>NZ_CAXUTI020000002.1:0-54932 GCF_964254355.1 Acidovorax sp. LjRoot74 | reverse complement strand
AGGTACGCCGGGCCATACCCTTGTCCGGGCTTGCGGGGTGCCGTGCAAGAAGCACGGCAGTGCTCCGCACCGGCCCCTACCGGACAACCCGCACGCAAGGCGTGCGCGCTTCGGGGCACCATGGCCCGGTCGGGGGCAAGTCGGACGCTTGCGGCCGTCTTGGCTGTCTTTCAAGGGGGAAGCCCCAGCGGCAGGGGGATGTGCGCAGCACTTCCCCCAATAGCGGGCAAGGTGGCCTGGAGCCGTGCCCGCAGGGCAATCCCAGCGGGTTCGAGCCGGGTGAGGCGAGCGGCGCAAAGCCCCAACGGGGCGGGGGCATCCGGTTTTTCAACCGCAGGGGGGGAAATGCCTCAGAAGCGGGACGGCGGAAATGTCTGCAATCCCTGGGCGTCCAACGCATGGCCTAGCGTCAGCATGAAGGTCACCCAATCCCTATCGACGGCATCCAGCCAGGCGTGAACCTCCGTCACGTCCATACGCCGTACTCCGGACTCGCACTTGCTCACATAGCTCTGCGGCACCCCAAGCTTGCGGGCGACGTCCGCCTGCGTCATCCCAACATCGGTACGGGCCTGACGAAGCAAATCAAGAAACACGGAATACCGGCGACGGCTCATAAGCAAAAAGAAGGGTTCATAAGGGCAACCCACCAGCGTGCGCCTAAGCCGGGCAAATGCCAACACAGGATTACAACTCTAACCCGCTGTAACTCAATAAATAATCCTGACTTACCAGTAAACGCATTTTTATATTTATCATCGCGCCACTGCAAAACATGGCTCTTTGCATTGGCTTATAAATATATCGTTCAGGTTAATAATGGATTTTCTGGTTTTGGCCCAGCAATGCGCCCCTGCAGTTCATCCGCAAACACTTGCGGCAATCGTTAAAACGGAAAGCGGTTTTAACCCGTTCGCAATCGGGGTTAACAAAGGCGGGCTGCAGCTCACGCGACAGCCGACCAACAAAGCGGAAGCGGTAGCGGCAGCGAAGACCCTCATTGCAGGCGGACAGAACATCGACATGGGCCTGGGTCAGATCAATTCCGAGAATCTCACAAGGCTCGGGATGACGGTCGATGAAGTTTTCGACGTGTGCAAGAACCTGAGCGCGGCAGCGCTCATTCTCGAAGTCAACTTCACACGGGCGAGCGTAAAGGAGGGCGCACCGCAGGAAGCCCTCAAGAAAGCTCTAAGCGCTTACAACACTGGCGACTTCGCACGCGGCATCAAGAATGGCTACGTGCAGAAGGTCAGCACGAACGGACTCAAGATCGTCCAGGGCTACACAGTTCCGGCCATCAAACTAGATCCGCAATCTGTTGCGCCAAGCGCTCCTCCTATGGCGGCGCAAGCCGACAAAACCATTGCGGGGACGCCGCAGCCATCCGGCCAAGCAAAATCTCGCCCCACGAAGCCGACGACCGCGCCCGTCACAACCGACCCCGCGATGGTCTTCGGAAACCCGCCCGAAGGGCAGGGCGATGAGATCGGCCAAGCCATGGTGTTCTGAGCATGAAGCTGCTCATCATCGAATCCCAAGGCAAGGTCGAGAAGCTGCAAAGCATTCTGGGCGACGGCTGGAAAGTGTCCGCCAGCCTCGGCCACGTATGCGATCTGCCCGACAAGGAAATTGGCGTCGAGGCGCCCAAGTACAAACCGCAATACCGGCTGTCTGAACGCGGCGCATCGGTGGTGTCACGGCTGCGCAGCCAGTGCGAACGAGCAAGCGAGATACTCATAGGCACCGACCCGGACAGGGAAGGCGAAGCCATCGCCTGGCACCTGGCGCGCGAACTCAAGCTGGGAAGGGATGCAAAGCGGGTTCGCTTTCCCGCCATTACAGAAACCGTGGTGCGCCAGGCAGTGGCTGCACCTACCGGGATTGATTACAAGCTGGTGGGCGCACAAGAGGCGCGGCGCGTGCTGGATCGACTGGTGGGTTACCTGGTCAGTCCTGCGCTGTCCAAGATTGGCGGCACGACTTTATCCGCGGGCCGCGTCCAAAGTCCTGCGGTCGCGTTGGTGGTGATGCGAGAGCGAGAGATTTCCGCCTTCACGCCCACGAACCATTTTCAGGTGCGCCTGGATTTCCAGGCACTGGGAAATTTCGCGGACGCGAAAAATTGGCATGCCATGTGGGAAGTCGTCCCTGACTTCGCCCCAGAAGATCGCCCCTATTTTCAAGACGGCGAATTTGCCGCGAGGGTTGCAGCCGTCGAGTCGGTCATGGTCGAAGGTTGTGAAGACGGCCAGCGCCGGCGCGCACCGGCCCCGCCATTGGCTACCAGCGGGATGCAGCAAGCGGCCAGCGTGAAGCTGGGGTTCGACCCAGAAGACACGATGCGTATTGCGCAGCGGCTCTTTGAATCCGGGCATATCACCTACCACCGGACCGACAACCCCAATATCAGCGCAGACGATTTCCCGCACATCAGCGCCTTGGCGCAGGCACACGGATGGGCGATGGCTCCGAAACTGCGCCTCTTCAAAACCTCGGCAGCCGCGCAAGCTGGGCACCCTGCCATCACACCCACACACTGGGAAGTTGAGACGGCAGGGCAGGGGGGCGACGAGCAAGCCCTGTACAAGCTGATTCGCCAACGTGCCATCGCAAGCCAGTTGGCGGATGCTGTTTACAAGACCCGCACTGCTACCTTGCTCGGACAGGTGGACAGCAGACAAGTCCGTTTTCGCGCTAAAGGTGAAACGCTGCAGGAACCCGGCTGGCTGTCTCTGGTGAGCGAGGGACACGAGGAAGCGGACGGTCAAGACAGGCCTGAAGGGCAGGGCGCCGAAAGCAACCAGGTGCCACCGCTCGATGCGGGGCAACGGCTCCAACCGCTGGGCGGCGAAGTTCTAGCCCTCAAGACACGGGCGCCCAAGCGCTACACCAAGGCCTCTCTGATCGGCAAGCTGGAGAGCGAGGGAATAGGGCGCCCAGCAACCTACGCGGCCATCATGGGCAACATCGAGAGGCGCGGCTACATCACCACTCGCAAGCTGTTTTTGCATCCGACAGAGACGGCATTTTTCATCGTCGATCAGCTCACGAAAGCGTTCTCCTTCATCGCCGTGGACTTCACGCGCGAAGTGGAAAGCGAGCTGGACAGGATCGCAAGCGGGCAGGGCAGCTACTTGGCCACGGTCGAGGCCACGCACGACAAGCTGCGCCAGGAACTGGCCAGCCTTGAAACCAGCGGATCAGCGCCGCGCCATCCTTGCCCCGACTGCGGCAGCGCAATGCGCCGCATTCCTGGGAAAACCGGGAACTTCTGGGGGTGCAGCGGCTACCCCGCCTGCAACGCAACGCGGCCCGACAAGGATGGTCAGCCCGGCGAGAAGGAAACCCCAAGCGATTCCGGCCATTCGTGCCCGCTGTGCTCCAAACCACTTATTCGCCGCACCAAAAGAGGCAAAGACGGCTACGACTTTTGGGGTTGCTCGGG
Source organism: Acidovorax sp. LjRoot74 (assembly GCF_964254355.1). Classification (NCBI taxonomy): domain Bacteria; kingdom Pseudomonadati; phylum Pseudomonadota; class Betaproteobacteria; order Burkholderiales; family Comamonadaceae; genus Acidovorax; species Acidovorax sp. LjRoot74. The sequence continues at coordinate 51,484 of NZ_CAXUTI020000002.1, read as the reverse complement.
CTTCAAGGACGGCTGTCGCGCCAATTTCCCCAACAAGCGCAACAAGCCAGATTTCAACGGCGACAAGGGAGGCGGCGGCAAGAAGCAAGCATGAACCAACGACTTCAACGCGGACTGCAGAACGCCGAATTGTTGCACTACCTAATAAGCAACCAGGTGGAGATATTGCAAATAAGGGAGAACGACAAATCCAAGTACGAATTACACGCCATCCTCAAATGGAAATCAGGTGTTTTTCCAGTAATCACGACGCGAGGCAAAGCAAGAGAGTGGTCAAGCCTCGACCGAATGGTTAAACATTTAAGAACAAATATTAATTCAGTCTCTATAGACTGTCATCTTAAAATCAAAGCAACATGAAAGGAAACTTATGCTGAATCAATTTAAAACCGCTTACATCGACAACGCACAGCAAAAGAGAGAGACAAGCGGAAAAACGTTGTCGATGATTGCAATGCTGCTCATCGTTTTGTTTTTCATGGCCCCTGAGTTGGCCCTGGCGGAACCGTGGGATGCAGCGGCTCAGAAAGTGATGGACATTTTTACGGGCGGCTTAGCCCGGACATTGGCGATTATTGCGGTTATTGCCTGTGGCATTGCGGCAATCGCCGGTAAGTTGTCATGGGACTGGGCGATCAAGATCATTATCGGAATCGTACTGATTTTTGGTGCAGCGGCGATTGTTGATTACATCATCAGCGCAGTCGGTTAAACAAAGGGAGTTAATAAGTGGAAGAAGCCGAAAAAGTGGTCGAATTGGAAGTCGATGAGCTGTTTGTCGGTCTGACGCGCCCGGCAACGGTGTTCGGCGTGCACTTCACAGCTTTTGTGGTGGAAATGATCGTCGTTGGCTGCGTGTTCCTGGCGATTGGCAACCCCATCTGGCTTCTTCTGTTCATCCCAACGCACGGTTTCCTTTACCTACTCTCTGCGAGTGACCCCGGTAGATTTGACAGCCTGACAAAGTACGGGCTGATCAATGGCCGGTGTCTCAATCGCATGTTTTGGAAAGCTACCAGTTTTTCCCCGTTGGCCTACACAGCCTTGCCAAAGTCTAAAAAGAGCAGGAATTTCGCCTCCGCGAAAAAATAAGGAACCGCATGAAAGGCATTTTGAAATTCACGTCTGCGATAGACAAAGAGGTTGGTGTCAGCGCATTTCTTCCATATTCCGGGCATGTCACACGCAACATCGTCAAGATGATGAATGGCGACATGATGTTTACCATCAGGCTGTCGGGCGCCGCCCACCAAAGCGCGGACATATCCGATTTAAACGGGTGGCACAGCCAGTTAAACGGTTTTATCCGAAATATCAGTTCGCCCCATGTCGCCCTGTGGAGTCACATCGTCCGGCGTGAAATCAACGAATACCCGGAAGGTGAGTTCCCTTCTGAATTCATCAACAATCTGAACAAGAAATATCGAAGCCGCATCGAGGAAACCACCTTGATGATTAACGAGCTGTATATCAGCATCGTATTTCGCCCACAACCGATTGCAGCAGGGCGAATCGTGGATATGTTCTCACGGCAAAGCAAAGCACAATTGGAAGAGCTGCAGCTTGAGCATATCGAGAACATGGAAGACTTGATTTCAACGTCGATGGCGGCATTGGATCGCTACGAACCCGAATTGCTTGGGTGCTATGAATTCAAGGGCAACCTGTTTTCTGAAACTGGGGAGTTCCTGCACTACATCCTGAACGGTGAGTGGCGCCGCTTCCCCCTTCCACGCGCAGAGATGCGGGACGTGCTGCCCACGTCGCGGCCATTCTTCGGCAAGGGCGGCTTGATGAGTCTGCGCACGTCCACAGAAGACTACTTCTGCGCCACGCTGGCGTTTCAAGAATACCCCGCGCACACGCACCCCGGCCTGCTCAATGAGTTGTTGTCGGTGCCCTACGAGTTCACCCTCGGCCAGTCGTTCACGTTCCTCTCTAAGCCCGTGGCGCGCGGGCGTATGACACGCCAGCAGAAGCGGCTGGTCAATGCCGGGGACGTGGCCACGAGCCAGGTCGAGGCGATTGATGCGGCCCTGGACGATTTGACAAGCAATCGGTTCGTCATGGGCACGCACTCACTCACGTTGATGATCCGCGCGCAGAACGAGAAGGATCTGAAAGACCATATTTCGGTGGCTGGAAGCATCCTGAGCGATGCGGGCATCAAGTGGTCGCGCGAAGACCTAGGCATGGCGGCGGCGTACTACTCCCTCATGCCCGGCAACTTCGACTATCGAATCCGCGCGGGCGACATTACCAGTCGCAACTTCTGCTCGTTCTCCAGCCTGCACAACTACCCCATTGGGCGCCTTGAAGCGAACCAATGGGGGCCAGCGGTGACGATGTTCAAAACAACGTCAGGAGCGCCCTTCTACTTCTCGTTCCACAAAGGGGAAGAGGGCGCTGACGCCAAGCGGGCCGCGAAGCTGGACCCGAATCACAAGGAGCTGGCCAACACCATCGTGCTCGGCAAGTCGGGCACCGGCAAAACCGTGATCGAGTGCTTTTTGCTCGCGCAGGCCCAGAAGTTCAACAAGCCACCAGCAAAGCGCCTCACGTCCGTAGTGTTCGACAAAGACCTGGGCGCGGCCGTAGCGGTACGCGCAATGGGTGGGCGCTACTACCCGCTGAAAAACGGCGTCTCAACCGGCTTCAACCCGTTCCAGCTCGACCCCACCCCCAACAACATCACCTTCCTGGAAAACCTCGTGCGCTACCTGGTGCGGCGCGAAGGCATGCCCATCACGCCGCGCGAAGAAGCGGAAATTGCAAAGGCAATTGCCGGGGTCATGAACCCAGCGGTTCCAAAGGCACAGCGGCGCCTGAGCGCCATCATGCAATTCCTGAACCCCACTGAGCAAAACGGCATTTACATGCGCCTGGCGCGCTGGTGTCACGGCTTTGGCCCCCTGGGTTGGGCGCTGGACAACGCAGAAGACACCCTGGACGTGGAAGCAAACGCCATTGTCGGCTTTGACGTGACGGAATTCCTTGAAAACGCGGAAACCAGAACGCCAATCATCATGTATTTGATGCACCGGATCGAATCCCTATTCGATGGCCGAAGGGTGGTCATATTCATGGATGAGTTTTGGAAACTGCTCGACGATCCAGAATTCGAGGACTTCGTTAAGAACAAACTGGTGACGATCCGAAAACAGGACGGCTTTCTCGTTTGCTTCACGCAAGCGCCAAAGCAAGTCATTCGTTCGCCCATCGCGTTTGCCATCATTGAGCAGACAGCGACAAAGATATTCCTCCCGAATCCCGAAGCGGACAGGGATGATTACATCAAGCATTTCAAACTCTCCGAAAAAGAATATGAATTGATCCGTGATTTACCGGAAAAATCACGGCGCTTTCTGATCAAGCAAGGATCGAATTCGGTCGTAGCAGAACTTGATTTAAGAGGCTTTGATGATGAATTGGCCGTTCTTTCAGGCAACACGGCCACCTCGCTACTGGCTGAACAGCTCGTAGCTCAACTGGGCGAAGATCCCGCCAACTGGTTGCCTGAGTTTCACAAAATCCGCCGAGAAAGAATTGCAGCATGAACATCAAAAAAACCGTTTCCGTTGCCGCTGCCGCCGCAGCACTGGCATTCACTGCCATTCCAGCCAATGCATTCCTTGGGTTCGGTGGAAGCAACATCGCAAAAGAAACCACACAAATTGCATCATGGATCGCTCAATACGCGCAAATGGTGCAGGAATATAACCAGCTCGTCGAGGAATACCGCAGCTTGAATGGAATACGCGGCATGGCCAGCCTGGTCAACAATCCCCAGCTCAGGCGCTACCTACCGGACGAGTACAAGAATATCCTGAGCCAGGGATATGGCGATTGGCAGGCGCTGCGAACTGCACTGGATAACCCGGTTGGGAGTTCCAATCTTCAAAAACTGCGCAGGGACCAACTAGCAATTGATGAGGCAATGGCACTGGAAAGTTATAAGCAAGCAAGCCGTAGATTCGGTGACATTCAAGTTCTGCTTGACAAAATCAATGATGCCAGCATTCCCGATGCAAAAGATATGGTGGACTTGCAGGCGCGCATTCAAGCGGAGCAGGTAATGATGCAAAACGAGGCATCAAAGATTGCAATGATGAAAAATTTGCAGGAAATTCAAAAGCAAAAGATGCAGGAGCAGGCGCGAATAAACGACAAGGAAATGCGTCGTAAACCAGGCATCATTGCAACCATGCGGGCACCTGAAGAACTATTCGGCGCACGCTAGAGGGTCATATGAATAAATTTTATATCAGCTCTGCCTTCCTACTTATTCTTACTGGTTGCGGCCAAAATGAACCCCCGCCGATAAATAGCAAGCAGGCAACTATCGACGAACTCGAGTCGTACCAGCAAACATATTGCCAAGAAAAATTCAAAATGCATCCATTTTGTGTTGACGTTCAGAATGAAAAGGCACACAAGACAAATGAGGTAATGCGAAGGAAACCAGGCGCTCTTGGGACGCTACGGACACCGGAAGAAATATTCGGCAAACGGCAAAGTGGATCAAAATAATTCCAAACATCTATGAGCGACTTCTATTCAAAGTTGCTATCAGCAACCACTGACCCCCTACAGGGTTTTATAAGTTCTACCGCGTCAACCGTAATCGGCGCAATCACTCCAGTTGCGACGACGCTACTGATGATTTACGTTCTATTCTGGGGGTGGTCGATGATCCGTGGCGTCATCAGTGAGCCCATAACAGACGGAGTAACTCGAATAGTCAAATTGGCTGTTATCTGCGGGATAGCTCTGTCATTCGGTCTCTATTCACAATTTCTTGTGGACTGGCTCTGGCTATCGCCAGATAGGCTGGCCTCCATGATTGCGGGCGGCGAACCAAGCGATAAAGTGAATTTTCTGGACTCAATTTTTGAGAAGATTTGGGGTTACGCAGAAATATGGAACACGGCTGCTTCCAATAATTCAAATGCACTGGGCATCCCCGATCTAGGCCAATTTTTCATGGCTTGGATCATAAGAATCGTAGGCGCGCTCATGACAGGATATGCAGCGTTTCTCTTCGTACTAGCAAAAATTGCTCTTGCGATTCTATTGGCAATTGGTCCAATATTTATACTAGTCACAATGTTTGAAAGTTCTAGAAAGTTTTTTGATTCATGGATTGCTCAATGCTTGAATTTTTGCTTTGTCATCATCCTTACTGCAGCAATCCTTAAAATTGTAGGTACCTACATTGATACAAGCGTGACAAGTGCAGGTACAAATGCTTCGGGTGGCGATCCAGCCTACAGCGATGGATTTTTCGTCGTCATTATGTGCGGCATCTGCTTTGTGATGATGCTTCAGGTCATGTCTATCGCATCAGGTATATCAGGCGGTGCGGCCATTTCGACACTCGGATCAGTTGGGTGGGCTTACGCAAAAATTAGAGGGGCATCAAGCCAGGCCTATCGGCTGGGGTCTGGCAAGTCCCTTTCAGAGTGGCGAGGCAGGCGCCGCCAAGCTGCGGTAAACGCTCGATGGGCAGCTAATAACCCCTCACTCCCGGCAAGAGCTGCTGCAGCGGCAGCGCGACGGGTACGTGGTGAAAGAAATAACACAGTCGCCAAAAACTAGAGTTTCTCGGACGCGAAATCACACGGCTTAACTTCTTGAAATTTATGCAGAAAACTATCATTTATATTTCCTTGGTCGTTTTAGTTGCGGGGTGCGCAAATGCTCCCAAGCCGCCTGCCGCTGTCACGGGCGAGTATCGCCCAATCAACAAAACCGACTTTCGTCCTCCTTCTTCCTTGATAGCTAAGGTATTTGATTTCAAATATCGAGGCGATCCTGAACACGCAATAGAAGCATTGCGGGACGTGCAACCACAGCTAACCATTCTTCCGGCATCTGGTGAAAAATTGAGACAGGGCTTGGTAAACGTCGATCTTCGCCAAGTTACTTTGGACAAGGCTTTGTTTGAAATCGGGAAGCAGGGCAGTGGGATTTATGAAGTCATTTATAAGCCAGACACCGTAAATAACCGTGACTTCGCATTTATCAAATACACAAAATGATTAAACGTAAACCAAAGCCCGCATCTGACATTGATAAATATCTGTCCGAAGTTCAGTCATGGGAAACAGACAGAGTGCACATGGAACAGAAGTCGCGTCAAACCGCGTGGCGTGTCGCTGGCGTCAGTCTGTTTCTGGCCTGTCTGTGTGTAGGAGCTGTTGCAGCGCTCGTTCCACTCAAGACCGTTGAACCCTTTGTGGTTCGCGTTGACAACACTACGGGTGTTGTGGATGTAGTCCATACCCTCAAGGGGGGCGACACCACCTATAACGAGTCGGTAAATAAGTATTTTGCACAAATCTACGTGCGTGCACGCGAAGGATATTTCCGTGAAATGGCCGATGTCAATTACAAGGCGGTCGGGCTTCTTAGCGGCAATACTGAACAGCAGCGGTATTTTGATTATTTCACCCCCAAGAATCCCCAATCCCCTTTGGTAGTTTATGGCAAATATGCCAAAGTCAATATCACCATCAAGTCAACATCTTTCATTAAACCGAATGTTGCGCTCGTTCGTTTCGTGAAAGAAGTCGTTCGCGGCCCCGATAAGCCGGAACTCTCGCACTGGGCATCCACAGTCACATTCAAATATGTAGGAGCACCTATGTCTGATGCTGACCGGGCAGTTAATCCGCTTGGCTATCAAGTCACAGACTATCGGACTGACCCTGAATCCCTTACAGCCGTTGAGCGCCAGGCCTATAAACCGCCAGAGCCAAGCGTGTCGCCATTGGCGTCTCTCTCTGATCTGGCTACCGAAGTGGCGGCGCCTGCGACTCCCGCGAGCGCAGCTATCACAAATTGAGGGATTGAATGAAAGAACTACTGATCGCTTGCCTATCGGCAACGCTGCTATGCGGTGCAATTGCAGAAACGATACCGGAACCTGGGGCGGCGGACGCTCGCATTCGGGTCGTCACCTACAACCCAAGAAATGTTGTGCGCTTGAATACCTTCTTTGGGGTTTCAACGCATATCAAATTTAGCGAAACTGAACAGATCAAAGACGTGGCAGTTGGTGATGATCTTGCCTGGAAAGTCATTCCACGTGGGAACAATATGTTTATAAAGCCCACAGCAAAAGAGGGCGACACCAACATTACCGTCGTCACGAACAAAAGAATTTATCAATTTGTTGCCGTAGTTTTGAACGAAAAAAATCAAAAGGCGGCATGGGCGAATCGCGATCTGATTTATTCTCTTTCTTTCCGTTATTCAGACGACGACGATGCAAATGCAAATGCACGCGCCAAAGCAGAAGCGGATAAAGTAAAACGAGAAGATATTAAAAATCGACTGACACGCGCACCGTCCCGCACGGGTCACAACATGGATTATTGGGTGGCTGGAAGTCAGGAGATCAGCCCGAATGGCGCATACGATGACGGTCGCTTTGTTTATCTAATTTTCAACAACAATGCGGAAATGCCTGCGGTTTACGAAACCGATGAATCCGGCAAGGAATCCTTGGTAAACACCCATGTGACTAGCGGAAATACGATCGTGTTGCATCGATTGGCCGAGAAGTTCACGCTTCGGAAAGGTGATTTTGTGGCTAGCGTTTGGAATAAAACCTATGACGGTAGCGGAGGGGCAAATAATTTAACAGGGACTGTCGCTCCTGATGTGGAACGTGTAATCAAGGAGGTCAACTAAATGAGCCAGGATCAAGACAAGCATGTGGCCGCTGGCGATGACCGCAAGGATGCGTGGCGCGGCCAGGACAAGGGGTTTCGCGGGCGTGAAAACGGCCAGGGACAGCCATCTGATGACTTTGATGACGATGCTGATCTGCCGTCGCTCAACCGAAAGCGTGGCGGTAACAAGCTCATTACAGCGGCAGGATATGTATTCATGGCATTGCTCGCTGTCGCGGCGATTGTGGCCGTGAATCGAAATCCGTCGGCTCCAGTCAAAAAGGGGGATGACGGCAAGGTCGCGAACCGCTTGCCAGCACTCATCGTTCCGGCGCCTCCTGAACCCCCGGCATCGCTTGCACCAAAAGCTGAGGTAGCCCAAGCGAACGAGGAAGACGATATTTGGAAACGCAAAATGTCTGGCAATCTGGTGGCTCAAGGTGGCAGCTCAGCCGGCGGCGCGGGCTCAAGGGCTTCGGGGCCGATGAGCAGACAGCAGATTGAACAAGAGCGGATGGCCCAGTTGATGGGGCAGGGCGCCGGGATGCATGGGATGGGTCAAGGGGGCGGCGCATCGTTCATAGGCCCTGATGGCAACCCCATTGATCAAGCAGGCCCCGAGGGCGGCATTGTGACGTCCAGCGCCCGCGCGGACTCCCTTGGGCAGCGCCTCAAACCCACGGTCACCGAAGCCGTTTCAGCCACTGTGCTTCCGCGTCGTGACTACCTGCTTGCAAAGGGCGCAACTCTCGATTGCGCCCTGGAAACGGCCATTGATTCCAGCGTTCCAGGGATGACAACTTGCCGCCTGACACGGGACGTGTATTCCGACAACGGCCGTGTTCTCTTACTGGATCGCGGTACCCAACTGGTCGGTGAATACGCCGGATCTCTGCAACGTGGCCAGGCCCGCATGTTCCTGCTCTGGACGAGGGCAAAAACGCCCGCCGGTGTGGTGGTCAGCCTCAACTCTCCGAGCACTGATTCTTTGGGCCGTAGCGGTATCAGTGGCTATGTGGACAACCACTTTTGGGAACGATTTGGCGCGGCGATCATGACCAGCTTCCTCAAGGACACGGTGAACATCGTTGCCAACAACCGTACCAAAAAGCCAGGTGATGGCGGTGATCAGACCAACATCTATAGCGGCACGGTTCAATCCGGGGAGCAGATCGTCAGCGCAATGCTGCGCGAACAGTCGGCAATTCCATCGACCTTGATCGTCAACCAAGGGCAGCACATTCAAGTGCTCATGGCGCGCGACTTGGATTTCAGCGACGTGTACGGCCTGCGAGCTGTTCACTAGCCCATGCTCGACGCATACAACACGAGCGCAGCGGTCGCGCAGCCAACGCCCCATACAGGGGAAAGATTGGTGCGCCGGGCCATGCTCGACACGTATCTGAAGCCCATCTTCCAACACTTGCAGGGTGACGTTACCGAAGTTGCGATCAACAAGCCGGGTGAGATTTGGACAGAAGGGCCTTCGGGCTGGGTGCGGCATGCAGCACCTGAAATGTCGTACCAAAGTTGCATGCACATTGGGCAACTGATAGCGACCTACAACGAAAAAGACATTTCGATTGATCGACCGATTTTGTCTGCCGCCTTGCCCGATGGGGAACGGGTTCAAGTCATTATTCCTCCGGCGTGTCTTGCGAATACGGTGTCCATGACGATCCGCAAGCCAAGCATGACCGACAAAACTTTAGACGAGCTGGAAGCAAGCGGCGCATTCTCGAAAGTCGAAGATGCAAACGACGGGCTGCGTCCGTTTGAGACAGATTTATTGGAATTAAAGAAGCAACGTCGCATACGGGAATTTCTGCATCGTGTTGTTTTGACTAAGCGCAATTTACTCATTGTTGGCAAAACTGGCTCGGGGAAAACCACATTAACGCGCAGTCTCATTCACTCCATTCCTAAGACTGAGCGACTAGTTACCATCGAAGATGTGCATGAATTGTTTATGGACGATGTGCCAAATAAAGTGCATTTGCTCTATGCCCGTGAAGATGAAGGCGGATCAAAAGTAACCGCCAAACAATCACTAGCTTCGTGTCTGCGGATGAAACCCGATAGGATTTTACTCGCTGAATTACGTGGCGATGAAGCATGGGAATTCGTGAAGTCGATCAACACTGGGCACCCAGGCAGCATTAGCACCATGCACGCAAACGGTGCGTGGGAAACCTTTGAACAATTGACGGCTTTCATCAAGGATTCCCGCACTGGCGCCCACCTCGAAACTGACGACATTAAGAGACGCCTTTACACGACGATTGACGTTGTGGTGTATATGGACCGCTGGAAAGTCAAAGAAATATTCTATGACCCTGAATTTAAGCGCGCACAAATGGTTTAAACCGGCACTGTGGATATTTGTATCCATAGTTATAACTTTGGTATGGCTGCATCTTGCAGGCGCCGTGGTTCTGGCTGGCGTTGGGAGAGATTACAACAAGGTTAATGCGCTTACATTTATACAATATGCGGTGTATTTCGGAGAGCAAAAGCGAATTAATACATGGCTATGGTCAGGAGCTGGATTTAGCACCGTCGCGCTGCTTCTACCACTGGTACTATTTCTTAAGCCCTCACGACAAAGCCTGCACGGAGATGCTCGTTTCGCATCGGCCCGAGAAATTCGGAAAGCAGGGTTAACGGGAAATAGGGGAATCATCGTAGGCAAAAAAGGCTCCGGCTACTTGATGTTCGATGGCTCACAACATGTTTTGCTCTCTGCGCCAACTCGCTCAGGAAAGGGGGTTTCGGTCGTCATCCCGAACCTTCTCACTTGGCCTGAAAGCTGTGTGGTTCTGGACATAAAGCGGGAAAACTGGGATATCACCAGCGGCTATCGACGCAAGTACGGGCAGCGCTGCTACTTGTTCAACCCTGGGGCAAGCGATGGTCGAACGCATCGATATAACCCTTTGGGCTACATCAGCGAAGACCCCGGTAAACGTATCGACGATATCCAGAAGATCGCAAACATGATCTTCCCGGATGTGCAGGGCACTGACCCGATTTGGACAGCAACTCCGCGCAGTCTGTTTCTTGGGGTCGTTCTGTTCTTGCTGGAGTCACCTGGCAAGCCCGTAACGCTGGGTCAGGTGCTGCGAGAGACATTGACCGATGGCGATGGAAAGGACTACTTTGACAAGGCTGCGAAAGACCGCAGGGATTGTGGCAAAGGTCTTTCGGGTGCATGCGTTCGTGGCCTGCAAAGCTATACATCCATCGCCAGCGAGAACACGCGCAGCGGGATCATGACCTCGTTCCGGTCGAGGCTTGAATTGTGGATGAACCCGGCCATTGACGCTGCAACCAGCGATAACGATTTCGACTTGCGAGACCTTCGCAAGCGCAAGATGTCAATTTTCATTGGCATCACCCCTGACAACCTTGAGCGTATGGCACCGCTCATCAATCTGTTCTTTCAACAGCTTGTAGATTTAAATACTCGGGAACTCCCCTCACAAAATCCCGATTTGAAATATACGTGCCTTCTCCTGATGGACGAATTCACGTCCATGGGCAAAGTCAACATTTTGAGCAAGGGAATTAGCTTTATTGCAGGCTACGGATTGCGAATGATGCCCATCATTCAAAGCCCGGCGCAACTCACGGACGTTTATGGCCGCGAAGCCGCTGAAACTTTCCGCACCAATCACGCCCTCAACATAGTATTTCCGCCAAAAGCATCCGAAACTGAATCTGCACGCGATATTTCCGAATGGTTAGGCTATACAACTACTAAGAGCGCATCGAAGTCCCGAAACACTGAAATATTCAAGCGCCGCAATTCATCGGAGAGCGTCAGCGATCAACGTCGCGCGTTACTTCTTCCTCAAGAAATAACCTCTTTGGGTGAGGATGCAGAATTGATCGTTTTGGAAAACGTCCTCCCCATTCAAGCCAAAAAGGTTCGATATTTCGCGGACGCGAAATTCATGGATAGACTCAAGGAAGTTTCACCATCATTGAGTACTATTGGGGGAAGATTGCCCACTAAGAAAGAGATGGACGATGCAATGCGTGCTGGTGAACTGGCGGCACCCGTTCCACTGCTTAGCATAAATGAATATCAAGATGTAATTGCTTCTGCTGAAGGATCAATTGAGCAGGTAAGCAGCAGTACTAATCTCCATCGCGCATTTATTCCTGATGACTATCCGCGTATTTCTGAGATTAATTTCGCACTTGATTTATCAAGCATCAAACCGCCTCCAGAAGGCGAACGCACCATAGAGAAGTTACACGAATATGCAGACAGAATAAGCCGGGAACAGGGATTCTTAATTTAGAATTCGTTCGATTATGACAATGGAATTTATATGTCACAAGATCAAATCAAAATTAACCCCGAAAACTCCCCGAAAGAGGATGAAGAGTTATATAAGCACAGTCCTGCTTTCGGCATCATGCAAATTAACGATCAACCAGCGACGGCAATTCGTTATGAGCACGTTGAAAAGTACGGGCACCACCGTTACAACGTGAATTTCCTGTTGGATGGCAAGTCGGTAGTTCGATTGAAAGACTTGGACACGGAGTGCCTGGCCGACGCTGTGGGCGACAAAAACGCGGCTTCCATCCTTGCCAGCAAGGAAAGCCGGGGGGCACTCAAAGGGGAAGCGCTGTTGAACGAATATGGACTTTCGCCCGATGAAAATACCCGGCGCATGATGCTCAAGGAAGAGCGAAAGGGGACTGTGCTGGACCCGGAAGCACTAGGCGCGGTTGCGGCCAGGCGCCAGGCCGACACGGACACTGCAGCGAAGGAACTGGCGGTGCACCGCCAAGAGGCTTTGAATGCGATTTCTAAGGACATACGCAAGGTGGAGCAAGGCACGGGGCAGGGCAGGGACGGCGGGGACAACGAAGTCCAGTCGGATGAAGTTTTCAGCCCAGCGGAAGATGACCGTAAGCCGATAGTTCCTCAAGAGGTGGCTGCGAAATACCTCAAGGTAGGGGACAAGTACCATTTCCAGCGCAATCCGGAAGCAGTCGCGTTCCGCGATAGGGGCAGCAAGCTGGAGACACAGACAAACAGCGCCGCCGTGGCCGACTCCATGGTACGGATCGCCCAGGCGCGGGGTTGGGACGAGATTCGCGTCACAGGAAGCGAAACCTTCAAACGAGAAGTGTGGATGGAAGCGGCCGCACGCGGCATGCAGGTACGCGGCTACTCCCCCACCGACGCGGACAAAGCGAGGCTCGCTGCAATCCAAAGCAAGGATGAGTTTCGCGGACGCGAAAACGTCAACACCGTCACGGGCAAAAAGACCCACGAACAGGGGATGGTGGATGCTTTCAAGAACGAGCGACCGGAAGCAGCGATGCAGAAGTACCCGGAACTGGCGGGAGCGTATGCGGGCGTCGAGGCAGCACGCCGCAAAGTGGATCAAGAGCGGCTATCTGTCGAACAGGCCAAGGTAGTCATGGATCGCCTGAACAAAAACGCACTCAATGCCATTGAGCGCGGCCACGTGCCAAAGATCAACGTCACCGACAGGAACCAAGACCGCAACAGGCAACAAGAGGTGGCTGCAAGCCGCCACCGCGACAAAGAATTTGGACGTTAAGCAGAAGCCCCCACCATGAAACAAGCACTCCTAATCACCCTCACTGCCCTCATGCTCGGCGGTTGCGCAACGGAAGAATTTTCCACCGGTATGACGGCTACCCCGCATTACATGGCGTCGGGACATGTCGGCACGGCCAAAGCGTGGGTGTATGCACAACGCACAATATTTGAGGGCAGGGCGGGGCAGGAATATCTATTCAGCACAACTGCCGGTGAACCCATCAAAGCCGAAAAAATAGGTGATTACTACAGTCTCCCTTTACTGGAACGAGACTTTATTGCGCGCGAAGGCGTCCATACTATGCGGTTCGTCCTTGCTCCCGCCACTTGGACATTTACACGAACTGGCGCAACGTATGAATCTCCCCCACAGCAATGAATTCAACTTATAGCGAACTGTTGAAGCAGCGCAGCGAACTGGATCAGAAGATCGAGGAAGCGCGCATGCAAGAACTGGATGCGGCTCTAAAACAGATCCGCGATCTCATGGATCAGTACGGCATAACCGCTCAAGAAATCCTGCCAACAGGAGCGCGGGGGCCCGTGCGCCGCGAGCGAGCGAAGGTCGAGCCGAAGTATCGCGATCCCGCAACCGGCACCACCTGGTCCGGGCGCGGCAAGCCTCCAGCGTGGATTGCAGGCAAAGACCGCGAACCCTTCGCAATCGCCAACAAGGCGTAAAATCAAGGCTTGAAAAGGGGTCGCGTCATGGCAACGACAACACAGTTCGACAGCTATTTTTTTGGCTCTGGACTTGTGGACGACGCTCGAAAGGGCGTAGCCCAAGCTGTTGCGCGCACCCGTGCCGCTGGCCTGCCCGTTGAAGGCTACGCCAGCAGCCCAGCTCCACAATCCACCAAAGATCCCTTCCCCGGCCCCACGGCGCACAGTGATGCAGCACCGGGCAAGCCCGCCGACAAAGAGCCAAAAAAAAAGCGGGCCTGATGAGTCAATCGGGCGATGCGCAGAAAGATGGATCTGCGCCGGTGATGTTTGTTTTTGCGGGGCCGAATGGCTCCGGTAAATCATCCATCAATGCCCAGGTTCTCAAAAATCCTGCTCTGGGTTTTTTAGGCGAGTACATCAATGCCGATGACATCGCCAAAAGTATGGAATCACAGATTCCAGACTACCAAACCCGCAACATCAAAGCCGCTGAATTAGCGGAATCGCGGCGTGTTACCGCGTTGCAGGCCGGACACTCGTTTGCTTTCGAGTCGGTTATGTCCACCCCGGGGTGACCTCTGTTTTTGTGCAGAATCAGAATTCGACGGCAAAAATCCCTTTGACTCCAATTACTTAGCGCTTTGCAGACGCTTTCTTCGAGGTAAAAAATCTTCAAGAGTTGTTGGCGCCGATTCAAAATTGAGCCACCGTGCCGATTGAATTTTGAGCCAGGGCTAATGGCCAACCTGTGAAGGTCGGCTGTGGGTAAGTGTAGTGCCTTGGGTCGGTTTTGGTCTCCTTGGTGATCGAGCTCGGTGGTCGTCCGTTGAGGGTAAGCCGCGCAGGGCGAAGCCCGTAGCGGCTTGCCCTTGAACCGCTCAGAACGGCTCAGCCTTCTTGGCCTGTTCGCGTGCCTTGATGCGTTTCTTGGCCACGGCTGTGCTGTGCATGAACCTGTGGGACTCGTTGCCCGTCTCGACGATGTGGCAGTGGTGCGTGAGTCGATCCAGCAGTGCCGTGGTCATCTTGGCATCGCCGAACACGCTGGACCATTCCTTGAAGTCCAGGTTGGTGGTGATCATCACGCTGGTCTGCTCGTAGAGCTTGCTCAGCAGGTGGAACAGCAAGGCGCCGCCTGCCTGGCTGAAGGGCAGGTAGCCCAGCTCATCAAGGATGACCAGGTCCATGCGCTGCAAGCTCGCTGCGATGCGGCCTGCCTTGCCTTGGGCCTTCTCCTGCTCCAGTGCGTTGACCAGGTCCACCGTGGAGTAAAACCGCACGCGTGAGCCATGGCGCGTGATGCCCGCCACGCCGATGGCCGTGGCCAGATGCGTCTTGCCCGTGCCGGGGCCACCCACCAGCACCACGTTGTGCGCCTGCTCGGTGAACGCCATGCTGGCCAACTGCTCGATGAGCTTTTTGTCCACGGGCGAGCATTCGAAGTCGAAGCCCGCCAGGTCGCGGTGCACGGGGAACTTCGCCGTGTGCATCTGGTAGCTCACTGAGCGCATGGCTCTGTCCGTGACTTCCGCTTGCAGCAGGTGCTCCAGCAGCCAGCGCGAGCTCTCCAGCGTGGCGTGGCCGCCTTGCTTGACCAGGTCCTCCCAGGCCCCGGCCATGCCGTACAGGCGCAGCTCTTTGAACTCCTTGTCCAGCTCACGCATGATCGGCCTCCTGCATGTCGCTGCCAGCGCGCAGGCTGTCATAGCGCGCCGTGTCGGCCAGGGGTGTCTGGCTCACTTGCAGGTTGGTCGCAACCGTCTCGGGCAGGGGCTGCGCTTGCAGGCGGCCGAGCACGTTGATGACGTGCTCGGTGCTCACCCGCCCCGATGGCGGCGCACTCTCCAGGGCCAACTCCACCGCCACCAGCACGGCGTCCAGCCCTTGCTTGGGCACCTCGGCCAGTACCTGCGCCATCACCCTGTCGCCGCCCTCCTGGTGCAGCAAGCCTTTGCGCATGCGCTGCAATGGCTCGGGCAGGTCTGCAAAGGGCGCGCCGTTGCGCAGCGCGCCCGGCTTGCGCTCGATCAGCGGCACGTAATGCTGCCAGTCGTAGCGGGTCTGGTTGCGATCGCTCAGGCCCTCGTGCGTGGCCACCATAGCATCGCCGGCCACCACCACGATCTGCGCCGGGTACAGGTGTGTGCTGACCATTTGCCCCGCCCATTCGCAGGGCACCGAGTAGCGGTTGCGCGCCACCGTCACCAGGCAGGTGCTGCTCACCTTGGCCGGGTTCTCAACATAGCCATCAAAGGCCACCGGCATCGGCATCAGGTGGCTTTGCTCCAGCTCCAGCATCTCGGCGATGCTGAACGCTTTGTGCTGCGGGTGGCGCAGCTCTCGCCACAGAGCCCGGCAGCGCTCGCCCAGCCACGCATTGAGCTCGGTAAAGCTGCCAAAGCGCCGTTGCCCCGCCTCCACCCAGATGCGACGGCGGCTGTCTTGCACATCCTTCTCCACGCGCCCCTTCTCCCAGCCGCTGGCACGGTTGCAAAAATCAGGGTCGAACAGATAGTGCGCGCACATGGCTGCAAAGCGCGCATTGACCACGCGGCCTTTGCCCTTCTTGACTTTGTCGACCGCCGTCTTCATGTTGTCGTAGATGCCACGGCGTGCCACGCCACCCAGCGCTGCAAAGCTGCGGGTGTGCGCATCGAACAGCATCTCGTGGCCTTGGCTGGGGTAGGCCACCAGCCAGAAGGCCCCACTGGCACACAGCTTCATGTGCGAGACCTGCATGCGGTAGTACACCCCGCCCACCAGCAAGCCGTCTTCGCTCCAGTCGAACTGGAAGGCCTCGCCAAGCTCGAAGGTCAATGGCACGAAGGCCTTGCAGGCCGCCTGTTGGCCTTCACCTTGGCGCCACTTGCGGATGAAGTCCGTCACCCGCGTGTAGCCACCTTCGTAGCCCGCTGCCTTGATCTGCGTGAACAAGGCCTTGGCCGTGCGCCGCTCCTTCTTGGGCCGCTTGGCATCGGCCTTCAAGGCTTGCTTGAGCTCCGCCTCGTGCGCCGACAGCTTGGTCGCCTTCGCCGCCTCCCGGCGGTACTTGGGCTCGACCGGCTGCGCCTCGTCCAGCCACTTGGCCACCGTGTTGCGCGACAGACCCGTGGCCCTCGATATCTCCCGCTTCGTCTTCTTGTCCCGGCGATGCATCCGCCGTATCTTGCCAATCATGTCCATGGTGATCACCCTCTTCATTCCCTTGCTGCACAAAACAGCAGGGTAGGTAAAACACCTGGCTCAGTTTTAGGTCGGCATCACACCAAAAAGTGGCTCAGTTTTCGGTCGGCGTCAACACATGAGCGCAACGAGCGATTTTGGGAAACACTTTCATGCCCGATCGCTTGGCAACTGTTTCGGGTCGAGCAACGGCAGGGCAATGTTGGAGGTGGAGTACATCCGTTTTTGTCCATCATGTCTTCGGGAGTGCTTCCACTCTCCGCTCTTTCAACTCGCAACCGTCAGGAAGTGTCCTCTTCATGGGTGTGAGCTATTAGATGCTTGCGAGCACTGCGGTGAAAGAGTCGGCAAGCCCGGGTTTGACCCACGATGGTTCGATGTTCCCCTCGCTTGCCTCCACTGTCGCCAGCCATTTGGCGGCGTGCACTTTGCAGACAAAGCATTGAGCGGCTTCGTTGCCGGCGAAGAAGCGTTCATGAGCATTGAAGAGTGGCTGCAGCAATTTCGGCCAGTGCAGTTTATACGCACCGATCAATTGGGGGGAGAGCCGTGGAGCCCCTGTGATTACAAGACCATCTGCAGTTGCTTGGTGCGCCTAGCTACTGAGCACTCAAAAACCGAGTCATGGCTGGACACCGATGTTCCATGTACTGTCAGCCGCCGCAATAAGGCGGAGCGCTGGGGGACGCATACGTTTGCCAGGCAGAACCGGTACGTTCCGCTGAACCACGATTTCGATGCCGCTTGCGGAATTTTAAAATCTATTAATCGTTATCTGTCAAAGCAGGTTAGGGCAATTTGCGGTCATCGGAAAACAGCACTCTTGCCTTGGCGAAACGCAGATCGTCCTTTCCGGCCCGTGCAGCCGATACTGACTATGTCACCGGACGATTGCCCTTGTTGCGCGATCCTCGATCAATGGCGAGCGTACGCGGGCAAACTGATTGCACTACGAAACCATGCCCGTGCCTACGGAGAGCCTGTCTATGAGGTGGGCCTGAACGATTTCAGAACCCCTTTTTCGCTTGAGCCAAGAGCGTGCGCCGTGGCACTGCTTTCCTCTTTTACCTGGTTTGCTAGCTCTTTGAATAGGTTGTTATTGCAGTTGTCTCTGAATGAAACGCAGTTGTGGTATGCAGAGGAACACAAAATTGTTGAGTTTATGCGCCAGCGCAGTGCACTCTCTCTGGACGTGTATCGCTTTAATATCAGCCCACACGGGTACGTTTTCTCCATGCATGGCGAGGAGGTTAGTCTTGTATATTCACTCAAACATGCGTTCGAATCGCTTCGTGCATGCCAGGCGTTGCATCACAAAGGCAGCCTCTGGCCAATCGATGAAATTGAGGCACATACACGCTTTCGCACGAAACGCGATGACGACTGGTATATCACGATGTCCGAGTATTTTCAGACCCGGAAAAATGCTCCTCTGCTGGGGCGCATTCCAACGCAGATTCCTGAGATATATGGGTGAATACTCTCAATGTGGGGTGGGCGGCAGAAGGAGCTTATTAAAAAGAATTGCAACACCTGCCAACCTTTAAGGTCAGCAGATGCGCTCCCCCTTTAACCTACCGCCAACCGCACTATATTCAATCCCGTAATTTTATTCCCATAGTATTCGCTGTATGCAACCTATTAAGTTGTAGAAAACTTTCGAATTCTGCCGCTGGTAAGTAAGCAGAAAGAGCACCCATATTGGTTAGTTTGGCGCGTACATCAGGATCAAGCATAGTTTCTTCCAGCGCTCGGGCGATCCTGCTGATTATTTCAGGATCTGTACCTTGCAAGGCATGAAAACCTAGCCAGCTTTCAAATGTGGCATCGCCGAAACCTGCTTCGGCCAGAGTGGGCACATTTGGAAATAAGAGTGAACGCTCGGAGGCTACGATGGCTAGTGCCTTCACATCTCCGTTCCTGATCAAGCCTTGAGCTACGTTCAGCGGTACGACTCCCGCCTCGAGTCTACCTGTCATCAGATCAGTGACATAGGTCGTACCGCCGCGGTACTGCACTGGCATAAACTTGAAGCCCCCCAATTTCTGCAAAGCCTCCTGAGTAAGGGTTTGCGAGTTGCCAGGGCCAGCGTAGACAACGGGTAAGCTCGGACCGTTTTTCGCCAAGGTTACAAGCTCTGCGACTGTATTGGCCTTGGAGTTTTTTGGCACCACAAGTGCAGACATAGCAGTTGCATACCGTCCAATGGGTACAAATTTCTTCGGATTCCATGCCAAGTTATTCTCAAGCAATGGATTAGCGATGAAAAAGTTACCCGTTGCCAGCAGAGTACGGCCATCCGCAGGAGCTTGTATGACTACCGTGGGCCCGATGTTTGCATTGCCTCCAGCGCGGTTCTCTATGATGACAGCTTGATGAAGCGACTGCCCCATGCGTTGCGCCACAATTCGGGCTGTAGCATCAACCAATCCGCCAGCGGCATATGGCACCACGATACGGATAGGTTGCCCCATCGCAGGCGCAGGCGCTTGCGCATGAACTTGTGGTTGGACAAGTCCCATCACGATCAAAGAAGCCAGTACGAAATACTTGAAGCGCGTCATGGTCGTATTCATTATTGTGGATCCAATGGAGCGACCAGAGAAACGCCCGCGACACGAATACCATCCGGGCGTCCGTTGGGCAACGTACCGAAACGATCGTACATGACTTGGGGTAATGCGGGGCCATCCGGAGATGCGAACCACAGACGCAGTAAGTGCCTACGATTTTTGATCTCCGGCCAATCTTCATAGGCTGTACGTGAATGGTAGGTACTGTAGTTCGACAGCACTTGAATATCGCCAGGCTTGAACTCCATATCAAAGTATAGGGATGGATCCGCTGTCAGCTTATCCAGTTCTGCCATGGCTTCCTTTTGCTCATCCGTCAACTCTGGTACCCCTGGTAGCGCTTGGGCTTTGAGGATTCCCTGCGGGATGTATGTTGAAAGCATGCGTCCGTCGTAAGGGGAAAATATCGGTATTGACCAGAATGGCAACTCACCCTTGGAAATTTCGCCCCAGCGGGTGTAGTAGAACTGATTCATCAATGTGCGTGCGCAATCAGGGCGTCGTCGTACCAGTTCATTCCATACGGTGGTCGAACTGACAATCGAGGACAGACCACCAGATTTGGCCGTGCGTAAGCACAGCAGGGCAACCAAGTCACCGGCATCGGTGTGATAGCGCAGTCGCGCGCTCGTTTGATAGCCGCGAACCTCCGGGTCATCGTAGTTTAGTCCCAGATTAGCCACATGACCAAGTACATGACCTTTGGCGTTCTGCGAGACCGGATCCCCAAAGTACAGACCTATTCCCCAATAGGCAATGGCCGATTGCCTCAAGGTATACCGCTCCACAGGGACGCCGCGCAGTAGCTGGAAGCCTCGCCCCAAAAGTGTTTCCTTGCGCGCTTTCAATAGCACTTTAGAAAGATGAGGAAGAGAAAAATCCTTGATTCCGATTTCCAAAATATCTTTCCCCGTAGCCTCCGCTTGAGCTACGGCGGCGTCAATTTCCTCGACCTCTTGTGGCGTAAAGGTATGTGTCCAATCCGTTCGGCGCGTCATTTCTGGCCCGTACCATGCTTGCTCATTCTGGTAAGTTGGAAGCGCTTGCTGCGTGGTTACTGTTGTTGTCATATTGTCTCCTTGATATAATCTTATTGAGGATGTAGCCGAGAAACCTAAAAACCCAGAAAACCCATCAGGCACGCAATTAATAGAAATGAAGTCATATAATATGGAAATGAAAATGCCGCCTCAATCGCTAATAGAGCCGCGTGCGTTCAGCTTGCGGCGAGAGCGGCTTTGGATTTATATTGTTATTAAATAAATAGCTCTCTGTAAATTAATTAACGCGCGAAATAAAAACTCCTTTCATTAATATTAGTTTCGTCGATATTGTGCTGAGCCAATGTCTCTCAGGTGACTACGTATTTAATGATAAGCTGGGATTTTTTGGTTAATAGGACTCATCGATATATCGCTACTGAAACCAGGTTCATCGGAGCTGAATATATGGCTGCCAAAACAAAGCCGGCCATCCACAGTGTCTCGACAAGCAGCAGAGCAAAGGGCCGCCAGCCAGCGCGGGCCAGTTGATTGAATGAAGTCTTGACGCCCAGCGCTGCAATGGCGACGACCAAGCACGCACGGGAGACGTCATTGAGGCCAGTTTGCACTGCCGCCGGCACGCCGCCGACGGAGTTGATAATGACCAGGGCCACGAATACCCACAAAAACCAGGGCACCAGGGGCTGCTTCTTGGCCCCAACGCAAGCGCTTTCGCTCGCTGCACGCTGCTGCTTGAAGATGCTGGACACCACGATCACAACCACGGCCAGCATAGACACGCGGAACAGCTTCACGATGGTGGCGTAGTCGCCGGTTTCCGGGTTCAGCATGTAACCGGCGCCCACCACCTGCGCCACGTCGTGGATCGTTCCCCCCAGGAAAAGGCCCGCCAACTCGGGCGGCAGATGTAGCAGCTTGGCAACCAGCGGATATATCACCATGGCCAGGGTAGACAGCACGGTTACAGTTACCACTACCATCAGAGTGAAGCGCTCGCTTTCTTTGGTGCGCGGCAACACGGCCGATATCGCCAGAGCCGCCGACGCGCCGCAGATAGCGACCGCACCACCGGAGAGCACCGATTCCGCGCGATTCATGCCCAAACGACGTCCCAGCAGCACCCCACACAGCAGCGTGGTCACGACTGCAGCGATGACAATGGCCGCAGTGCTCCAGCCCAGACCAGCAATTTGACTCGCCGTGATCCGTGCACCGAGCAGGCCGACGCCCAGTCGCAGCACGGTGCGCGAACAAAACTCGATGCCGGGTATGGTTTTGACGTCATGGCTGAGGTAATGAAAAGCCATGCCAAAGAACAGCGCATAGAAAAATTGGGGCCCGCCGTGCAAAGTGGACACCAAGGTGGCGGCCATCGCAATCACGCAAGACAGGGCGACACCGGGGAGTAGCTGTTGCGGCAAGCCAGTGGGGTGGGTCGTGTCGACGGCTGGCGTTGACAACAGGAAATTGAACACAGGAAAGCCTCTTCAAACAGCGCCTGGAGTACGCGTGGGAGGGTCATGACCCTCAATGAATTTAATAATAGGTAAAAGTTATAAAATAAAAAAGCCAATAATATTGGTAACGATGATCGATAAATCCAATCAGCATTCCTTTCAACGCCTGCGTCTCAACCTGCGTCAGCTCGAAGTTTTTCTGGCCACAGCACGCAGCGGTAGCACGCGTGCGGCAGCTGACCGGATCGCACGTTCGCAATCAGCGGCCAGCACCTCACTGGCCGAACTTGAGGCCGTGCTCGGGGAGGAGCTGTTCGACCGCATCGGCCGGCGCCTGCTGCTCAACGAGAACGGCCGCGCGTTATTGCCCAAGGCCCAAGCTTTGGTCGAGCAAGCGGCCGAAGTGCAAGCCCTGTTCACGGACGAGCACGCTGCACCTTTACGGGTGGCGGCTAGCTTTACGATCGGCGAATACCTGTTACCGGGCTTGGTGACGCAATGGACACAACGACACCCCAAGAGCCAGATCCATCTGCGCATAGGCAATACCAGCGAAGTGATAGCCGCAGTAGCTGCTTTGGACGTCGATGTCGGCTTTGTTGAGGGGTCGCAAACGCACTCCGATTTGGTCGTGAGGCCCTGGCTGGATGACGAAATGGTGATCGTTGCCGCACCGGGCCATTCACTGGCGAATCGCTGCGCAACGCCCCTACAGTTGGCCGATGCCACCTGGGTGCTGCGGGAGCACGGTTCCGGCACGCGCCAGATCACGGATGAATGGTTGCTAACAAACCTGGGGCAAGTACGCGTCGGCTTTGAGCTCGGCAGTACCGAAGCGATCAAGCGTGTGGTGGCGACCAGCGATGGCCTCGGCTGCCTATCTCGCTACGCCGTCGAGCAAAGCGTGGCAGACGGACACTTGGTCGAACTGCAAACTCGCTTGCCCAGGGCAAGCCGCAAGCTCGCCATCGTTCTGCACCGCGAGAAGCGGCTGGGCCGTGCGACCACGGACTTTCTGGCGCACTGCAGTGCAGCCAAGCAACACAACGCAAGCTGAGCAACTGGGGGCATAGATCTATTTCGTCTGCGCCAGGCCTCGGTGTCACATAGAACGCCGGCGATTGCGCAGTCGCTGCAGACCGACATATCTTCTTCTTCAGCTGGACCGGAGGGATAAAGCAGAACTGATACGCGAACCGGGCTTTCACGCAACCCACATGCAGGCCCATGGCGACACCCAGGGTCGGCAACGAAGCGGGTTGTGACGATATAGGGCGCAAACTCTTAGCGAAACAGAACATCACGATCTCCCGCACCCCACCGGTTCGCCCGGCAATGTTGCAACCGCTTTAGAGCGGCTAACAAAAGCCTGTCATCGCCCAATGCCCGATGTGCGTTTGATACGGCATGGGAAAAAACAGGAACAAAGAAATCAGCGCGGCGCTGTACAAAAGGCTTGAGCCGTTGCTGCCGACCGCGAAACCCTCGCCCAAGGGCGGCAGGCCGCGACTGAGTGATGAGCTGGCCTTGAATGGCATCCTGTTCGTGCTGCGCACGGGCACGCCTTGGGAGCACCTGCCCCAGGAACTGGGCTTTGGCAGTGGCATGACCTGCTGGAGACGACTGCGTGACTGGCAGGCCGCCGGTGTGTGGCACCGTCTGCATCTGGCGTTACTGGACGAACTGCGCAGTGCAGACAAACTTGACTTCAGCCGCGCCAGCGTGGATGGGGCCAGCGTGCCCAGCCCCCGGGGGGCCCGTACACGGGCCCCAACCCCACGGACCGGGGCAAACTCGGCAGCAAGCGCCACATCATCACGGACCGCCAGGGCATCCCGCTGATCTTTTGCGTCACCGGAGCCAACCGCCATGACTCGGTGGTGTTCGATGAGCTGGTTGACGCATTGCCAGCGGTGGGCGGCAAGCGCGGCAGGCGCCGCCGCTGGCCCGAGAAGCTGCATGCGGACAAAGGCTATGACTACCCTCGGTGCCGTGCCCACCTCAAGCGCCGAGGCATCCAGGATCGCATCGCCCGCAAAGGCATCGAGCGCAATGACCGGCTCGGGCGCCATCGGTGGGTTGTCGAGCGCACCCATGCCTGGCTCGCTGCCTTTGGCAAGCTGCGCACCCGCTTCGAGCGCCGCATCGACGTTCATGTGGCCCTGCTTTCCCTAGCTTGCTGCATCATCTGCATTCGCAATCTTCTTCCGTTTTGTTAGCCGCTCTTAGAGTATTGTGTCGCCAACACCAGCCGGGCGACGACCATGATGTCTAGCTCAGTTGCTGATCCAACCCACGCGATGGACGGCTGAAGTGTTGCCGCCGACTGAAAACTGACCCACTTAGAGGGCATGTGCCGCTTCAAAACTGACCCAGGTGTTTTACTTGCCTTGCCTAAATATTGGGCAGGGAAAATGCAAGGTGATCACTATGGAAATGTTGGGAAGAATTCGACGGATGTACATGCGCGACAAGGTGTCGTTGCATGAGATAGCCAAGCGCACGGGCCTATCGCGCAACACGGTGCGAAGCTGGCTGAGGAAGCCAGAGGAGGTGAAGGAGCCCGTCTACAGCCGCACGGCGGGCTTCAACAAGCTCAATGCGTATGTGGCCGAACTGGAGCAGTCGCTCAAGGCCGATGCGCATCGACCCAAGCAGAACCGTCGCACGGCACGCGCCTTGTTTGCGCAAATCAAGACCAGCGGATATGAGGGTGGGTACACCCGCGTCACGGACTTTATCCGGGCCTGGCGCGTCGACGCTGGCAAGGACGCCCGGGCGTTCGTGCCACTGAAGTTCGAGATGGGCGAGGCGTTCCAGTTCGACTGGAGCGAAGAGGGCTTGGTGGTGGGCGGTATCTACCACCGCATGCAGGTGTCGCACATGAAGCTGTGCGCCAGCCGCGCATTCTGGCTGGTGGCCTACCCCAGCCAGGGTCACGAGATGCTGTTTGACGCCCACACCCGTTCCTTTGCGGCGCTCGGTGGCGTGGCTCGCCGGGGTATTTACGACAACATGAAGACGGCCGTGGACAAGGTCCCGCGCGGCAAAGGCGGACAAGGTGGCAAGGGCCGCATCGTCAACGCACGCTTTGCCGTGATGTGCGCACATTACCTATTCGATGCCGACTTCTGCAACGTAGCCAGCGGCTGGGAGAAAGGCGTGGTGGAGAAGAACGTGCAGGACAGCCGCAGGCGCATCTGGCTGGAGGCGCAGCAGCAGAAGTTTGGCAGCTTTGCCGAGCTCAATGTTTGGCTGGGCGCACGCTGCCGCAGTCTGTGGGAGGAGGTGCGCCACCCAGAGTACAAGGCGTTCAGCGTGGCCGAGATGCTGGAGCAGGAGCGCGCGGAACTGATGCCCATGCCGACAGCCTTTGATGGCTATGTGGAGCGCTCAGCCAAGGTGTCGAGCACTTGCCTGGTGGCGGTGGCGCGCAACCGCTACTCGGTGCCGTGCGAATTGGCAGGCCAGCGCGTGAGCACCCGGCTGTACCCCGGCCGGGTGGAGATCGCCAGCGACGAAATGATCGTGGCACGGCACGAGAGGCTGCCCAACCGGGGCCACATCTGCTACGACTGGCAGCACTACATTGCGCTGATTCAGCGCAAGTCTGGTGCCCTGAGAAATGGCGCGCCCTTTGCAGACATGCCGACGCCTTTGCAGCGATTGCGACAAGGCTTGATGCGCCATGAGGGCGGTGAAAAGACCATGGCGCAGGTGCTCAACTGCGTGTCCAGCCACGGACTGGAAGCGGTGCTGGTGGCGGCGGAGTTGGTGATCGAATCGGGCGCGCTCAGCACCGAGCACGTTCTCAACGTATTGGCTCGGCTTGATGCGCCAGAGCCTCCTCCCAACATAGAGAGCACCCTGGATCTCAAGGAGGCACCACTGGCCAACACCGGGCGCTACGACAGCCTGCGTGGCGACGCCATGGAGGGCGTGAGCCATGCGTGATATTGCTGCTCAATTCAAGGAACTCCGCCTGAACGGCATGGCCGGCGCCTGGGTCGAGTTGACCACTGCAGAGGGACAAAGCAGTGATGTGGGCATACAGACCTCGCGCTGGTTGATTGAGCACCTGCTGCAGGCAGAGCACGCACAGCGGGCCTTTGCCTCGGTGCGCCACCAGATGAAGGCGGCCAAGTTCCCGCTACACCGGGACCTGGCAGGCTTTGACTTCGAGGCCTCCAAGATAGACCACAAGTTGGTCAAGCAACTGAGTACGCTGGAGTTCACCGAGACGGCACAGAACGTGGTGCTCATTGGTGGGCCGGGCACGGGCAAGACGCACCTGGCCACAGCCATCGGAGTGGCGGGCATTGCAGCCAAGGGCAAGCGGGTGCGCTTCTATTCCACGGTGGATCTGGTCAACGAACTGGAGAAGGAGAAGCGCGAGGGCAAGGCTGGGCGCATCGCACTGGCGCTGTCGCGCCTGGACCTGGTGATTCTGGATGAGCTGGGGTACCTGCCCTTCAGCCAGGCCGGTGGCGCCCTGCTGTTCCATCTGCTCTCCAAGCTGTACGAGCACACCAGCGTGGTGATCACGACCAACCTGAGCTTCTCGGAATGGTCGGCGGTGTTCGGGGACGCCAAGATGACCACAGCGCTCCTGGACCGTTTGACCCATCACTGCCATATCGTGGAGACCGGAAATGAGTCCCACCGCTTCCGCCACAGCACCCTGGCGGCGAAGTCACGCATCAAGGCCAGAGAGAGTGCACGCAAAGGCAGCATAACTGCACCGGCATCAGCAGAGCCAGACGAACCGTTCTAAACGGGCTACTGGCTACACTTATCCACAGTTGCTGATTCCAAATTCAGCAATCCGCCCTGGGTCAATATTGGATCGGCAGGGTGGGTCAGAATTCAAGTGGCGCCAACAGCGGGCGATGTGGACACTTGGTTGGCGGGAACCGTGGAGGAAGCAAGTACGCTGCTGCGGCTCGCCACCGTGGAGCTGTTTGATGCCGGACCAGCACAGCCCGGCTGAACTCGCCACCACATTCGTTCATTGAGCCTGACGTTTTGCAGCTAACGAACGCTCACGTTTGTCGCGTCGGTACTCCCATGGTGGCACTGGCTCAGGATCAACCCATAAGCCGCGCCTGCTGGCCTGGGCCTGCCTTTCCAATTCGTAGAGCCCACGGTCTTTCGCATACTGGCGATAGACCCAAGCCATGCCTTCGCGCACCATTTGCGCGTTCACGTCCACGTTCCCGAGATAGACAGTGCCGATGACTCGGCCATAACGATCACGCCCTGTCTCGGCCACACGGACCGACTGGCGAAACACCAGCTCGGCGAGCGCCTGCCTGGATCGCGTGCCGAAGGCTTGCCGCTTCTCGGGTGCATCAATTTGGGCCAGACGCACACGCACCGGCTGACGGTTCACCAGCACGTCGATGGTGTCACCGTCCTGGATTGCTACCACTGGACCCACCAGGTCGGCATGTGACAAGCCAGCAAACGCCAACAGGGCCGCAAGGCACCACACACGAGCGGCCTTAACGGCTTCGACCTTTGTCTTTGTCATTCGGGATACCTTGAGCCTTCGGCTGTTGACTTTGCCCATCGTGTTGAACAGTGCGCCCGGCTTCCGCCTTCGCGCGTAATTGCCGCTGGAGGGCCTGGCGCGCAGTCAAGGGCTCGGGCAACCGGGCCACGAAAGCCTCAATCCGCTTGGCCAAGTCGAGATTGCGCTCGGCCAAGCTCAATGGCCTTCCGCTGCCTGCATCTGTAGCAACGCGAGATCCCGCCCGTCGCATTTCAATATCGGCGGATCTTCCATCGTCCAAACGATGCCGTGAGTTCGCCCGCAAAAACACCGCAGCGCCTCTTTGGTCGCGTACCACATTGCCAGCGGGCATGTCTCGCAAGCCGGGGACGGCGAGGGCCTGGCCTCGGGCGCCAAACTCTCTATCACCGGGCTTATGTAGATCGGCTGACGCATTGCCTCCGCCCGGCTTTCCGTCACGTGCGATGCCGGCAATTGCTGCCGCTCTGAGTTGTCCAGTTCGGGCACCAAGGCGGTCGATTCGACTGTAGTTAATTGGCTCATTAGTCAGTTCCTTTCCATCTTTCGTTTTCAGGGCGGTAGGCCGGTTTCGCAGGTCTTTGGCTACGCCAAGCCATTCGGCCTTGGTCTTCCCTTGCCACGCCCGCGCGGCACCCTCCCACGCTGTCACGTCGGGTCGTCGTCCCCCAGCTTCCGCCTGGAGCGCCGCCTCGGCTTCCTCGATCCGTGACCGCATCACGCGCGACTGGCGCGGCGCCCTCCCCTCGGGAGCCGGATCGTCAATATGTCGCAGCACCTGCTTTTCAGGTCGGCGCACGACGCCTCGAACCGGGCGCGGCGTGGCCTCGGCATCAATCCCCCGCTCACGCAAGCGCTCTGCAAAGCTTTCACGCCAGTGCTGCAAGCGCTCCGGGGAAGTACGCACCTGTCGCCCATCGAAGCCACGACATTTGACAACTAGATGGCAGTGGTCGTTATCGGTATCAGTATGAAGAGCAAAAACATACTCATGATTGGCACCAAAATTGTCAGCAGCGAATGCCCGTACTGCACCCCGCAATGCGAGTGGATCAGCTTTGCCAGGCATGGAAAGAACCATGTGCATCGTATCGCGCTGATTAACGCCCTTACCGGGGGATTTATTTACATCAATCTCTTTACTCCAATGTTCGTATAATTCTTTAACGTCATCAATATTATCAAATAACTGCCCTTTGTCATTCTCAAGGGCTACTTTTTCGGCGCCTGCCATGGAGTGACGGCTTATATACATCAAGTGCGCCTTGACGTGCGCCCCGCCCTTCCCATAACTGGAGATTTTGACCATCACCTCCGACGAACCCGCTGCAACGCTTGCGGCTTTTTTCTTGTGCTTGCTTACAGGACTCGCCTTTAATGCCCTGGCGCTGTTGCCTTTGGTTTTGACTTTGCCAGGTTTTCCAGTTTCTTGAATTAGATTTTCAAGTAGTTGAGTCATCAACTACCCCCCATGCTCTATGCCGGGCCGCAACGAGCCTCAACATCATGTCGCGCAATTTCCGGACGTTAGCATTGACTTGATTTATTCCCTCAAGGGTTAAAACTTCGTCCTTAGTAAAACTTTCACCTATTAGTTCAGCCCTATTCATACTGCGTGCGATTTGGTTTAAGTTTCTCCCAACGGCGGCTAATTCGCGGTTCGCCCAGCTCACAACCTCGACTTCCTGGTCTGTCAGAACCGGTGTCGTCATAAGCGAGGATTGCACTAGAGAGGAAACCCACTGCGCGGATTTCATGCCTTCTAGTTCTGCACGCTTTTTTACTTCTTCTTTAAGAAATTTTGGCAGCCGGAATTCCAAACGTTCCAGCTCGGGATCGCCAGAGTGTCGAATTCTCGGGACCTGTGTTGCTCGGTCAATTTCCTTCCCTGCCACGGAAATATGCGCCTGGATCAACTCGCGCAACAACGTCCCAGGCTTCTTGTTGGACGCCGCAGCAAGTGCATAGAACTCTTCACGTTCGGCGGCAAGAACGCGAGCTGCAACGATAGGAGCAGAGACGGCGGGCTCGGATGCCTCGGGCTGCTTTTTCGACTGCCGCAGGGGGATGGATGGGGTGGATTCCGACATTGGAAATGGTGGAAGGTGGAGCATTGTAAACATTTACCGGCGCTTGCGCGTATCCTGCCTTCACTAAACAACCCCACCACTCTACTCCACCCTCTGCGGCATTCCTCAACGAGTTAACTACGCATCTCAACGTAACCTCATCAATTTCGCGGACGCGAAAACATTTGATGAACCGTAAACAATCAATTACATGCAATCTTTCTTTTCTCATCAACTCTTTATCAACGAATGGGTAAGATGACACGATGACGAAGCCAGTACCGACAGACCCCAGCGCAGCCCTGGCAGCTCTGGCCGATGACTACGCAAGCAAGACAAAAGCGGCGATCTTTCGTGCGCAGTTCGATGGAATTGAACGCGCATTGCAAAGCGGCGCACCGCGAAGCCGCGTCATCGAAATCCTAAATGCTCATGGCATCACTTTGTCAGCGGCAGCATTTAATGAATATCTTTATAGAGAACGCAACCGAAGACGCAAAGCCGCTTTAACCCATCATCCTTCTCCTGCAAGCCTGATCCCAAGCGCGCGCCCTCTTCCGGAGGCTGAACCTGTAGACAATCTGCACGGTTTTAATCGCTCTGATCCTCGATCTATTGATGCGATAATAAATAGCACTCCAGACTTGGAAAGTCTGGCCAAAATTCATTTGGCAAAAACAAAGAAAGGTTCGACGTGAAAATTGCGGTTATGAATTTCAGTGGCAATGTGGGCAAGACCACGATTGCCGCACATTTGTTAAAAACAAGAATGCCGAATGCGCGGATTTATTCTGTCGAGTCCATCAATGCAGGGGCGGATGCCTCCGGCGTCGAGGTGGAGAAGTTGCGAGGCAAGAAATTTGGCTCAATGATTGATGCCATCATGATGCTGGACGATGCGGTCATTGACGTTGGAGCGTCGAACGTCGAAGACTTCATGAAGATGATGCAGCAATATGACGGTTCGCACGAGGAAATTGATATTTTTGTCGTTCCTACCGTGAAGGAGAAAAAAGTTCAGGCAGATACGGTTAACACCGTGCGAGCGCTTCGAGCGCTGAATATTCCGGCTAAGAAAATACGCATCGTCTTTAATAAGCTCGATGTTGAAGAATCACCCTCCGAAGAATTTCCCAGCATCTATGGTCTGGCATCGGGCGAAAAGGCTTGCATCGTGTCGGACGCTGCAACCATTCGCACGAACGAGGTTTTCGAGCGGCTCAAATCCCACGGCAAGGCCCTGGGCGACTTGCTGGAAGATCCCACCGATTACCGCCAGAAATTGCGCGAAGCCACAGAACAGGCCGAAAAGGAACATTGCGTTCAAATGGTCGCCCTCAAGCGCCTGTCTGTGACGGCGAATGAAAACCTTGATCAAGTATTCAAGGCGATTACAAGATGAACGGGCGGGCCAGCACAGTACGGGAAGCCGTTGCGGCCCAGGTGCTGGGCGAAGTTGATGACCTGGTGCTCCGGCTTGAAAACGTGGCCAGGACGATCCAAGGGCAGGAATCCAGCCATGAAGCCAGCGCGGCGGCGCTGCTCGATGCGGCCGACAAATTCAAGGGGGCGGTGACGCAATTCAGCGAAGCTGCCACCACCCAGGTCCGCGAGGCCGTAGAGCGGCACGCCCATGAAGTCGTGACGCAAACCCGCGCCGAGGCTGCGGCAGCCATGCAAGAAGCTGCCCGCCAAGCCTGGCGCACCAGCACCATGGACGAAGCCGACAGACTGGCCCAGCGGCTGCGCGGGCTTGCGCTGCAGTTCAAGCCGCTGCCCTACTGGCAGCGGCTCACGGAATCAGCGCTGGGTGGCCTCGCAGGAGCCTCCCTAGTGGTCATGCTCTTGTTCTTCGCGGGCAAGCTCTAAATCTTGTTTCGTCGGCACGCCGGGCCATACCCTTGTCCGGGCTTCCGGGGTGCCGTGCGCTTTGCGCTCGGCAGTGCTCCGCACCGGCCCCTACCGGACAACGCGCACGCAAGGCGTGCGCGCTTCGGGGCACCATGGCCCGGTCGGGAACAAGGAAGGCGCTTGCTCCCGCCTTGGTTGTCTCTCAGTGAGAAAGCATTGGGCCTTCATCCGGCTGCAGTTGCGACTCCATCACCGGCAACCAGGGCGAGTTTGAATTCACCAGATAGCGCGCACCCTGCGCATATAGGCTGCAAGGGTTGGCAGGCCCGTAATGGCCGGTAATGCTGAACCGGAATTTAAGCCCTGCAGGATTGGTATAGATCACTTTGTCGCCAACAGCAAACCGCAAGCAGCGGCCATTTTCTGGCGCGAAGGGCTTAGTTGCATTGTGTAGCTTTACGGTCTGATCCACCCAATCATGATGACTACTCATCTTGTTTCCTTTGTTTGTCGTTTTCGTCGTCGAAATTAATAGTCACAATACATATAACGCGCTTCCATCATTTTCTAAGTTCACTGTAGATTATAATAGCACCATTAATCATGTCAACCTTTTTAGATTGTCATTTTGCATTGGTTTGTAAAGCCAATTGCCCGATTCCGGGAGTTCTTCATCACACGCCACCCCGCCCGCCAGGTCTTCGGGGGTATGGGGGCACCCCATGTAGCCGCAGCGCGGCGTAAACCAGCAGCCGCAGCACACAGTCAGTGCCTCCCGCGCCCCACCAACTCCAGAACCTACCCGCACCCCTTCGCGCACTGATTAACAAGAGGGTTCAATTTCGCCTCCGCGAAATCTCACTTGGCTGCGCGTTGCTTTTGATACGCGCGGGATTGCCCAGGTCGAACGGCCATCGGCGATTGTCCTGAATTATGGGGGGATGCCCAGCGGCGGGGGGTGTGCGAAGCACGTCCCTCAAGAGCGGCCAACCTTGCCATCGCCTGGAGGGCGACATATGAACGGCCCAAAAAAAGACCCGCAGTAGCGCGGGCCAAGTCAGTGCAACACGCCATTTCAAATATCCAAAAATAGCTCTTCCGGCGAAACAAGCATCAAGATTCCGTCATAAACCCAACGCAGAACAAAAGCACCAAACGAAAAAGCAAGCAGCGGCCAAAATACATCCAGCGCGTTTGACCATCCACGAACAAGAAGCATCACCATGAACGCCATTGCGGACAACGAGGTTACAGCTTGCAGAATCAACGCAACCGGCACGCGAATCCAAAGCAATACGTAAAATATAATTACCCGAAAAATAATGCTGATTGTTTTTAACATCATGATCCCTAAGACATAAGATATTATGTCAAGGGATCATTAAAAATGAAATAGGGGCAATGTCCCTATTTCATTTTGTTAAGATTTTAGTTTTCGCATTTCTTCAGCGAGAATCCACAACGCCCGATTCAGTTTCACGCTCTGGTCAATTCCGTTGACCTGGCGCGTCGTGGTGGATCGTCCAATCTTGCTGCGCCCGCGCAATCCACCTTTCAGCAAGTTTTCTTGGACACGGTTGAACGTGCCCCACATGTCATCACGGCGATCTTCAAAACGGCGCGGCGTGAGAATTTGCGCCTCGGTAACGGGCGCTGCGCCCTCCCCTTCGTCGTACTTCAAACTAAGGGCGGCATGAGCAAATGCCGATTGTTCGCCAGGATTGAGCGTAACGCCCTGCATGGCCTCGCGCTGTTGGGAAATTTGCTCGAAGCTGTCCAGCACCTTGAAAGCGCCCTCGATCACTTCACCGACCACGTTCCCATTGTGGCGGACGCGAATATCACTCGATATTTCCCCGCACACCAGCCCGTTTTGACATACAAAGCGGAACATTCCGGCAAGCATTTGATAGCTGCTCGTGCCATCGTGAGAGTTCAGCAGAATGATTTCGTTGGCCTCTTTGCCCGTAATTTGCTCTGCATGGCGCAGGCGCAGCATGTGTTTTGTATGTTCCCGCTTGCCCTCGCTGCGCACACGGGTCTGACACGCCATGAATGGCGCGAAGCCCTCGCGGCGCAGGCCATCGAGGACATCAATGGTTGGAATGTAGGTGTAGCGGGCAGAGCGGCTTTCATGGGCTGCATCGGCAAAGATCGAAGGCGCAGCAGCGCAGATCTCATCGTTGGACAAGGCGCGGTCAGCGCGGGCGACAGTAGAACCACGGGAAAAACGGCTTGCGAGTTGCATGATTAATACCTCAATTAATGGCTTGACTAGGTTTCTTGTATATGGTGATTTCTTCGTTCACCATGGTATAAATTATAATCGCACCATTAATAATGTCAACCTTTTTAGGTTGTCATTGTGTATTAGTTTGTAAAGACAACTGCCCGATTCCGGGAGTTCTTCATCACACGCCACCCCGCCCGCCAGGTCTTTGGGGGTATGGGGAACACCCCATGTAGCCGCAGCGCGGCGTAAACCAGCAGCCGCAGCACACAGCCAGGGCCTCCCGCGTCCCACCAGCTCCAGCACCCCACCGGCACCCCTTCGCGCACTGATCAACAGGGTTGTTCAATTTCGCGGACGCGAAATTTCCCCATCACAAGGGCTCACGTATTTGTTTGGCAGGTACGCCGGGCCATACCCTTGTCCGGGCTTGCGGGGTGCCGTGCAAGAAGCACGGCAGTGCTCCGCACCGGCCCCTACCGGACAACCCGCACGCAAGGCGTGCGCGCTTCGGGGCACCATGGCCCGGTCGGGGGCAAGTCGGACGCTTGCGGCCGTCTTGGCTGTCTTTCAAGGGGGAAGCCCCAGCGGCAGGGGGATGTGCGCAGCACTTCCCCCAATAGCGGGCAAGGTGGCCTGGAGCCGTACCCGCAGGCAATCCCAGCGGGATCGAGCCGGGTGAGGCGAGCGGCGCAAAGCCCCAACGGGGCGAGGGCATCCGGTTTTTCAACCGCAGGGGGGAAAATGCCTCAGAAGGATTTCACATATCTCTGCAACACACAAAGTTCATTGAGCTAGTGTGGTGTCTCAGAAGTAAGCATCAAATAATTGCATTCGCGGCACGAGCGACAGATGCCAAGATAGTGTCGGCACTTTTGTGCCAAACAAATGGCTTTGGATCCTGGTTGTGGCGATCAATGTATTGCCGTATGGCTTGCTCCAACTCGCCGATGCTGGTGTGGGCGCTACGCTTGATCCACCTCTCGCTGATCTGACTGAAGAAGCGCTCGACCAGATTGAGCCACGACGCGGAGGTCGGCGTGAAGTGAACGTAATAGCGGGGATGGGCGGCTAGCCAGGCGCGTACTGCCTGCGTCTTGTGCGTACCGTAGTTGTCCATGATCAGATGGATATCTTGTTCGCCTGGTACCGCCGCATTGATGACTTTGAGGAACTGCAGGAATTCCACGCTGCGGTGACGGCGCTTGAGTTGCCCAATCACCTTGCCAGTGGCCACATCCAGCGCTGCGAACAGGGAGGTTGTCCCATGGCGTTTGTAGTCGTGCGTGCGCGTGGTCGGCTTGCCGAAGGTCAGTGGTAGACCAGGCTGTGTGCGATCAAGAGCCTGGATCTGGCTCTTCTCGTCCACGCACAGCACAAGGGCACGATCAGGCGGCGCCATATACAGCCCCACAACATCACGCACCTTGTCAACGAAATGAGGGTCAGTGGACAGCTTGAAGGTTTCCTGCAGGTGCGGCTTCAGACCAAACGCATGCCAGATGCGCTGCACCGTCGCTGGTGATACGCCCGTTTGCCGGCTCATCTGGCGCACGCTCCAGTGCGTGGCATTGTCAGGTGTGCTCTGGCGAACCTTATCCACGATTAGCTGAATCTGCTCGTCGCCCACGCTGCGCGGGCGGCCTGCGCGCGGCGCATCGGTCAAACCAGCCAGACGGTACGCCTGGTAGCGCCGCCGCCATTTGGAGACGGTTTGCACCGTCGTATGCAAGCGCTGGGCAATCACAGTGCCCGACTCCCCATCCGCGCAGCCCAGCACGATTCGCATGCGCAACTTCTCGTCTTCAGGCGCTTTGCGCACGCGCAACCGGGCCTTGAGCTCTGCGCGCTCAGCGTCGGTGATCTGCAGCTTCGTGGCGGGGCGTCCGGGGTGGGCCATCGGCGTAGTCTCCTATACGGAAACCACTTCGATAGCCATGACTCAAAATAATTCAATTTATTTTTGAGACACCACACTAGCAGGCTGCTGAAATACTCCCCAACGTCACTGCCCAGCTGCCGCCTTGCCAGGACAATCGAGGCACACCCCACCGATGAGATAGAAGAAAGAGCCATCCATGCGCGGAGCCGACACCTTCACCGAGAGCCTGTTCACCATGCGCCACCTCGATGACTTCGTGCCCCTTGATCACCCCCTGCGCATGATCCGCGTGATGGTCAACAAGGCCCTGGCGAACATGGACAACCTGTTTGGTCAGATGTACGCGGCCGACATCAAAGGCGGGCGTCCCAGCATTGCCCCCGAGAAGCTGCTGCGGGCCATGCTCATTCAAGTGCTCTACAGCGTGCGCTCAGAACGCCAACTCATGGAGCAGACCCAATACAACCTGCTGTTTCGCTGGTTCATCGGCCTGGCCATGGACGACGCAGTCTGGGTTCCTACCGTGTTCAGCAAGAACCGGGAGCGCCTGATCGAGCACGATGCCGTCATCGAGTTCTTCAACCAGATCGTGCAACAAGCCCAGGAGCAGGAACTGCTCTCGGGCGAGCACTTCAGCGTGGATGGCACCCTGATCCAGGCCTG
Source organism: Acidovorax sp. LjRoot74 (assembly GCF_964254355.1). NCBI lineage: Bacteria > Pseudomonadati > Pseudomonadota > Betaproteobacteria > Burkholderiales > Comamonadaceae > Acidovorax > Acidovorax sp. LjRoot74. Next base: position 15,101 of record NZ_CAXUTI020000002.1, on the reverse strand, counting down.
GGCGGGCCACAAGAGCTTCGTGCGCAAAGACCGCACGGACGATGACGGCAACGCCAACGCGGGCAACTTCAAAGACCAAAAGCGCAGCAACGACACCCATGAATCCACTACGGATGGGGATGCAAGGCTGTACCGCAAGGGCAAGACGGCCAGCGAGTTGCGCTTCATGGGCCACACACTCACCGACAACCGCCACGGCCTGGTGGTCAGTGCCGTGGTCACCCAGGCTGACGGGTATGCAGAACGTGAAGCGGCCAAGGCCATGATCAACGATGCCCGCCAGGCGCTGCCCGGCGATGAACCCATCACCATCACCCTGGGGGCAGACAAAGGCTACGACGCCAAGGAATTCATCGAAGCCCTGCAGGAGATGAACGTGCTGCCCCATGTAGCGCAGAACAAGTCGGGGCGCCAGTCGGCAGTTACTGACGCGATTGCAGACAGCGAAGGCTACGCCATCTCGCAGCAAAAGAGAAAGCTGATCGAACAAGGCTTTGGCTGGGCCAAGACGGTGGGGCACATGCGTCAGGTGCTGGTGCGCGGGATCAAAAAAGTGGACCAGATGTTTGTGCTGACGATGGCGGGCTACAACCTCACGCGATTGCGCAGCCTGGGGCAAATCCGCCTGCAGGGGCAGGCATGAGGGCAAAAGGGCAAAAAATCGGGCGTGCGAGGGTAAAAAGCGCCAGTATGGAGCGCTGAATTTCAAGATACGGAAAACTGGCGCGAGAAATGCGCGAGGGTCGAGGAAGATACTCGTGGGCAAGGGGAGTATTTCAGCAGCCTGCTAAGTCGTGCAAAATATCACTGAATAATAATATTTCATTCATTTACAAACTAAACCTCCTGTATTACCTGCAAAGCGAGTAAGTCTATAAACTATTTTCTTTCTTAAATAGTCTCAGAATGAAAAGCTCATTAATCTTCGCCCTGGTCACAGTTGCCGCCACCAGCCTCCAGGCAGCAAGTTTTGAAGACCACGCACGGGTGCTCGATGTGCAGGAACGCTACAGCGGAAATTCTTCAAATTCTGGAACCCGCACCGTCTGCGAACCTGTCCAGCAAACGCCATCAAACGAATATGGAGCTGGAACCGCAATCGGCGCCCTGGCTGGCGGTCTTGTTGGCAGTCAGGTCGGGAAAGGCAATGGACGTATCGCAGGAGCTGCCGTGGGCGCTGCAACAGGCGCAATGGCCGGGCACTATGTTGAAGGCCGAAACCGCCAACCGCAGCAACGGTGCTACCAAACGAGTGAAGGTTATGGGAACGGCTACAACAACGCAGGACAACGACGCGCCACCGGCTACACCATCACCTACGAGTACGCCGGCCGGACGTTCACCGAATACCGCAACCGCCCGCCGACAGGAGACACAATCAAAGTTCGGGTGAATATCGTCCCAAACTAGGATGCCTGTAAGCCGCCAAGAGGCCTCAGAAGCACTTGAGGACTTCAAGCGCGAATACACAGGGCTCTCCCAAGTCAAGTATGTCTTGCTTGAAAACAAGAAGGATTTTCATGACCACTACGGACCCAACACCGAGAGAGTCGTCCAGGCCTGGGCGGGAAAGCTCGGCGCCTACTCCAGAAGCACCCGCACCATTGCCCTGGCCCTTGCCGCCCACGATGACAAATCGGAAATTGCGGCCACCCTCGCCCACGAAGGAATTGGACATTCCGGCATCAATACTTTCTCAGGTGCAGAAAAACGAGGGTTGATCGACGCGCTCATTGAATCCAAGAAGCATCCCGGCGCTTTACGGGATTCGTACTGGAAAGCCGTCGAGGACGCCTATCCCCATCTGAGCAAGAGCGAACAAGCCGAAGAGATTTTCAGCCTCATGGCTGAAACCATTCACGCCAGGGGCGGCGGCCAATACAACGCGAAAGCATTCGACCACGCTTGGCAAAAATCAGTCGTAGAGCAGAGCGAGCCGCTGCAAGCATGGGGCCTTGCTCAAGTGGTCGAACATGTAGCCCATGGGTTGCGGGAGAACACGCGGCAGCATCAGATTTTCCCCACGAGCGACACGGATCAATTCCGGCTCGCCACCCCACAAGAACAAATGGCTGCGATCAGCAGCCATTTGAATCAGGGAAATTTCAGTGACAGAGAGCGCTCGATCATTCTTGAGCGCATCCAGAACAACGCCCGGTACGCCGACAACACGGCACAGCCGAAAGCAAGCGAGCTAGAGCGTTAGCGACCCTTGCCGGAGTCGCCTGGAACCCTGGCGCGAAGCGCCTCCAGCTCAACGCGCAGCCGTTCATTTTCTGCGTGTTGCGCAGCCTCCACGGCGTCCCTGCGCTTGCTCTCGGCCTGCAGCACGTCCACCTGGCCCGACAGACGAGCGCCCTGCTCTCTCGCCTGGCTTGCCAGGTTGCGCGCATCCTCACGCTCGGCGTGCGCCTTGCGCACGTCTTGCGTGACTTGATCGGCCTGACGCTCTGCCAGCTCCGCGCGTGTTTCGGCGCGAACCACCAGCTCCGCAGACGCTTCCAAACGCGCCGCCAGCACCGCGGCCGCTTGCTCGGCGGCAATACGGCCCTTGCGTTCGTCCTCGACCGCCGCGCGCAATTGCTCGACCTCTTTCCCTTGTGCAGCGTGTCTTTCCGTCAGCCCCTCAGCCCTGAGCCGGGCCGTGGCCAACTCTACGCGGGCCGCTTCTGCCGCCTGCTGTTCGCGCTCGACGCGCCCAGTCAATTCAACCAGGTCTGCAGCCTGCTGCGCCGCTTTGCCCGCCAAGGTGTCACGCTCAGTCGTCAATACGGCCATCTGGGAGATAAGCGAATCCCGCTCGTCCTCCAGAGACTCGCCAGTCATAGCAAGATCCGCAGCTTCGGTTTGCACCTCCACCAAGCGCCCTTCAATTTCAGCCCGCGCCTGCGCTGCCGCGCGGCCAATCTCCGCAGCGATAGCAGCGGCCAGCGTCTGAGGAAGCTCAAGCGCTGCAGCCGCCGACATGGGCCGGGCATCCCGCCAGGCCGACAAATGTTTTTGGATTGTGTTCGGGCTCCCCCGGTCGCCCAACCGCTCGCGCACAGCGCGGATCGTCGCCTGTTTTCCTTCGCCAATCAGCGCGTCAGCAACCGCTGACACCTGCTCAGAAGTAACACCTATGCGGGCCATGATACGCCTTTCGTATTGTCGTATCTGTATTATGTATCAATACGATATGTTATTCAATACGAAAACGATACGATATCGTCAAAGTGCCTAAAAAGATCAGGCGGTTTTAACCTCGTTGAGCAAGTCGGGGTGACGATCCAACAGCTTGAACAGTTTGACCAAGGACAGGGGCGGCTTAGTTTTCCCGTTCTCATAGCGCGAGAACGCATTGATGCCGCCGCCAAAGAGTTCGGCGGCCTGCCGCTGGTCAAGGTCGAGTTTTCTACGAACCTTGGCGATGTAGTCGGGATCGACGTAGGCGGAATTCACTTGACGCTGAAACAGGCCGACCATTTCGCTGTAACGGTCGCCATGCTCACGGTTCAAGACGACTTCACCACAAGCCGGACAAAAGTCACCCGTCACCGCTGGAATGGTGGTGTTTTCACCCTTGTAGGTGTAGGGCATGTCGCGCGTGTCGTGGATCAGTTCCGCCGCGCCGCAGCATGGGCATTTCATGGTCATAGCTCCTTGAAAGAAACGATCAACACGTCATCAATGACGGTCAGCTTTAGGTACACCTCGCCGTTCGCCGTCTCGGCGCGGTACACGTCTTGCCAGATACGATGATCGGCATGGGTCGTCATACTCTTGTAAAAGTCGCTTGGTGTAAGCGCCAAGACAACGGCACACATGCCGGTCAAGTCGCAAATGCCCAGTTCGCGCGCGCCATTAAATGCGCTAGCTGTGGCCCTGACTTGGCCAGCCTCAATCAAGGCTTTGACGACTGGCAGATTGCAGTGCGGGGTGCCTTTTTCCATAACGCCATTTTAACCTAAAACGTTAATTTGTCAATTAGGTTAATGGCGGAGAGCTTTGCGGTTTCGGCATCGAGGCCACAGGAGCCAATTTAAGCCCCGCAGGTATGCCACCCTGCCCTACCCCTTCGCCGCTGAAATTGAGTACCCTCTCCCGCGTTCTGGGGCGCTCAGTCAACTCTTCAAGGGCTGAGCGACCCCCGTTTTTGGTTTCAATTTGGGGGGAGCCGTGTGCCGAATGGCGCACAGGGGGGCGAAGCCCCCAGGGGGTCGGGGGGCTGCAAGCCCCACGCCTGGGAGCGCCCTAGGCGCGGCGGGGACCGCTGGGGGCGTCGTGTTCAGCCCCCTCTGGGGGCCTATTAAATGGGTGAGGCCGTAGGCCGAGGGCGAAGCCCTGGGGTGCCGGGTGGGGAGCGCCGTAGGCGCGGGCGAAGCGCGTAGCGCGTAGGAGCCGGCGGGGCGAAGCCCCTAGAGGCGGTGTCTTTTCCTATTGGTTAATTACTATAGGAAAGGAATACAGGGTGCGAGTCCGAAAAACGTGATTTCTTCAATCGTGACATGAGCTTAGGTCAGTTTGATTGGCGCCTTCGCGGGAGTTGTTCATCACATTTGCGGGAGTTGTTCAGCGTGCATAACTCCGCCGAAACAACTTAAGCTGTTGATTTCATTGAAGAAATGGCGCGGGAGTTGTTCAGCGTGCATAACTTTTCTTTTGCACAATGTTTTCCACAAAATATGCACAGCCTTATCAACAGTCCGTGGCGCGGGAGTTCTTCATCAAATTTGTAGCGGTGCATCCCCTGTGCGCCGGGAGTTGTTCATCAAACGGCGGGAGTTCTTCATCACACGTTTGAGGCCTAAAAATGACGTTGGCGGGAGTTCTTCATCACACCCGAGTTCATCAACATGTACCCATTGGATGCGGCACTCCCATGCAAGCCATGCGATTGCCGGTGAGATGCCCATTGAGATTGCGCAGCAAAACTTGGGACATGCGTCGCTGGCGACGTCGTGCCATCTGACTCTCCTTTGGTCTGAAAATCCGTTTAGGGATGGGTTTAGCTTTGCCAATTGGGGGTTCCAGCTCGGAACGACTTGAGGGTCGTCCAGCGACCAAGGCCCTCGACAAACACATCCGAGACAGCCGAGTTTTGGTAGTTGTCCTTGGTCACCCTGGGATAAAGGCCTAGATATTCCTGACCAGCAAAGCGATCGGTCTCTCTGTCCAGCAGGGGCATAATGGCCACGCCGCCAGATCGATATCCATCAAAAAATCCGAGCTCCCAGGGCATCCATTTCGATGTGGTCGCCGCGTCGGTCGCTAGGTAGATCAGGGACTTCGACTGCCTCATCCTCTGACGGAGCAGCGCCGCTGTCTCGGCGTTGACCTTCGATCTATCAAGCTGCCGGTCGTGGCTCCAGTCCACGTAAACTGTGGCCCCCTGCTGCTCTAACAGTTGCTTAACGCCGAGAACCAACTCAGCGTCAGCAATCGCGTGAGACAGAAAGATGTCGAACGCCTCGGAATCGCGCGTATTGGTGCGCGCGGATTCCAGAATTTGTCCTGCTGACCGCGCAGAGAACTGTCGAGTTGCGCCCTGAGCCGCAGCCCGCGCTTCCGTCTTTGTGAAATGACGCGCTGCCATCACATCCCCTGAAGTCCGATAAGTGCCCGGATTACGGTGATCTGCTGAACTGCCGGCGGCTGGCCGGCGACATTGATCGCGCGATCGTCATATCTGAAGCTGAAGAATACTTTGCGAGCCATATTTCTTTCGTCAAAACTGGTTTGTCGGTAGGCTCAGTGGGGTGTCCCGGTCTGCGTCACCTAGTGCAAGAAAAGCGACAGCAGAATCATCAGGAGGGCCAAAGTGACGTAGTACGGGAACAAGGTCCGGGAAAACAATGTCGAGATCCATTGATTTCGCGGGTCGCTTTTGTACGGCTCGGTGTTCATCGAGAAGTCGATGTCTTCCTCCTTGAGCTGCCGCACGTGCTCGTACAGCGACCGGAAGCGCCTCTCCATCGAGAGGAAGTAGCCGTCCAAGAACCAGAAGATGAACAGCGGGAAATAGGCCACGACGATGTAAGCCTTGTTGGTGTCCTTGGCTGCCAGGGCGAAGAGAGCAGCGATGAGCGTGACGCTCCAACCCTTGAGCAAGAATAGGTTGCCCGACATCCGGCTGATCGACGCCTGGATGAACTCGAGGTGCTTGTGTTTGTTAGAGATGTCGGACATGGCGCAGTGCTTGGCGGGCCTACCGGCGGCGGGCGATGGCGTCATCGACCCACGCCGCCAGGTGGTCCTTGACGTGGTTGTAGGTGCCGTAGGCGGGCGGGTCATAGACCGGCGGCCGCACGATGTTGTTGCCGTCACGAAAAGTGAACTGGTCAAATGGGTTCGTGCCCTTGGAACAGGTGCCCTGTCGGGGGCAGTTCAGGTGGTGGATGTGGATACCCAGCAGGCCGCGGTTATCCGCCCAGGCCTTGCGGATTTCATGCTGAATCCAGGGCCGCGCATGGGTCTCGGTGCCGATCAGCACGACCACGCAGCGCTTGTATTTCATGTTGTCATCAATCCAACGCTCGACGGCCGCCGAACCGCGGCGCTTGACCGTCTCCCAGTCGTTTGGGGACACGGGCTCGTCGCCGTCGATCATGCCCATCTGCCGGATCTGTTGCACCCGCATGACATCGTTGTCGAAGTGAAAGCTATAGAACACCGGAACTCGTGCCATGGTCTCCTCCTTGGTCTACACGGGCTTCTCGCCTTTGGCTGGGCCGGATGCCCAAGCCGCGATAGAGCAGCGCCACGAAATCCAGTGGCGCCAAATCGTCGGGTGGCAGGTAATTCAGGTCTCGAGCGAGATGCACGGTCGCGCCGCCAGTTAGGGCGATGGGGATGCACGCTGCGTTGGGCCAGTAACTCGTAAACAGCTTGTGCTCGTCCAGGATGCCATGCATGCCGCCTATGAAGACGGCCGCCTCGAATTCGACGGACGTGAACATAGCCTTGCGCATCGCGAGCAGGCTGGCTTCAACGTCCTCGCCGACAGCGTCGATCAGCTTCACGTTCGCGAAGTTCTTGTTATCTTCTGGCAGCACCTTCTGGAACAACTTCGACTGGAACAGCTCCACCGCCACCGTGTACTCGACGCCCACTGCCTGGGCCGCCGACCACAGCAGCGGCGTGATGGCCGGATGGCCGCCCCAAACTAGCTTCTTGCGCCCCAGCACCACCTGCGCCAGCGCGTTGACGGCGGCCTGGATCTCCTGTGGCCGGCAGTCCGAGCTGTACGGTTCGCGCGTCGGCACGCTAGCGGATAGAAAGATCGCGCCCACGGCTACTGCTCGATGTCGGCCAACTGCCAATCCGCCTCGCGGCTTCGCAGCCATTTGACGGCACCGACATGGGAGGCGAGCCAGTCCAGGTGGCGCCGCCATTCCTCGCTGATGCCGAGGTGATCGTAGACCACGGCCGCGGCACGCGAGTCGCTCAGGTCAATGCAGTTGTGGACGTCGACCGACGTCGGCACGCCAACAACCGGGTAGGCCACTAGCGGGTTGCCGGAAGGCAGCTTTAGGATGACGGAGCGCTTCTGGCCTACGCCTTCGACGCTGCCGCCCAGGTCCTGGATCGCGGTGCGCAGCGTACCGACCATGTTGGAGTGCCGCAGCGCCACGCTGACGCTTCGTATGCGCTCGAGCTCCAGTGCGACATCCGCGACCACCCCCGGCGTGAGGCGCGTGCCGTTGAAGTTGGCGTCGGTCAACTTCTTGGACGTGGCCAAGTGCGACTCGCGCACGGGCGTGTGGCCGGGCCAGACCAACTGCAACATGGAGATGTGCTTGGCGATGGCCCGACCCCACTCGGTCGTGGTCCACCGGCTGGTGAAGTAGCCCGCGGTATCGAGCATGACCAGCACATCGGAATCGCACAGCCGATGCCAGAGCGCGGCCTGGAAGTCGGCGGCCACAGAGACCGAGTGCGTGTCCAAGAACACATCGAAATGACGCGCGGACAGCGTCTCGTAGAGCTGCAGGGCGACGTCGGCCGACTCCTCGCGGCGATAGCTGACGAAGACACGCCGCTGGGCCGGCAGCAAGCCTAGACACTGCAAGGCAGCCGTGACGACCCGGCGCAGGCCGGCATCAGTGGGGTCATGGAACATCGCATTGATGCTGCGCAACTCCACTGGCAACTCGGCTCTGACGTGGGCGGCTGCGCTGACGATGGGCACCACGGGCACTCCCAACTTGGTCAGCAGGGCCGCTTCAGGGTACTCAGCGCCGTCAGCACCGAAGAAGACGGCCACCGTGGCTGTCGTATCGCTGAAGTCGGCGGCGATGCCGCGGTCAATCGTGTAGTCGCGCCCGCGCAGCAGGCCAAACAAGCCGAGGCATTCGTCAAACGTTGCCGAAAAGGCAGAGGTCTGCGGGTCGGTCGGTGACCCTAGTAGAAGGCATTGGTAGAGCGCCATGGACCGCACCGTCATAGGAACGGCACAGTGCGCACGAACTGCCCCTGGTTGCTGCCCGCCGGCACCCAGAGCAATTCACCGGCGCTGGACGTGTCGACGCGGCGGTATAGCTGCATGTACTCGTTGCCGTGTGTGGTCGTGGAATCGGATGTCTGAACGATGGCAATACGGTCAGGCTGCTTTTGGCCATCGGCATAGCCCAACTCCCACGGACACCAGCGCGAAGCCATGGAGTTGGCGGTGGCAAGAAACAGGAACCAGTCGCACGTCTTGATACGGTGCTGGATCCGTGACGCCGTTTCTCGATTGGGCTCGGGCGGCATCGACGCGTCTTTCCAGTCGATGTACAGCTCGACACCCTGTTCTGCAAGCAGTGCCTGCAGCCCTTCGGCGAACTTGTCGTCACGGTGGCTGTGGCACAGGAAGGCCGTCTTTTGCAAGCCGACACGAATTTGCGATTTGCGAAGCGGCCGCCGTTGACCGGCTCGCAGCAGTTCAGATTGATCAATTGCCATTAGTTTGTTGTCCCATCCCTGCACGCACGGTAACGAAATGTTTGCAGGTAGTCAATGCGGAGGCACCTTCGCCGGGGAGTACGCGGCTCAGCTAGGCCAGAATGGCCGTCAATAACACCAACGGGGAGCTGGAATGGGTGAGTAGGTCCTAGTCTTGGCACTAAACATCACTAGCGACACGCCTGGTGAAATCCGCGACGTATCGCTGTCTACTCTGGGCGGTTTCACTTCCAAGACGACCTGCGAGGCTGCCGCCCAGACCATCGCAAGCCGCTCAGTCGCGGTCGTAGGTCAAGCACGCATGCAAGCTGGGATGCAGGGCAACGGCGGGAAGTCACCCCCCGTACTGAGCTACGAGTGCGTCTTCATAAAGAAGTGATCGGTCGATTGCGTCAATTTTCGTTGAAAGCGGAAGTTGGAGGGTGCCGTGTGAAGTCCGCAGGACACACTGCCACCCACCGGGGCGCCCTAATGCAGCCGCTGGTAAGCTTTCGCTCTTGGCAGAGACCTGACCTTCGTGGCTATCAGCCCGACGGGCAGCAATCGCTGCTTATGGAAAGCTCTCCATAAGCAGCGTTATGCACAGGTCCCAGTTATATGCAGGACTCCGACGCCGTCAGGCTGCAGGCCGCATGAACGCTGGCGTTGCCGGCGTCAAGGACGAGGACGAGGACGCGCTGCACATAACGTTTGATTCCCGACGAGGCGAGATCGAGGGCAAATAGTCTTGTCACACGGTAGCCGCCGACGTGATGACGATGGCACACCGCCCCAACCGCCTTCGCCTGTTTGTGATGGGTCTTCCCTCGACAGCGGCCAATCAAACTCCAGGGATTGGAACAGTTCGCCGCACGGCTGGAGATGAAGCCGCGGTGCGCAGCCTCAGCAAGGATTCATCGCATTTGGCGCCTCTGAGCATGACGAAACTATGGATAGCCTCGTAGCGCATGCACGCACCCCGCACCAGGGAGATCTCGCACGAGCACCCACCGGGCTACTCATAACAGAGCACTGTGCATAACGCTGCAAAGCGGTCATCCCGGATCCAAAGCGTTCAAGGATTCATTGACCCTGTTCACATTTATAGCCGACGTTGCCACCGGACCGGTGCGCTGTCCGCCTAGTGCAACCCAAAATTTCGCGGACGCGAAATTCAGAAGAGCGAGTTCTGTCCATCGTCACTGTCCCCGCTTCTACTCCCCTTTTTCTTGCGTACAGGGGCAACGTGTGGGGGCGACGGGAGCAGGACAAGGCCGTTGTCCTCGACCTTGAGCCGCGCAAGTGGGTAAACGATCTGCACGGCCTTCAATGCCTTCAAGAACCCTTTCTTGAAGTCTCTGGAAGCCTGGTCGATGTTGTTGGTGTTGAACGAGGAACCAAATTGGCCCATCAAGGATTCCCACCGGATCGGCCTTGTCGGTCTGTCCGTGTAGCTCATTCGGTAGGTGAGCCAGGAATAAATGTCCATCGCCAGCGGCGAACCCCGCAGCGCCTTGTATGCCCGCAAATCAATGGGAATGGGGTGCTCGATCAGCTCATTAAAAAATGGGGCGCTGAGCCTGACGCCCGACTTCCATTTCCCTGCGTCGCGCTCATGCTGCGGAACCCAAATGGCGCGCTCGTCGCCATCGACAGGCGTATCAAGGTCGAATGCTTCTTCATTCTCCAAGTGCAGGCCGTCAGCGATCAGCACATTGCGCAAAACGAAGCCAGGATCGCCAGCAGCTCCGCGTGTCATCTGCGCGGTAATGAGCGAACCAAAAAGGCGCTTCATCTGCTCGGCAACGCGGGTGGACGTTCCACGCTCGCCGCCGCCCGCGCGCAACTCTAAAACGTCTCGCAGGAACTGGCGCAAGGAGTCGCCCAGCTCGATGACCGGCGATTGGTTGCGCACCGCCTCGGTAGCCACCCATGACATAAGCAAGCGCGGGTAGATCCCATAAGGGATTCCGCCTTCGTAGCCCGCCAGGATGCGCAATTTGAAGTCGCCGTTGACGCGCGTAAAAACGTCCGCCTTGGGGTCTTTGTAGGGCATCGTGGCGAGCACCAGGGCGCGGGTCATGTACCCAAGGGTTCCGGCCTGCCGTGCGTCTTCCGCCTCGATGGCGAATTGCTCATCAATAGCGCGGCGCACCCACTCCGGCACGTGCCCTGCCCTATAGTCGATGATCGTTTCTTGCTTCTTTGCCGCCATGGAAAGTTATAATTTTCTGCCGTTGCAAATGCACTGGCTTGACTACTTACAGCCCGGCATAACCTGCCGGGCTTTTTTTATGGGTCATCGGTCGGTGCTCCGGCGCCGATATGCCGTCGCAAGCAATGCCGCCCCCGCCTCTGCCACCTGGTTCAAACGCGCCTGGTGTGCAGCCTCTGCGTCGGCCTGGCTGCGCTCAACAATTGCAGCAGGCGCGGTAATGGTCGCACGCCTCCACCCACGCGGCAAGCTGCGTTCAATTCCTGTTTCTTCGATTACGCGGGCCTCTTTGTAGCGGTCGAGGGTGTCGCGCATCCGTTGCACCGTCTTCCAAACCGCCTGCCGGGTCACGCCAAACTGATCTGCAGCTTCCTGGTTGGAGTAGCTATCCAACATCACTAGGCGCGCTGCCGCAATGCGGTCGGCACTCAAGCTGTCTTTCAGCAAGTGCTGCAGCGCTTCAAACTCTGGGACAGACACAGGAACAAATTCGCCATGCGTCATAAATCACCCCACGTAGACCAAAAATAGAACAACTCGAATCCCCTTGTATGCGCCGCCCCGTCGGGCGGCGCATCACTTCAAACAATCACCGACAGAACATCATCCAAGCGGAACTCGCTGTTGAACGAGCCTTCCAGGCCGCACATGCACGCTGCCAGCAGCAGCGCCCCGGCGCCCTCAGTCGCAAACCGCCCTTCGCGCAGGCCTGCAAATACATGCTTCCCGGCGTTCTCGGCTTTGCGCGCCTGCTCGAACGGCGTGCGCAGCGCGGCGATGCAGGCGCTTTGCTCTTCGGGTTGCAGGTCGGACAAAACTTCTTCGGGCCGCTGTCCCTGAACTGCCAGACGCTCGTAAATGTCCACCAGCAGGCTAGGAACATCGACGCCTGACGAGCCGCTGGCCAGCATGTCGCGCGTTCGCATGTCCTTTTGGGCAACCGTCGTATTGGCGCCCTTCTCTGCGCCCTTCTTCCCTGCCTTGGGTGCCTTGGGCTTGACCTCGTCGCGCACAGCCAGCGCCTTGGCGCGGGCATCTTCCTTGCCCCGCGTCTTCTTCAAATCGTCCACCAATTCTTTCGCCTTGGCGGGGTTGACCTTCTCCACTTGGCGCACGGTGGAAATCACTTCGGCGTCGGCGCTGATGGACTCATTGACCAGCCGTTTTGCCTGCTCCGGCAGGTGCAGCAGCGAAAGCATTTTGGACAGCCAGGGGCGGCCTTTGTTGTGGCGTTCCAAGACCGCTTCGACCGAACCCAACGTATCCAGGTCACGCTGAATCTTGCGGGCTTCCTCGATTTGGGTGAGGTTCTTGCGGTGGGTGTTCTCCGCAAACTGCAGATCCTCCGCTTCTTCGTCGGTCAGCTCCTTGGCCTTTGCGCGCAGCGTGGCCAGGCCTTGCAAGCGCGCAGCGCGCACGCGCCGTTCACCGGCCACCAGCCGGAACGGCTTGGGGTGTCCTGCGGGCATGACGCGCAGGAAAATGGCCTGAATCTGCATCTTGGCCAGGCTTACCCCCAACTCCGACAATCCTTGCTCGTCGTCCTCGAATTCTTCGCGTACCTGACCGATGATTTCCACGTCATCGAGGTTCACCGCAAACTCCGGCATTTCTGCATCACCAAACAATGCATCAATGCCCGTGCCCATCGCGCCGCCTGCGCCCAGCATGAGGCCAGCCCCTGCGAAGGCATTGGAACCCGCTGCCTTGGCCTTCATCGGGGCCTTCTTCGCTGCTACGGCCGCTGGAGCGCCCTGCCCCATTTTTTTGCTCGTCAACGTCTTGGCGTTCATTTCCCCATCCTCCCCAAAATTGATGCACAAGCCGCGCGCCACTCCTGCGCAGCCTTCAAATGTCCGTCGCCCCTGGTGGCAACCCACACAGGGCGGCGCAGCGCAATTGCTTTGCGAACCGGCGCGCGCTCGGGCAGCACCTCGGGCAAGATCGCGGCCCCGTACTGGGCGCGAAGCGATGCAAGTCCCTCGCGTTCCTCGGTGCTGCGGTTGTTCGTTTTGACCGGCAGAATGCCGATGTGACGAAGACGCGGATTGAACCCCTGCGTGCGGACGATGTGAATCGTCTGCAGCAAGTCGGCCACGCCCGCCAGCTCATACAAGCCAACGGAAACCGGCGTCACCACATAGTCAGCAGCGGCCAGCGAAGCCATGAGACGCACGCCCAGCAAAGGCGGCGTATCCAGCAGGCACAAATCAAAGTCGCCTGCAAACTGCCGCAGGGCAGGGCCAGGGCGGCGGATCACTTCGTTTTCGGCCTTGTCGATGGAGAGGAGGGCGTTATCGGCGCGGATGATCGCCAGCCGGTCGGTGATGTACTCCGGCCCCTCCTGCGGCGCTGCAGCGTCGTACAACCGGGAAGCCAATAAGCCAGGTTCTGCGTCATCGCCAGCCGGGAAGCTCAGGGACAAACTGCCTTGCTTGTCCATATCCACCAGCAGCACACGCAACCCCGCCTCGATGGCGGCATAGGCCAGGTGCACGGTCAACGTGCTCTTGCCTACGCCGCCTTTCTGATTCGCAATCGCAAGAATTTTCATGTTCGGCTCGACTAATTAATTTATAAGTTTTGCAGAGAGGGTAGGGCGGTGTACCACAGTTCGCAACCTTTTTAGGTTGTCAAGACAGATTTTCGCCTCCGCGAAATTTCCGCCCTCACACTCAGTATGGCAAATCGTCATCCATCTCCTGGGGCAGGGCGCCCACCGGTTGCGGCTCGTTTCCTTGGCCTTGCGGCTGGCGAGAACCGCCCCCTGCGCCCTCTGGGCGAGCGCCAAGCGGCTGGACAGCATCGGCGCGGATCTCCGTGCTGTAGCGTTCGATGCCTTGCTTGTCCGTCCATTTGCGCGTGCGCAAGAAGCCCTCGACATAGATCTGACGACCTTTGCCCAGGTACTCACGCACAAAGTCGGCTTGCTGCCGGTAGCACACGATGCTGTGCCATTCGGTGTGCTCCTTTCGCTCCTGCGTGCTTCGATCCGTCCAACCCTCGGTGGTCGCAAGGCGAAAGTGCGCCACCGGATCGCCGTTGGGCATCGTGCGGCACTCGGGCGCGTTTCCGATGTTGCCCATCAGCATTACTTTGTTCAAAGAGGCCATTTTTCCTACTCCGTTGCGTGATGGCCCGATACCGGGCCGGGTTGAAATTCAGAACAAGCCCGCCCGTTTGCGCACGCTCTCGCGCACCTCGGCAAGCGGCTTGGGTGAAAAATGAAAGTCCAGCTCGAAGCCCAACAGCAGCAGCTCCGACAGATCGACATAGCCCAGTTCGGCCATCTGGTAGTCAGCGTTCAAGAGGGCGAAAGCAAACACTTGCTCGACACCCCCGCCAACGTCTTTCTCCAGCACCCACACATCAGACGCACCCAGGAAGTAGTGCAGGTACACCGTCTGTGCAGCATCGGAATCCTCCTGCCCGCCAATCACCGGCATGGCTTCGATGCGTTGCGCGAGGTCCGCCGCAACCCTCTGAAAAAATTCACTTTCTTCGCTGCCGCTTATCAAAGATTGAAGCGAGACCCACTGTGGCCACCCCATAAAACGTGCGATGGGTTGCGCTTGGTCATTGACGGAAATCGCTTGGTTCGTCATAAGAGTCCCTTTTCGATGGCTTGACTAGGTTTCTTGTACATGGTGATTTCTTCGTTCGCCATGGTATAGATTATAATCGCATCATTAATAACGTCAACCTTTATAGGTTGTCATTATGTATTAGTTTGTAAAGCCAATTGCCCGATTCCGGGAGTTCTTCATCACACGCCACCCCGCCCGCTAGGTCTTCGGGGGTATGGGGGACACCCCATGTAGCAGCAGCGCGGCGTAAACCAGCAGCCGCAGCACACAGCCAGGGCCTCCCGCGCCCCACCAGCTCCAGCACCCACCGGCACCCCTTCGCGCACTGATCAACAGGGCTGTTCAATTTCGCGGACGCGAAATTTCCCCCACAAGGGCTCACGTATTTGTTTGGT
>NZ_CAXUTI020000001.1:4945000-5688434 GCF_964254355.1 Acidovorax sp. LjRoot74 | reverse complement strand
GCCTTGGCCGGCATCGGCGCCGGGCGATGGCTGGGCGCTACGGGTGGGTTCCTCGGTCATTTATCGGGGATTCTTGTTGTGGATAGGAGGAACGGTGCTGGGCGGCGGATTGTAGCTTGTCAAGGAGTTATCCACATTCTGGCGGCGGTTGTCATCGGGGGATTCCGGGGTTGCCTGGCTGCTGCGCCGGGGTGTGGAAAACTTGGAATTCTGTTTCCGGGAGCGCCCTGAACAAGGGGCGCAACGGCCTGGCGGCGGCCCCCGAAGGCGGCATCTGTATGGGCTTGCCCGCCGAAAGGCATTGCCAGAGGGCAACAAGCCTGCGATAATTTTGGGTTTCCCTGAATGTGTTCAGGGTGATTTGACCCGGCGCGCCGTTATTTCTGCTTTTATTCAGCTGGTATCCAGCAGAGTGAAGCAGGGGTTCAGGAGCAGCAGTCCGGAACTGAACCTCAAGGAATAGACCATGAAACGTACTTACCAGCCTTCCAAGACGCGCCGCGCGCGCACCCACGGTTTCCTCGTCCGTATGAAGACCCGCGGCGGCCGTGCCGTTATCAACGCACGCCGCGCCAAGGGCCGCAAGCGCCTGGCCGTCTAAGGCCGTCCCGGTCTACGGCCTGCTCCCCGTCAGCCTCGGTTTGTACCGTCAGGTTTCAAACGGGGTGCCTGCATGCAACGGCTGAAAACCCGTCCGCAGTTCCAGGCTGCCATGGCAGGGGGCACCGTCTCCCGCACAGCGCATTTCGCGTTGCACCGTCTGGTGCTGGACGCTGCTGGCAGCGCCGCTGCCAATCCCGCCAGTGCTGCACCCACAGGGCCCGGTTCCTTGCCGTCAACGCAAGGACCGCAGGCCCTGTTTGCCGTGCCGGATGTCTGGCTGGGTGCAATGGTGCCCAAGCGCTGGGCGCGCCGTGCCGTGACGCGCAACACCATTAAGCGGCAGGTCTACACCGTGGGCGCAGCTTTTGAAGCGCGCTTGCCCCAGGCGGCCCATGTGGTGCGTCTGCGCACGGCGTTTGACCGCAAGCAGTTCGTGAGCGCCACGTCCGACCAGCTCAAGCAGGCCGTGCGTGCAGAGCTGCTGCAGCTGTTCGGCCACGCCGCACGGCGTGCGGGTGGCGCATCAGCTGCTTCGCCCGCCCCGGCTGTGGCCCCGCAGACAGCCGAGCGGGTGACCGCACACGAGGTGGCGCCATGATCATGCAGCGCCTGCTGATGGGCGTGGTCAAGGGCTACCGGCTGTTCCTCAGCCCCTGGCTGGGCTCGGCTTGCCGGTTCGAACCCACCTGCTCGGTCTATTCGCTGCAGGCGCTGGAATTGCATGGCGCGGCGGCAGGCAGCTATCTCACGGTGCGCAGGCTGGTACGCTGCCACCCCTGGTGTGATGGGGGCCACGATCCGGTCCCCCGAGAACTGCCGCGCGGCATGAGGCTTTTTTCGCGGCTGCAACAATCCTCCACCACCCAACCACCCTCACCAAAGAAGTCTTCATGAACGACATTCGCCGCACCATCTTGTGGGTGATTTTTGGCTTTTCCATGGTTCTGCTGTGGGACAAGTGGCAACTGCACAACGGCAACAAGGCCACGTTTTTCCCGACCACGCCCGCCGTGACGGCACCCGCTGCCGGTGCAGCGTCCAGCGCGGCTGGGGCCGCCAGCGTGCCAGCCACCAGCGTGCCCGCAGCCACTGCGGTTGCTCAAGGCGCAGCAGCGGTGCCCGGCCAGCCAGCCGCAGCGGCCGCGCCCACCAAGCGTGAGCGCATCGAGGTCAAGACCGACCTGTACCGCCTGGTGTTCGACAGCGAAGGCGGCTCGCTCACGCAGGCCGAGCTGCTCAAGCACGCCGACATGACCGACAAGGCGCGCAACTTCCTGCTGCTGGACGAGAGCGCCCAGCGCGTTTACGTGGCGCAGACGGGCCTGGTGGGCGGCACCTTCCCCACACACAAGACGCCAATGACGGCCGTGCCTGGCCCGCGTGAACTCAAGGACGGGCAGGATGAGCTGAGCATCCGTTTCGAGTCGCCCGACCAGGGCGGCGTGAAGCTGGTCAAGACCTGGACCATCAAGCGTGGCGGCTATGACATCGCCGTCAAGCACGACATCGTCAACACCGGCAGCGTCGCCGTGTCGCCCCAGCTCTATCTGCAACTGGTGCGCGACGGCAACAAGCCGCCAGGCGAGTCGTCGTTCTACTCCACCTTCACCGGCCCGGCGATTTTCACCGAAGCCAAGAAGTACCAGAAGATCGAGTTCAAGGACATCGAAAACGGCAAGATCGACATTCCCAAGGACTCGGCCAATGGCTACGTGGCCATGGTGCAGCACTATTTCGCCACCGCATGGCTGCTGGCCGACGGCGTGCAACGCGAGCCCTTCACCCGCAAGGTGGACACCAACCTGTACTCCGTGGGCATGCTGACCTCCCTCGGCACCATCGAGCCGGGCACCACGAAGACCATCGACGCGCGCCTGTTCGCCGGCCCGCAGGTCGAGACCATGATGGAAAAGCTGTACCCTGGCCTTGAGCTGGTCAAGGACTACGGCTGGCTCACCATCCTGTCCAAGCCGCTGTACTGGTTGCTGGACCAGCTGCACAAGCTCTTGAACAACTGGGGTTGGTCCATCGTGGCGCTGGTGTTGCTGCTCAAGATCGCGTTCTACTGGCTCAATGCCAAGGCCTACGCCAGCATGGCCAAGATGAAGGCCATCAACCCCAAGATCATGGAGATGCGCGAGCGCCTGAAGGACAAGCCGCAGCAGATGCAGCAGGAGATGATGCGCATTTACCGCGAGGAAAAGGTCAACCCCATGGGCGGCTGCTTCCCCATCATGATCCAGATCCCCGTGTTCATTGCGCTGTACTGGGTGCTGCTGTCCAGCGTCGAGATGCGCAACGCGCCCTGGATTGGCTGGATCCACGATCTGTCGGCCCCGGACCCGTTCTTCATCCTGCCGCTGCTGATGACGCTGTCCTCGCTGTTGCAGACGGCCCTGAACCCCGCGCCACCGGACCCAATGCAGGCCAAGATGATGTGGTTCATGCCGCTGATCTTCAGCGTGATGTTCTTCTTCTTCCCGGCCGGCCTGGTGCTGTACTGGCTGACGAACAACATCCTGTCGATTGCACAGCAGTGGATCATCAACACGCGCATGGGCGTGCCACCGCAGTTCAACCTGCCCAGCTTCAAGTGATCGCAGCCTGATCACTGACCCCTGAAAGGCCGCGCAAGCGGCCTTTTTCGTTTCCTTCCACCCTGTACAGTCCCACCATGCTTGCCCGCCACCATGACCCCATCGTCGCCATTGCCACTGCACCGGGGCGTGGTGCCGTCGGCATCGTGCGGGTGTCGGGCAAAGGGCTGGAGGCCCTGGTGCAGGCGCTGTGCGGCCGCACCCTCAAGCCGCGCGAGGCCACCTACCTGCCCTTTCGGGATGCGCAGGGCCAGGCCATCGACCAGGGGCTGGCGCTGTACTTCCCCGGCCCGCACAGCTACACCGGCGAGGACGTGCTGGAGCTGCAGGCCCACGGCGGCCCTGTGGTGCTGCAGCTGCTGCTGGCGCGCTGCCTGGAGGCGGGCACCGCCACGGACCCGGCCACGGGCCAGCCCTGCCTGCCGGGCCTGCGCGTGGCCCAGCCCGGTGAGTTCACCGAACGGGCTTTCCTGAATGACAAGATCGACCTGGCCCAGGCCGAGGCGATTGCCGACCTGATCGACGCCAGCACGGAGGCTGCCGCCCGCAGCGCCAGCCGCTCGTTGACCGGCGCGTTCTCCGCCGAAATCCACAGCCTGCGCGACGCGCTCATCCACCTGCGCATGCTGGTAGAGGCCACGCTCGACTTCCCGGAGGAAGAAATCGACTTCCTGCGCAAGGCGGATGCGCACGGCCAGCTATCGAATCTGCAGCAAACCTTGGCCTTGGTGATGCAGCGCGCGCGCCAGGGCGCTTTGCTGCGCGAAGGCATCAAGGTGGTGATTGCGGGCCAGCCCAATGCGGGCAAAAGCTCGCTGCTCAATGCGCTGGCGGGCGCCGAGCTGGCCATCGTCACACCGATTGCTGGCACCACGCGCGACAAGGTGCAGCAGACCATCCAGATCGAGGGGGTGCCCCTGCACATCATCGACACCGCCGGCCTGCGCGACAGCGAGGACGAGGTGGAGCGCATCGGCATCGCCCGCGCCTGGGACGAGATCGCGGGGGCCGATGCGGTGTTGTTCCTGCACGATCTGTCGCGCCAGGATGCTATTGAATACATAGCTTCTGAGGCAGACATAGCGCGCGCACTGGCCCAGAAACTGCCTCAAACCATCCCGGTGATCGATGTCTGGAACAAGCTGGACCGCGCCCCGGCGGCGGTGATCCCCACCGCAGGAGGGGCCGGGAGCGCCGATACCCGGCCGGGCGTTTGGCTGTCCGCACGCACAGGCGAGGGGCTGGATGGCCTGCGGCGCATCCTGCTGGAGGTGGCGGGCTGGCAGTCGGCGCCCGAAGGTCTCTACATTGCGCGCGCCCGCCACATCGAGGCGCTGCGTGCCGTGTCGGCCCACCTGCAGGAGGCCGCCGACCAGCTGCAGGCCCAGGGCCCGGCCCTCGATCTGCTGGCCGAGGAGCTGCGCCTGGCCCAGAACGCCCTGAGCGCCATCACCGGCGAGTTCAGCTCCGACGACCTGCTGGGCGTGATCTTCTCCAGCTTCTGCATTGGCAAATAGAAAACAGAGAATGGACTCGAGGCGCCCGGCCGGAGCGCCCATGCCGCCGCCTGTCGCTTATGTTGTAAACGGACGTAAACAGCGCTTGTGTCAGCTCTGTAACAACGGTACTTTCGACGCATCATGAATGCACCCACCCCTGCTGCCATCAAGGTTGACCTGAAAGGGTTGCTGGACGCCATTGCGCAAACTACCGCAGACGACAGCATGACCAACCCCCTCTCCCCTGCCCAATGGGATGTGCTCTCGTCCTACCTGCTGCCGGTGGTTCTGCCCGCCGGGCAGGTGCTTTTCAGCCAGGGCGCTACAGACCGCACCCTCTATCTGGTGGAAAGCGGCAACCTGAGCGTGCACTACCAGGATGAAAAAGAGCGCCTGCGTCTGGCCATTGTGGGCGCGGGCTCCGTGGTGGGCGAAGGCGCATTCTTTTCGCACCGCGCACGCAGCGCCACCGTGCAGGCCAGCGCGCCCTGCAAGCTCTGGAGCCTCACGGCCATCCGATTCACCGAACTGACCAACCGCCAGCCCGCCATTGCCCTGGGTTTGGCGATGGCCGCAGGGGCTGTGCTGGCCAAGCGCCTGGGCAACCGCCGCCGCCGCGTTGCGGCCACCTGACAGGCACCCCGGAGACCCGGGGTTTGCGGGCTTGTTCGGGGCTCTGCGAGGGGTACAGCAAGTTACACTCGATTTGGATTTTGTCCAGGCACCATCCGAAGAAAGCAAGCCATGTCCCTGTTCAGCTGGTTCAGCCGTAAACCCGCCCCCCCCAAGCCCCGGCCAGCCGCAGAACCGTCGGGTCTGTTGAATGCTGACGCCACCGTGCCGCTCCACCCCGGCCGCATGGGTAAACCCCTGGTCGAGCCCCCTCCTCCCGAACACGCCGCCAACCGCAAGAACGAGCGCATGGAGCGCCGCGAGCTGCTCTACACCGTGGTGCGTGATGCCATGGTGCGCGCCGGGGTGCTGTCTGCCAGCTACAAATTCAAGGTGCTGTCGCTGGACCAGCGCGGTCGCCAGTTCCTGGTGATGATGGACCTGGCGCGCGAATACGGCGGCGAGACCGTGCGCCTGTCCGAAATCGAGGCGCTGATCGCCCAGACCGCCAAGACCCGCTACGACATCCTGGTGACGGCCGTGTACTGGCGCATCAACGACCATGTGGCCGTGGGCATTCCGCAGAAAGGCGTGGCACCCCAGGGGGCCGCGCTGCCCGTGTCGGCCGCGCCCGTGGCGGCGGCCGTGCGCCGGCCCCCGGTGGCCGCTGCGGCGCCGGTGGCGCCAGCCGCCCCGGTCTTGCCCGTGATCCAGGCACCGGCACCTGCCGCCCCTGCTCCGGCTGCCCCCGTGCGCCCTGCTGCGCCCGTGGTGGCTGCCGCGCCGACCCGGCCCCCGGTGGCCGCGCCCGTGGGCGAGCAGCGCCCGGCGCCCCGGTTCGAACCCATCGAGGCCGACGAGGTGGCCGCCTTCAAGCGTGCATTGGCCAACGCCGCAGGCGCCACAGCCGCCCCGGCAGCGGCCGCCAAGCCAGGTGTGCCCGTGCGCTCCGGGCCGCTGTTGCCCCCGTCGCAGCCCACCGGTTTTGAAGACACCGAAATGCCGGGGGCCGACAGCCCTTCGCCCGACCTGAGCAGCACCCAGTACGGCGAGCTGCGCTGAGCATCACCGCTCCCTCCAAGCAAGAAGCCCTCCATGCAGAGGGCTTCTTTTTTACCTGAGGCGTCGAAAGTCCGGGAGGCGCGGCGAACCGGCTGGCGCCTCAGTGCCCTGCGAAATCCACCAGCGTGTACAGCGGCAGGCCCGATTCGCGCAGGCGGTCGGAGCCACCCAGCTCGGGCAGGTCCACGATGGCGGCGCCTTCGGTCACCGTGGCGCCCAGTTTTTCGAGCAACTTCTTGCCCGCCATCATGGTGCCGCCGGTGGCGATGAGGTCGTCGATCAGCAGCACGCGGTCACCGGCCTTCACGGCGTCGGTGTGCAGCTCCACGGTGGCGCTGCCGTACTCCAGCTCATAGGTTTCCTCGACCGTGGTGAAAGGCAGCTTGCCCTTCTTGCGGATGGGCACGAAGCCCACATTGAGTTCATAGGCCACCACGGCGCCCAGGATGAAGCCGCGCGCATCCAGCCCGGCCACCACGTCGGGGCGCAGGGCCTTGTCCATGTAGCGGTGCACGAAGGCGTCGATGAGCACGCGGAACACCTTGGGGTCCTGCAGCAGCGGGGTGATGTCGCGGAACTGCACGCCGGGCGCGGGCCAGTCGGGCACGGTGCGGATGTGCTGGCGGAGGTAATCGTTGACGCTGAGTGGCTGCATGGGAAAAGAGAGGGGGATCAAGGGGCGCGGGCGTGGGGCGCCGGACAACGGCTTTCCCGCGCGAAGGGCTGAAGTGTAATCAGCCGCCTGCGTGCACTTTTCTGCGCTCCCGGGGCCGCCGTCAGCCCCCATAATGTTTCACTGCTGTTACACCCCACGGCACGGCTGCATTGCAGGCGGCGCCCCCCACAGAAGATTGGCCCATGCCCATCTCCATCCTGCTGATTGAAAGCGACCACTCCCATGCCCAGGCGGTAGTGGGCGCATTGGCAGACCCCTGGTCGGGCTGGCAGGTGGAAGCCCGCGCCTCGCTGGCGGAAGCACGGGCATTCTTGCAGCAGCACCGGCCCGACGTGGTGCTGGTGGCCCAGAGCACCCTGGGTGGCGCGGCCTATGACCTGCTGCAGTTGCTGCAGGGTGTGCCCGCCATCATCATCGTGCGCATGGGGGCCGAAACCCACGCGGCGCAGGCCATGCGGCATGGGTTTGACGACTTTGCCGTGCAGGATGCAGCCCTGGACTACCTGCTCACGCTGCCCGCGCAGATCGACGCGGTGCTTGAACGCAGCACCGGCGCCCGCGCCCGCCTCGCGGCAGAGGCCATGCTGGCGCGCCAGCACCGGCTGCTGCAGGCCATCTCGCGCGCCCAGGGCATGTTCATTGCCAGCTCCGGGCCCCGGGCGGCGTTCGAGGCCCTGCTGGAAGAACTGATGTTCCTCAGCCAGAGCGCATTTGGCCTGGTGGGCCAGGTGCAGCGCGCGCCGGACGGACACCCGTTCCTGCGGGTCCACGCCATGACCGACATCAGTTGGGACGCCGCCTCCCGTGCGCTGTATGCGCAGCACGCCGAGGAGGGCATGGTGTTCGACAGCCTGCATTCGCTGGTGGGCGCGGCCCTGGTCTCTGGCGAGCCGGTCATCAGCAACGACGCGTGCCACGACCCGCGCGCTGCAGGCACCCCGCCGGGCCACCCCGTGCTGCGCACCTACCTGGGCCTGCCCATCCACGCGGCGGGCGAGCTGGTGGCCATGGTCGGCCTGGCGAACCGCAGCGAGGGGTACTCGCAGGCGGATGTGCAATTCCTGCAGCCCCTGCTCAACACCGTGGGCCAGCTGGAGACCGCACGCCGCGCTGAACTGGCCCGCAGCGCGGTCGAGGCCGAGCTGCTGCGCACCAGCGCCCTGCTGGGCGAAAAAACCCGGGCGCTGGAGGTCACGCTGGCCAACATTTCCCAGGGCATCACCAACGTGGATGCCGAGGGGCGGATCCGCGTCTACAACCGGCGCTACCTGGAGCTGCTCGACCTGCCTGAGGCGCTGCTGGCCAGCCAGCCCAAGGTGGAGGACGTGGTGCGCTACCAGACCGAGCGCGGCGACTTCGGGCCGCAGTTCCAGCTCATCGAGCCCATGGCGCGCAACTACGTGGCCTCGGAGTACGCGGCCCATGGCGGTCAGCTGACCATGCCCGACTCCTACGTGCGGCGCACACACAACGGCCGCTACATCGAGGTGCGCACGCGCGCGCTGGAGCCCGGCGGCCGGGTGCGCACCTTCACCGACGTGACCGACTACCTCAGCACCCTGGAGGCCCTGCGCCTGAGCGAGGCGCGCTGGCGCAGCCTCACGCACCTCTCCTCCGACTGGTACTGGGAGCAGGACGCGGAGTTCCGCTTTGTGCGGCTGGACGGCAATGCCCAGCAGAAAACCGGCGTGCCCGACGAGGTGCACTACGGCCTCACGCGCTGGGAGCTGCCCGACACCTTTGTGGACGAAGGCCAGTGGCGCGACCACCGCGCGCTGCTGGAGGCGCACCAGGTGTTCCACGACTTCGAGATGCAGCGGGTGACCCACGACGGCCAGCCGATCTGGGTGTCGATCAGCGGCGAGCCCATCTTCGATGCCGAAGGCACCTTCACCGGCTACCGGGGCGTGGCGCGCGACATCACCGAGCGCAAGCTGGCCGAGGCCCAGATCCAGCGCCTGGCGTTTTACGACGAACTCACCGGCCTGCCCAACCGGCGCCTGCTGATGGACCGGCTGGAGCGCGCCGTGGCCGCCAGCACCCGCGAGGGCAACCATGGGGCCCTGTTGTTCCTCGACCTGGACAACTTCAAGGGCATCAACGACACCATGGGTCACGAATGGGGCGACCGGCTGCTGGTGCAGGTGGGCGCCCGCGTGAGCGCCTGCGTGCGCGCCACCGACACCGTGGCGCGCCTGGGGGGCGACGAGTTTGTGGTGGTGATCGAAGGCCTGCACACCGAAGAGGCAGAGGCCGCTGCCGAGGCCGAAGCAGTGGCGCAGAAAGTGCTGGTCGCGCTCAACCAGCCCTACCAGGTCGAGGGCTGCGAGATGCACAGCACGCCCAGCATCGGCATCGCGCTGTTCCTGGACGCGCAACAGCCGGTGCAGGAACTGCTAAAGCGCGCCGACCTGGCCATGTACCAGGCCAAGGCCCAGGGGCGCAACACGCTGTGTTTTTTCGACCCCGCCATGCAGGCGGCGGCGTCGGCGCGCTCGGCGCTGGAGGGCGACATCCGCCTGGGGCTGGCGCGCACCGAATTCCTGCTGCACTACCAGCCGGTGGTGGACGAAACGGGCCAGTTGCTGGGCGCCGAAGCCCTGGTGCGCTGGAACCACCCGCAGCGCGGCATGGTGTCGCCGGCCGACTTCATCCCGCTGGCCGAACAGACCGGCCTCATCCTGCCCCTGGGGCGACAGGTGCTGGCCATGGCCTGCCACCAGCTTGCGCTGTGGGCGGCCGACCCCGCCAAGGCGGACTGGACCTTGTCCGTGAACGTGAGTGCGCAGGAATTCCGCCAGAGCGACTTTGTGCAGGACGTGCTGGCCGTACTGCGCGACTCGGGCGCGGATGCGCGGCGGCTCAAGCTGGAACTCACCGAAAGCCTGCTGCTGCACGACGTGGAGGACAGCATCCTCAAGATGCAGGCCCTGCGCACGCTGGGCGTGGGTTTTTCGCTGGACGACTTCGGCACCGGTTATTCATCGCTGAGCTACCTCAAGCGCCTGCCGCTGGACCAGCTCAAGATCGACCAGAGCTTTGTGCGCGACGTGCTCACCGACCCCAACGACGCCGCCATCGCCTGCACCATCATCACCCTGGCCCACAGCCTGGCGCTGGACGTGGTGGCCGAGGGCGTGGAAACCGAAGGCCAGCGCGCGTTTTTGCTGCGCAACGGCTGCAAACGCTTCCAGGGCTACCTGTTCGGGCGGCCCGGCCCTGTCGCTCTGCTTTGATTGCTATCAAATATATAGCTATAAAGGCTTGATGGACGAGCGGTAAGGCCGATTTTTATTCAGTATTCGGTACGCGCTCTGCAACTGGCACCCCTCGCAGGCCAGCACGGCCAAGCAACGGCCGCCCTGCAGCGAGGGCCGCTCAGGGGGATCACCCTTTGAGCAGCTTGTCCTCCGCCAGCGCGAGCGCCGCCGGGTGGCCCGACAGCACCAGCGTGTCGCCTTCGGCCAGCAGGGCCTCGTCCACCGCCGCGCTCATGTGGCCGTTGCCGCGCCGCAGGTTGACCACGCGCACACCCATCGCTGGCAGGGCCAGCTGGCCCAGGCTGCGGCCCAGGGCCGTAGCACCCGGCGGCAGGTTCAGCGTGGACAGGCGCTCCTGGTCGCGCTCGTGGGCCGTGTCGTCGTCGGCGCCGTGGAAGTAGCCGCGCAGCAGGTTGTAGCGCGCGTCGCGCTGGTCCTGCACCAGGCGCAGCACGCGGCGCATGGGCACACCCACCAGGGCCAGCGCGTGGCTGGCCAGCATCAGCGAGCCTTCGATGGCTTCGGGCACCACCTCGGTCGCGCCTGCCTCCTGCAGTTTGTCCAGGTTGGCGTCGTCCTGCGTGCGCACCACCACGGGCACCTGGGGCGCATGCGAGCGCGCGTTGGCCAGCACCTTCAGGGCTGCGGGCACGTCGATGTAGGTCACGGCCACGGCGCTCGCACGCACCAGGCCGGCGGCCATCAGCGCCTGCAGGCGGGTGGCGTCGCCATACACCACCGAATCGCCCGCCGCAGCGGCCTGGCGCACGCGGTCCGGGTCCAGGTCCAGCGCCATGTAGGGGATGCCCTCGTGCTCCAGCATGCGCGCCAGGTTCTGTCCGCAGCGGCCGTAGCCGCAGATGATCACGTGCTTGCTGGTATTGATGGACTTGCGCGCAATCGACGTCATCTGCAGCGACTGCTGCAGCCAGTCGCTGGCCACCAGCTTCATCACGATGCGGTTGCTGTACATGATGAGGAAAGGCGTGGCCAGCATCGACAGCACCATGGCTGCAAGGATGGGGTTCATCAGCGCGGGCTGCACCAGGCCATTGCCCTGAGTGAGCGACAGCAGCACAAAACCGAACTCGCCCGCTTGCGCCAGGTACAGCCCCGTGCGCAGCGCCACGCCGGTGGTGGCGCCCATGCCGCGCGCCAGCACCAGGATGATCAAGAGCTTGAGCACCAGCGGCACCACCAGCAGCGCCAGCACCAGCGCCCAGCGGTCCACCAGGATGTGCCAGTCCAGCATCATCCCGATGGTGATGAAGAAGAGGCCCAGCAGCACGTCGTGGAAGGGCCGGATGTCCGTGCCCACCTGGTGCTTGTACTCCGTCTCGGACACCAGCACCCCGGCAATGAAGGCGCCCAGCGCCAGGCTCAGGCCCGCCACCTCGGTCAGCCAGGCCAGCCCCAGCGTGATCAGCAGCAGGTTGAGCATGAACAGCTCGTCGCTCTTGCGCCGCGCCACCAGCGTGAGCCACCAGCGCATCACCCGCTGGCCGCCCGTAAGCAGCAGCCCCACCAGCACCGTGGCCTTGATCAGCGCCCAGCCCAGCGAGGTCAGCAGCTGGTCGGGCGACGATCCCAGGGCCGGGATCAGCACCAGCAGCGGCACCACGGCCAGGTCCTGAAACAGCAGGATGCCCATCACCCGCCGGCCGTGTTCGCTTTCCAGCTCGGCGCGCTCGGACATCAGCTTGACCACAATCGCTGTGCTGCTCATGGCCATCACCCCCGACAGCGCCAGCGCTGTCTGCCAGCCCATGTCCCACACCCCGCCCGCCCAGCGCGACAGCACCAGCGCCAGGCCAGACACGACGGCCATCGTCAGCACCACCTGCATCAGCCCCAGGCCAAACACCTGCTTGCGCATGGCGCGCAGCTTGGGCAGGCTGAACTCCAGCCCGATGGCAAACATCAGGAACACCACGCCAAACTCGCCCAGGTGGCGCACGCCTTCGGAGTTTTGCGCCAGCGCCAGCGCATGTGGCCCGATGAGCACCCCGGCCGCCAGGTAGCCCAGCATGGGCGGCAGCTTGAGGCTGCGGCAGGTCACCACGCCCAGCACCGCGGCCAGCAGGTAAAGCAGTGTGAGGGCGAGAGAAGACATGGCTTCGATGCTATCCGAGGCTTGTGCGCCAGCAATGGTGTTTTCTGCAGGCGATGCACGGTCTGTGCCAGAGGGCATCCCGCCAGCAGGGCCCGCCCGGCATGCCCGGTCGATAGAATCCCCGGATGACTCCCGCCCCCGCCGCGCTGCCCCCTTTTGATGCCGACCAGGCCCTGCGCCTGGCCCGCGAAACCTTCGACATCGAGGCTGCGGCCCTGGCGGGCCTGTCCGCCCGTGTGGATGCGGTGTTTGCCCAGGCCGTGCAGATGGTGCTGCAGGCCCGGGGCCGCGTGGTGGTGATGGGCATGGGCAAAAGCGGCCATGTGGGCCGCAAGATTGCTGCCACGCTCGCTTCCACCGGCACCCCCGCGTTTTTTGTGCACCCCGCCGAAGCCAGCCATGGCGACCTGGGCATGGTCACGGGCGACGACCTGGTGCTGGCCATCTCGAACAGCGGCGAAAGCGGTGAACTCACAGCCATCCTGCCCGTGCTGCGGCGCCTGGGCGCACCCCTGATCGCCATGACGGGCGGTTTGCAGTCCACGCTGGCGCGTTATGCCGACCTGGTGCTCGACTGCAGCGTGGAGCGCGAGGCCTGCCCCTTGAACCTGGCCCCCACCGCCAGCACCACGGCCCAGCTGGCCATGGGCGACGCGCTGGCCGTGGCCCTGCTGGACGCCCGGGGCTTCCGCCCCGAAGACTTTGCCCGGTCGCACCCCGGCGGTGCACTGGGCCGCAAGCTGCTCACCCATGTGAGCGACGTGATGCGCTCGGGCACCGAAGTGCCGCGCGTGGCGCCTGACGCCTCGTTCAGCGACCTCATGCGCGAGATGAGCGCCAAGGGCCTGGGCGCCTCGGCCATCGTCGATGCCGCCGGGCAGGTGCTGGGCATCTTCACCGACGGCGACCTGCGCCGCCGCATCGAGGCCGGGGCCGACCTGCGCACAGCCACGGCTGCCCAGGTCATGCACCCCAGTCCGCGCCGGATTGCCCCCGACGCGCTGGCTGTGGACGCCGCTGAGATGATGGAAGCCCACGCCATTACCAGCGTGCTGGTGCTGGACGCAGCGGGTGTGCTGGTGGGGGTGGTGCACATCGGCGACTTGATGCGCGCGAAGGTGATCTGACGATGGCGCAGTCTTCGCAGACCTCTTCCTCCCCCGCCCTGCAGATCGACCCTGAGCTGCTGCTGCGCGCCCAGGGCGTGCGCGTGGCCTTTTTCGACGTGGACGGGGTGCTCACCGACGGCGGCCTGTACTTCAGCGAAGCGGGCGAGACGATCAAGCGCTTCAACACGCTGGACGGCCACGGTCTCAAGCTGCTGCAAAAAGCAGGCATCACCCCCGCCGTGATCACCGGCCGCGACTCCGCTCCGCTGCGTGTGCGCCTCAAGGCCCTGGGCGTGGAGCACGCGGTGTTCGGCACCGAAGACAAACGCCCTGCCGCCGAGCAGATGTTGGCCACCCTGGGCCTGACCTGGGCGCAGGCGGCGGCCATGGGCGACGACTGGCCCGACCTGCCCGTCATGCGCCGCAGCGCGTTTGCGTGCGCACCTGCCAACGCCCAGACCGAGGTGCGCCACGCGGCCCATTTCGTGACCCAGGCGCGCGGGGGCGACGGTGCGGCGCGTGAGCTGTGCGACCTGCTGCTGGTGGCCACGGGCCGCTATGCCGCACTGCTGGCGGACTACACCGCATGATCCGTGTGATCCGCCAGGGCTGGGACCAGCTCTCAATCTACCTGCCCGTGCTGCTGATGGGCCTGCTGGCCCTGGGCACCTGGTGGCTGGTGCGCAACGCGCCCATGCCGCAGCTGCCCGCCATCGACCGGCCCGTGAAGCACCAGCCGGACTATTTCATGAAGTCCTTTTCGGTGAAGACGTTCGATGCCACAGGCCGCCTGCAGAGCGAAGTGCAAGGCATTGAAGCGCGGCACTACCCCGACACGGACACGCTGGAGATCGACCGGGTCCGCATGCGCTCGATCGGCCTTGACGGCCGGCTCACCGTGGCGACCGCCAACCGTGCGTTGAGCAATGCCGATGGCTCGGAGGTGCAGCTGTTTGGCAACGCCGTTGTGACCCGCGAGCCCCTGCCCGCCAAACCCGGGGCGCCAGCGCAGCCGCGCCTGGAGTTCCGTGGCGAGTTCCTGCATGCCTTCACCAACACCGAGCGCGTGCGGTCCGACCAGCCTGTCACGCTCACGCGGGGCAACGACCGCTTCACGGCCGATGGCATGGAGTACGACAACCTCGACCAGGTGCTGCAATTACGCGGGCGCGTGCGCGGCATGATCCTGCCGGGCAAGAAATGAGACAACTCCCTGAGTCGCTTCGCGCCTTCCCCCTTCTCTCTACGCGCTTCGCGCTAGGGGGAGGGGGACGCAGCCAGCGCGGCGGGGCGGCCCTTGCGCGGCTGCCCGCGCATGGAGCGCGCCAGTTTCACGCGCTTCGGGTGATTCACAGCACAACGGATAACTGAGATGGCCACACCCCTTGTTTTCATCACCGGCGCGTCCAGCGGCATTGGCCAGGCGCTGGCACTGCGCTTTCACCAGGCAGGCTATCGGCTGGCCCTGGCCGCGCGCCGCACAGAAGAGGTGAAAACATGGGCTACCGCGCAAGGGATAAGCGCTGATAGCTATGAAATTTATAGTGCTGATGTGGCAGTGACCGACAGCATCGTGGCCGCAGGCCAGGCCTGCCTGGCACGCCAGGGCGTCCCGGATGTGGTTATCGCCAATGCCGGCATCAGCGTGGGCATGGACACCGCCGTGCGCGGTGATATTGATGTGATGGCACGCACCTTTGCCACCAACAACATCGGCATGGCCGCCACCTTCCAGCCCTTTGTGGATGGCATGGTGCTGCGCGGCAGCGGCACGCTGGTGGGCATCGGCAGCGTGGCAGGCATCCGGGGCCTGCCGGGGCACGGCGCCTATTGCGCCAGCAAGGCGGCCGTCATCAGCTATTGCGAAAGCCTGCGTGGTGAAATGCGCCCGCATGGCGTGCGGGTGGTCACCCTATCGCCTGGCTACATCGACACGCCGCTGACCCAGAAGAACCGCTACGGCATGCCCTTCCTGATGCAGCCCGGGGATTTTGCTGACCGTGCCTACCGCGCCATCGCGGCGGGTGTGACTTACCGGGTCATCCCCTGGCAGATGGGCGTGGTGGCCAAGCTGCTGCGCCTGCTGCCCAATGCCGTGTTCGACAAGGTGCTGGCTGGACGCCCGCGCAAACGCCGAGAAGGCGAGTAGCCTCTGAGACGCTTCGCGCCTGCCCGCTGACGGGAACGCTCCCGGCGTCCGCAAGCAAAGCGCCGCATGCGCGGGAGTGCTGGCTGGGCCGTGCCCGGTGGGGGCATTGGCCGTTTCGTTCCGCCCTGCGAAGACGGGACCACGGAGTTCGAGCTCGTCACGCAGTGGCATGGAAGATGGCCCCCGCTCCCCAAGGGCGCGTTTTTCACTCTGAAGCGGCCCCGCCATGAAAAAAGCTCCCGAAGGAGCTTTTTTCAAGAATGCAGTATCTGCGAGGTTCAGTAGCCGCCGTTGCCACCACCGCCGTAGCCACCACCACCACCATTGCGACCGCCGCCACCGCCGTTGCGCGAGCCGGAGCCGTAGGGGCTGCGGAAACCGCCTTCGCCGCGGCCGCCGCTACCACCGTAACCGCCGCCGCCATCGCGGCCACCGCCACCGTAGCCACCACCGCCGCCTTCACGGCCACCGCCGTAACCGCCGCCACCACTGCGGCCACCGCCGCCGTAGCCGCCACCACCGCCGCCGCCGCCGCCAAAACCACCACTGCGGGGGGGGCGGGGCTCCATGGGACGGGCTTCATTGACCACGATGGAACGGCCACCCAGGGGCTGGCCGTTCATGCCATTGATGGCTGCCTGGGCTTCTGCGTCGCTGCCCATTTCCACAAAGCCAAAGCCCTTGGAACGGCCCGTGTCGCGCTCCATCATGACCTTGGCACTGGTGACCGCGCCGAATTGGCCAAAAGCCTGTTCCAGATCGCTGTCGCGCACGGAGTAAGGCAGGTTGCCGACGTACAGTTTGTTGCCCATCGAGGGACTCCTCAAAAACACATGGATAAAGCGATGGAGTCCCGAAAACGCAGCCAGCTAATCTCAATGACGCTCTCAGCGCGAAACTGACGGATCACCGCAAACTTGGAAAGCAGGAAAAAGCCCCGCCAACCCATTATGCGCCACACTTTTGTGGAAAAAGCAAGCGGTGATGTGCGCTGTGGCGCCCATGCTGCGCGCGCGCAAGAAATGACCTTCAAGCGCGGCCGTTGCCGGGGTTGGCGCCCGTCAAAGAAGGGTCCCGTTGTGGAAGGGATAGGCCATAAAAAAAGGAGCCCGAAGGCTCCTTGTTTGCCATCAGCAGGCGCAAGGGCCTGCTGAAAAGGTCTTTTTAGTAACCGCCGCGGCCACCGCCGTAGCCGCCACCGCCGCCTTCACGGCCACCGCCGTAACCGCCGCCGCCGTAGCCACCACCACCGCCGCTACGGCCACCGCCGTAACCGCCGCCACCATTGCCGCCACCGAAGCCACCGCTACGGGGAGCGCGGGGCTCCATAGGACGGGCTTCGTTGACCACGAGGTCACGGCCGCCGAAGTTTTGACCATGCACGCCTTGGATGGCGGCTTGGGCTTCAGCATCGCTGCCCATTTCGACAAAGCCGAAACCCTTGGAGCGGCCGGTGTCACGTTCCATCATGACCTTGGCGCTGCCCACGGAGCCGAACTGGCTGAAGGTTTGTTCCAGATCTTGGTCGCGGAAGGAATAGGGCAGGTTGCCCACGTAGAGTTTGTTGCCCATGAAGGACTCCTGAAAAAACATGAAAACGCGATGGAGCCCGACGCAATCAACAAACCTGTGACGACTTCAAAGACGCGAAACTGACCAATCACCGCTAAGTTAGCTGCCCTTCTGCAAGCAGAAAAGCGAACCCATTATCAATCACTTTATGGGCAGTGTGGGTGTTTATTTCTGGGCCCGACGCCCCAAAACAGGCGATTTGCGTGGTTTTGAAGCCAATCCCCGGGCAAACCATAGGGTAAAATCGTGGGGTCTTTGGGGAGTAGCCCGCCCGGCTGTGCAATGCGCCGGGGGCATGCGTCAACAAACTTGGGCCCGTTGGGCCTATGGCGTATGCGGCTTTTTAGCTGGGCGAGACCATTGACTGCAAACCGATCCACTTGGCCGGAGTCGGGGTGCAGTCAATGCGTTTTCCACCCATCCGGCCGGATAGGACCCCCACATGGAACCGTTTTTCATCTCTACCGCCATCGTCGCGCTCGCCGAAATGGGCGACAAGACGCAGCTTCTGGCGCTGGTGCTCGCTGCCCGCTTTCGCAAACCCTGGCCCATAGTGCTCGGCATCCTGGTCGCCACGCTGGTCAACCACGGCCTGGCCGGGGCTGTGGGCGCGTGGGTCACTACCTTCGTGGGACCGCAGGTGCTGCGCTGGATCCTGGGCGCGTCGTTCATCGCGATGGCCGTGTGGATGCTGATCCCCGACAAGCTCGACGAAGGCGAGGCCGACGGCTCGCCGCGCTGGGGCGTGTTCGGCACCACCGTGGTCGCTTTCTTCCTGGCCGAGATGGGTGACAAGACCCAGATTGCCACCGTGATGCTGGCTGCGCAGTACAACGCCTACCTGTGGGTGGTGGCGGGCACCACGCTCGGGATGATGATCGCCAACGCGCCCGTGGTCTGGCTGGGCGAGCGTATTACGCGCCGCGTGCCGATCCGCGCGGTGCATGTGGTGTCGGCCGTGATCTTCCTGGTGCTGGGGCTGCTGGCGATCTTTGCGCCCATGAGCAGCTGACAGACGCAGTGGCCGACGTTTTCGGTTTTGGTATATTTGCCGAACGCGCCGATTTGCCACAGCTTGCGGGCGCTTTATAAATCCTGCTAAAGACCCGTCCGACACATCCGCCCGGCCTCGTTTTTAGCGACGCCGGGTTTTTTTATGTCGTTTTTTGCCACACCCCAGTCCATGCATTTCCCGGAGGTGCTCCCGCTGCAAAGCGGCGCGTCGATCCGTGACTACCACCTGGCCTACGAGACCTACGGCGCGCTCAATGCCGACCGCTCCAATGCCGTGCTTGTGTGCCATGCCCTCAACGCCTCGCACCACGTGGCGGGCGTGTACGCCGGGCAGGACAAAAGCGAGGGCTGGTGGGACAACATGATCGGCCCGGGCAAGCCCGTGGACACCGACCGCTTCTTCGTCATCGGCGTGAACAACCTGGGCTCGTGCTTCGGCTCCACCGGCCCGATGCACCAGCACCCCGACACGGGCGAGGTCTACGGCGCGGACTTCCCGGTGGTCACGGTGGAAGACTGGGTCAACGCCCAGGCGCGCTTGCTCGACCGCCTCGGCATCCAGCAACTGGCCGCCGTGCTGGGCGGCAGCCTGGGCGGCATGCAGGCGCTCAGCTGGACGCTGCAGTACCCCGAGCGCATGCTCCACGCCGTGGTGGTGGCCAGCGCGCCCAACCTCACGGCCGAGAACATCGCCTTCAACGAGGTGGCCCGCCGCGCCATCGTGACCGACCCGGACTTCCACGGCGGGCACTTCTACCGCCACGGCGTGATCCCCAAGCGTGGCCTGCGCATCGCGCGCATGATCGGCCACATCACCTACCTCAGCGACGACGTGATGAACGAGAAGTTCGGACGCCAGCTGAGGGAGGGTCTGGAGCTGAAATACAGCACGCAGGACATCGAGTTCCAGATCGAAAGCTACCTGCGCTACCAGGGCGACAAGTTCAGCGACTACTTCGACGCCAACACCTACCTGCTGATCACCCGCGCACTGGACTACTTCGACCCTGCCCGTGCGCATGGCGGCAACCTCACGCGCGCCCTGGCCCGCGCCACGGCGAAGTTCCTGCTGGTGAGCTTCACTACCGACTGGCGGTTTTCCCCCAAGCGCAGCCGCGAGATCGTCAAGGCCCTGCTCGACAACCGCCGTAGCGTGAGCTACGCCGAGATCGACGCGCCCCATGGGCATGATGCTTTTTTGCTCGATGACGCGCGTTACATGGGCGTGATGCGCTCTTATTTCGATAGCATTGCCAAGGAGTTGCAAGCATGACGGACAAAGCGGCAATGCAAGCCCTGGCGCGCCTGGTGCCCTCTGGTTCGCGCGTGCTCGACCTGGGCTGTGGCAACGGCGCCATGCTCGACTACCTGCAGCGCGAGCGCGGCTGCAGTGGCTACGGCGTGGAGATCGACGACGCCAACGTGCTGGCCTGCGTGCAGCGTGGGGTTCAAGTTCTTCAGCTCAACCTCGACGAGGGGCTGGCCATGTTTGACGACAACAGCTTTGACGTGGTGCTGCAGATCGACACGCTGCAGCACCTGCGCAATGCCGAAACCATGCTGCGCGAGACGGCGCGTGTGGGCCGCACCGGTGTGGTGGCCTTCCCCAACTTTGCGCACTGGCCCAACCGCCTGTCCATCCTGCGTGGGCGCATGCCCGTGACGCGGCGCCTGCCCTACCAGTGGTACGACACGCCCAACATCCGCGTCGGCACCTACAAGGACTTCGAGGTGCTGGCCACCAAGAACAGCCTGCGCATCCTCGACTCCTTCGGGCTGCAGGACGGGCAAGAGGTGCGCTGGCTGCCGAATGCACGCGCGGGCACCGCCGTCTTCCATTTCGAACACGCATAGCGCTTCCCGGGGTGTACGCCCCGGCGACACACCGCTGTCAACCGCATCGGCTAAGGTGCGGGCTCCGTTTGTAGGAGACCCGCATGAAACGCATTGCACTGCGCGCCGTGACCGCTGCCGCGCTGCTCACCACCTGGGCGCTGGGCGCCGTGGCCCAGGCCTGGCCGCCCACCCCTACCGTGATTGCCCACCGGGGCGCTTCGGCCCTGCGGCCTGAGCACACGCTGGCTGCGTACCAGAAGGCCATTGACGACGGCGCCGACATCATCGAGCCCGACCTGGTGATCACCAAGGACGGCGTGCTGGTGGCCCGGCACGAGAACGCCATCGCCATCCTGGGCGCCGACGGCTCGGTGAAGGAAGCCACCACCGACGTGGTGGACCGCCCCGAGTTTGCGGGCCGCAAAACCACCAAGACCATCGACGGCCAGGCCATCACCGGCTGGTTTACCGAAGACTTCACGCTGGCCGAGCTGAAAACCCTGCGCGCCCGCGAACGCATCCCCGCGCAGCGCCCGGCCAACGTGGCCTACAACGGCCAGTTCGAGGTGCCCACCTTGCAGGAAGTCATTGACCTGGCCAAGGCCCAGAGCGCGAAGACGGGCAGGACCATCGGCATCTACCCCGAGACCAAACACCCCACCTACTTCCAGTCCATCGGCCTGCCGCTGGAGGCGCCTCTGCTGGCCGCGCTGGAGAAGAACGGCTGGAACCACAAGGACGCGCCCGTGTTCGTGCAGTCGTTCGAGGTCAGCAACCTGCAGGCGATCCGCAAGCTCAGCAGCGTGCGCCTGGTGCAGCTGGTCGCCCCTTCCGGGCGGCCGTATGACTTCGTGACCCAGGGCGCGGCCAACACGCGCGCCTATGCCGACCTGATCACGCCCGAAGGTCTCAAGCAGGTGGCCACCTACGCCAACGCCATCGGTCCGTTCAAGACGCTGGTGGTGCCGGTTAAGGACGGCGTGCCGGGTGAGCCCACCCCGCTGGTGGCGCGTGCCCGTGCCGAAGGCCTGGGCGTGCACATCTGGACGCTGCGGCCCGAAAACGCCTTCCTGCCCGCCGGGCTGAAAAAGGCGCCCGCCACCGATGGCACCGTGCGCGGCGACAGCGTGGCCGAGATCGCGGCCTACCTGCGTGCGGGCATCGACGGCTTCTTCACCGACGACCCGGCGGTGGGTCGGGCCGCGGTGTCGGCCTTCACGGGGTCGTCGAAGGTGTCGCCGAAGCCGTAGCCGAGGGCGGCGCCACCGGCCGTGCGCTGCGGTCCGGTGGCGCGCGCCGGGCCTGCCGCGCGCCCAGCTGGCGTGCCGCGCCCACCCACTGCGCCAGGCGCTCGGTGCTGGCGCTGCGCACCGGGCCAAAGCTGTGCACACGCACCGGCCGGATGCCGCAGAACTCCAGGATGGCCTTCTTCATCTGGTGGTGCCCCGGCATGCGCGTGACCCAGCGGAAGTACCAGGGCGGCGAGTCCATGGTCACCAGCAGCTCGGCCGAGCGCCCGGCCAGCAGCTTGTCCCACAGCGACGAACCCGTGCGGTACTTGAACGCGTAGCCCGGCAGCAGCACGCGGTCGATAAAACCCTTGAGCAGCGCAGGCATGGCGCCCCACCAGATGGGGTAGACCCAAACCAGGTGGTCGGCCCAGGTGATGTCGGCCTGCGCGGCCAGCAGGTCGGGCTCCAGCGGCTGCGCTGCGCCATAGCCCTGAAACAGGGGGTTGAACGTGAGCTGCCCCAGGTCCAGAAAGCGCACCTCGGCGCCCGACTGCCGCGCGCCGTCGGCATAGGCGTGTGCCATGCCGGCGCACAGGCTCTCGGCGGTGGGGTGGCCCAAGATGACCAGGATGTGTTGTTTTGCCACGGGATCTCCATCACACAGAAGTTGTTGATGGCGGCATGCTCACCTTGCCCCACGGGACAGAGTCAAGCGGTCAGATCAGATGGCGTGAAAGTGGAACGCGGCAGCGGCCCCGGGGCCGCCAGCGCGCTGGGCGCCACGCAGGCCTGGGGCGTGGCGGGCACGGCCAGCGTGTCGCAGGTGTGCAGCTCGGTCTCCAGCCCGGCCAGTTGGGCATCCAGCGTGGCCAGGCGGGCCAGCTCCTGCGCCACGGCGACGCGGCGTCGGGCCACCAGCTGCGCCATGCGCTCCCAGCCGGCGGTGGTGTCCATGTGGGGCAGGCCATCCAGCTCTGCCAGCCGAAAGCCCAGCGCCTGGGCCTGGCGGATCAGCAACACGCGCGCCACATCGGCCTCGCCATAGTGGCGGTAGCTGCCCGCACGCGCCACGGCGCCCATCAGGCCCCGCGCTTCGTACAAGCGGATGGCCTTGGGCGTGGTGCCGGTGCGGTGGGCGAGTTCTCCGATGCGCATGTGGGGCGAGCGTTCTGTGGGTTGAGTTTGTTGCTATCAAATATATAGCTATAAAGACATATCCATCGCGCGCAGACGGCCTTTTTTGCTTGTATTTTGGTTCGGTGTGCGAGGGTGTGCGCGCTGTGCAGGATAAGCTGCCGCGTTCTCCTTGCGTTCCTTGTTGTCTTGGGCCCCCGCCCCCACCCGCCATGCCCCAGTTTGCTGCCAACCTGAGCCTGATGTACCCCGAGCTGCCCTTCCTGGACCGCTTTGCCGCTGCGGCGCGCGACCGGTTCACGGCGGTGGAGTGCCAGTTCCCATATGCCTTTGCGCCTGCCGAGGTGGCCGCGCGGCTGGCGGACCATGGCCTGCAGCTGGTGCTGATGAACGCCCCGGCCGGCGGGATGGACCCCGCCGCCATGGCCACGGCCTGGGAGCAAGGCGCGCGGGGCACGGCTGCGCTGCCCGGGCGCGAGGCCGAGTTCCGTGCGGGCGTGCAGCAGGCGCTGCGCTATGCCGAGGCGCTGGGCTGCCCGCGCATCCATGTGCTCGCGGGCATCGTGCCGCCGGGCGTGGAGCGCGAATCGCTCAAGGACCTGTCCGCAGGCAACCTGCGCTGGGCGGCGGCCGAGGCCGCGCGCGCGGGCCACGAGATCCTGATCGAGCCCATCAACCTGCGCGCCGTGCCGCGCTATTTCCTGAACCGCCAGGACCACGCGCATGAGCTGCTCGATGCTGTGCAGGCCGACAACCTCAAGGTGCTGATGGACCTGTACCACTGCCAGATCGTGGAGGGCGATGTGGCCACCAAGCTGCAGCGCTACCTGCCCACAGGCCGCGTGGCGCACGTCCAGATCGCGGGCGTGCCCGGCCGCCACGAGCCCGACCGGGGCGAGCTGCACTACCCGTTTCTGTTCGAGACGCTGGACGCGCTGGGCTACAGCGGCTGGGTGGGGTGTGAATACCGCCCGGCGGCCGATACCTCGGCGGGCCTGGCATGGCGGGACCGGGCGCTGGTGGGATCTGCAGGGCGCTGACCTCCGCACAGAGGACCTCTAAGCGCAATCGCCCCGCGCCTCCAGTCCGCGCAATTGCGTAAGGGAATGCGTGAATAAATGTAACAAGACTCTGGCCGTAGATTCAGAGCAGACCGGCCCAGCCGGCTTTGTGCATTCGCGTTCACTAGCAGGAGACACCCCCCATGGCAGCATCCCTGGCCAACAACCGTTCCGTCGCGCGACAGGTCACGCTGGCCGCCATTGCGCTGGTGGCCCTGGTGCTGGTGTTGGTGGGTTTGGCCATTGCCGTGCTGACCGAGCGCAGCACCCGCGCGCAGGTGGTGGCCAGCGTGGGCGACACGGCGCAGAGCGTGGCGCAGTCGCTGGATGCGGCCGACAACACCAACCGCGAGCTGGTGCAGCTCACCATGAAGGGTTTCCAGCGCTACTTCGAGGCCACCATGCAGCTCGACGAGGCCTCGGGCGAGTTGCGCAGCTACGGCGCGCTGGTCAACGAGGACTACGGCTCGGTTGATAAATTCGCCAACGAAACCGGCGGCATCGCCACGGTGTTTGCCAAGAAGGGCGACGACTTCATCCGCATCACCACCTCGGTCAAAAACGACAAGGGCGAGCGCCAGCAGGGCACACCGCTGGGCAAGGACGACCCGGCCTATGCCACGGTGTCCAAGGGTGAGCCCTACACGGGCGTCACGGTGGCGGGTGGCAAGCCCTTCATGGGCCACTATCTGCCCGCCAAGGACGCCGCAGGCAAGGTGATTGCGCTGCTGTTCATCGGCAACGACATCAGCGTGTTCCACGCCATGCTGCAAAAGCAGGTCACGCAGACCAAATTTTTCGAGCATGGCGGCACCTACGTGATCAACCCAGGCACCTCGCTCGACAAGGCAGTGTTTGTGTACCACCCCACGGCGCGCGGCAAGCGCGTGCTGGAGGCCTATCCGCAGGCGCGCCCGTTCTTCGAGGCCCTGGCAGCGTCGCAAGACGGTTTTGTGCGCGAGGCTGCCCCCGTGCTGGGTGCGGGCGCCACCGACCCCTGGGCGCTGGTGCGCAAGACCAGCGGCGGCTGGTGGGTGGTGGCCGAGGTGGCCGACGGTGAGGCCATGGCCAGCCAGCGGCGCGTCACGCTGGCCGTGTGGGGCCTGATGGCCGTGGCCGTGGTGCTGCTGGCCATCGGCCTGTTCGTCATGCTGCGCCGGGGCGTGAGCCGCCCGCTGCAGGACCTGACCCAGGCCATCACACTGGTGGCGCAGGGCGACCTGACCGAGGCCTTCCGCACCACGCGGCGCGACGAGATCGGCGCGCTGGTGCAGGAGGTCGAAGGCATGCGCCAGCGCTACACCCAGATGCTGCAGCAGGTGCGCAACGCGGTGGACAGCATCACCACCGCCAGCGCCGAGATCGCCAGCGGCAACCAGGACCTGTCGGCCCGCACCGAGGCCACGGCCAGCAGCCTGGCGCAGACCGCGCAGAGCATGGACCAGCTCACCGCCACGGTGCGCCAGTCGGCCGATGCTGCGCGCCAGGCCAACCAGCTGGCCAGCACCGCCGCCGAGGTGGCCGCACGCGGCGGCCAGGTGGTGGGCGAGGTGGTTACCACCATGGGCGACATCAACCAGAGTTCGCGCAAGATCGCCGACATCATCGGCGTGATCGATTCGATTGCGTTCCAGACCAACATCCTGGCGCTCAACGCGGCCGTGGAAGCCGCGCGTGCAGGCGAACAGGGCCGGGGCTTTGCCGTGGTGGCCAGCGAGGTGCGCAACCTCGCTGGGCGCAGCGCCGAGGCCGCGCGGGAGATCAAGGCGCTCATCGGTGCCTCGGTGGAGCGCGTGGAGTCGGGCGCGCGCCTGGTGCAGAACGCGGGCAGCACCATGGACGAGATCGTGGGGTCGGTCAAACGCGTGGGTGACATCATTGGCGAGATCACAGCGGCTTCGGGCGAGCAGTCGGACGGCATTGGCCAGGTCAACACCGCCGTGAACCAGCTCGACCAGATGACGCAGCAGAACGCCGCGCTGGTGGAGCAGTCGGCCGCCGCCGCCCAAAGCCTGCGTGAGCAGGCCACGCGCCTGGCGGGCGCGGTGCAGGTGTTCAAGCTGCGGCACGGTGCGGGCGATGCCCCGCCGGACCTGCCCGCGCTGCAGGCGCCCGGCAGCACCTCCACCCATGCCCGCACAGCGCGCGAACCCGCGCAGCTGCACTGAGGCACCGCAGCGGGGGATGGTGATGCCCCGCCGCGCCTTCCTTGTTGCCACCGGGGTGGCACATTGGTGTTTCGCGCGCCGCGCCGCTTGGTTTATGCTGGGCTGACCCACCGCCCTCACCACCCACAGGCCCCCAGCGCTCCATGGCAGCCCACGTTCCCACCATGCTGGCAATGATCATTGTCAGCTCGCTCATGATGGCCGCCTCCATGGCCGTGGTGGGCTGGGGGCGCCGACGCGACGGCCTGGGGCGCTGGGCGGCGGCCCTGCTGGTCAACGCCATCGGGCACGGCCTCATCATGCTGCGGGGCGTGGTGCCCGACGTGCTGTCGGTGGTGC
This sequence comes from Acidovorax sp. LjRoot74, assembly GCF_964254355.1. Lineage (NCBI taxonomy): Bacteria > Pseudomonadati > Pseudomonadota > Betaproteobacteria > Burkholderiales > Comamonadaceae > Acidovorax > Acidovorax sp. LjRoot74. The sequence goes on along the minus strand of NZ_CAXUTI020000001.1, from coordinate 5,662,398 downwards.
TGGGTAACGTGCTGCTGTCCTGCGTGTTTGTCGGCATGATTGCGGCGATCCACCAGTTCCAGGGGCAGCCTGCCCGGTGGCCTTTGCTCGTGGCGCCGCCGGTGCTGGTCACCGGCTTTGTGATTGCCTTCATCGACAACTTTCCGGCGCGCGTGAGTTTTGTGGGTCTGGTGATTGGCCTGCAGGCGGTGTGGGCCCTGGCCACGGCACTTCAGCGCCGCGATGCCGCAGTAGGACGGGGCCAGTGGCTGCTGGTGGCGGGACTGGGGCTGGAGGCCGCCGTGCTCAGTGGCCGTGCCCTGCTGGCCCTGAGCAGCTCGGCTGTGGCCTCGGGCATCCTGCAGGCCAACGCGCTGCAGACGCTCACCTTTCTCGCCACGTTTTCGGTGGTCCTCATCAGCTCCATGGGCTTTGTGTTCATGGCGCGCGACCGGGCCGACGAGAACAACCGCATCATGGCGGCCATCGACCCGCTCACGGGCGTGGCCAACCGCCGCTCGCTGATCTCGGCGCTGGACCGCGATGTCTCGCGCGCCGTGCGCACGCGCGAGCCCATCGCCCTCATGATGGTGGACATCGACCACTTCAAGCGCGTGAACGACCGCTACGGCCACCCGGTAGGCGACCAGGTGTTGTGCCATGTGGTCAATGTGCTGCGCGGCCGCGTGCGTGCGCAGGACCTGGTGGGCCGCTATGGCGGCGAGGAATTCATGGTGGTGCTGCCCGACACCACGCTGCTGGGCGCCGAACAGCTGGCGCGCGAGCTGTGCCGCGCGGTGGCCGAATCGCGCTGCCGCGTGGGCGCCACCGAAGGGGCCAGCGATGCCCGCCCCGAGCCGGGCGGGGGCACCAGCATCGCTGTCACCGTGAGCATTGGCGTGTTCGGCGGCCGCCTGGAGTCGGGCGACAGCTGGGACATGCTGATCGCCGCCGCCGACCGCGCGCTCTACCAGGCCAAGGAAAACGGCCGCAACCGGGTGGAGGTGGCCACGGGCCTGCGCCGCCCGTCCGCGCAGCGTGCCGCCCTGGACAACCCAGAAACCCACCCCGTCTCCCGGTACTGAGCGCTGCGGTCGCCCGGCAGAGGCAGGGCCCATGCTGCGGCGCAGCAGAACCTTGCGCAGGTGTATGGCAGCGCCCCGTGGCACGCGCGCAGGTGTTGTGTTGGAATGCTGGTTTTGGTCCACAAGAACCTGCGGGCCCCCGGCGCGACCTGCATGAGGCCGCCCCCAGGTTCCCACCCCCCACATCCAGGAGAGCTGTCCATGAACGCCCGAGTCCCCGCCCACGCCCTGCAACCCGCCCTGGCCCTCGAAAGGGTCAGCCAGGCCTGGGACAACGACATCCTGGGCCAGCTCACCGACTACATCGCCATCCCCGCCAAGTCGCCCATGTTCTCGCCCGACTGGGCCGCGCAGGGCCTGCTCGACACCGTGGTGCGCAACGCTGCCGCATGGGTCGAGTCGCAAAAGGTCGAAGGCCTGAAGCTCGAAGTGGTGCGCCTGGAAGGCCGCACGCCGGTGCTGTTCTTTGAAATCGACGCCACCCAGGCAGGCGCCACCGACACCGTGCTCATGTACGGCCACCTCGACAAGCAACCCGAGTTCAGCGGCTGGCGCAACGACCTCGGCCCCTGGACGCCCAAGTACGAGGACGGCAAGCTCTACGGCCGGGGCGGCGCCGACGACGGCTACGCGGTCTACGCCAGCATCGCCGCCGTGCAAGAGTTGAAGCGCCAGAACGTGCCCCACCCGCGCATCGTCGGCCTGATCGAGACCTGCGAGGAAAGCGGCTCGCGCGACCTGCTGCCCTACATCGAGGCCTTGAAGCCCCGCATGGGCAACGTGGCGCTGGTGGTGTGCCTGGATTCGGGCGCGGGCAACTACGACCAGCTGTGGCTCACCACCAGCCTGCGTGGCATGGCCACCGGCACGCTCAAGGTCGAGATCCTCACCGAAGGCATCCACTCCGGCGACGCCTCGGGCCTGGTGCCCTCGTCCTTCCGCATCATGCGCCAGGTGCTCGACCGCCTGGAAGACAGCAAGACCGGCCGCCTGCTGCCCCAGAGCTTCCATTGCGAAGTGCCCGCCGACCGCCTCGCCCAGGCCCGCGCCACGGCGGGCATCCTGGGCGAAGAGGTGTACAAGCGCTTCCCCTGGGCGCACTACGACTGCGGCGGCTCCACCACCTTTGCGCTGCCCACCACCACCGACCCGCTGCAGGCCCTGCTCAAGCGCACCTGGGAGCCCACGCTCTCTGTGACCGGCGCCGAAGGCTTCCCTGCGCTGCAGGACGCTGGCAACGTGCTGCGCCCCTACACCGCCTTCAAGCTCAGCCTGCGCCTGCCGCCCCTGGTGGACGCGGCCTCTGCAGTGCAGGAGCTGAAAGCCCTGCTCGAAGACAACGCCCCCTACCAGGCCAAGGTCACCTTCCAGGGCACGAGCGGCGCCACGGGCTGGAATGCGCCCAGCACCACGCCCTGGTTCGAGCAGGCGCTCAACGATGCGTCGCAAGCCCACTTTGGCGCGCCCTGCGGCTACATCGGCCAGGGCGGCACCATCCCGCTCATGAACATGCTCAGCGAAGGCTTCCCTACCGCGCAGATGATGGTCTGCGGCGTGCTGGGCCCCAAGAGCAACGCACACGGCCCCAACGAGTTTTTGCACGTGCCCTATGCCAAGAAGCTCACCGCTGCCGTGGCGCAGGTGATTGCCGGCATGGCGCAGCACCAGGCGGCCGCCGCTGCGGCAGGCTGACCGGCGCGATTGTTCTGGCTTTCGCTGCTCTTCCACTCTTTCGAAACAGGCCCTGATAACCATGGAAAAACGCGCATTTCTGCATGCCTGTGCGGCCACCACGCTGGCTGCTGCGGTACAGCCTCTTGTGCATGCCCAGGCGCCCGCGGCCACCTCCCCTGGCCCGCGCCACACGCTGTCGGGCACCAGCAGTGACGGCAAGCCTCTGGCCTTGGCGGACTATGCGGGCAAGGTGTGTCTGGTGAGTTTCTTTACGGCGGGCTGCGCCCTGTGCGTCAACGAACTCCGGCTCATGCGTGAGTTCTACACCAACAACCGTCAGCGTGACTTTGTGCTGCTCGGCGTGAACATGGACGAGAAAAGTGCGGACTTCATGCAGTACATCGAACTGCTGAAAGTGTCTGTGCCAGCAGAACAACGCTTTCCCATCGCCTGGCGCAATGCGGCCGGGCATCAGGACAGCTTTGGCGCCATCACCCGTCGCCCCACCCACTATGTCCTCAACCGCCAGCACCAGCAGGTGTTGCGGCGAGAGGGCAACTTCCAGCCCGCAGACTGGGACGACCTGTGGACCTCGCTCGCGTGAGCTGGGCGGGATGAGGCGGGACCTCAACCGGTACAGCCTGGGGCTGGAGCGATGGGGTTGCCACTGAGTCCTTCGAGAGTTGAAAGGCGCGGGGTATGCTGCGTGCCATCCCCCTGACAGCCCCTGCTGCCCATGAACGCCGACGAACTGACCCCCTCGACCCTCACCACCTTCACCGCCAGTGACGGCGAGAACCTGGCCGTGCAGGACTGGCCCCTGCCCGAGGACGAGCCCTGCCGGGGCACCGTGCTGCTTGTGCATGGCCTGGGCGAGCATGTGGGTCGCTACGACCCTGTGGCCCGCCGGCTGAACGACTGGGGGTTTGCCGTGCGTGGCTACGACCACTACGGCCATGGCGAATCCTCCGGGCCGCGTGGCGGACTCACCAGCGACCTGCGTTTGCTGGACGACCTGGCCGACCTGGTCGATGCCACCCGCGCCCGCATGCCACAAGGCCAGCCCCTGGTGCTGCTGGGCCACAGCATGGGCGGCCTGGTGGCCGCGCGGTTTGTGGCCATGCACCTGCGGCCCATCGATGCGCTGGTGTTGTCATCCCCCGCGCTGGACCCGGGCCTGAACGCCGTGCAAAAGCTGCTGCTGGCCACGCTGCCGCGTTTTGCGCCCAACCTGCGCGTGGGCAACGGGCTTGATGCGCAGTACCTCTCGCACGACCCGGCCGTGCCTGCCGCCTACCTGGCTGACCCGCTGTGCCACGACCGCATCAGCGCACGCCTGGCCCGCTTCATTGCCGACGGCGGCCCCGCCACCGTGGCCCGCGCAGCGCACTGGAGCGTGCCCACGCTGTTGATCTGGGCGGGCAGCGACAAGCTCGTCAACCCCGCAGGCAGCCGCGCCTTTGCCGCCGCCGCGCCCCAGGCCCTGGTGCAGTCGCACTGCTTCGAGCCCCTGTACCACGAGCTGTTCAATGAAAGCCCCGAGCTGGCCGCGCCCGTGTTCGACCTGCTGCGCCAGTGGCTGGTGCGGCGCTGCCCGCTGGTGTAGTGCTCAGAATGTGAGAAGAAAAAGCCGTTTGCGCGCGTCCATTATGCGCTGATAGCTATCATTTTTGAAGCAAGCCGCCCAGCATCCCGAACAGATCGTTGGCATTGCCAAACCCGCCCTGCGGTGCGTGGCCCTGGGGGCTGAGCTGGTCGATGAGGCCGGGCAACACCTGGGCCAGCTGCCCTGCGGCGGCGCCCGAGCCCACACCCAGCTGCGTGGCGATCTGTGACAGCGGCCCGCTGCCCAGCACCTGCGACAGCTGATCGCCCGAGATCGCCTGGTTGGGCCCGGCGCTGAGCCACGAGGCAATCACATTGCCCAGCCCCGCCTGCTGGAACTTGGCCATCAGGCCGGGCAGGCCACCCACCGGGCCGTCGTTGCTGATCAGGGACATCACCGCCTGGACGAGCTGCGGGTTTTGCGCAGCCAGGCTGATCAAGCCGCCCAGCCCACCGCCCGCGCCACCCGCCGACGCCTGTGCGCCGCCCTGCGACGCGCTGTTGATGACGGCACCCAAGACGGAATCGAGCAAGCCCATGGTGATCTCCTGCGCAAGAAAAACAAAAGAGAGATCGTAAACACGTTCTTACGCAGTCGTGCGGGCGCCCTGTGTCAACAAAGGTGAATTCCGCGCTCCCTCGTTCTGCGCTTTGCCTGCGCAGTGCCCCGGCTCCGACAGGCTCAGCCCGAACGGTTCGGGGGTGGGGCAGCAATGAGCGGTCGCCGCGCTCACACGCGCCAAGACTGGCGCGGCCTGGGCCAGTGCCACCGCGCAAGGGCCGCCCCGCCGCGCTGGTGGCGTCCCCCTGTGGGGGAAGCGGCGAAGCCGCTCAGGGGGGCTACTTTGCCCGGCGCTTTTCCAGCAGGGGCTCGCTCACCCCCTTCACACCCACCAGGCCCAGCACGGTGACCAGCGAGGTCTGCGCGCCCTGCCAGGCATCGGTCAGGTCGATCCACTCCGACAGCGCATGGAAGCCGCCCGTCTTGCCGCCGCCGCCAATCACGATGGCCGGGATGCCCAGCGACATGGGCACGTTGGCGTCGGTGCTGGCCCCGCCCAGGATGGTCTTGCGGCCGTGCGCACGGTTGGCGCGCACAGCGGCCTGCACGATGAGCGCGTCGGACGCGGTCTGCCCGCCCGGGCGGTCGCCAATCAGCTTGTGCGACACGCTGAGCGACTGCACGCCCCAGCGCTGGTTCTCCTCGGCCACGGCCTCGTCGATGGCGGCGAGGATCTTCTTCTCGGTCTCCAGCAGCGGCGCCATCGCGTCCGAGCGGATGTCCACCGCCATGCGCGCATCGGGCGCAATCGTGTTCACCGAAGTGCCGCCGCCCACCGTGCCCACGGTGAAGGTGGTCTTGGGGTAGCTGGGGGTTTTGACGTCGGCGATCTTGGCAATGGCGCGGCCCATGCCGTGGATGGCGCTGGGCACGCGGCCAAACGCGGCATAGCTGTGGCCGCCCGGGCCCTTGAAGGTGACCTCGTAGCGGTGGCTGCCCGTGCCCAGCACCAGCACGTTGCCGTCGGCGGCGGGCTCCAGGGCCACCATGCCGTCGATGTCGCGGTGTTCGGCAAACAGGTGCTTCATGCCGCGCAGGTTGCCCAGCTCTTCCTCGCCCACATTGCCCACAAACAGCAGGTCGCCCACGGTCTCGATCTTCTGCTCGTTCAGCACCTTGAGCCACGACAGCAGCACGGCCAGGCTGCGGGTGTTGTCCGAAATGCCGGGGGCCATCAGCTTGCCGTCCTGCTCCTTCACCTTCACGTCGGTGCCCGCTGGGAACACTGTGTCCAGGTGGGCGGAGACCACCAGCTTGGGCCCCTTGCCCGTGCCCTTGCGCAGGCCCACCACATTGCCTTCGGCGTCGATGGCGGCGTGGGTCAGGCCCAGCGCCTGCAGCCGCGCCAGAAAGGCCTCGGCGCGCTTTTGTTCCTTGAAGGGCGGCGCCTCGATCTCGGTGAGCATCTTCAGGTCGTCGATGGAACGGGTGTGGTCGGCGCGCACGGCGTCCATCAGCTGGGTGATGCGGGGCGAGGCCAGCAGGCGCGTGAAGGCCGTCTCCACGGCGGGGCTGAGTTGTTCGGGCGCCGAGGCCACGGCGCTTTGTGCGGCGGCGGGCGCCGTCCAGGTGGCGGCAGCCAGGGCGATGGCGCACAGCGCGTGGGTGGCGTGGGGACGGCGTGGGCGGGAGGCGGTGGAGGTCATAAGGAGGAAGGAAAACAAAGCAACAACAAAAGGCGCAGCTCCCCACCGTGGGCGTGGAGCTTGCATGCCCCGCATCGTCGCGCGAGTGCGCGGCGCCCGCTTTGCTTTAATTTGGCGGGCTGACAGTTTTTCTTACACCCCCTTGCTTTGCCTGCCCCTTCCATGCACCGCCACATTCCCAGCACCCGCGCCCTCCTGGCCTTCGAGGCCGTGGCCCGCCACCACAGCGTGAGCCAGGCGGCCGAAGAGCTGTGCATCACGCACAGCGCCGTCAGCCAGCAGATCCGCCACCTGGAGGCCCAGCTGGGCGTGTTGCTGTTCGAGCGCAGCGCACGTGGCTCGCGCCTCACACCCGCCGGGCGGCGCTACCACGGCCAGGTGGTGGGTGACCTGCTGCGGCTGCAGAACCACACCCTCGAAGCCATGGCCCAGCGGCCCGATGGAACGCGCCTGCTGGTGGGATGTGTGCCCGTGTTTGCCGAGCGCTGGCTGCTGCCGCGCCTGCCCGCCTTCCTGGCCCGGCACCGGCATTGCAGCCTGCACCTGCAGGTGTTTCCTACGCAGACCTACATGTCCGAGGTGCCGTTTGACCTGGCTGTGCAGTACGACGATGCGAGCTGGCCCGGCGCCCAAGCCACGCCGCTGATGCGCGAGGTGGTGGTGGCCGTGTGTGCGCCCGGCGCACGCCACCGGCGGGCCATGGCGCGTGGCGACTTCCGCGCCGTGCCGCTGCTGCAGCTCAGCTCGCGCCTGGGCGTGTGGGACGACTGGTTTGCGGGCGCGGGCATTACGCGTGTGCCCGAGCACCGGCTGGGGGGCCACCGGTTCGACCTGTTCTCGATGCTGGTGGAGGCCGTGCGCGCCGACCTGGGCGTGGGCCTGGTGCCGCAGTATTTTGTGCAGCGCGAACTGGACGCGGGCACGCTGGCCCTGGCCCACCCGCATGCCGACACGGGCGCCCGGGGCTACAGCCTGTTCATGCCACCCGCACGCGAACCCGACCCCACGGTGACCGCCTTCATGCAGTGGCTGCAGGCCGAGGTGGCGGCCGGGGACGGGGGCCTTACACCGCCGCCGTAGGGCGGCGGCGCTGCAGCGCCAGCCACAGCAGTGCCAGCCCGGTGAGGGTGATGGGCAGCAGCGAGCCCGCGTTGAGCAGCGTCCAGCCCTGGGTGGTGACCAGCACGCCCGACGAAAACGCACTCAGTGCCAGCGTGGCGTACACGCAGAAGTTGATGGCTGCCTGGGCGCGGTCCTTCTCTTCCGGGCGGTAGGCCGTCATCGCCAGCGTGGTGGAGCCTGTGAACAGGAAGTTCCAGCCCACGCCGAGGAAGAACAGCGCAATGCCGAAGTGGTGCAGCTCCAGGCCCATCAGCGCCACGGCCACACAGGCAAAGTTCAGCAGCACACCCACGCCCATGATGGGCAACACGCCAAAGCGCTTGATGAGGTGGCCGGTGACAAAGCCGGGCGCAAACATGCCGATCACATGCCATTCCAGCACCAGCGCCGAGGCGTCGAAGTCAAACCCGCACACCTGCATGGCAAGCGGCGTGGCAGCCATCAGCAGGTTCATCACGCCATAGCCCAGCGCGGCGCCCACAATGGCCACGATGAAGGCAGGTTGGCGCATCAGGACTTTGAGCGGGCGCCCCTGCTCGCGCTGGCCCGCAGCATTGAGCACCACGGGTTGCACCTCGAAGCGGATGGCCGACATGCACAGCATGGACAACAGCGCCACGCCAATCAGCGCGATGTAGGCGCCCGCAAACGGCACCGGGAACAGCGTGCGCGTAGCGCTGGCCAGGTTGGGGCCCGCCACGGCGCCCAGCAGGCCACCGGCCAGCACCAGCGATACGGCCTTTTCCCGGTAGTCTGGCGTGGCCAGTTCGGCCGCAGCAAAGCGGTACAGCCCGCCATTGGCGCTGTAGTAGCCCGCCACCACCGTGGCCGTGCACAGCAGCCAGAAGCTGGCGCTGAACGCCGCCCAGGCACACAGCGCGGCCGACACCACGGCCACGGCCAGCCCGATCTGGAACGACACCTTGCGCCCCCAGCGTGCCTGGCTGTGCGCCACCAGCGGGGTGGACAGCGCCCCGCCCACCACATAGCCCATCACGGGCAGCGTGGCCATCCAGCCAAACGGGGCCAGCTGCAGGCCCACCAGGCCGTTGATGGCAATGAAGACGACGTTGTTGGTGAGGAACAGGCCCTGGCACAGGGCCAGCAGCCAAAGGTTGCGGTTCATGGGCTGGAGGTGCGTCAAGGCGCACTTGAAATGGGTCAAGCCGGAGACCGGATCTGGGTCAATTCCGACAAAAAAACTCTGCCATTGTGCGCCCGCTTTGATCGGGATCAGCGGACGCGCCCCCCGGCCGCCGTACCGTGCGGGCCTGTTTGGACGATGGACCGCGATGGATTCCGTGACCGTATCTTCTTTCGCTGCCGCCCCGGCAGCCCCGCTGGCGGCGCCCGAGCTGGTCTGCCCCGCAGGCAGCTTGCCCGCCCTCAAGGCCGCCGTGGACCATGGCGCCAGCTGCGTCTACCTGGGCCTGCGCGACGCCACCAACGCGCGCAACTTTGCGGGGCTCAACTTCGACGCCGCCGCCATTGCGCAGGGCATTGCCTACGCCCACGCGCGCGGCGCCAAGGTGTTCATGGCGCTCAACACCTACCCGCAGGCCGGGCGCGAGGCGCCCTGGCTGAGCGCGCTGGACCAGGCGGTGGACCTGGGCGTGGACGCCGTCATCCTGGCCGACCCCGGCCTCATGCAGCACGCAGTGCAGCACCACCCCCGGCTGCGGCTGCACCTGTCGGTGCAGGGTTCGGCCACCAACCACGACGCCATCAACTTCTACCGTGCGCAGTTCGGCATCGTGCGGGCCGTGCTGCCGCGCGTGCTCTCGCTTCCGCAGGTGCGCCAGGTGATCGAGCGCACCGAGGTCGAGATCGAGGTCTTCGGCTTTGGCAGCCTGTGTGTGATGGTGGAGGGGCGCTGCGCACTGTCGTCGTACGCCACGGGCGAATCGCCCAACACCCACGGCGTGTGCTCGCCCCCCAAGGCCGTGCGCTGGCAGGAGACAGAGGGCGGCATGGAGTCGCGCCTGGGCGGTGTGCTGATAGACCGCTTTGCGCCCGGCGAAAAAGCCGGCTACCCCACGCTGTGCAAGGGCCGCTTTGACGTGGAGGACGACCAGGGCTACTACGCGCTGGAAGAGCCCACCAGCCTGAACACGCTGGAGCTGCTGCCCCAGCTGGTGCAGATGGGCGTGCGCGCCATCAAGATCGAAGGCCGCCAGCGCAGCCCCGCCTATGTGGCCCAGGTCACGCAGGTGTGGCGCGCTGCCATCGACGACTGCATGGCCCAGCCCCAGCGCTATCGCCCGCGCACGCACTGGATGGCCCAGCTCGACCAGGTGGCCGAGGGCCAGCAGCACACGCTGGGCGCCTACCACCGCCCCTGGAAATGAGGAACAACCCCCTGAGGCGCTGCGCGCCTTCCCCCTTCTCTCGCCTCGCTAGCGCGATGCGGGAAGGGAGACACCGCCAGCGCGGCGGGGCGGCCCTTGCGCGGCGGTCGCTGGCCTGGCCCGCGCTGGATTGCAGGCTGGTGTGCCTCTTTGAAACCGAAACAACCCGATGAAAACCCCGGAGACCGCTCCCATGAAAATCTCTTTGGGCCCCCTGCAGTACTACTGGCCACGCAGCCAGGTGTTTGACTTCTACGAGACCCTGGCGGGAACACCGCTCGATGTGGTGTACCTGGGTGAGACCGTGTGCTCGCGCCGCCACGAACTGCGCCTGGCCGACTGGCTGGCGCTGGGCGAGATGCTGCGCGCTGCAGGCAAGCAAGTGGTGCTCTCCACCCAGGTGCTGCTCGAATCCACGGCTGACGTGGGCACCATGCACAAGCTCGTGGCCAACGAGCCCGGGTTTGAGGTGGAGGCCAACGACATGGGCGCCGTGCACTGCCTGCACCAGGCCGGACAGCGTTTTGTGGCCGGGCCCCACCTGAACCTGTACCACCCGCGCGCCGTAGGCTGGATCGCGCAGCTGGGTGCCACCCGCTGGGTGATGCCCGTGGAGATGCCCCAGGCCGACCTCGCGCGCATCCAGGCCGCGCGGCCCGCCGGGTTGCAGACGGAGGTGTTTGCGCACGGGCGGCTGCCGCTGGCCTACTCGGCCCGCTGTTTCACTGCGCGCCACGCCAACCGGCCCAAGGACGACTGCGGATTTGTCTGCCAGAGCCACCCCGACGGCCTGCCGCTGCGCACGCGCGATGGCGAGGGTTTTCTGGTGCTCAACGGCATCCAGACGCAATCAGCCCGCGTGTACCAGCTGCTGCACGCGCTGCCGCAGATGGCTGCGCTGGGCGTGGACCTGGTGCGCCTGTCGCCCCAGGCCCGGCACATGCCCGAGGTGGTGGCGCTGTTCGACGCCGCCCGCTGCGACGCCACCAACGCCGCCCTGGCCGCGCGCTGCGCCCAGCAGGCCGAGCCGCTGTTGCCCGATGCCCCCTGCAACGGATTCTGGGAGGGCCGCCCCGGGCTGGAGCAGGGGCGCGTGGGGCCCGCGCGCACGGCGCAGGCCACGCCCTCGGCTGGCAAGGCTGCCGCTGGTTAGCCATGTACCCTGGCGAACGTCTCAACAGCCTCACCCACCTGGTGGGCGCAGCCCTGGCCGCCACCGGCACCGCCGTGCTGGTGGTGCTGGCCACACGCCTGGGCGACCCCTGGAAGATCGTGAGCTTCAGCATCTACGGCGCCATGCTCGTGCTGCTGTACGCCGCCTCCACCGCGTACCACAGTGTGCGTGCGTGCAAACCCAAGGCGGTGCTGCAAAAGCTCGACCACTGCAGCATCTACCTGCTGATCGCGGGCAGCTACACGCCGTTTGCGCTGGTGTCGCTGCGCGGCGCCTGGGGCTGGTCGCTGCTGGGTGTGGTGTGGGGGCTCGCGGCGCTGGGCGTGGTGCAGGAGATCTGGCTCGCGCGCGGCGCCCGCATCCTGTCGCTGGTGCTGTACGTGGCCATGGGCTGGCTGGCACTGGTGGCTGTGGTGCCGCTGTGGCGCGCGCTCTCGCCCGCCGGTTTTGCCTGGCTGGCCGCCGGTGGCGCGGCGTACACGCTGGGCGTGGTCTTCTATGCGGCCGACCACCGCATTCCCCATGGCCACGGGCTGTGGCATTTGTTTGTGCTGGCGGGCAGTGCCTGCCACTTCACCACCGTGCTGGTCTACGTCGCCTGAGCCACTCCTGCCCACGCACCACCCACCACCCAGAACTTCTCCCCATGACTGCAGAGAGCCCCTTTTCCGCTGCCCCGTCGGCTGCGCCCACCGCGCAGCCCTTCACCCTGCCCGCGCCCGTGGGCGCCGTGCTGTCGCGCCTGCCAGCCTGGCCGGGCGCGGCCGCGCTGGCCGTGGGGCTCAACCTGGTGCTGGCCCCGCATCTGCCTGCCGATGTGCTGGCCCTGCTGCGCGGGCGGCGCCTGCGCATGGCCGTGCGCGATGCGCGCGTGGCGCTGGACTTTGGCTGGGACGGGCAGCGCTTCGCGCCCCTGCATGCCACCCCTGCGGAGCCCGACCTCACGCTGCGCGCCAGCGCACAGGACTTTCTGTGGCTGGCCCAGCGCAAGCAGGACCCCGACACCCTGTTCTTCTGCCGCCGCCTGGCCATGGAGGGCGACACCGAGCTGGGCCTGGCTGTGAAGAACGCGCTGGACGCGCTCGACACCCCCGTGCTCGACCCGCGCCAGTGGCTGCAGCCCGGCGGCGCGCTGCGCAGGCTGGCCCCGCACGCAGTGCTGGGCGCACTGGCCCGCCGTGTGGGCCGGAGGGTGCGGCCATGAGCGGCGCGCACCCCGACCATCCCCTGGTGTATTCCTGCTCCGGCTGCTCCAGCGCCGCGCAGCTGGCCAACCACGTGGCGCTGCAGCTCGACCGGCGCGGCGTGGCCGAGATGTCGTGCATCGCCGGGGTGGGCGGCGATGTGCCGCACCTCATGAAGACTGTGCGCTCGGGCCGCCCCATCATCGCGCTCGACGGCTGTCCGCTGGTCTGCGTCAAAAGCACCCTCGCCCGCCACGGCATTGCGGCCGACCGGCATTACCAGCTGCAGCAATACGGCGTGAAAAAACGCGCGCACGAAGACTTCGACCCCGTGCAGGCCGCGCTGGTGCTGGAGCAGGTCGAGGCCGACCAGCTGGCCGAGCCGCTGCGTGCCTCGGCTGCTGAAGGGGTGTCCCATGGCTGAGTCCGCCTCCCTGCGCCGCGTCATCGTCGCCATCTCGGGCGCCAGCGGCGCCGTGTACGGCGCGCGCCTCTTGCAGGTGCTGCAGGGCCAGAGCGGCATCGAGACCCACCTGGTCGTCTCGGACGCAGGCTGGCGGAACCTGCAGCACGAGCTGGACATGGACCGCCCCGCTGTGGAGGCCCTGGCGCACCGCGTGCACGACGTAGCCAACGTCGGCGCAACCATTGCCAGCGGCTCGTTCCAGTGCCACGCCATGGTGGTCGCGCCCTGCTCCATGCGCACGCTGGCTGCCATTGCGCATGGCCTGGCCGACAACCTGCTCACGCGCGCGGCCGACGTGGCGCTCAAGGAGCGCCGCCGCCTGGTGCTGATGGTGCGCGAGTCGCCGCTGCACCTCACCCACCTGCGCAACATGGTGGTAGTGACCGAGATGGGCGGCATCGTCTGCCCGCCGCTGCCCGCCTTCTATCTGCGCCCGCAGACAGTGGGCGAGGTGGTGGACACCAGCGTGGCACGTGTGCTGGACCTGATCGGCGTGGAGCACAGCCTGATGCCTCGCTGGCAGGGATTGGATTGATTGCTATTGTATTGATAGCTATTTGCGCATGATGGACGCGCGCAAACGGCCTTTTTTGTTCATGTTCTGATAACTAATATGGCCTACCGCGACCTGCGCGACTTCATGGCCCAGCTCGAAGCCACGGGCGACCTGCGCCGCGTGGGCGAAAGCGTCTCGCCCCACCTGGAGATGACTGCACTCAGCGACCGCGTGCTGCGCGCCGGAGGGCCCGCGCTGCTGTTCGAGCAGCCCACGGGCCACCACATGCCGGTGCTCACCAACCTGTTCGGCACACCCGCCCGCGTGGCCCGCGCCATGGGTGTGCCCGACTTGCGCGGTGTGCGCGCCCTGGGCGAGCTGCTCGCCACGCTGAAAGAGCCCGAGGCCCCCAAAGGCTTTAAGGACATGCTGGGCATGGGCCAGCTGCTCAAGACCCTGTGGAACATGGCGCCGCACACCGTGGCGCGCGGCGCGCCTTGCCAGCAGGAGGTGTGGGAAGGCCCCGACGTTCATCTCGACCGCCTGCCCGTGCAGCACTGCTGGCCCGGCGACGTGGCCCCGCTCATCACCTGGGGCCTGACCATCACGCGCGGCCCGCGCAAGGCCCGGCAGAACCTGGGCATCTACCGCCAGCAGGTGCTCTCGCGCAACCAGGTCATCGTGCGCTGGCTGGCGCACCGCGGCGGCGCGCTGGACTTTGCCGACCACTGCGCCCAGCACCCCGGCCAGCCCTACCCCGTGGCCGTGGCCCTGGGTGCGGACCCCGCCACGCTGCTGGGCGCCGTCACGCCCGTGCCCGACAGCTTGAGCGAGTACCAGTTTGCGGGCTTGCTGCGCGGTGCCCGCACCGAGGTCACACCCGCGCTCGGCGTGCCGCTGCAGGTGCCTGCCACGGCAGAGATCGTGCTCGAAGGCCACATCCAGCCCGATGCCAATCACCCAAGCGGCTGGCAGCACGCGCTGGAAGGCCCCTACGGCGACCACACGGGCTACTACAACGAATGCGCCGAGTTCCCCGTGCTCACCGTGGACCGCATCACGCTGCGGCGCGACGCGATCTACCACAGCACCTACACCGGCAAACCGCCCGACGAACCCGCCGTGCTGGGCCTGGCGATGAACGAGCTGTTCATCCCGCTGCTGCAAAAGCAGTTCCCCGAGATCGTGGATTTCTACCTCCCGCCCGAAGGCTGCAGCTATCGGCTAGCGGTGGTCAGCATCCGCAAGGCCTACGCAGGCCACGCCCGGCGCGTGATGATGGGCGTGTGGAGCCACCTGCGCCAGTTCATGTACACCAAGTTCATCGTGGTGGTGGATGCCGATGTGGACGTGCGCGACTGGAAGGACGTGATCTGGGCTATCACCACCCGCATGGACCCTGCCCGCGACACCCTGCTGGTGGAGCACACACCCATCGACTACCTGGACTTCGCCTCGCCCGTGAGCGGCCTGGGCAGCAAGATGGGCATGGATGCCACGAACAAATGGCCGGGGGAGACGCAGCGGGAGTGGGGGCGTCCGATGCGGATGGATGAGGGAGTGGTGAAGCGGGTGGAGGCGCTGTTTAAGGGGTTAGCGCTTTGACGGAAATTTTTTGCGGCACCACGCGACTTGTCGGTCCAAGCTTGTCCAGGAAGGCGCGTGCAGAACTGCCCCTCACTTGAACGATCAATCAAGCAAATCTTGTTCGCTCGACATCATCACTTCTGTCTGTTTTCAAGAATCTGCGGGAGCAACGCATCGTCAATGGTGATGGTGATGGTGATGCCAATCTGCTTCTCTTCTTTGCCTACGTATCCAACAAAGTCCTCGTCATTAAGCGCCGCATGCACGACGTCTTGATCTACGCCGACCGCGAGCAGGTAAGTTTCTCTGTCGCGAGTCCACTGATCCCTGTCAAAAGAAAAGGCAAAGAGGTAATTTTGAGCGTCGAGTAGTGGCTGAAGGCGCGCCAGTTCCTCTTGCGTGTAGAAGTCCGCCGGAGCTCTATCGAGCTTTAATCCGTTGCATTTTCGGCATAGGGATACAAGGTTGCCAGGAGTTAGGTGCCCGCCAAGAGCCATTGAAAGATGATGGTCCATACACAGGTTTGGAGGAGAACCGACTTCCTGTTTAACCTTTTCTGGCATTCCGCACTTGAAGCAGCGATTGTCAAAGTGCTCAAAGAACCGCCGCTTGTACAGGTTTTCAATTACGCGAAGTTGGTATCGACCGAATAGCTCACGCTTTTCTTTATTGCGTTGCCCTGGATACTTTTCCAAACTATTTCGGCTCATCGCGCTTCCTTCCGCCGTGGCTACCTGCACCGGATAAATCCCATAAACCTGCGAGGCAAACTGTACCGTGCGGACTGCAGCGTGGGGCCGCGACAGCACCTTGCCGCTCGGCGCCCTTCCCGGATTGGCTGGACGAGTCGCGCAAAAGACAAGCCCGCCCCGCGTTGTTTGCGACGATGTACCCGCCCCGGTAAAGAGGGCTCTGCACCGGCACCCCTCGGATGCCGCGATGCATCAAGGCGCACATCCCTAGGAGACAACGGCAATGCAGCAGCACCAGCCCGGCAGCATGATGGACCGGCCATTACTGGTTTCGGCCATTCTTGAGCATGGCGAGAACCAGTACGGCGATCAGCGGATCGTCTCGCGCGACACCGATGGCCGCCTGCACCGTTACCGCTTTGCCGACATGGCCCAGCGGGCCCGGCAGCTCGCCAATGCGCTGCAGGCGCTGGGCCTGCGCCCCGGCAGCGTGGTGGGGTCGCTGGCCTGGAACAACCACCGCCATCTGGAGGCGTACTACGCCGTGTCGGGCAGCGGCATGGTCATGCACACCTGCAACCCGCGCCTGCACCCCGAGCAGCTGGCCTACATCGTCAACCACGCCGACGACGAGGTGGTGCTGTTCGACACCACCTTTGCGCCGCTGGTGCGCGCCATTGCGGCGTCGTGCCCCCGCGTAAGGCACTGGGTGGCGCTGTGTGATGCCGACACGCTGGGTTCCATCGACCTGCAAGGAGTCACCGGCGTCGAGGCGTACGAGACGCTGGTAGCCGGCCAGAACGACCGCTTCATCTGGCCCGCGTGCGATGAAAAGTCCGGCGCGGCGCTGTGCTACACGTCGGGCACCACCGGCAACCCCAAGGGCGTGCTGTATTCGCACCGGGCGCTGGTGCTCAGCGCCCTGTCGGCCTGCATGCCGGGCGTGCTCAGCATCAGCGCGCGGGAGACAATCCTGCCCGTGGTGCCCATGTTCCACATCAACGCCTGGTGCCTGCCCTATGCGGCGCTGATCGGCGGCGCCAAGCTGGTGCTGCCCGGCCCGCGCCTGGATGCGGCCAGCCTGTACGAGCTGATGGAGACCGAGCGCGTCACCGTCAGCGCGGGCGTGCCCACGATCTGGATGGGCCTGATCCAGCATGTGGAGCAGCACGGGCTGCGCTTTAGCACCATGCGGCGCACGGGCGTGGGCGGTTCGGCCATGCCCAAGGCGCTGATCGCCAAGTTCAACGACGTGTACGACGTGGAGGTGCGCCACGGCTGGGGCATGACCGAGACCACGGCCATCGCCACCATGAGCGTGCTGGGCGCTGCCGACGCCGAGCTGCCGCCCGAAGACCGCCATGCGCTGGTGGCCAAGCAGGGCAAGTCGGTGTTTGGCATCGAGCTCAAACTGGTGGATGAAAACGGCGCCAGCCTGCCGCGCGACGGCGTGGCGCAGGGCGAGCTGATGGTGCGCGGCCAGTGGATCGTGGACCGTTACCACAAGGCCGAGCGCTCGGCGCTGGTCGATGGCTGGTTCCCCACGGGCGACATCGCCACCATCAACCCGCAGGGCGTGGTACAGATCCGCGACCGCACCAAGGACGTGATCAAGTCGGGCGGCGAGTGGATCAGCTCCATCGACCTGGAGAACGCCGCGGTGGCGCACCCGGCGGTGGCCATGGCGGCGGTCATCGGCGTCAAGCACCCCAAGTGGGACGAGCGCCCGCTGCTCTTCATCGTGCGCAAGCCCGGGCAGGTGCTGGACAAGGCGCAGATTCTGGACTTCCTCGCAGAGCGGGTTGCCAAGTGGTGGCTGCCCGACGACGTGCTGTTTGTCGAAAGCCTGCCGCTGGGCGGCACCGGCAAGGTCCAGAAAAACGAGTTGCGGCAACGCCATGGCGCGGTGTTCGGCGGCGAATGACACCGCAGCGCGCTGACGGTTTTCGGTTTTGGCTTTCCTTTCGTTCCCACTCACCCACCCCACGGAGACACACATGAACATGGTTCCCAGGAAATGGCCACGCCATTGGTTGAAGGTCGGCGCATGCGCCGCAGCGCTGGTGATGGCGGCGCACGCCGGGGCGGCCGAGACGGTGAAGATCGGCTTCATCGACCTGCTGTCCGGCCCCTTCGCGCTCACCGGCCAAAGCTCGCTGAACCAGCTGCGCGAGGTGGTGGCGCAGGTCAACGCCAAGGCCGGGCCCAACGAGCCCAAGTTTGAGGTGATGGACTTCGACAACAAGGGCACGCCGCAGGAGAGCCTGAACGCGCTGAAGGCCGCCACCGACCGGGGCGTGCGCTACATCACCCAGGGCGGCGGCTCGGGCGTGGCGCTTGCGCTGGTGGATGCGCTCAACAAGCTCGCCGAGCGCGACCCCGAGCGCGCGACGGTGTACCTGAACTACGCCGCCATGGACCCGCAGCTCACCAACGACCGCTGCAGCTTCTGGCACTTCCGCTTCTATCCGTCGAGCGAGATGAAGATGGAAGCACTGACCACCTACCTGCAGGGCCGCAAGGATGTGAAGCGCGTGTACCTGCTCAACCAGGACTACACCCACGGCCGCCAGGTCTCCAAGGCCGCCAAAGAATACCTGGCCCGCAAGCGGCCGGACATCGAGGTCGTGGGTGATGACTTCATCCCCATCGCGCAGACGCGCGACTTCGCTTCGTACGTGGCCAAGATCGCGGCCGCCAAGGCCGACACCGTCATCACCTCCAACTGGGGCAGCGACCTCACGCTGCTGTTCAAGTCCTCGCGCGACTACGGCCTGAACATCAACTACTTCACGCTCAACGCCAACAACCCCGGCACGCCTGCGCAGATCGGGCCCTGGGGCGAGGGCAAGGTCGGTGTGATCTGGAACTGGGTGCACAACGCGCCCACCCCCGAGCTGGAAAAGATCTACGTGGACTACAAGAAGAAGACGGGCGACGACTTTGTGTTTGCGGCCCACTGGAACAGCATGCACATGCTGCGCGATGCCATGCGCAAGGCCCAGTCCACCGACCCCAAGAAGGTGGCCTTCGCGTTGGAAAACATGACCTACAAGAGCCCCATGGGCGAGGTGCGCATGCGCAAGACCGACCACCAGCTCGAAGCGCCGCTGTACCTGGGTATCTGGGCCAAGCAGGGCAGCAAGGGTGTGAAGTACGACGCCGAGAAGACCGGCTACGGCTTCCGCTCCGAAGTGGCGTGGGACAACTACATCAGCGCCCAGCCCACGTCCTGCCAGATGAAGCGGCCATCCTGAGCGGACGCATGGCGGGTGGCGGGGACTGCCTTCAGTCCAGCCACCCCTTGGGCACCTTGTCCGCCTTCTTCTCCACCGGGTTGGCCAGCAGCGACTGCGCGGCGTACTGGCGCAGAAACTCCTTGGCCTTGTCGGGGCGTGCGGACAGCCAGGCGTCGTAGGCGCCCTCGTTCAGGATGGCGGGCATGTTCTTCTCGCTGCCCGGTGGGCCGTAGCGGTGCAGCAGCGCGTGGTTGTTGGCGTTCACGGTGAGCAGGCAGTAGCTCACGATCACCTCGCCGTCGGCGCCCTGCCAGCGCGCCCACAGGCCCGCCACGCCCAGGGGTTTGCCGTCCACGCGGGCGATGCGGGTGGGCACGGCCTTGCCGGTGCGCCAGTCGTCTTCAAAAAAGGCTGCCATGGGCACGATGCAGCGCTGGCCGTTCAGCCACGCATCGCGGAACGCGGTGCCGGTGGAGGCCAGGTCGGCCTTGGCGTGGGTCAGCTTGGGCGCGCGCAGCTTGGCGTCGGATGCGGACTTGACCCAGTGTGGCACCAGGCCCCATTGCGCGGGCACCAGCAGGCGCGTTGCCGGGGCGCTGCTCGCATCGTCCGCTGGCCCGGGCGGCGTCGCACCCAGGGCGGCAGCGCTGGTGGCGGGCACGATGCAGGCCCCGGGCTTGCGCGGGCGGAGGTGGCGTTCCAGTGGGGTGGGGGGCGGCTCCACCGCAAAGGCCTCTTGGTAGCGGTCGGCGGGGTGCAGGGTTTCGTAGTGGGTGGCCATGGGGCGATGGTAGCGGTTGGCGGCTGGGTTTGTGAATAAAAATCGGCGTTTCCGCGCATCCAGTAAAGGTTTTTAGCTATGAAAAATGTAGTTATCGACCTCCCCGCACTGCTACGGCCCTGATGTGCGTCAAGCCGCTTGTCGCCTGCGTTGTGACGGGGGCGGGCGCGGTTTTGACAATGGCCGCATGGACTTTGCACCTTCGCCCCTGGCCCGTGAACTGCATGAACGCCTGACCGCGTTCATGGACCGCTACCTGCTGCCTTACAACGCCGCCTGGCACGCGGCCGTGGCTGCGGGCGACTACCCGCCGCCGTTTGTCGAAGACCTCAAGGCGCTGGCGCGTGAGGAGGGTTTGTGGAACCTCTTCTTGCCCACGCTGCGCGAGGACGAGCCGGGCACGCGCCTGAACAACCTTGACTACGCGCCGCTGGCCGAGGCCATGGGCCGCCTGCCCTGGGCGGCCGAGGTGTTCAACTGCCAGGCGCCAGACACCGGCAACATCGAGCTGCTGCACCGCTTTGCCACACCCGCCCAGCGCACCCGCTGGCTGGTGCCGTTGCTGCACGGACAGCTGCGCTCGGCCTTTGCGATGAGCGAGCCCGATGTGGCCTCGTCCGACCCCACCAACTTGCAGACCACAGTGCGGCGCGAGGGCGATGACCTGGTGCTCAGCGGCCGCAAGTGGTTCATCACCGGCGCGGCGCACCCGCATTGCAAGCTGCTCATCGTGCTGTGCCGCAATGCGGATGCCGAAAATGCCGACCAGACCGGCAGCCACCACTGCCACAGCATGGTGCTGGTGCCTGTAGACATGCCGGGTGTGCAGATCGTGCGCAACATCCCCGTGCTGCACCACCACGCGCCCGAGGGGCATTGCGAGATTCTGCTGCGCAGCGTGCGCGTGCCTGCGGACCACCTGCTGGGCGACTGGGGCGCAGGGTTTGCGATGGCGCAGGCACGCCTGGGGCCGGGCCGTGTGCACCACTGCATGCGCACCATCGGCCAGTGCGAGCTGGCGCTCTCCCTGGCGACCGAACGCGCGCTGGAGCGCACGGCGTTTGGCAAGCCGCTGGCCGAGCAGGCCAATGTGCAGGAATGGCTGGCCGAGTCGCGCATCGAGATCGACCAGGCGCGCCTGCTGGTGCTGCACGCGGCCTGGCTGCTGGACCAGGGCGACGCGGCAGACGCGCGCGCCGTGCGTGCCCAGGTCGCCGCCATCAAGGTGGTGGCGGCGCGCCTGCAGCAGCGCGTGGTGGACCGCGCCATGCAGGTCTTCGGCGCCATGGGCCTGTCGCCCGACACGCCGCTGGCGGCCTTCTGGACCTGGGGCCGCGCACTGAGGCTGATGGACGGGCCCGACGAAGTGCACCTGCGCACCGTGGCGCGGCATGAGCTGGCGCGGGCGCGCGCAGGGCTGGGCGAATCGGCCGCCTGGTTCACCACGCCCGAGCAGCTGCGCGCGCCGCCACACCTGAGCGCGTGACAGGCCTCGCGCATGCAGGCGGCACCGCGCAGGCAGACAAGGTTGCCCGGTCTGCCCCCACTTGGCAGCGCGGGGCGGCTTGGAGATACTGGTCACCTTGTTCCCACTCTGGAAGCCACCATGCGCCAGCCCGCCCTCGCCCTGACCACGGCCCTGTTTTTGACCGGCGCGCTGGCGCCCGCCCATGCCCAGGTGCAGAAGTTGCGCCCCGGCCTCTGGGAGCACAGCGTGGTGATGAAAAGCCAGAGCGGCCAGATGGAGGCCGCCATGGCGCAGATGCAGAAGTCCATGGCCAGCATGACGCCCGCGCAGCGCAAGCAGATGGAGCAGATGCTGGCGCAGCAGGGTGTGGCCATGGGCCCCGGGGGCAACACCAGCACGGTGAAGGTGTGCATCAGCCCCGAGCAGGCCGACCTGGACCGCATCCCGCCGCAGGAGGGCTGCACACAGACCGTGAATCGCACCGGGCCGAACGCCGTGGCCATGCGCTTCAGCTGCAAGGGCGCGCAGGGCCAGCCGCCCACCACGGGCGAGGGCGCCATGACTTTCAACGGCCCCACGGCCTACACGGGCCAGTTCAAGGTCACAACCACCACCAACGGCAAGCCCGACCAGCTCGACATGGCGCAGACCGGCAAGTGGCTGGCCGCCGACTGCGGCGCGCTCAAACCCGTGCGTTGAGCGGGCCTGCTCCAGCTGGCCGCTGGGGGCCATTGGGCGCCACCACCCACCGGTTGCGCCCCAGGGCCTTGGCGGTGTAGAGCGCCTGGTCGGCGCGCTCCAGCGTGTGCACCACGGTGTCGCCCGGCAGATGCAGGGCCAGGCCTGCTGACACGGTCAGGCGCAGCGAGCCGGTGGCGTGGGGGATCTCCAGCGCCTCCACCGCCAGCCGCACGCGTTCGAGCAGCTCGCGTGCGTCGTCCAGCTGGGTGTCGCACAGCATCAGCACAAACTCCTCGCCGCCCCAGCGGGCCAGCACATCGGTGTCGCGCACATGGGCGCGCACGGTGCCCGCAAAGGCCTGCAGTGCACGGTCGCCCGTGGCATGGCCGTGCTGGTCGTTGATGGGCTTGAAGTGGTCGATGTCGAGCTGCACGAGCAGCATCGGGCGGCCGTTGCGCAGGCTGCGGCGGTGTTCCAGCTCCATCAGGTCGAGCATGGCGCGGCGGTTGATGAGCCCGGTCAGCTCATCGCGTGTGGCCAGCTCGCGGTTGATGTCCAGCGCCTGCGCCAGGGCCTCGCGCTGCTGCTGCAGCCGCGCGCGGATGCGGTGGATGCGCAGGTTCAGCGCCACACAGCCCCCGAGCACGATCACGACCATGAGGGCATAGGCCGTGTCGAGGTAGCCCGAGGCGTTGGCGCTCAGGCGCGAACTCACGCCAATCGCGCAGCCAAAGGCCACCAGCGCATAGATGCCGATGCCGATCACCTCGGCCACCGTGAGGCCGAAGGTGCCAAAGAACAGGATCATGGCCAGCACGCTGGGCACCAGCCCGCGCGCCTCGCCCGCCAGCACATAGGCCACGGCGCCGCTGGTGATGGTCCAGGCCATCTGCGGCAGGGTGAGCGAGGGGTCGCGCAGAGCAAGCGTGGCGCCAGACCGGATGAAGGCCGTCATCACGGCCAGCCCGCCCACTGAGAGGGCGGCCCACCAGTGCACGGCAGTGGGGTTGAGGGCAGCGCTGGCATGCGCCACCAGCAGCATCACACCTGCGCTGGCGGCCATCAGAAGCAGGGCCAGTAGCGCCATCCCCACCAGCGTGCGCCGCCGGGGATCGGTGGAGAGGATCACGTCCCTGAGGCGCTGCCAGCGGGAAGGTGGGCGCAAGGTGGGGGCTCCTGCCAGAGGGTGGGGCTAGGCGCGGGGCGCGGCCGATCGCGCATTTTAGGCCGCAGGGGGCTGCGCGTACATCCCTATAACAGTGTGAGCGCCGCCAGGGCCGCCAGTGGCGCGGTTTCGGCGCGCAGCACGCGGGCGCCCAGCGTGACGGGGGCAAAGCCGTGTTGCAGGGCCAGGTCCTCTTCGGCACTGCTGAGCCCGCCTTCGGGGCCCGAGAGGAACAGCACCGGCCCGGCCGGGGCTGCCGCCTGCTGCAGCGGCAGGGTGCCCGTGCGCAGCGACAGCAGCAGGCGCTGCGCCGCCCCGGCCTCGCCGGACGCGGTGGCCGCAGGGGCCTGCGCGCGCACCCAGCCCGTCAGGTCGATGGCGGGGTGCACCACGGGCACGCGGTTGCGGCCACATTGTTCGCAGGCGGCCACGGCCACGGCCTGCCAGTGGGCGATTTTCTTGTCGGCGCGCTCGCCCTTGAGCTTGAGCACGCTGCGCTCGGCCACCAGCGGGGTGATGCTGGCCACGCCGAGTTCGGTGGC
Organism: Acidovorax sp. LjRoot74; assembly: GCF_964254355.1. Taxonomy (NCBI): domain Bacteria; kingdom Pseudomonadati; phylum Pseudomonadota; class Betaproteobacteria; order Burkholderiales; family Comamonadaceae; genus Acidovorax; species Acidovorax sp. LjRoot74. Next base: position 5,638,902 of record NZ_CAXUTI020000001.1, on the reverse strand, counting down.
TTTTTCTACGAGCCAGTCCATGCGCTCGTTGGCGGTGATGCCGGCGAGCAGGTGCACGGCGCGTGGCGCTTCGCGCTCGGTGGCGTGGTGGGCGCCCACCTGCACCCACACGTCGCTGCGGCCCATCTTCAGCACGGTGGCGTCGAACTCGCCCCCGTCACCGTTGAAGAGCGTCAGCGCATCGCCGGGCTGCTGGCGCAGCACCTGCACATGGCGCGCGGCGCCGGGGGGCAGTTCGATTTCGGCACCCGTGGCCAGCGGTGCAGGGCAGTGGAAACGGGGCATTTGCTATTTATTTGATAGCTATCTGCGCTTTATGGTCGAGCGCAGAGGGCTGTTTGGGCTTGAATTTTGGCTGTTGGGCAGTGTTGCCTGCCTACATGCGGCCATAGGCAAAGCCCACAACGGGCTCGGTGCCTTCGATCTGGTCGAGCATCTTGAGCAGCGGGCCCAGCTGGCGGTAGCGGTTGGCGGTGGCGCGGATGTAGGCCATGAACCGGGGCGCGTCGGCCAGGTACTTGGGCTTGCCGTCGCGCAGCGTCAGGCGCGCAAAAATGCCCGCGACCTTGAGGTGGCGCTGCAGGCCCATCCATTCCACCGCGCGGTAGAACTCGCCAAAGTCATCGCCCCAGCCGCTGGCGCTGGTGGCGCCCAGCAGCCCGACCTTGCGCGCCTTCTCCCAGTAGCGCACGGTAATGTCGATGATGAATTCTTCTTCCCAGCTGATGAACGCGTCGCGCAGCAGGCTGGCAATGTCGTAGGTGATGGGGCCGTAGACCGCGTCCTGGAAGTCCAGCACGCCCAGGGGCGCGCCTGTTTCAATCGGCGCCATCAGGTTGCGGGTCATGAAGTCGCGGTGCACATAGACCTGGGGTGCTGCCAGGTTGTGCGCCACGATGGCGTCAAAGGCGCTTTTCAGCGTGACCTGCTGTTGGTCGTCCAGTGTGACGGCGCGGTGCTTGGCGAGGTACCAGTCGGGGAACAGCGCCAGCTCGCGGCGCAACAGGGCCTCATCGTAGGCGGGCAGCACGCCGAGGGTGGAGGCTTTCTGCCAGTCCAGCAGCACGTCGGTGGCCTGCTGGTACCAGGCGTAGGCGTCCTGGGGCTTGTCGGGGTTCAGCCGCTCGATCACGGTCTGGTGGCCCAGGTCGGACAGCAGCATGAAGCCGGTGGGCTCGTCAAACGCCAGGATCTGCGGCACATTCAGCCCGGCGGCGGCCATCAGGCCCTGCACCTGCACAAAGGGTTTGCAGTTCTCCTTGTCGGGCGGGGCATCCATCACGATGCGGCTGGCGCCCGTGGCCGTGTCGATGCGCAGGTAGCGGCGGAAGCTCGCGTCGGCCGAGGCGGGGCGCAGTGTGGCGGGCAGCAGCTGCTGCCCGCCCACCAGCGGGGCCAGCCAGGCATCGAAGGCCGCTTTGCGGGCGGTGTCGGGCCAGGTCACGGGGGGCAGGGCGGTGGCGGCAGCGGCCGCGCCCAGGGGCGCACCGGCGGGTGATGGGGGGAAGGGGTGGCTCATGGATAATCCGATTTTAAAACCCGCTTTGGGCACGCGCCCCCGCAGAGCCTGGGGCGGGCCTTCTTCTTCTGCCACCGCCCGAACCACCACCCCACGTGCCACGCTGCCAGCCCCCCACCGTGCAGACCCCCCCTTCCCTCCGGTCCCGGCCCGCCACGTCACAGGCGGTGCGCCAGTGCGCCCCGGTGCCGCGCGCACTGGCCTATGGTGTGGCGCTGGCCTGCTGCAGCTGGCCGCTGGCGGCCCTGGCCCAGGGCCCGGCGCCCAGCGCCTGGGATGCCCCGCCTGCGCTGCGCACCTCGCCCCTGCTGCAAGAGAAGATCCCGGACGCCGTGCGCCCCCAGTTGCCCGTGTTTGTGAAGGGCGACCATATCAGCGGCCAGACGGACCTGAATGCGGTGATCGAGGGCAACGCCGAGTTGCGCCGGGGCGACACCGTGATCCATGCCGACCGGCTGGACTACAACGTGCCCGAAGACCTGGCCAAGGCCAACGGCAAGGTGCGCATCAACCGTGCGGGCAATGTGTACGAGGGCACGGCGCTGGAGCTGCGCGTAGACGCCTTTGAAGGCTTCTTCAGCGACGCGCGCTACAAGTTCCTGGCCACGCAGGCGCACGGCGACGCCACGCGCGTGGACTTCATCGACCGCTACCGGGCCGTGGTGCACAACGCCACCTACACCACCTGCGAGCGCGGCAACGAAGAGAGCTGGGAGCCCGACTGGGTGCTGCGCGCGGGCACGCTGCGCCTGGACAACGAGGAAGAAGTGGGCACGGCCGAGGATGCCGTGCTGGAGTTCAAGGGCGTCCCGGTGCTGCCCATCCCCTACATCACCTTCCCGCTGTCGGACAAGCGCAAATCGGGCCTGCTGCCGCCCACCATCGGCCTCGACAGCCGGGACGGCGTGGCCTACATCCAGCCCTATTACTGGAACATCGCCCCCAACCGTGACGCCACGCTGCGTGCCGCACTCATGACCAAGCGGGGCGCCAACCTGGGCGGCGAGTTTCGCTACCTGGAACCCACGTACTCAGGCCAGATCAGCGGGGATGTGATGCCCTCTGACCGCTTGCGGGACCGCATGCGCTGGAGCTTTTCAGGCCAGCACCAAGGCGCGTTTGACACCGGCATCGGTGGCCTGGGGCTGAACCTCAACATCAACCGCGTGAGCGACGACAACTACTGGCGCGACTTTGGCCGGGCCTCCGAGCCGCTGCGCCAGCGCCTGCTGCCCGGCGACGCTACGTTGTCCTGGGCGCGCAACGACATGAGCGCCCGGATCCGCACCCTGAAGTGGCAGACGCTGCAGGACGTGAACGCGCCCATCGTTCCGCCCTATGACCGCATGCCCCAGCTGCAGTGGCGTTATGCCCCGTCGCAACTGGGCGGCGGGCTGGATGCCAGCGTGGAGCTTGACACCACACGCTTCCAGGCCGCGCGCGCCCTCACGGGCCAGCCCAATGCCGACCGCAGCTATGCCATGGCGCAGATCAGCCGGCCGTTTCTTGCGCCTGGTGGGTTCATCACGCCGCGCCTGCAGCTGCACACCACCACGTACCAGTTCGACAGCCCCTTGTCCAACGGCGACCGCTCGGCCAGCCGCACCCTGCCCACCTTCAGTCTGGACAGCGGCCTGGTATTCGAGCGCGATGCGGCCTACTTTGGCCGTGCCTTCCTGCAGACGCTGGAGCCGCGCGCGTTCTACACCTATACGCCCTACCGTGACCAAAGCCGCCTGCCGGTGTACGACACGGCGGCCAACGACTTCAACTTTGCCACCGTCTACACCGAGAACGCGTTTGGCGGCAACGACCGGCTGGCGGACAACAACCTGCTCACCCTGGGCGTGACCACGCGGCTGCTGGACCCGAACACGGGTGCCGAGGCCGCACGGTTCGGCATCGCCCAGCGCCTGCGTTTTTCGGACCAGAAGGTCACCCTGCCGGGCGTGGCACCGGTCAGCGAGCGCCTGTCCGACCTGCTGCTGGGCGCGGGCATCACCTGGACGCCGCAGTGGGGCTTTGACTCCACCGTGCAGTACAACCCCAAGACGGGCCGCTCCATCCGCTCGACCATCGGCGCGCGCTACAGCCCCGGCAACTACCGCACCGTGAGTGCGGCCTACCGCCTGCAGCGCGGCACCAGCGAGCAGATCGACATCGGCTGGCAGTGGCCGCTCAACGACCTGTGGGGCGACAAGGGCAAGGACCTGGGCGCGGGCCGGGGCCAGGGCGGCGGGCGCTGGTACAGCGTGGGCCGCCTCAACTACAGCTTGCAGGACCGCAAGCTGGTGGACACCGTGGTGGGCTTTGAATACGACAGCTGCTGCTGGATTGGCCGCGTGGTGCTGGAGCGCTTGCAAAGCAGCGTGACCACGTCCAACACGCGCCTGCTGTTCCAGATCGAGTTTGTGGGATTCTCCCGCCTCAGCCTGGGCTCCAGCCCGCTGGAAACCTTCAAGAACAACGTGCCGCGCTACCAGAACCTGCGCGAGCAGGTCTCTACGCCCAGCCGCTTCAGCAACTACGACTAACGCCATGAATCACCGAGTTTTTGCACTGGCCCTCGCCACCCTGGCCTCCATGAGCCTGCAAGGCGCTGCGGCGCAGGGGCTGCGCCCGTCGGGTGCGTCTCCGTCCGGCAAGAGTGGCCTGTCCGCGCCCTCGGCGCGCCCCCCGGCCACACCGTCGATCACGCTGCCAGAGCCTGGTGTGGGCGCGGCGCCCCGCTCGGCCGATTTCATCGTGGCGGTGGTCAATTCCGAGCCCGTGACCAACTACGAAGTGCGTTCGCGTCTGGCCCGGGCCGAAGCCCAGCTGGCCAAGCAGGGCGGCGCCATGCCCCCGCGCGACCTGCTCGCGCGCGAGGTGCTGGAACGTATCATCCTGGAGAAGGTGCAGCTCCAGCAGGCGCGCGAATCCGGCATCAAGGTGGACGATGTGGCGGTGGCGCAGGCCGAACAAGGTGTGGCCCGCCAGAACGACATGACCGTGGAGCAGCTGTACGCGCGCCTGGCCCGCGACGGCATGAGCCGTGAACGCTTTCGCGAAGAACTGCGCAACCAGCTGCTGCAGCAGCGTCTGCGTGAACGCGAGGTGGAAGCACGGGTCAAGGTGTCCGACATGGACGTGGACCAGTTCCTGCGTGAGGAACAGAAGGGCGCAGACCCTTCCGCCATGGAAATCAACCTGGGCCATGTGCTGGTGCTGGTGCCCGAGAACGCCAGCCCCGTGCAGGTGGCCGAGCGCCGGGCACGGGCCCAGCGCGCGGCCGACAAGGTGCGGGCCGGCGAAGACTTTGCCGCCGTGGCGCGCGAGTTTTCGGATGCGGCCGAGGGCCAGCGTGCGGGGGGCCTGCTGGGCCTGCGCCCGGCCGACCGGTACCCGGAGCTGTTCGTGAACTCCACACTCGGCCTGCCCGTGGGCTCCATCGTGGGCCCCGTGCGGTCCCCGGCGGGCTTCCACGTGCTCAAGGTGGTGGAGCGGGTCACGGCGGGCATGCCTGCCACGGTGGTGCAGAACCACGCCCGCCACATTCTGCTGCGCACTGGCCCCCAGTTGTCCGAGACCGCTGCGGTCGCCCGCCTGGCCGACTACCGCCGCCGCGTGCTTGCAGGCCAGGCCGACTTTGCGGCCCTGGCGCGTGAACATTCGCAAGACGGCAGCGCCAAGGACGGCGGCGACCTGGGCTGGGCCAACCCGGGCCGGTATGTGCCCGAGTTTGAGCAGGCACTGGACACCCTCAAGCCCGGTGAAGTCAGCGAGCCGCTGGTGTCGCGTTTTGGTGTGCACCTGGTCCAGCTGCTGGAGCGCCGCGAGGCCAAGCTGACCCAGCGCGAACAGCGCGATATGGCGCGTGGCACCGTGCGTGAGAAGAAACTCGACGAAGCCTATGCCACCTGGGCGCAGGAGCTGCGCGGCCGAGCCTACGTTGAATACCGCGATCCGCCTCAGTAAGCATCAGCAGCATTGGCAGCAGCTCACCCATCCCCCACTTCCGTGACAAGACAGGCAAGGCCGCGTTGAAACACATCCCCCGCAAGCGCTTCGGGCAGCATTTCCTGTCCGACCACGGCATCATTGATGGCATCGTGTCGGCCATTGCTCCGCAGCCGGGCCAGCCCATGGTCGAGATCGGCCCCGGCCTGGCCGCCCTCACCCAGCCCCTGGTGGAGCGCCTGGGGCGCCTCACCGTCATCGAGCTGGACCGCGACCTAGCACTGCGCCTGCGGCTGCATGGCCAGCTCGATGTGATCGAGTCCGACGTGCTCAAGGTGGACTTCACGGCGCTGGCGCAGGCGATGCGCGAGAAGGCCGCGCAGCCCGGCCTTCGATTGCGCGTGGTGGGCAACCTGCCCTACAACATCTCGACACCCATCCTGTTCCACCTGCTCGCGCATGTGCAGGTCATCGAAGACCAGCACTTCATGCTGCAAAAAGAGGTGATCGACCGCATGGTGGCCAGCCCCGCCACGGGCGACTACGGCCGCCTGTCGGTGATGCTGCAGTGGCGCTATGCGATGGAGAACGTGCTCTTCGTGCCGCCCGAGAGTTTCGACCCGCCCCCGCGCGTGGACAGCGCCGTGGTGCGCATGGTGCCCCACGCCGAGCCCGCGCCGCTGTCGGTGCCCGTGCTCGAAGAACTGGTGCAGGTCGCCTTCAGCCAGCGCCGCAAGCTGCTGCGCCACACCCTGGGCCGCTGGCTCGAAGCCCGCCAGTTCTCCGGCAACTTCGACACCCAACGTCGCGCCGAAGAAGTGCCCGTGGCCGAATACGTGGCGCTGGCGCAAGTTTGCTCTTAAATTGATAGCTGTTGGTGCTTGCTGGACGCGCGCAAGACACCATATTGGCCATGGATATGGGGACGTATCGGGCGATGTTGCCCCCCGCCTGCGATGGGATGGCGTCGCGCTTGCAGCTTCGGCGCCTCATTTCTCCACTGCCAGTGGCAACTGGCACGGCCCAGGCCAGTGACACCGCGCAAGGGCCACCCCGCCGCGCTGGTGTCCTCCTCCTTCCCGAATTGCGTAGCAATTCGAGAGAAGGGGAAAGGCGCAAAGCGCCTCAGGGGGATGTGCCGAATTCAGGCGGCGCTGAGCCAGTAACCCGCATTGAACGGGCTGCTCATGCGCAACGCCATGGGCGACACGTCCACGAGCTTGTCGGTTGGCATCTTTTCGGCGGATTCTGCGGAGATTTCGATGCCCTTCACCTCTTGGGCATCCGTAGCCTCGTTCGCCCGTTCTGCTTGGCTGGTGGATGCAGAACGGGCTACAGAAAAGAATAGAAACACCGGAACGGGATCTTGCGATCGCCCCAGTAGTCGGCCGCATCGCGGAAGATGTCGAGCAGCTGCTCGCGCGCTTCCTTGTCGAACTTGGCCGTGGCGGGGATCTGTTCCAGCACCACGATGAACCCGGGCTGCGGGCCCGATTTGTGCAAGGGGTCCGTCATGCAGTCGTACAGCGCATCGAAGTTCTTGCCGAAGTGCGACGGAAAGGTGAACTGTGCTGCGATCAGGTCCAGCACATCCTGCTTGGACTGCGCGTGGGCCAGATTGGCGTACAAGAAATGGTGACCCATGGAGGTGGCCGCATCCTGCAAATCCTGCACGCGGAAGGCGCGAATGGATTGCACGATGTTGGTGCGCACGCCACGCAGTGGCGTTTCCAGGTCTTTACGAAGTGGCGTCTGCATCTCCGCTACTCTTTCTTTATAAAGTCCACAAACTTCTGGCTCTCCGCAGGGCTGCGGGATGCAGCCTGCGGGTGGGGGATTCAAGGGGGCGCGCTGACCGCTGCCAGCGTATCTCTGGCCTGCGTGCAGCGCAACGGGGGTCACTCGACGATTTCGCGAAAACTGGCGTAGTGATCGCTGGTGTAGTAGCAGGCGTCCGGCGTCCGGGGTTGCTTGCCACCACACACGATGCGCCGGGCTCCCCGGTTGCGCGATCCTGGTGTTCTGACGGTGTACTCGCGGTAGTAGCCCCGCTTGTGGGCGGGCAACAGCCGCTCGCGGTTGCCGAAAACTGTTCCGTCCTTGTCATACGGAAAGGGCCCTCCTTCAAGGATCAGCGCATAAGTGGCGCGCCCTTGGGGCGGCAACTCGGCCAATGCGATGGGGGGGATGGCGCCGTCAGTGGACGGGGAGTTCCGTGCCTGCCCCACGACCGGAGACAACACGAACGCAACACCCAGAACACACAAAAACCCTGCTTTGCGCGCCCGGGTGGCTACAGCCTTCAACATCAACGAACCTTTCACACGACTTATGCAATTCGGGAACAGGCAGATCGCCTGTCCTCTAACAACGCGCTTCATGCCCCCTTGTTTGCATAAGTCCAGCGTCCAGAAACCTACGGGTTAACCCGAAATTTCGAGCCGCTAGTGTCGCTCAACGGCCCCCAAAAAGCAAGCGTCTGCACAAAGATTGGGCAGACGCTGAAGGGTTGTACAAGTGCATTAAGTTAGCACTTGCTACCGATTTGTGGCTTATCTTGAAACGTTGGCGTCGGCCACCGTCAAGGCTGTCATATTGACAATCCGGCGCACCGTGGCGCTGGGTGTCAGGATGTGGACCGGCTTGGCTGCACCCAGCAGCACGGGGCCAATCGCAATGCCGCCACCGGCTGCGGTCTTGAGCAGGTTGTAGGCAATGTTGGCGGCATCAATGTTGGGGAACACGAGCAGATTGGCATCGCCCGTGAGTTCACTGCTGGGCATGAGGGCCGCGCGCGCCTTGCCGTCCAGTGCCACATCGCCGTGCATTTCGCCGTCCACTTCCAGCCAGGGGGCCTGCTGGCGCAGCAGCTCCAGGGTCTGGCGCATCTTCACGGCGCTGGGGTGGTTGCTGGTGCCAAAGTTGGAGTGCGACAGCAGCGCGGCCTTGGGCTTGATGCCAAAGCGCATCATTTCCTCGGCAGCCAGGGCGGTGATCTCGGCCAGCTCCTGGGGCGTGGGGTCGTAGTTCACATGCGTATCTACCAGGAACACCTGGCGGCCCGGCAGCATCAGGCCGTTCATGCAGGCATACACCGGCACGTCCTGCGCGGTGCTGTCGGCGCCGCCCGCGTGTTTGCCAATCACCTGGTCAATGTAGAGCAGGTGGTTGGCCGTGGTGCCCCAGGTGCCGCAGATCAGGCCGTCCACCTCGCCCTTGTGCAGCATCATCGCGCCGATCAGCGTGAGGCGGCGGCGCATCTCGATCTTGGCTACCTGCTGGGTGATGCCCTTGCGCTCCGTCATGCGGTGGTAGGTTTGCCAGAAGTCGTTGTAGCGGTGGTCGAAGTCGGTGTTGACCACGTCATAGTCCACGCCTTCCTTCAGGCGCAGGCCAAACTTTTCGATGCGCTGGGCAATGATGGCCGGACGGCCGATCAGCGTGGGGCGGGCCACGCGCTCATCCACCACGATCTGCGCGGCGCGCAGCACGCGTTCTTCCTCACCCTCGGCGTAGGCCACACGCTTCTTGGCCGCATTGCGGGCCGCGTCGAAGATGGGCTTCATCGTCGTGCCCGAGGCATACACAAAGGTCTGCAGCCGGTCGCGGTACGCATCCATGTCGGTGATGGGGCGCTGCGCCACACCACTGTCCATGGCCGCCTGGGCCACGGCTGGGGCGATCTTCATCATCAGGCGTGGGTCGAACGGCTTGGGGATCAGGTATTCGGGGCCAAAGGTGAGCTTCTCGCCCACGTAGGCGGCTGCCACCACTTCGCTCTGCTCGGCCTGGGCCAGCTCGGCAATCGCGTGCACAGCGGCAATTTCCATCTCATCGGTGATGGTGGTGGCACCGCAGTCCAGCGCGCCCCGGAAGATGTACGGGAAGCACAGGACGTTGTTCACCTGATTGGGGTAGTCCGAACGGCCCGTGGCCATGATGATGTCGCTGCGCACGCTGTGCGCCAGCTCAGGCGTGATCTCGGGGTTGGGGTTCGCCAGGGCAAAGATCACCGGGCGCTCGGCCATGGTGGCCACCATTTCGGGCTTGAGCACGTTGCCGGCCGACAGGCCCAGGAACACGTCGGCGCCGACCATCACCTCGGCCAGCTTGCGCGCGTCGGTTTTCTGCATGAACTGGCGCTTGTCGTCGTCCATCAACTCTTCGCGGCCCTCATAGACCACACCGGCCAGGTCGGTGACGAACACGTTTTTGCGCTGAACGCCCACCTTGAGCAGCAGGTTCAGGCATGCCAGGGCCGCTGCGCCCGCGCCGCTGGTCACGAGCTTCACGTCCTCGATCTTCTTGTTGGCAACCTTGAGCGCGTTGACGATGGCGGCCGCCACCGTGATGGCCGTGCCGTGCTGGTCGTCGTGGAAGACCGGTATCTTCATGCGCTTGCGCAGCTCGCGCTCCACATAGAAGCAATCCGGGGCCTTGATGTCTTCGAGGTTGATGGCGCCGAAGGTCGGCTCCAGCGCGGCGATCACTTCCACCAGCTTGGCGGGGTCCTTTTCATCGATCTCGATGTCGAACACGTCCACACCGGCGAACTTCTTGAACAGAACGGCCTTGCCTTCCATCACCGGCTTGGAGGCCAGCGCGCCAATGTCGCCCAAGCCCAGCACCGCGGTGCCGTTGGAGATCACGGCCACCAGGTTGCCGCGCGAGGTGTAGCGGAAGGCGTTGGCCGGGTCCTTGACGATCTCTTCACAAGGGGCTGCCACACCGGGCGAGTAGGCCAGCGCGAGATCGTGCTGGTTGATCATCTGCTTGGTGGCAGCAATCGCCAGCTTGCCCGGCTTGGGAAACTCGTGGTACTCGAGAGCGGCACGGCGCAACTGGGCGCGTTTGTCGGAATGGCTGTTGTTGTTCTCGGCCGTGGTGTTCTCGGGCATTCAGTGTCTCCAGCGCAGTCAATCAGTCAGTCAGGATGGGAGCAAAAAAACCGTGCCGCAGTGGGGCTGCAGCGGGCTGTCAGCTTTGTAAGGGTCTGCGATTGTAGGGGGCGGGCCGTAAAAACCCTAGTAAGCGAATCTGCTTATGTGGGTGCAGGTGTTGTGACTTTTCTTGCGGCACCTGGGCACCTGTTCCGGATCTCCCACGATGAAGGCATTGATCAATGCCGGCGTGTTGTATTTACGGATCACGATTTCCCGGAGAAATAAAGAGTGACAACAGAGGGGGCATTGGTTAAAACCCATGGTCTACAAATTGTTAATCCATTGAGGCCAGGGCTGTGAGTGCCCCAACGCTATACCTGCTGAACCCGCAGGAATGCTGAGTGCCCCTTTTTATGAAGAAACCAGAAAAGGCCACCACCTGGTGGCTCACGGGTCTGCCGGGCTCAGGAAAGACCACCCTCGCCCAGGCTCTGGCGCAGAGCTTGCGGCTGCGCGGCGAGGCTGCATGTGTGATCGATGGCGATGAACTGCGCATGGGGCTGTGCAAAGACCTGGGGTTTGACGAAGCCAGTCGCGCAGAAAACGTGCGCCGTGCAGCACACCTTGCGCAGATGCTCAACGCCAATGCCATTCACGCCATAGTTGCCATGGTTTCTCCTGCCTCGGCTGCACGTGCCGCAGCGTACTCCGCGATAGGTGCAGACCGGTGCAAGGAAATCCATGTGAGCACGCCCCTGGCCGTATGCGAGCAGCGAGACCCCAAGGGGCTGTATGCCAAGGCGCGGGCCAACCAGTTGACACAGATGACCGGTATACAGGCGAGCTACGAGGTGCCTGTGGCACCAGCGCTTCGCCTGGACACCAGCGTGATCCATGTGGAGCAGGCCGTGCAGCAGATGCTCAATGGCTGGAGCGCGATAGCAGAACAATCCACATGAACACACCACAAGCATTGCGCTACCACTTCATCACAGGCCTGCCCCGATCGGGCTCCACCCTGTTGTCAGCACTGCTGCTGCAGAACCCACGCTGTCACGCAGGCATGACCAGCCCGGTGGGTGGACTGTTTCGCAACATGCTCAACCAACTGGGTGCGGGCAGCGAATTTGGGCCGGTGGTCACCAAAGAGCAACGCAGGCGGCTGTCGCGGGGGCTGTTTGACAGCTACTACGCAGACCAGGTGGGCGAAAAAGAAGTCATCTTTGACACCAACCGCATGTGGAGCGCGCAAATGCCTGCCCTCATGGACCTCTTTCCGGGGGCCAAACTGATTGCCTGCGTGCGCAACGTGGCCTGGGTGATGGACAGCATAGAACGCAGATACCGCGCCAACCCCTACGAAATCACCCGCCTGTTCAGCGACGACACCGAGCGCAACACCGTCTACAGCCGCGTGGAGACCTTGGCCCAGCGCAACCGCATGGTGGGCTACCCCTGGACGGCGCTGAAAGAAGCGTTCTACGGAGAACATGCCAGCTCACTGCTTTTGGTGGACTACGACCTGCTGGCACAGGCGCCGCAGAAAGTGCTGCCCCTGATCTACCAGTTCCTGGGCGAGCCCGAGTACACGCACAACTTTGAGCACGTGAAATACGACGCACCGGAGTTTGATGAAGCGCTGGGCTTGCACGGCTTGCACCAGGTGCGCCCGCAGGTGGGGCTGCAGCGGCGCGAGAGCATCCTTCCGCCAGACCTGTTCGAGCAATACAGCAAGCTGTCGTTCTGGCAGGACCAGGCCCATAGCAGGGCCAATGTGATCACAGCCAAACCCGCCGCTTCAACAGAGAGCCATTGATTTGCTTCAATATTGATAGCTAATTTTGCAATGCTGACAGGCGCAGAAGCCGAAATTTATTCAAAAAATCATGACCACTGACCACACATCCGCCGCCCTCCCATCGCCTGTACAAGAGGTGCTCTTCATTGACAGCCGGGTGCCGGACTTGCAGGCCATCATGGCAGCCGCCCGGCCCGGAGTGAAGGTGGTCATCCTGGACCCCAGCGAAAGTGGCGTGGCGCAGATGGCCAAGGCACTGGAGGGGCTGCATGGCCTGGCGTCCATCAGCGTGGTGTCGCACGGCGATGAAGGGGTGCTGCTGCTGGGCAACGGCCCGCTGTTCAGTGGCAACCTGGAGCAATACCAGGCGCAGCTCAAAGCCATAGGCGCAGCCCTGGGTGCGGACGGGGACCTGCTGTTGTATGGCTGCGATGTGGGTGCAGGCGAGGCAGGAGCGCAGTTCCTTCAGGCCCTGGCGCAACTGACAGGGGCGGACGTGGCGGCCTCGAACGACAGCACGGCAGGTGCGGTGCGTGGAGGCGATTGGGATCTGGAAGTCACCACGGGGCAGATTGAGGCGACCGCTGCACTGGATGTGCAGGCACTGGAGGGTTATGACTTCAGCCTGCACACGACCAGTGTCAGCACGGTGGCCCAGCTGAAGGCCGCCATCACAACAGGCAGTACTGACGGTTTTGCGGACACCATCACGCTGACGGGCAACATGACCTTTGCCTCGGCGTCGGATGCCATCTTCATCAACGTGACGGATGGGCAGACCATGACCATCGTGGGCGGTGGCTTCACGCTCAGTGGTGGGAATCTGGCGCGGGTTCTCGATGTTGCCACCAGTGGGGCGGGGAGTGCGGTCTCCATTGACAACCTGACCATCACCAACGGGTTGATCGCAGGGGGCGGTGCTAGCAGTGACCGTACTGCCGGGGTTGGGGGCTTCAGCGGCTTCGGCGGCGGGATTCTCAACGCCGGTGTCTTGACGATATCCAACAGCACCATCACCGCGAACAAGGCTTCTGGCGGTGGCGGTTCGGGGGGCAGCGCCAGCTTGAACAATGGCGGCGGGGGCGGCGGGGGGGGCTTTGGCCCAGGGTTGGGTGGCTTCGGGGGCTCCAGTGGGTATGGCACGGGCCCCTCTACCAGCCCCAGTGCAGGCGTTGGGGGTAACGGAGGCCCCGGCGGGGCTCGGACCAGCGGGGGCGGCGATGGTGGTTCGACCAGCGGTGGTGCAGGCGGCAGCTATGGGAATACGAGTGGTTATTCTGTTGGGGGCTCTGGCGGCACTGCGAACAATGGTTCCATCTCTATTGGCGGCGGCGGTGGCGGCGCCGGTGGCAACAACACAGGGGGCGTAGGTGGTTCAGCCGTAGGAGGGATCTACAACAGCGGGACGCTCACCATCACGAACAGCCAGATCACCAACAATATCGGTGCCGGCGGTGGCGGTGGCGGTGGTGGCGCGGGTAATTACGTCGGCACAGGCAATGGTGGAGCCGGTGGCCTGGGGATCGGGGGCATTTGGTCCACGGGTACGCTCAGCATGGACACCACCTCTTCCAATTCGCTGTCTACAGGCAATGTTGGTGCCGGAGGCAGCGGTGGCGGGGCTACTGGAACGGGCAACAACCCGGGCGCCACAGGCGCCAGTACAAATGGCGTCCGTGGAACCGTGACGCCTTATGTTCCTCCTGCGTCCATCACCAGTGCTACTTACGACGCGAGCACTGGCAGTTTGGTGGTCACTGGTACCAACATGGTCACCGGCGACACCATCGACGTGAGCAAGCTGAGTGTGGCTGGCCAGGGCGGCAGCTACACCCTCACCAGCGCCAACGTGACGGCCGCCAGCGCCACCTCGTTCACCGTCACACTCAACGCCGTCGACCAAGTCAACATCAACGGCATCCTGAACAAGAACGGCACCTCGGCGGTGGACACCACCACCTTCAATCTGGCGGCGGCGGCCAACTGGGACTCTACGCAGAGCGCTGCAGCCGACCTGACCGGCAACGCTGTCACGGTCAGCAACGTTGCAGCCCCCACCATCACCAGCGCCACCTTCGACGGCGCCACCAACGTGCTGGTGGTCACCGGCACGGGCCTGGTCAAGACGATCGGCGCCACCAACGACATCACCGTCGGCAAACTGACTATCACCGGCGAAGGCGGCGCCACCTACACCCTGTCCACCACGGGCAACGTAGAGGTCACCTCGGCCACCAGCTTCTCCATCACCCTTTCTGGCGCAGACATCGCTGGAGTCGGTGCCCTTCTCAACAAGAACGGCACCTCGGCACTCAGCAGCACCACCTACAACCTGGCGGCGGCCGACGACTGGGACAGTGTCATCACCGGCGGCAACATCGCCGACCTCACGGGCAACGGCATCACCGTCTCCAACGCCGCTCCCCTTGTTACCAGCGCCACCTACGACGCCTCTACAGGCTCCTTGGTGGTCACCGGCGCCAACATGGTCACCGGCGACACCATCGACGTGAGCAAGCTGAGTCTTGCAGGCCAGGGCGGCAGCTACACCCTGACCAGCCCCAACGTGACGGCCGCCAGCGCCACCTCGTTCACCGTCACGCTCAACGCCGCCGACCAAGTCAATATCAACGGCATTCTGAACAAGAACGGCACCTCGGCGGTGGACACCACCACCTTCAATCTGGCCGCCGCCGCTTCGTGGGATGCCAGCCGCACGACATCCGCCGACCTCACCGGCAACGCCGTGACGGTCTCCAACGTTGGCGCCCCCACCATCACCAGCGCCACCTTCGACGGATCGACCAACGTGCTCGTGGTCACCGGCACGGGCCTGGTCAAGACGATCGGCGCCACCAACGACATCACCGTCGGCAAACTGACTATCACCGGCGAAGGCGGCGCCACCTACACCCTGTCCACCACGGGCAACGTAGAGGTCACCTCGGCCACCAGCTTCTCCATCACCCTTTCTGGCGCAGACATCGCTGGAGTCGGTGCCCTTCTCAACAAGAACGGCACCTCGGCACTCAGCAGCACCACCTACAACCTGGCGGCGGCCGACGACTGGGACAGCGTCATCACCGGCGGCAACATCGCCGACCTCACGGGCAACGGCATCACCGTCGCCAACGCCGCTCCCCTTGTTACCAGCGCCACCTACGACGCCTCTACAGGCTCCTTGGTGGTCACCGGCGCCAACATGGTCACCGGCGACACCATCGACGTCTCCAAGCTCAGCCTCACCGGCCAGGGCGGTAGCTACACCCTCACCAGCGCCAACGTCACGGCCGCCAGCTCCACCAGCTTCACGGTCACCCTGAACGCAGCCGACCAGCGCAACGTCAACGGCATCTTGAACACCAACGGCACCACGGCCGTGGACACCACGACGTTCAACTTGGCGGCAGCCGCCAGCTGGGATGCCAGCCGCACCAGCAGCGCCGACCTCACGGGCAATGGCGTCACCGTCTCCAACGTGGCAGCCCCCACTATCACCAGCGCCACCTTCGACGGCACGACCAACGTGCTGGTGGTCACCGGCACCGGCCTGGTCAAGACCATCGGCGCTACCAACGACATCACCGTCAGCAAACTGACGATCACCGGCGAAGGCGGCGCCACCTACACCCTGTCCACCACGGGCAACGTAGAGGTCACCTCGGCCACCAGCTTCTCCATCACCCTGACAGGGGCAGACATCGCTGGCGTGAGCAACCTGCTCAACAAGAACGGCACATCCTCAGCCAGCGCCACCACCTACAACATCGCTGCGGCAGATGACTGGAACAGCGTCGTCACCGGCGGCAACATCGCCGACCTTACCGGCAACGGCATCACCGTCAGCAACGCTGCACCTGGCATTCAGTCGGCCAGCTACGACGCCAGCACCGGCGTGCTCACGGTCACGGCACTGAACATTGTCGGCGGCGACACCATCGACGTGAGCAAGTTGAGTCTTGCAGGCCAAGGCGGCAGCTACACCCTCACCAGCCCCAATGTCACCGCAGCCAGTGCGACCAGCTTCACGGTCACGCTCAACGCCGCCGACAAATTGGCCATTAACGGCATCCTGAACAACAACGGCACCAGCGCGGTGGACACCACCACCTTCAACCTGGCGGCAGCCGCCAACTGGGATGCGAGCACCACATCGAGTGCAGACCTCACCGGCAACGGCGTGACGGTATCGAACGTTGCGGCCCCCACCATCACCAGCGCCACCTACGATGCCAGCACCCACGTGCTGACCGTGACCGGCACCAACCTGGTCAAGACCGTGGGCGCCACCAACGACATTACCGTCAGCAAACTCACCATCGTTGGCGAAGGCGCAGCCACCCGCACCCTGAGCACCACAGGCAATGTGGAAGTCACCTCGGCCACCAGCTTCAGCGTCACCCTCTCGGGTGCAGACATCGCAGCCGTAGAAGCCCTGCTCAACAAGAACGGCACCACGTCCACAGGCGGCAGCACCTACAACCTGGTTGCTGCGGACGACTGGAACAGCGTGATCACAGGCAGCGACATCGCTGATGGCACCAACGCACTCACCGTCAGCAACGTTGCAGTACCGGCCATCACATCTGCCACCTACGACGCCAGCACCGGAGCGCTTGTCGTGACGGGCACCGGGTTCTCCAGCCTGGCGGGGGCCATCAATGACATCGTGGCCAACAAATTCAGCCTGCAAGGCGAAGGAGGTGCCAGCTACACACTGACCACCACGGCCAACGTGGAGATCACCTCTGCCACCAGCTTCACCCTGAGCCTGAGCGCGGCGGACAGGGCGGCTGCCAACCTGATCCTGAACAAGAACGGCACCAGCTCCACCAGTGCCAACACCTACAACCTCATCGCCGCAGAAGACTGGAGCGCGGGTGCAGACGCTGCGGTGGTCATCGCCGACCTCACCGGCAACGGCGTTACGGTCAGCAACGTCGCAGTCCCCACCGTCACCAGCGCCACCTACAACGTAGGCACAGGCGTGCTGGTCGTGACCGGCACAGGACTCACCTCCGCGGCAGGAGCCTTGAACGACATCATTGCCAACAAGCTCACCTTGCTGGGCCAGGGGGGCGCGACCTATGTCTTGACCGATACCGGCAACGTCGATATCACCTCAGCCACCAGCTTCACCCTGACCTTGTCGGCCACCGACAAGGCCGCAGTCGCCCTGCTGTTCAACAAAGACGGCACAGCCTCCCTGGGTGGGACCACCTACAACCTGGCCTTCGCCGAAGACTGGGCAGCAGGCGCCGACCCTGCCGTGGCCATCGCCGACCTCACAGGCAACGGCGTCACTGTGGCCGGCAACGACCCGAACGCCCCCGTATTCGCATCAGCCAGCGCCAACGGCGCCAGCCTGGTGCTGACCTACACCGACGCCAGCGACCTGGACGCCGTCAACCCGCCAGCTACAGGCGCCTTCGCCGTGGTCTCCGGTGGAATCGCCAACACCGTGACCGGCGTGGCCGTGAACGCTGCCGCTAAAACCGTCACCCTGACCCTGGGCACCCCGGTGGATTATGGCCAGAGCGTCACCGTCGCCTACACCGACCCCACGGCAGGCAACGACGCCAACGCCATCCAGGACATCCAGGGCAACGACGCCGCCAGCCTGGGCGTGACACCGGTCACCAACAACACACTGGACACCACCCCCCCGGTGGTGAGCACAGCCACCGTCACCGCCAACCAGCTGGTCCTGAGCTACACCGAAGCGACCACACTGGACGCCGTGAACACCGCGCCCATTGGCGCCTTTGCGGTGACGGCGGGAGGCTCTGCCAACGCCGTCACTGCCGTAGCGGTCAACGCAGCCGCTAAAACCGTCACTCTGACCCTGACCTATGTAGTAGGCGCCGGCCAGACCGTCACCGTCGCCTACACCGATCCCACAGGCGGCAACGACGCCAATGCTGTCCAGGACGCAGCAGGCAATGACGCAGCGAGCTTCGCCGCGCGGCCCGTGACCAACCTCACCCCCGCAGACCCTGACCCGACCCCGGTCCCCCCTGTGCCCACGCCTGACCCGGTACCCGGAGTGCCGGACAACGACGGAGTACCTAACGCCATAGAAGACCTGACCCCAGGGATCCCTGGCCCCGGTGGCACCACAACCCCCGGGGACGGCAACGGAGACGGCGTCAGGGACAGCGAACAGCCGGGAGTGGCCTCGACAGGCTTCGTGCTCAGCCCCACAGGGCAGAGCAACCCCGGAAGTGCGCCACCCACCTTCACGACACTGGTGGCCAGCAGCACCAATGGCAAGGTGGGCAGCGGCAACGACAATGCACGCATCACGAGCCTGGTGCAAAAGGATGCACCGACGGGGCTGCCAGCGGGCCTGCAAATGCCGATAGGGCTGGTGAGCTTCACGGTGCAGCTTGGAGCGGGCAAGACAGGAGAGAACTTCAGCCTGTACGTAGACCCGGCGCTGGGGGTGAACGGCTACTGGAAGCAGGACAGCCACGGGCAATGGGTGAACCTTGCGAGCGAGCCGTATGGGGGCAAGATGGTGATGGAAGGGGGGCGGGTAAGGCTGGACTTCCACATCGAGGACGGAGGGCAGTTCGATGCGGACGGCAAGGCGGACGGCATCATCACGGACCCAGGGGCGCCAGGGCACATGGCGCTGTCGATTGTGGGGCTGGCGCCGGATGTGGGATCCCATCCTTTCTGGTTCTGAGTAGCCCCGCATACTGGCAATAGCCTCGTCCTGACAGATCTGACAACATGAAACGGAGAACATCGATGACAACCAACACGCCCATGGCGGCACCTCGGCGCGCTTTGCGCAAGCTGCCTGCAGCAGCACTCGTCCTGAGCAGCCTGCTGGCGGCTTGCGGAGGCGGTGGTGGGGGCGATGCTTCCGGCCCCACCATCGACCCCGCCCAGCTCAAGGGACGCTGGGTCACCGCTGCAGGCGTGGCACCGGCCACGACCGCCGTGGTGGTGCCCGAGGCCAACGGAACCGCCAGCGCCTGGCTGCTGGCCCAGGACGCCAGCCGGCTGGTCAAGCTGGTGGTGCGCAGTGACAGCAGCGCCAACGGGAAAAGCTACGCGCTGGGGCAAGCCAACGCCACAGGCCAGGCGGTGACAGGCCAGGTCAACGCGGCACTTGCGGCCAGCCCCAAGACGATTGCATTCACGGGCCTGAACACGGGGACCTTGACCCAGAGCGATGCACTGGCGACCCCTGCAGTCCAGGCAGAAGTGCAGGGCAACTGGAGTGCCACATTGGGAGGCAATGCCCAGACTGTGCAGTGGAGTCTTGCGGCGACCGGCAGCATGACAGGGAGCTCGACCACGGGGTGTTCTTACACGGGCAACGTAGCGGCGATGGCCAGCACGGCTGCGTACAGCGTCAGCTTCAACGAAAGCTGCGCGGACGGGAGCAAGACTGCATTCAATGGGGTGGGTACGCTCAACGTGGCCAAGAATGGGCTGACGGTGGTGGTGACGAGCGCGGACGAGACCCGAGGGACTGCGGTCTTCTTCGCAAAGTAATTTCACGGACAATTAAAACCATCCCAGGGCCTGGCTTTGCATTGGCAAATGCCGGGCGTTTGTACTGTGTGCACAGAAGAGTACACATTCACCAGATCTTTTCCGCATGTCCGTATCTGCAGCGCCATCCGAAATCCACCAGGCTCTGGCAAGGCTTACGCCCTATTTTTGGCGGGCTCTCTGCCTGAGTGTGCTGGCGGGGCTTCTGGTTCTGGCGCCTACTGTCTACATGTTCGAGGTGTACGACCGCGTGGTGAACAGCCGCAACGCCATGACCCTCGCCATGCTGACGCTGGCCGTGTTTTTGGCCATCGGTGTGATGGAAGTGCTGGAATGGGCTCGTTCGGAAACCTTGCGTGAGGCGGGTGCGGCCCTGGACCGTGCGTTGGCCCCCCGTGTTTTCACAGCCATTCATGCTGCGCATCTGAGGCAGGGGGGGGCTGCGGGAGCCCAACCCTTGATGGATTTGCGGGCCGTGCGTGACTTTTTTCACGGACCTGCACTGGGGGCTGCGATGGAAACGCCGGTGGCCCTGGTGATGTTGGTTCTTCTGTTTGTGATTCATCCACTGCTGGGGTGGGTATCCCTTGCTGGTGCTCTGCTTCAGGTTGGACTCTCGTGGCTGAACGAGCGCAGCACCAGTCCAGCCTTGCTGCGGGCCAATCAGTCGGACATGGGCGCGCGGGCCTATGTGGATGGCACCTTGCGCCACAGCGACGTGATTGCGGCCATGGGCATGGAGAAAAACATGCGCCGCCGCTGGTTGGCACAGCACGAGGAGGGTCTGGGATTGCAGTCACTGGCGTCTGACCGTGCAGGGGTGTTGCAGGCGCTGGGCAAGATGCTGCAGACGACTTTGTCGTCGGCGCTTTTGGGCTTGGGTGCCTGGCTTTTGATGCATGACCAGTTGCTCGGCGGGCCTGGGATGCTGATCGTGGGGTCGGTGCTGGGCGGGCGTGTACTGGCGCCTCTGGTGCAAATGGTGTCGCAGTGGCGTGCGGTGGTGCAGGCGCAGGCTGCATGGGGGCGGCTTGGGCAGCTTCTGGAGCGGTTGCCGCCCCCTGTGCAGGGGATGCCACTGCCCAAGCCACGGGGGCGTGTGACGGTCGAGAGCCTGGTCGCAGGGGCTTCTGCTGGTGCACCGCCTTTTGTCAAAGGGGTTGCCTTTTCATTGCAACCGGGGGAAGTGCTTGCGGTCCTGGGCGCGTCTGCTGCGGGCAAGACCACCTTGGCCCGCATGCTGATGGGGCTGTGGCCTCCCGTGGCGGGCAGCGTCCGGCTGGACGGAGTGGATGTCAGTGTTTGGAACAAGGCGGAGCTGGGGCCCCACGTGGGTTATGTGCCGCAGGACGTCGAACTGTTGGAAGGCACGCTGGGCGAGAACATCGTCCGCTTTGGCGAGGTGGACGAAAAGGCCATGGTGGATGCCGCACAGGCGGTGGGTGTGCACACCTGGATCACATCGCTCCCACAAGGTTATGCCACCCCTGTGGGGGCGGCCGGCGTGATGCTCTCCGGCGGGCAACGCCAGCGAATCGCGTTGGCACGTGCTCTCTATGGCAATCCGGTTTTTGTCGTGCTGGACGAGCCCAACGCCAGCCTGGACGAGGATGGCAATATCGCATTGAGCCGGGCCTTACAGGAGTTCAAGGCCCGGGGCACCACTTTTGTGGTGATGACCCATCTGCCCAGCGTGCTGGCGGTGGCGGATAAATTACTCATCATGCAGGGTGGGGGGCAGCAGGCCTTTGGCCCCCGAGATGATGTGCTGGCGGCATTGCGAAATGCTTCTGCGGGTGCTCCGGCTGCCGCCATCGCGCCGCGTGCCGCCTGATCCCCTTCTTCCAACCCAACTGACACCATGTCCATCAGCGGATTTTTCTCGCGCAGCGAAATCACCCAGGCCCTGCGGAGCCTGCAGCGTGAATGGGTCGTGATCGCAATTTTCAGCATGGTGGCCAATCTGCTCATGCTGGCACCCACGCTGTACATGCTGCAGATCTACGACCGTGTGCTGGTCAGCCGCAACGAGCTCACCTTGCTGGTGGTCTCGCTGCTTATCCTGTTCCTGTTTGCCGCCATGGCATTTGCGGAATGGGCGCGGTCCCGGCTGCTTGTGCGCGCGGGGGTGCGTCTGGACCGGTTGCTGGGGGAGCGTGTTTTCTCGGCAGGTTTCGCGCGCAGCGTCCGTGAGGGCGGGGGAAGCCCTGGCCAGTCGTTCACGGACCTGACGGAGGTGCGCCAGTTCCTGACGGGCCCCAGCATTTTTGCCTTTTTCGATCTGCCATGGGCCCCTATCTACATCGGGGTGCTGTTCTTGCTGCACCCCCTGCTGGGCGCCGTGGCCGTGGTCTTTGCTCTGATCCAGGCCGCCTTGGCATGGCTGGGGCACCAGCGCACGGTGGAGCCTTCCGAATCCCTGGCCAAGGCGCAGGGCCGGTCGCATGCCTATCTAAATGGCAAGTTGCGCAATGCCGAGGCGGTTGAGGCCATGGGCATGTTGCAGCAGTTGCACCACCGTTGGGCGTTGCTGCAAGCGCGCTATGCCGAACTGCACGCGGCAGCCCAGGGCCTGACGCACCGCATCACGGCCTGGAGCAAGTCTGTGCGTTATGCGCAGCAGGCGCTGTCGCTGGCGGTGGGTGCTTTGCTGGTGATCGATGGCCAGCTATCGGCCGGAGCCATGATTGCTGCCAACGTGCTGATGACCCGCGCCTTGGCTCCGATTGACCAGGTGGTGAGTGCGTGGCGCGGCTTTTTGGGGGCCCGCGCGGCCTTCTTTCGGTTGGAGCAACTGCTGCAAGAGCATCCGCCGTTGCCCAAGATCTCTGCAGCCCCGCGTCTGCAAGGGGATGTTCAGCTGCGCGATGTGCATGCCACTGCGCCGGGGCGGGTGACGCCGATTCTTCAGCAGGTGGACCTGCATGCTCCGCCGGGTTCGCTGACGGTGGTGTTGGGCCCCTCGGGTTCCGGCAAATCCACGCTGGCGCGCGTGCTGGTGGGAGTCTGGCCCGTATCGCAGGGAGAGTTGTTGTTTGATGGCCAGCCCCCCACCGCCTGGAGCCATGAGACCTTGGGCCCTCAGGTAGGTTACCTGCCACAGGATACGGTTTTGTTCGGCGGGACGATTGCCGAGAACATCGCACGTTTTGCAGCGGTGGATTCTGCCAAGGTCATTGCTGCGGCCCAATGCGCGGGCCTGCATGAGATGGTGCTGAGATTCCCCAAAGGCTATGACACGCCGATTGGAGAGGGCGGGCGCTTGCTTTCGGGGGGGCAACGCCAACGCATCGGACTGGCCCGGGCTCTGTACGGTGATCCAGCGCTCTTGGTGCTCGATGAGCCCAACGCCCACCTGGACGACGTGGGCGAAGCGGCCTTGCTCGGGGCCATGCGCCAGCTCAAGGAGCGCGGCAAGACCGTCGTGATGGTGACGCATCGGGCGGGAGTGCTTGCACTTGCAGATCAGGTGCTGGTTCTGCAGGACGGTCAGGTACAGCTGAAAGGCCCGCGTGACGAAGTCCTGGCGCAGCTGCAGGCGGCACGCCAAGCCCCCTCCCCTTCAGCTGCTGGGTCTTTGCCTGCCCCGCAGCCGCTGCCCGCCTGAGCGCGTTGTGCGCATTCGATACGAGCGAACATTTTCTGAACATCCGCCCATGGCCCACACTGAACCCTTGAAACAAGCACCTTCGATCTCCTCACTGCCGGGAGCCCGATCGGCGCCCCTGCCTCCCTCGGATACCGGGCGTGCGGCGCGCACTGGGCTGTGGGTGCTGGGCCTGGGCCTGGGGGGATTTTTGCTGTGGGCGGCTGTTGCTCCCCTGGACGAGGGGGTGCCCAGTCAGGGCGTGGTTGCGATCGACACCAAACGCAAAGCGGTGCAGCACCTCAGCGGGGGCATCGTCAAGCAGGTCTTTGTGCGCGAGGGTGACGTGGTGCAGGCGGGGCAACCGTTGATATCTCTGGATGACGCGGTGGCCAAAGCCAACTACGAGGCGGTCCGCCAGCGGTACCTGGGTTTGCGGGCGGTCCAGGGGCGGTTGCTGGCCGAGCAGTCGGGTGCTGCCGCCATCGTGTTTCACCCGGACTTGCAGGCTGCGGTGGCAGACCCGCTGATTCAGCAGCAGATGAAGAATCAGGAGCAACTGATCCAATCGCGGCGCGCGGCCCTGCGTGCGGACCTGCAGGGCATCGAAGAGAGTATCCAGGGCCAGAACGCCTTGCTGCAGGCCTATGCGGGCATGCTGACCAGCCGACGTGGGCAACTGGCATCGCTCGAAGAGGAGCTGCGCCATACGCGCGAGCTGGTCAAGGAGGGCTACTCCCCCCGCAATCGGCAACTGGAACTCGAACGCATGGTGGCCGATTCCAACCTGGCCATCACGGAGTTGCTGGGCAACACGGCGCGCACGCAGCGCACGGTCGGGGAAATGCGCCAGCGGGCCCTGGCCCGGCAGCAGGAATACCGCAAGGAAGTGGAGACGAACCTTGCAGACATCACGCGGGAGGTGCAGTCAGATGCCGACAAGTTCACCGCGCTGAAGGCCGATCTGGATCGCACCGAAATCCGTGCGCCCGCTACTGGCCAGGTGGTGGGCCTTGCGGTGCAGACCGTGGGGGCGGTGGTCCAGGCGGGGCAGCAGCTGATGGGCATCGTCCCTCCTGATGAGCCTTTGGTGCTGGAGGCCCGTATTGCCCCCCACCTGATCGACAAGGTGCGCCCGGGCCTGCATGCCGATGTGCGTTTCAGCGCGTTTGCCCATTCGCCGCAACTTGTGGTGCAGGGAGAGCTGGCCTCGGTCTCTGGGGATCTGCTGACGGATGCACAAAGCAACCAGACCTATTACCTTGCGCGGGTCAAGGTCACGCCGGATGGTATGAAGACGCTGGGCGCACGCCACTTGCAGCCAGGCATGCCAGCCGAGGTGGTCATCAAGACCGGCGAGCGCACCATGCTGACCTATCTGCTGGGCCCCTTGCTCAAGCGTGTGTCGGGTTCCCTGAAGGAAGAGTGAGCATGCTAGCTTTTTCTTCCTCGCCGTCGAACGCCTTGCGGGCGGTTTCGCTCTCCGTCTTGGTGGTATGCGCAGGACCTGCCTGGTCCATGGACCTCCAGCAGGCATACCAGGCGGCATTGCAGCAGGACGCCACCATTCGAGCCGCCCGTGCGGCCGCCGATGTAGGGGATGAGCGGGTAGAGCAGGCCAAGGCCATGCGCTACCCCAATGTGGCATTCAGCGCAGCTCGCAACCGCAACGACCTGAGCAACACGCAACGCAACGTCCTGGGCCGGTCGGTGACCGTGGATGAAAACTACACCAGCCACAACGCCACCTTGACCCTGCGCCAACCTGTCTACCGCAAGTCACTGTCGGTAGGGCTGGAGCAGGCCCATCAGATGCGCGCTGAAGTGGGCGCGCAGTTGGACCGGGAGCTACAGAGCCTGGGAGTGCGCGTGACCGACGCCTACCTGCAGCTGTTGCTGGCGCAAGACCAGCTGGCCCTGGCGCGTGCGCAGAAGAACACCACCACCACCCAGTTGGACGCCGCGCGCAAGCTGCTGGTGGCGGGCAGTGGCACGCGCACCGACATCGACGAAGCCCAGGCCCGACTGGACATGGCCGTGGCGCAGGAGTTGGAGATACGGCAGCAGCTGGACTACGCGCGCCGCCAGCTGGAGACACTGGTCAACCAGCCAGTGGAGGCGCTCAGCCCACTGGATGAGGCCAAGTTCGCAGCCTGGACGCCCGAACAGCGCAGCGTGCAGGACTGGCTGGCCCTGGCAGAAGACAGCAGTCCTGAAATCCGGCAACAGAAAGCGCGGCTGGATGTGGCCCGGCTGGAGATCGAGAAGGCCCGCACCGGGCATCTCCCTACGCTGGATGCCGTGGCCCAATGGACGCGCAGTGGCAGCGAGAACGTCACCACGCCCAGCTCCAGCTATACCAACCGCGTGATCGGCCTGCAGCTGAACATGCCCCTGTTTGCGGGTGGCTATGTCAACTCCACGGTGCGCCAGGCGGTGGCGGAGCAGGTGCAGGCCCGCGAACTGCTGGAGGCGGCGCGCCGGGACCTCAGCCTGCGCATCCACACCGAGTTCCGGGGGGTCAGCGAAGGCCGCCTGCGCATCCTGGCGCTGGAGCAGGCTGCACGGTCCGCCACGCAGTTGGTGGTGTCCAGCCGCCGCTCGTTTGAGGGTGGTGCCAGAACCCTGGTGGACATCCTGAACGCAGAGCAGCAAAAAGAGCTGGCCCTGCGCGACCTGGCCCGGGCGCGTTATACCTACCTGGTGTCTTGTGTGCGCCTCCAGGCCCTGGCCGGCGGGGATCGGGATGGCAGCATTGCTGCTGTGAATGCACTGCTCAAGGCGCCCTGAGTCCACATTGCGGGAGCGGCGAGTAGAAAAAGCCCCCTGCTCTGTGAGGTGCAGGGGGCCAGCGCGTGAATAAGTTCTGTGCAACGTCTGGAGCGCTGTGGCGCCCCGCGCTCAGCGGCTGCTCGGAAAGCTGAACACCGCCCCCTCACGCACGCCAGCCGACGGCCAGCGCTGCGTGATGGTCTTGCGCTTGGTATAGAAACGCACGGCGTCCGGGCCGTAGGCGTGCAGGTCGCCGAACAGGCTGCGTTTCCAGCCGCCAAACGAGTGGTAGGCCACGGGCACGGGCAGGGGTACGTTCACGCCGACCATGCCGACCTGGATGTGGTCGGTGAAGTAGCGGGCGGCCTCGCCGTCGCGGGTGAATATGCAGGTGCCGTTGCCGTACTCGTGGTCGTTGATGAGCTGCATGGCTTCCTGCAGGGTCTTCACGCGCACCACGCCTAGCACGGGGCCGAAGATCTCTTCCTGGTAGATCTTCATGCCGGGCTTGACGTTGTCGAACAGGCAGGCGCCCAGGAAGTAGCCTTCTTCATGACCGGCGACCTTCACCGAGCGGCCATCCACCACCAGCGTGGCGCCCTCGGCCACGCCGCTGTCCACATAGGCCTTCACTTTCTCGAAGTGCGGCTTGGTGACCAGCGGGCCCATGTCGTTGCTGTTGTCGGTGCCGGGGCCGACCTTCATCTTGGCGATTTCGGTCTTGAGGCCCGCAATCACGGCGTCGCCCACTGCGTCGCCCACCGCCACCAGCAGCGGGATGGCCATGCAGCGCTCGCCGCATGATCCGTAGGCTGCGCCCATCAGCGCGCTCACGGCGTTGTCCACATCGGCGTCGGGCATGAGCACGGCGTGGTTCTTGGCGCCGCCCAGGGCCTGCACGCGCTTGCCGTGTTTGCAGCCCTCGCTGTAGATGTATTCGGCGATGGGGGTGGAGCCCACAAAGCTCACTGCCTTCACGCGCTGGTCTTGCAGCAGCGTGTCTACGGCCAGCTTGTCACCGTTGACGACGTTCAGCACGCCGGGCGGCAAGCCGGCTTCCAGCGCCAGCTGGGCGATGAACAGCGTGCTGCTGGGGTCGCGCTCGGAGGGCTTGAGCACAAAGGTATTGCCGCAGGCCACGGCCATGGGCCACATCCACAGCGGAACCATGGCCGGGAAGTTGAAGGGCGTGATGCCCGCGGTGACGCCCAGCGCCTGGAACTCGGACCACGAGTCGATGCTGGGGCCCACGTTGCGGCTGTGCTCGCCCTTGAGCAACTCGGGCGCGTAGCTGGCGTACTCCACGTTTTCAATGCCGCGCTGCAGTTCGCCGTGCGCATCGGCCAGCACCTTGCCGTGCTCGGCGGTGATCAGGGCAGCGATCTTGTCGGCGTTTTCTTCGAGCAGCACTTTCAGCTTGCTCATCACGCGGGCGCGCTTCAAAGGCGGCGTGTTGCGCCAGGCGGGGAAGGCGGCCTCGGCGGAGGCGATCGCCGCTTCGACCGTGGCCTTGCTGGCCAGCGCCACGCTGGTGGTCGATTGGCCGGTGGCGGGGTTGAACACCGGCTGCGTGCGCTCGGTGTCTGCAACGAGCTTGCCGTCGATCAGGTGGCCGATGGTGGTGGTGACGTTCTTGTCGTGGTTCATGGTGATTTCAAAGAAAAATTGCCGTTTCCGCGCACTGGGTGTGTGCTGATAGCTATAAAAAGTGAGTAAATACGCTGTCTATGCCACTGCGGGTGCCGCTGCCTGGGCCTTCAGCGTTGGTAGCACGTGGGCCATGGCGCGGTCGATGAATTCCTGCTTTTCGCCCACCGGGGCAAAGTAGTGCAGCACCTCGCGCGCCGCGTCCAGCCCCTTGAGGCGGGCCAGCAGCCACGCCACCAGGTACTGCGACGCCAGGCAACCGCCCGCCGTGGCCACGTTGCCGTGGGCCGCAAACGCGCGGGGCACCACATCGACGCCCGACTCCACCACCCAGGGCTTGCTGGTCAGGTCCGTGCAGGCGGGCGTGCCGCTGAGCAGGCCCAGGCGGCTGAGCAGGAAGGTGCCCGAGCACTGCGCCGCCAGCAACTGGCGTTCAGGGTTCAGCGCACGCAGCTGCTCCATCAGCGCCGGGGTGTTCGCCACCTCACGCGTCTTCATGCCGCTGCCCACCAGCACCGCATCGGCCTGGGCCAACTGGCTCAGGTCTTCGTGCGCGTCGATGGTGAGGCCGTTCATGGACGTGACGCGCGGCGTGGGGCTCGCAATGCGCACCTGCCAGTCTGTGTCGCCCAGCAGCGCGATGCGGCTGAGCATGCCAAACGCCACCAGCGAGTCGAGGTCGTTGAAGGCGTCGAAGGTGAGGATGGAAATGCGCATGGAAGGGCTGACAGGCTGGCGAAGGACGCTCAGGCGGTTTCTTGCAGGGCGTCGCCCAGTGCGCTGATCAGGCGGTCGATTTCGGCCTGGGTGCTGATGAAGGGCGGTGCCAGCTGGATGGTGTCGCCACCGTAGCGCACATAAAAGCCCTTCTTCCAGCAGTTCATCGCAATCTCGTACGGGCGCTTGGCGGGCTCGCCGGGCAGCGCTGCAATGGTGAAGCCTGCCGCCAGGCCAAAGTTGCGGATGTCGGCCACATGCTTGGCGCCCTTGAGGCTGTGCACGGCGTTCTCAAAGTACGGGGCCAGCGCTTTGACGCGGCCGATCATGTCTTCCTTTTGCAGGATGTCGAGCGCCGCAATGCCCGCTGCGCAAGCCACAGGATGGGCCGAGTAGGTGTAGCCGTGCGGGAATTCGAGCATGTACTCCGGCCCGCCTGCGGCCATGAACGTGTCGTAGATCTCCTTGGTGGCGACCACGCCGCCGAGTGGCTGCGCGCCGTTGGTGACCTGTTTGGCAAAGTTCAGGATGTCGGGCGTCACGCCAAAGGCCTCGGCACCCGTCCAGGCGCCGCTGCGGCCAAAACCGCTGATCACTTCGTCAAAAATCAGCAAGATGTTGTTTTGTGTGCAGATCTCGCGCAGGCGCTGCAGGTAGCCCACCGGCGGAATCACCACGCCGGCCGAGCCCGAGAAGGGCTCGACGATCACGGCAGCGATGTTGCTGGCGTCGTGCAGCGCAATCACTTCCAGCAGGCGGTCGGCCAGCTCCTTGCCCGTGGGCGGCATGCCCTTGTGGAACGAGCCTGCGGGTGGCTGGGTGTGGGGCAGGTGGTCGGCCTCCACGCCCTGGCCAAACAGCTTGCGGTTGGCCACGATGCCACCCACCGAGATGCCACCAAAGTTCACGCCGTGGTAGCCCTTTTCGCGGCCGATGAGGCGCGTCTTGGTGCCCTGGCCCTTGGCGCGCCAGTAGGCGCGGGCCATTTTGAGGGACGTATCGGCCGACTCGGAGCCCGAGCCGGTGAAGAACACGTAGTCCAGACCGGCTGGCGTCAGCTCCTTCACGCGGTTGGCCAGCTCAAACCCCAGCGGGTGGCCGAACTGGAAGGCGGGTGCGTAATCGAGCTTCATCGCCTGCTTGCCGATGGCCTCGGCGATCTCGCGGCGGCCATGGCCCAGGCCCGCGCACCACAGGCCTGAGAGGCCGTCAAAAATCTTGCGACCGTCCGCATCGGTGTAATAGGCGCCGCTGCCTTCCACGATCATGCGTGGGTTGGCCTTGAACTGGCGGTTGGCCGTGTACGGCATCCAGTGCGCGTCCAGCCACTCGGCGTCCATGCGGGGGCCTTCGGCACCAGCGGCGGGTTTTTCGATGTTGACGAAGCTCATGGGGTTCTCCAGTGCAAAGGCGGCGACAAAAGGGCGAGAAAAGCAAAGTTGCCCCAGCGGCCTGGGGCTTGACGTAGGGCATTGTTGCGCCGCCTGTTAATCTCTCAAATAATCCAATATCAATGTTTACTTGACGATTTATGCAAGTAAAAGACCCCGCTCCAACCCCCCAAATCTCCGTGCCTGCCGCACCGGGCAAACACCGCGCCGTGCTGGGCCAGCTCAGCGACATGGACTTGCGGCTTCTGCAGGTCTTCAAGAGCGTGGTGGAGTGCGGCGGCATGTCGGCCGCCGAGCTGGAACTGAACATCGGCACCAGCACCGTCAGCCGCCACATCAAGGACCTGGAAGCCCGCCTGGGCCTCACGCTGTGCCGCCGGGGGCGGGCGGGGTTTGCGCTGACGGCCGAGGGGCAGCGGGTGTATGACGAAACCCTGCGCCTGCTGGCCTCGGTGCGCAGCTTTCGCGACAGCGTGGACGACATCCATTCGCGCATGGGCGGGCAGCTGGCCGTGGCGGTGTTCGACAAAACCGCCAGCAACCCTGCCGCCCGCATTGGCGAGGCGATTGCCGCCTTCACCGCCCAGGCGCCCGATGTGCAGTTGCAGCTGCATGTGGGCTCCATCAACGCCATCGAGCGCGGCGTGATCGACGGCAGCTATCAGGTAGGCATCATCCCCGCGCACCGCAGCTCGCAAAGCCTGGCCTACGCCGACCTGTTTGGCGAGACCATGCTGCTGTATTGCGGAGCGGGCCACCCGCTGTTCGGGGCGGCTGCGCCCCCGGCCGACTGGCACGCGGTGCGCGGCTACCAGTTTGCGGGGCTGGGCTACCACTCGCCCAACATGGAGCTGAGCCACCAAGCCCGGCTGCAGCGCGCGGCCACGGGGTTTGACCAGGAGTCCATCGCCACGCTGATCCTGTCGGGCCGCTTTCTCGGGTTCTTGCCCGACCACTACGCCGAAGCCTTTGAGCGCCAGGGCCGCATGCAGGCGGTGAACCCGGCGCTGTTCCACTACCACTGCCAGTTTGTGAGCCTGATGCGCCGCTCGCCCGCGCCCGCCCGCGCGGCCCAGGCGTTTGCGCAATGCCTGGAAGACGCGCACCGCCCCGGTCGCTGACAGGGGCATTGCGGGGCTGTGGCTTGCCAGCGGCCGTGGCGAGGCGGACAATTCACCTTCTTTGCAACATTGTGTGACATCGGGAGCAGCGCCCATGGCCAGTATTTCCTCCATCGGCAGTTCAGGCCTTCAGGCCGCCCAGTTGCGGCTGGACGCGTCGGCCAACAACGTGGCCAACATGAACACCCCCGGTTACCGCCGCGAGGTGGTTGCACAAAAAGAAGTGGCCGAAAGCGCCGGCGTGCGCGCCACCGTGCAGCGCGAACAGGACGCCAAGGGCGTGGCGCTGGAGCAGGAAGCGGTGGAACAGATGTCCGCCACCTACGCTTTCAAGGCCAATCTGCAGACCATCAAAACGCAGGACGAAATGATGGGCTCCTTGCTGGATGTGAAAGCCTGAGCCGAGGCTTGTCCAGCGGTTCTCTTCTCTGCGCACCGCCTCACCCCATCCCCACATGCCCCGCCAGACGGGGCATGGTTGTTTCTGAGGCCAGCCTCAAGGCACTGAAGCGGGCTCAGCCGCCATGGGCCAGCCCCGCGAGGCGCTGGACCAGCCAGCGTTGAAAGGCCAAGCCGGTGGCGGTGCGGCTGCGCAGTGGAATGGCGTACATGGTGGTGCTCCTTGTCGTGAGGTTGTTCAGGTGCCTTGGATGGCGGGGCTGCTGCTGTGCGATGGAGTAGCGCTTTGACGTGCAGCGCGACGACCCGCCCGGTCCCACGCCTTTTCATGAAAGAAGAAAGCCACCGCCTGCACCGTGGGCTCCAGCAGGCTCAGGGTGAGCGAAGCCCACAGGTTGCCGGTGACGGCATAGGCCACCAGGGCGGCCACGCAGATGTGGATCAGGTAGTAGCTGCCCGTCTTCATCAGCATGGTTTGGTTCTGGCGGGCAACGCGGCGGATGTGGGACATGGCGGGTTCCTTGTTCTTCAGGCTGCGGGGGGTGTGCAGCGATGGAGAAATGGTAGTGATTCGCAATAGCAAAGGCCAATTGATCATCGCTAAAGCGCAGATAGCCGCTATCCAATGACGCTGTGCGAAGCGCCAAGGCGCCTATCCCAAACAGACTGGTTCTGCGTGTGAACTAGTTCACGTTCAAGGGCTGAAAAAAGCCGCGGCCACCAAAGCCCCCGTTGCTATGATGGCCGCTCTTTTCAACC
The DNA here is from genome assembly GCF_964254355.1 of Acidovorax sp. LjRoot74. NCBI lineage: Bacteria > Pseudomonadati > Pseudomonadota > Betaproteobacteria > Burkholderiales > Comamonadaceae > Acidovorax > Acidovorax sp. LjRoot74. The sequence goes on along the minus strand of NZ_CAXUTI020000001.1, from coordinate 5,606,859 downwards.
CCTTCTTTTGCTTTGGGAGCACACATGGCCCTCATGGACTTCATCAAGAAACAGTTCATTGACATCATTCAGTGGACCGAGGAGGGGGACGGCACGCTGGCCTGGCGCTACCCCATGCGCGACATGGAAATCCAGAACGGTGGCCAGCTCGTGGTGCGCGAATCGCAGATGGCGATTTTTGTGAACGAGGGCCAGGTGGCCGACGTGTTTGGCCCTGGCACCTACAAGCTCACCACGCAGACGCTGCCGGTGCTCACGTACCTCAAGAACTGGGACAAGCTCTTCGAGTCCCCCTTCAAGAGCGATGTGTACTTCTTCAGCACGCGCCAGCAGATCGACCAGAAGTGGGGCACGCCCCAGCCCATCACGATCCGCGACAAGGACTTCGGTGCCGTGCGCCTGCGCGCGTTCGGCAACTATGCCTTCCGCATTGCCGACCCCAAGCTGTTCCACACCGAGATCTCGGGCACGCGCGAGTCCTACCCCGTGGCCGACCTCGAAGGCCAGCTGCGCGGCCTGGTGCTGCAGAACATCAGCAACGCAATTGCGGGCAGCGGCCTGCCGTTCCTGGACCTGGCGGCCAACCAGGTCATGTTTGCCGATGCGCTGACCAAGGAACTCGCGCCCATCTTCGCCAAGCTGGGCATCCTGATCGAGTCCCTCACGGTGCAGAACGTCTCGCTGCCCGAAGAGCTGCAGAAGATCCTCGACCAGAAGATCGGCATGGGCATGGTGGGCAACGACATGGCCAAGTTCATGCAGTACCAGACGGCCCAGGCCATCCCCAAGTTTGCCGAAGCCAGCGGTGGCGGCGGCGGCATTGCGGGCGATGCCATGGGCTTGGGCGCGGGCGTGGCGCTGGGCCAGGTGCTGGCGCAGAACCTGCAGCAAGGCCTGCAGGCCCCGGCGGCCCCCGCAGCGCAGGCTGCAGCCGCTCCGGTGGGCGTGAAGCCCGAAGAAGTGATGGCCACCCTGGAGAAGCTGGGCGACCTCAAGTCCAAGGGCATCCTCACGCAGGAAGAGTTCGACACCAAGAAGGCCGAGCTGCTCAAGAAGCTGGTCTGACAAAGGTGCCACACACCTGGTGATTCAATTGCTATCATAAATATAGCTGTCTTCGCAGGAGGGACGCGCGCAAGGGCCTGAAAAGCCCCAAAGCCGCGTGATGCGGCGCAGGCAGGACACTCCACACGATGGCCACCGACCCCACCCAGCGCTACTACCGCGCGCCCTGCCCTGGCTGCGGCGCGCCGGTGGAGTTCAAGAGCGCGCAGTCCACGCACGCCGTGTGTGGTTACTGCCAGAGCACCGTCGTGCGCAGCGGCGAGGTGCTCACGCGCCTGGGCAAGATGGCCGAGCTGTTCGACGACCACAGCCCGCTGCAGCTCATGGCCAGCGGGCGCATCCAGCTCGACGGCAAAGAGGAGCCCTTCACCCTCATCGGCCGCCTGCAGTACAAGGGCGATGCGGGTACGTGGACCGAGTGGGCCGCCTTCCTGAACGATGGCACGCTGGCCACGCTGGGCGAGGACAACGGCGCCTATGTCTTCACCCGGACCATCGACCCGGGCCGTGAGATGCCCGCGCCCGAGCGCTTCCGCATCGGCACCACCACGGCCATCAACGGCAAGCCCTACAGCGTGGCCTACACCGGCCAGGCGCAACTGATCTCGGCCCAGGGCGAGTTGCCCAAGCTGCCACCGCTGGGCCAGCCCTTTGGCATGGTCGAGTTGAGGAGTGCCGATGGCGAAGTGGTCAGCATCGACTATGGCCACACCCCGCCCAACGTCGAGCGCGGCCGCGCCGTACTGCTCGAAGACCTGCAGCTCAAGGGCCTGAAAGACGAATCCGCGAAGGACGAAAAAGGCCGCCAGTTCAACTGCCCGCACTGCGGTGCGCCGGTGCAGGTGCAGCTGTCCACCTCCAAGAGCATCACCTGCGGCTCGTGCGCCAGCATCATCAGCCTCGATAGCGGCGTGGGCGGTGAGCTGCTCTCGGCCGAGCAGGACGAGCCCGTGCAGCCCCTGATCCCTCTGGGCAGCAAGGGCCAGTTGCAGGGTGTGCACTGGCAGGTGGTGGGCTTTCAGCACCGCATGGGCGTGGAGCCCGGCGACGACGAGCACTTTGGCTGGAGCGAGTACCTGCTCTACAACCAGAAGCGCGGTTTTGCGTTCCTCGTCGATTCGGAAGAAGGCTGGAGCATGGTGCGCCCCACCACCGGCGCGCCGCAGATGGCGGCCACGGGCCGCTCGGCCACCTACATGGGCACCAAGTACGACCTCAAGTACACCTACGAGGCCGAGACCACCTATGTGCTGGGCGAGTTCTACTGGCAGGTCACGCGCGGGCAGAAAACCACCAACCGCGACTTTGCCAGCAGCAAGGGCCTGCTCTCGATGGAGCAAAGCCCGAACGAGATCACCTGGTCTGCGGGCGACAAGCTGTCCAGCGACACGGTGGCCAAGGCCTTCAAGCTCGAAGACAAGAAGGACGTGCTGCAGCGCGACGACCCGGGGCCTTTTGTGGCCAAGTCCGGCCTGGGCTGCGGCACCATCATCCTGCTTGCGATCGTCATCCTCATCCTGCTGTTGCTGCTCAGCCGGTGCAGCCGCTGCGACCCCCGGGTAGAGAATTGCTCCTCATCCAGCTACCGCAGCTCGGGGGGCTCGTATGGCGGGTACTCGTCCGGCGGCAGCCACAAGTAGCAACAAGCAAATAAGCAAGCAAGTCGCAGGCGCACCGCCCGGCCCCGTCCCTTTTTTAATAGACAGACAACCCTTCCAAGGAGATCACACCATGATGGGATTCGAATGGCTCAAACCCGCAGCGTTTCTCGGGTCCATCCTCTACGCCGTCATTGGCGTCATCATCTTCTGGCTGTGTTTTGTCATCGTGGACAAGATCACGCCCTACGACCTGTGGCGTGAGATTGTTGAAAAACAAAACCAGGCCCTGGGCTTGGTGGTGGCCGCGATGTGCCTGGGCATCAGCATCATCGTGGCGGCAGCGATCCACTGACCCCCTGCCCGCAGCCTGATGCCGCGCCTGCCACAGGCGCGCGCTGGTGACCGCCTTGGAACCTGACTTGACCCCTTCTGCCTCCCCGCCCGAGGCCCCGGCCGCTCCGACCGGTCCCCGCCCCATCGAAATCGCCCTGCTCATCAGCGTCTTTGTCGTGGCCGCATGCGGGCTGCTGTACGAGCTGGCGGCAGGGGCGCTGGCGTCCTATGTGCTGGGCGACTCGGTGCTGCAGTTCAGCACCATCATCGGCACTTACCTGTTTGCCATGGGCGTGGGCTCGTGGCTGTCGCGGTACTTTGAGCGGCAGCTGCCTGCGCACTTCCTGCGCATCGAACTGCTGGTCGCGCTGATTGGCGGCGCGCTGCCGGCCACACTTTTTTTGGCCAACGCCTACACGCCTGGCGCGTTCCGGTTTCTGCTGTACGGCATGGTGCTGATGGTGGGCACGCTGGTGGGGCTGGAGATCCCGCTGGTCATGCGTATCCTGAAGCGCAACGTGGCGCTCAAGGACCTGGTTTCGCAGGTGCTCACGTTCGACTACCTGGGCGCGCTGGCGGTGTCGATGGCGTTCCCGCTGCTCCTGGTGCCACAACTGGGGCTGATCCGCACCGGGCTGCTGTTCGGGGTGATGAATGCGGCCGTGGCGCTGTGGGCGGTGTGGCTGTTCCGGCATGAGCTGCGGCGGCTCAAGGCACACCTGGTGGCCTGCGTGATGGTGCTGGGCATCTTGCTGGCCGGGCTGGCGGGGGCCGAGCACATCACGAGTTTTGCCGAGGACAAGTTCTACCAGGACCGCATCGTGTTCAGCACGGCATCGCCCTACCAGCGCATTGTGGTCACCCAGGGGCGCTCGGGGCACCGGCTCTACCTCAACGGCAACCTGCAGTTCTCCGAGAGCGACGAGTACCGCTACCACGAGGCCCTGGTGCACCCCGCCATGGCCGCCCACGGCGCCGCCAAGCGCGTGGCCGTGCTGGGCGGCGGCGACGGCATGGCGGTGCGCGAGATCCTCAAGTACCCCTCGGTCGAGTCCGTGACGCTGGTGGAACTGGACCCGGCGATGACAAAAATCTTCAGCGAGAACCCGCGTCTGGCGCAGCTCAACGGCCATGCGCTGCAAAACCCGAGGGTGAAGATCGTCAACACCGATGCGTTTGGCTGGTTGCAGCAGGGCGCGCCGGACGAGCTGTTCGATGTGATCGTGGTGGACTTTCCAGACCCCACCAACTTCTCGATTGGCAAGCTCTACACCAACAGCTTCTATGCGCTGCTGGACAAGCGCCTGGCCGCCAGTGGCTATGCGGTGGTGCAGACCACCTCGCCCCTGGTGGCGCGCAAAAGCTACTGGACGGTGGTCCAGACCATCGAATCCGTGGGCCTCTCGACAGCGCCGTACCACGCGCATGTGCCCAGCTTTGGCGAGTGGGGTTTCATCATCGCCAGCCGCCGACCCTGGCGCGTGCCCGAGGCGCTGCCGGAGGGCCTGCGGTTCATGGGCGCCGACACGCTGCCGCTGCTGTTCGACTTTCCGCTCGACATGGCGCGTGTGCCGGGCGAGGTGAACCGCCTGTCCAACCAGGCGCTGGTGCACACCTATGAGCGCGAGTGGGGCAAGGTCGTGGCGCACTGAACGGCTGGCACCTGCTTGCGTGCCCTGTGTGGGCGGGCGCAGGTTCTGAGGGAATTGGAGGATTTGTCCCGCCCCTGGTGGCCTCACAATCCCGGACAAACACCGCGCGATGACCTGATTGCCGCAGGCGAACCCCATGCTGGACTCCTTTTTTCTCTCCAACGCCCCGGCCTACCCCCTGCTGTGGGCGCAGCACGACCCCTGGCTCGTGGCCCTGTCGGTGCTGATGGCGGTGCTGGCCTCGGTGCTGGCACTGCAGATGGCGGCACTGGCCCGGCGGGCGGACACTGGCTTCATGCGCCAGATGGCCCGGGGCTCGGGCGCACTGGCGCTGGGCGGGGGCATCTGGGCCATGCACTTCATTGGCATGCTGGCCTTTGCCGTGTGCGCGCGCGGGCAATTTGATGCGGCCACCACGGTGGTGTCCATGCTGCCCAGCGTGCTCGCCTCGTGGATTGCGCTGGGGCTCCTGATGCGCCGCACGGTCGGCCGCATGGCCCTGGTGGTGGGCGGGGTGCTGGTGGGTGCGGGCATTGGCGCCATGCACTACATCGGCATGGCCGCCTCGCAGTGGGCCACGGTAATGCGCTACGACCCCTGGGGGTTTGTGGCCTCGGTGCTGGTGGCGGTGCTGCTGGCCATCGTGGCGCTGTGGGTGCGCTTCGGGCTGGAGCGTGTGGTGCAGTGGCGCCCCTTGTACCTGAACAGCGCGGCCGGGGCGGTGATGGGCCTGGCGATTGCGGGCATGCACTACACGGGCATGGCGGCGCTGCGGTTCACCGACGCACCCGATGAACTGGAGCTGCTGGCCGCTGCCGAAAGCACCTCGCTCGCTGTGGCCGTGGCGGTGGTGGCTGTGGTCATCGGCCTGCTGGTGGTGGCCATCAATGCGGGCCTGCGCTACCGGCAGATGTTCATGAAGGTGCGCCAGAGCGAGTCGCGGCTGCGTGCGATTGCCGAAACCACGGTGGACGGCATCGTGATGATCGACGCCCAGGGCGTGGTGCAGTCGTTCAACGCGGCGGCCGAGCACATCCTGGGCTGGCCCGCTGCTGAGGTGCTGGGACAGAACGTGTCCATGCTCATGCCCGAGCCCGACCGGGCCTTGCACGACGGCTACCTGCAGCGCTACTTGGGCGGGCAGGGCGGCGGCGTGGTGGGCGGCAGCAGCCGCGAGGTGCGGGCGGTACGGCGCGATGGCAGCACCGTGCCCATCCGCATTTCGGTGGGGCGTGTGCAGCTCGATGGCGACCCGCTGTTTGTGGGCTTCATCGGCGACCTGAGCCAGCGCCACGCCATGGAGCAGGAGCTGCGCGACAGCGAGCAGCGCCTGCGCTCGCTGATGGACAACATTCCGGGCGTGAGTTTTCGCTGCCGCTACGACGCGGACTGGACCATGCTCTTCATCAGCGACGCCGTGACGGCGCTCACAGGCTGGGCACCGGAGGACTTTCTGGAAGGCCGCGTCAACTTCACGCAGCTCACGGTGCCCGACGAGGTGCCGCGTCTGTGGAACGAGGTGTCGGCCGCCATCGCGCTGCGCCGCCCCTACCACGTGGAGTTTGGCCTGGTGGACCGCCAGGGCCGCATGCGCTGGGTGTCTGAAAGCGGCCGCCCCGTGGTGGGCGCGGGTGGCGAGGTGCAGTGGATCGACGGCGTGATCATGGACATGACCGGCTTCAAGGAGCGCAACGCCGAGTTTGAGAGCACCGTGCGCGCCATCGACCGCGCGCTGGCCGTGGCCGAGTTCGACCTGCAGGGCCATGTGATCACCGCCAACGCCAACTTCCGAGAGCTGATGGACTACCGGCTCGACGAGATCGTGGGCCAGCACCACCGCATGTTCTGCGAGCCCGCCTACGCCCAGAGCGCGGCCTACGCCGAGTTCTGGCAGCAGCTGCGCGAAGGCCGGTTGGACGGCGGTGAATACCTGCGCCTGGGCCGGGACGGGCGGCGCATTTGGATCCAGGCCACCTACAACCCCATCTTCGACGCCCAGGGCAGGCCCTTCAAGGTCGTCAAATTTGCCACCGACCTCACCCAGCGCCGCGCGATGGAGCAGGAGCTGCGCGCCGCCAAGGACCGCGCCGAGCAGGCCGCCGCCGCGCGCAGCACCTTCCTGGCCAACATGAGCCACGAAATCCGCACGCCCATGAACGCCATCATCGGCTTCACCGAGGCCCTGCTCGACACCCCCATGGACGCCCAGCAGCGCCGCCACCTGGGCACGGTGCAGCACTCGGCGCGCTCCATGCTGCGGCTGCTCAACGACATCCTGGACACGGCCAAGCTCGAAAAAGGCGCGGTAGAGCTGGAGATCGCCGACTTCTCCCTGCCCGAGGTGTGCGACCAGATCCTGGCCTCGCTGCGCATCCACGCCGCCAAGAAGCGGCTGGAGCTGCAGTGCCTCACCACCGAGCAGGTGCCGCCCTACCTGCGCGGCGACGCGCTGCGGCTGCAGCAGGTGCTGCTTAACCTGCTGGGCAATGCGCTCAAGTTCACCCAGCGCGGCCATGTGCTGCTGCGGCTCGACTACCGGGACGGCACCCTGGTGGTGGAGGTGGAAGACACCGGCATCGGCATCGCCGCCCAGCACCTGGACCGCATCTTCGACCCCTTCGCGCAGGCCGATGCCTCCACCACCCGGCAGTTTGGCGGCACCGGCCTGGGCACCACCATCTCGCGCCAGCTGGTCGAGCTGATGGGCGGCAGCATCAGCGTGCGCAGCACCCTGGGTGTGGGCACCACCTTCACCGTGTGCCTGCCGCTGCCCCTGGGCCAGGCCACCGAGGCCGTGGCCACCACCAGCCATGCGGTGCAGCTGCCCCCGCTGCGCATCCTGGCGGTGGATGACGTGCCCGCCAACATCGAGCTGCTGCAGATCCACCTGGACAAGGGCCGCCACCAGACCACCGTGGCCCGCGACGGCGAAGAGGCCGTGGCGGCTTTCCAGTCAGGCCGCTTTGACCTGGTGCTGATGGACCTGCAGATGCCCGGCATGGACGGCCTGGAGGCCACGCGCCGCATGCGTGCGTTTGAACAGGAGCAGCGCCGTAAACCCGTGCCCGTGATCGCGCTGTCGGCCAGCGTGCTGGAGCAGGACCGGCGCAACGCACGCGCTGCGGGCATGGACGGATTTGCCAGCAAACCCCTGGAGCCCGCCCGCCTGTTCCGCGAGATCGCCCGCGTGCTCAAGCTGCAGCCCGATCCCGCCACATCGGGCTGGGGCGCGCTGACGGCGGCGTCCTCGCTGGCCAGCCTGGCCCCCGTGCCATCGCCCACGGCGCAGGCGCACACCGCCATCGACTGGGAGCGCGGCACCCGCCTGTGGGGCCAGCGCGCGCTGCTGCGCGACGCCATCGCCCGGTTTGTGGGCGACTACGAGGCCACCCCCGCCACCCTGCAGGCCCTGGTGGCCCGGCACGATATGGACGGCGCCCGCGCCCTGGCCCACCGCCTGCGCGGGGCGGCGGGCAACCTGGCGCTGGCGCCCATGCAGACGCTGGCCCAGCGCATCGAAGAAGCGGCCCACACGCTGGACCGCACCGCCCTGGGCTCGCTGGTGCCCGCGCTGCCCGCCGCCCTGTTGGCCGTGCAGCAGGCCCTGGCCCAGGAGCTGGACGCCGCCACGGCATCCGCCCCCGGCGTGGGCCAGCACATGCCCCTGGCACCTGCGCAGCGCGCCCAGGCCGATGCGGCCGCGCAGGCGCTGCAGCAGGCCCTGGCCCGTTCCGAACTGGCCCAGCCGCCGCTGGACGAACTGGCGCAGCTGCTGCCCGCCGATGCCATGGAGCGGCTGCAGGAAGCCATCGACACCTTTGACTTCGACCAGGCGCTGGCGCAGCTGCAGCAGCTGCGCACGCACTGGATCGATGCGCCCACGGAGAACCCCGTATGAACCCCACCCCCGACCTGCGGCCCCGCCTGCTCCTGGTGGACGACGAACCCACCAACCTGCAGGTGCTGCGCCACATCCTGCAGGCCGACTACCGCCTGCTGTTTGCCACCGACGGCGAACGCGCGCTGCAGGTGGCGCGCGAGCAGCGGCCCGACCTGGTGCTGCTCGACATCATGATGCCGAACATGGACGGCTACGCGGTGTGCCGCACGCTCAAGGCCGATGCCGCCACCGCTGCCATTCCGGTGATCTTCATCACCGCCCTCACCGACAGCCAGGATGAAACCGCCGGGTTCGATGCGGGTGCGGTGGACTACATCACCAAGCCCGTGAGCCCGCCCGTGGTGCGCGCGCGCGTGCGCACCCACCTGTCGCTGGTGCGGCTGGACGAGCTGCGCGAGACCCGCCTGCAGATCGTGCAGCGCCTGGGCCGCGCGGCCGAATACAAAGACAACGAAACCGGCATGCACGTGATCCGCATGAGCTACTTCGCGCAGCTGCTGGCGCTGGCCGCAGGCTGCAGCCCGGCCTGGGCCGAAGACCTGCTCAACGCCGCGCCCATGCACGACGTGGGCAAGATCGGCATCCCCGACGCCGTGCTGCGCAAGCCCGGCCCGCTGGATGCCGACGAGTGGGCCACCATGCGCCGCCACCCCGAGATCGGCGCCGAGATCATTGGCGAACACTCGGCCGGGGTGCTGCAGCTGGCGCGCGAGATTGCGCTGGCCCACCACGAAAAGTGGGACGGTAGCGGCTACCCCCGGGGCCTGGCGGGCGAGGCCATCCCGCTGTCGGCGCGCATCGTGGCCATTGCCGACGTGTTTGACGCCCTCACCACCCGCCGCCCCTACAAGGAGCCTTGGCCCGTGCAGGCGGCGCTGGACCACATCGCCGCCCAGGCGGGCCAGCATTTCGACCCTGCCCTGGTGTTGCTGTTCGCCCCGCTGCTGCCCCAGCTGCTGGAAGTGCGTGCGCGCTGGGCCGATTGAAGTGAAACACCCCCTGAGTCGCTTCGCGCCTTCCCCCTCTCTCGCCTTGCTGCGCAAGGCCGGAGGGGGACGCCCCCGGTGCAGCGGGGCGGCCCTTGCACGGGGACGCTGGCCCGGGCCGCGCCGGTTTCATCCGCCTCGCGCGGCGCTTCGACAGGCTCAGCGTGAACGGACTTGTATTTTTGAACGTGCACCGGCATGAGAAAGAAAAAGAAGGTGCAAGAAGGTGTGAAAGACGATGGCATGACCGCATGGACCCTGCAGCGCCGCCAGTTTGTGGCGGGCGCTGCCGCCCTGGCCACGGCCGCCCTGGGCGGGTGTGAGCGCGCCGCAGCGCCTTTGCTGGGCGGCTTCACCGGCATCGACATCACACGCGGCCACCAGCTGCGCGACCTGCTGAAAACCGGCAACCTGTCTGCACCCGCCGTGGTGCGGCGTGCGCAGGTGATCATTGCGGGCGGTGGTGTGGCCGGGCTGGCCGCAGCACGCGCGCTGCGGCTGGCGGGCGTGCACGACTTTGCGCTGCTGGAGCTGGAAGACGCCCCCGGCGGCAACAGCCGGGGCACGGTGGTGGGCGGCCTGCCCTGCCCGCAGGGCGCGCACTACCTGCCCGTGCCCGGCGACGACGCGCGCGAGGTGCAGGCCCTGCTCGAAGAACTGGGCGTGCGCCGCCGCGTGGCCGGGCGCTGGCAGTACGACGAACGCCACCTGTGCCACAGCCCGCAGGAGCGCCTGTTTTTTGACGGCGAATGGCAAGAGGGCCTGCTGCCCGTGCACGGCGTGGGCGAGGCCACGCTGGCGCAGTACCGCCGCTTTGCCCGCGCCGTGGACGCCGAGGCCCGCGCCGCCCGGTTTGCCATGCCTGCGCTCAAGCTATGGAGCCAAAAACAGCCGCTTGCGCGCGCCCATCAAGCGCTGGACGCTATTACTTTTGATAAGTGGCTGGCAGCGCAGGGGCTCGATGACGTGCATCTGCGCTGGTACCTCGACTACTGCTGCCGCGATGACTATGGTGCGGGCGCCCACCGGGTGTCGGCCTGGGCGGGCATCCACTACTTTGCCAGCCGCCATGGTTTCCATGCCCCCGGCGAGGCCCCGGACGAAGCCCGCGAAAGCGTGCTCACCTGGCCCGAGGGCAACGGCTGGATCACCCAGCGCCTGGCCGAGCCGCTGCGTGCACAGGGCCAGCTGCGCACCGCCACCAGCGTGCTGCGCATCACCGAAGGCCGCCATGGCGTGGAGGTGGACGCCCTCAACCACAGCACCGGCAACGTGGAGCGCTGGGTGGCGCCGCAGTGCATCGTGGCGCTGCCTGTGCTGCTGGCGGCGCGCGTGGTGCAGCAGCCGCCCGCCTTCCTCACCGGCGCGGCGCAGCGCCTGCAGTGGACGCCCTGGCTGGTGACCAACATCCACATCGGCAGCCCGCTGGCCGACCACCCCGGCGCCGCGCCCGCGTGGGACAACGTGCTCTATGCCGACCCCTCGGCCGGAGGCCTGGGCTACGTCAACGCAGGCCACCAGCGCCTGGACACCCGCGCCACGCTCGCGGGCCCTACCGTGCTCACCTACTACCAGGCGCTGGGCGACCTGGCCGACGGCCGCCAGCAGCTGGCCACCCAGCCCTGGCAGCACTGGGCCGATGCCGCGCTGGCCGCACTCTCGGTGCCCCACCCCGACCTGCGCGAACGCGCCACACGCGTGGACATCACCCGCTACGGCCACGCCATGGCCATCCCCACACCCGGGGTGCTGGAATATTTGAGCCAAATTGGCCTTCTCCGCGCATCCAGTAAGCGCAAGCAGCTATCAAATGCAGAGCAATCGGCGTGGATCCCCACCCCCCGCACCGCGCGGCTGGCATTTGCGCACAGCGACTGGTCGGGCTATTCGGTGTTTGAAGAAGCCTTCACGCGCGGGCACGGCGCGGGCCTGGTGGCCGCAGGCTGACCCCCGATGGCAGGGATGGCAGGCCCCGAAGTGCACATCGACGTGGCGCAGCAGCGGCTGCACCTGGTGGTGCGCGGGGCCACAGAGCGCAGCTACACCATCTCCACCGCGCTGAACGGCGTGGGCGAACGCAACGGCAGCGGCTGCACTCCACGCGGCCAGCACCGCGTGCGCGCCAAGGTGGGCGCAGGCTGCGCGCCGGGCACGGTGTTCGTGGGCCGGCGCGCCACGGGCGAGGTGTATTCGCCCGAACTTGCTGCTGCCCATCCGGGGCGTGACTGGATCCTCACCCGCATCCTGTGGCTGACCGGCTGCGAGCCCGGCCTGAACCGAGGTGGTGCGGTGGACACGCTGCGCCGCTATATCTACCTCCACGGCTGCCCCGATGACTGCGCGATGGGCGTGCCGCTGTCGCACGGCTGCGTGCGCATGGCCAATGCCGATGTGATCGACCTGTTTGACCGGGTGGTGGTCGGCACGCGGGTGACCATCCATGGCGCCTCCGATCCTTGGCCCCTGACGGACCCGCCGCCATGACAACGCCTCCATCGCCCCCATCGCCTTCGCTCGACCGGCGCTTCCTTGTCTTCCTGGGCCCGCTGGTGCTCAGCAACATCCTGCAGGCACTCACCGGCACGGTGAACCACATCTACGTGGGGCGGCTGCTGGGCGCGGGCCCGCTCGCGGCCGTGGCCTCGTTCATGCCGCTGTTCCTGCTGCTCAGCGCCTTCATCTTCGGGCTGGGCACGGGGGCGTCCATCCTGGTGGGCCAGGCCTTTGGTGCGCGCAACCCTGCGCGCCTGCATGCGGTGGCGGGCACCACGCTGTGCGCCGGGGTGCTGCTGGGCCTAGTGCTGGCTGCCGTGGGGCTGGTGGCCGTGCAGCCCCTGATGCTGCTGCTGGGCACGCCGGCCGATGTGTTGCCCCAGGCGGTGGCCTATGCGCGGGGGATGGTGCTGCTGTTCCCCGTGCTGTTCACCTCCATGCTCACGGCCGCGCTGCTGCGCGGCACGGGCGACACCGTCACGCCGCTGCGTGCGCTGGTGGTGTCGCTGTCGGTCACGCTGGTGTGTGCGCCGCTGTTCATCCGGGGCGTGCCTGCCCTGGGGCTCCCTGCGCTGGGCATTCTGGGCGGTGTGGCCGCGCTGCTGCTGGCCACGCTGTGCTCGCTGGGCTACACGGCCTGGCACCTGCGGCGCTGCGCCCATGTGCTGGCCCCCACGCGGGCGCTGGCCGCGCAGCTGCGGATCGATGCAGCCTTGCTGCGCACCCTGGTGCGGCTGGGCGTGCCCACGGGGCTGTTCTTCATCACCGGATCGCTGGCCGACCTGGGCCTGCTCAGCCTGGTCAATGCCCATGGCGCGGCGGCCACGGCGGCCTGGGGCACAGCCAGCCAGGTCATGTCGTACGTGTTGTTCCCGGCGATGGCCGTGGCCATGGCGTCGTCGGTGTTTGCGGCCCAGGCCATTGGCGCGGGGCAGGGCCAGCAGCTGGCGGCCGTCACGCGCACCGGCATGCGCATGAACCTGTGGCTCACCGGCGGCCTGGCCGTGCTGATGTTTGCCGCAGCGCCCTGGGTGGTGGGCCTGTTTGTGGCCCATGCGCGGGTGATCGACATCGCGGGGCAGGTGCTGCGCATCACCGTGTGGGGCGCAGTGTTCTTTGGGCTGGCCAGCGTGTATTCGGGCGTGATGCGCGCCAGCGGCACGGTGCTGGTGCCCACGCTCATCTCGCTGGGCTGCCTGGCCTGCCTCATCGTGCCGCTGGGCTGGGTGCTGGGCCGCCAGTGGGGCCTGGTCGCTACCTGGGCGGCGTACCCCGCCACTTACCTGTGTGCAATGGTGCTGCAGGGGCTGTACTTCCATGGTGTGTGGCGGCGCCAGGCGGTGCAGCGTCTGATCTGATCGAAAAGGGCTCCTGCGCCTGATGGGCAAGCCTAAGTGGCTATAAAAATGATAGCTCTCCCGGAGCCCTGCCCGCCAAGCCAGCGGCATGGCCGTCACAGCCCCGTCACGCGCCGGAGGCATCGTGGCCGCTTTACTTTTTTGCCCCTGCCACCATGTCCCGATTTTCTGCCCTGGCCGCTTGTGCCGCGCTGGCCTGCGCCGCCGCTTCTTCCCCTGCCATCGCCCAGCAGGCCTACCCCGCCACCCTGGCTGGCCACGCCGTGCTGCCCGCCCTCACCGTGATTGCTGCGCCCAAAGACGCGCCACAAGACCTGCAGGTGGCGGGCAAGTTCACCACCCCGCGCCGCGTGGACGCCGTGGGCAGCGTGATGGGCCAGTCGGGCGGCCGCGACACCGGCGTGTCACTGCCTTTCCAGGGCCAACCCATCCAGGGCCACTCGGGCATCAAGCGCATGGCCGACGGCTCGTTCTGGATCCTCACCGACAACGGCGCGGGCTCCAAGGCCAACTCGCCCGACTTCATGCTGCACCTGAGCCACTACACCGTGGACTTCAAGTCGGGCCAGTTCAACCGCCTCAAGACCCTCTTCCTGCACGACCCCGACAAGAAGATCCCCTTCCGCATCACCCACGAAGGCACGGCCACGCGCTACCTGACCGGCGCCGACTTCGACCCCGAGAGCTTCCAGTTCGCCGGTGGCGCACTGTGGATCGGCGAAGAGTTTGGCCCCTTCCTCATCAAGGCCGACCTGAACGGCAAGGTGCTGGCGGTTTTCGAGACGCAGGTGGACGGCAAGGTCGTGCGCTCGCCCGACGCGCCCGGCGTGCTCATGCCCGGCGCACCCGACGCCAAGCCCACGCCCTTTGAAGTCAAGCGCTCCAAGGGCTACGAAGGCATGGCCTCCAGCAAGGACGGCAGCAAGCTCTACGCGCTGCTTGAAGGCGCGCTGTGGAACGACAACGCCAAGGCCTACGAAAACCTGGGCGGCAAGCAGTACCTGCGCGTGCTCGAATTTGATGTGAAGACCGAGCAATGGACCGGCCGCCACTGGAAGTACGTGCTGGAGGCCAACCACCACGCCATTGGCGACTTCAACATGATCGATGCCACCACGGGCCTCATCATCGAGCGCGACAACGGCGAAGGCACGGCCGACAAGGCCTGCCCTGCAGACCAAAAACGCACGGACTGCTTCCACGATTTGGCCAAGTTCAAGCGCGTCTACAAGGTGGAGATGAGCGACGCCAACGTGGGCGGCGAGATCCGCAAGGTGGGCTACATCGACCTCATGAACATCCAGGACCCCAAGCGCCTGGCCAAGAAGCCGCTGAACAATGGTGTGTTGACCTTCCCGTTCTTCACCATCGAGAACGTGGACATCGTGGACGGCACGCACATCGTGGTGGGCAATGACAACAACCTGCCCTTCAGCAGCAGCCGCGACCCGAACAAGGCGGATGACAACGAGCTGGTGTTGTTGGAAGTGGGCGAGCTGCTGCGCGCAAGGTAAGAGGCCCCCCCCTGAGACGCTTCGCGTCTTCCCCCCCGCTCTCGCGCTGCGCGCGGGCAGGGGGACGCAGCCCTCGCTGCGGGGCGGCCCTTGCTCGGCTGCCCCGGGCTGGGTCGTGCCAGTTTTGGGCGCTGCGGGCAGGTGCGAGGCCTCGTTAAGACCGGTGTGTGGGGGCTCCAACCCTTGGGACACCTTTGAATGCTGCGGGTGGCAAAATTCCCGGTTCCCGTTCCAACGTACCCGGAAGCCGCGCCACCATGTTCACAGGCATCGTCCAAGCCACGGCAGGCATTGCCGCCATCCACGACCGCGCAGGGCTGCGCACGTTCACGCTCGATTTTCCCGAGGGCTTCTGTCAGGACCTGGCCATTGGCGCCAGCGTGGCCACCGATGGCGTGTGCCTCACGGTGACCGAGATCCTGTCGCCCACGCAGGCCAACTTCGACGTGATGCTGCAGAGCCTGAACATCACCACGCTGGGCAGCTACGCGCAGGGCGACCGTGTGAACGTGGAGCGCGCGGCCAAGGACGGCGCCGAGATCGGCGGCCACCCGCTGTCGGGCCATGTGGACTTTACGGGCACACTCATCGAGCGCCGCGAGTTCGACAACAACCTGGTGTGGCGCGTGGCCGTGCCCGAGGCGTTTCGCCGCTACATCTTTGCCAAGGGCTACATCGCCATCCACGGCGCCAGCCTCACGGTGGCCGAGGTGAACCGGCAAGAGGGTTGGTTTGAGATCTGGATGATCCCCGAGACCCGCCGCGCCACCGTGTTTGAGAACAAAAAGGTGGGCGACCGCCTGAACATCGAGATCGAGCGCAGCACCCAGGTGGTGGTGGACACCGTGCGCGAGGCCGTGCAGGAAAGCCTGGGCCGCCTGCAGCCCGTGCTGGAGGCGCTGCTGAAAGAAAAGGGCTTGTCGCTCGACGACTTTGTGCAGGCCCCCGTGTTGCCGCACTGACCCAGCGAAGCTCTCCCATGTCCGTGGTGGTGCGCCCGCTGGCGCTGAGCGATCTGGCCGACCTGCTGGCCGTGCAACTGGCCTGTTATGGCGAAGGGTTTGTAGAAAGTGGCGAGGTGTTTGCCCGCCGCCTGGCCAGCCCCGCCAACTGCTCGCTGGTGCTGGAGCAGGGCGGCACGGTGTGCGCCTACCTGGCGGCCTACCGCAGCGTGTGTGGCAAGGTCACTCCGCTGCATGGCGACTTTGAAGCCACATCATCAGCCGACACCCTGTACCTGCACGACATGGCCGTGCTGCCCACCCGCGCGGGCCAGGGGCTGGCGCAGGCGCTGCTCACGCCGCTGTGGGAGCGTGCTCAGCAAGAGGGCTTGCGCCACACGGCGCTGGTGTCGGTACAGGGCTCGCAGGGCTACTGGGCGCGCCACGGCTATGTGCAGCAGGTGCTGCAGGACGCTGTGCAGCGCCAGCGCCTGGCCACCTATGGCGAGGGCGCGTGTTACATGGTGCGCAGCCTGGCGGCAGCGCTGTAGCCGTCACCCCGCGCTGATGCCTTCGGCCTGCGCGCCCTCGTCCACCACCCAGTCGCGAAAGCGCCGCAGCGCAGGGTCGATCAGGGCCTCGGGACGGTAGACCAGGCGGTAGCCCAGTGGCGCTGGCACCCGTGGGGCCTGCAGGCCGACCAGGGCGCGGGTGGCCAGGGCCCGTGCCACCTTGGTGCGCGTTACGAGTGCAAAGCCCTGCCCCGCCAGGGCTGCCTCCACGGCACCACTGGCGCCCGCAAACACCACACCCTGGCCGCTGTCCACCCGTGCCAGGCCCTGGGTGTGGCACCACAGGCGCCAGTCGTCGCGTTGCCCGTCGTGCAGCAGCCGGGGGCCGGTGATGTCCGCCAGCTGGGCCCAGAGGCGGGGCGCCACCAGGCGCGGGCTGCACACGGGCACCAGGTCGTCGTCCAGCAGCCACTCTGCGTGCAGGCCCGGGTAGGGGCCGATGCCATGGCGCACCGCGAAATGCATGTCCTCGGCGAGCAGGTCCACCGCGCGGTGGGTGCTGTTCACGTGCACATCCAGCTCGGGCGCGTGCTGCAGAAAAAGCTGCAGGCGTGGCACCAGCCACCGTGCCGCGAAGTCGGGTGTGCAGCTCACCCGGACCACGCGGCGTGCACCGGCGGCCAGCCGGGCTGTGGCGTGGCCAATGCGGGCCAGTGCCTCGCCGCAGGCGGCCTGGTAGTCCATGCCTGCGGGGGTGAGGGCCAGGCCACGCGGCAGGCGCTCAAACAGCGCACAGCCCAGGAAATCCTCCAGGCGCCGCACTTGCTGCGACACCGCCCCGGGCGTGACGTGCAGCTCGCGCGCAGCCTCGCGCACGCTGCGGTGGCGCGCCGTGGCTTCGAAAAAACGCACGGCAATCAGTGGAGGGAGTTTCATCGGTACGGCCCCAAACTGTTCATCGCTGCTAAACAGTTGTAGAGGATAAATCGTTTGCTAGAAATCAACGCAGTTTCAACAATACACCGCATGTTCTCTTGTTCCTGTTGACTGACTTTCCAGGTGCCGATATGCCATTGCCCAGTTTCCTGCGACTCCTTCTGCTGGCAGCCCTCTGGGGCGGCAGCTTCTTGCTGATGCGCGTTGCCGCGCCCGTGCTGGGCGCCCTGCCCACCACCTTTGCCCGGGTGCTGCTTGGTGCCACGGGGCTGGCGTTGCTGCTGCTGGTGCTGCGCTTGCGCCCGCGGTTTGGGGGCAAGCTGGGCGCCACGTTGGTGCTGGGGGTGGTGAACTCGGGCATCCCTTTCCTGATGTTTGCGATGGCTGCACGCAGCCTTCCAGCGGGCTACAGCGCCATCCTCAACGCCACCACACCGCTGATGGGCGTGCTCATCGGGGCGCTGGCGTTTGGTGAGCGCATCACGGCGGCGCGTGTGGGTGGGATGGTGCTGGGCATGGCGGGCGTGGCGGTGCTGGCCCAGGCCGGGCCGGTGGCACTCACGCCCGAGGTGCTGGGCGGCATGGGGGCCTGCCTGGTGGCCACCGCCTGTTATGGGCTGGCGGGGTTTCTCACCAAGCGCTGGATCACCGAGCGCGGGGGGCTCGACAGCCGCATCGTGGCCCTGGGCAGCCAGATGGGGGCTGTGCTGGTCCTGGTGCCGGTGATGGCCTGGGAGCTGCTGCGCCAGCCCGCCGCCGCAACGGCCTGGCTGGCGGCCCCGGCGCCGGTGTGGGGTGCCCTGCTGGCGCTGGGATTGTTGTGCACGGCCCTGGCCTATGTGCTGTATTTCCGGCTGATTGCCGATGTGGGGCCGCTCAAGGCGCTCACCGTCACCTTCCTGATCCCGCTGTTTGGCGTGGCCTGGGGCTGGCTGCTGTTGGGCGAGCCCGCGACCCTGGCCCATGTGGCGGGCGGCGGCCTGATTGGTGCGGCGCTGTGGCTGGTGTTGCGGCCCGTGCCAGCGGCACCCGTGGCGCTGAGCGGCGCCCGCTGATGCGCGGCCTGCCACCCGATGGCGCGGGCGACGGCGGGCGGGGTGGAGTGGCCCCAGAAGGCGTGAGCGCTGCCCCGCCGTCACACGGCATGGTCATAATGCGCGCCATGCCCCACCGCTGGAAACCCAACGTCACCGTGGCCGCGCTCATCGAGCGCGACGGCCGCTTTCTGCTGGTCGAGGAAGAAACCACGGACGGCCTCAAGCTCAACAACCCTGCAGGCCATCTGGACCCGGGCGAGTCGCCCATCCAGGCTTGCGCGCGCGAGGTGCTGGAAGAGACGGCCCACGACTTCGAGCCCACGGCGCTGATTGGTGTGTACCTCAACCGCTTCACCAAAACCCGCACGGGCGATGACCTCACCTACATGCGTTTTGCGTTTGCGGGCACGCTGGGCACGCACCACGACTGGCGCACGCTCGATACCGGCATCGTGCGCACGCTGTGGCTCACGGCCGACGAAATTCGAGCCTGCCCCGAGCGCCATCGCAGCCCCCTGCTGTTGCGCTGCCTGGAGGACTATCTGGCGGGCCAGCGCTTTCCGCTGACCCTGGTGCACACCGATATTTCGGTGACGGAACCCGCAGCGCAGTAGCGCTGGGTTCCAACGCAAAATTTTTCTGGACTGCATGTAACCCGCAAAGCGCGGGGAGCGAATTACCAGGCAGAGAGCGCGGCACTGTGTTGCGTGATCTACCCGCTTGATTTGTTCCTCAACGTTTACGGAGTCATCCACCATGCTGTCCACCCACGCCAAGTCCACCGCCTCTTTCGCCCTGTCTGCCGCCCTGCTGGCATTGGCGTCCACCAGCTTTGCGGCCGATGCGCCCAAGGGCTCCAAGGGCGCGGCCGTTGCCGCCAACGACAAGGTGCACTGCTACAACGTGCACGACTGCAAGGGCAACAGCGACTGCTCCACCGCCGAGCACAGCTGCAAGGGCCAGAACGCCTGCAAGGGCCACGGCTTCAAGGCCAAGACGGCCGCGCAGTGCCTCATGGAAAAGGGCACCATCGGCGATATCAAGGGATAAGGCAAGAAGCCCCCCTGAGGCGCTGCGCGCCATCCCCCCAGGGGGACACCGCCAGCGCGGCGGGGCGGCCCTTGCGCGGCGGTGCTCGCCTTGGGGCGCGCCAGTTGCATCGCACTCGGCCGATGCGCCCCCTTTGATTGAGTCATGGCATACGAACCCATCGCCACGCGCGGCACTGGCTTTGGCCTGGGGCTGCGCACGCAGCACTACGCCGATTTCCTCGCGCGCCAGCAGCCGCTGGACTGGCTGGAAATCATCACCGACAACTACCTCATCGACGGCGGCAAGCCGCTGGCGGTGCTCGATGCCATCCGGCGCGATTACCCTGTGGCCATGCATGGCGTGGCCATGTCGATTGGCGCAGCGCAGGGCGTGGATCTGTCGTATCTGCTGCGCGTGAAGGCACTGGCCGACCGCATCGAGCCGCTGTGGGTGTCCGACCATCTGTGCTGGACAGGCCCCGGCCCCGAGCAGCTGCACGACCTCTACCCGCTGCCCTACACCGACGAGTCTGCGCGGCATGTGATTGCGCAAATCCGCCGTGCGCAGGACGTGCTGGGCCGCAGGCTGGTGCTGGAGAACGTATCGAGCTACATCCGCTACCGGCACGACAGTGCGAGCGAGTGGCAGTTTCTGACCCATATTGCGCAAGAGGCCGACTGCCTGCTGCTGGTGGATGTGAACAACATCTACGTGAGCAGCGTGAACCATGGCTTTGACCCGCTGACCTACCTGCATGCCCTGCCTGCGCACCGGGTGCAGCAGATCCACCTGGCCGGGCACAGCAACAACGGCGACCACATCATCGACACGCACGACCACCCGGTGGCGCAGCCTGTGTGGAATCTGTACGCCCAGGCCTGCCAGCGCTTTGGCGCCGTGGCCGCGATGATCGAGCGCGACGACCACATCCCGCCGCTGGCCGAGCTGCTCGATGAAATGGCGACGGCGCGGCGCATAGCGGCTGAGCATGTGGCCTCGCCTGAATCCGCCACCGCTGTGGCCATGGCCTGGGCCCCAGCGGCGGACCCGTTGCCACTGGCCGCAGTGCAGCGCCACTTTGCCGACTGCGTGCTGGCAGAAGCGCTACCGCCCAGCACCACCGAAGATCCCATCACCGGCCGCCTGCGCATCTACCACCACGCCTACCGCGCGCGGCTGGCCGAGGTGCTGGCCGACACCTATGCCAAGACGGCTCTCTACATGGGCTCCGACACCTTCGAAACACATGCGCGCGACTACGCCGTGGCCCACCCGCCCTGCACGCGCAGCCTGAACCGGTACGGTGACGGTCTGGTGCATGCGCTGCGCACCGCCTATCCAGACAACCCCGAGCTGCACGAGCTGGCCCAGCTCGATTGGGACCTGCGCACCCGGTTTGACACAGCGGATATGGCGGTGCTGGACCTGGACAGCGCCCCCACCTACGGCGACTGGACCACCCGGGCCGATGTGCTGCACCCCAGCGCCTTGCTGCGCACCGTGACGACCAACGTGGTGAGCCTGTGGAATGCCATTCATGCAGACGATGACGTGCCCGAGTCCACCGCCTTGCCCGCGCCCGCTACGCTGCTGGTCTGGCGTAAGGGCCACCAGCCGCACTTCCAGACGGTGGAGGGCGCGCAGGCGGCCTGGCTCGGCTACCTGCATGCGGGAGCATCGGTGCAAGATGCCTGTGCCGCATTGCTCGAAGCGGGCCAGTGGAGCGGTGATGCCAGCGTTCTGGGGCCCTGGCTCGCGCAGTTGCTGAACAATGGCTTGGTGCGCCGGGATGGTGGGGCCTGCCCCTTGGGGCCGCACAGCTAGGCCCCGGCCCTGCGCCGGGCCCGTCGCGGCGGGTCACTCTGCGGTGAGCTTGCGCTCCTTGATGATGGTGGCCCACTGCGTCGATTCCTTCTTCATGAAGGCCGTGAGTTCCGCACGGGTGGTGGGTTGGGGCGTGAGGCCGTGTTTGTTCAGTGCCTCCTTCACGCCTGCGTCGTTCAGCACCTTCACGATCTCCTGGTTCCAGCGCTCCAGCAGCGGCACCGGCGTCTTGCCGGGGGCCACGAAGGCGTACCAGTTGAGCGCTTCAAACCCCGGGTAGCCCGCCTCCGCCACGGTGGGGATGTTGGGCATGTACGAGGGCCGCGTGAGGCCGGTGGTAGCCAGGGGGATGAGCTTGCCGGCCTCGATGTGCGGCAGCGCGGTGGGCGGTGCGGCAAAGTACGAGGTCACGCGCTCGCCCAGCAAGTCCTGCAAGGCCGGGGCGCCGCCCTTGTAGGGCACGTGGGTCATGTCGATGCCCGCACGCTGGTTGAACAGTTCGCCCGCCAGGTGCGATGCCGAGCCCGCGCCGGTGGAGGCAAAGTCCACGCTGCCGGGTTTCTTCTTGGACAGCTGCACAAACTCGGCCAGCGTCTTCACGCCCGCGCCCTTGTGCACCACCAGCACGTTCGGAAAGTTCACCCCGCCCGACACGGCGGCCAGGTCCTTGAAGGGGTCGTAGGTCAGCTTCATCAGGTGTGGCGCAATGGTCAGCGGCCCCACCGATCCGAGCAGCAGCATCGAGCCATCGGCGGCTGCATTGGCCACAAACTGGTGCGCGATGTTGCCGCCCGCGCCGCCCTTGTTGTCCACCACCACCGACTGGCCGATGTTTTCGCCCAGCTTCTTGGCGATGAGCCGCGCCGCCGCATCGGCCGCTCCGCCTGCGGCAAAGCCCACGACCAGCGTGACGGGCTTCTTGGGCGGGAAATCCTGCGCGTGGGCTGCGCCAGACAGCGTCGCGGCAGCGGTGGCGAGTGCCAGTGCGCTCATCAAGAGGGTGCGTTTTTTCATGGGGTCTCCTTCATCGTGGATGGTGGGGTGCAGCGATCAGTCGGAACCGAGGCCGATAGGGTTGGGCTGGCGCTTTTCCACCGCATGGCGCAGCAGCGAAGCGGTGCGGAAAATGCCGTGCGCAAACTTGCCGTAGGGCATGGTGGCGAACAGCGCCATCACCGCGCCCAGGTGCAGGCACAGCAGCAGTGGCAGGCCAGCGGTGCCGCGTGCAGCCCACAGTGCCAGGCCGCTGGTGGCGGTGAGGAACAGCAGGGCGATGAAGGCGCGGTCCATGGGCTTTTGCGCGGCATCGCCGTGTTGTGGGTGGCGGCGCAGGTTCAGCCGCCACAGGCCTGCGGTGCCCATCGCCAGGCTGATGCCGCCCACACCGCCCAGCAGCTTGGGCAGGCTGGGCAGGTCGTAGGGCGCGGGCAGTGCCAGCAGGTAGTGGTACAGCGTGGCCACGCTGGTGGCCGCAAAACAGAGCATGAAGCCGTAGAACGTGAGGTGGTGAAACCGCCTGCGCGAGAGGGTGTAGGCATCGTCCTCGTTGTGGCAGCCATCGCCGTGGCCGCCGTCCAGGTACTTGAGGCGCAGCACGGCATCGGTGGCCTCGGCCGTGGCGGGGGCGCTCAGCGCCGCGCCGCTGGTCGCGGGCGTCACATCGCGCCAGAAGCGGCGCACGCCCAGGCCCAGCGCCAGCACGGCAAACAAGAACACGGGTGCGAACAGGCCCACCAGCAGGTTGTGCGGGAAGATGCCGTAGAAGCCGCCCACCGGGGCCTGCCACAGCGCGGCGATGCCCTGGCCATGCAGCACCACGGCCAGCAGCAGGAACAGCGTGAGCCCCGCCACCAGCGCCAGGGCCAGGGTCAAACCGTTGCGCTGGTAGAGCTGCCCCAGCGCGGGCGGCCAGGCGTAGTCGGCATAGGTCTGGCCGCGCACCTGGGCCATGGCCTGTGGAATGTTCACCGCAAACTCGTGCGGTGGCGCGTACTGGCAGGCGTGCAGGCAGGCGCCGCAGTTGTGGCACAGGTTGGCGATGAAGTGGATGTCGGCCTTGCCAAACTCCAGCCGCCGCGTCATGGCGGGGAACACGGCGCAAAAGCCTTCGCAGTAGCGGCAGGCGTTGCAGATCTGCAGCTGGCGCGCCACCTCGGTTTCGGGGGGCGAAAGCACGACATCACCGTTCGCCAGCGCGCGGGCGTCGCGTGCCAGGGCCTCAAGCGTTTGCATGGTTTGCTCCTGATTTAATAGCTATTGAGGCAATGCCATCAGGCGGTAAGCCCTGTTTTGATGCCAAGGCGGCACGTGCCGCCTGTGTGCCCGCAATGCGGCCAAACGCGGTGCCGATGCTCATGCCCACACCGGCCGTGTAGCCCTTGCCTAGCACGTTGCCCGCCATCATTTCGCCCGCCACAAACAGGTTGGGGCTGGGCTGGTTGTCAAAGCGCACGGCAGCCGTGTCGTCGGTGTGCAGCCCCAGGTAGGTGAAGGTGACGCCGGGTTTGAGCGCGTAGCCATAGAACGGCCCGGTGTCGATGGGCCGGGCCCAGTGCGTCTTGGCGGGCGCCACGCCTTCGGTGTGGCAGTCGTCCAGCGTGGTGTGGTCAAACTGGCCTACGCGGCAGGCGGCGTTGTAGGCATCGAGCGTGTGCATGAACGTGTCCACGGGCAGGCCGAGCTTCTGCGCCAGCTCGGGCAGGGTGTCGGCCTTCACGCCTGGGAACACGGGCGGCATGAAGCGGCCAATGGCCTTGCTGTCGATGATGGAGTAACCAATCTGCCCCGGCTGCTGCGCCACCAGACGGCCCCAGATGGCATAACGCTTGGGCCAGAAGTCCTCGCCCTCGTCGTAGAAGCGCTCGCCATGGCGGTTGACCACCACACCCAGCGACACGCAGTCGATGCGTGTGCAGATGCCGCCGTCGTACAGCGGCGCGCGCGCGTCGATGGCCACCATGTGCGCTTGCGTGGGGTCGCCAATGCGGTCGGCGCCATGGTCGTCGAGCAGGTGCTTGAGCAGCACGCCCTTGTTGTACGCCGTGCCGCGGATCAGGAAGTTGTCCGCAGGCCACTCGCCGCGTTCGTTCTGGCCCCAGGCTTCGCGCAGCCACTCGCGGTTCGATTCAAAGCCGCCCGCAGCCAGCACGCAGGCCTTGGCGGCAATGCGCTCGCCGTTCGCCAAGTGCGCGGCGATGAAGCGGCGGCCTTCCATCTCGATGCGCTCCACGGGCGCTTCGTAGCGGATCTGCACGCCCAGCTGCTCCGCGCTGCGGTAGTAGGCATTGACCAGCGCCTTGCCGCCGCCCATGAAGAATGCATTGGTGCGCGCCACATGCAGCGTGCCCGCCAGCGCGGGCTGAAAGTGCACGCCGTGGCGGCGCATCCACGGGCGGCAATTCGACGATGCGCGGATCACCAGGCGCGCCAGGTGTTCGTTGGTCAGCCCGCCCGTCACCTTGAGCAGGTCCTGCCAGAACTCTTCTTCGGGGTAGGTATCGACCAGCACATCTTGCGGCGCATCGTGCATGCAGCGCAGATTGCGGGTGTGGGCCGAGTTGCCGCCGCGCCAAGCGCGCGGGGCCGATTCGAGCAGCAGCACGCTGGCGCCCGCTTCGCGCGCCATCAGGGCGGCGCACAGGGCGGCGTTGCCACCGCCGATGACCAGCACATCAACCGGGGGCGGCGCGGGGACTGATGGAGTGGGAGGGATAGGCACCGGGGAGCTTCCGTTCGTGGGGTTGGGCGCCACTGTAGGAATTTCGCCCCGGTGTGGGCAGGCCCGAACGGGCAAGGGGCCATCACGGATCGTGATGGCTTGGCACGGTGTTGGACCTGTGAGGGGCTGTTCTAAGGCAGGGGCGGCGCGAGTGTGGCGCCCACCCACGTGCCCGACTGCACCAGGCTGCGTGCGCAATCTGCCAGCACCACGCGCGTGGCCAGGGCGGCGGGTGAGAGTTCATCGTCCGACAGGCTGCACAGTGCCGCCGGGCGGCTGGCAGGCGCATCGGCCAACTCCGCCAGGTCAAAACGGGCGCTGGCATCGGGGTAGCGTCCCACGGCCGCCCAGGGCTGCAGGGTGCTGCCCAGGCCCGCGTTCACCGCGTCCATCAGCATCGCCAGCGAGTCGATCTCCATCGCCACCTGCGGCACCACCTTGGCGGTGGCAAAGGCGGCGTCGATGCGGCTGCGCAGGCCGTGCGGCCCGGTGGGCAGGATGAGGGGTTCGGCCTTGAGCTGGGCCAGGCGCAGGCGCCGGGGCAGTGTGGCGGGCAAGGTGCTGGCGCCGCCGTGGGCGCTGCGGATGAGGAACAGGCGCTCTTCCAGCAGTGGCAGCACGCTCCAGCGGCGCGCGGGCTGGGTGTCGAACAAAACGGCCAGGTCCAGCTGGCGCGCGTTGAGCATGTTGGAGAGGTGGCCCGACAGGCTCTCGACCATGTGCAGCCGCACATCGGGGTAACGCTCGCGCATGGCGCGCATCAGCGGCACGCCCAGCACCGAGGCGGTGGTAGGCGCCAGGCCCACGCTCACGGTGCCCGACAGCCGGGCTTGTCGCGCCACGCGCGCTGCCTGGTCGGCGTGGCGCAGGGTGAGTTGCGCCTCGCGGAAGAACGCAAGCCCGGCTTCGGTGGGCACAGTGCCTTTGCTGGTGCGCTGCAGAAGCCGGGTGCTCAGCTCACCCTCGAGCCGACTGATCTGCTGGCTCAGGGCCGACTGCACCATCTGCAGGTCGAGCGCAGCGCGGCCCATGGAGCCGAGTTCGACGATGCGGACGAAGTAGCGAAGCTGGCGCAGTTCCATGGGGCGATGGTCGCACAGTCCCACCAGTGCCGGTGCACCCGCGCCCCGCGTTGCGCCTCAGAAGGTGTGCACCACACCGGCGGAGATGCCGGTGGCGGTCGCCTTGTTGACCGCGCCCTGGAAGCCGTTGCGCCAGCGGGTGTTGTCCAGCTCGGCATACACCTTGGTGCGGCGCGAGAGCTTGTACTCGGCAAACGCCACCAGGCGGCCGTAGCCGTCATCGGCAGCGCCGGTGCGCGAGCGGTCCACCTTGTAGTAGCCCGCTGTCAGGTCCACCCAGGGTGTGGCCGCCCAGGTACCACCGGCCGACAACACGCGCTGCACGGTGAAGCGGCCTGCGGCCGTCTCGGCCTTGTTGCGGCCTGCATTGGCGGCCAGGCGCACCGTGCCCCACTGGTATGCGGCGCCCAGGGTGCTACCGTCCAGTGAGCGCTTGTTCACGTCGTTGAAGCTCTGGTACGCGCCCGACACCACCAAGCCATCGGCAGCCCAGGCCAGGCCCACGCCGCGTGACGACAGGGCCGAGGCCTGCGATGCGACTTCGCCAATGCCCCACATCGCGCGCGCCGTGAAGCCGCCGAAGCGGCCCGTGTACTTCAGTGAATTGTCCAGCCGGTACGAGCCTGAGTTGGCGCCCGCGCTGCCGTATTCGATGCCCAGGCCGTGCTGGCTCAGCGCCGTCACGCCGATGTTGGGGTTGAAGCTGGCAAAGCGCATGGCCAGCGGGTCCACTGGCGAGATGGCGTCGGCCAGGGTGGTGGTCTGGCGGCCCAGGGCCAGCGTGCCCCAGCCGCCCTGCAGGCCCACCCAGGATGCGCGGTCGAAGTATTTGCTGGCATTGGCGGGTGCGCCGGTGTCGGCGTTGAGCCCGCTCTCCAGGTTGAACAGCGCCTTGGCGCCACCGCCCAGGTCTTCGCTGCCCCGCAGGCCCCAGCGGCTGGTGGTGTGGATGCCGCTGCCCAGGCTTTGGGTGGACCCGGCCGCTGGCGCGTTGGACGCGGACAGGCCGCTGCCGTTGCGCACGCCCAGGTCCACCACGCCGTACAGCGTCACGCCAGCGGTCTGCGCCATGGCGCAATGGGCGGCGAATGCGGCGCAAGCTGCCGCCACGATGGTTTTCATGCATGTCTCCTGTTGTTGATATGTACGGATGGGCAGCGTGGTGCCCACGTTGCCCTTTTGGCCTCCCTTTCAGGCACCGGTCAGTCCGGTGTGAGCTGGGCTTTCAGCACCACGCCCTTCCACTTGGCGAGTTCCTGCTTGACGGTCAGGGCCAGTTGCTCGGGCGTGCTGGTGTCCACCACGGCGCCTTGTTCCTCGATGCGGCGCACCACGTCCTTGTCGGCCAGCGCGGTGTTCAGGGTCTTGTTGAGCAGGTCGATCACGGGGCGCGGCGTCTTACCGGGTGCGAACAGTGCATACCACTGGGTGATCTCCACACCCTTGACGCCTGCTTCTTCGAGCGTGGGTACATCGGGCAGCAGCGACGAGCGCTTGGGCCCGGCCAGGGCCAGCGCGCGCAGCTTGCCGTTCTTGACGTGCGGGTAGGCCGAGAACAGGCTGGGAAACATCACCTGCGTCTGCCCGGCCATGGTGTCGTTCATCGCGGGCGCCGCGCCCCGGTAGGGCACATGGGCCATCTGGGCGCCGCTTTCCAGCTTGAAGATCTCGGCCGAGAAGTGCGGGGCCGTGCCGTTGCCCGCCGAGGCGTAGTTGAAGTCGTTGGGTTTGGCCTTGGTGAGCGCGACAAAGTCGCTGACCGTCTTGGCAGGCACCTTGGGGTTGACCACCATCAGCGTGGGCGAGTAGCTCACCATGCCGATGGGCTCGAACTGCGTGATGGGGTCGTAGCGCAGCTTCTGCAGCGCGGGGCTCATGCCATGGGTGCCGATGTAGCCGAACAGGATGGTGTGCCCGTCCGGTGCGGAGCGCGCCACGTATTCGGCCGCAATGGCGCCATTGGCTCCGGCCTTGTTTTCCACAATGACCTGCTGGCCCAGGAGGGTGGAGAGCTTGATGGCCACGACGCGCGCCATGCCGTCGTTGCCGCCGCCCGCAGCCGTGGGCACGACCAGCGTGATGGGCTTGTCTGGGTAGGCGGCGTGGGCGGTGCCGGCGGCCCAGAAGGCGCTGGAGGCGAGCGCCAGCGCAGCCGTGGCCAGCGCTGTGCGGCGCGTGGTGGAGTGAATGAAACGGGTCATGGTTTGTCTCCTGTCGTAATGGTTGAAATCGTCGAAATCGTTGAAGTCTTTGAACGGGCGCTGCGCAAGCAGCGCCTGGAAGAGCACTCAGTGCGCCGCAGCGCTTTCAGGAACGAACAGCGTGCCTTCCAGAATCTTTCGGGCGGTGCGCACCAGCGCTGCCTGCACCAGCTTGAACTGGCCATCCACCTCGCTGAGCTCCACCTCCACCTGGATGCGGCCTGCCGGGTGTTGCACCTCCACGCGGCGCAGCCCGGCGCTGGGTGCATGCCGTTCGTCGGTGGCCACCGTGCCCGGCAGCACCGAGGCCGCCGCCACGCCAATGGCGCCTGTCACGGCATGCGAGCGGTGGCATTGGTGGGGGGTGAAGTAGCGCGACACCACACTGCCCGGCGATGTGCCTGGGGACACGATCACCGGCTTGGGCAGCACGCTGTGCGTCACATCGCCCATGCCCATGCGTTGGCCGGCTTCGAGGCGCAGGGCCTCCAGTCGGGTGAGCAAGGCGGTGTTGGCATCCAGTTCGGCGGGTGTCTCGTCGCCGCGCAGGCCCAGGTCAGTGGCGCGCACCAGCACCATCACCTGCGCTGCGTCGATACAGGTGACCTGCAGGCCCTGGATGGTGTCTATGCGCTGGCCGGTGGGAAAGATCTGCCCGG
Organism: Acidovorax sp. LjRoot74; assembly: GCF_964254355.1. NCBI lineage: Bacteria > Pseudomonadati > Pseudomonadota > Betaproteobacteria > Burkholderiales > Comamonadaceae > Acidovorax > Acidovorax sp. LjRoot74. The sequence goes on along the minus strand of NZ_CAXUTI020000001.1, from coordinate 5,578,014 downwards.
TGACGGCGCCCCAGGCGTCCAGGAAGTTCATGAGCACGGGGGCCGCCGTGCCCTGCACGCCGTCAATGCGCACGTCGCCGTCGTAGTGCACCTGGCCACCCGCCGTGCACACCTGCACGTCGATGCGGGAGCGGGTGTTCACGTTGTAGACGCGCACCGTGGTGGTCTGGCCCTTGTGGTCAGCGGGCACCAGTCCCTGCTCGATGGCGAAGGGCCCCACACCGGCCAGCATGTTGCCGCAGTTGGGCCTGGTGTCCACGCGGGCCTCCTGCACGCTGACCTGGGCAAACAGGTAGTCCACATCGCAGTCAGGCTGCGTGGAGCGCGAGACGATGGCAACCTTGCTGGTCAGCGAGTTGCCGCCGCCCAGGCCGTCGATCTGCAGCTCGTGCGGCGAGCCCAGGGCTGCAATCAGGGTGCGGTCGCGGGCTTCAGGGTCGCGTGGCAGCCAGTCGGCAAGAAAGAATGGCCCCCGGGAGGTGCCGCCACGCATCAGAACGCAAGGAATGTTGGTGCTCATGGGTCGGCATGGTGCGGCGCCATCGCTGATCTGTGAATTGCATTGTTGGCAATGATTGATGCATGCTGTGCAATAGGCTCAGGCGGCTTGTACATGCTCCAATCACGGCCGTGAATTGCAATGTTCTGATCGTTTGATGCACGGCATGCAACGCTGAAAACACCCTGAATAGCGCTTGGAGAACGCCCTGATGAACAACAAATTCGACCTAGCCGACATCCAGGCATTTGCGGCCGTGGCCGAGCTGCAGAGCTTTCGTGCGGCGGCCGAAGCCATTCACCTGTCGCAGCCCGCGTTCAGCCGCCGCATCGACAAGCTCGAAGAAGCCCTGGGCGTGCGCCTGCTTGATCGCACCACGCGCCGCGTCACGCTCACGGCCGTGGGCCGCGACTTTGCACGCAAGACCCGTGTGTGGCTCGACGACCTGGACGGCATGCTCATGGGCCTGGGCGATGTGGCGGCGCGGCGCATGGGCGAGGTGACGATCGCCTGCGTGCCCTCGGCCGTGTACTACTTTCTGCCGCAGGTGGTCAAGCGCTACCACGAGCGGTTTCCGAAGATCCGCGTGAAAGTGCACGACGCCAGCGCCAACGAGGTGCTGGTGGCCGTGGCGCAGGGCGACGCGGACTTCGGCCTGAACTTCATCGGCAGCCAGGAGGCCGAGATCGAATTCAAGCCTGTGCTGGCTGAGCGCTTCGTGGCGGCCTGCCGACGCGACCATGTGCTGGCGCGGCGCAAGAAGGTGAGCTGGGCCGAGCTGGGCCAGCACGACTTCATGTCGGTGGGCAAGACCTCGGGCAACCGCCTGCTCATGGACCTGGCGCTGGCCAACGTGCCCGACCGGCCGCAGTGCCTGTACGAGGCCAAGCATGTGACCACGCTGCTCGGCCTGGTGGAGGCGGGCCTGGGCGTGGCGGCCGTGCCCAGCCTGGCCATGCCGGGCAAGGACCACCCCACCCTGGTCAGCATTCCGCTGGTGGAGCCCATCGTCACGCGGCAGATGGGGCTCATCAAGCGGCGAGGCAAAACCCTCTCGCCGGCCGCGCAGCAGCTGTATGACCTCTTGGTTGCTACGCGTTCTGTGCGCCCGCGCAAGGCGACGGTGGCCTGAAAAATACAATCGGGGCAATGACAGCACCCACCAAACAGCGCGTCGTCGTCGGCCTCTCCGGCGGCGTGGACTCGGCCGTGACCGCCCACCTGCTCAAAAAGCAAGGCCATGAGGTCGTCGGCATCTTCATGAAAAACTGGGAAGACGATGACGACAGCGAATACTGCTCGTCCAACATCGACTTCGTGGACGCAGCCGCCGTGGCCGATGTGATCGGCATCGAGATCGAGCATGTGAACTTTGCGGCCGACTACAAGGACCGCGTGTTTGCGGAGTTCCTGCGCGAGTACCAGGCGGGCCGCACGCCCAACCCCGATGTGCTGTGCAATGCCGAGATCAAGTTCAAAGCCTTCCTCGACCACGCCATGCGCCTGGGCGCCGAGAAGATTGCCACGGGGCACTACGCACGCGTGCGCCACAACCCGGTCACGGGCCTGCACGAACTGCTCAAGGGGCTGGACCCCAGCAAGGACCAGAGCTACTTTCTGCACCGCCTCAACCAGGCGCAGCTGGCCAAGACCCTGTTCCCGGTGGGCGAGTTGCACAAGACCGAGGTGCGTCGCATCGCCGAGGAAATTGGCCTGCCCAATGCCAAGAAGAAGGACTCGACGGGCATCTGCTTCATCGGTGAGCGGCCGTTCCGCGAGTTTTTGAACCGCTACATCAGCCACGCGCCCGGCCCCATCCTGGACGACCGGGGGCGCAAGCTGGGCCAGCATGTGGGCCTGTCGTTCTACACCCTGGGCCAGCGCCAGGGGCTGGGTATTGGCGGGGTGAAGGAAAAAGGCGCTCAGCGGGGCGGTGGCGCACACGAGCCCTGGTTTGTGGCCCGCAAGGACCTGGAGAAAAACACACTGCGGGTGGTGCAGGGGCATGACCACCCCTGGCTGCTGTCACACCGCCTGGTGGCGCAAGACGTTAGCTGGTGCGCGGGCCAGGCCCCGGCGCCCGGTGCCTACGCCGCCAAGACGCGCTACCGCCAGCAAGACGCGGCCTGCCGTCTGGAGGCTGTGCCCGAGGGCTTTGCACTGGCTTTCCCGGAGGCCCAATGGGCAGTCACCCCGGGGCAGAGTGCGGTGCTGTATGACGGCGACGTGTGCCTGGGGGGCGGGGTGATCCAGTCCGCCGTCTCTGACTGATCCTGTTGCTTCCTGGTGCGGTGGGCTAGCCGGATGAGGGGTCGCCTGGGTTGGTGACAGGGATGTAGAGGTGGTTGTAAAAACTATTGAAATTCCTATTCGATAGTTGATAATTATTTTGTGTGGTACTGCACCCACACCCATCGGCATGGATGGCGCCGTTGAACGAAGTTGACCTTTGGTTTGGCGACCGAAGGGTTATTTTTCGGGGCAAGCCTCCTAGAATTCCGCACAAACTGTTTGAAACCACATGTATCAGACGATGCATGGGGTATCTCCCTTGAGTCCACCCCCGCGAGGGCCGCTGAACCGGGCCCGATGCTTGCTCGTGCGCACGCCATGTTTTCAACTGCTTCCCTGCCTACCAACCCCGACATCACCCAACGTCTCATCGATCAGCAATGTTCAGTGCAATGGAGGGGGTTCCTGCAGGCCCTGGCGGCAGAGTTTGCAGCCGCGCTGCCCCCTGAGGATCTGCGCGCGCTGATGTTTCGGGTGGGAGCACGGTTTGCCGCCGAGCACCCCCTGCCCGCGTGTGCCACCCTGGATGACCTGCAGAGCAGCATGGCGGCTGTGTGGGACCGTATCGGCTGGGGGGGCGTCCGCCTGCAGCAGGCAGCGGCGCAGCTGGACATTCACCACGACCTTTCTCCCTTGTCGGCGGCCTTCGGGTCGGGCCATGCCGCATGGTCCGGGGGCTTCCTGGAAGGGGTCTACCAGAGCTGGTTCGAACAGGCTGGCGCCGCCCAGCTCCGCGTGGCCCAGTCCGCTCCTGCGGATGCCTGGGGCTGCGTCCACTTCCAGCTGGCACGCTGAGCCCTGCGGGCTCGGTTTCCCACGTTATGCGATTGGCGGTGACCCGTGAAGCAATCTGACGACATCGTGAACCTCTTCCAGCAGTTTGGCGGCAAGGCCGACCCTTACCAGGAGCTGGCCCGCAAACAGGAGCACCAGCGCTCCAGCGAACGCTGGCCGCTGGTGTCTGCCGTTCGGGGCGCCGTAGCGGCAGATGTGCCCGCGGTGGACCGGCGCCCCGGCGGGTTGACGGCCCCCGTTCCGCACAACCCGCCCGCGCCTGCCGCCAGCGCGCCCGCTCCTGCGGGTTGGATGCAGCCCGTCAGCGAACGCCCGGCGCCGCTGCCAATGCCCACCACGCTGCCAGAACCCGCGCCTACCCCTGCCCCGGCGATGGCGCCAGCCCAGGCGGCAGTGCCCCGCGCGCCTTCCTCCGCGCTCGCATCCCGTTCCCCCCTGGTCGGTTTGGCCGGTCTGCGCGGATCTGCAGCGCCAGCGCTGCGTGACGAGCCCGCTGCGCCACAAGACCCTCTGCCCGCAGACCTTCCGTCGGTGTTTGCACGCCTGGCCGGAGAGCCACAACCCCGGCCCGCTGCCGCCTGGCAGCCCCGCAAGGGCCAGCCATGAAGGTGATTTCCGTTGTTTCGGCCAAGGGCGGCGTGGGCAAAACCACTTTGACCGCGAACCTGGCCACGGCCCTGCACCGCCTGGGGGTGCCCACGGTCCTGGTGGTGGACCTGGACCCGCAAAATGCGCTGGGTCTGCATTTCGGTGCTGACCCGGGCGCACTCGCGGGAGTTTCCCGCGCCAGCCTGTCGGGTGACAGCTGGGGTTCGGTTTGCCAACAAAGCCCCTCGGGGGTGCATGTGCTGCCCTACGGTGTGGTGAACGAGGCCGATCGCGTGGCCTTTGAGCGGCACCTGGAGGCCCACCCAGATTGGCTGGCGCAGCAGTTGCAAAGCCTGGAGCTGCCACCCGATGCACTGGTGCTCATCGACACGCCTCCCGGCCCTTCGGCCTATATGCAGCAGGCACTCACAGCGGCCCAGGTGGTGGTGGTGGTCAACCTGCCCGACGCGGCCTCGTATGCCGCACTGGCCCTGATGCAGCGTCTGGTGCACACCTACTGCACACCGCGCCCCGACTTTGCCGAAACCCTTCATGTCCTGAACCAGGCCGATGGCGCGCGCCAGTTGTCCAAGGACATCACCCGGGTGATGCAGGACAGCCTGGGCGACGGGCTGATCGGTGTGATCCACGAAGACCAGGCGGTGCGCGAGGCCCTGGCCTATGACCAGAGCGTGCTGGAGTACGACACCCATGGCCAGGCGGCCGATGATCTGCGCAAATGTGCGCTGGTGCTGGCGCAGCGCCTGGGCTTGCCACTGCCAGGGGGCGCGCGATGAGCGTGGACCAGCGCCCCCAGGCCGACGAAGTCGCCGACGCCAATTCCCACAGTCCGCAGGCGCGTTGGCGCACTGTGGTGCATGCCATCACGGGCTGGGAGATCTGGCAACACCCCACGGCCCGCGTGGTGGCGGTGGTGTTCAGTGCCCTGTTGATGGGGTTGGTCATCAGCGTGCCGCTGGACCTGCAAGGGCAGATCCTGTTTTCGCTGGGCTCGTTCGGGGCGGCGCTGCTGCTGAGCAAGACCCCGGGGCGCCTGTCCACGCTGGCCATGATCGTGCTGTCGATCTCTGCCTCGTCTCGCTATATCTACTGGCGCTTTACCGACACCATCGGCTTCACCCACTGGATGGATGCAGCCTTTGGCTATGGGCTGGTGCTGGCCGAGCTCTATGCCTTTGCGGTGCTGCTCATCGGCTACTTCCAGACCGCCTGGCCACTGCAGCGCCGCCCGGTGCCCATGCCGGCCGACGTGAGTACCTGGCCCAGCGTGGACATTTTCATCCCCAGCTACAACGAGCCGCTCGAAGTGGTGCGCCAGACAGTGTTCTCGGCCATGAGCCTGGACTGGCCCGCCGACCGCCTGCATGTGTACGTGCTCGACGACGGTCGCCGCACCGAGTTCCGCGAGTTCTGCGAAGAGCTGGGCGTGGGCTACCTCATCCGCGACAACAACCACCACGCCAAGGCGGGCAACATCAATGCGGCGCTCCAGGTCACGCACTCCGAGTACATCGCGATCTTTGACTGTGACCACATTCCCACGCGTTCCTTTTTGCAGGTGTGCATGGGCTGGTTCTTCAAGGACACCAACCTGGTGATGCTGCAGACGCCGCACGTCTTCTTCTCGCCCGACCCCTTCGAGCGCAACCTGGACACCTTCCACCGCATGCCCAACGAGGGCGAGCTGTTCTATGGCATCGTGCAGGACGGCAACGACCTGTGGAACGCCTCATTCTTCTGCGGCTCCTGCGCCATCATCCGCCGCAAGGAACTGCTGGAGGTGGGCGGCATTGCGGTGGAGACCGTGACCGAAGACGCACACACTGCGCTCAAGCTCAGCCGCCTGGGCTACAACACCGCCTACCTCGAAGTGCCGCAGGCTGCGGGCCTGGCCACCGAGAGCCTGTCGGGCCATGTGGGCCAGCGCATCCGCTGGGCGCGGGGCATGGCGCAGATCGCGCGCACCGACAACCCGTTGTTCGGCAAGGGCCTGCACTTTGGCCAGCGGCTGTGTTACCTCAACGCGATGCTGCACTTCTTCTACGGGCTACCGCGCCTGGTGTTTCTGACAGCGCCGCTGGCCTACCTGTTTTTTGGGGCCCATGTGTTCCAGGCCTCCGCGCTGATGATCACGGCCTATGCCCTGCCACACCTGGCCCATGCCAGCGTGACCAACTCCCGCATCCAAGGGCGGTTCCGCCATTCGTTCTGGAACGAGGTGTACGAATCGGTGCTGGCCTGGTACATCATGCGGCCCGTGCTGGTGGCCGCCATCAACCCCAAGCTCGGCAAGTTCAACGTCACGGCCAAGGGCGGGGTGATCGAGAAAGCCTACTTTGACTGGACCATCGCCCGCCCCTATGTGGTGCTGCTGCTGATCAACCTGGTGGGCATGGCAGTTGGAGTCTGGAAGCTGTTCTCGTCGGCCGGTGACGAGACCACGACCCTGGTCATCAACATGGTCTGGACGGTCTACAACATCATCTTGCTGGGGGCCAGCGTGGCCGTGGCCAGCGAGACGCGCCAGATCCGGGGCACGCCGCGCGTGGCGGCCAGCCTGCCGGCAGTGATCCGGTTCGAGAACGGCCGCACCCTGGTGTGCAAGACCGAAGATTTCTCGCAACACGGCCTGGGGCTGGCCGTGCCGCCCGATGTGGACATCCCCATGGGCAGCAGCCTCTCGGTGTCGCTGTTCCGCTCGGACGAAGAGGGTGTCTTCCCGGCCATCGTCACGTTCAGCGGCAAGGGGCGCCTGGGTGTGAAGTTCGACAACCTCAGCCTGCACCAGCAGGCCGAACTCGCCTCGCTGACCTTTGCGCGCGCCGATGCCTGGATCGCCACCTGGGGCACGGGCCAGCGCGACAAGCCGCTGCGCTCGCTCAAGAGCGTGATCGTGATCGGGCTGCGTGGCATGGGGCAGCTGACCACCACGGCCTTCAAGTCCCTCAAGCCCCGCTAGCCCCCCGCTAGCGCGTGCACAACACCCTCTCAGCCTTTCCTGTTTCCAAAGACGCCTTCCTCACCATGATTTCCACACGACATCCGACAGCGCGGCTGCCACGCCTGCGCATGCTGCCTGCCATGCTGGCCCTGGTGCTGACAGGCGCTGCTGTGCCCGTTTCGCAGCTGGCGGCCGCGCCTGCCCCCGTGGCTGCACCGGCCCCTGCAGCCGTGCCACCTGCCGAGTCGGGCGTGCGTGTGCACCGGGCCAGCCTCAAAGAGCTGGGCGCACTGTTTCCGCTGCAGCTGCGTGGGGTGGATGGCACCAGTGGCGTGGCCTTCAGCGTGCGCAACGATGAGGTGGTCGTTGGCGCCAAGCTCAAGCTCAACTATTCGTATTCGCCCGCGCTGCTCACCAACCTGTCGCACATCAAGGTGCTGGTGAACGAGCAGGTGGCGGCGACGATTCCCGTGACCACGCAGCAAGCCGGTGAGAACCTGCAGCGCGAGATCAGCATTCCTCCGCGCCTCATCACCGAGTTCAACCGGCTGAACCTGCAGCTCATCGGCCACTACACCATGGAGTGCGAAGACCCGCTGCACTCCAGCCTGTGGGCCAACATCGGCAACGACAGCGTGCTGGAGCTGACCGTGGCCCCCGTGGCCCAGACGAACGACCTGGCGTTGCTGCCCCAGCCCTTCTTCGACCGCCGGGACGTGCGCCCGCTCGAACTCCCCATCGTGTTCAATGCAGCGCCTAATGCGGGCACCCTGCAGGCGGCGGGCACGATGTCGTCCTGGTTTGGTGCGCTGGCGGGTTTCCGTGGCGCGAAGTTCCCGTCCCTCATCGGTGAGCTGCCCCCGCGCGGCAACGCCGTGGTGATGGTGGCCGGCAGGGCGCAGGCGCCCGCAGGCCTGGTGCTGCCCGAAATCTCGGGCCCCACGGTGGCGGTGGTGAGCCATCCGGGCGATCGCAACGGCAAGCTGCTGCTGGTCATGGGGCGCGACGATGCCGAGCTGGCCGTGGCGGCCAAGGCGCTGGCGATTGGCTCCTCGGCCCTGTCCGGCCCGCTTGCGCGCATCACCGAGGTCACCGAACTCAAGCCCCGCAAGCCCTACGACGCCCCCCATTGGCTGGCCAGCGACCGGCCCGTGAAGTTTGGCGAACTGGCTGAGGCCCAGGCGCTCAATGTGTCCGGCTATTCGCCCGACCTGATCCGTGTGAACTTCTTCCTGCCGCCCGACCTGTTCGGCTGGCGGGAGAAGGGCATCCCGGTGGACCTGCGCTACCGCTACACCCCGCGCCCCAACGCCGACAAGTCCACGCTCAACATCAACGTGAACCAGCAGTTCCTGCGCTCGCTGCCCCTGCGGGCCGTGAACCATGAAGAACAAGGTACGCTGGACCGGTGGTTCACCAAGGTGATGCCTGCAGGTGAAACGGTGCCTGAGCGCGAGAAACTCCACATCCCGCTGTTCAAGCTGCCCGCCCAGTCGCAGCTGCAGATGCATTACTACTACGACGTGGTCAAACAGGGCGCCTGCAAGGACGTTCCGCTGGACAACGTGCGGGGCTCGGTGGAGGCCGATTCGACCATCGACATCTCCGGCTTCCCGCACTTCATTGCCATGCCGGACCTGGCCGCGTTCGGCAATGCCGGTTTTCCGTTCACCCGCATGGCCGACCTGTCGGAGTCGGCCGTGGTCATGCCCGACAGGCCGGGTGTGCAGGAGCTGGGCACCTACCTGGGCCTCATGGGCATCATGGGCCGCGTCACGGGGTTCCCGGCGCTGGGCGTGACGGTGGCGCAGGCCCAGCAGGTCGAGCGCCTGAGCGACAAGGATCTGCTGGTCATTTCCTCGGGTGGTGGCAATCAGCCCCTGCTCAAGCAATGGGCCAGCGCCATCCCGGCGGCGCTGCAGGGCGAGGCCAAGAGTTTCCAGCTGGCTGACCTGGCCCAGCGGGTGCTGCGCTGGTGGGGCTTCGAGGATGAATCGGGCACCCGCGCACACCGCAGCCAGGTGGCGTTCTCCAGCAGCAGCACGGACGCGTTCATTGCGGGGTTTGAATCGCCCCTGCGCAACGGCCGCAGCGTGGTGCTGGTGGCCAGCAACCAGCCTGCGGGCCTGGGCCAGGTGATGGATGCGCTGCTCGATGCCGATGCGGTCACCAAGGTGCAGGGCAGCACCACGGTGATCCGGGGCAAACAGGTGGACAGCCTGGTGGCCGAGAAAAACTACCATGTGGGCAAGCTGGGACCGCTGCTGTATGCGCAGTGGTACCTCTCGCGCAATCCGCTGCTGCTGATTGTGCTGGGGGTGTCGGCCGCGGTGCTGGTGGCCATCATCATGTACCTGTCGCTGCGGGCCCGCGCACGCGCCCGGTTGAAGCAAAAGGGCTGAGGCCGTGCCCGGCACGCCCCGCTGAGTCGGAATCACGCAACACCCTCCCGGCCCCGGTGGCCGGGAGACTCGCAGGAGAAGGAAGGCATGTCCTCCAAACGTCGTCACCACCACACACTCGCCATGGGGCTGCTGGCCTCGCTGATGGCACCGGCTGCTGCCTGGGCGCAAACCGGGGCCGAACAGACCCTGATGGACCAGGGGCAGTACTGGCAGGAGCGCGGTGACACTGAACGCGCGGGAGAGGCCTGGCAGAAGCTGCTGCGCCTGAACCCCCAGAACGCCCAGGCCCTGTATGGCATGGCGTTGGCCGAACTCAACGCCCAGCGCCCCGAAGGCGCGCAGCGCTACCTCACGCAGCTGCAGGCGGCCCATCCGCGCAGCCCGTTGGTGAGCCGCTTGCAGGAATCCATCCGCACGGGGCGCAGCGCGCCCCAGATCGAAACCGCACGCCAGCAGGCCCGCAGCGGCCAGGCCAGCCAGGCGCTGAGCACCTACCAGGCTGCGCTGGGTGAGCGCCCACCCACCGGGCCGCTGGCCCTGGAGTACTACCAGACCCTGGGCGCCACGGCGGGTGGCTGGGATGAAGCCCGCCGGGGCCTCAGCCGCCTGGCGCAGGAGTCGCCCGAAGACCCGCAGATCGCACTGGCCCTGGCCCAGCACCTGACCTACCGCGAATCCACGCGCCGCGATGGCATCGCGCAGCTGGCGCGCCTGGCGGGCCGCCCCGATGTGGGCAAGGCCGCGACGGAAAGCTGGCGCAAAGCACTGGCCTGGACCGGCAACCGCTCGGCCGATATCCCGCTGTACCAGGAATTCCTGCGTGCCAACCCCGGCGACACCGCCGTGCAGACACGTCTGACCCAGGCCCAGAACCTGCAAAAACAGAGCCAGGCCGCCGCCCGCCCGGTGGCGACAGACCCGCTGCGCTTGCGCACCACCGCCGGGTTCCAGGCGCTGGAGGATGGGGAGCTGGACGCGGCAGAAGCTGCGTTCCTGCAGGTGCTCGAAACGCGTCCCAGCGATGGGGATGCCCTTGGTGGCCTGGGGGTCCTGCGGCTGCGCCAGGAGCGTTTTGCCGACGCCCGGGGCCTGCTGGAGCGTGCCTCGCGCGCGGGCTCGGCCGCCCGCTGGAAGCAGGCGCTGGAGAGCGCCACCTACTGGAGCCTGGTCGAACAGGCCACCAGCGAGCGTGAGCGGGGCGACACCGCCGCCGCGCGCCGAACGCTGGAGCAGGCCGTGCGCCTCAATCCCGCCGAAGTGACGGCCGAGACCGACCTGGCCGACCTGCTTGTAGAGGCCGGGCAGTATGACGCGGCCGAGGCGGGCTACCGCCGGGTGCTGGCGCGCCAGGCGGACAACCCGGATGCCGTGCGTGGCCTGGTGGGCGTGCTGGCCCAGAACAACAAGGCTGCCGAGGCGCTGGCACTGGTCGAGAAGCTCTCGCCCTCACAGCAGGAAAAGGTGGGTGCCCTGGGGCGCCTGCGCGCTGCGCAGGCCCTGGGCCAGGCCCGCGCCGCCACGGAGCGCGGCGACCTCGCGGCCGCGCGCGCGGCGCTGGAAGACGCGCTGCTGAACGACCCCGCCAGCCCCTGGGTGCGCCTGGACCTTGCCCGCCTGTACCTGCGGCTGGGCGCCGTGGCCGAGGCCCGGGGCGTGATGGACGGTTTGCTGCTCTCCAACCCCAACATGCCCGAGGCGCTCTATGCCAGCGCGCTGCTGGCGTCCGAAGCCAGCGACTGGTCGGGCGCCCTGGCTCTGCTCGACCGCATTCCTGAAAAACACCGCACGCGCGACATCGCCGCGCTGCAAAAGCGGGTCTGGGTGCATGTGCAGGCGGCTGCCGCATCGGTGCTGGCGGCGGAGGGCCGGCAGTCTGAAGCGCTGGCCACCCTGGCCCAGGCCGAATCGTTTGCCACGCAGGACACCGAGCTGCTGGGCGCACTGGCCCTGGCCTATGCCGATGCGGGCGAGCCGCAGCGCGCGCTGGGCATGGTGCGCCAGGTGCTGGCGCGCACGCCTCGGCCCGATGTGGGGCTGCGGCTGCAGTACGCGGCCACGCTGCTCAAGACCCAGCAGGACGTGGAGCTGTCGGGCATCCTGCGCCAGCTGCAGAACTCACCCATGAGCGAACGCGAGCGCCGCAGTTTTGCTGATATCCGCCGCGCCTACATCGTGCGCCAGGCCGACGGCCTGCGCGAGGCGGGCGACCTGGTGGCCGCCTACGACACCATTGCTCCGCTGCTGGCCGAGCAGCCCGACGAGCCCCAGGCGATGACGGCCCTGGCCCGCATGTATGCAGCCAACAACGACTACGCGCCCGCCCAGGCGCTGTACGCTCGCCTGCTGGAGCGCTCGCCCACTGACGTGCCCCTGCTGCTGCAGACAGCGGCCATGGCCACAGGGGCCAAGGACTACGCCTATGCGGAGTCGCTGCTGTCCGTGGCGCTGGCGCGTGCGCCGCGCGATCCCGAGGTGCTGACGGCGGCCGGGCGCCTCTACCGCGCGCAGGGCAAGAACACCAAGGCCACCGAATTCTTCACGGCTGCCGTGGCTGCCGAAAACGCCCAGCGCGATGCCGTGCTGGCCGCCAGCGGTGTGGCTGCAGGGCCTGCGCGCGCAGGCAACCCTTTTGCACAGCGTGCGTCTGGCCAGCAGCGCCCGAACAACGGCCTGTCGGTGCCCCTGGCGGCGTCGCCCGGCGGAGCGGTAGCGCGTTCCCCCGTGGGCTACACGCCCATGCAGTACGCGCCGCAGCCTGCGGCCCGCAGCAATGCACCGGCGGGGCTCTTCATCCCCGACCCGGCCGGGGCCAACCGCTTCGCCCAGGCGCTGCCCCTGCCCTTGCAGGCGCCGCCCATGACCCCTGCCAGCTACTACCCGGAAGTGGCCAGCCCGGCGCTGGCCACTGCACCGGCCCCCACAGCCAACGGCCAGCGCAGCGCCGGGACGGCCTCCCGCGCCGCTACTGCACCGGCAGCGCGTATTGCACCCGCCGCTTCGGCCTCAGGGCTTGCCGCGCCCGTGGCGCCGGCCGCGCCCATGGGGTACATCGCACCTGCACAGCAGGCCCCGGTTGGCTATGGAGGCATGCCTTTGCCCTCCGCCCTTCCGGCGCAGCGTGCAGCGGCCGTGGCGCCACAGCCCTCCGCTTGGGCCACCGCAGGCACCCTGGGCACCGTGCCCGACCCGACACGCCCGCGCACGGTGCGCGATGAGCTGCGCGAGGTGCAGCAAAGCCAGATCTCCACGTTCTCGGTGGGCATCGCGGCACGTGCGCGCCAGGGCGAGGCGGGCATGAGCCAGCTGTCCGAGATCGAAGCCCCCGTGCAGCTCAAGATGAGCGTGGGCGATGGCCACCTGATCCTGGGCGTCACGCCCACCGGGGCCAGCGCGGGCTCGCCCGGCACGCCCTACGGCACCCTGAGCCGGTTTGGCGGCGGCCCCGTCACGGCGCTCGACATGCCGCTGCGCGCGCCGGGTTCACAAAGCGACAGCGGCATCGGCGTGAGCGTGGGCTACGAATCCGGTGGGCTCAAGGCCGACATCGGCAGCACCCCGCTGGGTTTTGGCCAGGCGGATGTCACGGGTGGTGTGCGCTACCGCATGCCCATCAATGACCAGCTGACCATGGCCGTGGACCTGTCGCGCCGCCCTGTGAACGACAGCCTGCTGTCGTTTGCCGGCGCGCAGGACGCCCGCACCGGCGACCGCTGGGGTGGCGTGTCGGCCACGGGTGGCCGTGTGGACATGACCTGGGATGACGGCGAGCTGGGCCTGTACGGCTATGGCTCCCTGCACGGCCTCACTGGCACGCGCGTGCGCAGCAATGCGCGTGCCGAGCTGGGCGGCGGCATGTACTGGCATGTGCACCGCACATCCAACGCCGACCTGACCGCTGGGATGAGCTTCACCGGGCTGTCCTACCAGCGCAACCTGCGTTACTTCACGGCGGGACATGGGGGCTATTTCAGTCCCCAGCAGTTCGTGTCCTTTGGGCTCCCTGTGGAATGGGCCCAGCGCAATGGCCGCCTGTCCTACCAGCTCAAGGGCTCGGTGGGTGTGCAGTATTTCAAGGAAGACGCGGCCCCCTACTTCCCCAACAGCCCCTCGCGCCAGGCCGCGGCCGTGCTCGCGGCCAGCGATGCCCTGGCGTTTGGCGAAACCGGCGCCACGGCCATGTACCCCGGCCAGTCGCGCACCGGCCTGGGCTACAACCTGGGCGCGGCCATGGAGTACCAGATGCACCCGCAGGTGTTCCTGGGGGGGCACCTGGCGCTCAACAACGCGCGCAACTACCGCGAGTTTGCGGGTGGCCTGTATGTGCGCTACGCCTTCCAGCCCTACAACGGGCTGCAGGTGTTCCCGGTCAACCCGCTGCGCTCGCCCTACGGCAACTGAGCCTGGCCCGGGCTTCGGCCCGGCTGCCCACATCCAAAGAAAAGGCCCGTTGCGCGGTGTGCGCAACGGGCCTTTTCTTTTGGCTCAACCCCCCGCCGCAGGGGCGGGGAGTTGGACCTTTACGGCGTGACCTGCTTGGCGCCCACAAACACCGTGCGTGCCCGGGTGCCTGCCACCGAGAGCCCGGCGGTCAGGATGCGCAGGCCGATCACGTTGCCATTGGCATCAAACTGCGCCGATGCCGAGCCGGACTGGGGTGGGCCCGATGCCAGCTCGCAGGTGATGGGGCCGTTGGGGCTCTTGAGGTAACCAAACGCCTCAACGCGGTACAGATTCAGCCCGCTGCCCAGTTCGCCCAGCAGCTTGCCCGCCACCTCGCAGCCACTGGTCGTGAGGCCGGTGATGGCGCCGTCGGCAAACACCTTCAGCGTTGTGGTGTCCCCGCCGAAGCCCGTGCCCGCCATCTTGTAGGTGCCCACGATCATGGCCGTGGTGGCAACCTTGCCTGCAGGCAGGGCGTACAGAGGGTCGGGGGTCACGCTGAAGCGCGTGGGGAAGCCGCCCGGCTGCGTGGGGTAGCTGAAGCTGCCGCTGAACAGGCTGGCGTTGCCCGAGCCGTTGCTGCTTTGCAGCGTGCCATCGATCAGCACGGCCTCGTTGTAGGTGCCCGTGTTGCCCAGCAGGCGGTTGAAGAACACGCCGTCGTTCGCTGTCACGAAGCGGTTGTTTGTGGCGTTGTTCTCGTAGCGGATGAGTCGGCCATACAGCGCGTTGTGGTCCAGGCTGCTGTTGGTATAGAAGAACAGGCCGCCGTCCGGCAGCACGCTGCCCCACACCGTGGTGTCACCAATCACCCCCGTGGGCAGGGTGAACGAACCCTGCCAGTTGCCTGCCACCGACAGCGGCGTGGCCGACGGCGGCACGGTGGTGCGCGGGTCGGCAATGCCGTTGAGGGTGTAGGTGTTGTCGGTGCCCGTGGCATTGCGTGTGAACGCCCAGATGCCGTTGGGCACCCCGGCAGCGTCGTACCGCAGCACCGCAATGCCGGACTGCTGCGTGCCCGTGGCGCCGCAGGAGGTGGTGTCGCCCGACAGATTGATCGTGAGCGAGTACAGCGGTGAACCGGCCGCGCGCGGCGTGGCCGAGCCCGTGGCCAGGCAGCCGCCGATGCGGCCCGAGAGCTGGCCCTGGGGCGTGACGGTCAGCACCCAGCCGCCGCCAAACAGGCCCGTGCCCCGGTAGGTGCCTTCGATCAGGCTGGGGCTGGCGGTGTGGAAGTTGAGGCTGCTGTACGCCAGCTTCAGCGGCACCGTCGCCCCCGAGGCGGCGGCCGTCTGCACCGGGTCGCTGTAGTTGCCGCTGATGGCATCGGTGCGGCCAATCTTGCCGCTGTTCGAGGCCGTGCCGCGCAGGGTCAGGCCCGTGGCGAACTTGCCGTCCTGCACCGAGAAATACGTGACGCCCGTGGCCAGCACCGACGTGACGCTCACGTTCAGGCGCCCGTACAGCGCATCAAAACCTGCTGCGCCCGGGGCTTCGCGGGCCAGGTAGAACTCGCCCCCGGTGCCCTGTGGGCCTGGGTCGATGTAGCCCACCACCTGGCGCTGCGCTGCGCCTGTGCCCACCGTGCCTTCCCACACGCCGCCGGGGTACTGCTGCACACCGGGGGCCGGGCCCACGTCTCCGCCATCGGACGAACCCCCGCCGCAACTGGCGAGCAGCGCGGCACAGGCCAAGGAAAACCAGAAGTATTGACTACGCATGTTGGACAAAGACAGGGTCAGTAGGTGGTGATGGGAAGAAGGCGCCAGCCCCGCCGTGGCGTGGACCGTGGTGCAAGGCTTGCATGCTGCGTGCCTGCGGCCATCGGCACGGGTCCACAAGGCCCATTCGGGCGCAGGAGGGAGTCGCCTGACTGTGTCGAATTGTGCCAGCAGTGGCTGGCGCGGCCTGGGGCGTGGAGTGCGGCGGGTTGCCTCTTCGCCTGCAGGAATTCAATTGCTATGTATTTGGTAGCTTAAAAATAATACTGGTCGCGCGCAGAGGCCATTTTTTATTCACATTTCGCAGGCTCAAATGCAAAAAGCCGGAACCCATGGAGGACTCCGGCTTTTTGACTGCAGGCGCCCGGCGCCGGCGCTGCCGTGGCTTCAGTCGTCGTTGGTGGCCAGGCTGATCAGGATGCGCAGCACATACCAGAGCATCAGCGCAATCGAGGCAAACAGGTGCAGTGCTGCGCCTGCGGGGCGGTCGGCGGGGTAGTCGTGGATGATGCGCGAGGTGTCGTACAGCACGCAGGCGCCCGCAAACAGCACCATGATCCCCGAGAACCAGATGCCCAGCTTGAAGCCGAAGATGGCGCCCGCAACGATGGTGCCCAGCGCCACCAGGCCACCCACCTTCAGGATGCCGCCCAGAAAGGAGAAGTCCGTCTTGCTGGAGAACGCCGTCCAGGTGAGCGCGCCCACCAGCAGCAGCGTGATGAAGCCCGCCGCGCCAATGGCGCCGGGCGCCACGAGCTGGGCGATGCCGAACATGGGCGCAAAGATCAGGCCCTCGGCCAGTACATAGATGCCCAGGCCCATGAGCTGGGTCTGGGGGTTCTCGGCGTTGTCGGCCAGGTGGGAGGCCAGCCAGCCCACCAGCATGAAGGCGCCCATCACGCCCAGCCAGATGAACTTGTTGCCGCTGGCCATCAGCATCTTGGCCGTGGCGTTGGAAAAGCCGCTCATCATCAGCACGGCCGACAGCACGACAAAAGCCAGCATGGCCGCGCCCAGGTGCTTGTAGGTCGAAACAATGAAGTCGCGGCGCTCCATGGGCGCGCCGGACGGGGTCTGCGGTGAAAGTGCGTTGGGGTTCATGGTGCGGTCCTCCTTTGGATTTGCTTGTGCAAAAAACTCAGGAGGAGCGCCACGTGGGCGCCCCTCCCTCCCTCTCTTTGTTATGGGGTGTGGCCGTCAGGCGGCGGCCAGTTGCTGGGCCTCGTCGGCCGCGCGCAGCTTGCGGTTGGACCAGACGCCCGCCGCGCCCACCAGCGTCAGCAGGATCGCCAGGACCCAGGTGCCTGCGCCGCTGAAAGACTGGGCCGACGACGTGGCCTCGGCCTGCAGGCGCTGCTTGGTGGTGTCGTAGCTGATGACGGTCGCTCCGCCTGCCGACACTTCATAGACCAGGTCGTGATCGCTGCTGTCCACCAAGGCGGTGACCTTTTCATCGATCAGGTTGCCAACGAGCTGCTGCGGCGTGCTGTAGTCGATGCGCAGCTTGCGCACCTCGGCGCCAGCGGTGTCAGGCTGCACGCTGATCTCGTAGTAATGCTTGGTGGAGCGGCGCTTGCGCTTGACGGTGACCTCGGCCGCCTGCGTCACGGTGCCTGAGACGGTCTGCAGGCTTTCGCGTGCCACGTAGGCGTGGTCCCCCTCGGCCTTCCAGCCGCTGTACACCGACAGCCCGATCAGGCCGGGCCCGGCCAGCAACAGCAGCCAAGCATAGCCGGTGATGAAAATCAGAATCTTGCGGACGAATCCAGGCATGGCAACCCTCTCTCTTCAGTTGGAATATTGATTTTTGGTAACTGCTTGCCGCCGGGCTTTGCGCCTCTTTGCGAGCAAGGCCGCGATGATCTGCGAAATTTCCGTATCGAATGTAAGAAGTTGTTGATCCGTGGCGGCGCTGCCGCACTGGACACATTGGAGAAGTGGCGCGCCTGTGCTCCGGTGTAAAAGCACGCGGACGGCGCAGGGAGCGCGCTGTTTGGCACGCTGTTTTTCCGTGCCCTGCGAAGTGATTCTTGTTGCGAGTTGCTACGTTTTGAAGTGCAGCGCCCAAAGAAAAAGGCCCACACCTTGCGGGTGTGGGCCTGGGGTTCGACGCGTTGTCGGGGGATCAGAACGGAATGTCGTCGTCCATGTCGTCAAAGCCGGACGCTGCGCGCGGGGCCTGGGCCACCGGTGCGGGGGCGGGGCGCGGCGCGGGCGCTGCCATCGGCCGGGGTGCAGGGGCTGCACGGCGCGGGGCCTGGTCGTAGCCGCCCTGGTCGCCACCATAGCCGTCGTCATAGCCGCCGCCTTGCTGGCCACCGCCACCCATACCCTGGCGGCTGCCCAGCATCTGCATCTGGTCGGCACGGATTTCGGTGCTGTACTTTTCCACGCCGCTCTGGTCGGTCCACTTGCGCGTGCGCAGGCTGCCTTCCACATAGACCTGCGAGCCCTTGCGCAGGTACTGGCCGGCGATTTCGGCCAGGCGGCCGTTGAAGACCACGCGGTGCCACTCGGTGGCTTCCTTCATTTCGCCGGATTGTTTGTCTTTCCACTTGTCGGTGGTGGCAATCGTCACGTTGGCCACCTGGTCGCCACTGGGAAAAGTGCGCATTTCAGGGTCGCGGCCCAGGTTGCCGACGATGATGACTTTGTTTACGGATGCCATGGTGCTGTCTTTGCCTTAAAAGGAGGAAAGCGCCGGATTTGGAGAGGGATTCCGGGCGCCAAACGCGCCATTGTGCCGCAACCGGGGGGTGAAAGGGGCACGCCCCGGCCGGGCGTGGGCGCCGGTGTCAGTGCCCGCCGCGTCCCACGGGGCGCAGCGGCCAGGTCAGCACCAGCCACAAGGCCGTGAGGGCGGCGGTGGTGGCAAACAGCCCGGGGGCTCCGGCCCATTTCACCAGTGCGCCGCCCAGGGCACCCCCCGCAAACAGCCCGAGCGACTGCAGGGTGTTGTAGGTGCCCAGTGCCGCACCACGCAGCTGCGGCGGCGCCATGCGCGACACCAGGCTGGGCTGGCTGGCCTCCAGCGCATTGAAGCCGCAGAAGAACACAAACAGCAGCGGCCCCAGTACCCACAGCGTGGCGGGCACCCCACTGGCTGCCAGCAGCCCCAGCCCCACCTGCACCACCAGCACCAGGGCAATCGCCCCCAGCAGGGCCGCGCGCAGGCGCCCCGCGCGCTCCAGCGCAAACAGGCCGCCCATGGCCACAAACGACAGCACCACCGCGGGCAGGTACACCTGCCAATGCGCGTCCTTGGCCAAGCCCGCCTGCACCAGCATGGCAGGCACGGCCACCCACATGGACAGCTGCACCGTGTGCAGCACAAACACGCCCAGGTTCAGGCGCAGCAGGTCGGGCTGGGTCCAGACATCGGCCAAGCGGCCCCGGGGCGCGTTCTGGTGCTGGGCAGGTTCGGGGGGTACCCACCACACCACCACCGCCACACCGGCCAGCGCCAGCGCACAGGTCAGGCCAAACAGCCCCGCCAGCCCGATCCGGGCGGCAAGAACGGGCGCCAGCACCAGCGCCACGGCAAACATCAGGCCAATGCTGCCGCCCACCAGCGCCATGGCCTTGGTGCGCACGGCGTCCCGCGTCTGGTCGGCCAGCAGGGCCGTGACGGCGGCCGACACCGCCCCCGCGCCTTGCAAGGCGCGGCCCAGCAGCAGCCCGGTGAGCGAATCGGCCAGCGCCGCCAGCAAGCTGCCCGCCGCAAACACCAGCAGGCCCAGCACGATCACCCGCTTGCGGCCGAATCGGTCGGACGCCATGCCCAGTGGCAACTGCAGCACCGCCTGCGTCAGGCCATAGATGCCCATGGCCAGGCCCACCAGCGCCGGGTCGTCGCCCCCGGGGTACTTGCGGGCCTCCAGCGCAAACACGGGCAGCACCAGGAACAGGCCCAGCATGCGCAGCGCAAAAATGAGGGCCAGGCTGACGCTGGAGCGGCGCTCCAGCGCGGTCATGGGGGTAGCAGGGGCAGAAGGCTGCGGGGCAGCTGCGGCTGGCAGGGAGGAAGAATCCGGCACGGTGTGCGCTAAGGCCCAAAAAAGCAAAAGCGGGATTTTCGCCCATTGGCCCCCGGGCTGCCGATCAGAGCCGACCCGGCGGCTCGGGCTTTCAGTGTTTGTCCCGCCCTGGAGGGTGATCCATCCACCGATCCATCCACACCACCCAGGCGGCCAGGGCGGCCAGCAGCCCCAGCGCCCACGGGTTGTCGATGGGGGTGGGGATGTGGGAGCCGTTGTGCGACCGGGGGCCACCGCTTGCCTGGGGTGCCTTCAGCGCACGGGGCTCCCCAGCTGCCGAGCCTTCGGGGGTGGACAGCAGGGCGACCGTAGTGTTTTCAAGGGGCGGTGGGGACGCTGGTGGGGTCTCGGCCCGGGCCCCTGCCACCAGGGCCACGCACAGGACCACCAGGGCGGGCACGCCCGCCCCGGCCCGGGGTCGGCCATACAAGGCGGTGCATGCACTGCGGCGGGGGTGTGGCGGGGGCGACGGGGCAATGGCGGGGGGCATGGGGCAGGTCGGTAGCGCAGGGCTTGGCCCATGCTAGGGGCGGCGCTCGGCCGTGGTTTGCCCCTGCGTTTGCGTTTTGTTGACCTTGTGTCCCACCTCTGCCCGGCCTCGGTGGGCGTGGGAGAGGATCAGCCGACGGCGGCGCCCACCCCTTGCAGGCCCCGCACCCAGGCTGCGTACTCGGCAGAACTGCCCTGTGCCCCGGGCTGGCGGGCCGCCCCGGCGCCCATGCCACCGGGGGCCCGCACATCCGACGGCGCGATGCCAAACGCCGTGCGAAAGGCGCGGCTGAAATGGGCATTGCTCGCAAAACCCACCCGCGTTGCCACCTCGGCCACGCGCAGGCGGTGGTTGGCCGGGTTGGCCAGTGCATGGTAGGCCGCCAGCAGCCGCCGCTGCTGCACATGGTGGGCCACCCCACCCAGGGGTTCAAACAGGCGGTACAGCGCACTGCGCGACAGGCCAAACGTGCGGCACAGGGCATCGGCGCTCAGGTCCGCGCCCAGGTGGCGGTGGATGTGCCGCTGGATGCGCTGCAGCGTCACACCCTCCAGGGCGCCCTGGGCGCAGTGCAGCGTGTGGGTGCTGGGCAACACGCAGGCCGCCAGCATCTGCACGCTGGCACGGGCGACGGCGGGGGCGTCGTCCAGCGCAACACCGGGCAGGCGGCGCTGCAGCGACAGCAGGTGGTCGCTCAGCAGGCCGCCCAGTGCAGAGCCGCCGCGCAGCACCGTGCCGTGCAGGTCAGAGTCGCGCACCCCCAGGGCCTCGTGGAGCAGCTCGCGCGGCACGATCAGGGTCATCACATGCGAGGGGCGTGCAAAGGTGCGCAGGGTGCGGCCCAGGTCCAGGATGGCGATGTCGCCGGGGCGCACCTCAAGGTCCGTGCCGCCATCACGCTGGCCGACAAAGCCGCCCGTGCGGTACCACTGCACCAGGTAGTGGTCGAGCCCGTCGCGCACCACCCGGGGCTGCGAACGCAGAAATTGTTGCCCCGCAAAGTGCAGATCGCCCACCAGCAAATGCCCCAGATGGGTGGCCTGCACCGACGCCTGGAACGCCGCAATGCCTTCCGGCGCCAGCGGCGCCACGTCAAACACCACCGAGATGCTGTTGCGCCATGCCTCAAAGCGGGCCTCACCGGCTTGCTGGTCGGTGGTGAACAGGGTGGAGGGCAGGGGCTGCGGGGCGGTCATGGCGCGCCCATTATGTGGGGGCTGCGCGCCAAGGGCGGGTGACCTATCATGGTGGGTTTTCCTGCACCGAGCCCGCCCGTGACCCCTCCCCCCGTTGCCGACGACCGATCCGCCGATGGTGTCTACCTCGCCCGCGCCCTGCGCGAGCAGCGCATCAGCATCCGTGGCGCGCGCACGCACAACCTCAAGAACATCGACCTCGACATCCCGCGCAACCAGCTGGTGGTGATCACCGGGCTGTCGGGCTCGGGCAAGTCGAGCCTGGCGTTTGATACGCTGTATGCCGAGGGCCAGCGGCGGTATGTGGAGAGCCTGTCGGCCTATGCGCGGCAGTTCCTCGGGCGGCTCGATAAACCCGATGTGGACCTGATCGAGGGCCTGTCGCCAGCGATTTCCATCGAGCAGAAGGCGACCAGCCACAACCCGCGCTCCACCGTGGGCACGGTGACGGAGATTCACGACTACCTGCGCCTGCTGTACGCCCGCGCGGGCACGCCGTTCTGCCCCGACCATGGCCTGCCGCTGGCAGCGCAGACGGTGAGCCAGATGGTGGACGCCGTGCTGGCCCTGCCGGAGGACACCAAGCTCATGATCCTCGCCCCCGTGGCGCGCGAGAAGAAGGGCGAGTTCACCGAACTCTTCACGCAGATGCAGGCGCTGGGCTACATCCGCTTCCGGGTGGATGGCCAGATCTACGAGCACGAGAACCTGCCCGCGCTCAAGAAGACCGAGAAGCACGATATTGACGTGGTCATCGACCGCGTGAAGGTGCGCGCCGACCTGCAGCAGCGCCTGGCCGAAAGCATCGAGGCCGCTCTGCGCGTGGGCGGCCATGACGGCAACGGCCGTGTGCTGGCGCTGGAGATGGACACGGGGCAGGAGCACCTGTTCAGCAGCAAATTTGCGTGCCCGGTGTGCAGCTATTCGCTGGCCGAGCTGGAGCCGCGCCTGTTCTCGTTCAACTCGCCCATGGGCGCCTGCCCCGCGTGCGACGGCATTGGCCAGCGCGAGGTGTTCGACCCGGCGCGTGTGGTGGCCTTCCCCACGCTGAGCCTGGCCAGCGGCGCGATCAAGGGCTGGGACCGGCGCAACGGCTACTACTTTGCGATGCTGGAGAGCCTGGCGCGGCACTACGGCTTTGATGTGGAGGCGCCCTTCGAAACCCTGCCCGCCACGGTGCAGCACGCCGTGCTGCATGGCTCGGGCGAGGACGAGATCGCGTTCAGCTACATCCTGGACAGCGGCGCCAACAAGGGCAAGGTCTACACCAAGAAGCATGCGTTTGAAGGCATCCTGCCGAACATGGCGCGGCGCTACCGCGAGACCGACTCGGTGGTGGTGCGCGAAGACCTGGCACGCTTTCGCAGCACCCAGCCTTGTCCCGAATGCCACGGCGTGCGCCTGCGCCGCGAGGCCCGCCATGTGAAGGTGGGCGAGGGCGAACAGGCCCGCGCCATTTATGAAGTGAGCCATGCCACGCTGAGCGACGCGCATGGCTGGTTCCAGGCGCTCACGCTCACGGGCGCCAAGGCCGAGATCGCCGACAAGGTGGTGCGCGAGATCACCACGCGCCTGCAGTTCTTGAACGACGTGGGCCTGAACTACCTGAGCCTGGACCGCAGCGCCGAAACGCTCTCGGGCGGCGAGGCGCAGCGCATCCGCCTGGCATCGCAAATCGGCTCGGGCCTGACGGGGGTGATGTACGTGCTGGACGAGCCCAGCATCGGCCTGCACCAGCGCGACAACGACCGGCTGATCGCCACGCTGCAGCACCTGCGCGACATCGGCAACAGCGTGATCGTGGTCGAGCACGACGAAGACATGATGCGTGCCGCCGACCATGTGATCGACATGGGCCCGGGCGCAGGCGTGCACGGCGGGCGGGTGATGGCGCAGGGCACCTACGACGAAGTGCGCGCCAATGCGCAGTCGCTCACCGGCCAGTACCTGTCGGGCACGCGCACCATTGCCGTACCCCAGCGCCGCACGCCCTGGCTGCCAGTGCTGGACCAGCCTGCGCCCGTGGTGGAGGCCAAAGCCAAGTCCCGCTTTCCGCAGACGGAGGCCAGCAAGCGCCGCGCCGAGCGCATGGCCGAGCACCATGCACGCCAGGGTGCCGTGCAGGCGCTGCGCGTGGTGGGCGCCACGGGCAACAACCTCAAGGGCGTGACGGTGGACTTCCCCGTGGGGTTGCTCACCTGCGTGACAGGGGTGTCGGGCTCGGGCAAGAGCACGCTGGTCAACGACACGCTGTATGCCGCCGTGGCGCGGCAGATTCACCGCGCACACGAGGAGCCTGCCGCGCACGAAGAGATCGTGGGCATCGAGTATTTCGACAAGGTCATCAACGTGGACCAAAGCCCCATTGGCCGCACCCCACGCAGCAACCCCGCCACCTACACCGGCCTGTTCACCCCCATCCGCGAGCTGATGGCCGAGACCAACACCGCCAAGGAGCGCGGCTACGGGCCGGGTCGTTTCAGCTTCAACGTGTCGCAATCCTCAGGCGGTGGCCGCTGCGAGGCCTGCCAGGGCGACGGCGTGGTGAAGGTGGAGATGCACTTTCTGCCCGACGTGTACGTGCCCTGCGACATCTGCCACGGCCAACGCTACAACCGCGAGACGCTGGAAGTGCAGTGGAAGGGCAAGAACATTGCGCAGATCCTGGAGCTGACGGTGGAAGACGCCGCAGCCTACTTCAAGGATGTGCCGACCATCGCCCGCAAGCTGCAGACGTTGCTGGATGTGGGCCTGTCGTACATCCGCCTGGGCCAGGCCGCCACCACGCTCTCCGGCGGCGAGGCGCAGCGCGTGAAGCTGGCGCAGGAGCTGAGCAAACGCGACACCGGCCGCACGCTCTACATCCTGGACGAGCCCACCACCGGGCTGCACTTTGCCGACATCGACCTGCTGCTCAAGGTGCTGCACCAGCTGCGCGATGCGGGCAACACCATCGTGATCATTGAGCACAACCTCGATGTGATCAAAACGGCGGACTGGCTCATCGACATGGGCCCCGAAGGCGGCGCGGGTGGCGGCACCGTGGTGGGTGTGGGCACGCCCGAGGAACTGGCGGCCAACCCCGCCAGCCACACGGGGCGGTATCTGGCGCCGTACCTGCAGTCAAAATTGCAATAAAAAAGGCCGTTTTCGCGCGTTGGGCTTGCTTTTTAAGCTATCGAAATGATAGTTTTGACACGATGCCTCATGGCAGGCGCCGCGCCACCTCGGCATCCAGCGAGCCCATGAAGGCCTCCACTGCCCGGGTGTAGGGGCTCTCCAGCCCCAGCTGGGCGTTGATCTCGCCGTGGCTCAGGTCCTGTGGCAGCACCTCGGCGCGGCCGCCCAGGCTGTGTACATGGCGGGCCAGGGCCTCGGCCTGGTGGCAGGGCTGGTCGGCGCGCTCGGTGGAGCACACCATCTGCACCGGCGGGGCGCCCGCCGTCCACTGGTGCAGGGGCGACAGCAACCGCCAGTAGGCCGGGTCGGCGCCAAACGCGTCGTCGTACAGCGGCATGTGGGGTGCGCGCATATAGGCGGGCACGTTCATCACCGCGCTGTCGAGCACCACCGTGCCCAGCCAGGGCCAGGCGCCTTCGCGCAGGGCCTGCGGCGCGCGGGCATTGAGCAAGGCCACCAGGTGCGCGCCGGCCGAGTGGCCCATGAGGATGAAGCGGCCCGGGTCGCCGCCCCAGGTGCCAGCGCGCTGCTGCGCGGCCATGAGGGCGGCCTGCACATCGCGCTCCTGCACGGCCACAGGGGCGTCGGGCAGCATGCGGTAATTGATGGAGATGAGGATGAAGCCCTTGGGCACCCAGCGGTTCACCTTCTCCTGCACCACGCGGCCCATGGCCTTGTCGCCATGCCGCCAGCCGCCGCCATGCACCATGAAGATGACGGGCGCGCGCACGGCGCTGGCCAGCAGGCTGTTGGTTCCTGTGGTGGGGCTGGTGGGCACATACACGTCCATGCGCTGCGCCGGGTCGGTGCCATAGGGCACATCGGCAATGCGCTGCACGCCGGTGGGCAGCGCGGCGGCCTGTGCCTGGGCCTGCTTCTGGGCGATGAGCGCGCGCAGGCGCCCGCCCTGGGGTGCGTCGGACGGCTGGGCCTGGGCGCAGGCCGTGGCGGCCAGGGCCAGGGCGGCGACGAGGGACAAGGTGCGGTGGGCCGTGGGCATGGGCAAAACTCCTGCAAAAGTGGTGGGGGCTGCGGCCTGGTGCTGCCGATGCCCCACTGTCGCACCGGTGGATGTGCCCAACGTTGCAGCGCCGCGCCCAATGATGACAAAGCATGACAAACGCGCAGGGCTTGTCACAGGCTGTCATCACCCCGGCCCTGGCGCTGCGGGGGGGCTGCCCGGGCGTGGCGGGGCGCGCCGTACCATCGGGCCTGTGGCCTGCCTGGCCGAGAACCCCCGCCCCATGACCGACACCCTCGCCAAGATCCTGGTTGCCGACGACGAGCCCGAGCTGCGCGCGCTGCTGCAGCGCTACCTGAGCGACCAGGGCTACACCGTGCGCACGGTGGATGGCGCGGGCCCGCTTGATACGCTGCTGCAGCGCGAGCGTTTTGACGTGCTGGTGCTCGACGTGATGATGCCCGGCGAGGACGGCCTGGCCATCTGCCGCCGCCTGCGCGCGCAGGGCGAGACCATTCCCATCCTGATGCTCACCGCGCGCGGCGACCCGGTGGACCGCATCGTGGGCCTGGAGATGGGCGCCGACGACTACCTGCCCAAGCCCTTCAACCCGCGCGAGCTGCTGGCCCGCATCCAGGCCATGGTGCGCCGCCAGCGCCTGCTGGGCGCACACACCGGGCCGCGCCAGGCGGGCGGCTGCATCACCTTCGGCGCGTTCACGCTGTGGCTGGACGAGCGGCGGCTGCAGCGCCACGGCGAAGACCTGCCCCTGACCACGGGTGAATTTGCGCTGCTGCAGGCCCTGGCCCGCCAGCCCCACCGGCCCCTGGGGCGCGACCGCCTCATTGCACTGGCCTATGGGCCCGACCACACCGCCACCGACCGCAGCATCGACGTGCAGGTGATGCGGCTGCGCAAGCTCATCGAGGCCGACCCGGCACAGCCGCGCCACATCCGCACCGTGTGGGGCGTGGGCTATGTGTTTGTGCCCGACGGTGCCGCGCCGGCTGGGGGTGGCACGCCATGACGGCCCACACCAATCCGACGGCTCCCACTGCGCCCCCCCGTGGCCGGGGGCTCTGGCCGCGCAGCCTGCTCGGGCGCAACCTGCTGCTGATGGCGGCGCTTATCGTGCTGGGGCAGCTGGTGGCGGCCGTGCTGGTGCGGCAGCTGATCTCTCAGCCCCGCATTGCCCAGGCGGCCGATGGTGTGGCGCGCAACGTGGCCGCGCTGCGTGCGGGGCTGCAGGCACTGCCCCCGGCGCAGCGCGTGGCGTTTGTCGAGGCCTTCAACCGGCAGGCTGCGCTGGACACGCCCCCTGCCGGGCCCGAGGGGGGCGCGGTGCGGCGGGCGCTGCTGTCGCCGCTGGAGCGGCAGTTTGTGCTGGCCGTGTCGCGCCGACTGGGTGCGGAGGGGGCTGAGGACGGCAAGCGCGAGCCCCTGTGGCGCCGCGACGGCCACGGCGTGCTGGCCCTGCGCGTGGCTCATGAAGGGGCGGACTACTGGCTCCACCTGCCCAGCGTGTTCCCCACACGCGCCTTCACCGGCGCCTGGCTGGCTGCCACGCTGGCCAGCATGCTGCTGGCGTTGCTGGGCGCGTGGTGGCTGCAGCGCCACATCCACCGCCCGCTGGCCCAGGTGGTGGGGGCCGCGCGCCAGCTGGCGCAGGGCCAGGCCCCTGCGGTGCTGCCCGAGGCCGGGCCGGAGGAAATCGCCACCGTGGCCCGCAGCTTCAACCACATGGCGCAGAGCCTGGCCGCTGCCGACCACGAACGGGCGCTGATGCTGGCGGGCGTGTCGCACGACCTGCGCACGCCGCTGACCAAGCTGCGCCTGGGGGTGGAGATTGCGGGCGCACAGATCGATGCGCCCCTGGCCGCCAGCATGGCGCGCAGCATTGACGAGATGGATGGCATCGTCGGCCAGTTCCTGCAGTTTGCGCGCAGCGCCGAGGCCGAGGCGCCCACCCGCGCATCGCTCAACGACCTGGCCCAGGCCGTGGCCGAGGCCCAGGCCGACCACGGCCGCGCACTGCCCCTGGAGCTGGCGCCCCTGCCCGACGTGCCCGTGCGTCCCCAGGCCCTGCGCCGCGCGCTGGACAACCTGGTGGAAAACGCCTGGCGCCACGGCGCGCCGCCCATGGTGCTGCGCACGGGCGCCGACGCCGACAGCGTGTGGCTGGAGGTGCAGGACCAGGGCCGGGGCATTGCCCCCGCAGACCTCGACCGCATCCGCCAGCCCTTTGCGCGCGGTGATGGGGCGGCGCGGTCAGGCGCGCCGGGCGCGGGGCTGGGCCTGGCCATCGTGGAGCGCGTGGCGCGCAGCCACGGCGGGCGGCTGGAGCTGCACAGTGCGCCCGGCCAGGGCCTGCGCGCGCGGCTGGTGTTGCCGGTTCAGGCAAAAAAGGGCGCTACCGCCTGATGGTATTGCCTCGGTAGCTATCAAAATAATAGCTGTTAAATCAACAACTATGGGGTGACGCGCCCGCCCAGCTTGCGGTACAGCGTCTGGCGGCTGATGCCCAGCTGGCGCGCCGCCTGCGACATGTTGCCGCGTGCGGCCTGCAGCGCCTGGTCGATGGCGGCCTGGGAGAGTTGCTGCAGGTTCAGCGGCACCGGGTGGGCGGTGGCTTCGCTCTGTGCAGGCGTCGGCGTCGGGGCCGCCGTCAGCGCCTGCACCAGGTCGTCGGGCATGTGGTCCCAGCCCAGGGTGTCCTCGCCCTCGGCCAGCATGGCGCAGGCGGTGCGCAGCACGTTGGCCAGCTGGCGCAGGTTGCCGGGCCAAGGGTAGGCGGCCAGGCGGGCCAGCAAATCGGGCGCCACCTGCACCTCAAAACCCAGGCCCTGCTCGGTGGCCAGGTCGGCCAGCAGGCGCTGCGCCAGTGCCACGAAGTCGCTGCGCTCGCGCAGCGCGGGCAGCTGCACCGTAAGGCCGTTGATACGGTAGTACAGGTCTTGCCGAAAGCGCCCCTGTTCGGCCGCCTGCAGCAGCTGGTTGTGTGTGGCGCAGACCAGCGCAAAGTCCACCGGCACGGCCTTGCTGGCGCCCACGGGCGTCACGCTGCGCTCCTGCAGCACGCGCAGCAGGCGGGTCTGCAGGGCCAGCGGCATGTCGCCAATTTCGTCGAGGAACAGCGTGCCGCCATGGGCCTCGCGCAGGCGGCCCAGGTGGCCCTCCTTGCGCGCACCGGTGAAGGCACCGGCCACATGGCCGAAGAGTTCGGATTCGATCAGGTGCTCAGGGATCGCTGCGCAGTTGATGGCCACAAAGGGCGCATCGCAGCGCGGGCCACTGGCGTGCAGCGCGCGCGCAAACACCTCCTTGCCCACACCCGACTCGCCCTGCACCAGCACCGCAATCGGCTTGCCCACCACGCGGCGGGCCTTGTCGGCGGCGCTGCGCCAGCGCGCGTCGCCCGTGTCCAGCTGGGCCAGCGCGTCTTGCACGGGTGTGGCGCGGGCTGCGGGGGCGGAGGACGATGGGGTGACCCACGCAGCGGCGTCCATTTGCACCTGGGCAAACAGCAGGCCGCCCTGGGGCGTGCGCACCGCCTGGGGCTGCTGGGGGCGGCGCTTGTGGTGCGAGAGCAGGTCATCGAGCCGCACGTCCAGCACCCGCTCCAGCAAGGTGGCGCCCACATCGCCCGCGTGCAGGCCCAGCTGGGCCAGGGCCACGCGGTTGGCGCCCACGATCCAGCCGTCGGCCGACACGGCCACGATGCCTTCGGCCACGCTGCCGATGCCCTCCGGGTCGCGATGCAGGTGCAGGCGGATGTTGCGTTTGCAGGTGGCGGCCAGCAGGCGGTTTTCGATCATGCGGGCTGCCGTGCTCACCAGGCCCAGGGCGTGCGCGTGGCCGTTGCGGTAGTCGCCCGAGATGTCGAGGATGCCCAGCAGGTCGCCCGTGGCCGACAGGATGGGCGAGGCCGCGCAGGTGAGAAAGCCGTTGCGCTCCAGGTAGTGCTCGCCGCCATGCACCTCCACCGCGCAGCCCTCGGCCAGGGCCGTGCCGATGGCGTTGGTGCCCCGGTGCGCCTCGTGCCAGGAGGCCCCGCTGGTCAGCGCCACGCGCTCGGCCTTGCCGACAAAAACCGGGTCGCCCAGCGTGTGCATGAGCATGCCGCGCCGGTCGGCCAGCACCACCACGCTCTGGCTGTGGCGCACTTGTTCAAACAGGTATTCCATCACCGGCCGCGAGTGCGCCAGCAGCTCGGGGTTGCTGGCCAGCACCTGGCGTAGCGTGCCGCTGCTGGGGTGGTCGATGCCCTGGGGCCGCCCGGTGGGCACCAGGCCCGCCGCCAGGCTGCGCGACCAGGAGCGCGCCAGGCGCTCGTCCACCAGGCCGCTGGGGCACTGGCCAGAGTCCAGCAGGTGCTGGCGGGCCTGTCGCAGGGCGACGGGGGAGGTGTTGGGGCGCACGCTTTGTCTCCGTGCGGGCTCAGGGCGGCCCGCTTGTGGTGTGTGGGCCAGTATGGCGGGCCCCACGGCGCGGGGCAAGGGCGGGGGCGCAAGCCGGGCGCCAACTGTTCCATTTCGTGACAGGTGTCGCGGCCCGGCACAGCGCGGGGGTGTCCGCTGCGACAGGTGGGCGCGGTGGGGGCGGCCCAAAAGTCAATGAAATCAACGGCCCACGCCCGGGCGCAGGCTGGCATGTGTTTTGAGTAGGGGTGTGGCATCGGAATTGCCCATGCGGCCCGCCCGATGTCCACAACAACCTCAGGAGACAACGCTCATGACCGTTTACGCAGCCCCCGGCGCCGCTGGCGCGAAGATCACCTACAAGCCCCGCTACGACAACTTCATCGGCGGCAAATTCGTGCCCCCCGTCAAGGGCCAGTACTTTGATGTCATCACGCCCGTGAGCGGCAAGGTCTACACCCAGGCCGCACGCTCCACCGCCGAAGACATCGAACTGGCACTGGATGCCGCCCACGCCGCCGCCGACGCCTGGGGCAAGACCGATGCGGCCACGCGCGCCAACATCCTGCTCAAGATCGCCAACCGCATCGAAGAAAACCTGGAGCGCCTGGCCTACGCCGAAACCGTGGACAACGGCAAGGCCATCCGCGAGACGCTGAACGCCGACATCCCCCTCACCGTGGACCATTTCCGCTACTTTGCGGGCTGCGTGCGGGCGCAAGAAGGCGCCCTCTCCAACATCGACGAGAACACCGTGGCGTACCACATCCAGGAGCCGCTGGGCGTGGTGGGCCAGATCATCCCGTGGAACTTCCCCATCCTGATGGCCGCGTGGAAGCTGGCGCCCGCCCTGGGCGCAGGCAACTGCGTGGTGCTCAAGCCCGCAGAGTCCACCCCCATCTCCATCCTCATCCTGGTGGAGCTGATTGCCGACCTGCTGCCGCCCGGTGTGCTGAACATTGTCAACGGCTTTGGTCGCGAGGCGGGCATGCCGCTGGCGCAGAGCAAGCGCATCGCCAAGATTGCGTTCACCGGCTCCACCAGCACCGGCCGCGTGATCGCGCAGGCAGCCGCCAACAACCTCATCCCCGCGACGCTGGAGCTGGGCGGCAAGAGCCCCAACATCTTCTTTGCCGATGTGATGGACAAGGACGATGCCTTCCTGGACAAGGCGATTGAAGGCCTGGTGCTGTTCGCGTTCAACCAGGGCGAGGTCTGCACGTGCCCCAGCCGCGCACTGATTCAGGAATCGATCTACGACAAATTCATGGAACGTGTGCTCAAGCGCGTGGCCGCCATCAAGCACCAGAACCCGCTGGACACCGACAGCATGATGGGCGCGCAGGCCTCCAAAGAGCAGCTCACCAAGATCCTGAGCTACCTCGACCTGGGCAAGCAGGAAGGCGCCGAAGTGCTGGCCGGTGGCGGCCAGGCCCACCTGGGTGGCGACCTGGAAGGCGGCTACTACGTGCAGCCCACGCTGTTCAAGGGCCACAACAAGATGCGCATCTTCCAGGAGGAAATCTTCGGCCCCGTGCTGGCCGTGACCACCTTCAAGGACGAAGCCGAAGCGCTGGCGATTGCCAATGACACGCTCTATGGCCTGGGCGCGGGCGTGTGGAGCCGCAACGGCAACGTGGCTTACCGCATGGGCCGCGCGATCAAGGCCGGGCGGGTGTGGACCAACTGCTACCACGCGTACCCCGCGCATGCGGCGTTTGGTGGCTACAAGGAATCGGGCATCGGGCGTGAGACGCACAAGATGATGTTGGACCATTACCAGCAAACGAAGAACCTGCTCGTCAGCTACAGCGAAAACAAGCTCGGCTTCTTCTGATCTGGGGTGGCGGCCCAAAAACCGCCCCTGGTGTCGTTGCTCCGTCTGGCCGTGGCGCTGCCACTGTCTGCGACGGAGGTGCCTAGCCAGGGACGGTTTGTGGGCCGCTGGAAACGTTTCTACTGACGCGGCTCGTTCTTCCAACTGGCAGCGTTTGCTTTTTGCATCGCACGCTGGAGACACCCTATGGTCGAAAAAGTCATCGCCACCCCCGCCGCGCTGGAGCTGGTGGCCTTTCTGCAAACCAAACATGGGCCCGATCTGATGTTCCACCAGTCGGGTGGCTGCTGCGACAACAGCGCGGCCAACTGCTACCTGCCGGGTGAGATCACCATGGGTGCGGGCGACGTGTACCTGGGCGACATAGGAGGATGCCCCTTCTACATCGGGCGCGCGCAGTACGAGACCTGGAAACACACGCAGCTCATCATCGATGTGATCGAAGGCACGGGCGGCACTTTCTCGCTGGAGGGGCCCGAGGGCAAGGCCTTTCACACCCGCTCGCGAGTGTTCACGGCGGCGGAGCTGGATGCGCTGGGCATGGCCCCGCCTGTGGCCTGAAAGTCTCAAACAAAAATGGCCGCCTGCGCGCGACCAGTATGCTTTTGTAGCTATTGAAGTCGTAGCATTCCAGCGCCACCGATGCCGCCGGTGGGGTTGCCATCACCCCCCAGGCGGAACACCGACACCACCTGCACCAGGTCCTCGGCCTGGTTCTGCAGGCTGCTGGCGGCGGCAGCCATTTCTTCGACCAGGGCCGCGTTCTGCTGCGTGACCTGGTCCATCTGCGTCACGGCCTCGCCCACCTGGGCCACGCCCAGCGACTGTTCGTGGCTGGCCGCGCTGATCTCGCCCACGATGTCGGTCACGCGGCGGATGGACGCCACCACCTCGGTCATCGTGCTGCCTGCGCGGTCCACCAGGGCCGTGCCCTGCTCCACGCGCTCCACGCTGGCGCTGATGAGGGTCTTGATCTCGCGCGCGGCCTCGGCACTGCGCCCGGCGAGGTTGCGCACCTCGCTGGCCACCACGGCAAAGCCCCGGCCCTGCTCGCCTGCACGGGCGGCTTCCACGGCCGCGTTCAGCGCGAGGATGTTGGTCTGGAAGGCGATGGAATCGATCACGCCGATGATGTCCGAGATCTTCTGCGACGCGGCGTTGATGCCCTGCATGGTGTCCACCACCTGGGCCACCACCTCGCCCCCCTGGGTGGCCACGGTGCTCGCGCTGGCGGCGAGCTGGCTGGCCTGCTGGGCGCTGTCGGCGTTCTGGCGCACGGTGGCGTTGAGCTGTTCCATCGACGCAGCGGTTTCTTCGAGCGCGCTGGCCTGACTCTCGGTGCGGGCCGAGAGGTCGGTGTTGCCCTGGGCAATCTGCACGCTGGCCGTGGCCACGCTCTCTGACCCGCTGCGCACCTGGCGCACCACCTGCGTGAGCTGGCTGCGCATCTGCTGCAGCGCCTGCAGCAGCTGGCCCACCTCGTTCGTGCCATGGGGGATGGGCGCGCCGCTCAGGTCGCCCTGCGCCACGGCGCGCGACAGTGCCACGGCCTGCGACAGCGGCCCGGTCATGGAGCGCACAAACACCAGGGCCATGGCGCTGGTGGCCGACATCGTGAGCACCAGGGCCAGTGCCACCCACAGCAGGTTGCGCTGCAGCCCTGCCACACGCGCCTGCAGGGCCTGGTCCAGGCTGGCCATCGACAGGTTGTTGAGGGCGTTCAGCGCCTCGATGGTGCGGGTGAAGGTGTCGAAGTAATCCTTGGAGGCCAGCTGCAGCTCGGTGGCGTTGATCACGTCGCGTTCGGCCATCTGCAGCGACTGCTGGATCTGGCCCTGCACCGCCTGCACGCTGCTGCCCAGCGCGCGCTGCAGATCGGGGTTGCCCTGCAGGGCGCGGTCCAGGCCACGGAAGGTGTCGGCCTGCAGCTCGGCCACGCGCTGCTGCAGCACCAGCAGCTGACCCTTGCCCTGGGACGTGAGCTCGCGCTTGCCCAAGGCGCTGGCGCCCTGGGCGCGCAGCATGCCCAGCTTTTCGCCGAGCATAGGGGCCTGGCCCAGCGAGGCCTGCACCAGCGCGTGGGTGTCGGCCTCGGGGTCGATCTGCAGGCCATAGGCATGCACCAGCGACTCATTGAGCTGCAACAGCGTTGCGATGAGCTGGGTGTGCTGCGCGGTGCTTTGCGCCTGTTCGATGCTGCGCGCGGCCACGGCCTGCTCCAGGGTGCGCCAGGTCTGCTGCGCCTGGGTCCAGGCCGCCATCTGCGCGGCGGGCACCTTGGCGGCGGCAAAGCGGGCGCTCACGTCGTCCAGCGCGGTGTTGACCGCATCGCGCGCGGCAGGGCGGCGGGCGGCCAACGACTCGTCGCCCCCCAGCATGCCCACCGACAGACCCCGGTGCACCTGCATGCGCTGCACCAGCAGCGTGAGCGCCTGGGCGGGGGCCACGCCCTGCGCCTCCAGGCGCGCGTGGTCGATGGCGTGGAGGGAGTCGCGCACCACCAGATACGTGGGCAGGGCGCTCATCATGAGCCCGATGGTCCCCAGGATGAGGAACTTTTCGAGCAGGTTCAACCGGTGAAGCAATGACATGGCAATGGACGCAGGCCACACGGCGTGCGCTTTAGAGTAGGCCCCAGGGGCGGGTGTCGGCACCGCCGACTGGAGGGCGGCCCCTGTGAACCTGAGGACGATCGAATGGGAAAATCGTCCCACCGGCACCGAGGGCCAAACGGAATGGTTCTCAATGTAGGGACGCGTTTGCAGTAGGGTTTTGACTCAGGTCAAGTGGCGCAGAGCTTCGCCCACGCGGCCGCATCGCGAGCGCTGGGCTGCGTTCGGGGACGGGTGGAGGCTACGGCAGCCGGGGCGCTGGAGAATAATGAACGCCTCCCCATCCTTTGGAGCCCCGGCATGCACTCAACCACCCTGCGCTTCCTGGCGTCCCAGACCACGCTGCCCCAGGCAGGCCGCATCCCCGGCGGCACGGTGCTGCGCTGGGTGGACGAAGCCGGGTTTGCCTGCGCCAGCGCCTGGGCCAAGGGCGCCTGCATTACCGAGTTTGTGGGCGGCGCCCACTTTGTGCGCGCCATCCGCCCGGGGGACCTGATGGAGGTGCACGCGCGCCTGGCCTACACCACCGACACCAGCATGTGCCTGGCCATGGAAGTGCGCAGCGGCGCAGTGCACGGCGCACCGCTGGAGGACGTGGTGCACTGCGTGGCCGTGTACACCGCCGTGGATGCCAGCGACCAGCCGCGTACCGTGGACAAGTGGAGCCCCGAGACCCCCGGTGACATTGCGCTGGCCCAGCGCGTGAAGGCGCACATCGACGCAGCGCGCGCGGCGCAATGAGCGGCGCTGCACAGGCCGCATCCGCCACCAGCCCGCTGCGTGCGCGCGACCTGCTCGCAGCGCTGGTGGTGGTGATCCTCTGGGGCGTGAACTTTGTGGCGATGAAGTGGGGGCTGCGCAGCTTCAGCCCCTTCCAGCTGGGCGCTGCGCGCTACCTGTGTGCAGCGCTGCCGCTGGTGCTGCTGGTCCGTCCGCCGCGCATGCACTGGCGCTGGGTGCTGCTGTTCGGGTTGTTCCAGGGTGTGGGGCAGTTCGGCTTTTTGTTCATGGGGCTCAAGGTGGGCATGACGGCTGGGCTGGCTAGCGTGCTGCTGCAAACCCAGGTGTTCTTCACGGCGCTGCTGGGCTTTGCACTGTTGCGCGAGCGGCCGGGGCTGCCGCTGCGCGTGGGCATGGGGCTCGCCGCACTGGGGCTGGTGTGTTTTGCTATGAACTATGTGGGCCCGGGCTCCGGCGTGGGGGGGGCGGCGGCCACCACACTGGCGGGCCTGCTGCTCACGCTGTGCGGCGCGGCGATGTGGGCATCGTCCAACATCGTGGCGCGGCTGGCGCAGCAGCACAGTCCGGGGTTTGACCCCTTGGCCTTTGTGATCTGGAGCAGCCTGGTGCCGGTGCTGCCGTTCATGGCGCTGTCCGCCCTGTTCGACCCCGACGCCGCGCGCTGGCTGCAGTGGCAGACGTTGGCCAGCGTGCCGCTGCTGTCGTGGGCGGCGGTGGCCTACCTGGGCTGGGCCGCCACCATCGTGGGCTACGCGCTATGGACCAACCTGCTGCAGCGCTACCCCGCCAACCGCGTTGCGCCCTTCAGTCTGGCGGTGCCAGTGGTGGGCCTCACCGCAGGCTGGCTGCTGCTGGACGAGGGCGTGGCGCCCTGGCAGTGGGCAGGCATTGCGCTGGTGGTGGCCGCGCTGGCCTGTGTGGTGCTGGGGCCCCGACTACAAGCCAAAATGGCCGGTAGCGCCAGTTGAACACGCCTTAGTAGCTATCAACTAGATAGCAAACAACGACAGTACTGCCTACAGCAACCGGCGCCGCGCAAAGCGCACCACGGTCACCCCGGCACGTGCCTGGCGCACCGAGGGCATGACGAGCACGCAGTCGTCGTACGGAGTGACCACCGGCACGCCGTCGTTGTCGCCAATCACCGTGCCCGCCTTCTCGAACACTTCGAGGCCCGTGTACGGCGCCACAAACCGGAAGGCGCTGCTGGTGGCGACCACGGGGCCGGTCACCTCCAGCGCCCACTGGCACGGTGCGTCGGGCAGGCGCCAGCCGGGCAGCTGCTGCGCCAGTGCGTCGGCGCTCAGGGCGCCAGACTGCTCGATGAAACGCACGCACTGGTCCTGCGCCACGGCGCGGCTGGCCGGGTCGCCATGGAAGCCACATTCGATGAGCAGCGAGCGGGTGCCGTTGTCGTCCAGGTCGCCGAACCGGCCGTAGTCGCGCATGCGCACACCGTCCTTGTGGCCCGCGTCCACCACGGTGTATTCGGGCGAGCGCATGGCACGCGCCAGCGCCCGGTTGCGCGGCTGGATGCCGGTGAGCAGCAGCGGTGCCGAGGGCTCGTGCATCGAATGGATGTCGAGCAGCCAGTCGGCCTGCGCCACCCACGGGCGCAGCGCGGCGGCGCGGCGGCGTTCGTTGGTGTCGGCCGCATCGATGCGCGCGTCGATCCACTGGCGGTTGAGGTCTTCGTCGGTGAAGCGCGAGGCATCGTGGTTGCCGGGGTCGAAGCGGTCGAAGGCGTCGAGGTTGCAGAAGGCGAGTGTGAGCGTGCCCTGCGCAGGGCGCACACCGGCTTCGAGCAGGCCCTTGAGCGCCCAGGCGCCACACAGCTCGTTGCCGTGCACGAGGGCGCTGATCATCACGTGGCGGCCGGGCCGGCCCGAGTCGAAATGCCACACGCCTTCGGTGCCGGTGTTGCCAGCGCGCCAGGCGCTGATGTCGGGGGCAGGCAGTTCAAACACCAGGGGGGGCACAGCGGTGGGGGCGAGGTCGGTGGGGTTCATTCTTCGATCTTGGCGAATTCAACGATCTTCTTGTACTTGGCCACTTCCGTAACCAGGAACTGGTCGATGTTCACGGTGGGCGAGGCCACGGTGGACCCGCTGGCTTCCATCTTCTTGCGGAAGTCCGGTGATTGCAGGCTGTCGGCCAGCGCCTTCTTGAGCTTGTCGGTCACGGGCTTGGGCAGGTTGGCGGGGCCCATGAGCGCAAACCACACGCTGATGTCCACGTTCTTGTACTGCGGCGACTCGGCCAGCGCGGGGATGTCGGGTGTGGTGGCCGAGCGCTTGGCCTCGGTGGTGCCCAGTGCAATCACCTTGCCGCTCTTGATGTGCGGCAGGCCGCTGGAGAGCACGAACACGCCGTACTCCAAGTTGTTGCCCATGAGGTCGCTGGTGAGTGGCGCCACGCCCCGGTAGGGGATGTGCGTCATGAACAGCTTGCCCTGCTCTTTCACGGCCTCGCCCGCCAGGTGCAACGCTGTGCCTACGCCCGAGCTGCCGTAGCTGAACTTGCCGGGGTTCTTGGACACCTTCTGCGTGAACTCCGCCATGTTCTTGACACCCGCCCCGGTGGAGGCCACCAGCACGAGCGGCTGCGAGGCAATGAGGCCGATGGCGGTGAAGTCCTTGATGTCGTACTTGACCTTCTTGGTCACGAGCTTGTTGATCGCGATCTCGTTGTTGGCGCCCACCAGCAGGGTGTAGCCGTCGGGCGCGGCGTTGGCCACCTTCTGCGCGCCGATCGCGCCACCGGCACCACCCAGGTTCTCGATCACGACTGGCACGCCGAGCTTGTTGCCCAGCTCAGTGGCCACCGTGCGCGCGGTCAGGTCGGTGCTGCCGCCGGGTGGGTAGCCCACGACGATGGTGATGGGCTTGCTGGGGTAAGCGTCCTGCGCCAGCGCAGGCGCGCCGAGCAGGGCCAGGCCGCACAGGAGCGCCACGCGGCGCAGGGGGAGTGTGGGTTGCATGGGGTGTCCTCGTCGTGGATCGGGGGGTTGTGGCCCGATTGTGCGAAGCCCCTGGCGCTGGTCTGGTGCCGAAATGGCACCAGGTCTTGCCAATTCTGTTCGGTGCCCTGATGAAAACCCTGCGTCTGTGCCCGGAGGTCGGGCCCGGCTTCAGCGCTGCGCCAGTGCCTTCCACAGCGCTTCGGCCAGCGGGCCCAGACGGCGTTTGGGGCGGTACAGGCGCACGTCAAAACGCACCTCCATGCGCGCATCGCCCGCCAGGGCCATGCGTTGGGCCTGGCAGTCGGCAAACACCATGGACCAGGGCAGCCAGGCCACGCCCAGTCCCTTTTGCACATATTCATAGTGCGCGTCGGCCGAGTCGCATTCGACCACCCGCTGTAGCCGGGGCGCGTGCGGGTTCTGGGCCAGGTGGTCTTCCACCAGGCGCCCCAGGGCCAGTTGCGGGGCATAGGCCAGGTAGGGCACGCGCGTGGCGTCGGGCCCGAAGCGGTGCAGCGCCTGCCCTTGCGCGGTGGCGCGTGACACGGGCACCAGCCGGTCCGAGGCCACGGTCACGTGCATGAACTGGCGCGCGTCCAGGCGCACGGCCAGCGTGGGGTGGTGGTAGACGAGGGAGAAGTCGGCCTCGCTGCGCTCCAGCATGGCCACGGTGTCGGCCAGCGCGCGGGTGCGGATGCACAGCTCGCCGCCCTGCAGGATGGGCTGCAGGCGCACCAGCCAGTCGGCCACCACGGTGCGCGCCAGCGTGCGGCCCGTGGCCAGGGTCACGGTGCGGGCCTGGCGCCCGGCCAGGCTCTGCAGCTCCTCGTGCGACTGCGTGAGGTTGCGCACCATTTGCCCGGCGGTGTCCAGAAAACTCTGCCCGGCGGGCGTGAGGGTGACGGGCCCCCCGCCCCGCTCCACCAGCGGCGTGCCCGCCCAGGCCTCCAGCGCGCGGATGCGCCGGCCAAAGGCGGGGTGCGTTACGTGCCGCAGTTCGGCGGCGCGGGTGAAGCTGCGCTCCTGCGCCAGCACGATGAAGTCCTCCAGCCACTTGAGCTGCATGGGCGTGTGGTGTGGCTGCGGGGGCTGGGGAAGGATGGCGCGTGGTGCTTAGCGGCTGCGCGAGGCTTCAAGCACCGCGCGGGTGTGCTGGGCGGCGGTGCGCGCTGCGGCCGCAAAGTCCGCACCCGGGGAGGCGTACAACACGGCGCGTGAGGAGTTCACGATGATGGGGCCGTCGTTGCGCAGCCCGGCGCGCACGGTGGCGGCGGCGTCGCCGCCCTGGGCGCCCACACCGGGGATCAGCAGGGGCAGCGTGGGCGCGATGGCGCGCACGCGCTCGATCTCCTGCGGGTAGGTGGCGCCCACCACCAGGCCGAGCTGGCCGTTCTTGTTCCAGGGGCCTTGCGCCAGGCGGGCCACATGCTCGTACATGAGCGGCTGGCCTTCGATGCTGGCCAGGCGCTGGTTCTGCAGGTCGTCCCCGCCCGGGTTGGAGGTGCGGCACAGCAGGAAGGCGCCCTTGCCGTGGTAGGCCAGGTAGGGCTCGATGGAGTCAAAACCCATGAAGGGCGACAGCGTCACCGCATCGGCGCCATAGCGCTCGAAGGCTTCCTTGGCGTATTGTTCAGCGGTGGAGCCGATGTCGCCACGCTTGGCATCCAGGATCACAGGCACTTGCGGCGCATTGGCGCGCATGTGCTGCATCAGGCGCTCCAGCTGGTCTTCGGCGCTGTGGGCGGCAAAGTAGGCAATCTGGGGCTTGAAGGCACAGACCAGGTCGGCCGTGGCGTCCACGATGGCGGCGCAAAAGTCATAGATCTTGCGCGGGTCGCTCTGCATGCCCGCAGGGAAGCGGGTGGGTTCGGGGTCCAGGCCCACGCACAGCAGGGAGTTGTTCTGCGCCGTGGCGCCGCGCAGCATGTCGGTGAAGTTCATGGGGCGTGATTTTAGTGGGCGGGTCCCTGGGTATCCCCCTGGGGGCTGCAGCACGCGCTGTGTGGGCGGGTTGCCAACGGTCCTGCAGGCATAAAAAATGTCCGCAGTCAAGCGATTGTTGAAATCAGCCTGATGGCCGGAAGTCTATATGGGGTGCGGGTTTGGCTCTACTTCGGGCCGCCTTGCGGGGCTGTGGCGTTGTGGGCTGGGAGCCACATAGGAGCTTCGCGGTAGAAAGCCCGAGCGTGCTGCATCGGGGGCGGTTGCCTGCAGGCGGTAGCCGCGTTTGGTCTTCATAGCCCAATCGGTCGCCGTCCTCCAGAATGAAGAACGCGCAGCCTTGGGCT
The DNA here is from genome assembly GCF_964254355.1 of Acidovorax sp. LjRoot74. NCBI lineage: Bacteria > Pseudomonadati > Pseudomonadota > Betaproteobacteria > Burkholderiales > Comamonadaceae > Acidovorax > Acidovorax sp. LjRoot74. Next base: position 5,537,590 of record NZ_CAXUTI020000001.1, on the reverse strand, counting down.
GCGCGTTTGAGGGATGGCCGCCAGCGGAAACCGGCATCATCAGCTTGGCTTCGGCGGCGCGGCCTTGCCCGCGCCTCCCTTCCTGAATCCCCGATCTCCGACCATGAAGGCTTCTAGCATGTGCGGAATTAGCACCGTGGCATCGACCGCCTCGCCGTAGGTCTGCGCGTGCAGCGTAGCGTAGCGGTCGAGGTCGGCTTTCAGGCTGGCCGGGCAAGCAAAAGTCAGCTTCGTGGATTCCGTTTTCGGCAGCGGCCCGAGCCGTAGCTTGCGCGTCGTCATCGCGAAGTCCCCCTGTTGAAGAAAAGTGGCTGGTACGGCCGCAGCACCAGATCGCGGTTGACGATGATGCGAACCGGCAAGCCGGGGCGCTCCGTCAAGGTGGGCTGGATGTTGAGGTTGCGCCGGGTCATCTCCTGACCGACCTGATTGATGCTGTCCTGGGCGCTATCGCGGCCGGCGATGATGACGCGATCACCGTCCTGCCGGTTCTCCGGCGCAGCCAGTTCGGCACCGATGCCCAGTAGCGTCGTCAGTGCCGCACCGGCAAAGACGCGATCCCAATGCCAATCCACATCATCTTCCAAGCCGGCGTAGCCGGCCGGATCGGTGCCGGCCAAGTTGTCGAGCTTGAGCGAAGACGTGTCGGGCAGGATGATCCGGTTCCACACCACTTGCACGCGGCTCTGCCCGTAGCTGACCTGGCTGTTGTATTTGCCCAGGATGCGTGACCCCTGCGGGATCAGCAGGAACTTGCCGGTAGCCGTGTCATAGACCGGCTCCGTCACTGTGGCGATCACATCGCCCGGCAAGTCCGACTTGATGCCCGTCACCAGCGCCCCGGCGACCACCGTTCCGGCCATGACCTGATACGGCGACGCCGGCAGCGTCAGGTTGCCGGAATCACGGGCTTCCGTGGTTCCGGCTTTCTGGAATGCCTCTTTCTGGTCTTGCCGGTTCTGCACGGCGGTCGGGTCGGCGGGCTGGGCCGCCGTCGACGCAGGCCCGGCCGCCAGCGGGTCGAAGGCCGCATTGGCGGTGAAGCCCGGCGCAGCGGCTACCTGTGTCTGCGCCACCGGCGCGGCCTTCTGCGAACCAGAGCGGAAGAACACCGCCGATGCCGCTGCTGCTTCGGCTTCCTTGCGCAACGCGTCGTTGGGGTCGTTGCCGGGGGCCGCGTAGGCGGCCGTCACCGGCTGCTGCGACTTCACAATGGCCGGGCCAAGATCGCCTGGCAGCGGCGGCCCCAACTCCGGCACGGATGCCGCCAAGGGGGGCGGCAGCTTCGAGTAGTCCGCCGGCAGCGCGTCCAACCCTTCGGACTTCGAGACGCGATCGACGTTGTAAAGCTCGGTCTGCTCGCCTGCACCGCGCCGCTGCGGTTGCAGCGACCACATCAGCGCGCCGAGCACAGCGACCGAGAGACCGCCGACGAGGATGGCCAGCGTGCGCCGGTTCAGGCGCGTGACCGGGCGCGGTTGGGCGCGCAGCGCAACTGCCTCGGGTGCCACCTTGCCCGCATGCGGCGTGGCGAGGTCGGGAGTGTCGTCCTGGCTCATGGTCAGTTCCTCCGCGCCAAGCCATCCGTGCGTTCGATACGCACCACGTCACCCTTGTCGCCGCCCAGGCGCAGTTCGGCCGCGCCGAACAGCCGATCCACGATGTAGTAAGGCGAGCGAAAACGGTAATTCACCAGTTGTCCGTCGCCCTGCGCGCCGATGACGAACAGCGGTGGCAGCTCGCCTTGGGCGATTCCCGGCGGGAACTGGATATAGACCTTCTCGCCATCGTCGAAGGCGCGCAGCGGCTTCCACGGCGGATTGCTGCCTGAGACGGAATATCGGAAGCGGATCTTCTCCAGCGACAGTCCGGTATCGACCGGTGCGGCGGCGCTAGCCGCCTGCGACTGGCGCTGCAAGGCCAACATCCGGTCTTTTGGGTAGTCCCAGGACACCGACGCCATCCATGCCTTTTCCGTCGAGGTCAGTTCCAGCAGGTATGTTCTGCGACTGGTGGTGATGACCAAATTCGTCTTGAGGCCTGAGCGGATGGGCTTGACCAGCACATTGATGCGCATCGCGTCGCCGCTGCCGCTGGACGTGTCACCGACGATCCAGCGCACGGTATCGCCGGCTGCGACCGTCACTAGTTCCTCGCCCGGCTGCAAGGAAACCACGGTCACGCGTCCCGGCGCGGCATAGACTTGGTAGAGCGCACCATCGGTGAAGGGCCACACCTGAATCGCATTGACGTAGCCCTCGCGCGTGGGCGCGATGCGCGCCTCGGCATTGGCACGGGAAACGCGCACCTTCTCATCGGCCGGCTCCGGCTTAGCCGGGGCCGCGTCCAACTCGTGCAGCGGCTTCAACTGCGCTGGCAGCGCCAGCGGCTCGGGCATGGCGACGACTTCCACTGGAGCAGGCGGCTCCGGCAGCGGCTGTGCCTGCACCGGCTCATCGAGCGAAATGGACGGAGGCGGCTTGCCCTGCGAAGCGCAGCCCGACAGGGCCACCACGGTCAGCGCGAAAGCGTATAAGCGGAAAGACAGGTTCATGGCTTGGCTCCTTCAGAAGAATCCAGTTCGCGGCTCCACGACAGGCCGTTGACGTAGATACCCAGCGGGTTCTTGCGCAGGCGCTGTTCGGTGCGCGGGGTTTGCAGGACGGTGGAAAGCACCGCGTTCCATCGCTCGGTCCCGGCGGGGGCACCGTTGATGAACCGTTGCTCCGTCCAACGGACGTTGAACGAGGCATCGCTGGCGCGTACCACGCTGGTGATCTGCACCGTCACCGACTCGCGGCCAACACGGGCGAAAGGATCGTTCTTGCTGGCGTAGTCGTTGAGCACCGCCGCGCCTTTGTCGGTGGTGTAGTCGTAGGCGTCCAGCCAGTTTTGCCGCACCACGATGGGATCGATAGACAGCGAGCGCACCAGCGTCACGAAGCGCGCCAGGTGGTGCGCGATCTGCGCATCGGCGGGCCGGTACGGCGTGGCGGCTTCGCCGACGGCGCGCACCTGCCCCGACTGATCGACCTCGATGACGTAAGGGGTGACGATGGACTGCGCCGAGCGCCACACCAGGCCACCGGCCATCAGCAGCGCAAGCGTGAGGCAGCCGAAGGCCATAAAACGCCAGTTCTTGGCCTGGACGCGGGCCGAGCCGATGCGCTCGTCCCACACCTGCGCGGCGGATTGGTACGGGGTGGCAGGCTGCGGCGTGTCGGCATAGCGCACCTGCGGGCGTTTGAATCGCATAGGGTTCTCCTTGGTGGTCAGGTATCGGGTCACGCATCGGGGCGCAGGCTTGGGCCTTGCCCTGAGCCGCCGCCGTCGCCACTGCGCAGCGTGTGGGCTGCGGTGGTTGCGGCATGGGTGATCTGCTGGCGGCGGTGCATCCGCTTTGCCCAGGCGGGTTGCTCTTGCTTCGGCGCGCTGGCTGCGCCTTCGCCTGCGGCGGCCTGGCCGGAACCGGCAGCGCCGACATCCGCACCGTTCCATCCTGCCCGGAAGGAGTCGGCCACCTTCTGACCGGCAGCGGAAGCGCCCGATGCAGCTCGGCGGCCTGCCGCTTGCGCGCCGGTCTTGGCGACATTGCCGAGGCCCGCAGCCGCGCCTTTAGCCCCGCCGCCCGCAGCGGCGGAACCGGCCTGGAATGCGGACTTGGCGCTGCTGGCCGCCGACGTGGCGGCGCGTGCGCCGCTCCCGGCCAGCTTTGCGGCGGCCGGGGCCATGCGTGCGCCCGCCATGACGGCACCGCCCACGCCGGTCGCGGCGGCACCGATGGCAACACCCGTGCCTACCGCGCCGACGGCAGCGCCCGCCATCGCACCCGCGCCGAGCTGCGGCGCACCGGACACAAGGCCCGTGGCGATGCCGGGGCCGAAGATGCCCAGCGCCAGCAAGGCAAGCGAAGCCAGCATCACGACAAGCGCATGGTCGATGGAAGGCTCGTCGGGATGAACCTGGAACTCCGCGAACAGGCCCGAGCCGATGCCGACGATTACCGCCAGCACCAAGACCTTGATGCCTGACGAAACCACATTGCCGAGCACCTTTTCCGCGAGGAACGAGGTTTTGTTCCAGAGCGCAAACGGGATCAAGACGAAGCCGGCAAGCGTGGTCAGCTTGAACTCGATCAACGTGATGAAAAGCTGAACCGCGAGCACGAAGAAACAGAGGATCACCACCAGCCAAGCGATGAACAGCACCACGATGGGGTCGAGGTTCACGAACACTTCGGGGAAGCCGGCCATGTCACCGATCTGGTCGAGGATCGGCGCAGCGGCGTCGATGCCGGTCTTGGCAAGCCGACCCGGCTGCAAGAAGTTCTCCATCGTTATGGCCGAGCCAGTGGCGGTGATGCCTAGCCCGGCGAACGAGCGGAACACGATGCTCGACAGCCAATTGAAGTTACCGATGATGTAGGCGAAGGCACCGACGTAAAGCACCTTGCGCAGCAGCTTGGCGATCACGTCCTCGCCCTGGCCGGTCGCATGGCTCATGGCCCAATACAGACCGGCAATGGTCATGTCGATGACAATGAGAGTGGCCGTCAGGAACGCGACTTCGCCTTGCAGCAGACCGAAACCGGAGTCGATGTAGCGCGAGAAGGTATCGAGGAATCTGTCGATGATCGTTACGTCGTTCATGGCGTGTCCTCCGCAGCGGCGAGCGACGCATCACCTTCCGGCGCGTCGTCGGTTGGCGTGTCGAAACTCGCCGGAATCGGCGGCAGTTCTGCCAGCGTCCGGTATTCGTCCGGCCCAGTCTGGCCGGTGAAGAAGCGCCGCCGGAAGGCTTCGGCAGCGGCGCGACAGGTGTCTTCGCCTGCGGTTTGCCGGTCGGCTGCGCATTGGGCGCGCAGCGCCTTGAGCCGCACGGGATCGGCGGCCAAGGTGGCGGTCAGGTCTTCAGCCGGCTGCTGGCCGCATGCGGTCAGCAGCACGGCCAGCAGGACAGGAACGCATCGCATGGCCGCCTCCCGTCAGTTGTTGTAGAAGTTGACGGACTGCGGTGTGTACGGCGTGCCGGTGCCCAGGAAGCGCCGCCGCACTTCGCGGGCGCGCTCGGTGGCCGCTGCCTGCCGCGCCAGCTCCAGCGAGGCCGCCCTGTCTTGTGTGATCTGGAGCTGCTGGGCCTGGATGGACTGCTTGGCCTGCAAGGCGAGAAGCTGGTTCGTTGCCTGCATCGCTTGCAGCGCACCCGTGGCCGATTGGCTTTGGCTCACGAGGTCGGCCAGCGCGCTTTCGTCTTGCGTCAGGTTCTGCGACACCTGCGCCTGCATCCGCATCGCGGTGTGCAGGCCGTCGAGCGTGTTCTTCCAGCGTTCGCGTGCGTCCTGTGCCATGCGGTCGCCGCTGATGGTGGCGGCGTACTGCTCCGGGTACAGGCGCGAGAACGTGGCATCCATGCTCTGCACGTCGTAGGCCAGCCCTTGCGCCTCGGCAATCAGGCGTTCAGTCGTGGCGAGCGTCGAGCGCAGCCGGTTGACGATGTTGAAGTCGAGATTCGCCAGGTTGCGCGCCTGGTTCATCAACATCTGCGCTTCGTTCTGGAGCTGGTTGATCTGGTTGTTGATCTGCTCCAGCGTGCGGATGGCAGTCAGCGTGTTCTGCACCAAGTTGACGGGATCAACGAAAGTGAGCGCCGCCGCTGGCTGAGCGAGCATCAGCGAGCCGGCCAGCGCGGCGGCGAGCGAAACGGAAAGTACACGGGTCTTCATGGCGAAATCTCCAGGGGTTGAGTAGCGAGGAAAGAAGCCGCCGACGGCGAGGACGGCAGCAGGTCGGCGGCCCAATCGAGGCCGCGATGGCGTAGCCACGCACCGGCGAAGCCGGGAGCGCCGGCCTGCGTCAGCACTCGGTCAATGTCGCGTTGGTCTTGCGGTGTGGATGCGCCCGAGAAGGCGAGCGCGGCTGGCCCCAGGTCGAGGTCGAACAGACGATTGCCCAGGCGCGATTGGTAGTAGTAGTCGCGCTTGGGCTGCGCGGTGGCGACGATTTCGATTTGCCGACTGTTGAGGCCAAAGCCCTCGTAGACCGTGCGAATCTGCGGCTCGGTCGCCTGCGGGTTGGGCAAGAAAATCCGGCTCGCGCAGCTTTCGATGATCGCGGGCGCGATGGTCGAATCCTTGATGTCGGCAAGCGACTGCGTGGCGAAGATCACCGACACGTTTTTCTTGCGCAGAGTTTTCAACCATTGCCGGATGCGTGCCGCGAAGGACGGTTCATCAAGGAATAGCCAGGCTTCATCGAGAATCAGCAGCGTGGGAGCACCGTCGAAACGTGCATCGAAGCGGGCGAACAAGTAGCGCAGCACCGCTTGCACGGCGGCGGGGCTGTGCATTAGCTCTTCCATCTCAAAGCCCTGCACGTCGCCGCTGCCGAGCCGGTCGCGGTCGGCATCCAGTAGCTTGCCGTGCGCGCCGCCCAGCACATACGGCGACAATGCCTGCCGCAGCGCGTTCGATTGCAGCAGCACCGAAAGCCCGGTCATCGTGCGCTGCTCCACCGGCGCACCAGCGAGGCTGCCGAGCGCCGACCAAATGGCGGCTTTCTCGTCGGGGCCGACGGTCACGCCTTCATGCAGCAGGCGGCCTTCGATCCACTCGGCGGCCCAGGTGCGATAGCCTTCGCTGTCGATACGGGCCAAGGGCTGAAAGGCAATGGCGCCGTCCGCGCCGAGGTCGTAGTGTTCGCCGCCCAGGCCCAGCACCGTCGCCCGCATGGATCGCCCCATGTCGAAGGCGAAGATGCGCGAGCCGCCATAGCGGCGGAACTGCAAGGCGAGCATCGCCAGCAGGACAGATTTTCCCATGCCCGTCGGCCCCGCGACCAGCGTATGCCCCACGTCGCCGATGTGCGTCACCAGCCGGAACGGCGTCGCGCCATCCGTGCGCGTGACGATCAGCGGCGGGCCGTCGAGATGGGCGTTTTTCTCCGGCCCAGCCCACACGGCGGACACCGGCATCATGTGCGCCAGATTCAGCGTCGAGACGATGGGCTGGCGCACGTTGGCATAGGCATTGCCTGGTATGGACGACAGCCACGCATCGACTGCATTTAAGGTTTCGGGGATGGTGACGAAGCCACGTCCTTGGATGACACGTTCCACCATGCGCAGCTTTTCGTCGGCTACGGCAGGGTCGTCATCGAACACCGTCACCGTGGCGGTGAGGTAGCCGAAGGCGACTTGATCGCTGCCAAGCTCTTGCAAGGCGGCATCCGCGTCGGCCGCCTTGTTGCTGGCATCCGTGTCCACCAGCGGCGATTCCTGCTGGAAGATGGTTTCGCGCAGTAGCGCAATGACATTCTTCCGTTTCGCAAACCACTGGCGACGCAGGCGGCCCAGCTCCTTTTCCGCCTCGGCTTTATCGAGGCAGAGAAACCGGGTACTCCAGCGATAGGCAAAGCCCAGGCGATTGAGGTCGTCCAGCAGGCCCGGCCAGGTCGAGGTCGGAAAGCCCCGCACCGACACCACGCGCAGATGCTGGTCACCCAGCATGGGCGCAAGGCCGCCGACTAGGGCGGAATCGGCCAGCAGTGCGTCGAGGTGGAAAGGCACCTCGGGCACGGCCAGCCGGTAGCGCCGCGTGGACACCGTGGCGTGAAGATAAGTCAGCGTCGCGGCATCGTCCAACCAGACGATTTCTGGCATCACGCCATCGAGCAGGTCGAAAACCCGATCCGTTTCTGCCAGGAAGGCGTCAAGCCGACCGCGCCAGTCCACACCATCGCCCGGCGCGTGCTCGTAGAGCAGCTTGGCTGCACGAGCGCGGGATTCCTCCGGCGGCAGATAGGCTAGCGTCAGGTGATAGCTGCTTTCGTAGTGGTTCCCCGATTCCTCAAAGGCAGCGCGGCGTTCTTCGTCCACCAGCCAGGACAGCGGTTCGGGAAAGTCGGAATGCGGATAGTCCGCGGCCGACTGGCGCTCGGCTTCCACGAACAGCGCCCAGCCCGAACCCAGCCGGCGCAACGCGTTGTTTAGCCGTGCCGTCGTGGCGATCAATTCGCCCTGCGTGGCGCTGTCCAGATCAGGCCCGCGAAAGCGCGCCGTGCGCTGAAACGAGCCATCCTTGTTCAGCACCACGCCCGGCGCGATCAGCCCAGCCCAGGGAAGCCAGTCGGCCAGCAAGGCGGGCCGCTGGCGGTATTCGGCAAGGTTAAGCATGGCGGCGTCTCCTACACGTCCAGCAGCGGCTTGTGCTTGATGTGCCGGGCGAAGACCTGCATGAACTGCGGATCGACCCTCGCGCCCCACACGGCCAGCGAGTGACCGACGATCCAGAGCACTACGCCAGGAATCCAGAGTTGCAGGCCCAGCCCGACGGCAGCGGCTAGCGTGCCGTTGGCAATCGCCACCGTGCGCGGTGCGCCGCCCATCAAGAGCGGCTCGGTCAGCGAGCGATGTAGCGGCACCTCGAAGCCGGCCGCGAAGCTATCCGGGCCACTCATACGACAGCCCCGCCGGAGAAGCTGAAGAACGACAGGAAGAACGAGGACGCGGCGAACGCGATGCTCAAACCGAACACGATCTGGATCAGCTTGCGAAAGCCGCCCGACGTGTCGCCGAAGGCGAGCGCGAGGCCCGTGGCGATGATGATGATGACCGCGACGATGCGTGCCACCGGCCCCTGAATCGACTCCAGAATGGATTGCAGCGGGCCTTCCCACGGCATCGAGGAGCCGGATGCCTTCGCCGTGCCCGCCGTCATCAGCATGACTGCGGCCAGCAGCAGGCCGTGGTGCGCGGGGCCGGCCAGCCGCCGCAGGCGTGCGATGGTTGAAACCGGATTTACGGAATTACGGAAAGCGTGAACGTGCATCTGCGTCATGGCAGTTCTCCAGGTAGGTCAAGGGACGAGGAAGGCGCAGCGGCATCGGCTGCGAGAGGAACCGGCATCAGCTCGGGAAACGGTGTTTCCAGCGCGTCCGCCAGGCGATAGCCGGTGCCGTCGAAACCGACGACACGGGCGATGCTTTCGACGCGGCGCTTGCGGCCACGCCCGGCGATGTGGATCACGACGTTGACCGCCTCGGCGATCAGCGCACGCGGTGGGTTCACCGCCACTTCAAGAATCAACTGTTCGAGGCGCAGCAGCGCGCCCAGCGCGGAACCGGCGTGGATGGTGGCGATGCCGCCGGGGTGGCCGGTGCCCCACACCTTAACCAAGTCCAGGGCTTCGCCGCCGCGTACCTCGCCGACGATCACGCGGTCGGGGCGCAGGCGCATCGTGGCCCGCACCAGCTCGGTCATAGACACGACGCCAGCGCGGGTGCGCAGCGGCACATGGTCGCGGGCTGCGCATTGCAGCTCGATGGTGTCTTCGAGCACAAGCACGCGGTCGCCCGTGGCGGCGATCTCCGCAAGCAAGGCATTGGCGAGTGTGGTTTTGCCGCTGCTCGTCGCCCCGGCGATCAGGATGTTCTGGCGCTCACGCACGGCGCGGCGCAGGAACTCGGCCTGGCCTGTGGTCAAGATGCCGTCGGCCACATAGCGATCCAGCCCGATGATGCTCACGGCGCGCTTGCGCAGCGCGAAGGCTGGGCCGGGCGCTGCGGGCGGCAAGATGCCCTCGAACCGCTCGCCGGTTTCGGGCAGCTCGGCGGTCAGCAGCGGCCGCCCGCGATGCACCTCTGCGCCGACGTGCGCAGCCACCAGCCGGATGATGCGTTCGCCATCGTCTTGGGACAGCTCCACGCCCAGCGGCATGCGGCCCGATGACAACCGATCCACCCATAGGGTGCGGTCGGGGTTGAGCATGATTTCCACCACGTCGGGGTCGGCCAGCGCAGCGGCGATGACTGGCCCCATTGCCGTGCGCAGCATCTGGATACGGCGATCCAGAGAGGTTGCGGCGGATGAGAGTTCGGGCGGGGTTTGCGGAATGGCGCTCATGAGGCACGCTCCTGCGCTTCAGCCAGTGCCTCCGCGTCATCCATTCGCGCCGGGTCTGGGTGCAGTTCTTCCACAACGTCGCGCACCAGGCTGCGGCCACGCAGCAGGTGGCGGCCGAGCCGCTCCACGAATTGCTCGAAACGCGCTTTGCCTTGGGCGCGAGCTGCGTCCTGATGGGCTTCGGGAATCGGGGTGCTGACGGTCAGGAAGTAGCGGATGAACAGCGCCAGTGTTTCGATCTGGATGTTCTGGTCGCGCTCCATGCGCTCGGCCTGCCGCGACAGGCGATCGAGCCGCTTGGCGATGGCCGCCTCGCGCTGGTCGCCAGCATCGGGCGATAGCCACGACGCGAGCGCCGCCGCGACAATGGACGACTTGGACACGCCTTTCTTGGCGGCCAGTTCTTCGAGACGCTTGGCGTGCTCGGGCTGAATGAACAGATTGAGGCGGTATTGGCTCATAAGTCGATTCCGTCGTTGGGGTCGAGGGAAGCCAGCCGGGCCGTGCGCTGCATGGCCGGGTCGAGCTGGCCGGGAAGCGGCAGCGGCAGGTCGTCGTCGTCATCGAGCAGAGTCAGGTCATGGCCGGCGAGCAGCGGTTCGGGGCTGTATTCGCTGACTTCGGATAGCTCCGGCTGTCGGCGTGGGCCGCCGTCATCGGCGGTGCCTGTGCCATCGCCGGACAGGCCCGCAGCCCGGACCGTTGACACGGCTGGGATCGATAGGCCGCTCCAGTCGTCGGGCCGGGCCGGTGGCGCGTCCGCGTATTGCCCGGCCGCGAGCACAGGCGGCGGTAAAACGCGGTTCTTGAAATTCGCGTCGGCGTAGTAGCGCAGCTTCTTGGCCTTGATCGGTGCCACGCTGGACACCATCACCACAGCTTCCTCAGTCGGAAGCTGCATCACTTCACCGGGCGTCAGTAGCGGGCGGGCCGTCTCCTGCCGCGACACCATGAGGTGCCCCAGCCACGGTGCCAATCTGTGCCCGGCATAGTTGCGCTGCGCGCGCAGTTCGGTAGCGGTGCCAAGCGTTTCGGAGATCCGTTTCGCAGTGCGTTCATCGTTGGTGGCGAACGTCACGCGGACATGGCAGTTATCCAGAATCGAATGGTTCTGGCCGTAGGCTTTGTCGATCTGGTTGAGCGATTGGGCGATAAGAAAACTGCGGATTCCGTAGCCCGCCATGAAGGCAAGCGCCGTCTCGAAGAAGTCCAGGCGGCCCAGCGCCGGGAACTCATCGAGCATCAGCAGCAGCTTGTGGCGGCGTTCGATGCCGTCGCTGCCGTCGAGCGATTCGGTGAGCCGTCGGCCGATCTGGTTGAGGATCAGGCGAATGAGCGGTTTCGTCCGCGAAATATCCGAAGGTGGCACTACCAGATAAAGCGACACCGGATGCTCGGACGCGATCAGGTCGGCGATACGCCAGTCGCAGCGCGAGGTGACTTCGGCCACCGTGGGGTCGCGGTAGAGGCCCAGGAACGACATGGCGGTGCTCAACACGCCGGAACGCTCGTTGTCCGACTTGTTGAGCACTTCGCGCGCCGCCGAAGCGACGACTGGATGCGGGCCACCACCTTCCACGTTCACGAGGTGCTGTGTGGTCATCATCCGGTGCAAGGTCAGCTCGAAGGGGCTGGCCGGATCGGAGAGGAAATTGGCGACGCCGCGCAGCGTCTTGTCCTCGCCCGCGTAGAGCACATGCAGGATGGCCCCGACCAGCAGCGCGTGCGAAGTCTTCTCCCAATGGTTGCGCTTCTCAAGCGCGCCTTCTGGATCGACCAGAATGTCGGCTATGTTCTGTACGTCACGCACTTCATGTGCGCCGCGCCGAACTTCTAGCAGCGGGTTGTAGGCCGCCGACTTCGCATCGGTCGGATTGAACAGCAGGCAGTGTGAGTAGCGTGAGCGCCAACCTGCGGTGATCTGCCAATTCTCGCCCTTGATGTCGTGGACTACGGCGGATGCAGGCCAAGAAAGCAGCGTCGGCACCACAAGGCCGACGCCTTTGCCTGAGCGCGTGGGCGCGAAAGTGAGGATGTGTTCCGGGCCTTCATGCCGAAGGTACTTGCCATCGTGCTGACCGAGGAACACGCCGATCGGCTGCGTAAGGCCGGCTTTGCGAATGTCCTCCGTACTTGCCCAGCGTGCCGAGCCATAGGTCGTGACTAGGCGTGATTGACGAGAGCGCCAGATCGACATGCAGACTGCGACCACCACCGCCAGCAAGCCACTGCCACCCGCTATGGCACCGCCCGTGTCGAAAACGCGTGGCGCGTAGGCATCGAAGAAGAACCACCACTCAAACAGCTTCCACGGGAGGTAGATCGGTGTGCCGAGGAAATCAAACCAGGGGGAGCCAAGGCGTACCTGATAGCCAAGGGCTGCTGCCGTCCATTGTGTGGCGCCCCACACACCCGCGATCACGATGCCGAATACCACGGCTATCTGACCGAACAGCACATTCGTACCTTGCATAGCCCCGCCTCCAATCTCTCCTACGCTGATTCCCTTGGGAAACGCGGCTTAGAAATGTGCCGCAGGCGTCAGGATCGGTGCTGGCTTAGTGCCGGTCAAAGACCGTTTGGGGCAGAAAGGTCGATAAGAAAGAATGAATTCGCGCTGTGTCTAGCCAGGGAGTGACTCCGTAAGCGCCGGCGAATATCAGCGTGCCGAACAGAAGATTCAGGCAGACTAGCGAATTGCTGAATTGCTGAATTGCTGAATTGCTGAATTGCTGAATTGCTGAATTGCTGAATTTCAGAATTTGGGGGATTCTTTGGGCGGTGTGTATGGCGTTTTTCCGTCACCGTAGAACCGCTTACGTGTTGCCTCCGCTACCCGGTTGCAAAGCAGTTCGCCCAAAGTAGGCCGATCCGTCTTGCATTGCTGGCGCAACTTCTTGAGCTGTTCCGGGTCTGCCACCAGCTCTTCTACTGTCGGGGTTTTCTTTTCTGCACTAGTGGCTTTGTGCGGTTTATCAGATTGACCGCATGCGACTAGCATTGCAGCGACGAGCGTGATGGCGAGTCTCATGGCATCAATTCCTCCGGAAGATCGGGATTTCGGCTTTTTGTTGACCTGAGAAACTCTGGCAATTCGATGGCCTGTACTCGCTGAATGAAGCGCGCAAGCTCGTCAAACGGATCGCCTTCAAGTCTGAGTAGATAGGTCGTCAAAGGTGGTACGCGTGTCGAAAGCGGCCTCGCCACGACTCCTGGCTCTCGGGAGGCTGCAATGTGTGCAGCCCCTGTAAGTCCGAGTGCAAAACCGGCAGATACCAACGCCATCATCAGGTCGAAAGTGGTAACCCGCTCGGCAACTAGAGGCTGCATTTCAGCCCGGCTAAGTACTCGCTCAATGTGCTTGGCGTGGCCCTCGCACACTTGAGGATCAGATAGCACTAGCGGGTAGCGCAGCAGTTCATCCAATGGAATTCGCTTAAGAGCCAGCAACGGATGCCGAGCTGGCAGCGCCACCATAAGCGTGTCAGTCCACGCGGGAAGTGCGACGATTCCATCACCTACGTCGTCGGACTGTGCAAAGCCGACGTCATACAGGTCGTCGTGCAATCCTTTGATTTGTTGGGATAGTGGCACCTCAAAAAAGCGAATCTCAACCTCGGGCTCCTCCTCGCGACACAACGCCAATAGGGCTGGTAAGCACAGTAGTGTTGCGCCGTCTGACAAGGCGACGCGGAGTTGTCCATGAAAGCCATTTTTTGCTGCCTTCACGCAGTCCCGCGCCTGTTGCAAGGATGCGAACACCCGAGGTGCGTGCTCCATGAGCATCAACCCAGCTCGTGTCAAACGCGTGCTTCTCGTGTTCCGAATAAAGAGCTGTGCTCCTAACTCCTCTTCGAGTTCTTTGATCGTGCGAGACAGTGGGGACTGCTCAATATGCAGTTTCGCAGCGGCGCGAGCGAAGTGAAGTTCCTCGGCGAGCGCCATAAAACAACGTAGATGTCGAATTTCCATGCGTCCCCTACTAATCGTCGATCTATTCAGTATTTAAAACTCGCTGCCATGCTGCGTTCTTCCAACTCAAGGACTCAGGGTGAAGATTGCAGATTCACATGCTCTGGCGAACCAGAAAGCGCTTTAGCGAGAACACCCCATTGCACGGCTGCGTCGGCGCGAGCACGGACCAGAGCCGCTCGCTGGGACAAGGTGCCACGCTCCGCTTCTGCAACAACGGTCGCATCCACCTGTCCCGCCTCAAAGAGGCGTCGACTGCGGTCAAGGAGTCGATCAGCGACGACAAGACCATCGACCTGATGCTGCAGAGAAGTCCGCTGGGTCTGCCAGCCCAGATAAGCGTTCTCCACATCCTGAAGCGCAAGCAAAACCGTGCGTTCCAGGTCAGCCTGTGCGCCGCGACTGCGTGCTGAGCCCTCGTCGATTCCCGCTTGTATTGCTCCACCGTCAAAGATCGGAAGCGTCACACCCAAGCCCAGAGAGAAAATGTTCCCTGCCACACGTGTTCCGTTGTTCTCGAAGCGTTGGCGCCCACCACTCAAATCGAGCACAAGTTTGGGGAACCGCTCGCCTTCTGCTGCGTTCCATCGCGCCGTCGCCGCTGCAAGACGCGCCTGCGCGGCTCTGACGTCGGGGCGCTGCTGCAGCAATTCGCCTGGCACGCTTCTGGGAGTCCAATCGGGCATGGTGAGAGAGGCAAGCGCAGGACCGCTGCCAAGCGCCCCCGGAATCCGGCCAACGAGCACATCCAAGGCATGCGTTGCTTCGCCGCGTACGCGTCGCAACTGCTCTTGCTCCACCCGGAGGGCGATGACCTCGGAACGCGTGCGTTCAATGTCAAAGCCCGTAGCTTGACCTGCCTTGAACTTCTGCTCTGTCAGACGCTCAAGGCGCTCGGCGACTTGAAGTCGCTCTTTTGCCAGATCTTCCAGCTCTGCCGCCTGCCGCTGCTGCAGTGCAGCGGACACTGTCTCAAAGGCGATCTGCCAACGTGTCGCGAACCAGTTCTGTTCGACAGCAACTGCGTCCATCCGTGCGCCATCAGCGGCATGCGAGAGGCGGCCCGCTAGATCAACTTCCCATGAAGCCGACAGCGGAAGCCTGGCATCGCTGCTGATGGTCGGTGCCAAAGAAAAGTCGCGCGCGCGCGTTGCTTGGGGCGTGAGCGCCAAGCTAGGGAACATTGAAGCGCGTGTACGTCGGGTGATCGCCACAGCTTCATCAATCCGCGCTCTTGCAATAGCGAGATCGGTGTTGTGCTCCAGCGCGTTGCGCACCAGCGCGTCAATCAGCGGATCACCGTACGCCGTCCACCACTCGGCCGGGAGTGCTTGTGCTGGCACCTGCTGCACAGCCAGACCCGCTTCGTTCATGAATTTGGCCGGAACCTCAACGCGTGATGTCTCCACCCTGTGAGGCGAGTGGCTGCACGCGGCGAGAAGCGTGATCGATAGGAATGCAACAGCAGTAAGGCCGCGGCGGGCGTAGGGATCGGACATGTTGAGCCACTAGGTTGTGAATTGAGGAGGCCGTCTTGACGGGCATAGTTCATGGCGTGTACTATACCGTCCAGACGGTTCAAAAATCAAGCATCTTTGGAGTTTCACCATGGCAACTCGTATGAAATCAAGCCCAGAGGAGTCGCATTCGGCGGACAACGGCGCTGAAGCCCCCTCCATCTCTAAGAAAGCGCAACAAACACGGGAGCGCATCCTTCAAGCTGCGCGTGACGTAGTCATGGAGGGAGGTGCCGGGCACCTAACGCTTGACGCGGTCGTTGCACGGGCAGGAATGAGCAAAGGTGCGTTCCTGTACCACTTCAAGACCAAGCGCGATCTGCTCCTCACGATGATTGATGACCAGGTCTCGGCGTTTGATGGCGGGCAGGAAGAGCGAGAGCTGCCATTCGTCGGCGATCCAGACCCTTGGCTATCCAGCCAGGTCTCGGCTATGCCTGACGGCGGGATGCAAAAGATGAGCGCTGCATTGCTGGCGGCCGTGGCTGAAGACCCCACGCTGCTTGAGCCTGTGCGCGGCTGGTACCGCAGGCAGTACGAGAACGCGAGCAAATCTCCACGCGGCACCGATATCGCCGGAATCGTTCTATTTGCCTTGGACGGAGTCTTCCTCGCCGAAATGATGGGTTTTCCGACGTTTGCTGCCGAAGACCTTTCTCGACTCATGCACACCCTCCAGGCGCTCGCCCGCGGCGAACTGGAACTCACCCCTATTGATAAACGCTGATGAAAGGCCTTCCCGTGTCTTGCACTCCCTTTAAATCCCAGTCCTGGCAAATGCAGAAAGTCGGCCTCGCGTTTGTTCTGCTCGCATCGCTTGCCGGCTGTGGTAGTCAGAAGGAGCCTGCTTCCGATCCACCGCGAGCGGTCAAGCTGCTCACGGTGGGGGATGTAGGTTCTGTGGCCAATCGCATTGAATTGAGTGGTCTAGCTCGCTCCAGTGAGCGGAGTACCTTGGGGTTCGAGACTGGCGGGCGTATCAGCAAGCTTCATGTGGACGTGGGAGATCGCTTCTCTCGCGGACAGCTTCTGGCTGAGTTGGATGTTCAGCCCGAGCAACTCCGCCTAGAACAGGCTCGGGCGACACTCGCTGCTGCGGAAGCCGCATTGGCAGACAGAATCGTGCAGACAACGCAGCAAAGGGGGCTGCTTGAGGGCAACGTAATCTCCCCGGCTGCATTCGAGAGTGTGAAAGCACAGTTGGTTGCAGCTGAAGGCCAGGTGCGCAATGCAAAGGCCGCATTCGGCCTTGCCGAGCGTGCGCGAAGGGGGGCCGCCATTCATGCGCCATTCGACGGCGTCGTCGCGGAGAAACTCGCTCTGCCGTTCACAGATATTGCAGCCGGAGCGCCGGTGCTTCAAGTGGATGGACTACGCAGCGGCGTAGAAGTCCTTGCGACTGCATCGACGACCCAGGCGGCAAATATCAAAATTGGGCAGGTCGCCGAACTGCGCCTGAGCGAGTCAGCAAGTCCCGTTCGTGCTTCGGTACAACGCATCGGCTTGCGTGCTGAAAATGGCTCACTTTTACCTGTCGTGCTCGTTCCTCAAGATGCTACTCTTGCGCGCAGTCTTCGACCCGGGTCTGCCGTTCAAGTATTGCTGAAGGCACCGGAAGCGAAGGATGCCTCACCAGATCGTCTGATGCTTCCCTATTCGGCACTGGTGCTCAGTGAGAAAGCAGGACAAGCCGCAGTGTTTGTATATGACGTGACCGGAAAGAAGGTGCACCGCCGGGAAGTGCAATTCCAGAGCGAGCCAGGCGGCGACAACGTTCGCGTTGTGGGCGGCCTGAAGCGCGGCGAGATGGTAGTCGCGGCTGGCGCGAGTTGGCTGACGAACGAGCAACAAGTCACCCCACTCAAGGCCACGACCCAATTGGCCGGACGCTGACCCGCTACAGGAAGACTTCGCTATGAAGATCACAGAAATGGCGCTGCGCGCCAGCAGACTCACCTACCTTGCCGCGGTCATCATTCTTGTTGCCGGCATTGCCACGTTTCTCAATTTCCCTTCGCAGGAACCCCGATGGCCACCCCAAACTGCTCCACTGTTGGCCAGTCAAACTGCTCCAGGCAGGACGGGGTGATTATGCGGGGTCTGAGGTGATGATCAGGCGTGCAGCAGCCTCTTTGAGCCTGTAGCTCTTGCCCTCGAACTCCAGCATGGCGCAGCGGTGCATGAGGCGATCGAGGATGGTGGTGGCCATGGTCGCGTCGCCCAGGTAGCGACCCCAGTCCTGCACGACGCGGTTGGAGGTGATGACGATGGAGCGGCGCAGCTTGTAACGCTGGTGGACCAGGGCCTGCAGCAACTCGGCGGCATGCTCGCTGATGCGCCTTGCCAGGAACAGGTCATCGAGCACCAGCAAGTCGGCCGCCACCCAGCCCTTGAGCAGACTGGCGCGCTCGTCGGCGTCGGCCAGCGCATAGCGAGCGAACTCGCTGTCAGCTTCGATGTAGGACACGTCATGACCGAGCAAGGTGGCTTGGTAGGCCACGGCCTTGGCGATGTGGCTCTTGCCGGTGCCGGGCTTGCCTACGATCAGGGCGTTGGCGCCTTCGCTGAGGAACTTCAAGGTGTGCAACTCGAAGCAGGCTGCGCGCGGCAGCTTTGGGTTGAAGCGCCAGTCGAAGTCGGCCAGGGAGGGCTTCTCATCCAGGCCGGAGAGCTTGAAGCGACGTGCCATCAGCCTGCTGTGGCGTCGGTCGAGTTCGTCTTGCAGCAAGGCTGAGAGCGTATCCAGAAAGGGCTCCTGAGCGGCCTGGGCCTGCATCAGGCGCGTCTGCAGGGTCTCAGCCATGCCTGACAGGCGCAGCTTGCGCAGGGTGGCCTCGATGTCGTGGGGGGTCATGGCGGTCATGCGAAGAAATCTCCTTGAGGTGTGATGGCGGGTGTCGTGGCCGCTGTGGCCATGGCGAAGAGTTCGCCGTACTCCTGTGGGTTGCGGATGAGGTCGTGCGTTTGCGTGGTGCTCGCGGGTGCGGCCTGCGTCGCTGTCGGGGCGGCATCGAGTTGGGCCAGAGCCTGCGCCACCAGGCGTTCGGTGATGGCCTTGACGTGGCGGTAGCTGTGCACACCGTCGTCGATGGCCTGGGCACAGGCGGTGTTGACCATCTGGCGTGGATAGCGGTCGGCCAGGTGCACGATGCCCCACAGCTTGCGCTGGCCCACACGGCCTTCGATGGCAAACAGCATCTGGCACAGCCGGGCGGCGTCCACGCCGATGGCATCGGCCTGCTTGAGGATGTGGAGGGTCTCGCGGGAGGGGTTGAAGACGCGCTCGTCCATGGGCAGCACCACGGTGCCTGGCCGCTCGGCCAAGGTGTGCGTGCGCAGCAGGGCCTGGGTCTGTAGGTCGCGAATCTCCAGGCGGCGCTCGAAGATGCGCACCAGCACCTTGGTGCCAATGTGCGCCGGCCGCGCGGCGTAGCTGCAATGGGCCACGCGCACGCAGCCGTCGTCGCACACGGTGCGCTGCTCGTCACGGAAGTACGCCATGGGCAGCGTGGGCAAGGGCTGCAGGTGGGGCCGCTCTTCTTCGAACATGGCCTGTACCTGGCGGCGCTCTGAGCCGTGGATGCGAGAGGCCGCCCACTTGGTCTCCCAGTGCTCCAGGTAGGTGTTCTGTTCTTCAATGGTCTCGAAGCGCTTGCCCTTGAGTGCCGTGGCCTGAGTGTGACCAATGGCATTCTCGACACTGCCCTTGCGGTTGGGGTCACGTACCCGCGCCGGGTCGGCCACGACCTCGTAGTGTGCCAGGGTGGCGGCGTACACGGGGTTGAGCTCGGGCTCGTACAGGTCGGGCTTGAGCACGCCTTCCTTGAGGTTGTCCAGGACCACGTATCGGCACGAGCCGCCAAAGTAGCGCCAGGCTTGTTCGTGCAGTTCGGCCCAGACCTGTTGGCCAGAATTCCAGACCACGCGGCGGAAACTGCGGCGCGAATACCGAAGCGTGGCCACGAACAGGCGTGGCTTGCGCCAGCGGTCGGTGCCGGGCACGCGGGTGGGCGCGCCTTCGCCGAAGTCCACCTGCATCTCCTCGCCGGGCAGGAAGCTCAGGCGGTCGAACTGCTCAGGCTCACGCACCCGGATGCGCGCCACGAAGCGTTTGACGGAGTTGTAGCGTGCAGCAAAGCCGTGGGCATCGACCAGGTCCTGGTAGATGGCCGTGGCATTGCGGCCCAAGCGCAACTGAGCTTCGATGAAGGCGCGGTGGGGCTCACACAGCGAGGTGGCCGCCGGCGCAGGCGCCAGCAGTAAAGCCGGTGGCCGGGGTGGAGCAGTTTGGCTGGCCAGGGGCACAACCAGGTCGGTGGCCACCCCGGGGCAGTTTGAATCGTCAGGCGACGGGGGCGGCGGATCGCCCTGGGCCTCAAAGCGCTTAGCCCAGGCGCGGATGGTGTGGCGGGAGATGCCGGTGCGGCGCTCAATCTCGCGCTGGGTGTTACCCGCGCGCAGGAGCGTCCAGATCGTGGTTTGTAGATGTGGCTTCAAGACGTTCACCTCGTGAATCCCCCCTTGTGATCAAGGGGGTGGAAGTTACGTCCTGCACGTCAGAGCTGAGGCGCCTGACTCACCGAAATCAATGGGTCAACTCACCCCGGCCAGGTGGAGCAGTTTGGGTGGCCATAAGTGGGGCAGTTTGGGTGGCCGCCGGGGGCAGGAAGAGCCATCGGTCACGATTCGAGATGCGGTTGTTGCCGTTCTGAACCCTGGCATGCCAGCCGAACGTGTTGAGCAGTTGATCGCGCGTCCGATCGAGGAGCGTTTGCGGGAGCTGGCCGAGGTCAAGCGTGTAACCACAACCGTTCGCGCGGGCGGGGCCGTCATACAGGTCACGATCTGGGAGCGGTACACCGACCTAGCCCCCATATGGCAGCGCGTTCGCGCGAAGGTTGCCGATGCTCAGCCTCTGCTTCCACAGGGTACGTTGGGGCCATTTGTCAACGACGACTTCGGCCGTGTTGCCGTGGCCTCCATTGCGGTGACCGCGCCGGGCTACTCCATGGGCGAAATGCGTGTGTCGTTGAAAGAGATGCGCGATCGCCTATACGCGCTTCCCGGCGTTGATCGCATCAGCTTCTACGGCTTGCAGGAAGAGCGCGTCTATCTCGAATTTGATCGACCAAAACTAGCCCAGCTTGGATTGACCCCACAAGGGGTGATCGATCAACTCGTTAAACAAAACGTCGTGCTTTCAGGCGGGCAAATCGCCATCGGTGGCATCAACGCTTCGCTGGCTGTTAGTGGAGAGGTTCGCGACGCCGCTTCGCTGCGCGCGTTGCCGATCATGATGGCGCAAGCTCAGGGTGCGCGCGGTGCTTCGCCTGCTCCTTCAATCTCACTGGGAGAGCTTGCGCGCGTGCAGGTACAACCTGCAGATCCTCCCGAGTCTGCTGCAGTCTATAAGGGCCAGCCTGCCGTAGTGATGGCAGTGTCCATGACCTCGGGCCAGAACGTGGAGCAATTCGGCGTAGCCCTCAAATCCCGTGTGGCCGAGCTTGAGAAACTTCTGCCCGCAGGTTTCGAGCTCTCCTATGTGACATTCCAGGCAGACGTCGTCAAACGTGAAATGGGCAAGATGAACCAGGTGATGATCGAAACGATTGTCATCGTGCTCGGCGTCGTCGTCCTTTTCCTGGGATGGCGCACAGGATTCATCGTCGGGATGATCGTGCCGCTTACCATTCTGGGGGCACTGATCGTGATGCGCGCGCTGAACATCGAGCTGCAAAGTGTTTCGATGGCAGCCATCATCATCGCTTTGGGGCTCTTGGTAGACAACGGCATCGTGATTGCCGAAGACATTGAACGGCGCTTGGCAGCCGGTGAAGACCGCAAACAGGCTTGTCTCGAAGCGGGTCGTACCCTCGCACTGCCGCTGCTGACGTCCTCATTGGTTATCGTCATCGCCTTCTCCCCGTTCTTCTTCGGCCAGAGTGCGACGAGTGAGTATCTGCGCTCTCTCGTCATTGTCCTCGCGCTCACGTTACTCGGATCTTGGCTGTTGTGTCTGACCGTCACTCCACTGCTGTGCTACCACTTCACCAAAGTGCATCATCAACCGGCGAATGACGCGCAAACCTACAACACACGCTTCTATCGCGGCTATCGCAAGTTGCTTGAGTGGGTGCTTGACCACAAGGCGATCTACGTTGGTGTGATGACGGGTGCATTGGCCGTAGCTCTGTACGGATTCACGACACTGCCATACGACTTCTTGCCGAAGTCCGACCGAGTTCAATTCCAAATACCGGTGCAGCTCGCCCCTGGAACGGATTCACGGCTCACTCTTGCCAAAGTGAAGGAAGTGAGCGGCTGGCTCGGTGATCAAGAAATCAACCCCGAAATCACGGATCACATTGGCTACGTCGCTGACGGTGGGCCGCGCTTCATCCTTGGGCTCAATCCCCCATTGCCAGCATCGAACATCGCGTACTTTGTCGTGACGGTCAAGGCAGGCACCAACATTGACGTCGTGATTGCCCGAACTCGGGCTTACTTCGCGCAGCATCATGGAGATGTACGCGCAGAGCCTCAGCGGTTCTCGCTAGGCACTACCGAAGCCGGCACAGCCGTCTACCGGGTCAGTGGGCCGGATCATGAGGTGCTGATGAATGCGGCGGCGAAAATTGAGTCCGCGCTACGGGAGCTGCCAGGTACGGCCAACATCAAGAACAACTGGGATACCCGTGTCGGCCGTCTCGATGTTCGGGTCGATCAAGATCGTGCGCGACGTGCTGGCGTCACCACCGACGACATAGCTGCCTGGCTTGGCACCCGCTACATCGGCCAGTCGATCTCTGTGATCCGAGATGGCGATACCAGCGTGCCAATCGTGATGCGCGGGACGTCCAATGATCGGCGCAGCACTGCGGACGTTGGTTCGACGACCATCTATCCAGCGTCGGGTGGCCAGCCGGTTTCCCTGGCGCAAGTGGCCGATGTCACGCTCGCTAGCGAGCCGTCTGTGATCCAGCGCCGCAATCTCATTCGTACAGTCACAGTTCAGGGGCAGAACACCGCATACACCGCGCAAGAGATCGTGGATCACCTCGCACCTCGGATCGCCGCAATTGAACTACCTGCAGGCTATGCCATAGAGCTTGGTGGAGAAATTGAGGAATCGGCTGAATCGAATGCATCGCTCACGCACTACATGCCGTTCGCTCTTCTGGCGATGTTGCTGCTATTCATCTGGCAGTTCAACTCCTTCCGCAAGCTGATCGTGATTCTCGCAACGATTCCCTTCACGTTGATTGGGGTCGTGATTGCACTGAAGGCAACAGGCACTCCTTTCAGCTTCATGGCGACATTCGGGGTGCTTGCGCTGTTCGGAATCATCGTCAACAACGCCGTTCTTCTGCTCGAACAAATTGAACACGGCCTCTCGGAAGGTCTCGCCCGACATGAAGCCCTGGTGGGAGCTGCGATGCAGCGGCTGCGTCCAATCGTGATGACCAAGGTGACCTGTATCGCGGGTCTCGTGCCCCTGATGTTGTTTGCGGGGCCGCTGTGGAAGGGCATGGCCATCGGCATGATCGGTGGTCTCGCACTTGGCACGCTCGTGACGCTTGGCCTGATTCCGTTGCTCTACGAGGTGCTGTTCGGAATGAAGTGGCCGGGCAGCAAACGGAGTCACGAGGCGGTACAACAACCAGTGCAACCGGTCTGATCCCTCAGCGTAACTGTCCACACGCTTCCCCCGATCTCTCTCGTGGCCGGAGAGATCGGGGAGACAGATTCTCGCCATCAGAGAGTTTAAGAAGAAATCAGAAGCAGAGCGAATTGACCGCCTACTGCCTATTCTTTGATGCTTTGATGCTTTGATAATCAATTTTCACTGAATAGATTTGGAGAAATATATGAACCCGTTGTCATGGAATCCATGGTTGGTTCTACTGATTGCCGGCCTGTTCGAAATCGGTTGGCCACTAGGCCTCAAGATGGGTGCGGCCAATGCAGCGATGCGCTACGTGGGGCCGGCGATTGCAGTTGCCTGTATGGCAGCCAGCGGCTTTTTCCTATGGTTATCTCTTAAACAGATCCCCATAGGAACAGCTTATGCGGTCTGGACCGGCATCGGTTCGCTGGGCGCGTTTTTCGTGGGCGTGTATGTGTTCGGCGATACCGCCTCCTTGATACGTTGGGTTGGAATTGCGCTGGTTGTTGCTGGCATCGTCTGTCTGAAAATGGGATAAATGAAAATATATATGAAACGCCCTATTTCATTAATCCATTTTGTGCTGCTGGCAGGCCTCACGGCAACCTTATCTGGCTGTGCTTCAAACGGAATGACTCGATCAGGGTTTCTTGGTGATTACGATGTATTGGGAAAAACGAAGTACGAAAATGTTCTGCTCTTCAAGGCGCCAGGCTTTGAACCCAGTCGTTACCGGGAAATATTAGTCGAGGATGCTCAGGTAGTGACGGCAACTGGACGCATAGGTGGGCTTGAAGCTGAGCAAGTGCGAGAGCTTCTCGATCACGTCAACAGTGAACTGCGACATCTCCAAACTAAGTCCGAAGCTCCCGCATCGTCAGGCCGCATACGTGTGCGTGTGGCAATTACGACCATTGAGACGCCCAATAGAGCAGTCAACACCCTAACGACGTTGCTTGTTGGACCAGTGACAACTGGGGGAGCTAGTTTGGAGTTTGAGGCAGTAGATGAACAAACAGATCGTCGGGTGGCTGCTGCTAGCTGCTTCGAGCACGGCAACGCTCTCGCGGATTTCAAAGGCTCCTACACACTGCTCGGGCATGCAAAGTCTGCAATCACCACCTGCCTTGAACGGATCAATAGCGCTTGGAGAAGTGCTGGCTCGTGAATAGCTGCTATTCCATAACTTCGCGCGGATCGCGAGGAGCCTCATCAAGGGGATTCGTAGGGTGCCGTTCTTGTAACGTCTGCAGCATTCTGGAGTGGCTCTGCTTCGTCGCAAAATTGCCGGCGTTTCTCGTTCTTGTCTATTCGAAACGCTGCGTGGTGCTGCTTGCAGAGGTAAAGCGCCTGGAGGTGTGTAAATTCACACGATGGAGTTTGGCCGGTGTGCTGGCAACGGTAGTTCTGACAGGGTGTTCCACTTACCGTCCTTGGATCAACCCGACACTTTCCGACGCCGCCTTAATGTCTCTCGCCGAGAACGACCAACGCATCAGGCCGTCGGAGGTCAACCAACCGGTGGTTGTAGCGGTGACACTGTCAGGCGGGGGCGCTCGGGCGGCGGCCTTCGGCCTGGGCGTGCTGCGCGAACTCAAGGCCACACGCTTCGCGCTAGAGGGCCAGGAGACCACTCTGTTGGATCAGGTGTTCCTGGTCAGCGGAGTGTCGGGGGGCAGCATCCTTGCCGCGCACTTCGCGGCCTTCGGCGATGCCACGCTGACTCGTTTCGAGCCGGATTTTCTGCTTGTGCCTTTTGAGGGGCGACTCATACGTGAAGCTCTGTGGCCTGAGCGTCTTTATAGACTAACTTCACCTTGGTTTGGGCGCAGCCAGATCCTGGCTCAACGCTTGGACGAACTTTTTGAAGGCCGCACCTTTGGTGACGTGCGCCGACGACCGGGCGCGCCCGAACTGATGATCACGGCAACCGACCTCACGACCGGTGCCCCTTTCGATTTCACCACCGAGCAATTCCGGCTAATCTGTTCCGACCTCGATGCAACGCCGCTGTCTTTCGCGGTGGCGGCCTCGTCGGCAGTACCGCTGGTGCTGTCGCCCGTAACGGTGCGAAACAACGCCAATACCTGTCCGCCGCCTCTCCGATCTTTGCCTGTCAGAGGGCAAAATTACAGATCACGCATCCTGCAAAGCGGCATAGACAGCTACCTCAATGCGCACGATCGGCCCTATATCCACCTCGTGGACGGTGGTGTCTCCGACAACCTCGGCGTACGTCTGATGCTAGACCGGCTAGTAGCTTCGGGCTCAATGAGCGCCAATTTCTCGGAGGTCAAGCCCGGAAGCTTGCGCCGACTCGTGTTGGTGACGGTGAACTCCGAACGAGGACTGAGCGAGAGAGTGGACAGTAGCGACCGAGTTCCCAGCACGACGCAAGTACTTGAGTCGCTGATCTTCGGTGCCGGCGCTCGCGAGACCCAGGTGACGCTGGCCATGCTTAACGACGACCTGCAACACTGGCGTTCCGAGATTGTCCGCACCCGTGGCCAAGCGGACAGCCCCTTTGCGGCCGACGCAGAAATCTACGTAGTAAGCGTAAGTCTGAACGACGTGCCGGACGACAAGATCCGGCATTCGCTGCTGCGCGTGCCCACAGCCTTCACGATCGAGGCTACGGATGTCTTGGACCTGCAAACTGCGGGAGGCGAAGCACTGAGGCAATCCAAGGAGTTTATGGCATTGATTGAATCTCTAAGAAGAATCACAGCAGCCAAGCAGACTGCGCCTGGTACTCAGCTTCCCTTGATATCTAACTGATACCGATACTGGGCTTTCGTCCAAGTTCCCAAGAGGCACTTCCGCCGATAACCTTTGCGGCAAGCTGTTGTCCCAGTCGCGGCTCAATTACCGGCCGCCACGGCACAAGGCTGAACCCCATGCCGTCATCGAGCATCGCGTAGCGCCCGCTGGCGAGCATAATGGAACGCCGGTAGATACCGGCTACGCGCTGCCCGTCGGCCACCGGGCGATGCTCTAGGCCGGTTTCCGCCGCAATGTCTTTCGCGGCCTGCACTAGTTCCCGATTGCGTAGCGTGCCCAGCAGGTTGCGCGCGAGGATGACGCGCTGCCCGCGGCGCTGTGCCAGCCCCTGTTCTTCGAGGAAATCGGCTCGCTGCTGTATGGCCTGCTTGGTATCACCGCCAAAGCCCAAGTTGCCCAGCCCACGGCCACCGCCGATCAGTTGCTGGTCAAGCCAAGTCGCGCCGATGACGCGGGCCTGCCGTTCAATAGGAAGGTGTGATTTCAGCTCTACGGCTACATCGCCCAGCCGTTGCGCGTCGTATTGGCGGCCACGCTCGGCCAGGTCGTCCGGTACCTTCCATAGCCCTTCGGCCACGCGCTCCACGATGCAAGCCCGGCGCAGGGCTTCCAGCCGCCGGACATGAGCGGCGACGACTTCCTGCGGGTCGCGTCCGGGCGTAGCCCGGCCCTGCTCGATTACCAGGTGATGATCGGTGCGGTACAGGCCATCGCTCGCCAGCGAGGCGATGTTCTTGTCGGCCGTGCGCACCTCAGTCGAACCCTTCACCTCTACCACAGCGCCCGTGGGATAGTTCGCCAGTTCGTCGCGGGCGTTCAGTGCAACGTAGTGGGCCTTACCGTCCGTGCCGTCGATGATCAGATAGCCTCGGTCGTGCAACTCATCGGCAAGCCCCTTCGCGGCCACGCGGCCGATGAGGCTGCGACCATCGTCGCCCGGCTCGAACACCGCCAGCTCACGCGGCTGGCCGCTCATGGCCCGCTGCATCGTTCGGATGATGTCGCCACGCTCACCCAGGGCACGCAAGGTCTTCTCGGCATCGGCATGAATGGCCCAGGTGCCGGGCTGCACCTCGTCGGCTAGGCCCAGGCGCTGCAAGCGTTGCAGGCGGCCGATCAGCAGCAGGCGCTGGCGTTGCAACCTCGGCTCGTTGAGCCGTTCGACATGCACCCGGCCATCCTCGCCGGTCTCGCGCTGCAAGGTGCGATCCAGGCTCGTCCACCGCTCCTGTTCCACCTCGCGCCTCAAGGTCTGCTGAATCTCCAGTTCGGTGCGCGGCCCCAGCCACTCGGTCGCCAGCTCGGCGGCGCGATGGCGGAAGCCGTGGGCGATGTAGTCACCCGCGATGATGAGGTCTTTGCCGGTGTCGTCGCGCCCGCGCACGATCAGGTGGGTGTGCGGGTTGTCGGTGTTCCAGTGATCCACCGCCACCCAATCCAGCCGCGTGCCCAGGTCGGCTTCCATGCGGCTCACCAGATGCCGGGTGTAGGTGCGCAGGTCGTCCAGCTCGGCCCCGTCCTCGGGCGAGACGATGAAGCGGAAATGGTGCCGGTCGTCGGCGCAGCGTTCCTTGAAGGCGTCCAGATCGGCTTCGTCGGCCTGTGGCCCGTAGCCCCGGCCCGGTTCGCCATCGCGACCCGCGCCGTCGCGCTCGATGTAGCGCAGGTGCTTGGCGAGCGATTGCGGGCTGGCCCGCTGGTGATTGACCAGCAAGGTCTTGATGGTCACGCGCCGCGACATGGGCATTAGCTTCGCCCCGGCGAAGCGCGCCGCCGTGTGGCCACGTCCGAGCCGAGAGCCGGGCCGCTGGCCGGTGCCAGCCGCGCCAGGACGGCGTACTGCCGACTTGCCGCTGCTGGCTTTGCCGGCCTGCTTGAGCACCTTGGAAACGAAGCTCTGCCCCTGGCCCTTGCCCCGGTTCTTCGGGGCGCTGGGGCGCACGCGAAAGTCGTCGTCGCGGCTGTCGGTCATGGCTGCGCTCCCCGCAAGCTTGGGCGTGTCCTGTCGTGCGAAGCACGCGGACATGCCAGCATTGGCGCGACCCTCGCGCCAAACGCGGCACGGTGGCGAAGCCGCTCCGTGCCGCGTTCCCCCCATGTGCTGACTGGCTTTCGACGCGGCCAGGTGCCGCGTCCTTTTGTCTTGCCTTCCGCCTTTGCCCTTCGCTGTCGCTCCAGGCAACGGCGGCCCGGCGGCGCTGCTGCGTGAACAGACAGCGCGCCGGCGAAAGCGCCAATGGCCGCAGGCCGGGCGCGTTCGAGGCAAGACGCCTGAACGTTGGACGGCTGCGCCGGATGCTGCGCGACGTGCGGTGCGAATGCACCGGCACGACAGGCGCAGCGACACTGAAGCAGCCAGCAGAACGACATGCCCGATGGCACGTCAGAGCGCAGCGAATCGGCGGCCATCATGGGCGTATCTCCGGCCACACCGGATGCGCAACGCCGATCACGGCGGATGCGCTGACCGGGCCGAAATAGCGGCTGTCGAACGATGCTGGATTCGTCACGCTCAACAGGAGCAGTTCGCCCGGTTCAAGGCGGCGGCAAAGCTGCAAGGACGGCAGCGCCCGGCCCAGCCGGTCGGCGGGCAGTACGGCGGCCGAAGGCACGCCGTCGATGCGTACCTGACCGGCGACGATGCAGACGTGTTGCGGCGCGACCGCGCCCACACGTTTGAGCAGCGGAACGCGCGTCGGCAGGTAGCCGCGCTGCGCAGCGAGCGCGGCAGCCGTGGCCGGAAGCGGCACCAGCACGATGCTGTCCACGGACAACGGACGTGGCAGCGAGGCGGTGCGCGGGTCGAACGGGTCAATGCGATACCAGCCGACCGCCACGCTGTCGGACGGGTTGTAGGTCAGACGCGGCAGCGGCGACACGAAAGCCGCCCAGGCCAGCGCAGCGAAGCCGATGGCGGCCAGTGTCGCCAGCACGATGCGAGCGCGCAGGCGTGAGCGAGGACGCGGCGCCACGTCGGGCGCGTTGGGTGTGGTGGTCGGGGCGGTCATGGCAGCACCTTCCCGGCCAGCCAGGCGGTATGCCGCTCGGTGGTGTATTCGGGCAGCGCAAGGCGAGCCGCAAGACGGTTGCCCAGCGTGCGCCAGTACGCCGGCGACACGTCGATGGCAGCGATGCCCAGCGCCTCGATGCCGTCGATGCGCTCCAGCACGGCGCGCACGTTGGCATCGCCTTCGGTGTGTAGGAGCAAGCGCGCGCCCGGCTGAACACCGGGGATGCGCTGCGCCGCGTCCAGCGGTGTGCAAGCCTGCATCACCATGAGTTGCCAGCGGATCGTGCCGTAGTCGTTGGCCTGCCAGCGGATGCGGCAGAGCATCGCGCCCGGCAGGAACACCGCGCAGCGCCGCCAGCGGTCGAGCTGAAGCGTGCGCGCCGGTTCGCCGAAGCGCAGGTAGAGCTTGAAGCGATGTTCGAGGTAGGCCAGCGAAACGCGCGTCAG
This sequence comes from Acidovorax sp. LjRoot74, assembly GCF_964254355.1. NCBI lineage: Bacteria > Pseudomonadati > Pseudomonadota > Betaproteobacteria > Burkholderiales > Comamonadaceae > Acidovorax > Acidovorax sp. LjRoot74. Next base: position 5,508,300 of record NZ_CAXUTI020000001.1, on the reverse strand, counting down.
CGGCACATTGCCGGCCTGTCCGGCGAGTGCCGAAAGCGCAGGCAGCGGCGCAGCCGGTGCCGCGTTCGCGGCAGGCCAAGCGAATGCGTTCATGGTGTGTTCTCCGGCGGAAACTCCCGCTCCAGCAGGCCGCGCAGCAGGTCGGCCACGGTCACGCCTTGCGTGAAGGCCGACACCTTGATGCGCGCCCGCATGGCGGGCGTGATGTCGAGCGTGAGGCGGGCCGTGTAGAGGTCGCCTTTGCCCAGCGCGTCGGCATCGCCCTGACGAATCCACGCCTCGGCGTGCGGATTCGCGGGCGGACGTGCGCCGATGCCGACGCGCTTGCCCGTGCGTTTGCTGTTGGGTGGCTGCTGCGCTGTCATGTCGGCCACCGCAGCAGTTCGTCCACCAGGGCGGTGATTTCGCGGGCGGCGGCACTGTCGGGCGCTGTCTCGCGTGCGAGCCGGCCAGCGGCCACGCTGTCGGCGAAGACGATGCGCTGATGCACCTCCGAGCGCAGCGCGGGCAGCGGCTGTTCGGCGAGCGATTGCCGCGCCTCGCGCCCGATGATGGTGGTGCTGACGCGCCGGTTGATGACGAAGGCCGCGCGGAGCAGCGGCCGGAACACCTGCGCCTCGCGGATCAGCGAAACCATTTCCGAGCTGGCCCAGAGGTCGTAGGGGCTGGGCTGCACCGGGATCAGCACGCGCTCGGCCGCCAGCAGCGCGGAGCGCGCCAAGGCGGCGATGCGCGGCGGCCCGTCGATGATGACGTGATCGGCCCGCCTGGCGAGTTCTGGCGCTTCCTGATGCAGCGTTTCGCGTGCGAGGCCCACGGCGCTGAACAGCCGTGGCAAGCCTTGCTGGCTTCTGCGCTGCGTCCAGTCCAGGGATGAACCCTGCGGGTCGGCATCGAGCAGGACGACATGCTGGCCGCGCATCGCCAGTTCGCCCGCGATGTGCGTGGCGAGCGTGGTCTTGCCGACACCGCCTTTCTGGTTGAGCAGAGCGAGGATCATGGCGCGGCCCTCCCTGCTGGAAAGCCGGGCTTTACCTGCCGTGCAAAACGCTGTTCGCCGTGCCGTTTCTCGGTTGTCCACCGAAACGGCGCGCTTCTACTAAAAGTTATGTATTTCTTGTTAGGGAAGTTAGAGGGGCCGCAAACCCGCGCCGTTATTGGCTTTCCGGCGTTTTCGTACTCCTGATAGCACGATAGGCGTACTCCCGATAGCACGATACCCGGTACTCCTGATAGCACGAGGCCGTCCACACCTTTTCCACGAGTTATCCCCGTGCCGTGTGCAGCACGGGCCGGAAGGTCAGCAGTTCTTGTCCGTCGTCCGGCATTCGCTCGATGCCCAGGACGTAGCCGGGCAGCGACTGCCGCGCCACCAGGACGCGCAGGTCGTAAGCGAAGTCGGAGAAGCGCGCAGCGCTGCCCGACTTGCGGTGCAGGTGCCGGAAGTCGAATTGCCAGCCGCCCGGCTGCTTGCCGCCGTGCTTGCGCACCAGGCGGTACAGCCAGCGCTCGATCCCGCCCTTCAAGCGGAAATAGGCTGGGTCGATGGTCAGCACCAAGGCGGCATCGAGCACGCCCGCATAGAACCAGTCCGGCAGGATCAGTTCGATGCCCAGCGGCACGCCGCTGGCATCGGCCAGTTCCTTCCACTCGTTGATCCACGAGAAGCGATGCAATCGCCTTCCCGTGGTTTCGCGGATGGACGTGGCCACCGTGGTCGATTGCAGCCGGTCGAGCGCGGCTTTCAGGCGCAGGTAGTCGTTGAGAGACGTGCCGCGCCCGATGAAGCGCAGGATCTCGTAGGGAGTGGCGCGTATCCAGCGCGACGGGCGCAAGCCCGCGTCGCGCGCCTCCACGATCTGCGAGGCGGCCCAAATCAGCAGGTCGGCATCCCATATCGTTGCGATGCCGTGCTCCTGCGTACCCTCCACGCGGATGGTGATGCCGCCGGCGCGGAAGTCGATCGGCGCGGTACGCCGCGACTTCGCCAGCGAGAAGAACGGAAAGGCCATCAAGTCCTGGCTGTCGCGGGGTGCCATGTCGCCCGGCAGCGCGCGGAACAGGTCGAGCTGTTCGCGCTGCAAGGCTTGCCCTGGCGGGCTGGACATGGCGACGGCCACCCACGCGCCAGCGATCAGCGGCCATCACGGTAATCGCCCGCGTGGCGTTCGGCATATTCCGGGTCGGAAGTCGCCTCGTAGCTGCGCTGGTCGGCCCAGGCATCGAGGTCGGACACCGCGTACATGACGCGGCGGCCGAACTTGCGGAACTTCGGGCCGCCGCCGATCACGCGCTGTTTCTCCAGCGTGCGTGGCGACAGGCGCAGGTACTCGGCGGCTTCGTCGTTGGTCAGGTAGCGTTGGGGCTGCGCAGGCGCAGCGACAGCAGCGGCGGCAGGCCGCAAGGGAGCGGGTCGCATGGGATGTACCTCCATCAAGCCCGGCCACACCACGCGGCCGGTTAGAGGCACTTTCAAGAAAGCGAGGCTGCTTGCTAAGGGACGATCTACGGGGGACGCGAAACGTCCCCCCCTACTGCAACGGCGGCGGAAGCTGTGCCAGGCGGCGATAGCCGCCACGCATCAGCGCATCGCCACGACGTACCAGCCGCCGCACGCGGGCACGTAAGGCGCTGTCCTTGTGCCAGTCGGCGGCGACGGCATCGGCGCCGAACAGCCCTTCGGCCACTTCGCGCAATGACGCGCCCGCCAGGGTCGCGTCGAGCGTCTGCAAGGTGTGCAGTTCCAGCACCGCGGCCGTCGTGGGCCTGGAACGGGCCGCCGCCGCAGGCGTGGCAACCGTGGCCACGGCCAATGCGTCCAGCTCGGACGCGAGCGTGCGATAGCGCGCGCAGGGCGTGGCGCAGGCGCGGGTGGCGTAGAGGTAGGCCATGCCGTCTTCCAGGCCCGGCGCGAGCGCGAGCCGCAGGCAGCAGCCGGGCCAATGCGACACCAGCACCAGGCGCTTGCCGTCGTGGATCAGTTGCTTGCGGCCAGGGACGCGCCAGAACTCGAAGGCATGGGCTTCGGGTGGCGGGTCATCGTCCGGGTAAACCTGCACGACGGCATCGTGATCGGGAAACCAGGCCGGATGCGCGTCGCGCGCATCCAGGGCTGGGTCTTCCAGCAGGCGCAGGCCCCACGCCTGCGCCGTGTCCGGCCGGCGGCGGCGGCGCAGCCAGTCGCGGCGGTAGTCGGGATTTCGGCGCAGGTATTCCCACGCCAGCGCAGGGCCGTCAAGGTGCAGAACGTAGAGATAGGCCGCTGTCGGATACCAGTGTTCGGCGCTGCGATCAGTCATGGCGAAACCTCCCTCTGTTTGGGATGCGTCGCCACGATTTCCGCGATGCGGGAACTATCGAAATGCCATCAGGTCGTCATCAAAATTGGTTAGGCTGTAACTGTCGGTGTCAAGACCATTTGGCTCTGCGTGTTGCGGAAATCGTCTGAATGCGACGGCTACGCCTTCAGGAAAATGACGCGCAGCACCGAACACCGTGCCGCAGCCCGCGCCCAAGATCAGGACTGTTTTCAACAGGATCGCACCACTTCGGTGCAAGAATGCGGATTCAGACCTGCACGGTCTTGATCAAGATTGAAATAGTCACGATGCGCCCCGGCTGGCTAGGCCGCGCTGGTTTTCATCAGTCCGTGATCGCGCCGTTCTCCTGCGCCAGCCGGACGTACTCCGATAACGGGCGCACCGCCTGGAAATACCGATCCCGCCGCACCGGCAGCTTGCGCGGCCCGACGATGCCCGCCAGGTCGGACAGCTTGACCATCCCGAGCTCAGGCATACCGATACCGAGGTCGATCAGGCCGTAGGCCGTGTCGCCATCCGCCGGGTCGAGCGACACCAGCAGCCAGGTCACATGCGCGTCCGGGGTGAACAAGCGCACCACGGGCAGCGGGTCGAGCCGCTGACCAGCGGCGAGCGCCGCGCCGTGGGCCAGCAGCCGGGCGCGTTCATCAGCGGTGACAAGCGGCAGGGTCATGGGCAGCTTCTCCACGAAACCGACGATGCGCGAATGCGCTTTGGTGCCGAAGCGCAGAACTGCCGAAACGCATCCGTGCATTCGTGTGGAAGCACCGATGTGCAAGCCATCGCATCCGTAGAAGAACAGAAGCGCCGAAGCGGAATTGTCGGAAGCCGGAAAGACACGGATGCGATTCCCCGGTTCTGTCGGAATCCGCATCTGCGGATTTCCGTAAAAGCACGAAAGCGGGCCTTTCAGCCATGAATGAACACTATAGATTGTAGCCCTATAGGGCGCAATGGGCTGTCATCTTGGTTTTTATGGGGAAACCAAGTTAGTGACAGCGAAACACTCATTGGCAACGGCAATACGGACAGTCAGGAAGGCGCGAGGCTTGAGCCAGGAAGCGTTCTCCGACGTGTCCAGCCGCACCTATATGAGTACGCTGGAGCGCGACTTGAAAAGTCCGACCCTGCACAAGCTGACCGAGCTGTGCGAGGTCATGGAAGTGCATCCGCTGACGCTGTTGACGCTGGCCTACGCCGGCGACGACACGCACAAGGCCGACGAACTGCTGGCGCGGGTGCGCCAGGAGTTCGAGGCCGTGCTGAAAGAGCGCGACGCGCCCTAGCGCGTCTGAATGCCCGCAAGCGGAGCGCGCAGCGCCGCCAGGCGCGAAGGCGTGAGGGATTGAAGCCGAATGGACATGACGCCATTGGCGGCATGGGGCGCAGCCCGAAAGCCCGGCGGCGCAATGCGCCGACACGCCATGCTGTTCCTACTGCCACGGGCTTCGAGCCATTCGACCATCACCAATGCAATGCTGGCCTTGGACATGCGGGACATGGGGCAACTGCCGAAACCCTGTGCGTGCGATGCTGCGATCAGCAGCACCGCGCCCCGCCGCAATGGGCGGGGCGCGGTGGGCGGCCGTCAGGCCGCCTTGGGCTTGCTGCGCGACCAGATGAGGTCGTGCGTGTCATTCTCGCCTTCGATCAGGCGGGCATAGACCGTCGCCGGGAATGAAGGATCGTCGATGGCCACCGACAGGTAATCCCGCCCGGCCTCGCTGGTTTTCTTCCACGCCGCGCCGAAGTCGTGGCCGGCCGCTTGCAGGCGGAAGTCCGGGGCGCTTTCGTTCTCGCCCTTGTCGTTGGGAACCAGCTTGACCTTGAAGTTGAGGGTCAGGGTGCGGAGCTGGCCGGTGAAGCCGTCTTTCTCTGCGGTGAAGGTGCCGATGTTAGCCATGATGATTTCTCCTTTCGGGTTGAACAAGGTCGCGCCAGTGCGTCCTTGTTGTGATCCGTCCGGCGGGGGATGGGCTGGCCGCACCGCGCAGCGGTCGCAACACCGTGGAGAACCTGGAAGCGAAAAGAATTTGTCCCGCGAGGAATGCGCGCAGCGCAGGGGGAATTGTTTTCGCTGGAAGGTTGCGGCCATGAAGCCCAGCCACCGCCAGGATTCACAACAACACAAGGACGTACTGGCCGCCCGCTCCCGAATGGAGGCATGGCCGACTCGGCATCCCCGCGCGACGGCTTCACCGGCCTGCGCCCTGACACGGGCAAGGACAATGCCCAGCGACAAGGTGAAAGCGTCCCTACTGCTGCTTGCGGCCCTTTGCGTGAGGCGTGGCGTGGAAGCTCCATTGCAAGGCCGGGCGGCGTGTCGGTGAACCGTCCTTCGTGACGTACAGGCGACGAACCGCCAGCGTCGAGGACGGCACGCTTTCGTGCAACCTGCGGCAGCAAGCCGGGGCGTAGCCCCACACGCCCGTCCATTGCGGTGGGGCGCGTTCGGAATGTCGTCGGCGCTGTGCGCCGACGCACTTATGGGCTTCGAGGGTTTCCCGCGCACAAGGTCACTTGTGCGCCGCCCCTTCGCCGTCCGCCCGAAGGCGGCGAAGGGGCGTTCTGGCTTTGGGCTTGGAAACCGGGCGCGGCCACCGCCGCGCCCGGATTTTTGACCATCGGCACCAGGGCGGAACGGCCTGGGGCCGATGCTGATGGAACAGCGAAGCGCCCCGGCCGAAACCGGGGCGCTCGGTGGTGGTGAAGGTCAGGCGGCGAGTGCGTGGGCCTGCTGCTCGTCGTCGTTGTCGATGGCTTCCGGCTCGTCGTTCGTCACCGCCTGCGGCGCATCCTGCGCCGTGGTGTCGTCGGTGCCTTCGGCCTTGAAGATGGCAGGCATCCAGCCGGTGCCATCGGCCAGCCGCTCGGCTTCGCTGGCAATGTCGGCCTTCTTCAACTTCGCCAGCCGGGTGACGTGCGCCGGGGCGTACTGCTCCACGGCTTCCAGAATCGCGGCCTTCGGCACATGCCGGAAATAACCCTCATTGGTGGGCTTCCACCATGCGGCCATGTCCAAGCCGACAGCCTGCGCCAGTTCCGCGCCCGGTTGCTGCGGCGTGGCGCGGGGTGTCACCACGTCCACCGTGACGGCCACGGATATCGCCAGCAGCCGCACCAGTTCATCTTGCGACTTCGCTAGCAGCACGGCGAACAGTTCGGCGCTGTCCTCCGGCAAGCCTTCGCCTGCTACCTGCTGCAACTCGCGCAGCGCCACGGCGGCGGGCGAATCCGGTATATCCGGGGCGATGCCTTCCAGCCGGTCTTGCGCTTTCAGGCTCACGCCCAGCGGCAAGTCGTGGCCGTAGTGGCTGCCCTGCAAGACGGTCTGCACCATGCCATGCACCAGCGCGGCCAGCGCCACTTGCGGATGCCGGGCGACTTCGATTTGCAGCGCGGCGGTGCGGTGGGCGCTCAACCGCTGCGCCAGCTTGTCGGACATGGCGGCGGTCTTGGGCTGCTCGTCGTCCTCGCCTTCGTCGTCGTTCCCGGCTTCGCTTTCGCTGCCGAAACCTTGGCGCAGGCGTTCCAGTGTGCGCAGCGCCTTGGCCTCGGCCTCGCGCATCAACCCGCGATGAATCACTGCCTGCCCGTTGCGGTCGATGGTGACGATGGCACCGGCTGCGGCCTTCACGGTCGTGCCGTAGTCCTGCAAGCCATCTTCCAGCGCCTGCAACTGCTCGCCCACGGCTTCGCCTTCTTCCTGCAAGGCATCGGCCTTTTCCTCGTCCTCGGTATCAAGCGCGTCATCCACGGCGGCGGCCAGTTCGTGCATCTTGGTTTGCAGCTTCTCGATGCGCTGCGCTTCGCGCTTGTTCGGTTCGCGGCGCTCCCTCGGCGCACGCTGGAAGGCGTGCAGGTCGGCATGGGTCACGGCGGGGGTGGCATCCACCCACGCCCAGCCTTCGTCCTTCACCTCGGCGGCGATACCTGCCAGCTTGTCTTGCGCCAGCCGTTCCAGCAGCGCGGCATCGGTCAGATACACGCCCGCGTCACCTTCCGCGAACAGGTCACGGCGCACACCACCGCCTGCGGCTCCGTAGGTATCCAGCCCCACGAAACGCACCAGCGGATGCCGGTATGCGTCAATCTCGCGCTCGGTGAGGCGGTCGCGCAATTGGGAAGGGTTGCGCTGCCACGTCGGCGCGTCGTAGAACGCGGTTTCCTGCGCGGCGTGGTCGTCGGTGATGGCAAGGGCCATCAACTGATCGAGCGTCACGGCTTCGGCGCGGTAGTCGGCCAGCAGCCGGGGCGAGACGTTCGCCAGCTTCAAGCGGCGCTGCACCACCAGCGGCGTGACGCTGAAATCGGCGGCTATGTCCTCGATGGGTCGGCCTTCGGCCACCAGCGCGGCGAATGCCTCGAACTGGTCGGCGGGGTGCATGGCTTCGCGCTGCACGTTCTCGGTGAGGCTGGCCGTGCGGGCGGTGCCATCGGCCACCAACAGGCAAGGCACTTCCCATTCCTTGCTGATGCGGCGCTTCTTCGCCAGCAGCTTCAACGCGGCCAGCCTGCGGCCACCGGCCACGACTTCGTAATGCTCGCCATCGGCGGCGGCAATGACGATGAGGTTTTGCAGCAGGCCGACACGCTGAATGCTCGCGGCGAGTTCGGGAATGGACATGCGCGGGGTCTTGCGCACGTTGCGGCCAGCAGGACGCGACACCAGCCGCGACAGCGGAACCAAAATCAGGTTCTTGGTCGGGTCGGCGGCTTCCAGCGGGATAGCGGCGGCGGTGTTGAGGGCGCGGGCTTCGGTTTGGGTAATGGCGTTCATGGTGATAACTCCTATCGGTTCAGGGATGCAGCAGCGAAGAAAGCGGCAAGGGCTGCTGCCTGCCCCTGCCGCGTGGGGAATCAGGCCTTCAACTGGCGCAGGCCATCGGCCAACATCCAGAGGGCGCGATTGAGGCGCACATCGGAATCAATGCCCTGCACGGGGCGGGTCTGCTGGCGGCGTCCGTTGGCGCTGCGGCCATGCAATCCGCCTTTGGTCAGGTTTTCTTGGGTGCGGTTGAACACGCTCCACAAGTCCGGGCGGCGGTCGTCGAACCGGCGCGGCATCAGGATTTGGCTTTCCGTGATGGGCGCGGGCTTGTTATCGGTGGGGTCGTACTTGAGGGCCAGCGCGGAACGGGCGAACACTTCGGCTTCGCCTTCGTCCAGCGTGATAGCGCGCATCAGGTCGCGGGATTCCTTCACGCGTTCGAAGCCGCTCAACACCTCGAAAGCGCCTTCGATGACAGAACCGGCCACGTCGCCCTTGTGCGGCACGCGCACATCGGCCACGGTATCGCCGCACACAAGGCCATTGCTGCAAACGAACCGGAACATTCCGGCCAGCATCTGATAGCTGCTGGTGCCGTCGTGCGAGTTCAGCAGCACGATTTCATTGGCTTCCGCGCCGTTGATCTGACTGGCATGGCGCAGGCGAATCATGTGTTTGGTGTAGTCGCGGCGGTCGTCGTGCCGCACGCGGGTTTGCGCTGCCATGAAGGGTTCAAACCCTTCCTTGCGCAGTTCCGCCAGCACGGCGGCGGTGGGAATGTAGGCGTACCGTTCGGAGCGGCTATCGTGCGGGGCCTCCGCGAAGATGGACGGGGCTACGCGGCGGATTTGGTCGTCGGACAGCGGGTAGTCACTGCGCAGCGTCGGGGAATGGGAAGCGAATCGAGATGCGAGTTGCATGGTTTTCTCCAATGAGTTGCTGTGGTTTCAAAGCTGACCGGATTCCAAGATTCGGAGCCCGTTGTGGCTTCGGTTGGTTCGGCGCAGAGACCTGGGCCGGTCCTGTTTGCCGCCGTCTTTCCTGAGTTCATCGCCCGCGAAAAACCGGGCCAGCGAGGGACTGGCCGTCAAGGGAGAAGCGCAGGGTTGGTGCGGCCCGCAGCGCAGCGAGGACTCGGCCCTGCGCGCCTTGACGGCCAGGCACCGCGGGCTACGGTCGCGGGAAAAAGCGATGAACTTGGGGAAAGACGAACAGCGGCCAATGGGCCAGGGGGTGCGCTGAAACCAACGCCGCGCGGCGAGCGCCCCTGCGTGCCAGCGGCACGCCTAGCTGGATGGCTGTTGGTCGATCAGGTGCAACCTGTTCGGTGCATGCGAGGGGCGCCAAGCAAGGCGCGGCGGGGATGGGCTGTCCAGCCGATCCCCTGGAGGGCAAGCGCCGCGCGCAGGCCAGGAGCGAAGAGACGGCCGGAGGCATCAGGGATCAAAGCCGCATGGCCGCGACTCGGCACGAGGCGCGGGGCAACGCCCGCGAGCCCGACGGCGGCACGCCGGGATGCTCTACTGTTCACAACAAAATGTAAGTGACGCAATAGTACTTATGAGCCACAATGTAGCTACATCTATTGTGAGCGCAACAATGGCAAGTAACGACGTCGTTCGTGCCCGGATTGACGGGCAGATTAAAGAAGCCGCAACTGTTGTTCTGGCTGAAATGGGGTTATCAATTTCGGATGCGATTCGGATGCTGCTGACCCGAATCGCGGCAGATAAGGCACTCCCCTTTGACATCAATCGTGTGTCGTCCGATTCTGATCGGAAGGCACCATAAGGTTGCGCTGAGGCAAGGCCCGCAAATCGTTTCTCTGAACAGTAGGGATCAAGAATAGTTCATGGCATCTATCAGACCTTCAGCATTCAATCAACGTGAGCGTTTGGACGGCGGCCCCTTCCTTGTCATTGAAGCAGCCGAACCGGAAGAGGAAGGCATTAACGTTTTCTTCACTGATATTCCCGCAGCGGAGCGCAAGCCGGATTCGCCAATAGCGAGATTGCTCAATGTGTGTCCAGACAGATTGACCATTTGGCCTCTTAATATTCGAGAAGATCGCGACGATTACCTGCAACCTAAATACGGCACCCTTGAACGCATCGTCGTCGCTCGGCCTGTTATCGAGCCCTACATACTGCCAGAGACTACTGACGATGTCGTTGGGCTTCTTGAGCAGTTGCCGGATGGGTTTGCCAAAGATTTTCGATTCGGTTTGGGGCTTCTGTGGGAATATCGGCAAATTTGCGAAACAGCCGCCAGCTTAGAAAACGTAAGCATACTCATTGTCCACAAAGGAAATGACGCGAAAATTGATTCGCCATTCTTTATTCTCGGAATAAGAAGATTTCATGAATTAAGAAAAGAATTAAATCGCATAGCCTCTCGCCACCAGAGAGACGCGCGCAAGGACAAGCAATTTCATATCTACCAGACCTTATTACATGCTGCCGATTCAGCACAATTTCCCGCTCTAAAGAAGAGCGTAAGACCTGATGCACTAACGGAAATGACCGATGGTGGGCGGCAGCATGTGACGCTTTCCAAGCGTGATCGGCGCGCCGCTGTTCGCATGGTTCAAGACAATATAGAAGCACTGGCGGAATCTGAGCCGCGCTCGCTGCTGGCATTAAAGAATGATATTGAGCTCATCACACTGAATCAACTGATTGAGCGATACCAGGAAATGCTTGGAAAAGGACTGACGGAAAGCAAGTGGCAAAGCTTCTTTCTGGAAAATCCTTTCATACTTAGTCTTGCATTTGCCGTTCCAGCCATGCTGGTTCAGGGGCAAGCTTATGCAGGTGGCAAGCGACTTAACGGGTCCGGCGGAAAATTTTCAGATTTTCTATACGCATCCGCTTCCACGGGCAATCTTGGCCTCATTGAGATAAAAAAGCCGCAAACCGAACTGCTAGGAAAATCTCCCTATCGTGGAGATGATGTTTTTGGCCCATCGACAGAATTGGGTGGAGCGATTGCTCAAATTCTAGATCAGCGTTTCAAATTGCAGAGTGAACTACCCGTCATAAAAAATAACATGAACCGATACGACCTCCACAGCTATGCGGTTCGCTGCATAGTTGTCGCTGGCATGACGCCACAAGAGCATCAGCAAAGAAAGTCATTCGAGCTCGTTCGAAATGCGTTCGCAGAGATCGTGATCGTGACTTTCGATGAACTACTTGCAAGGCTAACCGAGATTAAAAATGCGCTCCAACCGATTCCTACCTTAGACACGGTGCCGTTCTAAAACCAACTGACAGTTGGCCATTCCGTAGTTGGGATCAATGGCTGCAGTGTTCAACCAATCCATCGGCCGATCGGCATGTGGATTTCAACAACAAGATTGAATCAAATGCATATATCCAAGCTCAGCCTGGTCAACTACCGGAACTTTCCCAACACGAAGCTGCTGTTCCAGAAGGGTATCAACACTGTCATCGGCGAAAATGGATCTGGCAAAACCAATCTCTTTCGCGCAATCAGATTGCTGCTTGATGACAACATGATTCGCTCTGCCTACCGGCTGGAGCATACCGACTTTCATCGCGGCCTAGGGCGCTGGCAGGGACATTGGATCATCATCAGTCTTGAGTTTGAGGAAATCTCTGCGGATGAATCAGTGCAGGCGCTCTTCCGACATGGGACGGGCGTAATTGAGGAAGAGGCGAACGGCAAGGCCACTTACAACCTGATCTTTCGTCCGAAGAAGGAAATCAGGCTGCGACTTTCTCAATTGAACGATGGTGATCAGGCAGGCCTCGACGCTATCCTGAACCCGGTCACCATCGACGACTATGAAACGATTTTCACAGGTCGGAGTGAAGCCGACTTCAACGACGAGGCCTTCTATAAGGATGTGGTCGGCGACTTCGCGAATGTTCGATTCAATGAAGAGGTTGAATTTCGTGTTATCGGCGCGAAGATTCCGAACGTGCTGTCCGTCTCCAAAGAAATTTCGTTCACTTTCGTCCAGGCGCTACGGGACGTCGTCTCCGAATTTCACAACAACCGGACAAATCCGCTCTTTTCGCTTCTGAAGGGCAAGAGCGGCGATATCGACCCCGTGGCGTTCCAGGCTATCACCGACGGGGTAAAGGCATTGAATGACTCCATCGAAGCGTTGCCAGACGTGCAGGTCGTCCGGACGGATATCAGAGACACCATCAAGGATGCGGCGGGTGAGGCGTATTCGCCGTCTTCTCTTTCTATCAAGTCGGATCTGCCAGACGAAGCTGACAAGTTGTTCCAGTCGCTCAAGCTGTTCGTTGGCGAATCGGGGGAGAGCCACGAAGGACCGATCCACGAGCTGAGCCTTGGTGGAGCAAACCTGATATTCCTCACGTTGAAACTGCTTGAATTCAAGTATCAAAAGGCTAAACAGTCGATCGCCAACTTTCTGCTTATCGAAGAGCCGGAAGCTCACATTCACACACATATCCAGAAAACACTGTTCGACAAGCTCAAATACGACGACACACAGATCATTTATTCGACCCATTCGACGCACATCTCTGAGGTCAGCAATGTTCAGAACGTGAACATCCTCGGCAGAGAAGGTGATCGTTGCGAGGCATACCAGCCTGCAATTGGCCTAAACCCAGAAGAGATCGGCAACATTCAACGCTACCTGGATGCTGTCCGTAGCAACTTGTTGTTTGCCAAGAGCGTCCTCTTAGTGGAGGGCGATGCAGAAGAAATTCTCGTTCCGATCCTGATCAAGAACGTGCTAGGCGTCAGCCTTGATGAACTCGGCATCAGTTTAATTAATATCCGCAGCACTGGATTTCAGAACGTCGCGGTTCTTTTCGATGATGCCCGAATCCGGAAGCGGTGCAGCATCGTCACCGACCTTGACAAGTCCATCATTGACACAACGCCGGCGGCGGGAGACTCCGAAGGGCTGCTCCGGCGCAAGGGCAAGTATCAGGCATCCCAGGAAAAAGGGGTCGCCAGGAAAGCGTTATTGGAAGACACCTTCAAAGATAACGGGTGGGTTTCTCCATTCTTTGCCCCCCATACCTTCGAGGTCGACTTCATTGCCGCCGGCAATGCGCGTAAGGTGGTCGGCATCCTTCCTGATGTCTACAAGGATGCACCAACCATCGCGACGGCCAAGGCGGAGCTCGAATCAGCGGACATCGCGTTGTTCGGTCAGCGCGCATTGACCATGGCGGACAACTACGGCAAGGGATGGTTTGCCATCTTGCTGGGAAAGAAGATCGATCCGCAGACCGCCATTCCGAAGTACATCTTGGACGCCATCGCTTTTGCGCATCCGGTGGTCACTAAGGAAGTCTGGTTTAACGTGCTGAGCTACCGCGTGAACTACATCGATGCAGAAGATATCTTCACTGCGTCTGCCGTATTCGACGACTTTAGGGCCAAGCTGCTGGCCTTCCGAAATGGAGACATCGACTTCGTCGGCATCCGAAACGAGATGCTTGCCACGTTCCCAGATGATCGCATCAACGATGTACTCGCGGTGTTCTGATCATGTTCATGTGGAACAAAGATGATCTGAATCCCGAGCAGGAAGCAGCCATTCTGAAGCCAGGGAGCGTCTTTCTCATCGCTTGCCCGGGCAGCGGGAAAACGCGCACGCTCACCTACAAAATCGCCTATGAGTTGTCCAGGCTGAAATCGAACAAGCAGTTTGTCGTTGCCATCACTTATACGCACCGTGCCGCCGACGAAATCCACGAGCGCATTGAGAGCCTTGGGGTGGATACATCCCGATTATGGATAGGAACGATACATTCGTTCTGTCTTGAATGGATATTGAAACCGTACGGCATCTATCACGAAGCGTTGGATCGAGGCTTCCGTGTGATCGATCAGCATGAGCGCGAGAAAATCCTGGAGGCATTGTGCAAGCCTTACCAGAAGCCAAAAATAACATTCTGGGATTGTGAGTTTTATTACACCGAAACTGGATATGTGCTCTCCTGCCCACAAGATTGGAAGCATTCGGGTCTTCACGTCATATTGGGCAAGTATTTTGAGATTCTGCACGAAAGTCGGCAGCTAGACTTTGAGCTCATTCTTTACTATGCGTACCAACTGATCGCACGTCATCCTGCGATCAGCACTCTTCTGGCACAGTTGTTCTCTTTCGTGCTGATCGACGAGTATCAGGACACCAAACGAATTCAGTATTCGATCATCACCGCCATTCTGAAAGCTGGTCAAGGTGCGACCAAGGCCTTTATTGTCGGAGATCCTAACCAGGCGATTTATCAATCGCTTGGCGGATATCCGATTGCCTTCGAGGATTTCAAGGCGATGGCCAATATCGATTTGGACGAACTCGAACTGTCGCGGAACTACCGTTCTTCTGAGCGCATCATTGAGTACTTCGGAAACTACAACGTTCACAACACACGCATCGAAGCCGCATCCGAGGACAAGGCGTACCCAAGCCTTATTTCATTCGACGACACAGTGAGCAAAAATGATCTGGACGCTGAGCTCATCCGGCTCATCCGTTTCAACATTGAGACTATGGGCATCTCCCCCGATGGCCACCCCAAACTGCTCCACTGTTGGCCAGTCAAACTGCTCCAGGCAGGACGGGGTGATTATGCGGGGTCTGAGGTGATGATCAGGCGTGCAGCAGCCTCTTTGAGCCTGTAGCTCTTGCCCTCGAACTCCAGCATGGCGCAGCGGTGCATGAGGCGATCGAGGATGGTGGTGGCCATGGTCGCGTCGCCCAGGTAGCGACCCCAGTCCTGCACGACGCGGTTGGAGGTGATGACGATGGAGCGGCGCAGCTTGTAACGCTGGTGGACCAGGGCCTGCAGCAACTCGGCGGCATGCTCGCTGATGCGCCTTGCCAGGAACAGGTCATCGAGCACCAGCAAGTCGGCCGCCACCCAGCCCTTGAGCAGACTGGCGCGCTCGTCGGCGTCGGCCAGCGCATAGCGAGCGAACTCGCTGTCAGCTTCGATGTAGGACACGTCATGACCGAGCAAGGTGGCTTGGTAGGCCACGGCCTTGGCGATGTGGCTCTTGCCGGTGCCGGGCTTGCCTACGATCAGGGCGTTGGCGCCTTCGCTGAGGAACTTCAAGGTGTGCAACTCGAAGCAGGCTGCGCGCGGCAGCTTTGGGTTGAAGCGCCAGTCGAAGTCGGCCAGGGAGGGCTTCTCATCCAGGCCGGAGAGCTTGAAGCGACGTGCCATCAGCCTGCTGTGGCGTCGGTCGAGTTCGTCTTGCAGCAAGGCTGAGAGCGTATCCAGAAAGGGCTCCTGAGCGGCCTGGGCCTGCATCAGGCGCGTCTGCAGGGTCTCAGCCATGCCTGACAGGCGCAGCTTGCGCAGGGTGGCCTCGATGTCGTGGGGGGTCATGGCGGTCATGCGAAGAAATCTCCTTGAGGTGTGATGGCGGGTGTCGTGGCCGCTGTGGCCATGGCGAAGAGTTCGCCGTACTCCTGTGGGTTGCGGATGAGGTCGTGCGTTTGCGTGGTGCTCGCGGGTGCGGCCTGCGTCGCTGTCGGGGCGGCATCGAGTTGGGCCAGAGCCTGCGCCACCAGGCGTTCGGTGATGGCCTTGACGTGGCGGTAGCTGTGCACACCGTCGTCGATGGCCTGGGCACAGGCGGTGTTGACCATCTGGCGTGGATAGCGGTCGGCCAGGTGCACGATGCCCCACAGCTTGCGCTGGCCCACACGGCCTTCGATGGCAAACAGCATCTGGCACAGCCGGGCGGCGTCCACGCCGATGGCATCGGCCTGCTTGAGGATGTGGAGGGTCTCGCGGGAGGGGTTGAAGACGCGCTCGTCCATGGGCAGCACCACGGTGCCTGGCCGCTCGGCCAAGGTGTGCGTGCGCAGCAGGGCCTGGGTCTGTAGGTCGCGAATCTCCAGGCGGCGCTCGAAGATGCGCACCAGCACCTTGGTGCCAATGTGCGCCGGCCGCGCGGCGTAGCTGCAATGGGCCACGCGCACGCAGCCGTCGTCGCACACGGTGCGCTGCTCGTCACGGAAGTACGCCATGGGCAGCGTGGGCAAGGGCTGCAGGTGGGGCCGCTCTTCTTCGAACATGGCCTGTACCTGGCGGCGCTCTGAGCCGTGGATGCGAGAGGCCGCCCACTTGGTCTCCCAGTGCTCCAGGTAGGTGTTCTGTTCTTCAATGGTCTCGAAGCGCTTGCCCTTGAGTGCCGTGGCCTGAGTGTGACCAATGGCATTCTCGACACTGCCCTTGCGGTTGGGGTCACGTACCCGCGCCGGGTCGGCCACGACCTCGTAGTGTGCCAGGGTGGCGGCGTACACGGGGTTGAGCTCGGGCTCGTACAGGTCGGGCTTGAGCACGCCTTCCTTGAGGTTGTCCAGGACCACGTATCGGCACGAGCCGCCAAAGTAGCGCCAGGCTTGTTCGTGCAGTTCGGCCCAGACCTGTTGGCCAGAATTCCAGACCACGCGGCGGAAACTGCGGCGCGAATACCGAAGCGTGGCCACGAACAGGCGTGGCTTGCGCCAGCGGTCGGTGCCGGGCACGCGGGTGGGCGCGCCTTCGCCGAAGTCCACCTGCATCTCCTCGCCGGGCAGGAAGCTCAGGCGGTCGAACTGCTCAGGCTCACGCACCCGGATGCGCGCCACGAAGCGTTTGACGGAGTTGTAGCGTGCAGCAAAGCCGTGGGCATCGACCAGGTCCTGGTAGATGGCCGTGGCATTGCGGCCCAAGCGCAACTGAGCTTCGATGAAGGCGCGGTGGGGCTCACACAGCGAGGTGGCCGCCGGCGCAGGCGCCAGCAGTAAAGCCGGTGGCCGGGGTGGAGCAGTTTGGCTGGCCAGGGGCACAACCAGGTCGGTGGCCACCCCGGGGCAGTTTGAATCGTCAGGCGACGGGGGCGGCGGATCGCCCTGGGCCTCAAAGCGCTTAGCCCAGGCGCGGATGGTGTGGCGGGAGATGCCGGTGCGGCGCTCAATCTCGCGCTGGGTGTTACCCGCGCGCAGGAGCGTCCAGATCGTGGTTTGTAGATGTGGCTTCAAGACGTTCACCTCGTGAATCCCCCCTTGTGATCAAGGGGGTGGAAGTTACGTCCTGCACGTCAGAGCTGAGGCGCCTGACTCACCGAAATCAATGGGTCAACTCACCCCGGCCAGGTGGAGCAGTTTGGGTGGCCATAAGTGGGGCAGTTTGGGTGGCCGCCGGGGGGCATCTCACCTCACGAGGTGTGCATTCTCGCGCCACAGTGGACGCATCTTGCAAGCATGACACGTCGTTTGGTCGCCAGCATGCCGGAGTACTCATTCGATGGCCCCGGTATGGTTCCCTTTGCACGGGACACAGAGAATTTCTGGTACAGGCTTTCTAAGATTGCACTTACTCAGGCATCGCCGGGAATGTATGTGCGCAGACTGCGGTGGGCCGGGGAGATTCTGAATGACCTAGAGGCGGCCGGGGCTAGCGTGTCGAAGCTCACGCGGAGGTCCTTGTTGAGGGAGTGCAATGCAATTAAGATCGATGAAACAGATGGTCTTACCTACTTGAGCGCATTTTTCGAGCGTCTGTTTGCAAACTTAGCAATCGACTTTCGCCTTTTCACGCTGCTTCAAGAGCATCACGTTGCCTTCTTCGATAGTTCGCAAGCCCGGGTAAATCGATTGAAGAGTGAAGGTAGCGAATTTATAGGCGATATTGAGACATTCAGGAAGGTATTTCAGCATAGGACTGGAATCACCATCTCGACGATACACGGCGTCAAGGGAGCCGAGTTCGATGCAGTGATCGCTTATGCATTATTAGAAGATATGGTGCCGCATTTCAATGATCCGAACGGTCAAGAAAGCGCGATGAAATTGCTGTATGTCATTGGTTCGCGGGCAAGGAAGAACCTGCACCTTGTTTCGGAACGAGGTCGAGTTCGCCAGTATTCTGGCGAAGAGTATCAAGTAACTCGCAAGCTTGCCTCATGCAGTTTTGGATACGATCAAATTCCATAGAAATCACGAGTAGCGCAACCGCGCTCTCTATGGGATGCCCTACAGCTTTGTTTAGCGTTTGGCTGAATCATCTGCGCGCGGCTCGCTCTGCATGCCCTGCTGTCGCCAGCTCAACATGCAAGCGGAGCGCGCAGGCCCGGATCACAGTGTCGGGCCGTGGAGGGCTGGCGAATGCCAGTCCCGTCAGGGATGAGCGAATAGCGAACGTGGAGCAGCGCGATCCACAAAGTGGAGACGCTCAAGGTTCCGTCGCTTACTATT
Organism: Acidovorax sp. LjRoot74; assembly: GCF_964254355.1. Taxonomy (NCBI): domain Bacteria; kingdom Pseudomonadati; phylum Pseudomonadota; class Betaproteobacteria; order Burkholderiales; family Comamonadaceae; genus Acidovorax; species Acidovorax sp. LjRoot74. Next base: position 5,489,993 of record NZ_CAXUTI020000001.1, on the reverse strand, counting down.
TGGACTACGGCGAGTTGAGTAAAAAATATGAAAAATATCTTTGAAGAAATCAATGAATTTTCTTCGGAAAAAATCGCGTTATTCAGCTTTGGGAAATTTTGCTACGTCTTTCTTAATAAAGACCCGATCTTTGTCAAGAAATTGCTTCCCCTCATCCAAACCTCTCTGGCAAATGAGAGCTTTCAGGCAGACGTAATGCGTGCTTATACGGAGGGCTGCATGAATGAAAAGGCGGCCATTCTGAAAGAATTTGAAGCCAAACGCGACCATCCAAACGCAGCCAAGTTTTATGGGCCACAGCTTGATCTAGTGGACAAGCGATTGGCTATAAAGACAATCCAGCATTTAATGGACTACTTAAATAATTATCTCAACGAGTATCCGGGATCGCTAGAAATTCTCAACAATTCCTACAAGCATATCCATGACGAAGATGGTGTTTCGTACATAAAAGAAAATTACGCAAATTATCGCATTGGCTGCATTTTTTATTCCAAGCACCAATCAATCATGGGGAGGGCTGAGATGCTGGAGCTAAAATATTCCAAGGTAGTTGAACGTGAGTACGAGAAAATTGGAATTGACATAAGAAAGGAAGATGCTCAGTTCTCTAAATATAGTCTTGTCAGCCTGAACGAGAATATTCAGATATTCAACGACAAGGATAGTCAGACAATACGCGATGAACGCATAGGGCGACACTTCTGGATAAAAGTTCCGAGGAAGCTGCTTACCTCTATCGAGGAACTCATTGAAAAAGGAATGCTGTCCGAAATAGCATTCAGGATTGATTACGTCTCCGATTATGTCCCTGCAATGGAGGAGATGGAGTTTGGCGCTCCGTTGCGATTGAAAATATCTTCCCTTCCTAGATTGTCAAAGTTCTACTCCACCGATAAATATGAGAACAATCTATGGATTCACCATGACGCAGAGAAGCTAAGTTTGACTTTTGAAGAATTGATGGAGGACTTTGAGGTGGCAGGCGACGACGTCGTAACGCAAGTCATCCATCTTGAATACAGTTCAAAAGGCGATGATTTTTTTATAACTCACTTGGATCACGAATTTATCGTATATACGTTGGATAGCTATCAAGAAAGATTGAGCAATGCCAACATCAAGGGGCATAGAAAAATAAAGACATTCAAAATAGATAACTCAATGATCCCGTTTGATATAAATATTAGCGGGGATCTTTTTCTGTTTCAGGTTCTCGATTCGTATTTAAAAAATGATGACTTGATTCGTGAATATTTTGAAAAAATTAACTGACTTTATAGTTTGAGATATTTAATTAAAACAGCGATCGGCATAGAACATGGCGCTGCTGCCCGCGATAATCATGTGATTGGGCGCTCGCGCCCACTAGCCCCAGCGCATCCTTGAGCCGCAGGCCAGTTCCTTATCGGCCTATGGCGATTCCACACTAGCATGGAGCCTCGATAGAGCAAGAGATCCGTTGCCACATGCTCGTGCTGTGGTTTGGGTGTACGGTTGGACAGATGCTGCTGTCAGGACTTCTCGCCAGGCTGCCGCTGCTCGATCTGCAACCGCGCCCGTTCGGTCGCCTGCTGCAACCGCTCCCCCAGCACCGCACGCGGCGGCAGGGTCGTCAGGTATTCGGCTACGTGGATGCCCGACTTGTCCAGCTCCAGCAACTCGATCTGCTCTGACTTCTTGCCGGTACAAAGAATGATGCCCAGCGGCGAGGCTTCCTCCGGTTCGCGTTCGTGCTTGTCGAGCCAACGCAAATAAAGCTCCATCTGCCCCTTGTATGCTGCCTTGAACTCGCCGATCTTCAACTCCACCGCCACCAGCCGCCGCAGCTTGCGGTTATAGAACAGCAGGTCCAGGTGGAAATCCTCGTCGTCGATCTGGATGCGTTTCTGCCGGGCTAGGAAAGAGAAGCCCGCGCCCAACTCCAGCAAAAAAGACTCCATTTCGCGGATGATCGCGGCTTCCAGGTCGCCTTCCTGCCAGGTATCGCGCAGGCCCAGGAAGTCGAGGATGTACGGGTCGCGCATGACCAGCGCCGGCGACATGCGCTGCGCATCGCGCATCGCCGCCAGCTCTTGCGTGATCGTCTCGTCCGGCTTCTTGGACAGCGCCGTGCGCTCGTATAGCATCGAGTCGATGCGCTCGCGTAGCGTCCGCACGCTCCAGCGTTCGGCGCTGGCCATTTGCACGTAGTAGTCCCGCTGGAGCGGGTCTTTTAGCGGCAGCAGCGCCACGAAATGCGACCAGCTCAATTGTCGTGACAGCGTCACGACAATTGGCTCGTCCGAGAAGGTGGCGGCGAACTGCACCATCCGGCGCAGGTTCTTGTCCGCGAAGCTACGTCCGTAGTCGCGGACAAGCTGCGCCGCCAGGGTCGGCAGGATTTCGTCGCCGTACCCGGCCCGCTGCCCGGCAAGCACTTCCGTATGGATGCGCTGGCCAATGCGCCAGAACAGCAATGTCAGCTCGGCATTGACCGCCGAGGCGACGCGCTGGCGCGACGCTTCGATCAGTGCCCGGATGTCGCCCAGCAGCGCGGGCGGCGCTGCTGGCGCTGAGACGGATGCCTTGCGCCGGGTCATGCGGCCACCTCCTTGGCTCCCTGCATCCCGGTGATCGTCTTACGCCGATTCGCCACCAGTTCGGCCGCCTCTCGCACCGGCTTATCCTCGGTGTGGACGTAGCGCATGAACATGACGACGGTCTTGTGCGCCGTTAGCGCCATGCCGACCTTGACCGGGATGCCCGAATTGGCAATGTCGGTCGCCGAACGGTGGCGGATGCCGTGCGTGCCCACGTGCGTAGCGCCAGCCGCCTTGAGCGCACGGCTCCAGCCACCGTAATACTCGCCCGTGGTTAGATGCTTGCCAGCGTGGCTAGGAGAAGGCAGCACATAGCGGCTACCCTCCTGCCGGGGTGCCGTCGAGAGTAGCCGATAGGCTTCCTCGCTCATGGGCTTAGACATGCCGCCTGTCTTGCTGTCAGGCCAGACGACGCGCCGGTTCTGCAAGTCAACCCAGTTCCATTCCAGCGCGATGATTTCCGAGCGGCGGCCGGCGAACTCGAACTGCAGGCGGATTCCCAAAGGGATGACGTAGTTCTCCAGCCCCTCCGACTCGATCTTGTCGAGCTGTCGGAACAGGTTGCCCATTTCTTCGTCGCTGATGAGGTGAGTCGATTTGCCGGCAGGGAACATCGGGACGTGACGGCAAGGGTTGGTACCGTCGGGCCGATAGCCCCATACCTCGGCCATGTTGAACATCTTGCGCAAGACGCTGAATACCTTGTTCGCCTCGGTCTGCTTGTACGAAAGCTTTTCCATCAGTCCGGCGATTTCAGGACGCTTCACGTCCTGAACTTTCTTGCGTCCCAGCAGCGGAATAATGTTGCGATTGATGACAGCCTGATAGCCGGCTTGGGTGCTGAGCTTGTTGCGCTTCTTGGAGTAGTCCTCCATGAACTTCGTGCATAGCTCCTTGACCGTAGGTGCCTGGCGCGCCTCCGCCTTCTCTGCGGCGGGATCTCCGCCTCGGCGGACTTGGGCCAGCCATTCCTGCGCCAGCGACCGCGCCTGTTCGACGGTCAGCTCCCCGTACAGTCCTAGCGAGGGCTTGCGGCGCTCGCCAGCGTTCGTCCGGTACTGGAGCATGAACACCTTGCGACCCGCCGGGGTAATCTTGCACAGGAAGCCGGGGACCAGCGTGTCCCGGAGTTCGACGGCCTCTGCCTGGGGTTGCGCCGCATCGACAGCGGACTTAGTGAGTTTGATCTTAGCCATGATGACTCCTTGGAAAGACCTGGATTCCAAGGGCCGGATAGGAGTCAGGCGGTCGGAAGTCAGGTCAGGTTTCGGAAAGCACCGGCATATGTTGAACTCGCTTAAGTCATTGATAAACCTGCTGTATCGGGCTGTAGCGTAGTCCAGCGAATTTCGGTGCTGGAGTCATGGTGAAATAAAAAAAGGCCGTCGAAACGGCCTTTTTGTTGGAGCAGGTGGGGAACACCTGCGAGTGCAAGCAGCAGCTCAGCGTGGCACGGCCAGCAGGCGCTGCACGTCGCGGTCGTTGGGCAGTGCGTAGTCGTGGCCGCGCACGATGCGGCTGTCTTCGGTGCGCACCAGCTTCAGGCTCACGTAGGTGTAGTTGGCGGCGGCCGAGTAGGTGCCCACCAGCACCATCGAGGCGTTGTGGTTGCGTGCGATGTCCTTGATCTCGCGCGACAGCAGCAGCTCGCCCTGGCCTTCGCGCACGAACACGTCGCCGCGCAGCTTGATTTCCTTTACGTTGAAACCGCTGGCAGCCATGCTGGTGGCGTATTGCTCGGACAGCGTGCGGCCCAGGGGGGCAGCGCGGCTCAGGTCGTTGACGTTGACCACGGTAGCCACCAGCACGGGGCCTGCGCCCAGTGCGTTCATGTCAAAGCCGGTGGTCAGCTTGGTGACGGCATCGCGGCTGGTCTGGATGAACTGGCTGCTGGCGGCTTCCTGGTAGGTGGGCTCGACGCGCACCGGCGCGGAGTTGTTGGCGCAACCGGCCAGCACCGCGCCAGCCAGCACCGTCAGAAGAAGTGCGGGGGTTTTCATTGCGAGACAACCTTCATGTTGACGTTCTTGTACGAGGGGCGCGTGAACAGCGGGGTGTCAGCGTTTTCCAGGTAGTACACGTCGGTCTTGCGGGCCAAGTACTGGCCACCACGCGTGACGGTGGTGGTCAGGATCAGCTCGGTGTTGGTCGGGCCGCCCGAGTTGATGCTGTTGGCGTAGTCGGCTGCAATCTTCAAGCCCAGGCCGGCGGCCAGCTGTGCGTCGATGTGTTCGTGGCGCAGGCCGTAGGCAGCAAACAGGCCAGCGGCAAGCATGGTGAACTGGCCGGGGATGAAGCGGGGGCGCTCGCTGTTGTGGCGCACCACCTGGATGCCGTAAGAGACGTCCAGCGCCTGACCGGGGCTTTGCTGCACCACGGCACCGTTCTGGACCAGCTTGGTGATCAGGAACTCGCGGAACGCGGTTTCGAACTGCGTGGGATTGGCAGGCAGCGACACATGCATGGGTGTGCCTGGGGCCACACCGGCCTTGTCCAGGGTGCCCAGCGTCTGGCCGACCACGTCGCGCGAAACTAGATCCCAATGGCCTGCGGAGCGGACCTTGGGTTGCGAGGTGTATTCAAAATTTTCCGCAACGGGAATAGGCGCTCTCTGTGCGCACCCAACCAAGGTTGCTACAGCGCCAGCCAGAACGGCCAAGCTGATTGCCTTTGAAAACGACATGATTCCCTCCTACGGACTAGATTTGCGAGGATCTGGACAGATACAGCCCGCACGATTGAAAAATAATTCTGGGCGGGTTCCTCAACAAAAACAAGAAAAAATTACGCTAACTGCGCTCCGCCGTACACAGTTCGTTGTTTTTGGTCACAGTTGTGTGCTGCTGCAAGGCATGCGGTGCCAAATAACCCGGTTTGCCTTGCATTTGCTTACACAGAAGCGGCTGCGCGCTGCTCCAGGATGTCGAAAGCGGGCAGTTTTTTGCCTTCCAGCACTTCCAGGAAGGCGCCGCCGCCGGTCGAGATGTAACCCACCTGTTTCTCAATGCCGTACTTGGCAATGGCGGCCAGGGTGTCGCCACCGCCCGCAATGCTGAACGCTGCCGATTCGGCAATGGCCGTGGCGATGGCGCGGGTGCCGTTCTCGAAAGCGGCAAACTCGAACACGCCCACGGGGCCGTTCCAGACGATGGTACCTGCGGACTTGAGCTGGGTTGCCAGGCGTGCGGCAGTGTCGGGGCCAATGTCCAGGATCAGGTCATCGGGCGCCACATCGGTCGCGGCCTTCACGGTGGCGGGGGCATCGGCGGCGAACGCCTTGGCCACGACCACGTCGGTGGGGATCGGCACTTCGGCGCCCCGAGCCTTCATCGCGGCCATCACGGACTTGGCAGCCTCCAGCAGGTCGGGTTCGGCCAGGCTCTTGCCGATGGGCAGGCCTGCGGCCAGCATGAAGGTGTTGGCAATGCCACCGCCCACGATGAGCTGGTCCACCTTGTCGGCCAGGCTTTGCAGGATGGTGAGCTTGGTGGACACCTTGGAGCCTGCCACGATGGCGGCCAGGGGGCGCTGGGGCTGGGCCAGGGCCTTGGTCAGGGCGTCGATCTCGGCCGACAGCAGCGGGCCTGCGCAGGCCACGGGGGCAAACTGGGCGATGCCGTAGGTCGTGCCTTCGGCGCGGTGGGCAGTGCCGAACGCGTCGTTCACGAAGATGTCGCACAGGGCGGCCATCTTGCGCGCCAGTTCTTCCTTGTTCTTCTTTTCGCCCACGTTCAGGCGGCAGTTTTCCAGCAGCACCACCTGGCCGGGGGCCACGGTGACGCCGTCCACCCAGTTGGCCACCAGCGGCACGTCGCGGCCCAGCAGCTCCGACAGGCGCTGGGCCACGGGGGCCAGCGAGTCCTCAGGCTTGAATTCGCCTTCCGTCGGGCGGCCGAGGTGGCTGGTGACCATCACGGCAGCGCCCGCGTCCAGTGCCATGCGGATGCAGGGGATCGAGGCGCGGATGCGCGTGTCTTCGGTGATGCGACCTGCGTCGTCCTGCGGGACGTTCATGTCCGCACGGATGAAAACGCGCTGGCCTTGGGCCTTGCCTTGGGCACACAGATCGGAAAAGCGGAGGATGTTCATAGCAGAGGTGTAAGGGGGAAGGAGGGCTCTCGCGGCGGCCATTTTAGTGACCGCAGTGGAGGGAGCCCTTCTCCTTCTGTCTTTGCCAGTGCTCCCGTGGAACGGGCTTTGCCAGGCCACGGGGTGCGTCCCCCGCAGGGGGATGGCGCCGAAGGCGACTCAGGGGGAGCCTATTTTCACCAGCCCCAGCCGATGTGCAGCGGCAGGTACACCGCCATGCCCACCAGGATCGTGCCCAGGATGCCCCGGCGCCAGAAGTAGTAGGCGCTGGCGCACACCACGGCGGGCAGGCGGGCGTCCATGAAGGTGTCGATGAGTTCGCCTTGGGTCATGACGATCTCGGGCGCAATCACGGCGGTGAGTGCCGCCAGGGGGGCGTACTTGAGTCCGCGCTTGAGCCAGCCAGGCAGCGGCAGCTCGCGCTCAGGGACCATGAAGAAGGAGCGGGACACCACGGTGATGACCGCCAGGCCCACGATGGCCAGCACCGGTTCGATCCAGGATCCGTTCATCATGGATGGCGCTCCTCACGCAGCGGCACCACGTCGCCCGCCGCGACATGCTCGCGTTCTTCGGGTGGCATGACGCTGTTGGCGGGCACCAGCAGCAGCTCCGGCTTGTGGCGGCGGCGGTCTACCGCCTCCATCAGCAGCCCGGCGGCCACGGCAGCGGCCAGGGCCACCAGGATGTTGAGCTTGAGCGGCAGCGCAAATGCTGCAATCGCGGCCGTGGCCGCAACGCCCGTGGCCAGCCAGGTGGCGCGGTCAAACAGCAGCGACAGCAGCACGCCCAGCAGGGCCAGCACCCCGGCAAACCCCAGCCCCCATGACAGCGGCACGGCATTGGCCAGCAGGATGCCCGCGATGGACGGTACCTGCCAGGCTAGCCAGTTGGTGGTGGCAGCGCCCCAGAAATACGGTACCTGTTCGGGCGCGGGGCGTGGTTCGGGGAAGCGCTTCATGAAGGCCACATAGATCACGTCGCCGCTGAAGTACCCGAGCGCGAGGCGCTGGCGCAGCGGCAGGTGGGCAAAGTAGCTGCGCCACATGCTGCTGAAAATCACAAAACGCAGGTTCACGCAGGCGGCGGTGAGCCAGATGACCCACAGCGGCGCGCCCACGGACAGCAGCGGGATGACCGCCAGCTGTGCGCTGCCCGCGTACACCAGCAGCGACATGAACACTGCCATGCCCACCGGCATGCCGCTCTTGACCATGGCCACGCCCGTGACCAGACCCCAGGCGGCGATGCCCAGCGATGTGCCTGCCATGTCCGTGGCCGCGAGCCGGAACGACGGGTGGCGCACGGTGCTGCGCAGGGCAGCGAGTGTGCTCATGCGGTGGCGGTGCCCAGCACCATGCCGGGCTGCAGCGCAAAGCCGCGCAGGAAGTCGGCCGCAGGCAGGCGCTTGCCGCCCGCGCGCTGCAGCGTGGTCAGGCGCAGGGCCGTGCCCGCGCCGCACGCCACGACCACGCCGGTGTCGTCTGCAGATAAAACAAGGCCTTTGCGCGCGTCTTTATTGCCTTTTAAGCTATCAATAACATAACTCCAGATCTTGATGGTCTCGCCGCTGCACTCGGTGCTGGCGCCCGGAAACGGGTCGAACGCGCGGATGCGCTGGCCGATCACGCTGGCGGGTTGGGACCAGTCGATGCTGCTTTCGGCCTTCTCGATCTTGTGGGCGTAGGTGATGCCCTCGGGGGGCTGGGCCACGGGCTGCAGGCCGCCGCATGCTGCCAGCTCCAGGGTTTCCACGATCATGCGGCCGCCCAGGTGGGCCAGTCGGTCGTGCAGCGCCGCCGTGGTGTCGTCGGCGGTGATGGCCAGGCGCTCGGTGAGCAGCATGTCGCCCGTGTCCAACCCCGCATCCATCTGCATGATGGTGACGCCGGTTTCGGCATCGCCTGCTTCGATGGCACGGTGGATGGGCGCCGCGCCGCGCCAGCGTGGCAGCAGGCTGGCGTGGATGTTCAGGCAGCCCAGGCGCGGCATGTCCAGGGTCCACTGCGGCAGGATCAGTCCGTAGGCGGCCACGACCATCACATCTGCCTGGGCGGCCAGCAGCGCGTCGCGCGCGGCAGCGGCGTCTTCGGGGTACTTGCCGTCCAGGCGCAGGCTGCGCGGCTGGGCCACCGGAATGCCGTGGTCCAGCGCACACTGCTTGACCGGCGATGCCTGCAGTTTCATGCCCCGGCCCGCTGGGCGGTCGGGCTGGGTGAGCACCAGCGGGACGGTGAAACCCGCAGCCAGCAGCCGCTCCAGCGCCACGCGGGCAAATTCGGGGGTACCGGCAAAAATGACTCTCATGGATGGCTGCATGCGGATATCTGGGCGCGCGCTCAGTCGCGCGCGTTGTCAAGGTGGGGGAGTTCGTCGGTGAACAGCACCTTCTGCACCATGCCCTGGCGGTCGAGGTGCACATGGGCCAGGCGCAGGTCGGAGTTTTGGCGGAAGCGGTAGGTCCAGATGTCGCCATCAAACCGTGCCACGCGCTCCACCCGCAGGGGGGCACCAAAGGTGCGCTCTACATCGGCCCGGGTCCAGGCACCGATCGGAAGGTTTTCGAAACGTGCCTGCGTCAGCACTTGCTCGTTGCGCAGCAGGCGGCCGCTGGCATCGAAGTCGAGGGCGTGGGCTTCAAAACCTGCAGGCAGCTCGGAATACAGCAGCCGCTCACCCGACGCCAGTGCAAAAGTGGCACTGGGCGGGCCCAGGCGGGCCAGCACCTCGGCGCGCAGCGCGCCGGGCTGTTCGCGGGCAGGAAGCGCACAGCCCGCCAGCTGAACCACCAGCGCCGCGAGCGCTACACGCGCCAGCACTCCGCCGCCCCGCAGGGCGCAGAGCGCTGCCCGTTTCACTCGCGGGCCTCCCGTTGCTGCTTGATCATCTTGGTCTTGATGCGGTTGCGCTTGAGGGGCGAGAGGTATTCCACAAACACCTTGCCCATGAGGTGGTCCATCTCATGCTGGATGCACACGGCCAGCAGGCCGTCTGCCTCGATGACACGGGACGCGCCCTGGGCGTCAAGCGCCTTCACGTGCACGGCGTCAAACCGCTCCACGCCGTCGTAGATGCCGGGGACGGACAAGCAGCCTTCGTCGTTCAAGTGCTTTTCTGCGCTGGTCCAGACGAGTTCGGGGTTGATCAGCACCAGGGGCTGGTCACGCTCCTCGGACACATCAATTACCACCAGGCGCTCGTGCACATCCACCTGGGTGGCCGCCAAGCCGATGCCGTGGGCGTCGTACATGGTGGCCAGCATGTCAGCCACCAGCGTACGGATGCGATCGTCCACCACCGCGATGGGGCGTGCGACCTTGTGGAGCCGGGGGTCCGGGTAACAGAGAATGGGAAGGATTGCCATGGCTGCAGGTAGAAGATGTCGCTATTTTCGCCACTTTTGCGGCCTGCAGCAGGGTTGCAGGCCAATAATCGTTGCCGAATCAAGGGCTTGAGCAGAGAATCTAAGAAGGTTTGTAACGTAGTTACCCGGGCGTCCGCATGCTGCAGGCGCCGGGTTGCCAGTGAGGGGGCGTTTCACAATGCATGAGAAAAGGAACAACATGACGGCATTTACCAGCGTGCGGCGGACCGCCCTGGGCGCGCTCACCATCATCGCTGGCGCCCTGCTGGTCATGCCGGCTCAGGCGCAGAACTACCCCATCTCCAGCAGCCAGCGCGCCACGGCGCAGCAGGTGTCCGAGCGGGGCGTGCCCCTCGAAGAGCTGGCGCCCAACGCACCCGACAGCTACACCGTCAAGCGCGGCGACACGCTCTGGGGTATCTCGGGCATGTACCTCAAGCGCCCCTGGCGCTGGCCTGAACTCTGGGGCATGAACCTCAAGGCCATTCCCAATCCACACCTGATCTTCCCGGGCCAGACGCTCTATCTGGAAAAGGACGGCGGGTATGCCCGCCTGAGCACCAGCCGCCCTGGCGGCACCGGCGAGCCCGAGACCGTGCGTGTCTCGCCACGCACGCGCAGCGACAGCCTGATGGATTCCGCACTCCCCACCCTCAAGCCGCACCTGATCGAGCCCTTCCTGGTCGAGCCGCTGGTGGTGGACGAACAGACACTGCTGCGCGCCCCGCGCGTGATCGCCACGACCGACGAGCGTGTGCTCATGGGGTCGGGTGACCGCGTCTATGTGCGTGGAGATGCCGCCTCGCCCATGCTGGCGGAAGCTGGTGAACCACGCTACTACCGCGTCTTCCGCAATGCGGTGGCCCTCAAGGACCCGATGACGGGTGCAGTGCTGGGCTACGAAGCGCAGTACGTGGGCAAGGCCGAACTGGTGCGTGGCGAATCCTTCGAAGAAACCCCCAATGGCAAAGGCGGCTACAACGCCGAGTACGTGCCCGCTACGGTAGACCTGTCGGCCACCAAGGAAGAAGTCCAGGCGGGTGACCGCCTGCTGCCCGCACCCGCGCGCGCCTTCATGAGCTACACGCCGCGGGCGCCCGAGGTTGAGGTGGACGCCCGTGTGGTGTCCATCTACGGCAGCTCGGCCGTGGCCTACGCTGCGCAAAACCAGGTGGTGGCCATCAACATGGGCTCGGAAGACGGCGTAGAGCCTGGCCATGTGCTCAGCCTGATGACCAAGGGCGACCGCATCAAGGACACCACCGACAAGTCCAAGGCGATGGTCAAGCTGCCCAGCGAGGTCAACGGCACGGCCATGGTGTTCCGCACCTTCGAGCGCGTGTCTTATGCGCTGCTCCTTGAGATTCGCAACGGCGTGCGCGTAGGCGATCGCCTCGTCAATCCCAAGTAAGCCATGCGCGCTCCGGCGCGGAAGGGGTGCCGCCGCTTTGGTGTGAAGCGGTAGCGCCGTGTTATTCCCGGGCGGATTGAAACCCATGGACCATGAAGAGCTGGGCGCCTGGCTGCGTTTGACGCTGACCCCTGGCGTGGGCAATGGCGCCGCGCGGCGGCTGCTGGCCCATTTCGGGCTCCCGCAAGCGATTTTCCAGCAGTCCGAGGCGGCGTTGCAGCAATGTGTGACCAATGCCCAGGCACGGGATTTGTGTGAGATCCCTGCCGCGTGGCAGGCCTTGTGGGACACCACGGTCCAGTGGTTGTTTGGCGCGGATCCGGGAGGACCGTCGCGCACGATTGTCACGCTGGGTGATGTCCGCTATCCGCAGGCCTTGCTGGACACGGAAGACCCCCCGCTGCTGCTCTACCTCACGGGGCCCGAGCATCTGCTGGCGCACCAGCCTTTCCCGAGTGATCGTTGCCTGGCCGTGGTTGGCAGCCGCAACCCCACGGCCCAGGGCGCGGAGAACGCCCGCCTCTTTGCGCGTGCACTGCACGGTGCCGGGCTGACGATCGTGTCAGGGCTGGCGCTGGGGGTGGATGCTGCCGCCCACGAGGGCGCGCTGGATGCATCTGTGGCGGACGCTTCGGCTGCGGCGACCATCGCTGTGGTGGGGACCGGCCTGGATCGCGTGTACCCCCGCAAGAACCTCGACCTGGCCCGCCGCATTGCAGCCCGGGGGCTGCTGGTCAGTGAATATCCTCTGGGCACGCCCCCGCTGGCACCCAATTTCCCCAAGAGAAACCGCATCATCTCGGGCCTGTCCCAAGGAACCCTGGTCGTCGAGGCTGCGCTGGCCTCGGGCTCCCTGATCACGGCGCGGATGGCGGTCGAACAGGGCCGGGAGGTTTTTGCCATTCCCGGCTCTATCCATGCCCCCCAGTCGCGGGGCTGCCACGCCCTGATCCGCCAAGGGGCCAAACTGGTCGAGTCGGCGCAGGATGTCCTGGAAGAGCTACGGCTCCCTGCCACCACAGTGCCGGGCTTGCTGGACATGCCCGCTGAGCGTGACGGGACTGCTGTGGAGCTGCCCCACACAGAGAGCGGGCCTGAAGACAACCCGGTGCTCGCGGCACTGGGGTTTGATCCCCTGGGCCTGGATGCGCTGGTGGCGCGCACCGGCATGGACACAGCTTCGCTGCAGGTGATGCTGCTGGAGTTGGAACTGGCGGGCAGCGTGGCCCGTCTGCCCGGTGGGCTGTTTCAGCGTCTGGGACGAGGCTGAAACCGAGAAACTCGCGGTGAAGGCACGGGGCCCTGCCTGGGGTTCTGAGGCGGGCGGCTGAAAGCTATCGTCAGTCCAGCAACCGTTCGGGGTTGGCATCGAGCTTGGCCAGCGCGTCACGTGTGGCGCGCAGCGTCAGGCCCTCCTCGTCCTGGGCCACCAGCAGACCCGCCTGCAGGTAGGCGGCCAGGCGGCGCAACTGGATCAGGTAGCTGCTGCCATCGACCGCCGCGAACAGGTGCAGTTGCTTGCGCTGGCTCTGCCAGGCGTACTGCACCTGGGCCGATGCACCGTTGTGATCCAGCGTGTACCAAGTGCCAGGCTGCAGCTCCTGGGCCCAGGCCACCATGGCGTCATCCACGGGAGCGCCGTTGTCGGCCACCACATGGATGGACGATGCATCAATGCCCAGCATCATCTCGATGTTGTCGGCATTGAGTGGCATGTCACCCAAGGTGGCATCGCTCATGAAGTCCTCAAGATTGGCCAGGCGCTTCGCCATGGCTTCGATGTGCGCTTGCGGGATCGAGGCGGTCTTGGACAGGAAGGCATCAGCCAGCGTGTCGGTCAGGGTCTTGACCTGCGTGTCCTGCTCGGCACCGTTGACGCCGAGCAGCGTGAGGCCCTGGCGCAGGCGCTGGAGCAGGCCCGGCAGGTTCTGGATCACCTGGGCCCGGTCGCTGCGGTTGGGTTTGGCGCTGGCGGCCCAGACCAGGTCGGCCGCCGTGCGTTTGAAGGCCACAGTGTCAGCGTGCTGCGGGCCATCACGCACCGCGGACAGGGCCAACACCTCCGCCCAGGTCTTAAACAGGAACTCCCGGATTTCGTCGCGCACCGGCATGTCACGCAACATGGTCCGCAGCTCGATGGTGTACTGGATGGCCAGGGTTTCCCGCTGTTCCACCTGCTGGGCCACGCTGACAAGGCGGGAAGTGGCCTGCTTTTCGGTGAGGAACTTGGACAGGAATTTCTCGAACTCGTCATACACGAGCTGGAACACCCGACGCCCCGTTTCTGGGTATTGTTCGATCACCTGCACCACGCGGCGGATTTCGGCCTCCAGCGCGCTGCCGTTGATGCTGGTGGAGTCAAAGCCCAGCACGCAGGCGCCCATGCGGTCGATCAGCTTGCGCGCAGGGTGGTCCAGGTTGCTGAAAAACTCAGGCTCAGCAAGCGCCACCCGCAGCACGGGCACCTGCAGGCGCGCAAACCACACGCGCACCGCCGGGGGAATGCGGTCTTCGGCCAGAATGCTCTGGAACATCAGCGCCACCACTTCGATGATGGCCTTCTCGCCGGTGGTCGTGGCCTTTTTCTTGAGTTCCGTGGACCGCTCCCTCACCGTGCCAGCCAACTGGACCACGGCAGCCGGGCTGTAGTCCTCCATGAGTGTGGCGACATTGGTATAGAAGGTGTCGGCATGCACCCTGTGGGCGGTGAGCGCATGGGCCAATGCTGCCGAAGCAGGGGGCGCATTGACCATGTCAAACCCGGTAGCGGGCTGGGTGAGCAGGCGGCGCAGTTGGCCCATCACCCCCTGGGCGCGTTGGCGAGCCCGTGCCAGCGGTGTCATGCCGGTGGCAAAGGCCGTGTGCATGCCATGCCTGGGGTAACCGGGGGGAAACTGGGGCATGCGTGGCATCTGCGCCGGGAAAAGCGGGTTACCGCGCGCTGCAGCCATGGCTTCACGGGTCTGCGCAAGGGCCTGCGATGCGAGGCCACCCGAGCCTGAATCGCTGCCCCCACTGCCTGTGACCGCCCCGCCGCTAGTGCGCCGGACCCGGGACTTCAGATCTGTCTGCGGGGTGATGCCCTGCTCGACATAGAACACATTGACGGCTTGGTAATGTTTCTGGAGCAGATTGGCCAGGTCACGCTGCAAGGGGTCCACCACGGTCTGCAGGTCTGTGCGCGACAGACCGGACTCCACCCACTGTTCCACCAGCAACAGGCACACGGTGTCGGGCCGCAGAATGTCGTTGCCGTCGAGTTCCTGGCCCTCCAGGGACTGTGTGCGCTGGCGCAGGGTGTCGAACTGGGGGCCGACCTGCTCGGTAATCGTCAGGGCCATGCGCGAGGCCAGGATCTTGTTCTCCACCACATCGTCACTGAGCAGCTCGAACTGGTTGCCCACCGCGCCTCCGGCGAGTTGTCCCCGGGTGCTGCTGACGTGGGGGGCCAGAGATTCCTGCCAGGCCTTGGCGGTGCGCTGGATCCAGGGGTCATGCAGTTGCTGGTACTGCATCCATGCGTCCCGGCGCGACTGCATTTCGCGCGCCGTGCCCGTCTGGGTCATCAGGGTGGCCAGGAACTCCTGAACGGTCTTGCCCAGTTCAGGGAGTCCGGAACACAGGCCCTCTACGAACTTCTGGCGCGCCTGGCGGGCCAGGCGACGCTGTGGAACCGAAGAGGGCGTGGGCTGCATAGGCAGATATTAGCGGGTCAAACCGTCGCTCCGGCATGGGGATCGTTGGGATCCCCTTCCTTTTTGGCAGGCTTGACAAGATCCTCGCGCTTGACCCCGAGCCACATGGCAATGGCAGCGGCCACGAACACAGACGAATAGATGCCGAACAGAATCCCGATGGTCAGTGCCATGGCGAAGTAGTGCAGGCTCGGGCCGCCAAAGAAGAGCATCGACAGCACCATCGCTTCGGTAGAGGCATGGGTGATGATCGTGCGGCTCATCGTGCTCGT
Source organism: Acidovorax sp. LjRoot74 (assembly GCF_964254355.1). NCBI lineage: Bacteria > Pseudomonadati > Pseudomonadota > Betaproteobacteria > Burkholderiales > Comamonadaceae > Acidovorax > Acidovorax sp. LjRoot74. Next base: position 5,474,580 of record NZ_CAXUTI020000001.1, on the reverse strand, counting down.
GATGGCGTGGTCGATCACCTCGTGGGTGTTCATCTTGCGGTACTTGCGGAAGGCCTCGCGGATCCGGTCGAAGATCACGACCGACTCGTTCACCGAGTAGCCCAGCACCGCGAGCACGCCGGCCAGCACCGCCAGCGAGAACTCCCACTGGAAGAACGCGAAGAAGCCCAGGATGATCACCACGTCGTGCAGGTTGGCAATGATGGCCGCGACGCCGAACTTCCACTCGAAGCGGAAGGCCAGGTAGATCACGATGCCCACGACCACCATGGCCAGTGCCATCAGGCCGCCGTGCACCAGTTCCTCGCCCACCTGCGGGCCCACGAACTCGGTGCGGCGCAGTGTGACTTCGGGGTCGGCGGCCTTGAGCGCACCCAGCACCTGTTCGCTTTGCTGCGCAGAGGTCACGCCCTTTTGCACCGGCAGGCGGATCATCACGTCGCGCGCGGTGCCGAAGTTCTGCACCTGCACGTCGGCGTAGCCAAGGCCGGAGACGGTCTCGCGGACCTTGGCCAGCTCGGCGGGTTGGCTGTAGGCCACTTCCATCACGGTGCCGCCCGTGAACTCCACCGACAGGTGCAGTCCGCGCGTGACCAGGAAGAACACGGCCAGCGCAAAGGTGATGAAGGAGATCGCGTTGAAGATCAACGCGTGCTTCATGAAGGGGATGTCTTTTCGGATGCGGAAGAATTCCATGGTCTTCCTCCTTTAGTTCGTCTTGGCCACAGCGCTATCGGGTTCAGGCTTCCACACCTGGCCGATCGACACGCTCTTGAGTTTTTTCTGGCGGCCGTACCACAGGTTAACCAGGCCGCGCGAGAAGAACACGGCCGAGAACATGCTGGTCAGGATGCCGATGCAGTGCACCACGGCAAAGCCGCGCACCGGGCCGGAGCCGAAGGCCAGCAGCGCCAGGCCCGCGATCAGCGTGGTCACGTTCGAGTCCAGGATCGTGGTCCAGGCACGTTCGTAGCCTGCGTGGATGGCCGCCTGCGGCGAGACCCCGTCGCGCAGTTCCTCGCGGATGCGTTCGTTGATCAGAACGTTGGAGTCGATGGCCACACCCAGCGCCAGCGCCATGGCGGCAATGCCGGGCAAGGTCAGCGTGGCCTGCAGCATGGACAGGATGGCCAGCAGCAGCAGCACGTTCACGGCCAGCGCCACGGTGGAGAACACACCAAACAGCGCGTAGTAGATGCACATGAACACCGCAATCGCGACCATGCCCCAGACCACGCTGTGGATGCCACGCTCGATGTTGTCGGCGCCCAGGCTGGGGCCGATGGTGTATTCCTCGATGATTTCCATGGGCGCGGCCAGGGAGCCAGCGCGCAGCAGCAGCGAGGTGTCATTGGCCTCGGCTGTGGTCATGCGGCCAGAGATCTGCACGCGGCCGCCGCCGATTTCGGAGCGGATCACGGGGGCCGTGACCACCTCGCCCTTGCCCTTTTCGAACAGCACGATGGCCATGCGCTTGCCGATGTTCTCGCGCGTGATGTCCTTGAAGATGCGCGAGCCCTTGGCGTCCAGCGTGAGGTTCACTGTGGGCTCCTGCGTCTGGCCGTCAAAGCCGGGCTGGGCGTCCGTCAGGTTCTCGCCGGTCAGGATGACCTGCTTCTTCACGATCACGGGCTGGCCACTGCGCTCCAGGTAGCGTTCGGAGCCGAACGGCACGGGGCCCCGGCCGGTTTCGGCGGCGCGCGCTTCGGTGCCTTCGTCCACCAGACGCACTTCCAGCGTGGCAGTGCGGCCCAGAATGTCCTTGGCCTTGGCGGTGTCCTGCACGCCGGGCAACTGCACCACGATGCGGTCCAGACCCTGTTGCTGGATCACGGGCTCGGCCACACCCAGTTCGTTGATGCGGTTGTGCAGCGTGACGATGTTCTGCTTGAGGGCTTGTTCCTGCACGCGGCGTGTGGCCTCGGGCTTGATGGAGGCGCGCAGCTTGAACTCGGTGCCTTCGGGCGTGCTGGTGACCTGCAGGTCGGTGAACTGGTCGGCAATCAGGTTGCGGGTGGCCGTGAGCGTGGCCTCGTCGCGCACCTTGATGTCGATGTTCTGGCCTTCGCGGCTGATGCCGCCGTGGCGGATGCTCTTGTCGCGCAGCGCGGTGCGGATGTCGCCCGCGTACGACTCGGCCTTCTTGGTCAGGGCCGCCTGCATGTCCACTTGCAGCATGAAGTGCACGCCGCCGCGCAGGTCCAGACCCAGGTACATGGGGTTGGCGTGCAAGGCCTTGAGCCACAGGGGCGAGCGCGACACCAGGTTCAGCGCCACGATGTACGAGGCGTCGTTGGCATCGGGCACCAGGGCCTTCTGGATGGCGTCCTTGGCCTTGAGCTGGGTGTCGGGCGTGTCAAAACGTGCACGCACCGAGTTGCCTTCCAGCGCCACGAAGTCGGGCGTGACGCCTGCGGCCTTGAGGGCTTCTTCCACCCGCTGCTGCACGGCGGTGTCCACCTTGACGGTGGCCTTGGCCGACGACACCTGCACCGCAGGGGCTTCGCCAAAGAAATTGGGCAGGGTGTACAAGGCCCCCACCAGCAGCACGATCACCAGGATCGCGTACTTCCAGACCGGATAACGGTTCATGTTTACGCCTTTTCCACGCCCTGCCAGCCAATGCCGTGCAAGGGCCGCCCTGCTGCGCTGGCTCCGTCACCCGGTCTGCGCGCTGCGCAGGCGACGGGAGGCAGTGTGCAGCGCCCGCAGGGGCTGTTCATTGATTACTTGACGGAGCCCTTGGGCAGGACCTGCACCACGGCGCTGCGCTGGATCTGCACTTCCACGTTGCTGGCGATCTCGATGTGCAGGAAACCTTCGGACAGGCGCGTGACCTTGCCCAGAATGCCCCCGGCGGTGGCCACTTCATCGCCCTTGGCGATGGCGTCGATCATGGCGCGGTGTTCCTTCTGGCGCTTCATCTGGGGGCGGATCATGACGAAGTACAGCACCACGAACATGAGCACCAGGGGCAGCATGCCCGTGAGCGTGGACATCATGTCGCCGCCACCAGCGGCTGCGGCAGGTGCGGTTTGGGCAAAAGCGGAAGAAATAAACACGGACGGGACTCCACAACGGATGGTCAAAATACACAAAAACCGCCAACAGCCAGCGCCAACGCGCCCGCCAGGGCGGAACAGGACATTGTATGCGGCGCCTTGCCCGCCCCCCAAGGGGTAAGACCCAGGCCTGCACCGGGTGTTTGTGCAGGGGGCCAGGGCGCAACAGGCGGGCAGTCAAACACCATTAAAAATCGGCCTTTGCGCGCATTGGATAAGCGCTAATAGCTCTCATTTTGATAGTAAAAAGCCCGCGCAAGCGCGGGCTTCTCTGCAAAGGTGCTGCTGGTTCGCAGAACTTCAAGCGGCCTGACGGTGGCTGGGGGCTCCCTGGCCGCTGCGCCACTGGGCCATCAGGGCGTCCCACTTGGGGCGGGCGGCGGCCAGGTGGCGCTCCTTCACATGGCCGTAGCCACGGATCTCTTCGGGGATGCGGGCAATCTCCACCGCCAGGGCCAGGTTGTCGGCGTTCAGGCGGGCAAGCAGCTCGTCGATGCAGGCGCGGTATTCCACGATCAGCGCACGCTCCATGCGGCGCTCCTCGGTCTTGCCGAAGATGTCGAGCGCCGTGCCACGCAGGCCCTTCATCTTGGCCAGCAGGCCAAAGGCACTGCGCATCCAGGGGCCAAACGGTTGTTTGACGAGTTCGCCCTTGTCGTTCTTCTTGGCCGTCATCGGCGGCGCCAGGTGGTGCACCAGCTTGTAGTCGCCTTCGAACATGTTGGCGATCTTGTCTGTGAAGGCCTTGTCGGTGTGCAGGCGCGCCACTTCGTACTCGTCCTTGTAGGCCATGAGCTTGAACAGGTAGCGGGCCACGGCCTCGGACAGGCGGGTGCTGCTGCCCAGATTCGCTTCTGCCGCCTTCACCTTCTCGACAAACGCCTGGTACTCGGACGCGTAGGCGGCATGCTGGTAGCCGGTCAGGAATTCCACCCGCTTGGCCACCATGTCGGTGAGCGAAGGCTTCTTCACAAATTGGATCACCTGCGCTGCCTGGAACAACGCCTGCACCGACGCCAGATCGTGCGCGCAGCGGCGGCCCCATTCAAACGCAGCCTTGTTGTTGTCCACCTGCACGCCGTTCAGCTCCATGGCGCGCATCAGCGACGCCAGCGTGAGCGGCACGCGGCCCTTTTGCCAGGCGTAGCCCAGCATCAGCGGGTTGGTGTAGATGCTGTCGCCCAGCAGCTGCGTGGCCACCTGCTCGGCGTCAAAGCTGCCCACACCGCCTGCGCCGACCGCTGCGGCAATCGCGCTGTCGCAATTGGCGCCGGGGAACTGCCAGTCCGGGTTGGTCACAAAAGCCGCCGTGGGCGTGCTGTGGGTGTTCAGCGCCACAAAGGTGCGGCCCGGCTGCATGACCGTCAGCGTGTACTTGTGTGCCGCCACGATGGAGTCGCAACCGATCACCAGGTCGGCTTTGGCGGTATCGACCTTGGTGGTGTAGATGGCTTCGGGACGGTTGGCGATCTGGATATGGCTCCAGGTGGCGCCGCCCTTTTGGGCCAGGCCGCCCGCGTCCTGCGTGATGACGCCCTTGCCATCCAGGTGCGCGGCCATGCCCAGCAGCGAGCCGATGGTGATCACGCCCGTGCCGCCCACGCCGCCGACCACGATGCCCCAGGCGCTTTCCGCCACCGGCAGCACCGGTTCAGGAATGGAGGGCAGCGCCGACAGGTCGCCCTTCTTTTCCTTCTTGGGCTTCTTGAGCTTGCCGCCTTCCACCGTGACGAAGCTCGGACAGAAGCCGTTGACGCAGGAGTAGTCCTTGTTGCAGGTGCTCTGGTTGATGCGGCGCTTGCGGCCGAACTCCGTCTCCACCGGCTCCACGGAGAGGCAGTTGGACTTGGTCGAGCAGTCGCCGCAGCCCTCGCACACCAGGTCGTTGATGACCACGGTCTTGTCGGGCGTGGCCAGCGTGCCGCGCTTGCGGCGGCGGCGCTTTTCGGTGGCGCAGGTCTGGTCATAGATGATGACCGTGCAGCCCTTGATCTCGCGGAACTGGCGCTGCAGCGTGTCGAGCTCGTCGCGGTGGTGCACCGTCACGCCATCGGCCAGCGCCACGCCGTCGTACTTCTGCGGCTCGTCGGTCACGATGATCAGCTTGACCACACCTTCGGACTTCAGGCTGTTCATGATCTGCAGCACCGAGTGGCCCTCGGGCCGCTCGCCCACGGTCTGGCCGCCGGTCATGGCCACCGCGTCGTTGTAGAGCACCTTGTAGGTGATGCTGGTGCCTGCTGCAATGCTCTGGCGGATGGCCAGCAGCCCGCTGTGGAAGTACGTGCCGTCGCCCAAGTTGGCAAACACATGCTGGTCGGTGGTGAACGGTGCCTGGCCCACCCAGGTCACGCCCTCGCCACCCATCTGCGTGAAGGTGCTGGTCTTGCGGTCGGGCATCCAGTTGGCCATGTAGTGGCAGCCGATGCCAGCCACGGCGCGCGAGCCTTCGGGCACGCGGGTGCTGGTGTTGTGTGGGCAGCCGCTGCAGAACCAGGGCGCGCGCTCGCCCGTGTCCACCTTCAGCTCGGCCATGCCACGCTCGCTCGCCTCAATGACGGCGATGCGCGCATCCATGCGGGCGATGATGTCGCCGGAGACGCCCAGCTTCTTCAGGCGCTTGGCAATCGCCTTGGCGATGATGGCGGGCGTCAGGTCGGCCTTGGCGCGCAGCAGCCAGTTCTGGCTGGGGTTGGGCATGGACCATTCGCCACCCGTGGCGTCGCCCTCGGGCTCGTCGAACTTGCCCAGCACGTGGGGGCGCACGTCCGAGCGCCAGTTGTACAGCTCTTCTTTCAGCTGGTACTCGATGACCTGGCGCTTTTCCTCCACCACCAGGATTTCCTGCAGGCCCTCGGCAAAGTCGCGCGTGATGGTTGCTTCGAGCGGCCAGACCACATTGACCTTGTGCACGCGGATACCGAGCTGGCGGCAGGTGTCGTCATCGAGGCCCAGGTCCACCAGGGCCTGGCGCGTGTCGTTGTAGGCCTTGCCGCTGGCGATGATGCCGAAGCGGTCGTTTTTGCCTTCAATGACGTTGTAGTTGAGCTTGTTGGCGCGGATGTACGCGAGGGCCGCATACCACTTGTAGTCCATCAGGCGCGCTTCCTGCTCCAGCGGCGCGTCGGGCCAGCGGATGTGCAGGCCGCCGGGCGGCATCGCGAAGTCCTCGGGCATGACGATCTTCACGCGGTCGGGGTCGATGTTGATGCTGCTGGAGGACTCCACCACTTCCTGGATGGTCTTCATGCCCGACCACACGCCCGAGAAGCGGCTCATGGCGAAGGCGTGCAGGCCCATGTCCAAAATCTCCTGCACGCTGCTCGGAAAGAACACCGGTGTGCCGCAGGCCTTGAAGATGTGGTCGCTCTGGTGCGCGGCCGTGCTGCTCTTGCTGATGTGGTCGTCGCCCGCAATCGCAATCACGCCGCCGTGTTTGGCCGTGCCGGCCATGTTGGCGTGCTTGAACACGTCCGAGCAGCGGTCCACACCGGGACCCTTGCCGTACCAGATGCCGAATACGCCGTCGAACTTCTTGCTTTGTGGGTACAGGTCCAGCTGCTGCGTGCCCCAGACGGCGGTGGCGCCCAGTTCTTCGTTCACGCCGGGCTGAAAGACGATGTTGTTGGCCGCCAGGTGCTTCTTGGCGGCCCAGAGCGCCTGGTCGTAGGTGCCCAGCGGGGAGCCCCGGTAGCCGCTGATGAAGCCGGCGGTGTTCAGCCCGGCGGCGGCATCGCGCTGGCGCTGCAGCATGGGCAGGCGCACCAAGGCTTGCACCCCGCTCATGAAGGCCCGGCCGTGGTCCAGGGAGTATTTGTCGTCGAGGGTGACGGTTTCCAGCGCCTTGCGGATGGATTCGGGCAACGGGGCATTCATGGCTATGTCTCCAATGGCTTCTTTGTGGGGCCGGGCCTTGTGGGCCGGTGGGGCAGGGGCCATCCGCCCGTTTAGGGCAGCGGCTCCAATGTGGAGGTAAGTGTATGTCTGCGTGGCTGATATGTCTTTGCGTTGTGTGCCGTGTTTAGGCTATTCTGAGAAAGGATCTTTCTCTTTTTGGCCGCTTTGTGAACACTCTCGACAAATTCGATATCGCCATCCTCAACGAGCTACAGGCTGACGCCCGCCTGACGAATGCCGAGCTGGCCCAGCGCGTGGGCCTGTCGGCCGCGCCTTGCTGGCGGCGCGTGCGGGCGCTGGAGGAACAAGGCTTCATCAAGGGCTACCGCGCCGAGATCGACCGGCACAAGATCGGCCTGGGGGTGCTGGCCTTTGTGCGGCTGGATGCCGACCGCAGCACCGGCAACCTCACGCGCAAGATGGAGGAAGCCATCCGCCAGATCCCCGAGGTCGTGTCCTGCCACTACATCAGCGGCACCGGCACCTTCGAGCTGCAGGTGGTGGCGCGGGACCTGGACAGCTTCTCCCAGTTCGCGCGCGACGTGCTGCTTAACCTGCCCAACGTGAAAGACATGCACACCAGCTTCTCGCTGGGCGAAGTCAAGGCCAGCGGGGCACTGCCACTGGCGCACCTCGCACGGGTCAAAGGGTAGATGCTATTTTATTGATAGCTAATAGTGCTTGATGGACGAGCGGCAGGGCCCGTTTTGGCATGTCATCCCGGCAGAACAGGCCCTCGCCCCAAGGTGAAGGGCGCGATATGGCTGGGCGACCTGCAAGGTGACAAGGCGTTAGGGCGTGGTTCCTGCGCGGGGTGTGCTGTATAAGCCTGCGGAACCACAGCGGGGCTGCCAAGCCGCCGCACGCACTCTCTCCATCACCCGCCCGCAAGGTGGCGGCGCGAGCAGTTGCCGGTGGGTCTACCAATAGAACGGCTCCTTTCGCGCACAGGCCCAGGGCCTGCCGACCGGAGCCCACCAAGAGGGCGAGGGCGGCATGATCATCTGGGGCATTTTCTGGGGCGCGGTGCTGGGGTCGTGGTTCGGTGGCTACGGCGACTTCGGGCCGTTTGTGGGCGGCATCCTGGGCTTTTTCGCCGGGCTGTCGCTGCGCTGGGCAATCCGCTCCGCCATCCGCACCGAACTGCAGGCGCAGGCCGCAAAGGCCGTCGCCCCGCCCACGCTGGCACCGCAGGCAGCAGTTGCGGAAGAGCGGCCTGTGGCGGCACCGCCCGTGGCGCAGGGGCCCGTGCCACCCGCACCTCCGCCACGTCCCGCTGCCATCGACAGCCCCCGGGACGCGGACGACGCTTTTTGGACCGGCGAACTCACGCCCCAAGGCCTGCCGCGCGTTCCGGCTTCCGCCCCGGCAACCGCACGCGCGGACGCGCCCATCCCGCCGGCCGCGCCCCGCAAGACGGCACAGCCCGCCCAGCCCAACCCCATCGACCTGGCCGTGCTCGCCGCCAAAAACTGGCTTCTGGGCGGCAACACCATCGTGCGTGTGGGGCTGGTGATTCTGTTCATCGGCCTGTCCTTCCTCGCCCGCTACGCCGCCTCCGCCGGGCTGCTGCCGGTCGAGTTCCGCCTGGCCACCGTCGCCGCGGTGGGCATTGCACTGCTGGTGGTGGGGTTCCGCAAGCGCACCGACAAACCCGGTTTTGCGCTGGCCCTGCAGGGCGGCGGCGTGGCGGTGATGTACCTCACCGTGTTTGCGGCCTTCCGGCTCTATGGGCTGTTGCCACCGCTGTGGGCCTTCGGGCTGATGATCGTGGTCTGCGCGGCCAGCTGCGCGCTGGCGCTGCTGCAGGACTCGCGCGCCCTGGCGGTGGCGGCGTTTGCGGGCGGCTTTGCGGCGCCCATCCTGCTGTCCACCGGCCAGGGCAGCCACGTGGGCCTGTTCAGCTACTACACGCTGCTCAATCTGGCGATTCTTTTCATCGCCCACAAGCGCTCGTGGCGGGTGCTGAACGTGGTGGGCTTTGTGGCCACCTTTGGCGTGGCCACGGCCTGGGGGGCACTCAAATATGTCCCCGATCACTACGCCAGCACGCAGCCCTTCCTTGCGGTCTTTGTGCTCATCTACCTGTTCACCGCCATCCTGTATGCGCGCAACACGCCGACCAAGCTGGGCCACACGGTGGACACCATGCTGGTCTTTGGCACGCCACTCGTGGGCTTCGGCCTGCAGGCGGGGCTGGTGCAGCCCTTCGAGCTGGGTGCGGCTTTCTCGGCGCTGGCCTTTGCGGCGGTCTACCTGCTGACCGCGACCGTTCTGGTGCGCCGCGCGCAAGCCAGCTGGCGCCTGCTCATTGAATGTTTCATCGCCATCGGCGTGGGTTTTGCCACGCTGGCCGTGCCGCTCGCGCTGGATGCGCGGTGGACCTCGGCGGTCTGGGCGCTCGAAGGCGCAGGCGCCTTCTGGGTCGGCATGCGCCAGGCGCGCTGGATGCCGCGTGCCTTTGGCCTGGTGCTGCAGGGCGTGGCGATGCTGGTTTTCATGTCCGGTGTGGACGGTGGCGGCCTGCAGGTCTCGTCCCTGCCACTGGCCAACCCGGCCTTCATCGGCGCCCTGCTGATTGCGCTGCCCGCGCTGCTGCTGGCCTGGTGGCTGCGCCAGCCGCTGCCACACAGTGGCTCATCCTGGGCGCGGGGCTATGCAGGCGTGGAGGCGCAGCTGTCCAGCCCGGCCTACCTCTACGGTTTTGTGTTCTGGTGCCTGGCCTGGTGGCTGGAGATCACGCGCAGCGTGCCCGCCACCGAGGCGAACCAGTGGCCTGTGCCGGTGTTTTCGGGCCGCGTTGCCGAGCTGCTGGGCATGTTGGCCGTGGTGGTCAGCGCCGCCCTGTCGATGGTGCTGGGCCTGCGCACGCGCTGGGCCGTGGCCACCTGGCCCGCGCGCGGCACCATCGCCGTGCTGGCGCTGGGTTTTGTCGCGCAGGTGGTGGATGGCCACCGCGTGCTGACCACGCCCGCCTGGGCCGTGTGGCCCGTCGTGCTGGCGCTGCATGGGTGGATGCTGTTGCAGACCGACCGCTTGCAGGCGGCGGGCGCGGAGGGCTTGCCCTCCCATGGCGCCTCGCGCTTCGGCTGGTTCCACGCCGCCACCGCCTGGCTGGTGACCTTGCTGCTGGCCGACTGCCTGTGGTCCGGCATCGCCAAGGGCGAGCTGTGGCGCACTTCATGGGCCGGTGTGGTCCTGCTGGTCAGCGCCATTGCGGTGCTGATGCTGCTGGCGCTCTGGGCGGGGCGTGGCCACCAGCCCGCTGCACGCGCGGCGCTGCCCTGGCCACTCAACCCCCATGCCGAGGCGTACTACGGTCTGGCCGCGCTGCCCCTGGCGGTGCTGGTGTTTGGGGGCGCACTGCTGGCCGCCGTGCATTCGTCGGGCCACACCGCGCCGCTGCCCTACATCCCGCTGCTCAACCCCACCGACCTCACGCTGGCGCTGGCGCTGGGCAGCCTGGTGTTCTGGCGGCGGGTGCTGCTGTCTGCGGCGCCGCCCCCGGCGGGCACGGGCTGGGCCACGGGGCGCAACGCGCTGGTGGCCCTGGCGCTGCTCGCGTTCATCGTCATCAACACCGTGTGGCTGCGCGTGGCCCACCACTTCTTCGGTGTGCGTTGGGATGCTTCGGCGCTGTTCAACAGCTTTGTGGTGCAGACCGGCTACGCCATCCTGTGGACGTTGCTGGCGCTCAGCATGATGGTGCTGGCGCACCGCCGCGCGCAGCGGCCGCTGTGGCTGGTGGGCGCGGGCCTGCTGGGCGTGGTGGTGGTCAAGCTGCTGGTGATCGACCTGTCCAATGCCGGTGGGGCCGAGCGCATCATTGCCTTCATCGCCGTGGGTGTGCTGATGCTGGTGGTGGGCTACTTTGCGCCGCTGCCGCCCAAGGCCGCGCCAACGCCTGCAGCGCCTGGAACGCCGCCGGTGGCGCCATCGGAACAGGAGATGCCGTCATGACCACCCTCCAAACCAAACGGTTCCTGGTGCTGGCAGCCGCCGCCCTGTCCCTGTCCGCCGGTGCCGCGCGGGCGGCAGCCGATGCCAGCAGCCCTGCCTCCTATGCCATCCGCATCCCTGTGGCGCTGGCCGCCGATGCGCCGCTGCAGCGCGTCGCCCTGCCCGCCGAGGTGCTGGTGCGCCTGCAAAGCCCGGGCTATGCCGATGTGCGCCTCTTCAACAGCGCGGGCCAGCCCGTGCCCATGGCCCTGGCGGGGGTGGCGGCGGCCCCTGCGCCAGAGGCCTCGGTGGTGCTGCCTGCCTACCCCATCCTGGGCTCGGCCACTACGGCGACTACGGCGGGATCGGCCCCACTCGAAGGCCTGTCGCTGCGCATCGAAGAGCGCCAGGGCCAGCGGGTGGTGCAGATCGACACGCCCGGCACGGCGGGTGCCCAGGCCGCCCAGGTCGTCCGGGGTGCGCTGCTGGATGCGCGCGGCCTGCAGCAGCCCGTGGCCCGCATGGCCCTGGATGCGGACCTGCCCGCCGGGCAGCCGGTCACCTTCCAGGTGCAGTCCAGCCAAGACCTGAAAACCTGGCGGCCACTGGCCGAGACGGTGCTCTACCGCGCCGATGCCGCCGCCACCCCCGCCGCGCCGGGCCGCCTGGGTGCCGAGCAGATCGACCTGCACCGCACCAGCCTCCAGGGCCACTACCTGCGCGTGACCTGGGGCGACGCCGCCGTGACCCTGCGCGGCGCCACGCTGGTCACCACGCACAGCGCAGTGGCGCGCGAACGTGTCAGCGCCCGCCTGGCCATGCCCCCGCTGACCCAATTCCAAGCCCAACCCCGCGAGCTGGTGCTGGCCCTGCCGTTTGCCACGCCGGTGGCCGCGCTCGCCATCACGCCGCCCGTCAGCAATGTTCTGATCCCGGTGCGCGTGCTGGGCCGCAACCACCGCGAGCAGCCCTGGTCGCCACTGGCCAGTGCCGTGGTCTACAAGATGGCCACGGGCGGAAAGGAACAGGCCAGCGGCCCCATCGAGCTGGGCGGCGCCTCGGTGCGCGAGGTCAAGATCGAGGCCGACGCCAAGACGCCCGGCTTTGCGGCCGCGCCCCAGGTGGCGCTGCAGTTCGAGCCCGTGCAGCTGGTCTTTCTGGCCAGCGGGCAGGGCCCCTTCACCCTGGCGGCTGGGTTGACCGGCGCCACGGGGGCAGCCAGCGCCTTCCTGCCCCTGGCGAGCCTGGTGCCGGGCTACCAGCCCCAGCAAGAAAACAGCCTGCCCCTTGCGCAGGTGGATGTGGCGCGGGCCGACATCACCGGCGGCTCGCCTGCGGGCGGCGCGCTGGTGCCTGCAGCCGCCGTGAGCAGCGGGGTCTCCTTGCGCAGTGCCGTGCTGTGGGGTGTGCTGGTGGCAGGCGTGGCCGCGCTGGCGCTAATGGCCTGGCTGCTGCTGCGGCAGACCCAACAGGCGGACAAGCAGGCAGCGGCTGAGTCGACCGATGTGGCGTGACGAAGCGCGGGGGCATGCCTGCAGTCGGCTATTGGGCGTTGAACCACCACGGCTGCGCCAACCGTCGCACAATGTGCAGACATGCCGCCATTGCCGTCCCACGAAAGCCCGCGCAGCGTTGCGCCCCCGCCCTCCCCTGACCCGCAGGCTCTGAACCCGGGCGCCCCGCCGCAGGACGACGCAGCCGCAGACCGCGCCGCGCGCGCAGCAGATCTGGCCCAGGGCACGGAGGAATCCGTCGCCGCGCAGCTCGGCGCTGGGCCTGCGGCGCTGAACCAGGCCGCCTCGCTCTCACCCCTGGCCCCGCTGTCCGTCCCCGTGTTCCGCATGCTCTGGCTCACCTGGGTGGCGGCCAACACCTGCATGTGGATGAACGACGTGGCCGCCGCCTGGCTCATGACCACGCTCACCACCTCGCCCGTGCTGGTGGCGCTGGTGCAGACCGCCTCCACGCTGCCCGTCTTCTTGCTGGGCCTGCCCAGCGGCGCGCTGGCCGACATCCTGGACCGGCGGCGCTACTTCATCGCCACGCAGTTCTGGGTGGCGGCCGTTGCGCTGGTGCTGTGTGTGGCCATCCTGGCTGGGGGCATGACGGCGCCGCTGCTGCTGGCGCTCACCTTTGCCAACGGCATCGGCCTGGCCATGCGCTGGCCGGTGTTCGCGGCCATCGTGCCCGAGCTGGTCAGCCGCCCACAACTGCCTGCCGCGCTCGCGCTCAACGGTGTGGCCATGAACGCCTCGCGCATCATCGGCCCGTTGCTGGCGGGCGCCATCATCGCGAGTGCGGGCAGCGCCTGGGTGTTTGTGCTCAACGCGGTGCTGTCCATCGTTTCCGGCTTCACCATCATGCGCTGGAAGCGGGTGCACACGCCCAGCCCGCTGGGCCGCGAAAAGCTGACCAGCGCCATGCGCGTGGGCTTGCAGTTTGTGCGCCAGTCGCCGCGCATGCGGGCTGTGCTGTGGCGCATCTCCGTCTTCTTCCTGCACGCCACCGCGCTGCTGGCCCTGCTGCCGCTGCTGGCCAAGGGGCTCGAAGGCGGCGGCGCGGGCACCTTTACGCTGCTGCTGGCCAGCATGGGCGCGGGCGCCATCACGGCGGCCATGTTTTTGCCGCGCCTGCGCCAGGCCATGGCGCGCGATGTGCTGGTGATACGCGGCACGGCGCTGCAGGCCGCCGCCACGGGCGTGATGGCCGTGGCGCCCAACGTGTATGTGGCCGTGCCCGCGATGTTCGTGGCGGGCATGGCGTGGATCACCACGGCCAATTCGCTCAGCGTGTCGGCCCAGCTTGCCCTGCCCAACTGGGTGCGGGCGCGCGGCATGTCCATCTACCAGATGTCCATCATGGGCGCCACCGCGCTGGGCGCTGCCGTGTGGGGCCAGGTGGCCACGGTCACCGACGTGCATGTGAGCCTGGGCATTGCCGCCGCCACCGGCGTGGTGGCCATGTTGCTGGTGCAGCGTCTGGTGGCCGACCGCAGCATGGAAGAAGACCTCAGCCCTTCGCGCGCCTTCAAGGCCCCGGTGGCCGAAGTGCCGCCCGGCGCGGGGCATGTGGTGGTCACCATCGAATACTTCATCGACCCCGTCCGCGCCCCTGAATTCCGCGCCGTGATGCAGGAAAGCCGCCGCAGCCGCCTGCGCCAGGGCGCGCTGGGCTGGCAACTGCTGCACGACATCGCCCAGCCCGCTCGCTATGTGGAGCGCATCGAGGACGAGTCGTGGACGGAGCACCTGCGGCGCTTCGACCGCGTGACCGCCTCGGACGTGGCGCTGCGGGACCGCAAGCTGGCCTTCCATGTGGGCGATGCCCCGCCGCGCGTGACGCGGTGGTCGGTGGAGTAGGCGCCTGCATGGGGGGAGCCTCCCCGGCTTCGCCTACCATGGCGGCCTTCCCAGCTTGACCGCGTGCCCCTGGCGGGGCCGCCCATTCCGCATGCCGAGCTATTTGCGTTCTGCCCTTTGGGCCCTGGCCCTTGGGGCCCCTGCCATCCACGCCGCCGCACCCGACCCCGCCCTGCTCGGCTGCTGGCGCGCTACCAAGATCGTGCTGCACACGCCTGCCGGTGAGAAGGCCGAAGACAGCTCGGGCCGCTGCACGCTGCAGTTCAAGGACGATCAGTTCGACTCCGTCTGCAAGACCTCCAGTGGCGTGTCCACCACCACCTACCGCTACCAGGTGGTGCGGCCCCAGGTGTATGCGGCCACCATGGCCAGCAGCAGCTTTCGCACCGAGATGGTGGGCTCGACGCGCGAGTACGAGTACCGCATCGACGGCGACCGGCTGCGCACCGTGACCGTGCCCCCGGCCATGGCGTTCGCGGCGGCGGCTGCGGCCCCCCGCGTGGAGACCGAGGCGGCCCGGGTGGCCTGCCCCTGAAGGCGGTGATTCACTCTTGTTTTGATAGCTATCAGGGCAATACCATCGGGCGGTAGAGGCCAAAAAGGCGATAGTCAACCTGCCGATGAGCCCGCTGGGGCTGTGCCGCTCCCCTCTGCTACACAACTGCGCTGCAGGATCCCCATCAGCACCGTGCGCAGCAGTGGCATAAGGGCCTCAGCGTCTGCGCCGTCCTGCAGGGCGGCGGTCAGTGCGGTGCCGTGGGCGGCCACCGTGCCGGTGACCTCGGCGTGCCAGCGCGCGGTCCAGGGGTGGGCATCGTCCGGTGGCATGCGCTGCTGGTGGGCGATGGCGAGGTAGTGGCTGCAGGCCGCTTCGGTGGCGTGTTGCAGCAGGTCCTGCCGCCCTGTGTCCTTCTTTTGCAGCGATCGCACCACCCAGGCCGTGGTGCCGCCCAGCAGCGCGCCCAGGGCCGTGCCTGCGCCCAGGGTCAGGCCGCCCGTGCCCAGGTCGATCAGCGCGCCCGCCTTGGCCCCGGCGGCGGCGCCCGCAGCAGCTCCGGCCGAGGTGCCCAGGGCCAGGGCCGTGCCATCGAGGCGACGTGGTGCGGTGGGCGGCGGGGCCAGGTGTGCCGCTGGCACGGGGTGGGGGGCTGGCGTGGCGGGCTCGCCATGCAGGGCGCGCAGCGTGGCGTCCAGCGCATGCACCCGCTCGGCATAGCGTGCGGCGGCATCGTCTGGCGGCAGGCGGGTGAGTGCGGCACAGGCGCGCAGGTGCTGCGCCAGCGCCAGCAGGGCCTGCCCAAAACGCTGCTCGTTGCGCTCCACCCAGGCGGCGCGCAGGCGGTTGAGGGCATGGTGGTGGGCGGGCAGGGTTGCGCTGAGCCGGTCGAACAGCGTGGGCTCCAGCACCCAGCTGGCGCCAAAGTCTTCCCAGCGCAGCACCACGTGGGGGGCGGCCTGCCAGGCGGGCGGGAGCGGGTCGGTGGTCCAGGCCAGCACGGCGTCCACGGGGGCGCTGGCATCGACCACCCACTGCAGCCGGTCGCCCTGTGGGGTCTGCAGGCTGGCGCCCAGCAGCACCTGGGCTTGGGCCTGCGGGCCGTGCAGGCCGATCACCAGGTCGCCCGGCAGGCTGGCGCGCAGTGTGTCAAAGGCGGCGCCTTGTGGGTCGATGTGGCCCTGCCACCGGTGTTCGCGCCAGCGTGCCCAGGCGGCCAGGGCCAGGCGCGGCAGCACCACGGCCAGCAGCAGCAGGCCCACGTACATGCCGACCCAGCGGCTGCCTGCGGCGCCACCCCCACCTGCCATGCCTGCCACGCCACTTTCGCCCGCAAAGTTCTGCGTGGCCGCGATCTCTTCCAGCGTGAAAGGCGCGAGGCCCAGCAGCAGGGTCAGCGGTGCAAACAGCACCGAGACGATGGCGTGCACCTGGGTGGCGTCGAGAAAGGTGCTCTCCCAGCCAAACTGGTAACGCACCACCAGCCCGCGCAACAGCAGCGACAGCGCAATGCCCGCGC
Organism: Acidovorax sp. LjRoot74; assembly: GCF_964254355.1. Lineage (NCBI taxonomy): Bacteria > Pseudomonadati > Pseudomonadota > Betaproteobacteria > Burkholderiales > Comamonadaceae > Acidovorax > Acidovorax sp. LjRoot74. The sequence continues at coordinate 5,458,308 of NZ_CAXUTI020000001.1, read as the reverse complement.
CCCAGGCGGCGGCGCACAGGTGCAGCACCCGCGCGGCGCGCTGTTGCAGCAGGTCGGCCGCATGGGCCCACCAGCGCTGGTGAAAGTCGGCCGCAATGCGCGCGACCAGCCCGCGCCCCCGCTCGGCACGGCCAAAGGGATAGCTGAGGGGGCGCAGCGCTTGCTGCAGCCATGCGCTGGGCTGCGAGGGCGGGCGCCATGCGCGCCAGGCGATCAGCAGGTAGATGGCGAGGTTCCAGGCCAGCACGGTGAGCAGCGGGGGCGAGAGCAGGTCCACCCGGTGCGCGTTGCTGATGCGGTCGATGGCCAGGCCCAGCAGCAGCGCCGCCAGCGGCAGGCCACGCGCCACCCAGGGCCCGAGCCCGCCTGCGCCGGGCCCCTCGGTGTGTGGGGCGTGCAGCGCAGCCACGGTGGTGTCGCGGCCGCTGGCGTGGTCGGCGATGGTGGTCGCGCGCTCCAGCATCACCTCGGCCACCCCCACACGGGGCAGCCCGCGCGCCCGGGCGGCGGCCACGGCGCTGCGCGTGGCGTCCTGCAGCTCCACCGGGCTGACCAGGGTGTGTCGGGTGTCGGCCTGCTCGATGGCCTGGGCCAGCAGCAGGGTGCGCAGCTGGGGCTCGGTCACGCGCATGGATGATCCTGATTCAATAGCTATCAGCGCATGATGGTCGGGCGCAGAAGGGCATTTTGAGTCTTATTTTGGCCACAGCGCCCACAGCCGCAGGTTCTGCTTGAGGCGCCCGGCAATGTCGCCCGCCTCGGGGCCCCAGCCGGTGAAGTAGTCGGCGCGCACCGCGCCCAGGATGGCGCTGCCCGTGTCCTGCGCCAGCACCATGCGGCTCAGTTGCACCTGCGGGCCGCTGGAGGCCAGCCACACGGGCGTGCCGTAGGGGATGCTCTGGCGGTCTACCGCGATGGAGCGGCCAGGCGTGAGCGGCACGCCCTGCGCGCCCTTGGGTCCAAAACCCGCGTCCATGCCCACCAGGGGTTCCTCCTTGAAGAACACGTAGCGTGGGTTGGTCCACATCAGCTCGTTGGTGCGCTGGGGGTTGGCCGCCAGCCAGGCGCGGATGCCGGGCCAGGTGGCGTCGCGGGTGTAGCCCTGGTCCAGCAGCCAGCGGCCGATGCTCTGGTAAGGCTGGTCGTTGGTGCCTGCGTAAGCCACACGCACGGTGGTGGTGGTGCCGTCGGCCTCGGCAATGCGCAGCCGGCCCGAGCCCTGGATGTGCAGCACCATGGATTCGACCGGGTCGCGCAGCCAGGCGATGGCGCGGCCCGCGAGCGCGGCCTGGGCTTCGGGCAGGGTCTCGATCTGCTGGCGCGTGTACCAGGGCTTGCGTGCGCCAAAGCCTGCGGGCAGGCGGTAGACGGGCACGGTGAAGCCGTTGCCGGGCTGGCGCGCGGCGTCCATCATGGGTTCGTAGTAGGCGGTGAGCAGGCCTTCGGCATTGCCATCGGCGGCCTCGACGCGATAGGGCTGAAGGCGGGCGATGAGCCAGGCGCGCTGCTCGTCGGCGGTGGCAATGCTCAGCTGGCGCACGTCGCTGCACAGCGCGGTGAAGGGGGGCACGGGCCGCTCGCAGCTCTTGATCCAGGCATTCCAGGCTTCGTGCAGGGCGTCGTCGCCAAAACCTGGCAGCTCGGCCCAGCGCACGGGGACCCAGCGGCTTTTGGGCTGCGACATGGGCGGGGGCAGCGGGCCGGTGTCGCCGGGCAGCACCACGGTGCTGGCCGGCGGCGGGGGCGGGATGGCCCCGGGGCGGGAGGGGCTTGGGGCGGGCGGCGTGGAGCAGGCGGCCAGCGTTCCTACAATCAGCGCCGTCACAACAAGGCGCAGGGGGTTCAGGGTCATGGGGCTGATTTTGCTTGAAGCGCTGCTGGCGCTGGTGGTGCTGGTGGCCATCGTCTGGTGGACCATGTTCTCGGGCCGCAAGAAGGGCGAGCTGCCGAGCGACGACGCCAATCAGCCTCCCAAATAACTCATTTTTTGATAGCTTTAAAGCGCCACTGGATGCGCGGAGACGGCCTAAAAAGCTCTGAATCCGCAGTCCAGGACTGCTGACAGTCAGGCCGCTCCCCGCAGCAGGTTGGCCAGCTCCACGGCCGACTTCACCTGCATCTTGTCGAACACACGAGAGCGGTGCACTTCCACCGTGCGCACGCTGATGTCGAGCTGGTCGGCGATCAGCTTGTTGGGCAGGCCCGCCACCACCAGGTCCATCACATCGCGTTCGCGGTCGGTCAGCTCGGCCAGCCGCTCCTGCAGGCCGCTGCGTGCGCGCAGCTGGGTGAGGTGTTCGCTGGACTGGGCCAGGGCCTGTTCGATGCGATCCACCAGCGCGTTGTCGGAGAACGGCTTTTCGCAGAAGTCGAAGGCTCCGCGCTTGACGGTGTCCACCGCCGTGGGCACGTCGGCGTGGCCGGTGAGAAAAATCACCGGCATGGTGGCCAGGTCGCCGCGTGCGGCCAGCAGGTCGAACAGCGCCAGCCCGCTCATGCCGGGCATGCGCACGTCCAGCAGCAGGCAGCAGGGCTGGCGCTGGGCCGGGCGGCTTTGCAGCATGGCGTCAAAGGCCTCGGCGCTGTCGTAGGACTCGCTGGGCAGCCTGCGCGAGCGCAGCAGCCAGGCCAGGGCTTCGCGCACGCTGGCATCATCGTCCACGATGTACACGGTGGCGTTGGTGATGGGTTCCATCAGGGTCTTGAATCAGGTTGGGACGCAGGCAGCGTAAATGTGAACACCGTACCACGCGGCTCATGGGGCGCGAACCCGAGAAAACCACCGTGCTGCTCGATCACCGTGCGGCACATGCTCAGGCCCAGGCCCATGCCTTCGGGGCGGGTGGTGAAGAAGGGGGTGAAGAGCTTGGCGCCCACCTCGGGCGGGATGCCGGTGCCCTGGTCGGTCACCACAAATTCGATCCAGCCGCTGTGCTGGTTGGAGGCCGCGCGCCGCACCCGGATGTCGAGCACGCGGGCGCGCACGGTGGGGTCGTCCATGGCCTGCATGGCATTGCGCGCCAGGTTCAGCAGCACCTGCTCGACCATGGTGCGGTCGCACAGCGTGGGGGGCAGGCCGGGCTCCACGGTGGTGTGCACGCGCACACCCAGCTTGCGCGCCTGCAGGCTCACCAGCGGCAGGATGGCGTCGAGCAGTTGCTGCGCGTAGACGGCCTCGCGCGCCTGGTCGCGGCGGCGCACGAAGTCGTGCACGCTCTTGATCACGCGGCCCGCGCGTTCGGCCTGGCGCGCGATCTGGCGTATGGCCATGCGCACGTCGTCCAGCGCATCGGGGCCGGGCGGGGCTGCAGCGGTGCCGGCGGATGTGGTTGCGGATGCTGTGGCAAGCGCGGGTGTGGCTGGTTGCTCCAGCAGGTTCAGCGAACCGTTGGCATAGCTGGAGATGGCGGCCAGCGGCTGGTTCAGCTCGTGGCTGAGCAGCGAGGCCATCTCGCCCACCGTGGCCAGCCGGGCCGTGGCCTGCAGCCGTTCCTGCGAGGCGCGCGAGAGTTCTTCGACGCGGCGCTGCTCGCTGATGTCCAGGAAAGCGCTCATCCAGCCCGTGTGCTGCCCCTGGGCGTTGATCAGCGGCGCCTCGATGATGAGCACCGGGAAGCGCGTGCCGTCCTTGCGCATGAATTCAGACTCGAAGCCCTCGCGCGGTGGCATGGTGCCCGCAAAGCGGATGGCCTGGCGTTGCTGGTATTCCTCCACGCGCTCAGGCGGCCAGTACGGGGCCGACATGCTCAGGCCCAGCAGCTCCTGCGGGCTGAAGCCCACCATCTCGCAGAAGGCCGGGTTCACATAGGTGATGCGGCCCTCCAGGTCGCGTGCGCGCAGGCCGGTGACGAGGGAGTCCTCCATGGCCTTGCGAAAGGCCAGTGCGTCGGCCAGGTCGCGTTCGGCGCGCAGGCGGCGGCGGTTGTCGCGCACCAGCACCACCATCACCGTGACCAGCGCAATCGACATGGCCGTGACCAGCGCCGTGAGCACGTTGGGGAAGACGCTGGGCGCGGTATGCCAGCCGTCCATGCGCAGCACCAGGGTGGCGCCGGGCAGGTCCAGCAGGTGCTGAGCGGTGAACATGCGCGAGCCCCGGCGGGCCGCGCCCATCACGGCCAGGCGGGTGCCGTCGGGTTCGGTGAACGAGGCCTCCTGGCTGCGCGTGAGGTTGTGTGCCACCAGGTTCAGCAGGATGTCCTGCAGCCCGTAGGTGGCCACGAGGAACCCGGTGGTGCGCCCGCCTGCGGTCAGGGGCACACACAGTTCCATCATCTCGGAGCCCAGGCCGTCGCCGTGCGGCTGGAAGTAGCTGGTGGAATACGCCGGGCTGCCCAGGCGCCGGGCATTGGTGCACGCAATGGTCAGGTCGGACTGGTTGCTGTCGCGCGCCCGCACATCCCAGGCCACGGGGCGGTAGGGCGACTGCACATGGGTGCGCAGCTTCAGGTGGGCGTCGCGCCATTCAATGCGCACCAGCTCGCGGCGGATGCGCAGCAGCTCCGATGCCTCGACCTCCCAGGCCAGCTGCCCCGGGGTGTCGGCGGGCAGGGCCTGCAGGCTCTGCAGGTTGTGCATGAGGGCGGTGCGGATGTCGGACACCGCATCGGCCGTGTCGCGCTCCAGCCGCGTCTGCACCTGGCTGGCTTCGTAGCGCCCCGCCAGCCACACCATGGTGGCCAGCATCGACACCACCAGCAGCACCAGCGCCGTCCACAGCGACCAGCGGCGCCAGGCACCACGCCAGCGCTGCAGCAGGGTGCGGGGGGGGCGCGGTGCGCGGGGCTCGGTCACGGCAGTACGCGGTGCGTCAGCGCGGGCAGCTTGGCGCGCACGGCGCGCAGCCGCTGGGCGTCGAGCACACCAGCCACGGTGCCGGGGCCTTGGTCCTGCTGTGCCAGCACGGTGCCCCAGGGGTCCACCAGCATGCTGTGGCCCCAGGTGTGGCGCCCGTTCTCGTGCACGCCGCCCTGGGCGGGGGCCAGCACGTAAGCCAGGTTTTCGATGGCGCGGGCGCGCAGCAGCACCTCCCAATGCGCCTGCCCCGTGGTGTGGGTGAAGGCGCTGGGCACCAGCAGCAGGTCGGTCCCCGCGCGGGCATGGGCGCGGTACAGCTCGGGAAAGCGCAGGTCGTAGCACACCGACAGGCCCACGCGCCAGTGCTGGCCGTCGCGCGCCTGCAGGTCAAACTGCACCGGGGTGTTGCCCGCCTCGATCACGCGGCCTTCGTCATAGACCTCGCGCCCGTTGTCAAAGTGGAACAGGTGGATCTTGTCGTAGCGCGCCACGCAGGCGCCACTGGGGTTGAAGACCAGCGTGGTGTTGCGCACGCGGTCGGGTGCCGTGGTCTGCAGAGGCAGGGTGCCGCCCACGATCCACATTTGCAGCGCACGTGCCGTGTCGGCCAGAAAGCGCTGGATCACCCCGTCGCCATCGGCCTCGCGCAGCGCGAGCTTGTCGGTGTCCTTGTGGCCCATCACACAGAAGTATTCGGGCAGCACGGCCAGCTCGGCGCCGCCCTGCGCGGCTTCTTGCAGCAGTGCACGCGCCGCGCGCAGGTTGTTGTCGCGCTGGGTGCCAGACACCATCTGGATGGCGGCTACTTTCATGAGGGCTCTCCGGTCTTGGGGGGGCTGCTGCGGGGCGTGGCGTCGGTGGCGGGGCTGGCATCGCGTGCGCGGCGTGGCACACGCACCACGCGCGGGTCGGCCCAGGTGCCGTCCACGCGGAACTCCTGCGTGGCGGCTTCGATGAGCGGGCCGCGCAGGAACACCTGGGCCAGGAAACTGCCCAGCCCGATCACGGGGTTGATGGCCGTGGCCACCAGCGAGGCCGTCATGGCATTGATCTCGGGCACCACCACCACGCGCAGGTCCTGGGTTTCCTGGTCGATGTTGGCGTGGCCTTCCATCAGCACGGCGGCGTTCACGCCCTTCATCTGCAGGTTGTTGGTGGTGGCCACGCCTTGCTCGATGCGCAGGTCGCCGCGCACGAAGTCGAACGCAAAACCTTCGCTGAACACGTCGCGGAAGTCGAGCGTGAGTCGGCGCGGCAGCGACTGCAGGCTCAGCACGCCCAGCAGCTTGGCCAGGCCCGGGTCAGCCTTGAGGAACTGGCCGGACTCGATGTTGAGGTTGATCTGGCCGGTCATGCTGCGGTAGTCGGGGCTGAACGGTGCGCCGATCCAGGCCACCTGCCCTTCCATGCGGCCCTTGCCGCGCCGCACCACGTTGGCCATGCCCATGCGGCCCAGCAGGTCGCCAGAGTCACGGATGTCGAGCTTGAAATTGAGCACCGTGCGCCGCTCGGCCGCACGTGGTGTGGTACCCGCGGCATTGAGCACGGCCCAGTTGCCGTTGGCTGTGAGGCTGGCCTCGGGCGCGGTGATGTTGAACTTGGCGAGGCGCCATTCGCGCTGGGCGCCCTCGCCGCCCCGGTTCTGGGCTTCCATCTCGACCCGGCCCAGGCGTTTGCCGCGCAGCTCGAAGTCATCCACCACGATGTCGAGCGCGGGCAAGGTGCCGGGCTGTTCGTCCAGCAGCGCCTCGACCTGGTTCACGTCGCTTTGCGGCATGTTGACGCGCGAGAGCCTTGCAAACAGGCGCCCATTGGGATGGTCGGTGCTGCCCGGCTGGCGGTATTCGAGATAACCATTGAGTTCGGTGGCGTCCAGGTTGGCGCGCCAGATGGCGCCGTCGCGCAGCGCGCCCGCCACCACGTTGTGCAGGGTGCGGCCCTGCAGTGTCAGCTCGCGCGCGCGCAGCGCCAGGGTGGTGGGCAGATAGTCCTGCGCTACGGCGGGTCCGGTGGGGGTTGCGGCCGGGGCCGTGCGGGCTGCGGGCTCGGCTGTGGTGGCCTGGGTCAGTACATCCTCCCAGGCGTCCACGTCCACCTTGCCCTGGCTGATGTTGGCCGCCACACCTTGCACCGGCAGCGGGGCAGATTCCCCACTGCTCAGCCCCAGGCCAATGGCGCCGCGCAGCACACGGGGCTGGGGCCCGCTTAGGTCGCGCAGGTAGGTGGCGGAACCCAGGGCGCCCAGGTCGAGGGTGATCTGGTCGCGCAGCGGCGGCGCCCCGTTGCCATTGCCGTTGGCAGCCAGGCCGGTGAGGGATTCGCGCGCGACCTGGCTCTCAAAGCGCAGCGGCAGGCTGCTGTCAGCGGGTTTGCCCAGCGGCGGCGGCAGTGCCAGCGCCAGGCCTTGCAGGGTGGTGCTTACCTGCAGCTCGGGCACGCCCCGGCGGAACGCCAGGGCCAGGGTGTAGGGCGTGCTGCCGGTGGCGCGGCGGGCCAGTTGCGCCAGCATGCCCAGCTGCGGCGTCTGCTGCAGGCCCTCGGCGGTGGCTGTGCCCTGGGCGCGCAACTGCACGGCCGATTCGGTGGCGGGCGCGTTGGGCGCCAGCGCCCGCATGCCGCCTTCAAGCCGCACATTGCCGCCCAGCGCCTGGGCCTGCACATTGGTCAGCGAGAACCCGGTTTCGCTGAACTGCACGGCGCCCCGCACCCGGCTCAGTGCGGGCGTGTCGGGGGTGATGCGCAGCTCGTTGCCCGCCAGCGTGACACTGCCTTGTACCCTGGACTTGTGGATGTCGCTGATGGGCAGACTCAGGCGCAGCTGGAAGTCGGCATTGCCCGTGCCACTGGCCTGGCCTAGGGCGTTGCCCGTCATGCCCCCCAGGGGCGAGGTGGTCATGAGCGTGAGCAGCTCGGCCAGCGGGCCGCGTGCGTCGGCATTCACCCCCACCACGGTATGCGCCAGGTCGGGGATCTTGGCGTCCACCTTGGACAGCCGCAGGCCCTTGCTGCCCGCAAAACCGCCGCTGGCGCCACGCACCATCATCGACGACCGCTCGAAGATCAGTTCGCCGCCCAGTTCCGTGAGCGCGGGCCAGGGCAGGGTGCCCGCAGGCTGCAGCGAGGGCGGCACATAGGCATAGGTCACATCCTTGACCCGCGCAGCGATGCGAAATTCGCCCAGCTTGGGGTCGTTGAACGGCAGGTCGTGCAGATCGCCCTTCACGCGGAACTGCACATTGCTGGCGGTGCCCGCCACCACAGCATCGCGCACATAGTGGCGCGACTCGGCGGGGATGGACAGGGGCAGGTAGCGGTGCACGCGCGTGCCGTCGGCGCGGTTCAGTGTGCCGGTGAGGTCAAGCACGCCCGGAAAGCGCGATTTGTGTGGCGCCTTGGCGGCATCGCTGGTGTGCCAGGTGGCGCGCGCCTCACCCTGGGCGTCGGCGTTGGCAAACTGCACATCGTTGGCCTGCACGGCAATGCGGCTGCCTTCGATTTGCCAGCGCACGTCGGCGCTGAGCCGGTCCAGCGGCAGCACCGGGTCTTCAAACACACCGGGCAGCACCAGCGCGCCCGAGGCCATCGTGAGCGCCGCCTTGCCACCGGCCTGGGTCATGTCGATGTCCACCGTGGCGCCGCGCAGGCCCAGGTGGGTGGGTGCGGCATCCGTGGGGGCCCCGGCCAGCGCCAGGCCTCGGATGCGGCCCTTGACCTGGTACTGCTGCAGGCTGTCCAGCGGGCCTTTCCAGGTGGCCTGGATCTCATCGACCAGGCCCTGGGGCGCATAGATGTGCACGGCATCGTGGGCCGTGGGCCCCAGCGGCAGGCGGCTGGCGATCTGCGCCAGCGCGGCCAGGTCCAGGCGGTCGGCGCGGAACTCGCCCTGCTCCGGGGCTTTGCCCGTAGCAGCGGTGTGGATAAGCCGCAGGTTCCCGCCGGGCCAGGTCAGGCCGTCATCGGTCTGGAACTGCAGGCCCTGGGTGGAGAATTCGAACCCGCCGCTCAGCCGCCGCCCGCCCAGGCGCCCCTGGATGGAGGGCAGCACCAGCGCCTGCAGGTCGGGGCTGAGGGTGGTGTTCACATCGGCCAGCGCCAGGTCGGCCGTGCCGCCCACCAGCTGCCCGCTGCGCACATCGGCCCAGGCGCGCAGCGCCCCACGGCCCTGCGCCACCGCAATGCCCACATCGGCATGGTGGCGCAGCTGCGAGACATCGACGCGCGTGAAATCGGCAAATACCTGGCCGTTCCAGTGTTTCCAGTTGCCATCGCGCGCCCGCAGCAGCGGCGCACGGAACAGGCCCACCACGGTGAAGCGGTCGCCCCAGGCGGGTGGCGGGGTGGCATCCAGGCGCATGTGGTGGTGCCAGTTGCCGTTGCGCAGCAACAGGTTGACCTTCTCCAGGGCCAGTTCGGGGGCGCCGCGCTGCTCGTCGGTCCAGCGCACGGTGCCGTCCTGAATGAACACCTCGCCCTGCGAAAAAAGCCAGTCGGCCGCGTCGTTGTTGTCGCCCTGGTTCTGAGCAAACTCCAGGCCCGCCACATAGATGCGCCCATCGGCGGCGCGGCGCACGTCCAGCTCCGGCCCCTGCACATACAGCTGCTCGAAACCGCCGTTGAGCAGGGAGCGTGGCGACAGTGCCACCACCACCCGGGGCAGCTGCAGGGCCGCGCGGCCTGCCGCGTCCAGCAGCGCTACGTTCGACAGCTCGATCGACGGCACCAGCCCTTCGGTGCTGGCCGTGATGGCACCGATCTGGACGGGAACCCCCAGAGCCCGTGCGGCATGCGCTTCCAGCTGTGGGCGGAAGTCCCCGATTCGCGGCACAATCCAGCCATGAAGGGCCCCCCACGCGATGGCCAGCAGCAGCCAGAAGGCCAGCAGCAGACCCAGTGACCACCGCGCAAAACCTGCCACTATTTTGAGCAGGCGTGAGGGGTGCGTGGTGGGATCGATCATGGTGGGATTGAATGTGGCAGGAATTATGACCCGCGGGCCTCGCGTGGGTTCACTACAAACTCAGTACGCAGCTTCGGGCCTCCCGTGCCTTACCCGCCATGAACGCACCGTCCTCTGACCCCCGTTGCAGCCAGCCTTTCCCTGCGGGGCCGCTGGCAGAACACTCGCGCTTCTACCAGCGCCTGCACCGCCGCTACGCAGGCGACCTGGGCCTGTTGCCGCCCGGGAACCCGGTGCTGGCCACCATGGAGCAGGCGTACGACGCGCTGCGCGCGCGGGGCTGCGACACCGGCACCGCCCTGCGCATGCTGCGCCAGCTGGTCATGGAGCGTCTCATCCAGCTCGACTGCGAAGCCCAGGCCCCGCTGGCCGACATCACCCGGGCCGTGACCGAGCTGGCCGAACTGGCCCTGGACCGCGCCTGCGCCCAGGCGCGCCGAGAACTCGACGAACGCCATGGCGCACCCTGCGGGCCCGACGGGCAGCCCGTGCAGCTCTGGATCATCGGCATGGGCAAGTTCGGCGCCCGCGAGCTGAATGTGTCCAGCGACATTGACCTGATCTATGTCTACGAGCACGACGGCGAAACGGCGGGCATGCCGGATGGCCGGGGCCGTATCTCCAACCACGAATACTTTGCGCGCGCCGTCAAGGCCATCTACAGCCTGGTGGGCGACACCACCGAACATGGTTTTGTGTTCCGCGTGGACCTGGCGCTGCGGCCCAATGGCAACTCCGGTCCCGCCTCGGTGTCCCTGGCGGCGCTGGAGGAGTACCTGCAGATCCAGGGCCGTGAATGGGAGCGGTTTGCCTGGCTCAAGAGCCGGGTGGTGGCCCCGCGCGACTGCATTGGCCGCCCCGAGGTGCAGGCGCTGCGCGGGGTGGTGCTGCCTTTTGTGTTCCGCCGCTACCTGGACTACAGCGTGTTCGATGCGCTGCGCTCCCTGCACAGCCAGATCCGCGACCACGCGGCCAAGCGCAGCGCGGGCCACCCGGAGCGCGCCAACGACGTGAAGCTCTCGCGCGGCGGCATCCGCGAGATCGAATTCACCGTGCAGCTGTTGCAGGTGGTGCGCGGCGGGCAGTTCCCCGAGCTGCGCCGCCGCCCCACGCTCGATGCCTTGCAGCGGCTGGCCCATGCGGGCCTCATGCCCCAGGCAACGGCCGACGCGCTGGCGCAGGCCTATGTGTTCCTGCGCCGGGTGGAGCACCGCATCCAGTACCTGGACGACCAGCAGACCCATGTGCTGCCTACGCGCGACGACGACCTGGCCTGGATCGCCCAGACCCTGGGCTTCAAGGATTGCTGCGCGTTCTTGCACGAGCTGGACGCCCACCGCGAGCTGGTGGCGCAGGAGTTCGACACCCTGCTGGGTGGCGCGGGCAAAAAACAGTGCAACGGCGGTGGCTGTGGTGGCCCCCGTGCCGCCGCGCCCCCACCGCCCGAGCTGGAGGCCCTGCTGGAGCAACTGTCTGGCGGCTTTCGCGAGCGCGTGGCCGAATGGCGCAGCCATCCGCGTGTGGAAGGCCTGCGCGACGAGGCGCGTGCGCGCCTGTTCCGCCTGGTGCAGCGCACCGCGCAGTGGCTGAAAGAAGGCCGCGTGACCGAAGAAGCCTCCGTGCGGCTGGTCAACTGGCTCGAACCCTTGCTGCGCCGCGAGAGCTACCTGGCCCTGCTGCTGGAGCGCCCCTCGGTGCACGAACAGCTGCTGCACCTGCTGGGCGCGGCCAAGTGGCCCGCACGCTACCTGCTGCAGCACCCCGGCGTGATCGACGAACTGGTGGGCGACCACCTGCTGTCCGAGCGTTTTGTGGTGGCCGACTTCGAGCGCGAGCTGGGCATGCGCCTTGCCTCGCTGCGGTCCACCGGCGAAGACGACGACGAGACCCTGCTCAACCTGCTGCGCCGTGCGCAGCACGCCGAAACCTTCCGCACCCTGGCGCGCGATGTGGAGCGCCGCATCACCGTCGAGCAGGTGGCCGACGACCTCAGCGCCCTGGCCGACAGCGTGCTGCGCATCACCAGCCAGTGGTGCTGGAGCCGACTCAAGAACCGCCACCGCGACGAACCCCAGTTCGCCATCATTGGCTACGGCAAGCTGGGCGGCAAGGAGCTGGGCTATGGCAGCGATCTCGACATCGTGTTTGTGTTCGACGACGACGACGAGCGCGCGCCCGAGGTGTATGCGGCCTTTGTGCGCAAGCTCATCAACTGGCTCACTGTCAAGACCGGTGAGGGTGACCTGTACGAGATCGACACGGCCCTGCGGCCCAACGGAAACTCCGGCCTGCTGGTGACCAGCTTCGAGGCCTACGCCAACTACCAGCAGCAGCGCGGCAGCAACACCGCCTGGACCTGGGAACACCAGGCCATGACACGGGCGCGTTTTGTGATGGGCAGCGATGCCTTGCAGGCACGTTTTGACGCCGTGCGCGAAGCCGTGATCACCTCGTCCCGCGATCCGCTGGCCTTGCAGGGCGAGATCGTCACCATGCGCGAGCGGGTGCGCTCGGCCCACCCCACGCCTGCCGGGCGCTTCGATGTGAAACACAGCCCGGGTGGCATGGTGGACGCTGAGTTCGCCGTGCAGTACCTGGTGCTGTCGCAGTCGGCAGCCCACCCCGAACTGCGCGGCAACGTGGGCAACATTGCGCTGCTGCAGCGTGCCGAGCAAGTGGGGCTGCTGCCCGCCGGTGTGGGCGTGGCGGCCGCCGACGCCTACCGCGAACTGCGCCGGGTGCAGCATGTGGCGCGGCTGGACGAAGCCCCCACCCAGGTGACCCCGCCCGCGCTGCAGGCCGAGCGCGACGCGGTGCTGGCTCTGTGGCGGGCCGTGTTTGGCGCGGGGGCGTAGCGCCCTTTGAACAGCCGCTTGGCGGTGACAAATGGTTGCATCTTGGCGCAGCACCGCTTCATGAAAAATTCATTAATTCAAACAACTGTTTGAATTGTGGTGGTTTAATCCGGGGCCATGAGTTCCGGTGCCCATTCCATCATTCCTGCCTCCCAGCGCACGGCCCGCAGCGACGGCGAAGACACGCGCGCACGCCTGCTGCAGGCCGCGCTGCAGCTCTTTTCTGAAAAGGGCTTTGCCCAGACTTCCGTGCGCGCCATCGCCCAGGCGGCGGGCACCAATGTGGCGGCCATTGCCTACCACTTTGGCGACAAGGCGCAGCTCTACACCGCCACCTTCTACGAGCCCTTTGGCAGCGGCAGCGACCTGATCCCGGTGTTTGCCGACCCGGCCCTGGACCTGGCGGGCGCGCTGCGCCACTACTTCGCGGGTTTCCTGGAGCCCCTCAAGCACGATGACCTGGTGACGCAATCGCTGCGCCTGCATGTGCGCGAGCTGCTGGACCCTACCCATGTCTGGCCCGAACTCATCGAACGCGAGTGCCGTGCCCCCCACATGGCACTCATCCAGGTCCTGTGCCGACACATGGGTGTCTCGGTGGTGGACGACGATATGCACCGCCTCGCCTTCTCCCTGGCAGGTTTGATCATGCAGCTGTGGACACAGCGCGACCCCCTGCAGGCCATTGCGCCCCAGCTCGCGACAGCGGGGGCGGTGGACCAGTGGGTCGAGCGGCTCACCGGCTACGCATTGAGCATGGTGCACGGAGAAATCATCCGGCGGCAGGCCACACAAGGGCCTGTGCGCCGCGCTTCCAGGACTTCGCACAAGAAGGAATCCAACGCATGACATTGAGCATCACCCGCTCCCTCTGGGCCGCTTGCCTGCCCCTGGTTCTGGGCGCCTGCGCGGCTACCGCGCCGCCTGCCCAGGTGTCCGCAGCCCCGCCCGTGGCCTGGCAGGCCCCCCTGCCACACCAGGGCTCGCTGGGCGACATGGCCCGGTGGTGGACCCAGCTGCAAGACCCGCTGCTGGTGGAGCTGATCGACGCCGCCCAGGCCGTGAGCCCCGGCATCGCGCAGGCCCAGGCACGCCTGGCGCAGGCCCGCGCCACGCAGGTCAGCAGCCGCGCCGCGCTGCTGCCGTCGCTCGATGCGCAGGCCAGCGCGAGCCGGGGCCTCAACGAGCAACTGGCGCGTGTGGCCACCACGACCCAGGCCGGACTGCAGGCGAGCTGGGAGATCGATCTTTTCGGGGCCAACCGGGCCACCAAAACGGCCGCCGATGAGCGGCTGGCCGGTGCGCAGGCGCTGTGGCACGAGGCGCGCGTGAGCGTGGCGGCCGAGGTGGCACTGCAGGCCAGCAGCCTGCGCACCTGCCTCGCACAACTGCAGGTGGCGGAGCGCGATGCGCAGTCGCGGGGCGAGACCTCGCGCCTGTCCGGCCTGAGCGAACGTGCGGGCTTCACGGCGCCCGCCACGGCGGCCCTGGCACGTGCGAGTGCGGCCGAGGCCCAGGCCCGCGCATCGCAGCAGCGCATGCTGTGCGATGTGGATGTGAAGACCCTGGTGGCGCTCACGGGCTGGGAAGAGCCCACGTTGCGCACCCGACTGGCCGCGCCCGTGGCTGCGGCGCCCGACACGCTGTTTGCGATTGCTGCGCTGCCTGCCCAGGTGCTGGCCCAGCGTCCTGATGTGTACAACGCCGAGCGCGAAGTGGCCGCCGCCAGTGCCGAGGTGGGCAGCGCGCAGGCGCAGCGCTACCCGCGCCTGTCGCTCAGTGGCTCGGTGGGCAGTGCCTGGGTGCGCGCCAATGGCGTCACGACCGACCTGAACACCTGGACCATCGGCCCGCTGGCGCTGAGCGTGCCCTTGTTCGACGGTGGCCGACGCGCCGCGTTGACCGACGCCGCACAGGCCCGCTATGACGAGGCCGCGTCGCTGTACCGTGCCAAGGTGCGCCAGGCCGTGAGCGAGGTCGAGCAGGCGCTGGTGCGGCTGCAGAGCACGGCCGAGCGCAACGCCAGCGCGCGCACGGCGGCCGAGGGCTACCGCGCTTCGTTCGACGCGACCGAGGCCCGCTGGCGCGGCGGGCTGGCCAGCCTGGTGGAGCTGGAGGATGCGCGGCGCACCTCGCTCGCTGCCGAAAACGCGCTGGTCGCGCTGCAGCACGAACGCCAGGCCGCCTGGATTGCGCTGTACCGCGCCGCAGGCGGAGGATGGGACGGGCAGACGGCCGTCGCCACGGCCGCTCCCTCGGCGGCAGCCACCGCTGCACGCTGAACACAACCCCGGAGGCCTGGCCGATCGCCGACCTCCTTTTCCTGACACCGACTGGATGAACGGATAGACAACATGCCAAAGCAACGCTTTCAATTTTCTGCCACCGCCTTTGCCGTGATCGCCGCCTGTGTGCTGGCGACGGGGGGCGCCCTGGTGTACTCCGACGCATCGCGCGCAGCCGATGAACCCAAGGCGGGCCAGCCCCGCCCCGCGCTCACCGTGAGCACGGCCCAGCCGCAGCGCACCGCCGTGCCGGTGCAACTGGCCGCCAATGGCAATGTGGCCGCGTGGCAGGAGGCCAGCATCGGGGCCGAGAGCAATGGCCTGCGCCTGACCGACGTGCGCGTGAACGTGGGCGACGTGGTCAAGGCGGGCCAGGTGCTGGCCACCTTCTCGGCCGAGACGGTGCAAGCCGATGTGGCGCAGATGCGCGCAAGCCTGCTCGAAGCCCAGGCCAATGCGGCCGAGGCCGCGGCCAACGCCGACCGCGCGCGTTCGCTGCAGGCCACGGGCGCCTTGAGCCAGCAGCAGATCCAGCAGTTCACCACCGCCGAGAAGACGGCCCAGGCGCGGGTGGAAGCGGCCCAGGCCACGTTGAACGCGCAGCAGCTGCGCCTGAAGTACACGCAGGTGGTGGCGCCTGACAGCGGCGTGATCTCGGCCCGCACCGCCACGGTGGGCGCGGTGGTGGGCGCAGGCACCGAGCTGTTCCGCATGGTGCGCAAAGGCCGCCTGGAGTGGCGTGCCGAAGTCACATCGACCGAGCTGCGCCGCATTGCCCCGGGCGCCAAGGTCAGCGTGACGGCGGCCAGCGGCGCCACGGCCGAAGGCACAGTGCGCATGGTTGCGCCCACGGTGGACCCGCAGACGCGCAATGCGCTGGTGTATGTGGATCTGCCCGCCAATGCCGACTTCCGCGCGGGCATGTTTGCGCGCGGCGAATTTGCGCTGGGCACCAGCGATGCACTCACCGTGCCGCAGGAGGCGCTGGTGGTGCGCGATGGCTTCTCGTATGTGTTTGTGGTGGGGGCCGACCAGCGCGTGCAGCAGCGCAAGGTGCAGGCGGGCCGCCGCGTGGCCGACCGGGTGGAAGTGCTCACCGGCCTGGACGCCAACGCCTCGGTGGCCGTGCGCGGCGCGGGCTTCCTCAACGATGGCGACCTGGTGCGTGTGGCCGCAGCCCCGGCAGCCCCAGGCGCGGCCGTGCAGACATCGGCAGTCGAAAGTTCAAGGCAAAAACAGCCTTCACCGCGCGATGGTAAAACGCTGAATGCTACTAATTGAGGAGCATCAGGATGAATCTATCCACCTGGTCCATCAAGAACCCGATACCGGCGCTGATGCTGTTTGTGCTGCTGACCTTCGGCGGCCTGCTGTCCTTCAACGCGATGAAGGTGCAGAACTTTCCCGACATCGACCTGCCCACGATCTCGGTGACCGTTGCGCTGCCGGGTGCCTCCCCTGCGCAGCTCGAAAACGACGTGGCGCGCAAGGTCGAGAACAGCATCGCCACGTTGCAGGGCCTCAAGCACATCTACACCAAGGTGCAGGATGGTGGGGCCACCATCACCGCCGAGTTCCGGCTGGAGAAGCCCACGCAGGAGGCGCTGGACGACGTGCGCTCGGCCGTGGCGCGTGTGCGCGGCGAGCTGCCGGGCGATGTGCGTGACCCCATTGTGACCAAGATGGACTTGGCCGCGCAGCCCGTGCTGGCGTTCACCATCGCCTCGACCCGCATGGACGACGAGGCGCTGTCGTGGTTTGTGGACGATGCCGTGGCCAAGAAGCTGCTCACCGTGCGCGGTGTGGGTGCGGTCACCCGCGTGGGCGGCGTGCAGCGCGAGGTGCATGTGGCGCTGGACCCGGTCAAGCTGCAGGCCCTGGGCGCCACTGCGGCCGATGTGTCGCGCCAGCTGCGCCAGGTGCAGACCGAAAGCGCCGGGGGCCGCACCGACCTGGGCGGCAGCGAGCAGCCCGTGCGCACGCTGGCCACTGTGCAGTCGGCGCAGGAACTTGCGGGCCTCACGCTCGCGCTGTCCGATGGCCGCCATGTTCGATTGGACCAGGTGGCCACGGTGTCCGACACCATTGCCGAGCCGCGCGCTCTGGCGTTGCTCAACGGCCAGCCCGTGGTGGGCTTTGAGGTGGCGCGCAGCAAGGGCGCGAGCGAGGTCGAGGTGGGCTCCGCCGTGCAGCTGGCGCTGCAGGAGATGCGTGACCAGCACCCGGACCTCAGCATCACCGAGGCCTTCAACTTCGTGTTGCCGGTGCAGGAGGAGTACGACGGCTCCATGCACCTGCTGTATGAAGGCGCGCTGCTGGCCGTGCTGGTGGTGTGGCTGTTCCTGCGCGACTGGCGCGCCACGTTCGTCTCGGCCGTGGCGCTGCCGCTGTCGGTGATCCCGGCGTTCATCGGCATGTACTGGCTGGGTTTTTCCATCAACGTGATCACGCTGCTGGCCATGTCGCTGGTGGTGGGCATCCTGGTGGACGACGCCATCGTGGAGGTCGAGAACATCGTGCGCCACCTGCGCATGGGCAAGACGCCCTACCAGGCGGCCATGGAAGCCGCCGACGAGATTGGCCTGGCCGTGGTGGCCACCACTTTCACGCTGATCGCCGTGTTTTTGCCCACGGCCTTCATGAGCGGCATTGCGGGCAAGTTCTTCAAGCAGTTCGGCTGGACGGCGTCGCTCGCGGTATTTGCCAGCCTGGTGGTGGCGCGCCTGCTCACGCCCATGATGGCGGCGTACATCCTCAAGCCCATCGTGGGCGAGCACAAGGACCCGCGCTGGATGACGACCTACCTGCGCTGGGCGGCCTGGTGCATTAAGCACCGCTGGATCACGTTCCTGGGCACGGCGGCGTTCTTCATCGGCTCGCTGGCACTGATTCCGCTGCTGCCCACGGGCTTTATCCCGCCGGACGACAACTCGCAGACACAGGTGTACCTGGAGCTGCCCCCCGGCGCCACGCTGTCGCAGACCCGCGCCGTGGCCGAGGACGCGCGCGAGCGCATCGCCCGGGTGGACCATGTGAAGAGTGTCTACACCACCATTGGCGGCGGCACGGCCGGGGGCGACCCGTTCATGGGCAGTTCCAACGCCGAGACGCGCAAGGCCACGCTCACCATCCTGCTGGCCGAGCGCGGCGACCGCCCGCGCAAGCAGGGCATCGAGAACCAGATCCGCGCCGCGCTGGAGACCCTGCCCGGCGTGCGCAGCAAGGTGGGCCTGGGCGGCTCGGGCGAAAAATACGTGCTGGTGCTCACGGGCGACGACCCGCAGGCGCTGACCACGGCGGCGCTCGCGGTCGAGAAGGACCTGCGCACCATTCCCGGCCTGGGCAGCGTGTCGTCCACCGCCAGCCTGATCCGTTCGGAGATCGCCGTGCGCCCCGACTTCGCGCGTGCCGCCGACCTGGGCGTGACCAGCAGCGCCATTGCCGAGACTTTGCGCATCGCCACCGTGGGCGACTACGACGTGTCGCTGCCCAAGCTCAACCTCGCGTCGCGCCAGGTGCCCATCGTGGTCAAGCTGCAGGACGATGCGCGCAAGGACCTCGCGCTGCTGGAGCGCCTGCCGGTGCAGGGCAGCAAGGGCCCGGTCATGCTCGGCCAGGTGGCCACGCTGGAGTTCAGCGGCGGTCCGGCCGTGGTGGACCGCTACGACCGTGCGCGCAATGTGAACTTTGAGATCGAACTCTCGGGCCAGCCCCTGGGCGATGTGACCAAGGCCGTCGCGGCCCTGCCCTCCATCCAGAACCTGCCGCCGGGCGTGCGCCAGATCACCATCGGCGATGCCGAGATGATGGGCGAGCTGTTTGCGAGCTTCGGCCTGGCCATGCTCACGGGCGTGCTGTGCATCTACATCGTGCTGGTGCTGCTGTTCAAGGACTTCCTGCACCCGGTCACCATCCTGGCCGCGCTGCCGCTGTCGCTGGGGGGCGCGTTTGTGGGGCTGCTGGTGGCGCAGAAGAGCTTCTCGATGCCGTCGCTCATCGGGCTCATCATGCTCATGGGCATTGCGACCAAGAACTCGATCCTGCTGGTGGAGTACGCCATCCTGGCGCGGCGCGAGCATGGCATGACGCGCTTCGAGGCACTCATCGACGCCTGCCACAAGCGTGCGCGGCCCATCATCATGACCACGCTGGCCATGGGCGCGGGCATGCTGCCCATCGCCATTGGCTTTGGCGCGGCGGACGCGAGCTTCCGCTCGCCCATGGCGGTGGCGGTGATCGGGGGGCTCATCACCTCCACGCTGCTGAGCCTGCTGGTGATTCCGCCGGTGTTCACCAGCGTGGACGACCTGGGCCAGTGGTTCGGGCGTATGCTGCGCCGGTTGCGGGGGCGGCACCCGGCGCATCCGCCAGCGGTGCCACCCACACCAGACGCACCACCTGCCACCCATTGAAAGCAGGTGCTTACATTCTGGAGGACTCTTTCGGCCGAAAAGCCGGGAAATCACCCGGTAGGCCAGGGCTTTGGCGGGGTGGGATGCGTTAGATAATGTAACGAGCACCATGAACCTCGTCAGCCTCAACATCGAATCCATCCAGCTCGGCCACCCGCTGCCTTTTGTGCTGCGGGGCTCCGATGGCGCTCTGCTGGCCCAGAAGGGCTATGTGATCCGCACCAGGGAGGAGCTGGCCAAGATGGTGGCCCGGGGCCGCCAGCTGTGTGTGGACACCGACGAGTCGGGCGGTAGCCACCGCGCCTACCTGGCCCAGTTGCAGCGCATGCTGATGGCCGACACCAATCTGGGCGAAATCGCCTCGATGAAGATGACGGCCGCCGAGGAGTCCGCGAGCCGGGACCGTGCAGCCGCAGCCCGGGCCCAGGCAGACTGGCCTGAGCTGCAACTGCGCGCCACGCAGCTGCTGCGTTCGCCCTCGCCCAGCGACTTTGGCGGGCGCTTCCAGGCGCTGCATGACGAGCTGGTGCGCCACTGCGAGCAGACGCCCGACGCCACCCTGCTGGCGCTGATCTACCTGTCCACCCAGGAAACCCGCATGTACAGCGCGACGCACTCAATGCTGGTGAGCTGCGTATGCATGGTGGTGGCGCGCGAGATGCTGCGCTGGCCCAGCGCCCAGGTCCAGAAGCTGGGGCACGCAGCCCTCAGCATGAATATTGCCATGACCGAACTGCAGGACCAACTGGCCCAGCAGAGTCACCCACTGACTGCCGCGCAGATTGCGGCCGTGGAAGACCATGCCGCTCGATCCGAGGCGCTGCTGCGCCACCTGGGTGTGGCCGACCCCGCCTGGCTGGAGGCCGTGCGCTGTCACCACCACCGTACCCCTGGTCCGCTCGACAAAAAAACCGAAGCGCAGCAGATGGCGCGCCTTATACAGCGTGCCGACATCTTCGGAGCCCGTCTGGCGCCCCGCGCGGCCCGTTGGCCCATGCCGGTCACGGCGGCCATGCAGGCCAGCTACTACGACGAAGAGCAGCAGGCTGACGAAGCCGGTGCGGCGCTGGTCAAGACGCTGGGCGTGTACCCGCCTGGCGCCTTTGTGCGGCTGGCAAGCCGCGAGGTGGGCGTGGTCATCCGCAGGGGCACCACCGCCACCACGCCCAAGGTGGCCGTGTTGACCAACCGCGACGGCATGCCCACGGGCGAGCCCATCCCGCGCGACACGGGCATGCCGCCCTGGAAGATCACCGGCGTGGTGGCCTTCAAGGACGTGCGGGTCAAGCTCTCGCTGGGCCGCCTGCTGCAGATGGTCTGACCGCTGGCCGCACCCCGGGTGTGGCCAGCCGTTTCTCCCCCTCCTTTCCCTTTTTCCCCTGGTCTGCCTGCCGGCCCTGTGCCTTGCGGGCATGGCCTGCGTGCGCCTGCCCGGGGGCTGGGTGCAGGGCGGCGGGCGGGGTCATCCATGCCGCCATGTCGGAAATCTGAATCCAAACGCGGGGATACTGCGTATACCGTTCAGTACAAATAAAAACTCATGTGGACAAAAAATAATGAAGCGGTTAAATTGCCCCCATCGACCGCCTGCTGCACACCACACCATGAACACACTGTCTCGTCGCTTCTCTCTGGCCGCTCTGCTGGCGGCAGGGCTGTTGCTGGCGCCCGCCGCCCAGGCGGCCGATGCGCCCGCCAGCTGCCCGGCCACGTTGCAGCACAGCTTTCTGCGCCTGCAGGATGAAAAGCCCCAGTCGCTGTGCCAGTACAGCGGAAAAGTGGTGCTGGTAGTCAACACGGCCAGCTTCTGTGGCTTTACCGGCCAGTACAAGGGTTTGGAGGAGCTGTATGCGCGCTACAAGGACAAGGGCCTGGTGGTGCTGGGCTTCCCGTCCAACGACTTTGCCCAGGAAAAAGGCAGCAACAAGGAAATCGCGGACTTCTGCGAAAGCACCTTCGGGGTGAAATTTCCGATGTTCGCCAAGAGCAGCGTGAAAGGCCCCGAGGCCTCGCCGCTGTTCCAGCAGCTGGCGCAGCTCTCGGGCACCGCGCCGCGCTGGAACTTCCATAAATACCTGCTGGGGCGCGACGGCCAGCTGGTGGACAACTATTCCAGCCTGACCGGGCCCGACAACAAGGGCCTGGTGCGCGCCATCGAACAGCAGCTCGCACTGCCTACTCCCCGGTAAGCGCCATGACTTCTTTACGTTTCTTTAAAAAAAATCCAGGCGGGCTCTGGAACTTCGCGCAGATGGCCGCACTCTATCCATTGCGCAAGACGATTGCGCGGCGTACAGTTTTAACGTTGCGAAGCCTTTCGGGCCCCCGGGTTCCGACTGACCTCCTGGAGCGCTTCTCCTCCCTCCCTCTCTTATTCGTTTCGGGACGCTTCGCAACCTTTTTATTCCAGGCGCCGGCCAGAGGGGGCCGGCCATGAAAATCGCCATCATCGGCTCCGGCATCTCCGGGCTGTCGGTCGCGCACCAGCTGCGCGGCCAGGCGGACATCACACTGTTTGAAGCGGGCGACTACTTCGGGGGGCACACCCACACGGTTGATGTCACCTTGCCCGATGCGTCTGGCACCCCTGTCACCCACGGCGTGGACACCGGCTTTCTGGTGTTCAACGAGCGCACCTACCCCCACCTGATTCGCCTGTTGGCCGAGCTGGGCGTGGAGACAGCCAAATCCGACATGTCGTTCTCGGTGCAAGTGCCCGCAGCGCTGGGCGGCGGCAGAGCCCTGGAATGGAGCGGCACCAACCTCAGCACCGTGTTTGCCCAGCGCTCCAACCTGGTCAACCCGCGTTTTCTAGGCATGCTGCGCGACCTGCTGCGCTTCAACAAGCTCTGCACGCGCATTGCCGAGCAGCAGGCCGAGGCGGCGCTGGCACAGCCGCTCTCCGACTTCCTGCGCGAGCACCGCTTTGGCGACGCGTTCCGCGACTGGTACTTCTTGCCCATGCTGGGCTGCATCTGGAGCTGCCCCACCGACCAGATGCTGAAGTTCCCCGTGGCCACCATGATCCGCTTCTGCCACAACCATGGCCTGATCCAGGTGAGCAACCGGCCGCAGTGGTGGACGGTGTCCGGCGGCGCGCGCCACTATGTGGACAAGATCGTGGCGGGCATTGCCGACAAGCGCCTGAACACCCCCGTGCGCCGCATCGAGCGCGATGCCGCCGGTGTGCGCGTGGTGACCGCAGACCGCACCGAACACTTTGACAAGGTGGTGCTGGCCACGCACTCCGACCAGTCGCTCGCGCTGCTGGCCCAGCCCACGACCCAGGAGCGCGCTGTGCTCGGCGCCATCCGCTACCAGGCCAACCGCGCGGTGCTGCACACCGATACGTCTGTGCTGCCCCAGCGCCGCGCCGCCTGGGCTGCGTGGAACTACGAGCGCGCCCCGCAGAGGAGCCGCGAGTCGGCCCGCGTGTGCCTGCACTACCTCATCAACCAGCTGCAGCCCGTGCCTTTTGCGCAGCCCGTGGTGGTGTCTCTGAACCCGGTGCGCGACATTGCGCCCGAGCACGTGATCGGCAGTTACGAATACGCCCACCCGGTGTTCGACATGGCCGCCATCCGCGCGCAGAAGCAGGTGGGCAAGCTGCAAGGGCAGCAGCACACCTGGTTTTGCGGCGCCTGGACGGGCTACGGCTTCCACGAAGACGGGCTGAAATCCGGCCTGGCCGTGGCCGAGCAATTGCGGGCAGCCCTGCCAGCCCCTTTGGCGGAGGCTGCGTGAGCCACGCCCCGGCCGCCCCCGCAGCGCCCCTCATCGGCTTCGGCCAGGTGCGCCACACGCGGCTGCGGCCCCGGCGGCATGCATTTGCCTACCCCACTTTTTTCCTCATGCTGCCGATGCGCGGCCTGAGCGGCGCACACACCAGCACACACACACCGCTGGCGGTGAACCGCAGCGGCGCCATCAGCTTCCATGACGTGGACCACGGCGACGGACGCAGCGCCGCGCAGGGCGGTGCGCTGGCCTGGCTGGACGAGCTGCTGCGCACCGAAGGCATCACCGACGCCACCGGCGAGGTCTGGCTGCACTGCTACCCGCGCGTGCTGGGCTACACCTTCAAGCCTGTGAGCTTCTGGTACTGCCACCGCGCGGACGGCCCCCTGCGTGCCATCGTGGTCGAGGTGAACAACACCTTTGGCGAGCGCCATTGCTACCTGCTGGACGCGCCGCAGTACGGCGTGGAACAGCAGGCGCGCAAGGTGTTCCATGTGTCGCCGTTCTGCGCGGTGAGTGGCGGCTACCGCTTCCGCTTCATGCGCACCGAAGTTGGTGCGCAGGATGCTGGCCGTACCGTGGTCCGCATTGACCACGACGACGACACCGGCCCCCTCATCCAGACCAGCGTGAGCGGCACCTTGCAAGCCATCACCCCACAGACCCTGCGCCAGGCGCTCTGGGGCTACCCCGCCATGACGCTGGCCATCATTGCCCGCATTCACTGGCACGCGCTGCAGCTGTGGCTCAAGCGCGTGCGTTTCCACCGCAAGCCCGAGGCGCCTGCATCCATCGTGACCCGCTGATTTCCATGACGAACGAGAACGCCGCCATGAACTCCACCACCGCCCCCCGCACCGCGCTGGCCCTGCCCGCAGGCACCCCCGCTGCCGCCCGCACGGCGCTCAAGCTGCTGCAGCGCCTGCAGCACGGCCACCTCACGGTGCAGCTGCCCGATGGCACGTTGCAGCACTTCGGGCACGGCGATGGCCCCTCGGCCGCCATCACGCTCAAGAACTGGAACGTGTGCAGTGCCGCACTCAAGTCCGGCGACATCGGCTTTGCCGAGAGCTACATCGCGGGTGACTGGACCACGCCGCACCTCACCGACCTGCTCAAGCTTTTCATCGCCAACCGCCAGCAGGTGGAAGGCGTGATCTACGGCACCTGGGCGGGCCGTTTGCTGTACCGCATCAAGCACCTGCTCAACCGCAACACCCGCACCAACAGCCAGAAGAACATCCACGCCCACTACGACCTGGGCAATGCGTTCTACGAACTCTGGCTGGACGATACGATGAACTACTCGTCCGCCTGGTTTGAGGGCGATGCGGGCGGCGACATGCGCAAGGCCCAACATGCCAAGGTGCGCCGCGCGCTGCGCAAGGCGGGGGTGGAGCCAGGCTCCCGGGTGCTGGAGATCGGCTGCGGCTGGGGCGCGCTGGCCGAGATGGCGACTGTCGAATTCGGCGCCGACCTCACAGGCGTGACGCTCTCCACCGAGCAGCTCGCGTTTGCGCAAAAGCGCATGGCGCAGCAGGGGGTGGCCGAGCGTGCCGACCTGCGCCTGCAGGACTACCGCGACATCCAGGACGGCCCTTACGACGCCATCTGCTCCATCGAGATGGTCGAGGCCGTGGGCAGAGAATACTGGCCCACCTACTTCCAATCGGTGAACCGCCTGCTCAAACCCGGTGGCAAGGCCTGCATCCAGAGCATCGTCATCGACGACAGTCTGTTCGAGCGCTACATCAGCTCCACCGACTTCATCCAGCAGTACATCTTCCCCGGCGGCTGCCTGCCCTGCCCGCGCGAGTTTCGCCGCGAGGCCGAGGCCGCAGGCCTGCGCGTGGTGGACGAGTTCGCGTTTGGCCAGGACTACGCCGAAACCCTCAAGCGCTGGCGCGAGCGCTTCCTGGCGCAGCGCACACAGATCTTGCAGCTGGGGTTTGATGAGCGTTTCATGCACATCTGGGAGTTCTACCTGGCCTACTGCGAGGCTGCGTTCGCCATGCGCAACATCGACCTGGTGCAGTACACCCTGGTGAAAGCATGATTGCTATAAAAAACATAGCTATCAGCGCTTTGCTAGCAGGCGCAGAGGCCGTTTTTTTCTCAAATTTTGCAATGGCGCAGGGGACGGAAGGGGTGGCGAGCGCGTCGCCCGGCGCCAGCGCACCGCTGGCGGGCGCGCGCCTGGTGGGGCAAGGCACGATGCGCTTCCTGGGTTTTGACGTGTACCGCGCGCGCCTGTGGGCCCAGCCCGGTTTTGACGCCGACCAGTACAGCGCCCACCCGCTGGCGCTGGAGCTGACCTACCAGCGCAACTTCACGGCCGAGGCGATTGCCAAACGCTCCATCGAAGAGATGCGCCGCGTGGGCAGCTTCACGCCGCAGCAGGCCACTCGCTGGCAGCAGGCGCTGCAGGCGGCCTTGCCGGATGTGAAGCCCGGCGACCGCCTGCTGGGCCTGTACCAGCCCGGCGCAGGCGCCGTCTTCAAGATGGGCGGCCGCGTGGTGGGCGAGGTGGCCGATGCCGAGTTCTCGCGCCTGTTCTTCGGCATCTGGCTGTCGCCCCAGACCTCCGAGCCCGGGCTGCGGCAGCAGCTGATCGCGGCCACCCGCACCGCAGGCCAGGGCCCGCAATGACCACCACCACGCCCATGCGCGCCGGCCACGGCCTGGCCTATGGGCTGCTGGGCCTGCCGCTGGCGTTTGTGGCGCTGCCGCTGTATGTGCTGCTGCCCAACCACTACGCCCGCGAATTTGGCATGCCGCTGGCCACGCTGGGCGCCGTGCTGCTGGCGGCGCGGCTGTTCGATGCCTTCATCGACCCGCTGCTGGGTCGCCTTGCCGACTACCTGTTTGGCCGCTCGGTGCGTTCGGTGCTGGCGGTTGGCGCGGTGTCGGCCACGGTGCTGGCACTGGGGCTGACCAGCCTGTTCTTCCCCCTGGTGCGCGGGGCCGATGCGCTCGTCGCCTGGGCGCTGGTGGCGCTGCT
Source organism: Acidovorax sp. LjRoot74 (assembly GCF_964254355.1). Taxonomy (NCBI): domain Bacteria; kingdom Pseudomonadati; phylum Pseudomonadota; class Betaproteobacteria; order Burkholderiales; family Comamonadaceae; genus Acidovorax; species Acidovorax sp. LjRoot74. The sequence continues at coordinate 5,432,263 of NZ_CAXUTI020000001.1, read as the reverse complement.
CATCACTTACACCGCCTACAGCCAGCTCAGCATTGCGCACCAGTCCTGGGGCGCGCGCCTGGGCGGTGACGAACTGCAGCGCAGCCGCATCGTGGCCTGGCGCGAAGGGGCCGCGCTGATGGGTGTGGTGCTGGCCTCGGTGTTGCCTGCGCTGCTGGGCCTGCCGGTGATGCTCAGCGTGTTTGCCCTCGCCCTGCTGCTGGGCTGGTGGTGCTGGGCGCGCGCCCCGCGCCCCACAGGCCACGCGGGTGCCGTGGCGGGTGTGTACCGCCCTCCCCACCGTGCCAGCCTGTGGCGTCCCTGGGGACGGCCTGCCTTCCGCCGCCTGCTGGTGGTGTTCATGCTCAACGGCATTGCCAGTGCCATCCCGGCCACGCTGGTGCTGTTCTTCATCCAGGACCGCCTGCAGGCACCGCCCGCGCAGGAGCCGATGTTTCTGGCGGTCTATTTCGTCTGTGCGGCGCTGTCCATTCCGCTGTGGCTGCGTGCCGTGGCGCGCTGGGGGCTGGCGCGCACCTGGCTGGCGGGCATGCTGCTGGCGATTGCAGTGTTTGTGTGGACTGCGTTCCTCGGGCGCGGCGACATGCTGCCCTTCCTGGTGGTCTGTGCGCTGTCGGGTGTAGCGCTGGGCACGGACCTGGCCTTGCCCAGCGCCCTGCTGGCGGGGGTGATCGCCGCCGAGGGCGACAGCGGCCAGCACGAGGGCGCTTACTTTGGCTGGTGGAACTTTGCCACCAAGCTCAACCTGGCTTTGGCCGCAGGCCTCGCGCTGCCGCTACTGGGCTGGTGGGGCTACACCCCCGGCACACGCAGCGAAGAAGGCCTGCAGACCCTGGGCTGGGCCTATGCCGTGTTGCCTTGCGCACTCAAGCTGCTGGCAGCGGGGGCGCTGTATGGGCTGGTGCTTCGGCCCGCGCGCGGCGCGGCCAGTGCCTGATTTTTCAAGGGATGCTCAACATGCAAAGACGCCTTCTTCTCTCCGCCGCCGTGGCCGCACCTGTGGTCCTGTCGGGCTGCGCCAGCCAGAGCATTGACGGCTACGCCAGCGAAAAACCCGTGCTGGACCTGGCCCAGTATTTCAACGGCAAGATCGACGCCTACGGCATCTTCCAGGACCGCAGCGGCCAGATCGTCAAACGCTTCACCGTGGTGATGGACTGCAGCTGGAAGGGCAACGAGGGCGTGCTGGACGAAGCCTTCACCTATTCCGACGGCACCACGCAGCGCCGCATCTGGCGCCTGACCAAACACGCCGACGGCCGCTACACCGGCACTGCCGACGATGTGGTGGGCACGGCCAACGGCCAGACGCGCGGCAACGCCTTCCGCTGGAACTACACGCTGGCCCTGCCCGTGGATGGCAAGGTCTACAACGTGGACCTGGACGACTGGATGTACCTCATCGACGACCGCGTGATGCTCAACCGCGCGACCATGAGCAAGTTCGGCGTGCGGCTGGGCGAAATCACCCTGTCCTTCACCAAGCGCGCACCATGAAACTCAACCCACCCTTGCGCGACTGGAAGGGCCGCCGGGCCTGGCTCATCGGGGCCAGCAGCGGCATAGGCCGGGCAACGGCGGCAGCGCTGCATGCGCGCGGCGCGCAGGTCATCGTCTCGGCCCGGAGCAGCGATGCGCTGAACGCCTTTGTGGTGCAGCACCCCGGCAGCACGGCGCTGGCTTTTGACACGGCCGAACCGGCCCAGGTGCAGGCCGCCGCCGCGCAGGTGCTGGCGGATGGCGCGCCCGACCTGGTGTGCTACTGCGCGGGCTACTACCGCGACATGCGCGCGACCGACTTCGACCTGACCGTGATGCTGCGCCATGAGCAGATCAACTACAACGGCGCACTGCACGTGCTGGCCGCCGTGCTGCCCGCCATGCTCGCCGCCGCGCAGGCAGGGCGGCCGGGGCATGTGAGCCTGATCAGCAGCGTGGCGGGGTTCCGGGGCCTGCCCAAGAGCCTGGCCTACGGGCCCACCAAGGCCGCGCTCATCAACCTGGCCGAGGCGCTGTACCTGGACCTGCACGACCTGGGCCTGGGCGTGAGCGTGATCAACCCGGGCTTTGTGGCCACGCCGCTCACGGCGGGCAACGACTTCACCATGCCTGCGCTCATCTCCCCCGAAGCGGCGGCCGATGAGATCCTGCAAGGCTGGGCTCGGGGGCAGTTCGACATCCACTTTCCCAAGCGCTTCACGCGTGTGATGAAGCTGCTGCGCTTATTGCCGTACCGGTGGTACTTTCCGGCGGTTCGCAAGTTCACGGGACTCTGAGTTTCCATGCAGCCTCCTTACACCGCCCCCGCCACCGAAGAAGCCGTCAAGCGCGTCATTGCGTTTTTTGAGAACCTGTCGCCCGCCGATGTGGCGACCATCGGCCAGTTCTACGCGCCCCAGGCGCGCTTCAAAGACCCGTTCAACGAGGTGGTGGGCGTGCCTGCCATCCAGGGCATCTTTGCCCACATGTTCGAGGCACTGGAGCAGCCGCGTTTTGTGGTCACGGGCCGCGTGGTGCAGGGGCAGCAGTGCTTTTTGACCTGGGACTTTTTGTTCGCGTTCAAAGACTTCCACAAGGGCGTGACGCAGACGGTGCGTGGCGCCTCGCACCTGGTGCTGGACGCCCAGGGTCAGGTGACCTTGCACCGCGACTACTGGGACGCGGCCGAAGAGCTGTATGAGAAGCTGCCCGTGGTGGGCGCGCTGATGCGCTGGCTCAAGAAGCGCGCCAATAGCTGACGGTCCGGGCCTTCATCAGCCCACCGCACGGATGCGCGGATGCCCCGGCAGCGGCACCGCGCGCCGCAGCACGCCTTCGGCCAGCCACAGCGCACTGTTCCACGCCCGTTGCGCCACATAGGGCAGCGGCAGCTGTTGGTAGTCGTCGTTGAAGACTTCAAAGCTGTAGTCGCCCTGGTAGCCCATGCCGTCCAGCGTGCGCACCAGCTCGGCCAGCGCCTGGCTGTGCACGCCCTCGCCGGGGAACACGCGAAAGTGGCGCGCAGTCTCGATGCGCTCCTGCACCGTGCGCGTCTCCTGCCACATGAAGTCCGACAGCTGCACGAGGTAGATCTTGGCCGGGTCCACGTCTTCCAGCGCCGAGAGTGGCGTGCTGGTGGCGAACTGGTGGTACGAGTCGATGGCCAGCCCGAGGTTGGGGCAGTCGGCCTGCTCTACGGCGGCCCAGGCCTGGTGCACCTCGTTGATGTGGCGGCCCCAGGAGAGGCCTTCAAACGCCACGCGGATGCCGTGGGGCAGCGCCAGCAGCGCCAGCTTGCGCAGGTCGCGCGCAACGGCATCGGCGTCGGCCGTGGCATGCGATGACGTGGAGCTGCAGGCCAGCAGCACGGGCGCGCCCAGGTCGCGCGCCATCAGGATCATCTGCTTGGCAATGTCCACCTTGTAGCTGTGCAGGTGGCCTGAGAGGCCTTCAAAATCGCGCAGCACCTGAAAGCCCGTCACGCGCAGGCTGCTGTTGCGCACGGCGTGCACGGCGGCTTCGATGCCCTCAGGGTGGCCCACGATGTCGCGCGCGGCCAGCATGATCTGGCCAAAACCTGCGGCCTTGACGGCGGCGAGCTTGGCCTCCAGTGGCCCAGCCAGGCTGATGGTGTCCATGCCGAAATCGGCGACGTTGCGTTGCATGGTGGATCGGCGCATGGGCAGTCTCCAGGCTCAGCGGGCGTCGAGCACCAGCTCAAAGCTGGGCGAGGCCGCATCGGCACGCGTGAGCGCGCCGCGCGTGCCGGTGTGCACGCCCGTGGGCGACTCCACAAACTCCACGCCGCGCGCACGCAGTGCATTCACGGTGGCCAGCACGTCGGGCGTGCCAAAGGCCACGCGCTGCAGCAGCTCCTCGGGGTCGGCATCCAGCGCATCGACCTGCGGCTCAATCAGTTGCCAGTGCAATGTGCCGCACGGGCTGGACAGGATGCGGCCGTGGGTGAGCACGCCAAACGACTGGTTGGGCGCCAGCTCGGCAAAGCCGAACAGCTCGCTGTAGAAGTGGATCCAGTCCGCTGCGCGGCCCAGGCCGATGTACTGGACCACGCCGAACAGGTGCAGGCCCTGCAGTGCGGGCGGGCAGGGGTTGACGGTGGGGATGGGCACAAAGTCCACGTCGTAGATGGAGAACTCTTTCCAGCGGTCTACGAAGTAGATGCGGCTTGCGCCTACGCCGTGGATGGCGGGGATGTTCAGCTCCATCACCTCGACCTCGGTGTGCACGGCCCAGGCGCCCAGCTCCAGCACGCGGCGAAACGCTGCGGCGGCATTGCCGACACGGAACGCCACAGCGGCCAGCACGGGGGCTTCGGTGAGCGCTGGCGGCGCATGCAGGCCCGTGCGCTCGGCATCCTGGTGCGCGTTGACGATGATGTTCATGTCGCCCTGGCGATACAGCAGCACCTCGCGCGAGCGGTGGCGCGCCACGGGCTGAAAACCCATGCGCTCCAGCGCCTGGCCCAGCGCCTGGGGGCGGCTGGTGGCGTATTCGATGAACTCCACGCCCTGCAGGCCCAGGGGGTTGGGCAGTTCGCCCAGCGCTTCGCGGGCGGCCATCATCGGGGTGCTCATGGATGGGGGCTCCTTGTTCGTTGCGGGGGGCATCAGCGGGCGCTGACCAGGCGGCGGAAATGCGCGTCCATGCGTGCGGCATCGGGCGCCTCGCCGGTGAACAGCTCGAACGCGCCCACGGCCTGGCCCACGGCCATGCCGCCGCCGTCCGACACGCGGCAGCCCAGTGCGCGCGCCGCCTGCACCAGCGCGGTGTCGAGCGGGAAATACACCACCTCGGACACCCACATCGTGGGCCGCAGCAGCGCAACGTCCAGCGGCAGGCCGGGCAGCTTGTCCATGCCCGTGGGAGTGGCGTGGATCAGACCGGTGGCTTGTGCCATGGCCGTTTGGATGTCAGCCGCTTCGGCCCGGGCGCCATAGAGCGCATTCACGTCGGCGGCCAGTTGCGCTGCGCGCTCGGGCTGCGCATCGACAATGCTCAGGTGCTCGGCGCCCAGGCGCAGCACGGCATGGGCAATGGCGGCGCCCGCACCACCTGCGCCCAGCAGCACCACGCGGCGCAGGTCGGCGCCGGGCAGCGCGCGGGTAAAGCCCCAGGCCCAGCCGGATCCATCAGTGTTGTGCCCCACCAGTTGTCCGTCACGGATGACCACCGTGTTCACGGCGCCCATGGCGCGCGCTTCTTCGGACAGGCTGTCGAGGTGCGGGATCACCGCCTGCTTGCAGGGGTAGGTCACGTTGCAGCCGGCGTAGCCCATGATGCGTGCCGCGGATAACAGCGTGGGCAGATGCTCCGCCGAGGAGGCCGAGCGGTCCAGGTCAATGAGCTGGTAGTGCAGGCGCATACCGTGGTGGCGTGCTTCTTCTTCGTGCAGCGCGGGCGACAGCGACTTCTGGATGCCGGCACCGATCAGTCCGATCAGCACCTTGCGGGGGCTTGTGGATGGCATGGCGGACGTGGGTGTGGTGACCGGGGGTTCAAGCAGCTGGGTGCTCATGGGGCGGGCGGAATACGGGGTGAATGCACGGCCGGGCGTGGCTAGGCCATGGGCGGCCGTGCGAGGAGGGCAGCGTGGGGCTTACTTGCCGCCGCGCAGCTTGGCCAGCGTGGCGTAGACCTCTTTCACCGTCTCGGCGCCCACTTTTTCGCTGTGCTTTTCGACCACAGGCTTGACCTTGGCGCGCAGCTTGTCCAGCTCGGCGGGCGAGAACTCGGACACCTGCATGCCGGCCTTCTTGAGGTCTTCCAGCGCCACGTTGGCCTGCACGCGCGACACACCGCGCTGGAAGGTGGTGGCCTCGGCCATGGCGTCGGTGAGCGCCTTCTGGTCGGCAGGGTTCAGGCTGTCCCAGAACTTCTTGCTCACGATCACGGCCTGGGGGTTGTACATGTGGCGCGTGACGGTCAGGTACTTCTGCACCTCCGCAAACTTGGACGACAGGATGGTGGAGAACGGGTTCTCTTGGCCGTCCACGGCCTTTTGCTCCATGGCGGTGTACAGCTCGGGGAACGGCATGGGCACGGCGTTGGCGCCCAGCGCGTTGAACATGTCGATGTAGATGGGCGACTGGATCACGCGGATCTTGAGACCTGCAATGTCTTCGGCCTTGGTGATGGGGCGCTTGCTGTTGGTGAGGTTGCGAAAGCCCAGCTCCCAGTAGCCCAGGCCGACCAGGTTCTTGGCCTGCAGCTTGTCGAGCAGCTTCTTGCCGAAGGGGCCGTCGGTCACGGCGTCAGCCTCTTGGGGCGTCGCGAACAGGAAGGGGAAGTCGTAGATACCGAATTCCTTGGCCTGGGCGGACAGGATGCCGGCATTGAGCACCGTCATCTCCACCGTGCCACCTTGCAGCGCCGACACGGTCTGCAGGTCGCCGCCCAGCGTGCCGCCAGGGAAGAGCTTCACGGCGATGCGGCCGTTGGTCTTGGCCGCCACCAGGTCGGCAAACTTTTGCGCGCCCTGGGCCTGCGGGTGGTCCTTCTGGTTCTGGAAGGCGAACTTGATGGTGCGCTCCTGCGCGTGCGCGGCGGGCAGCAGCGATGCGGCGATGAGAGCCGTGGCGAGCAGGGTTTTGAGCAGCTTCATGGGATGGTCTCCTTGGGTTTTGGGCGGGCAGAAACGGTGAGGGCGGAAGGGCGGATCAGCCCCCCAGCAGGCGCAAGGGCACGAGAACGATGGACGGGAACAGCACCAGCAGGAACATGACGATGAACTGCGCCACCATGAACGGCATGACGCCCCGGGTGACCTGCGACATGGAAATGCGGCCCACCCCGGCCACCACGTTGAGCACGGTTCCCACGGGCGGTGTGATAAGACCAATGGCGTTGTTGATGATGAACAACACGCCGAAGTACACCGGGTCAATGCCGGCTGCCTTGACCACCGGCATCAGCACGGGCGTGAGAATGAGGATGGTGGGCGTCATGTCCATCGCGGTGCCCACCACCATGACCAGCACCATGATCGCGATCAGCAACAGCGTCTGGTTGCCCATGAAAGGCTCCAGCATGCCGATGACCGCAGACGGGAGATCGGCCACGGTAATGAGCCAGGCAGACACCATGGCGGCAGCCACCAGGAACATGACCACGGCGCTGGTGCGTGCAGAGGTCTGAAAGATCTCCACCAGCTGGCGCAGGCTCAGCTCGCGGTACACCACCATCGCGACAAACAGCGAGTACACGGCGGCCACCACAGCGGCTTCTGTCGGCGTGAATACACCCATGCGCAGGCCCACAAGGATGATGATGGGCAGGCCCAGGGCCCACACGGCCTCGCGCAGCGCCAGCAGCAGCTCTCCGCGCGTGGCGCGCTTCGGTGGCGCCACATCCTCGCGGCGCACGAGCCACCACCACGTCACGGCCAGCGAGAGCCCGAGCAGCACGCCCGGAACAATGCCCGCCAGGAACAGCTTGCTGATGGACACGTTGGCGGCCACACCAAAGATCACAAAACCGATGGACGGCGGGATGACCGGAGCGATGATCCCGGCGGAGGCAATCAGGCCTGCCGACCGCTCCTTGTTGTGCCCAGCCGCCACCATCATCGGCAGCAGGAGCGACGCCAAGGCCGCCGCATCCGCCACGGCCGAGCCGGACACAGCTGCCAGGATCACAGCCGCCATGATGGCCACATAGCCCAGGCCACCGGGGACATGGCCCACCATGGTGAGCGCCAGCTTCACGATGCGCTTGGACAGCCCCCCCACATTCATGATCTCGCCCGCCAGCATGAAGAAAGGCACGGCCAGCAGCGGAAAACTGTCCGCGCCGTTGATCACGTTCTGCGCCAGGATTTGTGCGTCGAACAGGTCCAGATGCCACATCAGCGCCACGCCGCAGATCAGCAGCGCGTAAGCGATGGGGACGCCGATCGCCATGGCAAGCAAAAGGGAGCCCAGGAAGATGGTGACGGTCATAGTGCGCGTTCCAGTGCAAAAGGGGGATCAGTGGCGCGGGCCTGCCGAGGGAGGGGTTGCACTGGCGTCTTCCGTGCGGTGTTGCAGCGCTGCGAGTTCTTCGCTTTCCTGCACCATGACCAGTTCGTTTTCGCTCAGCGGCACAAAGAGTGTGCGCAGCAGGTCACGCAGCAAGATGGCAATGGCGGACCCGCCCATGAGCACACCGCTGGCGTAGAAGATGCCCACCGATGCCCCGGTGACCGGTGCTTCGGTGTCGGCATTGATCACCATCTGCGCCCAGCTGCCCTTGAGCAGCAGCCAGGAGACATACAGCATGGCGACCTGCGCCAGAACCAGGCAGACCTTTTTGCCCGCCGCAGGCAGGCGGGACACCAGCACGTCGGTACCCAGGTGTCCGTGCTCCCGCAAAGCCACCACGGCTCCCATGAAGGTCAGCCACACGAACAACCAGCGCGACAGCTCTTCGGACACCGTAATGCCCGAGTTCACGGTGTAGCGCAACACCACGTTGCCAAACACCAGCACCACCATGATGGCCAGGCACAGGCCGGAAAGCATGTCGAGTGCGCGGGTGTATCGCCCGAGCCAGCGGTCGGCCAGTGCAAACATGGTGTCTCCAGTCGTTATCGGTTGCTGTTTTTAAATTTTGTACGAACTGGTTAGTATTTGATCTAGGTGCAAACCCTGCATGCGTGGTCATGGCAGGGCGCCGCCACGCCAGGGGCGCACGCAGGGTGCTGACGAAGGGGGGATGACTGTGTGGCGCGGGCGTCGGTGCGCGCACGCGCCAGGCGGATCAGGGCCGCAGGAAGCGCACGATCATCTCGATGATCGATTCACGGCGTTGCGCCGTGGCGGCGGGGGTATCGAGCGAGCGCTTGAAGATCGCGCCAAAGGTGTGGCGGTTGGCCACATTGAAAAAACACAGGGCCGAGATCGACATGTGCAGATCGACCGGGTCCACATCCGGACGAAAAACCCCCGCAGCCACGCCACGCTGGTACACGTCACGCACGGCATGGATGACCGGGATGTTGAGTTCCTGGATGGTCGTGGACTGGCTGATGAACTCGCCCCGGTGCATGTTTTCGTTCATCACCAGGCGGATGAAGTCGGGGTTGGCGAGCTGGTAGTCCACCGTGAAACCCACCAGGGTGCGCAGGGCCTGCTCGGGCGCGAGGTCTTCGAGGTGCAGTTCCGACTCAATGCGCCGGATGCGCCGGTAGGCATCCTCCAGCACCGCCACATACAGACCTTCCTTGCTACCGAAGTAGTAGTAGATCATGCGTTTGCTGGTACTGGTCAGCGCGGCTATCTCATCAATGCGCGCCCCGGCCAGCCCCTTGTCGGCAAATTCGGCTGTGGCCACCTGCAGGATGTTGGCCATGGTGCGATCAGGGTCGTTGATGCGCACGCGGTCCGCCCCGGGGGTGGACGCGGCATCACGGGCCGCGCGCTGCCGCGTAGCCCGTGTGCCGGTGGCCTTCGAGGGGTTTTGAACCATTTCGTTCATAAGCACCCGAGCATACGGCAAGCCCAGCGTGGGGGCTTTACCCAACCTGGGCTGCCATGCTGGCCGCTTAGGACGGTTTGGTGTCGGCGAAGCTCGGGCGCAGCATCAGCTTGTCGAGCAGCTTGCCCAGGTTGGGGTACTCGCTGCGCCAGGCGATCTCGGGAAAGCGGAACTCCAGCCAGCCGAGGGCGCAGCCCACGGCGATATCGGATAGGCTCAGGTGAATGCCGCTGCAGTAGGGCTTGTCGCCCAGGCCCTGGCTCATGGACTTGAGCCCGTCGTTCACCTTGATCAACTGGCGGTCAATCCAGGCCTGGCTGCGTTCGCTGTCCTTGCGGTGGACCCAGGTGGCTTCCAGGCGGGCCAGGATGCCGGCATCCATCACGCCGTCGGCCAGGGCTTCCCATGTCTTGACCTCGGCGCGTTCGCGGCCTTGCGACGGGATCAGCTTGCCCACGGGCGAGAGGGTGTCCAGATATTCGACAATCACGCGCGAGTCAAAAACGGCCTCGCCCCCTTCCATGACCAGGCAGGGCACCTTGCCCAGTGGGTTGGAGGTGGCAATGTGGGTGTCGTCTGCCCAGACGTTTTCTTGCACGAACTGGTAGTCGAGCTTTTTCTCAGCCATCACGATACGTACCTTGCGCACGTAGGGGCTGGTGGTGGCTCCGATCAATTTCATGGTGTGTCTTCCAGTGCGCGGGGATGCTGAACAATTCGGGTTTGATTCTATCGACAGCGACCCGGCATGAGGCTGACTGATGCGCCGCCCCCACAAACCCCGCCGACCCACCCCGCCTACAATTGCGCGCCATGAGCCTGTCTACCATCACTGCCCTGTCGCCGCTTGACGGCCGTTACGCCACCAAACTTGCCGCCCTGCGCCCGATCATGAGCGAGCATGGCTACATGCACCGCCGCGTGCAGGTGGAAGTGGCCTGGTTCATTGCGCTCTCGGATGCGGGGTTTGCTGAATTCAAGCCCCTCACCACCGGAGCGCGCGCTTACTTGCTGGGCCTGGTCAAGAACTTCTCCGAAGCCGACGCTGCCGCCATCAAGGAGATCGAAAAGACCACCAACCACGACGTGAAGGCGGTCGAATACTGGATCAAGAGCAAGTTCGAAGCCCGCCCCGAGTTGGAAAAGGCCTCTGAATTCGTGCACTTTGCCTGCACCAGCGAAGACATCAACAACACCAGCCACGCGCTGCAACTGCGCTCCGGCCGCGACCAGGTCGTGCTGCCGGGCCTGGACCGCATCGTGCTCAAGCTGCGCGAAATGGCGCACGCCTTTGCCGACGTGCCCATGCTCAGCCGCACCCACGGCCAGACCGCCAGCCCCACCACCGTGGGCAAGGAAATGGCCAACGTGGTGATGCGCCTGCAGACGGCCTGCGAGAAGATCGCCGCCGTCAAGATCATGGGCAAGATGAACGGCGCCGTGGGCAACTACAACGCCCACCTGTCCGCCTGGCCCGAGTTTGACTGGGAAGCCTTCAGCCAGAAGGTCATCGAAACGCCCGAGCCGCTGGGCCTGGGCCTGACCTTCCAGCCCTACTCGATCCAGATCGAGCCGCACGACTACATGGCCGAGCTGTTCGACGCCGTGGCCCGTGCCAATACCATCCTCATCGATCTGTCGCGCGACATCTGGGGCTATGTGAGCCTGGGCTACTTCAAGCAGCGCCTGAAGGCGGGCGAGATTGGTTCGAGCACCATGCCGCACAAGGTCAACCCCATCGACTTCGAGAACGCCGAAGGCAACCTGGGCCTTGCCAATGCGCTGCTCAAGCACCTGTCCGAAAAGCTGCCCGTCAGCCGCTGGCAGCGCGACCTGACCGACAGCACCGTGCTGCGCAACATGGGCGTGGCCCTGGGCTACGCCACGCTGGCCTATGCCTCGCTGCTCACCGGCCTGAACAAGCTCGAAATCAACGAAGAAAACCTGGCCGAAGACCTGGACGCCGCGTGGGAAGTGCTGGCCGAGCCCATCCAGACCGTGATGCGCCGTTTCGGCGTGCAGGGCGCCTATGAAAAGCTCAAGGAAGTGACCCGTGGCAAGACCGTGACGGCCGAGGCGCTGCACGGCCTGATCCAGTCGCTGGAGATTCCCCAGGCTGAAAAGGACCGCCTGCTTGCCATGACGCCCGGCAGCTACGTGGGCAAGGCAGCCGAGTTGGCACGCCGGGTCTGATCGCAGCTTTTTCAAGCTTCTTTGGCCGCTAGCGCTTGTCTGTCAAGCACTAGCGGCTATCTATTTTGTAGCGAGGCTGCATGGCCATCAAATCCACCATCTTCAAGGCGAACCTCCAGATCGCCGACATCGACCATGGCTACTACGCTGACCATGCGCTCACCCTGGCACGCCACCCCAGCGAGACGGACGAGCGCATGATGGTCCGGCTGGCCGCCTTGGCCATCCAGGCGCACCAGCTCAACGACCTATGCAACGGCGACGGCACGCTGGCGTTTGGCGCGGGCCTGTCGGACCCGGATGACCCGGATGCGTCGCTCACCGACTTCACCGGGCGCAAGCGTGTGTGGATCGAAGTGGGCCAGCCCGAGGACAAGCCGCTGACCAAGGCCTGCAGCAAGGCCGACTCCGTGATCGTCTACTGCTTCAACCACGCTTCGGAAATCTGGTGGAAGGGCATCGAAAGCAAGCTCTCGCGCCTGGACAAACTGCAGGTCTGGCGCATTCCCACCGAGGCATCCCAGGCCCTGGCCCAGCTGGCCGAGCGCAGCATGCAGCTGCAGGCCACGGTGCAGGAAGGGGCCATCACCCTGAGCAGCACCCAGGGCAGTGTGCATGTGGAGCCTGTGCGCTGGAAGTAGATTCTTGAGTAAAAAAGGCCGTTTTCGCCTGATAGGTATGTCTTTTTAGCTATCAAATCAGGAGTGATTGGTTAACTGTCTGCCCGCCCAGACGTGAGCGGGCCTCAGTCGCGTGGCATGAGTGCGCCACACTGCCAGCACTGTTCGAAGCCGCCTTCCACAATTTCGCCGCAGCGGCAGGCCCAGTGGCGCTGGGGCAGGGTCTGCAATTCCTGCAACAGGGCGCGTGCGCGGGTGGCGTGTTCTTCGTAATCCAGCCAGATCTCGGGCAGGCACTGGTCGGGCGGCAGGTGCCCCGCAGCGGCACCCAGATATTGCCGTTGCACCGACGCTGCCATGCCCGCCTCACAGAGCAGGTCGGCCCACAGCGTGGCGATGGCAATGTTCGGGGCTTGGGTCAGGCGCAGCATGGCTCCACCATAGCGGCTGCGGGGGGCGGCGTACAGCCCCCGTCCTTGCTGGTTTCAGGGCGCGGGCGCTTGTGGCGCTGAGGCGCCCTCGGCAGCACGCTCGGCATAACGATTGAAGCGCCACGCAGAATGTTCCATGGTGATGCGGCGCCACACCACCCGCTTTTCAGCAGGGCTCAGGGACGGCCAGTGCTGCACTTCTTCGAAGGTGCGGCCGCAGCCTTTGCACAGATCGTCTCCCTGGCTGGTGGAGCAGATAGCGATGCAGGGGGTGTCGGGGGTGGTGTCGTACCAGGCCAGCCATGCGGCCAGCGCGTGGGCAGGCAGGTCGTTTTCGTCGATGGTGGTCTGGCGGTGGTAGACCATCAGCGCATACGCTTCCCCCAGGGCCTCGATCTCGGGCGCCAGCGCAACGCCGTCCGGCGACGGCGCGCGGTGGCGCCAGTGGTTGATGGCGGCTTCGATGTCGGTGATGTGGATGGCGGCCATGGAGGGGCGGGACACAAGGGGGCTGGATCATAGCCGCCCGGGCGTGGGATGCGGGCCGTGGTGTTATCTGCCCCATCCCCCGCGCGCCAAGACGGACGTACGCAGTAACCACAACATGCCGACCCTTGCGTGGCTGCGCTGGCGATGTTCCAATCGAAGGCTCGAAGGGGAGTAGCTCCCGACTTGCATTGCAGCGGGGCCACGCCCTCGTGTTCGCAGTGCAGGGCATCGGATTCGTCGTCAATACGAAGCATTGCTTCCGGCGTTCCGGGTTCCACGCACATGGTCCATGTGCGGAACTGAGCAAGACCTTTGATGGGCCCGCTGTGGGCTGATCAAGGCTGCCTCTTCGTGTGCCGCGCCCCCGCCGCGTGGCTGCAAGTCCCTGATCCTCCGACCGCAGGCCCTCTATCCCTGGGATGGACTCGGCGCTACAGTGGCGGCGAGATCCTCCCTTCGCGCTACTGATACAGAGGAATTTATGGACTTTTTGGCATCGCCCGAATTCTGGCTCGCACTGGGCCAGATCATCATCATCGACATCCTGCTGGGTGGCGATAACGCTGTGGTCATTGCGCTGGCTTGCCGCAAGCTGCCCCCTGCACAGCGCACCAAGGGCATCATCTGGGGCACGGCCGGTGCCATTGTGCTGCGCGTGATCCTGATCGCGTTTGCGATGACGCTGCTGGCGTTGCCCTTCCTCAAGTTTGTGGGCGCGATCCTGCTGGTGTGGATTGGTGTCAAGCTGCTGGCCCCGGATGAAGAAGGCCATGGCGACGTGCAGGGCAGCGACAAGCTGCTGGCGGCCATCAAGACCATCATCGTGGCCGACCTGGTGATGAGCGTGGACAACGTGATCGCCATTGCCGGTGCTGCGCAGAACGCGGGCGAACACCAGTTCCTGCTGGTGGTGTTGGGCCTCCTGATCTCCATCCCGATCATCGTCTGGGGCAGCCAGCTGGTCATCAAGCTCATGGAGCGTTTCCCGATGATCATCACGCTGGGCGGCATGCTGCTGGGCTGGATCGCGGGTGGCATGCTGGTCACTGACCCTGCCCTGGCCAACCCTGACAAGTGGCAGTGGATGCTGAAGATGCCGCTGGACGCTTCTGGCGATGTGCTCGACACGGTCAAGTACGGTGCCAGCGTGGCCGGTGCGTTGCTGGTGCTGGCGGCTGGGAAGTTCATTCTTTCGCGCCGAGGCGCTGCGGCACCTGCCGAACAGCAGCACTGATCTGATCGATGGCCCCGCAGGTGTGTTCCTTGCACACCGGGGCCTTGTGGCTTACACAGGAGGTGGTATGGACAGAGTCATCGTGTACGTGGACGACGCAGCGTATGCCCAGCAGGTGCTAGCGCCCCTGTTTGCCCGTGCGCCGATGGCGCAGACCCAGTGGGTGTTGGTGGCCTGCGCGCCGCGCATGACCCACCGTATCAGCAAATGGGTCAGCCACAGCGCCCGTGAAAACTGGCGCACCAAGTGGGCAGACAAGCTGTTTGCCCAGATTCTCCCCGTCCTGCGGGCCCCCGCGAACAGCGTGACCACCGTGGTTGCCAAGGGGCCCCTGGTGGAGCTGACGGAGCAGTTGCAGGCCGCCCAACCCTCTGCCGCCCAGGTTGTGGATGCCCGTCGTCCCAAGTCGGAAGCCCCGGAGGACGGGGCGCAAGGCCAGGCGACGGGCCGCCGCTGGCCCACCCCCAGGCCGGGCACCCTGATGGGCAGCTTGCTTACCGGTTTTGGCACCCTGTGGGTACTGGCGCTGGAGTGACCGGGCGCCATGGTGCGCCACAAGGACACGCCTGCCTCTCGTGGGTCGGGCGATAGGTGATCAAAAAAGGGCCTGTAGGGCCCTTTTTCTTGCCCGCTGGCCGGTGCTATTCTTTGGCTATGAAACTTCTTCTCAAATGGCTGCTCAGCGCAGCCGCGCTGTTGTTCGTGGCGTACATCTACAGTGGCGTCGAGGTGAAAAGCTTTTCCTCGGCGTTGATCGCGGCCTTCGTGATCGGCTTGTTCAATGTGGTCCTGCGGCCGGTGCTGGTGGTGTTGACACTGCCGGTCACCATCGTGACCGTGGGGCTCTTCTTGTTCGTCATCAACGCACTGATGTTCTGGGCAGCCGCCAGCGTGCTTGACGGCTTCCATGTCACCGGTTTTGGCGCAGCCCTGTTGGGCTCGCTCATTTACTCTGTGCTGGGCGTACTGATCGAATCAGCGCTCGGCGGCCTGTTCACGAAGAAGTGACTCCATGGCGCGCAGCCGGGTGTCGATGATGGACGCCTCAATGTGGTCCGCCGCAGCACCACCACGGCGGGCCATATCCTGGCCTGCTTTGAACCGGTCTACGGCCGCCGCATAGTCATACCGCGCGGCATGGGCCTCGGCCTCCGCGCGGATGGCGCGCAGGCCTTGGTTCTGGGCTTGCCACAAGGCAGCCAGCAGGAGCCATGCGCCGGCGTCTTTGGGATGGCTGGCCACCCAGGTTTGCAGTGGACCCGTTCCTGTGGCTGCCTGGCTGGCCTTGAGCAAGATTTGGCTGCGCAGCAACAGCTCCGGCCTGCGAGTGCTGGCGCCCTGGGCTTCTGGCAGTGCGGCCATCGCCGCTGCTGCATCGCCAGCGGTCAGCTCGATCTCTGCACGCAACAAGCGCACAAGGCGCAGCGCGGCAGGGTCGGACTGGGCCAGTGCTTCGAGCTTCAGCGCGGTAGATCGCGCGCCCCCCATGTCACGCAGCTGCAGGCCCCCGAGGGCAGCGGCATACAGCGCTGCTGCTCGCCGCTGCAGCGGCTGGCCAGCGAACCCGATGCCCTGGGGCTCATTGACCCATTGGCGCAAGGTGTCCACTCCGGGGTTGGAGAGCACCCGCGCGCGGGCGGCCACCAAAGCATGGTCCAAGGAGGTGGGAGCGGTTGGGCCTGAACCGCTGCCAGGCGGATTGCGCGATTGCATGTCTGCCATGCGCTCGCTGGTCAACGGATGGCTGCGCAGATAGGGCCACGAGCCATTGTCATTGAGCCGATTGGCCTGCTGCAGCTTGTCAAACATGCTCACAAAGCCTTGGGGCGCAAACCCTGCCGGTGCCATCAGCCCGTAGCCGATGCGGTCCGCCTCGCGCTCCATGTCGCGCGAGAAGTTGAGCTGGTTCTGCATCGCCAGTGCCTGACCCCCCACCACCAGGGCTTGCGTGGCGCCGGGGTTCTTGCTGGCCGCCAGCGCGCCCAGCACCAGAGCGCCCAGCAGGAGCGGGGTTTGCTTGCTCTGCTGCGTGATCAGGCGTGAGATGTGGCGCTGGGTGACATGGCTGAGTTCGTGTGCGAGCACAGATGCGAGTTCATCGCGCGTTGTTACCACCCCCACCAGGCCCAGGTGCACCCCCAGGTAACCGCCAGGCAACGCAAACGCGTTCACCGTGCGGTCCCGTCCCAGCAGGATCTCCCAGGCGAAGCGCTCGTCCAGCTCGCCAGAAAGTTCACCCCGTGCTTTGGCCGCTGCCATCAGTGGCTGCCATATGCCCTGCACATAGTCTGCAACGACGGGGTCGTCGATATAGTCGGGATCCCGGTACAGCTCCCGGATGATGCGATCGCCCAGGCGACGCTCGGCGCTGGTGGTGAGGTCGCTGTTTTCGCCTAGCGTAGGCAGCGGGGACTGCGCATTGGCTGGTAGTACCAACCATATTGCTATAAATAATATAGCAATATGAGCCCGTCTGACGCGCGCAAAGGGCGAAAAAAGACAGAAATCAGCAAGAAGATGGTGCCGGGGCAAGACGGCAAGCCCCCGTGGCCAAAAGCAGTTCCGCATGTCCTTATGATGCCCTGAGCCGCCGATTGTTTCGCAACAACTCCTACTACCAGTACTCCGCTATGTCCTCTCTCACCCATTTCGACGCCCAAGGCCAAGCCCATATGGTGGATGTGGGCGCTAAACCCGCCACCCACCGCATCGCAGTGGCGACCGGCCGTATCGAGATGCAGCCGGCAACGCTTGCCATCATAGAAAGCGGCACAGCCAAAAAAGGAGACGTGCTGGGCATCGCGCGCATCGCGGGCATCATGGCCGCGAAGAAGACCAGCGAATTGATTCCACTATGCCACCCCTTGGCGCTGACCCGGGTGGCGGTGGAGCTGGAGTCAGTGCCCGCCGCCAATGCTATTCAATGCACCGCCACGGCAGAAACAGTGGGCCCCACCGGGGTGGAGATGGAGGCGCTGACGGCGGTGCAGGTGGCCTTGCTGACTGTTTATGACATGTGCAAGGCGGTTGATAAGCAGATGACGATAAGTGGCGTGCTGCTGTTGGAAAAGCATGGAGGGAAATCCGGAAGCTTTGAAAGATAGCAACACCGCTCGCTAGAAAGAATCAATTGGTAGGTAGGCCGCAGGTTCGGCAGTTGAAGCGTCAATTAATACAGTCCAGGCAGCACCATTTCGCCCAACAAGAGGAAGATAGTTCAAATTCTCCGTAGTGCGTCCTGTTTTTTCTGCGGCTGCGTGAATATTGTCTTTTTGAGCAGGGAAGCGTGTGAGTAAATCGGAAATAGGTTTCGATGCTTTAATAATATCTGCGGTTGATTCTGCATAGGAGTGCCATAAATCACTGCGGGCGGCGAGCGGTACCCCTCCGAGGGCCGCAATTGTTGCATCGAAACTTTCCGCTCGATCCTTGAAGGGGCGTAAAGCAATTGGGGTTGGGCCTGTCAGCGGCAAATTTCTCAGAGCAGGAGGGGCTTTGCTCAATAAACTAGGTTCAATCTCCGCAGCATGCACTACGCTGAATCGTGAGTATTCGAATACCAAATGGACTGGACGCGCCTCAAAAACTGTCCACAAACCGTAAGCTAGTGCCGCTATTTGTAGAATCCCCACAATGGTCAGGTCGGTTGCCAGTTCTCGTTTGGGTTTTGATTTATTGAAAATTGCAAACGTTATCAAGGGGCCAATCACTACATCTACGGTGATAAGTAGGGCGAAAAGTGATTTTCCACTGGAAATTTCTCGATATGGGTAAGGATACCAGAGTCCAAAAACCAGGAGCGCAGCAAACACCGCGATGAGCAAACTAATGGCCAGATGGGTGCCACTTGCAATCAACCTGATTTTGATGGAGTTGGTGATCGAGGTTCTCATGGGTTTTGAGTATTCTACAATTTATGGAGTTTTGATGGCGGCAAGCTCGGGGTACTTGCTTTCCTCCAAGTCTCGTAGGACGAATACTGCTGCATCGTAATACATTTTTCCATACATGCCACGAATGATTTGCATTTGTTTGGTAGCTGCCTGGGGATTTCCATTGAGTCCTAGTGCGATGGCATATCTCAGGCTGAGCGCTCCGTAGGGGAAGCGCAGAGAAGATTTTCTGAGATTATCCAGCTCATCCGGCGTCATATCGCGCTTGGCTTCCTGTCTTGCTGCGATTAACATCGACTTCATCTGGGAGAGCATCCATATCTCGGGAGGCGTATAATCTTTTGGTGTTTGTCCGATTCGAAGATTTTCAAAGCGCACGACACGAAAATCTTCCTCAACTTTTACGTATTCATGAATCGCAATGACCGCCACAGAGAGAAATAAGGCTAGGATTGCAGCCAATGGGGCTCGTGTGATGGAGGTTGAGGGCGCGCGCAGGCAAGATGCCTCTACAAATCCTATCATTAGACCTGCGGAAATAAGAAAATAAGAGTATGCGAATGGATATTCCAGGAGGCTGTGCACCACAACTGGGGTAAGGCAGGCCATGGCATAGACTCCACCAACCTCCCTCAACAATTGGATCCTGGAAAGCAACCAATAGGCGCAGAGCGAAGTGAGCACAAGTCCCAGAGGAATGCCAGTCCATGCCAATATGTCTAAAACGACATTGTGGGCATTGGTGTAAGTCATCGAGCTTTGTACCGTGAGACTGCCTGCCGAATGGGCTGTGGGTGTCTGGTTCCAGCCATATCCTGTCCAAGGGGCTTCCAAAATACCATTGAACACTTGGTGCCATATCACCAGTCGCCCATTATCTCTGAGGCCAATGAGGTTTCGGCTCTCGTCCATGAGCATTGCTTCGCTCACCAGCGGCAATAGTTGTGCTGCTGTAAGCAACAACAACAGCCAACCGAGAATATACCGAGGCTTCAGGCGAGATGAATGGCCAATGTTTTTCCAGGCAACAAAGAGGGCCATCGCCACTGCACTCAAGATCCCTGCGCGAGACTGGGTGAGCACGAGTACGAGTGTCAAAAAGCCTCCGCCACATACCAACCCCCACGGGCCTATGCGTTTTTGCTCATAAGTCCAAGTCAGCGCAGCAAGGCCCATCAACAGCAGCGTGGCGAGTTGATTGGGTTGGCCTAGATTTCCAAGTGCCCGTTCGCCGAAGTCGGTTTGTACAACGTACATTGCCAGCGGCCCTTGGAGGTCCAGCCACTGCAGCAGGCCTATGGCTGCCGAGATCAATGCGGCCAGCCAGATTGCACAAAAAATGGGGAACAGGTTCTGTTTTCTACTGGGCTCCGTGGATGCGTAGGTGTAGCCGAGCGCAATAGCCGCCGTCAATGCCGTCAAGTAAATGGAGTTGACCAAGGCATCGCCAGCGAACAATGCAATGCCACCAAAAAACTGAAGCCATGGCAGGAGGATCGTAACTGCTGGAATCCAGATCCACTTGGGTGCCATCAATGTAGAGCCTGATTGCCCACCCACAGTGCGGCTGGCTACCAGCAGCCAAAGCCCCAGCAACGCCAGTGTCTCAGCATGAAAGTTCACCCAAGGCCGGTAGTGATCATAGGAGAGCCAGGAGAGGAAGAAACCGAGAATGCCGAAGGCATGAAGCAACGAGGCGGGCATAAATAAAAAGAGCGGCCTGAGCCGCTCTTTAGAGGTCAATTGGCAATTATGCGGCGCGGCACGAGCCAGGCAAGAATTTGGCCAGCATAGGCGTGCCAGTAGTGCCAGGACCGCACAGCCAGCTGTTCACAGCCAAGCCGAAGTTAGGCTGCTGGCAGGTCGCGAAGGTGGTCTGTGTTGCAGCACTGCAAGCAGCCATGCGAAGAGTACCGTTGGCGCCGGTGGCAATGTTTTGCGTAGTCACGATGATTTGCACGCCACCACCCGCAGTGGCAGGCGCAGATGCGGTCGTGTCAATTCGGCTCACATACTTGGTACCAGAGCCGACCGAGACTTCGCAACCCCAACCGTTTGCGGCGATTGCCGTACCGGACGATGCCGATTGGATGGTTTCGGTGATGCTGGTGCGGCAAGAAGATGCTGCCAGAATGGCTTCAGACACCTTTGCACGAGCCGTGTAGTCCTGGTACGCAGGCAGAGCCACGGCAGCCAAGATACCGATGATCGCAACCACGATCATCAGTTCGATCAGGGTAAAACCCTTTTGGATAGAGCGCTTCATGAAAAACTCCTAGGAAAAGTTGCAAATGCGCAGTTGCTATGCAATCCCCGTGCCTGCCAGGGCGGGTCTTGTCTGCCGACTGCTCGACTGCTGTAAGAGCCCTGAAAAAGACAGCCGGCGCCTTTGAAAGGGGTGCTGGATCAGCAAAGTCAAGCAACTGATGAGCAAACATCCGAAAAAAAGGTTCTTCTTCAACATTGTTCACAGACCTCTTCGGGGGAGCGCACTAGATAGATCTGTCTCGCGCCAAAAAAAGCCCCCGTCGATCATGTGACTTTACATTTTTGTCAGTCAGTATTGTCAAGCCGACTCTCACACCTCAAGCGTTTGACCTGCTCTCAGCCAGCGGATGTCATGAGGACCAAGTTGGATGCCCGCTGTGCCATCAAGCTGCCGAATCTCCTCCATGATGAGTTCGGTTTCTGAAGGCTTGGTGTGTGTGATGTAGATGGGGTAGCGGTTTGCCGGGTGGATATGCGCCAGTTCCTGGGCCAGGGTGTCTGGTGACAGGTGCAGGCTGCGGCAGGCAAGATCGCGTTCGCGGTTGCTGAAGGCGGTTTCTATGACGAGGTAGGCTACGGGCAGCGTGTTAACGCGGTCCCAGAAGGCCTGGTTGCGTTCGGTGTCGCCACTGAACACCCACCAGCCCGCGTCTCCGCGTACGGCGAAGCCTACGGCAGGGACGGTGTGGCGCGCGGGGAGAACTTCGATTTCGGTGCCGTCTATCGCCAGCAACTCGCCGGTCGCAAAGGCTTGGTACTGAAGGAATGGGGATGCTTGCGATGGGATTGTGCTGAAGTCTGGCCAGATCACGTTGTTGAACACGTGTGCCTGGAGTGCTGCGATCGTGGCAGGCAAGGCATGAACCTGTAAGGGGCTGCGGCGCGAGGACGAGACCGCGTCCAGCATCAGGGGCAGTGCGGCGATATGGTCGAGATGCGAGTGAGTGAGCAGGACATGGTCAATTCGGCCCATTTCCTCCAGCGTAAGGTCGCCCACGCCGGTGCCCGCATCGATCAGGATGCGGTCTCCAACCAAGAAGGACGTCGTGCGACAGTCCTTGGCGATGGCACCGGAGCAACCCAGCACGCGAATCTGCATGTCAAGCCTTCCCGCTGTTGTTTTGGTTGCCTGCTTACTCTGTCTACTTACTTGGTGTCGAAGTTGGTGGCGCTGTCCCACTCCGGGTTGAAGGGCAACAACCGGAGGCTCGCCACGCGTTCGGCGTACAGCGCGTGCAGCACAGCGTTGGGTTCGAACTCTCGCAACTGAGTCAACAATGCATCACATTGTGCCCATTCCTGCACAGCATAGGCTGCTAGAAATTGCGTCCACACTTCCAGCTCTTCCGCTTGGCGATGGGGCACCTGCCCCAGTTTGCCCAAGGGTTGGTAGATGGGAACAGCCTGGGCTTTGCCTTTGACGCGCACGCGGTCCATCTGCTGCCAGACAAACTGAGGGGCCAGTGACTGGGCACTTTCACTTACCACAATGGCAGTGCCGTAGTGTTTGGACAGGCCCTCCAGACGCGATCCCAGGTTCACGGCATCGCCGATGACCGTGTAGGCGCGGCGTATGTCCGAGCCCATGTCGCCCACGCACATGACGCCCGTGTTGAGCCCGATGCCTACTCCGATTTCAGGCAGGCCACGCTGCCGGTGGTCGGCATTGATCTGCCCGATGGCCTGGGCCATTTCCATGGCGGCCGACACGGCGAGGTGGGCATGGTCCGGAGTGGCAACGGGGGCACCCCAAAATGCCATCACGCAGTCGCCCATGTATTTGTCAATGGTTCCCCGGTGACTTCGGATGATGTGGGTGAGTTTGCTGAACACCTCGTTGAGCAACGCCTGCAGCTGCAGTGGCTCCATGCGCTCCGACATCGCCGTGAAGCCACGCATGTCACAGAACATCACGGTCAACTCGCGGTTGGTGGCTTGCATGCTGTAGTGCTCGGGTTGCTTCACCATCTCAGCCACCAGCTCGGGTGGCACATACGCGCTGAACAGGGTGGCCAGTTCACGCTTGGAGCGGCTCTCCACAAAGTAGCCATACGCCATGTTGAGTGCAAACGCCAGCAGCGCCATCACGACTGCCGTGGCGAGTGGTAAAGCGAGTCCGTGCGCAAGATACAGCCAAAGGTTGACGCTCACCAGCGCGGTCACCACGCCCCCGCTCAGCAGCACTGCTGCGGATGCCGACAGCAAGGGCAGCGCAATGGCCAGCAGCAGTCCAGCGCACAGCAGCTGCAAAGCATCAAAGCCAATGGCGTAGTCGGGCCGTACGATGTTCTTGCCATCCAGGAAGGCTGAAAGCACATTGGCATGCGCTTCCACCCCCGGATAGGTTCGGCCGACGGGGGTCACCCGCAGGTCCAGCAGCCCGGGCGCTGTGGAGCCCACCAGCACCAACTGGTCTTTGAGTTGGCCTGGTGGCAGTTTGCCTTCCAGGACATCCGAGGCAGAGACATACCGGAAGGAGCCACCCCGGGCATCGCCCGGACCTCGGTAAGGGATAAGGGTTGCCAGCTGATCA
Source organism: Acidovorax sp. LjRoot74 (assembly GCF_964254355.1). Taxonomy (NCBI): domain Bacteria; kingdom Pseudomonadati; phylum Pseudomonadota; class Betaproteobacteria; order Burkholderiales; family Comamonadaceae; genus Acidovorax; species Acidovorax sp. LjRoot74. Next base: position 5,409,149 of record NZ_CAXUTI020000001.1, on the reverse strand, counting down.
TCCACCGGCAGCGCGAGGGAGCGGCCATCGGCGCGTAGCACGATGCTTTGCAAGGCATCATAAGTGCCGCCGGGGACCGGATTGGCGAAGCCCGGGTGGATCTCGGGTGAACCAATCACGGCGCGGAACATGGCCAGGGCCAGTGATTCGTAGTATTGCCCCTGGTACTCGGCCAGCAGCGGGAGGGAGCGCACAACGCCATCTTCGTCGGTGATCGAATTGAAGAACCCGGCAGCGGGTGCGGTGTTCGCAAGACTCTCGATGTTGCTGCTATAGCCCTTCCACGACGTGGCGATCAGTGGCAAGCCGCGCAAGCGGTCCAGCGGCAGCGCTGGAGGGGGCAACGCCCCCTTGGTGATGCCGTCCCGGTCGCTGCCCGAGAGGTAGTAGCCAAGGACCACAGGGCGGCCCTGCAGGGACTGTGCAAACAGTGCGTCGTAGTTCAGCGACGGGGCAAGGCGTGCAAGTTGTTCCTGGAACCCGGGTTGTTCGCGCAATGCTCCTTGCGCCAGCTCGCGCAGTGTGGAGAGCCCCGAGCTTTCATCTGCTTCTGCAAACACGACATCGAAACCCAGCACCGACACCTGTTGCCGTTCGAACAGTTCGCGCGTCAGGGCAGCCAGTTTGTCGCGCCTCCATGGCCATTGGCCGACCTGGCCCAGGCTCTTTTCATCGATGTCGATGATGACGATGCGCTCGTCCAGCGTGCGGGGCATGGTGACCCGCAGGCGCGTGTCGTAGATGATGTTGTCCAGCCGTTCCAGCACCTGCAGGTGCAGCACATCGGCAATGTGCAGCAGCGCAAAGACCAGCGGGATCAGGGTGACAGCGATACGCCGCCAGCGGCGCAGGAACAGGTGCGATAGCTGCTGTCGCATGGTCCTGGCCGCATGGAGTGGAAAGGTGTGCGGTAACAGCACTGTTGTGGCAGCCGTGAAGGCCCCACACCAGCGCTAGCCCTCAGACCTGTTCGAATTGCATCTCGGTGCCAGCCAGTTCCAGCCGGTCTCCATGCTTGAGCGGCACGGGAGATGTTCCGATCGAGGCGCCATTAAGCAGAGGTGTTTCGGGGCCCTCCACATGGGCCAGCACAAATCCCTGGTGGCGTTTGGTGATGGAGGCCACGGCCACACCTGGTTTGCCGATGGTTGTCACCACCTTTTGCAAGGACACTTCTCGCCCGGCCGCCGCACCCGACATGACTCGGATCACTGCGGAGATGGGCATGGGGGCGGGCGCCGTGGGGGTCGGCCGCGCAGCCGTGCCCATGGGGGGAACCATGCCCGGCTTGAAGATCATGGTTTTCTCGAAGTTCTGGCCTTCGGCTTCCTGCAGGAAGCGGATCTTGTATTTGCCAACTTCAATGGTGTCGCCGTTGCGCAGCTCATGGCGCTTAACGGCTTTGGCATTCACATAGGTGCCGTTGGTGCTGCCCAGGTCTTCGATCTCGACCTCATGTTCGGCCATGTGGATCACGGCATGCTCACCGCTCACGGCAAGGTTGTCGATCACGATGTCGTTGTACGGGCGTCGGCCGAGCGTGGTCCGCTCCTTGGTCAGTTGCACTTCCTTGATGACGACCCCGTCGATTGAAACGATCATTCTCGGCATGATCCACTCCTGATGTGATGAATTGTTGTGGTTTGGGCCATTCAAGCGGCCCCTAGCAATCGGGACATAAGGCCGCGCTTCTTGCCTCCCGCAGCGGCCTGCACCAGCAGCACGCTCACGTTATCACGGCCGCCGTTCGCGTTGGCTGTGTCGATGAGCAATGTGGCTTTTTCTTCCAGGGCGAGTGGCGCTCGCACCATTTCCGCGAGATCGGCATCGGTCACCATGTCAGTGAGCCCGTCCGAACACAAAAGAAAGAGGTCGTTGGCGGCCACCTGGAACTCGTTGACCTCCATCATGACGTTGGGCTCCACGCCCAGAGCGCGGGTCACCAGGTTGCGGTTGGAGGACTGTGCCGCCTGTTGGGCCGTGAGCAGGCCCGCATCGATCTGTTCCTGCAGCCACGAATGGTCCCGCGTAATTTGCTGCAACGTGCCATCCCGCAGCCTATAGCACCGCGAATCGCCGATGTGCCCAAGGATCAGGCGGCTGCCGTGGAACACGGCCACCACCAGGGTGGTGCCCATGCCGGCGTATTGGGGGTTCGACAGCGATGCACCCAGGATGGCGTGGTTGGCGTTTTCCACGCAGATTTCCAGTGCGCGGCGCACATCGGTGGACTGTGGGGTGGTGCCTGCCTGGGCCAGCCAGCGGGCCATCTCGGTACGGATGAAGGTAGTGGCCATGCCGCTGGCCACCTCGCCTGCGTTGTAGCCGCCCATCCCGTCGGCAAGTATGGCGACCTGCGCTTCGCGATCGACCGCCACCGCATCTTCATTGTTGCTGCGCACCCGGCCCTTGTCGGTCCGTGCGAAAAATTCATAGGTCATGGATGTGTGGGCGAGCGTCATTGGGCGCCTGAAACGGGCGGGGCTGACGCTCCCCGCACAGCGGGGGGATCCATCACGGTTTCCTGAAAATCCGTCATCTCATGCCCTGTTGCATCGCGGTCCGCATCATAGACCACTGTTTCGGGCGTGGGCAGGCCATGGGCGCCAGCTGTTCCGGCGGCAGCCTGCCGCAGATCGGCGGCAAACTGGCGGCCTGTCTGATAGCGTGCTTCAGGGCGCTTTTGCAGCGCCAGCGCCACTACCCTGGCAATGGCGGGGGAGAGGTCGGGGCGCAATTCGCGGATATCAGGCGCATCCACGCTGGCGATCTTGTGCATCAACTCCGTCATGGAGGCGCCGCGCAGAGGAAGGGTGCCCGTCAGCAACTGGAACAGCGAGATGCCCAGCGAGTACAGGTCCGACCGGCCATCCACCTTCTTCCCGGCGAGCTGTTCGGGAGACATGAAGCTGGGGGTGCCCAGCACCAGCCCTGTGCGGGTCTTGCTGGAGTCGGTGATGCGTGCAATGCCAAAGTCCGTCACCTTCACCGCATGGGTGGCGCTGTCGTACATGATGTTGGCGGGCTTGATGTCGCGGTGCACCACATTGTGGGCATGGGCATAGTCCAGCGCATCCGCCACGCAGGCGGCAATCGACAGCACCGTGGGCACGGGCAGCAGGTGCTCCTTTGCGCAGGCATAGGCCAGGTCCCGGCCTTTGAGGAATTCCATGGCGATGTAGGCCAGGTCATGCTCTTCGCCCGCATCGAAGATGGTCACGATGTGCGGGTGTTGCAGGCGCCCTGCCGTCTCGGCCTCGCGGAAGAACCGGGCCCGTGCATCAATCAGCGCATCGCCCTCGAACTCCTGGCCCAGGGCCAGTGTTTTGATGGCCACCACGCGCCCGATCTTGGGATCCCGGCCCAGGTAAACGATGCCCATGGCCCCTTTGCCGATTTCCCGGTCGATCTGGTAGCGCCCCAGCATGGGCATGCCCAGCGTGGCGTCACCAGGCAGCCGTGGGCTGGCGGCACCACCACTACTGGGAGGCACGGACGCGGGCTGGCTGCTGGGGCCGCTGCGGTCGGCCTTGGCGCGTGCCCGCTTGTAGCGGCTGCGGGTGTCTTTGTATTGCTTGTTGTGCCGCAGGATGTGTTCATAGACGGCTTTGGCTTTGGCGAAGTTGCGTTTGCGCTCAAAGTCCTCGGCCAGGTGGTAAAGGTTGTCCAGCAGAGCATCGCTTGCAGGGACTTTGCGCAGCCGCTCGAACGCCATGTCCAGTTGGCCCTGCCCGTGCAGCGCCAGGCCCATCATCCGGTCCGCCTCTGCGGCCTCCGTCGAATGGGGGCGGCCCTGACCGTTTCTCCACCCGAGTAGCACGCCGGCAGCCACCCCAGCGGCGAGCCCCAAGGCGGGCAGTGTCAGCGCCACCCACAGGCCTGCATAGCGCAGCAACACCCACTCGACAGCTACGAAGGCCAGCACCAGCGCCGCGCCAACACCCAGTGCGATGGGGGGGCGGCCGCGGTGGGCGAGCAGCACCACGTACGCCAGCGCTGCTGCCGCAGCCAACCCGGAGGCCCAGGCGGCCCAGCCAGGCTCTTGCACGCCGAGACCCAGCCGAATGGAGGAAATGGTGTAAGCGAGCGCGTCAACAGGGTGCTGCGGGCCCAGTCGCTCCGGTGGAATAAGCTTCCCTGCCAGCACATCGGAAGTGCTCCCCACCAGCACGATCTTGTCTTTGAAGTTGCCAGCGGGTGCTTTGCCGTCAAGCACGCTGGCAAAGGAATGGGTTGGGAACGCCGGGGCGTCGCCCGCCGCTGTCTGTATCCGAGGGCGCATCACCGCAGTGGCATCCGTCGGTATGTACAGGCCACCCAGGCGCAGACCAGAAGGCACCTCCTGGATGCGCAAATCGCTCATCCCCAGGTGGAGGCTGTGCTGGGCGGCGAGCAGGGCCAATGCAGGAATCCCGGCGTTGTCGTACCGCAAGAGCATGGGCGCACGCCGAATTTTGCCGTCGTCGTCAGCCTCCGAAAACAGGTGGCCCACGGCAGCGGCCGATGTTCCAAGTGCGCCCATCGGGTGCTGCGCTGCCTGGACGGGGCTGGCGTAGGCGCCTGGGTCGGGCAGCGCGCTGCGGCGCACATAGGACGGAAGCGCTGCAGGCGTGCCCGTGGACGCATAACGCGAAGCCAGGAGCACATTGCCCGCGCGCTGCATGGCACCGGCCAGGCGTGTGTCCGTGTCGAGCGCCCGGTCGGCTTCTGCGGCAAGGCGGCCGAGTTCGGTGGCCAGCGGGCCGGTGTCCCCGGAGGCTGCCAGCACTTCCCTGATCTTGCGCACATGGCCCAGGCCCTGGTCGCTTTGGGACTCTGTGAAGTCGGTGGTGAGAACAATGGTCTTGGCGCCGCTGGCAGCCAGTTGATCGACCAGCCGCGCATGGGTGTCGCGGGACCAGGGCCAGGGGCCCAGTGCCGACAGGCTCGCGCCGTCGATGTTGACGAGGGTGATTTCAGGCAGGGGGGCTGGGGAGGAGGCGCGGGTCGCCGCGTCGTACAGCACAAGGTCCAGTCGCTGCGAGACACCGGTAACGGCGCACAAGGCCACGACCGCCAGTCCCGCCAATGCGCTCCAAAAGCCGTCGGTACGCCATATGTCAAGCCGTCGTGCCGAGGATTTTCTGCCCACTTGCTGTTGTTCCGCTCAGGTATTGAGTGGCGTTTCAAGCAATAACCGCGCCCAGGTCGTGGGAGGTAGATTCAGGCGAATTTCAGCAGCAAAGCAGGCGATGGCCCTTCGTCCCGTGCCGTTCTTGTCGGGGGCGGGCCTCCATCCTGGATGGGGGAGGTGCCATTTTTGTCACTCGGTGCGAGACGGGTATGCCACCTGGTGATTCGTGCGGGTACCTTTGATGGGGCACAAGGCCGGCGACCACTGGCTCTGGGAGAAGCCCCCGAGCTGGCGAAGAGAATAAAAAAAGCGCCCGGAACTTGGGTTCCGGGCGCTTGGGGCACTGCAAATTCGCCCATCTGGCAGGGCCACGCGGTGCGCATGGCCGTTGCTGCGGGCGAAACGCGGTTTACTTGAGCTGGGCTTTGAGCAGCTTGCCCAGTTCCGAAGGGTTGCGGGTGATGATGAAACCCGACTCTTCCATGATGGCCAACTTGGCATCGGCCGTATCGGCACCGCCAGAGATCAGCGCGCCGGCGTGGCCCATGCGCTTGCCGGGAGGCGCCGTGACGCCAGCGATAAAGCCCACGATAGGCTTCTTCATGTTGGCCTTGCACCATTGGGCGGCTTCGGCTTCGTCTGGACCGCCGATTTCACCGATCATGATCACGGCATCGGTGTCTGGATCGTCGTTGAACGCCTTCATCACGTCGATGTGCTTGAGGCCATTGATGGGGTCGCCACCAATGCCCACAGCGCTCGACTGGCCCAGGCCCACTTCGGTCAGCATGGCCACGGCTTCGTACGTCAGCGTGCCCGAACGGGACACCACGCCGATGCGGCCCTTGCGGTGGATGTGACCGGGCATGATGCCGATCTTGATTTCTTCAGGCGTGATCAGGCCAGGGCAGTTGGGGCCCAGCAGCAGGGTCTTCTTGCCGCCAGCAGCTTCCTTGGCCTTCATCTTGTTGCGCACTTCCAGCATGTCGCGCACTGGGATGCCTTCGGTGATGCAGATGGCCAGGTCCAGGTCGGCTTCCACAGCTTCCCAGATCGCGGCAGCAGCGCCTGCTGGAGGCACGTAGATCACCGACACGGTAGCGCCGGTCTGGTGAGCGGCTTCCTTGACGGAGGCGTAGATTGGGATGTTGAAGATGGACTCGCCAGCCTTCTTCGGGTTCACGCCCGCCACGAAGGCGTTCTTGCCGTTTGCGTATTCCTGGCACTTCTCGGTGTGGAACTGGCCGGTCTTGCCCGTGATGCCCTGGGTGATGACCTTGGTGTCTTTGTTGATGTAGATCGACATGTGTGTTCTCCGGGCTTACTTGACGGCAGCAACGATCTTGGTCGCGGCTTCGGCCATGGTGTCTGCGGCGATGATGGGCAGGCCGGACTCGGCCAGCATCTTCTTGCCCAGCTCTTCGTTCGTGCCCTTCATGCGCACGACCAGCGGCACGTTCAGGTTCACGGCCTTGCAGGCGGTGATCACGCCGGTGGCGATGGTGTCGCACTTCATGATGCCGCCGAAGATGTTGACCAGAATGCCTTCGACCTTGGGGTTCTTCAGCATGATCTTGAAGGCTTCGGTGACCTTCTCGGGGGTCGCACCGCCGCCCACGTCCAGGAAGTTGGCGGGCTCGCCGCCGAACAGCTTGATGGTGTCCATGGTGGCCATGGCCAGGCCAGCGCCGTTCACCAGGCAGCCGATGTTGCCATCGAGGCTGATGTAGGCCAGGTCGAACTTGGAGGCTTCGACTTCGGCCGGATCTTCTTCGTCCAGGTCGCGGAAGGCGACGATTTCTGGGTGGCGGAACAGGGCGTTGGCGTCAAAGTTGAACTTCGCGTCCAGGGCCATCAGGTTGCCCTTGGAGTCGCAGTTCAGCGGGTTGATTTCCACCAGCGACGCGTCGGTTTCCATGTAGCACTTGTAGATCTTGGCGAAGATGTCTACGGCTTGGTCAACGGAAGCACCAGTCAGGCCAATGGCGGCGGCCACTTTGCGGCTTTGCGCTTCGGTGATGCCAGCGATGGGGTCGATCATCTCGGTGATGATCTTCTCGGGCGTGGAGTGGGCCACTTCCTCGATGTCCATGCCGCCTTCGCTCGAAGCGATCAGGGCCACCTTCTGCGTGGCGCGGTCGGTGACCAGCGACACATACAGTTCGTTCTTGATGTCGGCGCCGTCTTCGATATACAGGCGGCGGACCTTCTGGCCTTCGGGGCCGGTTTGGTGCGTGACCAGTTGCATGCCCAGGATGTCGCTGGCGCGTGCTTTCACGTCGTCAATGGTCTTGGCAACCTTCACGCCGCCACCCTTGCCACGGCCACCGGCGTGGATCTGGGCCTTGACAACCCACACGGGGCCGCCGAGCTTCTGGGCTGCTTCCACGGCTTCTTGTACCGTGAATGCGGGAATGCCACGCGGAACGGGCACACCAAAATTGCGCAAGATTTCCTTGCCTTGGTATTCGTGAATCTTCATGAGGTCTCTCTCAGGGAAGGGTGGTATTTACCCGTTTGCCATGATCAGATGTCTGGCCGCGGGCTTGGGACATGGCAACCAGCGACTGTATCATGTTGCAACGCACCATCCCATGTGCCTAGTACGTACATCCCCTTACCATCGGGCCACAGCCCGTTGTTGCACACGAAGGAACACCCCATGTCCAAAGTCTTTATCGATGGCGAAGCCGGCACCACGGGCCTGCAGATTCGTGAACGTTTGCAGGCCATGCCGCAGATCGAATTGGTCAGCATTGCGCCCGAGTTGCGCAAGGACCCGGCTGCCAAGCGCGACCTGATCGCGGGCGTGGATCTGGTGGTGCTGTGCCTGCACGACGATGCTGCGCGCGACACCGTGGCGATGGTGGATGAGATCGAGCGCAGCGCGGGCCGCAAGGTCAAGGTGATCGACGCCAGCACCGCACACCGCACGGCCGACGGCTGGGTGTATGGGTTTCCAGAGCTGGCGGCATCGCAAATACAGGCGGTGCGCGATGCCACCCGTGTCTCCAACCCCGGCTGCTATGCCACGGGCGCCATTGCCATCCTGCGCCCGCTGGTCGATGCGGGCCTGATCCCTGCCGACTATCCCTTGAGCCTGCCCTCGGTGTCGGGCTACTCCGGCGGTGGCCGTACGATGATCGAGGCCTACGAGGCAGGCACTGCAGCGCCTTATGAGGCGTATGCGCTGGGCCTGTCGCACAAGCACATCCCCGAAATCCTGCGCTACACCGGCCTCACACGCCGCCCCGTGTTCATCCCCGCCGTGGGCAACTTCCGCCAGGGCATGCTGGTGCAGCTGCCGCTGCATCTGGATCTGCTGCCCGGCGCTCCCAAGGCCAGCGATCTGCACGACGCGCTGGCCAGCCACTACAGCCGCACCAACACGCCCGAGCAGTGGGTCAGCGTGCTGCCGCCCACCGATGATTTGAAGCTGGCCGCCGACACACTGACCGACACCAACAAGCTGGAACTGCGCGTGTTTGCCAGCGAACAATACCGGCAGGCCGTGGTCATTGCGCGCCTGGACAACCTGGGCAAGGGCGCCAGTGGTGCTGCGGTGCAGAACCTGCAGCTGATGCTGAGCGTCTAACCACCCCAGCGCATCAACCAGCACGTGGTGGCCACGCCCCGCAGGTGGGTGATGTGCTCAGATTTCGTCAGACCCGTCGGCGCCTTGCACCACGCGCCGCACCACATCACCAGAAAATCCCCGCGCCAGTAAAAAGCGCATGTGTTTGGCGCGGGTTTGCGGGTCTGTGGCGGGTTCGCCAAACTTGCGGCGCCACACCTCGCGGGCACGCTCCATTTCGCTGCCTTGCAACTGGGACACGGCGTCCTGCACCGCTTCGGCCCCCAGTCCTTTGGACTGCAACTCTTGCCGTATGCGCGCTGCCCCCAGTCGGCCCGCGCGGCGATGCAGCACCGACTCCACCACCCGCGCCTCGCTGATGAAATCGCGTGCCTGCAGGTCGTCGAGCAAGGCGCCGAGGTCATCGCCCTCTTGCACATGCGGGGCCAGCTTGCGCAGCAGCTCAGCGCGCGAGTGTTCGCGCTGGCTCAGCAGCCGCAGTGCGCGTCCTTTGAGCGACAGCGTGGTGAAGCCCATGGTGGGTGTGATTTGTCAAATTTCATAGCAAAGAAAGCTTTGCTATCGCGCGCAAACGGCCAATTTTGTTCGAATTTTGGAGGCCTGCTTGCCTGTCTGGCCACGGCAAAGCCCTCGCGGGCCTTGCTGCGGTGGCGCGGCAGTTGTGCTGGGCTTAGGCCTCGTCTGCGGCGTCGGCTGCGCCGGCTTGCGCCAATGCGGCGGGCAGCAGCGCAATGCCCAAACCTTCGCGGACCTTGTTTTCGATTTCACGGGCCAGGTCCGGGTTCTCGCGCAAAAACTCGCGGGCGTTGTCTCGGCCCTGGCCGATCTTCTCGCCGTTGTAGGCATACCAGGCACCGCTCTTTTCCACGATCTTGGCCGTCACGCCCATGTCGATGATCTCGCCTTCGCGGCTGATGCCTTCGCCGAACAGGATGTCGAACTCGGCCGTCTTGAAGGGCGGGCTCACCTTGTTCTTGACCACCTTGACCTTGGTCTCGTTGCCGATGGCTTCGTCGCCCTTTTTGATGGTGCCGGTGCGGCGGATATCGAGGCGCACCGAGGCGTAGAACTTGAGCGCATTGCCGCCGGTGGTGGTTTCGGGGCTGCCGAACATCACGCCGATCTTCATGCGGATCTGGTTGATGAAGATGACCATGCAGTTGGTCTTCTTGATCGTGGCGGTGAGCTTGCGCAGCGCCTGGCTCATCAGGCGGGCCTGCAGGCCTGGCAGGGCATCGCCCATCTCGCCTTCGATTTCGGCCTTGGGGGTGAGCGCTGCCACCGAGTCCACGATGATCAGGTCCACGGCGCCCGAGCGCACCAGGCTGTCCACGATTTCCAGGGCCTGTTCACCGGTGTCGGGCTGGCTGATCAGCAGGTCGGACAGCTGCACGCCCAGCTTCTGGGCGTATTGCACATCCAGGGCGTGCTCTGCATCGACAAACGCGCAGGTGCCACCCTGCTTTTGCATCTCGGCCACCACCTGCAGCGTGAGCGTGGTCTTGCCCGAGGATTCCGGTCCGTAGATCTCGACCACGCGGCCACGCGGCAGGCCGCCCACGCCCAGTGCAATGTCCAGGCCCAGGGAGCCGGTGGAGACCACCTGGATGTCCTCGATCACCTCGCCTTCGCCCAGGCGCATGATGGTGCCCTTGCCAAATTGCTTCTCGATCTGGGCGAGCGCGGCGGCCAGGGCCTTGGCCTTTTCGGTGTTCACGGGCAATGCGGGGTTGGTGCCTTTGACTGCGACGTCCATGAGAAAACTCCTTGAGAAACAACGGGTTGGGTGTTTGCACCGTTCTGCAATTAATCACAGGCTGGATGCTTGAACAGTAGTTTATGCGAGCTGTTCAAATGCATTCAAGCGCAATTTAGTCAGTTTGCATGACAATTGGCCATGCCTGAAATTTCCCCTGCAGCGCCCGCCCAGGACGGCTGGCGCCAGACCCATCTGGGCCGCCTGCTGGGCCATGCGATGCGCCGCTTCGATGCGCGGGTGCTGCAGCTCATGGCGCACAACGTGGAGGTGCCGCTGGCCCTGTCCAACCTGGCGGCGCGGGACCAGGTCAGTGCTGCCCATGTGCACATCACGCGCCATCTGGCCTTGCAGGGCGACCGGCTGACCGACCTGGCCCAACGCGCAGGCATGACCAAGCAGGCCATGGCCAACCTGGTGGACCAGTGCGAGGCCTGGGGCCTGGTCACGCGCGAGGCCGATCCGCTGGACGCCCGCGCGCGCCGCGTGTGCTTCACGCCCGTGGGGCTGGCCTGGCTGCAGGCCTTTCAGGACGCCGTGGCCCAGGCCGAGGCCGAGTTCCGCGAAGAGGTGGGGCGTGACGTGGCCACGGTGGTGGCGATCGGGCTGGAGGCCTATGCGGGCGGGGCTGCCGCAGGCTGAGGAGGGCTGGCGCCCTCGCCCGCCGCCACTGGCTGAGCGCAGGCCAGCAGCCACTGCCGAAAACACTGCAGCGCGTGCAACTGCGTGCGCCCCTCGGGGTAGCACAGCCAGTAGCCCACGTCGCTGGGGTAGCCGCCGCGCAGCGGCACATCGGCCAGCGGCTCGCGCACCAGCCCGGCGGTGATCTCGTCCTGCACCAGGCAGCGCGGCACCAGCGCCAGCCCCATGCCCGCCATCACGGCGCGGATCATGGTCTGGAACTGGTCGAATTGCGGGCCGCCCAGCGGGTCCAGGTGGCCCGTCACGCCATGGGTCTCGCTCCAGCGCAGCCAGGCCTCGGGCACGGTCACGTGGCGCAGCAGGGTGTGGCCTGCCACGTCGCGCGGGGTGCGGATGGGCCAGTCGGCCACCTTGGTGCGCGGCGCGATCAGGGCCACATCATTGCCCGTGATGTAGTGCGCGTGGGCGCCCGGCCAGTGGCCGTCGCCGAACAGGATGGCGCAGTCCAGCTCGGGCCGGTCGAAGTTGTAGCTGTGCACATACGGCACGAAATGCAGCGTGACCTGCGGGTGCTGCTGCTGGAACTGCGGCAGGCGCGGGATGAGCCACTTGGCGGCGAATGTGGGCAGGCTGGACAGGTGCAGCGCGCCCCCGCCGTCGTCACTGGTGATCAGCTCCAGCGTGGCGGCCTCCAGCTGTGCCAGCACCGCGCGCACGGCCTTCTCGTACCGCTCGCCCGCCGGGGTCAGCGCCAGGCGTTTGCGGCTGCGCTCGAACAGCGGCACGCCCACCCAGCCCTCCAGCTCCTTGACCTGTTTGCTCACCGCGCTTTGCGTGAGGTGCAGCGCCTCGGCCGCGCGCGACACGCCGCCAAACCGGGTGACGGTCGAGAACGCCCGCAGCAGGTGCAAAGGCGGCGAGAGGCGGCGCAGGGACGACATCGTAAGTAATCAAATTATTCCAAATGGGAATGTTATCAGGCACATCCATTGCTTGGTAGAGACCATCGATTCCATTAACCTCAGTTCCATTCATAGGAGAAGTCTTCATGCAACGCCGTCATCTGCTGTCTGCCATGGCTGCCGTATCTTTCGTTCCAGGAATGTCATTGGCGCAAGAGGGCAAGCCGCTGCGCCTGGTCGTGCCCTTCCCGCCCGGGGGCGCGACCGACATCACGGCCCGCAGCCTGCAGGAGTCGCTGGCCCGCATCCTCAAGCAGCCCGTGGTGCTGGACAACCGGGGCGGAGCAGGTGGTTCCATCGGCATGGCCGAGGTGGCGCGGGCCCCGGCCGACGGCCTCACCATTGGCGTGGCCACGCTGTCCACCCACGGCGTGAACCCCGCCGTGTATAGCAAGCTGCCCTACCACCCCACCAAGGACTTTGTGGGCGTGACCGAGATCGTGAAGGCTCCGGGCGTGATCGTCATCAACCCTGCTGTGTTGCCGGTCAAGGACTTTGCCGAGCTGGTCAAGTACCTCAAGGCCAATCCCGGCAAGGTCTCGTACGCCACGCCCGGCAATGGCACCATCGGCCACATGTGGGGCGAGCTGTTCAAGAGCAGCACCGGCACCTCGATGGTGCACATCCCCTACCGGGGCGCGGGCCCGGCCGTCAACGACGTGCTGGCGGGCCAGGTGGCGGTGTATTTCGACCAGGTGGCGTCGTCGCTGCCACACGTCAAGTCGGGCAAGCTCAAGGCGCTGGCCGTGTCCTGGCCCGAGCGCCTGGACGTGCTGCCCGAGGTGCCCACCTATGCCGAGCTGGGCTACAAGCAGGCCAACGAACCCTCGTGGTTTGGCCTGGTGGCCCCCGCCGCCACGCCCGCTGCGGCGGTGGACCGCATCCAGCAGGCCGTGGCCCAGGCCCTGAAGGAGCCCGCCGTGCGCGAGCGGCTGGCGGGCCAGGGCCTGTACCCCTCGGGCACCACACCCAAGGACTTCACAGCCCAGATTGCCAGCGAAATCGACAAGATGAAGCGCGTGGCAGCCTACGCCAAGATCGCCCTCGACTGATCCGGGCAGGCCTTGTTCCCCAGGTTCAAGGCCGCCCCATGGGCGGGGGCTCCCTGCCCGGCCGTGAGCCGGACGCCATGATTCCTGAGGGATAACCATGGCTTCAAACCGGTCTGGGTGGCTAGGCCAGCCGCCCCACTTTGCGCACACTCTGCCTATGCATGCAGCCTTGAAACTGATCCACCACCGTTTTCTGCAAGCCCAGCCCGGCGTCACCGGCTCGCCGGGCCTGGCCTCGGCCCCCAGCGCCACTGGCATGGTCACGGCCCAGTCCGGCAGCACCCCGCTGGTGCTCGACTCGCCCCACAGCGGCACGCAGTATCCGGCCGACTTCGGCTCCGCCTGCGATCTGCCCACCCTGCGCCGCGCCGAAGACACGCATGTCGAGAAGATCTATGCCTTTGCCCCGGCGATGGGCGCGGCCTGGGTCGAGGCCCATTTCCCCCGCATCTACCTCGATGCCAACCGCGACACGACCGAGCTGGACACTTCCCTGCTCGATGGTGAGTGGTCCGACCCCATCTCCACCGACCCCAAGGTGCTGAGCAAAGTGCGCCTGGGCAAGGGCCTGGTCTGGAAGTTCACCGACGAAGGTGAGCCCATCTACAACCGCTTGCTCACCGTGGCCGAGGTGCGCGCGCGCATCGACCGCTGCTGGCGCCCCTACCACGCCGCGGTGGCCCAGGCCATTGACGCGGCCCATGCGCGCCATGGCTACAGCATCCACCTCAACTGCCACTCCATGCCCGCCGTGGCCGGGCGCTTTGCCACCGAGTTCCCGGGGCTCGAACATGCCGACTTCGTGATCGGCGACCGCGACGGCACCACCGCCAGCCCGGCACTGTCCGCGCTGATTTGCGAACACCTGCGGGCGTGCGGCTACAGCGTCGAATACAACCACCCCTACAAGGGTGTGGAGCTGGTGCGCCGCTACGGCCACCCGGCGCAGCAGCGCCACAGCATCCAGGTCGAGATCAACCGCAAGCTCTACATGGACGAGCGCACGCTGGCGCAGCAACCCGAGGGCATGGCGCGCCTGCAGGCCGACCTGAAAACCCTGGTGCAGAAGCTGCTGGCGCACGACCCGCGCTGAGCACCCGGCGCGGGCCGGTGGGCTCAGGCCACCAGCGTGGAGACCCCTTCGTAGAGCAGGCCCATGCTGTCCGCCGTGGCGATGTTGCTGTGGGCCAGGCCCGCGCGCGAGCCATCAAGTGCGACCACCGACATGGCCTGAAAACCTGCGTCCTGGCCGTTGTGCAGCAGCCAGCCCGTGCCGTGCGCCGCATGCACCAGCCAGCCCAGGCCATAGCGGCCTGCGGGGGCGTGCCCCAGGCCCTGCAGTCCCTTCACGTAGCTGCGCGGCAAGGGGGTGGCATCCCCGCGCAATGCCCGCAGGTGCCACTGCAGCCACCGCGCATCCTCCCCCACCGTCAGGCTCACGGCGCCTGCGGGGTCCAGGATTTCCAGCCACACCCTCTCCGGGGCCTCGACCAGGGGCAGGGGCTGCAGCCGACCACCCAGGATCTCGTGCCCGGAGGGCTGCTGGCTGCCAGCACGCATTGGCTCTCCCACGAAGAGCGAAAGACCCAGAGGCTGGGCCACACGCTGGCGCAGCAGATCCGCCCACGCCAAGCCCGTGGCCGCGCGCAGCATGCGGGCCGCGAGCGCATAGCCTGCGTTCGAGTAGGCAAAGCCCGGGTCCGCGCCCGTCCCGCGAACGGGCGGCTGGCGCAGCAGCCATTGCAGGAAGAACGCCTCCGCCTGCGCAGGTTGCTGCCAGCGCGCCAGCACCTCGGGGCCCACCGCATTGACGAACAGCTCCACGTCTTCGATGGCCGAAAAGCCCATCACCCCGGCGCGGTGGTCCAGCAGGTCGCGCAGCGTGATCTGCTGGTAGGCGGGCAAGGCGCTCTGCGCCAGCTCGGGCAAGGTCTGGGCCAGGGTGCTGTCCCAGCGCAGCAGGCCCTGGTCCACCACGCTGGCGGCCACGCAGGCAGTCATGGCCTTGGTGTTGGAGCCGATGGCCATCAGGTCGCCGGTGGCCAGGGGCGCATTGCCACCCAGGCGGCGCAGCCCCGCGACGGCGGTGTGGACCTGGCGTGGGTCCGCCCACCCGGCTGCGGCGCCCACCACGCCTTGCTTCACCAGCCCTTGGGCCAGGGCCTGCACCCGCTGGAGAGCTTCGCGGGGGCCGTCATCGTCGCCCCCACCGCAGGCGGTGAGCACACTGCCCAACGTGGACAGGCCTGCAGCTGCCAGCCAGTGGCGGCGTGAGAGGAGGAGGGCGCCGCGCGCTGTGGAAGGGGGAACAAGGCGGGTAGGGGTCATGGCATCTCGTGAAGTGAAGAAGATGCCGGGATTGTTGAAACGCCAACCTTGGGCGAACCCAAAGATTGGCGCAGAGGGGGCTGCTGCCGGGCGCGGGTGGTCAGCCCGCCACCGGCCAGCGCAGCGTGAAGCCCACGCCCCGCCCGTGCAGGCCGGGGCCCAGGCAGACCTGCCCGCCCAGGTGGCCGATGGCCTGCTGCGCGATGGTGAGTCCCAGGCCCGATCCGCTGCTGCGCGCGCGGGGCGAGCGCCAGAAGCGCTCGAACACCCGGTCCTGCTCGCCTGCCGCTATGCCCGGGCCGTCGTCGGCAATCCAGACCACCACATCGCCGCCCTCCTGCACCACCCGCAACTGCACCTCGCGCCCCGCGCCCGGGCCGCAGCCGTGCTTGAGCGCGTTGTCCAGCACATTGCCCAGGGCGGACCAGAGCAACTGGCGGTCCAACGGCAGCTCCAGGGTGTCCGGGCCGTCGAGTGACAGCTCAACGCCCAGGCCCTCGGCCCAGCCCGCACGCTCGGCCAGGCAGTCCTGCAGCAGCGCCATAAGGTCCTGGGGCGCGGTGGGGTGCAGCGCGGGGGCTTCTTCCAGTGCCGCCAGCGTGAGCAGCTGTTCGCTCAGGTGCGCGGCGCGCTGCACAGCAAGCTTCAGCGCCTCGCTGGCCTGCGCGCGTGCGGGCCCTTCGGGGGCTTGCGCCAGCACATGGGCCTGCGTGGCGATGACGGCCATGGGCGTGCGCAGCTCGTGGGCCGCGTCGTGCACCAGTGCCTTTTCGCGCGCCAGGTGGGCGCGCAGGCGGGCCAGCAACTGGTCGAACGACTGGACCAGGCCGTGCAGCTCGCGCTGGGGCGGCAGGTGCTGCAACGGTCGCAGGTCATGGGCCGAGCGAGCGGCGATCTGGGCATCCAGCCGCGCCAGCGGGCGCAGCCCCGTGCGCACGGCCAACCACAGCGGCAGGCCCACCAGCGGCAGCGCCAGCAGCACCGAGGCCGCCAGGTCTTCGCCCATGAAGCCCAGCAGCCGTGCATCGGCCAGGCGGGGCTCGGCCACCACCACGCGCCAGGGGCCCGTGCTTTCCCACGCCACCCAATGGGGCGTGCCCGCCACCTCCATCGCGGCATGGCCGGAGTCGCCTGCCAGCGGCACGGCGGGGAGCCCGGCGGTGCTGCTGTGCAGCAGCTGGCCTGTGCGGTCCTGCAGCTGCATCAGCACCGAAGTGCCCTGCAGCAGGTCCACATCGGCGCGCATGGCGTTGAGGGTGTGGGCCATGCCGTGCACCAGCGCGCGGGCCTCGGCGGGCTGGTCCAGCGCGGCCAGCGCCCCTGCCAGCCCCTGCGCGAGCTGGCGCACGCCGGGGTTGGTGTCCATGGCGCGGTAGTGGGTGATGGCCGCCTGGCCCAGCAGCACCAGCCACACCAACGCCATGGCCGCGAGCAGCGCCAGCAGGGTGCGGCGCATGAGGCTGGGGCCCCACCAGCCGCGTGGGCGCGCGGGGGTTTCGGTCGGTGGTGTCATGGCTGCAGCCGGTAGCCCACGCCACGCACCGTGACCACGCGCTCGGCGCCGATCTTCTTGCGCAGGTTGGAGACATGCACCTCCAGCGTGGCGGCGTCCAGCGCGTCGCCCAGGGGTTCGAGCCGCTGGGCAAGCACGTTCTTGGCCACCACCTTGCCGGGTTCGCGCGCCAGCTCCACCAGCAGCCGGAACTCGCGCGGCGACAGCGCCAGGGGCTCGCCGCTCACCCAGGCTTCGTGCCGCCGGGGTGCCAGACGCAGTGCGCCCAGGGTCCACTCCTCGCTGGCCTGGCGCGCGCTGCGACGCAACACGGCATGCAGGCGCGACAGCAGCTCCGGCACATCAAAGGGCTTGAGCACATAGTCGTCGGCGCCGCCGTCCAGGCCATCGAGCCGGTCCTGCAGCGCCGTGCGGGCCGTGATCACGATCACCGGCAGGCTGAGGCCCGCGCGGCGCCAGCGGCGCAGCAGTGCCATGCCCTGGCCGTCGGGCAGGGTCAGGTCCAGCAGCACGGCGGCGACCTCGTTGGCGTCGGGCAGGGGCGGCGTGGCGGCCACGCTGCGCAGCCATTGCACCGTGAAGCCGCCCTGCTGCAGGGCTTGCAGCAGGGCCTGACCCAGGTCCAGGTCGTCTTCGATGAGCAGGATGTGCATGGCCGCCATTTTCCGTGCCCCAAGCTTGCATCCAGCCAAAGGCGCCGGACAGGGCGCCGGACAGGGCGCTGGCGCCTTGGGCACCCTAAAATCCTCGCACAGGCAGACAATGACGACACAGGCCCGCCCACGGGCCGCACCACCCAAGGAGACAGTCCGCATGCGCATCCTCATTGCCGAAGACGACCAGGTGCTGGCCGATGGCCTGCTGCGCACCCTGCGCGCCTCGGGCGCCGTGGTGGACCATGTCGCCAGCGGCACCGAGGCCGACGCGGCGCTGATGACCAACAACGAGTTCGACCTGCTCATCCTGGACCTTGGCCTGCCCAAGATGCACGGGCTGGAAGTGCTCAAGAAGCTGCGCAGCCGGGGCTCGGCCCTGCCAGTGCTGATCCTCACGGCCGCCGACAGCGTCGAAGAGCGCGTGAAGGGTCTGGATTTTGGCGCCGACGACTACATGGCCAAGCCCTTCAGCCTGCAGGAGCTGGAAGCCCGCGTGCGCGCACTCACGCGCCGGGGCATGGGCGGCACCAGCAGCTCCATCAAGCACGGCCCGCTGGTGTACGACCAGGCAGGCCGCGTGGCCACTATCGACGGCAAGATGATCGAGCTGTCGGCGCGCGAGCTGGGCCTCTTGGAGGTGCTGCTGCAACGCGCGGGCCGCCTGGTGAGCAAGGAGCAGCTGGTCGAGCGCCTGTGCGAGTGGGGCGAAGAGGTGAGCAACAACGCCATCGAGGTTTACATCCACCGCCTGCGCAAGAAGATCGAGGGCGGCCCCATCCGCATCGCCACCGTGCGCGGCCTGGGCTACTGCCTTGAGAAAATCCCCGGATAGTATGAAATTGATAGCTGTCAGGGAATGATGGACGCGCGGTAGCGGCCTTTTTTCTTCATAAAACCAGCACGGCAAACGCCTTGAAGATCTTTCAGCGAGAGCAGCGCTCCCTGTTCGGCGAGATCCTCGACTGGATGCTCACGCCGCTGCTGCTGCTGTGGCCCGTGAGCCTGGCGCTGACCTGGCTGGTGGCCCAGGGCCTGGCCAACAAGCCGTTCGACCGCGCGCTCGAATACAACGCCCACGCCCTGGCCCAGCTCGTGAGCGTGGCGGGCGATACCGTCCAGTTCAACCTGCCCCAGCCTGCCAGCGAGATCCTGCGCGCCGACGACTCCGACATCGTCTACTACCAGGTCATCGGGCCGGGCGGCGAATTCCTCTCGGGCGAACGCGAGCTGCCCGAGCCCGCTGCCGACGAGGTGCCCCTGTCGGGCGAGGTGCGCCTGCGCGACGCCGAAATGCGCGGCATCGAGATCCGCGTGGCCTACATCTGGGTGCGCCTGCCGCTGCCCGGCACCCCTGTGGCTCTGGTGCAGGTGGCCGAAACGCGCGAAAAACGCAGCGTGCTGGCCACCGAAATCATCAAGGGCGTGATGCTGCCGCAGTTCGTCATCCTGCCGCTGGCCGTGCTGCTGGTGTGGCTGGCGCTGGCGCGTGGCATCCAGCCGCTGAACCAGCTGGAGCAGCGCATCCGGGCCCGCAAGCCCGACGACCTCTCGCCGCTGGACGACCGCACCGTGCCGCTGGAGGTGGCACCCCTGGTGGCGTCGGTGAACGACCTGCTGCAACGCCTCAACGACTCGCTGGCCACACAAAAGCGCTTTCTGGCCGACGCTGCACACCAGCTCAAGACGCCGCTGGCGGGACTGCGCATGCAGGCCGACCTGGCCCAGCGCGAGGGCACCAGCACCGAAGAACTCAAGCGCTCGCTGCAGCAGATCGGGCGCTCCAGCATTCGCGCCACGCACACGGTCAACCAGCTGCTGGCGCTGGCACGCGCCGAAGGCAGCGGTGTGGGGTTTGCACGCCAGCCCTGCGACCTGGCGCGCCTGACCATCGAGGTGGTGCGCGACTCGGTGCCCCGTGCGCTCGACAAGCACATCGACCTGGGCTACGACGGCGCCGAGCCCGGCACCCCCGGCGTGGCCCTGGACGGCAACCCCACGCTGCTCAAGGAGCTGGTGCGCAACCTGCTGGACAACGCCATCAACTACACCCCCTCCACGGCCGAGAAACCCGGCGTGGTCACGGCCCGTGTGCTGGCCGACACCTTTGGCCAGGTGCTGCTGCTGCAGGTCGAAGACTCCGGCCCCGGCGTGCCCGAGGTCGAGCGCGAACTGGTGTTCCAGCCCTTCTACCGCGCGCTGGGCAGCGAGGCCGACGGCTCGGGCCTGGGCCTGCCCATCGTGCTGGAGATCGCGCGCCAGCACGGCGCCGAAGTCACGCTCGAAGATGCCCGCCCCGGCCAGCAGCCACCCGGGGCGCGCTTCAGCGTGCGGTTTGTGGCGCGGGACGTGGTGGCAGGGGGCTAGCGCGTCTGCGATTGCGGGGGCGCCGTATGCTGCGTGCAGCCTTTCTTTGGCGCTGGCGCAGCCGCTCAGGGGGTTGTTGTCAGATACAACTGCGCAGCGTCTTGCCTGCCATGGCACTGCGCAGGGCGTCCAGCTGGGGACGCAGGGCATCGTTCACGGCGGGCAGGCGCAGCGTGAAGCCGGGGGCGTCGGGGCGCTCCTGCACCACACGGGCGGTGCGCACGCCCTTGGTGCCCAGGTTGGTCAGCTCGCGCTCGGCGGCTTCCTTGGTGGCGAAGCGGCCCAGCGAGAGCCCGAACTCCAGCGTGCCACCGGCGCGGTCGTGGTCCACCTTGCGGGCGCGCAGTTCGGCCCGTTTCCTGTCCAGCGTCTCCAGGTCTTCGAAGCGGCCCATGTAGACCATCCAGCGGCCCGCGATGGGGGTGGGCTCCAGCGCCCAGCTGCCCTGCGGCAGGCCCGCCGCCGCCGCGCGCAGGGCCTCGGCCTGGCGCTCGTCAAAAACACCGGCCTGCAGGCATTCGGCAGGGTCGGCGGGTGGGGTGGGGGTGTCGGAGGGCGCGGCGCTCGTGGCGGCAGGAGCGGTGGATGCGGTGGCAGGGGGCGGCACCGGCGCGCTGGAGGAGGTCTTGCCCGGGTTCACCTTCAGGATCTGCAGCGTTTCGGGCCGGATCTGCTGGTCCATGCGCTGGGGCTCGGCCTGCTCCTGCGGCGCCCAGCCCCAGGGGCGCAGATGGCCTTGCGACCACGCGAAGTAGCTCGCGTTGGCCAGCAGCAGCACGATCACGGCAAGTCGGAGCATGGGCAAAAGCCTTTCGGGGCGCGGGGGGGCAGGGGCTTCATACCGGCGGCACAGCACTGGGCCGGACGCTGATCTCGGAGCTGGTGATGGCCTGCATGCCACCGGCCGTGTGTACCAGCAGCGCGCCATCGTCGCCCACGCCATGCGCAGTGCCGGTGTGGCCGTCGCTCAGCGTCACGGCGCGGCCCTGCAGCACGTCGCGGGCTGCAAAGCGGGGCTGCATGGGCGCAAAGCCATAGCCTTCAAAGGCCTGCAGCATGGCCACCAGGGGCGGCACGATGCGTTGCAGTGCGGTCGGCGCGTCCAGGCCCGGCTCCACGTCCTGCAGGCAGCCGGGCGGCATGCTCATGCCCTCGGGGCTGCGCGGCAGCACGTTGATGCCGATGCCCACCACCACATAACGCGCGGTGCTGGTGTGCGTTTGCGGGGCAGCGGCCTGGGGCGTCACAAAACTCGCGGTCTCCACCAGGATGCCGCCCAGCTTGCGGTCGCCCGCCGCGCCGCCCAGCCACAGGTCGTTGGGCCATTTCAGGCCCACGCGCGCAGGCTGGTGGGCACCCAGCGGCGGCAGCACGGGCTGCAGGCTCTCGGCCACGCTCACGCCCACGGCGAGCGACAGGCCGGACCAGTCCTTGGGCGCGAGCGGCAGGCCCAGGGACATCATCAGCGAAGCCCCCACATCGCTCTGCCACACCCGCCCCAGCCGCCCGCGCCCGGCGGTCTGTTGCTCGGCCACCAGCAGCGTGGGCTCGCACTGGCCGCTGCGCGCACGGCGCATCAGCTCGGTGTTGGTGGAGTCGATGGAGGGCAGCACCTCGACCGTGAAACCCGGCAGCAGGGGCGAGACGGCTTCCCAGATGGCCTCGGCGGGCCAGCGGATGGGGGCATTCATCGCCGGGCCTTTTTGGCTGCCTTGGCGGAGGGTTTGGATGGCGGCAGCGGCACCGGTGGTGCCCAGCCGCGCTTGGGCGCCAGCAGCGTGCCCCGGCAGTTGGGGCTGCCGCACCAGCAGGGGTACTCGGCCTTGAGCTTGGGCGTGTAGCGCTCTTCAATGATCAGGCCGTAGTCGTAGTTCAGCTCTTCCCCGGCCTTGATGTTGCGCAGCGCCGTGATGAAGATGCGCTTGTCTTGCTCGTCGGCGTAGCAGTTGGGATTGCAGCTGTGGTTGATCCAGCGCGACGAGTTGCCGCCGAACTTTGCATCGATCACATGGTCTTCATCCACATGGAAGTAGAACGTGTGGTTGGGCTGCAGGGGGTCGTGCGGGTGCCGGTCCTGCGCCTCCTGCCAGCCGATCACTTCGCCCGTGTACTCCACAAGGACTTCGCCCTCTGCAATATCCTGCACGGCAAACACGCCCTTGCCATGCACGCCCGAGCGCCGGGTCTGGATGCGGCGGCCGGGTGCAACGGTAGGGGCGGCGGGCGATGCGGAGCGGGGCATGGCAAAAACTCTGTTAACTTGATGGTGCACACATGTGTGTGCGTGCGCGTACATGCGTGTGCATGCGCGTGAGAGACGAATTGTAGAAGCGCCCGGGCCGGCCCCGGGCAACCAGAATGACTGGCGAGAGCCCCAACATGACCAAGACCCTGGTAATTGCAGAAAAACCCTCGGTGGCACAAGACATCGTGCGCGCCCTCACGCCCGTGGCGGGCAAGTTCGACAAGCACGAAGACCATTTCGAGAACGACCGCTATGTGGTCACCAGCGCCGTGGGCCACCTGGTGGAGATCCAGGCCCCCGAGCAGTTCGACGTCAAGCGCGGCAAGTGGAGCTTTGCCCACCTGCCCGTGATTCCGCCGTTCTTTGACTTGAAGCCCGTGGACAAGACCAAGACGCGGCTGAACGCGGTAGTCAAGCAGGCCAAGCGCAAGGACGTGACCGAACTCATCAACGCCTGCGACGCGGGCCGCGAGGGTGAACTGATCTTCCGCCTGATCGAGCAGTACGCCGGTGGCGCCAAGCCCCTGGGCAAGCCCGTCAAGCGCCTGTGGCTGCAGTCCATGACGCCCCAGGCCATCCGCGACGGCTTTGGTGCCTTGCGCACCGAACAGCAGATGGCGGGCCTGGCCAGCGCCGCACGCAGCCGCTCCGAGGCCGACTGGCTGGTCGGCATCAACGGCACCCGCGCCATGACGGCCTTCAATTCGCGCGACGGCGGGTTCTTCCTGACCACCGTGGGCCGGGTGCAGACGCCCACGCTGTCGCTGGTGGTGGAGCGCGAAGAAAAAATCCGCAAGTTCGTGAGCCGCGACTACTGGGAAATCCACGCCACCTTCGGCGCCCAGGCGGGTGAGTACCCCGCCAAGTGGTTCGACCCCAAGTGGAAGAAAGGCGAGGATGCCGAAGCCAAGGCCGACCGTGTGTGGTCGGCCGCAGAAGCCCAGGCCATTGCCAATGCCGTGCGCGGCAAGCAGGCCACGGTCACCGAAGAAAGCAAGCCCACCACCCAGGCGTCGCCCCTGCTGTTCGACCTGACCAGCCTGCAGCGCGAGGCCAACGGCAAGTTCGGCTTTAGCGCCAAAACCACGCTGGCCCTGGCGCAAAGTCTGTACGAGCGCCACAAGGCCCTGACCTACCCGCGTACCGACTCGCGCGCGCTGCCCGAAGACTATTTGCCCGTCGCCAAGCAGACCTTCGAGATGCTGGCTGACAGCGGCATGCGCCACCTGGCGCCGCACGCGCTCACGGCGCTCAACAACAACTACGTGCGCCCGTCCAAGCGCATCTTCGACAACAGCAAGGTGAGCGATCACTTTGCGATCATCCCCACGCTGCAGGCACCCAGCGGCCTGAGTGAGGCCGAGCAGAAGCTGTACGACCTGGTCGTGCGCCGCTTCATGGCCGTGTTCTTCCCGAGCGCCGAATACACCGTCACCACGCGCATCAGCACCGTGGCACCCCACAGCTTCAAGACCGAAGGCAAGGTGCTGGTCAAACCTGGCTGGCTGGCCATCTACGGCAAGGAAGCGGCCGACGAAGTCGAAGGCGGCAAGGACGGCGACAAGGGCCAGAACCTGGTGCCTGTGAAGCCCGGCGAAATGGTCAACACCCTGCAGGTGGACCCCAAGGGCCTCAAGACCAAGCCGCCCGCCCGCTATTCCGAAGCGACGCTGCTGGGCGCCATGGAAAGCGCGGGCAAGCAGATCGACGACGATGAGCTGCGCGAAGCCATGCAGGAAAAGGGCCTGGGCACGCCAGCCACCCGCGCCGCCATCATCGAAGGCCTGCTGACTGAAAAGTACATGCTGCGCGAAGGCCGCGAAATCATCCCCACGGCCAAGGCCTTCCAGCTCATGACGCTGCTGCGCGGGCTGGAGGTGGAAGAACTCTGCCGCGCCGACCTGACCGGCGAGTGGGAGTACAAGCTCTCGCAAATGGAGAAGGGTCAGCTCAGCCGCGAAGCCTTCATGGCCGAGATTGCCGCCATGACCGAGCGCATGGTGAAAAAGGCCAAGGAATACGACCGCGACACCATCCCCGGAGACTACGCCACGCTCGAATCGCCCTGCCCCAACTGCGGCGGTGTGGTGAAAGAGAACTACCGCCGCTTTGCCTGCGTGGGCAAGCCAGGCGCGGAGCCTTGCGGATTCAGCTTCGGCAAGTCGCCCGCTGGCCGCACCTTCGAGACGGCTGAGGCCAACGCCCTGCTGCGCGACAAGAAGATCGGCCCGCTGGAAGGCTTCCGCTCCAAGGCAGGCTGGCCCTTCACGTCCGAGATCGTCATCAAGTACGACGACGAGGCGCATAACTACAAGCTCGAATTCGACTTTGGCGACGACAAGAAGGGCGAAGAGTCCGGCGAGATTGTGGAGTTTGAAGACGCCGCACTCGGCGCCTGCCCCATCTGCGGATCGGAAGTGCACGAGCACGGCAGCAACTACGTGTGCAGCAAGGCCGTGCCCACCACCGCGCAGCCCACGCCCAGCTGCACCTTCAAGAGTGGCAAGATCATCCTGCAGCAGCCCGTGGAGCGCGAGCAGATGACCAAGCTGCTCGAAACAGGCAAGACCGACCTGCTCGACAAGTTTGTGAGCATGCGCACGCGCCGCAACTTCAAGGCTCACCTGGCGTGGGACAAGGAAGCGGGCAAGGTCAACTTTGAATTTGCGCCATCCAAGTTCCCTCCACGCCCGGGCGCTGCTGCAAAAACAGTAGCGGCCAAGGCAAGCAAGGCAGGCGCAGCAGCCAAAAAAGCCCCTGCAAAGAAGGCCGCTGCCAAAACCACCGCAGCCAAAGCCCCGCGCAAGGCCGCCGCAGGCAAGGCCCCCAGCGCCGCCCTGGCCGCCGTGATTGGCAACGAACCCGTGGCCCGCCCCGAGGCCGTGAAGAAGATGTGGGAATACATCAAGACCCACAACCTGCAAGACCCCAAGGACAAGCGCACCATCGTCGCCGACGACAAGCTGCGCGCCGTGTTCGGCAAGGACAGCGCAGGCATGTTCGAGCTGGCGGGCATCCTGGGCAACCACCTGGGCGGCGAATGATGCAGGCGCTCGGCCCGGCACCCACGGCATCGTGCGCAAAAGGCCGCTGGCGCACCGCGCTGGTGGTTCTGGCGCTTGCCGGTGCGCTGGGGGGCTGCACCAGCACGGCGGGCTCTGTACGCTCCAGCGACCCGGCCAGCCAGCAGCAGCCCCAGGGGGCGAGCGGCGTGACCGTGTTTGGCGACATCGACGCGAACGTGACACGCGAGCGTTCGCGCTGACCTGCCCGGCACCCGCGCGAAGCCGGGGCTGACAGAGGGGCGTGAGCCGCAAGGAATAAATGGATGGCCGAACCCGCACTGTCCCTGCAGATCGCCACCACGGTCCACCACCGCGTCCACACGGTCACGGTGCGCATGGATTCGGTGGGCTGGGTGGTCTCTGGCACCAAACACCTCGTCACACCGGGCGGCGGGCACCGTTACCCCAGCGGGCGGGTGTTTGTGCTGCCGCGTGGCGCGCAGTGGGAGATCGTCAACGACCCGGCACCCCAGGGCCGCTATGTGGCGCGGCTGCTGTGTTTTGCGCCCGAGCTGGTCGGGCAGTTCCACCGCCAGTTTGGCCAGTTTGCGGCGGTGCCTGCGGTGCAGGGCTGCGCGGGCCTGGCGGCCGATGCAGCGTTTGAAGACAGCTACCGGCGCGCTGTGGCCGCGCTGGAGAACGCGACCAGTTCGCAGGCCCTGCGCGAGCACCGCGCGCTTGAAGTGCTGCTGGTGCTGGCCGAGGCGGGCATTGTGTTTGCCCCACCCGGCGAGCTGGGATGGGCCGAGCGCGTGCGCCGCCTCGTGGGCCCCAGCCCTCAGGCTGACTGGACGGTGGAGCGCATCGCCGCCGCCTTTGCCACCAGCGCCAGCACCCTGCAGCGCCGCCTGGCGCAAGAGGGCGAAACGGTGAGCCAGTGCCTGCGCGATGTGCGGCTGGAGACAGGCCTGGTGCTGCTGCAAAGCTCCGCGCTGCAGGTGTCCGAGATCGCGGCGCGTTGCGGCTATGAATCGCACAGCCGCTTCAGCGCCGCGTTCCGCGAGCGTTTTGGTTTTCCGCCCTCGCAGCTGCGGCCTTGAGGCGGGTGCTGGTGCCGACTGGCATCTAAAAAAGCAAACCCTTCACTGAGCGCAGTCGAAGCGCTGCCCGAGGCTTCGACAGGCTCAGCCTGAACGGGTGGAGCACTGATTGAGCGCCCATCTGACTGACGCGCCGCGCACAGCCTTTGACGCCGCCGGGCCAGTGCCATGCCACGGCGCGCTCCACCATCAAGGCCTTGTTTCACCCCGCTATCGCAAGGAGCCTTTCTGATGCCTTCACCCCTCTCGCGCACTCTCCGCGCTCTGTCCGCCGTCGCTACCTTGGGCCTTGCCCTGTCCGCCCAGGCTCAGGCTTTCACCCTCACCAGCCCCGACTTTGCCGAAGGCAGCACGCTGCCTCAGCGTTTCGAATTCAAGGGCTTTGGCTGCGCAGGCGACAACCAGTCGCCCGCCCTGCGCTGGAGCGGCGCACCTGCTGGTACGCAGAGCTATGCCGTCACCGTGTACGACCCCGACGCGCCCACGGGCTCGGGCTGGTGGCATTGGTCGGTGGTCAACATCCCCGCCAGCGTGACCGCGCTGCGCGCCGACGCGGGTGCCGCCGGTGGCGCACAACTGCCCGCAGGCGCGAGCCATGTGCGCATCGACTACGGCGTGGCCGCCTGGGGCGGCGCCTGCCCGCCCGAGGGCGATGCGCCGCACCGCTACATCTTCACCGTGCACGCACTCAAGGTGCCGCGCCTGGACCTGCCCGCCGACGCCACTGCCGCGCTGGCCGGGTACATGATCAACGCCCACAGCCTGGGCAAGGCCACGCTCACGGCGCGCTACGGGCGCCCTGCGGCCCAAGCCAAGCAGCAGTGACCGTGTGGGCTGGGGCGCTGTGATGTTTTAAGCTTGGTGGTCCTCCACCCCACTGCAGGCCCACCCCATGCGCAGCACCCGCGAACGAGCACTCTGGTCCCTCCTGGCTGCACTGCTGCTGGCCGCCGCAGCGGCGGCCTGGTGGACCGCCGACCAGTGGCTGCCCCAGGCCGGGCCCTGGACCGAGCAGGCCTGGAAAAGGATGACCCGCCCCGGGCCCGAATCCCTGCCGCTCGACAAGCGCCCCGCCGCCACGCAGGCCCGCCCCGCGCAGGCGGGCGCGTCCCAGCCCGTGGCTCCGCAGCCGCGCAAATGTGTGCGGGATGGCCGCACCACCTACACCGACCAGCCGTGCCCCAAGGGCAGTCAGGAACTGCCGGTGGATGGCGCCGTCACATCGTTGCCGCCCTCGCAGTAGGCGGCGGTTGACGGGCCGCCCGAGGCGATCAGGCCCGTGAGAGGCATGTCGTTTTTTTCCTAGCCCGCTAGGGGGTGGCGCGCATTCAATCGGGGCCTGGATTCACCACCGGCGCTCTGCACGAACAGGCGCTTTTCACCGATGCAACACCTCCCTGCTTCTCGATCTCTGCGCGTTTTTTTGTGGCTGCTGGCCGCCCTGGGCCTGGCCGTTCCCTGGTACTTCAACACCGTGTACTTCCTGGCCGGTGGCAGTGTGATGCCCGACGTTTTCTGGCGCGACGCTTTCGCGAATGCGCTCACCACCGGCATCACCTTCGACGTGTACCTGGCGGCCGTGGCGTTCTCGGTCTGGGTGGCGGCAGACCGCCGCCTGGGCGCATGGCGCTGGGCGTGCATTGCGGCCTGCTTTGGCATCGGCCTTGCGTTTGTGATGCCGCTGTACCTGGCTCAGCGCTTGCGCATGGACGCCGCCCGCTCGGCGGGCTGAACCGGCTGCGCCTGCGCGCCCACCTGCAGGGGCCAGTGGGCGCTGACGGGGCTGCGGCTGCCCTGCACCAGGGCCTGCAGCGGCTCGCCCGCCAGCCGGCGCACATCGCGCGCCATGTGCGACTGGTCGTAGTAGCCCTGGTCCACCGCCAGGTCCACCACCGGGCCGCCGGGCGCTGCGAGGGCGCTCCCCAGCGTGCTGTTCAGCCGTGCAATCACCTGGAACTGCTTGGGCGCCATGCCCCAGTGCGCCACAAAGCGCCGTTCAAACTGCCGCTGGCCCAGGCCCATGCGTTGGCCATCCTCGGTAGCGCCATCGCTGGCCGCCTGCAGCAGGGCCAGCGCCTGTAGCCGCCTGGCTTCGCAAGAGGATGGCGGCGCAACCCACTGCCGGATGAAGTCGCACAGCACCTGCAGCCGCGCGCCATCGCGGGGCGCTGCCCGCACCGCGTGTTCCACCTCCGCCCACTCCGGGCCCACCAGCTCGGCCAGCGGCCGCAGCGTGTTTACCTGCCCGCGTGCACTGGCAAACAGCGCTGCTGCGGCCTCGGGCTGCAGCACCAGCCCCACGGCCTGCACCGGCCCGCTGTGGGTGTAAACCGTGGCCGTGGTGCAGGCGCTCATCCAGGCCGCTGGTGGCACGGGCGCGCCCCGGCACTCCACCTGGCCCGCCAGCCGCACCACCAGCATGCTCGACACCATGGCCGGAAAATGCGACTGCGCCAGTGCCGCCGGGGCATCGACCACCACGGCGGCCATCAGCCAGGGTTTTAGATCGGAGGGGACGGGCACCAAACGCTGCATGCCCGGATTTTGCACACCAGCGGGCCAGGCGCGGTGGCAAATCCACCAGCGTCTTGGCAGGCCTGCCAGCCACCCGCGCGACACGCGCCTGCCGCACGCCCCGACTATGCTGTGCGCTTCGCCCACCGGCCCACGCCCGCACCATGCAGACCACCCCCACCCGATCCCTGCCCATGGCAGGCGCCACCAACTTCCGCGACCTGGGCGGCTACACCGGCCACGGCGGGCGGCCCGTGAAGTGGCGGCGCATCTTCCGCTCCGATCACCTGGCGGGCCTCACGGCACAAGACCAGGCCCTGCTGGCCGAGCTGGGCGTGGCCCGCGCAGTGGACTTTCGCGGCCAGGCCGAAAGCGCTGCCCATGCCTACGCACTGCCGGGCGTGGCCTACCACCCCCTGCACATCGAACCCACCGTGGTGCAGCGCGCGCTGGAGCTGCAGCGCACCGGCCGCCAGCTCACCGCGCAAGACGCCGTGGGCCTGATGCAGGACACCTACCGGGGTTTTGTGCTCGACAACGCCCCGCGTTTTGCCGAGCTGTTCCGCCTGCTGCTGGCCAGCGATGCGCCCATGGTGTTCCACTGCACCGCAGGCAAGGACCGCACCGGCTTTGCCGCCGCCCTCATCCTGCTCACCCTGGGCGTGCCGCGCGACGTGGTCATGCACGACTACCTGCTCACCAACGCGCTCTACCAGCGCCCGCCCGGCATGGGCAGCCACGCCCCCGAAGAAGTGCTGGCCGTGCTGTGGCGCGTGCAAGAGGAGTTTCTGGACGCTGCGCTGCACATGGTGGACAACGACTTTGGCGGGCTGCAGGCGTACCTGGTGGACGTGCTGGGCGTGGATGCCGCAGCGCAGAAGGAATTGGCGGGGCGGTATCTGCATACGGCGTGATGCCACGGTGGGCGTCGCTTGTGCGCGGCCCCACGGTCACTGTTGCTTGTGCGCTGCAGACCACCCTGTTTTCTGCAGCTCGGCGCCGATTTCCCTGACTCCGCAGGCATGGGTGGGTAGCATGCCCAGCTTCACTTTTTGGTGGCGCTTGCCTGCGCCCTTGCTCTCATGATCCGACTGGTACTGATCGCCCTGGTGTTGCTGGGGGGCTTTTATGCACATGGCCGTCTGGCGTTTTCCGAGCCGCGTGTGATGGGCTGGATGACACAACACGCCGCGCGCAGCATGCAGGGCGACAGCGTGGCCTGTGAAGACTATGCCGACGACCTCAAGGTCGAGCTGACCGCCAAGGGCCAGCGCGGGCGCTGGGAGGTCGAAGGCGGCAAGGCAGAGATGTGTGGCTACCTCAAGCAATCGGCCGCAGCGCTGACCGTGCTGCAGGCCAGCACGCAGACCGAGTTTGACAACGTGCGCATCACACGCGGCGGCTTTCCGTGGACCACCGCCCGGCTGCAGTACACCCAGCGCACCACAGTGCAGGCAGGCGGCCTGCCCAGCATGACGGTGGTCAGCGAAGACGCGCTGGTGCTGGCCCGCACCCCTGCTGGCTTGCGTATCCGGGAGCTGCAGTCGCAGTCGTCCGGCGGGCTGTGAGGGCGATGTGGGCGATGTGGGAGATGTGGGAGATGTGGGAGATGTGGGAGATGTGGGAGATGTGGGAGATGTGGGAGATGAGGGAGATGAGGGAGATGAGGGAGATGAGGGAGATGAGGGAGATGAGGGAGATGAGGGAGATGAGGGAGATGAGGGAGATGGCTCGGCGGGGCCGCCCCATGCTGCGCGCTAGCCCCCCACGCCGGAGCAGACAGGCGCAGCGGGCTGGACTAGCCCGTGCCTCAGTGCGCTGCTTGCAAGTGACGGTGGTCGATCCATCTTGAATTCTTGCCTTGGCGCCGTCTCGGGGCGAGGGCGTTCGCCGCGCGCCTTTGACTTCGCTCTTTGACATCCAAAGGTTGCGCACCACCCTCGCACCCCCTACAGTGCATTTACAAATGCACACATGGGCGGCACACCAGCAAGGGAGGCAACTGGCGGCATGGCGATATTGATACCGGCATTGGGCGCATGCACATCGCGCATGACAAGTGGCGAGCGGCGCCTGGCAGAGCGGTTGGAGCAAAAGCTCGACGACGACTACCTGCTTTGGTACGACGTGCCCGTAGGCCCCCAGCAACTGCATCCTGATTTCATCGTGCTGCACCCCAGCCGGGGTTTGCTGATTCTGGAAGTCAAGGACTTCCGCCTGAGCACCATCGTGCAGGCCACCAAAGACGAGTGGACCATTCTGGACAACGCCAGCGGTGCGCCGAAACACATCCAGTCGCCCTTCGCCCAGGCCCGCAACTACGCCCATGCCGTGCTCGGCGCGCTGCGTGCCGACAAGCGCCTGGTGCACCCCGATGGCCGCCGCCAGGGCGAGGTGGTGTTTGCCTGGAGCTACGGCGTGGTGCTGCCCAACATCACCCGCAAACAGTTCACCGATGCGCAGCTAGGCCAGGCCATTGCAGCCCACCGCGTCATCTGCAGTGACGAAATGACCGACAGCGTGGAGGCCGAGGCCTTCCAAAGCCGCCTGTGGGAGATGTTCCCCTACGAGCGCTACCAGACCCTGACCCTGCCGCAGATTGACCGCGTGCGCTGGATACTTTTCCCGCAGGTGCGCATCCCCGAACAAGCCATCCTGTTCGACGAGGCCAATATGCAGGCCGAAGTGCCCGACATGCTGCGCGTAATGGACCTGCAGCAAGAGCAACTGGCCCGCAGCCTGGGCGACGGCCACCGTGTTATCCACGGCGTGGCGGGCTCTGGCAAAACCATGATCCTGGGCTACCGTGCTGAGTACCTGGCGCGTGCCACGTCTGCGGGCAAGCCTGTGCTGGTGCTCTGCTACAACGAGCCCCTGGCCGTGAAGCTGGCCGCCACCATGGCCGCCAAGGGCTTGGGCGAGCGCGTGCACTGCGTGCACTTCCACAAATGGGCACGCGCCCAACTGGTGGCCTACGGGCAATCGCTACCCGCCGACAACCAGAGCGTGGATGCAAAAATGGCCGACATGGTCCAGCGCGTCATCACAGGCGTGGATCGCGGCCACATCCCCACCGGCCAGTACTTGGCCGTTCTCATCGACGAAGGCCACGACTTTGCGCCCGAATGGCTCAAGCTCGTCACCCAAATGGTGGACCCTGCCACCGACAGCCTGCTGGTGCTGTACGACGACGCCCAGAGCATTTACGACCGGGGCCGCAAAAAGAACTTCAGCTTCAAAAGTGTGGGTATCCAAGCACAGGGCCGCACCACCATCCTGAAGATCAACTACCGCAACACGCGGCAGATTTTGCAAACCGCCAACGCCATCGCGGGCGACCTGCTCACTGCCGAAGACCGTGACGACGACGGCATCCCCCTCGTCAAGCCCGTGAGCTGCGGCCGCGACGGCCCCGAGCCCATCATCATTAACCTGCCCACCCTGCCCGAACAGGCCGCCAAGATTGCCGAGCTGCTGCAAGGCGCACACGCCGACGGCTTTGCCTGGGGCGACATGGCCGTGCTGTGCGCAGACACCACGACGCGCGACCTGTGCGCCCGCACGCTGGCGCAACGCAAGCTGCCGGTGGAGAACCGGCTGGGCTCGGGCGACTATGACCCTACCAGCAACAAGATCAAGGTGATGACCATGAAGGTGAGCAAGGGCCTGGAGTTCCCCGTGGTGGCGCTTCCCGGGGTGGGACATATGCCAGCGGCGGGGGAGGATGAGAGGGAAGCGGCGCGGGTGTTTTATGTCGCGGCTACCAGGGCGACGCAGAAGTTATTGATTACTCAAAGTGCAGACAGCCACTTCTCCAAGTTCTTATTTTCATAACGGCATTCACCAAATTAAAGACTCTATGTATGAAACTTCAACATATCGCAATTGAGAATTACAAAGGACTTGCAAACGCAAGTTCAAAGCTCGATGATTTTTCTTGTGTTATCGGAGAAAACAATGCGGGAAAATCCTCTCTCTTGCAATCTGTTTTGCTACTCATCAACGGCACAAAGCTTTCGTCACACGAGTACTTCGATCCCAAAAAGGAGATTCTGATTGCCGGCATGTTTTCAGGGCTGACCGATGAAGTGCTTGAGAAGATAGGTGAAGAAAACAAGAAGAAGATTGAGCCTTATGTAGTTGACGCCTCGATAACCTTGGCACGGCGGTATGCGATTGATGGATCTTCAAAGCTGAGGATCATCACAAAAATACCGAGTGAACTCAAATATCGTGATGAAAAATTTGAAGAGGTTTTCAAAGGCAAGAAAGGCAAAGAGCTCGGAGAGGCGCTACTTGCCTTCTATCCCGAGGTCGCCACGATCGAAGAATCTAAATTAATCACAACGCAAAAGGCCGCGAAGGATCTGATTGAAAAATATGTCGCCGGAATGCCCGAAGAAAAACTTGTTCTGGCAGATATTGCGCTTCCCACAGGAATAGACAACAGCATTAGAGGAATATTGCCTGAACCTGTATACATTCCGGCTGTAAAGGACTTTTCCGATGATCTAAAGACCAAGGAGAGTGCAACATTCGGCAAACTCTTACACATTCTCCTGGAGGTTATCGAAAGTGATCTTTCAGACGCTGTGGAAACGTTTGAAGCCCTGAAGAAAAAATTGAATCGAATCACCGGCGAGAACGGTCAGGTTTCCGACGAGCGAATGGAAAGGGTGAAAGCAATTGAGGCGACGATTCAAAGGAATCTGCAGGAAACATTTCGTGATGTCTCAATTGAAATCAATATTCCTCCACCGGAAGTGAAGTCGATCCTTTCGAACGCGACAATTGTTGCTGACGATGGCATGAGGGGGCCAGTTGAAAACAAAGGTGATGGCTTTAAACGTGCAATCACTTTCAGTATCCTGCGGACTTATGTTCAGTTGTCTCAACAAGCTGACTGGAAGAAAGCCGACGAGAAGCTAAAAGCGACGAAAGACCGATTTCTCTTTCTCTTCGAGGAGCCGGAGCTCTATCTTCACCCACAAGCACAAAATGTCTTGTTCGAGGCCCTTTCGCTTATCTCAAAGACTCAACAAGTCGTAGTAACAACTCATTCGCCACTTTTCTTCTCGCCGACTATTACGAAGACGTTTATCAAGATTTACAAGCAGCGAATACCGAATCAGATAAAGCCGCAAAGTGTCTGCCTAACCATTGATCTGAATGACATGCCGACCAAAGATCAGTTTCAGATCATTTCTTTTGAAACGGGTAGCCATGCCTTCTTCTCCCGACGAGTCATTTTGGTCGAAGGAGACAGTGAACTTATTGCACTTCCGCACATCGCGAAAACGCTCAATGCTCAATGGGATTTAAAAGCCAATTCGATCAGCTTGGTAAAAATCAATGGGAAGGGAAGTTTTAAGCGTTACCTAGATTTTTTCTCGAAATTCAACATCAGCATATTGTTGGTGTCGGACTTGGATGTACTACTGGAGGGCTTCGATAAGACCGAGCCTACTCATGAAATGAAGGCATTGCGGGCGGATTTACTCGCGGATGTAGACGAGATCATTGCAGATGAAAATCTGTTGCCTGTTCCGAGCCCAAAATTGCTCAAAGAGGAGCTTCAGCGAGACAGGGTCAAGGCACTTCACTCATCACTCGTTGCCGCCAGAGTTAAGGGTGATGTTGCTGAGCAATGCCGCATCCTTGATGAAATCTTTGTCTTCGAAAGAACGGTCCCCCGCCTTGCGGTACTGTCTGATTTTTCCAGAGAAAACATAGTTTTGAAAAAACGCCGACTTCTTGCCTCACTTCGAACCAAAGGAATATGTGTTCTTGAGAAGGGTGCAATCGAGGAGTACTACCCCAATACAGTGAAAGGGGCCGACAAACCGTCTTTAGCGCAATCGTTCTGTAATTTGGCAAGTACCAGGGAGGAAGTGCTTGCACTTTGCAACTTGATCGATGTAGACGGTATACCGACACCAGAACTCGAAGTCATCATGAAACAAGTATTCGCTGCGTAGGTTTCAACCGATACCAGTCAACCAACAGAAGAAAAGCCCCATCCGCCATGCACGAAATCATCTGCCCCCACTGCAACAAAGCCTTCAAGATCGACGAGGCGGGGTATGCCGACATCCTCAAGCAGGTGCGCGATGGCGCGTTCGAGCAAGCTTTGCACGAGCGCCTCGAATTGGCCGAACGGGAAAAGCGCGACGCGATTGCCCTGGCCAAGGCCGAGGTGACCAACACGCTGCAAAAGGCAGCGGCTGCCAAAGATACCGAGATTCAGGCGCTTAAAGCCCAGCTGGACGCGGGCGAGGTAGCGCGCAAGCTGGCGGTGACCGAGGCCTTGGGCACGGTGAGCCAAGAGCGCGATGCGCTGGCGAACGAGCTGGCCCAAGCACGCAGCGCACAACAGGCCGCAGCCCAGTTGGCCGAGGCCAAGCTGGCCCATGCGCTGCAGACCGAAGCCGCCAAGAAGGACACCGAGATTCAGGCGCTGCAAGCCAAGCTGGCTGCCAGCGACGTGGCGCGGCAATTGGCGGTGACGGAGGCGGTGAACCAAGCCGTAGGCGTGGTCGCCCAAGAGCGCGATGCCTTGAAGAGCGAGCTGAACCTCATCACCGTCAAAAACCAGCTGGAAGAGAAAGCCATCAAAGAGCAATTCGCCCTGCAGTTGCGCGACCGCGAAGGCGAGATTGAGCGCCTGCGGGACATGAAGGCGCGGCTATCGACCAAGATGGTGGGCGAGACGCTGGAGCAGCACTGCGAGATTGAGTTCAACCGCATTCGTGCGGCAGCCTTTCAGCGCGCGCATTTTGAGAAAGACAACGACGCCCGCACCGGCAGCAAGGGCGATTACATTTTTCGCGAAGCGGACGAGCACGGCACCGAGATCGTTTCCATCATGTTTGAGATGAAGAACGAGAGCGACGAGACGGCCACCAAGAAGCGCAACGAAGACTTCCTGAAAGAGCTGGACAAGGACCGCAACGAGAAGGCCTGCGAGTACGCGGTGCTGGTGTCCCTGCTGGAGCCGGAGAGCGAGCTGTACAACAGCGGCATCGTCGATGTGTCGCACCGCTACCCCAAGATGTATGTGGTGCGGCCGCAGTTCTTTGTGCCGCTGATTACGCTCTTGCGCAATGCGGCGTTGAACTCCATGAAGTACAAGTCCGAGCTGGCGCTGGTGCGCTCGCAGAATGTGGACATCACCAAGTTTGAAACCCAGCTGGACGAGTTCAAGACGGCGTTTGGGCGCAACTGGCGCCTGGCCTCCGAGGGCTTTGAAGAAGCCGTGAAGCGTATTGACGAAGCAATCAAGGACCTGGAAAAAACCAAGGAGGCGCTGCACAAGTCCGCCAACAACTTGCGCC
Organism: Acidovorax sp. LjRoot74; assembly: GCF_964254355.1. Taxonomy (NCBI): domain Bacteria; kingdom Pseudomonadati; phylum Pseudomonadota; class Betaproteobacteria; order Burkholderiales; family Comamonadaceae; genus Acidovorax; species Acidovorax sp. LjRoot74. The sequence goes on along the minus strand of NZ_CAXUTI020000001.1, from coordinate 5,372,970 downwards.
TGGCCAACGACAAGGCCGACGACCTGACGATCAAGAAGCTGACCCGCGGCAACCCGACGATGGCGGCCAAGTTTGCGGAGCTCAAGCAGGTGGGGATGTCAGAGGGGGAGTGAGACAGTGCGGCGCGGTGGAAGGCGTGCGGCTGTGCGTTGCACACCCATCGCTGCTGGCGGTGATCAGGAGCCCGCACTGCCTGCCGCAACGGCGATGCGCCCCCTGCACCCGGGCTCACACCGTGACAGAAGCCCCCGTCGCATAAAACTGCCCCCCCGCCACGTAGTGCAGCGTGCGCAGCTCATCCGGCGCGGTGTCGAACTCCCAGTGGCCTTCGCGGAACACGCGCTCGTCCGCCCAGGCTGCCACCACTTCGCCGATGAACAGGTCGTAGGCCTGCTGGTTGTGGGGCTCGGGGATCACGCGGCACAGGAGCCAGGCGGCGCAGCCTTGCACCAGCGGCGGCGTGGTTGGGGTGGGGTGGCCGGGGGCGTCGAACAGCTCCACGCCGTGGCGCTGGAGCTTGTCGGGCTGGGTCTTGGCGCTGTCGGTGCCCAGGGCCACGGTGAGGGCGGCCAGGGGCACGGTGGGCAGCTGCAGGGCAAAGAGCCCGCTGGCCTCCACCAGTTCGCGCGTGCGTGTGGCCTTGTCGAGCACCACCGTGACCTTGGGCGGCGCAAAGTCCAGCGCGCAGGCCCACGATGCCGCCATCACGTTGTGCTGGCCCGCGTGCGCGGCCGACACCAGCACGGTGGGGCCGTGGTTGAGCAGGCGGTAGGCCTTGTCGAGGGGGACGGGGCGGGCGTGGGAAGGGGCGGGCATGGGCGGCTGTGCGGTGGGCGCTGTGGAGTGAGGATGTTTGCTATTTTTTTAATAGCTAATAGCGCTTGATGGTCGCGCGCAGAAGGCCATTTTGGCTTGAAAAATGGGGCAAGAGGGCTGCAGGGTTTTGGAGAATGCCGCGTGCGCTGGGCGGGACGGGGTGCGGGGCTACCAACAAGTAACATGCTCGTGCTTTTGAGCGCATATCAACCAGCCCCCCGGGGCCCTATGGAGACAAGACGATGTTCAGTCATGTGATGGTCGGCGTGAACGACCTGGAGGTGTCGAAGGTGTTCTACGACGCACTGCTTGGCACGCTGGATGTGCCGCCCGGTGTGGCCAACAAGAACCGCTATTTCTACCGGGGCCCGCACGGTACCTTTGGCATCACCACGCCCATCAACGGCGAGGCCGCCACGTTTGCCAATGGCGGCACCATCGGGTTTGCGATGCAGTCGCCCGAGCAGGCCGATGCCTTCCACGCGGCCGGGGTGGCGAATGGCGGCACCACCTGCGAAGACCCGCCGGGCTGGCGCGAAGGCCCGGGCGGGCGGCTCTACCTGGCCTATGTGCGCGACCCGGACGGCAACAAGCTCTGCGCGCTGCACCGCCCACCCAAGTGATGCGGGTTCAGGCGCTGTGGGCGCCGGGCCGCCGCACGGTGCGCACCTTGCCGCTGCCGCCACCGCCGCAGTAGAAAAGGCCTGCCCCGTCGGATTCGAGCCCGCTCACACCCACGCCTGCGGGCATGTCCAACTGCTGCAGAACGGCGCCGCTGGTGGGGTCGATGTGGCGCAGGCTGCTTTCCTCGCCCTCCCAGGTGCCGTGCCACAGCTCGCCGTCCACCCAGGTCACGCCGGTCACAAAGCGGTTGGATTCGATGGTGCGGCGGATGGCGCCCGTGGCCGGGTCGATCTGGTGGATCTTGCGGTCACGGTACTGGCCCACCCACAGGCTGCCTTCGGCCCAGGTCAGGCCTGAGTCGTTGCCGCCGCCGGGTGCGGGGATGGTGGCCAGCACCTGGCCGGTGGCCGGGTCGATCTTGTCGATGCGCGCTTCGGCGATCTGGTAGAGGTGGGTGCCGTCGAATGCCGTGCCCGCGTCGCACACCACCGCCAGCGTGTGGGTGGTGGCGCCGCTGGCCGGGTCAAAGCCCACCAGTTGCTCGCCCGTGGCGGCCCACACGCGCTGGCCGTCGTGCGTCACGCCGTGGACGGCGCTGGCGCTGCCAAAGGGCCCGTATTCGCGCACGACCTCGGCGGGGCGGCGCGAGGCAATGGGCAGGTGCAGGTGGGACGCGGGCGTGTCGCCGGTCTGGCTGCTGCAGGCGGCGTCGCGGGGGGATTCCAGGGTGGTGTCGGTCATGTCGATGGCTCCTTGCGAGGGTGCCCGGTGCACGCTGAAGAAGTGGTGCGGTGGGCGGTGAGGCCACTTTAGGGATTTGGCGGCGTGGTGGGGAGTAACAAGATCGTCGTGAATCCCACCAGCGGCGCAGCCACCCAGCGGCGGGCGCGGGCCTGGCCGATGGCGCGCACCTGGCCGCTGGCCTCCAGCTCGGCCAGTGCGCGCTGCACGGTGCGCTGGCTGTCGCCCAGGGCCAGTGCCAGGGCCGATGTGGACCAGGCCGCGCCATCGGCCAGCAGCGCCAGCAGCGCGCCCTGCGCGCCATCCACCGGCGGCGCCAGCACAGCCACGGTGCGACCGCCCAGGGGGCGCAGCACAAAGCCGCGCGCCGTGGCCTCCACGCCCGCCAGCGGCGCGATGAGCTTGCGCAAGCGGCCCATCTCCACGCGCAGCCGGGCGCGGTGCGTCTCGTCGGGGTGGCGCGTGCGGAACACGCTCGCAATCAGCGCCTCGCGGTCCACATCGCCGGGCCAGGCCTGCGCCAGCGCGCGCACCAGCGTAAACAGCACGGGGCGGCGTGCCAGGGGCAGCACCACGCCGCTGGCATGCACAGCGTGGCGGCACGCATCGACCACCAGCGTGTGGCGGGATGCGCGCAGTGCGGCCACGTCCTGTAGCCGCAGCACCTGCTCGCCGCCCGGCCCCAGCAGGCGCGCGGCGGGCTGGGCCAGCAGCGCACGCGCGTGGGCCACCTCGGCCTGCAGTGCGGGCACACCGGCGTGCTGCGCGGCCCGCTCGGCATGTTGCAAGGCAGTGTGGGCGGCGTCGATGTGCAGCGCGCGCAGCGCCAGCTCTGCGTGGGTGAGTGCGGCCACGGCGGCCAGCGGGGCGGGCAGGTGTGTGGGCGTGGGCGCACCGTTGGCTGGTTGGGTGGCCAGCAGGTCGGATGCCTCGGCCAGCCGCCCCAGCAGCACCAGCCTGCGCGCCGCCACCAGCCGCGCCTGCAGTGCGTTGGTGGTGTCGCCATGGGCCTGTAGCGTGTGGGCGGCTGCCAGCAGGGGCGCAGCGCCGTCGCCGCCCAGGTCGCGCTGGGCCAGCGCCACCTCGGCCTCGGCCACCACGCAGCGGGCGCGGGCCACGGGCTCGTGGGTGCCAAACGCACGCGCAGCCCGGCGCAGCAGCTCGCGGGCGCGCGGGTGTTCGCCCAGCTGGGCCATGGCGATGCCGCGCAGGGCCAGCGCGGGCGGGTCGTCACGCAAGGCCACGCGCTGCAGCGCGGCAAGGGCATCGCCCGCAGCCAGCGCTCGGGCGGCGGCAGCAATCATCGAATCCATGGCGACAGACTACACGCCTGCCCACGGGCACGCTCACCCTCACGCAGGTGCGGGATACTCTCGCCCTCTCTCTTCCCGTACCCCGCCCACAAGGACCGCCCATTGAAATCCGCCAGCGCCACCACCTTCGACGAGGCCTACTACCAGCGCTTTTACTTCGACAAAAAGACCAGCGTGGTGGACCCGCAGCACATGGAGCGCCTGGGCACCTTTGTGTGCAGCTACCTCAAGTACCTGCGTGTGCCGGTGCACCGCGTGCTCGACGTGGGCTGTGGCATCGGGCTGTGGAAGGACATCGTGGCGCAGCACTTTCCCGCAGCGAGCTACCAGGGCGTGGAGTTCAGCCCCTACCTGTGCGAGCGCTTTGGCTGGCAGCAGGGCTCGGTGGTGGACTATGTGGCCGATGCGCCGTTTGACTTTGTGATCTGCCAGGGCGTGCTGCCCTACCTGAGCCCGCCGGACTTGAAGACCGCGCTGCACAACCTGGGCCGCCTTTCCAAAGGCGCGCTGTATGTGGAAGCCGTCTCGCGCGAGGACTATGAGCGGGACATCATCGACGAAGACCTGACCGACAACCGCGTGTTCCGCCACCGGGCCGAGCTGTACCGGCGTGGTCTGCAGCAGGGCGCGATCGAGCTGGGCGGCGGCGTGTGGCTGAGCCGCCAGGCCGAGCTGCCGTTGTTTGCGCTGGAGCAGGCGGGCGGGCAGTGACCACAACCCCTGTGCCAGCACCTGCGCCGCAGGCGAGCGCGCGCGTTCCCCATGCGGTATCGCGCCTGCGCGCCGAGCGCCTGGCCCGTAGCGCCAAGCCCTTTCTGGCGCGGGGCGGCCCCAAGGGCGAGCGCTGCGCAGGCTGCCGCCTGGTGCCCAGCCACTGCCTGTGTGCGCTGCGCCCCGAGGTGCCAACGCGTGCGGGCATGTGCCTGCTCATGGCCGACACCGAACCCCTCAAGCCCAGCAACACCGGCTGGCTGATCGCCGACGTGGTGGCCGACACCTATGCCTTTGGCTGGGCGCGCACCGAGGTGCAGCCCGGCCTGCTGGCGCTGCTGGCCGACCCGCAGTGGCAGCCCTATGTGGTCTTCCCCGGCGAGTTTGTGGCGCCTGAACGGGTGGTGACGCAGGTAGCGCCTGAGGGCGCGCCGGATGGCAAACGCCCGCTGTTCATCCTGCTCGACGCCACCTGGCCCGAGGCGCGCAAGATGTTCCGCAAAAGCCCGTACCTCGACCGCTTCCCCGTGCTGAGCTTGCAGCCCGAACAGATCTCGCGCTACCGCCTGCGCCGCTCGCGCCGCGAAGACCACTTCTGCACCGCCGAAGTCGCCGCGCTGTGCCTGGAGCTGGCGGGCGAGGAGCAGGCCGCGCAGGTGCTCGACGCCTACCTGGACGTGTTCACCCACCACTACCTGCAGTCCAAGCACCAGCTGCCGCCCGATGTGAACGGGTCGGCCCACGCGCAGTTGCGGGCGGCGCTGGCGCGGGGCTGAGGCCAACAGCCTGGCCCGCCCGGTCCGCCAGGACAGGTGCAGCAACCCGCCAGGTTCGTCGCGCACAGAACGCGCCGCGCGGGCCATGGCCTTGCATGACTTGTTGCTCAAAATGCATGCGCCGTTACCACCCCGTTACAAGTGCCGGGTGGGGCGCGCTCCACAATTTCAGCGCCTGCGTGACCACTTCCACCGTTGCCCGTCTGCCCGGGATGGGCGGGGCCTGCAGCGCATGCACAACCCGTTGGAGAACCATGAAAAAAACGACTTCCCTGTTGCTCGTCGCCACCCTGAGCCTGGCTGCGGCATCGCTGGCCCACGCGGGCAAGGCCGAACGTGACTTCTTTGCCGCCGAGGTGACCCCGGCCCTCAAGACGGCGGCCAGCACCCTCAAACAGTCGTGCGGCTGCGATGTGAAGATGGATGTGAAGCAGGACAGCTTCCAGACCGTGGACCACCTGCGCCAGGTGCGCTACGCGGCAGGCGCCATCGTAGACAACGCCCCGCGCTACTGCAGCGACGCGCCTTCCAAGACCGCCGTGTGCAAGCTCAAGACCCTGGAATTTGCGCGCACCGGCACCACCGCCTTCAAATTTGCCGCTGGCAAGGGCGTGATCACGCTGGACGAAAGCTCGTACCCCAGCTGGGACATGCTGGCCGCAGAGCTGGACAAGTAAGTCATACCGCCCGAGCCATGGCACCGCCGGTGCCATGGCTGCACCGGCGCATGGCCCGCGCGGGGCATACAACACGCGAACGCCACGCGCACAAAGGGCACACTCGGCGCAGACACCCACCTTCTTGCCGCCAGCTGATGCCCACCTTTTTCATCCGCAGCTTCCGCCCCGGCGACGCCCCAGCGCTGCGCAGTGTTTTCCACGCAGCAGTGCACCATCTCACCAGCAGCCACTACAGCGCCGAGCAACGGGCCGCCTGGGGCCCCGCCGAACACGACGCCACACAATGGGCCGCGCGCATGCAGGCCAACCAGCCCTTTGTGGCCGAGGCTAAAGACGGCGCCATCGCAGGTTTTGCGGACCTGCAGCCCAGTGGCTACATCGACATGTTTTTTGTGGCCCCGGCGTTCGCACGCCAGGGCGTGGGGCAGGCGTTGATGGCGCATATCCATGCACAGGCTGCGCAGCAGGGGCTGGTGCGTTTGTGGGCGGATGTCAGCCTGGTGGCCGAGCCCTTTTTTGCGGCCCAGGGCTTTGCCGTGGAAGCGCGCCAGGCGGTGGAGCGCGCGGGCGTGGTGCTGCACAACGCCCGCATGGGCAAGGCGCTGTAGCTGTTGACGCTCTTGTTTTAATAGCTTAAAACGCTTATCTATTGGGCGGTAACGGCCTTTTTTGCATGCGTCCGGGCCTGCGTGCTGCCGGGGCGGGGCGCCGGTGCCTTACAGTAGCCGCCCCACCGCACATGCGGCGCACCCTCATCCCCCACCGTTTGCCAACACAAGAAGGCCACCCCACCATGACCAAAGACCCGGCCCGCCAACGCGAACTGCAACCCATGGCCCTGTGCGAGCCCTGTCAGGGCATCCAGCGCAACTGGCGCAAGGCCCCCGGCCACGCCGAACTGGTGCAGCGCGGCAACCGCAAGGAAGACCGCGACCACGGACCGGTGACCTTCACCCGCTACGTGTGCGACCGCTGCGGCACGGCCTGGGAGTACGAAAACGACAAGACCAATCAGCAGGCGGGCTGGTCGGTGGTGGGCCGTTGACGATTCAAAAAGGATAGCTGCCAGCGCATGACTGACAGGCGGTGGAAGCTATTTTGATTGGGTTTCTGTAGGCTCCGAGCCGCGCCACCATGGCGCACAGGCATGGGCACCCCCATGGCCTCCCAAAAACGCCGCCCCGCGTCCTTTAGCCACCGCAGCGGCGCCTGCCAGCACACGTTCGGGCCAACCGGGTGGCACCTTTTGCCCGCGCCGGTATCCCACCTCCGTTCAAGGAGTTTTTGCCCATGCTGCACCGCCGCCAATTTCTGACCACCACCGCCAGCCGCCTCGCGCTGGGCAGCGCGGCATGGCTGCTGGCAGTGCGCGGCGCATGGGCCTTCCCCAGCTACACCGTGCCGCTGGCCCAGCTGCAGGAGATGGTGGCCACCAAGTTCCCGCGCAGTGTGCCGGTGCAGGGCCTGTTCGATTTGAACCTGCAGGCACCGCAATTGCGCCTGCTGCCCGAGGTCAACCGCCTGGGCGCCACCATGGCCGTGGACGCGGCAGGCCCGGCGCTGCGGCGCAGCCACGGCGGCACCTTCGATGTGGAGTTTGCGCTGCGCTACGAGGCCAGTGACCGCACGCTGCGGGCGCACCAGATCAAGCTGGGGCGGCTGGACTTCCCCACCCTCAAGCCCGCCGTCACCGATCTGCTCAACGCCTACGGCCCGGTGCTGGCCGAGCAGTCGCTGCGTGAAGTCACGCTGCACCAGCTGCGCCCGCAGGACACCGCCGTGTTCGACGGCCTGGGCCTGCAGCCGGGGCCCATCACCGTGACGGCCAAGGGGCTGGAGGTGGCGTTTGTGCGCAAGCCTTAAAACAGGCTCTCAGCCCTGGCCGTACCGCAGGCTGCGTGGTGGTGGTCCAAAAATGATAGCTATCAGCGCTTGACGGACGCGCGGTAAGGGCTGAAAAAACTTCAAATTTGGGGCGTCCGATGCTCTACCGGGGCTCGCCCGCAACCCGCCGCTGCGCCGCTGCAAACACGGGGTTGCGGATGAGCTGCAGCGCCTGCCCGCGCTGGCCGCTTTCGGGTGACACGGTGGAAGTGGTGGCCACCACCAGGTCGAGCGGCGGATACACCCAGATGAACTGCCCGCCAAACCCGCTGGCCATGAAGGTGGGCCGCGCGGCCTTGCCGGGCACCACCCACCACAGGTAGCCGTAGGGCAGCCCCACGGGCGGGCCGCCCGCGTGTTGCACCTGTATCGAGGCATCGGCAAACGCCTCGGGCACCAGGGTCTGGCCGTTCCACTGGCCACGCTGCAGATAGAGCTGGCCCAGCTTGGCCATGTCCAGCGTGCGCAGGTGCGCGATGCTGCCCTGGTAACGCGGCGCAGCCAGGCCCAGGGGCGCCACCAACTGCTGCTGCGCATAGTCGGCCAGGGGCATGCCGGTGGCTTTTTCCAGCACGGCCACCAGCAGCGGCGTCACGGAGTTGTCGTACGCAAACACCTGCCCCGGGTCGGCCGCCAGCGGCCTGGCCCAGGCCTCGCGAACGGGCAAAGGCGCTGCGGTGCCCGCGCGGGTGCGCGGGCCGCCGTCCAGCGCAAAACCGGCCGTCAGCGTCAGCAGGTGGCGCAGCGTGATGGTGGCGGCGCGCGGGTCGGGGTTGAGTGGCGCCCATTCGGGCACCAGGTCCACCACGCGCTGGTCCACGCTGCCGATGCGCCCCTGGGCCAGGGCCGTGCCCAGCAGTGCCGAGAGCGCGCTTTTGGAGGCGGACTGGGTATCGCGTAGCCTCTCCGGCTCGCCGTCGCGGTAGAAGCGGTACACCACCCGGCCGCGCAGCACGACCACCGCACTTTGCACATCGGGGTACTGCGTGGCCAGCGCGGCCTCCACGGGCTGGAAGGCGGCGGCGTCCAGCGCCTGTTCTTCTGCGGTGGCCGTTTCGCGCCAGGTGGATGCAGCGGCGGTTTGCGCATGCACAGCGCCCGCCGTCAGGCCGGCCCCGCCGACCAGCAGGCACAGCGACAACGAGACACAACAGGCGGGCTGGCGGATGGGCATGCGGACTCCTTGGGTGGGACGCGGGATGTGCTTGCCAGTGTAGAAGCCGCCACCTTTACGCCAGCCAAAGAGGAAGTGGTGAATGGATGCAGCTGCAGGGCCTGTCGCCTCAATCCGCCCGCACCCGCTGCGCAAACCCGCGTTGGCTGAACTGCTCCACCACAAAGTCCACAAACACCCGCGTGCGCGCGGGCAGCAGCTTTTTGCTGGGGTAGTACAGCATGGTGGGCCCCGCGTCGGCCCACCAGCCGGGCAGCAGGCGCACCAGGTCGCCGCGTGCCAGCCAGGGCTGCGCAAACGGCATGGGCAGCACGGCCGCGCCCAGGCCCATCAGCGCGGCCTGGCACATGGCCTCGGGGTCGTCGAACACGATGCGGGGGCGGAACTCCACCGGCGCGGCCGCGCCTGCCTTGTTGCGCAGGGTGATCACCGGCACGCGCCCGGTGCGGATGGCGCGGCGGGCAATGCCGTCCCAGGCCGCCAGGTCGGCCGGGTGGCGCGGCGCCTTGCGGCCCTGCAGCAGCGCAGGGGCCGCCACCACCACCAGGTGGATGGGCCCGAGCGTGCGCGCCACCATGTCGGGGTTTAGGTTCAGGCCGCCGCCAATGCCCGCGTCAAAGCCCTCGCCGATCAGGTCCACCTGCCGGTTCTCGAAACGCCAGTCGGGCTGGATGGCGGGGTAGCGCTGCAAAAACTCGGTGAGCAGCGGCACCAGGTAGGCGCGGCCAAAGGCCTGGCCCATGCTCACCTTGAGCGTGCCTGCGGGTTGCTGCTCGGCCTCGGCCGCATGGTCCACCGCATCGGCCAGTGCCGTCAGCGGCGGCCCGATCTGCGCCAGCAGCCGCTGCCCGCCGTCAGTCAGTGTCAGGCGCCGCGTGCTGCGCTGGAACAGGCGCACGCCCAGGCTGGCTTCGAGCCGCGCCACGTTCTTGCTCACCGCCGCAGGCGTGAGGCCCATGTGCCGCGCAGCGGCCGAGAAGCTGCCGGACTCGGCGGACTGCACAAAGGATTCGAGGTGACTGAGCGGTTGCATGGCCGGTATTTTCAACCTTTGGTTGAAAGTTATCCATCCCATTGGTGGCTACCGCGCGGGCAATGGTTTTCTGACACTGCAGGGGTTCCTGGTTCGTTGTGGAACCTTTTTTTGATCCCCCTTTTTTTGGAGAAACACCATGTCTTCTGTTTTGGCAACCTCCCCCACCCACCAGCCCCTGGCGGGCAAGGTGGCACTCGTCACCGGTGGCGCACGCGGCATTGGCGCGGCCATCGTGCGGCGCCTGGCGCGCGACGGCGCGGCCGTGGCTTTCACCTACAGCAGCTCGGCCGCACCGGCCCAGGCGCTGGTGGCGGCCATCGAATCTGCGGGCGGCAAGGCCCTGGCCCTGCAGGCCGACAGCGCCGATGCGGCCGCCCTCACGCAGGCGGTGGACCACGCCGCCCGCGTGCTGGGGCGCCTGGACATCCTCGTCAACAACGCGGGGGTGGCCGTGGCGGGCGTACTGGACAGCTTTGCGCTGGCCGACTTCGACCACACCCTCAACGTGAACGTGCGCGCCGTGTTCGTGGCCACACAGGCCGCTGTGCGCCACATGGGCCAGGGCGGCGCCTACGGCCGCGTGATCACCATCGGCAGCACCAACTCCGACCGCGTGCCATGGCCCGGCTTCAGCGTCTATGGCATGAGCAAGGCCGCCATCGTGGGCCTGACCAAGGGCCTCGCGCGCGACCTGGGGCCGCGTGGAATCACCGTGAACAACGTGCAGCCCGGCCCCGTGAACACCGACATGAACCCCGCCGACGGCCCCATGGCGGGCGACATGCATGGACTGATGGCGCTGGACCGCCACGCCCACCCCGACGAGATCGCGGGCATGGTGGCCTACCTGGCTGGGCCTGAATCGGGCATGGTGACGGGGGCGAGCTTGCTGATCGACGGCGGTTTCGCGGCCTGACCGGCTGCCCGCGCGTGTTCACTGCGCGGGCTTGCGGGGCCGGGGCTTCTTCGCGGGTGCTGTGGGTGCGGTGCCTGCCGCCAGCTCCTGCGGTGTGAGCACATAGGCCGGGTTGCGGGCCACCATCTCCACCGCCAGGTCGATGAACGCCCGCACCCGCGCGGGCAGCGCGGTGCGGCTGCCGTAGTACACGTAGAGCGCCAAGTGCTCTGCCACATGCTGGGGCAGCAGCGGCACCAGCTGGCCGCTGCGCACCAGCGGCGCGGCCGTGACGCCCACCAGCTGGCCCACTGCGTGGCCGCCCAGCACCGCGCGCGCCTCGACCTCGATGTCGTTGGTGCAGAACGCGGGGGGGATGGTGCGCGCCACGATGTCGTCGCCCACCTGGAACTCCCACGGCATGGGCTTGCCGGTGGACGCGTGGCGAAAGCCGCTGCAGCGGTGCTGCGCCAGGTCGTCGATGCTGGCGGGCGCTCCGTGGCGCGCGATGTAGGCGGGCGCTGCGCACACGATGAGCTGCAGCGTCAGCAGCCGCCGCGCCACCACGCCGCCCTCGGGCGGGTAGCCCGAGCGGAATCCCACGTCCACGCGGTCTTCCACCCAGTTGCCGATGCGATCGTCCAGCTGCACATCGGGCTCCACCAGCGGGTGGCGGCGGCAGAACGCGTCGAGCACCGGCCAGATCACCTCCAGCAGGATGGAGCGCGGCGCCACGATGCGCAGCGGCCCGGCCATCTCCTCGCGACCGCGCCGTGCGCCCTGGACCGCCTGCTGCAGCGTGGACAGGCCTGGCTGCGCCGAGGCCAGAAACTGCCGGCCTTCTTCGGTCAGCCCCAGGCTGCGCGTGGTGCGGTGGAACAGCCGCACGCCCAGGTGCGATTCGAGCTGCACCAGCAGCTGGCTGGACGCCTGCGGCGTGATGCCTTGCGCAGCCGCCGCCTGGCGCAGGCTGCCCAGCTCGGCGGCCTTGGCAAAGTTGGCGATGGCGCGCAGTTCGTTGATGGCCATGGTGATGCGGTGCGATGGTGGCGGGGAGATTGGCAAGCAGTGCTTGCGAATGAATCGCCGAATTATGGGCTATTCGAATGGCAATGGAGTCCCTAAAGTTCACCGCCGTGGGCACCCCAAGGCGCCTACCCACCACCGAACATCACCACCCAAGGAACTGCCATGGCCATTGCCTCTCCACCCACCCCTTCATCGTCTTCGTGCCCGCGCGTCTGGATGATCACCGGCGCCTCGCGTGGTATCGGCGCGCGCATTGCCGAGGCCGCACTCGCCCAGGGCGACGCCGTCATCGCCACTTCGCGCAACGCTGCATCCGTCGAGCAGCGCCTGGGCGCACACGACGCCCTGCTGCCCCTGGCGCTGAACGTGACCGACGAAGCCCAGGCACAGGCCGCCGTGCAGCGCGCACTGGCGCATTTCGGCCGCATCGACGTGCTGGTCAACAACGCGGGCTACGGCCTGCTGGGCGCGGTGGAGGAAGCCACCGCCGACGAGGTGCTGCGCCTGTATGACACCAACGTGTTCGGCCTGCTGCACGTGACCCGCGCCGTGCTGCCCGCCATGCGCGCGCAGCGCGCCGGGCATGTGGTCAACATCTCGTCGCTGGGCGGGGTGCAGTCCGCCGCCGGGTTCGGCCTGTACTGCTCCACCAAGTTCGCGGTCGAGGGCATCACCGAGGCGCTGCACGCCGAGCTGGCACCGCTGGGTATCCACGCCACGGTGGTGGAGCCGGGGTACTTCCGCACCGAATTCCTGGACAGCGCCTCGCTGGCCGTGTCGCCCCGCGTGCTGGACGACTACGCCCAAAGCGCCGGCGCCGTGCGCGAGGCCGCGCGCCGCATCAACCTGAACCAGCCCGGCGACCCCGTGCGCCTGGCCCAGGCAGTGATGCAGCTGGTGGCCAGCCCCACGCCCCCGCTGCGCCTGCCGTTGGGCACCGACACGCTGCAGACCATCGCCGACAAACATGCTTTTGTGGCGAGAGAGACGGCGCAGTGGCGTGCGGTGGCAGCGTCCACGGACTTCCCGGTGCAGGAAGCTGCGCTCCAGACAGCGTGAGCCAATGCTCCTGGTTTGATAGCTAATGGCGCAATACCATCAGGCGGTAGAGACAATTTTGGCTTACATTTTTTGGACCAGTGTGCGGCGGGGGACTGGAACGTCACTCCAGATGCCCCCGCCCACGCTCACACCGGCCGCGCCATCTCCATCACCCAGTTCACCTCCCAGGTCGCGCCGCCGTCGGCCGAAAACGCCTGCTGCCAGCGCGGTGCGCCGGTGTGCATCTGCGACCACTCGAAGCGCACGCGCACCGGGCGGCCCTCGAACAGATCCTCGCCTTCAAAAAGGCCCACGCCGTTCTGGAAGCCGCCCACCACGGGCGGCAGCAGCTGGCCGGTGGCCGGGTCCAGGCCACCGGTGAGGTTGTCGAGCCAGTAGATGCTCCAGCGCTGCGACGCGGGGCTGAACACGCGCAGCGCCATGCCCACAAAGCCGGGCTTCCAGGTCTGGGGCGTGAAGCTGTCGTAGTTGCCGATGCCGGCGGGCAGCGGGTGCACGGTGCCGGTGGCGTCGAACACCTCCCAGTCGTTGCAGCCTGCCAGGCGCCGCACCAGCCGCGTGTTGCGGATGTGCCAGGGGCCCATGAGGAAGTCGAAGTCGCGCGCGGCGCTGGGGGCCACGGCGGGCGAGGGGATGGTGATGAGATGGGGCGTGGTCATGGTGGTGTTCTGGTGGGGTTTCATGCGTGCAGGGCGCTGCGCGCCGTGGGCTGCAGGCACAAGGTGTCGGGTGGGCCCGCCAGCCAGGGCGCGAGGTCCGGGGCCACGCCGCGCTCCCAGGCGTGGCTGTGGGTCGCGGCCTGGGCCGCTGCGGCGCTGCCAAACAGGGCCAGCGCCAGCAGCACGGGTTCGCCCTCGCGCACGGGCAGGCGGGGGAAGGTGTTGGCACTGGCCTCGGTGCAGTACCACGCCACCTGGCGCGCGCCGCTGCGCTGCAGTAGCGGGGCCATGCGGTGGCGGCAGAACGCCAGCAGCGCGGGCGTGGGGTTCTCGCGCAGTGGGAAGACGGTGGCGGTGAGCACGCCAGGGGCTGCGCCGCTTCTGCCGGGCGCGGGGCGCGCGTGCTGGGGCAGGGCGATGGCGGCGCCGGGCCAGGCGTGGCGCAGCAGCAGCACGTTGTCCGAATCGACCATGGTGGCGTTGGCCGCATTGCGGTGCGCGGCCCACACGGGTCCGCCATAGAAGCCTTCGAGCGCGCGGCGGCGGGATTCCATGTCGGCAAAGCCGCGCAGCCACACAAACATGTCGGGCCGGTCCAGGTCGCGGAACTGGCCCAGCACGCGCATGCCGTGGGCCTCCTGCGTCTCCACGAACTCGCGGTCGAACAGGTCGATGAGCGCGTCGCGCTGCTGCGGGTGCAGCGTGTACTGGCGCAGCTCGACCACGGCGCATTCGTCGGCGGCGGGCGGGGCTGCGCAGGGTGGGGGTGGCGGGGCCATGAGGGCTTCGGGCATGCGGGGCTCCTGGTGAGAAAACGGGCGAAAAACACAACGAGCCCGCAGTCTGCGCCGCCATACCTGCCACCTTGTGGCAGGTATTTGGGATATCTTTGTGCATCGCTTGTCAGAGCGGCTCACAAAACTCTTCTGGCGTCGTTGCCGTGTCATGTCGTATTGCTCTTACTACGCGCACTGCCTGCGACGCGGCGCCTGGCCAGAACCGCCTCGCTGAGTTTTTTGGGCCGCTCTTGTTGCTCCCACCACGCCCTTTTTTGCCCCATGCGCGCCAGCCGCCTGCTCTCCCTTCAAATGCTGCTCGAAACCCGGGGCCGCATGAGCGCCACCGCGCTGGCCGATGCACTGGAGGTGTCGGTGCGCACGCTCTACCGCGACGTGGACCAGTTGAGCGCCGCCGGTGTGCCCATCTATGCCGAGCGTGGGCGCCATGGCGGCTTTGCGCTGTTGCCGGGCTGGAAGACTACGCTCACCGGGCTCACGCCGTCCGAGGCGCAGGCCGTGTTCCTGAGCGGCCTGCCCGGCCCCGCGCAGGACCTGGGCCTGGGTGGTGATGTGGAGGGTGCGCGGCTGAAGCTGCTGGCCGCGCTGCCCGCCGGGTGGCGCGACGACGCCCAGCGCGTGAGCACCCGCCTGCACCTGGACCCGGTGGACTGGTACCGCGAGAGCGAGCCCACGCCGCACCTGACGACCGTGGCCGCCGCCGTGTGGAACGGCCACCAGATCCGCATGCGCTATGAGAGCTGGGCCGACACCGTGGAGCGCACGGTGAGCCCGCTGGGCCTGGTGCTCAAGGCCGGGGTCTGGTACCTGGTGGCGTTGCCCGTGGCGTCCGCAGGGGCGGCGGCCGCACCGGGCGCGGCAAAGGGTGGCCCACGCACCTACCGCGTGTCCAGCATCCGCGCCGCCACCGCACTTGCCACGCCGGTGCGCCGCCCCGCGCGGTTTGATCTGCCGGGCTACTGGGCCGCGTCGATCCAGCGTTTTGAATCGGAGATCTACACCGGCCACGCGCAGGTGCTGGCCACGCCCGCCGGGCTCCAGGGCCTGCGCGCGCTCAGCAGCGCCGTGGCGCGTGCGGTGGCCGCCGCCCCGCCATCGCGCCGAAACGATGGGCGCGTGGCGGTGTCAATGCCCATCGAGTCGGTGGAACATGCCTGCGGGCAGCTGATGCGCCTGTCGCCCCAGGTCGAGGTGCTGCGCCCCGCCGCGCTGCGCCGTGCGCTGGTGCAGCGGCTGCGGGCCACGGCGCAGTTGTATGGTGTTGAAATGCTATGAATTGGATAGCTAAAAAGGGATGATGGACGCGCGCAGAGGGCCTAAAACCCTTGAGGGATCTCTGAAGCTCCGGGCTTAGATCCCCCGCTCCACCATGTCCAGCAGCCGCTGCCCCAGCCCGTCCAGCATGGTCTGCGGCGTGCCGCGCAGCGGGCCGTCGATGGCCAGCAGAGCCATGCCGTGCACGGTGGACCAGGCCAGGTATTCCGCGCCCTGGCGCCGCGCGGCGGGCAGTGCGCCTGCGGCCACCAGGTCGTCCAGCGCTGCGCTCAGGTGCTCAAAGGGGTTGAGGCCTGTGGCGCCGCCCAGGGCCGGGTCGGGCTGTTGCTGCACGGTGAAGCGGCCGCCAAACGCGGTGCGGAACAGGCCTGTCTCGGCCTGGGCAAAACGCAGATAGCCCGCGCCCACGGCGCGCACCTTGGCATGGGCCTGCTGGGTGGCGGTGCCGGTGGCGGGCACCTGGGCCAGTTCGGCCTCCATGAAGCGTGCGGCGGCGGCCACGGCGGCGGCGCGCACGGCGCCCAGCAGGTCGTCGCGGTTGGCAAAGTGGCGGTAGGCCGCGTTGGGCGCCACGCCCGCGCGGCGCGTGGCCTCGCGCAGCACCACGGCATCGGGGCCGCCCTGGCGGGCCAGCTCGATGCCTGCGTCCAGCAGTGCGCGGCGCAGGTCGCCATGGCGGTAGGTGCTGCGGGCCGCAGCGCGGGCCGGTTCGGGCGTGTTGCCGGTGGTTACGTGCATGTTGTTTTGGATGTGGACACTGTCCATTATCTTTGTTATGGTTTGTGGACGGTGTTCACAATTGTGCGCCGACCCTCTCTTTTGCTCCCCCAACCCGCCAGGAGACCCCCATGAAAGTCGAGCCCTATCTGATGTTTGAAGGCCGCTGCGAAGAGGCGCTGGATTTCTACCGCAGTGCGCTGGGCGCCCAGGTCAAAGTTCTCATGCGCTACAAGGACAACCCCGACCCGGCCGGCGCCCCGGGCTGTGCCGACGGCAGTGGCAGCGGGCCCACGCCCGAGATGGTGATGCACGCAGAGTTCTCCGTCGGCCAGACCACGCTGATGGCGTCGGACGGCATGGGTTCGGGCAAGGCCAGCTTTCAGGGCATCTCGCTGGCCCTGAGCCCCGCCAGCGTGGCCGATGCCGAGCGCCTGTTCCACGCGCTGGCAGACGGCGGCCAGGTGCAGATGCCGCTGTCCAAGACTTTCTTCTCGCAGGCCTTTGGCATGGTGGCCGACCGCTTTGGTGTGCCGTGGATGGTGGTGGGGCCGGAATAAACGTGAAACGCGCTGGCCGCGCATCGAGTCACCCCGCCCTGCACCCTCCCTTCCTTTGATCGATTCACCCCCCAGGAGACACCCATGATGAATCCCGAACCCCATGCCATGCACCGCTGGCTGCAGCAGCTGGTCGGCGACTGGACCAGCAGCTCCAGCTGCGACGCGCCCCCCGGCGAGCCTGCCGGGCAATCCGTGGGCACCGAGCGCGGGCGCGCGCTGGGCGACCTGTGGGTGATCCTCGAAGGCACGGGCACCATGCCCGACGGCGGCGCGGCGCGCATGCAGATGACACTGGGCTACGACCCCGAGAAGCAGGTGTTTCTGGGCACCTGGGTGGGCTCGATGATGAGCCACATGTGGATCTATCGGGGCACGCTCGATGCCGACCAGAAGGTGCTGACGCTGGAGACCGAAGGCCCGAGCTTCCAGGGCGATGGCAAGACGGCGCGCTACCGCGATGTGATCACCCTGGTGGGGCCGGGCGAACGCACGCTCACCTCGTTCAGCCAGCAGCCGGACGGCAGCTGGAGCCAGATCATGCAAGCAAAATATGTGAAGACCCCCTGAGCCGCCGCGCGGCTTCCCCCTGAAAGGGGGACGCACCCGGTGGACTGGCGGCGCCAGATCCAAGGGTGCACTGGCCTTTGCGCCGCGCCGGTTGCAAGCGCCGCGCGCGTGACACACTGTGGGCGTTTCGCAGGCGCTCTCCACGCCGCGCCTTCCACATCTCACATCGATAGCCATGACTCTCCCCATCGAAGGCCGCGCACGCTGGCCCGCGCTCATCCTGCTGTGCCTGGGCGAGCTGATGATCGTGCTCGACACCACCATCGTGAACGTGGCGCTGCCCAGCATCAAGGCGGACCTGGGGTTTACCGAGACCTCGCTGGTGTGGGTGGTCAACGCCTACATGCTCACGTTTGGCGGCTGCCTGCTGCTGGGCGGGCGGCTGGGGGACCTGTATGGCCACCGGCGGCTGTTTCTTGCGGGCATCACGCTGTTCACCCTCGCATCGCTGGCCTGCGGGCTGGCCCACACGCAGGGGCTGCTGGTAGCTGCACGCGCGGTGCAGGGTGTGGGCGGGGCGGTGGTGTCGGCCGTGGCGCTGTCGCTCATCATGAATCTGTTCACCGAACCCGGCGAGCGCGCGCGGGCCATGGGGGTGTATGGCTTTGTGTGTGCGGGCGGGGGCAGCATAGGCGTGCTGCTGGGTGGGGTGCTCACCAGCGCGTTCAGCTGGCATTGGATCTTTCTGGTCAACATCCCCGTGGGTGTGGCCATCTATGCGGCTTGCCTGGTGCTGCTGCCGGGTGGCAAGGGGCAGGCGCACGGGCAGCGGCTGGATGTGGCGGGCGCGGTCACCATCACCGCGTCGCTGATGTTGGCGGTGTATGCCATCGTCAACGGCAACGAGGCGGGCTGGACCTCGCCGCAGTCACTGGGCCTGCTGGGCGCCTCGGTGGCGCTGCTGCTGGTGTTTCTGTACATCGAATCGCATGTGGCCGCGCCGCTGGTGCCGCTGGCCCTGCTGCGGCTGCGCAACCTGGCCATCTCCAACGTGGTGGGCGTTTTGTGGGCGGCCGGGATGTTTGCGTGGTTCTTTTTGTCGGCGCTGTACATGCAACTGGTGCTGGGCTACGACGCGATGCAGGTGGGCCTGGCGTTCCTGCCCTCCAACCTGATCATGGCGGGCTGCTCGCTGGGGCTGTCGGCCTGGGTGGTGATGCGCTATGGCATCCGCAGCACGCTGGGCTGGGGCCTGGTGCTGGCCACCGTGGGTCTGGTGCTGTTTGCGCTGGCGCCGGTGGACGGCCAGTTTGTGCTGCATGTGCTGCCCGGCATGGTGCTGCTGGGCGTGGGCGCGGGCATTGCGCTCAACCCGCTGCTGCTGGCCGCCATGGGCGATGTGAAGCCCGAGGACTCGGGCCTGGCGTCGGGCGTGGTCAACACCGCCTTCATGATGGGCGGTGCGCTGGGCCTGGCCGTGCTGGCCAGCCTGGCCGATGCGCGCACCGGGGCGCTGCGTGAGGCAGGCGCATCGGCGCAGGTGGCGTTGAACGGTGGCTACCAACTGGCCTTCTGGGTGGCGGCAACGGGCTCGTTGGTGGCGGCGCTGCTGGGCGGCCTGGTGCTGCGGCCTGCACCGCCGCCGAATGCGGGGGCGCAGGTGGTGGCGCACTGAGAGATGGATTGCTATAAATAGTATAGCTATTAGGGCAATGCCAATGCGCGGTGATGCCCATTTTTTCTTGCATTTCTGGCAGTGAGCGCGGGCATCCAGCGCCCCACTGTCCTGCGGGGTGTACCGCACTGTTCCACGCGGCGCACTTCTGCTCGGGCACCATTGGCACCATATTCCACAGGCATGCCGCCCGATAGTGGTGGCGCACAACACGAGGAGCCTTCGTATGTCGTCGTCCACACCTGCTGCAACCACCCCCCTGGTGCCCATCGTGCGCGCCCAGTTGCTGGGGCCGCAGTGGCCCACGCTCGACCCGTTTCTTTTCTGCGCCCACCACGACGATGCCTACCCCGCAGGCAATGGCGCCTTCGCGCCCGCCGTGCCCATCGACGACCGCCAGATCGGCAGCGACTTCAGCCGCAAGGACGGCTGGAGCATGTACCACGGCGACCCGGTGCCCGGCTTCCCCGGCCACCCGCACCGGGGTTTCGAGACGGTGACGCTGGTGCGCAAGGGCCTCATCGACCACTCCGACTCGCTGGGCGCGGCAGCGCGTTTTGGCGGTGGGGATGTGCAGTGGGTCACGGCGGGCAAGGGCATCGTGCATTCCGAGATGTTCCCGCTGCTCAACGCCGACGGGCCGAATCCGCTGGAGCTGTTCCAGATTTGGCTGAACCTGCCCGCGCGCAACAAGATGGTGGAGCCGCACTTCACCATGCTGTGGAACGAGCGCATCCCGCGCGTGGTGCATGCCGACGCCGCAGGCCGCAAGACCACGGTGACGGTGGTGGCCGGTGCGCTGCCCGGTACGCCACCCGGTGTGCCCGATCCGCTGTCGCCGCCGCCCGAGTCCTGGGCCTCGCAGCCCGAGGGCGACGTGGCCATCTGGACGCTGCACCTGGAGCCTGGCGCCGAATGGACCCTGCCCGCCGCCAAGGGGGAGAACACGCAGCGCATGCTGTACTTCTTTGTGGGCGACCGCCTGCGCGTGGGCCCGCAAGAGGTGGACCGCCACGCCGCGCTCGAAATGCGCGCCGGTGAAGACTGGCTGCTGACCAACACCGGCACCACCGCCGTGGAATGCCTGGTGCTGCAAGGCCGCCCGATTGGCGAGCCCGTGGCGCAGTACGGCCCGTTTGTGATGAACACGCAGGCCGAGATCATGCAGGCCATGAACGACTACCGCCGCACCCAGTTTGGCGGCTGGCCCTGGCCTGAGCAGGACCCGGTGCACGGCGCCACGCCGCGCCGGTTTGCGCGCTACCCCGGGCAGACCGAGGAAGAGCGCCCGGCCGAAAGTGCCGCAGCGGCTGGGTGAGTTGTCGGCCACCCCTTGCAGCCGTTCACGCTGAGCTTGTCGAAGCGCCGCGCAGGGCTTCGACAGGCTCAGCCCGAACGGGTGTTTCGTGTTTGAGGCGCGAACTTCCACATTCCGCTGCCAATGCCCCAACTCGCGGGTCGTGGACAATCCACGGTCCCGATCCGCGTTGTTAAGCAAGACCTATGAACATCACCAAAGACTCCGCCGTCACCATCAGCTACAAGGTGACCACGCCCCAGGGCAAACCGCTGGACGCGGGTAACCTGGCCTACCTGCATGGCGGCTATGAAAACATTTTCCCCAAGGTCGAAGCCGCCCTCGAAGGCCAGGCCGCAGGCTTCAGCACCACGCTGCAGCTGGCCGTGGAAGACGCCTTCGGCGGGCGCGATGAAAGCCTGGTGCGCACCATCCCCAAGAGCGAGTTCCCGCCCGGTGTGAAGGTGGGCGGCCAGCTGCAGGGCGTGGGCAACGACGGCCAGCCCGCCGTGTTCAACGTGGTCAAGATCAAGGGCCCCGAGGTGCACCTGGACGGCAACCACCCGCTGGCGGGCCAGGCCCTGGTCTTCAGCTGCAAGGTGACCGAAGTGCGCGCGGCATCGGCCGAAGAAGTGGCCCACCGCCATGTGCACGGCGGCCATGGCCACCACCATTGATTTGATGGGCGGCCGTTAAAAAGCCACCGCCGCATTGCATGCACGGTTTTCTGGACCGTCTGGGCTATGCGCTGATCGGCGCCTTCTTTGGTGCGCTGGTTGGCGTGGCGGGCTGGTGGCTGTATGGCCTGGCGCATTCGCTTGCCTACGACGGCCCGGGCATGGATCCGGTGCTGCGCCACTGGGTGCAGTACGGCGCGGCGGCGTTTGCGGTGCTGGGCTTCATCTTCCGTGCGCGGGCGGCCGATGCCGTTGCCGACACGGTGTCCGGCATTCTTCACTTCGAGTTCGACGAAACACCGGGCCAGGCGGCGTCTGCCCTGGTGCTGTGTGTGGTGCTGGCGCTGGTCATCGCCGCAATCTGGTTCACCAGCCCTTCTCTTGGTTAGTTTGCTATTTATTTGATAGCTTGTTGGGCATGATGGGCGCGCGGTAACGGCCAAAAAAGTACCAAGAATCAGCGCCTTCCACCCCGCACCAGCCCCCGGCCCTGCAACACCGGCTCGGCCGCCAGCCGCTCGCGCGCAAACTCCACAAACGCGCGCACCTTGGCGGGTGCGCGCCGCCCGGCGGGGTAGACGATGTGCACGGGCACCGGCGGGGGCTCAAACCCGGCCAGCACAATGCGCAGCCGCCCCGCGCGCAGGCTGGCAGCGGCCTGGTAGGCCAGGCAGCGCGTGAGGCCCAGGCCCGCCTCGGCGGCGGCGATGTCCACCTCGTTGGCGTTGCTGATCCACGCGATCTGCGGCTGGCCCACCAGAGAGTCGCCAAACTTCCAGGGCGCGGCAGCGCGCGCGTCGAACGAGAACGCAATCGCCCGGTGCTGTGCCAAGTCCTGCGGGTGCTGCGGCTCGCCGTGGTGCGCCAGGTAGTCGGGCGACGCCACCACCAGATGCCGCAGCGCGCCCACGGGCAGGGCGGTGAGGCCTGAGTCGGGCAGGTGGGCAATGCGCACGGCCACGTCCATGTCCTCTTCCAGCAGGTGCACGAGCCGGTTCACAAACAGCGTGCGCACCTGCACACGCGGCTGGGCCTGCAAAAAGTCGCGCACGATGGGCGCCACATGCTGGATGCCAAACATCTGTGGCGCGGTGATGGACAGCAGCCCCTGCGGCTGCGCCTGCGCGCCGCTGGCGGTCTGCTCGGCCTCGTGCAGGTCGTTCAGGATGGGGCGGCAGTCGGTCAGAAAACGCTCGCCCGCCTCCGTCAGCCGCACCATGCGCGTGCTGCGCTGAAACAGCAGCACACCGAGCCGCGCCTCCAGCGCCGCAATGGCGCGTGTGACGGCCGCTGCCGAGCAGCCCAGGCGCCGCCCCGCTACGGCAAAGCCGCCCGCGTCGGCCACGGTCACAAAGCAGCGCAGGGTGTCGAGGTGGTCCATTGTTGCGTCTCGCGAAATTCTGAAAGACGCACTATCGCTATTCACGCCGTCAAGTGCAATAGATAAGGTCGAGCCCTTCACACAATCCGTTTTGACAAGGACTGATCTCATGGCCGCTACCCACCTTCCTGCCGCCCCGCTCACGCTGCACCGCACGGCCATCTCTGGCCACTGCCACCGTGTGGAGCTGCTGCTGTCCCTGCTCGCCCTGCCGCATCGGCTGGTGGAGGTGAACCTGCTGCAGGGCGAGCACCAGCTGCCCGCGCACCGCGCGCTGAACCCGCTGGGCCAGGTGCCCGTGCTGGTGGATAGCGATGTGGTGCTGAGCGACAGCAACGCCATCCTGGTCTACCTGGTGCAGCGCTACGCGCCCGGCAGCGCATGGATGCCGCAAGATCCCGTGGGCCAGGCGCAGCTGCAGCGCTGGCTCAGTTTGGCGGCAGGCTTTCTGGCGGCGGGCATCGGTGGGCCGCGCTTTGCCACGCTGACGGGCAAGCCCATCAACGAGGCGGCCCAGGCCCAAGGCCGACGCCTGCTGGACTTCATGGAAGCCGCGCTGCAGGGGCGCGACTGGCTGCTGGGCGGCGCCACGCCCAGCCTGGCCGATGTGGCCATGGTCAGCTACACCTCGCAGGCCCATCTGGCAGGCCTGCCGCTGCCCACCGCCTACCCGCGCGTTGCCGCCTGGGTGGCACGCCTGCAGGCGCTGCCCGGCTATGTGCCGCTGCTGGACCACCTCAGCGGCATCACTCCCCAGCCTGCGGAGGCCGCATGACCGCCCTGCCGGCAGGCGGCAGCGAAGGCCCTGCCCCCAGCGCCTGGCACGCCGGTGAACAGGCGCTGCAAGCCCGCGCTGGCGTGCACGAGCGCATGGCCGCCGTGGGCGAGGTGGTGATGCGCGACCACATGCCCGACCAGCACCGCGAGCTGTTCGAAAAGCTGCCCACGCTGCTGCTGGGTGCAACCGACGCGCAGGGCCAGCCCTGGGCCACCATGCTGGCGGGCCCACCGGGCTTTGTGCACACGCCCCACGCGCAGCGCATGGACATTGCAGCGGCCATCGACCCCGTTGACCCCGCCCTTGCGGCGCTGGCCGCGCACGGCACCGGCGCACCCGTGGGTGTGCTGGGGCTGGAGCCGCACACGCGCCGCCGCAACCGCATGAACGGCCATGTGGTGCGCTGGGGCGCGCAGCAGGGCCTGTCGATCACGGTGGCGCAGAGCTTTGGCAACTGCCCCAAGTACATCCAGGCGCGTGCACCGGGCCTGCGCGCCGCCGTCACGCCACCGCAGCCTGCGCAGGCGCTGGGCCCAGCTCTGGATGCTGCCGCGCTGGCCCTGATTGCGCGCAGTGACACGCTGTTCATCGCCAGTGCCTCGGCCGCCCGGCCCGGTGCGCAGCGGGGCGAGGGCGTGGACATCTCCCACCGGGGTGGCGAGCCCGGCTTTGTGTTGGCGAAGCACACCGCAGACGGTGTGGAACTGTGGCTGCCCGACTACCCCGGCAACCTGTTCTTCAACACCCTGGGCAACCTCGCGCAGCACCCGCTGGCCGGGCTGCTGTGGGTGGACTACGACGACGGCGGCCTACTGCACGTGGCCGCGCGCGCCGAGCTGCTGTGGGGCGAGGCCGACCGTGCGCCCTGGCCCGGCGCGCAGCGCGTGCTGCGGCTGCAGGTGCTGGGCGGGGTGTGGCGTGCGCAGGCACTGCCCTGGCGGTGGACGGCGGCGCAG
Source organism: Acidovorax sp. LjRoot74 (assembly GCF_964254355.1). NCBI lineage: Bacteria > Pseudomonadati > Pseudomonadota > Betaproteobacteria > Burkholderiales > Comamonadaceae > Acidovorax > Acidovorax sp. LjRoot74. Next base: position 5,348,947 of record NZ_CAXUTI020000001.1, on the reverse strand, counting down.
CCTGCGCCGCAGTTCAATGCGATGCGCCAGGCCGAGGGCGTTCAGGGGCGGCGTCCACCCACCTGAACCGTTCACGCTGAGCCTGTCGAAGCGCCGCGCAAGGCTCGGGCAGGCTCAGCCCGAACGGGTGTGTGAGTGCTGTTGGTCCGGCTCAACAAGCGTTGGTGGGCCTTTCACGCCGATTTCACGCCGCTGTCACGCCGCAGCGGCGCAATCGCCTTGCGCGGCGTGGTGGGCTCGGCGGCCACCATCTGCGCGCTGCGCTCGTGGGCGGTTTGCGCCAGTTCGGTGATGAGTGCGGCCTCGGGCAGGTTGTGCCAGTAGCGCGTGGGCATCTCCTTTTTCATCATGGTGAGCTTGAGCCGCGCGGGGTTGAAGATGTGGCGGTAGTAGGTGAGCCACAGTGCCTCGCCCGCGTCGGGCGGCGGCGCGTCGCTGCGCTGCGCGCCGGGGCCGGTGTGCAGCTGCTGCCCGTCCCAGCGCACGCTGGCGTCGGGCGTGAGGATGGCCCAACGCATCTGCGTGAAGCGGCGGATGAAGAAGCCCGCATTGGCCACGGTGATGTAGTGGTCGGGCTCGAACCAGGCCATGTGCAGGGTGTTGCCATCGGGCTCCACCACGGGCCGAAAGCGCACAAAGGCGTGCATCTTGTGTTTGTCGCGCCCCACGGCGCGGACCATGAGGTGGGCTTGCATGCGGTCTGCGTCCAGCGGGTCGTGCCGTGCGGCTTCGGCCTCCGCGCCGCCTTGGGCCATGCGCCACAGCAGGCGGTACATCAGCGCAAAGCGGGCCGGGTCGCGGTGCAGGATGAGCTGCTCGCACAGGTGCACAAAGTCGGGTGGCACGCGCAGCGCGGGCGCATCGGGGGCTGGCGGTGGCAGGGCGTTGTGGCTGTGGGGTTCGGGCGCAAACAGGTCTTCAGCCGCATCGGCCTGGCAGCGCCAGTCCACGGCCTGCGGGGGCACGTTGGCTTGCACCAGGGCGCGTGCGGCGGTGCGAAAGCCGGGCCAGTCGGTGGGGTGGTCCAGCGTGATGGTGTGGCGCTGCATGTGTTCCGCTCCGGCTCAAAACAGACTGCGTTGCACCGGCGGCGGGGTCAGTTGTGCGGCGAGGTCGGCGGCGTCCAGCGCACGGCCGGGGCGGTAGTCGGCCGCCTCCACAAAGGGCAGAACCTTCTTGAGCGGCACATGCAGCCGCGCCAAGTCGGCATGCCGCAAGCGCCGCACGCGGCGGGCGGCCAGCAGGCGCTCTACGGTTTGCACGCCAAAGCCGGGCACGCGCAGCAGCAGTTCGCGCGGGGCGGTGTTGAGGTTGACCGGAAAACGCTCGCGGTGCGCCAGCGCCCAGGCCAGCTTGGGGTCCATGTCCAGCGCCAGCATGCCCACTTGAGAGGATGGCACGATCTCGTCATGCGTGAAGCCGTAAAAGCGCATCAGCCAGTCGGCCTGGTACAGCCGGTGCTCGCGCACCGTGGGCGGCGCGGCCAGCGGCAGGGCGCGAGCGGCGTCGGGGATGGGGCTGAAGGCCGAGTAGTAAACCCGCCGCAGCCGGTGCACGCCGTACAGCCGCGCGCTGGTGGCGAGGATGGTGCGGTCGTCCGTGGCATCGGCCCCCACGATCATCTGCGTGCTTTGCCCGCCGGGCGCAAACAGCGGCGCACTGGCCCGGCGCGTGGTGCGCGATTGCGGCATCGACACGATGGCCTGCGCGGCTTGCTCTTTGCGGGCCGCACGCGATTCGCTAATGTGCACCGCCATGCGAGCCATGGACCGGTCGATGGCCGCACTGTTTTTCTCCGGCGCCAGGGCCGTGAGGCTCTCGGCCGTGGGCAGCTCGATGTTGATGGACAGCCGGTCGGCATAGCGGCCCGCGCGCTGCATCAGCTCGGGCGATGCGTCGGGGATGGTCTTGAGGTGGATGTAGCCGCGAAAGTCGTGCTCCTCGCGCAGCACGCGGGCCACCTCCACCACCTGCTCCATGGTGTAGTCGGGGCTCTGGATGATGCCGCTGGAGAGGAACAGCCCCTCGATGCAATTGCGGCGGTAAAAGTCCAGCGTGAGCTGCACCACCTCATCGACCGTGAAGCGCGCCCGGGGCACGTTGCTGGTCACACGGTTGACGCAGTACAGGCAGTCGTACTGGCAGAAGTTGGTGAGCAGAATCTTGAGCAGCGAGATGCACCGCCCGTCCGGCGCGTAGCTGTGGCAGATGCCCATGCCCTCGGTCGAGCCCATGCCGCGCCCGCCCACCGAGTTGCGCGGCGCAGCGCCGCTCGATGCACACGAGGCGTCGTACTTGGCCGCGTCGGCCAGGATGGCGAGTTTGGACTGTAAATTCACTGTATGAATTTACAGTAAATTCCTTTGTCCAGCCAACCCCAAGGATTTATTTGCTATTGAAAGAGTAGCTGCTAGCGCAGATGCATCGGGCGCAGAAGGCCAAAAAAGCTTGAAATTTGTTGGCTGCACCGCCCGCCTTGTCCGCGCCGCCGTGGCCAGCCCGCTGCCAAGCGGTGTAAGGTGGCCCGTCGGCACCCAGGACGGACCGACAGAAGGAACCCCATGCCCCCGCTCACCGCCTCCAGCCGCGCCATACCGGGCCCCGGTCTGCCGGGGCAACCCGCCGCCGCCTGCGTGACGTGGGGCTTCGAGGAAGCCCTGCCCCACACCGTGCGCCGCCTGGAGGTCGCGCATGCGGGCATCAAGCTGATCATTGGCTGGCATGCGGCCTACGGCGTCAAGCTGCCCGCTGGTGCCATGCAGCCGTACCAATCCCTGGTGGTGGGGCTGGGTGGCGGGCCGGTCGTCACCGAGCACGTGGGTGCGCAGGCCTGTGTGGAAGTGACGCTGGCGCCCTGGCTGGGTTTTCAGCTGTTCCACGGCAGCCCGGATGTGCTGTCGTGTTCTGTGGTTGCACTGGCCGATGTATGGGGCCCTGCGGCCACGCAGCTGTCCGAGCAGTTGCACCACGCGACAGACTGGCCCACGCGCTTTGCGCTGGTGCAGCAGTGCCTGCAAGCGATGCTGGCCCGGTCGCGCCGCACGGTGCAGGCGCCTGTGCGGCAGGCCTGGGACATGCTGAGCGCGCAACGCGGCAACCTGTCCGTGTCGGCCCTGTGCCGCGCCGTGGGCTGGAGCGAGCGGCACCTGGCGCTGCAGTCGTGCAACCAGTTGGGAGACACGCCCAAGCGCCTGGCGCGCCGATTGCGGTTTGGCGCCGCCCACCAGGCCCTGGAGGGCATCAATGGCACCGCTGGGCTGGCAGATCTGGCGGATCTGGCCGCCCGCTGCGGATATGCCGACCAGAGCCACCTGAGCCGGGAGTTTCGGCACTTTGCCGGTTGCTCGCCAGCGGCTTACCAGCGTGCGGGCTTTGCCGATGTTCCGGGCAAGCCTGCCAGTTTGGTGGAGCTGGCGGAGCACGGGGACTGAGCACCCAAGGAACCAGGCGCACAGGTCATTTTTCTTCAAGACGGGCGGACGCGAGGCGGCCAGACTGGCGCACTTGCCATGTATCCCAATGGAGATGCCGATGTTTGCCCCTGTCTCGTTTCTTGAAATCGGTGCCGAAAACGCCCCGGTTTCTCAGCTGTTCTTCAGCCAGCTTTTTCAATGGACTTTCGAGCCCACGGAAAAGGCGGGCGAAGGCTGGTTTGTGAATGGAGGCATGAAGGTCGGCCTGCATGGCGCAGACCCTGCGCAGTCCATCACCCCGTTCTTTGAGGTGGCCGATGCGGTGCAGGCGGCCCAGCGTGTGCGGGCGCTGGGCGGGGCCGTGCAGCCGCCGGGCCCGGAGGAGCCCGGTTTTGGCGTGTTCCTGATGTGCACCGACCCGGGTGGCGTCCGCTTCGGGCTGCACCAACCTGCGCGGCGCTGACGGGCCGCGGACGAAGCGCTCTGCGCTATACCGTCTCCAGCGCCATCACCGCCGTCGCCGTGTTCGAAATCGGGATGTGGTAGTTGCTGTGCACCCGGCGCACGCCCGCACTCGCCGTGGCCAAGGCGCCCCGCATGGCCACCCACATCAGCAGCTCCACGCCTTGGGTGCCGGTCTTTTCCACCAGCTCGTGCACGCTGAACTGCGTGGCCCATTCGGGGTTGGTGGTCAGGCTTTCGATGAACTGCAGGTCAAACGCCTTGTTGATAAAGCCTGCGCGCTCCCCATCGAGCTGGTGACTGAGGCCGCCCGAGGCAATCACCGCCACCTTCTTGCTGCTGTCCCAGCTCTGGATCGCCCGGCCCACGGCCTTGCCCAGCGCGTAGCAGCGCTTGGCCGACGGCAGCGGAAACTGCACGGTGTTGATGCACACCGGCACCACCGTCACGGGGCAATCGCCCTCGGGCCAGAAGAGCTTGAGCGGCAGCGTGCAGGCGTGGTCCACCAGCATCTCCTGGCAGGTGGTCACGTCAAACTCCTGCTCGATCAGCGTGTTGATGAGGTGCCAGGACAAGTCCACCTCGCCCGGGAAGGGCGGCAGCGTGGGGATGCCCCAGCCTTCGTCGGCGTTGTTGTATTGGGCGGCAGCACCCACCGCAAAGGTGGGCATCTTGTCGAGGAAGAAGTTCAGGCCGTGGTCGTTGTAGAACATCACCACCACGTCAGGCTTCTTCTCGCCCAGCCACTGGCGAATGGGCGGAAAGCCGTCGAAGAAGGGCTTCCAGTAAGGCTCGTTCTGCAGACCCTTGTGGATGGCGTTGCCAATGGCTGGGATGTGCGAGGTGCCGAGGCCGCCGATGAGTTGTGCCATGTGGTGTCTCCTTATTGGCCCGCTGCGACCAGCTTGGCCTTGAATTCGTCTTTGGTCATGCCCGTCTGCTGTGCGCCGATGTCCTGCATGTCCAGCTTGAAAATGCCCGCGAACTTGGCCAGGTAGTAGGCGTTGCCGCCCGCAGCAATCAGCTGCAGCACGTTCTTGGCGCGGATGGCGGCGGCCTGCTGCTCGTTCAGGTGGTACTTCTTCATGTACGCCTCTTCGTCGGCCACAAAGGCCTTGCGGTTGGCCTCGTCGTTGAACGAAAAGCACATCTTGTTCAGCGCATAGCCCTTGCGGGCCTGGTCGCCATCGAACGGCGTGGTGCCGGGGATCGGGGGCAGTGGGGAAGGCATGGAAGTCTCCGGGTCTTGATGTAAGTCAGCCCAGAGTGTCGTGACGCCATTGCCAAAGATGAAGCCTGAAAACATCATCGAATGCATGAGCAAATTCGATGGATCGCAGCTGGACGGCCACCTGCTGAAGCTGCTGCTGGCGGTGCTGGAGACAGGCAGCATCACGGCAGCGGCCGAGCGCCTGGGCGTCACCCAGTCGGCCGTGAGCCACTTGCTGGACAAGCTGCGCGCCATCACCGGCGACCCGCTGTTTGTGAAGCGCGGGCGCGGCATCGTGCCCACGGCCCGCGCCGAGGCGCTGGCCCAGCCTGCACGCGACATGCTGCAGCAGATGCAGCGGTTTGCCCAAGGGGCCGCGTTCGACCCTGCCGCGTGGCAGACCGAGCTGACGATTGCGGCCAACGACTTCCAGCGCGATTTGCTGCTGCCCGCGCTGGCCGCCCGCCTGCGCACCGCCGCACCGGGCGTCGCGCTGCGCATCGTGCCCAGCGGCGCGCCCAGTGCCGAGCTGCTGCGCTCGGATGCGTGCCAGCTCGTCATCAGCCCCCGCCCGCCGGATGGCACCGACATCGTGCAAAAGCGCTTGTTTGAAGACCTGTATCGCGTGTTCTACGACGCCAGCGTGCGCAGCGCCCCCGCCACCGAGGCCGACTACCTGGCCGCCGACCACGCCACCGTGGCCTACGAAGCGCACCGGGGGCTGGACCTGGACCGCCAGCTGCTGGCGCGTGGCGTGCGCCGACGCTTTGCCGTGCGCGTGCCGGGCTTTGCCGCATTACCGGCGTTTGTGCGCGGCACCGCGCTGCTCACCACTGCGCCCTCGTTGCTGGCCCGCACGGCGTTGGCAGGCCTGGCCAGCGCTCCCGTGCCGGTGGTGTGCCCGGCCATGCCGATGTATCTGATCTGGCATGCGCGGTACCAGCAGGATGCGGCGCACCGGTGGCTGCGGGGGGAGGTGGAAGCGGTGGTGGGGCCTGACCTCACCCATGGCAGGTCATGAAGCCTGCTACTGCTCGGTGTCGTTTCCTTGCTTGCCTGTGATCATGGCGCCGATGATCTCGACGGCAGTGCCGAGTACCAGTGCGAAGCCCGCCGCACCACTGAACCCGGCTACGAACAACGCCAAGGCGGCAACCACGCTAAGAATTGCTACATAGTGAAAAGGCTTCATGAGGTTCTCTGAGAGGGGAGCGGCTCTGCGTAAGGGCTGCCAGAACGCAGGGGGGCTGGGTCATTTCTCGGCGGCCTTGCGATCGCTGCGCAGCGCACCGCGCAACAACCGCGTCGCCCGGTCACGCAGCCCCGCTGGCTTGCCGGGCCGCACCGGATGCGCCTTGGCCTCGGCGCAGGCCGCCAAAAAGTCATTCAGGATGGCCGTGTCGTCCAGCGTGTCCGATCCGCGCTTGTGGAACTCCGGGTGCCACTGCGTGGCCGCGATGTAGCCGCGTCCCGGTGCGGGCTTGAGGCGGATGGCCTCCGGCACGCCGTCGGGTTCGCTCAATGCCTCGACCTCGAACTCGGGCGCCAGGCGTTTGATGCCCTGGTGGTGGATGCTGTTCACGCGCGCACGGGGTGCATCGGGGTAGAGCTGGGCGAGGCGCGAGCCGGGCACGATCTGGATGCCGTGGAAATGCTGGTCGTAGGTGGTGGCGTTGCGGTGCTGCAGCGCGCCGGGGTGCTGGGTTTCGATGTCCTGGTACAGCGCGCCGCCAAAGGCCACATTGATCAGCTGCAGGCCCCGGCACACGCCAAAGATGGGCTTGCCCACTTCGGCAAAGGCCTTGACCAGAGCCAGGTCGTAGATGTCGCGCACGCGGTCGCCCACCCACTCGTCGCGCAGCGGCTCCTCGCCATAGTTGCCGGGCCACACATCGGCACCGCCGTGCATCACCACGCCGTCGAGCCACTCGGCGTAGTGCTGCAGCGTCACGTCGCCGCGCGCGGTCTCGCCCGTGGGGCAGGGCACCATCACCACGATGGCGCCTGACGACATGATCCAGTGCGCGATGGATTGCTCGACGTACTGCAGCGTCTTGTTGGTGAACAGGGGGCGGGTGGGGTCGGCGTGCTGGAAGCAGGCCGACAGGCCGATCTTGAGGCGGGGGGCAGCGGGCATGGCAAAGGGCTCCGGGCGGCACACGCGAGGCGTGGCGGGCAACAAGAAGAAGGGGGTGGAGGGGGCGGGAGAGCCCACGGGTTTGTTTGTATCACCGCCTTCTTTGGCCGTCTGTAGGAAAGGGCCGTGCGGGGCAGGCTTCGCCGATGCGCGGCACCTCCCTCTGTTACGTGGTGCTACGAAATGTGGCTTTCTTCATGAAACGCGCGGCAGAGGCCCCTGCGCCGAGGGGCGGGAGAGCAGGGCGCTCGCGATAATTTCTGTTTGCCGGGTGCTGAGAGCCTGTTCAAAGCCTTTTTGGAGATCGCATTGGAGTGCAATCGGGATGAGTGGAGGCTTCGGATGCGCCGCATGGGCTCATGCCCATGCAAGCTGCAGAGGCTTCCAATCGCCCGATTTCACTCCAACCCTTCGGGCCAGTGCCTTGCCGGGCGGTCTGCGGCGTTGCGGCGCTTGTGGATAGCCGGGCTATCCACTGCGCACCGCGCCTTGCATCCCATCCCGGCAAGGTACTTGTGCGACTCCAAAAAGGCTTTGAACAGGCTCTGAGGCCCCGGCGAAGTTGATGTGTTTCCCGCCTTCCGCGAAAGCCCCATATGCACCAAAAGAAAAACCGCCTGCCCGCCCTCACCACCCTCGCGGCACTGGCTGCCATGGCCTGGCCCCAGCTCGCCCAGGCTGTTGTGCCCCCCGGGGCCGCTGCCGAGATCGTGAGCCTGCAAGGCACGGGCGACCAGCGCGCCGCCGCTGCGACCGACTGGGGCCCCGCGCGCCTGGCACAGCCGCTGGCCACGGGCGACTTTGTGCGCACCCGCCAGGCGGCCCGCATGGCGCTGCTGTTTGCCGACGACACGCAACTGCGCCTGCACCAGAACACGGTGCTGCAGGTCAAGGGCGTGGCCACCCCGGCTCAGCCGGTGACCACCTTGCTGCTGAACGCGGGCCGAGCCTGGACCCAGACCAAACGCGCCGATGGCAGCCGCCTGAACCTGGAAACCCCCGCCGCCACGGCTGCGATCCGAGGCACGGACTGGGACATCAGCGTGGAGGACGATGGGCGCACGCTGATCACCGTGCTGTCGGGCACGGTGGAGTTTTCCAACGCGCAGGGCGCGGTGTCTGTGGGCGCCAACGAAGCCGCCGTGGCCGAGGTGGGCAAGGCTCCGGTCAAGCTGGTGCTGAGCCAGCCGCGCGACCGCATCCAGTGGGTGAATGCGCTGCGCGCCGACCCGCTGCCCCATCTGGCCGCTGAGCCTGTGCCCGACACCCTGGCTCCGGTGCGCGCCGCGCTTGCTGCCCGCGACCTGGCCGCTGCAAGCGCTACCCTGGCGCAGGCCCGCAGCCAGGGCGCGCCCGCGCCCTGGCTGGCTGTGATGGACTCTGCCATCGCCCTGCAGGCGGGCGACCTGCTGGCCGCCCGCGAGCAACTGGCCCGCCAGGTGGCGCTGCCCGCTGCGCCACTGCCCACCTGGCTCATGCAGTCCGATGTGCAGCTGGTCGAGGGCGAAGGCGCCGCAGCCGCCAACACCCTGCGCACGGCCCTGCAGCGCTGGCCCGGCCACCCCGCGCTGACGGCCCAGCTGGCCCGTGTGCTGATGCTCAGCGACCGCATGGAAGAGGCCAGTGCCGCGCTGGCCCCCGTGCAGGCCACGGCCCACGCCGAGGTGGCCATGGTGCGGGCCGAGCTGGCCCGGCGGCGGGGCGATGCGCCCGCCACGCTGGCCGCCTACGCCGAGGCCACGCAGCTGGCCGCTGGCGACGCGCGTGCCTGGCAGGGCCTGGGCAGTGCGCATGTGGAGCGCGAAGACCCGCGCCCCGCCCGCGACAACCTGCAGCGCGCGCTGGCGCTGTCCCCGCAGCAGCCCGGCGCCTGGGGGGAGCTGGGCACGCTGGAGACCTTTGTGAACCAGTTCACCGAAGCCGGGGCGGCCTTTTCCACAGCCCTGGGCGACAACCCGGCGGACTATGTGGCGCTCACCGGTCAGGGCCTGCTGCACCTCAAGCAGGGCCACCCGCAGGCCGCACTGGATGCGTTCTTGCGTGCGGGCGTCATGGAGCCGCGCTACGCCCGGGCCAAGACCTGGACGGCCGTGGCCTACTACCAGTTGGGCCGCCACCAGGATGCGCTGTCCACCCTGCACCAGGCGGTCGTGCTGGATGACAAAGACCCGGTGCCCCACATGCTGCTCGCGCAGATCCACACCGATCTGTTCCAGCCCGGCGAGGCGGTGGACGCCGCCCGCGCCGCCGTGGAGCGCATGCCCTACCTCAAGTCGCTCAACCAGGTCGCCAACGACCAGAAGGGCAGCGCCAACCTGGGTGCGTCGCTCGCCTTTTTTGGCATGGAAGACTGGGCGCTGGAGCTGGCGCAGCAGAGCTTTTATCCGTACTGGGGCGGCAGCCATCTGTTCATGGCGGACCGCTATGCGGGTGAGTTCAACAAGAACTCGGCGCTGTTCCAGGGCTTTCTGACCGACCCCATGGCGTTCGGTGCGAGCCAGCGGTATGCGTCGCTGCTGCAGCAGCCGGGGGCGCATGGGGCGGTGGGTGTGACGTGGGACCGCGACCTGTACCGCATGCGCGCCCCCGCCGTTACGCTCAACGGCATGAACAACACCCATGTGCCTGTGTCGTGGTTCTTCAAGGCCCAGTCGGCCCGCGCGAGCGAGTTTCCGTTTGATCTGCAGGTCAACAACGCACCCGCCGTGCGTGGGGGCTATGGCGATGTGCGTGCCCGTGCCGTCACCGTGGGGGCAGGCATGCAGCCCACCGAACGCATCAACCTGTTTGCCTATGTGAACCAGTTCGACATGCGCCTGGCCAGCCAGAACCTGTTCGAGACGGCCATGGACAACAAAAGCACCCAGGGCGCCGTGGGCCTGGCCTACCGCTGGGGGCCCACCGAGCAGACCTGGATCAAGCTCGGCCGCAGTATGGAGCACATCCTGCTGCAGCGTTACCCCACGCTGTACCTGGAGCCTCCGTTCATCAGCCTGATGGGCGTGAGCAGCCTGCCCCAGAAGCAGTTCAATGACCTGCAGCTTCGCCACACGGTGGACACCGCCCCCGGCAGCCGCTGGAGCGTGGCGCTGGAGCATGTGCGGGAGCGCCAGCACAACCTGATTGCGGGCGAGGCCGCCGTGGCGGCCGACATCCCGGGTGTGGGCACCTACCGCGACTCTCTTTTTGTGGGGGGCTACAACAACGTGGACCGCCGCTACACCGGCCTGACCCTGGCCACCACCCAGCGCCTGGACCCGGCCCTGAACCTGGACGCCACCCTGGGCCTGCAGCAGATCCGCCATCGGGTGGACGGCCTGACCCAAAGCTACCTGGTGAACCTGGACCACCTGAGCGAAGAGCAGGCGCGCCGCGCTGAGATGGAGCGTGTGGTCACGCCCCGCGTGGGCCTGGTGTGGCAGCCCGCTGCGGGCACCACGGTGCGCATGGCCTACCAGGACTGGCTGCGGCCACTCAGTGTGTCCACCCTCACCAGCGTGGAGACGGCGGGCATCCCGGTGGAAGACCGCCTGGTCGAAGCCGGTGGCCGCCACAAGCGTGTGGTGGCGCAGCTGGGCATGGAGCTGGGCAAGAGCACCTTTGTGAGCCTGCGGGCCGACCACCTGCGGGTGCGCAACCCGGGCACCGTGGGGGTGGACCTGCGCACGCCCAGCCTGCCGTTCCTCGAAGAAATGCGCAACGTGCAGATGGTCAACCTCTCGACCGCCGACCTGCTGGAAGACACGCCCAGCTTTGACTCCGGCACGCTCAAGACCCTGGGCGCGGGCGTCAACCACATGTTCAGCCGCCGCTGGTCGGCCTATGCCAAATACCTGTACCAGGGCAGCGAAAGCCGTAGCTACGACGCCGATGTGGCCGTGGGCCGCATCCCCTACATCCCGCGCCACACCGCCGTGCTGGGTGCTACCTGGGTCAGCCCGCAGCGCTTCTACGTCAGTGGCCGGGCGGTGTACCGGTCCGAGCGCTTTGAAGACGCGGAAAACCTCACGCGCATCGCACCCGGCTGGGGCGTGGACCTGATGGGCTACTGGGAGTCGCAGGACAAACACTGGGTGGTGGGGGTGGCCGCCATGAACCTGTGGGCACCCAAGTCCGACCGCCGCAAGACCCGCTATGTCCTGGACGCCCGCTACCGCTTCTGACCGGGCATCGCCCGCCACCTGGCGCAGCCAGCCGTGGTGGCCCCTGGCGGCCTGCCTGCTCGCGCTGCTGCTGGTGGGTGCCGCCACGTTCACGCGCACCTGGCATGCGCTGGAGTTCAAGACCTTTGACGTGCTCACCGCGCTGGCGGCGCCGCAGCGCAGCACGCTGCCGGTGGTGATCCTGGCGATTGACGAGCCCACCTTCCAGGAGCTGCAGCAGACCTGGCCTTTTCCGCGCAGCGTGCACGCGGCGCTGCTGCAGCGCCTGCATGCCGACGGCGCTGCCGCCGTGGGGTTCGATGTGGTGTTTGCCGAGCCCTCCACCGAGGCCGAAGACGCGGCCCTGGACAGCGCCATTGCCCTAGCGGGCCCGGTGGTGCTGGCCGCCGAGCGCGAAAAGATCGACAGCAGCAACGCCGCGCTCTGGCTCGATGTGCTGCCGCTGCAGCGGTTTCTGGATGCGGGCGCCGACGCGGGCGATGCCGGGGTGGAGCCGGATGACGACTTTGTGGTGCGCCGGGCCCCGGTGGCGCGCGAGAGTTTTGCGCTGCGGCTGGCCCAGCGTGCGGCCGAGGCGCGCGGCCAGCAGCGGCCCGCGCTGCGCCACTTCGACTGGATCGGCTACCGGGGCGCGCGCGGCACGTTCGACACCCGCTCGTACTACCAGGCGCTGGAGCCGGGGCTGCTGCCCGCGGGCTTTTTCAAGAACAAGATCGTGCTGGTGGGGCGCTCAACGCGCACGGCCACCGAGCTGACGCGGCGGCAGGCTGACTTGTTCAACTCGCCGTTTGGCACGGCGGGCGGCGAGCGCCTGTTCCCCGGTGTGGAGCTGCAGGCCACGCTGGTGGACAACTACCTCACGGGCGGGGGGCTGCGCAGTGTGCACGAGGGCTGGACGCTGGCCCTGGTGCTGCTTGTGTTGCCAGTGCTGCTGTGGGGCAACCGCAGGCTGCCCTTGGCCGGTGCGGCGGCGCTGGCGGCCACGCTGGTGGGGGCCATCGCGCTGGGTTCGTGGTGGCTGTTTGCGCGGTTTCAGCTGTGGTGGCCGCCGCTGTTGCCAGCGGCCGCAGCGGTGGCCATCTATGGTGCGGCGGCGCTGGCGGGCTATGCCGCCGTGCGCCAGCGCGCGCGCCAGACGCGCGCGATGTTTGCGCAGTATGTGCCACCCGCTGTGGTGGAGCGCCTCATTGCGCACCCCGAGCTGATGCGCCTGGGTGGCGAGTCGCGCGAGGTCACGCTCATGTTCACCGACCTGGCCAGCTTCACCACGCTGTCCGAGCAGCTCAGCGCCGACCAGACGGTGGAAGTGCTCACCGCCTACTTCAACGCGATGACGCCCATCGTGCACGCCACAGGCGGCACCCTGGACAAGTTCATCGGCGACGCGGTGATGGCCTTCTGGGGGGCGCCGCTGGACGACCCGCAGCATGCCGAACACGCCGTGGCCGCCGCCGTCGCCATGCAGCAGGCCATGCAGGCGCTGGTGGCCGGCCTGGCTGCGCGCGGGCTGCCGCCCATCCACATGCGTATTGGCCTGCACACGGGGCGCGTGGTGGTGGGCAACGTGGGCTCGGAGCAGCGCTTTTCGTACACCGCGATTGGCGACGCGGTGAACCTGGCTGCTCGGCTGGAGGGCGCCAACAAGGCGTTTGGCACCGGCATCCTGCTGTCGGCCGCTACGGCAGCGCAGCTGCCGCCCACGGTGGCGCTGCGCGCGCTGGACGACGTGATCGTCAAGGGCAAGACCGAGCCTGTGCGGGTGTTCACACCCTGTGACGATGCCACGGTGCGCGAGGCCAGCAGCGCCGCGCTGGCCGCCTTCCATGCGCGCGACTGGCACGGCGCCGAGGCGCAGCTGGCGCGGGTGCTGGAGCGGCTGCCCGGCGACCTGGCCGCCACCCGCCTGCTGGCGCGCGTGGCCGAGGCGCGGGCGCTGCCCCCTGATGCGCCCTGGCAACCTGCTGTGTCGCTCGACAAGCTCTAGATTGGACGAATCCAACATCCTTTGACATGTGTTTACCGGGGGTATGGACGCCGGTGCCATCATGGGGCCTTCGCAACTTCATCAGGAAGGACCCTCCCCATGCAAGTACAAGTCAACACCGATGACCACATCCACGGCGGCGATTCACTGGCCCGCTGGATCACGGACGAATGCAAGAGCCGGCTGTCGCGTTTTCAGGACCATGTGACGCGGCTGGAGGTGTTCCTAAGCGATCTGGACGCGGGCAAGTCCGGCGCCAATGACAAGCGCTGCCGCATCGAGGCGCGCGTCACCGGCCGCCAGCCTGTCACCGTGACCGACGAGGCCGACAAGATGGCCAATGCCTTCATCGGCGCGGCCGACAAGCTGGCCCGTGCCCTCGACACCGACCTGGGCCGCGTGAAGGACCGCAACGGCCGGGAGACCATCCGCGCAGCAACCTCTGAAGAGTGAATCCAAGGAAAAAAAGGCCGCCTGCGCGCGATAGATAAGCCTTTTAAGCTATCAAAATAGGAGTATTTCGCAGCGCCCGGCGCCCCGCCTGCCTGCTTCCTTGCTTGAGCAGGCCGGGCGCCACCAGGCTTTTTGGGCGCCCATCGGGCCCTCACCAGGCCCCGGTGGGGCGCCTTACAGATCCAGCACCAGCAGCTTGCTGCGTGCGCGCGAGCAGCAGGGCATGAACTGCTCGTTGGCCGCCTTCTCCTCATCGGTCAGGTACATGTCGCGATGGTCCACCTCGCCCCCCAGCACGCGCGTGAGGCAAGTGCCACACACCCCTTGCTCGCAGGACGTGAGGATGTCGATGCCCTCCTTGCGCAGTGCCTCCACCACCGACACATCGGCCGCAATGGGATAGACCTTGCCGGTGCTGGCAATGCGCACCTCAAAGCCCTGGTCGCCCGAGGTGTCCTGCGCAGGCGCGCCAAAGTATTCGAGGTGGATGTGGTCCTGCGCCCAGCCCATGGCCTTGGCGGTGCTCACCACATGGTCGATGAAGCCTGCGGGGCCACACACATACAGGCGCTTGTCGGGGCCCGGGGCTGCCAGCACGGCCGCCAGGTCCAGCTTCTGCTCGGGCGCACCCGCATCGAAGTGGAAGTGCGTGTGGGGCGCCATGGCCGATGCAGCGATCTCGGCTGCAAACGCCGTGCGCTCCACCGATCGGGTGCAGTAGTGCAGCGCAAATTCGGCGCCCGTGCGGGCCAGCCGGTCGGCCATGCAGAGCAAGGGCGTCACGCCAATGCCGCCCGCCAGCAGCACGGTGCGCTGCGCGGGGTGCAGCACAAAGTGGTTGCGCGGCGTGCTGATGGTGATCAGGTCGCCCGCGTGCACGCTGTCGTGCATGGCCACCGAGCCGCCGCGCGATGCGGCGTCGCGCAGCACGGCGATGCGATAGCGGTGCGACTCGTGCGAGGCATTGCACAGCGAGTACTGGCGCACCAGCCCGCCAGGAAGGTGCACGTCGATGTGCGAGCCCGCGCTGAAGGGGGGCAGCGCCGCGCCGTCCACGCGCGCCAGCTCAAAGCTGGTGATGCCGTCGGCCTCAGCCCGCTTCTGGACAACGCGGACCTGCAGGGTTTCCTGCGCGGTCATGCGGCCACCGCCTGGGCTGCAGGGGCCTGCTCGGCCGCCAGGATGCGGTCCAGGATCTTGCGCGATTGCACGCCCCCCGCGTCGATGTTGAGCATGAGCAGCTTGCGGTCTGGGTAGCGCAGCAGGTTTTGCTGCTGTTGTTCCAGCATGTCCTGGTCTTCGGCAAAGATGTTGCCCTGGCCCTCGCGGATCTGGGTGGTGAGCGAAGGGTCCTGCGGCTTGAAGTTGCGCGCCATGCCCCAGAAGTAGTGGATCGAGGTTTCCGTCTCAGGCGTGATGAAGTCCACCACGATGCTCGACGCCTTCTTGTCGGCCGGGGCGTTGTAGCCGCCATGGCCCGCCAGCGCCACGCCCACCTCTATCAGCACATGGCTGGGGGGCGTGAAGTGGCAGATTTGCCAGCGGTCCACCGGCTGGTCGTCGGGCAGGCCGTTCATGCGCAGCGCCATCTTCCAGAACGGCGGGGCCTCGATGCCTTCCATGAAGCGGCTGGTGATGACCTCGTCGCCCTCCACGCGGGTCTTGCAGGGCACCTCGTCAATTTCCTTCTGGCCGATGCTGGTGGAGTGCACATAGGTTTCGTGCGTCAGGTCCATCAGGTTGTCGATCATCAGGCGGTAGTCGCAGGCAATGTGGTACAGCCCGCCGCCGTAGGCCCACTCGGGGTTGTTGGCCCAGGGCAGGTGGTGGATGGTGGCGGGGTCGGCCTTGTCGGCGTCACCGGGCCACACCCAGATGAAGCCGTAACGCTCCACCACCGGAAAGCTGCGCGCCTTGGGGAACCCTTGCACGCGCTGGCCGGGCATGGAGACCGACTTGCCCGTGCATTCCACCCGCAGGCCGTGGTAGCCGCACTGCAGGTGGCCCTCGCACACCGTGCCCAGCGACAGCGGGGCGCCACGGTGCGGGCAGAAGTCGTCCAGCGCGGCGACCTGGTCGGGCGCGGGGCGGTAGAACACGATCTTCTCGCCGCAGATGGTGCGGCCCAGGGGCTTCTCGGCGATCTCGTCGGGCGTGCAGGCTACGTACCAGGCGTTCTTGGGATACATGGTTGTCTCTCTCCGTGGGTGGGTGGTGTTGTGGCGGGCTTGGTATACAGCCCACTCGCAATTTGCTGGCTGGGTGCCGTGATTGTGCGAAAAAGGTGATTTTCTGTATACATAAGAAAGGCGTAAAACAGCTATTTCAATCTTGTATATCTCGTAAGCTGTTGTTTTGTAATGGATCGATATGCTTTGGGGTGGATGCTGCAATGGTTTATGTATACATTCTGGTGGCTGAACTTCACCCGCTAGCCGCCATAGCCCCTTGCCACCATGAATCTTCCCGACCCCCTGACCATTGCTCCGTCGGCCGATGCCACCGAGGCGGGTGCCTCGCAGGCCGTCAAGGCGCAGCTGCGCCTGCGCGAGATGATCCTGGCGGGCGAGCTGCCCGGCGGCGCCCGCATTGCCGAGCTGACCCTCGTCGAGAAGCTGGGGGTGTCGCGCACGCCCATCCGTGCCGCGCTCATGCGGCTGGAGCAGGAGGGCCTGCTGCACCGGCTGCCCGGCGGTGGCTACGCCGTGCGCACGTTCTCTGAAACCGATGTGGCCGACGCCATTGAGCTGCGCGGCACCATGGAAGGTCTGGCCGCCCGCCTGGCAGCCGAGCGGGGCGTGGCCCCCGCGCTGCTGGCCGAGGCCCACGCCTGCCTCGACGCCATCGACGCCACGCTGGCCCCCTCCACGCTGGATGACGAGGGTTTCTCGCGCTATGTGGAGCTGAATGCGCGGTTCCACCTGCTGCTCAGCCGCATGGTGGGCAGCGACGTGGTGGCGCGCGAGCTGGACCGCGTCAAGGGCCTGCCGTTTGCGTCGCCCTCGGCGTTTGTGGTGGTGCAGACCCATTCGGCCCAGGCACGCGACATGCTGGTGGTGGCACAAGACCAGCACCGCCAGGCGCTGGACGCCATCGAGCGGCGCGAAGGCGCGCGGGCCGAGGCCATCCTGCGCGAGCACTCGCGCATCACCCGGCGCAACCTGCTGGCGGCGGTGCAGGCGTCGCAGGTGCAGGGCTTGCCCGGTGTACAGCTGATCCGCGAGCGGGCATAACGGCGGTCGCACGCCGGTGCGCATGGGGTTGGGTTATTGCATTTGGTGATACCTGAATGCTTGAATTTGCGCTTGTGAAATAACCGACCCCACGCCAAACTCCCGCCAGCATTTTCTGTATACAACGACTTTCCACAGGAGACAACGATGCAAAAACGCCACCTTCTTCGTGCCTCGGCCGCTGCCGCCATTGCGCTCTCCACCGGCCTGGCCGTGCTGCCCGCCGTGGCGCAAGACAATGTGTTCAAGATCGGCCTGGTCCTGCCCATGACCGGCCAGCAAGCCACCACCGGCCGCCAGATCGAAGCCGCAGCGCGCCTGTACATGGCCCAGAACGGCGACACCGTGGCCGGCAAGAAGGTGCAGCTCATCATCAAGGACGACACCAGCCTGCCCGACGTGACGCGCCGCCTGGCCCAGGAGCTGGTCGTCAACGAAAAGGTCAACGTGCTGGCCGGCATGGGCATCACGCCCTCGGCCATGGCCACCGCCCCCCTGGCTACGCAGTCCAAGACGCCCCTGGTGGTGATGGCCGCTGCCACCTCCAGCATCACCGAGGCATCGCCCTATGTGGTGCGCACCAGCTTCACGCTGCCGCAGGTGTCTGTGGCCTTGGCCGACTGGGCGCCCAAGAATGGCATCAAGAAGGTCGTGACCTTGGTGAGCGACTACGGCCCCGGCATCGATGCAGAAAAGTATTTCAACCAGCGCCTCACCTTCAACGGTGGCCAGGTGACCGAATCGCTGCGCGTGCCGCTGCGCAACCCCGACTTCGCCCCCTTCCTGCAGAAGGTGCGTGACGCCAAGCCCGATGCGCTGTTCGTCTTTGTGCCTTCGGGTGCGGGCGCTGCGGTGATGAAGCAGTTCCTGGAGCGCGGCATGGACAAGGCCGGCATCAAGCTCATCGGTACCGGCGACGTGACGGACGACGATCAACTGAACGACATGGGCGACGGCGCGCTGGGCGTGGTCACCTCGCACCACTACTCGGCCGCGCACCCCTCGCCCATGAACAAGAAGTTTGTGGAAGCTTTCGAGAAGGCCAACAAGGGCCTGCGCCCCAACTTCATGGCCGTGGGTGGCTATGACGGCATGCGCGTGATTTATGAAGCGCTCAAGACCACCAAGGGTGCCGGCGGCGGCGACGCCCTGCTGGCCGCCATGAAGGGCCAGATCTTCGAGAGCCCACGCGGCAAGGTGTTCATCGATGCGCAGACCCGCGACATCGTGCAGGACGTGTACCTGCGCAAGGTGGAGCGTGTGAACGGCCAGCTGTACAACGTGGAATTCGACGTGATCAAGGATGTCAAGGATCCCGGCAAGACGAAATAAGAAGCCCCCCTGAGCCGCTGCGCGGCTTCCCCCCAGGGGGACGCCGCCCCTGCCGCGGGGCGGCCCTTGCACGGCGGCACTGGCCTTGGGCGCGCCAGTTTTTAAGGGCGGGGCTTTCTCTCGATCTGTTTGGGCTGAGCCTGTAGAAGCCGATGCCCTGCTCGCGTACCGCCTCCCTTCTTCGTCTTCAATGAAGTGATTTCATGCTGACCATTCTTTTCGACGGCGTTGCCTACGGCATGCTGCTGTTCATCCTGGCAGTCGGCTTGGCCGTGACCATGGGGCTGATGAACTTCATCAACCTGGCGCACGGGGCCTTTGCCATGGCCGGGGGCTATATCACCGTGCTGCTGATGCAGCGGCTGGATGTGCCCTTTCTGATCTGCCTGCCGCTCGCGTTCGTGGGCACGGCACTGCTGGGGGGCGTGCTGGAGCGCACGCTGTACCGCCCGCTGTACCACAAGGCCCACCTGGACCAGGTGCTGTTTTCCATCGGCCTGGTGTTCATGGCTGTGGCCAGTGTGGACTACTTTGTGGGCTCGACGCAGCAGATCATGCAGCTGCCCGAATGGCTCAAGGGCCGCACCGAAATCGGCAGCGGTGCCCTCATGCTGGGCATGGGCCACTACCGCCTGTTCATCATTGCGGTGTGCGCTGCGCTCACCGTGGGCCTGCAATATGTGCTCACCAAAACCCGCTTCGGTAGCCGCCTGCGCGCCAGTGTGGACGACCAGCGCGTGGCTGCGGGCATGGGCATCAACGTGAACATCGTGTTCCTCTCCACCTTCGCTTTTGGCTCCGGCCTGGCGGGCCTGGGCGGCGCGCTGGGGGCGGAAGTGCTGGGGCTCGATCCGAGCTTTCCGCTCAAGTTCATGATTTACTTTTTGATCGTGGTGGCCGTGGGCGGCACCTCGTCCATCACCGGCCCGCTGCTGGCCGCCTTGCTGCTCGGCATTGCCGACGTGGCGGGCAAGTACTACATCCCCAAGCTGGGCGCCTTCATCGTGTACAGCCTCATGATCCTGATCCTCATCTGGCGCCCGCAGGGCCTCTTCGTGCGCAAGGGGGGCAAATAGATGAAGCACCCCCTGAGCCGCTTCGCGTCTTCACCCCTCTCTCGCTGCGCGGGAGGGGGACGCACCCGGTGGCCTGGCAAAGCCAGTTCCACGGGTGCGCTGGCGTATTCGCCCTCTTCGTCGGATTCTGAACAATGAGCCCCGCAACCCCATCCTCCACCACAGAGTCTTTGCTGCGCGTGCGCCGCTTTCGCTGGTGGGAGCCCGTGCTGTGGCTGCTGGCCTTTGCCGCGCCGCTCGCGTTGCCCAGCCATGCGCTCATCATCAACGAGATCGCCATCGTGGCGCTGTTCGCGATTTCGCTGGATCTCATCCTGGGCTACACCGGCATCGTCTCGCTGGGCCACGCAGCCTTCTTTGGCCTGGGCGGCTACGCGGCCGCGCTGTTTGCCAAGCATGTGATGCCCGACCCGCTGGTGGGCCTGGCCGTGGGCATTGGTGCGGCCACGGTGCTGGGGGCGGTGGCGTCGCTCACCATCATGCGCGGCACCGACCTCACGCGCCTCATGGTCACGCTGGGCGTAGGCCTGGTGATGCTGGAACTGGCCAACAAGCTCGACTGGCTGACCGGCGGTGCCGACGGCCTGCAGGGCGTGATGATGGGCCCGGTGCTCGGCAAGTTCGAATTTGACCTGTATGGCCGTACGGCCGCGTGGTATTCGCTCACCGTGCTGTTGGTGTTCTTTCTGCTCGCGCGCCGCATCGTGCAGTCGCCCTTTGGTGCCACGCTCAAAGCCATCCGCGACAACCGGCTGCGCGCCATGGCCATTGGCATCCCGGTCACGGCCAAGCTAGCGCAGGTGTACACGCTGGCCGCGGCGCTGGCCGGGGCTGCAGGCGCGCTGCTCACGCAGACCACGGGTTTTGCATCACTCGATTTGTTCGAGTTCCACCGCTCGGCCGACGTGATGCTGATTCTTGTGATCGGCGGCGTGGGCTGGCTGTATGGCGGCATCCTCGGTGCCATCGGTTTCAAGCTACTGCAGGACGTGATCTCGTCCATCACGCCCCAGTACTGGACCTTCTGGGTCGGCCTGTTCCTGGTGGTGCTGGTGCTGGTGGGGCGCGACCGCCTGTTCCGCCCCTGGACCTGGTTTGGCGCGGGCCGCAAGGCTGGGGCTGCCTCCAACGCGGGAGGCCACTGAAATGAACACCACCACCTCCAACACCGTGTTGTCGGCGCAAGGCCTGGTCAAGCGTTTTGGCGGCATCACGGCCACCAATAACGTCACGCTGAACCTTCAAAAGGGCGCACGCCATGCGCTCATCGGCCCCAACGGCGCGGGCAAGACCACGCTCATCAACCTGCTGACCGGCGTGCTGGAGCCCACCGAAGGCTCCATCACGCTCGAAGGCCAGGACATCACACGCCTGGCGCCACACCAGCGCGTGCAGCGCGGCATGGTGCGCACCTTCCAGATCAACCAGTTGTTCGACACGCTCACGCCGCTGGAGACACTGGCGCTCACCGTGTCGCAGCACCAGGGCCTGGGGGGCAAGTGGTGGCAGCCGCTGGGCGCGCGCAAAGCGGTCAATGAGCGCTGCGAACAGTTGCTGGAGCAGTTTCACCTCACGTCCGTGATGGCCGAGGAAACCCGCGTGCTGGCCTACGGCAAGCGCCGCTTGCTGGAGATAGCGATTGCGCTGGCCTGCGAGCCGCGCGTGCTGCTGCTCGACGAACCCGTGGCCGGGGTGCCCGCCGGCGAGCGCGAAGAACTGCTGCAAACCGTAGCGGCCCTGCCCGCCGATGTCTCGGTGTTGTTGATCGAACACGATATGGACCTGGTTTTCAGCTTTGCCAACCGCATGACGGTGCTGGTCAACGGCACCGTGCTCACCGAGGGCGACCCGGACACGATTGCGAACGACCCGCAGGTGAAGGCCGTGTACCTGGGCCATGGGGAGGACGCCCATGTCTAAGACCGAGCTACTGCGCATTGAAGGCCTGAGCGCGGGCTACGGCGAAGCCGTGGTGCTGCAAGGCATTTCGCTGGCCCTGCCCGAAGGTGACACGCTGGCCCTGCTGGGCCGCAACGGCACCGGCAAGACCACGCTCATCAACACCCTGGCGGGCGCCACACGCCAGCACGCGGGCACGGTGAGCCTGGGTGGTGTGGCCCTGCACAAGCTGCCGCCGCATGAGCGCGCGGCGGCCGGCATCGGCTGGGTGCCGCAAGAGCGCAACATCTTCAAGTCGCTCACGGTGCACGAGAACCTCACGGCCGTGGCGCGCCCGGGCCGCAAAGGCTCCACCGCACGGCCGTGGACGCCCGAGCGTGTGTACGAAATGTTCCCGCGCCTGGCCGAGCGCAAGACCAACCTGGGCACGCAGCTGTCGGGCGGCGAGCAGCAGATGCTGGCCGTGGGCCGTGCGCTGGTGCTCAACCCGCGCCTGCTGCTGCTCGACGAGCCGCTGGAAGGCCTGGCACCCATCATCGTGGAGGAGCTGCTGCGCGCCATCCGCCGCATCACGCGCGAAGAGGGTCTGTCGGCCATCATCGTGGAGCAGCACCCGCAGGCCATCCTGGCCATTTCGGACCATGCCGCCGTGCTGGACCGGGGCACCGTGGTGCACACCGGCAGCGCGGTCGAACTGAGCGCCCAGCCCGAGCTGCTGGACCGCCTGCTGGGCGTGGCACGGTAGCGCGCACCATGGGCAGCGCCGTGCACCGCAGAACCCTCCTGGCATGGCTGGCAGCGTCGTTCGGCGGTGCAGCCAGCGCGCAGGCCGCTTTTCCCTCACGCCTGCTGCGCATCGTCGTGCCCAATGCGGCAGGCGGCGCGGCCGACATCACGGCGCGCACGGTGGGTCAGAAGATCGCGGGCCCGCTGGGGCAAAGCGTGGTCATTGAGAACAAGCCCAGCGCAGGCGGCGTGGTGGCGGGAGACCTGGTGGCGCGGGCTGAGCCCGACGGCCACACGCTGCTGCTGGTGAGCAGCGGCACGGCGGTGAGTGCGGCGCTGTTCCAGTCGCTGCCGTTCGACACGCTCAAGGACTTTGCGCCCGTCTCCCTGCTGGCCACGTTCGACCTGGCCGTGGTGGTGAAAGAGGGCGGGCGTTTTGCCACCCTGGCCGAGCTGCTGGCCTACGGCCGCGCGCACCCCGGCAAGCTCAACATCGGCACGCCGCAGATCGGCACCACACAGAACCTGGCGGCCGAGCTGTTCAAGGTGACGGCGGGCATCGATGCGCAGGTGGTGCCCTTCAACGGCACGCCGCCAGTCATCACGGCGCTGCGGGGCGGCGAGATCGACGTAATGGTCGACATCCTGGGCGGCCTCATGCCGCAGATCGGCTCCAAGGCCCTGCGGCCGCTGGCCGTGATGGGCGCGCAGCGAGCGCCGCAGCTGCCCGATGTGCCCACGGTGCGCGAGAGCGGCGGGCCTCTTGGGGGCTTCAACGTCACGTCGTGGAACGGCCTGGCCGTGCCTGCCAAGACGCCCCCGGCCGTGGTGGAGCGCCTCTCGCGCGAGGTGCAAGCCGCGCTGGCCCGGCCCGACGTCAAAAAGCGCCTGCTAGAGCTGAATCTGAATGCCCAGGGCAGCACCCCTGCGCAGCTGGGCGAGCACCTGGCCGCCGATGTGCGCCGCTGGAGCGACGTGATCGCCAAGGCCAAGATCGCGCGCCAGTGAGCGCTGCCGCTGCTGATCGCTGGCGGTGGTGAAAGGCGGAAAGGACCATCGAATGAACATCACACACATCGGCCTCGTGGGCTATGGCGAGGTGGGCAAGATCTTCAGCGCAGGCTTGCGCGTGCAGCCCGGCGTGGCTTCCGTCGCCGCCTGGGACCTGAAGCTGGCCGAACCCGCGCACCGCGACGCCCTGCAGAAGCACGCCGCGCAGGCGGGTGTGGTGGCGGTGGATGCGATGCAGGCGCTGTGTGCGCGCTGCGACTGCATCATCTCGGCGGTCACCGCGTCGAACACGCTGGCCGTGGCGCAGGAGGCTGCGCAGCACATCCGCCCCGGCACCGTGTTCCTGGACCTCAACTCCGCATCACCCGGCACCAAGCAGCAAGCGGCGGGGCTCATCGAGGCGCGGGGTGCGCACTATGTCGAGGCGGGTGTCATGACCTCCGTGCCGCCCTACGGCATCCGTGTGCCCATGCTGCTGGGCGGCGCGCAGGCTGCCGCACTGGCGGCTTTGCTGACCGGCTGGGGCATGGATGCCCAACCCGTGAGCGAGCAACTGGGCGTGGCCAGCGCCATCAAGATGTGCCGCAGCATCATGATCAAAGGGCTGGAGGCGTTGGTGATCGAGAGCTACACCACCGCCCGTCACTACGGCGTGGAAGACCATGTGCTGCCCACGCTGGCCGAGACCTTCCCGTCCATCGACTGGCACGAACAAGGCCGCTACTTTTTCAGCCGCGTGGTGCAACACGGCCAGCGCCGCGCCGAAGAGATGCGCGAGTCCGCCCACACGGTGCACGAGGCCAACATGGAGCCTCTGATGGCCTCGGCCATCGCCGCCAAGCAGCAGTGGGTGGCCGACTTGGCCCGCGAAGGCGTGTTTCAAGGCCTGCCCAAGGACGCACGCTGGCAGGACTATGCGGACCGTTTGTTGGAAAGCTTGTCATCCCCAGCTGCTGGGGACTGACGCCTCGTCCCCTTTGATTCGTCTCTGCTCCATGCAACTGGCGCGGCCTAGCACCAGGGACGCCGAGCAAGGGCCGCCCCGCAGCGAGGGCGTCGTCCCCCTGGAGGGGGAAGGCGCGTAGCGCCTCAGGGGGGGCTTCTGTACAACGCTTGCAGGGTGCTGCGAATCAACTCCGCCATCGCCTGCTGCGTGAGCGTGGCCGGGCGTTGCGAGCTCACCGCCATGAACAGCTTGCTGCGCAGGCGCGTGTTGCCGCCCGCCTCCGCGTCATCACCTTCGCTGCCCGCACCGTGTATGGGCCGGGTGCTGAACACCTCTGGCTTGCCCGACGTGGTGACCGCATTCATGGGCAGCACCGCACAGCCCGCGCCATCGGCCACCAGGTCCAGGATGGCGGCCACGCCGTCGATCTCCAGGCTGATCTGCGGGCGCTTGCCACGCGCGGCCAGCTCCGATTCCACCAGCATCCGGATGGAGTTGGGACGCGTGGGGATCACCAGCGGAAATCGCGGCAGCTCGTCCAGCGGCAGGGGCGTGCGGGCCAGGGCATCAGCCTCTGCCTCGCTCTGGCCGGGGGCGCGGCGCTGCACCAGGAACAGGTCCTCCTCCAATAGCGCCGTGGTCTCGATGCCCGGCGCGGGCGTGGTGTTGTAGAGCAGCGCAATGTCCAGCAGCCCGGTGGTCAGCGATTCGCGCATGGCCACCGACAGGCCCTCGCTGATGGCCAGCGCCGCGTCCGGCATCTTCACGCGGAACGCGCGGGTCAGCGGTACCGTCAGCACCTTGGCAATGCTGGGCGGCAGGCCAATCGCCACGCGCCCGGCCAGCGCACCGCGCACGCGGCCCAGCTCCTCCCGTGCGCGCTCCACCTGGTGCAGGATGCCGCGCCCGTGCTCCAGCAGCAGCTTGCCCGCCTCGGTGGGCGTGGCGCCCCGGCCGTTGCGCACCAGCAGGTTCTGGCGCAGCTCCACCTCCAGCAGGCGCACCTGGCGGCTCAGGGCGGGCTGGGCAATGTCCAGCACCACCGAGGCGCGGGTGAAGCTGCCCAGCTCGGCCACGCGTACGAAGTATTCGATCTGCTTGAGGTCCATGGGCAAGGCTCTCTGCTATAGCTGTAGGTCAACGATCACGGAATGATATATCTGGTAGTGCCGGTGCCGCCTTCATGTTTGGGCCGCCGCTGCCCACAATCAGCGGCATGTATACAACTGCACGCACCGCCTGGGCCACCCGCAGCCCGGCAGGAGACAACGCATGACGCAGCCCGTGATCCGAGGCATTTCTTCCATGGCCACGCGCCAGGTGTTGGCCGATCTGGTGGCCGGGTTTGCGCAGCAGTCGGGCACGCAGGCCGCCATCGAATCGGTGGGCGGTGTGGACGCCGCCAAGCGCGTGGCGGCTGGTGAGGCATTCGATGTCGTCATCCTTGCGTCCGATGCCATCGACAAGCTTTTGGCTACGGGCCACTTGGTGCCTGGCAGCAAGGTGGACTGGGTGCACTCTGGCGTGGCCGTGGCCGTGCCTGCGGGCGCGCCGCTGCCCGACCTGTCGAGCGAAGATGCCGTGCGCGCTGCCGTGCTGGCCGCGCCCAGCATCAGCCTGTCTACCGGCCCTAGCGGCGTGGCGCTGAGCAAACTGTTTGAGCGCTGGGGCATTGCCGAGCAGATTGCGCCACGCATGGTGCAAGCGCCCCCTGGCGTGCCCGTGGGCTCGCTGGTGGCCAAGGGCGAGGTGGCGCTGGGCTTTCAGCAACTGAGCGAGCTGCTGCATGTGCAGGGCCTCCAGATCGCGGGCCCGCTGCCACCGGCCATCCAGATCACCACCACGTTTTCCGCAGGCGTTGGCGTGCATTCGCAGCAGGTGGATGCGGCGCGCTCGCTGCTGGCCTACCTGGCATCTCCCACTGCCGCCGAAGCCAAGCAAAAGCAAGGCATGGAACCCGCCTGACCAACCATCACAAGAACACCTTCCAGGAGCACCCAAAAAATGAGCCTCATCATCGACTGCCACGGCCACTACACCACGGCCCCCAAGGCGCTGGAGAACTGGCGCAATGCGCAGATCGCCGGTATCAAAGACCCCGCAGCCATGCCCAAAGTGGCCGACCTGCACATCAGCGACGACGAGCTGCGCGAGTCCATCGAGACCAACCAGCTCAAGCTGATGAAAGAGCGCGGCAGCGACATCACGCTGTTCAGCCCCCGCGCCAGCTTCATGGCCCACCACATTGGCGATTTCAATGTGTCCAGCACCTGGGCGGCCATCTGCAACGAACTCTGCTATCGCGTCTCCACGCTGTTCCCCGACCACTTCGTGCCCGTGGCCATGCTGCCGCAAAGCCCCGGCGTGGATCCCGCCACCTGCATCCCCGAGCTGGAAAAGTGCGTGCACGAATACGGCGCGGTGGGCATCAACCTGAACCCTGATCCTTCTGGCGGCCACTGGACCAGCCCCCCGCTCACCGACAAGCACTGGTACCCCATCTACGAAAAGATGGTGGAGTACGACCTGCCCGCCATGATCCACGTGAGCACCAGCTGCAACGCCTGCTTTCACACCACGGGCGCGCACTACCTCAATGCCGACACCACGGCCTTCATGCAGCTCATCCAGGGCGATCTGTTCAAGGACTTCCCCACACTCAAGTTTTTGATCCCGCACGGCGGCGGCGCGGTGCCCTACCACTGGGGCCGCTTCCGTGGGCTGGCGCAAGAGATGAAGAAGCCCCTGCTCGACGAGCACCTGATGAACAACGTCTACTTCGACACCTGCGTGTATCACCAGCCGGGCATCGACCTGCTGAACACCGTGATCCCGGTGAAGAACGTGCTGTTCGCCAGCGAGATGATCGGCGCGGTGCGTGGCATCGACCCCACCACTGGCAACTACTACGACGACACCAAGCGTTACATCGAGGCCTCCACCATCCTGAGCGCCGATGACAAGCACCAGATCTACGAAGCCAACACGCGCCGCGTGTTCTCGCGCCTCGACACCCGCCTGAAGGCCAAGGGGCTTTGATCCCCCGAAACCGTTCACGCTGAGCCTGTCGAAGCGCCTCGCAAGGCTTCGACCCTTCGACAAGCTCAGGACAGGCAGGCTCAGCCCGAACGGTCGGGGTGCATCGAATGTTGTTCGCTCCAGGCCCTCACATCACCCAATCCACCGAAGAGAAATCACCATGTACGAACTAGGCGTTGTCTACCGCAACATCACCCGCGCCGACCGCGCAGCCGCCGATGGCCTGGCTGCTTTGGGCTCGGCCACCGTGCACGAGGCCATGGGCCGCGTGGGCCTGCTCAAGCCTTACATGCGCCCCATCCAAAGCGGCGTGCAGGTCAGCGGCACGGCCGTCACCGTGCTGCTGCACCCGGGAGACAACTGGATGATGCACGTGGTGGCCGAACAGATCCAGCCCGGCGACATCGTGGTGGCTGCCATCACGGCCGAGTGCACCGATGGCTACTTTGGCGACCTGCTGGCCACGTCCTTCCAGGCGCGTGGCGCACGGGCGCTCATCATCGACGCCGGGGTGCGCGATGTGAAGACGCTCAACGAAATGAACTTCCCGGTGTGGAGCAAGTGCATCTCCAGCAAGGGCTGCATCAAGGCCACCATCGGCTCGGTCAACATCCCGGTGGTGTGCGCAGGCATGCTCGTCTCGCCCGGCGATGTGATCGTGGCGGACGACGATGGCATCGTGTGCGTGCCCGCCGCCCGCGCCGTGCAGACGCTGGAAGCCGCGCAAAAGCGCGAGAGCTTTGAAGGCGAAAAGCGCGCCAAGCTCGCCAGCGGCGTGCTGGGCCTCGATATGTACAAGATGCGCGAGCCGCTGGCGGCTGCGGGGCTCAAGTACATCGACTGAATCCAATTTTCACAAGCTTTTTTGGCCAGTTGCGCGCGTCCATCATGCGCTGACAGCTATCAATTTTGATTTTTCTTTGTTCCTGAAGCGATGATTTCTTCTGCCCGTTCTTCTTTCCGACTCCGCCGCACGCTGACCCTGGCACTGGGCGTGGCCGCCGTGGCAGGCGCGCTGGTGCAACCCGCAGCCGCACAGCAGTTCCCCACCAAGCAAGTGCGCATCATCAGCCCCTTCCCTGTGGGCGGCGGCCCCGATGGCGTGGCCCGCCTGGTGGCTGACAAGCTCTCGCGCGCCTGGGGCACAGGCGTCATCGTGGAGAACCGCCCCGGCGGCAATGGCTTCATCGCCATCGACGCCTGGAAGCGCGGCGCCAAGGACGGCCACGACCTGCTCATCCTGGACAACGTGCACCTGGCGGCCTACCCCAGCCTGTTCAAGAAGCTTCCCTACGACCCCGTCAAGGACTTCGACACCCTGCTGCCGCTGTTCAAGACGCACTTCTTCTTCACCGTGGGCACGGGCAGCAAGTACAAGACGGTGGGCGACATCGTGGCCGACGCAAAAGCGCGCCCCGGCAAGCTCAACTATGGCAGCTGGTCCGTTGGCAACCCGGTGCACCTGGGCTCGGAGCTGTTCGAGTCCGCCACCGGCACGCAGATGGAGCATGTGATCTTCAAGGAGACCACGCAGCTCTACACCTCGGTGTCCACCGGCGAGATCGACTTTGCGCTGGGCAGCGCTGCCACCGCAGGCCCTCTGTACCGGGCGGGCAAACTGCGCCTGGTCGCGTTTGCCGGGCCCCAGCGCTCGGCCGAGTTCCCCGACGTGCCCACCGTGGCCGAATCGGGTGGCCCCAAGGACTTTGCCGTGACCGGCTGGAACGCCATCGCAGTGCCACCTGGCCTGCCCGCCGCCGTGGCCGACAAGATCCGCAAGGACATCGAACAGGCCCTGACCGGCCCCGAAGTGGCCGAGAAGTTCAAGACCTTTGGCTACGAGCAGTTCCCCACCACGCGCGCGCAGTTCAACCAGTTCGTCAAGGACGAGAGCCAGCGTTTTGGCGACGTGATCCGCAAGGCCAACGTCTCGCTCGACTGATCTGCGAGCCTGTAAGAAACCAAGGAGTACGCGCATGAGCGAATTCATAAAAACCCCTGGCTGGCTCGACTGGTACTCGGGTCCGAGCAAACCCCGCTTCCAGGTGCCTGCGGGCGCGGTGGACGCGCACTGCCACGTGTTCGGCCCGGGCGCAGAGTTTCCCTACGCGCCCGAGCGCAAGTACACCCCCTGCGACGCCAGCAAGCACCAGCTGTACGCGCTGCGCGACCACCTGGGCTTTGCGCGCAACGTGGTCGTGCAGGCCACCTGCCACGGTGCGGACAACCGCGCCATGGTCGATGCGCTGGTGCACTCCGGCGGCAAGGCGCGTGGCGTGGCCACCGTCAAGCGTTCGGTCACCGACCAGGAGCTGCAGGCCATGCACGACGCTGGTGTGCGCGGCGTGCGCTTCAACTTCGTCAAGCGCCTGGTGGACTTCACGCCCAAGGACGAGCTGATGGAGATTGCCGCGCGCATCGCCAAGCTCGGCTGGCATGTGGTGATCTACTTCGAGGCGGTGGACCTGCCCGAACTGTGGGACTTCTTCACTGCCCTGCCCACCACCGTGGTGGTGGACCACATGGGTCGCCCGGATGTGAACAAACCTGTGGACGGTCCCGAGTTCGAGCTGTTCCTCAAATTCATGCGCCAGCACCCCAATGTGTGGAGCAAGGTGAGCTGCCCCGAGCGCCTCTCCGTGACCGGCCCCAAGGCGTTGAATGGCGAACAGAACGCATACCAGGACGTCGTGCCCTTTGCCCGCAAGGTGGTTGCAGAATTCCCCGATCGCGTGCTGTGGGGCACCGACTGGCCTCACCCCAACCTCAAGGACCATATGCCCGATGATGGCCTGCTGGTGGACTTCATCCCGCACATCGCGCCCACGGCCGAGCTGCAGCACAAGCTGCTGGTGGACAACCCCATGCGCCTCTACTGGCCCGAAGAAGTGACAAAGAAAGGCTGATGCCATGCCACTCGACAAACCCTACCTGGACGTGCCTGGCACGACCATCTTCGACGCCGAGCAAAGCCGCAAGGGCTACTGGCTCAACCAGTTCTGCATGAGCCTGATGAAGGCCGAGAACCGCGCGCGCTTCAAGGCCGATGAACGCGTCTACCTGGATGAATGGGCGATGACCGAAGAGCAGAAGCAGGCTGTGCTGGCGCGCGACCTGAACTGGTGCATTCGCCTGGGCGGCAACATCTACTTTCTGGCCAAGATCGGCTCCACCGATGGCAAGAGCTTTCAGCAGATGGCAGGCAGCATGACCGGCATGACCGAAGAGGAATACCGCAACATGATGATCAATGGTGGCCGGTCGGCCAACGGCAACCGCGTGATTGGCGAAGACGGCGACGCGCAGGCGCACCGCCAGCCCCAGGGCAGCGCGGGCAAGAAAGGACTTTGACGATGGCCAGAATCACCGCCTCCGTGTTCACATCGCATGTACCTGCCATTGGCGCGGCCATGGACCTGGGCAAGACCCACGAAGACTATTGGAAGCCCGTGTTCGCGGGCTACGAGTTTGGCAAGCAATGGGTCAAGGACAACAAGCCCGATGTGATCTTCCTGGTCTACAACGACCACGCGACCGCCTTCAGCCTGGACCTGATCCCCACCTTCGCCATCGGCACCGCCGCCGACTACGAAGTGGCCGACGAAGGCTTTGGCCCGCGCCCCGTGCCCAAGGTCATCGGCCATCCGGACCTGGCCGCGCACATTGCGCAGTCGGTCATCCAGCAGGACTTTGACCTCACCATCGTCAACAAGATGGCCGTGGACCACGGCTTGACTGTGCCCCTGTCGCTGATGTTTGGCGAGCAGGACCCCGTGAAGGGCGCATGGCCCTGCCCGGTGATCCCGTTTGCCGTTAACGTGGTGCAGTACCCCGTGCCCAGCGGCCGCCGCTGCTACAACCTGGGCCAGGCGATCCGCAAGGCGGTGGAGAGCTACGACGAAGACATCAACGTGCACATCTGGGGCACGGGTGGCATGAGCCACCAGCTGCAGGGCCCGCGCGCGGGGCTCATCAACAAGGAGTTCGATAACGCCTTCCTCGACAAGCTCATCAACGACCCCGAGGCCGCCGCCAGCATCCCCCACATTGACTACGTGCGCGAGGCGGGCAGCGAAGGCATCGAGCTGGTGATGTGGCTCATCGCGCGGGGTGCGATGGCGGATGTGGCCGGCGGCAAGCCGCCGAAGCTGGCGCACCGCTTCTACCATGTGCCCGCGTCCAACACCGCCGTGGGCCACCTGATTCTTGAGAACACGTAAAAAACACGCCAAAGGACACACACCATGACCATCAAAGTCGCACTCGCAGGCGCTGGCGCCTTCGGCATCAAGCACCTGGACGGCATCAAGAACATCGACGGCGTTGAAGTCGTCTCCCTCATCAGCCGCGACCTGGCCAAGACCCAGGAAGTGGCCGACAAGTACGGCATCAAACACGTCACTACCGACCTGGCCGACAGCCTGGCTATCAAGGAAGTGGACGCCGTGATCCTGTGCACGCCTACGCAGATGCACGCCAGCCAGTCCATCGCCTGCCTGGAAGCGGGCAAGCATGTGCAGGTCGAGATCCCGCTGTGCGACATCCTGGCCGATGGCGAGAAGGTCGTCGCCCTGCAAAAGCAGACCGGCCTGGTCGCCATGTGCGGACACACCCGCCGCTTCAATCCCAGCCACCAGTACGTGCACAAGAAGATCACCGCAGGCGAGTTCAACATCCAGCAGATGGATGTGCAGACCTACTTCTTCCGCCGCACCAACATGAACGCGCTGGGCCAGGCCCGCAGCTGGACGGACCACCTGCTGTGGCACCACGCTGCCCACACGGTGGACCTCTTCGCCTACCAGGCGGGCAGCCCCATCGTCAAAGCCAACGCCATCCAGGGCCCCATCCACAAGGACCTGGGCATTGCCATGGACATGAGCATCCAGCTGCAGGCGGCCAACGGCGCGATCTGCACGCTGAGCCTGAGCTTCAACAACGACGGCCCGCTGGGCACCTTCTTCCGCTACATCGGCGACACCGCCACCTACATCGCCCGCTACGACGATCTGGTGAACGGCAAGGAAGAGAAGATCGACGTGAGCAAGGTCGATGTGTCGATGAACGGCATCGAGCTACAGGACCGCGAGTTCTTCGCCGCCATCAAGGAGGGCCGTGAGCCCAACGCCAGCGTGGCGCAGGTGCTGCCTTGCTACCAGGTGCTACACAACCTGGAGCTGCAGCTCAACGCGGGTTGATTTCAAGCCAAAAAAGCCGTTTCCGCGCGACCATCAAGCGCTGATGGCTATCTATTTGATAGTAAATGGCGGCACAGCCTCATCCCTTGAGTGCCGCTTTGTTCTCGATGATGCGTGAGACCAGGCCGTAGTCCACGGCCTCCTCGGCCGACATCCAGCGGTCCCGCTCGATGTCGGCCAGCACCACCTCCAGCGGTTTGCCCGTCTGCCGGGCAATGGTGCCCGCAATCCGCTCACGCGCTTTCACCATCTCGCGCGCCTGAATGGCGATGTCGCTGGCCGGGCCACCCGCGCCCCCGCTGGGCTGGTGGATCAGAAAGCGCGTGTTGGGCAGGCAGAACCGCCGCTCGCGCGGTGCCGCCAGGTACAGGTGCGTGGCGGCACTGCCCACCCAGCCGGTACCGATCATGTTCACCGGCGCAGCGATAAAGCGCACCAGGTCGTGGATTGTGTCGCCTGACTCCAGGTGCCCGCCGGGCGAACTCACCAGCATGTCGATGGGCTCGGCGCTCTCGGCATCCAGCGCAATCAGCCGCCGCGCCACATCGGCGGCCAGCGTGTCGGTGATGGTGCCGAAGACGAGCAGAGTGCGGGCCTTGAAGGCCTTTTCTTCCAGGTACGACGTGCGCGGTTCGGCGCCTGGGGCGGAGGATGGGGTGTGGGTGTCTGGCGTGTCCATGGGGCCAAGTCCTTGAAAAGAGTGACAGGACTGCCTTGACGAACGAGACACGCCGGGCGTGACATGGCCGTGCGCCTGTGCGTTCAGGAATGCCCTGCGTGGCGGACCCCCGGTGCGGCGCCAGGGCGGTTTGGCTTTTGCGTTGGCAAGTTGGTATCAGCCCCATGGGAACCGTTCACGCTGAGCCTGTCGAAGCGCTGCGCAAGGCTTCGACAAGCTCAGCCCGAACGGCTGTTTCAAGTGCACACTGCCCGGCCCGATAGCCTTTCTCAGCCCACCGCCACGCGCTGCCCTGGTGCGATGGTGGGCGGCGCCGCATTCAGTGTCTCGATCGCAAAGCCCGCCGCCGCCTTGTAGCGGGCCATAAAGCCCTCACGCTCCTCGCGCGGCAGCACGTCGTCGATGTGGTCGAACACACCGCCGCAGCGCTCGTCCACCAGCCCCAGCAGGCCAAAGGGCCCAGAACCCCGGTTGCGCAGCACCAGCGCCGAGATGTCTTTGCACAGCTTGTCGTCGTAGGCGCGCAGCGCCTGCGGGCCCACGCCATGCGCAATCAGCTGCGCGCCCAGTACGCGCGCATCCACGATGGCCTGGCTGGCCCCGTTGGAGCCCACGGGGTACATCACATGCGCCGCATCGCCCAGCAGCGCCACGCGGCCGTCTACCCAGGTGGGTACCGGGTCGCGGTCGATCATGGGGTACTCAAACACATCCTTGGCACCGCGCAGCATGGTGGGCACGTCCAGCCAGCTGTAGTTCCAGCCGTCAAAGTGGTGGATGAACTCCTCCAGCGCCACGCGCCGGTTCCAGTCGCCGTGCTGCCAGCCGCCCTGGTTGTCCACCGTGATCTCGGCGATCCAGTTGATGGTGGCCAGGCCTGTGGCCGGGTCGGGCGGCGTGATGGGGTAGAACACCACCCGGTGCCGCAACGAGCCCACGCCCACAAACGACGCGCCTGTGCGCACCGGCACCCCCGGCGTGGTGCCCCGCCACATGATGGCGCCACCCCATTGGATGGGCGGCTGCGTGGGGTGCATTTGCGCCCGCACGGCCGAGTGCAGGCCGTCGGCCGCAATCAGCAGCGAGCCCGCCACTTCGCGCTTCTCGCCGTCGCGTGTCTCGACGATGGCGGCGACACCATTCGCATCCTGCCGGTAGCCCACCACACGCTGGCCCAGCTGCACGGCGTCGTTGCCCAGGCGCTCTTTCACGGCGTTGAACAGCATCATCTGTAGCTGCCCCCGGTGCACCGAATACTGCGGCCAGTGGTAGCCCGCTTCCAGGCCGCGCGGCTCGGCATACACCTCGTTGCCGTTGCGGCCCACCAGCGCCCATTCGCGCGCCTGCAGGCCAATCGTGTCCAGCACCTCGTTGCCAAACCCCAGGTCATGCAATTCGCGCACGGCATTGGGCTGCAGGTTGATGCCCACGCCCAGCGGCTGCAGTTCCGGCACCGTCTCAAAGACGATGCAGGGCACGCCGATCTGGTGCAGGGTGAGGGCAGTGGCCATGCCACCGATGCCGCCGCCAGCGATCAGGACGGGGCGGGGGGAGGAGGTGTGTGAAGTAGTGGGGGTGCCGGACATGCGGGGATTGTCCATGCAATGGCGGGCGGTGTTTGTCGCGGACAGCGCTGGCGAATGTGGGCGATGAATGGGGACGATGGCGGGAGGCTTTGTGCTGCGGGTTGTGCCAGCTCCGCCAGGCTTGCTACCTCCTACCTGGGCTCCGGTGTCCTGTGCCATAGCGGGCCCGGTTGAATGAACCAGGGCTCAGGCTGCATGGGCGCGCGGTGGCGGAAAGACGACTTTGAATCTCTCGCAGAGTACGGGCATCCGGCTTGACGGCTCCCGCCCGATCTGACTGCACTCGCGGCCGAAGAACGCCCAGTGCTCCTCGCGCCAGTATCGGAGTGATTTATCCCCCTCTCCTTCGGTCGCCGCAAACTCTTCAGTGACTTCCTCGAACGGCACAACCTCGGTGTCGGTGGTTTCAATGATGCACAGCGGTGTGCCCGCCCAGTCCGTCACGATGCTGAGGTCTCCAGGCGCCGGGGGGCGCTTGGCTTGTGCCTCAAGACCCCAGACGAGCGCACCGGTTGCGCGCTTGACGCCGGCCAAGACCAATTGCGCAAGGCTGTTTGCAACGTCCTCGCTGTCGGCGAAGTAGAAGGACTCGTAGAACCTCGCATCGTCGTGGCGGCCAGTGGAGGCCAGGAACTCGTTCCAGAACGGAAGCAGGGCGGGTGAAGGAGACTCTGTTTTCATAGGGCCTAGCGTAATCCAGTCCGCACAATCTGCGGGACAAGCGGGACCGTGCAGAATATTTTGGACATTGATTCCTTTGGGAAGTGGCTTGCAGCATGGGATTGCAAGCAGGCATTCGCCCGCCCACTTTGGACCTGGTCTGCGTCTGGGCAGCCTGTGGCACCATGCCCCAATGCAAGAAGACGAACGCACCACCATACTTGTGAACGCCAGCCGCAGCGCCCTGGTGCGCGCTGCCACCCGCCTGCTGGGTCCGGCCGATGCCGAGGACGCTGTACAAGATGCCTACGTGCGCGCGCTGGAGGCCAATGCCCCTGCGCTCAATGCCGCCCAGGCCTGGCTGCTGACGGTGGTGCGCAATCTGGCCATTGACCGTTTGCGGCGGCGCCAGTGGATGGCGCAGTGGTTGGCCGAAGCGGCACAGACCGCGCAGGGCGATGCCGCTGGCACGGTCGCACCCTCGGCGGAGGCCGATGCGGCCCTTGCGCAGCAGGCCGCGCTGGCGCTGCGACGTCTGGCGGCGTGCGTGACGCCCACCGAAGGTGCTGTGGTGCTGCTGCATGCGGTGTTCGATGCCAGCCATGCCGAGCTGGCCCAGGCCAGTGGTCGGTCTGAAGCGTCCAGCCGCCAGCAATTGCTCCGCGCGTTGCAGCGTCTGCGGCAGGCGGAAGATTGCGCCCGCCATGGCGATGGGCAGAGTGAGCCCAAGGACAACGACCCCGCAGTGCTGCGCCTGTACCTGCAGTCGCTGCAGTCGCGGGACCCGCAGACGCTGTGGGCCTTGCTGCGCCAGCCGCCTGTGAGTGCGGTGGCCGTGCAGCGCTCCGTGCAACCCGTGCAATCGCATGCATCGCGCGCTCCGGCCACGGTGGGTGGGGTGGTGCAGGTGGGCGGGCAACTGGGGCTGGTGCTCACGCTCGATGGTGTGACGCTGTGTGTGGTGCCCCTGGGGCCATGCGCTGAGCAGGTGCACGAAGGCGTGGTGGCCTAGCCCGCGCACCCGCAGTAGCAGCCACCAGCAAGAAGACTAGACGGAAGCAGGTTCGCAGCACCATGGCCCCGCAGACCATCCCCATGTTCTTCGCCACGCCGCAGGCGTTTCGCCAGTGGCTGGAGCACCATGCGGCCAGCGCGCCTGAGTTGCTGGTGGGTTTTCACAAAGTGGGCTCGGGCCGCCCCAGCATGGGCTGGTCGGAGTCGGTGGACGAAGCCCTGTGCTTTGGCTGGATCGATGGCATTCGGCGGCGTATTGACGAGCACACGTACTCGATCCGCTTCACGCCGCGCAAGCCGTCGTCGATCTGGAGTGCGGTCAACATCGCGAAGGTGGAGCAGTTGCAGGCGGCGGGCCGCATGACGCCTGCGGGGCTGGCCGCCTTTGCGCACCGCAAGGCCGACAAGTCGGCCATCTACTCGCACGAACAGGCGGGAGTGGCCGAGCTGCCGGTGGCGCTGCAGCGTGCGTTCCAGCGCAAAAAGGCCGCGTGGCGGTACTTTCAGGAATCCACACCGCCCAGCTACCGCAAGGTGATGCTGCACTGGGTCACATCCGCCAAACGCGATGCGACCCGGGAGGCCCGGTTTGCGCAGCTGGTGGCCGCCTGCGCAGCGGGTGAGCGCATTGAGCTGTGGGCGAAGCGACCGCCCAATACCAAGACTTAGCCGCTCTTAGTCCAGCTCCAAGCCCTAGCCACCCGGTAGGTTGCTGCGCTTGCCGTAAGCTCGCGGCATGCAACAAAGAAACCTTGGACCTTTCTCCGTCTCGGCCATCGGCCTGGGCTGCATGAACCTCTCACACGCCTATGGCGCGCCGGTGTCTGCCGAGCAGGGAGAGCGCGTGCTGCTGGCCGCGCTGGATGCGGGCGTGACCCTGTTCGACACTGCCACGCTCTATGGCTTTGGCGCCAACGAAACCCTGGTGGGCCGTGTGCTGAAGCAGCACCGCAGCCGTTTCACCCTGGCCAGCAAATGCGGCATGCAGGGCGTGGATGTGAACGGCGACAGCAAGCTGGTGCGCGTGATCGATGGCCGGCCCGCCACGCTGCGTCAGACCTGCGAAGACAGCCTGCGCCGCCTGCAGACCGATGTGATCGACCTGTACTACCTGCACCGCTGGGACAAGAAGGTGCCCATCGAAGACAGCGTGGGTGCGCTGGCCGACCTGGTGCGCGCGGGCAAGATCCGCAGCATCGGCCTGTCGGAGGTGTCTGCCGCCACCCTGCGCAAGGCCCACGCGGTGCATCCCATTGCGGCGGTGCAGACCGAGTATTCGCTGTGGACGCGCAACCCTGAGATCGCCGTGCTGGATGCCTGCCGCGAGCTGGGCGCCGCCTTTGTGGCGTTCAGCCCCGTGGCGCGGGGCTTTCTCTGTGGCGAGCTGCGCGATGTGAGCACGCTCGACGCCAAGGACATCCGCCGCGCCATGCCCCGTTTTGCGCCCGACGCCTATGCGGCCAACCTGGCGCTGCTCGACGGCTACCAGGCCATTGCGCGCGATGTGGGCTGCACGCCCGCCCAGCTGGCGCTGGCATGGCTACTGCACAAGGCCGAGCACATCATCCCCATCCCCGGCACCACCAGCGTGGCGCATTTGCAGGACGACTTGGGCGCCGCCAATGTGCGGCTGGATGCCGCCACCATGGCGCGGCTGGACGCGCTGATCAACGAGCGCACGGTGGTGGGCAACCGTTACAACGCGCAAGCTGCGAGCGAAGTGGATACTGAGACGTTTGCAGACCGCGCAGCGTGAGCGGCGCGGTCTTCGTTGGGTTTATTGATATAGGCCGCAGAAACCGGTGTGGCTCAAGCCAGCGGCCGCCGCGCAAGGGCCGCCAAGCCGCACGGGCGGCGCTTCGCTAGCGTGCGATGGCGCCGTCCCCCTGCCCGCAACGCGCAGCGGTGCGAGAGCGGGGGAAAGGCGCGCAGCGCCTCAGGGGGGGTACTTTATCTTCCGCGCAGATTCCCCTTGTCATCCGCAATCACGATCTCCACGCGGCGGTTCATGGCGCGGCCTTCGGGTGATGCGTTATCAGCCACCGGGTGGGCCTTGCCATAGCCGCGTGCGGTGATGCGGCTGGTGTCCACGCCGCGCTGCACCAGCGCATCGCGCACGGCCTGCGCGCGGCGGTCTGACAGGTCCTGGTTGTAGCTGTCGCCACCCACGCTGTCGGTGTAGCCCTCGATCAGCAGCTTGCGGTCCGGAAACTGCTTGAGGAAGTTGGCCAGCTTGTCCAGGCGTGGGGCCGCCTGGGCCGACAGCTCGGCCTTGTTGAAGGCAAACAGCACATCGCCCAAGGTCACCAGCAGGCCGCGCTCGGTTTGCTGGGCTTCCATGTCGCGCAGCTGGGCTTCGAGTGCGCGCACACGGTCCTGCGCGGCGTTGGCCTGGGCCATGGCGGCGGTGGCTTGTGCCTGCTGTTGTGCGGCGCGCTGCTCGGCGCTCATGGCCTGCTGCTGGGCCTGTTGTGCGCGCAGGCGGGCGGCATCGGCCTCCTGGGTGCGGGCCTGCAGGCGGATGCGATCCGCTTCGCTGCCGGCCTGCTTGATATTGGCATCGAGCTGGCGCGCACGGGCCGTGTTGGTGGCGATCTCGGCACGCTGGCGGGCGATGTACGCCAGGTGGTTGGTCTCGGAGGTGTCCTTGTCATCGGCCCACACGCGGTCGGCCTGGGCCAGGGCATCGGTGGCCTGCTTGAGTTCGAGCTGGGCGTACTGGTTGACGGCCGGGTCGCCTGCCGCAGTGCTCACGGCAGTGCGGGCTTCTTCCAGGGCGGGCGACGGGGTGGTGCTGGCGCAGGCGGCCAGCAGGCCCACGGCAATCAGGCTGGTGCACAGGGCGGTGGTGCGGTGAAAAAAGCGTGGCATGGTCGGGTGTTCCTTGGTGTTGGAGTGAAGGCAATCGCGGGAGCCTCAACGCCAGTTGCGAGAGGCTCAGCTGCCAGGCAGGGCGCACGGGGCGCCATACGGGGCACTGGCTTAGCGGGGCGATCGGCGGTTGATTTCTTCCTGCAGTGCGCGGATGCTGTCCTGCACCTGGGCCAGGGTGGCGGCATTGCCGGCTGCGTCGGCGCGGGTCTCGGCCACGCGAGCATCCACCTCGGCCTCTGCGGCCAGGCGGCGCGCGGCGACATAGTCCTTTTCTGCCATGGCCTTCTCGGCCTGGATGAGCTTCTCGCGGGCCTGCTGCAGTTGTACGGGGGCGCTGGTGGCCACCGCCGGTGCCGCCGCCACGCGGTTGACGGTGGTGCGGGTGACCGCCATCTGTTCGGTGGGGGCGGGGGTGGACGAACAGGCGGCCAGTGCGCCCAGTGCGAGTGCCGCTGTGGCGGTGCGGATCAGTGCAGATGAATGCATGGTGTGTGGGACTCCTCTGGAGGTTGTTGGAGACGCCGCACCCGTGTGTGGGGTGGGCAACCAGGGGTTCTGGTGTTGATGCATTGTTGGGGCCCGCTCGGCGAGCGGGCGTAGGTCCTGCCTCTGTATCGCTGTCGGGCATGTCTTACGAACATTTGCACGCCGGGCGCCGACACTGTGAGTGCGACGGATGTGAAGGCGCGTTGGGGAACTCTCGCTTTGCAGGGGTCTCGATCAAGGGCAACACGCGCGTTCACCGCGTCGTCCCCAGGCTGCGCCATCTGCTGCCGATGCCTTTGCGCGGGCTGTTTGCGTACACCGTACGCCCGCCTTCGGCCTATCCCCATTGCACAACGAAGAGGAGAGTTACTGCATGCCGCCATCCACGTTTTCCACCTGGGTCCAGGAGACCACTTTTGCGGGTGTGCCGCTATGGAGCCTGTGTGTGGCCCTGGCGGCGGCGGTCGCTACCTACGCCGCCATCCTTGTGGTGCTGCGCCTGCTGACCCGTCGCGCCAAGGGGTGGGCCACGCAGTCGCACAGCGGCATGGCACTGACCTTGGTGGACGTGCTGGAAGGCACAAGCCGCACGCTGATGCTGGTGGTGGCGCTGCTGGTGGGCGCAAGTCTGCTGGATCTTCCAGGCCGCTGGGAGAGCCGCCTGAGCCAGCTGTGGTTTGTGGCCGTGGCGCTGCAGATGGGGCTGTGGGGCATGCGTGCGATTGGCATCGGCGTGCGCCGCTATGTGGAACGGCACTCGTCCAGCGGCATGACGCAGGTCAGCGCCTCGGCCACGCTCATGTCGTGGGGGCTGCGCACGCTGCTGTGGAGTGTGGTGCTGCTGGCCATCTTGTCCAACGTGGGGGTGAACATCACGGCCTTCATCGCCAGCCTGGGGGTGGGCGGTATTGCCGTGGCGCTGGCGGTACAGAACATCCTGGGCGACCTGTTCGCGTCGCTGGCGATTGCGGTGGACAAGCCCTTTGAGGTGGGCGACTTCATCGTGGTGGGCAACGTGTCGGGCACGGTGCAGGTGATCGGCCTCAAGACCACGCGCATTCGCAGCCTGCAGGGTGAGCAGATCGTGATGTCCAACACCGACCTGCTCAAGCAGACCATCAGCAACTTCCGCATGCTGGAGCGGCGCCGCATCGTGTTCACCTTTGGCGTGGCCTATGGCACCACCCCCGAGCAGGCGGAGGCGATTCCAGGCGTGGTGCGCAAGCTCATCGAGGCGCACCCAGAGCTGCGTTTTGACCGCGCACA
Source organism: Acidovorax sp. LjRoot74 (assembly GCF_964254355.1). NCBI lineage: Bacteria > Pseudomonadati > Pseudomonadota > Betaproteobacteria > Burkholderiales > Comamonadaceae > Acidovorax > Acidovorax sp. LjRoot74. The sequence continues at coordinate 5,308,100 of NZ_CAXUTI020000001.1, read as the reverse complement.
TTTCAAGGCGCTGGGCACCAACTCGCTGGACTACGAGGTGGTCTACATCGTCGAAGACCCGGCCTACAACCTCTACATGGACTTGCAGCAGTCCATCAACCTGGGGCTGCTGCGCGAGTTCAAGGCCATGGGGGTGGAGTTTGCATTCCCCACCCGCACGGTGCACATCGCCAGCGCACCGCCGCAGGCACCCGCCGTTGCGGTGGCCTGATTTCGTGGGCCAGTACCGCGCAGCCAAAAAAAAGCCAGCAGCCTTTGCAGGCCGCCGGCTTGAACAGGGTAGTTGCTTCTAGCGCTTTTTCAACTTCTCAAAGAAAGCTTACTTGGCCACCACGCGTACCATTTCCAGGCACTTGTTCGAGTAGCCCCATTCGTTGTCGTACCAGCTCACGATCTTCACGAAAGTGCCGTCCAGTGCGATGCCGGCGTCCGCGTCAAAGATCGAAGTGCGGGTGTCGCCACGGAAGTCGGTGGCCACCACCTTGTCTTCGGTGTAGCCCAGCACGCCCTTCAGCGCGCCTTCGGACTGGGCCTTCATCTCGGCCTTGATTTCGTCATAGGTAGCAGCCTTGTCCAGCTCCACCGTCAGGTCCACCACCGACACGTCGGAGGTGGGCACGCGGAAGGACATGCCGGTCAGCTTCTTGTTCAGCGCAGGGATCACCACGCCCACGGCCTTGGCAGCGCCAGTGCTCGAAGGAATGATGTTTTCCAGAATGCCACGGCCACCGCGCCAGTCTTTGTTCGAAGGGCCGTCCACGGTCTTTTGCGTGGCGGTGGCGGCGTGCACGGTGGTCATGAGGCCGCGCTTGATGCCCCACTTGTCGTTCAGCACCTTGGCCACGGGGGCCAGGCAGTTGGTGGTGCACGATGCGTTGGAAATGATGGCCTGGCCCGCGTAGGTGTCGTGGTTCACGCCGAACACGAACATGGGGGTGTCGTCCTTGGAGGGGGCCGACAGCACGACCTTCTTGGCGCCTGCGTCGATGTGCTTCTGTGCCGTGACCTTGTCCAGGAACAGGCCGGTGGATTCGATCACGATGTCGGCGCCGACTTCGTTCCACTTCAGGTTGGCGGGATCGCGTTCTTGCGTCAGGCGGATCTTCTTGCCGTTGACGATCAGTGTGTTGCCTTCCACGGCCACGGTGCCGTCGAAGCGGCCGTGCACCGAGTCGTACTGCAGCATGTAGGCCAGATAGTCGGGCTCCAGCAGGTCGTTGATGCCCACGACTTCGATGTCGCTGAAGTTCTGGATGGCCGAGCGCAGCACGTTGCGGCCGATGCGGCCGAAGCCGTTGATACCAATCTTGATCGTCATAGGGAGCCTCTTCAAAGTTGCAAAGTCGAAATCGGGAATCTGCCGCTGCACGCCCGCTGGCAGCGGGGCACAGCGGGCAGGAGAAGTTTTAGCGGGCCTTCTTGGCGGGCTTCAGGCGCGCAGCACCGGTGGCCACCAGCACGGCATCGGCCACGTTCTCTTCTGTGAAGCCGAAGTGCTTGAACAGCACGGGTGCGGGGGCCGATTCACCGTAGGTGTCGATACCCACCACGGCGGCGCAGCCGTACTTCCACCAGCCGTCGGTCACGCCCATTTCCACGGCCACGCGCGGCACGCCGGCGGGCAGCACGCTGCTCTTGTACTTGGCGTCTTCGCGGTCAAAGGTGGTGGTGCTGGGCATGGAGACCACGCGCACCGGCACCTTCTTGTCGGCCAGCAGGCGCTGGGCCTTCAGGGCCAGCTGCACTTCGGAGCCGGTGGCGATGATCACGGCCACAGGCTTCTTCTTGATGCCCACATCGGCAGGCTCGCTCAGCACGTAGGCGCCGCGCGAGATGTCGCCCAGGTCGCGCTTGGGTGCGTAGGGCAGATTCTGGCGCGACAGTGCCAGCACGGTGGGCTTGTTGCGGTTGGACAGGGCCACGCTCCAGGCCACGGCGGTTTCGGCCGTGTCGGCGGGGCGCCACACATCCAGGTTGGGGATCAGGCGCAGGCTGGCCACGTGCTCGATGGACTGGTGCGTGGGGCCGTCTTCGCCCAGGCCGATGGAGTCGTGGGTGAACACGTGGATCACGCGCTGCTTCATCAGCGCGGCCATGCGGATGGCGTTGCGGCTGTAGTCGCTGAACGTGAGGAAGGTGCCGCCGTAGGGGATGAAGCCGCCGTGCAGCGCCACGCCGTTCATGATGGCGGCCATGCCGAACTCACGCACGCCGTAGTTGATGTGGCGGCCGCCCACGCCAGCCTCGTTCTTCACCACGTGGCCTTGCATGTCAAAGCGCAGGTTGGGCGTGCTCTTGGTGTTGGTGAGGTTGGAGCCGGTCAGGTCAGCGCTGCCGCCCAGCAGTTCGGGCAGGGCGGCGGTGAAGGCTTCCAGCGCCAGCTGGCTGGCCTTGCGGCTGGCCACGGTCTCGCCCTTGGTGTGGGCGGCCACCACCGTATCGACGGCCACTTGCGCAAAGTTGGCGGGCAGGTCGCCGTTCATGCGGCGTGTCAGCTCGGCGGCCAGTTCGGGGAAGGCGGCGGTGTAGGCGGCAAAACGCTCGTTCCAGGCGGCCTCGGCGCTTTGGCCGTTGGCCTTGGCATCCCAGCCTGCGTACACGTCTTCGGGGATCACGAAGGGTTCGCTGGTCCAGCCCAGGGCTTCGCGGGTCAGCGCGATTTCTTCAGCGCCCAGGGGCTCGCCGTGGGCCTTGGCGGTGTTCACGCGGTTGGGGCTTCCCTTGCCGATGTGCGTCTTGCACACGATCAGGGTGGGGCGCTCGGTCTGCTTCTTGGCTTCTTCGATGGCGGCAGCCACCTTGTCGGCGTCATGGCCGTCGATGGGGCCGATCACGTTCCAGCCGCTGGCCACAAAACGCAGGGGGGTGTTGTCGGCAAACCAGGGGGCGACCTGACCGTCGATGCTGATGCCGTTGTCGTCGTACAGGGCGATCAACTTGTTGAGCTTCCAGGCGCCGGCCAGGGACACGGCCTCGTGGCTGATGCCTTCCATCAGGCAGCCGTCGCCCAGGAAGGCGTAGGTGTGGTGGTCCACCACGGCATGGCCTTCGCGGTTGAACTCTGCGGCCAGCAGCTTTTCAGCCAGCGCAAAGCCCACGGCGTTGGTGATGCCCTGGCCCAGCGGGCCGGTGGTCGTCTCGACGCCAGCGGTGTAGCCCACTTCGGGGTGGCCTGGGGTCTTGCTGTGCAGCTGGCGGAAATTCTTCAGCTCGCCGATGGGCAGGTCGTAGCCCGTGAGGTGCAGCAGCGCGTACAGCAGCATGGAGCCGTGGCCGTTGGAGAGCACAAAACGGTCGCGGTCAAACCACTGGGGGTTGGTGGGGTTGTGCTTGAGGTGGCGGCTCCACAGTGCCACGGCCATGTCGGCCATGCCCATCGGGGCGCCGGGGTGGCCGGAATTGGCTTGTTGAACGGCGTCCATGGCCAATGCGCGGATTGCATTTGCCATCTGTTGGGATTGCTGGGTGTTGGCCATGGGGAGTGGTTCGGGGTGGGAGGTTCAGGGGAAACCCGGCATTTTACCGGGGCGGCTTTCACCCGCCGGAATTGGCATGCCACGGCCCCCGGAGCACGGCGTCAATGCACTACAGTGCGGGCCATGCAAGGACTGCACCTCACCGCCGATCTTCAGGGCTGCCGCTGCGCCAGTGCCTGGTTGCTGGATGCCGCCGCCCTGGGGGGGGCATGCACCGACGCCGTGCGTGCCGCCGGGCTGCAGGCCGTGGGGCAGTTGTTTCATGAATTTCCGGCCACAGCGCACGGCCCCGGCGGGGTGACAGCTACCGTTTTGCTAGCGGAATCCCACCTGTGTGTGCACACCTGGCCCGAGCAGCGCGCGGTGACGCTGGATGTGTATGTGTGCAATTTCGGCGCCGACCATTCGGCCAAGGCGCGTGCGCTGATGGACGCGCTGCTGGCCTTGTTCCAGCCCACGGCCGTGGACCGCCATGCGCTGCAGCGGGGTGTGGTGAGCGGGGTGGCCGCATGAGTCCCGTCCACCACCAGGTGCCTGCCCTGCTGCTTGCCGCAGGCCGGGGCGAACGCATGCGCCCGCTGACCGACGCCACCCCCAAGCCCCTGCTGCAGGTGCAGGGCCAGCCGTTGCTGCAATGGCATCTGGCAGCGCTGTGTGAGGCGGGTGTGGACCAGGTGGTGATCAACACCGCCTGGCTGGGCAGCCAGATCAGCGATTATTTTTCAGATGTTTTTGGCCGCTACCGCGCAACAGGTAAGCCTGAGCAGCTATCAATTTCATACTCGCATGAAGGCGTGGACTTTGGCGGCGCGCTGGAAACCGCCGGGGGCATTGCGCGCGCGCTGCCCCGGCTGGGGCCGGTGTTCTGGCTGGCGGCGGGCGATGTGTTTGCGCCTGACTTCGTGTTCGACAGCGCGGCGGTGGCGGCCTTCGAGGCCAGCGACCACCTGGCCCACCTGTGGCTGGTGCCCAACCCCGCGCACAACCTGCGCGGCGACTTTGGCCTGTCGGCCGACGGCCTGGCGCTGAACCTGCCCGCCGACGACCCCGCGCCGCGCTACACCTACAGCACCATTGCCCTGCTGCGCGCCGAGCTGTTTGCGCTGCCCTGGTGCGACATTCCGCCGGGCAACCCGGCGGGCATCCAAGCCCCGCTGGCGCCGCTGCTGCGCCGTGCGATGGACTGTGGCCGCGTCAGTGCGCAGCTCTACACCAGCCGCTGGACCGATGTGGGCACGCCCGAGCGGCTTGCGCAACTGAACCGCAGCGGCTGACGGGTTTCGGTTCTTCTGGCGTGGTCAGTCGCCGGATTTGGTGGCGGGTGGCTGCGGGGCCTGCGCCTGCCCGCCCAGCATGCCTGCCAGGCTCTGGGCCATGCCTGTGATGCCTTCGTTGGACAAGCCTGCGTCTTTCATCACCGCATCCACAATCGGTTTGGCAATCTGGTACTGCAGGGCCGAGTTCATGACTTGTTCGGGGAAAGTGCCCGTCGCCCCCTCCCGCCCAGCGCCTGCAGTGCCCTGGCTGCCGGGCATGCCGCCCACCTGCACGATGCGGATGGAGTCGATCTTCTCCATGGGGCGCACCGCCTGCTCGATGATCTGCGGCAGTTGCTGCAGCAGCAGGCTGCGCACCTGCAGGTCCACCTGCGCGGCCGAGAGTGTGTTGAGGGCCTCGTTCAGCGCGCGTTTGCCTTCGGCTTCGGCCAGCGCGGCCGCCTGGCGTGCGCGGGCCTCGATGGTGATGGCCTCGGCGCGGTCCAGGGCGGCCTCCTTCTCGGCCGATGCCGATACCCGGATCGCGATGGCGTTTTGCTCGGCGTCTTTCGAGGCTTCGATGAGCTGGATGTTCTTGTCCCGCTCTGCCACGGCCACCTGGCGCGCGGTGTTCACGGCTTCCTCGGCCTTCACGGCTTCGGCGCGGGCGAGGTTGGCTGCGGCGTCGGCATCGGATTGCTCACGCGACTTGGTGGCAATGGCGATCTGCGTGTCTTGGCGTGCAATCTCCACCTGCTTGCGCTGCTCGGCACGCTTGGTTTCGGTGTGGCGCTCCAGTTCGATCTCGCGGGTCTGGATGACCAGATTTTTCTCGATCTCGGCGGCCTTGATCTCGCGCTCGGCCTCGATGCGCTTTTGGCTCACCTGGCGCTCGGCCTCGATCTTGGCGGCTTCGGCCTCACGGTTGCGCTCTGCCTGCTGTGTGGCGATCAGTGCGGCTTGCTCGGCACGCGTGGTTTCGATCTCGCGCTTTTGCGAGAGCGAGGCGAACTCCTGGTCCTTCTCGATGGTGAGCTTCTGGCGCGTGGCCTCCAGGTCCTTTGTGCGCACCTGCACCTCGGTGTCCTGTTCCACATCGTTGCGCTGCTTGCGGCGGGCCTCGGTCTGTTCCGTCAGGCGGGTCAGGCCCTCGGCATCGAAGGCGTTGTTGGGGTTGAAGAACTGCTTTTCGGTCTGGTCCAGGCTGGTCAGCGAGACGGACTCCAGCTCCAGGCCGTTCTTTTCCAGGTCTTCGGCCACCGCGTTCTGCACGGCCTGCACGAAGTCGCGGCGCTTGTCTTGCAACTCCTGGATGGTCATCGTGGCGGCGGTGGCGCGCAGCGAATCCACAAACTTGTCTTCCACCAGCGCTTTGAGCTCTTCGGGGCTCATGGTGCGCGCTCCCAGGGTCTGGGCGGCGATGCTCACCGCCTCTTCGGTCTGCTTGACGCGCACGAAAAAGGCGGCCGTCACGTCCACGCGCATGCGGTCCTTGGTGATCAGGCTCTCTTTGGCGCGGCGCACCACTTCGAGCTTGAGGGTGTTCATGTTCACCAGCACGCGTTCATGGAACACCGGCAGCAGAATGGCGCCGCCATCCATGATGACTTTTTGCCCGCCCAGACCGGTGCGAACGAAGGCGGTTTCTTTGGTGGAGCGCTTGTACAAACGCGAAAACACGATGCCGATGGTCAGAAGGGCCAGCAGGGCAATGCCTGCGATAGCGCCCATTTCGATCAGGTTGGTCATATGCAATATCTCCCTCTTTGACGGTGTGTTGGTCTGGTTGTCAGTCTGGTTATCGGTCGGGTTGGTGTGCCCAGGCGCGGCTTACATCAGCGCGGGATGCGGGTTGGCGATGCAGCGGTAAAACGCCCCGACTTTGCGCACGATCAGGATCTGCGCGCCTTCGTCGAACACCTCGTCATCCACATCCGGCTCCACCATCAGGTAGTGGGTGCGCCCATGCGTGTCGCGGACGCGGGCCTGCGCCGCCAGCCCTCGGCGTGCGGACCCTGCAGAGACCACGCCTGGGCGGCCGATGAGCGACATTTCACTCACGGCCGACGTCTCGTCGCGCGGGATGATGTGGGCGATGAGCGCGCCCAGGCTGCGCACTGTGGCCATGCCCGGGGCCACTGCGGCAAGCCCTGCGATCCACACCGGCAGGTAAAAGCCCAGCAGGCCGTGCGCGACTTTCTGCAGGCTGTAGCCGAACACGGCGTAACCCGTGAGGAACAGCACCAGCAGCACCAGCGAGGGCACCTTGCCCAGGTGCAGCCAGCCCAGCACCCGGTCCAGGCCACTGTCGCCGTGCACGTCGGGCAGGAGGTCGTCCAGCCAGTTGCTCGGGCTCAACGAGATCAGCATGCCCAGCCCCTCTACCAGGGCAATGCCGACGATGAGCGCAAACGCCACGCCGAAGGGCCATGTTTCTGGCGCCGTGAACAGGCCGGTGATCACGGTTTGATGGCCTTCAGTTGGGCCATGCGCTCGGCGATCTTGTTGTCGCGCACCAGGTCATCCAGCTCCTTGAGCTTGGCCGCCTGGTCGAGGGTGTTGCTGCGGTCCGTGCCCGACAGGCCCGTCTGGCGGGCATAGATGCGATCAAACGCCCCGGCAACCGCCTCCATGCGCTGGGCCGGGTTGGTGCCGCCAGGCTGTACCGCACCAGCCGACGGTGTGGCGCTGGCGCGGCTCTTGCGAAACGCCTCCAGTGCTTCGGTCATTTCGCGTTGCTTGGCCAGCAGCGCTGTCACATAGCCCGTGAGCTCGCTCTCTTGCCGCGCCAGTTCCGCCAAGGTGGTTTCCAGCACGGGAATCTGGGCCTCTATGTCGAGCTGGCGAGCCACTGCGGCGCGCGCCAGATCCTCACGGCCCGCGTTCAGGGCTTGCTCGATCTGCTCGCCCAGCTTGCCGTGTTGGCCATTCAGGTTGGCATGTTGCTGCTGTGCCAGGTGCCGGTTGGCGCTGGCCAGGCCCAGTTCATGGCGCACATCGCCGCTGACGGCTTCGGCCTCGCGCAGCGACTGTTCCATCACGGCCACCGGGGCCTGATTTTCCAGGTGGTCCACCAGGGCGTGGACGCTGCCGGTGATTACACGTCCAACGCGGGTCTTGAGTGAATCTGCCATCTCAGGCTCCTTTTGACAATGAAGGGTGAATGGTGTGGGCCAGCTCCAGCGTGGCCGCAGCATGTCGCTGGACAACGGTCGGATCGTAGGCGCTGGCTTGGCTGGTCGTTGCTTGGCGCAGCAGCATTTCACTGAGCGCAAAGCCACGGCGCACCAGCAGGTCTTCCAGGCGGGCGGCCTCCTGCTCGGAGCCGGGGGCGTTGCTCACCACAATGGCAAGGCAGGTGGTGACATGGTCCAGCATGGCATTGAGCACGTCGGAATGCCGACCGGTCTGGCCTTCGGTGCGTACCAGCGACTCGCGCAGCCGCCCCGTGATGTCCCTTGCCCAGGCATGGGCCGCTACGTAGTCCAGGGCCCCATCATGGTGGCGCTTGAGTTGCCCCAGCAGTACGCGCAGCTTGTCGCTGTTGGTGGTGGCGCCCTCTACCTGCAGTTGGGCCAGCCACAGGTAGAGGTCGCTCGGTATCCGGGCGGAAAGGGGCTCCATCGTGGTGGAAGTGGTAGACATGGGGGACCTCGCGCAGTATTTGAGTGCAATAGTATTCAATTGAATACGTTTGTCAACGGACTTCTGTACCCCCAGTTTTCGGCAATTGTGGGTTCGAGGATGCTAGTACGCGAGGGCAGGCCATGGATTCGCGATAAAAATAGCGAATGAGCTCAACGTCCTCGCCCTCCATTTACGCCCAGCGCCGCGCGCGCCTCGCTGCACAGCTTGGCCCACGGGGCATCGCCATCATCCCCACGGCGCCCGAGCGCCCGCGCAACCGCGATACGGACTTTCTGTACCGCCACGACAGCTATTTCTACTACCTGACCGGCTTCACCGAGCCCGGCGCCTGCCTGGTGCTGGCGCACGATGGCCGCAGCACGCTGTTCTGCCAGCCCAAGGACCTGGAGCGCGAGATCTGGGACGGCTACCGCCTGGGCCCCGCCGCCGCGCCCGCCGCCCTGGGCGTGGATGCTGCGCATTCGCTGGCCGAGCTGGACAGCAAGCTGCCGCGCCTGCTCGAAAACACGGCCTGCGTCTGGTACCCGTTTGCCACGCACAGCGGCCTGGCCGCGCGCGTGGAGGGCTGGCTCAACGTGGTGCGCGGTCGTGTGCGCTACGGCGCCATCTGCCCTGCCGAGCAGAACGACCTGTGCACCTTGCTCGACGAGATGCGCCTGTTTAAGGACGCCTACGAGCAAGACATCATGCGCCGCGCCAGCAGCATCAGCGCGCAGGCCCATATCCGCGCCATGCAGCGCGCCGCCCGCATGCTGCGCGCCGGGGAGGATGTGCGCGAATACCACCTCGAAGCCGAACTGCTGCACGAGTTCCGCCAGTACGGGTCGCAGTACCCCGCCTACAACTCCATCGTGGCCGCCGGGGCCAACGCCTGTGTGCTGCATTACCGCGCCGACGACGCGCCTGTGCGTGACGGCGAGCTGGTGCTGATCGACGCGGGCTGCGAGCTGCACGGCTACGCCAGCGACATCACGCGCACCTTCCCCGCCAATGGCAAGTTCACCGGCCCCCAGCGCGCGCTGTATGACCTGGTGCTGGCCAGCCAGGATGCGGCCGTGGCCGCCACGAGGGCGGGCGCCCGCTTCAACGACCCGCACGACGCCACTGTGGCCGTGCTCGCGCAGGGCATGCTGGACCTGGGCCTGCTCGACAAGAACAAGGTGGGCACCGCGCAGGACGTGATCGACAAACGCGCCTACTTCCAGTTCTACATGCACCGCACCGGCCACTGGCTGGGCATGGACGTGCACGACTGCGGTAGCTATGTGGAGCCCGGCGAGGTGGGCCAGACCAGCGAACGCAAGGACCCGCTTTCGGGCGAAACCATCACCAACCGCCCCAGCCGTATCCTGCGGCCCGGCATGGTGCTGACCATCGAGCCCGGTATCTATGTGCGCCCGGCCGAAGGGGTGCCCGAGCAGTTCCACCACATCGGCATCCGTATCGAAGACGATGCCATCGTTACCGAGACGGGTTGTGAGCTGATCACGCGTGGTGTGCCGGTGAAGGCCGACGAGATCGAAGCGCTGATGCGCGCCTGAGCGTGGGCAAAACCATGGCCGTGGACAAAGCTGCCGGAGCCGATGCGGCGCATGCTCCGGCTCAGCCCGGCAAGTGGCGGCTGGGCGGCGCGCTGTGGTTGCTGGGCATGCCGGGCGTGGTGGCGGTGGTCTGGACGCTGCTACCCACCCTGAAGGCCAACGCAGCCCTGCTGCCGCTGCCGCCAGAGGCCGTGCTTTTGCTCAGTGGGTTGCAGGCGGCGGCGCTCTTGGCGCTGGCCGTGGCGCTCGGGGTGTGGCTGGCGCCCCGCGTGGGTCTGCAGGCGTCCGCCATGTCTGCCTGGCTGGCCGGTCGGCCTGCGGGGCCTGCACTGCGGGTCCAACTCCTGCCCGGCATCGTGGGTGGTGTGGCGGGCGCTGCGTGGCTGTGGATGCTGTCCCGGCTGGCGCCCACGGCGCTCCAGCCTTCCGATCCTGCCAGTGCCATGCCGCTGGTGGTCAAGCTGCTGTATGGCGGCATCACCGAAGAGCTGCTGGTGCGCTGGGGCGTGATGACCCTGTTGCTGTGGCTGGGCTGGCGCCTGCTGCAGCGCGGGCAGGGGCGGCCAGGCAAGGGGCTGGTGGCTGTGGCGGTGCTGCTGAGCGCTGTGTTTTTTGCCCTGGGGCACCTTCCCGCTGCGCAAGCCCTGGCGGGGGTGTTGACCGTGCCGGTGGTGGCGTTTGTGCTGGTGGGCAACACGGCCTTTGGCCTGCTGGCGGGCGGGCTCTTTGCGCGCCACGGGCTGGAGGCCGCGATCATTGCGCATGTGCTGGCGCATCTGTTGTCATACCCGCTGCTCTGAAGCGCTGAGCCGTGTTGCTGCAGCATGGGTAACTCGCATGTAACCGCTTCGTGTGAGAATTGAAACTCGATTACATCCCCAACGACCGAGAGAAAGAGACATGTCCATGCCTACCCGCCGCGCCACCAAGATTGTTGCCACCCTGGGCCCCGCATCGAGCGACCCGGCGCTGCTGGAGGCGATGATCCGAGCGGGGGTGAACGTGGTGCGGCTGAACTTCAGCCACGGCAAGGCGCAGGATCACATTGACCGCGCCGCCACCGTGCGTGCTGCCGCCCAGCGTGCGGGCCGCGAGGTGGCCATCATGGCCGACCTGCAGGGCCCCAAGATCCGCGTGGGCAAGTTTGCCGAGGGCAAGGTGATGCTCGAATCCGGCGCTCAATTTGTGCTCGATGCCTCGCGCACAGAGCCGGGCGACATCGAAGGCGTGGGCCTGGACTACAAGGAACTCCCGCGCGACGTGAAAGCGGGCGATGTGCTGCTGCTCAACGACGGCCTGATCGTGCTCACGGTGGATGCCGTGCGTGGCGAGGCCGTGCACACCACGGTGAAGGTGGGCGGCGAGCTGTCGAACAACAAGGGCATCAACAAGAAGGGCGGTGGCCTCACGGCGCCGGCCCTCACGGCCAAGGACATGGAAGACATCCGCACGGCCATGAGCTTCCAGGCCGACTACGTGGCCGTGAGCTTCCCCAAGAATGCGACCGACATGGAAATGGCCCGCCAGCTGTGCAATGTGGCGGCCTCCGAGTTCCGCCACAAGCCGGGCCTGATCGCCAAGATCGAGCGCGCCGAAGCCATCCCGCACCTCGAAGCCATCCTGCGCGTGAGCGACGGCATCATGGTGGCGCGCGGCGACCTGGCGGTGGAGGTGGGCAATGCCGCCGTGCCTGCGCTGCAAAAGAAGATGATCCGCATGGCGCGCGACATGGACAAGGTCGTCATCACTGCCACGCAGATGATGGAAAGCATGATCACCAACCCCGTGCCCACGCGCGCCGAGGTGAGCGACGTGGCCAACGCCGTGCTGGACGGCACCGACGCCGTGATGCTGAGCGCCGAAACGGCCGCAGGCCGTTACCCGCTCGAAACCGTGGAAGAAATGGCCACCATCTGCGCCGCCGCTGAAGCGGCGGAAGACCACCAGCTCGATGCCGACTTCACCGGCCAGACCTTTGGCCGCATTGACCAGTCCATCGCCATGGGTGCGCTGTTCACGGCCCACCACCTGGGCGCCAAGGCCATCGTGGCCATGACCGACAGCGGCGCCACGGCGCTGTGGATGAGCCGCCACAGTATCCGCATTCCCATCTACGCCCTCACCCCCAAGGTGGCCACGCAGCGCAAGATGGCCATGTACCGCAATGTGCGCCCGCTGCTCATGGACACCAGCGCCGACCGCGACACCGCGCTGGAGCAGGCCGAGCGCCACCTGAAGAACCGCAACATCGTGCAAAAGGGCGACGTGTACGCCATCACCTGCGGCGAACCCATGGGCGCACCCGGCGGTACGAACATGTTGAAGATCTGCGTGGCGAGCTGATGGGTTGAGGGGTTACCCCTCCTCACGGCTCCGGGGCTGCGCCTTTGGGGGCGGTCCCGCCGGGTGGCGGTCAGTGCGTGCTGCCTTGTGGCGACTTGTGCAGCAGGGCTGCTTGCCAGCGGGGCGCCCGCGCGGCCAGTGCATGGATGGCTGCGGCCGCCAGTCCACCTGTGAGCAAGCCGGCCAGCACATCGGACGGAAAGTGCACGCCCAGGCATACGCGGCTCCACACCATGGCCGCCGTCACTGCGGAGGCCAGCCAGGTCAGCCCCGCGACCGGCCGCAGGGCGAGGCTGGCTGCGAGCGCTGCGGCTCCTGCCACATGCATGCTGGGAAAGCCTGCCCGCGCGGCGTGCTCAATCCACTGCACGCCCATGCCCAGTTGCGCCGGGCGCGGCGAAGGGACGGCCAGCCGCAACAGTTGGACACCCACCCACGCCAAAGCCATGGATGCGAGCGCCAGGGCCAGAGCGCGCCGCTGCGCTGCATTGCCCAGCACAAAGCTGCCAAGCAGCAGGCCCCCCATGGCGGTGGGCAGTTGCTGCGATACCCACCGTGCCACCGTCACCACGGCAGGCAACGTAGCGGCGTCGGCGTTGAGGGCCTGAAACAAGGCCAGGTCGATGTCAAGCATGGGAGCCGTCCGGTGGCGTGGTGGTGCTGGCGAAATGCGGGAAGCGGGGGCGCAGTGCGGTGGCCGCCAGGTCGCAGAGCCAGCCGGTGGTCCAGCACAGCCAGCCCGTCCACAGCGTGTGGCTCATGAAATGGGCGCCGCGCACCTGCTGGGCCGCACCCAGCACAAACCCCGCCAACACAGCGCCCGCCAGCCACCAGCGTGCGGCCGACGGCGCCTTGTGGCGCAGTGCGAAGTAGCCACCCAGAAAGGCGAAGCCGGCCGATGCATGGCCCGCCGGAAAGCAGCGGCCGCTGCCGCCATCGAGCACGCCCAGCGCCCAGTGCGACACATGGCGTGCCACGCCGCCAAACTGCGCCAGGTCCCAGGGGCAACTGGTGGCGCTGAGGTTTTTGGTGATGCTGATCACAGCCAGCGAGAGCAGGGCGCTCACGGCCATCTGCAGACGCTCACTGGCGTCCAACTTGCGCAAAAAGCCGCGCGGCCACCACACGCTCAGCGCCAGCAGGAGCACCAGCAGCCATCCCAGGCGGCGGGTGCCTTCATGCAGCACCTGCACAAAAAACCATTGGTCCCGCATCGGGAACCCGTTGGACGAGCCAAACACCTGGGCAAACGCCAAGTCTTGCCCAGCGGCATCCCAGGCCACCACACAGGCCAGTGCTCCCAGTGTCCAGAGAAGCAGCGTGCGGCGGTGGGTCGGTGCGTGGGGCGGGATGGGCGCGATGGAAGGCCTGGCGGACGAATGCTGCATGGGCCGGAAGATAGGAAACCGTACTTAACGCCGTCTTAAAACAGGCGCTGCCTTGTCACGCCCCTGTCTGATGGGCTGCGACAATGCCTGCATGCGAATACTCGTGGTCGAAGACGATGCGGGCATAGCCAGTGGCCTGCGCAGCAACCTGCAGCAACGCGGCTATGCCGTGGATGTCAGTGACGGCGTTGCCAGCGCCTGGAGTGCCCTGCGCGCCGAGCGTTTTGACGCGGTGCTGCTGGACCTGGGGCTGGTGGACGGTGACGGCAGCGAACTGCTCAGGCGCCTGCGCCTGAGCCCGCCCGCCACCGGGGCTGCGTCGGCCGCCTTGCCGGACCCCGCCACGCCCGTGCTGATCGTCACGGCGCGCGACCAGGTGCACCAGCGCATCGCGGGGCTGGACCAGGGCGCCGACGACTACCTGACCAAGCCGTTTGATGTGGATGAACTGGATGCACGCCTGCGCGCGCTGTTGCGGCGCGCTGCGGGGCGGGCGTCGCCGACCATCCGCCTGGGCGACATCGAGCTGGATCCCGCGACCCGCACGGTGCGCCAGCAAGACAAACCGGTGGAAATGTCCCCGCGCGAGTTTTCGGTGCTGCTGGTGCTGCTGGAGGCGCGGGGCCGGGTGCTGTCGCGCCAGCAGATCGAGGAGCGCTTGTACAGCTGGGACGCTGCCGTGGAGAGCAATGCGGTCGAGGTCCATATCCACCACCTGCGCCGCAAGCTGGGCAGTGCCTCGATCCAGACCATGCGCGGAGTGGGCTATTTCATGCCGCAGGAAAAGCCCGCATGAATGCGCCCCATGCTTCTCGTCCCGCGTCGGGGCGCCGCCCCTCGCTCACCCGGCAGCTGTTGCTGTGGTCCCTGGGGGCGCTGGCCATCGTCTGGGGCAGCTTCGTCTTCATTGGCTACCAGACAGGGGTGCATGAGGCCGATGAGCTGACCGACGGGCACCTGGCCAGCGTGGCTGCGCTGCTGCTCAACCTGCGGGCCACCGAAGCCATGGAGGGGCCGCAGCGGACGGAGCGCACCCCCACGCCCTGGCTCAAGTCGCATGATTACCAGCAGAGCATCAGCGTGGTGCAGTGGGATGCGCAGGGGCGGCTGCTCACCCTGACCGGCTCGGTGCCCGAGCCGCCTTTCAGCGGTGCCGAAGGGTTTGCCGACCTGAGACTGGGACCTGACAAGGTGGCCTGGCGCAGCTTCTCGCAATGGGATGCCGGGCGCACCCGCAAGATCATGGTGATGCTGGAGCTGCGCGAGCGGGACGAGCTGGCGGATGACATTGCCGGACAGCTCATCGAGCCCGGTCTGTGGCTGTTGCCTGTGGTGTCCTTGGCCTTGGGGTTGGCACTGTGGCGCGGCTTGCGGCCGTTGTATGCGCTGTCGGCCGACGTGGCGGCGCTGGACCCGGCCAGCGCCCAGCGCCTGGCCTCGCGCCATGCCTGGAGCGAGTTCGAGTCGGTGGTGGCGTCAATCAACACATTGCTGGATCGCCAGCAGGTCGCCATGGTGCGCGAGCGCCGCCTGGCCAATGAGGTGGCCCACGAGCTGCGCACACCGCTGTCCTCCATCGCCCTGCAGGCCAGCGCCCTGGCGGGGGAGCTGACGGAAGAGGCCCGGGCCCAGGCGCTGGCGCGCATCGGCCAGGACGCCCTGCGCGCAGGCCATGTGCTCAACCAGTTGCTGGCCCTGGCCCGCGCCAGCCGGGCAGAGCTGCACGAAGCCAAGGCGCCCGTGGACCTGAGCGCTCTGGCGCGGTCGGTGTGCGCAGACTATGCCCAGGCGGCGTGGAAGCGGGGTGACGACCTGGCTCTGTCCGCTCCGCCCGCGCTCACCGTGCCCGGCCATGCGGTGCTGCTGGACATTGCGGTGCGCAATCTGGTGGAAAACGCGCTCAAGCACACGCCCGAAGGCACGCAGATTGCGGTCCAGTTGGGCTCTGCCGACACCGGTGGCGCATGGTTGCAGGTGTGTGACGACGGGGCACGCCAGCGAGCGGGAAGCGTTTCTGGCCGCACGGCAGCGGTACCGGTGGACAGCCTGCATCTGGGGCACGAAATCCTGCGCCGGGTGGCCGACATCCACAGCGGAGCATTCGGTCCGGCATCCGCCCCTTCGCCCTTTACCACCTGTTATCGGTTGGATTTGCCCCCTTCAGTGGTCACGCCCCCCGGTTAAAATCACGGGTTACCAAGCGGTTACCACCGCCAAGCCCGGCTTACAGCGCCTTCCCCAACCCTCAACGGACCCCACGACCATGCCCCTCGTTTCGATGCGCGAACTGCTCGACCATGCCGCAGCCAACAGCTATGGCATCCCTGCCTTCAACGTCAACAACCTGGAGCAGGTCCAGGCCGTGATGGCGGCCGCCGATGAGGTGGGTGCCCCCGTGATCCTGCAGGCCAGCGCTGGCGCACGCAAGTACGCGGGCGAGCCCTTCATCAAGCACCTGATCCAGGCGGCGGTCGAAGCCTTCCCGCACATCCCGCTGGTGATGCACCAGGACCATGGCACTTCCCCCAAGGTGTGTGCCGGTGCCATCGACCTGGGCTTTGGCTCGGTGATGATGGACGGCTCGCTGATGGAAGACGGCAAGACGCCTTCTTCCTTCGAGTACAACGTGGACGTGACCCGCAAGGTCGTGGACATGGCCCACAAGGTTGGCGTGACGGTGGAAGGTGAACTGGGTTGCCTGGGCAACCTGGAAACCGGCGAAGCGGGCGAAGAAGACGGCATTGGCGCCGAAGGCAAGCTGGACCACAGCCAGATGCTGACCGACCCTGAGGAAGCGGCCGTGTTCGTCAAGGCCACACAGCTCGACGCACTGGCGATCGCCATCGGTACCAGCCACGGCGCCTACAAGTTCAGCCGTAAGCCCACGGGCGACATCCTGGCCATCAGCCGCGTGAAGGAAATCCACAAGCGCATTCCCAACACCCACCTGGTGATGCACGGCTCCTCGTCGGTGCCGGCCGAACTGCTGGCCATCATCAACCAGTACGGTGGCAAGATGAAGGAGACCTACGGCGTGCCCGTCGAGGAAATCCAGGAAGCCATCAAGCACGGCGTGCGCAAGATCAACATCGACACCGACATCCGTCTGGCCATGACCGGCGCGGTGCGCAAGTTCCTGGCCGAGAACCCCGACAAGTTCGACGCACGCGAGTGGCTCAAGCCCGCCCGCGAAGCCGCCAAGCAGGTCTGCAAGGCCCGTTACCTGGAGTTCGGCTGCGAAGGCCAGGGCGCCAAGATCAAGGGCCACAGCCTGCAGGTGGTGGCCGCCCAGTACGCCTCGGGTGCGCTGGCACAAGTGGTGAACTGATCTCTTCTGGCACCAGGCCCCGCAGGGCCGCACAGCACAGCCTGGCCGCGTTTGCGGCCGGGCTTTTTTTGGGCCGGGCGCAGCACTGGCTGGGGAGTTCCCTCTACATCAGACAAAGGCGACAGCGATAAGAAATTCTTCATGTAAGCTCGCGGTCAGCTTTTTCGCAAGGGTATGTGTAGCGCGGCCTGGCCGTGGGGTGCGTGCCAGAAATCCCCTTCGGTTTTGCTCCGCCCGAACGGAATGGGGTGGCATGGGATGGGATGATGGAAGGCGAATCCGCATGAACCTTTTTCTATGACTCTGATGATTTCGAAGTTCCGGTATCTGTTGCCCTGCGCTCTGGCTGTCCTGGTGGCTGGATGTGCGCCGTTGACTGTTCCGCCCAAGGCGGAATACCCCGTGGGCCGTGCGCGCCTCGTGCTGCCGCCGGGGGCCTGGCAAGACCTGGGCTCCACCGACGAAGCCCGTGCCACGCTGCAGACACGGGCTGTGGGCCTGAGCGGTGCGCAGGGGGAATGGCTGGCCGTGTTGCGCGTGCAGACCAACCGCACCGGCGATCTGGCCGGGTTTCCGATCGGGCCCGGTGACTGTCCGCACCAGCAGAATGTGACGGTGGTGGATGCAGCGGCTGGCAGCCCGGTGCGTGCAGACTGCCTGCGCCTCAAGAACTGGGGCAGCAGCGCCCAGTGGCTGGAAAAGAACCGCCCCGACCTGGCCCAATGGCTGGGTGGTCGCCAGATCGTGCTGAAGCAGCCGTATTCGTACCTGAGCTACCGCTACGCCACCCCCACCGGCGCCTGGGTGGTGGTGGATGCGCTCGTGGACCAGCGGCTGCTGAGCACCCGGCCCCGCAACAACGAAGAGTTCCTGGTCGCGGGGCGGCCCGCCCAGCAATGGGGCCAGGACCTGGCCCAGGCTGCACGCCTGAGTGTCAGCATGATGGACGGCTACCTGGCCGTGCCGCCGTTCCCGTTTGCCGAAGCCGCATCCAAAAAATAAGCGGCGCAAACAGACAGCCGAACAACAAGACAGCAAGACAACACGAGAGAGGGAGATTCACCATGGGCGTGATCCTGCAGATCCTGGGGCTCATCATCACCTTCACGATGGCGATGGAGGCCCTGCGCCGCTTTGGCATCGATGTGGGCTGGCTCAATCCGCTGGCCTTTTTCCGCCGCCGTGCCTGGGCCAAGAAAGTTGAAACGCCGCCCTTGTACGCGCTGGAGCACCCGGTGGACGTGGTGGCGGTGATGGCATTGGCCATGGTGCAGGCGACGGGCGCCGTGACCGTGGAGCAGAAAGAAGGCGTGCTGGCCCTGCTGCGCCAGCACCTGGGCCTGGGGGATGCCGATGCGAACAACCTCTGGGTGGCCAGCTCTCACATGCTGCGCAACCGCGCGCTGGCGCCCACCGAAGTGCCTGCTGTGCTGGAGCGCTGCATCGAAAAGTTCACCGATTACCACGTGCAGACCCTGCGCTCCGTGATGCAGGGCGCAGCGCAGATCGTGCCCCCCGCCAGCGCTGCGCAGCAGCAGCTCCTGGAGGCCGTGGACGCCTGCTTTGCCAAGAAGCAGGCCGCTGCGCGCCCCTGGGCGGGCTGACGCAGCGGCAGGCGCACTGGCCTCTGGCACACAACGATTCCATAACTTCGAGGAGACCTCCCATGCAGACCAGCCCCGTCCCGCAGCCTCAGCGCATAGGCATCCCCAGGGAAACCTTCCCCGACGAAAAGCGTGTGGCCACCGTGCCCGATGTGGTCGAAAAACTGGTCAAGCTGGGCTTCACGGTCGCCGTGGAGTCGGGGGCCGGGGAGGCCGCCAACTTCAGCGATGACGCCTACCGCGCCGCCGGGGCAGAGGTGGTGGACGGTGCTGCGGCGCTGTGGGCCGGGTCGGACATCGTCTTCAAGGTGCGCCCGCCCAGCAGCGACGAAGTGGCGCTGATGCGCGAGGGCACCACCCTTATCGACTTCATCTGGCCTGCCCAGAACCCCGATCTGATGCAGCAGCTGGCCGCCAAGAAGGCCACCGTGCTCGCCATCGACTGCCTGCCGCGCACCCTGTCGCGCGCCCAGAAGATGGATGCGCTCACGTCCACCGCTGGTGTCAGCGGTTACCGAGCCGTGATCGAGGCTGCCAACGCCTTCGGCCGTTTCTTCAACGGCCAGATCACGGCCGCAGGCAAGGTGCCACCGGCCAAGGTGTTCATCGCTGGCGCTGGCGTGGCAGGCCTCGCGGCCATTGGCACGGCAGCCAATCTGGGCGCCATCGTGCGCGCCAACGACACGCGCGCCGAAGTGGCCGACCAAGTCAAATCGCTGGGTGGCGAATTCGTAAAGGTGGACTATGAAGAAGAAGGCTCGGGCGGTGGCGGCTACGCCAAGGTCATGAGCGAAGGCTTCCAGGCCGCGCAGCGCAAGATGTATGCGGAGCAGGCCAAAGATGCCGACATCATCATCACCACCGCGCTGATCCCGGGCAAGCCTGCGCCCAAGCTCATCACCGCCGAGATGGTGCAGAGCATGAAGCCCGGCAGCGTGATCGTGGACATGGCCGCCGAGCAAGGCGGCAACTGCGAGCTGACCGTGCCCGGCGAGGCCGTGGTGCGCCATGGCGTGACCATCGTCGGCTACACCGATCTGGCCTCGCGCCTGGCCAAGCAATCGTCCACGCTGTACGCCACCAACCTGCTGCGCCTGACCGAAGAGCTGTGCAAGGCCAAGGACGGTATCGCTGTGGTCAACATGGAGGACGATGCGATCCGTGGCCTCACCGTGGTCAAGGATGGCGCCATCACCTGGCCCGCACCGCCACTCAAGCAGGCTCCACCGCCCGCTCCCAAGGCAGCAGCGGCACCCGTGGCCGCCAAGAAATCCAGCCATGGCCCGGGTGAACCCATGTCCGCCAAGGCGCTGACCATCGTGTTTGCCGTGCTGGCCGTGCTGTTCTGGGCCATCGGTGCCTACGCGCCGGTGGCCTTCCTGGGGCACTTCACGGTGTTTGTGCTCGCCTGCTTTATCGGCTACATGGTGGTGTGGAACGTCACGCCAGCGCTGCACACGCCGCTGATGAGCGTGACCAACGCCATCTCCAGCATCATCGCCATCGGTGCGCTGGTACAGATCGCGCCGCCCGACGCGGGTGTGAACGGCCGACCTGACAGCCTCATCCTGTGGCTGGCGTTTGCGGCTCTGGTGCTCACGGCCATCAACATGTTCGGCGGCTTCGCGGTCACGCGCCGCATGCTCGCCATGTTCCGCAAATAAGACACAACGACAAGAACAACGAGGAGCACAGAACATGTCCCAAAGTCTCGCCACCGTCGCCTACCTGGGCGCGGCCATTTTGTTCATCCTGAGCCTGGGCGGGCTCTCCAACCCCGAAACCTCGCGCCGGGGCAACCTGTTTGGCATGGTTGGCATGGCGCTGGCCGTGCTGGCCACCGTGTTTGGTCCGCGCGTCAGCCCTTCGGGCATGGCCTGGATCGTTGGCGCGCTGGTGGTTGGCGGCGGCATTGGCCTGTATGCGGCCAAGGTCGTGAAGATGACCCAGATGCCCGAGCTGGTCGCGCTCATGCACAGCCTGGTGGGCCTGGCGGCCTGCCTGGTGGGTTTTGCCAGCTACGTCGATACCTCCATCCAGCTGCAGGGCGCCGAAAAGATCATCCACGAAGTGGAGATTTATGTGGGCATCCTGATCGGCGCCGTCACGTTCAGCGGCTCGCTGATCGCTTTCGGCAAGCTCAACGGCAAGATCGGCGGCAAGCCGCTGTTGCTGCCCGGCCGCCACTGGCTCAATCTGGCGGCGCTGCTGGTGGTGATCTGGTTCGGCCGTGAATTCCTGCGCGCCGAAACAGTGGAGCAAGGCATGGTGCCGCTGATGGTGATGACGGCGATTGCGCTGCTGTTCGGCGTCCACATGGTGATGGCCATCGGCGGCGCCGACATGCCGGTGGTGGTGTCCATGCTCAACAGCTACTCGGGCTGGGCCGCCGCTGCCACGGGCTTCATGCTCAGCAACGACCTGCTCATCGTGACCGGTGCGCTCGTGGGCTCTTCGGGCGCCATCCTGAGCTACATCATGTGCAATGCCATGAACCGCAACTTCATCAGCGTGATCGCGGGTGGTTTCGGCTCGGGGGCTGGCACACCGGCCAAGAAGGGCGAGGCCGCCGAACCCCAGGGCGAGGCCGTGCCTGTCAGCTCTGCCGAGACGGCCGAGCTGCTGCGCGAGGCCAAGAGCGTCATCATCGTGCCCGGCTACGGCATGGCCGTGGCCCAGGCGCAGCACACGGTCAACGAAATCACCCAGACCCTGCGCGAGAAGGGCGTCCAAGTGCGTTTTGGCATCCATCCGGTGGCCGGTCGCATGCCTGGCCACATGAACGTGCTGCTGGCCGAGGCCAAGGTGCCCTACGACATCGTGATGGAGATGGACGAGATCAACGAGGACTTTCCGGACACCGACGTGGCCATGGTCATCGGCGCCAACGACATCGTGAACCCCAGCGCGCTGGACGACCCCACCAGCCCCATTGCGGGCATGCCGGTGCTCGAAGTGTGGAAGGCCAAGACCTCGATCGTGATGAAGCGCTCCATGGCCTCGGGGTATGCGGGCGTGGACAACCCTCTGTTCTACAAGGACAACAACCGCATGCTCTTCGGCGATGCCAAGAAAATGCTTGACGAAGTGCTCGCCGCGCTCAAGGGCTGACGGGCATAATTCGTCTGTGAAAAAAGCACGACCGTGCTGAAAATGGCGGCACGGTCCATTCACCGCCACTAAAAATTTACCAGGAGACAAAACACATGACCGACCGCCCATGGCTGGCCGCCTATCCGCAAGGGGTACCTGCCGACATTGACACCTCGCAGTACACCTCCCTTGTCGCCCTCATGGACGAGGCGTTCAAGAAGTACGCTGGCCGCGTGGCCTACAGCTTCATGGGCAAGGACGTGACCTATGCCCAGACCGACTCGCTCTCCAGCGCGTTTGCGGCCTACCTGCAGAGCCTGGGCCTGGTCAAGGGCGACCGCGTGGCGATCATGATGCCCAACGTGCCGCAGTACCCCGTTGCCGTGGCCGCCGTGCTGCGCGCGGGGTTTGTGGTGGTCAATGTGAACCCGCTGTACACCCCGCGCGAGCTGGAGCACCAGCTGAAGGACTCGGGCGCCAAGGCCATCGTCATCATCGAGAACTTCGCCGCCACGCTGGAGCAATGCATTGCGCACACGCCCGTCAAGCATGTGGTGCTGTGCGCCATGGGTGACCAGTTGGGCCTGCTCAAGGGCACGCTGGTTAACTACGTGGTGCGCAACGTCAAGAAGATGGTGCCCGCCTACAACCTGCCAGGGGCCGTGCGCTTCAACCAGGCCGTGGCCCAAGGCACGCGCAGCACGCTCAAGAAGCCCGACATCAAGCCCGATGACATCGCACTGCTGCAGTACACCGGCGGCACCACGGGCGTGAGCAAGGGGGCGGTGCTGCTGCATCGCAACATCCTCGCCAACGTGCTGCAGTCCGAGGCCTGGAATTCGCCCGTGATGAGCAAGGTGCCTGCGGGCGAACAGCCCACGGCCGTGTGCGCGCTGCCGCTGTACCACATCTTCGCGTTCACCGTGAACATGATGCTGTCCATGCGCACCGGCGGCAAGACCATCCTGATCCCCAACCCGCGCGACCTGCCTGCGGTGCTCAAGGAGCTGTCCAAGCACACCTTCCACAGCTTCCCCGCCGTCAACACGCTGTTCAACGGCCTTGCCAACCACCCCGACTTCAATACCGTCAACTGGAAGAACCTCAAGGTGTCGGTGGGTGGTGGCATGGCCGTGCAGGGTGCGGTGGCCAAGCTCTGGCTCGAAAAGACTGGCTGCCCGATCTGCGAAGGCTATGGCCTGTCCGAAACCAGCCCCTCGACCAGCTGCAACCCCGTGACGGCCACCGAGTACACCGGCACCATCGGCGTGCCGTTGCCCAGCACCTCCATGAAGCTGTTGGACGATGAGGGCCGCGAGGTCACCACGCTGGGCGAGCCGGGCGAAATCGCCATCAAGGGTCCGCAGGTCATGGCGGGCTACTGGCAGCGCCCCGACGAAACCGCCAAGGTCATGACCGACGACGGCTACTTCAAGTCCGGCGACATCGGCATCATGGATGCGCGCGGCTTCTTCAAGATCGTGGACCGCAAGAAAGACATGGTGCTGGTCAGCGGCTTCAACGTGTACCCCAACGAGGTCGAGGAAGTCGTGGCCAACTGCCCCGGCGTGCTCGAATGTGCCGTGGTGGGTGTGCCCGACGAGAAGACTGGCGAGGCCGTCAAGCTCGTGATCGTGAAGAAGGACCCGGCGCTCACCGAGGCGCAGGTCAAGGAGTTCTGCCGCCACGAACTCACGGGCTACAAGCAACCCAAGGTGATCGAGTTCCGCACCGAGCTGCCCAAGACCCCCGTGGGCAAGATCCTGCGCCGCGAGCTGCGCGACAAGAAATAACGGGCCTGGTGGCGCGCAGGGTTTTGCGCGCCACAATCCCCGGGCGGCTTCGGCCGCCTTTTTTCATGGCCGCGCCGCAAGGGGCGGTGGCTGCACGCCGTTGCCCCCTGATCCGAAAGGTTGTTGTATGAGTACCGCCATCCTGAGCGCACTGACCGAAGAGCAAAGCTCCCTGGTTGGGCGCCTTGCCCACCCGCAGCGAGTGACGCACGCGGGCCGCGCCTTCTGGCGGGGCGAGCTGGACGACCGGCCGGTGGTGCTGGCGCTGTCGGGCATTGGCAAGGTGGCCGCTGCCACCACGGCCACGGCGCTGATCGAGCATTTTGGCGTGGCGCGCATCGTGTTCACCGGGGTGGCCGGGGGCCTGGGGGGGGGGGTGAACGTGGGCGATGTGGTGGTGGCGCAGGACTACATCCAGCACGACATGGACGCCTCGCCCCTGTTCCCGCGCTGGGAGCTGCCGGGCTATGCCCGCAGCCGCCTGCCCTGCGATCCGGCACTGACTGCTCTGCTTTTGGAAGCGGCAAACGCTTGTGTGGCAGGCGCAAGCAGCCAGTTTGGGCTGAAATCAGCGCCCGGGCAACGTGCACACCAAGTGCACCACGGCCTGGTGGCCAGCGGCGACCGCTTTGTCTCCACCGCCGCCGAATCCACCCAGCTGCGCGTCGCACTGGAGAGTGCCGGGCACGATGTGCTGGCCGTGGAAATGGAAGGCGCCGCCGTGGCCCAGGTCTGCCAGGACTACGGCCTGCCCTTCGCCGCCGTGCGCACCATCTCCGACCGCGCCGACGACACCGCCCACGGGGACTTCGCCCTGTTCGTGCAGACCGTGGCCAGTCGCTATGCCGAGCACATGGTGCTGGCGCTGCTGCAAAAGCTATAAATTTGATAGCTAAAAGGGAAATGTGGGCGCGCGGAGAAGCCGATTTTTGCTCAAATTTTTCAGTTCAAAAGCTACCTGAAGCGCCTGCCGTAGCGGGGCGATGCCAAGGGCGTGCCCCACGCCAGCGCCACC
Source organism: Acidovorax sp. LjRoot74 (assembly GCF_964254355.1). Taxonomy (NCBI): domain Bacteria; kingdom Pseudomonadati; phylum Pseudomonadota; class Betaproteobacteria; order Burkholderiales; family Comamonadaceae; genus Acidovorax; species Acidovorax sp. LjRoot74. Next base: position 5,283,615 of record NZ_CAXUTI020000001.1, on the reverse strand, counting down.
GCGGCACCGGCTCCGCCGGGCCGCTGGAGGCGTCTCCCCTTGGGGGGGAGGGCGCACAGCGCCACAGGGGGCTACTTCAACCAGCCGCGCTTGCGGAAGTACCACATAGGTCCGAGCGCACTCGCAAGCATCAGCCCGATCACATACGGATAAGCAGCCGGCCCCAGCAGCTCCAGCTCCGGGAACTTCATGTTCATGCCATACACGCTGGCGATCAGCGTCGGGGGTAGCAGCGCCACACTGGCCACCGAGAAGATCTTGATGATCTTGTTCTGGTTGATGTTGATGAAGCCGACCGTGGCGTCCATCAAGAAGTTGATCTTGTCGAACAGGAAGGCCGTGTGGTTGTCCAGCGACTCGATGTCGCGCAGGATCTGGCGGGCTTCCTCGAACTGCTCGGCATTGAGCATCTTCGAGCGCATCATGAAGCTCACCGCGCGGCGCGTGTCCATCACGTTGCGGCGGATGCGGCCGTTCAAGTCTTCCTGGCGGGCAATGGCGCCCAGCACCTCGCCAGCAAGGGCGTCGGTCACGTCGCCGGCCAGCACCTGCTTGCTCACCTTTTCGAGCTCGTCGTAGATGTTTTCGAGCGTGTCGGCCGAATACTCGGCGTCGGCATCGAAGAGCTTGAGCAGCACTTCCTTGGCATCCTCGATGAGCCCGGGAGCGCGGCGCGCGCGCATGCGCAGCAGGCGGAACACCGGCACGTCTTCGTCGTGGATGGAAAACAGCACGCCCCGGCTCTTGAGGTTGGCGTTGTGCTGGTTCAGGATGAAGGCCACACGCACCGAGCGGGGGTCTTCATCGTCATCAATCAAGAAGTCGCTGCGGATGTGCAGCTCGCCGTTGTCTTCTTCGTAGAAGCGGGCGGATTCCTCGATGTCCTCGTCCATCGCATCCTCGGGGATGGACAGGCCATAGTGCTGCTTGATCCAGCGTTTTTCTTCGAGCGTGGGGGCTTCCAGGTCCACCCAGATCGGCTGGAACTTGGTCAGCTCTTCCAGGGACTCGATTTCTTCCTGGAACAGCCGGCCATTGGCGAGCGTAAAGATGTTGAGCATGGGCTCACTCCCTTGTTGTGTGGCATCTGCGGTGGGGGTTGTGGGGTGCTTTCAGCCCCACGGCAGGCCGGGGAGCGGAAAGCTACCAACTCGGGTAGGTTTCCAAGGAGCTGTCTCCGTTAAAAAATGGGCAAGTCGCGGATTATGGCACCGGGAGGGCGCCGGGCGGCTGCGCAGAGCGGGATCACAGAGCGCAAGCGCCACGCACCAGCGCCAGGGCGTGGCACAGGTCCGCCCAGGCGGCGGCCTTGGTGTCCTGCGAGCGCAGCAAAAAGGCCGGGTCGTAGGTCACAACTGCAGGGCAGCCCGCCAGCTGGTGCGGGCCCGCGCGCAGGCGGCCCAGCGGCTCGGTGCGGCCCAGCGCCGCGCGGGCAGCCACATGGCCCAGCACCAGCACCATGGCGGGTTGCAGTGTGGCGACGGCATCGGCCAGGGTGGTGGGGATGTGGGGGCTGGCTTCAGCGCCGGGGGCAGAACGCTCCAGCGCCGCGAAATAAACACGCGGGTGCTTGTGCAGCTGCATGGCGCGCAGCATGTTGTCCAGCAGGCGCCCCGCGTCTCCGCCCAGCGGGTCGGCAGGTGTCAGGCTTTCGGCCACGATCAGCCAGCCACGGCCCAGGCTGCTGGGTGTCTGTGCCGGGTCGCCCGAAGGGTAGAGTGCCTGGGGCGTGTGCAGTTGCAGTGCTGTGGTGGAGCCCCCTGCTGGCGGGGGCACCGGGGCGGCACTGGGGGGCGGCGTGCGCAGAGGGGCAACAACAGGGGGCTCTGCGCTGCGAGGTGGCACGGCCATGGCCACGGGCGCTTGGACCGCCACAGCGCTGGTGGCCGGGGCGGGTGGGGTGATCGGAGCCGCTGCCGGTGGCGGCCCCCATACGGTGACCCCCATTTCTTGCAGCATGGCGCGTTGTCGCGCATCGAGGTGAAGGCTCATACAGGCAGGCAGTCGGTGGGTTCTTGGCAGGCGGGGGCAAGTGGGGCGCAGGTGGGGTTTATAGCCCCAGGCTCATGACCACCGCGTCTTCGCGCTGGCCCTGGTCGGCCGGGTAGTAGCGTTTGCGGTCACCCACGCGGCGAAAGCCGTGGGCCTGGTAGATGGCCTGGGCGCGCAGGTTGCTCGCGCGCACCTCCAGCCACAGCCACTGCGCGCCGCGCCCGCGCGACCACAGGGCCAGTGCGTCGAGCAGCACACGCGCCCAGCCCTGGCGCTGGAACTCAGGGGTGACGGTGATGTTGAGCAGGTGGACCTCGTCCACGCCCATCATCGCCACGAAGTAGCCCAGCAGGTGGTCGCCCGCCATCAGCACCTGGGCCTGGTAGCCCGATGCCAGGGCGTCGGTGAAGTTGCCGCGCGTCCAGGGGTGCGAGTAGGCGCGCTGCTCCACCGCCAGCACGGCGTCGAGCCGGGCCAGTGTGAGCGCTTCAAAACGCGCCTCGGGGCGGGCCGAGGCCGTGTCGTCTGCGGCGGTGGAAGAAGAGGTGGGCAAGGCGCTCATGGGGTGCTCGGGGGCGTGGCCATGGCCTGGGCGGCGCGCAGGGCGGCCCGCTCGGCGGTGGTTTGCGCCACTTTATCGCGGATGTAGCGCGGCAGCGCGTCGCTGGCGGGCACGGCTGCACCTGCCGCGATTAGGGCGGGCGCCAGGCGCAGCAGGGCGGCGGCTGTGGGCAGGGCGGTGACATGGCGGGCACCGGGCGCCAGTCTCTCGCCGTAGGGCGCCAGTGCGTTGCCGGCCACCGTCCAGTCTGCGGGCGCCTGCACGGATTCGGGCTTGCCTAAGCCAAAGTCGGCGTCGGTCACCCATGGGCCACCTGCCGCCTGCAATCCCGGCACATATCGGCAGCGCGTGTGGTAGACCTCGTCCATGCGTGCATCCAGCACGGCCACGACCTGGGTGCAGCCATGCTGCGCACGGGCTTCTTCGGCCACGGCCAGCAGGGTGTCCACGGGCAGCACGGGCACCCCCTGGCCGCCGCGTGCGCCAAAGGCCAGCCCCTGGGCCACGGCGCAGGCCGTGCGCAGGCCGGTGAACGAGCCGGGGCCACGCCCGAAGGCGATGGCATCCAGCGTGTCGAACGACAGGCCCGCCTGCGCTATCAGGGCACGCACGGTGGGGATCAGTGTGGCCGACGCCTGCGCGCCACCCGGCCCCTGGTGCTGCCAGACGCCATCGCCGTGCTGTACGGCAATGGAGAGGGTGTCGGTGCTGGTGTCGAAGGCGAGCAGATTCATGGGCCGGGGAGAGTCGTTGTCAGGGGTGTGTGCAGGGTGCAGCCGGGGTCAGTGCGCGGCGCGGCGCGTGGCCGCAGCGGCCGTGGCTGTGTTCGCCTGGCTTGTGCGCAGCACCCCCACAAGGATACCGGCGGTCACCAGCAGCAATCCGGCGATGAGGTTCCAGTGCATCGGCTCGTCCAGAAACAGCACCGCCCCGATGGCCGACAGCCCGGGCACCAGTGCCGTGATCATGGTGGAGCGCACGGGGCCAAAGTGCTGGATCATGCGCGTGAAGGCAATGCCCGAAACCACCACCGAGCCCCCGCCCTGGAACAGCATCTGGAAGGCGATTTCGCTCCAGGGCGCCTGCGCCAGATGGCTGGTAACGGCCCCCAGCCCGGCCAGCAGGGCATAGGCGGGCACATACACCAGGCAGGCAAAGGCCGTGATGGCCATGGTGGCCTGCACCGCGTCCACTGCATGGCGCCGCGCCAGCACGCTGTAGGTGGCCCAGCACGACGCGGCAAGCATGAACAAGAGGTCGCCCTTCCAGACATCGCCGCCCGAAAAAGCGGCCAGCAGGCTGCGCCCGCCCACCAGCAGGTCGCCCGCCACGATCAGCGCCAGCCCTGCCGCGCGCTGCGGGGTGATGTAGTCGCGCAGCAGCCAGGCGGCCAGCAGCGCCGTCCACAGCGGCAGGCTGCCGGGCATGAGCACCGACGCATGGGTGGCCGGTGCGTGGAAGAACCCCGCATAGGCCAGCAGTGCATAGAGCAGGCCACCAAACAGGCCCAGCAAGGCGGTGGTGCGCAGGGGCAGGGGCGAGAGGCCCGCCAGGCTGGAGGGCGGGGCTGACGTGCCCACAGCCTGCACGCGCCGCCGCACCATCCACCAGCCCCAGGGCAGCAGCACCAGGCTGGCGCCGGCGATGCGCAGCAGGGTAATGTCCAACGGCGTGAGCGTGCGCTGGGCCGAGGCGCGGGCAATGACGATGAAGCCCGTCCAGATGGTGACCGTCACAACGGCCGCCAGAAAGCCCATGGCACGAGGAGAGAGACGCATCCTGGGATTATCGGCGGCCGCCGCCCGTGGTGCTGGCGCATGGGGGTGGACCGGTGCCGGGCGATAGACTCCCGCCATGCTGTCTGTTTCTGTTGTTTGGCGCCGCGCTGCGCCGCGTGCGGTGCTGTTGGGGGCCATGCTGTGGCTGGCTTTGGCGGGGAGCGCGGGTGCCCAGGCCCCTGCGCCCAGCCCCTTGCCCGCCGAGGTGGAGGCAGCCCTGGGCCGGGCCCGGCTACCGCGCGATGCGCTGTCGGTGCTGGTGGTCGAGGCGCAGGGCAGCGCGCGCACTGCGCCCCGCCTTGCGCCCCGCCTTGCGCACCGCGCGCAGGTGCCGGTCAATCCGGCATCGGTGATGAAGCTGGTGACCACTTACGCAGCACTGGAGCAGCTGGGCCCGGCCTATGTCTGGAACACCCCGGTCTATCTGCAGGGCGCGGTGCAGGACGGCAGCCTGCGCGGCAATGTCTACATCCAGGGCCTGGGCGACCCCAAGCTCGTCATGGAGCGCCTTTGGCTGCTGATGCGGCGCCTGCAGGGCCAGGGCATCCAGGTGATTGTGGGCGACATCGTGCTGGACCGTACCGCGTTCGAGGTGCCCGACCATGACCCTGCGCGGTTTGACGGCGAGCCGCTGCGCCCCTACAACGCAGCGCCCGATGCGCTGCTGCTCAACTACAAATCGTCGGTGATGACCTTTGTGCCCGATGTGGCCGCCGGGTTCGCGCGCATCCAGTACGACCCGCCCCTGGCCGGGGTGCAGCGCCAGGCCACCGTGGCCCTGGCGGCGCCAGGCACTGAGTGTGGTGACTGGCGGGGCGCCCTGCGGGCGGAATTGTCCGACCCTGCCAAGGTGAGTTTCCAGGGGGTGTACCCGGCGGCGTGCGGCGAGCGCGTGTGGCCCGTGGCCGCCGCCGACCCGCGCGGCTTTGCGGCGCGCGCGGTGGAGGGCATGTGGCGCGAACTGGGAGGCAAGCTCACGGGCACGGTGCGCGATGGCAAGGTGCCTGCGGGCCTCAAGCCTGCGTTCGTGGTCACGTCACCTGCCCTTGCCGAGGTGGTGCGCGATATCAACAAGTACAGCAACAACGTGATGGCCCAGCAGGTGTTTTTGACCCTGGCACTGCAGAAGAACGGCGTGGCGAGCTTTGACGGCGCGCGCGAGGTGCTGCGCCAGTGGTGGCTGGCCCGCGTGGGGGATGTGGAGCTGCCGCAGGTGGACAACGGCGCAGGCCTGAGCCGCGATGCGCGCCTCACGGCCCAGGCGCTGGCCCGCATGCTGCAGGTGGCCTGGGCGTCCCCGGCCATGCCCGAGCTGCTGGCCTCGCTGCCGATTGCGGGGGTGGATGGCACGCTGCGCCGCAGCCAGAGCCGGGCTGGCACGGCCCACCTCAAGACGGGCAGCCTGCGCGATGTGATGGCGGTGGCGGGCTATGTGCACGCTGCCAGCGGGCGCCGCTATGTGCTGGTGGCGGTGGTCAACCACGCCAACGCCGGAGCCGCGCGGCCCGTGTTCGACAGCCTGATCGAATGGACCGCACGCGACCAGTGAAGTGGGGGGATTGCAGGAATAATCGGCGCAGCCCCTCTGCCGCCCCGTCCACCATGCCCCTCCACGAACTCATCGGCTACCTGGCCGCCGCCCTCACCACCTGCAGCTTCGTGCCCCAGGCGCTGCACACCTTCCGCACGCGCGATGTGAGCGGGATCTCCTTGGGCATGTACAGCGTGTTCACGGCAGGGGTGGCGCTGTGGCTGGTCTACGGGTTGTCGCTGGCGGCCTGGCCGATTGTGGTGGCCAACGCCATCACGCTGGCGCTGGCCGGGACGATTCTGGGCATGAAGGTGCGTTACGGCATGCGGGGCTCCCGCTGATGGGGCGTGGTGGGCCCATGCCTGTCGCCTAGGCGTCTTGGGCCCCTGTTTCACGCGTTATCCCCTATGGATGCTGCAGCGCAGGTGCGCGCACCATGCATCGTTTTTCACTGACCCGAGGGACCCATCCATGAATTACTTCCGTCTTACCTGTGTTGCGGCTGCCGCGCTGGTGCTTGTTGCCTGCGGGGGCTCCGACGATCCGGCACGTGGCTCGCTCATTGACCCGCCCGCCACGCTGGCCACGTTGACTGCAGCGCAGATCGACGCCAGCACCTCCAGTGCGGGCTTACAGGCCCTCACCGGCAAGGCCAAGTGCGACGTGAAGGTGGTGGCGCTGAACTACGCCACCGTGGGGGCCAAGAGCGGCGAAAACACCAATGCCTCGGGCGTGATGCTGGTGCCCGGCGGCAGCTGTACCACGGCGGCTCCGCTGCTGGCCTATGCCAAGGGCACTGACATGCAAAAGCCCCGCACCCTGGCCAATCCGCAGGACTCCGAAACCTTCCTGCTGGCGGCCATGTATGCGGCCCAGGGCTATGCCGTGGTGGCCACCGACTACCTGGGCTTTGCCAAGTCCACCTACAGCTACCACCCCTATCTGCATGCCGACTCCGAGGCCACGTCCGTGATCGACTCGATGCGCGCTGCGCGCAATGCGGCCAGCACCGTGGGGGCCAGTCTGTCGGGCAAGGTCATGTTCACGGGATATTCGCAGGGCGGCCATTCATCAATGGCCGCACAGCGCGCCGCCGAGCGCGACCATGCCTCCGAGTTCAACGTGGTGGCAGGCGCCCACCTGGCGGGCCCCTACAACCTGTCGGGTTCGCTGCGCATTCCGGATGCGATTGCGGGCGTGCAGTTCTTTGTGCCCTACCTCGTGACCTCGTGGCAGAAGGTCTATGGCAACGTGTACACCGATGTGAAGCAGGTCTTCAAGGCTCCGTACTCGGGCTACATCGAGAACCTGCTGCCCAACCCCACGATGAACTACACCACGTTGCTCACCTCGGGCACCCTGCCTGCGGGCACGCCCAATCAGGCGCGTGATGCTCTGTTCCAGTCCGACTTCATCACGGGCTCGCAGACCAGCACCACCCACCCGCTCTACCTGACCGCCAAAAAGAACGACCTGCTGGGCTGGAGCCCCAAGGCCCGCGTGCTGCTGTGCGGCGGTGCAGGCGACCCCACGGTGCCACCTGCAGTGCACCAGGCCGTCATGAAGGCAGACTTCGACAGCCGGGGGCTCACCAACGTGAGTTCTGTGGATGTGGATGCCGCCATCCAGGCCACCTTCGGCCCGGGCGGCAAGGCGCCGACTGACCCCACCTCGGCGGCCTTTGCCACCTACTATGGCTCCTACCACGGCACCTACGAGCCCCCGTTCTGCCACGCTCAGGCGCGTGCCGTGTTCGATACGGTCAAGTAAGCCGCTGTCACGGGCCCATCCGGGCCCCTTGGCGCACAATAAAAAAGCCGACCCTGGGGTCGGCTTTTTTGTGGGCGACAGCCCTGGCACATCCGCACACGGCGGCCGGGCATGCAGTCCGTTACCAGCGCGCGCGCAGGCGGTCGTAGGCGTAGGTGCCGAACTGGCGCTGTGCCGACGGGGTCAGGTACACAGAGTCGGCAAACACATACGACACCTGATTGGCGCCCGACAGCAGCGTGGAGCTGTTGCACAGGGCCGAGTTGACCTGGCCTGCGCCAATGCCGATGCCGTTGGTCGCGTCCACCGAGGTGCACACGGCGGTGGTGGCGTTGTTGAAGCCATAGTTGCCAGGCACGCTGGTGTACAGGTTCACGTAGTAGGCCGAGTCCACGTACAGCACGTTGGCGCCCAGATCCACGATGCCCACCAGCAGGCCATCATTGAAACGGCTGCTGGCATCGGTCAGCAGGGCTTCCCGGCCAATCGACTTGGCCCAGGGGCTCTTGCTCAGGTCGTAGGTGCCGGTCACCACCACATACTTGGCGCCTGCTGCGACCAGGCGGCGCACTTGGGCGGCCAGGTCTTCGCCCGCCTTGCGTGCAGCGGCCACCATGGCGGCCTCGGTCTGGGTGCCTGCGGTCACGGCGGCCATGCCGGAGATCACGTCGCTGACACCGCCGCTCACGATCACCAGGTCGGAGCCGGTAAAGCTGCCGCCGGCCAGGAAGGCGTCGATCTGCTCGGTGATGGTGCGGGTGCTGGCGTTGCCTGCGGCGTCAGGCTTGGCGCTCACGCGGGCGTTGCCCGTGGCGTAGCTGGTGCCGCCAGCGGACGAGGCGGTGAGGGGCTTGCCGTAGTTGGCTGCCACCTGCAGGGTCCAGTTGTTGACGCTGCCGTCGTTGACGGTGTAGCGCGAACCGTTTTGACCCACATCGCTCATGGCATCGCCAAACGCGATGAAGCGTTGGGGCGTGATGGCCGATTCAGTGGTGCTGGAACCGCAGGCCGCGAGCAACGCGACCGATGCACATGCGGCGACCATGACGGTGCGGCGCATCCAATTTGCTGCCATGTATTTCTCCAGAAAAGTGGGGGGTAGTTTAGCGGGGCAAAGTCAACGCATGTAAAGCGGCCCGAACCGGGGGTGGCGACGCAGTCGCTCCGTGCGCGGCAGCTCCGTCACGCGGCGGCTGCGCGCTGCAGGCGGTCGCGCACGCCTTCCCAGTCCGGGCTGGCGGGCGGGGCCTCGATCCAGATCAGCTTCACGCCTTCATCGTCAAAGCCGCGCAGCACGGCAAACAGCTGCTGGGCGGTGGCCGCGGCATCGTCGGGCATGCGCCGCAGCACGAGCCGGGACGAGTGCGAGCGCAGCGCAGAGCGGGCATAAATGGCGATGTGGGCCGCCTCTGCGCCCAGCAGGTCCAGGCTGGTCTGCAGGGCCTTGGCATCCATCAGCCGCACCTTGGCGGCGGGTGCATAGTGGGCTTCCAGCGTGCCCGAGGCGCGGGGCGTGAGGGCGGGCAGCTCCTCCTTGGACAGCGGCGCGATGCTGCAGGCCGCAGCGATCTGCGCGCGTGTGATGGCGCCGGGGCGCAGCAGCACGGGCACGCCGCGGGTGCAGTCCACGATGGTGCTTTCAATGCCCACGCCGCAGGGGCCGCCGTCCAGCACCAGCAGGTCGGCGCCCAGCTCATCCTGCACGTGCTGGGCGGTGGTGGGGCTCACGCGGCCAAAGCGGTTGGCGCTGGGGGCGGCGACCCCCCACACGGGCGGGCCGCCCTGGTCGGTGCCGTTGGCCGGGGCGGCACAGGCCTCCAGCAGGGCGTGCGCGACCGGGTGGGCCGGGCAGCGCAGTCCCACACTGTTTTGCCCACCCGTGGCCGCTGTGGCCACACCGGGCAGGCGGGGCAGGATCAGGGTGAGTGGGCCGGGCCAGAAGGCATCGACCAGTTTCTGTGCAAAGCCAGGCACCTCGCTGGCGAAATGCGCAATGCCCTGGGCATTGGCCACATGCACGATGAGCGGGTGGTCGCTGGGTCGCCCCTTGGCTGCGAAGATCTGCGCCACCGCCGCATCACTGCTGGCGTCGGCGGCCAGGCCATACACGGTTTCGGTGGGCAGGCCCAGCAGTGCGCCGCTGCGCACCGCGCGGGCTGCGGCGGTGATGGCCGAGGGGTCGTTGCCGTCAAGGATCATGGTCAAAACGCGGCGATGCCGAGCAGGGCGGCTGCCTTCAAGGCGGTGGCGCGTGCGGCCTCGGGCGTGGCGGCGGTCACGTTGAGGTGGCCCATCTTGCGGCCCCGCTTGGCGTCGCGCTTGCCGTACAGGTGCAGGTGGGTGCCAGGCAGTGCCAGCACCTGATCCCAAGGGGGGGGCTGTTCGGTGTCCCCCTGGGCAAACCACAGGTCGCCCAGCAGGTTGAGCATGACGGCGGCGCTGTGCTGGCGCGGCTGCGTGAGCGGCAGGCGGGCCATGGTGCGCACCTGCAGTTCGAACTGCGACACATCGCAGGCGTTCTGGCTGTAGTGGCCGCTGTTGTGCGGGCGCGGGGCGATTTCGTTGACCACCAGACTGCCGTCCTGCAGCACGAAGAACTCCACGCACAGCACGCCCACGTACTGCAGGCCTTCTGCTACAGATTTCGCAGCTGCTACCGCTTGTGCAACAAGCGCAGAAGGCAGATTTTCTTCGTGAACCTCGGTCACGGCGAGGATGCCATCGCGGTGCAGGTTGCGCTGCACGGGCAGGTGCACCATGGCGCCATCGTGGCCCCGGGCCACGATCACCGAGCATTCAAGCGCCAGCGGCAGCATTTTTTCCAGCACGCAGGGCACGCGGCTGACGGCGTCCCAGGCGGCGGCCAGCTCGGCGGCGGTTTTTACGCGCACCTGGCCTTTGCCGTCGTAGCCCATGCGGGATGTTTTCAGGATGCCCGGCAGGAGGTCAGCAGGCACTGCCGCCAGCTGCCCGGCCGTCTCGATCACCGCGTAGGGCGCGCACGGCACGCCGCAGCCCACAAAGTGCGCTTTCTCGCGGGCGCGGTCTTGCGCCACCGACACGGCGCTGGCGGCGGGCGACACAGGGCGCTCTGCGGCCAGCGTGGCCAGTGCGGCGGCGGGCACGTTCTCGAATTCGGTGGTCACCGCGTCCGACAGGCGGGCCAGCTCGGCCAGGCCCTGGGCATCTTCGTAACCCGTCTGGATGTGGTGGTGGCTCACCAGCCCGGCGGGGCTGTCGGGGTCGGCGTCGAGCACGGCGGTGAAGTAGCCCATGGCCTGGGCCTGGTGCACAAACATGCGGCCCAGCTGGCCGCCGCCGAGCACGCCCAGTGTCGATCCCGGCAAGAGGGGCTTGGTGCTGGCGCTCATGCGGCGGGCGGCAGGGTCATGTTGCGGGCCACTTCCGTCTGCTCGGCGCGGAAGGCTTCGAGCCGCTGGCGCAGCTCGGGGCTCTCGCTGGCCAGCAGGGCCACGGCAAACAGCGCGGCATTGGCGGCACCTGCCGTGCCGATGGCAAACGTGGCCACGGGAATGCCCTTGGGCATTTGCACGATGCTGTGCAGAGAATCGACGCCCTGCAGATGGCGGCTGGCCACGGGCACGCCCAGCACGGGCACGGTGGTCTTGGCGGCGATCATGCCGGGCAGGTGGGCGGCGCCGCCCGCGCCCGCGATGATGGCCTTTAGGCCCCGGCTGGCGGCGGCCTCGGCGTAGGCGAACATGTCGTCGGGCATGCGGTGGGCCGAGACCACGCGGGCCTCGTGCGCGATGCCGAACTGTTCAAGAATCTGCACTGCATGCTGCATGGTGTCCCAGTCGCTGCTGGAACCCATGACCACGCCGATCTGGATGGGTTTCATGGTGGTTGGGGGTGCGCGGCAGCGGGTCTGGCCCGCCGCACCGCTGTAGGTGGAACCCGTGATTTTACTTTTTGCGCCTCCCTGGCTGGTGTGGGGCTGTTTCGATGGGCCAAAATAGCGCGCAAACCGCTTCACAGGCCCACACCACCATGATTGACGTCACCGTAGAGAACTTTGAAGCCGAGGTGGTTGCCGCCTCGATGAACGTGCCCGTGCTGGTGGACTTCTGGGCGCCCTGGTGCGGCCCCTGCAAGTCGCTGGGTCCCGTGCTGGAAAAGCTCGAAACCGAATACGCCGGCCGCTTCAAGCTCGCCAAGATCGACTCCGACCAGGAGCAGCAGCTCGCCGGCATGTTCGGCATCCGCAGCATCCCCACTTGCGTGTTGCTCATGAACGGCCAGCCCGTGGACGGCTTCATGGGCGCTTTGCCCGAAGGCCAGGTGCGCGCCTTCCTCGACAAGCATGTGCCCACCGCCGAAGAAATGGCCGCCGAGGCCGAGGAAGAAGAAGCCCAGGAGGCCTTGGCCGACGGCGACACGGGCACGGCCCTCGAAAAACTGCAGCACGCGGTGGTGACCGACCCGGCCAACGACGATGCGCGCTTCGACTACGTCAAGCTGCTGCTGCAACTGCGCCGCGAGGACGATGCCAAGGTCGCCTTTGCCCCCGTCATCGCCAAGGCGGCCGGCTCACGCAAGCTGGGCGCGCTCAAGGTCTGGATGGATGCTATTGATTTCGTAGCTATTGGCGCTTATGGAGCAGGCGCAGAGGCCGATTTTGATACCAAAATTGCTGCCAACAAGCGCGATTTCGACACCCGCTACGCACGCGCCCGCTGGCTGATGGCCCAGCAGCGCTGGACCGACGCCATGGATGAGCTGCTCGAAATCCTCATGCGCGACAAGGCCTGGAACGAGGAGATCGCCCGCAAGACCTACGTGGCCATCCTCGAAGTCATCGAGGCCCCCAAGCCCAAGGTAGCCGAGGGGCAGATTCCTCCCGAGGACCCGGTGGTGGCCACCTACCGGCGGCGCTTGTCGAGTGTGGTGCTGAGCTAGGGCTGGTCCAAGCCTTTGAGGCGCCTTGTGCGCTTTTCACTGGGCGAGGTTACCTGCTGCCTTGCATTGCGCTGGTGCATTCTGGGGTTGCATCGCGCGATGACCATCAACGCATGAGGCATGAAAAAAGGCTCCCCATCGGGAGCCTTGATTGTCCAATGAGTGCGTGGTTTATCCGACCAAACGCTCCAGCGCTTCGCGGTACTTCGCTGCCGTCTTTTCGATCACTTCCTGCGGCAGGCGCGGCGCGGGGGCGGTCTTGTCCCAGGGCTTGCCGCTCACCTTGGCCTGTTCCAGCCAGTCGCGCACAAACTGCTTGTCGTAGCTGGGGGGGTTGGCGCCTGCGGCCAGCGCGGCTTCGTAGCCTTCCACGGGCCAGTAGCGCGAGCTGTCGGGGGTGAGCACTTCGTCCATCAGCACCAGCGTGCCATCGGGCGCCAGGCCGAACTCGAACTTCGTGTCGGCAATGATCATGCCTTTGGTCAGCGCGATCTCGGCGGCCGCCTGGTAGATGGCGATGCTCAGGTCGCGGATGCGCGTGGCCAGGTCGAGGCCGATCATCTCCACGGTGCGCTCAAACGTGATGTTCTCGTCGTGCTCGCCCACGGCGGCCTTGGCGGCAGGCGTGTAGATGGGGGCGGGCAGCTTGGCGGCGTTGGTCAGGCCTTCGGGCAGCGGTACACCGCACACTGCGCGGCTTTCCTGGTATTCCTTCCAGCCGCTGCCGGCCAGGTAGCCGCGCACCACGGCTTCCACCGGGATGGGCTTCAGGCGCTGGACCAGCATGGAGCGGCCACGCACCTGGGCCACTTCCTCGGGCTTGACCACGCTTTCGGGGGCGTCGCCCGTGAGGTGGTTGGGGCAGATGTGGCCGAGTTTGTCGAACCAGAACAGCGCCATCTGCGTGAGCAGCTCGCCCTTGCCGGGAATGGGCTCGCCCATGATCACGTCAAAGGCCGAGAGGCGGTCGCTGGCCACCATCAGGATGCGGTCGTCGCCCACGGCGTAGTTGTCGCGCACCTTGCCGCGTGCCAGCAGGGGCAGCGACGTGAGGGCAGAGGTGTGCAGGGCGTTGGAGCTGGGCTGGGTCATGGTGTCGGTGTGGGCGGTCGATATCCGCAGCGGGCAATCCGAAGAAGAACGGGGGTGAAGCGCTTGCGGGCCGGGCCCGGCGCAACCCGCTGATTTTACGCGCCGGACTCGGGGGCGCCTGCAAGGCCCTGGGGGTGGATGAAAACGGGGCGGGGCGTGTGTGGCCCTGGGGCGGCATGTGGTGCGCGCTTGGGGCACACTGTGCGGCCCTGACTCTGACCGGGCCTGCTGTGGCCTTTGCCTGTGTCCACCACTTCTGCCCCTGCGCTCACTCCCCGCCGCGAACTCTGGCTGCTGCTGACCCTGGCGGGCATCCAGTTCACCCACATCCTCGACTTCATGATCATGATGCCGCTCGGGCCGCAGTTCACGCGGCTGTTCGCCATCAGCGACGCGCAGTTCGGCCTGCTGGTGTCGGCCTACACGCTGTCGGCGGGGGCATCGGGGCTGCTCGCCTCCACCTACATCGACCGGTTTGGCCGTAAGCGCCTGCTGCTGGTGCTGTATGTGCTGTTCGGGTTGGCAACGCTGGCCTGCGGCGTGGCGCCCACCTATGGCACGCTGATGGCGGCGCGCATCCTGGCAGGGGCGTTTGGCGGCGTGTTGTCGGCCCTGTCGCAGACCATCGTGGCGGATGTGGTGCCGTTCGAGCGGCGCGGGCGGGCGATGGGGATTGTCATGACGTCCTTTGCGGTGTCCACGGTGGCGGGCGTGCCTCTGGGGCTGATCCTGGCCGAGCATGGGGGCTGGAACCTGCCCTTCATCGCCATCGCGATCCTGGTCGGGGTGCTGGCCCTCCAGGCGGCCCGCACCCTGCCGCCGCTGACGGCCCATGTGCAGGCGGCGGGTGGCCGCTCGGCGCTCTCGGGCATTGCACAGGTGCTGGCCGACCCGAACCACCGCTGGGCCTTTGTGTATTCCGCCCTGCTGGTGTCCACGGGGTTCACCGTCATCCCCTATATCACGATCTACATGCAGGCCAACGCCGGGGTTCGCCCTGACCAGATCCCGCTGGCCTATCTTTGCGGGGGCATTGCCACCCTGTTCACCGCGCGCTGGTTTGGCCGCTGGACCGACCGTTGGGGCAAGGTGCGGACCTTTCGTGCCCTGGTGCTGGCATCGGTGCCCTGCCTGCTGGGTATCACGCTGTGTCAGGGGCTGCCGCTCTGGGGGGTGTTGCTGGTGTCCACCTTCATGTTTGCCTTCGTGAGCGGGCGCATGATCCCGGGGATGGCGATCGTCACCTCGGCGGCGCAGCCCGCCTTGCGGGGCACCTTCATGACCCTGAATGCATCGGTGCAGTCTGCCGCGATGGGGGTGGCGTCTTTTGTGGGCGGGGTGCTGATCAGCCGCGATGCGCAGGGCTTGGTGCAGAACTACTGGGTGGCGGCGCTGGTGGGGATTGCGGCCGGTGTGCTGTCGATGCTGGTGGTGGGGCGGCTGCATCTGCATGGGGCCAGCCCGGCGGCGCGCTGAAGGCTCTGGGGCGGTCATCGGAGGGATGCCTGTGGCGCCCCAGCGAACTTACTCATTGTGCGCGCTTTTTGGGGGCTTGGCACCTTGGCGGGCATAACCCAGCGGGTCGGGGCGGTATGGGATTGCTTTTCGGGGAGGGCGGGGGCATAGTGAGCTCACGTCAACGGATGCATCCAAGTTCGCCGAGCCGCTTCTCTGATCCAGGGCGGCGTTTTTCCCACCGAGAGCTACAGGAGACTTATTTATGAACTTGACGATCAGCGGTCACCACCTCGAAGTTACCCCCGCCTTGCGCAGCTATGTCACCTCCAAGCTGGACCGGATCACCCGCCATTTTGACCAAGTTGTTGATGTCAAGGTACTGCTGACGGTAGAGAAGCAAAAGGAAAAGGAAAAGAGACAGCGAGCGGAATGCAACATCCACGTCAAGGGCAATGACCTGTTCGCCGAAAGCTCCCACGCAGACCTGTATGCAGCCGTGGACGAGCTGGTAGATAAGATGGACCGCCAGGTTGTGCGCCACAAGGACCGCTTGCAAGACCATCACCACGAAGCCGCAAAGCGCGAACTGCACGCTTGACGCGCCAGCCCTGAGCCTGGCACCGCAGCCGCCCCATCCGGGCGGTTTTTTGTTGCTCCAGCCCTTGTTACCCCATAGTTTCCCCATGCAAAAGCCAGCCAGAACGAGAAGCGCCGGGCGCACCAAGTGGTTTGCCGCCCCGCTGCGTTGGCCACAGGCCACAGGCCGCAGCACGCTGCGTTCGTGGACTTTCACGCATCCATCCGTGTTGCGGGGACTGCGCATGGGTGAATAATGGGATGGCAGGCCCTGGCGCTCAGGGTTTTCGCCAATATGTGCATAATTGTTACCCTTGACCATGAACCGACTCGCCTCCATCCTGCCTTCCGCTCAAGTGCTCGTGAGCGTGGACGCCACCAGCAAGAAGCGTGCTTTTGAAGAAGCGGGTCTGCTGTTCGAAAGCCAGCACGGCCTCTCGCGGGCGCTGATCACCGACAGCCTGTTCGCACGCGAGCGCCTGGGTTCCACGGGGCTCGGTCATGGTGTCGCCATCCCCCACGGGCGCATCAAGGGACTCAAGGCGCCCATGGCGGCAGTTTTTCAGCTGCTCAATCCGATTGGTTTTGATGCGCCGGACGAGTTGCCGGTGGGGCTGCTGATTTTTCTGCTGGTGCCCGAAGCGGCCACGCAGAAGCATCTGGAAATCCTGTCTGAAATTGCCGAGCTGCTGAGTGACTCGGCCCTGCGCGAAAAGCTCAAGGCCTGCACCGATGCCGCCGAGCTGCACGGCATGATTGCAGGCTGGCAGTCCACGCAGGCGGCCTGAGCCCACACCCGTTTCCCTTTTGCACTGACCTTCCGTGAAGCCCAATGTTGTCAGTGCCGACGTGCTTTTCGAGGAATTCCGTGGCCTCCTGAAATGGGAGTGGGTTGCGGGCCTGGGGGCGTCGGAGCGGCGGTTTGACGAAGTGGCCGTGCGTTCTGCGCGGTCCGGAGCCGATCTGGTCGGCTATCTCAACTACATCCATCCCTACCGCGTCCAGATTCTGGGTGAGCGCGAAATCGCGTACCTGAGCAACGCCTCGCCCGACGACTGCAAGCGCCGGATTGCGCGCATCGTGACGCTCGAGCCGCCCGTGCTGGTGCTGGCCGATAACCAGACCGCCCCCGATGCACTGGTGTCCATGTGCGAACGTGCGCAGATCCCGATGTTCTCCACGCACGAGTCGTCGGCGTTTGTCATCGACGTGCTGCGCGCCTACCTGTCCAAGCACTTCGCCGACCGCACCACGATGCACGGCGTGTTCATGGATATCCTGGGTCTGGGGGTGTTGATCACCGGCGAATCTGGCCTGGGCAAAAGCGAGCTCGGCCTGGAGCTGATTTCGCGTGGCAACGGCCTGGTGGCGGACGACGCGGTGGATTTTTTCCGCATCAACCAGACCACCATCGAGGGCAAGTGCCCCGAGCTGCTGCAGAATCTGCTGGAAGTGCGCGGCATTGGCCTGCTCGATATCCGCGCCATCTTTGGCGAGACGGCCGTGCGCCGCAAGATGCGCCTCAAGCTCATCGTGCACCTGGTGCGCAAAGAGACCCTGGAGCGCGACTATGAACGCCTGCCTTACGAGCCGCTCACCCAGGACGTGCTCGGCGTGCCCGTGCTCAAGGTCGTGATCCAGGTGGTCGCTGGCCGCAACATCGCTGTGCTGGTCGAAGCCGCCGTGCGCAACACCATCCTGCAACTGCGCGGTATCGACACCTATCAAGAGTTTGTGGAGCGCCACCGCCGCGCCATGGAGCGCGACACGGGTGGCTAGTCTGTGCTCTGTATTTGATAGCTGTTTACGCTTGATGGACGGGCGCAAAGGCCGATTTTGATGCTAAAACGCGGGTGCGCACTGGCGCTCCCCAGGCCAGTGTCCCCGCGCAAGGGCCGCCCCGCCGCGCGGGGGCGTCCCCCTTCAGGGGGCTGGCGCGAAGCGACTCAGGGGGTTACCCTTTTTTTGCGCAATCGGCGCACTGGCCGTACAACGCCATCGTGTGGTCCTGCACCAGCCAGCCCTTGGCCTTGGCCACGGCATGCTGGCGCTTTTCGATCTCGGCGTCGTAGAACTCCTCCACCTTGCCACAGGACGTGCAGATGAAGTGATCGTGGTGCTGGCCCTCGTTGAGCTCATACACCGCCTTGCCGCTCTCGAAGTTGCTGCGAATCAGGATGCCCGCCTGCTCGAACTGCGTGAGCACCCGGTACACGGTGGCCAGGCCAATGTCCGAGCGCTCCTCCAGCAGCACGCGGAACACGTCTTCGGCCGTCATGTGGCGCTGCGTGCCTTTCTGGAAGATCTCCATGATCTTCAGGCGGGGCAGCGTGGCCTTGAGTCCCGTGCTTTTGAGTTCGTCGATGTTGGTCATGGCATGTTCCTTCGGGTGCTGGCCCCCACCTCAAGGCCTGGGGGGCAGCCGCTACAATGCGGCGATCATATCCTCAGCCCTTTTACCCATGCCCGTCAAAGCCCGTTGCAGCGCCCGCCTGGGCCTGGTCCTGTTGATCGGCGCCAGCATGGCTGCCCTGGCCGGTTGTGGCAGCCTGGATGGCGCCAGCAGCCGCATCGCCGGCATCGTGAAACCCTATAAGGTGGACGTGGTGCAGGGCAACTTTGTGTCGCGCGAGCAGGTGCAAGCCCTGCAACCCGGCATGAGTCGCCAGCAGGTGCGCGAAATCCTCGGCACGCCCCTGGTCACCAGCCTGTTCCATTCGGACCGCTGGGAGTACGTGTTCACGCTCAAGCGCCCCGGTGAAGACATCCAGACCCGCAAGCTGACCGTGTTCTTCAAGGGCGATGTCCTGGAGCGCTCCGAAGGCGACGAAATGCCCTCGGAGACGGAATTTGTCGCCACGCTGGGCGGGCGCGATGGTGCCAAGGGCAAGGTGCCCACGCTGGAAGCCACGCCGGAGCAGCTGGCCAAGTACCCGCCTTCCGCAAAACCCGCCCAGGCCCCTGCGGCAGCGACCACTGCGCCAGCCCCCACCAGTTACCCGCCGCTCGACGCGCCTGCGCGCTGACGCCAGCGGCCCCGCAGCACAGGGGGTTGTCTCTGTGCAGCCACCCAACCGAACAGGATTTTCATGACAGGGACCTCAACCCCCGCCGCCGCCGTGACCACCCCTTGCCGCGTGGCTGTGGCCGGCGCGTCGGGCCGCATGGGCCGTATGCTGATCGAGGCCATCCGTGCCAGCGACGACTGCGTGCTGGCCGGTGCGCTGGACGTGGCCTCCAGCCCCGCCGTGGGCTCGGACGCCACCGCCTTTCTGGGCCATGCAAGCGGCGTGGCCATCACGGCCGACATTGCAACGGGCCTCAAGAATGCCGACGTGCTGATCGACTTCACCCGCCCCGAAGGCACGCTGGCCCATCTGGCCGTGTGCAGCCAGCTGGGTGTGAAGGCCGTCATCGGCACCACCGGCTTCACCGATGCACAAAAGGCCGAACTCGACGCCTATGCACAACGCACCGCCGTCATGTTCTCGCCCAACATGAGCGTGGGCGTGAACGTCACGCTCAAGCTGCTGCAGATGGCTGCCAAGGCCATGGCCACCGGCTACGACATCGAGATCATCGAGGCCCACCACCGCCACAAAGTGGATGCGCCCTCGGGCACCGCGCTCAAGATGGGGGAGGTGATTGCCGACGCCCTGGGCCGCGATCTCAAGGACTGCGCCGTGTACGCCCGCGAAGGCGTGACGGGCGAGCGCGACCCCTCCACCATCGGCTTTGCTGCTATCCGGGGTGGCGACATCGTGGGCGATCACACCGTGCTGTTTGCTGGCATTGGCGAGCGCATTGAGGTCACCCATAAGTCCTCCAGCCGCGCCACGTATGCGCAGGGCGCCTTGCGCGCCGTGCGCTTCCTGGCCGCACACAAGACGGGCATGTTCGACATGTTCGACGTGCTGGGCTTGAACTGACCCGCCGACGCCCATGGACGCTCTTCACTGGTGGCGCCAGGGCGATGCCGTGACGCAGGGAGCGGCCTTGGTATTGCTGGCCATGTCGGTGGCGAGCTGGGTGGTCATCGTGTGGAAGCTGCGGCTCATGCGCCAGGCCGTGGCCGATGTGGCGCGTTGCACGGCAGCGTTCTGGCAGGCGCCCTCCATAGACCTTGCTGCGCAGCGTTTGCAGTCTTTTGACCGCGCTGCGCTTGTCCTGCCTCTGGTGGTTGCTGCAAATTCGATAGCAAATCCGACTGTTCAAGATACTCCGGCCTCGCTGGCTACGGCGGGCAGCCTGTCGCAGCGGCTCACGCGGGTGCTGCGCGATGCCCTGCACGATGTGCTGGGGCGCCTGCAGTTTGGCCAGGTGCTGCTGGCCACGGTGGGCTCCACGGCGCCCTTCGTGGGGCTGCTGGGTACCGTGTGGGGCATCTACCATGCGCTCACTGCCATGGCGGGGGCAGGGCAGATCACCATCGACCGGGTCTCCGGCCCTGTGGGCGAAGCCCTGGTCATGACCGCTGCAGGGCTGGCCGTCGCCATCCCTGCGGTGCTGGCCTACAACGTGTTTGGCCGTCTGGTTGGCCGCATCGAGGCTGACCTGGAAGGTTTTGCGCGCGACCTGCGCGAGCTGCTCATCGACACGGCGCCCGTCCAGAGTTTGGCGGGCTCCACAGAAGGTCTGGGCAACGCGAGCCGACCCGCCGCCGGGCCGTCCCAAGGCGGGTCAGCCCCCTTGGGGGGCAGCGGACCACGCGCAGCGGGGAGCGTGGGGGCATGAGTTTCGGACGACTCGAACGCACCGCCGGGCCGCAACCCATGAGCGACATCAACATGACGCCGCTGGTGGACGTGATGCTGGTGCTGGTGGTCATCTTCATCCTCACGGCACCGCTGCTGGCCAGCTCCATCCGGCTGGACCTGCCGCGCACCGAGGGTGCCACGCCCGGCACGGCCCCGCAGTTCGTCACCCTGGTGGTCGATGCCTCGGGCCAGGCGTTTCTGGATGACCAGCCCCTGTCGCAGGCCGCGCTGGCCGAGCGCCTGCGCCGCATTGGCGCAGAGCGCCCGGACACCGAGGTGCAACTGCGCGCCGACGCTGCCGTGCCCTATGGCCGTGTAGTCGAGGTCATGGGTGCGGCCCACCTGGCCGGGCTGCAGCGCATCGGATTTGTGGCCGAACCGGCTGCAAGTCCCGCCCCACCCGCGCCTCCTGCCCCGTCGCGCTGACGCGCCCGGACCAGTGGCCCGCTGGGGCAGGGCCCTGACCGCCTAAAATCCCTGCAGCGCGGCCAGCGGCTGCACTCTTCTCTCACCCCGAGCCCCCATGCAAGACAAATACTCTCCCCAAGACGTCGAACGCGCCGCGCACGACCACTGGACCGCCACCGACGCCTACCGCGTGACGGAAGATGCCAGCAAGAAGAAGTTCTACGCCTGCTCGATGCTGCCCTACCCCAGCGGCAAGCTGCACATGGGCCACGTGCGCAACTACACCATCAACGACATGCTCACGCGCTACCTGCGCATGAACGGCCACAACGTCTTGATGCCCATGGGCTGGGACGCCTTCGGCCTGCCCGCCGAGAACGCAGCGCTCAAGAACGGCGTGCCACCGGCCAAGTGGACGTACGAAAACATCGCGTACATGAAGAAGCAGATGCAGGCCATGGGCCTGGCCATCGACTGGAGCCGCGAAGTCGCCACCTGCGACCCTGAGTACTACCGGTGGAACCAGTGGCTGTTCCTGAAAATGCTGGAAAAGGGCATTGCTTACCGCAAGACCCAGGTCGTGAACTGGGACCCGGTGGACCAGACCGTGCTGGCCAACGAGCAGGTGATTGACGGCAAGGGCTGGCGCACGGGCGCCACCGTGGAAAAGCGTGAGATCCCCGGCTACTACCTCAAGATCACCGACTACGCCGAAGAGCTGCTGGGCTTTGTGACCGGCGACAAGCTGCCCGGCTGGCCCGAGCGCGTGAAGCTGATGCAGGAAAACTGGATCGGCAAGAGCGAAGGCGTGCGTTTTGCGTTCACGCACGACATCGCGGGCGACGGCGGCGCGCTGATTGGCGACGGCAAGATGTACGTGTTCACTACGCGTGCCGACACCATCATGGGCGTGACCTTCTGCGCCGTGGCGCCCGAGCACCCCCTGGCGGCCCATGCCGCCAAGACCAACCCCGCGCTCAAGGCCTTCATCGAAGAATGCAAGAGCGGCGGCACCACCGAGGCCGAGCTGGCCACGCAAGAGAAGAAGGGCGTGCCCACGGGCCTGTTCGTCACGCACCCGCTGACCGACGAAAAGGTCGAGGTTTGGGTCGGCAACTACGTGCTGATGGGCTACGGCGACGGCGCCGTGATGGGCGTGCCCGCGCACGACGAGCGCGACTTTGCGTTCGCCCTCAAGTACGGCATCGAGATCAAGCAAGTCGTGCTGGTCGATGGCGAGCACTTTGACTACCACCAGTGGAATGACTGGTACGGCGACAAGCAGCGCGGCGTCACCATCAACTCCGACAGCTTCAGCGGCCTGAACTACAAGGACGCGGTGAACGCCGTGGCCCATGCGCTGGAGCAAAAGGGCCTGGGTGAGAAGAAGACCACCTGGCGTCTGCGCGACTGGGGCGTGAGCCGCCAGCGCTACTGGGGCACGCCGATCCCGATCATCCACTGCGAAGAGCACGGCGCCGTGCCCGTGCCCGAAAAAGACTTGCCTGTGGTGCTGCCGCAAGATTGCATCCCCGACGGCTCGGGCAACCCGCTGCACAAGCACGAAGGCTTTCACGCCGGTGTGACCTGCCCCGTGTGCGGCAAGGCGGCCCGCCGCGAGACGGACACCATGGACACCTTCGTGGACAGCTCGTGGTACTTCATGCGGTATTGCGACCCCAAGAATGCCGACGCGATGGTGGCGGACGGTACCGCCTACTGGATGCGTGACCAGCAACATGCCACTGGCGGCAGCGGCATGGACCAGTACATCGGCGGCATCGAACACGCCATCCTGCACCTGCTGTACGCGCGCTTCTGGACCAAGGTCATGCGCGACCTGGGCCTGGTCAAGGTGGACGAGCCCTTCACGAAGCTGCTCACGCAGGGCATGGTGCTCAACCACATCTACAGCCGCCGCACCGCCAAGGGCGGCAAGGACTACTTCTGGCCACACGACGTGGAGCATGTGCTGGACGAAGGTGGCAAGATCATCGGCGCCAAGCTCAAGAACGAAGCCACCAGCGGCGACGGCATGCTGCCCGTGGGCACGCCCATCGACTACGAGGGCGTGGGCACCATGTCCAAGTCCAAGAACAACGGCGTGGACCCGCAGGACCTGATCGAGAAGTACGGCGCCGACACCGCCCGTCTGTACACCATGTTCACCGCCCCGCCCGAAGCCACCCTGGAGTGGAACGACGCGGCGGTGGAAGGCAGCTACCGCTTCCTGCGCCGCGTGTGGAACTTCGGCGTGAAGCTGTCTGCTATGGATATGGGAGCTGCTACCGCAAGCGTGGCAAGCGCTAGCAGCCTGAAAGACGTTGAATTTGGCAAGGAAGCCAAGGCCCTGCGTCTGGAGATCCACACCGTGCTCAAGCAGGTGGACTACGACTACCAGCGCATGCAGTACAACACCGTGGTTTCGGGTGCGATGAAGATGATCAACGCGCTCGAGGATTTCAAGGCCACCGATTCGGCCGGTGCCCAGGTGGCGCTGATCGAAGGCTTTGGCATCCTGCTGCGCTGCCTGTACCCCGCTACGCCCCACATCGCGCACAGTCTGTGGCAAGGCCTGGGCTACGCCGGTACGCTGGGCGACCTGCTCGACGCCCCCTGGCCGCAGGTCGATGCCGGCGCCTTGGTGCAGGACGAGATCGAACTCATGCTGCAGGTCAACGGCAAGCTGCGTGGCTCCATCCACGTGCCCGCCCAGGCCGACAAGGCCGAGATCGAACGCATTGCGCTGGCCAGCGAGGCCTTCACGGCCCAGGCTGCCGATGCGGCGCCCAAGCGCGTGATCGTGGTGCCCGGTCGTCTGGTGAACGTGGTGGTCTGACCCCATGAACAAACGCACCCTGCTCAGCCTGGCCCCGGTGGCCCTGTTGTCTGCCTGCGGATTCCGGCTGCGCGGCGTGCCGGAGTTTGGGTTTGGCTCGCTATACATTGCAGCCCCCGCCAGTTCACCCCTGGCGCGGGAGCTGCAGCGCACGCTGGAGGGATCGGGCGGCCAGCTTCAGCTGCTGCGCGACCCGGCGGCCATGCCCACGGCCGAGGCCATTCTGGACCTGCTGCAGGAGCAGCAGGAGCGCGCGGTGGTGGGGCTCAATGCCTCGGGCCAGGTGCGCGAGCTGCAGCTGCGCCTGCGCATCAAGTTCCGCCTGCGCACCCCTGCAGGCGCAGAGCTGATCCCCGAGACCGAGCTGCTGCAGCAGCGCGACATCAGCTACAACGAAACCATCGCCTTGGCCAAAGAGGCCGAAGAAGCGCTGCTCTACCGCAACATGCGGACCGACCTGGTGCAGCAGCTCATGCGGCGCCTGTCGCTCACCCGTCCCGCCAAATAATTGAAGTAAAAGTAGCCCTCTGCGCGCGACAGGCATGCTCTTTAAGCTATTTATTTGATAGCAATTGCGGCTGACTCGCGCTGTGGAGCAGCCGCCTGCGACCCGCCCTGCCGCCGCACAAAGCGGCCCGCCCGCGCCCCGGTGGCGCGTTGCGTGGCGGTGTAGCTCAGCACACCGTTCACCCACACCTGCTCAATGCCCTCGCTGAACTGCTGGGGTTGCTCGAACGTGGCCAGGTCGCGTATCCGCTCTGGGTCAAACACCACCACATCGGCCATGTAGCCCGCCTGCAGCAGGCCACGCCCGCCCAGGCGAAAACGCTGGGCCGACAAACCCGTCATCTTGTGCACCGCTTCTTCCAGCTGCAGCAGGCCCTTGTCGCGCCAGTAGCAGGCCAGCACGCGCGGAAACGCGCCCCACAGGCGCGGGTGCGGGCGCTCGTCGTGCGGCAGCCCGTCCGATCCGATCATGGACAACGGGTGCGCAATCACGCGCTCCACATCGTCCTCGCGCATCTGGAAGTAGCAGGCCCCGCCAGGCTTGAGGCGCACGGCGGCTTCTTGCTGGGGCACGCCCCACTCGCGCGCAATGTCGGCCAGGTAGCGACCGGCCATTTCGGGGTGCGGCTGGCTGCCGGTGATGAGGATGTCGATGATGCCGTCCACCAGATCCTCGCGTAGCACAGTGGAGCCTGCCGTATAGGGGTACACGTCCATCGCAATCTCTTGCTGCTGGGCCAGCTGATCGATCAGCGGCAGCGTCTCGCGCGTGCGGCCCCAATTGGCGGGGCCCGCGCATTTGTGGTGCGAGATCACCAGCGGCAGGCCCGACTGGCGTGCGGTGAGTGCCGCCTCCTGTAGTGCTGGCAGGATGCCCGCCAGCTCGTCGCGGATGTGCGTGGCGTACACGCCGCCGTGGCGTGCCGCTACCGATGCCACGGCCACCAGTTCCTCGACATCGGCCGCATACGCCTCGCTGTAGAAGATGCCCGACGACAGGCCCAGCGCTCCGGCGGCCATGGCTTCTTCCATGTCAGCGGCCATGGCGGCGCGCTCGTCGGCAGTGGCCGTCTGGCGCAGGTCGGCCAGGTGGCGCATGCGCAGGGCCGTGTGGCCCATCAGCGCGGCCACGTTCACGGCGGGCTGGGCGGCGTCCACGGCGCGGGCGTAATCGGCCATGCTGGCATGGCGAAACTGCAGGCGCCCCAGCAGCGAGAGCGGGGCGAGCGGGCTGTCGGTGACCACCGGGGCCAGCGAGATCCCGCAGTTGCCCACGATGACGGTGGTGATGCCCTGCGAGAGCTTGGGCAGCATGGTGGGCGCGTCCAGCACGGCGGCGTCGTCGTGCGTGTGCACATCGATGAAGCCGGGGGCGATCACGCGGCCGGTGCAGTCCACCTCGGTGAAGTTTGCGCAGGCCCGGGCACGGGCCAGGGCTGCGGGGTCGATCTGGCCGTACGGGGCCAGGGCGGTGATGCGGTCGCCTTCGATCAGCAGATCACCCACCCAGCCGGGGCGGGGCGTGCCGTCCACGATGCGACCATTGCTCAGCAGCGTTGCATGCGCCATGTCATTCCTCTGCGGCCCGGCCGCGCGATGGGTCTGTGGGATGGCTGGTGGCGCTTGATGGGTTCGGGCCCGCGTGGCTGTCAAAGGCACCGACGTACTCGGCACTGTCAAAACCGTGCTTGTGCAGTAGCTGCTTGAACTGCTGCAGCCCGCGGGTGGCCACAGGGCCCAGCTTTTGCGCCAGGCGCACGGTCAGGATCTCGATGACCACCAGATGGGCCAGATAGGCCTCGGTGCCCACGCGCATCACGGCATCTTGCGGCACAGACACGGCCAGGACCAGGTCGGCCACCTCGGCCAGCGGGGTGCCGGGCTGGGTCAGGGCCACCAAGGTGGCGCCTTGCGAGCGGGCAAACCGCGCGGCCTCCAGCGCATAGGGCATGCGCCCCACGTGCGAGATGACAAAGGCCACGCCATCGGGCCCCAGCGTGCTGGCCGACACGAGTTGCTGGTGCGCATCAAAAATCGCGTTGGCCGTGCAGCCCAGGCGGAACAGGCGGCTTTGCAGCTCGCTGGCCATGAAGGTCGATGCCGCACCGACCGAATAGCAGTCGATGCGCCGCGCTTGTGCCAGCCGCTCGGCCACCTGGTCGAGCACCTCGGCATCCAGGTTGCGCCCCAGCTCGGTCAGTGACGAGACGGCGGCGTGCACGATCTTGCTGGCCACGTCCTGCGCGCTGTCATCGGCCAGCACGCTGCGGTGCAGGTGCGAGCCCGAAACGGCCAGGTCCTGCGCCAGGGCGACCATGAATTCGCGCACCGAGTCGTGGCCAAAGCTGCGACAGGTGCGCACGATGGTGGGCATGGACACGCCCGCCTGCTGCGCCAGTTGCTCCACGGTGGCGACCACCGCGGCGCGCGGGTCGTCCAGCACCACGCGCACCACGTTGCGCTGCGCCTCGGGCAGTTCGGGCTGGCGCTCGCGCAGTTGTTGCAGCAGGCTGGTAGGGGTAGCTTTGGACATGGTCAAAAACGGGTGCTGATGGCGCGGGTGATGGTGCCTTCGTCGTCCACGACGGGCAGCCAGCGCCATTTGTCAAAAGTGGTGCAGGGGTGCGAAATGCCCAGGGCCACCCGGTCGCCCACGGCGGGGGCGGGGCCTGTTGCGGGGTCGTAGCGCAGGTAGGCGTGGTGGTCGTTGAGCGCGCTCACCGTCCACCCTTTGGGGGCGCTGGCGGCGCGGCGCTCGTGGCGCGGCGCCCAGCGCACGGGCACGGGCATCTCCAGATCGTACGAGACATCACGCCGCCCGCCGCTGAGCAGGGCCAACCCAGGTTCGGGCACCGATTGCACCAGGGTCCAGACTTCGAGCGCGGGGCGCAGCGAGGCGTCCAGCCCCTCGCGCTGCTCCACGTGCTTCAAGAAGCGCTGGTAGTTGCCATGGTCGTGCGTGATGTAGCAGCCCGAGCGCAGCACGCCCAACACGGGCTTGGACAAGCCCTGCGTGCGCAGCAGCGGGATGACAAGGTCGAACACGGCCGAGCCGCCTGCGGTGAGCAGGATCTCGGCATCGGCAAACAAGCCCTGCGCATCGCACGCGCGGGCCACTTCGGTCACGCGGCGCACCAGCGCCGTGACTTCGCGTGCATCGTGCTCGCTGTCGCAGCGGGCCACGCCGCCTTCGTAGCATTCCACGCCGCCCAGTTGCACGGCAGGCGATTGGGCGATGGACTGGGCCAGCGCCAAAGCCTCTTCCAGCGTGCGGCAGCCGGTGCGCTGGCCGGGCACGCCCATCTCCAGCAGGGTGTCCAGGCGCTTTTCGCCGCGCGCGGTGTGGCCGCGCCGCTCGGCCCAGTCTTCAATGCAGCGCAACTGCGCCAGGCTGTCGATGAGGAACCACACGCGCAGGTCGGCGTGGCGCTGCAGCAGCGCGTGCAGGCCGTCCAGGTCGGCATCGCCCAGCACCTGGTTGGCGATGATGGCGCGGCGCGCACCGGCCTCCACCCCCACGCTGAGCTGGTACACGGTGGCAAAGGTCAGGCCCCATGCGCCTGCCTGCAGCTGCTCTGCAAACAGCTCGGGCGACAGCGTGGTCTTGCCGTGCGGCGCCAGGGCCACGCCCTTGCGCTCGGCATAGGCCTGCATCCAGGCCAGGTTGTGGGCCAGGGCGCTTTCGCGGATGACGGCAATGGGCAAGGGCAGGTCGCCCGCCAGCACGTTCCAGCCGCGCTGGCCCAGGTCGGCAGGGCGGCAGGGGGTGGCGTGCAGCGGGTAGCCCTTGCAGCGGTGGTCGAGTAGGAAGTCGGTCATGGTGCGGGATGAGAAGGTGCGGTTTTCCAGCAGGCGTGCATATGGCCGGGGGCCACTTCGCGCAGCTGCATGTCGGCGCTGGCGCAGCGCGCCTCGGCCTGTGGGCAGCGGGTGCGGAACACGCAACCCGAGGGCGGGTTGGCCGGGCTGGGCAGGTCGCCTTGCAGCAGCGCAATGCTGCGGCGCTGGGCGGGGTCAGGGATGGGCGCGGCGGCCAGCAGGGCCTGGGTGTAAGGGTGTTGGGGCGTGGCGTACAGCGCCTCGGTCGGGGCAATCTCCATCACCCGGCCCAGGTACAGCACCACCACGCGGTCGCACAGGTACTCCACCACATCCAGATCGTGCGAGATGAACAGCAGCGTCAGGCCCAGCTGCTCTTTCAGCTCGCCCAGCAGGTTCACCACCTGTGCCTGGATCGAAACGTCCAGCGCCGACAGCGGCTCGTCGGCCACTATGAACTGGGGCTCCACCGCCAGCGCGCGCGCAATGCCAATGCGCTGGCGCTGCCCGCCCGAGAACTCGTGCGGAAAACGCTCGGCATGCTCGGGCCTGAGGCCCACTTGCTCCAGCAGCTGGTGGATGCGCGGTAGGCGTGCAGCGCCCTTGGCCAGCCCGTGCGTATCCAGCGCCTCGGCCAGCACATCGCGGATGCGCATACGGGGGTTCAGGCTGGCGTACGGGTCCTGAAAAATGATCTGGATCTGCGAGCGCAGCGGCCGGTATTGCGACTGCGAGAGCTGGGCCAGGTCTTGTTGCGCAGCGCCGCCGTGGTAGCGCATGGTGCCGCTCGTCGGGTCCACCAGGCGCGTGAGCAGGCGGCCTATGGTGCTCTTGCCCGAGCCCGATTCGCCCACCAGCCCCAGGGTCTCGCCCCGGCGGATGGTGAAGCTCACATCGTCCACCGCGCGCACGGGGTGCGGGCCGCTGCCAAAGTGCTTGCGCAGGTGGGCAATTTCCAAAAGCGGTGCAGCGGTATCGGTCGGGGCCATGGTGGGGTGTGGGTTCAGGACGGCGTTCATGCGCTCACCTCGGCGGGTTCGGCGTGTTCCTCGCGGTGCAGGCAGCGCACCATGCGGCGTGGGCCAGCAGCCTCCAGCGCGGGCATGGCGTGGGTGCAGTCGGGTTGCTGGCGGGCGCAGCGCGGCGCAAAGGCGCAGCCGGGTGGTGGCGCCAGCGGGCTGGACACCTGGCCCGGTATGGCCACCAGTTGCCGTCGGCCGCGGGCGGGTGTGCCTGCGGCCAGGGCTTGCCGCCGGGCCACGCCGGGCAGGCAGGCCAGCAGGCCGCGCGTGTAGGGGTGCTCGGGCCGTGCGAACAGGTCGTGCACAGGTGCGGACTCCACGATGCGCCCGGCGTACATCACGGCCACGGCGTCGGCGTATTGCGCCACCACGCCCAGGTTGTGCGTGATGAACAGCATGCTCATGCCGGTCTCTTTCTGCAGCCGCCCCATCAACGACAGGATCTGCGCCTGGATGGTCACGTCCAGCGCAGTGGTGGGTTCGTCGGCAATCAGCAGCGTGGGGTTGCAGGCCATGGCCAGCGCAATCATCACGCGCTGGCGCATGCCGCCCGAGAGCTGGTGCGGGTACTCGTGCACGCGCTGCGCAGCGGCGGGGATCTCGACCAGCTCCAGCATGCGGCGGGCGTGGGCCAGCGCGGTGCTGCGGTCCATCTTCAGGTGCAGGCGGGCCGATTCGGCAATCTGCTCGCCCACCGTCAGCACCGGGTTCAGGCTGGTCATGGGTTCCTGGAAGATCATGGCCAGCTCGTTGCCGCGCAGCGTGCGCTTCTCGGCCTCGGGCATCGCCAGCAAATCGACCTTGCGGCCGTCGCGCTGCACAAACCAGGCCTGGCCCGTGACCTGCGCCTGCGAGGTGCGGGCGTGCAGGCCCATGAGGGTGAGGCTGGTCACCGACTTGCCCGAGCCCGATTCGCCCACCAGCGCCAGCGTCTCGCCGGGGTGGATGGCAAAGGACACATCGGCCACGCTCTGGATGCGGCCTGCATCGGTGGCGAACGAGGTGGACAGGCCGCTGACTTCGAGCCGGGGCGCGGCGCTCATCGTGGGGGAGGTCATACGGTCTTCTTCAGTTTGGGGTCGAGCAGGTCGCGCACGCCGTCACCCAGCATCTGCAGCGACAGGGCCGTGAGCACGATGGCCACGCCGGGGGCAAAGATGGTCCAGAACGCCTTGTCGGCATAGTCCAGGCTGCCCGCAATCATGGTGCCCCAGGTGGGGATGTCGGGCGGCACGCCCACGCCCAGAAAGGACAGGCCCGCCTCGGCCAGGATGGCGTAGGCAAAGATGAACGTCACCTGCACCAGGATGGGCGACATGAGGTTGGGCAGGATGTGGCGCCACAGGATGAGGTGCGTGCGCACGCCCAGGGCGCGTGCTGCGTCCACAAACAGCAGCTCGCGCAGCACCAGCGTGGTGGCGCGCACCACGCGGGCCACACGCGGGGTGTAGACGATGACCAGCGCCAGCATCACGTTCCACAGCGACACGCCCAGGATGGACACGAGGGCAATGCCCAGCAGGATGTCGGGGAAGGACATCATCGCGTCCACCAAGCGCATCAGCGGGGCGTCGAGCTTGCGGAAGAACCCCGCCAGCATGCCCAGCAGCGTGCCCAGCAGTACGGCGCCCGCAGCGGTGACCAGGCCAATCAGCAGCGAGTAGCGCGCGCCGTGCACGATGCGCAGCAACACGTCGCGGCCCAGTTCGTCGGTGCCTGCCCAGTGCGCGCCCGAAGGCGCGTGCAGGCGCTCGCTGATGGACAGGGCGTTGGGGTCGGCGTCAGACACCCAGGGGAACACAACGGCAACGGTGGCCACCAGTGCAATCACGATGGCTGCAGCCAGCACCACCTTGCGGGCGAACAGGCGGCGCAGCACGGCCCGCAGGCGGTGCCAGAAAGAAGGGCTCGGGTTCATGGGGCTTCCAGGCGGATACGGGGGTCCACCAGCGTGTACAGAAAGTCGATGGCCAGGTTGATGAAGACGTAGATGGCGGCAATCATCAAGAGCGTGCCCTGGATCACGGGGTAGTCGCGCCGCAGCACGGCCCGCACCACCAGGTTGCCCACGCCGGGCAGGTTGAAGACGGTCTCGGTCACCACGGTGCCACCAATCATCAGCGCCATGGTCAGCCCCAGCACGGTGACGATGGGCACCAGCGCATTGCGCAGCACATGCTTGACCATGATGGTGCCCTCGGGTAGGCCCTTGGCGCGGGCGGTACGCACGTAGTCTTCGCCCAGGATGTCGAGCATGGACGCGCGCGTGAAACGGATGATGAGCGCTGAATTGAGCAGCCCCAGCACCAGCGCGGGCAGCATGAGGTGCGACAGCCGCTCGCCCAGCGTGGCCGTGGGGTCGCCATAGCCCGAGGCGGGAAACCACCCCAACTTGACCGCAAACAGCTGGATGAGGATGAGGCCCAACCAGAAGCTGGGCACGCTCGCGCCCAGCATGGCCACGCCGCTCACGGCCTGGTCAGTGGCGCTACCGCGCCAGACGGCGGCGGCCATGCCGCAGGGCACGCCCACCAGCGCGGCAATGCCCACGGCAAACAGCGCGAGGAACAGCGTGGGCTCGGCCCGCTCCAGCAGGGCCTGGGCCACGGGGCGCTGCAGAAACAGCGACTGCCCCAGGTTGCCCTGCAGCAGCTCGCCCACCCACAGCGCAAACTGCACGGGCAGGGGTTGGTCCAGCCCATACTGCGCGCGGGCCTGGGCAATGTCGGCGGCGGTGGCCTGGTCACCCAGCAGCAGCGCCACCGGGTCGCCTGAGGCCAGCCGCGTGAGGCAGAACACCAGCACTGCCACCAGGGCCAGCACCACCACGGCGCCGCCCAGGCGCTTCAACAGAAATCGCATCATGGTGCTGTCTGCCCCTGCTTACTTGGCCAGTCCCGTGTTCCAGAAGAACGGCCAGATGGCCGGTGTGTAGCCTTGCAGCTTGGCCGAGCGGGCCGACAAGCCATTGAACTTGCCCACTTCGATGAACGGCACTTCGTCGTACACCACCTGCTGCACCTTGCCCCACAGCGGGCCGCGCTTGGCAGGGTTGGTCTCCTGGTTGAAGGCAGCCAGCGCGGCCTTCTTGTCGGCCGAGTCCCACCAGCCTGGCGCGCCATCACCCAGCTGTGGCGGCGAGAGCATGGGCTCGGGGAACAGGCCCGAGTGGGTGAAGTACACGTCCCACAGCTTGGGGTCGTTGCGGCGCTGCACCAGCGTGGCCCAGTCCACCACCTGCAGCTCGGTCTTGAAGCCCGCCTTCTTGAGCTGCTCGGACATCACCAGCGCCATGTTGTAGTGGAACTCGTACTGGCGGCTGGCCATGATGCGCACGGGCTGGCCGCCGTAGCTGGCCTTGGCTGCCTGGTCCTTGGCGGCTTGCGGGTTGCGCTCGTTGTAGAGCTTGCTGCCAGCGTCCGAGTAATACGGCGTGCCCTTGGGGAAGAAGTTGGGCTCCACCACAAAGAATCGGTTGTCGCCAAAGCCTGCGGCCAGCAGCTCGCCCGTGCCCACGGCGGTCTGCACCGCGCGGCGCAGGGGCTGCGAGGCCAGCACGCCTTCCTTGGTGTTGAACACGATGTACGGAAAGCCAAAGTTCTTGGTCACGATGGGCACCACGGCGGGGGCGCCTTTTTCGACGCGGCCAATGGCCTCCACGGGCAGCAGGTCTGCGTACTGGAACTGGCCCGAGAGCGCGCCTTCGACGCGCGTATTGGCGCTGGGTACGGGCACAAAGCGCAGTTCATCGAGCAGCGCCTCGCGCTTGCCTGCGTAGCCGCTGGCGGCTTCCTTGCGGCTGGCGTAGCCGTCAAAACGCACCAGCACGGTGAACTGGTCGGGGCGGCGTTCCTTGAACTGGTAAGGGCCGGTGCCGATGAAGTCCTTGAGCTGGGGCGCAATGCTCTCCTTGGCCATGATGGCGGCCATGCCGCTGGGCAGGGCCAGCTGGGCTAGCAGCGGGGCGTAAGGATTTTTCAGCTTCAGTTCCACCGCCAGTGCGCCCTTGGCGGTGAGCGAGGCCACTTCCTTGCCCACGGCCTTGCCACGGGGGTTCAGCTCCATCCAGCGCTGCAGCGAGGCCACCACGTCCTCGGCCGTCATCTCGCGGCCGTTGTGGAACTTCACGCCCTTGCGCAGGGGAATGGTGTAGGTCAGCCCGTCCTTGGAGACGGTGGGCAGGCCCTCGGCCAGCATGGGGGCGATGGCCCAGTTGGCGTCGAAGGTGTACAGCGGCTCGTACACGTGCTGCATGATGGTGCCCACCAGGTCGGCGGTGCTCACCATGGGGTCCAGGCCCTGGGGCTCGCCCACCATGGCGAGGTTGGCGGCGCCGCCCTTGGATGGGGTGGCGGGGGCCGTTTGGGCCCAGCTGGCGCTGCAGGCCAGGGTGAGGGCGGCGGTCAGCGCCGCAGCGCCCAGCAGGTTGCGGCGGCCCCGCAGTTCAAGCGTTGGCAGCGGATGCTGCACCAGATTGGTTCCAGACGTTTGCATTGCACACCTCGAAGTAATAGGATTACACGAATAAGCACATTCGATGCCAGAATTGCGAACGAGATGGGCATTTCTGGAAGGAAGTGTGTAATATCTTTACTCAAAGGAGCGTTTTTCATGCCAGTAGAAACCCTCGGCCAAGCGCCGCTCGCGTCCGATCGCCTCGCACGCCCCCTCTCGCCCGCCACCCGTGCTGGCGACTTCGTTTTTGTCTCGGGCCAGGTGCCCACCGACGACCAGGGCCAGGTCGTTGTCGGCGGCATCGAGGCGCAGACACGCCAGGTGTTCCAGCGCGTCAAAGATGCTTTGGCCCTGGCCGATTGCACCCTGGCCGATGTGGCCAAGGTCAGTGTCTGGCTGGCCGATGCGCGCGACTTCGGCAGCTTCAACCGCGTGTACATGGAGTGTTTTGGCGACCACCGCCCCGCACGCTCCACGGTCGAGTCGCGCCTGATGATCGACGCCAAGGTCGAGATCGACGTGACGGCCTACAAGCCGCGCGGCTGAGCCATGACCACGGCCAAACAACCCGCGTGGGACGTGGTGGCGCTGGGCGAGGCGCTGGTGGAGTTCAACCAGACCCGCCCCGGCGAGCCGCAGTACCTGCAGGGCTTTGGGGGCGACACCAGCAACGCCGTGATCGCTGCCGCCCGCGCGGGCGCACGCACTGCATACCTTACGCGCCTGGGCAGCGATGCCTTTGGCCAGGCCCTGCTGGACCTGTGGGCGCGCGAGGGCGTGGACACCACGGCGGTGGAGCGCGATGCGCAGCACCCCACGGGCATCTACTTTGTGACGCACGGTGCAGCGGGGCATGAGTTCAGCTACCTGCGCGCGGGCTCGGCCGCGAGCCGCATGGCACCCGCGTGGCTGGCAGATGAATCGGTGGATGGGCCCGCTGCCGTGCTGCAGCAGTGCCGCATCCTGCATGTGTCGGGCATCTCGCTGGCAGTGTCAGCCTCGGCGTGCGACACGGCCTATGAGGCCATGCGCGTGGCCCGGGCCGCCGGTGCGCGCGTGGCGTTCGACCCCAACCTGCGCCTCAAGCTCTGGCCCCTGGCGCGGGCGCGGGCCTGCATCGCGCATGCGGTGTCGCTGTGCGACATCTTCCTGCCGGGGCTCGATG
Source organism: Acidovorax sp. LjRoot74 (assembly GCF_964254355.1). Taxonomy (NCBI): domain Bacteria; kingdom Pseudomonadati; phylum Pseudomonadota; class Betaproteobacteria; order Burkholderiales; family Comamonadaceae; genus Acidovorax; species Acidovorax sp. LjRoot74. The sequence continues at coordinate 5,248,964 of NZ_CAXUTI020000001.1, read as the reverse complement.
ACATGGCCGCGCTGCTGGGCCTGCACGATGCCGATGCCATTGCCGACTGGGGCCACGCGCAGGGCGCCGCCACGGTGGTCGTCAAGCTCGGGGCCGATGGGGTGTTGCTGAGCAGCGCCGACCCCGCTGTGCCACGCCAGCGTGTGGCGGGCCGCAGCGTGGCGCTGGTGGATGCCACGGGGGCAGGCGACTGCTTCGATGGCAACTTGCTCGCGCGCTTGGCGCTGGGTGACGACCTGGCCGCTGCCGTGCGCTATGCCAACACGGCGGCATCGCTCACCGTGCAGGGTTTTGGCGCCGTGGCGCCGCTGCCTACCGCGCAGCTAGTGCAGGCGCTTCTGTAGCGCCGCGCCGCCGCGCTCACCCGTTCGGGCTGCGGCCTGCTGTCTGAACGGGTGGGGCGACGGGTTCTGAGAAAAAATGGCCGTTACCGCGCGACCATCATGCCTTTGTAGCTATCAAATTAATAGTTGATGTGTGTGTCGCGGCTGGGCCGCTCCTCACACCGGCCGTGTGCGCATCAGCGTGCTCTTGCCAAACAGCGACTCCACCAGGTCCACCGCCAGCACGGCGGTCTTGTTGCGCACGTCCAGGGCCGGGTTCAGCTCCACGATGTCGAGCGAGGCCAGGCGGCCGCTGTCGGCAATCATCTCCATGCACAGTTGCGCCTCGCGGTAGGTCGGGCCGCCGGGCACCGTGGTGCCCACGCCGGGCGCAATGTCGGGGTCCAGAAAATCCACGTCAAAGCTCACATGCAGGTGGGTGTGGGCGTCCATGCCCGCCAGTGCGCGCTCCATCACTTGGCGCATGCCCACCTCGTCGATGGCGCGCATGTCAAACACCTCCAGGCCCTGCTCGTGCACAAAGCGCTTTTCGCCCTCGTCCACGCTGCGGATGCCGATCTGGCGGATCTGCTCGGGCCGCAGCGCCGGGCCACCGCCGGGCATGGCCGCCAGCTGTGTCAGCTCGGTCGGGCCAAAGCCGCACAGACAGGCCACGGGCATGCCGTGCACGTTGCCGCTGGGGGTGAGTTCGCTGGTGTTGAAGTCGGCATGCGCATCGAGCCACAGCACGCGCAGCTTCTTGCCACTTTCGGCGCAGTGGCGGGCCACTGCGCTGATGCTGCCCAGGCCCAGGCTGTGGTCGCCGCCCAGCATGATGGGCAGGTGGCCCAGCTGCAGCTCGGCATACACGGCGTCGTACACCAGCCGGTTCCACTGCGCCACCTCGGGCAGGTGGCGGTAGCCGTCCACCGGGGGCTGCCAGGGGTTGGAGGGGCCGCTCAGGTTGCCCCGGTCAAACACCTGCAGCCCATGCAGCTCCAGTGCCGCCTGCAAGCCCGCCACGCGCAGGGCCTCGGGGCCCATGGATGCACCGCGTGCCCCGGCGCCGATGTCGGTGGGGGCCCCGATCAGGCTGGTGGGCTGGGCGCTGCGCAGGGTGTTGGGGGGCATGGTCAAAGGCTTTCTGGACGGGCAGGGTGGACAAGGGCCGCGGTGGGCCAGGCCGCAGCGCGGGCGGTGGCGCCCGGGCATTCTCGGGGCTTTGGGTGCCAATGAACAGTGCGCGGGCTGATCAGTCCGCCACGGCTTTTGTGCACTGTGCAGCCGCGCTCTGGCCATTTGCACAAAACCCGGTGGGGCGAGGCGATAAACTTTGCCGCATGCAAGTCGCCCTGGCCCAACTCTCTCAGCATCTTCAACGGGGCCTGTCGCCGCTTTATGTCTTGCATGGCGACGAGCCTTTGCTGCAGCAGGAAGCCGCCGACGCCATCCGCGCCACGGCCCGCGCCCAGGGCTACACCGAGCGCAGCAGTTACACCGTGGCGGGCGCCCATTTCGACTGGAGCGCCGTGCTGGCCGCCGGTGGCTCGCTCAGCCTGTTTGCCGACAAGCAGATCGTCGAGATCCGCATCCCCTCGGGCAAGCCCGGCAAGGACGGCAGCGTGGCCCTGCAGCAGGTGGCCGAATCCGCACGCGGCAACGACAGCACCCTCACGCTGGTGATGCTGCCGCGCCTGGACAAGGCCACACGCACCGGCGCCTGGTTTGCCGCGCTGGAAGGCTGCGGCGTCTCTATTCAGATCGACCCCATCGAGCGCGGCATGCTGCCGCAGTGGATCGCCCAGCGCCTGGCCGCGCAGGGCCAGCGCGTGGTGGCGGGCGAGGAAGGCCAGCGCACGCTGCAGTTTTTTGCCGACCGGGTGGAAGGCAACCTGCTGGCCGCGCACCAGGAGATCCAGAAGCTCGCGCTGCTGCACCCGGCGGGTGAACTCACGCAAGCCCAGGTCGAGGCCGCCGTGCTCAACGTGGCGCGCTACGACGTGTTCAAGCTGTCCGAATCCGTGCTGTCGGGCCACACCGCCCGTGTGCAGCGCATGCTCGACGGCCTGCAGGCCGAGGGCGAGGCCGAGGTGCTGGTGCACTGGGCGCTGGCCGAAGACATCCGCGCCCTCAAGCGCGTGAAAGACGCCATGAACGCCGGCCGCCCCCTGCCCATGGCCCTGCGCGAAAACCGCATCTGGGGCCCCAAGGAGCGCTTGTTCGAGCGCATCCTGCCCAAGGCCAGCGACGCCGCCCTGGCGCGCCTGCTGCAGTCGGCGCACACGGTGGATGGCATCGTCAAAGGCCTCAAGCAGCCCGATTGGCCGCAGGACGGCTGGCAGGCGCTGCAAAGGCTGGCGCTGCAGGTGTGCCGGTTGACGCAGGCGGCGCGTTAAAGTGATTCCCTGAATTTTCAACCCGTGTTGCAGGAGCGCTGCCGATGCCCCGTCCGATCTTCCGTATCCGGTCCTCCCTGCACATCGGCCTTGTGGCCCTGGCGCTGGCGGGGTTCTCTGCCGCAGCCCAGGCGCCGCTCGATGTCCGCATCGCGCTGGTCATCGGCAATGCGTCCTATCCGGGTGGTGCAGCGTTGTCCAATCCGCTCAACGATGCCCAGGCCATGGGCGCCCTGCTGCGCAAGGTGGGGTTCACGGTGGTGGAGGTGCGTGATGGGTCTCGCGCCCAGATGACCGATGCCCTGGAGCTGGTTTCTGCGGCGCTGCGCGGCAAGCAGGGGGTGGGGATGCTGTACTACGCGGGCCACGGGCTGCAGCTGGACTGGCGCAACTACATGGTTCCCGTGGATGCCACGCTGCGCACGGCGGCCGATGTTCCCGCACAGTCGGTGGATGTCAGCGCGGTGATCGCGGGCTTCAAGGCGGCGGGGAACCGCATGAACATCGTGGTGCTCGACGCCTGCCGTGACAACCCGTTCCAGGGCGCGGGAACCAGCAAGGGGCTGGCCCAGCAGGATGCCCCGCCGGGAACCTTCCTGGCCTATGCCACCGCGCCGGGCAACGTGGCCGACGATGGCGAAGGCGGCAATGGCCTGTACACCGGTTTCCTGGTGCAGGAGCTGGCCAAGCCTGCGACCCGCATCGAAGACGTTTTCAAGCGCGTGCGCCTGCAGGTGCGCCAGAAAAGCGGGGGCCGCCAGATCCCCTGGGAAAGCACCAGCCTCGAAGACGATTTTTTCTTCAACGAACCCAAGCCGGCCTCCGTCGCCCCGCTGGAGAAAGCGCGCGAGGCAGCTTTCCCGCAGGAAAAGGCCGACTGGGACAAGATCAAGACATCGCGGGTTGCCAACGATTTTTATGAGTTCCTGAACAAATACCCCAGTGGCCTCATCAGCGAGACGGCGCAGGACAAGCTGCAACGTCTCGACGTGGCCAAGGTCACGGCAACGCCGGTGCAGGGCCGCGATGCCATCACCCGGCGCACCATCCGGGTGGGCGACACCACGGAATACGTCTACCGCGACCTGCTCACCCAGCTGGAGCAAAAGCGGGAGACCCTGAAAGTCACCTCGGTCACCGACGAGTTGATCGAATTCAACGGCGGCAAGGTCGTCTGGACTGTGGGCGGGGCGACCGTGAAAAACGACCAGGGCCTGGAGTTCGATCCGCCCGTGCAGACCCTGCCCGTGGGGGAGATCCAGCTGGGCAAGCGGTGGGCCACGCGGTCCAACTTCCTGGTGCCGAACCGCAATGTGCGTGGCTGGACGGAAGAGGACAGCTTTGTCGTGGGCTATGAGGAGGTCGAGGTGCCAGCAGGCCGCTTCAAGGCCTGGCGCATCGACACCAAGATGCGCACCGAGTCGGGGCTGTTTGCTCAGATCACCAACTGGGTGACTTCCGACGGCCGCTTGGTGAAGTACGTCCGCAAAGGCCGCACGCGGGATGGCAGGGATGCCAGCTGGATGCGCGAGATGACCCGCTTCGAGCCCGGTCCGGGCTGAGAAACCTTTACCAAAATGTGCTTCTGCGCTCGTCCATCAAGCGCTGGATGCTATAAAAAGAGTAGTAACGGCTCAGGCGGCGCCCAGCACCCCCCGCGCCTTCTCCGCCCACATCTGCAAATTCGCCACCAGGTCCTTCTGGCTGAACGAGCAGCTTTCCTCTGAAAACAGCGCGCTCGATTCCAGCCGGTCCAGCAGGTTCAGCAGTACCTCGCCATAGCGCGGGGGCAGGGTGGCGAGCAGGGCGGTTTGCTGGCGGGCCAGGGTGCTCAGGGCGGCGGCGGTGTGGTCGCCGCGTTCAAAGGCCTGCAGGGCTTCGGTCAGGGTGGCGAGCTGGGTGGGGGCGGTGTCGGTCATGGCCAAGGGGATGCGAGTAGGGCTAGGCCGCAAGGGTAAAGCCAAGTGCGGCAAAATCGCCAGATGAACGCCCTCCACGTCGCTGAATACACGCATTCTCTTGGTCTCCAGGCCAAAACGGCCTCTGCGCTGATGGCCAAAGCGCCAGCAGCTATCAAAAACAAAGCACTCAAGGCGCTGGCCCGGCTGCTGCGCGAGAACGTGGATGCGCTGCAGATCGACAACGCCAAGGACCTGGAGCGCGCCCGCGCCGCCGGGCTGGCCGAGCCCATGGTGGACCGCCTCAAGCTCAGCCCCAAGGTGCTGGAGACCTGCGCCGAAGGCTGCGAACAACTCGCCGCCATGCCCGACATCATTGGCGAGATCCTGGGCATGAAGCAGCAGCCTAGCGGCATCCGCGTGGGGCAGATGCGCGTGCCGATTGGTGTGTTCGGCATGATCTACGAGAGCCGGCCCAACGTGACCATCGAGGCCGCGTCGCTGTCCATCAAGAGCGGCAACGCCTGCATCCTGCGTGGCGGCTCCGAGGCGATTGACTCGAACAAGGCGCTGGCCAAGCTGGTGCAGCAAGCGCTGGCCGAGGCGGGCCTGCCGCAGGACGCGGTGCAGCTGGTGCAGACCACCGACCGCGAGGCCGTGGGCCAGCTGATCGCCATGCCGCAGTATGTGGACGTGATCATCCCGCGCGGCGGCAAGGGCCTGATCGAACGCATCAGCCGCGATGCCAAGGTGCCCGTCATCAAGCACCTGGACGGCAACTGCCACACCTACGTGGACGACCCCTGCGACATCGCCATGGCGGTGAAGGTGGCCGACAACGCCAAGACGAACAAGTACAGCCCCTGCAACGCGAGCGAAGGCCTGCTGGTGGCGCGTGGCGTGGCGGCGGAGTTTTTGCCGAAGATCGGTGCCGTGTATGCCGCCAAGGGCGTGGAGATGCGGGGCTGCCCCGAGTCGCTGGCTATCCTGGCGGCCGTGCCCGCAGCGAAGCTGGTGCCCGCCACCGAACAGGACTGGAGCGAGGAATACCTGGCCCCGATCATCAGCGTGAAGATCGTGGCGGGTGTGGACGAGGCCATTGCCCACATCAACCACTATTCGAGCCACCACACCGATGCCATCCTGACAACGAACCATGTCCACGCCCAGCGCTTTCTGCGCGAGGTGGATTCGGCCAGCGTGATGGTGAACGCGAGCACACGTTTTGCCGACGGCTTTGAGTACGGCCTGGGGGCCGAAATTGGCATCAGCACCGACAAGTTCCATGCGCGCGGCCCGGTGGGCCTCGAAGGGCTGACCTCGCTCAAGTACGTGGTGCTGGGCGAGGGCGAGGTGCGGGGTTGATTTGCTATTGTTTCGGTAGCTACTAACGCATGTCAGTTGCGCGCAGAGGCCCTGTTTCTTTATGAAAATCATCATCCTCGGCGCGGGCCGTGTGGGCCAGAGCGTGGCAGACAGCCTGGTGTCGGAGCGCAACGACATCACGGTGATCGACACCGACGCTGCGCGCCTGCGCGACCTGGAGTCGCGGTTTGACCTGCGCGGGGTGGTGGGCAACGGCATCGAGCCCGCCGTGCTGGCCGAGGCAGGCGCCGAGGACACCGACCTGCTGATCGCCTGCGCTGCGCAGGACGAGACCAACCTGGTGTGCTGCAAGATTGCGCAGCTGATGTTCAACATCCCCAAGCGCATTGCGCGGGTGCGCTCCGGCGGGTTCCAGGGCGACGAGCGGCTGGTGGGCCCCGAGGGCTTTGCGGTGGACCGCGTCATCTGCCCCGAGGAATCCCTCACCCGCTACATCGGCAAGCTCATCGACTACCCCGAAGCCATGCAGGTGCGCGAGTTTGCGGGCGGCCGCGCCTGCCTGGTGTCAGGCCGGGCCCGGCCCGGTGCCCCGATGGTGGGCCCCACGATTGGCGAGCTGCGCGAACGTGCGCCCGAAATGGCGATGCGCATGGTGGCCATCTACCGCCGTTTTGCCGACGAGCCCGACCGCTTCATCGCCTGCGACGGAGCGACCCGCATCGAACCGGGCGACGAGGTGTTTGTGCTGGCGGCCCATGAGCACATCGCCCAGGTGCTGGCGGCCCTGCACCGCCCTGCCTCGCAGCAGGCCCAGCCGGTGCGCCGCATCATGATCGCGGGTGGTGGCGGGGTGGGCTTGCGTCTGGCGCGGCAGCTGGCGCAGACGCCGGGGCGCTTCCACATCAAGATCATCGAAGACCATCCCGACCGCTGCGTGGAGTTGGCGTCGGCGCTGCCGTCCGACGTGCTGGTGCTGCAGGGCGACACCACCGACGAGGACCTGCTGGGCGACGAGGGCATCGAGGAGGTGGACCTGTTCCTCGCGCTCACCGATGACGACGAGGACAACATCATGTCCTGCCTGCTGGCCAAGCGCATGGGCGCGAGCCGCGTGCTGGCCCTCATCAACCGCCGCAGCTATGCCGACCTGATGCACGGCACGCAGATCGACATTGCGCTGTCGCCCGCGCAGGCCATGCTGGGCGAACTGCTGGCCTATGTGCGCCAGGGTGACGTGCAGGCCGTGCACAGCCTGCGCCGGGGTGTGGCCGAGGCGCTGGAGATCGTTGCGCGCGGCGACCGCAAAAGCTCGAAGGTGGTGGGCCGCAAGGTCAGCGATCTGCAACTGCCGCGCGACGTGCACATCGGCCTGATCGTGCGCGGGCTGCCCGATGCCTCCGACCCTGCGCCGGGCCCCCTGCGCGAGCCCGAGGTCATCATTCCGCGCAGCGCGACGGTGATCGAGAGCAACGACCATGTGGTGTTTTTCCTGCCCAACAAGCGGCTGGTGCGCGACGTGGAAAAGCTCTTCCGCGTGAGTGCGACGTTTTTCTGATGCACCCCCCTGAGTCGCTTCGCGCCTTCCCCCCGCTCTCGCCGCGCTGCGCGCTGCGGGCAGGGGGAGGCCGCCAGCGCACGCCAGCGAAGCGCAGCCTCTGCGGTGCGGCGGCCCTTGCGCGGCGGCCCGCGCCTGGGCTGCGCCAGTATCGACGGCTGCATTCGATGTCGGCCGCCACGGAGCATGGGCGCCCGTCATGACGGACATGTTTCCCGTTCTGCGCGTGCTGGGCATTCTGGTGATGACCTTCTCGCTGTCCATGGGCCTGCCGCTGGCGGTGTCGCTGTGGACGCGTGATGGTGTCTGGCATGTGTACCCGCTGTCCATGGGGGCCACCATGCTGGCGGGCGCTTGGCTGTGGTGGCGCCTGCGGCTGTTCCGGCAGGAGCTGCAGCCACGCCACGGCGTGATGCTGGTGTCGCTGGTGTGGGCGCTTTTGCCCCTGTCGGCCGCGCTGCCGCTGATGCTGGCGGGGCACCACACCGGGCACCCGCTGTCGTTCACGCACGCGTATTTCGAGGCCGTTTCGGGGCTGACCACCACGGGCTCCACCGTGCTCACGGGGCTCGACGCGATGCCGGTGTCGGTGAATGTGTGGCGCACCTTTTTGCAGTGGATGGGCGGCATGGGCATCCTGATCCTGGCAGTGGCCGTGCTGCCGCTGCTGGGCGTGGGCGGCAGCCAGCTGTTCAAGGCCGAGGCGGCGGGGCCACTGAAGGACACCAAGCTCACGCCGCGCATGACCGGCACGGCCAAGGGGCTGTGGGGTGTGTATGCACTGTTTTCGGTGTTGTGTGGTCTGGCCTACTGGGCGGGGGGCATGGCGCCGCTGGATGCGCTGATGCACATGTTCACCACGGTGAGCCTGGGCGGCCTGTCTTCGCACGACCTGAGCTTTGGCTACTTCCAGTCACCGCTGCTGGAGGCGATCTGCATCTTCTTCATGCTGGTGGCCAGCTGCAATTTTGCGCTGTACTTTGTGGCGTTTCGCAAGAGCCACTGGGGTGGTTTCTGGCGCGACCCGGAGCTGCGGGCCACGCTGTTTGCGCTGATCGGCGGCGGGCTGGTGGTGGCGCTGCTGCTGTGGGCCAAGGGCGTGTATGCGCCGCTGGAGGCATTGCGCCACGGCATGTTCAACCTGGTGTCGCTGGCCACCACCACCGGCTATGCCACGGTGGACTACCTCGCCTGGCCGGTGTTTGCACCCGTGTTCATGCTGCTGCTGTCGGGCGTGGCCACCAGCGCAGGTTCCACGGGCGGCGGGATCAAGATGGTGCGCATGCTCATCCTGGTCAAGCAGGCGCGGCGCGAGATGAACCGCCTGGTGCACCCGCGTGCCGTGCAGCCGGTGTGCCTGGGCGGCGGCGTGGTGGACAACCGGGTGATTTTTTCGGTGCTGGCCTTCATGCTGGTGTATGGCGGCACGGTGTTTGGCCTGAGCATGGTGATGCTGCTGACCGACCTGGACCCGGTGACGGCGTTTTCGGTGGTGCTGGCCAGCGTCAATTGCGCGGGCCCCGGCCTGGGCAGCGTGGGGCCGGCTTCCAACTATGCGGTGCTGACCGACTTCCAGATATGGATCTGCACGCTGGCCATGCTGCTGGGGCGGCTGGAGATACTGAGTTTCATGGCGTTGCTCACGCCCGCCTTTTGGCGCCGCTGAAAGAGGTTTGTTCCGTGGCGCCTTGCGAAAAGGGAAGGCGGCCCCAAATCCCTACAATTCGTCCGCAATTTGCTTCCCGAGGGCACCTATGGTTCCGCATCTCATCACGGCCCTCACGGGGCCGATCAACGAACTCGAACAGCGCATTCTTGACTCGATGCCCGCCATCGAACGCTGGTTCCGCCTGGAATGGATGGAGCACACGCCGCCGTTCTACACCTCGGTGGACATCCGCAACGCGGGCTTCAAGCTGGCCCCGGTGGACACCAACCTCTACCCCGGCGGCTGGAACAACCTGACCAAGGAGATGCTGCCCCTGGCCGTGCAGGCCGCGATGGCCGCCATCGAGAAGATCTGCCCCGAGGCGCGCAACCTGCTGATCATTCCGGAGAACCACACGCGCAACACCTTCTACCTGGCCAACGTGGTGCAGCTGCAGCGCATCTTCAACATGGCCGGCCTGAATGTGCGCGTGGGCTCCATCAGCCCCGAGATCAAGAAGTCCACGCTGATCGAGCTGCCCAACGGCGACTCGGTGACGCTGGAACCCGTGGTCCGCAACAAGGGGCGCCTGGGGCTCAAGAATTTTGACCCCTGCACCATCCTGCTCAACAACGACCTGTCGGCCGGCGCGCCCGGCATTCTGGAAGACATCCACGAGCAGTACCTGCTGCCCCCGCTGCACGCGGGCTGGAGCGTGCGCCGCAAGAGCACCCACTTCAAGAACTACGAAGAGGTGGCCAAGCGTTTCGGCAAGATGCTGGGCATCGACCCCTGGCTCATCAACCCCATGTACAGCCAGTGCGACGGCGTGGACTTTGCCGAAGACAAAGGCATGGACAAGCTGCAGACCACGGTGGATGCCCTGCTGACCAAGGTGCGCCGCAAGTACAAGGAATACGGCATCAACGAAAAGCCGTTTGTGATCGTCAAGGCCAACAACGGCACCTACGGCATGGGCATCATGACCGTGCGCGACGCCAAGGAGCTGGATGCGGTCAACCGCAAGACCAAGAACAAGATGGCCGTCATCAAGGACGGCCAGCCGGTCAACGACCTCATCATCCAGGAAGGCGTGCTGACGCAGGAGCGCGTGCACGAGGCCGTGGCCGAGCCCGTGGTCTACATGATGGACCGCTACGTGGTGGGCGGCTTCTACCGCATGCACGCCGAGCGCGGCGTGGACGAGAACCTGAATGCGCCTGGCGCGAGTTTTGTCCCGCTGGCCTTCGAGCACAGCACACACATGCCCCAGCCCGGCGTGCGCCCGGGGGTGAGCGCGCCCAACCGCTTCTATATGTATGGCGTGGTGGCGCGCCTGGCGATGCTGGCGGCCAGCTATGAGCTGGAGGCAACCAACCCGGACGCCGAGGTGTATGACTGAAAAGGGGTGGCGCCCCTTGAGGCGCTTCGCTGAATCTCTCCTGAGGGGGCGACGGCGCCTGCGTCCTGCCATGCCCGCGCCCGCCTGCCAAGGGCGAGTTGCTGCGTTGCAACATGGGGTGCTGCCCCCAGGCGCTTGATCTGGCTCAGGCGCACAATAGCGTTCCCAAAAGTAACAGAACCCCGGCGGCCTGCGCATGCCGGGTGCGGTCAGTGCAAAGCTCCAAATCCTCGCTCGCAGCGCTCACGCTGGGCGCCATCGGTGTTGTGTATGGCGATATCGGCACCAGCGTGCTGTATGCCGTCAAAGAGGTGTTCGGGTCGGGCCATGTGCCTTTCACCCCGGACAACATCTACGGCATCCTCTCGATCTTTTTCTGGACGCTCACCGTCATCGTCTCGCTGAAGTACGTGGTGCTGGTGCTGCGCGCCGACAACCACGGCGAAGGCGGCCTGATCGCGATGCTGGCCCTGGCTTCGCAAGCCGTCAAAGACAAGCCCCGGCTGCGCGGCGTGCTGCTGGCGGTGGGCATCTTCGGCACCTCGCTGTTCTATGGCGACGGGGTCATCACCCCGGCCATCTCGGTGCTGTCGGCGGTCGAGGGGCTGGAGGTGGTGTCGCCCCACTTCAAGCAGTACGTGATCCCCATCACCCTGGTCGTGCTGTTTTGCCTGTTTGCCGTGCAAAAGCGCGGCACCGGGGGCATTGGCAAGTTCTTCGGGCCCATCACCCTGGTGTGGTTCGTCAGCATTGCGCTGCTGGGGGTGTCGCACATCGTGGGCCATCCCGAGATCCTCTGGGCGCTGAGCCCGCACCACGCGCTGGGCTTCATGTGGGCCAACCCGGGCACCAGCTTCATCATTTTGGGCGCGGTGGTGCTGTGCGTGACGGGCGCCGAGGCGCTGTATGCCGACCTGGGCCACTTCGGCAAGCGGCCCATCCGCCTGGCCTGGTTTAGCGTGGCCATGCCGGCGCTCACGCTCAACTATTTTGGCCAGGGCGCGCTGCTGCTGGCCGAGCCCGAGGCCGTGAAGAACCCCTTCTACATGATGGCCCCCGACTGGGCGCTGATCCCGCTGGTGGTGTTGGCGACCATGGCCACGGTGATCGCATCGCAGGCGCTGATCACCGGCGCCTTCAGCGTGACCAAGCAGGTCATCCAGCTCGGCTACCTGCCGCGTTTGAACATCCAGCACACCAGCGTGCGGGATACCGGGCAGATCTACATGCCGCTGGTGAACTGGGGGCTGTTTGCCGCCATCGTGCTGGCCGTGGTGATGTTCCGCTCGTCCAGCAACCTGGCCGCCGCCTATGGCATTGCCGTGACGCTGGACATGCTGATCACCACCACGCTCACCTTCTTCGTGATCCGCTACGGCTGGCGCTACCCGCTGGTGCTGTGCATCGCAGCCACGGGCTGCTTCTTTGTGGTGGACCTGGCGTTTTTTGCGTCCAACCTGCTCAAGCTGTTCCAGGGCGGCTGGTTCCCCCTGCTGATCGGCGGTATCGTGTTCGCCTTCATGATGACCTGGAAGGAAGGGCGCCGCCTGCTCAACGACAAGCTGCGCGCCGATGCGATCGACCTGAAGGACTTCCTGGAGTCGGTCTTCATCAGCCCGCCCACGCGGGTGGACGGCACGGCCGTCTTCCTCACGGCCGAGACGGGCGCTGTGCCCAATGCGCTGCTGCACAACCTCAAGCACAACAAGGTGCTGCACCAGCAGAACCTCTTTGTGACGGTGCACAACCACGAAACGCCCTGGATCGGCCTGGACAAGCGCCTGCAGGTCGAATCGCTGGGCCACGACTGCTGGCAGGTGGTGATCCACTACGGTTTCAAGAACGACCCCGACGTGCCGCGTGCTCTGGAGCTGCTGCGCGGCCGGGGCTGCGAGTTGGAGGCCATGACCACCAGCTACTTCCTCTCGCGCGACACCGTCATCCCCACCATGGGTGGCGGCATGGCGCCTTGGCGCGAAAAGCTGTTTGCCCAGATGCACCACAACGCCAGCGGCGCAGCGGACTTCCTGCACCTGCCGAACAATGCGGTGGTCGAGCTGGGGTCCAAGATCGAGATTTGAGCGGATTGTTTGAGCTTTTTAGGCCTTCTGCGCGCGACCATAAAGCAAAGTTTGCTATTGAAAATATAGCTAAATGATGGCTGGCGCAGAGGCCCCACCCCCGTGCAGGGCGTGGTGGGGGCGCGGTGCCAGAATCCAGCCCATGCAATTTTTCAAAGACCTGAGCCTCTCGACCTTTGTCGCGGGGTTCGTGGCGGTGCTGGTGGGCTTCACCAGTTCGGTGGCCATCGTGTTCCAGGCGGCGCAGGCGTTTGGCGCCACGCCCGCGCAGGTCACCTCGTGGATGTGGGCGCTGGGCTTGGGCATGGGCCTGTGCTCGCTGGTGCCTTCGCTGATCCTGCGGCAACCCGTCATGGTGGCCTGGTCCACCCCCGGTGCGGCCGTGCTGGCCACTGCAGGGCTGGCCGGGGGCTTCAGCATGGGCGAGGCCGTGGGGGCGTTCATGGTGAGTGCGGTGCTCATCACCCTGGCGGGCGTGACCCGATGGTTCGAGCGCGTGATGAACCGCATCCCGATGGAGATCGCTGCTGCCTTGCTTGCCGGTGTGCTGGCGCGGTTCGGCCTGCAGGCATTTGCCGCCGCCCAAACGGCGCTGCCGCTGGTGCTGCTCATGCTGCTGGTGTACCTGCTCAGCCGCCGATGGCTGGCGCGCTACGCCGTGGTCATCACGCTGGCAGTGGCCGTGGCGTATGCGGCCGCACAGGGGCAGATGGCCTGGGGGGCGGTGCAGCTGGAGCTGGCCCTGCCGGTGTTCATGGCGCCCGAATTCAGTGTGGCGGCTCTGATCAGTCTGGCGATTCCGCTGTTCGTGGTCACCATGGCTTCGCAGAACCTGCCGGGGGTGGCGGTGATCCGTGCGTCGGGCTACAACCTGCCGGTGTCCCGCCTCATCACCCTCACCGGGCTGGCCACCCTGGTCCTGGCCCCGTTTGGCGCCTTTGCGCTGAACTTCAGTGCCATCACCGCCGCCATGTGCATGGGCCCGGAGGCGCATGAAGACCGCAGCCGCCGCTACACGGCCGCAGTGTCCTGTGGTGCCCTGTATGTGGCGATCGGGTTGTTTGGCGCGGTCATCACCGGGCTGCTGACGGCATTCCCCAAGGAACTGGTTGTGGCCATCGCCGGGCTGGCGCTGCTGGGCACCATTGGCAACGGCCTGGCCGCCGCCTTGCGGGACGAGCCCCACCGGGAGGCGGCGCTCATCACTTTCCTGGTCACGCTCAGTGGTGTGGTGGTGGCGGGGGTGGGCTCGGCCTTCTGGGGCGTGGTCGCGGGCAGCATTGCTTTATTTGTGCAACAGTACAGGCGTTCATCGGCGGGGCGTGCCTAGTCCCCTTCGCTGCCTGGGCCACCGGCCCATCCACTTTTCTGATCCGACACCATGAAACTGCTTTTCATTGCCGATCCGCTGCACAGCTTCAAGATCTACAAGGACACCACCTTTGCCATGATGCGAGAGGCCCAGCGGCGCGGCCATACCCTGGCGGTGTGCGAGCCGCAGCATGTGACCTGGCAACGCGGGGGCAAGGTCACGGCCCGGGTCCGGGACATCCATCTCACGGGGGATGCGGACCACTGGTATGACGCCCAGGCGGAGCGCAGTGCTGTGCTGGCAGATTTCGACGCGGTGCTCATGCGCAAGGACCCGCCCTTCGACAGCGAGTATTTCTACGCCACCCACCTGCTGGAGCAGGCCGAGCGCGAAGGCGCCAAGGTGTTCAACAAGCCCCGGGCCTTGCGCGATCACCCCGAAAAACTGGCGATCATGGAGTTTCCCCAGTTCATCGGCCCCACGCTGGTCACGCGCGATGCGGCAGACATCCAGCGCTTCCATGCCGAGCACCAGGACATCATCCTCAAGCCCCTGGACGGCATGGGCGGCATGGGCATCTTCCGCGTCGGTCCCGATGGCCTGAACCTGGGCAGCATCACCGAAACCTTGAATCGCCATGGCGCGCAGAGTGTGATGGTGCAGAAGTTCCTTCCCGAGATCGTCGATGGGGACAAGCGCGTGCTCATCATCGGCGGCAAGGCCGTGCCCTTCTGTCTGGCCCGCATCCCGCAGGGCAGTGAAGTACGCGGCAACCTGGCGGCTGGCGGCAAGGGCGTCGCCAGGCCTCTGTCTGCGCGAGACCGGGAGATCGGCGAGACACTGGGGCCCATCCTGTTGTCGCGGGGCCTGCTGCTGGCGGGGGTGGACGTGATCGGCGACTGCGTGACCGAGATCAATGTCACCAGCCCCACCTGCTTCCAAGAGATCTTCGACCAGACAGGGTGTGATGTCGCTTTCTTGTTTGTGGATGCCCTGGAAGCGGCCGTTGCGGCCCATCGGGGCTGAATTGGCTGGAGGGAGGTGGTTTCTTTTCAAACCGCCTCAACCCATGCTATAGTCGAGGGCTTCGCTTCTGAAGCACTTGTTTCGGCAATCTGATTGCCTGGTGCGGTGCTCGGTAGCTGGTGGTGATGCTCTTTGGGGTTGTGCTGCTGGTGATCGAAGAGGTTGAAGAAAAGTTTTGTTTTTGTGTCTGGGTGCTTAAAAACTCGGTATAGAATACAAGGCTTCGCTGAGTAAGGCGGGTTGTTGGCAGATGCTGATGACTTCGAAAGAAAAGCAAAAAAGTTTGACAGTTCTTAAAAAACTGTGCTAGAATTCAAGGCTCAGCTGATCGCAGCTAAGTCGGTAGAAAAAAAAGAAAAGAGCTTCGGTTCTGATCTGGTTTCTGCAGGGATCCTTAAAAATATACAGCCGATAAGCGTGGGCGTTTGATGGCGAGTGCCAAGTTCTTTGGAACTAGTGCTTAGCACTACAAACGCTCATGAGATAGAAGTGAAGTTCACTTCAATTCTTTTTTATGAGTTGCTCGAAAGAGCGAAAAAATCAAGATCGAACTGTAGAGTTTGATCCTGGCTCAGATTGAACGCTGGCGGCATGCCTTACACATGCAAGTCGAACGGTAACAGGTCTTCGGATGCTGACGAGTGGCGAACGGGTGAGTAATACATCGGAACGTGCCCGAGAGTGGGGGATAACGAGGCGAAAGCTTTGCTAATACCGCATACGATCTCAGGATGAAAGCAGGGGACCGCAAGGCCTTGCGCTCACGGAGCGGCCGATGGCAGATTAGGTAGTTGGTGGGATAAAAGCTTACCAAGCCGACGATCTGTAGCTGGTCTGAGAGGACGACCAGCCACACTGGGACTGAGACACGGCCCAGACTCCTACGGGAGGCAGCAGTGGGGAATTTTGGACAATGGGCGCAAGCCTGATCCAGCCATGCCGCGTGCAGGATGAAGGCCTTCGGGTTGTAAACTGCTTTTGTACGGAACGAAAAGACTCCTTCTAATAAAGGGGGTCCATGACGGTACCGTAAGAATAAGCACCGGCTAACTACGTGCCAGCAGCCGCGGTAATACGTAGGGTGCGAGCGTTAATCGGAATTACTGGGCGTAAAGCGTGCGCAGGCGGTTATATAAGACAGATGTGAAATCCCCGGGCTCAACCTGGGAACTGCATTTGTGACTGTATAGCTAGAGTACGGCAGAGGGGGATGGAATTCCGCGTGTAGCAGTGAAATGCGTAGATATGCGGAGGAACACCGATGGCGAAGGCAATCCCCTGGGCCTGTACTGACGCTCATGCACGAAAGCGTGGGGAGCAAACAGGATTAGATACCCTGGTAGTCCACGCCCTAAACGATGTCAACTGGTTGTTGGGTCTTCACTGACTCAGTAACGAAGCTAACGCGTGAAGTTGACCGCCTGGGGAGTACGGCCGCAAGGTTGAAACTCAAAGGAATTGACGGGGACCCGCACAAGCGGTGGATGATGTGGTTTAATTCGATGCAACGCGAAAAACCTTACCCACCTTTGACATGTATGGAATCCTTTAGAGATAGAGGAGTGCTCGAAAGAGAGCCATAACACAGGTGCTGCATGGCTGTCGTCAGCTCGTGTCGTGAGATGTTGGGTTAAGTCCCGCAACGAGCGCAACCCTTGCCATTAGTTGCTACGAAAGGGCACTCTAATGGGACTGCCGGTGACAAACCGGAGGAAGGTGGGGATGACGTCAAGTCCTCATGGCCCTTATAGGTGGGGCTACACACGTCATACAATGGCTGGTACAGAGGGTTGCCAACCCGCGAGGGGGAGCCAATCCCATAAAGCCAGTCGTAGTCCGGATCGCAGTCTGCAACTCGACTGCGTGAAGTCGGAATCGCTAGTAATCGCGGATCAGAATGTCGCGGTGAATACGTTCCCGGGTCTTGTACACACCGCCCGTCACACCATGGGAGCGGGTTCTGCCAGAAGTAGTTAGCCTAACCGCAAGGAGGGCGATTACCACGGCAGGGTTCGTGACTGGGGTGAAGTCGTAACAAGGTAGCCGTATCGGAAGGTGCGGCTGGATCACCTCCTTTCTGGAAAACTGCATTCAATATTGAACGCCCACACTTATCGGTTGTTGGAACAGGGTCTGTAGCTCAGCTGGTTAGAGCACTGTGTTGATAACGCAGGGGTCGTTGGTTCGAGCCCAACTAGACCCACCAAATTCCGATGGCGATGGCTGCGATGAGAGTTGCAGGCAATGGATCGAGATGGGGGATTAGCTCAGCTGGGAGAGCACCTGCTTTGCAAGCAGGGGGTCGTCGGTTCGATCCCGTCATCCTCCACCAACAACACTTCGGGAATTCAACACCAAAGCTGCTTTGCAAAAGGCTGTTTTGTTGTTGATCAATATCGATTGATCAATCGGCTGTTCTTTAAAAATTCATAGAGTCGAAATCAGAGTTGCCAGGGGAAACTGCACATTCGTAAAGGTTTAGTGCAGACCGTGCCCCTGGTGACAAATTTTTGATTGCGTCAAAACGAATGTTCAATGAGCAAACGTGATTGCGAAAGCGATTGCGAAGTAATTTGAACTCAGTAATGACGAATGTTTCTTGATAGTGATATCGAGGAATTATTCACATTACGGCATAACGCGTCAGGTGAAAGACCTGGCAAGTCCTTGAGATGATGGCGATATCTTGAAAGAGATGTCAAAGTTATAGGGTCAAGTGACTAAGAGCATGTGGTGGATGCCTTGGCGATTACAGGCGATGAAAGACGTGATAGCCTGCGATAAGCTTCGGGGAGCTGGCAAATAAGCTTTGATCCGGAGATTTCTGAATGGGGAAACCCACCTCGCAAGAGGTATCGCATACTGAATACATAGGTATGCGAGGCGAACCGGGTGAACTGAAACATCTCAGTAGCTCGAGGAAAAGACATCAACCGAGATTCCGAAAGTAGTGGCGAGCGAAATCGGAAGAGCCTTCTAGTGATAGCACGACTGTTAGCAAAACGGGATGGAAAGCCCGGCCATAGCAGGTGATAGCCCTGTATGCGAAAACAGACGTGTGGTACTAAGTTAGAGAAAAGTAGGGCGGGACACGAGAAATCCTGTCTGAATATGGGGGGACCATCCTCCAAGGCTAAATACTCGTAATCGACCGATAGTGAACCAGTACCGTGAGGGAAAGGCGAAAAGAACCCCGGGAGGGGAGTGAAATAGATCCTGAAACCGCATGCTTACAAAAAGTAGGAGCCCGCAAGGGTGACTGCGTACCTTTTGTATAATGGGTCAGCGACTTACATTCAGTGGCAAGGTTAACCGAATAGGGAAGCCGTAGAGAAATCGAGTCCGAATAGGGCGAATCAGTCGCTGGGTGTAGACCCGAAACCAAGTGATCTATCCATGGCCAGGATGAAGGTGCCGTAACAGGTACTGGAGGTCCGAACCCACTAGTGTTGCAAAACTAGGGGATGAGCTGTGGATAGGGGTGAAAGGCTAAACAAACTTGGAAATAGCTGGTTCTCTCCGAAAACTATTTAGGTAGTGCCTCAAGTATTACCTGCGGGGGTAGAGCACTGTTTAGGCTAGGGGGTCATGGCGACTTACCAAACCTATGCAAACTCCGAATACCGCAGAGTACAGCTTGGGAGACAGAGCACCGGGTGCTAACGTCCGGACTCAAGAGGGAAACAACCCAGACCGCCAGCTAAGGTCCCTAAAATTGGCTAAGTGGGAAACGAAGTGGGAAGGCTAAAACAGTCAGGATGTTGGCTTAGAAGCAGCCATCATTTAAAGAAAGCGTAATAGCTCACTGATCGAGTCGTCCTGCGCGGAAGATGTAACGGGGCTAAGCCAGTTACCGAAGCTGCGGATTTGCAATTTATTGCAAGTGGTAGGAGAGCGTTCTGTAGGCCTGTGAAGGTGTCTGGTAACGGATGCTGGAGGTATCAGAAGTGCGAATGCTGACATGAGTAGCGTTAAAGGGGGTGAAAAGCCCCCTCGCCGTAAGCGCAAGGTTTTCTACGCAACGTTCATCGGCGTAGAGTGAGTCGGCCCCTAAGGCGAGGCAGAGATGCGTAGCTGATGGGAAACAGGTCAATATTCCTGTACCGATCAATAGTGCGATGTGGGGACGGAGAAGGTTAGCTCAGCCAACTGTTGGATATGTTGGTTCAAGCCTGTAGTCGTGCCTGGTAGGCAAATCCGCCGGGCTTAGATGAGGGGTGATAACGAGTCTGCTTGCAGACGAAGTGAGTGATACCCTGCTTCCAGGAAAAGCCACTAAGCTTCAGCTATTGACGACCGTACCGCAAACCGACACTGGTGCGCGAGATGAGTATTCTAAGGCGCTTGAGAGAACTCAGGAGAAGGAACTCGGCAAATTGATACCGTAACTTCGGGAGAAGGTATGCCCCAAGTAGGTGAACTCGTACAGAGGGAGCCCAACGGGGTTGCAAAAAATCGGTGGCTGCGACTGTTTAATAAAAACACAGCACTCTGCAAACACGAAAGTGGACGTATAGGGTGTGACGCCTGCCCGGTGCTGGAAGATTAAATGATGGGGTGCAAGCTCTTGATTGAAGTCCCAGTAAACGGCGGCCGTAACTATAACGGTCCTAAGGTAGCGAAATTCCTTGTCGGGTAAGTTCCGACCTGCACGAATGGCGTAACGATGGCCACACTGTCTCCTCCTGAGACTCAGCGAAGTTGAAATGTTTGTGATGATGCAATCTCCCCGCGGAAAGACGGAAAGACCCCATGAACCTTTACTGTAGCTTTGTATTGGACTTTGAACAGATCTGTGTAGGATAGGTGGGAGGCTTTGAAGTGAGGTCGCTAGATCTCATGGAGCCAACGTTGAAATACCACCCTGGTGTGTTTGAGGTTCTAACCTAGGTCCATTATCTGGATCGGGGACAGTGCATGGTAGGCAGTTTGACTGGGGCGGTCTCCTCCCAAAGCGTAACGGAGGAGTTCGAAGGTACGCTAGTTACGGTCGGACATCGTGACGATAGTGCAATGGCATAAGCGTGCTTAACTGCGAGACTGACAAGTCGAGCAGATGCGAAAGCAGGACATAGTGATCCGGTGGTTCTGTATGGAAGGGCCATCGCTCAACGGATAAAAGGTACTCTGGGGATAACAGGCTGATACCGCCCAAGAGTTCATATCGACGGCGGTGTTTGGCACCTCGATGTCGGCTCATCTCATCCTGGGGCTGTAGCCGGTCCCAAGGGTATGGCTGTTCGCCATTTAAAGAGGTACGTGAGCTGGGTTTAAAACGTCGTGAGACAGTTTGGTCCCTATCTTCCGTGGGCGCTGCAGATTTGAGGAAGCCTGCTCCTAGTACGAGAGGACCGGAGTGGACACACCTCTGGTGTATCGGTTGTCACGCCAGTGGCATTGCCGAGTAGCTAAGTGTGGAAGAGATAACCGCTGAAAGCATCTAAGCGGGAAACTCGTTTCAAGATGAGATCTGCCGGGGCCTTGAGCCCCCTAAAGAGTCGTTCAAGACCAGGACGTTGATAGGTCAGGTGTGGAAGCGCAGTAATGCGTTAAGCTAACTGATACTAATTGCTCGTGCGGCTTGACCCTATAACTTTGATAGCCAACACGCTCTCCAGCGTGAAGCTCAAAGTCTGTTATGCCAAGTTAGACGCAGTCAAAAGACACAAAATCTGATTCCAGACTCTATGAATTCGCCAGGCTGTTCACACGAACAGCCCAGCACCAAGTTATGCCTGATGACCATAGCAAGTTGGTACCACTCCTTCCCATCCCGAACAGGACAGTGAAACGACTTTGCGCCGATGATAGTGCGGGTTCCCGTGTGAAAGTAGGTCATCGTCAGGCTCTTACAGCCCAGAAAACCCCGGTCTCTAAAGGACTGGGGTTTTTTGCTTTGTGCTCCCCTGAATACACCATGAGCAGCACTCTGCTCAGCAATCGAGAGGGGCATGCGATCCAATCGCCACGTCTCACACTCCCCACATCTCTACAGCCCTAAATCAAGCACATTTCCAAATCTGCAGCCTACTGTGCTCACTGCGCACCAATTGCTCGCCATCGCCGAGTGCGTTCCAATCCCACTCAGTTCTCGGGGGATGCGCGTCAAACAGGCCGCCGCTGGCCTTGCTCAAACACCAGCAGTTCGCCCTTGCCGAACGCCGTCCACGTTTCGTTCGTCGTTAGCGGACTCGTCACGATCACAGCGACCTGATCGTGTTCACCAGTTTCCTTGGAAAAATCCAGCTGCAGGTCTTCGTCACTCAGTTGCGCTGCACCAAATGGATGGCGGCGCTCTATGTAGTGCAGGTTGGTCGAGGCGTGTGCCCACAGGGCCTGGCCGTTGGAAAGCAGAAAGTTGAACGTGCCATGGGGCGCTATGCGCGCAGCAAGCTCCTTGAGCGTCAAGGTCAGCTCTGGAACAGAGGGGACGCTGGCGTGGGACTTTGCCAGCTCCTGCATGATCCAGCAAAACGCATGCTCACTGTCGGTGTCGCCCACAGGGCGGAAATGTGAGTGCAAGCGGGGACGGAAGTCCTTGAGATCTCCGTTGTGCGCAAACACCCAGTAGCGGCCCCAAAGCTCCCGCACAAAGGGATGGCAGTTTTGCAGGCTGACCACCCCCTGGGTGGCTTTGCGAATGTGCGCGATAACGTTCTTGCTCTTGATAGGGTAGCGGCGGATCAGCTCGGCCACGGGGGATTCCACCGCCGCCTGATGGTCCACGAAATGCCGAAGGCCCTTGTCCTCGAAAAACGCAATGCCCCAGCCATCGCTGTGGTGGTCGGTCTTGCCACCACGCTGCGCAAAACCTGTGAAGCTGAAGGTCACGTCGGTGGGGACATTGCAGTTCATGCCCAGCAGTTGGCACATGGCGCGGATTCCGTTTCTGGGTGTTGTTGATGGGCCAACGAATGATGCCTTATCCGCGGAGCGCCGCTGCTGACGCGCAACCCCGACTGCTCACTCAGCGCGGCTTGGCCTCGCGCAACTGCCAGGCGGCCACCAGGGCCAGTACGCACAACAAGGTCAGCATCAAGAATGTCTCTCTGAACGCCGCGATGCGGGCGGGGTTGCTGCCGCCAGCGGTCAGCGACGCCCCATGGGCCCCCAGCCGCCATTCCAGCACGATGCCGCACAGGCTCACCCCAGCAGCCCCCCCCAGCATGCGCAAGAAACCGATGGCACTGGAGCCCTGTGAGATCAGAGACTTGTCGAGCGGCCGCATCGCTCCCAGGTTCAGCGAGGGCAGGATGAATCCGAGGCCGATGCGCCCCAGGATGGCAAAGCCCACCAGCATCCACAGCGGAGAGCCCAGGCCAACAAACACCATCAGCCCAAACGAAAGTGCCAGCAGGCCCAGGCCCGTGCTGACAAGGAAATGCGTAGGTTGCCGGTCTGCAAGCCGCCCCACCAGCGCTATGGTGACCGCCAGCACAAACCCGGCGGGCAGCATCAGTGTGCCCACGTGCGAGGCGGACAGTTCCAGCCCCAACTGCATGAACACGGGCAGCAGGTAGGTGGACCCAAACAGGGCCGTGCCATAGATAAACGCCACCACACTGCCCATGGCAAATTGCCGGTACTGGAACAGTCGCAAGTCCATCAAGGGTTTGCGGCCCTGCTGGATCTGCCGCCGTTGCCAGGCAATGAACCCAGCCACCGCCAATGCAGCCCCCACCAGCAGAAGGATGGCTTCAGCCACAGAGCCCCCGTGCAGCGATACCAGGCCATTGAGCAGGCATAGCGTGCCCACGGTGCCCAGCAGCAGACCGCGCCAGTCGAGCGCCTCGCCTTGTCGGTTGGCTTCCACGCCTCCGGGCGCCGTCACGGGGACAAATTTGTAGGCCAGCCAGATCGAGGCCAGGCACAGCGGCACGACCATGAAAAAAATCGAGCGCCAGCCAAACCAGTCCACCAGCAGGCCTCCGATGCTGGGGCCGATGGCAGGCGCCAGCACCACGCCCATGCCAAAGATGCCGCTGGCGCGGCCTTGTTCATGGGGCTGGAAGGCATAGAGGATGATGACGGCAGGGATGGGCTGCACGACCCCAGCCGCCAACCCCTCGGCGACCCGCGCGGCCAGCACCAGGCCAAAATCGCGCGCCAGCCCGCCCCCCACGCCGCCCAGCAGCAGCAGCAGCATCGCGCCCACATAGGTGGCGCGGTAGCCGTAGCGTGACAGCAGCCAGGGCGTGGTGAGCATGGACACCGTGGTGGCCACCATAAAGCCCGATGTGACCCACTGGGCGCGCTCCTGCCCCAGGGTGAAGTAGTGGCTCATGTCCGGGATGGCCACGTTCACGATGGTGGAGGACATGATCGACGCCATGGTCCCCACCATGACCGACAGCAAGAGCAGCCAGCGATAGCGCTCGCCGTAGCGCTCACGCAGCACCGACAGGGAGCCGGGGATGGCGGTTGTCATGGGGTCTTCAACCGATTCGATGCGACCAGGGGTGGCGCGGAACCACCCACGGGGGGCGCATCGTCGCAGTTCAGCTGCGTTCCAGCCAGAGCTTGCCGCCGGTGGCCCAGTTTTCGCGCTTCACATCGGTGATCAGGATGTCCACCGATTCGGGCGAGCCGCCAAGCACTTCGACGCTCACGCGGGTGATCTCTTCGACCAGCTTGCGCTTTTGCTCGACCGTGCGGCCTTCCATCATTTCAACGTGGTACGTGGGCATATCAGACTCCTTCAAGGCGCATCGCCGCAAAAGCAGAAATCATAGCGGCGCAGACCCCGGCAGGCCTGCAAAGGGTTACTGGGTGTCTGCAGGCATCGCGCCGCAGGCCGGGCAGATGCAGACCTGACCCCGCTGTGATTCGGGCACCACCGCCAGCGCCGCGGGCGCAATGGGCTGCACCATGCACCAGCAACTTTCTGGTGGGCGGCCTGCGGCGATGGCGCATTGGTTGGCCGCGCCGCACAGCGGGCAGCGGGATAGGGACGTGGGGAGCGGGTTCGGGGCGGACATGGTGCCGGGCCGGTGGCGGCGCGAGTCACCCAGTGTAAGGCGATGAACCAGGAAGGAGCGTGTTGCACGAACCCATCGGCCTCGGCCCCCAGGTGCGTACCTGTGGGAAGCAATGAGCACCCCAGAGCCCGAGGATGACTCAAGAGTTCAAGAAAAAATAGCTGCTTGCGCGCATTCCTATTGCGCTAACAGCTATCAAAAGAATAGTGACCATCGCGATGGCGCCCACCGGGCGCACACCGCGTGGTGCATCGGGCCTGGGGTCAGGCCGCCTGGGCCGCCTTCAGCTTCAGGCGCCAGGCGTGCAGCAGTGGCTCGGTGTAGCCGCTGGGCTGCTCCATGCCCTTGAAGACCAGGTCGCAGGCCGCCTTGTACGCCATGCTGGTGTCGAAGTGTCCGGCCATGGGCTGGTACAGAGGGTCGCCGGCGTTCTGGCCGTCCACCACGGCGGCCATGCGCTCGAACGTGGCGCGCACCTGGGCTTCGGTCACCACACCGTGGTGCAGCCAGTTGGCCAGGTGCTGGCTGCTGATGCGCAGCGTGGCGCGGTCTTCCATCAGGCCCACGTTGTGGATGTCGGGCACCTTGGAGCAGCCCACGCCCTGGTCCACCCAGCGCACCACGTAGCCCAGGATGCCCTGGGCGTTGTTGTCCAACTCCTGCTGCTTCTCGGCATCGCTCCAGTTGGGGGCGGCGGCCACGGGCACGGTCAGCAGGCCGGTCAGCAGGTTGTCGCGCTCGGCGTTCACATCGGTCTTTTCCAGTTCGATCTGGATGTCGCTCACCTTCACCTGGTGGTAGTGCAGCGCATGCAGCGTGGCGCCCGTGGGGCTGGGCACCCAGGCGGTGTTGGCACCGGCCTTGGGGTGGGCGATCTTTTGCTTGAGCATCTCGGCCATCAGGTCGGGCATGGCCCACATGCCCTTGCCGATCTGCGCCTTGCCGCGCAGGCCACAGCTCAGGCCCACCAGCACGTTGTTCTTCTCGTACGACTGGATCCAGGCGCTGGTCTTCATGTCGCCCTTGCGCACCATGGGGCCGGCGTGCATGGCGGTGTGCATCTCATCGCCCGTGCGGTCCAGGAAGCCGGTGTTGATGAACGCCACGCGGCTCGATGCGGCGGCAATGCAGGCCTTGAGGTTGACGGACGTGCGGCGCTCTTCGTCCATGATGCCCAGCTTGACGGTGCTGTCGGGCAGGCCCAGCAGCTTCTCGACGCGGCCGAACAGCTCGGCGGCAAAGCCGACTTCGGCGGGGCCGTGCATCTTGGGCTTGACGATGTAAACGCTGCCCTTGCGGCTGTTGCGAATACCGTTGGCGCCGTGCCCTTGCAGGTCGTGCAGGGCGATAGCCGTGGTCACCACCGCATCCATGATGCCTTCAGGGATCTCGCGTTGTTGACCCTGTGCGTCCTTCCACAGGATGGCCGGGTTGGTCATCAGGTGGCCCACATTGCGCAGGAACATCAGCGAGCGACCATGCAGGCGCACTTCGCCGCCTTGGGGGCCCGTGTAGATGCGGTCACCGTTCAGCCCGCGTGTGATGGTCTTGCCACCCTTGGCGACCTGCTCGGTCAGCGTGGTCTGGATGATGCCCAGCCAGTTGCTGTAGCCCAGCACCTTGTCTTCGGCGTCCACGGCGGCCACGGAGTCTTCCAGGTCCAGGATGGTGGACAGGGCTGCTTCCAGCACCAGGTCGCTCACGCCAGCGGCATCAGATTGGCCGATGGGGGTAGCGCGGTTGATCTGGATATCGAGGTGCAGGCCGTTGTGCTGCAGCAGCACCGACGAAGGCGCAGCGGCATTGCCCTGGTAGCCCTTGAACTGTGCAGCGTCCTTGAGGCCCGTGCTGCCGCCACTGGCGAGCGACACCACCAACTGGCCGCCTTCCACCTTGTAGCCGGTCGAGTCCTTGTGCGAGCCGTTGGCCAAAGGCGCCGTGTCATCCAGCACCTGGCGTGCAAACGCGATCACCTTGGCGCCGCGCACGGGGTTGTAGCCCTTGCCCTTTTCGGCACCGCCTTCCTCGCTGATGGCATCGGTGCCATACAGCGCGTCATACAGGCTGCCCCAGCGCGCGTTGGCGGCGTTCAGCGCATAGCGCGCGTTCAGGATGGGCACCACCAGCTGCGGGCCGGCCTGCGTGGCCAGTTCGTCGTCCACGTTGGCGGTGGTGGCCTTCACATCGGCGGGCTGGGGCACCAAGTAGCCGATCTTTTCGAGGAAGCTGCGGTAGGCCACCATGTTCTGGATGGGGCCGGGGTTGGCCTTGTGCCAGGTGTCCAGCTCGGTCTGCAGGCGGTCGCGCTCGGCCAGCAGGGCGATGTTGCGCGGTGCCAGGTCCGACACGATGGCGTCGAAGCCCTTCCAGAACGCTTCGCTGCCCACGCCCGTGCCGGGCAGCACCTTGTCTTCGACAAAGCGGTACAGGGAGGTGGCCACTTGCAGGCCGTTGACTTGGGTGCGGTCGGTCATGGAAAAGCTCGCTGAAAAAAGAGGAAAAAAGCCGCTACGAAGCGATGATGGACAGACTGTATTGCAAATATCTGCACACATAAATACGCTGAAAATCTCTAAACCAGTGACTTTTAAGCAAAAGTGGCGGGGAGTCAGGGCCAGGGAGTCTGGGCGGCAGAAGGCATCGAAGCGAAACGCGCGAGATCGTTGATCGCGCGTTGCAGCCGATGCTCCTTTTGCCGTCCAGACTTCAACGCCATCCGTAGTCGTCCGTAGTGGTGCTGGCGCCCAGAAGCCACTACGCTGCGCGCACAACCACCCCAACGGGAGACAAACCCATGCAGACACCCCTGTCCGCTGGCGCGCTGAACGCTGCCTACAAGAACAAGATCGTGAGCGTCGCCGATGCCGTGCAGCTCATCCACGACGGCGACACCGTGGCCACGGGCGGCTTTGTGGGCATCGGCTTTGCCGAGAGCATTGCGGTGGCGCTGGCCCAGCGCTGGGAATCCACACAAACCCCGCAGGGCCTCACGCTGGTTTACGCCGCAGGCCAGGGCGACGGCAAGCAGCGCGGCCTCAACCACCTGGGCCACGCGGGCCTGCTCAAGCGCGTGATCGGCGGGCACTGGAGCCTGGTGCCGCGCATCCAGAAGCTGGCGGTGGACAACCAGATCGAGGCCTGGAACCTGCCCCAGGGCGTGATCACACACCTGTTCCGCGACATCGCTGCGGGCAAGCCCGGCACGCTCACACGCGTAGGCCTCGACACCTTTGTAGACCCGCGCCACGGCGGCGGCAAGCTCAATGCGCGTACCACCGAAGACCTGGTGCGCATCCTGCCCATCGACGGGCAGGACTACCTGTTCTACAAGGCCTTCCCGATCCACGTGGGCATCATCCGCGCGACCACGGCCGATGCCGACGGCAACCTCACCATGGAGCGCGAGGCGCTCACGCTCGAAGCGCTGGCGATTGCCATGGCGGCGCGCAACTCGGGCGGTGTGGTCATCGCGCAGGTCGAGCGCATTGCGGAGCGCGGCACGCTCAACCCCCGGCAGGTGAAGGTGCCCGGCGTGCTGGTGGACGCCGTGGTGCTGGCCACCGAGCCCGCGCACCACCACCAGACCTTTGCCGAGCCCTACAGCGCCGCGTTTGCGGGTGAGCTGCGCGTGCCCATGGACACGCTGGAGGCGATGCCCCTGACCGAGCGCAAGATCATCGCCCGCCGCGCGGCGCTGGAGTTGCGCCCGCACCAAGTGGTCAACCTGGGCATCGGCATGCCCGAGGGCGTGGCCAACGTCGCGGCCGAGGAGCGCATCATCGACCTGGTCACGCTCACGGCCGAGCCCGGCGTAATCGGCGGCATCCCCGCAGGCGGGCTGAACTTTGGCGCGGCCGTGAACCCGCAGGCCATCATCGACCAGCCCAACCAGTTTGACTTCTACGACGGTGGTGGCCTCGACATCGCCATCCTGGGCCTGGCGCAGGCCGACCAGCACGGCAACCTCAACGTGAGCAAGTTCGGGCCGCGCCTGGCGGGTGCGGGCGGCTTCATCAACATCAGCCAGAACGCCAAGACCGTGGTGTTTGTCGGCACCTTCACGGCGGGCGATCTGCAGGTCGAGGCGGTGGACGGCCACCTGCACATCCTGCACGAGGGCGGCGCGCGCAAGCTGGTGCGCGCGGTGGAGCACCGCACCTTCAGCGGCGCCGAGGCGTTGCGGCGCGGCCAGCGCGTGCTGTATGTGACGGAGCGCTGCGTGTTCCGCCTGGTGCCCTCGGGCGAGCTGGATGGTGGTGGTGCGCTGGAGCTGATCGAGCTGGCGCCCGGCATCGACCTGCACCGCGACGTGCTGGCCCACATGGCGTTCACGCCGCGCATTAGCCCCGGCTTGCAGACCATGGACCTGCGCCTGTTCGAGCCCGGCCCGCTGGGCCTGCGCGAGCAACTGCTCAACCGCCCGTTGGTGCAGCGCTTTGAGCTGGACGCCGCGCGCCAGCTGCTGCACATCGACTTCTCGGGCCTGCAGATCAACACCGCCAGCACCATCGACGCCATCGAGCACGAGGTGCGCCGCCTGCTCGCACCGCTCGCCGCACAGGGCGAGCGCGTGGGCGTGATCGTGAACTACGACCACTTCAGCATCGCACCCGACCTGGCCGACGCCTACGCAGCCATGGTGCAGGGCCTCACGCGCGACCACTATGCCGAAGTCAAGCGCTACGGCACGGTGGGGTTCCTCAAGTCTCGTCTGATTTGATTGCTATTAAAAATATAGCTATTAAGGCAATGTGGTCGCGCGCAGGGGCCTGTTTTTGCTTCAAATTTCTCTGCCACTGGGCAGTGCTGTGCCACCAAGGCCAGGCGCGGGCCCTGGCGTGGATGTCTCCATAATCACCGCCCATGGACAAACTCAAGGCCTTCGAATCCTTTGTGTCGGTGGCCACGCGCGGCAGCCTCACGGCAGCGGCCAAGGCCGAGGGCGTGGCGCCCGCCATCATGGGGCGGCGGCTCGATGCGCTCGAAGAGCACCTGGGCGTGAAGCTGCTGGTGCGCACCACGCGCCGCATCAGCCTCACGCACGAGGGCAGCGCGTTTCTGGAAGACTGCCAGCGCCTGCTGGCCGACGTGGCCAATGCCGAAGCCAGCGTGTCCGAAGGCGGCGTCAAGGCCACGGGCCATCTGCGCATCACCGCGCCCGCCGGGTTTGGCCGCCGCCATGTGGCGCCGCTGGTGCCGCGTTTTCGCTCGGCCCACCCGGACGTGACCATCTCGCTCAACCTCAGCGACCGTGTGGTGGACCTCGCGGGCGAAGGCTTTGACTGCGCCGTGCGCGTGGGGGATTTGCCCGACTCGTCGCTGGTGAGCGTGCGCATTGCCGACAACCGCCGCCTGTGTGTGGCCACGCCCGAATACCTGGCCCGGCGCGGCACCCCGCGCGCGCCGGCCGAGCTGGTGCAGCACGACTGCCTCACGCTCTCCAGCGACGCCTCGCAGACGCGCGGCTGGGCATTCAGAGTGCCGCACGCCGATGGCTCTACTGAAGTGATGCATCTCAAGCCCGGCGGCCCGCTGGACTGCTCCGACGGCCAGGTGCTGCACGACTGGTGCCTGGGCGGCTGGGGCATCGCCTGGCGCAGCACCTGGGAGGTCGAGGCCGAGATCGCCGCAGGCCGCCTGGTGGCGGTGCTGGAGAACTTTGCCGCCCCGCCCAACGGCATCTACGTGGTCTTCCCCCAGCGCAAACACCTGCCCCTGCGCGTGCGGCTGTGGATCGAGCACCTCAAGCACCAGTACGCGCAGCCCGCGTTCTGGAAAGGCGAATGACGCGGTATGTCCGAGCCCACGCTCCTCGTCGCTGACGACCACCCGCTGTTCCGCGCCGCCGTGCTGCACGTGCTGCGCGAGCGGCTGCCGCAGTTCCGCACGCTGGAAGCCGCCAGCGCCGCCACGCTGGGCCAGGCGCTGCAGGACCACCCCGAGGTCGAGCTGGTGCTGCTGGACCTGAGCATGCCCGGCGCACGGGGCTTTTCGGCCCTGCTGCATGTGCGCGGCGAATACCCCGAGCTGCCGGTGGTCATCATCTCGTCCAACGACCACCCGCGGGTCATCCGCCGCGCCCAGCAGTTTGGCGCGGCAGGCTTCATCCCCAAATCAGCCCCGGCCGAAGCTATGGGCGAAGCCATCCAGGCCGTGCTGGACGGCGGCAGCTGGTTCCCGCCCATGGCGGCCGAGCGCTCCGAGGCCGATGCGGAGCTAGCCGCCCGGCTCGCGCAGCTCACGCCCCAGCAGTTCCGCGTGCTGCTCTGCCTGGCCGATGGTTTGCTCAACAAGCAGATCGCGAGCGCGCTGGGCCTGGCCGAGAACACCGTCAAGGTGCATGTCACCGCCATCCTGAAAAAGCTTGCGTGCTACAGCCGCACGCAGGCGGCGGTGTTGGTGAAAAGCCTGGAGGCCGAGGACGGCGGCACAGGCTGAGAACCTTCTGCGCACAGGCGCGTGGTGATAATCGCGCCATGCCCACGCCCGCCCCTTCGTCCCCGCCCACGTTGCGCGTCGGGGTGGTGGAAGACGATGCCGCCAGCCGCGAGACCCTGGTGGCCATGATTGCCGCCCAGCCCGACCTGGCGCTCGCACTGGTGGCCACCGGCCGTGCCGAGGCACTGGCCCTGCTGCCCCACGCGCCCATGGACGTGCTGCTGGTGGACCTGGGCCTGCCCGACGGCTCGGGCCTGGACGTGATCCGCGCCGCACGCGTGCAGTGGCCTGATTGCAGCATCCTGGTCAGCACCATTTTTGGCGATGAGGACCATGTGCTGCGCTCCATCGAGGCCGGGGCCATGGGCTACCTGCTCAAGGACGTGGATGCCGCCGAGCTGGCCGAAGAAATCCGCAACCTCCACGCGGGCGGCAGCCCCATCAGCCCCATGGTGGCGCGCAAAATCCTGGCGCGCGCCGCCGCCAGCCTGGCCCCAGCCAGCGAACCGTCCACCCTCCTGTCGGCACGCGAACACGAGGTGCTGCGCTACGTGAGCAAGGGCTTCACCACCGAAGAAACCGCAAGCGCCATGGGCGTGTCCCGCACCACCGTGCTTACCTTTGTGCGGCGCATCTATGCCAAGCTCCAGGTCAACACCCGCGCCGAAGCCATCCATGCCGCCTACAAACAGGGCCTGCTGGCTGATTAAGGTCGCTGCCCTGTGGCTGCTGTCCGCATGGCTTGCAGCCTGCAGCGGACAGGGCCAGGGCCAGGCCGGTGCGGCCTTGCATTTGAAGCAGGCGGACTTTCGCCTGCAGGCCGATGCGGGCTGGGAGCCACCGCCCGAGCTGCCTTTTTCCGAGCCAGAGGCGCAAGGCACCCAAGAAGCCCAAGGCGCCCAAGCCCCCCAAGACCCGCACGGCTGGGCCCAGGTGCCCCTGCCCCACGCCCGCCCCCGCAGCCTCGCAGAAGGCAACGCATCGCTGCAGGCTGCGCCAGAGGTGGCCTGGTACCGGCTCACCCTGCCGCCGGGCTTGCCGGAGCAGGAGCTGTTTCTGTACCTGCCGCGCTGGCAGACCATTGGCATCGTGGCGGTGTATGTGGATGGCCGCATCGTCTACCGCACGCGGGGCAGCCGCGTCTGGAACAGCTTCAACCGGCCGCTGTGGGTCCCCCTCGGCGGCAGCAACGGCAATGGCAACAGGAGTGCTGGTGGCGAGCTGCCCCACACCGTCTGGGTGCGCATGGCCAGCCAGCAGGGCGTGGGCGGGGCCCTCTCCAGTGCCTGGGTGGGCGCCGAAGACGCGCTGCTGTGGCGCTACAACCTGCGCCGGTTTGTACAGACCGACCTCATCAGCCATGCGAGCGCGGCTTTCCTGGTGATCGGGCTGTTTGCGCTGGCCGTGGGGCTGGTGCGCCGCCGCGAGCCCATTTACCTGCTGTTCTTTGCTGTCGCCGTCACCTGCGGGCTGCGCAACCTGCACTACGTGGTGGACGACCGGCCCCTGCCCGTGCCGGACGACTGGTTTGGCTGGCTCACCGTCAACGCGCTGGGCTGGGCCATGGTCGCCGCCTTTGCCTTCGCCCTGCGCGTGCACCGCAAGCGCATGCCCCGGCTGGCGTTGGGCATCGTCACGCTGGTGGGGCTGTGCACCGTGCTCACCCTGCCCGTGCCGCACCTGCTGCCGCACCTCAACGCCATCCTGCCGCTGGTGTACATCGCCATCGCGGTGCTCACGGCGGTGGTGGCCATCTCGGGCCTGTGGGCCTCCTGGCAAGCGCGCTCGGGCGAAGGCATGGTGCTGTTTGCCTGGATCTCGCTCAACATCCCCGCCGGGGTGCACGACCTGCTGCTGCAGAACTACCGCATCAACATTGAGCGCGTGTACCTGGCGCCCTACCTGTCCATCGGCCTGTTTGCCATCTTCCTGGCCATCGTCTACCGCCGCTACGTGGGCGCCATCCATGCGGTGGAGTTGGTCAACGCCGGGCTGGAGAACCAGCTGGCCGCGCGCGAGCGCGAACTCACTGCCAGCCACGAGCAGCTGCGCACCCTGGAGCGCGAGCAAACCCTGGCCGCCGAGCGCCAGCGCATGATGCAGGACATGCACGACGGCATCGGCTCGTCCCTCATGAGCGCGCTGCGCATGGTCGAGCGCGGGCAGGCCAGCACGGCCGACACGGCGCTGGTGCTCAAGGACTGCATCGACGACCTCAAGCTCGCCATCGACTCGCTCAGCCCCGCCGACGCCGACCTGCTGGCGCTGCTGGCCGCCCTGCGGTTTCGCCTGGCGCCCCGGCTCAAGGCCGCAGGCATCACCCTCACCTGGAGCGTGCAAGACCTGCCCCCGCTGCCCTGGCTCGACCCGCAGGCCGCCCTGCATGTGCTGCGCATCCTGCAAGAGGTGCTCACCAACATCCTCAAGCACAGCCAGGCCACCGCCATCGACCTGGCCACCGAGGCCCGCCCCGCAGAGGGGGCGCAGCCAGCCTGCGTGGTGGTGCGCATTCGTGACAACGGCAGTGCGTTTGTGCCCACTGCCAATGCACCGCACGCCGCAAAGGCAGGCCTGGGCCTGGCCAACGTGCGCTATCGGGCCGAGGCGCTGGGCGGGTACTGCCAATGGGCCGCGTGGGAGGGCGGGGGGGAGTTCCGCCTGGGGTTGCCGCTGGTGCGCGGGCGTAGTTAGATTGCTATTGTTTGTATAGCTGTTGGCGATTGTGCAGTGCGCGGCAGGGGCTTATTTGGCTTGAGGTTTTGGTGGGGCATGACGTCAGTACACGTACACCGCGCCAGAGTTGCTGGCTGAGTTGTCCGTCTGGCTGCCACCGATGCCCGTGGCATTGCTGTCCTCCACGTTCGCCCCCACGGCCAGGGTATTGCCGTCGCTCGACAGGGCCACGCTGTAGCCAAAGTTGTCAATCGCCTCGGTATTGCTGGCCTTCACATAGGCCTGCTGGCTCCAGGTGCCGCCGCTGCGGGTGAAGACATAGACGGCGCCTGCACTGCTGGCCGAGTTGTCCGCCTGGTTTCCGTTGATGCCAGTGCCACTGCTGGACTCGGCGTCCGCCCCTACGGCCAGGGTATTGCCGTCACCCGACAGTGCCACGCTGTAGCCAAAGCGGTCACCTGCATCGGTGCTACTGGGCTTCACATAGGCCTGCTGGCTCCAGGTGCTGCCGCTGCGGGTGAAGACATATACGGCGCCTGCACTGCTGGCCGAGTTGTCTGCCTGGTCGCCGCCGATGCCCGTGGCACTGCTGTCCTCTCCGTACGCACTCACGGCCAGGGTATTGCCGTCACCCGACAGGGTCACGCTCCGGCCAAACTCGTCACTTCCCTGGGTATTGCTGGCCTTCACGTAGGCCTGCTGGCTCCAGACACCGCCGCTACGGGTGAAGACATAGACGGCGCCTGCACCGCTGTCCTTCCCGAACGCCCCCACGGCCAGGGTATTGCCGTCGCCCGACAGGGCCACGCTGTTGCCAAAGTGGTCAAATGCCGCAGTATTGCTGGCCTTCACATAGGCCTGTTGGGTCCATGTAGTACCGCTCCGCGCAAAGACATACACAGCTCCGGCCACCCCTGTCGAATTGTCTGCCTGGTTCCCTCCAATGCCGGTGGCACTACTGGCTTCCCAAATGGCGCCCACTGCCAAAGTACTGCCGTCGCCTGATAGCGCAACGCTGTAACCAAAGAAATCAGAATTTGCTGTATTTGTATTGCTGGCTTTTACATAGGCCTGCTGGCTCCAAGCCCCGCCGTTACGGACGAACACATAAACAGCGCCAGCCCCGGGAGCTGAATTGTCCGTCTGGCTCCCATCGATACCGATAGCCGCGCTGCCCTCAAAGCGCGCGCCTACCGCCAGAGTGTTGCCGTCCAATGACAAAGAAACGCTGGACCCGAATCCGTCACCTGCACCTGTGTTGCTGGCTTTCACATAGGCCTGCTGGCTCCACACGCCACCGGTGCGGGTGAACACATACACAGCGCCCGCGCCGGGGGTAGCGTTGTCTCCCTGGTTGCCGCCAATGCCTGTGGCGCTGCTACCGTCTCCGCTTGCCCCCACTGCGAGGGTGCTGCCGTCCCCCGACAGGGCTACGGCGTAACCGAACCCACCAGCCGCCCTGGTATTGCTAGCCTTGAAGTACCCAATGGCCTTCGGCAAATCCACCACCTGTGCCGCCGACAACGCGCTGCACCCCCCGCTGTTGCAGGCCTGCACACGGTACGTGGCATTCAGCCGCGTGTGCAGCAACCCCGCCACCACCCGGTCGTAGCTGGTGCCCGTGAGGCCTATGGCAATCTGCGTGGCTGCTGCCGGGCCCGCGCCATCGGGGTCTTCCGTCACGCGGTAGGTCACGGCGCCGCCGCCCGCTGGCGGCGCAATGGCGCCCCAGCTGAGCTTGAAGGTCTTCACGTCATACGCCAGCGTGAGCGTGGGGATGGCCGGGACGGCCACCGGAGCAGGGGGTGGTGGTGCGTCCACCTCGCACCCCACCGTGATCTGCGTGACATCCGCCATGGCAAAGCCCGTGCCGCCGCCCACGCTGCAGGTCTGGCCTGCGCTCATGTCAAACACCGTGACGGAATAGGCCGTGCCCGCCAGCACCGGCTGGGCAAAGCTGAACGCGCCATTGCCGCCCACGGTGACCGTGTCGCCATTGGCCGTGTTGCGCAGCGCCACCACGCCGATGTTGCCGCGCACGGTGCCCGAGAGCCGGAAGGCCGTGGCTGCGCAGGCCACGCTGATGGACGGGGCAGGGCCATTGGAATCGGCCACGCCTTCGCCACCGGAGACCGTGCAGGTCTGGTTCAGCGGCTGGCTGCGCACGGTGATGCGGTAGGGCCCGGCCACCGGCTGGGCAAACACGAACAGGCCATCGGCGGCCACGCTGGCCTCCTGCGTGGCGCCGCCAGCGCTCAGCTGCAGCACCAGGCTTTTGCCCGCCCCCAGGCCCGCCACACTGCCGCCCAGTGTGCGTGCGTTGGAAGGCACCGCGTTGTCCAGGCAGGCCACGCTGATGTTGTTGACCTCGGCGCTGACGGTGCCCGCAGCGTTGGTGAGGGTGCAGGTCTGGCCCACGGGCTGGGCCGCAATGCGCAGGCTGTAGGCGGTGCCTGCGGGCAGCTGCAGGCTGTAGCTGCCGTTGGCCGAGACGGCGGCGCTGGGCCCGCTGGCATCGGCAATGACCACGGTCTTGCCCACCCCCAGCCCGGCGAGCTGGCCGCCCACGCGGAAGGTGGGGGTGCCAGCGGGCGGGGCTTCGTCACCACCACCGCCACCGCCGCAGGCGGCCAGCACCAGGGCGGCGCCCAGCAGGCAGGTGCGGGCCAGGCCATACAGGGTGCGCGTTGCTGCGCCGGGCGCGGTGGGCGGGTGGGGCGTGGGCGCCTGCGCTGCTGTCTTGGCCATCATGCTGTCGCTTCTCCTCGTGTCCTTGTGAATCTGGCGCGCTGAAGCTACCGGAATCGCCGAGGGTTGTATGTCCTCAGAACTGAGGACATGGGGGCTGGGGAGAGGGGGGGCGTTGCCAGTGTGTGGTGAACTAAATTTTTGGTAAAAAAAGGCCCTGCCGCGCAACTAGCATGCCTTTATAGCTATCGTTTTTGATGTTCTGCGGCCGCCCTGGGCGGCCTGCCATCAGGCTTGTTCTCGCCAGCGCAGCAGCGTCTGGCTCACCAGCGCCCGCAGCGCAGGGGCGCGCACCGGCTTGGCGAGAAAGCCCCAGCCGCGCTCGGCGGCCTGGCGGCGCAGGGTGGCATCGCGCTCGGCCGTGACCAGGATCACGGCGGGCGTCTGGCCCCAGCGCTGGCACAGGTGCGCGAATACTTCGGGACCGTGGAGGCCTGCGCCCAGGTGCACGTCCAGCAGCACCAACTGTGGCGCCTGGCCGGGCTGGGCGGTGGCCAGTGCTTCGGGCGCGCCTGCGGCCAGCGGCACCGCGCAGCCCCAGCGCTGCAGCAGGGCCTGCGTGGCGGCGCAGGTGGGGCCATCGTCGTCGATCACCCAGGCGCTGCTGCCTTGCAGGGGGGCGTCGTCGGCGGGTTGTTGCGCAGTGGCGGGGGCCGGGGCCTGCTGCGCGGCGGCCGGGTTGCCCAGCGGCACACACACCCAGAACACGCTGCCGCGCCCCAGTTGCGAGCGCAGGCCAATTTCGTGGCCCAGCAGGCGGCCCAGGCGTTCGACGATGGCCAGGCCCAGGCCTGCGCCCCGGTCGTCGGCGCGGCCTTCGTCCAGGCGGCGGAATTCTTCAAAAATCTCGCGCTGCAGCGCCTCGGGGATGCCGGGGCCCTGGTCGTGCACCTCGATGCGCAGGTGGTCGCCCGCCGCCCGCTTCACCCGTCTGCAGCCCACCACGATGCGCCCGTGGCGGCTGTAGCGGATGGCGTTGGAGACAAAGTTCTGCAGGATGCGGCGCAGCAGGTTGTCGTCGGTGCGCACCACGGCGTGCGTGGGCACGCAGCGCAGTGTTAAACCTTGGCTTTCGGCCAGTACGCCAAAGTTGTGGCCCAGCACCTGCAAGAGCGGGCCCAGCGCCACGTCGTGGATGTGCACGTCGAACTGGCCCGATTCCATGCGCGAGATGTCGAGCAGGCTGTTAAGGATGGCGTCTTGCGCGGCCAGGGCGCCGTCGATGCTGTCCACCGCGTGCCGCTCGGCGTCGCCCGGCAGGTGGCTGCGCAAGAGCGAGGTGAACATGCGCGCGGCGTTCAGGGGCTGCAGCAGGTCGTGTACGGCGGCGGCCACAAAGCGGGTTTTGGAGCGGTTGGCCTGCTCGGCTTCGCGCCGCGCGGCGTCCAGGTCGCGGGTGCGGTCGGCCACGCGCTGCTCCAGCGCATCGGCGAGGGACCGCAGCTCGCGCGCGGCGTTTTTGTAGCTGGTGATGTCGGCGTAGCTGGTCACAAAGCCGCCCTCGGGCAGCGGGTTGCCCCGGATCTCCAGCACCGTGCCGTCGCCCTTGGCGCTTTCGTGCAGGTGGGGCGTGGCGCTGCGCAGGTGGGCCAGGCGGCGTTCGATGGCTTCTTCCACCGGGCCCGGGCCCAGCAGGCCCCGGCGCGCGTTGTGGCGCATCAGGTCTTCAATGGGGCGGCCCACCTGCATCAGGTCGGCGGGGTAGCGGAACAGCTGCACGTAGCGCGAGTTCCAGGCCACCAGCTTCAGGTCGGCGTCGATGATGACCACGCCCTGGGGCAGGTGCTCCAGGCTGCGGGAGAGTCCCATGTCGGCTTGCTGCGCGGCCTGCACGATGCCGTCCTGCGCGGTGCGCAGCTCCTGCGCGTGCTGTTGCAGCACGGTCTCCAGCTCCTGGCGGCTGCGCTGGCGCAGGCGGGCCAGGCGCTGGCGCTGGCGCACAAACAGCACCAGCAGCGACAGGGCCAGCCAGCCGCCGCCCCCGGCTGCGGCCGCCCAGCGGCTGTCGGCAATGCTGCTGTGGGTGGTGTGCACCAGGTGCAGTTGCCAGGGCGTGCCGGGCAAGGGCTGGCTCAGCCACAGCATGCGCCCTGGGGGCACGGGCATGTCGGTAGAGGGCTGCACGCGCACCAGCCGCCCGCCGTTGTCCAGACGGTCGTCTTCGCGGTAGTCGAGCGGGCGCAAGGGCTGGTCGGAGTATTGGCGGGTGGCGTTCAGCTCGCGGCGTTCCTCATCATCCAGCGGCTCCAGCAGGCGGTAGCGCCAGGCGTCCTGGCTGGCGAGGAAGACCACGCCATGTGCGTCCGACGCCAGAACGATGTCGGTGGTTTGCAACCACTCGCGCTCCAGCTCCTGCAGCGCAATCTTGATGGCCACCAGGCCCAGGATGTGGCCGCTGTCGTCGCGGATGGCCTGCGACAGGAAGTAGCCCGGCTCGCCCGTGGTGACGCCAATGCCGTAGAAGCTGCCGCGCCCTTGCGCCAGCGCCTGCTGCACGTAGGGGCGAAAGCTGTAGTCCACGCCCACGTTGCTGGTGGCCGTGCGCCAGTTGCTGGCGGCCACGGCGAGGCCGTCGCGGTTGAGCAGGGTGAGGGTGGAGGACTGGCTGGCGCCGTTGGCCTGCTCCAGCTTGCGGTTGAGCTGCGCCACCTCGTCGGTGCTCAGGGGGCGGCGCAGGGCGTCTTGCAGTTGCGCGTCCAGGGCCAGCACCTCGGGCAGGGTGCGGTAGCGGTCGATGCGCTGGGCCAGCGTCTGCCCGTACAGGGCCAACTGGCGTTGCACGCTCTCGCTCTCGTCCAGCAAGGACCGGTGCCAAGCCCACTGACCGGCCGCGAACATGCTGGCCGCTGTGCCTGCAAGCAGGAGGAGCAGCGTCCAGAACTGGCGAAGGCGGGGCGTGGGCATGGAAATCCGGCGGGGTGGTTGTGCGGCAGCAAGGCCAATTGGGCGCGAGTGGGAGTGTGCCGCACCAGGCTGGGGACTAAGTAGTTACCCTGATTTGGTGCACGCGTTCTCCTATGAGGCCGCTTGCGACTAATACCAATAGGTTATCGGCTGAAACAAAGTGCAGCGGTACAAACGGCACCCTTGACGCGCGCCGGAAGCACCCCGGTGGTGCAGACCCGTGACCCCAGGAGACCCGTTCCATGCATAACCATTCCGCTCCCGCAGCCTCGACCTTGAAGCTGCCCTTTTATCGGCAACTGTACTTCCAGGTGGTGTTCGCCATCGTGCTGGGCGTGCTGCTGGGCCATTTCGAGCCGTCCTACGGCGAGGCGCTCAAGCCGTTGGGCGACGCGTTCATCAAGCTGGTCAAGATGATCATCGCCCCGGTGATCTTCCTGACCATCGTGACCGGCATCGCTGGCATGTCGCAGCTCTCCACCGTGGGCCGCGTGTTCGGCAAGGCCATGGCGTACTTCCTGTTCTTCTCCACGCTCGCCCTGGTGGTGGGCCTGGTGGTGGCCAACGTGGTGCAGCCCGGCGCGGGCATGAACATCAACGTGGCCGACCTCGACCAGACGGCTGTGAAGGGCTATGTGGCCAAGTCGCACGAGATGACGCTCACGGGCTTTGCGCTGGACATCATCCCCAAGACGCTGGTGAGCCCGTTTGTGGGCGACAACATCCTGCAGGTGCTGCTGGTGGCCGTGCTGTTCGGCGTGGGTCTGGCCATGGTGGGTGAGGCAGGCCGTCCGGTGCTGAACTTTCTGGACGCGCTGACGACCCCTGTGTTCAAGGTGGTCGGCATCGTGATGAAGGCTGCGCCTATCGGTGCGTTTGGCGCCATGGCGTTCACCATTGGCAAGTTCGGCCTGGGCTCGCTGGTCAACCTTGCGTGGCTGGTGGGTTCGTTCTACATCACCTCGCTGCTGTTTGTGGTGGTGATCCTGGGCTTTGTGGCGCGGCTGTGCGGCTTCTCGGTGTTCAAGCTGTGCCGCTACCTCAAGGCCGAGCTGATGCTGGTGCTGGGCACCTCGTCGTCCGAATCCGCCCTGCCATCGCTGATGGAAAAGATGGAAAAGGCCGGTTGCAGCAAGTCGGTGGTGGGCCTCGTGGTGCCCACGGGCTACTCGTTCAACCTGGACGGCACCAACATCTACATGACGCTGGCCGCGCTGTTCATCGCCCAGGCCACCAACACCGAGTTGACGCTGGGCCACCAGGTGGCGCTGCTGCTGGTGGCGATGCTGTCGTCCAAGGGCGCGGCGGGGGTGACGGGCGCGGGCTTCATCACCCTGGCCGCCACGCTGGCCGTGGTGCCTGAGGTGCCGGTGGCGGGCATGGCGCTGATTCTGGGCGTGGACCGCTTCATGAGCGAATGCCGCTCGCTGACCAACTTCATCGGCAATGCGGTGGCCACCGTGGTGGTGTCGCGCTGGGAAAACGCGCTGGACCATGAGCGCCTGGATGCTGCGCTCAACGGCCACCCGCTGCCGGTGGCTGTGCCGGCCGCCGCTGCGCCCGTGGTGCCTGCGGATGTGCCGGTGGGGGCTGTGGCCCGCACCGTGGCCTGACCCTTTTTTCAGAATTCCGCTCGATACGGCGCAGGCCCTCCGGTCTGCGCCGTTTTCTTTTGGGCCGGGTCAGATGTCCTCGGCCACCGTGGACAATGGTGGCTGAACACGCCGTTGCCTGTGTGACTCACTGCGCGCAACCCAGTCCCCAAGGAATCTGACCATGACCCTCGAAGCCGTTCTGGCCGCCCTCCACCTGCTGGCCATCCTGACCTTTGTGGTCTTCTTGTCGAGCCAGGCGGCGCTGTGCCGCATTGAATGGCTCAACGCTGCCGTGGTCGAGCGCCTGGCCCGGCTGGATGTGATCTATGGCGTGGCCGGGGCGGTGATGATCGGCAGCGGCCTGGCGCGGGTGATCTGGGGCGTGAAGGGTGCGTCGTGGTACCTCTCGCAGCCCTTGTTCCACATCAAGATCACCATCGTGGTGGCCATGATCCTGCTGTCGTTTGTGCCCTCGGCCGCGTTTCGCCGCTGGCGCCAGAACCTGCACAGCACGGGGGCTTTGCCGCCCGCACACGAGGTGGCCAAGGTGCGCCGCCTGGTGATGATCCAGTCGCATGTGCTGCCCGTGGTGGCGGTGATTGCGGTGTTCTGGGCGCGCGGCTGGTAAGCCCATGCGTTCAAAAAGTAAAAGCCCGCAGGCCGGTGGTCTGCGGGCTTTTCTGCTTTTGCACCCCGGTGGCAGGGTGCGGGGCGTGTCTTACTTTTTCAGGCACTCGCTCATGAAGGCCTTGCGCTCGTCGCCCTTGAGGGTCTTGGCCTTGGCGTCGGCGTTGCAGGTTTTCATCTTGTCTTGCTGCGTGGCGGGCTTGTTGCTCAGGCAGGTTTTCATGAAGGCCTTGCGCTCGTCGCCCTTCATGTCGCCTGCCTCCTTGTTGCAGGTGCCCATCTTGGACTGCTGCTTGGTGGGCTCGGCCGCCGGTGCGGCAGATGCCGCCGTGGCAGCGGGCGCGGCGGTGGCCGCTTTGGCGGGGGCGTCGGCAGCGTGCGCTGCACCGAACGAAAGGACCAGGCTCAGGGCAGACAGGGTGAGAAGCTTCTTCATGTTGGCTCCATTGGGTAGTGGCATCAGACGCAACCCGCGTCGGATTGCCCGATTACAACGTACCGGGGACACGCGTGGCTGACTCGGCGATACGGGCGGAAAGAATTCCTGACAATCTGTTGCGTCTTGGCTGCGCGCGGCATGGCGCCGGGTGCCGGGCAAATGCGCCATGCACCAGCCCGCAGGGGCGGGGGCGGCCCGGCCCGTAAAATCCCCCGATGCTTTCTGTCAAACACGATCTGCTGGCCGCGCTTGCGGCCGAGCTGGACAAACTCTCCCCCGGCGCTGGCGCCAAGGCGGCCTTTGAATCCCCCAAGGTGGCCGCGCATGGCGACTTCGCCTGCACGGCGGCCATGCAGCTGGCCAAGCCGCTCAAGCTCAATCCGCGCGCTTTGGGCGAACAGCTCAAGGCGGCCCTGGAGGCCACGCCTGCATTCACCCGCTGGGTCGATGCCATCGAGATTGCCGGGCCCGGTTTTCTGAACATTCGCCTCAAGCCCGCTGCCAAGCAAGAGGTGGTGCGCGAAGTGCTGGGCGCGGGCGAGCGCTTCGGCTACCAGGCCGACCGCGGCGCCAAGGTGCTGGTCGAATTCGTCTCGGCCAACCCCACGGGCCCGCTGCACGTGGGCCATGGCCGCCAGGCCGCGCTGGGCGACGCCATCTGCAACCTGTTCAGCACCCAGGGCTGGAAGGTGCACCGCGAGTTCTATTACAACGACGCGGGTGTGCAGATCGACACCCTGACCAAGAGCACGCAGCTGCGCGCCAAGGGCTTCAAGCCCGGTGACGACTGCTGGCCCACCGACAGCGACAACCCGCTGGCCAAGAACTTTTACAACGGCGACTACATCGCCGACATTGCCGAGGCCTTCAAGGCCAAGGCCACCGTGAAGGCCGACGACCGCGAGTTCACGGCCAATGGCGATGTCGAGGACTACGACAACATCCGCCAGTTTGCCGTGGCCTACCTGCGCAACGAGCAGGACAAGGACCTGCAGGCGTTCAACCTCCAGTTCGACGAGTACTACCTGGAGTCCAGCCTGTACACCAGCGGCCGCGTCGAGGCCACGGTGAACAAGCTGGTGGCCAACGGCAAGACCTATGAGCAGGACGGCGCGCTGTGGCTCAAGAGCACCGACTACGGCGACGACAAGGACCGCGTCATGCGCAAGCAGGACGGCAGCTTCACCTACTTCGTGCCCGACGTGGCGTACCACATCGCCAAGTGGGAGCGCGGCTTCACCAAGGTCGTCAACATCCAGGGCACGGACCACCACGGCACCATCGCCCGCGTGCGCGCGGGCCTGCTGGCGGCTGATGTGGGCATCCCGCAGGGCTACCCCGACTACGTGCTGCACACCATGGTGCGTGTGGTCAAGGGTGGCGAAGAAGTCAAGATCAGCAAGCGCGCGGGCAGCTACGTCACGCTGCGCGATTTGATCGAGTGGACCAGCAAGGACGCGGTGCGCTTTTTCCTCCTGAGCCGCAAGCCCGACACCGAATACACCTTCGACGTGGACCTGGCCGTGGCGCAGAACAACGACAACCCGGTGTACTACGTGCAGTACGCGCATGCGCGCATCCAGTCGGTGCTGCGGGCCTGGCAAGAGGCGGGTGGGGGTGATGTAGCGTCGCTCAAGGATGTGGACCTGTCGGCGCTGGAAGGCCCCCAGGCCCAGGCCCTGATGCTGCAATTGGCCAAGTACCCCGAGATGCTCACGGCCGCCGCCGACGGCGAGGCGCCACACGACGTGACCTTCTATCTGCGCGACCTGGCCGCCAGCTACCACAGCTATTACGATGCCGAGCGCATCTTGGTGGACGACGAAGCGGTGAAGAAGGCCCGCCTGGCGCTGGTCGCCGCCACCGCGCAGGTATTGCACAATGGGCTGGCCGTGCTGGGCGTGTCGGCTCCAGCCAGAATGTAAGCAGTTACTACCAATATGAAAAAGCAACAGACGGGCGGGACCATCATCGGCTTTATCGTCGGCGTCATCGTGGGCCTGGGCGCCGCGCTGGCGGTGGCCGTGTATGTGACCAAGGTGCCGGTGCCTTTTCTGAACAAGGGCGGCGGGCGCACGGCAGACATGGACGCCGCCGAGTCGCAGAAGAACAAGAACTGGGACCCGAACTCGCCGCTGTACGGCAAGAACCCGGCCCGGCCCGCAACGCCGCCCGTGGCGGCTGCCGCGTCTGCACCCGCTTCGGCCGCTGCGCCAGCGCCCGAGGTGCGCGCTGCGGCATCTGCCCCCAAGCCCGCCGCCAGCAAACCCGAGGCCGCCAAGGCCGAAACCAAGCCGGGTGCCGACCCGCTGGGCGATCTGGCCGTGGCCAAGGCGGCTGCCAAGGGTAACGTGGACCCGTTTGACTACTTCGTGCAGGCCGGGGCTTTCCGCACCCAGGCCGACGCCGATGCCCAGCGCGCAAAGCTGGCCATGATGGGCTGGGAGGCCCGTGTGAGCGAGCGCGAACAAAACGGCCGCGCGGTCTTCCGTGTGCGCGTGGGCCCGTTCACCAAACGGGACGATGCCGAGCAGCTCAAGGAAAAACTCGACGGCGCGGGGCTGGAGTCTGCCCTGGTGCGTGTGCAGCGCTGACGCTGCGTGAACTTTTTGCGGGGGCCCGGCTCCCATCCCCCAGACCTGAACTAGGAGAGTCTTTGCCATGAAACGCCGTGAGTTTTCTTTGTCCGCTGCTTCGGCAGTTGCCGCTTCCGCCCTGACGCTGCCCGTCGCCACCCCTGCGCTGGCCCAGGCCCGCCAGTTCAAGGAGGGCAAGGACTACAAGCGGCTGGACAAGCCCGTGGCACCCGATGCTCCTGCTGGCAAGGTCGATGTG
The DNA here is from genome assembly GCF_964254355.1 of Acidovorax sp. LjRoot74. Classification (NCBI taxonomy): domain Bacteria; kingdom Pseudomonadati; phylum Pseudomonadota; class Betaproteobacteria; order Burkholderiales; family Comamonadaceae; genus Acidovorax; species Acidovorax sp. LjRoot74. Next base: position 5,204,760 of record NZ_CAXUTI020000001.1, on the reverse strand, counting down.
ATCGAGTTCTTCTGGTACAGCTGCCCCCACTGCAATGCTTTTGAACCCACGCTGGACGCCTGGGTCAAGGCCGCTCCCAAGGACCTGTTCATCCGCCGCGTGCCCGTGGCCTTCAACGCCAGCTTTGTGCCCCAGCAAAAGCTTTTCTACACCCTGGAAGGCATGGGCAAGCTCGAAGCGCTGCACGCCAAGGTGTTCCGCGCGATCCATGTAGAAAAGGCCAAGCTCGCCAAGGACGACGAGATTTTTGCCTGGGTGGTTCAACAGGGTGTGGATGCCGCCAAGTTCAAGGAGGTCTACACCTCGTTCACCGTGTCCAACCAGGTCCGCCGCGCTTCGCAGCTGCAGGACGCCTATGGCGTGGAAGGCGTGCCCTCGATGGGCGTGGCGGGCAAGTTCTACACCGACGGCACCATGGCAGGCAACATGCAGAACGTGCTGCAGGTGGTGGAAGCGCTGGTCAAGCAAAAGTAAGCCCCAGGCCGACCTGGGCGCTGGTTGCAACGCGCCAAAGGCCCTGGATACCCTGCGAAGAAAGCCCGCTGATGCGGGCTTTTTTCATGGAGGGCGTGTGGGGATGGCTACAATGAACTGCAAGATTCGTGCCCTATGAACCACCGCCTCCTTCCGACCCTCCTGCTCGCGGCCCTGGCCTGCCTTCACGGCGTGGCCCATGCTGAAAAAGCCGACCGCGCCAAGCCCATGAACATCGAGGCCGACGCTTTGCGCCACGATGAACTCAAGCAGACCAGCGTGTTCTCGGGGCGCGTGGTCATGACCAAGGGCACCATCGTGCTGCGCGGTGCGCGGCTGGATGTGCGCCAGGACGCCGATGGTTACCAGTTCGGCGTGGTCACGGCCGAGGCGGGCAAACGCGCCTTCTTCCGCCAGAAGCGCGACACCTTGCCTGGCGCGCCCGATGAATACATCGAGGGCGAGAGCGAGGTCATCGAATACGACGGCAAGGCCGACAACGTGCGCTTCATCACCCGCGCCGAGCTGCGCCGCTACCGGGGCGCAGCGCTCAGCGACGAGATCACTGGCGCTGTGATCGTCTACAACAACCTCACCGACGTGTTCACCGTGGACGGCCAGCGCGCTCCCGCCACCAATGCGGCGGGCGATGCCCCAGCCCCCGGCAACCGCGTGCGTGCGGTGCTGGCGCCCAAGGACCCGCCCGCAGGCGCTGCGGCGCCCGCACCCTCCACACCGGGCGCGGCACCCGTGCTGCGCCCCAGCAGCAACCTTGGTGGCGGCTCCAAGTGAGCGCGGTGCCCGTTCATCCCGGCCCTGACACCCAGGCCGGCAGCCGCCTGGAGGTGCAGAACCTGGCCAAGTCCTATGGCAGCCGCAAGGTCGTCAAGGATGTGTCGCTGGTGGTGCAAAAAGGCGAGGTGGTGGGGTTGCTCGGGCCCAATGGCGCGGGCAAGACCACGTCGTTCTACATGATCGTCGGCCTGGTGCGCAGCGATGCGGGCGACATCCGCATCGACGGCCATTCGGTGGCCCACATGCCCATCCACCGCCGCTCGCGCCTGGGGCTGTCGTACCTGCCGCAGGAGGCCTCGATTTTTCGCAAGCTCACGGTCGAAGAAAACGTGCGCGCCGTGCTCGAACTGCAGCGTGGCGACGACGGCCAGCCGCTCTCGCGCGACGCCATCGAAGAGCGCCTCACGGCTCTGCTGGAAGAGCTGCGCGTGCAGCATCTGCGCGCCTCGCCTGCCATGGCGCTGTCGGGGGGCGAGCGCCGCCGGGTGGAGATCGCCCGCGCCCTGGCCACCCAGCCGCGTTTCATCCTGCTGGACGAGCCCTTTGCGGGCATTGACCCCATCGCCGTGATCGAGATCCAGCGCATCATCGGCTTCCTGAAGGCGCGCGGTATTGGCGTGCTCATCACCGACCACAACGTGCGCGAGACGCTCGGCATCTGCGACCACGCTTTCATCATCAGCGACGGCCGTGTGCTGGCGCAGGGCACGCCGTCCGAGATCGTGGACAACGCCGAAGTGCGCCGGGTGTACCTGGGCGAACACTTCAGGATGTGATGAAGCCTGGACTGTCGCTGCGCGTCTCGCAGCACCTCGCACTGACCCCCCAGCTCCAGCAGTCCATCCGGCTGCTGCAGTTGTCCACGCTCGAACTCTCGCAGGAAGTCGAGCAGATGCTCGACGAAAACCCGTTCCTCGAACGCAATGCCGACGAAGCCCCGCGCGAGGAGTTTGGCCTGGAAGCTGCCGATACCCCCGCCCAGGCCGATGACTACAGTGCAGACGATGCTATATTTTCAGGAGCATCCAGCGCAAGCGCAGCAGGCGCAGAGCCCCAAAATGATGCTGAAACGCTGGGCGCTGGCGCCGACGAACCCGACTGGAGCGGCGACGGCACCGTGGAGATGGCGCCCAACGATGCCGAGTGGGGCGGCGATGCCCCGGCACGCACCCACAACGGTGCCGAAGGCGACGAGGCCGACGCCACCGAGCTGGCCCGTTCGCACGAATCGCTCACCGCCTTCCTGCACCGCCAGGCGCTGTCGCTGCGCCTGTCCGAGGTGGACTGCGCCGCGCTGCGGTTCCTGATCGAATCGCTGAACGACGATGGCTACCTCGAAGAGCCGCTCGAAGAACTCGCCGCCGCCTTGGCAGGCCCCGAGGACCTGGAGCAGATCGAGGAACTGGTGCACCGCTTTACGGTGGCCCAGCGCCTGCTGCAAAGCCTGGAACCCACGGGCGTGGGCGCGCGCGACCTGGCGGAATGCCTCACGCTGCAGCTCAAGGCGCTGGATGCCGACGAAGAGGCCGACCCTGACACCGTGCAGACGGCGCTGCGCATCTGCCAGCAGCCGCTGGAGATGCTGGCCCGCCGCGATGTGCGCCGCCTCACCCAGGCCTGTGGTGATGGCGAGGAGCGCACCCGCGCCGCCATGGCGCTCATCGCCCGCCTGGAGCCTCGCCCCGGCCGCCGTTTTGCGGATGTGGAACGCAACATCGTCATCCCCGACGTCATCGTGCGCAAGGCCGGGCGCGCCAACGGGCGGGATGGCCAGCACAACTTCATCGTGCAACTCAATCCCGATGTGATGCCGCGCCTGCGCGTGCACGACATCTACGCCGGTGCGCTGCGCGGCCACAAGGGCGGCGAAGGCCACCAGGGGATGCAGCAGCGTCTGCAGGAGGCGCGCTGGTTCATCAAGAACATCCAGCAGCGTTTTGACACCATCCTACGAGTCTCGCGCGCCATCGTCGAGCGGCAGAAGAACTTCTTCACCCATGGCGAACTCGCCATGCGTCCCCTGGTGCTGCGCGACATCGCCGACGAGCTGGGCCTGCACGAGTCCACCATCAGCCGCGTGACCACTGCCAAGTACATGGCCACGCCGATTGGCACCTACGAGCTGAAGTATTTTTTCGGCTCGGGCCTGGGCACCGAAACCGGCGGTAACGCATCGAGCACCGCCGTGCGCGCGCTCATCAAGCAGTTCGTGTCGGCCGAAAGCCCTACCAAGCCGCTGTCCGACAGCCAGATCGCCGAGATGCTCAAGGAGCAGGGCATCGAATGCGCACGCCGCACCGTGGCCAAGTACCGCGAGGCGCTCAAGATCGCGCCAGCGAATCTGCGCAAGGCGCTGTAGCGCTGCTGCTTTGAGGGGCGTGCGTGTTGCCTGGGCGCGCTGAAGGTGGCGGGATGGTGTCCGATTACTTGCGCGCCACGAACACCGCGTCATACGCCTGCGGCGTGAATCCCGCGATCTTCTGCCCGTTGGTCAGCAAAACGGGCACGCCCCGGGCACCCAGTTGTTTGAACGCCGCCTTGCCCGAAGGCGTGTCGATGTCCAGCTCCCGGTACGCGATGCCCTTGCCCGCCAGGTAGGCCTTCGCCGCCTTGCAGTAGCCGCACCAGGTGGCCATGTAGAGCACGACATCGCCCCTGGGGGCTGTGGTTTGTGCGGTCTGTGTGGTGTCTGGGGGCGCTGGGCTGGGTGCGGGCGATGCGCCCGGCACCACACTCACCGGCAGGTTCTCTAGCTTCATGGTCTTTTCCACGGCGCCTGTCACCGGGGGCTTGTCGCTGTAGACAACGCGGCCGTCCGTGCCCACCGATTTGTAGAGCGTCTGGGCGCCTGCTGCCAAAGGCACGGCGGCCAGCACCAGCACGGTCAGCAGGGTCCGATGGAAAGGGCGCATAGGGGGCTCCAGTAAAATCCGCTGCCCGAGAGCATAAGAGACAAGGGGCACACCTCATCTGCAGTACCCCTGTGCTGCACACACCCTTGCGGCGCGATCCGTGGTTCCTGGGCGTGCATGCCGCCCCTCGGCCGGTTGTTACGCAAGCCCCAGCAACCCTCGCCGCGTGACATTCCTGCACGCGCTCCCGCTCTCTGCCTCCTGTTTTTCCTACCCCTGTCCGCCCCATGGCCCGCATCGTCTTCAACCTCCCCCCGCACTTCGGCTTTGCCACCGAGCTGCAGATCTACATCAGCCACGTGAACCAGGGCGGGCACCTGGACAATGCGCAGCTGCTCACGCTGGTGTCTGAAGCACGCGTGCGCTTCTTCCAGTCGCTGGGCTACCCCGAGGCGGATGTGGGCGGCCTGTCCATCGTGGTGGGCGACATCGTGGCGCAGTACAAGTCCGAAGGTTTCCATGGCGAGACCATGCGCGTGGAGATGGCGCCTGCGGACTTCAACCGCTACGGTTTCGACCTGGTGTTCTGCATGACCGAAAAGGCCTCAGGCCGCGAAGTGGCACGCGGCAAGATCGGCATCGTCTTCATCGGCAAGGCCGACCGCAAGGTGGCGGCTATCCCTGAATCCATCCGCCAGCTGCTGCTGGCCCGCGCGGGTGAGCCCGGTTTCCCCGCCGTGCCCGAGCGCGTATCCTCCCCATCGACATGAACCAACTCCAACTTTTCCTCCCTTGCGCCGCGGGCGTCGAGGGCTTTCTGGCCGACGAGGTGCATGGCATCACGGGCCTTACGGGGCAAGACCTGCTGGTGGGCCGGGGTGGCGTGCTGCTGCGCGCCTCGTGGCGCCAGGCCATGCAGCTCAACCTGCACAGCCGCCTGGCCCAGCGCGTGCTGGTGCAATTGGCCCACCGCCCATACCGGTCTGAAAACGACCTCTACAACATGGCCAGCGAGGTGGCCTGGGAGATCTGGTTCACCACGCGCCAGACCTTCAAGGTCGAGGTGACGGCCCAGCACAGCCCGCTTCAGAGCCTGAACTTTGCGGGCCTCAAGGTGAAAGACGCCGTGGCCGACCGCTTCCGCCACAAAAGCGGCGTGCGCCCCGATGTGAACACCCAGTGGCCCGATGTGCGCGTCCACCTGCACCTGACCACCGACGAAGCCACGATCTACATCGACACCTCCGGCGAGCCGCTGTTCAAGCGCGGCTGGCGCGAAGACAAGGGCGACGCACCGCTCAAGGAAACCCTGGCCGCCGCCATGATCGCCGCCAGCGGCTGGGACCCGCACGGCGACAACCCCCAGCCCCTGTACGACCCCTGCTGCGGCAGCGGCACCATCGTGGTTGAGGCCGCACAGATCGCCTGCCGCATCCCGGCAGGCATGCTGCGGCGCTTTGCGTTTGAAAAGCTTCTGCCCTTCCAGGCACACGTCTGGTCCGCTATCAAAAACGAAGCTGAAAGCGCAATGCAGACCAGCGCAGTGCCCATTTTTGGCAGTGATGTGGCCTTCCGCATGGTTGATTTTGCGCAGCGCAACGCCGAGCGCGCAGGCGTGGCCGAGGCCGTGCAACTGCGCGGCGGCGATGCCCTGCAGCGCATGCCGCCCTGCGACCAGCCCGGCGTGATGCTGCTCAACCCCCCCTATGGCGAGCGCATTGCCGCCGCAGGCAGCGCCGGCCGCAACGCCAGCGAGCGCGCGGCCGACCGCGCCCAGGGCCTGGCCGTGGGCCGTGAAGAGGCGCAGACCGAAGACGGCGGCGAGTTCTTCAGCCAGCTGGCCACGCACTGGAAGAAGAACTACAGCGGCTGGACGGCCTGGATGCTCACGCCCGACCTCAAGCTGCCCGGCAAGATGCGCCTGAAGGAATCGCGCCGCGTGCCCATGTGGAACGGCCCCATCGAATGCCGCATGTTCCGCTTCGACATGATCAAGGGCGCCGTGCGCGACCGGGCCGCCAAGTCCGCCCCCGACGGCGGCCCGCGCCATGAAGGTTGAACTGCGCCTGCCCGCCGAGGCACCAGCGAACGAGCCCGCACGCCCTGTGGTGGTGGACACCAATGTGGCGCTGGACCTGCTGATCTTCAGCGACCCGCGCACTGCCCCCCTGCGCACACTGCTGGCCCAAGGGCGCCTGGCCTGGATCGCCACCCAAGTCATGCGCGACGAGCTGGAGCGCGTGCTGGCCTACCCGCACATCGTTGAGCGCATGAACTACTACCGCGTGAGTGCCGAGCAGGTGCTGGCGGCATTTGATGCGCAGGCGCGCCTGGTGGAGATCGCTCCCAAGGTGGCCTATGTGTGCAAGGACGCAGACGACCAGAAGTTCATCGACCTGGCGGCGGCGCACCGGGCGATCTTGCTGAGCAAGGACAAGGCGGTGATCTGTATGCGCAAGCGGCTGGTGAACCTGGGGGCGGATGTGGCGACGGAGGTGGTTTGGGCGCCTGCGAACGAAGCTGCTGCTTCTGTCTTGGCTTGAATTGCGTACAGCAAACTTGCCACCTTTTGCGCGATCCGCGTTTGCAGTAGCGATTCTCATCGGTACTTAAGGGTCTGAGATGCACAAGTTGTCTTATGCGGTAGCGGATGGCTGGGCGCCGCATTCACATGCTGCGGTTTACAGCGTTGTGCCTTTGGAACACGGTGAGCGGGTTCTGGCAGGTATTCCAAACGGGGAGTCCGCAGCATTTGTGGGCTTGGTCAGTAACCTTGAGCCTCCGTACTTTCTGCTGTACGTACTGCATACGCCACGGAGCGAGGGGGAGCCTGGCCGTTATCAAAGCCCTGCGTTGTCTCAAGAAGAGTTCCTCGGATTCGTACGTCGGTTCAGCTCGTACTTGTCATCTGATGCGAGATTCGATCTCTGGGCCCATTCCGCTGCAAGTCAGGGTACGGTGGTCTGGGATAGGCACAACCAACTTTTTGCCTACGGTCCTCTTGCAAAGTACTGTTCATTGTTGGATGAACTTGGGTTTGTTCATGGCGATGCAGCCATCTCGTTTCCGCATCAGCACCACTACAGAAAGGAGTTTGATGATGACGCCAAAGAGCTTCTGGGAAACTGGCCTTGGACATACTCGCCGCTGAGGCCTGAGGATGAGCAATGAGTTCCGTTGCTCGGGTTAGCGCAGCGTAACCCGACGGTTTTTGTTCGGACACGGCCTGTCGGGTTACGCCTGCGGCTAACCCGACCTACGGGCTACTGGCTGATCGGGTCTCTGACCAGCAAGTCATATGCCGCCCTTACCCGCTGCAAGTCCCGCCCGAACCTCCGGCTTGCGGGCAGATGTCGCATCCACCCCATCCGCCGCACGCTGGTCGCCAGCACCTCCCGCATCTCCGCGCTGCCCTGCGCCACCCACGCCGCCCAGCGCGCGCGCCCCTCGGCCAGCGTGCCGCTGGTGTGCAGGTAGATCGCGGTGGAGTGTGCGTAACACAGCGCATCGCGCACATGGCACACCGCCAGGGGCAGCACGGCGGCGGGGTCGTCTTCAAAGTCGATGCAGGCCACCTCGCCATCGGGGCAGCGCACCAGGTTGCGCGCAAACGCCTGGCTCAGGCAGGTGCCTTGGCGGTGCACCTGGGTGAGCGTGTCCAGCCCCTGCTGCCACAGCGCCAGCACGGTGGCCGTGTCGCCCGCCTGCACAGCGTGGTCGATCTCGTTGCCCAGCGAATGGATCTCTTCGCCCGTGTGGCCCAGGTGGCGCATGGCAAAGCCATCGGTGGATGCGGCCAGCACCACGGGCACGCGGATGCCGCGTGCGGCCAGGTCACGCAGGCGCTGCACTTCGGTGGCGATGGCCGTGGGGCCGCCGGGGTTGGGCACGGGGCGCAGGGCGTCCAGCCGCAGCAGGGCGGCCAGCACGGCCATGGCACGGTAGCGGCCTGTGCCGTGCGGGGCGCCCGCGCGCTTGATCCAGATCTGTTCGTGGCCCAGTACATGGGCCATCACGTTGTGCGGCTGGGTGGTCAGTTGCTGCTGCAAAAAGGCGACGTAGTCCGGGGCGGTGGTGGTGGTGCTGTCCATCATCAAAGTCATACGGGGGCATCCCCAGCCACTGCGGCGGCGGTGCCGACGGCTGCGGCGTGCACCAGCTCGACATGGTGGGGGATGGAGGGCTCCAGCGCAGGCTCGCTGGCCTGGAAACTGTGGGCGTTGGCCAGCGGCCAGTACAGGCGAAACACGTTGTGCTGCGCATCCAGCGGGCCCAGCAGCGCGCCCGGTTGCATGCGGGTGATGAGGTTGGACAGCAGGCGCACCTCGGTGTCGGTGATGCGGCGCACGATGTGGTGGGCCGTGATGTCCTTGGGGTGGCGCAGCCCGGCGGCCTGCACCAGCTCTTGCAGCGCGTGCAGCGTGCTGCGGTGGAACTGCGCCACGCGTGTGGCCTTGTCGGGCACCACCAGCGCCTGCTGGCGCAGCGGGTCTTGTGTGGTCACGCCGGTGGGGCAGTGGCCGGTGTGGCAGCTCTGCGCCTGGATGCAGCCCAGCGCCATCATGAAGCCGCGCCCCGCGTTGCACCAGTCGGCACCCAGCGCCATCATGCGCGCGATGTCGAAGGCGCTGATGACCTTGCCCGCGCAGCCAATGCGCACGCGGTCGCGCAGGTTCACGCCCACCAGGGTGTTGTGCACCAAGAGCAGGCCTTCTTGCAGCGGCGCGCCCACATGGTCGCTGAACTCCACCGGCGCCGCGCCCGTGCCGCCCTCGGCACCATCGACCACGATGAAATCCGGCGTGATACCCGTGACCAGCATGGCCTTGACGATGGCAAACCACTCCCAAGGGTGGCCCAGGCAGAACTTGAAGCCCGTGGGCTTGCCGCCCGACAGGGTGCGAAGCCGGGCGATGAAATGCATCATCTCGACCGGCGTGCGGAAGGCGCTGTGGCTGGCGGGCGAAATGCAGGCCTCGCCCTCCTTCACACCGCGTGCGGCGGCGATCTCGGCCGTCACCTTGGCGCCGGGCAGCACGCCGCCGTGGCCCGGCTTGGCGCCCTGGCTGAGCTTCAGCTCGATCATCTTGACCTGCGGGTCGGTGGCATTGGCCGCAAAACGCTCTTCGCTGAAGGTGCCGTCTGAGTTGCGGCAGCCAAAGTAGCCCGAGCCGATCTCCCAGATCAGGTCGCCGCCATGCACCCGGTGGTGCTGGCTGATGCTGCCCTCGCCCGTGTCGTGTGCAAAGCCGCCTTTTTTGGCGCCCTGGTTGAGCGCCAGGATGGCGTTGGCGGACAGCGCGCCAAAGCTCATGGCCGAGATGTTGAACACGCTCGCGTGGTAAGGCTGGGTGCAGGGCGATGCGGACGGTGATGGCGTATCGGGGCTGCCGCCGATCCACACGCGGAAGTCGTGCGACGGCAGTTGTGTGGGCGCGAGCGAGTGGTTCACCCATTCATAGCCATGCGCCCCCACGTCCAGGTGCGTGCCAAACGGGCGGTTGTCCGGATCGCCTTTGGCGCGCTGGTAGACCAGCGAGCGCTGCGCGCGCGAAAACGGTGCGGCCTCGCTGTCGCTCTCGATGAAATACTGGCGCACCTCGGGCCGCACATATTCGAGCATGAAGCGGATGTGGCCGATGACCGGGTAGTTGCGCAGGATGGCGTGGCGCGTCTGCTGCAGGTCGTACACGCCCAGGGCCACCAGCGCCGCAAACACCAGCACCACGGGCAGGCCCACTTGAAAAGCCACTAGCGCAAACAGCGACAGCAGCAGCCCGAACACGCACAGCGCAAAGGCCGTGTAGCGCACCGGGTACAGGGAGTTCAGTTGGTGGATCATGGGGGTCCTGGTTCTGGGCGGTGGCGCGGGAGGGCTACACTGACCGCCTTTTTATCGGGTTGCCATGTTGCGCGCGGCTCTTTTTCACGCCCTGGCCTTTCCCTGGGCTGTCTTGCATTCGCCGCTGCACCAGCGCAACGGCACAAGGCCAGCGCATCATAAAAGTAAAACATTGTTTTACCGCCCCCGCTTTCTCGCTTGACGACCGGAGCCTCCCATGACCGAACCCACATCGCCCACCCCCGCCAACGACGACCTCGACACCTCTGCTGCACCGGCTGCCGCACTGGGCCCCGACGAGCTGGAGGAGATGGACAACATCCTCGATGACCTGCGCGCGCGCGGCGAGGAAATCCCGCAGTGGGAGTTCTGCGACGGCTTCATGACCGCGCTGATCTGCAGCCGCCGCCCCATCGGCCCGGCCGAGTACCTGCCCATGCTGCTGGGCGACGGCGCGGAGCTGGATGTGGCCGAGGGCGAGCCGCTGCCCCTGCTGCCCGCGTTTGCCGACGCCGCCCAGCAAGCCCGCTTCATGGACCTGTGGATGCGCCGCTGGAACGAGATCGTGGCCCAGCTCGACACCGACGTGAAGACGCTGGACGACGACCGCACCTTCCAGCCCGAAGCCATGGACATGCGCGGCGCCGTGGCCAGCCTGACCGACGAGCAACGCGCCGAGATGGACGACGACCAGGAGATCCCGTCCTTCGGCCAGGTCTGGGCGCTGGGCTTCATGTTCGCTGTCGAAAACTGGCCCGAGGACTGGGCTGCCCCGCGCGACAAGGAAGCCGCCAAGTGGCTGGACGATGCGCTGGACCGCATCGTCGCCCTGACCGAAGACGACACTGGCAAGCCCGAAGTCTGCATGTACGACGAAGACGGCGCCCCCAGCACCAGCCAGGCGCGCGTCGAAGCCTTCGGCGAAGCCATCTGGGCCGTGTACGACCTGCGCCAGCTATGGAAGAGCATGGGACCGCGTGTTGAGACCGTGCGCAAGGCGCCCGAGCCAGGGCGTAACGACCCTTGCCACTGCGGCAGCGGCAAGAAGTACAAGAAGTGCCACGGGGCGTGAGTACAACCCCCTGAGGCGCTGCGTGCCTTCCCCCTGCTCTCGAATCGCTATGCGATTCGGGAAGGGGGACGCCTCCAGCGCGGCGGGGCGGCCCTTGCGCGGTGGCCGCTGGTAAGGGCCCGCGCGCTGCAGAGATCAGAATCGGTGCGAACGCGTGGCCTCCAGCGGGAGGACGTTGCCTTGCATTTGTTTGCTATTAAATCTGTAGCTATATTCGATTGATAGACGCGCGGTAGCCCCTGTTTTTGTTTGAAATCCATCGCGGCGCGCCTTCGGGCGCGCTTTGCTTTTTGCCTGGCGGCCCATATGAACTCTTCCACCCTGACCCGACTGCGCGCTGAATGGGCGCCCAGCATTCCGCGCGAGCTGCTGGCCGGGGCTGTGGCCACGTTTGCGCTCATCCCCGAAGTCATCGCTTTCTCGTTTGTGGCGGGAGTCGATCCGTCGGTGGGGCTCTTTGCCTCGTTTGTCATCAGCCTGGTGATCGCTTTCACCGGAGGGCGGCCCGCCATGGTGTCTGCCGCTGCGGGCTCGGTGGCGCTGGTGGCCGCGCCGCTGGTGCAGTCGCACGGGCTGGGCTACCTGCTGGCAGCCGGGTTGCTGGCCGGGGCGGTGCAGGTGGCGTTTGGGTTGATGAAGCTGGGTGTGCTGATGCGCTTTGTGTCCAGCTCGGTGCGCACCGGGTTTGTGAATGCGCTGGCGATCCTGATCTTTGCCGCGCAGCTGCCGCACTTGCACGGGGCCAGCGCGGCCACCTGGGGCGCGTTGGCGCTGGGGCTCTCGCTCATCTACGGCCTGCCATGGCTGGGCCAGCGGCTGGCGTGGCCTGCGCTGTCTGTGATCCCGTCACCACTCATTTGTGTGGTGGTACTCACAGTGCTGGCGTCGGCCTTGGGCCTGAAGCTGCCCACCGTGGGTGATCTGGGCCAACTGCCCGATGCGCTGCCCGTGTTTGCGTTGCCGCAGGTGCCCGTGTCGCTCGACACCCTGCGCATCATACTGTTGCCCGCGCTGGCGATTGCCATGGTGGGCCTGCTCGAATCGGTGCTCACCGCCGCCGTGGTCGATGAACTGACCGACACCCCCAGCAACAAGAACCGCGAATGCGCCGGGTTGGGCGTGGCCAACATCGCAGCCAGCTGCTTTGGCGGCATTGCGGGTTGCGGAATGATTGGTCAGGCGGTGGGCAACGTGAAGTACGGCGGGCGCGGGCGCCTGTCCACGCTGTTTGCCGGGGTGTTTCTGCTCATCCTGATGGTGGCGCTCAAGCCCTGGGTGTCGCAGGTGCCGGTGATTGCGCTGGTGGCCATCATGGTCATGGTGTCGGCCGAGACGTTCGACTGGAAGTCGCTCGGCGCGCTGGTGCGCCACCCGCGCCTGTCCAGCGCCGCCATGCTGGCCACCGTGGCCGTCACCATCGCCACGCACAACCTCGCCGCCGGTGTGGCCGTGGGCGTGGTGCTCAGCGGTGTGTTCTTTGCATTCAAGGTCTCGCACATGCTGGAAGTGCGCATGCACGACGATGACCAGTCCGGCCAACGGATGTGGCGTGTGTCTGGTCAGGTGTTCTTTGCCTCGGCCGATGCGTTCATCGAGGCGTTTGACGTGTTGGGGGCCGAAGGCCGCCCGGTGGTCATCGATGTGACGCACGCCCACTTCTGGGACATCACTGCCGTGGCTGCGCTCGACAAGGTGGTGGAGCGCCTGCGCCACCACGGCTGCACGGTGCAAGTGCTGGGTCTGAACGAGGCCAGTGCGGTGCTGATCGACCGCCTGGCGGGCGACGCAGCGTTAGCCAAGTCTCCTGCTGGCTCCTAGCCGCCCTGCGCCAGAAACTTCTTCAAATTCCCCGCCGCCGTACTCCGCACCTTGCGCTTGAGTGACGGCGACCAGCCCAGCAGCAGCCCCGGTGCACCCAGCGCCTGGCGGGACCAACTCCAGAAGTTGAAGCGGTCGCGGTGCGTGGCGATCAGCCCCTCGGGCGTGAAGGTGAAGGTGCCGTCGATGATGTTGTGCACTTGGCGCCCCGTGGCGCTGAAGCGGTAGTGCGCCTCCCAGTGCGCCTTGCCACCGTTGGCATCGGCGTCGATGCCGCTGAACTCCAGCTTCCAGTGTTCGGCGGCGCCGGGCTTTTGGGTGGCAGTGCACAGCATGCGCCACATGCCGCTCACTTCGTCGCGGCCTTTGAGGGAGAAGGCCTCGTCGTCAAACGTGGCATTGGGCGCATAGCAAGCGGCCATGGTGGCATGGTCGAGCTGGGCAAAGGCGGTGTAGAAGCGCTGCAGGGTCTGGGCGTTGGGGTGCATGGGGTCTCCTCCTCGGGGGTGTCCATGCTACACGTGCGTTCATGCACTCACAGCACAAGGATGGCCCGAAAGTCGTTGACGTTGGTGTGCGTGGGGCCGGTAACCACCAGGTCGCCCAGCGCGGAAAAGAATCCGTAGGCGTCGTTGCGCTGCTGGTGGCTCGCCAGACTCAGGCCCAGTGCGCTGGCGCGTGCCAGGGTGTCGGGGGATACGCGTGCGCCCGCGTTGTCTTCCATGCCGTCGATGCCATCGGTGTCTGCCGCCAGCGCCCACACGTCGGGCTGTCCTTGCAGGGCTTCGGCCACCCCCATGCAGAACTCACCGGCGCGCCCGCCGCGACCGCGCTGGTCAGCGGGGATATGGGCCGTTACCGTGACGGTGGTTTCGCCACCGCTGAGCAAGACACAAGGCCGCTGCAGGCTGCTGCGCTCCAGGGCAATGGCGCGGGCCATACCGCCGTGCATGCGGCCCACCTCGCGCGATTCGCCCTCGATCGCATCGCCCAGCAGGTGCACTGCCAGGCCTGCCGCGCTGGCTTTTTCTGCTGCAGCCTGTAGCGACTGCAAAGGGGTTGCCAGCAGATGTACGGGGTGCTCTGGCAGTCGTGCGTCTGCAGGCTTGGGGGTCTCCAGGTCGCCCCGGCGCAGCGCGGCTTCCACGCTTTGCGGAAGGGCGATGCCATAGCGGGAGAGGATGGCCAGTGCGTCGGCACAGGTGGTCTCGTCTGGCACGGTGGGGCCGCTGGCGATGACGGCGGGGTCATCGCCCGGCACATCGCTGATGGCCAGGGTGACCACCTGCGCAGGGGCGGAGGCAGCAGCGAGGCGCCCGCCCTTGATGCGTGACAGGTGCTTGCGCACACAGTTCATCTCGGTGATGTTGGCGCCGCTGTGCAGCAGCGCGCGGTTCAGGGCCTGCTTGTCCTCCAGCGTGAGGCCCTCACAGGGCAGCGTCAGCAGGGACGAACCACCGCCAGAAATGAGGCACAGCACCAGGTCCTCGGCCGTGAGGCCCTGGGTGAGGGCCAGCATGCGCTCTGCAGCGCGCAGGCCCGCTGCGTCGGGCACGGGGTGCGCGGCCTCGGCAATCTCGACGCGTGCGGGCACCCCTGGCGGGCGGGGTGGTGTGTGCCCGTAGCGTGTGACCACCAGGCCTGACAGCGCTGCATGCGGCGGCCACAGGGCCTCCAGCGCATGCACCATGGCCCCAGCGGCCTTGCCCGCGCCCAGCACCAGCGTGCGGCCCCTGGGTGGCGGCGGCAACGCCGCCGCCATGCCGTGAGCGGGCAGGGCGTGCTGCACCGCTGTATCGAACAGACCCCGAAGAAAGCCCGCAGGATCAGCGATGGAGACCATGCCCCCTGGCGTCATGCCAGCCATTGCTTGAACTGGGCGGCAATCTTCTCGGCCGAGATGCCGTAGCGGTCGTGCAGCGTGGGCAAGGCGCCCGCGTCCAGGAACGTATCGGGCAGCGCCAGCATGCGAAAGCGGGATGGCGTGACGCCCTCGCGCAGCAGCAGGCCTGCGACTGCCTCACCCAGCCCACCCACAGTGGAATGGTTTTCAGCCACCACAACCAGGCGGCCGGGCTTGCGCACCTCGGCCAGGATGGTGGCATCGTCCAGGGGCTTGATCGTGGGGCAGTGCAGAACGGCCACACCGATGTTGTCGTTGGCGAGTTGCTTGGCAACTTCCAGCGTGCGCATGGTCATAAAGCCGCTGCTGATCACCAGCACGTCGGCCCCCCCCCGCAGCAGCTTGGCCTTGCCCAGCTCGAAGGAGTAGTCGTATTCGTCCAGTACCAGCGGCACGTTGCCACGCAGCAGGCGCATGTAAACGGGGCCGGGGTGCTGTGCGATCTGCGGCACGGCCTGTTCGATGTCCAGTGCGTCGCAGGGGTCCACCACCGTGAGGCCGGGGATGGCGCGCATCATGGCCAGGTCTTCGGTGGCCTGGTGGCTAGGCCCGTAGCCGGTAGTCAGGCCGGGCAGGGCGCAGCAGATCTTGACGGGCAGGTTTTCCTCGGCGATGACCTGGTGGATGAAGTCATACGCGCGGCGTGTGCCAAACACCGCGTAGGTGGTGGCAAACGGCACCAGGCCAACCTTGGCCATGCCGCCTGCTGCGCCCATGAGCAGTTGCTCTGCCATGCCCATCTGGAAGAAGCGCTCAGGGTAGGCCTGCGCAAACAGATGCAGGTCGGTGTACTTGGCCAGGTCGGCGGTCATGCCCACCACTTCGGGGTGCGTGGCGGCGTATTCCACCAGGGCTTTGCCAAAGGGGGCTGCCTTCACGCGCTGGCCTTCGGCGGCGATGGAGGCAATCATGGCTGAGGTGGTCAGCCGGGGTTTTTTGTCGGTTGCTGCAGTGTTCATGGTGGGGACCCCGGGTTCATGGACGGTGGGCATCGAGCACATCGAGTGCCTGCTGCCATTCGGGCGGATCGACGCGGATGAAGTGGTTCTTGTCGCGCGCCTCCAGGAAGGGAATGCCCTTGCCCATGAGCGTGTCGCACAAAATCACCCGGGGCTTGGGTTCTGTCAGCTGGCGTGCCGTATCAAATGCGCGCACCACGGCTGGCAGGTGGTTGCCATCCACGCGCTGCACATGCCAGCCAAAGGCCGCCCACTTGTCGGTCAGCGGCTCAAAGCCCATGACCTTGCTCGACGGGCCATCCGCCTGCTGGTTGTTGATGTCTACGATGCAGATCAGGTTGCCCAGCCGGTGGTGGCTGGCAGACATGGCGGCCTCCCAGGTGGAGCCTTCGTCCAGTTCGCCGTCGGACATGGAGTTGTAGACAAACGCGGGGTTACCCCGGTGGCGCAGGCCCAGCGCCATGCCAACGGCAATCGGCAACCCCTGGCCCAGCGAGCCGCCCGACATCTCCATGCCCGGCGTGTAGGTGGCCATGCCAGACATGGGCAGGCGGCTGTCGTCGCTGCCATAGGTTTCCAGCTCTGATTCGGGGATGACCCCTGCCTCAATGAGTGCTGCGTAGAAGGCAATCGCGTAGTGGCCATGCGAGAGCAGGAACCGGTCGCGGCCGTCCCACTGTGGATCGTCGGCGCGCAGGTTCAGCGCGTGGGCGTAGGCTGTAGCCAGTACATCGGCATAGCCGAGGGCCTGCCCTACGTAGCCCTGCCCCTGCACCTCGCCCATGCGTACAGCGTAGCGCCGGATGCGCCATGCGGCTTGCGCGATGGCGGTCATTTTTTCCTGGGTAATGGACATGCTTTGAACTCCGAATGAAAGGCGTGCGTCACTTGAGGATCACGGCGGGGATGTAGGAAACGAGCAGCAGCACGCCCAGGGCCACCAGGTAGAACGGCCCCATGGCGCGCACCGTCTGCCCCACCTTGACCCGGGCCAGAGAGCTGGTGATGAACAGCGTGGTGCCTACGGGCGGTGTGTACAGGCCAATCGCCAGGTTCACGACCATCATGATCCCCAGCTGTATCGGGTCCATGCCGATGCTGTGCGCCAGCGGCAGGAAAACGGGGGTGAGCAGCAGCACGGCGGCAGGCAGGTCGATGAACATGCCCACGAAGAGCATCATCAGGTTCATCAGCAGGATCACCAGCCAGCCGGTGGTCACATGCTGGCTGACCCAGCCCACGATGCCCTGGGGCAGCTCATCGAACGTGAGCAGCCAGCCAATGGCCGAAGACGCCATGATCACCAGCAGCACCACGCCGGTGGCCACGCCCGCTTCGACGATGGCGGCGTTCAGGCGGCGCCAGCTCAGGTCGCGGTAAAGCAGGGCCGACACCCCGCCCGCATACAGTGCAGACAGCACGGCCACCTCGGTCGGTGTGGCCACCCCGAAGCGCAGAAACACCACGATGAACACCGGCAGCAGCACGGCCGGCGAGGCCAGCCACAGGTTGCGCACCATCTCGGCGCGCCGCAGCGTCGAGGTTTCGCGGGGCAGGTTCTTGCGCTTGCCCACCCACCAGCAGGCCACCATGAAGCCGCCGCACAGCAGCAAGCCGGGCAGGATGCCTGCGTAGAACAGCGCCGCAATCGATGTGTTGGACGACAGCGCAAACAGGATCAGCGGGATCGAGGGTGGAATGATGATGTCGATGGTGGCAGCCGATGCCAGAGACGCTGCCGAGAAAGGCATCGGGTAGCCCAGCTTGCGGTGCCAGGGCATGATCAGCGAGCCGATGGCCGAGGCATCGGCCACGGCCGAGCCCGAGACTCCGCCAAACAGCGTGGACGACAGCACGCTCACCTGGGCTGGCCCCCCGTGCCAGCGGCCCACGGTGGACGACAGCACGCTGATCAGCGCATTGCCCAGCCGTCCACCCATCATCAGTGCGCCGGTGAGCATGAAGAACGGGATGGCGATCAGCGGGAAGCTTTGCACCTGGGCCACCATCTGCTGCACCAGCAGGTCCAGCGGAACCCGGTCCGAGCTGAGCGCTGCCGCCAGGGCCGCAATCAGCAGGGCGTGGGCGATGGGAATGGCGGCCACAGCGCCAACGAGAAAGACGACAAGAATGAGTGCACTCATGGTGATCTCCTTGGGCGGTCAGCCCTGGGCGGTAGAAACACCACTGTGGGCGGTGGCCGCATCGGCGCCATACCTGGCGCAACGCCATGCAGACTGCAGGGCGAGCAGGGCGAGCAGCAGCATGGCGAACATCACGCAGCCGTAGGTAACCGACGACGGCACCTGCAGGATGGGTGATTTTTCGTCATGCACGATCTCCAGCAGGCTGTAGGTCGCCTTCGAAAGTGCGAGATACAGGCCAGACACCGCCAGCCAGCCTGCCGTGCCCAGCGCCCGCCGCGCACCGGCGGGCAAGGATTCCATCAGGAAG
This sequence comes from Acidovorax sp. LjRoot74, assembly GCF_964254355.1. Taxonomy (NCBI): domain Bacteria; kingdom Pseudomonadati; phylum Pseudomonadota; class Betaproteobacteria; order Burkholderiales; family Comamonadaceae; genus Acidovorax; species Acidovorax sp. LjRoot74. Next base: position 5,186,591 of record NZ_CAXUTI020000001.1, on the reverse strand, counting down.
GTGGTGGCAATGTGCGAGCCGTGCAGTGCGGCCAGCACCACGCCAGCCATCACCAGCCAGGGGAACAGCAGCTCGGGCACTTCGTTGGCCCACTGCAGGCTGGCGCCAGTGCTGTAGCGCAGCAATGTGTTGGCGGTGAGGATGAGAAAGATGATGGTGGAGGTGATCCACAGCACGAGCTGGCACACGGCTGCAATCACCCGCTCCATCACGCCGGGGGCGTTGGGCAAGGACATGAGAGGTCTCCTGCCATGGCGCCCGAGCGGGCGGCCATGGCGCAAGGGGCAAGATGGCGTTCGTTACTGGGCGCGGGCAGTGGCGACTACCTGCTTCACGAATGCGCCGATGGGGCTCTGCTCCCACTTGGCGACCACGCTGGCGGTGGCTTTCTGGAACGAGGCCTTGTCCACGGTATCGATCTGCACACCTTTGGCCTTAAGGTCGGCGGCCAGCATGTCGTCGCTTTCCTTGGAGAGCTTGCGCTGCAATGCCGTGGCTTCGTTGGCGGCCTCCTGGACCAGCTTGCGGTCGGCTTCTGTCAGGCGGTCCCATGTGCGCTTGCTCATGAGGAAGGGCGTCATCTCGTACTTGTGGCCCGTGAGCGAGATGAATTTCTGCACTTCAAACAGTTTGCTGGCGTGCACATTCATCAGCGGGTTCTCCTGCCCGTCCACCACCCCTTGCTGCAAGGCCACATACAGCTCGGCAAACTTGATTTGTTGTGCCTCGGCACCCAGGCTTTGCATGATGTCCACCGTCACGGTGTCGGGCGGGGTGCGCATCTTCAGCCCGCGCAGATCTTCGGCCTTGAGCAGCGGGCGCTTGCTGTTGCTCATGTGGCGGATGCCGTTGTCCCAGTAGCCCAGCACCACCAGACCTTTTTCTGCAGACTTAGCTGCCAGCGCCTTGCCCATGGGGCCGTCCAGCGTTTTCCAGGCCTGTGGCAGGTCGGCAAACAGGAAGGGCATGCCAAACGCGGCGTATTCGGGGACTGTGTTGGCCACTGCGCCTTGCGAGTTGGCGGAGATATCCAGTGCGCCCGTGCGCAGGGCAGTCACCATGGCCGCATCATCCCCCAGCTGCGCGGACGGGGCTATGCTGACCTCGATGCGCCCACCGCTCTTGGCCTTGACGACCTCGGCGAACCGGACGGAGGCCTCGTGACGGGGGTTGCCTGCGGCGGCGCCATGCCCCAGCGTGAGCTTGATGGCGGGTTGCGCCATGACCGAGAGGGCTACGCCCAGCAGGGCCGATGCGAGCGCGGTGCGGCGCAGGAGTTTGAATGCTTGCATGGTTTGTCTCCGGTGATATTGCGGGCCTCTGCGGGCCTGATGGAAAAGCAAAGTTTTTTTGGAGGCGGAGCACCAGCTGCCGCCCCCGCGACATGCCAGCGCCCGCCAGGGCGGTCAGTGGATCAACATGCCGCCGTTCACATCGAGCGTGACGCCCGTGCAGTACTTGGCCAGGTCGCTGGCCAGGAAGACCACGCAGCCCGCCACGTCGTTGGGCTCGCCAATGCGGGCCAGCGGGATGCCGTCCAGGATGCCCTGGCGTTTGTCTTCAGGAATCTTGCCTTTGTTGATGTCGGTGGCGATCAGACCGGGCGTGACACAGTTCACGCGGATGTTGTTGCCGCCGTATTCGCGGGCCATGGCACGGGCCAGGCCCAGCACGCCCGCCTTGGCCGCCGAGTAGTGGGGGCCGCCCAGGATGCCGCCGCCGCGCTGCGCCGACACCGACGAGATGCAGACGATGGCGCCACTGTTCTGCGCCACCATGAACGGCAGCACGGCCTGCGAGGCGTAGAGCGTGCCGCGCAGGCTCACGTCCATGATGCGGTCGTAGTCGGCGCCCGTGATGTCCAGGAACTTCACCGGCTGCGTGATGCCGGCGTTGTTCACCAGAATGTCGATGCGGCCGTAGCGCGCCTGGATGGCTGCCGCCGCTGCCTCGCACGATGCCTTGTCGGTCACGTTGGCCACCAGGCCCAGGTGCTCGCTGCCCAACTGGGCGGCGGCGGCTTGCGGGTTGGCGCCCTCCAGGTCGAGGATCACCACCTTGGCGCCCTGTGCGGCCATCATGCGGGCCGTGGCAAATCCCAGGCCGTTGAGCCCTGCGCCGCCGGTGATGACGGCGACCTTGTCTTTGAGCAGCATTTGTGTCTCCTTGGGTGTACTGCGTTGCGATGGGCTGGATTCTGGAAGCCGGGGTCTTTGAAAACAAACGATATAAACTCACCCAAGATTTAATTCTGTTCATGTTGCGATGCAATAAATGAACAACTGTCATCCACATGATTCCTCCCCTGAGCGCCCTGCAGGCGTTTGAAGCCATTGCGCGCCGCAAGAGCTTTTCGCTGGCGGCGGGTGAGTTGCACCTCACCCCTTCGGCCGTCAGCCATCAACTGGCCAAGCTCGAAGGCCTGCTGGGCGTGCGCCTGTTCGAGCGCTCTGCGCGCGGTGTGGAGCTGACCCCGGCGGGGCAAAGCTACCTGCAGCGCGTGGCCAACGCGCTGGGGGCCATCAACACCGCCACCGAAAGCCTGCGCCACGGCATGCAGGACACGCTGCACCTGCACTGCAGCCCCAGCTTTGCCAGCCTGTGGCTCATGCCGCGCATCTCCCGATTCACGCGGCGGCACCCCGACATTGCGCTGTCGCTGTCGGCTTCGCATGTGCATTCGGACTTTCAGCTCGGCCTGGTGGACATCGATATCCGCTATGGCCTGCCTAACTGGCCCCACCTGGAAGTCGAAGCGGTGTTTGCCGAAAAGGTCATGCCGCTGGCCAGCCCTGAGTTCATTCGCACCCACGCCGTGCACACGGCGCAAGACCTGTTGCGCGTGCCGCTGATCCAGTCGGTGGTCAACGTGGCGCAGTGGCCTGACTGGTTTGCGCGGTTTTTGCCAGGCCAGCGGCCCGAGCGCATTGCGCTGCGGTTCGACCGCGCCATGATGAGCCTGGACGCTGCCGTGCAGTCGCTGGGTGTGGCGCTGGAAAGCACCAGCCTGGGCCAGGCCCTGATCGCCACCGGCCGCCTGCAGCCCGTGTTCGGCCCCGAGGTGGAGCTGGAGGTGCAGGCCCACTTCCTGGTCTACCCAGGGCGCCACGCCGCCCGGCCCGAGGTGCGGCGGTTTCTGGACTGGGTGCGTGAGGAGGCGCTGCAGTCCCAGGGGCGCTGAGATCGCCCAACCTGGGGTTGACGCGCTGCGGGTGGTGCAGTGCGTGGCGTGGATGAGCTGAATTCATGTATCCCTGAATAAACGTCGCTTGTCTTCATGCATTCGGGGGCAAAGAATCCGGGCTCATTCTTTTGCCACAACCACCCGGAGACAAGCGGCAGCCCCTGGCATGCCGCGCACCCCATGAGTGCCTACCCCCTGCAGCCCCTAGCGCATGCCATCCGCTTTTTGTCCATCGATGCCATCGTGCGTGCCACCGAGGGCCACCAGGGCGTGCCCCTGGGCATGGCTGAAATCGCTACGGCGCTTTACACCCAGCACCTCAAGCACCACCCCGCCGACCCCACCTGGTGGGACCGTGACCGCGTGGTGCTCTCCAATGGCCACGGCTCCATGCTGCTGTACTCGCTGCTGCACCTCACGGGCTACCAGGCCATCACGCTGGAGCAGATCCAGCGCTTTCGCGAGCTGGGTGCCATTTGCGAAGGCCACCCCGAGCGCAGCCCCGAGCACGGCATCGAGGTCACCACTGGCCCACTGGGACAGGGCATTGCCAACGCCTTCGGCATGGCCGTGGCCGAGGCCTACCTGCGCGCCCGCTTCGGCAGCAGTCTGGTGGACCATTTCACCTATGCCTTCGTGGGCGACGGTTGCCTGCAGGAGGGCGTGGGGCAGGAAATGATTTCGCTCGCCGGGCACCTGCAGCTCGGCCATCTGGTGCTGCTGTGGGACGACAACCTCATCACCGATGACGGCGCCACCTCACTGTCCATCAGCGAAAGCGTGCCCGACCGCTTCCGTGTGGCGGGCTGGCATGTGGAGGAGGTGGATGGCCACGACATCGACGCCGTATCGGCCGCGCTGACCCTGGCTCGCACCGACCCACGCCCCTCGCTGCTGGCTTGCCGCACTGTCATTGGCAAGGGCCTGCCACGTGTGCAGGGCCAGCGTGGTGGCCACAGCGCGCGGTTGTATGAGCAGGACGCTGACGAGGCGCGCGCGTTGCTGGGCTGGCCCCATGCGCCGTTCGTGGTGCCGCCCGATGTGCTGCAGGCCTGGCGCAACGCCGGGCAGCGCAGCACTGCGGAACACGCCGCCTGGCAGCAGCGCCTGCAGGTACTGTCAGCGCAAGAGCGCGAGGAGTTCTGCAGGGTGATGGAAGGGCGTTTGCCCACAGGCTGGCAGCAGGTGCTGCACGACTACAAGGCCTGCGCGCGGACCCAGCCCGAGGGCCAGGGCGGCATCCTGCTGTCGGCCGAGATCAATGACCTGCTGGCGCCTGTGCTGCCGGAGCGCATGGTGGGCTGTGCCGACCTGGAAGCGCCCACCAGCCACAAGCGCGGCCTGCGCGCCTTCACCGCCGCCGACCCAGGCGGTGCCTACGTGCACTGCGGCGTGCGTGAGCATGTGATGGGCTCCATGGCCAATGGCATGGCCGCGCATGGCGGGATTGTGCCGCTGAGCGTGACCTACCTCGCGTTCTCGGACTACGAGCGGCCCGCTATGCGCATGGCGGCCCTCATGGGCCTGCCGGTGAAGTTCGTGTTCAGCCACGACTCCATCGGCATTGGCAAGAACGGGCCTACGCACCAGCCGGTGGAAATCCTCGCGTCGCTGCGCGCCATGCCCAACATGTGGGTCATGCGCCCGGCCGATGGGGTGGAGGCTGCCGAATGCTGGGAGGCCGCTATGGCCCACACCACGGGCCCGGTGAGCCTGGTGTTTGCACGCCAGACCTTGCCACTGGTGCGCACGGGCGCAGAGACTGGCAACCTCAGCGCACGGGGCGGCTACGTACTGCACGAAGCCGCCTGCGGCCCGCGCGAAGTCACTTTGCTGGCCACCGGCTCGGAGGTGGCACTCGCCGTGGCCGCCCGCGACCTGCTGGAGCAGGGCGGTGTGGGCACCGCCGTGGTGTCGCTGCCCTGCTGGGAACTGTTTGACCAGCAGCCCGAAGACTACCGCCAGGCCGTGCTGGGCCGTGGTGTGCGCGTGGCCGTGGAGGCTGCCTGTCGCATGGGTTGGGACGCTTACCTGGGGGAGCGGGGCGGCTTTGTGGGCATGCGGGGCTTTGGCGCATCTGGCCCCGCGCCTGCGCTGTACCAGCTCTTTGGCATCACGGCCGAGGCCGTGGCCGCAGAGGCCCGCCGCCTCCGCTGCGCATGAACGGCCCGAACCATCCCAGACAGAGACCTCCCATGCACATCGTCTTTCTCGACCGCGACACCCTTTCTCCCACCACCCAGCTGCGCCGCCCTGCCTTTGAGCACACCTGGACGGAGCATGCCACCACCGCGCCAGCCGATGTGGCCGCACGCATCCGCGAGGCGGACATCGTGATCACCAACAAGGTGCGCATCACCGCCGAGGCGCTGGCCCAGGCGCCGCGCCTGCGCCTGGTGGCCGTGGCCGCCACCGGCACTGACAACGTGGACCTGGCGGCCTGCCAGGCCCGGGGCGTGGTGGTGAGCAACGTGCGCAATTACGCCACCCACACCGTGCCCGAGCACACCTTCGCGCTGATCTTTGCCCTGCGCCGCAGCCTGTGTGCCTACCGCGACGCGGTGCGCGCCGGGCGCTGGCAGCAGGCCGGGCAGTTCTGCTTTTTTGACCACCCCATTCGCGATCTGGCGGGTTCCACGCTCGGAGTGATTGGTGATGGCGCTTTGGGCCAGGCCGTGGCCACCATCGGGCGTGCGCTGGGCATGCGGGTGCTGATGGCAGCGCACAAAGGGCGCAGCGGCCAGGGCAGCCTGTACACGCCCTTCGAGCAGACCCTGCGCGAGGCCGATGTTCTCACGCTGCACTGTCCGCTCAACGCGCACACCCGCCACATGATCGGCGCGCCCGAGTTCGCACTGATGCAGCGGCGCCCTTTGCTCATAAACACCGCACGCGGCGGCCTGGTGGATGAACAGGCCGTGGGCCCTGCACTGCAGGCGGGGCAGATCATCGGCGCGGCCTTTGACGTGACGAGCGTGGAGCCGCCACCGCCCGATCACCCCTTCATGGCCCTTCTGGACCGGCCCGACTTTGTGCTCACGCCCCATGTGGCGTGGGCCAGCGCCGAAGCCATCCAGGCCTTGGCCGATCAGCTCATCGGCAACATCGAAGCCTGTGTGGCGGGCAACCCCGTGAACGTGGTGCTGCCGCGCGCCTGAGCCTGCGAAAGAGAGCTCAGGCGCTGAAAAACTGGCTCAGCGCCTGAGCGGTTTCTGTGGGCAATTGCTCGGGGATGAAATGCCCTGCAGGCACGGCCTGGCCTGTGACCACGCCCGCACACTGCGCTTGCCACAGTGCCAGCGGTTCAAACAACCGGTGCACCACACCGTGTTCGCCCCAGATCACCAGGGTGTCGCACGCGATCTTCTCGCCGCGCGCGCGGCCTTCGCGGTCGTGGTCCAGGTCGATGCCCGCGCTGGCGCGGTAGTCCTCGCAGGCGGTGTGGATGGCTTCGGGCGTGCAGAAGCAGCGCTCGTAGTCGGCCAGGGCCTGGGGCTCGATGTGGCCCAGGCCCGCGCTGCCCCAGCCGCCCAGCTTGGCGTGCAGGTAGGCCAGCGCGTTGCCGCCGATCATGGTCTCGGGCAGGGGCGCGGGCTGGATCAGGTGGAACCAGTGGTAGTAGGCGCGCGCAAACTCCATGTCGGTGCGGGCGTACATGTCGAGCGTGGGGGCGATGTCGATCACGCACAGCCTCTTCACGCGCGCGGCGTGGTCCAGCGCCAGGCGGTGGGCCACACGGCCGCCCCGGTCGTGCCCGCACAGGTAGAAGCTGTCGTGGCCCAGCGCGGTCATCACCTCGGCCATGTCCTGCGCCATGGCGCGTTTGCTGTAGTTGCTGTGGTCGGGTTGGCCGGGCGCGTGCGATGAGTCGCCATAGCCGCGCAGATCGGGCAGCACCAGAAAGTAGTCGCGCGCCAGTTGCTGCGCCACGCGGTGCCACAGCGCGTGCGTTTGCGGAAAGCCGTGCAGCAACAGCAGCGGGGGTGCACCCACGGTGCCGCCGGTGCGCACAAAAATCTCGGCGCCCGTGGTGGCGATGCGGTGGGTGGCGAAGCCTTCAAACCAGGGAGATGCAGTCGTCATGCGGTGAGGAGGTGAGGGAGAGATGGGACGGATGGGACGGATGGGGTGTCGCGCCGCGTTGGCGCCTCCGCCGGGCTCATTCCGTTTCCCAATCATTCGTGTCTAGGCGCGAAGCCGCAGACAGTGCTGTAGCACGGCAAGGCGAAGCAACAACGACACGGATGATTGGGAGACGGAATCAAGCGAGCAGGTGGCCCAGCAGCCGCTGCAGCGCATAGCGCAGCGTGGCCGCGCGGATGGCGGCGCGGTCGCCCCCGGCAAAGTGCTGCATCTCGCTGTGGGTTTCGCCGCCCACGCACCAGGCAAACCACACGGTGCCCACGGGCTTGGCGTCGCTGCCGCCCGTGGGGCCTGCCACGCCGGTCACGGCCAGGCTGACATGGGCGCGCGAGTGGGCCAGAGCGCCGTCGGCCATGGCGCGGGCCACGGCTTCGCTCACGGCGCCTTCTTGCTCGATGAGCGCGGCGGGCACGCCCAGCATCTCGGTCTTGGCGGCGTTGGAGTAGGTGACGAAGCCGCGCTCGAACCAGTCGCTTGCGCCCGCGAGGTCGGTGCAGGCCGCAGCGATCATGCCGCCGGTGCAGCTTTCAGCCGTGGCCAGCATGCGCCGCTGCTTCACCAGTTGCAGAGAAATCTGGGTCAGATTGGCCTCTAGCGCCGATGTATCCAGCGCTAGTTGCTCTTGATTGGATAGCGATTTGATCGTCATCAAAACCTCCACACTGCAATGACCAGCAAGGTACAGAAGGCTGCCACAAAGTCGTCCCACAAGATACCCCAACCGCCGCGCCAGCCAAAGCCCTTGAACAGGCTGTCGGCCCAGCCCACGGGGCCGGGCTTGGCCGCATCAAAAAAGCGGAACAGTGCAAAGGCCACGAGCTGCCCCCAGAACCCCATGGGCATGGCCAGCCACAGCACCAGCCAGAAGGCCACCACCTCGTCCCACACGATGCTGCCCGGGTCGGCCACCGCCATGTGGCGCGCCGTGGTGGTGCAGGCCCACCAGCCCACCACGGTGCTGGCGGCAATCAGCCAGCCCATGTGTTGCGGCGACAGCCATTGCTGTAACACCAGGTAGGCCAGCCACGCCCACAGCGTGCCCACGGTGCCCGGCGCCTTGCGCGACAGCCCCGCACCAAAGCCCAGGGCGATGAAGTGGGCCGGGTGGCCCAGCAGGAAGGCCACGGTGGGGCGGCGGGGGGCGGAGGAGGGTGAAACAATGGGCATATCAACAATCAACGGGACGTCGCGTCATCCACTAGCTTATGCAACTGGCGCGACCCAGGCCAGCACCCCCGCGCAAGGGCCGCCCCGCCGCGAAGGCGGCGTATCCAGCCTTTGCGCTGGGGGAGGGCCCTCCCGCGCAGCGAGAGAGGGGGAAGGCGCGAAGCGCCTCAGGGGGGCGCTTCATCTACTGGCGTTCTAGCAGCTCAATGTCCTTGGGATAGCGGATGGTGTGCTCGGCGCTGAACTGCGCCGTGGCGCCCGCCGCCAGCGGCTGCTGCCAGGACACGGTGCCGGGCGTGCGGTTCCAGACGGTGTCGGCGGGCTGGGGCTGGTAGCGCGACTCGACCTCGATCTTCTCGTTGCGCGAGACCGGCGATGCATGCAGCACCTGCAGCGTGATGGCCGTCTTGTGGCGGTTTTCCACGCTGTAGGCCCGGCGCGTCTTGCGTTCCACGCGCGATCCGGTAAAGCCGCTGCTGCCCGTCAGATCCTGCACGGGTTCGGCCCGCACGGCGACCAGTTCATCGCGGCCGAACGACAGGCTGGTGCTGCCCGCCGGGGCACCCGCGCTGGGCGCGCCAAAGTCGATGCGGCCGTTGCCCACAAAGGCGCCGTCGCGGTACAGGCCCGCTGCACCTGCGGGCCATACACCGGGCGGCTGTGCAATCTGCGCGACCAGATAGGCCGCTTCTTCCATGGCGGGTGCCGTGCGCGTGATCAGCGTGGCGGGGGCGCTGTGGCTGCCGAGCGCCAGCGTCACGCGCTGGCCGCTGGAAGGCACGGTGATGCGCTGGGGCACGGCGAACTCGGTGGCAAATCCCTTGTCGAGGGCGCTCACGTCAAACGTGGGCATGGCCTCTTCGGCGGCATTGCGGGACCGGGACAGTGGCGCCATGGCAGGCGCTGGTGCAGGCATCATGGCCACGGCGGCCGCCTGAGTGCCCGCGCCTTGCGGCGGCGGCGCGACATTCAGCCACCAGGGGCGTGGCAGCTGCCCCTGCGTGGCGCGCCCGGGCTGACCAGTGGAGAGCGTGAGCTGCACGCCTGCCCAGTCTTCACCACTGTTCTGCGCCACCAGCGCCTGGCGCTCGATCAGCACCGTGGATTTGTTCGCATCCAGCGTGGCCCGGTAGCTGGGCTGCCAGCCGGGGCCGCGCACCTGGTAGGAAAGGCGCAACTCGGCCTCGCGCTCGGCGGCCAGGTTGATGCTGACCGACACCACCCGCGCACGCTGGCTGGCCACGCGGTCGCGCTCGGCCACCAGGGGTTTGAGTGCCAGTTCCAATGCCTCCTGCTTGCGCTGGAGCTGGTGCGCGCGTGCAGCGCTGTCCTGCCCGGACTTGCGCAGCACCTCGGCGGTGGCGGTGATCTGTGCGGGCGTTGGGGTGGCGGCACGGGGGGCGGTGCTGGCAGGCGCTGGCGCCTCCGATCCCGCGCCGGTTTGGGCCACGCTGCGCAGGTAGCCATCCACCAGCTGCAGGGCCGAGGCCTCGGCCTTCACCCCGGCGATCTGGTCCTCCAGCTCACGGATGCGGCCGTCCAGCGGGCTGGCGCAGCCTGCCGCCACATCGCGGTCCTCGGTGAGCACATTGAACTCGCCCACGCGCACGGCGGGGTCGGCATTGATCTGCAGGCTCTGCACATCCAGTGACGCGGGCAGGCAGGCCAGCGTGAGGCTGCGCGCGCCAGCGGCCACCTTGGCCACGCGCTCCACCGTGGCGCTGCCGGGGTAGACGGTGACGCGGGCGATGCGGGAGGTGTCTTGGGCTTGGGCGGCGGGCGTGGCGCAGACCAGCAGCAATGTTGCGACAGTCGCGGGTAAGAACCGGATTGAAGAGCGGTGGATCACGTAGTTCCTCGGCGCGTGAGGGATGGGGACGCCATGCTAGCAGCGATAGCCACAGCGGCCGCTGCTGGTTTTCGGGCCATCAGCGTGTCATGCGATATTCGCCGCAGCGAACCTCACGCTACCGTGAGTGAAAGAGGGAGACGCCTTTGGCGATAGACACTGACCGTACAAGGAAAGAGCTGGAAATGCTTCCAGATTCTCCGCAAAAGTTGCAAGCGCTGGCGATGCTGGATGAAGCCCAACGCGCGGATCAGCGCTTGCGCGACTCCTTGGACCTACTGATCGACAAGCTGGAACTCCTGCGGCCGACGCCGCGAGAGCAGGTGCTTTACAAGCTCTTGCCCTGGTTATCTGCAATAGCGGGATTGTTCGCACTGTATGTGGGGCTGGATGCCATGTATAGCGGTGAATATTGCTGGCGCAACCGTGGCGGGGCTACGGGCTGTGAGAAGGGCCTTCGTGCTCAACTGCAAGGGGCTGGCGTGGCGTGTGTTGGGCTCGCTCTGGTGGCGTTGCCGGTTCCATGGGGGCGCTGGCGGCTTGCCGTCTTTTGGATGGTCGGAGTGGGGTTGGCTATTTCGTTCATGGCCTACCTGGCCGTGCCCTTTTTTGACTGACGACGACCGCTTCCGTCCGGGGGCTGGATGTTCGACAAGTGGCTTGTCGCTCTGGTCTTCTGCGCTTGACCTTTGCGTGCTCATTGCCTGAACACCCGGGGTCGGCTGTCCTGGTGATGGCGTGCGCCTACAGCACCCCAGGCACCTCCGCCGCCAAAAAGTCATACACCGCCCTGATCTTGCGGCTGGTGCGTATCTCGCGGTGCACTGTCAGCCAGATGGGCAGATCAGGCAGCGGCAACTGGGGCAGCACCGCCACCACGTTCGGGTCGGTGCGGGCCATGTAGTTGCCCACAAAGCCAATGCCCAGCCCGGCGCGTACGGCCTCCCAGTAGGCCATGAGGTCGTCGGTGCGAAACGCAAAGTGCTGGCGTTCCACGGGGTAGCCCATGGCGGCAAAACCTTGCTGGATGTCTTCGTGCCGGTCGTTGCCCACCAGCTCGTGCTGCAGCAGGTCGGGCGGTTGGCGGGGCGTGCCCTTGCGGCGCAGGTAGTCGCGGTGGGCATAGGCGCCCAGCGTGACGGCGCCGATGCGCTTGGCCACCAGGCTGGCCTGGTCGGGGCGCACCATGCGCAGCGCAATGTCGGCCTCGCGCCGCAGCAGGTTGGTGACCTGGTTGCTGGCTACCAGCTCCACCTGCACCTCGGGCAGCGCCTGGCGCATGCGCGCCAGCACGGGCGGCAGCAGCACGCAGGCCACGGGCTGGCTGGCGGTGATGCGCACGGTGCCGCTCACCCCCTCCTCGGCGCCCGACACGCTGCGGGCCAGCTGGTGGGCGCCCATCTCCATGGCGCGGGCCGATTCGGCCAGCCGCAGCGCCGTGGCGGTGGGCAGCAGGCCACGCCCGGTGCGCTCGAACAGCACCACGCCCAGCTGCGATTCCAGCTCGGCAATGTGGCGGCCGATGGTGGGCTGGCTGGCGTTGAGTGCGCGTGCGGCGCCCAGCAGGCTGCCCTGGTCGAGCGCGGCCAGGAAGGACTGCACGAGGCTCCAGTCAAAGGTCTGGTTCATGGCGATAGCGTGCCTGCGAAAGGGTCACAGCGGGGTGGTTAGATATATTCATATTTGCATTGCTGGTATGAATGATTGACCAATTGTGTAACGGTGCCTGCGTTTTCACAATCGCTCCATCCCTTGTGAATGGAGCCCCGGCATGACCCCTCATCCCTTTTCTCCCACCGCTGGTGAACAGCCGCCCACCGTGCTGATCCTGGGCGCCCGCGGCCGCCTGGGCCTGGCCGCCACCCGCGCGTTTGCACAAGCAGGCTGGCAGGTGCTGGCCCAAGTGCGGCCCGGCGCGCAGCGCGCCACCCTGCCCGCCATCGCCGGGGTGTGGTGGCTGCCCGTGGCGGTCGATGACACTGCTGCGCTGGCCGCCCAGGCGCGGGGCGCGCAGGTGGTGGTGCATGCGCTCAACCCCGCCTACACCCACAAGGCCTGGCGCGAAGAGGCCCCCGCATTGATGGAGGCGGCCATCGCCGTCACCCGCCAGCTGCGCGCCACGCTGGTGCTGCCGGGCAACGTCTACAACTTTGGCGAAGCCATGCCGCCCGTGCTGCGCGAGGACACACCCCAGGCCGCCACCGGTTTCAAGGGCCGCATGCGGGTGCAGCTGGAGCAGCGCCTGCAAGCCGCCACGCAAGGGGGCGAGATGCGCGCCGTGGTGCTGCGCGCTGGGGACTTCTTTGGCAGCGGCACCGGCAGCTGGATCGACCAGGCCATCGCCAAGGACCTGCCCCGGGGCCGCGTCACCTGGCCCGGCCCGCTGGACGTTGCCACGCCCTGGGCTTATCTGCCCGACCTGGCCCGCACGCTGGTGCGCGTGGCGCAGGAGCGGCACCGTCTGGCCGCTTTCGAGTGCCTGCACTTCGCAGGCCACCAAGTCACCGCGCAGCCATGGCTGCGCAGCTTCACGGCCATTGCGGCAGAGCAGGGCTGGCTGCCCGCGACCGGCGCGCTGCGGGTGGGGCAGTTGCCCTGGCTTGTGCTGCGCTTGGCCGGCGTGGTGGCACCCACATTCGCATCGCTGGCGGCCATGCGTTACCTGTGGATCACGCCGCACCGACTGGACAACACCCGCCTGCGCACCCTGATCGGCGACGAACCCCACACCCCGTTCGACCAGGCCGTGCGCCAGGCGCTGGCAGACCTAGGGCTGGTGGCCATTCGTACGCCCCGCGCCGCGCTGGCCTGACAACACAACCGTTGAATCACTGGAGCACTCTCATGAACCGTCGCAACTTCATTCGCTTGGCCGGTGGCGGCACCATTGCCGCTGCCACGGCGGGCTCGCTGGCCGCCTGTGGCGCACTGGGCTCGCACTATCCCGCCGAGGCGGTGGAGGCCTGGAACGGCCCGGTGGGCGAGACCGACCTGCGCCGCCGCGCCGTGGCCTACGCCATCACCGCGCCCAACCCGCACAACCTGCAGCCCTGGCTGGTGGACCTGCGCGAGCAGGGCGTGATCACCCTGCGCACCGACCGCGAGCGCGTGCTGCCCCACACCGACCCTCTGGGCCGCCAGATCCTCATCGGCCACGGCGCGTTTCTGGAACTGCTGGTAATGGCACTGGCCCAGCAGGGCGTGGCCAGCCAGGTGCAACTGTGGCCGCAGGGCGAGTTGCCCACGGCGCTGAAAGACTGGGACGAGCGCCCTGTGGCGCGCATCACGCTCCAGCCCGGCGGTCAGCCCGACCCGCTGTTTGCCCAGGTGCTGCAGCGTCGCACGCCCAAGACCGATTTCGACACCACCCGCCCCGTGGCGCCTGAGTTGCTGGCCCGCCTGCTGGTCAGCGCCTCGGCCTCGGGGCAGACCGCGCTGCGCGTGGGCGGCACCGTGTCGGCCGAGCAATTGCCCGCATTGCGCATGCTGTGCTGGGAGTCTGCCCAGGTCGAGCTGCTCACGCCGCGCACCATGATGGAAAGCATCCACCTCACCCGCGTGGGCCCGGCGGAGATCCTGCAGCACCGCGACGGCATCTCGATCAACTCGCCCTTTGTGCGCGCCGTGGCCGCGCTGGGCATGTTCGACCGCACCCAGCCCCCGGCCGAAGGCAGCGCCGCCTACAAAAGCGCCATGGGGCGTTTTGAGGGCCACAGCCGCACGGCTATGGGGTTTGTGTGGATCACCGGCCCCAACACGCGCAGCGACCAGGTCCAGGCCGGGCGGGCGTATGTGCGCCTGCAGCTGCAGGCCACCGCGCTGGGCGTAGGCATGCACCCCATGAGCCAGGCCCTGCAGGAGTTTGCCGAGATGGCGCCGCACTACGAACGGGTGCACCAGCTGGTGCTGGGCCAGCCCGCGCCGCGCACGCCGCGCGATGCCACGGTGCAGATGTTCTGCCGCATGGGCTATGCACCCGACCCGGCGCCTGCCACGCCGCGCAGGGCGCTTGCGAAATTTGTACGGACGTGAGTTCGAGTCCGGCTGTCCTCTGCGCTGAGGGCTGATGCAGATCAACCTTCGGCGACAGGGGGCGGCGCTTTGCCGCTGCTTCACACGCCGTTCAGGTGGCGTTCATCGCAGATTTCTACAGTTGCTGCATTGCAACAAATGGTGGACTGGCGATGTGGAAGAAGGTTTTGGGCGGCGCCCTGGCGCTGGCAGGTGCGGCTTGGCTGATGGCACTGTGGGGGCCGCAGCCAGCGCCGCCGGCGTGGGGCGATGTGTGGTGGTGGCGCAACCAGCTGATCCTGCTCACCGGGGTGGCGGCCTGGGCGCTGATGTCGTTGATCATGGTGCTGGCCGTGCGCCCCGCGTGGCTGGAGAAGCCGCTTGGCGGCCTGGACAAGAGCTACCGCCTGCACAAGTGGGCGGGCATCGGGGCCATCGTGCTGGCGCTGCTGCACTATGGGCTGCAACTGTCGCGCAGCCTGCTGGCCGCCTGGGTGGGGCGCCCGGTGCGCGCGCCGCGTGCGGACTGGTGGCTCAACACCTTTCGCCACCTGGCCGAGGAGATGGGGGAATGGGCGGTGTGGTTCCTCGCGGCCATGCTGGTCATCACGCTGTGGCAGCGGTTTCCGTACCACGTGTGGCGCTACCTGCACAAGCTGCTCGCGGTGGTGTACCTGGTGCTGGCGTTTCATGCCGTGGTGCTGACGCCGCCCGCCTGGTGGGCGCAGCCTGCGGGTGTGCTGGTGGGCCTGTGCACGCTGGTGGGGGTGTTGTGCGCCGTGCGCTCGCTGGCCGGGGCCATCGGGCGCAGCCGCCGCCATGTGGCCCGCGTGGTGAGCGTGTCGCCGCAAGGGGCCCGCGTGCTGGAGGTGACTTGCCTGGTCCGCCCCGCCAGCGCCTGGCGGCACACGGCAGGGCAGTTTGCGTTTGTCACGTTTGGCAAGGCCGAAGGCGCGCACCCTTTCACCCTGCTCAACGCCGACCAGGGCGACGGCACGCTGCGTTTTGCGATCAAGGCGCTGGGCGATCACACGGGGCAATTGCCTTTGCAAGTGCAGCCGGGCCAGCGGGTGGACATCGAGGGGCCGTATGGCTGTTTTGACCTTCGCAGCGACAGCGCGCCCGAGCAGGTGTGGGTGGCTGCGGGCATTGGCGCCACGCCGTTCATGGCCTGGTTGGAGTCGCTGCAATCCACGCCCGCGCTGGCGCCCCGGGTGCACCTGCACTACTGCGTGCGCCATGTGGGTGAGGCGGTGTTTGCCGAGCGCATGGCTGCGCTGTGCGCCCACCTGCCCAGCGTGACGCTGGAGATTCACTACAGCGACGACGCAGGACCCGTGACACCGGCTGCATTGCTGGCGGGCACCAGCCCGGCGGCGAGTGTGTGGTTCTGCGGGCCGCAGGGGTTTGCCGAAGCCGTGCGCCAGGGCATGGAGCACCTGGGGCGCCCATCTGCGCGCTTCCATCAGGAGCTGTTTCAGATGCGCTGAGGTAGGTTCTCTGCGCCGCAGCGCTATGTGGCGCCCGCGCGGTCCGTGGGCACCAGGTACTCCCGCACCAGCGCCCGCGCACGGTGCAGGCGGCTCTTGGCGGCCTCGCGCGTCACGCCCAGTCGTTCGCTCATCTCTTCGATGGTCAGCTCCTCGAAGTCACGCAGCAGCAGCGCCTCGCGGTAGATGTGCGGCAGCGAGTCGATGGCCAGGGCCAGGTCGTGGCGCAGCTCGTGGTCGGGGCGGTGCGACCAGGCGAGGTTGTCCTCCACCTGCGCCAGCGGCTCGCCCTTGAGCCAGGCCAGCATGGGGCGCATGCACAGCCGCTGCACGATGCGCACCACCCAGCCGCCGAATGCCGCCACCTCGCGCAGTGCGCCCACGCGGCGGTAGACGATGATGAGGGCCTCCTGCACCACGTCGTCCGTCGCGGTGGTGGCCGCGCAGTGGCGCAGCGCATAGCGGCGGATGTCGGGGCGGGTGAGGCGCAGCAGCTGCTCCATGGCCGCTGCGTCACCGCTGCGTGCGGCGGGCAGCAGCTGGGCCACGGTGGGGGCTGGGTGGGTGGTGGCCATGGGAGGTCACTCGACAGGCTTGCGGCCCACCATGGCACAGGCGGGGCAGTAGCCGAACGCGCCGCTCAGGATGCTGCCCACGCCCGAGGCGGCCAGCGCCAGGCCCAGCGGCGATGCGGCCAGCCACCACAATCCGGCGGCGATGAGGGCCACGCCCCCCACAACGCGCAGCAGGCTTTCGGGGCGGGTGATGTTCTTGCGGTACAGCATGGTGATTAGCTCCTTGGTGGGGTGACGAAGGCGCCAGCACAGGGCGCCTTCCCCACCAAGAGCAGCCGGTTGCGCAAAAGGATTCATGGTTTGCAAAAAATTTTTGCTGGCCACCATCCCTCACCGGAAATGGTCGAACGAGGCATAGTGGTTTTCCACCGCCTGTCCCTGTGCGTCCACCAGCTGCAGGCCGGGCTCGGCCAGCACCGTGCCGATGCGCGTGACGGGCGTGCCGCTGGCTTGCGAGGCGGCGGCTACGGCATCGCGCCGTGCGGGCGGGGCGGTGAAGGCCAGTTCGTAGTCATCACCGCCCGCCAGGGTGCATTGGCGGAAAAATTCAAGGTCAAAATGGCCGTTTCCGCGCGATGGACATGCCTTTTCAACTATCAAATTGGAAGTAATGTGGGTATCGATGCGCGCGCCCACGCCCGAGGCCTTCAGGATGTGCGACAGGTCGCCCAGCAGGCCGTCGGAGAGGTCCATGGCGCTGCTGGCCACGCCGCGCAACTGCAGGCCCAGGGCCACACGCGGCGTAGGGCGCTCCAGCCGCTCTCGCGCGCGGGCCAGCACCTCGGCGGGTAGGGCGATATGGCCGAGCAGCGCCTCCAGCGCCAGCCGGGCGTCGCCCAGCGTGCCGCTTACATAGATGTCGTCACCGGGCCGTGCGCCGCTGCGCAGCAGGGTCTGGCCGGTGGGCACCTCGCCAAACACGGTGATGCAGATATTGAGCGGGCCCTGCGTGGTATCGCCGCCCACCAGTTCGCAGCCATGGGCATCGGCCAGCGCCAGCAGCCCGCGCGAGAAGCCTGCGAGCCACGCTTCATCCACCCGGGGCAGCGACAGGGCCAGGGTGAAAGCGAGCGGCTTGGCGCCGCAGGCCGCCAGGTCCGACAGGTTCACGGCCAGCGCCTTGTGGCCCAGGGCTTCGGGGTCCACGTCGGCAAAAAAGTGGCGGCCTTCTACCAGCATGTCGCTGGAGACGGCCAGTTGCATGCCGGGCGCGGGCGCGATCAGCGCGCAGTCGTCGCCCACACCCAGGGCCGCCTTGCGCACGGGACGGGTGAAGTAGCGGGCAATCAGGTCGAACTCACCCATGGCAATGCTCGGCAATCCAGAAAAGGTCAAAAAGGGTCATGGGTATCCAGCACCGTTGACTTGCGGAGAAAACCACTGCACCCAGTGGTCGATGCAGGCCTGGATCTTGGGCAGCCGGTGCCTGCGCGTGAGGGTGATGGCGTGGATGGGCGTGGGCTGCAGGTCCACGCACTCGGCCAGCACGGGCGCCAGCAGGCCCTGGCGCACGAGGGGATCGGCCACCACCGTGGCCAGGCGCGCGATGCCCAGGCCCTGCAGCGCCAGGCGCGCGGTGATGGCCGTGCTGCCCGAGCGCCAATGGCCTTCGGCCACCAGCACCTGGGGCGCGCCATCGACCAGAAAGGGCCAGTGGTTCAGAAAAGCCACCGCGCTGTTGGTGATAAGCCGGTGCTGGCGCAGGTCGCCCGGCTGCTGCGGCACACCCCGGGCTTGCAGATAGCCCGGGGTGGCGTACAGCGCACGGGCCAGCATGCCCAGCGGGCGCGCCACCACGGTGTCGGTCAGCGGCGGGCCGGTGCGGATGGCGATGTCGATGCCGTCACGCGCCATGTCGGCCATGCGGTCGTCCACCACCAGCTCCACGCGCAGCTGCGGGTGTTGCTGCTGCAGGCTCTCGAAGCTGGGGATGAGCAGGTGCTCGGCCACCACCGAGCTGGAGGCTACGCGCACCCAGCCGCTGGGCTGGCCGCTTTGTTGGGCGAACTCGCCTTCCAGCTCGTCGAGCGTGCCGGTGATGCGGCGACAGTAGTCCAGAAAGGTCTGCCCCTCGGCCGTGAGCGTGAGGCCGTGCGTGCTGCGGTGGACCAGTCGCGCGCCGCAGGATTGCTCGATGCGTGCCAGCGTGCGCGAGACCTGGCTCACCGGTGCATCGCGCTCGCGCGCCACGGCCGACAGCGAGCCCAGGTCGGCCACGCGGGCAAACAGGTGCATGTCTTCAAAGCGGATGTCGCGCATCGGGCAATGGTAACGGCGGGGTCTTGGGATGTCCTGCATCACTCCCTGCGGTCGGTGATAGCGCGGCCTCGGGCGGTCCGCTGCGTTGCTTTTTTTGCCAATAGTCCCGCTATTGGCTGCAAAAAGACGCCTTGCGGCCCCTCCCGATCCGCACTACCACCAACGCGCGAGGGTGATGCAGGACATCCCTTGCAGTCCGCGCAAAACGGTATTGCCCCGCGGGCCGTTTCCGCCGCGCCCTGCGCTGCCTACAGTGGCTTCACCCCGAAAGGAATGCCATGAACCCCCACCTGCACTCCCACCTGCATCCCGATGACTACCAGCGCCTGCGCGATGCCGCCAAGCGCCACGCCTTGCAATTGCGCCAGGAGGCGATCCGCGATGTCCATGCCTGGGTAGCGCGGGGGCTTGTGCGCTTGACCCGACGGGTTCTTCATGCGCTGCGGACCCGGTCCGCACCCGCCAACCCATCCATCCCGGAGACTGCGACACCATGCCCACCCTTGTCCTGAAACTGACCCCGCTGCAAAACCCCGAGCGCTACCAGGCGCTGGCCAGTGCGCTGACCGACCTCACGGTCCAGCTGCTCGGCAAGCGCCGTGAGGTGACGGCCGTGGTCATCGACGACCTGCCCGCTGCGCGCTGGCATATCGATGGTGCGCCCGTGGCGCAGCCCACGGCCTTGCTGGAGATCAGCATCACCCAGGGCACGAACACCGAAGAGGAGAAGGCCGCTTTCATCGCCGCCGCGTTTGCCGAGCTGCAGCGCCAGCTGGCGGGTGATGGCGCGCTGGCTGCGGCCAGCTATGTGGTGGTGCGGGAGCTGCCCGCCAGCGACTGGGGCTATGGCGGGCGTACGCAGCAAGCGCGCAGGTTGGCGCTGGCTGCGTGAGATGGCGAGTGCGCGTGAGGCGACCAGCGCCGGGGCGTGGATCAGACCGCTGCGCCGCGAAAGCGCTGCGCCGCCTGGCGGCTCACCTCGGCCAGCAGCTGCTCTTCGCTCTGGCGCTGGCGCAGCCAGCGGGCGTCGTTCTGCCCCGCCTCGACCTCGGTGCGCAGCATGTGCATGGCGCTGGATGCGCCCTGCACGGCCGCGTGGCCTGCGATCTTGTCCATGGTGCGCAGGATGTGTTCGCGCAGCGGCATGTGGTCGCCCGTGGCCGGGTCCACATAGACCGCGTCCATGCCAAAACGGCAGGCCTGGAAGCGGTTGTAGGTGTAGACGAGGTAGTCGTCCTCTTCGGGCATGAAGGGCTGGTCAGCCAGGAACCAGGCGCCCAGCGACTGCACGTAGCCTGCGAGGGCCGCAGCGCGCTCGATGGTCAGCGGCGTGTCGAACACGCGGATCTCGATGGTGCCGAACTCGGGCTTGGGGCGGATGTCCCAGTAGAAGTCCTTCATGCTTTTGACCACGCCCGTGCGGGTCATCTTGTCGAAGTAGTGCGTGAAGTCGTCCCAGGTCAGCGCCATGGGCGCACGGCCTGACAGCGGGAACGCAAACACCGAGTTCAGCCGCGCCGAATCAAACGCCGTGTCCTGCCCCTGCACATAGGGGCTGGAGGCCGACAGTGCAATGAAATGCGGGATGTAGCGGCTCATGCGGTGCAGCATCAGCAGCGCGGCATTGGCATCGGGGCAGCCGATGTGCACATGCTGGCCGAAGATGGTGAACTGCTTGGAAAGGTAGCCATACAGCTCCGACAGCTCGCGAAAACGTGGCTTGTCGTAGATGCGGCGCTCGTGCCATTGCTGGAAGGGGTGCGTGCCGCCGCCCACCACGGCAATGTTGAGCTTGTCGGCGCTCTTGACCAGCGCATCGCGGATAGGCGTGAGCTGACCCAGCACCTCGCTGGCCGAGTGGCAGATGCCGGTGGAGATCTCGATCATGCTGTTCGTCATCTCGGGCACCACGCTGCCAGGCAGCGGGGTCTTCTTCATGAGGCGCAGCATGTCCTCGGCGTAGGGCGCCAGGTCGTAGTCGTTGGTGTTGACGAGCTGCAGCTCCAGCTCCACGCCCAGCGTCAGCGGTTCAGAATGGTTGAAGGCTTCAAGACTCACGGTGGTTGTCTCCATGGTTGGCACGGGTCAGCGGCGCCCAGGGTTTGGAGCTTTCGCCCGCACGGTAGATGGCCACGGTGGCGATGACCGCGCCAAACACCTCCATCAACAAAATCGCAGGCAGCGCCACCCCGGCGATCACATGGCCGGTGGAGGGCGACGCCAGCACGAACTGCGAGGCGATGAGCAGGGCGATGGACGACATGGGAGTCATTGCGCAGCCCACCCACAGCGCCTGCTTCCAGCTCGCGCCGCTGCCCACGTTGCCCAGGGCCACGCCCAGGGCCTTGGCCAGCAGGCGCACGGCAATCAGGGCCAGCACCACACCGGCGACGGGGGCGCTCCAGTCGGCCTGTGCGGCCACGGTGGAGACCAGCACAAACATCAGCATGGTGAGCAGCGACGAGGCATTGCCTAGCTGGCGCGGCCAGGCCCAGGGCCGGGGGTTGAGCTGCTTGAGCAGCATGCCCCCCAGCAATGCCGCCAGCGGTGCCGAGCCGCCCATGTGCGCGGCCACGGCCGTGCCCGCCGCCACCAGGGCGAGGAACAGCATGGAGGTGTTTTCGCTCGTGGGGCTCATGAAGCGCAGGGCCATGCGCAGCACCAGGGCCAGCACGGCTGCCACCACAATCGACACGCCCAGCACCACCACCACGGGCGAGACGGTTTCGAGCACCGTGAGGCTCTGGCGGTTGATGAGTTCGGCCTTGGCGCTGCCCAGCGTCAGGGCATACAGCGTGGAGAGCGTGGTGAGCACAATCGCGCGCTCGGTCACAGGCCCTGCCGCACGGGTGTCTGCCACCACGCGGGTGAGCACAGCGGGCGATGCGGCCAGCGCCACCAGCGCCAGCGGCCCGGCCACTTGCGTGGGCAGCTGCAGCCACACCAGCACCCAGTACACGGCAAAGTAGGTCAGCACCGACTCGGCAATGCTCTGCACCAGCACCATGGGGTTGTGGCGGAACCAGCGCAGCGGAATGCGCCCGCCACATTCAAACAGCACGATGGCCACGCCCAGCTCCAGCAGGAACAGGCCGATGCCCTGCAGCGGCCACACGGCGCCGCTGAAGCCCGCGAGGCCCGCTGCCGTGCCCACCAGCGAGTAGCCCACCACCTTGGGCAGGCCGGTGTGGCGCTGGGTGAGATAGCCCGTCATGGCAGCTACGGCCAGCAGCAGCGACCATTGCACCGTAGGCAGCCCGGCCGAGGGGCGCAGCCACTGCGCCCAAAAGCTCAGGATTTCATTCATGTCATGGGACCTCTGCGTCAGACGGGCAACGGGTGCCCGGTGGTGTGAAGGACAGGCACACAAGCCCTCCGCCAATGGGAGGGGGTGTGCTTGGGATAGGCCCCCGAATTTACAGGCGGAAACACATCGCCCGTGTAGGACAGGGGCGGTGGTTGCTGCGGCCGGACTGCCGCTATGCAGCGACCGCAGGTGTGCTGCGCTCGGGTTTGAAGAAGCTCAGTGGCGCTGTGCGCAGGCGTGCACGGATGGCTGCGTAGATGCGCGAGCGGTCCACGCCGCTCACGTTCTGGGCGCGCAGTGCCAGGCGGAAGGCCAGGTAAAAGCTCACTGACACGTTCAACGCTCCCAGGAACGGCAGCGAAGCCACGGCCCACCAGAAGGCGGGCATCTGCAGCACTTGCAGGCCCAGCGTGGCGCTGGCGGCAGCCACCTGGCCCGTGGACAGCGTGACGTGGCGCACGTCCAGCCCCAACCCGAAGAATGCAGCAAAAACGGGCACCAGTCCCAGCATGAAACCGAGCGAGATGTTGGCCGCAAAACCCGAGAGGTTCTCGCGCAGGAAGCGGGCCCAGCGTGTGGCGCGCTCGGCCCCCAGCAGCCGCGTGATGCGCGGGTTGTAGTGCATGGCCGAGTCCAGGCGGTGCAGCACGAACCAGTTCTCCGTCCAGCCCGCAATGATGCTGGACGCAAACAGCAACACCCCGGTGAAGGCTGCAAAGAACAGCGACGGGCCGAGCAGGTGCAGGGACTCGAACACATGCTCGGCCTGCTTCTCGCTGATGGCCGGGCCTCCGGTAGCCAGCGCAATTGCCGTGGCCAATGCCAGCACGGCCGGGAACACCACCAGCACATTGCCCAGCACGGCCGCCACCTGAGAGCGCACCAGGTGCGTGATCTCGTCCACAAAGGACTCGATGGCATCGCCCGTGCCCAGCTCCTTGAGCTTTGCCGCCATGGCAGGTGCTGTCATGGCGGGCTGTTTGGTGGCCACCGTGAAGTGCAGCAGCTGGATCAGCACAAAACTCACGGCGTAGTTGACGCCCGCCATGAACCCGCCCCAGAACGCCGAAAGCGCCAGGGCATAGAGGCCGAACTTGGCCATGGTGGTGAAGGCCATCAGGGCACCACCGCCTGCCGCCTTTCTGAGCATGGAGCTGTACTCGGCGCCGGTGCGGGTGATGTAGTGTTCGCCGGTTTCTGCGCTGCGCTCGGCCACCTTGGCCGCCAGCAGGGAGGAGTTGGCGGCAAACAGCGCGCGCAGGCTGCGCCGCTCCTGTCCCACCATCACCAGGTGCGCCATGAGGCGCGCGGCGGTGACCGCTGGTTTGGGCGACAGCAGGCAGTCCAGCAACTCGCGCACACGCAGGATGCGCTCGCGCAGCTGGCGCAGGCGGAACACCAGCCCCACCGAGATGCCGTTCTGTTCAAAGTGTGCATACACGGTGGCTGCTGCGGCGCGGCAGGCCTCCAGCCGCTCGCGCAGGCGCTGGGCGCACTCGTTGAGGCGGTCTGGTGTGCGCAGAGCGTGCAGCACTTCCACGCGCAGGCTTTCCACGTCACGGATCAGGGCGTGAAAAGGCTGGCCTTCGCGCGCGGCTTCGGTCATGCGCAGCCGCAGCTCAGGGGCGAAACCGGTCGAGAGGATCTGGCCTGCGCAGTAGGTGATGGCATCCAGCAAGGCCCGGTGCCAGAGCGTGGCGCCGCTCGTGGGGCCTTCGGTGTCGGCGGGTGCCAGCAGGCCGACCAGGCGGTTGAGCTGGGTTTCGTCGAGTGCAGCCAGCCATTGCGCGTCAAAGGCGCTGGGCAACGCCAGCATGAAGAGCTCGGACGCATCGATGGTCTCGGGGCTGCCCGGCAGCAGCTTGGTGCGCAGCCGCTCGGCCACCTCGCTGGCCAGAGCGGTGCGGGGTGCAAACCCAAAATCGGCCAGCAGGGTGGTGATGTCCACCTGGTCCACCAGCGTGGCCCACCAGGCCTGCAGCCGCTGCTGGGTGTCGGGGCGGGCAGCCACCGTGTCCAGGAAAAGCTGCACCCGCTCCAGGGATGCGGGCACGGAGTCGCGCTTTCCGCGCACCCAGTCCAGCAGATTGATGAGCCACAGGTGGCGGTGGGCCAGCTCGGCTGCAGGGTCCAGCGCTGCGAGCAGGCTGGCCAAGTCTTTGGGCGTGCTCAATGGAGCACCCGTCCGCTCAGAGGGTTGCCCGAAGGTCCATGGCCCAGTGCTTCGAGCACAAACAGGGGCACAGGGGTGTTGAAGGGCGCGCCATCTTCGGCCACGCAGTGGAAGGTGCCATGCATGGTGCCGCTGGCGGTGCGCAGCCGGCAGCCGCTGGTGTACTGGAACGACTCGCCGGGCTTGAGCAGTGGCTGCTGTCCCACCACCCCCAGGCCCTTGACCTCTTCGGTGTGGCCCCGGGCGTCGCTGATGATCCAGTGCCGGGAGATCAGCTGCGCAGGCTCTTCCCCGGAGTTGGTGATGGTGATGGTGTAGGCGAAGCTGAACACCCCGGAGTCCGGCGCAGACTGCTCGGGCAGGTATTCGGGCAGCACTTCCACGTCAAACTGGTGCTTTGGCATGGGGCGAATGGTAACGCTGCAGGCCCATTTTCTGGGGACTTGCAGCCCCCAAAGCCCCACGCTTTCTGCGCTTTGCGACAATTGGGGAATGAGCCGCACATTCCAAATCGCCCCCTCCATCCTTTCTGCCGACTTTGCCCGCCTGGGTGAAGAAGTGCGCAACGTCATTGCCGCTGGCGCCGACTGGATCCACTTTGACGTGATGGACAACCATTACGTGCCCAACCTCACCTTTGGCCCCATGGTCTGCCAGGCTTTGAAGCCTCATGCCAAAACCCCTGCGGGCGTGGCCGTGCCGATCGACGTGCACCTGATGATCCAGCCTGTGGACGCCCTGGCCGCCGCATTTGCCGATGCGGGTGCGGACTACATCAGCTTCCACCCCGACGCCTCTGGCCATGTGCACCGCAGCATCCAGGCCATCCGCTCCAAGGGCGTCAAGCCCGGCCTGGTGTTCAACCCGGCCGAACCGCTGGATGTGCTGGAATGGGTGATCGACGACATCGACCTCATCCTCATCATGAGCGTGAACCCTGGCTTTGGCGGCCAGAGCTTCATTGACTCGGCCCTGCGCAAGATCGAAGCCGTGCGCAAGCGCATCGACGCCTCGGGCAAGGACATCCGCCTGGAAGTGGATGGAGGCATCAAGGCCGACAACATCCGCCGCGTGGCCGATGCGGGTGCGGACACCTTTGTGGCTGGCAGCGCAATTTTTGGCAAGCCCGACTACAAGGGTGTGATCGACGCCATGCGCGTTCAATTGGCTGCTTGAGGGGCCGGGGTGGCCCGCCGCCGGTGGGGCTACCCCAGCCTTTGAAACGTCAGCACAAACGCTACCCCCCCCTCGGTGTTGCGGGCATTGATGGTGCCCCCCATCTTTGCCATGTAGGTCTTGGCCACAAACAGGCCCTGGCCCCTGTGTTCGCCCTCACCCAGAGGTGTGGGGCTGGTGGGGTCTGATACGCCCAGTTCAAAAATCCGATCCAGCAGGTCTTCGGCAATGGTCGAGCCCTGGTTGTGCAGCGTGGCGCTGGCGGTGGATTCTGATGCGGTGAGCGTCAGCGTGATCGGGCTGCCCGTGGGGCGGTAGCGGTCGGCGTTGCGCAGGATGTGGGTCACCACGTCTTCGAGTGCAAACTCGTCGGCGCGCACGATCACCGGGCCTGGCTGGTCAGTGCTTGGTGCATACACCACATTCATGATGCCCGCAAAGTGCGCGTTGTCGGCCACGTTGCGCAAGAAGGCATCCAGGTCCAGCCGCCCTTCGGGCACATCGGCGGCCTGCAGCGCCTCGGCGGGCGATGCCGTGCCATAGAGCACATGGATGGCCTGCTGCATGCGCTGCACGTAGCGGTGGCCGGGGTCTTGGGGGCCGTTCAGCGCCATCAGCGACTGCAAGGGAGACATGATCTCGTGCCCCACGGCGTGCCACATGTCGCGCTCTTGCTGGGCGCGCAGTTGTTCGCGTTGCAGGTCGTCCTTCACACGCTGCAGCAGGTCAGCCAGGCCCCCGGCCAGGATGCCCAGCTCGTCCGAGCCGCGCAGGTCCGACACATCCAGGTCGCCCAGCCGGGGCCCGGTGTGGCCGGGCTGCACGTTGTATGACACCGCAGCGGCGCGGCGGGTGAGCGCCGTCACGCGGCGGATCAGGCCCACTTCCACCACCAGCCACGCCAGTGCAATCGCGGCCAGCATGGCGCCCAGGTACCACGACAGGCGCGTGGCCACGGCCGCCAGGCCCTGCTCCACACCGCGCAGATGGCCGGTGAAATTGACCACATAGTTGCCGGTAGGCGTGTCCAGAATGTCCAGGGCCGTGGGGGCGTCGGGCGTTACCGCCGCAGGGCCCACGCCTGCGGCCTCCAGCGGCAGCCAGCGGATCAGGCGCAGCAGCCAGGGGGCTGAGGGCTCGGCCTGCACTTCGACGCCCTTAAGGGTGATGGCGCTGGCCTCATCGCTGCCCATTTTGCGGATCTGCACACGCTCGCCCGGCAGCAGGCTGCGCGAGAGGTCGCCCAGAGATGCGGCCAATTGCGCACCGGGCGCGTTGCTGTCAAACAGCGGCCTGGAGTCTTCGCCCGGCGCCAGCATTTCCACGCGCACACGCATTTGCCCTAAGTCTTCAGGCGGCCAGACTAGGCGCTCGTCTTTGCGGAACAGCGCCTCGCGGAACAGCTCGACGGGCAGGCGGATCGAGTAGTGGGTGCGGCGCAGGCAGTCCGTCGCTGCCGTCTCGCCTGCAGTAGTGCTGGCGGGGACTTTGCTGGTCGGCTGCGGTGGCAGGTCGCGGCACTGGCCGTTTTGCCACAGCCAGCCGCGAAAGTCGCGCACGGGCCGCGCACGGGCATCGAGCTGCGGCGCGCCGTTGTCCACAAACCCCGTGAGCCGCCCGCGCACCGCCGCGCTGCCCTGCGGGGGCATGGCCTCGTACGGCGCAATCCAGCGGTAGGTGGCGCCGCGCATGTCCAGGCTGATGCGCGCACGGTGCGCCTCGGCAGGCACCAGCGCGCCTCGCTCGCGGGCCGTCAGCTCGCCCGCATAAAAGCTGCCCACCAGGTAAATGAAGCCGCCCGCGTAGGGGTTGTTGCCAATCGCCGCGCACACCGAGGCACCGTCGGGATACTGCACCGAGCAGCCCGCCATCTCCACCGCCTGCTGCGATTTTTGCGGGTCGTCAAAGTCGATGGCTGCGTAGGGCAGCAGCAGCGGTGCCAGCGGCGTCACGCCCTGGCCCAGGTGGCTGGCATTGAGCAGCGCCAACTGGCCCGAGGGATGGCGCAGCCGTGCCATGACCTCGGCCTGGCTGCGCACAAAGCCGTGCTGGTAGGCCTGCCAGGCGCGCTCCTTTTCGTCCTTGAGCACCACCACGCTCAGCGCCACCGTGGCCAAGGCCAGCAACACAAAGACACTGCGCACCAGAATGCGCAGGCGGAAAGCTGGCAGGCCCAGGCGGGGGATGTCGAGTGCTGGGCGCAGCAGGCGCTTCATTTGCTGACCCAGCGGAAGCCGCGCATGGGCACGTTTTCTATGCCTTCAAATCCAGGATCGACTTCACGCAGCGCCTCACGGATGGTGCTCACGTGCTTGCGCACGTTGTCGCGGTTGCGGCCGCTTTTCACCACCTCGAACAGTTCGTCGTACGACACCACTTCGCCACTGCGCTGGTGCAGCGTGGCCAGGATGCGCTGGGCTGTCAGGGGCAGGTTGATGCGCTCGCCGCGCCAGGTGGGGGTGCGTTGCCACAGTGGGTCCAGCACCAGGGCGTCGCCCACGTGGGCAGGGGCTGCACTGACCGGGGCCTGCGCCTGCGTGGTACGCAGGATGTCGAGAAAGGTCTCGATGAAATCGGCCTCTTCAAACGTGGTTTTCTGCAGGTAGTCCCACGCGTCCAGCGCCTTCATGATGCTGCGGTAAATGGCCGCTGGCATGGCCGACACCACCAGCACCGGCGTGCCCTGGCGCAGCTTGTTGATGGCGTTGATGAGGGCCACGCCCGCATGGCGCTCGCGGCCCAGTTCGATGTCCAGCACCACCGCGTCGTAGTGCTCGCGGGCCAGCGCGGCCTCGGCCTCGTCGCGGGTGAACCATTGGTCGATGACGATGCCGCTCTTGGCGCTGCGTATCCACCCGGCCAACTGGTTGCTGGTGGGCAGGTCGTCTTCGATCACGGCAATGCGGGTCATGAGCAGGGCGGGCAGTGGAGGGGTTCGTGGGATGGGCGGATTATCCCGGCGGCTCGCGCCGGGCGGTGTGAGTTTTTCTTCCGGGGCCGGAAGGTTCGTGCGGGCGGTGTGAGCGCATTGGGGGCTGCGCTGCATTGTTGCTTCCGGGGTGGATTCGAACAATCGGTCCTCAATGAGCCAGCCACTTTGGCGGCTCAGAACCGACAACAACACCGAACCAACCGAGAGAGAAACACCATGAAAGCCACCTGGAACCGCATCGTGCAGACCCTGAAGGGCCGTCGCTCCACTCCCTTGCCCGAAGCGGGCACGGAACCTGTGATGGACGCTGACCTGCAAGGCATCCCCCCCACGACGGCCCCCGCGTCGGCGGCCCCGTTGAACTGGGCCTACCTGCTGCCCACGGCCCGCACGGTGCGCTGGCTGGCCGCTGGTGCCGTGGTGGCTGCGGCGGGCCTGATGGTGTACCGCAACCCGCCCGTGCAGCACCTGGCGCAAGGCGACCTGGGTGTGCGCCTGAACCAGTTCACCGGCGCGGTGAGCCTGTGGCGCGATGGCAGCGTGTGGGTGGTGCCCGGCCTGCACACGGTGCGCGTGTTCTCGCTGCGCGACCAAAGCTACCGCCCTGAGGCCATGCGCCAAGCCACGGGCAGCGCGCCGCTGCAGTCGGTCGAAGGCCTGTCGCTGGGGCTGGATTTGAGCGTGCGCTATGCGCTGGACCCCAACTCGCCTGCCGTCAAGGCTGGCAATCTGCCCGACAACGTGGGCGCCGACATCGTCGAGCCCGCTGTGCAAGGCCTGGTCTACAAGGTGTTTGCCCGCTACACGGTGCGTGAAATCTTCTCGTCCAAGCGCGCCGAGATTGCGCAGATCATCGAAACCGAACTGCGCGCCCGCCTGGCGGCCGATGGCGTCACCCTGCGCAGCCTGCAGATTGGTAAGGTGGATTTGCCCGCCGAGTACCGCCGGGGCATGGACAGCCTGCTGGCCGAAGAGCTGGCCTCCGAAAAAATGCGCTACACACTGGAGCTGAAGGACAAGCGTGTGCGTGAAACCGAGCTGGACGCCAACGCTGACAAGGTGCGCCGCGAAGTGGCCGCCGAAGCCGCCGCCCGCGAGCAGGTCATTGCCGCCAAGGCCCAGGAAGAGGCCATGAAGCATGTGCTGCCCTTCAAGCAGCGCCAGATCGAGCAGCGCCAGCTGGAGGCCGAAGCCGAGCGCGTGGCCCGTGTGAAGGCCGCCGAAGGCGCCGCCCAGGCCCGCCGCATCGAAGCCAACGGCGAGGCCGACGCCCGCCAGAAGCTGGCCGAAGCCGAGGCCTACCGCATGGACCGCGTGGGCAAGGTCAACGCCGAGCAAATGGCCCGCGAAGGCGCGCTGGTGACCAAGCACCCGCTGCTTATCCAGAAGACGCTGGCCGACAAACTCTCGGACAAGATCCAGGTCATCATCGCGCCCCCGCCCACCAATGGTGACTTCATCGGTGCCGCGCTGCTGGGCGGTAACCGCAACGCCCAGGCCAGTGCAGCCCAGGCTGCGGCCGTGGCCGACGACGCCACCACCACCCAAGCCGTGGAGTAGTGAACATGAACGCCACCCTCGCTACCTTGCTGGCCGCCGTCGCCAGCGCCGCAGTGACCGTAGCGGCTGAGGCCGCCCCACAGCCATCGCCCAGCGCCCAGGGCAGCGCCATCGTGGTGCAAGACCAGGCCAGCCTGCGCGCCGTGCCCCGCGACGGCGCCCAGCAGCAGGCCAGCCTTTGGCAGGGCGAAGTGCTGGAAGTGCGCGGCGAGCGCCTCGACTATTTGCAGGTGTGGGACCACAAACGGGAGCGCGGTGGCTTTATCCGCGCCAGCGATGTGCGCCGCGTGGCCCTGACCGAGGCCGAAGGCCCTGCGCTGCTGGCCGTCATGCGCTTTGTGCAAGAAACGCCCGGCGCCGAGGCGCTGGGCATTGGCCTGACGGCCGCCTACCTGCAAGCCGCGCCCGCAAAGGCTTTGGCTGGCGTGGAGGGCGCGCAGGCCTTCGACGCGCTGGGCACTTTTGCCGACCGGCTGGCCCGCCGCGCCTCGGTGGCCGTGCCGGGCAAGGCCTCGGGCGCCACGCTGTCGGCGCACCTGGATGTGGCCAACGGCTACGGCATGCGTTTTGCCACCTACGAGGTCGAAGGCCGCATGCAGGTCTGCTACGAGGGCGAGGCCTTTCGCCGCCTGCTGGCCATGCCTGTGGCCGATGCCGAGCAGCGCGCTCGCGCCGCCCTTGCGTTGACCCGCCCCGAGTGCATCAACCCCGACCTGCCTGCGCATGAGCGCGCCAAGGTCACCACCTGGCAGGCCGACGTGCTGGAGCGCGTGGACGTGACCAATCTGCCCGGCTACCTGCGCAACCGCGTGCAAATGCGCCGCGCCAGCGTGTGGGGTGCCTCAGCCTTTCAGCAGGCGCGCAAGAATGCGGCCGACCCAGCGGTGGCCGCTGCCGCTGCCGCTGCCGCTGCCCGAGCATTGACGGAACTCAGTGGCGTGAGCAAAGCCGAGCTGCCCGACGAAGACCAGGCCGCCTACAACGACGCCGCCATGCGCGTGAGCGCTGTGCGTTGGGCCTTGGTGCCCGCCGCAGCGCCCGTGCTTGCCTCCGGCACCCGACCCACACTGCTCACCGAACCCGGTGCGCCCGGTGAAACCTGCGTGCTGCTGGTAGACGCACAGCACGGCGCCCAGGCACCGCTGCTGCGCCGCTGCACCTACGGCGTGGTGTGGGCCGCGTCGGCCAGCACCAACCGCGAAGGCACGGCCGTGGCCCTGGCGGTGCAACCCATGGAAGGCTGGCGCGAGCTGTGGGTGCTGCGCAAAACCGAAGGCGGCTGGCTGGCCGATGTGCTGCCCCCCGCTGCCACCACGCCCGAGACCGGCGTGGCTGAATGGGCGGGCTGGGTGCCCGGCGGCCAGCAAATGCTGGTGGCCCGCGAAGCCCGGGGCCAGGGCCGCTACCGCAAGAGCTTTGAAGTGGTGCGGCTGGATGGCCTGACCACCGAGCGCGTGACCGGCGATGTGACCGCGCTGCCCCTGTTCCAGCGCTGGCAAGACCCGGCCTGGAAGCGGCAGACGCTGAGTCTGCGGTGATTGGGGCTTGGCGGAATAATCCGGTCATCCTCACCCACCACAAGGCAAGACCATGATCATCGTTACCGGCCACGCCATCGCACGCCCAGACACGGAAGCTGAAGTGGAGCACTTGGCCGTGGAACATGTCCTGCGCTCCCGTGCGGAGCCTGGATGTGTGTCCCACGAAGTCAGCCGCGACGTGTTGCAGCCGCTGCGCTTCGTGTTTGTAGAACGCTGGGGCGACATGGCCACGCTGCAAGCCCACTTCCGGCTGGAGGCCTCGCGGAAGTTTGCGCATGCCATTGCCGGACTCTGCGACGCCAGCCCGCAGATGGCCATCTACCAGGCGGATGCCATCCACACGGGTGGATGAGGGTGGCGCCTTTACCATGCAGGGCATTCCAAACCCCTTCATCCGCCTGTTGTGAACCTTATTCCGCTTTCCCCGTCCCGTGTGGACGCCGCAATCATCGACCTGGACGGCACCATGGTGGACACACTGGGTGACTTCAGCGAAGCACTCAACCGCATGCTGCAGGATCTGGGCCTGCCGCCCATCGACGCGGGCTCCATCGAGTCCATGGTGGGAAAAGGCTCGGAGCATTTGCTGCGATCGGTGCTGAAACACGTGCTCCCGCGCGATGGTATTGATAATGTTGCTATCAAAGTTGAAGAAATGTACCCATCGGCCTGGTCCAGCTACCAGCGCCACTACCTGGCGATCAATGGCCAGTTTGCCGGGGTGTATGACGGTGTGGTGGCGGGCCTGCAGGCGCTGCGCGCCCAAGGACTGCGCCTGGCTTGCCTGACCAACAAACCCACGGGTTTTGCGCTGCCGCTGCTGGAGTCCAAGGGGCTGGCCGGGTATTTCGAGTGTGTGTTCGGGGGCGACGCCTTTGAGCGCAAGAAGCCCGATCCGCTGCCCCTTCTCAAGACCTGCGAGGCGCTGGGCACCGCCCCTGCACGCTCCGTGATGGTGGGCGATTCCAGTAACGACGCGCAGGCGGCGCGGGCCGCAGGGTGCCCGGTTGTGCTGGTCACCTACGGCTACAACCACGGCCAACCCGTGCGGGCCGTCGATGCCGATGGTTTTGTGGACTCGCTGGTGCAGCTGACCTGAGTTCCGCCCTGCGGGCAGGCGTTCAGGCAGTCAGCTGGCGCGGCGCCACGCTGCGGTAGTCTAGGCGCGATGCTGCGGGGGCGCTGCCCGGCACAGGCACGGAGCCACTGTGGCGGGCGGCGCTGTCCGAGAGGCGGAACACCGCCACGGCATCCACCAGTTGCCCCGCCTGCGTCTTGAGGCTGTCGGCGGCGGCGGCACTTTGCTCCACCAGGGCGGCGTTTTGCTGCGTGGCCTGGTCCATCTGGGTGATGGCCTCGCCGACCTGCGAGACACCCTGGCTTTGTTCGCTGCTGGCGGCGCTGATCTCGCCCATGATGTCAGTCACGCGGCGGATGGAGGCGACCACTTCGCTCATCGTGGCGCCCGCCTTGTCCACCAGGGCCGTGCCGCGTTCTACGCGTTCCACGCTGGTGCCAATCAGGCCCTTGATCTCTTTCGCTGCCTCGGCACTGCGCTGGGCCAGGCTGCGCACCTCGCCCGCCACCACCGCAAAGCCCCGGCCCTGTTCCCCCGCGCGCGCCGCCTCCACCGCAGCGTTCAGCGCGAGGATGTTGGTCTGGAAGGCAATGCCGTCGATCACGCTGATGATGTCGGCGATCTTCTTGCTGCTGTCGTTGATGCCCTTCATGGTGTCCACCACTTCGGCCACCACATCGCCGCCCTGCTGGGCCACGGTCGATGCGCTCATGGCCAGCTGGTTGGCCTGGCGCGCGTTGTCGGCGTTCTGGCGCACGGTGGAGCCCAGTTGCTCCATTGAGGCAGCCGTCTCCTGCAGTGCGCTGGCCTGTTGCTCGGTGCGGGCCGAGAGGTCGTTGTTGCCCGAGGCGATCTCGGTGCTGGCGGTGGCCACGCCCTCGGCGTTGTGGCGCACATTGCCCACGATGGAGGCCAGGCGCGATTGCATGGTGGCCAGCGCCTGCAGCAGTTGCCCGGTTTCATCATTGCCACTGGCGTTGATGGGGTGGGTCAGGTCGCCATCGGCGATGTTCTCGGCAGCCTGTTTGCCCTGCTGCACGGGGCGCACGATGGAGCGCGTGACGGTGAAGGCCAGCAGCGCACCCAGCGCCACGGCAATCAGCGTGCCCACGCCCAGCAGCACCTGGCTGGCTCGGGCCAGGGCCGAGGTGTCGGCCTGGCTCTCGGCGAGCTGGGTGCCCATGGCCCGGCGCAGGTCGTCCAGTGACTTGAGGTACTTGTCGGCCAGCGGGCGCAAGTCCTTGTCCACCATGGCTGGCACGTTGGGCTCGCCGCCCCGGTGCAGTTCGCGGATTTCTGCGAGCTTGTCGTTGTAGGCCTGGCGTGCCGTGGCAATGGCGGCCAGCAGGCCCCGCGCCTGCTCGCCCTGCACCAGGGCCTCGATGCGCTTGACCTTGGCCTCCATGCCCGTAGCCGTCGCCTGGGTGTCGGCCGTGAGCTTGTCCATGTAGTCGCGGTCGATGGCCTTGAGGAAGGCCTCCGTGCGCACCCAGTTCAGTCGGATGTCCGAGGCCCAGTCTTCCACCAGCGTCTGTTGCTCGATTTCTTGCGTGGCCACACGCTCGCTGGCGCTTTGCAGGCTGGCGATGCGCCACATGCCCGTTGCGGCGATCAGGGCGGTGATGAGCAGGATGGCGCCAAACGAGGCGCCCAGGCGCAGGCCGACGGAGAGATTGCTGAGTTTCATGGTCATGTCTGGCGCGGAAAGGGCAGGGAGCTGGGGGCGAGGGCGACTACGCAGCGCGCGTTGCGAAGTGCCCGGGTACGGGCGCCTGCGTGGCGGCGGGTGGCAGAAGGAAAAGGGACGTGCG
The DNA here is from genome assembly GCF_964254355.1 of Acidovorax sp. LjRoot74. NCBI lineage: Bacteria > Pseudomonadati > Pseudomonadota > Betaproteobacteria > Burkholderiales > Comamonadaceae > Acidovorax > Acidovorax sp. LjRoot74. Next base: position 5,152,335 of record NZ_CAXUTI020000001.1, on the reverse strand, counting down.
GCGGAGAAAAAAGGGAGGCTGCGGACAAGCTTCAGCGTAAGCCCCGGCCCGGCTTGCTGGTGTCGAGCGAGCGACAGCCAGGGGCCTGTGGGCGTGAGGGTTTGTCCGTAGCGGGGCGTCCGGGCTTGATGGGGGTCACGCCCTCTCAGGCGGGCTTGCCCAGAAGGGCGTCCTTGAGCTTCCAGTCGGCTGGTGTATTGCCCAGCCAGATGCCCATCAGCGCGTTGAAGAATTCAGGCTCCTTGAACGGCTCGCCCTGGGGCTTGCCCTTGACGGTGATCACCGTGCCCGTGCCGGGGATCCAGTCGATCTGGAACTGGTCGCCAGCCACCAGCTTCTTGTGGTCCGAGAAAATCTGGCTCATGCGCATCACGCCAGGGATCAGCTTGGAGAACGCTGCGCGGTCCATGTTGTCCTCCATGCCGCGCGAGAACAGCTTGCCCAGCTCGGTGGAGTCGATTTCGCGCAGCATGGTGATGCTCATGCGCTTGGGGCCCTTGAGGGCTGCGATGTCCTGGGTCGTGTGTGCCTTCTTTTCGAGGTACAGGCCCGCCGTGTAGACCTTGAACACGGCCTTGTAACGGACGCCTGCGCCGTTGAGTTGCAGGGTGCTGCCGCTCAGGCTGGCGCTCTCTTCGTACTTCACGTCGGACACGGTGATGGGCTGGGCGGTGGCGGTGGCTGCCAGCAGGCAGGCACCGGCCATCAAAGCGCATCGCTGGAGGAAATTCATGCACAGCTCCTAAAAAAGAACGGTCGTTCGTTTCTAATTGTTGCAGCGCTCTCGGCTGCCCGCAACAGGGTTTTCGAGTGGTTGTGCGATCACGGCCTTGCGGCCCATCAAATCGGGCCGCCAAAAAAGCTTTGCTACACTTTGGCCCATGTTCATTCACCACGTGTTCATCACAGGTTGCAGCGACCGGGGAGCCTGGCCCTGGCGTCAGCCTGTCTGTCTGAACGCCTGATGGCACGCAGGGCCTGCGCCCCAGCGTGCACCCGTGGCCTCCCCCTGTGATGCGGGGCGGGCCGATTGAATGGACCGCAGCGCCCCTTTTTTACTGCACAGGGACACGCGCTGCGACTGCTGGGAGCCCTCCCCGTGATCACAGAACTTGAATTCAAAAGCCTGGCCAGCGAAGGCTACAACCGCATTCCGCTCATGGTCGAGGCCTTTGCGGACCTGGAAACCCCGCTCTCGCTCTACCTGAAGCTGGCGCACACCAAGGACGGCGGCAAGCACAGCTTTTTGCTCGAATCCGTGGTGGGCGGTGAGCGCTTCGGGCGCTACAGCTTCATCGGTCTGCCCGCCCGCACCCTGCTGCGGGCCAGCGGCTTCGGGGCCGCAGCGCGCACCGAGGTGGTGACCGACGGCCAGGTGGTCGAGACCGCCCAAGGCAACCCGCTCGACTTCATTGCCGATTACCAAAAACGCTTCAAGGTGGCCCTGCGCCCCGGCCTGCCGCGTTTTTGCGGCGGCCTGGCCGGTTACTTCGGCTACGACGCGGTGCGCTACATCGAGAAAAAACTCGAAACCACCTGCCCGCCCGATACCCTGGGCTGCCCCGACATCCTGCTGCTGCAGTGCGAGGAACTGGCGGTCATCGACAACCTCTCGGGCAAGCTCTACCTCATCGTGTATGCCGACCCGGCCCAGCCCGAGGCTTACGCCAAGGCCAAGAAGCGCCTGCGCGAGCTGAAAGACCAGCTCAAGTATTCGGTGAGCGCCCCGGTGGTCAAGGCCACCGAAAGCCACCCCGCCCAGCGCGACTTTGCCAAGGCCGACTACCTGGCTGCCGTGGACCGTGCCAAGGAGCTGATCGCCGCAGGCGACTTCATGCAGGTGCAGGTGGGTCAACGCATCCACAAGCGCTACACCGAAAGCCCCCTGAGCCTGTACCGCGCGCTGCGTTCGCTGAACCCGTCGCCGTACATGTACTTCTACGACTTTGGCGACTTCCACGTGGTGGGCGCCAGCCCCGAGATCCTGGTGCGCCAGGAGAAGACCGACGAAGGCACCAAGGTCACCATCCGCCCCCTGGCCGGCACCCGCCCGCGCGGCGCCACGCCCGAAAAGGACAAGGCCACCGAGGTCGAACTCATCAACGACCCCAAGGAACGCGCCGAGCACGTGATGCTGATCGACCTGGCGCGCAACGACATCGGCCGCATCGCCAAGACCGGCACCGTGAAGGTGACCGAGGCTTTTGCGGTGGAGCGCTATAGCCACGTGATGCACATCGTGAGCAATGTGGAGGGCATCCTCAACGACGGCATGACCAGCATGGACGTGCTCAAGGCCACCTTCCCTGCAGGCACGCTCACCGGCGCGCCCAAGGTGCACGCCATGGAACTCATCGACCAGCTCGAACCCACCAAGCGCGGCCTGTATGGCGGCGCCTGTGGCTACCTGAGCTACGCGGGCGACATGGATGTGGCCATTGCCATCCGCACCGGCATCATCAAGAACGGCACGCTGTATGTGCAGGCGGCGGCCGGCGTGGTGGCGGATTCGGTGCCCGAGCTGGAATGGAAAGAAACCGAGCACAAGGCCCGCGCGCTGCTGCGCGCTGCAGAGTTGGTCGAGGAGGGCCTGGAATGACGACCCGCACCCCCAAAGCCATCGAGAAGGTCAAACCCTGCAACACCATGCAGGACGTGCGCCGCGAAGTGAACGCGCTGGACGATGTGCTGGTGCCCCTGCTGGTGGAGCGCGTGGGCTACATGACCCAGGCCGCGCGCATCAAGCAAGGCGCAGAGCAGGTGCGCGACGAAGCCCGCATTGAAGCCATCGTGGCCCGCGTGCGCGAACGCGCCCAGGCCGAAGGCGGCGACGCCGACGTGATGGAAGCCATCTACCGCAGCCTCATGGAAGCCTGCATTGCCTATGAACACCGCGAGTTCGCCCGTCTGCGCGAGCCCGCCCTTGCCGGGAGCGCCGCATGACAAAACTCTTGATGGTCGATAACTACGACAGCTTCACCTACAACATCGTCCAGTACTTTGGTGAACTGGGCGCCGATGTGGAGGTGTTCCGCAACGACGAGATCACCGTGGCCGAGATCGAAGCGCGCTTGAAGGCTGGCCAACTCGACCGCCTGGTGATTTCTCCCGGCCCTTGCTCGCCCGCCGAGGCAGGCATCTCGGTCGCCGCGATCCAGCACTTTGCCGGCAAGCTGCCCATCCTGGGCGTGTGCCTGGGTCACCAGGCCATTGGCGCAGCCTTCGGCGGCACCATCATCCGCGCGCAGGAGCTGATGCACGGCAAGACCAGCGTCATCACCACCACGCAAAAGGGAGTGTTTGCGGGCCTGCCGGAGAAGTTCACCGTCAACCGCTACCACTCGCTGGCCATTGAGCGTGCTACTTGCCCCGACGTGCTGGAAGTGACGGCGTGGACGGATGACGGCGAAATCATGGGCGTGCGCCACAAGACGCTGCCCATCGAAGGCGTGCAGTTCCACCCCGAAAGCATCCTCACCGAACATGGCCACGCCATGCTCAAGAACTTTCTGGAGCAGCGCGCATGAACTTCATCGACGCCCACCAGCTGGTGATGTTCATCGCCGCAGGCTGGTTGCTCAACCTCACGCCCGGGCCGGATGTGCTCTACATCGTGACTAACGCGCTCAAGTCCGGTACCCGCGCAGGCATCGTGGCGGGGCTGGGTATCACGGCCGGGTGCTTTGTGCACATCTTTGCCGCCGCCGTGGGGGTGGGTGCACTGCTGGCCGCTTCGGCCACGGCCTTCACTGTGCTCAAGTGGATCGGTGCGGCGTACCTGATGTGGATGGGCGTGCGCATGCTGCTGTCCAAACCTTCCGCACACGGTAGCAACAGCTCCGCTCTGGCGGCAGCCCAGGCGGCCTCGGGCCAGCCCGTCTCGCTGCGCAAGGTGTTCCTCGGTGGCTTCTGGACCAATGTGCTCAACCCCAAGGTCGCCATCTTCTTCCTGGCCTTTGTGCCGCAGTTCATCGCGCCGGGCGCGGACAACAAGGCGCTGGCCTTTGTGCTGCTGGGCGTGCTGTTCAACCTCAACGCCATCCCCGTCAATGTGGGCTGGGCGCTGGCCGCCTCGTGGATGGCGCGCCGCGCTGGCGTCATCCAGCGCGGCATGCACTGGCTGGACCGCGTGGCGGGTGCCATGTTCATCGGCTTCGGACTCAAGCTGGCCCTGACGGACCAGCCCTCCGCATAAATCACTGGAGACACCGTCATGCCCATTACCCCCCAGGAAGCGCTGCAGCGCACCATCGAGCACCGCGAAATCTTCCACGACGAGATGCTGCACCTGATGCGCATGATCATGAACGGCGAGCTGTCGCCCGTCATGACGGCGTCCATCATCACCGGCCTGCGCGTGAAGAAGGAAACCATTGGCGAGATCACCGCCGCCGCGCAGGTGATGCGCGAGTTCTCCACCAAGGTCCATGTGCCCGACAGCACACACCTGGTGGACATCGTGGGCACGGGTGGCGACGGTGCCAACACCTTCAACATCTCCACCTGCTCGATGTTCGTGGCCGCCGCTGCGGGCGCCAAGGTCAGCAAACATGGCGGGCGCGGCGTGTCGAGCAAAAGCGGCAGCGCCGATGTGATGGAGGCCCTGGGCATCCACATCAACCTCAAGCCCGAGCAGATCGCACAGTGCGTGGCAGACGTCGGCATCGGCTTCATGTTCGCACCCAACCACCATCCGGCCATGAAGAACGTAGCCCCTGTGCGCAAGGAGTTGGGCGTGCGCACCATCTTCAACATCCTGGGCCCGCTCACCAACCCTGCTGGCGCGCCCAACATCCTGATGGGCGTGTTCCACCCCGACCTGGTCGGTATCCAGGTGCGTGCGCTGCAGCGCCTGGGCGCCGAACATGCGCTGGTGGTCTACGGCCGCGACGGCATGGACGAAGTGAGCCTGGGCGCCGCCACGCTGGTGGGAGAGCTGAAAAACGGCCAGATCACCGAATACGAAATCCACCCCGAGGACTTTGGCCTCAGCATGGCCAGCAACCGCGCCCTCAAGGTCGAAACGCCCGAACAATCGCGCGAAATGCTGATCGGCGTGCTCAAGGGCGAGTCTGGCGCCGCGCAGGACATCGTCTGCCTGAACGCCGGTGTGGCGCTGTACGCCGCCAATGTGGTCGATTCCATCCCTGGCGGCATTGCCAAGGCACGCGCTGCCATTGCCTCCGGTGCCGCACTGGCCAAGCTGGAGCAGATGGTCACGCGCACGCACGCGCTGGCTGGCGCCGCCGCGTGATCACAACAACCAAGGTTTCCCCATGAGCGACATCCTCAACAAAATCGTGGCCGTCAAGCACGAAGAAGTGGCCGCCGCCAAAAAGCGCCTGCCGCTGCCCGCCATGCGCGCCGATGCCGAGAGCCGCGTGCTCACGCGCGACTTCGAAGGCGCACTGCGCGCCAAGATCGCCAAAGGCCAGGCGGCGGTGATTGCCGAGGTCAAGAAGGCCAGCCCCAGCAAGGGTGTGCTGCGCGCAGATTTCGAGCCCGCCGACATTGCCCAGAGCTACATGGAAGGCGACGGCAAGGTCAGCGCAGCCTGCCTGTCGGTGCTGACCGACCGGCAGTTCTTCCAGGGCCAGCCCGACTACCTGAAGCAAGCCCGCGCCAGCACGTTGCTGCCGGTGCTGCGCAAGGACTTCATGGTGGACGCGTACCAGATTTACGAATCGCGGGCCATGGGCGCCGACGCGATTTTGCTGATCGCGGCCTGCCTGGATGACGCCCAGATGGCCGACTTCGAGGCCATCGCGCGCAGTCTGGACATGGCTGTGCTGGTGGAAGTGCACGACCGCCCCGAGTTGGAGCGCGCGCTGAAACTCAAGACCCCGCTGGTCGGCATCAACAACCGTAACCTGCGCACGTTCGAGGTGACGCTGGACACCACGCTCTCCATGCTGAAAGACGTGCCGCAAGACCGCCTGCTGGTCACCGAGTCGGGCATCCTCAAGCCTGCCGATGTGAAGACCATGCGCGATGCGGGCGTGCACGCCTTCCTGGTGGGCGAGGCCTTCATGCGCGCTGACGACCCGGGCCTCGCCCTGGCCAAGCTGTTTGCGTGAATGTGTTGAATACTATTGTTTTGATAGCTGCTTGCGCTTTTCTGTAGCGCGCAGAAGGCCGTTTTGACCATGAATTCATCCGTGCAAACCCCCACCCAGCTCCAGAGTGCGGACCCGGCCCACTGGCCCGTGGCGCCCGGGTGGCAACCCCTGGTGGACGCCTTCTTTGCGGGCGCACGGGGCCAGGTGCTGCAGGGTTTTCTGCAGGATCGGCTGGGTGCCGGTGCGGTGATCTTCCCGCCCCAGCCGCTGCGCGCGCTGGAGCTGACGCCGCCCGACGCCGTGCGTGTGGTCATCCTGGGCCAGGACCCGTACCACGGTCGGGGCCAGGCCGAGGGGCTGGCGTTTTCCGTCGCCTCTGGCGTGCGCCTGCCGCCTTCGCTGCAGAACATCTTCAAGGAAATGCAGCGCGACCTGGGCGTGCCGTTTCCGCCCTTTCCCACGCCGGGTGGCAGCCTGGTGAAGTGGGCCCAGAACGGCGTGCTGCTGCTCAACACCGGCCTCACGGTGGAAGAGGGCCAACCCGCCAGCCATGCAGGCAAAGGCTGGGAGGCGCTCACCGACGCCGTGATCCGCCATGTGGCCGAAGGCCCGCGCCCGGTGGTGTTCATGCTGTGGGGCTCGCACGCGCAATCCAAGCGCGCCTTCATCCCGCAGGACCGCGGGCACCTCGTGCTCACGTCCAACCACCCTTCGCCGCTGTCGGCGCTGCGCCCCCCTGTGCCCTTCATTGGCAACGGGCACTTTGGCAAGGCGCGCGCGTTCCGCGAGCAGCACGGCTACTGAGCCGTTGCTGGGCGGCTGCCCCAGGGGCATGGGCCGCCGGTTTCAGACCCTTCGGGCGCGGGTCTGGGCGGGTGACTCGCCGTAGCGCTCACGGTAGAACGCCGAAAAGCTGCTCGCGCTGGCAAACCCGCAATCCATGGCAATCTGCGCGATGCTGTCCGCGCTGTCCTGAAGCAGGCGCTGGCGCGCGGTCGCCAGCCGCTGGTCGCGCAGCCACTGCAGGGGGGACTGCCCAAACCGGTGCTGAAACGCGTACTGCAGCGCCCGGACCGACAGGCAGCCCAGCTGGGCCAGCTCGCTGAGGGTGAAGCGCCCCCCGGGCTCGGCGAGCATGGCATCGCACACCTTGTCCACGGCCAGGCGTTCGCGCAGGCTGCCGGGCCGGGGCGGGCGGGACTCGGCGGTCAGCCAGTCGGGCCGGAACAGCAGTACCAGCTGGCGGTAGACAAAGTCCTGGAAACCCAGCCGGTGCAGCATCTCCGGCTGGTCCAGATGCAGATGGATGGTGGCCCCGATGTGCCGCGCCAGGGCCTCCAGAGAAGGACCCATCTGCGAGGTCAGGAGGCGGACGCGCCCGTGGTCCAGGTTGACCGGGCTCCCCGCTTCCAGGCCCCGCAGTGCGCGCGCTGCCATGTGCAGTCCCTGGGGGTCCAGCTGCAGCATGAGCACGTTCTGGCCCTGGCCAACGGCTTCCTGGGGGCCGGAGCCTGCCGGAATGAACACGCAGCGGGGGCCGGTCAACTCCAGCTTCTGGTTCTGCACCCGCAACTCGTTGTGGCCTTCGAGCTTGAAGGACACGGAGGCGCGCGTGTTGTCTGCCACGGCCACACGCAGCGACGTGAACGATGCGGCAATGGCCGACATGCCGGGTAGCACCACAGAGGCCGATTGGCCCGCAAAGGCGTTGTCCCGTGTTTGTGCATCGCAATCCTGGAGCTTGGGCCACAGGGGCAGGACCGATTCTCCGAACGCTGCGGGGGCGGAGAAAGTGGCGCAACGGTCGTTGCCGAACAGCAAAGGGGACGGGACGGGCGTGGGGTTCAGAGCGTGATACCGCTGAACGCAGGAAGAAAACCGGAGGTGGCGGGGTGTGAGCCTCGTGCTCTGCAGGGAGTTCCCGGGTGGCGCAGTGTACAAGCTGTTTCTTGGTTCAAAAGCTGTCAAATAAACGGTTGTAGGTTACTTTTGCGTTAAACATGTAGGTAACTGCGCGAATCGTGTAGACGGTGGTTGGGCGTCGTCTGGACAATTTCGCTGAGTCGGGGGAGGTCTGCGGGCCCGGCGGCGCATGCCGCCGCCGGGTGGCTGTGGCGCGATGCATCCACGGTGTCTTGCCATCGACAAGAACACAGCAAAGGAAACGACATCGTGGAATGGTTCAAGAAGCTTCCGGTGGGGAGCAAGCTGATTGGCGGGTTTCTCGCAGTCGCCGCCGTAGGGGCGGTGATCGGGATCAACGGTATCCAGAAATCGTCCCAGATCAATGATCTGGCCCAGCTGATGTATGAGCGCGAGATCGCGGGCATGCTGCATGCCACCGAAGCCAACATCAACCTTGTGGCTGCCGGAAGGGCCATGCGCAGCGCGCTGTTGTCTGTGTCGGAGCAAGAGAGGGCCACCCACCTGCAGGCCGCCAGCCAGAGCGTGTCGCAGGCGATGGGAGAGCTGGATAGCTCGGCACAGTTCTTCGTTTCCGACGGCGGAAAGGCGCTGGCGCGCGAGGCAGCTGCGGCGCTGCGCGACTACGCAGCCGGGCTGGACCAGGTCGCAGCGCTGCTCAAGGAGGAGGAACTGGCCAACGTGCGTGCCTCCTCCGACAAGATGCGCGCGGTGCGCCCCTTGGCCGACAAGGCCGACGACCTGCTGGGCAAGCTGGTCGAGCGCAAGCGCGGCGATGCCAAGGCACTCAACGAAGAAACGGACACTATCTACAGCCGCATCCGCGTGCTGCTGATTTCCCTGACGGCCGGTGGTGCCCTGGTGGGGCTCGCAATTGGTGTGGCCCTGACCCGCAGCCTCACACGTGCGCTGGGCGGCGAGCCCGCTGCCGTGGCGCTGGCCGCCAACGCCATCGCTGCCGGGGATTTGTCCCTGCCCATCGATACATCGCGCGCCGGGGTGGGCAGTGTGGTGGCCGCGATGCACGACATGCAGAGCGCGCTACGCAGCGTGGTGGGCACGGTGCGTGAGGCCAGCGACAGCATTGCCACCGGTGCCGGTCAGATCTCGGTGGGCAATGCCGACCTGTCCCAGCGCACCGAGGAGCAGGCCAGCAACCTGGAAGAGACGGCGGCCTCGATGGAAGAGCTGACCAGCACCGTGCAAAGCAGTGCCGATGTCTCGCGCCAGGCGGCCGAGCTTGCACGCAGCGCCAGCGCGGCGGCCCACGATGGCGGCCGCGTGGTGGGGCAGGTGGTGTCCACGATGGCGGAGATCAACACATCCTCCCAGCGCATCTCCGACATCATCGGCGTGATCGATGGCATCGCCTTCCAGACCAACATCCTGGCGCTGAATGCGGCGGTGGAGGCCGCGCGCGCGGGCGAGCAGGGCCGTGGTTTTGCCGTGGTGGCGAGCGAGGTGCGCAGTCTGGCCCAGCGCAGCGCAGCGGCGGCCAAAGAAATCAAGGGCCTGATCGAGGACAGCGTGGGTCGGGTCGAAAAAGGCAGCCAGCTCGTCAACGACGCCGGCCAGGTGATGGACACCCTGGTGGCCCAGGTGCGCAGCGTGGCCGACCTGATTGGCGACATCACCACCGCCACGCAGGAGCAGACCGCAGGCATCAGCCAGATCAACGAAGCCGTGACCCAGCTGGACACGGTGACCCAGCAGAACGCCGCCCTGGTGGAAGAGGCGGCGGCCGCCGCCGACAGCCTGAACCACCAGGCCCAGCAACTGGTGCAGGCGGTGGCCGTGTTTCGCCTGGGGGCGGAAGCACAGCGGCCCGCACCCGCCACCGGCCATGCTGCGCCCGGGGCGCCACAGCGGCGGGCCCCGGCACTGCCCCGCGTGGCACAGAAGGCTGCACCGGGCGCTGATGCCAGCTGGACGCGGTTCTGATTCACCCTGTGCAGTGGCTGGGGCTGAACCCCACCGGGTTGCCCGTGCCAGGTAGGTCGCAATGGACAGTGCCCATGTGTTGAAAAGAATTCCGGTCGATCAGGCGATGCCGGGCATGTTTGTCCATGCGCTGGATGCGTCGTGGATGGAGCATCCGTTCTGGCGCAGCCGGTTTGCGCTGCAGGGCGAAGGCGACGTGCAGGCCCTGCGCAGCAGCGGCGTGGCGCATTGCTGGATCGATATCTCGCGTGGCGCGGATGTGGCTGCCGGGGCCGCGCCCGTGCGCAAGGGAGGCGCGCACGCCCTGGCAGAACTGCCAGCCGCCCCTTCCACCGTGGCGTCATCACGGAGGCCCTGCACCCCGGCCCCCGGCGATTCGGCAGCCTCGCTCCACCACGCCGAACGGCTGGCGCTGAAAGCGCGTGAGGTGGTCCGGGCACTGTTCTGCCAGGCCCGTGCGGGGCAGGCGATCTCTCTGGACCACAGCTTGGCCATCGTGGATGAGTTGACGGCCATGGTGGCGACGCAGCCTGGGGCGTTGATCGGGCTGGTGCGCCTCAAGAGCTAGGACAACTACACCTTCGCGCATTCCGTGGCGGTATGCACCTTGATGATCGCTCTGGCGCGCCAGCTGGGGTTGACGCCCGATCAGGTGCGCGAGGCAGGCATGTGTGGGTTGCTGCACGACGTGGGCAAGCTGCGGGTGCCGGGCCATATCCTCGACAAGCCGGGCAAGCTCACGCCCGAAGAGTTCCGGGTGATGCAGATGCATCCGCAGCACGGGGTCGAGATCCTGCGCCGTGGCGGCCAGGTGCCAGACTCCGTGATCGACGTCTGCCTGCACCACCATGAAAAGATGGACGGCAGCGGCTACCCACATGGCTTGCCACAGGGGCAGATCAGCCTGCTGGCGCGCATGGCGGCGGTCTGTGATGTGTATGACGCGGTGACTTCCGAGCGGGCCTACAAGAACGCCTGGGACCCGGCCCTGGCCCTGGCACGCATGGCGCAGTGGGAGGGGCATTTCGACCCGTCGGTCCTGCACGCCTTTGTGCGGGTGGTGGGCATCTACCCCGTGGGGTCGCTGGTGCGCCTGGCCTCGGGTCGGCTCGCCGTGGTGGTGGAGCACAACCCCGGGGCACTGACCGCGCCCCGGGTGCGGGTGTTCTTTTCACTGCGCTCCGGTTCGCACATCGAGCAACGGGTGCTGGACCTGTCCCGCCCCGGCGAGGCGGACCACATCGTCGCGCGGGAAGACCCGCACGTCCACGGATTCACGCGGCTGGCCCACCTCTGGCAGCCGCAGTGATGGGCGTGGCTGAGCCCGGCAGCTGTTCCTTGAGCAGCTCCAGAAACGCCTGCGCCGCCACTGGCAGGCTGCGCCCGGCCAGGGTCTGGATCTCGATGTCGCGCAGGTCCATGCCGGGGTCGCTGATGGGCAGGGCCACGATGGCGCCTTCGGCCACCAGGTGGCGCACGGCGATCTCGCTGGCGACGGACAGCCCGCCGCCCAGCTGCACAAAGTTGACCACCGTCTTGGCGTGGTTGCTGATGAGCACGGCTTCGAGCTGCAGGCCTTGGCGGCTGCAGACGATGTCGATCATCTGGCGCACCGTGGTTTCGGCCGGGGGCAGGGCCAGCGGGTAGGCGGCCATCTGCGCCAGGGTCACGCTGCCTGCGCTGGCCAGCGGGTGGCCGGGCGGCAGCAGGGCCAGCACCGGGGCGCTCTGGCGGTAGGCCACGTCGATGTCCTTGTGCGGCGCGCGGCTGAAGCACAGGCCGATGTCGGCCGCGCCGCTGCGCACGGCGTCGGGCACCTGGGCCGTGGGCAGGGCGATCACGCTGAACTGCACCCCGGCATACGTGCGCTGGAACTCCACGCACAGGCGTGGCACCAGCTCGTTGGCAAATGCGTCGGACGTGGCCAGGCGCACTTGCCCCGCACGCAGGCCCTGCAGCGCACCGATCTCGCCCAGCGCGCGCTCGGCGTCCAGCAGGGTGCGGCGCGCATGCACCGCCAGGATCTCGCCCGCCGCCGTCAGCACCATGCCGCGCGGGTGGCGCTCGAACAGGTGCGTGCCCAGTTGCGCCTCCAACCCTGCGATCTGGCGGCTCAGCGCCGAGGCGGCCACATGCAGGCGGGCCGAGGCCTCGGTGAGCGAGCCGCTCTGCGCCACGGCCAGAAAGTAGCGCAGGGTGGTGTCTTGCAGCAGGTGGGGGCGCATGGGTGACGGAGTCGGGAGCGAGGCTGGCAGTATGCGCCGGTTTGCCGTGGTGGCAAAGCAGCTTGCTGAAATGCTGGTGGTCAAGCAATGCGCGGATTCCTAAGATGGTTCCATCCTTTGTTGTGTCCAATTTCTTTGCGGGAGTGCTCTGTATGCGTCTACTTTCCTGGGGCCGTGGTGTCTGGGGCCTGGCCGGCCTGCTGGTGCTGGCATCTGCCGCGCAGGCACAAGCCAACTGGCCCGACCGCCCTGTGCGCGTGATCGTGCCCTTCCCGGCCAGCGGCGCGACCGACCTGGTGGCCCGCGTGGTCACCCAGCGCGTGGCCGCCGACCTGGGTCAGCAACTGGTGGTAGACAACAAGCCCGGCGCGGGCGGCACCTTGGGCACGGCCGAGGCGGCCAAGGCCGCACCCGACGGGTACACGCTGCTGCTGACCACCAGCAGCACGCACGCCATCTCGCCCCACCTGATGCCCAAGCTGGCCTACGACCCGCGCAAGGACTTCACGCCCGTGGCCCATGTGGCCGACGCGCCCAGCGTTCTGCTGGTCACCAACTCGCTGCCCGTCAAGACCGTGGGCGAACTGATCGCCTACGCCAAGGCCAACCCGGGCAAGCTCAACTACGCCACCAGCGGCAACGGCACCATCGTGCACCTGAACACCGCCGCCTTCAGCGCCCAGGCGGGCGTGGAGATGACGCACATCCCCTACAAGGGCACGGCCCTGGCCATCCCTGATCTGATTGCCGGGCAGACGCATGTGCTGTTTGACTCGCTGCCCACCGGCATGCCCCACGCCAAGGCCGGCCGCCTGCGCGCCATCGCGGTGACCAGCGAGAAGCGCAGCACCCTGGCGCCCGAGCTGCCCACGCTGGCCGAGTCCGGTCTGCCCGGTTATTCGTCGGTGACCTGGTTTGGCGTGTACCTGCCTGCGGGCGCATCGCCCGCGCTGGTCGAGAAGGTGCACAAGGCCTTTGCCAAGGCCGTGCAGGCGCCCGAAGTGGCCGAGAGCCTGGCCAAGCTGGGCGTGGAGCCTGCCGCGCCCCGCACGCCCGCACAGTTCGCTGCGATGGTGCAGGCCGACAGCAACCGCTGGGCGGCGGTGATTCGCCAGCACAAAATAAATATCGATTAACCCCCTGAGGCGCCTTTGGCGCCTTCCCCCAAGGGGGACGACGCCCTCGGTGCGGGGCGGCCCTTCCTCGGCGTCTCTCGCCTGCGCCATGCCTGATCTACCCGCGTCTGGCTCACCGGACATGGGCCCTGGAGACACACGCTTTATGAATTCCAACTCTCTCGACTGGTCCCTTCCCTACGCCTCCACCCGCAGTGCGGTCATGGGGCGCAACGTGGTCTCCACCTCGCAGCCGCTGGCGGCGCAGGCGGGCCTGCGCATGCTGCTGGCGGGTGGCAACGCGGTGGATGCCGCCATTGCCGCCGCCATGGCGCTCACGGTGGTGGAGCCCACGGGCTGCGGTCTTGGCAGCGACGGGTTTGCCATCGTGTGGGATGGCAAGGAGCTGCACGGCCTGAACGCCTCGGGCCGATCGCCTGCGGCGTGGACGCCTGAATACTTCGAGAAGCTGGGTGGCATCCCCGAGACGGGCTGGAACGCCGTCACCGTGCCGGGCGCCGTGTCGGCCTGGGTGGCGCTGTCCAAGCGCCTGGGCAAGCTGCCGTTTGCGCAGCTGGCGCAGCCCGCCATCGACTACGCGCGCAACGGCTTTCCGGTGTCGCCCACCATCGCCCGCCTGTGGGCGCTGGGCGCGGCCAAGCTGGGCACGCAGCCCGGGTTTGCCGAGTGCTTCATGCCGAATGGTCGTGTGCCCCAGGCAGGCGAAATCTTCCGCAGCGAAGCCCACGCGCGCACGCTGGAGCTGATCGCCGAAACCGAGGGCGAGGCCTTCTACCGGGGCGTGATTGCCGAGCGCATCGCCGCCCATGCGCAAGCCAACGGCGGTGCCATGACGATGGCCGACCTGGCCGCGCACCAGGCCGACTGGGTGGGCACCATCCAGCAGCGGTTTGGCGACTCGGTCATCCACGAGATCCCGCCCAACGGCCAAGGCATTGCCGCACTGATGGCGCTGGGCATGCTCGACGCGCATGGCATTGGCGCGCACCCAGTGGACGATGTGGAGACCGTGCACGCCAGCATCGAGGCCATGAAGCTCGCGTTTGCCGACCTGCACCAGTACAACGCCGACATCGACGCCATGCCGGTGAAGCCCGATGCGCTGCTGCACCCCGACTACCTGTGCAGCCGCGCTGCGCTGATCGACACCACGCGCGCTGGCGACCCCGGCTACGGCGCCCCGCGTCCCGGCGGCACGGTGTACCTGGCGGCAGCCGATGCGTCCGGCATGATGGTCTCGTTCATCCAGTCCAACTACATGGGCTTTGGCTCGGGCGTGGTGGTGCCGGGCACCGGCATCAGCCTGCAGAACCGGGGCCACGGCTTCAACCTGATCCCGGGCCACGCCAACCAGGTGGCGCCGCGCAAGCGCCCCTCGCACACCATCATTCCGGCCTTTGCCATGCATGCCGATGGCACGCCGCAGATGGCCTTTGGTGTGATGGGCGGCCCCATGCAAAGCCAGGGCCACACGCAGATGGCGCTGCGCGTGCTGCGCTACGGCCAGAACCCGCAGGCGGCGGCCGATGCGCCCCGCTGGCGCATCACCGGCGGCAAGGGCGTGGCCGTGGAGCCAGGCTTTGACCCCGCCGTGGTCGCCGCGCTGCGCGCGCGCGGGCACGAGGTGACGGTGGAAGAGGGCAACGGCGTGTTCGCCTTTGGCGGCGCCCAGCTGGTGCTGAAGAGCGGCAACAGCTACATCGCAGGCTCCGATCCGCGCAAGGACGGGTGCGCGGCGGCGTACTGAGTTCGCTATAAAAATAGGAGCTATCTGCGCTTGTTGGTCGCGCGCAGAGGCCTCTTTTTGTTCAATAAGCTGGCGCCTACCGCGTCTCGCGCACGGTCAGCCAGGCGCTGGCTGCGCCGCTGAGCACGATGGCTGCAATGCCCGCCATCGACCATGCATCCGGCACATGGCGGTACACCAGCCAGCCCGCCAGCATGGCAAACCCGATCTGCGAATACAGAAACGGCGCAATCGTCACCGGCGTGGTGCGTGCATAGGCGTTGAGCAGCAGCATGTGGCCCACCGCGCTCGACAGGCCCATGGTGAACATGCCCGCCCACAGCCACGGATCGCTCACCGGTTGCCAGAAGAACGGCGCGCCCAGCGACACCAGCGCGGTAGCGATCCAGCTGGTGTAGAGCTGCGTGGTGGCGGGGCTTTCCTGGCCCGCCATCTTGCTGCTCAGCACCTGGTAGCCCGTGCCCGAGGCCAGCATGCACAGCGGCCACAGCAGTGCCCAGGTGAAGGCCTCGCCGCCGGGCCGGATGATGGCCAGCGTGCCCGCCAGGCCCGTCACCACCAGCAGCCAGCGCAAAGGGCTTACAGGCTGGTGCAGCCACAGGGCCGCCACCACCGTCACACACAAGGGCACCGTGGCCACGATGGCCGTGAACTCCGCCAGCGGCAGGGCCGTGAGGCTGATGAAGCCGAACAGGCTGGTCATGGCGAACAGCGCGCCGCGCAGAACCTGAAAGCGGGGCTGTGTGGTGCGCAGCGCCGAGCGCCCCGCGCGCTGCAGCACAAAGGCCGTGGTCAGCAGCGACTGGAACACGTAGCGCATCCACAGTGCCATGACGATGGGCACACCCACGCTGACCAGCTTGCTGGCGGTGTCCAGCAGCGCAAAAAACGCGCAGGCCACCACGGCCAGGGCGATGCCCACCAACGCCGCACGCCGGCGGGCTGCAGGGCTGGTTGACAACGCAGGGCTGGTCGGGCTCACGGCGTGCCGCGTGCGCGCTCCAGCAGCATGGCGTCGCCGTAGCTGAAGAAGCGGTACTGCTGCGCTATCGCGTGCCGGTACAGGCCCATGATGTGGGCGTAGCCTGCAAACGCGCTCACCAGCATCATCAGCGTGCTTTTGGGCAGGTGGAAGTTGGTGACCAGCACATCCACCACCTGGAACGCAAAGCCCGGCGTGATGAAGATGTTGGTGTCGCCCGTGGCCCGGCCTGTCTTGGCCCACGACTCCAGCGTGCGCACGGTGGTCGTGCCCACGGCCACCACGCGGCCGCCGCGCTGGCGGCAGCGCTCCAGCGCGGCCAGCGTGGCCAGCGGAATCTCATACCACTCGCTGTGCATCTGGTGCTCGGCCAGGTTCTCGGTCTTGCAGGGCTGGAAGGTGCCCGCGCCCACATGCAGCGTGACGCTGGCACGCTCGATGCCGCGCGCGGCCAGGTCGGCCAACACGCCTTCGTCAAAGTGCAGCGCGGCCGTGGGCGCGGCCACGGCGCCGGGGTTGCGGGCGAACACGGTCTGGTAGCGCTGGCTGTCTTCGGCCTCGTCGGGGTCGTGGTCGCTGTTCTGGTGGCGCTCGATGTAGGGCGGCAGCGGCAGGTGGCCGTGGCGGTCCATCAGCTCCCAGGGCGACTCGCCCGCCGGGCCGTGCAGTGCAAAGCGGAACAGCGGGCCGTCCTCGGTGGGCCAGCGGCCCAGCAGCTGCGCGTCAAAGCCGCCTGCCTGGCGGCCACCGGCCATGTGCACCACGCTGCCGGGCAGGGGCTTCTTGCTGACTTTCATGTGGGCCACAACTTCGTTGCCCGTACCGCTTGCGGTACCTCCTGTGTCATTGCCGGCCTCGGCCTGCAGCACGCGCTCGATCAGCAGCTCCAGCTTGCCGCCGCTGGCCTTCTCGCCAAAAATGCGCGCCTTGACCACGCGCGTGTCGTTGAAGACCAGCAAATCGCCTTCGCGCAGCAGGCCGGGCAGCTCGCGGAAGATGCGGTCCACGGGCTGCATGGCGCGGCCGTCGAGCAGGCGCGAGGCACTGCGCTCGGGCGCGGGGTGCTGGGCAATGAGTTCGGGGGGCAGCGAGAAGTCGAAGTCGCTGAGGGTGAACACGCGGGGAGCGTGGGGCGCGCTGGCTGCGCCGGGGGAAAAATCAGTCATCGTGCTTGAGGGCCGAACGGGCCCGTGCCAAGGTAAAAATTGCGGAAGGCGCGATTGTCCCACGGGGCTGCAGGCCCTGCAGGTACGGTGCTATGGCTGGGGCGTGAACGCCACCGGAGCGGGCACGCTGCGCACCAGCCGCTGCACATCGTCGGCCTGGGCCAGGGTGGTGCCCGGATGCAGCAGGGCCGCTGCCCCGGCCGCCACGCCCCAGCGCAGCGCCTCGGCAGGCGCATCGCCCCGGTCCAGCGCCCAGACCAGCGCCGCCAGAAAGCAGTCCCCCGCGCCCGTGGTGCCGGTGGTGGCAGGCACATTCAGCGCCGGGGCCTGCCACACGCCTTCCCGTGTGGCGAGCACCGCGCCTTGTTCGCCCAGCGACAGGGCCACGGTCTCGGCCGCACCGCTGCGCACCAGTGACTGGGCGGCGGTGCACCAGTCGGTGGCATGCTCCAGCGGCTGCTGCACCAGCTCGCGCAGCTCTCGCAAGCTGGGCTTGGCCAGCGCCACCCCGGCCTGCAGCGCGGCGGCCAGCGGCGGGCCCGAGGTGTCCACCACCAGGCGGGTGGGAGCGCCCTGCAGGGCCAGCGCGCGGGCCAGCCGGGCGTAGAAGTCCTCCGGTGTGCCGGGCGGCAGGCTGCCGCTGGCAATGAGCCAGCGCGGCGGTGTGGTTTGGCGGGCCAGCCCGTCCAGGCAGCCTTGCCATTCAGCGGGCTGCAGCGTGGGGCCGGGCAACACAAACCGGAACTCCTGGCCTGTGCCGGTCTCGACCACCGAGAAGTTCTCGCGCGTGTCGCCCGCAATGGGTTGCAGCGCCGTGGGCACCCCCTCGTCGGCCAGCAGCTGTTGCACCTGCGCGCCCGCAGCACCACCCGCCAGCGCCCAGGCCGTCACGTCGGCGCCCAGCCGCTGCAGCACGCGGGCCACGTTGATGCCACCGCCCCCGGCAAAACGCTGCACCGGGCCACAGCGCAGCTTGTGCGTGGGCGCAACCTGGGCGGTGGTGGTGGCCAGGTCGAGCGCGGGGTTCAGGGTCAGGGTGATCAGGGCGGGCACGAAGGGGCCGGGCGAGGAGGACGGGGCGGTAGTCAGGGCAACCGGGCCGGGCTACCAGGCCTTTTCGGCAAAGCCCGACCAGAGTTCATTGATGTCCGGGAAGCGCCACTTCTCGGGGTCTTCGCGCGCCACGATCTTTTCGGTGCAGCCGGGGGCGGCCAGGTCCACCAGTTCGGGGGGGATGCGCAGATCGGACTTGGTCGAGAAGAACACCTTGACGATGGGGGTGGTGAGGGCCGTGGGGGCCTGTTCGGTCACCACGCCAATGCGCCCCGAGGTCAGCCGCACCAGCGAGCCCACGGGGTAGATGCCGATGCTCTTGACGAAGGCCTGGAACAGCCGCGCGTCGAAGTGGTCGTTGGTCCACTCGGCCATGCGGCGCAGCGACTCGGACGGGTCCCAGCCGCTTTTGTAGGGGCGGTCGGAAGTGACGGCGTCGTACACGTCGCAGATGGCCGTCATGCGGGCGATCACGCTGATGCCATCGCCCTTGAGTTTGTCGGGGTAGCCCGAGCCGTCGATTTTTTCGTGGTGGTGCAGGCAGGCGTCGAGCACGGCATCGGGCACGTTGCCGCCTTCCTTGAGCATGTGAAAGCCTTCCACCGGATGGCTGCGCACCACGGTGAACTCCTTGTCGGTGAGCTTGCCCGGCTTGTTGAGCACCGACAGCGGGATGGCTGCCTTGCCCAGGTCGTGCAGCAGGCCCGCCATGCCCGCCAGGCGGGTCTGTTCATCGTTGAGCTTGAGCTGGCGCGCCAGCGCCACCATCAGCGCACACACGGCCACCGAGTGCATGTAGGTGTAGTCGTCGGCGGTCTTGAGGCGCGCCAGGCTGATCAGCGCGCCCGGGTTGCGGGTGACGGAGTCCGAGATTTCTTCCACCAGGCTCTGCGCACCGACCGAGTCCACCGCACGGCCCATGCGGGCTTCGCTGAACATCGACACCACGGCTTTCTTGGACTTCACGCAGATGGCGGCGGCCATCTTGAGTTCGCCCTGCATGTCGGTGGGGGTGCGATTGCGCACCGGAGGGGGCGGCACGGGCAGGCTCACCTGGATGGGGGGCAGGTCTTCAAGGCGGCCAAAGTCGGTTTCTATCCTGGCATCCACTTCTTCGCGCGAAACTGAGGTGGTGCCAACGGCTACATCCAGGCCTTTTGAGGTGTCAATCCAACACTCCTGGATGGCGGTGGCCTGGATGCGCGCCAGGTCCTTGGGATCTTTGAGCACAAACTTGGCGCGCCAGAACGGGTGGTCCATCCATGAGCCGCAGAACTCGTGCAGGTACATGCCCAGGGTGAGGTGTTGGATTTGGATGCGCTTGAGCATGTTGTGGCAGGACCCGCAAAAACCGCCCATCGTCAGGCGTGACTAACGGTAACCATGTTAGCCTTTTTGCCCCGTCCTTGTCGTTCGTAAAACCCGTTACATGCCGTCTGCAGCCCCCAGAGTTTCCCCTAGCGCCAAGCCCCCGGCGGCCCCTGCTGCGGCCAAAGGCGGGGCCTCGGTGGCACAGAAGGCGCTGCAGAAACTCGGGCTGCGCCGCGACATCGACCTCGCCCTGCATTTGCCGCTGCGCTACGAAGACGAAACGCGCATCATTCCACTGGCCAATGCGCGTGATGGGCAGATGGCCCAGATCGAGGCCACGGTGGTGGCGAGTGAAGTGCAGCTGCGCCCGCGCCGCCAGCTGGTGGTGCAGGTGGAGGACGGCAGTGGCAGCTGCGAGCTGCGTTTTTTCAGCTTCTACCCTTCGCACCAGAAGACCCTGGCAGTGGGCGCGCGCCTGCGCATCCGGGGCGAGGTCAAAGGCGGCTTCTGGGGGCGGCAGATGCTGCACCCGGCGTTTCGCCTGGCTGGCGGGGAGCTGCCCGCCGCGCTCACGCCCGTCTACCCCACCACCGCCGGGCTGCCCCAGCCGTACCTGCGCCGCGCCGTGGTCAGTGCGCTGACCCGCGTGGACTTGTCGGACACGCTGCCGCCGGGGGCCGAGCCACCCTGGGCGCGTTTTCATGGTCAAAATGGCCTCCACCGCGCGTTCAGCTTGCGTGAAGCGCTCACTTTTTTGCACCACCCCACGCCCGACGTGGCGCTGTCCACGCTGGAGGACCACAGCCACCCTGCCTGGCAGCGCCTGAAGGCGGAGGAGCTGCTGGCCCAGCAGTTGTCGCAGCAGCAGTCGCGGCGCGAACGCGACATGCTGCGCGCGCCCGTGCTGCGGCCCCGGCCCGGTGCGGAGGGCGCCTTGCCCTTGCACGAACAGCTGATGGCCGTGCTGCCGTTCGACCTCACGGCCGCCCAGCGCCGTGTGGGCGAGGAGATTGCGGCCGACCTGGCTCGCCAGGCGCCCATGCACCGCCTGCTGCAGGGCGACGTGGGCTCGGGCAAGACCGTGGTGTCGGCCCTGGCCGCCTGCCTGGCCATGGATGCGGGCTGGCAATGTGCGCTGATGGCACCCACCGAAATCCTGGCCGAGCAGCACTTTGCCAAGATGATCGGCTGGCTGGAGCCGTTGCTGGCCGCGCGCGGCCGCAAGGTGGCCTGGCTGGTGGGCGGGCAGAAAAAGAAGGACCGCACCGCCATGCTGGCGCTGGTCGAAAGCGGCGAGGCGGCCCTGGTGGTGGGCACGCACGCCGTGATCCAGGAGCAGGTGCAGTTCAAGAACCTGGCGCTGGCCATCATCGACGAACAGCACCGCTTTGGCGTGGCGCAGCGGCTGGCGCTGCGGCAAAAGCTCGCCGCCCATGGCATGGAGCCGCACATGCTGATGATGAGTGCCACGCCCATCCCGCGCACCCTGGCCATGAGCTACTACGCCGACCTCGATGTGTCCGTCATCGACGAGCTGCCCCCCGGCCGCACGCCCATCGTCACCAAGCTGATCGCCGACAGCCGCAAGGACGAGGTGATCGAGCGCATTGGCGCGCAGGTGGAATCCGGCCGGCAGGTGTACTGGGTATGCCCGCTGATCGAAGAGAGCGAGGCGCTGGACCTTTCCAACGCCACCGCCACGCACGCCGACCTGAGCGAGGCGCTGCCTGGCGTGATGGTCGGCCTGCTGCACTCGCGCATGCCCACGGCCGAGAAAAAGGCGGTGATGGCACTCTTCACCAGCGGCCAGATGGGCGTGCTGGTCAGCACCACCGTGATCGAAGTGGGCGTGGACGTGCCCAATGCCTCGCTCATGGTCATCGAACATGCCGAGCGTTTTGGCCTGAGTCAGCTGCACCAGCTGCGCGGCCGGGTAGGGCGGGGCGCGGCTGCATCGGCCTGCGTGCTGCTGTACGCCACCAACGACAGCGGCCGCGTGGGCGAAACCGCCAAGGAGCGCCTGCGCGCCATGGCCGAGACCAATGACGGCTTCGAGATCGCCCGGCGCGACCTGGAGATCCGTGGCCCCGGCGAGTTTCTGGGCGCGCGCCAGTCGGGCGACGCGCTGCTCCGTTTTGCCGACCTGGCCACCGATACCCATCTGCTGGAATGGGCGCGCGAACTGGCCCCGCAGATGCTGGACCGCCACCCGGATTTGGCCGCCAAACACGTGGCGCGCTGGTTGGGTGGAAAATCCGACTATCTCAAGGCATGAGAGGCCCAGATCCACGCTGACGTGGCCCGCAGGAACACACCATGACCCTCACCGAACTCAAGTACATCGTTGCGGTGGCCCGCGAGAAGCACTTCGGCCACGCTGCCGATGCCTGCTATGTCTCGCAACCCACGCTCTCGGTGGCCATCAAGAAGCTGGAAGAAGAGCTGGATGTGAAGCTGTTCGAGCGCAGCGCGGGCGAGGTCACGGTGACGCCGTTGGGCGAAGACATCGTGCGCCAGGCGCAGAGCGTGCTGGAGCAGGCGGCGGCCATCAAGGAAATCGCCAAGCGCGGCAAGGACCCGCTGGCCGGGCCGCTCACGCTGGGGGTCATCTACACCATCGGCCCCTACCTGCTGCCCGAGCTGGTGCGCCAGTCCATCACGCGCACGCCGCAGATGCCGCTGATGCTGCAGGAGAACTTCACCGTCAAGCTGCTGGAGATGCTGCGCACGGGCGAGATCGACTGCGCCATCCTGGCCGAGCCTTTCCCCGACACCGGCCTGGCCATGGCGCCGCTGTATGACGAGCCCTTCATGGCGGCCGTGCCCAGCACCCATGCGCTGGCGGCGCAGCGCTCGGTCACGGCGGCCGAGCTGAAAAGCGAGACCATGCTGCTGCTGGGCGCGGGCCACTGTTTTCGTGACCATGTGCTGGAGGTCTGCCCCGAGTTCGCACGCTTTGCGAGCAACGCCGAGGGCATCCGCAAGTCGTTCGAAGGCTCGTCGCTGGAGACCATCAAGCACATGGTGGCGGCTGGCATGGGCGTGACGCTGGTGCCGCGCCTGTCGGTGCCGCGCGATGCGCTGCTCACCGTGTCGCGCCGCCGCAAGAGCGACGAGACCTACATCCGCTACCTGCCCATCCGCGAGGAAGACGGCAGCCCGCCGCCCATGCGCCGCGTGGTGCTGGCATGGCGGCGCAGCTTCACCCGCTATGAGGCCATTGCCGCGCTGCGCAATGCCATTTATGCCTGCGAGCTGCCGGGCGTGAACCGCCTGTCCTGACCCCGCCCTGCCGCAGCGTGGTGCCGGGGGAATCGGCGCTACACTCGCGCCGCCTCTGTGCTGGCCGACCTGGCCCCGCGCGTTGAGGCATGCATCTGGCGCAGTGCCCGTGGACCATCGTCCGGCTGCGTCCCGCTTTCTACAGAAGGTTCCCATGAAGAAGCTCTGGCTTACCGCCACCCTGGCCGCCGCGTTGACGGCGTGCTCGTCCATCCCCTCCGCCACGGCACCCACGGCCGCCACGCTCAAGAAGCCCGCGCTCGACCGCATCGCGGCGGCGCCTACGGCCGCGGCTGCGGCGGACTTCCGCCAGTTCCTGGCGCTGGCTGCGCAGATGCAGCCCGAGCTGCAGCCCGCCGTGGCTGCCTATGTAGAGAAGAAGCCCCTGGCGGGCGATGACCTGGTCAACATCAGCCGCCTGCTGGGCCTGCACAACCGCCTGCGCAACCAGGCGGCCGTGATCGACGCCACGGCGAAGATGGTGGCCATCCCCACCGTGCGGTCTGCCAAGGTGCCGCCCCATGAAGACCCCGCCATCATTGCCTTCGGCACCCTGGTCGAAGGCATGGCGCGCGACTTTGGCCTGCAGTACCGCAATGTGGACAACCGCATCTTTGAAGTGAAGCTGCCCGGCAGCGGCCCCGAGGAATTCGGCATCCTCACGCACGCCGACGTGGTGCCCGTGGTGGCCGACGAATGGGTGCTGGACGACGGCACCAAGCTCGACCCCTTCAAGTTGACCCGCGTGGGCGGCAACCTGTATGGCCGGGGCTCCATCGACGACAAGGGCTCCATCGCCACCGTGCTGTTTGCGATGAAGGCCGTGAAGGACAGCGGCCTGCCCCTGGCCCGCACCATCCGCCTCATGATCGAGACCACCGAGGAAACCGGTGGCGACGCGATGAAGTACTACCGCGCCAAGACCGCACTGCCCGAGTACAACATCGTGCTCGACAGCAAGTACCCCGCCGTGGTGGCCGAAAAGGGCTCGGGCGCGCTGCGCGCATCCTTCCCGCTGCAGTCCACGGCCAGCACCGGTGCGACGGCGATCACGGCCATGGCCGGGGCCGCCTCGACCAATGCCGTGCCCCAAACGGCCACCGCCCGCCTGCAGGGCGGCAACCTGGCCGATGTGGCCGCGCGGCTGGATGCAGCCAAGGCCGGTTTTGTCGAGAAGTACCAGCCGCAGGGCGGCGCCTTCCGCATCGATGTGGCGCAGGACAGCGGTGCGGTGGTGGTGAAGGTGACGGGCGCATCGGCCCACGGCTCGCGCCCCGAAGAGGGCGTTAACCCGCTGCCGCGCCTGGCGCTGTTCCTGAAGGAAGCCGGCGTGGCGCTGGCGCCCAACGGCTACACGCAGGCCGTGCGCTACCTCACCGACCTGTACGGTGTGGACTACCTGGGCCGCACGCTGGGCCTGGCCTACAGCGACGACTTCATGGGCCCGCTCACGATGTCGCCCAACCTCATCCGCGAGAAGGATGGCAAGGTCGATGTGCTGGTGAATGTGCGCATGCCCCGTGGCAGCACGCCCGAGGCGCTAACGCAGGCCACGTCGGCCAAGATCAAGGCCTGGGGCGCCCAGGCTGGTGTGGCGGTGGAAGTGGACCACCAGCAAGGCAACTGGATGGCGCGCGACCCCAAGGGCGCCTGGCTGGCCACGCTGCTCAACACCTTTGGCGACACCACCGGCCTGGAAGCCAAGCCCGTGCCCACGGCCGGCAGCACCACGGCCAAGCTCATGCCCAACGCCATCAACTTCGGCCCCGCCATGCCGGGCAAGAAGTACACGGCCCACAACGCCAAGGAGTTCAAGGAAGTGGTGGACCTGGACGCCGACATGCAGATGTTCACCGAGATGCTGGTGCGCATCGGGAATTTGAGCCAGATGCAATAACGGCCGGGGCGGCTGCGCTACAGTGGCCGTGAGCCGCCACGCAGCGCCCCCGGGCATCCGCCGGGGCGCCGCGTGGCAGATCCACCGATTGTTTTTCTGCCAACGAAGGAGCCTCCATGGCCAAAGCCGCCAAGACCACCGCCGCCCCCAGCATCAACATCGGCATCAGCGACAAGGACCGCGCCGCCATCGCCCAGGGCCTCTCACGCCTGCTGGCCGACACCTACACGCTGTACCTGACGACCCACAACTTCCACTGGAACGTGACGGGCCCGATGTTCAACACGCTGCACACCATGTTCATGGCGCAGTACACCGAACTGTGGAACGCGGTGGACCCGATCGCCGAGCGCATCCGCTCGCTGGGCCATGTGGCACCGGGCTCGTACGCCGAGTTTGGCAAGCTGGCCACCGTGCCTGATGCCCCCGCCAAGCCACCCAAGGCGCTGGAGATGGTGCGTGTGCTGGTTGAAGGCCACGAGGCCGTGGCCCGCACAGCACGCAGCCTGTTCCCCCTGGCCGACAAGGCCAGCGACGAGCCCACGGCCGACCTGCTGACCCAGCGCCTCACGGTGCATGAGCAGACGGCCTGGATGCTGCGCTCGCTGCTGGAAGAGTAAGTGGTGCAGTAGTCACTCACTTCACCGCTTGGTGAACCGAACGCCCGGCAGCCGCAAGGCCCCGGGCGTTTTTCTTGTCGGGTCGATGCCGGACCTGCATCTGGGAAAATCCCGCGCCATGACCGCCACCACCGCCCCCCGCAGCCGCTTTTCGCTTTACCTCGACCTCATCCGCTGGGACCGGCCCGCAGGCTGGCTGGTGTGCTTGTGGCCCACGCTGTCGGCGCTCTGGATTGCGGCCGACGGGTTTCCGGGCTGGCACCTGCTCACTGTGTTTGTGCTGGGCACCATCCTCATGCGCAGCGCGGGCTGCTGCGTGAACGATGTGGCCGACCGCGATTTTGACAAACACGTCAAGCGCACGGCGCAGCGCCCGGTGACCACGGGCGCCGTGAGCGTGAAGGAGGCGCTGGGCCTGGGCGCCGTGCTCGCGCTGGTGTCGTTTGGCCTGGTGCTGACCACCAACACCGCGGCCATCGCCTGGTCGGTGCCCGCCGTGCTGGTGGCCATTGCCTACCCGTTCACCAAGCGCATCATTTCCATGCCCCAGGCAGTGCTGGGCATTGCGTTCAACTTTGGCATCGTCATCGCCTTTGCCGCCATGCAGGGCCACGTGCCTGCCGTGGCCTGGTGGATGTGGCTGGGCAATATGTTCTGGGTGCTGGCCTACGACACCGAATACGCCATGGTGGACCGCGATGACGACCTGAAGATCGGCATCAAGACCTCGGCCATCACGCTGGGGCGTTTCGATGTGGCGGGCATTGTGCTGTTCTACCTGCTCTTCATCGGCATTTGGGCGGTAGCGCTGGCCCCCTATGCGCTAGGTGCTACTTTTTATATAGCGCTTGCGGTGGCGCTGGCCCAGGCCGTGTGGCACTTCACGCTGATCCGCACCCGCACCCGCGAGGGCTGCTTCAAGGCGTTCCGCATCAACCATTGGCTGGGCGCCACAGTGTTTGCGGGCATTGCGGGCAGCTACCTGGTGCGGTCGATACTCACAAATTGATAGCTATCAGCGCTTGATGGACGCGCGGAGAAGGCCAAAAAAGCTATAAAAACTGTTCACGGTTCCCTGCGGCGCCGTGAACAGGGTGACCCGAGGTCAGGCGCCGAACTCGTTGCCAAGTTCGTTGGCGCGTTTTTCGGCGGCGCGCATGGCGGCCTCGAACGCCTGCGACACACCGCTGGCTTCCATCGACTGCAGGGCTGCGTAGGTCGTGCCGCCCTTGGACGTGACGCGTTCGCGCAGTACGGCTGGGGGCTCGTCCGATCGGCGGGCCAGCTCGGAGGCGCCCACAAAGGTGCCCACGGCCAGCTGGTGCGCCTGCTGCTCGGTCAAGCCCATGCCGACGCCCGCGCGTGCCATGGCTTCGAGGAAATAGAACACATAGGCCGGGCCCGAGCCCGACAGGGCGGTGACGGCGTCGAGCTGGGTTTCGCTCTCCACCCACAGGAATTCGCCGGTGGACGCCATGATGGCTTCCACACTCTGGCGCTCTGCCGGGGCCACGGCGGGGCGCGCGTAGATCGCGCTCATGCCCTTGCCCACCAGTGCGGGCGTGTTGGGCATGGTGCGCACGATGCGCTCGGTGCCGAGCCACTGGGCGATGCTGTCCGAGCGGATGCCTGCGGCCACGCTCAGGTGCAGGGCCTGCTGGGTGTGTGCCTTGGCCTGCGCGGCGGCGTCCTTGAAGGTCTGGGGTTTGACCGCCCAGACCACGATACTGGCGCGCTGCAGCGCAGGGCCTGCCTCGGCTTGTGCCGTGAGGCCGAAGTTCTTGAGCAGCGCCTCGCGCGTGGGGGCGTAGGGCTCGACCACCTCGATCTGGCTGGCCGGGTGGCCCTGGCCGATCAGGCCGCCAATGATGGCGCTGGCCATGTTGCCGCCGCCGATGAAAGCGATGACGGGGAGGTTGTGGGAGGCGGTGGTCTGGCTCATGGTGCGTGCAGGCAAAGTGGCAAACAAGAAGGGGCCACGATGGTAGCGCCGCCGGGCCGTCAGCCCATGCCTGCGACGGCGAAAGCGGCAGGACTCATGGGTGGAAAGGCAGACTACTGGTGCGGCAGGCGCCTCGCCGCGCCAGCGCGGCGAGGGCCTCAGGCCGCCGTGGTCTGGCGCACCGCATGTTCCCAGTTCGCCATCAGTTCCTGCGCACGCGCGCTGCTGAGCGTGGGCACAAAGCGGCGGTCGGCGCGCCACAGCTGCGAGAGTTCATCCGTGCTGCGGTACACGCCGCTTGACAGGCCTGCGAGGTAGGCAGCGCCCAGGGCCGTGGTCTCGATGACCGCAGGCCGCACCACCGGGATGCCCAGCAGGTCCGCCTGGAACTGCATCAGCAGGTCGTTGATGCAGGCGCCGCCGTCCACGCGCAGCTCGCTCACCGGGGCGCCGCCCGCGGCCACGGCGTCGCGGCTCATGGCCAGCAGCAGGGCGGCGCTTTGGTAGGCAATGCTTTCAAGCGCAGCGCGCGCAATGTGGCCCAGCGTGGTGCCACGTGTGAGGCCCGTGATGGTGCCGCGTGCGTCGGGCTTCCAGTAGGGCGCGCCCAGGCCGGTGAAGGCGGGCACCATCATCACGCCGCCCGAATCGGGCACGCTTTGGGCCAGCGACTCGACCTCGCCGCTGGTGGAGATGGCGCGTAGGCCGTCGCGCAGCCACTGCACCACCGCGCCGCCCACAAAGACCGAGCCTTCCATGGCGAATTCGGGCTGGGACGTGGCCTGGGCCGCGCTGGTGGTGAGCAAGCCGTTTTGCGATGTCTGGAAGGTGCTGCCCGTGTGCATGAGCATGAAGCAGCCTGTGCCATAGGTGTTCTTGGCCATGCCCGCCGTGAAGCAGGCCTGGCCGAACAGCGCGCTTTGCTGGTCGCCCGCCACGCCACCGATGCGGATGGTGTGTCCCAGCAGGTCGGCCGCAATGTCGCCAAAGTGGGCGCTGGACGGCAGCACCTCGGGCATCAGTGCCTTGGGGATGCGCAGCAACGCCAGCAGCTCGTCGTCCCACTCGTTGGTGTGCACATTGAACAGCATGGTGCGCGAGGCGTTGCTCACGTCCGTCACATGCACCTTGCCGTGGGTGAGCTTCCACATCAGCCAGCTGTCCACCGTGCCAAAGGCCAGCTCGCCGCGCTCGGCCGCGTCGCGGGCGCCGGGCACGTTGTCCAGCAGCCACTGCAGCTTGGTGCCCGAGAAGTACGCATCCACCAGCAGGCCCGTCTTGGCCTGGATGGTGGCGGCGTGGCCCTGCTCGCGCAGCTGGGCGCAGGCGGGCTCGGCGCGCCGGTCCTGCCACACGATGGCGTGGTGCACGGGCTGGCCGGTCTGGCGGTTCCACAGCACGGTGGTTTCGCGCTGGTTGGTGATGCCCACGGCGCGCACGGCGCTGGCCGCTATGCCTGCCTTGGCCAGCGCATCGCGTGCGGTGGCGAGCTGGGTGCGCCAGATTTCCAGCGGGTCGTGCTCCACCCAGCCGGGCTGGGGGTAGATCTGCGGCAGCTCCAGCTGGGCCTGGGCCACGATGTGGCCGCGTTCGTCAAACACGATGCTGCGGGAGCTGGAGGTGCCTTGGTCGAGGGCGAGCAGGTAGGTCATAGGTAAGCAGGTTATGTCAGGCCGTTGGGTTGGCCCTTAAGTTGGATAGCCGGCCCATGAACGGGCGCTGCTCAAGCCAGCGACCGCCGCGCAAGGGCCGCCCCGCCGCGCTGGCGGTGTCCCCCTTCTCTCGAATTGCGCAGCAATTCGAGAGAAGGGGGAAGGCGCGAAGCGCCACAGGGGGTTGTCCCGATTCATGCTGCCACGGTGCAGATCACCCCTGCGTCTTGCAGCAAGGCCGGGAAAGGCTCGGGCGGTGGTGCGTCGGTGAACAGGCGGCCGATCTGGCCCAGCGTGGCCAGCTGCACCATGGCCGGGCGGTTGAACTTGCTGTGGTCGGCCGCCAGCCAGACCTCGCGCGACTGTTTGATGATGGTTTGCGCCACCTTCACCTCGCGGTAGTCAAAGTCGCGCAGCGAGCCGTCGGGCTCGACCCCAGAGATGCCGATGAGCGCAATGTCCACCTTGAACTGGCGGATGAAGTCCACGGCGGCCTCGCCCACGATGCCCCGGTCGCGCGCGCGCACCACGCCACCGGCCACGATGACTTCGCACTCGGGGTTGCCGCTCAGGATGGCGGCTACGTTCAGGTTGTTGGTGATCACGCGCAGGCCCCGGTGGTGCAGCAGCGCCTTGGCGATGGCCTCGGTGGTGGTGCCGATGTTCAGGATCAGCGAGCAGTCGTTGGGCACCTGCTCGGCCACGGCGCGCGCAATGCGCGCCTTGCCTTCGGCATTGAGCGTTTCGCGCTGGGTGTGGGCCAGGTTCTCCACCGTGGAGCTGGGCACGCGCACGCCGCCATGAAAGCGCGTGAGCAGGCCGGACTCGGCCAGGCGCTGCACATCGCGGCGCACGGTCTGCAGCGTCACGCCCAGGGTGTCGGCGAGTTGTTCCACCGTGGCGGACTTGCGCGCACGGACTTCTTCCAGAAGCAGCAGTTGTCGGGGGTTCGTATTCACGCGAATGGGGGCAACGTAGGGTGATGGATACTTTAAATCGAACAAAAAGGAACCTGTTAAGGGTAAACCTTGATTCAATACGATCAAAAAAGAACAAAAATGAACGCAATCGAAAACGAGAGGGCGGGCTGTGTCTGATGAGGCAGCAGCGTCCCATTCATCAGGCCTTCGGGCGACAAAGAAAGGTTGCGTGATGCAGCTGGCATTGGACAGCATCAGCAAGAAGGTGGGGGCGCAGACCTGGCTGTATGACATGAGCCTGGCGCTCCAGAGCGGCGCCGTCACGGTGCTGCTGGGCGCCACGCAGGCGGGCAAAACCAGCCTGATGCGCATCATGGCCGGGCTGGATACGCCCACTTCGGGCACGGTCAAGGTCGATGGTGTGGATGTGACCGGCATGCCCGTGCGCGACCGCAATGTGGGCATGGTCTACCAGCAGTTCATCAACTACCCCTCGATGAAGGTGGCGGCCAACATTGCGTCGCCCCTGAAGCTGCGCGGCGAAAAGAACATCGACGCCCGCGTGCGCGAAATCGCCAGCCGCCTGCACATCGACATGTTCCTGGACCGCTACCCCGCCGAGCTGTCGGGCGGCCAGCAGCAGCGCGTGGCACTGGCCCGTGCCCTGGCCAAGGGGGCGCCCCTGATGCTGCTGGACGAACCCCTGGTGAACCTGGACTACAAGCTGCGCGAAGAATTGCGCGAGGAACTGACCCAGCTGTTTGCCGCCGGCCAGTCCACCGTGGTCTACGCCACCACCGAGCCGGGCGAAGCCCTGCTGCTGGGCGGCTACACGGCCGTGCTTGACGAAGGCCAGCTGCTGCAATACGGCCCCACGGCCGAGGTGTTCCACGCGCCCAACTCGCTGCGCGTGGCGCGCGCCTTCAGCGACCCGCCGATGAACCTGGTGGCGGCTTCGGCCACGGCCCAGGGCGTGCGCCTGCAAGGCGGCGCCGAACTGGCATTGCCCCTGCCGCAAGGCGTGGCCACGGCGGCCGGTCTGACGGTGGGTGTGCGCGCCAGTGCGCTGCGCGTGCACGCACGCCCCGGGGACCTGAGCGTGGCCGGGGTGGTGGAACTGGCCGAGATTTCGGGCTCCGACACCTTTGTGCATGCCTCCACGCCCTGGGGCGACCTGGTGGCGCAGCTCACGGGCGTGCACTACTTTGAACTGGGCACGCCCATCACGCTGCACCTGGACCCCGCCCAGGTCTACGTGTTTGGCGCCGATGGCCGACTGGCGTGGGCTCCCGCCCGGCCCGTTACCGCACAAGGAGGGCGCTGACATGGCCCGCATCAGCCTGGATTTGGCGCATTCGTACAAGCCCAACCCGCAGCAGGACAGCGACTACGCGCTGCTGCCGCTCAAGATGGAATTCGAGGACGGCGGCGCCTATGCGCTGCTCGGCCCCTCGGGCTGTGGCAAGACCACCATGCTCAACATCATGTCGGGGCTGCTCGTGCCCTCGCATGGCAAGGTGCTGTTCGACGGCCGCGACGTGACGCGTGCCAGCCCGCAGGAGCGCAACATCGCCCAGGTGTTCCAGTTCCCCGTGATCTACGACACCATGACGGTGGCCGAGAACCTGGCCTTCCCGCTGCGCAACCGCAAGGTGCCCGAGGACCAGATCAAGCAGCGTGTGGGCGTGATCGCCGAGATGCTGGAGATGAGCGGGCAGCTCAACCAGCGCGCAGCAGGCCTGGCGGCCGATGCCAAGCAGAAGATATCCCTGGGTCGCGGCCTGGTGCGGGCCGACGTGGCCGCCGTGCTGTTCGACGAGCCGCTCACGGTGATCGACCCGCACCTCAAGTGGCAGCTGCGGCGCAAGCTCAAGCAGATTCACCACGAACTCAAGCTCACGCTGATCTATGTGACCCACGACCAGGTGGAGGCACTGACCTTTGCCGACCAGGTGGTGGTGATGACGCGCGGCAAGGCGGTGCAGGTCGGCTCGGCCGACGCCTTGTTCGAGCGGCCCGCGCACACCTTCGTGGGGCACTTCATTGGCTCGCCGGGCATGAACTTCCTGCCGGCGCACAGCGAGGGCGACAGCCTCACCGTGGCCGGCAACCGCCTGGCGAGCCCCGTGGGCCGCGCGCTGCCCGCTGGCCCCCTGCAGGTCGGCATCCGCCCCGAATATCTGGCGCTGGCCCAGCCGCAACAGGCCGGTGCGTTGCCAGGCACGGTGGTGCAGGTGCAGGACATCGGCACCTACCAGATGCTGACCGCCAAGGTGGGCGAGCACACCGTCAAGGCGCGCTTCACGCCCGAGACCCGTCTGCCATCGGCCGGTGACACGGCGTGGCTGCAGGTGCTGGGCGAGCACACCTGCTTTTACAAGAATGAGGAGTTGCTGGCATGAGCGCAACCACCAAACCCGTCAACCAGAAGGCCTGGTTCCTGATCCTGCCCGTGATTCTGTGCGTGGCCTTCTCGGCCATCCTGCCGCTGATGACGGTGGTGAACTACTCGGTGCAGGACATCATCAGCCCCGAGCGGCGCGTGTTCGTGGGTACCGAATGGTTCACCGCCGTGATGCGCGATGAGGAGCTGCACGCGGCGCTGTGGCGCCAGCTGACCTTCTCGCTGGCCGTGCTGGCGGTGGAGATTCCGCTGGGCATCCTGCTGGCGCTGTCCATGCCCGCGCAGGGCTGGAAGTCATCCGCCGTGCTGGTGGTGGTGGCGCTGTCGCTGCTGATCCCCTGGAACGTGGTGGGCACCATCTGGCAGATTTATGGCCGGGCCGACATCGGTCTGATGGGGCGCATGCTGCAGGAGGCGGGCATCGAGTACAGCTACACCGGCAATGCCACGCAGGCCTGGCTCACGGTGCTGCTGATGGACGTGTGGCACTGGACGCCGCTGGTCGCGCTGCTGGCGTTTGCCGGACTGCGTTCCATTCCCGATGCGTACTACCAGGCCGCCCGCATCGACGGCGCGAGCAAGTTTGCGGTGTTTCGCTACATCCAGCTGCCCAAGATGCGCGGCGTGCTGATGATTGCCGTGCTGCTGCGCTTCATGGACAGCTTCATGATCTACACCGAGCCCTTTGTGCTCACGGGCGGCGGGCCGGGCAATGCGACCACCTTCCTGTCGCAGTACCTCACGACCAAGGCGGTCGGCCAGTTCGACCTGGGCCCTGCGGCTGCCTTCTCGCTGATCTATTTCTTCATCATTCTGCTGCTGTGCTTCATCCTCTACAACTGGATGCAACGCGTGGGCACCGTCAGCGACGAGGGAGCCGGCCATGAATGAAAAACGTTTTCAAAAGCGCACGCTGTTCCTGATTGCATACCTGCTGTTTGCGCTGTTGCCCATCTACTGGATGGTCAACATGAGCTTCAAGACGAACGAGGAGATCCTGTCGAGCTTCTCGTTCTTTCCGCAGCACTTCACCTGGGCCAACTACAAGACCATCTTTACCGATGCGTCCTGGTACTCGGGCTACATCAACAGCCTGATCTATGTGGGTATCAACACGGTGATCTCGCTCACCGTGGCGCTGCCAGCGGCCTATGCATTCAGCCGCTACCAGTTCATGGGCGACAAGCATGTGTTCTTCTGGCTGCTGACCAACCGGATGACGCCTCCTGCGGTGTTCCTGCTGCCGTTCTTCCAGCTGTACACCACGGTGGGCCTGATGGACACGCACATTGCCGTGGCGCTGGCGCACCTCTTGTTCAACGTGCCGCTGGCGGTGTGGATTCTCGAAGGCTTCATGAGCGGCATCCCGCGCGAGATCGACGAGACGGCCTACATCGATGGCTACAGCTTCCCGCGTTTCTTCATGACCATCTTCCTGCCGCTGATCAAGGCCGGCGTGGGTGTGGCGGCGTTCTTCTGCTTCATGTTCAGCTGGGTGGAGCTGCTGCTGGCCCGCACGCTGACCAGCGTGAACGCCAAGCCCATCGTGGCCACCATGACGCGCACCGTGAGCGCCTCGGGCATGGACTGGGCGACGCTGGCGGCGGCCGGAGTGCTGACCATCGTGCCGGGCGCCATCGTGATCTGGTTTGTGCGGCACTACATCGCGAAGGGTTTCGCGATGGGCCGGGTTTAAGGAGATATCGCCATGTTCGAGTGGATGGCCTGGACATTGCCGGTGGCGGTGTTCTTTGTCTGCATCGTGTTGATGCTGGTGGGCATGACCGTGTGGGAGTTCAAGTCGCCCACGTCGATGCGCAAGGGTTTCCTGCCCCTGGAGACCACGCGCGGCGACCGGCTCTTTATCGGCCTGCTGTCGGCGGCCTACGTGAATCTGATTTTTGTGGGCATCAGCGGCAAGCTGGCCCAGTGGTTCAGCCTGTCGGCCGAGCCCTCGGTGTGGATCAGCTTTGTGGTGTCGATGGCGCTGCTGGGGCTGATTTTACGCAAAGGTTGATGCAAAAAATGGCCGTTTGCGCCTGATGGGTAAGCGTTTGTAGCTATTGTTTTTGTAGTGTCGAAGGCCTGGCCTGGTTCCCCCCCGGGTTGGTGCCGGTCTACCAATGGGGGTCTCAATCTGAGAGGAGACAGCAATGAAGATGCAGTTCAAGGCGATCGCTTTCGCCGCCGCGGCTCTGGCGATGGGGCAGGCTGCCTGGGCCGGCGAGGCCGAGGCCAAGAAGTGGATCGACAGCGAATTCCAGCCATCCACGCTGAGCAAAGACCAGCAGATGGCCGAGATGAAGTGGTTCATCGACGCAGCCAAAAAACTCCAGGCCAAGGGCGTGAAGGAAATTTCGGTGGTGTCCGAAACCATCACCACGCACGAATACGAATCCAAGACGCTGGCCAAAGCCTTTGAGGAAATCACCGGCATCAAGGTCAAGCACGACCTGATCCAGGAAGGCGACGTGGTCGAGAAGCTGCAGACCTCAATGCAGTCGGGCAAGTCCATCTATGACGGCTGGATCTCGGACTCGGACCTGATCGGTACGCACTACCGCTACGGCAAGATCATGAACCTGACCGACTACATGGGTGGCGCGGGCAAGGAATGGACCAACCCCGGCATCGACCTGAAGGAC
Organism: Acidovorax sp. LjRoot74; assembly: GCF_964254355.1. Lineage (NCBI taxonomy): Bacteria > Pseudomonadati > Pseudomonadota > Betaproteobacteria > Burkholderiales > Comamonadaceae > Acidovorax > Acidovorax sp. LjRoot74. The sequence goes on along the minus strand of NZ_CAXUTI020000001.1, from coordinate 5,117,430 downwards.
TACATCGGCACCAAGTTCACCACCGGCCCTGATGGCAAGCTGTATCAGCTGCCCGACCAGCAGTTCGCCAACCTTTATTGGTTCCGCGCCGACCTGTTCGACCGCAAGGACATCAAGGACAAGTTCAAGGCCAAGTACGGCTACGACCTGGGCGTGCCGCTGAACTGGAGCGCCTACGAAGACATCGCAGAGTTCTTCACCAACGACGTGAAGAACATCGACGGCAAGCCGATCTATGGCCACATGGACTACGGCAAGAAGGATCCATCCCTGGGCTGGCGCTTCACCGATGCCTGGCTGTCCATGGCCGGCACGGCCGACATCGGCGCGCCCAACGGCCTGCCGATCGACGAGTGGGGCATCCGCGTGGCTGACGACAAGTGCACGCCCGTGGGCGCCTCGGTGGCCCGTGGTGGTGCGACCAACTCTCCCGCCGCTGTCTACGCGCTGACCAAGTACGTGGACTGGATGAAGAAGTACGCGCCCAAGGAAGCCACGGGCATGACCTTCGGCGAAGCCGGCCCCGTGCCCGCCCAGGGCCAGATCGCCCAGCAGATCTTCTGGTACACCGCCTTCACCGCCGACATGACCAAGCCCGGCCTGCCCGTGGTGAACGCCGACGGCACGCCCAAGTGGCGCATGGCCCCTGGCCCGAACGGCCCCTACTGGAAGCAGGGCATGCAGAACGGCTACCAGGACGTGGGCAGCTGGACCTTCTTCAAGGACCACGACGCCAACAAGACGGCAGCCGCCTGGCTTTACGCCCAGTTCGTGACGGCCAAGACCACCTCGCTCAAGAAGACCATGGTGGGCCTGACCCCGATCCGCGAGTCCGACATCCAGTCCAAGGCCATGACCGACATGGCGCCCAAGCTGGGTGGCCTGGTGGAGTTCTACCGCAGCCCCGCCCGCGTGGCATGGTCGCCCACCGGCACCAACGTGCCTGACTACCCCAAGCTGGCCCAGCTGTGGTGGAAGAACGTGGCCCAGGCTGTGACGGGTGAAAAGACGCCCCAGGGCGCCATGGACACGCTGGCCGACGAAATGGACCAGGTGATGGCCCGCCTGGAGCGCGCTGGCATGGCCCACTGCGCACCCAAGCTGAACCCCAAGAGCGACAACGCCAAGTGGCTGAGCGACAAGCAGGCGCCATGGGCCAAGTTGGCCAATGAGAAGCCAAAGGGCCAGACGATTGCGTACGGCACGCTGTTGCAGGCTTGGAAGGATGGCAAGACGCGTTGAGTCTGTGACCGCCGCGTTTTGACAATCTCCACAGGCAGCCAGGGCTCACAAGGTCTCTGGCTGCCTTTTTCACTCCATACCGCCCTCGACGGTTTCTGCGTCGAGGGGGGTTTTCTCTCCGGAAGTGTCAAGAATTCAAGGGTAAACCCTTAATTCTTGCCCCGCCCATGGACAATCACCCCCATGACCACTGCCTCTGCCCCCCTTCCTACGCGACGTGCCGACCTGCTGGCCCGTCTGGCCCAGCCGCACCACTATGACCTCGCCGTGATCGGCGGGGGGGCGACGGGGTTGGGGGTTGCGCTGGATGCGGCGGCACGCGGTTTCAGCGTGGTCCTGGTGGATTCGCACGACTTCGCCAAAGGGACCTCGTCCCGCGCCACCAAGCTGGTGCATGGCGGGGTTCGCTATCTGGCGCAGGGCAACATCGCCCTGGTGCGCGAAGCGCTGCATGAGCGCACGACCCTGTTGCACAACGCGCCCCACCTGGCGCAGCCCCTGCCGTTTGTGATGCCGTCGTACCGTTTCTGGGAGACGCCGTTTTATGGTGCAGGGCTTGTGATGTATGACGCCCTGGCGGGCAAGGCCGGGCTGGGGTCCACCCAGTTCCTGGGGCGCGCCCGCACCATCGAATGCCTGCCGACGGCCCGTACCGAGGGGCTCAAGGGTGGGGTCAAATACTGGGACGGGCAGTTCGACGATGCCCGTCTGGCATTGGCGCTGGCACGCACGGCGGCCAGCCTGGGCGCCCTGGTGGTCAATTACTGCCCGGCGCGTGCGCTGGTGCACGAGGCGGGGAAGGTCGCCGGTTTTGTGTGCGAGGACGCCGACAGCGGGCAGCAGTTCACGGTGCGCGCCCGCACGGTGGTGAATGCCACGGGCGTGTGGGTGGACGCCCTGCGCCAGATGGATGGCGAGGCGATTGGCCGCCCCGTCAAGCCCATCGTGGCGCCCAGCCAGGGGGTGCACATCGTGGTGGACCGGGAGTTCTTGCCTTCCGACCACGCCTTGATGGTGCCCAAGACGGCCGACGGCCGGGTGCTGTTTGCCGTGCCGTGGCTGGGCAAGCTCATCCTGGGCACCACCGACAGTCCGCGCCAGGACATCGTGCGGGAGCCGGAGCCCTTCCGAGAGGAAGTCCGCTTCATCCTGGAAGAATCCGCCCGCTATCTCACCCGTGCCCCCAAGGCCGAGGACATCCGCAGCATCTGGGTGGGCCTGCGCCCCCTGGTGAAGCCGCAGGACGACGATGGCGACAACACCAAGAAGATCAGCCGCGAGCACACCGTGCTGGCCAGTCGCAGCGGGCTGATCACCGTGACCGGGGGCAAATGGACCACCTATCGGGCCATGGCCGAGGATGTGTTGCAAAAATGCTTCACCACGGGCCTGCTGCCGGAAAAGCCAGCGGGGGCAACCAACCACCTGCCCCTGGTGGGCACGCCCCAGGGGCCTGTCAAACACCGCATCAGTGACGCCCAGGGGCTGCATTCGTATGGCAGCGAGGCGGCTGCTGTCCAAGAGATTCCGGGGGCGCAGACGGAGCTGGGCGGTGGCTTGACCGAGGCAATGGTGCGCTTTGCCGCCCGGCATGAATACGCCCGCACGGTGGAAGATGTGTTGGCCCGCCGCTCCAGGCTGTTGTTCCTGGATGCGCGCCAAGCCATCCAGCTGGCCCCGTCAGTGGCGGGCATCCTGCGTGAGGAACTGGGGGGCGACCCCCAGCTGGAGGCCTTCCTGGCCCTGGCGCAGCAGTACCTGCACGCTCCTTTGTGATAGAGCACTTGACTTCGAAAAAGTCCTTTGCCATAATCGAGGGCTTCGCGTTCAAAGCGTGAAGTTTCTGCCCAGCGGGAAGTGCTGCAAATGGTTTGCGGTGCGGACGACGGGCCCAAGACTGACTGGCTGATTTGCAGCCCTTGAGAAGTTCTCTGGGGCTGTTGTCTTCTGGTGCAAGTTGGGAATATTGAAATGATCCAGACAGAATCTCGGTTAGAGGTTGCCGACAATACCGGCGCCAAGTCCGTCCTTTGCATTAAGGTGCTGGGTGGCTCGAAGCGTCGCTATGCAAGCGTGGGCGACATCATCAAGGTGAGCATCAAAGAAGCCGCTCCACGTGGCCGCGTCAAAAAAGGCGAGGTTTACAGCGCAGTGGTGGTTCGCACGGCGAAGGGTATTCGTCGCGGCGACGGTTCGCTCGTCAAATTCGACGGCAACGCTGCAGTGTTGCTGAATGCAAAGTTGGAGCCTATCGGCACTCGTATCTTTGGACCCGTGACGCGTGAACTGCGTACCGAAAAGTTCATGAAGATCGTGTCCCTGGCTCCTGAAGTTCTCTAAGGACGCGCCATGAACAAGATTCGCAAGGGCGACGAAGTCATCGTGCTGACCGGCCGTGACAAAGGCAAGCGCGGCACTGTGTCGCTGCGCAAAGATGACTCTCACCTCGTCATCGACGGTATCAACCTCGTCAAGAAGCACGCCAAGCCAAACCCCATGAAGGGCACGACCGGCGGCATCATTGAAAAGGCAATGCCGATCCACCAGTCCAACGTGGCTATCTTCAATGCCGCTACCGGCAAGGCTGATCGCGTGGGCATCAAGGTGCAGGCTGACGGTTCGCGCGTTCGCGTGTTCAAGTCCAGCGGCGCTGAAATCAAGGCGGCCTAAGGGGTAAACATGGCACGACTGCAAGACATTTACCGCGACAAAGTCGCCCCCGAGCTGACCAAGCAGTTCGGTTACACCTCGCCCATGCAGGTTCCACGTCTGACTAAGATCACCCTCAACATGGGTGTGAGCGAAGCCGTGTCGGACAAGAAGGTGATGGACAACGCCGTGGCCGATCTGACCAAGATCGCTGGTCAGAAGCCCGTTGTGACCAAGGCCAAGAAGGCTATCGCCGGTTTCAAGATCCGCGAAGGCCAGGCCATCGGTTGCATGGTCACGCTGCGTGGCGTGCAGATGTATGAGTTCCTGGACCGTTTCGTGACCGTGGCTCTGCCCCGCGTTCGCGACTTCCGTGGTATCTCTGGCCGCGCTTTTGATGGCCGTGGCAACTACAACATCGGCGTCAAAGAACAGATCATCTTCCCTGAAATTGAGTACGACAAGGTTGACGCCCTGCGCGGTCTCAATATCAGCATCACCACGACGGCCAAGTCCGACGAAGAAGCCAAGGCGCTTCTCGCTGGTTTCCGTTTCCCGTTCAAGAACTGAGGCGAAGCATGGCTAAAGTAGCTTTGATCCAGCGCGAACTGAAGCGCGAAAAACTGGCAGCCAAGTACGCAACCAAGTATGCGGAACTGAAGGCGATCGCTGGCGATGCCAAGCGCAGCGACGAAGAGCGTGATGCAGCCCGTCTGGGCCTGCAGAAGCTCCCTCGCAATGCCAACCCTACGCGTCAGCGTAACCGTTGCGAAATCACCGGTCGTCCACGCGGCACCTTCCGTCAATTCGGTCTGGCTCGCGCCAAGATCCGCGAACTGGCTTTTGCAGGCGACATCCCTGGTGTCACCAAAGCCAGCTGGTAAGCAGGCAGGAGAGATTAAACATGAGCATGAGTGATCCCATCGCTGACTTGCTGACCCGCATCCGTAATGCACAGATGGTCGCCAAGGCCACGGTTCTGGTGCCTTCTTCCAAAGTGAAGATCGCCATCGCCCAGGTGCTGAAGGACGAAGGTTATATCGACGGCTTCCAGGTGAAAACCGAAGCTGGCAAGTCGGAACTCGAAATTGCCCTGAAGTACTACGCAGGCCGTCCTGTGATTGAGCGCATTGAGCGCGTCAGCCGCCCTGGTCTGCGTGTCTACAAAGGCCGTGATTCCATTCCACAAGTCATGAACGGTCTGGGTGTGGCAATTGTCACGACGCCCAAGGGCGTGATGACCGACCGCAAGGCGCGCGCTACCGGTGTTGGTGGCGAAGTGCTGTGCTACGTGGCCTAACCCGCGGCATTGAGGAGAAACTGAAATGTCCCGAGTAGGAAAAATGCCCGTGACCATCCCCGCAGGTGTGGATGTGTCCGTGAAAGATGACCAGATCTCCGTCAAGGGTTCTGGTGGCGTCCTGTCGCTTGCACAAAACGTGCTGGTGAAGGTGTCGAGCAATGAAGGCAAGCTCAGCTTTGAGCCTGTCAATGACTCCCGCGAAGCCAATGCCATGAGCGGCACGATTCGCCAGTTGGTCAACAACATGGTGGTCGGTGTCAGCAAGGGCTTTGAGAAGAAGCTGAGCTTGGTGGGCGTGGGCTACAAGGCCGCCGCTTCGGGTTCCAAGCTGAATCTGGCTGTCGGTTACTCGCATCCGGTCAACATCGAAATGCCCGCTGGTATCACGGTGGCTACCCCGACCCCCACGGAAGTGGTGATCAAGGGTGCTGACCGTCAACGCGTCGGTCAAATCGCTGCTGAGATCCGTGCTGTTCGTCCTCCCGAGCCTTACAAGGGCAAGGGCATCCGTTATGCGGACGAAAAGATCACGATCAAAGAGACCAAGAAGAAATAAGGAGCTGCAACATGTTGACCAAGAAAGAGCAGCGTCTTCGTCGTTCGCGTCAGACCCGCATCCGCATTGCACAGCAAGGCGTGGCCCGTCTCACCGTGAACCGTACGAACCTCCATATCTACGCCAGTGTGATTTCCGGCGACGGCAGCAAGGTGCTGGCCAGCGCATCCACTGCCGAAGCCGATGTGCGCAAGTCGCTCGGCGGTTCGGGCAAGGGTGGCAATGCCGCTGCAGCCCAGATCATCGGCAAGCGCATCGCTGAAAAGGCGAAGGCAGCAGGCGTCGAGAAGGTTGCATTTGATCGCGCAGGCTTTGCCTACCACGGTCGCGTCAAGGCCCTGGCCGACGCAGCCCGTGAAGCCGGCCTGCAGTTCTAAGCGGAGCGGAATACAAAATGGCTAAATTTCAACCCAAAGTGCAGAGCGAAGGTCAAGACGACGGTCTGCGCGAAAAAATGATCGCGGTCAACCGCGTGACCAAAGTCGTGAAGGGTGGCCGTATTCTCGGTTTCGCCGCACTGACGGTGGTTGGCGACGGTGACGGCCGCGTTGGCATGGGCAAGGGCAAGTCCAAGGAAGTGCCTGCTGCTGTGCAGAAGGCGATGGAAGAAGCCCGCCGCAACATGGTCAAGGTGTCCCTGAAGAACGGCACCATTCACCACAATGTGACGGGCCACCATGGTGCCGCTGTTGTGATGATGGCGCCCGCCCCCAAGGGTACCGGTATCATCGCCGGCGGTCCTATGCGCGCAGTCTTCGAAGTGCTGGGTGTGACCGATATCGTGGCCAAGAGCCATGGTTCGTCCAATCCGTACAACATGGTTCGCGCCACGTTCGATGCGCTCGTCAATTCGACCACTCCGTCGAATGTTGCTGCCAAGCGCGGCAAGACGGTCGAAGACATCTTCGCCTGAACCGGAGTTTGAATATGACTACGCAACAAACCGTCAAGATTCAACTGGTGCGCAGCCCGATTGGCACCAAGGAATCGCACCGCGCCACCGTCCGTGGCCTGGGTCTGCGCAAGCTCAACAGCGTGAGCGAACTGCAGGACACGCCCGAAGTGCGCGGCATGATTAACAAGATCAGCTACCTGGTCAAAATCGTCTGAGAGATAGATCATGGAACTCAATAGCATCAAGCCCGCAGACGGCGCCAAGCATGCCAAGCGCCGTGTAGGCCGTGGTATCGGCTCCGGCCTGGGCAAGACCGCTGGCCGTGGTCACAAGGGTCAGAAGTCCCGCTCCGGTGGTTACCACAAGGTGGGTTTCGAAGGCGGTCAAATGCCTCTGCAACGTCGCTTGCCCAAGCGCGGCTTCAAGTCGCACCTGCTCAAGTTCAATGCAGAAGTGACGCTGACTGCTCTGGACCAACTCGGCCTGGCCGAAGTCGACGTCCTGGCGCTCAAGCAAGCCGGTCTGATCGGTGAGCTGGCCAAGGTGGTCAAGGTGATCAAGAGCGGTTCCCTCACCAAGGCTGTCAAGCTGAGCGGTGTGGGCGCTACGGCAGGTGCCAAGGCAGCCATCGAAGCTGCTGGCGGCAGCGTCGCCTGAGTCTGACACTGAAGGAAAGCACCTGTGGCTACTAGCGCGGCTCAAATTGCAAAGACCGGCAAGTTCGGCGACCTGCGTCGTCGTCTGGTTTTTCTGTTGCTTGCGCTGGTCGTGTATCGCATCGGGGCTCATATCCCTGTGCCCGGTATCGATCCAGCCCAGCTTCAGCAGCTTTTCAGCGGCCAGCAAGGCGGCATCCTGAACCTGTTCAACATGTTCTCGGGTGGTGCCCTGTCGCGCTTCACGGTTTTCGCTCTGGGGATCATGCCGTACATCTCGGCATCGATCATCATGCAGCTGATGACCTATGTGTTGCCCGCGTTCGAGCAGCTGAAAAAAGAAGGTGAGGCCGGTCGTCGGAAGATCACACAGTACACCCGTTATGGAACCTTGGGCTTGGCCCTGTTCCAGTCGCTGGGCATTGCTGTGGCGCTGGAAAGCTCGGCCGGTTTGGTGTTGAGCCCTGGCTTTGGTTTCCGTCTGACGGCTGTGGTGAGTTTGACCGCCGGCACGATGTTCCTGATGTGGCTGGGTGAGCAAATCACTGAGCGGGGTCTGGGGAATGGTATTTCCATCCTCATCTTCGCTGGCATCGCTGCGGGTTTGCCGAGTTCGATTGGTGGGCTGCTGGAACTGGTGCGTACAGGTGCGATGAGCATACTGGCTGCCATCTTCATCGTCCTCGTGGTCGGTCTGGTGACCTACTTCGTGGTGTTCGTTGAACGTGGTCAGCGCAAGATTTTGGTGAACTATGCCCGTCGTCAGGTGGGGAACAAGGTGTACGGTGGCCAATCGTCGCACTTGCCCCTCAAGCTGAACATGGCAGGTGTGATTCCTCCGATCTTTGCCTCGTCGATCATCCTGTTGCCTGCAACGGTGGTGAACTGGTTCAGTGCTGGTGAGTCGATGCGTTGGTTGAAGGACATTTCGGGTGCGCTGACTCCTGGTCAGCCCATCTATGTGATGTTCTACGCTGCAGCGATCATCTTCTTCTGTTTCTTCTACACGGCGCTGGTTTTCAACAGCCGTGAAACTGCAGACAACCTGAAGAAGAGTGGCGCGTTCATTCCGGGTATTCGCCCAGGTGAGCAGACCGCGCGCTACATCGATAAAATCCTTGTCCGCCTGACTTTGGCCGGTGCCGTGTACATCACCTTCGTGTGCCTGCTGCCAGAGTTTCTGATCTTGAAGTACAACGTTCCGTTTTACTTCGGTGGGACATCGCTGCTGATCATCGTGGTCGTGACCATGGACTTCATGGCCCAGGTCCAGAACTACATGATGTCGCAGCAGTACGAATCGCTGCTCAAGAAAGCCAATTTCAAGGGCAATCCTGGCGGTTGAGGATGATGGAAAGCGGTAGCCGCATGGCGGTGCCGCTTGCAAACGACTGAATGTCGATTAGGTTGGCGCCCCACGATTTTTCGCGGGCACAAATTGTGTTCCGTGCGAAGCAGCCGGGACGGATGGAAAAGTTTTAGGAGAATGCAATGAGAGTTTCGGCTTCGGTCAAAAAAATCTGCCGCAACTGCAAGATCATCCGCCGCAAGGGTGTGGTGCGTGTGATCTGCACGGATCTGCGTCACAAGCAGCGCCAAGGTTGATTGGAAAGTATTAGAGGACGCATATGGCACGTATCGCTGGCATTAACATTCCGCCGCACAAGCACGCGGAAATCGGTTTGACCGCCATTTTTGGCATTGGTCGCACCCGCGCTCGCAAGATCTGCGAAGCAACTGGTATCGCTTACTCCAAGAAGATCAAGGATCTGACGGACGGCGATCTGGAAAAAATTCGCGAGCAAATCGAGCAGTTCACCATCGAAGGTGACCTGCGCCGCGAAACCACGATGAACATCAAGCGTTTGATGGACATCGGCTGCTATCGTGGCTTCCGCCATCGCCGCGGTCTGCCAATGCGTGGTCAGCGCACCCGTACCAATGCACGCACTCGCAAGGGTCCGCGCAAGGGTGCTGCTGCACTGAAGAAATAAAGATTGAAAGATCATCATGGCTAAGTCTCCTGCCAATAACGCAGCTCAGCGCGTTCGCAAGAAGGTCCGGAAGAACGTTTCGGACGGCATTGCCCACGTGCACGCCTCGTTCAACAACACCATCATCACGATCACCGATCGCCAGGGCAATGCTCTGTCGTGGGCTTCGTCCGGTGGCCAAGGTTTCAAGGGCTCCCGCAAGTCCACGCCTTTCGCAGCCCAGGTGGCTTCGGAAGTGGCTGGCCGCGCCGCCATCGACCAAGGCATCAAGAATCTGGACGTCGAGATCAAGGGCCCAGGTCCTGGTCGCGAGTCCTCGGTGCGTGCGCTGGGTGCCCTGGGCATCCGCATCACGTCGATCTCCGATGTGACGCCAGTTCCGCACAACGGCTGCCGCCCTCAAAAGCGTCGTCGTATCTAATTTCTCTCTAAGCCCACCGCCGCCTGTGAACGCGCAAGCGCCTCAGGCGGCTCCCGCAATGGTTTGCGGTAGATGACACAAAGGAAGCTCAAGTGGCACGTTACCTCGGCCCCAAGGCCAAACTCTCCCGCCGTGAAGGCACGGACCTGTTCCTGAAGAGCGCCCGCCGCTCGATCGCCGACAAGTCCAAGTTCGACTCCAAGCCAGGCCAACACGGCCGTACCTCCGGTGCACGCACGTCCGACTACGGCCTGCAACTGCGTGAAAAGCAGAAAGTCAAGCGCATGTATGGCGTGCTGGAAAAGCAATTCCGCCGCTACTTCGAAGCCGCCGACGGCAAGAAGGGCAACACCGGTGCCAACCTGCTGTTCCTTCTGGAATCGCGTCTGGACAACGTCGTGTACCGCATGGGTTTCGGTTCGACCCGCGCTGAAGCGCGTCAGCTGGTGTCCCACAAGGCGATCACCGTGAACGGCAAGTCCGTGAACATCGCTTCGTATCTGGTCAAGGCCGGCGACGTGGTGGCTGTGCGTGAAAAGTCCAAGAAGCAAGCCCGCGTTGTGGAAGCCCTGCAACTGGCTGCTCAAGTGGGTATGCCTGCCTGGGTGGAAGTGAATGCTGACAAGGCTGAAGGCATCTTCAAGAAGACGCCAGACCGTGATGAGTTCGGTGCCGACATCAACGAATCCCTGATCGTTGAGTTGTACTCGCGCTAATCGCTCGGTACATAGTATTTCGAGAAAACCGTCCCTGAACCGCGAGGCATCGCGGTTTAGGCGCTTCACCAGCCTTACCGGTGTAACGAGCTGGGGGTATTGAGAGGAAGTCTGAATGCAAACCAATTTGCTGAAACCCAAGGCGATCAATGTCGAGCAGCTTGGCCACAACCGTGCCAAGGTCGCACTGGAGCCGTTCGAGCGTGGCTACGGTCACACGCTGGGCAATGCCATCCGGCGCGTCCTGCTCTCGTCCATGGTGGGTTACGCAGCGACGGAAGTCACCATTGCGGGCGTTCTGCATGAGTACTCGTCGATCGACGGTGTCCAGGAAGATGTAGTCAACATCCTTCTGAACCTCAAGGGTGTGGTGTTCAAGCTGCACAACCGTGACGAAGTCACGCTGAGCCTGCGCAAGGACGGCGAAGGTGTGGTGACGGCCCGTGATATCCAGACCCCTCACGATGTCGAAATCGTGAACCCTGATCACGTGATCGCCAACCTGTCTGCTGGCGGCAAGCTGGACATGCAGATCAAGGTCGAGAAGGGCCGTGGCTATGTGCCGGGCAACCTGCGCCGCTACGCCGACGAATCGACCAAGTCGATCGGCCGCATCGTGCTGGACGCATCGTTCTCCCCCGTGAAGCGCGTGAGCTACACCGTGGAAAGCGCCCGTGTGGAGCAACGTACGGACCTGGACAAGCTGGTTGTCGAGATCGAGACCAACGGCGCTATCACTGCTGAAGACGCCGTGCGTGCATCGGCCAAGATCCTGGTGGAGCAGCTGGCCGTGTTCGCCCAACTGGAAGGTGGCGAACTGGCTGCGTTCGATGCCCCTGCGGGCCCACGGGGCAGCGCAACGTTCGATCCGATCCTGCTGCGCCCTGTGGACGAGCTGGAACTGACGGTGCGTTCTGCCAACTGCCTGAAGGCCGAAAACATCTACTACATCGGTGATCTGATCCAGCGCACCGAGAACGAGCTGCTCAAGACGCCTAACCTGGGTCGCAAGTCGCTCAACGAAATAAAGGAAGTGCTCGCATCGCGTGGTCTCACGCTCGGCATGAAGCTCGAGAACTGGCCACCAGCAGGCCTGGACAAGCGCTAAGCTGACGCTATAATCCTGAGTTACCCGAAAAATAGGGCAACTCGGTTTGAGGTCCCCCGCGAGGGGGACTTTTCGTTCCTGTAGCAAGGAACAGTGCCTCGGACAGTACCTGACACGGCTGGCCGATTTAATTAAATAGACAGTAGAAGGAAAGCACCATGCGCCACGGACACGGCCTCCGCAAACTCAACCGCACCAGCTCGCACCGCCTTGCGATGCTGCAGAACATGATGAATTCGCTCATCGAGCACGAAGCCATCAAGACCACGGTCCCCAAGGCCAAAGAACTGCGCCGCGTGATCGAACCCATGATCACCCTGGCCAAGGAAGACTCTGTTGCCAACCGTCGCTTGGCATTCAATCGTCTGCGCGACCGTGACAGCGTGACCAAGCTCTTCAACGACCTGGGCCCCCGTTTCAAGGTGCGCCCCGGTGGCTACACCCGCATCCTGAAGATGGGTTTCCGCGTGGGCGACAATGCGCCTATGGCTCTGGTCGAATTGGTCGATCGCGCTGCAGAAACCGAAAATAATTCGGCAGCAGCTGAATAATAGGGTATAATTTATTTCTTGCCGCGCGATGGAGCAGTCTGGTAGCTCGTTGGGCTCATAACCCAAAGGTCGGAGGTTCAAATCCTTCTCGCGCAACCAAATACAGCGGTAATCGCTTAACAAAACGCCCACTAAACAGTGGGCGTTTTTGTTTGTGCCGTCGGCTTAAGCGCTGGATCAGACGGCCTGTTTCGTGCTGAGGCGCCGGTTCCGTGAGGTTTGGGCCTTAGCGGTTAGCCGTTGCTCGTGAACCTGACGGATCCGATGCTCCGACGTGGTCTAGTCTGTCTGTCTGCCTACCCAGCCACCCTCCAGGCATAAATCCCCCTAGGTCCGTAGAGCGGATATGTGGCTCGGGCCGCGCTGGGCTTTTTTCAGTGCGCAAAAAGATCCGCCTTGGCCGCTTTGGTGATGGCAACGACGCAGGGGTGTGTGATTCGCCGCTCGACAGAAATTGCGAAAAACTCCTCCAGCAAGTCTGTGGATCGGCCGATGACTTCCACCCCGAACTGGGCGGTGGTCTCGTCATCCAGCACCGTGGGAGAGGTAAAAACGCCCCTGCCTTGGCGGCCGAATGCGTTCATGAGTGCGCTGTCGTCAAACTCTCCGACCAGGCGGGGCTGCAGATGGTGCTTGTTAAGCCAATGGTCCAGCTGTTGTCGCACGGACGACATAGGCCCCTGGATCAGCATGGGTGCCCCGTGCAGGCACTGGGGAAACGGGCCTTCCAGCTGGGCGCGGAGGCTGGGGGCACACAAAAAGCTCATGCCGCTGGTTCCGAGAGGGTGGTTGAAGGCCTTTACCCCGATCTTCTTGGACACCGGCTCGTCGGCCAGCACCAAGTCGAGCTTGTGCAGGCTTAGCTGGGCGATCAACTCGGGGAACTTGCCCTCGTGGCAAGTCATGTGCACCCGTTGCGGCATGCCTAAAGAGGGTTCCAGCAGGTGGTAGGCGACCGACTTGGCAATCGAGTCGGCGACCCCTACCCGGAATTCCAGCGGCTTTTCCTGGCCGCGCGACAGGCGGATGGACTTTTCCAGTTCATCTCCCAGCGCAAAAATCTGCTCGGCATAGCCCAGAGCGACTCGGCCTTCTGCTGTCAGTTCCAGGCCACGGCCTCGTTTCCTGAACAGATCGTGGCCCAGCCATTCCTCCAGCTGTTTGATTTGCCCGGACAGTGTCTGGGGGGTCGTATGCAACTGTTCCCCGGCACGCATCACACCGCCGGCCTTGGCTGCAGTCCAGAAATACCGCAAGTGCTTGAAGTTCATGACAGAGTGGGCGAAACACTTCGAAAAAAGCGAGTAATAAAACTCAATAAAACGAATATACGCGAAGTGTCAAAATCTCTACATTGAAGGCTTGGTCCTTTCCGTGGCTCCCAGCACCGGCGAAGGAACTGTCAGCGTTCTTGAAAACAGACTCTAAGGAGTAGCAACGATGCGGATCACGACCAGAGGACAACTTGCAGTGTCGGCAATGACCGATCTGGCCTTGCGCCAGAAGATGCGGCCGGTGGCCCTGTCCACCATCAGTGCGCGCCAGGGCACGTCCCTTTCCTACCTGGAGCAGCTGTTCAGCGCCCTGCGCCGTGCCGGACTGGTAGACAGCACGCGCGGGCCCGGTGGCGGCTACACGCTGGCGCGCCGGGCGGACCAGGTGTCGGTGGCAGAGATCATCCTGGCAGTCGAAAACCTGAAGGCAGACGATCTGCAGAACCTGGGCGCTGGCCAGGCCGCGCAGGTCAAGTCCATGACCGGTGACCTGTGGTCCACCTTCAACTTGCGTGTGATGGAGTACCTGCAATCGGTGACCCTGCAGGACCTGGTGGCCCAGCAGCTCGAAAAAGGTGTGGCGTTTGAAGACCCAGCCCCCGCTGCGGCAGCCAAGCCCAAGCTCATTCCCAAGCCCCGGCCCCTGATGGCCCGGGTGGGGGTGCCCAACTCGGTGTTTGCGCTGGGCTCCATGCCCTTGCTGCAGCGCCGCTGAATCGGCCCCGGGGCGGTGCGCCCCGCAGGCTGCGGGCTACAGCTGGTGTGCGAACTGCTTGATGCCGCGCAGCAGCATTTCCACCGAAATGGCGACCAGGATCAGCCCCATCAGGCGCTCAAACGCCATCACCACGCGTTCGCCCACTAGGCGCTGGATGCGCTCGGCCATCAGCAGCACGATGGCGCACACCGCCATGGTGACGCACAGGGCGCCCACCCATTCGAGCTTGCGCTCGGGCGCCTGGGCGACCAGCAGCATCACCGTGGCCAGGGCCGAGGGGCCTGCCAGCGCCGGAATGGCCAGCGGCACGATCAGCGGTTCGCCGGGCAGCTCGGCCTGCGGGCCAACGGCTGCCGGGAAGATCATGCGCAGCGCGATGAGGAACAGCACCACCGCACCGGCGATCTGCAGTGACAGATCGCTCAGGTTCATCACCCGCAGAAACTCCGCACCGAAGAACAGGAACACCAGCAGCAGCGCAAATGCGATCAGCACCTCGCGCAGGATCACCCGCGCCCGGCGCTCGGGTGCCACGCCACGCAGCGCATTGGCAAAGATGGGGATGTTGCCCAGCGGATCCGTGATCAGCAGAAGCAGGATGGTGGCGGACGCGAAGGTGTAGCTCACGTGGCGTACACCGCGTCCAGCGAGCGGAACCCTTTGATCTCGATCGGGTTGCCGCTGGGGTCGTGGAAGAACATCGTCCACTGCTCACCCGGCTGGCCTTCAAAGCGGACCTGCGGCTCCAGCACAAAGGCGGTATCCGCCGCCTTCAGGCGTGCCGCCAGCGCATGCCAGTCGGCCAGCTCCAGGATGGCGCCGAAGTGGGGCATGGGCACCAGGTGGTCGTCGACATGGCCGGTACGGGCACTGGTAAACGGGGTGCCCAGGTGCAGCGAGATCTGGTGGCCGAAAAAATCGAAATCCACCCAGGTGTCGGTGCTCCGGCCCTCCTGGCAACCCAGCACGCCGCCATAGAAGCGGCGGGCGGCGTCGAGATCGGTGACGTGGAAGGCGAGGTGAAAGAGGCTGCGCATCCGGCGAAGGATAGCAGCCAGGGTTCTGTTCAAGGCGTGGTGTGGCGTGGCGGCTCAGGCCGCGCGGCGGTGCTGCTCGGCTTTCTCCTGGCAATGCACGCAACGCGCTGCCTCGGGCGTGGCGTGCAGGCGGGCAGCGGTGATGTGGGCGCCGCAGTCGGTGCACTCGCCATAGGTGCCCGCCTCGACGCGGGCCAGGGCTGCTTCCACGGCAGCCAGGTGAACGGTTTCGTGTTCGTCCAGTGCGAACTCCAGTTCACGCTCTGTGGCCCGCTGGGCGCGCGGGTCTTCGGACTGGCCAAAGTGTGCGGCGGCGGCCTCGGCCCGGCCGATGGTGCCGCCGCGCTGTTCGGCCAGCTGCGCCAACAGTGAGGCCTGTTGTGCCAGCAGCAGCTGGCGGTAGGGGGCGGCTTGGGTCGTGTCCATGCAAAGCTCCTGGTGCGGTCCCGATGGGAATGTATGCCCCATGGTGCGCCTGGGGGCGGTGTTGTGTGTTGACCGGGGTCAACGGGTAGTGGGACGGTGGGGTGGCCGGGCTGCGGGCCGCCACAATGTCAGATCCCTCCACCCCAGGCGCTTTGTGCGCACCTGCCATGTCCACACCCGTACCCCCGCCCGACTACCAACGCTACGAAACCCTGCGCATCGTCCGCCGTGGCGAGCAGGGCGCGGTGCTCGACATCCAGATGCGTGCGCTGAACGGCAAGCTGCCCACGGCGGGCCATCTGGGGCACCGCGAGCTGTGCGAGATCTGGCGCGACGTGAGTGCCGACGACAGTGTGCGCTGCGCCGTGCTGCGCGGCGAAGGCGCGGGCTTTTCGGGCGGCGGCGACCTGGCCATGGTGCAGGACATGACCGAGGATTTCGAGGTGCGCTGCCGGATCTGGAAAGAGGCGCGCGACCTCGTCTACAACATCGTGCACTGCGACAAGCCCATCGTTTCGGCGATCCACGGCCCGGCCGTGGGCGCGGGGCTGGTGGCGGGCCTGCTGGCCGACATCTCGATTGCGGCCAAGGGCGCGAAGATTGTGGACGGCCACACCCGCCTGGGTGTGGCGGCAGGCGACCACGCCGCCATCGTCTGGCCCCTGCTGTGCAGCATGGCCAAGGCCAAGTACTACCTGCTCTTGTGCGACCCCGTGATCGGTGAGGAGGCCGAGCGCATCGGCCTCGTCTCACTGGCCGTGGACGAGGCAGACCTGCTGCCACGCGCCTACGAGGTGGCCGACCGCCTGGCCGCCGGCTCGCAGACCGCCATCCGCTGGACCAAACACGCGCTCAACCAGTGGCTGCGCCAGGCAGGGCCGATGTTCGAGACCTCCCTGGCCCTGGAGTTCATGGGCTTCGGCGGGCCCGATGCGCGTGAGGGCGTCGCGGCCTTGCGCGAGAAGCGCGCGCCCCGGTTCTGACAGCGGCGGCTGCGGCGCCGCGCAGCCCTCCAGGAAGCGCGTACTTCGGGGGCTTACTTCTTGGGCCTCGCCAGCATTTCAGCGGTGTTGGTCTTGCGGTCGGCGTTCACCCGCTGCACATGGGGCCGCTCGCCCATGCGGGTGAGGTACTCGCGCACGGGCAGGTCCGCCAGGTAGTCGCGGCCATAGATGATCTTGGTGGCCGAGCTGACCAGCGGCAGGTGCACGATGGCCGCGCAGTCGGCCAGGGTGAAGCTGTCGCCGCCCACATAGGGGCCGAACTTTGCCAATTGGCCGAAGGCGGCAATGTTCTTGGTGAGTTGCGCGCCCACCTTCTCCTTGGCGGTGTCGCTCACCGTGCCGCCGAAGAACGCCTGGGGGTACAGATTGCGCGCCACCAGCTCCAGGTGCAGCTCCAGAAAGGTGATCAGCTCGCGCACCTTGGCGGCTTGGTAGGGATCGGCGGGGATCAGCGGGTGCTCGGGGTGGGCGGCTTCGATGTAGTCTGCGATCACCGCCGATTCGCACAGCGGGCCGTGGGGCGTGCGCAGGTAGGGCACCTTGCCCAGGGGCGAGGCGCTGCGGTCGGTTTCGCCGACCCAGGCCAGCTCTTCGCTGAAAGGGAGGCCCTTTTCGAGCAGGGCGAGCTTGACCTTGTTGTAGTAGTTACTGGCCGAAAAACCGCAGAGCGTGAGCATGGGGGTGTCTCCTGTGTTGTTGTGGATGCCTGTGCGCATCCTAGGGCGGTGCCAGGGCCGGACCCGTCGCGCAGATGACCCTGGTCAAGGCGCTGCAGTGGGAGGCACCTACAATCAGGCGCCCATGACGCCCTCCCTGCAAACCCTCCGCAGCCTTCGCTGGCTCGCCCGCCTGGTGCTGGCGTGGTTTGTGGTGTCCATGGGCGTGGCCGTGGCGTCGCCGCTGGTCAACCCGCAGGCGATGGAGCTGATCTGCTCCGGCTCGGGCGCGATCAAGCTGCTGGTCAAGACCGACGATGGTGCGCAGGAGATGCAGAGCCACACGCTCGACTGCCCCCTGTGCGCGCAGGTGGGCGCACCGCCGCCCGCTTCGCAGGCCCAGTTGCCTGCGGCCCATCCCCTGGCGCATGCACTGCGCCCCATCCCCGCTGCGCACATTGCCGCGCGCACCGCCGCGCCACTGCCGCCGCGCGGGCCCCCAGCCTTCTCCTGATTTTGCTATCTATTTGATAGCTGTCTGCGCTTGTCCATCGCGCGCAGACGGCCATTTTGGTTTGATATTCAGGAGTTGAACCCATGCGCAAAAGCCGCATGGCGCTGGCCGTGGCCAGTGCCTTTCCCATCGCCCTCACATTCACCGGCGCTGCGCCCGCATTTGCCCAGACCGCTGACAGCGCTGGCAGCACGGCCAGCAGCAACGCCCCCGTCAGGGAGCTGGGCGTGGTCACCATCAGCGGCGGCCAGCCCACGTCGCTGCCCACGCAGATCCCCACCACCATCGAGGGCGTGACGCGTGAGCAGATCGAGCATTCGATCAACGCCACCGACAGCGAAGACGCCCTCAAGTACCTGCCCAGCCTGCTGGTGCGCAAGCGCTACATCGGCGACTACAACCACGCCGTGTTGTCCACCCGCGCCTCGGGCACGGGCAACCCGGCGCGGTCCATGGTGTTTGCCGATGGGATTTTGCTGAGCAACTACCTGGGCAATGGCCCCACCAACGCGCCGCGCTGGATGCTGGTTACGCCCGAGGAGATCGAGCGTGTGGACGTGCTCTACGGCCCGTTCTCTGCCGCGTACCCAGGCAACTCTGTGGGCGCGGTGGTGGACTACGTCACCCGCATGCCGACAAAGTTTGAGGCGCACGGGCAGGTCAGCTACCAGCACCAGCCATTCGACCTGTACAACACCAACGGCACCTACGGGGGCAAGCAAGTCAGCGCCTCCGTGGGCAACAAGAACGGTGACTGGTCCTGGTTCATCAACTTCAACAAGACCGACAGCGAAGGCCAGCCGCTCACGTTCCCCACGCGCCTGGTGTCCGCAGGCACCCTGGGCAGTGCGGGCACACCCGTGACGGGCGCGGTGCTGGGCAACAACCGCAGCAACCAGCCCTGGTACCTGTTGGGCACGGCCACGCAGTACCACACGCAGCAAGACCACATCAAGGCCAAGATCGCCTACGACCTCTCGCCCACCGTGCGCGCGGCCTACACCTTCGGCTGGTGGCACAACGAATCCGAAGGGCGCCCCGTGAGCTACCTGCGCGACGCCAATGGCAATGCGGTGTACGGCGGTACGGTCAACATCAATGGCCGCTCGTTTGCGCTCACGCCCACCGACTTCAACGTTTCCAACGAAGACCTCACGCACTTCATGCACGGCCTGTCGGTCAAGAGCCGCACGCAAGGCGTGTTTGATTGGGAGGTGGCCGCCAGCCTGTACGACTACCAGACCGACACCCTGTGCGCCGCCACCGTGGCGTTGCCTGCGGCGCTGAACGGCGGGGCCGGGCGCATCGTCAACAGCAAGGGCACGGGCTGGAACACGCTGGCTGCCAAGGGCATCTGGCGGCCCGATGGCGTGCAGGGCGCGCACATTGTGGACTTTGGCCTGCAGCGCGACAGCTACCAGCTGCGCACCGTGGATAACGCCACCAACAACTGGATCAACGGCGCAACAGGCGCCCGCAACCAGGCCTTCAACGGCGACACCCAGCTGCTGGGTCTGTGGGCGCAAGACACCTGGAAGATCGCGCCGAAGTGGAAGGCCGTGCTGGGCGCCCGCGCCGAACGCTGGAGCGCCAGCAACGGCCAGACCGGCAATGCCACCACCACCGTGAGCCACCCCGAGCGCAACGAAACCTATTTCTCACCCAAGGCTGCGGTGGCCTATCAGGCCAGCGACCTGTGGGTGCTCAAGGCCTCCACCGGCCGCGCCGTGCGCATGCCCACGGTGGCCGAGCTG
Organism: Acidovorax sp. LjRoot74; assembly: GCF_964254355.1. Classification (NCBI taxonomy): domain Bacteria; kingdom Pseudomonadati; phylum Pseudomonadota; class Betaproteobacteria; order Burkholderiales; family Comamonadaceae; genus Acidovorax; species Acidovorax sp. LjRoot74. The sequence goes on along the minus strand of NZ_CAXUTI020000001.1, from coordinate 5,097,956 downwards.
TACCAGGGCGGCATCAGCGGCAGCGGCACGCTCATCAACAACGATCCGAACCTGAGGCCCGAAAAGAGCTGGACCACCGAGCTGACGGCCGAGCGCGACATGGGCAACGGCCTGCTGCGCCTGACCGCGTTTTTTGAGCGCACCAAGGACGCGCTGTACTCGCAGACCAATGTGCTCGCCACCCCCAACGTGACCAACGTGCAGAACGTGGACGCCATCCGCACCAAGGGGCTGGAGCTGTCGTACCAGGCTGCCAACGTCTTCGTGCGCGGGCTGGAGCTGGGCAGCAGCCTGACCTGGACGGACTCCAAGATCACGCGCAACGACAAGTTCCCGGCCAGCGTTGGCCAATGGCAGCCGCGTATCCCCGAGTGGCGCGCCACCGCCGTGGCCACCTACCGGCCCGACGACAAATGGTCGTACACCCTGGGCGCGCGCTACAGCGGAAAGCAGTACAGCACGCTCGACAACTCCGACCCGAATGGCTTTGCCTACCAGGGCGCGAGCCGCTACTTCACCACCGATGTGCGCGTGCGCTACCAGATCACCAAAGCGGTCAGCGCCGCCGTGGGCATCGACAACCTCAACAACTACAAGTTCTGGAACTTCCACCCCTACCCACAGCGCAGCTACCTCGCTGAGCTCAAGGTCAGCCTCTGAAAGGAACACATCCCATGTCTCTCAATACTATGAAAAAGATAGCTGCGATCGCTTTTCTGTCAGGCGCAGGAGGCCTTTTTGTCTCTGCATCTGCGCATGTGGTGCTGGAGTACCAGGTCGCCCCGGCAGGCGCCAGCTACAAGGCCACCTTCAAGGTCGGCCATGGCTGTGGTGCATCGCCCACGCGGCAGATTGTGGTGGGCATCCCGGCAGGCATGCGCGGCGCGCGTCCCATGCCCAAGCCGGGCTGGGCGCTGGATGTGCAGCGCGAAAAACTCGCACTGCCCTACACCAGCCACGGCCGCAGCATCACCGAAGACGTGGTGCGCGTGACCTGGACGGCCAAGACCGCAGACGACATGCTGCAGAGCGCCCACTACGACGAATTCGTGCTGGTCGCCACCGCCCCTGAACAGGCGGGTACCGTGTACTGGCCCGTGCGCCAGGCCTGCGCCGAAGGCCGCAACGACTGGGTGGAGGTGCCCAAGGCCGGACAAAAGCTGTCGGACCTGAAGTCCCCAGCCGCCGCGCTGGAAATCCTGCCCGGCGCGGGCGCCGGTGCCCACAATCACTGATCCAACGTGGCCTTTTGCCTGCACACATCCCTTTCCTCTGCTGAACAAGGAACTTTCACCATGAAAAAACTGCTCCCCACCGCCGCCCTGGTGGCCACGTTCGCCGCTGCATTCGCCAGCGTCCCCGCCTGGGCGCAGACCGCCGCCGTCAAGGTCGAGGGCGCCTGGGCCCGTGCCAGCGTGCAGGGCCAAAAGGGCACGGGCGCGTTCATGCGCCTCACGGCGCAGGACGGCGCGCGCCTGGTGCGTGCCGAGTCACCCGCTGCGGGCGTGACCGAGGTGCACGAGATGAAGATGGACGGCGACGTGATGAAGATGCGCGCCATCCCCGCGCTGGAGCTGCCCGCTGGCAAGGCGGTGGACCTCAAGCCCGGCGGCTACCACATCATGCTGCTGGACCTGAAGGCCCCACTGGCCAAGGACACTGCCGTGCCCCTGACCCTGGTGTTCCAGGACGCCAAGGGCACCGAGAGCAAGCTCAACCTCAGCGTGCCCGTGGCCACCACGCCGCCTGGCGGCGCTGCGACACCAGCCGCTGCAGGCCACGGGCACGGCCACAAGCACTGAGGGGGGCAGGGGCGGGAATCTGCCCCTTCCGGCCGCGACGCATTGGAGTAAGCTGTGACCCCATCACAGACCCACCCAGATCCACCTCTTGCGGAGCGGCCATGAGCGACACATCCAACAACTTCGGTTTCGGCAAATTCGTCCCCGGTTTTGACTTTCTGCAAAGCCTGGCCAAGGGGGCGTCCAGCAGCATTCCGCAGTTGCCCAACCTCTCCAACTGGGTGGCCCCCACCATCAGCGTGGAAGAGCTGGAAAAGCGCATCGAAGAGCTGAAGGCCGTGCAGTTCTGGCTGGAGCAGAACTCGCGCGCGCTGGCCGCCACCATCCAGGCGCTGGAAGTGCAGAAGATGACCCTGGCCACGCTCAAGGGCATGAACTTCAGCATGGGCGACGTGGCCAACGCCTTCAAGCTCAAGACAGCCGACACCGTGATGAGCGGTGTGCAGAAAGCGGCCGACACCGTCACCGGTGCTGCCGAGGCAGTGACCAGTGCTGCAGCCCGCGTCACGGGCCGTACCGCTGCTGAAGAAGAAACCCCGGAAGAGGCCGACGCCGAGCCCGCACCTGCCGCCAAAGCCAAGCCCAAAGCCAAGGGCAAAACTGCGGCCGCCGCCGAGCCCGCCGTGGTGGACCCCATGCAGTGGTGGGGTGCGCTCACCAGCCAGTTCCAGCAGATCGCTGCCAACGCCATGAAGGACGCGGCCAAGCAGACCGCCATGGACACCACCAAGAACATGGCCACGGGCCTGGCCAAAGAAGCCCTGAAGACGGCGACAGGTATGGCAAGCCAGTTTGCCGCCAAGGGCATGCAGACCATGCAGGGCGGCGCCAAGCGCGCGGCAATATCGGGGGCCGCCAAAAAGCCTGCTGCGGCCAAGAAGCCAGCAGCGCGCACCACCCCAAAAACCGCCGCCAAGGCTGCCGCCAAGAAGGCCAGCGGCACCCGCACCCCGGCCGCCCGCAAGCGAGCGGGCTGAGGCAGCGCTTGCGGGCGGCGCGCCACCTGCGCATGCCCCCGGCACGGAGACCATCCCATGAAACTCTTCCCCACCGGCCACGCCACCCACCCGCAGTGGCGCATGGCGGCCGCGCTGGTGCTGGCGCAGCTGCGCGCCCAGATGGCGCTGCCTGAATACGCGACAACGCCCACGCTGGGCCTGCTCTATATCACCGACCACTATGGCAACGAGGCCCAGGCCCTGCTCGACTACCTGAGCGCCGAGCTGTCCGAGGTGACCGACTGGAGTGGCACCGTGGGCGTGGGCGTATCGGCCAACAACGCCGAATACTTTGACGAGCCCGCGCTGTCGGTCATGCTGCTGGATGTGCCTGCCGACCAGTACCGCGTGTTCTCGGGCGTGGCGCCGCTGCCCACGCACGCCCACCACCCGGGCAGCGGTTTTGTGGCCCACACCGCGCTGGTGCATGCCGATGGCCACACGCCCGAGCTGGCCGGGCTGCTGGCCGAGATGGCCGCGCGCACCGAGTCCGGCTACCTGTTTGGTGGGCTCAGCGCCAGTCGCACGGCCAGCGTGCAGTTTGCGGTGGGCGGCGACGGCAACATGGCCGGGCAGGGCAGTGCCAGTGGGGTGTTTGGTGGCGGTCTCTCGGGCGTGGCGTTTGATGCCGAGGTGGCGCTGGTGTCGCGCGTCACGCAGGGTTGCCAGCCCGTGGGCGCTCTGCACACCATCACCGCAGCGCAGGACAACGTAGTGCTCACGCTTGATGGCGAGCCCGCGCTCGATGTGCTGCTCGACACGCTGCAGGTGTCACTCGATGGGAGCGATCCGCAGCCCGCGCTGCGCAAGGTGCGCGCCACGCTGGCTGGGCTGGTGAATGCGGGCGAGCAGCCCCAGGGCCAGCGCCGCACGGGCCACTTTGGCACCGACACGCGGGTGCGCCACATCGTGGGGCTGGATGGCAGCCGCCGGGGCGTGGCCCTGGCCGACCAGGTGGAAGCGGGCATGCACCTGGCGTTCTGCCAGCGCAATGTGGCGGCGGCACGCGCAGACCTGATGCGCATCTGCGCCGAGATCCGCGAAGAACTGTCGCCCGAGGAACTGGAGCCCGCACCGCTGGAATCGTCACTGGGGGCGCAGGGCGGACCGGCCCCCGCACCCGGACTGCCCGCTGCCCAGGGCGCGCCCCAGACAGGGCGGCGCATTTGCGGCGCGATCTATGTGAGCTGTTCGGGCCGGGGCGGTCCGCATTTTGGCGGGCCCAGTGCCGAGCTGCAGATCGTGCGCCACGCGCTGGGTGACGTGCCACTGGCGGGGTTCTTTGCGAGCGGCGAGATCGCCCACCACCATCTGTACGGTTACACCGGCGTGTTGACCGTGTTTGTGGACAGCGAACCCTCACCGTCCTGATGTGAGAAAAGGGTGGGGGCTGACTGGCGTGCAGCAACCCCCGCCATCGCCAACGGCGGTCAGCCTGCGCCGTTGTCGTCGGTCTCGGCCTTTTCTTCGGGTGTGAGCCGCGTGGCCAGGATCTTGTCGATGGTCTTGCCATCCATGTCCACCACTTCCAGCCGCCAGTCCTCCCACTGCACGGTGTCAGTCACCTTGGGCAGGCGGCCTGTCAGCAGCATGATCATGCCGCTGAGCGTGTGGTAGCGGCCGCGTTCTTCCTCGGGCACGGCGTCGAGGCCCAGGCGGTCTTTCAGCTCGGGCACGGGGATGTGGCCGTCCAGCAGCCAGCTGCCGTCTTCGCGCTGCAGCGCCCACGAGGTCTCGGGGTCGCGCGGCTGGAACTCGCCGGTGATTGCCTCGATCAGGTCCTGCAGCGTGACGATGCCCTGCACCTCGCCGTATTCATCGATCACGAACGCCATGTGCACATCCGACAGGCGAAAGTTGTCCAGCAACTCCATGCCGGTGATGGTTTCGGGCACATACAGCGCCGTTTGCAGCGCCTGCTGGGTCAGTCCCTGGCTGCGGTCGCGCAGGGCCTTGGCCATCCACTGGCGGGCGTTGATCACGCCCAGGATGTTGTCCATGCCGCCACGCACCACCGGGAAGCGCGCGTGGTCGGATTCTTCGATGCGCTGCAGCGTCTCTTCGAACGGAGCGTCGATGTCCAGGCACACCACGTCGCCGCGCGGCACCATCAGCGAGCCGATCTGGCGGTCGTCCAGGCGGAACACATTGCGCACCATGGTGTGCTCGTGCGACTCGATCACACCGGCGGTGGTGCCTTCGACCAGCATGGCGTGGATTTCTTCCTCCGTCACCGGGCTGCCGCTGGTTTCCTTGACGCCCAACAGGCGCAGCAGCGTGCGGGTGGAGGTGGACAGCAGCAGTACAAACGGCTTCGTCGCCAGCGCCAGCAGGTTGATGGGTCGCGCCACCAGGCGCGCAAAGGTCTCGGGGTACGACTGGCCGATGCGCTTGGGCACCAGCTCGCCCACCACGATGGAGAAGTACGTGATCAGCACCACCACCAGGCCGGTGGCCGCATAGCCCCCGTAAGGAAGCGGCACGCCCAGGCGCTCCAGCCAGGCGGCCAGCGGGGCGGCCAGTGCGGCCTCGCCCACGATACCGTTGAGCACGCCGATCGACGTGATGCCGATCTGGATGGTGGAGAGAAAACGCGTGGGGTCTTCGCCCAGCTTCACGGCAGCGGCGGCACCGCTGTCGCCCTCATCAATCAGCTTTTGCAATCGGGCTTTGCGGGCCGTGACCAGAGCAATTTCTGACATGGCAAACAGGCCGTTGAGACAGATGAGGGCGAACAGTATTGCTATTTCCATACAAAGGGCGCCTTGCGCGCCCTTGGGTGTTGAGTTGCAAGCGATTGTACGGAAGGGGCGAGCGCCCCATTTTTCCGCAGGGTCGGGGGCCCACTCAGCCGCCTTCGGTGGGCAGGCCCATGGCATCCCACTCGGGCAGGCCGCCGCGCAGCCAGTACACCGATTTGAAGCCCTTGGCAGCGGCCACCTTGGCGGCCTTGTAGGACTTCCAGCATTCGGCGCCGTTGCAGGCAAAGATCACGGGCTGGGCCTTGTCCAGCTTGGGCAGCTTGTCCAGCGCCTGGAAGTCATCCTGCGCAGCGTTGAACGCCACATCCTTGAGGCTTTTTTCCACGTAGGCCGCAAACACGGCGCCCCGGATGCGTTTGGTCTTGAATTCCTTCTCGGTGCGTGTGTCCACCAGGGTGGCACCTTGCGCCAGCAGGGTCTGGGCCTCGCGTGCGGTGATGCGGCTCACCCCGGGCAGGCTGGTGGGGGTGAACAGGCCCAGCTCGGCCACCCGGCGGTATTCGTTGGCTTCGGGGCGCAAGGTGACGGGTGGCAGGCCGGTGGAGGCGGGCGTGGCGCCAAACCACTGGGCCAGCCGGTTGCGCGCGTCGGCGGGCAGGTCCTTCTTTACGACCACCGAGAACCCCCCGGGCACCGGCTGCGAGGTGGCCAGCACGCGTGCGGTGCCGGGGTGCGCGGCGGCCCATTCGGCCCAGTCGTCCTCGCGCACCACGGTGGCGTCGGTGGAGCCCAGGGTCAGGGCCGTGAGGCCCGCCTGGGGAAACTTTTCATACTGCACGGCACGCAGGTCCTGGAACGAGAGCCCGGCCTCGTTGAGCATGCCGCGCGCCATGTAGGTGTAGATGGAGTCCTGCTGCGGCAGGTAGAGCCTGCGGCCCTTCATGGCGGGCACGGCGTCGATCTGCACCAGCCCCACCAGCAGGTATTTGTCGGACTTGTGGGTGGCTCCCACCAGCTCGTAGCCCCGCTGCAGGGCCGAGGCCGCCACCTGGGCCGGGCCGATGAAGATGTCGTAGCCCGCGCTGCGGGTAGCGCGCATCACGTCGGCCAGGTCGTCGCTGGTGGCCAGGGCCACGGGCTGGCCCGAGGCCTTGGCCAGGCCCGACTCGGCCGCCGTGCGCAGGATGGAATGCGCGGCCTTGCGTGCGGTGGGCTCCACCGCCACGATGGCCGTGAGCTGGGCCAGCGCCGCGCTGCAGCCCAGGCCCCAGCACAGCAGTGCGGCCAGGCGGATGTGGTGACGGGTGCGGGGGGCCTGGGGGTTTTTGTAGGTGTTCATAGCATCGCCCTTTCTCTTTCTCTCTCTGCCGAAGCGGCGAATATGCCCACGCCGCCTGACATGCGTGCGGATGTTTCTGATGTTTTGTATTTGTTACTTCTGTTAACGCAATGTTGCGTGCGGTGGGCCGGGGCTGCCGCACAGAATGCGGGCTGCCTCCGTGTCGGCCTGAGGAGGCTGCCGCCGGGCCGGGCCATTCCGCCTGCCCATTCCACCCCCCATTCGGAGACCTTCGCATGACACATTCCACGACCTTGCCGCGCCGCCATTTGCTGGCCGGAAGCGCTGCCGCCCTGGGCGCGCTGGGCCTGGCCGGATGGACGGGCACCGCCCGGGCCCAGCAGGCGACCGCTGCCGCTGTCAAGCCGCTGCCCGCCTATGCAGGCTGGAAGACACCAGACGCCCTCATCGTGCACAGCACCAGCACGCTGGAGACGCGGCGCTCTGCATTCGGCACCAGCGTCATCACGCCCTCCAACCAGCTGTATGTGCGCAACAACCTGCCCGCACCCGATGCCGCCATCCTCGACAACCGCGATGGCTGGACCGTGGCGATCGAAGGGGTCAAGAACCCGCGCAGCCTGACACTGGCCGAACTCAAGACCCTGGGCGTGGAAACCGTGGCCACCGTGCTGCAGTGCTCGGGCAACGGCCGGGGCTTTTTCCCCAGCAAGCCCAGCGGCACACCCTGGTCGGTGGGTGCTGCGGGCTGTGTGGTCTGGAGTGGCGTGCCGCTGCGCAATGTGGTGGCGGCTCTGGGCGGGCTGGCCGACGGCGCGGCCTACCTGACCGGCACGGGCGGCGAGAAACTGCCCGAGGGCGTGGACCCGCTCACCGTGCTGGTAGAGCGCTCGGTGCCCGTGAAGGCGATGGACGATGCGCTGCTGGCCTGGGAGATGAACGGCGAGCCGCTGTCGCTGGCCCATGGCGGCCCGCTGCGGCTGGTGGTGCCCGGTTACCAGGGCGTGAACAACATCAAGTACGTCAAGCGCGTGGCCTTTGGCAGCGCGCAGTCGCAGGCACGCATCATGTCGCACGGCTACCGCATGTCGCCGCCCGGCAGCAAGGCCAGCCCCGACCAGCCTTCGGTCTGGGAGATGGGGGTGAAGTCCTGGATCAACGGCCCGCTGCCCGACAAGGGCGCACTCAAGCCCGGCCAGGTGCAGGTGCATGGCGTGGCATTTGGTGGCACACGCGGCATCAAGGGCGTGGAGGTGTCGGTTGATGGTGGCAAGACCTGGCAGGCGGCCAAGCTCATCGGCCCCGACCTGGGCCCGTTTGCCTGGCGACAGTTTGCGCTGCCCGTGCGCCTGGAGGCGGGCAGCCATGTGCTGGCCAGCCGCGCCACCGACACGGCGGGCAATGTGCAGGCCGAGCAGCGCGAGGAAAACCTGGGCGGCTACAACAACGCCAGCTGGCGCGACCACGCTGTCACCGTGACCGTCGCCTGACATGGGTAGATTGAACCGAGCACGCCGCCTTGCCGTGGCGGCGTGGGCCGCTGGCGCCTGTGCGGCGGCTGGGGCTGCCGACCCCGCCGAACTGGCACGCGGCAAGGAGCTGTTCACCAAGATCCAGCCTGCCTGCGCCGTGTGTCACACACTGCAGGCCGCCGGTGCCGAGGGCCAGGTGGGCCCGGTGCTGGACGAGCTGAAACCCGACGCAGGCCGCGTGCTGCGCGCGCTCAAGGCGGGCATCGGCGTGATGCCGTCCTATGCCGAGCGCATGAGCGAGAAGGACATGCAGGCTGTGGCTCAGTTCGTGGCGCATGCCACGGGCGCGGCCAAGTAGGCGCAGCCTTTCGCAGCGGTTGCAGCAGCGCTGCCTCGCTGCAACCGCATGCAGCTTCAGGCCGCCGTGCGCGACGGCACCAGCGCCGCCCCGGCTGCGCGCCCCTGCAAGCCCTGGAACGCAAAGTCCACCTCGGGCACCCGGCCGCTCACGATGTCGGCCAGCGCCTTGCCCGAGCCGCAGGCGTGCGTCCAGCCCAGCGTGCCGTGGCCGGTGTTGAGGAACAGGTTGCCCACCTTCGTCTTGCCGATCAGTGGCACATTGCTGGGCGTGGCAGGGCGCAGGCCGCTCCAGAACTGCGCCTGGGTGGTGTCGCCTGCGCCGGGGAAGAGCTGCTCCACACGCCGCACGATGGCCTCGCAGCGCACCTGGTTCAGGTGGCGGTCATAGCCGTTCAGCTCCGCCGTGCCCGCAATGCGCAGGCGGTCGCCGCCGCGTTCGCTGGTGTAGCGAGAGAACACGAGCTTGAACTCATCGTCCGTCAGGCTCACCTGGTGCGCCTTGGACGCGTCCTTCACCGGCATGGTCACCGAGTAGCCCTTGGCCGGGTAGATGGGCAGCTGGATGCCCAGCGGCTGCGCCAGCAGCGGGCTGAACGAGCCCATGGCCAGCACAAACGCATCGCCGCGCACACGCTCGAAGCGGCCTTCGGCGTTGGTCACTTCCACATGGTCGATGCGGCCACCTGCCTCGCGCAAGGCGGTGATGTGGTGGCCCATGCGGAACCGCACGCCCGCCGCCTCGCACAGCTTGGCCAACTCGCGCGTGAACTGGTTGGCGTCGCCGGATTCATCTTCGGCCGTGAACGTGGCGCCGGCCAGCTGCGGGCGGATATGGGCCAGGGCAGGCTCGATGCGCACGGCCTCGTCGGCGCTGATGACCTGGCGCTCGCAGCCCAGCGCGCGCATCTGCTCGGCAGGGGCCAGGGCGCCGTCAAATTCTTTTTGATCGGTATAGAAGTGCAGGATGCCCTGCGTGCGCTGGTCGTACTGGAGGCCGGTGGCCGCGCGCAGCTGCTGCAGCGTGTCGCGGCTGTAGGTGCCCAGGCGCACGATCTGCTCGATGTTATGGCGCGTGCGCGCTGGCGTGCAGTTGCGCAGGAAGGACAGGCCCCACAGCCACTGCCGCATGTCGGCGCGCAGGCGAAACAGCAATGGCGCGTCCTCTTTGCCCAGCCACTGCAGCACCTTGAGCGGCGCACTGGGATTGGCCCAGGGCTCGGCGTGGCTCACCGAGATCTGGCCGCCGTTGGCAAAGCTGGTCTCGGCGCCGGGCGTGCCCTGGCGGTCGATGACGGTCACCTCGTGACCCAGTTGCGAAAGGAAATAAGCCGAAGTCACGCCGAGCAAGCCGGCGCCGAGAACGATCACGCGCATTTTTGAAGCCTTTTAAGGGGTCTGCGCCTGATGGGTGTGCGGTAGCAGCTACTAAATCAATAGCAAGCAGCTGGCGCATATCCGCCAGGCTGCCGCTCCCCCTGTCCTTGGTACCTGAGAGATTCACCGCCATCCCACCCGGGCTGCGGTTTGCTCCTTCGGTGCGCCACCACGCTGCGGACAGGTGGTGGCGGCTCTCCAGACGGCTTTGAAAAATGGTGCAGTACGGGACCTGAGCGTGTATGGGAGTTTGCGCCTTCGGTGCACAGCGGGCGTTGCCGCCGTGCTCTCCTGCGGGGGCCATTCTAGGAGCGCCCGGCGCGCAGAAAACGGCTTCTGCGCGCTAATGGACCGCAATCGTTGCTGATGCTGGCGCCTTAGAACGTGTTTACGATCTTTTCGGGGCCGCGTTGGGGCGCAATCGGGATGAGTGGATGCTTCGGATGCGCCGCATGGGCTCGTGCCCATGCAAGCAGTCGAGGCTTCCAATCGCCCGATTTCGCCCCAACCCTTCGGGCAAGTGCCTTGCCGGGCCGTCTGCGGCGTTGCGGCGCTGGTGGATAGCCGGGCTATCCACTGCGCACCGCGCCTTGCATCCCATCCCGGCAAGGTACTTGCGCGGCCCTGCAAAGATCGTAAACACGTTCTTAGGGCCCGGTGGCCGGTAGCCATAATTTGCCAACATCCCTGACCCTGGAGCCGCCCCATGCCCGATACCGCCTTTGATCCACAGACCAGTGCCGCCGTGCTCACCATGGCCCGCCAGGGGCGCACGCCCCGCCCGTTCGACCTGCCCACGGCACTGCGCCCGCAGAACGCCGCCCAGGCTTATGCCGTGCAGGACGCAGTGGTGCGCGAGCGCGGCGAAGTCGCGGGCTGGAAGGTGGGCGCGGCATCGCCCGATGCGCTGCCCGCGCGCGCGGCGCTCACCCGCGATTCGGTGTGGGTGGCGCAGACCCCGCACGCCGGGGAGGCCGCAGTCCACCTGCCCGCCGCCGGTTTTGCGGTGCTGGGGGTGGAGGCGGAACTGGTCTACGAACTGGGCACCGACCTGCTCCCGCGCGCAACGCCCTACAGCGCAGCTGAGGTGCGCGCGGCCCTGGTGTCGGTGCGGGCCGCCATCGAAGTGTGCGACACGCGTTTTGCCGCCTGGGCCCGACAGGGCGAATGGAGCCGCCTGGCCGACCAGGCCTGCCATGGCGCCCTGGTGGTGGGCACAGGCACGGCCGATGTGGCGGCGGTGCAGCCGCTGGCGCAGGGTGTGGATCTGTGGGTGAACGAGTCGGTGGCCGTGCAGCACACCCGCTGGGGCAACCCGGCGGGCGACCCGCTGCTGCTGCTGGCCTGGCTGGCCAACGAAGGCGCGCACAGCCTGGGCGGGCTGCGCGCGGGCCAGTGGGTGACGACGGGCTCGTGCACCGGCACTGTGCTGGTGGCGCCGGGCACCCGGGTGGTGGCGGACTTCCCGGGCCTGGGCCGGGCAGAGCTGGTGTTTGACTGACCTGCCTGCCGGTCAGCACAGCCCTCGGCCCGGTGCCTGCCCGTCAGCGGCGATACGGGTTGTCGGGGCTGCGGTCGTGGCGGTTGGACACGCCATCGCCATCGCGGTCACGGTCGTGGCGGTTGGGAACACCGTCACCGTCGCGGTCCCAGCCGCCGGGCTGCATATTCCAGCGGCCGCCATGTTCCACCCAGCGCGGCTCGCGGTAGTGATAGCCCGGGCGGGCCTTCACCCAGTGGCCTTGTAGCCAGACATGGCGGTGGCCGCGCCACTCCCAGTGGCCAGGCACCCAGACCATGCCCCGGCGTGGGTGGGGCGCGGCTTCGTAGCGGGGGGGCGGGGGCGCCTGGTACTGCACCACCACTGGCGCAGGGCCGTGGTAGCGGGGCGCGTCCGTGCCGATGACAACGGTGGCGCTGGTGTGCTGCGCGTGCGCCGCCGTGGCGGCACCCAGCGTCAGCAGGGCGATGGATACAGCGGCGAGTGCATTGCGGGCCATGGTGAACTCCTCAAAATGATTCCTGTCGGAACCGGAGCCTTCATGCTGCGGGCTCTGCGTCAAGCCGGTGTAGTCGAATTGCGAAGTGTTGTGAAGTTGTGTTTCCTGGGGCGGAGGCGCATAGGAGGAGTGTGATTTTTTTCACGCTCGCGGTGGGGCTCATCGCCACCAGATCACCACGGCCAGCAGCATCAGCGCCACCCAGGCGGGGTGGCGCCCCTCGGTGGCAAAGAACACCAGCAGCCCGCAGGCCAGCGTGGCGCCCGCCGCCACATCGGCCACCCAGGCGCCCAGGCCCGCGTCCACAGGCACCGTGCCCAGGCGCCACAGCAGCGCGCTGAAAGCCCAGCCCAGCACTGTCACCAGGTGCCAGCTGCCCCAGAGGATGCGAACATGCCCCTCGCGCAGCACGGGCTGGCCGCCCGTGGGCACCACGCCACGCAGGCGCAGCGAGCGGAACACCAGGATTTCTCCGAGCACGGAATGGGCGGCGCCCACCAGGGCCAGGCCCAGGGCGGCAAGGACCAGCGATGTATTCATGTTTTTTCTCCTCCCGGTGTCTATCTTGTTCGTGAAGGGGGCGGTCAAGGGTTGGCGCCGGTGGGTGTGAGCCAATGTGCTCCCCGGGTGTGCACCCGTGCGCCCAGCTGCGTGAGCAGGTGCATCAGGCCCATCCACATGCGCTCGAACGCGGGCATCTCACTGGGCACCTGCTGCAGGTGGCGGCCCAGCATGCGCTGGTCTGCGGGGGGCGTCAGCGGCGGTGGGGTCTTGGTGCCAAAGTCGAACACGGCTTGTGTGAATGGCTCAATCTGCCAGGCCTGCATCACGGCCAGGGCCGGGGCCAGGTCGGTGCGGTAGGTGGGCAGGCTCACATCGGCCCCGGCCAGGCCCAGGGCCTGGTAGGCCTGCAGCACCAGCGCATGGAGCTCTGGGTCGTCCGCTGGCCGTAGCAGTGCCGACCAGGCCTGCGTGACCTGCGCGCGAAACCCGGTGGACAGGCTGCGCGTGCAGCCAAAGTCCAGCACGCCCACCGTGCCATCGGGCGCAAACAGAAAGTTGCCCGGGTGCGGGTCGGCATGCACCCGGCCCAGCACAAAGATGCAGTGCATGAACCAGTCCCACAGGTGCTGCCCGGCCTGGTCGCGCTGCGCCTGCGTGGGCTGGGTGGCCAGCCAGGCCTGCAGCGGCTGGCCGGGCACAAACTGCTGCGTGAGCACCTGGGCGCGGGTGTGCGACAGGATGGGCCGGGCCATCACCACCCCCGGCTGCGCGGCGTGCTGGGCAAACCATTGCAGCTGTTCGGCCTCTTGCAGGTAGTCCACCTCGCGCAGCAGGGTGGCCTCGATCTCGGTCATTACGCTGTCCATCACCGCGTCGGTGGGCAGGGGCAGGTCGGTGTGGGCCAGGGCGCGCAGCGCGGTGCGCATGAGCTGCATGTCGTTGGCAATGGTGGCGGCGATGCCGGGGTACTGCACCTTGACGGCCACCGTGCCGTGGCCTGCGAGCTGCGCGCGGTGCACCTGGCCCAGGCTGGCGGCGGCAAACGCGGTGGGCTCGAAATGGTCGAACAGCGCCTCGGGCTCCTGCCCGAAGGCCTGGCGGAACACGCGGCCCACCAGCGCGCGGTTGAGCGGCGGGGCCTGGTGGTGGGCGCGCGCCAGCTCGCGCCGCACGCCCTCAGGCAGCAGCTGCGGGTGCATGCTGAGCAGCTGCGACACCTTGAGCGCCGAGCCCCGCAGCTGCCCCAGTGCGCCAAACAGGATGCGGCCCAGCGCGGCCTCGTGCTCGGCCTGTGCCTGGGCGGAGCGCTTGCGCGTGCGATGCCCCAGTTCGGCCATGCCGATGCGCGCCGCTGCCAGCCCGGTGATGGCGCTGCGGGCCAGCTTGCCGGTGCGCGGGGCCTCAGCCTTGGCCATGTTCTGCCAGGCGCTGTGCCGTGCCGCGTTCAATCACGCGGTGGATGGGCGTGATCACCGCCATGTACGCATGGCCCAGCGTGTTGTGGATGTGCACCACCGTGCTCAGCACCACCCGGGGCGCGGCGCCGGGGGCGGCGGGCTGTTTGCAGATGGACACCTGCACGTCCAGGTGCTTGTCGTCCTGGCCCATCACCACCTCGGTGTCGCTCAGGTGGCGGATGCGGAAGATGCCGACACGGTCGCCCACGCGGTAGCTGCGGGCGTCGCGCAGCGGGCGGCCACTGGCGGGCGGGTGGCCGTCGTGCAGCTGGCCCAGGTCTTTCAGGCCCACCAGGCGCACGGCCTTGTTGCGCACGAACATGAGGGCGCGCGTCCATGCCGGGGTGCGGGCCGCCACGTCCAGCCACGACTGCAGGGCCGAGCGCGCGGGGTGCCGGTCGGCCACTTCGTAGGCGTCAAAAAAATCGGCCCCGGGCAGGGTGGCGTGGATGGCCGTGCCGGGCGGCACCTGGGTGGCGCGCACGGTGGTGGGGGCGGCGGTGGCAGTGGGCGGGGTCATGGGGCGCTCTTCTTCTTGCGGGGCGTGGCGGGCTTCGTTGCGGCCGGGGCGCTGGGTGCGCGTTTGGCGCGGCGTGGTGGCGCCGCCGGGGGCTCAGGGCTGCGCTGGGCGGGGGATGCGTGTGGCGGGGCACTGCCCAGCGTCTGCCGCGCCAGTTGCAGCATGCCCAGCAGGCCGCTGCCGTGCTGGGCCATGCGCGCCATCTGGCTGCGCAGCACAAAGCCGCCCAGCTGCGCCACGCGGTTGACCAGGCCCACGCGCAGCGCCTGCACCAGCACACCGAGCGACAGGTCCACCAGCTGCGTGGTGTCGGCGAATTCGTCGGAGGTGTCGGCCAGCCAATAGCTCACCACGCCCGCGAGGTAGTCGGTGTAGAGGCTGCCCGCCAGGCCCTTGAAGTCGCAGGGCTCGATCTCGCCGCTGGCCTCGGCGGCTTCCAGAAAACCGGCCACCGCGTCGCGCAGGCCCTGGCGCGCCGCCAGGGGTTCGGCCAGCATCGACAGCGGCGAGCGCCGCGCCAGGCTGCGCACCTGGGCCACAAATTCGCGGTCGGCCAGCAGGCGCTCCAGCACCGCGTCGGTCAGGCGCTGCAGCTTTTCCTGCAGGCTGTAGCCGCCAAACCCCGGGGTCTTCAGCGTGTCGGCCAGCGCCTGTTGGACGGTGTCGTCCAGGTAGCCGACCACGATGCGGTCTTTGGTGGGGAAGTATTTGTAGATCGTCGCATCGCCAATGCCTGCAGCGCGCGCGATGTCCTTCATCGTCGTGCCATCGAAGCCTTGGCGGGTCATGAGGTCCACCGCGCTGGCCACGATCTGGCGGCGCGTGGCGTCTTGTTGCTGGCGGGTGGTTTTCATTTAACTATCTTTAAATTAACAAAATTTGTTATTTAAAGAATAGTAAATTTCTTTTGTTGCGTCAACTGGTGCGTGCAGGCCCGGCGTGCGCCCACTGCGCCGCACGCGGCATGCGAGGGGGGCTGGGCTCAGTCCTCGGGCACGAAGATCTGTTCGATGGACCGCTGCAGCACCTGGGCGATCTTGAAGGCCAGGGGCAGACTGGGGTCGTACTTGCCCGCTTCGATGGAGTGCACCGTCTGGCGGCTCACGCCCAGTGCATCGGCCAGCGCCTGCTGGGTCATGCCGCGGTCCTGCCGCAGGGCTTTGAGGTGGTTGCGCATGGTGCGGCCTTACGCGGGTGCCAGGCCGTCGGCCACGAGCTGCTCCACATGCTCGCCGAGCGTGTCGAGGGCGGGCCTGTACGCCACCCCGAGTTCGGTGCGGCTGCGCGTGGTGTCGAACTGCATCGGGTGCCCGACGTTGTGGCGCACATACCGGCGTGCCATGCCAGCTGCGGGCGCGATGAGCCACATCAGCCACTTGGGCACTTCCTTGGTGGGCAGCCTGGCGCTGCGGGCGGGGTGGCTCTGGCGCAGGCGCTGTGCGATTTCCAGCAGGCGCAGGCTCTCGCCCACGACGATGTAGCGGCCCGAAGCGCCCGGCAGCAGCGCGGCACTGACGTGGGCCTGGGCGACGTCGCGCACGTCCACCGTGCCCAGCCACAGCTCTGGCACGCCCTGGCGGAAGGAGCCGTCCAAAAACTGGCGCAGCAGCTGCACGCTGGTGGCATCGTCGCGCTGCGACAGCGATGGCCCGAAGATGGCGCCCGGGTGCACGCTCACCATTGACCAGCGCTGCTGCCGTCCTTGCATGTCCCACGCCAGCGCCTCGGCGCGGGTCTTGGACAGCGCGTAGGCATTGCTCTGCGCGGTGGACGTGCGGTTCACGTCTGTTTCGGCCAGCGCTTGTCCGGGCCGGGCCTGCAGCTCGACGCTGTCCCCGTACATCGCCACGATGCTGCTGGTGACGACCACGCGCTGCACGCTGGCCGTGCGGTTGACGGCCTCCAGCACATGGCGCGTGCCCTCCACGGCGGGGGCGATCAGCTCGCGCTCTGGGTCGGCCGAGGTGCCCAGCCGGTAGGGCGACGCGGTGTGCACCACGGCGCTACAGCCTTCCAAGGCCGCGTCGAACCCCTGGGCCTTCAACAGATCGGCCTCGAAGAGCACGAGCCGGCCGGGATGCTCCGCCGACAGCCGCTGCAGGTGCGCCAGCTTGCGGCCGTCCTGCAGGCTGCGCACCGTGCCGTGCACGGTATGGCCTTGTTCGAGCAGCAGCTTCACTACCCACGATGCGAGATACCCGGCTGCGCCGGTCACGGCAACGCGCGCCATGCTCAGCTCACCCGGTGGTGGGTGATGCACAGCCCCAGGCCCCACGCGGCGACCAGCCCCGCAGCGACTGCCAGCGGATGCACCGACGGCGCCAGGCCCAGGGCCTGCAGCGCCGACACCACGAGCAAACTGGCCAGCACCAGCCCCACCGCCCATTGGCAGGCCCGGCCATGCATCTGCCGCTGCAGCTCATCAAGCCGCCGGTATCTGCGCCACCCGAGCCATGCCAGCAGCGCACATGCCCCCGCCAGCAACCCCGCCGCCCAACGCCCGGAGGCGCCCGGCAGATGCGCCAGCTCCAGGCTGGCCAAGCCCAGCAGAATGATCACCAGCAGCCCCGCCAGCACCTTGGCCAGGTAGCTGATCTGCTCTACGGGAGAAGGAAGTTCGTTCATGCGCACCGTCCTGAAAGTAAAGTTTGCTTGACAAAATTTTCGCCCGAGAGATCTGACGATGTCAAGTTTCTTTTACTTTTTGGAGGAGAGCTGCAAGTTGGAGAGGCCAATGTTCAAGACTTTTTTGCCTTCTCCGCGCATTGGTAAAGCGGTTTATGCTATCAATAAGTGAGCATTTGGCTATCTGCGCATGCTGGAGAACGCCTCGAACTCCCAGCTGCGCATGGCCAAAAGCAGCGTGTAGCCCTCGCGCTCGCGTTCGGGCAGCTTCTGGTCGGCCAAGTGCTGCTGGGCGAAGTCCTGGGCCACGCGCTGCATGCGCTCCATGAAGGCGGGGGCCAGGCTGCGGCTGATGTTGCCGTGCACCAGCAGCACGCCTTCGCCCATGCCGTCAAAGCCACCCGCAAAGTAGTCGAGCAGCGCGTGCTCGCGAAAGTAGTTCATCACCGGGCCGTGCGGGCGCCAGCGGAAGGTCTTGGCCAGCTTGAGGCGGTAGCGGTTAAGCGGCCGCAGCTCGATGATGCCGATGCGGTCGAGCTGCGCGAGGTACTTGATGCCCTCGGCCTCGGTGAGCCGGTAGGTGGCCACGACCTGCTCCAGCGTCCACTGGCTGAGCACGCAGATCGCCATCAGCAGCAGCTTCTTGTCGCCCACCACGGCCTTTTCCTGCTCCTGACTCAGCTCCTTGAGCAGCGGCTGCGCATCGGCCACACGCCGCGCCAGGTCGGCAAAGTCCAGCGCCAGCGCGCGGCAGATGGCGTCGATGCGCGACAGCGGCATGTCGCCCTTGGCCAGCATGCGCTTGACGCTGGACTCGGCCATGCCCAGCGCCTGGGCCAGGTCGGCGTAGGTCATCTGGGCGGTCTTGAGTTCTTTTTTCAGGGCGGTAACGAGGTCGGCGGTGGTGCTCATGGCTGCGGGCGTGGTGGTGGGCAGGGGCAGGCGTTGGGTATCAATTATCAATACCCAAAGTGTCTTGGGTAGCCCTTTGTGCGACTTTTATGGGGCCCGGATGCGATTGCCTGCCCACACTGCGCGGCATTCCAACCCCGCAGGATTTCCGCCGTGTCCTTGTTTTCTTCTGCTTCTCCTCTCCGCCGGGCCGAGACAGGCCTGCTGCTGGGCGCCGCCGCCTTGTTCGCCCTGGCCGTCTGGGGCCCGGTGCTGCCTGCCAGCGAGCACCAGCATGCATTTGCCGACCAGCGTGCGTGGCTGGGGATTCCCTGTGCGCTCGATGTGCTGAGCAATCTGCCCTTTGCCCTGGCGGGCGTGTGGGGGCTGGTGGCGTTGCGCCGGGCGGTGGGCCTGGATGTGGCCTCGCGGTGGCTGGCCGGGCTGTTTTTTGCGGGGCTGCTGTGCACGGCCGCAGGATCGATGCTGTACCACGCACAGCCCGGCGACGCGGGCCTGCTGTGGGACCGGCTGGGCATGGTGCTGCCGTTTGCAGGCCTGCTGGGGCTGGCGGCGGCCAGCCGCGTGAGTGGACGCGCCGGTGGGGCCGCCGCTGGCACGGTGCTGGTTGCCGGGACGCTGGCCGTGGGCTGGTGGGCCCACACCGGCAATCTGATGCCCTGGGCCGTGGTGCAGCTGGGCGGCATGCTGGTGGTGCTGGCCCTGGCGTGCCTGCCCCGGCGCGATGGCGCGCTGGCCGTGCATCTGGGCGCGGTCATTGGCTTGTATGCCGTGGCCAAGCTGTTCGAGGCGGCGGACCACGCGGTGTTTGACGCCACCTACCAGGCGGTGTCGGGCCACAGCCTCAAGCACCTGTTTGCCGCAGGCGCAGCCTGGCCCGTTCTGACGGCCTTGGCGGCGCTGCACTCCCCCACGGCGCCGGGCGGGCCGCAGGTCACGTTGTTTGTGCAGAATGGCGCCCACGCCGTGGGTGTCGCCCGCAGTTCACGTGTGTGAAGTGCGGGCGCGGAAAATTCCAACAAGCCAACCCATCGGAAACGAGGAGAAACGCATGCATCCCGAAACCCCGTCCACCAGCCTGGCGCCAGCGCCCACGCACGAGGACCCGAACCAGTTTGCCCTGCTGCGCCAGCGGCGGTTTGCGCCGTTCTTCTGGACGCAGTTCTCCGGTGCGGCCAACGACAACCTGTTCAAGTTTGCGTTCACCGTGATGGTGACCTACCAGCTCAGTGTGGACTGGCTGCCGCCTGCGATGGCGGGGCTGGTGATTGGTGCGCTGTTCATCCTGCCGTTCCTGCTGTTCTCGGCCACCTCGGGCCAGCTCACCGACAAGTACGACAAGACGAAGATGATCCGCTTCGTGAAGAACATGGAGATCGCCATCATGCTGGTGGCGGCCGTGGGCTTCATCGGCGGCAACATCCCCATCCTGCTGCTGTGCACCTTCCTCATGGGGGTGCACTCCACGCTGTTCGGCCCGGTCAAGTTTGCCTACATGCCCCAGGTGCTCAGCGAGCGCGAACTCACCGGCGGCAACGGCATGGTCGAGATGGGGACCTTTGTCGCCATCCTGCTGGGCAATGTGGCGGGGGGGCTGCTGGTGGCTATTCCCGGCATCGGCCACACCACGGTGGCGGTGGCCTGCGTGGTGGCGGCACTCGTCGGGCGCGCGGTGGCGCATTTCATCCCCTCGGTGCCCGCCACCGACCCGGGCCTGACCATCAACTGGAACCCCTTCACCGAAACCTGGCGCAACCTCAAGCTGGCGCACGGCAACATCGTGGTGTTCCGCTCGCTGCTGGGCATCAGCTGGATGTGGTTCTTTGGCGCGGTGTTTCTGAGCCAGTTCCCCAGCCTCGCCAAGAACGTGCTGCATGGCAACGAGCAGGTGGCGTCGCTGCTGCTGGTGGTGTTCTCGATCGGCATCGGCATCGGTTCGCTGCTGTGCGAGGTGCTGTCGCGCCGCCATGTCGAGATCGGGCTGGTGCCGCTGGGCGCCATTGGCATGAGCGTGTTCTCCATCGACCTGTACTTTGCCTCGCGCAGCCTGCCTGCGTCCGAGATCATGGGCCTGGGCGCCTTCATGGCCCAGGGCGCCCACTGGCGCGTGATGCTGGACCTGGCCCTGCTCAGCCTGTTTGCGGGCCTGTACAGCGTGCCCATGTACGCGCTGATCCAGATGCGCAGCCAGCCCACGCACCGCGCCCGCATCATCGCGGCCAACAACATCCTCAACGCGCTGTTCATGATCGGCAGCTCGCTCATTGCCGGTGCCTTGCTGGGCGCGGGCTTCACGGTGCCGCAGATCTTTTTGTTCACCGGCATTGCCAATGCGGTGGTGGCGTTCTACATCTTCATGCTGGTGCCTGAGTACCTGCTGCGTTTTGTGGCCTGGGTGTCGTCGCGGTTTGTGTACCGCTTCAAGGTGCAGGGCGACGAGAATCTGCCTTCGGCGGGCGCGGCCATCCTGGCCTGCAACCATGTGAGTTTTGTGGATGCCGTGCTGCTCATGGCCGCGAGCCCACGCCCCATTTACTTTGTGATGGACCACCGCATCTTCCGCGTGCCTGTGCTGGGCTGGCTGTTCCGCCTGGCCAAGGCCATCCCGATTGCGCCCTACAAGGAAGACCCGAAGACCTACGAAGCCGCCTTTGAGCGCGCAGCCCAGGTGCTGCGTGAGGGCGATCTGCTCGCCATCTTCCCCGAGGGCGGCATCACCAAGGACGGGCAGCTGCAGGAGTTCAAGGGCGGCATCATGAAGATCATCGAGCGCGCCCGCGCCGAGGGCATCGAGGCGCCCGTGATCCCCATGGCGCTGACCAACCTGTGGGGCTCGTACTTCAGCCGCATTGAAAAAGGCGGCGCGATGGTGCGGCCGTTCCGCCGGGGCTTCTATAGCCGCGTGGGGCTGAATGTGGGCTCGGCCGTGGCACCGACCGAGGTGCAGCCCACGCTGCTGCGCGAGCGGGTGCAGAAGCTGCTGGTGGCCTGAGGGCCGCGAGCGCGAGCAACCGGCCCGGGAGGGCTCAGTCCGCCCGGATCTGCGCGCGCTGTGCAATGGCGCGCATGCGTGGCAACTCGTCTTCGATCTGCGCGAGCACGGCATCCCCGCTGGCATACGCTGGCTCCAGCCCTGCGGCAATAAGCTTGTTGCGGATCTCGGGGGCTGCCAGGGTGTCGGCCAGAGCCTTGTGCAGCTTGGCCTTGGCCTCTGGGGGCAGGCCCCGTGGTGCGACCACGGCCAGCCACGAATCGGCCGAGAACCCGGGGAAGCCACTTTCTGCCACCGTAGGCACGTCGGGCAGCTGCGTGGCCCGCGTGGCGCCCGTGACCGCAATGGCCTTGATCTTGCCTGCCTTGAGCTGCGGCAAGGCGGCCGCCACGGTGTCGATGGTGAACGGGATCTGCCCGCCCATCAGGTCGGCCATGGCAGGGGCGCTGCCCCGGTAGGGCACATGCATCAGCTTGATGCCGGTCGCCGACCAGGCCAGCTCGGCCGCAAAGTGCCCTGTGGTGCCGTTGCCGAACGAGCCGTACGAGAACTTGTCGGGCGTGCGCTGCACGGCGGCGATCAGCTGCCGGAGGTTGTTCACCGGCACATCGCGGTGGGCCAGCAGAATCAGCGGCACACGGGCAACCAGGCCCACGGGTTCGTAGCTTTTGATGGGGTCGTAGGGCAGCTTGGCGTTCAACGCAGGGTTCACGGTGAAGGTCGAGCCGGAGCTGATCAACAGCGTGTAGCCATCGGCAGGCGCATTGGCCACATAGGCCGCGCCCACCACGGTGCCCGCACCCGCCTTGTTTTCCACCACGATGGGCTGGCCGAGCTGGTCACCCAGCTTCTTGCTGATGGTGCGGCCCACGATGTCCACGGCGCCCCCGGGCGGGAAGGGCACGACGATCTGGACCGGCTTGGCGGGATAGCTTTGGGCATGCGCGAGCCCCTGCGCGCCGAGTCCCAGCCCCGCGACGGCTGCCGCCATGAGGATCACGCTACGACGTCTGGCAAGCTGCAAACACTTCATGGGGGCTCCTTGGAATCGGGAAAGCGGGCGGGCTCCCGCCTTGTGGCCAGGGCCCCTTCGAACAGGCGCTCAGATCAGCGACAGCCCGGCCAGCTGTGCCAGCCGTTGCTGCTCGCTGGACGCATCAGCCGTTGCGAAAAAGAAAGCTGTAGGCGTTGAGCGCCGGCACCCCTCCCAGGTGCGCATACAACACGCGGGAGCCTTCGGGGAACTCACCCTTGCGCACCATGTCGATCATTCCGTGCATGGACTTGCCTTCGTACACCGGGTCGGTGAGCATGCCTTCCTGGCGCGCGCAAAGGCGGATGGCTTCGAGCGTGCCCTCGCTGGGCAGGCCGTACTCGGGGCCGCCGTAGCGGGTGTCCAGCACCACGTCCTCGGCCGTGATGTCCTGGCCCAGCTCCACGAGCTTGGCGGTGTCCTGCGCGATGCGCAGGATCTGCGCGTGCGTCTGCGCGGGCTTGGCGGATGCGTCGATGCCGATCACCTTGCGCGCCCGGCCGTCGGCCGCAAAGCCCACCACCATGCCCGCCTGCGTGCTGCCCGTGACCGAGCACACGACGATGTAGTCGAACTGGAAGCCCAGCTCTTTCTCCTGCTGGCGCACCTCTTCGGCAAAGCCCACAAAGCCCAGGCCGCCGTACGGGTGCTCGGAGCAGCCTGCGGGAATGGGGAAGGGCTTGCCACCCGCCTTCTTCACATCGTCCATGGCCTGCTCCCAGCTGGGGCGGATGCCGATGTCGAAGCCCGCCGCGTCCAGGCGCACGTCGGCGCCCATGATGCGGCTCATCTCGATGTTGCCCACGCGGTCGTACACCGCGTCGGAGTAGTTGACCCAGTTCTCCTGCACCAGCACGCACTTCATGCCCAGGTGCGCAGCCACGGCGGCCACCTGGCGGGTCTGGTTGGACTGGATGCCGCCGATGGACACCAGCGTGTCGTAGCCGCCTGCGATGGCTTCGGGGATGAGGTATTCGAGCTTGCGTGTCTTGTTGCCGCCGAAGGCCAGGCCCGAGTTGCAGTCCTCGCGCTTGGCATACAGGTGCACCTTGCCACCCAGGTGGGCCGACAGGCGCGGCAGCGCGGTGATGGGCGATGGGCCGAAGGTGAGCGGGTGGCGGGCAAATTTCTGCAGGTTCATGGCGTGTTCCGGTCGATGAAGAGGGGGCGCAAGCGGGAGGCTTGCAGTGCCTTCATCGTAGAAAAACATGCGCATCAAGTGGTTGCAAACATTGCTGTAATTTCGGTGTTTTAGTTTTCTGGAGGAAAATGAAAGCAAAAAATATTTCTTCAAATTATTTATGTGCGCAACAAAAGTTCGTGCCAAGAATGCGCCACAGACTGATGTCTCAGCCGAGCTGGACCGCACCGACAAAACCATCCTGCGGCAGTTGCAGCGTGATGCGTCGCTGTCCAACGTTGCGCTGGCCGAGAAGGTGCATCTGAGTCCTCCCGCCTGCTTGCGCCGCGTGGAGCGCCTCAAGCGCCTGGGCTTGATCGACAAGGTGGTGGCGCTGCTCAACCCCCAGGCCGTGGGGGCGGGCATGCTGGTGATGATTGGTGTGGTGCTGGACCGCTCCACTCCCGAGTCATTTGCCGAGTTTGAAAAGGCCGCCGCCAAGATATCGGGCTGCATGGAGTGCCATGTGGTCACCGGCGAGTTCGACTACTTCATGCTGGTGCGCACGCGCGACAGCGAGAGCTTCAACCGCCTGCATGCCGAGCAGCTGATCTATCTGCCGGGCGTGCGCCAGGTGCGTTCGTTCATGGTGCTGCGCAACGTACTGTCCACCACCGAGCTGCCGATGGCGGTGTAGCCGCCGTGGGTGAGTTCACTGCGCCCCGCGCAGCCGTCCCATCACCGCCGCCCAGGCCGGGCCGCCAAACACGTTGACCAACAGCCCCGCCATCAAGAGCCCGGCACCCGCAAAGTGCACGGGCAGCAACTGCTCGCCAAACACCCACCAGCCTGTGGTCAGCCCCACCACGGGCACGAGCAGCGTGAAGGGCGCCACGCGGTTCACGGGGTAGCGCGACATGAGGTACGTCCACAGCCCGAAGCCCAGCAGGGTCGAAATCCACGCGATGTAGGCCACAGCGGCCATGGATTGGAACGACAGGTGTGACAAGGCTGCCCACATCGTGGCGGGCCCGTCCAGCAACAAGGACAGCGCCACAAACGGCAGCGGTGCCACCACGCTGGACCAGACGATGAAGGCAAACTGGTTCATCGGCCCATAGCGCCCCACGGCGCGCGTGACGATATTGCCGCAGCCCCACAGCGCAGCAGCCGCCACGGTCAGCGCAAAGCCCGCCAGCGGCATCGAGGCTCCATGTGCGCTGCCAATCAGCACCAGCCCGACACCCGCCAGCGCCAGGCCCGCGACCTGGTTGCCCTGCCATTTTTCGCGCAGCCACCAGGCGGCCAGCAGCAGCGTGAAGAACGATTGCGCCTGCAGCACCAGCGAGGCCAGGCCCGACGGCATGCCGATGTGGATGGCGGTGAACAGCAGCGCAAACTGGCCCACGGCCATGGTCATGCCGTACAGCAGGTACAGCCTGAGCGGTACTTTGGGCGGCTTGACGAACAGCAGCGCCGGAAAGGCTGCCAGCAGGTAGCGCAGCGCGCCCAGCAGCAGGGGCGGCACATCGGCCACCCCGACCTTGATGACGGCAAAGTTCAGCCCCCAGACAACGATGACAAGCAGGGCGAGGGCCAGGTCGCGGGGGCGCAGAGCAGTGTTCATGCCCTGCATTGTGAGCGGCCTCCGGGCAGGTGGCCGTGCGTTTCAGGACCGGCCTGGAACGAAAACGGACAAACCCGGGGGCGGCTTTGAAAAGTCAGGTGGGCTCGACCGCGAAGCTCAGCCCCGCATTGGCCTGCAACCGCGCGATCAGTGGAGCGCCCAGTGCCGGTGCCGTGGTCCAGATGCCGCCTGGGGTGCCGCTGGCATCCTGCAGCAGGCACACGGCGGCCTCGGTGATCATCTTGGAGGTGGAGCCGTAGCCGGGGTCGCGGTCGCCCTTCACGCCCACGCGCAAGGTGTTGCCCGCGGCGTCGGTGCCCAGGAACAGCACGTCGTAGAACCCGTTTTCGCGTTCTTCGCGCGATGGGCCTTCGCCAGGCTTGGGGCCTTTGTCCGAACCCAGCGACTTGTCACCCGCCACCGCATTGGCGATGGCCTCGCCCTTTTCGCCGGGGCCGGTGACGAGCATTTCGTCGTACACAAAGTCAGTGCCGTACGCGTGCTGCAGCAGGAAGTTGGAGCGGTGCACGTTGCGTGTGTTGATGGCGGCCATCACGAACGGCGCCACCCACACGCCATCACCACCCACGGTGCCCAGGGCCTCGTCCACCATGGGCTTGTTGCCCGAGGGCTGGCGCGGCCCTTCAAACCCGGGCGTGAGCGAAAACGGGTTCTTCAGCAGGTCGAGCACGCCGGGGTTGGTGGCGGCTGCGGCCATAGTGGCCTTGAGGCTGGCAGCCGTGCCGCCCGAGAAGGTGCCCTTCATCTTGCGCACCCGGCCACGCACGCGGCTGGCGGGGTGGCCAAAGCGGGCCTTCATTTCGGTTTGCAGCAGGTACACGCCCAGGTCGAACGGGATCGAATCGAACCCGCACGAGAACACGATGCGCGCGCCGCTGGCCTTCGCCGCAGCTTCGTGGGCATCGATCATCTGGCGCATCCAGGCGGGCTCGCCGCACAGGTCCACATAGTCCACCCCGGCCTGGGCGCAGGCGGCCACCAGTTCGTTGCCATACAGCTGGTACGGGCCCACGGTGGTCAGCACTAGGCGCGTGGCGTCCATCAGCGCCTGCAGGCTGGCGGGGTTGTGGGTATCGGTCACGACCAGCGGGGTGTCGGCCGGGGCGCCCAGTTCGTCGCGCACGGCGGCAAGCTTTTCGGCGTTGCGCCCCCCCATGGCCCAGCGCAGGCCGCTGCCGGCGGGGTAGCGTTGCAGCAGGTATTCGACCACCAGGCGGCCCGTAAAGCCGGTGGCGCCGTGGACGACGAGGTCAAAGGGTTTCTGAGACATGTTGCTTGTTGCCAGGTGAGGAGGATCGGGCCCGCATTGTGATCGCCTAGCGCAAGGCGCGGTGTCGCGCAAGTGCAGACTTGGCGATGAGTGCAGGTATCGAAAGTACAGAAATTCGATACCCTGCAGGGTTTTGGACAGTTCTCCCTGGCTTTGCCGGGGAGGCGAGGATTTCGTGCCGGATCATGTGGGCCATGTTCAACCTGCGGGCGATGGGCGATGGGATTGCGATGAACAGTTCTGTGCGGCCGAAGCCGAGGCAAACTACCATCGGCAACGGGCCAGCCAGGCCATGCGGAAAAGCCCGAACCCGTGGGCGGCATGTGCGGCGGTAGATTGGATTGGACAGATTGACTCACTCTGGAGAAGCCGAGCGATGAGAAACCTTTGCATGATCTTGCGTCCCCAACGCCTGCTTGCGGGCGCCCTGGTGGCGATCGCGGTGGGTGGCCTGGTGCCACCAGTGGCCGCACAGACTGCAGCGCCTGTCACTCCATTGATGCTGCAGCAGTGGCGGCTGGGGCAGGAGCTGGGCCGCTATGGTCTGGCCCAGAACGATCCCCAGGCCCTGCTCACAGCCGCCCGGCTGCAGCGCGCCTCCGGCCTGCAGCCTTCGCGGGCCCGCGTGGACGGGGACCGTGGGGGCGTGGTGGACCAAACGGATGCGGCCAGCCTGCTGGCCCAGGCCAAAAAGCTGGCCCAGGGCAAACCGGAGCTGCTGGCGCTGATTGACGAGGCCTCGGCGGCGCGCCGCAGCCGCGGCACGCTGATCGGCCCGCAGGTGCAGCCCGTTCTCATGGGCGCGCGGGACATCAAACCCATTCTCCTGTCCTACAAACCCGGGCAGAAGGCCTTCTTCGGGATCGCCAGTGACCGGATGCAGGACATCGCGTTGTCCGTCAAGGGCCCCAAGAACGAACCCCTGTGCGAGCCCGCCCAGGCTGGCGGGGAGCTGCTGTGCGAGTGGGTATCGGGCGAAGCCCCGGATGTGCGTGTGGTGGTGACCAACCTCAGCACCAATGCCGTGATGCTGACGTTCTTCCATGATTGAGCGCAGGGGCGCGCGGGGCTGGCACAACGTCGGGGGTATGGTGCTTTTGGCGGCATGCCTGGCGGGTTGCACCGTGGTGGGCAGTCGCCCCGGGCTCAGCTACCGCAATGAGCCGGACATGGGGCGCTCCTTTGTGCGCCCGCAGGTGCCGGTTCCACGTGCGGCCACTGAATGGGTGGCCGACCGGCCCCAGTTTGTGGGCCTGGCCCTCAGCGGCGGGGGCAGCCGCTCGGCCAACTTTGGCATGGCGGCCCTGGAAGAGCTGGACAAGCTGGGCATTCTGGGGAACGTGGATGCGGTTTCTGCGGTCAGCGGCGGCTCGATTCCCGCTGCCTACTTTGCGATCCATGGCGAGAAGCTGGATTGGGCAGAGCAAGGGCGCCAGATGGCATCGACTGACTTCGCCATGCCGCTCATCGGCAAGCTGCTCAACCCCGTGAACCTGCTGGCGACGACTTTTTCGGACCTGGACCGCAGCGACCATCTCGCTGAGTTGTTCGAAGAAAAGCTCTTTGATGGCAAGCGGGTGACCTTTGCCGACCTGGGGCCGCGAGGGCCGCGCCGGCCTGCGGTGTATTTCAATGCCACGGACACCACCAACGGCGGCGTGCGTTTTGTTTTCAGCGACCGGCAGTTTCTGCGCGCCACGGGGTCCGATCTCAGCCAGTTCCCCATCGCCTGGGCCATGGCTTCCTCGGGGGCGTTTCCGGGGGTGTTCAACTCGGTGACCTTGCGCCGCTACAGCCTGGACCCGGTGAAACGCCGGGAGGGCGGAGACGACCCCGGAGACAAGCGCTACCTGCACCTGATCGATGGCGGGCCCAGCGACAACCTGGGCGTCGAGACCCTGATCCGCCTGGCCCGCGAACACCATGTCAACCGCCTGAACGCCGGGCAGCCCTCGCAGGGCTGCATGATCATGATGGTGGACTCGCACGTGCCCAATGCCGGGGTGACGGAGATGCGGCAATCGGACCGGCGCAATTTCGGCTCGGTGCTGATCGACCTGAACTTCCTGGATGCCATCGACGCGATGCTGTCCAACCGCCGCGACCAGACCCTGTCGCAGATGGGCATCCGCCGGGATGCCCCCCAGGGGCAGTTCAACGTGGAGCTGGCGCCTGGGTTGTGGGACTACAAGATCCGGCCCTATCGCCGCATCAGCCAGTTCCCTGTCGATTACTACCACCTGGACGGCCGGGCCTTCACGGAGGCGCGGTACTTCACCCAGACCAACGCACTGGATCTGTCGGCCGCCAGGGTGCCGGAGCGGCGCCAGTTCGATTGCCAGGTGTGGCACATCGCGCTGGATGACATCCAGGCCATCGTGCCCTGGCGGGTTCAGGCGGGAGAAGGCAAACCCCTGGACCTGAACGCGGAAGCGGACAAGGAAGTGTTTGCCTACCGCTCCCGCCTGGGGCGCTTGATCAGCCAGGTGGCTACCAGCTACCGCCTGAGCGGCGCGCCGAACTGCAGCCAGGCCCAGCTCCAGGATTTGCTCTACGACGCAGCGCGGATCGCCGTGCGGCAAGACCGGATGTCTCTGGCTGAGGTCTGCCAATGGTTCGGGCAGCGTGGGCTGGACCAGGGCGGTCAATGCCATCTGGAGGACGAGCCCTTGTTCCGCCCCGAGCTCGCGGTCGCCCCCATACGCCAGCCGTTGAACCTGACCGAGTCCGAGCAGAACACCGACCGGTTTGTGAAATGTGTGTCCGGGGCGGGCGCTGGGCGTCTGCCCGCAGTCCTGCCGGAGCCCCTGTTGATGCGCTGATCCCGCCATCTGCTGCGGGCGGCTGCCTTGGAGAGACGCCATCAGGCGCCAAAAGGTATCGGATTCCGGTACTTTTTGGGCTTGTGCTGGGTACTTTGGCGTTCTGGTGGCTTGTCATGGCCTGGTTTCCCGCACCATTCGCTCCGTGTTCAACCAACGCCCCCCGGGGCACCACAGCAATGTCTTCCTCTCCCATCGTGGTTCAGCGTGATACCAAGGCCTGGCAGCTGCAGGTGTGGGTCTCGTTCGGCATCGCGGTTTTTCTGTGCGCAGTGGGCCTGGCGTGGCTGCCGGGCGAGCAGCTGGAACAGGCGTTCATGGTGATGGGGTATGTGTTTTGCCTCTCGGCCGCGTTTGTGCTGGCCAAGTTTGTGCGGGACAACGAAAGCGCCTCGCGCCGTGGTGGTGGCGACACCCCTATGTGGAAGCTGGTGGTGTGGGGTGGCTTTGCGGTGGCCATGGGTCTGACGGGCTGGGGCCTGCTGAGCATGGACATCAACGTGACCTACAAGGCGTTTCTGGGGGTGAGCTGGCTGTACCTGATCACCACGGCCTTCACGCTGGCCAAGATGCTGCGCGACCGCCACGAGGCGGACCTGATGGACGCCCGCCTGCAAGGCCGCCGCGAAGCTGCCCAGGCGGCAGCCCAGAACCACAGCGCGAACTGATCGCTTCGGATGTACGCAGGCGGCGCATTGCTGCCCGTACCGGCAAATTTTCTTTCTGGTTTTCGACCCGGTTTCTCCCGCACCCTGGGTGCGTGGTGGGACCGCATTTTGAGGAGTGAATGATGATGAATACCGTGTTTTCTTCGTGGGACCCCTCCCGACTGCCCCGCGCCCTGCTGGCAGTCGGTGTGGTGTGCGCGGCCCTGGTAGCGGCCGCTCCGGCCCGGGCGCAGAGCGAAGCGTCTGCCGCGCTGTCGATGCTGCCTGTGGCCTCGGTGGTGGGCACGGCGTCGGTGGCCTCGGCCGCCGCAGGCGCGGTGGTGACGGTGCCGGCCGCACTGTCGGTGGGCGGTGCGGTGCTGACGGTGCGGGCAGTGGAGGCCTCGGCTGTGGGCACGGTGTACCTGCTGGAGCGTGCTTCGGACGGCGCCCAGGTGAGTGTGGAGGTGGTCGGCCGTGGTGTGGCGGGCTCGGCCTATGCAGTGGGCACGGTGGTGACCTGCAGCGTGATCGGCACGGGCGTGATCTTGGCGGCGGCGGGTGAGGCGATTGCCTTTGTGCCCAATGCCATCGGCCGCGCTTTGCTGCACAACGAGCGCCTGTGAGGAGCGGCACGATGGTGAAAGCCCTGAACCTTGGTCGCGATCCCGTGCAGCACATCCCCGCCGTGGTGGGCATGGTGTTCCTTGCCGGGGCCGCGCTGGTGGCCGCCACCCCGGCCCACGCGGGCCGCTCCTGCGAATCCCGCAAGCCCGTGCCGCCCCAGGTGATCGAGCGCGGCATGAAGCTGGCCGAGCAGACCTCGGCTGCGCTGGATGCCGAGCATGCCAAATCCGGCGCGCAGGTGGTGGCCCTGGCCCGCGCGGGGCAAGACCTCTCCAAGTACGGTCTGCGCTACTCGCACATGGGCTGGGCCTACAAGACCGCCGAAGGCCCCTGGCGTGTGGCGCACAAGCTCAACGAATGTGGCACGGCGGTGGGGCACCTGTACCGCCAGGGCCTGGGCGAATTCTTCCTTGACGACCTGTGGCGCTACGAGGCCGTGTATGCCGTGCCCACGCCCGAGGTGCAGCAGCGCCTGCTGGCCGTGCTGCAGGACAAGGGCCGCACCAAGGCGCTGCAGCACCTGCCCTACAGCATGGTCAGCTACGCGTGGGGCCGCAAATACCAGCAGTCCAACCAGTGGGCGCTGGAGACCCTGGCGATGGCCATGGAGCCCAGCACGGTGCGTGCGCGCGACCAGGCGCAGGCCTGGCTGCAGTTCAAGGGCTACGAACCCACGGCGCTCAAGCTCGGGCCGCTCACGCGCATGGGCGGGCGGGTCGGGTCAGCCAATATTGCGTTTGACGATCACCCCGGCGAGAAGCGTTTTTCGGACCGCATCGAGACCGTCACGGTGGACTCGGTGCTGGCGTGGCTGCAGCGCACCCAGCTGGCGGCGCCTTCGGTGGTGCTGGTGCTGAAAAATTGAACAAAAATCGGCCTTTGCGCCTGTCTGGTAAGCGGTTGTAGCTATCAAATCAGTAGTATCTGAGGAGAGAAGTCACCATGAGCAAATCACTGCGCTTGTCCGAAAAATGGTTTCGCCGGGGCCTGTGGCTGGTGGCGCTGGTGTTTGCCAGCTTCCTCATCGGCCTGGGTGGCACCATCGTGGGCGATCTGCCCAAGGTCGAGACGCCGCTGCGGGTGGACGACTTCCTCGACAAACCCGCTGCCGACAAGCTGCGTACCGAGGTCAAGGCCGCACGCCAGGCCGAGCAGGACGCGCAGACCGCGCTGGAGCAGGCCCAGCTGCAGCGCAGCAAGGTGCGCAGCGAGGTGCAGGCCGAGCGGGACAGCTTCAACAACTGGCTGTCCACGCGCAGCGCCACCCAGCGCGCCGACCAGGACCCCGAGGTGCTGGCGCGCACCCAGGCGCTGGATGTGCTCAAGCTCGCCGAACGCAAGACCCAGCAAGCGGTCGAGGCCCAGCAGCAGGCTGCCCTGGACGCCCGCCAGGCCGCTGCCGCACGGCAGGAGCAGTTGCTCCGCATGGAGGCTGACGGCTACGAGAAGCTCGCCGCCGAGCGCCGCAAGGTCGAGCTGCGCGTGTTCCTCTACCGGCTGGCCCTCACGCTCCCGCTGCTGGCTATCGCGGGCTGGCTGTTCGTCAAGCAGCGCAAAAGCACCTACTGGCCGTTTGTGTGGGGCTTCATCTTCTTCGCGCTGTTTGCCTTCTTTGTGGAGCTGGTGCCCTACCTGCCCAGCTACGGCGGCTACGTGCGCTATGTGGTGGGCATTGCCATCACGGCCGTCGTGGGGCGCTATGCCATCCAGGCGCTCAACCGCTACCTGGAGCGCCAGAAGCTGGCCGAGGCCCTGCCCGACCAGGAGCGCCGCAAGGAGCTGAGCTACGACGTGGCCCTGGCCCGCCTAGCCAAAAGCGTGTGCCCCGGCTGCGAGCGGCCCGTGGACCTGAAGAACGAGAAGATCGACTTCTGTCCGCACTGCGGTATTGGCCTGTTTGACCACTGCGGCAGCTGCTCTACGCGCAAAAGCGCCTTTGCACGGTTCTGCCACGCCTGTGGCACCGGGGCCGGCATCAAGCTGGCGCGCGAAGACTGAGGCAAGGGTGAGCACCGCACCCCACGGGCTGCGCCGCCGCGAGCTGCTGGGCGCATTGGCGGCCGCAGGTGTGCTGGGGGCCGTTTCCCTGCCTGCCCACAGCGCGCCCGGCGCGCTGATCGAGAACGTGACCCGCCTGTACCCCGTGCGGGTATCGCGGGTGGTGGTGCCCATTCGCGTGCAGGACGTGGTGCAGGCGGTGCAGCACTGGCCTGGCGCCGTGGCCGTGGGGGGCGGGCGCTACAGCATGGGCGGGCAGGTGGGCGTGGAGGGCGGCCTGCACATCGACATGCGCAGCATGAACGCCCTGGTGTGGCTGGACGCCCCCGCCCGCACGGTGCGCGTGCAGGCCGGCATGCGCTGGCGCGACCTGCAGGACCATCTGGACCCGCACGACCTGGCGGTGCGGACCATGCAGAGCTATGCGAACTTCACCGTGGGCGGGTCGGTGTCGGTCAACGTGCATGGCCGCTATGTGGGGCATGGTCCCATCAGCGCATCGGTGCGGGCGCTGCAGATCGTGCTGGCCAGCGGCGAGGTGCGCGAGTCCAGCCGCCAGCAGCATGCAGACCTGTTCCGCGCCGCTCTGGGGGGTTACGGCGGGCTGGGGGTGATCACCGAGGTGGAGCTGGACCTGGACGCCAACACCGCCATCGAGCGCAGCGTGGCCCAGGTGGCGCTGGACGACTACCCCGGCTTCTTTGCCGCCAAGGTGCGCGCCAACGCCCGGGCCGTGATGCACAACGCCGACCTGCTGCCCCCGCACTTTGACCGCGCCACCGCCGTGACCTGGGCCACCACCGACAAGCCCGTGACGGTACCCGAGCGCCTGGTGCCCCGCGGCCAGCGCTACGGCCTGGAGAAATCCGTGATCTGGGCCCTGACCGAGCTGCCAGGGGGCGACCAGCTGCAGCACAAGGTGGTGCGCCCGGCGCTGCTGCGCGGCCAGCCGGTGGCGTGGCGCAACCACGAGGCCAGCCTGGATGTGGCCTCGCTGGAGCCCGCCAGCCGCGCGCAGTCCACCTATGTGCTGCAGGAATATTTTGTGCCCATGCCCCGGTTCGCCGTTTTCACGCGGGGCCTGGCCCGCATCCTGCAGCAGCATGGGGCGCAGGTGCTCAACATCTCGGTGCGCCACGCACCGCCCGACGCCGACGCTGTGATGGCCTGGGCGCGCGAGGAGGTGTTTTCGTGGGTGCTGTATTACAAGCAAGGCACCAGCGCCGAGGCCTGCGCAGCGGTGGGCCTGTGGACGCGTGCGCTGATCGGCCTGGCCCTGGAGCACGGCGGCACCTACTACCTGCCGTACCAGCGCCATGCCACGCAGGCGCAGTTTGCGGCGGCCTACCCGCAGGCCGACCGGTTTCGCACCACCAAGGCCGTGTGGGACCCGGCAGGGCGCATGCGCAACATGCTCTGGGCGCAGTATTTGTAGGGCGGCGGACGCCGGTTGTGGGGTGCGATGCAGGCAGTCAGGCCAGCGCCACCCGGTTGCGCCCTTCGGCCTTGGCGCGGTAGAGCGCGGCATCGGCCGCCAGCAGCAGCATGTCCATGTCGGCATTGCCGCCCATGGTGGCGCTGTGCACCAGGCCAATGCTCACGGTGGCGTGCTGGGTGGGCCCGTGGCCGCCGGGGGCAGTGGCAAAGGGCTGCTGCTCCACCGCGCTGCGCAGGCGCTCGGCCATGGCGTGGGCCTCGGCGGGCGACACCCCGGGCAGCACCGCCGCAAATTCTTCGCCGCCCAGGCGGCCCAGCAGGTCCTGGGGGCGCAGCGTGCGCGCCAGGGCCTCGGCAATGCCGATGAGCAGCTGGTCGCCCGCGCCATGCCCGTGCTGGTCGTTGACCTGTTTGAAGAAGTCCACGTCCAGCATCAGCACC
Source organism: Acidovorax sp. LjRoot74 (assembly GCF_964254355.1). Lineage (NCBI taxonomy): Bacteria > Pseudomonadati > Pseudomonadota > Betaproteobacteria > Burkholderiales > Comamonadaceae > Acidovorax > Acidovorax sp. LjRoot74. Next base: position 5,063,895 of record NZ_CAXUTI020000001.1, on the reverse strand, counting down.
GCCGCTCCGGCGGACCCGCGCTGGTGGCTGGCCACGAGCCGCGCGCCCTGCTTGAGCAGGGCCCGGCGCGCGAGCACGCCGGTCAGGTCGTCGTGGCGCACGGCGTGGTCCAGGCGGCGCAGGGCCTCGGCGCGCGCGGCGCTGGCGCAGGCCACCGCCAGCGGCCCCAGCGCCAGCAGCGTGACGCCCACCCGCAGCGAGAACACATCGCCCGCATGGGCGGGCGTGAAGTTGAGCACGCCCGTGGCCACGCCTGCCATGGTCCACAGGCACACCACCAGCGACAGCAGGCTGGCGGTGAAGGCGCTGTAGCTGAGCGCGCACCACAGCAGCCCTGGCACCACAAAGGCCAGCATGCCCGGCCCGCCGATCACGGTGCGGATGCCTTCGGCCAGCAGCAGCGAGCTGATGGGCGCCACGCGCCAGAACAGCGGCATGCCCTGCAGGCCACCCTGCGGGGCATGCGGCGGGTCGTCGGCGCGCGGCGCGGCCAGCACCACGGGCACGATGAGCATGTAGTTCATCAGGTCGGTGCTGAACCACAGCGAGAGCAGGTCCGTCCAGGGGGCGTTGAAGTACACCGGCGCGGCGCCGCAGCCCGCCAGCGCGCCCACGGTGCTGGCCACCAGCGCCGCCAGCAGCAGATACAGCGCCGAGGCCGTGCGCTGCAGGCGCCGAATGCTTTCGTCCAGCCGGCGCAGCACCAGCCAGCCCGCCGTGGCGCCCAGCAGGTTGGCCGCGTTGAGCCACAGGGCCATGCCCCAGGCGCTGCCCGTGACCAGGTCGGCCGCCACATAGCCCACCGCCGCCGCCGCCCAGGCCGGTGGCCGGGCGAGGTGGGGGTAGCGCACCAGCAGGCCCAGCAGCAGCGCATTGGCGGGCCAGAACGCCGACAGGAACCCGATGGGCCGCGCAAAGATGCCCACCAGGCAGGCGCCAAAAATCAGCAGCCCCAAGGCCAGCCAGGCCAGCGCGGGCGGCATCGGCCGGGGGAGAGCAAGGGTGCGGAGCATGGAGGTGGGCAGCGGGCGGTGGTGGATTGTCTCCGCAGCCGGTGGGCAGGCCGTGGGGTGCCACAGTATGTTGAAACATTTGTTGACAATTGCCAACAGCCCGAGGGACGTGTCCCGTGGTTTTACTGCGCGTCTATGGCGCGTCTATGGCGCGTCTATGGCGCATTTATGGCAGCTTGCGCCTGATGGTGTTGACTCTGTTGCTATCAAATTTGCATGGTGTGGGCGCACCTTTCGGCGCAGCGGGGCGGCCTGGCCCCGCTCAGCGCCGCTGCCAGCGCTGCCGCCACTGGCGCTGGACCACACGCGCCACACGCCAGGCCCAGGTGGCGCGGGCGCGTGCCAGCACGGCGTGCTTGGCGCGTGTCAACTGTGCATAGGCCCAGGCAAACCAGCGCAGCTGCATGAGCGCAGGCTGGGTGAGGGTGAACAGCCGCGCCACCACCGCCGTGCCCACCACCTTGGCCAGCACGATCACTAGCATGCCCAGCACCACATGCCCGCGCCCGATGGCCCACAGGGCCAGCAGCTTGACGGGCAGCAGCAGGACCGTGGGCAGCAAAAACAGCGCCACGGCCGCCCACGGCGGCAGGCTGCGCACCCAGCCCTCGATCCAGCGCAGCCCGGGCCAGCGGCCGATGCGCGCCAGCAGCTGCTGCAGCGGCACCCAGCCCCACTCCTCGAACAGGATGACCAGGGCCAGCACACCGCTGGCCAGGCCCGCCGCCATCCGGCCAGGCCAGCGCAGCAGGGAGTGCAGGATTTTTGGAATGATTTTGGCCTTTTCCGACTGATGGATAAGCCTTTTAAGCTATCAAATATATAGCTAATGCAGCCGGGGTTACGCCCTTACACACCCCGCGCCCGGTCGGCCTTGAACTGCACACGGAACTGGGCAAAGGTGCCCGCCTCCAGCGATTCGCGCACCTCGCGCATCAGGTTCAGGTAGTAGTGCAGGTTGTGCACGGTGGTGAGCATGGGGCCCAGCATCTCGCCGCAGCGGTCCAGGTGGTGCAGGTAGGCACGACTGAAGCCTTCGCGCCCGCCGTCGTCCCACGGCACGCCCGAGCTGCCCGCACACGCGTAGCAGGTGCAGCTGGTGTCCATCGGCTTGTGGTCGGCCTTGTGGCGGGCGTTGCGGATCTTCAGGTCGCCAAAACGCGTGAACATGGTGCCGTTGCGCGCGTTGCGGGTGGGCATCACGCAGTCGAACATGTCCACGCCATCGGCCACGCCCTGCACCAGGTCCTCGGGCGTGCCCACGCCCATCAGGTAGCGCGGCTTGTGCGCGGGCAAGCGGTGCGGCGTGTGGGCCATGATGTCCAGCATCTCATCCTTGGGCTCGCCCACGCTCACGCCGCCCACGGCGTAGCCGGGGAAATCCATCTCCACCAGGCGCTCCAGCGACTCCTGGCGCAGGTGCTTGAACATGCCGCCCTGCACGATGCCGAACAGCGCGTTGGGGTTGTTCAGGCGGTGGAACTCGTCCTGGCTGCGCCTGGCCCAGCGCAGGCTCATTTCCATGCTCTTGCGTGCCTCGGCCTCGGTGGTCTTGTGGCCCTTGGTCTCGTACGGCGTGCACTCGTCGAGCTGCATCACGATGTCGCTGTTGAGCGTGGTCTGGATCTGCATGCTCACCTCGGGCGACATGAAGAGCTTGTCGCCGTTCACGGGGCTGGCAAAGGTCACGCCTTCTTCGGTGATCTTGCGCATGGCGCCCAGGCTCCAGACCTGGAAACCGCCCGAGTCGGTGAGGATGGGCTTGTCCCACTTTTCAAAGCCGTGCAGGCCACCAAAGCTCTGCATCACGTCGAGGCCCGGGCGCATCCACAGGTGGAAGGTGTTGCCCAGGATGATCTGCGCGCCCATGTCGTGCAGGCTGCGCGGCATCACGCCCTTGACGGTGCCATAGGTGCCCACGGGCATGAAGATGGGGGTCTGCACCACGCCATGGTTGAGCGTGAGCTGGCCACGGCGGGCGTGGCTGGAGGGGTCGGTTTTGAGAAGGTCGAACTGCAGCATGATGGGGCGCATTGTCCCAGACGGGCTTGCCTGATCTGCTTCAAGGGTATGGGCTGGTGTTTGCGCAGGCCGTCGCTACACTGGTCTGCACTGACTCACTCAAGGAGAACACCATGCTCAAGATCCTCATCGCCGTGGATGGTTCGGAACTCTCCCTGGACGGCGTACACCACGCGCTGGCCCTGGTGCGCCAGGGGCTCCAGGCCACCATGGTGCTGGCCAACGTGCAGGAACCCGCCACGCTCTACGAGCTGGTCACCACGCGCGACCCCGACCTGATCGCCGCCGCCAGCCTGGAGGCGGGCGAACACCTGATGGCCCCGGCGCGTGCGCTGCTGGAGGCGGCTGGCATTTCCTACGAAACCGATGTGGGGGTGGGCGATGTGGCGCACACGCTGGTGGACATGATCGAGCGCTCGGGCTGCGACATGATGGTGATCGGCGCCAAGGGCCAGGGCGCGCTCAGCAGCGCACTGCTGGGCTCGGTATCGCAGGAGGTGGCCCACGCCAGCCCGGTGCCCGTGACCATCGTCAAGCATGCCGAGGTGCTGGAGGGTGTGGAGGGCGATGTGGCAGAGGATGCCGAAGCCTGAGGTGCTTCTCGGAGGCCCAAAACGATCAGGGCCGCTGTGCGCGGCCCTGAGGAGAGGCGGAAGAGAAAGGGATTGTGGGCTCAGGCTGCCTTGCGGAACGGCTCGGCCGCAGGGCGCTGCAGCTTGCCATGGGGCAGGGTGGCCAGGCGCGAGAACATGCGGCGCACATAGCCGCGCACCCACAAGCATTTGTTGAGTTCGTCCACGGGCAGCGGGCCCGACACCACCACGATGTCGTTGGCCACGTCCTGCGCCCCGGCCGCGCGCAGGCGGCGGCGCGTGTTGTTGGCCCACGACTGGATGCGCGTGGGGCTGCCATGCTGGTGCACCTCGCCCGTGTGTTTGTCGAACGCAATGGCGACGGTGTCGGTCTTGAGCTTGAAGCGGCGTTCACCCGTGACGGCGCTGGGCGCCTCGCGCATGTCATACAGGTAGTAGCTGCCTGCCTTGAGCTGGTATTGCATGTCCATGGGTGTGTTCCTCTCTGGGCGCATTTTCGAGGGTGCACGCACAAGGCAATGGCTGGTATTGCGGCCAAAAAGCCGCGCTTATCGGAGGTGTGGCGGGATCGCCGTGCCGGTGTTGGTGCGCGTGCCATTGTGGCGGCGCGTCGGCGCCATTCCCGGAAACTTGAGAATGATGTCGTAACGAGTTGTGAGCGAATTCGGGTGCCCACTCTTGGCCGTGCCTGGCAATGCACGCGGCCATCGAAACCGGCACGCACCAAGCGAGGGCAGCCGAGCAAGGGCCGCCCCGCAGCGAGGGCTGCGTCCCCCTTCCCGAATGGCGCAGCCATTGGAGAGAAGGGGGAAGGCGCGCAGCGCCTCAGGGGGATGTCTCTGCTAAAAATCCACCAGACTCAACCCCACGCTGAACACCGTGCGCTTGCGGTTGTAGTCGATCATGCTGTCGCCATAGCCGCTGAACAGCGCGGTGTGCAGGCGCAGGTTGCTCTTGCTGCCCCACAGGCCGCTGCCCAGTGTCTGCATCCATTCGAGCCGCACCGAGCCCCGGTCACTGCGGGCCAGGGCGCTGCGGAAGGTGGCGCCCAGGGTGTTGTCCTTGTTGGCGTTCCAGAACACCGCCAGCTCGCCCCGGCCGACATAGTCGCTGATGCCGGGGTTGTCGTCGCTGTCGGCGCTTTCGGACAGGCGCTTCCAGACCTTGGCGTTCACGCTCCAGCGGTTGTCCAGCTCCATGCCGGTCATCAGGTAGACGCGGTTCCAGCTGCGCGACAGCGGGTTGCTCTGGCCGTTGGACTGGTGCACCAGTCCGACGCCGCTGTAGCGCCACTTCCAGCCCAGCGGCAGCTGCGCCGTGGTGGGGTAGACATACATCACCTCGGGTTCGTGGTCGGTGGTGCGGAAGGGGCGCGAGATCTGGGGGCTGAACAGCTGCCAGTACGACTGCTGCGAATAGCCGAACCACACCGAATCCTTGAGCGTCGGATGCCCCTGGGTCAGCAGGCCCTGGGCGATCTTGGTGCGCACCGACAGCTGGATGCGGTTCTCGGTGCGGCGGTAGGGCGTGGAGGTGAGGGCCGAATGGTCCGCCGCGTCCGATGTGGGCTGGCGGTTCACATTGCTCGACGCCACCACCGACACCGTGATGGGCCGGTAGCCCCGGAAGCTGAAGGTGCCGCAGTCGCTGCCCGACTCCAGTTCCCAGAAGCGCGAGAGGTCGCTGTACTGCGGGTCGCGGCAGCCCTCGGTGCGCGCCACCTCGATGATGCGGGTGGCGGGCAGCGTGGTGTCCACAGGCGCAGGCACGGCGGTGGCGGTGCTGGCGGCATCGGCTGCCGAGGCGCCGGGGGCCTTCCAGCTCTGCTCGGCGGCCCACTGGTCAAAGCAGGCCAGGCGCGCCTGGTTGTCGCCCGGCAGCGCGGTGCAGCGGCGCCAGGCGCTGTCTGCTCCGGGGGCTGCGGCGGGCGTTGCCTGTGCCCACACGGCGCCTGCCGGGGCCAGGGTGGCCAGCACCAAGGCTGCCGCGCGGTGCAGGGGGCCGAAGGGCGTGGCCACGGTGGCGGGCGTGGGGGCGGACATCACTGCCATCCCGCCTGCCGGCGCATCACAAACGGAATGGCTGCGGGAGCCGGGGGCGTGGGGTGGGCGTTGTTCCATGTTCCGCGTATTTCCTTGCCGCAACTTCCATCCACCACCCGGCCTGTCCAGGTGGCGCTGATGTTCGTGCCGTTGATCGATTCTTCCAGAGTCAGGTCGCCGTCGTCCACATCGCCGCTGACCTGGGCGGTGGCGCTGCCGCGCTGCGTGGTGCCACGCACACTGTGTGCCAGCTCGGGGTGGGGGCCCAGCTGCAGCACGGCGGTGGTGGGGGGCGGCGGGGTACCGCCCTCTGCGGCCGGGGCCCGCAGCTCGGCCAGCCAGCGGCCTTGCAGGTGCTGGTGGTCCATGTCGGCGGCTGCCGGGCAGGCGGTGCTAGTTTTTGAGTTTTTTTGGCCGTCTGCGCGCGCTGGATAAGCGCCAATAGCTATCAAAATAATAGCTATTGGCAGTCCCAGCTGGGGCAGGCGGGCGGGGCGTGTTCGGGGCATGTGCGGGGCAAGTGGGCGTTCAGGTCAGTGCGTGGCCTTCAGGCGGCAGGGGGTGCGCCAGCGGCCAGCGCCTTCTTTGCGGCAAATTCGGCGCGCAGGGCCTTGAGCTTTTCGCGCGGATCTTCGCGGGCGGTGGTCTTGTCCAGGCCCATCTCGGCAATGAAGCGGCTGGGCTGGGCCGCCACCATCTCGCGGCCCTTCTTGCGTTTTTTGGTCCAGCTCACGGCCAGGGTGCGCTGGGCGCGGGTGATGCCCACGTACATCAGGCGGCGCTCTTCCTGCAGGCGCTGCAGCGTGTCGTCGCTCACCTTTTGCTGGCGGCCTTCGTCGTCGTCGAGCTTGAAGGGCAGCATGCCCTCGGTCACGCCCACCAGCACCACATGGGGCCACTCCAGCCCCTTGCTCGCGTGCAGGGTCGAGAGCGTGACCATGTCCTGGTCCTTCTCGCGCTCGCTGATGGTAGAGAGCAGGGCGATGGTCTGCGACACCTCCAGCAGGCTCTTGGTCTCCTTGGCCACCACGGCGCCTGCCGTGTCGTCAATCTGTCCGCCCGCGCGCTGGGCCATCCAGTCGCAGAACTCCATCACGTTGCTCCAGCGCGCGGCGGCCACCTTCTCGCTGTCTTCGTTGTCGTACAGGTGCTGCTCGTAGCCGATTTCCTTGAGCCAGTCGTTCAGGAACGTGCGGGCATCCTCCGCCCCATGCACACGGCGGGCGCTGTACTCCAGGTAATTGATGTAGCGGCCAAATTCGTGCAGGCCGTCCATGGCGCGCTTGGGCACGGCCGCAGGCAGCATGCCGTTGAACAGCGCGCCAAACATGCTTTGCTTGTGCTGCGTGGCAAACGCGCCCAGCGATGCCAGCGTGGTGTGGCCGATGCCGCGCTTGGGCGTGGTGATGGCGCGCAGGAACGCCGGGTCATCGTCGTTGTTGATCCACAGGCGGAACCAGGCGCACAGGTCCTTGATTTCGGCGCGGTCAAAAAAGCTCGTTCCACCCGACACCTTGTAGGGCACGTTGGCCTTGCGCAGCGCTTTTTCAAAAGGCTTGGCCTGGTGGTTGGCGCGGTACAGGATGGCAAACCCCTTCCAGTCCGGCGGCGGGTTGCTGGCTGCGCGCAGGCTCTGGATGCGGGCCACGGCGCGCTCTGCCTCGTGCTCTTCGTTGTCGGCGTCGATCACACGCACCGGCTCGCCTTCGCCCAGCTCGCTGAACAGCGTCTTGGGAAAGAGCTTGGGGTTGGGCCCGATCACGTTGTTGGCCGCGCGCAGGATGGCGCTGGTGGAGCGGTAGTTCTGCTCCAGCTTGATGACCTTGAGGTGCGGGTAATCGACCGGCAGCTTTTTCAGGTTGTCCAGCGTGGCACCGCGCCAGCCATAGATGCTTTGGTCATCGTCGCCCACGGCCGTGAAGTGCCCGTTGGCGCCCACCAGCAGCTTGAGCAGCTCGTACTGCGTGGCGTTGGTGTCCTGGTATTCGTCCACCAGCACGTGGCCCAGCGCCGCCTGCCACTTGGCGCGCACTTCTGGGAAGTCGCGCAGCAGGCGCAGCGGCATGCCGATCAGGTCGTCAAAGTCCACGCTCTGGTAGGCCGCCAGGCGCTCCTCGTAGCGCGCCATCAGCGTGGCGATGATGCGTTCGTTGTCGTCTGCCGCCTGGGCCAGCGCCTCGGCCGAGGTCAGGCCCATGTTCTTCCACTTGCTGATCACCCACTGCCACTGGCGCGCGGTGGCCATGTCGGTGGTGCCGCCCGAGGCCTCCTTCAGGATGCCCGTCACGTCGTCGGCATCCAGGATGCTGAACTGGGGCTTGAGGCCCAGCACATGGCCGTCCTCGCGCACCATGCGCACGCCCAGCGCGTGGAAGGTGCAGATCAGCACGTCCTTGGCGCGCCGGCCGATCAGGTGCCCGGCGCGCTCGCGCATTTCCGACGCCGCCTTGTTCGTGAAGGTGATGGCCGCAATGCGCTTGGGGTCCATGCCCTTTTCGATCATGTGGGCGATCTTCATGGTGATCACCCGCGTCTTGCCCGAGCCCGCGCCCGCGAGCACCAGGCAGGCCCCATCGGTGTAGTGGACAGCCTGGAGCTGGGCGAGATTGAGACCGGCAGACATGGGGGCAGGGGGGCGCGGAACGCAGAAAAAAGAAAGGGAATCGGGGAGGGCGGGCCAGGACGGCGGCGGCAGGGGCGGGCCCCGCTGCGAAGCGCGCAATGATACCGGCGCGCCCGTGCCAGCCACCGGCCTGGGGGCTCTGCCCCGGGCTGACAAGGCGCTGACGGACGGGTGTGCAGCAAGGGCCGTGGGCTGGCCGCTCCGGGAAACCCCGCTAGGGGCTTTGTTTTTGCAATTTGATACTGGCTGCGACCCCTCCGCCTGCTTGCAGGCGGTGTTGCCCCCCACTCCAAGCCCCCGGTCGCACGCCCATGATCTCTTTTGTTTTGTCTTCCGCCCTTCCGTTTGCGCCATCGGGCCCTGGCCGTCCCCGGCCGCAGGCCCGCTGCTGGCGGCCTGGGGCGGTGGTGGCCGCAGCCCTGCTGGCCGGTGTGGCGCTGGCCCCGGCGCACGCCCAGATCGGCAGCACCACCCCCGTGCGCATTGGCGTGGTGGGGCCGTTCACCGGGCCCTCGGCCGACTTTGGCGTGCCCATGCTCAACGGCATCAAGCTGGCGGTGGACGAGATCAACGCCGTGGGCGGCTACCTGGGCCGCCCGCTGGAGCTGGTCGTCAAGGACGACACGGCCAACCCCGACCAGGGCCGCAAGGTCTCGCAGGAGCTGCTGGCCGAGAAGGTCGTCGCCACCATCGGCTTTTGCAACACCGGCGTGGCGCTCAAGGCCATCGACCTGTTCCAGGACGCCAAAAGCCCGCTCATCGTGCCCTGCGCCACGGGCACGGCCGTGACGGCCAAATACCCTGCGCCTGACAGCTACATCTTCCGCGTGCAGGCGCGCGACGCGATCCAGGCGCCCTTCCTGGTGGACGACATCGTCAAACGCGGCTGGGACAAGGTCGCCATCTTTGCCGACAAGACCGGCTATGGCGAAGGCGGCTACAACGATGTGGTGGCCGCGCTGGCCGCCAAGAACCTCAAGCCCGTGCACGTGGCGCGTTTTGACCTGGGGGTGAAGGACCTCACGGCCGAGCTGACAGCGGCGCGGAACGCGGGTGCCAATGTGGTCTACAGCTACACCGTGGGGCCGGAGAACGCCACCATCGCCAACGGCAAGAAGGCGCTCAACTGGAAGGTGCCGCAGGTGGGGCCGTGGCCGCTGTCCTTCCCGTTCTTCCTCGAAGGCGCCAAGGACGCGGCCGAGGGCGCGCTGATGGTGCAGACCTTCATCGCCGAGCCCAGCAACGAGCGCCGTGCATCCTTCCTGTCGGGCTACACGCGCAAGTTCCAGGGCAAGGTGGCCGTGCCCATGGCCGCGGCCAACGCCTACGACGCCACCTACCTGCTGATGTATTCCTTCCTCGGCATCCGCGACGGCAACCTGAGCGGCAAGGCCATCAAGGAGTCGCTGGAGGGCAAGATGAAGACCTACTACGGCGTGGTAACCACCTACGACAAGCCCTTCAGCGCGCAGGACAAGGACGCGATCACGCGCAACATGCTGGTCATGGGCATGGTCAAGAACGGTGCCATCACCTTTGCCTACCCCGAGGATGCCAAGCGCAACCTCATCATCCAGCGCAAGCAGTGATGCGGATTGGCCTTCAACCGGCTAACGTCCTTTTTGGGGGTGGAGGGAGCCTTGCCGTGCTACAGCAGTGTCTGCGGCTCCCCGCCTGGTTGTCCGATTGAATGCCAATCCGTGGAGACGCCGAGGTGCGTTTTGCTTCTGCTGCATGCGTTGTGTGCGATGACCCCCGTCTGACTCTGCGCTGACGGTGCGGCCCGGCATGGCGCAGGCCGCCCGACAATAGCTTTCGTGCTCTCCGTCCTCCTCATCACCTTCCCCTTCTTTGCGCTTGTGCTCTGCGGCTACCTCGCCGCGCGGCGCGGCGTGCTGCCGCAACCAGCCATCCCGGGGCTCAACGCCTTCGTGCTGTACTTTGCGCTGCCTTGCATGCTGTACCGCTTTGGCGCCAGCACGCCCATCGCCCAGCTGCTCGACCCGGCCGTGGCGGGTGTGTACGTGCTGTGTGCGCTGGTCATGGTGGGCGCCACCGTGGCGCTCACGCGCAAGGCGCACATCGGCTGGAACGATGCCGCCTTCGGCGCGCTGGTGGCTGCCTTCCCCAACACCGGTTTCATGGGCGTGCCGCTGCTGGTGGCGCTGCTGGGCGCGCAGAGCGCGGGCCCGGCCATCGTGACCATCGTGGTGGACATGGTCATCACCAGCTCGCTGTGCATTGCGCTGTCGCGCCTCGATGGCGCCGGTACCCACGGCGTGGGCGTGGCGCTGAAAAACGCCTTCAAGGGAATGGCGACCAATCCCATGCCCTGGTCGATTGCGCTGGGTGCGCTGGCTTCGGCCCTGCAGTTCCAGCTGCCCGGCCCGGTGGACAAGACCATTGCCATGCTCGCCGACGCAGCATCGCCCGTGGCGCTGTTCACCATCGGCGCCGTGCTGGCGCGCTCGCAGATGAACCAGCACGAGCAGGTGCCCGCGCGGGACTACGTACCCGTGGCGCTGGCCAAGCTTTTGGTGCACCCACTCCTGGTGTGGGGCGTGGGCACGGCCGCCATGGCGATGGGCGTGCCGCTCACGCCGTTTGCGCTCACGGTGCTGGTGCTGCTGGCCGCGCTGCCCAGTGCCAGCAACGTTTCGCTGCTGGCCGAGAAGTTCGGCGCCAACAACGGGCGGGTGGCGCGCATCATCCTGGTGTCCACCGCGCTCGCCTTCCTGAGCTTTTCTGCGGCGGTGGCGCTGCTGACCTGATTGCTACTGATTTTGTAGCTTGTCGCGCCCGCCCCATGCGCGCAGAGGCTGAAAAAAGGCCTGATTCTTTGCGTCGGGGCGAAAAAAAACCGGCTCAGGCGAGCCGGTTTTTTGTGGAGGCTACCGGGTTCAGTAGCGACCGCCGCCGTAGCCGCCGGTGCCGTAGCCCACATCCGAGCGCTTGCTGGCGGTGTAGCCACCTGCATCGCTGCGCTCTTCGCGCGGGCGGGCCAGGTTCACCACAATCGTGCGGCCATCCACGGACATGCCATGCAGCGCCTTGATGGCGGCCTGGGCCACGTCGGCGTTGGCCATTTCCACAAAGCCGAAGCCTTTGGAGCGGCCCGTGTCGCGGTCCATCATGACCTTGGCAGACGACACGCCGCCAAACTCGGCGAAGTTGCTGTTCAGGCTGGCGTCGGTCACGGAATAGGGCAGGTTGCCCACATAGATTTTGCTGCTCATGGAAGAGCCTTTCTAAAAATGGCGCGCAACGATTCGCGCACCGTTGGGGTTCTGTGTGGCGGACAGTAAGTCCGCAGCGGGGGCGCGCTGGATGGCAGGTGCGTGGGGCAGGCCATCAGCACTGGGGCGGATGCTGCATGCTCGTTTGCAGCCAGCCCTGGGTCACGGCAAAAAGCCGTGCGGCTTCGCGCGAGGCAAAGGCCTTGTCAAAACGGAACACGCGGCAGTAGCTGCCGTTGCCCTGCGAGCGGTGGACCGAGAAGGAGGCGCGAAAGCGGCCGCAGTCGGTGGGGTGTGTCGTGGGCGAAACGACGTAGCGGCCCATGGAAATGGCAGTGGGTGAAATCTGGATCAATCAGGAGCGCGGGCCGCAAGGAAGGGCCGCGTGAGCATCAAGGAACGCGGTGGGCTGCAGCTCGACAGATCCACTGGGCGACACAGGTCGCAAAAAGGTGCGGTGCGTGGGGCGGAATGCACCCCATGACAGGCGTTGCGGTGACAGGCCGAACAAGGCGCCCTGCGTACAACACGCCTGAAGTATATTGGTATTTGAATTTAAATTCAAATCAATATTATTTTTGGTTTTAAAAAGTGGAAGTTCGGGACTCTGCAAACCCTTCGTTTCTGGAAACTAGATGCTCTTGATTTGATAGCTGTTTGCGCTTGTGCAACGCGCGGCAGGGCCCTGAAAAGCTTCAAATCACCAGCGGGTCCACGTCCACCAACCAGCGCACCAGCCCCTTGTGCTCGGGCGCGCTGCGCGTGGCCTGCAGCACGGGCTGCCAGGCGGCCAGGAAGCGCTGCAGGGCGGCGCGGCTGGGGCTTTCCATGAGCATCTGGGCGCGCTCGACATTGGCCACGCGCTGGATCGTCAGCGGCACCGGCGGGAACAACGTCACCGCCTCCAGCCCCGGCAGGCCCGCCGCGTGTGCGGCGGCCGTGGCGGCGGTGAGGAAGCCCTGGGCCACCTCCTGCGTGCGGGCGTCGGCCCGCACCAGGGCCTGGTAGGCAAACGGGGGCATGGCGGCTTCTTCGCGCTCCTTGAGCTGCTGGGCGGCGAAGGCCTCGTAGTCGTGTTTGCGCAGCGCCTCGTACACCGCGTGCTGGGGGTGGAAGGTCTGCACCCACATCTCGCACTGCGTACCCTGGGCCGCCATGTAGGCGGCGTCCCGCCCGGCGCGGCCTGCCGCCTGCATGAGCAGCGCAAACAGCCGCTCGGGCGCGCGGAAGTCGCTGCTGAACAGCGCCCCATCGGGCTGTACGGCGGCCACCAGCGTGATGCGGCGGAAGTCGTGGCCCTTGGCGATCATCTGCGTGCCCACCAGCACATCCACCTCGCCTGCATGCACCTGCGCCAGCTGCGCCTCCAGCGCACCCTTGGCCTTGGTGGTGTCGGCGTCGATGCGGGCGATGCGCGCGGGGGTGCGGTCGGGCCGCAGCACCTCGGACAGCAGGTCGCCAAGCTGTTCTTCGAGCTGCTCGGTGCCCCGGCCCATGGAGTGGATGTCGGGGCTGCCGCAGGTGGGGCAGGCGCGGGGCACCCGCACCGTGTAGCCGCAGTGGTGGCAGCGCAGCGTGCGATCGGCCTTGTGGAACACCTGGTGGGCGCTGCAGTGCGGGCAGTCGCTTTTCCAGCCGCAGTCGGCGCAGTGCAGCACGGGCGCGTAGCCCCGGCGGTTGAGCAGCACCATGCTCTGCTCGCCGCGCGCCACGCGCTCGGTGATGGCGGCCAGCAGCGGCGCGCTGAAGATCGCGCGGCGCGGCTGCTGGTTCATGTCCACGCGGCGCACCCTGGCCAGGGCCCCGGCGCCGATCCGGCTGGGCATGGCCAGGCGCACATAGCGCCCGCCGTCGGGGTCTTCTGGCGTGGGCGGGCGGCTGGCGTGCCAGCTCTCCAGCGATGGCGTGGCCGAGCCCAGCAGCACCTTGGCGCCCTGCTCACGCCCGCGCCAGATGGCCAGGTCGCGCGCCGAGTAGCGCGCGCCCTCCTGCTGCTTGTAGCTGGGGTCGTGCTCCTCGTCCACCACGATGATCTTCAGGCCCGGCAGGCTGGCAAACACCGCCATGCGCGTGCCCAGCACGATGCGGGCAGCGCCGCTGTGCGCGGCCAGCCAGCTCTTGAGGCGCTGCGGGTTGGTCATGCCGCTGTGCAGCGAGACCACGGCCTGGCTGCCGAAGCGCGGCGCAAAGCGGGCGGTGAAGCGCTCTTCCAGCTGCGGGGTGAGGTTGATCTCGGGCACCATCACCAGCGCTTGCGCCGTGGGGTCGGACTCCAGCGCCTCTTGCACGCAGCGCAGGTAGACCTCGGTCTTTCCGCTGCCTGTGCTGCCAAACAGCAGAAAGGGGCCGGATTCAGAAGAAATTTGGGCCCTTGCGCGCTCCTGTTCTGCGGTGAGTGCTATTGATTGAATAGCGTTTCCGCTGCTGTTCCCTTCCTGCGACTTGGCGGGACGCTTGAGTCGGCGCGCCAGCTGGTCGGGCTGCAGGTCGCGCAGCTGGGGAGGCAGGGCGGCCAGGGCCACCTCCCCCAGCGCGCGCTGGTAATAGCGCGCGGCAAAGGCCACCAGGCGGCGCCAGGGCAGGGCCAGTGGCTCTACCCCCTCCAGCACCCCAGCCACCGCCCGCATGGCCGCACCCTCGGGCAGCTCGCCCGTGGCCTCCGCAGCGTCCCACACCACGCCCAGCACCTCGCGCTTGCCCAGCGGCACCCGCACCAGCGTGCCAGGGGGAAGGGGCTGCGCGCTGGCATAGCTGAGCAGGTCCCCCACGCCGCTGTGCGATGGGGTGTGCAAGGCAACGTGGACGATGGCGGAATGGATAGGCACAGGCTATGGCAGTTACGGGGGCTTGTGGAGGCCGAGTGGAGGTTTGGCAGCTAAGTGCTTGATTTGGCGTGCCGTGTGAGTAATCCCGTCTTTCTGTGGATAACTTTGTTGACATCCTGCATCCACCGCCCGCCAACCCGCATGAATACTGGCCCTGAACAGAATGCCCACAAAATTGGCAGTGAGAAAAAATCCTTATGAATCAATCATCTGAAGAATTTTGGGTGCATTTTCTGTGCTAGCGCCTGGTGGGCCGCCCATGTTGCGCCGCATCAAGATTTTTGTGCATAAGTCAGGCAGCCAGCAGGGCGTCAATGGCCGGGAAAACCCTTAATTTGTGTTAGTGATGCCCCCGCATGCTCAGTCTTTTCTGCGATGTAGGCTGCAAGTGCTTGATTTGACTGGGGTTTTGCAAGAAATCCAGAATTCCTGTGGATAACTTTGTTGATATCCCCTGTGTTTGCCACGCAAGTCCTTGACGGGCCGTGCTTTGGCTGGAATGCCCGCCAAAAAAGCAGCCTTGCGAAATCGTTTTAAATCAACTACTTACGTCGTTGATGAGAATATTTTCTGCCCTGCCCACTTTGTGTGCACGGGGGCCGCAGAGGCCCCGGTGCTGCGCCATTTTTGTGCATAAGTAGGCCCTTCGAGCCGCTCGGGTATTGCCGCCCTGCGGTTTTTCTTCTGTTGCAGAAGATGCACCCGCAGGGCGCCACGCAGCCCGTTGCCACGCTGCTGCGGGCCGGGCGCCTTCACCCCTGGCGCTGCGCGCGCGAGTGGCTGTGCACGGCCTCCACCAGCGCCGCTACATGTTCGGGCGGGGTGAACTGGCTGATGCCATGGCCCAGGTTGAAAATGTGCGTGGGGCCGGTGGTGCTGCGGTCGGTGTGGGGTGTGCCAAAGCTGTCGAGCACGGCATGCACCTGGGTCACGATCTGCGCGGGCGGTGCAAACAGCACATTGGGGTCGATGTTGCCCTGCAGCGCTTTGCCGGGGCCGCCCACCTGCCCGCCGACGATGGTGCGCGCCTTGCCCAGGTTGGCCGTCCAGTCCAGGCCCAGCACTTCGCAGTCGATGTCTTTCATGTCGTCGAGCCAGATGCCGCCGCCCTTGGTGAAGACGATGCGCGGCACGTCGGTGCCATCCACGCCGGTGCGCTTGAGCTGCCCCAGCACGCGCTTGGTATAGGCCAGGCTGAACTCCTGGAAAGCGCCATCGGCCAGCACGCCACCCCAGCTGTCAAAAATCATCACGGCCTGGGCGCCCGCGTCGATCTGGGCGTTGAGGTAGGCGGCCACGCTGTCTGCGTTGATGGCCAGGATGCGATGCATCAGGTCGGGGCGGGCATACATCAGGCTCTTGACGAGGCGGTAGTCGTCGCTGCCCTTGCCTTCGACCATGTAGCAGGCCAGGGTCCAGGGGCTACCCGAGAAACCGATCAGCGGCACGCGGCCGTTCAATGCCTTGCGGATGCTGGTGACCGCGTCGAACACGTAGCGCAGCTTGTCCATGTCGGGCACGGCCAGTTCATTCACCGCAGCCTCGTCGCGCACCACTTTGGCAAAGCGCGGGCCTTCGCCCTCGGCAAACGACAGGCCCAGCCCCATGGCGTCGGGCACGGTGAGGATGTCGGAAAACAGGATGGCCGCGTCGAGCGGAAAACGCTCCAGCGGCTGCAAGGTCACTTCGGTGGCGTAGTCCACATTGGTGGCCAGGCCCATGAAGCTGCCCGCCTGGGCACGTGTGGCCTTGTATTCGGGCAGATAGCGCCCCGCCTGGCGCATGAGCCACAGGGGCGTGTAGTCGGTGGCCTGGCGGCGGCAGGCACGCAGGAAGGTGTCGTTGGCAAGGGGGGCGAAGGTCATCCTGCGATTGTCGCAGGCCGACCACGCGCCTCGGCATCCGACGAGGCGGTAGAAATTGACGCGCATCAAGCCGAAACCACCGAGGGTCGGCTCCAGGGCGCCTATCGCTCTGCGATGTAGTGCGACATGCGGACCACCTCGCCCGGCGCCAAAAACGCCCGCACTTCCGTCTCCAGCGCCTGGTCGGCCATGGTCGCGCGGGCGCGCTGGTGCAGGTAGTCGGCCCAGGACTCGACGATGAAGCGCTCCACATAACGCGAGGGCTCGCCCAGGTCCTTGTACACGCGCCAGAAGGTGGCGCCGTCGCGGCGGCGTGGGGCCTTCATGCGGCTGATGGTGTCGAGGAACGCAGCGTCGGTGCCGGGGGCGATGCGGTAGCCCACCTCCACGGCCACGGGGCCTGCTTCGGGCAGGGGCTCGGCTTCGATGAACAGTTCATCCCAGGGCGTGGCCTGGGTCACCTCGTGCAGCGCACCCATGCGCAGCGGCATGGGGCGGGCCAGCAGCAGGCCCACGCCCATGAGCGCGGCGGCCACACACAGCGTGGGCGTAAGGCCCAGGATGTCCGACGCCGCGCCCCAGAACGCCGAGCCCATCGCAAACGCACCCAGCGCCGCCACCATGTGCATGGCCACGGCGCGCGAGCGCACCCACTGCGGCGCGCTGGCCTGGGTGGCGGTGTTGAAGGTGGACATGGCCGACATCCAGGCCGCGCCCGCAAACAGCATGGCGATGTAGACCACCCCCGTGATCTTGGTCAGGGCCGCCACCAGCATGGCCGCGCCAAACACGATGCCGCCCGTGCCCACGATGATCTCCATGCCAAAACGCGCGCGCAGCCGCCCCAGCACTAGGCCCACGCCTACGGCGCCCGTGCCCAGACAGCCCATCAGCAAACCGAAGCCTGGCGCTCCCGTGCCCAGGCGCTGGGCAATCACCGGCAGCAGCGCCCACAGGGCCGAGCCTGCAGCGCTGAACGCCATCACGCGCACCAGCTGCGCGAGGATCATGCGCGAATGCCAGGCAAAACGCAGGCCGCTCAGGGTGCCGCCCCACAGGCGCTCGGCGGGCAGCTTGGAGGGTGGGTGTGCCTTGGGCGGCCAGCGGCGGATGGAGTCCCACATCACCAGCGTGGTGGTCACCGTAACGGCAAACACCCACCCGGCGCCCAGCTGGGCAAACACCAGCCCCGCCAGCGTAGGCCCGATGGCGCGCGCCGCGTTGTAGGCAATGCTCACGGCGGTGATGGCCTGGGGCCATTCGTCGCGCGGTACCGGGTCGATGACCGAGGAGTTCCATGCGGGCGTGAGCACCGCCGTGCAGCAGCCGCACACAAACACCAGGAACAGCACCGAAGCCGACCCGCCCCAGCCGCCCAGCACCAGCAGCGTGAGCAGCGCACTGGCCCCCGCCTGCGCCAGCAAAGCGCCTGAGATCAGGCGCCGCCGGTCCGTGGTGTCGGCCAGCACACCGGCAGGCAACGCCAGCAGGAACATGGGCATGAACACGGCTGTCTGCACCAGCGCGGCCAGAAAGGACGACCCCGTCAGCTCGACCATGAGCCAGGCGGCTGCCATGGTCTGCATGCCACTGCCTACAAAAAAGATGCCACCACAAATCCACAGGCCCCGGAACGCGGGTTGGCGCAGAGGGCTCCACAAAGAGGTCGAGTGCTGGGACATGAGGGCGGGTGGTAGGGCGTGGGTCGTGGTCGGACGGAAAGCGCGGGCGGACCTGCAGGGGTGTTACAAGGCGTCTTGGAGGATATCGCCGTCTCCCCGTTTTGGGGCGCACTGCGGGGGATGTCCCTCAATCCACATGCCGTCCGCCCCGCAGCCGGTAGGTGCGCGGCACGTCGGTGCGGGTGGCGACCAGCGCTTCGGCGCGCTGCTGCATGTCGGCCAGGGCCTGGTCCAGGCCCGACACGGCCTCGGGTTCGAGCCCGGCCAGCAACTCCTGGTTGAGCGCCTTGACCTGCGGGAACAGGCCATCGTGCACCGCCTGGCCTGCGGGCGTGAGGGTCAGCACGGCCTGGCGCCGGTCGCCGGGCATGGCGTCGCGGGTGATGAGCTTCTTGGCCAGCAGCGAGGTGATGGCGCGCGAGGTGCGTGCCCGGTCCAGCCCCAGCCGTTGGGCCAGCTCGGCCGGTGGCATGCCCGGGTGTTGCGCCAGCATCATCAGCAGGCCCCACTCCCGCCGGGTGATTCCGTAGCCACCTTCACACAGCCGCACCACCAGGCTGCCCGCCACGGCCAGCAGGCGGTTGAGGCGGTACATCAGCAGGTCGTTGGCGGCCTGCGGGTGGGCCAGCCGGTGGCCGGGCGGGGTGGGTGGTGAGGGGGCCGGTGCAGGCGCGGGCATCAGGGTATTTCCGGGCAATGATTGATTAGATCAATTGATTGTGTGCCCAATACAGTCCGGCCATCCACCCCCCGCGCGGCTGCGCGGGCCCTGCCATCGCCCCTGGAGATTTCGACCATGCGCAAACCCCTTGCTTTTGTGCTGACCGCCACACTCGCCCTGTGCGCCACCCTGGCCCAGGCGCAGGAGACCCCCTTGCGCATCGTGGTGGGTTACGCACCCGGCGGCGCGACCGACCGCGTGGCCCGCATCGTGGCCGACAAGCTGGGCAGCAAGCTTGGCACGCCCGTGATCGTGGAGAACAAGACCGGCGCGGGCGGCCGCCTCTCGGCCCAGGCCGTCAAAGCCGCGCCCGCCAACCAGCCCACGCTGCTGCTGGCCAACCCCGCCGTGATGCTGGTAGCGCCGCTGGTGTTCCCTGACGCGGGCTACGACCCCGAGCGCGACTTCCGCCCTGTGAGCCACGTGAACAGCTACGAATTCGGCGTGGCCGTGGGCAGTGCCGTGCCGGTCAAGGAGCTGCCGCACCTGATGGCCTGGCTGAAGGCCAACCCGGACAAGGCCAACTTCGGCGTGCCCGCCACCGGCAGCCTGCCGCACTTTTTTGGCCTGATGGTGGGCGACGCCGCCAAGGTGCGCGCCGAGGTGGTGGGCTACCGGGGCTCGGCGCCGCTGCTGAATGACCTGCTGGGCGGCCAGGTGCCCGTGGCGTTCGACACGTTTGACACCCTGCTGCCCCAGCACGAGGCGGGCAAGATCCGCATCCTGGCGGTGTCGGGCGCCAAGCGCAGTGCGCTGGACCCCAAGATCCCCACGTTCAAGGAAAGCGGTTTGGACCTGGCCGCCACCGGCTGGAACACCTTTTTTGCCCCCATGGGCATGCCCAAGGCGCAGGCCGAGCGCCTGGCCAGTCTGATCCATGAGGTGATGAAGGACCCGGACACCCAGCGCAAGTTCGAAGCCGCCAAGATGGAGCCCGTTGTGGCAACCATGGCGCAGACCGAAGCGATGCTCAAGGCCTACCGCGCGCAATGGGCGCCAGTGGTGCAGCGCTCGGGCTTCAAACCTTGATAGGAAGCGCCCCCTGAGCGGCTGCGCCGCTTCCCCCTCAAGGGGGACGGCGGCCTCGCTGCGGGGCGGCCCTTGCTTGCCGCCCCTCGCGTGGGCCGTGCCAGTTGCGCAGGTCGCAGCCCACGTTCAGTGACATTGGATCTCAGAGATGAAAACGCACCCCCGTCCCAACATCATCTTCATCGTTGCCGACGACCTCGGCTATGCCGACCTGGGCTGCTATGGCGGCCGCGATGCAGCCTTTGGCCCCGTGTCGCCGGTGCTCGACCAGCTGGCGGCCGAGGGCCTCAAGCTCACGCAGGGCTACTCCAATTCGCCCGTCTGCTCGCCCACACGTTTTGCGCTCATGACCGCGCGCTACCAGTACCGCCTGCGCGGCGCGGCCGAGGAGCCCATCAACAGCAAGAGCCGGGGCAGCACCACCCTGGGCCTGCCGCCCGAGCACCCCACGTTGCCTTCGCTGCTGCGCGCATCGGGCTACCGCACGGCGCTGATGGGCAAGTGGCACCTGGGCTACCCGCCCGCGTTCGGGCCGCTGCGCTCGGGCTATGAAGAGTTCTTTGGACCCATGTCGGGCGGGGTGGACTATTTCACCCACTGCAGTTCCAATGGCACGCACGACCTGTACCTGGGCGAGGAAGAAAAGCAGCAGGACGGCTACCTCACCGACCTCATCACCGACCACGCGCTCGACTATGTGCAGCGCATGGCTGAGGGTGCCAAGGACGGCACGCCGTTCTTCCTGAGCCTGCACTACACCGCGCCCCACTGGCCGTGGGAGACCCGCGACGACGAGGCGCTGGCGCAGGAGGTGAAGACGAACCTGTTCCACCTGCACGGCGGCAACATCGAGACCTACCGCCGCATGATCCACCACATGGACGAGGGCATCGGCCGCATCATGGCCGCGCTCCAGCGCCACGGCATCGACCGCGACACGCTGGTCGTGTTCACCAGCGACAACGGCGGCGAGCGCTTCTCGGACAACTGGCCGCTGGTGGGCGGCAAGATGGACCTGACCGAAGGCGGCATCCGCGTGCCCTGGATCGCCCGCTGGCCTGCGGTGATTGCCCCCGGCGGCGTGAGCGCGCAGACCTGCATGACCATGGACTGGTCGGCCACCATGCTCGACGCCGCAGGGGCCGCCGCGCATGCGGATTACCCGCTGGACGGCCGCTCGCTGATGCCGCTGCTGCGCGATGCCAACATGATTGACGAGCCCCCGCTGTTCTGGCGCATGAACCACCGAGGTCAGCGCGCCATGCGCCAGGGCGTGTGGAAGTACCTGCACGTGGATGGCAACGACTACCTGTTCAACCTGGCCGACGACGAACGCGAGCGCGCCAACCGTGCGCCCGTGGAGCCCGACCGCCTGAAGGCCATGCGCGCCGCGTGGGAGGCGTGGAACGCATCCATGCCCGCCATTCCTGACGACGCCACGGTGAGCCTGGGGTACTCCGTCAAGGACATGCCGCAGCGCTGAACCCGGCGGGCATGCAAGTTAGCGGGCGGACGGCAGGGCTTGCCCTGTTGCCCGCCAGACACCCTTGCCGGTAGATTGGGCGCCATGCCCGCCTTCGCCCCCGCGCCCTCGTCCCCCACTGCTCTGCGCCAGTGGACCACCGACGTGGTGGCGCCGCCCGCGCGCCTGGACTACTGGGTGGGCGCGATCTGCGAGGCGTTTCTGGAGATGGATTGCAGCTCCCGCGAGGCGCCGCTGTTTGGCGGCGAGCTGCAAAGCCTGCCGGTGGAGACGCTGTCCATCAACCGCGTGCGGGCCTCCACCCAGGATGTGTTTCGCACGCCCGCCGGCATTGCGCGCAGCCGCCAGCTGCCCTTCTACCTGATCGGCCAGGCCGAGACCGCATGGCATGTGCGCCAGGATGGCCATGTGGCCCACCTGCGGCCGGGCGACGTGGTGCTGCTGGATTCGGCCCGGCCGTACGAACTGCACTTTCCCGACGGCGTGCACTGTGTGTCGCTGCAGCTGCCGCGCGCCTGGGTAGGGCAGTGGCTGCAGCAGGCCGAGGCGCCCGGCCCGCGTGTGGCCTGGCGCGACCAGGGCTGGGGCCAGAGCCTGGGGGCGCTGGCCATGCAGCTGGCGCGTGACCCGGCCTCGGCGCAGGCCCTGCCGCCCGCATTGCTGTCCGATCACCTGGGCGCGCTGCTGTGCGCGGCGCTGGAGCCACCCCAGCCACCCGCCCCCACGGCAGCAGGCAGTCTGCATGCCCATCTGTGTGCGCTGCTGCGGGCGAGCATCGACCAGCCCGGCCTCTCGGCCTCAGTGCTGGCGCAGGAGGCGGGCGTGTCGCTGCGCACCCTGCACCGGGCGTTTGCGGCGCAGGGCCACACCTTTGCGGGCACCTTGCGCGAACTGCGCCTGGCGCGGGCGGGCGAGCTGCTGCGCCGCCCCCAGCTGGCCCATGTGGCCGTGGGCGAGATCGGGCGGCGCTGCGGCTTTGCCGACCCCTCGCATTTCGCACGCGCCTTCCAGCGCGCCATGGGCGTGTCGCCCGCGCAGTGGCGGCGCGGCGGCTGATTCCGTCTCCCCATCCTCCGAGTCGTTGTTGCTTCGCCTTGCCGTGCTGCACGGCGGTGGAGCTTTTGGCACACCCAGCACAGCGGGCTGGCACGCGCGGGCCATTCAGCGCCGCCCGGTGTTTCTAAGGTAACGGTAGGGCGGATTGCCCGGTCCTGCAACACAACCTCAAGGAGACACACACATGCCGGATACCTATGTCCTGGTCCATGGCGCATGGCACACCGGTGCCGAGATGGAAGCCACCGCCACCCACCTGCGCGCGCGGGGCCACACCGTGCACTGCCCCACGCTCGCGGGCAACAACCCTGGCGACGACCGCGCGGCCATCGGCCTGGCCGACGCGGTGGATTCGCTGGCGGCCTTCATCGAAGGCCAGGGCCTGAGCGAGGTGCGCCTGGTGGGCCACAGCTATGGCGGCATGGTCATCAGCCACATGCCTGCGCGCCTGCCCGGGCGCATCCGCCGCCTGGTGTACTGGAACGCCTTTGTGCCGCAGCCGGGCGAGTGCCTGAACGACCTGGTGCCGCCGCACTACCGCGCGCTGTTCGACCAGGTGGCGGCCAGCAGCGGCAATGCGGTGATGCTGCCGTACCCTATCTGGCGCGAGGCCTTCATTAACGACGCCGACGAGGCCCTGGCGCAAAGCAGCTACGCACTGCTCAACCCCCACCCCTACCGCACCTTCACCGAACCCGCGCAATTGCCCGTGCCGCTGGCCGCGCTGGAGGTGGGCAAGAGCTACCTGAACGCGCAGCAGGACACCGCGCTGCCGCACAGCCTGCCCTGGCATCCGCGCCTGTCGGAGCGGCTGGGCCTGTTCCGCCTGGTGGAGTGCGCGGGCAGCCACGAGCTGTGCTTTTCCGACCCTGCGTCGGCGGCGCTGCACATCGAGCGGGCTGGGCGCGACTGACGGGCAGCAGGGTTCTGTGTGCGCTGAGGTTTAGGCTTTTTTGGCCTCTTCCGCCTGATGGGTAAGCGCTGATAGCTATCAATTCAGGAGTGATCCGCTGCTTCCCGCCTCCAGCAGCCGGGTGAGCAGCGGGTGCATCACCTTGCGGGCGCTGTAGATCAGGTGGAACTGCTCCTGCACGTCGGGCGTGGTGCCCACCTGCACCAGCCCGTGGGTCTGCGCCAAGTGCTCGCCCAGCGATACCGGCGCGGGCATCACGCCCATGCCGGTGGCGGCAAAGGTGCTCAGCAGCGCACTGTCTTCAAACTCGCCCGCGATGCGCGGGCGGATGCGTTCGCGCTCCAGCCAGTGGTCGATGCGCGCGCGCATGGCGGCGTGGTCGGTGGGCAGCAGCACGGGCACCACGGCCAGGCTGTGGGGGAAGCTGTTGGCCGCCGCCTCGGCCCACAGCGGGGGCGCGTACCAGGCGATGGCGCTGGTGCCCAGCAGCTGGCTGGTGGTGCGCAGGGCGGGGTTGGGGGGCGCGGCGCGGTCGGCCAGCACGGCGTCGAGCTTGTGCAGCGCCAGCTCGCCCAAAAGGGGTTGGAACTCGCCCTCGTGGCACAGCAGGCGCAGGTGGGGCTCGTCCAGCACGGGGGTCAGCAGCCGGTGCACGGCCAGCTTGGCAATGCCGTCGGAGATGCCCAGGTTCAGCCGCAGCGTCTGGCCGCTGGCGGCCTCGCGCACGCGCACGGGCAGCAACTCACCCAGCGCAAAGATGTGGTCGGCCTCGTGCAGCGCAGCCACGCCCGCATCGGTCAGCACCAGGTTGCGGCCCTCGGAGCGCAGCAGGCTCACGCCCAGCGACTTTTCCAGCTCGCGCACCTGGGCGCTGATGGTCTGCACGGCCATGTCCAGCCGCTCGGCGGCGCGCGCGATGCCGCCCTCCTTGGCCACCACCCAGAAGTAGAAAAGATGGCGGTAGTTGAAGCTCTGGCTCATGATGTTGGCGTGACGGTTTGGTCAAAAAGGTGGTTGGTTCGTAAAAACCGAACCAATGCTACCAATATGACAGGTTTTAAAGAATCTCCTGCGTCCCTACAGTGCGGGTCTGCCGCTGGGCTAGCGCCTGGCCAGAGCAATACCCCTTTGGAGAAAGAGCATGGAAACAATAGGCACCTGGTGGATGTGGGCGGGTTTTGCCGTCTTTGTGGTGGTGGCGATCGCCATCGACCTCTTGGTGATGGAGCGCCAGGGCGCGCACAAGGTCACGATGAAAGAGGCGCTGCGCTGGAGCCTCTTGTGGTTCTCGCTGGCCTTCGTGTTCGTGGCCATCCTGTGGTGGTACCTGGACGGAAGCCAGGGCCGCGAGGTGGCCAACACGGTGTCGATGCAGTTCATCACCGGCTACCTGGTCGAGAAGAGCCTGTCGGTGGACAACATCTTCGTCTTCCTGATGCTGTTCAGCTACTTTGCCGTGCCGCCGCAGTACCAGAAGCGCGCGCTCATCATCGGCATCATCGGCGCCATCGTGCTGCGCACGCTGCTCATCCTGGCCGGTGCCTGGCTGCTGGCCACCTTCCACTGGCTGCTGTATGTGTTCGGCGCGTTCCTGGTCATCACCGGCATCAAGATGTGGTTTGCCGCCGGGCAGGAGCCTGACATCGCCACCAACCCGGTGCTCAAGTTCCTGAAGAAGCGCATCCGCATCACCGACAAGTTCGATGGCGAAAAGCTCTCGACCATGATCAATGGCGTCAAGCACTTCACGCCGCTGTTTGTGGTGCTGGTGCTCATCGGCACCACCGACATCATCTTTGCGGTGGACAGCATCCCTGCGATCTTCGCGATCACCAGCGACCCGTTCATCGTGCTCACGGCCAACATCTTCGCCATCCTGGGCCTGCGCGCGCTGTACTTCCTGCTGGCTGACCTGGCCAACCGCTTCCACCTGCTGGCCTATGGCCTGGCCCTGGTGCTGGTGTTCATCGGCAGCAAGATGCTGCTCATCGACCTCGTGAAGATCCCGATCGGCTATGCGCTGCTGGTCACCGCCGGGCTGATCGCCGGTTCCATCTACCTGTCGCTGCGCAGCTCGGGCGAAAGCGCCCACGGTGCCCCCGCCCTGCCACCCAAAGACTGAAACAAGGCCACGCACCATGGAACTCTTCGACTCTGTTCTGCTTTTTCTCCTGGGGGGCCTGGTCGCGGCTACCGTCATCGCCCACCGGGCGGGCAATGAGCGGCGCGATGTGCGGCTGCTGATGGGGCTGTCGGCCCTGTGTGGCGCCGGTGCCGCCGCCGCGCTGGCCTGGGGCTGAGAGGGGCGCCGATGCAGATGCTCTGCACCTTGCGCCGCTGGCTGCGTGGGCTGGAGCCCCGGGCGCGTGCCTACCTGGAGCGCGGCTGGCTGTCGCGCTACCAGCCCTGGCTGGAGCAGCGTGCGCTGTTTCGCTTTCAGCGCCAGCCGCTGGCACGCGGGGTGGCGGCGGGCATGTTCTGCGGCCTGATCCCCGGCCCGCTGCAGATCCCGGGCACGCTGCTGGTGTGCGCCTGGCTGCGCGGCAACATCGTGGCGGGTGGCGTGGCCACGTTCTATACCAACCCGCTCACCGCCGTGCCGCTGTATGTGCTGGCGTTCTATCTGGGCGCACTGGTCATGCCTGGCTCGCACTCCCTGCCCGAGTGGAGCAGCGCGGTGCCAGGCGGGGACTTCTCGGTGCAGGCGCTGGGGGCCTGGATGCAGGCCCTGGGCACGCCGCTGCTGGTGGGCCTGCCCACGCTGGGGCTGGTGATGGCCGTGCTGGGCTATGCCACGGTGCAGCTGCTGTGGCTGGCACCCGCGCTGCAGCGCAAGCGGCGGCTGGTACGGGGCCAGAAGGCGGCAGGCTAGTTCAGCGGGCTCGCCGATGGGTGTCTGCCGACCGCCACTGGAGTGCGCCGTCGTGGGATTTGTCCGGGACGGGCAGCCCCAGGGGCTTCAGCAGATCCTCCAGGTCGGCCAGATACGCGGCAGCCTGCCCCCGGGCTGGTTGTGTGATCTGCAGGGAGAACTCCAGCGAGTAGGGAAAGTCGTCGTAGTTGGTGACAAGCGCATGTCGGCCACTGGCCAGCCGCAGCGCAAACTGACGCCCCGCCCGTGGCGCGCCCTGGGTCGAACGAAACCGGGTGCTGCGGGCTGCAAACAACCGTAGCGCGTCATCGAAAGGGTGGTTGTCGATATGGCACGGGTAGAGGTTGCAGGCGGGTAGCTTGCGCATGCTGATCCACTGCGGGGGCGCGCAGGCAGTGGCAGCGGCTGGGGGCGTGGTGGCGTCGGGCATGGGGCTCTCGCTGAGTATGGCCGCCATGGTATGCGGCACCGGCGCCACCGGCGCCAGCGGCTGCAACGCCTGCCCTGCGTCAATCCAGCTTCACGCCCACCTTGGTGATGACCCGGCCCCACTTCTCGCGTTCGGTGCGTGCAAAGCTGCCCATCTGGGCGGCCGTGCCGGGCATGGGCTCCACACCCAGCGCCTGCAGCCGGGCCTTGGTGCGCGTGTCGGCCAGGGCCGTCTGCAGCGCCTTGCTGAAGGTCGCCGCCACATCGGCCGACGCGCCCGTGGGCACCACCAGGCCTTGCCACGCAAACCCTTCAAACCCCTGCAAACCTTGTTCGGAAATCGTGGGCACATCGGGCATGGTCGTCACGCGCTGCGGGCTGGCCACACCAATTGCGCGCACCTTGTTGCCTGCGAGGAACGGGTACACCGTCGCGCTGTCAATCCACATCGCGGGCACCTGGCCGCCAATCACATCCTGGATGGCCGGTGCCGCGCCCCGGTACGGCACGTGCGTGAGCTTGAGCCCGCTCTGCTCACGGAACAGCTCGCCCACCAGGTGGTGCGGGCTGCCCGGCCCGGCGGACGCCCAGTTCACGCCATCGGGCAGGCCCTTGGCCCAGGCCATGAACTCCTTGAGGTTCTTGGCGGGAACGCTGTTGGACACCACCAGAAACATCGGAAAGCGCACCAGCAGGCCCACAGGCTGGAAGTCCTTTTCGGCGTTGTAGCTCAGCTTGCTGAACAAGAACGGGTTGGCCGCCAGCGTGGCGAAGTCGGCCGAGAACATCAGGTTGCCGTAGTCCTTGTTGCGTGCGCTGTACTCGGCGGCAATGTTGGTGCCCGCGCCGGGCTTGTTGTTGATGATGATGGTGCGGCCCAGCGTGGCCGACATCGACTCGGCAATGGTGCGTGCCACGATGTCCGAGCCGCCGCCTGCGGCGTAGCCCACCACCCATTCGAGCGGCTTGGAGTCCTGGGCGTGGGCCAAGGGCAGGGTGGTGGCCAGGGCCAGGCCCGCGAGGGTGGCGAGGAAATGTTTGCGCTGCATGGTGTTGTCTCCGTGGTGTTGTCAAAAAGATCAAGGCAAAGCCCGGGCCCTGCACCGTCTGCGCGGTGCTGAAGCTGTGGGGATAAAAGGGGGCTGCGGCTAGGCCGCCACCGCGTGGGTGGGCACCACTGGCGTGATGGCTGGGGTGGTGCGCCGGTCAGCCGTGGGCACGGCACTGCCGCGCGCCAGTTGCAGCGCGTGCTGCAGCGTGGCTTGGTCGCCAATGTGGTTGGCCAGCAGCAGCACCAGGCGTGCGTTTATGGCGTGGCTCTCGGGCGTGGACAGGCCCTGGTGCGCTGCAATCAGCGCTTCATAAAAGTCGTCGCAGGCCTGCAGGTTCGGTTGGGTGTTCAGCATGGGCATGTTCCTTGTCAGAGTGCTGCGGCCGTGGCCTGCACCAGTGCGCTGCGCACCGCTGCTTCGGTGGGCGTACGCCAGCGTGCGCACACATGCTGGTCGGGCCGCACGAGGTACACGGTGCGCGGCAACGCGTCCAGCCGCTGGGCGGCCAGCGCCTGGTGGTCGATCACATCGATGCCGATCTGCAGCACCCTCACCCCGGGCAGGTCACGGGCCCAGGCAGGGGCCGCGCCAAACACCAGCAGCGTGAAGTCCGGCCCCAGCTCGCGCAGCAGCCAGGTGGGCTGGCCTTGCTTCGTCAACGGCGCATCCAGCAGCACGGCGCCGGGCACCTGCTTGCCCACAAACGCATCCGTGTCCGGTGTGTTCAGCGGCGACTGGTGCAGCGTGGCGGGCACCGACAGGCGGCCACTGTTGACGATGCGCCTTGCAAACGCATGCTCGCGCGCCAGGTGGAGCGCCGCGTCGCGGAACAGGCGGCTCACCTCGCTCTTGGGCGTGATGAAGTCGGTGGCGCGGGTGGAGTTGCACAGGTTCTCGTCGGCGGCGTATTCGCGCTCCGGCCCATACGTATTCACCAGCGCGGGGGTGGCGCGGCCCTGGAGCACCCAGTCCAGCTTCCAGGCCAGGTTCTCGGCGTCCTGCACGCCACTGTTGGCACCACGCGCACCAAAGGGCGACACACCATGCGCGCTGTCGCCCGCAAAGATGACGCGGCCGTGCACGAACTGGTCCATGCGCAGGCAGGCAAAGGTGTAGACGCTGGCCCAGTCCAGCTCAAACTGTGCATCCGCACCCAGCAGCGCCTGCACGCGCGGGATGATGTTCTCGGGTTTCTTTTCTTCCTCAGGGTCGGCGTCCCAGCCCAGCTGGAAGTCGATGCGCCACACGTTGTCGGGCTGGCGGTGCAGCAGCACGCTCTGGCCGGGATGGAAGGGCGGGTCGAACCAGAACCAGCGCTCGGTGGGGAAGTTCGCTTCATCCGCCAGCTTCACATCGGCGATCAGGAAGCGGTCCTGAAAAATCCGCCCTTTGCTCTCCAGCCCCAGCATCTGCCGCGTGGGCGAGCGCGCGCCGTCACAGGCCACCAGCCATTGCGCATCCATCTGGTAGGCGCCCTCGGGCGTGTCGATGCTCAGCAGCGCGCCGTCCGCGCGGCTTTGCACGGCCGTCAC
The DNA here is from genome assembly GCF_964254355.1 of Acidovorax sp. LjRoot74. Lineage (NCBI taxonomy): Bacteria > Pseudomonadati > Pseudomonadota > Betaproteobacteria > Burkholderiales > Comamonadaceae > Acidovorax > Acidovorax sp. LjRoot74. Next base: position 5,034,907 of record NZ_CAXUTI020000001.1, on the reverse strand, counting down.
CTTGTTGTGCCAGCGGATGTCGATGCCCGGCAGCTGCAGCGCACGCTCCACCAGGTAGGCCTCGGCGTAGTACTGCTGCAGGTTGATGAAGGCGGGGCGCTCGTGGCCTTCTTCGGGCAGCAGGTTGAATTCATACAGCTGCTCGTCCTTCAAAAACACCTTGCCCAGGTTCCACGACACGCCCTTGTCCACCATGCGCTGGCCCACACCCAGGCGGTCCCAGATCTCCAGCGTGCGCTTGGCAAAACAGATGGCGCGCGAGCCGATGGAGAGCTTGTGGTCGTTGTCCAGCACCACCACACGCTGCCCGCGCTGGGCCAGGTCGATGGCGAGCGACAGGCCCACAGGGCCCGCGCCAATAACCACGATGGGATGTTCTGCGGGCGTGGCGCCGTCCTGATCGGGCGAGCGCACATAACCAAAATCGAGGGCCTGCACCTCGGCGCCACTGGCGTGAAAGGCCTCTGGGGGGATGTCTCTGGGGTTCATTGTTGTGTCTCCTCCAACCTCAGCGGCCTAGCCTTCCAAAGCCTTCCACATTTGGATGTCGCGCTCGGCAGTCCAGATGCGCGGGTCGGGGTACTGCGTGGCCTCGTCGTAGGCACGGGTAACGTCAAACGGCATGCAGTGGTTGAAGATGACCCAGTGGCCGTACTTGGGCTGCAGCTTGGCAAACGTGGCCTCGTACACCTTGCGCAGGTCTTCGCCTTTGGCCGCACTGGCCTTCACGCTGTCGTACAGGTCGCTGATGAAGGCGCGCGTGCCCGCCAGGCCGGCCTGCACCTGCTCGGGCGTCTGCAGCGCGGCGCCCCGGCCGGGCACGAGCTTTTCGGGCTTCAGGGCCGCAATGTTGTCCAGCGTCTGTGGCCAGTCCTGGAAGTACGCATCGCCCGCATACGGCGTGGCGTCGAACTCCACCAGGTCGCCGCTGAAGAGGATCTTTTCCTGCGGCAGCCAGGCCACGGTGTCGCCCTTGGTGTGGCCCCGGCCCAGTTGCAGGATCTGCACTTCGAGCTTGCCCAGCCACAGGGTCATCTTCCGGTTGAAGGTCATGGTCGGCCAGGTCAGGCCGTCGGGCACGCTCTCCACGTTCTGGAACAGGCGCGGAAAGCGGCCAATCTCGCTGTCCTTGTCGAACTGGCCGCGCTCCACGATCAGGTCGCGCGTGTCCTCGCTGGCAATGATGTGCTCGGCCCCATAGGCGCTGGCGCCCAGCACGCGCACCGCGTGGTAGTGGCTCAGCAGCACGTATTGGATGGGCTTGTCCGTCACCTCGCGGATGCGGCGGATCACGTCCTGCGCCATCACGGGCGTGGCCTGGGTGTCGATGACCATCACCGCGTCGTCGCCAATGATGATGCCGGTGTTGGGGTCGCCCTCGGCCGTGTAGGCATAGGCGTGGTCGGAGAGCTTGTCGAAGCTCACCTTCTTCACTTCGAGGTCAGCAGCGGAGGCAAAGGTTTTGACGGTGCTCATGGTGGGAATTTGTTAATGGTGAATGCATTTATCTAAACGGAATTTGTTGATGTTAGGCAAGAAGTTCGTTTATGTCTAACGCATTTGTTTAGGTGTAAACCCGAAGGGGTGCGGGTGACTGCGCTGCGTGGACAATCGCCCCATGCCCACCACGACCCCCGACCTGCCCCCCGCCGACGACGAAGACACGCCCCGCAGCTCGCGCGGCATCCAGAGCGTGGAGGTGGGCGGCCAGCTGCTGAAGGTGCTGGCCCGCACCGGCCGGCGCATGGCGCTCAAGGACCTGGCCCGCGCGGCGGACATGACGGCCGCCAAGGCCCACCCCTACCTGGTGAGCTTTGGCAAGCTGGGCCTGATCGAGCAAGACGCCGTGAGCGGCCACTACGGCCTGGGCCCGCTCGCCATGCAACTCGGCCTGATCAGCCTGCAGCAGGTGGACCCGGTGCGTCTGGCCATTGCCGAGCTGCCCGCGCTGGCCCAGCGCATCGGCTACACCGTGTCGGCCTCGGTCTGGGGCGACAACGGCCCCACCATCATTCGGGTGGAAGAAGGCCCTACGGCCGTGTACGTGGCCATGCGCCACGGCACCACGGCCTCGGTGCGGCACACGGCCACGGGCAAGGTGTTCGCAGCCTTCGGCCCGCGCGAGCGCGCTGCGGCTGCGCTGGCGGCCGAAGGGTTTGCGGGAGCACTGGACGAGCCCGCCTTTGCGGCCGAACTGGAGGCGGTGCGCCAGCACCAGATCAGCGAGGTGACCGACCAGCTCCTGCCCGGCATCAGCGCGCTGGCCACGCCGGTGTTTGATGGGTTTGGGCAACTGGTGCTGTGCATCGCCGTGATCGGCCCCAGCGCGACGCTGCAGACGGGGCCGGACAGCATTGCAGCCTGTCATCTGCGCGATACCGCGCGCAGCCTGTCGCAGCGGCTGGGAGCGCCATAGCGAAGTTGTGGGCTTTTTTGCTCAAAAGCTCTTGGGGCGCTGTCTCTTCATTTTTGTTTGCGCAGGATGCTGACAAGCTGTGGCACAAAGGGGTTGATTTGCTCTATGCCTTCCTTAAAGCAGACCTTGAGCCGTCGTTGGGCCCAGGGCTCTTCGATTGCAAGGCAGGCCAACTTCCCGTGATCTCCTCGCCCCATCGCTGACCGTGGCACCACACCGACACCTGCTCCGGACGCCACCAAGCGAGCTATTGCCCGGTAGCCTGATACCTGCACTCGCACATCCAGACGGGCACCTAGCGCCGCTGCATGGTTCATGAGATAGGTGTGCAGAGCGGCTCCTGATTGCAGGCTGATAAACGGCTGGTCCAGGCAGTCTGCGAACCGCACTGAACGACGGCTCCCTAGTGCGCTTTGCAACGGAGCTAGCAGTACAAGTTGGTCATCGCGGTAGGGAAGGAACGCGAGGCCGATGTGTTCCTCCTCAAAGGCAACAACCCCCACATCCGCGCGTCCTGCGGCCACGGCGGAGACGATGTCCAGGCTCAGCCGTTCTTCCATGGTGATGCGCACAGCCGGGTAGGCCGTGAAGAACTGGGCGAGATCATCGGGCAGGAACGAACTGATGGCATTGTTGTTTGCGAACAGGGTGATATGTCCTGCCAGTCCCTTCGAGTAAGGCTGCAGGTCGGCGTGCATCTGCTCCAGCTGAGCGATGCAGCGCCGAGCGTGCTCCAGCATCACGTTGCCTGCCTGGGTCAAAGTGACTCCCCGCGCATGGCGTACAAAAAGCGGCGTGCCGACAGCCTCCTCCAATCCCTTGAGGCGCAGGCTCGCAGAGGATGGTGCCAAGTGGCAGCGCCGCGCGCCGCGTGACAGGTGTCCCTCCTGCGCCACGGCGAGGAAAACCTTCAGGTCGGTGAGTTCATAGCGCATGTTTCGCTGTCTCCGCTTTCTCTGTTGGAACGGTCCGATTGGAACCGAACCGTAGCAGGGCCATGGGAGACATCCTTGATGTTGCTTGTTCGTTTTACGCGAACGATGGTTTTGCAAGAATTCGCTTTTCGTGCTGGGGCTGCCTGGAGAAACTTGCGCCATGCAAGCAAAAAACTCCTCTACCCGTAAAAGTTCCTTCGTCTCAGAGACTTCTGTTCGCCCTCTGGACGGCCTCTTGGTCGTCTCCATTGAGCAGGCGCTGGCCGCTCCACTGTGCACTGGCCGATTGGCTGAAATGGGTGCACGGGTCATTAAGGTCGAGCGCACAGAAGGCGACTTCGCAAGAGGTTACGACCATGCTGTCCATGGCAGCTCCTCATACTTTCTGTGGACCAATCGCGGCAAGGAGTCGCTGGTGCTGGATTTCAAGCAAAGCGCAGATGCCGAGTTTCTGCGTGGTTTGCTCGCCCAGGCCGATGTTTTTGTACAGAACCTGGCGCCAGGCGCCCTGGAGCGCGCTGGCTTTGACAGTGCGGGCTTGCGTGCACGGTATCCGCGCCTGATTACTTGCGACATCACGGGCTATGGTGCCGATGGTCCCGCCAGCGGGCTCAAGGCGTATGACCTGCTGGTGCAGTGTGAAAGCGGTCTGGCCGCAATAAGTGGCGCTCCGGAGGCGTGCGGGCGCATTGGCGTGTCGATCTGCGATATCGGTGCAGGTATGAATGCCACCATTGCCGTCCTTTCCGCGCTGGCACTGCGTGAGCGCACTGGTAAGGGATGTGGGGTATCTGTGTCGCTGTTTGACGGTGCAGCCGACTGGATGACCGTTCCCTATCTGCACGAGACCCAGGGCGACGGGGCGCCAGGTCGCCAAGGGCTGAGGCATCCCTCTATTGCACCCTATGGGGCGTACACCACGCAGGATGGCAAGGATGTGGTGATCAGCATCCAGAACGAGCGCGAGTGGGGCATGTTTTGCAGCAGGTTCCTGCTGCAACCGGAACTGGCGGCAGATGAACGCTTTGCCAGCAACTCCGATCGGGTGCGCCACAGGGCACAGCTGGACGCCATCATCGTCCAGGCATTCACCGCGCTTCCACTGCAAGCGGCGCTTGCACGGCTCAATCAGTCCAACACTGCCTATGGCCAGGTGCGATCGGTGGGAGATATGGCGCGACACCCGGCACTGCGCACCTGGTCCATGCCGGTGCAGGGACGGGCGGTGGACATGGTTGCACCGCCCGTGCGCGGCCCCTGGGATCTTGGCCGCTTTGCCCCGGCCCCCGAGCTTGGACAGCACACGGAGGTGTTACGCAGGGAGTTTGCCGAACGGCCAACGGACTTCGACGAAGCGCGTTCTGCCCAGAAGTCTGCCTGACCCGGAAATCGTCGGCTGCTCATTTGCCAGCCCCTTGCACCAAGTTGCCATCGGAGAGTCCTTGCCATGAATGAGATCAATCTTGCCTACTTGCAAAACTGGGTGGGCCGCGAAACCACTACACATGACCTGTTGGCGCCGCGCCACGCCGGTCTGATGGCCGCCACACTCGGACTGTCCCGCGATGCTCTGGGTGTTGGCGCCGCTTTGCCTCCCCTGTGGCACTGGACCTACTTCCTGGAGGGCCTGCCGCCCACTGAGTTGGGGCGCGACGGCCATCCAGCGCGCGGCGGCTTCCTGCCCCCCGTACCTCTGCCCAACCGCATGTGGGCTGGCGGCGTAGTGAACTTTGATGCCCCCCTGCCGTTAGGGGCTGCGGTGGAGAAGCGCTCGCGCATTGCGTCGGTGCAGCACAAGGCGGGGCGCAGCGGCGATCTGGTCTTCGTGACGGTGGCGCATGAGATCTGGCACCAAGGGCAACTAGCGCTCCGGGAGCTTCACGACATCGTCTACAAGTCCGCCGCACCGGCCCATCCCGCCCCACCCGTTGGCGCTGTGGTGCCCACCGATGCGGGCCTGCCCATTTCTACCCGTACGCGTACCTACCGACCCGACGCCACGCAGTTGTTCCGCTACTCCGCGCTCACTTTCAATGGCCATCGCATTCACTATGACCTGGACTACTGCCGTGGGGTTGAAGGCTACGACAACCTGGTCATCCATGGCCCGCTCAATGCAACCCTTTTGGCGGCCTGGGCGCAAGAAGTCGCCGGGTGTCCGCTGCGCGAATTCCGCTACAGGGGCCTGCGCCCTGCACTGCTGGGCCAGACGCTGACTCTGCACTGGGGCGAGAGCGCCGGTACAGCCATGGTGTGGGTCACGCTGGAGAGCGGCGCGGTTTCCATGCAGGCCGAGGCCTTGTTTTAGGCGCGCTAGAGATGGCAGCACCTTTCAAGAAACCATGGCTTACGCAACCTAGCAATACAACGAGCACTACCAGGAGACAACCCATGACCACGCCTCGCAACTCTCTTCGCCCAGTGGGCCGCCGCGTTCTGCTCGCCTTGGCGGCAGCCTTTTGCGCCACCTCTGCCTTTGCGAACAGCTACCCTGCCAAACCTGTCACCTTGATCGTGCCCTTCGTGGCTGGGGGGACTACCGACATCGTCGGGCGCATCCTGGCCGATGGGCTAGGCAAAGAACTAGGGCAGCCTGTGGTGGTAGACAACCGTGGTGGTGCGGGCGGCAATATCGGCGCCTCTGTGGTGGCGCAGGCCGTGCCCGACGGATACACGCTGCTTCTTGGGTACAACGGCACCAATGCCATCAACCCGTCCCTGTACAAGAAGATCCCGTGGGACCCGGTCACCAGTTTCGCGCCGATTTCCCTGGTGGCGCGTGTCAACAACGTTGTCGTTGTCAATCCTGCATTGCCAGTGAAGACGCTGCAGGAACTGAGCAGCTACGCCAAAGCCCACCCCGGTCAGGTCAGTTACGGCTCGGCAGGGGCTGGCAGCATTTTTCACCTGGCCGGTGAGATGTATGCCCAACTGGCAGACCTGAAGATCACGCATGTACCCTACAAGGGCGCGGCCCCCGCTCTGGTCGATCTGATGGCCGGGCAGACGCAGTTCATGATCTCAACCATTCCTGCAGCGCTTCCCCACATTCGCTCGGGAAAACTGCGCGCCATCGCGGTCACCGGCGGGCAGCGTTCGCGGTTGTTCCCCGAGCTGCCCACAGCCCTCGAAAGTGGCTACCCTCCGATGATTGTGGATTCGTGGTTCGCAGTTTTCGCGCCTGGCGCTGTGCCCGAGACGCTTCGCACCCGGCTGAATCAGGCCATACACAAGGTGCTGACCAACCCCGAATACACCAAAAGAATGGAGGAGCAAGGTGCGCAGCCCATGCCCTCCAGCGCGGCCCAACTGGCCCGCTTGCTGAATGAAGATATCAGCAGCTGGCGCACCATCATCCGCAATGCCAAAGTCAGTCTGGATTGACCCGATGTGGACCTCCAAGCTGTCCGCGGCCCGGTCGCTGCTGTTTGTTCCGGGCGATCGTCCTGAACGTTTTGCCAAGGCCGCCGACAGTGGCGCGCACGCGGTGATTCTCGATCTGGAGGATGCCGTGCGGATGGATGACAAGGCGCGTGCGCGTGCTGCCTGCCATGCCTACCTGGAGCGGGGTGGTACCGGCCTGGTTCGCGTGAACGCCACAGATACGCCGTGGATCGACGAAGACTTGGCTTTGTGCGGACATCTGGGCGTGGCCGCTGTGGTGGTCCCCAAGGCAGAGACGCCTGGGCAACTGGACCTCGTGCGCCGGTCTATTGGCCGCCCCGTGCCGCTGCTTGCGCTGGTGGAGACAGCTGCTGGCCTGCAAAACGTTCAACTTCTGGCGCAATGTCCTGGGGTTGTCAGACTGCTGTTCGGCACGGTGGACTTCTGCCTGGACCTGCGCATCGACCACGACATGCCTGACGGTGACCTGGACAACGTGCTGGCGCCTTACCGTGCCCAGATCGTGTTGGCCTCATGTGCTGCCGGCCTGGCGCCCCCCGTGGATGGCGTGACGCTGGACATCCGGGATGCGCAGCGCGGCTTGCATGATGCGCAACGCGCATACCGCACGGGCTTTGGCGGAAAGTTGTGCATCCACCCCTCGCAGATCGCTGCGGTGCATCGCGGATTCGTCCCCGACGCGCGGCGGCTGGAATGGGCCCGACAGGTCACTGAAGCCGCCGCGCGCTACAGCGGGGCGTTCGAGTTCGAAGGGCGCATGGTGGATGCCCCCGTGTTGAAGCGGGCATCCGAGCTGCTTGGAGCGCATTGAGGCTGGCTGCTGCCACAGAGTTACCTGCGCCCCAGCGCCTGGTCGATGTCCCACAGGATGTCGTCCAGGTCCTCAATGCCTACCGACAAACGCACCATGTCCGCGCTCACACCCGCGCGGGCCAGCTCTTCTTCATTGAGCTGCCGGTGTGTGGTCGATGCGGGGTGGATCACCAGCGTCTTCGCGTCGCCGATGTTGGCGAGGTGGCTCAAGAATTCGCAGGCGTCGATGAACTTCTCGCCCGCCGCAGCGCCCCCCTTCACGCCAAACGTGAGGATGCCCGATGCGCCCGGTGTGCCATCCACCGCGCGGAATTGCTTTTGCGCGAGGTCGAAATACGGCGAATCGGCCAGGCCGGGGTAGTTGACCCACGCCACCTGCGGGTGGCTCTGCAAAAACTTCGCCACGGCCAGCGCGTTGCGGCAGTGCTCGCGCATGCGCAGGTGCAGGGTTTCGGCGCCCTGCAGCAGTTGCCATGCGTTCATGGGCGAGAGCACGCCGCCAAAGGTACGGTTGACCTCCATGCGCGCCTTCATCGTGTAGCCAAAGTCGCCAAAGGTCTCGTAGAACTTCACGCCGTGGTACGCGCGGCTGGGCTCCACCATCTCGGGGAACTTGCCGTTGTCCCACGGGAACTTGCCACCCTCCACCACCACGCCGCCCATGGTGGTGCCGTGGCCGCCGATGTACTTGGTGGCGCTGTGCACCACGATGTCGGCGCCCAGGGCCAGCGGGTTGCACAGGTACGGGCTGGCCACCGTGTTGTCGATGATGAGCGGCACGCCGTGCGCATGCGCCACCTCGGCCACGGCCGCGATGTCGAGCACGTTGACCAGCGGGTTGCCGATGGTCTCGCCATACACGGCGCGGGTGTTGGGGCGCATGGCGCGCGCAAAGTTCTCGGGATCGGCAGGGTCCACAAAGGTGGTTTCGATGCCGAGGCGGCTGAAGCCCACGCCCAGCTGCCCCACCGTGCCGCCGTAGAGCGTGCTGGCCGCCACGATGTGGTCGCCGGTTTTGAGGATAGCCAGCAGTGCCGCCATCTGCGCCGCCATGCCGCTGGCGCAGGCCAGGGCCGCGCGGCCGTTTTCGAGGCTGGCGATGCGCTCCTCCAACACCGCCACCGTGGGGTTGCTGATGCGGCTGTAGACGTTGCCAAAGGTCTGCAGGTTGAACAGGCTGCTGGCGTGTTCGGCGTTGTCGAAGACAAAGCTGGTTGTCTGGTGGATGGGCGTGGCACGCGCGCCGGTCACCGGGTCGGGCTGGGCACCGGCGTGGATGGCACGGGTGCCAAAGCCAAAGGCGCGGTCGGCGCCGGAGGGTGGGTTGGAAGACATGGTTTTTTGAAGAAAAAATGGCCGTTTCCGCGCTATGGATAAGCGGTTGCAGCTATCAAATTGCTAGTAAGGCAGCTGCCGCAAGCGCTTGGCGCTGATCACGCGTGTGTTCACGCCCATCCAGCCCAGGCCACCAAACAGCCGCGCGTGTTCGATCTTCACGCAGCGGTTCTGGATCACCTGCAGCCCGGCAGCCTCGGCGCGCTGGCCTGCGGCCTCGTTGAACACGCCAAGCTGCAGCCACAGGCACTGTGCGCCGATGGCGACGGCCTCCTCGGCCAGCGGTGGGATGTCCTCGCTCTTGCGAAAGCAGTCCACCATGTCGATCTTCTGGCCCTGCGCCGCCAGCACGGCGGCTGCCTCGGTCACGCTGGCATAGGCCGTCTCGCCCAGGATCTGCCCGCCCTCGCGCGCCACCAGCGGGTTGACCGGCACGATGCGGTATCCGTGCGCCTGCATGTACTTGGCGGCAAAGTAGCTGGGGCGGTGCCACTGCGGCGAGAGGCCCACCACCGCGATGGTGCGGCAGGCGGTGAGCAGGTGGCGCAGGGTGCTGATGGTGTCGGGGGTGTGGAGCATGCAAACAGTGTACGCATGCCCTCTGGTTTGCAGCGGAGGGTCAGGCCGGCGACTTGTACTTGATGCTGCACCCATACGGCGCCGTTGTCGCCGCCGAGATGGGCTTGCCAGCCAGTGCCTCGGCCAGCCCCACCTTCACATAGTTGGTGGCCTTCTCGATGTCGGCCGGGCGGGCCGAGGGGATGCTGTCGATACTGCCTGCGTACACCAGCATGCCCTGCGGGTTGACGATGTACATGTGGGGCGTGGTGCGCGCGCCGTAGCTCTTGCCCACGGTGCCTTCTTCGTCCATCAGCACGGCGGTGGGGGCGGCTTTGCGCTCGGTCTTCCAGGCCGCGAGTTTGGCGGGCTCCAGGTAGTCGCTGCTGGCTTTTTCGGTGGAGTTGATGGACAGCCACACCACGCCTTTGCCGGTGGCGTCTTTTTGCGTGGCGGGCATGTTGCCGCTGTCGTAGTGCTTGCGCACAAAGGGGCAGCCGGGGTTGGTCCATTCCAGCACCACGTGTTTGCCTTTGAAGTCCGACAGGCGCACGGTCTTGCCGCTGGTGTCCTTGAGCGTGAAGTCGGGCGCGGGCTGGCCCACGGTGGCGGCGGCCTGGGCGCCCAGGGCGACCAGGGCGGCGGTGGCGATCAACGTACGGCGAAGCAGCTTCATGGCGGGGTCTCCTGAAGGGGTTGGCGGGTGGTCGAAAGCTGAAAGGTGGGCCTACAACTGGGCGATGGTGGCGCGCACCTCGTCCACGCTGAGCACCTCGGTCAGCACCACCGGCGGTTTGCCGGGGCGGTAGAACACGTACACGGGCACGCCGCTGCGGCCCAGCGACGCCAGGGCGGCGGTGATGGCAGGGTCGCGGCGCGTCCAGTCGGCGCGCAGCAGGGCGACGTTTTTCGTTTGCAGATCGGCGAGCACGTTGGCGTCGGCCAGCGTGGTCTTCTTGTTGTACTGGCAGGTCACGCACCAGGCGGCGGTGAAGTCCACAAACACAGGGCGGCCACTGGCCACGATCTGCTCGGCCGCGCCGGGTGCCCAGGGCTGCCAGCCGGTGGCCGACGACGCCTGGGTCGCGCTTTGCGTGGTGGGCACGTTGGTGATGTGCGGCGCAAAAGACCAGACCAGCAAGGCCATCGCCGCGATGGACACGCTGGCCATCCACACCCGCGCACGCCCGGCCAGCGACAGCGCCCACACCACCAGCGACAGCCCCACCAGCAGGATCAGCAGTGCACCCGCGCCATCGATGCCACTTTGCTGGCCCAACACCCACACCAGCCAGACCACAGTGGCCAGCATGGGGAAGGCCATCAGCTTGCGGAAGGTGTCCATCCACGCGCCGGGGCGGGGCAGGGCGCGCGCCACGGCGGGCACCAAGCTCGCCGCCAGGTACGGCAGCGCCAGCCCCAGGCCCAGCGCGGCAAACACGGCCAGCGCCTGGGGCGCTGGCAGCGTGGCGGTAAGGCCCAGTGACGCGCCCATGAACGGCGCGGTGCAGGGCGAGGCCACGGCCACGGCCAGCACGCCGGTGAGGAAACTGTCGGCCACCGGGTGGCGCGCCTGCAGGCTGGCCACCGAGGACGGCAGGAAATGCCCGAACTCGAACACACCCGCCAGGTTGAGTGCGATCAGCGTGAACAGCGCCGCGAGCGATGCGACCACGGCGGGCGACTGCAATTGGAAGCCCCAGCCCACCGCCTCACCCGCCGCACGCAGGCCCAGCATGAGCGCGCCGAGCGCGATGAACGACAGCACCACACCCGCCGTGTACGCCATGCCGCTAATGCGGTGCGCGCGCCGGTCCTGTGCATGCTGGGTAAAGCCCACCACCTTGATTGCCAGCACCGGGAACACGCAGGGCATGAGGTTAAGAATGAGCCCACCGAGCAAGGCGCCCAGCAATGCGGCGGTGAGGGTGAGTGACGAGGCGCCGGAGCCTGCAGCCGGTGTTGCCGCACCGCCTGCCTGCGCTGCGTTGGCCTTGAGGGCGGCTTCCAGCGCAGGCGACACTGCAGCCACCGACGCGCCCTGGGGCCAGGTGCCCAGCACCTTCAGCTCAGCGCGGTAGCCGGTGCGGGTGTCGGGGCCAGTGCCGTGGCCTGGGGCTGCCTGCTCGGCCAGCACCACGGGCATCAGGCTGGGGCTGGCGCTGCGCTGGGTGGACAGGGGAATCTGCGCGGTCCACACGCTGCCGTTCCAGGCCTGCTTCCACTGCGCAGCGTTGTCGATGACTTCGGCGGTTTCAGGGAACAGGTCCAGCGTCTTGCCGCGCAGCGCCACGGGCAGGCCCTGCACGCTGACGTTCAGGGTGTTGCCCTCGGCGGCCAACTGCGCCTGGCTGTCGGGCACGATGCCGTTGGTGCCCGCCAGCACCGGCCGGGGATGCGCCTTGGAGGCGGCTTCAAACGCAGCGCCGCTCAGTGCGGTGGTGCTCTGAATGGGCAGTTGCAGCGTGAACTCGCCCTCCTCAGGGATGCACTCCTTGCGGCACACCAGCCACGAGGCGCGCAGTTTGATCGTCGCGTCCTTGGCCAGCGGACCGGGCGCAAACGTGCTGGCCACCGTCACGGGCACGGGCAGCAGCACCGTGCCTTCGTAGCCATAGTTGGCCAGCGTGCCGATGGGGATCTTCTTGGGCAGGGGCCAGGCGATTTCGCCCGCGTCCAGCCCGGCGGGCAAGGTCCAGGCCAGGTCGGTGGGCAGGCCGGAGTCGCCGGGGTTTTTCCAGTAGGTGTGCCACTCGGGCTGGTGGGTAATCTGCAGGCCCAGCCACAGCGGCTGGCCGGGCGCCACGCCCTGCGGCGCATGCGCCAGCAGCTCGGCGCGCACATAGGGCGTGGTGACCACGCTGGTGCCCTGGCCGCCAGTTTTGGGGCTAAATTGGGCGTTTGCGCCCGTCCATAGAGCGCTTGCAGCTATAAAAAAAAGAGTGGCTGCGAGGCGGTGAAGCAGGCGTGAAGGCATGGTGCAGTGTGGGAGCGGGCGGGGCGGGTTTGGTTCCAGCGCCCCTGCGCTCTGCCTGCGGGGCGATCAGACTGGCGGGGGGATTCCCCGGAATCCTCCCGCCAGCCAGCCGCCTATTGTGTGGCCAGGCTCAAATCCGCACGCGGGGTCCACTTTTCGGGCTGCTTGCCCGCCTTGGGGGCTGCGACAAAGAGGCGCTCCACCGGCAGCTTCTGCGCAACCAGATAGGTGCGGATCGCCTGACCGCGCTGCGTAGCCAGCTCGGCGGCCATGGCCTCGGTGGCGGGCTGGTGGGCCAGCAGCAGGGCTTCCATCTCGGGCACCGTGAGGTCCTTGGCCAGGCCGACCAGGTTGCGCGGCTTGGGGATGTCGGCGCGGCGGTACACCTCCTTGAGCAGGGCGGGGTACTCGGCGGCCGACACGGGGGGGGTGTCCGCCGGGTTGGCGCGGCGCTTTTCGGCCAGCACCCGTTGCTGCAGGCTTTCGCGCTGCAGGCCTTCGCGTTCGTCCGGCAGGCTGGCCGTGCCGGTCACGGTGATCTTGAGCGTGGGGCGGTCGGCCAGGGCCTTGGCCACCTTGTCCAGGCTCTGCTGCGCCTCGGGCGTGAGGGTGGCGCTGCCGGGGGCAAAGGGCACATGGTTCATCTCCTCGCCACCACCAAAGGCGCTGGCCAGCAGGCTGAAGGGCGAGGTCAGCGCCTTGCCGATCAGGTTGACGACGATCTTGAAGATGACGGGGCCGATGCGGAACTGCGGGTCGTTGAGCGAGCCGCTGATGGGCAGGTCCAGGTCGATCACGCCGTTGCGGTCGGCCAGCAGGGCCACGGCCAGTTTCACCGGCAGGCTGTTGGGTGCGCCCTCCACGGGCTCGCCAAAGGTCAGCTGGTTGAGCACCAGCCGGTTGCTGGCGGTGAGCTGGCCGTTCGGCAGCACCTTGTAGTTCACATCCACGCTGAGCTTACCGCGTTCGATACCGTGGCCCGCGTACTTGACGGCGTAGGGCGTGAGCGGGGGCAGTTCCAGGTCGCGCACCTTGCCGGTGATGTCGAGCGCCAGGGGCTGGGCCAGGGGGTTGAGCTTGCCGGTGATTTCGAGCGAGGCCGAGCCCTCGGCGCGGCCGCGCAGCTCCAGGTCGGCCAGCACCGGATCGCCGCCGGGCGCCTGCGACGAGAACGCGCTCAGCTTGCCGGTCAGCTCCGAGAGGTTGGCCGCGTAGTTGGGCTTGATGAAAAAGTCCGAGAACGCCACCCGGCCATTGACCAGGCTCACCGGGCCGAACTGCACCACGGGCGCGAGCGGGTTGACTTGCGCGACGGCGGCCGGGGCAGAGGCTGCAGATGCTGCTGCGGTGGCTGCGGGCGCAGCCGCTGTGCTGGCGGGGGGCGCATTGGCCGAGGCGCTGGCGGCATTGGCGGCACGGGCTTCTTCCGGTGTCTTGGCGATGTCACTCAGGTTGATGCGGCCGACCTCATTCACGGTGACGCGCGCAAAAAAGTCCACCAGGCTGGTTTCCTTGACCTCCACGCGCGGCGCGGTGCCGGGGGCGGTGGCTACTGCCAGGCCACGCAGGTTCAGGCTCTTCCAGGCCAGCAGTTCCTCGCCCACCTGGGCCTCGGTCTTGGGGGTGAAGGCGGCCGTGCTGTTGGCCTGCAGGTCTTCGACCACGGCATCACCCGCCAGGCGCAGGCTGACGCCCTTGTCGGACTGCGCCAGCGCCACCTGGCCCCGGTAGCCCACATCGGCGCGCAGCAGTTCCACCGACAGCTGGCTGGCCAGGTAACCGTCCAGCGCATGCAGCGGCAGGCGGGATGCCTCCAGCTGGCCCTGGGTGGTCAGGGGCTGCAGGGCCAGCGTGCCCTGGTAGTCGATCTTGCCGGGTGCGGCCTTGTTGTTGCCCTTGCCCGGCGCGGCGGCGCGGGCGGTGAGCGTGAAGGCCTCGGGCTTGCTGCCGTCGCTGGCCAGGTTGCGGGCGGTGATGCCCAGGGCCGTCACGTCCAGCGCCACGGGGCGCGGCTGGGCGTTGTCGGCCAGCGAGACGGTGCCGCCCTGCAGCGAGAAATCGGCCACGCGCAGCTTCCAGGGCGCGGCGTTGCTGGCGGGGGCTGAGTCAGCAGTTGCGGTGGCGCTGCCTTGCGCGGCAGGAGCAGCCTTCAGCCAGCGTTCAAACATCCAGCGCCCGTCCGCGCCGCGCTCCACCGCCAGTTGTGGCTGGCTGATGGCCAGCCGCTCCAGTGTGGCGGTGCGTGCGTCCAGAGGCACTTCGGCGCCTGCAATCTCCAGCTTGCCCAGGCTGGCCAAGGTGGTCTTGCCCTGCTTGACGGCGAGTTGCTCCAGCGCCAGGGGGCCCGCCTTGAGGGTGACACCCGTGGCACCTGCCTGTGCGGCTACGCCCGTGGGGGCTTGCCAAGTCACACCCACATCACCGCTGAGCTGGCCGGTCACCGTGGGTTCCAGCGCCTGGGCCAGGTAGGGCGCAGCCAGTTGCAGGGCCAGTGCGTTCAGGGTGGTGTTGACCTGGGCCTTTTGGTCTGTGGCTTCGCCGGTGAAGCTGAGCGTGCTGCCCTGCAGGTTGAGCCCGCCCTTGAAGGTGAACGGCTTGGCGTTGTCTTTGGCGAAAGGCAGGGCGATGTCGGCGGCCTCCAGCGTGAGTTCCGTGGCCTGCAGGGCTGCAGCGGGGCGCGTGGTGGCGTCGGCCCAGCGCAGGGTGCCGCCACGCACGGCGGCGGTGGCCACTTCGACCGCCCAGGCGGGATCGGCTGCCTTGGCTTTGGCATTGCCCGCAGAGGCGGGGGCCGCAGGGGCGGAGGCGGTGCTGGCCCGTGGCGAAGATGCAGCGTCGGCAGATGCTGGCGCTGCAGGTGGGGTGGCCTTGCCCTTGGCGGGCGTTGCAGCCTGCGCAGGCGCTGCCAGCTGCGCCAGGTTGATCTGGCCCGCCGCATCGCGCGTGGCCGTGACCACCGGCGCCGTCAGCTCCACATGCTGCAGGCGCACGATCTGCTCCAGCGGGCGCACATCGGCCATGTCAATCTTCAGGCGCTCGTAGCTCAGCAGGTCGGCGCCCTGGCGGTCGGCCATGCGCACGCCGCTGGCTTGCACGGTGCCGCTCAGCTTCACGGCCATGCGCGGGTGCTGCTCAAAGGCCACCTTCACGTCCGCATCCAGCGTGGCGCTTTGCACCTTCACGGGCAGGTTGGCGGGCAGGTAGCCCAGGTAGGGCGCCAGGTTCAGACCATCCAGCCGGATCTGCGCGTCGGCTTTGCCGGTCTGCGCAAACGGCGTGCCCTCGGCGGAGGAGTCAAACCGGCTGCCGTCCAGCGTGAACGCCAGGTGGGGCTCGACCTTGACCTCGCGCTGCGAGGGCAGGGTGCTGATGAACGGCACCTTCAGCGTCAGCGCGCGCACCTCGTGGGTCTCGGTGACCGTGTTGTCGATGAAGTCGATGCTGCCGCCCGTGAGCGCCAGGTTGTACAGCGCCAGGCGCGCGGGGCCGGTGTCGGGCTCGGGGTCGTTCTTGGGCGCGGTGACCTTGGCGATGATGTCGTCCACGTCATATCGGCCATCGCCCAGGTGGGTGATGCGCAGCACCGGGTTGTCGATGGTGAAGGCGTCCACCACGGGCGCCAGGCGCAGCAGCGACTGCAACTCGCCATCGGCATAGATGCGGCCAATGGTCAGTTGCGGAGGCCCACCGTCGGCGCCCGCCACGGCCACGTCACGCAGCGCAAATTCGAGGCTCCAGGGCTGAAAGTCGATGCCGCCAATGGTCACCGTGCGCCCCAGTTGCTCGGACGCGATGCGCTCCAGCGGGCCCTTGATCAGCGGTGGAATGGCGAGCCAGGTGACCAGCCACAGGGCGATCAGACCCGCCAGCGCGCGGACGGCGGGGCGGAACCAGCGGTGCTGGCGCAGGGTTGCAAACGAGACGGAGCGCAGGGAGATCGGCATGGCGGCAGGCTAGGGTGGGCGCTGCAGCCCCGGGGCTGGCGAAAAACCAGAGGGGTCGCGCGCGAGCCGCTATTGTCCCTGCAGTGCGTCAGCCGAGGTAAGCCATTGCAACAGGTGGAGGTGGGTGGTTCAAGATTGTTGACAGTGGGGTGCTGCGCTCTGCGCTTCGCTCACTGGGCAAAGCCCAGCACCATCCGGCGGGTGGTGGTTGATGCCAAGGCTTTTGGTGCGGCCTCTCTTGCACTGCGTGCAAATGATTCCGCACCAAAGAAAAGCGCTTTTCGCTTCGTTCACTGGGCGAAGCCCAGCACCACCCGCCGGGTGGTGGCGCTTTTCTTTTCAATCTTCGTCACCACGATGGCGCCAATCTCCGACGTATTGGCCACATGTGTGCCACCACAGGGCTGCAGGTCGATCAGCGGGGCGTCGCCGTCGCCCCCGATGCGGATGGTGCGGATGCGCCCCGTGCCCCGGGGCGGCTGCACGCTCATGCTTTTGACCAGGGCGGGGTTGGCGTCCAGTTCTTCGTCGCTGATCGAGGCCACGGTGAGCGGGTGCGCGGCGGCCACCAGGGTGGCGATGGCGGCGGTCAGCTGCTCCTTGTCCAGCGGGTCGGTCATCGCAAAGTCCAGGCGCGCGTAGTCGGGCGTGATGGAGCAGCCGTTGACCAGCTGCGGCACTACGTGGCACAGCAGGTGGCTGGTGGTGTGCAGGCGCATCATGCGGTGGCGGCGTTCCCAGTCTATGCGGGCGGTGACGGCCGTACCGGGCGTGAGCTGCGCCACACGCTCTTCCTGCCCGGGTGCGGGGATGTGGACGATGTCGCTGGTGGGGTTGCCGTCGGCGTCCTTGCCCTTGCGGGTGTCGGCAATGGCGATCTGCGTGCCGTCTGCCAGCACCAGCACGCCGCTGTCACCGGCCTGGCCGCCGCCCAGGGGGTAGAACACGGTCTGGTCCAGCACGATGCCGGCATCGGCATCGGCGGTGGCGGTGATGTGGGCGCTGCATTCGCGCAGGTAGGCGTCTTGGCGGAAGAGGTCTTGGGTCATGGTGGCATGTTAGCGGCGCTGCTGGCAGTTTCCCAGGCGCCAACAGCGCCGCTACCATGCACGCATGACTTCTGCCGCATTGACTCCCTTGCCCTCCCGCTTCTGGGCCGACTTGTCCACCCGTGATTTCGCGGCGCTAAAGGCCAGCGGGCAGGCTGAAGAGGTGGTGGCCGTGCTGCCCGTGGCGGCCATTGAGCAGCATGGGCCGCACCTGCCCCTGTCGGTGGATGCGACGCTGCTGCAGGGCGTGATTGATGCCGCGTTGCCGCAACTGCCCGCCGACTTGTCTGTGCTGTTCTTGCCGCCACAGAACGTGGGCCTGAGCCCGGAGCACATCCGCTTCCCCGGCACGCTCACGCTGTCGCCCGCCACGGTGATCGCGCTGTGGACCGAGCTTGGCGAATGTGTGGCCCGTGCGGGCATCAAGAAGCTGCTGCTGTTCAACGGCCACGGCGGCCAGGTGAGCGTGATGGACATCGTGGCGCGCGAGCTGCGCACGCGATGCGATCTCATCGTCTACAGCGCCAGCTGGTTCAGCCTGCCGCTGCCCGACGCGGTGGCGGGCCAGTTCAGCGCCCAGGAGCACCGCTTTGGCATCCATGCGGGCGAGATCGAGACATCGATGATGCTGCACCTGGCACCCGCCACGGTGCACATGGAACATGCGCAAAACTTCCGCTCCAGCTCGCAGAACCGCGCCGAGCGCTACGCCATCCTGGGCAACGGAAAAACCGCCAAGCTGGGCTGGCAGATGCAGGACTACCACCCGGCCGGGGCGGTGGGCCATGCCGCTGCGGCCACGGCCGACAAGGGGCGGGCGGTGGTGGATGCTGCCGCGCAGCAACTGGTGGCGCTGCTGCAGGAACTGCAGGCACTGCCGTTGTCCACCCTGGTGGACGGTGTGGGGCCGCTGTAACAGCCAGGTGGCACGGGCCGTGGGTTGCTCGGGTTGCCGCTGTGCGGCAGGTGATTGATTCGCTATTAAAAATATAGCTATCAATCGTTATCCATAGCGCGGAGACGGCCTGAAAACCTCAGAATCTCAGGCATGTGTCACCCACCCCGCATGCTCCAGCTCGTTCAGGTGCGGCAGGGTGTTGAACGTCTGCAGCATCAACCGCTTGGGCGCAATCGTGAACTCCGTCACCGCGCTGTTGCGGATGCGCATGTTCAGCGCAATCGTTACTTCGGGCGCGGTGCCCAGCACCTCGCCCACGGCGGTGGAGATGGGGCCGCCGCTGCTCACCAGCAGCACGTTCTGGCCCGCGTGGTGGTGGCGCACATGGTCGAGCGCGCTGCGCACACCGGCCGAAAACTCGTTCCAGCTGGGCATTCCCTGGGGGCTGATGACACCGGCCATCCACTGCGCCAGCGCGTCGCACAGGATGCGGAAGTGCGCGCGGTAGCGCTCGGGCGTGTCGGCGGGGCCCAGCGGCTGGGGGTGGATGGCGGCAATCAGCGCGTGGCTGTCGTATTCGTTGAGGCCGGGTAACTGCAGCGCCTCGGGGGCGGCGCCCAGGCCCTCCACGATGCCGTCCAGCGTCTGCACATGGCGCTGCAGCGTGCCGGTGATGACGGCGTCAAAGCGCTGGCCGCGTTCGCGCCAGAACTGGCCCAGCCGCACCGCCTGCTGGTGGCCGACGGGGCTGAGCTGGTCGTAGTTTTCTGCGCCAAACGAGGCCTGGCCATGGCGCACGAGGTAGAGGGTTCCCATGCGCCGGATTGTGATCAACCCGGCGCAGCGCGCTTGTCGCTAGTGCGACCGGTGCTATCAATTTGAGAGTTTTGGATGCTGCGCTGCAGCAGTCGGATGTTGTCCGGCTCAGAGCAGCGTGGCCAGCCACGCCGACAGCCCGCGCAGCACCAGCAGCCCCACCATCAACCACGCCAGCAGCACACACAGGGCGCCGAATCCGAAGACAAGAGCGCGCCCCTGCCAGCCACCGTTTTTCCACCAGTGGCCCAGCAGCCCGGCGCTCCAGGGGCTGTTGTGCATTTGCATCTGGGGCAGGCGGTGGATGAAGTCGCGGCGCAGCAGCGCTTCGTCAAACAGGGCCTGGCCGTTGAGGCGCAGTGGCACCACCCCCAGGCCGATCAGGAGCTGCTGGCGCGTGCAGGTGACCTGGTGCGCCGGGGCCTGGTAGCGCTTGTTGCCCACGCGGGCCTGCACCTGCTGGCCATCGGTGCCGATGCGGATGCTTTCCAGCGCCTTCAGCCTGCGCCACAGGGCCAGGGGCGCGATCGCCGGCACCAGAGCCAGCACTGCCAGGCCATAGGGCAGCCACATAGGGCAGGCTTTGCCGGGGGCGCAGTCGTGCTGGTAGAACATGGGCCATATCCAGTACAGCAGGGCGCCCATGACCCCCAGTGCCAGGGCGCTGGTGGCCAGCAACAGGCGGCGGCGCGTGCGGGTGCTGCCGGGCAGCGCCTTGACCATGGTCACCCGGCCGGGTGGGATGGGGAGGGGGCCGTCGGCCAACGTCGCGGGGGCCGCATCTTGGGCGGTGGTGGTGGCCGTGGTCATGGGCGCAGGGGCTGTTTCGTCCTGCGGGGCGTCGTCGGGGTCGGTCCGCCATGCGGTGCCTTGGAGCTGCCGCAGCTCGCCCGCCTTCCAGGCCAGCCACAGGGCCACCAGCATGAGCACAGCCACGCTGCCCAGCAGCAGCGTGGGCATGCGCCGCGACCAGGTGGCCTGGTTGCGCGCCGTCGCCAGCTCTGCCTGGAAGTCGGCGTCACCAAACGGCGCGAGCACCCGCCCGTGGAGGTCCAGCCTGCGCACCAGGAAGTTGCTCATGTCGGTGATCAGCATGTGCTGCTGGAACAGCGCAATCGCGTTCGGGTCCTGCTTCGCGGCCAGGGGAATCACCCGCTCGGGCTGGAGCTGCGGGCTCATCATGAGCAGGTCGGCGTTTTGCATGTCCACGCTGGCCACCAGCACCCACAGCTGCCCGCGCGGGTCTTGTGCCATGGCAAACGGGAACGCGCGCCCGGGCCGCAGGTCGGGGTGGGCGATGGCGTGCTGCTGCCCCACGGACTTGCCGTCCGGGCCGGTGCGCAGCTGCACGATCTGGTGGCGGTTGGTGTTGGCCACCCACAGTGCGTCGCCCACCTGCAGGGTCTGGTTGGGAAAGCGCATGCCCTGCGCCTCGGTGCGCGCCAGGGCGTAGCGTGCGGTGATGGGGTCGCGCCGGTACACCAGCACACGGTGCCCGGAGGCGTCGGAGACCACGATTTCCGACTCGTCGTCGCTCACCCGCACCCAGCGGTAGCCCCGGCGGGTGTCCAGCCCGGCCAGTTCCACGGGCAGGCACTGGCGCTGTGGCAGGTCGCAGCGCACCACACGGCTTTCGTCATGCACCCAGGCCACATGCGCCTGCGTGAACTGCAGGCTGGTCGGGCTGTCGGAAATCTTCAGCTCGCCCAGCGGGATCTGCTGCAGCCGCCGGCCTGCAGCGTCGAACTGGTGGAAGGCGCCATGGCTTTCGAGCCAGAGCGTTTCTCCCTGCACGGCGGGCAGGCGGGGCCCGAAGGGGCCGGGGGCGGACAGCCCCCGGTAGATGAACGCGAGAATCAGCAGGCACTGCAACGCGATGACCGCGCGCAGGCCCCAGCGATAGCCGGACGGTGCTTGGCTTGCCATGGACACTCCCTCTCTTGTTATGTCACGGCCACCGTGGTGGTGGCCGCGCGAGGGGCATTGTCCAGCAGACTGTCAGTGCTTGGCGAGGGTGTTGGCAAACATGGGCGCATCCACGTTGCCGCCCGTCAACGCCAGGCCCACCTTCTGGCCCTTCAGGGCATCGCGCTCCTGCAGGGCGGCCGCCAGGGCAGCAGCGCCTGCGCCTTCGGCCACGTTGTGGGTGTCGGTGAACAGGGCGCGCATGGCGTCGGCCACCTCGGCGTCGCTCACCTGCACGATGTGGTCGATGTGTGGCGCCATCACGGCCAGCGCCTCGGCGTCGGCCACGCGGCAGGCCATGCCGTCGGCGAGCTGGGTGGTGACGGGTGCCTCCACCACGCGGCCAGCGGCCAGGGAATCGGCGTAGGTGGTGGCGTGGCTGCTGACCACGCCGACCACGCGCACGGGGTGCTGCAGCGCCAGCTTGGCGGCGATGGCCGAGCACGCGCCCGAGCCCTGGCCGATGGGCACATACACCACGTCGAGCTGGGGCACGGCGCGCAAAAATTCCCACCAGTAGGTGCTCACGCCGCGCAGCAGGTCGGGGTGGAAGCTGGGCACCATGTGGGCGCCGCGCTGGGCCGCGAGCTGGATTGCGTGTTCACGCGCTTCCTGGAAGTCGTCGCCGTGTTCGATGAGCGTGACGCCCAGGGCGCGCATGGCGGCGTTCTTCTCCAGCGAGTTGCCACGCGGCACGACGATGGTGCAGGCCACGCCGTGGCGGCGCGCGGCCCAGCCCATGCTTTGGCCGTGGTTGCCGCGTGTGGCGCTGATGACCTCCTTGGGCAGCGCGCCGCGCTGGGCCAGCTGGTCGAAGTAGGTCAGACCGCCCCGGATCTTGAACGCGCCCACGGGCGTGTGGTTCTCGTGCTTGAGCCAGCAGTCGGTGCCCAGGCGCTGGCTGAGCAGCGCCCAGCGGTACTGGGGCGTGGCGGCGAAGTCGCGGTACACCACCTGGGCAGCGGCTTCGATGTCGGCCAGGGTGGGCAAGAGGGATGTGATGTCGAGGCGGGCGTTCATGCGGCGGCTTTCTTTTCAGTCAACAGTTTGAGGGCGAGCAGACCGAGGACGGTGCCCATGAAGTAGCGCTGCGCACGCATCCAGGCAGCGTTGCGGTTGAGGAACAGCGCCACGCGTGCGGCGCCCAGCACCAGCAGCGCGTTCACGGCAGCGCTGGTGCTGATCTGCACCGCGCCCAGCGTCAGGCTTTGCTGCAGCAGCTGGCCGCGTTCGGGGTGCAGGAACTGGGGGAAGAACGACAGGTAGAACATGGCCACCTTGGGGTTCAAGAGGTTGGTCATGAAGCCCATGAGGAACAGCGTGCGCGGGCTGTCGTGTGGCAGGTTGCGTGCTTCAAAAGGCGCGGCGCCACCGGGCTTGACGGCCTGCCAGGCCATCCACAGCAGGTAGGCGGCCCCGGCGTAGCGGATGGCGTCAAACGCCAGCGGCACGGCGGCCAGCAGCGCGGTAAGGCCCAGCGCTGCGGCCAGCAGATGCACAACAAAACCCAGCACCACGCCGGTCAGTGAAATGAGCCCGGCGCGGGGCCCCTGGGTGAGGCTGCGCGAGACGCAGTACACCATGTTGGGGCCGGGCGTGAGCACCAGCACGAGGGCGGCGAGCGCAAAGAGCAGCAGCTCCTGCAAGGAAAACAGCATGGCGTTTTACTCCTGGGGGATGAACGAAGTGAGGGCGACGGCGCCCCGGGGGGTGCTCAACTGTGCCGAGAGGCGGGGTCTGGCACCCGGCGCGACGAGGACGGAGGCCGCCACGCCCACGGCATCGCACGCCGCCTGCAGCGTGGCCGCCTGCGGGTGTTGCAGCGCGAGTTGCTGCAGCTGTACGCCGCTTGCGGGCAGGCTGTCGCAGGGGTGCACGGCGCCCCACTGGATGAGCGTGGGCAGGCAGCCGTCCATCAGGCGCAGGCCGTCGCTGCGCACCGTGATCTGCCACTGCAGCAGGCCGTTGGGCGTGGGGCGGCTGGCGGTGATCACGGCGCCGCGCTCCACGTCCAGCGCCGCCAGCGCGGCGCAGCGCTCGGCCACATCGGGCACGCTGGCCACCCAGTGGATGAGCTGCGGGCCGTGTTGCGCCACCTGTTGCCGCAGGGCAGCGTCATCCATGTCAAACCAGCGCTTTCCGCCCGCTGGTATTGCGGTAGAAGCTCCTGAATTGATAGCAATGATCTCCAGGTAGGTACGCGGATGCGCCGGGCTTGCGACGTTGAAGATGCGGTTGTGTGTGCCCATCAGCGGGTGCTCGCCGCCCGCCGTGGGAGTGATGCCCAGCGTGCGCTCGCACCAGGCCACGCCGCTGGCCAGGTCGGCCGCCAGCACGACCAGGTGGTCCACGCAAGGGGGCTGGCTGGGCGCCGTCACAGCAGCACCTCGCCAGCCATGCAGGTGACCGAGCTACCGCCCACCCAGATCGTGTCGCCGTCCTGCTGCACGTACACCCGCCCTGCGCGGCCCAGGCAGGTGCCCTGGGCGGCCACATACTGAGCTGGGGCCAGCCCGGCGCCGATGAGCCACTGGGCCAGCGCGGCGTTCAGGCTGCCTGTCACGGGGTCTTCGGCCAGGCCGTTGTTGCCGGGGAAGAAGGCGCGCACTTCAAAGGCGATGCCTTCGGCGTCGGTGCTGCCAATCACCCCCACCTTGCCGCGCGGGCCCACTACGCCCACGTCCAGCTGGCCAAGGATGCTGGCGTCCGGCTTCAGCGCCAGCACCTGCTCGCTGCTGCGCAGCATCACGCCGCGCCAGTTGGGGCCGTTGTCGCACCAGGCGTGGTGCAGGATGTCGCTGCGCGCCACGCCCAGGCCGCGTGCGATCAGCGCCACGTCGTCTTCGGCCAGCGGGCCGCTCTTGATGAGTGCCGGTGCGGCAAACGCGAGGCGCTCGCCATCCTGCCGCAGCGTGACCAGGCCCACGCCACATTCCTGCACCACCTGGCCCGCGACCTGGGGCTGCCCACCGGCCTTCAGCCAGGCGTGGCAGCTGCCCAGCGTGGGGTGGCCCGCAAAAGGCAGCTCGCGCCCGGGGCAGAAGATGCGCACGCGGTAGTCGGCCCCGGCGGCGCGACCTTCCGGGGTGGGGGGCAGCAGGAAGGTGGCTTCGGACAGGTTGGTCCAGTCGGTGAAGTCCTGCATGGCTTCGGTGGTGAGGCCCGTGCCGTCCAGCACCACGGCCAGGGGGTTGCCACGGTAGGGCGTGGCGGTGAACACATCGACTTGCTGGAAGGGGCGTTGGTGCATGGTGGGCAGGTCCTTGGAAACAAAAAGCAGTGAAGTGGGGTGGGCCGGGCACGCCGGGGGCTCACCGGGGGCATCCCGGTGGGGAATGGGTTGTGGTGGCTCGGCCCGCGTTGCGCGCGGGGCCCGGGTCGAATCAGCCGCTGGGGTGTGGGGCAGGGCGGCGCAGGCTCATAGCAGCACCGTGCCTTCAATGCAGGTGACGGCGCGGCCGCCCACCCACAGCTGGTGGTCATCGTCCTGGCGGATGTGCACGCGGCCCGCACGGCCCAGGCATTCGCCCTGGGCCACCAGGTAGCTGCGGGGGGCCAGGCCGTCGGCAATCAGCCACTCGGCGAGGCTGGCGTTGAGGGTGCCGGTGACGGGGTCTTCGGGGTTGCCCATGGGCGCTGCAAAGGCGCGCACCACGGCGCCCGGCTGGCTGGTGTTGCTGGCCGTGGGGCTGACGTGGATCACGCCCACATCCTGGCCCAGGTCCTTGAGTCGGGCGTGGTCGGGGTGCAGGCCCAGCACGGTGTCGGCGCTGTCGAGCAGCAGGCCCAGCCACACCGGGCCGTTGTCGAGCAGCTGCGCGCCCAGAATCTGCTGCGGGCGCAGGCCCAGGGTACTGGCGATCAGGGGCACCAACGCGGGGCTGGGCGCGCTGCGCTTGAGCGGTGGTGCCGCAAAGGCCAGGGTGCCATCGGCGTGCGCAATGCGCACCAGGCCCAGCGCACATTCCTGGATCACCATGCCGCCTTGGCGCGGGGTGTTGCCCGCCTGCAACCAGGCATGGCAGGTGCCCAGCGTGGGGTGGCCCGCAAAGGGCAGCTCGCCATTGGGGCTGAAGATGCGCAGGCGGTAGTCGGCCCCGGCCGTGCGTCCGGCGTCGGTGGGCGGCATCAGAAAGGTGGTTTCCGACAGGTTGGTCCAGGCAGCAAAGCGGCGCATGTCGCTGTCGCTCAGGCCGTCGGCGTCCAGCACCACGGCCACGGGGTTGCCGTAGCCGGGGCGGTCGCTGAAGACATCGATCTGCTTGAAAGGGCGCTGGTGCATGGCTGCTTAGGAAAGTGGCTGGTCCAGTACGCCCCGGGCGCCGGGGCGGGTGCTGACCGTGTTGTACCACCGCTCCAGGTGCGGCCGCGCGGGGCGCGCCTGGGGCAGGCCCCACCAGCGGTGGATTTCGCAGCCCACCGGGATGTCGGCCATGGTGAAGCGCTCGCCCGCCATGAAGGGCTGGCGCGCCAGGTGGGCATCCAGCATCGCCATCAGCGGCTCGGTCAGGGCGACCGATGCGGCAATGAGCGCCTCATTGCGCTGCGCGGCGGGCGTGCGAATCCACTGCAGGAAGGCATCGCGCCCGGCGGGGTTCAGCGTGGTCTGCTGCCAGTCCATCCACTGTTCGGCGGCAAAACGCGTGGGCAGGTCTTCGGGGTACAGGTTGCCCGGCGCATGCCGGGCGCACAGGTAGCGCACGATGGGGTTGGACTCCCACAGCGTCACGCCCGTGTCTTCGTCTTCGATCAACGGCACCAGGCCGTTGGGGTTGAGGCCCAGGAACCGTGCTTCGCGCACGATGCCAAACTGGCCGCCCGCGTCGGTGCGCTGCAGCGTAATGCCCAGCTCCTGCGCGGCCCAGACGACCTTGCGCACGTTGATGGACGACAGGCGGCCCCAGAGCCTCAGCATGGTGAATCAGCCCTTGTTCTCGCGGATGGCTGCCGCCAGCGCTGCGATGCCGGTGGCGATCTGCTCCACGGTGGAGGTGACGAACGACAGGCGCAGCGTGCGCGGATCGGCGTTGTCGGCATAGAAGGCTGCACCGGGCACAAAGGCCACGTTGCGTTCCACGGCCTTGGGCAGCAGCTCGATGGCGCTCATGCCTTCGGGCAGGCGCACCCACAGGAACATGCCGCCGTCGGGGCGGTTCCAGTGCACGTCCAGGCCCGCCATTTCTTGGGTCAACGCGGCCAGCATGGCCTCGCACTGCTGCTTGTACAGCGCGCGGATGGTGGGCACGTGGCGGTCCAGGAAGCCGTCCTTCATCACCTCGGCCACTAGGCGCTGGTTGTAGCCGGGGGTGTGCAGGTCGGCCGCCTGCTTGGCCTGCAGCAGCTTGGGGTACACGGCCTTGGGGGCCACGACGAAACCCAGACGCAGGCCGGGGGCCAGCACCTTGGAGAACGAGCCCATGTAGATGCAGCCTTCGGGGTTGCGGGCCGTGAGGGGGGCGGGCGGCGGGTTGTCGAACCACAGGTCGCCGTAGGGGTTGTCTTCCACCAGCGGCAGGTTCAGCTCGGCGGCAGCCTTCACCAGCGCGGCACGGCGGGCTTCGCTCATGGTGCGGCCCGTGGGGTTCTGGAAGTTGGGCAGCACGTACAGGAAACGCGCTTTGTCAGCGCCTGTGCCGATCTTGGCTTTCAGGTCGTCGATGAGCACGCCTTCGTCATCGCTGGCCACGGCCACCACGGCGGGTTCCATGGGCGTGAAGGCCTGCAGCGCGCCCAGGTAGGTGGGGGTTTCGACCAGCACGCGGCTGTTTTCGTCGATCAGCACCTTGGCGATCAGGTCCAGCGCCTGTTGCGATCCGGTGGTGATCAGGACCTGGTCGGCATCCACGTCCCAGGGCAGGAAGTCGGCAATCGCCTGGCGCAGCGGGGCATACCCTTCGCTGGCGGCGTATTGCAGGGCGCCAGGGCCGTCGTTGGCCAGCACGGCGGCGGAGGCGGCGGCAAAGGCCGACACGGGGAAGGTCTTGGGCGAGGGCAGGCCCCCCGCCAGGCTGATGATGCCGGGCTTCTCGGTGACCTTGAGGATTTCGCGGATGACCGAGGGGTTCATGCGCTCGGCGCGGCGGGCCAGGGTCCAGGTGCTGGTCTGTGGAAGGTCGTTCAGTTTCACTCTCGTTCTCCTAGGGGTGGTGCCCAAGTGGCCACCCGCGTTGCAAAATCAATCACGCCAAAAAATCAAAGCTCAGTCCACCACAAACAGGGTGGCCCCCTGGGGTGCCGTGGACCGGTGCGGTTCTGCATTGTCCGCCACCTGGTAGCTCATGCCCGCTGTCAGGGTGAACTGGCGGCCGTCCTGCAGTTCGGTGTGCAACTCGCCGCTCAGGCACAGCAGTACGTGGCCTTTGACGCACCAGTGGTCGGACACATAGCCGGGCGTGTACTCGACCATGCGCACGCGCACATCGCCAAATGTCTGGGTGCGCCAGAAGGCCTGGCCCGCCTGTGCGCTTTTTTCTTCGCGCGGCACGGTCGCCCAGTCGGTGGTGGCAAAGGGGATGTTGCTCATCTTCATGTGGCGGGTCTTTCTGCGGTGTGGACAGGCATGCGTTTGCCCACAAAAACCGTGGCAATCACGGCAACGGCAAACACCAGGGTGATGGCATCCAGGTGTTCACCCAGCAGCGGCACGGCAAACAGCAGGCTCAGGAAGGGTTGCACCAGCTGGATCTGGCTGACCCGCACAGCACCCAGCGCCAGGGCGCGGTACCACGCAAAGAAGCCGATCCACATCGAGAACAAGGCCACGTACAGAAAGCCCGCCCAACTCATCGCACCAATGCTGGAGGGCACGGTGGGGGCAAACCACCAGGCGACTGGCAGCGTGAGTGGCAGGCAACACACCAGCACCCAGCAGATCACCTGCTCGGCCCCCAGGCGGGGCGTGAGGCGGGCGCCGCCGATGTAGCCTAGCGCGCCCGTGGTCATGGCAATCAGCAGGTAGATGTTGGCCGCGCCCAGGTACAGCCCTCCCGCACGCCACACCATGAAGCCCAGCACCAGGCCGCTACCCAGCACCGCGCAGGCCCAGAAGCCTGCCGAGGGCCGCTGCCGGTACCACAGCGCGCCGAGCAAAGCCGTGGACAGCGGCAGCAGGGCCGTGACCACGGCGCCGTGGGTGCTGGGCACGTGGCGCAGCGCCAGCGCCAGAAACAGCGGGAAACCCACGATCACGCCAAACGCGGTAATGCCCAGCAGCGGCCACTCGGCCCGCACAGGCCGGTTCAGGCGCCCCTGCGTGTGTTGCCACAGCAGGTAACCGATGGACAGCAGCCCTGCCACGGCGGCGCGGCCAAAAGTGACAAACCAGGGGGACAGCTGCGGCGCGTCGGTGGAGCCCACCGCCAGCCGCGTCATGGGCAGGGTGGCTGCAAACAGCGTGACGCCGACCAAGCCCCAGAGCAACGCTTCTTTTTCCTGTGAGCGGTTCATAGCGTGAGCATCCAGTAGGCAGTGAGCACCAGCACCAGGGCCAGCGCACGGTTGAACCACAGCAGGCGTGCGCCCTGGGCCAGCCACTGGCGCAGCAGCGAACCCACCAGGGCATAGACAAAGTTGCTCGTGAACGCAAACACCATCATCACGCCGCAGATGATGGCCAGGCGCTCGCCGGGGTTGGTGGCGGGCTGACCGGCCGCGTTGACCACCCAGCCCGCGCTGAGCGTGAGCGCCAGCATCCAGGCCTTGATGTTCACGAACTGCAGGCCCACGCCCTGCCAGAAGGTCACGTTCAGGCGGTGGCTGTCCACTTCGGTCAGTTGCCCGGCGCGGCTGAGCTTGAAAGCCAGCCAGAGCATGTAGGCCACGCCCAGCAAGGTCACGGCCCAGCGCAGGGCGGGCACGCCGGTGATGAGGGCGCCCAGGCCCAGGCCGCTGCCCAGCATGAGCAGCGTCCAGCCCGCTGGCACGGCCAGGCAAAAGCGCAGTGCGCGCTTGAGGCCCAGGTTCGCCGCCAGCGCGGTGGACAAGGTGGTGTTGGGCCCCGGCGAAAAGCTCATGGCGGTGCAAAACAGCAGCAGGGCAGTGAGTTCGGCGGCGCTCATGGGGAATGGCAGGGGGGTCTTGTCGGTTGTGTGGGTTCAATGTAATCTTGCAAACCAATACATCACCAGTACAGTCATTCAGCGCAGTGCTGAATCTGTACTGGTTGCGAAGACAGTACACCGCCCGGGGCCTTGCCATGTTGATGAAATCTTCCACCCAGTCTCTCACCGAGCAGTTGTCGGCCCGGATCTCCGAGCGCATCCGCAACCGCCTGCTGGCGCCGGGCGCGCGCCTGCCGTCGGTGCGTCAGTGTGCGCAGCAAAACGGGGTGAGCCCCTCCACCGTGGTGGCTGCGTATGACCAGCTGTTGGCGCAGGGCCTGGTGGAGGCGCGCAAGAACCGGGGCTTTTTTGTGCGCGAGAGCGGCCGTGCCGCCCACGCGGCCGACGAAGAGGACGTGCCGCCCGTGGACCCGGGGCTGGAGAGCGCTGCCGCGAACTGGAGCACGGCCCACTGGTTTGCCGCGCGGGCCGCAGGGCGCCGAGGGGTGTCGCCCGTCAATGCCACGGCGCTGATACGCGGCATGTTCCACAAGGTCAGTGACAAACCCCAGCCCGGCATGGGCGTGTTTCCGCCGGACTGGCTGGAGTCCACCTTCATGCCCGCCGCCGTGCGCAAGGTGACCAGTTCGCGCAGCCTGCAGGATTTTTCGCTGCAGTACGGCGAACCCCTGGGCGACGCGGGCCTGCGCCGCCTGCTGGCCAAGAAGCTGGCCACGCTCAATGTGCACACCGCGCCCGAGCACATCATCACCACCGTGGGCGCCACGCATGCGCTCGACATCGTGAGCCGCACGCTGCTGCGCCCCGGTGACCCGGTGATGGTGGAGGAGCCCGGCTGGGCCGTGGAGTTTGCGCGCCTGGCTGCCCTGGGCATGCACATCCTGCCTGTGCCGCGCCGCGCAGATGGCCCGGATCTGGACGTGATGGCCCGGTACTGCGAGGTGCACAAGCCCAAGTTGTATGTGAGCGTGAGCGTGTTTCACAACCCGACGGGCTATTGCCTCACGCCGGGCAGCGCGCACCGCATCCTGCAGCTGGCCAACCAGCACAACTTCCATGTGGTGGAGGACGACACCTACAGCCACATCGCGCCCGAGCACGCCACACGCCTCACCGCGCTCGATGGCCTCTCGCGCACCATCTACGTGAGCGGCTTTGCCAAGATCCTCGCGCCCAACTGGCGCATCGGTTACCTGGCTGCACCGCCCACGCTGGTGGAGCAATTGCTCGACACCAAGCTGCTGGCCACGCTCACCACCCCCGCGCTGCTGGAAAAGGCCCTGGCCCTGTGCATCGAGCAGGGCCAGCTGCGCCGCCATGCCGAGCGCATCCGCACCCGGCTCGATGCGGCGCGTGCGCGCAGCGTCAAGCTGGCGCTCAGCGCGGGCTGCACATTTGCGGCCGAACCCGTGGGCCTGTTTGGCTGGGTGGAAACGGGGGTGGACACCGATGCGCTGTCACAGCGGATGCTGGACGAAGGCTACCTGCTCGCGCCTGGTGCGTTGTTCCATGCTGAGCGCAAACCCAGCACGCTGATGCGCATCAACTTTGCAACCACGCAGGATGCGACGTTCTGGCGCATCTTCGAGCGCGTGCGGGCTGAGCAGGGGCGGTGAGCAGGCGCGGTGAGCGGGGCGCTCAGCGCCCGGCGGCAGGACGTTCGACTTCCAGGTCGGCCAACACGCGCAGCAGCGCGCGGTTGACCTCTTCCAGGTCCATCTCATAGGTCTCGCAGAGCTGGCGGATCGCGCTGGCGTCGTCGGTCTCCAGCGCGCAGGCCATCTGCAGGCCGCTGGTGTAGGGGCCGGTGCGCAGCACGGTGGCGTCGTATATGCGCTCGGACAGCGGCAGGCGGCGCAAGATGGTGCCCAGGGGCTCACCGAGCAGCTCGTCCAGCTGCGAGAACAGGCCACACAGGTAGATCTCGCGGCGCAGGTCGTTTTCGATGCCAGCGTCCAGCAGGTGGGCGGTGAGCTGGGCGCGGATCAGCATGGCGGCGCGCACGGGCAGCATGTTGGGGTCGGTGCTGGCGTGGGGCAACTGGTCGGACAGCCAGCGCTTGATGGAGCTGTAGCCCATCATCACCAGGCCCCTGCGCAGTGAGTCGATGCCGGTGCGCAGGCCCAGGGCTGCTGAGTTGGTATAGACCATGAAGCGGTACGCGAGCAGCGGGTCTTCGCCCATGATGTCTTCAAAGGTCTCCAGCGACTGCTCCGCATCGATGGCCTTCATGAGCTTGAAGATCACCGCGTGCGACGGCTGCTGCGGGTGGTGGCGCATGCTGTAGAGCACGTCTTCCGACGGCCAGCCCGCCAGGGCCATGGCATTGCCCTGGTCCAGGCAATGCTCCATGAGTGCGCGGCTGGCCACGTTTTCATACATCTGTCCGGCCAGCACCGGGCTGGCGGCGGCCCGGGCGGGGGCTGCTGGGGCCCCGGGGCGCGCGGGGGCCGTCTGCAGGGCCGCCACGGCGTCCTCGGGGCGCAGGGTCAGCAGGCTGTTGTCAAAGCAGCGCGCAATCTCGGGCTCGGGGAGCTTGTTGGCGTCGCCGCGCCACACCAGGCGCAGGCCCCGCTGGTGCGCGGCCTTGACGCGGGAATAGATGGCCGAGTCCGAGAGCCAGTCGCCCCGCACCTCGATCCAGGGTGCGCCGCGCGGCGCGTTTTCGAGCAGGTCGCACAGCAGCTGGCGCGTCTGGGCGGAGATCAGCAGGGGCGGGGAGCTGGCAGACCACAGCTCCTGCAGCGTGCGCAGCAGGTGGCCGGCATCGACCACCGCTGTGGCCTCGTTGTGTGCATACAGCTGGATGCCCGCGAGCTTGCGGGCCCGGTTCCACAGAGGGCGGTAGCCCAGAATCAGGCTGCCAAGGACAGATTGGACCATGTGCTCTCAGGCGGTTGTCTCGTCGTTGGGGCCTGTCCCCTGCCCGGATTGTGCGGCGTGGGAAGACCCGCTTTAACTGATGAAATTGAACAGCGACAACTTCTGAACCTGGGCATAGGACTTGAGCGCTGCCTCGTAGCCCACCTGCTGGTTCTGGAAGTCCGAAATGCCCTTGATCATATCGAGATCCTCGGCGCGCGAGCGGTCACCTTCGAGCTGGATGGAGCGCTTTTCCTGGTCGCCCGTGATGCGGTCGGCGCGGTTGAGCAGCTCACCGGCATAGCTGCGCATGTTGTGCACGCGCTCCAGCCCGATGTCGATGTTGGCCAGCGCCTGCCCCACGGCCTGGATGGCTGCGTTGTTGTTGGAGGAGTTGCGGATGCCGTTGATCGCGCTGTCCAGCGTGCTGAACATGCTGGCGCTGGGCTGCAGGGTGATGGTGTCGCCGTTGGCTGGGTTGCCTTTGATGTCAAAGCTCAGGCCAGGAATGCCAGGTACCGTGATCGTCACAGGCTTGTCGCTGGGGTAGTCAGGCACCACCACTGGAGCGGACACTGCGCCCGTGGTGGTGTTGGTGATCGTGTAGGTGGCCGTGCTGGTGCCAGTGGTGGCACCCGGGCCCACGGCGCTGAAGGTGATGGTGTAGCTGTCGCCAGTGATCAGGCTCTTGTCCCCTGGCGTGATGGCCGTGGTGGTGAGCTGGCGGCCCACCGGAATGGCGCTTACACCGGCGGTGTAGACGCCGTCGCGGTTGGGGTCGAACATGAAGGCCGAATCGCCGTCCAGCGCCCCGGGGAGGGTCACTCCCGTACTGGCCGTCTGACCGGGCAGGCCCTCGAAAGTGTAGTCCGGCGAGCCGTTCTGCGGGCCCAGGAAGGGTGCCAGAGCGCTGCCCAGCGCGCTCAGAAGCGGGATGCCATTGGTATCCTTGCGATTGGCAACCGCTAGCAGTTGCTCGCGCAGGCCCTGGAGCTGGTTGGCTACCGTGACGCGGTCGTTGGGTGTCATCGCAGCATCACCTGCGCTCACCACCAGTTGGCGGAACTGCTGGATCAGGTCCACAGCATCACCCAGCGAGGACTCTCCCTGAGAAATGGCATTGCGCTGGGTCTCCAGCGCGCGCTGCTCGGTCTGGATGCGTGCCAGGCGGTTGAGCGCACGCTCGGCCTGGGCGGCCGACACGGGGTCGTCACTGGCCCGCACCACGCGCTTGCCCGAGGTGAGGTTTTCCTGCAGGTTGGACAGGTTGGTCTGACGCGTGCCCAGGTTGCGCAGGGCGTTGTCGTACATGTTGGCAGTGCCAAGGCGGTAGATGCTGTTGCTCATGTCGAACTCCTAGCTCCTGGATGGCGATCAGCGGCCCATGCCCTGCAGCAGCGAGTCAAAGATATTCTGCGCAATCTGGATCATCTTGGACGATGCCTGGTAGGCCTGCTGGTACTGGATCAGCCGGGCGGCCTCTTCGTCGAGGTTCACGCCCGACACCGCTGTGCGGTCGCGCTCCAGGTTGGTGGCGATGGTGGTGGACATTTCGGCCGCAAACAACGAACTCTGCGTGCGCGTGCCCACCTGGGCGATGGCGCTGGCGTAGCCGTCAGAGAGCGTGGACTCGTCGAACATCTTCACATCGCGCAGACCCATCAGGGCGCTGGCATTGCCCGCGTTGCGGGTGAATGCATCGCCGTACTGGGGGTCCAGCGCATTGCCGATGACCACCGTGTCGCCGGTCTTGGGGCTGCCCTGCAGCTTGATCTCCCACCCGTTGATGGAGATGGGCGCACCCGATGTGTAGGGCTGTGCAGCGGCCAGCACGGTCGGTGGGGCGGTGCCCCGGTCGAGCACGTCGTAGGTCGTGGGTGGGCCGGCGGTGAACTGCAGCTGCACGCCGCCCAGGATGGGTGGGAGGGCGGCGGGGTTGGCATTGGCGGGCAGCACCAGCCCCGGCGGATTGGGCAGGCCCGTGGCCTTGAGTCCCCCCAATTGCATGGTGCCCCCGTTGGCGGTGCCCATGGCGGCATTGATGGGGTTGGCAACGGCCAGATCGCGTGGCGAGTACACCAGCGCCTGGATGTTGTTGGCCGCCGTGCTGAACGGCTTGAACAACATGCGCTCGCCGGGGTTGCCGGGCGTGGTCAGGTTGAAGTTGAGCCCGTCGATCTGCAACGTGGCCAGATTGGCGGCACTGGTGAAAGCGGTGGCCTTGCCATCGGACAGGCGCACGACCTGTCCCGCCGTGCCGGTGGTGAAGCGGATTTCGTAGTCCGAGGCTGCGAACTGCGTGGGCCCCGTGAACGAGACGGTGCCAACGCCCGCGCCGTTGGTGTAGCCCGGCATGCTGGTGGGCAATGCAAACAGGTCCTTGCCAGGCACGCCATCAAGCGTGAGGCCCAGATTCTGCTGGTCGTTCATGGTCATGCCGATGGCCATGGCCATGCGGCCGAGCAGGTTGCGCCCTTCCGTCAGGTCGTTGTTGTTGAAGCGCAGCAGGCCCGAGACCGAGCCGCCACCCAGTACGTTTTCGTCCATCTCCACCGGGGGCGCCCCGGTGCGGTTGAAGAACAGCTTGATCTGCCCGCTGGCGGGGAACTGGGTGGCATCGTCGATGGACAGGCTGGAGGCCGTGGTGCCCAGCACCAGCGGCTGGCTACCCGCCACAAACAGGCCTACCGTGCCATCGTCGGCCGGGATCTGCGTGGTCTGCACATACTGGTTGATGTCGCGGATGATCTGGTCGCGCTGGTCCAGCAGGTCGTTGGGGCTCTGGCCGTTGCCGTTGGCGCGTGCAATTTGCTCGTTGATTCCGGCCATCTGCTTGGCCAGTGCGTTGATGGCCGTGACGCTGCTCTGCAATTGCTCGGTGACGGTGTACTGAAGTTCGTTCAGGCGGTCAGAAGCAGTGCGCATGCGCGCGGCGGTTTCGTCAATGCGCGTGAGCACGACTGTGCGCGCCGTGATGTCTGTCGGGGCGCTCACGACGTCCGTGAACGCATTCATCATGTCGTTGATGGCGGCGCCCAGCCCGGCCGTGCCGCCGCTGAACACCTCCTGCAGCTGGCGCAGGCGCTCGGCCCGCACGATGTCTGCGGCCTGTGTGGAGCCCGCCGCCGCCGACTGGCGCGTGAGCAGCTCGCTCTGGTTGCGCAGGATGGTTTGCACATCCACACCCTGGCCGATGTAGCCGCCGCCGGTGAACTGGCCCTGCACGGTTTGCAGCACCACGGTCTGGCGCGAATAGCCGGGCGTGTTGACATTGGCGATGTTGTGGCCCGCCGTCTGCAGGGCCACCTGGTTGGCGAGCAGGGCGCGGGCGCCGACGTTGAGAAGACTCATGGCTTACCTCGCGTTCTCAGGCCTGGGCGCGTTGTGTACGCAGCACGCTGTTAATAGCGCCGCTGAGCTTCTTGGCGTATTCGGGGTCGGTGGCATAGCCCGCCTTTTGCAGCGCAGAGGCATAGGCCATGGCCGAGCCAGACTGGGCGACGGATTCGGCCTTCTCGTAGCGCGGGCTTTCCTTGATGAGGCGGGCGTAGTCGCGGAACGAATCTTCGTAGGAGTCGTAGGCGCGGAACTTCGCCGTCACCTTCTGGGCCTTGCCGTTGATGTATTCGGTGGTGGTGATCTCGGCCACCTTGCCCGTCCAGCCCTTGCCCGCCTTGATGCCGAACAGGTTGAACGAGTTGGAGCCGTCCTTGTGCTTGATCTCGCTCTTGCCCCAGCCGGTTTCGTGCCCGGCCTGGCCCAGCATGAAGCTGGCGGGGATGCCGCTCTCTTGCGCCACGCGTTCGGCGGTGCCGGAGAGGTGCTGCACAAAACCGTCGCGGCCTTTGGGCGCCTGGATGGTCGCCTCGGCAGGTGTGCTGCCGCTGGCGGCCGGGGCCGTGGCGCGGGGCAGGGAGGACTGCAGGCTCAGGGTGGAAGGCACCGAGAACGTGGTGTCCGCACCGCCCATCTGGCGCGAAAGCTGGCGTGCAATGGCTTCAGAAAGACCGCCCTGCTGGCCCGCCATGTTCACCGACAGTTGCTGGTCCAGCATGTCCTGGCCCAGGTTGGCCTGCTCGCCTTCCATCAGGCCGGATTTCATCGTGGCGTCGCGCATGCTCTTGATCAGCTCGCGCATGAAGAGCGACTCGAACTGCTTGGCCACCTCGCGCGTGGTCTGCGCGTTGTTGGCCGTGCCCGCGTCGTACTTGAGCGAATTGAGCGAGCGGATGTCCACCGCCAGCGCATTCGAGGTGCTGCTGGTGGTGTTGGATGAAGGCAGGGTGAGGGCCATGGTTGCGCCTCCGGGTCAGATCACTTCCAGTTCGGCGTTGAGCGCGCCGGCAGCCTTGATGGCCTGCAGGATGGCCAGCAGGTCGCCCGGCGTGGCGCCCAGCGCGTTGAGCGCCTTGACCACGTCGGCCAGCTGGGGCGAGGCGGGCACCTGGATGATGTTGCCCGGCTCCTGGTTGATGCGGATGTCGCTCTTTTGCTCCACCACCGTCTGCCCCTGCGAGAACGGTGCGGGCTGGCTGATGACGGGAGTTGAACTGATGGTGATGGACAGGTTGCCGTGCGCGATGGCGCAGGGGCCGAGTGTGACCGCCTGGTTCAGCACCACCGAGCCGGTGCGGGCGTTGATGACCACCTTGGCGGCGGGCGTCATGGCGTCGAGCTGCAGTTCCTCCAGGTCGGCGATGAAGCCCACGCGGGCACCGGGGTCGATGGGTGCACGCACCTGCACGGTGCGGCCGTCCAGCGCGGTGGCCACGCCATTGCCCAGCTTGGCATTGATGGCCTGCACCACGCGGCGCGCGGTCTGGAAGTCCGAGGCGTTCAGGCCCAGGCTGATGGTGTCGCCCTCATTGAGTGGCGTGGGCACGGCGCGCTCGACCTGTGCGCCCTGCGGAACGCGGCCTGCGCTCAGGTGGTTGATCTGCACCTTGCTGCCACCTGCGGATGCGCCTGCGCCGCCCACCACCACATTGCCCTGGGCCAGCGCATAGATTTCGCCATCGGCGCCGCGCAGCGGGGTGACGATGAGCGTGCCGCCCTTGAGCGACTTGGCGTTGCCCATGGAGGACACATTCACGTCGATCGTCTGGCCGGGCTGGGCAAAGGCAGGCAACTGGGCCGTGACGATCACCGCCGCCACGTTCTTGAGCTGCAGCTGGTTCGCCGAGCCAGGCGGCAGGCTGATGCCCATCTGTTGCAGGTAGTTGGACATGGCCTGCGTGGTGTAGGGCATCTGCGTGGTCTGGTCGCCCGTGCCGTCCAGGCCCACGATCAGGCCATAGCCCGTCAGCTGGTTGGATCGCACGCCTTGCACGGCTGCCACTTCCTTGATACGCAGGGCCTGGGCGGGCCCGGCCAGGCAGGCCGCCACCAGGGCCAGCAGCAGCCACAGTGCGCGCGCAATGCGCTGCAGGGGGAGGTGGGACAAGGCTTTCATGGCACCGATTGTGGGCGGCCCCGCCAGAAACTAAAACCCGAAAAGCAGCCGGTTCACCGGTCTATTGCGTGGGTTTCGGGGCGGGGGAAAGCGGTCGGTGCGCCTACAGCGCGCCGGGCAGGTGCCAGGGCTGTTCTGCTGCGGAAAATATGAGAAAGAATGGCCGTCCCCGCGCTATCAGTAAGCGTTTATTGCTATAAATAATATAGCAATAAACTCAGGCTGATACTGCAGTCACCACCGTCCCAAAGCCCGGTGTCCGTCAAACTGGCGCGGCCCCAGCGCGGGCCGCCGCGCAAGGGCCGCTCCGCCGCGCTGGCGGCGTCCCCCTCCCTTAGCGCGCAGCGCGTGGAGAGAGGGGGAAGGCGCGCAGCGCCTCAGGGGGTGAAACCTTAGAACGGCGTGATGGTATTGAAGAACCGGTTCATCCAGCCCATGACCTGGGCTTCGTTCTGGGCGCCTCGGCCCCGGGATTCGACCCGCACATTGGCAACCTGGGTGGAGTTGACGATGCTGCCCGGCTGCATCACGCGCGGGTCGATGGTGCCCGAGAAGCGCAGCACGTCCACGTTCTGGTTCACGCCGATCTGCTTCTCGCCGGTCACGACCAGGTGGCCGTTGGGCAACACGTCCACCACCGTGGTGGTGATGGAGCCGGTGAAGGTGTTGGCGCTTTCGGTGCCGCCCTTGCCAGAGAAGGTGTTTTCCGAGCCCGCGCCCAGCGTGGTGACGTCGCTGAGCGACTTCTTCACGAAGGGCAGGTTGGTGATGCCTGCCTTGGCTTCGGAAGTGCGGTCCACCGTGGACGAGGACTTCTGGCTGGCCGTGACGTTCTCCACGATATTGATCGTCACGTTGTCGCCCACCATGCGCGCGCGGCGGTCTTCGAACGCGGGGCGGTAGCTGGCGTTGTGGAACAGGCTGCCAGTGACCGGCGGCGGTGTGCGCGGCGTGGTCGTGGCAATGGGCGGCGGCGTGGTGGGCAGGATGTCCACGGGCGGCGGCGGCGACAGGGTGGCGCAGCCTGTGGCCAGCAAGGCCAGGGTGGTGGATGCGATCAGGTGCTTCATGGCGGTGTCCTTCCTGGCCATCACAGCTGCGACAGCTTGGCCAGCATCTGGTCGGAGGTCTGGATGGCCTTGGAATTCATCTCGTAAGCGCGCTGGGTCTGGATCATGGTGACCAGTTCTTCCACCACGTTCACGTTGGATGCTTCCAGAAAACCCTGCTTCAGGATGCCCAGGCCGTTGGTGCCGGGTGTGCCCTGCTGGGGCTGGCCCGAGGCGGCCGATTCCTTGAACAGGTTCTGGCCGATGGGCTCCAGGCCTGCGGGGTTGATGAAGGAGGACATGGCGAGGTTGCCCAGCGGCTGGGGCTGGGTGTTGCCTGGCACGGTGGCCGACACCACACCGTCTGCGCTGATGCTCACGCTGGTGGCGTTGGCGGGCACGGTGATGCCGTTGGCCACGGGCAGGCCGCTGGAGTTGACCAGGCGGCCCTGGGCATCGACCTGGAACGAGCCGTCGCGCGTGTAGCCGATGGTGCCGTCGGGCATGGTCACTTCAAGGAAACCGTTGCCGTTGATGGCCACGTCCAGGTTGTTTTTGGACTCCTGCAGGCTGCCCTGCACGAAGTTGCGGCTGGTGGCCACGGTGCGCACGCCCAGGCCCAGGTGCAGGCCGGTGGGCAGCTGGTTTTGCTCGGTGGTGTTGGCGCCCACCTGGCGCAGGTTCTGGTAGATCAGGTCTTCGAACACCGCGTTGTTGCGCTTGTAGCCGGTGGTGGAGACGTTGGCCAGGTTGTGCGAGATGACGTCGAGCTGGGTCTGCTGGGCAGACATGCCGGTCTTGGCGATCCAGAGGGAGTTGATCATGGTGCTTCCTTTTGGCGTGGCAGCGCGGGGCGTCGCCTCAGCCGTTCATGCTCAGCAACTGGCTGGCGGTCTTGTCGTTGGTCTCGGCGGTTTGCAGCAGGCGCATCTGTTGCTCGAATTGGCGCGCTGCGGCAATCATCCCCACCATGCTCTCCACGGGGTTCACGTTGGAACCCTCCAGCGCACCCGACAGCATGCGGGCGTTGGCATCGTTGGGCATGGGGTCGCCCGACGTGGTGCGGAACAGGCCGTCGTCGCCGCGCTTGAGCGGG
The DNA here is from genome assembly GCF_964254355.1 of Acidovorax sp. LjRoot74. NCBI lineage: Bacteria > Pseudomonadati > Pseudomonadota > Betaproteobacteria > Burkholderiales > Comamonadaceae > Acidovorax > Acidovorax sp. LjRoot74. The sequence goes on along the minus strand of NZ_CAXUTI020000001.1, from coordinate 4,995,277 downwards.
TCTTCGGCCGTGGGGGTGGCGAGCTTCAGGCGGCCAATCGCCTGCGCGGGCTGGCCAGCAGTCTTGGCGGTGATGGTACCGTCAGAGCCCAGCGAAACCTCGGCCCCCGGGGGCACGTCGATGGGCGCACCGCCGTCGGACAGCACCGGCAGCCCGGTGGGGGTGAGAAGCTGGCCGCCCGCCGACACCTCGAAGCTGCCCGCGCGGGTGTAGGCCTCGATGCCGTCCAGGCCCTGCACGGCGAACCAGGCGTTGCCTGCGGCCATCGCATCGAGGTTGCGGCCTGTGCGCTGCACGGGGCCGGGGGTGTTGACGTAGCCCGAAGTGGCCTCCAGCGCAAACACCCGGGTCTTGGCGCCGTCGCCCTGCAGCGGCACGGACCGGAAGGTGGACATCTCGGCGCGGAACCCGCCCGTGGACGCGTTGGCCAGGTTGTTGGACAGCACGGCCTGCCGGTGGGCGGCAGCGTTTGCGCCCGTCATCGCGGTGTAGATGATGCGGTCCATGGGGGCTCTCCGGGGTCCAGGGTGGGGTCAGTGAAGGTTCAGGCGCAGATCAGCGCAGGTTCACCAGGGTGGACATCACCTGGTCTTGCGTCTTGATGGTCTGGGCGTTGGCCTGGTAGGCGCGCTGGGCGGTCATCATGTTGACCAGCTCGGCCGTGAGGTCCACGTTGGAGTCTTCCAGCGCCCCCGAGCGCAGCGAGCCGAAGTTGCCATCGGTGGCGGTGCCCGCCACGGGCTGGCCCGATTCGAACGTGGCCACCCAGTTGTTGCTGCCCACCGAGGCCAGGCCCTGCGTGTTGCGGAAGCTCGACAGCGCGAGCTGGCCTTCGGCACGGGTCACGCCGTTGGAGTAACGGGTCATGATCATCCCGTTGTTCTCGATGTTGATGCCGGTGAGTTCGCCCGAGGTGTAGCCGTCCTGGCTCAGGTTGGACACGGCGAACTTGGTGCCGAACTGCGTCACCTTGTCCAGGCTCACGTCCACCGTGTAGGTGGGCAGGTTGTTGGGGTTGGGCGGTGTCGGGTTGACGGTGAGCGGCAGCGAGAAGCCTGTGGCGGGCGGTGTGGCCACCGGGCCGGTGATGGCGCCGTTGTTGTCAAACGTGATCTGGCCGATGGGCGTGGCCACCACGGGCGGCACGGCTGTGGGGTCGTCCAGCGCGTCGTATACGTCCCAGGTGTTGTCGGTGGCAGTCTTCTGGAAATACAGGCTCACCGGTTTGGCCACGCCCTGGCTGTCGAACACATTGATCGAGGTGCCGTAGGTGGCGCGGGGGGTGGCCGGAATGGGGGGCGTGGCCGCGGGGTCTCCCGCTGCATCAGTGGCGCGGGCGTCCAGATTGAAAGCCGCAGTGATTTTTGTGGTCTGCTTGGCAGGGATGGGTTCAGCGGTGGGGAACACCATGGGGATGGGGTCTGTGCCTGTGCGCAGGCCGGTGACTGGATCCACCGGGTAGCCCATCACCGAAGCGTTGTCGTTGGTGATCATGTTGCCTTCCTTGTCCAGCTTGAAGTTGCCGGAGCGGGTGTAGGCAGGCGTGCCATCGGGCAGTGTGAGCGTGAAGAAACCGTTGCCGTTGATGGCCACGTCCAGGCTGTTGCCGGTGATCGTGAGGTTGCCCTGAGTGAACTGCTGCGCCACAGCGGCCACTTCCACGCCGATGCCTGCATTGGAGCCCCCTGCAGAGCCGATGGCGGAAGCCACCATCTCGGCAAACTCGGCCCGCGAGGCCTTGAACCCGACGGTGTTGGAGTTGGCAATGTTGTGCCCGATGACGTCGAGGTTTTTGCTGGCGGCATTCAAGCCCGACAGGCCTTGCTGAAAACTCATAGTGTTCTCCTGATGGGGGCGAAAGGGTTCGGGCCGGGTTAGACCAGGGCCTTGATCTGGCTGTAGTTGATGGTTTTGCCGTTGGCCAGCGTCAGCTTGAGCTGGCCGTCTTCGGCGCCTGCGGCCGTGACTTTGGACAGGGCCAGCGCCGTGCTCGACAGCTTGGTGGAGCCGTTGACCGCCGTGACACGGAACTGCAGCGCGTCGGTGGAGCCGGTGTACTTGCTTGCATCCCACTCGAAGGTGTGGCGGCCCGCCGCCTTTGCGCCCAGGTCGATGGTGTCCACCACCTGGCCACCGGCGGTGGTGACCTCGATCTTCACGTTGGTGGCGGCCGACGGCAGCTCGAAGCCGCCCTTGCCTGCCTTGTCGGCCACGGCGAGGCTGGAGCCCTCGGTCATCACGTTGCGCCCGATGAGTGCCGTGCCCTGCATCACCTGCAGCGAGTTGAACTGCTCGGCCATGCTCTGCATGGTCTGATTGAGCTGCTGGATGCCGGTCACGGTGTTGATCTGCGCGATCTGCGAGGTCATCTGTGCGTTGTCCAGCGGGTTCATCGGGTCCTGGTTGTTCAGCTGCGCGACCAGCAGCTTGAGGAATCGGTCCTGCGCGGCGGCGGGGTCGTTGGCGTTGGCCTTGGTGTTGGTCGAATCCGTGACCGTGGGGGCATTGGTGGCGCCGAGAATCATGGTGGTGTCTCCCTGGAATTACTGACCCATCTGCAGGGTCTTGAGGAGCAGCGACTTGGCCGTGTTCATGACCTCGACGTTGTTCTGGTAAGAGCGCGAGGCCGAGATCATGTTGACCATCTCTTCCACCGCGTTCACGTTCGAATGTGTGACATAGCCCTGCTCGTCAGCCGACGGGTGGCTGGGGTCGTGCACCCGGCGGCCGGGCACATTGCTTTCGCTCATCCCGCTCACGCGCACGCCAGCGGCGCTTTCGGCGCCCATGGTTGCGGTCTGGAACACCAACTGGCGCGCTTTGTACGCCTTGCCGTCGGGGCCCGCCACGGCATCGACGTTGGCCAGGTTGCTGGCCACCACGTTGAGCCGCTGCGACTGCGCACTGATGGCGCTGCCGGAGACGTTGAAGATGGAGAACATGGACATGGTGTGGCTCGCTTTCTGGGCTGCGCGGCTGGCTTACTGGCCCTGGATGGCGCTGAGCATGGTTTTGGCGCCGCCGTTGATGAAGCGCAGCGTGGCTTCGTACCGCACGGAGTTGTCCACGAAGTTCGCGCGTTCGCGGTCCAGGTCCACAGAGTTGTTGTCCAGGCTGGGCTGCGTCTGCACGGCATAGCCCAGCGCGCCCTGTCGGTCGATGCTGGCGGTGGTGGCCATGGTGGGCAAAGGCATGTGGCGCGGGTCGGTGGTGCCCGCCGTGCCATGCGATCCGCTGGCGGCCAGGCGGGTCACGCCCGAACCCGAACCCGTGCCCGATCCCGAGCTAGAAGATCCGATGCCCGTGGCTTCACGCAGGGCATCTCCAAACTTGAAGTCGCGCGCTACGTAGCCGGGCGTGTCGGCGTTGGCAATGTTGCTGGCGATGGCGCGCTGGCGTTCCGCACGCAGCACCAGGGCGTTGCTGTGAAAACTCAGCTGGTTGGTCATCTTGTCAAGCATGTTTGCCTCACACCGTGGTTGCAAAGTCGCCAGCCCCAGGGGCTTTTTTGGCGTTGCCTGATTATGGAAACCGCCGCTTCTTTCTAAAGCGCGAAGAGCGTGGAAATGGATGGGCAGTTCCGGGTTTTGGGCGGGCGTCGCCTGCCTATAGTTCCTGGTGTGAAATGGCCCTTGCCCCCGGTGGGTCGGCCATGCAATGCCACCCGATGCCCAGGAGGCCCCATGTCCATCCGCCCCCGTTTCTTGTCGTCCCGCTCCGCTGCATTTGTTCGCGCCCCCGCGCGGCGCCGTGCCGGTGCGGCTTGGTGGGCCCTGTGCCTCGTGATGCTGGGGGGCTGGGCCTTGGGCGCAGGCGGTGCTGCGCAGGCCCAGGCGGCGGGGGATCCGCCGGCAGACCTGGGGCCCCTGACCCAGCGCTGGCTGGATGACACCCTGGCGCGCAGCGCACCCACCGGTCTGCCCTTGCGCATGGAAGTGAGCGTTGGCTCACTGGATTCGCGTTTACGGCTGGCGCCTTGCGCACGCGTGGAGCCCTACCTGCCCGCCGGGTCCCGTCTGTGGGGGCGTACCCGCCTGGGGCTGCGATGTGTGGAGGGCGCCACCGCCTGGAACGTGTTTCTGCCGGTCACTATCAAGGCGTTTGGCCCGGCATGGGTGTTGACCGGCAATGTGGCGCCTGGTGCGGTCCTCACTGCCAACGACGCCACCGAGGCCGAGGTGGACTGGGCCGCCGAAACCGCACCGGTGATGGCCAATCCGGATCACTGGGTGGGGCAGGTGGCCGCGCGCCAGTTGGTGGCGGGCCAGGCCTTGCGCCAGAGCATGGTGCGGGCCCCCCAGCTGTTCCGCGCGGGGGCCCAGGTGAAGGTGGTGGCCCAGGGGCTTGGTTATGCAGTCACGTCGGCAGGTCAGGCGCTGTCTGCAGGTGCTGTGGGGCAAACTGTGCGCATCCGCATGGATAATGGTCGAATAGTTAGCGGAATTGTCAATGAAGGTGGGACGGTGGACGTCACTCTTTAATGACGCCTCGGTGATAAATGGCTAAAGTCCGGGCCAAACGGGTCGAAAACATTGCTACTGTGCCCCACATCATGCGGGGTGGTGGAGAGAGCGATGAAGATAGGTCAAAAACCGGAACTCCCGGGCGCATTGGCGCAGACGGGGCTTGCCAAGCAAGCCAAAAGTCCTGCCAGCGCTGCTGAAGGAGCAACCAAAGACGCCCTGGCCGCTGCGTCCACCGCCGGTGTGCCCGTCACGGTCTCCATCGCCGCCCAAAGCCTGAACCCCGCCTCCCGCGTGGCAGGGGATTTTGATGCGGGCAAGGTCAAGGCCGTCCGCGCGGCCATTGAAAAAGGGTCGTTCTCCGTCGATGCCGAGGCCATCGCCGACAAGATGTTGTCCAACGCCCAGGAGATCCTGACCCGTTCGCGGGGTTGAGCCCCACTTGGCAGGCTGGTGCGATCCATCGCACAATGCGCCATGTCGCTGGAAGAATCCCTCTCGGCTGTCGAACAGCTGATCGATAAAGTCTCCGCCGCTCTTCTCGCGGCAGATCCCTCCTCCCTGGAACAACACAGTGTGGCCCTGCGTGACGCAGCGGCCCAGTTTGCGCGGGTGCTGGAGCAATCCGCTGCGCAGGGGCTGCCTTTGCCTGCGGCGGCGCAGAAGCGGGTGGCGGCCATCGGCGACATGCTGGTGGTGCAGCGCGAGAACTTGGCACGCCTGTCTGGGGTGACGGACCGCCAGGTAGCGGGCCTGTTGCCACCCTCCAATGCCGCATCGACCTATGGAGACGGGCTGTCAACGCGCGCAGCCAAGCCAGGCGTGGCGCGTATCTACCGTTCTGCGGGCTGACTGGGCTGTGATGCTCCGCTCCAGCGCTGCCCTGGCAGGTGCACGGGGCGTTGTGGGGCGGCCGTGCGGGGTATCAATGCGCGCGCATCTTGGCGCGCAGGCGGGCGATGGACTGGCTGTGCAACTGGCACACCCGGGATTCCGTTACGCCAAGCACCGCCGCGATCTCCTTGAGATTCATGTCGTGCTCGTAGTACATGCCCATGATGTGCTGCTCGCGTTCGGGCAGGCTCTTGATGGCGTTGACCAGTGACATCTTGAGCCGCTGGTCGCGCAGCAACTCGACCGGGTCGGCATCGGCATCGGCGGCATGACGGTCCAGAAACCCGTCGTCATCGTCGTTGCCATGGGTCATGTCTTCCAGGTACACCAACTGGGTGCCCCGGACCTTGCCCAGCAGGTTCTGGTAGTCGGGCAGGCTCATGCCCATTTCGCTGGCGATTTCTGATTCGAGCGGGCTGCGGCCCAGCTTCTGCTCCAGCCGGTGCACCGCGTGCTCGATGTCTTTCTGGCTCTTGCGCGAGCTGCGGCTCATCCAGTCGCCCTCGCGCAGTTCGTCGAGCATTGCGCCCCGGATGCGCTGGGTGGCAAAGGTCTCGAACTGCACGCCCTGGGCGACTTCGTAGCGCGAAAGTGCTTCGGCCAGGCCCATCATGCCGACCTGGATCAGATCATCCAGTTCGACATTGGGCGGCAGCTTGGCGATCATGTGGTGCGCAATTCTCCGGACCAGCGGGACATGCTGGCGGATCAGCGCATCACGATCGAGCTGGCCTTTGGCGGTGTACATCAGATCAACTTCTCCGGACAAATCAGATCAATGGCTCCGGACAAAATGCGCAGGCATGCCAGTCAGGTTGCTGGTGGGTAGCGCAGTCAGCGATCCGTTCATGGTGCCCGCATTTTCCAGCAGTTGCAAGGCCAGGCGCTGAAGCTCCTGGGGGCTCTGGGTGGCGATGGTGGTGGTCCGCACGGGCCCGCCCAGGTGGCGCTCCGCGCAGGCCTGCAGCGTCATCAGCTGTGACTGGGCCTTGCGGCGCTCTGCCGCCGTGTTGCTGTGCAGCAAAGCGGCCACCATGCAGGGCAGTCCGGTGTGCAGGGCGATCTGCTTGAGGCTCTTGTAGCTGTTCATCACACCCGCCGCACCGCCGCCCATGACCACCAGCGGCACCGTGGCGGTGTGGGTCAGCAGGGGCCCCAGGGTGGCGGCGGGGGCGTGGATCACCATCAGGCCGTAGGTTCGGAAGTAGGGCAGCAAGCCCTCCATGGGAGAACGCGTGCTATCACCCGCTGTGCGGCTGAGGTGCTGCAAGCCCTTGGCCGCCGGGATCACGGCAAGCGAGGATGCCGTGGCCCCCAGGTTCAGGTGGGCGCCGTCGTTCCATGAAGCGTGTTGCAGCAGGTGGAGCAGGCCTGGGCTGTCGTCGGTCTCGTAGGCCGTGCCGTCCAGCACCACCACGGGGTAGCCCAGCCGCTGCAGGCTGGCGCAGATCTGCCAAAGTGTTTCCAGGCCGCTGCCGGTGTTGCCTTGGCTGGCCACGGCCAGCATCCGCAGCTCGGCCTGGGGTGTGAAGCTGTGCAGCCCGGCGGCCTGGTGAAAGCCCAGATCAAGCATCGACGAGTCCCCCCTCGGTGATGGTGTCGGGCGAGTGCGAGAAGAAGAAGTTCAGGTCGGTGGCCTTGGGGTCGAACGCCGACTTGGCCGGGGCGCGCATCGAGGTGCTGATGAGCTGTTGGGCGTTGGCACGCTCCCAGTCTTCGGGCACACGCTGGCCATTGGTCACGCCGCGCAGCACCATCTGGTGGCGGATCAGCGCGTCGATCGCGGGCCCCAGCTTCACGGCCTCGTCCACCTTGGACAGGATGGCCTGCTGCGAGCCGTCGGTCTTGAAGGCGGTGAGCACATCGTCCAGCGTATCGCCATGGCAGCCGGCGTTGAGCACCAGCAGGCGGTTCACATGGGGCAGGTCCAGCACGTCCAGCATGTCGCGCTTGCGCGGGTCGCGCGGGGCGACGCCGGTGGTGTCAATGAGCACCATCTTCTTGCCCGACAGCAGGCCCAGCAGGTCTTGCAGCGCGGCGCGGTCGTGCGCCAGGTGGGCCACGATGCCCAGCATGCGGCCATAGGTGCGCAGCTGCTCATGCGCGCCCACGCGGTAGGTATCGAGCGTGATCAGGCCCACGCTGCCGGGGCCGTGGATGCGCGCGCACATGGCGGCCAGCTTGGCGGTGGTGGTGGTCTTGCCCACGCCGGTGGAGCCCACCATGGCAAAGATGCCGCCCTGTTCGTACAGCGGGGGCTCGGCCTGGTCGGTCTTGAGGTTGCGCTCCAGCACCTCCATCAGCCAGCGCACCGACTCGGCGGCCGACAGCTCTTCGGGCATGCGCTCCAGCACGGCGCGCGCCAGCGAAGGCGAGTAGCCCGCGCGGATCATCTTGAGCATGAGGTTGGACTGGATCGGGTTCTGGCGCGCCTGACCCAGCCAGGCCAGCGTGTTGAAACGGTCTTCGATCAACTCCTTCATGGAGTGCAGTTCGTTCATCAGGCTCTGCTGGTTGTTCGACTGGATCAGGTGGGCGCTGGCCGCTTCCTGCCGACGGCGGGGCGGCTCTGGCGGGATGTCCATGGGGATGGTGCGCAGCGGGTTGTGGCGCGCCACGGCAGCCGCCGGGGCGGGCATGCGCTCGCGGTCACGTTCGCGTTCTGGCTCCTGGTCGCGGCTGCGCTCCGACAGCGTCGGTGCTTCCGCAGCGCCATGCAGGGCTTCGTGGCGGCGGCGCAGCATGCGTTCGCGCACGTAGTCCTGGAAGGACAGCGTGCTCATCGCCAGCTGTTCGGTGTCTTCTTCCACCGGGTTGCGGCCCAGGCCTGCCAATGCTGCCTGGCTGGCCAGGCTGCTGGCGCGAGCAGGTTGCGCGTTGCGGGGGCTGCTGGGGGCCAGCAGCGGCGCACTGGAGGTATTGCCTGCACTACCACCGCCGTCCAGGGCGGAGAGCGTGTCTTCGGCCGTGGCCACCACTTCGACGCCATTGGCGGTCGGGCGGTTGGACAGGATCAGTGTGCCGTCGCCAAAGGCCATGCGCGCCTTGGCCAGAGCCTCCCGGGAGGTGGGGGCGGTAAAGCGTTTGATGTTCATGATGCACCTTTAAGGATCGGCCCAATACGGATGGTGTGGGTCTCTGGAATTTCACTGTGCGCAAGCACCTGCAGGCGGGGCGCCACGCGGCGCACCAGGCGGGAGATGGCATTGCGGATCTGGTCGGGAACCAGCAGGCAGGCGGGCAGGCCCATCTCTTCCTGCTTGAGGGCCACTTCGGCCGCCTTCTGCGTGAGGATGTCGGCCACGCCGGGGTCGAGCGCAGGGCCTGCCGTGTTGCCCAGGGCCTGCACCAGAAGGCGCTCCAGCCCGGGTTCGATGGCGATGACGTTGAGTTCGCGTGTGGGGCCGTAGATTTGCTGGACGATGGCGGGCGACAGCGCAATGCGCACGCGGCGGGCCAGCTCGACCGGGTCGGAGACCGCACCGGCATGTTCGGCCAGCGTCTCGATGATGGTGCGGATATCGCGGATGTGCACAGACTCCTCCAGCAGCAGCTGGAGGACTTTCTGGAACGTTGCGATGGAGACCATTTTCGGGACCACTTCTTCGATGAGCTTCGGAGCCAGCTTGGCCACGTGTTCCACCAGTTGCTGCGTTTCCGTGCGACTGAGGAGCTTGGCTGCCTGCACTTGCATCAAGTGTGACAAATGGGTGGCCATCACGGTTTCGGAATCAACGACCGTAAAACCCGCCATTTGTGCGGCTTCCTTCTGCCGGTCGTCGATCCAGTGTGCTGGCAGGCCAAAGGCTGGGTCGGTGGTGGGCGTGCCGATGAGCGGCGTGGTGATGCCGCCGGGGTTGATGGCCAGGAACATGCCGGGGAAGGCCTCGCCTTCGCCCACCACCACGCCGCGCAGCGTGATGCGGTAGCCGCTGGGTTTCAGTTCGAGGTTGTCGCGCACATGCACGGCGGGGGGCAGGAAGCCGACCTCCTGCGCAAACTTGCGGCGCACGCCCTTGATGCGGGTCAGCAGGTCGCCTTGGCGGCTCTTGTCCACCAGACTGATCAGGCGGTAGCCCAGCTCCAGGCCCAGCAGGTCCACGGGCTGCAGGTCGTCCCAGGTTGCTTCGCCGTCGCCCACAGGGGCCGGGGGCGCTTCGACTTCCGGCGGTACCTTCTGGCGTTCGTGCAGCAGCCAGGCGCCGTAGCCCAGCAGGCCGCCCATGGTCAGGAACACCACGTGGGGCATGCCGGGGATCAGGCCCAGCAGCACCAGGATGGCCGCTGTGACGCCCAGCACGCGGGGCGACATGAACAGCTGCTGCACGATCTGGCGGCCCATGTCGTGGTCCTTGCCCACACGCGAGATCACCATGGCGGCTGCCACCGAGATCAGCAGGCCGGGGATCTGTGCCACCAGCGCATCGCCAACCGCCAGCAGGATGTAGCTGTCGGCTGCCTTGCCCGCCGACAGGCCGTGCTGCAGCATGCCAATCGCAAAACCGCCCACGATGTTGATCAGCAGGATCAAGATGCCGGCGACGGCGTCGCCGCGCACGAACTTGGAGGCACCGTCCATCGACCCAAAGAAGTTGGCTTCTTCGGCCACCTCGGCGCGGCGGCGCTTGGCTTCTTTTTCGTCGATCAGGCCTGCGTTCAGGTCGGCATCCACCGCCATCTGCTTGCCGGGCATGGCGTCCAGGGTGAAGCGCGCCGACACCTCGGCAATGCGCTCGGCGCCCTTGGTAATCACCACGAAGTTGATCACCACCAGGATGGCGAACACGATCAGGCCCACCGCAAAGTTGCCGCCGATCAGGAAGTGGCCAAAGGCCTCGATCACCGCGCCTGCGGCGCCTGGGCCGGTATGGCCCTCGAGCAGCACCACGCGGGTGGAGGCCACGTTCAGCGACAGGCGCATCAGCGTGGTGAGCAGCAGCACCGAAGGAAACGCAGCGAAATCCAGCGGGCGCAGCATGTAGGCCGCCACCATCATCACCATCAGCGCCACGGCGATGTTGAGCGTAAAGAACGCGTCCAGCATCCAGGGAGGGATGGGCAGCACCATCAGCGCCAGGATGGCCACCACCAGCAACGGGGCCGACAGCCCCTGGAGGGCGCCGGCATTGGAGCCCGCCCATTGCTGTAAAGACTTTACGGAGGTGTTCATACGGCAGCACCTTGCACGGGAGTGCGGTTCAGCGGATCGAGTTCAGGCGGCACATAGGGCTCCACCAAGCTGTCGGGCATGCGGCCTTCGCCGCGCAGGGCTGCCTTGAGGCGGTACACATAGGCCAGCACCTGGGCCACGGCGGTGTAGAGCGTGGCGGGGATGGCCTGGTCCAGTTCGGCGTGGGCATACAGCGCACGGGCCAGCATGGGCGACTGCAGCACGGGCACGTTGTGCTCGCGGGCCACGTCACGGATCTTCATGGCGACGAGGTCGGTGCCGCGCGAGATGACCTGGGGAGCACTCATGGTCTTGTCGTCGTACTTGAGCGCCACCGCATAGTGGGTGGGGTTCATGACCACGAAGTCGGCCTTGGGCACGGCGGCCACGCTGGCGCGGTCGGCGATCTCGCGCTGCTTCTGGCGGATGCGGCCCTTGGTGTGCGGGTTGCCGTCGGATTCCTTGTGTTCCTGCTTGACCTCTTCGTGCGACATCTTGAGGCGGTCCTTGAAGAAGAACGCCTGCAGGGGCACGTCCACCAGCGCGGCCAGGAACACGACCAGCAGAAGCAGGCTCATGCCCGAGGTCAGCCAGTCGGCCACTTGCCGGATGGCCAGGGGCGAGGGTTGCAGCACCAGCATGGCCACGGCCTCGATGCTGTTGCCGATGAACTTCCAGGCCACCCAGGTCAGGATCGCGCTCATGAGCACCATCTTGGCCACGTTGGCCATCTGCTGCTTGGAAAACAGGTTGGCCAGGCCCGAGATGGGGTTCAGGCGGTTGAACTGGGGGGCGATGGGCTTGGTGCTGAGGATCCAGCCGCCTGCGCCGATGGCGCTGATGACGGCGGCTGCGCTGGTGAGCAGCGCAAACGCCATGCTGGCCGCCGCACCCACGATCACCATGTCCTGCAGGCGCTGGAGCATGGTGCCCGGCGCCATGACGGTGGCTGCGTTGAAAGCCAGCTGCTGGCTCATGGCCTTTTGCAGGTGGTCCATGAGCTGGGGGGCCATCAGCAGCATGCAGGCCGCGCCAGCGCCCAGGATGGCCAGGTGCGACAGATCGCGCGAGCGTGCCCCTTGGCCGTCTTCGCGCGCTTTCTGCAGCTTGCGCTCTGACGCGGGGAGGCTTTTTTCTTGGCTGGATTCCATGGTGGCATGACGGCGCTGGTGTCATGCCATTGTCGTGAGCGACCTGGAAATCTAAAGCTGGATAAGGGGGCTGCGGCCCCCTCTTTTCCGTGCTGCCGCCGGTGGTGCGAGCGGCGCCCGGGAGCCCGCCAGGGGGCGCTCAAGCCAGGAGGGTAATGCTAAAAATGATAGCTACAAACGCTTGATGGACACGCGCAGGCAGCCATTTTTAATGGCAAAACCTGGCGTTGATCAGAATCCCAGGCTGGCCAGCAGGTCGTCCACCTGCGACTGGTCGGTGACCACGTCGGGGGTGTTCTCCGGGTCCACCACCGGGCCTTGCAGGTGAACGGGCTTGGCCTCAGCCGCAGGCACCTGGGCGGTGGGCGGTGCGGTCTGGATAAGCAACTGCACCAGCTGCTCTTCGATGGTGGCCGCCAGGTTCACCACACGCGCAATCACCTGGCCGGTGAGGTCGTGGAAGTCCTGCGCCATCATGATCTCGGTGAGGTGCGTGTCGGCTTCCTTGGTCACACGCTCCACGTCGGTCAGGAAGTTGAAAATTTCACCCTTGGCCACGGCAGCCACCGGGTCGGCGACCAGCGAGCCGACGACCCGCCGCGTCTCGGCGGCGATGAAGTCGTGCTGGGCCTTGGCCTGTTCCACGCGACTGAGCACTTTTTCGGCTGCTTCGCCGGTCAGGCGGGCGATGTAGGACAGGCGGCTCTGCGCATCTGGCAGTTGGCCCATCGAACCGCGCAGCTTGTCGGCGTAGCCGAGCTCGTTGAGCGAATCGTGCAGCTGGCGGGTCAGCAGGCCAATCTTGTGGTGTACATCGGCAGGCGGCTGGCTGTGGTCCGGTGTGGCATCCATGATGTCATAACCCCATCTTCTTCAGAATCAAGGTCACCTTTTCTTCGAGGGTTGCCTTGGTAAAGGGCTTGACGATGTAGCCTGCGGCACCCCCTTGGGCGGCGGCAACGATGTCTTCCTTGCGGGCCTCGGCGGTCACCATCAGCACGGGCAGGTGTTTGAGTTTGTCGTCCTTCTTGATCTCGGCCAGCAACTGGAACCCGTTCATGTTGGGCATGTTGATGTCGGTCACCACGAAGTCGAACTTGCCGTTGCGCAGCTTGTTCAGGGCTGCCACGCCATCCTCGGCCTCGTCGGCATCGGCAAATCCGCTTTCTTTGAGCAGGTTGCGCACGATGCGTCGCATGGTGGAGAAGTCGTCAACGATCAGAAAACGAAGGGCTGTGGTCACTTGGGACCCTTTCGGTCGAGAATTACTGTAGGCATTGTCATGGGTGGCAGGTTAGGTGACAAGTCGTAACTGTTACCTGCGTGGGGGGGGATTTTCCCGCTTTTCATTCAGCAGTTCTGTCGAAGTGATTTCGGGGATCCCTTTGCCCATGAGACGTTCTTCGGCTTCGCGGGTCAACACCGTGATGGTGATGCGCCGGTTGGCGGGTGCGCGCGGGTTGTTTGGCTCCAGCAGGTCGCTGGCCGCCAAGCCCACCACACGGCCCAGTTTAGCGTCTGGCATGCCGGCCGAGACCAGTTCGCGCCGCGTGGCGTTGGCGCGGTCGGCCGACAGCTCCCAGTTGCTGTAGCCGCGCTCGCTGTTGCCATAGGGCACGGCATCGGTGTGGCCCGCCAGGCTGATGCGGTTTTCCACGCCCCCAAGCGCAGAGCCGATCTCGCGCAGGATGTCGCGCATGTAGGGTTTTACCAACGCACTGCCGCTGTCAAACATGGGGCGGTTCTGGTCGTCGATGATCTGGATCTGCAGGCCGTCGGGGGTGATGTCGATGCGGATCTGCGACTTGTATTCATTCAGGCGCGGGTTTTCGGTGATGAGCGCGTCGATCTTGGCTTCCAGGGCCTTGATGCGGTCCAGGTCCTGCTTGGCGCGCTCGGCCCGCGCAGCGTCGATGCTCATGCGGCGCTGCTTGGCCTCTTCCATCTCGGCGCGCCGCACCTGTCCGTGCACTTTGGCCAGGTCGTTGCCGCCGCCCGGAATCACGCTGGAGCTGTTGCCCGAGCCGTCCCCACCGGTCATCGCCACCTTGAGCGGCGACGCGAAATACGCCGCAATCCCCTGCAGCTCGCCCTTGGCCGTGGAGCCCAGCAGCCACATCAGCAGGAAGAACGCCATCATGGCCGTCACGAAGTCGGCATACGCGATCTTCCAGGCGCCGCCGTGCACGGCGTGGCCGCCTTTCTTGACGCGCTTGATGATGATGGGCTGTAGTTTCTTTTCTGCCATGGCGCTCAGGGATCAGGTGGGGTGTTCGCTGCTCCTGGTGAGGGACGGGGTTGCAGTGGTTATCTGTTCTGGTGACTACTTCTTCCCCTTCACATGCCCCTCCAGCTCGGTGAAGCTGGGGCGGACATCAGAGAAGAGTACCTTGCGGCCGAATTCGATGGCTGTGGCTGGGTTGTAGCCCTGCATGCTGGCCAGCAGGGTGGACTTGATGCACTGCAGTTCCTTGGCGGCGTCTTCTGTCTTTTGTTCGACCAGGCCGCCCAGGGGCTCCACCACACCGTAGGCCAGCAGAATCCCAAGAAAGGTGCCCACCAGCGCCGAGCCGATCATGCCGCCCAGCACGGAAGGCGGCTGGCCCACCGAGCCCATGGTGTTCACCACCCCCAGCACGGCGGCCACGATCCCGAAGGCGGGCAGGGCGCCGGCCAGCCGGGCCAGCGCGGCCACAGGGGCATGGGCCTCCTGGTGGTGGGTATCGATTTCGCTGTCCATCAGCGCCTCGATCTCGTGGGAGTTCAGGTTGCCCGACACCATCATGCGCAGGTAGTCGGTGGTGAACTCGATCACATGGTGGTCGCTGCCCACCGTGGGGTATTTCTTGAAGATTTCGGACTCGTGGGGCGCCTCGACATCTTTTTCGATCGCCATCAGCCCTTCCTTGCGGGCCTTCTGCAGGATGTCATAGAGCATGGCCATCAGCTCCATGTAGCGCGCCTTGGTGTATTTGGACCCCTTGAGCGCCATCGGCAGCGCGGCCATGGTGGCCTTGATCACCTTGGGCTGGTTGTTCACCACAAACGCGCCCAGGGCGCCACCCAGGATGGTGATGATCTCGAAGGGCAGGGCCTTGAGGATCACGCTGATGTTCCCGCCGTGCACGATGTACACGCCGAAGATGCAGCCGAGACAGACGACGTAACCAATGATGACGAACATGCTTTAGACGTGTTGGGCGGCTTCGCAGCGAGGGCGGTCACAGCCGTGGTGTCAGGGCTGCCCGCCAAGGGTTTACCGAAGGTTACTGCAAATGTATCGGATTGCTGAGCACGAAATGCCGCAAGAGAACTGCCAAAACGGGGCTTCTTGGCGGAATGGCGCGGGCGCTGTCTCCGGTCGGGGATAAGCGCCGCACACCACCAGAATCTGCATAAAAAAGGCCGTTTGCGCCTGATGGTCAACAAATTGTTGCTATATAAAGAGTAGCAATATGGCGCCTGAGAAGGCCCCTGGCCCCGTGGTGCTGCCGGGACCACCCCGGCCAATCCCTGCATTTGGCCCGTTTTTCCGCAGCCACAACACCTTTTGGCGGTGCAGGGGCTGCACTATGCTGAGGGCATGAAAGCCGTACTGCTCGCGGGGGGCCTGGGCACCCGCATCTCGGAAGAGTCGCACCTGCGTCCCAAGCCCATGATCGAGATCGGTGGGCGGCCCATCCTGTGGCACATCATGAAGATGTATGCCGCCCATGGCGTCAACGACTTCATCATCTGCCTGGGCTACAAGGGCTATGTCATCAAGGAATACTTCGCCAACTACTTCCTGCACATGTCGGACGTGACCTTTGACATGGCCAACAACCGCATGGAAGTGCACCACCGCCACGCCGAGCCCTGGCGCGTGACGCTGGTGGACACGGGCGAAAGCACCATGACCGGAGGGCGCCTGCGCCGGGTGCAGGAGTACCTGCCGAACGACGAACCCTTCTGCTTTACCTATGGCGACGGCGTGGCCGATCTCGATATGACCGCGCAGTTCGCTTTCCACCGCGCCCACGGCCGGCAGGCCACGGTGACGGCGGTGCTGCCCCCGGGCCGCTATGGCGCCCTGATGCGCGATGGCGAGACCGTGGCCGGGTTCGAGGAAAAGCCCCGTGGCGATGGCGGCTGGATCAACGGCGGCTTCTTTGTGCTGCAGCCCGAGGTGATAGACCTCATCGATGGCGATGCCACCAGCTGGGAGCTGGAGCCCATGGCCCGCCTGGCCAGCAGCGGCCAGTTGCGCGCGTTTGAGCACACCGGCTTCTGGCAGCCCATGGACACGCTGCGCGAGAAAAACCAGCTCGAAGACCTGTGGCAATCGGGCCGTGCGCCCTGGAAATGCTGGTGACCACGATGCGCCCTGATTCCGACTTCTGGCGCGGCAAGCGCGTGTTGCTTACCGGCCACACCGGATTCAAGGGCGCGTGGCTCGCCCTGTGGCTGCAGCGCCTGGGCGCCCAGGTCACCGGTGTGGCGCTGCCGCCCGCCACCGGGCCCAATCTGTTCACCCTGGCCCAGTTGGGCCAGGCGGGCGCGGGCATCGAGAGCCATTTTTGCGACATCCGCAGCCCCCAGGCCCTGGCCATGCGCGTGCGCGCCGCCCGGCCCGAGGTGGTGCTGCACCTGGCCGCGCAGGCGCTGGTGCGGCCCGGCTACGCGGCGCCTCTCGACACCTTTGCCACCAACGTCATGGGCACTGCCCATGTGCTCGATGCGCTGCGCGGCCTGCCCGAGGCGCGTGTGGCGCTGGTGGTGACCACCGACAAGGTCTACCGCAACCGCGAATGGGCCTACCCCTACCGCGAAGACGACCCGCTGGGCGGGCACGACCCTTACAGCGCCAGCAAGGCCGCCGCTGAACTGGTCACAGCAAGCTACCGCGATGCCTTCCTGGCTGCGCAGGGCGTGGCCGTGGCCACCGCCCGCGCAGGCAATGTGATTGGCGGTGGCGACTGGGCGCAAGACCGCCTGCTGCCCGACGCCGTGCGCGCCTGGGAAAAGGGCGAGACCCTGCACATCCGCCGCCCCCAGGCCACGCGCCCCTGGCAGCATGTGCTGGAGCCGCTGGCCGCTTACCTGCGCCTGGCCCAGCACCTGTGGGAATCGCCCGCGCTGGCCGGTGCCTACAACTTCGGCCCGCTCCCGCACGAGGCGACCACGGTCAAAAACGTCATTGAATTGGCCTCTGCCGCCTATCCATCAAGCGCTACCAGCTATGAAAATAATAGCGAAGGCCCGCACGAAGCCGGCTGGCTGGCGCTGGAAACCGCCCACGCCCGCCAGGTGCTGGGCGTGGCCCCCCACTGGTCGCTGAACACCGCCGTGGCCCGCACCATGAACTGGTACCGCCAGCAACATGGCGGCGCCGATGCCCGCGCGCTGTGTCTGGCCGACATCGACGCTTGGGAGGCCCGCCCATGAGCCGCCTCGCCCTGGCGCCCTTGCCCCTGGCGGGGCTTTTTCGTGTGCAACGCCAGCCGCTGGTGGACGAGCGCGGCTTTTTTGCGCGCCTGTTCTGCGCCGATGAACTGGCGGGCGCGGGCTGGATGGGCGCTATCGCCCAGATCAACCAGAGCTACACCGCATTGAAAGGCACGGTGCGCGGCATGCACTACCAAAAGCCGCCGCACGCCGAGATGAAGCTGGTGAGCTGCCTGCGCGGCGAGGTCTGGGACGTGGCCGTGGACCTGCGCCAGGGCTCCCCTACCTTTTTGCACTGGCACGCCGAGCACCTCTCAGCCGATAACGGCAACGCACTGCTCATCCCGCCCGGGTTTGCGCACGGCTTTCAGGCGCTGAGCGACCATGCCGAGCTGCTGTATTGCCACTCGGCCGCCTACGCGCCCGCCGCCGAGGCCGGGCTGCACCCGGCCGATCCGCGTTTGGCCATTGCCTGGCCGCTGCCGCTGGGCCCGATCTCGCCGCGCGACGCTGGCCAGCGTGCGCTGACCGAAGAATTCGAAGGAGTGCGCCTGTGAAGTGCCGACACTGCGGCAGCCCGCTGCAACTCACGTTCCTGGACCTGGGCAGCGCGCCCCCGTCCAACGCCTACCTGGCCGAGGCCGCGCTGCGCGCGCCCGAGACCTGGTTCCCGCTGCGCGTCTTGGTCTGCGAAACCTGCTGGCTGGTGCAGACCGAAGACCACGCGGGGCGCGAGGCGCTGTTCACTGACGACTACGCGTACTTCAGCTCGTTTTCGTCGTCCTGGCTCGCCCATGCCCAGGCCTATGTCGAGGCGATGCGCGAACGCCTGGGCCTGACCGCCGCCAGCCGCGTGGTCGAGGTCGCGTCCAACGACGGCTACCTGCTGCAGTACGTGCAGGCCGCCGGCATCCCCTGCTATGGCGTGGAGCCCACCGCCAGCACCGCAGCGGCGGCCCGCGCCAAGGGCATTGAGGTGGTGGAGCGCTTCTTTGGCGTGGCCCTGGCCGACGAGCTGGCAGCCGCCGACCGCCAGGCCGACCTGATCGCCGCCAACAACGTGCTGGCCCATGTGCCCGACATCAACGACTTTGTCGGCGGCTTCGCGCGGCTGCTCAAGCCCCACGGCGTGGCCACCTTCGAGTTTCCGCACCTGCTCCGCATGGTGCAGGGTTGCCAGTTCGACACGGCGTACCACGAACACTATTCCTATCTGTCGCTCACCGCCGTGCAGCGCATCTTTGCGGCCAACGGCCTGGTCGTGATCGACGTGCAGGAGCTGCCCACCCACGGCGGCAGCCTGCGCGTGTTGGCCGCCCGCGCCGATGCGGTGGGCCACCCGCAGGCCAGCGCCGGGGGCGCCGCGCGCGTGGAGCAACTGCTGGCCACCGAGGCGGCGGCGGGCATGCTGGGGGCTGGTTTTTACAGCGATTTTCAGGCCCAGGCCATACGGGTCAAGCGCGAGCTGCTCACCTTTTTATTGCAATGCCAGGCCGACGGCACCACCGTGGGCGCCTACGGCGCGGCCGCCAAGGGCAACACCCTGCTCAACTTTGCGGGCGTGCGGCCCGACCTGCTGCCCTATGTGGTGGACAAGAACCCGGCCAAACAAGGCCAGTACCTGCCCGGCAGCCGCATCCCGGTGGTGAGCGAGGCGCGCCTGCGCGCCCACCAGCCCCAGCGCATCCTGATCCTGCCGTGGAACCTGCGGCACGAAGTCAGCGCCCAGCTCAGCGACATCCGTGATTGGGGAGGGCGGTTCGTCACCGCTGTTCCCCGTCTGGATGTCTGGTAGCCGCCCCCCTGTCGCCACCCCAATTTCCATCAGACACCCACGAAGGAGACCACCATGATCCCAATGTTCAAACCCTTGATCGAGCAGGAAGAAATCGATGCCAGCCGCGAATCGCTGGAGCTGGGCTGGCTCGGCATGGGCAGCTACGTGTCCGGCTTTGAAAAGAAGGTGAAGGAGATCCTGCAGGCGCCCGACAGGCATGTGGCGGCGGTCAGCACCGGCACGGCGGGCCTGCACATCGCGCTGCTGCTGGCGGGCGTGGGGCCGGGCGACGAGGTGATCGTATCGGCCTTCAACTGCTCGGCCGACTACCAGGCCATCACTTGGGTGGGGGCCGACATCGTGTTCTGCGACTGCGCTGACGATACGCTGGAGTTGGATCTTGCCAAGGCCGAGTCCCTGGTGGGGCCGCGCACCAAGGCCATCATCGTGATGGACTACGACTGCATCATCAGCGACCACGACGCCATTGCCGCCTTTGCCGAGCGCCACAAGCTGCGCGTGATTCACGACGCCGCGCACTCGTTTGGCTCCAGCTACAAGGGGCGGATGGTGGGCAGCTTCTCGGACATCTGCGTGTTCAGCCACGACCCGGTCAAGACCGTGACCTGCCTGGACGGCGGCACTATCGTTGTGCGCACCGAAGAGGAGCTGCGCCGCGTGCACGAGCTGCGCCTGCTGGGCATGCAGCAGCCCGCCGAGGTGATGTACCAGAACAAGCGCGCCTGGACTTTCGATGTGGAGCGCGTGGGCTTTCGCTACCACATGCTCAATATGCACGCTGCCATTGGCCTCGCGCAGCTGGGCAAGCTGGATGTGATCAAGTCGAGCCGCCAGGCGGCATCGCGCAGATACAACGAGAAGCTGCAGGGCATTGCCCAGGTTCGCACGCCTCCCACGGACTTTGCGGACGTCAACCCGTTCCTGTACTACATCCGGGTGCCCGCAGAGCACCGTGATGCGCTGCGCGACTTTCTGAAGGCCAACGGCGTGGACACGGGCATCCACTGGCAGCCAGGGCACTGGTTCTCGCTGTGGAAGGACTGCCGGGCCGGAGACCTGTCCGTGACCGATGAGGTGGGCAAAGGCATTCTTTCGCTGCCGTTGCACTCGCGCATGCCGCTGGAAAACGTGGACACCGTGGCCGAGCAGGTGCGCCGCTACTTTGCCCAGGTGTGAAGAGGTTGCCATGACTTCGCCAACGCCTGGACAGCAGCTTCTGGCTGCCATCAAGCAGACGGCCCGTGCGGGCGAGACCGGGCTGGTGCTGCCCGTGGGGCAGCCGCTCGCGGCGGTGGTCCGGCCGATCGCCACCGTTCCCGGCCACATTGATGCCGTCGATGCGCAACTGCTCACCGACTGGCGCAATCGCCATGTCAAATCCTTCCTGACCGAATTTGTCTCGACCCCTGAGCGCACTGCCGCCTGGCTGGCAGGCGCGGTGCACCAGAACCCGGGCAAGATGCTGTTCATGGTGGAAACGCTGGACGGCGAGCGCGTGGGGCACGTGGGGCTTGGCTTTATCGACTGGCAGCGCGGCTATGGCGAGGCGGATGCCATCGTCAGCGGCGGGGCTTCCCCTCCGGGGGTGATGAAGGCGTCGTTGCTGGTGCTGATGCGCTGGGCGCGCGACGCGCTCGGGCTGCAGACGCTGGCCGTGCGGGTGCGGTCAGACAACCCGGCGGTCGAGTTCTACCGCAAGGTGGGCTTCCAGGAATACCAGCGGGTGCCGATTGTGGCCAGCACCGTCCCTGGCGGGGTGGACTGGACGGAGGACCCGCAGGCCGTCGATGCACCGGCCAGCCTGGTGTACATGCAATTGCATCTGCCCCAGGCCTGAGCTGGCCGAGGGCGCTGGGGAGGAGAGGAGGCTCTGCATGGAAATCTTGCGAATGGACCGTGCGCAGCTGGTGCGCTACGTGGCGCAGCAGCTACACCACACGCTGCCTGACGACTTTGACCCCCGTGCGGACATCGACGCACACCTGGACGAAGCCCTGGCTCGCCTGCACGGATGCATCAATGCCGTGCGGCCCTGGCGGCAAGATTGCTTTGACCCGCTGCATTCCACGCAGTACTGCAGCTTTCTCTACTTTCTGGCCAACACCATCTGGCGCCGCACGGCCAGCACCGACACACCCACGCGCCTGTTTTTGCTGAACAAGGCCTTGAACGGCATCGATCTCTTCTACGAAATCGAGATGCCGCCGGTGTTTTTCATCGGACATTCCGTCGGCATCGTCTTCGCCAAGGCCACCTATGGCAACTTTCTGGTGATCTACCAGAATTCCACCGTCGGCAAGAACCATGGGGTGGCCCCGGTGCTGGGAGAGGGGGTCATCATGTACCCGGGCACGGCCATCATCGGGCGGTGCCAGGTGGGCGATGGCACGGTGCTGGCGCAGGGGGCCAGCCTGGTCAATACGGACTCACCGGGGCATTGCACCGTGTACCGTGGCGACGCTGGCCGGGCGGTCTTCAAGCCCACCCGGCACAACGCCCTGCACGACATCTTCCGTCTCTGACTCTCTGACTTTCTGACCTTTGCGTCAGGCGCCTTCAAGGCCCATTCCCATGGCCTGCGTTGCATATTGAAGGTAGGTGACCGCGAACTCGGTGTGCCCATGCGCGTGCTCCACTTCGGCAAGGCATGCCAGGGCCACGGGATCGTGTGGCACGGCGTTGAGCACTTTCTCTGCCAGCTCGGTCACTGCCACCCAGTGGCGGTCTGTGATCCGGGGGGCGGATTCGCCCGTCGGCCGGGGCGGTGCGGCCGACCGTGCTTTTTCCACCAGGTTCTGCAGGCTTTGGTGCGCCGCTTGCAGGCTGACCCGCTGGCCGGGTTTCAAGCCGACGCCCGGGACCGGGGGCTGTTCCCACTCTGGCGGGAACTGGGATATCCATTCCTGGAGGGCCTGCTCTTGCGCCTGCGGGTCAGAGGGATGCTCCGCCTGCGCCAGCCACTTCAGCCACATGACCCGCAGGCCTTCGCCAAAGTGCCTGCAGTAAAGGTCTTCACGCATGAGCGCCGAGTTCTCCACCTCGCTGCGCAGGCTCAGCCGGAGCGCATTGAGCGCCTGGGCATCCGCTGCCAGGCCCGAGGCGATGCGCACATAGTCGTCAGGCCCTTCTGCCAGCCACTCAGTGCGCCCCAGGTAGTTGAGCATGCCCACGCCCATGCGGCTCTTGAAACTATCGCCCATCATGGAAACGATGGGCACGGCCATCCACAGCACATCGAAGGTGGTGGTGCCGCCGGTCAGTGGGAATGGGTCCAGCGCGATATCGATGCGGTGGTAGGTCAGGTACTGGTTGTCCTGGTTGAGCGGCACCAGCTCCAGCCGCGAAGGCGGGAGTCCCAGACCCTCGCACCGATCGCGGTAGGCCTGTGCAAACTCGGGTTTGTCGAAGTTTTTCCCCTCGATCAGCAGGCGCGAATGGGGCACGGCGTCCAGAACCCGCCCCCACAGCGCCAGCACCTCATCGGTCAGTTTGCCCAGGTTGTTGCAGGAGCCGAAGGTAATGAACCCGTTGTCCATCACCGGCGAGGGGCGCACCTGGTAGCGGGGCTGGTAACGCCACAGAGGGTTGCGGCTCATGGGCCGGTAACAGGCAAACAGCGTGGGCAGTCGGTACAGCTGCTCTGTGTATTGGTCGTCGGCGTTGGGGGGGTCGGTGATTTCGTCCGTGAACTTGTAGTCCACGGCTTGCAGGCCAGTCGTTGCCGGGAAGCCCAGCCAGGACACCTGCAGCGGCGCAGCCTTGTGCGCGAGGATGAGCAGGCCGTTGTTGCCCGTGTGGCCCGCCAAGTCCACCAGAATGTCGATGTTCTGGGCGCGGATGGCCTCTGCCTGTTCCTGGGGGCTGAAGCCGGACAGGCGTACGAAGTGGTCAACATGGCACTCCACCCGATCGGTGACATGGTCGCCTTTGGGGAACAGGTAGAAGGCATACACCTCGAACTGCCGCCGGTCCAGCTGCGCCAGCAGCCCCTCGACCGAGTACATGACGGCATGCATGCGGAAGTCGGGTGACAGAAACCCGATCTTCAAGCGGCGCCAGGGGGCGCCGCGGTGGCCCTCAAAGCTGGGCCAATCGGGGCGCAGCGGGGGCTCAAACACGTTGCCAAACTGACGGGCGGCCTCCGACAGCTGCGTCGCGCTTACCTGCGGGTCCGCCAGCATGAACAGCAGCCTGTTGGTGTAGTTGCCAGGGTCGCTCGGGTTGAGTGCGATAGCCCGTTCGCAATCCTGCACCGCCTCGCGCACCTGGCCCAGCTCTCGGCGGTGAATGGCGCTTTGCATCAACGCACCGACCGTCAGTGGCACGGAGTCAGACAGCGCGAGTGCCTTTTGGCTGGCCTCAAATCCCTTGCTGTGCAAGTTGATCAGATAGCAACACTCGGCCAGCTTGATCCAGGTGACGGCCTGCTCGGGGCGCAGTTCGCAGACTTTCTCAAGGTGCGGAAGCGCGTCGTAGTTGCGTGCTTGCTCAATCAAGACATTGGCGTAGTTGATGAGCAGCTCGGCATCTCCGGGCCAGTACACATAGGCTTGCCGGTAGGCCTTGAGGGCCTCGTCGAATGCACGCTGCTTGTGGAGCGAGAAGCCCAACAGCCGGTGTGCACCGAGGTGGCGGCCATTTTTGCGCAGAATTTGGCGGCACAGCCGCGTCAGCAAAGGCCAGTCTGCGGCGGTGAGTGCCGCATGGAGGCGGGGATCGTCCTGGGCGGTGTGTTTGGATTGCACGTGACTGCCGATCTACAAGCTAAGGAGCGGGGGCGCTGCACAGTGTGCCATGTGAAAAAGGGGCCCGGTGGGGCCCCTTTTGTTGCGTTGCTGGCCCACTGCGCAGCATGCGGGCCGGGTCCATCACTTGAGCAGCGACAGCACGCCCTGCGGGATCTGGTTGGCCTGGGCCACCATGGCCGTACCGGCTTGCTGCAGGATCTGGGCGCGCGACAGGTTGGCCGTTTCTGCCGCAAAGTCGGCGTCCTGGATGCGCGAGCGCGATGCAGACAGGTTTTCGGACGTGATCTGCAGGCTGGCAATGCTGGTTTCAAAGCGCGATTGCAGGGCGCCCAGCTTGGCGCGTTCGCCGTTGATGAAGGCCAGGGCCGAGTCCACCGTCTTGAGCGCGTTGGTAGCGTTGCTGAAGGTGGTCACATCCAGATTGGCCACAGCTTGCAGTGCAGAGCCACCGTCATCCAGCTGGGTTGCTGTAGTGGAGTCAACAGCAAACGACTTCTCCGAGTCCAGGACGATGTAGCCGCCTGTATTCACCATTTCCGCAACCGTGTTGGTACCGAGCGTCCTGGCCGTACCGTTGGAGGCTCCTGCCGCATCGTAGCCCGTGATCGTTACATCGGCGGCGTTTTGAATGGTGGTGTCGCCGATGACGATGTCATTGCCGGTGGCATTGGTCAGGACGATTTGCGTACTGTCTGGGCTCAGCGAAGCATTGATGCCCGTCTTGGCAGCCTGGTCGTTGATGGCAGACACCGCTGCCGACAGGCGGTCAGTGCCCGTAGCGGAGGTCAACGTGAACGATACGGTCACGGCTGCAGCAGACCCGGCATTGTCGCCCTGCAAAGTCAACGAATAGGAACCAGCGGCAGACATGCCGCTCAAGCGCACTTCGGTGCGGGCAGTAGCTGTCACACCGGTGGTGGCCTTCATACCATTGATCTGGTCGGCCGTTGCCTTGGCCGTAGCGTTTGAGCCCGCTGCAATGCTGTTGGTGCCCAGGTAGCCGCTGATGGCAATGGTGCCGGCCGCTACGCCATTGGACGTTGCGCCTGCTGCCACAGTGGCTTGCGCGCCGACGCCCGAGCCGTTCGATGCCACGTTCTGGTTGTTGCCGTATACGCTAGTGCGCAGGTTGGCCGTTGCCGCCACGATGGTCTGGTTGGCGTTGGCGCCCACCTGGAACTGCTGCGTACCAAAGGTGCCGTCCAGCAATTTCTGGCCATTGAACTCGGTGGTTTGCGAAATCCGGTCAAGTTCTGCCACCAATTGGCCGACTTCCTGTTGCAGGGCTTGGCGGTCGCCAGCGCTGTTGGAGGCGTTGGCCGATTGCACTGCCAGTTCACGCACCCGCTGCAGGATGTTACCGGCCGACCCCATGGCGCCTTCTGCCACTTGGGCCAGCGAGATACCGTCGTTCGCATTGCGAACAGCCTGGTTCAAACCCCGGATCTGGCTGGTGAAGCGCTCGGAAATCGCCAGGCCGGCGGCGTCGTCTTTGGCGCTGTTGATGCGCAGGCCCGACGACAGGCGCTGGATGGCTGAGTTGAGCGACATCTGGCTGGTGCCGAGATTGCGCTGCGCGGTCAGCGAGCTGATGTTGGTATTGATGGTTGCTGCCATGGCGAAACTCCTTAACGTCGCAAGACGGATCTGTTTGCCGGTTCAAGCGCACCCGTCCGGCTGTCAATGAGGGAACGATGGGTGAATTGTGGGGATGCCACTTTTGTGTGTTAGCCCGATAAGCGGCCAAAAAGTCCCACAACTTGTGCGTTTGACCCTCAAGTTTTCCGGCGGCTGCCCGAAAACACTCTCAACGGACCGTGAGTGGCCCGCCGTTCACCAGATGGCCTGCAGCTCTGGGAACCCAGGAGGCCAGCGTGGTGCTGGCGCCCCGGCTGGCGGCAACGCCATATTCAGTCAGTTCTTTCAGGAGATTTGCAATGGCATCCACCATCAATACCAACGTGGCTTCGCTGACCGCCCAGCGCAACCTGGGCATGAGCCAGACTTCGCTGAACACGTCCATCCAACGCCTGTCGTCGGGCCTGCGCATCAACAGCGCCAAGGACGACGCTGCGGGCTTGGCCATCTCCGAGCGCTTTTCCAGCCAGATCCGGGGTCTGAACCAAGCGGTTCGTAACGCCAACGACGGTATCTCCCTGGCTCAAACCGCTGAAGGCGCGCTCAAGGCGTCCGGCGACATCCTGCAGCGTGTGCGTGAGCTGGCCGTTCAATCGGCCAACGCCTCCAACAGTGCAGGCGACCGCCAAGCCCTGCAACAGGAAGTGGGTCAGCTGGTTTCCGAACTGGACCGTATCTCCCAAACCACGGAATTCAACGGCCAGAAGCTGCTGGACGGCACCTTTGGTACGCAGCAGTTCCAGGTGGGCGCCAACGCCAACCAGACCATCGTGGCGGCCACGGCCAACCTGCGCACTGGCGTGTACGGCAACAACCAGAACGTGGCATCCAACGGCTCGGGCATTGGCGCGCAAGCCACGGTGGCAGCGGGCGCAACGTCCAATGGCGTAGCGGCCGGCACCATTGCCATCAGCGGCTACCTGGGCACCAACAGCATTGCAGCGGGCTCGAATGCCACGGCCAAGGCAACGGCCGACCAGATCAATGGTATCAAGGCCACCACCGGTGTGACGGCTACTGCCCGCACCGAAGTGCGCTTGGGTGGCATGGCCTCGGCCGGTTCCTATTCGCTGACCTTGCAGGGCGACAATGTCGGGTCTGCTGCAGCCGTGACCGTGTCGTTCACGTTGACCTCCGCTACGGGCACCGACCGCCTGTCGGCAGCGGTGTCTGCCATCAATGATCAGTCTGCCAAGACGGGTATCAATGCTTCGCTGAGCTCGGACGGTACGCAAGTGATTCTGACCAACGCTACCGGCAATGACATTGTGGTGGGTGATACCGCCACTGCCAGTGCTGCCGATGTGACCGTCACCGGCTACGATGCTGCGGGCGCCAGCAATGGCACAGCCCGGACGCTGACGGCCAATACTGCTGCAGAAATGGTGAATACAGGCGGCTACATCGTCCTGGACTCGGAGAAGTCGTTTGCTGTGGACTCCACTACAGCAACCCAGCTGGATGACGGTGGCTCTGCACTGCAAGCTGTGGCCAATCTGGATGTGACCACCTTCAGCAACGCTACCAACGCGCTCAAGACGGTGGACTCTGCCCTGGCCTTCATCAACGGTGAACGCGCCAAGCTCGGTGCTTTGCAATCGCGCTTTGAAACGTCGATCAGCAACCTGCAGGTGACATCCGAAAACCTGTCTGCCTCGCGCAGCCGTATTCTTGACGCCGACTTCGCCGCCGAAACGGCCAACCTGTCGCGCGCCCAGATCCTGCAACAGGCCGGTACGGCGATGGTGGCCCAGGCCAACCAGCTGCCGCAAGGTGTGTTGGCCCTGCTGCGTTAATAGGCAGCGGGCATGGCAGTCAGGGCGTTGCAGCGCCCTGAAGTGGCCCAGGCGGCGGCAGATTTCTGTCGCCGCCCTTTGGCTTTTTGGGACAGCGGGTGCCAGGACCGCTGGATAAGACGGGTTTCCTGGCGTGTTTACGGACGTTCTTGATCGCCGTTCGGCGCCATAATTTCCGTTGAACCAGTTCAGGAGGTTGGTATGGCCACGATTTCATCCCCAGGCGTTGGTACGAACGGATTGGATGTCAAGAACATCATTTCCCAGTTGGTCGCGCTGGAAAAAAAGCCCCTGGATACGCTGAAGCTGCAGGCAGCAACAGTCAACACCAAGATTTCTGCCTTCGGCCAGATCAAGTCGCTGGTGTCCACGCTGCAGGACGCGGCGAGCAAGCTCACCAGCGTGACGGGCTGGAACGGTGTATCCACCACCTCGTCGGACTCCAAATACGTCTCTGCCTCTGCCGTGGGGGGAACCCTGCCCACCACCTTCAGTGTTGAGGTGCAAAGCCTGGCCAAGGCGCAGGCCACTGCGTCGGCAGCCCTTTTGCCCGTGGGAGGGGCGCTGGGTGCGGGTACGCTGCGGCTGGAGCTGGGCAAGTGGAGCGTAGCGCCTTCGTCGTTCACGCCGGGCAGCGGCCAGCCGGTGGATATCGCGATCAGCGCGAGCGACAAGCTTTCTGACGTGGCCAGCAAGATCAATGGCTCCAACGCCGGGGTGACGGCCTCGATCCTGTCGGATGCATCCGGCGAGCGTTTGTTGCTGCGCAGCAAGAGCACCGGTGAGGAGTTCGGCTTCCGGTTGAGCGTGATGGAAGGCGGCGACACCGACCCTCAGAGCGCAGGCAACACCGATGCCACGGGCCTGTCGCGTCTGGTCAATGGCTCCACCGTCACACAGGCGGCTGCCGATGCCAAGGCCACGGTCAACGGGATTGCCGTGTCTTCGGCCACCAACACCTTTGCCTCTACGATCTCGGGCGTGACCTTCAAGGCGGAGCAAATCACCACGGCCCCGATCGAAATCACCGTGGGAAAGGACAACACGGCCATCCAGTCCAACATCGACGGTTTCGTGAAGGCCTACAACGCCATCAACGAACTGCTGCAGGAGGCGACCAAATACGACGCGAAGACCAACTCGGCAGGCTTGCTGCAGGGTGACTCGACCACAGTGGCGCTGCAGAACTCGCTGCGCAGCGCGATCCAGTCGGTCACCTCTGGTGGCGGCGGGTTCCAGCGCCTGGCCGATGTCGGCATCACGCAGCAGTTGGGCGGGAATCTGGCTGTGGACACCACCAAGCTCAACAAGGCGTTGGCCGAGAAACCGGACG
Organism: Acidovorax sp. LjRoot74; assembly: GCF_964254355.1. Classification (NCBI taxonomy): domain Bacteria; kingdom Pseudomonadati; phylum Pseudomonadota; class Betaproteobacteria; order Burkholderiales; family Comamonadaceae; genus Acidovorax; species Acidovorax sp. LjRoot74. Next base: position 4,966,859 of record NZ_CAXUTI020000001.1, on the reverse strand, counting down.
ACGTGAAGAACCTGTTCCGCAACACGGGCGGTGGCGCGGCCGACGGGATCGCGGTGCAGCTGAAGGCGCTGACCACCAACCTGCTGGCCAATGACGGCTTCTTCAAGTCCAAGGATGCCACCCTGCAGTTGAGCCTCAAGCGCAATGCCCAGGACCAAACCCGCGTGAACGAAAAGGTTGACGCATTTGAAAAACGCATCACGCAGCGCTATAACTCGCTGGACAAGCAGTTGAGCAGCCTGAATGGGTTGAATGCCTACATCTCGCAGCAGGTGGCGGCCTGGAACAAATCGACGGGCTAAACAGAGGCTTCAGTTTTTCTGGCGCTAGCCGATAACTCAAGTAATACCTCGGAAGGATTGTCAGCATGTTCAGCGCCTACAGCCCCCGTGCAGCCAACGCTTATCAGCGCATCAATGTAGAGACCAGCATGCACACGATCGACCAGCACCAGCTGGTCAGCCTGTTGTATGAGGGGGTTCTGAATTCCATCGCCACGGCGCGTGGTTCCATGGCACGGGGCGACGTGCTGGGGAAGGTCAACGCCATTGCCAAGGCGGTCCGCATTCTTGAGGAGGGCCTGAGCACCTCGCTCGACAGGGTGGACGGTGGCGAGTTGGCCGAAAATCTGGGCGCGCTGTACGACTACTGCATGCGACGCCTGATCCTGGCCAATGCCCGCAATGACGATGCGATCATGCAGGAAGTCATGCGCCTGATCGAGCCCGTGGCCCAAGGCTGGAACGACATCAAGAAAACCGGTGCTGCAGCTGCTTCAGCCAACCCGCCCTCCGCCACTGGCCAGCCCATGCTTGTGGAGGCGTAAACCATGTCCCACATGTTGATTGACTATTACAAGGCGATTGAAGACAGCAGCGCCAAGATGCTGGAGGCTGCCCGGCTGAAGGACTGGGACGGTGTGGTGCGCTACGAGGGCGCCTGTGCCGTGCTGATCGAGCAGCTGCGCTTCAAGTCGCAGGAGCACGAGTTGCTGCCCGAGCACCGCCGCGAGAAGACCCGCATCATGCAGCGCATCCTGCGCAACGATGCCCAGATCCGCTGCCTGGCTGAGCCCTGGCTGGCGCAGTTCGAACACCTGTTCGACGGCCAGCCGCAGATGATGCACTGAGGCGTGCGCTGAGCCCCAAAAAAAGCCGGCCTGGAAAGGTCGGCTTTTTTATTGGGGAAAATGGGCTTCTCCGCGCTCCCATCAAGCGTTTTTTGCTATCAAATTAGGAATTCAGTGTGGGCGCTATCACTGGATGCGAGCGCGCGCCCATGTCAGGGATGCCGAGCAAGGGCCGCCCCGCAGCGAGGGCATCGTCCCCTTGTCCCCAGCGCGCAGGGCTGTGAGAGCGAGGGGCGGCGGCGCAGCCGCTCAGTGGGGTGCTGCTGCGTGGGGTGCCGCTGCTATACCTGCATGTTCATGATGTCGGTATAGGCCTGCACCATGCGGTTGCGCACATGCAGCGTGGCCTGAAAGCCGATCTGGGCCTTCTGGATGGCCACCATGGTTTCTTCCAGGCTCACCGAGGGGTTCTCCAGCTGAACCTCCCGTTGCAGTTCGGATGAGCGGTTCTGTGCCGCGCTCACCGACTGCAGGGCGCCTTTGAGGGCGCCGGAAAATCCCACTTCGTTGCCGGTTTCCTGGGGTGCCGCGGCACGGCGCGCCACGCCTGCGCCCGTCAGGGGGGCGGTAGAGCTGGAGATGCGAAGGTCCATGGCGGTATCCGTAGGGAATGGCGGTATGCTGCGTATCCTAGCCACCGCCCTGGCGTCCATCCCCCTGAAATGATGGTCAAACGGGCGGCTTATCCAGCGAACATGGTGGAGGCGTGACCGAATAATCGACACCACGCTAGGTCTGTTGCCGGACCTGCTTTACTGGAAAAGCAAGATGTCTGCTGTTGCTGAAGTCCCTCTCAATCCGCTCCCGCCGCCCGCCAGTCCCAACTGGCTGCAGCGGCTGTCCGCCCTCGACCGGGCGCAGCGCATGCGGCTGGGCGTGGGCGTGGCGCTGCTGGTCGCTGCTGCCGTGGCTGCCATTGTCATGGGGCGCCAGCCCGACTACCGGGTGCTGTTCGCCAACCTGAACGACAAGGATGGCGGCGCCATCGTGGCCCAGCTGTCGCAGATGAATGTGCCCTACAAACACTCCGAAGGGGGCGGTGCCATCCTGATTCCGGCAGACCGGGTGCACGACGTGCGCCTGCGCCTGGCCACCCAGGGACTGCCCAAGGGCTCGGTGGCTGGTTTCGAACTGATGGAATCCAGCAAGTTCGGGATGACGCAGTTTCAGGAGCGCCTGAACTTCCAGCGTGGCCTGGAGGGCGAGCTGACCCGCTCCATCCAGGCGCTGTCGTCGGTACAAGGTGCGCGCGTGCACTTGGCGCTGCCCAACCAGAACGGGTTCTTCCGCGAGCAGCAAAAGCCCTCGGCATCGGTGCTGGTGAGCCTGCACCCCGGCCGCATCCTGGACCGTGCCCAGCTGGCTGGCATCGTGCATTTGGTGGCTTCCAGCGTGCCAGAGTTGTCTCCCTCGGCCGTCAGCGTGCTGGACGACACGGGCAAGCTGCTGTCGCAGACGCCCGATACCGCCGCCGGGGCCGAAGTGAATGCGCAGCAGCTGCTGTATGTGCAGCAGATCGAGCAGCAGTACACCCGCCGCATCATGGACATCCTTGAGCCCGTGGTGGGCCGGGACAACGTCAAGGCCCAGGTCACGGCCGAAGTGGATTTCACGCAGACAGAGTCCACCTCCGAGCAGTTCCGCCCCAACCAGACGCCCGACTCCAGCGCGGTGCGCAGCCAGCAGGTGCTGGAGAGCCGGGGCAGCTCCAGCAAGACCGCCACGGGTGTGCCCGGCGCGGTGGCCAACCAGCCACCCGCACCTTCGACCGCCCCCATCAATGGCGCGAACCCCGCCCCCAATGCCGGCGGCCAGCAGGGCACGGAAGAGCAGACGAACAAGCGCGAGTCCACCACCAACTACGAAGTGGACAAGACCGTTCGCGTCACGCGCGGCAGCACAGGCGCCGTCAAGCGCCTGAGCGCGGCCGTGGTGGTGAACTACCAGTCTGGCGAGGACAAGGGCAAGCCGATCACCAAGGCGCTCACGCCCGAACAGATCGAGCAGATGACGGCCCTGGTGCGCGAGACCATTGGCTTCAACAAGGATCGGGGGGACTCGGTCAACCTCATGAACACGCCGTTCCAGGTGGCTGCGGTGCCTTCCACTGACGTTCCGCTGTGGAAGCAGCCTGAGGTCGTCGATCTGGCCAAGACCTTTGCGTGGCCGGTGGGTGCGGTGCTGTTTGCTGCGCTGGTGCTGCTGGGCCTGGTGCGGCCCGCACTCAAGGCGCCTGCACCAGCCAAGGCCAGCGCCGCACCGGTGCCCGGTGGCCAGCTCGATGCCCTGGAGGCCGACACGCCCGAGCGCCCCGCGCTGCCCGCACCGTCCAGGAAGGACGAAGCGGTGCCCGCGACCCCCGAGCAACTGCGCCTGGAAGACGCGCGCGTGCTTGCCAAGGAGAATCCGGTCGCTGTGGCGAACATTCTCAAGACCTGGCTCAACGGCGACGCCGCCGCCTAGCCACCGATTGCACGGACTCCCACCATGGACGACCAAGGCCTTCACGATGCCGCCATCATGCTGATGTCCCTCGGCGAAGAGGAGGCGGCCGAAGTATTCAAGCATTTCTCGCCCAAGGAAGTGCAGAAGCTGGGCGAAACCATTGCGCGCATGCGCTCGGTCTCGCGCGAGAAGGTGGACGAGGTCATCAACAAGTTCTCGAACGCTGCAGCCGCACAAAGCCTGCTGGTGTCCGACACGGGCAACTATGTGCGGGCTGTGCTCAAGCGCGCCCTGGGGGACGACAAGGCAGGGTTGCTGATCGACCGCATCCTGCAAGGGGGCGATGTTTCGGGTATCGAGAGCCTCAAGTGGATGGACCCTCTGTCGGTGGCTGAGCTGCTGCGCAACGAGCATCCGCAGATCGTGGCCGCCATCCTGGTGCACCTGGACAGCGACCAGGCCTCGGGCATCCTGATGCATCTGACAGACCGCCAGCGCAGTGAAATCCTGCTGCGCGTTGCCACGCTGGAAGGCATCCAGCCCACGGCCCTCAAGGACCTCAACGAGGTGCTCTTCAAGGTGCTGGCGGGCGGCGACAAGATCCGCAAAAGCTCGCTCGGGGGCGTCAAGGCCGCCGCCGAAATCATCAACCTGCTGGGCGGCAACATGGACGCCGTGGTGCTCGAATCCATCCGGGGCTACGACCCGGACCTGGCCCAGAAGATCATGGACAAGATGTTCGTGTTCGAGGATGTGCTCAAGCTCGACAACGCCGCCATCCAGTCGGTGCTCAAGGAAGTGGCGTCCGAGACCCTCATCGTGGCGCTCAAGGGTGCTGTGCCCGAGCTGCGCGAGAAGTTCCTGTCCAACATGTCCTCGCGTGCCGCCGAAGCGCTGCGCGAAGACCTGGAATCCCGTGGCCCGATGCGGCTGTCCGAAGTGGAAGCGCAGCAGAAGGAAATTCTCAAGACGATCCGGCGCCTGTCCGATGAAGGCCAGATCGTGATCGGAGGCGGCGGTGATGATGCCTTCGTCTAACAACCAGCGGTCGTACTCGCGCTTCATTCCCAGCGAGGAAGTGGGCGACTTCAAGGCGTGGAAGTTCAGCGCGGTGGACGGCTCGGACCTCGTGGAGCCCGTGCCGGAGCCGGTGGCGGAAATCCCGGTCGAGGTTGATGAAGTCGCGCTGCAGGCGCAGCAGGAACTGCTGCAGCAAGCCAGCGACGACGCCTATGCCGAGGGTTTTGCCCAGGGCCAGGCGCAGACCGCGCTGGAGTGGCAGCGCCGCATGGACGACTACATCGCCCAGCAGGGGCAGGAGGCCGCGCAGCGTCTGCAGGGGGTGTTGCAGACATTGGACGCCAGCCTGATCGACATGCAGCAACAGATGGCCCAGCAGCTGCTGGAACTGGCGTGCGACATTGCGCGTCAGGTGGTGCGCCAGGAGCTGTCCGTCAACCCCAACGCCTTGCAACCTGTGGTGCGCGAAGCCGTGGGCATGCTGGTGACCGAGGGGCGGCCAGCCACGGTGCGTCTCAATCCGCTCGACATGGGAGCCGTGGCACAACCGCTGCGCGAGGAGCTGGATGGGCCGGGGGTGCAGTGGATTGCGGATGGGGCCGTGCCCGCAGGCGGTTGCCTGGTGGAGTCTGCAGGCACGGTGGTGGATGGCAGCCTGGACAAACGCTGGCAGCGTGCCATTGCTGCCCTGGGCCTGCAGTCGCCCTGGGACGAGGGAGAAGGCGATGAGCGCTGAGGCTCCCTCTGCCTGGACGCGCTTCATGGACGACGCGCGTGAGCGCGTAGCCGAAGGGGCGCCGCTGGAAACGCGTGGCACGCTTACCCGCCTGACGGGCCTGGTACTAGAGGCCGTGGGCATCAAGGTGCCGGTGGGATCCCAGTGCATGGTGCAGATGCCGGGCCGGGAGCCGGTGCTGGCCGAGGTGGTGGGTTTTTCCGCCGACCGTGCGTTTTTGATGCCAGCGGGTGACATCCACGGCCTGTCGAGTGGTGCCCGTGTGTTTCCGGCCGCGCCCTACATTCCTATCCCCCGCCTGGGCGAGCCGCCCCGGCCTGTGCAGCGTGCGGGCGTGCTGCGCCTGCCCATGGGCGACGGGTTGCTGGGGCGCGTGGTGGATGCCCAGGGCCTGCCCCTGGACCATGGCGGCCCGGTGCAGGACGTGGTGGCCGAGCCCATGGGGCGCCGACAGATCAATGCCATGGACCGTGACCCGGTGCGCGAGCCGCTGGACACGGGCGTGCGAGCCATCAACGCCCTCTTGACCGTGGGGCGTGGCCAGCGTCTGGGCCTGTTTGCAGGCTCCGGGGTGGGCAAGAGCGTGCTGCTGGGCATGATGGCCCGCTACACCCGGGCCGACGTCATCGTGGTCGGTCTCATTGGCGAACGGGGCCGCGAGGTCAAGGAGTTCGTGGAAGACATCCTGGGCGCCGAGGGCCGCGCGCGCTCGGTGGTGGTGGCTGCACCTGCGGACGCACCGCCGCTGCTGCGCATGCAGGGCGCGGCTTATGCCACGGCCGTGGCCGAACATTTCCGCGACAAGGGGCAGCATGTGCTGCTGCTCATGGATTCGCTCACCCGCTATGCCATGGCCCAGCGCGAAATCGCTCTGGCCATTGGCGAGCCGCCCGCCACCAAGGGCTACCCCCCGTCGTGTTTTGCCAAGCTGCCCGCTCTGGTGGAGCGCAGCGGCAATGGCCTGCACGGCGTGGGGTCCATCACCGCTTTCTACACCGTGCTGTCGGAAGGTGACGACCAGCAGGACCCCATTGCCGATGCGGCGCGCGCCATCCTGGATGGGCACATCGTGCTGTCGCGGGCACTGGCCGAGACGGGGCACTTCCCGGCCATCGATATTGAGCAATCGGCCTCCCGGGTGATGCATAACGTGGTGTCGCGCGGGCACTTTGACCTGGCACGCAACTTCCGCGCCGTGTACTCGCGCTACCAGAAGAGCCGGGACCTGGTGCAGGTGGGTGCCTACATGAGTGGCTCGGACCCTGCGCTGGACGAGGCCATCCGCCTGCAGCCGCAGATGGCGGGCTTTTTGCAGCAGGACATGTTCGAGGCGGCCTCCATGGACCAGAGCGTGACGGCCATGGCCTCGGTGCTGGACCGCTGACCGCCACGGGTAACCCGCCATGTCCAGCCTGAACTCCCTCGCCGTTGCCGTGGATGTGGCTTCCCGCAAACGGGATGCCGCACGCAAGGTGCTGCAGGACGCACTGGCTGCGCAGCAGGCGGCGCGTGCGCAACTCGACCAGCTGGAAGACTACGCCCGCGAAACCGAGTCCCGCTGGGGGGTGAAGGCCGACACCGCCATGCAACCCGAAGTGATGTACCACCACTACCAGTTCATGAACCGCCTGGGCCATGCGGCCAGCATTCAGACGGGGGTGGTCAGCGACCAGGCGGGGCGGGTGGAGAGTGCCCAGCGCGCGTTGCTTGAGGCGGAGTTGCGCCTCACCAGCCTGCGCAAGGTGGTGGACAAGCGGCGCCACGACCTGGAGCTGCAGCAAATGCGCAGAGACCAGAAACAGACCGATGAACGGGCCGCGCTGCAGTACCGCAGCGCAGGCCAAGGGGCCCAGGGCCAGGAGCATTGACCATGGAACAGACAAAAATTTCCTCAGGGCAGGGCGGCACACACGCAGCCCACGCCACGCGGGCGAAAACGCCTGCGCAACAGCAAGGAACGGACGCTGCGGATGCAGCCTCGGCAGGAGGGTTTCTTGCGTTGCTGGCTGCGCTCGAAGACATGTCTGCTGACAGTGGTGCGCCTGAACTGGCAGCTGCGGATGCTGCTCCGGTGGACCTTGCTGCGGATACCGTGAAGGGGGACATGGATGCTGCGGCCATGGCGGCCTGGCAAGGGCTGTTTGCGCCCACCCAGAATGACCTTTCCAACATGGGATTGGTGCGGCAGGCCGACGGGACGCTGCGCCCGGAGTCCTTGGTGAACGGGGTGCTGGCAGGCACGGGGGCTGCCGCCGGGGCTGCGGGCGAAATGGCGATGAACGACCCGTTGGCCAACGGAGGGCTGCCCCAGGGCCTGGTGGCTGAAACGGCAAAACTCGACACTTCGGCGGATTTCAAGGACCTCAAGGAGACGCCAGCCCAAAGCACGGTGGCTGGATTTGGCCGCAGCTTCTCGCGCATGCTGGGCACCCAGGCCCAGCGGGTGGGGGGGGCTGGAGGGGCGGAAGTTGCCACGGGTGCAGCCCTGGGCGCGGACGCTGCGCAGCGCCATTCCGCGTCTCAGGGCGCTGCGGCGGCGCTCGCCCAGGCCACTGGCGAACGTGCGACCGTGGGAGCGCTGGTCGCGAGCGCCGTAGCGGAGCGCGGCGTTGGTACGCCCGCATCTCCAGAGGGGCGTGACATGGTCTTCGCTGGGGCCGACAGTTTGCTGGCGGGTGTGGTGGCCGCCAGAGGGGCGGAGGCTGCGCCTGGCGGGCGCCCTGGCGAGGGGAATGCCGGAGGCGGCGGCTGGTCCGATGGCGCAGCGGGTATGTCTCCCCTGGAGCATGGGAACACCGACAACACTGCCGTGTTTGTGGACCCTGCTGCAGCCGGAGCCGAGGAGCAGGTGGCCGATCAGGTGGCCTACTGGGTCAACCAGAAGACGCAGAACGCTGAGCTGACGCTCAACCGGGACGGCCAGCCTGTAGAGGTTTCCGTGTCCCTGTCCGGCAATGAAGCGCATGTCACCTTCCGCAGCGACCAGGCGCAGACACGCGAGATGCTTGATCAGAGCATGGCCCAGCTGCGGGATCTGTTGCGCAGTGAAGGGCTGGTGCTGTCGGGTATGTCGGTGGGGACATCGGCACGGGATGGCGCAGGCCCGCAGGGCGGTGACGCGGGGCAGTCCCGTGGCCGCGACGGCGCCCGCCAGGCCCAGGTGCTGTCGAGTGCGCCGGTCGGCACCGCATCGCTGGCGCGTGACGGCAGTGGGCCCGACCGCAGCGTGGATATTTTTGTGTGATCTTTTCACGCCAGGTGGGGAGGGCAGCGCAGGCTGCCACCACCAGCGCACCCCCGAGTGCAAGGGGGCGAGCGCGGTGAATGCCATGGTTTTGGGCTTTTATTCTGGCTATTATTGGTTACACCCCCGTCCAATAATGGGCCATCCGGCTTTGCTTGCACTTTGATAGCGCAAGTGTGGCCTGCTCCCTACCGCAAGGAACACCATCGTGTCAGCCAATCCCCCCGCAGCGGCCCCCGCGAAAAGCAAGAAGATGCTCATCATCATCGGCGTCGTTGTGGCGGTGCTGGTGATTGGTGGGGGTGCTGCGGCTTGGTTCATGACCCGCTCGCACGGGGATGAAGAGGAGGGTGGTGGTGCACCCGCTGCCCGCAAGGAGGCGCCCAAGGTGGCCCCTACTTTCCTGCCCATGGAAAACATGGTGGTCAACCTGGCCGATCCTGGCGGGGATCGGTTTGCCCAGATAGGCATCACCCTGGAGCTGGAAGACGCCAAAACCGCCGATCAGGTCAAGCTGTACCTGCCGACCATTCGCAGTGGCATCCTGATGCTGGTGTCCCAGCGCACGTCGTCCGAGCTGCTGATGCGCGAGGGCAAGGAGAAGCTGGCCGCCGACATTCGCCGTGAAGTCTCCCGGCCCCTGGGGTATTCGGTGCCCACCGAGCGTGAACGTGCGCGTGCAGCTGAGGCCGACCAGGATGGAGAGGCTGAAGACCGCCCGGCGCGCAAGCGCACCGAGCGCAATCCCGTGCTGCGGGTGCTCTTCTCCAACTTCATCATTCAGTGACACGGGCAAGGACCAGCCATGAGTGATTCATTTCTTTCGCAGGAAGAGGTTGATGCCCTTCTCGAAGGGGTCACTGGCGAAAGCCAGAAGTCGGTCGAGGAAGTGGCCGAAGCGGGGTCCGTACGCAACTACGACATTTCCAGCCAGGAACGCATCGTCCGTGGCCGCATGCCGACGATGGAAATCGTCAACGAGCGGTTTGCGCGCAACTTCCGCATCGGGCTGTTCAATTTCATCCGGCGCAGCCCGGAAATTTCGGTGGGCACAGTGTCCGTACAGCGCTACAGCGCCTTTCTGCGCGAGCTGGCAGTGCCGACCAACTTCAACATCGTGGCGATCCGCCCCCTGCGCGGGAGCGGGCTCATCGTGTGCGAGCCCTCGCTGGTGTTCGGCATCATCGATACGCTGTATGGCGGGGTTGGCAAGTTCCAGACCCGGATCGAGGGGCGCGATTTTTCGCCCACCGAGCAGCGCGTCATCAACCGGCTGGTGGATGTGATCTGCACCGAGTACAAGAAAGCCTGGCAGGGCATCTACCCGCTGGAGCTGGAGTACCAGCGCTCGGAAATGCAGCCCCAATTCGCCAACATCGCCACGCCCAGCGAAATTGTGGTGTCCACGGCCTTCCAGCTGGAAATCGGCGACCTCTCCGGTGCCATCCATGTCTGCATGCCGTATGCCACGCTGGAGCCGATCCGCGATGTGCTGTATTCGTCCACGCAGGGCGATTCCATCGAGGTGGACCGCCGGTGGGTGAACGTGCTCAAGCGCGAAATCCAGTCTGCAGAAGTCACGCTGGTGGCGGAGCTGGCCAAGGCCGACGCCACGGTGGAGCAGTTGCTGGCCATGAAGCCAGGTGACTTCATCGAGCTGGACCGAGAGCCCCGCATCCGGGCATCCATCGGAGGGGTTCCTATTTTTGAATGCCAGTATGGAACCCACAACTCCAAGTACGCCATCCGCATTGAAGAATGCTTGCGTAATTCGGACATGAGCTGGCTGGGAGAGAAAAATGGCAACTGAAGAAGACAACAAGGACGCAGGCGCAGAAGACCCGTTTGCGGGCTGGGCCGAGGCGCTGGAAGAGCAAAAACGCACCGACGACAAGCCTGCGGACGCCGAGCAGGGTGGCCCGCTGTCCGGCGAGCCCGTGCGGCCGTTTTCCGGCTCTGCAGGTTCGGACGGAACCGTCAACGACATCAACATGGTGCTGGACATCCCGGTCCAGCTGTCGGTGGAGCTGGGGCGCACCAAGGTGCCGATCAAGTACATCCTCCAACTGGCGCAAGGCTCGGTGGTGGAGCTGGATGCTTTGGCAGGCGAACCCATGGACGTGCTGGTCAACGGCTACCTCATCGCCCAGGGCGAGGTGGTGGTGGTGAACGACAAGTTCGGTATCCGCCTCACCGACGTGGTGACTCCGTCCGAACGCCTGCGCCGGGTCAGCCGTGGATAGTGGGAGCATGACCCAGACCCTGCTTGTGGTGGTGCTCTTTGTGGGCGCCATGGCCGCGCTGCCTTGGCTGGTGCGCCGCGTGCAGCAGCGCCATGCTGCTGGCGGCGTGGCTGCAGGGGCTGCATCGCGTGTGGTGTCTGCCGTGGCGGTGGGGCCGCAGCAACGGGTGGTGACTGTCGAGGTCGGGCCCGAGCATGCACGCACCTGGCTGGTGCTGGGGGTGACGGCGCAGCAGGTGAGTTGTCTGCATGTGTTGCCCGTATCGCCCGTGCCTGTGTCGGCCATGGCCGGTGTGGGCGCCGGGGTGGTTGAGGCGCCTTCGTTCGCCCAACAGATGGCAGCGGCTGCCGCAGCCACGGCCCCTGAAAAGGCGAGCCATGGTTGACCGATTGCCAACGCGCGCACCGGGCTGCAAGGGGAGGGCCTGGGAGTTCTGGCTGCTGGCCGCCCTGGCGGGGATAGCGGGGCTGGGGGGGCAAAGCCCGGCGTTTGCGCAGGCGGCCGGAAGTCTGCCCCTGGTGGTGGGCAGCGGCCCCACTGGCACCAGCTACTCGGTGCCGATCCAGACGCTGCTGTTTTTTACCGCGCTGTCCTTCTTGCCTGCCGTGCTGCTCATGATGACGGGCTTCACCCGCATCGTGATTGTGTTGTCTCTGCTGCGGCAGGCGCTGGGCACGCAGTCTGCGCCGCCCAACCAGGTCATCATCGGGTTGTCGCTGTTCCTGACCTTTTTTGTGATGGGCCCCACCCTGGACCGCGTGTACCAGGAGGCCTACGTGCCCTACACCAACAACACCATCACCTTCGAACAGGCGCTGGACAAAGCCGAGGCGCCCATGCGTGGCTTCATGCTCAAGCAGACGCGGCAGTCTGACTTTGCGCTGTTCTCGCGGCTGGCCCGCCTGGACCCGAACGTGACGGCAGAGACTGCCCCTATGCGGGTGCTGGTCCCGGCGTTTGTCACCAGCGAGCTGAAGTCGGCGTTCCAGATCGGCTTCATGATCTTCATCCCCTTCCTGGTGATCGACATGGTGGTGTCGAGCATCCTGATGTCCCTGGGCATGATGATGCTGTCGCCGGTGCTGGTGGCCTTGCCGTTCAAGCTCATGCTGTTTGTGCTGGCGGATGGCTGGAATCTGCTGATTGGCTCCCTGGCTGCCAGCTTTGTAACCTGAAGGAGGAGCACACGATGACTCCGCAAGTGGTACTGACCATCGGGCGTGATGCCCTGACCCTGCTGCTGATGATCTCCATGCCGGTGCTGGGGGTGGTCATGGCTGTGGGTCTGCTCGTGAGCATTTTCCAGGCCGTCACCCAGATCCATGAGGCCACCTTGGCGTTTGTCCCCAAGCTGATCGCTGCGATGGTGGTGTTTGCCATCGCCGGGCCCTGGATGCTTAGCACGCTGGTGGACTTCATCCGGCGAACCATCGAGTCCATTCCGTCGATGATTGGCTAGGTTTTTTGATCAAAATATGCCTTCTGCGCCTGTCCATCAAGCGCTTGTAGCTATCATTTTTATAGTTTTCTAGCGCCATGATCACCTTCAGCGAAGCGCAGATCATGGCCTGGCTGTCGCCCATCCTGTGGCCGTTTCTGCGGGTTCTGGCCCTGTTTTCGGTGGCGCCGGTGTTCTCGATGCGGGTGATCCCCATGCGCGTGAAGATCGGGCTGGCATTTCTGGTGGCGCTGTGTGCCCAGGGGGTGCTCGGGGAGCAGCCGGTCATCAGCGTCAACGGCCGCGAGGCCCTGGGGGCCGTGGCGCAGCAGGTGGCAGTGGGCCTGGCCATTGGGTTCTCTGTGCGGCTCGTGTTCGCTGCCGTGGAACTCGCGGGGGAAATCATTGGATTGCAGATGGGGCTGAATTTCGCCTCTTTCTTCGATCCTTCCTCCAACGCGCAAATCAGTGCGGTGGCGCGCTTTTTTGGGCACATGGCCACGCTGCTGTTTGTTGTGATCAACGGCCACCTGCTGATCCTGATGGCGGTAGTCAAAAGCTTTGACCGTTTCCCGGTCAACGGCAACTTCCTGCAGGCGCTGGCGCAAATGCGGCTGCACGAGCTGGGGGCGTCGCTCTTTTCGAGTGCACTCTGGATTGCCTTGCCCATGATTGCGCTGCTGCTGTTCGTCAATCTGACGATGGGCGTCATCTCCCGGGTGGCGCCGCAGATGAACATCTATGCGGTGGGCTTTCCCGTCACGCTCACCGTGGGCATGCTGGGCATTGCCGCCACGCTGCCCATGCTGGAGCAGCCCGTGCTGGCGCTGATGCAGCAGGCGGTAGACCTGTTTGCCGCGCAGCGATAGGGGTTGCACCAAGGCGTGGGAGGCGCCCCGTTTGCTCAGACCAGCTGGTTGCGGATGGCGTAGACGGTGAGTTCGGCGTTGTTGGACAGCTTGAGCTTTTCCAGCACGCGCGAGCGGTACACGCTCACGGTCTTGGGGCTCAGCATCAGTTCTTCGGCAATGTCCGACAGCCGCCGCCCGGAGGCGATCTTGATCAGCGTCTGCAGCTCCCGCTCGGACAGCGTGGTATGCAGAGCCTCGGGGGTGGGCTGGGCGAGGCTGTCCGCCAGCATCTGGGCCACTTCTGCGGTGAGGTATTTGCGACCCTGCATCACCGTGCGCACGGCCGCGATCAGCTCGACCGGGTCCCCCGCCTTGTTGGCGTAGCCCTGCGCGCCCGCCTTGAGGCAGCGCAGCGCGTACTGGTCTTCCGGGTACATGGACACCACCAGCACCTTGATGGCGGAATGGGTCTCCCGCAGGCTGGTGAGCACTTCCAGGCCGCTGCGGCCCGGCATGTTCAGGTCCAGCAGCAGGACATCACAGGCGGCGGTGCGCAGAACCTCGCGCAGCTCGGAGTAGCCGCCCGCCTCCCCCGTGACCTGGATATCGGTCGCTTCGGCCAGCGTGTCGCGTATCCCGCGCCGCAGAACGGCATGGTCGTCGCAAAGGACCACATGAATCACATCGCATCTCCCGGGGCTGTTGGTGGGGGCGATGGTAGCGGGATGGACAGGATGACCGACGTCCCTTGCCCTGGCCGACTGCTGATGTCCAGCCAGCCGCCAACGGTGCGCGCCCTCTCCTGCAGGCCCTTGAGCCCGAAGGCCTTGGGCTTGTCGAGCATCTCAGGGGCAATGCCCCGCCCGTTGTCGGCCACTTCCAGGGTCAGCACACCCTCCTTGTCGGAGAGGTCGATGTCGACCTTGCCAGGCTGGGCGTGTTTGGAGATGTTGGTCAGGGCTTCTTGCGCAGTGCGGTAGGCCACCAGCTGGATGTCTGCCGGGGTGTTGATGGTGTCGCTGCTGCTCTGCAGGCGGGTGGGGACACCGGTGCGGCGTTCGAAACCGGCGGCCAGCCACTGCACGGCCGCCACCAGCCCCTGCTCCAGAATGGGGGGGCGCAGGTTCATCATGATGCGCTGGCTGGCGCCGATGGCATGCTGCAGCATGTCGGCCGCCGAGCTGGCATGTTCTTGCATGGCGGCGTCCGTGCTGTGGCGGCCGATCCAGGCCACGTCAAAGCGCACGGCAGTCAGTGCGCCGCCGATGTCATCGTGGATTTCTCGCGCGATGGACGCGCGTTCCTGTTCGATCGAGGTTTGCAGGTGCTCCGCCAGCTCCGCCAGCCGGCGCTGGGACATGGCCAACTCGGCAACCGCCTGCTCGCGCATGCGCCGGGCCTCATGCACTTCCAGTGCGCGTGCGATCACGTGGGGCAGGCGCTGAATATCGTCCTTGAGCAGGTAGTCGGCCACGCCCAGACGCATGGCGTCTACGGCCGCCGCCTCGCCGATGGCGCCCGACAACAGGATGAAGGGCGGGTGTTGAGGCTTTTGCGCCACATGTGCCCACGCATCCAGTGCCGTGAACCCTGGCAGGCGGTAATCTGCCAAGATGATGTCGAACGATCCGGAGTCGGTGAGCCGCTGGAATTCGGAGAGGGTGTCTACCTGGCGCAACTGGCACTGGAGCCCGGACCGCCGTAGCGTTCGTCCCGCAAGTTCGTGATCAGCCAGTGAATCTTCGAGATGCAGGATTTCAAGGGTCTGGTCTGATGTTGCAGTGACCATAGGAGCGCTATCATAGGATACAAATTGGAACAAACAAGGGTGTTTGTCCCGTTGGGGTGGTTTCGGCGTCGGCGTCCAATGGGCGCGGATGCTACGGTGTGCACAAAGCCTGGAAGTCTTTGACGCATGTATCGTAGTCCCGTGTTTTTGCGTGCTTTGCTGCTACGTGCTGCGATGGAGAAACGATGCAATCTACGCTAACAACGCCTGGAGGGCCTGCAGTCCAGGTTCCCGTCATGGTGGCGGCGGAACTGCAGGACTCCTTGCTGGTGGTGATGCACGACCTGCACCGCCTGGAGGGGCTGCTGAACCACGCCACGGACAATCTGCTCGAGCGTTTCGGCGAGGCCAATGCGATGCTGACCGACGCGGTGGTCTCGGACTCTCCCGAACTGGTGGCGGCGCGGGCTGCGCTGCGCAGCGCGGTGACGGAGTTGCAGTTCCAGGACATGGCCTCCCAACTGATCTGGCATACCACCAAGGTGCTGCAGGGTTGCGCTTTTCGCCTGGCCTCGGAAGCCATGGGCCATGAAGATGGCGAAGACGCGGCGCCTTTTGCAGAGATGGCGCCAGACAGGCCGAATCCTGTCACCCAGAGCGAGATGGATGCGGGTTCGGTGGACCTGTTTTGACCTTCACATCATTGGTTAGCCTATATATTCAAGTCAGTTGGAGCCATACATGCAATCGATCCTTGCCGTAGATGATTCACCTTCCATGCGGAAAATGGTGTCGTTCACCCTCACGGGCGCCGGCTATCACGTCGTGGAGGCAGTGGATGGGCAAGACGCCCTTGAAAAAGCCGAGACGCACAACATCGATCTGGTGCTGGCAGACCAGAACATGCCCCGGCTCGATGGTATTGGCCTGACCCGCAAGCTGCGCGAGCACCCCAAATTCAAAACAATTCCCATCCTGATCCTGACGACGGAGTCGAGCGACCAGATGAAGCAGGCTGGCCGCACTGCCGGTGCGACGGGCTGGCTGGTGAAGCCTTTCGATCCCAATCGTCTGATCGAAGTCATCCAGAAGGTGATCCGCTGAGCCGGGTTGACTGAGACCATCAAGTACACAGGAGCCCACCATGGCGGAAAGCTACCAAGAAGGATCGGGTGCAGGCGCTGACTTCGACCTGAGCCAGTTCTATCAGATATTTTTCGAGGAAGCGGGCGAGAACCTCGACCAGATGGAGCAGATGCTGCTGGATCTGGATCTGAGCAGTGCCAACGATGAAGAACTCAACGGCATTTTTCGCTGTGCACATTCGATTAAGGGCGGCTCTGCCACCTTCGGGTTTTCCGACGTTGCGGAGCTGACCCACCAGATGGAGTCGCTGCTGGACCGCCTGCGCCGCCATGAACTGCAGCCGATTCCCCAGATGGTGGATGTGTTGCTGGAGTCTGCCGATGCGTCGCGCAGCCTTCTTGCCCGGCACCAGGCCGGTGGCCAGGGCGAAGCGGTTTCCACCACCTCCCTCGTGCGCCGCATCAGCGACCTTGCAGCGGGCCTTGTGCCCAGCGATGCTCCCGCTGTCGCCGCGCCCCCCCCACCGCCGCCTCCACCGGCGGTTGCTGCGCCAGCTCCCGCGCCCAAGGCGGCCACCCCCGCCGTGGCTGGACAAGCCCGTCAACTCGAAATCCAGATCGGCCCCCTTGAGCGGCCAGCGCAGGCAGACGCCATCAAGGAGCTGTTCCGCGACATTCCTGGTCTGGGCGCCATTCGTGATCTGCCCGCCACCGAGGCCAACACGCGCCTTTTTGCGGTAGAGACCAGCTCCACCAACGACGATCTCCTGGATCTGTTTGCTTTCCACGTGTCCAAGGAGCAGGTGTTGATCCGTGACGCTGGGGCTGCCGCAGGTGAGCCTGCTGCAGAGCCGGTAGACGAGGATGCCGCGCTGGCGGTGGATACATCCGGTGGCGAGACGCCGTATGGCTTCTTCAACGGCGCGCCCGGCGCGCCCTCTGAGGCCTCGCAGGCAGCCACCCAAGCCCCAGCCCAGGCCGCCCCCAAGGCCGCAGCTCCCAAAGCCGAGCCCA
Source organism: Acidovorax sp. LjRoot74 (assembly GCF_964254355.1). NCBI lineage: Bacteria > Pseudomonadati > Pseudomonadota > Betaproteobacteria > Burkholderiales > Comamonadaceae > Acidovorax > Acidovorax sp. LjRoot74. Next base: position 4,949,925 of record NZ_CAXUTI020000001.1, on the reverse strand, counting down.
AGGCGGCCATGCAGGCGCAAATGGAGTCCACGACCATTCGGGTCGATGTCAAGAAGGTCGATCAGCTCATCAACTTGGTGGGCGAGCTGGTGATCACACAGGCCATGCTGGCGCAGAACAGCCGCGGGCTGGATGCCGGGCTCTACCAGCAACTGCTGGCCGGCCTGGCCGACCTGGATCGCAATACCCGGGACCTGCAAGAGTCGGTGATGTCGATCCGCATGATTCCCATGTCCATCGTGTTCAGCCGCTTCCCGCGCATGCTGCGCGACCTGGCCAACAAGCTGGGCAAGAAGGTGGAACTGGTCACTCTGGGTGAAGCGACCGAGCTGGACAAGGGCTTGGTCGAAAAGATCACCGACCCGCTGACCCACCTCGTGCGCAACAGCTGCGACCATGGCATCGAAATGCCCGCAGACCGCCTGGCCAAGGGCAAGTCCGAGCACGGCACCATCACGCTGTCGGCTTCCCATCAGGGCGGCTCGATCGTGATCGAAGTGCGCGACGATGGCCGGGGCCTTTCCCGCGAAAAGATCCTGAGCAAGGCGCAGGAGCGGGGCATTGAAGTGTCCGAACAGATGAGCGATGCCGAGGTATGGCAGCTGATCTTTGCCCCAGGCTTCTCCACGGCGGATGAGGTCACCGACGTGTCCGGGCGCGGTGTGGGCATGGACGTGGTCAAGCGCAACATCGCTGCGCTCAATGGCTCGGTGGAGATCGACTCGGCCGAGGGCTACGGCATGAAGGTGTCTGTGCGCCTGCCGTTGACACTGGCGATCATGGACGGCATGTCGGTCGGGGTTGGCGAAGAGGTGTACATCCTCCCACTGTCTTCCGTGGTCGAGTCGTTCCAGGTCAATGCCGACGACGTGAGCACGGTGGCACAAGGCTCGCAGCTGGTGAAGGTGCGCGACGAGTACATGCCCGTGATCGCGCTGGAGAAGATCTTCCAGGTTCCTCGATTCGATCTCAACAAATCCAGCAACATCATGGTGGTGGTCGAGGCCGATGGCAGCCGTGTGGCGCTGCTGGTCGATGAGCTGCTGGGGCAGCACCAGGTGGTGGTCAAGAACCTGGAGTCGAACTACCGCAAGGTGCCCAATGTGTCAGGCGCCACCATCCTGGGAGATGGCACGGTGGCGCTGATTCTGGACACGGGTGGCCTGGTGCGCCGGGCTCGCCACTGAGGATTCAAGCGTCTGGCCTATTGGGCCCGGCGCTGTCATGAAAGGAGAATGCACCATGAGTGTGATTGGTAAGACGGCAGACGCAGCGCCGACAGGTGCTCGTGAATATCTGACATTCCGCCTCGATCAGGAAGAGTACGGCATCGACATCCTGAAGGTGCAGGAAATCAGGGGCTACGAGCCTCCGACGCGCATCGCCAATGCGCCCGATTTCATCAAGGGCGTGACCAACCTGCGCGGGACAATTGTTCCCATTGTGGACATGCGCCTGAAGTTCAACTGCGCGCAGGCCGACTACAACAGTTTCACCGTGGTCATCATCCTCAACCTGCGCAACCGGGTGGTCGGGATCGTGGTGGACTCCGTCAGCGATGTGATGGAGCTGACGCCCGAGAGCATCCGCTCGGCGCCTGACATCGAGAGCGCCATCGACAACAGCTGCATCCTGGGGCTGGGGTCGGTGGGTGAGCGCATGCTGATCCTGCTTGACATCGAAAAACTCATGTCGAGCGTGGATATGGGATTGGTAACCGCCAACGAATAGGGCGCAACGACGGTCAACAACCATTGGTGGCCCAGGCACATGTCGGGTCGCAGGCCGTGCTTGCGAACCTCTTGGAGCGAACAGGATTTCCCTTCGGACGATCAATATGGCCCACACCACCAGTGCCCCCGTTTCAGCCCGGTCTGCCCCTTCGCGGGTGGATCCGGCCTACGCTGCAGCGGAGGCCCCCTCGGGGCCCTTGGCCCAGGGCCGCGAGTTTGTCTGGACCAACGCAGACTTCGCCCGCGTCCAGGCGCTGATTTACCAGCGCGCCGGCATCAGCCTGCACGACGGCAAACACGCCATGGTCTACAGCCGGCTGTCGCGCCGGCTGCGGGACACAGGGCACACCAGCTTTCACGAGTACCTCAGCTGGCTTGAGAACCACGATGGGCCGGAGTGGCAAGAGTTCGTCAATGCGCTCACCACCAACCTGACGGCCTTTTTCCGCGAGCAGCACCACTTCGAGATCTTTGCATCGCATCTGCGCTCCAAGCCCTCGGCCAATTGGAAGGTGTGGTGCAACGCGGCGTCTACCGGTGAGGAGCCGTATTCAATCGTCATGACGGCCTTCGAAGCGCTGGGTGCCAATGCCTCATTCAAGCTCACGGCCAGCGATATCGACTCGCGAGTGCTGGCCACAGCCGCGCAGGGGGTGTACCGGCTGGATGGTCTCAAAGGGGTGAGCCCGGAGCGCCTGCAAAAGTTCTTTTTGCGGGGCAAGGGCGGCAACGCAGGCATGGTGCGCGCCAAGCCCGAATTGCGCCGGGTTATTGACTTCATGAGCGTGAACCTCATCCGCGATGACTGGCCTTTCAAAGAGCCCTTTGACGTGGTCTTCTGCCGCAACGTGATGATCTACTTCGATGCGCCCACGCAGCGGAAGGTGCTGGAGCGTATCCACCGGGTGCTCAAGCCGGGGGGGATGTTGTTTGTCGGCCATGCCGAAAACTTCAGCGAATCCCGCGATCTGTTTACCCTGCGTGGCAAGACGGTGTACGAGCGCCGTTGACCTGTCCATGTTGTCTTGCAACCAGCACCCATGACCAGCATCCAAGCAGGCACATCTTCCCCCATGACCACCACCCCAGGCTCATCTGAACGGCGCCGCGCACCGCGCATAGCGCCCCTGAGCGCGGATATCTACGCTGCGGGTGCTGCGCCTGCGCGCGAGTCCTCGTTGCAGGAGCTCAAGGCGCACAGCCGCAAGCCGGGGGAGGCATCGTTTTTCTACCTGGACCACCACTTCCAGCACAACGCTGTGAAGGTGCTGCCAGGGGAATACTTCGTAGCAGATGAAAGCATGGTCATCATGACCGTGCTCGGCTCCTGTATCGCGGCCTGCCTGTGGGACAGCCGTGCGCGTGTGGGGGGGATGAACCACTTCATGCTGCCCGATGGTGACCTGGCCGACGCGTCGGGGCGATACGGTTCCTACGCCATGGAGTTGCTCATCAACGAGATGCTGAAGATGGGGGCGCGCCGCGAAACCATGCAGGCCAAGATTTTTGGTGGCGCACAGGTGATGCACAACTTCACCACGATGAACGTGGGCGAGCGGAACACCAATTTTGTGCTCAACTACCTGCATACAGAGCGCATTCCCATCGTCTCGGAGGATGTGCTCGATATTTACCCGCGCAAGGTGGTTTTCTTCCCGGTGACGGGGAAGGCCATGGTCAAGCGCCTGGCCCATGCCCATCCCGAGGCCCTGGCCCAGGACGCACGCGGCAATGCCGCTACGGTGGCCAAGTCCACTGCCGGTGGTTCTGTTGATCTGTTTTGAGGAAGGTTTGCGTTAATGAGCAGGAAAATCCGGGTGATCGTGGTGGACGATTCGGCGCTGGTCCGCAGTCTGCTGTCCGAGATCATCAACCGGCAGCGCGACATGGAGTGCATTGGCACGGCCAATGACCCTTTGGTGGCGCGCGAGATGATCCGTGAGCTGAATCCGGATGTCATCACGCTGGATGTCGAGATGCCACGCATGGATGGCATTGATTTTCTCGGCCGCCTGATGCGGCTGCGCCCCATGCCGGTGGTGATGATTTCCACACTGACCGAACGCGGGGCTGAGGTCACGATGAAAGCCCTGGAGCTTGGTGCCATCGATTTTGTTGCCAAGCCGCGTGTGGGCCTGGCCAGCGGGCTCAATGACCTGGCGGCCCAGATCGTGGACAAGATTCGCGTGGCAGCCGTGGCGCAGGTTCGCCGCGCCCCGGCGCGCGAAGCGGTACCTGCGGGTGGTGGGGCCGCCCACGCGCCCGCACCGGCGTCTGCCCTGTTGGGTCGGCTGTCCACGGAAAAGCTGATTTGCATCGGCGCCTCTACAGGGGGAACGGAGGCGATCAAGGAAGTGCTGGTCCAGATGCCGGCCGACTCACCCGCCATCGTGATCACCCAGCACATGCCCCCGGGTTTTACCACCAGCTTTGCGGCCCGGCTGAATGGGCTGTGCCAGATCACGGTGAAAGAGGCGGTCAATGGCGAGCGCATCTTGCCGGGCCATGCTTACATTGCGCCGGGTGGCACGCAGTTCCATGTGGCACGCAGTGGCGCCAACTACGTGGCCGTGGTCGATGATGGCCCCCCGGTCAACCGCCACAAGCCCTCGGTGGAGGTGCTCTTCAAATCCGCGGCTGCCGTGGTGGGGCGCAATGCCTTCGGCATCATGCTCACCGGCATGGGCAACGATGGTGCTGCTGCCATGCGCGAGATGAAGGACGCCGGGAGCTACAACTATGTGCAGGACGAGGCGACCTGCATCGTCTTCGGCATGCCGCGCGAGGCCATCGCCCACGGGGCGGCCGATGAGGTGTTGCCGCTCGGCCAGATTGCTCCAGCGCTGATCACACGCTTGCGCGGCGCGACAGACCGGCTGCACCACCGCATCTGAGATTCAGCATCCACGGTGCATGCAGCGCGGGTGGCCGTGTGTGCTGCCAGGAGCTGTGGCCCACATGCGGCCCAGTGCCATTGGCGCCGCGGCTTGCTCGACATCCATGCGAGCGGCGGGGCGCGTTCTCTTCAGGCGGACAACTCCGTCCATCGCTCCAGGGCCGCCATGAGTTCGTCATCGATGGTGGCGGCCCGGGCCGCCATCTCGGCGGCGCGCGCCGGGTCTTTGCCGTACAGGGTTCCGTCTGCCAGCGCGTCCTGCAGCACCTTCTGTTCCGTTTCCAGTGCGGTGATCT
>NZ_CAXUTI020000001.1:1895000-4940000 GCF_964254355.1 Acidovorax sp. LjRoot74 | reverse complement strand
CCTCCAAGGCTAAATACTCGTAATCGACCGATAGTGAACCAGTACCGTGAGGGAAAGGCGAAAAGAACCCCGGGAGGGGAGTGAAATAGATCCTGAAACCGCATGCTTACAAAAAGTAGGAGCCCGCAAGGGTGACTGCGTACCTTTTGTATAATGGGTCAGCGACTTACATTCAGTGGCAAGGTTAACCGAATAGGGAAGCCGTAGAGAAATCGAGTCCGAATAGGGCGAATCAGTCGCTGGGTGTAGACCCGAAACCAAGTGATCTATCCATGGCCAGGATGAAGGTGCCGTAACAGGTACTGGAGGTCCGAACCCACTAGTGTTGCAAAACTAGGGGATGAGCTGTGGATAGGGGTGAAAGGCTAAACAAACTTGGAAATAGCTGGTTCTCTCCGAAAACTATTTAGGTAGTGCCTCAAGTATTACCTGCGGGGGTAGAGCACTGTTTAGGCTAGGGGGTCATGGCGACTTACCAAACCTATGCAAACTCCGAATACCGCAGAGTACAGCTTGGGAGACAGAGCACCGGGTGCTAACGTCCGGACTCAAGAGGGAAACAACCCAGACCGCCAGCTAAGGTCCCTAAAATTGGCTAAGTGGGAAACGAAGTGGGAAGGCTAAAACAGTCAGGATGTTGGCTTAGAAGCAGCCATCATTTAAAGAAAGCGTAATAGCTCACTGATCGAGTCGTCCTGCGCGGAAGATGTAACGGGGCTAAGCCAGTTACCGAAGCTGCGGATTTGCAATTTATTGCAAGTGGTAGGAGAGCGTTCTGTAGGCCTGTGAAGGTGTCTGGTAACGGATGCTGGAGGTATCAGAAGTGCGAATGCTGACATGAGTAGCGTTAAAGGGGGTGAAAAGCCCCCTCGCCGTAAGCGCAAGGTTTTCTACGCAACGTTCATCGGCGTAGAGTGAGTCGGCCCCTAAGGCGAGGCAGAGATGCGTAGCTGATGGGAAACAGGTCAATATTCCTGTACCGATCAATAGTGCGATGTGGGGACGGAGAAGGTTAGCTCAGCCAACTGTTGGATATGTTGGTTCAAGCCTGTAGTCGTGCCTGGTAGGCAAATCCGCCGGGCTTAGATGAGGGGTGATAACGAGTCTGCTTGCAGACGAAGTGAGTGATACCCTGCTTCCAGGAAAAGCCACTAAGCTTCAGCTATTGACGACCGTACCGCAAACCGACACTGGTGCGCGAGATGAGTATTCTAAGGCGCTTGAGAGAACTCAGGAGAAGGAACTCGGCAAATTGATACCGTAACTTCGGGAGAAGGTATGCCCCAAGTAGGTGAACTCGTACAGAGGGAGCCCAACGGGGTTGCAAAAAATCGGTGGCTGCGACTGTTTAATAAAAACACAGCACTCTGCAAACACGAAAGTGGACGTATAGGGTGTGACGCCTGCCCGGTGCTGGAAGATTAAATGATGGGGTGCAAGCTCTTGATTGAAGTCCCAGTAAACGGCGGCCGTAACTATAACGGTCCTAAGGTAGCGAAATTCCTTGTCGGGTAAGTTCCGACCTGCACGAATGGCGTAACGATGGCCACACTGTCTCCTCCTGAGACTCAGCGAAGTTGAAATGTTTGTGATGATGCAATCTCCCCGCGGAAAGACGGAAAGACCCCATGAACCTTTACTGTAGCTTTGTATTGGACTTTGAACAGATCTGTGTAGGATAGGTGGGAGGCTTTGAAGTGAGGTCGCTAGATCTCATGGAGCCAACGTTGAAATACCACCCTGGTGTGTTTGAGGTTCTAACCTAGGTCCATTATCTGGATCGGGGACAGTGCATGGTAGGCAGTTTGACTGGGGCGGTCTCCTCCCAAAGCGTAACGGAGGAGTTCGAAGGTACGCTAGTTACGGTCGGACATCGTGACGATAGTGCAATGGCATAAGCGTGCTTAACTGCGAGACTGACAAGTCGAGCAGATGCGAAAGCAGGACATAGTGATCCGGTGGTTCTGTATGGAAGGGCCATCGCTCAACGGATAAAAGGTACTCTGGGGATAACAGGCTGATACCGCCCAAGAGTTCATATCGACGGCGGTGTTTGGCACCTCGATGTCGGCTCATCTCATCCTGGGGCTGTAGCCGGTCCCAAGGGTATGGCTGTTCGCCATTTAAAGAGGTACGTGAGCTGGGTTTAAAACGTCGTGAGACAGTTTGGTCCCTATCTTCCGTGGGCGCTGCAGATTTGAGGAAGCCTGCTCCTAGTACGAGAGGACCGGAGTGGACACACCTCTGGTGTATCGGTTGTCACGCCAGTGGCATTGCCGAGTAGCTAAGTGTGGAAGAGATAACCGCTGAAAGCATCTAAGCGGGAAACTCGTTTCAAGATGAGATCTGCCGGGGCCTTGAGCCCCCTAAAGAGTCGTTCAAGACCAGGACGTTGATAGGTCAGGTGTGGAAGCGCAGTAATGCGTTAAGCTAACTGATACTAATTGCTCGTGCGGCTTGACCCTATAACTTTGATAGCCAACACGCTCTCCAGCGTGAAGCTCAAAGTCTGTTATGCCAAGTTAGACGCAGTCAAAAGACACAAAATCTGATTCCAGACTCTATGAATTCGCCAGGCTGTTCACACGAACAGCCCAGCACCAAGTTATGCCTGATGACCATAGCAAGTTGGTACCACTCCTTCCCATCCCGAACAGGACAGTGAAACGACTTTGCGCCGATGATAGTGCGGGTTCCCGTGTGAAAGTAGGTCATCGTCAGGCTCTTACAGCAAGAGACACCCAGTCTTTTTACTGGGTGTTTTCTTTTGAGGCACGAAGAACATGCCTCAAAAGAAAACACAAGTTTGACAGTTCTTAAAAAACTGTGCTAGAATTCAAGGCTCAGCTGATCGCAGCTAAGTCGGTAGAAAAAAAAGAAAAGAGCTTCGGTTCTGATCTGGTTTCTGCAGGGATCCTTAAAAATATACAGCCGATAAGCGTGGGCGTTTGATGGCGAGTGCCAAGTTCTTTGGAACTAGTGCTTAGCACTACAAACGCTCATGAGATAGAAGTGAAGTTCACTTCAATTCTTTTTTATGAGTTGCTCGAAAGAGCGAAAAAATCAAGATCGAACTGTAGAGTTTGATCCTGGCTCAGATTGAACGCTGGCGGCATGCCTTACACATGCAAGTCGAACGGTAACAGGTCTTCGGATGCTGACGAGTGGCGAACGGGTGAGTAATACATCGGAACGTGCCCGAGAGTGGGGGATAACGAGGCGAAAGCTTTGCTAATACCGCATACGATCTCAGGATGAAAGCAGGGGACCGCAAGGCCTTGCGCTCACGGAGCGGCCGATGGCAGATTAGGTAGTTGGTGGGATAAAAGCTTACCAAGCCGACGATCTGTAGCTGGTCTGAGAGGACGACCAGCCACACTGGGACTGAGACACGGCCCAGACTCCTACGGGAGGCAGCAGTGGGGAATTTTGGACAATGGGCGCAAGCCTGATCCAGCCATGCCGCGTGCAGGATGAAGGCCTTCGGGTTGTAAACTGCTTTTGTACGGAACGAAAAGACTCCTTCTAATAAAGGGGGTCCATGACGGTACCGTAAGAATAAGCACCGGCTAACTACGTGCCAGCAGCCGCGGTAATACGTAGGGTGCGAGCGTTAATCGGAATTACTGGGCGTAAAGCGTGCGCAGGCGGTTATATAAGACAGATGTGAAATCCCCGGGCTCAACCTGGGAACTGCATTTGTGACTGTATAGCTAGAGTACGGCAGAGGGGGATGGAATTCCGCGTGTAGCAGTGAAATGCGTAGATATGCGGAGGAACACCGATGGCGAAGGCAATCCCCTGGGCCTGTACTGACGCTCATGCACGAAAGCGTGGGGAGCAAACAGGATTAGATACCCTGGTAGTCCACGCCCTAAACGATGTCAACTGGTTGTTGGGTCTTCACTGACTCAGTAACGAAGCTAACGCGTGAAGTTGACCGCCTGGGGAGTACGGCCGCAAGGTTGAAACTCAAAGGAATTGACGGGGACCCGCACAAGCGGTGGATGATGTGGTTTAATTCGATGCAACGCGAAAAACCTTACCCACCTTTGACATGTATGGAATCCTTTAGAGATAGAGGAGTGCTCGAAAGAGAGCCATAACACAGGTGCTGCATGGCTGTCGTCAGCTCGTGTCGTGAGATGTTGGGTTAAGTCCCGCAACGAGCGCAACCCTTGCCATTAGTTGCTACGAAAGGGCACTCTAATGGGACTGCCGGTGACAAACCGGAGGAAGGTGGGGATGACGTCAAGTCCTCATGGCCCTTATAGGTGGGGCTACACACGTCATACAATGGCTGGTACAGAGGGTTGCCAACCCGCGAGGGGGAGCCAATCCCATAAAGCCAGTCGTAGTCCGGATCGCAGTCTGCAACTCGACTGCGTGAAGTCGGAATCGCTAGTAATCGCGGATCAGAATGTCGCGGTGAATACGTTCCCGGGTCTTGTACACACCGCCCGTCACACCATGGGAGCGGGTTCTGCCAGAAGTAGTTAGCCTAACCGCAAGGAGGGCGATTACCACGGCAGGGTTCGTGACTGGGGTGAAGTCGTAACAAGGTAGCCGTATCGGAAGGTGCGGCTGGATCACCTCCTTTCTGGAAAACTGCATTCAATATTGAACGCCCACACTTATCGGTTGTTGGAACAGGGTCTGTAGCTCAGCTGGTTAGAGCACTGTGTTGATAACGCAGGGGTCGTTGGTTCGAGCCCAACTAGACCCACCAAATTCCGATGGCGATGGCTGCGATGAGAGTTGCAGGCAATGGATCGAGATGGGGGATTAGCTCAGCTGGGAGAGCACCTGCTTTGCAAGCAGGGGGTCGTCGGTTCGATCCCGTCATCCTCCACCAACAACACTTCGGGAATTCAACACCAAAGCTGCTTTGCAAAAGGCTGTTTTGTTGTTGATCAATATCGATTGATCAATCGGCTGTTCTTTAAAAATTCATAGAGTCGAAATCAGAGTTGCCAGGGGAAACTGCACATTCGTAAAGGTTTAGTGCAGACCGTGCCCCTGGTGACAAATTTTTGATTGCGTCAAAACGAATGTTCAATGAGCAAACGTGATTGCGAAAGCGATTGCGAAGTAATTTGAACTCAGTAATGACGAATGTTTCTTGATAGTGATATCGAGGAATTATTCACATTACGGCATAACGCGTCAGGTGAAAGACCTGGCAAGTCCTTGAGATGATGGCGATATCTTGAAAGAGATGTCAAAGTTATAGGGTCAAGTGACTAAGAGCATGTGGTGGATGCCTTGGCGATTACAGGCGATGAAAGACGTGATAGCCTGCGATAAGCTTCGGGGAGCTGGCAAATAAGCTTTGATCCGGAGATTTCTGAATGGGGAAACCCACCTCGCAAGAGGTATCGCATACTGAATACATAGGTATGCGAGGCGAACCGGGTGAACTGAAACATCTCAGTAGCTCGAGGAAAAGACATCAACCGAGATTCCGAAAGTAGTGGCGAGCGAAATCGGAAGAGCCTTCTAGTGATAGCACGACTGTTAGCAAAACGGGATGGAAAGCCCGGCCATAGCAGGTGATAGCCCTGTATGCGAAAACAGACGTGTGGTACTAAGTTAGAGAAAAGTAGGGCGGGACACGAGAAATCCTGTCTGAATATGGGGGGACCATCCTCCAAGGCTAAATACTCGTAATCGACCGATAGTGAACCAGTACCGTGAGGGAAAGGCGAAAAGAACCCCGGGAGGGGAGTGAAATAGATCCTGAAACCGCATGCTTACAAAAAGTAGGAGCCCGCAAGGGTGACTGCGTACCTTTTGTATAATGGGTCAGCGACTTACATTCAGTGGCAAGGTTAACCGAATAGGGAAGCCGTAGAGAAATCGAGTCCGAATAGGGCGAATCAGTCGCTGGGTGTAGACCCGAAACCAAGTGATCTATCCATGGCCAGGATGAAGGTGCCGTAACAGGTACTGGAGGTCCGAACCCACTAGTGTTGCAAAACTAGGGGATGAGCTGTGGATAGGGGTGAAAGGCTAAACAAACTTGGAAATAGCTGGTTCTCTCCGAAAACTATTTAGGTAGTGCCTCAAGTATTACCTGCGGGGGTAGAGCACTGTTTAGGCTAGGGGGTCATGGCGACTTACCAAACCTATGCAAACTCCGAATACCGCAGAGTACAGCTTGGGAGACAGAGCACCGGGTGCTAACGTCCGGACTCAAGAGGGAAACAACCCAGACCGCCAGCTAAGGTCCCTAAAATTGGCTAAGTGGGAAACGAAGTGGGAAGGCTAAAACAGTCAGGATGTTGGCTTAGAAGCAGCCATCATTTAAAGAAAGCGTAATAGCTCACTGATCGAGTCGTCCTGCGCGGAAGATGTAACGGGGCTAAGCCAGTTACCGAAGCTGCGGATTTGCAATTTATTGCAAGTGGTAGGAGAGCGTTCTGTAGGCCTGTGAAGGTGTCTGGTAACGGATGCTGGAGGTATCAGAAGTGCGAATGCTGACATGAGTAGCGTTAAAGGGGGTGAAAAGCCCCCTCGCCGTAAGCGCAAGGTTTTCTACGCAACGTTCATCGGCGTAGAGTGAGTCGGCCCCTAAGGCGAGGCAGAGATGCGTAGCTGATGGGAAACAGGTCAATATTCCTGTACCGATCAATAGTGCGATGTGGGGACGGAGAAGGTTAGCTCAGCCAACTGTTGGATATGTTGGTTCAAGCCTGTAGTCGTGCCTGGTAGGCAAATCCGCCGGGCTTAGATGAGGGGTGATAACGAGTCTGCTTGCAGACGAAGTGAGTGATACCCTGCTTCCAGGAAAAGCCACTAAGCTTCAGCTATTGACGACCGTACCGCAAACCGACACTGGTGCGCGAGATGAGTATTCTAAGGCGCTTGAGAGAACTCAGGAGAAGGAACTCGGCAAATTGATACCGTAACTTCGGGAGAAGGTATGCCCCAAGTAGGTGAACTCGTACAGAGGGAGCCCAACGGGGTTGCAAAAAATCGGTGGCTGCGACTGTTTAATAAAAACACAGCACTCTGCAAACACGAAAGTGGACGTATAGGGTGTGACGCCTGCCCGGTGCTGGAAGATTAAATGATGGGGTGCAAGCTCTTGATTGAAGTCCCAGTAAACGGCGGCCGTAACTATAACGGTCCTAAGGTAGCGAAATTCCTTGTCGGGTAAGTTCCGACCTGCACGAATGGCGTAACGATGGCCACACTGTCTCCTCCTGAGACTCAGCGAAGTTGAAATGTTTGTGATGATGCAATCTCCCCGCGGAAAGACGGAAAGACCCCATGAACCTTTACTGTAGCTTTGTATTGGACTTTGAACAGATCTGTGTAGGATAGGTGGGAGGCTTTGAAGTGAGGTCGCTAGATCTCATGGAGCCAACGTTGAAATACCACCCTGGTGTGTTTGAGGTTCTAACCTAGGTCCATTATCTGGATCGGGGACAGTGCATGGTAGGCAGTTTGACTGGGGCGGTCTCCTCCCAAAGCGTAACGGAGGAGTTCGAAGGTACGCTAGTTACGGTCGGACATCGTGACGATAGTGCAATGGCATAAGCGTGCTTAACTGCGAGACTGACAAGTCGAGCAGATGCGAAAGCAGGACATAGTGATCCGGTGGTTCTGTATGGAAGGGCCATCGCTCAACGGATAAAAGGTACTCTGGGGATAACAGGCTGATACCGCCCAAGAGTTCATATCGACGGCGGTGTTTGGCACCTCGATGTCGGCTCATCTCATCCTGGGGCTGTAGCCGGTCCCAAGGGTATGGCTGTTCGCCATTTAAAGAGGTACGTGAGCTGGGTTTAAAACGTCGTGAGACAGTTTGGTCCCTATCTTCCGTGGGCGCTGCAGATTTGAGGAAGCCTGCTCCTAGTACGAGAGGACCGGAGTGGACACACCTCTGGTGTATCGGTTGTCACGCCAGTGGCATTGCCGAGTAGCTAAGTGTGGAAGAGATAACCGCTGAAAGCATCTAAGCGGGAAACTCGTTTCAAGATGAGATCTGCCGGGGCCTTGAGCCCCCTAAAGAGTCGTTCAAGACCAGGACGTTGATAGGTCAGGTGTGGAAGCGCAGTAATGCGTTAAGCTAACTGATACTAATTGCTCGTGCGGCTTGACCCTATAACTTTGATAGCCAACACGCTCTCCAGCGTGAAGCTCAAAGTCTGTTATGCCAAGTTAGACGCAGTCAAAAGACACAAAATCTGATTCCAGACTCTATGAATTCGCCAGGCTGTTCACACGAACAGCCCAGCACCAAGTTATGCCTGATGACCATAGCAAGTTGGTACCACTCCTTCCCATCCCGAACAGGACAGTGAAACGACTTTGCGCCGATGATAGTGCGGGTTCCCGTGTGAAAGTAGGTCATCGTCAGGCTCTTACAGCCCAAACCGCCCTTCTGCTCTACTGAGTAGAAGGGCGTTTTGCTTTGGGGCGCCTGACTCTCGGAACGCATCCCTGCAGCTCACATCTAAACCCACAAGCCCTTCCTGCTCTGCAGCCTCCGCTCTCTCTGAGCGCCAGCAGCTCGCAGCTACCGACGGCATTCCAATCCTCATCGGTTGGGCGCAGGTTCTATCACCGCCGCGCTATCCCATAGCTGTGCAGCGAGACTTGTGCGAGAAGAGTGTTGTCAGGCGACTTTCATCGCATCGCCATGCAGGGCCTATCGCGATGGACCTTGTGGGAGCTGAAACCGGTGAATCCCGCCAGCGTCCAGAACCCGCTGCAGCTGACCATCTAACCACAGCCAATGCAAATGAGCCAAAGCCTCACCCATGGCGAAGGTCATCTGGTGGGCGTCGAGCTTGCGCTTGAACATGATCGGCAGTACGTCGAAGGCTGAAAGCGAGCCCTGTTGAGCTGCCGCGAGGATCTCAACAAGCCTGTCGCGGTGGTGGTTCTGCAGTTGCTGAATGCGCTCGTGCAAGCCCTGAAAAGGCTTTCCGTGGGAGGGAAGCACCAGCGTGTCTGGTGGTAGCACCAAGTAGCGCAGCAGGGATGTCAGAAAAAGCCGCAGTGGATTCGACTCTGGCTCGGATGCATGAACGCTGACATTGGTAGAAATGCGTGGCAACACCATGTCGCCGCTGAGAAGTGCTGACAGCTCCTCGCTGTAAAGCGCGATGTGCTCGGGGGCATGCCCGTAGCCACTGATGCACTGCCAACAGCGCCCGCCGATCTCAATGGTGTCGCCATCCATGAGTCTGCGAAAACTGGGTGGCAGTGCGGGCACGAGGGTCGGGAAATAGGAGGCGCGCCCCCGCACATGCTGAAGGAATGCTTCATCCTGCATCCCATGCAGCATGTAAAAGTCAGCACCCGCTTCGCCGCCGAAGCCATTGCGGTCGTACACAGCGGTTCTGGCGACCTGGTAGTCGGTTGCGCTGATCCAGAGGCGCACGTTCCAGCGCTCGCACAGCCAATGGGCCAAACCGATGTGGTCCGGGTGCATATGGGTGACGATCACCCGCAGGATGGGCAGGCCCTCCAGGCGGCTGGCGAACACTTGCTCCCACTGTGCCCGGGTGCCAGGGCTGTCGATGCAGCAGTCCACCACCGTCCAGCCTTCCACCATGGTGCCGCCCACATCGGGTTGCCTGTCCCTCAGCAGCCACAGATTGATATGGTCGAGCGCAAAAGGCAGGCCCATGCGGATCCACTTCACGCCAGGCGCGACCTCAATGGTGCTGCCTTCGGGGGGAAGGGCATCACCGAGTGGATAGTGGATCTGGTGTTCGAGTGGGTTCATGGCAATGGTCGCATGCGTTAGCATTGACGTTAACGTAAACGTCATGCATTCGATGCATTGTAGGGATCGATGGCCCATGGGCTGTCTCCTGCGCGAAACCGCTCTGTATGCATACAGCCCACACCATGGCCAACACCTACACCATCAGCGACCTTGCCAAAGAGTTTGACCTCACCACCCGGGCCATTCGTTTCTACGAAGACATGGGCTTGTTGCAGCCCGAGCGCACGGGGACTGCGGGGCGCAATCGCGTCTACAGCGCGCGGGACCGCACTCGTCTGCGCCTGACCTTGCGTGCCAAGCGCCTGGGGCTGTCCTTGACCGAGGCCAAGGAGATCATTGATCTGTACGACAGTCCCCGTGATACCGGCGTGCAATTGCGCAAGTTCCTCGATGTGCTGGTGGTGCATCGCAAACAGCTGGAGGAGCAAATGGCCGACCTGCGGGCCAATCTGGAGGAGGTCCAGGAGCATGAAGAGGAGGCGCGTGCGCTGCTGCGCAAGGTGGAAACGGAAAAATGATCCATAATTGACGTTTACGTAAACGTAAATCAGGAGACCGTCGTGACAACGACCCCTTTCGAGCCCCGCTGTGCCCATTACGCAGACCGTGTGAAGGGCAGCTTTGCACGCCAAGGGGCGATGCAGACCTTGGGGGCCCGTCTGGGCTTGCTGGCGCCCGGTGCTGTGGACATTGAGCTGTCCTGGGCCGCAGCGTTGACCCAGCAGCACGGCTTCCTGCATGCCGGCATGGTTGCCACGGCGCTGGATTCCGCCTGCGGCTATGCGGGCTTCACACTGATGGCAGAGGACGCCGCTGTTCTGACCATCGAATTCAAGATCAACCTGCTGGCCCCCGCAAAGGGCGAGCGGTTCCGCATGGAAGGGCGGGTGCTGAAGCCCGGCCGCACCATCACCGTCTGCGAGGGCCGAGCCTTCGCCATCGACGGTAACCAAGAAAAGCTGATCGCCACCATGGGTTGCACCCTCATGGCAGTCACCGGACGCGACAGCATCCAGGGCTGAGCCCTGCCCATTTCCCTACCTTCTACGAGGAGACAAACCCCATGAGCATTCCCGCCAACCTGCCCGGCCTCAACTTCCAGCTGGGCGAAGACATCGACGCCCTGCGCGACGCAGTGCGCGACTTCGCGCAGGCAGAAATCGCCCCACGCGCGGCAGAGATTGACAAGAGCGACCAGTTCCCCATGGACCTGTGGCGCAAGATGGGCGACCTGGGCGTGCTGGGCATCACGGTTCCTGAGCAATATGGCGGCGCCGCCATGGGCTACCTGGCGCACATGGTCGCCATGGAGGAAATCTCGCGCGCCAGCGCCTCGGTGGGCCTGTCCTACGGCGCGCACAGCAACCTGTGCGTGAACCAGATCAACCGCAACGGCAACGAGGCGCAAAAGGCCAAGTACCTGCCCAAGCTCATCAGCGGCGAACACGTGGGTGCGCTGGCCATGAGCGAACCCGGCGCAGGCTCCGACGTGATCAGCATGAAGCTCAAGGCAGAGGACAAAGGCGGCTACTACCTGCTCAACGGCAGCAAGATGTGGATCACCAACGGCCCCGACGCCGACACACTGGTGGTCTACGCCAAGACCGAACCTGAACTGGGCGCGCGTGGTGTCACGGCCTTCCTGATCGAAAAGGGCATGAAGGGCTTCTCGATTGCGCAAAAGCTCGACAAGCTGGGCATGCGCGGCAGCCACACGGGCGAGCTGGTGTTCCAGGACGTTGAAGTGCCTGCAGCAAATGTGCTGGGTGGCGTGAACCAGGGCGCCAAGGTGCTGATGAGTGGCCTGGACTACGAACGCGCGGTTCTGACCGGCGGCCCCCTGGGCATCATGCAGTCGGTGATGGACAACGTGATCCCTTACATTCACGACCGCAAGCAGTTCGGCCAGAGCATTGGCGAATTCCAGCTCATCCAGGGCAAGGTGGCCGACATGTACACCGTGCTGCAGGCTGGGCGCTCGTTTGCCTACACCGTGGCCAAGAACCTCGACATGCTCGGGACCGACCATGTGCGCCAGGTCCGCAAGGACTGCGCCAGCGTCATCCTCTGGTGTGCCGAAAAGGCCACCTGGATGGCGGGCGAAGGCGTGCAGATCTACGGTGGCAACGGCTACATCAACGAGTACCCGCTGGGCCGCCTCTGGCGCGATGCCAAGCTGTACGAGATTGGCGCGGGCACCAGCGAGATCCGCCGCATGCTGATCGGCCGCGAGCTGTTTGCTGAAACCTGCTGACCTGCGGGCGCTTGCCCCGGGCCGATCCACCGTTTGAAAGAGCCAGACCCACCATGCCCACATCCATCGAAGACCTGTTTGTCCACAACCGTGCCTGGGCGGCGCAGATGGAACGCGAGCGCCCTGGCTTCTTCACCGGCCTGCTGGCACAGCAGAAGCCCAAGTACATGTGGATCGGCTGCTCCGATAGCCGCGTGCCTGCCAACCAGATCACCGGCCTGGAGCCAGGCGAGGTGTTTGTGCACCGCAACGTGGCCAACGTGGTGGTGCCTACCGACCTGAACTGCCTGTCCACCATCCAGTACGCGGTGGACCAGTTGCGCGTCGAACACCTCATGGTGGTGGGCCATTACGGCTGTGGTGGCGTGCTGGCGGCGTTGGAGGGCATGCGTGTTGGCCTCGCCGACAACTGGATCCGCCATGTGTCGGATGTGCGCGACCGCCACCGCGACCTGATTGCGTCCATTGAACCCCAATGGCGCCACGACGTGCTGTGCGAGCTGAACGCCATCGAGCAGGTGGTGAACGTGGCGCAGAGCACCGTAATGCTCGACGCCTGGGGCCGGGGCCAGAAGGTCACGCTGCACGGCTGGTGCTATGGCCTGAAAGACGGACTCATCAACAACCTGCACATGACGGTGGACAGCACCGAGGGGCTGGAGTCGCTCTACAAGGCGGCCATTGCTGGCGTGGCCGCTGTCAAACGGCAGTAAGCGGCGCATACCCCTCCAAGCCTGCTCACCGCGACGGCCAGGACCCCGCCATGTTCCCGCAACGCCTTGATGCCCCCCAGGCCTACGGCATTGCCAAGGCCATGATGGATGGCTTCAACCGCCATTACCGGCTGTTCCGCACCGAGTCCGCGCGGGCCAAGCACCGCTTTGAAACCGCCGACTGGCATGGCCAGCAGCGGGCGCAGCGTGAGCGCATCGAGTTCTACGACCTGCGGGTGAAGGAATGCGTGCGCCGCCTGGAGAAAGAGTTCGAGGCAGGGGCGCAGCCCATGGATGTGTGGCACCAGGTCAAGCTGCATTACATCGGCTTGCTGGTGAACCACCACCAGCCCGAGCTGGCCGAGACCTTCTTCAACTCGGTCACCACCAAGATCCTGCACCGCACGCATTTCCACAACGACTTCATCTTTGTGCGACCTGCGGTCAGCACCGAATACATCGAGAACGACGAGCCCGCCGCGCGGCCCACCTACCGCGCCTACTACCCCACACGCGAGACGCTGGGCGACACCTTTCAGAGCATCGTCGAGAACTTCCAGCTCCAGCGCGAGTTTGCCGACCTAGCGCGCGACACGGCCTGTGTGGTGGCCGCCATGCGTGGGCGCTTTGATAAGGTGCGGCTGCGCACCAACTTCCAGATCCAGGTGCTCACCAGCCTGTTCTTTCGCAACAAGGGTGCCTACGTGGTGGGCAAGATCATCAACGGCTTCCACGAGGTGCCGTTTGCGCTGCCCATCCTGCATGACGACAGCGGCAGGCTGACCATCGACGCCGCGCTGTTTGGTGAAGACGACATGCAGATGCTGTTCAGCTTCGCCCGCGCCTATTTCATGGTGGACATGGAGGTGCCCAGCGCCTACGTGCAGTTTTTGCGCAGCCTCATGCCCCGCAAGCCGCGCGCTGAGATCTACAACGCCCTGGGCCTGGCCAAGCAGGGCAAGACACTGTTCTACCGCGACTTTCTGTACCACCTCAAGCACTCCAGCGACCAGTTCCGCATCGCGCCGGGCATCAAGGGCATGGTGATGCTGGTGTTCGATCTGCCGAGCTTTCCGTTCGTCTTCAAGCTCATCAAGGACTACTTTCCGCACCAGAAGGAAACCACGCGCGAGCAGATCAAGGCCAAGTACCTGCTCGTCAAGCAGCACGACCGCGTGGGCCGCATGGCCGACACGCTGGAGTACAGCGAGGTTGCTTTTCCGCGCGACCGGTTCGATGACGCGCTGATTGCCGAGATCGAGAAGTTCGCGCCCAGCCAGCTCGAAATCAGCGACCGCGACGGTGACGGCCAGACCGAAGTGATCATCAAGCACCTGTACATCGAGCGGCGCATGATCCCGCTCAACATCTATCTGCAGGAAGCCTTCGACACCGGCCTGTCCGACCCGCGCGCGCGCCAGCAGATGGAGCACAGCGTCATCGAATACGGCAACGCCATCAAAGACCTCGTGGCCGCCAACATCTTCCCTGGCGACATGCTGTGGAAGAACTTCGGCGTCACGCGCAACGGCAAGGTCGTTTTCTACGACTACGACGAGATCGAATACCTCACCGACTGCAACTTCCGCCGCGTGCCCACGCCGCGCAACGAAGAAGAAGAGATGAGCGGCGAGATCTGGTACAGCGTGGGCCCGCGTGATGTGTTCCCCGAAACCTTTGGCCCCTTCCTGCTCGGCAACGACGCGGTGCGGGAGGTGTTCATGCAGCACCACGCCGATTTGCTCGACGCCGCGTTCTGGCAGTCGCACAAGGAGCGCATCCAGGCAGGCCACATGTTCGATGTGTTCCCTTACGACACGGAACGGCGCTTTGCGCACGGTGCTGCGGCAGGCTGACCGCTCGCCAAGCCCCCGTTTTCACCTCCCACTTTCCCTCAGAACACCTTTCCTCTGACCCTTACCCAGGAGACCTTCCCATGTCCATCCAAGACCCCATCGTCATCGTCGGCGCCGCACGCACCCCTATGGGCTCGCTGCAGGGCGACTTCTCCAGCCTGGCCGCACACGACCTGGGCGGTGCTGCCATCAAGGCCGCCATCGAACGCGCCGGTGTGTCGCCCGACGCCGTGGGCGAAGTGCTGTTTGGCAACTGCCTGATGGCCGGGCAGGGCCAGGCGCCTGCACGCCAGGCGGCGTTCAAGGGAGGCCTGCCCAAGGGTGCAGGGGCCGTCACGCTCAGCAAGATGTGCGGCTCCGGCATGAAGGCCGCGATGATGGCGCACGACATGCTGCTGGCGGGCACGCACGATGTGATGGTGGCGGGCGGCATGGAGAGCATGACCAACGCCCCCTACCTGCTGCAAAAAGGCCGTGGCGGGTACCGCCTGGGCCATGACCGCATCTTCGACCACATGATGCTCGACGGCCTGGAAGACGCCTACGAAGCCGGCCGCAGCATGGGCACCTTTGGTGAAGACTGCGCTGCCAAATACAGCTTCACGCGCGAGCAGCAGGACGCCTTCGCCACCGCCAGCGTGCAGCGCGCCAAGGCGGCCACCGAGTCCGGCGCGTTCGCGGCCGAGATCGTGCCCGTCACCGTCAAGACCCGCGCGGGCGAAACCGTGGTCTCGGTGGACGAAGGCCCCGGCAAGGTCAAGCTCGAAAAGATCGCCACGCTCAAGCCCGCGTTCAAGAAAGACGGCACCATCACCGCCGCCTCCAGCTCCAGCATCAACGACGGCGCCGCAGCGCTGGTGATGATGCGCGAATCCACCGCAAAGAAGCTGGGTGCCAAGCCCCTGGCCCGCATCGTGAGCCACGCCACGCATGCGCAAGAGCCCGAGTGGTTTGCCACCGCCCCGCTGGGCGCCACGCAAAAGGCACTGGCCAAGGCGGGTTGGCAGGTGGCCGATGTGCAGCTGTGGGAGATCAACGAGGCCTTTGCCGTGGTGCCCATGGCGCTGATGAAGGAGCTGGACCTGCCCCACGACAAGGTCAACGTGAACGGTGGCGCCTGCGCGCTGGGCCACCCCATCGGCGCCAGCGGCGCGCGCATCATGGTCACGCTGATCCACGCACTCAAGGCGCGCGGCCTGACCAAGGGCCTGGCCACGCTGTGCATCGGCGGTGGCGAGGCCACGGCCGTGGCGTTGGAGCTGGTGTAACGGGCGTGATGGCAATACCCGGCGCTGCCGGGTGTTGTGGAGAGCGAGCCAGTGCTGCACTGGTTTGCTCATGTTTTTATAGCTGCTTCCGCATGATGGACGCGCGGGAGAAGCCAATTTTGTTAAAAAAATGAACTCCATACTCGTCATCGGCGCATCGCGGGGCATTGGCCTGGAACTGGTGCGCCAGTACACCGAGGCGGGCCGCCGCGTGATCGCCACCGTGCGCGACGACGCGGGCCGCGAGCGGGTGCGGGCCCTGGGCGCCGAAGCGCTGACGGTGGACGTGGCCAACCCCGCCAGCGTGAGTGGCCTGGCCTGGCAGCTCGATGGCGAGAAGATTGATATCGCCTGGTATGTGGCCGGGGTGATCCGCCGCCCGAACGCCCTCACGCCGCCCACGCAGCAGGACTTCGACGCCGTCATGCACACCAACGTGCTGGGCGCGATGCAGGCTCTTCCGCAGGTGGCGCCGCTGGTGGCAGATGCGGGCGGGGTGTTTGCGTTCATCTCGTCGTCCATGTCGCAGATCGACCG
Organism: Acidovorax sp. LjRoot74; assembly: GCF_964254355.1. Taxonomy (NCBI): domain Bacteria; kingdom Pseudomonadati; phylum Pseudomonadota; class Betaproteobacteria; order Burkholderiales; family Comamonadaceae; genus Acidovorax; species Acidovorax sp. LjRoot74. Next base: position 4,923,624 of record NZ_CAXUTI020000001.1, on the reverse strand, counting down.
CGTGCCGAACAGCGGTTCCTGGCTGTACCGCACCAGCAAGGCCGCGCTCAACATGGCCGTGGCCGCCGCCCAGCACGATTACCCCGGCGCCACGCTGGTCACCATCGACCCTGGCTGGGTGCAGACCGACATGGGGGGCGACAGCGCCCCGCTCACGGTGGAGGACAGCGTGCATGGCCTACGTAGCACGGTGGCGGGCCTGACCCCCGCCGACAAGGGCCGCCTGCTGCACCACGACGGCCGCCGTGCTGCGCACTGGTAATTCATCTTTTGACGACGAACAACGAATGACTTTCGGAGACACCCCATGCTGCTGACCCAAGACCAGGAAATGATCCGCGACGCGGTGCGCGACTTTGCGCAGACCGAACTGTGGCCGAACGCCGCGCGCTGGGACAAGGAACACCACTTCCCCAAGGAGGCCCACCAGGGCCTCGCCGCGCTCGGCGCTTACGGCATCTGCGTTCCCGAAGAGTTTGGCGGTGCCAACCTCGACTACCTCACACTCGCGCTGGTGCTCGAAGAGATCGCGGCGGGTGACGGCGGCACCAGCACCGCCATCAGCGTGACGAACTGCCCCGTCAACGCCATCCTGATGCGCTACGGCAACGCGCAGCAAAAGCGCGACTGGCTCACGCCCCTGGCACGTGGCGAAATGCTGGGCGCTTTCTGCCTGACCGAGCCGCATGTGGGCTCGGACGCGTCGGCGTTACGCACCACGGCCGTCAAGCAGGGCGATGAATACGTGATCAACGGCGTCAAGCAGTTCATCACCAGCGGCAAGAACGGCCATGTGGCCATCGTGATCGCCGTCACCGACAAGGGCGCGGGCAAGAAGGGCATGAGTGCCTTCCTGGTGCCCACCAGCGCGCCGGGCTATGTGGTGGCGCGGCTCGAAGACAAGTTGGGCCAGCACAGCAGCGACACGGCGCAGATCAACTTCGACAACTGCCGCATCCCGGCCGAGAACCTCATCGGCGCGGAGGGCGAGGGCTACAAGATCGCGCTAGGCGCGCTCGAAGGCGGCCGCATCGGCATCGCCGCCCAAAGCGTGGGCATGGCGCGCAGCGCGTTCGACGCGGCGCTCGCGTATTCGAAAGAGCGCGAGAGCTTCGGCACCGCCATCTTCAACCACCAGGCCGTGGGCTTTCGCCTGGCCGACTGCGCCACGCAGATCGAGGCCGCGCGCCAGATCATTTGGCACGCCGCTGCGTTGCGCGATGCGGGCAAGCCCTGCCTGAAGGAAGCCGCCATGGCCAAGCTGTTTGCCAGCGAGATGGCCGAGCGTGTGTGCAGCGCCGCCATCCAGACGCTGGGTGGCTACGGTGTGGTGAACGATTTCCCGGTGGAGCGCATCTACCGCGACGTGCGCGTGTGCCAGATTTATGAAGGCACGAGCGACGTGCAGAAGATCATCATCCAGCGCGCGCTCGCCTGACCTGAGACCGCGAAAACGCTCTGAGCCTCAACCCCGCATGCGCAGCTCGCGCTCCAGCATCGCCAGCCGCTCGGGCTCGGCGTGGTGGCGGGACACGGGGTAGACCCCCGCAAAGGCCTCGCGCGCCGCCTCGGGGCGGCCGCTCCAGGCCAGTGCCAGCGCGTAGTCGCAGGTGCACACCGCCAGTGACGGCCAGGCGCCCGGTGCCTTGGGCACCAGCGTGAGGAACTGCGCGCTGGCCTGGCCCAGGTGGCGGGCCGCCTCGCTGGCCAGGGATGGGTCGCGCAGCGCAATCAGGCCCCGCACCCAGTCGATGAAGGCCTGGCCATGGGGCGGCAGCAGCTCGATCGGGGTGGCGTCCAGCAGGCGCTGCGCTTCGTCGGTGTGGCCCGCCCGGGCTTCGCCCAGCGCCAGGTCCAGCTGCAGGATGGGCTCGGCAGGGCGCAGCGCAATCAGCTCGCGCAGGCGTGTGGTGAAGCCCGCGTGGTCACCCGCCGCCAGCGGCAGGGTGTAGGTGCGTGCCAGAAAGTCGGTGTCGTCGGGCGGACGCATGGGGTGCACACGCAGCCGCAGGATGGCGGTGTCTACCCCCTCGGTGCGGGCCTCGAACCAGGCCATGCGCACGGCCGCGTCCCAGGCGGGCTCGCGCATGAAGCTGTGGCGTTCGGCGGCGTCGGCCAGGCGCTCGGCCAGCACCTGAAGGCGCGGCAGGTCGCCCGTGGCATGGGCCAGCAGGGCCTGCTGGTACATGCGCTGGAACCGGTGCATGTAGGCAAACCAGGCAAAGGGGATCAGCATGGCCACCACCAGAATCCCTTGCACCCACACACTCCATTCGCGCCACACGGCCAGCGCCACCAGCGCGGCGCAGACCAGCAGCCAGGTGCGGTTGTTGCGCAGCAGCTGGCGCAGCAGGGTCCACACGCCCGGGTTCTCCTGGGCCTCGATCTGGTCGCGCGCCAGCTGGCGCAGCGCCTTCACATCCATGGGGCCCAGCACCTCGTCGGTCATCTCGGTCATGGCACGGGCATACAGCCCCGAGGTGTGCAGCCGCACCTGGCTCAGCGGGGGCTGCAGGGCATTCACAGCCTGCAGCGCCTCTTCGGCCGTGGTGGCGTGGACAAAACCCTCGGTGGGCTGGCCGTTGGCATCCTGGGCCTGGTACAGCCAGCGAGGCTTGCCGCTGGTGGAGGGACTGGTCGGGTCTTGCTGCTTCAATCTGTGGCTCCGTGGGCGGCTGCATGGGTCTTAGAGCCTGTTCAAAGTCTTTTTGGAGTCGCACAAGTCCCTTGCCCGAAGGGTTGAAGTGAAATCGGGCGATTGGACGCCCCGGCTGCTTGCATGGGCACGAGCCCATGCGGCGCATCCGAAGCATCCACGTCAATCACGATGGCACTCCAATGCGATCTCCCAAAAGACTTTGAACAGGCTCTTGTAGCCGCGCACTATGCCGGGTTGGGGGGCACGCCAGTTTGCCGCCCGGATGGCCGGGCCTCAGCGCTGGACCATCGGTACCTCTGAATCCAGCCAGCGCGTGAGCAAGGTGTGCAGTTCGCCCACATCAACGGGTTTCCTCAGCACTACATAGCCCTCGGCCTCGGCCTCTTGCAAGGCCGGGGCGTCGAATTCACCGCTCACCATGGCACCCCGCGCGCCAGGGTGGCGGGCCAGCAGCGTGCGCAGCACGTCAAAGCCACTTTCGCCCGTGCGCAGGCGCTGGTCGCACAGCACCACGTCCGGGGCCGGGCCGCTGGCTGCGGCGGCCAGCGCTTCTTGTGCATTGGCCGCCAGGCGCACCTGCAGCCCCCAGCTGCACAGCAGGTTGTGCCAGGCCTGCTGCACCTGCGGGTCGTCGTCCAGCACCAGGCAGGTGCCGCGCAGGGGGGGCAGGGGTGGTGGAGTTGTGATGCTGGCGCCTTCTGTGCCCCGGCCCGCGTGGGTGGCATGGCCTGCGGGGGGCAACACGGCGGCCGTAGCCGCCAGTTGCAGCCAGAAGCACGACCCCCGCCCCAGCCGCGAGCGCAGGCCATGTTCGGCCGCCATCAGCTCGGCGCAGCGGGCCACCACGGCCAGCCCCAGGCCGTGGCCTGCATCGGCCTGCAGGGTGCTGCGCTGTAGGCGTTCATAGGGCTGGTAGATGCGCTGGTGGTCCTGCTCGGCAACGCCCACGCCGGTGTCCCACACGGCAATGCGCCACTGCGCGCCGCGTCGGCGTGCGGCCAGCAGCACACCGCCGTGGCGGGTGTAGCGCAGCGCGTTGTGCACCAGGTTGATCACGCACTGGCGCAGCAGCACGGGGTCGGCCAGCACGGTGGCATCTTCAGGCGGCAGGTGCTCGCGCAGCACTAGGCCCAGGTCGCGCGCTTCGGCGCGGAACAGCAGGGCCACGTCGTGCAGTAGCGGCCGCAAGGCCACAGGCTGGCGCCGGGCCTGCAGGGTGCCGCTTTCGATGCGCGAGAGGTCTAGCAGCGCGTTGAACATCAGGCTCACCGAGCGCAGGCTGCGGCGCATGTCGTCCAGCGCGGGCAGCAGGGTGGCGTCGTGGTTGCGCCGCGCCAGCGCCTCGATCTGGAAGCCCATGGCGTGGATGGGCTGGCGCAGGTCGTGGCTGGCGGTGCTGAGAAAGAGGTTCTTGGCACGCAGCGCCTGCTCGGCCTCGGCGTGGGCCTGCTGCGCCTCCTGGGCCAGGCGCAGGCTTTCCTCTTCAAGCCGCACCTGCTGCAGGAAGAAGTTGTGTGCCACCACGGCATGCCGGTACAGCGCCGCCATGAGCAGCAGCGACATGGGGATGATGAAGCGCCAGGGCGATGCGGGCGGCCCGTCCGGCATGGCCGGGTTGCCGAACAGGTTGGGCCATTGCGAGAGCGACAGCGGCACCAGCACCGAGACCACGCCCCAGCCAAAGCCATAGAAGCGCAAGAAAGTGCCCAGCGACGGCAGCTGGAAGGTGGCTGTGCCCACAATCACCACCGCCAGGCTCACGTGCAGCAACAGCACAAAGTCGAAGCTGGCGCGCCCGGGTGTCAGTACCACGATGGCGCCCAGCGAAGCCAGGCCCAGCGCCTGTCCCCAGCTCGTGGCGCGCACCCGGGGCCGCCAGCGCCGCAGCCACGCGGCGTCGTCGGGGGGCGCCGTGCCGCTGCGGCTGGCCTGCAACTGGCGCGACTGCACAAACACTCCGCCCGCCGCCAGGGTGTACAGCACGGTCCAGGCCAGCATGCCCAGGGGGTTGCGCCCCAGGCCTTGGAACCACATCGTGAACAAAACGCCCAACAGCGGCATCGCAAAAATACCCTGGGCCAGGCGCTGGTGGGTCAGCTCCAGCATGCGCACCTGGCCCCGCTCGGCCAGAGCTCCGGTCTCCAGCGGGCGGGGAAACCACCGCCGCCACAGCGCCAGCACCTTCATGGCCGGGCCCCCTCGGCGGCAACCACATCGCCCGATGCAGGCAGCCAGCGGCTGAGCAGCGCGTGCAAGTCGGCCACGTCCACAGGTTTTTTCAGCACCAGGTAGCCCTCTTCTTCGGCGCGGCGCAGCGGCGGGGCGTCGAACTCGCCGCTCACCATCGCACCGCGCGCCTGCGGGCAGCGCGCCAGCAGGGCGAGCAGCACATCAAACCCACTTTCGCCCGAGCGCAGCCGCTGGTCGCACAGCACCACATCAATGGCCTGGCCCGCGTCCACATGCGCGAATGCCTGCTGGGCGTCGGATGCCAGACACACCTGCAGCCCCCAGCTGCCCAGCAAGGCCGACCAGGCGCTCAGCACATGCGGATCGTCGTCCAGGACAAGGCAGCGGCCCTGCAGCAGGCGGCCAGACAGGCTGCGTGTGCTGGCGGGTGCTGGCCCCGGCGCCGCCGCAGGCAGCTGCAGCCAGAAGCACGAGCCCGTCCCCAGGCGTGATTGCAGGCCGTGCTGCGCGCCCATCAGGTCCACACAGCGCGCCACCACGGCCAGGCCCAGCCCATGGCCCTCGCGGTTGATGTGCCAGGCATGCTGGGGGCGGTAGAAGGGCTGGTAGATGCGGTCGCGGTCTTCCAGCGCCACGCCCAGGCCGGTGTCCCACACCTCGATGCGCCAGTGGCCCTGCCGCCGCCGCGCCCCGATGAGCACGCCGCCCTGCGGCGTGTAGCGCAGCGCGTTCTGCACCAGGTTGGACAGCGACTGGCGCAGCAGCGCAGCATCGGCCTGCACGGCGGCGCCCGGTGGTGGCATGTGCAGCCGCAGGTGCAGCCCGCGCGAGTCGGCCTCGGCCAGAAACTGGATCTCCAGCTCGTTGAAAAACGGGCGCAGTAGCAGGGGCTCGGGCCGCACCGCCAGCTGGCCGGATTCGATCTTGGACAGATCGAGCAGCGAGTTGAACATCAGCTGTACCGACTGCAGGTTCAGCCGCAGGTCGGACAGGGGCGCGGCCAGGGCTGCATCGCGGTTGCGCAGCGCAATGGCCTCGGTGAGCAGGCCCATGGCGTGCACGGGCTGGCGCAGGTCGTGCGCGGCCTTGCTCAGAAAACGGTTTTTCTCGGCCAGCGCAGCCTCGGCAGCGTCGCGGGCCTCGCGGTACTGGGCTGACAGCTGTTGGCCGCGCTCTTCCAGCCAGACCTGGTGCACAAAAAACCGGTGCGCCGTGTGTGAGTGCCGGAACATGGTGAAAGTGTGCAGCAGCGACAGCGGGAGGATGAAATACCAGTGGTTCGGAAACAGCCAGGGCTGGGCCAGCAGCGAGGCGTTCCACCCGGTCATGAAAAACCGCATGAACACGCTCAACACGGGCGTCTGGTGCGTGGCATTGCCCGCCACGATGGCCGCGTTGGTCACCAGCAGCAACAGCGCAAAGTCATAGCTGGCATGGCCTGCCACGATGACCGCCGGCGCCGTGGTGCCTGCGCCATGGATCAGGGCACACACCTCCAGCCGGGGGCGCCAGCGGCGCATGAGATCGGCCGGGGCGAGCCCTGCCTGGTCCCGCCGGAAGGCCCTGCGCAAGGCCAGTGAGGTGGCGGCAAACACCAGGTAGAAGCCACACCACGCCCACATCCAATAGGCGTCATGCAGCAGCCGGTAGAACAGCGTGAGCGCCAGAGCCACCATCGGCAGCATCATGATGCTGGTGTGCAGGCGCTGGTAGGTCATCTCCAGCAGGCGCGCCTGGCCTGCCATGCTCACGGTCTGAATCGAGGGCTGGGAGGGGTGGGGCTCCGGCGCTGCCCCGGGGAGCGCTGCAGAGGGCGTGGTCGGCTCCATCAGCTCTCAGGCACGGTGAACTGCGTAAACCGGCCCCGGGCCGACATCACGCATCGCCCGCCGATGGCAGCACCAGCCGCCGCCCGCGCAGCCGCGTGATGGCCTCCACACGCGTGCGGGCACCCAGGCGCAGGAGGATGGCGCTCATGTGCTCCTTGACCGTGCTCTCCGACAGGTCGTACTGCAGCGCAATGCGCTTGTTGGGCAGCCCCTGCAGCACCAGCGCCAGGATCTCGCCCTGGCGCATCGACAGGCCCAGCTCTGTGGGCGTGACGGGCAGATCACGGCTGCGCGGGGGCTGGCCGCCGTGGCTGGGGGGCTCGAACCAGGCCAGGCCACACAGCAGCGCCTCCACTGCCAGGGCAAAGGTCTCCGGGGGCGCCTGCTTGTGGATAAAGCCGTGCGCGCCCGCCTGGCGCGCGCGTTCCATCACCGCCGGGTCATCGTCGCCGCTGATGACGGCCAGCGCGCTGCCCGGGCAGTGCTGGCGCAGCTGGGTAATCAGGTCCAGCGCAGCGCCTTCGGCCAGCCAGAAGTCGATGAGTGCGATGGCGGGTGCGCCGCGCTCGGCCACCAGGGGCAGCACGTCTTCGGTGCGACCCGCCACGGCCACTTCCATCTGGGGCAGGCGCGAGCGCAGGAACTCGGCCACACCACGCGCTACCAGCGGGTGGTCGTCCAGGATGAGGGCGTAGGGAGAGGGGGGCATGGCCAGGCTGACAAAGATACGGTGTGCAGGGCTGAGCAAGGGCAAATTTTGCCAAGTGTGGCCCAGGCGGGGTGGCGCGCAAACCCTACCTCGGTAGGGTTTCACTCGGCGTGTTGCGCTGCACAGAATCCGCCCTCCTTTTACGACCCTGGAGGTTTCAGCCCATGGCTTCAACCCGCGCACAGCGCATTTGGCACCCCGTACGGCCCGCATTCCGCTGGGCCCCCCTTGGCCTGGCCGCAGCGATGCTGGCGGCCTGTGGCGGTGGCGACGACAACAACAACAACGGCAGCACGCCACCCCCGGCCGTGGGGGTGTTCACGGTGGGCGGCGCCGTGGCGGGCCTCGGGGCGGGCAAGGCCCTGACCCTGCAGAACCTGGGCACCGACGACCTCACGGTCAGCGCCAACGGCAACTTCGTGTTCGGCACCCGCATGGACCGGGGCGTAGCCTATGCCGTCACCATCAAGGCGCAGCCTGCAGGCCAGCGCTGCACCGTGGACCAGGGCACGGGCACCGCCACGGCGGACGTGGGCAATGTGCAGGTGCGCTGCGAGAACCTGGCCGCAGCCACCTTCACGGTGGGCGGCGCGGTCACGGGCCTGACCGGCAGCGGCCTGGTGTTGCAGAACAACGGACGCGACGACCTGGGCGTGGCGGCCAATGGCGGCTTCAGCTTTGCCACGGCGCTGGCAGGTGGGGCAACCTATGCGGTCACCGTGAAGACCCAACCCAGCGGGCAGGGCTGCACTGTGGCCAACGGCACGGGCACCGTGGGGTCAGCCCACGTGACCACGGTGGAGGTGCGCTGCACCACTGCTGCTGCCGCCTTGCCAGAGGGCGACTGGAAGCAGGAGCAGTGCTCGCCCTCGGGGCCGGGCCAGTGGACCCGCCTGCTGTGGCGCATCAACCGGCAAAGCGACACGCGCGCGACGGTCACCCTGGGCGGCGTGACCTATGCCGACGCGAGTTGCTCGGGCGCAGGCACGGTAACGGCCGCGCAGCCCGGGGTGGGGGGCAACTTCACCTTTGACCGCGCCGAGGCGACGGCCTCTGCCGCAGCCTTCTGGGGCAGCTGGGCCCAAGTGACGGGGCTGACTTCGCGCACCGTGTGGGCACGCAAAGGGCCTTACCTGTGCCTGCTGGGTGATTCGATCCCCACGGTGTTCCCGACCGTGGCCAGCGTCGAGAGCTACATGAACACCCTGATCCCCAACAAGATCTGCTACACACAGAACTGACTGGTGGCGATTGTCCGGGGCTCTTGGCCCAAGCATGTGGGCCATGTTCTGCGTTGTTCACGATAGCTCTTCGTACACTTGCTGAGGGTCTGGGAGGACATTGTGGTTCTCCCTTCTTCATCAGTAACAAAGAAGCTCGTGTTCATGACAAATTGTCGCTCTCAGATATCCCAGTGCTTTCCATGCATCGCGCGTAGCGCTTTTTTTGGTATGGCCGCTGCGCTCTTGGTCGGCTGCGGCGGCGGTAGTGGCGGTGCGGCGCCAATAGGGACGGACGGCGCATACACGGTTGGAGGCGTGGTGAATGGCCTGACAGCAGGCAAGGCGCTGGTTCTGCAGAACGGGGGCGGTGATGATCTGGGCGTCAATTCGAATGGGAATTTTGCGTTTGCGACCCGTCTAAACAGCGGTGTGGCCTACGCCGTCACGGTCAAGGCCCAGCCCGATGGGCTGCGTTGTGTCGTATCTCAAGGCGCGGGGACGGTAACGGCCAATGTCAGCGGAGTTGTAGTGCATTGCGAGGCTCTGCCGGTTGCCACGTACACGGTGGGGGGGGTTGTGTCTGGGCTGGAAAGTGGTGGCGCTGTGGTGCTGCAAAACAACGCTGGCGATGATGTGTCCGTGGGCAGCAACGGGGGCTTCACGTTCCCAACGCCGGTGGGCGAAGGGGCTAGCTACTCAGTCGCCGTCAAGACGCAGCCTTCCTGGCAGACATGTACCGTTAAAAACGGTGCCGGCACGGTGTCCAAAAACAATGTGCAGGCGATACAGGTGAATTGCGATTCGCTCATGGCTCAACTGGAGGGCTTCTGGGTGGAAGACCTCTGTCTCCCTATGGCGTTGGGAACAGCGTTGACCATTGCGCGCCAGGGTCCGTCGCAGGTCAATGTGAAACAAATGGGTGTGATCTATGAGGACGGCTATTGTTCAGGCGCTTTTCGGACTTTGACGCCATCGGACATGGGCAACGCCGTGTTCACCAGAATCACATCTTCTGGCGGCTTGACCGCCTTTTGGGGTACGTGGCCTGAACGAAATGGCAACTACGACACGGCCATTTGGACTCGCGTCGGCCCCTACCTGTGCTTCCTGCGCGACAACCCTGAAAGGCCTAGCACCATGGCGGAAGTCGAAGCAAGAACCGCAGCCGCCATAACAGGCAAAGCGTGCGCGAGACAGCGTTGAGTACGGTTGCGCAATAGCGAGCGTGGGTGCGATATCTTCACGCATCGTCACCCCGCCGCCGCAGCACCACCGTGATCTGCCCATTGGTCTCGATCGTCGCGCGCTCCACCTCGTGCAGGTGCAGGCAGCCGCTGGCGCGCAGCGCGGCCTCCAGGTCGTCGGTCGAGAGCAGCTCCTTGCGCATCAGGTCGGTGTTCACTTGCCCCTGCTGCACCAGCACCTGGGGCGTGCCGTCGATCAGGCGCGCCATCCCCGTATACCGGAATGTCAACTGCGCCAGCACCACATGGCAGCCGATGAGCGTGGTGGCAGAGACCAGCCCGCCCACCAGCGAGTTGTCGCCCGCGTTCATCGAGTTCTGCACCGCGTTCGACAGGATCAGCAGCAACACCAGGTCAAACGGCGCGTACTGCCCGGTCTGCCGTTTGCCTGTGAGGCGCAAGAACACCAGCAGAAACACATAGACCACCACGCCACGCAGCACGAACTCCCACCACGGCACACTCATATTCCACATCGCAGGGCTCCTTGTTGCAGGGTTTTGTCGCGCGCCAGTCTACGGCGCTGAGCGAAAATCCGCCGCAACCGCCTGCCTTCGCAGGCACCGCTTCCCGCAGAAAGAAACACCGCCATGCAACGCCGCCATCTCCTTCAAACCAGCGCCCTGGGTGCCCTGCTGGGCGCCACCTGGCAGCAGGCCTGGGCCCTGTCGCTGGGCGATCTTTCCAGCGCCGACGCGTCCAGCGGGCTCAAGGCGGCCCTGTCGCAGGGCGCGCAGGCGGCGGTGTCGCTGCTGGGGCGCAACGACGGCTTTCTGGGCAACCCCAAGGTGCGCATCGGCCTGCCGGGCTACCTGGAGGATGCCGCCAAGGTGATGAAGTCCCTGGGCCAGGGCAAACGCATCGACGAGCTGGTGGTCTCCATCAACCGCGCGGCCGAGGCCGCCGTGCCCATGGGCCAGGACCTGCTGGTGGGCGCCGTGCAGAGCATGACGGTGACCGATGCCAAGAACATCCTCACCGGCGGCGACAGCTCCGTCACCGCCTTTTTTGCCGACAAGACCCGGGCGCCGCTGGGCCAGCGTTTTCTGCCCGTGGTGAACCAGGCCACGGAAAAGGTCGGCCTCACGCAGAAGTACAACGCCTTTGCAGGCAAGGCCGCCAGCTTTGGTTTGCTCAAGGCCGAGGACGCCAACCTTGCGCAGTACGTCACCGGCAAGACGCTGGATGGCCTGTACTTCATGATCGGCGAGGAAGAGCGCCGCATCCGCCAGAACCCGGCCGGTGCGGGCAGCGCCATTGCACGCAAGGTCTTCGGTGCGCTGAAGTGACGATGCACCTTTGCACGGCCGTCCCATGTCGCCGATGAAAAGCACCGACCCTTGTCCCTGCGGGCGCACGCAGGCTGTGCCCGGCAAGGCCGCCAAGGGCGCACAGGCCCGGGTGCTGCCCTACGCAGACTGCTGCGGCCGCTACCTCGACCACGGGGACGAAGCCGCCGCGCCCGATGCTGAAAGCCTCATGCGATCGCGCTACACCGCCTTTGTGGCTGAGCGTGCCGACTACCTGCAAGCCACCTGGCACCCCGGCACCCGCCCGGCGGCGCTGGATTTCGAGCCCGGCACCCGATGGCTGGGGCTGGAGGTGCGCCGCCACCGCTCCACGGGCGACGGCCGCGCCGAGGTGGAGTTTGTCGCGCGCTACCGCGTGGGCGGCCGCGCCGTGCGCCTGCACGAAACCAGCCGCTTCGTGCGCGAGGGCGGGCGCTGGTTCTACGTGGATGGCGACATCCATTCTTGAAGAATATGAGTAAAAATGGCCGCCTGCGCGCGACCATCATGCCTTGATAGCTATGAAATTTGAAGCAATCCTGTTTGACTGCGACGGCGTGCTGGTAGACAGCGAGCCCATCACCAACGGCGTGCTGCGCGACATGCTCCACGAAGCGGGCTGGGCCCTGACGCCCGACGAGTGCATGCGCATCTTTGTTGGCAAGACCGTGCGCAGCGAAGCCGCCCGCATCGAGGCCCACACGGGCCGCCCGCTCACCGACGCCTGGATGGCCGACTTCTACGCGCGCCGCAACGCCGAACTGGAGCTGCGCCTCACCGCCATCGCGCACATCCACGGCGCCATCGACCGCGTACACGCCCACCACGGCGGGCGCATCGCCTGCGCCTCGGGGGCCGACCGCTTCAAGGTCGAGATGCAACTGGCCAAGGTCGGCCTCGCACCTTACTTTGCGGGCCGCATCTTCAGCGGCCACGAGATGCCCGCCACCAAGCCCGCGCCCGACGTGTACCTGGCCGCTGCCGCCGCGCTGCAGGTAGCGCCCTCACGCTGCGCGGTGGTCGAAGACACGGTCACCGGCGTCACGGCGGGCGTGGCCGCCGGGGCCACCGTGTATGCCTATGCCCCGCTGGGCGACGGCGGAGATGCCAGCGACAGCGATGAAGCGCTGCGCGCGGCTGGTGCTGTGCAGGTGTTCCGCAGCATGGCGGAATTGCCCGGTCTGCTGGGCTGCTGATTCCACAACCACCCACCCAAGAGAAGAGGGCCTGGTGATGCGCGTAACAAACCAAACGCTGTGGGTGTGGCGCGCGGCGCGCGCGGTGGCGGCGCTGGGGATCGCACTGGCGCTGGCCGGTTGCTCCTCCGTCAAGCCCTGGATCAACGAACCCCTGCCGCCCGAGGACCAGAGCATCCCGGTGCGCAAGTCCCAGCGCGACCCCAGCATCCTGGTGGCCGTGACCCTGTCGGGCGGTGGTGCGCGCGCTGCGGCCTTTGGCTTTGGCGTGCTGACCGAGATGCAGGAAACGCGGTTTGTGTGGAACGGCAGCCCCACCACCTTGCTCGACGCCACCGACGTGGTCAGCGGCGTGTCGGGCGGCAGCATTGTGGCCGCCTACTTTGCCGCGCATGGCATCGACGGCCTGCCGCGCTTCGAGCACGAGTTTCTGCGCCAGAACTTCCAGAACAGCCTCATCACCCAGGCGCTGCGGCCCGGCAACCTCATCGACCTCACCTCGCCCTGGCTGGGCCGCACCCACCTGCTCGCGCGGCGGCTCGATGAGCTGTATGGCGGCCTCACCTTTGGCGACGTGGAGCGCCGCCCGCGCCACCCGCAGCTGTTCATCACCGCCACCGACATGTCGCTGGGCACGGGCTTCGAGTTCACGTGGGAGCAGTTTTCGCTGATCTGCTCAGACCTGCGCAAGGTGCCGCTGTCGTTTGCCGTGGCCTCGTCATCGGCCGTGCCGCTGCTGCTCAGCCCCATGACGCTCAAGAACTACGCCGACCAGTGCCCCGAGCGCCGCAGCACCTCGGCCGCCAGCGCCCGCGCCGCCACCGGCGACTACCGTGCCCGGCTGTACCGTGCGCACGAGCTGAGCTACACCGACGCGCAGCGCAAACCCTACATCCACCTGGTGGACGGCGGCCTGGCCGACAACCTGGGCGTGCAGCGCCTGCTCGACCGCGCCCTGGCCGGTGGCGGCCTGCGCCAGACCTTCAGCGAAGTGGGCATCCCGCCCCGCACCATCCGCAAGCTGGTGCTGATCACCGTGAACGCCGAGCGCGATCCCTCGGTGGACATCAACCAGAGCGACAAGGTGCCCACCATGGTGCAGGTGGTGGACGCCCTGCTGTTTGGCACCGGCGCCCGCGCCACGCGCGAGACACAGGAGTTTCTGCGCGACACCACACGGCAGTGGCAGCAGTCGCTGGCCTCCGGCTCGCCCGGCAGCACTGATGTGTTTGCCCCCGATGCCGAGATCCACGTCATCCCCGTCAATCTGCGCGACGCCCCCGACGACATCGCCCGCCGTCGCCTGCTGCAGGTGCCCACAGCGTTCTCGATCACCTCGGAAGAAGTCACCGACCTTGTCGAGGCGGGTGGCAGTGTGCTGCGCCACTCGCCCGAGTTTCGGGCGCTGGTGCAGTCGTTGCTGAACCCTGTGCCCCATGCGCCACCTGCGGGGCTGCAGGCCAAGGATTGACGGCGTCCGCTCAAGGCCGTGTATCTGGCGCCGGGGTCGTGGGCACGCCCTGTTCCTCCGCCGCCCACACCTGCGCTGCCATCGCCCGCTGGTAGGCAGGCCGCTCTTGCAGTCGCTGCCAATAGGCCTGCGTGGCCGGGCCGAACTGCGTGTTCAGCCCCAGGTGCTGCGCCAGCAGCAGTGCATACCCCACCGCCACATCCGCCGCCGTGAAGCGGCCTGCGCACAGGTGCTCGCTGCCGCTGTGGATCAATGCAGTTTCCACCGCCCGCAACCGGGCCAGAAACCAGCGGCTGTAATCCTCCACCACCTGCGGCTGCTGGCGCTCTGCGGGTTCAAAGCGCCCATAGCGCAGCACCAGCGTCTGCGGAAAAGTAAGCGTGGCATCGCTCATGTGCAGCCAGTTCAGGTAGGCACCATAGGCCGGGTGTGTGGGCGCTACATCCAGCCCCGCGTCGGGGTGCGTGGCCGCGAGGTACTGGCACATCGCTGCCGATTCGGTCATGCGCACATCGCCTTGCACCAGCAGAGGCACCGTGCCCAGCGGGTTCTCGTCCAGAAACCACCGCGCCTTGGCGCGGGGCGGGAAGGGGAGCATGTGGAGCTGGTAGGGGAGTTGCAGCTCTTCGAGCATCCAGAGGGGGCGGAAGGAGCGGGCGCTGACGCAGTGGTGGAGGTGGAGCATGGGATAGGTAGCAAAAGTGCGGGCGGTAGCGCAGGCCAGTGTATTGGCGGGTGTCTACGGGGGGCGCCCTGTGGCCGCCACCCAGGGTGCAGATCGCGCTACCAGGCTCTCTGCCTTTGCCGTCACGCTTGGCTTGCGTGGCGCCGGAACTCCGCCGGCGACTGCCCCGTCCACCCCCGAAACGCCCGGATAAAACTCTTCTCGTTCTCAAACCCCGCCGCCTCGGCCACCTGTTTGATGGGCCGTTGCGTGCGGTGCAGCAGCTCCACCGCGCGTGCGCGCCTCACTTCATCCTTCAGCCCCTGCAGTGTGGCGCCTTCTTCCTTCAATTGCCGGTGCAGCGTTCGTGGCGACACGTGCAGCAGTGCGGCCAGTGATTCGGCGCTGTGCTGGGGCAGGGCGTGTGCTGGTTGGCCTGGCAAGGGTGCTGCCAGTAGCTGACGCACACGCTGCACCAGCAGGCGGTCGCGGCGGTAGTGCAGCACTGTCAGGGGCAGGGCGTGCTGCAGCATCTGGCGCAGCGCCTGTTCGTCGCGGCGCAGGGGCAGGTGCAGGTAGCGGGCGTCGAAGTGGATGGCGGTGCGCGGCGCGTGGAAGGTGACGGGGCCTCGGAACAGCACGGCGTAGGCATCGGCATGCGGGGGCGCATCGAATGCAAATTCAGCGGCAATCAGGGGGATGCGCGAGTCCACCATCCAGCAGGCCAGGCCGTGGGCATTGCGCAGCACTGACACCAGGCAGAACTCGCGCAGCGCGCCCAGGTCGCTGGCTTCGGTGATAGTCAGGGTGGCGGTGTCGCCAGCGGTGGTGAGGTGCAGGGCGATGTCGTCCGCCAGCAGGCCATGGTGGCGGCACCAGCGGGCCAGGGCGACCTGCAGTGTGGGCGAGCTGATGGAGGCGCGCGCCAGCATGCCGTAGCTGCCCCAGGGCAGGCGGCGGGTGAACCAGCCCAGGGCTTCGTCGTCCAGCTCCTGCATGGCAGCGTCGGAGATCTGCTCCATCTGCCAGGCGGTGATGCGGGCGCTGTCGTCCTGCAGCAGCTGCGGCGCAATCTGTGCCTGGGCCAGGGCGCCCGCAGGGTCCATGCCACGTCGCTCATATGCCAGGGCAATGGCTCGAACAAAGGCAATGGGCGTGGCGGCGGGGGCTGTGGCGGGCGCTTGCAGGCGGTGGGCGGGGTGGGTGGGCGGTTTCACGCCGCAGAGTGTGCCAGCCGTGGCACGATTTGCAACCATTGTGTCCACCCGCCGGGTGTTCGGGCTTCTATGCTTACGGATCGCCCGCCCGCATGTTCTTGTGGCGCAGGCCGGATGACAGAGCCGAGGAGACAAACCCGTGACGAGTGCAGCCGCAACGAAATCCGCACCGCTGGTGGACAGCTACGCCCGTGGCGCCACCGATGTTCCCCTGATCGAGCAGACCATCGGCGCCTTCTTTGCCGACATGGTGGCCCGCCAGCCCGAGCGTGAGGCGCTGGTGAGCGTGCACCAGGGCCGCCGCTACACCTATGCCCAGCTACAGACCGAGGCCCACCGCCTGGCCAGCGCACTGCTGGGCCTGGGGCTCGCACCCGGCGACCGCGTTGGGATCTGGTCGCACAACAATGCCGAATGGGTGCTGATGCAGCTGGCTACCGCGCAGGTGGGCCTGGTGCTGGTCAACATCAACCCGGCCTACCGCACGGCCGAGGTGGAATACGCGCTCAACAAGGTGGGCTGCAAGCTGCTGGTGACCATGGCGCGCTTCAAGACCAGCGACTACCTGGGCATGTTGCGCGAACTGGCGCCCGAGTGGCAGGGCCAGCAGCCCGGCCACCTGCACGCTGCCAAGTTGCCGCAGTTGAAGACGGTGGTGTGGATTGATGACGAAGCCGGGCAGGGCGTCGACGAGCCCGGCCTGATGCGCTTTACCGACCTGCTGGCACGCGGCAATGCGGCCGACCCGCGCCTGGCGCCCATCGCAGCGACGCTCAAAGCCACCGACCCCATCAACATCCAGTTCACCAGCGGCACCACAGGCTTTCCCAAGGGCGCCACGCTCACGCACCGCAACATTCTGAACAACGGCTTCTTTATTGGCGAGTGCATGAAGCTCACGCCCGAAGACCGGTTGTGCATCCCCGTGCCTCTTTACCACTGCTTTGGCATGGTGCTGGGCAACCTGGCGTGCTTCACGCACGGCGCGACCATCGTGTACCCCAACGACGGGTTTGACCCGCTCACCGTGCTGCAGACGGTGCAGGACGAACGCTGCACCGGCCTGCACGGCGTGCCCACCATGTTCATCGCCGAGCTGGACCACCCGCGTTTTGCCGAATTCAACCTGAGCACGCTGCGCTCCGGCATCATGGCCGGATCGCCTTGCCCGACCGAGGTGATGAAGCGTGTGGTGGAGCAGATGAACCTGCGCGAGATCACCATTGCCTACGGCATGACCGAGACCAGCCCGGTGAGCTGCCAGAGCAGCACCGACACGCCGCTGGACAAGCGCGTATCGACCGTGGGCCAGGTGCAGCCGCACCTGGAGGTGAAGATCGTGGACCCCGACACCGGGGCCGTAGTGCCCATCGGCCAGCGGGGCGAGTTCTGCACCAAGGGCTATTCGGTGATGCACGGCTACTGGGGCGACGAGGCCAAGACGCGCGAAGCCATTGATGCCGACGGCTGGATGCACACCGGCGATCTGGCCACCATGGACGCCGAGGGCTATGTGAACATCGTCGGCCGCATCAAGGACATGGTGATCCGGGGCGGAGAGAACATCTACCCGCGCGAGATTGAAGAATTCTTGTACCGCCACCCGCAGGTGCAGGACGTGCAGGTGGTGGGCGTGCCCGACCAGAAATATGGCGAGGAGTTGTGCGCCTGGATCATCGCTAAGCCGGGCACCAAGCCGACCGAGGACGACATCCGTGCCTTCTGCAAGGGCCAGATTGCGCACTACAAGGTGCCGCGCTACATCCGCTTTGTCACCAGCTTCCCGATGACGGTGACGGGCAAGATCCAGAAGTTCAAGATCCGCGATGAGATGAAGGACCAGCTGGGCCTGGAAGAACAGAAAACCGCTTGAAAGAGCAAGACCGTATGACCATTCTCGACACCCAACTCAACGCCCGCTCGGGGGACTTCCTGGCCAATGCTGCTGCCATGCGCACGCTGGTGGATGACCTGCGTGCCCAGCAGGACAAGATCGCCCAGGGCGGCGGCGAAGCGGCCCGCGCCAAACACACTGCACGCGGCAAGCTGCTGCCGCGCGAGCGCGTTGCCAACCTGCTCGACCCCGGCACGCCCTTCCTGGAGCTGGCCCCGCTGGCCGCGCTCAACATGTACAACAACGATGCACCGGGCGCGGGCCTGATCGCAGGCATCGGCCGCGTGAGCGGGGTGGACTGCATGATTGTGTGCAACGACGCCACGGTGAAGGGCGGCACCTACTACCCCATGACGGTGAAGAAGCACCTGCGCGCGCAAGAGGTGGCCGCACAGAACCGCCTGCCCTGCATTTACCTGGTGGACTCCGGCGGTGCCAACCTGCCCAACCAGGACGACGTGTTCCCCGACCGTGACCACTTCGGCCGCATCTTCTTCAACCAGGCCAACATGAGCGCCCAGGGCATCTCGCAGATCGCGGTGGTGATGGGCAGCTGCACGGCGGGTGGCGCCTACGTGCCTGCGATGAGCGACGAATCCATCATCGTCAAGAA
Organism: Acidovorax sp. LjRoot74; assembly: GCF_964254355.1. NCBI lineage: Bacteria > Pseudomonadati > Pseudomonadota > Betaproteobacteria > Burkholderiales > Comamonadaceae > Acidovorax > Acidovorax sp. LjRoot74. Next base: position 4,905,426 of record NZ_CAXUTI020000001.1, on the reverse strand, counting down.
CCAGGGCACCATCTTTCTGGGCGGCCCACCACTGGTCAAAGCCGCCACGGGCGAGGTGGTAAGCGCCGAAGACCTGGGCGGTGGCGATGTGCACACCCGCCTGTCGGGCGTGGCCGACCACCTGGCGCAGAACGACCTGCATGCGCTGCAGCTGGCGCGCACGGCGGTGCGCAATTTGAATAAAAACAAGGCCCCTGCGCCTGCTGATCAAGCCCCGGTGGCTCCTAAATTTGTAGCGGAAGAGCTGTATGGCGTGATCCCCGTGGACACGCGCAAGCCCTTTGATGTGCGCGAGATCATTGCGCGTGTGGTGGATGGCAGCGAGTTCGACGAGTTCAAGGCCCGCTTTGGCAGCACCCTGGTGTGTGGCTTTGCGCGCATCGAGGGCATGCCCGTGGGCATCATCGCCAACAACGGCATCCTGTTCAGCGAGAGCGCGCAAAAAGGCGCGCACTTCATCGAGCTGTGCTGCCAGCGCAAGATCCCGCTGGTGTTCCTGCAGAACATCACCGGCTTTATGGTCGGCCGCAAGTACGAAAACGAAGGCATCGCCCGCCACGGCGCCAAGCTGGTCACGGCGGTGGCCACGGCCAGCGTGCCCAAGTTCACCATCATCATCGGCGGCAGCTTTGGTGCGGGCAACTACGGCATGTGCGGCCGTGCGTACTCGCCGCGCTTCCTGTGGATGTGGCCCAACGCGCGCATCAGCGTGATGGGCGGCGAGCAGGCGGCCAGCGTGCTGGCCACCGTCAAGCGCGACGGCATCGAGGCCAAGGGCGGGCAGTGGAGCATGGAGGAAGAAGAAGCCTTCAAGGCCCCCATCCGCCGCCAGTACGAAGACCAGGGCCACCCCTACTACGCCACCGCCCGCCTGTGGGACGACGGCGTGATCGACCCCGCCGACACCCGCCGCGTGCTGGCGCTGGGCCTGTCGGCCACGCGCAACGCGCCGATTGAAGACACCAAGTTTGGTGTGTTCCGGATGTAGGCATCCCGGAGTACCCGCCATGCGCCGCCACGCTTTGCTGCATTGCCTCGTCGCCAGTCTGCTGCTGGTTCTGCCCCCTGCTGCGTTCGCGCGGCTGGTGGAGGAGCAGATCGACGTGCCTGTGCGCGTGCGCGACGCGTGGGGCAAGGAGGCCGCACAAACCATCCGCGTGACGGTGTTTTCCGATGATGCCAACCCGCGCCCGGCGCCCATCGCCATCCTCAACCATGGCCGTGCCACCAGCGCTGAAGCGCGTGCGCGTCTGGGTCGTGCGCGTTTCGTCGATGCATCGCGTTATTTTGTGCAGCGTGGCTTTGTTGTCGCTGTGCCCACACGCGTGGGCTATGGTGTGTCTGGTGGGCCCGATGTGGAAGACACGGGGGCTTGCAACAGCCGCAACTTCGCGCCAGGTTTTGCAGCCGCTGCAGACCAGTCGCTGGCAGTGCTGGCTGCAGTACGCCAGCGGCCGGACGTGGCGCCCGACAGCGTGCTGGCCGTAGGGCAGTCCTTTGGCGGGGCCTCCACCGTGGCACTCGCGGCGATGAATCCATCGGGTTTGGGTGCGGCCATCAACTTCGCGGGGGGCTCCGGGGGGGACCCGGTGGGGCGGCCACAAAATCCCTGTTCTTCCGCGCGCCTGGAGAAGGTCTACCGGGACTATGGTGCGCAGGCCCGCGTGCCGATGCTCTGGATCTATGCCGAGAACGATCAGTTCTTTGGCCGCCAGCTGCCGCGCGAGTGGCATGCTGCCTTTGTGCAGGCGGGTGGCAGCGCGAAATTCGTGCAGGTGCCGCCCCATGGGGAGGATGGACACCTTCTGTTCAACCAGTTCCCCCAGGTGTGGCAGCCGCTGGTGTCGGAGTTTCTCGACAGCCATGGCTTTGCGCCAACCGGTGGCCGAAAGTAGCAGGAGCGCTTGAGCATGGGTCTTGTCTCTCGTTGTTTGCTGCGCATGGCCATCGTATTCTCGGTGGTCACCGTGCATGCAGCGCCAGCGCTGCAGCGGGTGGACCTCCCGCCGCAGCCCTCTGGCGTGGTGCTGCGCGCGCACTGGTTGCCCGCAGAGGGCCCGGAGCGTCGCCCGGCGGTGCTCGCACTGCACGGTTGTGGTGGGCTGTACACCAAGGGGGGTGGCTTGGCCGAGCGCTACCGTGAAACGGCCGAGCGCCTGCATGCCGCAGGTTATGCGGTGCTGATGCCCGACAGCTTTGGCTCGCGCAGCCTGCGCGAAATCTGCCAGACGCGCTATCGCGAGCGGGGTGTGGATGTGGCCCAGCGGGTGCAGGACGCGCGCGCTGCGCTGGCCTGGCTGGCCGCCCAGCCGCAGGTAGATGCACGGCGGATCGGCGTGATGGGGTGGTCCAACGGTGCGACCACCACGCTCACCCTGCTGGAGCAGCGCCGCCTACATCCCGAAGCGGGAGAGCCCGCCATTGCCGGTGCGGCAGTTTTCTACCCCGGCTGTGGCCCGCTGGGCAAGCGCCAGGCCATGCTGGAGTCCACGCCGCTGGTGATGCTGCTGGGGGCCTTGGACGACTGGACCCCTGCCCAGCCTTGTGTGGACTTTGCCCGCAGCCTGCAGGTGCGCAGCGCAGGCAGCGATATCGCTGTGCATGTGTTCGAAGGCAGCTACCACGGGTTTGATGGCTCGGCCCCGGTACGCCTGCGGGCTGATGTGCCCAATGGTGTATCTCCACTGGGCGTGCACCAGGGCGGCAACCCCGAAGCGCGCGCCATGTCCTTGGCGGTGCTGGATAGTTTCTGGAGCCGGGTGCTGGCCACCCGCGATGCGCCATGAACACGGGCTGGTCTGCGCATTTCGACCTGCTCGCAGGCTACAACGTGTGGGCCACGGCGCGCCTGCTCGCAGCCGTGCGGGCGCTGCCGGAAGATGACTACCGGCGCGATGTGGGGCTGTTTTTCAAAAGCATTCACGGCACACTCAACCACCTTCTGGTGGGCGAGCACCATCTGTGGTTCGTGCGCTTTGCCGAAGGCATCTCGCCCAAGGTGGCGCTGGATGCCGAGCTGGAGCGCGACCGCGCGCAGCTGGATGCCCGCCTGCGCGAAGGGGCCGCCCGCTGGGCGCCGCTGATTGCGTCGTTCTCCCCCGAGCGCTGGGGCGGCACGCTCGACTACACCACCATGCGCGGCACGGCGGCATCGCTGCCGTTTGCGGCCACGCTGGCGCATGTGTTCAACCACGGCACGCACCACCGTGGCCAGATCACCGCCGCACTGACAGCGCTGGGCCAGCCTTGCCCGGAGCTGGACCTCGTCTACTTTCTGCAAAAACCCGTCCAAGCCATGAGCAGCCAGAACCTTTCCATCACCCAGACCGGCGCGGTGGCGCGCATCACGCTCACCCAGCCCGAGGTGCGCAATGCCTTTAGCGACGAAGTCATTGCCGAAATCACCGCCGCCTTCACCGACGTTGGCGCCCGCCCCGATGTGCGCGCCGTGGTGCTGGCCGCCGAGGGCCCAGCGTTCTGCGCGGGCGCCAACCTCAACTGGATGCGCCGCATGGCCGACTACACGCGTGACGAGAACATCGCCGATGCGGGCAAGCTGGCCGAGATGCTGCGCGTGATCTATGAATGTCCCAAACCCACGGTGGCGCGTGTGCAGGGCGATGTGTACGCAGGCGGCATGGGCCTGGTGGCCGCGTGCGACATGGCCGTGGCCGTGGACACCGCAGGCTTCTGCCTGAGCGAGGTGAAGCTGGGTCTCATCCCTGCCACCATCAGCCCGTATGTGATCCGTGCCATGGGCGCGCGGGCTGCGCACCGCTACTTTCTGACGGCAGAGCGCTTTGGCGCGTTTGATGCGCTGCGCACCGGCTTTGTGCATGAGGTGGTGGCCGCCGACCAGCTCGATGCCAAGGTCGATGAATTGCTCAAGGCACTGACCAGCGCCAGCCCCAGCGCCGTGCGCGCCTGCAAGAAGCTGGTCATCGACGTGGCCGAGCGCGAAATCAACGCGGGCCTGATCGCCGCCACAGTACAGGGCATTGCCGACATCCGCGCCAGTGACGAAGGCAAGGAGGGCGTGCAGTCCTTCCTCAACAAGCGCAAGCCCAACTGGCTGGGCTGATCGGTCGGCACAGGCAGCGCCATGGACACCCTCTGGTTCAACATCGTGCAGTGGCTCCACACGCTGGGGCTGCATGTGGATGGTGGCACCGCACGCGCGGTGGGCGACGCGGCGGCCACAGCGACCGCCCAACTCGATATGCCCAGCCTGTTGGCATTGGCTGCCGCCCTGGGCTGGGCCAGCGGGTTCCGACTGTATGCCGTGGTGTTCCTGGTGGGGATGATGGGCGTGCTGGGCTGGATGCCGCTGCCGCCCGGTCTGGCCGTGTTGCAGCACCCGCTGGTGCTGCTGGTCAGTGGCTTCATGCTGCTGGTGGAGTTTTTTGCCGACAAGGTGCCGTGGGTGGACAGCGCCTGGGACGCTGTGCACGCCTTCATCCGCGTGCCTGCAGGCGCGGCCCTGGCCTTTGGTGTGTTCGGTGCCGACAACGCCACCCTGGCCGTGCTGGCGGGGCTGCTGGGCGGCTCGCTATCGGCCACGGCGCTGGCCACCAAGATGACCACGCGGGCAGCGGTGAACACCTCGCCCGAGCCTTTTTCCAACTGGGGCCTATCGTTCTTTGAAGACGGCCTGGTGGTGGCCGTGGTGTGGCTGGCCACGCAGTACCCGGTGGCGTTTGGTGTGGCGCTGGTGGTGATGGTGGCCGTGTCGGTGCTGCTGCTGGTGGTGCTGTTCAAGTTTCTGCGCGCCGTGGTACGCAAGCTCACGGGCTCGTCAGGTGCCCGAGTGCCTGGGGCAACGTCGTGATGTCTGCTGCAGAAGGAGCCACATGATTCCTCAATACCAGTTACGGGACGATGGCCTGTATGAAGCTGCCTGGCCGGTGTGGCTGTCATCGCTTCCGATGCTGATTTTTAGTGCTGGTGGTGTTTACCGCCACTGGAGTGAGGCCGCGTTCCGTTACGGCTCGCTCACCGTATTGTTTGTGGTCCTGCTCCTGATCTGGCATCGGGGCTTGCGCCCGAGGCCGGTGTTTTGTTTCACCCGCGACAAGCTGAGGGTGGCCCCAAATTTCTGGCGCGAAGCCGTTGTGTTGGAGCTGCAGCAGGTCCGTGAGTTGTCAGTGCGTGGAAGCAGTGGCCAGCGCGAGTTTTGGAGCACCGATTTACGGGGTGCTGAGCTGCGCTTGGACCAGTCGTGGTGGTCGCAGGATCTGGTCGCCCAGATCGAACGCTTCTTGATGACGGAAAAAAGCCGGATCTCCGTCGCCATTCAGATCCACGAGCCGTCGAGTCCCTATTTAAATCAGTCCAGCAGGTAGAGCGAGGAAGCCATGTTCACAAAAATTTTGATTGCAAACCGAGGCGAGATCGCTTGCCGAGTCGCCGCCACGGCCCAGCGCCTGGGCGTGAAAACCGTCGCGGTGTATTCCGACGCCGATGCCAACGCCAAACATGTCGCCGTGTGCGACGAGGCCGTGCACATCGGCGGCAGCGCGCCCAAGGACAGCTACCTGCGCTGGGAGCGCATCATCGAGGCCGCCAAAACCACGGGCGCGCAGGCCATTCACCCCGGCTACGGCTTCCTGAGCGAGAACGAGGACTTCGCGCATGCTTGCGCCGCAGCGGGCCTGGTGTTCATCGGCCCGCCCGCCTCGGCCATCAAGGACATGGGGCTCAAGGCCGAGTCCAAGCAGCTCATGGAAAAGGCCGGCGTGCCGCTGGTGCCCGGCTACCACGGCAGCGACCAGGACCCGGCCCTGCTGCAGCGCGAGGCCGACCGCATTGGCTACCCCGTGCTCATCAAGGCCAGCGCGGGCGGCGGTGGCAAGGGCATGCGTGCGGTGGACAAGAGCGAGGACTTTGCCGCTGCGCTGGAATCGTGCAAGCGCGAGGCCATCAACAGCTTTGGCGACGATGCGGTGCTGGTCGAAAAATACGTGCAGCGCCCCCGCCACATCGAGATCCAGGTGTTTGGCGACACGCATGGCAACTGCGTGTACCTGTTCGAGCGCGACTGCTCGGTGCAGCGCCGCCACCAGAAGGTGCTGGAAGAAGCCCCCGCCCCCGGCATGACGCCTGCGCTGCGTGCACAGATGGGCGAGGCTGCCGTGGCCGCCGCCAAGGCGGTGAACTACGTCGGTGCGGGCACAGTGGAGTTCATTGTGGAGCAGCCGGGTGGCTACGAGCGGCCCGACCAGATGAAGTTCTACTTCATGGAGATGAACACCCGCCTGCAGGTGGAGCACCCCGTGACCGAGGCCATCACCGGCCTGGACCTGGTGGAGTGGCAACTGCGTGTGGCGTCTGGCGAGCCGCTGCCCGTGCAGCAGCAGGACCTGCGCATCACCGGCCACGCCATCGAGGCGCGCATTTGTGCCGAGAACCCCGACAACAACTTCCTGCCCGCCACCGGCGCGCTGAATGTGTATGCGCTGCCCGAGTGCGTGACGTTTGAACGTGGCTCGGTGCGCGTCGATTCGGGCGTGCGCCAGGGCGATGCGATCAGCCCGTTCTACGACTCCATGGTGGCCAAGCTCATCGTGCATGGCGACACGCGCGAGCAGGCGCTGGCACGGCTCGATGAAGCGCTGGCGCAGACCCACATCGTGGGCCTGGCGACCAATGTGCAGTTCTTGCGCCGCGTGGCACGCACTGATGCGTTTGCGAGCGCACAGCTCGACACCGCGCTGATCCCGCGCGAGCAGGCTGTGCTGTTCCATCAGGAGCCCGTTGGCCTGCCGCTGGCCGCCGCTGCTGCGGTGGCGCAAACGCTGCTGAAGGAGCGCGCCAGCGAAGGCGTGGACCCGTTCAGCCGCCGCGATGGCTTCCACACCCATGGCGTGGTGCAGCGCCGCTTCGAGTTCGAGTTTGGCGGCGAGCATGCCAAGGCCTGGCTGGCTTACGAGCGTGGCGGCAGCCTGCATCTGACGGTCGGCGAGGGTGAAGCCGCTGTGGCGGGGCCGCTGGTGTTTGCCGCCCAAGCCGATGGCATCGAGCTGCAGTTTGCCGGCCAGCGCACCCGCGCTGCGGTGTACGCCCAGGGCGAGGTAGACCATGTGTTCACCCCGCGCGGCGCCACGCAGATCACCGCCATCGACCTGCTGGCCCATGCGGGCGAAGTGGCGACCGAAGGCGGGCGCCTGACGGCCCCCATGCCCGGCAAGGTGGTCTCGTTTGCCGTGAAGGCCGGTGACACAGTGGCCAAGGGCCAGCCGCTGGCGGTGATGGAAGCCATGAAGATGGAGCACACCATTGCCGCGCCAGCCGACGGCGTGGTGCAAGAGCTGCTGTATGCGCCGGGTGACCAGGTGACCGAAGGGGCAGAGCTGCTCAAGCTCGTGGTGGCCGAGAAGGCTTGAACCCCACCGCAGGTACCGCATGGGTGGCGTCCGCCATCCGTTCGGGCTGAACTTGTCGAAGCCTGGGCGCGTCTTCGTGCGCCCTTAGACGGGCTCAGAGCAAGCGGGGTGATGCCTTGCGTGACAGCGCGGAGTGCCCAATGCGGCTACGCTTGGTCCCCATGAAAATCACCTTTTGCTGTACCGATGCCAAGCCCGAGCCCTGGCTCCAGGGCTTTTCCGCCGCGTTGCCCGGCGCTGAGATTTCCGTGTGGCAACCCGGCGCGCCGCAGGCCGACTACGCCGTGGTCTGGGCGCCGCCCCAGCAGTTCATCGACGAGCAACTGGGCCTCAAGGCGCTGTTCAATATTGGCGCGGGTGTGGATGGGTTGCTCAAGCTGCGCCTGCCGCCCCAGGCCCTGGTGGTGCGGCTGGACGATGCAGGCATGGCCGTGCAGATGGCCGAATATGTGTGCCACGCGGTCATCCGCCACTTCCGCGAGTTTGACGGCTACGAGGCCGACACAGCCGCCGGGCGCTGGGGCTACCGCAAGCCGCGCCTGCGCAGCGACTACCCCATCGGCGTGATGGGCCTGGGCGTGCTGGGCGAGCGCGTGGCCAAGGCGCTGGGGCAGTTTGACTTTCCGATCAACGGCTGGAGCCGCAGCCCCAAGGCCATCGAGGGGGGCCGCGCTTTCGCGGGGACGGACCAGTTCAACGATTTTCTGGCTGCGAGCCGTGTGCTGGTCAATTTGCTGCCCCTCACGCCCGACACCACCGATGTGATCAACAAGAACACGCTGGCCCGGCTGCGGCCCGGCGCCTATGTCATCAACGTGGCGCGCGGAGCGCATCTGGTGGACGAGGATTTGCTGGCCGCCATCGACAGCGGCCATGTGGCGGGCGCCACGCTCGATGTGTTCCGCACCGAGCCGCTACCCGCGGGCCACCCGTTCTGGACGCACCCCCGCATCACCGTCACGCCGCACACCTCGGCGCGCACGTTGCGCGATGAAAGCATCGCCCAGATCGCGCGCAAGATGGTGGCGCTGGAACGGGGCGAGGCCGTGGCCGGTATCGTCAACCCAGGGCGCGGCTACTGAGCTGCGCCAGCGCGCTGTGGGACGGTGTGGCGGTCAGTCCACCGTCACGCCCGCATCGCGCACCAGCTTGCCCAGGCGCTGCGCATCGGCCTTGATCAGCGCGCCAAAGTCGGCCGCGTTGCCCGCCACCACCGGCGTGCCGATGGCTTCCCATTTGGTGCGGAAGGCGGGGTCCTTGAAGATCGCGTTGACCGTGGCATTGAGTTTGTCGATGGTGGCTTGCGGGGTGCCCGCACGCACGGCAATGCCATGCCAGCCCGTGATCTGGTAGCCCGCGATGCCAGCCTCGGCCATCGTGGGTACGTTGGGCAGGACCTTGGCGCGCTCGCTGGACGTAACGGCCAGCGGGATCAGTTTGCCCGCTTGGATGTGGGGCAGCGAGCTGCCGACGATGTCGAACATCACGTTCACCTGCCCACCGATCAGGTCATTGAGCGCCGGGCCTGCGCCCCGGTAGGGAATGTGGCCCATCTTCACGCCCGCCATGGTGTTGAACAGCTCGCCCGCCAGATGCTGCGGTGTGCCGTTGCCGGCCGACGCAAAGCTGAGCACCGGTTTGCCTGCCTTGGCCAGGGCCAGGAATTCGGCCAGGGTCTTGACGCCCAGCGAGGGGTGCACTTCCAGCACCAGCGGAAAGGCCGAGAGCTGGATCACCGGCGCCAGATCGGTCAGAGGGTTGAACGGCATGCTCGCGTAGAGCGAGGGGTTCACCGCCATCGGCCCGCTGGCTGCCAGCAGCAGCGTGTGGCCATCGGCGGGTGCCTGCTTGGCGACTTCGGCGCTGCCGGTGTTGCCACCGGCGCCGCCCTTGTTGTCCACCACCACGGGCACGCCCAGGCGGCTTTGCAGCTCGGGTTGCAGCATACGGGCCATCAGATCGGTGGGGCCGCCAGGCGGGTAGGGCACCACAAAGCGGATGGTCTTGCTGGGGAACGCGGTGGCGGCCGACTGCGCGGCGGCCTGCCCTGCCAGGCCCAAGGCCAGGGGGACGGCCAAGGCAGCGTGCAGCACGGTGCGGCGGGTGGTGCGGGGCGTGAGCAAGCGAAGGTCGCGGTGGTGCATGTCTGTCTCCTGTGGGGGTGGATAAAACCCGTCTGCTGCGGGTTGATGTCGATGGAGGAAGTGAAAGGGGGCGCTCAGGGCGCGCTATAGCGGTGACGGATGTCGGCTGCGGTGGCCAGCGGGCGGCCCAGAGCGGTGGCGGCTTCTACCGCCTGGCGCACCAGTGCGGCGTTGTCGGGCGCAACGCTGCCGTCCTTGCACAGCAGGTTGTTTTCAAACCCCACGCGGGCGTGGCCGCCAAACACGGCAGCGGCGGCCACGCAGGCGTTCTCCGCCGCACCGAAGGCGCACACGGCCCAGGGCTCGTTCCCCTCATGGGCGTTCAAAAATGGCAGCAGGTCGCGCGGGCTGGAGGTCTGGCCCGCGCTGTAGCGGCCCAGCACAAACAGCAGAAACCAAGGTGCATCCGGCACCACGCCGCTGGCGCGCAAGGCCTGCCAGCGGCGCAGGTCGGCCACGTCGTACAGGATGACCTGCACCATGGTGTGGCGCTGGGCCAGGCCGGCGAAGAAGCGCTGCAGTCCCGCTTCGCCAATCTCAGGCTTGTCCACCTCGCGCAGGCCGATGGAGACGGCCTCAGGCTGCAGCGCCTCCACCATGGCGATCTGCGCTGGGGCCTGGTAGACGCCTGCGGCCTCGCTGGTGATCTGGATGACCATCGCATCGCCCACAGCCTGGCGCACCACGCGCTGGGCCTCGCGGTAGCCCTCCACATCCAGGCTGTGGCGGCCTTGTCCGTCGCGGATGTGCATATGCAGCATGGCCGCGCCCGCATCCAGGCAGGCCTTGGCCGTGGTGGCTAGCGTGGCGGGGGTGATGGGCACGGCGGGGTGGTCAGCGGGCTGTTTGTACGCCCCGTTGGGGGCCACGGTCACGATCAGCGGGTCGGCCCACTGGCTGGCCATAGCGGGTGATGCGGGCGATGCAGTCATGAACGATCTCCGGTATGGGGGGCAGCGTCGGCAGGGGGCTCGATGGTGGGCAGCTCGCTGGCCAACAGCGCCAAGCCCTGGCGCAGCAGCGTGTCATAGCGCGCGCGCTCGGCCTGCTTGCGGTCTTCGGGCCAATCGAAAAATCCCTTGCCCGTCTTCATGCCGAGCTGGCCCTGGGCCACCTTGTCGCGCAGGGCCTGGGCGGGTATGTCGGTGTTGGAGAGGGTTGGGTACATGGTGGCCGCGGCGGCCGTATGCACCTCGATACCCGCATGGTCGCGCTGCAGCACCGGCCCGGCCGCCAGAAAGCGGAAGCCGAAGCCAAAGCGCACGGCGGCGTCTACATCCTCCGGCGAGGCAATGCCTTCGTCGATGAGGGCAAACGCCTCGCGCGAGAGGGCGTGCTGCATACGGTTGGCCAGAAAGCCGGGCTTATCCTTTTTGACCAGCACCGGCACGCTGCCGCAGCCTCGCATGAAGGCGTGCAGCCAGGTGCCCAGGGCCGGGTCGCTGCGCTCGCCCAGCACCACCTCCACCAGCGGCACCAGGTGGGCGGGCATGAAGAAGTGCAGGCCCAGCATGCGCTGCGCCGTGGCCAGCCCCTGGGCAATGGCGCTGATGGGAAAGCCCGAGCTGTTGCTGGCCAGCACGGCGTTGGCGGGCGCCACGGCTTCCAGCTCGGCAAACAGTTGCTGCTTGGCGGCCAGTTGCTCGGTGATGCATTCGACCACCAGCACCACGCCGGTCCAGTCCACCTCTTGGAGCGAGGCGCACACCTGCACCGGGCCTGCGTGGGTGGCCTGACCGGCGGCGGCCAGCTCCTGGGCGATGTGGGGCAGCAGCCGGTTGCGGCGCTCGGTGTGCGGGTCCACCACTGTGGCGTGGGCGCCCCCGCGCGCCAGAACGACGGCCACATCGGCCCCCATAGTGCCTCCACCCACCACCACGGTGCGTGCGTTGCGAGGCGAACTTGTTTCCATCGTGTCTCCTGTGTCTTGCTGAGCGTGCTTGCGTGCAATGCAGTCTAGGGAGCCTGCATTGCGCGGTCCAGACGTCTTTTTCGATAGACTGATCGGCCATGAAGATCAATTGGTCCGCCCGCGAGGTGGATGTGTTCCTGTCGCTGGCCGAGACGCTGAGCTTTCGGCGCACGGCCTTGCAGATGCACCTGTCGCAGTCTGCGGTGTCCGGCACGGTGGCGCGGCTGGAGGAGATGCTGGACGTGCGCCTGTTCGAGCGCACCACGCGCACCGTGCAGCTCACGCTGGCGGGTGAGGTGTTTGCCGAGCAGGCGCGGTTCCTGCGCCACCAGATGGAAGAAACAGTGCGCCGCGTGCAGGAAGTGGCGCAGCTGCAGGTGGGCCGCGTTGCGCTGGCGGCGCTGCCGTCGCTGGCGGCCGGGGCCGTGCCCCGCGCGTTTGCCCGGTTTGCCGCGCAGCACCCGGGCGTGCAGATGGAGCTGATCGACAGCCTGGCGGGCCCTGCGTTTGACATGGTGCGCGCCGGGCGGGTGGACTTTGCCCTCACGGCCGCCAACCCCGCCTATGCGGACCTGGACTACACCCCGCTGGTGTCCGACCGATTCGTGCTGCTGCTGCCGCGCACGCACCCGCTGGCCCGTGTACGGGGCGCCGTGGCCTGGGCCGATGTGGCCGAGCTGCCCCACATCTCCATGCCCGCAGGCACCAGCGTGCGGCAGTACGCGCAAGAGGCGTTGCTGACGCACCGCATCCGTTTTGAACCCCACTACGAGGTGGAGCACCTGGCCACCATTGCGGCCATGGTGGCGGCGGGGCTGGGGGTGAGCGCGCTGCCTGAGCTGGCTGCTCAAGTAGTGCGCAGGCCCGAGGTGGTCACGCGTCCGCTCAAGGCGCCCGTGCTGCACCGGCCCATCGGGCTGATCACCCTGCGCGGGCGGCCGCTGTCGCTGGCGGCGCAGGCCATGGTGGCCTTGCTGCGGCAAGAGGTGGAAGACGCTGAGGCGCAGAGCGGCTGATGGCGCGTCCGGCGAGTGGTCTGGCACGATATGGGGTGGCCCTGCAGCGGCGCTGGCGAGACAATGGCGAGATTCCTTGTCCACCCTTGGTAGCCCCATGAGCATCCCCTCCCGCGTCCGCCTCATCGACGTTGGCCCCCGCGACGGCCTGCAGAACGAAAAGACCCCGGTGCCCGCCGCCGTCAAGATCGAGCTGGTGCACCGCCTGCAACAGGCGGGCCTGAAAGAGATCGAAGTCACCAGCTACGTCAGCCCCAAGTGGGTGCCGCAGATGGCTGACAACCATGAGGTGATGGCGGGCATCACCCGCCAGAGCAGCGTCGCGTATTCGGTGCTCACGCCCAACCTCAAGGGCTTTGAGGCCGCCTTGCTGGACAAGCCCGACGAGATCGTCGTCTTCGGCTCCGCCAGCGAGGCCTTCAGCCAGCGCAACATCAACTGCAGCATTGCCGAAAGCATTGAGCGCTTTGCCCCAGTGGTAGAGGCCGCGTTGGCCGCAGGCATCCGCGTGCGCGGAGCCATGAGCTGCACTGTGGGCTGCCCGTACGAGGGTGACATTGCCCCAGAGCGTGTGGCCTATCTGGCGGGCCTGCTCAAGGGCATTGGCGTACAGCGTGTGGACGTGGCCGACACCATTGGCGTGGGCACGCCGCGCAAGGTGCAAAAGGCGCTGGAGGCGACGCTGCAGCACTTTGGTATCGATGAAGTCTCGGGCCACTTCCACGACACCTACGGCCAGGCGCTGTCGAACACGCTGGCCGCGATGGAGCTGGGCGTGTGGAATTTCCAGTCGTCCGTGGCGGGCCTGGGTGGTTGCCCCTATGCCAAGGGCGCCACGGGCAATGTGGCGACGGAAGACGTGGTCTACATGCTGCAGGGCATGGGCATCGAGACGGGCATTGACCTCGACAAGCTCATCGATGCAGGCGCGTACATCAGCGGTTTTCTGGATCGCAAGCCCAACTCCCGTGCTGCCAACGCGCTGTTGACCAAGCGTGCGGGGTGAGGGGCTGCTGTTGTTGAGACGCTGACGCATCTCTGCCCCCTTCTCCCCGTGCGGAAGGGGCACGCCCTATGGCTTCGCTGGGCCCGTTTCACAGGCGCAGGGGCCGGGGCTGGCGCCATGCGGTCAAAATACCCGAGACGACTGTGATTTCGGAGTGAAAAACGATGTGTGGAGCTGAACTGAAAAACCTGCCCGAGGGCGTGCAGCGCGTGGCTGCAGCGCTCGAATCCCTGGGCCACCCCCACCGCCCGCAGATGCTGGACGACGCCGCGCGCACCGCGCAGCAGGCGGCAGAAGCGCTGGGCATTGCCGTGGGACAGATTGCCAAGAGCATCATCTTCCGCCGCAAGAGCGACGACGTGGCCGTGCTGGTGGTCACCTCGGGCGACCGGCGGGTGGACGAGAAAAAGGTGGAGGCCCATGTGGGCGGCAAGATCGGCCGCGCCGATGCCGACTTTGTGAAGAGCCGCACGGGCTTTTCCATCGGCGGCGTATCGCCCGTGGCGCACGCCACGCCTCCTGTCACGCTCATCGACCAGGACCTGCTGCGCTTTGAAGTGGTGTGGGCCGCCGCAGGGCACCCGCATGGTGTGTTTGCACTGCATCCCAGCGATCTGCAGCGCCTGACGGGCGCCCCGGTGGTGGATGTGGTCCAGGCCCCGGTCGCGGCATGAATGCTATTGATTTGCTAGCTGCTAAGGCAACTCAGTTGCGCGCAGACGGCCATTTTGACCATGAAAATGCCGAGCCCGTGCCCTCTCCCTGCATCTCGGTGTGCCGCATGTCCCCCGACCGCAGCCACTGCGAAGGCTGCTTTCGCACGCTGGACGAGATCCGCCTCTGGTCGTGCGCCGATGGCAACCTGCGCCGGGGCATCTGGGGGCAACTGCTCGGCCGTGCAGGCATTGGCCTTGAGACACCCCCCTGAGCGGCTTCCCTCGTCCGGGACGCGCCCGTTTTATGCCCGGTGGGCCGCCGCGCAATGACATGGAGAGCTGACATGAAGCACATCACCTTCTACCTGGACTTTGTCTCGCCCTATGCCTGGCTGGCGTTTGAACGCCTGCCCGAGGTGCTGGAGGGCCTGAGCTACAGCGTGGCCTACCAGCCCGTGCTGCTGGGCGCGCTGCTGCAGCAGCACAGCAATCCCGGCCCGGCGGGCATCGTGCCCAAGCGCGCCTGGACCTACCGCCACGTGACCTGGCTGGGCCACGCGCAGGGCACGCCGCTCTCGATGCCCGCGCGCCACCCGTTCAATCCGCTGCCGCTGCTGCGACAGGCTCTGGCCTGCAGCGACGATGGCCGCATCAACCGCTTTGTGGCGGGCACCGTGCTGCGCCACGTGTGGCAGGGCGGGCACGATGCGCTGGATGCTGAGCGCCTGGCTGCATTGGCGGCCGAGCTGGCCGATCAGATCCGCCCAGGGCAGGACATGCACAGCGACGGCCCCAAGGCGCTGCTGCGCGCCAACACCGAGGCCGCGCAGGCGGCGGGTGTGTTTGGCGTGCCTGCGTTCGCAGTGGATGGCAAGATTTTCTGGGGGCTCGACAGCCTGCCCATGCTGCGCGCCTACCTCGATGGAGACACATGGTTTGATGGCCCGGGCTGGGATGCTGTCAGCCAGCTTCCATCGGGTTTACCCGCGAAGTCGTGAGCTGTTTCCGGATGCTGAAAGGGGTGCTGCGGGTTTCACCCTAAGTTGTCAGAGAGCGGTCAGTTTGATGAAAGCTCTTGTTGGTTTCGCGTCAGAGCGTGGTCAGTGCAATCTCCAAGAATGCGTACAGCCCGCCGCAGCGCGGTCTGAATAACCAACAGGAGACATTCACCATGGCTACAGTCCATCCCGCACCGCGGCCGATGACGCCCGAAGAGCGGAAGGTCATCTTCGCTTCGTCGCTCGGCACTGTTTTCGAGTGGTACGACTTTTACCTCTACGGCTCGCTCGCGGCCATCATTGCCAAGCAGTTCTTCAGCGGTCTGGATGCCGGCTCGGCGTTCATCTTCGCGCTGCTGGCGTTTGCCGCGGGCTTCATTGTTCGCCCCTTCGGCGCCATCTTCTTCGGCCGCCTGGGCGACATGATCGGCCGTAAGTACACCTTCCTGGTCACCATCCTGATCATGGGCCTGTCCACGTTCATCGTGGGTATCCTGCCGACCTACGCGTCGATTGGTGTAGCCGCTCCCATCATCCTGATCGTGCTGCGTCTGCTGCAGGGCCTGGCCCTGGGCGGTGAGTACGGTGGTGCCGCCACCTACGTGGCCGAGCATGCTCCGCACGGCCGCCGTGGTGCCTACACCGCCTGGATTCAGACCACCGCAACGCTGGGCCTGTTCCTGTCGCTGATGGTGATCCTGGGCACCCGCACCATTGTGGGTGAAGAGGCTTTTGCAGACTGGGGCTGGCGCGTTCCGTTCATCGTGTCCATCGTGCTGCTGGCCATCTCTGTGTGGATTCGCCTGGCCATGAACGAATCGCCTGCATTCCAGAAGATGAAGGCCGAGGGCAAGACCTCCAAGGCCCCACTGAAGGAATCCTTCGGCGAGTGGAAGAACCTCAAGATCGTGATCCTGGCACTGGTGGGCCTGACGGCTGGCCAAGCTGTGGTGTGGTATTCGGGCCAGTTCTATGCACTGTTCTTCCTGACGCAAGCGCTGAAGGTGGACGGCGCGACGGCCAACATCTTCGTGGCCATCTCGCTGCTGATCGGTACGCCTTTCTTCATCGTGTTCGGTTCGCTGTCTGACAAGATCGGCCGCAAGCCCATCATCCTGGCAGGCTGCTTGCTGGCCGCGCTGACCTACTTCCCCGTGTTCGGCGCACTCACCAAGGCGGCCAACCCCGCCCTGGCTGAAGCCCAGGCCAAGAACAAGGTTGTCGTGGTGGCAGACGCCAACGAGTGCTCGTTCCAGTTCAACCCCACCGGCACCGTCAAGTTCACCAGCTCGTGCGACATCGCCAAGCAGGTGCTGGCCGGCGCTTCGGTGAGCTACGAGAACGCCCCTGCCGCAGCAGGCACCCCTGCTGTGATCAAGATCGGCGAAACCGCCATCACCGGCTACAGCAGCAAGGGCCTGCCCGCTGACGAAGCCAAGAAGAAGGACGGCGAGTTCAAGAAGGCCGTGGCCGATGCTCTGAAGGCCGCTGGCTACCCCACCAAGGCGGACCCCGCCCGCATCGACAAGGTCATGGTCATCGCGATCCTGGTCTACCTGGTGCTGCTGGTGACCATGGTGTACGGCCCGATTGCCGCCATGCTGGTGGAAATGTTCCCGACCCGCATCCGCTACACGTCCATGTCCCTGCCGTACCACATTGGTAACGGCTGGTTTGGCGGCCTGCTGCCCACCACGGCGTTCGCCATCGTGGCCCAGACCGGCAACATGTACAACGGCCTGTGGTACCCCATCATCATCGCCGGTGCCACGGTGGTGATTGGTGGCCTGTTCATCAAGGAAACCAAGGACGTGGACATCTACGCCAACGACTGATTCGTGATGCCCGACCGGTGACCCTGTGGGGTTGCCGATCGGCACCGACCGGTGTGCAGGGCCCAACCCGCAAGGGGCGGGCCCTGTGTTCCATCAAGGGGCTTGTGCCGCGCACCAGTACAACCGATAACCCTGCGTGTCAGCAGGCCCCTTGATTGAACAAACCCATTCCCAAGGACCCAAGGAGATTGTTATGTGGAAGATTGTTGTTGGCTTCGTTCTGTTCGCAGCGCTGTCGATGTACGTGATCATCGTGGCGGGCGACAAGGCCGACATGGGCGGTGAAAAACACGGCGCCGATGCCGTGCACGCGCCAGAGGCCCCTGCCAGTGCGGCCGCACCTGCATCTGCGCCGGTGGCAGCTCCCGCTGCGGCGCCTGCTGCTCCAGCTGCTCCTGCCAGCGCACAGTAAGCGTTCCGCCGCATGGCCTGCAGGTGCCTGTGTGGCGCCTGTCAACCAGCCATGACGGGACACAAAAAAGCCCGGTGCATTCGCCCCGGGCTTCTTTTTTGGTGGCGCCGCTGCGCCGTGTTTTGGCGCGTCAGCGGCTTGGTGCCTCAGCGCTTGAAGCGGCCATCACTGCCGATGATGGAAAGATCGGCAAACACCAGGCCACTGTGGTCGGTGGGGCTGTAGCTCAGCTCTACCCCGCCCAGGTCCCACTTCTTGATGCTCTCCAGCCCCGC
The DNA here is from genome assembly GCF_964254355.1 of Acidovorax sp. LjRoot74. Taxonomy (NCBI): domain Bacteria; kingdom Pseudomonadati; phylum Pseudomonadota; class Betaproteobacteria; order Burkholderiales; family Comamonadaceae; genus Acidovorax; species Acidovorax sp. LjRoot74. Next base: position 4,887,790 of record NZ_CAXUTI020000001.1, on the reverse strand, counting down.
ATGCAGCTTGGCGCGGTCTGGCTTGGGGCCTGCGCGCTTGAGTCCTTCCACAAGCACCTTGGCGCTGACAAAACCTTCCACCATGGCGGGGGTGAGGTCCGCAATCTTCTTGGCGCGCGCCAGTTCCATGGCCTCCTTGACGACGGGGTAGTTGAGTGAGCGCTCAGAAGGGAACACCTGGGTGACCACCACACCCCGCGCCTGGTCGCCCAGCAGTTTCACGAAGCCGCCCGATGCGTTGTTGGACAGCGTCACGATCTGCCCGTTGACGCCTGCGGCACGCAAGGCCTTGATGCCATCTACCACCGCCGCACCGGTGCCGATGAAAACAACGGCCTGCGGCTGCTTTTGTGCCACCCGGGGTGCGATCGCGCTGTAGTCGGGCTTGGCGCGGTCAAACTTTTCGATGAAGAGGGCGTCCAGCTGGTTGGCCTTGAAGCCGGACTGCGCACCCGCAAGGCCATCCGCACCAAAGGTGTCGTCCACATGCACCACACCGATGCGTTTGATGCCCAGGGTGTTGAGGTGGGTGATGGCCTTTTCTACCTCGCGTTGGTAGGGCGCCCGTACGTTGAAGATGTACTTGGGCACCGGCTGGTGCAGCACCATGGCCCCGGTGGAAGGGCCGACCAGCGGCACGCCGTGCTGCTCCAGCAGCGGCATGATGCCCTGCGTGTGGGGCGTGCCGCGTGTCATGAACAGGCCGATCACGCCCTTTTCTTCTATCAGTGTCTTGGTGTTCTGCAGCGTGAGCTTGGGGTCGAACTTGTCGTCCAGCGAAACCACCTCGACCTTCTGGCCGCCCACGCCGCCTTTGGCATTGATGTGGTCGATGTAGAGGGCGGCGCCCTGCATGGACTCGGCCACCGTGGCTGCGGCTGAGCCGGTGATGCCCACCGTCTGGCCAATCAGGATCTGTGCGTGGGCGGAACCGATGCCCAGGGTGGCGGCCAGGGCGCAGAGCGCGCCGGCCAGGCCAGTTTTCTTCATGGGGTTGTCTCCTGCGTGTGGAGCGCCCGAGTGTAGGGACGCCCCCGCGCGGGACAACTGTAAAAACGCGTAGACCTAGCGCCCAGGCGCTCAGCGGCGGAAGCGCCCGTCCGTGCCGATGATGGACAGGTCGGCAAAGTCCAGTCCGGTATGGTCCTCGGGGCTGAAGTTCACCTCCAGCCCGCCCAGGTCCAGCTTCTTGATGCTTTCCAGCGCGGTCTGGATCTTGTCGCGGGTGGGCTTGGGGCCTGCGCGCTTGAGGCCTTCCACCAGCACCTTGGCGGCGGCAAAGCCTTCCAGCATGGCGGGGCTGATCTCGTTGAGCCCCTTGGTTTTGGCCAGCTCCTGGGCTTCCTTCACCATCGGGTAGGTCACGGCCCGCTCGTTGGGGAACACCTGGGTCACGATCACGCCCCGGGCGTTGGCACCCAGGCTCTTGATGAAGCCGCTGGAGGCGTTGTTGGACAGCGTCACGATCTGCGCGGCCGAACCCGCTGTGCGCAGGGCGTTGGTGGCGTCCACCACCGCAGAGCCCGAGGCCACCATCAGCACCGCCTGCGCATCGGCTTTGGCCACCTTGGCGGCAATGGGGGCGAAGTCGGGCTTGGCGCGGTCGAACTTTTCGGACACCGCGGCGGTCAGCTTGGCGGCCGCCAGGCCCTTCTGTGCGCCCTGGATGCCGTCGGCGCCAAAGCTGTCGTCCGCATACACCAGCGCCACGCGGCTGATGCCCATGGAGGCCAGGTGGGTGATCGCCTTTTCCGCCTCGCGCTGGTAGGTGGCGCGCACATTGAAGATGTATTTGCGCACGGGCTGGTGCAGCACCATGGCGCCCGTGGACGGTGCCACCAGCACCACGCCGTGTTTGTCCAGCAGCGGCAGGATGGCTTCGGTGTGGGGTGTGCCCCGGTTGAGGAACAGGGCAGAGACGTTCTTGTCTTCAATCAGCGTGCGCGCGTTTTCCGCTGCCAGCTTGGGGTCGAACTTGTCGTCCAGGGAGATCAGCTCGATTTTCTGACCGTTGACACCGCCTTTGGCGTTGATGGCGTCGATGTACAGCCGGGCACCGTCGGTGGTCTCCTTCACCCCGGCCGCCACCTGGCCGGAAAACCCGGCGGTCTGGCCGATCAGGATCTGGGCGTGGCTGGTGCCGCCCACGGAAAGGGCCAGGGCCAGGCCGGCCCACAGTGTTTGCCATTGCTTCATGGCTGTCTCCTCTTGCTGGTGTCTTGTTGTCGCGGTGAAGGGGCAGTCTATACGCATGCCCCCGGGGCGCCAAAGGGGTTTGTCCGAGTGAAATACCCTTTGCAGCGTGGGTTTTTGTGCCTTGTCAAACCCCGTCGCACTGCCCTGCGGGGGTAATCGCCTGGCGCATACGCGGGGCTCCGGGCGTCCCTAGAATGTTCTGCCTCACACCCGAAAGACCGCCTCCATGACCCAGGGACAGATCCGCATCCGTGGCGCACGCCAGCACAACCTCAAGAACCTGGATCTGGACATCCGCACCGGCGAACTCACGGTGGTCACGGGCCCCAGCGGCTCGGGCAAGTCCAGCCTGGTGTTCGACACGCTCTATGCCGAGGGCCAGCGCCGCTATGTGGAAACCTTCAGCGCCTACGCGCGCCAGTTCCTCGACCGCATGGACAAACCCGCCGTGGACAAGGTCGAGGGTGTGCCCCCGGCCATTGCCATCGACCAGACCAACCCCGTGCGCTCCAGCCGCTCCACCGTGGGCACGATGACGGAGCTGAACGACCACCTCAAGCTGTTGTTCGCGCGTGCGGGCCAGCTCTTTGACAAGCAGACCGCGCAGCCGGTGCGCCACGACTCGCCCGAGACCATTTATGCCGAGCTGCAGCAGCGCAGCGCCGAGGCGGGCGACCCACGTATCGTCCTGACCTTCCCGGTCGAGCTGCCTGCCAACACCAGCGCTGAGCAGGTCGAGCAGTGGCTGTCCGCCAGCGGCTTCACCAAGGTGCAGGCCGAACGCGAAGTGGCCACACCCACCGGCCCGCGCAAGGTGCTGGATGTGGTGGCTGACCGCTTCCGCCTGGGCAACGCCGAGAAGGCTCGCGTGATCGAGGCGATCGAGGTGGCCCTTAAGCGCGGCACCGGGCGCTTGAATGTGTACCGCCTGGTGGATGAAGGCGAGCCCGAGCTGTGGCGCTTTTCGACAGGCTTGCATTGCCCCGACAGCGACCTGCGCTACAGCGACCCCATCCCCTCGATGTTCTCGTTCAATTCGGCCGTGGGCGCCTGCGACAGCTGCCGGGGCTTTGGCCGCGTGATCGGGGTGGACTACGGCCTTGTCATCCCCAACGACAAGCTCACGCTGCGCGCGGGCGCCATCAAGACCATCCAGACCCCCGCATGGCAGGAAGCGCAGGACGACCTCATGCGCCACGCCGAGGCCGCAGGCATCCCGCGCGACACGCCCTGGTACAAGCTGACCGATGACCAGAAGAAATGGGTGATCGGCGGCGCCCCTGGCTACAAGGACGGGCAGTGGAGCAAGCAGTGGTACGGCATCAAGCGCTTCTTTGAATACCTGGAGAGCAAGGCCTACAAGATGCACATCCGTGTGCTCTTGTCCAAGTACCGCAGCTACACGCCGTGCCCCACCTGCGCGGGTGCGCGCCTCAAGACCGAAAGCCTGCTCTGGCGCATCGGTCGCAAGGAAGACGCCGACGCGGTGCTGGAGCCCGGCAAGCGTTTCCTGCCTGAGGGCGTGCAATGGTCGCGCGAGCAGCTCGAAGCGCTGCCCGGCCTGTGCCTGCACGACCTGATGCTGCTGCCCATCGACCGCCTGCGTCGGTTCTTCGACCGCATGCAGTTGCCGGTGGGTGACGACGCCAAGGGCGGCGATGCCCAGGCGCTCAAGCTGCTGCACGAAGAAATCACCACACGCCTGCAGTACCTGTGCGACGTGGGCATCGGCTACCTCACGCTCGACCGCCAAAGCCGCACGCTCAGTGGCGGGGAGGTGCAGCGCATCAACCTCACCACGGCGCTGGGCACCAGCCTGGTCAACACCCTGTTTGTGCTGGATGAACCCAGCATCGGCCTGCACCCGCGCGACATGCACCGCATCACCGAGGCCATGCTGCGCCTGCGCGATGCGGGCAACACACTGGTGGTAGTCGAGCATGACCCGGCGGTGATGCTCGCGGCCGACCGCATGATCGACATGGGCCCCGGCCCCGGCCGCCTGGGCGGGCAGATTGTTTTTGACGGCACGACAACCGACCTGCGCCAGGCCGACACGCTCACGGGCGCCTACCTGGGCGGGCGCAAGCATGTGGGCTTCGGCTTCAAGCGCATGGTCACCGAATCGACCCCGCGCCTCATCCTCGAGGGCGCGCGCGAGCACAACCTGCAGAACGTGTCGGTGGAGTTTCCGCTGCAGCGCCTGGTCACGGTGACGGGCGTGAGCGGGTCGGGCAAGTCGAGCCTGATCCAGGACGTGCTGGCCCCCGCGCTGCTGCGTCACTTCGGCAAGGCCACCGACAGCCCCGGCGCGCACGACCGCATGCTGGGCGCCGACCACCTGTCGGACGTGGTGTTTGTGGACCAGTCGCCCATCGGCAAGACCGCGCGTTCCAACCCCGTGAGCTATGTGGGCGCGTGGGACAGCATCCGCGAACTCTTCGCAGTAGCGCCGCTGTCCAAACAGCGCAGCTACACCGCTGCCAAGTTCAGCTTCAACAGCGGCGACGGGCGCTGCCCGACCTGCGGCGGCTCGGGCTTTGAGCATGTGGAGATGCAGTTCCTGAGCGACGTGTACCTGCGCTGCCCGGACTGCGACGGCAAGCGCTACCGGCCTGAGATTCTGGAGATCACCATCGAGCGCGGCGGCAAGACGCTGAACGTGGCCGATGTGCTGGCCCTCACCGTGGCCGAGGCGGCGGCGGTGTTTGCCAACGACCGCGACGTGATCCGCGCGCTGCAGCCCATCGTGGATGTGGGGCTCGAATACGTGGCGCTGGGCCAGCCGGTGCCGACCTTGTCTGGCGGTGAGGCGCAGCGGCTCAAGCTGGCAGGCTTCCTGGCCGAGGCGGCGAAGACAGCCTCCAAATCCCGCCAGGCCGTCGCACGCAAAGGCACGCTATTCCTGTTCGACGAGCCCACCACCGGCCTGCACTTTGATGACATTGCCAAGCTCATGCGTGCGCTGCGCAAGCTCATCGATGCGGGGCATTCGCTCATCGTCATCGAGCACAACCTGGACGTGATCCGCGCGAGCGACTGGCTCATCGATCTGGGGCCGGAGGGCGGCTATGCAGGCGGCCTGATCGTGGCCGAGGGCACGCCCGAGGACGTGCGCCAGCACGCCACCTCGCACACCGGGCAGGCGCTGCGCGACTACGAACTGGCGCTGGGCGTGGGCGGCCATTCGGTGCACGAAAAAGCGGCGTTGCTACGAAAAAGAGAGCTGTCGGGGCAAGATGGAAGCGCGCAGGAGGCCAAAAATGCCATTGAAATCGTCAACGCCAAGGAGCACAACCTCAAGAACCTGAGCGTGGACATCCCGCGCGGCAAGTTCAACGTGGTCACAGGCGTGAGCGGCTCGGGCAAGTCCACGCTCGCGTTCGACATCCTGTTCAACGAAGGGCAGCGCCGCTACCTGGAATCGCTCAATGCTTATGCGCGTTCCATCGTGCAACCCGCCGGGCGTCCTGAAGTGGACGCGGTCTACGGCATTCCGCCCACCGTCGCCATCGAGCAGCGCCTCTCGCGCGGCGGGCGCAAGTCCACCGTGGGCACGACCACCGAGGTGTGGCACTTTTTGCGCCTGCTCTACGTCAAGCTCGGCACGCAGCACTGCACCAAGGACGGCGCGGCCGTGCAGCCGCAAACGCCCGAGAGCATTGCCGCGCAGTTGCTCACCCAGTTCCGCCGCCAGCACATCGGCCTGCTCGCGCCGCTGGTGATGAACCGCAAGGGCGTCTACACCGAGCTGGCCGACTGGGCCCGCCCGCGCGGCTACACGCACCTGCGGGTGGACGGCAATTTTTTGCCGACCACCAACTTCCCGCGCATTGACCGTTTCAAGGAACACACCATCGAGCTGCCCGTGGCCAGCCTCGATGTGTCGCCCGAGAACGAGGCCGCACTGCGCTCCGCGCTGGCCGATGCGCTCACGCACGGCAAGGGCGTGGTGCACGTTCTCTCAAGCATTGCAGGCCTGCGCGAAGCCATGGAGGGCGGTCAGCCCACGGCGGGCATTGGAACGCTGCAGGCGTTTTCCACCAAACGCGCCTGCCCCGTGTGCGCCACCAGCTATGCCGAGCTGGACCCGCGCCTGTTCAGCTACAACAGCAAGCACGGCTGGTGCCCCGACTGCGTGGGCACGGGCGTCAAGCTCACCAAAGACCAGCGCAAGGTGTTTGACGACTCGGTGCAGGACGACAAGGAAAAAGGCCGCGAGCAGACCTTTGCCGAGCCCGAGGTGGAAGACCTGGCCGATGCGGCCTGCCCAACCTGCAGCGGCACCCGCCTGAACGCCACGGCCCGCGCGGTGCAGTTTGCAGGCGTGGGCATCACCGACATTGCTGCGCTGTCCGTCACGGACGTGCGCCGCTGGGTGGAGACCTTGCGCGTGGAAGGCGGCATGACAGCCCGCGAGGCCGACATCGCCCGCGACCTGGTGCCCGAGATCCAGAGCCGCCTCGAATTCCTCGAAGAAGTGGGCTTGGGTTACCTCACGCTGGACCGGGGCGCGCCCACGCTCAGCGGTGGCGAGGCGCAGCGCATCCGCCTGGCCGCGCAGCTGGGCAGCAACCTGCAGGGCGTGTGCTACGTGCTCGACGAGCCCACCATTGGCTTGCATGCGCGCGACAACCAGATTTTGCTCAACGCCCTGCACAAGCTGGGCGACAAGGGCAACACGCTGGTGGTGGTGGAGCACGACGAAGACACCATCCGCCGCGCCGACCACATCATCGACATTGGCCCGAGCGCGGGCAAACGCGGCGGGCGCCTGGTGGCGCAGGGCTCGGTGAGCGACCTCACGGCTGCCGAAGATTCGCAAACCGGCCGCTACCTGCTGCACGCGATGAAACACCCGCTGCAATTGCGCCGCAGCATGGTGGCGGGCGAGATCAGCGCCGAGGCCACAGCCGCCTTCGCTCAGGCCGAGGCGGCAGCGCCCACTGGCCGACAAAGCGCGGCGGTGAAGAAGCGCGCTGCCCAGGCCGCTGCGCTAGCCGCCGATGCACTCACCGAGGCCAAGGAGCGCGCTGCGATGCGCTGGCTCACCGTGCATGGCGCGCAGCTGCACAACCTGCAGAACGTGACGGCCACCGTGCCACTGCACCGCCTGGTGGCGGTGACGGGTGTGAGCGGCTCGGGCAAGTCCACCCTGGCGCGCGATGTGCTGCTCGCCAACGTGCAGGCCTGGGTGCAGCAGCGCAGTACCAAAGCCGGACGCGATGCGATGGACGCGGGTAAGGCGCCGCCCTTGGTCGGTTGCACGGGCCTGTCGGGCTTCGAGAGCATCGACCGTGTGCTCGAAGTGGACCAGACGCCCATCGGCAAAACGCCGCGTTCGTGCCCTGCCACCTACATCGGCTTCTGGGACACCATCCGCAAGCTGTTTGCCGAAACGCTGGAGGCCAAGGCACGCGGCTACGCGGCCGGGCGTTTCAGCTTCAACACCGGCGAAGGCCGCTGCCCCAGCTGCGAAGGCGCGGGTGTGCGCACCATCGAGATGAGCTTCTTGCCCGACGTGAAGGTGCCCTGCGAGACCTGCCACGGCGCGCGCTTCAACCCCGAAACGCTGGCCGTGACCTGGCGTGGCAAGAGCATTGGCGATGTGCTGCAGATGGAGGTGGACGAGGCGGTGGACTTTTTCGCCACTATGCCCAGCATCGCGCACCCGCTGCAACTCCTGAAGGACGTAGGCCTGGGCTACCTCACCCTGGGCCAGCCGTCGCCCACATTGAGCGGCGGCGAGGCGCAGCGCATCAAACTGGTGACCGAGCTGACCAAGGTGCGCGACGAGGTGGGCCGCCGGGGCCAGAAGGCGCCGCACACGCTGTATGTGCTCGATGAGCCCACCGTGGGCCTGCACATGGCCGATGTGGACAAGCTCATCCGTGTGCTGCACCGCCTGGTGGACGGCGGCCACAGCGTGATCGTGATCGAGCACGACCTCGATGTGATCGCCGAGGCCGACTGGATTCTGGACTTGGGTCCGGAGGGTGGCAACGCCGGTGGCCGCATCGTGGCGGCCGCTACGCCCGAAGAGGTGGTGGCTGCGGGCACGCACACGGGCAAGGCGCTGGCTCCGGTGCTGGCGCGCTGAGGCGCTGAGCACAGGGGGCGACGGGCGCACAGCCTCGTCGGCCCCCGTCCTACGCGCAGCGCGGAACATGGCGCACGCCGCCTGTGGGGTGGGCTTCCTACGATGGGTTGCAGGGGACTTGCTCCCCAGCTTCTCTTCACATTCAAGGACGCCATCACCATGAATACGCTTCATTTCTTCAAGACCTGTACCGCCCTCGCCGCCACCTCGGTGCTGCTGGTCGCCTGTGGCGGCGGCAATGACGACGACCCCACCCCCAGCAACGAGCCCGGTGTGCTGACCGTGAGTGGCGCGACCCTCGACGGGCTGAACGGCGTGTACGGCAACGGCGCGCTCAACCTCACCGAGGTGGACAAGAAAAACCCCATCGGCTCGGTGCCAGAGCTGTGCACCTTCCGCTTTGACGGTGCCAACAAGGTGGGCTCATCCGCCACGGCTTTTGGCGACATTCGTTACCGCCCCGATGCCACCAGCCTGCACCAGGTGTTCCTGACATTTGACGGCAAGGAATACGCAAGCGGCGAAGCCACCGACACCGCCGTGGTGCGCGAGAGCGATCAGGTGCGGTTCACCGGCAAGACGCTGACGGCCACCGATGGCTCCGGCGCCACACTGCGTGTGAGCGGCATCGTGCCGATGCGCCCCAACCGCCCCCTGGGCTGCTGAGCCTGCATTTCGACTCTCCCATTGCGTGCCTCCCTCCCCGGCCCTTGCGGCCGGTTCAGTCCCTGCTGCGAGAGCGGCAGGGGCTTTTTTTGTGCTGGCGGCGGTGGGCCCTGCGGGTAACCCTGGGGGGGCTCCGCACGCCCACATGCCACGCGATACCGGTGTGTGCAGAAGCCTCCGAGCGGCACAATGGGGTGGTGCGCGCGCGGCGCTGTGCCCGTGCTGCGCTCCATCCGCCGCCGCCTATGCCCGCACAACCCCCTGTCCCGTCCACCGTGGTGTGGCTGCACCCCGAAGCACCGACCAAGCCTGCCGAAGGCGCACCCTGCAACGGTTGTGGCCTGTGCTGCCTGGCCGAACCCTGCCCGCTGGGCGTGCTGGTGTCGCGGCGCCGCAAGGGCGCCTGTGTGGCCCTGCGCTGGAGCGATGCGGACCAGCGCTACTGGTGTGGCATGGTGGCCGACCCGGGCGGCGTGATGGGGTTCACCCAGCCCTGGGCGGTGCGTGCGATGTCGGCCCTGGCGCGGCGCTGGATCGCGTCGGGCATCGGCTGCGACGCGCGGCTGGATGTGGAGCCGCCGTCTGCCGGGTAGATGTGGATTGCTATCAAATATATAGCAATAAAGGCTTGATCATCAGGCGGTAGCGGCATTTTTTGCTTGAAAAATGGCACGCCGCGCCAGGTGGATCCCCGCCAGCATGCAGCGCACCGACCCACCCGCCAGCTCAATGGTGGGCACGGCCAGTGGCAGCAGCGCGGCGCTGCGTTCGATCACGGCCTTCTGTGTGGGCGACAGGCTGGCGGCCGCGCGTGCTGACATTGCCAGCACCCGGCCTTGTGTGCCCTGCAGCTCCAGCGCGTTGCCTGCAAATTCGCCGATCTGCCAGGGGCTCAGTGCGATCAGCTCCCGCCCCGTCTCGCGCAGCCGCGCGCGCACGGCGTGGCGACGCGCTGGGTCGGTGATCAGGTCAAAACCGCCCAGCGCAAAGTCGGTGCCCACGCACAGCATCACATTCGTGTGATAACAAGGGCGGCCCTGGGCGTCGGCCGTGGCAAAGGCCATGGGCTCGTAGTTGAAGTGGGTGCAAAAGCGCTCCAGCGCCACCGGGTCGGCGCGGTGGGATTGCGCGGTGTAGGCGATGCGGTGGATGTGGTCGAGCACCATCGCTCCGGTGCCTTCCAGAAACATGCCATCGGCCTCCAGCCCCGAGTAATCAATCACGTCCTGTACGCGGTACTCGATCTTGAGCAACTCGATCACATCGCTGCGCCGCTCGCGGCGGCGGTTCTGCGCATACATCGGATAGATAGCCACATGCCCGCCCGCGTGGGTGGAGAACCAGTTGTTGGGGAACACCGCATCGGGCGTGTGGCGCTCGCCCCGGTCGTCGAACAGGTGCACACGCACGCCAGCGGCCTCCAGCGCCGCAGCGGCGGCCGTGACTTCGTCCCACGCCTGGCGCGCAATGTCTTCAGCGGCCAGGCCGGTGGCGCGGGCCTGAAAGCTGTTGTCTCCGGCGGTTTCGGGGTTGGGGTGGAAGTGGTGGGGGCGCACCATGACAACGGCGCAGGGGGCTTGGGCAGAGGTGGGCATGGTGGGGCAGGGCGCAGCAAAAAAGAGCCGGTGAAAGAAGAGAAGGCCCCATTCTCTGAACAGCCAGCGCTATTCAATAGCGCCAGGATTGTTCAAAATGCGCTGAAAATTGCCGATCTGCCAATTGCAGTCCCCACTATGACCAAACTCGACGACACCGACCGCGAAATCCTCAGCATCCTGCGCGCTGATGCCCGTACGCCCGTGGCCACCCTCGCGCAAAAGCTGCGCGTGTCGCGCGGCACGGTGCAAAACCGCCTGCACAAGATGGAGGAGAGCGGCGTCATCACCGGCTACACCGTGCGCCTGCGGCCCGATTCAGAGCCCCAGCGCATCCGCGCCTGGATGAGCATTGCGGTGGAGGGCAACGCAGCCCCCGCCGTGATCCGCGCACTGCGCGGGGAGCCCACGGTGGGCACGCTGCACACCACCAACGGCCGCTGGGACATCGTGGCCGAGGTGCGTGCCGAGAGCCTGGAGGCGTTTGACGCCGCGCTGGGGCGCATCCGCCTTACGCCCGGCATTGCCAATACCGAAACCAGCATCCTGTTGTCCACCTACAAGGCGTGATGCGTCCCCGTCTGTGCACTGGCGCAAGGGCTGCGCGCTGGCGCCTTGGTGACATCGGCTAGGGGGTTTCCGCATGCCCTCGCGGTACGGGCTGCAGTCCAATGGCGAAGTCTTTGTTTTGCTTTTTCAGGAGCCTGCCATGCAACGTCGCCAGATCATCCAATGGGGAGCCGCCAGCCTCGCCGCCCCCGCATTTTTGGCGCAGGCCCAGAGCTTTCCCAACAAGCCCATCAAGCTGGTCATCGCCTTCCCGGCCGGGGGGCCCACCGACATCACCATGCGTGCGCTGGCCGACAACGCCAGCAAGATCCTGGGCCAGCCCGTGATCGTGGAGAACAAGCCCGGTGCTGGCGGCACATTGCCCGCACAGCAGCTGCAAACTTCTCCAGCCGACGGCTACACCGTGGCGCAGATCCCGCTGGGCGTGTTCCGCCTGCCCTACACCACCAAGATCAACTGGGACCCGGTCAAGGACATCAGCTACGTGCTCAACGTCACCGGCTATGCGTTTGGCCTGGTGGTGCCTGCCGACTCCCCACTCAAGACGTGGACACACTTCGTGGCCTGGGCCAAGGCCAACCCGGGCAAGCTGAGCTATGGCTCCACCGGCACCATGACCAGCCCGCACCTGACGATGGAGCTGATTGCGCAACAGCTGGGCCTGGAGCTGCTGCACGTGCCCTACAAGGGCAGCGCGGATCTCATGCAGTCCATCCTGGGCGGGCAGATCATGGCGGCGGCCGACTCCACCGGCTTTGCGCCGCAGGTCGAGGCGGGCAAACTGCGCGTGCTCAACACCTGGGGCGCGGAGCGCCTGGCCAAGTTCCCCGATGCGCCGACGCTCAAGGAGCTGGGCCTGAACCTGGTGCAGAACTCGCCCTTTGGCATCGGCGCGCCCAAGGGCACGCCCGATGCGGTGGTCAAGCGCCTGCACGATGCCTTCAAGCAGGCCATGGAGCAGGACAGCTACAAGACGGCCCTCGCCCGCTACGACATGGTGCCCATGTACATGAGCACGTCGGCGTACAAGAAGTTTGCGCAGGACACCTTCACCCGCGAGAAGGCGCTGGTCGAGAAACTGGGCTTGGCCAAACCAACCTGAGGCCACGCCCTTCGGAGGGGGCAATGCGTTCCGTGTGATGATCCGCAGCATTGAACGGAACTCACACACGATATGGCATCCCCCTCCGACAGCATCAGCATGGCCCTGTTCTGCGACTTTGAAAACGTCGCCCTGGGCGTGCGCGATGCGCAGTACGAAAAGTTCGACATCAAGCCCATCCTGGAGCGCCTGCTGCTCAAGGGCTCCATCGTGGTCAAGAAGGCCTATTGCGACTGGGAGCGCTACAAGGGCTTCAAGGCCACCATGCACGAGGCGAACTTCGAGCTGATCGAAATCCCGCATGTGCGCCAGTCGGGCAAAAACTCGGCCGATATCCGCCTGGTGGTGGACGCGCTGGACCTTTGCTACACCAAGTCGCACGTCAACACCTTCGTCATCATCAGCGGCGACTCGGACTTCTCTCCGCTGGTCTCCAAGCTGCGCGAGAACAACAAGCAGGTGATCGGCGTGGGCGTGAAGCAGTCCACGTCCGACCTGTTGATCGCCAACTGCGACGAATTCATCTTCTACGACGATCTGGTGCGTGAAAACCAGCGCGCCCAGGCCCGCCGCCAAAGCCCTGGCAGCAACCCACCACCCGCGCCCCGCCGTAGCCCCGAGGAGGAACGCAGCCGCAAGGAAAGCCAGGACGCGCGCCGCACCCAGGGCGTGGAGCTGGCCGCCGAGACCTTTGAAGCCTTGCTGCTGGAGCGGGGCGACACCGGCAAGATCTGGGCCTCCGTGCTCAAGGAGGCCATCAAGCGCCGCAAGCCCGATTTCAGCGAAGGCCGTTATGGCTTTCGCACCTTTGGAAACCTGCTGGAAGAAGCGCAGGCGCGTGGGCTGCTGGAGTTTGGGCGGGATGAAAAATCGGGTGCGTATGTGTACCGCAGCCATGGTGGGCCGAGCGCCCCAGTCGCGCCTGCACGGCCTGAAGGGGCTGGTGAGCGCACCGGCCAGAGCGGAGCCACACGACACGATTTCCATGCGGTGGCGACGGCACCCGATCTGCGTTCTGACAACAGCGAAGGGCAGGGCGCACAGGGCCGCAGCCGAGGGCGTCGTGGTGACGGGGCGGACCGCGCAGATCGTGCAGAAACGCGCCCCGCGCAGCGCAACGAACACTTTGAGCCCGAGCAGGCCGATGCTCCCGCTGAGCGACCAGCCAGCCGCTACTTCAGCCAGCCCGTTGCTCCTGAAGCGGTGCTGCCAGAGCCGGTGATCGACACCAGCGCGCCGCAAGCGCTGCGCTCCGAAGCAGAAGAGGGCGCGGACACCCCGGAGGTCAGCGCATCCACCGAGGCCGACCGATCCGAAGCCGTAGCCCCTCGCCGCAGCCGCGCACGCAGTGGAGACAGCGCAAAGCCTGGCGCCAGCACCCGCAAGGCCGCCACGCCCCGTGCACGCGGTGCGCGTGCTGGGGGTGATGCGGGTGAAGCGGTCCATGCCGAACCTCCCGCCGCCGTGCCTGAGGCCTCTGCTGCGGAGGCAGAAGGCACCACGCCCGCCAAGGCCCCCGCTGCCCGTCCCCGCAGCCGGGCCCGCAAACCGGCCGCCAAGCCCGCCGAGTAAAGGCTACCGGCCTGCGGCGGTCGCAGAGCGCCGCAGCGCCAGCCTTTCGCGCACTTCTTCGTAGCGGGGTGGCGTGCAGCCTGCCCGCTCCACGCAGTGGCTGGCGCTGGCCAGCGCATGGTGCAGCACGGCGCGCAACCGGGCTTCCGCGATGGGCGCCACCAAGCCCCCCGCGCGCAGGGCCAGTGCTTCTTCCCCCCGCTCAGGCCCGGCCAGCAAGGCGGTGATCAATCCCGCCAGAAAACAGTCGCCCGCACCCACCGTGTCCACCACCGTGATCGGTGCCTCTTCGCGCGCATGCACGGCCAGCCCATCACGCTGCAGCAGCCAGGCACCCTCTGGCCCCAGGGTCAGGGCAAGCCATTGCGCCTGTGTTTGCTCCTGCAAATAGTGGGCGCGTTCCAATGCGTTGGCGCCTGGCACAGCCAGCGCCTCCAGGTCGTCGTCGCTCACCTTGATGAGGTGGGCGTGCTGAAGGGCAGCCATCACGTTGGCGCGGTAGGCGTCAGCATCGTCCACGGCCGACAGGCGCAGGTTGGCGTCCACCACCACCATGCGGCCCGCTGCGCGCTGCGCTGCCAGCCAGGGCTGGTAGATGGCGGCGTCCTGCGCCACCAAAGCCAGGCAGCCCGTGGCCACCACCTGCAGGTCGGGCAACGCAGCGCAGGCGGCCGTCAGCGCTGCGGCCGTCACCTGGCGGTCGGCCACGCCATCGCGGTAGAAGCTGTAGCTGGCCTTGCCCTCGGCGTCCAGCACGGCCAGCGCCAGCGCACTGGGCGCGCGCACCGGCGTAGGCGCTGCCAGGGCCACGCCCGCATCGTCCAGGCCACGCGCCAATTGCCGCCCCAGCATGTCGCCCGATAGCGGGTTGAGGTACTGCGTGCCCACGCCCTGCAGGCCCAGCGCGCGGGTGAGGTTGTAGACCGCGCCGCCCGCGCAGGGCTTCAGGCGGCCATCGGGCTCTTCGATCAAGTCAAACAAAGCTTCGCCCGCCGTGGCTACGCGCAGCGGCGGTGCGGTGGGTGCGCTGGAGGTGGGGGCAGAACTGGCGGACTGGATAGGGAAAACCATAAGTAAATCCACTTGATTTATTAACTTGTCGGCCACTATAGTTCGATCCCATCCACCCGACAAGAGTGGTTCACCTGCCAGCCGCGCAGCACAGGGCCGACAGGAATCTGCCATCCCAACACCCGGAGACAACGCCATGCAACGCACCCCCGCTTTCGCGCTTTCTGCCCTTGCCCTCACCGGCGCCCTGGCCTGTGGCCTGGCCCAGGCACAAACGTCCGAGCCCGTCATCGGCCTCATCACCAAGACCGAGACCAACCCCTTCTTCGTGAAGATGAAAGAGGGCGCCACGGCCGAGGCCAAGAAGCTGGGCGCCAAGCTGGTGTCGGCAGCAGGCAAGACCGACGGCGACAACGCGGGCCAGGTCACGGCCATGGAGAACCTGATCGCCGCAGGCGCCAAGACCATCCTCATTACACCCAGCGACGCCAAAGCCATCGTGCCCGCCATCAAGAAGGCGCAGGCACGCGGCGTGATGGTGATCGCGCTGGACAGCCCCACCGAGCCCATGGATGCGACGGACGCGCTGTTTGCCACCGACAACTACAAGGCGGGTGAGCTGATTGGCCTGTACGCCAAGGCCGCCGCTGCGGGCAAGAAGCCTGTGATCGCCACGCTGGATCTGTTCCCCGGCCACCCGGTGGGCGCGCAGCGGCACAACGGATTCTTGAAGGGCTTTGGCCTGCAGGCCAACGATGCCAAGAGCAACGAGCTGTCGCGCCCCGCCGAAGTGGTCTGCATGGCCGACAGCTTTGGCGACCGCGCCAAGGGCCAGACCGGCATGGAAAACTGCCTGCAGAAGAACCCCGACATCAACATCGTCTACACCATCAACGAGCCCGCCGCCGCCGGTGCCTACAACGCGCTCAAGGCCGCAGGCAAGGAGAAGAACGTGCTCATCGTCTCGGTGGACGGCGGCTGCGCGGGCATTGCCGACGTGGGCAAGGGCGTGATCGCCGCCACCAGCCAGCAGTACCCGCTGCGCATGGCGGCGATGGGCGTGGCGGCGGGCGTGGAATACGCCAAGACCGGCAAGAAGGTCAGCGGCTACACCGACACCGGCGTGACGCTGATCGCTGCCAAGCCCATGGCGGGCGTGGACAGCAAGGATGTGAAGACCGGCACCGACCTGTGCTGGGGCGCCAAGTAAGAGCCGCTCTCAAAACTCTTCTGGCGTAGTTGCTGCGTCTTGTCGTACTACCGTACTACCGTACTGCCTGCGACGCAGCGCCTAGCCAGAACCGCTTCGCTGAGTTTTGCGATCGGCTCTCAACCGACAACTGCTTTTTCTGAGCGCCACTTTTGTCCACCCGCACGGAGCCGCCATGTCCTCGTCCGCTTCCAAACTACCGCCGCTGGCCACGCTGGGGCCTTTCATCGCGCTGATCCTGGCGTGTGCGTTCTTTGCCACGCAGAGCGAGCGTTTTCTGTCGGCGCAGAACTTCGCGCTCATCCTGCAGCAGGTCATGGTGGTGGCGGTCATCGCCATCGGCCAGACACTGGTCATCCTCACGGCGGGCATTGATCTGTCATGCGGCATGGTGATGGCGCTGGGCGGCATCGTCATGACCAAGATGGCGGTGGACTACGGCCTTTCGGCCCCGGTGGCGATTGCGTGCGGCATGGCGGTGACTATGCTGTTCGGCCTGATCAACGGCCTTTTGGTCACCAAGATCAAGCTGCCGCCCTTCATCGTCACGCTGGGCACTCTCAACATCGCGTTTGCCGCCACGCAGCTGTACTCGGGCGCGCAGACCATCACCGACATCCCTGCGGGCATGACCGCGCTGGGCAACACCTTTCAGCTGGGGCAAACCGCCATCGTCTGGGGCGCGGTGCTGATGCTGGTGCTGTACCTCGTCACCTGGTTTGCGCTGCGCGAGACCGCGCCGGGCCGCCATGTGTACGCCGTGGGCAACAGCCCCGAGGCCACGCGCCTTACCGGCATTGCCACCGACAAGGTGCTGCTGGGCGTGTACGTGCTGGCGGGCCTGTTCTACGGCATCGCGTCGCTGCTGTCGGTGGCGCGCACCGGCGCGGGCGACCCGAACGCGGGGCAGACCGAAAACCTCGACGCCATCAGCGCCGTGGTGCTGGGCGGCACCAGCCTGTTTGGCGGGCGCGGCGTCATCCTTGGCACGCTGGTGGGGGCGCTGATTGTGGGCGTGTTCCGTAACGGGCTCACGCTGATGGGCGTGTCGTCGGTGTACCAAATTCTGGTCACCGGCATCCTCGTGATCCTGGCCGTGGCCACCGACCAACTCTCGCGCAAAGGAGTGCGTTGATCATGAGCAACTCCACCCACACAACGACCCAGGCAACCACCCACACAACGAGCGCCCCGCTGGTCATGCAGGCCAAGGGCCTGGTCAAGCGCTACGGCCAAGTCACCGCGCTCGACGGTGCTGACTTTGAGTTGCGCGCTGGGGAAATTCTGGCCGTGATCGGCGACAACGGCGCGGGCAAGTCCAGCCTGATCAAGGCGCTGTCGGGCGCCACCGTGCCCGATGAGGGCGAGATCCTGCTCGACGGCCAGCGCATCCAATTCAAAAGCCCCATCGACGCGCGCCGTGCGGGCATCGAAACCGTGTACCAAGACCTGGCCGTGGCCCCGGCCATGACCATTGCCGAAAACCTGTTCCTCGGACGCGAGCTGCGCCGCCCAGGCTTCCTGGGCAGCACACTGCGCATGCTCGACAAAAAGAAGATGCTCGAAGAAAGCGTGGCCCGCATGGCCGAGCTGAAAGTCGGCATCCGCTCCATGACACAGGCGGTCGAGACGCTCTCCGGCGGTCAGCGCCAGTGCGTGGCCGTGGCGCGTGCGGCAGCTTTTGCACGCCACGTGGTCATCATGGACGAGCCCACCGCCGCCCTCGGCGTGAAGGAGGGCAACATGGTGCTGGAGCTGATCCGCCGCGTGCGCGACAAGGGTCTGCCCGTCATTCTCATCAGCCACAACATGCCCCATGTGTTCGAGATTGCCGACCGCATCCACATCGCCCGCCTGGGCAAGCGCGCCGCCGTCGTCAACCCCAAGAAGATCAGCATGAGCGACACCGTGGCCGTGATGACCGGTGCCATGGCCGCGTCTGACCTGCCCGCCGAATGCCTTGCCTGAAACGCCCCCATGCTGAAGAACATTGATCCCCTGCTGACCCCCGACCTGCTCAAGGTGCTGGCCGAGATGGGCCATGACGACGCCATCGTGCTGGCCGACGCCAACTTCACCGCCATGAGCCTGGGCGTGGGCAAGCCCGTGCTGCGCCTGCCCGGCATTGGCATGGCGCGCTCTGTGCAGGCCGTGACCAGCGTGCTGCCGCTGGCGCAGGATGTGCCGCACCCCGTGGCCTACATGCAGGTGGGTGGTACCGAGGCGCCCTACCGTTCAGCCCTGCAGCGCGAAACCATGAACGTGCTGGCACGCGAGGGCGTGGCCAGCGAACAGGCCGAGGGCGTGGAGCGTTTTGCGTTCTACGAGCGCGTCAAAAAGGCCTATGCCATCGTCGTCACCGGCGAACTGCAGCCCTGGGGCAACTTCCTGCTGCGCAAGGGCGTCATCGGCGACACTCTGAACGCCTGACTGTTTCATCATCATGCTGGACACCGACGCTTCTCCCTCCGCCGTTGACAACGCCGCCGCCGGCCCCGCGCTGCTGCGCCAGCGTGGATCCAACCACGTGGGGCTGCGCCAGTTCAACGAACGCGTGGTGCTGCAGGCGCTGCGCACCCACGGCAGCCTGGCCAAGGCCGAGATGGCGCGGGTCACGGGCCTCACGGCGCAGACCATCGGCCTCATCACCGCCCGGCTTGACGAAGACCAGTTGCTGCGCCGCGAAGCGCCTGTGCGCGGCCGTGTGGGCCAGCCCTCGGTGCCGATTGGCCTGAACCCCGACGGCGCCTTTGCCATCGGCATCAAGATCGGTCGCCGCAGCGCCGACTGGCTTCTGGTGGACTTCACCGGCCATGTGCGCGAGCGCATCGTGCTCGACTACGCCTTCCCCGACATCGACGTGCTGCTACCCGCTATCCGCACGCACCTCAACCAGTTGCTCGACGGCCTGGGCCCGCTGCGCTCGCGGGTGGTGGGGGTGGGCGTGGCAGCGCCGTTCCAGTTGGGCGGCTGGCACCGCATGCTGGGGCTGACCGAGGCGCAGTCCGAAGCCTGGAACAACATCGACCTGGCCGAGCAGGTGCAGCAGATGACCGAACTGCCCGTGAGCTTTGCCAAAGATACCTCGGCCGCCTGCGTGGCCGAGCTGCTGCAGGGGCGCGGGCGTGACATCCCTAGCTTTTTGTACCTGTTCATGGACACCTTTGTCGGCGGCGGGCTGGTCATCAACTCGCACCTGCACCGGGGCCTGCACGGAAACGCAGGCGCCGTGGCCTCGCTGCCGCTGTCACCCGCCCAGCCGGGCCAGGCGCCCGCGCAGCTCATCAGCCAGGCCTCGCTGTGGGAGCTGGAGCAGCGCTTTCGCGAGCACGGCCTCGACCCCATGGCCGCCTACGACAAGCGCGTGCTGCAGGCCCCGTGGCTGGAACACAGCCGGGGCTGGATTGCGCGCGCTGCGGCCGGCCTGGCGCATTGCATCGTCTCGGCCACGGCGTTTTTGGATCTGGATGCCGTGGTGGTCGATGGCGCTGCGGCCCCCGAGCTGCTGCAGGCCTTGTGCGAGGGCGCGCGCCACGCGCTGGCCGACTACAACTGGGAAGGCCTGCACCAGCCGCCCCGGCTGGAGCTGGGCACCATGGGCTCCGACGCGCGGGCGCTGGGCGGGGCGCTGCTGCCGCTACATGCATGTTTTGCGCCGGACACCGATATCTTCCTCAAGGCGTAGCTGCGGCTGTCTCACGATACGGTTGCGTTATTTGCTATTAAATATGTAGCTAATAACGTATGCCTATTGCGCGCAGGGCGCTGTTTTGAATGGGACTTTCCCATGAGTGGGCGGCCCAGCGGCGCCCGCCGCGCTACCGGCCCGCCAGAATAGCCCGCGCCACTTCCGCAAACCCCGCGCCCCGCTCGCCCTGGGTCACATACCGCGGCAGGTGCGTGAGCTGCGGCACAAACCGCGCGATGTTGGCCACGCCCACGCTGTGGGTGAAGTGCTGGAACATCGCCTGGTCGTTGCCCGAGTCGCCCACAAACACCCAGTGGTCCAGCTCCTGCGTTATGTCGCGACCCAGAAGCTCGCGCACGATCCAGTTGGCGCCCTGCCATTTGTTGAAGTCGCCGAAGCAGCCGTGGATGTGGATGCTGCTCACCGTGGTCTGCATACCTTCGCGCTGCAGCAGGGCCAGCACCTGCTGCACGGTGTCGGGCGTGTGCCGGTCGAACTCGGCGTAGTCAAAAGCCAGGTCCGTCTCACGCCCGGCGCTATCACGGCTCAGAGCCACGCCGGGCACTTCGACTGCCACCTTGGCCGCGATCTCGCGCATGCGCGCCTGGTTGGCACTGCGCGTGGCGGCGTCTTGCTGGTAGCGCTTGACCAGCGTGGGTTGAGCGCCGGAGCCCCGGGTAAATGCCACGGCCCCGTTCTCGGCCACCATGGCATCCACAGGCCAGCCCGCACCGGCAGGCCCAGCCATGAACGGCTCGCACCAGCCAATCGGCCGCCCGGTGATGGGGATGACCATCAGGCCTGCAGCTTTCAGGTCGGCCAGCGCCTGCAGCGCGTCGGGCGTGATGGCGCCCTCGGTGGTCAGGGTGTCGTCGATGTCGGTGAACACGCCCACGATGTCGCGGCGGGCCGCTGTCGGCCAGAGGTCCAGAGGCTGCATGCGGGCTCAACCGGCCTTCTGCAACGCCAACCCCGCATGCTCCCGCAGCGGATGGAAGTGGATCTTGGGAAACCGCTCCTGCGCCAGCCGCACGTCGTACGGCGAGGTGCACAGGTACGCCAGCGTGTCCGCCGCGTCGTGCGCCAGTCGCAGTGGGTAGGCATCGGTAAAGGCGCGCAGGTCGGCCGCGTTGTCGGCAGTGATCCAGCGCGCGCCCGTGTACTGGCAGCCTTCCAGGCGCACGTCGGCGTCGTACTCGGCCTTCAGGCGGTGCTGCACCACTTCAAACTGCAACTGGCCGACGGCGCCCAGCAGCATGTTGCCGCCGGCGTCGGGTTTGAAGACCTGGATGGCGCCTTCCTCGCCCAGCTGGGCCAGGCCCTGCTGCAATTGTTTGGTGCGCAGCGGGTTCTTGAGCACCACGGTCATGAACATTTCAGGTGCGAAGAACGGCAGGCCTGTGAACTGCAGGCTGGCACCGTCGGTAATCGTGTCGCCCAGCTGCACGCCGCCGTGCGTGGTGAAGCCGATGATGTCGCCCGCGTAGGCTTCTTCCACGGCCTCGCGGCGCTGGGACATGAAGGTCACCACGGAGGTGGGGCGCAGCTCTTTGGCGGTGCGCTGCACCTTGAGCTTCATGCCCGGCATGTACTTGCCAGACGCCACGCGCACGAAAGCGATGCGATCGCGGTGGTTGGCGTCCATGTTGGCCTGCACCTTGAACACCACGCCAGAGAAACCTTCGTCCTCGGGCTGGATGGTCTTCACGACGGGCTGTTTGTTGACTTCGAGCGTGCTCACGCGCGGGCCGGGGGGCGGGGCCATGTCCACCAGGGCATCCAGCACTTCCATCACCCCGAAGTTGTTCACGCCGGAGCCGAAGAACACGGGGGTCAGCTTGCCGGCCAGGAAGGCCTCATGGTTCCACTCGGGCGATGCGCCGGTGGCCAGCTCCATGCTGTCCATGGCGGCGTCGAACTCTGCGCCGAAGCGAGCGCGCAGTGTGTCCACGTCGGTGAGCGGGATGGATTCAAAGTCCTGCGGGCGGCGTTCGCTGCCGGACTCGAACACCGTCATCGTCTTGGTGCGCAGGTTGATGATGCCGCCGAAGGCCTTGCCCTGGCCCACGGGCCAGGTCATGGGGCAGCAGGGCATGCCCAGCTCGCGCTCGACCTCGTCCATGATGTCCAGCGGGTCGCGCACTTCCCGGTCCATCTTGTTGACGAAGGTGATGATGGGCGTGTCGCGCTGGCGGCAGACCTCGATCAGGCGGCGGGTCTGTGCTTCCACACCGTTGGCGGCGTCGATCACCATCAGGGCCGAGTCCACGGCGGTGAGCACGCGGTAGGTGTCTTCCGAGAAGTCCTTGTGGCCGGGCGTGTCGAGCAGGTTGATCACATGCTCGCGGTACAGCATCTGCATCACCGACGATGCCACCGAGATGCCGCGCTGCTTTTCGATTTCCATCCAGTCGGACGTGGCGTGGCGGCTGGCCTTGCGGCCCTTCACGGCACCGGCGATCTGGATCGCGCCCGAGAACAGCAGCAGCTTTTCCGTCAGCGTCGTTTTACCGGCGTCGGGGTGGGAAATGATGGCGAAGGTGCGGCGGCGCCGGGTTTCGGGGGCGTAGGACACGGGGGGATTCCAAGAGGGCTAGGGCCCGCTGCGGCAAGTGCTGCGGCAGTGGGCGCGACAGGCGCGGAGCGCCGAATCGCGGGATTTTACCGGGCGGGCGCTCTGGAATCTTCGCAGCAGGTATCAGCCTGTAGGGGCCTGCGTGTGGCGGGCGTACATCTTCTGCATGCCGCCGATCCAGCGTTCGTAGTCCTGCCCCTTGTTGCGGAAGTATTGCGCCACCTCGGGGTGGGGCAGCACCAGGAAGCGGCCGTCCAACATGGCCGCCAGCACATCGCCTGCCACCTGCTCGGGCGGCAGGATACCGTCGTGCGAGGCCGATCCGCCGTCCCCCGTGACCATGGCGGTCTGCACCGACTGCGGGCACAGGCAGGCCACGCCCACGCCCTTGCGGCCGTAGGCGATGCGCAGCCACTCGGCAAAGGCCACGGCGGCGTGTTTGGTGACCGCGTAGGGGGCGGATTCGACAATGGTCAGCAGCCCGGCGGCCGAGGCGGTGACGAGGAAGAAGCCTTCGCCGCGCTCCACCATCTCGGGCACCACGGCGCGCGCGGCCCACACATGGGCCATGCCGTGGATGTTCCACATGGCGTCCCACAGCGGGTCTTCGAGTTCGATGCCCCCCGGGCGGCCAAGGATGCCCGCGTTGGAGATGTAGGCGTCCACGCGGCCAAAGCGTTCGCGTGTGGTGGCCACCAGGGCCTGGATGTCAGCCTCTTTCGACACATCGCAGCGCACGGCCAGACCGCCGAATTCTGCCGCCACGGCCTGGGCGGGCTCCAGGTGCAGGTCGGCCACGACCACGGCGCGTGCGCCGTCCTGCGCAAACCGCCGCGCGATGCTGCGGCCGATGCCGCTGGCGCCGCCGGTGACGATGACGACCTTGTCCTTGGGGTCCATGCTGTGCTCCTCGATGGGTCTTTTGAAAGAGCGCCAGTGTCGGGGGCTCTGCCGGCCCCGGCAGCCGCGCAGGTGACATGGGGCTGGCAAGTCCGCAGGCGTGGGCGGGCAGGCGCCGGGCGGCCCCACCCGCAGACCGGGGATGTTTCCCCGCCGGGCACTTGCTTTTATAATCCGCCGATCCGAGGAGCGTTGCAGCGTCCCCAGCACAGGCGGGGCGTGAGGCTCGGAACCATCTACCCGCAACGACGCTCATCCACTTCTCGTGTGGTGAGCCTTGTCACTCCCCCGACCAGTGGTTTTTCAAACATGCTTTGGAGCACACCACCATGAACGCACGCGTCAACGCCCCGGTCAACACCGACTGCATCATTGCCGACATCGGCCTGGCCGATTGGGGCCGCAAAGAAATCCGCATCGCCGAAACCGAGATGCCCGGCCTGATGGCCATTCGCGAAGAGTTCGCCGCCAAGCAGTCGCTCAAGGGCGCCCGCATCACCGGCAGCCTGCACATGACGATCCAGACCGCCGTGCTGATCGAGACGCTGCAGGCCCTGGGCGCCGATGTGCGCTGGGCCTCGTGCAACATCTTCTCCACGCAGGACCATGCTGCCGCCGCCATTGCCGCCACGGGCACGCCCGTGTTCGCCATTAAGGGCGAGACCCTGGCCGAGTACTGGGACTACACCCACCGCATTTTTGACTTTGGCCCCAAGGGCACTGCAGGCGAAGGCCCCAACCTGATCCTGGACGACGGCGGCGATGCCACGCTGCTGATGCACCTGGGCAAGAAGGCCGAGAAGGACGCCTCCGTGCTGGCCAACCCGGGTAGCGAAGAAGAGCGCATCCTGTTCGCCGCCATCAAGGCCAAGCTGGCCGAAGACAGCAACTGGTACAGCCGCAAGAGCGCAGACATCATCGGCGTGACCGAAGAGACCACCACCGGTGTGCACCGCCTGAAGGAAATGTCGGCCAAGGGCACGCTGATGTTCCGCGCGATCAACGTGAACGACTCGGTGACCAAGAGCAAGTTCGACAACCTGTATGGCTGCCGCGAATCGCTGGTGGACGGCATCAAGCGCGCCACCGACGTGATGATCGCGGGCAAGGTGGCCGTGGTGGCGGGCTACGGCGACGTGGGCAAGGGCAGCGCCCAGGCTCTGCGCGCCCTGAGCGCCCAGGTGTGGGTGACCGAGATCGACCCCATCAACGCCCTGCAGGCCGCGATGGAAGGCTTCAAGGTCGTGACCATGGAATGGGCGGCCGACAAGGCCGACATCTTCGTGACCACCACCGGCAACCGCGACGTGATCACCTATGAACACATGGCCGCGATGAAGGACCAGGCCATCGTCTGCAACATCGGCCACTTCGACAACGAGATCCAGGTTGCCAAGCTCGAAGAAAACTGCCAGTGGGATGAGATCAAGCCCCAGGTGGACCATGTGATCTTCCCCGACGGCAAGCGCATCATCCTGCTGGCCAAGGGCCGCCTGGTGAACCTGGGCTGCGGCACGGGTCACCCCAGCTTCGTGATGTCCAACTCGTTCGCCAACCAGACCATTGCCCAGATCGAGCTGTTCACTCACAGCGACTACTACGAAAACGGCAAGGTCTATGTGCTGCCCAAGCACCTCGACGAAAAGGTGGCGCGCCTGCATCTGAAGAAGGTGGGCGCCATGCTGACCGAGCTGAGCGACGACCAGGCCGCCTACATCGGCGTGCCCAAGCAAGGCCCGTACAAGCCCGATACCTACCGCTATTGATGCGCTGAAGGGGCTGCGCCCTTTCCCCCGGCGCAGCGTTGCTGTTCTGGGGCCGGGCAGCGGCGCTTGCGCGCCGTATGCTCATAGCTTGATTGCTATATAAATAATAGCTATCAGGGCGTGATGGTCGCGCGGTAGCGGCTGTTTTTACTCATAAGAAGGATGGGCGCCATGCGCGCAGATGTGTTTTTGGTGGAGCGGGGGCATGCCGCCACCCGCTCGCAGGCCCAGCGCCTGATTGCGTCGGGTGTCGAATGGCGCCTGTCGCCGCTCGCGCCCTGGCAGAAGGTGGCCAAAAATGGCGACGACATCCCAGCGATTGCCGAGGTGCAGTTGCTCGACAGCGCCGAGGCCAAGTACATCTCGCGCGGCGGGCTCAAGCTGGAAGGCGCGCTCGATGCCCTGGGCCTGAAGGTGCAGGGGCTGCGCTGCCTGGATGTGGGGCAGAGCACCGGCGGCTTCACCGATTGCCTGCTGCAGCGCGGTGCCGCACAGGTGATCGGCGTGGATGTGGGCCATGACCAGCTGCATGAGCGGCTGAGGAGCGACGCGCGGGTGGTGTGTGTCGAGGGCGTGAACGCCCGCGCGCTGACGGCCGAAGCGCTGCAGCAGGCCTGCGAACTGGCGCTCTCGGAAGTCATCGAGCTGGAAGAGGACAACGAGACCCAGCCCGAAGCCCCCTACAGCTGGATGCGCAATGGCGGCCAGGTGGACGAGGACTACGACGACAGCGACGATGCCAAGGAAAAAGACATCGAAGCCTTCAAGTCCGAGCGCGCCGAGCTGGCCAAGGCGCGCGCGCAGGGCACGCTGCCGGTGGAGCGCCGCCGCCGCGCCGACCGTGCCGACGTGGACATCACGCCCGTGTTTGGCCTGGTGACGGGCGACCTGTCGTTCATCTCGCTCACGCTGGTGCTGCCCGCGCTGGTGCCACTGCTGGCACCGCAGGGCGAGCTGGTCATGCTGGTCAAGCCGCAGTTCGAGCTGCAGCCGGGCCAGGTGGGCAAGGGCGGTATCGTGCGCGACGAGGCGCTGTACGCCGTGGTCGAGCAGCGCATCCGCGACTGCTGCGCCACCGTGGGCCTGGCTGTGCTGGCGTGGCTGGACAGCCCCATCCAGGGCGGCGACGGCAACCGTGAATTTTTTATCCATGCGAGGAGGGCTGCATGAATGCTGCCAATGCACAGGGCACCGGTTTCCCTGTGAGTTTTGAGTTTTTCCCGCCCAAGACGCCCGAAGGCGCTGACAAGCTGCGCGTGGCCCGCCAGCAGCTGTACGCGCTGCACCCGGACTTCTGCTCGGTGACCTATGGCGCCGGGGGCTCCACACAAGAGGGCACATTTGGCACCGTGCGCGAGATCCTGGCCGAAGGTGTGGGCGCCGCGTCGCATTTCTCCTGCATTGGCGCCACGCGCCAGTCGGTGCGCGAGCAGCTCGCCACACTCAAGGCCATGGGCGTCAAGCGCCTGGTGGCGTTGCGCGGCGACCTGCCCAGCGGCTATGGCGCGGGCGGCGAGTTCCAGTATGCGAGCGACCTGGTGGCCTTCATCCGCGCCGAGACGGGGCGAGACTTCCACATCGAAGTGGCGGCCTACCCCGAGGTGCACCCCCAGGCCCGTTCGCCCGAGGCCGACCTGAAGGCCTATGTGGCCAAGGTGCAGGCCGGTGCGGATTCGGCCATCACCCAGTATTTCTACAACAGCGACGCTTACTTCCGCTTTCTCGAAGACACGCAGCGCCTGGGCGCCGAAGTGCCCGTGGTGCCGGGCATCATGCCCATTGGCAGCTCCACGCAGCTCATGCGCTTCTCGGATGCCTGCGGCGCCGAGATCCCGCGCTGGATCCGCTTGCGCCTGCAGGGGTTTGGCGACGACACGGCCAGCATCAAGGCCTTCGGCCTGGATGTGGTGACCGACCTGTGCGACCAGCTGCGCAGTGCGGGCGTGCCCGCCTTGCACTTCTACACCATGAACCAAAGCGCCGCGACGCTGGAGATCTGTCGCCGCCTGGGGATCTGATGGGGGGGCGCGGCCTGCCGCCGCCACCCTGCCAGGGGCTGGTCTGGCAGATGGCGGTCGCCTGGTTGCTGTGCGCTGCGGCGTTGGCGGTGGCCCTGCCTGCGCAGGCCCAGGGGCTGTCGGCCGAGGCCGATGCGCTGGCCCCCCACCTCTTGACGGTGCCGGGCGAGGCCATGCTGATCGACCCACCGCCACCGCCCCCCCTCCCGCCGCCTGGTGTGGATGCATCCTCCCTGGGGCTGGCCACCCCCGCTGATGAGGTCGGGCTGGCTTCGTGGTACGGGGCGCAGTTCCACCGGCGGCGCACGGCCAGCGGGGAGCTGTTTGACATGCGCGCGCTGACGGCGGCGCACCCCACGTTGCCGTTTGGTTCGCGGGTTTGTGTACGCAGCCAGGCGACGGGGCGGACGGTGGTGGTGCGGATCAACGACCGGGGGCCCCATGTCCGCAACCGGGTGATTGACCTCAGCCGGGGGGCGGCCGAAGCCCTGGGCATGGTTGGCCTGGGGCTCAAGCCGGTAGAGCTGTTTGCACTGGACGAGGACGAGAAGGACTGCCCGGCGGCGCCTTGAAGAGGGCGTTCAGATCGGCGTCTCTAGTGCCCATCGTCCGAAACAGCGCCCCGCGCTGTGCCCCCGGGGGGCGTCAGCCGCCGGATTCGAGGGTGTGCGTGGCGTGTTTGTCCTGCGCCAGCACTTCGGCCATTTGCGGCAGCGCGGTCTTCAGGGCGGCCTTGAGCGTGTAGGGCGGGTTGATCAGGAACATGCCGCTGGCGGGCAGGCCGGGGCGCTTGACGTCACCCGCAGCCGTCTCGACGAGCTTGCTGTTTTTCACCGTGAGTGTGGCGTGCAGCCAGCTTTTGCCGGCCTTGGTGGCCAGGGTCTTGAGGCGGCGGGGCAGGTCGTGCGCTTCGGGGCGCGGGATGATGGGGTACCAGAACGCATAGGTGCCCGTGGCAAAACGCTTGAGCGAGTCGGCCGCCATGTCGAGCACCTTGGCATAGTCGCTCTTGATTTCATAGCTGGGATCGCACAGCACCAGCGCGCGGCGGGCCGGTGGAGGCAGAAATTTCTTGATGCCTTCAAACCCGTCTTCATGCAGCACGGCCACCTGGCGGCCGGCTTCGAGCTGGGCGACATTGCCCGCCAGGGAGCGCAGGTCGGTCGGGTGCAGCTCGAACAGCTTGAGCTTGTCGTGGCTGCGCAGCAAACGCTGGGTGATGAAGGGCGAGCCGGGGTAGACCCGCAGGGTGTTGCCCTGGTTGAAGGCGTTCACCATGTCCACATAGGCTTGCAGGGCCGGGGCGAGGGCGGGCGCGGTGGGGGCAAACAGGCGGGCGATGCCGTCGGCGGCCTCGCCGCTGGTGCTGGCATAGTCGCCGTCCAGCCGGTACAGGCCTGCGCCTGCGTGGGTGTCCAGCACGGTCAGGGCCGCGTCTTTTTCGGTAAGGTGTTGCAAGGCGGCAATCAAAACCGTGTGCTTGAGCACATCGGCATGGTTGCCTGCGTGGAAGGCGTGGCGATAACTGAACATGGCCCAATGGTAACGAGTGCGCCCCCGGGATGGCTTTTTCGTGCTGCCACGGGCGGCCGGGCGGTGCCAGGGGGCGGTTGGGTGTATCTTTCCGGGCCACGGCACTACCCGAGCCGCCGCGATTGCGGTGGGCGTGATGTTTTTGGCAGACAGGTCACCGTTTGTTAGCCATTTGTTTCGAAATCGCCCGCTGCCATGCCGCATGATCGCGCCTGCGGCGGTGCTGGCGCTCCGTTGCGCCCCTGAATCGCCTTCGATACCGCAAGCACGCCACGTCCTTTGACCATGACCGAAAGCCTCCACCAAGCCCCCGCCAGTGGTGTCAGCCATGTCGATGCGCTGCCCCCTGGCACCCGGCTGGCCGAATTCGAGATCCTGGCGCTCCTGGGGGTGGGGGGTTTTGGCATGGTCTACAAGGCGTTTGACCATTCCCTGCACCGCGCGGTCGCCATCAAGGAATACATGCCTTCGGCCCTGGCCGGGCGCTCCGAAGGGCAGTCGCTGTGGGTGCGGTCCTCGTCCGACCACCAGACTTTCCACGCCGGGCTGGCCTCGTTCGTGGGCGAGGCGCGCCTGCTGGCGCAGTTTGACCACCCGTCGCTCGTCAAGGTGTTCCGGTTCTGGGAAGCCAACAACACCGCCTATATGGTGATGCCGCTGTACACCGGCATGACCTTCAAGCAGGCCCGCGCGCAGATGCGCACGCCCCCACCCGAGGCCTGGCTGCGCAAGTTGCTCTGGTCGGTGCTCGATGCCCTGCGCGTGCTGCACGATGGGAACACGCTGCACCGCGACATTTCGCCCGACAACATCTTTCTGCAGGACAACGGGCCACCGGTGCTGCTGGACCTGGGCGCTGCCCGGCACGCCATCAACGACCAGGACCGCAAACACACGGCCGTGCTCAAGGTGAACTACGCGCCCATCGAGCAGTACTCCGATGGCGATGAAGAACTGCGCCAGGGGCCGTGGAGCGACCTCTATTCGCTGGCGGCCGTCATGCACGGCTGCCTGGCCAACGACACCCCGCTGCCCGCCACGCTGCGCTCCATCCGCGACCGCATGGTGTCGTTCTCCCGCATCGCACGCACCGTCAAGCGCCAGTTCGGGGTGGAGTATTCAGCGCCTTTTGTGGCCGCGATTGCCCAGGCCCTGGCGCTGCGGCCCGAAGACCGGCCGCAGAGCATCGACGCCTTCCTCCAGGCCATGGAAATGACGTCGCCGCCGGACGACGTGCAGCATTTTGATTTCCGGGCCGAGTTGGGCGATATCTGGGTCGAGCCCGCCGACCAGCCCGGCCCTGGCTTGCTCACGCCCACGGTGGACGTGACCTCGGCCCCCCGCATCGTGGCCGAAATGCAGGCCCAGGCGAAGCGGGCAGAGGCCCCAGAAGCGGCTGCCGTGGTGGGGGACGGCAGCACGGGCCGACTGGCCACGGACCCGGGGGCGGACACGGTCATGCTGGGAGATCCCGACACCGTGTTTGCCGACCCGGGAGACACGGTGTTCATTGATGCGGGCGACACGGTGGCCGCCGATGACTCGCGCTATGAGGGCGCAGCCCACCACCGCAGGCATGGGGTCGTGCCCAAGCCAGGCGCAGAGCCACGGGCCCTGCCGCTGGAGCGAGACACTGTGCGTGCTGCAGGCAAAAAACCGGCCCGGTCCGCACGCCGCTTTCCCCTCGTGGCGGGGCTGGTGGTGGCGGTGCTGGTGGTCGTGGCCTCTGCTGCCGGCCTGCGGTGGATGCAGGGCGGCAACAAGGTGCCCCACGATGACATCATTACCGAGATGGCCGAGCCGCCCGCCCAGCCTGCAGTGGCAGCCGCCCTGACGGACGCTGCCCCGGCCGCTGACGTGCCGGCATCGGCCCCGGCGGCCGCAGAGGTGGTCGGTGCTGCAGGGGCTGCCTCGGTGGCTACCCCGGCCTCGGTGGCTGCGTCTGCGCCCCGGGTGACTCCCCGCAATGCCAAGCGCAACGCGCCGGAGCCTGTGCCAACGCCCATCGTGGTGCGCGAGGAGCCTGAGCCGCCACCACCTCCCGTGGTCGCCGAGCCCAAACCCAAGCCTGCGCCGCCACGGGTGCCTTCGCCGCAGGAGGTCTGTGCTGACGCCAATTTCCTCTCCCGGCCCATGTGCATCCACCAGGAGTGCCAGAAACCGTCGCAGGCCGGGCAGACCATCTGCGTGGAAAACCGCCGCCGCTACGAGGCCGAGGAACAGCGCCGCCGCCAGACGCCCAACTGAGCCGGGGCGGTTGCTGGGCCCCCTCTGGCGGCACTGCTTGCGCTGGCAAGGGACAAATTCGTATAATCGAAGGCTTCGCAGCGCTTTTGTGGTCCCGCGGCGAAGATCAAGTGCCACCTAAGAGGCTTCCGAAAGAGGAGCACCGACCGTGGAAAAGGACCCGCCAAACCCTCTTATCAAGAGAAAACTCATGACTACTACTTTCAGCGCAAAGCCCGCTGAGGTCGTGCACGAGTGGTTTGTGATTGACGCGACCGACAAGGTCCTCGGACGAGTAGCCAGCGAAGTTGCTCTCCGTTTGCGCGGCAAACACAAGGCCATTTACACGCCTCACGTCGATACCGGTGACTTCATCGTCATCATCAACGCAGCCAAGCTCAAGGTCACCGGCACCAAGTCCCTGGACAAGGTGTACTACCGCCACTCGGGTTACCCCGGCGGTATCACGGCCACGAACTTCCGCGACCTGCAAGCCAAGCACCCCGGCCGCGCGCTGGAAAAGGCTGTCAAGGGCATGCTGCCCAAGGGCCCCCTTGGTTACGCAATGATCAAGAAACTCAAGGTGTACGGTGGTGCAGAGCATCCCCACACCGCCCAGCAGCCCAAGGCTCTGGAAATCTAAGGAGCCTTGAGATGATTGGTGAATGGAACAATGGCACCGGCCGTCGCAAGTCCAGCGTCGCCCGCGTGTTTCTGAAGAAGGGTTCCGGCAAGATCACTGTGAATGGCAAAGACATTCAGCAGTATTTCGGCCGCGAAACCTCGATCATGATTGCCAAGCAACCGCTGGCGTTGACCAACCATGTCGAAACCTTCGACATCCAGATCAACGTGCACGGTGGCGGTGAATCCGGCCAGGCTGGCGCTGCCCGCCACGGTATCACCCGCGCTCTGATCGACTACGACGCAACGCTGAAGCCCGCACTGAGCCAAGCCGGCTTCGTGACCCGCGATGCCCGTGAAGTCGAGCGTAAGAAGGTCGGTCTGCACTCCGCACGCCGCGCCAAGCAGTTCTCCAAGCGTTAAGCCTTGGTCCTGCCCGGATGCCGCCCTGTGCGGCATCTGCTGCAAAGCACTCCCTGGGTGCTTTACAGAGAAAAACCGCCTTCGGGCGGTTTTTTCGTTTATGGTGCGCTCTTTTCTTTTGGGGCCGTATGTCCATGACACGCCTGTTGACCCTATGCGCTTTCGCCTGCTGCGCCGTCGGCTGACCATCAGCGCCCCCCGGGTCGCCATCCGCAGTGCCTTGCCCTGGCCCTTTCGTTGGCTGGCCCTGGCCGTGGTGCTGGGCTTTTGTGCAGCGGTCGCATTGTGGGCATTTGAGTTTGGCAAATCCATTGCGGGTCTGGACACCGTGTCGCGCGACGAGGTGCTCAAGATGAAAGCCGAGATCACCCGCCTGCGTGACGAAGGGCAGGAGCGGCAAACGGTGGCGCTCACCGCCGAGAGCCTGCTGGCCACTGAGCGGGCCGCCAAGGACAGCCTGGTGGCCCAGGTGCGCCAGTTGGAGGCCGACAACCGGACGCTGCGTGAAGACCTGGGGTTTTTTGAAAAACTGATCCCGGCGGCCAAGACCGATGGCCTCGCGATTCGTGCCCTGCAGGCCGAAGTGCTGGGTGGGATGCAACTGCGGTGGCAGGTGCTGGTCATCCAGGCCGCGCGCAACGCGCCCGAGTTCAATGGCCGCCTGGAACTGGTGTTGGCGGGCACCCAGGACGGCAGACCTTGGACACAGACCCTGCCACCCCAAGGGCAGCCCCTGCAGGTCAAGCAATACCGCCGCATCGAAGGTGTCCTCGATTTGCCCGCCCATGCCGTGGTAAAAACCGTGACCGCGCGCGTGCTGGACGGCACCAACGTCCGTACCACACAGACCATGGCGATTGAGTAAAAGGCCACGAATGGCCTGGCGCTGCGGCGGTCACGCCCAATAGTGGCCCCCTTGTACAGCGCCCATGTGCGGAGTGGTCTGCTTTGCGCGGGTCGCCCTTTTCAGTTCACCCGCATGTGGGCCCCGGAGCCCGCCTGTTTTTCCAGGAGTCCTGCCCATGTTTTCGCGTAAGAAGCAGCCCCCCATCAAAAGCCTGGTCGCCCAGGGCACCAAAATCGAAGGCAGTGTGTTGTTTGCCGAGGGCATGCGCATTGATGGCGAGGTGGTGGGCGACATCCGGGCCGGCTCCGAGCAGCCCAGCATCCTTGTGATTTCGGAAACTGCGCGCGTCGAGGGGGCTGTGCACGCCGACCACGTGATCATCAACGGCCAGGTGCTGGGCCCCGTGCATGCGGGGGAACTGCTGGAGCTGCAGCCCAAGGCACAGATCACCGGCAATGTGCACTACAAGGCGTTGGAGATGCACCAGGGGGCCGTGATCGCCGGGCAGTTGTTCCCCACGGCGGTGCTGGTGGAGGAAAAGCCCCCACTGAAGTTGGCGTCAAACAATCCCTGATCTGAATTCCCGAGCGGTTTGCAGTAGTATTAACCTCAAATACCGAACCCGGAGTACCCCATGAGCGCAGTTGCCGACAACATCCAGACCGAAATGCCCGCCCCCATCCTCTTCACCGACAGCGCGGCGGCCAAGGTGGCGGACCTGATTGCCGAAGAGGGCAATCCTGACCTGAAGCTGCGCGTGTTCGTGCAGGGTGGCGGCTGCTCCGGCTTCCAGTACGGCTTCACGTTTGACGAGATCACCAACGAAGACGACACCACCATGACCAAGAATGGCGTGTCGCTCTTGATAGATGCGATGAGCTACCAGTACCTGGTGGGTGCCGAGATCGACTACAAGGAAGACCTGCAAGGTGCCCAGTTTGTCATCAAGAACCCCAACGCCACCACCACCTGCGGGTGCGGTTCCAGCTTCTCGGCCTGATGGGCCCTGGGGCCGGGTCGGAAGGCCCCTGCCTCGGGTGCACCAAAGATAAAAACCGCCCTCGGGCGGTTTTTTCATGGGTGCAAGGAATCTGCGGTACTGCAGTGCTCAGGCGGGGTACACCGCCCCCAGCACGCGGGGGCCCGCTGCGCCGGTCACGCTGGGCAAGTTGCCGGGGGCCTGGTGCAGCGCCTGGCGTGCCAGCCAGGCAAAGGCTGCGGCTTCGACCTGCAGCGCGGGCAGCCCCAGGGCCTCGGTGGCCACGACCTGCAGCGTGGGGCACAGGGCCTGGAGGCGGCGCATCAGCTGGGTGTTGAGGGCACCTCCTCCGCAG
Source organism: Acidovorax sp. LjRoot74 (assembly GCF_964254355.1). Lineage (NCBI taxonomy): Bacteria > Pseudomonadati > Pseudomonadota > Betaproteobacteria > Burkholderiales > Comamonadaceae > Acidovorax > Acidovorax sp. LjRoot74. Next base: position 4,853,834 of record NZ_CAXUTI020000001.1, on the reverse strand, counting down.
ATTGCCAGGGTTTCACTATTGTTTTTATAGCTATCAACGCTAGCTGAACAGGCGGTGGCAGTGAATTCTGTCAATGTGGCCTGCACATCGGCAGGCGTGGCAGGCCCGAAGCGCTCCAGGTGGCCAGCCAGCCAGGGGGGGTTGAACAGGTCGCGCCCTGTGCTTTTGGGGGGCGGCTTGTGCAGAAAAGGCTCCTGCATCAGCGATTCCAGCAGGCCGGGCAGCACCTGCCCGGTAGCCGCCCAAGCGCCCCCCTTGTCGAACGGCTGGCCGGTATGCAGCTGGCACCAGTGGTCCATCAGCGCATTGCCGGGGCCACAGTCAAACCCCAGCACGCTGCCGTCTGCTCCGAGCACGCTGAGGTTGGAGATGCCGCCAATGTTCAGCACCAGCACCGTTTCGCCAGGCCGTCCGAAGACGCCCTGGTGAAAGGCGGGCACCAGCGGCGCGCCCTGGCCTCCGGCCGCCACATCGCGGCTGCGCAGGTCTGCCACCACCGTGATACCTGTGCGCTCGGCCAGCAGGGCAGGGCTGAGCAATTGCAGGGTGTAGCCGGTGTCATCGAACTCCTGGGGGCGGTGGCGCACGGTTTGCCCGTGGGCACCCACAGCCCGGATGGCGCTGGCGGGCAGGTCGCTGTGTGCCAGCAGGGTGTGCACCACCTCGGCATAGGCACGCGACAAGGCGTTGCCAGCAAGGGCTGCACGGTGCAGTTCGTTGTCGCCGGGGGTGTTGAGCGCCAGCAGCTCGGCACGCAATGCGGGTGCAAAGCCAGCGCTGGCGTGGTGCGTGACCCGCATGCGCGGGCCGGAGAAGTCGGCCAGCACCCCGTCGATTCCGTCGAGCGAGGTGCCCGACATCAGGCCGATGTAGAGATCGGACATGGCCTGGCGGGCGGTGGACTGGACAGCGGAGATGGGATCAGTTCGCGCTGGCTTGCTCGATGAGCGCAGCGGCGTTCAGCTGAACGCGCATGTTGGCCGCCAGGCGGTCAAATGCGGGCCGTCCAGCGGCCGACACCGGTGCCGCAGCTTCGCTCTGGGCCACGATGGTCATCGGGTCCTGGTGCTGGCCGTTGACGCGGAATTCAAAGTGCAGGTGCGGCCCCGTGGCCCAGCCCGTGGCACCCACGGCGCCCAAGGTCTGGCCCTGTTCGACCGACTGGCCCTGGCGCACGTCGATGCGGCTCAGGTGGGCATACACCGTGACGTGCTGGTTGCGGTGCTTGATGAAGACCACGTTGCCGTAGCCGTTCTGCACACCCGCAAACTCCACCGTGCCATCGCCCACCGTGCGCACGGCGGTGCCAGTGGGGGCTGCAAAGTCAGTGCCCAGGTGGGCGCGCCAGGTTTGCAGGATGGGGTGCAGGCGCATCTTGAAGCCGCTGGTCACGCGCGAAAACTCGACCGGCGATGCCAGATAGGCGCGGCGCATGCTTTCGCCGTTCAGTGTGTAGTAAGCGCCCTTGGCGGCGCCGGGCTCCTGGAACCAGACGGCCTGGTGGGTCTTGCCGTTGTTGACGAATTCGGCGCTCAGCACGCGGCCGCTGGACAGGGGTTCGCCATCGGCTTCCAGGGTTTCATACACCACCGAGAAGCGGTCGCCCTTGCGCAGCGAACGGCGGAAGTCAATGTTGCCCGAGAACAGCTCGGCCACCTGCACAGCCACGGCGTCGGGGATGTTGGACGCATCGGTGGCGGCAAACAGCGAGCTGTGGATGACGCCGCCGGACAGCCGGCTGCTGGTCGTCATCTTGGCAGTTTCGATGCGCGTCGCAAACTTGTTGTCGCTGGTGCGCTCGACGATCAGGCGGCGGAAGTTGCCGCTGTCGTCCGGCACCCAGCGCACCGTCAGGCGGACCAGGCGGTGGTCGTCGGTGGTTTCGGCCGACACGCTGCGGCCGGTGCGGCCCAGCACATTCTGGCGCACTGGCGTGTCGCCACGCATGAAGGCGGCGGCGGCCGGGTCGGCCACGCCCAGGCGCTGCAGCAGGGATTCGGGGGTGTCGCTGCTGCGCACTTGTTCGGAACGGAACAGCGAGAAGCCCGGGGCTTCCAGCTCGCCCAGCACGAGGTTCTCGGCCAGCGATTCGACGGGGTAGCTCACCATGCGCACCGGCAGCTCGGCCGGGTCGGGCGCGAAGGACGCCACGGCGAAAGCGCCGCCACCGCCGGTCAACAGGACGGCGGCCACGGCAGCGGTGATGCGTTTGGGGTGTTGTTGGATCGTGCGGGACAGCCGGTCAAGCAAAGCCGAGCTAGCGGTGGTCAAGCCGTGAATCAAAGGTCTATCCCCAGGGTGATTGTGGATCCGTGGCACACCCCCGGTGTGAATGCGGGGCGGGGCCAGGAGCACAGACTGTCAGGCTGCAGCCATTCGACAGGTTGATGAAAAACAGGTCGAAACGGCGGGCCCACTAGAATCCGCCTCTGCAATGTGGGCTGAAGTATAGCGGCGCATGCTGTCTAGACATCCCAAAAAACCCTTATGAATCAATCTGCTGTTACAACAACCCCGGTCTCCGATGGTGTAAGACAAGCCCTCGAAATCTCGCTGCGCGGCGTGCAAGAGCTGCTGCCACAGGACGAATGGGTCAAGAAGCTGGCGCGCTCGGAGGCCACCGGCCAGCCGCTGCGCATCAAGCTGGGCCTGGACCCCACGGCCCCGGACATCCACATCGGCCACACCGTGGTGCTGAACAAGATGCGGCAATTGCAAGATCTGGGCCACCAGGTCATCTTCCTGATCGGTGACTTCACCAGCCTGATCGGCGACCCCTCGGGCCGCAACAGCACGCGCCCGCCGCTCACCAAGGAGCAGATCCTGGTCAACGCCGAGACCTATTACAAGCAGGCCAGCCTGGTGCTGGACCCGGCCCGCACCGAGATCCGCTACAACAGCGAATGGAGCGAACCCCTGGGTGCCAGCGGCATGATCCAGCTGGCCGCCAAGTACACCGTGGCACGCATGATGGAGCGCGACGACTTCCACAAGCGCTTCACCACCGGCCAGTCCATTTCGGTGCACGAATTTTTGTACCCGCTGATGCAGGGCTACGACTCGGTGGCTTTGAAGAGCGACCTGGAGCTGGGCGGCACGGACCAGAAGTTCAACCTGCTCATGGGCCGCCATCTGCAGCAGGAGTACGGCCAGGAGCCGCAGTGTGTGCTCACAATGCCGCTGCTGGTGGGGCTCGACGGCGTGGACAAGATGTCCAAGTCCAAGAACAACTACATCGGCATCACCGAAGAGGCGAACAGCATGTTTGCCAAGGTGCTGTCGATCAGCGACACGCTGATGTGGGACTGGTTCACCCTGCTGTCGTTCAAGAGCCTGGCCGAGATTGCAGCGCTCAAGGCCGAGGTGGCGGGCGGGCGCAACCCCAAGGACGCCAAGGTGATGCTCGCCAAGGAGATCACCACCCGCTTCCACAGCGCGGCGGCGGCCGATGCGGCCGAGCAGGACTTCATCAACCGCAGCAAGGGCGGTGTGCCCGATGAGATCCCCGAGGTGAGCCTGTCGGGCGCACCGCTGGGCATTGGCGGGCTGCTCAAGCAGGCCAACCTCGCCCCCTCGGGCAGCGAGGCCAACCGCCTGATCGACGGCGGCGGCGTGCGCGTGGATGGCAGCGTGGTCAGCGACAAGGGCCTGAAGCTGGCCGCTGGCACCTACGTGGTGCAGGTGGGCAAGCGCAAGTTCGCACGGGTCACATTGGCCTGATTATTTTGAGCAAAAAAGGCCTTAACCGCGCACTGGCTAAGCGATAGGCGCTATAAAAACAGAAGCGAAAGCGCCGTGCCTGCCCAGGCCGGCGCTTTTTTCTTTTCAGGCCCCATCCAGGTTGTCGTTCAGATCCGGGTCGGGCACATCGCCAATCGCTTGGCGGGTGGCCTCGGCCTGCACCTGCAGCCAGGCGCAGAAGGCCTTGATCTCCGGCCGCTGAGCGCTGCGGGGCCCGACCATGAGCCAATAGGACAATGGCGAGTCGATGCGGTGGCCGGGCAGCACCTCCACCAGGTCGCCCGAAGCCAGGGCATCGGCAATCAGCGGCATGCGGGCCAGCGCCAGGCCCTGGCCCGCCAGTGCAGCCTGCACGATCTGGTGGGCGTAGTTGAAATACAGCCAGCGCTGGGGCTGCAGCTTGGTCAGGTCGCGGGTGTCGAACCAGCGGCGCCAGCTCAGGTACTCCAGGTAGTGCGTGCGGTGGGCGTCGCCCGCTTCGATCAGGGTGAACTGCGCCACATCGGCGGGGGTGCGCAGCGGCTTGCCGCTCTTGAGCAGCCAGGGGCTCGCCACCACGGCCAGTTGCTCGCCAAACAGGCGGATGCCGCCCTGTGTGGCCCCGGCGGGCATGGCGTAGCGCAGGGCCAGGTCCACGTCCGACGTCTCCAGGTCCACCTGCACGTCGCTCGCATCAATGCGGATGTCGATGCCCGGGTTGTCGCGCTGGAACTCCTCCATGCGCGGGATGAGCCACATGGACGCAAAACTCGCCCAGGTGGTGATGGCCACGCTGCGGCGCCCGGCCGTCTGGCGCACCAGGCGCACGGCGGCGTCCATGCGCTCCAGCGCCGGGCCCACCGCGCGCTGCAGTTGCGCGCCCGCACTGGTCAGCTCCACCGCGCGCGTGTGGCGCAGGAACAGGGCCACGCCCACTTCTTCCTCCAGCGCCTGGATCTGGCGGCTCACGGCCGACTGGGTGAGGGCCAGCTCATCGGCCGCCGCGCGGAAGTTGAGGTGCCGCGCTACGGCCAGAAAGGCGCGCCAGTGGCCTGTGGCCACGGGCCGGGTGCGCAGCACGGCGGGGGAGTATTCGGCAGAGGCCATGGCGGGGCTCCGGGAGGGTTTTGATTCATGCGTTGACGGAATGAATAGCGTACCGCGTTTTCATTGGACTGTGTGTGGCGCAAGCATCACTATTCATGCTCCGAAACACCTGTTTTCCCTACCTGAAGGAGTCTGTCATGTCCGCCCGCAACGTTCTGGAATCGCAACAATCCGTGCAAGCCGCCGTGGCTGGCCGTTCTGCGGCCGGTTGCTGGAAACTGACCCCTGGCCGTGCCCTGTCGCTGCACCCGCAAGGGCGCAGCGTGCTGGAGATCACCCAGGGCCGGGTCTGGCTCACGCTGAGCGGGACCATGCCCACCCCGCTGCCCGCCGGCCTGTCTGCGGATCTGCTCCCCGGCGTGGCCGACCACATGCTGCAGGCTGGCGACCGCCTCAACATCGCGGCGGGCCAGCATGTGGTGATGGAGGCCTGGAACCCCGCAGGCCAACCCGGCGAAGAAGTGGCCTTCCAGTGGCATGGCGCCCCGGTGCCTGTGCAGGGCCCGCGCGCCCTGCGGCCGGGGGCTGAATGGGAATGTGGCGTGGTCCAGCCTCTGCGGGACCTAGTGCAGGCGCTGGCCCTGGGTGGGCGCGCCATGGGCCAGGCGGGTGCCCAGGCGCTCAGCGCCGGGGGGCGCCTGGCGCTCGGAATCGCCCGTTTTGCTCTCTTTCGGATAGCGGCTACGCATGAAAGCAAGCCCGCTTGAGCACGACATGCAAGAAGAGCATCAATCGCTGCATTCCTTTTCATTGGACGCCTTGCTTAGCACGGCGCACCATAGAGTCCATCAAGGGTAAACCCGGAGATTCACATGACCACCTCGCAGACTTTCAAGTTCTTTTCCACCGCTGCCACGGCTGCTGCCGCACACGGTGCCAGCACCTTGCTGCCAGGCAAGGCCCTCAGCCTGACGCCCCGCGCACCCATGGCCCTGCGCATCGCCGAAGGCCAGGCCTGGGTCACGCTGGATGCAGGCCCCTACGGCACGGGCGCTGAAGCCGGTGACGTGTTCCTGCACGCAGGCCAGACCTTGTGGGTGGCCGCAGGCCAACACGCCGTGGTCGAACCCGTGGGCGGTCAGCGCCTGCAGTACCGCTGGACCCGCACCCCGGTGGAAGCTGCCAGCACCGCCACCCCCTGGTGGCGCCGCGCAGCGTTCGGCAGCCCGTCGGTGGCGGTGGCCAGCGACGCCTGCTGCGCCTGATCCATCTGCCCTGTTTGCCGAGGGCTGCAGCGCGCGGAGTCGCCCGCTGCATGTCCTCTCGGTTTCATGGCCTGAAGAGCTTCTTGCGCCTGTCTAGCGGGCGCAAGAAGCTCTTTTTTTGATAGCAAATATTGCCTGAAAGCGCCGTGTTCAGCGGGGCGGCGCTTCCAGCCAATGGATCAACTGATTCTGCAGCGTCGTCAGCAGCTCCTCTGACAACCCTGGCTGTGCGGCGGCTGTGGCGCGGGCCAGCACCAGGCCGCCGACCATGGTGGCCAGCACCTGCATGGCGCGGGCGCGGTGGGTGGCTGCGGCGGCCGTTGCTTCGTCGGCATCCTGAGGCGCAGGTGCAGAGCCAGGGGCAGCGGGCGCGGCAGGTGCGCTGTCGGCCAGCAATTTTGCAAAGCGCTGGATGTTGCGCTCGATGCCTTCGGCAAACACCTGCGACAGCTCGGGCCCGGCGCGTGCCGCGTCCACTGCCAGGGCGGCGGCGGGGCAGCCGTTGCCGGGGGCGTCGCGGTGCTGGGGTGAGAGGTAGCTTTGGATGCGGTCTGCCACATTCGCGTTGGGGGTGTGCCCGTCCAGCGGCGCAATCGACCAGTCGAACGCGCGGGCACAGGCCTCGCGCACCAGGGCGTCCTTGGACTCGAAATGCCGGTACAGCCCGCCATGCGTCAGCCCTGCGTCGCGCGTGATGTCGGCCACGCCCACGCCCGTGAGGCCCCGCTCGCGGTACAGCCTTGCTGCGGCGTCCAGGATGCCCTGGCGGTTTTCGGCGGCCTGCGCTTTGGAGACTTTCATGGGTGCTGCCTTCTAATGATTGCGGTCATACGCAAAACAATGTTTTGTGTTTATGATGACGACCCCAATCATAAATGCCCGTCCCTCTGGTGCCCTGTGCCCAAGGGGTGCAGGGCGGCAACCCGTGAGGTGATTCCATGACATCAACCCCTTCGTCCTTCCACACGCGCAAAGCGCCCGTGTCGCCTGGGATGGCCTGCTGATGCGCCGCGTTGTCATCACCGGCATGGGTCTGGTCTCGCCCCTGGGCTGCCAGGTGGAGCTGGCCTGGCAGCGTTTGCTGGCGGGGCGCTCGGGCCTCACGCTGCTGCCAGCGGCCGTGACCGAAGGGGTGCCCGCCAAGGTGGCCGGCCGGGTGCTGTCGTTGGAGGAAGATCCCGAGGGTGGCTGGGATGTGGATGCCGTTGTTTCGGCCAAGGACCAGCGCAAGATGGACCGTTTCATCCCCTTTGCGCTGGGCGCTGCCGACCAGGCGCTGGCCCAGGCCGGCTGGCCCGCAGCGGGCGGCAGCGAGGCGGCACTGGCGCGCACGGCCACCGTGATTGCGTCGGGCATTGGCGGTTTTGGCGCGATTGCCGACGCCGTGCGCACCACCGAAACGCGCGGGCCGCAGCGGCTGTCGCCGTTCACCGTTCCGTCGTTTCTGGTCAACTTGGCTGCTGGGCAGGTGTCCATCCGCCATGGGCTCAAGGGGCCGCTGGGCGCGCCGGTCACGGCCTGTGCCGCCAGCGTGCAGGCGCTGGGTGATGCCGCCCGGCTGATCCGTGCGGGCGAGGCCGACATCGCCGTGTGCGGCGGCAGCGAGGCCGCCATCGACCGTGTGAGCCTGGGCGGTTTTGCGGCGGCCAAGACCTTGTCCACTGGCTTCAACGCAGCGCCCGCACAGGCCTCGCGCCCGTTTGATGCGCAGCGCGATGGTTTTGTGATGGGCGAAGGCGCGGGCATGCTCGTGATCGAGGCGCTGGAGCATGCGCTGGCGCGGGGCGCGCAGCCGCTGGCTGAGCTGGTGGGCTATGGCACCTCGGCCGACGCGCACCACATCACCTCGGGCCCCGAGGATGGCGACGGCGCTGCGCGCAGCATGGCCGCCGCGCTGGCGCAGGCGGGCCTGAAGCCCGGCGAGGTGCAGCACCTCAATGCGCATGCCACGTCCACCCCGGTGGGCGACCGGGGTGAACTGGCCGCCATCCGCCGCGTGTTCGGCACGGGTGCGGGGCCTGCCATCGTCTCCACCAAGTCGGCCACGGGCCACCTGCTGGGCGCAGCGGGTGCGGTGGCCACCATCTTCACGGTGCTGGCGCTGCGCGACCAGGTGGTGCCGGGCACGCTGAACCTGCACGAACCCGACGAACTGGCGCAGGGGCTGGACCTGGTGGCGCTGGCGCCGCGCCGCATGGCGCTCACACACGCCATGGTCAACGGCTTTGGTTTTGGCGGGGTGAACGCCACGCTGGTGCTGCGGCGCTGGGCCGAGGCCGCCTGATCGTTTTGGGGCGCTCAGGCCGCGGGTCAGAGCACCAGCTCGCCCCGCACCGCCTCGAATGCGGCGAGTGCTGCCTCGCCGTCCAGCAGCTCCATGCGGGCCAGCGCCTCCACGTCTTCCACGGTGCTGAATGCCAGGCTGAAGTGCTGAAACCGCCGCCCCGCCAGCGGGCCGTGGTGCAGCACCTCGATGTTGATGTGGCGGGGGTCGTTGCGGATGCGCTCGATGAGCTTGAGCACGGCTTTTTGCGGGCCCTCCAGCTGCTGGCAAAAGCGCTGCCCGTCAAAGATCAGCAGGCCCGTCACGTCCAGCTCCACGTTGACCTGGCGCGCGCGCCCGGCAATCTCGGCGACCACGCTCAGGGGTTGCTCGGGGGCGATGGTGCTCACGTAGAGGACCTCGTAGAGGGCAGGGGATAGATTCATAGATGCAGCCCAATGTAGGGGGCCCCAGGTGCCTCCGCAATGTCAAAAGACATAGCAGCGCCAGTGGCGCCGCCCAGTCTGCTGCGCAGTTGCAACACGGTGTGTGTCGGTGCCATCCATCCCTAGAATCGCTGCCTCATGAACGTCACCTTGCCCGCCAACGTCTGCCCCCCGGCCTGCAGCAATTGCCGGTTGCGCAAGACCGGTGCCTTCACCGCCGTGAAGCCGGAGGTGCTGGACTTCATCCAGGGCTTTCGCAGCGAGAGCCTGGCGGTGGAGGCGGGCGGCGCGCTGGTGCGCGAGAACCAGACCAACGCCAAGCTGTTCACGCTGTATTCGGGCTGGGCGTTTCGCTACAAAACGCTGAGCGACGGGCGCCGCCAGATCCTCAACTTCTTGCTGCCCGGCGATCTGGTCGGGCTGCAGCAGGAGTTTGGCGAGGTGTCGGCCCACGGCATCGAGGCGCTGACCGACTGCGCGCTGTGCGTGTTCCAGAACGACAGCCTGTGGGCGCTGTTCCGCGAGCACCCACGCCTGGGCTACGACATCACCTGGCTGTCGGCGCACGAAGAGGGCCATGTGGACGACAACCTGCTCACTGCCGGCCGCCGCAACGCCACCGAGCGCGTGGCCATGCTGCTCATGCACCTGTACCGGCGGCTCGACCGCATCGGGCTGGTGGAGGAGGGCTCGGTGGCGTTCCCGCTCAACCAGCAGCACATTGCCGACGCGCTGGGGTTGTCGCTGGTGCACACCAACAAGACGCTGCGGCGCCTGGCCCTGCTGGGCCTGCACGAACTGAAGAACGGGCGGCTGCGCCTGCTCAACACCCGCGCGCTGGCACGCATTGCCGAGTACTACGACACGCCGCCCCGGCTGATGCCGCTGCTGTAGCGCGGTGGATGCGCAAGGGGTTTGGTCTAGTAGGTCCTTTGCGCCTGTCCCGTATGCGTGAATAGCTATGAATTGAATAGCATTTTGCGCCCTGTGGGCGGCAGCCGATAATCCACGCCATGCCCGCGCGCCGGGTTTTTCTGCCGCGCAAACCACCTCTTTTTCCATGACCCCAATCGACATCCTCATCATGGCGGCCGGCAAAGGCACGCGCATGAAAAGCCGCCTCCCCAAAGTGCTGCAGCGCCTGGCCGGGCGGCCCCTGCTGCACCACGTGCTGGACCAGGCTGCGCATCTGCAGGCCCGCAGCGCCATCGTCATCACGGGCCATGGTGCTACAGAAGTAGAAGCTGCTTGCGCAGGCGCAGCGAGCGCAGACGGCAGTTTTGACCTGAAATTTGTGCGCCAGGAACCCCAGCTGGGCACCGGCCATGCCGTGCAGCAAACCGTGCCCCACCTGCGTGACGACGGCACGGCCGTGGTGCTGTCGGGCGATGTGCCGCTGACGCACGCCGACACCCTGCGCGCCCTGGTGGCCGCGAGCGGAGGTGAACGGCTGGCACTGCTGGCGGTGACCCTGCCCGATCCCACGGGCTACGGCCGCATCGTGCGCAATGCCGACGGCGCCGTGCAAGGCATCGTCGAGCACAAGGACGCCACCGACGCCCAGCGCGCCATCACCGAGGTTTACAGCGGCATCATGGCGGTGCCCGCGCGGCTTATCATGCCCTGGCTGGCGCGGCTGACCAATAACAACGCCCAGGGCGAGTACTACCTGACCGACATCGTCGCCATGGCCGTGGCCGACGGCGTGCCCGTGGCGGCCCACCGCATCACCGACGCGCTGCAGGTGGCGGGCGTCAACAGCCCCCTGCAACTGGCCGAGCTGGAGCGCGCGCACCAGCTGCGCCAGGCCCGTGCGCTGATGGAGCAGGGCGTGCGCCTGGCCGACCCGGCGCGCTTTGACCTGCGCGACGACACCCGCACCGGGGTGCGTGGTGAATTGGTCTGCGGGCAGGACGTGGAGATTGACGTGAACTGCGTCTTTACCGGCCGGGTGGAGCTGGGCGAGGGGGTATCGATAGGTGCGAACTGCTGCATTGCCAACGCGCGCATCGCAGCGGGTGCGGTGATCCACCCCTACACCCACATCGACGGCGAAAAGGCCGGCGCCACGGTGGGCGAGGGCGCGTTGATTGGCCCCTTTGCCCGCCTGCGCCCCGGCGCGCAACTGGGCCGCGAAGTGCACATCGGCAACTTTGTGGAAGTGAAGAACAGCACACTGGCCGATGGCGCCAAGGCTAACCACCTGGCCTACCTGGGCGACGCCACGGTGGGCGAGCGTGTGAACTACGGCGCAGGCAGCATCACCGCCAACTACGACGGCGCCAACAAGCACCGCACGGTGATCGAGGCCGACGTGCACATCGGCAGCAACTGCGTGCTGGTGGCCCCCGTGACCATCGGCGCAGGCGGCACGGTGGGTGGTGGCAGCACCATCACCAAGAGCACGGCGCCCGGCGCGCTGAGCGTGGCGCGGGGCAAGCAGGTGAGCATTGCCAACTGGAGTCGCCCCGCCAAACAACCCAAGCCATGAACGAGTCGGGCACCGGCATCAATAACGAACTGCAGCAACTGCGCGCCGACTTGGCCCGCAGCCAGCAGCAGGTGGCCGACATGGCGGCTGCGCAAGAGGAGTTCTTGCGCGCCGTCTCGCACGACCTGCGCGCGCCGCTGCGGCATGTGACGTCATACGGCACGCTGGTGCGCGAGGTGCTGGGCGACTTGCCGCCCGAGGTGGTGCAGGGTGCTGAGGTGCAAGAGGCCCTGGGCTTCCTCGCCACCATGGACCAGTCGGCTCGGCGCATGGGGCTCATGATCGACGGGCTGCAAGCCCTGGTGCGCGCCAGCCGTGCCCCGTTGCGCCTGCAGCCTGTGCCGCTGGCCGATGCCATTGCCGAAGCGCGCACCACGCTGGCCCCGGCCGAAGTGGGGCGCGCTGTGGAGTGGCGCGTGGCTGCTGACCTGCCCACGCTGCAGGCTGACCCGGTGCTGCTGCAGGAGTTGCTGGTGCAGTTGCTGGGCAACGCCCTCAAGTTCACCCGCCCCGTGGCCCAGCCGTGCATCACGGTGGCGGCGGATGCAGCCTCAACGGGCCAGGTCGCCTTCACGGTGCAGGACAACGGCGTGGGCTTTGACCCGGCGCGCGCGGGCGGCTTGTTCGGCGTGTTCCAGCGCCTGCACCGCGAGGCAGAGTTCGAGGGCGTGGGCACGGGGCTGGCGCTGTGCCGTGCGATTGCCCAGCGCCATGGCGCCACGGTGGCGGCCACGGCGGCGCCGGGAGCGGGCTGCACGGTGCGGGTGGTGTGGCCTGTGGCTGACGGGGCTGCCCCAGCGCCGGGGGCGCTGTAGAAAAGCCTGCCTACACCGCTGGCGCCAGTGCGGGCTCGATGTAGCCCGACACGCGGTTGCGCCCCCCATGCTTGGCGGCATACAGCGCCGCGTCGGCTGCGTCGATCCAGGCGCGCAGGTTGCTGTGGCGGTGGTCAGCCGGGGCCACGCCAATGCTGCTGGTGATGCGCAGCTCGGGCAGGTGGCGCAGCCGCACGCATTCGGTCTGTTCGCGGATGCGCTGGGCAATAGCCAGCGCATCGCGGGCATGCATGCCGGGCAGCACGATGGCGAATTCATCGCCGCCAAAGCGCCCCGCGCAGTCGCCCGCGCGCACATGGCCGCGCACCACATGGGCCAGGGCGCGGATGACCTCATCGCCCACGGTGTGGCCATGCAGGTCGTTGATGCTCTTGAAATGGTCGATGTCCAGCATCAGCATGCAGGCGGGTTCGTCGGTGGTGTGGTGGCGGCGCAGCGCGGCTTCGGCCTGTTCCTGCCAGTGGCCCCGGCCGAACAGGCCGGTGAGCGCATCCACGCGCCGCAGTTCGTCGAGCATCTGGTTGTTGTGTGTGGCCTTGCGGATGAGGTGGTAGCTCACGACGCTGACGGACAGCGTGTGCAGCACCATCACGGGCAGGCAGGCCACCATCACCAGCATGGATGTCTGGGGCGCCCAGTGCATGCCCGTGAGCAGGGTGCTGGCAGCACCGGCCACCAGCATCACCACCAGGGCGCGAGCCCACAGCCCCCGGATGCCGGTGGTGATCTTGTCCACCAGCGTCAGGGTAACCAGCAGCACGCTGGGCAGCAGGTTGAAATGCATGAGCGGCACAAACGCGGCGGCCATGGCCGAGTCGATGAGCAGGTTGCGGGTTTCGGCGTGGTAGGGGTCGGCACTGCGCTGGGTGAGCAGGTAGGCCACATGGGGCCAGACAAACGCGGGCAGCGCCATGCACAGCCAGGCCAGGGCCGAGGCCTGGCGCTCCCACAGCACCACGCCCACCACCATGCCGCCCAGCCCCATGCCCAGTATGCGCAGCGGGTAGATGCGGCGGGGCATCTGGCGTCGGGAGGTTGGCATCGGTCTGCGGGTGGGCCCGGGCGTGCCGCCAGGGGATGCCTGGGGGCGCTTTCGCGGGCAAAGGTCAAAGATGCGGGGGAGCTTACAACGCACATCCGGGCGATGCCAGCAAGAAATGACCATCCGGGGCAGCGCCCTCCGGTGGGGCTCCAATCTATCAAATTTGATAGCAATCAGCGCTTGTCAATCGCGCGCAAGAGGCACTTTTGTGTCGAATTTTGCGCGCCGTGTGGCAAAGAAAGCCTTCACGTTGCGCACGTTGGCATCGCCGGTGAACAGCCGCTGCGACAGCGCGAGGTATCCCGGCATGTCGCGCGTGTGCACCACCAGCACAAAGTCCGGGCCCGGCGACACGCGCCAGCATTGCTGCACGGCGTCGTCGGCCGCCGCGCGCGCCTCGAAGGCGTCCAGCTGCTCGGCGCCCTGGCGGTCCAGCGACACTTCGACGATGCAGGCCAGGCCATGGCCCTGGATAGCGGCTAGCCGGTCCGGCTGCAGGATGGCCACCTGCCGCTCGATCAGCCCCGCATCCTGCAGGCGCTTGACGCGGCGCAGGCAGGTGGGGGGCGACACATGCACCTGCTCGGCCAGCGCCTGGTTGCTTTGTGCGGCATCGGTCTGCAGCAGGTTGAGCAGCTGGAGGTCGATGGCGTCGAGTGTGATTTGTTCCGACATTTCTGATTTTATGAACTTAAATTTCATTCGATGTGAATGGTGAAATTTAAATTCAAATTTACGCAAATATAAATCAAACATTTCTTTTTGGGCTGCATACGATCACCCCATCGTTTTCACACCAAGGCAACCACCATGTGCGGCATCGTCGGCGCAGTCTCCACGCGCAACATCGTTCCCATCCTCGTGCAGGGCCTGCAGCGGCTGGAGTACCGGGGGTATGACTCCTGCGGCGTGGCCGTGCACGGCGCCAGCATCGACGCATCGCGCCACGGCACCGAGCGCGGGGGGCTGCAGCGCGCCCGCAGCACCGCCCGCGTGGCCGAACTGCTGGAGCAGGTGCAGGCCGAGCATGTCGATGGCGCCACCGGCATCGCCCACACCCGCTGGGCCACCCATGGCGCCCCAGCCGTTCACAACGCCCACCCGCACTTCAGTCATGGCCTGGGCGCAGACGCCGCCGCCCGGCAGGCGGGCCGCGTGGCCCTGGTGCACAACGGCATCATTGAAAACCACGAAGAGCTGCGCCGCGCTTTGCAGGCACGCGGCTACGTGTTTGCCAGCCAGACCGACACCGAGGTCATCGCCCACCTGGTGGACAGCCACTACAGCGGCGACCTGTTCGAGGCCGTGCAGGCCACGGTGGCTGAGCTGCACGGTGCCTACGCCATCGCCGTGATCCACAAGGACGAACCCCACCGCGTGGTGGGCGCGCGTGCAGGGTCGCCACTGATTCTGGGTGTGGGCAAGGACGCTGCGGGCAGCGCGGCGGCGTCGTCGTCGCGCGAGCACTTTCTGGCCAGCGACGCCATGGCCCTGGCGGGCGTGACGGACCAGATCGTCTACCTGGAAGAGGGCGACCTGGTAGACCTGCAACTGGGCCGTTACTGGATCGTGGGCCAGGATGGCGCCGCGCTGACCACTGCGCAGCGCCCCGTGCGCACCGTGCTGGCCCACAGCGGCGCGGCCGAGCTGGGCCCCTACCGCCACTACATGCAAAAGGAAATCTTCGAGCAGCCGCGCGCGATTGCCGACACGCTCGAAGGTGTGGAAGGCATCGTGCCCGAGCTGTTCGACGGCGCGGGCCAACACGGCCAGCCCGGCGCGGCCGCCTGGCGCGTGTTCAAGGAGATCGACAACGTCCTCATCCTGGCCTGCGGCACCAGCTACTACAGCGGCTGCACCGCCAAATACTGGCTCGAAGAAATCGCGGGCATTCCCACCCAGGTCGAGGTGGCCAGCGAGTACCGCTACCGCACCAGCGTGCCCAACCCGCGCACCCTGGTCGTCACCATCACCCAGAGCGGCGAAACCGCCGACACGCTGGCCGCGCTGCGCCACGCACAGAGTTTGGGCATGCAGCACACGCTGACCATCTGCAACGTGGCCACCAGCGCCATGGTGCGCGAATGCAAGCTGGCCTACATCACCCGCGCAGGTGTCGAGATCGGCGTGGCCAGTACCAAGGCCTTCACCACGCAGCTCGCTGGCCTCTTCTTGCTGACGTTGGCCCTGGCGCAAAGCAAAGGCCGCCTCTCTGAAGCGCAGGAAGCCGCCCACCTCAAGGCCATGCGCCACCTGCCCGTGGCCCTGCAGGCCGTGCTTGCGCTCGAACCCCAGCTCATCAGCTGGGCCGAAGACTTTGCGCGCATGGAAAACGCACTCTTCCTGGGCCGAGGCCTGCACTACCCCATCGCGCTGGAAGGCGCCTTGAAGCTCAAGGAAATCAGCTACATCCACGCCGAGGCCTACCCGGCGGGCGAACTCAAGCACGGCCCCCTGGCCCTGGTGACCAGCGCCATGCCGGTGGTCACCGTCGCGCCCAACGACGCGCTATTGGAAAAGCTCAAGAGCAACATGCAGGAAGTCCGCGCCCGCGCAGGCGTGCTGTACGTGCTGGCCGACGGCGACACCCACATCGAAAGCAGCGAAGGCATCCACGTGATCCGCATGCCCGAGCACTACGGCGCACTCAGCCCGCTGCTGCACGTGGTGCCGCTGCAGCTGCTGGCGTACCACACGGCGTGTGCTCGGGGGACGGATGTAGATAAGCCCCGGAACCTGGCGAAGTCAGTGACTGTGGAGTGAGGCTGGGGGGGGGCGGGAGGCTATCCTTAATTGACTAAAGTTATGGACTTTTTCATGTATAAAAATTAGATTTCAACAATTATTTTTCGATTGTGGGAATTTTCTACAAATTTGACTCATGCACTGTGGGTCGTAAAGATAGCTCTGCAGCCTGTAGATAAAGCCCCAAGGGTACCTGTCACCGGAAGCGGTTCGGACGGACGCATGAACGACAAGGAGTCGTGAATCCACGCACTACCTCGGGCTCAACAGGCTGGACGTCAAACCACACGTTCCTGAATTTGGCAAGCGTTCGCGCACCGCCATGAAGTCGGCCGAGGTCTTCACCCCCGAAGCAAAGAAGTTAATCCGGGTAATTAAAGTCGTAAACTCGCAAATAAAGTCGTAAACAGACTTCTAGCATTCATGCGGGTTTGCGGGGCGGTTATTTGTAACTGTAAAGTCGTAAACTCGAATTCAACGGGTAAAGAAGACCTATAAATGTGAACTTGGACTAGAGCTGAACTGGACTTGTTGCTATACAAAAAAGAGCGCTCAAGATGAGCGCTCTTTTTTTTGGGGATTTTGCGAGGAGTCTTGCGTTCTAAGCAGGCGTTAGATGTCGAGAGACTGCAAGAGGCTGATTGCGGACGCTCGCTTCATTCGCGCGAATGGGTAGCCTTGGCGTTGGTTTGCGATCGCATGGCACTGCACACAGAGCATCCAAGCGTTCTTGTAGGTCACCTACAAAATGAAGCGCTTCATTGGTCGCCCTTTCGAGCGGAGTAAAACCCGACGTGCTCGGCTGCATGCCGAAGATGCAGGCCCAGGCCGCAGCTTTTCTCTGCCCCCACGGAACAGCTGGGCAGCGAGTGCACCAAAAAAGGCGATGGAGAAGTTGGTCGATTTCCGTGTAGCGGTTGCGCATGACTGGGGGAAATCACAGCATCCAGACTTCTCTATAGCTCGAACAGCCGGTCTACTGCGTCGGCTTGGATATGTGTTGTGCAGAAAAATTGCTTGCATCCCAATTTGGGATGTGTAAAATTCATCCCAACCAGGGATTAATGATGCAGATCTTCGGCAAATCCAGACTTGAAAGTTTTGCGCAAGAGCACGAAGACTCGCGTGTTCCCTTGGGTGTGTGGCAGCTGGAAGCTGAGGAGGCTCAGTGGAGTTGTCCCGAAGAGGTTCAGGCAAGGTATGCCAACGCCGTCGTCCAGCCAGACCGCGTCATTTTCGATATCAAGAGTCTGTACAAGATTCACGTGAAAGCCAGATTTAACCAAGGGGTGCTGTTGATTGACAAGGTGTGGGCGATCGCCACACCCAAACCGGCGGGACGTGCCAGCCGTAGTGTCGCCATCAGGAGCAAAGCATGATTCAAACCGTTCGTGTACTGAAGAGCGAGCAAGATCTTGAGAATGCGCTCAGCCGTTTGGGTGAGTTAATGGACCAGGAGTTTCAGCCAGGCTCAGAGGAAGAGGCTGAATTTGATTTGCTGAAACTGGTTATCGACAGCTATGAATCCAAGCGGTTTAGCAGCCCAACCGTGACCCCTTTGCAAGCCATCGAGTTCCGGATGGAACAGCAGGGACTAAGCCGCAAGGATCTCGAACAATTCATTGGATCCCAATCCAAGGTTTCTGAAGTGCTCGCAGGCAAACGCCCTCTGAGTTTGCAGATGATCCGTCAGCTTCATAAAGGACTCGGCATCCCGGCCAAAGCGCTGCTCGTCTCAGCTGACGAAGCTGAAGTCGATGTGACGGATGAGGAAACGTACGCTTATGAGAAGTTTCCGCTGAAAGAGATGCGTCAGCGAGGTCTATTGGATAGCGATGAGAGCGACAAAGCACGTGACCAAGTGCGCGCTTTTCTCCAGCGCATCGCTCAGTTGGATGTTGAACCCGCATTGTTGCGTGCACCACTCCACCAAAGTGGCGCACGCATCATGGACACGTACGCGCTCCTGATCTGGCGTGCTGTGGTCGTCGACAAGGCGCATCGCAACCCTCCATTGGGAATCTACAGAAAGGGCTCAATCACAACGACTTGGCTGCGCGACTTGGCGAAGCTCTCATGCTTTGATCGAGGGCCTCAGTTGGCTCAGGAGTACCTGAGCCAGCACGGCATCTGCTTGGTGATCGAAGCTCCCTTCAAGAAGACCTACCTTGATGGCTGCGCGATGCTCGACGGAGACCGCCCGATTGTGGGGCTGACCCTTCGCCACGACCGAATCGACAATTTCTGGTTCGCGTTGTTACACGAAATGGTCCACGTGCAAAGGCACTTGACCGTCGATTGCCGCTTCATCGCTGACAACCTAGATGACAAGGGACGCATTGGACAGGCACAGGAGGACGAGGCCGATGCTGGCGCGCGCGACGCACTGATCCCACCAGAGCTCTGGGCCGCAGCGGTGGTGCGTGACACCCACGACGCGGAGGATGCGCGAGCTCTGGCCCGACAAGCAGGAGTGCACCCGGCCATCGTGGCGGGACGCGTGCGTCATGAAACAGGCAACTGGCGCCTGCTCAGCAGTTTGATCAGCGAGGCAGGTTCAGTGAAGGCGTGTTTTTCGGAGTAACGCGATGAATGCGTCAACCGATTTCAATCAACGACAGGAGGGCCGAATGACCAACCAGAAATAAAAAGCGACCGAATACCTAAGCACTCGGTCGCGGGGTGACGAGCTTGTGACTCGCCGGATTGGCGTCTGCGATTGTCCATAGCCCGTTACTCCCAGTCAAGCGCTATTGGTACCGGCCAGGTCAGCCGGTAGAGCTGCGGCATGCCTATTCGGCGCCAAAGCGCATCCCAATACTCAACTGTGGAATTCACCATGAGTAACGAAAACTTGAACGAACGCGGCCGCGACGACGACAAAGGCGGCAAGGACAAAGACGACAAACTCGTCACCATCTACATTGAAACGAAGCCTCACCGCTGGCCGAAAAACGAGCCAATCTCGTTTGCGCAAGTGGTGCAGCTGGAAGTTCCGGGCTACACCCCCCAGTCGAACATCACCTACTCGGTGAAATGGACCAGGGGCAACGGCGACAAACCCGAAGGCATTCTGGTCCCTGGCGCTTCAGTGAAGGTGAAAGATGGCATCCGATTCACAGTTTCGGAAACTGGTCAGTCGTAACCAGGACATCGCCAAGCTGGTCGAGAAGGGTTATGCAGTCACTTTCGATAGTGGCTGGATGATCCTGCGGGACATCCCGTATCTCGACCAGCATCGCGAGCTGCACTGGGGCGCAATTGCCACCAAGCTGGTGCCCGTTGACGGCGCCGGCCTGGTGACCCAGGAAGACCACACCGTTCTATTCGCAGGGGCCCACCCCTGTGGGTTGGATGGTCTGACGATTCCAGCGATCGACGCTGGAAAGCATGAACTACAGCTCTCCAGCGCATGCGCTGATGTCGTAGTACAGCGCCGCTTTTCCAACAAACCGATTGTGGGAGGTATTCCTCAGGGTTTTGCCAATTTCTTTGACAAGATCGAAAGCTACGTGGGGATCATTGCCGGACCGGCGATGGAGGTCTATTCCGAAAGGGCAAAGCCTTTGACGTTCAGGTCCGTGGAGGACGCGCCAGAGCCCTCCGTGTTTTACTATCAAGACAGCCTGACCTCCAAGGCGGAAATCTCCGATCTTTCTAACAAGCTGCAGGATGACATCATTGCCATCATCGGCTTGGGAGGGACCGGTGCTTACACCTTGGACTACATGGTCAAGACGCCGGTGCGTGAAATACGTGGATTCGATGGCGACGACTTTCATGTCCACAATGCCTATCGCTCCCCGGGTCTGTTGACGCCGACCGAAAACTGAGCCACTTTTTGGTGTGATGCCGACCTAAAACTGAGCCAGGTGTTTTACCTACCCTGCTGTTTTGTGCAGCAAGGGAATGAAGAGGGTGATCACCATGGACATGATTGGCAAGATACGGCGGATGCACCGCCGGGACAAGAAGACGAAGCGGGAGATATCGAGGGCCACGGGCCTGTCGCGCAACACGGTGGCCAAGTGGCTGGACGAGGCGCAGCCGGTCGAGCCCAAGTACCGCCGGGAGGCGGCGAAGGCGACCAAGCTGTCGGCGCACGAGGCGGAGCTCAAGCAAGCCTTGAAGGCCGATGCCAAGCGGCCCAAGAAGGAGCGGCGCACGGCCAAGGCCTTGTTCACGCAGATCAAGGCAGCGGGCTACGAAGGTGGCTACACGCGGGTGACGGACTTCATCCGCAAGTGGCGCCAAGGTGAAGGCCAACAGGCGGCCTGCAAGGCCTTCGTGCCATTGACCTTCGAGCTTGGCGAGGCCTTCCAGTTCGACTGGAGCGAAGACGGCTTGCTGGTGGGCGGGGTGTACTACCGCATGCAGGTCTCGCACATGAAGCTGTGTGCTAGTGGGGCCTTCTGGCTGGTGGCCTACCCCAGCCAAGGCCACGAGATGCTGTTCGATGCGCACACCCGCAGCTTTGCAGCGCTGGGTGGCGTGGCACGCCGTGGCATCTACGACAACATGAAGACGGCGGTCGACAAAGTCAAGAAGGGCAAAGGCCGCGTGGTCAATGCGCGCTTTGCAGCCATGTGCGCGCACTATCTGTTCGACCCTGATTTTTGCAACCGTGCCAGCGGCTGGGAGAAGGGGCGCGTGGAGAAGGATGTGCAAGACAGCCGCCGTCGCATCTGGGTGGAGGCGGGGCAATGGCGCTTTGGCAGCTTTACCGAGCTCAATGCGTGGCTGGGCGAGCGCTGCCGGGCTCTGTGGCGAGAGCTGCGCCACCCGCAGCACAAAGCGTTCAGCATCGCCGAGATGCTGGAGCTGGAGCAAAGCCACCTGATGCCGATGCCGGTGGCCTTTGATGGCTATGTTGAGAACCCGGCCAAGGTGAGCAGCACCTGCCTGGTGACGGTGGCGCGCAACCGCTACTCGGTGCCCTGCGAATGGGCGGGGCAAATCGTCAGCACACACCTGTACCCGGCGCAGATCGTGGTGGTGGCCGGCGATGCTATGGTGGCCACGCACGAGCGCCTGAGCGATCGCAACCAGACCCGCTACGACTGGCAGCATTACGTGCCGCTGATCGAGCGCAAGCCGGGCGCGCTGCGCAACGGCGCGCCCTTTGCAGACCTGCCCGAGCCATTGCAGCGCATGCGCAAAGGCTTGCTGCACCAGGAGGGCGGCGACAGGGTGATGGCGCAGGTACTGGCCGAGGTGCCCAAGCAAGGGCTGGACGCCGTGCTGGTGGCGGTGGAGTTGGCCCTGGAGAGTGCGCCGCCATCGGGGCGGGTGAGCACCGAGCACGTCATCAACGTGCTCGGCCGCCTGCAAGCGCAGCCCCTGCCCGAGACGGTTGCGACCAACCTGCAAGTGAGCCAGACACCCCTGGCCGACACGGCGCGCTATGACAGCCTGCGCGCTGGCAGCGACATGCAGGAGGCCGATCATGCGTGAGCTGGGCAAGGAGTTCAAAGAGATGCGCCTGTACGGCATGGCCGGGGCCTGGGAGGACTTGGTCAAGCAAGGCGGCCACACCACGCTGGAGAGCTCGCGCTGGCTGCTGGAGCACCTGCTGCAAGCGGAAGTCACGGACAGGGCCATGCGCTCAGTGAGCTACCAGATGCACACGGCGAAGTTCCCCGTGCACCGCGACCTGGCGGGCTTCGACTTCGAATGCTCGCCCGTGGACAGAAAGCTCATCGAGCAGTTGGCCAGCATGGCGTTCACCGAGCAGGCGCACAACGTGGTGCTGGTGGGTGGCCCCGGCACGGGCAAGACGCATCTGGCCACGGCCATCGGCGTGGCGGGCATCGCGCGCCATGGCTCACGCGTGCGGTTTTACTCCACGGTGGATCTGGTCAACGCACTGGAGCAGGAGAAGGCCCAAGGCAAGGCAGGCCGCATCGCAGCGAGCTTGCAGCGCATGGACCTGGTCATCCTTGATGAGCTGGGCTACCTGCCCTTCAGCCAGGCAGGCGGCGCCTTGCTGTTCCACCTGCTGAGCAAGCTCTACGAGCAGACCAGCGTGATGATCACCACCAACCTGGACTTCAAGGAATGGTCCAGCGTGTTCGGCGACGCCAAGATGACCACGGCACTGCTGGATCGACTCACGCACCACTGCCACATCGTCGAGACGGGCAACGAGTCCCACAGGTTCATGCACAGCACAGCCGTGGCCAAGAAACGCATCAAGGCACGCGAACAGGCCAAGAAGGCTGAGCCGTTCTGAGCGGCTCAAGGGCAAGCCGCTACGGGCTTCGCCCTGCGCGGCTTACCCTCAACGGACGACCACCGAGCTCGATCACCAAGGAGACCAAAACCGACCCAAGGCACTACACTTATCCACAGCCGACCTTCACAGGTTGGCCATTAGCCCTGGCTCAAAATTCAATCGGCACGGTGGCTCAATTTTGAATCGGCGCCAACACTCAGCCGCGATAGTTGCAGCAGCACGCGCGGTGCTCGCACGTCCAAAATACCCCCCACACTCTTGCACCCCAGCCGAAGACCAAGGCAGTTTTCATATGTCCGCCCAAAGCAAGCGAGCAATTCGCTGAATCGCCCACTGCAGTTCATCGCCTCCATGTTCGTCATGCAGGCGGTGGTAGGGCGGGGAACTCCCTTCAATTCAAGATACCTTGCCCGGACGTGTGCATTGCATTCATCTGGCGTGCAGATCAGAATGGGCCATGGCCCTCGAAGACGATATCGCTACCCTCTCCGCACTTGTTCAGCGTATGGTTGATGAATCAGGAACACCAGTAGGTTTTGACGCGCGGGCTTGGCTTGACCAATGGCTGTTGGAATTGGCACCGACATTTGGTCATCGTCGTCCACTGGATGTTCTCAGCGGACCCGGCGGGCTGGATTTGGTGCGTAGCCACCTCCTGCGCGCGCAATCCGGGGCCTATTCCTGAGCGCAATTGTGGTGCTCTCCATTCATTGAATGCGTCACTGCCCACTAATTCATTGGGCCATCGCACACGCCTTGAAAGCCGCCTTGGATTCCCGTGTGGGCCGACCAGCTTCTCAGCATCCCATCGTCGAAGCAGAAAGACTCGCATTGGCTGCCTCGAAGAACTCGACCACCTTGCCATCCTGATCAAGCCTGAAGACCTGATTCCAGCACCGGTTTCCGCCATGCACGACGATGTCCGCCAGAATTGCCTCACTGCGAAGAACACAACCGGAAGCCCAAGCCTGTTGCGCCAGATTCACGCTTGACTGGGACGAATACCATGCGCAAGAAAACCGATAAAAATATCGGCCACTTCGTCGCTTCCAAGGCTGCCATCGATATGCATCCATTGGGTAATCGAGCTAACAGCGCCCATGAACCAGAACACCGCCAATTTCACGTTGCACGGGGCAATGGAACCATCCTGAACACCCCCCTCGAGCACTTTGCGCAGCTCTTGATCAAACTTTCGCCGACGCAAAGTGATTTTTTTCTGATCCGCCACAGTCATACCGGAGAAATCCTGGAGGATCGCCGGTGCGCCCATTTCATCCGTTAGCAACGAGATGTAGTTCTTAATGAAGACCGAGATCCGACCGAAACCAGTATTTTCCGAAGCGATCGCGTCTTGCAAGACGCGATCTCCCAAATGCATGGCGAGCTCGTGGCATTCGTAGACAAGTTCCTGCTTGTTCTTGAAGTAGTAGTAGAGGGCAGGCTTGGTGACGTTGAGCGTTTTTGCAATCTCGTCCAAGGACACATTCTTGTACCCATGGCGGCCAAATGCGCGCGAAGCTTCCGCAATGACAGCTTGCTTTTTGAGCTGGTACTGCTCATCCGCGCCGCTGACCGCATTGTTCCATTTTGCGCCCTTGCCCGATCTTTTGGCAGCATTGCGTGTCAGTGACTTGGGCTTTGCCTCAATTGGCGTACTCATTGGTGTTGTTTTCCTTGAGGGCATTCGTATCGCTAACTGAGGCAAAGTGTATCGAACTGCTTTCGCCGATAGGCCTGCGGAGAAAGGCCGTGCTCATCAGCCAGCCAAGATACTGCGCGCAATGATCAACTTTTGAATGTGACTAGTGCCTTCGTAGATCTTTGTAACGCGCACATCGCGATAATAGCGCTCGACCGGGAAGTCGTTGACATACCCGTAGCCACCATGCACTTGCAGCGCCGCAGAGCAAACCTTTTCAGCCATTTCGCTGGCATAGAGTTTAGCAACGGAGGCCTCCTTACTGGTTGGCAGGCCCGCATCCGTAAGACGAGCTGCATACAGCATGTACTGGTGCGCCACCTCAACCTGCATGGCCATTTCCGCCAAATCAAAGCTAATGGCCTGCAGTTCGGTGAGTGGCTTGCCATAGGCCTCGCGCTCTTTGGCGTAGCGGATGGCTGCCTCCAGCGCTGCACGGGCAATGCCGATGGCCAGGGCGGCGATTGCGATGCGCCCATCGGACAACAGCGATAGTGCTTTGCCATACCCGCGCCCTTCCTCACCGATCATGTTCTGAACTGGAACACGCATGTTGTCCAGCTGAATCTGAGCCGTGTGGGCCGTGTGCTGGCCCAGCTTCCTTTCGATACGCAAGCATTGGTAGCCTGGATCTTCGGGGTCCGCGATGAACAGGCTGAAGCGGTGACGGGCACCTGGTTCCGCAGTTGCTGCCACGACGAGCGCAAAGCCCGCTTCACTGCCATTGGAAATCCATTGTTTGCTGCCATTGATCACATAAACGTCGCCGTCCCGCTTAGCCGTGGTCCGGATGGCTGCGGTATCCGAGCCTGCATGGGGCTCTGACAATAAAAAGGCACCAATGCGCTTGCCACTGGCCAGATCCGGCAGATGGCGGGCCATCTGTTGTTCGGTTCCAAAACTACGTAACACGTGCGCAGCTGAGTTGTGGACGTGCATCATGGTGGCGAAGCCACCATCGGCCGCTGCGAATTCTTCAATAGCCAGGCAATACTCCACGAATGAAAGCCCGGAACCGCCGTATGCTGGCGGGGCGAGCATGCCCATGAAGCCTACGTCGGCAACTGCCTTGATTTCGTCGTGTGGCCAAGCCCCCGTGCGATCACGTTCGGCGGCCGTGCTACCCACCACTTCAGTCGCGACACGCCGGGCAGACTCCCGAATAATGACTTCTTGTTCGCTCAGCAATGCATTGGAAACGATGCTCATAAACCCATCCTTGAAAACTTGGAAAACGACTGACCCAATGCGGTCAACCCAGCCAGCGCTTGCGGCGGCGGTAATGTTTCATGTCGCGGAAACTCTTGCGCTCCCCATCGACCGTCAGGCCGAGGTAGAACTCTCGAACGTCCTCGTTGGTCTTTAAGCTGTTGGAGGGGCCCTCTAACACGATCCGTCCGCTCTCCATCACATAGCCGTAGTCGGCTAAATCCAGAGCGACGCGGGTGTTTTGCTCCACGATCAGCAGAGTCAGACCGCTGGTCTTGAGGTCACTCAGCAAACCATAGACCTCATCGACCATCAGCGGAGCCAAGCCGAGCGAAGGCTCGTCGATCATCACCAACTTAGGCTTGGCCATCAGGGCCCGTCCAATTACCAGCAATTGCTGCTCGCCGCCCGACAGGTAACCTGCTGTGCGAGTACGCAAGGCTTTCAGACGCTTGATGCGGCTATACACCTCATCAAGCATTTCCTTGGCATCGCCAGCGCTGCCCATATGACCGCCCACCACCAGGTTCTGCTCCACTGTCATGTGGCGGAGAACCTTGCGCCCTTCCATGACATGTACCAACCCCTTGCGAACGACATCGACGGGGTTGGCACCGGTGATGTCCGCACCATCAAATTGAATACTCCCCGCCGTCACACGACCATCCTCTGTCCTGACCAGGTTGGAGATGGCCTTGAGCGTGGTGCTCTTGCCAGCGCCATTGGCGCCCAGCAAGGTCACGCACTGTCCAGCGGGGACTTTGGCGGTAATGCCTTTGACAGCAAGAATGACGTCGCTGTAGAGGACTTCAACGTTGTTCAGTTCAAGCACGGGTAGCTCCAGATGATGTGGCCTGGGTCTCGGTGGCCCGAGACCCAGGCCGATTTGCAATTACCACTTGTTCAACACAGGAACCGGAACGTTCTGCTCGAGAAGTTTGTACTTTCCCTTTTCGACGGTGCCGATGTTGACGGCTGTGCCCGAGGTCGGGAACGGCGCATCATTGTTGAACTTGATATTGGGCAACAAGCCAAAACTGCGCTCGGTAGGCATGGGGGTGGACAGCAGTGCAGCGCGAACCTCTTCGCCCGTCACACCGCCAGCACCTTTGACCTTGACAACATTTTCAACGGCACGAACCGTCAACATCGCTTGGCTCATGCCCATAATGCAGGCAGAGTTATAGGCGGCTTGCAACTTGTATTGGCTGCGCAGTTTCTCGAAGAAGTCCCGTGCCGGTGTTGCGCCTTCGGCGGCCATGGCCATGCCATAGACCTCATAGTTTCCATCCATTTGGCTCAGGTCACCCAGCGCTTTCCCCGACGAAAGCAACCCGTTATGAGCGCTAACCACTATCGGAATATTGGTTTTTCCAAGGCTTTGCAGGGCGCGCCGTGTCGCCACTACCGATGCTGTATTGTTGAACACCTGCAGTACCGTGGCCCCCTTGCGGACCAGGCGGCTGACCTGCTGGGTAAGGTCGGTCGGCTGTGCTTCGGTATAAATCGTTTCAACGACTTCAATGATCTTCGGATTGTCCTTAGCGAACTTCTCGACACCTTTGTGGATGTCCACGTAGGCCGGCGATACTTCCGATGAAATCACCCCCACCTTGAGAGGAGCAGACGAACCCGACTTCTTCTGCATCCACACATAAAACGCAGCCGCTTCGTGCGGGTAAGTGGCACGGGCATTGAACACCCAGTTATCACCCTTCCAAGCAAATCCATATCCTGCTGTCGACTGGACAAGAGGCACCTTGTCACTAGGCAAGCGCTGCTGCAGCGCATTGGTATCTGCACCGCCCACACCCAGAACAGCCACCGGGTTGAGCTCGGACTTGATGCCTGGCCAGAGGCTGGCCACTTGGGCGACGTCATAGCGGGTGTCGAAATCCTTGATTCGCAATGCGACGCCCTGCGCTTTACCGACCTCTTCGCTCCACCAGTCGAGCACCGCACGGCGGCATCCCGTCATATCTTTCATGATGTCTGCGAAAGGTCCGGTGAAGTCAGCCAGGCCAGCCACGTTGTAAGTAGTCTGAGCTTGTGCCATGCCGCCAAGGCACAAGGCTGACGCCAGTAAAGCGCCGCGTTGCCCCAGTTTGACCATTGCCGACAACTTTGCTCGATTCGTTTTCATAAAAAAAGTCTCCTTTTGTAGTAGCGCTTTGCATTGGAGCAGCCCTTCCCAGCGCCTAAGGTGGCTGCAGAAAACAGGATTGCGGTCAATATGGGTAAGGCCACATGCGATAAGACCGCTTGACGATGTTCCACCGGTGCATCAGACCGCGTGGCTCAAAGATCAGAAAGGCCGCGATGACTCCACCCAGGAAAATATTCATCACTGCGAAAACAACATCTCCGCTCAGGAAGGAAAAGTTCTCGACCAGTGAAGGGCCCACGATGGTGATCGTCTCCTGGGCAGTACGGATAACAAACACGCCGATCAGCGCGCCCGTCACCGACCCCATGCCACCCACAATGATCATCGCGATGAACCATATCGAGTGGATCAGGGTGAACTGGTCAATCGCCACGAACCTGACGTAGTAAGCCCAGAGCCCTCCACCGATGCCCGCGTAAAACGCACCCAGCAAGAAGGCAAGTACCTTGGTGCGCACGACATTGATGCCCATCATTCCTGAGGCCACGTCGTCATCGCGCACTGCCGCAAAAATTCGACCATGGCGGCTGCGTGCGACGCCGTAGGCGCCCGCAATCATGATGAAGGCCACTACCAGACACAGGTAGTAAATGCGGGTATCGGTGTTGAAAACGAAACCAAGGAGCTGTGCTGGTTCCAGAGTGATGCCGTTAGATCCCCCCAGCCACTTGGCAGGCAGGTTGAGCACAAAGAAGTGGAACAAAATCTGCGCAGCAATCGTGGTCAAGGCAAGGTAAAAACCCTTTATGCGCATTGCGGTTAATCCAAACACCAGCCCAAAAAGCGCCGCGCACAGCCCGCCGATGGGCAAAGCCAGCCAGAAAGGCAGGTGGCCTTTCGTCGCTAGGAGCGCTGTTGCATACGCACCAACCCCCATGAACGCAGCTTGACCCAAATTGATCTGACCCGCTAGACCAGTATTGATCTGCAGCCCCATGACCACCACTGCAGTAATCAGCATAGAGGTCATGATCGCCACCCAGCGGACCTCGCTGATCAGGGGCAGCGCAAACAACGCTATAACAAACAGGCCCAATGCCACCGCCTGGCTGCGCGTGCGAATTAGTGCTTGGTCTTTGGCGAAAGAAGTCGCGAATACACCTGCGGGATCCATGCTCATACCCTCTCAATGGTTTTCCACCCGAACATGCCGGTGGGACGAATTAACAACACCACCAGCATGATGATGAAAGGAAAGACGGAGCCCAGCGCTCCCCCCACCAGGGGATCGAGATAGGCCGAAGCCAAACCCTGAATCACACCCACCAAAACACCGGCGATCAGCAAACCTGCGAGGGACTCCAACCCAGCCAGCAAGGCCACCGGCAAGGCAGCCAGGCCGATGTCGGAGCTCATCATGTTGATGGAGCGGCCACTCAAATGCACTATCGCCCCCAGTGTGGAAAGCACGGATCCCAGCACCCACGCAAAGGCAATGGAACGCTGCACCGAGATGCCCATGGACATGGCCACCTGGTGGTCTTCCGCCACGGCCGTCATGGTCAAGCCAGCCCTTGTCCGGTTGAAAAACCAGGAGAGGCCAACGCCGATGAAGATGGTCATAATTCCACCGTAGAGCATCGAACGGGAGACGATGAGATCGCCAACGATGATCGGATCCAGAGGAAAGATGATCGGAAAAGCACGCACCTGTGGACCAAAAAGCACCAACACAACGCCTCGGATCAGAATCAAGAGACCGATCGTCACCATGACCATCGAGAAGACGGATTCCCCAACCAGACGGGCAAAAAATATCCGCTCAATCATGAAACCAAAAATTGCAGCACTAACGAATGCCACGGGCAATCCGACCCACAGCGGTAGACCCATCTGAATAATCGTCCACCACACCATGTAGCCGCCAAAGACCACCAACTCACCTTGTGCAAAGTTGAACACCTTTGACGCGCGATAGATCACGACGAAACCCATGGCGATCAACGCATACAGAAGCCCTGACAGCGCACCGTTTATCAGGTAGTTAATAAAATCGATCATTTCCGTCCTCTGCTTCGGGCTGCGCCCAGGTGGTCTGACCCTGCGGCGTCCGTGTCATGGATGGACACCAGAGCCTCGAAATTGCCGCGCCGACCGTCCTGGTAGGTCACAGGAATATCGATACGCACGGCGTGCAAGCCGTCATATAAACCGTTGATCAGCGTGGCGTATCGCACCTCCAGGAATTCGCGCCGCAGCTTTCTCGAACGTGTTAGTTCGCCCTCGTCCGGATCAAGCTCTTTTGGAAAATTGGCGAATCGCTTGACCCGCGCATGCGCCGGCAAAAACTGATTCACACGGGTAATTTCCTGACTGATCAACTCTGCGACCTCTGGCCGCTGTGACAAATCGGTAAAGGTTGAAAATCCGATCCGCTTGTCTTCTGCCCACCGCGACAGAACAGCCATGTCGATATTGATGAGAGCGGCCACGAAGTCCCTCGTCTCGTCTCCCACCGTCATGATGTCCTTGATGAAGGGACTGAACCGAAGGCGGGTCTCGACGAACTGCGGCGGGAAGGTTTCTCCGCTGCGCAAACGCTTGAGGTCCGACAACCGCTCCAGGAACACGAGCTCGCCTAGCTCAGTTTTCGTTACGGCATCGCCCGTGTAGAACCAGCCATCTTTCACCTTCGACTCTACGGAACCCTCTCTGCGGTAGTAGCCCAGAAACGGGCTTCCGCCACGAATCTGCAGCTCTCCGTCCGCACTCAAGCGCCATTCCAATGGTGGGCCCGCCTCTGGATGCGCCTTCATCCAGTGCCCTACGGTCTCCAGATCAAATCGGTCACCCTGGTGGCATGTCAGCAACCCGGTTTCGGTGGAGCCATAGATGTTGCGCAGAGGTATACCCATGGCATGGAACATGCGAAACACATCCGGTGCCATGGTGGCACCACCGCAGCTGGCACAGCGCAGCCGGGTCAGGCCGAGCAGATCTCGCAACGGGCGCAGAACCAGTGCATTGGCGATAGGAAACAGCAACCGGTCCAGCAGGCCAACGGGTTTTCCATCCAAGCGCCCCACATTAACGGTGTGACCGATCTTCATGCCCCACTCGTAGACACCTCGTCGAATGGGTCCTGCGTCGAGCATGTGCGCCTGCACAGAGGACGCCATGCTTTCCCACTGGCGCGGAGCAAATGTCATACCTTCCACCGCCAATTCCCGAATGTTGGACAACACCTGCTCCGGGCCCTCGGGGAAGTTCACTACCATGGGCAATCCCAATCCCATGGTGATGCCATATATTTGTTCAGTGGCCCAGGATGGCGCGATGTAACTCAGGTATTCCATACCCGGCTTCACATCCATGGAATCGATCAAGCGCTGGGCGTTGTCGATCAAAAAGCGATGCGTGAGGATCACGCCCTTGGGCTGCCCCGTCGTGCCGGAAGTGTAAGAAAGAACCGCTATGTCATCGGGGGCTCCCGCATCCACTAGCGCGTCGTACATCTTTCCGTTACGTTGATGGATTTCACGCCCTTGCCGCTGCATGCCATCGAAGGTTTGCAGGATGGGGTCGTTATACGACCACATACCCGTTTCATCCCAATACACAATGTGGCGCATCTTCAACGTCTTGTTCCGGACATCCAGGCCCTTGTCAACCTGCTCTTGGTCCTGCGCGAACAAGATGACTGCTTCGCTGTCGTCCAAAAGATAGGCCACCTCCTCCGAAGTG
This sequence comes from Acidovorax sp. LjRoot74, assembly GCF_964254355.1. NCBI lineage: Bacteria > Pseudomonadati > Pseudomonadota > Betaproteobacteria > Burkholderiales > Comamonadaceae > Acidovorax > Acidovorax sp. LjRoot74. Next base: position 4,822,982 of record NZ_CAXUTI020000001.1, on the reverse strand, counting down.
AGGTCCGGGTACATGGATACAACTTTGCATCCCAGTGCATGCGCGGCATACTCGGCCCAGTAATGCTGCGGCTCATTCTCACCAATGATGGCAATGGTCTCACCCGCTTTGACGCCTGCTTGGTGCATGCCCAGCGCAATCTCTCGAACGTTGCGCTGCACATCCGCAAAGCTGTACTCCCGCCAAATGCCGCGCTGCTTATGGCGCTGGGAAAGACGGTTGGGGTTAGCATGCGCATGCTTGCGCAGCAACTGGGGAAGGGTCGCGATTTCGAGTTTCATTGGACGCCCTCCCCAAGATAGGCTTTAAGCACTGCGGGATTAGCCTGGATCTCCTTGGGCGTTCCATCGGCGATCTTGCGTCCAAAGTCCAGCACAGCGATGCGGTCAGCCAGGTCCATCACCACACCCATGTCGTGCTCCACCAAAACAATAGGAATGCGCTTTGCCTCGCGCACATCCAGAATGAAACGTGCCAAGTCTTCTTTCTCTTCAGTATTCATACCGGCCATAGGCTCATCCATCAACAGAATCTTCGGGTCTTGGGCCAGTGCGCGCCCCAAGTCCACGCGCTTGCGAAGCCCATAACCGAGGCTGCCCACCGGCGCATGCCGGATGGATTCAATTTCAAGAAATTCAATGATTTCTTCCACCACCTCCCGATGCAAAACTTCTTCCCGTTTTGCCGGGCCGAAATGGAAAAATGACTGCACGAGATTGGCCCGCATGTGCATGTGGCGCCCCACCATCAGGTTCTCGATAACGGTCATGCCCGAAAAAATGTGCGTACCTTGAAAGGTGCGCGCTAGGCCCTGTGCCGCCACGTCGTGAACCGCCATGTCGCGCACGTTGTGCCCGGCCAGGGATATCTCGCCTTTCTTGGGGCGGTAGAACCCGCTCAGGCAGTTCATCAGAGAAGACTTTCCCGCTCCGTTCGGCCCGATGATTGCCAGCAGCTCGTCCTTGCGCACATCAATCGAAACATCATTCAGCGCCACAACTCCACCGAACTGCAGCAGCAGATTCTGGGCTGTCAGCACCACGCCTTCCCGCTGGCTTTGAATGGCTGCATTCATTGGTACCTCCACTCTGAATTCTTGGCTTTGTCCATCGAATTTCCTTCATAAGACCTTTGCAGGGTCTACGCATCCATTTGCGGGAATGCTCGCAGCGATCAATGGACCACGACTAACAACGGACACCCGCATCCAGGCTGATCGTGGTGGCATTCAAATAGGCGTTTTCCACAACGTGCCGAACCAGTCCACCGAACTCTTGTGCCTGCCCCATGCGATGAGGAAAGAGGATGACGTTGTCAATAATGTTTTGCGACACCTTCGTTGGCATGCCTGCAGACATGGCGGTCTCAAACAGACCAGGCGCCACGGCCACCACTCGGATTCCGTGTTGCGCAAGATCCCGCGCCACCGGAAGCGTCATTCCAATGACCGCCGCTTTGCTGGCGCTATATGCGGCCTGGCCCACTTGACCCTGCCACGCAGCACCAGATGACGTGTTCACGATGACCCCCCGTTCACCGTCGACATTGGGCTCGTTCTGCGACATGGCCAACGACGCATAGCGCACCACGTTGAATGTCCCGGTCAGGTTGATGGCGATCACCCGGTTCCAAAGATCCATCGGGAATAACTCGCCCTTTGAAAGCGTCTTGCAGGGACCCAGAATTCCCGCGCAATTTACCGCCACATGCAGCGCACCAAATTCCGCCACTGCCGCGTCTACGCCAGCCTTCACACTGGCCTCGTCCGAAACATCAACCTTCTGGATTCGCACGCGCTCGCCCATCGGCAGCACCTCGCTCGCAAGGCGCTCTTCGTCCAGATCAACCGCCATGACGCTCGCTCCGGCCGCAAGCAATGCCTTGCAAGTGGCGAGCCCCAGGCCTGAAGCAGCTCCTGTGACGAAGGCAATGGTATTTTTGACATCCATACTGTTTCTCTTGTCTCTTATTGAGTGCAGCGCTCAGCGCGCCAAGATGGTGATACAGGCAACAGCTTCTTCAATGCCCTCAAGACCGCCACCGTTTTCTGCCAGCGCAATCCTTGCGTCAGTCACCTGCCGCAGTCCGGCTTCCCCGCGAAGCTGAGTTACCAACTCATGGACTTGGGCAATACCGGTGGCCCCAACAGGGTGCCCCTTAGACTCCAGGCCGCCGGACGGATTAACGGGAATGCGGCCACCAATCCGGGTATCACCCCGCTCGGCAATCACACCGCCCATGCCGAACTCACAGAAACCGAGGTTTTCTGTCTGAATGATTTCACCCATGGCCGTGGCATCGTGCACCTCGGCCACCGAGATATCTGCTGGGCCAACACCTGCCAGTTCATATGCCCTGCGCGAAGCCAGTGCTGTGCAGTGGTTGGTGTAGTCGTCTTCGCTCCGGTCGGAACCGCTTTGCACTACTGCCGCCAACACCTTGATGGCACGCTTTTCATCGATGTTCAAGCGCATAAGCGCCGAGCGTGTGCAAATGATGGCTGCTGCTGCGCCATCAGACACCGGGGAGCACATGGGCAGAGTCAATGGGTAGGTGATCGGCGGCGCGGCGAGCACCTCTTCGATGCTGTAAGCCATCCGGTACTGCGACAGCGGGTTGTGCATGGAGTGCGCGTGGTTCTTGGATGAAACGGCGGCTAACTGGCGCTGCGTCGTCCCGAAAGTGCGCATGTGCGATCGTGCAAACGCCGCATACACGTCCATGAAAACGCTGTACGGCCTGGGTGAGGTACTCCCCTCGGGCACCGCCACGTCGCGCCCCATCTTCATCAACTCCCCACGAATCTCTTCTGCACGCGAGAGATCCCAGGCACTGTCAAACACCGAGAACATCTTGAGCTTGTCGGATGAGAACATCTTCTCTGCACCAACAGCCAAAGCGACATCGCCAGCACCCGACTTGAGGTGATTGCAGGCTAGAACGAACGCCGACGAGCCGCTTGCACAAGCGTTTTCGACGTTCACCACCGGAATGCGCCCAATCCCCATGGCCCGCAGCGCAATTTGCCCACGAATCATGTGCTGGCCATCCATATGCCCCTGGGAAGTGTTCCCAAAAAAGGCCGCTTCCAAGTCTTCTTTTTCCAATCCCGCGTCCGCCAAAGCAGCCGCCGTGGCCTCGCGTGTGAGCGCCTTGATGTCTTTGTCCAGATGCCGTCCGAATGGCGTCATCCCCACACCAACCACATAGATATCTTCCATCGCATTTCTCCGTGGCGGATCTTCTTGATCCATGAAAGTCAAATAAATTACTTTGTGTAAGATGTTTTTACTGTACAGTAAAATTCTCAACTGCTTGCCAGGGATTACCCTTGGTATCACATTCGCGGCTCAGCAAAGCGGCAGGAATCGCATGCCCCGCGCAGTCTCAATATCGCCCTGCTCAGTCACGCTGTACAAACCACGAGCCACGTTGTGGGGATGAGCGGCGGCTTCGGCCATGGTGAGCACCGGCGCAAAGCAACTGTCAGTGCCTTCCATCAGTGCATTCCAGTACGTACTAGGTTGGGAAGCAAAGCGCTGCGCAATCCGCGCCTTGAGAGACGGCCACAAAGTCTTGTCCATTTGCCGTGCGGGGTCGACATCCGTCAGCTGCAATTGCGTCAACAGCAATGCATAGAACTGTGGCTCGATTGCACCGACCGTGATGTATCGCCCATCGCTGCACAGATAGCGGTCGTAGAAGGGTGAGTCATGGAAGACACTGGGTTCGCTGCCTTCCAATCCGCCACCTTGACGAATCAGTTGCACGAGCGGCGACAGCATTGCCAACACATCAATGATGGCGCCGTCAACCACGCAGCCCTGGCCCTTATCCCGCGCGCCTAGCAACGCCGACACCATGCCAAATGCAAACCCGAGGGCGCCGGCAGCATCCCCAACCACTGTGGGTGGAAGCATGGGAGGGTGTCCCGGTTGCTCGGTGATCGACATGAGCCCAGTGAGAGCGACATAGTTCATGTCGTGCCCGGCGGCCTGAGCCAGCGGCCCATCCTGCCCCCAGCCCGTCATGCGCCCATACACAAGCCGCGGGTTGTATTCACCACATACATCGGGACCCAAACCCAGGCGCTCCATCACACCCGGGCGGTTGCCCTCAATCAACCCGTCGCTTTGCGCGACCATGTCCAGCGCCCGCGCCTTGTCCTCGTCGTTCTTGAGATTCAATGTGACGCGTCGTTTGCCGCGCGACAAGAGCGCCCCGTCCTTCGGAGTGAGCTCATCAGGCAATGCGCTCGCACCTGGCCGCCCGACCACAGTAACGTCAGCGCCCATCTGCATCAACATGAACCCAGCTAAGGGCCCTGGGCCGATCCCCTCGAACTCGACGATCTTGATACCCGATAGCGGGAACATGAGCGGGCTGCTCTTACTTCGCATGAAGAACTCCATTTGTTTAATTGTTTTACTTTAGGGTAGAATTTTTAACCTATGGGTAATGGAAAACCCCATGTCCCTCAAAACAGAGGCAAAAGCAGAATCGATCCATGAACACGCAAGCCAGCAAGGAACCCCTGATGTCGACACCGGTTGTGATTACAGACGTACGAAAAGGCACCATGTGGATTCGCCTGAACCGACCTGATGCAATGAACTCGCTGACCCCGGCGGTGCTTCGGGGAATAGACCACGCACTCAACGAAGCACAGAGCCGCGGAGACGTGATATCCGTCGTATTGACGGGCACTGGACGGGCCTTCTGCGCGGGCGCCGACCTCAAGTACGTCAAGACGCAAGCGGGCGAAAGTGGCACCAGTGGCTTTCTGGACAGCGTACTGTCCACCATGAACCGGATTGACCGCTTTCCAAAACCCGTGATCGCCGCCCTGAACGGCATAACTCTGGCGGGCGGGCTCGAACTGGTGCTGTGCTGTGATCTAGTGCTGGCGGCAAGGAGCGCCAAAATTGGCGACGCACATGCCAACTACGGCCTGATCCCCGGAGGGGGGGGGTCGGTGCGCCTGCCGCGGGTCATTGGCCCCACACGCGCCAAGTACCTTCTCTTCACGGGTGACTTCGTGGACGCGGCAGATCTTGTGGAAGCGGGCCTCGTCAACCAAGTGGTGGACGACGACCAGCTCGAAAGCGTTGCACAAGCCGTGGCCGACAAAATTGCCACGAAGAGCCCCCTTGGCCTGCGCCGCATGAAAACGCTGGTCGACGATGGTTTGCAACAGCCTCTAGACACCGCCCTGCGATTGGAGCTTCTGGCCTCTGAAGTGCATTCCCACAGCGCCGATCTCCACGAAGGCCTGGCCGCATTCAACGAAAAACGCACCCCGCGCTTCACGGGCCACTAGGACGGCAACGCCATGCATACGTTACCCACCACCGATCGATTCAGACTACTGCGTGCTTCGCAGCAATTCGCCTACGACCGCGCCCCGGCCATCCGCGCGGTCTATCAGCTTGCAATGATGACGCCGCAGGATCTCCAAGGCCCTGCCGACCTTGCACGGCTCGCCGTCACAAGTAAGGATTCACTGCTTGATAAGCAGCGCCAGTCACCGCCATTCGGTGGGTTTCTCGCTGCCGACGACACATCTATCCGCCGCATTTATGTCTCCCCAGGCCCCGTCTATGAACCCCATTCTTTCGACGAAGACACTGGCAAGGGCTTCTCGCATGTGTTCAGGCAGGCGGGAATCGGCCCCGGTGACCGTGTACTCAACACCTGGTCCTACCATCTTGTTCCAGCCGGCCTATTGCTAGATGCGGGCATTGCTGCCACCGGGGCGACGCTCATTCCCTGCGGGCCCGGCGGCGCCGAGCAACAAGCGCAGCTCATCATGGAACTGGGCATCACCTGCATTTGCTCCTCCACCTCCTTCTTCGTGACCTTGGTCGAAACGCTTGAGCGCATGGGCTACGACCTGCCTTCTCAATGGAAGGTCCGCTCCGCAATGCTGGGCGGCGAACTGGGTGACTGGATGGGCAAGCGCCGCGCATTGGAGCAGAAATACGCAATCCGCACGTTCTCGGCTTATGCCACCGGCGACTTCGGGCTGATTGCTTACGAGGAACTAGGACAACTGGGCTACACGGTCCAGCCTGACCGGCTCGTCCAGATCTGCGACCCGCACACCGGCGCACCCCTTCCGCCGGGCGAACCCGGCCAGATAGTGGTCACCACGCTGGACAGCGGTTGGCCTCTGGTCCGCTTTGGCACAGGCGATGTGGCGCAAGCGCTGGCCCATTCCCCGGATGGTCTCGTCGAACGAATCAGTTTGTTGCAAGGCCGAGTGGGCCAAGGTGTCAAAGTACGCGAAATTTTCATCTATCCACGCAACGTGGAAGAGCTGATCATCCGGATCCCGGCTATAGAACGTGCCCAGATCATCGTTGAAAAAAAGCAGCATCGGGAAACTGCAACCTTGCGCGCGGTGCTAACGCCAGGGGCTTCTCACTACGCCACGCAAAGCGATTTGATCGAAGTGTTCAGGCAATTGACCCGCCTGAGGCTCGACTCAGTCGAGTGGGTAATCCAAGAAGATATGCCCATTGACGCACCCTTGCTGGTTGACAACAAGCAGTGAAATTCTAAAAAGCCATTGGTCTGATGCACCTAGTGGCTATACCGTCGCTTACCTCATGAAACGATAGCAATGATTGAACTCGCAGCCAATCCACTTATTTATCCATTCAAGCCACCATCGTCACGACACTGGGTCGAGATCGCCCCGGGCGTACGCTGGATCCGACTGTCGATGCCATTCCGACTCGACCACATCAATGTATGGGCCATAGATACCCATGATGGCTGGGTGCTGGTAGATACCGGCCTGAATAACCCCGACACCGTGGCCGACTGGCTGGCCCTCATGGCGCACGGGCCGCTGGCACGGCCACTCCAAGGCGTTTTCGCCACACACATGCACCCAGACCACATCGGCTTGGCTGGTTGGTTCACGCGTCGCTTTGGTGTGCCGCTGCACATGAGCCGGCTGGAGTACCTGACCTGCCGCGTGATGCATGCCGACACGAACCGCGAAGCCCCGCCCGACGGCGTGCTCTTCAATAGATGCGCCGGCTGGTCGGAGGCAGCCATTGAAAGCTACCGCAGTCGCTTCGGCAGCTTTGGTAAACATATCCACGCTCTGCCTGACAGCTACCGACGGTTGCAGGACGGCGACCACGTCCAGTTGGGTAAATATGGCTGGCGGATCATCACCACCGGCGGCCACTCACCAGAACATGCCTCTCTGTACTGCCCCGACTTGAAACTGCTGATCTCCGGCGACCAGGTGCTACCGAAGATTTCGTCGAATGTTTCGGTGTTCGCCAGCGAGCCACAGGCCAATCCGCTGAAGGAGTGGTACGAAGGGCTCGACAAACTAATGAGGGATGTTCCCAACGATGTGTTGGTACTCCCCTCTCACAACGAGCCCTTTTATGGACTGCATGAACGCCTTGACTCGCTCAGGTCAGGCCAAAATAGTGCACTGAATCGGTTACGTCAGACATTGACTACCGGGCCTCAACGGATCATCGATACGTTCGCTGCACTCTTTCATCGCTCCATCGGAGAACAGGATGCGCAGCAACTGAGCCTGGCAACAGGTGAGGCAGTTGCTTGCATAAACTTTCTCATCGCACAGGCCACCATAGAAGTCACGATGGACGAAAACGGGGTCGCGTGGCACTCAACAAGATATTGACATTGAAGTGCCGCCCTACGCTCTATGGTGAATCGACCCGGTTGATCTAGACGCCGTCGAGCCTCGAACCGAAGCCCATTGGCAGGTGCAACGGTGTTTCGGCGGCAATCTGCGGAAATCTGACCGAGAAGTCCCCTGAATTTTTATTCGTTTGAGCGACCGTTTTGAGTCGTTATGCACAGTGCGCCGTTATGAGTAGCCCGGTGGGTGTGAACCGCCCCGGGGCGGTTCACCATGCCCATCCGGGATTGGAAAGCTGCCCTGACCCGATTTACCATTCAGTTCGGAGACCGCATCTCCATCAACTGTATGCGTCCGGCCAACCCATCTTGAATCGGATGAATGGGCTGTGATGCAACCAACATAAACTGCTATGTGTCGCATCCCGGACGATCATAGGGTCGCTTGTGGAACAGGTGCGGGTGCTCCTGATACCAATCCTTCATGGCTTGCATCGGCGTCTTGCTCTTGAGTGCTGACTGCGGCAGCTGGTGGTTGTACAAAACCACATAGCGCAGCAAGGTCTGCTCCATGTCCTCGCGGCTGTTGAACCGGTGGGTCTTGAGCACATCGGCAATGCGGCCATTGAATCGTTCGACCATGCCATTGGTTCTCGGTGTTCTGGGCTTGGTCAACCGGTGTTCGATACTCAGTTCTTGGCACAACTGGTCGAACTCATGGTTGCCGCTGGGCTCGCGCTCCCTGCTGGCAAACAGGCGGTCCGTGAACTCCTTGCCGTTGTCGGTCAGCAGCTTGGTGATCCTGATCGGACAGGCCTTGTGCAATGCCCTCAGAAAGGCCCGTGCACTGGCGGCTGTCTTGTTGGCCTTGAGTTGTACGAACACCCATCGCGTGGCCCGGTCGATGGCCACAAACAGGTAGCGCCGTTGCGATTCGTCCTGCATCTGGGGCAGGTACTTCACGTCCATGTGCACATAGCCAGGCTCGTAGCTCTTGAACGCCTTGTGCACAGGCTGTGGCTCCTGGGGCTTGAGGGCGTTGAGGTTGCCCGCCCCATGGCGGCGCAGGCACCGGTCCAGGCCCGAGTGACCTTGCCCCTGTTTCGTGTAGTTCTTAACCCACGATTCACGCGGCCTTTTTACGCTGTGCCTCGTACCAGCGCTGCTCGTATTTCTTGAGCTGCTTCAGCTGTCGCAGCTACACCGTGGTCGGCACCAGTGAAGACCTGCACCGCCTCTTCAGCTTCTACTGGTTCCTGGAAGCCGAGAGCAGGAACACGAGGTCCCGCGAATGGGCTGAATACTTCACGCTCATACGCACTCAAATTGACCTGTTCACCATGGACAAATTCGATGAGGAACTGGTGACCCAGTCCAGAGAGGCCGCCCGCAGCAAGCCTCTGAAATTCTGGAGTCGGTACCGCATCTCGGGAGGCGCACTTGCCTAGCCACGCACAACCATCGATGGCCCCGGCAACCGCCCCTGACGGCGCGCCAGCTGACCTGGTCGTCAGCTCTGCGCCGGGCCCGGCCGGCGCCACCCAAGTCCTGAGCCGTTACCGCGACGACGTGTGGGAGCTGTGGCCCTACTTCGAGCAGTCGAACCTGACCCCCAGCAGCAAGCGCATCGACTGGGCAAACGTTCCTGAGCAATTCAGGCCCGACACCGCAGATCCGGACCGTGTCCGGCCTGCATTGGGCCGGCCGGATGAAAGGCTTTGCCGCCTACGCCGGCGTTGATTGGCGCCTCTCGCCTCACCAACTGCGCCGGGCGTACGCCTGGACCTTCGTGCGGCATCGCCTGGGAAATGTCCTCTTCCTCAAGGAGCAGTTCAAACACTCGAGCATCGAGATGACGCAGCTGTATGCGGCGAACCCTATGCAAGATGACGCGCTGTTTGAAGACCTGTTCACGGAGATCAGTGCCCGAAAAGTCGAGCTGATCGAAGGCTGGCTCCACGCGGATACGCCCCTGGCGGGGCGCGCCGGCCAGCGAATCGTGAGCATGCGGGCCCACGACTTCCCTAGCCGCGAAACTCTCATCGAGGAGACGGCCGATTGGATCAATATCCGCAGCACCGGCCATTCGTACTGCTTGGCCCAGGATGATGGCTGTGGCGGGGCCGGTCTGTATGAGCCGTGGCGGTGCGGCGCCTGCAATGACTCTGTGATCGACAGTTCCCAGCGGATCGCGTGGCAGGCAATACACGCCCACCAACTGGAGCTCCAAGTGGAGGCCCGCGAGTTGGGACCGGCAGCGGTCCAGCGCGTGCAACGAGACCTCCACCGGGTCGAAGACGTCTTGAAGCAGCTGGGGCCGGGGATCGAACCGCTATGAAAGCCAGATGGGACCGACGCCAGGCGCCCGAAGAGGTTCGCGGGCGCAATCGAGACACAACGACCGCCGATCTGTGGGAGGCTCTGGCACGCCTGCAGCGTGCCGAGGCCGTTCCGACGATCACAGCCCTAGCGGTCGAGGTCGGCGTCACTCCAGCGTTGATTCACAACCGCTACCCGGATGTCGCGAAGGAGGTTCGCCGCCTGAGCGGCCGAGAGCCCGGCGCAAGCGAGGACAGCCTCAAGGCGGCGCTCAAACGCGAACAGGAGACTGCCCGTGATTTGCGCGCCGAGAACTTGGACCTGCGCAAGCAGCTTCAGGCCATGGCCTCGGTGACCGAAGCGCTGCGGCAGGAGGTCAGGATTCTGCATGCGACCGGCCACGCGAAGGTCGTGAGCTTCGTGCCCGGGGCACCGACACGCTAGTCGAATAGGGAAGCTGTTTGAGGAACGGCCTTAGCCGGCGCTCGCTCGACCGGCTCGCCGGTGGCTGCCAGGCGCTCAGGCGGACAAGCCTGCATGAAGTCCATCGAGCCTTCGGCGGGCGCGTCCAGCCAGGCGTCGTACTGGGATTCGTCCAGCAGGACGACCATACGCTTCTCTTCGCCTGGGCGGTGATAGTTGCACATGACGGGATGGGAGTCGGCGTTGACCGTCATGAGCGTGAAGGTATGAACGCGCTCTCCTGCAGGCGAATGCCAAGTGTTCCATAGCCCGGCGATCGCCAAGGGGCTGCCGTCGGCCGCGCTGATACGTGTGGGCACGTGCACGTTCGAGCGCCAGTCTGGCTCGTAGATGGCCTCAGCCGGGACAATGCAGTGCTGGGCCTTCTTCCAAGCGGCCTGGAACGGCCTCGCGGTGGCAACTGTTTCGGAGCGGGCGTTGTACGTCAGCTTCACCTTGCGCATATCGGTGGCCCAGAAAGGGATCAGGCCGAACCGCGCGACAACGGCCTCGCGCTCAGGAACCGCCTCGTCGCCCGATTCGAGCTCGGGCGGGCGCCTCACGATGGGCGCAAAGCGTCCTGGAAAGACATCTCGATCGAGAACATCCCCCGATGGCCACCCCAAACTGCTCCACTGTTGGCCAGTCAAACTGCTCCAGGCAGGACGGGGTGATTATGCGGGGTCTGAGGTGATGATCAGGCGTGCAGCAGCCTCTTTGAGCCTGTAGCTCTTGCCCTCGAACTCCAGCATGGCGCAGCGGTGCATGAGGCGATCGAGGATGGTGGTGGCCATGGTCGCGTCGCCCAGGTAGCGACCCCAGTCCTGCACGACGCGGTTGGAGGTGATGACGATGGAGCGGCGCAGCTTGTAACGCTGGTGGACCAGGGCCTGCAGCAACTCGGCGGCATGCTCGCTGATGCGCCTTGCCAGGAACAGGTCATCGAGCACCAGCAAGTCGGCCGCCACCCAGCCCTTGAGCAGACTGGCGCGCTCGTCGGCGTCGGCCAGCGCATAGCGAGCGAACTCGCTGTCAGCTTCGATGTAGGACACGTCATGACCGAGCAAGGTGGCTTGGTAGGCCACGGCCTTGGCGATGTGGCTCTTGCCGGTGCCGGGCTTGCCTACGATCAGGGCGTTGGCGCCTTCGCTGAGGAACTTCAAGGTGTGCAACTCGAAGCAGGCTGCGCGCGGCAGCTTTGGGTTGAAGCGCCAGTCGAAGTCGGCCAGGGAGGGCTTCTCATCCAGGCCGGAGAGCTTGAAGCGACGTGCCATCAGCCTGCTGTGGCGTCGGTCGAGTTCGTCTTGCAGCAAGGCTGAGAGCGTATCCAGAAAGGGCTCCTGAGCGGCCTGGGCCTGCATCAGGCGCGTCTGCAGGGTCTCAGCCATGCCTGACAGGCGCAGCTTGCGCAGGGTGGCCTCGATGTCGTGGGGGGTCATGGCGGTCATGCGAAGAAATCTCCTTGAGGTGTGATGGCGGGTGTCGTGGCCGCTGTGGCCATGGCGAAGAGTTCGCCGTACTCCTGTGGGTTGCGGATGAGGTCGTGCGTTTGCGTGGTGCTCGCGGGTGCGGCCTGCGTCGCTGTCGGGGCGGCATCGAGTTGGGCCAGAGCCTGCGCCACCAGGCGTTCGGTGATGGCCTTGACGTGGCGGTAGCTGTGCACACCGTCGTCGATGGCCTGGGCACAGGCGGTGTTGACCATCTGGCGTGGATAGCGGTCGGCCAGGTGCACGATGCCCCACAGCTTGCGCTGGCCCACACGGCCTTCGATGGCAAACAGCATCTGGCACAGCCGGGCGGCGTCCACGCCGATGGCATCGGCCTGCTTGAGGATGTGGAGGGTCTCGCGGGAGGGGTTGAAGACGCGCTCGTCCATGGGCAGCACCACGGTGCCTGGCCGCTCGGCCAAGGTGTGCGTGCGCAGCAGGGCCTGGGTCTGTAGGTCGCGAATCTCCAGGCGGCGCTCGAAGATGCGCACCAGCACCTTGGTGCCAATGTGCGCCGGCCGCGCGGCGTAGCTGCAATGGGCCACGCGCACGCAGCCGTCGTCGCACACGGTGCGCTGCTCGTCACGGAAGTACGCCATGGGCAGCGTGGGCAAGGGCTGCAGGTGGGGCCGCTCTTCTTCGAACATGGCCTGTACCTGGCGGCGCTCTGAGCCGTGGATGCGAGAGGCCGCCCACTTGGTCTCCCAGTGCTCCAGGTAGGTGTTCTGTTCTTCAATGGTCTCGAAGCGCTTGCCCTTGAGTGCCGTGGCCTGAGTGTGACCAATGGCATTCTCGACACTGCCCTTGCGGTTGGGGTCACGTACCCGCGCCGGGTCGGCCACGACCTCGTAGTGTGCCAGGGTGGCGGCGTACACGGGGTTGAGCTCGGGCTCGTACAGGTCGGGCTTGAGCACGCCTTCCTTGAGGTTGTCCAGGACCACGTATCGGCACGAGCCGCCAAAGTAGCGCCAGGCTTGTTCGTGCAGTTCGGCCCAGACCTGTTGGCCAGAATTCCAGACCACGCGGCGGAAACTGCGGCGCGAATACCGAAGCGTGGCCACGAACAGGCGTGGCTTGCGCCAGCGGTCGGTGCCGGGCACGCGGGTGGGCGCGCCTTCGCCGAAGTCCACCTGCATCTCCTCGCCGGGCAGGAAGCTCAGGCGGTCGAACTGCTCAGGCTCACGCACCCGGATGCGCGCCACGAAGCGTTTGACGGAGTTGTAGCGTGCAGCAAAGCCGTGGGCATCGACCAGGTCCTGGTAGATGGCCGTGGCATTGCGGCCCAAGCGCAACTGAGCTTCGATGAAGGCGCGGTGGGGCTCACACAGCGAGGTGGCCGCCGGCGCAGGCGCCAGCAGTAAAGCCGGTGGCCGGGGTGGAGCAGTTTGGCTGGCCAGGGGCACAACCAGGTCGGTGGCCACCCCGGGGCAGTTTGAATCGTCAGGCGACGGGGGCGGCGGATCGCCCTGGGCCTCAAAGCGCTTAGCCCAGGCGCGGATGGTGTGGCGGGAGATGCCGGTGCGGCGCTCAATCTCGCGCTGGGTGTTACCCGCGCGCAGGAGCGTCCAGATCGTGGTTTGTAGATGTGGCTTCAAGACGTTCACCTCGTGAATCCCCCCTTGTGATCAAGGGGGTGGAAGTTACGTCCTGCACGTCAGAGCTGAGGCGCCTGACTCACCGAAATCAATGGGTCAACTCACCCCGGCCAGGTGGAGCAGTTTGGGTGGCCATAAGTGGGGCAGTTTGGGTGGCCGCCGGGGAGAACATCCAAGCCGCTGTCGCGGATGGCTCGAAAGAATTCGCGCAGCCGCGCTGCGTCAAGAACCGAGTGGTAACGAGCGCACATTCTTTGAATTCTGCTTGGCCGCGCGCTCAAGTCCACCCAGGATGCCGCAGTTGACCGCGGCACGGCCAACCGAGCAGCTGCGGTGCAGTGAGCGCAATTCGGCTTCCAACGCCTTCAGCTCCCGGATGCGGACCACGACCTGCTCGATGTGACTTGCAATCAGCTCATCCACGACGCCGCAATTCTCGGAAGGAGCGTCTTTGAAGTGCAGCAGCGTGCGGATCTCAGCCAGCGTCATGTCCAGGCTGCGGCAGTGCCGAATGAAGGCGAGCCGCTGGGCGTGCTCAGCCGTGTAGCTGCGGTAGTTCCCCTCGGTCCGGGCGGGGGACGGCAGCAGTCCCTCGCGCTCGTAGAAGCGGACCGTTTCGGGAAGCGTATTGGTGGCCTTGGCCAGGTCGCCGATCTTCATGGATGAGCCGCCCTTGCAGCGGGCTTGACTTTGTAGTTGCTAGAGGGTTTCCAATTATGCAGTCCGAGGAATACCCATGAGCGCCACCACAAAATTCGAAAGTACCTTTGCCGTTCCGAAGATGGATTGCCCGTCCGAGGAGAACATGATCAAGATGGCCTTGCAAAGCGTCGAAGGCGTCCAGTCGCTCACCTTCGACCTGCCGGGCCGAAAGCTGGTGGCCGTGCATCGCGCGCCGGTCGCCGAGGTGTTGCAGCGTCTCGAACCGCTGGGCTTGGGCGCGAAGCTGGTGCATTCGGCCGCGGTAGACGATAGCGCCGCCGGCAGCTTCAAGAGCACCTTCCATGTCCCGAAGATGGATTGCCCATCGGAAGAGAACATGATCAAGTTGGCCCTGCAAGACGTTCCCGGGGTGAAATCCCTGTCCTTCGACTTGGCCAACCGCAAGCTGACCGCAGTGCATGGCGCTCCGGTGGCGCAGGTCCTGCAACGCCTGGAGCCGTTGGGTCTGGGCGCCAAGCTGCTGGAATCGGACGCGGTCATGGGTGACGACGATGAAATCGACCCGCCTGACAATGCGGCAGAGGCCAGGCTGCTATGGATACTGCTCTCGATCAATGCGGCCATGTTCGTGATCGAGATCGTGATGGGCTTCATCGCTCAATCGACCGGGCTCATCGCCGACTCGCTCGACATGTTCGCCGACGCTGCGGTGTATGGGCTGTCCCTGTTTGCCGTCGGCCGAGCAGCTGCCCTTAAGACGCGTGCGGCTCACACGGCGGGCTGGTTGCAACTGGCGCTTGCGCTCATGGCACTCAGCGAGGTCGTTCGACGCTTCATCGCCGGGAGCGAACCTGTCTCGGGCCTGATGATGGGGATGGGCCTGGTGGCCCTGATCGCCAACGTCATCTGCCTGGTCTTGATATCCAAGAAGCGGGATGCCGGTGCGCACATGAAGGCAAGCTACATCTTCTCGGCCAACGACGTGATCGCCAATGCGGGCGTGATCCTGGCTGGCTTCCTGGTGGCCATGACCGGATCCAACTACCCTGATCTGGTCATCGGCACCGTGGTGGGTCTGATCGTCTTGAACGGTGCCCGGCGCATCCTGAGTCTCAAATGACGAACCTGACAGCCATAGACGATCGGCAGCGCGGGGCAGCATTTGCTCACCTCGTGGAGCGGGCGAGATCCCGAGGACCTGACCGGTGGAAGGTCCTGGAGGCCGCGCACGTGCTTGGCCAAGAGCGCTTCTGGCTTCATCTGCGGAGTCATTGGTACATGCTGGCCCTGGCCGCGCGTGAGCGTGACGTGCGGGAAGCCGCGGGCCAGCTGTTTAGGATCCTGCTGGTGCCGCTTGGCCACCTCTCGGGCAGGCTGCCGCTTGGCAACCCTGGCCGGGCCACGGTCAGTGCCTTCGCGCCAATGCTGTGAGACCGGAACTCGCTGAAATTCTGTCCGCGTCAATAGCACTCACGGCCGAGCACGGTGCGGCAACGCGCTGAATCCAACCACGGCCCTGCGATCTGGTCTAACCAACAAGAACGATGAAGTATGTCAACCGACCAGCTCGCTGGTATTGCCTTGCGCTTGTAGTCTTTGCCGCAGACCAGACTGCCAAGACCTGGATTCATCTGACCACCCTGCTCGGCTGGTCGCGCGAGGTCGCACCGTTCTTCAGCCTGGTCCACGTACTGAACCCCGGCGCGGCCTTCAGCTTCCTGGCCGGCACCGGCGGATGGCAACGCTGGTTCTTCCTGGCCATCGCCCTGGGCGCGTCGGCCTGGCTCGCTTGGCTGCTCGCCAAGCCGGTGCGCAGCCTCGAGGGCTTGGCTTATAGCCTCATCCTGGGCGGCGCCCTGGGCAATGCCTTCGACCGGGCTGTGCGCGGGTCCGTGATTGACTATCTGGACTTCCACCTGCACGGCTGGCACTGGCCGGCATTCAACATCGCCAACATGGCCATCGTTGGTGGCGCCGTTGGTCTCATTGCATCGTCAGTTCTGGGGCACCGCGAGGCAAACACATCCTCTCGAAGGCACACGTAACTGTTGCCGCTTAGCAGTCCCGACAACAAGGGAGCCCCCCAACCCGCGCGTGCAGGCGTGCTCTGCTGTGCGAAACTTCCTGATGACCAAAGGAATCATCGCGCTTGACGCTGACGGAGTCCTCCTGGACTACGGCTTGGCCTATGCCAGCGCTTGGCAGAAGGCGTTCGGCACGTACCCTGGCGAGCGCGATCCGCTCGCCTACTGGCCCATCGACAGATGGGAAGTGGAGCGAGTTGAAGGGGATAGGCTTGATCTGCTTCGGCGGGCCTTCGACAACGAGTTCTGGTCATCGATCCCGCCGGTTCCAGGAGCGATTGAGGCGTGCCACAAGCTCGCCGCGGCGGGCTACGAACTGGTATGCGTCACGGCCTTGCCTGCGGAATTCAGGGCAGCTCGCGAGCACAACCTGAGACTGCACGGATTCCCGATTCACCTGGTCCATGCCACCGACAACGTGGCAACGGCCGCGAGCCCTAAGGCCGACACGCTCAACTCCCTAAAGCCGATCGCCTTCGTCGACGACTACTTGCCGTACTTCGTGGGCGTCGATGCCGCGATCCATCGCGCATTGATTTTGCGTGGGATTACCGGGTCGCCCAACGCGGGCGACCTGTTGGTACACACGGATTCGCATCACGCCGACCTTCTTGCGTTTGCGAATTGGTGGTCGCAGCGCGCTGGTGATAAGTGCCGGTAACAGTTACTGCTGTTGAGAAACCATGATCTCGCAGAACTGCGATGAAGTGCCGGTGCTCAACCTGATGCACAGGCCTGACCCCAAGCGCGCGCCGGACATGCAGGACAAACGTACGGTGGTTCCGCTGGAAAAGGGGGACTGGGACACTTGGCTGCACGGCACCATCGAACGGGCAGAGTCGCTGATCAAGGTGCCACCGGTGGAGCTGTTTGTGCACAGGGCGAAGGATCCGGCGCAGCAAGTCGAGTTACCTGTTGAGTCAGCATGACGCATGCGTGCAACAGCCGGTACTTGCGCCGACTGGACGCAGCGATATAAATTATTGGTTGTCCGGGCTAACGCGAACCCGGCCGCGTCCGGGTTACCTGGCGCATAGCCGAGTGGTGCGATGCCCCGGCGCCCGACCTGTCCGGATATCGGCAACGGGAGTAGCTTCAACACTACCCCTGCTGCCAAATGAACAAGCTGGCCAAACTCCGTATCCAGTCCGCGATCGCCCAACAGGGCTGCTGCTTTTACTGCGGGCTAAAAATGATTGAGCCCACGCTTCCTGAACTTTCGCAATCAAGCGCGCCCACACGGTGGCGTAAGTTCCTTCGGTGCACTGCAGAGCATCTCACTGCGCGCCAACAGCAAGGCCGCGATGTAGCGCCCAACATCGTCGCCGCCTGCTGGTGGTGCAATTCCCGTCGGCACAGGGGACGTGAGGAGAAAGCGCCAGATTCATTGAGATATCGGCAGCGCGTGCAAAGCTTGATGAAAAAGGGGTGCTGGCACCCAGCAGGCAGGCTAGTTGTTGATTTACACGCAAACCATAGCCGGTGAAAATTAACCCAGAATTGCTTATTCAGTTTCAGGCTGATTGCGGCGATCCAAATCAAGGCCATCAGCAACTGCTAGCTGGCTGCACCAGTCACCAGGTGAATCCAACTACTTCCCTGGACGCTTGTTCGCGAGATCTGGCTGGCGCACATGACAGAACTCCAACAGAGCGTGGTGTGGGGCATTCTGCTGGGGGTGGTTGACCACGTGCCGATTGGCCTCCCGAGCTTATGAGCATTGGCGCGGGTTGCTGCGGAAACGTTTTTCACGCTGCGCTGATTGCGACGGCTCGCCATCCGTATCTATCCTCTTTCGGGTGCTTCGCGTACACCAGTACGGCAACCACGGTATCGACTTCCGGCGGGACCGTCTCAACCATAAAAGGAGGGACAAAGGCATCATCGACAAAAGCGAACCCCTTGGGGTTCCTCTTCAAGTGACCCGTTGTCATCTTGACATCAGCATCTGGACGAGGACCTGGTTCAACGGCGAAAAGGTCCCTTCGGCCCGTCTTGCGGTTTTCAGTCACCCGAAAACGAACGCCTTCGCCGACTTTGGGGGAGTGTGACCCGATCCAAGCCTCGCCGTCGATTCCAACCTCAAGGTCCCGATCAACAAAGACTTTTGCCCGCCTATCATCTGCTGCCTCGCGGGTTACCAGACCCTTCCCCGAATCGGTGCAGTCCCAGCTGGCCCCGTCCGACCGAACCGAAACTTGAACAATTGCGTCGCGATCACTGTCCCGCTGCCTGCCGAGAACTAGCGTTACGGGATCTCCGATCTTGATATTCCTGCAACGAACGCCCGGGCCAACAATACTGACCGACGCACCATTGGATTCACGTATAGCGAAACGAGGAAGAGGTCGGACCTTCCTTCCCGGCTCAGCATCCTTGGGCTGCTGCGGCACGATCGTTCCCAAATAGGTCGCAGGTTTCACATCCACAGAATCGAAACACAGTACCAGTGCGTCCTGGGAGTGGTGGGCATAGAAGTCACTTGCCCTTTCAGCACCTTGTGCTGACGGGTCATACCAACTGCTGTTGATCAGGTCCTGAAGTTCCGCATCGACTCCCCAACCTTGTTCTTGCCGGAGCGATATCACCGACGCCAGTTCGCTGCTTGCCTGAGCAAACTCACCGCGATCTGCCAACATCTGGGCAAGCTCACGGTGAACCTTCACAGTGAACTTGGGGTCTGAACCACATTCCAAGGCCCGGCACGCGCACGCTAATGCGAGGTCTGGCTGCTCCTCTGAATACAGTCTCGTCGCCTCGGCCCATACCCAAAACTCATTTCTCTTCGCCTTGATGACTGGACCAAGAACTCCGGCCGCCTCAGCATGGCGATGGACGCGCCGCAGCAGATAAACTCTGTCCCAATCCATCCATAGGGCATCGTCACCCTCGGCCACGGGCCGCACGCGGTCGATCCATTCAAGCGCCAGATCAATATCCTCTTGGGCCGCATCAGGGAATGCCTTCATCCACTTCGCCAAGCCACGGGCAATTCCAAGGGCGATGGGCGGAAAACGATTTTCATCGAGCTGGTTGTACTGCCAATCTTCCGCACCGAGGCCGTCGAAGCCCACCCACCGTATAAACCCGGGGAAGAATGGAAAGTGCGGAGCGATCTTCGACAACTCGCGCAAGATATTGGATAGCGCGTTGTCAGGCCGGCGCTTCGGTTGCCGCGCGTAACGGCGTAACGCCTGATGAATTTGATTGACAACCGCGTTGGGGGCTGGCTGCCCTCCTTTGAGCTTGGAAACTATGGAAGACACATGGTTCTTGACCAAACCATAGAACGCCCAGTCAATCTGCGTCCGCAGTTTGAAGTCATCGGTGTTGATTTCCACGCAGAAGTGACCCACTAACCCCCGGGATTTCCATCCAAACCTGACCCACGTACTAACCCTAACCTGCTGCTTTGTTGAGCAGCAGGAGACCAGGAGTGATAGACGTGGCAACACTGAGTGTCATCAGGCGCTGGGCCCTGCGAGAGCAGCTGTCCATCAGGGAGATCGCCCGCCGCACGGGCCTCTCGCGCAACACCATCCGCAAGTACCTGCGCGCCGGCGAGGCCGAGCCGCACTATGCCAAGCGGGTCAGTCCATCCAAGCTCGATCCCTTCGCCTTGAAGCTCGCCGGCTGGCTCAAGACGGAAGCGGGCCGGTCCCGCAAGCAGCGGCGCACCGTCAAGCAGATGTACGCCGATCTGCGGGGCCTGGGCTATACCGGCTCCTACAACCGCGTAGCGGCCTTTGCCCGCCTCTGGCACGAGCAGCGCCTTGTGGCCCAGCAGACCACCGGCCGCGGCACCTTCGTTCCCCTGGCCTTCGGTCCGGGTGAGGCTTTCCAGTTCGACTGGAGCGAGGACTGGGCTGTTCTCGCCGGCGTGCGCACCAAGCTGCAGGTGGCTCACTTCAAACTCAGTCACAGCCGGGCGTTCTACCTGCGTGCCTATCTTCTGCAGACGCACGAGATGCTGTTCGATGCCCACAACCATGCGTTCGTCGTGCTGGGCGGTGTGCCCCGCCGAGGCATCTACGACAACATGCGCACCGCCGTAGACCGCGTGCGCCGGGGCAAGGAGAGAGATGTCAACGCACGCTTTGCTGCCATGGTCAGTCACTTCCTGTTCGAGGCAGAGTTCTGCAACCCGGCTTCGGGCTGGGAGAAGGGCCAGGTAGAGAAGAACGTGCGCGACGCCCGCCATCGCCTGTGGCAGGTGGTGCCGCCATTCCCGAGCCTGCCCGATCTCAATGCCTGGCTTGAGGAGCGCTGCGTGGCGCTGTGGCACGAGATCGAGCACGGCAAGCTGCCGGGCACCGTCGCGGATGTCTGGGCCGAGGAGCGGGCAGCCTTGATGCCTGTGCCAAGGCTCTTCGATGGCTTTGTGGAGCACACCAAGCGCGTCTCGCCCACCTGCCTGGTCCACTTCGAGCGCAATCGCTACAGCGTGCCGGCACCGTATGCCAATCGGCCGGTGAGCCTGCGGGTCTACGCGGATCGCCTGGTGGTCGCCGCCGAAGGCCAGATCGTGTGCGAGCACCAGCGTCTGATCGAGCGTAACCACCATGGTGCGGGACAGACCGTGTACGACTGGCGCCACTACTTGGCGGTGCTGCAGCGCAAACCAGGAGCTTTGCGCAACGGCGCTCCGTTCCTAGAACTGCCAGCGGCCTTCAAGCGACTGCACGCCACCTTGCTCAAGCAACCCGGCGGCGACCGGGAGATGGTGGAGGTTCTGGCTCTGGTGCTGCACCACGATGAACAAGCTGTGCTCGCTGCAGTGGAGTTGGCACTGGAGTCAGGGGCTGCCAGCAAGACCCACATCCTGAACGTGCTCCACCGCCTGCTGGACGGTAAGCCCGCCCCAGCACCGGTCACCTCGCCCCAGGCCCTCAAGCTGTCTGTGGAACCCCAGGCCAACGTGCTGCGCTATGACCAATTGAGGGAGGTGCGCTATGCGTCATGACCCTGCCATCGCTTCCATCGTGATCATGCTGCGCGAGCTCAAGATGCACGGCATGGCCCAGGCGGTTGCGGAACTGGCTGAGCAAGGTGCGCCGGCCTTCGAGGCAGCACAGCCCATCCTGTCCCAACTGCTCAAGGCTGAGACCGCCGAGCGGGAGGTGCGCTCGGTTGCTTACCAATTGAAGGTGGCCAGGTTCCCCGCGTACCGGGACCTGGCAGGCTTCGACTTCGGCCACAGTGAGGTGAACGAGGCACTGGTGCACCAGTTGCACCGGTGTGAGTTCCTGGAGGATGCCAACAACGTGGTGCTGGTGGGCGGGCCGGGCACAGGCAAGACCCACATTGCCACAGCCCTCGGAGTGCAAGCCATTGAACACCATCACCGAAGGGTGCGGTTCTTCTCCACGGTAGAGTTGGTCAATGCGCTGGAAGAAGAGAAGGCCCAAGGCAAGACAGGGCAGATGGCCCACCGGCTTGCATATGTGGATCTGGTGATTCTGGACGAGTTGGGCTACCTGCCGTTCAGTGCATCAGGAGGCGCCTTGCTGTTCCACCTGCTGTCCAAACTCTACGAGCGCACCAGCGTCGTGATCACCACCAACCTGAGCTTCAGCGAATGGGCCAGTGTGTTCGGGGATGCCAAGATGACCACGGCATTGCTGGACCGGCTCACGCATCACTGCCATATTCTTGAGACCGGCAATGACAGCTACCGGTTCAAGAATAGCTCCGCACAGCAACCACCACAGACCACCAAGAAGGAGAAGGCGACCAAGAACTTATCCACAACGTGAGCGCAAAGCTCACGAACCAGGGTGGGTCAAGATTCGATGGAAATGGTGGGTCAGCTTTGCGTGGAAATCAACAACATCCCGATCACCAACTTGCACTTGCACTTTGACGCCGTCGATGTGGCCGCGCTAGCTGTCGGCAACGGCTCTGTGGACTGGGAAACTTTGAAGGCCATTGCCGCCGAGCGGCTCATGGAGCTTCTTCACTTGCTCTGGAGTCCACGTGCGGGCCGGATCTATTCAACTTTCTCCTCGGATCTGAAGCTAAGTTGGGATATCTCAAGTGATAGCGAGCGCGTCGAGATGAGGCGCGTTTTGGATAGTTTCTCCCCACCAGCGTTTGACGCGTGGATGGATAAGCCGCCGAGGCCTGATGCAGAGACCCTGTCGGATCTGAGAGACCTTTCTGCGAGCCAGGTGCATCGGATACTTTTTGGACTTGCGGCCGACACAGAATTTCTTCGCGCGGATAGATTGGAGGCATGGAGTCTTGATTTATCAAGTGCAACGCTCGCTCTGCACGCATTTGCATGGGCGAATCGATATGAAATATTTGTCCATCACGTAGAGCCAGAAGCGATCTACTTGGATGCGCTGGAGTCACTCTTCTATAGAGATGGCGACGCTGAAGATATGCTCCAATTTCTTTCCCGTGCCCATGAATTGGGGCGGTTTGCGTGGACCCCGGGGTCTTATGAAAAGCTCGTCTGTGCGAGGTCAACGTACGAAGCCTTTTTGTCGGATCTTGGCGTCTCGCCTGCGATGGTGAGCGCTGCGATCATGGGCTGTGAAGCAGCGCATCCCATCATTGTGAAAAAGAATTGAAACGCGCAAGCTGCGTCAGATATTGGTATCTGTCCGAAAGTAGGTTTTCCCGTGAACGCAGCTACTGAGGACCGACGTTCAGAGCGTTCACGACCGCCAGGAACAAATGCCCGCACATGAAAAGTCCACACTATGAATCACTGGGAAGGCGGATGCGGGAGTACCACCGCATGCACCCCTGGCGCCTGTCGGAAGGCGGCCTTTTCATCCCCCATGCCTATTGGAATATGACGGAGACAAGCCTGTCGTGGTGGGACGATGTGGGCTTCATCCTCAATGGACGACGCATCATCGTCTGGTGGCGACACCCTCGGCATGTCTACTGGGAGCAAATCGAGTCGCAGGCCTGGGAAGAGGCTGGAGACGATCCCCATGATCGCTGGCTCTTTGAAGGTGGCACCAAGAACTACAAGAAGGTTGGAAAAACCGGCAGGCGCAAGATGACCTTGCCCCTGTTTCGTGTAGCTCTTAACCCACGGTTCACGCGGCCTTTTTACGCTGTGCCTCGTACCAGCGTTGCTCGAACTGCATGGGCTGAGGTAGCCCAGCGAGGAATGAAGCCGGCGGTGATTGTAGAAAGCCATCCAGTCCATCACAGCCTGTTTGGCCTGCTCTCGCGTGGCGAACTTGTGTCCATGCACGCTGGCCGTTTTCAGGCGGCCCCAGAAGCTCTCGGTCGGCGCGTTGTCCCAGCAGTTGCCCTTCCTGCTCATCGAGGAACGCATCTTCCAGTCTTTCAAAGCATCCTGGAATTCGCCGCTGCAATACTGGCTGCCCCTGTCGCTGTGGAATATCAGACCAGTCGGCGGGCGCCGCCGCCACCACGCCATGGCCAGCGCGTCCTTGACCAGGCCCGCCTGCATGTGCGGCTGCAGGCTCCAGCCCACCACCTGACGGCTGAACAGGTCGATGACCGCAGCCAGGTACAGCCAGCCCTCGTCGGTGGCGATGTAGGTGATGTCTCCACTCCACAGCTGGTTGGGTGCCTCGGGGGTAAAGCGCCGCTGCACCAAGTCTGGTGCCACCGGCAGACTGTGGCGGCTGTCGGTGGTGACCACAAACTTGCGCTTGGTTCTGGCACGGATACCGTGCTGCTGCATCAACTTGCGCACCCTGTCCTTGCCCACCCGGATGCCCCTGGCCAGCAGTTCCTTGTGCATCCGAGGCCAGCCGTATTCCCCCTTGACCTCGGCGTGGATGGCGCGGATGTGTGCCAGCAGTGCTTCGTCGCTGTGGCGCCCGCCGGGCCTGCCAGCGATGTCCTGTGGGCGGCGCAGCCAGTTGAAGTAGCCGCTGGCGCTGACCTCCAGCACGCCGCAGGAGACGCTCACCGGGTACTGCTGCCTCATTTGGTGAATCCAGGCGTACCTCGCAGCGTGTCCTGCGCGAAGTACGCCGCGGCTTTTTTTGCGATGTCGCGCTCCATCCTCAGGCGCGCAACTTCCGCTCGCAAACGCGCTATCTCCATCTGCTCGGGCGAGACCCCCACGGCCTTGTTATCGCCCCCAGCGCCGCTCAACGCGCCTTTGGCTGCCTGGCGAACCCAATTGCCCAGACTGGCCTTGGGGATCCCCAACACCTTGGCCACCACAGCAATGGCCTGACCGGCGCTCACCTGGCGGACCGCCTCCAACTTGAACTCCTGCGTGTACTGCGCACGCACCTGCTTTGCTGCTGTCATTCCTTGACTCCTTGTCGGTATTTTCAACAAGGACTAAGAACTCCACTTTTCAGGGGCAAGGTCAGTCATGGATGCCCCTTGGCTGTTCACTTCGCATAGGGAGGATTGGTATCGTAGACACGCCATCCCACACAATGACCCCCAGTCCAGAGAACGTTGTGTCAACCTGGGTATGAATCCTATGGAGGAGCGCCTTGAGCTTAGTTTTAGGCTCCATGGACTCTGGGGGCTTAGAAATCATGTGATTGGGTGGGCACGAGTTGCGTGGCGTATTGTCCGCCAGTATCTCCCGCATGCTCGTAGCGAACGCCAGTAGGCTTACGCCACATCTCGTGGTAGATCTGATGTTGGCCGGAGCACAGGAACCATTTTTATACCCAGCAACTTTAACCGGCACCATACCCTGGTCTGGTCAAGTAGACACGGAACGCATGGTCACCTTGCAGTGTACTTTGTGGTCAAGTGCATCTAGCTTCCGCAGCAATATACCTCTGCCGTCACATGCCTCCTGTATGGCCACTAAGACAATTGCTTTTAAAACGGTTGGTCCTGTGGGTAATCGTCAATTTAGTCACTTTTGCTGCATCACTTAATTGATGTCTCACTTTTTAGGTTCAGCCGACGAGTGAATTACGCCCTGTCGTCATAATTTATGTGTTTGATGGTGCTGTAAATGCCGTCGTGGCCCCCTCGAAGTTCTAGGCGCTGAGGAGGTCGGGTTCGTCGGGGGCGGAATATCAGCATCGGCGGCAAGCCGCCTCCGCAGAGCAGTTGAAGGATTTTAGTCAGATGATTATTCGCGATATTTGACTAGAAGATGTCGCTTGTATTAATTCAGAGGTTTTAAGTCGACTCGGTTGAGGCGGTGTAATCGGGCTATCTGCTCTGGGTCTGTGTTAAAAGATTCACGAATTGCTTGACGACTTAATCCGCTTGAAAGCAAATCGATTGCAGAGCGCGCGTGTTCCCTGTTACGGGAAGTCGTGTTGAGCCCTGCCGCTAGCAGAACTGTTGTAGGCGTCATATTTGTCTCTGCAAGAGCTAACGCTTGTGCTGCCCACAGTGCCAATCTACGATCTTTGTCGGCGTTGATTTTGCTTATCATCGTGTGCAGCCTACTGCCGGGTGGGGTTGCTCTGGTAATTGAAGAAACTCCTCTTGATGATAGTTGAGAAAGTCTTGATCTGGTGATCTTATGAGGGCGCCGTTCTATGCGAATCGCCTTCATTAATGCGAATACGAGGTCTCTTTCAATGTCATCTATTTTTGGATTTTTATGTTCTTTTTTTCTGTTGGTGGGAGTGCTCAAATTTTTGGAGGCAGGGATTTTTGCTGATGTAAGTTTGGTGATCGGTTTGAGTGGGGGGGCTGTAAAATCTGATGGGCTTAATTTTGCGGTGCTTATCAGCCAGTTCTGGTCCCTTACAATTGCTCTAAAGAGGGGGCGCGATGCACTGGCGAATATTTTTTTAAAATCTCCATTCTTCTTTAATAGTCGACCTAACTTCTTTCTATCGCTCTCAATCGGCGGCAGTGTTTTCAACTTTGGACACCATCTTTTAATCGAATCTGGATGATGGATCCTCAGGAGCCAGTAGAGTCGAGGGTGAGATCTCTGGAATTTCGTAGCCACCTCGCCTGGGTATGCTTTTGAAAAGTTCAGGAGGACTTCTTCGGCGTGCTTCAAACCGTAGACGTACTTCGGACTCCTTTGCTTGATGTGAATGCCGACAGTTCTATTTTTTGAAATTAATAGTGCGGATTCGTCGAAGGTTAGTCCAGCGGCAGTGAAGAGGGATGCAAAGTCCTCAGCTTTAAACCTCCCCAAATCCAGATTGAGTCTGAGATGGCAGTCGCTGCTCGGCGGCGCGATAACGAATTTGTGAGGAGAAATGCTGATTGGCTTACCGTAAACTTTGATAAGAGATTTGATATATCCTGTGGAGAAGTCATGCGGCGATAGTCCAAGAGCTTCGCTGGCGGCGGACTTGACTTGAGCGTGCGACCACAGTGAATTTTTAGAAAAAATTGAATCCGCACAAAATTTACTCAATCGCTTGAAGGCACTGCTTACTGGCGATTTTCTGACCGGCAATGACCGTAGATCCGCGCCGCATTCGCAGACGATGGGCATAGGTCGAAGTACCATTCTGTTAATTGGCACAACAAGCATTTTGCACTTGGGGCATGAAATTCTTAACCATTCTTCATGAACTGTGCATGTCAATGCGGGCTGCATCTGATGAATTCGATGAAGATAGGGCTCACCGTATTTTTTGAAGTCCTCATCAAGACAGGATGGACAGAAACGCACAGCGGGTTGGTGATTGCAAGGAATGAATCCAAGGGACCGAAGTCTCCCACTTCGTGTTCCATACCCCGCTGTCTCTAGGTCCAGCGGTCTCTTGTGAGCCGTGTTGAATACTCGAAAGAATTGACTTGTAGTTAACCTATCGGTGACTTCATTTCCTGGTAGCCCCATTTGATCGGTGATGAATGCTACGACTGCAGGATGAGGCGGGCTTGCCTGATAAATTGAAAGATTGGGACTGAGGTGGGCTACAGAATTTGATATTTTTCGAAAAACACTCTCACCATTGTGAACTACAAATCTTGTGAGAACCGAGCACAGAACTTCGTCTGGGTAAGGGGTGGGAACGTATGGCAGGAATACCATGAAGGGGCTTAGAGAGTTAGTTGGTGCCCAAGACCTTTAGGTGTGCTCGTTGATTCGTCGTTGAGCGTACGCGATAAGGTCCGCAGGCCATATACGAAGGCCTGCAGCACGCTGAATTTTCCATAATTTAATGTCGGACTCTCGTTGCACTAAAAAATCGATTGCGAAGTTAACCCTCCGAATTCTGAACGACTCAGGTGTCTCCGAAAAACGTGATAAGAGCGCCTTAAAGTGGGGTAGTTTGTCGCGGCGCCATTGAGAGGATTGCCCCAGCCCTGAGCAAAGCCGAGCTACTGAGATTCGCATGGGTGGTTCAGCCCTTAATAGCAAGATCATCCTAGTGAGAACTTTCGAGCAGAGCTCCTGATCTCGGGCCGGCCAATTCACCGTACCACGCGTGCTCACCGATTTGCGATATTGCGCATTGGAAGTAAGTAGCCAACTGCGATCATGTCGATAGAGCCAAGCATAGTCAGAAAAGCCCAGAGACCTTGCTTTGGAGATTCCCTCAACGCCAGGCGTTTTTAACACTCCCATCCACCGGTCACGCCGAGACGTTCGTTGTGCCATGAAAAGTGAACGTTGGCGGTGCAGTTTGGTGCCCTTCTCGTACGCTAATTCCCGATATATAGTTTGCACGGAAACCCCATTACGAAGGGCAATAGACTGCAATTCCAAACCTGACAACAAGTCGTGCCCTATCGAAGTTCGAGTTTGGGCGCCGACGAATTTACGACGCTCTTTCACTTCGATTTTTCGCTGTCTACGATACTTGACGATGGTGCCGACACTCTTGCCCGTTTGTTGAGCTATCTGACGGCAGGACAATGACGGGTTGCGTAGGAGATGTTCTATTTCAAGGCCTGGTACTTGTAGGGATTTCTTTGTCTCACCACGAGGAATCGCGTGCGCACTTCCTCGTGTCGCTTCGCGTGAAGACCGCTCTGCGTCAACTGCCAAGCTGAACTCTGCTATGGAGCCAAATAAAAAATCAATCATCAGCAGGTGGCATATCGGATGCAATGAGCGGTCAGGACGCTCAACCAGATCTTCAATCCAGCGCAAAGGACTTCTGGCGGTCTGCAGCAGTCGTGATTGATGCTGAAAGTTAGCGAAGTCGGCAAAGTAGTGCCTCACCTCAGTTGCAACTAATTGGTAGTCGAGGCTTCGACGGCTCGACTGAAAGCCTTTTGCCGACAGGCGGTTTCGATATACGTTGGTGCGATCGGCTTTGTTTATCGGCGGTAGTGCTGCCAGCAGGAGATCCGCTGATAGTTGCGCAAATCGGAATTGAAAACCACATTCAGGGGTTATGCATTCCTCGCCGCTAGGAAGGCCTGGATACATTAGGGGTTGGCCAAATAGGCCTTCCTTTGGGACACTTTGTTGTTGCAACTGCAGAGAATGGCGGACGCAGCAGTTCACTCCGGGTAGATGGTGCTGCCGATGCCAGTAGTGGCAGCCGTTCATCTCAATATCTTCGGCTACACATGCGGGGCAAAAGCGGTGTGGCGTGTTGATTCCGAACCGGTTTGCAACGAGACCAAGCCGCAGTTTCAAGTCAAGGGAGTTACTTGAGCGCGAGTCCTCCATTAGTTGTGCATAGCGCTCGTGATCCAAGAACGGCCTGTGATACGGTAGCAGCGTACTGGCTTCCATAAGAGCGGCGAAAGAGTCGTGTGGCAGCGCCCCCGCGTATCGCTCGTTCATGGCATCGAAGTGAGTGGGAAGGGTAAGGCTGGGTGTAACCGTCCTGCCACCAAAAATTTTCCTCACTGCGTCTCGGCCCGTTCCCCACGCATTCAAGATTGCTAACCTGCACAGCCATGAATACAGCAGTTCGTCATGGAGCAGCTCAGGCGTGTAGCAGATAGTTGTTGAAGCGAGGCGAGCGCGGTGCACGTTTGCTAACTCCAGTCAATCAGCAAGTAGTCTCAGCGGGCCAGCGGATCCTCTAAGGGGAGGTCAACCGGCCGAGGCGAGGCCCTTTTTTTGTTCTTTGTCGCAGCGGGACTGGGGGGCACGCTCTCTTCGTGTACATCGTCAAACTCATCGTTTTTTACCCCTTTGGGTCGAGCAGGCTCCTCTGCCCCAAGCAGGGCGCGCATAGCTTTGTACCTAGGACTGAACAGCAGATCGTCAAACATTCGAAGCTTTGCAGGGTTCTTGCTGAGCAAGGCTGCAATTGCCGGTCCAAGAAATGCCATGTCAGTCGCCGCGGTTCGCTGAAACGCAGTAGCGTCGATAATTTCGCGCCCGCCAATCTCATTGTGCTGAGATAGTGTGAACGCGAGCGCCGCGAAGGCCGTATTTCCCGCTGAGGCCGTGTACCAAGCATCAAGGATTTCTTTCGTCAGCTTTGTCTTTGTCTTGACAAACGTATAGTCCCAATACGTATCGCAGAATTCTTCCCACTGAGGGCTATTCCTTGCCATCGGCTCAATTACCAAGCTCCCGAAGGAAGCGAGTTTGCGGGTGTTTCGTACCGCTCCTTCTACGACAGCTTGGACCGCTGGTGTTGCAAGCGCCAACAAGCTAATGCCGAGCCGCTCAATGATTTCACTGAATAGGTTTAGTACAAGCTCCGCATTTTGGGCGCGCGCGCTGCGCAAATTCTGAACTTCATCAACGACAATAAAGCCCAAGGAGACAGCTGTTGCGACTTTGTTCATCAAGTCGACCATGGGCGCAATATTGCGTAGCGCTGCCGCCTTCCGCGAATAGTCGGTTCCTAGCAGTCGGTCGATCTCGTTGAAGAATTGCAGGCACAACGACTTGAGTGTTGCGTCGTGAGGCACTCTGAGAAGAACGTATACGACCTGATGGCATTTCAGATCAGCTCCGTGATAATTCGAGTGGCAAATAACCTGCTTGTATCTCAGCAAAGCTGCAGCTGCGAAAGTAGTCTTGCCTTGCCCGCTAACAGACATCATGAAGTAGCCTTTAGCCGAAGGTTTCCAGTCAGCGGGCATTGGTAGACCATTGGTTCCGGTGGTGGCAATGGCGTGCCTCCTCTGCCGGTCCATCGTAGTCAAAGGGTGGCGCGCTACATAAGTGTCGCGGGCCATCTTGGCCAGGGTGAAGCCAGCCTTTTGATATTCAGGGAAAGGGTAGACGATGTCGTTGATGGTGGACAGCTCCATCAGTCGAACGACCTCGCTACTCCTGCGAAGCGTTGCCGACGGCTTCGCTGGGTAGTGCGCGAGGTTAGTCAGAAAGTCACTTTTGCTTTGCTCCAGAGGCGGCATTGCCTCAATGAACGGATTGCCTGCAAATCGAGAAACTCCTGTATCGTGATACACCGCAGGGAATATCTCAACATCCTTCATCGCTTGCTCCTGTTTAGCTTCACTAGTTCTACCAATCGAGCCTTCTCCTCTCGCTCCACTTCACTCCAGCTTTTCCCAACGGACGCACTGGCCGTGTGCTCTTCGAACTCTGTGTGTGTTTGGGCATGCAACTTGTTTTTGAGTTTTGCGGTTTCTTGATACCTAGCTCGTTGCATATCAACATTAGGTAAACGTTCGGCGTGGGCGCTCTTATGCCGGTTGTTGACAGGCTTGGCCGCCTTTGCGGCAACCCGTACGCGTCGACTTTCATGGTCGGAGCGGGCCCAAAGGCGTGCATTGACAGCCGCGAAGGCCTCCTCCTCGTCAATTGAAATTCCTTCGCTGTCCCTTGCGTCACCAGCGCCCATCACGAAACACGGCCATTCGCCGTGTCTGCTCGCTATCATGATTACCGCTGGCTGCGTCTTGTCGAGTCGGATGTCCAGAGAAGGCCTGTTTCTGGGCGATCGCCTGATGTAGTCGATTGCGGCCTCGTTAGAGGGATGATATGCACGAGTCTTGTAGCGAAGAACACCTCCTGAAATACTCGCTTTATCTGAATTGAGTAACAGTCGGTAATAGTCTTCTTCCGTGTACGGTGCAGACCGAAGTCCCGTTATGTTTTCGAGTCCCCAAACATACGCATTTTTCGGCGTAGGTTCGATGCCGTGTTGTGTAAGGATTTTTCGACGCTTGAGGGCTTGATGGGGACGGTTGTTGTAGTCCTTCACAATTTCGATTAACGCTCGGTACGCATCCGCAAGTGTGTGCACTGCAGCAGCTTCAGCCTTACGTGCGGCCCTTCTTGATTGAGGATCTAAGGGACGGTCTGCGTAAACACCTTTCATCCCCGATGCCGCCATGCGCTGCTTGATAGTGCGGATTAGCCTCTCTACTATTGCTTTGCCGTCTGGGCATAGAGGGGGGAGTGGCGTCAGGTCGATGCGCAGATCATCGACCACGCTTTGCAACATAGATCCACTCATGAAGTCGGATCCACGATCAGGACAGATAACGGCTGGAATGCAGCCTATAGGCCATTGATTGTCAGAAACTTCTATGCCCAATCTCGAGAAGCGTTTTTCGCGAGAGGTAAATGCAATTAAGAGCGTATTGCGAACTTCCTCGTACGAAGGCGCGCGCAAAGAGATGTACGCTGAGACGACAAATCTACTCCACCGGTCAATTAGGAAGTAAATGGTTGGTTTGCCTACCACTACAGGATTTTTTTCGCTGGAGACTAGGTAGAGTCGCCCTCCGGTAGAATCGATCTCATATATTTCACCTGGACCTGCCGAAACTAGCGAGTTGGTGTTGGCAGGGTCACGACGAAGCCTGCGCTCATTTCGTGCTAAGTCTTCCGTAAGCTGCAACTCACCATTTATGTAGTAGCAAAACTGGCGATAGGTTACTGGCTCTGATATCTGTTTTTTTATGTACTGGCGATAAGTATCAGGGTGGCTCTTCTGGAAAAAAGTGCTTAAGTAGGTTTCGTGCGCAGTGGTCTTATTTGTTGGCCCCTTTCTGAGCAATTGCTTATAGCATCTGAGCATGTCGTCGACATCATCCGGAGTGACAACAAAATTATTAGGACCTAGTTCATCGCTCAGAATAGTTTTCCGGCCGCGGCGATTATTGGCCTTATCCGGAATTTCGCCATTTGCATGGTCTTTTTCACCTGACTCTTCACGACCCCTCGTGGTGCGCTTGGGGCCGCGAGGCAGTGCAACCAGTGCTATTTTTGTGCTGCCGAAGTAGTAGTAACGAAGGATGAGACGGTGCAGCGTCTTTTCCGCAACGTCTATGCTTAAAGCTCTCTCTCGAATTAAGGCGGTAAAGTGATGTCTCGATAGGTTCGTCCTATTTTCAAATGCTTGTATTACAGGCGCGATCTGGACCCATGCTGATTGAATTTTTCCTGCCTGAGAACTACCGCTTTCGGCTGGCACGGAGAGCTGTTGTGGAAGTACTATGCGACCCCATTTCGATGTAGGTGAGGTGAGCGCGCTAAGTTGATTCCAAGAATAGAAAATCGGTCGTTTGGCATACCTGGCTTCTTCGGGTGTGCCCACCCACATCGCATATACCCCATCCTCAAAAATATGAGTTAGGCGAAGATACCGACCTGGTCGTTCGGAGTCATGCAGTGCCAAGCCTACATGAAGGGTTGGCTGATTGGGTAGCGCACGAAAATCAGTCATCGCTTCTTCTGATTCAAAAACAGTGGTCGATTGAGCGCCAACGGATGACCAAGCGAGATATCTATTTGACCTGACCAAGCACAGTACCGAAACATGTCCAGCACCTGCGAATTGGGGAGTCGAAGAGTCTTGGTGAGCCTTGCCACTAACTCACTGAGCAACTCGTTGCTTTTGTAGAAGCTCTCGAAAGCAAGTAAGAAGCGTGGATCAAGTTGTGTTTCCGGATTGAAACGATGGCGAAACCACCCACGCATGAAGCGCAGGATTTCAAGTAGTGTCTTATTGAAGCGCGACGTATCTACCAACGTCCAAGGTATGCCTCGTTCTTGACACCATCTGTGCTCCACCTCTAAACGCAATCTCTTTGACGGATCGGCCGCATCTTCAGAAGTCTTAACGCTCGCTGCACGGTAGCTCTTTCCGTCCGCCGTCAGTTCCGTGATCAGAAAGTCGATCGTGAAGGGCTCCGGCAACCCTCTCTTATATATGTGTCGAACCTCAAGTTCCGTACAGAGCTCTAGAGTCCTATCCAAATCCAAGATAGGCCATTGCTCTCGAATGTCCACCACACTCTCACGACGTTCCATAAGGTACAGATAGGTGGCCTCCAGATCGGAAAGACCTTGATGCGGGCGACCCGTAACGATGCCATGCCCACCCAACGAAGTGCCGCGTGAAGGAACGTCGCGTATGTAAAGCCAAGGCAGGTACTCGGCGCCCTGGAGCAGGCCTCGTCCCCTCTTGACGCGTGCTCTTAAATGGCTGGGGTAGAGGAGGGGGTCTGGTTTCCAATGCACGCGTCCATTCTGAGGGAATCACCAAAAAAGTCCATAAAAATTGTTTAAAAAGTCCAAAACATTAGTCGAATAAGGGCTATGCTGTGCCTCGCCGCTCAGCGTGGCGGCGGAAAGGCGCGGAGTGGCTGTGTTGACGCCCCCGCAGGCTTTCAGCTGGCGGCCATCCACAGCACCAGGATGCCTGCCCCCACCCCTGCGGGGATGCCAAAGCGTTCCAGCGTCGAGGCGGGCTCGCCCGCAATCACCTCCACCGGCACGGTCGTGCGCTCGATCACCTGGTTGGTGACCGAATGCTCCACCAGGCGCACCAGCGAACTCTTGCGCGCGGTGCTCATGACGATGCAGTCGCACCCCAGCCGACGCGCCACGGCCACGATGCAGTCGGCCTTGTCGCCGACTTCGTAGTGGACGGTGTAGGGAGCACCGGCAGCATCCAGCGCCAGCCGCACGGGCGCCAGCGCCAGATCGGCCTGCTCCCGGTGGAAATCGGCCCGGTCGCTTTTGTTGGTGAAGTCGCTCACATGCCTGGAGAACGGCGGCTGCACGTTGAGCACATGGATTTCCAGGTGCCGGTTTTTCTCAAACTCACTGATCACATGGCGAATGCCATGCTGGGATTTGGGTGAGCCATCGGTGGGGACAAGGACTCTCAACATGGTGGCCTCCTTCTTCATCGGCGGTTCGGTGGTGCTGCGCGTGGCCGCAAGCAGCAGGGCTGGGCGAGGCTTCACGATAGTTCTGCTGCCGGTTTGTAGAAGCAGATAATGGAGAAGCAACAGTTCTAAAAAACCGGAAAGACGCCGGAGAACAGCGAGCCATGGGTCCCGACTTCAGCTATCGGCATCTCTACTACTTCTGGGTGGTGGCCAAAGAAGGGGGGATTGCGCGCGCCGCAGAACGCCTGGGCATGGCCGTGCAGACCGTGAGCACGCAGGTGCGGGAGCTGGAACGCTCGCTGGGTTATGCCCTGCTCAAGCCCGCAGGTCGCGGTGTGGCACTCACGGACGCTGGGTTTGCAGCCATGCGGCAGGCCGAGCAGATTTTCCAGCTGGGTGAGCAACTACCGGCCGCCGTGCGGGATGCCGTGGGGTCTCCCACCGTGCGCCTGGTGGTCGGGATTTCCGACGAGTTGCCCAAGCTGGCCGTGCGCAGCCTGATGCAACCTGTGATGCAGGAACCCAACCTGCGGCTGCTGTGCCTGGTGGACGAGTTCGAGGACCTGCTGGGCGACCTGGCACTGCATCGCCTCGACGTGGTGCTGGCCGACCGGGCCGCGCCGCCCAACCCCAACCTGAAGGTCTACAGCCACTTGCTGGACACCTCGCCCTTGGCCTGGTATGCGCCTGCATCGTTGTATGCGGCTGCCCGCCGGGGGTTTCCGCAGTCCCTGCGACAGGTGCCCGTGTTGCTGCCCACCCACCATGCCGCAGTGCGCGCCCGCATCGACCAGTGGTTCGAGCGCATGGCCATCAAGCCGCAGGTGATGGGTGAGTTTGAGGACAGCGCCTTGCTCAAGACCTTTGCCGCTGCGGGCATGGGGGTGTTTCCGATGGCGGACCTGGTGCACGACGATCTGACGGCCCGGTATGGCGTGAAGCGGGTAGGGGCCTGCGACGGGGTGGAGGAGCATTTCTTTGCGATAGGTGCGCACAAGAAGGTGCTGCATCCGTTGGTGGAGCGGTGGCTGTTGGCCAGGCGGTAGCGGCTGGCGCTGGTTTGCCCGGTGCAGGGCCCATGGATGCCCATTGCTGATGCTTGCTATTAAATGTGTAGCAAATAATTGATATGGGTCGCGCGGAAAGGCTGTTTTTCTTTGAATTCTTGGCGCTGCGGGCGGCACTGAGGCTCGCACGGCGGGTTCACGGCGCCGCTGGCCCCGGCCGGTGACAATAGCGCCCCGTCTGCGACATGGCCCCGAATACATGACACATCCCCCCGCCAGGAGCTGGAACAGCCAGTGGTTCGTGCCCACCGGCGAACAACAGCAGGTACTTCAATCCAACGCACCGGCCATCATCATCAGCGCGCTGGCAGGCACGGGCAAAACCACCACCCTGTGCATGAAGGCCTGCCAGCTGCTGGCGGGCCTGGGCCCCGAGGGGCGCATTCTGGTGCTGGCCTATTCCCGTGCGGGGGTGACGGCGCTGCGCGACCGGTTGCTCAAGCTGCACGGCGCGGTGCCTGCCAGCTTGGAGATCCTGACCATCGAGCAGCTCAGCGAGCAGGTGCTGCGGGCCCAGGGCGATCCGGTGGTCAAGCTCGACGACCCGGTCCAGCGGCGCTTTTTGATCCTGCAGGCCCAGCAGGCGCTGCGCCAGGAGCTGGCGCGCAGCCCGGACCCGGATGCCGATGCCGTGATGGCGCACGATGTGGACATCGATGCGTTTCTCGCGTTCGAGGCCCTGGCCAAGAAGCGGCGGCTGGACCACCAACGCGACGGCGAAGAGGGGAGCCTGCGGGACTTTTGTGCAGCGCAGGACCTGGACTACAACCTGTACCGCCTGCTGCGCCAGTACGAGCGCATGCGCGTGGGCCTGAACCATGAACCCCGCTTCTATGCGGAGGGCGACTGCAGCTTCGAGCTGAGCCGCCAGCTGGACCTGCTGGGCTGGGACCAGCCTTGCGAGCCGCTGCAAGGGCGCTATGGCGCTGTGCTGTTTGACGAGCTGCACGACCTGGACGAAGGTGCTCTCACGATTCTGCGCAAGCTGGTGCAGAGCGACAACGGCGTGTTTGTGGGCGCGGGCGACTTCAACCAGCACATCCACGAAGGCGCGTTCTCGGTGTTTGGCGGGGCGTTGCAGCACCTGCGGGACAGCCTGCCCACGGGCATGGAGGTCCTGCGCATCAACACCACGCGCCGGTTCGGCGCGGAGATATGCGCAGCCCTCAACCCCTTGTTCGGGGTGGAGTTTGCGTGTGCGCCGCAGAGTTCAGACTCGTTCGTGCACCAACGCTACGACACGGATGCGCAGTGTGCGCAGCAGCTGGTGGAGTTGCACGCCCAGATCGTCCAGAGCTGGGGTGGCTTGCGCGCAGTCCAGACCGCCAAGACCGACAGGAGCACGCACAGTGCGCTCAACGTGGTGCTGCGCAACCCGCAGGACAGCATCCTGCTGGAATGGGTGTTTGGGCACGAAGGGGTGCACTACGGTTGCCAGGGGATGGGTGCCTTCTACCTGCGCCGCGAGGTGGCCCTGGTGCTGTGCCTGCTGTGGGCGCTGCAGGGCGACAGTGCCGCTGGGCGGACCCTGACCCCCGGGATCGTGGCGGCCGGTATCCAGGGGCTGTTGCACTACGGCCGCCGCAATGCCCGGCCCGATGCCGTGGACCCCGATGTGCTGGCCCAGGGCGAGTTTGACGATGCGGGCTGGACGCTGGGGCCGGGGGCCAGCGAAAGCCAGCAGCTGGCGGCAACCCTGCATGGCAATGCGCTGCAGATGCAGCGCTACATCGTGCACGGCACCCTGGACCGCCAGGCCCCGCCGCTGGCAGATGCCTGCGCCCAGGCCATGGCGCTGCCGCCCGGCCTGCGGGCCGATGCGGGGGCTTTTTTTCGCTATGCCGGAGTGCGCCGCATTTTTGAAGATGCCGCCATCCATGGCGTAGAGCGCCAAGCCTGCCTGGCCAGTCTGGAGCAACTGGCTGGGCTGGCACAGGGCATGCCCGCGAGCGAGTTTTTGGGGCGCCTGACGCTCATGGCGACCGCCAGCATTGCGATGTACCAGCGCAAGGAGCCGGTCACCCTGCGCCTGCTGAGCGTTGAGGCGTGCAAGGGGCGCGAGTTCATGTTTGTCGCCCTGCCGTTTGTGGAGCGCGGGCGGTTTCCGGGGCCTGCCGCGCAAGCAGAGGCCTACCGGGAGCGCAACATGCTGTATGTGGCAATGACCCGTGCGCGCACGGCGCTGTGGCTGCTGGAGAGCGCTGCGCGGCCCGTGAGCCCGGGGCCCGTGTAGCCGTCTGCGACAGCGGCGGTGGCCAGATGCAGGCTCAGGCCTTGGAGCGCCCCTTGCGCGCGGGTCGGGCGGCCGGTGGCGCTGATCGGGTGCCCGCCTGGTCGAGCCACAGCAAGCTGTCTACCTGTGACATGAAGCGCCGCAGGTAGTCGGGCGACAGCGAGCGCATCAGGCTCAGCGTACGCAGCATGAGCTTGTGTGCGTTAAGCGGCCCTGCGTTTTCGGGCCCACGGTGCAGGGCCTGCACCACCTGCTGCTCGGCCGAGATCTTGGACCAGACCTCACCAAACTGCTGCACGCTTTTCATGTCTGGCAAGTGGGTGCCGCTGTGGGGCAGCAGATCCGCCTCGGCGGCAGCGGTGTCGGCCGATGCCCGGGCCCGCAGCTCGCGGTTGAGCCGGGTCAGCGGGGATTCCGCAGTGGCCTGCAGGCAAGCCTTGGCGCCGGGTTTAACCCCGGCAGGTGGCATGGGCTGCACCCGCAGGGCGTAGGCGGCCACGGCCTGTTGCAGGCGCTGCGCCAGCACCCGCTGCACGGCCTCGGGCTGGCCTGGCAGGCGCTGGGCCAGCACCTCCAGGTAGTGAAAGCGGGCCGGGTCGTGGTGGTGCGCGCCCTGGGCCCGCAACGCGTCGAGCGTGGGCTCTCCAGGCAGCTCACTCATGGCGCCGGGGTGAGGTGTTCGATGCCTTGGGCACCGGGGCCATTTCCACGCGCCGGTTCTGTGCGCGGCCTTTTTCATCGGCGTTGTCGGCCACGGGCTGTTCGGCGCCAAAAGCGGCGGCAAACACCTGCGACGAAGGCATGCCTTCGTCGATGAGGGCGCGGGCCACGGTAAGGGCCCGCTGGGCCGACAGTTCCAGGTTGTCCGCAAAGCGCTGGTGCGGGCCGCGCAGCAGTGTGGTGTTGTCGGTGAAGCCGCTCACCATCAGCATCTCGTCGCGCTCGCGCAGGTACACCTGCAGGGGCTGCACCAGGCTCTTGAGCAGCTGGCGGCCTTCGGGGCGCAGCTCGTCGGAGCCCGTGGCAAACAGCACGCTGCCACTGATGCCGATGCGGCCGTTGTTCACCGTGACACGGCCACTGGCCAGCGGGATGGCCAGGGCTTTCTCCAGCGCCATGCGGCGTTGCTCCTCCTGCTGGCGCTTTTCCACTTCCTGCTTGAGGCTGGCCACCAGGTCGATCTGCACCACCAGCACCCCGGCCAGGATCAGCACAAACGCGCCCAGCAAACCCGCCATGAGGTCGCCAAACACCGCCCACACGGGGGCGGTGGGTTCGGCGTGGTCATCCTGGGTGTCGTCCAGGCCGGTCACGCGGCAGCTCCCTCAGAGGTTGCAGCCAGGCTGGCAGATCGGCCTGCGTTGCCGTGCAACCTGCGCAGGTCTTCCACAATGCCTTGTTGCGCGCTGATGCTCAGGTCGATCACCTCGCGGGCCTGGGCCACGTAGTAGGCCAGTTGCTCGTCGCTGCGGTTCATCGACTGGCTTATCGCGCCCTCGATGGTTTGCAGGCCCTCCATCAGCTTTTCATTGCTGGCGCTGAACAGGCCCACACCGTGGCCGAAGGCCTCGCCGAGGCTGGACAACTCCACCGCACTGGCGGCCACATGGGCGGCCACCTCGTCCACCTTGCCAGCCTGTGCGCCCAGCGCCTGGGCAAACTGCTCGCCCGCCTGTTCCAGCACCTGGGCGGCCGAACCGACCAGGGCATCGATGGCGGCGCGTTGCTGCACGGCGGCATCGTTGACGGCATGCAGCAGGGTGCCCAGCTGTTCCAGCATGGCGGTGCGCTCGGCCAGCGCGGTGTTGTCGCGTTCGCTCAGGCGCGTCATCTCCTGGCGCAGCTGGGTGATGACTTCGGCCGCTGCCTGCGGCACGTCAGACGCGGTCTGCAGCAGGCGCGTGAGCGGTGCCTCCAGTGCCGACCCGAGCGTGGCCAGGTGCTGGGCCACGGCCGCCTGCAGCGTGTCCAGGCGCTCCACGGCGGCCTGGCCGCGCTGGGCCTCGGCATCGCGCAGGGCCTGCAGCTCGGTGCGCCACACGATGGTGAGTTCGTCCATGCGCTGGCCCTGGGTTTGCACCCACTG
The DNA here is from genome assembly GCF_964254355.1 of Acidovorax sp. LjRoot74. Classification (NCBI taxonomy): domain Bacteria; kingdom Pseudomonadati; phylum Pseudomonadota; class Betaproteobacteria; order Burkholderiales; family Comamonadaceae; genus Acidovorax; species Acidovorax sp. LjRoot74. The sequence continues at coordinate 4,783,429 of NZ_CAXUTI020000001.1, read as the reverse complement.
GGCCTCGGTGGCAAGGCGGGTGCGCAGCAGTGCGTCTGACTGCTCCATCAGCGCTGCCGTGCTGCCCAGGGTGCGCTCCACCTGCTCGGTCATGCGTTCGGTGACCTGCGTGGCGGTGGCCTCCAGCGCCTGGCATACGCCCTGCTGCTGTGTCACGGCCTGCTCGCCCACGCGCTGCCATTCGGCCGTGAGGGCGCTGGCCATGCCGTCCATGGAGCGGCTCCAGGCCGCCAGGCGCTGCTGGTCGGTGGCGAGCTGGGTGGTGTGCGATTGGGCCACCGTCTCGTTCAGGGCATTCAGCCAGGCGCTGGAGCGCTGGTCCAGTGCCTCGCTGGCGCTGTGCAGGGTGTGCCCGATCTGCGTGGCTGTGCCTTCCAGTGCCTGGCAGGCCGCCTGCTGCTGCGCCACAGTCTGCGCCCCCACACGCTGCCATTCGGCGCTGAGGGTGCTGGCCAGGCCTTCCATCGTGCTGCTCCAGTTTTCCACGCGCTGCTGGTCGGCGGCCAGCTGGGCCGTGTGCGATTGCGCCACGGTGTCCTGCAGGGCGGCCAGCAAGGCGCCAGAGCGCTGGTCAAACGCCTGGGTGGCGCTTTGCAGGGTGTGGTCGATCTGTGCCGCCGCGCTCTCCAGCGCACGGCCCACGCCCTGCTGCTGCGCCACTGTCTGGGCGCTTGCCTGCTGCCATTCGGCGGCGAGAGATTGGGCCATGCCGTTCAGGCTGTCGCGCCAGCCTTCCAGGCGCTGTGCATCGGCGGCGGCCTGGGCCTGCTGCGATTGCGCGGCCGACGCCTGCAGCGATGCCAGCAGGGTGGTGGAGCGCTGGTCAAACGCCTGGGTCACGGTCTGCAGTGCCTGGTCGAGCTGGGTGACCAGGGTGGACTGGGCCTGGCCCTGGCTTTGCAGGGCGGTGGTCCAGGTGTCGGCCACCTGGCGTGCCGTGCCCTCCCACTGGCCCGACAGCGCCTGCATCTGCGCATCGGTGGTGGCGCGCAGGCGTTCGTGCGAGCGCTGTGCTTCCTGGGCCAGGGTCGCCATGGCCTGCTCGACCACGGGGCGGATGGCTTCTCCGGCCTGGCGCGCGCTGGCGCTCAGACTGTCTTGCAGCGAGGTGCCCACGGTGCTGGCCAGCTGGGTGTAAGCGGTGGCCGCTTCTTGGTGAAACCCTTGTTGCTGCGCCAGCAGCTGATTGCCCAGCTGCTCGCTGCGCCGTTCCAGCCCCTCCATCAGGGCTTGCAGGCGCTCTGCGATCAGGGGCATGGCCTGGGCCTGTGTCTGCAGGGCGTGCAGCATTTCGTCGCGCCGGTGGGCGGGCGAGAAGGGGCGGAACAGGGTGGGGATCTGCGCGTCCAGCAGGCGCACGGCCGAGAGCCGCTCGCGGCGACTCAACGCCGACAACAGGCCCAGCATGGCCGATGCGGCCACGCCGGCCACCGAGGTGCCGAACGACAGGCCCAGCCCCTTGATGGGGGCCGACAACGCGGCCCGGATCGACTCCAGGCTCGACGAGGTCTCCAGCGCAGACATGGTGCCGCTGAAGGTGATCACCATGCCGAGAAAGGTGCCCAGCATGCCCAGCATGACCAGCAGGCCCACCAGGTAGGGCGTGAGGGCCGGGCCCGGCAGTGCCACGCGTTCGCCTTCGATGCGCTGGCGCACGGGGTGGCGCAGTGCCGGCGCCAGGCGGCCCAGCCAGTCGTTCAGGTCTGGCAGCGGCGCGGACTGTGCAGAGCCGGTGGCCAGTGCACTGGTCAATGACTGGGTGGCAGCGCGGAATTGCCGCAATTCATAAGCCCCCAGCACGTAGACCGCGCCAATCACCGCCGTCATGGCCAGCGCCAGGGGGCTGCTTCCGACGAAGCCCCAGCCCACCCAACCCACGGCCGCAAGGCCCACGGCAAAGATGGAGGGCATCACACTCTTGTTCATTCCTGTTGTCCTGTTTTCTCGTTGTGGGCTGCTTCCAGCAGCCCCGTGATCGGTAGCATCCGCACTTGCATCTCGGCAAGCAGCAGCGCATGCATGTCCTGTTCAAACGCCCACAGCCAGCCGCCAGGCTGGCGCCAGCGGGGCGGTTCGTCGGCCTGGCCCCGGGCTTGCAGCGCCTGCTGGTGCATCTGGTGGCGGTAGGCCAGGCGCCGCTCCAGGTGGCCGGGCAGCGATGCCCACAGCCGCTGCTCGCGTGCGCCCAGCATCTGTTCCATGACGGCATCCAGTGCAGCCAGCTGCCGCAGGGCGGGGTTGCCCTTGGCGACGGCGTGGCGCACTTGGGCCCGCAGGGCCATCAGCCGCGTGTCCATCTGCTTTTGCCGGTCCAGGTAGCGGGGGCCATGGGCTGCAAAGTCTGCATCGGCCTCGGGATCGGGCATCTCCACGGGCGTGTTGTCTGCCCGCGCGCGCAGGGGCTTGGGGGTGGCAGCCGGGGCTGTGAGCAGTGTGGACAGGTCAACCTGGGCCTTCTGGACAAAACGGTCCAGCGCAGCCAGGTCCATGGCGGGCCCCGGCGCCGCACCCGCGCGCCCTGTAGTTTCTGGCAAGGACTCGATGGCATGTAGCGCCCGGCTGAGCTGCACGGCATCCACCGTGCCCAGCCATTGGCTCAGCGTCTGTGCCACGTCCTGCTGCGGCGCAGGCGCAGCCCGCGGACCGTCCTCCCGCGCCCATTGCTGGAGCAGGACAACAAGGCGCGAGCTGTTGAGTCGGTGGTGCAGATACATCCCGTGGGGCCATTCACTGTGCTGGCACTGCGTCCCCGGATCGCTCCGGGCACAGGTGCATCAGGGAACGGGTCCCCAGTGGGCAAAGCCCGCTATTTTCGCAGGAACGCCGAACGGGCCCGTCCGGGCCGGGAGTGCGTTGCAGGTGTTACATGTCCCGAACCCCTTCGGCAGGAGGAAAAATGCCGAGCAACCTGGTTGGTGCGACGGGCCGCGGCAAGCGCCCCGCACCGATTGCGGAGTGGGTTGCGTTACGGGATGGAGCGGGGCGCCGGTGTGGCGGCCAGCCCTGTCGATATGCCGGGATTCAGTAGGTTTCCAGGTGCAGACGGCCCTCGCGCTGGAGGGTGGCGCCCACGGTGTCCCAGTCCAGCCCGGCCTCGCTGGCAATGTCACGCAGGGCCATCACCACGCCTTCTTCCATGCTTTTCAGGCCGCACACGTAGAAATGGCTGTTGTCGTCACGCAGCAGCGCTGCCAGGTCGGCGGCGCGTTCGCGCATCAGGTCCTGCACATAGCGCCGGGGCTGCCCGGCCGTGCGCGAGAACGCGAGGTTGATGTCGATGAAATCCTTGGGCAGGTTTTGCAAGGGGCCGAAGTAGGGCAGCTCTTGCTGCGTGCGTGCGCCAAAGAACAGCATGAGCTTGCCGCCCTCGAACTTCCCGCTACTGCGCAAGCGCCGGCGCCATTCGGTCATCGCGCGCATGGGGGCGCTGCCGGTGCCGGTGCAGATCATCACGATGTGCGAACGCGGGTGGTTGGGCATGAGGAAGGAGCTGCCAAACGGCCCGACCACCTGCACCTTGTCGCCCACTTTCAGGTCGCAGATGTAGTTGGAGGCGATTCCCTGCACGGGAAGGCCGTCATAGTCCTGCGTCACGCGTTTTACCGTCAGGGCCAGGTTGTTGTACCCGGGCCGCTCGCCGTTGCGCGGGCTGGCAATCGAGTACTGGCGCGCGTGGTGCGCCTTTCCCAGCGCGTCAGTGCCTGGCGGGATGATGCCGATGGACTGCCCCTCCAGCACCGGGAACGGCATGCTACCGAAGTCCAGCACCACGTGGTGGGTCTCGCTCTCGAAGCCCGCCTCGGTGCAGTTGAAGTTGCCAACCACCGTGGCCGTGGTGGGGCTTTTTGGCGGGAACAGGTTGGTATAGGGATGCGCGGCCGACCAGGGCGGCAGGGTGGCACCGTACTGCGCAGATCGGAACACCTGCGTGCCGGGCTCCCCGGGGGCGACGGAGGGCGATGGCGCCTCGGTCCCTTCGGCCGAAGGGACTGCGCCCTCGGTAGCAAGATCCTCTTGCGATAGTTCGGGCGGCAGCTCTTCCCAGGTGAGCTGCTCTTCGATCGTGTACGCGCGTGCCAGGGGCATGGTGCGCCAGTTGTCGATGGATCCTGTGGGGCAGGGCGAGATACAGGCCATGCAGGCGTTGCACACATCCGCCCGGACCACATAGTTGTTGTCGTCGTGGGTGATGGCGCCCACCGGGCAGGTGGCTTCACAGGTATTGCAGCGGATGCAGATTTCGGGGTCGATCAGGTGCTGCTTGATCACCGAGTGTGCGACGGCCTGGTCCATGGGGTTCTCCAGATGTCCCCCTGGCCTGCGGGCGCAGGGGGCGGTTGCTTGTGATCAACCGAAACGTACGTATTCAAAGTCCACGGGTTGGCGGTTGATGCCCATGACCGGCGGCGCGATCCAGCCCGCAAATTTGCCGGGCTCGACCACGCGCCCCATCAGCGACGCCACAAAGGCGAAGTCTTCTGGTGTGGGCAGCCATTCGGCCTTGCGGGCCGTCCATTCCGCCTCGCTCACCACGCGGCCATCGGGCGACATCTTGATGCCCGCGAGGGCGCCGATCTGGCGGTTGAAGGCCTTGTGGGGCACCGACAGGCGCGTGGGGATGCCCGCTTTTTCCAGCACCTTGTTCCAGCGTCCCACACCGGCCATGGAGTCCTTGATGAAGTCGTCGCGCAGCACCTCGTTCAAGGCATTGAGCATGGGCACATCTTTCTCCTGCAACTGGCCGTTCACCACTTCCAGCACCTTGTAGGTCTGGCCCTTGAGGATGTGGTCGTCAACCCTCTTGCCCTCTTCGTAGCGGCCTTTGAGGCCCGAGCTGTAGAAGGTGGCTGCGTTGCTCGACTGGTCGGCGCCGAACAGGTCGATGGTCACGCTGTAGTGGAAGTTCAGGTAGCGCTGGATGGTCCCAAGGTCGATGGCGCCTGCCGCGCGCACCTTGGCCGGGTCGTCGGTCTTGAGGTCGTTCATCACCTGCGCGGTGCGCGAGAGCACACGCGAGACACCGCTCTCGCCCACAAACATGTGGTGCGCCTCCTCGGTCAGCATGAACTTGGTGGTGCGCGCCAGCGGGTCGAACGCGCTTTCGGCCAGGGCCGAGAGCTGGAACTTGCCGTCGCGGTCGGTGAAGTAGGTGAACATGAAGAACGCCAGCCAATCGGGCGTCTTCTCATTGAAGGCGCCCAGGATGCGGGGGTTGTCCTGGTCGCCGGAGGTGCGCTGCAGCAGGGCCTCGGCCTCCTCGCGGCCGTCGCGGCCGAAGTGCTTGTGCAGCAGGTAGACCATGGCCCAGAGGTGGCGGCCTTCTTCCACGTTGATCTGGAAGAGGTTGCGCAGGTCGTACATGCTGGGCGCGGTCAGCCCCAGGTGGCGCTGCTGCTCGACCGAGGCGGGCTCGGTGTCGCCCTGGGTCACGATGATGCGGCGCAGGTTGGCGCGGTGTTCGCCGGGCACGTCCTGCCAGGCCTTCTCGCCCTTGTGGTCGCCGAAGTGGATCTCGCGGTTGGCGTCACCGGGGTTCAAAAAGATGCCCCAGCGGTAGTCGCGCATCTTTACGTGGCCGAACTGGGCCCAGCCGTTCGGGTCCACGCTCACCGCAGTGCGCAGGTAGACCTCATGGTTGGTCGAGCCTTCGGGGCCCACGTCGTCCCACCAGTTGATGAAGTTGGGTTGCCAGCCTTCGAGCGCACGCTGCAGCGTGCGGTCTTCGCTCAGGTTGACGTTGTTGGGGATCTTCTCGCTGTAGTTGATGGTGCTCATGGTCGCGTGCTCCTTGTCGTGTTCTGGCGTTTCGGACGATGGTGTGGTTCAGACTCTGTTCAGGTCAAAGCCCGCTTTCTGGCCCGTACCGTAGACCTTGAGCGCGCCCTTGTCGCCCACGGCGTTGGGGCGGTTGAAGATCCAGTTCTGCCAGGCGGTCAGGCGGCCGAAGATGCGCGTGTTCATGTTTTCCTTGCTGGCAAAGCGCAGGTTGGCTTCCAGCCCGGTGAGCGAGTCGGGCGACATGGCGGCGCGTTCCTCGATGGCGATGCGGATTTCGTCGTCCCAGTCGATGTCGTCAGGTGCGGCGGTGACCAGGCCCAGGGCCAGCGCGGCATCGGCATCCAGCGGCTTGCCAGCGGCGGAGCGGGCCGCTTTCATTGGGGCGGTTTCTTCATAGAAGCGGCGCTGCAGGCGGCTCTGGTCGTTCACCAGCGGCAGCAGGCCGAAGTTGAACTCATTGAGCGTGATCCGGGGGGCGCGTTCGGCATCGTCGGGCAGGGCCAGCATGTAGGTGCGGTCGGCCGCGAAAGCCAGTTCGGCCAGAGAACCTGCGAAGGCAGAGCCGGTCTCCACCAGCGCGAACAGGCTGCGTGACGACACATCGAGCCGCGCGAAGGTGCGGCGCAGCGCGCCGATGGTCTCGCGCACCAGCCAGTGGCCTTGGTGCGCTATCAGCGTGGCATCACTGGCCAGCACCGCCTGTGCGTCGCCTTCGGTCTTGAGCAGCCAGGTGCCGATGTCGAGTTCATTGGTGCGCAGGTTCAGGATGGCATCGTCCAGTTGGCGCGCCAGGGCCACGGGCCACCAGGCGGCCCCTGCGGCCTCGATACCGGCGATGTCCGTGGGTTGGGCGCCGGTGGGCGCTTTCACCGTGATGGTGGCCGTGCGGCGGGTACGGTCGATGTCCACGCTTACATGCGCGTAGCGCAGGCCGTCGGCCGTTTCCTCGCGCTCCACCCGGGGCAGGGCCACACCCTGCGCGTTGGCGGGGCGGTGGCTGCCTTCGGCCAGGCGTGCAGCGGTCTCGCTCACGGCGGCCGCGAACTGTGCTGGCTTGGCAATGCGGTCCACCAGGCGCCAGTCCACCGCGCGCTGGCCGCGCACACCTTCCACGCTGGTGCAGAAGATGTCGGCCAGGTCGTGGCGCACATGGCGCTTGTCGGTCACACGCGTCAGGCCGCCGGTGCCGGGCAGTACGCCGAGCAAGGGGACTTCTGGCAGCGACACGGCCGACGAGCGGTCGTCCACCAGCACGATCTCGTCGCAGGCCAGGGCCAGCTCGTAGCCGCCGCCTGCGCACGCGCCATTCACGGCGGCCACGAACTTCAGGCCCGAGTGTTTGGACGAATCCTCGATGCCGTTGCGCGTCTCGTTGGTGAACTTGCAGAAGTTCACCTTCCACGCGTGGCTGGAGACACCCAGCATGAAGATGTTGGCACCCGAGCAGAAGATGCGGTCCTTGGCGCTGGTGACGATGACCGAGCGCACCTGTGGGTGCTCGAAGCGGATGCGGTTGAGTGCGTCGTGCAGCTCAATGTCCACGCCCAGGTCATAGCTGTTGAGCTTGAGCTTGTAGCCAGGGCGAATGCCACCGTCTTCGGCAATGTCGAGCGACAGGCGGGCGACCGCGCCGTCCACTGCCAGCTTCCAGTGGCGGTACTGCGTGGGGTCGGTCCGGTAGTCCACGCGGGACGGGGGTTGCACGGTCTGGGTCATGGCGTCTCCTTGGAATGGGTTTGTGCAAAATAATGCATGTATTGCCTATTGATGTGCATCATGATGCATATCAATAGGCAAGTCAATGCATGTTTGTGCTGTGACCCGTCAGGAGGGCGTGCAGAGGGGGGTGGCGCTGGCACGCCAGAGCCGCGCCCCTCGCTGGGGGCAGCGGTTACCGTGGAGTGGGGGGTGAAGGGTGCTGGGGGGGGGGCTCAGGCCGTCCGGGCCATGGCCTTGCGCACACCTGCCTGCAGGGCCGCCAGGCTTTGTTCGGGTGTCTGCCCGGAGGTGTCGATGGTGATGTCGGCCTTGGAATAGAAGGCGGCGCGCCCGTCCAGGATGCGCTTGAGGTCGTCCATGGCTTCCTTGCTGGCCGCCATGGGGCGCATGTCGCCCTGGGCCACCACGCGGCCCATGTGTTCTTCGGGAGCGGCACGCAGCCAGACGGTGGTGCAGTGCGCCAGCAACTCGTTGAAGGTGGCCGGGTCTGACACGATGCCGCCCGGTGTGGCGATCACGACCTCGCTGTGGATCTGGATGGTTTCTTCCAGCGCCCTGCGCTCATAGCGCCGATATGCCGTGGTGCCATACAGGTCGTGGATCTCGCGCACGCTGCAGCCTGCCAGGCTTTCGATCTCGCGGCTCAGTTCGATAAAAGGCACATCGAGCGCACGCGCCAGCAGGGGCCCCAGGGTGGACTTGCCAGCACCCCGCAGGCCGACCAGGGCAATGCGCCCATGCCGGGCCGTGTCATTGCCGCCGCCGCTCAGCAGTTCATGCAAGGCCAGGCGCACGCGGCGCAGCTCGGGCTCGCTGCGGTGCTCCAGCAGTTCGCGGATCAGCAGCCATTCGGGTGAACCTGTCGTGAAATCGCCGGTCAGTTCCGCCAGCGAGCAGTGCAAGGCGCCCGCCACCTGCTGCAGCACCAGGATGGATGCATTGCCCGTGCCGTACTCCAGGTTGGCCAGGTGCCGCTCCGACACGTCGGCCGCCACAGCCACGGCTTTGCGGGTCAACCCCCGCTGCGCGCGCAGGTTGCGCACCCGCTCCCCCAGCGCCACCAGCACGGGGTTCTTGGGCTCCTCGGCCACGGTTGTGGTCGTGGCAGTCGCCGGCAAACCCATCCCTGCCTCTTCTTGTTCGTTCATACCCATCCTCGTGCGCCCATTGCCGCCCTGGCGTCTGCTCAGGGAATATACTGAATATGCACTATAGTGCTTGACGTTGGTGTGATCAGCAATTATTGTTCGTGTGACGCAACATACTGCATGTTTTGGGGTGGCGCAAGGACATGGATCAACCCATTGCCTTTGCGCTTTTGCCCCTGACGCCTTCACCTGAGACGCCCATGTCCACCAAAGCCGTATTTCACCAGACCCTTGCCACGTTGACGGAGCAGATTGCCGGACGACCGCTGGACGCGGCGCTGGCGGATTGGCTCAACCAAGCCCATGGCCCCGAGAGCGATGTGTACCAGCGCCTCATGGAGGCCTGCGTGATGGGGGTGCGCGAAGGCTGGTTGTGCGAGCGCGAGGGCGGTGGCATTCGCTACGGCCGGGTGTTCAAGCCCGAGGACGCCTTGCACCGTTTCTCGGTGGATGTGGTGGACATGCAGGACCTGGCGGGCCCGCACCACAGCCACCCGGGTGGCGAGATCGATCTGATCATGCCACTCACGCAGGGCGCGACTTTTGATGGCCACCCTGCCGGCTGGTGCGTCTACCCGCCCGGCAGTGCCCACCATCCCACGGTGGCGCAGGGCCGGGCCCTCGTGCTCTACCTCCTGCCCGAGGGGCAGATCCACTTCACCCGGTAGGCGCCACAGCGGCCTGGCCACTCCTTTTCCCCTTATTGAAGAAAGCCCCGCATGACTGAACTGCTCCCCAATTTCGCCGCAGGGCGTTGGCAACATGGAGCCGGGCCGGGCACCGAGTTGTGGGACCCGGTACTGGGCACGGCGCTGGTGCGGGTGGATGCGGCGGGGCTGGATTTGGCCGAGGCATTTGCGTTTGCGCGCGACACCGGTGGCGCGGCCTTGCGTGCGGCCACTTACCGCGAGCGTGCCGCCATGCTGGCGGCCGTGGTGAAGGTGCTGCAGACCCACCGCGACAGCTACTACGAGATCGCCACGGCCAATGCTGGCACGGTCAAGAACGACTCGGCCGTGGACATTGACGGTGCCATCTTCACGCTGGGCCAATACGCCAAATGGGGTGATGCCCTGGGCGACGTGCGTGCCCTGCGCGACGGAGACGCGGTGAAGCTGGGCAAGGAGCCTGTGTTCCAGTCGCAGCACCTGCAGGTGCCCCGGCAGGGCGTGGCGCTGTTCATCAATGCGTTCAACTTCCCGGCCTGGGGGCTGTGGGAGAAGGCCGCACCGGCCCTGCTCTCGGGCATGCCCGTCATCGTCAAGCCAGCCACGGCCACGGCATGGCTCACCCAGCGCATGGTGCGCGACGTGGTGGAGGCGGGCGTGTTGCCCGTGGGCGCACTGTCGGTCATCGCCGGAAGTTCTGCGGGTCTTCTGGATTCGCTTCAGCCGTTCGATGTGGTGTCGTTCACCGGCTCGGCCGAGACGGCGGGCATCATCCGCGCGCACCCCGCCATCACCCACCGGTCGGTGCGCTGCGGCATCGAGGCCGACAGCCTCAACTCCGCCCTGCTGCTGCCGGGCGAGGCCCCGGGCAGCGAGGCTTTCAACCTGCTGGTGCGCGAAGTGGTGCGCGAGATGACCGTGAAGTCCGGCCAGAAGTGCACGGCGATCCGACGCATTCTGGTGCCCGCCGAGGTGTACGACGCAGCAGCAGAAGCCATTGGCGCCAAGCTCGCAGGCATCACGGTGGGCAACCCGCGCAACGACAGCGTGCGCATGGGATCGCTGGTCAGCCGGGCCCAGCTGGCTTCGGTGCGCGAAGGCCTGGCCACGCTGCAGGCTCACGCCACGGTGCTGCACGACGGGCGCGACCGTCCGCTGATGGATGCCGACCCCGCCGTGGCCGCCTGCATCGGCCCGGTGCTGCTGGGCGCGCGCGACGCCGATGCTGCGCAGCCGGTGCACGATGTGGAGGTTTTCGGTCCCGTGGCCACGCTGCTGCCCTACCACGACAGCGCGCATGCCATCTCGCTGGCACAGCGCGGCCAGGGCTCGCTGGTGACCTCGCTGTATGGCAGTGACGAGACTGCACTGGCGCATACCGCGCTGGCGGTGGCCGCCAGCCACGGCCGCGTGCATGTGGTGACGCCCGACGTGGCGCAGGCCCACAGCGGCCACGGCAATGTGATGCCCATGTCGCAGCATGGCGGCCCGGGCCGCGCGGGCGGTGGTGCCGAGCTGGGCGGGTTGCGTGCCCTGGACCTCTACCACCAGCGCAGCGCCGTGCAGGCCAGCCCTGCGGTGCTGGCGGCGCTGGGTTTGCCCGATCCGGCGTAGCCCCGCACTTTTGACGCAGGCCCTTTCCCTACAAGAACCACGGAGACATCCCCATGACCAGCCTGCCGGAGCATTTCAACTTTGCGGAGCACCTGTTTGCGCTGAACCGCGCGCGCGGCGACCGCATTGCCTACATCGACGACCACGAAACCCTGAGCTACAGCGCGCTGGAAGACCGCGCGCGCCGCCTGGCTGCGGTGCTGCTGGGGGCTGGTGTGCGGCGCGAGGAGCGCGTGCTGCTGCTGATGCTCGACACCTGCGACTGGCCCGTGGCCTTTCTGGGCTGCCTGTACGCCGGGGTGTTGCCCGTGGCCGTCAACACCTTGCTCAAGCCGGAAGACTATGCCTACATGCTCTCGCACTGCCGCGCGCAGGCCGTGCTGGTGTCGGGGGCTCTCCTGCCGGTGCTCAACGAGGCGATGAACCGGCAGCCGAACGAGGTGGCCCTGCAGCTGGTGTCGCAGCCGCAGGGGCCGCTGCCTAATGGAACGCTGGACCTGCGGGCTGCCATCGCCGCAGTGGACCCCCTTGCGGCGCCCGCTGTCACAGGGCCTGATGTGCCTGGCTTCTGGCTGTACTCGTCGGGCTCTACAGGCAAACCCAAAGGTACGGTCCACACCCACGGCAACCTGTGGTGGACGGCCGAGCTGTATGGCAAGCCGGTGCTGGGCCTCACGGAGCAGGACAGGTGCTTCTCGGCCGCCAAGCTCTACTTTGCTTACGGTCTGGGCAACAGCCTCACCTTCCCGTTGTCGGTGGGGGCCACGGTGGTGCTGATGGCCGAACGCCCCACGCCCGACGCCACTTTCGAGCGCTGGACGCGGCACCAGCCCACGGTGTTCTTCGGGGCGCCCACCGGTTTTGCGGGCATGCTGGCCTCTCCCCGCCTGCCGCCGCGCAGTGCGGTGTCACTGCGCATGTGCTCGTCGGCGGGTGAGGCCCTGCCCGCAGAGATCGCGCAGCGCTTCAAGGCCCACTTTGGCTGCGACATCATTGACGGCATTGGCTCCACCGAGATGCTGCACATCTTCCTGTCCAACCGTCCGGGGGATGTGCGCTACGGCACCACGGGCAAGCCTGTGCCAGGGTACGAGGTCTCGCTGCGCGGTGAAGACGGGCGAGAGGTGCCAGATGGCGAGATTGGCGACCTGTACATCCAGGGCCCCAGCGCCGCGCTGCTGTACTGGAACAACCGCGAGAAGACGCGCGAAACCTTCCAGGGCGCATGGACCAAGAGCGGCGACAAGTATGTGCGCGATGCAGAGGGTTACTACACCTACGCCGGGCGCAGTGACGACATGCTCAAGGTCAGTGGCATCTACGTCTCGCCGTTCGAGGTGGAGGCCACGCTGATGCAGCACCCGGCCGTGCTGGAGGCCGCCGTGATCGGCACGCAGGACGCCGATGGCCTGACCAAGACCAAGGCTTTTGTGGTGGTCAAGGACGGACAGGCCGCCACGCCAGAAGACCTCAAAGCCTTTGTGAAAGAGCGCCTGGCCCCCTACAAATACCCACGCCTCATCGCGTTTGTGCCCGAGCTGCCCAAGACCGCAACGGGCAAGATCCAGCGCTTTCGGCTGCGCGAGCGTGAACAGGGGCCACAGCCATGACTGCCATGACTGCCATGACAGCCGTGGCCGGTGCCCCGCGCAAGGTCTCCGTCGCATGGCGGCAGCGCACCGTGGAGGTGGAGTACGCATGGATCGCGCCCGAGCGCACGGCGGCGCCGCTGGTGGTGTTCCTGCATGAAGGCCTGGGGTCGGTCGCCATGTGGAAGGATTTTCCGCAGAGGCTGTGCGAAACGGGGGGATTCCGGGGGCTGGTCTTCTCGCGCCCTGGGTATGGCCAGTCCACCCCGCGCGGGGCGGACGAGGTGTGGGGTGTGGACTTCATGCACCAGCAGGCGCACGAAGTGGTGCCAGCCTTCCTGGACGCCCTGGGTGTGAAGGGTGCACCCTGGCTGTTCGGCCACAGCGACGGCGCGTCCATTGCGCTGCTGTTTGCTGCGCGGTTCCCGGAACGTGCACGGGGCTTGGTGGTGCTGGCCCCGCATATTTTTGTGGAAGACGTGACGGTGGAGAACATCGAGCGCGCGAAGGATGCCTACCTGCACACCGACCTGGCGCACAAGCTGGGCCGCTACCACGGTGACCCCGGCTCGGCCTTCTGGGGCTGGAACCGCATCTGGCTGGACCCCGCCTTCCGCACCTGGAACATCGAGTCCGAGATCGCCGCCATCCGCGCGCCGGTGCTGGCCATCCAGGGGCTGGACGACGAATACGGCACGCTGGCGCAGATTCGCGGCATTGCACAGCAGGTGCCGGGCACCCAGCTGCTGGAGCTGCCCGCCTGCGCGCATTCGCCGCACCGCGATCAGCCAGAGGCCGTGATCGCAGCCACCGTGGCCTTTATTGCAGCCTGCGACCCATGAAACGCATCTGCCACGGCAGGCCGTTGTAGCGGCACGGCTACTCCACCCGAAGGCGCAGCCCCTCCAGGTTGGTGACCGTGATGCCGCCGTATTCGATCTCCAGCAGGCCGGCTGCCTGCAGGCGTTTCAATGCGGCGTTGCAGCGCTGGCGCGACACCCCCGAGAGGTTGGCGATTTCCTCTTGCGAGACTTGCAGGTGCGTGTCGCTGCCCGGGTGCAGCCAGGGGTGGAACAGGCCCGCCAGCGCCCGCGCCACCTGGCTGTCGGTGTCGAGCAGGTGGTGGGCTGTGAAGTTGCCCAGGAACCAGTGCATGCGCTCGTTGATCTGGCGCAGCAGAAAGTGGTCGAAGCTGCGCTCGGTCGCGTGCAGCCATTCAAAGGTCTCCACCGGCATCAGCGCAACCCGGCTGGGGCGCAGCGCAATGATGTCTGCCGTGCGCGGGCTGCCGCGCAGCAGCGTGCCTTCGCCAAACCAGCTGCCTGCCGACAGCCCGCCCAGCGTGACCGAGCGGCCATCGCCCGAGGTCACGGTCCACTTGAGCAGGCCCTCGATGGCACCGTACCAGTGCACGGGCGTGTCGCCCGTTCGGCACAGTGCGCCCCCCTGGGGGACATCCACCTCGCGCAGCTCGTCGCGCACACGCGCCTGCGCGCCGCTGTCCAGCAGCGGAAACCAGGCCGATGCTGCCAGCAGATCGGCCATGGTAGGGGGAGCCAGTTTGACCAACATGGTGAGGCGTTCTCCTGTGTGCTGCGCCGTTCAAAAACCGACCCACGTATACCCTGAGTCCAAATGTCGTCGGGATGACTGAGTGGACCGGGCCGGGAAAAAATAATCTGCAGCACTAGCATTTTCCGCCAGGCACCGTGATGACCCAACGCAAAGTCAGAGACAACACGTTCCCCGCTTGGGGGTGTGGTCTATCAGCCACCGCCACCGCGTTGGTTCACACCTGAGCCGCGCACCTCTTTTAGTCACCACGACCAACAAACCAGCAGGAGACACAGGATGATGTACACACGCCGCCACTTCATGAACCAACTGGGCAGCGCTGCAGCGCTGACTGCCTTGTCGCCCCTGGCCGCACAGGCCCAGGCGCTGGAGCAGGTCAAGGTCTTCTATGGTTTTCCTGCGGGCAGTGCAGGGGACAGCGTGGCACGCCGTGTGGGCGAGAAGCTGGCAGGGTCGGCCTATACCCGCAACGCTGCGGTGGTCGAGAACAAGCCCGGAGCGGGCGGGCGCATTGCGCTGGAGTCGCTCAAGGGCGCCCCTGCGGACGGCACGGTGCTCACGCTCTCGCCGTTCTCTTGCACATCGATCTACCCCCACATCTACAGCAAGCTGAGCTACGACCCCGTGAAGGACTTTGTGCCGGTGTCGATTGCTGCGGTGATGCACCACGGGCTGGCCGTGGGGCCGCTGGTGCCTGCGTCGGTCAAGACGGTGAAGGATTTCCTGGCCTGGGCCAAGGCCAACCCAGGACAGGCCAACTATGGCTCTCCCGCAGCAGGCTCCACGCCGCACTTCATTGGCGCCCTGCTGGGACTCAACAACGGGGTGGATCTCAAGCATGTGCCTTACCGGGGCTCCATCCCCGGCGTGACGGATGTGGTGGGTGGCCAGATTGCCTCCATGGTCACGCCCAGCGGTGACTTCATCCCCAACCACAAGGCCGGCAAACTGCGGCTGATTGCAACGTCGGGCCAGGCGCGGTCCCCGTTCTCGCCCGAGGTACCCACGTTTGCCGAGCAGGGTTTTCCGGAACTCACGACCGAGGAATGGTTTGGCTTCTACGCCCCGGCCCGCACGCCCGCTGCCGTGGTGGCGGCCGCCAATGCGGCCATCAACGTTGCCATCAAGGAAAAGGCCGTCATCGACAGCCTGGCTGTCGTGGGACTCATCGCCAAGGGCTCAACGCCTGGCGAGATGCAGGCATCCCAGCAGACCGAGTTTGAGCGCTGGGGCCCGCTCGTCAAGAAGGTCGGTTTCACGGCTGAGTCCTGACTTTTCAAGGAATCCGTCGCATGGATCAGATCGTGAAGCGCGTGGCCGTGGTGGCCACCGGTGTCATTGGCGCGAGCTGGGCCGCCTATTTTCTGGCGCGGGGACTGGACGTGGATGCCTGGGACCCGTCACCGGGCGCGCAGGAGCGCCTGCGCACTGTCGTGGCAGCGCACTGGGAGGTTTTGTCGCGCCAGGGGTTGGCGGACGGTGCCCACCGGGATCGCCTGCGCTGGCATGACCGGCTGGAGGACGCGCTGGCGCAGGCCGACTTCGTGCAGGAGAGCGGCCCCGAGCGACTGGACTTCAAGGTGGACCTGTTTCGCCGCATGGATGCAGCCGCTCCGGCGCATGCCATCCTGGCGTCCAGCACATCGGGCCTGGCCATCACCGACATACAGCAGGCCTGCACGCGGCCTGAGCGGGTGGTGCTGGGCCACCCATTCAACCCGCCGCACCTGATCCCGCTGGTGGAAGTGGGCGGCGGCCAGCGCACCGCGCCCGAGGCCGTGGCGCAGGCGATGGCGTTCTACACCCACATTGGCAAGCGCCCCATCCATGTGCGGCGCGAGATCAAGGGGCACATCGCCAACCGCCTGCAGGCCGCGCTCTGGCGCGAAGCCTTTCACCTGGTGAACGAGGGCGTAGCCAGCGTCAGCGACATTGACACCGCCATTGCTCAGGGCCCTGGCCTGCGGTGGGCGCTGATGGGGCCGTTCATGAACCTGCACCTGTCAGGCGGTGACGGCGGTATTGAACATCTGTTGGCCCACCTGGGCGGGCCCATCGAGGACTGGTGGCGCGATCTGGGCGCACCGTCCATGGATGCGGCCCTGCGGCACCGGGTGACCGAGGGCGTGGCGCAGGCGCTGGGCACGCGGCAGGCGGGGGAGCTGGCCCGTGCGCGCGATGCACTGCTGATCGACCTGCTGCGCGCCAAACAATCGTCGGGCGCGCTGGAGTGATCAGCTCTGCCGCCCCACAAAAAAACTGCGAGACAACAAACACCATGCACCCCGTATTTCTTGACGATGAAGACCAGATTGCGCCACCGCGCACGCTGCGCATGTCTTTTGATGATGGCTCGTTCACGCTGCGCTCGCCCGAGGCCTTGCGCCCCTATGCCCGCTGCGTGGGCGAGTGGCTGGAGCGCTGGGCGCGCGAGACCCCCGACACGTTGGCCCTGGCCGAGCGCGATGCGGGCGGAGAGCAATGGCGGGGCCTGAGCTACGCGCAACTGCGCCGTGACGTGGGTGCGGTCGCCCAGTCGCTGCTGGACCTGAAGCTGCCTGCCGGGCGTCCCATTGCCATCCTGTCCGACAACGCGGTGGACCACGCGGTGCTCATGCTGGCGGCCATGCACGTGGGCATCACGCCTTGTTCCATGTCCAGTGCCTATGCACGCTCTCAGGACCCCAGCCGCCTGCACAGCATGCTGGCGGTGCTGGAGCCCAGCCTGGTCTATGCCTCCGATGCACGCGTCTACGCGCCCGCCCTGGCGGGCTATCGCGGCGAGGTGGTGAAAGTCTTCAGCCGCCATGCCGACAGCTGTGCAGGCGCGCTGGCGTTTGAGCAATTGCAGCGCGGGCAGGAGACGCCTGCCGTGCGCGAGGCGTTCGAAGAGCTGGAGGCCGATGGCCATGCCAAGTACCTGCTGACCTCTGGCTCCACGGGGCGACCCAAGGTGGTCATCAACACCCACCGCATGCTGTGCGCCAACCAGCAGATGATGGCCCAGACCTGGCGCTTTCTGGCCCATGAAAAGCCGGTGCTGGTCGATTGGCTGCCCTGGAGCCACACGTTTGGCGGCAACCACAACCTGCACATGGTGCTGTGCCATGGCGGCACGCTGTACATCGACGAAGGCCGGCCGGTGCCGGGACTGATCGAAAAAACCGTGCGCAACCTGCGCGACGTGCAGCCCACCATGCTTTTCAATGTGCCCCGGGGTTTCGACATGCTGCTGCCGTTCCTGGAGGCCGATGACGCCCTGGCCGCGCAGGTGCTGGCGCGGGTGCGCCTGGCCTTTTATGCGGCAGCCGCGCTGGCCCCCTCCACCTGGCAGCGCCTGGAGACGCTGGCCCACCGGGTGCGCCCCGCACGGCCGCTGTGGCTGACCACCTCGTGGGGCGCAACCGAGACTGCCCCCGCCGTGACCACCGCCCACTGGCGCCTGGAAGGCGCGGGCTGCATCGGGGCGCCCCTGCCAGGGGTGGAACTCAAGCTGGTGCCCAATGGCGGCAAGCTGGAGATGCGGGTCAAAGGCGTTTCGGTGTTTGCGGGCTACCGCCATGCGCCCAGCGAGACAGCCGCTGCCTTCGACAGCGAGGGCTTCTACCGCATTGGCGATGCTGGCTATCTGGCCGACGCCGAGCGGCCCGAGCGGGGTGTGGTGTTCAACGGGCGTGTGGCCGAGGATTTCAAGCTGTCCAGCGGCAGCTGGGTGTCGGTGGGCACGCTGCGGGTGGAGCTGGTTTCGCAGCTTGCGCCGCTGGTGCAGGACATCGTGCTCACGGGCCACAACCGGGACGAGGTCGGGATGCTGGTGTTTCCGTCGGCAGCGGGTGTGGCCGAGGGGCCCAGGCTGGAGGAGGCCTTGCGCGCGCTCATGCGTGCGCGGCGCAATGCAGGGACGGGGTCTTCACAATGCCCCACGCGGGCGCTGGTGATGCGGGAGCCACCCGATGCCGATGCGGGTGAGATCACCGACAAGGGCTATATCAATCAGGGGGCTGTGTTGTCACGCCGCGCAGCAGCGGTGGCTGCGCTCTACGCCGAACCCGCTGCCGCAGGGGTGATCACCGGCTGATCGCCCGGGGCGAGGGGCGGGGTGTGTGCATGGGGCTGATGGCCCCATGCACGCAGGCCGGTAGGGCCTGCGAGAACCCAAAGCCTTATCAGGCCGTTGCGTCCTTGAGCTTCTTCAGCGCACGGGTCTTGATCTTGACCGATGCGGGCTTGGCGGGGAACCAGCGCTCTTCACCGGTGAAGGGGTCCTTGCCGAAGCGCTTCTTCTTGGCTGCCACTTGCTGCAGGCCAATCTTCAGCACGCCGGGCAGCGTGAATTCGCCAGAGCCCTTCTTGTGCACCGAGCCCAGGATGGCGGCTTCGAGTGCTGCCAGCACGGCCTTGGCAGCCTTGGGTTCCACGCCCGACTGCTCGGACAGGTGGGCCACCAGCGTCGTCTTGTTGAAGGCCGTCTTGATGGGCTTGAGCACTGCGGGTGCCGCAGCTGCGGGCTTGGCAGCGGGGGCTGCGGCCTTCTTGGCTGGGGCTGCCTTTTTGGCGGCGGGTGCTGCGGCCTTGACGGCGGCTTTCTTTGCGGGTGCTGGAGCTTTTTTTGCAGTTGCCATGATTGTTTCTTCGTTGGTTTGGATTGCGATCGGCCCTCTTCAATTTGTCGAGCGCCTGCGTGATTTTAGGTGCGAGAACGCTTCGGCCGATAGAGGGCATGCCCTGCCAACGCCTGAGGCTTCTGTGTGGCCCGTGCAGAGGGGCCAACGGGCGGGTTGCTGTGGGTGTGGAGTTGCCGGTGCCAAGCTGCCTTCGGGATGCGCGCAGGCCACTGTCCCGAGGGCTGCGCTGGCATGAGCAGCCTGCCCGCAAAGGCCAGGCAACCGGTCGCCAGACACGCCTTCATACAATCCCCGCAGGCCGCAGCGCGCAGGGGTGGCCCTTTACTGTGCCGCTTGGTGTGGCCTTCTTTCTTGGGCCTGGTTTCTGCAAAGCGTTTGTTTGTTCATGCAACTCAGTCGAATGCTCCACCTGCTGGGGGCCCTTGTTCTTGTGGCAACGATGGTGCTGGTGGGGCGCATGGCCACCACCGAATGGCAATCCGTGCACAAGGCATCGGCCAGCCAGCGCTTGCTGGAGCAGTTGCAGCGGGGGCTGGTGGTGGTGGAGATGGTGTCGCGCGAACGCGGGCCCACCAACGGCGCATTGGGCGATGCCCTGCCCATGGCCCAGCCGCGTGCCCAGGCGCTGCAAGAGGCGCGCGAGCGCACCGACCAGGCGTTCGAGGCTTTGCTGCAGTCCGTGGCGGGCGCACCCCGTTCCACCGCAGACGGCATCCATCTGGTGCAGAGCCTGCAGACCGCGCGCAGTGCGCTGGCGCAGGCCCGTGCGGGCGTGGACCGGGTGCTGGCGCTGCCGCAGCCACAACGCTCCGCAGAGGCCATCCGCGACGCCGTCTATGGCATGGTGGCCGTGGTGCCTCTGCTGTCACCCGTGACCAATGCCCTGGCCAGTGCTGCCCAGCAGGCCTACCCCGCGCTGGGCGACGATGTGCAGGGCGCACGGCTGGCGGCGGCGCTGCGGGAGTACGCGGGCCTGTTGGGCTCGCACTTCACGGCCGCCGTGGTCAAGGGCCAGCCGTTTTCCCCGGCAGAGCGCCGCGCTATCGACGAGACGCGGGGGCGCATTGCGCAGCTGCGCACGCTGGTGGAGCTTCGGCTGCAGCTGCCTGACGAAGCCCACGAAGTGGCGCAGGCGTGGAGCACTGTCGAGGCGCGGTACTTTGGCGTGGCGCAGGCGCTACTGGGCAAGGTGCTGGAAGAGGGCGATGGTGGCGGCCACTATGGCCTGTCGGCGGCCGAATTCGCGGCCTTGTATGTGCCTGAGATGAACCCGATTCTGGGGCTGCGCGACGCGCTGCTGGCCCAGGCCCGCGAACGCGCGCAGAAGGAGCACCAGCGCGCGCTGCGTGTGCTGGTCTGGGCGCTGGCGGGCTCAGGGGCGCTGCTGCTGGTGCTGAGCAGCGCGTTGTATGTGATCCAGCACCGCGTGCTGCAGCCATTGGCCCAGACCACGCGGGCACTGAAGGCGCTGGCCAGCAATGATCTGCAGGCGCCTTTGCCAGTGCCCCTGGCGGACGATGAAATGGCGGCCGTGATCGGTGCGGTGCGCGCGTTGCAAAGCCAGACCCGGCGGCGCCAGGACCTGGAGCGTGAGCGCGACCTGCTGATCGAACAGCTCAGGGAGCAGTCCGAAACCGACTACCTCACCGGCCTGCCCAACCGCCGGGCCTTCATCACGCAGGCGCGCACCGCTCTCGCGCAGGCCACGCGCTACGGCATCGACATGGCCCTGCTGGTGCTGGATGTGGACTGGTTCAAGCAGCTCAATGACAGCCTGGGCCATGCAGCGGGCGACAAGGCGCTGCTGGCGGTGGCCGATGTGGTGCGCAGCGAGCTGCGCGAGGGGGACCTGGCAGCGCGTTTTGGCGGGGAGGAGTTTGTGCTGCTGCTCAGCCACTGCACCCGCGAGCAGGGCCTGCAGTTTGCCGAGCGCCTGCGTGAGAAGGTTGCTGGGGCGCAGGTGCTGGGCACGGCCGACCCGGGCGTGCGTGTGACGGTGAGTCTGGGGATTGCGGACTCGGCCCATTGGGGCTGGGGGCTGGATGCCCTGATCTCCGCCGCCGATGCGGCGATGTACCAGGCCAAGAACGCGGGGCGCAACCGCGCGGTGGTGGCGTCAGCGTCGGCAGATTGAGCCTTGGCCCGGCCAGTTCAGTGGTGGTGGATGGCGGTCTGCTGCCGCTGGCGCCACTGCTGAAAGCGCGAACGCTGCAGTGCCAGCAGCTCCACCAGACCCCAGGCCAGAGCGCACACCAGCATGCCCCGGCCCACGGCCCAGCGGTAGGCCTCAGTCCTGCGCGGCGGCCGGGGCATCGTCGCAGGCCCATTCGTGGGTGCGGGGCAGGTCAAAGCTCAGCCAGCCCCCTTCGTCAAACAGCTCATCCAGCAGCCGTTGCAATCCGAGCAATTTCCAGAGCATGGTGCGCCTCTCTCGTGGTGGGGTGAAGGGAGATCGTGGCGATCTGCCGGGCAAGGTACCGCCTTTGTGTGACGGTTTTGCGTCGGTTCGCATGAACCCAACATGTGCACCACCGCGTGCTTCGTGGGCCCACCTGGGGACGCTGGCGGGCGCTATCCTCGTGCGTCGAGACCCCGGCATTTCCTTACAACCCCCTCACTCACACGCCCTGCAACATGCTGCCCGAGCTTCTGGCGCTGGAAAAAATCCTGGAGCAGGGCGCGCCCCACCTTGATGTGCAGGTGGTGCGGCAGGTGCAGGTGGCCTCGGGCGAGCAGTTTCCCGTCTATGCCATTGGCGTGGGCAACCCGGCGCTGGATGTGCCTGCCGTGGGCTTCTTTGGCGGTGTGCACGGGCTGGAGCGTATCGGGGCCGAGGTGGTCATTGCCTACCTGCAGAACGTGGTGATGCGCCTGCAGTGGGACACCACCCTGCACCGGCAACTGGAGCAGGTGCGCCTGGTCTTCATGCCCATCGTCAACCCCGGCGGCATGTGGTCGGCCACGCGGGCCAACCCACGCGGGGTGGACCTGATGCGCAACGCCCCGGTGGACGCCGTGGACCGGGTGCCCCTGTGGGTCGGCGGGCAGCGGGTGAGCGCGGGCCTGCCCTGGTATCGGGGGCGCCTGGGCGACCCCATGGAGGCCGAGAGCCAGGCGCTGTGCGAGGTGGCCACGGCCCAGTTGCTGGCGCGGCCCTTCAGCATGGCACTGGACTGCCATTCAGGGTTTGGGGTGAAGGACCGGCTGTGGTTTCCGTTTGCACACACGCGTAAGCCGATTGCGCACCTGGCCGAGCTGCATGCGCTGCAGGAGATCTTCTGGCAGGCCCACAGCCACCACCAGTACATCATCGAACCGCAAAGCGCGCAGTACCTCGCGCATGGCGACCTGTGGGACCACCTGTACCTGCAAGCCTGCCAGACCCAGTCCACGCATACCTTCCTGCCACTCACGCTGGAGATGGGCTCGTGGCTGTGGATCAAGAAGAACCCCCGGCAGCTGTTCTCGCGCAACGGCATCTTCAACCCGCTCATCAACCACCGCCAGCAGCGCGTGCTGCGGCGGCACCTGTCGCTGCTCGACTTTCTGGCGCGCGCGGCCTGCAGCCATGCGCGCTGGGCGCCCGCGCCCGATCAGCGCGCGCAGCGCCGGGCCGACGCGCTGGCGGCCTGGTACTGAAATGGAACACCCCCTGAGTTGCTTCGCGCCTTCACCCTCTCTCATATTGCTTCGCAATCTGGGAGGGGGCGCTGGCCTTGACCGCGCCAGTTTCATCCGCTGCGGGTGGTGCGCAGCGCTATGGATAACGGAGAAGAAAGAGAAAGGCCCCTAGCACCATGCGCCAATGGATCCTGCTGCGCGGCCTGACCCGCGAAACCGCCCACTGGGGCGGGCTGGTGGCCGACCTGCAGCGGGCGCTGCCCGACGATGCCGTGCTGGCGGTGGACCTGCCCGGCAACGGCCATTGGCACCACCGGCCATCGCCCGCCACGGTGCAGGGCATGGTGCAGGCCTGCCGCACCGATCTGGCGGCGCGCGGACTGGCCCCGCCCTACCACCTGCTGGCCATGTCCCTCGGCGCCATGGTGGCGGTGGAGTGGGCGCGCGCGGCCCCCGATGAGATTGCCAGCGGCGTGCTGGTCAACACCAGCCTGCGCCCGTTCAGCCCGTTCTATCACCGGCTGCGCCCGCACAACTACGGCGCCCTGCTGCGCCTGGTGCTGTGGCCCCGCGCGCCCGAAGTGATGGAGCAGCAGGTGCTGGCCATGACCAGCAACCTGGCTGCAGAGCGCGCCCCGGTGCTGGCGCACTGGGCGGCTGTGCGCCAGCAGCGGCCGGTGTCAGCCCTGAATGCGCTGCGCCAGCTGTTGGCCGCCGCGCGCTACCGGGCACCGGCCATGGCGCCCCGGCCACCCCTGCTGCTGCTGGCCAGCCGCGACGACCCATTGGTGTCCAGCGCCTGCTCGCAAGCGCTGGCCGCTGCGTGGAACCTGCCCCTGGTGCTGCACCCCTTTGCAGGCCACGACCTGCCGCTGGACGACCCGGCCTGGGTGGTGGCGCAGGTGCAGCAATGGGCAACACGCCCACCGTTGCCGTCGCCCGGCGCGTCGGTTACGGCTGCTTGAACACCACGGCGTCCAGGGCCATGGCGCGGATGCTCTCGGCCGCCGCATCGGCCTGGGTGCGGCTGTCGTAAGGGCCCACGCGCACGCGGATGCGCCGCCCCTTGGCGTTGTTCAGCTCCTGGCGGAAGGCGGGCAGGCCCTCGTTGAGCAGCCGCGCCTGGGTCTTGCGCGCATTGGCCTCTTCAGCAAACAGGCCCACGTTGATGTAGTAGCCCGCCGCCGTTCCCACGGTGGGCGCTGGCGCGTCGCTGGCCGCCGTGGCCGCTGCCTTGGGTTTGGCGGGGGCGCTGGCGCGGCTGGCCGCCTCGCGCCTTGGGGCGGGCGTGCTGGCGGCAGGGGTCGTGGGGCCGGCGGTGGCGGATGCGCGGCTGGATGGTGTGGATGCGGCTGCCTTGCCTGGTGTGGGGCTGGGTGCGGCCGCCTTGCTGGCGGCGGTAGACGCGGGCCGTGCCGTAGCGGTGGGCTCGGCCGGTGGCGGCGCCGCCTTGGACGGCGCGGGTGCCGAGGCCTTGGAGGCAGTGGGCGCCTGGGCCGGTGCTGCAGCCGCCTGCGCCGCTGCAGAGGCGGGAGCCGGGCTGGGCCGCGATGCGGCCACCAGTGGCGCTGCGGGTGTGGAAGCTGCCACAGGGGTGGGTTCGGGGGCGGGGGTGGGCGAAGGCTCTTCGGTCGCCGCAGGTTCCACCTGGCCCGTGGCTTGTGGGTTGGCCTGCGGGGGCGCTGCCGGGGTGGCTGCCGACGACGCTGCCGTGGCCGCCGCGGTGGCCTGGGCCACGGTCACGGCGGGCTCCAGCGCCAGGGGCTTGGTGTCGGACGGCGACCAGACCAGGTAGGCGATCAACGCGGCCACGCCCAGCGCCCCATTGGCCAGCACCACCATCTGCAGGCGCTTGCGCGAGCTGGCCTGCTTCTCCAGCAGCGCACAGGCTTCGGGCACGGTGCGCGATGCGGCCAGCGCGCGGGCGATGCGTTTGCGGATGTCGGCATACAGAATGGCATTGCCATACAGCCCCGGCACCGCAAAAGCCAGCACCGCAAACGCGCCCAGCACGCCCAGCTCCACGCCCGGCGGCCAGTTCAGAAAAGACCGGCCAATGCCAAACACGATCAGCGCCAGCCCCTCGGCCGCCGCCACATACACCAGGGCGGCGCCCCAGAGCTGGCGGAAAACCATCCAGTTCAGCGTGGCCAGGCAGGCGGCCCAGTTCCAGGTGGTGGTCGTGCGGCCGGTGCTGTCAAAGCGCTCGAAGACGGCCAGGTAGTAGTCGGTGTTGACGGGCCCCAGCGCCAGGCGGGACAGCGCGGTCATGGCGTTGTCGGACGGGGAGTCGAGCGACATGGCCGGAATGATGGAGGCGACAGGGTCCGTGTGGTCGAGCATGGGCCGATTCTGTCACGCACCGCCGCGCACGCCACCGGTGTTGGGTGCAAGTCGCTCCGCTGTTGCGGCCCCGCTGCACAGGGCGCCAGCCGCCACAGGCCGACCGTGCCCGCCGCCCGGCAGGTGCGGTGGGCGTGTGGCCGGGGTTTCTATCCCGTTTCAGCGCTGGAATGTTGAAAAAATAGGCCGTTTCCGCTCATCCAGTAACGATTGTTTGCTATTGAAAATATAGTATTTAAGCCACGCACACGGCCCCGCTCAGCCGCCCCGCACCATGGCCATGACCTTGGCCGCGTCCAGCGTGGCGGCCTTCTGCTGGATCTGCGGCAGGTACTGCGACTGCATCTGCTTGGCGGGCCCCAGCAGGTTCTGGAAGGTATCGCGCAGCATGGCCGTGCTCATCACGCGGCCCCCGGCGTAGTAGCGCTTGGCCACCTGGCCCAGCGCGTAGGTGGTGGCAAACGAAAACGCCATGCCCGTGGCCGCGCCGCCCAGTCCTCCGACCGTCCGGCCCGCCACCTTGCCCAGCAGGCCGCCCAGCAGCTTGCGGCCAAACTGCTCCAGGTACTGCGATGTCATGCCCACGCCCGCTGCGGCGATGAACTCCTTGATGTGGCCCTGGTCCAGCTCCACCCCATGCGCCTTGCCAATGCCGTACACCATCTTCACCTGCAGCGGGATGATGGCCATGGACGCCCAGGACTGCGGCAGCAGCTCCAGCGCGCCGTTGAGCAGCGCGTAGTTGAGGATGGACTTGTCCAGCTCGGCATCGGCCGGGCCGGGAGGCGTGGCGGCGGTCGGGGCCGCTGCAGGGGCTGGTGCTGCAGCGGCGGCATAGGCCCCAGCGCCTGCCATGCCCGCCGCCCCCCAAGGCGTGGCCGAGGGGGCGGACTTCTCCACCACATCCACCAGCGCATCGGCGTCCTGTTCGAACGCCGCCGTCTGCTGCGCGCCCAGCTGCAGCGCGGCCTTCAGCGCGGCCAGAAACTGCGCCTCCGCCGCCGTCTGTCGCCCATCCACATCGCACACGCACACGGCCATCTCATAGGCCAGCTGGCGGTGGGCCGGGTCGTCCAGCGCAGTGGCGGCGGCCTGCACGCTGGTGCGCTTCAGCAGCACATCCTGGTAGATGCGCGGCAGGTCGGCCATGCCGCTGTCGCCCGCGAGCGACTGGGCAATGCGGCGGATTTCCTCGCGCTCGGCATCGTCCTTGGTGCCGTCTGCAAAGGCGGCCAGCAAGGCAATGGTGAGGATGGATTTTTGCTGTTCGGTATTCATGCGGTGCGGGCCCGGGGGGCGGTGGGAAGAGTGGGAAGAAGCGGTTCCGCAGGCGGCGTAACGGCCGTTGTGTGCTGCGGGGTGGATGTTCCGGTCAGATGCAGTCTAGGCCGCAGGCTTTCAACGCCACAGCGTGTGGGGAATTGCCGGAATCTGGTAACCCGCTGTATCGCGCCCGCGCCGGGGGGCGCAGCCGATGCGGGTTTCTCCTTGCGTAGTTGATCGACTGTGCGCAGCCGCCAGGTTTGCATACAGTGGTTGCCTTGTTCCAAGAAGGAGACACGGCATGCGGCAGGCAGCGATAGGAAAAGGGGCGGGCCACCGTGCCCCGGCGAGGAGCACACCATGAACATCGCTCACCTGCTGCGCCGCAGCGCACAGCTCTACCCCGCCCAGCCCGCCGTGCTGCAGGGCGATCAGCTGCTGTTCACCTACCAGGCGCTGGGCGCCCGCACCGCCGCGCTGGCCGCCTGCCTGCGCGAGCGCCATGGCGTGTTGCCCGGCGACCGCGTGGCCATCTACGCCGCCAATGCGCCCGAGTACCTGGAGGCCCTGCACGCCATCCTGTGGGCGGGCGCCGTGTCCGTGCCCGTCAACTACAAGCTGCATGCCAAGGAACTGGCCTATGTGCTGGCCGACTCCGGCGCGCGCATGGTGCTGGTGTCAGAGGCCTTGTTTGCTACTGCGCAAGAGGCGGGCGCCGACCCCGCCCACACGCTGGTGCTGGGCTCCGAGGCCTACCAGGCCGCCGTGTCGCACGCCCCCCTGCCCGTGTGCGATCGCGCGCCGGGCGACCTGGCCTCGCTGTTCTACACCTCGGGCACCACCGGCCGCCCCAAGGGCGTGATGCAGACCCACCGCAACCTGCTGGCCATGACGGCCTGCTACTTCACCGATGTGGACGACATCCTGCCCGGCGACGCCATGGTCTACGCCGCACCCATGTCGCATGGCGCGGGCCTGTACAACTACGCCCAGGTGCTGCGCGGCGGGCGGCATGTGGTGCCGCTGTCGGGCGGGTTCGAGCCCGCCGAGCTGGTACAGCTCGCGGCCAGCGTGGGCCAGCTCACGCTGTTTGCCGCACCCACCATGGTCCACCGCCTGGTGGACCATGTGCGCGCCACGGGCGCCGATGTGTCTGGCTTCAAGACCGTCGTCTACGGCGGCGGCCCCATGTACGCCGACGACCTGCGCAACGCCCTGGCCGTGATGGGCAACCGCTTTGTACAAATCTACGGCCAGGGCGAAAGCCCCATGACCATCACCGCCCTGCAGCGCGCCCAACTGGCCGACCGCAACCACCCCCGCTGGGCCGAGCGCATGGTGTCCGTCGGCGTGGCGCAGTCGCTGGTGGACGTGCGCGTGGTCGATGCCGCAGGCCAGCCCGTGCCCCCGGGCGAAACCGGCGAGGTGGTGGTGCGTGGCGATACTGTGATGCCCGGCTACTGGAACAACCCCACCGCCACGGCGCAGACCCTGCAGGGCGGCTGGCTCTGCACCGGCGACATGGGCGCGCTGGATGCCGATGGTTTTCTCACGCTCAAGGACCGGTCCAAGGACGTGATCATCTCCGGCGGCAGCAACATCTACCCGCGCGAGGTGGAAGAGGTGCTGCTGCTCCACCCCCAGGTGCGTGAGGCGGCTGTGGTGGGCCAGCGCGATGCGGAATGGGGTGAGGTGGTGGTGGCCTACCTGGTCGCAGGAGAGGGCGGCGCGGTGGAGGATGCGGCGCTGGATGCGCTGTGCCTGGAACACATCGCGCGGTTCAAGCGGCCCAAGGAGTACCGGTGGGTGGAGGGGTTGCCGAAAAATAGTTATGGGAAGGTGCTGAAGACGGAGTTGCGGGGGATGGGGGTGTGACGTCTAAACTGGATGGCCTATTTCGGCCACAACCGGACCTTCGCCCAAATGACAAATTCGCGAACCGAGCTTGAGGCTGCGGCGGGCAAGCTCATAAGTGCAATTCAAAAGGAGTGGCATTCCGAAGCTGGGCAGCCGGAGTCGGCTGCGAGCGAGGCAGTCATGCATTCGGCCCACGACCTGCTGCAGGCCAGCAGATCCGGTTCGCTTGCGACCGTCATTGGCTCAGGCTCCGTATCCTCATACTTGGGCAACCAATGGGTTCAGGAACATCCGCGCGTGGGGCCCTATATTGCGGCGCTTGAAGCCGCCTGTTGAACATAAGACTGGAGTCGGCCACAGGCGGACACTGAAGATCATGGCTATGCAGACTGTTTCCATCGCATTTGGTGCTCTAGCAACCGTGCTGGGCATCTACTACTCGTTTCTTGGGTTGTCCGCAGTCCGACATCTGCGGAAGGCCGATGAAATCGATAGGGTCACGGGATGGACGCTTTTGTGGTGCTTAGATACAGACCGCTACGAGCTAGAAGGAAAACGACTTTGCAAGATTGGGCTGATTGTTTCCCTATGTAGCGCAGCGCTTTGGATTGCCGCTTTTACCGTGCATCGTGTGTCTTGAGCGTCGTCTGCTCAGGGCCCAAATCTCCCATTCGCTGCGACAGTAGACCCGCCACCCCCCACGGTTAACCCACCCCGCCTACCATCCCCCTCTTTGCCCGCAGGAACCCCTCCCATGCCCACCACCCTCAAAATCGATTTCGTCTCCGATGTCTCCTGCCCCTGGTGCATCATCGGCCTCAACGCGCTGGAGCAGGCAGCGGATCGGTTGAAGGGCGAACTCGCGCTGGACCTGCATTTCCAGCCCTTCGAGCTGAACCCGCAGATGGCGCCCGAGGGCCAGGACATTGGCGAGCACCTGCAAGAAAAGTACGGCGCCACGCCCGAGCAGAGCCAGAAGAACCGCGAGGCCATCGCGGCGCGCGGGGCGGCGCTGGGGTTTACCTTCAGCATGGACAAGCGCAGCCGCATCTACAACACGTTCGACGCGCACCGGCTGCTGCACTGGGCCGAAGAAAAGGGCGTGCAGCCTGCGCTGAAGAAGGCGCTGTTCAAGGCGTATTTCACCGACGGGCAGGACCCGAGCAACCACGAAGTGCTGGTGCGTGTGGCGGGCGAGGTGGGGCTGGATGGGGCCGAGGCGCGTGCGCTGCTGGCTTCAGACCGTTACACAGACGAGGTGCGCGAGCGCGAGCAGTTCTATCTGCAAAACGGTATCCATTCGGTGCCCGCCATCATCATCAATGAGCGCCACCTGATCCAGGGCGGGCAGCCGGTGGAGGTGTTTGAGCAGGCGCTGCGTCAAATTGCTATGCAGGGTTGATGCTATATATTTAATAGCTTATAAGGCATGATGGACGCGCGGTGAAGGCAATTTTTAGTCGTAAAAAGGGGCCAATGGCCCCTTTTTTTGATGGTGAGTCCAGCCCCCGCCTCGCCTCGCCTCACTTGCGCAGCGGGATGGCGGTGGCGCGGTCCACTGGCACGGCGGTCACGCTGTTTTGCGGTGAGCCGTCGATGAGCTTTTCGGAGTAGGTGAGGTAGACCAGGGTGTTGCGTGGCGCGTCCACCATGCGCACGATGCGCAGGCGCTTGAACAAAATGGACATGCGTTCGCTGAACACTTCTTCCTGCTGCTTGAGTGGTGCAGGGATGTGGATGGGGCCGACCTGGCGGCAGGCAATCGATGCCTCGGCGCGGTCTTCAGCCAAACCCAGCGTGCCCTTGATGCCACCCACACGGGCGCGCGAGACATAGCAGGTCACGCCTTGCACGGCGGGGTCGTCGTAGGCCTCGACGATGATGTCGTGGTCGCGGCCGATCCACTGGAAGGCGGTGTCCACCGTGCCGATTTTTTCGCCCGTCGCTGCCTGCGCCGTGCCTGCTACGCCCACCCAGGCGCTGGTGGCGGCAAGGGCCAGCAGCGCCGAGGTGGCTGCTTGCTTGAGGGCCTTCACGCAGCGGCCCCGGCTTCGGTGCAGCGCTGGGCCAGGTGGGCCAGGGCTTCTTCGACCTGGTCCACCAGCACCAGGCACAGGTCGCCGGGTTGCAGGCGGGCCAGTGCGGTGTCGATGGCGATGAATTCGCCACGGATCTCTTCCACATGCGTGGTGCGGGGCGCACCTGCCAGGCCTTCGCGCAGCAGGGCCATCACTTCACCATCGGCGCGGCCACGCTGGGCGGCGTCCTGGTACAGGATCACGTCGTCAAATGCGGCGCCCAAAATCACGGTCTGCTCGCGGATGTCTTCATCGCGCCGGTCGCCCGCGCCGCTGATGACCACACTGCGGCGGTTGCCAGGCAGCGCGTCCACGGCCTGCACCAGGGCGCGCATGGCGTCGGGGTTGTGGCCGTAGTCGGCAATCACCGTGGCACCCCGGTAGTCCATGATGTTGAAGCGGCCGGGGGCGTTGTCGCTGTCGTTCACAAAGCCCGACAGGCCCCGGCGGATGGTCTGCCAGGGCATGCCCACGCCCCAGGCGGCGCCCACGGCAGCCATGACGTTCTCGACCTGGAAGCCGATCTTGCCGTTGCGGGTGATGGGCACGTCGCGCAGGTGGATGGTTTCGCGCCACGAGCCTTCGGAGGCCACGATGGAGTCACCATCCACGTACACGGTGCGGTGGCCCTGGGCGCGGTGCGTGACCATCACGGGGTGGTGGCGGTCGCTGGCGAAATAGATCACCTTGCCGGGGCAGGCCGAGGCCATGGCTGCCACGATGGGGTCGGCGGCGTTGAGCACGGCGTAGCCCGTGGGGGCCACGTTCTGCACGATCACGCGCTTGAGCACGGCCAGGTCTTCCACCGTGGTGATGTAGTTCAGGCCCAGGTGGTCGCCCGCGCCGATGTTGGTGACCACGGCCACCTGGCAGCGGTCAAAGCCCAGGCCTTCGCGCAGGATGCCGCCCCGCGCGGTTTCGAACACGGCAGCGTCCACCTCGGGGTGCAGGAGCACGTTGCGGGCGCTCTTGGGGCCGCTGCAGTCGCCGCTGTCGATCTGGCGGCCGTTCACATACACGCCGTCGGTGTTGGTCATGCCCACGCGCAGGCCCTGGGCGGTGAACAGGTGGGCCATCAGGCGGGCGGTGGTGGTCTTGCCGTTGGTGCCGGTCACGGCCACGGTGGGGATGCGGCCGTCGTCGCCATGGGCGTACAGCTTGTCCACCATGGCCTGGCCCACGTTACGGGGCTTGCCGTAGCTGGGCGCCAGGTGCATGCGCAGACCGGGGGCGGCGTTCACTTCGACAAAGCCGCCGCCTTGTTCTTCGAGCGGGCGCAGCACGGTCTCGGCGACCATGTCCACGCCGCAGATGTGCAGGCCTACCATCTGCGCGGCGGCCACGGCGCGGGCGGCCACTTCGGGGTGCACATCGTCGGTCACGTCGGTGGCGGTGCCGCCGGTGGACAGGTTGGCGTTGTTGCGCAGGATCACGCGCTGGCCCTTGGGCGGCACGGAGTCGGGCGTCAGGTTCTGCATGGCCAGGCGGGCCACGGCGATGTCATCGAGGCGGATCTTGGTCAGCGAGGTGGCGTGGCCCTCGCCACGGCGCGGGTCCTGGTTGACCACCTCCACCAGCTGGCGCACGGTGTGCTCGCCATCGCCCAGCACCTGGGGCGGTTCGCGGCGTGCGGCGGCCACCAGCTGGTCGCCCACCACGAGCAGGCGGAAGTCGTGGCCGGGCAGGAAGCGCTCGACCATCACGGTGCCGTAGTCGGCGGCGTTCTTGTAGGCCTCTTCGAGTTGCGCGCGGTCGGTGATGTTGACCGTCACGCCCTTGCCTTGGTTGCCGTCCTGCGGCTTGACCACCACGGGCAGGCCGACCTTGAGGGCCACTTCCCAGGCCTCGTCCACGCTCTCGACCGGCTTGCCCAGCGGCACGGGCACGCCAGCGGCGTGCAGCAGGCGCTTGGTCAGGTCCTTGTCCTGGCCGATGGATTCGGCCACGGCGCTGGTCGAATCGACTTCGGCCGCCTGGATGCGGCGCTGCTTGGAACCCCAGCCAAACTGCACCATGCTGCCGCGTGTGAGGCGGCGGTAGGGGATGCCCCGGGCAACGGCGGCCTCGACGATGGAGCCGGTGCTGGGGCCCAGGCGCTCGTCTTCGTCCAGCTCGCGCAGCTCGGCGATCACGGCATTGGCGTCGAAGCTGCCGTTGCCCAGTGCGGCTTCGATGAGCTGCTGCGCGTATTCAAACGCCTTGCGGCCCACGGCTTCTTCGCTGTATTCGACGACCACCTGGTACACGCCCGCATCGCTGGTGGCGGTGGTGCGCGCAAAGGTCACAGGGCAGCCTGCCTGCGCCTGCAGGGCGAGGGCGGCTGTCTGCAGCACATGGGCCAGCGACACATCGCCGCCGCCGGTTTCGGGGTGCAGTGCGCCGATGGCGGGGAACAGGGCGCGCAGCCGGGCTTCAAACCCGGCCATCTGGCCCACGGCACGCTCGGTTTCCGAACAGGCCACCACGGCCTCGATGGCCATGTGGCGGCTCCAGAGGTTGGGGCCACGCAGGGCCCGGGTGCGGGATACATCCATGGGATTTCTTTCAGTAGTCGTCGGGGCTCGTGGGCCGCGTTCCAGTCGAAGGCGTGTGTGGCTGTGCGGGGGAGGCGTCAGGCGGGCAGCTCGGGCTCGAAGGTCTTGATGCCTGCGCCGATCAGATCCGGCGCAATGTCCAGCGCCCAGGCGGTGCCCACGGCGGCCAGCAGGGCCTCGGTGTCGGGCACCACCGCGTTGCGGCCGAAGGTGAGGTCCGCCAGCGAGCCCAGCACATGCTCGGCACTGCCCGTGGCCAGCACCACGTGGCCGTTTTTCACGAACACGGCGCGGCCGTTGTCCTTGGCGCGGTGCTCGGCGATGGCGGGCAGCGTCCCGTCCTGCGCATACAGCACCACATCGCCGTCGGACAGCGGGGCCAGGTCGGCCACCTGGGCGATGGCGGCGTTGAGCACGGCAGCGCCTTCGGCCAGCACCACGTCCACCTGGGTGCGCATCACCTTGGTCATTTGGTCCTGCTCGTGCACGTCGAATTCGACCAGGGTTTCCACACCGTCCATGTCGGTCACCACGCCCACCTGGCAGCGGTCGTAGGCCAGGCCGTCGCGCAGGATGGTGCGGGCGTCGCTTTCGATCACGGCGGCCTGCACCATCTTGTTCATCAGCAGGCGGTGGGCGGCTTCCCAGTGGGCGCAGTCGGTGGCTTCCACACGGCGGCGGTCCAGGAACAGGCCGTCGCGGCAGGCCAGGCCGGTGTGGTGGCCGCTCAGGTGCAGCAGCCAGGCCACCACGCGCGAGATGGTGGCAGTGTTGCGGGTGCCTGCGACGCCCACCAGGGGGATGCGGCCTATGCCTGCAGATCGGCCTTCATCGTCGCCTTCGGAGGGGAACAGGTGCTCGGCAATCGCCTGGCCCACGGGGCGGGGGGCGCCCACGGCGGGCTTGAGGTGCATCAGCAGGCCGGGGCCTGCGTTCACTTCAACAATCGCGCCGCCCTGAGTGTGCAGGGGCTTGGAGATGTCGCGCGCCACCATGTCGATGCCCGCGATGTCCAGGCCCACCACCTTGGCGGCCAGCTGGGCGATGTAGGCCACCTCGGGGTGCACGTCGTCCGTGCAGTCCACGGCCACGTTGCCGTTGCGCTGCACCACCACCTGGCGGCCTGCAGCGGGCACCGAGTCGGCGCCCAGGTCCTGGCGCTTGAGTTCCAGCTGCACCTTGGTGTCTGTGGCCAGGTCGATGATCTCCAGCGGGTACTCTTCTTCGTAGCCCCGGCGCGGGTCGGAGTTGAGCTGGCTGTCGATGAGTTCCTTGACCGTGTTTCGGCCATTGCCGGTGATGCTGACCACCTCGCCGCGTGCGGCGGCAACCACCTTGCCGCCGACCACCAGGATGCGGTGCTCATCGCCGGGGATGAAGCGCTCGACCATCACGTCGCTGCCCTCGGGGTAGGCCACGTGGTAGGCGGCTTCGATGTCTTCCTTCTTGTGCAGGTCCAGCGTCACGCCCCGGCCGTGGTTGCCGTCCGAGGGCTTGACCACCACGGGCAGTCCGATGTCTTGCGCTGCCTCCCAGGCTTCTTCAGGGCTGTTGACCACCTGGCCTTCAGGGATGGGCACGCCGCAGGATTGGAGCAGGCCCTTGGTCAGGTCCTTGTCGCTGGCGATGCCTTCGGCGATGGCGCTGGTGAATTCGGTTTCGGCCGTCCAGATGCGGCGCTGGCTGGCGCCGTAGCCCAGCTGCACCAGGTTGCCGTCGTTCAGGCGGATGTGGGGGATGCCCCGGTCGGTGGCAGCAGTGACGATGCAGGCGGTGCTGGGGCCGAGGTACTGGTCGTCCACCTCGGTGCGCACGCGGGCCACGGCGGCGGCCACGTCGAAAGGCTCGTTGTTGATGGCCGCCATGATGAGCGCATGGCCCTGGGCCAGTGCCACGCGTGCCACGCTCTCGTCGCGGGCGCGGAACACCATGCGGTACACGCCGCGCTGGCTGGTGCTGCGTGTCTGGCCAAAGCCGGTGGGCATGCCCGCCAGGTTCAGCAATTCAATGACGATGTGCTCCAGCACATGGCCGCACCAGGTGCCTTCCTGCAGGCGCTGCAGGAAGCCGCCGCGCTCGCCCACGCCGCAGTGGTGCTCGATCAAGGCAGGCAGCCAGGCAGTGAGGCGGTCATTGAAGCCGGGGATGGTGTTGGAGGGGTAGTCCTCCAGCTCGCCCAGGTCCAGCCAGACTTCCAGGACCGGCCGGTAGGTCCAGATATTGGGGCCCCGCAGGTAGTTGATGCGAAGCAGTTGGATGTCGTTGAGTTTCGCCATGGAGTGCAGCGGGTGTGTTTCCGGCCTGGTAAGGGCTTTGCGTGGAAAAAGGGACGAAAAGGGGGAAGGGAACTTTGCTGGACGATGATTGTGCGCCAGTCCGGGGGCTGTACGCAGTGTCAGCCAAATGGCCGCCGCAGACGTTACAGCTGGATGCCGTCGCACCGTGGCGTGCAGTATCGGTGAGAATTCTCGCTTTCGCGAGGTGGGCCAACACAGGCCGCCGGTGACGGAAAACCCAACCAAAAATGCAACATCACCATTCTGTGGACGCCTCGGGTGTCTTTTCTGGCCCTGTGGGGGCCGATCTGCGGGCCATGCTCGCTTCCAAAGAGAACGTGCTGGCTGCACTGCAGGTTGACCTGAGCACGGCACTGCGGTTTGCCACAGGGTGGGTGGTGGTGACTTCCGAACGGCTGCTGGCCTGCGACCCGGGCACCACGGCTTGGCGCAGCTGGCCCCTGGGTGAGGGCCTGGCGCTCAAGCTGCACGACCACGGCGGTGTGGGTTCCCTGGAGCTGCACAACCCCGGCGAGCGCCTGGCCTTGTGGCGATTTACCCTGGCGCACCATGCGCAGGCGCTGCGCCTGGTGCAGCGTTTCGAGCAGCAAAGTGCCCGGGGCGACAGCGGTGCCGAGGACGAAGCCGACGAGCCCGCCTGCCCCACCTGCCACACCCCGCTGCCGCCCGACACCGATGAATGCCCGGCCTGCGCCCGCGCCCAGCCGCCGCAGACTTCCACCTGGGTGCTGCTGCGCCTGTGGCGTTTTGCCCACCCCTACCGCAAGCAGCTGGCGGCCGGGTTTGGGCTGACGCTGGCGTCCACCGCCGCCACGCTGGTGCCGCCCTACCTCACCATCCCGCTGATGGACGACATCCTGATTCCGTTCCAGAACGGGCAGAAGATTGATCCAGGCCTGGTGATGCTGTACCTGGGCGGGTTGCTGATGTCGGCCCTGCTGGCATGGGGCCTCTCCTGGGCGCGCACTTACATATTGGCGCTGGTGTCCGAGCGCATTGGCGCCGACCTGCGCACCACCACGTATGAGCATTTGCTGCGCCTGTCGCTGGATTACTTTGGCGGCAAACGCACGGGCGACCTGATGGCGCGCATCGGGTCGGAAACCGACCGCATCAACGTGTTCCTGTCGCTGCACGCGCTCGACTTCATCACCGATGTGCTGATGATCGTGATGACGGCGGCGATTCTGTTCTCCATCAACCCGTGGCTGGCGCTGGTCACGCTGGTGCCGCTGCCCTTCATCGGCTGGATGATCCACACCGTGCGCGACCGCTTGCGCACCGGGTTCGAAAAGATCGACCGGGTGTGGTCTGAGGTCACCAACGTGCTGGCAGACACCATCCCCGGCATCCGCGTGGTGAAGGCATTCGCCCAGGAAAAGCGCGAAGCCCAGCGTTTCCGCGACGCCAACCAGCACAACCTGGAAGTGAACGACAAGCTCAACAAGACCTGGAGCCTGTTCACGCCCACGGTCTCGCTGCTGACCGAAATCGGCCTGCTGGTGGTCTGGGCCTTTGGCATCTGGCTGGTGTCACGCAATCAGATCACGGTGGGCGTGCTCACGGCCTTCATCGCCTACATCGGGCGTTTCTATGGCCGGCTGGATTCGATGAGCCGCATCGTCTCGGTCACGCAAAAGGCCGCCGCTGGCGCCAAGCGCATTTTTGACATCCTGGACCACGTGAGCAACGTCCCCGACCCTGCCCAGCCCGTCAAGGTGGACAAGGTGCAGGGCGCCATCAGCATGCAGGGCGTGGGCTTCCGCTACGGCAGCCGCGCCGTCATCAAGGGGCTGGATCTGGACATCCGCCCCGGCGAGATGATTGGCCTGGTGGGCCACAGTGGCTCGGGCAAGAGCACGCTGGTCAACCTGATCAGCCGCTTTTATGACGTGAGCGACGGCTCCATCCAGGTCGATGGCATCGACATCCGCCGCTTTGCGGTGGCCGACTACCGCCGCCACATCGGCCTGGTACTGCAGGAACCCTTCCTGTTCTTCGGCACGATTGCCGAAAACATCGCCTACGGCAAGCCCGAGGCGACGCGCGAGGAAATCGTGGCCGCCGCCCGCGCTGCCCACGCGCACGAGTTCATCCTGCGCCTGCCGCATGGCTACGACTCGCTGGTGGGCGAGCGCGGCCAGGGCCTGTCCGGCGGCGAGCGCCAGCGCATCAGCATTGCCCGCGCGCTGCTGATCGACCCGCGCATCCTGATCCTGGACGAGGCCACCTCGGCCGTGGACACCGAGACCGAAAAGGAAATCCAGAAGGCGCTCGACAACCTGGTGCAAGGCCGCACGACGATTGCCATTGCCCACCGCCTGTCCACCCTGCGCAAGGCCGACCGCCTGGTGGTGATGGACCGGGGTGAGGTGGTGGAAGTGGGCCCGCACGACGAACTCATGGAAAAACAGGGCGCCTACTGGCGGCTGTACGAAGCCCAGGCCCGCCGTGCCGAGGAAGACGCGCAGGCCGCGGGCGTGATCATCGACAGCAGCCTGCTGCACCCGGCCCACCCTGCGGGCAACCCCTGAGACACCGCGAGCGCCCTGCCATGAATGCATCCCTGACCCCATCGCCTGCTCCCTCCTTCCAGCTGGCCCGCAACCCGCATGGCCGCCTGGTCCTGACCCTGGCCGACGGCACGGCGCATGAAGGCGTGACGCCCGTGCGCGCCTTTCCCATCGCCGCGCCCGGCGAGGGCCTCTCGCTGGTGGGTGCGGACGGCCATGAGCTGCTGTGGATTCCCCGGCTGGAGCAGGTGACAGGCCCGACCCGGCAGCTCATCGACGAGGAGCTGGCGGTGCGCGAGTTTGTGCCCACTATCGAAAAAATCATTGCGGTGTCTAGCTTTTCGACACCCAGCACCTGGCAGGTGGAGACCGACCGGGGCCCCGCCAGCCTGGTGCTCAAGGCCGAAGAGGACATCCGCCGCCTGGGCGGGCGCACCCGGCTGCTGATCGCTGGGGGAGACGGCATGCAGTTCCGCGTCAAGGACACCACCGCGCTGGACCGGCACTCGCGCAAGCTGCTGGAACGTTTCCTCTGACCGGCCCGGGCCCTGCAGATCCTCGGCAGCGGCCCCTTTTCCTCGCATTTCCCCTGCGCTGACAGCCTCCGGGCGTTCCGCGGGGCGTTGCCACAAAGCGTCAAAACCACAGGCACAGGCCGTGGTTGTGCTCGTTCGCGCGCTCAATCAGCAGTTTTGCGCTGGATCAGGCTGCTGCATGGCCCGAAGATCTGCTGAAAACTAAGTGAAAACCCTGAATTTGGGTCAATCGGTGAAAAAGACCTAAATTTCCCCTTCTTTTTGCCGTTATGAATTACGAAGACGGCGGAAAACCCTCTGCGCGTCGAAACACATTCATCCACCTTCGGGGCCACTGCCATGCAAATGCCACCTGTCGATCGATCGCCGAGTTGGCGTCCTCAGGGCGCTGATTTGTATTCCACTGGCGCCTCCGGCGCGCCGCCAGTGCGGCCTATCAATGCGCCCAATCCTGTCGAGTCCATGGACCGGATGGGTGAGGGTGCCATCGTGCGCGAGCCCGACAAGCCCTCCGCGCCGGATGTGACGAACCGGGACTGGACCGAGGTCAAGAAAAAAGAAACGGTGGAAGAGCCGCCCGAGCCACCCAAGGAGCCCATCTACAAGCAGCTGCTGGAACTCATCCAGTCGATGTGGCGGGCCAGCGGCACGGCCGTGGAGGTGGCGCAGGACATCAACAAGATGACCTTGCAGGAGCGTATGGCGCAGCAGGTCAAGAATGAGCCGCTCACTTACTCAGACCCCAAGGTCAAGCGTACCGGCGGGTTGTGAGATTGCTATTGTTTTAATAGCTATTTGCGCTTGATGGTCGCGCGGTAGCAGCTCATTTTGTTCATACTTCCCTCGGCATCACGGCCGGGGTGACGAGGCGGCCCGCTGCTCCCGGTACTTGGCGGCGAAGACCCGCACTTCCTCATACGACACAAAACCGTCCTTGTCGGTGTCTGCGTCATCGAACGCGGCCGCGAGCCGGGGGAACAGCTGCACCTCGGTGCGGCTGAGCTTGCCGTCGCCGTTGAAGTCCAGCATCTTGAAGTCGCGCTGCGCCTTGGCTTCGCCTTTGCTGGGGGCGGGGTGGGGCGTATCAGCGTCGGGTGTCTGGGCCCATGCGACGCTGCAGGCGCCGATCCAGAGGGCGGCCACGCAGGCCCGGAGGGTGTTGGTGTGCAAAAGGGGGCTCCTTGGATGCGGACCCTGGCCCGCACCCAGACAGACCACGAACCGGCCAGTCAGTTCCCGGCGGCCCGTTGCGGCACGGTGTTGGAGATGCCGCTGCTCACATGCCCGGCCGGCACATGGCGCGCGGCCGAGGTCACATGGCCTGTCTGGTCGTCGAAGAAAAAGTCGGGCTCGAACTCGCGCAGGAACTCGCCCTTGGGCAGCCCGCCCAGGAACATGGCTTCGTCCACGTTGATGTCCCAGTCCATCAGCGTGCGGATGGCGCGCTCGTGGGCCGGCGCGCTGCGGGCCGTGACCAGGGCGGTGCGTATACGCATGCCCGTGGTGCCGCCCGCCTCCCCGGCGGACTGCAGCCGGTGCAAGGCTGCCAGCAGGGGTTTGAAGGGGCCGTCGGGCAGCGGCAGGGAGGCCTTGTCGGTCTCGTGCTGCTGAAAGGCCGCCAGGCCCTCGGCCTGGTACACGCGCTCGGCTTCGTCCGAGAACAGCACGGCGTCGCCGTCAAAGGCAATGCGCACTTCGGTCGGGTTGGCGTCGCCTGCCTGCATGGATTCGGTCACCACCCGCGCCGCTGGGTAGCCCAGGTGCAGGGCTTCGCGTACATCGGCTTCGTTGGCCGACAGGAACAGGTGGGCGCCCAGCGGCCGCAGGTAGCGGAACGGGTCGCGCCCCTGTGTGAACACGCCGCGCTGGATGGTGGGTAACCCATGGGCATGGCACGAACGGAACACGCGCATGCCACTCACCGGGTCATTGCGCGAGAGCAGAACTACCTCGACGCGCTGGTGCTCCGATGTGTTGAAGGCGAGCAGCTTGCGCACCAGCGAAAACGCCACGCCCGGCGCGGCGGGCACATCCAGCCGCTGACGCTGAAGGTCTACATAGGCGCGGTCGTTGTCTTTCTCGAAGACGCGGTTTTCTTCTTCAAAGTTGAACAGCGCGCGCGAGGAGATCGCCACCACCAGCTTGTCGTCCAGTGTTACAGCCATAAGGTCACTTCACAAACTGGTTGAGCTGGATGATGGGCAGCAGCACGGCCAGCACGATCAGCATCACGATGCCGCCCATGCCCACGATGAGCAGCGGCTCCAGGATGGTGGCGAGCGCCATCGCGCGGCGTTGCACTTCGGTCGAGAGCTGGCGTGCGGCGCGCTGCAGCATCACAGGCAGCTGGCCGGTTTGCTCGCCCAGGCGCGCAAACATCGACAGCAGGCCGGGAAAGCGTTTTTTCTGCGCCAGCGCCGAGGCCAGGGGCGCACCTTCGCGCACCAGCACCAGGGCATCCAGTGCGTCGGCGCGCAGGGCGCGGTTGCTCAGGGTTTCGGCTGCGGCCTGCAGGGATTTGAGGATGGGCACGCCCGCACCCGAGAGCATGGCCAGCGTGCCTGCAAACCGGGCCGCGTTGTAGCCCCGGGCGAGCTTGCCCACCAGAGGCAGCTTCAGCCAGGCGGCGTCAAATTTTTCGCGCACAGGGTCAATCACAAGCGCCCACCGGGCTCCCACGGCGGCCAGCAAGATGGCTCCCAGCATTACCCAGCCATAGTTGCGCACAAATGCGCTCAGGCCCAGCATGGCCACCGTCAGGAACGGCAGCGCCCGTTTGGTGCCTGCAAACACGCTGGCCACCTGCGGCACCACATACCCCACCAGGAAGAGCACGATGGCAATGGCCACCAGCGTGACGATGGCCGGGTAGAGCGCTGCACCCACCAGCTTGGCCTTGAGCGCCTGGCGTTCTTCCAGGTCGTCGGCCAGCCGCTCCAGCACCAGGCCCAGGTTGCCGCTGTGCTCGCCCGCGCCAATCACGGCGCAGTAGATGTCCGAGAACTCGCGCGGGTGCTGCGACAAGGCCCGTGCAAAGGTCGATCCGGCATTGACCTCGGCCCGCAGCGCGGCCACCAGGTGGCGCTGGCGTTCGTCGTCGGCCTCTTCGGACAGCGCTGTGAGCGCCCGCTCCAGCGGCAGCCCCGAAGAGACCAGGCCCGCGATCTGCCGCGTCCAGATGGACAAGGCATTGGCGCTGAACACGGGCCGTGTGAACAGGCGCTGGCCCAGGCTGGCGGCGCGGCCGTCCTGCGACTGGCCGGTCTGCACCAGCTCCACCGCCAGCGGCACCAGGGCCTGGGCCCGCAGCAGGCTGCGCGCCGCCTTGGCGGTGTCGGCCTCCATGAGGCCCTTGCGGGTCTGGCCCTGGGCGTCCAGGGCTTCAAAGGAAAAAGCGGGCATGCGGGCGTGGGCGGTTGGGCGGTGTCAGGGAAATCAGGTGGTCCCACCACAGGCGAATAACAACAAGAAATCGCGGGCGGGATCGCTGCAGCCCCTGATGGTAGCCGTTACCCGGGGCGCTCCGCACCAGGCCACGCCCCCGCCTGCGAGATGACCCAAGTCAAGACCTTGAAGCGCCGGGTACGCAGAATAAGACGTGGTCTGCGGCACCGGGCTGCAGGCGTTCTGGACGGACAAGGAGTCTTTCATGCTGAGGAACAAGGTCGCGTTGGTCACAGGTGCTTCGTCGGGCATCGGGCGTGCAATTGCTCTGGTGTGGGCGCGCGAGGGTGCCCGGGTGGTGGTGTCGGACGTGAACGTGCGGGCGGGCGAAGAGACTGCTGCCATGGTGCGGGCCGCTGGGGGCGACGCCCTGTTTGTGGCGGCCGATGTGGGCAGGCCCGAGGACTGCGAGGCCCTGGTCAGCCGCGCCGTGGCCCACCATGGCCGCCTGGACATCGCATGCAACAACGCGGGCATTGGTGGGCCCCAGGCACCCACGGCCGACTACCCGCTGGACGGCTGGGCCCAGGTCATCAACATCAACCTGTCGGGCGTGTTCTACGGCATGAAGTACCAGATCGCGGCCATGCTCAGGAACGGTGGTGGCAGCATCATCAACATGGCGTCCATCCTGGGCGCCGTCGGCTTTGCCACGGCCCCGGCCTACACCGCCGCCAAGCATGGCGTGGTGGGGTTGACCAAGGCGGCGGCCCTGGAATACAGCGCGCAGGGCGTGCGCAT
Source organism: Acidovorax sp. LjRoot74 (assembly GCF_964254355.1). Taxonomy (NCBI): domain Bacteria; kingdom Pseudomonadati; phylum Pseudomonadota; class Betaproteobacteria; order Burkholderiales; family Comamonadaceae; genus Acidovorax; species Acidovorax sp. LjRoot74. Next base: position 4,741,486 of record NZ_CAXUTI020000001.1, on the reverse strand, counting down.
CAATGCCGTCGGTCCGGCCTTCATCCACACGCCCATGATCAGCGGGCTGGAGCAGGATGCGGGCATCCACGCCATGCTGATGGGCGCTCACCCTGTCGGGCGCCTTGGGCAGCCGGAAGAGGTCGCCGAGCTGGTGGCCTGGCTCGCATCGGTCAAGGCGTCGTTCGTGACCGGGGCGTATTACCCGGTGGACGGGGGCTACCTGGCGCGTTGAGCGCTCTTCACGCAGACACCACCTGGCCTGGGGCGCCGAGGGCGCTGTGGGCCTGCGCGGCAATGTCCAGCGACCTCAAGCGCAGCGCCGGGTCGTACACATCGCTCACCAGCATCAGCTCGTCGGCGCCTGTGGCGTCGCTGAGTTGCGCCAGGCCTGCGCGCACCGTGTCCGGCCCGCCGATCACGGCAGCGGCCAGAAAGTCGCCGATGGCTGCACGTTCCTGCGGTTGCAGGCGCGCGGCGTAGTTCTCGACCGGGGGCAGCAGGCGGCGCCGGTCGCCCGTCAGGATGCCCAGCACCCGCTGGTAGGTGCTGCTGGCCAGAAACTCCGCTTCCTCATCGGTGGGCGCCGCGATCAGCGGCACACCAATCGCCACATAGGGCTGGGGCCAGGCGGCAGAGGGGCGATAGAGCTGGCGGTACAGGTCAATCGCCTGGTGCAGCAGGCGTGGCGCGAAGTGCGAGGCAAAGGCATAGGGCAGGCCGCGCTCGGCAGCGAGTTGTGCCGAAAACAGGCTGGAGCCCAGCAGCCAGATCGGTACATTGGTACCCGCACCCGGCATGGCAATCAGACGCTGGCCGGGCTCGGCGGGGGCCAGCAGGCGCTGTAGTTCGGCCACGTCCTGCGGAAAATCATCGGCCGTCTCCACCCGGCTGCGGCGCAGCGCGCGCATGGTGGCCGGGTCGGTGCCGGGCGCGCGGCCCAGACCCAGGTCGATGCGGCCGGGATACAACTCGGCCAGGGTGCCAAAGGCCTCGGCCACCACCAGCGGCGCGTGGTTGGGCAGCATCACACCACCCGAACCCACGCGGATGCGCGAGGTGCCACCCGCAATGTGCCCCACCAGCACGGCCGTGGCCGAGCTGGCAATGCCTGCCATGTTGTGGTGTTCGGCCAGCCAGTAGCGGGCAAAACCCAGTTTCTCGGCGTGCTGTGCAGTACGCAATGCAATCTGCAGGGCATCGGCCACGGTGCCGCCTTCGCGGACGGCCACCAGGTCCAGCATCGACAGGGCGGGGCGGCGGGAGGTAGAAGTCATGGGCCGCATTGTCTGGCCACTGGCGCCTTTGTGCTGGCGCCCGGGCAGAGCTGGCAAGGCCTGAAGGGTTGCCCGGCGCGTTTTTTACGGCCGGGACATTTTTTGGTAGCCAAAACGGCGATGGCGCCACAGAATGTTTCAAGACTTTTCCGCGCGGGCATGTTCCGGTGTGCGCGGACAGTGGCCGCAAAAGGGATGACGATGGGTTTTTTCAGCCGTTTGTTCAAGATCAAGGAGCAGGATCCGACCAGCCCTGACACCACCTGGGCGATGGAGGACAACGGCAGCGAACTGGTGCTGGACGCGGAATACGCGGCCACCCTCATGACCGAAATCGACATCGATGCCGCCATTGCCAGCCACGAGCGCTGGCGCCTGCAGCTGCAGGACATGGTCAACGGCCGCTCCGACGAGGTCATGCGGCCCGAGCGCATCTGCCACGATGACCGCTGCGACCTGGGCCGCTGGCTGTATGGCACGGGGCGCGTGCGGCTTGGGCACTATCCGGCGTTCGAGATGCTGGTGGCCCGCCACAAATACTTCCACCAGCAGGCCGCCGACGTGGTCACGCTGTTCCAGTCCGGCGAGCAGCAAAAGGCGGTGCAATTGCTCAACAGCAGCTGCCGCCACGCCTCCAACCAGGTGCTTCTGCTGCTCAAGGAACTCAAGCGCGGTCTGGGGCGCTGAGCCTCGCACACCGCGCATGGCCCGGCGCTTGTGCCGCTGTTCGCTCTGTCTTTGATAGCTATTAACGCTTGATGAAAAGCGCAGGCACTGGTTTTAACCGGGCTTTTGCACGCACCGTGCTGAGTGCATAGCCCCTGCGCCCACCTGTCTGGCCGCAGTCCACCAGCATCGGCACACAGCTCTTACATCTGCAGACATGCCCCGGTGCCAGAAACCGCGATGGCATGGCTATCCTGCGGCGCGCACCGCCCCCCAGGTATCGGCCTGGGCGCTGGCGTTGGTGCAGACACAAACCAGCACGATAAAAAGAGGGAATCCCGATGGACCGCCGTAAATTGTTGACGCTCGCCACCCTGGCATCTGGCGTGAGCGCCGTATCCCCTGTGTGGGCACAGTTCGACCTGGGCAAGGTGCTCGATGCAGGCAAGGACCTGGCAAAATCCGAGTCGCTGACCGACGAAGAAGTCAAAGCCGCCTTTGACCAGATGGCCGCCGAGAGCGACCGCCAGAACCGCATCGCCCCCGCAGGCAACCCCTATGCCTCGCGCCTGAACAAGCTCACGGCCGGTCTGGGCACCTACGACGGCCTGAAGATGAACTTCAAGGTCTACCTCACCCCCGACACCAACGCATTTGCCATGGCCAACGGCACCATTCGCGTGTACTCGGGCCTCATGGACAAGTTCACCGACGACGAAGTGCGCTACGTCATCGGCCACGAAATCGGCCACGTCAAAATGGGCCACAGCAAGGCCCGCATCCAGGCCGCCTTGCGCACCAGCGCGTTGCGCAACGCCGTGGCCTCCAGCAACAGCAAGGCCGGTGCGGTGGCCAGCTCGCAACTCGGCGACCTGTTTGAAAAAGTGGTGCGCGCCCAGCACTCCCAAAGCAACGAGCGCGAGGCCGACGACTACGCCATGGGCTTCATGAAAGCCAAGCGCTACGACGGCAAGGCCTGCGTGACGGCGCTGGAGAAGCTGGCCGCGATGTCAGGCGGGGATTCGAGCAATTTCCTGTCCACCCACCCGTCGCCCAAGGAGCGGGCGGAACGGATGAAGACGCAGATGGCGTAAGCTTGCGCAACGGCTGACAACCCTGGTGGGCTGTACCGCGTCTTCGGGCGCGGTATTTTTTTGCCTGGCGGATGTAGGCTGGCCGGTGACATTGGCAGCGCAGGCGCATGGCCCGCCTTCCGCCTTCCGCCTTCTGCCCTCTGGTCTCCGGTGTCAGTAGCTCCGCCCCCCCTTGTACATCGCATGCTGCCGCCGGTTCAGCGTGGCCGCTTCGCCCAGTCGCCCCATGGCAGCACCTGCGTGGGCGTGGGTGATGGCCATGCCCAGACCGTCGGCCGCATCGGTGCCGGGCAGCCCGGGCAGTTGCAGCAGCCGACGCACCATTTCCTGCACCTGGCTCTTGGCCGCACGGCCGTGGCCGACCACAGCTTTTTTCATCTGGAGAGCGGTGTATTCGGCCACGGGCAAATTGCTGGCCACCAGGGCGGTGATGGCGGCGCCGCGTGCCTGGCCCAGCAGCAGGGTGGACTGGGGGTTGACGTTGACGAACACGATTTCGACCGAGGCCACATCGGGCTCGTAGCGTGCCGCCACCTCGGTGATGCCGTCAAACAGAATCTTCAGGCGCCCGGGCAGGTCGCCCAGTGCGAGGGTGGTGGTGCGGATGGTGCCGCTGGCCACGTAGCTGAGCCGGTGTCCGTCCACGTCCACCACGCCAAAACCGGTGGTCTGCAGGCCGGGGTCGATGCCAAGAATACGCATTGCTATAAATTCAATAGCTATTTGGGCAATGTGGTTGCGCGCAAACGGCCTTTTTTGATCAAAGTCCGAAGTACCAGCGCACCGAATGGAAGAACACGGGGGCGGCAAAACACAGTGCGTCCACCCGGTCGAGCAGGCCGCCCGCACCGGTGACCGACATGCCCTGCATGCCCCAGCTGGTGATGCCCCGGTCGCGCTTGAGCGCCTTCATCACCAAGTGCCCCAGGCTGCCCGCCACGCAGGCCAGCAGGGCCATGCCCAGCGCCTGGCCGGGCTTGAAGGGGGTGATGAAAGTGAGCAGCCCACCCACCAGCCCGCCCACGGCCACGCCAGCGAGCCAGCTGGTCCACTGGAAGCTCTGACTCACCTGCGGCGCCACGGGCTTGTGCGGAAAGCGCCGCCCCAGCAGGTGCTGCACCACCATGCAGGTCTGCACCACAAACACCAGGAAGAACACCAGGAACGCGCCCTTGTCGCGGTAGCCCGGGAAGTCGAGCAACAGCAGCGCGGGCACATGGCTCATGCCATATACGCAGACCATGATGCCCCACTGCAGCTTGGCGTTGCGTTCCAGAAAACGCTGCGGGTCGTTGGCCAGCGCGCTCACCACCGGCAGCGCCAGGAACACGTAGACCGGGATGAACACCGTGAACAGGTCGAACATCTTGCTGCCCACGATCCAGAACTGCAGCGGCAGCACCACGAAGAACGCCAGCACCAGACTGCGGTGGTCGCCGCGCCGCGTGGGCGACAGCGTGATGAACTCGCGCAGCGCAAAAAAGCCCACGATGGCAAACAGCACCGTGGCCACGGTGTCGCCCAGCACCCAGCCCACCCAGAACACGGTGGCCATCATCCATGAGGTCTTGAGCAGGCCCCAGAAGCGTTTGGCCTCCAGCACGCGGGCTTCGGATTCGGGGTCGTCACTTGCGTGCTCGCGCAGATTGCGCACAAAGGCCCAGACAGTGACGATGGACAGGATGCCGAACACGGCAAGGAAGAGGGCGCCGATCTGCTGGGTGGCGGTCAATCCGCGAAGGAAGTTGTTCATGTTCAGACTTCCCGCAGGGCGATCACGGCGCTGCGTGCGCGGTCGAGGAAGGGGCGGCGCTCTTCACCCACTTCCAGCTGGATCGGCGCACCAAACGTCACGGAGCACAGGATGGGCACGGGCACCACTTCGCCCTTGGGCATCACGCGCTGCACGTTGTTGATCCAGGCGGGCACCAACACCACCTGCGGGAACATCTGCGCCAGCTTGAACAGGCCGGATTTGAAGGACTGCGGCTCATCGCCATGGCCGCGTGTGCCTTCGGGGAAGATCACGATGGAGTCGCCACTGGCCAGGGCCCGCACCAGGGGCGCCAGCGGGTCGGATTCGGGCAGGGCAGCGCGCAGTTCTTCGGGGGTGGGCGCGCGCGGTGGGGCTTCGGGGGACGGGTCCGGACCGCCTGCCATTGCGGTGTCGGCTTCGGACGACGCGGCAGCCATGCCGTCGATCACCCCCACGGGTTCTGCCGTCACCGGGGCGGGTGGGCGGGCGGGTGTGGCCTGGCGGTCCACATACACGGCGTTGAACACGGCCGTGGTGATCCACTGGCGAAACGGGGTCTTGGTCCAGTAGTCCTTGGCCGCGATGGGGCGTGTGATGCTGCGCAGCTCCTCGGGCAGCGCGGCCCAGATCAGCACCATGTCGGCATGGCTCTGGTGGTTGGCGAAATAGATGCGCTGCTCGGCCTTGGGCGGGCAGCCATACCAGCGGGCCTGGGAGCCGGTCAGAAACCGCACGATCCCCAGCAGAAGGAAACTCATCAACTTGGCAAGCATGGCGCGGATCATACGGGGCCATGCGTGTCGCTCACACCCAGATGCGATACGCCCAGAACGCCTCGTCGCCATAGATGCCGTCGTACAGCGCCTGTGGCGCGTAGCCCGTGATGCGGCGCGTGACGCGGCACAGGTGCGACTGGTCCGAGAACCCCGCGCCCGCTGCCACATCGGCCCATTTGACCGAGCCCTGCGCAGCCTCGGCCGCGATGGTGTCGAAGAACGCCTGCTCGGCCTTGCCAAAGCCGCGCAGCTCGCGCAGGGGCAGCCCGGCCCAGCGCTTGATGCGCCGCTCCAGCTGGCGCAGGCTGCGGCCGGGGGAGGACAGGGCGGCGCGCTGTGCCAGGTGTGCGGCCCAGTCGCCGTAGCGCTGGGTGGGCAGCGCCTGGGCGGGGCGGCAGGTCTGCCAGCGGGGCTCCAGAAAGTCTTCCAGGTACTGCAGGCGGGCCGCGTTGTCCGGCAGGTTCTGCACTGCCTCGCACAGCGCCAGCCAGTCGGGCGGCAACAGCGACTGCGCGTCCACCATGCGGTCGGTCAGGGCACCCGGGTCCACGCCGGTGAGCTGGTGCAGCGCGTCGGGCATGAACATCACCATCATGGCGTGCGTGGGGCCTGCGCAGTAGCTGGAGGTGGGGCGGGTCTGCGGGCCGGCCAGCACCCAGCGGCCGGGGTAGGCCTCGCGCGGGCTGTGCTGCGTGGGCATGGTGTCGGGGCGCTCGGCCACCAGGGCCTCGCTGCGGCCTTCAAACCACCAGCTCAGGCTGCACAGCGGCGAGGCCGGAAAGCGGTTGATGCGCTGTGCATCGCTGAGCGTATGGCCCACCGTGCTGCGCGCCATGGCAGCACGCAGGCAGGCCGTGAGGCTGGCGCGCGGCAGCCACAGCTCGCCCGAGGGGATCAGCCCGGCGGGATGCCGGGGGGAGAGGGGGGCCAAGCTTGCCATGGGGCGCGAGTGTAGGCGACGGGGGCTGTCGCAATCGTTCAATACGGCCCGGCTGCTGCGCTGCAGCATGCGTGGCATGAACTCGACCACCGCCCCTGTCGCGCCTGCCGCCACGGCCTCTGCTTCCGCCCCCACTGTTCCACCCACGCCCATTCAGCCCGGCGGCCCGCGCAGCCGCTGGTGGGGCCTGCCACTGCTGCGTGCCATGCGGGCCGACTACCTGGGCTTTGTCACCCAACTGCAGCGCGAGCATGGCGACCTCACCCGCATGCGCCTGGGCTATGAAGATGCGTGGGACCTGATGCACCCTGACCTGGTGCGCGAGGCACTGGTCACCCATGCCGACCAGCTCATCCGCTGGGAGCGTGGCATGGAGGTGTTCGAGGAAGTGTTTGGCCAGAGCGTGCTGGTGACCGAGGGTGCCACCTGGCAGCGCCAGCGCCGCATGCTGATGCCTGCCTTCACCCCCAAGCGGGTGGCAGGCTACGCGCAGCTGATGACCGATGCCGCCCGCAGTGCGCTCGACGCTGCCGTACCGCTGGGCCAGCCCGGTGCACAAGTGGCGGTGGATGCGCTGTGGACGGACGTGACCATGGACGTGATCCTGCGTACGCTGTTCAGCACCTCGGCGCAGGCCGATGCGCGCGAAGCCGCCTGGGCCACGCAGATGCTGTCGGAAACCGCCTTCCGCGAAATGTTCATGCCCTTCACCCTGCCCGACTGGTTGCCCCTGCCGGGCAAGGCGGCCAAGCGGCGTGCGATCCGGTCGCTGAAGGGGCTGGTCTGGCGCCACATCCATGCCCGCCAGGCCGAGGTGGCCGCACCCGGTGCACAGAAGCGCTCAGACCTGCTGCACATGCTGCTGGCCCTGCGCGACGAGCAAACCGGCGAGGCCTTGTCGGCGCAAGAGGTGTTCGACCAGTGCATCGTCAGCTTCCAGGCCGGGCACGAAACCAGTGCCACCACGCTGCTGTGGTGGACCCTGCTCATGGCCCAGCACCCGGAGGCCGCGCAGCGCGCCCAGGCCGAGGTCGATGCTGTGCTGCAGGGCGGCACCCCCGGCCCCGAGCATCTGGCCCAGCTGCCCTGGCTGGGCGCCACGCTGAAAGAAGCGCTGCGCCTCTACCCCCCGATCGCCGCGCTGATGAGCCGCCGCACCACCGCGCCCATCACGCTGGGCGGCGTGCCAGTGCCCCAGGGCGCCATGCTGCGCATCACCCCCAGGGTGCTGCACCGGGATGCACGCTGGTTTGCCGAGCCGGACCGTTTTGCGCCCGAGCGGTTTCTGGACGGCGCGCCACCCATCCCCCGGGGCGCGTGGATTCCGTTCGGCCTGGGCCCGCGTGTGTGCATTGGCCAGCACTTTGCGATGCTGGAGATGACGCTGCTGGCGGCGATGCTGCTGCAGCGCTACACGGTGCGGCTGCCGGTGGGGGGCGCCGTGGGAGCGCCCCGGTTTCAAGTGACACTGCGGCCAGAGGGGACGTCTGCGCTGTGGCTGCAGCGGCGCGATGCGCCGCAGGGGCAATAAGGCGCGCTGCTTAGCGGTGGGTGAAGTTCAGGGCAACTCCGCGCCGCCCATGCGCCCCAGGATCGTGCGCGTGCGCCCCGCCAGATACGCTGACCCGGGCGTTTTCTCAAACCGCTTGGGCGCAGGCAGCATCACCGCCAGGCGGGCGGCTTCGGTGGTGCCCAGGCGGCTGGCGCTCTTGCGAAAGTAGTGCTGCGCAGCGGCCTCGGCGCCGAACACGCCTTCGCCCCATTCCACGTTGTTGAGGTAGATCTCCAGGATGCGCTGCTTGGAGAGCAATTGCTCCAGCGCCAGCGTGAGCACAAACTCCTGCCCCTTGCGCAGCAGCGTGCGTTCGCCCGAGAGCAGCAGGTTCTTGGCCAGTTGCTGGGTGATGGTGGAGCCGCCCCGGATCTTGGGCGCACGCACCGGGCGCTCGGGGGCGCGGGCCTGCGCCTTGCTGGCCTGGGCTTCGGCCTTGGCGTTGCGCTCCCAGGCTTTTTCGATGGCTGTCCAGTCCACGCCGTCGTGGTTCACAAAACCATCGTCTTCCGACGCGATCACCGCGCGCTTGAGGTGGTCAGAGATGTCCGCATACGGCACCCATTGCTGGCGCCAGGGCACATGGCCTTTGGTGGCCAGCAGCGCCCAGGCTTCGGAGCGCTGGAAGGTGGTGGATTCGGGGTTGATGACCACCATGGCGGCAATGCGCAGCACAAAAAACAGCTGCAGCGCCACGAAGGCGATCACCAGCAGTCCCAGCCAGCGCAACACGGCTTTCATGGTGGCTTCCCCGGGGTTCAGGCGGCAGCAGATTGCTGCATTTCACGCAGCACCTGGGCCGACGGCGGGCGCACGCCGCGCCACAGCAAGAAGGCTTCGGCGGCTTGCTCCACCAGCATGCCCAGGCCGTCACGGGGCACAGCGCCGTGCTGGCGCGCCCAGTCGAGGAAGCCTTGCGCCGCAGGGCCATACATCATGTCGTAGGCCAGTGCGCCCGGGCGCAGCACGGTGGCGGGCACGGGCACCCCGGCTCCGGCCAAGCTGCTGGCCGTGGCGTTGATGATCACATCAAAATTGGCCGTTACCGCGCGTGGTTCTAGTGCTTCTAGCTCTGCTTTTTGTAGCAATGCGAGGGCGCTGTGCGACTGCACCAGCGCCTCTGCCTTGGCCAGGGTGCGGTTGGCCACGGTGATGTGGCGGGCCCCCGCCAGCAGCAGCGGGCCCAGCACGCCTGCGGCGGCGCCCCCTGCGCCCACCAGCAGCACATTGCGCCCGGCCAGCGACACGCCCGCGTTGCGCGTGATGTCGGCCACCAGGCCCAGGCCGTCGGTGTTGTCGGCATACAGGCTGCCGTCGGCGCGAAAGGTGAGGGTGTTGGCCGCACCCGCCAGTTGCACGCGCTCGCTGCATTCGGTCGCCAGGGCCGGCGCTTCGGTCTTGAATGGCACGGTGACGTTGCAGCCGCGCCCGCCCTCGGCGGCAAACGCGCGCACGCCCTGGGCAAAACCGTCCATGGGCACCAGGCGGCGTTCGTAGGCGATGGCTTCACCGGTCAGTTCGGCAAAACGGGCGTGGATGGCGGGCGAGCGGCTGTGCGCCACGGGGTTGCCCATCACGCAGTACAGATCGGGGGTTTGGCTCATGACAAAAGCTTGTGCGGGTGGCCCTTGCGGGGCCGCGCCGGGAACTACCGGACGGTGGTTTCGAGGGTCTGGTCGCGGGTGAACTTGAAGCGCGCCACCATGGCGATCTGGTCGGCCTTCTTGCGCATGTCGGCGCCGAAGGCACCAAAGGGCCCTGCGGCGCGGGCGATGGCCTCGGCGCGGCGGTCCAGGGTGCTGTTGCCCGAGCCTTGCACGATCTCGGTGCCCAGCACGCGGCCGTCGTGGTTGACGGTGACGATCATGGTCAGCTCGCCATACAGCTTGCGGCCGGCTTGTTCGGGGAAGTTCTCGGTGCCCTTGTCCTCGACCTTGCGGCGCAGCGCGTCGTAGTAGACGGCGTAGGCCTCTTCGCGTGTGGCGGGGCTGATGTAGCGCTTCTTGGGGCGCGAGTTTTCTTCGTTGATGCGTTTTTCGATCTCGGCCAGCAGCTTGACCAGCTGGCGGCGCTTTTCCTGCTCGTTGGCTTGGTCGGCGCTCTGGCTGGGCTTGCGCGGGTCGGGCTCGGGCATGGTGGCGAGCTGCTTGCGCAGCTGGGCCAGCAGTTGCGCCTGCTGCTCTTGCATCGCATCCATCTTGCGCTGCGCTTCTTCGTAGTCGTCCCCCACGGCCGTGAGTGCCGTGTAGGGCAGGGGGCTGGTGGCCCGGCCCTTCTCGGCGTCGCCGCCGCCCGCCAGGTTGGCCTGGGCGATGGCCTGGGCCTTGTCGGGGCGCTCGTTGGACTTGGCATTGACCAGGATGACTTCGAGCGGCGTGTCCTGGAACACGCGGTTGAAACCCTCGGGGTCGATGAAGCGCACGGAGATCAGCGCGGCGTGCACGGCAATGGACACGCCCAGCGCCAGCTGCAACGTGGTGATGGTGCGGAGGAAGGCGGGGAGTTTCATCGCCAGCAATTATCAGGGGGCGGGGTCAGGGGGCAGGGGCTGCCGCAGCGGCGTCGGCGGGTGCCTCGTTCACGTCCACTGCAATCGCAATCGGCCCGGCCACGGTGTCGTCGTCTTCCTCGGCGTCTTCCACCGGGCCGTCGTCGCTGGTGTCTGCCGGGTCGTCCAGGCGCTCGATCACGGTGCCGTGGATGTCGAGGGTGATCTCGTCCACCTCGCCCAGCTTGACCTTCAGGCGCGCGCCGCGCGGCAGGTTCTGCGCGCCCAGCACGGGGAAGACCAGTGGAATGTCATCCGCCCGCACCAAAAAGCTGCCGCCCGGGCCTTCCTTGAAGACGGTGGCGTTCAGCTCGGTGATGCCGTTCTGCTCCACATACTTGAGCGTCCAGAAGCGTTCCATGCCCGCCTGGTAGCCGTTGTAGGCGCCGTAGGCGGCATCGAAGCTGCTGATGATGGAGAACAGGTCGGCGTCCTTGGGCTTGAAGGGCGCGGCCAGCGCAGCCGTCTTGCCGTGGCGGGCGCAGGCAATGATCTGCCACTGGTTGACCAGATCGGTGTAGCGGCGCAGGGGCGACGTGGCCCACGAATAAGCCTTCACGCCAATACCAGCATGCGGCAGCGCCTTGGTGCCCATGCGCACTTTCACGCCGGGCGCCATGCTGGCCTGGCTGCGATAGATGCCGGGCACGCCCAGCTCGGCCATCCAGCTGCCCCAGGTGCTGTTGGCGACGATCATGGCCTCGGCCACGATCAGGTCGAGGGGCGCGCCGCGCTGGCGCACGCTGATCTGCACCTGCTCGTCGCCCGTGGGCTCAGCACCGTTGTTGCCGACCAGGCGGAAGTTGTAGTCCGGCCGGTTGAAGTTCTCGGGCTTGCCGCGCACGACTTCGCGGCGGGCTTTGAGGTCTTTGGCGAGGCGGTGCAAAAATGATAGCTGCCCACGCAATTCGGACAGGCGGTGGGGGTCGTTTTGGTGCTCAAACGCTGGGTTGCTGAGCCATTCTTCCGTCACCACACTGTCGAGCTGGTCGTGGCGCAGGTTGGCGGCGATGTGCACGTGCTCCAGCTTGGTCTCGGAGCCCTTGAATTCCAGCGTGGCCTCGTCGATGGTGACGTAGAGCGACACGGCCGGGTTGGCGCGGCCTTCGTCCAGGGTGTAGGTCTGCACCACGTCGTCGGGCAGCATGGTGATCTTGTAGCCCGGCATGTACACCGTGGACAGGCGCGCGCGGCCGAGCTGGTCGATGGCGCTGCCCGGCTGGATCGCCAGGCCGGGCGCCGCGATGTGGATGCCCAGCACCACGGTGCCAGACCCCAGGCCCTGCACCGACAGCGCGTCGTCGATTTCAGTGGTCTGCGAATCGTCGATGGAGTACGCCTGCGCGGTGGACAGCGGCAGCTCATCGGCAATGACGGGTGCCGTGACCGCCGGAAAGCCCGTGCCCTTGGGGAAGTTCTCGAACAAAAAGCGCTTCCAGTGGAACTGGTAGGCCGAGTCGATGGCGCCGGCCTTTTGCAGCAGGTCGAGCGGCGCGGTGTGCGTGGCGCGGCTGGCATCGACCACGGCCTTGTACTCGGGCGCGTTCTTGTCGGGCTTGAACAGGATCTTGTAAAGCTGGTCGCGGATGGGCTGCGGGCATTCGCCGCGTCCGAGCGCTGCGGCCCACTCGTCGATCTGTGCAAGCAGGGCCTTCTTCTTCTCGATGGCGGCCAGCGCCTGCTGCAGGATCTCGGCCGATGCCTTCTTGAACCGGCCCTTGCCCGCGCGGCGGAAGTAATGCGGCGCGTCGTACAGGCGGAACAGGGCGCCGGCCTGCTGGACCAGGGTGGCGTTTTCGGAGAAGTAGTCCCGCGCCAGGTCGGCAAAGCCGAATTCGTCTTCGGGAGCAAACTCCCACGCCAAGTCCAGCTCGATGCTCTCGGCCACGGCCTGGGCCTGGGCGATGAGTTCCGCCGGGGCGGGTTTTTCGAACTTCAGCAGGATGTGGGCGGCCTTGACCTTGACCCGTTTGCCCGAGTCCAGCTCGATCTGGGCGGATGTGTCGGCTTCGGACAGGATACGGCCGGCGAGGAATTTGCCGGCTTCTTCAAACAATGCGTGCATGGCGGCGATTGTCCCATGGGCCTGCACCGGCTCGCCCGGACACGGGGTGGCGGCCAGCCCCTATGATGCGCACCACCTCGCCGGCACCGCCCCAGCGCTGAATCCTCTCTGAGTGAGCCCCATGCTTTTTGATGCTGTTGCCGCGCCCCTGTTTCTTCTGGCCCTGACGCTGCCCTTTGTGTTTGGCTACACCGAGGCTCCCATTTTCAATTTCTGGCCAGTTGTGGCCTCGTGGTCCTGCGGCCTGGTGCTTTTATTGCTGATGCTGGCGCGCTCCTGGCACGTGCGCGGCGCTGCCCGGGGGGGGGCGTCCCGTGCGGATGCGCGGACTTTCATGGCATCGCACCTGGCATTGGGGCTGGTGCTGGCGGGCGCACTGGGTGGTGGCATCGGGTTGGCGCAGTTCTTTGGCGGGGATCTGGGCCTTGCGCCCTGGGTGCAGCCCTCTGCGCCAGGCCAGGCGATTGGCAACCTGCGCCAACGCAATCAACAGGCGTCGTTGCTGAGCCTGGGGGTGTGGTCGCTGCTGTGGCTGGTGGTCCAGCTTCAGGCGCGGCTGGAGGGCGGAAGCCAGGCCAGCCCGGCGCAAAACGCCTTGCTGGGCGGCGGGCGGCCCTGGCCGTCCTGGCTGGTGGGGCTGCTGCTGGCCTGGGGGCTGGCATTGCTGGCTATTGCCAGTGCGGCGACCGCTTCGCGGACTGGCGCCCTGCAGTGGCTGGTGGTGGTGGGTTTGCTGGTGTGGTGGCAGCGCCGTGGTGGCCGTGTGGCCGTGGGGCTGTCGCTGGTGGGTGTGCTGATGTACGTGGGGGCCGCCTGGCTGTTGCCGCGCCTGTTGCTGGAGTGGACCGGGTTCAGCACCGATGGCCTTTTTACGCGCATTCTGGGGGACGAACAGGGCTGCAACAGCCGCCGCGTCCTGTGGGCCAATGTGTTGCACCTGATTGCGCAAAAGCCCTGGCTGGGTTGGGGCTGGGGCGAGCTGGACTACGCGCACTACATCACCTTGTTCCCGGGTGAGCGGTTCTGCGTGCTGCTAGACAACGCCCACAACCTGCCCTTGCAGCTGGCCGTGGAGCTGGGTGTGCCAGTGGCCGTGCTGGTGTGTGCCGCTGTGGCGGCCTGGGTGGTGCACGCACGGCCATGGGCCGAAACTGACCCGCTGCGCCAGCTGGCGTGGGGCGTGCTGGCCATTGTGGGCGTGCACAGCCTGCTGGAGTTTCCACTTTGGTATGGTCCTTTCCAGGTGGTCTCTGTGATGGCCGTGGCGCTGCTGTGGTGGCCGCAGGCAACCCCAAGCTGGGCTGCGGCGCGTACGACCAAGGCTGCGGCCATGCTGGTGCTGGCGGGCGCCGCCGCTGTGGGTACCCTGGTGCTGTGGGAGCACTACCGGATCGGCATGTTGTATCGGCCGCTGCCGCAACGGCCAGCGGCGTACCAGGAGGACACCATGTCCAAGGTGTCCGACACGCTGTTCTTCTCAGACCAGGTGGACTTTGCTCTGTTGTCCACCATTGCGCTCACCCGCGAGACAGCCCCACAGATCAACCTGCTGGCGCGGGAGTTGTTGCACTTCTCGCCCGAACCCCGTGTCATCCAGGCGCTGATTGAAAGTGCCGTGCTGCTGGGCAAAGATGACGAGGCTGCGTTCCATATGAAGCGCTACCGCATTGCCTACCCGGCGGAATACGAGCGCTGGAAGGGGCCGGGGGCTGCCAGGGCGTCGGGGGCTCGGTAGCGTAGCCTTTCGCCTCGGGGCGGGGCGGGGCGGGGCGGGGTGGGGCTCAGGCCAGGTCCAGAAACTCCACCACCTGCGGCAGGTAATCGGTGAAGTTGCCCAGCGCGTGGTCTCCGCCCTCTTGCACGATCTGCCGGGCCTTGGGGTAGCGCCCTGCCATTTCGCGCCAGTCGAGCACTTCGTCGCCTTTTGCAATGATGGCCAGCTCCGGGCCTGCGGGAGGGCGGCCGCGCATGTCCAGGGCCTCTAGCTCGGTGATGTACTCCGGCAGAAAGTAAAAGCGCTCTGCGGGGTTCTGCCAGGTGGTCTGTTCGCCGATGTAGCGCGCCAGGTCACGGGCGGGGTCCACGGCGGGGTTCAGCATCACGCTGGGGCAGCCCGCCTGCTGGGCCACCCAGCTGGCATAAAACCCACCCAGAGACGACCCCACCACCGCCATGGCCGCGCGGGGCCAGCTGGCAATGCCCTGTGCAATCAGCGCCATGGCGGCCTTTGGAGAAGGCGGCAACTGCGGGCACCAGAAGGTGACAGCCGGGTGGTGCGCTGCCACATGCGCCGCCATCTGGCGGGCTTTGGCCGACAGGGGCGAGGAGCGGAAGCCGTGCAGGTACAGAAGGTGGGTGGTGGTCATTGGCAGACAGACAGGCAAGCAAGCAGGCAGGAAAAAACGCGGGGCAGGGGAATCACTGCTTCAGACAGGGCGGTGCAGGCATAAGATGGGAGGTATCAAATCGTAACCACGGGGCGCCATGCAGCGCGGCGCCTTGATTCGCTCCCTGCACATGCCCGATTTTGCCCCGCTCTCCACTACCCGACGTTGGGCGCTGGGATCAGGCGACAAGCCCCCCTCGTCGCTGGGCCGGTTTGAGCTGAAAAAGCAGCTGGGCCGGGGTGCGCAGGCCACGGTGTGGCTGGCGGTGGACCCGCGCCTGCAGCGCGAGGTGGCCATCAAGCTCATGCGCCCCCTGCAGGACCAGGACCCGTCGGTGCTGGAGCAGTGGCTGCGCGAGGCGCGCCATGTGGGGCGCCTGGCCCACCCTTACATCGTGCCCGTGTTCGAAGCCGACGTGCAGGGCCTGCAGCCCTACATCGTGTTTGAGTATGTGCCCGGCCGCACGCTGGCCGAACACCTGGCCCAGCAGGGGCGGTGCACGCCGCACGATGCGGTGGCCCTGATGGTGGATGTGCTCGATGGCCTGCAGGCCGCGCACCAGGCGGGCATCGTGCACCG
The DNA here is from genome assembly GCF_964254355.1 of Acidovorax sp. LjRoot74. Taxonomy (NCBI): domain Bacteria; kingdom Pseudomonadati; phylum Pseudomonadota; class Betaproteobacteria; order Burkholderiales; family Comamonadaceae; genus Acidovorax; species Acidovorax sp. LjRoot74. The sequence continues at coordinate 4,725,867 of NZ_CAXUTI020000001.1, read as the reverse complement.
CGACCTCAAGCCCTCCAACGTCATGGTCGATGCCCAGCGCCACGCGCGGGTGATGGACTTTGGCATGGCCGCCCCGGTGCAGGCTGCGCCCGATGCACAACTGGCCAGCGGCACCCCGGCCTATATGGCCCCGGAGGCCGCCGCAGGCGCAGCGCCCGCCCCGGCCATGGATGTGTACTCCGCCGCCCTGGTGCTGATTGAACTGCTCTCGGGCAAGCCGCTGATCCACCAGAAAGACACCTGGCAGGCGCTGTACCGCCTGGCCAATGAGGACCTGGCCCTGCCCGATGACCTGGGGCCGGGCGTGGACGACGGTCTGCGTGCCATCCTGCAGCGCGGCATGGCGCGCGACCCGGGCCAGCGCTACATGTCGGCGGCGGAGTTCCGCGACGCGCTGCGCGCCTGGGCGGCTCCGGCCAGCGCCCCCACAGCGGCGAGCAATGCCACGCTGGATTTTTTGCTGCGGCGCATGCGGCACAAGAGCGACTTCCCGGCGCTGTCGGATTCGGTGGCCCGCATCCAGCGCGTGGCCAACTCCGAAGACGACAGCATCAGCGACCTCACGCACGAGATCCTCAAGGACGTGGCGCTGACCAACAAGCTGCTGCGCCTGGTCAACAGCGTGCACTACGCCCACGCCAGCCGGGGCACCATCAGCACCGTATCGCGCGCGGTGAGCCTGGTGGGCTTCAATGCGGTGCGCAACATGGCGCTCAGCCTGGTGCTGCTGGACCACATGCAGGACAAACAGCACGCCAGCCAGATGCGCGAAGAGTTCCTGCGCGCCATGATGGCGGGCTCGGTCGCCGCCGAGCTGTGTGGTGCCAGCCAGGCGGCCGAAGAGGCCTTCATCGGTGCCATGTTCCAGAACCTGGGGCGCATGCTGTGCGAGTTCTACTTTCCTGAAGAGGCGCGCCAGGTGCGCAGCTTGGTGGCCTCGGGGCGCATGGAGGGCGGCGAGGAGTCGGCCGCTCTGCAAGTGCTGGGGCTGGGGTTTGAGGACCTGGGCGTGGGTGTGGCCCGCGTCTGGGGCCTGCCCGAGAGCCTGCAGCGCTGCATGCGCAAACCGATGGGGTCGCCCACGCAGCGCGCGCCCGAGCAGGGTGTGGAGCGCATGCGCTGGGCGGCCATGGCCGCCAACGAGGTGGCCAGCACGTTGTTGTTTGGCGACCCCGCCCAGATGGAAGCCCAGCTGGGCCAGGTCGGCACCCGGTACGCCCGCACCCTGGCCTTGTCGGCCGAATCCATTGCCGAGGCCACCTTGCGTGCGCGCCACAAGCTGGTGGCGCTGGCCGAGGCGCTGGACCTGCGGGTGGCGCCCGACACCCCTGCTGCCCGGCTGCTGCGGCTGCCGCAGCCTGCTGGCGCTCAAACAGTGACCGAGGACGCCCTGGGCTCCCACGAGCTGCGCCCCAGCGAAACCCCGCCCTTGCCGGCCGTGCTCGAATCGCAGGCGGGCGGTGCGGTGTCGGTGGCGCAGGTCAACGAAGTGCTGGCGGCGGGCATCCAGGACATCACCAACGCCATGGTCGAGAGTTTTCAGCTCAACGACGTGCTGCGCATGATCCTGGAGACCATGTTCCGGGCGCTGGGTTTTCGGCGCATGGTGTTTTGCCTGCGCGATCCCAAGACGGAGGTGCTGACCGGCCGTTTTGGCCTGGGCGAGGGCAGTGAGGCCGCCGTGCGCGCCATGAAGGTGCCGCTCAAGGTGCAGGGCGACCTGTTTGCCGCCGTCTGCCTGCGCGGCGCCGATACGCTGATCAACGACGCCACCGAACCCCGCATGCAGGCCCGCCTGCCGCAGTGGTACCGCACGGGGCTCAACGCCCCCTCGTTCCTGCTGCTGCCGCTGCAGATCAAGGGCCAGACGTTTGCCCTCATCTACGCCGACCAGTCGGTGGCAGGGGGCATCGTGGTGGACGACAAGGCCCTGGGCCTGTTGCGCACGCTCCGCAACCAGGCGGTGATGGCCTTCCGGCAGGCGGGGTGACGGCGCAGGGGGCTTGTTCCACCTGGCTCCGGCCATCCGATAATCGGGGGATGGCCGTCGTATTTGAAAAGCCCACGCTCTCCCAGCGCCTTGTTCCCCTGTTCCGTGGGTTCGACCTTCCCCTCATTGTGGTGGTGGCCCTGCTGACCTGCGCGGGCCTGACGGCCATGTACTCGTCCGGTTTCGACCATGGCACCCGTTTTGTCGACCATGGGCGCAACATGCTGATCGCGGGTGCTATTCTTTTTGTAGTGTCTCAGGTGCCACCGCAAAAGATCATGGCCTGCGCCGTGCCGCTGTACGTGGCGGGTGTGGTGCTGCTGGTGGCCGTGGCGCTGTTCGGCATCACCAAGAAGGGTGCCACACGCTGGATCAATCTGGGCATCGTCATCCAGCCCAGCGAAATCCTCAAGATTGCCATGCCCCTGATGCTGGCCTGGTGGTTCCAGAAACGCGAAGGCGCACTGCGCCCGCTGGATTTTGTGGCTGCGGGCGCACTGCTGGCCGTGCCGGTGGGCCTGATCATGAAGCAGCCTGATCTGGGGACCTCGCTGCTGGTGCTGGCGGCGGGTCTGTCGGTGATTTTCTTTGCCGGCCTGTCCTGGAAGCTGGTGCTGCCGCCGGTCGTGATTGGCGGCGTGGGCATCTTCACCCTGGTGCTGCTGGGCGACCAGCTTTGTGCCGAGGGGGTGCGCTGGATGCTGTTGCACGACTACCAGCAGCAACGTGTCTGCACCCTGCTGGACCCCACCCGCGACCCACTGGGCAAGGGCTTCCACATCATCCAGGGCATGATCGCCATCGGCTCCGGCGGCGTGTGGGGCAAGGGCTTCATGGCCGGCACGCAGACCCACCTGGAATTCATCCCCGAGCGCACTACCGACTTCATCTTCGCCGCTTTTTCCGAAGAGTTCGGCCTCGCTGGCAACCTGTTCCTGATCGTCTGCTTCCTGCTGCTGGTCTGGCGCGGCCTGGCGATTGCTGTGGGCGCTACCAGCCTGTTCGGGCGCCTGATGGCGGGGGCCGTGTCGATGATCTTCTTCACCTATGCCTTCGTGAACATGGGCATGGTCAGCGGCATCCTGCCCGTGGTGGGCGTGCCGCTGCCCTTCATCAGCTATGGCGGCACGGCCATGGTCACGCTGGGGCTGGCGCTGGGCATTCTGATGTCGGTGGCGCGAGCGCAGAAGCAGGACACCAAAGATCCCCGGGCGGCGCTTTAGGGGCTGATTTCCATCCCCAGCAGGTCCGCAGGCGCGCTCATGGCCGGGTCTTGCGCAGGGGTTTGTGCGGCGTTGCGTGCGCCATGCCTTCCGGTTACAAAGCGGCTGCCAACCGTGTTTTGGCAACCTCTGGAGGTACTCCCATGGCGTCGAAGTTCGAGCTGAAGAAGTCCAAGAACGACAAGTTTGTGTTCAACCTTCTGGCGAGCAACGGGCAGGTCATCCTGACCAGCGAGATGTACGACTCCAAGGCCAGCGCGCTCAACGGCATCGAGTCCGTCAAGAAAAACGCGCCCAACGACGGCCGCTATGGACGGCTCTGCGCCAAGGACGGCTCCCCCTACTTCACGCTCAAGGCGGCCAATGGCCAGGTGATCGGCCAAAGCCAGATGTACTCAGGAGAAAAGGCGCGCGACGCGGGCATCGAGTCCGTCCAGCAGAACGCACCTGGCGCGCCCACCAGCGACCTCACAGCGGCCGGTTGAGGGGCTGGCGCCATGCGCGCGCCGGGCACGGAGCGCCGCCCGTGCCCCTGCGCCCGTGCGGGCATGGCCAGACGCCTAAAATGCCCCGATGACTTTCCGCACCCCCACTGCCGCCCCCCAGCGCGCGGCAACCAGCCAGCGCATCGATGTTGCCCGTGAACTGTTGCTGACCCCCTTCGGCCTCGACGAAAGCCACCTGGCCCGTGCCCTGGCCGAGATCCGCGCCCACCAAGTGGACGACGCAGACCTGTACTTCCAGTACACGCGCAGTGAAGGCTGGAGCCTGGAGGAGGGCATCGTCAAGACGGGCTCCTTCAGCATCGACCAGGGCGTGGGCGTTCGCGCCGTCAGCGGCGAGAAGACGGCCTTTGCGTATTCCGACGACATTTCTGAGGCGTCGCTGCTGGATGCTGCACGCACTGTGCGGTCTATTTCGGCCTCTGCGCGCGCTGGTAAAGCAAAGATTGCTTCTAAAAAAGTAGCATTGAGCCGCAGCCTGTACCCGGGGGTGGACCCGATCGGCTCGCTCGACAGCACCGCCAAGGTCGCGTTGCTGGAGCGGCTGGAGCAGCGCGCCCGCGCCAAGGACCCGCGCGTGGCCCAGGTCATGGCGGGGCTGGCCAGCGAATATGACGTGGTGCTGGTGGCGCGTGCCGATGGCACCTTGGCCGCCGATGTGCGCCCGCTGGTGCGCCTGTCGGTCACGGTGATCGCCGAGCAGAACGGCCGCCGCGAAATGGGCTCGGCCGGTGGCGGCGGGCGTTTTGGCCTCGCGTATTTCGACGACGAGCAAATGGGCAAGTACGTGGACGAGGCCGTGAACGCGGCCCTGGTCAATCTCGAATCGCGCCCTGCACCGGCGGGTGAGATGACGGTGGTGCTGGGTTCGGGCTGGCCCGGCATCCTGTTGCACGAAGCAGTGGGCCATGGCCTGGAAGGCGATTTCAACCGCAAAGGCTCCAGCGCCTTCAGCGGCCGCATTGGCCAGCGGGTTGCAGCCAAGGGCGTGACCGTGCTGGATGACGGCACCATCGCCGACCGCCGGGGCTCGCTCAACGTGGACGACGAGGGCCATGCGACCCAGCGCAACGTGCTGATCGAGGACGGCATCCTGAAAGGCTACATCCAGGACAGCCTCAACGCGCGCCTGATGGGCGTGGCGCCCACCGGCAACGGCCGTCGCGAGAGCTACGCCCACATCCCCATGCCACGCATGACCAACACCTACATGCTGGGCGGCGACAAGGACCCGCAGGAAATTATCGCCAGCATCAAGAAGGGCCTGTACGCCAGCAATTTCGGTGGCGGCCAGGTGGACATCACCTCGGGCAAGTTCGTGTTCTCGGCCAGCGAGGCCTACTGGGTCGAAAACGGTAAGATCCAGTACCCCGTCAAGGGCGCCACCATCGTCGGCAGTGGCCCCGAGTCGCTCAAGAAGGTCACCATGATCGGCAACGACATGCGCCTGGACAGCGGCGTGGGCACCTGCGGCAAGGAAGGCCAGAGCGTGCCCGTGGGCGTGGGCCAGCCCACCCTGCGCATCGAGGGGTTGACGGTGGGTGGCACGGCCTGATTCTGGCCCTGAGGGCGCCCATGTGTTGCGCGCTCCCACCATCCTTGCCCTGCTGTGCATGCCCAGCGCTGCGCCGGCCCGCAGGCAGCGCAAAATGCAATCACCATGCCTGCCACGCGTCCCAGCCAACTGCTGACACTCCAGTCGTTTGGGGACATCAGCCGTTTTCTGCGGGAGGGCGTGGCCGACGAGGACTCACGCCAGCTGCGTGACAGCCTGGGGGCGTTGTCCATGCAGATCGACGAGGCGGTCCGCGCGCGCCGCACCAGCACCGACACGGCGGAGATCACGCGGCGTGTTGTCACCCTGTCGCACTGTGCGCGCGAGCACCAGCTGTTTCTGACCGGTCTGGGGTCTGCCTGGCATGCGCTGTATGAATTTGGCGCTTACCAGCGCGCATTGCGGGACTTGCGCAACGCCATTGCCGACTGGCAACAGATGCTGGAACGCCGCAGCACCCGCGAGAGCGCGAGTTTTGATCACTTTGAACTCCTGGCCTGGCGCACGCTGGGAGAAGCGCTCCTGCTGGTCGATATGTACGAACACCAGAGCGATCCCCAAAGCGACCTGCAGGATGCACCGCCGCGCAAGTTGTCAGCGCTGCAGCGTGCGCGCGTCTGGCTGAACGGCCTTTGGCGCTGAACCAGGTCTTGAGCCTCGGGCCCGAATTGGCGCTGTTTGTCGTGCAATCGCAACAGTCTAGGGTTGCTGCACTGCCGCACACCTGTGCTACATTGGCTGCCATGCAAGTTCGCAGCGCGTTTTATTTTTGGTTTTTTATCTCGGTCCCCGGCGGATGAGAGGAAAACGCGCAAGCACACACAACCTCCCCATACCAACCGCCGACGCTGCAAAGCCCGGCGGTTTTTGTTTTTCTGCCCTCCCGTTTTTCTTCATTCACCACAACTTTCACTCCACGAGGAAGCAACCATGACGGTCTCCAACACCCCCGCCAGCGATGCCTGGTACCGCAGCGTCGAAAAAACCAGCCAGACCGACGACGAACGTATCAAGGACATCACCGTGTTGCCTCCTCCCGAGCATCTGATCCGCTTTTTCCCCATCGGCGGTACGCCGGTGGAGACGCTGATCACCCAGACCCGCAAGAACATCCACAACATCATGGCTGGCAAGGATGACCGCCTGCTGGTCATCATCGGTCCCTGTTCCATTCACGATCCCGCTGCCGCCGTGGACTACGCCCGCCGCCTGATGGCCGTGCGCACGCAGTACGCCGACACCCTGGAAATCGTGATGCGTGTGTACTTCGAGAAGCCACGCACCACCGTGGGCTGGAAGGGCCTGATCAACGACCCCTATCTGGACGAGAGCTACCGCATTGACGAAGGCCTGCGCATTGCGCGCCAGCTGCTCATCGAGATCAACCGCCTGGGCATGCCTGCCGGCAGCGAGTTCCTCGATGTGATCTCGCCCCAGTACATCGGTGACCTCATCAGCTGGGGCGCGATTGGTGCCCGCACCACCGAAAGCCAGGTGCACCGCGAGCTGGCCTCCGGCATCTCGGCGCCGATCGGTTTCAAGAACGGCACGGACGGCAACATCCGCATCGCCACCGACGCCATCCAGTCGGCCAGCCGGGGCCACCACTTCCTGTCGGTGCACAAGAATGGCCAGGTCGCCATCGTGAACACCAAGGGCAACAAAGACTGCCACGTGATCCTGCGCGGCGGCAAGACGCCCAACTACGACGCCGCCAGTGTGGCCGCAGCCTGCAAGGACCTCGAAGCCGCCAAGCTGCCCGCCACGTTGATGGTGGACTGCAGCCACGCCAACAGCAGCAAACAGCACGAAAAACAGCTTGAGGTGGCGCGTGACGTGGCGGCGCAATTGGCCGGTGGCTCGCGCAGCGTGTTCGGCCTGATGATCGAAAGCCATCTCACGGCGGGCGCGCAGAAGTTCACTCCAGGCAAGGATCAGCCCGGTGCGCTGGAGTATGGCAAGAGCATCACTGACGCCTGCCTGGGCTGGGACGATTCGCTGCAGGCCCTGGCCGAGCTGTCCGATGCCGTGAAAGCCCGCCGCGCTCGCTGAGTTCCAGCACAGCAACTGGCCCTAAACTGAGGCCTGTGAGGCTGCACATTCCCGTGCAGTCCCGGCTTCAGCAGGCCTTCTGAATGGGCCTGTGGATTTCAGAAGAAAGGCAAACCACCATGCACAGCGAAGTGTCGGTCAAGCTGACCGGGAATCAAGAATTCCGTTTTGACCTCGCGGGCGCTGAGCCCATGGGGCATGAGGCCGGGCGGCGCTGGCTGGATGAGCAGTTCATCTCGCTGGACTGCGAGCCTCTGCGTGCGAGCGGCAAGGTGCTGTTGGCCGACAAGGTGCTCACCGTGGCACGTGCCGCCGGGGCGCCGCTGATGCAAGACCCTGACTGGTCGCGCAACTTTGCACGCGCCGCCAGCGCTGCGCTCGCCAGACCTATCGTGCGTGTGGATGTGCCGGGCATGGCCGTGACATTCTGATTTTGTCTTTGGCGGCCGCCTGGGCCGTGGTGCTCTGACGGAGTGGATGGGCGCTAGCTGCGGCTACTTTGGGAGCGCCTGCAGCAATTTGGCGTGGATGCCTCCAAACCCGCCGTTGCTCATGCACACCACATGATCCCCCGGCCGGGCTGATTGCACCACCTGGGCCACCAGGGTGTCGATGTCTGCGGCGGTTTGGGCACGCTGGCCCGGGCCCACGCCCAGGGGGGCCAAGGCCTGTGCGGCATCCCAGTCAAGCCCTGCTGTGTGGCAGAACGCCAGGTCGGCGGGCTCTAGGGCCCAGGGCAGCTGGCTTTTCATGGCGCCCAGCTTCATGGTGTTGCTGCGGGGCTCGAACACGGCCAGGATCCGCGCCTTGGCGCCCAGACTGCGGCGCAGCCCGTCCAGGGTGGTGCGCAATGCGGTGGGATGGTGCGCAAAGTCGTCGTACACGGCCACGCCGCCCACGGTGCCACGCAGTTCCATGCGCCGTTTGACGTTCTGGAAGGTGGCGAGGGCATTGGCTGCCTGCTCGGGGGGCACGCCGACATGGTGGGCAGCCGCGATGGCGGCTAGGGCGTTGAGCTGGTTGTGCACGCCGGTGAGTGTCCATTCCACGCGGGCCACCCGGCGGCCCTGGTGCATCACATCAAACGCCTGGGGGTCGCCCATGCCATAGAAATCGTTCACCGCTGCGCCGAAGCTGGTGACTTCGCTCCAGCACCCGGCGTGCAGCACCCGGGCGAGGCTCTCCTCCAGCCCGTTGGCAACCACACGGCCTGATGGCGGCACGGTGCGCACGAGGTGGTGAAACTGGCGTTCGATGGCGGCCAGGTCGTCAAAGATGTCTGCGTGATCGAACTCGAGGTTGTTGAGCACGGCGGTGCGGGGCCGGTAGTGCACGAACTTGCTGCGCTTGTCGAAGAAAGCGGTGTCGTATTCGTCTGCCTCGATCACGAACAAGGGGGTCGAGCCCAGAGCTGTGGCGGCGGGCGTGGGGCGTCGGGCGGCACCCAATCGGGCCGACAGGCCGAAATTAAGCGGTACGCCGCCAATCAGGAAACCGGGCTGCTGGCCCGCGCTCTCCAGAATCCATGCCAGCATCGACGTGGTGGTGGTCTTGCCATGGGTGCCAGCCACGGCCATGACGTGGCGTCCCTGCAGCACATGTTCGGCCAGCCACTGGGGGCCGCTGGTGTAGGGCAGACCTGCGTCCAGAATGGCTTCCATGAGGGGGAACTTGGGCGTGCCGTCGGGCAGCCTTGCGCGGCTGACCACGTTGCCGATCACGAAAATATCGGGTTGCAACGCCATCTGGTCGGCGCCGAACCCCTCGATCAGGTCGATGCCCAGCGCCCGCAACTGGTCGCTCATGGGCGGGTAGACGCCCGCGTCGCAACCGGTCACCTTGTGGCCTGCCTCGCGGGCCAGCGCAGCAAGGCCTCCCATGAACGTGCCGCAGATGCCTAGTATGTGTATGTGCATGGGCGCTGATTCTAAAGCCGCCGCGATACTGAGAAATATTGGTAAAAATGCCTTTCTGCGCGCGCTAGGCATGCCCTAAAAGCTATAAAAAATATAGCAATTGGGTATTTCGCTTCCGGGGTGTTCGTGGGCCTTGTGCAGGGGGCGGAGCGGCCCGTCATGGATCGCGCGCACAATGCGGGCTCCTCCGCTGTCTTCCACTTTCATGCACACACCTTTGAGTGAAGAAATCGCCCACACCACGGCGCGCCTGGTGGTCGAGGAAGGTCTTGAATGGGGGCCTGCCAAGCGCCGGGCCCTGCGCCAGATGGGGCTGCCTGCCCGTACCCCGTTGCCCGACAACGATCTGGTGGAAACGGCGGTGCGGGAGTACATCGAGCTCTTCTGCGCCGACACGCAGCCGCGGGAGTTGAGGGCGCTGCGCCAGCTGGCACTGGTCTGGATGGAGCGGATGGCGGCGTTTCGTCCGCATCTGGCGGGGGCTGTCTGGCACGGCACTGCCACGCGCTTGTCGGATATTTATTTGCAGTTGTTCTGTGATGACCCCAAATCTGCTGAGATAGCGCTGATCGACCACCATGTGGACTATGAACCCCGCACGGTGACGGGTTTTCATGGTGAATCGGTCGAGGCCCTGAGTCTGGGCAGCAAGTCGCCGGAACTCAATGAGATGATCGGGGTACATCTGCTGATCTATGACCTCGATGATTTGCGGGGGGCCTTGAAGCCCGACACCAAAGGCCGCATCCCGCGCGGCGACATGACGGCTGTGCGCCGCCTGCTCCAGGAAACCCCTGTCCCATGACGAAGACGACTCCCTCCGATTTGCCTGAATCCGCGTCTGGGCAACCTGCCGTGCTGCCTCAGGCTTCCTCGCCCACTCGACGTCGCCTGCTGTATGCCGGTGTGGCTGGGGCGGCAGCCCTGGGCGGCGCAGGGCTGGCGTGGTGGAAATTCCAGCCGCACGCGATGGAGGCTGGTGCGGAGCAGGCGCTGTGGGGTATGGAGTTTGAAAAGCCGGAGGGGGGTGTGGTCGCCCTCAAGACTTTTTCCGGCAAGCCACTGCTGCTCAACTTCTGGGCCACCTGGTGCCCTCCCTGTGTGGAGGAGTTGCCGATGCTCAACGCCTTCTATCGTGAACATGCCGCCAAAGGTTGGCAAGTTCTGGGTTTGGCCATTGACCAGCCTTCGGCTGTGCGCAAATTCCTGGCCCGCATTCCTCTGGAGTTCCCTGTGGGGCTGGCGGGATTGGGCGGGACGGACCTGGGGCGCTCGCTGGGTAACCTGACTGGTGGCTTGCCTTTCACTGTGGTGCTGGGTGGGGCCGGGCGGGTGCTGCATCGTAAAATGGGGCAGGTGACCCCCGAGGATTTGCAGCTGTGGGCGTCCTTGCGTTGAGGCGATTGGCCTCTGCGCCTCCTCTGTAGGCGCTTGTTACTGGAGGCCAGGCTGACTATTTCCATGATGAAGTTCATGGAAAATGGATGTGGAAGACTGCGATAGGGTGAAATTGGAGTAAATTCGCGCCCTATTCAGTTTTATAGCCGTTGGAGCTTCCATGGATCTGCGAAAACTCAAAACCCTCATCGATCTCGTGTCCGAGTCGAATGTGTCCGAACTCGAAATCACGGAGGCCGAGGGCAAAGTCCGCATCGTCAAGAGCGGTGGCGCCGTGGTTCAGCAGTATGTCCCCGCCCCCATGCAGGCGCCTGTGGCCCCTGCACCTGCAGCCGCTGCCCCGGTGGCGGAGCTGCCAGCCCCGCCGGCAGCCCCCGCAGGCCACATCGTCAAATCGCCCATGGTCGGCACCTTCTACCGCTCGTCCAGCCCGGGCGCCAAGCCTTTTGTGGAAGTGGGCAGTCAGGTCAAGGAAGGCGAGACCATCTGCATCATCGAGGCTATGAAGATCCTCAACGAGATCGAGGCCGACAAGTCGGGCACGGTCACTCGCATCCTGGGTGAAAACGGCCAGGCCGTGGAATACGGACAACCTTTGTTCGTCATCGAATAAGGCGCGCATGTTCAAGAAAATCCTGGTCGCAAACAGAGGGGAGATTGCCCTTCGCATTCAGCGCGCCTGCAGCGAACTTGGGATCAAGGCCGTGATGGTCTATTCCGAAGCCGACCGCGACGCCAAGTACGTCAAGCTGGCCGAAGAGGCGGTGTGCATCGGCCCCGCGCCCTCGCCGCTGTCCTACCTCAACATGCCGGCCATCATTTCGGCGGCGGAAGTGACCGATGCCGAAGCCATCCACCCCGGCTACGGTTTCCTGTCCGAGAACGCCGACTTCGCCGAGCGCGTGGAAAAGAGCGGTTTCCAGTTCATCGGCCCCACGCCTGACAACATCCGTACGATGGGTGACAAGGTTTCAGCCAAGCAGGCGATGATTCGCGCGGGCGTTCCCTGTGTGCCGGGCTCCGAGGGCGAGTTGCCCGATGACCCGGTGCAGATCCGCCGCATCGCCAAGGCCATTGGCTACCCGGTCATCATCAAGGCCGCAGGCGGCGGCGGTGGCCGTGGCATGCGCGTGGTGCACACCGAGGCTGCCTTGGTCAATGCCGTGCAGATGACCAAGGCCGAAGCGGGTGCTGCGTTTGGCAATCCTGCGGTGTACATGGAGAAGTTCCTCCAGAACCCCCGCCACATCGAGATCCAGATCCTGGCCGACAAGCACCGCAACGCGGTGTATCTGGGCGAGCGCGACTGCTCCATGCAGCGCCGCCACCAGAAGGTGATCGAAGAGGCGCCAGCCCCCGGCATCCCCCGCAAGCTGATCGAGAAGATCGGCGAGCGTTGCGTAGCCGCCTGCAAGAAGATCGGCTACCGTGGCGCGGGCACGTTCGAGTTCCTGTACGAAAACGGCGAGTTCTACTTCATCGAGATGAACACCCGCGTGCAGGTGGAGCACCCGGTGACCGAATGGATCACCGGCGTGGACATTGTGAAGACGCAGATCATGGTGGCGGCCGGCGAGAAGCTGCCCTTCACCCAGCGCCAGATCGAGATTCGCGGTCATGCGATCGAATGCCGCGTGAACGCGGAAGACCCGTACAAGTTCATCCCATCGCCCGGGCGCATCACGACCTGGCACCCACCAGGCGGCCCTGGTGTGCGTGTTGATTCGCATGCGTACTCGAACTACTTCGTGCCGCCCAACTACGACTCGATGATTGGCAAGATCATCGTGCACGGCGACACGCGCGAGCAGGCCCTGGCCCGCATGCGCACGGCGCTGTCCGAGACCGTGATCGAAGGCATCAACACCAACGTGCCGCTGCACCGCGAACTGATGGTGGACGCCAAGTTCATGGCGGGTGGCACCAACATCCACTACCTGGAAGAGTGGCTGTCGCAGCACAAGCGCTGAAGACGGCACCTGGCAGTTTCACATGCTGGCCCTTGGCAACAGGGGTCAGCATTTCATTTTTCTGAGAGGCGTTCCATGTTTGAGCTGAGTCTGATGTGCCCCGAGGACTGTATCGAGCCGGTCAGCGACGCGCTGGATGCGCTCGATGCGCTGAGCGTGTCGGTAGAAGATGCCGACGCCCAGACAGATGCCGAGCAGGCGCTGTTTGGCGAGCCGGGCATGCCTCCACCCAAGGACGGCTGGCAGCGCAGCCGTGTGGTGGCGCTGTTCCCGTCCGAGGTGGCGGCGCGCGAAGCGCAGCAGCTGCTGGTGGTCCAGGACTTCTTTGTGGGTTGTCAGGTGCTGGGTGTGGCGCAGGTCGCCGAGCAGGACTGGGTGCGGCTCACACAGTCGCAGTTTGCCCCGGTGGACATCACGCCGGATTTCTGGATCGTTCCCACCTGGCACGAGCTGCCCGCGCAGGCCGTGCGCAGCATCCGCCTGGACCCGGGTCTGGCCTTTGGTACCGGCACCCACCCCACCACACGCATGTGCCTGCGCTGGATTGCGCGCAATGGGGCAGTGCAGCCGGGGGCGGGCAACCCGCTTGGCCGGGTGCTGGACTATGGCTGCGGCTCCGGCATTCTGGCCATTGGTGCGGCCAAGTTCGGCGCTACGGACATTGATGCTGTGGACATTGACCCCGCTGCCGTGGAGTCCGCCGCCCAGAACGCGCAGGCCAACGGCGTGCAGCTGAACACAGGCCTGCCCGACAAGGCGCGGGGCGAATACCAGACGGTGTTGGCCAACATTCTTGCTACCCCCTTGAGGGTGTTGGCGCCCTTGTTGTGTGCCCATGTGGCGCCGGGTGGGCACCTGGTGCTCGCAGGCATTCTGGAGCGCCAGGCAGACGAACTCAAGGAAGCCTATGCGCCATGGGTTCGGCTGGAAGTGGCAGATACCGAAGATGGCTGGATCCTGATGACCGCCCAGCGCTGAGACGGTGTGGAGGAACCCGCCATGCCCGCTCATCCCGCCAAAACACACCCGTCCGCTGTTGCCAATGCTCGCCATAGCCCGCGCTATGGCTGTGCTTTGCCCCTGGATCGGGCACGGTTTGGCGGCCTGCTCGGGCTCGCCGGACTCATTCGCGCCTGCTGAGCCTGCGCGTGTTATGCCTGGGCCGTAGTGACAACGCGGCCCCTACAATCCACCGCTGATGAGCCAGATCACTCGCTGCCCGTCCTGCGCCACCTCTTTCAAGGTCGTGGCGGACCAATTGCGCATCTCGGAGGGGTGGGTGCGGTGTGGGCAATGCAAGGAGGTGTTTGACGCCTCGGCGCATTTGTTGCCTGTGGCGCCGCCCGCACTTTTGCCGGACGTGTCGCTCACGGACGTGCGGCCAGCTCCAGCCTCTGCGGTTCGCAAAGCCGATGCAGGACGCGCCTGGGGGGGCGGTTCGGCCCCGCCGGTTCCTCCCGCGTTAGGTGGGGGTGTCCGGGAGGCTCCAGCGGTCGATGACGAGGCGCGCTTCATTGCGCGTGCCGACGACGGCAGGCGTCATGCCGTTGCCACGCCGTCTGTGGCTGCTGCACCTCTGGCGCCGACGATGCCTGTGCTGGACATTCCGGCGCCCACCGTGCCCGCATTCTTGGCTGTAGGGGCAGAGGTGCCCGAGGAAAACGCCTTGGGCCTAGCGCCCACCGCGCCATTTGCGTGGCGGTCTACCTCGGTGCCCTTGCCGGAAAAGGTGCTCACTCCCACCGCTGCGCCTTGGGAACAGCCAACGTTGCAGGTTCCGGTTACAGAGGATGCTGCTGCCAAACCGATGTTGAATGCCGCTGTAGAGGCCGCTGCCGAAGATGGTGCGCCGTCTTTGCTGGTGCCCGGCGTTGTTGATGCGCCCAAGGTTGCCGAGGTTTCCCACGGGGGATATGAGCTTCCGGCCGCTGACCTGCATGATTCCGTCTGGCCTGTGGGGCAGGTGATTCCTGATGAGCGCGGGGAAGACAAGGCCCTGGCGGAAATCGTCAAGACCCCGGCCAGTGAGGGTGAGGATTCTCTATCGCCGGAACCTGAACCGGCATCTGCCGAACCTCCTGCAGACTTGCGTGGTGCTGTGCCCGATGCCTCGTCGGCAGCGCCTGTGCTCCCTGGATTGCTGCCGCAACCTCTGCCCTCGGTGGACTTTGTGCAGCTGCCTGTGGCGGAGGAGGCGGCGACCACATTGGAGCTGGTGGCAGATGATTCCCCTGCCGCTGTGTTGCAGGCCCGCGTGCGCAAGCCCCTGCCCAGCCAGGCGGAAGAAAAAGAAGAGGGTGAGGGGCATGATGCAGAGCCTGAGGTCAGCTTTGTGGTCGCCGCCCGGCGCAAGGCTTTCTGGCGCAAGCCTGCAGTGCGAGCGGCGCTGGTGCTTGTGTCGCTGGTCTTGATGGTGGGCTTGGTGCTGCAGGTGGCTATTCAGGAGCGTGACCGCATTGCTGCCATGGACGCGCGTGCGAGACCTTGGCTGCTCCAGTTGTGCGAGCCCTTGCGGTGTGAGATCGCCCCACAGCGCCAGATCGCCGATGTGGTGATCGACAGTTCTTCCTTTAACAAGGCCCGGGGAGACAGCTACCAGTTGGCACTGGCGATGAAAAGCAAAGCTGATATCCCGTTGGCCATGCCGGCCGTGGAGTTGACCTTGACCGATGCGCAGGACCAGCCTGTATTGCGCCGGGTGCTGCTGCCGGCGGACATGGCCGCTCCGGCTGAACTGCCCGCACGCGGCGAGTGGAGCACATCGGTATCTGTGATCGTGACCACTGGCGGCGCGCGTGTCGCGGGGTACCGGCTGCTGGCGTTTTACCCCTGAATTTCTACCAACCGACTGACTGATTTATTTTTATGGCTGCCCTTATTTGTGGTTCCCTGGCGTTCGACACCATCATGACCTTCGAGGGGCGGTTTGCTGAGCAGATCCTGCCCGACCAGTTGCACATTCTCAATGTGTCTTTCCTGGTGCCTTCGCTGCGCCGGGATTTCGGTGGGTGTGCGGGCAACATTGCCTACAGCCTCAAACTGCTGGGTGGTGAACCTTTGCCCATGGCCATGCTGGGCAGCGATGGGGCCGACTATCTGCAACGCCTGGAATCGTTGGGCATCAGTTGCCGCTATGTGGGCCAGGTGCAGGACACCTATACCGCGCAGGCCATGATCATGACGGACCGCGACAACAACCAGATCACGGCCTTCCATCCGGGCGCCATGATGCAGGCGCATGAGAATCGCATTGATGCAGACACCCGGGCGAGCGTGGGGATTGTTGCGCCGGATGGGCGCGATGCCATGCTTCAGCATGCTGCTCAGTTCGTGGCGGCGGGCATTCCTTTTGTGTTCGATCCCGGACAGGGGCTGCCCATGTTCAGTGGGGAAGAGTTGGCGCAGTTTATTGAGCAGGCGTCCTGGGTGACAGTCAACGACTATGAAGGCAAGATGCTGTGCGATCGCACGGGTTGGACCCTGGCCGATATCTCGCGCAAGGTGAAAGGTCTGGTGGTGACGTTGGGGGCCGAAGGTTGCGAGGTGTGGGTCGAGGGAGAAAAGACCCATGTTCCCCCCGTGGTGCCTGCACAGGTGGTGGACCCTACGGGGTGTGGCGATGCCTGGCGTGGCGCGCTGCTCTTTGGCCTGGAGAAGGGGTGGACGCTGGCGCGCTGTGCTGAGTTGGGTAACCGTGTCGGGGCCCTGAAAATCGCACAGCGTGGACCCCAGAACTACACGCTGGACTTTGTGGTGGAGTGATGGATGCTGGTATGGGCCGCTGACTGCTCAGGCTCGGTATGTCTTTTGGGGTCTGCTGCCACTGTTCGTTCCTGGTCGTTGGCCTCTTGTCCATCCATAGTCCAGTGCAGGCATAAAAAAACCCGGTGCACAGGCACCGGGTTGAGCGTGTGATACGCCAGGATCAGGGCTTGTTGCCCGTAGGGAACGGCCAAGCCGCCTGAGGATTCAGGGTGGTTTGTGCGGCTGGAGCGGCCGCAGGGGCAGGCGCCTTGGGGGCCTTCTTGGCCGGTGCAGCTTTCTTGGCGGGGGCCTTGGCGGTGGCCTTCTTGGCGGGCGCGGCTGCCTTTTTGGCAGGAGCGGCCTTCTTGGCGGGCGCTGCTGGCTTCTTTGCTGCTACAGCCTTTTTGGCGGGAGCGGCTTTCTTTGCCGGTGCTGCTGCCTTCTTGGTAGGTGCGGCCTTCTTCGCTGCTACGGCCTTCTTGGCGGGAGCGGCTTTCTTTGCCGGTGCTGCTGCCTTCTTGGCAGGTGCGGCCTTCTTCGCTGCTACGGCCTTCTTGGCGGGAGCGGCTTTCTTTGCCGGTGCTGCTGCCTTCTTGGCAGGCGCGGCCTTTTTCGCTGCTACGGCCTTCTTGGCGGGAGCGGCTTTCTTTGCCGGTGCTGCTGCCTTTTTGGCAGGTGCAGCTTTCTTCGCTGCTACAGGTTTTGCTGCCGCTGCAGCTTTTTTCGCGGGGGCTGCCTTCTTAGCGGCCGGTTTTTTCGCAGTTGCCATCATGTTCTCCTTGGGTCAATTTGCAAAGAGCACTCTCTGTCTGCTGTGGACAGAAAGCGATCCATGGAGATGGATGAAAACTCCATCTCCATGAACACGGGAACGCCCTCCACGGCGGCGCTCTGGGGCGCTTTCTGTGAGGAGCGTGGTGTAAAAATCCATGGTGGTGTGATGCGAACGGGTGCTAGTCCCAGGACAGCGCACCACCGGACTGGTATTCAATAACCCGGGTTTCGAAGAAGTTGCGCTCCTTCTTCAGGTCGATCATCTCGCTCATCCACGGGAACGGGTTTTCTTCGTTGGGGAACAGCGTCTCCAGTCCGATCTGCGTCGCGCGGCGGTTGGCGATGTAGCGCAGGTAGCCCTTGAACATGGAGGCGTTCATGCCCAGCACGCCACGTGGCATGGTGTCCTCGGCATAACGGTACTCCAGCTCCACGGCCTTGAGGAACAGCGCCTTGATCTCGGCCTTGAACTCTGCGGTCCACAGGTGAGGATTTTCGAGTTTGAGCTGGTTGATCAGGTCGATGCCAAAGTTGCAGTGCATCGATTCGTCGCGAAGGATGTACTGGTACTGTTCGGCGGCACCGGTCATCTTGTTCTGGCGGCCCAGCGCCAAGATCTGCGTAAAGCCGACGTAGAAGAACAGGCCTTCCATCAGGCAGGCAAACACAATCAGCGATTTGAGCAGCGTTTGATCCGTGTCGGGCGTGCCGGTGTGGAAGTTGGGGTCCATGATCGCCTCGATAAAGGGGATCAGGAACTCGTCCTTGTCACGGATCGACTGGACTTCGTTATAGGCGTTGAAGATCTCGCTTTCATCCAGACCCAGCGACTCCACGATGTACTGGTAGGCGTGCGTGTGGATCGCTTCCTCGAACGCTTGGCGCAGCAGGAATTGGCGGCACTCGGGCGCCGTGATGTGGCGGTAGGTACCCAGCACGATGTTGTTGGCGGCCAGCGAGTCGGCGGTCACGAAGAAGCCGAGGTTGCGCTTGATGATGCGGCGCTCGTCTTCGGTCAGGCCGTTGGGGTCCTTCCACAACGCGATGTCGCGCGTCATGTTCACTTCCTGCGGCATCCAGTGGTTGGCGCAGGTGGCAAGGTACTTTTCCCACGCCCACTTGTACTTGAACGGCACCAGTTGATTGACGTCGGTCTGGCCGTTGATGATGCGCTTGTCGGCCGCATTGACGCGCCGATGTGCGGGGGCCACCGCTGCAGTAGCCGGGGTGGTTGCAGAGGCAGTCATGGATGCGTGCACGGCCTGCAAGGTGGGGGTCTGGAAAGACAGGGGCGGCTGTTCCGCCGGGTGGCTCTTGTTCAGTCCACCGTCCAGTTGATTTTGCGATGAGGGCTTGACTTCTTCGTCCCAGGACAACATAGATTTTCCAGTGTTCGGATTATGAAAGCAGTGCTGCAAAAAGGAAAGCACTGCAGCGTTGTGCAGCAACGTTTTGTTGCTTCACAGCACAGGCACAACACCTCAAAGCAGTCCGAGGTGTTGTGCGCAAAGTCCTTATTGGCAGGCTTCGCAACCAGGATCGTCGATGGCGCAGAACTTCACGTCCGTAGCGGGCACTGCGACGGACTGCGCAGCAGCTGCGGCAGCCGCTGCTTCGAGTGCGCTTGTTTGTGCCTGTGTGGGCGCAGATGCTGCAGGCGCACCGCCTTCATTGCCGGAAGACACAGCGTTGAGCTGGCGTGTGTTCACGGTGCTCATCTCAACGTGCGTGGCGCTTTGTGTGCGCAGGTAGTAGGTGGTCTTGAGGCCACGGATCCAGGCCAGCTTGTAGGTGTCGTCCAGCTTCTTGCCCGATGCACCAGCCATGTAGATGTTCAGGCTCTGCGCCTGGTCGATCCACTTCTGGCGGCGCGATGCGGCCTCGACCAGCCACTGTGGCTCCACTTCGAAGGCTGTGGAGTACAGCGCCTTGATGTCGGCCGGCACACGGTCGATGGGGTGCAGCGAACCCTTGAAGTGCTTGAGGTCCATGACCATCACGTCGTCCCACAGGCCCAGGCGTTTGAGGTCGCGCACCAGGCCGCCATTGATGACCGTGAACTCACCCGACAGGTTGGACTTCACCGACAGGTTGCCGAACGAAGGCTCGATCGATGCGTCCACGCCAATGATGTTGGAGATGGTGGCTGTGGGGGCGATGGCCACGCAGTTGGAGTTGCGCATGCCGTCCTGCGCAATCTTTTTGCGCAGGGCATCCCAGTCCAGCGTGGACGAGCGGTTCACTTCCACATAGCCGCCGCGGGCCTGCGAAAGCATGTCCAGCGTGTCGAAGGGCAAGATGCCGCGATCCCACAGCGAGCCCTTGTAGCTCGAGTACTTGCCGCGTTCCTTGGCCAGCTCGGTAGAGGCCCAGTAGGCGTAGTAGCAGATGGCTTCCATCGACTTGTCGGCAAACTCCACGGCCTCTTGCGACGCATAGGGTATGCGCAGTTCGTACAGGCTGTCCTGGAAGGCCATCACGCCCAGGCCCACGGGTCGGTGGCGCAGGTTGGAGTCGCGGGCCTTGGTGACGGCGTAGTAGTTGATGTCGATCACGTTGTCCAGCATGCGCATGGCCACGGTGATGGTCTTCTTGAGCTTGTCGTGGTCGATCTGCCCGTTCTTCAGATGCTGCAGCAGGTTGACCGAACCCAGGTTGCACACGGCGGTTTCGGTGTCGCTGGTATTGAGCGTGATCTCGGTGCACAGGTTGGACGAGTGCACCACGCCCGCGTGCTGCTGGGGCGAGCGCACGTTGCAGGCATCCTTGTACGTGATCCAGGGATGACCGGTCTCGAACAGCATGGTCAGCATCTTGCGCCACAGGTCGGTCGCCTGCACCGTCTTGGCGGGCTTGATCTCGCCGCGTGCAGCCTTTGCTTCGTAAGCCACGTAGGCCTTTTCGAAGTCTGCGCCGAACAGGTCGTGCAGATCGGGTACGTTAGATGGCGAGAACAGCGTCCAGGTGCCCTTTTCCATCACGCGGCGCATGAACAGGTCGGGGATCCAGTTGGCCGTGTTCATGTCGTGCGTGCGGCGGCGGTCATCGCCGGTGTTCTTGCGCAGTTCCAGGAACTCTTCGATATCCAGGTGCCAGGTTTCCAGGTAGGTGCAGACGGCGCCCTTGCGCTTGCCGCCCTGGTTCACGGCCACGGCCGTGTCGTTCACCACCTTGAGGAACGGAACCACGCCTTGCGATTCGCCGTTCGTGCCCTTGATGTGCGAGCCCAGGGCGCGCACGCGGGTCCAGTCATTGCCCAGGCCGCCGGCAAATTTGGACAGCAAGGCGTTTTCTTTGATGGATTCGTAGATGCCGTCCAGGTCGTCGGGCACGGTGGTCAGGTAGCAGCTGGATAGCTGCGAGCGCAGCGTGCCGCTGTTGAACAGCGTGGGCGTGCTCGACATGAAATCGAAGGACGACAGCACTTCGTAAAACTCAATGGCGCGGGCTTCGCGGTCGGTCTCGTTCAGTGCCAGGCCCATGGCCACGCGCATGAAGAAGGCCTGGGGCAATTCGATGCGGGTCTTCTTGACGTGCAGGAAGTAGCGGTCGTACAGGGTCTGCAGGCCGAGGTAGTCGAACTTCAGGTCGCGGTCGGCCTTGAGGGCTGCGCCCAGGCGTTGCAGGTTGTACTGCAGCAGACGCTCGTCCAGCAGCTCGTTGTCCACACCCTTCTTGATGAATTGGGGGAAGTATTCGAGGTAAGCCTGGCCCATCTCGGCCTGGGTCACTTCCTTGCCCAGCACCTCGCGCACGATGGTGTGCAGCAGCAGGCGGGCTGTGGCGTAGGTGTAGTCAGGGTCTTTTTCGATGAGTGTGCGTGCGGCCAGGATGGACGCCTTGTAGACCTCGTCCATGGGGACGCCGTCATACAGGTTGCGCATGGTCTCTGCCACGATGGGGTCGGCCTTGACGTCCGCGCCCAGGTTCACACAGGCCGATTCGATGAGTGCCTGCAGCCGACCCAGATCCAGGGCAATGCGTGCGTCACCGTCCATCACATGCAGCACAGGGGCAGATGCCACAGGAGCCTGCTGGTCGCTCTGGCGGGCACGTTCCTGGGTGCGGCGCTCGCGGTACAGCACATAGGCGCGGGCCACTTCGTGGTGGCCACCGCGCATCAGGCCCAGCTCCACATGGTCCTGTACGTCTTCAATATGGAAGGTGCCGCCACCAGGGCGCGAGCGCACCAGTGCCCGGGTAACGTTGTGGGTCAGCGTGTCAACTACTTCGCGGACGCTGGCGGATGCAGCACCCTGTGTTCCGTGGACTGCGAGGAATGCCTTCATCATGGCGACTGCAATTTTTTGCGGTTCGAACGGCACCACAGCGCCATTGCGGCGAATGATCTGGTGGTGCGCGAACGCATTGCTGGCCGTTGCCGCAGGGGTGGCTTGGGATTCGGGGGAATCTGATGTGCCGGGCTGGGCGGTGGAAGGCGTGTTCAAAGCAGCTTGCATGGGTGTCCTCTTCTGTGGGCTGTCTGGAGTGGGAGTGCGGCGTGAGTGCCGCCGCAATGGGAGAGTGGAGCGCCGGACTTTAGTCTGTCGCACACTATATATGGTGTGTCGTGTGTGTTCAAGACACTACCGGTAGTGTACCGCTTGAAGCGGGTCGAAAAAGGGAAACAAGCTGTGTTAGGCCTGTGGAGAGCCAGCAGAGCACCCGGCGCGAAGCCCTTGCGGGCGTTGCGATCGGTGCTGAAAACCCTGAAATGGTGGGCGCTGGCAGCGGATTTGACCTCCGAGGCCGCGCAATGCTTGGATGGAAAAAAATGTGCAAATGCACAAAGAAAAAAACCGCGCTGACGCTTCGCGGCGACAGTGCCAGTCAATGGGGCGGCGGTGTGCCGGACGGAGCGGCTGGGGGGAACTGGTGGCGCGGCCAGTCCAGTGCCTTTTGCAGGACGGCCCAGTCGAAGCCGGGACCAGGGTCCTGCTTGCGCCCGGGGGCAATGTGTTCGTGCCCCGCCACATGGGCGATGGGATAACGCTGCGCGATGTCCTGGCACAGCCGGGCCAGTGTCTGGTACTGGGCGGCCTCAAAGCCCAGGCCTTCCAGTCCCTCCAGCTCAATGCCGATGGAGTCGTCGTTGCACTGGGCGCGCCCCCGATAAAAAGACTGCCCCGCGTGCCAGGCACGCAGGTCGCAGTTCACAAACTGCCAAGGCACACCCATGCGGTCGATAAAAAAATGGGCGGAAACCTGCAGGCCCCGGATGCCTTGGTAATAGGGATGCGCGTTCCAGTCCAGGGTGTTGGTGAACAGCTGTTGCACAGCCCCCGTCCCGAATTCGCCAGGCGGCAGGCTGATGGAGTGCACCACGATCAGATCGACCCCCCGGCCCCCCTCCGGACGCATTCCATGGTTGGGGGACTCCAGCCGGTGCGCAGCGCGGTGCCAGCCGCCCTCCCAGGGATCGGCTGGCCAGGCGTCATCCAATGTCGTCATGCGGGTCCTGGTCGTTCGGGACGGCGATGTTCAGGCGGGCGATGCGATAGCGGATCTGGCGCAGGCTGATGCCCAGCCGTGCAGCGGTGGCGGTGCGGTTGAACCCGGCCTCTTTCAGGGCGCGGATCAGTATCTCGCGCTCCTGCTGGTCCAGCCATGCCTGCAGGTCGTTGGGCAGGGGCGGGGCGCAGGCGGTGCTGGCGTGATCCGGTGCGCTTGTCTCGGTGGGCTGCGCCAGTTGCGGGGCGGCGGGTGATGTTGCCAGTCGTACCGCTTGCGCGTCGGTGGTGCCAGTCGGCCCATCGACGTGCAGTTCTTCGCCATCGCTGAGTGCCACCGCGCGGTGCAGCAGGTTCTCCAGCTCCCGCACATTGCCCGTGAGCGGGTGGGCGGCGATGGCAGCGAGTGCACGGTCGGTTAGGGCTGGCACGGGCATGCCGGACTCCTGGGCGATGCGGGACAGCAGCGCCGTGCAGAGCGCGGGCAGGTCCTCGCGCCGCTCCCGCAGTGGCGGGATAACGATCTCGATCACATTGAGCCGGTAGTACAGGTCCTGCCGGAAGCGGCCGGACTGTACATCGGCAGCCAGATCCCGGTGGGTGGCGCTCACGATGCGCACATCCACGGTTTCTTCCTGGGTGGAGCCCAGCGGGCGCACGCTGCGCTCCTGGATGGAGCGCAGCAGCTTGGACTGCATGGCCAGGGGCAGATCGCCGATTTCGTCCAGGAAAAGGGTGCCCCCGCGTGCGGCCTGAAAGTACCCGTCCCGGTCCTGGGTGGCACCGGTGTACGAGCCCTTGCGGGCGCCAAAAAATTCGGCTTCGAGCAGGTTCTCCGGGATGGCGCCGCAGTTCACGGCCACCAGGGGGCCGTCGGCGCGCTGGCTGCTGGCATGCAGCGCCTGCGCCACCAGCTCCTTGCCGGTGCCTGACTCGCCATGGATGAGAACCGGCGCCATGCCGCGCGAGACCTTGGCCACCCGCTGCTTGACGTTGCGGATGGCTTCCGACGCACCGACCAGCTTGTCCAGCGCCGCGTTGCCCGACGCATGCTCGGCCGCCGTCGCCGCTTGCCGTTGCTGCCCGGGGCTGCGGGTGGCACGGGGGGCAGGTACCCCACCGGTGCCTTGCACTGCCGAGGCCACCACCGAGCGGAACTGCTTCAGGTCCACCGGTTTGGTCAGGTAGTCGAAGGCGCCTGAGCGCAGCGCCTCGACCGCGTTCTCTGCCGAGCCGTAGGCGGTCATGACCACGCAACGCTCCCGGCGCTGCTGGTCACGCAGGTCCTGCAGCAGCTCCATACCAAAGCCATCGGGCAGCCGCATGTCGGTGATCACGGCATCAAAGCGATGGGCCTTGAGCTGGTCGCGCGCCTCCTGCACGCTGGACGCCGTCTCCACGCGGTAGCCTTCGCGCAGCAGGGTCAGCTCGTACAAGGTGCGCAGATCGGGTTCGTCATCAACGACGAGGATGGAGGCAGCAGGGGCGTTCATGGCAATCCGGTTCAGACCACGATGGTGTCAAACAGCGTCGCGGCGTCGGCAGGGCGGGTGGTACGGCGGAAGCCCACGGTGAACGCGTTGCCTCCGGTCTCGCCCCGCAGCGTGGTGCGGTTCAGCCGCTGGTAGCTGATGGACGCGCCATGGCGCTGGCACAGCTCGCGGCAAATATAAAGCCCCAGGCCGCTGGAGCGGCTCTCGGAAGAGAAGAAAGGCTCGAACAGGTGGCGTTCCACGGACTTGTCCATGGGGGCTCCGTCGCTCCACACCTGTAGGCTGATCTGGCCTGCTGGCGTAGCGCGTGTGGTAACACACAGGGAGTCGGGCTCCGGCCCCATGTAGCGCAGGGCATTGTCCAGCAGGTTCACCAGCACGCGGCGCAGGTGCTCGCCATCAAACTCCACCTGCGTGGACTGGGTGTCCAGCATGACCACCGCACGGCGCTGCACCGGGTCCTGGGCTTGCCAGTCGTGCCAGATCTGGGCAATGGCCTCGTCCAGTTGCAGGGTAGACGCGGGCGCGTGGCTGATCTGGTGCTGCACCCGGGCGATGTCGAGCACTTCTTCGGCAATGCGTGCCAGCCGGTCTGCGTTTTGCTGGACCATGTGGGCCAGGCGTTTTTGCGCGGGGTCGTGCAGGTCTTCTTCCAGCAGCGCATTGGCCTGCACGATGGCCGCCAGGGGGTTGCGGATTTCGTGGGCCACGGCGGCAGACATGCGGCCCATGGCTGCGAGTTTTTCGGTGCGCAGGCGGGCTTCCATTTCGCGCAGATCGTGCAGGAACATCACACACAGCCGTTCGGTGTGGGCTTCGCGAGCAGCCTCCCGGGTGGACGTGAGCCAGGTGCGCACATGCAGGCCAGTCGGGCTTTGGCCGGGGTGCAGCAGGTCCACATCTGCCGTCTGGGGTTGTTCGTGGCGAAAAGTGCGCCGGGCCAGTATGAGCAATGGCTTCCAGGGGGATTCGGCCTGCAGCGTCAGCGGCAGGTCGGGCAAGGCGCCGCTCGCCAGCAGCTGCAGCCCGGCCGGGTTGGCGACACGCACCACATCGTTTTCGTCCACCACCAGCACGCCATCGGTCAGGTTCTGGATGACCAATGCGCTCACCTGGGTCTGCACGCGGGCCGCAATCTGGCTTTGTTGCGCCACTTCCTGCTCGCGCGTCAGCCGGGTCGCCAGCTGGTGCACCAGATAGCTCACGATGAAGTAGCCCGTGCCGGTGAGTGCGCTTTGCAGGTAGCGCTGCGCCTCGTCTTCGCCGGTGCGCACGCCCGTCCACCAGGCCCAGCCCAGCAGCAGCAGCGTGACGCCTGCCGTGGTGCCCAGTGCCAGCGTGAGTGTGCCCAGCACCGCTGCCATCAGGATGGGCAGGCCGAACAGGGGCGTGTAGTTCATGGTGCCTGCATGCAGCAGCTGCAGGGCCGTGATCGCAGCAAGGTCGATGCCGATGGACGGGAGCCACTGCGGCCCCGCGCCAGGCGAAGGTGGGCCCTGTCGGGCCAGCACGCGCAGGGCCACGGTGGCGACCAGATAGGCCACGCACAGTGTGAGCAGCGTGGGGTCGGCGACCTGGTTGATGACCTGCCCCGCGCCTTGCAGGACCAGCAGGGCGAGCGCCACCATGAGGCGGCCAGTCAGGAACCCACGCCACATGCGCACAAAAGGCGCATCCACCGTGGCCAGGTAGTTGCCAGCAGGCAGGGTTTGCATGGCTCAGGCCGGACCCAGCTGCCGGTGTTCGGTGCTGCAGTAGGCCTGGTTGCCGAGCATCACGGCCTCTGCCTGGGGGATGTGCACGCCGCAATGCGCGCAGGCCAGCATGTCCTGCGGCAGCGCGCGTGGCGATGGGGTGGATGGCTTGGGCGCTGCATCGTCCGGAGCGCGGCGGCTGCGCCATATACCGATGGCCACCGCCAGGACCACGAAAAGGACCAGGTATTTCATGCGCTGCGGCCCAGAACCACTTCCAGCACAAAACGCGAGCCGACATAAGCCAGGAGCAGCAGGGCCGCCCCGGCATACAGCACCCGAACCGCATTGCGCCCGCGCCAGCCAAAACGCGCACGGCCCAGCAGCAGGGTGGCAAACGTCAGCCACGACAGCAGGGAGAAGATGGCCTTGTGGTCCCAGCGCCAGGCGCGGCCATACAGCGTCTCGCCAAACAGCCATCCGGCCAGCAGCGTGGCGGTGAGCAGCACAAAACCGGCGGTCACGAAGCGGAAGGTCAGCCGCTCCAGGGTGAGCAAGGGGATGCCGCTGTGCGGATCTTCCGCCTGGCGGATGTGGCGCTCGGCGCGGGTCATGAGCCAGGCGTGCACCACGGCCGCTGCAAACAGGCCATAACAGGCGATGCCCAGGGCCAGGTGCAGCGGCAACCAGGCGGATGCTGCAACATGCAGGGGTTGGCCCGGGAAGACCATGGCCAGCACGATGGCGGCGGCACCCAGGCCCGCCAGCACCCAGCGGGATTGCATCTGCGGGAAAAGCTGCCGCTCCACCGCATACACCGTGAGAACCAGCCAGGCCGTCATCGACAAGGCAGGGGCAAAACCAAAACGCGGCGTGTCGCCCCACAGGCCCCACACCAGCACCGCGCCATGCAGCACCCAGGCCACCAGCAGGGCGTTGCGGGCCGCTGCGGCGCCCAGGCGCGGGGCTGCGGCTGCCGGGACGGCGTATGCCACCGCGGCGGCCAGGGCCAGCAGCCAGCTGATGGGGGAGCTACTCGCTAAAATCATGGGTCACAGTTTAGCCTTTTGCCCCCACTGCCAGCGCCCTGGCAGCCTGCCCGAGACAACCACCGCGTTGATCGCGCGCAGGCAACACCGGAACTTCCCCTATGGCCTCCGCACTTACCGACAAACTCTCGCGCCTCGTCAAGGAGATGCGCGGCCAGGCCCGCATCACCGAATCCAACGTGCAGGACATGCTGCGCGAGGTGCGCATGGCCCTGCTCGAAGCCGACGTGGCCCTGCCCGTGGTGCGCGACTTCATCGCCCGCGTGAAGGACAAGGCGCTGGGCCAGGAGGTACTGGGCTCGCTCAAGCCGGGGCAGACGCTGGTGTCCATCGTCAACCGCGAGCTGGCCGCCACCATGGGCGAGGGCATTTCCGACATCAACCTCGCCGCCCAGCCCCCGGCCATCATCCTGATGGCGGGCCTGCAGGGTGCGGGCAAAACCACGACCACGGCCAAGCTGGCCAAGCACCTGATCGAGAAGCGCAAGAAGAAGGTGCTGACAGTCTCGGGCGACGTGTACCGCCCGGCGGCCATCGAGCAGCTCAAGACCGTCACCAAGCAGGCGGGCGCCGAATGGTTCCCCAGCACGCCCGACCAGAAACCGCTCGACATCGCGCGGGCCGCGCTCGATTACGCCAAGAAGCACTACTTCGACGTGCTGCTGGTCGATACAGCGGGCCGCCTGGCCATCGACGAAGCCTTGATGAAGGAAATCAAGGACCTGCACGCCACGCTGAACCCGGTGGAGACCCTGTTCGTGGTTGATGCCATGCAGGGGCAGGACGCGATCAACACCGCCAAGGCCTTCAAGGAGGCGCTGCCTCTCACCGGCATTGTGCTCACCAAGCTCGACGGTGATTCGCGCGGCGGTGCGGCGCTGTCGGTGCGGCAGGTCACCGGGGCGCCCATCAAGTTTGCCGGTGTCTCGGAGAAGATCGACGGGCTGGAGGTGTTCGATGCCGAGCGCCACGCAGGCCGCATCCTGGGCATGGGCGACATCGTGGCCCTGGTCGAGCAGGTCACGGCGGGCGTGGACATGGAGGCCGCCCAGAAGCTGGCCGCCAAGGTCAAGAGCGGTGACGGCTTTGATCTGAACGACTTCCTGTCCCAGATCCAGCAGATGAAGCAGATGGGGGGGGTGTCCAGCCTGATGGACAAGCTGCCCTCTCAGCTCACGGCCAAGGCCGGTGCGTTGGACATGGACAAGGCCGAAAAAGACATCAAGCGCAAGGAAGGCATCATCCAGAGCATGACGCCGTTGGAGCGCCGCAAGCCCGACCTCATCAAGGCCACGCGCAAGAAGCGCATTGCCAATGGGGCGGGCGTGCATGTGCAGGAGGTCAACCGCCTGCTCAAGGAGTTTGAGCAGATGCAGGGCATGATGAAGAAGATGAAGGGCGGCGGCCTCATGAAAATGATGAAGCGCATGGGCGGCATGAAGGGCATGGGCGGGGGCGGCATGCCCAAGATGCCTTTCTGAGCGCCCCGGCCCTGGCACCCCAAACCCTGAAGAGGCGTTGCTGCTTCTTCAGGGTTTTTGCTTTTTAGAGCGGCTAAAAAACTCTTCTGGCGTCGTTGTCGCGTCTTGTCGTACTGCCTGCTCTAGCCAGAACCGCTTCGCTGGATTTTGTTGGGGGCTCTTAGGGCGTTGGCGGCCCTCAGGGCGCCTGCAGCCAGTGCTTGAGCGGCTGATGCGCCCATGCCTTGGCATCGTCACCCACAAAAAGGCTGGGCTGGGAGGCAGGGAGCTTGCGGCGTTTTTCCTGTGTGGCGATGGACTTCTGTGCTTCGGCCAGCCAATCGGTCATCGAACGGCTGTCCGCGTCTGCCTGTCCAAACAGGGCTTCGGCAAAGGGCGTGTGGTTGCCGTTGTACTTGCACTGAAAGCTGGTGCGGCGTGCGTCCGTGGCTGTGATCACCACGCGGTTAGGGGCTTTCAGGGGCTCGATGAAGGCGCCGCTGTAGCAGGTGGACAGCACTACCAGTGTGGGCACCTTGTGGAGCGGTGCCAGCGCATCGCTCAGTGCCTTGGGAGTGAGGGGCTGCAGGTTTTTTCCGCCCGCGCTGATGTTGAGCAGACCGGGGTTGCTGTGGGTGGAGATGAACAGCAGCACGCGGTCGCGGGGGCGGGCCACCTCGGCCGTCTTGGACATCACCAGCGCAAAATTTTCTGCCGTGGCCTGGGGCCAGTCGGTGGGTTGGTCGCGTGCGGGGTTGGCCAGCTTGAGCATCAGCGCATTGGGGTCGATGTCCTTGACCCATTTTTCGGCCAGCAGAACGTCGTTGCGGAACGCCTTGGACTGCGAGTGCATGGCAAAGCCCGCGAAGATGATGCGCCCGGGTGGTTCAGGGGGCGGAGGTGGGGGCGCCGGGGTGGCGATCGGGACGGGCTTGTGGGGCGGCGCCGGGGTGGGCTGGGCGCAGCCCACCAGGGCCAGGGTCAGGGCCAGCGCGCTGGCCTGGATCAGCCGCCAGCGGGCGGCAGGGAACAACAGAAGAGGTGGCATCGATAGCGGGGCCGCACGGCGCCGCAGACCACCGTCAGGCAGAACGGTCTGGGCGCAGGGGCCTGGTGAAAAGGACACGCATCGTAACGACTTGCCAGGCGTGGGTTACAACGCCGGGAGGCCCTAGGTTTGAAGGTTTTTAAGGCCTCTGCGCGCGATGGTAAACACTTTATCGCTATCAAATATGTAGTAAATGAGAAAAAGCCGGTATGGGTGCCGGCTTGTGGTTTGTGCCTGATTTTTCACATTGTCACAAAGCTGCCAGCGGCGCGGGCCGGGCCAGGCGGCTGGCGTGCAGCCAGGCGCGGCGCAGCACCGGGGGCGACCAGGACTCCTCGGGGATCAGCAGCAGGCGTTGCGCGCGCAGTGCACGGCCCAGGGCGATCTGGCTGGTCCAGACCGCCAGAGGAATCGCCAGCGCCAGCGGCAGGCCCACGGGCATCAGCCAGAGCAGGGCGCTGCTGTCGATCAGGGCCACGCCCAGTGCCAGCAGGCCGATCAGCCCGCTCATAGGGGCCAGCTGGCGCACGGCGTGGCGCCAGGGCACGGCATGGGCTTCGCGCGGGGGCGACTTCCATTCCAGCTTCAGCCCGGTCAGCGCGATCAGCACAAACAGCGAATGCGCCAGCATGCGGATGGGGGCCTGCAGGATGGCCAGCACGCTCTCCAGCACGGCGCTCTTGAGCAGACTCAGGGCCCCGCCGTACTCCTTGTGCTCGCGCCGCATGAAGACGGCGGCCACGCCCAGAATGCGGGGCAGGAACAGCAGGCACAGCGTCCAGGCCCACAGCGCCAGCAGCTCGGCGGGCAGGATGTGCCAGTCGGCGACCAGCTTGGCGCCCGACAGCCACAGGGCCGTGCCCAGCGTGAGGAAGGCCAGCCACAGCGGCGCCGAAAGGTAGGCCATGGCGCCGGTGATGAACATGGAGCGGTGCACGGGGTGGATGCCGGGCTCGGCCATCAGGCGCGCGTTCTGCAGGTTGCCCTGGCACCAGCGGCGGTCGCGCTGCAGCTCGGCCAGCAGGTCGGGCGGCTGCTGCTCATAGCTGCCAACCAGGTCGGCCACCAGCCACACGTGGTAGCCCGCGCGGCGCATCAGCGCGGCTTCGACAAAATCGTGCGACATGATGCCGCCCGCCAGGCCGCCCTGGCCCTTGATGGGCGCCAGCGCGCAGTGCTGCATGAACGGCGCCACGCGGATGATGGCGTTGTGGCCCCAGTAGTGCGATTCGCCCAGCTGCCAGTACTGCATGCCCAGCGTGAACAGGCGGCCGGTGACGCGCGACGCAAACTGCTGCGCGCGGGCGTGAAGGGTGACGTGGCCGATGGCCTGCGTGGCGGTCTGGATGATGCCCGCCGTGGGGTTGGCCTCCATCAGCTTGGCCATCGAGACAATGCAGTCGCCGCTCATCACGCTGTCGGCATCCAGCACTACCATGTAGCGGTAGTCCTTGCCCCAGCGGCGGCAAAAATCGGCCACGTTGCCCGCCTTGCGATGGGTGCGGCGCGTGCGCAGGCGGTAGTACACCTGCACCTGGGGCTGCTGGCCGTGCTGGGCCAGGGCGGTGCGCAATGCCTCCCATGCTGCGCGCTCGGCGGTGGCAATGGCGGGGTCGCTGCTGTCGGACAGCACGAACACGTCGAAGCTGGCGCCGTGGCCGGTGGAGGCCACCGACTCGCAGGTGGCGCGCAGCCCGGCAAACACCGTGGCCACATCCTCGTTGCAGATGGGCATGATGATGGCCGTGCGTGCCTCGGGGTCCAGCGCATGCCCCGCCACACTGCGCACGGACAGCGCATGTTTGTCCCCGCGCAGCATCACCCAGAAGCCCATCAGCCCGGTCAGAAAACCGGTGACCACCCAGGCCGACAGCAGCGCAAACAACGCCACCTGCCCGTAGCCCAGCCAGGGGTTGTCATAGTCGGGCTGCACACCCGCAAACAGCACACTGGCCAAGGCCGTGGCCAGCGCGGTGAGCAGTGCAAAAGTCCAGCGGCGGCGTTGTGCCGCCTGTTCCCACGCCTGTGTGGGGCGGTCGGCCTGCGCTGCGCGAGGGGTGCTGCGGCCCTGGCCGGTCAGCCGCAGCAGCAGCGCCGTGCCCAGGCTGTTCCAGAAGCCGCGCCAGGGCAGCGGCACCATGGAGCCTCGGTGCAGCGGAGGGGTGGTGACGGCATGCGGATGCCGTTCTTCGCGCAGGGGGCTGCGGGGCGGATGGGCGGGCACCGGCGGGCTTACTCGGGAAGAATGATGTGCGTCCATGTTTCACTCACAGCGTGGTTGTCGTGTTGGAGAAAAGCGCGCAGCTCGATGGGCCGGTCGGCCTGCTGGCGTTGAATGCGAACCGTCATGCGCCACTGGTCAGTGGCGGGGTTGCGGTAGACGATGTTTTCCAGCAACTGGCCGTTGGCATCGCTGGTCACCACGGCCTTCACCGTGGCGTTTGCAGGCAGGGCGCGGAGTGCCGGGCCGTCGAAATCGACCACGTACTGCACCTGCTGGCGCAGTGCCTCGGCGGGCTGCTTGGAGTAGCCCATGCCGCGCCGCGACTGCGTGGCCCAGGCGCCGGGTGGGCGTTGCTGCTCATCGCCCTGCCAGCTCAGCTCATAGGCAAACTCCAGCGGCTGGCCGGGGGGCGGCATCTGGGCGGGCACCCAGTACGCGACGATGTTGTCGTGTGTTTCGTCGGGGGTGCTCAGCTGCACCAGTTCCACCCGGCCCGCGCCCCAGTCGTGCAGGGGGCGCACCCAGGCGCTGGGGCGGCGTTCGTAGCGTGCCTCGACATCCTCATAGTTCGACCACTGGCGATCGCGCTGCATGAGGCCGAAGCCCTTGGGGTTCTTGGTGGCGAACGAGGTGACCAGCGTCTGCTGGGGGTTCTGCAAGGGGCGCCAGAGCCATTCACCCTCTCCGGTGGCCACCATCAGGCCGTCGGAGTCATGCACCTCGGGGCGGAAGTCGCCCTTGCGGGGCTGGTTCTCGCCAAAAAAGAACATGCTGGTCAGCGGGGCAACGCCCAATGTGGCGATGGGTTTGCCACTGCCGGGGCGCACAAAAATACGGCTGCGCACGGTGGTGGTGGTGCTCGTGCCCGGCTGGATGTCGAAGCGGAACGCACCGGTGGCACGCGCCGAGTCCATCAGCGCATACACCGTGACTTGCGTGGCCGAGGGGTCGGGCCGCACCAGCCAGAACTCGGTGAATCGGGGGAACTCCTCGCCGCTGCCCCCCACGGTGTCGATGGCCAGCCCCCGCGCCGAGAGGCCGTATTGCTGGCCCTTGCCCAAGGCGCGGAAGTAGCTGGCGCCCTGGAAGACGACCAGCTCATCCTTGTAGGCGTTGGAGTTGAGGTGGTTGTGCAGGCGAAAACCCGCAAAGCCCAGGTCGCCCCAGGCCTCGGGGCGTACCTGGTTCTTGCCGTAGTCGAAGTCTGCGCGGCGGTAGCTGAGGTGGCGCACGCCCTGGGGCGTGACCTCGTTGATCAGCACAGGTTCTTGCTGGTACAGGCCCAGATGGAAGAACATGGCTTCGAACGGCAGCTGCTCTGCGCGCCACAGGGCGCGGTCGGGGCGCCAGCGGATGTCGCGCACCTGGTCGTAGTCGAGCCGTGCAAGGTCTGCGGGCAGCTTGTCGCTGGCTGCGCGGTAGGGCTTCTCGGCCCGCTCCCGGGCCAGGCGGGTAAGGCTGTCGAAATCGAAGGCCGGACCCGGTGTCTGTGCCTGGACAGCCCCGGCCAGCAAGGTGGCGGCCAACGCGGCAGCGGCCCACAGGGCGCAGCGAAAGGCGGGTAATCGGTAAGAAAAAACAGCTTGCATGCCGACACTAGGGCAAACCCTGTGCCAGCTCGAAAAAACTGTTCTAAATCAGATGCTTAGGCGGTTATTAGCATGTAAGCATTTGTGCCGGGTGGCGGTGGCCCGCAAAACTCGGACTTTTTGTCGCCACCTGGCGACAGCATCGCTGGTGGCTGTAAAAAAGCGCTTGAAAATCAAGCGCTTACTCTTGTCGCTCATCAGCGACGCCGTCGGGGTCGGCTGCATCGCTCTTGAAGTTTCCGGGCGTGAGCGCGTGTTTTTGCAGCAGCCGGTAGAACTCGGTGCGGTTGCGCTGCGCCAGGCGCGCGGCATCGGCCACGTTGCCATCGGTCATCTTCAGCAGGTCCACCAGATACTCGCGCTCAAAGCGCTGGCGGGCCTCGGCAAAGCTCAGCACCTGGGCCGATGGAATGCGCAGCGCCCGCTGCACCAGCGTCAGCGGCACCAGCGGGGTGGTGGACAAGGCGCACACCTGTTCCACCACGTTGTAGAGCTGGCGCACGTTGCCGGGCCAGGCGGCGGTGGTGAGGGCCTTGAGCGCCTCGGGTGCAAAGCCCGACAGGCGCTTGTCGTACTTGCGGGCCAGCTTGTCCAGAAAGTGGTTGGCGAGCAGCGCAATGTCCTCGCGCCGCTCGCCCAGCGTGGGCAACTGCAGCGTCACCACGTTCAGGCGGTAGTACAGGTCTTCACGGAACTGGCCCGCCGCCATGGCCGCCTCCAGGTCGCGGTGCGTGGCCGAGACGATGCGCACATTGACCTGGATGGACTGGCTCGCGCCCACGGGCCGCACGGCGCGCTCTTGCAGCACGCGCAGCAGCTTGACCTGCAGGGCGGGCGGCATGTCGCCAATCTCGTCCAGCAGCAGCGTGCCGCCCTCGGCCGCCTGGAGCAGGCCCTTGTGGTTGCTCACGGCGTCGGTGAAGGCGCCTTTGACGTGGCCGAACAGTTCGGATTCGAGCAGCGCCTCGGGGATGGCGCCGCAGTTCACCGCCACAAAGGGCTTGCCCGCACGGGGGCTGGCGCGGTGGATGGCCTGGGCCAGCAGCTCTTTGCCCGCGCCGCTGTCGCCCAGCAGCAGCACGCTGGCGTCGGACTGGGCCACCAGGTAGGCCTCGGCCAGCAAGTCGGTCATGCGGGCCGAGCGGCTCACGATGTCGGCGCGCCAGGCCTCGTTGGCATGGGCCTGGTGCGCAGCGGGGGCGCTCAGGGCCAGCGCCTGGGCCACTTTTTCCAGCAGCTCTTTGCCGTCGTAGGGCTTGGTCAGGTAGGTGAAGACGCCCCGCGATGTGGCCTCGACCGCGTCGGGGATGGTGCCGTGCGCCGTGAGCAGAATCACTGGCAGAGAGGGGTGGCGCGCGTGTACCTCGTCAAACAGCGCCAGGCCATCCTTGCCGGGCAGGCGCACGTCGCTCAGCACCAGTTGGGGCCGGGCCACGTCCAGCTGCGCCAGCGCGGCCTCGGCCGAGCCCACGGCCACCACCTCGTGCCCGGCGGCCTTCAGGCGCAGCGACAGCAGGCGCAGCATGTCGGCATCGTCATCCACCACCAGGATGCGGTGGGCGTGGCCATGGGCAGTGGAGTGAGCCGTTGTGGGGCGCGTGGATGCGGTCATGGCGTGGTGCCTCAGGGTTTGGCGGTGCCGTTGCCGTTGCTGCTGCTCGCGCCGCTGGCGGCTGCGCCCGGCGAGGGCGTGGCCGGGGTTGCCGGAGTGGGGCGCGTGGTCAGGCTGCGCTCAATGGCGCGCACGGCCTCCAGGCGCTCACTCAGTTGGTCGTTGCGGCGCTGGGCATCGCGCAGTTGCTGCGCTTGGCGTTCCAGTTGCTCCTCCAGGCGGCGCTGCTGGGTCAGGCGCGCCTCCAGCAGCCGGGCCAGTGGGTGCAGGTCTTGGGCGGCAGGGTTGGCCAGGGTGCGCTGCACCAGGCCTAGGGCGCGGGCGGTGTCCACGGGCTGGCGGGTTTGGGCCAGCACCAGCGCCAGGCGCAGGGCGCGCGATGGCTTACTCTCGTCCAGCTCCGACAGGCGGGCCGTCTCACGCGCCAGGTCGGCAGTGCTGGCGCCCAGGGTGCGGTCGGCATAGGCCAGGGTGTCGCGCAGCAGGTCTTTGGGCGGCGTAGTGGGCTCGTCGCTTTCAGCGGCCAGTGGTGTGAGCTGGGCCATGGTGGGCACTGCTGATGCTTCTGCCGCGTGGGGAGTGGTCACTGGGGCCGCATCTGGCTGCGCGGGCGCCGTGGCGCAGCCTGCCAGCAAAGCCGTGCACACGCACAAGGCTGCGCACAGGCGCCAGGAAGTCGCCTGCGCAGGGCCGTAAGTCGGCAGGGCTTGGGGTTCAGTAAACATCAGGCAATTCGATTCGGAAAAATGAGCGGGGGGTATCGCCTGGCATCTGCAGCACCTGCACCCGTCCGCCGTGGGCGTGGATGTATTCCTGCACGATGGACAGCCCAATGCCGGTGCCGCGCACCGCGTTTTCGGGCTGGCGCTCGCCCCGATAAAAAGGTTCAAACACGTGGGCCCGATCATCGGGGGCCACGCCGGGGCCTTCGTCGGTCACATCCACCCGCACCTGGCCGTGCACGCGCGACACAGCCAGGCGGACGGTGCCTTGTTCGGGCGAAAAGCGGATGGCGTTGGACAACAGGTTGCTCACCGCCGAGGTGATTTTCTCTGCATCCAGCAGCAGCACGGTGCGCTCGCCGCTCACCTCCACCCGCAGGCTGCGGGCCTGCCATTGCAGGCGCTGGGCTTCGACCAGGTCCTCCAGCAGGGCGACCAGATCGGTCTCGCGCCGCTGCAACTGGCGGGCCTCGAAGGCGGCGGCGTTAAAGCGCAGCAGCGCCTCGATCTCGCTTTGCAGCACCAGAGTGTTCTGGTGCAGGATTTGCGTCACTTCTTTTTGGCCCTCGCTCAGCGCGCCGGTCACGCCGTCTTGCAGCAGGGCCACGCCTTCGCGCAGTGCGGCCAGCGGGGTTTTGAGCTCGTGCGAGACATGGCGCAAAAAGCGCGCCTTGTCGGCGTCCAGCTCCAGAAGCCGCAGGCGCAGCCACTCCAGTTGCTGGCCCACGCGGCGCACGTCGGCGGGGCCGGTGATGGCCACGGGTTGTTCCAGCTGGTTCTCGCCCAGGCGGCGAATGGCGCGTTCGAGCCGCTTGAAGGGGCGGGCCAGCCAGATGCCCAGCCACAGCGCCAGCACCAGCGCCAGCACAATCGCGCCCACCAGTTGGTGCATCACCGTGCTGCGGCTGGCGTCTACCCGCGCTTGCAGTTCGCTCGCCTGGCGGGCATTGAGCTCTTGCACCGACTGCGTGATGGCCGCGTGCAGCGTGTCGAGCGCCACAAACTCTTCTGCCACGCTGCGTTCGTTCTCTAGCGACTGCCAGGGCGGTGCGCGCAGCAAATCGCGCACGGCTTGCATGCGCGCTTGCCACTGCTGGGCCTGCGCGGGCGGCAGGCCCGCCTCGCTCAGTTGGCGCACGATGCCCTGGGCATCGGTGGCCAGGTCATCAAAGCTTTGGCGCAGCAGGGGGTCGTTCAGCACCAGCGATTGCCGGGCCGAGCGCTCCATGGCCTGGCCACGCTGGTTCAGCGCCTGGGCCGCCACGTTCAGCGCGGCCGCCTGGGCGGCGCTGGCCTGGCTTTGGCCCATCAGCGCTTCCAGCGTGAAGACCGCCCGCAGGGCGCTGGCGCCCAGCACCCCGGCAATCAGCAAGAAGGCGAGCAGCAGCAGTTGCTGAAACGATGGGCCGTGCGGGCGAGCCTGTGGGGGGCTCGTGGGGTGTGGGGCCATGCGCCGGGTAGGAGGTCAGGCGGTGAGGGCGGCGCCCTCGCGCACCAGCACTTCGCCGCGCAGGGTGTAGGCCTTGGCTTCGGTGATGGTCACATCCACCATCTGGCCCACCAGGCGGGGCTGGCCCACAAAGTTGACCACGCGGTTGCACTCGGTGCGGCCCATCAGCTCGGTGGCGTCGCGCTTGGAGGCGCCTTCCACCAGGATGCGCTGCACCGTGCCCACGCGGCTTTCGCTGATGGACTTGATGTTGGCGTTGATGACGCCCTGCAGGTGCTGCAGGCGGCGCAGCTTCACGTCGTGCGGTGTGTCGTCGTGCAGTCCCGCAGCAGGCGTGCCAGGGCGGGGGCTGAAGATGAAGCTGAAGCTGTTGTCGAAGTGGATGTCGTCGATCAGCTTCATCATCTTGTTGAAGTCGTCTTCCGTCTCGCCGGGGAAGCCCACGATGAAGTCGCTGCTCATCGCCAGGTCGGGGCGGATGGCGCGCAGCTTGCGCACCGTGCTCTTGTATTCCATGGCGGTGTAGCCGCGCTTCATGGCCATCAAAATGCGGTCGCTGCCGTGCTGCACGGGCAGATGCAGGTGGCTGGCCAGCTTGGGCAGCTTGGCATAGGCCTCGATCAATCGGGGCGTGAACTCGTTGGGGTGGCTGGTGGTGTAGCGAATGCGCTCGATGCCGGGGATGTCCGACACGTATTCGAGCAGCAGCGCAAAGTCGGCAATCTCGGCCGTGCCACCCATCTTGCCCAGGTAGGCGTTCACGTTCTGGCCCAGCAGGGTGATTTCCTTCACACCCTGGTCGGCCAGGCCCGCCACTTCGACCAGCACATCGTCAAACGGGCGGCTGACTTCCTCTCCGCGGGTGTAGGGCACCACGCAGTAGCTGCAGTATTTGCTGCAGCCTTCCATGATTGACACAAAGGCCGAGGCACCTTCGACGCGCGCGGGCGGCAGGTGGTCGAACTTTTCAATCTCGGGGAAGCTGATGTCCACCTGCGGCTTGTCCAGGCGCTCACGCTGGTTCAGCATCTCGGGCAGGCGGTGCAGGGTTTGCGGGCCAAACACCACGTCCACATAGGGGGCGCGCTTGATGATCTCGGCGCCTTCCTGGCTGGCCACGCAGCCGCCCACGCCAATCTTCACGCCGCGTGCCTTCAGGTGCTTGATGCGGCCCAGGTCGCTGAAGACCTTCTCTTGCGCTTTCTCGCGCACCGAACAGGTGTTGAAGAGGATGAGGTCGGCCTCGTCCACGTTCTGCGTGGGCTCGTAGCCTTGGGCGGCGTTGAGCACGTCGGCCATCTTGTCCGAGTCGTACTCGTTCATCTGGCAGCCGAAGGTTTTGATAAAGACTTTTTTAGCCATGGCAATGTCGCAAATAGCAAATGGTCACCGCCGCCAGCAGGGCGCGGAGAGGGGCTGTGGAGGTCGCAAGGGCGTGGCCGCCAAGGCCGCACCCGCAGGAATTACTTCAGAACGGCGCCAGAGCCCGTCGTGATATTGCTGGTTGTGGCGGTGTCGCTGCCCTTGCGGGGCTGCGCCGCCTCGGGCTCGGTCAGGATCCAGGCCGCGTGCAGCATGCCGGTGCTGGCTTCCAGCACGTAGTTGACCTTGAAGGTCTGGCCC
Organism: Acidovorax sp. LjRoot74; assembly: GCF_964254355.1. Lineage (NCBI taxonomy): Bacteria > Pseudomonadati > Pseudomonadota > Betaproteobacteria > Burkholderiales > Comamonadaceae > Acidovorax > Acidovorax sp. LjRoot74. The sequence goes on along the minus strand of NZ_CAXUTI020000001.1, from coordinate 4,687,328 downwards.
AGCACCGTGTGTGCCATGACCAGGGTGTTCTGGGGGCTGAACAGCCGCATCCCGGGCGCCATGCGGATGGATTTGCCATTGAGCACGGCCTCGGCGGTGGTCGAGAGGGTCAAGGTGCCGCGCAGTGCAGCTTCCGGGAAGGGGCGGTTCATGCCTAGCCCGGGTTCCACCTGGGCGACCGCAGGCTTGGCTGCTGACAGTAAGCCGCAGCAGGCCAAGGCTGCGAGCCATGCATGCCGATGGCGGTAGATCGGAGGAGAGACGGGGGAATTGCAGCGGTTCATGGTTTACATCCAGGGGCTGAAGTCACGATTTTAGGGGGGGCTGTTGGCACGGGAACCCACAGACGGTCTGTTGGGCCTTTAAGACAGGCGCCTCAAAGAAAAAACCCACAGTGAGTTGCCGCACTGTGGGTTTCTATATGGTGGTCGTAGGTGGACTTGAACCACCGACATCAGCATTATGAATGCTGCGCTCTAACCAACTGAGCTATACGACCGTAGACCAAGATTATAGAACAAAAATTATTGGTGTGTGAAGTTGGCTGCGCGTTTGTTCATGAACGCATCCATGCCTTCCTTCTGGTCCTGGGTGGCAAACAGCGCGTGGAAGAGGCGGCGCTCGAACATCACGCCGTCCGACAGCGTACCTTCGAACGCCCGGTTCACGGATTCCTTGGCGGCCATCACGGCCAGCTGGGAGAAGCCCGCCACGATGATGGCGGCGCCCAGGGCCTCGTCCATAAGCTTGTCGTAAGGAACCACGCGGCTGACCAGGCCTGCGCGCTCGGCTTCGGCCGCATCCATCATGCGGCCCGTCAGCGCCATGTCCATGGCCTTGGACTTGCCCACAGCGCGGGGCAGACGCTGCGTACCGCCAGCGCCGGGAATCACGCCCAGCTTGATTTCAGGCTGGCCGAACCGGGCGTTGTCAGCCGCAATGATGAAGTCGCACATCATGGCCAGCTCGCAGCCACCGCCCAGCGCAAAGCCGCTCACGGCGGCGATCACGGGCTTGCGGATCGAGCGGATCGTCTCCCAGTTGCGCGTGATGTAGTCACCCTTGTAGGTGTCGGCAAAGCTGTACTTGGCCATCGCGCCGATGTCGGCGCCGGCTGCAAAGGCTTTTTCGCTGCCCGTAACGATCATGCAGCCGATGTTGTCGTCCGCGTCAAAGGCCTTGAGGGCCGCGCCCAGCTCGTTCATCAACTGGTCGTTCAGCGCGTTGAGCTGCTTGGGGCGGTTCAGCGTGATGACGCCGACCTTGTCCGCTTCAATGCGGACTTCGATGGTTTCGTAGGCCATGAAATCTCCTGAGTGTGTGGTTTGTTATGTCAGCGCAGGGAATATACCCAACCCGGGCCGGGCCCGCGTGCGGGCGCGCAGGCCGTCAGGCCAGCCAGCGGCCCAGCGCTGCTGGGTCGGTGGGAGTCAGGCTGATGGTGTCTGCCGCAGGCCGTGCCAGCTGCGCGGGGGCAGTTTTGCTGCGCGCCTTGGCCGTGGCGGTCGCACCCGCCTTGCCGCCAGCGGTCAAGGGCAATGCCAGGGTCAGCCGCAGCAGGCGCCCGTCCCGGGCCACGATGGCGGTCAAGGCCGTCTCGGTGCCCGCGTAGAACGTGACGTCATCGAGTTTGCTGATGCGCCAGCCTTGTCCTTGCACCTCCAGGCCCAGCCACTCGTCGCCTGCCGCCATGCCTGCCTTTTCGGCGGCGCCGCCGCGCAATACCGCCTTGATCTGCACGCTGTGGTTCTCTGCCACGCGCAGGCCCAGGCGCTGCGCCAGTTGGGGCGCCTCGGCTTTGAGCGTCACGCCGTGTGTGGCCAGCAGATCGGCCAGCGGCAACTCGGAAGTGCTGTGCACCCATTGCGCCAGCTCCGAGTCGAAGGAGCGGTCCGCCAGTTGTGCCAGCACCGTGCGCAGGTCGGTCTCGGTCATCGGGCCACCTGCTGTGCGGGCCCACAGGGCACGCATCACGGCGTCAAGGGTGGTTTTACCTTCGCGGCGCAGGGCAAGGTCCAGGCACAGGGCCACCAGCGAGCCTTTGGTGTAGTAGCTCACCGTGGCATTGGGGGTGTTTTCGTCCTGGCGGTAGTACTTGACCCAGGCGTCAAAGCTGGCTTGCGCCACGGTTTGCACAGTCCGTCCGGGGGTCTGCAGCACCTGGTTGATGGTCTTGGTGATGAGTTTGAGGTAGGTCGCGTCATCGATCAGCCCGGCGCGGCGCAGCAGCAGGTCATCGTAGTAGCTGGTGAAACCTTCGAAGAACCACAGCAGCTCGGTGTAGTTCTCCCGGGTGTAGTCGTAGGTGGCGAATTCGGCGGGGCGCAGGCGCTTGACGTTCCAGGTGTGGAAATACTCGTGGCTGATGAGTCCCAGCAGTGTGGTGTAGCCCTCACTGGCCCGGGGCTCGCCCTGTCGGGGGAGGTCGCGGCGGCCACAGATCAGGGCCGTGGAGTTGCGGTGCTCCAGCCCGCCGTAGCCATCGGCCACGGCATTGAGCATGAACAGGTAACGCTTAAACGGAGCCTTGCCCTCGGCGCCATGCCAGAAGCGGATGGCGGTCTCGCAGATCTTCTGGGTGTCGGCCAGCAACCGTTTGCCGTCAAAGGAAGGGGCTGCACCGGCCACCACAAACTGGTGGGGCACACCACAGGCCTTGAAGCGGCCCACCCAGAATGGGCCCAGTTCCACAGGGCAGTCCACAAGTTCGTCGTAGTCGGCCGCGCCGTACAGGCCGAAGCCCTGCTTGTCGGTAGCCAGGGCCTGGAGCCCCGTCGCAACGGACCATTGCGCGGTGGCGGAGGTGCTGACCATGTCCAGGGTGTGGCGCAGTTTCTCCTGGCCATGCACCAGCAGGCACAGGCTGGTGCCGTTGAAAAAGCCGCGCGTGGCATCCAGCCATGCCGTGCGCACCGAGCTGTCGTAGGCGCAGACGGTGTAGGTCAGTTCCAGGGGCTTGCCCGGCGTGCATGCAATTTGCCAGCAGTGTTTGTCGAGCTGGGTCAGCGGAAGCGCTCGTTTGCCCTGCCGTGCGGCCAGTTCTTGCAGGTTTTTCGAGAACTCGCGCACCAGATAGCTGCCAGGTATCCAGACTGGCAGGGACACCTCCTGCACCTCCGCCGGGCGGGCAATCGTCAGCGACACCGTGAACAGGTGCGCATGCAGGTTGGACGGCTCGACGCGGTAGTGAACGTCTGCGGGCTGGGCGGCACGTGGGGAGGGCATGGGCACTGGCGGGAGGGGCTGGGGCTGAGGTGGTGCGCGTGCGGGTCAGTTCGTGCCAGCGGTCTCGCTGCTGGCTTCTGCCAGGCGTTTTTCCACTTCTTGCGTGCCGATGGCGCCGGGCACGCGGGAGCCATTGGCAAAGATCAGCGTCGGCGTACCAGTGATCTTGTGTTTCTTGCCGAACATAAGGTTGCGCTGCAGGGCGCTGGTGTCACAACTGGCCGAGGCGACGGGCTTGTCACGCACCATCATGTCCTGCCAGGCACCTGCCTGGTCTTTCGAGCACCAGATGTTGCGAGATTTTTCGGCAGAGTCGGGGCTCAGGATGGGATAGAGGAACAGGTACACCGTGACGTTGTCCACCTTCTGCATGTCGCGTTCGAAGCGCTTGCAGTAGCCGCAGTTGGGGTCTTCGAAGACCGCCACCTTGCGCTTGCCGTCGCCACGCACGATGGTGAACGCATCCTTGAGCGGCAGCGCCGAGAAATCGACCGCAGTGAGCTTGGCGATACGGTCTTCCGTCAGATTGCGGCGGGCCTTGGCATCGATCAACTCACCCTGGATCACGTAGTTGCCCTTGGCGTCGGTGTAGAACAGGTCGGTGCCGATGCGCACTTCGAACAGTCCCGCCATGGGCGTGGGCCGGACCTCGTCAATTTTGTCCATCTGGGGGATGCGTTCGGCCAATGCCTTGCGGATGGCGGCCTCCTGCGCGGTCGCGCTCAGGCTCAAGGTCATGGCGGCGATGGCCAGCAGGCTGGTGGTCAGTTTCATGGTGTTCTCGTTCAATCAATACATTTGGTGCACAGGGCGCCGGGGCGCGTTCTCAGCGCATTCCCATGGCCCTGCGGGCCACGAAATCCTTCAGCGGGCCGCTGCTTTCAAAGCCCTTCATGCCCCAGTTACGCAGCGCCTGCCAGGGGGCTTCCTGGCGGGCAAACAATTGCTGCAGCCCGTCCGTGGCCAAACCCATCGGCAGCAGGGCCGCCTTGCGCTCGCGTTCGTAGCGCCGCAGCAGGCGCTGATCAGCCACGCTGCGCCAGTAGTCGCGCGTGCGCAGTACTTCAGCCAGGGCCTGCACGTCGGCCAGTCCCAGGTTGAGCCCTTGTCCGGCCAGGGGATGCACGTTGTGGGCGGCATCGCCTGCCAGCACCCAGCTGCGGGGGCTGGCGCCTGCTGCGGGTGTGCTGCCACACCAGCGGTCGGCTTTGGCCAGCTGCAAAGGCCAGGTGGCACGGTCTGCGCACAGGGTCAGTGTGCCCAGCGCCTGCTGGCTGGCGGTTTGCAGCGCCTGGGTGAACGCCTCGGGCGGCAGGGCCATCAAGGAAGTGACCTGCTCCTGCTGAACGGACCACACAACGGCCACAGAGTTCCCTGCGGGTCCGCCCAAAGGCAAAAAAGCCAGGATGCCATCGGGCAAGAACCATTGGCGCGCCACTTGGCCGTGGGGGTGTTCGCAGCGCACGCGGGTGGCAATGGCATGCTGGGCGTAGGGCGTGATATCAAAACGGGCACCGAACTCTGCCCGCGTGCTGCTGGCACGGCCCTCACAAACCACGGTCAGTGGCGCGGCCACCGGGGCGTCCATCACCTCGACTTGGGGTTGGAAGCGCACGGCCTCGGCAAGGCGGGCCTCAAGGGCGGGCACATCCACGATCCAGGCCAGTGCGGCCACGCCCTGCGGCTCCGCGTCAAACACCACGGCTCCGCCCTGGTCTCCTTGCACCTGCATTTGTCGCACCGCCGTCGCGTGTTCGGCATCCGGCCAGCTTCGCAGGGATTCGAGCAACTGGCGCGAAGCGGTGTTCAAGGCGTAGGCCCGCACATCGGTCGCTGCGGTGCTGGAGGGGGCGGGTGCAGGCACCAGGGCCACTTTCAGCCGCTCTCGCGCCATAAGCAAAGCCAGGGTCTTGCCCACAATCCCGGCACCGCGAATACAGATATCAAAGGTTTGGGCCATGCCAGCCATTGTAGGAGGGCAAAATTGGGGCCCCAGCCCTGTCGCCTAATTCCTGAGGAGTACCCTGGCGTGAGTTTCAACCCCGATTCCGATCTGTCCGGCACCATCGCGCGGCTGTTTGTGTACCCCATCAAATCCTGTGCCGGTATCGAGGTGCAGGAAGCCCTGCTCACGGAGACTGGGCTGGACCTGGACCGTGCCTGGATGGTGGTGGATGCCGACGGCATGTTCCTGACCCAGCGTGCTCTGCCCCGCATGGCGCTGATCCGGCCCCAGCTCAAGAGCGACGAGATGGTGCTGCGGGCACCCGGCATGCTGGCCTTGCATGTGGCGATTGATGCGGTGGAGACCCCTGCCACCGTGACCGTGTGGCGCGATACCGTGCCCGCCTGGGACATGGGGGCCGTCGCCGCCCAGTGGTTCACGGACTTCCTGGGGCAGCCCTGCCGATTGGTGCGGTTTGACCCCGAACACCGGCGTTTGTCCAGCCTGAACTGGACGGGCGGCGTGGAGGTACCCAACCAGTTTGCCGATGGTTTTCCCATCCTGGTGGCCAGCGAGGCCTCGATGGAAGAACTCAATGGGCGGCTGGCCGCTGCAGGCCATGCCCCGGTGGGCATCGAGCGCTTTCGGCCCAATGTGGTGCTGGCGGGTGTCGATGCCCACGACGAGGACCGGGTGGACCTGGTGCACGTGGATGGCGGTGCGGACGGCGAGATCCACCTGCAGCCAGTCAAGCCCTGTGAACGCTGCCCCATCCCCGACATTGACCCGGCCACGGCGGCATCCAGCCCAGAGGTCGGTGACACCCTGCGCACTTACCGCCAGGACCGGCGCGTGGATGGCGCCATCACCTTTGGCATGAACGCCATCGTGCGCCAGGGGGCGGGCCAGATGCTGCGTGTGGGGCAGCGTGTGGCGGCAGATTTGCGGTTCGAATGACGCGGTAACCCGGGCAGTGGAGGGGGCTGGCCGGCGGCCCCGTAAAATCGGCGGTTTGTCTCCGAATTCCAGAAAGCCCTGCCATGAGCCTCCAATGCGGCATCGTGGGCCTGCCCAATGTGGGCAAGTCCACCCTCTTCAACGCGCTGACCAAGGCCGGCATTGCCGCCGAGAACTACCCCTTCTGCACCATTGAGCCCAACACCGGTGTGGTCGAGGTGCCCGACCCGCGCCTGCAAAAGCTGGCTGAGGTCGTCTCGCCCGAGCGCGTGGTGCCCGCCATCGTCGAGTTTGTGGACATTGCTGGCCTCGTGGCCGGTGCCTCCAAGGGGGAAGGCCTGGGCAACCAGTTCCTGGCGCACATCCGCGAAACCGATGCCATCGTGAACGTGGTGCGCTGCTTTGAAGACCCGAACGTGATCCACGTGGCGGGCCGCGTGGACCCGATTGCCGACATCGAAGTCATCCAGACCGAGCTGTGCCTGGCCGACCTGGCCACGGTCGAGAAGGCGCTCAACCGCTACAGCAAGGCGGCCAAGTCCGGCAACGACAAGGAAGCCGCCAAGATTGTTTCGCTGCTCACGCCCATCCAGGCGGCGCTCGACCAAGGCAAGCCCGCGCGCAGCATTGCCGTGAGCAAGGAAGACGCTCCGTTGCTCAAGCAGTTCTGCCTGATCACGGCCAAGCCCGCCATGTTCGTGGGCAACGTGGCCGAAGACGGCTTCGAGAACAACCCGCTGCTGGACAAGCTCAAGGCCTATGCCGAAGCCCAGGGCGCGCCCGTGGTGGCCATCTGCGCCAAGATCGAAGCCGAAATGGCCGAGATGGAAGACGAAGACCGTGACATGTTCCTTCAGGAGCTGGGCCTGGAAGAGCCGGGCCTGAACCGCCTGATCCGCGCCGGCTTCAAGCTGCTGGGTCTGCAGACCTACTTCACGGCGGGTGTGAAGGAAGTGCGTGCCTGGACCATCCACGTGGGCGACACGGCACCCCAGGCGGCCGGCGTGATCCACGGCGACTTCGAGCGCGGCTTCATCCGTGCCCAGACTATCGCTTTCGATGACTACATCCACTACAAAGGCGAGCAAGGTGCCAAGGATGCGGGCAAGATGCGTGCCGAAGGCAAGGAGTATGTGGTCAAGGACGGTGATGTACTGAACTTCCTGTTCAACGTCTGACCCACACCTGACCTGCCTGTGGACCTGCGAAGGGGTCCACGGCCCCGTCCCTGTCCGGCTGCTTGGCTGGCAGGGATTTTTTTCGGCCTTCTTTTTCCTCTCCCCCTCTTTTCGCTTTTCTGCTGGTTTGCCCATGAACACCGGAATCCTCTACGCCGCGCTCGCCTATGTTGCTTGGGGCCTGTTTCCCCTTTACTTCCGGCAGGTTGCGGATGTGCCCTCGCTGGAGGTGGTGATGCATCGCACGCTCTGGTCACTGGTGGTGGTGCTGGGGCTCCTTGCCGTGCGCAGGCACTGGGCCTGGATGGCTGAAGTGGTGCGCCAGCCCCGCGTGCTGGGGGCCTTTGCGCTGTCGGCAGTGCTGTTGTCCGGCAACTGGTTGACCTATGTCTGGGCCGTGCAGAACCAGCATGTGGTGGATGCGAGCCTGGGCTATTTCATCCTGCCGCTGGTGAATGTGGCGCTGGGCTTTGTGTTTCTGCACGAGCGCCCGCGCCCGGGCCAGTGGCTGGCCGTGGCGGTGGCGGCGGCTGGGGTTCTCTGGCTCACGGTGCAGGCAGGGCGCCTGCCCTGGATCGCGCTGGTGTTGGCGCTCAGCTTTGGTTTCTACGGCCTGCTGCGCAAGGTGGCGGTGCAGGGGGCGCTCGAAGGGCTGACGCTTGAAACCCTGATGCTTGCGCCCGTGGCTGCCATGGTGCTGGGATGGTGGGCCTGGCAAGGCCAGGGGGCACTGGTCCAGGGCGACGGGGCCACCATTGGCTGGCTGTTGCTGGCCGGGCCCATGACGGCCGTGCCTTTGCTCTTGTTTGCTGCAGGCGCAAGGCTGATCCCGATGTCCACGCTGGGCATCCTGCAGTACATCTCGCCCAGCCTGCAGTTTGCCCTGGGTGTGTGGATTTTTCACGAGGCTTTCGAGCCCGCGCGCCTGGTGGGTTTTGTGCTGATCTGGGGGGCGCTGCTGGTCTACAGCCTGGAAGGGTGGTGGACGCGTCGGCGGGTGCTGGCCGCTTGAGAGTGGTGCGGTGCTACTGGAAAACGCGCAGTTTGTTTGTGTCAGTTCCACGTAAGATCGCGCGCGGCCCAGGGACTGCTCAGTGCAGTGCCTCTGCGCCTGAGCCCGTCGCCATCGGGCCCGCTGTCTTTCGAACAAACCCAGGCCTGTGCCTGCCCCCGCATGTTCTTTGCACGCAAAAACCTGTTCTCGGCGACGGACGCTTTCCCCCTGACGGACGCCGTGCTGGAGTTCGACGACTCGTCGTCTGCGGCCTCCACTGCCGTGCGGCCCGGGCGCCGGGCCCTGGACGGCCTGGGGCCTCGGGGGGACTGGCATGAGCGCAAGAAGTGGTGGGCCGTTGGTGGCTTGATCAGTCTCTACGCCCTGGCCCTGGTGGGCTTCTACGCCCTGGACATGGTGGCTGGCGATGCCCTGGCGGTGTTGGCGGTGATGGTGGTGGTGGGTTTTGTGGCCTTCTGGGCTGTGCTCCGCGCGGACGTGCACCAGAAGATCCGGCTGCGGCACCTCCAGCTGGCCATTGTGTCCGCCGCAACTGGCGGCATGCTGGTGGTTTTTTATCTGGCGCCTGTTACGCAGATTCTGTTCGCGCCCTTCATGTTTGTGGCGGTGGCATATGGCATTTTCACGGTGCCCCGCCGCACGCTGCTGGCGCTGACGGCCGTGGTGCTGGTGGCCTATGCGGCGGTGATCGGGCTGCACCACGCCGAACAGCACAATGCTGCGCTGCTGCGCCTGGAGCTGCTGCACCTGCTGGCGCTGGCGGTGTCGGTGCCAGCGTTCATCGTGCTCATGGGGCGTGTGCAGCACCTGTACCGCAGCCTGTACCGGGCGAGCCGCAAGATCAAGAACATCCAGGAGGACGCGCAGCGCGATACGCTGCTGGGCTGCTTCAACCGCCGCTACATCCTGGCGGCCCTGGAGGAGCAAAAGCAGCTGGCCGACGAAAGCGGCATCCCGCTGTGCCTCGCTGTGCTCGACATCGACCACTTCAAGCGCATCAACGACGAACTGGGCCACCTGGGGGGCGACGAGGTGCTGCGCACCTTTGCACGCATTGCGCAGCAGGGGGTGCGGGGCGGCGATCTGTTCGGGCGCTATGGCGGCGAAGAGTTCTTGCTGATCTTTCCGGCGACCTCGCTGCTGCCTGCGCTCAACACCTGCGAGCGGATTCGCGCCCAGGTGGAAACCCATGCCTGGAGCGGCCTGCTCAAGGGCCGCGTGACGGTATCGATTGGCGTGACGCAGTACGTGCTGGGCGAGTCAGTGCTGGAGTTCTTTTCGCGCGCAGACACGGCGATGTACATGGCCAAGGAGGGCGGCCGCAACCAGGTGGTGGTGGAAGAGCCCATCGCCAAGGGGGACTCCCTGCTCTCAGAACACAGCGGTCACGCGTTTTTGTAGCCTGGCCGGGGACGGCACCCCAGCATTGCTACGCCCCCATGTGCCCCGGCATCAGGTACAGCAGCGCAGTGGTCATGACCAGGTAGCGCAGGAACTTGCCCACCGCCATGTAGGCCAGGCAGGGCCAGAAGGGCAGCTTGAGCCAGCCTGCCACGGCGCACAGCGGGTCGCCCACTACCGGCAGCCAGGAGAGCAGGCAGGCGCGGGGGCCAAAACGCTGGAGCCAGTTCAGCGCCCGCAGCTCGGTGGTGTTGCCACGCGCCCGGTCTACGGCCCGGTGTGCGCCCAGACCCATCCACCAGCTCACGCCGCCGCCTAGTGTGTTGCCCACCGTGGCTACCCCGATCGCGGGCCAGAACAGTTCGGGGTTGAGCGTGACAAGGCCAAACACGGCGGGCTCCGAGCCCAGGGGCAGCAGCGTGGCCGAGACAAACGACACGAGAAAGACCGTGCTGAGGCCGAACTGCGGCAGGGCCAGCCATGCGAGCAGTTGGTGCATCCAGATTTCCATGGGGGGAGTGTAGGGCGCGGCTCCTGGCCCATGGGGGCGCTGGGGCGCCGTCCTACAGCGGTCCGCGCCATCTGGGCATGGCTGGTGCTGCAGGGGTTTTGTAAAGTGCACCGTTATCACCCCTGAACCCCGCGACAGGAGGCCCCATGCCCGCCACTTCTGCATCTCACCCGACCCTGCGGCACCCGAACCAGCGTGCGCCGTGGCCCCACGCGGCCGGCTGCGCAGGGGGTATTGCGGCCTTGTGGCTCGCGGCGTGTGTGCACCAGCCGCAGGCGGCGGTGCCTGCCGCCGGGGCCATGGGGGCGGGCGGGCCTGCTCTGGCGGCCAGCGCCGGGCCGCAGCGGGCGCTGTGCCGGGACGACTCCACCACACGCACCGGGCTGGAGCGCATCGCCCACGAACTGCAGCCCCAGGGCCTGGCGCTGAAAGCTGCCTGCCAGGCCCCTGGCGGCGGCTGGGTGGTGCAGGTGCTGGTGGTGGATGGCATGAAGGCCCGCCAGGTGGTGCGCGGGCCGCTGGCCGATGGCCAGGCGGTGGACATGGGGACGCCGTCAGGCAGCGTCCAGACCGGAGCATCGGCCAATGCGCCAGGCTATTCGCCCGATGTGGTGCACAACCGCCAGTGGCTGCACGCCCTCATGGCGCGCCACCAGTTCGACAACATGCCGGATGCGTGGTGGCATTTTGCGCAGCGCCATAGCGAATCTGTTCCGGGGCCAAACAGCAGCGCTGATCTCGCGGCCCGCTGAGGCGTTTTGTGCGTTGCCAATGGGGCATCACGCGGGGATAGTCAGTGTTGCTGGAGCATTTCATTTGCTGAAATTTTGAGCAGGTACAATCCCGCCTCCTTTTTCAGCATTCGCTGTCGCCCCCTCCCGCACCCCTCCCATGCAGATAGGCCACATTCCTTTGGCGAACCGGTTGTTCGTCGCCCCGATGGCGGGCGTCACCGACCGGCCTTTCCGCCAGCTGTGCAAGGCGCTGGGCGCGGGCTATGCGGTGAGCGAGATGGTGACCTCGCGCAAGGACCTGTGGAACAGCCTCAAGACCTCGCGCCGGGCCAACCATGAGGGCGAGCCGGGGCCCATCGCCGTGCAGATCGCCGGCACCGATGCGCCGATGATGGCCGAGGCTGCGGTCTATAACGTGGAACGCGGCGCACAGATCATCGACATCAACATGGGCTGCCCGGCCAAGAAGGTCTGCAACAAATGGGCCGGCTCTGCGCTGATGCAGAACGAAACCCTGGCGGTGGAGATTGCCGCTGCCGTGGTCGAGGCCTGCGCTCCCTTCAACGTACCCGTCACGCTGAAGATGCGCACCGGCTGGTGCCAGGAGCACAAGAACGCCGTGCAGCTTGCGCGCCAGTTCGAGGCCGTGGGCATCCAGATGCTCACCGTGCACGGCCGCACGCGCGAGCAGGGCTACAAGGGCCATGCGGAGTACGACACCATTGCCGCCGTGAAGGCTGCGGTGAAGGTGCCCGTGGTGGCCAACGGCGACATCACCTCGCCCGAGAAGGCGCGCGATGTGTTGGCCGCCACTGGCGCCGACGCGATCATGATCGGCCGCGCCGCGCAGGGCCGGCCGTGGATCTTCCGTGAAGTCGGCCACTTCCTGGCCACGGGTGAACACCTGGCGCCGCCGCTGGTGGTCGAGGTGCGGCGCCTGCTGCTGGACCACCTGCAAGACCACTACAGCCTGTACGGCGAGCTGACCGGGGTGCGCAGTGCGCGCAAGCACATTGCCTGGTACCTGCGCGCGCTGCCGGGCGGCGAGGCCCTGCGGGCACATATCAACACGATCGAAGACAGCGCCACGCAGTGGCAGGCCGTGGCCGACTACCTGGATGCCCTCGCGCAACAGATGGACCGGCTGCCCGCCGCCACCGATATGGGCGCTGATACAGAAGAACAAGAGGGATTGGCTGCATGAGCAAGAAACACATAGAAGAATGCGTGCGCGAGAGCCTGCAAGGCTACTTTCGCGACCTGGGCGGCGAGACGCCCGATGGCATGTACGACATGCTGGTGCGTGTGGTCGAGAAGCCGCTGCTGGAAGTGGTGATGACGCACGCGGACAACAACCAGTCGCGCGCGGCCGAGTGGCTGGGCCTGAACCGCAACACCCTGCGCAAGAAGCTGGTCGAGCACAAGCTGCTTTGACGCGCTTGTACTGTTTGCTATCTAATTTATAGCTATCAGCCCTTGATGGACAGGCGCAAGGGCCCCTTTTTATTCAAAACCTCCCCACCACCACTGCCATGAACGCACTCCTCTCCGTCTCTGACAAGACCGGCATCGTCGAATTCGCGCAAGCGCTGCACGCACTGGGCATCAAGCTCTTGTCCACCGGCGGCACCGCCAAGCTGCTGGCCGACAAGGGCCTGCCCGTGACCGAAGTGGCCGAGGTCACGCAATTCCCCGAAATGCTCGACGGCCGCGTGAAGACGCTGCACCCCAAGGTGCACGGCGGCCTGCTGGCCCGCCGCGAGCTGCCCGAACACATGGCCGCCCTCAAGGAACACGGCATCGACACCATCGACCTGCTGGTCGTCAACCTCTACCCCTTTGAAGCCACCGTGGCCAAGGCCGGTTGCACGCTGGCCGACGCGATCGAGAACATCGACATCGGCGGCCCCGCCATGGTGCGTAGCGCTGCCAAGAACTGGAAGGACGTGGGCGTGATTACCTCGGCCGACCAGTACGACGCCGTGCTGGCCGAGCTGAAGGCGGGCGGAAAGCTGTCGGACAAGCTGCGCTTTGCGCTGTCGGTGGCTGCGTTCAACCGCATCGCGCAGTACGACGGTGCGATCAGCGACTACCTCTCATCCGTCACGTTCGAAGAAGAAAAGCTGTCGGAAACCTATGTGCCCACGCGCACTCAGTTCCCTGGCCAGAGCAACGGCATCTTCACCAAGGTGCAGGACCTGCGCTACGGCGAAAACAGCCACCAGCAAGCCGCGCTGTACCGCGACCTGCACCCCGCACCCGGCTCGCTGGTCACTGGCGTGCAGCTGCAGGGCAAGGAGCTGAGCTACAACAACATCGCCGACGCCGACGCGGCCTGGGAATGCGTGAAGAGCTTTGACGCTGCCGCCTGCGTGATCGTCAAGCACGCCAACCCCTGCGGCGTGGCCGTGGGCCTGGACGCGCTGAGCGCCTACAGCAAGGCCTTCCAGACCGACCCCACCAGCGCCTTCGGCGGCATCATCGCCTTCAACCGCGTGGTGGACGGCCAGGCTGCTGCACAGGTCAGCAAGCAGTTTGTCGAAGTGCTGATGGCCCCCGACTTCACCGCCGAGGCGCTGGAGATCTTCAAGGCCAAGGCCAACGTGCGCCTGCTCAAGATCGCGCTGCCCGCCCACGGTGGCAAGACGGACTGGGAACGTGGCCGCAACGCCATGGACGCCAAGCGCATCGGCTCGGGCCTGTTGCTGCAGACGGCCGATAACCACGAGCTGTCGCTCATCGACCTCAAGGTCGTGACGAAGAAGCAGCCCACGCTGGAAGAAATGGAAGACCTGCTGTTCGCCTGGAAGGTCGCCAAGTACGTCAAGAGCAACGCCATCGTCTTCTGCAAGGGCGGCATGACCATGGGTGTGGGCGCCGGCCAGATGAGCCGCCTGGACTCGGCCCGCATCGCCAGCATCAAGGCGGGCCACGCAGGCCTGACCCTGCAAGGCACGGTGGTGGCGAGCGATGCGTTCTTCCCCTTCCGCGATGGTCTGGATGTGGTGGTGGACGCGGGCGCCACCTGCGTGATCCAGCCCGGTGGCTCGATGCGCGACAACGAAGTCATCGACGCCGCCAACGAGCGTGGCGTGGCGATGGTCTTCAGCGGCGTGCGCCACTTCCGTCATTGATCCCACCGGAGGCGGTCACCCAACAAAAAGCGGCTTCCTTGGAAGCCGCTTTTTTATGTCTGTTGCCAGACGGAGGCGAGGTTCAGGCGCCGAAGTTCATCGGCAGCCCCACGTAGTTCTCTGCCAGCGACACCGAGGCTGCGCGCGAGTGCACCAGGTAGTCCAGCTCGGCCTCCTGGATCTTCTGGCCGAACTCGCCCGTCTCTGGAAAGCGGTGCATCAACGAGGTGAACCACCACGAGAAGCGCTCGGCACGCCACACGCGGCGCAGGCAGCGGTCGGAGTAGGTGTCGATGCCGACCGAGGACTTCTCTTTGTAGAACTCGGTGAGCGCAGTCCACAGATAACCCACGTCGCTGGCTGCCAGGTTGAGGCCCTTGGCGCCGGTGGGCGGCACGATGTGCGCCGCGTCGCCCGCCAGGAACATGCGGCCAAACCGCATGGGCTCGGCCACAAAGCTGCGCAGCGGGGCAATGCTCATCTCCAGCGCGGGGCCGGTGACCAGGTTGGCGCGTGCCTCGGGGTCCAGGCGGTTGCCCAGCTCGGCCCAGAACTGGTCGATGGTCCAGTTCTCGATCTTGTCGGTGTCGGGCACCTGCACGTAGTAGCGGCTGCGCGTGGCGCTGCGCATGCTGCACAGCGCAAAGCCGCGCTCGGTGTTGGCGTAGATCAGTTCGTGCGACACGGGCGGCACATCGGCCAGCACGCCCAGCCAGCCAAACGGGTACACGCGTTCGTAGGTCTTGAGCAAATCCGCTGGGGCGCTGGCGCGGCACACGCCGTGGTAGCCGTCGCAGCCTGCGATGAAGTCGCAGTCCACGGTGTGGGTCTGGCCGTCTTTTTCGTAGGTCACGCGCGGGTGCTGGCCGTTGAAGTCGTGCACGCTGACGTTGTGGGCCTCGTACACCGTGGTCAGCCCTTCGGCTGCACGCGCATCCATCAGGTCGCGGGTCACTTCGGTCTGGCCATACACCGTCACGCGGCTGCCGCCGGTCAGGTCGTGCAGGTTGATGCGGTGGCGCTGGCCTTTGAACAGCAGCTCGATGCCGTCATGGGGCAGGCCCTCGGCATGGGCGCGGGCACCCACGCCGGCCTGGTCCAGCAGGTCCATGCTGACCTGCTCCAGCACGCCTGCGCGGATGCGGCCCAGCACGTAGTCGGGGCTGCGCTGTTCGATGATGACGGCGTCGATACCGGATTTGTAGAGCAACTGGCCGAGCAGCAGGCCGGCAGGGCCTGCGCCAATGATGGCAACCTGGGTACGCATGGGGCAATCTCGCAAAGGTGGTGGCGTTGGGGGATGGGCCCAGCGCCAAGCCTTAGGGCAGATGCTGCGCTGGGGATGGGACCAAGCGTAGGTTGATCTGCATCAAAAGAGGATGCCTGGGTTGCGTTTGCGCGCGATAGGTAGATGCTTTGTGCGATCATCGCGCAGGCATGCATGATCCGGGTCAAGAAGGCTGCGTGCGCCCCGGCACGGTGGCTGCCATGGCTGGGCTTTTGTCTGTGCCTTTGTTTGGGCTTGCATCTGGCCACCGGTTCTTTTGTTGCACCGTTTTTCACCACACCATGACCAGCATCTCCATCGCCAAGGCCGATTTGATTGAAGGCATGGCCAAGGGCATGGCCGTGCTGGAGAGTTTTGACACCGAGCGCCAGCGCCTGAATGCCACGCTGGCCGCGCAGCGCACGGGCCTCACGCGGGCGGCGGCGCGGCGGCATTTGCTCACGCTCGCGCACCTGGGGTATCTGGAGACGGACGGCAGCTACTTCTGGCTGGCGCCCAAGGTGCTGCGCTTCTCGGGCAGCTATCTGGCGTCAGCCCGCCTGCCGCGCGTGCTGCAGCCCACACTAAACCGGTTGGCGGCGCAGACGCAGCAGTCGTTTTCGGCCGTCGTGCTGGATGGCAGCGAAGTGGTGATCGTGGCGCGCAGCGGGGTGTATGGCGCGCCGTCGCGTGTGCTGGCGTATGGCCTGCACCTGGGGGCGCGGCTGCCTGCGCACCCCACGTCCACGGGGCGGGTGCTGCTGGCGGCGCTGCCACCGGTGGAACTCACGCAGTGGCTCAAGGGCCACACGCTGCACCGCCTCACGCCCCACACCATCACCCAGGTCGGGCCGCTGCGGCAGGTGATTGCCAAGGCGCGGCGCGATGACTATTGCCTGGCGGTGGAAGAGCACGAGCTGGGCGTGCACGCGCTGGCCGTGCCGCTGCGCAACCTGCAGGGCGACACGGTGGCAGCGCTCAATGTGGTGGCGTCGCCCAAGCAGATCGATGAGGGCAGCCTGCAGCGCGACATGCTGCCGCTGCTGCAGGAGGCGGCGCGCGAGTTGCGCGGGCTGTTGTGACAGCCCTGTGGCCAGAAATATGAAGAAAAAATGCCGCTACCGCGCTATGGGTAAGCGCGAATAGCTACTATTTTGGTAGTGTCTTGAAGACTTCGCGTGCGGCCGCCACGGTGGCGTCGATGTCGGCGGCGGTGTGGGCGGCGCTCACAAAACCGGCCTCGTACAAGGCGGGCGCAATGTAGACGCCCCGGTCCAGCAGGCCGTGGAACAGCTGGTTGAAGCGCGCGCTGTCGGTCTTGAGCACCTGGGCATAGTTTTGCGGCAGCTCGGGCAGCAAGAAGAAGCCGAACATGCCGCCTTCGCAATCACTGCTGAAGGGTACGCCTTCAGCGGCTGCGGCGGCCGCAAGGCCATCGACCAGCAAGCGGGTGCGGGCCGAGAGTGCATCAAAGAAGCCGGGCTTCTTGATCTCGCGCAGCGTGGCCAGGCCACAGGCGGTGGCAACCGGGTTGCCCGAGAGCGTACCCGCCTGGTAGACGCCACCCAGGGGCGCCAAGTGTTCCATGATGGCCCGCGGGCCGCCGAAGGCCGCCAACGGCATCCCGCCGCCAATCACCTTCCCGAGCACCGTGAGATCCGGCTTGAAGCCCGGGATGCTCTTGGCGTACACGCTTTGCGCACTGCCCAGTGCCACGCGGAAGCCGGTCATCACTTCATCCAGCACCAGCAACGCGCCATATTCGGTGCACAGCTCGCGGCAGCGCTTCATGAACGGCACGCTGGCGCGCACCAGGTTCATGTTGCCTGCGATGGGTTCGATCATCACGCAGGCCAGCTCCTTGCCGTGCAGGGCAAAGGCTTCTTCGAGCTGGGCGACGTTGTTGTATTCGAGCACGATGGTGTGCTGCACCACTTCGGGCGGCACCCCGGCACTGGTGGCGTTGCCAAACGTGGCTAGGCCCGAGCCGGCCTTGACCAGCAGCGAGTCGGCATGGCCGTGGTAGCAGCCCTCAAACTTGATGAACTTGCTGCGGCCGGTGGCGCCACGGGCCAAGCGGATGGCGCTCATGCCCGCCTCGGTGCCCGAGCTGACGAGGCGGATCATCTCCATGGAGGGGACCAGGCTCAGGATTTCTTCGGCCAGCTCCACTTCACGCTCGGTGGGGGCGCCGAAGCTGAAGCCTTCCAGCGCGGCGCTCTGCACGGCTTCGAGCACGGCGGGGTGGCCGTGGCCCAGGATCATCGGGCCCCAGGAGCCGATGTAATCAATGAAGCGCTGGTCGTTGGCGTCCCAGAAGTAGGCGCCTTGCGCGCGCTTCACAAAACGGGGTGTGCCGCCCACGGCCTTGAAGGCCCGCACGGGCGAGTTCACGCCGCCGGGGATCAGCGCCTTGGCGCGTTCGAACAGGGGGATATTGCGATCAGTGTTTGGTGTCATGGGGGGGCATCACAAAGCCTTCGAGGGCCTGTGCTTCGTCAATCGGTGTCTCTTCGTCGTCGTCCGTGCCGGTTTCTTCGTCATCCGGCTGGGCCCAGAACATGCGGTCGGGCACGATGTGGCCCATGCCGGGGCGAAAGCCCGCGTCCAGGCAGCGGTCCAGGTAGCTCAGTGCTTCGCTGGTGGCCTCGCCCAGGTCGTTGCCCGCTGCCACCAGGGCGGTGAGCGCGGCCGAGAGCGTGTCGCCTGCGCCTGCGAAGGTGGCGTCAAACAGCTCGAACTTGCCGCTGCCCAGCACCGTCTGTGGGGAGGCGAGCACGTTCTCGACGAACTGCTCGGGCAGGGGGATGCCGGTGACCAGGGTGTAGGGCACGCCCATCTCGGAGGCTGCGCGGGCAATGTCGCGGGCGGTAGGGTTGCGCTCGCCGCTCCAGTCCGGCAGCAGCCAGCGCCACAGGGTGCTGTGGTTTCCAACCAACACTGAGGTCTGCGGCAGCAACAATTCGCGGAAGGCGTCCAGGTACTCGTCGATCAACTCGTCACGCCACCAGGAAAGGTTGGGCATGTACGCTATCACCGGGACTTCGTCATAGTCTGTGGTTATTTCGGCGATGGTGCTGATGTTCTCTGGACTGCCCACGAAGCCGACCTTGATGGCCTGGACCGGAAGGTCCTCCAGCACGGCCCGGGCCTGCTCGGCCACAGCCTCGTCGTCAAAGCCGAAGTGGTCAAAAATCTCAGCGGTGTCGCGGGCGTAGGCACCTGTGACCACGGCAATCGGGTGTCCGCCGACGGATGCAATGGTGGTGATGTCGGCGGTCAGGCCGCCTGCGCCGCTGGGGTCGCTGGCATTGAAGACAAGCACACATGCAGGGCTTGCTTCCTCCGAACCGTCATCTTCGATCTCTGTGATTTCTGAGGGGGGAGGGGACGCTTTGATGGTCATGGACCAGATCCTGCTTGAGGGGTGGCACCGAAGCCGCAGCCCCTGGAGATGACTAGATACAATCGTTGCATTCTATGTGAAGGCCCTTTAAGCTGTGACCGACTCTAAAACTTGGATGTGTTTGATTTGCGGCTGGATTTATGACGAGGCAGAGGGGTCCCCTGAGCACGGCATTGCACCCAATACGCCCTGGGATCAGGTCCCCATGAATTGGACCTGCCCTGAATGTGGCGCCCGCAAGGAAGATTTCGAGATGGTTCAGATCTGAGGCGCCCAGCACCACTTGCTGCGGCGTTGTTTATTTTCTCCATCGGGAGCAGTGACAATTGACTACAACAGGCGCATCTTTCAAAGTGCTCGTGGTGGATGACAGCAACACCATCCGTCGAAGCGCCGAGATTTTTCTCAAGCAGGGAGGGCACGAAGTCTTGTTGGCCGACGACGGCTTTGATGCTTTGGCCAAAGTCAATGATTACCAGCCTCAGCTGATTTTCTGCGACATCCTCATGCCCAAGCTCGACGGGTACCAGACCTGCGCGATCATCAAGCGCAACGCCCGTTTTGCAGATACTCCGGTGGTGATGCTGTCCTCCAAGGACGGCGTGTTCGACAAGGCGCGTGGGCGTATGGTCGGCTGCCAGGAATATCTCACCAAGCCATTTACCAAAGACCAGCTGTTGCAAGCAGTTCAACAGTTTGGCAATTCCCAACAAGGAGCCATGTAATGCCCATTCAGAAAGTATTGGTCGTCGACGACTCGAAGACCGAGTTGATGTTTTTGACGGACCTGCTTCAGAAAAAAGGCATGCAAGTCCGTACTGCAGAAAATGCCGACGAAGCATTCCGCCGCCTCGCTGAAGAAAAACCCGACCTGATTTTGATGGACGTGGTGATGCCCGGCCAAAACGGTTTTCAGCTCACGCGCGCCATTACCCGTGATCCGCTGTATGCCGATGTGCCGATCATCATGTGCACCAGCAAGAACCAGGAAACGGATCGTGTCTGGGGCATGCGTCAGGGTGCGCGCGGCTATATCACCAAGCCGGTGGACCCCGCCGAATTGCAGGCCAAAATCGACGCTCTGAACTAAGGCGGCGGCGCGCTCATGGCCAACCGCGAAGCCCTGCGAGAACTGCAGACCCGACTTGCCAGCCGCCTGCAGGCCGCAAGAACCGAAGGGACCTCTGTGTCATCCTGGCTGGCTGTCGAGTCCGCCGGGAGTTTCTACTTGTTGCCACTGGGGCAGTCGGGGGAAATTTTCCCCTGGGCCTCCGTGCAGGCCGTGCCCTATACCCAGAGCTGGTTCCTGGGTGTTGCCAACCTGCGTGGTGGGCTGGTCGGGGTTGTGGACCTGGCGGGCCTGCTGGGCTCGGCGGCGCCGCGATCCGAGCAGGCGCTGGCCGAGTCCAGCCTGCTGGCCTTCAACGCCGCACTCGATGTCAATGCGGCGTTGCTGGTGGACCGCCTGGCGGGCCTGCGCGGCACAGACGCCTTTGTGTCGTCCGAGCCCCCTGCCGAGGACGCTCCCAGCTTCTTTGGCACAACCTATATCGATTCCAGCGGCACACGCTGGCAGGAGCTGAACCTGCAGATCCTGTCCCAACATCCCGCTTTCCTGAGCATCAGTGCTTGAGTTTTTCTGTAAGGCTGCACCATGTCCGTCGTCAATCAATTTGGAAAACTGTTCAACCGGAAACCCTCTACGCCGGACGCCGGCACGGCTGACGATGGGCAGGATGTCCTGGCCACGGGCGCTCTGGATGGCGCGCAGTTGCGCGACTCCTACCAAGCGGAGGCCATGAACAGTGTTCAGGGGGATCCCGATGGTTACCCCTCCGAACTGGCAGTTTCCGAAACGGACGAAGAGCTGATCTCTCTGCCCCTGCTGGGGCGCTCGACGGCCGCAGGCCACCAACGCCGTCTGCTGGCCCTGCTGCTGGTGGGCGTGTTGGTGCTGGGTGCGATTGCGTTCTGGGTGCTGCAGCAGGCGGACCGATCCGCGCAGCAGCTGGCGGCTACCGGCCAATCGCTGATGCAGTCGCAACGTCTGGCCAAGTCGGTGTCGCAGGCGCTGGTGGGGAGCCCCCAGGCCTTCCCGGACGTGGTGGAAAGCTCGGGCGTGCTGGCGCGCAACGTGCGTGCCCTGAATGCGGGTGACAGTGAGCTGGGCGTGCAGTCGCTGGGCGAGCCGTTCAAGCCTGACCTGGATGCCGTCAATCCCCTGATGGAGCGCGCCGAGCGCAACGCCAGCGTGGTGATGGGCCAGCAGAAGATCCTGACCCAGGTGGGCGACGCTTTGCGCACCATCAACCGCCAGTCTTCCGACTTGCTGGAAATCGCTGAAACCGTGTCCTCGCTGAAGCTCCAGCAGAATGCCCCGGCCGCTGAAATTTCTGCCGCTGGCCAGCTGGTGATGTTGACCCAGCGTATCGGCAAATCGGCCAACGAATTCCAGACCATGGAAGGCGTGAGCCCCGAGGCCGTGTTCCTGCTGGGCAAGGACTTGAACTCTTTCAAGGAAATCGCCCAGGGCCTGCTGGATGGCAGCCCCGAACTCCGCCTGGCTGCCACCAAGGACGCCCAGACCCGCGAGCAACTCGAAGCCCTGGTCAAGCTCTATGAGCAGACCCGCACCCAGGCCAGCGCCATCCTGGGCAACCTGCAAGGCTTGGTGTCTGCGCGTGAAGCGCAATCCGCCATCATTGCCGACAGCGAACCGCTGCGTCGCCAACTCGAAGGCCTGCAGGCCAAGCTGTCCGCCCAGACCGGTCTGGGCGCTGGCCAGTTTGCCGCCCTGGCACTTGCAGGCCTGTTCGTGCTGTTGTGCGGTATCGGTATTTCGCGTGTCCAGCTGCTGGACAGCCGAGGCCGCCAGGCTGCTGCCGAAACGCAGCAAAAAGACGCCAAGCGCCAGGAGCAGGAAGCCAAGCGCGTCAACGACGCCAACCAGGCCGCCATTTTGCGTTTGATGAACGAACTGCAGTCGGTCGCTGAAGGTGACTTGACGCAAGAAGCCACCGTGACCGAAGACATTACGGGCGCCATCGCCGACTCGGTGAACTACACGGTGGAAGAACTGCGCCAACTGGTGGGCAGCGTGCAGAACACGGCGACCCGCGTGGCACAGACGACCGCGCAGGTGGACAACACCTCGACCGAACTGCTGGCTGCTTCGACCGAACAGTTGCGCGAAATTCGTGAAACCGGCCGCTCCGTTCTGGACATGGCGACCCGAATCAACGAAGTGTCCACACAGGCGCAAGAGTCCGCCACGGTGGCCCGTCAGTCGCTGCAAGCCGCTGACTCGGGTCTGCAAGCCGTGCAGAACGCCATCGGCGGTATGAACTCCATCCGCGACCAGATCCAGGACACTTCCAAGCGGATCAAGCGCCTGGGCGAATCGTCGCAGGAGATCGGTGAAATCACCGAGCTGATTTCTGACATTACCGAGCAGACGAACGTGCTGGCCCTGAACGCCGCCATCCAGGCCGCGTCTGCCGGTGAAGCCGGTCGTGGCTTCTCGGTGGTGGCGGAAGAAGTGCAGCGCCTGGCTGAACGTTCTGCAGACGCTACGCGCCAGATCTCGGCGCTGGTGAAAGCCATTCAGACCGACACCCAGGATGCTGTGGCCGCTATGGAGCGCTCCACGCAGGGTGTGGTGGAAGGGGCGCGTCTGTCTGACAGCGCCGGTACCGCGCTGACTGAAATCGACCGCGTGTCGCGCCGCCTTGCTGAACTGATTGAGCAGATTTCGTCCTCCACTTCGCGTGAAGCTGTTCTGGCGAACGAAGTGGCCGACAACATCCAGCACATTTTTGCGGTGACCGAGCAAACGGGTGAAGGTACCCGCACCACGGCACAACAGGTGCGTGAGCTCTCGCACATGGCCGAAGAACTGCGCCAATCGGTGGCACGTTTCAAGATCGCCTGACAGCAGTAGTCATCAACCAGCTGGCTCATTGCAGCCGGGGACAAATACATGTCATCTATTGATGCCAACAATGCACCGGCCGCAGAAGGGACCCAGGGGGATCAGGACCTGGGTCCTTTGGCTTGGGTGCTTGACGAACTGCGGAAGTCACTCGACGGTGCGGTCAAGGCCATGCGCCGTTTTGTGCGCGATGCGGAAGTTGCGCGTGAATCCGATCTTGCAGCGCTGGACGCTGGCGCGCTGCGCATAGCGCGTCAGCAGCTGCACCAAGCATGTGGCGCACTCGAAATGGTGGGCATGGGCCCACCAGCCCTCGTGCTGCGCTCCATGGAGTCTGCGGTCCAGAAGTTTGTCCAGCGCCCGGAAACCTGCAGCGACGAAGCGGCTGCAGTGATCGAGCGCGCAAGTTTTGCGCTGATCGAATACCTGGAAACCGTGCTGGCGGGCAAGGCGGTATCACCCGTCGCGCTGTTCCCTCAGTACCGCGACGCCCAGGCGCTGGCAGGTGCCGACCGTGTGCATCCGGCAGACCTCTGGCCTGTGGAGCGGCGTTTCCGCGAACCCGAAGGGGCGGTGACCCTCCCGCCCTTGCCATATGGCCCCGAGGCGCGGGCGCGGCTGGATGCGGCCGTGCTGCGCATCGTCAAGTCCGGTGACCTCAAGGCTGCGCTGAACTTGCGAGATACCTGCCTGGGGCTCGTAGCAGCCCAGTCAGACCGCCAGGCACGTGCGTTCTGGAAGATTTGCGCTGGCTTCTTCGAAGCGTTTGGCTCCGGCCTGTTGTCCCCCGATGTGTACGTCAAACGGGTGGCCTCGCGGGTGCTGATGCAGTACGCGACCCTGGCCAAGGGCGACCCCACCATTGCAGACCGGCTGGTTCAGGACCTGTTGTTCTTCTGTTCGCAGGCCAAGGCCTTCGAGTTGCCCGAGGACGCTGCACCCTCGCTGCGGGCCGTGCGCCAGGCGTTTTCCCTGGACCGCTTCAAGCCCGTTGATTACGAAACCGCGCGGTTTGGCCGCTTCGACCCGGCAGTGTTGGCGCAGGCGCGCAAGCGCATCGCATCGGCCACCGAGACCTGGTCGGCGCTGGCCGGTGGTGATCGCAACAAACTCAAACCGGCAGCTGACCAGTTCAGCCTGGTGTGCGACTCGCTGCGCAAACTGCATCCTGGCAGTGAGAACCTGGCCCTGGCATTGACGCGGGCAATGGATTCCACCACCCGCTCGGGCGAGCCGCCATCGGCCGCCTTGGCAATGGAAGTGGCGACTTCGGTGTTGTACCTGCAGGCGGCGTTTGAGGAACTGGATGCTGCCGACGACCAGATGGAGGTGCGTGCCACCCGGTTGGCCGAGCGCCTGGACGCGGTGACGGCAGGTGCCGAACCCGAGCCACTGGAGCCCTGGATGGAGGAGCTGTACCGCAGGGTCAGCGACAACCAGACCATGGGCAGCGTGGTGGACGAGTTGCGCGTGACCTTGGGCGAGGCTGAGAAGGCGCTGGACCAGTTTTTCCGCAACCCCCAGGACACGGCGGTTCTGGCCACAGTACCCGGACATCTGGCCCAGATGCGCGGTGTTTTGTCGGTGCTGGGGCTGGACCAGGCGTCACTGGCTGTGGTGCGCATGCGCGACACGGTGGAGCGTCTGCTCATCAACGAGGTGCCCGAAGAAGGGCGCCAAGCCGTGTTCGAAAAGCTTGGCAACAGCCTGGGCGCACTCGGTTTTTTGATCGACATGCTGAGCTATCAGCGCACCATGGCGCGCAAGCTTTTTGTCTATGACGAGGACCTGGGCGAGCTGCGCATCCTCATGGGCAAAACCCG
Source organism: Acidovorax sp. LjRoot74 (assembly GCF_964254355.1). Classification (NCBI taxonomy): domain Bacteria; kingdom Pseudomonadati; phylum Pseudomonadota; class Betaproteobacteria; order Burkholderiales; family Comamonadaceae; genus Acidovorax; species Acidovorax sp. LjRoot74. The sequence goes on along the minus strand of NZ_CAXUTI020000001.1, from coordinate 4,662,801 downwards.
TGCGCGTGCGTCTGACGCGATGGAGGAAGCCCCAGCCAAACTGGAGGAGCGCACCGCGACCCTGGTGCCTGACGTGCTGCCGCGCTTCCCTGCGCCGGAGCCTGTCAGCGAACCCACGGACTTTGCTCCGATTCTGGACCTGGGCCCTGCTCCAGTCAGCGAGCCTTCCCCCCAGTCAGAGCCAGAAAGCCTGGCTCCGGACATTTCCTTCGATGTGGCTGCGCCTGCTGCCCCCGCGTCGGTTGTCGCCGCCGCAGATGCACCAGCACCAGCACCCATTGCCAAGGCCGCTGTACCGGATGTCGAAGATGAGTTGCTGGACGTTTTCCTGGAAGAAGCACGCGAAGTGGTGGTCAACGGACTGGCCGCCATTGATCTGCTTCAGGGGGAGCCTGGCAATCTGAGCGAACAGACCACATTGCGCCGTGCGTTCCACACGCTCAAGGGCAGTTCGCGCATGGTGGGCCTCAACGACTTCGGCGAAGCCGCCTGGTCGATGGAGCAAATCCTCAACGCCTGGCTGGCTGAGCAGAAGCCCATGCAGCCGGGCTTGTTGACACTGTCCTCGGACGCCTTGCGGGCATTTGGCCGCTGGGCCGATGACATTGCGGCAGGCCGCGCAACCGGCTGGGATCCTGAATCCTTCCGCAAATCTGCAGATGCGATGCGCCTTGACGGTACGTTGCTGCCTTTGGTCGTGCCTTCCGAGGGGGACGAAGCCCCTGGGACTGTTCCAGAGATCGAACCCCTGGCGGCGCTGGAACCAGAAGCGGTCGAACTGGCCGCCGGTACCGTGTCTTCGGATGGCCTCGATGCTCATCCTGAGGACGATCTGGGCCTGATGGACTTCCAGGCGACCGAAATTTCGGAGCATGTGCACGAACAGCCTGCAGCTGTTGAAGCACCCGTTGCGCCTGAAGTGGCTGCAACATCCGGTGTGGCTGAGGTTGCGGAGGATATTGACTTCTCGGTCTTTACCGCCGCCCTGAATGCCGATTCGGCCCCCGCTCCGTTGGTAGATCCGTCCAGCGCCGACTTTGTGCTCGACCTGGAGCTGCCTGATCTGGATTTGCCCGATGTGGCGCCTGTTGCCGAGGTCTCTGCCGTGGCTGCTGTCGCAGAGCCGCTGGAGGAGATTCCTCTGGAAGCACTGACTTTGTCTGATGCAGAAGCCAGCACAGCGCCAGAGGCCGTGGTGCCCGCAGGGATCGAAGCCGAGGTGCCAGAGGCATCCGATGCTCTCGCGTCGCTGGATGTCGAAGCCCCGGAGCGGTTGCTTGAAGCCGAATCCGCCGCTGCTGAGGCCCCGGTGGAGGCGCATGAGGCAGTTGAGTCTGCCGATGCCGAGTTGCCCTCTGAAATGGCTGGGCTTCTGGAGGCCTTGCCGCAGGAGGACAGTGCCAGCGACGATGCGGTCAAGGTGATTGACACCCTGCGTATCAGCATCCCGCTGTACAACGTGTACCTGAATGAGGCCGACGAATGGTCGCGCCGTCTGGTGACTTGTCTGCAGGAATGGTCGCTGGAACTGCACGAGCCCCTGCCCGACATGGCGGTGGCACTGGCGCATTCGCTGGCGGGCAGTTCTGCCACGGTCGGTTTCACTGCCTTGTCGGAATTGGCGCGGGCCTTGGAGCACGCGATGCAGCATGTGCAGCTGCAATCTGGCGGCACCGAGGAGCAGGCCCGGGCCTTCATGGGCGCTGCGGAAGACATCCGCCGCCTGCTGCACCAATTCGCTGCGGGCTTCCTCAAGGAGCCCAACGAAGAGGTGCTGGAACAGCTGCGCCAGATTTTGGAAGCCGAGGTGGTTGTCACCTTGTCTCCGCCAGAGGAAGACGCTACCGAAGCTTTCCCCATCGAGATGGTGGAGCCCGTGGCTTCCGAGCCCGCGCCAGAAGCGATCGACGAGCCCGAGGCCTATGCCGAGGCAACCCTGGAGCCCGCACCCGTCATCATCCCGCAAGGCCATGTGGCGCCTGCGCTGTCGGTGGTGGCCCACGATCAGGACCAGTTGATCGACGATGCGATCGCCCACGCCGTGGCGCTGTCTTCGGACGTCGATGACGACATCGACGCCATCGACGTCATCGACCCCGACCTGTTCCCGATCTTCGAGGAAGAGGCCGCCGAGTTGCTGCCTCAACTGGGCGGTGCCCTGCGCCAATGGGCCGCGCGGCCCGATAACCTGGGTGCCCGCAGCGAAGTGCTGCGTGCCCTGCACACGCTCAAGGGCAGTTCGCGCCTGGCCGGTGCCATGCGCCTGGGCGAAATGGCCCACCGGTTGGAATCTGCCATTGAGCAACTCGATCCCGAGACCGTCACAGCCGACCAGATCGACCCCCTGCAAGGCGGTTTTGATGGCCTGCAGGCGAATTTCGATGCCCTGCGAGCCATTGGCCAGGCCCCTGCCGATACGGTGGTGGCCCTGCCCGTCGAGGGCGCGCGGGCCCGTCTGGACGCTGCTGATGCGCCCATGGCACCCGCCGCTGCGTTGGTGGATACCGCTGCGGCGGCACCTGCCGCTCCTGCGGTCCGTTTGCCTGGCCCCTCGCAACTGGCGCCCTTGCGCGTGGCTGCGAGCCAGTCGGTGCGCGTGCGTGCGCAGTTGCTCGACCGCCTGGTCAATCAGGCGGGCGAAGTGATGATCAGTCGCTCGCGTCTGGACGTTCGCCTGGGGCAGTTCCGCAGTTCGCTGTCCGATCTGTCGGGCAACCTCGACAGGCTGCGTCAGCAATTGCGTGACATCGAAGTACAGGCTGAATCGCAGATGCAGTCGCGCCTGGCGCTGTCCAAGGATTCGGCCGCTGGCTTTGATCCGCTGGAGTTCGACCGTTTCACCCGCGTGCAGGAACTCACGCGCATGATGGCCGAGTCTGTGAACGACGTGGCCACCGTGCAGCGCAACCTGCAACGCGCCATGGAAGGCGCCGAAGACGACCTGATCGCCCAGGGCCGCCAGGCCCGCGAACTGCAGCGCGACCTGCTGCGTACCCGCATGGTGGAGTTCGAAGGCATTGCCGAGCGCCTCTACGCTGTGGTGCGCCAGGCGTCCAAGGAAACCGGCAAGCAGATCAAGCTGGACATTACCGGCGGCTCCATCGAAATGGACCGTGGCGTGCTGGACCGCATGACCCCAGCGTTCGAGCATTTGCTGCGTAACTGTGTGGCCCATGGCATCGAAGACCCCGAGCTGCGGGTGGCGGCGGGTAAGCCTGCGTCGGGCACTATCACGGTGGATCTGCACCACGAAGGCAACGACGTGTCGGTGGAGTTCCGGGACGACGGTGCAGGCCTGAACCTTCCACGCATCCGCGAAAAGGCGCTTGCCCAAGGCATCGTGGAGCCCGGTGTAGAACTCAGTGATGCCGATGCGGCCAATCTGATCTTCATGCCCGGTTTCTCCACGGCGTCCGAGGTGACTGGCTTGGCCGGGCGTGGCATTGGCATGGACGTGGTGCGTGCCGAAATCAACGCGCTGGGTGGTCGCATCGAGACCTCGACCGAAGCAGGCAAGGGCGCTGCGTTCCGCATGGTGCTGCCGCTGACAACGGCGGTGACGCAGGTGGTGATGCTGCGCAGCGGTGACTTGGCTATTGGCGTGCCCGCCAACGTGGTGGAAATCGTGCGCCGTACTTCGGCGGCCGACCTGGAAGAAGCCTACCGCACCGGCGTGTTTGACGATGGCATGGAAAAGATGCCGTTCTTCTGGTCCGGAGCGTTGCTGCAGGCGTCTGCGCGCAGCCATGAACCTGCAGGCAAGACCCGCCCGGTGGTGATCTTCCGCAGCGCGGCACAGCGTGTGGCCATGCATGTGGATGAAGTGCTGGGCAACCAGGAAGTCGTGGTGAAGAACCTGGGGCCTCAGCTGTCCCGCCTGCCAGGCCTGGCCGGGATGTCGGTGCTTGCCTCGGGTGCCGTGGTGCTGATCTACAACCCAGTGGCTCTGGCCACGGTGTATGGCGATCAGGTGCGTGCTGCCAATGCAGGCATGCCGCCCGCACCGGAAGCAGAAGGTGGCGCTGGCGCCGGCAAGCTGGTGGTGTCGCCCCAGCTGGCGGGGCCCAGCCAAGTGCCGCTGGTGCTGGTGGTGGATGATTCGATCACCGTGCGCCGCGTCACGCAGCGCCTGCTGCAGCGCGAAGGCTACCGGGTGGCCCTGGCTGCCGATGGTCTGCAGGCCCTGGAACGCCTGCAGGAAGAGCGCCCGACGGTGGTGCTGTCCGACATCGAAATGCCCCGCATGGACGGCTTCGACCTTGCGCGCAATATCCGCGCGGACGGCGCCTTGCGTGATCTGCCGATCATCATGATCACCTCGCGCATTGCCGAAAAGCACCGTGAGCATGCAATGGAGCTGGGTGTGAACCACTACCTGGGCAAGCCGTACTCGGATGAAGAACTGCTGAGCCTGATCCAGCATTACGCACGCATAGCCGCAGCTGCCGAGGTCTGAAGGACCATGCGCGGCACCCGCAGCCCCGTCCCTCACCGGCGGGGCTGTGGTTTTTCGGGGTGCCCTGTTTCTGTGTTGGACCGGGGCATAGCGGGTGTGGGTATTGGCATGTCGGCGGACCGCCTGCAGCCTGCCCCTGACCTGAGCTGGGAGTGTTGATGGACCCAGCCGCTGCACCCCCTCCGGCCGATCCCCGCTTGCTGGCGTGCCTGGCCTTTGTGGTTCGGGAGCGTGCCTCCGATCTCTTCCTCCTGGCGGGAGCACCGCCCACCATCAAGCGGCAGGGCGCTTTTGCGCCCATTGCCCAACAGGTGCTGTCGGCGGATGACGTGCGGCAGATGGCCTACTCCATCCTGCGCGATGCACAGCGGCACGAGTTCGAGACCACCCTGGAGTGCGACCTCTCGTTTCAGACCCCTGATGGTGAGCGTTTTCGCATCAACGTTCACAGGCAACGCGGGCAGGTGGGCATGGTAATTCGCCATGTGATTGCGCGAATTCCGGGCTTGCAGGAGCTGGGCCTGCCGCCGGTGCTTCAGCAGCTGGCCTTTCTCAAAGGGGGGGCTGGTGTTGACCGTGGGGGCAGCAGGCTCGGGCAAGACCACCACGCTGGCTGCCCTGCTGGACCACCGCAACACCCATGCGGGCGGGCATATCCTGACCGTGGAAGACCCGATTGAATACCTTCACAGCCACAAGAAGTCGCTGGTGACCCAGCGCGAAGTGGGGCTGGATACGCTGTCCTACGACGAAGCCTTGCGCCGGGCCATGCGGGAGGCGCCCAACGTGATCATGATTGGCGAGATCCGCGACCGGGCCACCATGCAGCACGCGCTGCACTATGCCGAGTCTGGCCACCTGTGTGTGTCTACCCTGCATGCCAACAACGCCAACCAGGCGGTGCAGCGCATCCTGAATTTTTTCCCGGAGGACGCTCACCGCCAACTGCTCATGGACCTGTCGCTCAATCTGCGCGCCGTGGTGGCACTGCGGCTGGTGCAGGGCCTTGCGGGCAGCCTGGTGCCCGCCACAGAGATCATGCTGTTGACCCCCTACGTGGCCGAGCTTATCCAGAAAGGCCAGATCGACGAACTCAAGACGGCCATCACCCGCAGCGGGGAGCAGGGCATGTGGAGTTTTGACCAGTCCTTGTTGTCCATGGTCGAGCTGGGTGCCATCTCGGCCGCAGAAGCCATTGCCCATGCAGACAACCGCACCGATGTGCGTTTGCGCCTGCGGTTAGCCGCTGGGGCTCCCTTGGAGAGTGGTGGCATGAAGATGGCGGCAGACCAGCCACCCCCCGGCGAGTCTGCTGCACCCCCACGTTAGGCCCGGCAGGCGCTTGAACAATCGGGCCCTGAGGCAGGACCTTGTCGGCCCCGCTGCTGTGCGTCGGCTCAGCCACCGGCCGTTTTGACCACGGCATACCGCTCCAGCGTGCGTTGCCGTGCGGCATCGTGTTCCACCACGGGCAGGGGGTAGTCCGCGCCAAGCCGCACACCCGCTTCCTGCAGCTCCAGTGGCCGGGCGAGCCAGGGGGCGTGCAGGGCAGCAGTGGGCAGACGGGACAGTTGCGGCAGGTAGCGCCGGATGAACTTGCCCTCGGGGTCAAATTTTTGGCTCTGACTCACGGGGTTGAAGATGCGGAAGTAGGGCTGTGCATCACACCCGCTGGAGCTGGCCCACTGCCAGCCGCCATTGTTGGCGGCCAGGTCAAAGTCATTGAGGTGGGTGGCGAAGTAGGCCTCGCCCCAACGCCAATCAATGCCCAGATCCTTCACCAGAAAGCTGGCCACCACCATGCGCAGGCGGTTGTGCATGTAGCCCGTCTGGTTGATTTGGGCCATGGCGGCATCCACCAGCGGGTAGCCGGTGCGGCCTTCGCACCAGGCGGCAAACAGAGCGTCGGCTTCGGGGCCGGTTTCCCACTGGATGGCGTCGTAGGCTGGCTTGAAGCTGTGGCCCACCACATGGGGGTGGTGGTGCAGGATCTGAAAATAAAAATCGCGCCAGATCAGCTCGCTCAGCCAGGTGGTGGCACCCGGGTTGCCCTCCAGCATCAGCCGGTGCGCCGTGCGCGCCAGCACACGCGGCGAGATGGTGCCAAAGCGCAGGTGCACGCTGAGGTAGCTCGGGCCCTTGATGGCAGGAAAATCGCGCGCATGGTCGTAGCGCTCGATGCGGCCCAGAAAGTCGTCGAACAGCTGTTGCGCACCGCTGGCACCGGCAGGCAACCGGGGTGACTGCGATGCACTGGCCTCAAACCCCAGCGACTCCAGCGCGGGCACCGGTGGGCAGTGCTCCGGTGGGCGCGGCGCCAGGTGGTGCGCGTGGCGTTCCACGAGGTAGCTTTTGAGCTGGAAGGCGTCGATCTTCTTGAGCCAGGCGTTTTTGTAGGGCGTGAACACGCTGTAGGGGTTGCCGGTCTGCGTCAGCACCTCACTGCGTTCAAAAATGGTGTGGTCCTTGAAGGTGTGAAATGCCTGGCCCGCCGCCGCCAGCCGGGTGCGCACCAGGCTGTCGCGCGCCAGCGCCTGGGGCTCGTCATCGTGGTTGGCAAACACGGCCTGTACGCCCAGGCGCTGCGCCAGTGCCGGAATCGCCTCACTGGCCATGGCATGCAGCACGATGAGTCCGCCCCCTGGCTGGCCAGAGAGGGCGCGCAGCGAGGCGTCCAGCTCCACCAGCGATGCCAGGATGAACTCCACCCGCCGGTCCACCCGGGGCAGGCCATCCAGAATCTCACGATCCAGCACAAAGGCGCAGTGCACCTGCTCGCACTGCGTCAGCGCCCGGTACAGGGCGGCATGGTCCTGCGCACGCAGGTCGCGCCGGAACCAGACAAGACCGCTGGGGTAGGAAGGCTCGGAAGGGGTCGCCATGTTCACCGTTAAAATTGAGGGATGTCTTTCGATTCTGCGCCCATCAACCTGACGCATCACTTCCTGATTGCGATGCCCGGCCTGGAAGATGAGTCTTTTGCGCGCAGTGTGGTCTACCTGTGCGAGCACAGCGAACGCGGCGCACTCGGACTCATCATCAACAAGCCCTCGGACATCACCCTCAAAAGCCTGTTCGACAAAGTAGATCTGTCGCTGCGGCGCGAAGACCTCACCCGGGAGCCTGTGTTCCAGGGCGGCCCGGTGCAGACCGAGCGCGGTTTTGTGCTGCACGAGCCCATGCTCATGGACAAGGCCGAGACCGACGAATCGGCCTACGCTTCCACCATGACCATCCCCGGCGGCCTGGAGATGACCACTTCCAAGGACGTGCTCGAAGCCCTGTCCACGGGCGCCGGGCCGCGCCGCGTGCTCATCACGCTGGGCTACTCGTCCTGGGGCGAGGGGCAGCTTGAATCGGAGCTGGCCGAGAACGCCTGGCTCACTGTGGCGGCGGATTTGTCGGTGATCTTCGACACCCCCGTGCCCGAGCGCTACGACCGGGCCTTGTCGCTGCTGGGCCTGAAGGCCTGGATGCTGTCGCCCGAGGCGGGGCACGCATGACCGGTTCGCCCGTTCAGTCGATCCAGCCGCCAGCCGTTCCTGCGCATTTTCAGACCTTTCTTGCTTTTGACTTTGGCCTCAAGCGCACGGGCGTGGCCTCGGGCAACCGCATGCTGCGCAGTGCCACGCCGCAGCGCACCATCCAGGCCGAGGGCGACGCCCGCTTCGCCCAGGTGGCCGAGCGCATCAAGGAATGGCAGCCCGACGCGCTGGTGATCGGCGTGCCTTACCACCCTGATGGCGCGAGCCACGAAAACACCGCACGCGCGCTCAAGTTCGGGCGCCAGTTGCGTGGCCGATTCGGCTTGCAGGTGTTCGAGGTGGACGAGCGCTACAGCACCACCGAGGCCATTGCGGGTGGTGCCAAGGATGCCGACGCAGCGTCGGCCTGCATCATCCTGGAACAGTTTTTGAGGAATCTCCCATGACCACCCCATCCCCCGGAATGTCCGGCAGCCTGGTGCTCGACGCCGAGGCGCTGTACCGCGAGCTGCTGCGCGGCGTGCGCAGCATGCTCACCCCCACCACGCGCCTGGCGGGCATTGCCTCGGGCGGTGCCTGGCTGGCCGAGCGCCTGCAAAAAGACCTGGGCCTGGAAGGGCCCGCCGGCGTGCTCTCGTCGGTGATGCACCGCGATGACTTTGCCCAGCGCGGCCTGTCGGCCAGCGCACAGACCGCGCTGCCGTTTGATGTGAACGGCGCCGACGTGCTGGTGCTCGACGATGTGCTCTACACCGGCCGCACCATCCGCGCCGTGCTCAACGAGCTGTTCGACTACGGCCGCCCCGCCAGCGTGCGCCTGGCCGTGCTGGTGGACCGGGGCGGGCGCGAGTTGCCCGTGCAGGCCGACTTTGCCGCGGCGCGCGTGGCGCTGCCGGTTTCCCACTCGCTGGCCCTGGCGCGGGGCGACAGCGGCACCTTCCAATTCCAAGTCCAAGACAAAGACTAAAGAGGCCTGACCGTGCTGCACAAGCGCAATCCCCAACTCAACGGCAACGGCGAACTCATCCACCTGCTGTCCATCGAGGGCCTGCCGCGTGACATCGTCACGCACATCCTCGACACGGCTGCCAACTTCGTGAGCGTGAACGACCGCGAAGTGAAAAAGGTACCCCTGCTGCGCGGCAAGAGCGTGTTCAACCTGTTCTTCGAGAACAGCACGCGCACCCGCACCACCTTCGAGATCGCGGCCAAGCGCCTGTCGGCCGACGTGATCAACCTCGACATCGCGCGCAGCTCGGCCAGCAAAGGCGAGTCGCTGCTCGACACCATCGCCAACCTTAGCGCGATGGCAGCCGACCTGTTCGTGGTGCGGCACAGCGAGTCGGGCGCACCGTACCTGATTGCGCAGCACGTCGCCCCGCATGTACACGTGATCAACGCCGGCGATGGCCGCCATGCCCACCCCACGCAGGGGCTGCTGGACATGTACACCATCCGCCACTACAAGAAGGACTTCAGCAACCTCACCGTGGCCATCGTCGGCGACGTGCTGCACTCGCGTGTGGCGCGCTCCGACATCCACGGCCTCACCACGCTGGGCTGCGCCGAAGTGCGCGTGGTAGGCCCGCGCACCCTGGTGCCGTCGGACATGGCGCAGATGGGCGTGCGCGTGTGCCACACGCTCGAAGAGGGCATCAAGGATGCCGACGTGGTCATCATGCTGCGCCTGCAGAACGAGCGCATGAGCGGCGCGCTGCTGCCGTCCAGCCAGGAGTATTTCAAGAGCTTTGGCCTCACGCAGGAAAAGCTGCAACTGGCCAAGCCCGACGCCATCGTGATGCACCCCGGCCCCATCAACCGGGGCGTGGAGATCGACTCCGCCGTGGTCGATGGCAAGCAGAGCGTGATCCTGCCGCAGGTCACCTTCGGCATTGCGGTGCGCATGGCCGTCATGTCCATCGTCGCCGGGAATGAGGCGTGAAGCGCGCAATGATTGCTCCTGTTTTCATAGCTGCTAGCGCACGCCTGATGCGCGGAGGCAGCCAATTTGGCTTGAAATCATGAAGATACTGATCCAGAACGGCCGGGTGATCGACCCCGCTTCGGGCCTTGACCAGACCTGTGACATCGCCATTGCCGCAGGCCGCATCGTGGGCGTGAACCGGGTACCGCCCGACTTCGCACCCAAGCGCGTGGTGGACGCCACCGGCTGCATCGTGCTGCCCGGCCTGGTGGACCTGGCTGCGCGGCTGCGCGAGCCGGGCCACGAGCACGAAGGCATGCTCGAATCCGAAATGGCCGCCGCTGTGGCCGGTGGCGTGACCAGCCTGGTCTGCCCGCCCGATACCGACCCGGTGCTCGACGAGCCCGGCCTGGTGGAGATGCTCAAGTTCCGCGCCGAGAAGCTGCACCAGTCGCGCCTGTTCCCGCTGGGCGCGCTCACGCGCAACCTGGCTGGCGAGGTGCTGACCGAGATGGCCGAGCTGACCGAATCCGGCTGTGTGGGCTTTGGCCAGGCCGAGGTGCCGCTGGCCAGCACCCAGGTACTGCAGCGCGCGCTGCAGTACGCCGCCACCTTTGGCTATACCGTGTGGCTGCGCCCGCAAGAGATGCACCTGGGCAAGGGCGTGGCCGCCAGCGGTGCGCTGGCCACGCGGCTGGGCCTGTCGGGCGTGCCCGTGGCGGCCGAAACCATTGCGCTGCACACCATCTTCGAGCTGCTCAAGACCACCGGCGCGCGCGTGCACCTGTGCCGCCTCAGCAGCGCTGCGGGTGTCGAGCTGGTGCGCCGTGCCAAGGCCGAGGGCCTCAAGGTCACCTGCGACATCAGCATCAACACGCTGCACCTCACCGAAAACGACATCGGTTTCTTCGACAGCCGCGCGCGCCTCACGCCGCCGCTGCGCCAGCAGCGCGACCGCGACGCCCTGAGCGCCGCGCTGCTCGATGGCACCATCGATGCGCTGGTGTCCGACCACAACCCGGTCGATGAAGACGCCAAGACCCTGCCGTTTGCCGAAGCCGAGCCCGGTGCCACGGGCCTGGAGCTGCTGCTGTCGCTCGCGCTCAAATGGTCGCAGGACAGCGGCGTGCCGCTCGCGCGCGCGCTGGCCACCGTCACGTCCGAACCCGCACGCGTGCTGGGCAACGCGCTGGGCACCTTGCAGGCCAGCGTGGGCCAGATCGTGGAAGGCGGCGTGGGTGACCTGTGCGTGTTCGACCCGCAGGCCGCGTGGACTGTGCAGGACGACGCGCTTGCCAGCCAGGGCAAACACACGCCGTTCTCGGGCTACGAACTGCCCGGTCGTGTGCGGATGACCTTGGTTGGTGGGCAGGTCGCTTTTGACCGCGGCTAAGGCGGCGCGACGCAGCGACAGCAAGGCCCGGCCGTGAAGTTCCTGCGCGCCAGCTGGCGCCTCTTGCGGCTGCTGGGCCACATTGCCAAGGGCCTGTGGATCGTGGCGCTGCGGTTTCCGTCGCTGTCGCCGGACCAGCAACATGCCCGCGTGCAGGCCTGGTCGCTGGAGCTGCTGGCCCATGCGGGCATCAGCCTGCGCATCCTGGGGCAGCCACCGCTCACCGGGCCGGTGATGCTGGTGGCCAACCACATCTCGTGGCTCGACATCCCCGTAATGCACGCCGCGCGGCACTGCCGCTTTGTCTCCAAATCCGACGTGCAGGCCTGGCCGCTGATCGGCACCCTGGCCACGGCGGCGGGCACGCTCTACATCGAACGCAGCTCGCGCCGCGACGCGCTGCGCATGGTGCGCTCGATACAGGAAGCGCTGGAACGTGGCGAGGTGCTGGCGGTGTTCCCCGAAGGCACCACGGGCGACGGGCGCGAGATGCTGCCTTTCCACGCCAACCTGCTGCAGGCCGCCGTGGCCGCGCAGGCCCCGGTGCAGCCCGTGGGTCTGCGCTTTGCCGACAAGGCCACCGGCGCCACCAGCTTTGCGCCCAGCTACATCGGCGACGAAACCCTGGTGGGCTCGATCTGGCGCACGCTCAGCGCCCCGCCCATCGAAGCCGTGGTGCACTACGGCCCGCCGGAGCTGGCGGGCGAACGCGACCGCCGCACCTGGACGCAGCACCTGCACGACACCGTCGATCAGCTGCGCAAAGCCTGAGAACGGTCGCAGGTTCCGGGCCCTGGCTACCCAAAAGCCGTCTTTGTGCGGCAAAAGCGTGCATATTCCACGCTTTGGGCCTTGCAGGCGATGGCTCGGGTGGTCTGCACGGCGCAATGCCCCGTATCGTCCGCGCTTTCCGTTTGCCTGCGGGTCATCGCAGGCCTTTGCACACTGCCGGGAGGGCACCATGAACCTGATCGAGCGCGCCAAGCGCATTCTTCTGCAACCCAAAGAGGCCTGGGCCGCCATCGACGCCGAAAGCACCGATGCCGCCACCCTGTTCACCCGGTACGCGATGGTCCTCGCCGCCATTCCGGCGGTCTGCGGCTTCATCGGAATGTCGCTGATCGGCTTTGGGGGCTTTGGCGTCACCATCCGCGTGCCCTTTGTGTCGGGGCTGGTGAACATGGTGGTGTCGTACGTGCTCAGCCTGGTCGGCATCTTTGTGCTGGGCCTGATCATCGATGCGCTGGCGCCCACCTTCGGCGGCCAGAAGAATTCCATCCAGGCGCTGAAGGTGGCGGTGTATGCCAGCACGGCCGCCTTGTTGGGCGGCATCTTCAGCCTGTTGCCCGCGCTGGCCATGCTGGGGCTGCTGGCGGCGCTGTACTCCATCTACCTGCTCTACACCGGCCTGCCGGTGCTCATGCGCAGCGCGCCCGAGAAGTCGGTGGGCTACACCGTGGTGGTCATCATTGCGGCCATCGTGGTGGGGGTGGTGATCGGTGCGGTCAGTGCGCTGGTCTTGCCCCGGGGCGGCGGGCTGATGGGGGGCGCCGCAGGCCCTGCCATCACCATGAACACGCCCGGTGGCAAGGTGTCCATCGACACCGCAGGCCTGGAGGCCGCAGGCAAGAAGATGGAAGAGGCTGCCCGCAAGATGGAAGAGGCCCAGAAAAGCCAGGACCCCGCCGCGATTGCCGCTGCCACCGGCGACGCCGCCAAGGCTGCCGCAGGCCTGCTGGGCGGAGGCCAGGCCATTGCGGCGCAGGCGCTCAAGGCCGCGTTGCCCGAAAAGCTGGCGGGCCTGCCCCGCACTGGCTTTGACGTGCAGGACGGCGCGGCCCTGGGCCTGCCCACCAGCCAGGCCAGCGCGCAATATGGCAGCGACGACAAGCAACTGCGCCTGGAGATCGTGGACATTGGCGGCCTGGGCCAGATGGCCGCAATGGCCATGGGCATGGCCCAGGGTGAAAAAGAAGACCCAACCCGCGCCGAGAAGACCTGGCAGGAGGGCGGCCGCACGCTGCACACCCGCTACGAAAAAGACGGCAGCCATGCCGAGTTCAAGACCATCCTGAAGAATGGTCTGTTGGTCAGCATCGAGGGCGACAAGGTCGGTGTGAAAGAGTTGCAGGGCCTGATGTCGCAGCTGGACCTGAACGGGCTGGAGAGCCTGCAGCGCAAGGGCAAGTCCTGAGAAGGTGCGAACGAACCCGCCATGCCCGCTCATCCCGCCAAAACACACCCGCTCGTCGTTGCAAATGCTCGCCATAGCCCGAGCTATGGCTGCGCTTTGCGCCTAGATCGAGCGCGTTTTGGCGGCCTGCTCGGGCCCGCCGGATTCATTCACACCTTCTAAATTCGCACGGGTCGCGTATTCGTGCACGAGGGCCGACATCTGTCGGCCTTTTTCTTTGCTGCCTGCGAACGGCGGCTGGGGTGGCTGGCGATAGACTGGCCTCGGCCATTCATCACTCCTTATTGACCCCATGCCACCCCTGTCCCTGTACCAACGCGCCCTGGGCGGCCCTGCCTACCAGCGACTGGCGCCCGCGCTGGCGCGGTTTCATGGCCTCTCGGGCCCGCACCGGCTGGTGGGCCAGGTGCAGGTCGAGGCGCCCGCCACCTGGCTGGGGCGTGTGCTGGCCTGGGCCCTGGGCGCGCCCCAGCGCGCGGTGCAGGGGGCGATCACCTTCGAGCTGCAGGCGCGCCCCGACGCCGAGGTGTGGACGCGCCGCTTTCCTGCCCAGACCATGCAGTCCACCCTGCGCGAGGTTGCAGGCCGGGTGGTGGAACACCTGGGGGCTGCGCGGCTGAGCTTTGTGTTGCGCGAATCCGAAGGGCGGCTGGTGATGGAGCTGCAGCAGCTGCATTTCTGCGGCATTCCGTGCCCCGCGTGGTTGTGCCCGCAGGTGGTGGCCGAAGAAACCGGGGTGGGCGATGCGCTGCACTTTCGCGTGCAGGCCACGGTGCCTGGCGTGGGGCGCGTGGTCAGCTACCGGGGGCACCTGCAGGTACCGTCGGGCGCGGCTGGGGTCGGAGTGGGGGCGTCCGCATGATTGTGGTGTTTGACGGGCAGTGCCTGCTTTGCAACGGCTGGGTGCAGTTTCTGCTGCGGCACGATCGCGCACAGCGCATCCGGTTTGTGTCTATCCAGAGCGCAGCGGGCCAGCAACTGTTGGCGCGGGCGGGGCTCCAGGTGGAAGGCCTGCAGACCCTGCTGGTCATCGACGGCGAGCGCAGTTGGCAGCACACCGCCGCCATCCTGCGCGTATTGCATGCCCTGGGCTGGCCCTGGCGGCTGGCCTGGGTGGGCTGGCTGGTGCCGGCCCCGCTGCGCGATGTGCTGTACCGCTGGGTGGCGCGCAACCGCTACCGGATCTGGGGCCGGTCTGCCACCTGCATGCTGCCTGCGCCCGAGCATGCGGCGCGGTTTCTGGACCAGGATCCTGCTCCTGGAATATTTCAAAAATGATAGCTATCAGCGCATGATGGATGCGCGGGAGAGCCGTTTTTTACTTGGATTCTGACGCCAGTTCGCGCGGGAAGGTGACCACATGGTCCACCTGGGCGCGGATGCCGATCCACTCGCCCAGCGCGTGGTCGTGGTGGCTGGGCACATGGGCCAGCAGGGTGTGGCCGCTGGCCAGGCGCAGGGTGTACAAAAACTCCGAACCCCGGAACGACTTGCGCACGATCTGCGCCTGCACCGGCGCGTGGTCGTCGTGCACGATGTCGTCGGCGCGCAGCAGCACATCGCAGGCGCCGCCAGGGTAACTGCCGGGCAGGGGGCATTCGTCCAGGTCGGTCAGCTCGCCCAAGGGGGTTTGTGCCACCACGTTGTCGCCGCGCTGCTCCAGCGTGGCAGGGGCGAACACACCGTGCCCGATGAAGTCGGCCACAAACCGCGTGGCGGGGCGGTGGTACAGGGTGTAGGCATCGTCCCACTGGTGCAGGTGGCCTTCGTGCATCACGCCGATCACGTCGCCAATCGCAAACGCCTCGAACTGGTCGTGCGTCACAAACAGGGCAGTGGCGCCCGCCGCCTTGAGGATGCCGCGCACCTCATGTGCCAGGCGCTCGCGCAGGTCCACGTCGAGGTTGGAGAACGGTTCGTCCAGCAGCATGAGCTGTGGGCGCGGGGCCAGCGCCCGGGCCAGTGCCACGCGCTGCTGCTGGCCGCCAGAGAGTTCGTGCGGATAGCGGTGCTCGCTGCCTTCCAGCCCTACCAGCTTCAGCACTTCGTCCACGCGCGCGGCCTGCTCGGCCCGGGGCAGCTGGTGGATGCCGAACGCCACATTGCGGCCCACGGAGAGGTGCGGGAACAACGCGTAGTCCTGGAACACCATGCCAATGCGCCGCTGCTCGGGCGGCACGCTCCGCTGGGCGCTGCTGACCACATTTTTGGTCAGGCGGATCTCGCCGCCCGTCACAGGCTCCAGCCCGGCCACGGCGCGCAGCAGGGTGGTCTTGCCGCAGCCAGAGGGGCCGATCAGCACCCCGATGTCACCGGCTTTCAGGCTGAGCGTGACGCCTTGCACGGCGGCCTGTGCGCGGCCTGCGTAGCGCACTTCGAGTTGGGAGACCTCAAGAAACATGCCTGCATTCTAGGTGGGCAGGGGCGAATGCTTAAAATTCGCATTTGCATTCCTGGGCGCTGCGGCGCCCATGCCTTTCGGCAGGTGTGCGCTTTTTTCCTTCTGCCGAGCCCACCGCCTTGCGCCGTACCCCGTCTTCTGTCCTTCGCAGCGTCCCGCTGATCCTGTTTGCAGGCTTTCTGGCTTTGCCGGTGCTGGCGGTGCTGGCGTCGTGGCTGCCGCTGTCCGCCCCCGGGCAGGGCGATGCCCAGGCGGGTGCCATCCTGCGCGAGATGGCAGCCACCGTGTTGCCCGGCTATGTGTGGACCACGCTATGGCTCAGCGTGCTGGTGGCGCTGGGCGCGGCCATGGTGGGCACCCTGGCGGCGGCGGCCGTGACGCTGTTTGATTTTCCGGGCCGCCGCACCTTTGAATGGCTGCTGCTGTTGCCGCTGGCCATGCCCGCCTACGTCACCGCCTATGCGTACACCGACTTCCTGCAGTTCAGCGGCCCGCTGCAGGTGGGCCTGCGCAACACCTTTGGCCTGGAAGGCCGCCTGCTGCCCGAGGTGCGCAGCCTGGGCGGCGCGGTGTGGGTGTTCATCTTCTCGCTCTACCCCTATGTGTACCTGCTGGCGCGCACGGCGCTGGGCGAACGCGCCGCGCACCTGATG
Organism: Acidovorax sp. LjRoot74; assembly: GCF_964254355.1. Lineage (NCBI taxonomy): Bacteria > Pseudomonadati > Pseudomonadota > Betaproteobacteria > Burkholderiales > Comamonadaceae > Acidovorax > Acidovorax sp. LjRoot74. The sequence continues at coordinate 4,646,295 of NZ_CAXUTI020000001.1, read as the reverse complement.
GAGGCTGCGCGCCTGCTGGGCGCGCCGCTGCCACGCCGCATCCGTGCCGTGGCCTTGCCGCTGGCGCGCCCGGCCGTCGCCGCCGGGGTGGCGCTGGTGCTGATGGAAACCCTGGCCGACTTCGGCGTGGCCAGCTACTTTGGCATCCAGACCTTCACCACGGGCATCTACAAGGCCTGGCTGTCCATGGACAACCGCCTGGCCGCCGCGCAGCTGGCCACCATGCTACTGGTGGTGGTGATGGCACTGCTGCACCTGGAGCACCGCGCACAAAAACGCATGCGCTTTGCCACCGGCGGCGGTCGTGCGGGCTCGGCCGAGGCGCAGCCCCTGGCCTTGCGCGGCGCGCGCCGCTGGGCTGCCTGGGCGGTGTGCGCGGTGCCCGTGCTCATGGGCTTTGTGGCGCCGGTGCTGTTCATGCTGCGCCCGCTCGCGGCCGACTGGTCGGTGCTGCCGTGGGAGCGGTTCCTGGAATGGGCCTGGCACAGCGTGCGCTTAGGATGCATCACCGCCGTGCTGGCCGTGACCGTGGCGCTGGCGCTGGCCTTTGCCGTGCGCCGCCAGCCCGACGCCGTGACGCGCGGCGTGGTGCAACTGGCCAGCGTGGGCTACGCAGTGCCGGGCGCTGTGATCGTGGTGGGTCTGCTGCTGCCCGTGGGCTGGCTGCAGGCGGCGGTGCCCCAGTGGGGCGTGGGCGCGTTGGTCACGGCCACGGCGCTGGGCATTGTGTGGGCCTACCTGGTGCGCTTTTGCGCCGTGGCCCTGCAGTCCATGCAAAGCGGCTATGCGCGCATCCCGCTCAGCCTGGACGACTCTGCCCGCATGCTGGGCGTGGGCAGCTCAGGCCTGCTGGCGCGGGTGCACTGGCCACTGCTCAAGCGCTCCACCGCCGCCGCCGCGCTGCTGGTGTTTGTGGACGTGATGAAGGAGCTGCCCGCCACCATGGTGCTGCGCCCCTTCAACAGCGACACGCTGGCCGTGGTGGCCTACCAGCTGGCACGCGACGAGCGCCTGGGCGAGGCGGCCCTGCCGTCGCTGGCGCTGGTGGCTGTGGGGCTGGTGCCGGTGATTTTGCTCAGCCGGACGCTGCGCAGCCGGAACTGATCCCACAACGCCACAACGCCACAACGCCATAGCGCGCCAGGCCGCATGGGCCCTGCGGTGTACGCGTTACCTCAGAGCGATATTGTTTACTGAGGCTCAGCGCCTGGGCTGCGGGGCAAGGTGAGTGTGAAGCGCGAGCCTTGGCCTTCTGAAGAAGACAGCGTGAGCGTGCCCCCCATCAGCACGGCCAATGCCCGCGACAACGCCAGCCCGAGGCCCGTGCCGCCGTGCTGGTAGCTCACCTGGTCGTTGCCCTGGCGAAATTTTTCGAAGATCGTCTCGTGCAGGTGGGCCGGGATACCGGGGCCGGTATCCACCACATGAAAACGCACAGCGTCTGCCGTGGCATCCACTTCGATGGTGACGGCGCCTGTCTCGGTGAATTTCATGGCGTTGGAGAGCAGGTTGTTGAGCACCTGCTTCAGGCGCAGGCCATCACACACCAGCGTGGCGGGCGCATCGGGCGCGATCTGCACCTGCATGTCCAGGTTTTTGTTGGCGGCCGTGACGGCAAAGAAGTCGGCCGTGGACTGCACGATGTCCGCCACGTTCTGTTCCGTGGGCAGGTGTGGCATGGCGCCTGCCTCCACCTTGGCGAGGTCGAGGATTTCGGTGAGCAACGCGTTCAGGTGGTCGGCAGCCTTGCGGATCAGCCCGGCCTGCTCCTTGTAGCGGGGTTGGTCCAGCCGCAATTCCATCAGCTCGGCAAACCCCCGGATGCTGGTGAGGGGCGTGCGCAGTTCGTGCGACACGGCCGCCAGGAACTCGCTCTTGGCCTGGCTGGCCGAGCGCGCCTCGGCCTCGCTGATGCGCAGGGCGGCGTTGGTGCTCTCCAGCTGGCGCACGCTGCGCACAAAAATCAGGGCTGCGCCTGCCAGTGCAGCGCTGAACAGTGCCATGGTGAACAGTGCGATGTTGCGGCTGGCGCGCCACTCCTGCAAAGCCTCATTGGTGCTTGTGGCCACCACCACCATCAGAGGGTAGGTGCCCACACGGCTGTAGGCATAAATGCGTTCGATACCGTCGATGCCGCTGGAGCGCACGTAGTGGCCGCTGGGGCCGCGTTCTTCTGCATTGTTGTCCGGACTGCGCGGCACCACACTTCCCATGCCGACACTCTGTCCGCCCATCACTCTTGCACGGATCGTGCGGTCGTTTCCGATAAGAGTCACGACACCCGTTTGCCCCAGTTGAACTCCCCGGTATACATCCTCGAAATAGCCGGGGTTCACCGAGGCAACGATCACGCCCGCTACGCCGCCACCAGCGGCTGGAATTTTCCGCGACAACTGGATGGTGGCCTTACCAGACACCTTTCCAACCACGGGCTTGCCCACAAACAGTCCGCTAGGCGTCTGTTGCAGGCGGGCCGCCTCTGACGCGTTGGGATGGAGGTGCACCTGCACATGCTCGCGTTCAGACAGGTCTACGTGCCCTGTTTTTTCGCCAGTGGGGTCGATGTTGCTTCCAATGAACCGGCCGTCGGGGCCGACCAGGGAGAGCTGCGTCAGGATCTGAGGAGCGAGCCCGGTCTCGTTGGCAAACCGCGTGAAGTCTGCCTTTTCAAAGTCGTCGGCCTGAACAGCGTCCCGCATGCGCAGGGTGGCCTGGTCGACGGCCGCCATCACCCGCACGGTCTGTTCGCCCAGGCTGAGCGCGAGATTGCTGTTCTGGCGAATCTGCGCATTCATGGCATCGCGCCGTGACACGTCCATGAGCAGAGCCACGGTACCCCAGGCCATGAGCAAGACCAAGCCTGTGCCCCATGCCACCATGGAACGCAAAGGCAGGCTGGCTGGACGCTTGAGGGGCGGCGCCGCACTGCTCGCGGCAGAACGCTCGGGGGTGATGGCGGAGGGCTGTTTAGGGGCCGTCATGGGCAAATGTTTCCAAACGCAACTCCAGCCATCATAGGTGCGCTCCGCGATCAGGTCACTGGCGGCTGCTGCGCAACTGCGGTCCTTGCAGTTTTGTACCCAGTCTGCGCCAACCTATCACTATCCCCGTCACGCTCATCACCGCCCCGCCCAGGCTCAGCACGATGAGCAGGATGTCCCACAGCGGGCGGTGCTCCAGCAGCGGCAGCCAGTCCCAGCTGTGCAGCATGGCGAACAGCCAGCGGCTGGTGCGGCGGTGGCTGTCGGTGCGGCCCAGCACGGTGCCGGTGTGCGGGTCGATGTGCACCCAGCTCGCATTCGGGTCGTCAAACACCACGCGCAGGGCGGGCAGGGGTTTGTCGCCGCCGCCGGTCATGGTGTGGGCGGCGCGGTCGTAGTAGTGCAGGTCGTAGGCCGTCAGCGTTTCGGTGCGCACCACGGCGTGGGGTAGCAGGCGCGCGGCGGCTTCGGCCATAGCACCGGGGGCCCACACATGTGCTGCGGCGGTGGTGGCATCCAGCACCGTCGGGGCGCTGGTGGGGCTGTAGGCCAGCACCAGCGTATGGCCCGCGTTGCGCACCCACCGCAGCTCACGGATGTTGGGCGACGCGGCAGAGAGCAAGGCTTGCACCGTTGCTGCCTGCGCGGGCACTTCCAAAGGCCCGCCGTTCATGGCCTGCTGTCGCAGTGGAGCTGCGCCGCTGTCAAAAATCTTCCAGGGGTTCATGGACATGAGGCCGCTGAAGATCCAGGTGAACGTGATGGCGGCGAACACCAAGCCGAACACATGGTGCCAGCGCATCATGAAGCCCCGGTACGGCGTGCGTGCGCCCGTCTTGTACCGGCCCCGGAAGCGCCAGCGCAGCACACCTACCACCGTGCCCGTCACCGTGAGCACGATGCCCGCGATGGACAGCCAGTTGACGATGTCTGTCCAGTAGTCGTTGAAGACATTGCCCCGGAAGGGGTAGAGCCAGTGGATCCAGGCGCCGACATAGTTCCAGGCCCGTTCCTGCAGCGGCGCATCGCGCACCACCTCGCCGGTGGTGCCCGACACATAGACCACGGTGCCAGCGCTGTCGCCCAAGTGCAGGCGGTGCAACGGGCGGTGCACATCCAGCGCGCGCGAGTGGGTGAAGGCGTCTTCGTCCAGCGTGCCCTGGTAGTCGATGGTGGCATCGGGATGCTGCGCGAAGGCGCGGGCCGATGCGATGGCCCGTTCTGCGTCCACCTGCTGCAGTTTTTCGCCGGTGATGACGTCGATCACAACCGCAGCAGGTGCTCTGCGCGGGCGTGGTGCGGCGTCGCCGGTGGGGGCGGCGGGAATCACCAGGTACACCGGGCGCCCGCCGCTGGCCACGGCCAGCCGCAGGTCTTGCAGCGGCCCCGCCACGCCCGCGCGCTGCAGCGCATCAGCAGGCTCCAGCAGGCGTTCCGTGCCCATCCCTGCACTGCGCAGCGGGGGCAGATGGGCCAGGCGCTCGGCCTGCGTGAGCTTGGGGTAGCCCACGTACATCATCACCACGCCCGAGACGAACCACATGGCGAAGAAGGCGCACAGCAGCACGCCCAGCCAGCGGTGGACGAGGTACAGCCAGCGTTTGGCGTGTGGCATGTCGGGTGCTCCGCCTGCGTCAGAACGCGGTGTGCAGCGTCACGTCCAGCGTGCGCGGTGCGCCCAGGTAGACCTGGTCGCGCGTCTCGGCCGCGTAGATGCGGTCGGTGGCGTTGCGCACGCGGGTGGTGAGCGTGGTGGTCTTGTTGACCTTCCACGCCAGGCCCAGGTCGAGCAGCGTGTACGACGGCCAGAACTTGGTATTGGCCGCATTGCCATACACCTTGCCCACATGGCGCACGCCCGCGCTGGCGGTGACGGTGGGGGTGATCGCGTACGAGGCCCACAGGTTGGCCACCTGCTGCGGCACCAGTTGCGGCACATTGCCCGCGCGCGAAACGCTGCCCTGCACAAAGTTCTCGTACCGCGCGCGGATCAGCGACAGATTGCCCTGCAGCTGCCACTGCGGCGTGGGGCGGATGCCTGCCGACAGCTCGATGCCCTTGGACGACTGCTCGCCCACCAGCACCGTGAGGTTGGGGTTGGACGGGTCTTGCGAGGCGATGTTCTTGCGGCGGATGTCAAACACCGCCACCGTGGCGCTGCCCTTGCCGTCCCAGAAGTCAAACTTGCTGCCCACCTCGACCTGGCGGCCCGTGGTCAGCTCACTGTTGTTGCGCACATCGGCAAACGAGGCTGAGGCCAGCGAGCCCGATGGTGGGTCTGCCGCGTTGGAGGCCTGCGCGTAGAGGTTGGCGCCGGGCGCAAAGTCCCACACCACACCCAGGCGGCCTGTGGTGGGGCTGTAGCTGCGGCTGAAGGTGGCGGGCGACGTGGCCGTCACGGCACGGCGGTTCACCAGGTCCAGCTCGATGCGCTCGTGGCGCAGGGCGGTGATGAGGTTCACGCCGGATGCCACCAGGGTGCGGTTTTCAAGGTACAGCGCTGTGTTGGTGATCTTGTTGTCCTTGTCGGGGTTCAGGACGGGCGACATGCCGGGAATGTCGAAGAAGTTCTCGGTGGAAAAGTTGTAGGGATTGACCGTGCTCACGGTGACAGAGGGGCCGAACGGGAAGCGCGTCTGCTTGTTCACGCTCACATCGAGGCCAAAGGCCCAGTCGCTCTTACGGCCTGCGAGCTGGCCCTGGTAGGTGCCCTCCAGCCGGTCGCCCACCAGCGTCTGGTCGTGGCGCTGCAGATAGGGCGCTGTGCGGGTGACAGCGGTGTTGTTCGCATTAAAGGTGTAGGTCTCCACGTTGCGGTAGTCGCGCAGGGCGTCGTACACGTAGAACGTGTTCTTGAGCTGCAGCGCATCCGACACGCGCCATTGCGCCACCGAGCGCAGCCACTGCACGCGGTGCTCATACACGCCGTCGGCGCTGTTGTAGTTCTTGAAGCGCGTGGCGGGGTCGATGGTCAGCGCTCCCACGGCGGGGTTCAGCACCGGCGTGCCCCAGTAGGGGCGGTCCACATGGTCCTTCTGGTATTCGTAGGCCAGCGTGTGGCTGAAGCCGCCGCCCAGGTCCGACAGTAGCGAAGTGGCCAACTGGGTGGACTGCGTCTTGGTGCCTTCGGTCCAGCTGCCTGCGTTGCGGTGGTTGAGGTCGATGCGTGCGTAGTGGGCCGGGCCTGCGCCGCCATTGCCGCCCGCGATGCGGCGGTTCAGGCCCACCGACACTTCCTTCATGTCGTAGGAGCCCAGACGCAGCTGGCCTTCGGCAAAGTCGCTGCGCTCGGCCGTCTTGGTGATGTAGTTGATGGAGCCACCTACACCGCCCGAGCCGTACAGAAAACTCGATGCGCCGCCGATGGCCTCGACTCGGTCGTAGATCCAGCTATCGACCGCACGCGTGGCGCTGCCGTACTGCGGATTGATGCCGTTGTAGAGCTGCGCCACCGAGTTGCTGGTGAAGCCCCGGTAGTGTGCAGACATCGAGCCCGGTGCGTTGTGCGCCACCACACCGGGCACGGCGCGCAGGATCTCCTGCGTGTCTTGCGCGCCGCGTGCATCGATGGTGGCGCGGTCCACCACCGTGACGGAGGCGGGGTTCTCGCGCACCGTCAGGCCCAGGCGGCTGCCGGTGTCCACCGGGGTGTCCAGGCTGAGCTTGCCGTTGGGGGATGCAGCGGCATCGACCACATCCACAGTCTGCAGTGTGGGTGGGGTGTTGGTCTGTGCATGGGCTGCGACCGAGGCCAGCGCGCAGGTGGCAAGCACGCCCAGGCACAAAGGGGAAAGGGGCAGGCGCGGAAAGGCCGTAGCGCTGCGCGAAGCAAAAGAAATACGGGACATGAAAACGCTCTTGTCTTGAAGCGACAGTGCCGCTGCCCCGCGCGCGTCAACGCATCGCACAAGGCAGCACTGTCTGGAAACCAGCGGGAACAAGGCAGCACCCGACCACCAGGTACCGGGCACTGCCAACAAGCTTCAGATCAAGAGCGCGATGGGGGCCCGCGAGCGGGCAGAGGGGCTGCAGTGGCGGCCGCAATGCGGGCCGCCTCGACGGGCTGCAGCGCATGGGCCAGGGGGTGGGGCGGCAGCACGGCGGCTACCGGTGTGGGGGGCGGGGCGCTGGGGGTGAAGCACAGCGGGCAGTCCATGCCCATCGCGCCCATTTCGACAGTGCCATCGTCGGTCTGCACCAGCAGCTTGATGGTGCCCGCGCCCGAGCAGATCACCTCAAAGGCCTGGGGGTGCACCAGTGGCGATGCAATGGCCACCCCCATTGACGCCACGAACCATGCGAGCACCCACAGGCGCAGCGCAGCAAAGGTTCGTCGGGGGGCGGTCATGGGGCGCGATGATAGCGGAGGGGATCCAGTCCCGCGCTGAGGCGGGCATGGGGGAGGGGCGAGCCTCCCATCAGGAGATAGGCCCCGTGCGCTCCATTTGCTATTAAATAGATAGCTTATGGCGCAATGTGGTAGCGCGGCAGGGCCTGTTTTTCCTTATATTTTCAGCAACCCGCTGCGCCGCCTGTCCGGTGGGTTGCGGGCTGGCAGCTTCACGCCTGCGTGTACGCCGTCTTCACCGTGGTGTAGAACTCCGCCGCGTAACGCCCCTGCTCGCGCGGGCCGTAGCTGCTGCTCTTGCGGCCGCCGAACGGCACGTGGTAGTCCACGCCCGCAGTGGGCAGGTTCACCATCACCATCCCGGCCTGGGCGTGGCGCTTGAAGTGCGTGGCGTGCTTGAGGCTGGTGGTGGCAATGCCGCTGGCCAGGCCGAAGGGGGTGTCGTTGGCCAGGGTCAGTGCCTCTTCGTAGTTCTTGGCGCGCAACACGCTCACCACGGGGCCAAAGATCTCTTCGCGGTTGATGCGCATGCCGGGCGTGGTCTCGGTGAACAGGGCAGGGCGCAGGTAGTAGCCAGGCGCGCCGTCGGCGTTCTTCTCCAGGGCTTCGCCGCCGAAGGCGAGCTTGGCGCCCTCCTGCTGGCCGATGCCGATGTATTCGAGGTCTTGCGCCAGTTGGCGGTCGTCCACCACGGGGCCGATGTCGGTGCCGGCCTTGCGGGCGTCATCCACCTTCAGGGTCTTCATCTTCTCGACCATGGCGGCCACGAAGCGGTCGTGGATGCCTTCGGTCACGATCACGCGGCTGCTGGCGGTGCAGCGCTGGCCGGTGGAGAAGAAGCCGCTGTTGATGGCCGCGCCCACCGCCACGTTGAGGTCCGCGTCGTCCAGCACCACGAAGGGGTTCTTGCCGCCCATCTCCAGCTGCACCTTGGCGCCGCGCGGTACGCAGGCCGCCGCCACGCGCTGGCCGGTGCCCACGGAGCCCGTGAAGCTCACGCCCGCGATGCGTTCGTCTTCGAGTAGCACGGCGCCCACGTCCGATCCCCGGCCCATCACCAGGTTGAACACGCCGGCGGGCAAGCCAGCGCGGTGCAGGATGTCGGCCAGCGCCCAGGCGGAGCCGGGCACCACTTCGGCGGGCTTGAACACCACGCAGTTGCCGTAGGCCAGGGCGGGGGCAATCTTCCAGGCCGGGATGGCGATGGGGAAGTTCCACGGCGTGATGATGCCGATGGTGCCCAGCGGCTCGCGCGTGATCTCGATGCCCACGCCGGGGCGCACGGACGGGATCATCTCGCCACCGGGGCGCAGCGCCTCGCCAGCGAAGAACTTGAAGATGGCGGCCGCGCGGCCCACTTCGCCAATCGCTTCGGGCAGGGTCTTGCCTTCTTCGCGGGCCAGCAGGTCGCCCAGCTCGGCCTTGCGGGCGATGATCTCGTTGCCCACGGCGTCCAGGATGTCGAAGCGCTGCTGGGGCGTGGAGAGGCTCCAGGCCGGGAAGGCCGCGTGCGCGGCGGCCACGGCGTCGAGCGCCTGCTCGCGGCTGGCCACGGCGTAGTCGCCAATCACGTCGCGCGTGTCAGAGGGGTTGGTGTTCTGGTAGGTGCGAACGCCGTCGGTCCAGGCGCCGCCAATCAGGTTTGCATGCATGGCTGTGGTGGTGTGTGGTGGGTTGAAGAAATCAGAACAAAGCCCGTAGCGCGCCAAGGCGCACCCGGCGCTCAGGGAGGGGGGCCACGGCGCCCGAAACCCCAGCCAGCGCCGTGAGGCGCGGCGTATGCTGGGCAGGAATGATTTGTTGTATGTCATCGTACAACATATTGATCGAGAGCGCCTGCGGGTAATTACTCATGGGACCACTGTCTGCGCGCCCGTCCAGCAGTGCGGGGTGGGGCGTAGTGGGCATCTGGGGCGTTAAAGCTGCGGACCGTTCATGCTCAACTGGCTTCGGCCTGCGCGCGCCGCCTGCGCTCGCGGCTGTTGGCCAGGTGGGTGCGCATGGCGGCGCGGGCGGCGTCCGGGTCCTGGCCCACGATGGCGTCGTAGATGCTTTCGTGCTCGCCGTTGACCCGCCGCAGGTACTGCCGCCGCTCATCGTTGGCCGAATCCATCGCAGCCAGGCGTGCACGGGGGATGATCATGCTGCCCAGCGTGCCCATCAGCTCGGCGAAGTGGCTGTTTTGCGTGGCGCGGGCAATCTCCAGGTGGAACTGGAAGTCGGAGGCCACGGCATCACGCCCTGCGTCCACAGCGGCGGCCACGGCGTCGAGCGCCTCGCGCATGGTTTTCAGGTTGGCATCAGTGCGGCGCTGGGCGGCCAGGGCCGCCGCCTCAGTTTCGACGCCGATGCGCAGTTCCAGCACTGCAATCACGTCGCGCAGGGTGCTGAACTGGTCGGGCGTGATTTTGAAGCCGGGCGCCTGGCCCAGGCCCAGCACAAAGGTGCCGATGCCGTGCCGTGTTTCCACCAGGCCCGAGGCCTGCAGCTTGGAAATCGCCTCGCGCACTACGGTGCGGCTGACGCTGAACTCGGCCATGATCGCCGCCTCGGTGGGCAGCTTGTCGCCCAGGGCCAGGCGGCCGTCCCGGATACGGTCTCCGAGGGACTCCACCAGTTCCAGGGCCAGGGTGCGGGGTTTGCGGCGAAGGGTGGTGTCGGTGGTCATTCTTGGTGTTATCCCTATGGGGCGCCGGGGGCAGAAGCAGTACATTGCATTCCGTTGTACGACAACTGATGACGTTCAACGAATGTGCTGCCACTGTACCAAGAACCTCTGCCTTTGTAACCGCCATGCCTTGCCACCCGACGCCCCTCCGCTTTCAACGCCTGCTGCTGACCGGAGCTTCCGGAGGCCTGGGCCAGGAGCTGCGCACGCGGCTGAAGGCCTACTGCACGACCTTGCGCCTGTCGGACATCGCGAACCTGGGCGATGAGGGCGCGGGAGAGGAGTTGCGTCCTGCGCGCCTGGAAGATGCTGGCGCCGTGCTCAGCCTGCTGGAGGGGGTAGATGCCGTGGTGCACCTCGGGGGCGTGTCCACCGAACAGCCCTGGGAGCCGATCCTGCAGGCGAACATCGTCGGCGTCTACAACCTGTACGAAGCGGCGCGCAAGCAGGGCGTCAAGCGGGTGGTGTTTGCCAGCTCCAACCACGTCACGGGTTTTTATCGCCAGGACGAAGTCGTGGGCCTGCGCGACCCGGCGCGCCCCGACGGGCTGTATGGAGTCTCCAAGGCGTTTGGTGAAGACCTCTCGCGTTTTTATTTCGACCGCTACGGCATCGAGACCGTGTGCCTGCGCATCGGCTCGTCCTTCCCCGAGCCGCGCAACCGCCGCATGCTCGCTACCTGGATGAGCTATGACGATCTGGAGCGCCTGGTGGTTGCCAGCCTGACCGCCCCGGTGGTGGGGCACAGCATCATTTATGGCATGGGCGACAACACCACCACCTGGTGGGACAACACCCTGGCGCGCCACGTCGGCTACCGTCCGCAGGACAGCTCCGAGCCCTTCCGCGCCAAGGTGGAAGCGGCTGACCCGCACCCCGACCTGGCCGATCCCGCCGTGATCTACCAGGGCGGGCCGTTCGTGCGGACCGGCCCTTTCGAATGACACCAGCGTCGGGCTTTCCATCCATTCCTGCTTCACTCAAAAACCATTCCACCGGAGACACACCATGACCTTTCGCCGATCCCTGCTGACCGCTTGCGCTACCGCCGTGGCCGCGATGGCCTTTCTTCCCGTTGCCGCCCAGGCCCAGTCCATGGTGCTGAAGGCGGCCGACGTGCACCCCGCCGGCTACCCCAACGTGGTGGCGGTGGAAAACATGGGCAAGAAGCTCGAAGCTGCCACGCAGGGGCGCCTGAAGATCCAGACCTTCCCCGGTGGCGTGCTGGGTGGCGAGAAGGAAATGATCGAGCAGACGCAGTTCGGTGCCATCAACATCCTGCGCACCTCGCTCGGCCCGGTGGGCACGGTGGTGCCTGAGGTGAACGTGTTCAACATGCCCTTCGTGTTCCGCAGCCAGGACCACATGCGCGCGGTGATCGACGGTGCCATTGGCGACGAGCTGCTGGCCAAGATCAGCGCATCGCCCGCCAAGCTGGTAGCCATCGGCTGGATGGATGGTGGCTCGCGCAGCCTGTACACCAAGAAGCCCGTGCGCAGCCCCGCCGACCTCAAGGGTCAGAAGGTGCGCATGATGGGCAACCCGCTGTTCGTGGACACCATGAATGCCATGGGCGGCAACGGCATCTCGATGGGGTACGGCGAGGTGTTCACCGCCCTGCAGACAGGCGTGGTGGATGGCGCTGAAAACAATGCGCCCAGCTTCTTCACCAGCAACCACTACAGCACGGGTGCCAAGTTCTACACGCAGACCAACCACCTGATCATTCCTGAACTGCTGGTGGTCTCCAAGGTCACGTGGGACAAGCTCTCCAAGGACGACCAGGCCCTGCTCAAGAGGTTTGGCCGCGAGGCGCAGCTGGAGCAGCGCGCGCTGTGGGACAAGAGCGTGGAGGACTACACCGCCAAGCTCAGGGCAGCCGGTGTGGAGTTCATCAACGTGGACACCAAGGCCTTCTATGACGCCACCGCCCCGGTGCGCGCCAAGTACGGCGCCAACTATGCGGACCTGATGAAGCGCATCGAGGCGGTGAAGTAAGCACTGGGTTTGCGTCTTGCGTGGGCGAACTCCTGGTGGGTTGCCTGCGCCTTTTTTCTTTGTCTTTCAGACCTGCTTGTATGGACCACCCCTTTTTGCGCTGGATGGACCGGTTGTACCTGGCCACCATCTGGGCGGCCGGCACGGCCATCTTCTTCATGTCGCTGATCATCCCCTGGGGCGTGTTCAGCCGCTATGTGATGGGCACGGGCTCGCAGTGGCCCGAGCCCATTGCCATCCTGCTCATGATGGTGTTCACCTTCATCGGCGCTGCGGCGGCCTACCGTGCGGGCGGGCACATCGCCGTCAACATGCTCACCGAAAAATTGCCCGCCCTCCTGCAGCGGCTGCTGGCGGTGGTGGTGGATCTGCTCATGCTGGTCATCTGCGGCTTTGTGGCCTGGTATGGCACCAACCTATGCATTGAAACCTGGGGCCAGGGCATTGCCGAGCTGCCCTGGTTGCCCGTGGGCGCCACCTATGCGTCGCTGCCCATCGGTGCGGCCGTCACGCTGCTGTTCGTGCTGGAGAAGATGGTCTTCGGGCCGCAGAACCACCGGCGCATCGTGCGTTTTGAAGAACTGACGGAAGGCGCCTGATCATGGATACCTTGGTACTGCTGGGCACTTTCTTTGTGCTCATGATGATCGGTGTGCCGATCGCCTATTCGCTGGGTCTGTCGGCCCTGGCGGGCGCGTTGTGGATCGATCTGCCGCTGGACGCGGTGATGATCCAGGTGGCCTCGGGCGTCAACAAGTTTTCGCTGCTGGCCATTCCATTTTTTGTGCTGGCGGGCGCCATCATGGCAGAGGGCGGCATGGCGCGGCGTCTGGTGGCCTTTGCGGGTGTGCTGGTAGGCTTCATCCGGGGTGGGCTGTCGCTGGTCAACATCCTGGCGTCCACCTTCTTTGGCGCCATCTCTGGTTCGTCGGTGGCGGATACCGCGTCCATCGGTTCGGTGCTGATCCCCGAGATGGAAAAGAAAGGCTACCCCCGCCCCTTCGCTACAGCCGTGACCGTGAGCGGTTCGGTGCAGGCCATTCTTATCCCGCCCAGCCACAACGCCGTGCTGTATTCGCTGGCCGCAGGGGGTACGGTGTCGATTGCTGCGCTTTTCATGGCCGGTGTGCTGCCGGGGCTGCTCATGGGGCTCACGCTGGCGGGACTGTGCCTGTTCACCGCGCACCGTGAGGGCTACCCCAAGGGCGAGGTGATCCCGCTCAAGCAGGCGCTCAATATCTGTGTGGAGGCGCTGTGGGGCCTGATGACCATGGTCATCATCCTGGGTGGCATCCTGTCGGGCGTCTTCACGGCCAACGAGTCGGCGTCGATCGCGGTGGTGTGGGCGTTTTTCGTGACCATGTTTGTCTACCGCGACTACAAGTGGCGCGACCTGCCCAAGCTGGTGCACCGCACCGTCAAGACCGTCACGGTGGTGATGATCCTCATCGGGTTTGCGGCAGCCTTTGGCTATCTCATGACCATGATGATGATCCCGATGAAGGTCACGGCCTTCCTCACCAGCCTGTCTGACAACAAATACGTCATCCTCGCCATGATCAACATCATGCTGCTGTTGCTGGGCTGCCTGATGGACATGTCGCCACTGATCCTGATTCTCACCCCCATCCTGCTGCCCGTGGTCAAGATGCTGGGTGTGGACCCGGTGCACTTCGGCATGATCATGATGGTGAATCTGGGCATCGGCCTCATCACGCCGCCCGTGGGTACGGTACTCTTCACCGGGGCGGCGGTGGCCAAGCTGCCGCTGGGCATCGTGACCAAGGCCATGATGCCGTTCTTTGTGGCGCTGTTTGTGGTGTTGCTGATGGTGACCTACGTGCCCGCGATTTCGCTGTGGCTGCCCCGTGCGATGGGGTTGTGAAGAAATGAAGTACCCCCTGAGTCGCCTTCACCGCCTTCCTCCACAAGGGGGACGACGCCCCGACTGCAGGGCGACCCTTGCTCTGCGTCCCTGGCCTGGTCCCTGCTCGTCCCATCGGCCGTGGGTAGTGGGCAGCTCCGTGGTGCACTGAAATGGTTACACGCTCGATGGCCGCCGATACCCTGGTATTTGTCTCCTGCGCTGACAGTGGCGAACTGCATGTACTTCACCTGGACTCTGGCACGGGGCAGTTGCGCACCGAGCAGATCCTGGCGCTGGGCGGGCAGCTTATGCCCATGGCGCTAAGTCCGGACGGCACCCGCCTGTATGTGGCGCGCCGCAGCGACCCGCTGGCCGTGGTCACCCTGTCGGTGGATGCACGCGCGGGCCGCGCTGAGGTGGTGGGCGAGGCCCCTTTGCCCGCCAGCATGGCCCATGTGGCGACCGATGGCACGGGGCGCTGGTTGTTGAGTGCGTCCTACGGAGCCAACCTGGTCGCAGTGCAGGCTATTGCGGATGATGGTGCGGTCGTGGCAGCGGGTGATGCTCGCACCTACGCCATGGGTCGCCATGCCCACAGCGCCTTGGCCAGCCCCTGCAATGGCTTTGTGCTGGCGGCCTCGCTGGGGGGCGGGCAGTTGCATCGCTACCGTTTTGACGCTGCCAAGGGCGCGCTGCAGCCCACCGACCCTGCCGTGTTCGCCTTGCCGACGGGCACAGGCCCCCGGCACCTGCGGTTCAATGCGCAGGGCGACCGCATCTACCTGCTGGGTGAGCTGGATGCCTGCGTGCATGTGCTGGCCTGGGACGAAGCCAGCGGCGGCCTGCAGCTGCTGCAAAGCCTGCCGACATTGCCACCGGGCTTTGCAGGCCCCGCATGGGGCGCAGACCTACATCTGAGCCCGGATGGCCGCTGGCTTTACACCAGCGAACGCAACAGCCACACCCTGGCCGGGTTTGCCGTCGATGCGGCCACGGGCCTGCTGGCCCCCATGGGCCATTGGTCCACGCAACTGCAGCCCCGGGGCTTTGCCATCACTCCGGACGGGCGCCACCTGATTGCCGCAGGCCAGATCAGCCACCGTGTGGGTGTGCACTTGATCGCGCCTGGCAGCGGTGCCCTGACCCAGATGGCCGAGCACGATGTGGGGCTCAACCCGAACTGGATTACCGTGCTGCCCATGCAGCCTGATGCCTGATACCTAATGAGATTGCATAAATTGACGAGACCGCGCCACCGATGAAACGACCCGCCCTCACCATCAGCATGCACCCGGACGACAACGTCGCCATCGTCGCCAACGACGGTGGCCTGCCCGCCGGCACCGTGCTGCCGCCCGGCGTGCCCGGCGCGGGCATCGTGCTGCGCGACAAGGTGCCCCAGGGCCACAAGGTGGCGCTGGCGGACATCCCCGAGGGTGCCGTGGTGCGCCGCTACAACGTGCCCATCGGCTACGCGCTCAAGGACATCGCTGCCGGCAGCTGGGTGCACGAGCGCCTGCTGCAGATGCCCTCCGCGCGCGCGCTGGAGGGCTTGCCCATGGCCACGGTCAAGCCCCCCGCGCTGGAACCATTGACGGGCTACACCTTCGAGGGCTACCGCAACGCCGACGGCTCGGTGGGCACGCGCAACATCCTGGCGATCACCACCACGGTGCAGTGCGTGGCCGGCGTGGTGGCGCAGGCCGTGCAGCGCATCAAGACCGAGCTGCTGCCGCAGTACCCGAATGTCGATGATGTGATCGGCCTGGAACACACCTACGGCTGCGGCGTGGCCATCGACGCGCCCGACGCGGTCATTCCCATCCGCACGCTCAAACACATCAGCCTGAACCCTAACTTCGGCGGCGAGGTCATGGTGGTGAGCCTGGGCTGCGAAAAGCTGCAGCCCGACCGCCTGCTGCCCCCGGGCAGCTTCCCCATCACCGACGAGCGCGATGCCGCGCTGGGCCCCGAGACCGTGTGCCTGCAGGCCGACCACCACGTGGGCTTCATGTCGATGCTGGACGACATATTGCAAAGCGCGAGGCCCCACCTGGAACGCCTCAACGCCCGCCGCCGCGAAACCATCCCTGCCAGCGAGCTGGTGCTGGGCGTGCAGTGCGGAGGCAGCGACGCGTTCTCGGGCGTCACCGCCAACCCGGCCGTGGGCTTTTGCGCCGACCTGCTGGTGCGCGCGGGCGCCACCGTGATGTTCAGTGAGAACACCGAGGTGCGCGACGCCGTGGAGCAGCTCACCAGCCGGGCCGCCACGCCCGAAGTGGCTGACGCTATCGTGCGCGAGCTGGGCTGGTACGACCGCTACCTGGACCGCGGCCGCGTGGACCGCGCCGCCAACACCACGCCGGGCAACAAGGCGGGCGGGCTGTCGAACATTGCCGAAAAGGCCATGGGCTCCATCATCAAGAGCGGCACTGCGCCCATCTCCCATGTGCTGGCCCCGGGCGAGAAGCTGCGCCGCGACCAGCGTGGCCTGGTGTATGCCGCCACGCCCGCCAGCGACTTCATCTGCGGCACGCTGCAACTGGCCGCAGGCATGAACCTGCACGTGTTCACCACCGGCCGGGGCACACCCTACGGCCTGGCCGAATGCCCTGTGGTCAAGGTGGCCACGCGCAGCGACTTGGCGCGCCGCTGGCACGACCTGATGGACATCAACGCCGGCAAGATCGCTGATGGCGAAGCCACCATCGAGGACCTGGGCTGGGAGATGTTCCACCTGCTGCTCGACGTGGCCAGCGGCCGCAAGAAGACCTGGGCGGAGCAGTGGCAACTGCACAACGCGCTGGTGCTGTTCAACCCGGCGCCGGTGACCTGAAATTTGCGGGGCCATAGCCCCTTGTGTTTCCCCTCCAACAGCCCTTGCCTGCAAGGGCTGTTGTCCTTGAAAGACCGCTTCGCATGGGATCTTCTCGTTTTTCTGACCGCAAGCTCGTGGTAGCGCTGGCGCTGCTGTGCTGCCTGCTCTGGGGCAGCTCGTACCCCGCCATCAAGACCGGGTACGCCTGGTTCGGCATCTCACGCAATGACATCCCCACGCAGCTCGTATTCGCAGGCTGGCGGTTTCTGGGGGCCGGGCTGATCCTGCTGGCCTGGGCCGTGGCCATGCGCAAGGCCCTCTGGGGCCTGGGGCCCGGGGCGGGGCGCCAGCTGGTGGTGCTGGGCTTGGCACAGACCACGCTGCAGTACGTGTTCTTCTACGTGGGCCTTGCGCACACCACGGGCGTCAAGGGCTCGATCATGAACGCCACGGGTACGTTTTTCAGCGTGCTGCTGGCGCACTGGGTCTATCACAACGACCGCCTGAGCCACGCCAAGCTCTGGGGCTGCGTGGTGGGTTTTGCGGGCGTGATGGTGGTGAACCTGGGGCGCGGCGCGCTGGACCTGGACTTCACGCTGCTGGGCGAGGGCTTCGTTGTCATCGCTGCGTTGGTGCTGGCCGCCGCCAGCATCTACGGCAAGCAGGTGTCACAGCGCATGGACTCGGTGGTGATGACGGGCTGGCAGCTGGGACTGGGCGGCGTGGCGCTGCTGGCCATCGGCTGGGCGCTGGGGGGCTCGCTCACAGGCTTCACGCTGGGCTCGACCGTGCTGCTGGTGTACCTGGCACTGCTGTCGTCGGCCGCGTTTTCGCTGTGGAGCATCCTGCTCAAGCACAACCGCGTGAGCCAGGTCACGGTGTTCAACTTCACCGTGCCGATCTTCGGCGCGGCACTGTCGGCGCTGTTTTTGGGCGAGGCGCTGTGGGAGTGGAAAAACCTGCTGGCCCTGGTGCTGGTGTGTGTGGGCATCTGGCTCGTCACGCGCGATATGGCCAGCGCCACCAAATAGACTCGGCCCATGGCTTACACACTCTCCCGCGACGCATTTCAGCGCGACCTGCACGGCCAGCGCACCGACCTGTTCACCCTGCGCAGCCCCGGCGGCCTGCAGGTGGCGGTGAGCAACTATGGCGCCCGCCTGGTGCAGGTGGCGGTGCCCGACGGGCAGTGCGGTCTGGCTGATGTGGCGCTGGGCTACGACAGCCTGCAAGGCTATCTGGACGGCCAGCTGTCCATGGGCGCACTCATTGGCCGCTGGGCGGGGCGGCTGCGTGCCGGCACGCTGACCCTGCCGGATGGATCGCACCGGCAACTGCCCACCAACAGCGGGCCACACCACCACCATGGGGGCCCGCGCGGCAGCCGCTTTCAGGTGTTTGCGGTGGAGCAGGTACAGGCCGATGCCCTGACCCTGAGCCACACCTTCCGCACCGAAGACGACGGGGTACCGGGCACGGTGCGCGTACAGCTCCACCTGCAGGTGACGGCCGACAACGCGCTGCACATGGCCTGGACGGCCGAGGTGCAGGATGCGCCCACGCTGCTCAACCTCACGGGGCATGCATTCTTTAACCTGGCAGGCCAGGGCAGCACCCACGGCCACACCCTGCAGGTGCCCGCCAGCAGCTATGTGCCATTGGCCGCCGATGTGTGCCCCACGGGCGCGCTGGCGGGAGTGCAGGGCACGCCGTTCGACTTCCGCCAGGCCCGCCGTGTGGGGGATGCCATCGCGACACCCCACGAACAGCTGAGCATGGCGGGCGGGCTCGATCACTATTTGGTGCTGGACGAACCGGGTGCACGCCTCGCACCTCCGTTGGCTGCCATCACCCCACCCGGCCTGCGCCTGGCCGCGCTGTTGAGCGAGCCTGTGAGCCGCCGCGCGATGGAGGTCTGGAGCACCGCCCCCGGCGTGCAGGTGTATGCAGGCCACGGCCTCAAGGCCGACCCCGCCCGGGACTTGGGGCGCGGACTGGGGCAGGGCGGCTGGCTGTGGCAGCCGGGCGACGGTATCTGCCTGGAGCCCATGGAGTACCCGGACGCGCCCAACCACGCGGGCTTTCCGGTGCGCTGGTGGCAGCCGGGCGAGGTGGTGCGGGGCGCCATCGTGTACCGCTTCGTCAGCGGTTGAAAGCCAGGAGTGGGGTGGCATGGGATGCCCGTGCCGCGCTACCATGCCGCCTGGCTTTTAACCAAGGTGGCTCATGCACATGTCCAACGCCCCCAGCACCCAGTGGAAAGAAGTGGTGGCACCCGATGAGGCCCAGCGCTTTGCGGGCTACGCGCGCCAGTTTGCCGAGCTGCAGGCACGCAAGTCGCAGAAATATGGCAACGGAAGGGGCCTGCATCGCAAGCAGCTCACGGCCGCGTATGGCCGCCTTGAGGTGCTGGGCGATCTGCCCGCGTTTGCGGCCCAGGGCTTGTTCGCGCGACCGGCACAGTACGACGTGCGGGTGCGGCTGAGCAACGGCGGCATGGACAAGGCGGCGGACCACAAGCCCGACATCCGGGGCTTTGCGATCAGTGTGCGGGGTGTGCAGGGTGACTCCGCGTTGGGCAACGGGCCCGCCAAAAGCCAGGACTTTCTGCTCATCAACCAGGAAAAGTTCGCCTTCCCCCAAAGCGCCGAGTTTGTGGATTTTGTGGTCGCTGCGTCCCATGGCGGCGGCGCGCTCATCAAGTTCCTGGTGCAGCGCCACGGCGTGCTGGGGGCGGCTCGGCAGATCGCCAAGACGGTCAAGACCTTCGGGCGGCCCTTTGGTGGCTTTGCATCGCATGCCATGTTCAGCGCTGCGCCCATGGCCTGCGGGCCCTATGCCGTGCGTGTGCGGCTGGTGCCCCATGCGTCCAACGGGGCGCCCGTCAGACAGGTGCAGCAGGACTGGGGTGCCGAATTCTCCGGCCGCCTGCGCCAGCAAGACCTGCAGTGGGATCTGCAGCTGCAGCCGTTTGTGGACGAAGCCACCACCCCCATCGAGGACGCGAGTGTGGATTGGCCCACGCCGTACACCACCGTGGCCCGGCTCACCCTGCCACGGCAGGATCCTGCAACCGATGCAGCCCTGGCCGCCGAGGTGGAGGCCGCTGTGTTCGACCCCTGGCAGGCGCTGGCTGCACACCGGCCCCTGGGGGATGTGATGCGGGCCCGCAAGGTGGTGTATTTCGAGAGCCAGAAAGGCCGTGGCGCCGCGTGACCTGCGGGGTGCTGCGACCGGGTGTTTCGTGAGGAAGCACCACGGTACTCAGAAAAGCAAAAAGGACTTTGAACAGGTTCTAAGTTTCGTCTAAGTGTTGGTGCCCACACTGCCTTTCATCGCAACCCCGATAGGAAAGGCACCACACCATGAATACGACAACGCTGACCTCCACCCCCCGCCGCCTCATCCTGGCCCTGGTGGCCGCCGGTGCGGTGGGTGCCACGGGCGCAGGCCTCATCACCGGGCACCAGGCCCGCGCCCTGACTCCGCCTCCCGCCATCGTGGCCCAGGCGCCGGTCGCCCCTGGCGGGGCCTTGCCCAGCTTTGCGCAGATCACCGCGCAAAACGGCCCTGCGGTGGTCAACATCAGCGTGACGGGCAGCACCAAGACCGCGATGGCCGATGACGACGGTGAAGACGAAGGCCAGCCCGCCGCGCGCCAGGGCCGCAGCCCGCAGATGGACCCGAACGATCCGTTTTACGAGTTCTTCCGCCAGTTCGGCTTTCCAGGCGCCGGGCCGCAGGCCCGGCCCAATGTCCCGACCCACGGTTTGGGATCGGGTTTCATCGTCAGCCCTGATGGCCTGGTGCTGACCAACGCCCATGTGGTCAAGGGCGCCAGCGAAGTCATCGTCAAGCTCACCGACCGCCGCGAGTTCCGCGCCAAGGTGCTGGGCTCCGACCCCAAGACCGACGTGGCCGTGCTCAAGATCGACGCCAAGAACCTGCCCGCCGTGCGCCTGGGCAGCACCCGCGACCTGCAGGTGGGCGAATGGGTGCTGGCCATTGGCTCGCCCTTTGGCTTTGAAAACAGCGTGACGGCCGGTGTGGTCAGTGCCAAGGGCCGGTCGCTGCCCGACGACAGCCTGGTGCCCTTCATCCAGACCGACGTGGCAGTGAACCCCGGCAACTCGGGCGGGCCGCTGTTCAATGCGCGCGGCGAGGTGGTAGGCATCAACTCGCAGATCTACAGCCGCTCGGGCGGCTACCAGGGCGTGTCGTTCTCCATTCCCATCGAGCTGGCCGCAAAGATCAAGGACCAGATCGTGGCCACCGGCAAGGTGCGCCACGCACAGCTAGGCGTGGCGGTGCAGGAAGTGAACCAGGCGTTTGCCGAGTCGTTCAACCTCGACAAGCCCGAAGGCGCGCTGGTGGCCAGCGTCAGCAAGGGCAGCCCGGCCGAGAAGGCGGGCCTGTTGCCTGGTGACGTGATTCGCCAGATTGACGGCCAGCCCATCGTGGCCTCGGGCGACCTGCCCGCCTGGGTGGGGCAGGCACAGCCAGGCCAACAGGCCAAGCTGTCGGTGTGGCGCCAGGGCAAGCCGCTGGAGCTGACCGCCACCCTGGGTGACGCCAGCGACAAGGCGATCAAGCAAGCGCGCAGCGACGACGCCGTGGGCAAGGGCCAACTGGGCTTGTCATTGCGCCCGCTGGACCCGCAGGAGCGGCGCGAAATGGGCGCCAAGGCAGGCGTGAACGAAGGCCTGGTCATCGAGCAGGCACGCGGCCCCGCCGCTGCGGCCGGTGTGCAGCCGGGCGATGTGCTGCTGGCCATCAACGGTGCGCCCATCAAGGACATCACGCAGGTGCGTGCCGCCATGGCCAAGGCGGGCAAGTCGGTGGCGCTGCTGATTGAGCGCGACGGCGACAAGATCTTTGTGCCCGTGCGCCTGGGCTGATCCATGGCCTGCGCCCGCCGTCGGTTGGGGCCCTGCGGCGGGCGCTGCGCATCAGCGCGGCAGGGGCTCCACTTCCTTCGTCCAGCGGTCGATCAGGCGGCGGCGTTCGGCGGCCTTGCCGTATTTCTCGAAGTCGTATTTGATGAGCTTCACGTTGTCCAGCGTCGGGATGCGCGGGTCCATCTTGAAGGTCTTGTTGGCGGGCACCTGGTAGCTGCCCACCTGCGCGCCCACGGCCTGGCCTTCGGGGCTCATCAGCCAGTCGTAGTATTTTTTGGCGTTGTCCATGTTGCGCGCGCCCTTGACCAGCGCAATGCCGCCCACCTCGTAGCTGGTGCCTTCACAAGGCGCCTGGGTTTTCACCGGGTACTTGTCGGCCTTCCATTTTTCAAAGTTGAACATGAAGGTGATGCCCACACCCACCTCGCCCTTGGCCACGTTGGGCGCCTGTGCCTGGCCACTGCGGGTGTAGGTGGTGGTGTTCTTGTGCAGGGCCTTGAGGTAGTCGAACGCCTTGTCTTCGCCCATCAGCTGCACCAGCCCCGCGATCACGGTGTAGGCCGTGCCGCTGGAGGCGGGGTGCGAGATTTCGACCTCGCCCTTGTAGGCGGGCTTGACCACGTCAGACCAGCACTGGGGCTCGGGCAGCTTTTTCTTCTTGAGCGTTTCGGTGTTGTAGCCAAAGCCGATGGCCGAGCTGTAAAAGCCCCCCACCTGGTGGCCCGACATGGCGTACTGCCGCACGCTCCAGCTGTGCAGGTCATGCAGATACGCCGGGCGGTATTCTGCGAGCAGACCCTGCTCGGCGGCCTGCAAGAAGGGGTCGCCCGTGCCGCCCCACCAGATGTCGGTCTTGGGGTTGTTGGCCTCGGCGCGCAGCTGCGCGGCAATCTCGCCCGTGCCCTTGTGGGCCTGGTTCACCTTGATGCCGGTCTTGCGGGTGAACTCCTTGGCGGCCGCTTCGCACCAGGGTGCGTCGGTGCTGCACAGCGCGTTGACCACGCCCTGCGCCTGGGCGCCCGTGGCAGACAGGGCGGCCAGCGCAACGGCCACAGCAACGTGGTGGAGAGAGGGGAATGCCATCGGATTTGCCATCGGTCTTGCTCCTTGTGTGTTGTCGTAATGGCCCTGCCCCTGGGGCGGGCGGTGTGCGCGTGGCGCTTTCATTGTGACAGTGATGTGTCAAATTCAAATCGTTCTGGCAACCCGGTGCTGCGCCAGCGCCCATGCCGCCGCTATCCTTGGCAGCCAGCACTTTTCCTGCACTCCTGACCGACCGACCTTTCTGCCCCTTTGCCATGCGCCTGCTGCTTGTTGAAGACGATTTCATGATCGGCGAAGCCGTGCTGGACCTGCTGCGCGCCGAGCAGTACGCGGTGGACTGGGTGCGCGATGGCGATGCCGCCGACGCCGCCCTTTGCACGCAGGCCTATGACCTGGTCATGCTGGACCTGGGCCTGCCCAAACGCGACGGCCTGGCCGTGCTGCGTGCGCTGCGGGCCCGCAAGAACCGCACCCCCGTGCTGGTGGCCACCGCGCGCGATGCCGTGGCGCAGCGCATCGAGGGGCTCGATGCCGGGGCCGACGACTACGTCCTCAAGCCCTACGACCTGGACGAGCTGCTGGCCCGCATCCGCGCCCTGCTGCGCCGCGCAGCGGGCCGGGCCGAGCCGGTGTACGAACACCAGGGCGTGAGCATCAACCCCGCCACGCGCGAGGTGACGGTGCGCGGCACGCCGGTGGTGTTGTCGGGCCGGGAGTGGGCCGTGCTGGAGCCGCTCATTGCCCGCCCCGGCATGGTGCTGTCGCGCCAGCAACTGGAGGACAAGCTCTACGGCTGGGGGGACGAGGTTAGCAGCAACGCGGTGGAGGTCTATGTCCACGGCCTGCGCAAGAAGCTGGGGCCTGAGCTGGTGCTGAACGTGCGCGGTGTCGGGTATCTGGTACCGAAGATGTGATGGAAAAAATCTCACGCACCTTTCAGGCCCTTCTCCCGCGCTCCTTGCGCATGCGGCTGCTGGTGTTTCTGCTCGCCGCCATCGTGCTGGCCGGGGCGGTGCAGGGCGCTCTGGCCTACCGCAGCGCGCTGGACGAGGCCGATGCCCTGTTCGACTACCACATGCAGCAGACCGCGCTGGCCTTGCGCTCGGGCCTGCCGGTGGACGCGCAGGGCCTGGGCCCCGGTCTGGACCAGGAGGACGAAAACCACGAATTCATCGTGCAGGTCTGGACCAACGAAGGGCTGCGCATTTTTGAATCGGCCGTCGGCGCGGCCCTGCCGCAGATTGCGGTGCTGGGCTTTACCAACGTGCAGGCGCGCGGCGGCACCTACCGCGTGTTCTCGATGCAGACACGTTCGCAGGTCATCCAGGTGGCGCAGAACATGGCCGTGCGGCAGGGCATGGCCCGCAGCCTGGCGCTGCGCACCTTGGCGCCGCTGGCTTTGATGGCGCCGCTCCTGGTGCTGGCCGTGTGGTGGGGCGTGAGCCGGTCGCTGGCCCCGGTGGAGCGTGTGCGCCGCCAGCTCGCCCAGCGGCAGGCCGACGACCTTTCGCCCGTGAGCGATGCGCAGCTGCCCGACGAGGTGCAGCCCCTGGTGAGCGAACTCAACCTGCTGTTCGAGCGCGTGCAGCAGGCTTTCGAGGCGCAGGAGCATTTTGTGGCCGACGCCGCGCACGAGCTGCGCTCGCCCCTGGCCGCGCTGCGCCTGCAGTTGCAGGGCCTGCAACGTGCGGGGGACGAGGCCACGCGCGCCGCGGCCATCGAACGCCTGTCGGCCGGCATCGACCGCGCCACGCGCCTGGTCGAGCAGCTGCTGACGCTGGCACGGCAGGAAGCCAGCTCCACAGCATCAGAGCCTGTGGACCTGCGCGCCATGGCCCAGCTGGCCCTGGCCGACGTGGCGCCCGCCGCACAGGCGCGCGGCATGGACATCGGCCTGCTCGACTCCGACGCCACCACCGCGCCTGTGATCGTGCGTGGTAGCGCCGAGGCGTTGCGCATGCTGGTGCGCAACCTGCTCGACAACGCCATCAAGTTCACCCCGCCCGGCGGGCAGGTGGATGTGCAGGTGGGCACCAATAGCGGCCACGCTGTGCTCACAGTGGAAGACAACGGCCCGGGCATCGCCCCCGAGCACCGCGAGCGCGTGATGCAGCGTTTTGTGCGTGACACCGCTGACGGCGCTCCCGGCAGCGGCCTGGGCCTGGCCATCGTGTTGGCCATTGCGCAGCGGCACGGGGCGGCCGTGGCGCTGGACCGCTCCATGCGCCTGGGCGGGCTGCGGGTGACACTGCGGTTTGGCTGATGGAATGGTGTTGAATTGCTATATATTTGATAGCTATTAGGGCTTGATGGTCGCGCGGAGAAGGCCAAAAAAGCCATAAGTTTCAGTGTGAAAAGGCATGGATGGGCCCAGCGTCGCCTGCGCGCCAGACCGCAGGCCGCCCGGTCTGCACAATGCCAGTGGGCACCGGGCCCACTCTCCAAGGATTTCGTTGCCATGCACTTCATCGTTCTCGGCGCAGGCGCCATCGGTTGTTATGTGGGCGGCCGCCTGGCGGCGCATGGCCAGGCCGTCACGTTAGTGGGCCGCGCCTACGCACTGCAGCCCATTGCCGCGCAAGGCTTGCGCGTGAGCGACCTGGACGGCTTTGACCGCACCGTGCCCGCCACGGCGCTGCGGCTGGCCGCCACCTTGGCCGAAGCCGCTCCGGGCGCGGACAGCATCGTCCTGCTGTGCGTCAAAAGCGGCGCCACCGAATCCGCCGCCCGCGAGCTGGCGGCGGCCTGTGCGCCCGGCACACCTGCGGTCTCGCTGCAAAACGGCGTGGACAACGTGGCCCGTGTGCAGGCGCTGGCACCGGGCCTGCAGGTGCTGGCAGGCATGGTGCCGTACAACGTGGTGCTGCGTGGCGCGCATGTGCACCGCGCCACCGCAGGCCACCTACAGCTGCAGCGCGATGCAGCCACCGAGCGCATCGCACTGGTGTTCGCCGCCGCAGGCCTGGCCACCGTGCTGCCGCCGGACATCCGTGCCGTGCAGTGGGGCAAGCTGCTGCTCAACCTCAACAACCCGGTCAACGCACTGTCCGATCTGCCCCTGCGGCAAGAGCTGCTGGACCGCGACTGCCGCCGCGTCTTTGCCGCGCTGCAGACCGAGGCGCTGGGCGTGATGGCCCGCGCGGGCATCCAGCCCGCCCAGGTCACGGCCGTATCACCCACCTTCCTGCCCCATGTGCTGCGGCTGCCCAACTGGTTGTTCACGCGTCTGGCCAAACGCATGCTGCAGATCGACGCGACCGCCCGCTCGTCCATGTGGGATGACCTGGAGGCCGGGCGGGTGACGGAGATCGACGCGCTGTGCGGGGCCGTGGTGCGGCTGGCGGCGCAGCAGGGCATGGCAGCGCCGCTGAGTGCGCGCATGTGCGAGTTGCTGGGCGGGCCGAGGCAGAGGTTGACCGGCACAGAGATGCGCCAGGTGTTGGGGGTGTAGCGGCAGGCACCAGCGGGGTGCGGTGCCGGGTGGGGCGGCGCAGCGCTGCCCCGGCCTGTCAGGGCTGCAGCGTGTCCAGCGGCACCCGCAGCCCCGCCTTCAAACACCCCAGCGCCACCGAGGTCCGAAACCGCCGCACGTTGTCGTCGCCTTCAAACAGGCGCCGCGTCAGCGCCTCGTAGTCGGCCATCGACGCCACCGTCACCACCAGCAGATAGTCCGCCTCGCCCGTCACGCTGTAGCACTGCTGCACGGCCTCTTCGGCGGCGATGCGCGCGCGCAGCGGGGCGGTGCGGTCGGGGCGCTCGTTTTCCAGGTGCACCTCCACGATGATGGTCAGGGGCTTGCCCACCTTCTCCGGGTCCAGCACGGCCACGTTGGCACGGATCACGCCGGTGCTCTGCAGCCGCTGGATGCGCCGCTGCACGGCCGGGGCCGAGAGGTTCACGGCCTGGGCAATCACCCGCTGGGGCGTGGTGTTGTCGGTCTGCAGGATGTCCAGGATGGCGAGGTCGAAGCGGTCGAGTGTCGTGGGAGCGGCCATGAAGAACCTCGTGGTCGGATGCGGGAGGTGCGAGTGAAAGTTGCGTTTGGCCTGTGAAATCAGAGCCAAAACTACGGCGCAGGCGCACTATATTTTTGCGCATGCGTGATTTTTCTTATACCTCTCCCTGGGTTCAGCGTTTTCTTCCTTTTCTGGCTGTGCTGGGCTCCGTCACGGCGCTGGGCATCGGCACCTCGTGGGCCAAACACTGGCTGTTCCCGGCCGTGGGCGCGCAAGGCACCACGGCGCTGCGCGTGGGGTTCTCGGCGCTGCTGGTGCTGTTGCTGTGGCGGCCCTGGCGCTGGCATCTGTCGCGCGCCGATGCCAAGTCGGTGGTGCTGTACGGCGCGGCCCTGGGCGGCATGAACCTGATGTTCTACCTGTCGCTGCGCACCTTGCCGTTTGGCCTGGCCGTGGCCATCGAATTCGCAGGCCCGCTGGCCGTGGCCATCTGGTCGTCGCGCCGCCCGGTGGATTTTGTGTGGGTGCTGCTGGCCATTGCCGGGCTGGGGCTGCTGCTGCCACTCGGGCTGAACGGCAGCATGCTGGACCCGGTGGGCGTGGCCTACGCGCTGGGCGCGGCCGTGTTCTGGGCGCTGTACATCGTGTTCGGCAAGCGCGCTGGGCATTTGCATGCGGGGCACTCGGTGTCGCTGGGCCTGTTGGTCGCCGCGTTGGTGGTGGTGCCGGTGGGCGTGGCGCACGCGGGGGCAGCGCTGCTGTCACCCAGCCTGTTGCTGATCGGTGTGGCGGTGGCGGCAGTGTCCAGCGCAGTGCCGATCTCGCTGGAGATGATGGCCCTGAAGCGACTGCCCAAGGAGGCCTTCGGCATCATGATCAGCATGGAGCCCGCCGTGGCCGCACTGGTGGCCATGGTGCTGCTGAGCGAGCACCTGAGCGCGGTGCAATGGCTGGCCATTGGCTGCATCATGGCCGCCTCGATGGGCAGCGCGCTCACGGCGCGTGGGGCCCCAGCGCAGGGGGCGGCACCGCAGCCGGCCTGAGAGCCGGTCGCTGGTTGTGTGGCGGTCTGGATCGTTGCTCAGGGGGATGAGCGTCCCTTCGGTTGTTCCACCTTGTGGCGCATCTTGGCGGAGAAGCCCAACCGCATTTCTGCGGCGCGCGCCAGCAGCAGGAAGGGGCGTTCTGCGTGTGCTTGCCGATGTGGATCGGTCTCGGCTGCGAGACATCGCCGGGAGCGATAAATCTTTTTGCTGCGAAATTAATAGCAAAAAGTAATTGCTGGTCGCGCGGTAGAGCCCATTTTTATCAAGACTTTGGTCCCCTCGACAGGAATCGAACCTGTATCTAGCGCTTAGGAGGCACTCGTTCTATCCATTGAACTACGAGGAGAGCGGCCGCCGCGCATTGTAGTGGCGTGAGCGGGCCTCTTTCCCCGCCAAGCGCTAGTCGTACTTCACCGTGTAGATGATGTCCACTGCGCTTTTCTCGCCGGTCTGTCCGCGCAGCGTGAGGCGGCGCGAGAGGTCGTAGAAGATGTAGAGCGTGCCCAGCGTGCCAGACAGGCTGCGCTCGTAGGTCACGTACAAATCCTTGGACAGGCGCTTGCCGAAAGTGAGGGCGGCGGTGCTGGCGTCGTCGCCCGGGGTGGCGCTGCGAAAGCCGATTTCGTCCAGCCCCACGCGGCTGGCGATGTTGCCAGCGCCGGTGTTGTTGCCTCCCTTGCGGCCCAGCAGCGCCAGGGCGGCTTGCTGCAGCACGGCGGCTTCGGCGCCGCCAGCGGTGGCGTTGCGGCCCAGCACCACCCACGAGAGTTTTTCGGCGTCGGGCAGGTCGGGGTCGGAGTAGAGCTTGACGCGAGGCGCCTGCGCGCTGCCCGTGACCTGGACGCCCGCCCGCACGCTGATGTTGGGGCGCAGCGCGAGGATGTCGAGCGAGGGGTTGTTGTAGGGGCCGTTGAAGCGGATGAGGCCGGTTTCCACGTCCAGCATCTGGCCCCAGGCGCGGTAGCGGCCTTCTTCAGTGCGCACCTCGCCCGTCACACGCGGTGGGGCGCCGGGCACGGCACTGCTGCGGATGTCCACTTCGCCCGTGAGCCGCGTGGTGATGCCGTGGCCGCTGAGCGCAAAGTCGCGCCCCAGGTTGAGGGTGATGGCGATGTCGGGTGGCTTGGCGGTTTCGGCCTGCGCGGCGACCTGGCTGGCGCGGGCTGCGGCCAGGGCCCTGGCCTGGTCTTCGCGGTCCTTCGCTGCCGAGCGCACGACCACATCCGAACCCAGGCTGGGCGCGGTTTCGTCGGGCAGGATGATGGTGGCGCGGTCGGTGGTGAGCTGGCCGCGCAGGCTGATCTGGCCCTGCTGCAGTTGCGCCTGCAGTTGGCCCGACACGCTGACCTGCCGGTCGGCGCGCACCAGCACCTGCAGGGCCTTGGCCTCGGCCTGCAGGGCCATGGTGATGCCGGACATGCCGTTGGATGTGGCGGTGGCGCTGTCCCCCCAGGCCACGCGCCCTGTGGCGATGAGCGTGCCGCCGTCCTGCGGTGCGGCGGTGCGGTTGCCGCTGAAGCCTGCGATGCGTGCGCCGCTGCCACGCCCGCCTTGCAGGCGGAACTCGGTGATAGTGAGCTGGTTGCCCTGCAGCGTAGCGCGCAGGCGTCCGCCTTGCAGGTCCACCCCATCGACCACCGAGCGCACGGCCATGTCGTCGGCGCCCAGCGTGCCCGCCCAGCGCGGCGCATTGCGCGTGCCCGACAGGGTGGCGCTGGCGTCCAGCGTGCCGCGCACGCGCCAGCCGGGCGGTGCCAGGGCCGACCACACGCCCACGTCGGGCAGACGCGCGCGCAGGGTGCCGGCCAGCGGTGCGTCGGCGGCCCAGGTGGGGGCCGATCCCGGCGGGGCGGCAGGTGCAAGGCGGGTGCTGACGCTGGCCTGCACTTCGCCCGCCCGGTCGCTGGCCCAGGCGAGCTGGGCGCGCAGGGCTTCGCCTTCGATGTCGATAGAGGCCTCTGCCTGGCGCACGCCTGCGGCAGTGCCTGGCCCTGGGCCCGGTGCTGCGCCGGATGCCTCGGTGGCAATCGCCGTGGTGGCGCCCGCACCTGTGCCCTGGCCGCTGCTTTGCACGGCGGTGATGGCGGTGGCGTCGCCTGCCAGGATGCGCAGGTCGCCACTGGCGCGGCGCAGGCTGGCGCGCGCGCGCAGCGGGCCCTGGGTGGTGTCCACATCCCATTGCCCGTCGAGCAGGATGCTGGTGGCCAGCCCCATGCGGGCAAGCAGCGGCTGGGCAGGGCGGCCTGCAGCGGCCGGGGTGTCGCCGAGGCCCAGGGCATCGACCCAGGCCATGGGCAGGCCCTGCAACGTGCCCTGGGTCTGCAGCTGCAGCGGGGCTGCACCGGTGGCTGCACGCACGGGTTGCCAGCGCAGTACCGCAGTGCCGGGCAAGGGGCCGGTGATGCGGGCCTGGCCCGCCGAGGATTGCACGGTGTAGCCCGCAGCAGCCGAGCCCGTGCTGCGGGTGGTGCGGGCGGTCAGCGACAGCGGTTCGGCCAGCTGCAGCGCCCAGGGACCGGGGCGTGTGGCGTCTTGCGCTACCAGCCGCAGCTCGCTGATCTGCACCTGTGCGCCGGGTGCGCCTGGCGTGCCTTGCGTGGGCGGGATCAGCCCGCCGGTGGCCCGGGTGTGCACAGCCAGCCGCTGCATTTGCCGGGGCTGGGATGCATTCAGGCGGGCTTCGCCCTCCAGTGCCAGCGCGGCCTGCGCCAGGGTGCCAGAGAGGTCGGCCTTGAGGGCGCGCAGCTGCACGGCGGTGGCGCCACCTGCCACGCCTTGGCCGGGGGGCAGGGACAGGTCCAGCTGGGGGGTGGAGAGGGTGGCTTGCAGCTCGAAGGGGGCTTGGCCCGGCGGCGGTGTGCTGCCTGCGCGGCGGGTGTCGGTGTTTGGGTTGGGGTTTGTAGGGGCGCTGGCGGCGGAGTCCAGTTGCCGGGCCAGCGTGTTCCAGCCCCCTTTCCAGCGGGCGCTCAGCTGCGCGGCGCCCTGGGCCGTCGCGCCTTGCAGGGCCTGTTGCAGGGGGGCGCCCACCAGCGGCAGGCTGGCCAGCCAGCGCTGGGTCTGGCCCACATCGCTCCATTGCACCTGCAGGTCGCCTGCGCCGGTCTGTGGCGCGATGCTGCCCTGCGTGCGCGCAGTGGCGCCCGGCACCGCCAGCGTGAGCAGACCTTGGCCCGACAGATCGCCAGGGGCCACACGCAACTGGGTGGCTTCAATGCGGGCTTGCAAAGCGTCCAGCAGCAGGCGCTCCAGTTGCAAGCGGCCGCCAGGCTGTGCGGCCGATGCGGGTTGCCAGCTGCCTTGGGCTGTGAGCGTGTTGATGCGCAGCAGCGGGGCGCGCTTGGGCGGCGTTGTGCCGGGGGTGGCAGCAGCGGGGCCGGTGGTGCGGATGTCTGCCGAGAAACGCACGGCCTCGCCCTGCATCTGTGCATCCACCCGGCCTGCCAGCGGGGCGGCGGCCCAGGCGGTGTGCAGGGCGTCGGGGCGCAGGTTGCGCAGCACGGCCTGGCCTTCCAGTGCGCCTGTGGCGGGCGTGTAGTGGCCCTGCAGGGTGACGGTGCCTGTGCCTGCGGTCACCGTGGCGCCGGGCACCGTCCAGCGGGTGCCGTCGTACTTCGCATCGGCCAGCATGGCGGTGACGGGCAGTCGGGCCTGGTCCCACGGGCCCGCCAGTGCGTTGCGCAGCTGCGCCTGCATGGCCCAGCCGGTGTCGCCGGTGGCGGTGCTCATGCTGGGCCCGGCCTGCACGGTGCCATCCAGCTGGGTGGCCGGTGCCTGGGGCCACAGGGCCGCGAGGTTGACGGCGCGCAGCGTGGCCTGGGCCGACTGCAGGGGCTGCGCGGACCAGGGCGCTAGCGTGGCCTGTACCTCGGCCTGCATGGGTTCTGTGGCGCGTGCGGGTGGCGGTGCGGCCGGGGTGGCTGGTTGCACTTGTGTGGCTGTGGGGCGGATCTGCGCCTGCAGTTGCAGCTGTGCCGCCGCTGTGGCCAGCGTGCCCTGCAGTGTGGCGTGTGCGCCCACCTCCAGTGCGGTGGCGCTGCCGGGCACAGCGGTGTGCACCGTGCCGTCCACCGTGGCATTCAGCGCCATGGGAGGCTGGGCCTGCAGCGCCAGCCGGGCGCTGTAGCGGCCCTGGGCCAGCTCTACACCGCCGATGTTCAGGCGGTGCTCACGCCCGTCAAAGTGGTAGTCACCGGCCAGGCCCCGCGCTTCAACGGCCGGGGCGCCCGCCCATTGCAGTTGGTCCACGCCAAACGGCAGACTGATCTGGAGGGGCAGCACCAGCTGGGTTGGTGGCGCAGGTGGCTCCGTGCGGGGTGGCCCCCCCAGCGGCGTGATCTGCACACGCGCGGCATGCATTTCGCCCAGCGCCAGGCGGCGTTGGAGCAAGGGCACCAGCTGCCAGCCCAGGCGCAGGTCGGTCACTTCGACCGACAGGCTGGGGCTGTTCCAGCGCAGCCAGCCAATGCGCCCGCCGCTGCGCAGTGTCCCGGTGACCTCGCGGCTTTCCAGTTGCTGGTCTGCGGGCAGGTACTGCGCCGCACGCGTGATGGCCCATGCCAACGAAGTGCTGCTGCCCGCCCACCACCACAGTGCCGCCATGGCGACGATCAACAGCGCGGCCATGGCCACCAGCCACCCTCCGAGCGTGCGCAGCACCCGGTGTGCCTGGCGTGGTGCCGAGGCCTGGGTGGGCGAGGAGGCCCCCGCGCTGAAATCGGAGGCGCGTGCGCGCGGCGGGGTGGGGCTGGGTGGCATGGAGGTTGCGGGCCTCAGAAGCTGAACCCCAGCCGCAGGTGCAGCCGCAGTTCCTGGGTCTTGATGCCGTAGGCCAGGTCGGCCTGCAGCGGCCCCACGGGGCTGCGCCAGCGCACCCCGGCGCCCACGCCCACACGGGGGCTGAGGTCGCCCACCTTGTCGGCAACGGCCCCGGCATCGACGAACAGCGTGCTCTCCCAGTCGGTCATGGCGCCGTTGTAGACGATGGGGCGCTGCCATTCCACGCTGCCCGCCGCCATGTACCGGCCGCCGTAGAGCTGGCCGTTGTCGGTGCGCGCACCGATGCTGCGATAGCCATAGCCACGCACCGTGGTGTCTCCCCCGGTGATGAACAGCTGTGTCACAGGGATCTGTGCGCTCTCGCGGGCGAGCACGGCACCCGCTTCGGCCCGCAGGGCGATCCGGGCGTTGCGGCCTGTGCCGGAGGAGTCCGTCACCCGCCCGGCAGGCACAAAGGACTGCCAGCGCACCCTGCTGCGCACAAACGGGTAGCGCTCGGGCCGCAGCGTGGTGCCCATGCCCAGCTCCACCGCCACGCCATGGCCCCGTGTGGGGGCGGTGAGGCTGTTGAAGTACCGACCTGTCCAGCCGTAGTTCAGGCTCAGGGCTGTGCTGGTGTCGGAGGGCGACTGCGCGTTGGCGGCAAGCCCCTGGCTGTTGGCGTAGTCGTATTGCACAAAGTAGTTGCGGTCGATGTTCCGGGTGCTTTTGCTGCGGCCCATGCGCAGGCGGCTGCTGTTCACGTCGTAGTCGCCGGTTGCTTCACGCTGCAGCTCGCCACCAGCTAACCAGCGCCAGCCGTTGTTGTCGGGCAGGTCGGTCCATTCGCTGCTGGCTTGCTGGGTCTCTCGGTCCAGGGCCAGTTTGCTCACGGCACGCCAGCCCAGGCCGGGCATCTGGTTGTGGATATGTTCCAGCGACAGGCGCGCGCCGCTGTCGGTCGAGAAGCCGGGCCCGAACACCAGCTTTTGCACCTTGGCCTCGCGCACCTGGGCCACCACGGGGGCGGCCTGCGGGTCGGTGCCCTCGGTGTCGAGCGTGAGAAACACCGCGTCGTAGTAGCCACTGCTGGCCAGCCGCAGCTGGGCATCCAGCATTTCAGCCTCGTCGTACACCGCGCCAGTGGGCAGGCGGGCCAGGCGCCGCGCGCCATCGGGGTCATAGCGTTGGCTGCCCTCCACACGCAGAGGCCCGAAGCGGTAGGCGGGGCCGGGGTCGTAGCTCACACTGAGCTTGGCTTCGTGCTTGTCCGCATCGATCTCTGCGCGGCTGTTGGCGATGCGCGCCGTGGGGTGGCGGCGGGCCTGCAGCTGGCGCAGGCCATCGTTCTTGGCCGTGTTCCAGGCAGACTGGGTGAAGGGCTGGCCCGGCGTCAGCGACCAGTTGCGCTGCACGCGCTGCTGTTGGCGGGGGCTGGCGTCCGGGGCGCGGTTGTCGGTTTCGGTGGCAGCCGTGCTGTCGGGGCTGAAAACGATGTCTGCGCTGGCCACATGGGTCCGTGGCCCGGGCTCCACGGTGACGACCACGGCGCGGGGTGCGGTGGGGCTGTCCGGGGTTTCGGTCAACTCCACGGTGATGGTGGGCGCAAAGTAGCCCATCGTGCCCAGCAGCTCGCGGGCGTTGGCGTCGGTGGCGCCCAGCAGGCGCTGCAGTTCGTTGGCGTGCAGATCGGGCAGGTGGCGAAAGCGCTGCAGCTCCAGGTGGCGCTCCAGGGTGTCCTCCACCGTGGTCGGTGCGCGCACCCGCAGGTCGAATGCGGGTGTGGCGGATTCGGCAATGGCTGCGGTGGAGGCTTCCTGGCTGTCATATCCTTTCTCAGCGCGCGGCAGCAGGCTGCACCCAGGCAGGCACAGCGCGCCGATAAGCAGCAACGCCGGCCACGGGGCCGGCGTTGGAGAATTGGCAGAGGGGCGCAGGACGCGAAAAGGCACGGCAGCAAAGTAAGGGGGTGGACGACGATGGCGGGCTGACAAAAGCCCGCCCGCCGCCACTATGCACTGAAAAACGGCCCGTCCGTGTCAGACAGCGGCGCGCAATGGTTTCTCAGTGCCGTACCAGCCGCTCGGCTTACTTCGACAGCAGCCGCATGGTCTCTTCCAGCCCCTTGAGCGACAGCGGGTACATGCGGTTGCCGATCAGCTGCTGGATGATGCTGATGCTTTGGCGGTACTGCCACACGCCCTGGGGCTCGGGGTTGATCCACGCGTGTTTGGGGAAGGCGTGTGTGAGGCGCTGGATCCACTCGGCACCCGCCTCCTCGTTGTTGTATTCCACGCTGCCGCCGGGCTGCAGGATCTCGTACGGGCTCATGGTCGCATCGCCCACAAAGATCAGTTTGTAGTCGCGGTTGTACTTGCGGATGATGTCCCAGGTCGGGAACTTCTCGGCAAAGCGGCGGCGGTTGTTCTTCCACATGAAGTCGTACACGCAGTTGTGGAAGTAGTAGAACTCCAGGTGCTTGAACTCGCTCTTCACGGCGCTGAACAGCTCTTCCACGCGCTGGATGTGTTCGTCCATGGTGCCGCCTACGTCCATCAGCAGCAGCACCTTCACGTTGTTGTGCCGCTCGGGCACCATCTTGATATCCAGGTAGCCTGCATTGGCTGCCGTGCTGCGGATGGTGTCGGGCAGGTCCAGTTCCAGCTCATGCCCTTCGCGCGCAAACTTGCGCAGGCGGCGCAGCGCCACCTTGATGTTGCGTGTGCCCAGCTCCTGCTGGTCGTCGTAGTCCTTGTAGGCGCGCTGTTCCCACACCTTCACGGCGCTCTTGTTCTTGCCCGCGCCGCCAATGCGCACACCCTGCGGGTTGTAGCCGCCATGGCCAAAGGGGCTCGTGCCGCCCGTGCCGATCCACTTGTTGCCGCCTTCGTGGCGCTCTTTCTGTTCTTCGAGGCGCTTCTTCAGCGTCTCCATCAGCTCGTCCCAGCCCATCTTCTCGATGGCGGCTTTTTGCTCGGGCGTGAGTTCGTTCTCCAGGATCTTGCGCAGCCAGTCGGCCGGGATCTCCTTGGTGAAGTCAGCCACCATCTCGACGCCCTTGAAGTAGGCGCCGAAGGCCCGGTCGAATTTGTCGAAGTGCTTCTCGTCTTTGACCAGCGTGAGGCGCGAGAGGTTGTAGAAGTCGTCCAGGCTCCAGGCGTCGTCTGACTTGGGGCCCACCACACCGGCCTGCAGGGCTTCGAGCAGGGTGAGGTATTCCTTAACCGACACGGGCAACTTGGCCGAGCGCAGGGTGTAGAAGAAGTCGATCAGCATGTTCTTGGCTCCTTGCGCGCGTCAGGCGAGCTTGTTGCGCTCCAAAAGGTATAGCAACTGCGCGCGCGCCTCGGGCCACTCGCCCGCGCGCATGCTGTACATCACTGTGTCGCGGATGGTGCCGTCGCGGCGCAGCGCGTGGCCACGGATCACGCCATCTTTTTTGGCGCCCAGGCGTTCGATGGCCCTTTGCGAGGCGAAGTTGTAGTTGTCGGTGCGCCAGCCCACCACGTGGCAGCCCAGGGTGTCGAAGGCATGCTGCAACAACAACAGTTTGCAGGTGGTGTTGACATGGCTGCGCTGCACGCTCTGGCAGTACCAGGTGTAGCCAATCTCGACCCGTTTCACGGCAGGCAGGATGTCGTGGAAGCTGGTGCAGCCCAGCACCTTGTCGGTGACGTCATCGACCACGGCAAACGCAAAGCGGTGGCCTTCTTCGCGGCCCTTCAAGGCGGTTTCGATGTAGGCGCGGGTGTCCTGCGGCTCGGGCACCGAGGTCACGCGCAGCTTCCACAGCTCGCCATCGGCGGCAGCCAGGCGCAGGCCTTCTTCGTGCGACAGGGCCAGGGGTTCCAGGCGCACGCCGCAGTCGCGCAACGTGATGGGTTCTACAAAAGCCATGGGTCTTGCTCCGGGCGCTTTGTCAGCTTTTGGAGGACTTGCTGCGGCGGCTGGCCTGCCAGCGTTTGGCCGCATGCAGGCCCAGGCCACCGCCCAAGCCGACCAGGGCAATGCCAATCAGGGCCGGGGTGCCATAGCCAGGTGCAAAGATGTCCATGCCCAGCCATTGGCCCAGCCAGAAGCCGGCCAGCGCGCCTCCGACAAATCCGACCGCGTCGGAGATGCCGTCCGCGAGGGAGGGGGGATTGGGGGCGGTCATGGGCGGGCCGTCCGGGATCAGCGGTTGCGCTGGTTCATGAACACCAGCTTCTCGAACAGGCTCACGTCTTGCTCGTTCTTCAGCAGCGCGCCCACCAGCGGAGGCACGGCCACCTTGTTGTCGGCGCTTTGCAGGGCGGTGAGCGGGATGTCTTCGGCCACCAGCAGCTTGAGCCAGTCGATCAGTTCGCTGGTCGAGGGCTTCTTTTTCAGGCCCGGCAGGTTGCGCACGTCATAGAACGTCTTCATCGCCACGCTGAGCAGCTCGCTCTTGAGCGTAGGGAAGTGCACGTTGATGATCTGCCGCATCGTGTCGGCTTCAGGGAACTTGATGAAGTGGAAGAAGCAGCGGCGCAGGAAGGCGTCGGGCAGCTCCTTCTCGTTGTTCGAGGTGATGAACACCAGCGGGCGGTGCTTGGCCTTGATGAGTTCGCGCGTTTCGTAGCAGTAGAACTCCATGCGGTCGATTTCGCGCAGCAGGTCGTTCGGGAACTCGATGTCGGCCTTGTCGATTTCGTCGATCAACAGCGCCACAGGGCGGTCGGCCGTGAAGGCCTGCCACAGCACGCCCTGCACGATGTAGTTGCGGATGTTCTTCACGCGCTCGGCGCTGTCGCCATCATTGAGCTGGCTGTCGCGCAGGCGGCTCACCGCGTCGTATTCATACAGGCCCTGCTGGGCCTTGGTGGTGGACTTGATGTGCCATTGCAACAGGGGCATGTCTAGCGCCTGCGCAACTTCCTCGGCCAGCATCGTCTTGCCCGTGCCGGGCTCGCCCTTGATCAGCAGCGGCCGTTGCAGCGTGATGGCAGCGTTCACGGCCAGCATCAGGTCTTGGGTGGCGACGTAGTTCTGGGAGCCTTGGAATTTCATGGGGGAAAACACCGGATCGTTGATGAATGGGCTTGACAGGGCGCTGGCTATAATCAACGGCTGATCAGAGCCCAGAGCTGAACTTCCACGAGATTGTGCGCGCAAAATGAACAAAACGCTGACCACGCTATTTGCCCTGGCTGTCGCTTCCGTGACCGCTATCTCCCATGCCCAGGAAGCCAAAGGCGACGTGGAAGCAGGCAAGCAAAAGATCGCCATGTGCATCGGCTGCCATGGCATCCCGGGCTACCAGGCCAGCTTCCCCGAAGTGCACAAGGTGCCCATGATCTCGGGCCAAAGCGCCAAGTA
Source organism: Acidovorax sp. LjRoot74 (assembly GCF_964254355.1). Classification (NCBI taxonomy): domain Bacteria; kingdom Pseudomonadati; phylum Pseudomonadota; class Betaproteobacteria; order Burkholderiales; family Comamonadaceae; genus Acidovorax; species Acidovorax sp. LjRoot74. Next base: position 4,608,579 of record NZ_CAXUTI020000001.1, on the reverse strand, counting down.
CATTGCGGCAGCGCTGGTCGCTTACCAAAAGGGTGAGCGCAAGCACCCCACCATGCGCGGCATCGCCGAGTCGCTGTCTGAAAAAGACATCGCCGATGTGTCGGCCTATTACGAACAACACGGCAAGACCGGCGCCGAGCTGCCCGCCAAGTCATCGCGCGAACCCAGCGTGCAAGTAGCCGAGCTGCTCAAGAAGGGCGCGTGCGTGTCCTGCCACGGTGACAACTTCGCCAAGCCCATCGATCCTTCCTACCCCAAGATCGCGGGCCAGCACGCTGACTACCTCTTTGTGGCGCTCAAGTCTTACAAGGTGGAGAAGAATGCCAATGTGGGCCGCAACAACGCCATCATGGGTGGCGTGGCCAAGCAGTTCACCAATGCCGAGCTGAAGGCCCTGGCCAACTACATCAGCAGCGTTGATGGCGACCTGCACGTGGTGCCCCAGTCGCGTTTCCGCTGATACGGCCACCTGGCCCGCGCTCCCGAAAGCCCGCCTTGGCGGGCTTTTTTCATGGGGCTGCGGTTGCGGGCGCAGGAGCCCCACCGGTGTGCGGGCCCCTGCCAAAGTCCCTGGACGAACCCGAACGCGGCCTGCGCCTACAAGGGGTTTTGGTGGACCTTAGTAGAATGGACGAGGGTGTCGCAGTCATGGTGATTCGGCAGGTTCATGCGCTGGTCGGGCCGCCGCGCGGCTTCGCTGCGACCCATGAACTCTTCTCCGACCCTGATCCAAGTGATCGGCGCCGTCCTGTTCGGACTGGCCATCCTCCACACTTTTTCCACCAAGTTCTTCGAGCACCTGGCGCACACGCAGCCACGGCATGCGGGCATCTGGCATCTGCTGGGCGAGGTGGAGGTCGTTTTCGGCTTCTGGGCCATGGTGCTCATGCTGTTCATGTTTTCCATCAGCGGAAAACAGGAGGCCACGGCCTATCTGGACTCGCGCAATTTCACAGAGCCTTTGTTCGTGTTCGCGATCATGGTGATTGCTGCCACCCGCCCCATTCTGGAGCTGTCCGGGGCCGTGGTGCGGGCGCTTGCAGCCCTGCTGCCCGTGCAGCGCGGCATGGCCATGTACTTTGTGGTGCTGGCGTTCGTACCCCTGCTCGGGTCGTTCATCACCGAACCGGCAGCGATGACGCTGGCCGCCCTGATGCTGCGGGACACGCTGTTCTCCCACCCCATCTCCAGCCGGCTCAAGTATTCGACCATCGGCGTGCTGTTCGTGAACATCTCCATCGGTGGAACGCTCACTTCCTTTGCGGCGCCGCCCGTGCTGATGGTGGCCGCCAAGTGGAACTGGGACATCTGGTTCATGATGTCGAACTTCGGCTGGAAGGCGGCGGTGGCCGTGCTCGTCAACGCGGGCATTGCGATGCTGATCTTCCGTAACCAGCTGGGTCACATGGGGCGCAAGATCCCTGCCGCCGAGTCCCCCGTGCCGTGGACCGTGGCGGGTGTTCACCTCGCGTTCCTGGTGCTGGTGGTGGTGTTTGCGCACCATCCCGCAGTGTTCCTGGGCCTGTTCCTGTTCTTCATGGGGTTCACCACGGCCTACCAGCGCCACCAAAACCCGCTGATTCTGCGCGAGGCGCTGCTGGTGGCGTTCTTCCTTGCCGGGCTGGTGGTGCTGGGTGGCTTGCAGCAATGGTGGCTGCAGCCCGTGCTCATGAAGATGGATGCCAACGCCGTGTTCTTTGGCGCTGCGGCGCTCACCGCGTTCACCGACAACGCTGCGCTGACCTACCTGGGCTCGCTGGTCGAAGGCCTGAGCGACGAGTTCAAGGTGGCCTTGGTGGCGGGCGCCGTCACGGGGGGTGGCCTGACGGTGATTGCCAATGCGCCCAACCCGGCCGGGGCATCCATCCTGAAGGAGAAATTCTCGGACGGCGTTGTCAACCCGTTGGGTCTGCTGCTGGGGGCCTTGCCGCCTACGCTGCTGGCGGTGATAGCGTTCCGGGTGCTGTAGTGTTGTGAGACGGTCAGCGATCAGCCAGCACCGCCTGGTTGGTCATGGCTTCGCAGATGGATCGGATCTGAGGGCGCATCAGCCGGGCCACCTCATCACGCCGGTGCGATTCGAGCCGCCCCGAGATGGCGGCCACGCTGATGGCTGCGATGGGGTTGTCTGGCGGGAAGGCAATGCCAATGGCGGCTGTACCCGGCGTGACCACGCTGTCCAGAAACGCGTAACCCTTCTCGCGCCCTACCTTGATCGCTTCGCGCAGGTAGGGGGCTGTGACGAATCCGTACTTCTCGTACTTAGGTGCATTGGCTTCGATGATGGACTCTGCCTCGTCCGGCGGCAGGGCGCACAAGATGGCCAGCCCGCCCGCACCGACGCCCAGCGGCCGGCGAATGCCCACATCCAGCGCCAATGACTTGATGGGGTAGTCGCCCAGTGCGCGGTGGGTGCACACAGCCTCCAGCCCGCTGCGTTCGCTCAGGTAGATGGTGTCCTGTGTGACTTCGGCCAGCTTCTGCAGCGCGCCGTCACACAGTTCCGACAGTCGGTAGCGGGGCCGTGCGAGCAAGCCCAGCTCATACAGCAGCGGCCCCAGGTAGTACTTGCGCGTGTGCGTGTCTCGGTTCAACAAACCTTCTGCCTCCAAGCGATGAAGCATGCGAAAGCAGGTCGATTGCGGCAGACCGCTGGTGGTGGCGATTTCGCCGATGCGCATGCCGCCTTTTCCACGAGACGCCACGATACGGAGCATCTGCACCACGCGCTCAATGCTCTGGGTGCCAGTTTTTAGATTTCCACTATGTGGCGGTTTTTTTGTCTCAAAGGGGACTGTTGTGGTGTTTTTATTCATATTGTGTTTGTAGTTTGTATCCACATGGTGGGCAATATAGGGTTTACCCAGGCAGTTGAGCTGGCGTTTGATTTTTTAATAAGTGATCAAACGATTTGTTCAACTTCCACATAGTGGATAACTGGGTAAAGCCGCATGTCTTACACGATGACTGAAAAGATCCTCGCCCGGGTTGCAGGGGTGCCTGCCGTCAGGGCGGGCGACGAGATCCTGGCGCGGCCGGATTTCGTGATTGCCTACGACTTTCCGGGCTACACCGATGTGTTCTTCAAGGAGGCCAAGGAGGAGTTCGGTGTGGACAAGGTGCCAAGCCCTGAGCGCTTTGTGCTGTTCATCGACCACATGGTCCCGGCGGCTGCCCCCAAGGAGGAAGAACTCCATAAGATCACCCGTGCCTGGGGCAAGGAGCAGGGTGTGCCTGTGCATGAGCGCGAAGGCATTGGCCACCAGGTATCTGCCGAACTCGGCTATGCCACGCCAGGGGCGTTTGCTGTGCACTTTGACGGGCATGTGAGCCAGCTGGGCGCGTTCGGCACCCTGGCGATGGGCGCCCGCAAGAGCGTGCTGGAGACCTTTGTCTCCGAGCGCATGGCGCTCGTGGTGCCCGGCACGGTCAAGATCGAAGTCACCGGTACGGTGCAGCCCGGCGTGATGGCGCGGGATATCTTTCACCACCTGGTGCGGGTGATGGGGCCTTCGTCCTGCCGATTCAAGGTGGTGGAGCTGTGCGGCCCCGTGATTGACGCCATGAGCATCGAAGGCCGCCAGACGATCTGCGGCCAGGCCATGTTCCTGGGCGCGACGACGATGCTGATCGCCCCCGATGCCAAGACGCTTGAATACGCCAAGGGCCGCGCCAAGATCGCGCTGGACCCGGTTTACCCTGATGCCGACGCGCACTACGACCGCGTGGTGACGGTGGATGTGAGCAACCTGGCCCCCATCGTGGTGGCACCACCCAGCCCCGCCAACACGCGGGACCTGACCGAGTACGCTGGCCTGGAAGTGCACATGGGCTATCTGGGCAGCTGCGCCAGCGGCCGATTGGAAGACCTACGCATTGCAGCGCAGGTGCTCAAGGGCCGCAAGATCAAGCCGGGCTTCCAGCTGCATGTGGTGCCCACCTCGCAGGCCATCATGTCCCAAGCAGCCAGCGAAGGCCTGATTTCGACCCTGGTGGATGCGGGCGCTTTCATCAGCTCCTCCAGCTGCGACTACTGCTATGGCCGCATTGCCACCATGACGGATGGTCAGCGCGCTGTCTCCACCGGCACGCTCAACACGCCCGGTCGCATGGGCAGTGCCGATTCTGAAATCTTCATCTGCAACGCCGCTGTGGTGGCTGCATCGGCCCTGGAGGGCTGCATCACCGACCCCCGGCCTTACCTCTCCAACACCGAAGGGAGTGCAGCATGACTCTGCCCACCTTGCACGGCCGCGCGGCCTGGGTCTTTACGGAAGACGACTACGACATCGACCTGATCGTCGGCATCAAGAACATCAAGATCACCGACATCAACGAGCTGGCAGCGGTCACCATGACCAGCTACGACCCTGACTTTGCCCAGTCCGTTGCCAAAGGTGACTTGCTGGTGGGCGGGCAGAACTTTGGCTATGGCCACCCGCATTACCCGGCCATGCGCGCCATGCGCCACCTGGGCGTGGCAGGCGTGATTGCCGAGTCGTTCTCTCCCGGTTTCTTCCGGGGCGAGATCAGCATGGGGTTCCCGCTGATCACCTGCCCGGGCATCCGCGCGGCGACGCAGCGGTGGGACACCCTGCAGGTGGATTGGGAGCGCGGCGTGGTGGTCAACCAGCGCACGGGGCAGACACTGCCGTTCGAGCCCTGGTCGTCCACCGAGCGCGCCACGATCGAGGCGGGTGGGTTCACGCCCTATCTCAAGGCCCGGCTGGCACGCGAGCGTGCTGCCGCTGCGGCGGCGTGACGGGCAGGGGCATACCATGTTGCAGATGATTGTCAGCGGCGTCGCCCTGGGCGCCATCTACGGGCTCATCGCCCTGGGCATCGTGATGGTGTTCAAGGCGACGGGCATCCTCAATTTCGCGCATGGCGAAGCAGCCATGCTCTCGGCCTTCGTGGCCTACACGCTGTTCAAGCTGGGCCTGCCGCTGTGGGCTGTGGTGCCGCTCACGCTGCTCTTTGGCGCGGCTCTGGGCATGGCGATCGAGCGGTTCATCATTCGCCGCTTCATTGGCAAGGCGCTGCTGTCGTCTGCGATCTGCACGCTGGGCCTGTTCCTGGTGTTTGGCGATCTGGCCATCTGGGTGTGGGGCAAAGACACGCAGGAGCTGCCCAGCATCTTCCCGGCCGCGCCCATCGACATCGGGGGCGTGATTGTTTCGGGCATTGACCTGGGCATCGTGGCCGTGTGCGCTACGTTGGCCGCCCTGCTGTTTGCGTTTTTCCGCTTCACGCGGCTGGGTATTGCCATGCAGGCGACGATGGAAAACCCCACGGCTGCGCGCCTCATGGGCATTCCGATCAAGCGCATCTATGCGTTGGCCTGGGCGCTGTCGCACGTGATCGCAGCCACGGCGGGCTTGCTGATTGCGCCGCTGACTTTCGTGCACTTTTCGATGATGCAGCACGCACTTCACTTCGCGTTCGCTGCTGCGGTGCTGGGTGGCATTGGCAGCATGCCAGGCGCGCTTTTGGGCGGCGTGATCATTGGTGTGTCGTCAAACCTCACTGGCGCCTATGTGTCCTCGGCCTGGAAGGACGCCGTGCCCTTCATCGTGATGCTGGTCATCCTGATCCTGCGTCCCCACGGTTTGCTGGCCCGCGCCCAGATCAAGAAGGTCTAAGGAGCCGCCATGACCAAAGTCTTTGACACCTACCCCTGGCTCGGCCCGGTGCTGTTTGTGCTGGCCTTCGTGCTGGCGCCACTAGTGCCCGGTGGCTACGTGCTGTACATCTTCACGCTCGTCATCATCTACACGCTGGCTTCGTTCGGCACCAACATCCTCACGGGCTACACCAACCTGATCTCCATGGCGGGTGCCGTGTTCTTCGGCATCGGTGCCTATGGCTCGGCCATCTTGACCACGCACTTTGGCGTGCCGCTGGTGCTGTCTATGTTCATTGCCGCCAGCATCGCCACCGTGGTGGGGCTGCTGCTGGCTCTGCCCGTGCTGCGTCTGGAGGAGGTGTTCCTGGCGATTGCCACGCTGGGGTTTGTGATGATCTCGGTAGAGATTGCCAAGTCCAGCGGTGACATGTCGGGCGGCGAGAACGGCATGGGCGCACCTGGACCCACCCTGTTTGGCTGGGCGTTGGACGAGCGCGCGTACCACGTGTTCACCGCCGTCGTGCTGGCGGGGGCGCTGTGGGTTGCGCGCAACCTGGCACGCAGCCGCTTCGGGCGGGGCTTTCTGGCCATCAAGGGCAGTGAGACGGCGGCCCGCGCCCTGGGGCTGAACACCACGGCGCTCAAGCTGGTGGCGTTTGGCGTGTGTGCGTTCTACACGGGCCTGTCGGGCGCGCTGTACGCGCCACTGGTGCGCTTTATCGACCCATCGCTCTTCAGCATCATGGTGTCGATCAGCTTCGTCTCGATGGTCATCGTAGGCGGGCTGGGCTCCATCCTGGGCTCGGTGCTGGGCGCAGTGTTCGTCATCGGTGCGCCGCAGTTGCTCACGTACCTGGGGTTCGATCAGTTCCAGCGCGCGCTGTATGGCGTCGCGATGATCCTGGCGCTGATGTTCCTGCCCGACGGGTTGGCCAGCCTCTTCAAGCGCAAGCGTTTGCCCGGTGCAGATGCAGCGCAGAGCGGGGGGGTGCGATGAGAGTGATGGACGACAAGACCTTGCCGTCGCAGGCGCCTGTGGTGGCAGTTCCCGGCCGGGCTGCGCCTTTGCTCAGCATCCAGGGTGTGCGCATGGCGTTTGGCGGCATCGTAGCCGTGCAGGACGTGAGCTTCGACGTGATGCCCGGCACGGTGCACGCACTCATCGGACCCAACGGCGCTGGCAAGACGACGATGCTCAATTGCATCAGCCGCTTCTACACGCCCCAGCAAGGCGCCATGCGCTATCGCACAACCTCCGGTGACGTGGAGCTGCTGGGCTGCAAGGCCCACCAGGTGGCGCGGCTGGGCATTGCACGCACGTTCCAGAACCTGGAGCTGTTTGCCGAACTGACCGTGTTTGACAACGTGCTGATTGCGCGGTCGATGGCGATGCGCGCCACGCTGGTGGAGGCCCTGCTGTGTCTGCCGCGCCAGCGCCGAGAGGAGCGCGAAGAGCGTGAGCGTGTGGAGGCGGTGCTTGAAAAGCTCAGCCTGCACGCCCATGCGCATGCGGTGGTGCGCGACCTGCCCTACGGCACGCAAAAGCTGGTGGAGCTGGCCCGTGCCATGGCGCTGGAGCCACGCCTGATGTTGCTGGACGAGCCCGCTGCGGGCATGAACAACCGCGAGATCGACGCTCTGGGCGAAACGCTCAAGCGGCTGCAGGCCAACACGCAAGCGACGCTGCTGCTCATCGAGCACAGCATGCCGCTGGTGATGTCCATCTCGGACACGATCACCGTGATGCACAACGGCGCCTTCCTGGCGCAGGGCACACCCAGGGAGATCGAGAACCATCCCGCCGTGGTCGAGGCGTATCTCGGAGGAGGCAAGAGTGGTAAACGGCGTTGAGACATCCAGTGCACCGGCACTGCTGAGCGTGGACAACCTGAGCGCGGGCTACGGCAAGATCCGCGCGCTGCACGGCGTAAGCCTGCGGGTACCGCAGGCCCGCATCGTGTGTGTGCTGGGCGCCAATGGGGCTGGCAAGACCACGCTGATGCGTGCGCTCTCGGGCCTGCTGCCGGTCAGCGAGGGTCAGGCCATTTTTGATGGCCAGTCCATTGTCAACGTGCCTGCCGAAGCGCTGGTGCGGCGCGGCATTGCCCATGTGCCGCAAGGCCGCATGGTGTTTGCGCAGCTCACCGTGCGCGACAACCTGGTGCTGGGCGGCTACACCCGCCCCGCCGCCGAGGTGCGCGACGACATCGACCGTGTGCTGGGCTATTTCCCCCGGCTCAAGGAGCGCATCACCTCGCGCGCCGGCACCTTGTCGGGCGGCGAGCAGCAGATGCTGGCCATTGCCCGGGGCCTGCTGGCCAAGCCGCGCCTGCTGATGCTGGACGAGCCCTCCATGGGCGTGGCCCCCATCCTGAAGGACGCCATCTTCGAAACGCTGCGCGACATCCGCGACCGCGAAAACCTCACGCTGCTCATCGTGGAGCAGGACGCAGACATTGCGCTCGACATCTCCGACGAAGGCTACGTCATCGAGACCGGCCGCGTGGTGATGCAAGGCCCGGCCGCCGAGCTGGCGGGCAATGAGGACATCCGCCGCGCCTATCTGGGCGGCTGATCGCCAACCCAGACCCCCCAAGTTCCTTTCCCACCGATAAACACAGGAGACAAACCATGAGTCACTTCATTCCACGCCGTACGCTGCTGGCTGCCGCCGCAGCAAGCTGCCTGATGGCGACCACGCTGGACGTGCAGGCTTTCGAGAACAAGGACGAAGGTGTGCTGACCCAGGAGATCGTTCTGGGCTCCTCGCAACCGCTGTCGGGCACGCTGGCCTACATGGGCAAGGCCGTGGACGAAGGCATGCGCACGTACTTCGACATGGTCAACGAGCAAGGCGGCGTCAACGGCCGCAAGATCAAGCTCATTACCTATGACGACGAGCTCAAGCCCGCCAAGTCGGTGGCCAATGCGAAGCTGCTGGTCGAGCGCGACAAGGTGTTTGCCATGGTGGGCAACATCGGCCACGCCACCAACATCAGCGCCTACGAATACAGCTCCACCAAGAAGGTGCCCACCATTGGCGCGCTGAGCATCTCGGACCTGACCTCCAACCCGCCGCGCGACTTGTTGTACGTACTGCCATCACCGCAGTCCACCGAGACGGCGGCCTACATCGACCACGCGGTCGAGGTGCTCAAGGCCAAGAAGATCGCGATGCTTTACCAGAACGACGGCTGGGGCAAGCCGGCCTACGACATTGCCGTGCAGCGCATGGAAAAGCACGGCATGAAGCTGGTCGAGGCACAGACCTTCGAGCGCTTTGCGACCGACCTCACCTCCCAGGTCTTTAAGCTCAAGCAGGCTGAGCCGGATGTGGTCATCGTTTACGCGCTGGGTCAGGAGGCCGTGCAGTTCTTCCGCGGTGCCGAAAAGCTGGGCTGGAAGCCCACGGTGTTTGGCGCGGGCGGTCTCAACGACCCCAAGTTCATCGAGCTGCTGGGCAAGACGCAGTCCAAGCTGTACGTGGCTTCGTACTACGACGCCGTGGACGGCAACAACCCGGCCATCCAGTCGTTCTTCCAGCGCTACGCCAAGCTGTACCCCAAGTCGGCGCCCACGTCGATGGCGCTGATGGGCTATTCGTCAGCCGCTGTGACGGTTGAGGCTTTGAAGCGTGCCGGTGCCGAGCCCAGCCGTGCCAAGGTGGTGGCCGAGCTGGATGGCATGAAGGACTTTGACCAGAAGATTGGCCCCAAGATCACCTTCCAGCCTATCAGTGCTGGTGGCTATGCGCGGCGCGGCCAGACAGGCGTGGCGCTGATGGAGCTCAAGGACCAGAAGTTCGTGTCCATGGGCAGCTATATCGACCCTGTGAAGCGCTGAGGACCTGACCATGACCAAGAGCTTGCGACAACATATGCGTGCGCGTATCCAGTCGGGCCCCACTTTCTGGATGGCGGGCGCTCAGGATGCCCTCTCGGCCCTGCTGGTCGACCAGTCGGACTTTGATGGCATCTTCACCACCGGCTTTGGCATCTCGGCATCGTTGCTGGGCCAGCCAGACATGGAGGTCTACACGTTGACGGAAAATGTCGGCGTGGTGCACCACATCGTCAATGTGGTGAAGAAGCCAGTGTTTGCAGATGCCGACACCGGCTACGGTAACGTGATCAACGTCGCCCGTACGGTGCGTGAATTTGAGAAGGCGGGCGTGGCGGCCATCTCTATCGAGGACCAGATCAGCCCCAAGCGCTGCCCGGCGGCGGCGGCCGTTACGCCTGTGGTGTCCATCCCGGACGCCGTGGCGCGCATCAAGGCAGCGGTGGATGCCCGTCAGGACCCGGACTTCCTCATCGTCGCACGCACCGATGTGGCAGACCCCGAGGAGGCCATCGAGCGCGCCGTGCGTTTTGCCGAAGCCGGGGCGGACCTGATCCAGCCCATCTCGCGCACCTTCAAGGGCTATGAGGACCTGGTGCGCTTGCGCGATGCCTCGGGCCGCCGGCTGTCGCTGCAGCTCATGCAGGGGCTGTGGATGTCGCGCCTGACGCGCTCGCAGATCGAAGAAGTGGCGGCCTTTGCCACCTACCCGGTGGTGACGCTGATGAGCACGGTGCATGCCTTGCAGAAGAACCTGGCCACGCTGTCGGCGCGCCGCACGGGCGATGTGGACGGCTTGCCCTGCGGGCAGACCAGCATGGCCGACTTCAAGGAAGTGATCGGCTGGAAGGCGATGGAAGAGTGCCAGGCGCATTACGAAACGGCTTGATCGTCCCTGAAGGGCTTTCACCACCAAAAACAAAGGCCAGTGCCCATGGGGCACTGGCCTTTGTCGCTTTCTCAGAGGCTTGCCGGATCAATCGCGCGTGGCGCGGCGTTGCACGGCGGCGATGTAGGCGTTGCCATCCGGCGGTCGGCCGGAACGCTGGCTCTCCCACAGCATCTCGCCCAGGCAGTCCATGGCGGCGTGGTGTGCGTCGTGCAGCGAGTCGAGGCGTGCCGTCAGCAGCTCCACCGCCTGGCGGATGCCACGGGGCTGGTCGATGCTGCACTGTTCGCTGATCGAAAGATGCATCGACAGGTGCAAAAACGGATTGGTCTGGTCCGGTGTTTCGTCGTAGTTGCGCGCCACGGCGGCGTCGGCATCCGACAGGTCGGCGTGGTATTCGGGGTGCTCGGCGATCCACAGGCTGGCCAAAGTTTCGATGGCTTCCATGGGGGCGCCGCTCTGGGTCTTGGCGTGCACACCGCACAGAAAGCGGCGCACATCGGCTTGGGAGGGGCTGAACATGGGGCATGAGGGTAGCACGCAGGGCAAGGGCCTGGCACGCGCAGGGGCGGTGAGGGCGAGGGCAGGGCGGTGCGGGTCGCGCCCGCGCGCTACAGGGCGCCGGGGCGGCGTCCTACGCGGGCGGCGGGCTCGCGCACCTACATTGGGCTGGCGCAAAGGCAGGGAGCCGGGTCCCCTTTGTTGCAGTCCTCAAAACCCGGCATGTTGGGAGAACTGTCATGAAGGCAATGCGAATTGTGGGTGTGCTGCTGTTGGTGCTGGGCCTAGCCGGGTTTTTGACCGGTGGCTTCAGCTTTACCAAGGACACCACCCAGGCCAAGCTGGGGCCGCTGGAACTCACCGTGAAGGAAAAAGAGTCCGTCAACATTCCGCAGTGGATGAGCCTGGGCGCGATGGTGCTGGGCGGCGTGGTGCTGGTGCTGGGCTTTCGCAAGAACTGAGGTCACCTATCGTTCACCCGTCGTGGCGAGCGGCTGGGGTTGCGGCTCCGGCCCTTGCCCTATCCACGTAAGACGAGTGTTGGAGCTTCAGTTTCAGGCGCTCGTCGCGATGGGTGACCCCCAACTCCCGTTGAGGATGTTCCGTTCGTCCCAAGGCGCCTACCCCCTTGGCGCTCCCATCATGCGCGAAATGGTCCGCGCCGCGCTCAGCAGCGCGGGCAGCAGGCTCTCCTGCATCATGGCCGCACTCGTGCGGTTGGCCTGACCGCTGATGTTGAGCGCCGCCACCGTCTGCCCTGTGCGGTTGGTCAGGGGCGCAGCAATCGAAATCAATCCCTCTTCCAGTTCCTGGTTCACCAGGCACCAGCCTTGCTGTCGCGCCTGGCGGATGTGGGCCAGCAGCGCCTCCATATCCGTGGTGGTGTGCGCGGTAAAGCGTTGCAGGGGGTGGCCCTGCAGCCGGGCCCGCAGTTCGTCGTCTGGCAACCCTGCCAGCAGCATGCGGCCCATGGACGTCCAGCACGCGGGAAGGCGCGAGCCCACGCCCAGCGTGGTGCGCATGATCTTGTGCGTGGGCACGCGCAGCACGTAAACGATGTCCAGGCCATCGAGCACGGCGGCCGATGACGACTCGCGCACCTCTTCCACCAGGTCTTCCATCACCGGCTCGGCCAGGTTCCAGATGGGCAGCGAGGACAGGTACGCAAACCCCAAATCCAGGATGCGCGGGCTCAGGCGAAACAGCTTGCCGTCCGTCTCCACATAGCCCAGCGTCTGCAGCGTGAGCAGGATGCGGCGCGCGCCTGCGCGGGTCAGGCCGGTTTGCGCCGCCACTTCGCTCAAGGTTTGCTGCGGTGTGGCTGCGCTGAACGAGCGGATCACCTCCAGCCCGCGCGCGAACGACTGCACATAGCTGTCGCTCGGTTTGGGGTCTTTGGCTTCAGGGGTTTGGGAATTCATACGTATGCCAACTATAATTCTTTAAGCGAACATTTGTTCTTTATGTGAACAAATTTCAGAGAGACAACACAAGCAAACCTAGAAAGCGTTGCAATGATCAACAAACTGGCGGACTCGGTGGCCCAGGCCCTTGCGGGGGTGAAGGATGGTGCCACGGTGTTGATAGGAGGCTTCGGCACGGCCGGGATTCCGGGCGAGCTGATCGACGGCCTCATCGCCCAGGGTGCGCGGGACCTCACCGTGGTCAACAACAACGCTGGCAATGCCGACCAGGGCCTGGCCGCGCTGCTCAAGGCCGGGCAGGTGCGCAAGATCATCTGCAGCTTTCCGCGCCAGGTCGATAGTTATGTGTTCGATGAGCTGTACCGCAGTGGCAAGCTCGAACTCGAACTCGTGCCCCAGGGCAATCTGGCCGAGCGCCTGCGCGCTGCGGGCGCGGGCATCGGCGCCTTCTTCTGCCCTACGGCGCATGGCACGGAGCTGGCCGCCGGTAAGGAGACGCGTGAGATCAATGGCAAACACTACGTGCTTGAATACCCCATCCACGGTGACGTGGCCCTGATCAAGGCCGAGAAGGGCGACCGCTGGGGCAACCTCACCTACCGCATGTCGGCGCGCAACTTTGGCCCGGTGATGGCCACTGCTGCCAAGACCACGATTGCCACCGTGCACGAAGTGGTGGAGCTGGGCACGCTGGACCCCGAGGCCATCGTCACCCCCGGCATCTACGTGAGCCATGTGGTAAGGATCGCGCGCACCGCTACCCAGGCGGGTGGGTTCAAGAAATCAGCATGAAATTGGCACCTACCGCCTGAGGAGTAAGCGTGAGTAGCTATCAAAAGCGTAGTAAAGACGAGTTGGCCCAGCGTGTGGCGCAAGACATCCACGACGGCGCCTACGTCAACCTGGGCATCGGCCAGCCGACCTTGGTCGCCAACCACATCCCCGAGGGTCGCGAGGTCATCCTGCAAAGCGAAAACGGCATTCTGGGCATGGGCCCGGCGCCCGCTGCGGGACTGGAGGATTACGACCTCATCAACGCGGGCAAGCAGCCCGTGACGTTGCTGCCCGGCGGCGCGTACTTCCACCACGCCGACAGCTTCGCGATGATGCGCGGCGGCCACCTGGACATTTGCGTGCTGGGCGCGTTCCAGGTGTCGGCCACGGGCGACCTGGCCAACTGGAGCACGGGTGAGCCCGGCGCCATCCCCGCCGTGGGCGGGGCGATGGACCTGGCCATTGGCGCCAAGCAAACCTGGGTGATGATGGACCTGCTGACCAAGCAGGGCGCGAGCAAGATCGTCACGCAATGCAGCTACCCGCTCACCGGTGTCGCGTGCGTGAAGCGTATCTACACCGATCTGTGCACACTGGCCTGCACGCCCACCGGGCTGCAGCTCATCGACACCGTGCCCGGCCTGTCGCTGGCGGAGCTGGAGCAACTGGTGGGCCTGCCCATCCGGGCCCCGCAGACCACGGCGGCCTGACCGCACCTATCCAACCCACCCGAGAACCGAGGAGACAAAAACCATGACGACCCGCCAAGCCTTCATCTGCGACGCGATCCGCACCCCCTTCGGCCGCTACGGCGGCGCCTTGTCCAGCGTGCGCACCGACGACCTGGGCGCCATCCCCATCAAGGCGCTGATGGACCGCAACCCCGGTGTGGACTGGGCGGCCGTGACCGACGTGCTCTACGGCTGCGCCAACCAGGCCGGTGAAGACAACCGCAACGTGGCCCACATGGCCAGTCTGCTCGCAGGCCTGCCCATCGACGTGCCCGGCGCCACGATCAATCGCCTGTGCGGCTCGGGACTCGACGCCGTGGGCACCGCAGCGCGCGCCATCAAGGCGGGCGAGGCGGGCCTGATGATCGCGGGCGGGGTGGAAAGCATGAGCCGCGCGCCCTTCGTCATGCCCAAGGCCGACAGCGCCTTCAGCCGCAACAACGCGGTGTACGACACCACCATCGGCTGGCGCTTCATCAACAAGCTGATGAAAGAAAAGTACGGCGTGGACTCCATGCCCGAAACCGCCGAGAACGTGGCGACCGACTTCAAGATCGAGCGCGAAGCCCAGGACCAGATGGCCCTGCGCAGCCAGCTCAACGCGGTGGCTGCCATCAAGGCTGGCCACCTGGCGCGCGAGATCGTGCCGGTGCACATCCCGCAAAAGAAGGGCGACGCCATCATCGTGAGCCAGGACGAACACCCGCGCGAGACCAGCCTGGAAGCGCTGGCCAAGCTCAAGGGCGTGGTGCGGCCTGACGGCACGGTGACGGCGGGCAACGCGTCGGGCGTGAACGACGGCGCCTGCGCACTGCTGCTGGCTGATGAAGCCAACGCCGCCAAATACGGCCTCAAGCCCCGCGCCCGCGTGGTGGGCATGGCCGTGGCCGGTGTGGCGCCGCGCATCATGGGCTTTGGCCCCACGCCTGCCACGCTCAAGGTTCTGGCGCAGACAGGCCTGACCATCGACCACATGGATGTGATCGAACTCAACGAAGCCTTTGCCGCGCAAGGCCTGGCCGTGTTGCGCGCCCTGGGTATCAAGGACGACGACGCGCGCGTGAACGCCTGGGGCGGCGCCATTGCGCTGGGCCACCCACTGGGCGCCAGCGGCGCGCGCCTGGTCACCACCGCCGTCAACCGCCTGCACGAACATGCTGGCCAGTACGCCCTGTGCACCATGTGCATCGGCGTGGGCCAGGGCATTGCCGTGATCCTGGAGCGCGTGTGACCGTGATTGAGCGCAACCCCACACCGGTCACAGTCATCACCGGTGCCAGTAACGGCATCGGCCGCGCGATTGCCGAGGCCGTGCTGGGCCAGGGCCATGCCGTGGTCAACCTGGACTATGTGCTGCCCAGCTGGAGCCACCCGCAACTCACCTCGTACCAGGGCGACTTGACCGACGAGGCATCGACCCGCGAACGTGCGGCCGAGATTGCGGCCAAGCACAACGTCACGGCCCTGGTGAACAACGCGGGTGCCACGCGCCCCGGCACCATCGACACCGCCACCACCGCGCAGCTGGATGACGTGGTGGGCCTGCACCTGCGGGCGCCCATGTTGCTGGTGCAGGCGTTCTTGCCCACGCTGCGTGCCAGCGGCCAGGGCCGCATCGTCAACATGTCGTCGCGCGCCGCTTTGGGCAAGGGCGAGCGCATCGTGTATTCGGCCACCAAGGCCGGGATGATCGGCATGACACGCACGCTGGCCATGGAGCTGGGGCGTGACGGCATCACGGTCAACGCCATCGGCCCCGGGCCCATCGCTACCGAACTCTTCCGCCAGAGCAACCCCGATGGTGCGCCGCAGACGCAGCGCATCCTGAACAGCATCGCCGTGGGCCGCATGGGCACGCCCGACGACGTGGCGCGCGCAGCGCTGTTTTTCCTCTCGCCCGACAACGGTTTCGTGACCGGGCAGGTGTTGTACGTGTGCGGAGGCACCACGCTGGGAGTGGCGCCTGTTTAGAGCGGCTAACAAAACTCTTCTGGCGTCGTTGCTGTGTCTTGTCGTACTGCTCGTACTGCCTGCGACACAGCGCCTAGCCAGAACCGCTTCGCTGAGTTTTGTGAGCCGCTCTTAGCAGCCTGAACTGATCTTCCCTGCCGCCCTGCAAGGGGCGCACCCCTGTTCTCGCCCGGAGGCCTCGGCGCCCGGTTGAGGCCACGGCGCGGCCGGATGTCGCGTCCGTGAGACCCATTTCATCCACCTTGTTGAAGGAGACAAACCATGACCCGTTCCATCCACACCACCCGCCGTTCCGCGCTGTCGGCCGCTGCCTGCGCGGGCATTGCCGCTATCGCAGGTGCGGGCCTGCTGGGCAGCAGCGCCGCAATGGCCCAGGCCTATCCCAGCAAGCCCGTCACCATCGTCGTGCCCTTTGCCGCAGGCGGCACCACCGACATCCTGGCCCGCATCATCGGCCAGGCGCTGACCACCGAGCTGGGCCAGTCGGTCATCGTGGACAACCGCGCGGGCGCGGGCGGCAACATCGGCGGCGCCATGGCGGCCAAGGCTCCGGCAGATGGCTACACCCTCTTCATGGGCACGGTGGGCACCCATGCCATCAACGCCAGCCTGTACAAGAAGATGCCGTTTGACCCCATCAAGGACTTTGCTCCGCTCACGCGCGTGGCCAATGTCCCCAACCTGCTGGTGGCCAACCCGGCCCAGCCCTACAAGAGCGTGAAGGAGCTGATCGCCTATGCCAAGGCCAACCCCGGCAAGGTCAACTTCGGCTCGTCGGGCAACGGCAGCTCCATCCACCTGTCGGGCGAGCTGTTCAAGAGCCTGGCCAAGGTGGACATGGTGCACGTGCCCTACAAGGGCAGCGCCCCAGCCGTCACCGACCTGCTGGGCAACCAGATCGGCATCATGTTCGACAACATGCCCTCGGCCATCCAGCATGTGCGCAGCGGCAAGCTGGTGCCGATTGCCGTGACCACCGCCAAGCGCTCTCCCGAGCTGCCCAATGTGCCCACCATCGCCGAAGCGGGTGTGGCGGGCTACGAAGCCACGTCGTGGTTCGGCATGTTTGCCCCCGCAGGCACGCCTGCGCCAGTGCTGGCCAAGCTGAACACTGCGTTGGTCAAGGTGCTGGGTCAGGCGGATGTGAAGAAGAAGATCAACGACCAGGGGGCCGAAGCTACGAGCGAAACCCCTGCGCAGTTTGCCGCCTTCATCCAGGCTGAAAGCGTGAAGTGGGGCAAGGTGGTGAAGGAGTCGGGTGCAAGTTTGGACTGAGGCCCGCGCAGGCTCAGTTTGCCAGGGCGCGGGGCTTGAGCGCCCACCAGGTCAGCAGCCCCAGCGCCAGCCCCCAGCAGGCTGAGCCCAGGCCCAGCAGGCTCACGTTGGAGGCGGTGACCACAAAGGTGACCAGTGCTGCCTCGCGTTCGCTGGGCTCTGCCATCGCGCCGATCAGTCCGTTCTGGATGGCGCCCAGCAGCGCCAGGCCCGCCACAGTGCTCACCAGCGCGGCGGGCAATTGTGCAAAGGCAAAAGTGATGGCCCCGGCAAAGCTGCCTAGCAGCAGATAGAACGCCCCGCAGGCCACGCCCGCCACCCAGCGCCTTTCGGGCAGGGGGTGGGCTTCTTCGCCGGTGCAGATGGCGGCGGTGATGGCCGCAAGGTTGATGCCGTGGGCCCCAAACGGTGCCAGCAGCAGACTGGCCAGGCCGGTGCCTGCGATGAGCTGGTTGTTGTTGGCAGCGTAGCCCGACGCCCGCAGCACCGCCACGCCGGGCACCTGCTGCCCAGTAAGGCACAGCACTGCCAGTGGCAGGGCGGTGCTCAAGATGGCGGCCCATGAAAACTCTGGCGTGGTCCACACCGGCAACGCGAGGCCCCAGGCAGCGGGCGGTGTGCCCAGTGTGCTGATGGCGGGCTGTGCCCCCCAGCCCAGCGACTTCCACAGGGCCACCCCGAGCAGCAAAGTGAGTGCAATCGCGTAGCGGGCCGACCGCTGCTTGAACAGCAGGTAGCCCGCAAACATGGCGCCCACCAGCCAGGGTGCGCCTTCTACCGTGCTGCGGGCGGCACCAAACGCGTCCACGCCAAAGCGCAGCAAAATGCCCGCCAGCATGGCAGCGCACAGGCTGCGCGGAATGCGCGCCATCACGCGGTCGAATACGCCAGTCCATCCGATCAACAGCATGGCCACCGCGGCCAGCAGATAGCCGCCCACCACTTGGCTGTAAGGCAGGGTCACCAGCGCACTGGCCAGTAGCGCCGCGCCGGGGGTGTTCCAGGCACAGACCACCGGCACGCGGTGGCGCCAGCTCATCCACACGCCGCACACCCCTGCACCCACGGAAATGGCCCAGACCCATGAGGTGACTTGCGCCGCCGACAGATGCCCTGCCTGCGCGGCTTGCAGCACCAGCAACAAGGGGCCCGCATACGAGATGAGCACGGCCACCAGCCCCGCCACCATGGCGGGAAACAGGTCGTGGGTGGTGGCTGCCCACGCGCTGCCCGGAGTGCGGCTGGCCGCGCTGGGCTGCAGCGCGGTGCCGGGCGCCACGCCCACCAGCGGGGCGGCACTCAAAGCAGGGGTGTGCAGGGAGGCTGGCGCGACCATGGACGCGGCGGCCGGTGAGGACTTGGTGGAGTGGCGAGGGGGGGGCTGTGTCATGGGGCCATGGTGCCCACAAGCGTGCACTTTGCGCGCACAGCCTGCGCCAGGTTTATGCTGTACAGATGTCAAAAAATCCATCTGTACTGCAGCACAGTTACCTGCAACTCGCACAGCATTTGCGCCGCGATATTGCCCTGCGGCGCTATGCACCGGGCGAGCGCCTGCCCTCGGTGCGCGCGCTGGCAGCTGCACAGGGCGTGAGTGTGGCCACCGTGGTGCGCTGCTACCGCCACCTGGAAGTGCTGGGCGCGGTACAGGCACGCAACAAATCGGGCATTTATGTTGCGCAGCCAGGTTCGGGTCGCACTGCTTCCGCCCAGCTGGACACGGCCGCTGAACTGGGCTCGCGACATCCGCATGTCGGCCCGCAGCCCGCACCTCCGCCGGTCGAGTTCGACCGCCTGGTGTCGCTGGATCACCGCATGACCTTGCTCTATGCACTGACCACGCAGCAGCCCCTGCAGTGGGGGCTGCACCTGGCCAATGCGGCGCCCGCGTGGTACCCCACCGACGCGCTGGCCCGCATCGCCCAGCGCCTATTGCGCAGCCAGCCCGAGATGCTGGGCACGTACCCCACCGGCAGCGGTCTGCCCGCGCTGCGCACCGAACTGGTGGAATGGATGGCCACCTACGGGCTGGACCTGCAACCCGACGAGCTGCTGGTGACCAATGGCAGCACCGAGGCGCTGAATGTGGCGCTGCGCGCTGTGGCCCGGCCGGGCGATGCGGTGGTAGTGGAGTCGCCTGTGTACTTTGGCCTGCTGCAGATGCTGGGCAATCTGGGCCTGCGTGCCATCGAGTTGCCCTGCACGCCGGGCGAAGGTATGAGCCTGGAAGCGCTGGAATACGCGCTGGAACACCAAAGCGGCGTGCGTGCCGTGGTGGCCATGCCCAATTTTCAGAACCCGTTGGGCCATGTGATGCCCGACCGCAACAAGCGCCGCTTGCTGCGCCTGGTGGAGCAGTACGACCTGGCGTTGATCGAAGACGATGTGTTTGGAGACCTCTCGCACACGCCGCACCGGCCCCAACCCGTGAAGGCCTGGGACCGCCACGGCCGCGTGATCTACTGCGGAAGCAGCAGCAAGAGCATTGCGCCAGCCTTTCGCCTGGGCTGGACGTCGGGCGGGCGCTGGCATGCGCGCATGGAGTCGCTCAAGCTCAGCACTTCATTGGCGGCCCCCTGGCTGGAGCAGGCGGTCATGGCCGAGTTCCTGCACTCTGGTGGTCTGCAGCCGCATCTGCGCCGCCTGCGCGAGCGGCTGGCCCAGACTGCGCCGCGCGCCGCCGAGGCGGTACGCAAGCACTTTCCCGTAGGCACGCGCGTACACAGCCCTGCGGGTGGATGGTGGCTGTGGCTGGAGCTGCCGGAGCCCGTGGATTCGCTCGCGCTGCTGCGACTGGCCGTGTTCCAGGGAATTGCCTTCACGCCCGGTGCGCTTTTCTCGACCAGTGCCAAATACACCAGCTACCTGCGCCTGAACATTGCCCGCCCCTGGACGCGCGAGCTGGAGCAGGCAGTGCGCCAGCTAGGGCAACTGGCCGGGAGCCTCCTCTCGGGGTAGAGAAGGCGCTGGCCCTTTGTGCAGTCAGAGGTTTAATAGAAATTGCAGGTAACGCTTGATGGGTAAAGGATCATTGCTATCAAAAGCAGACTGATTGGCTGTCTGCAATCAGGCGTTCACACGGTACACACGCCCCGTCTGCGCACCTTCCACGCTGCGCTGGTAGGCCAGCGCCACGCGCGCGGCGGGCACGGGCTCGAACCCTGGGAAGAACGGTCCGTAGCTGTCCATCGACTCGGCCAGCACCGTGGGGCTGATGGCGTTGATGCGCAGGCTGCGCGGCAGCTCGATGGCGGCGGCAGCCACAAAACCTTCGATGGCCGCGTTCACCGCTGTGGCGCTGGCGCCGTTGCGAATGGGCTCGACCGACAGGATGCCCGCCGTGAGCGTGATGGAGCCACCATCGTTCAGGTAATTCTGGCCGACCAGTGCCAGCTGCACCTGGCCCAGCAGCTTGTCCTGCAGGCCGATGTTGAACTGCTCGGCCGTCATCTCTGCCAGCGGGCCAAAGTGCAGATTGCCCGCCGTGCTCACGATGGCATCCACCTTGCCCACCGCCTCGAACAATTGGGCGACCGCGCCTGGCTGCGAGAAGTCTGCACGGTGTGTGCCGCTGCTGCGGCCCACGGTGATCACGTCGTGGCGTGCGCCCAGGTTGGCCAGCACGGCCTGGCCGATGGTGCCGCTGGCGCCGATGAGAAGAATCTTGGACATGGTGTTTTCCTTGGGTGTCAAAAAGGGTTGATGAAGAACTGACACCCCGATTCTTTTGCTAATCAATCAATGCATAAAGTGCCTGCAAGTTATGCTTGTGCTAACTATTGATTAGGAATATCCATGGACAAGCTGCGCAACATGGAAGTCATGGTGGCGGTGGTGGAGGCGGGCAGCTTTGCCGGCGCCGCGCGCCAGCTGCAGATCTCCGCCGTGATGGTGGGCAAACACATCCAGCAGCTCGAAGCCCACCTGGGCGCCCGCCTGTTCCAGCGCAGCACGCGCCAGAACAGCCTGACCGAGGTGGGCGCCGCGTTCTATGAAGACAGCAAACGCGTGCTGGAGCAGGTGCGCTGGGCCGAGTCCGCCGTGGAGCGCAGCCGGGCCGTGCCCCAGGGCCTGCTGCGGGTGAGTGCGCCGTTCACGCTGGGCAACCACGTGATTGCACCGCTGGTGGCCGACTTTCTGCAGCGGCATGACCAAGTGCGTGTGGACCTGCAGCTCACCGACAGCGTGGTGGACCTGGCAGGCGAGGGCTTTGACGTGGCCGTGCGCATTGGCCAGGTGGTGAACGAGGGCCTGGTGGCGCGCCCGCTGCGCCCCTACCGCATGGTGATTGCCGCAGCACCCGCCTACCTGCAGCGCCACGGCTCGCCCAGGCGCGCGGCCGACCTGGCACGGCACCAGTGCCTGAGCCACTCGGTGTGGCAGCGCCGGGTGGAGTGGACGCTGCGCGACGGCAAGGAGGAGTTCTTCTGGCCCGAGAACGCGCGCTTTGTGTGCAACCAGGGCGACGGCCTGCGCCAGGCGGCGCTGCGCGGCCTGGGCCTCATCATGCAGCCCGAGGTGCTATTGGCCGACGACCTGGCCAGCGGTGCGCTGGTGCCGGTGATGCAGTCCTGCCTGCCCGCGCCGCGCCCCATGCACCTGGTGTATGCGCCCGACCGGCGGCAACTGCCCAAGCTGGCGCGGTTTGTGGAGTTTGTGGTGGAGCGGCTAGGTGAGCAAGAGCGTTGAGAGGCGTTGAGGCCTGCGCAGAAGCAAGCTCAGCAGAACGCCCGGCGCTGCTGCCGGAGCGCATCGCGGTCGATGCTGGCCGCCAATTGTTCCATGTCAGCCGCGCAGACGCCGTGCTGCGCAAAATGCAGCGGCCATTGCTCGACCGCTTGGGCAACCTCCCGAATCAGCGCGATGGCACGTGCCCGGGTGATGCCAAATTCGCTCAGCTCGGTCAGCGCGTTGTCCAGCGTGGACTGCGCACCGTGCTGGCCCACCACCATGGCCTGGTAGCCCATGTTCTGGAGCGTGGGTACCACGTCGAACGCGGGGGCCAGGTCGTAGTAGCCGTCAAAGCCCAGGCGCAGGCAGTGGTTGCGCTCGTGGTCATCGGTGTTGTCCATGAGGATGTTGAACACCATGCGCCGAAACAGCTCTTCGCGCAATGCTTTCTGCCGGTCGGGGTGCGCCTGGCGCAGCAGCACCGTGGAAAGTGCTCCGTAGCTTTGGGCAAGTCCCGCCGCTACCAGGGCTGTCTTGGCAGAGATGCAGTGCACGCGCAGGTTCAGCTTGTTCAGCTGCACACGGTCAAACCGCTGGATCGTGAGTGCATGGCGCTGCGGCCCCCTGCCCAAGCGCGATGGAATGGGCAGCACGCCCGTAGTGGCAACATGGATGCCTGCTTGGGCCGCTAGCGTCATGGTGGCGTGCTCGATGAGGGGCGTATCCACGCTGTCGTCCAGCTCGCTGAACTTGATCACGCAGGGGCCGTTTTCGGTTTGCAGCAGCGCCTTGGGCCGCGCGCCCCCCAGCGTCACGCCGGGCTGCACAAGCCGCTGGATTTCAGGTGTGATCTGGGCTTGAGACTGCACCTCTTCCACCGCCCGCACGGCCCGCACCATAGCCTCCAGATCGCGCAATTGCGGATACGGCCCGATGCGCCGGGGGATGTAGTGCTCGGCTGAGGTGGAGATGCCCAAGGCGCCAAAGCGGTCGTCGCCAGCGAACAGCAGCATCTCCAGAATTGACAGGCGCGCAGGGCGGTCGATATGGCGGATGATGCGTTCGCCCCAACGGTCTGGCCGCGCATCGTCGATGGCGCCCGGTGCGCTGTCCTTATGGCCTGCGGTGAACATCTGGCCTGCCAGCAGGGGCAGGTCTTCGCTCAGTGCAAATTGCCACCAGTCTGCGGCGTAGCTGAAGGTGGCGCAGTTGGGTACCAGTTGTGACAGGCCCACGGTTCCGGCCAGGACGGGCTGATCCGGGTTGACCAGCGCCCAGACGTACAGCTTGTCCGTGGGTACATACGAGCGTGGGGTGACTTTCCACACCTCGTCGCGCAGCTTCATGGCTGCACTTTCTTCTGGCCTGAGATCAGTGCGGCCAAACCTGCGGCGGTGCTGTTGTGCAGGCGTTCGCGCATGCCCGTGCCCGTACCAGCGCCAGCGCGTTGCCGCGCTGGTGCGATCTTTTCCTCATGGACTAGCTTCGAGCCCTGCGCGGCCATGTTGGCTGTGTTCGCTGCATGGGGTTTGCGGAAGGAGCCTTCCCGCTCCCTCACGACGTGTTCGGCCTTCGCCAATGCAGGCAAGGCGGCGGGCCTGGTCTTGCCCACTGCCTTCCCAATCCCCGTCCTTGACTCTTTCTTCGCTGGATAGGGGGCTGCGGACTGCGGGCGGACTCTTGCTACTTCCTTTTCCAGCGATGCCAGGTCGTTCTGCGGCGCAATCAGATCGGCCAGCCCCTGGGCCTGGTTGATGAGCCACATGCACATCACATACGACGCCATGGACACCGACGGGTCGCCGCGCTCGATGCGCGCCATGGTGGGCTGCGACACGCCCAGCCGCTGTGCCCACTGGGCCTGCGTTTCCTTGCGGCGCTTGCGTGCAATCACGATGTTCTGCGCGAGCAACGCAATTTGCTGAAGAACCGCCTGGGGGTAGTCAGTGGGCTTGGTATTTTGGGATGGCATTCATAGATGTTAGTTCAATCGATGGTTTTTGAACATCTATGCATTAATTGTGGTTTTCAGAAGAAGGAGAGCCGAATGGTATTCATTATTCATAGATATGCGATAAGTTTTCAAAAACGCGTATCTATGAATTTTCAAGGGCAGCCGGTGTGACGATGCAACCAGGGGGCATCAGCACAAGGGCACATTGACGCGCGCTGCAATGCAGAGCCTGCGGGGCTCACTCCACCGCGTTGCTGGGCACTGCAGGCCCGATCTTGAACACCCCGCTCACCCGCGCACAGGGCACGCCATCGGCGGTGACCAGGCCCTGCGCAAACACCAGCGAGCGCGTGACGCGCAGCGGCTCGGCCTCGCCCTGCACCCAGGCGCCCAGCGGGGCGGGGGCCAGATAGTCGATTTGCAGGCTGATGGTGGGCAGGAAGCGGTTTGCCACTTCGCTGCTTTTGCGGTGCACCGACAGCGGCAGCAGCATGTCGCAAAAGCTGGCCATCATGCCGCCGTGCAGGTTGTTCATGGGGTTCACATGGCGCCGCTCCACACGAAAGCCGAACTGCACCGTGCTGCCTTCATGCCGCAGGTAAAGCGGGCCGTTGTGCTGGATGAAGGGGCCGCCGGACTGCAGCGGCGCAAAACCTGCGGGGATTTCGGCGGGGCCGCTCATGCGCGGGCCTCCTTCTCTACGTCCTGCGAAAAATCTGCGCCCTGCAGGCTGCTGTGGGTGGCGCCGTCCTCGGGCAGCCAGCCGCGGTACACCGAGCGGAAGTCCGCCACGATCTGCGCGAGCGGCATGTCGTCAAACGCGCCGCGCTGGTGCACATATTCCATGTGGCGTGCGCCCGATTTGTCGAACGGGTGGTAGATGGAATCGTTCTCGCCGTCGAACTCCAGCGGCAGCAGCCCGAAGCGTTCGCACAGCTCGATGTTGAAGGCCGGTGTGGCCTTGCGCCAGGCGCCATCAAGCCAGATGTCGGTGTAGCCGTGCCAGATGAAGAGGTCGGTCTTCATCGTCTCGCGCATGCGTTCGGTGCTGAGGTGGTTGCGCACGTCGGCAAAGCCCATGCGCGCGGGGATGCCCGCTGCGCGGCACACGGCCGTCAGCAGCGCGGCCTTGGGCACGCACCAGCCGTAGCCGTTGGCCAGCATGGTGCTGGCGGTCATGCCCTGGGGCGACAGGTCGATGCGGTAGGGGTCGTAGCGAAAGCCGTCGCGCACGGCGAGGTACAGGGCGACGGCGCGTTCGCGGTCGGTGGTGCCGCGTGCGTGTTGGGCTGCAAAGGCCTGGACGGCGGGGGTGTCGCTGTCGATGAGGGCCGTGGCGCGCAGGTGGGAGGGCGTAGGGGGGCTGGTCATGGGCGGGTGTCTCCTGCAGTCTGTCGGGAATCAGTGTGTGGCTTCTGTGCGCGGGATGCTGTCACGGGTGCGCCAGCTTCTGCCGTGGAATGCGCATGACCCTGTCACACCCGCCAGGCGGGCAGCTCCCAGTTGCGCCACAGCGCCAGCCCGCGCAGCCCGGCCGTGAGCAGCACGCAGACCACCAGCGGCGCCCAGTCGGGCGCTTGCAGATGGCGCAGGGCCACGTCGGCCCAGCCACCGGCAAACGCGCACAGGGCGTAGGGGCGGTGGTCGCTGAAGGCCTGGGGCACTTCGTTGCACAGCACATCGCGCAGCACGCCGCCGAACACGCCGGTGGTCACGCCCATCATCACGCTGATGATGGGGGGCATGCCGATGGCAGTGGCGATGTCCACGCCCACAGCGGCAAACAGGCCCAGGCCGATCGCATCGGGCAGCAGCATGGCGCGCTCGGTGGGCTTGAAGTGGCGCTGGCGCATGAACAGCATGGCTCCCACACACAGCGCCAGGATGCCCCAGACAAAACCCGTGTGGCGCACCCAGAAGAAGGGCCGCTGGTCCAGCAGCAGGTCGCGCAGCGTGCCGCCGCCGAACGCTGCCACAAACGCCACCACACACACGCCCACAACGTCCAGCCGCTTGCGCGCGGCGGCGATCACGCCCGACAGCGCAAACGCCACGGTGGCAGCCACCTCCAGAAGAAAGCGCAGGGTGTGCACCCAGGGGGCGTCGAGCAACTGGTCCATGGGCGCGATTGTGCCGTGGGACGGCGGCGCCGCCGTGCGCAGCGTTATGAATGTGAATGCTATAAAAAATATAGCTATAAGGGTATGGTGGTCAGGCGCAAAGGCCGTTTTTGACTCCAATACCAGGTCTGCGGGCGCCGAGGGTGCACCTCACGCCGCCCGCCGCCTTACCCCTGCAGCAGCAGCCAGCCCAGCGCCACCACACAACCCGTGCCACCCAGCACCCCCAGGCGCTGTGCCCAGCGCAGCGCCGCCTCGGGCCACAGGTTCATGGCCAGCACCAGCAGCCAGCCCAGTGCCATCCAGGCGGCGAAGATCAGGGCTACCCCCGCAGTGGGCCCGGCGGCAGCGACCGCTGCCATGCCCTGCAGCACCAGCGTGCCCAGTGCGATGGCCCAGGCCCGGGTGCGGCCCGGGGTGCCGTCGCCCCAGGCGCGGGTGGGCACGGCCCGCGCCCAGTGGCTTAGGCCGATCAGCGATGCCAGCGCGGCACTGGCGCCGATGAGTTCCTCGGTCATGCGGCCTCCGAAGGGTGGTGGCTGCGGGGCTGCGCCGGTTGCCGCCGCAGGGCACGCAACAGGTGCTGCCGCCGCAGCAGCGGTGCGCCTGCAGCGGCCATGCACAGCACCGCTGCGGTGGCCCACTGCCACAGGCCCGCCTTGGCCGCCAGGCCGCCAAAGGCCAGCGCGGTCAGCAGCCACAGCGTGGCCGAGGCGCGGGGTGTCCAGTGGCGCAGAGTGGCGGCAGGCAGGGCCACCAGCAAGGCGAGCAGCAGGCCCAGCATGCCCGACGAGCGTGCGGGCTCGGTCGCCACGATGTGCGCCAGGCGGAACGACTCCACCGCCAGCACGCCACACAGCCAGAACGGCCAATGCACGGGCGCCACCCAGCGGCTCCAGCCACGCGGGTGCTGACGCTGGCGCGCTGTGGCTGTGGCGGCATGCGTGGCGGCGCCCGCTGGGGCCGCTGCAGCCGTCGGGTGACGCACCACCTTGCGCCGGGGTGCCTGTACCCGCTGGGGGCCGATGAAAGCCGCAATGCCTGCGCAGGCCAGGCCCACGGCAACCAGGCTGGCGCACATGGCCGGTGCCTGCGCGCTGCCCAGCACCAGCCCGGTGATGCCCGCCACGGCCAGCAGCGCACCCGCGCCACCCAGTGCGACGCGCCACAGCGCGAGGGTGCGCAGCGCCCACGCGGCCAGGGCCGACATCAGCAGCCACACGCCGATCAGCGCCCACACCGCCCACACGGGCCGCTGCGACAGCGTGGGCAGGCCCGAAGGCCCCCAAAAATGCACGAAAACGGCCACGATGAGTGCTGCGGGTGTGGTGGCGTGCAGGGCCAGAAAGAAGCGTTGCATGATGGGCGCAGCCGTGAAAAATCGTGGGGCCTGGCGGTCAGCCCGCAGCCGCCATGCCATCTGCCGAAGCCTGTTGCGCCGCTTCGGCCTCGCGCCTGCGCTGCTGGCGCGCATCCAGCCAGATCAGCGTGCCCGAGATCGACAAAAACGCGGGCGTCATGCCCAGAAAGAAATACAGCCACTTGAGCGCCAGCCCGCCAAAGTCGCCAAAGTGCAGCGGCTCCATGAGCCCGTTGACCAGCGACCAGAAGCCTGCCGCGCGCGGGTCGTGCACTTTTTTCGGCACGCCGGTGGCAGCGAGGATGTCCACCCGCGCGGTGCTGGCCAGGTGGCCCTGCAGGTTGCCGGTGAAGCCCGCCTCGGCCGTGCGGGTGCCCCAGCGGCGCAGCGACACATAACGCGCCTCCAGCCCCGGCACGGCCTGCTGCGCGGTGGCGTAGAGCGCGTCCAGCGACTGCATCGGGGCGGGCTCGCTGCCCTCGGCCTTGCGCGCGGGTTTGGGGGCTGCCGCTTCGGTGCTGGTGGTGGTCACGTACTTAAAGCCCTGTTCAAACAGCGGCGCTAGCCCCATCCAGGCGCCCGTGGCTGCAATCAGGATGTGAAATCCCAGCCCCCAGATGCCCGCAGACTTGTGAAGGTCCGACATCACCACGCGAAAGCTGCGGCCCCAGCGCTGGGTGAACAGCTCGGCCAGGATCTTGCGGTGAATGACGATGCCGGTGGCGATGAGCACGAGCATGGCCGCGCCCAGGAACCCCACGATCCACCGCGGCCCGAAGAACAGGAACACATGCAGCATGCGCAGGTACTGGCCGAGCTGGCTGTCCACCGGGCCGACCACCGCGCCCGTGTCGGAGCGCAAGGCCACCTTGGTGCGCGTGTTGGCCGGGGCGCCGCGCTCGCGCACGAAGGCGAAGTAGCTCGGGTTGACGGCATCGGGCAGCGCAATGGTTTCCACTGTCGCGCCGGGGTAGCTGGCATGCAGTTGGGCCAGCACCGTGTCGAGCGGGGCGGGCTTCTCAGCGCGTGGCAGCTGGGCCAGCGACGGGTTGGCCCACAGGTCGATCTCGTTCTTGAACACCACCACTGCGCCCGAGAAGCACACGATGAACATCAGCAGCCCCGTGACGATGCCCGCCCAGGAGTGCAGGGTGAACAGGCGGTTGAGCGTGCGCTGGCTGGTCATGGTGTGCGGGCATCAGGGGGTGGGGCTGTGCTTCAGAAGAAGTACGTCACGCCCAGGCTGAAGTTGCGCGGCAGCGAGGGCGACACCACGTTGGCGTTGATCGCGCCGTCGTAGTACGCCTTGTCGAAAACGTTCTTCACGCCTGCGGTGATGCGGTAGTTCTCACCCACGTAGCTGATGGACGCATCGGCCACAAAGTACGACGGCAGCGTGAAGGGGTATGAGCCGATCTGCTCGCTCACATAGCGCCCGCCCACGCCCAGCGTCACGCGCGGATACTGCGGCAGCTTGTAGATGGCCCATGCCGTGAGCGTGTGGCGCGGCGTGAGGTTGAGCGGCAGGCCCACGATGGCGGCGTTGTTGTCGCGCGTGACCTTGGTCTGCGTGTAGGTGTAGGCGCTGGTCAGCTTCCAGCCGTTCTTCAGGTCCGCACCCAGCTCCAGCTCCAGCCCGCGTGCGCGCTGCTCGCCGGTCTGCACGCTGAAGCCCGTGTTCACCGGGTCGGCCGTGGTCACGTTCTCGCGCACCAGGTCGAAGACCGCGAGCGCGCCGGTGATCTGGCCGTTGGGGGACTCGTACTTCACGCCCGCCTCCCACTGCTTGCCGGTTTCGGGCACGAAGTTCGATCCCGCAAAGGTCAGGCCCGATTGGGGCAGGAACGATTCGCCATAGCTGCCATACGCGGCCCAGCCGGGCTTGAACTCGTACACCAGCCCGGCAGACAGCGTGGTGGCGCTGTCCTTCTGGCGCGTCTGGGTTTTGGCCACGCGGTTGTTGGTGTCGTTGGTGGACCAGTCGCGGCGCAGGCCCACGAGCGCCGTCCAGCCCTGGCCGAACTTGATCTGGTCCTGCGCATACAGCCCGGCCACGGTGAGCTTGGAAGGCGCGTCGCTGGTCAGCGCCTCGGGGCAGGTGGCCTGCATGCCGTACACGGGCGCGAACAGGTCCAGCGCGCCAATGCGGCAGGTGCGGCTGGCCAGCAGGCTGGTGCCGCTGCGCACATCCAGGCCCGTGACCAACTGGTGCTTCACGCCCAGCGCTTCAAAGCGCGACAGCAGCGAGGTGTCGGTGGCCAGCAGGTCGTAGTCCATGTACTGGCGCGAGGCCTGGCGGTTCTGCAGCCGCTGGTTGGCCTGCAGCGCCTGGTTGGAGACGAAGTTGCCCGTGCCCTTTTCGGTCTCGTAGCGCACGTTCTGGCGGAAGGTCATGGCGTCGGACATCTTGTGCTCCAGCGCATAGCCCACCGTGGTGCTCTCCACGTCATACACGCCAAAACTCGGGTCGCCCGTGAACATGGTGCGGGACAGCGTGCCGTTGCGATTGGGCAGCAGCGTGCCGTAGGGCGTGATGCCCTGCTGGCGCATCCACTCGCTCTGGCTGTAGGTGGCAAACAGCACCAGGTCGGTCTGCGCGCCAAGGTCGATGGAGAGCGACGGCGCAAACCACCGGTCCTTGCGGTAGACGAACTGTGTGGGGTCGTCCACGTCAGAGACATGCGCATTGATGCGCAGCGCCGTCTTGCCCGATTCGGACAGCGGCCGATTGATGTCGGCCTGCAGCGTGCGCTGGCCAAAGCTGCCCACCTCCACGCCCACTTCGCTGAGCGCCTCTTTCTTGGGCCGCTTGCTCACCGCATTGACGATGCCACCCGGCTGCACCTGGCCATAGAGCACCGACGCCGTGCCCTTGAGCACTTCAAAGCGCTCGTAGCCATAGGGCTGCAGCTTGGCCCACATGCCCGGGCTTTGCACCAGGCCATCGACCAGGATGGATTCGGTGGAGCGAAAGCCCCGGATGTTGAGGTCGTCAAACCCCCGGCGGCCAAAGTTGACGGGGCTCACGCCCGCCACGGTCTGCAGCGCCTGCTGCACGTTGGTGATCTGCCGCGACTCCATCTGCTCGCGCGTGACCACGCTGACCGACTGTGGCGTCTCCAGCCGCCGCATGGGCGCCTTGCTGGCGGTTTGCGCCTCGACGGGCGCAAAGCCCATGTCTTTTTCGGTGCTGGCGTTGATGCGGACTTCCTGCAACTGGGGGGCGGCCGTTGCCGGGTCTGCAGTGGGTGCGCTGGCCTGCTGCGCGAGGGCAGCTTGGGCGAGGCACAGGGCCAGTGGGGTCAGGGTGAAGAAGCGGGCCGCGCGGACGGATGGCAAGCGCGGGGCGTGCGCGGAGCGCGCGGAGCGCAGGGGCTGAGAAGGCATGGGGGTCCCGATGAAGGTGAGCGGACGACAAACGCTGGGGGCGCTGGCTCACGTGACAGGGGACGTTGGCTGGCGGGAGGTGGTGGATTGTAATGCGAATGGTTATCGTTTGAAATTTTGCATTAAAGGGGCTGGAGCGCGAGGAGCCACAGTGCCTTGATGAAGGGAGTTGGGATAACCGCAATCCCGTGCGACGCAAAAACGGAGACTTTGTTGGCTATCCCTGGATAACGCGAAGCGTATCGTTGAAACGAGGTTGCAACCCACGTAGCGGCGCTCGGCCCCGCTGGGAGCCCAAACTGAACTCGGAGGCTAGACTTCTGCCTTCGGCCAGGAGCAGGTACTCAGCGATGTGAGAAGGTGGTCATCAGTGTTGTGTTTGAGGCGTACAAAAAGTGACTCAGCTATCGCACATTCGTGCACTGCCTTGTTGACGCCTACCTAAACACTCCAGAGAGAAATGACACGAGGTCGGCTGCAGCTACTACTATTCCGACTGGCCCCCAAACGACCAGGACTGCGGCAAGGTTCTTTCTCTTCCAAAGCAATGCACCTGCAATTGCTGCTTGGACTACAAAGAAGGCCCCGGCGACATGAGCTGAAAAGTACCTCGACTCCTCCGTCCCCATGCCGGTCAAAAGGAGGATTGCTAGAGTTACGCCACAAATTAGCGGCCAACCGATAGCTACAGAAACCATAGCGGGCAGGCGATTCATATAGTTAGATCGCGTCTTGGATGTATGGAAAACTCAT
This sequence comes from Acidovorax sp. LjRoot74, assembly GCF_964254355.1. Classification (NCBI taxonomy): domain Bacteria; kingdom Pseudomonadati; phylum Pseudomonadota; class Betaproteobacteria; order Burkholderiales; family Comamonadaceae; genus Acidovorax; species Acidovorax sp. LjRoot74. Next base: position 4,577,303 of record NZ_CAXUTI020000001.1, on the reverse strand, counting down.
CGAGTGACATCTTCTCAAAGGCGAACGCGAGGCTTATTGTCCGCCCTCACGAGTCGCAGAATAATCGCAGATAACGACCGACGTCTTTGGGCTCATGGCGGAAGTTGCGGCATGCCCCAGAAGCGAGTCTTGCGGTGCTTAGCGTCTAGGTCATTGACCTAACGATTGGGCGTGGTGCACTCGATTTCAGCAGGCCAGTACCGATTCGTCAGTTTGTATGTCGCGAGAAGAAATCGCGCCACATAAGTGGCGCGAAAGCCATTTGTAACTGGCGCGAAAGCGGTTTGCGCGCCACTTTGTTCGGCTGGTCAACCCCTGCAGATGCGCTGTCTGAAGTCCTCCACACCGGGTGAAGTCAATTTGCTATCAAATAAATAGCTAAAAAGGCATGATGGTCGAGCGAGGAAGCCTATTTTTTATCTAATTTCTGGATGGAAGTAGCCGCTTCCCCATCCTCGGCACCCTCCGCCCCGCCATACCCCGGGTACGCCCCTTCCGCTGCGTGCAGCGCCGCACTTTCCTGCCGCTCCTTCGCCATCTGTTCGGCCAACTGGTTGCGTCCCTCGCGGGCCACGGCGATGAATTTGGCGCGGTCCTTGTGGTGGGGGTACATGCGGTCGGCCAGGGCGATGTTGTGGGTGCGAAAGCGCTGGGTGATGGCAGTGGCTTGCGCGGCGGGCAGGCCCATCAGCTCCAGTACGGTGTGCGCGCTTTGCAGGCTGGCCTCGAACAGCTCGCGCTGCACCAGGGTCACGCCCAGGTCGCGCAGCTTGTTCCAGTGGGTGATGTCGCGGGCGCGGGCCACCACCTGCAGCTGGGGGAAGTGTTCGCGCGCGAGCTTGGCGATCTGGAGGGATTGTTCGGCATCGTCCACGGCAATGACGAGGATGCGGGCGTGTTCGGCCCCCGCGATGCGCAGCAGGTCGAGGCGTGTGGCGTCGCCGTAGAACACGCGGTAGCCAAAGGTGCGGGCCACTTCCAGCATGTCCACGCTGTGGTCGAGCACGGTGGTGGGAATGCCCTGGGCCAGCAGCACGCGCGAGACGATCTGCCCGTAGCGGCCGAAGCCCGCGATGATGATGGGCGCCTCTTGCGGCTCGGAGATTTCTTCGGCCTGGGGCGTGGCGGTTTTGAGCTTGGCGTAGCGGCGCAGCAGCACGCGGTCCATCACCACCAGCAGCAGCGGGCTGATCAGCATCGACAGCGCCACGGCACCGATCAGCAGCGATGCGGTCTCTGCCGGGAACACGCTGGCACCGGCGGCGGCCTGGAAGACGACAAACGCAAATTCGCCGCCCTGGGCCAGCAGCAGGGTGAAGACGGGGCGCTCCTGGTAGGGGATCTCGACCACCTTGGCCAGGGTGTAGATGACGACAGCCTTGGCCGCGAGGAAGCCGACCAGGATGGCGGCCATGAGCCCGGGCGAGCGCAGGATCACGCCGAAGTCGATGCTCATGCCCACGGCGATGAAGAACAGCCCGAGCAGCAGGCCCTTGAAGGGCTCGATGTCGGCCTCCAGCTCGCGCCGGTATTCGCTGTCGGCCAGCAGCACGCCAGCAAGGAAGGCGCCCAGCGCCATCGACAGGCCCACCAGCACCATCAGGTAGGCGATGCCCACCACCAGCAACAGTGCGGCAGCGGTGAAGATTTCGGGGGTGTTGCTCTTGGCGATCCAGCGCAGCACGGGGCGCAGCAGCAGGCGCCCGCCGAGGATGATGGCAGCGATCACGCCGACGATCTTGAGGGCCTCCAGCACCAGGTCGCCAGGGGTGTGGCTGGCGTCGGCCGCCCCGGCAGCGCCCAGCAGCGGCAGCATGGCCAGGATGGGGATGGCTGCCACGTCCTGGAACAGCAGGATGGAGAAGCCCGCCTGGCCGCTCTGGGTGCGCATGAGGTTGCGCTCGGCCAGCACCTGCAGCGCAATCGCCGTGGACGACAGCGCCAGGCCCAAAGCGCCCACCAGGCTCACGCGCCAGGGCAGGCCCGCCAGCGCGCCCATCGCAAACAGCGCCGCCGCGCAGCCCAGCACCTGGGCCGTGCCCGTGCCGAAGATGGGGCGGCGCAGCGCCCACAGGCGGCTGGGTTGCAACTCTAGCCCCACGAGGAAGAGCATGAGCACCACGCCGAACTCGGCAAAGTGCAGGATGTCCTGCACGTTGCTGACCAGCCCCAGGCCCCAGGGCCCGATGGCGATGCCTGCCGCCAGGTAGCCAATGATGGCGCCCAGGCCCAGCGCCTTGGCGATGGGCACGGCCAGCACGGCAGCGGTGAGGTACAGAAAACCGTAGGTGAGCCAGGTGGGTGCGTGTTCCATGGAGGGCGGAAGGGCGGAGTGCCCTGAGGGCTGTGGCGGAGGGGCGGGCGCCGCAGGGTGCGGGCGGGCGTGGGATGTCAGGATTTTGGCATTGCTGCAGCGCTGTGGAAGGTTGCCTGCGCCATGCCGCATGGGTGCTTCAAATTTGATAGCTTGTGCGGCAATGGGGTTGCGCGGTAGAAGCCTTTTTTATATAGAAAACCATGGCCGCCCCGTGGAGGCGTTGTTAAGATGCGTGCCCTTCTTCGCACTCGGGCTTGGTGACTCATGGACTTGCAGACTTGGCTGGCTTTTTTTGCGGCATCGTGCCTGATTGCGGTGTCGCCGGGCTCGGGGGCGGTGCTGTCGATGAGCCATGGCCTGTCGTTCGGCGTGCGCAAGACGGGCGCCACGATTTTGGGCCTGCAGCTGGGCCTGCTGCTGATTCTGCTGATCGCCGGGGCGGGCGTGGGCTCGCTGCTGCTGGCGTCCGAGTTGGCGTTCAGCGTCGTCAAGGTGCTGGGCGCGTGCTACCTGATCTATGTGGGCTTCAACCAGTGGCGCGCGGGCGATGCGCCCATTGCGCAGGGCGATGAGCACGAGGCTGCGGGCACCTGGCAAAAGCGCTGCCTCACCGGTTTTCTGACCAACGCCACCAACCCCAAGGGCATCATCTTCATGGTGGCCGTGTTGCCCCAGTTCATGACCGACACACGCCCGCTGTGGACGCAGCTGCTGGTGATGGCCGCCACCACCGTGACGGTGGACGTGGTGGTGATGCACGGCTACGCTTTTGGTGCCAGCGCACTGCGCCGCCTGATGCGCAGCGCCCGGGCGGTGCGCGCGCAGAACCGCGTGTTTGGCGGTTTGCTGATGGCGGTGGGGGCGGGGCTGTTCTTCGTCAAGCGCGGTGGCCAGCACGCCTGAGCGCGTGTTGCTAGCGTGCAGCGATGTCTTTATGCTCTTGATTTGATAGCTTGAAGCGCTTGCCTATCAGGCGCAGAGGGCTGATTTGGCTTGTATTTTTTCATGGACCTGCAGATTCCAAGGAGCTTGTCATGCCAGTAGTTGTTGTCGCCAACCCGAAGGGCGGAGTGGGCAAGTCCACGCTGTCCACCAATATCGCGGGCTACTTTGCCAGCCAGGGGCACCCCGTGATCCTGGGCGACACCGACCGGCAGGAATCCGCCCGGCTCTGGCTGGGCCTGCGCCCTCCGGCCGCACGCGCGATTGGCGGCTGGGACACCAGCTCGGACGTGATCAGCCGCCCGCCCAAGGGCACGACGCACGCGGTGCTCGACACGCCCGCCGGGCTGCACGGCTGGCGCCTGAATGACGTGCTCAAGCTGGCCGACAAGATCATCGTGCCGCTGCAGCCCAGCGTGTTCGACATCTTTGCCACGCGCAGCTTTCTGGACCAGTTGGCCGAACACCGCCGCGCCGAGGGGGTGCAGATCGGCATCGTCGGCATGCGGGTGGATGCGCGCACCAAGGCGGCCGAGCAGCTGCACCACTTTGTGGACAGCCTGGGCTTTCCCGTGCTGGGCTATCTGCGCGACACGCAGAACTATGTGCACCTGGCAGCGCATGGCCTCACGCTGTTTGACGTGGCGCCGGGCCGCGTGGCGCGCGACCTGGAGCAGTGGCAGGGCATTTGCACCTGGCTCAATTCTTGAAGGACAGCGTGAAGTACAACGTACAACAAGCCCTCCGGGAAAACACCTGTCACCCGGCAGACAAGGCGCGCCTGGGTGCAGGGCTACATTGCAACGATGAAAATCTTCCGCTCTTATTCCGAAGTCAGCGCCTGCGTGGGCCAAGAGGTCGCCGTGACCGACTGGATCACCATCACGCAGGAACAGGTCAACCTGTTCGCCCAGGCCACGGGCGACCACCAGTGGATCCATGTGGACCCCGAGCGTGCCAAGGCCGGGCCCTTTGGCGCGCCGATTGCGCACGGCTTTCTCACGCTGTCGCTGATCCCGCAGTTTTTCGAGTCGGGCCTGACCATCGAGGGCGCGCGCATGGGCGTGAACTATGGTCTGAACAAGGTGCGCTTTACGTCCCCCGTACCAGTGGGCAGCCGCTTGCGTGCGCGCCTGACGCTGCAGGCCGCCGAGCCGATCGCACCCGATGGCATGCAGATGACCTGGCTGGTGACGGTGGAGCGCGAGGGCGGCGACAAGCCGGTGTGCGTGGCCGAATCGCTGGCACGCAATTTCGGCGCCCCGGCGTAGAGGGACAACCCCCTGAGCGGCTGCGCCGCTTCCCCCTTCTCTCGAATGGCTGCGCCATTCGGGAAGGGGGACACCGCCAGTGCACGCAAGTGAAGCGCCGCTACGCAGCGTGGGCGGCCCTTGCGCGGCGATCGCTGGCCTGGCTCGCGCGTGTTCCACGGACTGCGCTCTCGTTAGGCGCTCGTGTTTTTAGGCAGGAGGCTTGAACCATGGACCGCCTGCAAGCCATGAAAATTTTCGAGCGCGTGGTGGAGGAGGGCGGCTTTGCCGCTGCCGCCCGCGCCATGGACATGTCGCCCCCCGTGGTCACCCGCATGGTGGCCGAGCTGGAGCAGCACCTGGGCACGCGCCTGCTGCAGCGCACGACGCGCAAGCTCTCACTCACCGACGCGGGCGAGGCCTATCTGCAGCGGGTGCGCGCCATCCTGCACGAGATCGACGACGCCGAGGCTGCCGCTGCCGCCAGCACGCGCGACTTGCGCGGCACCATCCGCATCGTGGCCGCGCCCGTGCTGGCCACCAACTTCCTCGCGCCCATGGTGGCGCTGTGGCATGCGCACTACCCAAAGCTCATGCTGGACATCAGCATGGACGCCTTTGCCTCCAGCCGGGTGGACGAGTTCGACGTGACCATCATGGTGGTGGGCGAAGACTTCGACGCCAACATCGTGGCGCGCTCGCTGGTACAGGGCGAGGCCATCGTGGTGGCGTCGCCCGACTACCTGAAGCGCCGGGGTGTTCCGCGCGAGCCGCAGGACCTGGCGCAGCACGACTTCCTGCGCGACTCCAGTGCGCCGGTGCGCGCGCAGATGGGACCGGGCCGCAAGCTGCGCCTGCAGTCGCTGCGGCCCGATGTGCCCGATGAGGAGGTGGAAACACCTGCGGTGCTGCAGTCCATGAGCACCGAGCTGCTCATGCGCGCCGCCGTGGATGGCGCGGGGGTGACCGTCACCTCGCGCCTGCTGGCCGAGGACCACCTGGCGCGGGGCGAACTGGTGCACATCCTGCCAGACTGGATTTTTTCGCGCTACACGATCTATGCGGCGCTGCCCTCAGGCCGCATGCTGCCAGCGCGCACACGGGTGTTTCTGGATTTCCTGACCGAGCAGGTGCCGCTGGCGATGGCGGAGAAGCGGGGATAGCCCCTTTCAGCTGAGCTGCGCAAAGCCGCTGATGATGGTGCCCTCGGGCTCCACAGTGATCTGGCCGTCGGGCATCGCAAAGCTGTTTTGGCGCCATGCCTCGAACACCGTCACCGCCACAGCGTTCGACAGGTTGAGGCTGCGCTGGCCCGCCACCATGGGCAGGCGCAGGCGCTGGGCGGGCGGGAAACTCTCACGCAACTCGGCGGGCAGCCCCCGGGTCTCGGCGCCAAACACCAGCCAGTCCCCCGGCAGGAAGCAGGTGGAAAACACCGGCTGCGAGCCGTGTGTGGTCATGGCAAACATGCGCGTGGCGTCGGGCTGCGCGTCCCTCAAAAAAGCGGTCCAGCCGCTGTGGCGCAGCACCCGCGTGTACTCGTGGTAGTCCAGCCCCGCGCGGCGCATCAACCGGTCCTCCATCGAGAACCCCAGTGGCTCGATCAGGTGCAGCGTGCAACCCGTGTTGGCCGCCAGGCGGATGATGTTGCCTGTGTTGGGCGGGATTTCGGGTTCGACGAGGACGATGTGGAACATGCCCGCTATTGTCTTCGCCCCGGATGTGAGTTGAGCAACCGCTCGTAATCAAAAGTATCCCGCCTGGCGGGCGCTGGGGTGAACGTTGGGGCGGGCGTTGGGACGGACGTTGGCACCGCGGCGGCAGCCTGTCACTCCAGTGCAGTGCGGGCCAGCACCACCACGGTCACCTGCGCCACACCGGCTTCGCGCAGGGCCAGTGTGGCGGCCTGCGCGGTGGCGCCCGTGGTCATCACATCGTCCAGCACCACCACCCGCTGCCCGCGCAACGTTGCGGCGCGGGCGGGCTCCACCGCAAACGCTCCCCGCAGGTTGCGCAGCCGCTGGGCGCGGGGCAGGCTGCTCTGGGCTTCGCTGGCATGCAGGCGCAGCAGGCTGCGTGAGTCGGCCTTGGCGCCTGCCAGGTGGCGGGCCAGCAAGGCCGACTGGTTGAAGCCGCGCTCGCGCAGGCGTTCGTCCGACAGCGGCACGGGCAGCACCCGGTCGGCGGCCTCCAGGGTGGGCTCCACCCAGGGCGTGCTGCGCAGCAGGGTGGCCAGCGCGCCCGCCCAGCCCGGGTCTGCGCGGAACTTGAAGTCTGCCAGTGCGGTGGCCCAGGGATAGGCATAGTCCACGGCGGCCAGGCAAGCATCAAACGCGGGTGGGTGCTGCAGGCAGGCTCCGCACACGGCCACGCCCGCAGGCACCCGCAGTGCGCAGCGCTGGCAGCGGTTAGCGGGTTGGGCAAACCGGGCCACGCAGGCATTGCAGATGCGCTGCGATGGCCAGGCATGGCACGCTGCGCACTGGCTGGGCACACGGCCCAGCAGGCCCGCCAGTCCCCGCAGGTGGCGTGAAAACCCTGGCAATCCTTCAAAAAGCATGAATCAATATACTCGCGCGTCCCTGTGAACTGCCATGTCCTCCGAGCGCCCCCCCACCATTGATCCCGTTGCCGCTGCCCGCTGGCAGGCTGCTGCACCCGCCCTGTCCCCGTGGCTCCATGAAGAAGTTGCCCGCCGCATGGAGGACCGTTTGCAGTGGATTCGCCAGGCTCCGGCGTCCTGGTGCCATTGGGATGCCTTGCGTGGCGGGCTGCAGGCCCATGCGCTGGTGAGTGCCCGCTATCCCGAGGCGCGTTGCCAGGTGTACGAATCGGCTGCGCACTGCGAACCTGTGGCGCGCCAGGCGCTGGCCAAGCCCTGGTGGAGCCTCGCCCGCTGGGGCGCCACCAGCCCCCAGTGGGGCCTGCCCACCGACGCCAGCGTGCAGATGCTCTGGGCCAACATGGCGCTGCACACCGCCGCAGACCCCGAGGCCCTGATTGCGCAATGGCACCGCGCCCTGGCGGTAGACGGTTACTTGATGTTCTCGTGCCTGGGGCCCGACACGCTGCGGGAGCTGCACGGGGTCTATGCAGCCCTGGGCTGGCCCCCGGCGGGCCACGCTTTCACCGACATGCACGATTGGGGCGACATGCTGGTGCACGCCGGTTTTGCCGAGCCGGTGATGGACATGGAGCGCATCACGCTCACCTTCGCCACCCCCGAACGGTTGGTTCGGGAGCTGCGCGAGCTGGGGTGCAACCTGCACCCTGATCGCTTTCCCTCATTGCGCGGAAAGCGCTGGCGCGAGAAGCTCTATGCGGCGCTGGCTGAGCGACTGGCCGATCCGCAGCAGGGAGGCCAGCTGGCACTGACTTTTGAAATCATTTATGGCCACGCTTTCAAGCCCGCGCCACGGGTGCGCATGGACTCCAGCAGCACGGTTTCGCTGCAGGATATGCGTTTGATGTTGCGCAAGGGCGGCAAAGAAAACTAACCTGTAACTCCGTGTCAATGACTTGGAACAAGGCACGCTACAATTCAGGGTTATTGAGATTTCGGGCATCTTCCCGCGCAAATTTGCGGGCTGCGCCTGTGGTGCCTGAGGCGCCACACCGGGTGCGCCAGCAGTCTTGTGGGCACGACCTGTGACGGGCTTGGTTTTTCGTTTTGCCACGGTCTCGGGCCAGCGCATTGACTGGCGTTTGGCCCGAAATTGTTCGGTCACGCCGGCACAGTTGGGATGGATGTATCTGTCCTTGTGCCTGGTGTCGCTGGGGATTGCAACGTGCTTCTGGATGCTCGGCGCTTACCTGGTGATGCCCTTTGCGTGGCTCGAAATCTTGGCTGTAGGAATTGCATTCGCCATGTACGGTCGCCATGCGGCGGATGGCGAGAGGATTTCACTGCAAGGCTCACGCCTTGTGGTGGAACGGGAGACGGCAGGCCGGCTGGAGCGCGCAGAGTTTGACCGGAGCCGGGTTCGTGTAGAACCCAAGACCGGAGATCGTTCGCTCATCATGCTGTCTGCGCAGGGTCGGTCCGTTGAAGTGGGGCGCTTCGTGCGCCCCGAACTTCGACCGGCCCTGGCATCGGAGATCCGCATGGCTTTGCGCGCCGCCTGACCCCACGCAGGCACGCGCAAGGGATTGGTTAAATTGAGGCTTAGAAGTAAGTGAGAACTATGAAGAGCATTTCCAACAAGCTGGCTTCTCTGCTGCTGATTGCCGGTGCATGGGTGGGCTCCGCAGCCCATGCCGTCCAGGACCTGCCTGGCGGTCCCGCAGTCAACCAGCTGAACCTGCATCCCCCGGTGACCAAAATTGCTGAAGAGCAGCATTTTCTGCACTGGATGATGCTGATCATCTGCACGGTGATCTTTGTTGCAGTGTTCTCCGTGATGTTCTATTCGATTTGGAAACACCGCCGCTCCAAGGGCGCCAAGTCGGCCAATTTCCATGAGTCCGTCACCGTCGAAGTGGTCTGGACCATCATCCCCTTCATCATCGTGATCCTGATGGCCCTGCCTGCCACCAAGGTGCTGGTGGCGCAGAAGGACACCACCAATGCCGACCTCACGATCAAGACCACGGGCTACCAGTGGAAGTGGGGCTACGACTACATCACCGGCGAGGGTGAAGGCCTGGCGTTTATCTCTACGCTGGACAGCAGCCACCGCGTGATGTCTGACAGTGGCAAGGTCGCCGACGCACCCGCCGACTACTTGCTCAAGGTGGACAACCCGATGGTCGTGCCTGTGGGCAAGAAGATCCGCATCATCACCACCGCCAATGACGTGATCCACGCCTTTATGGTGCCTGCCTTCGGTATCAAGCAGGATGCGATCCCCGGCTTTGTGCGCGACACCTGGTTCCGCGCCGAGAAGATCGGTGACTACTACGGCCAGTGCGCCGAGCTGTGCGGCAAGGAACACGCCTACATGCCCATCCACGTGAAGGTCGTGTCTGCAGAGGACTACACCGCCTGGGTCGCCGACCAGAAGAAGAAGGCTGCCGCCAAGCTGGACGACCCGACCAAGGTTTGGGCGCTGGACGACATCCTGAAGCGTGGCGAGAAGGTCTACGCCGCCAATTGCGCTGCCTGCCACCAAGCCAATGGCAAGGGCGCTGGCCCCATCAAGCCCCTGGACGCCTCGGCCGTGGTGCTGGACGCCGACCATGCCAAGCAGATCCAGATCCTGCTCAAGGGCGCAGCCAATGGCGCCATGCCCTCATGGGCGCAGCTGAGCGACACCGACATTGCCGCCGTGGTCACCTACACCAAGAACTCCTGGTCCAACAAGACCGGCCAGCTGGTGCAGCCTGCCGAAATTGTGGCCCAGCGTGGCAAGTAATCACCGCCCCAACGTATTGAGGAATCCAACATGAGCGCAGTTCTGGACAACCACGGTCACGCGGGCGACCACGCACACGACGACCACGGCCACCATGGCCCCACCGGCTGGCGCCGCTGGGTGTACGCCACCAACCACAAGGACATCGGTACGCTGTACCTGCTGTTCTCGTTCACCATGCTGATGGTGGGCGGCATCTTGGCGCTGCTGATCCGCGCCGAGCTGTTTCAGCCCGGCCTGCAGCTGGTGAACCCTGAGCTGTTCAACCAGCTCACCACCATGCACGGCCTGATCATGGTGTTCGGCGCCATCATGCCGGCCTTTGTGGGCTTTGCGAACTGGATGATCCCGCTGCAGATCGGCGCATCCGACATGGCCTTTGCCCGCATGAACAACTTCAGCTTCTGGCTGATGATTCCTGCGGCGCTCATGTTGGTGACCTCGTTCTTCATGCCTGGCGGTGCCCCCGCCGCAGGCTGGACGCTGTACGCACCGCTGACGCTGCAGATGGGTCCCTCCATGGATGCCGGCATCTTCGCGATGCACATCCTGGGCGCTTCGTCCATCATGGGCTCGATCAACATCATCGTGACCATCCTGAACATGCGCGCCCCTGGCATGACGCTGATGAAGATGCCCATGTTCGCCTGGACTTGGCTCATCACCGCCTACCTGCTGATCGCCGTGATGCCCGTGCTGGCTGGTGCCATCACCATGACGCTGACGGACCGCCACTTCGGTACCAGCTTCTTCAACCCCGCCGGTGGTGGTGACCCGGTGATGTACCAACACATTTTCTGGTTCTTCGGTCACCCCGAGGTGTACATCATGATCTTGCCGGCCTTCGGCATCATCAGCCAGATCGTGCCTGCCTTCGCCCGCAAGAAGCTGTTCGGTTATGCCTCCATGGTGTATGCCACGTCGTCCATTGCCATCCTGTCGTTCATCGTGTGGGCGCACCATATGTTCACGACCGGCATGCCTGTGACGGGCCAGCTGTTCTTCATGTACGCCACCATGCTGATCTCCGTGCCCACGGCCGTGAAGATCTTCAACTGGATCGCCACGATGTGGCGCGGCTCCATGACGTTCGAGACCCCCATGCTGTTCGCCGTGGGCTTCATCTTTGTGTTCACGATGGGTGGCTTCACCGGCCTCATCCTGGCCATGGCGCCCATCGACATCCAGCTGCAGGACACCTACTACGTGGTTGCCCACTTCCACTACGTGCTGGTGGCCGGTTCGCTGTTCTCCATGTTTGCTGGCGTGTACTACTGGCTGCCCAAGTGGACGGGTGTGATGTATTCCGAAACGCGTGGCCAGATTCACTTCTGGGGCTCGCTGATCACCTTCAACATCACCTTCTTCCCCATGCACTTCCTGGGCCTGGCTGGCATGCCCCGTCGCTACGCCGATTACCCCATGCAGTTCGCTGATTTCAACGCGATTGCCTCGGTGGGTGCCTTTGGTTTCGGCCTGATGCAGGTGTACTTCTTCCTGGCTGTCATCGTGCCCGCCATGCGTGGCAAGGGTGAAAAAGCTGCTGCCAAGCCCTGGGACGGTGCCGAGGGCCTGGAATGGGAAGTCCCATCCCCTGCGCCTTTCCACACCTTTGAAAACCCGCCCAAGCTGGACGCCACGGCCACCCGTGTGATCGGCTGAGGACCATGCCCATGACACCCGAGCAGAAGAAAAGCAACCTGCGAATGGCGCTGATCCTGGCGTCGATTGCAGTGGTGTTTTTTGTCGGGTTCATGGCCAAGGTGTTTTTCCTCTCCCGTTGAGCTGAGCACACCCCTGCCATGAGCCTGCGCCGCGAAAACGCCAAGATGGTCGGCAAGCTGGTCGTGATTGCGGCCGGCATGTTTGCCTTTGGCTACGTGCTGATCCCGATCTACAAGCACATCTGCGAGATGACGGGCATCAACATCCTGTCGCTCTCCGAGCGCCAGGTGCCGGGCAACGGCGTCGCGGGCAAGGATGTGAAGCTGCCGGCCAACACGCAGGTGGACAAGAGCCGCACCATCACTGTCGAGTTCGACGCCAACGCGCGTGGCCCATGGGATTTCAAGCCCGCTCAGCGCTCGGTGCAGGTGCACCCTGGCGAGCTGACCACAGTGATGTACGAGTTCCAGAACGTACAGAACCGCCGCATGGCTGCGCAGGCCATTCCGAGTTATGCCCCGCGGCAGGCGGCAGCCCACTTCAACAAGTTGGAGTGTTTCTGCTTCAACCAGTATGTGCTGGAGCCCGGCGAAAAGAAGGAATGGCCCGTGGCCTTCGTGATTGATCCGCGTCTGTCCAAGGACGTGACCACCATCACGCTGTCCTATACGTTCTTCGAGGTGGGTGGCAAGACGCCTGCCGCGCCAGAATCCACCGCTGCGGTGGGTGGCACTGTGCCGTCATCCCCCAGTGTGTCGGCGACAGGAGTTGGCTCATGAATGCGCCCCTCGACCCCTCCGTGGTGAAGCCGCACGAACGCAAAGGCTCCCTGCTGCGCACAGTGCGCGCAGTGGCTTGGTCGCTGATTGGTTTGCGCAAAGGCAGCGAGTACCAGCAGGATGTCGAGAAACTCAACCCCCTGCACATCATCGTGGTGGGGCTGGTGGCGGTTTTTTTGCTGGTGATGGGGCTGATTGCCTTGGTGAATTGGGTAGTGTGAACGGGTTGTTGGACCCGTATCAACAACAAGACTGAAAACAAAGATTTGAGATTCAGGAGCTGAAATGAGTGCATCAACCCACGGCGGAACCCCGTACTACTATGTGCCTGCCGAGTCGCGCCACCCGGTGATGGCGGCTGCTGGCCTGTTCTTTGTGATCCTTGGCGCAGGCCAGTGGATCAACGGCCATGACTGGGGCAAGTATTCCCTGGCCTTGGGCCTGGTGTGGTGGCTGTTCACGCTGTACCAGTGGTTCGGCGATGCGGTCCGCGAAAGCGAAGGTGGCCTGTATGGCCACAAGATCGACCTCTCTTACCGCTGGAGCATGAGCTGGTTCATCTTCTCTGAAGTGATGTTCTTCGGTGCATTCTTCACGGCCCTGTGGTGGGCACGCTCCCACTCTGTGCCCGCGCTGGGCAGCCTGGACAACGCGCTGCTCTGGCCCGACTTCAAGGCCGTGTGGCCCAGCATTGCTGCAGGCGCCACGGCGTCACCGGCGGGCATCGTTGAGCCCTTCCAGACCGTGGGCCCCTTCTGGCTGCCCACCATCAACACTGCGCTGCTGCTCACCTCGGGTGTCACTCTGACGATTGCCCACCATGCGCTGCGCGAAAACCAGCGTGGCAAGACCATTGGCTTCATGTGGGCCACCGTGCTGCTGGGTTTCGTCTTCCTGCTGGTGCAAGGCTACGAGTACTACCACCTGTACACCGACCTGAACCTCAAGCTCAACTCGGGCGTGTTCGGCTCCACTTTCTTCATGCTGACTGGCTTCCACGGCTTCCACGTGTTCTTGGGCATGCTGATGCTGCTTGTGATCACGCTGCGCCTCCAAAAGGGCCACTTCACCGCCGACAAGCATTTCGGCTTCGAAGGTGCCGCCTGGTACTGGCACTTTGTGGACGTGGTGTGGCTGGGTTTGTACGTGCTGGTGTACTGGATGTAAACACCCACGGCAACTACAAAAAAAGCGCCGCGAGGCGCTTTTTTGTTGGGGGCACCAAGCTCAGATCAAGCCTTTTGCGGCAGCAATAGCAGTCCGGTGGAAGGCCGCTCCGGTCAGCGCGTCGCGGGCAGGCCCGTAGGCTGGATATAACCCAGCTGCCAGGCCACGAGGATGCACACGAACAGCACAATGGACAGCCCCACCCGCACTGCCAGCGCCTTGGCCATGTGCTTGCCCTTGCGCTTGTCACCCTGGCCATTGCGCATCATGAAGAACAAGGCCGAGGCCAGGCTGGCCAAAATGGCGATGAACGCCAGCACTACGAGGTATTTCATGGAGCACATTATCCCGTGACCACTTTCCGCCGTCCCCTGGGCCTGCGCTTCTGGCTCATCACGCTGGCCGCCGTGGTGGGCATGTTGGTCACGGCGTCGCTGGGGCGCTGGCAGCTGTCGCGTGCAGCGCAGAAAGAAGCCTTGCAAGCCATGCTGGATGCGCGTGGCCGCATGCCCGTCATGGATGGCCGTGCGCTGCTGTCACTGCCGCCCGGCGGAACCTCTGAGGCCGAGTCCCTGGTGCACCGTGCCGTGGTGCTGGAAGGCCGCTGGTTGCCCGAACACACCGTGTACCTCGACAACCGCCAGATGAATGGCCGTCCCGGTTTTTTTGTGCTCACACCATTGCAACTGACCGGCGGACCAGCGGGTGTGGTGCTGGTGCAGCGTGGCTGGGTGCCACGCAATTTCCAGGATCGCACGCAATTGCCCCAGGTGCCGACGCCGTCGGATCAGGTAGTGCGGGTGGCAGGGCGCGTGGCCGCAGCACCTTCGCGCCTGTATGAGTTTGGCAGCGGCGACATCAGCACTGGCGGCCATGGCGCTCAGGGGTCTTCCCGCATCCGGCAAAATCTCGACTTGGCCGCGTTTCGCACCGAAACCGGCCTGGCGCTCGCCCCGCTCACTGTGGTGCAGACGGGCGCTGTAGGTGGCGCGGGCGACGGCTTGCAGCGCGACTGGCCCGTGGTGGGCGCAGGCGTCGATAAACACTACGGTTACGCATTTCAATGGTTCGGGCTCTGCGGCCTGATGGCACTTCTTTATGTCTGGTTCCAAATCGTCCGACGGTTCATTCGCCCGCGCAGCCAGCCTGCCCCCTGAGGTCCGTGCCGAGCACCCTCTTGGGCTGACTGTGCACACCCTGCCCGAGGCCGGGGACGCCATGGCCAGCGCGCAACGCACGCGCCATGGCCGCTGGAAGATGCTGGGTGTGCTGGCGATTTGCGCCGCACCCGTGATCGCCTCGTATTTCACGTACTACGTCGTCCGCCCTGAAGGCAGGCGCAACTATGGAGAGCTGATCGACCCCCAGCGCACCCTGCCCGCGCTCACAGCCACCACACCAGATGGCGCGTCGCTTCCCCTCGACTCGCTCAAAGGGCAGTGGCTGTTGGTGAGTGTGGCGGGGGGCGCTTGCGACGCGCAGTGCCAGAAACACCTGTACCTGCAGCGGCAGCTGCGCGAAAGCCTGGGCAAGGAAAAGGACCGCCTGGACTGGGTCTGGCTGGTCAATGACAGTGCCGCCGTGCCCGACACGCTGGCGCCCGCCCTGCAAAAGGCCACGGTGCTGCGGGTGGACGGTGCCGCGCTCAGCGCCTGGCTCGCGCCTGCTTCGGGCCACCAGCAGGCCGAGCACCTGTATGTGGTGGACCCCATGGGCAACTGGATGATGCGCTTTCCTGCTGACATGGATGCCAGCGGGGCCGCCAAGGCCAAGCGTGACCTGGAACGCTTGCTGCGCGCATCCTCGTCGTGGGACGACGCTGGCCGGCCGGGCAAGCCATGAGCGATACCCAACCGCTGTACGACCTGGCCCCCATGCTGGAGCTGATGCTCCTGGGCCTGGTGATTGCCTTGGGGCCCCTGGCCTGGGTCTGGGTGCGCAACCGCCGCAGCACGCCTCTGCGGCGCCTGCAGGCGCTCACGGTGCTGACCTTGTTCCTGACCTTTGACCTGGTGCTGTTTGGTGCCTTCACGCGCCTCACCGATTCGGGCCTGGGCTGCCCTGATTGGCCCGGCTGCTACGGCAGTGTCAGCCCCATGGGCGCGCGTGCAGAAATTTCGGCCGCACAAGAGGCCATGCCCACCGGCCCGGTCACCCATGGCAAGGCCTGGGTCGAGATGATCCACCGCTATCTGGCCACCGGTGTGGGCGTGCTGATCATCGTGCTCACGGTGTCCTCCTGGGTGCAGCAGCGCCGCGCCCGGCAGGGCAGGGCCGAGGCACCACCGCTCAGTCCCTGGTGGCCCACGGTCACGCTGCTGTGGGTGTGCCTGCAAGGGGCCTTTGGCGCACTCACTGTGACGATGAAGCTCTTTCCCGCCATCGTCACGCTGCACCTCATTGGTGGGCTGGTGCTGCTGGCGCTGCTCTGTGTGCAGGCCGTGCGCCACACGCATGCGGCGCAAGGTCGCTTGCCCACCCAGATTTCGCCCGTGTTGCGCAAGGGGCTGGTCTGGACGGGGCTGCTGCTGGCGCTGCAGGTGGTGCTGGGCGGCTGGGTCAGCACCAACTACGCGGTGCTCGCCTGTACCACCTTCCCTACCTGCCAGGGCAGCTGGTGGCCTGCCATGGACTTTGCCCAGGGATTCCAGATCTGGCGCAAGTTGGGCCTGCTGCAGGACGGCAGCCATATCAGCTTTGCGGGCCTTACAGCCATCCATTACGTGCACCGGCTGATGGCCTACCTAGTGCTGGCGGCGCTCGCATGGCTGGCCTGGCGCCTGCATCGCAGTGGCGCTCTGCCCGCACCCACACGGTGGCTGGCGGGCCTGTCATTGCTGCAACTGGCCACCGGCCTGTCCAACGTGATCCTGGACTGGCCGCTGGTGGCCGCCGTGCTGCACACCGGCGGCGCGGCCGCCCTGGTTGTTGTGCTCACCTGGGCCCTGGTGTCCAGCCGCGCAGCCGTGGCTGTGCCCCGAGAGTTTTCCGCGCCACCTGGCGCATCGAGAGTGTCCGCATGAGTGTCGCCCCCCCCCACGTTGTTGCCCTGCCGTCGCGCATGCAGCAGTTTTATGCGCTGACCAAGCCCCGTGTGGTGCAGCTCATCGTTTTTTGTGCCCTGATCGGCATGGTGCTGGCCGTGCCCGGCCTGCCCACTGCCGCGCAACTGGGCCAGATGGCGCTGGCCAGCGCAGGGGTGTGGCTGGTGGCAGGCGCTGCGGCTGCCTTCAACTGCATCGTGGAGCAGGGCATCGACGCCAAGATGAAGCGCACGGCCTGGCGCCCCACCGCCAAGGGCGAGCTGTCCAATGCGCAGACGCTGCTGTTCTCGGCCGTGCTGTGCGCAGCGGGCTCGGCCCTGCTGTACTTCTGGATCAACCCGCTGACCATGTGGCTCACCTTTGCCACCTTCGTGGGCTACGCGGTGGTCTACACCGTGATCCTCAAGCCCCTGACGCCGCAGAACATCGTCATCGGTGGCGCATCCGGCGCCATGCCCCCGGTGCTGGGCTGGGCCGCCATGACGGGGGATGTGGGCCCTGAGGCGCTGATCCTGTTCCTCATCATCTTCCTCTGGACACCACCCCACTTCTGGGCCCTGGCCCTGTACCGCGTGGAGGACTACCGCAAGTCTGGCCTGCCCATGCTGCCGGTCACCCATGGCAACGAGTTCACCCGGCTGCAGGTGTTCCTCTACACCTTGATCCTGTTCGCGGGCTGCCTCATGCCGTTTGTGTATGGCATGAGTTCATGGATCTACCTGGTGGCCGCTGTGCTGCTGTCAGCGGGCTTTTGTGGCTATGGCTTTGCGCTGTGGCGCAACTACTCGGACGCGCTTGCGCGCAAGACCTTCCGCTTTTCCTTGATCCACCTGAGCGTGCTGTTTGCCGCCCTGCTGGTGGACCACTACGTGCTGTGAATTCCATGCTCAAACGAAATGCTCTCAAAACGATAGCTGTCAGCGCTTTATCAATAGGCGCAGCAGGCCTTTTTAGTGCTTGTTCCGAGAAGAAAAAGGCCGAATTTCGCGGCGTGGACATTACCGGGGCCGACTACGCCCGCGACCTCCCGCTGACCGACCACAACGGCCAGGCCCGCCACATCCAGGACTTTGCGGGCAAGGTGGTGGTGGTGTTCTTCGGCTTCACACAGTGCCCGGACGTGTGCCCCACCTCCATGCAAGAGCTGGCCGAGGTCAAGCAGATCCTGGGCAAGGATGGTGACCGCCTGCAAGGTATCTTCGTCACGGTGGACCCGGAGCGCGACACCCCTGATGTGCTCAAGGCCTACATGGCCAATTTCGACCCCAGCTTCCTGGCCCTGCGCGGCACGCCCGAGCAGTTGGCTGCCGTCGCCAAGGACTTCAAGATCTATTACAAGAAGGTCGATGGCAAGACGCCCACCAGCTACACCATGGACCACTCGGCGGGCAGCTATGTGTATGACCCCGCCGGGCGCCTGCGGGTGTACAACCGCTACGGCAGTGGCGCCCAGGCCCTGGCGGCGGACGTCAAGACCCTGCTTGCCGAAGCGGGCTGAGATCTATGCGGGCGCCCGCCTGCCCGCCTGCATGATGCATTGACAACACCAGCAACAAAAAAACCCGGGCAGGCACGCTGGCCAGACCCGGGTTGATGCTGTCTTGCAGCAAAGGTGCGCGGCAGTTGCGCCGCACTGGTTTACTCGGCCTTGATGCCGCGCATCGCGATCACGCCGCCCAGCAGATTGGTGTCGGCCTTCACGCGGTTGGCCAGCCCCTCGGGTGAGGAGCCCACCGTCTGCCAGCCCTGCTGGAACAGCTTGCCGCGCACATCTTCACTGCGGGCGATCTCGCTGATCAGCGCTGCCAGCTTGGCCTGGATCGGTTTGGGCAGGGTCGAAGGCGCCGCAAAGGCGTTCCAGATCTCCAGATTGAAGTTGCTGATGCCCGCCTCGGCCAGGCTCGGCACATCAGGCGCCAGCGGGCTGCGCCCGGAAGACGTCACTCCAATCGCGCGCAGCTTGCCCGCGCGCACCTGGGCTTGCGCCAGGGCCGGAGGCAGCAGCGCCATCTGCAGCTGACCGCCCAGCATGGCGGTGGCCACCTGCGGGTAGCCGGGGTAAGGCACATGCACCGGGTTGATGTTGCTGCGTGACTTGAGCAACTCGGTGCCGATGTGGCCCACCGTGCCCACGCCAGGCGTTCCATAGCTCCACTTGTCGCCCCCGTTGCGGGCCGCCACAAAGAAGTCGCGGGCGCTGCTGTTGGCAGGCACGCCGGGCTGGCTCACGGGCGCCGTCAGGATCAAGGGCGACGTGCCAATGAGGCTCAGCGGGGCCAGATCCTTGATGGGGTCGTACGGCACGGCCGGGTTCAGCAGCTTGGCAATCGTCATGTTGCCGTTGATCATCAGGCCGATGGTGTGGTCATCGCGCGCCTTGGCCACGGCATCGGCCGCAATGTTGCCGCCTGCGCCCACCTTGTTTTCCACAACCACCGGCTGGCCCAGGACCTTGGACAGCGGCTCGGAGAACGTGCGCGCCGTTAGGTCGGGCGAAGACCCGGCCGGAAAGCCCACGATGATCTTGAGCGGCTTGGTGGGCCACGCCAGGGGCGCGGCTGCAGCGGCGGTGCCAGGCTTGGCGGCGTTCTGGGCCAGAGCCCAAGGGGAGGCGGCTGCCAGCGCAATCAGCAGCGTGGACGCACGGCGGGAAACAACGGGGCGTGACGACAACATGGGAACGGGTCTCCTCAACAAGAATATTCAGGGGCCAAAACGACACGGGGCCCCAGAACTGGGGCCCCGTGAGGCAACTTCTGCAGCCGGGGATATTAACCCCGCTGCCCACAGGCTCAGGCGTACTCGGCCAGCGCCTTTTTCATCTTCTTCATCGCGGCCACTTCGATCTGGCGGATGCGCTCGGCGCTCACGCCGTACACCGCCGCCAGCTCGTGCAGCGTCATGCCGCCCGTGCCGTCGTCGTTGACCTTGAGCCAGCGCTCTTCCACGATGCGGCGACTGCGATCGTCCAGGCTGGCCAGGGCCGTGGCAATGCCATCGGTGGCCAGCGCATCACGCTGGCGCGACTCGATCATGGCCGTGGGCTCGTGCGAACCATCGGCCAGATAGGCAATCGGGCCAAACGCCTGCTCACCGTCGTCCGAGGGGGCCGGGTCCAGCAACACATCACCACCCGACATGCGGGTTTCCATCTCGATGACTTCCTCGCGCTTCACATTCAGCTGCGCAGCCACCGAGTCGATCTCGCGGTCGGACAGGGTGTCGCGGTGCGTAGCTGCATCGGCAGCGGCCGCATCGGCCTTGAAGCCCTGCTTCATCGAGCGCAGGTTGAAGAACAGCTTGCGCTGGGCCTTGGTGGTGGCCACCTTCACCATGCGCCAGTTCTTCAGGATGTATTCATGGATCTCGGCCTTGATCCAGTGCATGGCGTAGCTCACCAGGCGCACACCCTGGTCCGGGTCAAAGCGCTTGACGGCCTTCATCAGGCCCACATTGCCTTCCTGGATCAGGTCGCCGTGGGGCAGGCCGTAGCCCAGGTACTGGCGCGAAATCGAGACCACCAGGCGCAGGTGCGACATCACCAGCCGGCCAGCGGCATCCACATCGTTGTTGTCCTTGAGCTGCCGCGCATAGGTCTGCTCTTCTTCGTGTGTGAGCAGGGGCAGGCGATTGACGGCCGAAATGTAGGCGTCGAGGTTGCCCAGCGCAGGCACCAACGCCCAGGGGTTGGCGGGAGCCAGGGTCATCGTCGCGGTTCCAGACTGAATGTTCATTCCAGGAATCCTTTCCTCTAAGCCAAGATATTAGCACTCCATGTGATTGAGTGCTAAATCCATAGTTCCCCTGCGGGTAGACAAAGCGGCCCGTCCGCCATCGCCGGAGCATCCATCTCGGGTGACAGGCGTGCAAACACAGAATTGTTTTGTAAGTTATTGATTAAAAATGGTTTTTTCTGTGATTTCATCAAGCTTCAGACGTTTGCTTGGTATCTGAGCAAGCAAAAAACTAGGGTTCCGCGCACCGTTGCTCCAGATCTTTTCGATTGTTGCGACAACCGGAACTGTCTTTTCGCGCTTTGGATGGTGGTCGGTGGCGGAGCTGGCATTGCACCTTCCGACATGGCAGACTGCATCGCCCAACACCTTTCGGAGACGCGCATGACCGAGCCGGCGGCCCTTCGCGATATCGCGGTTGTCACCACCACCGTGGCCACCGACGTGCAAGCGCGGGCGCTGGCGCAGCTGGTTTTGCAGGCGCGGCTGGCGGCCTGTGTGCAGGTGGAGCCGATCACAGCCCATTTCCGCTGGCAGGGTGCACTGCAGGAGGACCGCGAATTCCGGCTGGTGTACAAAACCGCACCGCGGGCCCTTCATCCGCTGCTGGCCCTTGTGCGGGCGCACCATCCTTATGCGCTACCGCAGCTGGTGGTGCAGACGCTGCAGGCCTCGGCGGAGTATGCTGACTGGATGGACGCGCAGGTGGCCCATGCGTCAGTGTCGGGCTGAAGACGGGTTGGACATCACCCAGTTCTTCCGGCTATCGGAGTAAGCCTGCCAGCCCCCTGGTTTTTTACACACTCAAATCAATCTGCTGCACCGTCCCCACCCCTCCATCCTCGCGCAGGTACACGCTTGTGGAGCGCACGGCGCCCAGGTGGGTGTTGTCGGCGGTGCGCAGGGCGAACGGGGTGGCGGCCGATGCGGCGGTCTGCACGGCGCCTACGCCGAGTTCGGCCAGGGTTTGCAGGCGGCCAGTGCCGTCGGCGCTGGGGGTCCACACGCGCAGTTGCTGGTAGACGGGGTCGGCTTCGTCGATCCAGCCATTGCCGTCGCTGTCGTGCTGGGCCAGTTCGGCAAAGCCGTTGCCAGTGCCGGGACCGAAGAGTTCGAGGCCGTTGTCGATGGCTGCGTTCTGGTTGGTGTCCAGCGCCAGGTAGCCCCGGTTGCCTGCCAGCAGGGGCACGTTGTCGGTTTCGCCGTCACCGTTCAGGTCGAAGGCAAAACGCTGGTCTTGCAGCTGGGCAGCGGTGCCGTCGAAATTGATCACCAGGGGATCGATGGCGGTGGCGTCGCCCAGTCGCAGGCTGAATGAGGATTCCTGGCGGTAACTGCGCTGCATGTCCAGCTGCAGGGTGAAGCGGATCTCGCGGCCGTCGGCGGTGCGCACCACGCCCTGGGCGCTGAACTGGGTGCTTTCGGTTTCTTCGATGACTTCGCGCTGTTCATAGATCAGGCCAAAACCGGCGCGCTGGCGCCCGGGGGCCGAGTCGGCCTGGGCTTGCGCTGGGCGCCGGGGTAGGGTGGGGGCTTCGGTCGGGGCCTCGGTGCCGGTGTAGACGCGCACCCGCACGCCGGTCATGAGCGCGATGAGGTCGCGCATCAGGGCGAGCTGGGGTGTCAGGCCTTCATCGGCGTCGGTTTCACGGGGGGCAGTGGTGGCCTCGGTGGACTGTGCAGCCTGGGCCAGGCGCGCGGCGCTGGAGATCTGGACGGCTGGGGCCGCTCGGGCGGGGCTGGGGGCGTTGGCGGGGCGGCGGTCGCCCACCCAGGCTTCAAAGCGGCTGCTTTGGGTGTGCACGCGCGTCGCGACGTGCTGGGCCTGCATCTGCAGGGCGGACGATTCGATCTTCATGGGACACCTCCGCGGTTGCCACAAGGAGATATCGGCCAGCGGGCGGCAGAACTTGATTGCCCCTGCTGCGGGCAGGGCCGTGGGGCGGGGCTGCCCACCTATATGTGGGGTTAGGTGGCCTGTTGCTGCACCTGCCGCTCGAAGTCTTCCAGCGCCAGCGGGCGGCCAAACAGGTAGCCCTGGAAGGCCTGGCAGCCGTGCGACAGCAGAAACTGGTGGTGTTCGGTGGTTTCCACGCCTTCGGCGATCACGTCCAGGCCCAGGGCGCCTGCTAGGCCGATGATGGAGCGCGCAATGGCGGCGTCGCTGGGGTCCAGCAGCACGTCGCGCACAAAACCCTGGTCGATCTTGATCTGGTCGAGCGGCAGGCGCTTGAGGTAGCTGAGCGACGAATAGCCGGTGCCGAAGTCGTCGAGCGAGAAGCCCAGCCCGTGGGCCTTGAGGGCCTGCATGGTGGCGATGACGTTGTCCACGTTGTCCAGCAGCAGGCTCTCGGTCAGCTCCAGCTTGATCTGCGCCGGGTCGGCCCCTGTGCTCTGCAGCAATGCCAGCACCTGGGCCACAAAGTCTTCCTGCAGGAACTGGCGTGCGCTCACGTTGATGGCGAGGCTGAGGTGGGCGAACAGCGGGTGCTGCCGCCAGCGGGCCTGCTGGCGCAGGGCGGTTTCCATGACCCAGTGGCCCAGCGGCAGGATCAGGCCCGATTCTTCGGCCAGCGGGATGAATTCGGCGGGCGAGACCATGCCCTGCGCGGGATGGCGCCAGCGCACCAGGGCCTCGGCGCCGGTGATGTGGCCCTGACTGTCCACCTGTGGCTGGTAGAGCAGCAGAAACTGGGCCTGGCGCAGGCCGTTGTGCAGCTCGGTCTCCAGCAGCGCGCGGCGGTTCACGGCCTGCTGCATGTCGGGGTCAAAAAAGCGCAGCGTGTTGCGCCCCGCGTCCTTGGCGCGGTACATGGCCATGTCGGCCTGCTTGAGCACTTCGTCCACCGAGTCCCGGTGGTGGCGCAGCAGCGTGGCGCCGATGCTGGCTGAGAAATGGTGCTCATGCCCTGCCAGGTCGTACGGCTGGCGCAGCTGGGCCAGGACCAGCTCGCCCAGGGTGCGGGTCTGGGCGGCGGCCTCGGTGGCGTCGCTGCTCAGGTTCTGCAGCACCACCACAAACTCGTCGCCACCCAGGCGGGCCACGGTGTCCTGCTCGCGCACGCAGTCGCGCAGGCGCTGGGCCACTTCCTTGAGCAGCAGGTCGCCCACCTCGTGGCCCCGGGTGTCGTTCAGGGTCTTGAAGTTGTCCAGGTCCACAAACAGCACGGCCGTGGTCAGGCCCGAGCGCGCGCCGCTGACCAGCACCTGCTGCAGCCGGTCCACCAGCAGGCGCCGGTTGGGCAGCTGGGTGAGCGCGTCGTAGAACGCCAGGTAGCGGGCCTCGTCTTCGGCGGCCTTGCGGCCGGAGATGTCGATGTCGATGCAGAACATCTCGGGCGGGTGGCCGGGCACCTGGATGTAGGCGTGGCTGGAGAACACATCAACGGGCGAGCCGTCCTTGCGCTGCAGCTGCAGCTCGCCCGCCGGGATGACCTCGCCCGTCTTGAACATGTGTGCCACATGGCCGCGCACGGCCTCGCGCATGGGCGGCGGGATGATGAGGTCCAGCAGATTGGCGCCCAGCGCCTCGTCGGCGGTGTAGCCGTAGAGGTGTTCGGAGGCTTTGTTCCAGTAACTGGTGGTGCCGTCTTCCAGGTAGCCCTGCACCGAGATGGATGGGATGTTGCGCAGCAGCGAGCGAAAGCGCAGCTCAGACTCGCGCAGCGCGCTTTCGGCCTGTTTGCGTTTGGTGATGTCGCGGGCCAGGAACACCACGGCGGCCTGGCCACCCACCTTCACGCCCAGGGGCTGGGTGCGCCCCTCGAACTGGCGCAGCCCCGCCTGCGTTTGCATCTCGTACTCGATGGTGTGGGTCTGGCCCGATTGCAGGGTGTCGCGGACCAGGGCCATGAAGCGGTCGGCCTGCTCGGCGGGCAGCACCTCGTGCAGGCGTTTGCCGATGAGCGCGGGCGCGCTGGCGGCCAGCGCCGTGTCGTCGGGCGAGAGCACTTCCACATAGCGCCCCTGCGCGTCCAGCACCAGCAGCACGTCGGGGATGGCCTGGGCGATGGCGTTCAGGCGCGCTGCGGTGCCCGCCAGCGCGTGTTCGGTGGCCATGCGCTCTTCCACATCGCGCAGCAGCAGGCCCAGCACCACGGTGGCGGGGGTGAAGGTCAGCAGATAGGGCAAGGCCAGCGTCTGGTTGATGCGCTGCACGGCCTCGGCAGGCAGCAACTGAAACAGCGCAATCACCGCCGTGTGCAGCAGCAGCCCGAACAGTGCCAGGGTAACGGGCTCCACACCCAGTCGCCCCCGTGCACGCCCCTCGCGGTAGACCAGGCCCATCACGGTGCACAGGGCAATCACCATCAGGCCCACCTCGGCGCCCGCGCCGCCCAGCCACAGGCGCCCCGTGGCCGCCATGGCCGCCGCGATGCAGGCCACCAGCGGCCCGCCAAACAGCCCCGCCATGCTGAGCACGACCGAGCGCGCATCAAAGATCACGCCGGGCATGAGCACCACCGGGGTGAGCATGCCCACCACGCAGATGCCGCCAAAGATCAGCCCCGAAAAAGCCTGCCCCACCAGCGGTCGGTGGCGCCACAGGCGGATGTTGAAGCCATGCAGAAAACACAGCGCCAACAGCAAGGCAACGCCTTTGACCAGCTCAATGAACATGGGCCTCCGTGCTTTTACTTGGGAAGTCCCATCATGGGGGAATTGTTGCGATCCGTAAACGTGAAAATGGCCCCAGATGGGGCCATTTGATGTCAAACCAGGCCCAGAAAGGCCACCTGCCGGGGGGGCGGTTGAAGGCGGCTTCAGGCCAACAAGGCCTGTGCAAACTCCCTGGCGCTGAAGGTTTCCAGGTCTTCGAGCTTTTCGCCCACGCCGATGAAGTACACGGGGATGGGGCGCTCCTGCGCAATGGCGGCCAGCACGCCGCCCTTGGCCGTGCCGTCGAGCTTGGTCACGATCAGGCCGGTGAGCTGCAGCGCATCGTCGAACGCGCGCACCTGGGCCAGTGCGTTCTGGCCGGTGTTGCCGTCGATCACCAGCAGCACCTCGTGCGGGGCGGTGGCGTCGGCCTTGGTCACCACGCGGCGGATCTTTTTCAGCTCTTCCATCAGGTGCAGCTGCGTGGGCAGGCGCCCGGCGGTGTCCACCAGCACCACGTCCTTGCCGCGCGCCTTGCCAGCGGTCACGGCATCAAAGCTCACGGCGGCGGGGTCGCCGCCTTCCTGGCTCACGATCTCGACCGTGTTGCGGTCGGCCCACACCCCCAGCTGCTCGCGCGCAGCGGCGCGGAAGGTGTCCGCGGCGGCCAGCAGCACGGCGGCGCCTTCGCCCGCCAGGTGCTTGGTGAGCTTGCCAATCGACGTGGTCTTGCCCGCGCCATTGACGCCCGCCACCATGATCACAGTGGGCGTGTGCTCGCCAATCACCAGGCTTTTTTCGAGTGGGCGCAGCAGGTCGGCCAGCGCGTCGGCCAGCAGGCCCTTGACGGCGGCGGGGTCGGTGGCCTTGGCCTCCTTCACGCGGCGCTTGAGGTCGGCCAGCAGGTGGGCCGTGGCCTTGACGCCGGTGTCGGCCATCAGCAGGGCCTCTTCCAGCTCTTCATACAGCGCATCGTCGATCTGCGTGCCGGTGAACACAGTGGCAATGCTGCTGCCGGTCTTGCGCAGGCCCGCCTTGAGGCGGTCCAGCCAGCCCTTGCGCTCGGCCGCCACGGGGGCAGGGGCGGGCGCCACTGGTGCTGGGGGCGCAACGGGGGCGGGCGCAGCCACGGGGGCTGGTGCCGCCACGGGCGCGGCAGCAGGGGGCGTTACAGGTGTTGTGGGGGCGACAGGTGCTGCAGCAACGGGCGGAACCACAGGCACCGCAACGGGAGCCGCTGCAGGGACCGGGGCGGGCGCTGCAACAGGTGCCGCCACAGGCACTGCAACAGGCGCCTGCTGCGGCGTGGCCTCGGGCTCAGCGGTCTTGGCCGCGAAGGGGTTGCGCAGCCAGCCAAAGCCCGCTGGAGCAGGTGCGGCCACGGGGGCCGGGGCGGCGGCAGGGGGTGTGGCGGGCAGCGGGGGCGCTGCAGGCGTGGGCGTGGGAGCAGCGGGCGCCGGGGCGTCTACCGGCGAGGCCGGGGCGGGCACGTCGGCGAGGGCGGGGGCATCGGCCGGGGGCGGGGCGGGTTTTTTCTTGAAGAAACTGAACATTGGAGGGTTCTTAGAATCACTCCATTCTATGAAACGCGCTTTCAACCTCCTGGGCCTCATGGCCTGCCTTTCGTGCGGGGCTGCCTTTGCGGCAACGCCACCGGTGTCTTCCACCCCTGCCGCAGCCGCTGCTACGGCGCCGTCCACGGCGTCTGGCGCGCAGCAGTTCACGCTGAAAAACGGCATGCAGCTCATCGTGCAGCCTGATCGGCGCGCGCCTACGGCGGTGCACATGGTCTGGGTGCGCGTGGGCTCCATGGACGAGGTGGACGGCGTGACCGGTGTGGCCCATGTGCTGGAGCACATGCTGTTCAAGGGCACCAAGACGCTGCAGCCGGGCGAGTTCTCGCGCCGTGTGGCGGCCCTGGGCGGGCGCGAGAACGCCTTCACCAGCCGCGACTACACCGGCTATTACCAGCAGATTCCGTCCAACCGGCTTGAAGACGTGATGAAGCTCGAATCGGACCGCTTTGCCAACAACCAGTGGCCCGATGAGGAGTTCAAGAAAGAGATCGAGGTCGTCAAGGAAGAGCGCCGCCTGCGCACCGAAGACCAGCCCCGCGCCATGCTGGCCGAGCAGCTGTTTGCCACCACCTTCATCGCCGCGCCCTACCGCCGCCCCATCGTGGGCTGGATGAGCGACTTGGACGCGATGACGCCCGAGGACGTGCGCGCCTTCTACCGCCAGTGGTACACGCCCACCAACGCCGCTGTGGTGGTGGCGGGCGATGTGGACGTGGCCCAGGTGCGCGCGCTGGCCGAGAAGTACTACGGCAGCCTGCCCACCCATGCGCTGCCCGCGCGCAAGCCGCGCCTGGAGCCCGCGCAGAAGGGCCTGCGCCGCATCGCCGTCAAGGCCCCGGCCGAGCAGGCTTATGTGGCGCTGGCCTTTCGCGCGCCCAGCCTGCGCCGGGTGGAGAGCCTCACCGATGACGACCGCGATGCGCTGGCGCTCATGGTGCTGTCGGCCGTGTTCAACGGCTATGACGGCGCGCGGCTGGACCGCGCACTCACGCAGGGCGCAGACCGCGTGGCCGACAGTGCCAGCAGCGGAGCGATGGTGACGGGGCGCGGCTCCAGCCTGTTCATGCTCAGCGGTGTTCCCGCCGCAGGCAAGACCGCCCAGCAGGTCGAAGATGCGCTGCGCGCCGAGGTCGCCCGCGTGGCCCGTGATGGCGTGAGCGAGGCCGAGCTGACCCGCGTGAAAACGCAATGGATCGCCTCCACCGTGTACGAGCGCGACTCGGTGATGAGCCAGGCGCAGGAGCTGGGTGGCAACTGGGTGCAGGGTTTTCCGCTGGATGCGCAAGAGCGCCTGCTGGCGCTGCTGCGCACCGTGACGTCCGCCCAGGTGCAGGCCGTGGCCGCCAAATATTTTGGTGACGACCAGCTCACCGTGGCCACGCTGCTGCCCCAGCCGCTGGATGCCCCCCGCCCCCGCGCGCAGCCTGCGCCCGGTGCGGCCCGCCACTGAAATCGATTTGCGCACCTACCTATGATTACTATTAAAAAGATAGCTGTTCGCGCTTTACTAGCGGGCGCAGGAGCCTTTTTTTATTCACATTCTGCCTGGGCACTGCTGCCCATCCAGCACTGGACGGAGGGGAGCGGCGCCAAGGTGTACCTGGTCGAAAGCCCCGTCATCCCCATGGTGGACGTGCAGATCGACTTTGACGCCGGCACCCGCCGTGACCCGGCCGGCCAGTCGGGCCTGGCCAGCGCCGTGGCCATGATGGCCAGCAAGGGCGTGAAGGCGCTGGGCAACGCCCCCGCGCTGGACGAAAACGGCCTGGGCGAAGCCTGGGCCGACCTGGGCGCCAACTTCGAGGCCGCTGCGGACAACGACGCGCTGCACTACACCTTGCGCTCGCTCACCGACCCGCCGCTGCTCGACCAGGCCGCCCGCCTGGCCGCGCGCCAGATTGGCGAGCCCAGCTGGCCCGCCGACCTGTGGCCGCGCGACCGTGCACGCTGGAGCGCGAGCATCAAGGAGTCGCTCACCCGCCCCGCCACCGTGGCTGCCCACGCTTTTGGCGCCGCCGTGTACGGCAGCCACCCCTATGGCGTGCGTACCACCGAGGAGACCCTGGCGCGCATCAATGTGGCCGACATGCAGGCCTTCCACACCCAGCACATCGCGGCCTGCCGCGCCAAGGTCAGCATCGTGGGTGCCGTGACGCGTGCGCAGGCACAGACGCTGGTGGCCACGCTGCTGTCGCGCCTGCCTGCCAGCACCGGCTGCGCGCCGCTGCCGCCCGTGGGCGAGATCGCTGCGCTCACCGCCCCGGCCGAGCAGAACATCCCCTTCACCTCGGCCCAGGCCCATGTGCTCATCGGCCAGCCGGGCTTTCAGCGCCGCGACCCGGACTTTGTGGCGCTGCTGGTGGGCAACCACATCCTGGGCGGCGGTGGTTTTGTCTCGCGCCTGACGAACGAGGTACGTGAAAAACGCGGGCTCTCGTACAGCGTCTACAGCTACTTCGCCTCGGGCCTGCACGCGGGCGCCTTCACCGTGGGCCTGCAGACGCGTCCCGACCAGGCCGCTCAGGCCGTGCAGGTGTCGCGCGACGTGATCGCCCGCTTTGTGGCCGAAGGCCCCACCGAGGCCGAACTGCGCGCCGCCAAGGACAACCTCATCGGCGGCTTTGCGCTGCGCATCGACAGCAACAAGAAGCTGCTGGGCAACGTGGCCAACATCGCCTGGAACGATCTGCCGCTCGACTACCTGGACCAGTGGACGAAGAAGGTGGAGGCCATCACGGTGGCCGACGTGCGCACCGCGATGGCGAAAAAGCTGCAGCCCGACCGCATGGTGACCGTGGTGGTGGGAGGAAAACAGCCATGAGCCGATCGACCCTGCGCGGCAGCGCCATCACCGCCGAAATCCGCAAGGCCCAGGCCGCCGCCGCTGCGGCCCCCGTGGCCCCCAAAAAAGGCGCCAAAGACAAACCCGCCGCTGCCGCCGCCCCCAAGGGCGCGGGCGAAATCCGTATCATCGGCGGGCAATGGAAGCGCACCCGCCTGTCCGTGGCCCAGCGCCCCGGCCTGCGCCCCACGCCCGACCGTGTGCGCGAAACCCTGTTCAACTGGCTGGGCCAGGACCTGGCGGGCTGGCGCTGCCTGGACGCGTTTGCGGGCACGGGCGCGCTGGGGCTCGAAGCCGCCTCGCGCGGCGCCGCATCGGTGCTGCTGGTGGAAAACGATGCAGCCCTGGTCGCCCAGCTGCAGGTGCTGCAGGCCAAGCTGCAGGCCAGCGCCGTGCGCGTGCAGCGTGGCGACGGCGTGTCTGCACTGAAACAGGCTGCCCCCGCCAGCCTGGACTTGGTGCTGCTGGACCCGCCATTCGATGGCCCGTTTTTTGAACCCGCACTGCAGGCCGCCGCCCAGGCCGTGGCGGCCGGGGGCTTCATCTACCTCGAAGCGCCCCGCGCCTGGGCGGACGAGGAACTGGCAAAACATGGCCTGGTGCTGTACCGGCACCTCAAGGCCGGTGCGGTGCACGCGCACCTGCTGCAGCGCGGCTGATTCCGCCGGGCGAATTCAGTCCGGCCAAAACAGCCGGACCGACAGGCGGCTGATGGGCGGCTGATACAGGGCGGTCCTGCAGCCGCCTTCTCCCTCTACTTCCTCAGTGTTGCCAGCCGCGCGCTGCCGTCGGCTTCAACGCCCTGCATGTTCCAGCGCAGCGTTTGCGCCAGCCCTGCCAGCGCGGGTTGGCGCACCCAGGCCAGGTGCACCGTGTAGTCGCCTGCGGGCAGGCTGGGCGGGGTCCAGGTGGTGCTGATCTGCGCGGGCTGGCCCGGCAGAACGGCGCGCGCCTGCGTGGTGCTCAGCAGCACCTGCTGGTCCACCACCTGGTCTGTGGCGTTGTGCAGCTGGGCCTGCAGCTGCCAGGGCGCATACAGCGGGGCATTGCCGGTGTTGTCCACGCGCAGCTGCAGCTGCACCGTGGTGGCCGACACAGGGGTGACGCTGATGGGCCCCAGCGCAAAGCGGTAACCCGCCTCGCGCCCCACGGCGGCCAGGTGGGCCTGCTCGCTGGCCGAGAAGCTGGCCCAGGGCGCGTTCAGGTTGCCGTTGCCCACGGTGGACACATGGAGGTCGCGCACCTGCTGCAGCGCCGTGGCGGCGTTGGTCTGCGCCTCGCCGGGGCCAAAGGGGCAGAACTCGGCCACCCAGGGCGCGGTTTTCCAGCGGTCCGCAATCAGTGCCCAGTCGGCCGGGCGGTTGGTCCACTGGTTCATGTAGCCCGACTGGGCCAGGCAGTCCCAGCGCAGGCCCACGGGCAGCGTGGTGGTGGTCTGCTGGAAGAGCCCGTACTGCAGCGCGTCCAGGTTGGAGTAGGGGATGAACATTGCGTGCTGCGCGTGCGGGAACACGTCGAAGTGCATCTGCGCGATGCTGCGCTTGGTGGCGTTGGTGGCCGCCTCGATGCCCTGCGCCTGCACGGCCGGGGTGTAGACCACGTTGGTGCTGCTCTGCGCCCATTCGCCGTACTGGCCATACAGGCCCACATCGATCCAGGCGAGGTCAGACGTGTCGCCCAGCGCTGCCGCCACCGCCTGCAGCAGGGCCTGCATGCGGGCCAGCACGTAGGGGTGGTTCCAGTTGGGGACCAGCGTGGGCGGGGTGGGTGGCACGGTGGCGGGCATGGGGGCCGCCCACACGCAGGCCGGGTTGGGGCTGGAACATTCGGGGCGCGCCGTGCCTGCGCCATAGAGGTATGTGGGCACGTCCAGCGTCTCGGTGCCATAGCCGCGCATGGCCTGGAGGCGGAACGCAAACTGCTGCCCCGCCGCCCGCGCCGCATCGCGTGCCGCCACCAGGCTGCTCAGGGTGTACTGGCCCGGCGTGGCGCCTTCCAGCTCGTTCCAGCGGTAGCGCTGGAAGGCGGCCAGTGGCGGCGCCGAATCGCCCAGCGGCACGGCGGCCGGGTTGGCACGCCAGCGGTGGTAGCCCCGGCCGGGGTTGGGCGTGAGGTCGCTGGCGATGGGCAGGGGCGCGAGTGTGGAATTGACCGACACCACCGTCCAGCCCGGGCTGGCGGGCGCAGGCGCAGGGCTGGGGGCGGGCGTTGGTGACGGTGACGGCGCAGGCGCAGGCGTTGGAAAGGGCGCAGGTGCCGAAGGCGATGTCGGCAAAGGCGCCACCGGCGGGTTGCCCGGCTGCGGCGAGGGCGAAGGGGGCGGGGCGGGTGTGTTGGCGTTGCTTGGCAGGGGCGCGGGTGCAGGCGCCTCGGCCATGTTGGTGTCGCTGCCGCCACAGGCTGACGCCAGCAAGGCGGCCGCCAGGGCCGAGAGCCGCGCCATGCGGGCCGGGTGCAGGGTGCTGAGGGGTGTCATGGGCGGCTTTCTTGAATGAAATTCGGCCTCTGCGCGCGTCTGGTAAGCGCTGATTGCTATTGTTTTTGATGTGACCCGCCAGGGCCGGAGGCGTGGGGCTCCGCCGTCACGGTCAGGCGCAGCGCGCCTCCTTCGAGCGTGTAGGTGAAGGCGTAGTGGCCCGGCGCCAGCGTGGCCTGGCCCCCCGGGAAAGACTGGTCGGTGACATGGGTGAGCTGGCGCTGGCCGATCTGGATGCGGGTCTTGCGGTAGTGCGCCAGCGTGGCGGGCAGCGCGTGCCAGCGGCTGGTGTCGCCGGGCAGCAGCGGGCCCAGGTCCACATCGGTGCCCTGCTGCGGCAGGCCCTGCCAGACATGGGTGAAGGCTTCCTGACTGTTGTTGCGGATGCGCAGCCATACCTTGTCCGACCGGGCCGGGCTCAGCGAGGGCGCCAGCGCTGCGGCCAGCCACGGCAGCGCTTGCACGATACGGCGGCGCATCATGGCGAATCCTTCAGGCTGTCCAGGTCGTTGGTGAGCGCGCACACGCGGGCGCGTCGGCGCTCCAGCGCCGCACCGCCAATGTTCAGCGCGGCCGAGCTGCCCTGTTCGGCAAACACGGCGCTGTCCCACTGGCCCTGGGCGGTGTCGAACGCGAGCCAGGCGCGCTGGGCGGCCCGCAGGGTGTCGCGGCGGCCGGGGCCAGCGGCTTTCAGCACCAGGGCGTAGATGCGGTTCAGCTCCTTGTCCCACGCGGCGTAGGCGGCGTTCTGGGCGTCGATCAGGTCCACCGTCACGCCGCCGCTGCGCTCGGAGGCGGCGCCCAGGGCCTTATCGATGGGGTGCGCCGTGCGCTGGCCGCAGAAATGTTCGGCGGCGTGGGCGCCCTGCGTGCCGGAGGCCAGCAGCATGAATGTGGTCAGCAGCGCGAGGGCGGTGCGGTGCCGGGATGGGTGGAGGCGGTGGTGCATGGTGGTGTGTCCCTCTGTGTCTTTCTTGCTGGCGTGATTTCTTCAGTCTTTCAGATGCGGAGCAGCCCGCTCATGGCCCCACCCACAGCAGCGCCACCAGGGTGGACAGCAGCGCCAGCACGGTGAAGGCCGCCACCGCACCGCCGCTGGCGGCCGCCACGCTGGCCACGGTGGACCAGCCGCGCGCCTGACCCCAGTGCGCGAGGTGGCGGGCCAGCCACAGCGCGGCGAGCCAGCCCAGCACCAGCAACACGGCCAGGGTGCCCAGCAGCTGTCCGCCCTGCGCGGAGTTCATGCCGTTGCTGCCCAGCAGTGCGGTGAACATGAAAAACAGCGCGGGCAGCAGGTTGGCAGCGCCCGCCAGGAGCATGGTGAAGGTCGAGGCTGACATGCGGCGGGCCTGCGCCTTACTCCGTGACGGCGTAGCTCAGCACGTCCAGCGACTGCGTGTCCTTGGGGTTCCACGACAGGAAGTCCGAGCGTGCGATGACGGTGTAGGTCTTGCCCTGCACCAGCTTGCCGCCGGGCATCATGGCCTCGGTGCGCGGATCGACGTAGAGCATGGTGGTCAGGCCCTCGGCGCTGCGCATCAGCACGGCCTTCTTGCCATCCTTCAACTTGGACTCGGTCACGTACGCGCTCTTGACGCCCGTGGGAGGGTTCAGGTTTTCCACGGTGCCCGACAGGCGGGTGATCTTCTGCCAGGTCTTGCTGTCCTGCGGTTTGACGGACTTGCCGCTTTCCGCCGCATCGGCCTTTTGCAAGTCGCCCAGCGAGTTGTAGGCAATGGTCCAGTCGGCATGGCGGGTGTCGCGGCGGATGTGGTCGGCCGCCAGCATCAGGTTTTCCGTCCAGTTGCCGCAGGCGTTCTTCTTCTTGCACAGTGGCCAGGCCAGCTTGGTCCAGTCTGCGAGTTGCTTGGCCTTGTCGTGGCCGATCATCTCCAGCGCCACGCCCGCGCCCAGCACGGCGGCGGCCTGGTTCTGCTCGGGTGCCACCACCAGCACGGCGCCGTTGCCCACGTCGAGCTTGCCCACGCGCAGCTGGCGCATCATGGCGTGCGCATAGTCCTCGGCGCTCTTGCCGCCCAGGTCCTTCACCAGCAGGGTGACGATCTCCACGCCCGTCTTCTGCGCATGCTCGTACATCTGCTTTTCAAATTGGGCGCGGATGGCCGGGTCCAGGATGCCGAACTCGTCGTAGATGAACTGCGTGCCCTTGGACGGGATGGCGGCCATGTCGGCCTTGGGCAGGGTTTCGGCGGCGGCAGCAGCCAGGGCCGGGGCTGGCGTCTTGGCCGCAGGGGTGGCTGGCGTGGGGGTGGGCGCAGCCGTGGGTGCCGGGGCCTTGGCCACCGGGGTAGCGGGTGTCTGCGCTGGCGATGGCGCAGCGGGCGCCGCCGCCGCAGTGCGCACCGGCAGCCCGCCGGAGCACTGGGGCCCTCCGCCCTGCAGTTCGCACGCTTCCTTCCAGCCCGCCTCGATGGCGGCCAGGCGCTTTCTGCGGCCGGGGTGGGTTTCGCCGTCCTTTTCAGGGATCAGCGTGGCGATGGCGCGCTGGGCGTCGGCCAGGGGCGCGCCCATCTTGTAGAGCACAAAGCCGCTGAACTTGTCGGACTCCAGCTCGATGGGCGGCTGGCTGCCGCCAGGCACGATGGTATGGCCCGAGAGGTGGTGCCCGATCTCGTGCGCCATGATGCTCACGGGCGCCCAGTTGTTGGACTTGGTGGCCTCGATCACCTGGCCCATGAAGGCCGGGTTGTAGGCAATCACGCGGCGCGGCACCTGGTCGGGCCCTTGCATGATCACGGCGGCTGCGTTGGGCACCTTGCCCTCCACCACCACAAAGTTGGCGGGCAGGCCGGTGTATTTCATGATCTCGGCCACCACCTGCTTGCCGGTGCCGCCGCCCTTGGACAGGTCGGGCGGCGAAAACGCCAGCGGGCTGCCGTCGTACGAGCAGGCCTGCAGCGTGGCGGCCAGGTCGGCCGCCAATTGGGCCTTGCTGGGCTTGGCCACGGCAGCCGTCTTCTGGGCCATGGCCAGGCCGCCTACGGCCAAGCCGACGAGGGCGCAGCAGGCCAGGGCGACGGGTCGCAGTTGGCGCAGTTGGCGTAATGGACGCAGAGAGTGATGAGACAAGGTCATGGGCAAGTGCCTTTCATGCGGCGTTCAGTGCCGCGCAAAGAGTGAAAAGAGACAAAAACGGGAAACGAAAGTCAGGCCACTAGCGCTGCCACGCGCAGCACACGCTGGGCCAGTTCGGCCTGGCCCCGGGTGCCGGTCTTGGCATACAGGCTGGCCAGCTGCGAGCGCACGGTGGGCATCTTCACTTGGCGGGTGTCGGCCATTTCGCGCGGTGTCATGCCCTGCAGCAACAGGGGCAGCAGGGCCGCTTCGGCGGGGGTGAGGCCGTAGAGCGCGCTGCACACCGACACGGTGGCGCCTGCGTGGGGCGGGGTTTCTGGCACCAGGATGAACTGGGCCAGTGCCTCGCCGGTGGCATGGGCCGGTCCCGTCCCCGAGCTGCTTCGCAGCGGTGCCGCCAGGGCCACCAGGGTGGCGGGGGCACCAGGGTGCTGGGGCTGCAGGCGGGCGGAGACAGGCGTCTGCGTGCTCAGGCTGGCGCCCAGCAGCGGCACCAGCGCGGGGTGGATCTGTGCCAGTTGCTGCGGCTGGCGCGCCTGCCAGCCCGTGGCGCTGCGCAGCAGGATGCGGCAGGCGTCTTCAATGCCCAACCAAGCGCGCGCGTGCTCGTTCAGGTAGCGCAGCTCGCCCCGGCGGTTCACATGCATCACGCCCAGGGGCAGCTGGTCCAGCGTGCGCTCCAGCGCGCTGGTGTGGCGCTGGGCCTGCTGCAGCCGGCGCTGGGCGCGCATGAGGCTGCGCACCCAGGGCGTGGCGGCGCGCAGGCGGGCGAATTGTTCGGGTGTGAACTCGCTCTGGCCCAGGTCGTTGTACATCGCCAGCACATGCATGCCCACCTCGGGCGAGGTCTCGACAATGCTGTTGACCATGGCATCGATGCCCAGGGGCCGCAGGTAGTCGGCATAAAACGCGCCCCGGCGCAGTGCCGGGGTGCTGACCAGCTGCTGGCTCAGCGAGCCGCCGCGCGCCAGCGCCGCGCCCTGCTGGCGTTCCAGCGCCTCGCTCCAGGCGTCGCAGCCCTGGATGAGGTTGGCGTAGCGCGCCAGAAAGTCGTCGGGCATGCCCCATTGGTAGGCGGCCAGTGGGTCGTCCGAGCCGGGCAGGGGGCAGAACAGCACCACCTTGTGGCTGCCCAGCGCCTCGCCCAGGCGGCGCAGCAGGCGCTCCACCATACCGGGCTCGCCCAGGGCCTCCAGGCTTTCTGCCATCAAGGCCTCAAAGCCCGGGATTCCAAGGTGCTGCCCCAGATGCTGCATATTCCGCTCCTGACCGGCCAAGGCGGCCTCCTTTTCGCTGAATGGGTTGAACTGCGGCGGATCGTAGGTGTGTTGCCGCCAGGGCAACATCATTCAGGTGAAGGATGTGGTGGCACTCCGACACACAATCGTGAACTGGTTCACAGTTTTCAGCGGGCGCCGGTTGGCTCAGCCGCCCATCTGCCAGAGCACCAGCTCCACCACGCCCCGGGCATAAAGCTGCGTGGCCTGCCATTTGAGCCCGGCAAACAGCGCCCCCGCCAGCAGCAGCCAGCCCGCGTCGCAGCGCAGGTCCAGCAGAAAGAACTGGCGCAGCGCCAGCATGAACATCAGCGTCTGCAGCGCCGTCATGTACCAGGGCGACCACTGCTTGTGCCACTTGAGCAGCTCCGGCGAGTGCGCCAGCACCAGCGGCAGCTGGTTCACCATCTGCAGCGCAATGAACACCGCCTGGCAGTACAGCGCGAGCGCCAGCAGCTCGGCCAGGTTGTAGCCACGCCGGCGGAACACCAGCCACATGCTGGCAAAAGCCGCCACCGCCCCCAGCGAAAACGACCACTTCGAATACCCGGTCACCAGCGCATACATGCGCTGCGCGGCCTCGCTGGGCAGCTCGGGCCGCAGGTAGTCGGTGTGGCCCAGCACGATGAGCAAAAAGCCGATGGACAGGAACAGCAGCGTGAGCGGGTGCGGGTGGTCCTTGCGCTGCCCCAGCACATACTCGCGCGCCATGGTGCCCGGCTGCGGCAACACCCGCAGCGCATTGCGGATGGTGCTCCACTCAAACCACCGGAACCGCTCCCAGGCCTCCTTGCGCACCATGCGGGTGCCCATGCGCGCCGCCTTCTTCTGCCCGCAGTGCGCGCAGTAGTGGCCGCCCAGAGGCGCCCCGCAGTTGAGGCAGGCGGCCGTGTCGAACACGGCGTCGCTGATGGGGGCGGGGGTAGCGGGTGCAGAGGTCACGGGTGGGCCATACCAAGCAGCAAAAGGGCTGCGGATGGTAGGCCTGCCCGGCAGGGCTGGCATCGTTCAGGTGGAGGATGCAGCGGCCGGGCGGGGCTGCATCCGGGTTTATGTTGCACTGCACTGCATAATGCGCGCACGCGGCCCGGCAGATGGGGCCGACGAACATTCCGCCATACAGGAGACAACCAGCCATGGCCCAGAACGTGCTCGCCGTGTACCCCGGAACCTTTGACCCCATCACCTTGGGGCATGAAGACGTGGTGCGCAGGGCCACCCAGTTGTTCGAACGCGTGATCGTGGCCGTGGCGGCAGGCCACCACAAGAAGGCCATGTTCTCGCTGGAGGAGCGGATCGACATGGTCCGCGAGGCCGTGAAGATGTATCCGCAGGTGCAGGTCGAGCCCTTCTCGGGCCTGCTGCGCGACTTTGTGGTGGAGCGTGGCGGCAAGGCCATGGTGCGTGGCCTGCGTGCCGTGACCGACTTTGACTACGAGTTCCAGCTCGCGGGCATGAACCGCAGCCTGATGCCCCAGGTGGAAACCGTGTTCCTCACCCCCAGCGACAAGTACCAGTTCATCAGCAGCACCTTTGTGCGCGAGATTGCGGTGCTGGGCGGCGAGGTGACCAAGTTCGTGTCGCCCTCGGTGGAGGAGCGGCTCGCAGTCAAGGTGCGCAGCCTGGCAGCGCCGGGTTGACCCGCTCAGCGGGTGGTGGCCCGCTTTCATGCAAGAAATGGCCGCTTCCGCGCGATGGGAAAGGGCCTTTAGCTATATAAATAATAGCTAACCATCCTGATGCACCAAGCGCTGTGCAATGGCAGCGGCTTCGGCCCGCAGGGCCTCCAGCATGGGTGCCACCTCGGGCAGGGGCGGGCGGTACAGCGGCAGCAGCGCCGTCACGCTGAATGGGATTGAAAACGCCAGGGGCCGAAGCACCAGCCGCTCGCTGGCGGCGGCCAGGGCCGTCACCGGGTTGACGATGGCCACGCCCAGGCCCTGCTGCACCATGGCGCAGACGGCGGCGGCGCTGTGGGTTTCCATGCGCAGGGTGCGGGCCACCCCGGCCTCGGCAAAACGCGCGTCGATGAGGCGGCGGTAGGGGTCGTCGGCCGAGAGGCTCACAAAATACTCACCGGCAAAGTCCGCCAGCTGCAGCACGGGTTGCCGGGCCAGCGGGTGGCTGGCGGGCAGCACGGCCACCTCGTCGAGCGTGAGCAGCACCTCGGCGCGTGTGCCGGGCGGGGCGCTGGTTTGCTCGCACAGGCCCAGGTCAAAGCGCTGGGCGCTCATCCATTCTTCGAGCAGCGGCGATTCTTGCGGCGTGACCGACAGGCGCGCCTGCGGGTGGTGCTGCATCAGCCGCGCCGCCGCGCCGGGCAGCAGCGCGTGCGCCAGTGCAGGCAGGCACAGCACCGAGAGCTGCACGGCGTCGGGCCGGCCCAGCGCTACGGCCCGGTCCACCACACGCTCCAGCCCCTGCCAGGACCGCTGCACCTCG
Source organism: Acidovorax sp. LjRoot74 (assembly GCF_964254355.1). Classification (NCBI taxonomy): domain Bacteria; kingdom Pseudomonadati; phylum Pseudomonadota; class Betaproteobacteria; order Burkholderiales; family Comamonadaceae; genus Acidovorax; species Acidovorax sp. LjRoot74. The sequence continues at coordinate 4,538,742 of NZ_CAXUTI020000001.1, read as the reverse complement.
TCCCACAGCGCCAGCGCCCGCGCGTTGGGGCGCAGGCGGCCCTGCACGCGCTCGAACAAGGCGTAGCCCAGCAGCGTCTCCAGCCGCGCCAGCTCGCGGCTCACGGTGGGCTGCGAGCTGTGCAGCAGGTCGGCCGCGCCGGTGGCGCTGCCTGCGGTCATCACAGCGCGGAAGACCTCGATATGGCGGTGGGTGATGCGGTGGGTGGTACGGTGATTCAGTGGGGGCTCGGTCATGCCAGTCATGTGCGGAGCATATCCATATTGAATGGATGGCGTAAATCAAAGCATTCGACTGAATACGTGGATGGCGGCATCATCCGCGCATCGTTCACGCCCTCTGCCTTTGGAGCATCCCCATGTCCAACCCCTTTTCCCCCGCCCAGCTCTGGGCCCTGGCCGACCAGTTCGGCACCCCGCTGTGGGTGTATGACGCGGCGACCATCCGCCAGCGCATCGCGCAGGTGTCCAATTTCGAGACCATCCGTTTTGCCCAAAAGGCCTGTTCCAACATCCACATCCTGAAGCTCATGCGCGAGCAGGGCGTGAAGGTGGATGCGGTCTCGCGCGGCGAGATCCTGCGTGCTCTGGCGGCAGGTTATGTGGCGGGTGGCGAACCCTCGGAGATCGTCTTCACCGCCGACCTGTTCGACGCCGCCACGCTCGATTGCGTGGTGGAGCATGGCGTGCCCGTCAACGCGGGTTCCATCGACATGCTGCACCAGCTGGGCGCGCGCTCGCCGGGCCACGCGGTGTGGCTGCGCATCAACCCCGGCTTTGGCCACGGCCACAGCAACAAGACCAACACAGGCGGCGAGCACAGCAAGCACGGCATCTGGCACACCGACCTGCCTGCGGCGCTGGCCGCGATCAAGCAGCACGGCCTGAAGCTGGTGGGCCTGCACATGCACATTGGCTCGGGCGTGGACTACAGCCACCTGCAGGAAGTGTGCGGCGCCATGGTCAACCTGGTGCGCACGGCGCATGCAGCGGGGCATGACCTGCACGCCATCTCGGCCGGTGGTGGCCTGTCCATCCCCTACCGCAGCGGCGACCCGGTGGTCGATACGCAGCACTACCACGGCCTGTGGGATGCCGCGCGCCAGCAGGCCGAGGCCATCGTGGGCCACAAGCTCGGCCTGGAGATCGAGCCCGGCCGCTTCCTGGTGGCCGAATCCGGCGTGCTGCTGGGCCAGGTGCGCGCCAGCAAGAACGCGGGCAGCAACCACTTTGTGCTGGTCGATACCGGCTTCAACGAACTCATGCGCCCGTCCATGTACGGCAGTTACCACGCGATGAGCGTGCTGCGCCGCGACGGCTCCACGGCGGCCGCGCAACCCACGGTGGTGGCGGGCCCGCTGTGCGAATCGGGCGACGTGTTCACCCAGGGCGACGGCGGCGTGGTGCTGCCGCGCGACCTGCCCGCCGCGCAGGTGGGTGACCTGCTGGTGATCCACGACACGGGCGCGTACGGTGCCAGCATGTCCTCCAACTACAACACGCGGCCCTTGATTGCCGAGGTGCTGGTGGACGGCGGCCAGGCCCGCCTGATCCGCCGCCGCCAGACGGTGGACGAGCTGCTGGCGCTGGAGCTGGGGCTGGGGCTGGGGCTGTAAGGCGCGGCTGGGGGCCGCCGGGGCGGCTCTGCCTTGCCATTGGCGAATGTGGTGCCACCGTTGGTCGGGAGCCGCCCCCGCCACTGATGCCGGTGTTGCGGGATGCGGCTACGCTGGCTGCTTGCCGCGCTCCAGGCCCGTCGTTTGCTGGGGCGCCAGTTCCCGTCATCCGAGCCTGTCATGCCCGCAGAAGAGCAGACCATCGTCGAGCTGGCCTACCCCGGCGAATACCTGAGCCGCCTGGGCCAGGCGGAAACCAAGACCTGCAAGATCCGCCTCTCGCGCAAGGGCCAGGGCCTGCTGGCGCGCATGTATGCCAGCCGAGGCTACAACATGCAGGCCACTTTGTCGCACGACTGCGACATGAGCAGCCTGGTGGTGCAGATCGACGGGCAGGCCCAGGGCACGATCTCGGTCCGCATGGACGACGGCTACCTCGCCGCCGAAGAGCATTACCCCGAATACATTGCCGCGCTGCGCCTGCGGGGTGCGCGTATCTGCGAAATGGGCAAGCTCGCCATGGACCCGGGCGTGCGCTCCAAGCATGTGCTGGGCGCCATTTTTCACATTGCGTGGATCACGGCATTCCGCGCCCGGCGTGCCACCGATCTGGTCATCGAAGTGAATCCGCGCCATGCCCCGTTCTACCGGCGCATGCTGCGTTTTGATCTGCTGGGGCCAGAGCGCATGTGCGAGCGGGTGGGCGCACCGGCCGTGCTGCTGCACATCGGCGCGGAAAAGGGGCGCAGCCTGATCCACCAGTTTGGCGGGCAGCCGCAGCTGTCGAGCGAGGAGCGCAGCTTTTACCCGTACTTCTTTCACCCCGACGATGAAGAGGGGCTGCTGCGGCGCCTGTCGGTGGGGTGAGCACCGAGGCCCGGCCCGGGGCCTGGGGTCAGAGTTCGCCCCGGGGGCCGCGCCCCATGAGCTGGGCCACGGCCTCGGCGGGTTGCAGGCGACCGTCGAGCAGGGCCACGGCGGCTTCGGCGATGGGCATGTCCACGCCCAGGGTCTGCGCGCGCTGCACCACGGTGCGGGCGCTGTAGACGCCTTCGGCCACATGGCCCAAGGATTCCACCGCCTGCGCCAGCGTCTGGCCCTGGGCCAGCAGCATGCCCACGCGCCGGTTGCGTGAGAGGTCGCCAGTGGCGGTCAGCACCAAATCGCCCAGGCCCGACAGGCCCATGAAGGTGTCGGGCCGTGCGCCCAGGGCCAGGCCCAGGCGGGTCATCTCGGCCAGGCCGCGCGTGATGAGCGCGGCGCGGGCGTTCAGCCCCAGCGCCAGCCCGTCGCACAGGCCGGTGGCAATGGCCAGCACGTTCTTCACCGCTCCGCCCACTTCCACGCCCACGATGTCCTCGTTGGCATACACCCGCACGCTGGGGCTGTGGAAGGCGGCGACCAGCGCATCGCGCACGGCAGCGTGGGGGCTGGCGGCCACCAGGGCCGTGGGCTGGCCCAGTGCCACCTCTTGCGCAAAACTGGGGCCGCTGAAAACGCCAGCTATCAGATCAGGAGCTACTTGCGCTTGCACCTCGTGCGCCAGCAGCCCCAAAGAGGCTGAATCCGACCCTGCAGGCGCGGCTTCGAAACCCTTGCACAGCCAAGCCACGGGCGCGGTGCAGCCCGAGAGCGCTTGCAGCATGCCGCGCAGCGCCGCCATGGGCGTGGCCACGATGACCAGGTCGGCACCGGGCAGCAGCGGGCCCAGGCCGCCATCGGCCACTGAAAGAGGAGGGGGAAAGGCGATGCCCGGCAGGTAGCGGGCGTTCTGCGCCTCTGTGCGCATGCTCTGCGCCTGGGCTGCATCGCGGGCCCAGAGGGTGACCGCGTGCCCGGCGGGGTGCTGGGCCGCACTCATGGCGACGGCCGTCCCCCAGGCGCCAGCGCCGAGGACTATGATTTTCATAGCTGCTTGCGCTTATCTATCAGGCGATAGAGGCCAAAAAGCCTCTCAGCGCTGGTTACTGCGTGATGATGGGCGAGGCTTGGCCAGCGGCCTGCGCTTGCTGCTGCTCGTACATGGCCTGGAAGTTGATTTCGGCCAGGTGCACAGGTGGGAAGCCCGCGCGGTTGATCACGTCGGCCACGTTGCCACGCAGGTAGGGATACACGATCTGAGGGCATGCGATGCCCATGATGGGGCCCATCTGGTCTTCCGGCACGTTGCGGATTTCGAAGATGCCGGCTTGCTTGGCTTCGACCAGGAACACGGTCTTGTCCTTGATCTTGGTCTGCACGGTGGCCGTGACGGCCACTTCAAAGATGCCTTCGGCCACGGGGGTGGCTTCCACGCCGAGCTGGATGTCCACGCTGGGCTGCTCTTGCTCGATCAGGATGGCGGGGGAGTTGGGTTGCTCCAGCGACATGTCCTTGAGGTAGACGCGCTGGATCTGGAACACGGGGTTTTCTTGGTCGGCCATGGTGAAGTCTCTTTGCTCTTACGAAATTGCTAGCAAAACAAAACCCGCCGGGGAGCAGCTCCCGCAGCGGGCACATGGGGCTGCATTATGCAGCGCCCAGGGGTGGGGTCAGGCGGCGCCCAGCAGGGGCATCAGCCCGCCACGGCTGTCCAGAGCCACCAGGTCGTCATGCCCGCCTACGTGGGTGTCGCCGATGTAGATCTGCGGCACCGTGCGGCGGCCGGTGATCTCCATCATGTGGCTGCGCGCGGCGGGGTCGGTGTCGATGCGGATCTCTTCGATCTGCTCCACGCCCTTGGACTTGAGGATCTGCTTGGCCCGGATGCAATAGGGGCAGACGGCGGTGGTGTACATCTTGACGGGTTGCATGGCGAACCTTCCTCTTTCTTCCTGTGGGGCTGAAAACCAGCGGCAAGCGTAGCGCTGACCGAATAACTGGGGGCGGATCAGGCTTTTTCCACAGGCAGGCTGGCTTCGCGCCAGGCCTTGAGGCCCCCGGCCATGGCCTGGGCGTTGTCGTAGCCCAGCTTCTTGGCAATCGCCACAGCGCGGTTGGCGCGGGCGCCGCTGGCGCAGACCAGCACCAGGGGCAGGGCCTTGTTCTTGACCACGATGGGCAGGCGCTCTTCGAGCTGGCCCAGGGGGACGTTCTTGGCGCCGCCCACGTGGCCTGCGGCGAATTCTTCGGTCTCGCAGACGTCGATGACCACGGCTTTTTCACGGTTGATGAGCTGCACTGCGCGTGCGGGCGTCAGCGAGCCGCCACTGGCGTTCTTGAGGACCGGCCACAGCAGCATGCCGCCCGAAGCCAGTGCAACAAAGATCAGATACCAGTTGTCGATAATGAATTTCACGAAGTTTCCTTGGGTTGGCGAACGGCGTAATTCTAGAATGCTGGGTTTTGGCCCGCTTTCTTTTAGACCCGTCTTTCCTGGGGAAACCATGTACAAGCTCGTTTTGATCCGCCACGGCGAATCCACCTGGAACCTTGAAAACCGCTTTACCGGCTGGACCGATGTGGATCTGACGCCCACCGGCGTGTCCCAGGCCATGTCGGCCGGCAAGCTGCTCAAGGCCGAGGGCTACGAGTTCGATCTGGCCTTCACCAGCGTGCTCAAGCGCGCCATCCACACCCTGTGGTACACGCTCGACGAGATGGACAGCACCTGGCTGCCCGTGGTCAAGGACTGGCGCCTGAACGAGCGCCACTACGGCGCCCTGCAGGGCCTGAACAAGGCCGACATGGCCAAGCAGTACGGCGACGAGCAGGTGCTGGTCTGGCGCCGCAGCTACGACACGCCCCCGCCCGCGCTGGAAGCCACCGACCCCCGCAGCGAGCGCGGCGACCGCCGCTACGCCGGTGTGGCCGCCGAGAACGTGCCCCTGACCGAATGCCTCAAAGACACCGTGGCCCGCGTGCTGCCGTTCTGGAATGAGGCCATGGCGCCCGCCATCCGTTCGGGCAAACGCGTGGTGGTGGCTGCACACGGCAATTCCATCCGCGCGCTGGTGAAGTACCTGGACAACATTTCCGAGTCCGACATCGTGGGCCTGAACATTCCCAACGGGATTCCACTGGTATACGAACTCGACGCCGACCTCAAGCCCATCCGTCACTACTATCTGGGTGATGCCGAGGCGGCTGCGAAGGCTGCCGCAGCCGTCGCATCCCAGGGCAAGGCGTAAACCGTTGGTAAAGGCGGGGAAAAACCCCGCTGATCGCCGCCAAAGTGAGCATCCATGCGGAACTGCGGCGGGTTTGGCCCTTCCAAGGTGTATATTGGTTTTGAAGCGGTAAAAGGTGTTGTATGGGCCAGAAACTCAAGATTGCAGGATGGGTATCGGTAGGCGTGGTGGCCGGTGCGCTCACCACGGTATCGCTGCAGACCGTGGCGCGTGGCGCCATGACGCCGCTGCCGCTGGAGGAAATCCAGCAGCTGTCCGCCGTGTTTGGCCTCGTCAAGACCGACTACGTGGAGCCGGTGGACGATAAGAAGCTCATTACCGATGCCATCTCGGGCATGGTTTCCAGCCTGGATCCACACTCGCAGTACTTCGACAAGAAGTCCTTCAAGGAATTCCGCGAGGGCACTTCGGGCCGTTTTGTGGGCGTGGGCATCGAGATCACGCAGGAAGACGGCCTGATCAAGGTGGTTTCACCCATTGAAGGCTCGCCCGCCTTCCGTGCGGGCCTCAAGACCAACGACCTGATCACCAAGATCGACGAAACCGCCGTCAAGGGCCTGGCGCTCAATGACGCCGTCAAACGCATGCGCGGCGAGCCCAATACCAAGGTCACGCTCACCATCTTCCGCAAGGATGAAGGCCGCACCTTCCCCGTCACCATCACACGCGAAGAAATCAAGACCCAGTCCGTCAAGGGCAAGGTGATGGAGCCCGGCTATGCCTGGATTCGTCTGTCGCAGTTCCAGGAGCGCACGGTGGACGACTTCGTGCGCAAGGTCGAAGAGGTCTACAAGCAGGAGCCCAACCTCAAGGGCCTGGTGCTGGACCTGCGCAACGACCCGGGCGGCCTGCTGGATGCGGCCGTGGCGATCTCGGCGGCGTTCTTGCCCGAAAACGTGACGGTGGTCTCCACCAACGGCCAACTGGCAGACAGCAAGGCCACCTACAAGGCCTCGCCCGACTACTACCAACGCCGGGGCGGCGGTGACCCGCTCAAGCGCCTGCCCGCCGCGCTCAAGTCCGTGCCGCTGGTGGTGCTGGTGAACGAAGGCTCGGCCTCGGCCAGCGAGATCGTGGCCGGTGCGCTACAAGACCACAAGCGCGCCACCGTCATGGGCAGCCAGACCTTTGGCAAGGGCTCGGTGCAGACGGTGCGCCCCCTGGGGCCGGACACCGGCATCAAGCTGACCACGGCGCGCTATTACACCCCGAGCGGCAAGTCGATCCAGGCCAAGGGCATCGTGCCCGACGTGATGATCGACGAGTCGGAAGAAGGCAACCTGTTTGCCGCCCTGCGCATGCGCGAAGCCGACCTGGACAAGCACCTGGGCAGTGGCCAGGGTGAAGAGAAGAAGGACGAAGCCCGCGAGAAAGCACGCGAGGAAGCTCGCAAGCGCATGGAAGAAGAGGCCAAGAAGCCTGCTGCCGACCGCAAGATTCCTGAGTTCGGCACCGACAAGGACTTCCAGTTGGTGCAGGCGCTCAACCAGCTCAAGGGCCGCCCGGTGCTGGTCAGCAAGACCCTGACGGAACGCAAGGAAGAAAAGAAAGAGAATTGAGCCCTTCGCGCTCTGTTCCCCAGGCTGGATTTCGCGAGGAATCCAGCCTTTTTTGTGCCTGCTTCGCTGATTTTTCTTGCCCGATTCCCATGACCGACGACCAGCTTCTGCGCTATTCCCGCCACATCCTGCTTGATGAAATGGGCATCGAGGGGCAGGAGCGGGTGCTGGCGGCACATGCCCTCATCATCGGTGCGGGCGGGCTGGGCTCTCCGGCTGCGCTCTACCTGGCATCGGCCGGTGTGGGGCGCATCACGCTGGTAGACGACGACGTGGTGGACCTCACCAACCTGCAGCGCCAGATTGCGCACACCACAGCGCGGGTGGGGCGCCCCAAGGTGGATTCGGCTGCCGAGGCCATCGCGGCCATCAACCCCGAGGTGCATGTGACCCGGCTGCAGACCCGGGTGGATGCGGCGGCCCTGGAGGGCTTGGTGCAAGAGGCCACGGTGGTGCTCGACTGCTGCGACAACTACACCACGCGCCATGCGGTCAACGCCGCCTGCGTGCGCCACGGCAGGCCCTTGGTGGCGGGTGCGGTGATCCAGTTCGATGGCCAGATCACGGTGGTGGATCCCCGCGAAGAACAGTCGCCCTGTTATGCCTGCATCTTTGCGCCCGACGCAGATTTTGAAGAGGCGCGTTGCTCGACCATGGGGGTGTTTGCACCCCTGGTGGGGGTGGTGGGGGCCATGCAGGCCGCCGAGGCGCTCAAGCTGCTGGCGGGTATCGGGCCCTCGCTGGCGGGGCGGTTACTCATGCTGGACGGCCGTTCGATGGAGTGGAACACCATGCGTGTGCAGCGCGCGCCGCATTGCCCGGTGTGTGGGGAGCGGTAGGACTGCTCCTACATCCCCAGCCTGTGGCCGCTGGCAGAATCCAGAAGCTCCAACACATACATTGGAGGTAAGAGCAGCGTGCCCCTGCGCTGATCGCCAAAGTGGACCCGTCTGTGAAGCTGCGCACCTACATTGTTGAAGACAACGCAACCATCCGTGAGAACCTGATCGGGACTCTGGAAGAGCTGGCGTCTGTGGAAGCCGTGGGCGTGGCAGAGACCGAGGACGAGGGCACGCAGTGGCTCTCTACCCACAGCGAGCAGTGGGACCTGGCCATCGTCGATCTGTTCCTGCGCCAGGGCAGTGGGCTTGGGGTGCTGGCTGCCTGCCGCACGCGCCGCCCGGGCCAGAAGATGGTGGTTTTGAGCAACTACGCCACGCCGGATGTGCGCATGCGCTGTGCGCAGCTCGGGGTGGACGCAGTGTTCGACAAATCCAATGAAATTGATGCGCTGGTGGATTACTGCATGCTGCACAGCAGCCATCCCGCCAGCACGGATGCCAGCGGTTCGCTGGGCCCGTCTTCGGGCGCCTGATGCGCGCTCGCCGGGTCCATGGGCACCTGTCGAGCACCTCCTATTTCATCCCGCATCCAGTCCCGGCACATGCCACAGAAGGCATTGCCTGGCCCCACCACTGCGGACGCGGGCCAGGGCTTCCCCATGTCAGTCAATCAGGCGGTTCTTGAGCGCGTAATAGGTCAGGTCGCTGTTGGACGACAGGCCCATTTTTTCCATCAACCGCGTGCGGTAGGTGCTCACGGTCTTCACGCTCAGCGACAGGGCCTTGGCGATGTCGCCCGCCGTCTCGCCCTTGGCCAGCTTGAGGAACACCTGGAACTCGCGTTCCGACAGCTGTTCATGGGGCGGTGCATCGTCCTTGCGGTTGAGCTGCTGCGCCAGCAGCTCGGCCACCGTGGGGGTCAGGTAGCGGCGGCCCAGCGCGATGGTGCGGATGGCTTCGACGATTTCTGCAGGCTCGCATTCCTTATTCAGATAGCCGCTGGCGCCCTGGCGGATCAGGTTGATTGCATAGTGCTCTTCGGGGTAGCCGCTCAGGATCAGGATGCCCATGTCGGGGGCCTTGGCACGCAGCATGGCCAGGGCATCCAGCCCGCTCTGGCCGGGCATCGACAGGTCCATCAGCAGCACATCGATTTCCTTGTTGCGCACCAAGTCGATGGCTTCGCGGCCGTTGGCAGCTTCGCCTTCTACCCGCAGGTCCACATGTTCCGACAGAAACTGCCGCAGCCCGGAGCGAACAATTGCATGGTCATCCACAATGCCGATCTTGATCATTGATGTTTCTTTCGTGGGGCAGCGGCAGCGCTGCCAGTGCGTGTGGGCATCCAGGGAGGGCGGCATCACGGTGCGTTGCCCAGGCCCCTGGCAAGTGATGGTCCATTATCCAGAATAAAGAACAAGCCTATGAATCTCCAAGAAAACTCCCGGCTTTGGCTGCCCAAGGTGCGCAAGATGGCGCTGAGCCTGCCCATGGCCTTGTTGGCAGCGATGGTGCTGGTAGGCATCAATGAAACAGGGCACATGCGGTCGCAGGATGCGCTGGAGCAAATGGACCAGAGCATGGCCACCCGGGGGGATGTGAACAAGCTGCTGCAGAGTATGCTGGATGCCGAGACCGGCCAGCGCGGCTACCTGCTCACCGGGAATGACACCTACCTGGAGCCTTATGACAAGGCCGTGGCCACCGTGCAGACCAACCTGGACCGGTTGCGCGGCCAGTTCATGGAGTCCCCGGACGACATGCAGGAGTTCGCGCTGCTGTCTCGGCAGATATCGCGCAAGCTGGCCGAGATGGAGCTGAGCCTGCGGCTGCGCCGCAAGGGCAACGAGGACGCCTGGAAATTCATCCTGAACACCGATGTGGGCAAGGAGCACATGGAGGCGATCCGCGCCCATGCCCAGGAGCTGATCAAGCGCAGCGATGCGCGCCTGTCGCAGGGCCAGCAACAGATCGAGCAGTCGCTGACGCTGTCGCGCATCGGCATTGCGACCGTCACCGTGATTGGCCTGCTGGCCTTCTACATGTACCTGCGCCAGGCGCAGGCGGTGCAGACCGTGAACCTGCGGGAACAGGCGCTGCTGGAGCGCGAGCGGGACCGCCTGGAGGGCCTGGTGCGCGAGCGCACAGCCACGCTGTCAGAGCTGGCCAACCACCTGCAGCAGGTGCGCGAGGAAGAACGGGGGCACCTGGCGCGCGAGCTGCACGACGAACTGGGCGCCCTGCTGACAGCCGCCAAGCTCGATGTGGCGCGCCTCAAGTCCAAGATCAACGCCACGGCGCCGGATGTGGCCGAACGCCTCAAGCACCTGACGGACACCCTCAACAGCGGCATCGCGCTCAAGCGCCGCATCATCGAAGACCTGCGCCCTTCGTCCCTGTCCAACCTGGGGCTCACTGCTGCGCTGGAGATCCTCACGCGTGAGTACGCCGAGCGTGCAGGCATCGAGGTGGAGACCAGCCTGGAGGCCGTGCAGCTGCCCGACGCCACCCAGCTCACCGTGTACCGCATGGTGCAAGAGGCCCTGACCAACATCGGCAAATATGCCCAGGCCAAGAAGGTGCTCGTGTCGGTGCACGCTCACCCCACCCACGTGGCAGTGCAGGTGCGCGACGACGGGGTAGGGTTTGACCCCGCCACCGTGCGGCCCACCTCGCACGGGCTGGCGGGCATGCGCCACCGGGTCGAGGCGGCAGGGGGGCGGCTGGCACTCACCTCGCGCCCCGGCCATGGCACCCTGCTGTCGGCCGTGCTCCCGCTGCAGCGTGCGCCTGTGGCGGTGCCAGCCGTTGCCGCCCTGGGCGGCTGAAGGCATCCACCCCATCCATCACCACCCACAGGGGCCGTGCAGCCCGCGGCACCCTGCGGCTTTCTGCGTGCTGCGGGGCTCCGGGTGTGGCGCTCCGTCCTACACCGCCCCCGCAGCGGCGCCGACAGCAGCGCGCGCCGAGCACCGGCATCCGTGGCGCATCCCCTTGCCTACAGTGGAGTCCAGGCGCTGAGGTTCTCGCGCCACCCAATCGCCGGTGTTCCGGCCACCCACAAGGAGATGGAAAAAATGTTGCACTACGCAGTCGTCTTTCTGGTGATCGCCCTGGTCGCCGCGCTCTTTGGTTTTGGCGGCATTGCCGCTGGTGCCGTGGGCATCGCCAAGATTCTGTTCTTCGTGTTTGTGATCATGGCCGTGGTCACCTTTGTCCTGGGCCTGCTCAAGAAGGGGTAGTCCACCCCGCGCCCATGCCCACCGGTCGCGGCAGCGACCTGCACCCGAAACACATGACTTCAAGGAGCTTTTCAATGAGCCTTCAAACCGCCACCCACACCGCGACCGACAGCGCCCGAAACCTGGCCGACAACGTGCTGCAAAGCGCGCAGGAAGCCGTGCAGACCACCCGCGCGGTGGCCGACCACACGCTGGACCAGGCCGAAGACAAAGTGCGCGCGCTGCGCCAGCGGACCGACCCCGCTATCGACGACCTGGCGGCCCGCGCCCAGGCATTGGCTTCACGCAGCATCGACTACTGCGCAGACACCAGCGCCCGTGCACGCCGCCAGATTCAGCAGGCCGCCGACGCCACGGGGCGGTATGTGGCAGAGCAACCCGGCAAATCGCTGGTGATTGCCGCCGCGTCGGGCGCTGCTGTGGCCACGCTGGCGCTGTGGTTGTCCCGCCGCCGCACGGCCCGCAGCACATACTGACCGCCGGGCAGGGCAGGAGACAAACTACCCCGCTCGCAGTGCAGTTCACCAGTGACAGAGGGTGTCACTGGCCGGTAGACTGAATATGTTTTTCCCCCGCGTTTCCCATCACTTTTCATAAACAAAGGAAAACACCATGAAATACGCACGTGCCCTTGCTTTCGCCGCTGTCGCCGGCATCACCATCGTCACCGCTACCGGCTGCTCGGTGGCCCGCGAGCAACAGACCGTGGGTTCCTACGTGGACGACGCGGGCATCACCACCGCCATCAAGGCCAAGATGGCCGAAGACAAGAGCGTGTCTGCCACCTCCATCAGTGTGGAGACGCTCAACGGCACGGTGCAGCTCTCGGGCTTTGCCAAGTCGCAGGCCGAGAAGAACCAGGCCGAGAACATTGCCCGCACCACCAAGCATGTGCGTGAAGTGCGCAACAGCATCGTTGTGCGCCCCTGATCCCGTGGTTTAAGCTGATGCGCTGGCAGGCTGTGGGCCTGCCGCGCAAGGGCGATTGCCACAAAGCGGGCACCAGGCATGTCCTGGTGCCTGCTTTTTTATTTCCATTTTCTGTGCAATGCGCAAGGCACGGGGTGTGCCCCGTGCCTTGCGCATTGCGGCGCCCCCGATAAGCTCCACACCATGCGTGTTTTCAATTGCGACCACTGTGGTCACCTGGTGTTTTTTGACAGTGTTCAGTGCCTGCACTGCGGCAATGCACTGGCTTTTCTGCCCGACGCCCTGGCCATGGCTGCCATGGCGCCTGCACCGCCTGCACCGCCACTGGGCAGCGGGCTGTGGCGCCGGGTGGGCACAGGCCATGGCGACACAGGTGCCGCGCTGTACCGCATGTGTCGCAACCACACCGATCACCAAGCCTGCAACTTTGCGGTGCCCGTCGATGACGCCGACCCGCTGTGTGTATCGTGCCGCCAGACCCGGGTGATGCCCGATGTGACAGAGCCCGCCAACCTGGGCCGCTGGATGCAGATCGAGGCAGCCAAACGGCGTCTTTTCTATGGTCTGGCACGCTTGGGCCTGGAGCCTGCGCCCGGCCGCAGCGGGCCGGTGTTCGAACTGATGGCCGAAGTGCCCGGGGGGCCGCCGGTGCTGACGGGCCACCACAACGGCACCATCACACTCAATGTGGCCGAGGCGGACGACGACGAGCGCGCCCGTCGTCGCATTGCCCTGGGCGAGCCCTACCGCACGCTGATTGGCCACCTGCGCCACGAGTCCGGCCACTTCTACTGGGACCAGCTGGTGCGCGACGGTGGCCGCATCGACGATTTCCGCCGCGTGTTCGGCGACGAGCGCCAGGACTACGTTGCAGCACTCAAGGCCCACTACGCCAAGGGCAATGACCTGGGCGACTGGGCCGACCACCATGTGAGTGCCTACGCCTCGGCCCACCCGTGGGAGGACTGGGCCGAGACCTGGGCCCACTACCTGCACATGATCGACCTGCTGGAGACCTCGGCCAGCTACGCCACCGAGGTCACAGTCCCAGGCATCTACGGTGCGCAGCACAGCCGTGCCGTCGATCCCTTTGGCACCCCGGCTCCGGGCTTCGACGCCATGCTGCAGCACCTCGTGCCCCTGACGCTGCTGCTCAACAGCCTCACGCGCAGCCTGGGCCAGCTGGACGCCTACCCCTTTGCGCTGGCCGAGCAGGCGCTTGCCAAGCTCCGCTTTGTGCACGACGTGGTGCGTGCTGCGGGCCAGCGCCCGGCCGCAGCCGTGGCAGCGCCAGCACCGCTACCGCCCGCGCCTGCTGTTGTGAATGCTATTAAAAATATAGCTAAAAAATGAACGGGGGCAGGCGGTAGCACCTGTTTTGCTTGGTATTGGCAGCCGGGGCCTGGAACTTGCTTGGTATGGGCAGCGCCACGCCAACCCCGGGAGGACATGACCATGCTGAGCCGCACCGCCGATCACCTGTTCTGGATGGCCCGCTACACCGAGCGGGCCGAGAGCATCGCCCGCATGCTCGATGTGAACCACCAGGCCGCTCTGCTTCCCCAGCCCGCCGATGTGGCCACGCGGGGCTGGCAGGGCCTGCTGTCCATCAGCGAGCTGTTGCCCACCTACACCGCGCTGCATGGCGAGGTCACGCCCGCCAAGGTGCTGGACTTCATGGTCAAGGACCCGGCCAACCCCTCCTCCATCGTGGCTTGCCTGCAGGCGGCGCGCGAGAACGCACGCGCGGTGCGTGGTGCGCTCAACACCGAGGCCTGGGAGATCCAGAACCAGACCTGGCTGGAGGTGAACCGGCTGCTGGCCAGCGGCGCACTGGAGCGCGACCCGGCGCATTTCTTTGAATGGGTGAAGTTCCGCTCGCACCTGTCGCGGGGCGCCACGGTGGGCACGATGCTGCAGGACGAGGCGCTGCACTTCATGCGCCTGGGCACGTTTCTGGAGCGTGCCGACAACACCGCGCGCCTGCTGGATGTGAAATTCCATGCCGTGCAAAGCGATTTTTTGGGCGCGGCGGCCCTCGCACAGGACCAGAGCCGTGACCAGGACTACTACCACTGGAGCGCGGTGCTGCTGAGCGTCTCGGGCTTCGAGACCTACCGCAAGGCCTACAGCGACGTGATCACGCCCGAGCGTGTGGCCGAGCTGCTGATCCTGCGGGCCGACATGCCCCGTTCGCTGCACGCCTGCGTGCAGGCGGTGACGGGCCACCTTGACATGCTGGGCAGCGGCCCGTCGGGCGAGACCCAGCGGCAGGCCGGGCGCTTGCTCGCCCGCCTGAAGTTTGCGTGCATCGACGAAATCTTCACCAACGGCCTGCATGCCTACCTCATGCAGTTCCTGGAGCGGGTGAACGACCTGGGCGCGCGGATCAGCCGGGATTTTCTGGCGCCGTCGGCGGCCTGAAGCCGATGGGTTCCACCGTCACCGCCACCTGCAGCAGGTGGTGGTCGCCACCGTGGATCACGCCGCGCAGCGGCGAGACATCCGAGTAGTCGCGCCCGATGGCCAGGGTCACATAGTCCTCGCCTGCCGCACGGTCGTTGGTGGGGTCCAGGTCAAACCAGGCATCCCCTTCCAGCCCGTCGCCCCGTGGGGCGGCGCAGGGCGACCACACCGACACCCAGGCGTGCGAGGCATCGGCCCCCACCAGCCGGGGCTGCCCGGGCGGGGGCTCGGTCAGCAGGTAGCCGCTCACATACCGGGCTGCCAGGCCCAGGCTGCGCAGGCAGCCGATCATCACGTGGGCAAAGTCCTGGCACACACCCCGGCGCAGCCGCAGCGATTCGAGCGCGGGCGTGCCCGCGTCGGTGGCGTTGGAGGTGTAGGCAAAGTCGGCATGGATGCGTGCCATCAGGTCACGTGCTGCATCCATCAGCGGGCGCCCCGGCGCAAAGCTCTCGGCGGCATAGGCCACAAAGTTCGCGTGCCGGGGGATGTAGGGCGAGGCAAAACTGAACTCGGTGGCCGCGTGGTGGGGCTGGCCGCGCCGGTAGGCCAGGCGCTCGCGCACTGCCTCCCAGGGCTCGCCAGGGGGGGCGGGCGGCGGCGGGCTTGTCTCCAGCAGGCTTTCGGCGCGCACGCGCAACTGCTCGTGGGTGAAAGGCAGGCTGAAGAACGCGCGGGTGTTGCCAAACACGTCCTGCATGGCCTCGCACTGTGCGGGGGCAGGGTCGATCTGCAGCGCATGGGTCAGCACCCGCTGCACCGGGCCGGTGCGCGGGCGCAGGTGGGCCATGTGCTGGGCGTTCTGCACGGCGGGCGTGTACTGGTACACCGTTTCGTGGATGACGCGCAGTTTCATGGTCAGGCCCCTACGCTGTGCCGCAGCGCGTCGGCAGAGTGGGTGAAATAGCGCGTGGCCAGCAGATCCGACAAGCCCATCACGCCCTGCACACAAGCTGCCAGGTACTGCTCCAGCGCGGCGTAGCGACCCTCGGTATCCTGCGTGCACAGTGCCGCCAGCGACAGTTCCGAGGCATCGGGAATGCCCGTGGCGGCGGACTCCCCGGGCGTGCCTGCGGCCGCCTCGATCTTGGCGATGCGCCCGCGCAGCGTCTGGGCCACCCAGGCGAGGGACCGGGGGTTGTCCCGGTCGATCACCAGCAGGTCCAGCAGTGCGGGCATGTCGCGCCGTTGCTGGTACTGCGCATGGAAGGTGATGGTGCTGTCAAACAGCGCCACCATGGCTTCGAAGCCGCCCTCATCAAACACCGCCCCAGTCTGCAGGCCGCTGTCCAGCGCAGCCGCCAGAAAGCCCAGTCGCTCCAGGTGCCGCCCGATGGACAGCAGGCGCCAGCCGTCGTCGCGTGTCATGCGGTCGGTCTGCTGGCCCGTCATGGCGGCGGTGCGGCCGCTCAGGGTTTCGAGCTGACGCAATGCCTCCAGCGGTGAGTGGTCGCCGTCGTCGGCACCGGGGGGGCGCTGCGCAAAAAACTCGGCTTCGGTGCTCACGATCAGATTCCAGTGCTCCTGCGACAGGCGGTCGCGCACGGCCGAGGCGGCGCCCAGGATGCCACGCAGGTTGTAGCCCACGCTGGTGACCTGGGCGGGCTGGGTCAGCCCTGCAACGAGTGAACGCTCGAACACGCGCCGAGCCTGGGTGGCGGGTGGCACCGATGGCAGCACCAGGCCCTGGCCCACGGCCAGGGTGCTGAGCCAGGCCAGCAGCGGTTGTGAGGATTGGTCTTCGCCGTTCAGGCACTGCAGCGCAATGCGCGCCAGGCGCGTGACGTTCTCGGTGCGCTCGGTGTAGCGGCCCAGCCAGAACAGGTTTTCGGCCGCGCGGCTGGTCACCTGGCGGCTGCGGTGCACCACGGCCGGGGCGCTCTGGTTGTGGGCCAGCAGTGTGGTGGTGTCCACCGGGTCATCGGTCTGCACCCACACATCGGCGCTGCTGCCGCCGCGTTGCATCGAGGCAATCTCGCGCTCGTCGGTGGCGATGCGCGCCAGCCCGCCGGGCAGCACGCGCCACGAGCCCGGGCCGTCGCACACGGCAAACACGCGCAGCATCACCGAGCGCGGGGCGATGTGGCTGCCGCCATGGCTGCTACCGTCGCTGCCTTCGGTGCGCCAGGTGGGCACCTGCGACAGCGGCAGGTAGGCCTGCACGGTGTATTCATCGCCCTGGCCCTGGATGTGTTCCGTCCACCGGGCCAGGTCTTGGGGCGACAAGGTGCCGCCCAGCACGGGGGGCCGCTGCAGGCTGGGCCAGGTGGGCCTTATCACGCTGTGGGGCAGCTGGGGCAACACGGCCTGCTGGGCCGCCTGCTCGCCACACCACCAGGTGGGCAGCGAGGGCAGGGCCAGTTCTTCGCCCAGCAGGTGGCGCGACAGCGCAGGCATGAAGCCCAGCATGGCCGAGGATTCGAGGAACGCCGAGCCCGGCGCATTGGCCACCAGCACGTTGCCCGCGCGAATGGCCTGCAGCAAGCCGGGCACGCCCAGGCGCGAGTCGCTGCGCAGCTCCAGCGGGTCCAGAAACTCGTCATCCAGGCGCTTCAAGATGCCGTGCACCGGCTGCAGGCCGTGCAGTGTCTTGAGGTACAGGCGCGCGTCGCGCACGGTGAGGTCGTTGCCCTCCACCAGCGTCAGACCCAGGTAGCGCGCCAGGTAAGCATGCTCGAAGTAGGTCTCGTTGTACGGGCCGGGTGTGAGCAGCACGATGCGCGCATCCGCCCCCGCCGGGCTCATCTGCCGCAGGCCATCGAGCAGCGCGCGGTAGGTGGCGGCCAGGCGCTGCACATGCATCTGGCTGAACGCCTCGGGGAACAGGCGCGAGATCAGCAGCCGGTTTTCCAGCAAATACCCCAGGCCTGAGGGCGCCTGCGTGCGCTGCGTGACCACCCACCAGGCGCCCTGCGCATCGCGCGCCATGTCGAACGCTGCAATCGGCAGGTGCGTGCCGCCCACGGGCTGCACGCCGTGCATGGCGCGCAGATAGCCGGGGTGGCCCTGCACCAGCGCACTGGGCAGCAGGCCCGTGCGCAGCAGCTCCTGCGGGCCATACACGTCGGCCATCACCTGGTCGAGCAGGCGCGCGCGCTGCAACACGCCGCGCTCGATGTGCGCCCAGTCGCCCTGCGAGAGGATCAGCGGGAACAGGTCCACCGACCAGGGCCGCTGCGGGCCATTGCTGTCGGCGTACACGTTGTAGGTGATGCCGTTGTCGCGCACCTGCCGCTGCAGGCTCTGCATGCGCCGGTCCAGGTCCTGAAAGCCTTCGGGACCCAAATGCTCAAAAAAATCGGCCCATGCGCGCGACAGGTCTGGGTTGTTTGCTATTGAAGAAGGAGTATTCGCGGCACCTGCCAGGTGGCTGGTGGGGGGCGTGGGCGCGCTGACACCGGCGCCCCGCAGCTCATCAAAATGCCCCGCCGCAGCGGCGGGCACCAGCGCGGCAGCCAGCTGGGCCGCGCTTTCAGGGAGGTCGGTGGGCAAGAGGCGGTCGTTGGGGTTTGTCACTGCACTCGATTTTCGGGCATTTGGTCTCCGGCACTCTGCGGGTTACCCGCACCCGTCGAAACCGGCGCGGCCGATGCCAGGGACGCCGAGCAAGGGCCGCCCCGCAGCGAGGGCGTCGTCCCCCTTTTGGGGGCTGAGGGCCGCGGCTCCAAGCCTGCCTGCGCAGGCTTGGACGTGCCCGAAGAGCCGCCGCCTCTGGCGGGGGCACCGAGGCGCCGCAGGCGACTCAGGGGGTGGCTTTCCTACGGCCGCATCTTGCGCCGCAGATCCAGCGTGAACGGAAACTCCCGGCTGCCCGGCAATTCAATCGTCGCAGGCGGCACCGCCAGCCGCCCCGGCGTGTGGCCCATGCGCGAGAAGCGCGCCAGGCGGCGGCTTTCGGCCTCGTACGCGTTGACCGGGAAGGTGTCGTAGTTGCGCCCACCCGGGTGCGCCACGTGGTACTGGCAGCCGCCCAGCGAGCGGTTCATCCACGTGTCCACGATGTCAAACGTGAGCGGTGCGTGCGCGCCAATGGTGGGGTGCAGGGCCGAGGGCGGGTTCCAGGCCTTGTAGCGCACGCCCGCCACAAAATCGCCGGTCGTGCCCGTGCTTTGCAGCGGCAGCGGCTGGCCGTTGACGGTGACCACATGGCGGCTTTCGTTCATGCCCGTCACGCGCACCTCGATGCGCTCCAGCGACGAGTCCACATAGCGCACCGTGCCGCCCGCAGAGCCTTCCTCGCCCATCACATGCCAGGGCTCCAGCGCGTTGCGCAGTGTCAACTCCACGCCCATCGACTTCACTGTGCCGACCATCGGGAAGCGGAACTCGAACTGCGGCGCAAACCAGGCGGGGTCAAACGCATAGCCTGCGGCGTTCATCTCGGCCACCACGTCGTGCATGTCCTGCTGGATGAAGGTGGGCAGCATCCAGCGGTCGTGCAACTCTGTACCCCAGCGGGCGGCGGGCGCGCGGTAGGGCGCCTTCCAGAAGCGCGCGATCAAGGCGCGCAGCAGCAACTGTTGCACCACGCTCATGTGGGCATGGGGCGGCATCTCAAAGGCGCGTAGCTCCAGCAGGCCCAGGCGGCCGGTGCTGCTGTCGGGCGAGAACATCTTGTCGATGCTGAACTCGCTGCGGTGCGTGTTGCCCGTCACGTCCACCAGGATGTTGCGCAGCGTGCGGTCCACCAGCCAGGGGGGCATGTCCTGGCCATAGATCGCGCGGTTGGCCTCGATCTCGCGCAGGGCGATCTCCAGCTCGTAGAGCTGGTCGTTGCGCGCCTCGTCCACGCGGGGCGACTGGCTGGTGGGGCCGATGAACAGGCCGCTGAACAAATAGCTCAGGCTCGGGTGGTTGTGCCAGTACAGCAGCAGGCTGGCCAGCAGCTCGGGCTTGCGCAAGAAGGGCGAGTCCGCCGGTGTGGCACCGCCCATCACAAAGTGGTTGCCGCCGCCGGTGCCGGTGTGCCGGCCATCGGTCATGAACTTCTCGGCCGACAGGCGCGTCTCCCACGCGGCCTGGTACAGAAACTCGGTGTGCTGCACCAGCTCCTTCCAGTGGCTGGCGGGGTGGATGTTCACCTCGATCACGCCCGGGTCGGGCGTCACGGCCAGCACCTTCAGGCGTGCGTCGCGCGGCGGCGGGTAGCCTTCGAGCACGATCTTCATGCCCAGTTCTTCGGCCGTGGCTTCGATAGCGGCCAGCAGGTCCAGGTAGTCGTCCAGTCGCGCCAGCGGGGGCATAAGAGCGGCTAACAAAAGCCTGTCATCGCCCAATGCCCGATGTGCGTTTGATACGGCATGGGAAAAAACAGGAACAAAGAAATCAGCGCGGCGCTGTACAAAAGGCTTGAGCCGTTGCTGCCGACCGCGAAACCCTCGCCCAAGGGCGGCAGGCCGCGACTGAGTGATGAGCTGGCCTTGAATGGCATCCTGTTCGTGCTGCGCACGGGCACGCCTTGGGAGCACCTGCCCCAGGAACTGGGCTTTGGCAGTGGCATGACCTGCTGGAGACGACTGCGTGACTGGCAGGCCGCCGGTGTGTGGCACCGTCTGCATCTGGCGTTACTGGACGAACTGCGCAGTGCAGACAAACTTGACTTCAGCCGCGCCAGCGTGGATGGGGCCAGCGTGCCCAGCCCCCGGGGGGCCCGTACACGGGCCCCAACCCCACGGACCGGGGCAAACTCGGCAGCAAGCGCCACATCATCACGGACCGCCAGGGCATCCCGCTGATCTTTTGCGTCACCGGAGCCAACCGCCATGACTCGGTGGTGTTCGATGAGCTGGTTGACGCATTGCCAGCGGTGGGCGGCAAGCGCGGCAGGCGCCGCCGCTGGCCCGAGAAGCTGCATGCGGACAAAGGCTATGACTACCCTCGGTGCCGTGCCCACCTCAAGCGCCGAGGCATCCAGGATCGCATCGCCCGCAAAGGCATCGAGCGCAATGACCGGCTCGGGCGCCATCGGTGGGTTGTCGAGCGCACCCATGCCTGGCTCGCTGCCTTTGGCAAGCTGCGCACCCGCTTCGAGCGCCGCATCGACGTTCATGTGGCCCTGCTTTCCCTAGCTTGCTGCATCATCTGCATTCGCAATCTTCTTCCGTTTTGTTAGCCGCTCTAAATACGTAGAGCACGCCGTACTTCTCGCCCACCTTCTCGGCCTTGGGGCCGCTCGCGCGGCGCGGGTCGCGCACCTCCACGCACAGCGCGGTGCGCGACAGGCCTGCGGCCGACTGGAACTTGCCCGGGGGCTGCATGCCCGCATGGGGGTCGGGCTGCCCGGCCTGGCGTGCGTGGTCGCCGCCTGCGGTGCCTTGCGCCACGCGACGTGCCTCGCCCGGTGCGGTGGCGCCCGCCAGGTAGGGCAGGTCGTGGTCGCCGG
Organism: Acidovorax sp. LjRoot74; assembly: GCF_964254355.1. NCBI lineage: Bacteria > Pseudomonadati > Pseudomonadota > Betaproteobacteria > Burkholderiales > Comamonadaceae > Acidovorax > Acidovorax sp. LjRoot74. Next base: position 4,517,597 of record NZ_CAXUTI020000001.1, on the reverse strand, counting down.
TGACGGGGCCTGCGGGCACGGAATACCGCGCCCGCAGCGTGGTCGCAGCGGGCAGCGGGCCCTGGGGCGCGGTCGGGTCTTGCGGGATCAGGTGCTCGGTGTCCGAGGCCTTCACCCAGGGCAGGGCATCGAGCGGCAGGCGGTAGCCCATGGGCGAATCGCCGGGGATGAGCAGCATGCGGTCGTCGCGGAAGAACCACGGCCCGGTGCTCCACACGCTGCCCGCCAGCGTGCCCGCGCCCACGCCTGCCTGCAGCGGCAGCACATAGCCCACCACGCTGTCGAGCTTTTGCTCGAACACGCGGCGCAGGCGCGCGCGCTCCAGCTCATCGTCCAGGCGCGCGTCAAACGGGTCCACGTTGACGGGCAGGCGCCGCTCGCGCCAAAGGTAGTAGAAGGTGTCTTCGTAGCCGGGCTGGATGTGGCGGTCCGTCACGCCCAGCTTGCGCGTGAGGTGGCGCACAAAACGTTCGGCATCAGCACTGGTGTAGTGGGATGGATCACGTTCGTCGGCAAACAGCGCGGGGTTCTGCCACGCGGGCTGGCCATCAGTGCGCCAGCAGATGGACAGCGCCCAGCGCGGCAACTGCTCGCCCGGGTACCACTTGCCCTGGCCAAAGTGCAGAAAGCCGCCCTGGCCGTATTCGGCGCGCAGCTTGTGCGTGAGTTCGGTGGCAAAGCCGCGTTTGGTGGGACCCAGCGCGTCGGTGTTCCACTCGGGCGCGTCGCGGTCGCCCACGGCCACAAAGGTGGGCTCGCCGCCCATGGTCAGGCGCACGTCGCCCGCCACCAGGTCGGCATCCACCTGCTCGCCCAGGGCCAGCACGGCCTGCCACTGGTCCTCGGTGTAGGGCTTGGTCACGCGGGGCGATTCGTAAATGCGCGTCACTCGCATCTCGTGGCTGAAGTCCACCTCGGCCTTGTCCACGCCGCCTTCAATCGGCGCGGCGCCCGAGGGCTGTGGTGTGCAAGCGAGCGGGATGTGGCCTTCGCCCGCCATCAGGCCGCTGGTGGCGTCCAGGCCAATCCAGCCCGCGCCGGGCAGGTAGACCTCGCACCAGGCGTGCAGGTCGGTGAAGTCGTGGTCGGTGCCGCTGGGGCCGTCCAGCGCCTTCACGTCGGGGGTCAGCTGGATCAGGTAGCCCGACACAAACCGCGCTGCCAGCCCCAGGTGGCGCAGTAGCTGCACCAGCAGCCAGCCCGAGTCGCGGCACGAGCCGCTGGCTTTTTGCAGCGTCTCCTCGGCCGTCTGCACGCCGGGCTCCAGGCGGATCAGGTAGCGAATGTCCTGCGACACCTGCTGGTTGAGTTTGACCAGAAAGTCGATGGTGCGCTGCTTGCTGCGGTCCACCTTGTCCAGGTACTTTTGCACCAGCGGCGTCATCGGCTCGGTGGCCAGGTAGGGCGCCAGCTCCTGCTGCACATCGCTGCTGTAGTTGAACGGAATGTTCTCGGCCTCGGGCTCCAGGAAGAAGTCGAAGGGGTTGTACACCGCCATCTCCACTACCAGGTCCACCGTGACCTTGAACTCGCGCGTCTTCTCGGGGAAGACCAGCCGCGCCTGGTAGTTGGCAAACGGGTCTTGCTGCCAGTTGACGAAGTGCTGTGCGGGCTCGACCTTGAGCGAGTACGAAATCACATTGCTGCGGCAATGGGGCGCAGGCCGCAATCGGATCGTCTGCGGCCCGAGGCCGACCAGCCGGTCGTATTGGTAATGCGTGACGTGGTGGAGCGCGGCGTGGATGGGCATATGCAGGCCATGCTAGCAAGTCCCGAGCCATCGCGGGCAACTATTCCCGGGCCGGTGACACGCGGTCATGGGCTGTTCACAATGTGCGCTGCCGTGCGGCTGGGCCTTCATTGCCAGAGCGCGCACCATCTTGGTGATAACCCCTTTTCTGCCCATGACCCTTCCACCCCAACTTCTGCTCCTGCCCGGCCTGGCCGCCGATGAACGCATGTGGCACGGCGTGCTGCCGCTGCTGCCCGCCGCGCTGCGCCCCGAGGTCGCCACCGCCCACCAGGACGTGAGCCTGCATCGCATCGAGGACTTTGCCGCCCGCCTCTTGGCGCAGCACGCGGGGCCGCTGGTGCTGGCGGGCGCATCGATGGGCGGCATGATCGCCATGGAGGCAGCGCGCCAGGCGCCGCAGCGGGTGGCAGGGCTGGCGCTGCTGGGCACGACCGCACGGCCCGAGACGCCCGACATGCGCGCCCTGCGCGAAGGCGCCATCGCGCTGTTTGAGCAGGGCCGGGTGCGCGAGGTCATCGAACCCAACGTGGCCCTGGCCTTCCACCCCGTGAACGCTGTGAAGGCGGAGCTGGTGCAGGCCTACCTGGACTTTGTGCTGGACGCGGGCCCCGACCACCTGGTGCGCCAGAACCGCGCCGTGATCCACCGCCCCGATGCGCGGTTGCACCTGCCGCAGGTGGCTTGTCCCGTGCTGGTGGTGTGTGGCGCGGCCGACCAGCTCACGCCGCCCGAATGCTCGGCAGAGATTGTGGCGCTGGTGCCCGGCGCCGAGCACCACCTGCTGCCGGGCAGCGGCCACATGCTGACCATGGAGCAGCCCGAGGTGGTGACCAGCTTGCTGGTGCAGTGGCTGGCCCGCAATGGATGGATTTGATCTGAGGTTCGAGGCCTTTTTGGCCGCTACCGGTTGATAGGTAAGCGCTGATAGCTATTGAATTAATAGCTAATCAAAACTCCAGGTTGTCAATCAACCGCGTGCTGCCCAGCCGTGCCGCACCCAGCGCCACCAGCGTGCCCGCCGCATCCTCGGCCGTGGCGGGCAGCAGGTCGGCCCGGCGGCGCACCGTGAGGTAGTCGGGCGCCCAGCCCCGCGCGCGCAGCGCGTCTTGCGCCTGGGCCTCCAGCGCGCTGCGGTCGCCGGTGTCCAGCCACTGCTGGGCCAGCCGCTTCAGGGCCTGCGACAGGGCCACGGCCTCTTGGCGTTCTTCCAGGCCCAGATAGCCATTGCGTGAACTCAGCGCCAGGCCATCGGCCGCGCGGCAGGTCTCGCCCGCCAAGATGTCGATGGGCAGCGCAAACTGCCGCACCATGTGGCGGATCACCATGAGCTGCTGGTAGTCCTTCTTGCCAAACACGGCCACGCCACCGGTGGCGCCCAGCACGCAGGCAAACAGCTTCATCACCACCGTGCTCACGCCCACAAAAAAGCCGGGGCGGGAGTGGCCCTCCAGCATGTCGGCGAGCTGCGGGTTGGGGTGCACCTTGAAGGTCTGGGGCTCGGGGTAGAGGTCCGTCTCGCGCGGGGCAAACAGCACATCGCAACCGGCGGCCTGCAACTGTGCGCAGTCTGCCTCCCAGGTGCGCGGGTAGCTGTCAAAGTCCTCGTGCGGCAAAAACTGCAGGCGGTTCACAAAGATGCTGGCCACGGTTACATCGCCCAGTGGCTTGGCTTGGCGCACGAGAGCAATGTGCCCCTCGTGCAGGTTGCCCATGGTAGGCACAAAGGCGGGGCGGCGGTAAGGGGCCAGGGCCTGGCGCAGGTCGGCAACGGAGCGGGCAATCAGCATGGGGTGGGAAGGGTCAAAGATAGAAAATCGGTGAAGGCCGGAGGGGCTCTTACCAGGCGTGCTGGGCGTTGTCGGGAAAACTGCCCCGCTTCACGGCCTGAACATACGCCTCCATGGCGCCGCGCACGCTGCCCGCGTCCTGCATGAAGTTGTGCACGAACTTTGGCATCTTCCCGAGGTTCATCCCAAGCATGTCGTGCAACACCAGCACCTGCCCGGCGGTGCCGTTGCCTGCGCCGATGCCGATGGTGTGGCAGTGCGGCAGCTCGGCCGTGAGGTCGGCGGCCAGCACGGCGGGCACCATCTCCAGCACCAGCATGGCGGCGCCTGCGTCCTGCAGTTCGTGCGCCTCTTTGCGCAGCGTGCGGGCGGCATCGTCGGTTTTGCCCTGCACGCGGTAGCCGCCCAGCGCGTGCACTGTTTGTGGTGTGAGGCCCAGGTGGGCACACACCGGCACGCCGCGCTGCACCAAGAATTCCACTGTGGGCGCCGTCCAGCCGCCGCCTTCGAGCTTGACCATGTGTGCCCCCGCCTGCATCAGCACACAGGCGCTGCGCAGCGCCTGCTCGCGGCTTTCGGCATAGGTGCCATAGGGCAGGTCGGCCACCAGCCATGCAGTGCCCTGCACGCGGTGCAGGCCGCGCGCCACGCTGGCGGTGTGGTAGGCCATGGTGTCGAGTTGAACACCCACGGTGCTGGGCAGGCCCTGGCACACCATGCCCAGCGAGTCGCCCACCAGAATGCATTCCACCCCCGCCGCATCGGCCACGGCGGCAAAGGTGGCGTCGTAGGCTGTGAGCATGGTGATTTTTTCGCCCGCTGCGCGCATCTGCGCCAGGCGCGGCAGGCTCACAGGGCGGCGCTGGGGCAGGGGCGATGCAGGCGGCAGCGTGCCGTAGGGCGTGGCAGAAACAGGGCTGGTGGCGGTCATGGAGCGCGGTAGGGCCAAAAAATTGCCGCGAGTCTATGCGACCAATACTGGGTGTACTTATTGGTTTCCTGCGCGGGCGGGGCGGGCCTGCACTGGCACAGTGGCCTTTGCGTTCCCGGTATGCTCGCGGCCCATGACAGCAGCGACACCCCCCGCGAAAAGCACCATGAGAGACAACGACGATGTGAAGGCCCTGGCCCAGGCCGATGTGGCCCGCGCCCTGGCCGAAGACGTGGGCACCGGCGACCTTACCGCCGGCCTGATCGACCCCGCCCGCCGAGCCCGCGCGCGCATCCTGGCGCGCGAAGCCGCCGTGATCTGCGGCGCCCCCTGGGCCGAAGCGGCCCTGCGCGCACTCGACCCCACGGTGCAGATCACCTGGCATGTGGCCGAGGGCCAGCGCTGCGCTGCCGACCAGGTGGTGCTGGAGCTGGAAGGCCAGGCCCGCGCACTGCTGAGCGCCGAGCGCACCGCGCTCAACTTTCTGCAGCTGCTGTCGGCTGTGGCCACCAAGACCCGCGCCTATGTGGACGTTGTGGCCGGTACGCGTGCGCAGATCGTGGACACGCGCAAGACCATTCCCGGTCTGCGCCTGGCGCAAAAGTACGCTGTGCGCGTGGGCGGCGGCACCAACCACCGCATTGGCCTGCACGATGCGGTGCTCATCAAAGAGAACCACATTGCAGCCGCCGGTGGCGTGACGGCCGTGCTGCGCGCTGCACAGGCCGTGGCCGCGCAGGCGACCTTCATCGAGATCGAAGTGGAAACCCTGGAGCAGTTGACCGAGGCGCTGAATGCGGGCGCCAAAATGGTGCTGCTGGACAACATGCCGCTGCCCATGTTGCGCGAGGCCGTGCGCATCAATGCAGGCCGCGCGATTCTGGAAATCTCGGGCGGCGTCACGCTCGAAGGTTTGCGCGAACTGGCCGAGACCGGCGTGGACCGCATCTCCATCGGCACGCTGACCAAGGACGTGAAGGCCACCGACTTTTCGATGCGCCTGCAGGAGCTGGCATGAGCACTGCAACCCTGAACCGCATCGACGTCGAATACGAGCAGCCCGACGAGGCGACATCGGGCGCCGTCTGCTCCACCAAACACGCCTGGGCGCGCGTGCCGCCCGAGCCCTCGCAGGCAGAACGTGCCGCGCTGAAAGACAAGATCCGCCGCCTGCTCAAGGAAAAGAACGCCGTCATGGTCTCGCACTACTACGTGCACCCCGACCTGCAAGATCTGGCCGAGGAAACCGGCGGCCTGGTGAGCGATTCGCTGGAGATGGCCCGCTTTGGCCGTGACCATGCCGCGCAGACCCTGGTGGTGAGCGGCGTGCGCTTCATGGGCGAGACGGCAAAAATTCTGAGCCCGGAAAAGACCGTGCTCATGCCCGACCTGGATGCCACCTGCTCGCTGGACCTGGGCTGCCCCATCGACGAATTCAGCGCGTTTTGCAACCAGCACCCCGACCGCACCGTGGTCGTCTACGCCAACACCAGCGCAGCCGTGAAGGCGCGGGCGGACTGGCTGGTCACGTCGAGCTGTGCGCTGGAGATCGTGAGCGCGCTCAAGGCCGCAGGCCAGAAGATCCTGTGGGCCCCCGACCGCCACCTAGGCGCCTACATCCAGCGCGAGACCGGCGCCGACATGGTGTTCTGGAACGGCGCCTGCATCGTGCACGACGAATTCAAGGCGCTGGAGCTGGAGCTTCTGAAGAAGCAGTACCCACAGGCCAAAGTGCTGGTCCACCCGGAAAGCCCCGCCGACGTCGTGGCTCTGGCTGACGCCGTGGGCTCCACCAGCGCCATCCTCAAGGCCGCGCGCGAGATGGATGCCACCGAGTTCATCGTGGCCACCGACAACGGCATGATGCACAAGCTGCGCACGCTCAACCCCGGCAAGACGTTTTACGAAGCCCCCACCGCTGGCAACAGCGCCACCTGCAAAAGCTGCGCGCACTGCCCCTGGATGGCCATGAACGGCCTGGCCGATGTGGCCCGCGTGCTGGAGACGGGGGCCAATGCCGTGCATGTGGACCCGGCGTTGATCCCGCGTGCGCGCCAGCCGATTGACCGCATGCTGGCCTTTACGGCGGCGCTCAAGAATGGACAGCCCACGGCCACCCTGGTGCCGCACCTGGGGGCCGCCTGAGGTCGTCGCAGAAGCATCTGTACAGTCATTTGCTCTGCTATTGATAGCTAACTATGCCCACTGGTCAGGCGCCAGTGGCCTTTTTGTTTGTGATTTCTCGCATTGACTTCACCCAGCCGCTGGCCCCCGGCGCTCCGCGCCTGCGCCACGCCTTTGGCACCCCCCGCGAGGTGCTGGCCGCCCATGCGCTGCACGAGGTGCGTGGCGTGCTCGACGCGGTGCATGCCGCTGCAGAGCAGGGCCGCTGGTGCGTGGGCTTTGTGCGCTACGAGGCGGCTGCAGCCTTCGATGCCGCGCTGCGGACCCACGCGGCCGACGGCCCGCTGGTCTGGTTTGCGGTGTACGACGCGCCGCTGCCCTGGTCCGCGCCGGATGCCGAACCTCCCGCACAGGTGACGTGGACCGACAGCCCCGACCGCGCCACGTTCGATGCCGCGCTGGCGCAGATCCAGCGGGCGATTGCCGCGGGCGAGCTGTACCAGGTCAACCACACGGCGCCGCTGCACGGCACGCTGCAGGGCTCACCGCAGGCCCTGTTTGCCGCGCTGCAGCGCGCCCAGCCCGGCGGGTATGCGGCGCACATCGATACCGGGGGTGAGCAGGTGCTTTCTGTTTCGCCCGAGCTGTTTTTTGACTGGCAAGACGCGCCGGAGGGCGGCCAGCTCCTGACCCGGCCCATGAAGGGCACGGCCCCGCGCGGCGCCACCCCCGAAGACGATGCGCAGCAGGCCGCGCACCTGCGCACGGCGCCCAAGGAGCGCGCCGAAAACGTGATGATCGTGGACCTGCTGCGCAACGATGTGTCGCGCATTGCGCTGCCCCACAGCGTGCGGGTGCCCGCGCTGTTTGCCACGCAGGCCCTGCCCACCGTGTGGCAGATGACCTCGGATGTGACCGCACGCACGCGGCCTGGCACCACGCTGACCGATGTCTTTGCCGCGCTGTTCCCCTGCGGCTCGGTCACCGGTGCACCCAAGGTGCGCGCCATGCAGATGATCCATGCGCTGGAGGGGGCGCCGCGTGGCGTCTACTGCGGCGCCGTGGGCGTGGTGCGCCCGGCCGGGCCGCCCGGTGCGCAGGGCCGGCATGCGGTGGCCGCGACCTTCAACGTGCCCATCCGCACCGTGGTGTTGCACGCGGATGGCGACCAGACCCGCACCACCCGCGCTGTCTGCGGCATTGGCAGCGGCATCACGTCGGGCGCGCTGGCCGATGCCGAGTGGCAAGAGTGGCAGCACAAGCGCGCGTTTGTGGAGCGCGCTAGCCAGCCCTTTGACCTGCTCGAAACCCTGGCGCTGGAGGCGGGTAGTTTTCGGCACCGGGCGGACCACCTGGCGCGCCTGCAGTCGGCGGCGGCACACTTCGGTGTGCCTTGGGATGCGGCGGCGGTAACGCAATGCCTGCAGGCCCTGGCGGCGGAGCATGCTGACGGGGCCTGGCGCGTGCGCCTGCTTTTGGACGCCACCGGCACACCCCGGGCCGAGGCCTTTGCCCTGCAGCCCACCGCCGAGCCCGTGCGCCTGCAACTGGCCCCGCGCCCGCTGGCCGAGGCCCACAGCGAGTTTGTGCGCTACAAGACCACGCGCCGCGCGCACTACGCGGCGTTCGCACCCACCACGCCCGGTGTGTTCGACACGGTGTTGTGGAACGCGGCGGGCGAGATCACCGAGAGCACCTTTGGCAACATCGCTGCGCTCATCGACGGGCGCTGGGTGACGCCGCCCCTGTCCTGCGGCCTGCTGCCCGGTGTGGGCCGCGCCGTGGCGCTGCGCGAGGGCCGGGTGGTGGAAGCGGTGTTGCGCGTGGCCGATGTGCCCCGGGTGCAGTGCTGGGCCTTCATCAACAGCCTGCGCGGTTGGCTGGCTGCTACGCTTGGTTAACAGTAGATTTGAAGGGAATTGGCCCCCAGCGCCCGTGGGCCAAGCGCTGGCAGCTATCCAATTTTCAGAGCCGCTCTTTCACATAGCTCGGCCGGTCCATGTCCACGATCTCCACGCTCAGCTGCACCATCACGCCCTGCGGCCGGGGCGTGCGCTCGCGCAGCACGGCGGCAATGCGGCCCGCCAGCTCCGTCTTGGCTTCGGGCGTGCGGCCCGCGAGCAGGCGCAGCTGCGCGTGCACAAAGGCGCGGTTTGCGGGGGCGGTGCCAATCTCGAAGCTGTCGGCCACGATGAAGCGCGTCTTCAGGTCCGCTTCGTCCTGCACCTGGGGGTGGGCGCAGAGTGTGGCGTTGAGGGCCGTCAGCGTTTCGGCCTCGGGGTAGTGGGGCAGGTTGGCGGAGTATTCGATGGTCAGGTGGGGCATGGAGTCGTCTCGCTGGAGGGATGGGGTAGTGCCGACGTTGGCAGGTCGATGTAGCCGTGCATGGTACTGCGGCTCATCCACTGCGTTGCCAGTTCGTGCAGCGCGGCCAACAACTGCGCCACATCACCCGTGGTGTGCGCAGCCGACAGCGCAATCCTCAGGCGCGCGGTGCCCGCAGGCACCGTGGGTGGGCGGATGGCTGGCACCCACAGGCCCCGGGTACGCAGGCCTTCCATCACCCCAAGCGCAGCCTCATTGCTGCCGATCACCAGGGCCTGCACGGGCGTGAGCGAGGGCAGCAGGTGCCAGCCCAGCGGCGCAGGCAATGTGGCCAGGCCTTGGCGCAGCTGCGCGATGAGCCCGTCCAGGTGCGCGCGCCGGTCGTCGGCTGCCTCCATGATCTGCAGGCTGGCGCGCAGCGCGCTCGCCAGCAGCGGCGGCGCGGCGGTGGCAAAAATGTAGGTGCGGGTTTTTTGCAGCAGCCATTCGATAAGCGCGGCATCCCCGGCCACAAACGCACCGGCCACACCCGCTGCCTTGCCCAGCGTGGCCATGTAGAGCACGCGGCGTGAGGCGTTGGGCCCCGTCAGCCCGGCGTGTGCCAGGCTGCCGCGCCCCTGCGGCCCCAGCACGCCAAAGCCGTGGGCATCGTCCAGCAACAGCAGGGCGTCATAACGCTCGCACAGTGCCAGCAGTGCAGGGATGTCGATCAGGTCGCCGTCCATGCTGAACACGGCATCGCTGATGACCAGCTTGCGCCGTGCGGGGCTGGCGGCAAGCTGCGCTTCCAGTGCAGCCAGGTCGGCGTGTGGGTAGCGGTGGATGGTGGCGCGCGACAGGCGGGCGCCGTCGATCAGGCAAGCGTGGTTGAGCGCATCGGAGAACAGCGCATCGCCATCCCCCACCAGCGCGGGGATGATGCCGGTGTTGGTGGCGTAGCCCGCATAGAAGTACAGCGCACGGGGCAGTTGCACGTAGGCGGCCAGGTCGTGCTCCAGCGCATCGTTGGCGGCGCTGTGGCCGCTGACCAGGGGCGAGCCACCCGAGCCCACGCCAAAGCGCGCAGTGGCCTCGCACGCAGCGTGGGCCAGCGCGGGGTGGCTGGCCAGGCCCAGGTAGTCATTGCTGCAGAAGGCCAGCATGGGCTGGCCGTCCACCCGCAGGCGAGCGCCGCCCGCGGGCTCCACCACGCGGCGGCGGCGCAGCAGGTGGGCGCGTTCGATGTCGGCCAGGCGCGCGGGGATTTCGTCCAGCCAGGAGGGCTGGGGTGCCGTAGCGCTTGTCATCGCCAGTCCTTGGGCAATTCAAAAACCAGGCTGCCGGGCTCGGGCAGGTCCTGGTAGGGCACCTCGGCCAGCAGCGGTGCATGGAGGCGTGCGCGCAGGTAGGCGATGTTCTCGTCGGCGGCACCCATCTCGGGGTCGATGCGGTTGGCCACCCAGCCCGCCAGCGTGAGGCCGCGTGCGCGGATGGCCTCGGCCGTGAGCAAGGCGTGGTTCAGGCAACCCAGGCGCAGGCCCACCACCAGCACCACGGGCAGCGCCAGGGCCTGGGCCAGGTCGGCGCCCGTGAGCGTGTCGGTGAGGGGCACCAGGAATCCGCCCGCGCCTTCCACCACAACGGCATCTGCCTGGGCGGCGAGCGCCTGGTAGCTGGCGACGATGGCGGCGATGTCGATCTCCACACCCGCCCGCGCCGCCGCGATGTGGGGCGAGAGCGGGTCGGGCAGCAGCACGGGGTTGTCCAGTGCGGGCGGCACGGCCAGGGTGGAGGCCGAGCGCAGGGCGATGGCGTCCTCGCTGGCCCAGTCCTCACCCCAGGGCACCAGGCCCGCTGCCACGGGTTTCATGCCCACCACGCGGCGGTGGTGGCGTGCCAGCGCATGCAGCAGGCCAGCGGACACCAGCGTCTTGCCGACACCGGTATCGGTGCCGGTCACAAAACATCCCATCATCACATTTCCTCCTGCAGGGTGGCGTTCAGCGCATCCAGTGCGCCATGGGCCAGGCATTGCACGGCCTCGTCGTCGAGCACATAAGGCGGCATGGCGTACAGCGTTTTCCCAATGGGCCGCAGCACCAGTCCGCGTGCCATGGCGTGCTGGTGGTAGCGGCGTGCAAAGTCGGGCAAGGGTGTGTCTACATTCCAGGCCCAGATCATTCCAAGATGGCGTGCATGCCGTACACGCGGGTGCTGCGTGAGGGGTGCACAGGCCACATCGATGCGCTGCGCCAGCGCTTGGTTGGCGTTCAGCGCATCCAGCTGCTCAAACAGCTCCAGCGTGGCCAGCGCCGCGCGGCAGGCCAGCGGGTTGCCGGTGTACGAGTGCGAATGCAGAAAACCGCGCGCCACATCGTCGTCGTAGAACGCGGCATACACCGCGTCCGTCGTCAGCACGGCCGACAGGGGCAGCGTGCCGCCCGTAAGGCCCTTGGACAGGCAGATGAAATCCGGCCGGATGCCCGCCTGCTGGTGCGCGAACATCGTGCCCGTGCGGCCAAAACCAACGGCGATTTCGTCGACCACCAAGTGGACCTCGTACCGGTCGCACAGTGCGCGCGCTAGGCGCAGGTACTCGGGGTCGTGCAGGGCCATACCGGCGGCGCACTGCACCAGGGGCTCGACGATGAAGGCTGCGGTGGTGGTGTGGTGCTCTTGCAACCACGCCTCCAGCGCGGCAGCGGCGCGCCGGGCCACGTCCTGCGCCGTCTCACCCGGGGCTGCGCCGCGTGCGTCGGGGCTGGGCACGGTGTCGGCCAGGCGCACCAGGGGGGCATAGGCCTCGCGGAAGATCGCGATATCGGTCACGGCCAGCGCGCCCACGGTTTCGCCGTGGTAGCCGCCCGCCAGGCCCACAAAGCGGCTCTTGGCGGGGCGGCCGGTGTTGCGCCAGTAGTGCGCGCTCATCTTGAGCGCAATCTCGGTGGCGGCGGCACCATCGCTGCCGTAGAACGCGTGGCCCAGGCCGGTGAGCGCGGCCAGGCGCTCGGACAGTTCCACCACCGGCGCATGGGTGAAGCCCGCCAGCATCACATGGTCCAGCCGGCCCAGCTGGTCCACCAGCGCGGCCTGGATGTGTGGGTGGCTGTGGCCAAACAGGTTGACCCACCAGGAGCTGATGCCGTCCAGATAGCGCTGGCCGTCCGTGCCATAGAGCCACGGGCCCTGGGCGCGGGTGATGGCCACGGGCGGCTGGGCCTCGTGCCGCTTCATCTGCGTGCAGGGGTGCCAGACGCTGGCCAGGCTGCGGGCCACCAGGGAGTCGTTCGGAGGATGCAGGGATGTGCTCATACGGTGTGGCGTTCCATCATTGACTACCGTTCGGGCTGAGCCTGTCGAAGCCCTGCGCGGCGCTTCGACAGGCTCAGCGTGAACGGTGGGTTGTATGCTTGGCAGCAAAGCAAGCGGGTTACAGCGCCTGCGTGGGCACGGCGTGGCGCAGTTCCGTCTGGCGGTTGTGCTCGTCCACAAACACCAGCTGCGGCTGGTGCGTGGCCACCTGGTCTTCGTGCACCTGGGCGAACGCCGCAATGATGATGAGGTCGCCCGCTGAGGCGCGGCGTGCGGCCGATCCGTTCACCGAGATCATGCCGCTGCCGCGCTGGCCCTTGATGGCGTAGGTGACAAAACGCTCGCCGTTGTTGATGTTCCAGATGTGGATCTGCTCGTTCTCGGCGATGTTGGCGGCGTCCAGCAGGTCTTCGTCGATGGCGCAGGAGCCTTCGTAGTGCAGCTCGCACTGGGTCACGGCCACGCGGTGGATCTTGGATTTGAGCAGGGTGCGGAACATCGGCTTCCTTGGATGAAGTCTGTGGATGGGGGAGGGCCTGCCGGTGGCAGGGCCGTGGCTGGTCAGGGCTGGGAGAAGTCCAGCGCGCAGCTGTCGCCCAGTGCCTCGCGCCACACCCGCACGCGGCTCACGCTGGCGCGCAGGTCGGCGGGCAGTGCCTGGGCGATGAACAGGCATAGGTTCTCCAGCGTGGGCGTGCCCAGGCCGGGCACTTCGTCCAGCATGTGGTGGTCCAGCTGCTCGCGCACCACGGCCAGGCCCTGGCGCAGCAGGCCCAGGTCCAGCACCATGCCGGTGGCCGGGTCGCGCGGGCCAGTCAGGAACACTTCGGCATGGTAGGTGTGGCCGTGCACACGGCGGCTACCTTCGGCCTCGATTTCGCGGCGCAGGGTGTGGGCGGCGTCGAAGAAGAAGCGCTGGGAGATGGTGAACAACATACGGGAACCAGAAAAGAAAACCGCGTCACCTGATGCCGGTGAGCTTGTGGGTCTGCAGGCTCAATCGCCATGCAGGGTGGGCCAGGCAGGCGTCAATGCAGGCGGCGGTGTTCTGCCGCTGCAGCAGGCCGTCCATGGGCTGCAGAAAGCGGTGGGTGAACTGCGTGTCCTGCTCCAGCGCCTGAAGGTCAAAGCCGGGTTGCGGCCAGACCAGCTTCAGCTCCTGCCCGCTGCGCTGCACCCACGGCGCGCCCGCCTTGGGGCTGATGCACAGCCAGTCGATGCCCTCGGGTGCGGCCACGGTGCCGTTGCTCTCGACGGCAATGCGGAACTGCTGGGCGTGCAGCGCGTCGATCAGCGCCGCATCCACCTGCAGCAGGGGCTCGCCGCCCGTCAGCACCACCAGCCGGTGGCCCGCGCCTGCAGGCGATTGGGCGGCGATCAATTCGGCCAGTGCCGTGGCGGTCTCGAACTTGCCGCCCAGCGTGCCGTCGGTGCCCACAAAGTCGGTGTCGCAAAACTGGCAGATGGCCTGCGCGCGGTCCTGCTCGCGGCCGGTCCAGAGGTTGCAGCCTGCAAAGCGGCAGAACACGGCGGGTGTGCCCGCCTGGCCGCCTTCGCCCTGCAGGGTGTAGAAAATTTCTTTGACGCTGTAGGTCATCGCGGCACCGGGGGGACGAGGATGGTGGGGGCCGCTGGGGCGGCGACTTCGGGGTAGTCGCGGCTGAAATGCAGGCCCCGGCTTTCGCGGCGCAGCTGGGCGCTTTTCACGATCAGGTCGGCCACCTGCACCAGGTTGCGCAGCTCCAGCAAATCGCGCGTGACGTGGAAGTGGGCGTAGAACTCCTGGATCTCGCCCTGCAGCATCGCAATGCGGTGCGCGGCGCGCTCCAGGCGCTTGTTGGTGCGCACGATGCCCACGTAGTCCCACATGAAGCGGCGCAGCTCGTCCCAGTTGTGCGAGATGACGACGGACTCGTCCGCATCCTGCACGCGGCTGTCGTCCCAGGCGGGCACGGCGGGCAGTTCGGTGGTCGGGGCGGCTGCAATCGCCTGGGCGGCGGCGCGGGCGAACACCATGCATTCGAGCAGCGAGTTGCTGGCCAGCCGGTTGGCGCCGTGCAGGCCGGTGCAGGCCACCTCGCCCACGGCAAACAGGCCGGGCAGGTCGGTGCGGCCCGCCAGGTCGGTCAGCACGCCGCCGCAGGTGAAGTGGGCGGTGGGCACCACGGGGATGGGTTCCTTCGTGATGTCGATGCCCAGCGACGCGCAGTGCGCGAGGATGTTGGGGAAGTGCTCCTGCAGAAAAGCGGGGCTCTGGTGCGAGATGTCGAGGTGCACGCAGTCCAGGCCGTGTTTCTTCATCTCGAAGTCGATGGCGCGGGCCACCACATCGCGGGGGGCCAGTTCGGCGCGCGAGTCGTGGTCGAGCATGAAGCGTGTGCCACCGGCTGAAGGAGGCAGCTTGAGTTGCCCACCTTCGCCGCGCACTGCCTCGCTGATGAGGAAGGACTTTTCGTGCGGGTGGTACAGCCCCGTGGGGTGGAACTGGATGAATTCCATGTTCGCCACGCGGCAGCCCGCACGCCAGGCGGCGGCAATACCGTCGCCGGTGGCGGTGTCGGGGTTGGTGGTGTACAGGTACACCTTGCCTGCGCCGCCCGTGGCCAGGATGGTCTGGGGCGCGCGGAAGGTCACCACCTCGTCGGTGTCGCTGTCCAGCGCATACAGCCCCAGGCAGCGGTTGCCAGGCAGGCCGAGTTTGCGCGTGGTGATCAGGTCCACCAGCGTGTGCTGCTCAAACAGGGTGATGCCGGGTGTGCTGCGCACCACGTCGATCAGCGTGCGTTGCACCGCCGCGCCCGTGGCATCCGTCACATGGGCAATGCGGCGCGCGCTGTGGCCGCCTTCGCGCGTCAGGTGCAGCTGATCGCCTTCAAGCGTGAAGGGCACGCCCAGGCCGCGCAGCCAGGCGATGGACTCGGGCGCGTTCTCCACCACAAAGCGGGTGGTGGCCAGGTCGCACAGGCCTGCACCGGCCACCAGCGTGTCTTCGATGTGCGCGGCAAAGCTGTCGTCATCGGCCAGCACGGCAGCAATGCCGCCCTGGGCCCAGCCGCTGGAACCATCTTGCAGCGTGCGCTTGGTGATCACGGCCACGCGGTGCGTGGGCGCCAGGTGCAGGGCGGCCGAGAGGCCTGCGAGGCCGCTGCCTACGATGAGAACGTCGAAGTCGTGGGATGCCATGGAAGGTGTCAGTTGACGTTGAAGTGGGCGCGGCTCCCGGCCAGTGCCACCGTGGAGCTGGCTTTGCCAGGCCACCGGTGGCGTCCCCCTCCCGAAGGAGAGGGGGAAGGCGCCGAAGGCGACTCAGGGGGTGTCATGCAGGTGTATAGGCCAGGCGCACGTAAATGGGGGCGAAGGCTTCGGCCTGCGTGATCTCGATCAGCGTCTCTTTGGCCAGTTCCAGCAGCGCGATGAAGGTCACCACCAGCACGGTGCTGCCTTTTTCGGGCTCGAAGAGTTCTTCAAACTCCACAAAGCGGCGGCCCTGCAGGGTCTTGAGCACCATGCTCATGTACTCGCGCACGCTCAGTTCTTCGCGCGTGATCTTGTGGTGCTGTACGAGCTTGGCGCGCTTCAAAATGTCGCGCCAGGCCTCCTGCAGCTCCACCACATGCACGTCCGGAAAGCGCGGCTGCAGGCTTTGTTCGATATAGACCTGGGCCTTCAAAAAGTCGCGGCCGTACTGCGGCAGCTGCCCCAGGCGCGCGGCGGCCATCTTCATCTGCTCGTACTCAAGCAGGCGGCGCACCAGCTCGGCGCGCGGGTCTTCAGGCTCCTCGCCCTCGGCCTGCTTCTTGGGTGGCAGCAGCATGCGCGACTTGATCTCGATCAGCATCGCCGCCATCAGCAAGTACTCGGCCGCCAGCTCCAGGTTGCGGCTGCGGATCTCGTCCACATACGCCAGGTACTGCTTGGTCACCCCCACCATGGGGATGTCGAGAATGTTGAAGTTCTGCTTGCGGATCAGATACAGCAGCAAGTCCAGCGGGCCTTCAAAGGCTTCGAGGAAGACTTCGAGCGCGTCGGGCGGGATGTACAGGTCGGTGGGCAACGCAAACAGCGGCTCGCCGTACAGGCGCGCCAGCGCCACCTGGTCCACCACGTCGGGCATGCCCGGCGAATCGGCCGTGTCGGCTGCGTTCGCGGTGGTCATGGATGCTATTGAAATATGAGCTATCTGCGCTTGATGGTCGCGCGCAGAAGGCCAATTTAATGCTTATTCTGCGTTCGTCTGGTAGACGTAGGGCTTCTGGGCGACCTGGCCTTCGCGGTACTCGCCCCAGATCTTGCGGTCCACCTGCTTGTCCCACAGCAGGGCACGGCCCGCTTGCTGCTGCTGGTCCAGCTCGGGGCGGCTGGACTTGAGCTGGTTGATGAACTGGGTGGCGTCGGATTGGTAATCGGGGCGGCGGAAAATGGACATGGACTGTTAACCTCGTTTTCCGTGGATTTTACCGGGAGCCCCCATGCCCTTGATATATCGCGCCGCCACCTTGGCGGCGGCCGCCTTTTCCCTGCTGGCGCTCACCGCCTGCGACCCGCAACGCATCAGCGAACTCAAGGAAGGCGTATCGACCGAAGCCGATGTGCGCGACCGCTTTGGCGCCCCCGAAAACGTGTGGGACGAGCCCGGTGGCGCCCGCACCTTCGAGTACAACCGCCAGCCCGCAGGCCAGGTCAACTACATGATCACCATCGGCGCCGATGGCCGCATGACCGCGCTGCGCCAGGTGCTCACGCCCGACACCTTTGCACGTGTTTCGCCCGGCATGCGCATGGACGAAGTGCGCCGCCTGCTGGGCAAACCCGCCAAGACCACGCCCTACGAGCTGAAGAAGGAGACCTGGGTGGACTGGCGCTACCTGGAAGCGCCCAACCAGGCCAAGGTGTTCACCGTGGTCCATGGGCCTGACCATGTGGTGCTGCGCACGCAGACGGGGGCCGACACGGACGCGCCGGAGTTCAAGGGCGGCAAGTAGCCGCAGACACCAGACCGATATGCATCCAAGGACATCTATCCGTTCACGCTGAGTTTGTCGAAGCGCCGCGTGGGGCTTCGACAAGCTGAGCCCGAACGGTTGGTTTTTATGGATTGAGTGCGAATTCGCTTCAGACGGGCAGATCGCCCTGCGCCGCCAGCCGCGCAGCAAAGCCCGAGCGCTCGATCAACGAACGCGGCTGCTCATGCAGGTGCTCAATGCGCAAACGCCCGCCGCGCGCCGACACGGCCTTGAGCACCTGGGCCAGCGCGTCCAGCCCTGTGGTGTCCAGCGCCACCAGTTCGCTCGCGTCCAGCACCACGTCCACGCCTGGCGGGCCCACCTCCACCGCCTGGATGATGGTGTCCAGCTTGGCGGCAGCACCAAAGAACAGCGCGCCATGCAGGCGCCAGGTGGTGGCAGGGTGCCGGGGGGCTGCGGCGGCTTCCGGGTCAGGTTGCCGCTCCACCCGGAACAGCGCACTCATGCGCCGCACAAACAGCGCGCAGGCCATGAACAGGCCCACCTCCACCGCCACCGTGAGGTCAAACACCACGGTGAGGAAAAACGTGCCCAGCATCAGCAGCCGGTAGTGGTTGCTGAAATGCTTGAGCCGCACAAACTCGTGCCACTCGCCCATGTTCCAGGCCACAAACAGCAGGATGCCCGCCAGCACCGCCAGCGGAATGTGCAGCGCCAGCGGCGCGGCCACCAGCACGATCACAGCCAGCGCGAGCGCATGCACCATGCCCGCAATCGGCGAGGTGGCGCCCGAGCGGATGTTGGTCACCGTGCGCGCGATGGTGCCCGTGGCGGGCATGCCGCCAAAAAACGGCACCACGATGTTGGCCAGGCCCTGGGCCACCAGCTCCTGGTTGGGGTCGTGCTTCTTGTGGTGCGGGTCGGTGGCCAATTGGTCGGCCACACGCGCGCACAGCAGCGACTCGATGGCGCCCAGCAGCGCAATGGTGAGCGTGGGCGTGACCAGCAGGCGCACCGTCTCCCAGGAGAAATCGGGAAGCGCAAACACCGGTAGCGCCTGCGGAATGCCGCCAAAGCGCGAGCCGATGGTCTCCACCGGCATCTCCAGCGCCCAGGCCAGCAGGCTCAGCGTGACCAGGGCCACCACGGGCGCGGGCACGCGCGCAAAGGTGCGCACGGTGTGCTGCTCCAGCACCCGCATCACGGGGGATTCCTTCATCGTGAGCTTGGGCCAGAGGAAGAGGCCCACGAGGCAGGCCGCCCCCAACCCGAAGGCATACGGGTTGAAGCTACCCAGGTGCTGCGCAAGCAGGCCCACCTGCGAGAAAGAATTGCCCGGCATGCGCTCGATCGACAGGCCCAGCCAGTCCTTCACCTGCGACAGCGCAATCAGCACCGCAATGCCGTTGGTAAAGCCAATCACGATGCTCACAGGCACAAACCGCACCAGCGTGCCCAGCCGCAGCAGGCCCAGCATCACCAGCAGCACGCCCGCGCAGGCGGTGGAGATCAGCAGGTTGGCCACGCCGTAACGCTCCACGATGCCGTAGACGATCACGATGAACGCGCCCGCCGGTCCGCCAATCTGCACGTTGGTGCCGCCCAGCGCCGAGATCAGGAAGCCCGCGATGATCGCCGTCCACAGCCCCGCCTCGGGCTTGAGTCCGCTGGCAATCGCAAACGCCATGGCCAGCGGCAGCGCCACGATGCCCACCGTGACCCCCGCACCCACATCGGCCAGCCAACGGCTTTTGTCGTAGCCGCGCAGCGCGTCGATGAGCCGGGGGTGGAAGGTGAAGCTCAGCGACATGGTGGCGGGCGCTTTCGGGGCGGGGTGACGGGTTTCAGTGTAGGGAGCCTGTGCACCGGGGCCAAGCAGGTTGCATGCCGCGCCGCCACCTTGCTGTCCCTTTGAATCGAAGTAATGCTATTTATTTAATAGCTATAAAGGCAATACCATCAGGCGCAAGAGCCTAAAAAATCTTGAAATTTCTTGAGCTTTGACTGAGCCACGTGCCCCCACGCCGGTGCAGACATGGTGGAGCCTGGCATGTTGCTTGCTGACCCCGGTCTACCCGCCGCCATGCACTTTTTTCAGCGCACAGACCCGCTGTGCCAGCCAACGATGGTTGAATTGCCCATGCCCGACACACCCACCCCAGGCTCCGCCGTGGACGCCGCCGCGCAGGCGGCCACCCTGCGCCACGGCGCTTTTGAAGACGCCCAGGCCCTGTTTGCAGGCACCTTGTTCGTTGCCATGGCCCTCATGCTGTTCAACCAGGCGGGGCTGCTGGTGGGCGGCACGGCGGGCGCGGCATTCTTGTTGCACTACGTCACGGGCATCTCGTTCGGCAAGCTGTTCTTTGTGGTCAACCTGCCGTTCTACTGGTTCGCCTGGACGCGCATGGGGCGCGAGTTCACCCTCAAGACCTTTGTGTGTGTGGCGCTGCTGTCGCTGCTGACCGAGCTGTTCCCGCATGTGATGCACGTGGACTACCTCAACCCGCTGTTCGCATCCTTGCTGGGTGGGCTGCTGCTGGGCACGGGCTGCCTGTTCCTGGCGCGCCACCGCTCCAGCCTGGGCGGCGCCACCGTGGTGTCGCTGTATCTGCAAGGCCGCTACGGCATGCGCGCGGGCAAGGTGCAGATGTTGATCGACGGCACCGTGGTGCTGCTGGCGCTGTTTGTGGTGCCGGTGGAGCGCGTGGCGTATTCGGTGCTGGCCGTGCTGGTGATGAGCGGGTTCTTGTGGATCAGCCACCGGCCGGGGCGGTACGTGGGGCATTGAGGGGCAGGCGGCCGGGAGGTCGCTGGCGGTGGCGCCGCAGCCGTCCTGACGGCGCGCGCAGGGTGGGAACTGTCCACCGCCTCGGCCTTGGAGCGCGGCCTATGCTGGGGGCTGGCTCGCCTCCCACCCGCCCCCCAGCGCCTTGAAGATGGCCACGGCCGAGCGGGCGGATTCCGTCTGTGCCTGCACGCGCGCCTCGGTGGCCCGCAGCAAGGTCTCGTCGGCGTGCAGGACTTCGATCAGGCTGACAACGCCCTTTTGGTACGCCGAGAACGACGCGGCGCGTGCGCGGCCCAGCGCGTCAACGCCGCCCGTCAACACCGCCACCTGCTCCTGCCGCCGGGCGAGGGCCGAGAGCGCGTTTTCCACGTCCTCCGTGGCCTTGAGGGCTGCCAGCCGGTAGGCGGCCAGCATCTCTGCCTCTTGCCCCTTGGCCTGTTCAATCTGCGCATTGATGCGTGCGAAGTCGAAAAGACGCCAGCGCAGCCCGAGCACGCCCGTGGCCTGGCTGGCGCCGCCCGAGAGCAGGTTGCCGCTGGAGACAGCGGTTGCGCTCCCCACCAGGCCGCTGAGAGACAGCTTGGGGTAGTACTCCGAGATGGCAGCGCCAATGCGCGCATTGGATGCCGCCAGGCGGCGCTCGGCAACGATGAGGTCTGGCCTACGCCTGAGCAGGTCACTGGGCGAGCCCGTCGCAATGCCTTGGGGCGTGCTGGGGATGTGGCCCGGCGCAATGAGTTCTGCGCGGTGGGTGCCCGGGAGTGTTCCCAGGATTACATCCATCGCATTCATCGCCGTGTCCAGGGACGCATCCAGCATGGGGATGGCCGCTTGCGCCTGCGAGAGCGCGCCTTCCGCCTGCCGCACCTGCAGTTCTGCCGCGAGGCCTTTGCCGTGCAGCAGCCGGATGTTGGCCAGCAGATCCTGCTGGGTCTGTACCTGCTGGCGAGCCACCTCCCGGCGGGCCTGCAGGCCACGCACGGTGATGTAGATGTCTGCCGTCTGCGCCGCCACGGCCAGCCGGGTGGCCGCCGCGCCTGCTTCCGAGGACTGGTATTCGGCCGTGGCCGCCTCCCGCCCCCGGCGCAGGCCGCCAAACACATCCAGCTCCCAACTGGCGCCCAGATTGGCCTCGTAGGCGCTGCCATACCGGTCAAAGCCGGGCGTCGAACTCAAAACCTGCCCCAAAGGCGTTTGCGTGGACTGGTAGGCCCGTGCTGCCTGGCCCGATACGGCGGCAGACGGCAGCAGTGCCGCGTCGGCAGCGCCCAGCCCCGCACGCGCCTGGGCCACACGGGCAGCGGCTTGGGCTAGGTCCAGGTTCTGTTGCAGCGCCAGCGACACGAACTGCGTCAACTGCGGGTCGCCAAAGCTGGACCACCAGTGGGCCAGATCAGGGGGTGCCTTCTCCAGCGGTTGCTCTCGGAGCGTGCGCTCCTGGAACTGCCCAGGCAGGGCGACAGGGGGACGAACATAGTCCGGCCCCACAGCACAGCCAGCGGACAGGCTGGCCACAAGAAGGGCGGCGAGGGTGCGTTTGGGCAGCATGGTGTTTTCCGATCGTCAGGGCATTGAGTTGTGACCATAATACCAAACGGTCACTGGTTGTCTAGTGCGCGAGACTGTCGTAAGCTGCACCCATGACCAAAACCAGCCATTCCACCGCCGCAGGCCGGGGCCCTGCGGACCACGAGGTGCGAAACCAGATCGTGACCGCCGCCACCGAGCACTTCAGCCGTTACGGCTACGAAAAAACCACCGTGTCCGACCTGGCCAAAGAAATCGGTTTTTCCAAGGCCTATATCTACAAGTTCTTCGAGTCCAAGCAGGCCATTGGCGAGATGATTTGCGCCAACTGCCTGAGCGATATCGAGAGCGAAGTTCGGGCCGCCGTGGCCCAGGCCGATCGGCCGCCCGAGAAGCTGCGGCGCATGTTCAAAGCCATTGTGGAGTCGAGCCTGCGGCTCTTTTTTCAGGACAGAAAGCTCTACGAGATCGCCACCTCGGCGGCGACCGAACGCTGGCAGTCCACCATCGTTTACGAGGAGCGCCTGCAGGCGCTGCTGCGGGATGTGTTGCAGGAAGGCCGGCAAACCGGCGACTTCGAGCGCAAGACGCCGCTGGATGAAACCACCGCCGCTATCCATCTGGTGATGCGCCCCTACCTCAACCCCCTGATCCTCCAGCACAGCCTGGACTACGCCAACGAGGCGCCTGCCCAGTTGTCCAGCCTGGTTCTGCGCAGCCTGTCGCCTTGATTCACAATGAATTTGTGACTATTGACTAAATTGGTCACAAGAATCAAAATGAAAGTCCCGATCCATTCGCACAAGGGACTTTCATGCTCCGGCCCCGCCTTGCCACCCTATTTTTCGTTTCTGCCTTGCCGTTGGCGCTGGTCGCTTGCGGCGAAAAGGCGTCTTCCGACCCCCGCACCCAGGCGCCGCTGGTGCGCGCTGCCGTTGTCCAAGAGGCCGCGGCTTCCACCCGGGCGTTCACGGGCACCGTAGCGGCGCGGGTGCAGAGCGACCTGGGCTTTCGCGTCCCGGGCAAGGTGCTGGAGCGGCTGGTGGATGCGGGTCAGACAGTCCAACGCGGCCAGCCGCTCATGCGCATCGATGCGGTGGACTTGAAGCTGGCCGCCCATGCGCAGCAAGAGGCCGTAGCCGCTGCGCGTGCCCGTGCACGCCAGACGGCAGACGATGAAGCGCGCTACCGCGACCTGCGCGGCACCGGCGCCATCTCTGCCACGGCCTACGACCAGGCGAAGGCAGCGGCAGACGCCGCCCAGGCGCAGCTCAGCGCCGCCGAAGCCCAGGCCGATGTCTCCCGCAATGCCAGCCGCTACGCCGAGCTGGTGGCCGACGGCGACGGCGTTGTGGTGGAAACACTGGCCGAGCCGGGCCAGGTGGTGAACGCCGGGCAACCCGTGGTACGCCTGGCCCATGCAGGCCGCCGCGAGGCGCTCATCCAGTTGCCCGAGACCTTGCGCCCCGCCATCGGTTCGCAGGCGCAAGCCACCTTGTTTGGCAAAGAGGGCCTCGCCGTCCCGGCCAGGCTGCGGCAGCTGTCCAGCGCGGCAGACCGGGTAACACGCACCTTCGAGGCCCGTTACGTGCTGGAGGGCGATTTGGCCAACGCGCCCCTGGGCACCACGGTGGTGGTGCGCATCGCGGACGACAAAACCTCTGTGGCGGCGGGCGGCCTGCAAGTGCCTATCGGCGCCTTGTTCGATGCGGGGAAGGGCCCGGGCGTGTGGGTGATTCGCGGTGAACCGACCAAGGTGGCTTGGCAGCCCGTGGCCGTCCTGCGCCTGGACGACGCGGGGGCTTACGTCACGGGCCAGATCAAGCCTGGGGAGCGCGTCGTTGCACTGGGTGCGCACCTGCTCCGTGAAGGCGATTCGGTCCGGCTGGCCGATATGGCGACTTCCGCCGCCGTCACCGAAGGAGCACGTCCGTGAGCCAAGGCCGTTTCAACCTGTCGGCGCTGGCCGTGCGCGAGCGCGCCATCACCCTGTTCCTGATTTTCCTGATCTCTGCGGCAGGCATTCTGGCCTTCGCCAAGCTCGGGCGCGCAGAAGACCCGCCTTTCACGATCAAGCAGATGACGATCGTCACGGCCTGGCCCGGCGCCACGGCCCAGGAGATGCAGGACCAAGTGGCCGAACCCCTGGAAAAGCGCATGCAAGAACTGCGCTGGTACGACCGCTCGGAAACCTTCACCCGCCCCGGTCTGGCTTTCACCATGGTGTCGCTGCTCGACAGCGCACCGCCCTCGCAGGTGCAGGAAGAGTTCTACCAGGCCCGCAAGAAGATCAGTGACGAGGCCCGAAGGCTGCCCGCAGGCGTCATCGGCCCCATGGTCAATGACGAATATGCCGATGTGACCTTTGCGCTGTTCGCCCTCAAGGCCAAGGGGGAGCCTCAGAGGCAACTGGTGCGCGATGCCGAGGCGCTGCGCCAGCAACTGCTGCACGTGGCAGGCGTCAAGAAGGTCAACATCATCGGGGAGCAGTCCGAGCGGATTTTTGTCTCGTTCTCCCACGACCGGCTGGCCACGCTGGGCGTGTCACCGCAAGACATTTTTGCTGCCCTCAACAGCCAGAACGTGCTGACCCCCGCAGGCTCCATCGAAACCCAGGGGCCGCAGGTCTTTGTGCGCGTGGACGGTGCGCTCAACATGCTGGAGAAGATCCGGCAGACCCCCATCGTCGCGCAGGGGCGCACGCTCAAGCTGTCGGACGTGGCGACCGTCGAGCGCGGCTACGAAGACCCTGCCACTTTCCTGGTGCGCAACGGTGGCGAGCCAGCCCTGCTGTTGGGCGTGGTGATGCGCGACGACTGGAACGGGCTCGATTTGGGCAAAGCGCTGGAGGCCGAAGTCACCCACATCAACTCTCAACTGCCCATGGGCATGACGCTGACCAAGGTGACCGACCAGGCCGTCAACATCGCCTCGGCGGTGGACGAGTTCATGGTCAAGTTTTTCGTCGCCCTGCTGGTGGTGATGGTGGTGTGCTTTGTCAGCATGGGCTGGCGTGTGGGCATCGTGGTGGCAGCCGCTGTGCCGCTGACGCTGGCAGCGGTTTTCGTGGTCATGGCCGCCTCTGGCAAGAACTTTGACCGCATCACGCTGGGCTCACTCATCCTGGCCCTGGGCTTGCTGGTGGACGACGCCATCATCGCCATCGAGATGATGGTGGTGAAGATGGAGGAAGGCTACGACCGTGTGGCCGCCTCGGCCTACGCCTGGAGCCATACGGCAGCGCCCATGTTGTCGGGCACGCTGGTCACGGCCATTGGCTTCATGCCCAATGGCTTTGCGCGCTCCACAGCGGGCGAATACACCAGCAACATGTTCTGGATCGTCGGCATTGCATTGATTGCGTCGTGGGTGGTGGCCGTGGTGTTCACGCCGTACCTGGGCGTCAAGCTGCTGCCCGACCTCAAAAAGGTGGAGGGCGGGCACGACGCCATCTATGACACGCCGCGCTACAACCGGTTTCGCCAGTTGCTCGGCCGCGTCATTGCGCGCAAGTGGATCGTGGCGGCCTCCGTCGTCACGCTCTTTGTGGTTTCGGTGCTGGGCATGGCCGTGGTCAAGAAGCAGTTCTTCCCCACGTCTGACCGGCCGGAAGTGCTGGTCGAGGTGCAGATGCCCTATGGCACGTCCATCGAACAAACCAGCGCCGCCACGGCCAAGGTCGAAGCCTGGCTGGCGAAGCAGGACGAGGCCAAGGTGGTGACCGCCTACATCGGCCAGGGCGCCCCGCGCTTCTTCCTGGCCATGTCGCCCGAGCTGCCGGACCCATCGTTCGCCAAGGTCGTGGTGCTCACGGGCAACGACAAGGAGCGGGAAGCACTCAAGTTCAGGCTGCGCCATGCCGTGGCTGATGGCCTGGCGCCGGAGGCACAGGTGCGGGTCACGCAAATCGTGTTCGGGCCGCCTTCGCCCTTCCCGGTGGCTTACCGCGTCATGGGCCCCAACCCCGACAAGCTGCGCGCAATTGCCGCCGAGGTCGAGGCCGTGCTGCAGGCCAGCCCGATGATGCGCACGGTCAACACAGACTGGGGCCCGCGTGTCCCGACCCTGCACTTCACACTCGACCAGGACCGCTTGACGGCCGTGGGGCTCAGCTCCAGCGCCGTGGCCCAGCAGCTGCAGTTCTTGCTGAGCGGCGCGCCGCTCACGGAGGTGCGCGAGGACATCCGCTCGGTGCAGGTCATGGGCCGGGCTGCAGGCGATGTCCGCCTGGACCCCGCGAAAATTTCGGGCCTGTCGCTGGTGGGGTCGGGCGGGCAGCGCATCCCGCTGTCGCAGGTGGGCAAGGTCGATGTGCGCATGGAAGACCCCATCCTGCGCCGGCGCGACCGCACGCCGACCATCACGGTGCGTGGCGACATTGCCGAGGGCCTGCAGCCGCCGGACGTGTCTACCGCCATCACCCAGCAGCTACAGCCCATCATGGACAAGTTGCCGGGCGGCTACCGCATCGTCGAAGCAGGCTCCATTGAAGAGGCTGGCAAGGCCACCGTCGCCATGCTGCCGATCTTCCCCATCATGCTGGCGGCGACCCTGCTCATCATCATCCTGCAGGTCCGCTCCATTTCGGGCATGGTCATGGTCTTTCTGACCAGCCCGTTGGGCCTGATCGGCGTGGTGCCCACGTTGCTCCTGTTCCAGCAGCCTTTCGGCATCAATGCGCTGGTGGGTTTGATTGCGCTGTCGGGCATCTTGATGCGCAACACGCTGATCCTGATCGGGCAGATCCGCGAGAACGAAGAGGCCGGACTGGACCCCTTCCGCGCCGTGGTCGAAGCCACGGTGCAACGCGCCCGCCCAGTGATCCTCACCGCCCTGGCCGCGATCCTGGCATTCATCCCGCTCACGCACTCCGTGTTCTGGGGAACGCTGGCCTACACCTTGATCGGCGGCACGCTGGCCGGCACGGTGCTCACACTCGTGTTCCTGCCTGCGATGTATTCGATCTGGTTCGGCATCCGGCCCGCTCGTTCTTCCTCCGCATCCCCAGCATCTGTCTGACTCCCCCACCGCACATCCCTCCTACAAAAAAGGAACTGCCATGTCGAAATCCAAAGTTGTCGTTGTCACCGGCGTGTCCTCGGGCATTGGTCGTGCTGCGGCCATACAGTTTGCCCAGCAGGGCTGCCAAGTCTTCGGCACCGTGCGCAACACAGCCAAATCGCACGCCATTCCCAACGTGACACTCGTTGAGATGGACATCCGCGACGACGCGTCGGTTGAACGGGGTATACAGGCCATCATTGCGCAAGCCCAGCACATCGACGTACTGGTCAACAGTGCTGGCGTCACCCTGCTGGGCGCAGCAGAAGAAACCTCGATCGAGGAAGCCAAGACGCTGTTCGACACCAACCTCTTTGGCTTATTGCGTGTGATCAAGGCGGTCTTGCCCTACATGCGCGAGCAGCGTTCTGGCCGCATCGTCAATGTGAGTTCGGTACTCGGCTTTCTGCCCGCGCCTTACATGGCGCTTTATTCGGCGTCCAAGCATGCGGTCGAAGGGCTGGCCGAAACGCTGGACCACGAGGTGCGCCAGTTCGGCATTCGCGTTTCTCTGGTCGAGCCCTCCTTCACCAAGACCAACCTGGATCTGAATGCGCCCCAAACGGTGGCCCGCATTGCTGACTACAGCCAGGAGCTGGAGATCGTCTCGAAAGCGATCCAGAGCAATGTGCAGAAGGCCCCCCCGCCCCAGGGCGTGGCCGACACCATCGTCCGTGCCGCACTCGGGGCCTGGAAGATGCGCCACACGCCCAAGGGCGAGGCATCGCTGCTGGCCAAGCTGCGCCGTTTCATGCCTGCAGGCCCGGTTGGAAAGGGGCTTCGCAAATCGTTCGGACTGGCGTAACGGCTGGCACGCCCCCTCGCGCAGCCGCTGGCGGCAAGCCCACCGTGGCCTGCTGCAGGAGCACTGCCTTGTGACTCAACTGGAGAGCATCGTGATGGAAGAAAACAAACCCATGGACTGGGCTGCGCAGCAGTCTGACGCCGTACACCGCGTGCGCGAAGGCGGTGGCCTGCCGGGCCTGGCCCGCGCAGAGCAGATCGGGGGAAAGAGCGGCCGCCAGATCCTCGAGGCCATGGTGTCTGGCGAGCTGCCCTATCCGCCCATGAACGACACCATGAACCTCGCGTTGCTGGAGGTTGGCGATGGCCGCGCCGTGTTCCAGGGCATCCCGCTGCTGGCGCACTACAACCCGCTGGGCAGCGTGCATGGGGGCTGGTTTGCGTCGCTCCTGGACTCTGCGCTGGGTTGCGCAATTCAGTCCGCGCTGCCTGCGGGGCGGTCTTACACCACGGCTGAAATCAGTATCAAGATCGTGCGGTCTGCGTCCCACAGAACCGGCCCGCTGCGGGCCACCGGCAGGCTGGTTCATGGCGGTGATCGGCTCGCGACTGCCGAGGCCCGCGTTGAGGATGAACACGGCAAGCTGTATGCCCATGCGACAACCACCTGCCTGGTTTTTGACCTTCCTCAAAAAGGCAGGGAATAGAGAGACGCTGTTGGGCTCTCGCGCTGGGCAGGGTGGTCGTTAGCGCGCCAGCAATCGAGACACAAGCGATGCGAAAGATACTGGACCTCCCATCGGAAGCCTCGATTCGAAGATTGCGGACCTGTCGGCTTTTTGACGAGATGGACGATTCTCGGCTGGCCGGGATCGCGAGTCGCTGCTCTTGGCAAAGCCTGCAGCCCGGGCACATCGCTGCAGGCACCTCTCGCGACACGTTTTTCATGGTGTGCGACGGCAAGATGCGCGTGTCGGCCTTGTCTCCCAATGGGCGTGAGTTGCTGATATCGGACTTCGAGCGGGGTGGGCATTTCGGTGCCATTGGCGTACTGGGTGCAAGTGCTGCCTCTCTGCAGGCTCAGGCCCTGGTGCCGTCGCTGCTCGCCTGCCTGAGCCGCGCTGATTTCATGAACTTGGTGCGAGAGGACGCTGTGGTGGGCGGCCGCATGCTGGAGTCACTTCAAGTCGCTACAGAACAACTCATCAGCCGGGTGATTGAACTGGGCATCCTGCGAATTGCCGGGCGGCTTTACAGCCATTTGCTGGAGCTGGCACGCGCGGCGGGTGTGCAGGACAACCAGGCCGTGATTGAGCCCGCACCGCGCCATGTGGACCTGGCCACACGCATTGCGGCGTCCAGGGAGGAGGTCAGCCGGGAACTGGCGCGGCTTCGGCACTTGGGCCTTCTCACCTCAACGCGCCAGGCGCTTGTCCTGCATGACGTCTCGGCCCTGGAGCGAAAACTGCAGGCTCTGTGAGTGGTGCCGGGGCGGCAGATCCGATGGCCCGATCCATGGGGCGACGGGAGAAGGATGCTTGTCCTTGTCCCGTGTGTCCCTCAAAACTCCCCTGAAGAAATTTCGCCCTTGCGCATTGCTTCGGCGATGGCTGCTCGCACGGTTGTGCGGTCTGCCGTGGATTGGTACGCCAGGGCGAGCGAGCCAGCGGGGTGAATGCTGCGCGTCTTGACCACTGTGGCGGCCTCGGCAGCCACTTCGGCGCGGGTTCGCTGGGTCTCGAACTTCAGTGCGTATTGCGAAGCATCGGCCTCATCGGCATGCGCTCCAAAGGAGGCCAGTGCCGCCACAGCGGACACCGACAGAAAGCGGGAGATTGTGTTCATGATGAAGTCCTTTTCAAGAATGCGCTTCGAAGTCCGTTCAAGCTGCACGGAAGCCGGATCGGACATCCTTGATGCAACCAGACCTTCTTGCGCAGAGAAAATTTTCTTTTCTGGGCACGAACGGGTCTGTGTGATTTCTCACCCGAAATCTCTTTTCGGTGCTCTGGTGAAAGGCGCTCCTTGTGGCGCCACGGCGGCTGTTGCCGGGGCCGTCACGCGCCTCTCTGGGGCTTTGCGAGGGAGCGGATCTTGCCCTGCTGTCGCTCAGAACCGGTACAGGAACCCCGCCGTCACCGCAGGCTGGCTGGACCGGTCCACCAGCGGGCTGTTCTTGATGGCGTTGCCCAGGCGCGTGGTGCTCAGGTCCACAAACATCCACTGCCGTGGCGCGAGGGTGTAGCCCACGCGCACGCCTGCCTGCAGGTTCATCGCTGCGCTGCCTGTGTAGGCGGCGCGACCCGGTCGAGTCTCGTGGTTTTCCACGCCGTAGTAGTAATCCACGGTTTTGCGGTCTTGCCGCTGCAGGGCCAGGCGCGGGGTGATGTCGAAGGCACCGGCCTGGAAGCGGCGCTCTGCCTGCAACGTGAGCTGGTGGCCCTTGCTGTGGCCCGAGGCATCGGCCAGCAACTCGGCCGACAGGTCTACCACTCCGGTGTGCCAGGTGGCTACGGCGCCCAGCCACAGGCTGCCCTTGCGCTCGGCCATGCCCGCCAGGTGGGGCGAGTCCTTGGCCTCGTAGCCTTCAAAGCCGAAGCGGGAGCGCAGCCGCAGGTCCAGGGGGCCTGCCGCGGGCAGCTTGAAGTCCACGCCGGGGCCCATGATGCTGATCCAGCGGTTTTCGTAGGTGACCAGGGGCACGGGCTGCACCTTGTGGTCAAAGCTGCGGTAGGGCTTGCGGTCGGTGCTCACGGCCAGGCCCAGGCCCCAGGCGGGCTCCTGGGCCTGTGGTTGCGGCTGCTGGGGCTGCTGCGCCCAGAGGCTCGCGGGTGCCGCTGCAAGGGTCAGCAGGGCGGCCATGGCCGCCAGACGGCGGGGAGAGCAAGACAGGGTGTTGGGGAGATGCGTCATGGTTCAGAAGGGTATGAAGCAGGTGGGTACAGGGCTTGCCAGCGTGGACACCCCGCCGCTGGGGTGGTAGCGTGCGGCGGCCCTGCGCTGGAAGGTCGGCCAGCAGGTCGGCTGGCTGGCGGGGCGACTGTAGGAAGCCTCACTTAGCCCAGAGTTAGCCCCTCTGCGCACGGGGCTGGTGGTCTTCATGCGGCGCTCATCTGGGGCTAAGAATGGCGCGCTAGGCTGCCCCCAGGCCTGAATCCGCACACGCTTTGTCTGAAGGAGAACCTGTTGCGCGCACTGCTGGTGGAAGACGACGACATGATCGGGCGCAGCCTTGTGCATGCGCTCAAGGGCGCGGGCTGGTCGGTGGACTGGGTGCGCGATGGCGCCCTGGCCCACAGTGCGCTGGCCGATGGCGACTACCGCTGCGTGCTGCTGGACCTGGGCCTGCCCGGGCTGGACGGCACCGAGGTGCTGCGCCGCGCCCGCGCGCGTGGTGACCTCACGCCCGTGCTGGTGCTCACCGCCCGCGACGGGCTGGACGACCGCATCCAGGGTCTGGACCTGGGCGCCGACGACTACCTGCTCAAGCCCTTTGAAGTGGGCGAGCTGCTGGCCCGCATGCGCGCCGTGGTGCGCAGGCGCAGCGGCGTGGCGCAGTCCGTTGTGGGCAATGGCGTGGTGCAGCTGGACCTGGCCACGCGCGAGGTGCTGCGCGGCGGCGCGCGCGAAGCCCTCACCGCGCGCGAATTTGCGCTGCTGCAGGCGCTGCTGGAGCGGCCCGGCGCGATCCTCTCGCGCGAGCAGCTCGAGAACCGCATCTACGGCTGGGGCGAGGAGGTCAGCAGCAACGCGGTGGATGTGCTCATCCACGGCATGCGCCGCAAGCTGGGGCCCGATGCCATCCGCAATGTGCGCGGGCTGGGCTGGCGGGTGGCGGCGGCATGAGGGCCGCCGCCGAGACCGGCAGCAGCAGCGCCGGTGCGCCCAGCCGCTGGTACCACCTCCGGTCGCTGCGTGGGCAGCTGCTGGCGTGGCTGGCGCCCTGGGTGGTGGTGGGGGCCGTGGTCGCCGGGTGGGGGTTTTATGCGAGCTATGGCCTGGTGCTCCACACCTTCATGCAGACCCAGATGGAGGCGCTGGCGCGCTACCACGTGCCCGCCAGCCAGGGGGAGGAGGCGCCGCCCCTGCCGGTGCTGAGCGACGAAAACGTCTTCCAGTGGGGCGCGTTTGTGGTGCAGGTGTGGTCGGCCGATGGGCGGTTGCTGGCCAGTTCCAGCGCCAGCCCGCGCGCCGCAGTGCCTTTGCAGCCCGCGCCGGGCCATCGGCTGGTGCAGCAGGGGGCTGGGTGGGAGCAGGGCTGGAGGGTGTACACGGCGCCACCGGCCGCGCCCGGCCAGCAGCGGGTGCAGGTGCTGCAAAGCGAGCAGTTCCTGCAGGAAGAGGTATGGGGACGCACCCTGTATGTGCTGCTGCCGCTGGCCCTGCTCGTGCCCGCGCTGCTGTTCACGCTGTGGTGGGTGGTGGGGCGTGCGTCGCGCTCGCTGAGGGTGGTGGCGCAAGAGGTGGCCCGGCGCGACGACCGCAGCCTGGGGGCCATCCCCCTGGGCCCGGCGGGCCGGGTGCCCGACGAGATCGTGCCGCTGGTCGCCTCGTTCAACGCGCTGCTGGCGCGGCTGGGCGAGGCCTTTGCTGCCCAGCGCCGCTTTGTGCAGGACGCTGCCCACGAGCTGCGCACCCCCATGGCCGCCATGGCCCTGCAGATGGAAAACCTGCGGCCCTGGGTGCCGCCGGGCGAGGCGCAGCAGCAGTTTGCGCAGCTGGATGCAGGCATGCGGCGCGCGCAGCACCTGGTGGGCCAGCTGCTGCGCCTGTCGCGGCAGGAGGCACCGGCCTCGGCGCAGCCGCCCGCCCCGGTGGACATCACGGCCGTGCTGCGCGACAGCGTGGGCCAGTTGATGCCCCTGGCCGACCAGCGGCGCATCGAGGTGGGTTTTGACGGCGCCGAGCAGGTGGTGCTGCTGGCCTCGGCCGTGGACCTGCGCAGCGTGTTCGACAACCTGCTGGACAACGCCCTGCGTTACACGCCCGAGGGGGGCTCGGTGGAGGTGCGCCTGCACCGGCTGGATGCCGGAGATGCCGGGAGCGCTGGCGATGAGGGCGTGGTGGTGGACGTGGTGGACACGGGGCCGGGCATCCCCCCGGACCTGCTGGAGCGGGTGTTTGACCGCTTCTTCCGCGTGCCGGGCACACCGGCCGATGGCAGCGGGCTGGGCCTGGCCATCACCCGGGCTGCGGCGCTGCGCCAGGGCCTGCGGGTGGAGCTGCTGGCGCGCAGCGACGGGGCCAGCGGCCTGGTGGCGCGGGTACATCTGTCCTCATTCGCCGCTAAGGCGGTGCTAATCCCGGGCTGAGTCGCGCTTTCTAGAGTGGATGCATGTCGATCCTCATGAAAGCTCTTATATGAAAACACGCCATTCCCTTGCAACCCTGGCCTGGGGTCTGCTGTTGCTGTCGGCCCTGGCCGTGGGCTTGTTCTCGCTGCGCTACGTGCTGCCGGGTATGCCGATTTCTTTTGATCTGCCCAGCCTGCAGCAGTCCCGCCAGGCCTTTGTGGTGCACGCGGTCAGCGCATCGTTTGCATTGATGCTGGGGTCGCTGCAACTTCTGGCGGCCCTGCGTACCCGCCACCCCGCAGCCCACCGGTTGACAGGCCGGGCCTGTGTGCTGGCCATTGCGGTGGCCTGGGTGTCATCGCTGCCCCTGGCCCTGCACGCCATGACGGGTGTGGTGGCGGCCGCCGGGTTTTTTGCGCTGGGCCTGGTGTGGGTGGTGGCCACGGGCTGGGGCGTGGCCTGTGCTGTGCAGCGGCGGCTTGCCGAGCACCGGCGGTGGATGCTCCGCAGCTACGCGCTCACCGCCGCAGGTATCACGCTGCGCATCTACCTGGGCATGGGCGCAGCAGCCGGGCTGGACATCGAGGTGTCCTACCCCTTCATTGCCTGGCTGTGCTGGGTGCCCAACCTGCTGGTGGCCGAGTGGTACCTGTGGCGGTCCGGGCCGCAGACTCGGCTGTCGCCGCTGGGCGCGGCTTGAAGAAACCCGGGTGCGCTGGGGCGCGCGGCCCCCGTGGGTTTAGAACGGCTCACAAAACTCAGCGAAGCGGTGCTGGCTAGGCGCGGCGTCGCAGGCAGTACGCGTAGTACGACAAGACGCTGCAACGACGCCAGAAGAGTTTTGTTAGCCGCTCTTAGCGCACCCGCATGCCCGGCGTGGCGCCTGGCCAGGGGTTCAGCACATAGATGCCGGGGTTGGCCTTTTCGTCGCCATGGCTGGCGGCCAGCACCATGCCTTCGCTGATGCCGAACTTCATCTTGCGCGGCGCCAGATTGGCCACCATCACGGTGTGCTTGCCCACCAGATCTTCGGGCTTGTAGGCGCTGGCGATGCCGCTGAACACGTTGCGCGTGCGGCCTTCGCCCACGTCCAGCGTCAGGCGCAGCAGCTTGGTGGAACCCTCCACCGGCTCGCAGTTCACGATCAGCGCAATGCGCAGGTCGATCTTGGTGAAGTCGTCGATGGTGATGGTGGGGGCGAGTTCCTCGCCGCCGGGTGCTGCTACTGTTTCTGTAGCTGCTTGGGCTTGTGCAGCGGGCGCAGGGGGCTCAAAAAGTGCCTCTAATTGCTCGGGTGTCACGCGCTGCATCAGGTGCTGGTAGGGAGCTATTTCCGTGGGCAATGGTGATGCATCGCTCCACTCAAACGAGCGGTTCAGCTTGAAAAGTTCTCTGGCGACACGGTCCGAGAGTGCGGGCAGTACAGGGGCAAGAAGCACCGACAGAAGCTTGAATCCATGCAGAACGCGAGAGCAGATGTCTTGAAGCTCTTCGCGCTTTGTCTCGTCCTTAGCCAGGATCCAAGGCTTTGCTGCATCGAATGACGCATTCAAGCCGTCCGCGACGGTCATGATCTCCCTGAGAGCTTTGCTGTACTCACGGCTCTCATACGCCTCTTTGACCAAGAATGCCGAGCCTTCGGCGCCTTGAGTTAGGGACGACGTATCACCGCTGAACTTCAATTGACCATCAAAATGCTTCGAAATGAAGTTGGCGGCACGCGAAGCGATGTTCACGTACTTGCCGATCAGATCGCTGTTCACCCGCAGCATGAAGTCTTCGGCATTGAAGTCGATGTCTTCATTGCGCGCGCTGAGCTTGGCCGCCAGGTAGTAGCGCAGCCACTCGGCGTTCATGTTCAGGCTCAGGTACTTGAGTGGGTCCAGGCCGGTGCCCCGGCTCTTGCTCATCTTCTCGCCGTTGTTCACCGTGAGGAAGCCGTGCACGAAGACGTTGTTGGGCGTCTTGCGGCCGCTGAAGTGCAGCATGGCGGGCCAGAACAGGGTGTGGAAGGTGACGATGTCCTTGCCGATGAAGTGGTACTGCTCCATGGCCGGGTCGGCCATGTAGGCGTCGTAGCTCTCGCCGCGCTTTTCCAGCAGGTTTTTCAGCGATGCGAGGTAGCCCACGGGCGCGTCCAGCCACACGTAGAAGTATTTGCCCGGCGCGTCCGGGATCTCGATGCCGAAGTAGGGCGCATCGCGGCTAATGTCCCAGTCGCCCAGGCCTTCGCTGGTGGTGCCGTCGGGGTTGGTGCGGACGGTGAACCATTCCTTGATCTTGTTGGCCACCTCGGGCTGCAGTTTGCCGTCCTGCGTCCAGTTTTCCAGAAACTCCACGCAGCGCGGGTCCGACAGCTTGAAGAAGAAGTGCTCCGAATTCTTCAGCTCGGGCTTGGCACCCGACAGGGCCGAGAAGGGGTTGATCAGGTCGGTGGGGGCATACACCGTGCCGCAGACCTCGCAGTTGTCGCCGTACTGGTCCTTGGCGTGGCACTTGGGGCATTCGCCCTTGATGTAGCGGTCGGGCAGGAACATGTTCTTCTCGGGGTCGAAGAACTGCTCGATGGTGCGCACCTCGATCAGGCTGCCGTCGGCGCGGTCGCGCAGGTCACGGTAGATCTGGCGGGCCAGGTCGTGGTTTTCAGGCGCGTCGGTGCTGTGCCAGTTGTCAAAGCTGATGTGAAAGCCGTCCAGATACTGCTTGCGGCCCGCTGCAATGTCGGCCACGAACTGCTGGGGTGTCTTGCCTGCCTTTTCGGCGGCAATCATGATGGGCGCGCCGTGGGTGTCGTCGGCGCCCACAAAGTTGACCGCGTTGCCCTGCATGCGCTGGAACCGCACCCAGATGTCGGCCTGGATGTACTCCATGATGTGGCCGATGTGGAAGTTGCCGTTGGCGTACGGCAGGGCGGTGGTAACGAAGAGTTTGCGAGCGGATGACGTCATGAAAAGCGGCTTTCTCAGGCGGAACCCGCGATTTTAGGCGGTCGGCAGTATCCCTGGCCGTGGCGTGCGCTGTGCGGGCCTCTCCAGGTCGCGCAGGTGCCAATCAGGGCGTGCGTGCCGGCCGCCGATGACGCCACAATGCCCCGCATTCCAACAACCAACAGGAGACAACACATGGCCGGAACATGGGTAAAGCGGGCAGGGTGGGGCGTGGGGGGCGCCGTGGTGGCGGTGGCTGCCTATCTGGCTGCATGGCCCGTGCCCATACAGCCGGTGGCATGGACGGCGCCTGCGGCGCCCGGCTACCAGGGCGTGCACGCCCCCAACCAGCGTCTGGCCCAGCTGAACATCATCGACCTGAAAGGCGAGGTGGGCCCGGAGCACATCGCCTTGGGCAAGGACGGCAAGCTCTACACCACCGTGCTCAGCGGCAACATCCTGCGCATGAACCCCGACGGCTCGGGCCAGGAGGTGTTTGCCAACACCGGCGGGCGGGTGCTGGGGGTTGACTTTGACGCAGCAGGCAATCTGATTGCGGCCGATGCGGTCAAGGGCCTGCTGTCCATCGCGCCGGACGGCAAACTCACCGTGCTGGCCGACAAGGTGGGCAGCGATCCCATCCGCTATGCCGATGCGGTGGTGGTGGCCCAGAACGGCAAAATGTACCTGAGCGATGCCTCCACCCGCTTTGCGCCCAAGGATTGGGGCGGTACGTTTGAGGCCAGCGTGCTCGACATCCTGGAACAGGCCAGCACGGGCCGCGTGATCGAATACGACCCTGCCAGCCGCAGTACGCGCGTGGTGGCACGCGGCATCAGCTTTGCCAACGGCGTGGCGCTGAGCCAGGACGAAAAGCACCTGTTCGTCAACGAAACCGGCAAGTACCGGGTGTGGAAGATTGCGGTGGACGCGAATGATCTGGACATCGCCCAGCCCGGCCCCCAGGCCCGCGTGCTGCTCGACAACCTGCCCGGCTACCCCGACAACCTGATGCGCGGGCAGGGCGGCAAGGTGTGGCTGGGTTTTGCCAAGCCGCGCGGCGCGGCCATCGACAACATGGCGGGCAAGCCCTGGCTGCGCAGCCTGACCCTGCGCCTGCCGCGTGCGCTGTGGCCCATTCCCCAGCCCTACGGCCATGTGATCGCATTCACCGACGATGGCAAGGTGGTGGCCGACCTGCAGGACCCGAGCGGCGCCTACCCCGAGACCACGGCCATCACCGAAACGGCCGACCGGCTGTATGTGCAAAGCCTGCACGCGCATGGGCTGGGCTGGTTGCCCAAGCCCTAGGGTTCAGGCCTGGGGCTCCCCATGGTGCCGGGTCTTGACCTCGGCGCCGGTGTCCGTCCAGCCAAAAAACTGGCACACCTCGGCCCGCATGGCCAGGGTGTCGGCCCGGCCCAGAGCCATCAACTCCTGCGTGTAGCCAGATTCGAACAGCAGGTAGCTGGCCAGCGCCGCGCCGCGCACATCGGCCATGTTGGACGTGACGCCCAGGGCCCCCAGCATGGTGCGCACGGGGGTGGGCAGGTCGCCCACATGGCGCGCGGCCACGGCGTCCAGGCGCTGTGAGGGGGCGATCACCAGAAGCTCGATGGGGCGCAGCGCGCTGTGCAGGCGCTTTTCTTCGGGGATGAGCGACAGGGTCTGGTTGATGCGCTGCACGCGCTCCACGTCCACCGCCAGCGCATCCAGAAAGATGTTGGACAGCGCATGCCCCGCAATCTGCGCCAGCGTGGGGTAGGTGGCCGTGGGGTTGGCGGCGGCATCGCCCTTGGGCTCATGCATGCGGCCCGCGCCGATCACCAGGATGCGCTCAGCTCCCAGGTGGATGGCCGGGGCGATGGGCGCCGACTGGCGCATGGAGCCGTCACCAAAATACTCGATGTGGTCGTCCAGCTCGATGCCCTTGGCCGGGAAGATGAAGGGAATGGCCGAGGACGCGAGCAGGTGCTCGTGCGTGATGCGGTCGCTGGCGGCCTTGCGCTGTGAGCGTACCCAGGGCTTGACGGGCGTGGCGGCTTCAAAAAAGGTGACATGCTCGCCCGAGCTGTAGCTCGACGCCGTCACCGCCAGCGCCGTGAGGTGGCCCTTGCGGATCAGCCGGGGCAGCCGCACCAGCGGCACCATCTTGACGAGCAGCTTTTCGAGCGGCGTGTTGTCCAGCAGCGAGCGCGGCCGCATGCGCCGCCAGCGCGCCAGCGCCCAGCCCATCGACACCAGCGTGAGCCAGCGCGCGCCGCTGCGCATCACGCTCAGCGAGTCGGCGCCATACACCTGGCTCGCGTGGAACTGCCGCCACACGCGCGCGATGCGGCGTACGGCGCGGTCAAAGTGGTCCGCCCCGCAGGCCAGCGCTGCAGCGTTGATGGCCCCGGCCGAGGTGCCGGTGATGATGGGAAACGGGTTGGGGCCGTCCGCCTCGCCGCAGGCCAGCCGCAGGTCGGCAATCGCTTCGAGCACCCCCACCTGGTAGGCAGCGCGGGCGCCGCCGCCCGTCAGCAGCAGGCCGGTGGCAGGGATGGAGGGCGCTGCGCCGGGCGTATCCGAAGAAGGCATGAAAGCGGGAGTGAAGGAGGGGGCAAACGGATGCCCCGAGTGTGGAGGGGCACCCCGGGTGTTTCATGTGGGAAAACCCGCATGGAGCAACACCTTTTCAGAACGTGTTTACGATCTTTTCAGGGCCGAGCAAGTACCTTGCCGGGATGGGATGCAAGGCGCGGTGCGCAGTGGATAGCCCGGCTATCCACAAGCGCTGCAACGCCGCAGACCGCCCGGCAAGGCACTTGCCCGAAGGGTTGGGGCGAAATCGGGCGATTGGACGCCCCGGCTGCTTGCATGGGCACTAGCCCATGCGGCGCATCCGAAGCATCCACTCATCCCGATTGCGCCCCAACGCGGCCCCGAAAAGATCGTAAACACGTTCTTAGCCCTTGAGCAGCAACTGCGCCACGGCATCACCCTGCAGCACCACGATGCCATGGTCGCGGGCGTAGATGCGGGCGTTGTCGCTGACCTGACCCAGTGCCGCCACATACACACCTGCCGAGGCATCGGCCGCTGCCATGGCAGCCTGCAGCTCGCGCAGGGGCTCTACGCCGTGGGTCGCGGCCTTCCAGCGCTTGGCGCTGACCAGCGTGGTCTTGCCGCTCAGGGTCAGGCGCATGTCGGCGGCGTTGTTGCCGCCTGCGTTCAGGCGCTCCACGGTGTAGCCCGCGCGCTCCCAGGCCGTGGCCAGGGTGTCGGCAAAGCTGCGCCAGGGCATGCTGGCCACGGCGCCGAGCATTTCTGCGACCTTGGCGGGGTTGGGCGCACGCAGTTGTTTCCAGGCGGCGATGCAGCCCACCACAAAAATCGGGAAACCGGCCAGCGCACCCACCACGAAGTATTCCTTGGGCAACAGCGCACCTGCGGCCAGCACGATGACGCCGACCACCACAAAGCTGATCCACCAGGGCGAGCGCAGCAGCATGGCAAACAGGGATTTCTCGGCCATCTTGAATTTCACGGAGGTCCTTTTCTTTCTTTCGGGTGCATGGGTTGCTGGCAACAGCCGCGTCAGGGGCAAAGCCTGCGCATTGTCCTTCACGCGCCGGGGGCACAGCGCTTGGATAGACTACCCGCCCCACAGGAGTTAATTGCATGTCAGTCACCGAACAGGGCCTTTTGGCCGCTCTCTCCAGCGTGCTGGACCCCCACACGGCCAAGGATTTCGTCAGCACCCGCGCCCTGCGCAACCTGCAGATCACCGGTGGCGACGTGGCTTTTGACGTGGAGCTGGGCTACCCCGCCAAGAGCCTGGTGCCAGAGCTGCGCCGCAGCCTGGTGGCCGCCGCCAAGGGCGTGGCCGGGGTGGAAAACGTCTCGGTCAACATCACCACCAAGGTGCTTGCGCACGCCGTGCAGCGCGGTGTGCAGCTGTTGCCCCAGGTAAAGAACATCATCGCCGTGGCCTCGGGCAAGGGCGGCGTGGGCAAAAGCACCACGGCTGCCAACCTGGCCCTGGCCCTGGCCGCCGAGGGCGCCAGCGTGGGCGTGCTGGACGCCGACATCTACGGCCCCAGCCAGCCCATGATGCTGGGCATCAACCGCCGCCCCGAAAGCGACGATGGCAAGACCATGGAGCCGCTGGAGAACTATGGCGTGCAGGTCATGTCCATCGGCTTTTTGGTGGACCAGGACGAAGCCATGATCTGGCGCGGCCCCATGGCCACCCAGGCGCTGGAGCAACTGCTGCGCCAGACCAACTGGAAAGACCTGGACTACCTCATCATCGACATGCCGCCCGGCACCGGCGACATCCAGCTCACATTGAGCCAGCGCGTGCCCATGACCGGCGCCGTGATCGTCACCACCCCACAGGACATCGCCCTGCTGGACGCCAAGAAGGGCATCAAGATGTTCGAGAAGGTGGGCGTACCCATCCTGGGCATCGTCGAGAACATGGCTGCCCACGTTTGCAGCAACTGCGGCCATGTGGAGCACATCTTTGGCGCCGATGGCGGCAAGAAGATGGCGGCCGAGTACGGCATGGACTACCTGGGTGCACTGCCGCTGAACATGAGCATCCGCCTGCAGGCCGACAGCGGCAAGCCCACCGTGGTGGCCGACCCCGACGGCGAAGTCGCGGCCATCTATAAGAAGGTGGCGCGCGACGTGGCGGTCAAGATCGCGCAGCAGGCTAAGGACTTCTCCAGCAAGTTCCCCACCATCTCGATCAGCAAGAACACCTGATCTTCCCGAGCCGCCTGAGCCGCCCCCACGCGCCATGAACCTGCTCGCGTCCCTGCGCTACCTGGTGGCGCTACACGAGCACCGGCACTTTGGCCGGGCGGCGCAGGCCTGCCACATCACGCAGCCAGCGCTGTCCAACGCGCTGCGCGCGCTGGAAAAAGAGTTTGGCGTGGTGGTGGTGCGCCGGGGGCGTAGTTTTGAGGGCTTTACGCCCGAAGGTGAGCGCGTGCTGGCCTCGGCCCAGCGCATGTTGCACGAGCACCAGGTGCTGCAGCAGGACCTGAGCAGCGACGCTGCCCACCCGCGCGGCACGCTGCGGCTGGGCGCCGTGCCCACGGCCATGCCCATCCTCGCGCGGTTTGCGGCGCAGCTGCAGGCGCGGCACCCGGGCATCGTGCCGGTGGCGCTGTCGATGAGTTCGCAGGCGCTGGAGGCGGGGCTGGAAAACATTGCGCTCGACCTCGCGCTGGGCTACACCGAACGCATGCCCACACGCGGCGGTCCGCTGCGGGCTTGGCCGCAGTATGTGGAGCACTACTTTCTGCTGCGCCGCGCGCCACGCCTGACGGAGGGACCGGCGCGCGGTCTGCAGATCGGCCCGCCCATGGCCTGGGCTGAAGCGGCGTCGCTGCCGCTGTGCCTGCTCACCCCCGAGATGCACAACCGCAGCCTGGTGGATGGCGCCTTCCGCGCTGCAGGCGCCACGGTCATGCCTGCCATGGAAACCGATTCGGTGCTGACCCTGGCGCTGAGCGTAGTAGCAGGCCAGGTGTGCAGCGTGCTGCCCGGTGCGCTGGTCGATGCCGTGCGCGGCCACGATGGGCTGGAGGCGCTGCCGCTGACGGGCCCGGTGCTGACCACGCCCATCGGCTTCATGTCGCACCGGCAGGTGCAGCCCACCCGGGCGCTGGACGCGGCGCTGGCACTGGCGCAGGACCCTGACTGGCTGCAGCACGCCGCAGCGCACAGTGGGCTGTTGATCGCCGATTGAGCGCTGACCGCAAGGATTGCGGTGGTTGATTCATGAGCCGTTGTTAACCCGGCCGTTTCATTTGTTTTTGTGATCGACCCATGTGCATCGGCAATTTGACGCCGCGTGCACCCCTGGCCGACACTGCGGCGGCGCGCCTGGCCTATGCAGGCGCCTTCATACAAAACAACGCTCCCACGCCCCCGGTCCATGCACCTTGCCCCTGAAGCCCCTCCCGCAACCGTTGTCGCCACCGTGTCGGTCAGCGACATGCGCGAGCGCATCCGCCGCAAAAGCCGCCTCAAGGGCCGCCAGCCCGAAGACGCTGCGATGGCCGAAGTGGCGCAGTTGCTGGGCCCGCGCCCGGCCACCGGCTTTCGGCGCGATCTGCTCATTGAGTATTTGCACCGCCTGAACGACCACTTTGGCGTGCTGCACGACCGGCACCTGGTCGCGCTCGCCAAGCAGATGAACCTGCCGATGGCCGAGGTGTACGAGGTGGCGAGCTTTTATCACCACTTCGACATCGTGCGCGGTGAAGAGGCGCACGCGCCGCGCCTGGTGCTGCGGGTGTGTGACAGCCTGAGCTGCAGCATGGCGGGCGCGCGCGAGCTGCTGGCCGCGTTGCCCGACCGCCTGCGTGCGGCCGGTCACGCCGACGTGCAGGTGTTGGCTGTGCCCTGCGTGGGCCGCTGCGAACAGGCGCCCGTGGCCGTGGTGCACCAGTGCCCGGTGCCGCACGCCACGGTAAATACCGTGCTGCAGGTGGTGGAATCCAAGCCAGAAAGGGCGTTTGCGCGCCACCCACAAGCTCTGTCTGCTATCAATTTTGATGTTGCGGCGCTGGCGGAAAAAAGCATCCCCCTGCCACCCGGTGAGGTCAGCCCGGCCCACACCGACCTGGCCACCTACCGCGTCCATGGTGGCTACCAGGTGGCGGCGGCCCTGGTGAATGGCGAGATGGACGCCGAGGCCGTGCTCTCGGCCATGGAGGACTCGGGCCTGCGTGGCCTGGGCGGCGCGGGGTTTCCGGCCGGGCGCAAGTGGCGCATCGTGCGCGACCAGCCCGCGCCACGCCTCATGGCCGTCAACATTGATGAAGGCGAGCCCGGCACCTTCAAGGACCGAACCTACCTGGAGCGCGACCCGCACCGCTTCCTGGAAGGCGTGCTCATCGCCGCCCAGGTCGTGGGCACTGAGGCCATCTATATCTACCTGCGCGACGAATACCACGGCTGCCGCGCGCTGCTGCAGCGGGCGTTGGATGACCTGCGCGCCGAGCCACCGTGCCCGCTGCCGCACATCGAACTGCGGCGTGGCGCGGGTGCCTACATCTGCGGCGAAGAGTCCGCGATGATCGAGAGCATCGAAGGCAAACGGGGCGAGCCCCGCATGCGCCCGCCCTACATCGCGCAGGTGGGCCTGTTCGGCCGCCCTAC
Organism: Acidovorax sp. LjRoot74; assembly: GCF_964254355.1. Classification (NCBI taxonomy): domain Bacteria; kingdom Pseudomonadati; phylum Pseudomonadota; class Betaproteobacteria; order Burkholderiales; family Comamonadaceae; genus Acidovorax; species Acidovorax sp. LjRoot74. The sequence goes on along the minus strand of NZ_CAXUTI020000001.1, from coordinate 4,474,917 downwards.
GCTGGAGCACAACTTCGAGACGCTGTACTGGGTGCGCGACATCGTGGAGCGCGGCCCGCAGTGGTTCGCCAGCTTTGGCCGCCACGGCCGCAAGGGGCTGCGCAGCTTCAGCGTGAGCGGGCGTGTGAAGCACCCGGGCGTCAAGCTCGCACCTGCGGGCATCGCGGTGCAGGAACTCATCGACGAATACTGCGGCGGTTTGCTGGACGGCCACCAGCTCTACGCCTACCTGCCCGGCGGCGCGTCGGGCGGCATCCTGCCCGCCAGTCTCAACAACATTCCGCTGGACTTCGACACGTTGCAGCCCTACGGCTGCTTCATCGGCTCGGCCGCCGTCATCGTGCTCAGCCAGCACGACCGCGCGCGCGACGCGGCGTTGAACGTCATGCGGTTTTTTGAACACGAAAGCTGCGGCCAGTGCACGCCCTGTCGCGTGGGCACGGCCAAGGCGGCCGCGCTGATGGAAGCTCCGCAGTGGGACGCCGACCTGCTCGACGACCTGGCGCAGGTGATGGGCGATGCCTCCATCTGCGGCCTGGGGCAGGCCGCGCCCAACCCCATTCGCTGCATCCACAAATATTTTCCGCATGAGGTGGGCGAGGGGCCCTGGCCCGGTGACCTGCCCAAGCCGCGCAACAGCCCGCTCACGGAGCAACTGCCCAAGGGAGCCCAGCCATGAGCGCGGTGCCCCACACTCCAGGCGTGGCCTTTGAGCTGGACGGCCAGCCCGTCACCGCCCACCCCGGCGAAACCATCTTGAAAGCCGCGCAGCGCCACGGTGTGGAGATCCCGCACCTCTGTTACACCGACGGCCTGCGCCCCGACGGCAACTGCCGCGCCTGCGTGGTCGAGATTGGGGGTGAGCGCACGTTGGCCCCCAGCTGCTGCCGTGAGCCTACCGAAGGCATGAAGGTGTTGGCTGCCAGCCCGCGCGCACGCAAGAGCCAGCAGATGGTGGTGGAGATGCTGCTGTCCGACATGCCCGACCAGGGCTACCGGTGGAACGATGAAGGCATCAATACTCCTGAATTGATAGCTGAAAACGAAGATCCATCGGGCGGAGAGGCCCTATTTGATTCAAAAAAGACCGCAACCATCGGCCAGCATGGCGAGCTGAGCGCCTGGGTCGATCGCTTGGGCGTGACCGTTCGCCCGGCGCTCCAGGCCCTGCGCCGCGAACAGCCCGCGCCAGACCTGAGCCACCCGGCCATGGCCGTCAACCTTGACGCCTGCATCCAGTGCAACCGCTGCGTGCGCGCCTGCCGCGAGGAGCAGGTCAATGACGTGATCGGCTACGCCCTGCGCGGCTCGAATAGCAAGATCGTCTTCGACCTCGACGACCCCATGGCCGAGAGCACTTGCGTGGCCTGCGGCGAATGTGTGCAGGCCTGCCCCACGGGCGCGCTCAGCCCCAAGACACACATCGGCTCCCAAAAGGTGGACCGCCAAGTCGATTCCGTCTGTCCGTTCTGCGGCGTGGGCTGTCTCATCACCTACAACGTGCGCGATGAAAAAATCATCAGCGTCGAAGGCCGCGACGGCCCCGCCAACCATGGCCGCCTGTGCGTGAAGGGGCGTTTTGGTTTCGACTACGCCCACCACCCCGACCGCCTGACGGTGCCGCTGATCCGCAAGCCCGGCGTGCCCAAGGAGGTGCGGCCGTACGGTGCCGACTGGCGCGATACCTTCCGCGAAGCGACGTGGGACGAAGCGCTGGACCTGGCGGCAGGGCAGCTCAAGGGCCTGCGCGACACGCACGGCCGCAAGGCGCTGGCGGGCTTTGGCTCGGCCAAGGGAAGCAACGAAGAGGCCTACCTGTTCCAGAAGCTGGTGCGCACCGGCTTTGGCAGCAACAACGTGGACCACTGCACGCGCCTGTGCCATGCGTCCAGCGTGGCCGCGCTGCTCGAAGGCGTGGGCTCGGGCGCGGTGAGCAACCCGGTGAATGATGTGGAGCATGCCGAGCTGATCTTCGTGATTGGCTCCAACCCTACGGCCAACCACCCGGTGGCTGCGACGTGGATGAAGAACGCCGCGAAGCGCGGCGCCAAGATCGTGCTGGCCGACCCGCGCGTGACCGACATCGGCCGCCATGCCTGGCGTACCCTGCAGTTCAAGGCTGACACCGACGTGGCCATGCTCAACGCGCTGATCCACACGGTGATCGACGAAGGCCTGGTGGATGAAGCCTTCATCAAGGACCGCGCCAACAACTTCGAAGCCCTCAAGGCCAACGTGATGGGCTGCAGCCCCGAAGCCATGGCGCCCGTGTGCGGCATCCCGGCCGAGACGCTGCGCGAGGTGGCGCGGGCATTTGCTACAGCGAAGGCATCGATGATTTTGTGGGGCATGGGCGTGAGCCAGCATGTGCACGGCACCGACAACGCGCGCTGCCTGATTGCGCTGTGCGCCGTTACCGGCCAGATCGGCAAGCCCGGCTCGGGCCTGCACCCGCTGCGTGGCCAAAACAACGTGCAGGGCGCGAGCGACGCGGGGCTGATCCCCATGATGTTCCCCAACTACCAGCGCGTGGACAACGCCGGGGCGCATGCGTGGTTTGAAGAATTCTGGGGGACGAAGCTGGACGAGGCGCCGGGCTACACCGTGGTCGAGATCATGCACAAGGCCCTGGCGCCCGACAGCGACCCCCACAAGGTGCGCGGCATGTACATCATGGGCGAGAACCCCGCCATGAGCGACCCCGACCTGAACCACGCGCGCCACGCGCTGGCCAGCCTGCAGCACCTGGTGGTGCAGGACATCTTTTTGACCGAGACCGCCTGGTTGGCCGATGTGGTACTGCCCGCCAGCGCCTGGCCCGAGAAGACCGGCACCGCCAGCAACACCGACCGTATGGTGCAGATGGGCCGCCGTGCGCTCAACCCGCCGGGCAATGCGCGGCCGGATCTGTGGATCATTCAGCAACTCGCCGTGCGCATGGGGCTGGACTGGAGCTACGACGGTGAAGAGTCGGGCGTGGCCGCCGTGTACGACGAAATGCGCCAGGCCATGCACGCGAGCATCGAGGGCATCACCTGGGACCGGCTGGAGCGCGATTCCAGCGTGACCTATCCGTGCCTCACGGAGGACGACCCCGGCCAGCCCATCGTCTTCACCGAAAAATTCCCCACGCCCACGGGCCGCCTGCAGCTGGTGCCCGCCAGCGTGATCCCGGCGGCCGAAACGCCTGACGCCGACTACCCCCTGGTGCTGATCACCGGCCGCCAGCTGGAACACTGGCACACCGGCAGCATGACGCGGCGCAGCACGGTACTGGATGCCATCGAGCCCATGGCCACAGCATCACTGCACGGTGACGAGCTGGTGCGGCTGGGGGTGGAGCCCGGGTCGCTGGTGGGCATCCGTTCCCGGCGCGGCATGGTGCAGGTGCGCGTGCGCCGCGATGACGGCACGCCGCGCGGCACGGTGTTCATGCCGTTTGCGTACGTGGAGGCAGCGGCCAACCTGCTGACCAATGCGGCACTCGACCCGTTTGGCAAGATTCCGGAGTTCAAGTATTGCGCCGTGGCCGTGGAACGGCTGGAAGTCGCTGCAATCTGAGGGCGATCAAAGGGTTTTGCAGGCCGCGCTGACCCTGGCCGCGCACCGGGGTACAGTCAGCGCCCATGACAGAGCGCCCCTACACCGACGTTGCCGTGATCATGCGGTGCGAGCACATCGACAACCGCTGGCAGCCCTGGCGCTGGTCGCTGGCCGAGGTGGTGGTCCATGAACCCACCTTCGGCACCGAACCCCGGCCGCTGATCCAGGACGAGCGTGAGCAGCGCTGGCTGTTCCCGGGCTTTCGGGTGGAGCTGTTCCGCGACGATGCTGAGGGTTATCACCTCAACCTCACATCGCCAGCCCCCTGCTGGTTCGTGATGTGGCGCCGCGATGAAGACACGGGCACAGGGGCCATCCCCCTGGCGCGCCCTGTGGCCGTGAGCCTGAGCTACCACGACGCCGGCCGCTGGCTGGACGCGCAGGAAACCGTGGAGCAGGTGCCTGCCGCCCCCGAAGTGCTGGAGGTGCTGCGCGCTTTTGTGGACGAGCACTACCAGCCCGAGCCCAAGCGCCGCAAGCGCCCCGACAGCTTCCGCCCGCTGCAGGACCGGTTTGGCAACCCCGCGTCGGTGTCTACGGAAAAGACGCGGGGCGGAGGCATGGGAGGAGGGGGCGGCCATGGCTGACGGATTCCTCGGCCGCTGGTCGCGCCGCAAGCAGGATGTGCGCGAGGGCAAGCCGGTGGTGGAGCCCCTGCCGCCCGCGCCTGCGCTGGCGCCCCAGGCCGCCGCACCAGCTCCTGCCACCGCCGCCGCTGCGCCTACGCCCCCCGCGCCCGTCGCCGAGCCACCCGCGCCCACGCTGGCGGACGCCGAGGCTTTGACCCCCGCGTCCGACTTCAAGCCTTTTGTGTCCCGTGCCGTCTCGCCCGAGGTGCGCAACCTGGCCATGAAAAAGCTGTTTTCCGATCCGCACTTCAATGTGATGGACGGCCTGGACATCTACATCGGCGACTACACCCAGCCCGACCCGCTGCCCTCAGGCATGCTGCGCCAGATGGCCAGCGCCCATGCGATGGGCTTCTTTGACCATGAGAAGCAGTCTGGGGGAGGCGAGGACACCGGCCCCGCAGGTGCAATAGCCCCGGCGTCCGCTCAGCCTCGGGATGATGCGGGGGCCAGCGGCGCCGCAGACGTGGCACAGTCCGAGGTATGCAACGCTGTTCCTAGCGTTCCCACCAGCGAGCCTGTGCGGGTCGCCTGTTCTGAAGAGGACGGGGTGGCCACGACAGCCAGCCACACCCACGATGACCAAGACGCTCATTTGCGACTGCAACCAGACGATGCCCCTCAACGCCAAGGCGTTGGGCGAGGCACTGCATGAAGACCTGACCCTTCACTCCACCCTGTGCCGGCGCGACGCAGGGGCGTTTCAGAAAGCCATCCAGTCCGGGCAGGACGTGGTGGTGGCCTGCACCCAGGAGCAGCGCCTGTTTGGCGACCTGGGCCAGCAGACCGAAGGCGCGGTGTCGCCCATCCGGTTTGTGAACATCCGCGAAACCGGCGGCTGGAGCCGCGATGCCGCCCAGGCCAGCCCCAAGATCGCCGCGCTGCTGGCAGCAGCGCGTTTGCCCGACCCGCCCCCCGTGCCCACGGTCACCTACAAGAGCACGGGCCGCTTGCTCATCATCGGCCCGCTAGACCAGGCCGAGCAGGCTGCCGCCCTGGTGTCGGACGTGCTGGATGTGACGCTGTTCACCCAGGGCCCCGGCAACGCCGGTGGCGCGCAGGCGCGGCGCTACCCGGTGCTGGGTGGGCGCATCACAGGGCTCACGGGCTGGCTGGGTGCGTTCGAGCTGCAGTGGTCGGCCGACAACCCCATTGACCTGGACCTGTGCACGCGCTGCAACGCCTGCGTGGCGGCTTGTCCCGAGAACGCCATTGGCCTCGACTACCAGATTGACTTGGCCGCCTGCCAATCGCACCGCGCCTGCGTGAAGGTGTGCCAGGTGGCGGGCGCCATCGACTTCACCCGCGATGCCACGGCGCAGACCGAGCGGTTTGACCTGGTGCTGGACCTGCGTTCGCCCACCGCCACGCCCACCTTCCTGCAGCACGCGCTGCCGCAGGGTTACCTGCGCTGGGACGGGCGGGACCTGGGCACGCTGCTCAAGCTGCGCGAGCTGGTGGGCGAGTTCGAGAAGCCCAAATTCTTTGCCTATAAACAAAAACTCTGCGCCCACAGCCGCAATGAGACCGTGGGCTGCAACGCCTGCGTGGACATCTGCTCGGCCGAGGCCATCGCCAGCGACAAGGGCCGCCAGCAAATCAAGGTGAACCCCAACCTGTGTGTGGGCTGCGGCGCGTGCACCACCGTGTGCCCCACGGGCGCACTGACCTATGCCTACCCCAGTGCGACGGAGCAGGGCACCAAGCTCAAGACCCTGCTGTCCACCTACGCCGCTGCCGGTGGCAAGGATGCGGTGCTGTTGCTGCACAGCCAGGAGCGTGGCCAGTCGCTGGTCGAAGAACTGGGCCGTGCCGCGCAGCTCAAGTTGGCGCAGGGCGTGCCTGCCCACGTGATCCCGGTGGCGTTGTGGCACACGGCCAGCACCGGCGTGGACCTGTGGCTCAGTGCCATCGCCTACGGCGCCTCGCAGGTGGTGGTGCTGGCAACCGATGAAGAGGCGCCGCAGTACCTCGATGGGCTGCAGGCCCAGATGGACGTGGCGCAGGCCATCCTGCGCGGCCTGGGCTACACCGGCACGCATGTGCAGTTGCTGCACGCCAACCACCCCACCGCGCTGGACGCTGCATTGCAGGCGCTGGGCCAGACGCGCCAGAAGACCCCGGCCGTGGCGGCCCGCTTTGCGGTGGCGCAAGAGAAACGCAGCACGCTGGAGATGGCGCTCGACCACCTGATCGAGCAGGCCCCGGTGCCCCCGGCAGAGCGGCCCGAGGCCATTGCCCTGCCCGCCGTAGGGTCGCTGTTGGGCACCATCGAGGTCAACAAAGACCGCTGCACCCTGTGCCTGAGCTGCGTGAGCGCCTGCCCCGCCAGTGCGCTGCAGGACAACCCGCAGCTGCCGCAATTGCGCTTCATCGAGAAGAACTGCGTGCAGTGTGGCCTGTGTGCCACCACCTGCCCCGAAGATGCCATCAGCCTGCAGCCGCGCCTGCTGCTCACGCCCGAACGCGCGCAGCTGCGTGTGCTCAACGAGGCCAAACCCTGGGCCTGTGTGCGCTGCAGCAAACCCTTTGGCACGGTGAAGGCCATCGAGGCCATACTGGGCAAACTCTCGGGCCACCCCATGTTCCAGGGCGAGGCGCTGGAGCGCCTGAAGATGTGCAGCGACTGCCGCGTGATCGACCTGTATTCCGCACAAAACGAGACGAAAGTGACCGACCTGTGAGCGCATCCTCTGCTTCTTTGACATCCCCGGGCAGCAGCTCCGCGCTGGACGAGGAAACCGCGCGCGCCGAACTCTACGGTTTGCTGTCGCAGCTGTACTACGCGGCACCCAGCCCCGAGCTGATGTCGGCCCTGCGCGTGGCGGTGACCGAGGCGCCTGCCGATGGGGGCTTTCTGCAGGAGCCCTGGCAGCAGCTGGTGGGCGCGGCGCGCGTGCAGGACGACGCGGCCGTTGCGCAGGAGTTCGACCGCCTGTTTGGCGGCGTGGGCAAGCCCGAGGTGTACCTGTATGGCTCGCACTACCTGAGCGGCTTCTTGAACGAAAAACCCCTGGCCCGCCTGCGCACCGACCTGGACCGCCTGGGCCTGGCGCGCGACGAAGCCATGCCCGAGACCGAGGACCACGTTGCCTACCTGTGCGAAGTGATGCGCTACCTGATCGCGGGCGACGATGTGGCTGTCTGCAACCTGACGGCGCAGCGCGACTTTTTTGCCACACACCTGCAGCCCTGGGTGATTTCGATGTGCGACGCGCTGGCGGCCCACCCGCAGGCGCGCTTCTATGCCGCGCTGGCCCAGTTCACACGGGCCTTTGCGTCGGTGGAGGCCCAGGGCTTCGACATGCTCGATTGATCCGTTGGCAGCCGCAATGGGGCTGCAGCGGGCGCTACAAAAGATGAGTGGTTTAGTGGGGGGTGTAAAGCTGGATTGCAGGCTTTTACACACTGACATAGACTGTATGAATAGCTTTTCATAGCTTCCCCATTGCTGCCAGCCATTCTGGAGACAACCATGCAGAACCGCCAGCCGAATTCCTCACGCCGCAGCTTCTTTGCCGGCGTCGCCACCACAGGGGCTGCAGCAGCGGCCGTGGTGGCCCTTCCCCATGTGGCTCCGTCCGAATCTGTGGTCTCTGATGCGCCCCGGCCCATGCCCGAAAAAGGTGGTGGCTACCACCTGTCTGCGCACGTGAAGCAGTACTACAAGACCACCCAACTCTGATCGGGGCCTGCCATGTTGCTGACCAAAAAGTCTTCCCACGCCGCGCAGAGCACCAACGCCTCTGCATCGCCTTTTGTTCACAGTCTGCGCCGGGGCCTGTCGCAGGCCCTGCCCACCATGGATCGGCGCTCCTTCCTGCGCCGCTCGGGCCTGGGGGTGGGGGTGGGCATTGCTGCCTCCCAGCTTGCGCTGGTCAAGAAGTCCAACGCCGCCGAAGGCGCCAAGGTCGCCATCGGCGACAGCAAGATCGAGGTGCGCCGCACCATCTGCACCCACTGCTCGGTGGGCTGCGCGGTCGATGCCGTGGTCGAGAACGGTGTGTGGGTGCGGCAAGAGCCCGTGTTCGACTCGCCCATCAACCTGGGCGCGCACTGCGCCAAGGGTGCTGCGCTGCGCGAGCATGGCCATGGCGAATACCGCCTGCGCTACCCGATGAAGCTGGTCAACGGCAAGTACGAGCGCATCAGCTGGGACACGGCCCTGAACGAAATCACCGCCAAGATGCAGGAGCTGCGCAAGGCCAGCGGCCCTGACAGCGTGTACTTTGTGGGTTCGTCCAAGCACAACAACGAACAGGCCTACCTGCTGCGCAAGTTCGTGAGCTTCTGGGGCTCCAACAACTGCGACCACCAAGCGCGCATTTGCCACTCCACTACGGTGGCGGGTGTGGCCAATACATGGGGCTATGGCGCCATGACCAATTCGTACAACGACATGCAAAACAGCAAGGTCGCTCTGTACATCGGCTCCAACGCGGCCGAAGCCCATCCGGTGTCCATGCTGCACATGCTGCACGCCAAGGAAACCGGCTGCAAGATGATCGTGGTGGACCCGCGCTTCACCCGCACGGCAGCCAAGGCCGACGAGTACGTGCGCATCCGCTCGGGCACTGATATCCCGTTCCTGTTCGGCTTGCTGTACCACATCTTCAAGAACGGCTGGGAAGACAAGAAGTACATCAACGACCGTGTTTACGGCATGGACAAGGTGCGTGAGGACGTGCTGGCCAAGTGGTCGCCCGACAAGGTGGAAGAGGCCTGCGGCGTCAAGGAAGACCAGATGTTCAAGGTCGCCAAGATGCTGCACGACAACAACCCCGGCACCATCGTCTGGTGCATGGGCCAGACGCAGCACACCATCGGCAACGCCATGGTGCGTGCATCGTGCATCCTGCAGCTGGCGCTGGGCAACGTGGGCAAGAGCGGCGGCGGCACTAACATCTTCCGGGGCCACGACAACGTGCAGGGCGCGACCGATGTAGGCCCTAACCCCGACTCGCTGCCGGGCTACTACGGCCTTGCCGAAGGTTCGTGGAAGCACTTCGCGGCCGTGTGGGGCGTGGACTTTGAATGGATCAAGAAGCAGTACGCATCGCCCGCGATGATGACCAAGAGCGGCATCACCGTGTCGCGCTGGATTGATGGCGTGCTGGAGAACAACGAGCTGATCGACCAGGACTCCAACCTGCGCGGCGTGTTCTTCTGGGGCCATGCGCCCAACTCGCAAACCCGTGGCCTGGAAATGAAGCGCGCCATGGACAAGCTGGACCTGCTGGTGGTGGTGGACCCCTATCCATCGGCCACCGCCGCCATGGCCGCCATGCCCGGCAAAGCCGAAGACCTGAACCCCAACCGTGCGGTGTACCTGCTGCCCGCCGCCACGCAGTTCGAGACCAGTGGTTCGTGCACGGCGTCCAACCGCTCCATCCAGTGGCGCGAGAAGGTGATCGAGCCGCTGTGGGAGAGCCGCTCGGACCACATGATCATGCACCAGTTCGCCGAAAAGCTGGGCTTTGCCGCCGAGCTGTCCAAGAACTACAAGATGCAGAAGGTCAAGGGCATGGACGAGCCCGTGCCCGAGGACATCCTGCGTGAAATCAACAAGTCGGTCTGGACCATTGGCTACACCGGCCAGAGCCCCGAGCGCCTGAAGGCCCACATGAAGAACATGCACTTGTTCGATGTGAAGACCCTCAAGGCCAAGGGTGGCAAGGACAAGGAAACCGGCTACGACTTTGCTGGCGACTACTTTGGTCTGCCCTGGCCCTGCTACGGCACGCCCGAGCTGAAGCATCCCGGTTCGCCCAACCTCTACGACACCTCCAAACACGTGATGGATGGCGGCGGCAACTTCCGCGCCAACTTTGGTGTGGAGAAAGACGGCGTCAACCTGCTGGCAGAGGATGGTTCGCACTCGCTGGGCTGCGAGATCACCACCGGCTACCCTGAGTTCGACCATGTACTGCTCAAAAAGCTGGGCTGGTGGGATGACCTCTCCGATGCCGAGAAGGCCAAGGCCGAAGGCAAGAACTGGAAGACCGACCCCACGGGCGCGATCATCCGCGTGGCGCTCAAGCATGGTTGCCACCCGTTTGGCAACGCCAAGGCGCGCGCCGTGGTGTGGAACTTCCCCGATGCGATTCCGCAGCACCGCGAGCCACTGTATGGAACCCGGCCAGACCTCATGGCCAAGTACCCCACACACGACGACAAGAAGGCCTTCTGGCGCCTGCCCACGCTGTACAAGAGCGTGCAGGAGAAGAACGTGGCCGACAAGGTGCACGAGAAGTTCCCGCTGATCATGAGTTCGGGTCGCCTGGTCGAGTACGAAGGCGGTGGCGAGGAAACCCGCTCCAACCCCTGGCTGGCCGAGCTGCAGCAGGAGTCGTTTGTCGAGATCAACCCCAAGACCGCTGCCGACCGGGGCATTCGCAACGGCGAACGTGTGTGGCTGAGTTCGCCCACGGGCGCGCGGCTTAATGTGCAGGCGCTGGTCACCGAACGCGTGGCGCCCGACACGGTGTGGATGCCGTTCCACTTCTCGGGCCGCTGGCAGGGGGCGGACATGCTGGCGTATTACCCCAAGGGCGCGGCCCCTGTGGTGCGCGGTGAGGCCGTCAACACCGCGACGACGTATGGCTACGACAGCGTGACCATGATGCAAGAAACCAAGACCACGATCTGCAACGTGGAACGCGCCTGATCGCGCCACGCAAGGAGACACACATGGCACGAATGAAATTCATCTGTGACGCAGAGCGCTGCATCGAGTGCAACGGCTGCGTGACCGCCTGCAAGAACGAACACGAAGTACCTTGGGGTGTGAACCGCCGCCGCGTGGTCACACTCAACGATGGTGTGCCGGGCGAAAAATCCATCTCGGTGGCCTGCATGCACTGCAGCGACGCGCCTTGCATGGCGGTCTGCCCCGTCAACTGCTTCTACCGCACCGAAGAAGGTGTGGTGCTGCACGACAAGGACGTTTGCATTGGCTGCGGCTACTGCAGCTATGCCTGTCCCTTTGGTGCACCACAGTTCCCGTCGCAGGGCACCTTTGGTGTGCGCGGCAAGATGGATAAGTGCACCTTCTGTGCTGGTGGTCCTGAGACCCATGGCAGCCAGGCCGAGTTTGAAAAGTACGGCCGCAACCGCCTGGCCGAAGGCAAGCTGCCCGCCTGCGCAGAAATGTGCTCCACCAAGGCCCTGCTGGCCGGTGATGGTGATGTGGTCGCCGACATCTTCCGCAACCGCGTGGTGCAGCGTGGCAAGGGTGCCGAGGTCTGGGGCTGGGGCACGGCCTACGGTTCGCAACAGGCAGGCCAGCCTGCAGGAGGCAAGTCATGACCCATCGCCTTCATCTCATCGCCATCGCCGCTCTGGCCCTGGGCACCTTGGCTGCCTGCGGCGAAAAGCCGCAGACCGGCGCAGGCATCCGCAGCGATGCCGTGCCCTATGCGGGCACCGGCAGCAACTTCACCGAGCCGGGCTGGAAGGCGGGTGACAAAGCCAGCTGGGAAGCCCAGCTGAAGGCCCGCCAGCAGTACGGCCAGAACGAGTACACCCGCACCCAAACCAAGTGAGGCCCACCATGAAACACATCGTGTGGTCCTTGGCTCTGGTGGCGGGGCTGGCCGGGTTGTCGGGTGGCGCTGCGTTTGCGCAGCAGGCGCCAGCGTCTCCGGCTGCGGCCCCTGCCGCCGTGCCTGCGCCCGGTGGCATCCAGAGCCAGAACATCTTCGAAGTCAAACCCGACGCCAGCGCAGACCCCAAGTACGCCGAGCAGACCAATGGCGAACGCGCCAAGGTGCAGCCCGGCAACAACGCGCCCATGTGGCGCCAGGTGGGGCAGGGTGTGACCGGCTACAGCAGCCTGCCCAAAACCCAGGCGCCCGAGGCGGGCAATCTGATCCAGCCGTTTGTGCAGTACCCCGGCTCGCGCTACACCAACGCGGGTGAGGCGTGGCGCCAGGTGCGCAACCACTGGATCATTCCCTACGGCGCAGCGCTGTTTGCCATCGTGTTGCTGGCCCTAGGCATCTTCTACTTTGTGAAGGGCCCGCTGGGGCATGAGCACCCCGACGGCACCGGCCCCCGCCGCATCGAGCGCTTCACCCCGTTCGAGCGGGCCGCCCACTGGGCCAATGCCTTTGCCTTCATCGCACTGGCCGTCTCCGGCATCGTGATGGCGTTCGGCAAGTTCTTCCTGCTGCCCATCCTGGGGACCGCGCTGTTTGGCTGGCTGACCTACGCGCTCAAGAACGTGCACAACTTCGTGGGCCCGCTGTTTGCCGTGTCGCTGCTGGTGATCATCCTCACCTTCATCAAAGACAACATCGCCAACCGCGCCGACGTTGTCTGGCTGGCCAAGGGCGGTGGCATGCTGGGCAAGGGTGACCACGAAGTGCCCTCGCACCGCTTCAATGCGGGCGAGAAGGGCCTGTTCTGGTGGGGCATCACCATCCCCGGCATCCTGGTGGTGGCCACCGGCTTGGTGCTCGACAAGCTCATTCCTGGCTTTGGCGACGTGCGCGGCGACATGCAGATCGCCCACATGATCCACGCCACCCTGGCCATCTGGATGATGGCGCTGATCTGCGGCCACATCTACATGGGCACGGTGGGCATGAAAGGCGCCTACAAGGCCATGCGCACCGGCTACGTGAGCGAAGGCTGGGCCAAGGAACACCACGAGCTTTGGTACGACGATGTGCAGGCGGGCAAGATCCCCCGCCAGCGCAGCGCCAGCCAGCCAGCGGCCGATGCCGCCGCCACAGCATCTGCGGGCCAGCAGCCCGCGCAGGTATGAGGACCCGCACCATGACGACACCAAGCATCCGCACCTCTTTGCTGGCGCTGTGCGCGGCAGGCGTGTGCACCCTGGCATCCGCCAAGCTGCCCGCTCCGTCGCCCGAGGCTGCCGCCAAGGCCGCAGAAGCTGCGGCCAAAACGGCCTGGGCAGGCAAGGTGGACAATTACAAGCTCTGCCTCTCGCAAGACAAGGTGGCGGCGCACTACCGCAAGACCACGCCATCGGCCAAGCCTGCCGCCGCAGGCGCTGCCTGCGCCGATCCGGGCCCCTTTGCCTACACGCCCCCCGCCGCCAAACCTGCCGAAGCCGCTGGCGCCCATTCGCCACCCGGCACGGCCAGCAGCCCTCCCAGTACCCAGACGCCCGCAGCAGCGGCTACGCCTGCGTCCAAGTCCTGAGCGCACCAGCTCCCGACCAGCCCGCTGGGCTACAAACCGCGTCCCCTTGGGGGGGCGCGGTTTTTTCTTTTGGCGGCACCTTGCCCGTGTCACTTAATGGCTCGGCACCACAGATGACCACGAGGTGCTGTAGTGCGTATATTCAGCCCATGACCCGCCCTTCGCCGCCTTCGCATTCACCCGCAGTGCCACCCGTGCTGCCGCGCCTCACGCAGGCCCAGGCACCGCTCACCCACCATGTGGAGGTCGTCAACGAACGGGGCGAAAGCGAGCAGGTGCAGATCCCCGCCGAGCGGCCGCTCACTATCTATGTGGACAAACGCGAGCTGGTCACCCTGATGACGTTGGGCGCACAGCCCGAACTGCTGGTGCTGGGCTATCTGCGCAACCAGCGGCTGGTCGAATCGGTGTTCGACATCGAATCGATCACTGTGGACTGGGAGGTTCATGCTGCCGCTGTGCGCACGCGCCACGGCATCGCCCGCATCGAGGAACGCACCGCCAGCAAGGTGGTCACCACCGGCTGTGGCCAGGGCAGCGTGTTTGGCGGCCTCATGGACGAAGTGGACCGCATTGCACTGCCCGATGCACAACTGACGCAGGCCCAGCTCTACGGCATCGTCAACGCCATCCGCCTCAAGGAGAGCACCTACAAATCCGCAGGCTCGGTGCATGGCTGCGCTTTGTTCCAAGGAGAAGCGCTGCTGACCTTTGTGGAAGACGTGGGCCGCCACAACGCCATCGACACCATTGCGGGCTGGATGTGGATGAACCCGGAAACCGCCGCAGCGGATGGAGTGGTGCAGGGCAACACTTCCACCACGCCCATGTCCGGTGCCGACAAGGTTTTCTACACCACGGGCCGCCTCACCAGCGAGATGGTCATCAAGTCCGCCCAGATGGGCGTGCCCATCGTGGTTTCGCGCAGCGGCGTGACCCAGATGGGCCATGCGGTGGCGCAGCAGCTGGGCCTGTGCGCCATCGGGCGGGCGACGAACCGCCGGTTTGTGTGCTACAGCGGCACGCACCGGCTGGTGTTGCAGCCGGAGCTGGCTCAGGTCGCGTTGGTACCTGGTGCCCAGGCAGTGCGAGAAACTTGACAGGGGCCAGCTTCGCACCTGATGAACGTGCGTGCCAATGCCTTTCAAGAAATTCTGGCGCGTTGCGCTGAACAACGTTGCCATGAACCGTTGATTGATGGCCGTGGTGGTGGTGCGGCCGCGTGACTCAGGTTGTGTTTCCACAGGTGCTGGGTGCCTGGCTCGGAAGGGCGGTTCTGGGTTCTGGTTTCCGCTCGAAAGACACGCCTCTTTTCATATCGTGCAGCTCATCGTCTGTCACCTCCCAATGGCATGATTCACTCATGAAAGACCTGAACGCCAGCAGCAGCACCTGGGCCGACACCTTGCCTAGCCAATGGGGCCCCGAACTTGCCGAAACCCAGTCCGAGGTGGAGGTACCACTGAATCGACTGCAGCAAAGCCCCGCGCCGCAGCCACCGGACCCGGTGGCCGCAGTTGGTGCCGCTGCCGAGCGGCTTACGCTGTGGGGCTGGATGCGAGAGGGCCTGCGTGCCGGGCTGTTCCTGCCGCCCCGCACGGCCGCCGCTGCGCCCACGCCCTGGCAGTTGCTGGTGCTGTCGCTGGTCAGCGCTGGCCTGCTGGTGGCCGTATCGCGGCTGGATGTGGTGGGGCCTGCACAGTTCAACCTGCGCGGCTGGCTTGCGCCGATGTGGAGTGGCCTGGTGCTGTTGTGGCTGGCCTGGTGTGCCATGGCCCCGGCCCAGCGTGCTGCTGCGAGCCCATCAGCGTTGGCGTCTGCAGGTGTGCCTGCGCCCACGGGGGGCTTGGCCGCCTGGTATGTGTTGACAGCCTGGGCCCCGCTGGCGCCCTTGTTGGCGCTGTATGTGTTGATGGCCACGGCCGTGCACCGGCCCGGCCTGTGGGATGGCACGGTGGCGGCCATTGTCTTCTGGGTGGCCTACGGGGTGCTCACGCTGTGGATGCTGGCCACGCTGGTGGTGGTGAGTGCACGCTTCATCCAGTCGCGTTGGCGCACGGCGGCGTTTTCGGTGGCCATGGCGGCGGTGATCGGGGTGGGCATGTGGCAGTTCCAGGACCAGCCCTGGGAGCCGGATGTCCAGGCCCTGGCCGATGCATCGGCAGAGACGGCTGCAGCCGCCGATGAAGCGCAGGCGCCCGAGCCCGTGCCGCTGGCGCTGACCCAGGCGATGTTTGAAGAGCAGCAAACACTGTGGCAACAACAGGTGGATGCACTGGCGCCCGAGCGCCCCGGGGTGGTCGATGTCTATGGGCTGGTGTTCGCCCCCTATGCCGACGAAAACGTGTTCCGCCGCGAGAGCACCATGGTCAGCAGCTTGCTGGAAGAGCGATTCGACGCCCAGGGCCGGGTGCTGCACCTGCTCAACCACGCCGAGACGGCAGACACCCATGCCTGGGCCACGCCCGAGAACCTGCAGCGGGCCATTGCCGCCCTGGCGGCCCGCATGGACCGCGAGCACGACCTGCTGGTGGTCTACCTCACCTCACACGGCGCACGCGACCACGCGTTAGCGGCCTCGCACTGGCCGCTGCAGGTGGCCCCCGCCACGCCCGAGATGCTGCGCGCCGCGCTGGACGCCGCAGGCATCCGCAACCGGGTGATTGCGGTGTCGGCCTGCTACTCGGGCGGCTGGATCGAGCCCCTGGCCACCGACAGCACGCTCATCATGACGGCGGCCGATGCCACGCACACCTCGTATGGCTGCGGCAGGCTGTCGGAGCTGACCTTCTTTGGCCGCGCCGTGTTCCACGAGCAGCTGCGCCAGACCCATTCATTCACCGAGGCGTTTGCCAAGGCCGTGCCGCTGATCCAACAGCGCGAGGTCGAGGCGGGCAAGGCCGATGGCTTTTCGAACCCGCAGATCCGCGTGGGCAAGCAGATCACCCCGGTGCTGCAGGCGCTGGAGCAGCGGCTGCAGACGGCCACGGTCGAGCCCGAGGCCAGCGGCAGCCATGTGGCGTCTGGCCCCGCAGCCCGTGCCCAGTAGCAAGCCCAACCCAAACACCCCACAGCCCGCCAGCCCGTTCGCTTTGCGCTAAGGTCCCATGCCATGAACCTGTCATTTCTGCGCCTTGGCTGGCGCACCCTGGCCCGGGACCTGCGCGCGGGCGAACTGCGCTTGCTCATCGTGGCCGTCACGCTGGCGGTGGCCGCGCTCACCTCCGTGGGGTTTTTTGCCGATCGCCTGCAAGGCGGGCTGCAGCGCGACGCCTTGCAACTGCTGGGCGGCGATGCCGTGGTGGCCAGTGACAACCCCACTCCCGCCGCCTTTGTGGAGCGCGCCAAGGCGCTCGGATTGCAGTCGGTGACCACGCTGGGTTTCCCCACCATGGGCCGCGCGAGCGATGCGCAGGGCGGCGCCAGCAAGCTCGTCGCGCTCAAGAGCGTGCAGCCCGGCTACCCGCTGCGCGGCCGCCTCACGGTGGCCGATGCCCCTGGCGCGCTGGAGCAGCCCACGCGCGACATCCCTGCGCCCGGCGAGGTGTGGGTCGATGCCCCGCTGCTCGAATCGCTCAACCTGGCCATGGGCGACAAGCTGCTGCTGGGCGACGCACAACTGCGCATCGCGCGCATCATCGTCATCGAGCCCGACCGGGGCGCGGGCTTCATGAGTTTTGCGCCGCGTGTGATGCTGAACGAGGCCGACCTGTCCGCCACCGGCCTGGTGCAGCCCGCAAGCCGCCTGACCTACCGTTTTGCCGTAGTGGGCCCGGCGCCTGCCGTCAAAGCCTTCAACGAATGGGCGGTGGAAGAGGCCAAAAAGCCCGAGGTGCATGGCGTGCGCGTCGAGTCGCTCGAAAGCGGCCGCCCCGAAATGCGCCAGACGCTGGACCGCGCCCAGAAGTTTCTGAGCCTGGTGGCCCTGCTGGCTGCGCTGCTCTCGGCCGTGGCCGTGGCTTTGGCCGCACGCGGCTTTGCGGCCGAGCACCTGGATGCCTCGGCCATGCTGCGCGTGCTGGGCCAGAGCCAGCGCATGATTGCGGGCGCTTACATCACCGAATTTGCGTTGGTCGGCCTGTTTGCCAGTGCTTTAGGCGTGCTGCTGGGCTATGGGGTGCACCACGCGTTTGTCTTGCTGCTGGCGGGGCTGGTCGAATCGGCCTTGCCCGCATCCAGCCTGTGGCCCGTGGCGTTTGGCCTGGGCATGGGGCTCACGCTGCTGTTTGCGTTTGGCCTGCCGCCCGTGTTGCAACTGGCCCAGGTGCCGCCGCTGCGGGTGATCCGGCGTGACGTGGGGGGGCTCAAGCCCGCCTCGCTGGCCGTGCTGGGGCTTGGGGTGGCCGGGTTTGCGGCGCTGCTGCTGGCCGTGAGCAGCGACATCAAGCTGGGCCTGATCGCCGTGGGCGGTTTTGCCGGGGCTGTGGCCCTGTTTGCGGGGCTGTCGTGGGTGGCGGTCAAGCTGCTGCGGCGCAGCGTGAATGAAAGCACTGCCCCCCGATGGCTGGTGCTGGCCACGCGGCAGATCTCGGCCCGCCCGGCCTATGCCGTGGTGCAGGTCAGCAGCCTGGCCGTGGGCCTGCTGGCGCTGGTGCTGCTGGTGCTGCTGCGCACCGACCTCATCAGCAGCTGGCGCAAGGCCACTCCGCCCGATGCGCCCAACCGCTTCGTCATCAACGTGATGCCCGACCAGGCGGATGCCTTCCAGCAGACGCTCAAGGACAACGGCGTGGGCAAGTACGACTGGTACCCCATGATCCGGGGCCGCCTGCTGGCCGTGAACGGCAAGTCCGTGGGCCCCGCCGACTACACCGACGACCGCGCCAAGCGCCTGGTGGACCGCGAATTCAACCTCTCGAACGCCGTGGAGGCGCCGCCCCACAACCAGGTGGTGGCGGGCCAGTGGACGCCGGGCGAAGAGGGTGCCATCAGCGTCGAAGAAGGCATCGCCGAAACCCTGGGCCTGAAGATGGGCGACCGCCTGCTGTTTGACATGGGCGGCGTGCAGAACGAGGCACGCATCACCAGCCTGCGCAAGGTGGACTGGGGCTCCATGCGGGCCAACTTCTTCGTGATGTACCCGGTGGCCACCGTCAAGGACGTGCCTGTAACCTACCTCGCGGCCTACCGTGCGCCCGAAACCAATGGTTTTGACAACGGCCTGGTGCGCCAATTCCCCAACATCACCAACGTGGACATGGGCGCCACCATTGCCCAGGTGCAGCGCGTGCTGGAGCAGGTGATCCGCGCTGTGGAATTCCTGTTCGCCTTCACGCTCGCTGCTGGCCTGGTGGTGCTGTTTGCCGCCGTCACCGCCACGCGCGAGGAGCGTGCCCGCGAGTACGCCATCATGCGCGCCGTGGGTGCCCGCGCCAGCCTGCTGCGCCAGGTGCAGCGGGCTGAACTGGTGGGCGTGGGCCTGCTGGCGGGCTTCTTGGCCAGCGCCGTGGCGGTGGGCGTGGGCTGGGCACTGGCGCGCTTTGTGTTTGACTTCACCTGGACGGCCGCCCCCTGGGTGCCGCTGGCCGGTGCCGTGGCCGGGGCCGTGCTGGCACTGGCAGCGGGCTGGTGGGGCCTGCGCGAGGTGCTGCTGCGCCCCGTGGTCGATACGCTGCGCCGCGCGGCTGAGTAGGTGGTGATTGGGTTGTTTGCTATTAAAAATATAGCTATAAAAGTATGATGGACGCGCGCAAAGGCCTGTTTTTTTATGAATTCTGAAGCATCGACCACCCCAGAGGCCACTTCCAATCCCACCCCTTCCATCCCGCCCACCACGCCCTTCGAATGGATCGGTGGCGAAGACCGCGTGCATGCACTGGTCGAGCGGTTTTACGACCTCATGGACCTGGAGCCCGCCTACGCCGAGCTGCGCGCCGCCCACGGCAGTGACCTGGCCAGTGCTCGGCAAAAACTGTTCTGGTTCCTCTGCGGCTGGCTGGGCGGCCCCGACCACTACCAGAGCCGCTTCGGCCACCCGCGACTGCGCATGCGCCACATGCCGTTTTCCATTGGCATCAAGGAGCGCGACCAGTGGGTGGCCTGCATGGACCAGGCCATGGGCGAGACGGGTGTGCCCACCGATTTGCGTACGCGCCTGAAGGAAAGCTTCATGGGCACGGCGGACTGGATGCGCAACCGGGCTGGCGCCTGAGCCTCGAAGACCGTCAACGGATTCGGAGGGCCTAGGCTCCACGGGCCCTGGCCCTCTGGCGCCTTGGCGCACAGGGTGCTACCGTCTGCGCCTTGTCCACTTTGCGCTGATGGTGCTCCGGGGGGCGGACCATGAAAACACCTTTGATCCTCTGCGCGGGCCTGCTGGCCTGCACTCTCGCCCAGGCCCAGCCTGCAGCTGCGGGCGACGACACCTGGAGCAACGTGCCTTCGGCCACGGACGACCGCTTCACCAACCCCAAGAGCAAGCTCTACGCGGGCCCCAATGGCTGGCACAACTTTGGCGAGGTGCGCAGCGAGGTGGCAGGCAAGTCCGGCAAACGCTACGGCTTCAAAACCGGGCTGAATTACCTGGAGACGCCGCAGGCCTTCACCTTTGCCACCAACTCGCAGTTGCAACTGGCGACTGTGGATTTTGGAACCGCCAAGCCCGCGCCCGGCGTGTACGAGGTCGGCGCCAAGGCCAACGCTGCACAGAAGAAGGCGGCGGTCTCGTTCATGGACAGCTCGGGCGGTACGCTGCTGGGCTGGGAAAGTGCCGACAAGGCTGGCTCCGTCACCGTCTCGCAGGCCAACGGCTACCTGTACATCAAGGCGCGCGGCCTGCGGCTGGCCCCCGTGGGCCTGGGCAACAAGGGCGATCTCAAGCAGCCGATGGTGCTGGGCCTGGAGGGTGCGGTGGCACCTTGATCGTGTCACCTGCTGCGCTATTGATAGCAAAAAAATCAATTGGTTTGAGCGGTAACTGGCTATCTAGCCCTTGCCGCTTGAGATCGATGTGCAGTGCAAGCACCGCCATGGCCGGATGTCGATCCCCTCGCATGGCATGCCTGGTGCGCCTGTTAAATTGCGGTTCACAAAAATCGCAAACCCTTCTGCCATGCCCGTGACCACTGCCCGCAAGACCACCGCACGCACAACGGCTCCACCCGCCAAACCCCGCAAGGCCACCAAGCGCCCCGGCTTTCGGTGCAACAGCTGCGGCGAGTGGCATGACGAGCTGGCCACCGACATCGGCTGCGGCCTGCCGGATGCCGTGTTCGAACTCAGCTACCTGGACCGCTACCGCCACGCCCGCTACAACCAGGACTTCTGCACGCTCGACGGCAAGCGCTGGTTCATCCGCTGCGTGCTGCCCGTGCCCTTCACCTACCGCGACGACTACTTCGGCTGGGGCGTCTGGGTCGAGGTGACGCAGGCGCAGCACGACGACTACCTCGTCTTCTTCGAGGAAAGCGGCGGTACGCCGCCGGTCATCCAGGGCACCGTCGCCAACCAGCTCAAGGGCTACCGCGCCACGCAGGGCCTGGCCGTGCGCCTGGACATGGCCCCGGACCGCCGGCCCCTGGCCTATCTGCTGCCCACATCGCGCCACGCGCTGGCGCTGGAACAGCGCAAAGGCATGGACGCCGAGCGCCACCATGCGCTGATCCTGCCTTTCGGGGCATGACGCCGGGGCGGGGTCAAAGTGGCACCGCCCTTTTTCTTTTCATTTTTCGAGACCCCACATTCACCATGTCACGCGACCAACGTTTCAAGGAACAGGCCCAGGCCCTGGGCTACAGCTTCGATGGAGAAATCAAGATCGGCGGCAACTACGTGCCGCTGGTGCGCGATGGTCACCACATCTACCTGAGCGGGCAGATCCCGCGCGTGGGCGACACTGTGGTTGTCACCGGCGCGGCCGGTGCCGGGGCTTCGCTGGCCGATGCACAAAAGGCCGCCAGGGTGTGCGCGATGCGCGCGCTGGCACTGCTGCAGCGGTCGCTGGGCTCGCTCGATGCCGTGCAGTCCATTCTGCGCATCACGGTGTATGTGCAGTCGGCGCCCGGCTTCACGCAGCAAAGCGAGGTGGCCGATGGCGCGTCCGACTTGCTGTTCACCGTGCTGGGCCCCGCCGGAGCGCACACGCGCACCTCGGTGGGTGTGCTGCAGCTGCCCAAGAACGCGACGGTGGAAGTGGATCTGATCGCATCGGTGGCACCGTGACCATGCACCCCCGCTTCAACGTGTTCGGCCGCATCGTCGAAGTGCGCCGCGAAGGCGCGTTGTGGCAAGCCTACCGTGTGGGTGCAGATGGCAAGCGCACGCGCGCAGGTTTTGTGATCCCCGATTTTGTGCAAGAGCAGGAGCTGGCGCAGTTCCTCGAAGACCTGTTCCACGAAAGCGCTTCACCCCACAACGGCGATGTGCACCGCCTCGATTGAAGCTCCGGCGCAGCGTCACACCGCTGTCAAGCTTCCACCAGACCTTGCAACTTCTGTGGGAGTCTAAATCGGGGGCGCTTCAAAGTCCCTTTCTGCCATGGCACACATGTGCAGCTGGTTGCCCTTGAGCGGTCATGCATCGCCTGCTCGCTGCCCTGCAACTGCTGGGAGATTGTTTTTTTGGCGTCCTGTGGCATCAATGGGGATTCGCATCGGAGCGGTTCACTTTGTCATGCGCAGGCAGCAGTTAAAAGGCCTGTTCACCGGGGTGGTGAACAGGCCTGTTTTTTTGCGGCGCGCCGTTGTGCTTACAGATCGGTGCGCAGTTTCCAGATTTCAGGGAACAGCACCACGTCCAGCATCTTGCGCAGGTAGCTCACCCCGCCCGTGCCGCCCGTGCCGCGCTTGAAGCCGATCACGCGCTCCACCGTGGTCACGTGGCGGAAGCGCCAGAGGCGGAAAGCGTCCTCGATGTCGGTGAGCTTTTCGCCGAGCTGGTACAGGTCCCAGTACTTCTGCGGGTCGCGGTACACCGCCAACCAGGCCTCTTTGACCGCTTCGCTTTCCGTGTACGGCTGCGTCCAGTCGCGCTCCAGGTGGCTTGCCGGAATGTGCAGGCCTTCCTTGGCCAGCAATTGCAGCGACACGTCGTACAGCGAGGGCGTCTCGTACGCCGACCGCACCTGGGCCAGCAGGTCGGGGCGGTGCTCATGCGGCTTGAGCATCGCGGCGTTCTTGTTGCCCAGCGAGAACTCGATGGCGCGGTACTGGTAGCTCTGAAAGCCGCTGGAGCTGGCCAGGTACGGGCGCATGGCCGTGTACTCGGGCGGTGTCATGGTGGCCAGCACGCTCCATGCGCTCACCAACTGCTCCATGATGCGGCTCACGCGGGCCAGCATCTTGAAGGCCTCGGCGCGGGTGCCCGTGTCGGGGTTGGCAATGCGGTCGATGGTCGCGCGCAGCTCGTGCAGCATGAGCTTCATCCACAGCTCGCTGGTCTGGTGCTGCACGATGAACAGCATCTCGTCGTGTGCGGGCGACAGCGGCTTTTGTGCGGTGAGGATGGCGTCGAGCTGCAGGTAGTCGCCGTAGCTCATGGACTTGCTGAAGTCGAGCTGGGCGCGCTCTTCGTGCACGATGGATTCGGGCAGTGCAGACGCTGCCTTGTCGCCCGGGTTGGCGTCGGCCGGTGTGTTGGAGTGGGAGAAGGGGCACATGATCAGGTCACTGCATGGGTCTGGTTGAACTCAGGCTTGCGCCACTCGCCACTCTCCAGCACCTGGCGCAGGTGCTCCACGGCATTCCACACGTCTTCAAAGCCCAGGTACAGCGGTGTGAAGCCAAAGCGCAGGATGTCCTTGTGGCGGCCCGTGCCGCCGTCGCCCTTGCGGAAGTCGCCGATCACACCGCGCGCAATCAGTGCCTGCACGATGGCGTAGGCACCGCTGCCCTGGCCGTTCACGCCCGCGCCTTCGTCGCGCGTCAGGCACACCTGCGAGCCGCGCTGGGCATGGTCACGCGGCGTGGCCAGGCCCAGGCCGTGGCCTGCGCAGCGTTCTTCCACCAGCTGGATGAACAGGTCGGTGAGCGCCAGCGACTTGGCGCGCAGCGCGCCCATGCCGCCCAGGCTTTGTGCGGCGGTGAACACATCCAGCCCGCATTGCAGGGCCGACAGGCTGATGATGGGCTGCGTGCCACACAGGTAGCGCGTGATGCCCGGCGCGGGCTCGTAGTCGGGCGTGAAAGCAAAGGGTGCAGCGTGGCCCCACCAACCCGAGAGCGGCTGCCAGAAGCGGTTGGCGTGGCGCGGGTTGGCCCACACAAAGGCTGGTGCACCGGGGCCGCCGTTCAAATATTTGTAGCCGCAGCCAATCGAGAAATCCGCGCCTGCGCCGTTCAAGTCCACCGGCACCGCGCCTGCGCTGTGAGCCAGGTCCCACACGCACAGAATGCCCAGGGCGTGCGCCGCAGCGGTGATGGCGGCCATGTCGTGCATGGCACCGGTGCGGTAGTTCACGTGCGTGAGCATCAGCACGGCCACGTCGCTGGTCAGCGCAGCGTTTATCTCTTCAGGCTCCACCAGCACCAGCTCCAGCCCGCGTTCCTTGCACAGGCCTTCGGCAATGTAGAGGTCGGTGGGGAAGTTGCTGCGCTCGCTCACGATGCGCTTGCGGGTGGGGCTGTCTTCGCGGGCGATGTTGAGCGCCGCGCTCATCACCTTGTAGAGGTTAATGGAGGTGCTGTCGGTGCACACCACTTCATCCTGGCCCGCGCCGATCAGCGGGGCGAGCTGGTTGCCCAGGCGCTGGGGCAGGTCGAACCAGCTGGCGGTGTTCCACGATTTGATGAGGTCCGTGCCCCATTCGAGCGTGACCACATCGGCCACACGCGCAGCAGCGGCCTTGGGTGCCACGCCCAGCGAATTGCCGTCGAGGTAGATCACGCCCGGGGGCAGGGCGAAGTGTGCGCGCAGCGGCGCGATGGGGTCTTGCGCGTCGAGCGCGCGGCAATCTTGCAAGGTGGTGGTCATGGTGTTCAGAGTGGTTTGCTTCTGTTTTGATAGCTGCTAGCGCATGATGGACGCGCGGTGGAGGCCGAAAAATCTTGGATTTTTTCGGGCTACAGCGCCCGCAGCACGGCGCGCACGGGCGACGCGTCGGCCGTGGTCAGCTTGAGCGGCAGGGCGATGAGTTCGTAGTCGCCCTCTGGCACTGCGTCGAGCACCAGGTTTTCGAGCACGCGCAGGCCCCGGCCGCGGATGACCTGGTGGCTGTCCAGCGTCTTGCTGTCGGCTGGATCGATGCTGGCGGTGTCGATGCCCACCAGCAGCACGCCCAGGTCGGCCAGGCGCTCGATGGTGTCGGGCGCGTAGGCGGCCAGCTGGCCGTCCCAGCGGTCCACGGGCATGTGTTCGTAGGTGCGCACCAGCACGCGCTGCGGCAGGGTGCCGTTCACCGCGTGGGCAATGTGCTCCCAGGTGATGAGCGGGCCGCAGCCGATGGCGTGGATCACGCGGCAGGGGCCCAGAAACGCGTCGAGCGACACGTCACCAATGGTGGCGCCCTGCGCGTCGTAGTGCAGCGGTGCATCAGCGTGGGCGCCCACATGGGGCGACATCGTGATCGCACTCACATTGACCGGGCAGCCGGGGCCGATGGTGGCGCACCACTGCTGGCTGTAGGCCGTGTCGCCGGGGAACACGGGGCTGCCCGCATGCACGGGCGGCGAGATGTCCCAAAGCTGGCGGGCGGTGGGGGAAGAGGGCGTTGGCATGGGACAAAGTTTGCATGTCCCGAAAAACCCGTGGTGTCGGTTATTTCCAACACCTAGGCGATTTTTTGTTGAGGCCTAAACTATTTTGATGCGGCAGTAGCTGGGCTGCTGGAGGGCTGCTGCCCCGGTGCCTTCAGGCGCGGTGTGGTAGCGGAATGTCCACGAAAAAGCCCACGCCCCGGCCGCCCAGCCCCGCGCCCATCTGCACCTGCCCGCCCATGCGGAGCACCGCCTGCCGCACGATGGCCAGGCCCAGGCCCGAGCCGTTGGCAGCGTGGCCCACGCCCCGGTAAAAGCGCTCGAACACCCGCTGGTGTTCGCTGGCCGGGATGCCCGGCCCGTCGTCCTGCACCGACAGCTGCAGCGTCGCGCCCTCGCGCCGCAGCGCCACCGCCACGTTGCCGCCGTGGGGCGTATAGCGCAGCGCGTTGTCGATGAGGTTGTGGGCGATGGATTCGAACGCAGGTTGGTCGAGCCGGGCGGGCAAGGTGTCGGGCGCGTCCAGCGACAGCTCGATCTGCCGCGCGATGGCCTGCGGCGCAGCCTGCGCCAGCGCGCCGCGCAGCCATTGCGCCACGTCCAGGTCGCGCGGTGCGGGGCGTTGCGCATCGTCCAGCGCTGCCAGGTCCAGCAGCTGCTGCGCCAGGTGCGAGGTGCGGGCGATGGCCTGCTCCAGGTGGGCCTGGGCCTGCGTGCGTTCTTCTTGGCTGGGCGAGCGGGCCATCACATGGGCCTGGGCGGTGATCACGGCCAGCGGCGTGCGGATCTCGTGCGCAGCGTCCTGCACAAAGGCACGCTCGCGTTCCACCTTGTGCCGCAACTGGGCGAAGAGGTGGTCCAGCGACTGCTCCAGCGGCTTGAGTTCGCGGTGGCGGGCGTTGAAGCCCACCGATTGCAGGTCGTCCTGCCCGCGCTGCGCAATGCGGCTGGCCAGTTGCTGCAGCGGCCGCAGGCCATGGCGTACCGACAGCCACACCGCCAGCAGCACAAAGGGCGACGCCAGCAGCAGGTAGGGCAGCAAGGCGCGGCCGTTGTACTGCAGGAAGTTGGAGTCGGTGCGCTTGGTCTCGAACACCCGCAGCACCCAGCGCGCATGGCCGCCGGTGTAGATGCGGAACGACCGGCCCTGCAGGGCGGCTTCCTGGATATATGGCTCGGCGCGGGGCGCGGCGGGCGGCAAGGCCACGTTCTGCAGCCCCGGCGATGCAAACACGCGCTGGCCCGATGCCGCGTCCAGCAGCTCGTGCATCTGCACCCCGGGCAGAAGGCCCACCTGGCGGCGGCGGATGTTGGTCCAGTGGTCGGTGGCCGCCACGGCCGTGGCGGCGTGTGCAGGATCGGTAACCTGGGCCAGCGAGTCCAGCACCGCATCGCCGTATTTCATCAGGCCCGGGTCCCGGGTGATGGTGTGTTTGTAGTTGACGAAGTTGTAGCCCAGCAGCACTGCCCACACCACCACAAACGCCACCAGCACCGAGGCCACGCTGCGGCGCATCAGCGTGGGCTCGGCCAGCCAGACCCATGTGCTGCGCAACGTGTGTTTCACCATCGTGGTCATGCCTGCAGCAGGTAGCCCACGCCGCGCACGGTGCGGATCAGTTCCGGCCCGATCTTGCGGCGCAGGTTGGACACATGGACCTCCAGCGCACCAAAGTCCAGGGGCTCGCCCAGCGGGTCCAGCCGCTGCGCCAGCACACCCTTGGGCACCACGGCGCCGGGCTCGCGCGCCAGCTCCAGCAGCAGCTGGAATTCACGCGGGGACAGGTCCAGCGCCTCGCCGCCGCGCAGCACCCGGTGGCGGCGGGGCTCGATCACCAGCAGCTCGCCCAACACCCAGCGCTCGCTGGCCTGCCGGGCGCTGCGGCGCAGCACGGCGCGGATGCGCGACATCAGCTCGGCTGTGGCAAAGGGTTTGATCACGAAGTCGTCCGCCCCGCCATCCAGCCCGGCCAGCCGGTCTTCCACGGCAGAGCGCGCGGTGATCACGATGATGGGCACCTGCCCGCCCTGGCCCGCCTGGTTGCGCCAGCGCGCCAGCAGGTCAAACCCGCTGCCGTCGGGCAGCGTCAGGTCCAGCAGCACGCAGTCCACCGTGGTGGCATCCACAGTGGCGGGCGCATCCACCGCGCGGCGCAGCCACTCGCTGGTTAGTCCCTCCACCTTCAGCGCGGACTGCAGCGCGCGGCCCAGGTCCAGGTCGTCTTCGATGAGCAGGATGTGCATGGGGTGGGATTGTGGCGGGTGCGGTGGCTGTTGCGTGGTGCTGCCGCAGGTGCCTTTGGCTGGGCTTAAGGCAAGGCTTTGCACAATGGCTATATCCGGCGGCTCAACACAGGAACACAGGGAGAGGGCGTATGGCGTATCTGACGACAAACCACACGAATACCGTGCGGCTATGGTGGGGCGGTGCAGCGCTGGCCGCACTGCTGGCCCTGGCGGGCTGTGCCTCCGGGCCCACGCACCCATCGCTGGTCGGCGGGCAGTTGCCCGAGTTGATCCCGGTGCGCGACTTTGTGACCAGTCGGCAGGCCACCGGGGGCTACCAAGTGTCCCCCGACGGGCAGCGCATTGCCTGGTTTGGCGTCGATGGCGTGGTGCCTGCGATCTGGGTGCGCTCCATGGACGGCAGCGATGCCAAGGCGTTCCGCATCCGTGCGCGCACCATCCGGTTCAGTGCCGACAGCCGCTGGCTGGCCATCACCGACGACCCGACTGGTGACGAGAACACGCGCATCCAGGTGGGCCTGGTGGGCGGGCCCGACACCACATTGCGCGAGCTGGTGCCGGCGCACAAATCGGTGGCGCGCCTGATGGACGTGGTGGAGGGCTCCTCGGACTTCATCATCACCTCGAATCAGCGCGACAAGAAGGTGTTTGACCTGTACCGCGTGAACCCGGCGGGTGGCGCGCCCGTGCTGCTGGCCACCAACCCTGGCAACGTGAACTGGTGGGGCGTGGATGCCACGGGCCAGCTGCGCGCCCGGGCGCAACTCCAGGGCGAGCGGGTGCTGCTGGAGCGGCCGGGCACCGAGCCGGGCAGCTGGGTGACGGTGGCAGAACGCAGCCGCTGGGACACGCTGATCATCTTTGGCCTGCATGGCGGCGGAAGCAAGGCCTGGGCGTTGTCCAACCGGGGGCGTGACAAGGCGGCACTGGTGCGGCTGGACCTGGCCACGGGGGCCGAAGAGCTGTTTTACGCATCCCCCGATGTGGACCTGGACAACGTGACCCTGAGCCGCCGCACCCGCGAGCCGCTGGTGGCCTATTCCATGCCGGGCTATCCGGCGCGCCAAGTGTTCGATGCTGCGCTGGCCGCCCGGCTGGCGGCCCTGGCGGGGGACCAGCCTGCGGATGTGCGGGTGATCAGCACCGACCAGTCCGACCGCGTGCTCACCGTGGCCGTGGCTACCGAGCGGGGCGCGCGCACCTATCTGCTGCGCGATGGGCACGAGCCGCAGTTCCTGGGAGAAAGTCGCTTGAGCATGATCGCCCATGCGCTGGTGCCCTCCGAGCCCATCACCTACACCGCGCGGGACGGCCTGCCCATCCATGGCTACCTCACGCTGCCTGCAGGCGTGCAGCAGCCCCGGTCGCTCCCCCTGGTGCTGCTGGTGCACGGCGGGCCCTGGGCGCGCGACCGCTGGGGCGAGGGCACCATGCGACAGTTTCTGGCCAACCGGGGCTATGCGGTGCTGCAGGTCAACTACCGGGGCTCCAGCGGCTATGGCCGCAACCACATGGAAAAGGCCCGGGGCGAGTTCGCAGGCCGCATGCACGACGACCTGGTGGACGGCGTGCGCTGGGCAGTGCGGCGCGGCGTGGCCGACCCTGAGCGCGTAGCGATCTATGGCGCGAGCTACGGCGGTTACTCGGCCCTGGTGGGCGCCACCTTCACACCCGAGGTGTTTGCCTGTGCGGTGGACATTGTGGGCGTGACCGACATCGCGCGCCTGCTGGAGGCCGCCCCGCCGTATTGGGAGCTGGGCCTGCCCTGGTGGCACCGCTACGTGGGCAACCCCTCCGTGCCCGAGGACCGCGCGCGCATGGATGCGAAGTCGCCCCTGTACCGGGCTGAACATGCACAAAAGCCCATCCTCATCATGCACGGCGTGAACGACCCGCGCGTGAAGCTGGAGCAGTCCGAATGGATGGTGGCAGCCCTGCGCAAGGCGGGCAAAGAAGTCGATTACGTCACCTTCAAAGGTGACGGCCATGGCAACCAGCGCTGGCCCAACAACCTCACCATGTACCGCAAGACCGAAGACTTCCTCGCCCGGTGCCTGGGCGGGCGCACCAGCGGGTTTGATTACTACCAGCTGGGGGCGTGGGCGTTCTGAATTGGAATCGGGATGGCTCGGGATGCGCTGTTGAAATGGAGTTGCAACTCATGTCGCAGCGCTGGGCTTCGCTGGGGGGCAATCTGAATTCCGAGGCTAGACTTTTGTGCTCGGCCAGGAACAATCAGTGGGCATGCTCAAAGCTGACGCTCAACGTTGGCCACCCGCTAACTTGCATTGTTTCGGCCTATTCGTGCAGCCCGAAATACAACTACAGTGATCCAGGAAATGAACGAAGCGAGGGCGCTGTGATAGATGACGGACGCCCAATATGCAATCGGATTTCCAGTCCGATTCACATAGAGATTGCTGTTTTTCTGAAGCTCCTTGATTTCGCCGTCCCAAAGGCCAAGGATCACGACAACAAACATTCCAACTGCTAAAGCAAGCATTGGAAGAAGTGCTACTCGAGCGAGCCAGAGCCCGCATCGGTTGGACCAAGCGTAATGTTTGCGAAGCGCATCCGCATTTTTGTCGAGTCCCTCCTTTGCCTCGGCGAAACTCCGATCCAACTCTTGAGACATTGCCTCAAGTTTGCGACTTGCGGCTCGTTCATTCAATTGTGCTCGTGAGAGGTTCGCAAGATGCTTTTTCTGCGCCGGTGATATTTGAGGAGGAGGTCGAGACATCTCTGCAATTCAACGTTGATAGGACCGCTAAAACCTGTGAGGCAAACTAGACCTTGCGGGATATTCTGGAGGGTGATTCTTCCCGAGTGGCTGATTGCATAGGTTTGAAAATAGATTGGGTTTCACATCCAGGAACCAAGCAAGAACTATCAGGGGAAAATATAGCTTGCAAGCGGCCAGAGGCCGGGTACTCCAAGAGGTTTCAGACGGCGATCAAGCCGCGTTTTAAATCATTCGCTGCTTTGAGGACCAATGCCCACCGGCGGCTCAAGACCTCAAGCCGAAATCAGGGCTTTCGATAGCGCTTTCGACGTTCACGGTGGATGCGGAGGTCGTCAGATATTGATTTCTCCTCCCCGGCGCCAAAGATGGCAACCCAGCCGACAAACATGGAAAGCCCGGCGATGAGAAGAATCGTCGTGAGGTCCTGTGACATCTTGAATGCCACGATGGCAAGCACCAGCAGTAACAGTGCACAGCCGCCAAGAACTAGGCGCCTCACCCAGAGGTACGTCCCGTAGAGCAGGCGCTCAGCGCCAGAGGCAGGCTCGGTGGAGCCTCGCTTGCCCTCAAAAAATGCCTGCCAAAAAATCCAGAAGATGATGGGGGCCAACAGTACTGCGAAGAGCACGCGCTCCGTATCTGTTGCCAGCCAGACAGCGAGCGCAATCAAGGCAATGCCTATCACTACGAGAACTCTGCGCTCCACGATCTCCCAACGCTCCATGCCTTCTCCTAGACGAGTGTGTCAGTTTCTGCCCCTGGCCGAATTCTGCACTCACACCCAGACCGGCGCCCGCGCCAGTCTCATGTGAAGCGGACGGGCGGCGCACAGCGCCGTAGGCTGAGTTTGCTCTGGATCAGACTCTGCAGCCTTGCCCTGGCAGTGGGATGGCGATATTGATAAAATTGAGAATCAATATCATTCACAACAAGGCATTTCCCCATGAAAGCCATGGACCATGGCGCGGCTGCGCTGCTGCATGAGCGCGCCGGGCGCTCGGCATCCACCGGCCTGGACACGCTGCCCCTGCGCGCCCAGGCGCTGGTGACCGGGTTGCTGCCCGCCCGCGATGCGCAAGAGCACAGTGTGTTGTTGCGCCTGCTGGAAATCGGTTTTCTGCCCGGTGAAACCGTGCGCGTGGTGGCGCGCGGTGGGGTGGGGGGCGACCCCATCGCGGTGCGTGTGGGGCAGGTCACTTTTGCGCTGCGCAGGCCAGAGGCGTCCATGGTGTTGGTGCAGCGGCTGGATGCCGCCGGGCTCGCGCTGGAGGATGCGGCATGAACGTGAACGCACCCACGGCAGCGTCTCTGCCCCCGTCTGATGCCCCCCTGCGCGTGGCGCTACTGGGCAACCCCAACTGCGGCAAGACCGCGCTGTTCAACCTGCTCACCGGCGCGCGCCAGAAGGTGGCCAACTATGCGGGCGTGACGGTGGAGCGCAAGGAGGGGCTGCTGCAGACCGCTGCGGGCCGCCGGGTGCGTGTGCTGGACCTGCCGGGCGCCTACAGCCTGCACGCGCACAGCGCGGACGAGGCCATTACCCGCGACATCGTGCGAGGGCGTCGCGCGGGTGAGCCTGTGCCCGACCTGCTGGTGTGCGTGACCGACGCCACCCACCTGCGCCTGAACCTGCGCCTGGTGCTGGAGGCCCGCGCCCTGGGCCTGCCCATGGTGCTGGTGCTCAACATGATGGACGTGGCCGAGCGCCAGGGCATTGCCATCGACCGCGAGGTGCTGTCGCGCGTGTTGGGCATGCCGGTGCTGGCCACCGTGGGTGTGCGCGGCAACGGCGCCCAGGAGCTGGTGCAGTGGCTGGACGGTGTGAGCCTGCAGCAGCTGCAGCGCCCGGTGGTGGCGCCCGATGCTGCGGCGCGGCTGGACGCGAGCGACCTCGAAGCGCAGAACGATGTCATCCGCACGCACCAGGAGGTGCGGCGCATTCTGGACCTGGCCGTGCGTGTGCCTGAGGTCAGCCTGCGTGCCGATGACCGGATCGACGCGGTGGTGCTGCACCCTGTGTGGGGCCTGCTGATCCTGGCCGCCACGCTGTTTTTGATGTTCCAGGCGGTGTTCAGCTGGGCTGAATTGCCCAAGTCGTGGATCGAAGATGGCGTGGGCTGGCTGGCAGCCCTCGTCAACAGCCACATGGCCGATGGCCCCTTGCGCAGCCTGCTGACCGACGGGGTGCTGGCGGGTGCGGGTGGGGTGCTGGTCTTTTTGCCGCAAATCCTGTTTCTGTTCCTGTTCATCCTGGCGCTGGAGGACTCGGGCTACCTGCCGCGTGCGGCGTTCTTGCTGGACCGCGTGATGGGCACGGTGGGCCTGTCGGGCCGCTCGTTCATCCCGCTGCTGTCGAGCTTTGCGTGCACCGTGCCGGGCGTGATGGCGACGCGCTCCATCACCCACTGGCGCGACCGGCTGGTGACCATCATGATCGCCCCGCTCATGACCTGCTCGGCGCGCCTGCCGGTGTATGCGTTGCTGATTGCGGCCTTCATCCCCGAGCGCACGGTGGCGGGGGTGTTCAACCTGCAGGGCGTCGTTCTGTTTGCGCTGTATGTGGCGGGCATTGCCAGCGCCATGGCCGTGGCGGCGGTGGCCAAGCTGGCCCGCAGCGATACGCGCGCCACGCCGCTGATGATGGAGCTGCCCGCGTACCGCTGGCCCAGCGTGCGGGGCCTGGCCTACGGGCTGTACGAGCGGGCGGTGATTTTCATCAAGCGGGTGGGCGGCATCATCCTGGCCGTCACCGTGTTGTTGTGGTTCCTGTCCACCTACCCCGGCGCGCCAGAAGGCGCTACGCAGCCCGCCATCACCTACAGCCTGGCAGGCCAACTGGGTCGCTTGTTGGAGGTCATCGTCGCGCCGATCGGTTTCAACTGGCAGATTGCCATTGCGCTGGTGCCCGGCATGGCGGCGCGCGAGGTCGCGGTGAGTGCGCTGGGCACGGTGTACGCGCTGTCTGCCACGGGTGAGGATGCCGCTAGCCAGCTGGGGTCGATGATTGCGGGCTCATGGTCGCTGGCCACTGCGCTGTCGCTGATGGCCTGGTATGTGTTTGCGCCGCAGTGCATCTCCACCATCGCCGCCGTGCGGCGTGAGACCAATGGCTGGCGCTACCCGCTGCTCATGGTGGGGTACCTGTTTGCCATGGCCTATGCCGCCAGCTTTGTGACCTACCGCGTGGCGCTGGCGCTGGGCGGGGGCTGAGGGGAAGGGTGCTTATGGCCCAGAAACTGATCGTTGGTCTGATCGTCCTTGCCGCTGCGCTCTATGTGCTCTGGCGTTATCTGCCCGCCCGCTGGCGTCAGGGGTTGGGTAAGGTCCACCCGGGGCTGGCACAGTCGCCGGGCTGCGGCGGGGGCGATGGTGGGTGCAGCAGCTGCGGCAGTTGCGCGGCGCCACCCGAGGCGGGCGCCGCAAAACCGGTTGCCATGCCTGCCCCGCGCAGGCCCATGGCGTAAGTTTGCTATTCATTTAATAGCTACTTACGCTTTTGGGATGCGCGGCGAAGGCCATTTTCTTCAATAAAACTGTGCCTTGGCAGCCGGTTACGTGTAGAGCCTGCCTTCTCCCAGCGCACGCAAGGCCTGCTGGAGATTGGCGCGCGCCTGCGCCTCATAGCGCTGCGCAAAGTAGCCCGTGCCGTAGATGTGCGGGCGCTCAAGAAACCCTTGCAGCACCGCGCTGCGCCCCGCCACATAACGGGGCCAGCGCACAAAGAAGTATTCGCGCCGCACGTTGCGCTCGAACTGGCGGTACACCGCGTCGCTTTGGCCGAGGATGGCCAGGTCGATGTCCACCACCCACAGCGCATCGCCCGTGAGCGGGCCCGGGGTGTGGCGGGTGTCCATCACATGCTGGTGCACGGCTTCGGCCAGCGTGGTGGGCAGCCCTTGGTTCAGGAGGAACTCGCGGGCCCAGTCGGCGCTGCGTGCCTCGTTCTGCCCACTCCACGGCCAGTAGATGGCATCGTGGTACCACAGGGCCAGCGCCACGGCATGGGGGTTGTGGAGCGCGCCGGGCTGGTGGTCCTGCACCGCCTGCAGGTGCCGTAGGCAGGCACGCAGGTGGGTGGTGTCGTGGTAGGCGCGGGGCCAGCGGGCCCAGCTGCGCAGCAGGCGCCGGCCCTCGGCGCGCCAGGTGGGGGTGTCGCGCCCAAGCGCTTGGCCCAGGGCCTGCCAGTGCGCCAGCAATTCGGCGCTGTGGGCGGGCTGGCGGCGCCAGGGCATGGGGGCTTTTAGGCCAGTTTGCCCAGCAGCAGGTACTCCATCAGGGCCTTCTGCACGTGCATCCTGTTTTCTGCCTCGTCCCACACCACCGACTGCGGCCCGTCGATCACATCGGCCTCGACCTCTTCGCCCCGGTGCGCGGGCAGGCAGTGCATGAAGAGGGCGTCGGGCTGGGCGGCGGCCATCATTTCGGTGTCCACGCACCAGTCGGCAAAGGCTTTCTTGCGCGCTTCGTTCTCGGCTTCGTAGCCCATGCTGGTCCACACGTCGGTGGTGACCAAGTCAGCGCCCCGGCAGGCTTCCATGGGGTTGCTAAAGAATTGATAGCTGTCAGCGCTGATTCCGTGCGCGCCAGCGGCCAATTTTTCATCAATTTCATAGCCACGGGGCGTGCTCACATGCACCTTGAAGCCCAGCAGCGATGCTGCCTGCACCCAGGTGTTGGCCATGTTGTTGCCGTCGCCCACCCAGGCCACCGTCTTGCCCTGGATCGAGCCACGGTGCTCGATGTAGGTGAAGATGTCCGCCAGGATTTGGCAGGGGTGGTACTCGTTGGTCAGGCCGTTGATCACGGGCACACGCGAGTTGGCGGCAAAACGCTCGATCTTGCTTTGCTCGTAGGTGCGGATCATCACCAGGTCGGTCATGCGGCTGATGACCTTGGCGCTGTCCTCAATCGGCTCGGCGCGGCCCAGCTGGCTGTCGCCGGTGGTCAGGTGCACCACGCTGCCGCCCAGCTGGTACATGCCGGCCTCGAAGCTCACGCGCGTGCGGGTGCTGGCTTTCTCGAAGATCATGGCCAGCGTGCGGTCCACCAGCGGGTGGTGCTTTTCGTAGGCCTTGAACTTCTTCTTGATGAGCGCGGCGCGCTCGAACAGGTAGGCGTATTCGTCGGCGGTAAGGTCGGTGAACTGCAGGTAATGTTTCAGCGTCGTCATGACAATCTTGCTTTGCTTCATTCAGCCAGGATGGCTTTGACCAGCGGGGTCAGCTTGGCGACGATCTCGTCGGCCTCGGCCGTGGTCAGGATCAGCGGAGGCACTAGGCGGATCACGCTGTCGGCCGTGACCGACAGCAACAGGCCCGCTTCGGCCGCGCGGCCGATCAGGGCGCCGCAGGGCTTGTTCAGCTCGATGCCCAGCATCAGGCCCTGGCCCCGGATCTCCTTGACGCCCGGCAGGCTGCCCAGCTCGCGCGCCAGTGCCGCGCGCAGGTGGTTGCCCACCTGGGTCGCATTGTGCAGCAGGCCGTCTTCTTCCATGATGCGGATGGTTTCGACCCCGGCGCGCATGGCCAGCGGGTTGCCGCCGAAGGTGGTGCCATGGTTGCCGGGCTGTAGCACGCTGGCTGCCTTGGGGCCCGCCACCACCGCGCCAATCGGCACGCCCGAACCCAGGCCCTTGGCCAGGGGCATCACGTCGGGCACGATGCCCGCCCACTGGTGGGCAAACCACTTGCCGGTGCGGCCCATGCCGCACTGCACCTCGTCAATCATCATGAGCCAGCCGCGCTCGTCGCACAGCTTGCGCAGCTGTTGCAGGTATTCGATGCGCATGGCGTTGATGCCGCCTTCGCCCTGGATGGTCTCGAAGAACACAGCGACCACGTTGGGGTTGCCCTCGGTCGCTTGCTTGATGGCCTCGATGTCGTTCATCGGCACGCGCACAAAGCCCTCGACCAGCGGGCCAAAGCCGCTGTGGATCTTGGGGTTGCCGGTGGCAGACATGGTGGCAATGGAGCGGCCATGGAAGGCCTTCTCATAGACCACGATCTCGGGCTTGGCGATGCCCTTGTCCACGCCGAACTTGCGGGCGATCTTCAGGGCCGCCTCATTGGCTTCCAGGCCCGAGTTGCAGAAGAACACGTTCTGCATGCCCGACAGCTCCACCAGCTTGGCGGCCAGCTGCTCCTGGCCGGGCACGTGATAGTAGTTGGAGGTGTGGATCAGCTTGGCGATCTGGTCCTGCAGTGCGGGCACGAGCTTGGGGTGGTTGTGGCCCAGCGTGTTCACGGCGATGCCGCCCAGGCCGTCCAGGTATTCCTTGCCGTTCACATCCCACACGCGGCTGCCTTGTCCACGCTCCAGTGCGATCGGCACGCGGCCGTAGGTGTTCATCACGTGGGGCGAAGCGGCTTCGATGAAAGCGGTCATGCGGGAATCTCCAGACGGTACGGTGGCAAAAAACGAAGCACGATTCTAGGGCGCGCACTGTGATCTTCTGTTGACGATTGCGCATTACTGCAATGCTGCGCACTACCCGACTTTTGCCCGCTTGCTGGAGCCCGGCATAGGGATTAGAGGGGCAGCTCTTATATAAGAGTTAGAATACGCGCTGCGGTGCAGCATGCAGTGATCCTGTATCTGGCGCGCTCACTACCACTCCAATCCCCGATGGTTTCCCCCTCCTCCAAAGAAGTCTTCATTCAGGGCATCACCCATGACGGGAAAACCTTTCGGCCCAGCGACTGGGCCGAACGGCTGGCCGGGGTGATGAGCAGCTTTCGCCCTGGTGGAGCCCGGCCCGGCAGTCACCTGAGCTATTCGCCTTGGTGCATTCCCACCACGCTCAATGGCATCAAGTGTGTGGTGGTGCACCGTGATCTGCAGGGGCACGAGCCCATGGCCTGGGACTTTGTCATCAACTTTGCGCGTGACAACAACCTGCAGGTAGCCGAGGCCTGCCTGCTGCCCGATCCGCCCCCCGCCAAGGGCTGAGGCGCTCAGTTTCCTTTTTCTGCACCCAGCCGGGGTGCATCGCCAGTGGGGCTCGCACGCAGCAACTGGTCGGCCTGCAGCCGGTTCATCCAGGCTTTTTCCACAAACGGATCCGTCACGCCGTAGTGTCCGTGTTTCACGCGCATGAGCAGGTTGGCCGAGGTCATCGTGCCGATGATGCCTTGCACCTCCTGGGCCGTGACTTCGCGGCCGATCTGCTTCGCATAGGCCTTGAGCGCCTCGCCGGTGAACACGCCCTTCACATCGCCGCCAATGCTGCAGATGCGCGAGAACACGGCTTCGGCCAGCGGGCCCATGGCTTCCACCTTCTGCAGTTCCACATCCGCCGCTGCAGCGCCCAACGACTGTGCGATGGTGGGCAGGTGTTCGTCGGGCAGGGCGTCCGGCGGCAGGCTGCGCAGTACGTTGAGGGCCTTCATCAGCTCCTCGGGCCGGCTGCCCATGCTGCGAAAGGCCGCCTCGGTGACTTCCGCCGAAGGCAGCATGGCGCCCAGCTGGGGGCCGACCTGCGCCAGCACGTAGTCGATGAAGTCCCGCCCCAGCACGGGGAATTCGTTGGTCACCGCGCCGTTGAAGGCCTGGTTGCCCTTGAGCGTGAGTTCCTGCACGCGCGCACGGTGTGAGCCGGTGCCGATGAAGAGGAAATGCCCCGGCGTGCCCGGGCGGGTGTTGATGGCGTCGCGCGCCGCCTTCAGCGCGTGCAGCAGGTGGTCGCCATCGGCACTGCCCAGCGCGTGCTGCACCTCGTCCACGATGAGCACCACATCCGTCCGGGCTTGGTCGATCAGCTCCTGGAACGCCTGGGCCAGGCTCACGCCGTCGTCTTTGCCCACATCGGCGAGCTTGAAGCCAAACTTGAAGCCCGCTGCGCCCGCTTCGAGGTTGGTGACTTCCTTGAGCCGCTTCAGGATGCTTGAGCCGGGCAGCTGCAGCTCTTTGAGCGTCTTGCGGATGGCCTCGTGCACCAGATCGGCCGGGTTGGCCTGCGGTTGGCTCCACAGGTCCACATAGACCACGATGGCGCCCAGCGCCTCCAGGGCAGGGATCAGGTCGGTGGCCAGGAAGGTGGTCTTGCCCACGCGCCGCTGGCCCGAAAGGAACAGGCCGGAGCGCAGCGAGGTGTCCAGGAACGAGGGCCTGAGCAGCTGCTGGGCCATCTGCTCGGCGAGGGCGGTGCGGCGGAAGGTCATGGTTTATTGGTTTTTATGAAATTCCAATAATTATGCTTTTCGAATAATTTAAGGTAAAGCCTGCCGTTTCAGGCACGGAAACGAAAAAACCGCCCGAAGGCGGTTTGTTCGTTTTTTTGCTGGCAGCGCACCCGTTACAAACGGCGAACGGCGGGGCCGTTCGGGCTGTTTGCCTGCCGGGGCAGGCGGTGAATGAATTAAGCGGCTGCGGGTGCCAGGGCTTTCACCTTGGCAGACAGACGGCTCTTGTCGCGAGCAGCCTTGTTCTTGTGGAAGATGCCCTTGTCGGCCACGGTGTCCACTACGGCTTGCATCTTGGCGAACAGTTCGGTCGCCTTGGTCTTGTCGCCAGCCAGAACAGCCTTTTCGACGTTCTTGACAGCGGTACGGTATTTGGAACGCAGCGAGGTGTTTGCGGCGTTGATCTTGACGTCCTGACGGACGCGCTTACGGCCCGAAGCGAGGCGGGGGTTCTTCTTTTTTGGTTTAGCGGATGCCATGATGAATATTCCTTGGGTCTGTGGATGTTGCCAGCAAAGCCCGCGATTATAGCCCAGAGAGGAATTTTTACCACTGCCCTGCCAGCAACCGGCACGGTGCCATCGCCAGGGCGCCTGTGGGGCCGGCTTGCGCCGTGCCGCCAGGGGTGTCCCTGGGGGCGGCGAGCATCCAGGGCTACACTTCTTGCGGTGTCGTTATTCAAAGCCGCCTCCACCGTCTCCCTGCTGACCCTCGCCTCCCGCATCACCGGGCTGGTGCGCGAGTTGCTCATGGCCTCCGTCTTCGGGGTCAGCGCCATGACGGACGCCTTCAACGTGGCGTTCCGCATTCCCAACCTGTTCCGCCGCGTGCTGGGCGAGGGGGCCTTCAGCCAGGCCTTTGTGCCGGTGCTGGCCGCCACCCGCGCGCAAGAAGGCGATGACGGCGCCCGGGCGCTCATCGACCATGTGGGCACGCTGCTGGCCTGGACCCTGGTGCTGCTGTGCATTGCCGGGGTGCTGGGCGCGCCGTGGATGGTTTGGGCCATGGCCAGCGGGCTCCAGCCCCAGGGGTTTGACGCCGCCGTCACCATGACGCGCTGGATGTTCCCCTACATCGGCTTCATGTCGCTGGTCGCGCTGGCCGGGGGCATCCTCAACACCTGGAAGAAGTTTGCGGTGCCTGCCGCCTCGCCGGTGCTGCTCAACATCGCGCTGATTGTGTCCATCACGCTGGGCGCGCCACTGTTTGCGCGCCATGGCATTGAGCCCATCTATGCCCAGGCGGCGGGCGTGATGCTGGGCGGCCTGCTGCAACTGGCCATCCAGGTGCCCGCGCTGCTGCGCCTGGGGCTGCTGCCGCGCATCGGCGTGCGCTGGGCGGCCATCCGCGCGGCCTGGGCTGACCCCACCACCCGCAAGGTGGCGCGCCTGATGCTGCCCGCGCTGCTGGGCGTGAGCGTGGCGCAGATATCGCTGCTCATCAACACCCAGATCGCTTCGCATCTGGCCACGGGCAGCGTGAGCTGGATCACCTATGCCGACCGCCTGATGGAGCTGCCCACCGCCCTGCTGGGCGTGGCGCTGGGCGTGGTGCTGATGCCGCAACTGGCCAGCGCCCGCGCCAAGCAGGACGACGAGCGTTACTCGGCCATGCTGGACTGGGGGCTGCGCCTGGTCGTGCTGCTGTCGGTGCCCTGCATGGTGGCCCTGCTGGTGTTTTCGCAGCCGTTGGTGGCGGTGCTCTACCACTACGGCGCCTTTGGTGACGAGGACGTGCGCAAGACCACGCTGGCGCTCACGGGCTACGGGGCGGGGTTGGTCGGCATCGTGGCCATCAAGGTGCTGGCGCCGGGCTTTTACGCCAAACACGACATGCGCACCCCCATGCTGATTGCCGTGGCGGTGCTGGTGCTCACGCAGCTGATGAACCTGGTGCTGGTGCCCTACCTGCAGCATGCGGCCTTGACGCTGACCATCGGCATCGGCGCCATCATCAACGCCACCTGGCTGCTGGTGGGCCTGTTGCGGCGCGGCAGCTACAAGCCCCTGCCGGGCTGGGGCAAGTTTGCCTTGCAGGTGATTGCCGCGAGCGCCTTGCTGGCCGTGCTGCTGGTGTGGGGCGCGCAGCATTTCGACTGGGTGGAGATGCGGGGCAAATCCTGGCAGCGCATCGGCCTGCTGGCCGCGCTGATGGTGGCCGCCGCCGTGCTGTACTTTGGCGCGCTCTGGGCGGCGGGCCTCAAGCTGCGCCAGATGCTGCGGCGCTGAAGCCCCGTGGCATATTGACCCAAAGGCCACAAATGCCCTGTCAAGACGGGTTTTCTGTCGATTGACGCTCACCGGTGTGACGCTTAAAAATTCACCATGTCCCTGAGCTATTCCGTGCCCACCTCGCTGGAGTACTTTGCATCGCTGGTGCGCAGCGATGAGCACTTTCCGCTGCTGGAGGCCGCCGCCAGCCTGGCCCAGGACGAATACCCCGAATTCGACGTGCAGCAACTGCTGGGCGACATGGACCAGCTGCTTGCGCGCATCCAGCGCCGCCTGCCGGCTGATGCCCCCGCCCTGCAGCGCCTGCGCACGCTCAACCAGTTCTTTTTTGCCGACCTGGGCTTTGGCGGCAACATCAACAACTACTACGACCCCGAAAACAGCTACCTGAATGCCGTGCTGCGCACGCGCCGGGGCATTCCCATCAGCCTGGCCGTGTTGTGGATGGAGCTGGCCCAGGGCCTGGGGTTGCATGCGCGGGGCATTGCGTTCCCCGGGCATTTCATGGTCAAGGTGCTGCTGCCCAAGGGCCAGGTGGTGCTGGACCCGATCTCGGGCCAGTCATTGAGCCGCGAGGAGCTGGCCGAGCGGCTGGAGCCTTACAAGCGCCGCAACGGTCTGGTGGACGACTACGACGTGCCGCTGGGCCTGTACCTGCAGGCCGCCACGCCGCGCGACATCATTGCGCGCATGCTGCGCAACCTGAAGGAAGTGCACCGCACCCAGCAGGACTGGCAGCGCCTGATTGCCGTGCTCGACCGGCTGATCGTGCTGCTGCCCGAGGCCTGGGGCGAGCGGCGCGACCGGGGGCTGGCCCATGCCGAGCGGGGCAACACCCCCGACGCAGTGGCCGATCTGGAGGCCTACCTGGCCCATGCCGAGGACGGGCTCGACATCGACCTGATTGCCGACCGGTTGAGCGCGCTGCGCCGTGCTGGCGGCGACTGAGCGATCAGGCTTCCTCCATTGCTCCCTGCCCGTTCAGGCTGAGCCCGTCGAAGCCCGGTGCGGCGCTTCGAAAAGCTCAGCGTGAACGGTTGAGGGTGCAATTTGTTGTCAGAACGGCGCGCTGCCCTCAGGCAGTGCCGCCTGCAATTGCGCCACCTGCCTGCGCAGCTCGGTGTTCTCTGCCGTGAGTTCGGCCACGCGGCTGCGCAGGGTGTGCAGCTCGTCGGCACCGCCCTCGGCGCCCACTGCGGCTTCTGCCGTGGTTTTTTCTTCTGAAGTCGTTTCGTCGCGCGGCTTGCGCTTGCTCTGTTCGCGCACGCGCTTGGCGGCCTGCTTGAGTTCGTCCTTGCCCGCCACCACGGCGGCCACCTGCTCTTCGGCAGGCAGGGTGGCCACGGCGGCGGCGGCGTTGATGGAGATGGTGCCGGACTTCACGGCAGCCACCAGCTCAGGCGCGGCCTGCTTCTGGATTTTTTCGATCATCACCACCTGGCTGCTGCTCAGGCGCGCGGCCTTGGCAATGGCCTCGCGGCTGCTCAAGGGGTCGGGCGCGGGCAGGGCGGCTGCGGCCTCGTGGGCCGCCGCTGGCATCTCGGCCACGGCTGCAGCAGCCGATTCGGCAGGCTCGGCGGCAGTGGCGGCGCGTGCCTTGCGGTCCGCAATGATCTCGCGCTTGCGCAGGGCCAGCACGCCGCGCTGGAAGTCCGACACGCTGCGGCGGCCCAGGTGCTGGTCGATCATCCACAGGTGCACGTCTTCCATCGACTGAAAGCGCGGGTTCTGCACGGTCTGGAACGGCAGGCCATGCTTTTGGCAGATGCCATAGCGGTTGTGGCCGTCCACCAGCACATCGCCCCACAGCACCAGCGCGTCGCGGCAGCCTTCGGTGAGGATGCTGCGCTCCAGGGCCTCGTGTTCCTCGGGGGTCAGGGGTTCGATGTAGGCTTTGAGTTCTTCGTTGACGACGATGTTCATGGTGGCGGGCGGGTCCGGGGATCTGGGCAAGGGGCGGGATTGTAGTGGTGCCTGTCTCCGGGCCTGCGGGGACTGCAGGGTTTGCCTGGCAGCCGCGCCTACCGATCCCGCGCGTCCCTCAGCGTTAGCCAGCCCGCCACTGCGGTGAAAGCCGCCACCACGGCCACGATGATCCAGAAGCCGTGCCCGTTGTCGGCCAGCGGCACGCCGCCCACATTCATGCCGAACAGCCCGGCCAGGATGTTGATGGGCAGGGCCAGCACGGTGACCACCGTCAGCACGAACAGGCTGCGGCTGTTGGCCTCTTGCACGCTGGCGGCGATTTCTTCCTGCAACAGCTTGATGCGTTCCTGCAGGCCCTGCATGTCGCGCAGCACCACCGAGAATTCTTCGGTGGAGTCGCGCAGCTCCTGCGCATCGTCCGTGCCCATCCAGGCCGGTGGGTGCTGCAGCAGGCGGAACAGCGCCGCAGGCTCGGGTGCCAGCAGGCGCTGCAGCCGCACCAGCAGGCGCCGCAGCACGCCCAGCCGGGCGCGCTTGTGGTCCAGGCGCCCGGCCAGCAGCGCGTCTTCCACATCGTCGATGCGCTGGGTCACACCGCGCACGATGTCCACCAGGCCCGAGGCCTGCGTGCGCATCAGCTCGGCCAGCAGCGCCACGCTGGAGCAGGGTGCGTTGCCGCTGCGCACCGTGGTGCGCAATGCATCCACCGAACGCAGGGCGCGTGTGCGCCCCGTCACCATCAGGTGCGGCGCCACGCTGGTCCACAGGGTGGCGATGTCCGAGGGCTCGAAAGCGAAGTCGAAGTGCGCGTCGTTCAGCACGGCGA
This sequence comes from Acidovorax sp. LjRoot74, assembly GCF_964254355.1. Classification (NCBI taxonomy): domain Bacteria; kingdom Pseudomonadati; phylum Pseudomonadota; class Betaproteobacteria; order Burkholderiales; family Comamonadaceae; genus Acidovorax; species Acidovorax sp. LjRoot74. The sequence continues at coordinate 4,431,731 of NZ_CAXUTI020000001.1, read as the reverse complement.
TCAGCGTGTCGTCGTCGCGCTCGATGCGGGTGGAAACGGACCGATCCTTGAGGGCGTCGAAAAAAGCCTCGGGCAGGTCGGCGTGCCGCTGCATCCAGCGCACGGCCTGGGCGTGGCTCAGATTGAAGTGCAGCCACAGGAACTGGCCCTGCGGCGCGGTGCCACCGGCCTGCTGGCCCGCGAGCCATTGCGCGGCCTGGGCCGAGTCAATTTCTAGCGGCGCAGCGTCGGCGCCCAGCAGGTAGCCGCAGATCAACCCGGCAGCGTCGCCCCCGTAGTTCAGGCTGGCACTGGCGGGCTGGGCGGTGGCGGAAGGGGGGAGGTGATCGACAGACTGCACGGGCCCGCATCGTGGCCTGCTGGCATGACAGCGCTGTGACAGATCACGCCGCTGTCATGGCACTGTCACTGCAGCAGGCGACCATGGCGCATCTTTTTTGCACTGCCGGATGGCTCCCCATGTTCTACAACAACGCCCTTGACTCGCAGGAGCTGATGCAGCGCATCGCCAACGACCTGATCGACAGCTACGACGAAGAGCTGGAGCTGGAGATCGAAGACCGAGAGGTGGACGACATTGGCGCCCCCACCGCCGCTGACAAGCTGGCGCGCCAGCAGTATTTCAAGGAACTGTTCCGCCTGCAGGGCGAACTGGTCAAGCTGCAGGACTGGGTGCAGCACAGCCGCGAGAAGGTGGTGATTCTGTTCGAGGGGCGCGATGCCGCCGGCAAGGGCGGGGTGATCAAGCGCATCACCCAGCGCCTGAACCCGCGCGTGGCCCGCGTGGCGGCGCTGCCCGCCCCCAATGACCGCGAGCGCACGCAGTGGTACTTCCAGCGCTATGTGGCGCACCTGCCTGCGGCGGGCGAGATGGTGCTGTTTGACCGCAGCTGGTACAACCGCGCGGGTGTCGAGCGGGTGATGGGTTTTTGCAGCGACGATGAGTACGAGGAGTTCTTCCGCACCGTGCCCGAGTTTGAAAAGATGCTGGTGCGCTCGGGCATCCGCCTCATCAAGTACTGGTTCTCCATCACCGACGAAGAGCAGCACCTGCGCTTTCTGGGCCGCATCCACGACCCGCTCAAGCAGTGGAAGCTCAGCCCCATGGACCTGGAAAGCCGTGTGCGCTGGGAGGCCTACACCAAGGCGAAGGAGACCATGCTGGAGCGCACCCACATCCCCGAAGCGCCCTGGTGGGTGGTGCAGGCGGTGGACAAAAAAAAGGCGCGCCTGAACTGCATTGCCCACCTGCTGTCGCAAATGCCCTACCAGGAGGTGCCCCACCCAGCCGTGGTGCTGCCCGAGCGTGTGCGCAACCCCGAATACCTGCGCCAGCCGGTGCCAGCGTCCATGTACGTGCCCGAGGCGTATTGAGCACTGATCATTGGTCGTGGCCATTGCTATATATTTAATAGCTAAAAAGGCAATACCATCAGGCGCAAACGGCCTGAAAAGCTTGAAATCCGGAAGCCTATGCGGGGTGCTGGAGTATCTGGATCGTCGCGATCACATCCCGCACCTTGAAGGGCTTGAGCAGCACGCGCCGCACTTGCAGCGCCTTCATCTTCACGGCGGTAGATGCATCGACCTGGGCCGTGGTGACAGCCACGGGCACCCGGGCGTGTACGGCAAAGCGGGCACCGCGCACCTGCTCCAGCAGCGCCACGGCCTCCTGCTCTTCCTCCAGCGAGACCATCACGCCCAGAAACCCCTGGGCTGCCAGGTGCTGCTGCGCGGTGCGCACACTGCCGACCTGGCGCACTGCGGGCATGTTCAGTTGCCGCGCGGTGGACACGATGATGCTGGCCGTGAGCGAGCTGGGCTCCACCAGAAGAATGGGCGGCTGGGCGGCGCTGGGGCTCATGCGGCGGGCTCCCCGCTGGCGCGGCGCACCAGTTCCTCCACGGCCAGGTCGCGCAGCGAGGCCAGGATGGCCAGGTCGATGGCGTCGAGCTGGCGCGGGGTGCGGTCGATGAGACACAGCGTGCCGATGTTCTGCCCCCCCCCGGCATCTTGAGCGGCGCCCCGGCATAGAACTGGATGTGCGGGTCGCCGGTCACCAGCGGGTTGTCGGCAAACCGCTCGTCCAGCGCTGCATCGGGCACCACCATGGTGTCGTCGTGCAGGATGGCATGGCCGCAGAACGAGATGCCACGAGCCGTCTCGCACACATCCAGCCCGTGGCGCGACTTGAACCATTGCCGCTTTTCGTCAATGAGCGACAGCAGCACGATGGGCATGTCGAACTCTTGCGCGGCAAACGCCGTAAGCCGGTCAAACCGTTCTTCGGGAGGGGTGTCGAGGATCAGCAACTGGCGCAGGGCCTGCAGGCGGTCGTCCTCGTGGGCGGGGCGCGGGGGCTCTTTCATGGCGGTGTCGGGGCAGTCGCAATGGGCGCCCATTTTGGGCCGCGAAGGCGGTCCCCGCACCCCCTGGGGCCTGTTCAGTGGGCGTGGCCCTGGGCCGCCCCCTGCGACGGCGTGCCGCCCCGCCCGAACTGGTGCCAGGCGCGGCGCAGTTGTGTGTCAGAGCTGAACCCCGCCATCAGCGCCGCCTGCGTCACGTTCTGGCCCGAGCGCAGCGCGGCCTCGGCCGTGGCCAGGCGGATGCGGCGCAGGTACTGCAGCGGCGCGATGCCCGCGTGTTCCAGAAACAAGCGCGTGAGGTGGCGCGGCGAGGTGTGGGCCACCTCGGCCATCTGCGGCACGCTCCAGTCGGCCTGGGGCTGCTGGCCCACGGCGTCCTGCACGCGGTGCAGGGCGGGGTGCAGGTGGTTGCGGTGGTGCAGAAAGGGCGAAAACTCCGGGTCATTGGGCCCCCGGCGCAGCGCCACCACCATCGCCTGCGCCACCTGGGCCGCCAGTGCGGGGCCGCAGGTGTCAGAGATGCGGTGCAAGAGCAGGTCGATGCCCGTGGTCACGCCCGCGCTGCTGTACACCGCACCATCGGCCACAAACACACGGTTGGCGACCACGTCGCAGCGCGGGTCCACGGCGGCCAGCTCGTCCAGGTGCTGGTGGTGGGTGGTGGCGCGGCGGCCGGTCAGCAGGCCTGCGTGGGCGGCCAGCACCGAGCCCGCGCACACGGTGATCAACTCCAGCTGCCCTGCTACGGGCCGCAGCCCGCGTAGCCAGTGCAGCAGCGCGCGCGCCTCGTCGCCGTCCACCGCGATGTGTTGCCCGGCCAGGCCCACCAGCACCACCCAGGCGGGGGTGGGCAGGGTGGCGGGCAAAGGCTCCAGCCCCGCCAGCACCGCACCCACCGAGGTCACGGACTGGGGAGTGGGGCTCACGAAGTGCTGCACAAACCGCTCGGGCTGGCCTTGCCTGGCCAGTGCCTGGTTGGCGATGCGCAGCGCCTCGGCCGGGCCCGCCCAGTCCAGCACCAGGCTGCCTGGCAGCAGGGCGAAATAGACGTGGATGGGAGAAGGGGCCGGGTTCTGCATAGGGGGTGTCAGTGAAGCAGGGCCAGGAAGCGTGTCATGGCTGAGGGTTCCAGGGCGTGTCCATCTGGCGGGCCGTGCGCTCGGACAGCGCCGCGCCCGCCAGCCGGGTGACCAGGTGCAGGCTCATGTCGATGCCCGCGCTGATGCCAGCGGATGTGACGAGCGCGCCCCGGTCCACCCAGCGCAGATTCTCTTGCACGTCGAGTGCCGGAAACTGCGTGCGCAGGTCGGCAATGTCTTCCCAGTGGGTGGTCGCAGCGCCTTCGGCCAGCACACCGGCAGCCGCCAGGATGAAGGCGCCCGTGCACACCGAGGCGGTGATCTGCGCGGCCCCGGCCGCCTGGGCCACCCAGGCGCGGGTGTCCGGGCAGGCCGCTGCGGCATCGACCACGCCGCCGGGCACGATGAGCACATCGGGCGCGGTGGCGCTGGCAAAGTCCGCATCGGGCAACACCCGCAGGCCCGCGCGGGCGCGCACCGGTGCCATGCTGCGGGCCACACACTGCACCACAAACGGTGTGGGGGCACCGGGGTGTTGCCGCTGGTGCATGCGGCTGGCGGTGGTGAAGACCTCGTAGGGCCCGCCCAGGTCCAGGGCTTCCACATCGTCAAACACCAGGATGGCGACCTGTAACGGTGCGGCGCTCACTGTTGTACCTTCGGCTTCGCCTGCGGTGCGAGCTTGCTTGGGGCGGCCCGGCGCGGCGCTCATGCGGCCGCCCGGTCCAGCGCCTGCTGCACGGTGCACAGCGTGGCAAAGCGGCCCTGTAGCACGGTGGCGGTGCGGGTCTTGATGTCGGCCGCTGCCAGCACCTGGCCGTCGGGCTGCACCATGTCCCAGGTGAGGGTGGCGTCGGTCACGTAGTCCACGGCCCAGCCCAGGTCGGACGCGTGGCGCGTGGTGGTTTCGCAGCATTGTTCGGTGCGGATGCCGCTGATGATGAGGCGCTGGACGCCATGGCGGGTGAGCCACACATCCAGCCCCGTGCCCACCAGCGCGCTGTGGCGCGACTTGGTGAAGGTGGCGGCGGCGTCGAAGGGCACCAGGCTCTCCAGGGCGCGCACCTGGCCCGAGGCCTGCGAGAACGGGTTCTCGGCCACTTCGGGGCCGTCGCAGTGGAACACGCGCAGCACCGGGATGCTCTGGGCGACGCAGCCTTCGATCAGTGCGTTCTGCGCCTGCAGGTAGGCGGGCAGGTCGCGCTCGGTGAAGAAAGGGCGGTGGCGGAAGGATTCCTGGACATCAATCACAATCAGACAGGTTTTCATGCGAGGCTCTGTGGAGAGGGGTGGTTGGAAGCCTCTATCCTCGCGCCGAAGGGCCCTTTTATCCGATTCTTCCGGGACAGGTTTCGATCAATTTAGGCCATCTTGTGCGGTGTGCTTTCTGATGCGGCGCCCGTCCTCTGCCCACCAGCCCGTCAGCGCAGCTGGCGCGGCGCGGCTGCGGCGGGCAAGGCCGCCGGGGCGGCGTCCTGCCCACCCTCGTGCAGCCGGAAGGCCGCCACCACCTGGTTCAGCTCGTGGGCCTGCTGCTGCAGCGCGGCCGCAGCGGCGGTGGCCTGCTCCACCAGGGCGGCGTTCTGCTGGGTGCCTTGGTCCATCTGGGCGATGGCCTCGTTGATCTGCTCGATGCCGTCGGTCTGCTCGCGGCTGGCCTGGCTGATCTCCTCGATCACGGCCGACACGCGCTGCACGCTGTTCACCACCTCCTGCATGGTGCTGCCCGCCTGGTGGGCCAGGTCGGCACCGGCCTTCACCTGCTCGGCCGAGTTGCCGATCAGCGCCTTGATCTCCTTGGCGGCTTCAGACGAGCGCTGGGCCAGGCTGCGCACCTCGCTGGCCACCACAGCAAAACCCCGGCCCTGCTCGCCTGCACGCGCGGCCTCCACGGCGGCGTTCAGCGCGAGGATGTTGGTCTGGAACGCAATGCCTTCGATCACCCCGGTGATGTCGGACACCTTGCGCGAGGACGCATCGATGGAGCCCATGGTCTGCACCACCTGCTCGACCACCGCGCCGCCCTTGCGGGCCACCTCGGAGGCCGACTGCGCCAGGGCGCTGGCCTGGCGGGCGTTGTCGGCGTTCTGCTTGACGTTGGAGGTCATTTCCTCCATCGAGGCGGCGGTCTGCTCCAGCGCGCTCGCCTGGGATTCGGTGCGTGCCGACAGGTCGTGGTTGCCCGCAGCAATCTGCTGCGAGGCGCTGGCGATGTGTTCGGTGCCATTGCGCACCTTCTGCACGATGCGGTGCAGGCTGCCCTGCATGGCCTGCATGTCGAGCATCAGGCTGGAGTGGTCGCCCGCACGCGTGGCCACGGGCACCGACAGGTTGCCTTCGGAGATGCTGCGGGCAATGCTGCGCGCATAACCGGGCTCGCCGCCCAGTTGCCGGATCAGGTTGCGCGAGATCAGCGTGCCGATGACCAGCAGCGCAGCGCCCAGCAGCAGCGCCAGCAGGCCGAACCGGGTGGCGCGCCGCCAGATGGCCGAGTCCACGGTGTCGATGTACACACCCGAGCCGATCACCCAGCCCCAGGGCGCAAAGCCTTTCACGTACGAGGTCTTCTCCACCGGCGTATCACTGCCCGCCTTGGGCCACAGGTAAGGCACAAAGCCCGCACCGCTGGCCTGCACGGTGCGCACGAACTCGACAAACAGCTGCTTGCCGTTGGGGTCCTTGTTGGCGGTGAGATCCTGCCCGTTGAGTTCGGGGCGGACGGGGTGCATCACCATGCGTGGGTGCATGTCGTTGATCCACACATATTCGTTGCCGCTGTAGCGCACGGCCTGGATGGCCGCCGCTGCACGCTTGCGGGCTTCGTCGTCGGGCATGCCGCCCTTGGTGCTGAGGTCGTGGAAATGGGTGGCAATGCCGTGCGCGGACTCCACCACCTGGCGCACGCCGGTCTGGCGCTCTTCAAGAATCAGCTGGCGTTCGGACACCAGAAACCAGGTGGTCAACACGGCGATGCCAAGGACAGCGCTCAGCACCAACAGGGCCAGCTTGCGTGCGGTGGTCATGGGGAGCCTCCTGAAATGAGGTGGGGGGGTCTGCTGTGCGGGGCAGCATCCCCGCAACAGGGAAAAGCCCTGCGTGGCAGGTTACTGCCGCCACCTGGTGTGCGGCAGGGCAATAACCCGCATGGGTAGCAGAGGGCGGCGGTGGGGAAGCGGGGAGAAGGCAGGCCGGTGCGGGCCGGTGCCAATCGGTTGGGCGCTGAAGAGCCGAGCCCTGCGCAGGGGCGCTATACCAGCCGCGCCGCCACCAGTTCCTTCTTGAGGTAGGCATAGAACAGCGGCGCTGCCACCAGCCCGGCAGGGCCGAACACGGCTTCTGCCACAAACATCACGCTTAAAAGCTCCCACACACCCATCTGCGTGCGGCGGCCCACCACCTTGGCGTTGATCACGTATTCGGCCTTGTGGATCAGGATCAGAAAGCCCAGGCAGGCCGCAGCCGCCAGCGGCGACACCGACAGCCCCACGATGGTGAGCACTACGTTGCACACCAGGTTGCCCACAATGGGCACCAGCCCGGCGACAAAGGTGAAGGTGATGAGCACCGGCGTGTAGGGCAGCTCCATGCCCCACAGTGGCAGCACGAACAGCAGGAACAGGGCGGTGAGCAGGGTGTTGAACGCCGCGATCCAGAACTGCGCCGCCACGATCTGGCGGAAAGCCTCGCCGAACAGGGTGATGCGCTGCCGCAGCTGATCGGCCAGCGGGCCCAGGGTGCTGCCCAGGGGGCGCACAGCGGCCAGGGCGCCGATCAGCAGTCCCACATAGGCAAACAGCACCCCGGCCAGCCAGGCGCGCCCGGCCATGGCCAGCGCGCCCGCCTTGGCGCCCAGGTAGTTGGCTATCACGCGCTGCAACTCGACGGCTCCGTCGGGCAGGTGGCTGGCTATGTCGGGTGGCAGTTTCAGCCGCAGCTCCAGCACCGTGCGGGCCATGTAGTTGAGCAGTTCCTGGTACTGGTGTGGCGCGGCCACCAGATAGCCGCGCGAGTGCGTCAGCCCCACGCCCAGCAGCACCAGGGGCAGCAGCATCACCAGCGCGGCTGCGGCGATCTGGGCCAGGTGCAGGTTGCCGGGGGTGGCCGACGGTTGGCGCAACGCGCGCGCAGCCAGGGCGCCAAACCACCGTGTGAGCGCCCGGGTGAGCAGAAAACCCAGGCACACGCACAGCAGGCCGGGCAGCAGGCCGCGCCACATCACCAGCAGCAGCACGCCTGCCATCAGCAGGTAACTGGCAACCATGACGCCCCGGGTGGCGGGGCGTGCGGGCGTGGCCGCGTCAAAGTCCGCAGAAGGGCTCCCCCCGTCCACAGGAACGGGCGGGGTGGGGGTTGCCGCAGGCGGCAAGGCGGGAAGGGTGGGACGCGTTGCCATGCGCAGTCACCTCAGGAACGGTCGGGTGGGGCGAGCACAATCCAAAGCACAAGCGGCGCGCACAAGCCAGCGCACGGCTGGCTGTGGCGGGACGGGGGTGAGGGCCTTCAGGCGACCACCACGGCGGCGCCATCGCCGCGTGCTGCAATCGCACCAATGGTGTAGACCTGCTCGCCCGCAGCGCGCAGCGTGGCGGCCGTGGCGTCTGCGTGGGCGGCATCCACCACCACCACCATGCCGATGCCGTTGTTGAAGGTGCGGTTCATCTCGATGTCGTCGATGCCAGCGGTCTTCTGCAGCCAGGCAAACAGCTCGGTCTGGGGCCAGCTGCCCTTCTTCAGGTGAGCGGCCGTGCCTTCGGGCAGCACGCGGGGAATGTTTTCGAGCAGGCCGCCACCGGTGATGTGGGCCAGGGCCTTGATGGGGTGGGCGGCCAGCGCGGCCAGCACGTTTTTCACATACAGGCGGGTGGGTTCCATGATGGCCTGCTTGAAGGGCTTGCCATCCAGCGTGGCGGGGGCGCTGTCGCCTGCGCGGTCGATGCACTTGCGCACCAGGCTGAAACCGTTGGAATGCACGCCGGCCGAGGCCAGGCCCAGCACCACGTCGCCGGGCTTCACGTCCTTGCCAGTCAGGATCTTGGACTTTTCGACCGCGCCCACGGCAAAACCGGCCAGATCGTATTCACCAGCAGGGTACATGCCGGGCATTTCAGCGGTTTCGCCGCCGATCAGCGCACAACCGGAGAGTTCGCAGCCCTTGGCGATGCCGCCGACCACGGCCGCGGCCGTGTCCACGTCCAGCTTGCCGCAGGCAAAGTAGTCGAGGAAGAACAGGGGCTCGGCGCCCTGCACCAGCACGTCATTGACGCTCATGGCCACCAGGTCGATGCCCACGGTGTCGTGCATGTTCCATTCAAACGCCAGCTTGAGCTTGGTGCCCACGCCGTCGGTGCCGGACACCAGCACGGGCTCCTGGTACCGCTTGGGCACTTCAAACAGCGCGCCAAAGCCGCCGATGCCTGCCAGCACGCCTTCGCGCATGGTCTTCTTGGCCAGCGGCTTGATGCGCTCGACCAGCGCGTCGCCCGCGTCGATGTCAACGCCGGCGTCTTTGTAGGAGATGGGGGTGGAGGAGGCAGAGGAACTCATGGGAGGTGCTTTGGTGCTGGTAGGCCCGCCGGGCGGGCTGGAATCCGGGGATTTTAAGGGGGCTGGCCGGGCGTGCCTGCTCAGCCCTGTCAGAGCGGGGGCTTTGGCAGGGCTGTGCCGGTCCGCGCGCGCCACAACACCCCCGCCAGCGCCAGGGTGCTGAACAGCCCCCCCGGCGATGAAGGTGGCGCTGGCGCCCCACTGGTCCCACAGCAGGCCCGCGAGGGCGCTGGCGATCAGCAGCGCCACGCCGCTGGCCAGGTTGAACATGCCAAAGGCCGTGCCACGCAGGTCGGCTGGCGCCGTGGCGGCCACCATGGTGGCCAGCAGCCCTTGCGTCATGGCCATGTGCAGCCCCCACAGCGCAATGCCCAGCCAGGCCACGATCCCGTTGCCGCGCCAGGCCAGCAGGCCATCGGCTGCGATCAGCACCACCAGGCCCCCGGCCAGCAGCGTGGTGTGGCTCATCCGGTCGGAGAGCCTGCCCAGCGGATAGGCGCCCAGCGAGAACACCAGGCTCATGAGTACCAGCGCCAGCGGCGTCAAGGCCAGCGGCAGGCCACCTTATTGCAGGCGCAGCACCAGAAATGCCTCGCTGAAGCGCGCCAGCGTGAAGATGGCGCCCAGGGCCACCACCCACCAGTAGTCCGCGCTCAGGCGGCGCAGGTTCTCGCGGCGGATCAGTGCGTGGCTGCCCGGCGGGGCGTTCCGGCTCCTTCACGCCGCAGACCAGCACCACGATGCACAGCGCGGCCGGGATCACGGCCACCCAGAACACCGTACGGAAATCGTTGGCCCACAACAACATCAGCCCCATGGCCAGCAAGGGGCCGAGGAAGGCGCCCACGGTATCGAGCGATTGCCGCAGCCCGAAGGCCGCGCCACGCTGTTCGGGCGGGGCCAGGTCGGCCACCAGCGCATCTCGCGGCGCCCCCCGGATGGCCCTTGCCCACCCGGTCCAGCAGCCGGGCCGTGATGACCCCGCCCGCCGTGGAGGCCAGAGCGAACAGCGGCTTGGACAGCGCGCCCAGCCCATAGCCCAGCAGGGCCAGCGGCTTGCGCTTGCCCCACCAGTCGCTCAACGCCACCGAAAACACCTTGAGAACTATGGCCGTGCCCTCGGCCGCGCCTTCGATCAGGCCCACGGTGAGCATGCTCACCCCCAGGGCCCAGATACCAGCGGGCAGGCGCTTGGACGTGGAGGCAGTGGGGGCCATGGCGGGGGATATCGGCGGTGGGGTGGGGCGGTGGCGGCAGGGGGCCTGAGCCAGACTAAAATCGGGGCCATTGTCGCCCAGCCCCCTGCCCAGGGAGCCGGTTGCGCCCCGCGCCGTGAGCCACTTTGCCGCCGCACCTGCCGCAGTCACCCACGGCCGGGCGCCTTCTTCCCATTCTCCTGTGATGCTGCTGCTGAACCTTACCTCGCCTGCCGCTAACGCACCGACCGCCACGGGCCTGCCCCTGCCGCCGGGGTGCCGCGCATGATGATGAAGCAACTGGCGCTGGACATCGGCCTGGCCACGGGGCCCACCCTGGCCCGTTTTTTTGCTGGCCCCAACGAGGCCGCCCTGCAGCACCTGCGCCTGGCTGCAGGTGAGGGCAGCAGCGAAGCCACCCGCTCCCCCGTGCCCACTTACCTGTGGGGCGAGCCCGGCAGTGGCAAGACCCATTTGCTCAAAGCCGTGCGCCAGGCCCTGCGCGAGCAGGGCGCCAGCGTGGGCTGGCTCGACCCTTCGGTGGCCGAGCCGCCGGATTTCAGCGAAGACTGGGCCGCCATCGTCATGGACGATGTGCACCTGTACGACACCGCCCAGCAGGCCACGGCCTTCAACTGGTTCGTCAACGCCATCAGCCCCGCCAGCGGCAGCCAGCGCTGGGTGCTGGCTGCGGGCGACCTGCCCCCGGCCGACCTGCCGCTGCGCGACGATCTGCGCAGCCGCCTGGGCTGGGGCCATGTGTTCCAGCTGCAGTTGCTGGGCGAGGCCGAGCGCCGCTCGGTGCTGCGCCAGGAGGCCGACGCGCGCGGCGTGTTCCTGGGCGATGAAGTCATGGACTACATGCTCAACCGCTTCTCGCGCGACCTGGGCAGCCTCATGCAGTTGCTGGACCAGCTCGATGCGTTTGCGCTGCGCACCCAGCGCGCCATCACGATTCCCTTGCTGAAAACCATGCTGGAGTCGGAGTGATTCCGCGCCTCTCCTTTTTCCCTTTGTGACACTGAATGACTACTGAACCCCGCCGCCTGCGGCTTGCGCTGTTTGACCTGGACCACACGCTGCTGCCGCTCGACTCCGACTACGAGTGGGGCGAGTTCACCATCCGCATCGGCTGGAACGACCCCGTGGAGTTCGCGCGCCGCAATGACGAGTTCTATGCCCACTACCAGGCGGGCACGCTCAACGTGCACGACTACGTGCGCTTTGCGACCGAGGCCGTGCGCCTGCGTGGGCCTGAGGCCGCAGCGGCCGCACACCAGCAGTTCATGCGCGAGGTCATCACCCCCGCCATCCAGCCCCAGGCGCTCGACCTGATCCGCCAGCACCAGGCGGCGGGCGATGAAGTGCTGATCGTCACCGCCACCAACGAGTTTGTGACCACACCCATCGCCCAGGCGCTGGGCGTGCCGCAGCTGCTGGCCGTGCAGCTGGTGCGTGACGCCAGCGGCTGGTACACGGGCGAGATCGACGGCATCCCCACCATGCGCGAGGGCAAGGTGCTGCGCATGGAGCAGTGGCTGGCCGCGCGCCAGCTCAGCTGGGCGGACGTGGACAGCACGTTCTACAGCGACTCCATGAACGACGTGCCCCTGCTCGAAAAGGTGAACCGCCCCGTCGCCACCAACCCCGACCCGCGCCTGCGCGCCCTGGCCCAGCAGCGCGGCTGGCGCATACTGGACCTGTTCTCGGCACCATCCGGCGAGCCCGCCAGCCAGACGGCCTCCTGACCCCTGCGCTCGCAGCCCCCTGATACCTCCCTACCCATGATCAAGAAGTTCATCGACAAACTGCTGGGCAAATCGACGCCCGGCACCTCGGGCGGCAGGCCCCACTTCGGCAAGCGCGAAGAAGTGCCCGCCAGCGTGCATGGCATCAACCCCGAGCTGGTGGACCGCCGTGCCGCCGAGGTGGTGGCCACGCTCAAGCAGGCAGGCTTCGAGGCCTACATCGTGGGCGGCGCCGTGCGCGACCTGTTGCTGGGCCTGCGCCCCAAGGACTTTGACGTGGCCACCAACGCCACCCCCGAGCAGGTCAAGGGCCTGTTTCGCCGCGCCTTCATCATCGGCAAGCGCTTTCGCATCGTGCACGTGGTGCATGGCCGGGGTCGCGAGCACGAGGTGATCGAGGTCTCCACCTTCCGCGCCTACCTCGACAACAGCGCCGCAGGCCAGGTCAGCGGCAACGAAAAGACCTCCAAGGCGCAGCTCGCGGGCATGCAGCACGCCGTGGACGCCAGCGGCCGCGTGCTGCGCGACAACGTCTGGGGCCCGCAGGACGAAGACGCCACCCGCCGCGACTTCACCGTGAACGCCATGTACTACGACCCGGTGAGCCAGATCGTGGTGGATTACCACAAGGGCTTGCAGGACGCCAAAAAGAAGACGCTGCGCATGATCGGCGACCCCGCCACGCGCTACCGCGAAGACCCGGTGCGCATCATCCGCGCCGTGCGTTTCGCCGCCAAGCTCAGCCCCCTGGGCTTCACCATCGACGCCAAGTCGGCCGCGCCCCTGGTGCAGTCGCAGGCCCTGCTGGCCGAGGTGCCCCAGAGCCGCATGTTTGACGAAATGCTCAAGCTGCTGCAAACCGGCCACGCCATCGCCACCATCGAACAGCTCAAGAAGCTGGGCATGGCCAAGGGCATATACCCCCTGCTGGACGTGGCTGTGGAGCGCGCCGACACCCCGTTTGTCAAAGCCGCCCTGGTGGACACCGACCGCCGCGTGAACGAAGGCAAACCCGTGGCGCCCAGCTTCTTGCTGGCCTGCGTGCTGTGGGAAGACGTCCGCAATGGCTGGCAGGAGCGCCTGAACCAGCGACAGCACCCGCTGCCTGCGCTGCAAGAGGCCATCGACGAAGTGTTCGACAAGCGCATCGGCGACGTGTCGGGCCGGGGCAAGCTGGCCGCCGACATGCGCGAGATCTGGGTCATGCAGCCGCGCTTTGAAAAGCGCGTGGGCAACACGCCGTTCGGCATGGTCATGCAGCCGCGTTTCCGTGCCGGGTTCGACTTCATGCGCCTGCGCGCCGATGTGGGCGAGGTCGAAGAAGCGCTGGCCGAGTGGTGGCAGGACTTCCAGACGGCCGACGACGAGCGCCGCGACGACCTGATGGACCAGGCGCGCGAAGAACAGAAGGCCCGCCAGAAAGCGCAGCAGCCCGTGGTCAAGCGCGTGCCACGTAGTGCGCCCGTGGCGGCCCCGCGTGCTGTGGGCCCTGCGGGGGACGCGGATGTTTTGGAAGAGGGCGCGGAGTTCGCCACCGAAGGCAGCGCCCCCAAAAAGCGCCGCCGCCGTCGCCGCAAACCAGGTGGTGGTGCGGGCGGCGGTGGTGAAGGCGCAGCGCCTGCCACCGCAGGCGAGTGAGTTGGCAGGACATGGGCGCTGAGCCCTCCCTGGTCTACGTAGGCCTGGGCGCTAATCTGGGCGAGCGCGAAGCCGCCCTGCGCAAGGCCCTGGCCGCCTTGGGCCAATGCCCGGGCACCCGCGTGCTGCGGGTGTCGCCGCTCTATGGCAGCGCCCCGGTGGATGCCGGTGGGCCGGACTACCTGAACGCCGTGGCCGAAGTGGCCACCACCCTCACCCCCGAGGCCCTGCTGCAGGCGCTGCAGGCCATCGAACAATCCGCCGGGCGCGAGCGCCCCTACCGCAACGCACCCCGCACGCTGGACCTGGACATCCTGTGGTTTGGCGACCAGGTGATCGACACCCCCACCCTCACCGTCCCCCACCCCCGCATGGCCGAACGCGCTTTTGTGCTGCGCCCCCTGGCCGACCTGGTGCCTGAGCGCGTGGCCGCAGAAGCCCTGCAGGCGGTGACCGCGCAGAGCATCTACCCGCTGGCCGACGGGCGCTGGGCCGAGGGTGTGGTGGGTGGTGCTTGCTCCTGAATCAGGAGCTGCTTGCGCTTGATGGACGGGTGCAAGAGGCCAAAAAAGCTTAAAAACCTGCTTGCCCTGCGCCGGGCTTACCCATACCGGGTGATGCGGGTGATGCCCCACACCAGCGCCACCGTGGAACCGGCTCCGCCGGGCCACGGGTGGCGTCTCCCTGGTTGGAAGACGCGCAGCGGCTCAGGGGGTCAATCCACCTTCGCGCCCGACGCCTTCACCACCTGCTGGTACTTGGCGCGTTCGCTGGCCATGAAGCTGTCGAACTGCTGCGGCGTGGTGGCCACGGGTTCGGCCAGCAGGGCGCCAAAGCGGGTCTTGGTCTCGGGCGCGTTCAGCGCCGCCACAAAGGCCTTGTTCAGCTTGTCGATGATGGGCTTTGGCGTGGCCGCCGGTGCCACCAGGCCCCACCAGGTGTCGATGGAGAAGCCCTTGAACGTGGCGGACAGGGGCGGCACGCCCGGCAGCGAGGCCGAGGCGTCGAGCGAGGTCACGGCCAGCGCTTTGAGCTTGCCCGCGCGGATGTTGGGCGCGGCGGCGGCCAGGTTGTCGATGTTGAAGTCCACCTCGCCCGCCAGCAGCGCCAGCTGGGCCGGGTTGGCGCCCCGGTAGGGGATGTGCAGCGCGAAGATGCCCGCGCGTTGCTTGAACATCTCGCCCGCCAGGTGGCCCGCGCTGCCATTGCCGCCGCTGCCGTAGTTGAGCTTGGCGGGGTTGGCCTTGGCGTAGGCGATCAGGTCGGTCACGGAGTTGATCTTGAGCTGCTCGGCCTTGGCGGCATTCATGACCAGCACGTTGGGCACGCGCACCATCTGCGTGATGCCAACAAAGTCTTTGCCCGCGTCATACGGCATGCGCGCATACAGCCAGGGGTTGACCGCGTGGGTGGCGGTGGCGGCGATGCCGATGGTCAGTCCGTCAGGTGCGGCCTTGGCAATCGCGTCGGCGCCGATGTTGCCGCCCGCGCCGCCCTTGTTGTCGATGATCACCGTGCCCAGCGAATCGCGCACGCGCTCGGCCAGCGCACGGGCCGTTACGTCGATGGGGCCGCCGGGGGCGTAGGGCACGATCAGGCGGATGGGCTGGCCCGTGTCCTGCGCCGAAGCGATGGAGGGAGAAAAAACCGTTGCGGCGGCAACGGCGCTGGCGAGAAGGATGTTTCTGCGGTTCATGGGTGCATTGTGCAAAAAATTCGTAAGAAGGCTTATGAAGCCCTGTAGCGGTGATGGTTGGGCGGTGAGGGTCAGGCGGCGACGCTCATGCCGGGCGGGGTGCGCCAAGCGCCACGCCCAGGTCTTCCACCAGCATGCCCAGCTCGTGCGACGAACGGATGTCCAGCTTCAGGAAGATGGCGGAGCGGTGCGTGTCCACAGTGCGCGGGTCGATGGGGCGCTCCGGGTCACGCTGGGCCAGCGCGCGGGCGACCTCCTTGCTGCTGATGCCGGTGGCCACCAGTTGGGCCACCTCTTGCTGGCGTGGGCTCAGGGCGTCCCATCGCTCGCGTAGTTGCTGCAACCGTTGCGCCTGCCGTGCCTGCGCTTGCGACAGCGCGGAGGCTTTCTCGACAGCGGCCAGCAAGGTGGCTTCGTTGCACGGCTTTTCCAGCCAGTCCACCGCCCCCTGCTTGACGGCTGCGACGGCGGAGGACAGCTCGCCATGGGCCGACAGGAACACGGTCTTGAGCGCGCTGTGGCGCTGGCCGAGTTCGTGGAACACCTGCAGCCCGCTCAGGCCTTCCATGCGCAGGTCCAGCAGCACGCAGCCGGGCTGGTCCAGCGCCGCCTGGGCCAGAAAAGCCTCTCCGGCTTCAAAGGCACGCACCGTGTACCCGCGTGCCAGCAGCAGGGCGGCCAGCGATTGGCGCACGCCTTCATCGTCGTCCACGATGTAGACCACGGTGTCACCGTGCGACCCGGCGGCTGTGGGAAGGGTGTCGTAGGTCATGGTGCGGCGGCGTTTTCAGGGATTGTCAGGTGCGCTGGCGAGCGGCAGGCGGATCTCGAAAACGGCGCCGCCGCCCTCGCGGTTGCAGGCCTGCAACTGGCCGCCCATGCTCTCAATGATGGAGCGGCAGATGTTGAGGCCCAGGCCCAGCCCGTCAGAACGGGTGGTGAAAAAGGGCTCGAACAGGCGCTCTGCGATGCCGGGCGGCAGGCCCGGGCCCCGGTCGAGCACCTGCACCAGCGCGTGGCCGTGGTCTGCGGCCAAACGCAGCCGCAGTTCGTGCCCCTCGGGCGGAGCTTGGTGTGTCTGCATGGCCTGCAGCGCGTTCAGGCCCAGGTTGATCACCACTTGTTCGAGCAGCACGCGGTCGGCATGCACCTGCAAAGGGGCTGCGGCCGGCTCGACGCGCACCGCAATCCCCTGGCGGCGGGCCTCGGCGCGCAGCAGCAGCTCCAGCGACTGCTCCACGATGGCCGACAGGTCGCAGGGCTCGCGGCTTTCAGGGTGCTGGCGCACCCAGCGGCGGATGCGGCCCACGATGTCGGCGGCCCGCAGCGCCTGGGCCGACAGGGCTTCCAGGCTGTCATTGAGGGGCCCGGTCTTGCCCTGAGCGGCCAGTGCACGTGCCGCCGCCGCGTAGTTGACCAGGGCCGCAAGCGGCTGGTTCAGTTCGTGCGCCAGGGTCGAGGCCATCTCGCCCACCGTGATCACACGCTGCACCCGCTGCAGCTGCGTCTCGTGCTGCTGCTGCTGCTCTTCGGCCCGCTTCTGCGCGGTGATGTTGACCACCGAGCTCATCCAGCCGATGTGCTGGCCGCTGCCGTCGATGAGGCGCGTGGTGTAGAACATGGTGTACACGTCCGACCCATCGCGGTGCCGCAGCCGGTTTTCCCGTCCCTGGGGAAACGCGTTGCCGGCCAGCACGGTGTCGCTGTCGTTCCAGTGCCGGTCGAGGTCATCTGGGTGCCAGTAGGGGTAGGGCGGCAGCTGGCCGATGAGTTCGTCGGCCCGGTAGCCCACCATGTCGCACATGGCGGCGTTCACGTAGACGATGCGGCCTTCGAGGTCGCGGGCGCGCATGCCCACCAGCAGCGAGTCTTCCATCGACTGGCGGAACGCCTGTGCCTGCTGCAGCGCGTGGGTGCGCTCCTGCACGCGCTGCTCCAGCCCGATGCGGGCCTGGCGGTTTTCGGCCAGGCGGCGCTCGCGCAGCTGCCAGTAGAGCGCGCCCAGCACCAGCAGGCCCGAGGCCAGCGTGGCCAGCGCCCAGGCCTGCTGGCGGGCCACGGCCACCACCCGGCTGTCGGCGGTGACGGTGAGCGTCCAGCCCAGGTCGGGCAGGGCTTCCTCGAACGCCAGGTAGCGCTTGCCATTGCCGTCCAGGCGCAGTTCGGCACCCGGCTGGTCGTCCTGCTGGCGCAGGGTCCAGGGCACGGGGCGGGGCGTCCAGCCGGTGCCGTATTGCTCGTTGTGCTGCAGTTGCTGCACGTCGGCGGCGGGCACGGGGCGGCTGGTGCGGTAGAGCCAGCTGGGCTCGGAGCCCAGGAACACGATGCCCCGCGCGTCGGTCACGAACACCGGGTCGCGCAGCTGCTCCCAGGGGTTGGCAATGGGCTCCATGCGCACCTTCACTGCCACCACGCCGATCACCCGGCCGTTGTCGCGCACGGGGGCTGACACAAACAGGCCCGGCTCGCCCGTGGTCTTGCCCACGCCATAAAAACGCCCGGTGTCACCGCCCAGCGCATCGTGGAAGTAAGGGCGATTGCGGTAGTTCTGGTGCACAAAGCTGCTGGGCGTGTCCCAGTTGCTCGATGCCAGCGTGAGGCCCTCCAGGTCCATCACATACAGCATGTCGGAGCCCGCGTGCTCGTTCACGGCCTGCAGATAGGCGTTGGCGGCATCGCGCACCTCCTGGGAGGCGGGGTGGCGTAGCAACTGGCTCACCAGTGGGTGCTGGGCGGTGGTGAAGGGCAGGTAGTTGTAGCGCGTGGCCACCCCCCGCAGGGCCAGGGCCTGCACCTCGCCCGAGCGGCGCAGGTTGTCCCACTGGGCGTCCCGCTCGCTCTGGGCCGCCCATTCACCGGCGGCCACCACCAGCAGCACGGCCACGCACAGCAAGGCTGCGATGAACCCGGCGCCCCGGCGCAGGCGGGGCAACCCGTGGGAAGGGCGCGGGGCACCGGCCTCGGTTGAGTCGTCGGGCGCCGCGCGCAGGTCCACCGTCAGCCGCCGTGTTTGTCGGCTTCGGAGGTGAAGGAGTCGGCGAAAAACTCTTCGGCTGGCAGGCCCCGCTGCGCGCTGTAGGCTTCGCGGGCTGAATCGACCACGATGGGCGCGCCGCAGGCATAGACCTGGTGGCCCGACAGGTCGGCAAAGTCATCCAGCACGGCCTGGTGCACGAAGCCGGTGCGGCCCGTCCAGCCGTCTTCGGGCAGGGCGTTCGAGATCACAGGGATGTAGCGCAGCCAGGGCAGCTCGGCCGCGCGGGCCTGCACCCAGTCGTGCATGTAGAGGTCTTCCGGACGGCGCCCCCCCCAGTACAGCGCGGTGGGGCGGGTGATGCCCTTGAACTGCAGGTGCTCTATCAGCGCCTTGATGGGGGCAAAGCCGGTGCCCGAGGCGAGCAGCACGATGGGTTTGTCGGAGTCTTCGCGCAGGAAGAAGCTGCCGAACGGGCCCTCGACGCGCAGGATTTCCTTCTCCTTCATCGCACCGAACACATGGTCGGTGAACTTGCCGCCTGGCATGTGGCGGATGTGCAGTTCCACGCCCGGCGCCTCGGCCTGGGTGTGCGGCGCGTTGGCCATCGAATAGGCGCGGCGGGCACCGTCGCGCAGGATGAATTCGATGTACTGCCCCGCGTGGTAGCGGAAGGTGTCGGCGGCGGGCAACTGCAGGCGCACCTGCATCACGTCGTGCGACTTTTTCGTGAGCGTGGACACGCGCACCGGCATCTTCTTGATCGGGTAGGCGCTTTCGTCAGTGACCTGGCGTGACTCGAGCACCACGTCCGACAGCGGCTGGGCGCAGCAGGTCAGCACCAGGCCTGCTGCCTCCTCGTCGGCGCTCAGCGCCTTGGGCTGGTGCTCGCCATGGCGCACCGTGCCGCTGATCTTCTTGCATTTGCACGAGCCGCAGGCGCCGTCCTTGCAGCCATAGGGCAGGCCCACGCCACTCTGTATGGCCGCAGCCAGGATGCTCTGGCCCGGGGTGGCACTGAAAGCGCGGCCGCTGGGCTGCACGGTGATCTGGAACGCTGCGGTGGTGGCAGCCTCGGCGCTGGTCATGTTGTGGGTATCCTCGGGACGTGTTCTATCCAAGCAAACGGGTCCGATTTTGCCTTCAAACCAAAGCCCCCTTGGCGCCCTGCCAGCGCGCTTTCGCCGTGAACGCCTGCTGATCGTGGGCTGTGGTGACGTGGGTCAACGTGTTGTGCGTGACTTGAACACCGGCCCGGGGGCGGGGCGGCTGCAGGTGCTGGCGCTCACCTCCAGCCCGTCTCGCGTGGCGGGCTTGCGCCGTCTGGGCGCGCGGCCGCTGCTCGGCAACCTGGACGATGCCGCCACGCTGCGCCGCCTGTCGGGCGTGGCCACGCGGGTGTTGCACCTGGCCCCGCCGCCGGGCGAAGAGGCAGGCGGTGCTGCCTGGTGGGCCGACCCGCGCACTGTGGCGCTGGCCCGGGTGCTGCGGCGGCGCAGCCTGCCGGTGTCGCTGGCCTATGCGTCCACCAGTGGCGTCTATGGTGACTGCCAGGGGGCTTTGGTGCCCGAGACGCGGCCCCTGGCTCCCGCCACGCCCCGCGCGCAGCGCCGGGTGAATGCCGAGCGTGCTGTGCGCCACCTGGGCCGCGCCGGGGTGCGCGCCAACCTGTTGCGCATCCCGGGCATCTACGCCCCCGACCGCGAGGGCGGCACGCCCGAGGCCCGCCTGCGGCGCGGAACGCCGGTGCTGGTGCCCGAGGACGATGTGTTCACCAACCACGTCCACGCCGATGACCTGGCGCGCGCCTGCGTTGCCGCGTTGTGGAAGGGCCGGCCGCAACGTGCCTACAACCTGAGCGATGCGAGCCACATGAAAATGGGCGACTACTTCGACCTGGCAGCCGACCTGTACGGCCTGCCGCGTCCCCCCCGGGTGCCGCGCAGCACGGCGCAGGAGCAGCTGTCGCTGATGCTGCTGAGTTTCATGGGGGAGTCGCGCCGCCTGGACAACCGGCGCATGCTGCAGGAGCTGGGGGTGCGGCTGCGCTACCCCAGCGTGGCGCAGGGGCTGCAGGGCGCGCGCGCCGCTGGGGTGTTACCAGGGCCGTGAGCGGCTCACAAGGCTCGGCAGTGTGGCCCTGGCGAGGCGCCTTGTCGCAGGCCGCACAAGCGGTGCGACAAGGGGTGCTTCCGCCCACGGGGAGTTGGGCTGGCTGCGCTGAACACGCGCGCTCTTCAGCGCGGGTAGACGTTGCCCTGCTTGTCGTAGCAACGGAACACGTTGCACTGTGTGAATTGCTTCGGGACTGGCTCGGGCGGTTGCACGGGGCGGGCCGGGTGGCGGGGCGGCACCACCACCACCACCGGTGCCGGGGTGGTGTTGACCGTGGTGGGGCGCGATGCACGGGCTTTTTCCACCTCTGCGTAGCCCGCAGGGCCCAGGCAGTCAAGGTCCATCTGTCGCTGGGCCGCCTCCACACGCTGGCTTTGGTCGTAGCTGCCCCCGCTGGCACTGCTCAGCACCACATCCAGGTTGCGGCGTGAGCGCGCGCATTCGGGCGACCGCGCGTAGTCCGGAGTGGCGGGCCTGGCGCTGTCGCGCTGGGCATTGCGCAGGGCCTCGGTTTCTGCGGCCTTGTTCTCGGCCTCCAGGCGCTGTTGCTTGTGCGCGAGTGCCTGGGCGGCCTGCTCGCGTTCGCGCTGGATGTCTTCGGGCGTCTTGCGGGCTTCCACCTCGCGCGCAGTGGCGCCGCCTGCGCAGCTGCCGTCGGTGTAGGTCACCTTGCCGGTGGCGGGGTCGGTGCAGCGCACGACCTGCGCCTGGGCACCTGTGCCGATCCAGGCCACACACAGGCATGCGAGAAGGTGCTGGGCTCGGATCATGATTTTGTTACCGCTCCAAGGTGGGGTTCGGCTGTGGTCACCAGGCGAGGTAGTTCAGGGCTGTTCCTGGCTGTTGGAGAACTGGCGCGAGCGCCAGTCCTGCGGATGGGGGGTGTAGCTGCCGGGTGCCATCTGGCCAGGGTTGCGGTTGCGTCGGTCTTCTGCGGCGCGGCGGTCGCGCTCGGCCTGTTCGCGGCGGGCCTGGTCGCGTTCGCGGGCACGGCGGTCGGCTTCGCGGGCCTGTTGTTCCCGCTGATCCCGCTCGCGGGCAGCACGGTCGCGTTCGGCACGGTCACGGTCGCGCTCCCGTTCGCGCCAGTCGTCGCGGTCACGGCCCTTGTCCCAGCGGTCGTCGTGCCGGTCGCGCCCACCGTAGTAGACGGGGGGCGGTGGTGGGGCGGAATAGATCACCCCCGGGGCACGGTACACGGGGGGCGCCTGGTACACCGGCGGCGGGGCGCTGTAGATATAGCCCGGCTGCTCGTACACCTGGTAGCGAGAGGGCTCGTAGTACGGGTCGCCCGGCACGGTGGCGCACCCTGTCACGAGGATCCCCAGGGCCGAGGCAGAAAGGATGCGGGCGAGTGTGTAGGTCATGGTGTTCAGACTCCGGCCCGGGGTGCGCGTTCCGCCCGGGTCCGTAAAGCCCATGAAAAACACCCCGGTGGGATGTTACAAATTTCAGGGGCTGGCGTTGGCTGTGCCAAGCCCTTTAGCGTTTGGCGCAGCCATTTGGTTGACTGCCGCTGTGCAGTTGTCGGGCGCTGCCACAGCCTGTGCTCGGCCCCGCGCTGTACCGATTGGCAGTCATATCAAAATTGATAGCTAGAAAGATATTCTGGATGCGCGGAGAAGGCCAAAAATGCCAAAAATTTCTGTCCTTGCTCCTGCCCTTCCTCCTGGGAGAGGCGGGCAGGGTTGCTGTGTCTTACTTGGGCAGGACGCGGCGGATGGTGTCGGCCAGGTCTTCGGCCACGAACTTGGCCACGTAGCCGTCGGCGCCTACGCTGCGCACATGGTCTTCATTGGCCGAGCCCGAAAGGGACGAGTGGATGACCACCGGCAGGCCATGGAAGCGGGCGTCCTGCTTGATGTTGCGGGTCAGGGTGAAGCCGTCCATTTCCGGCATCTCCAGGTCGGTCAGCACCATGGCGACGCGGTCCAGCACGGTCTTGCCCTCGGCCTCAGCGCTCTTGGCGATGGCGTTGAGGCGGTCCCAGGCCTCTTTGCCCGACTTGACCATCTCGTAGGGGGCGTTGAGCACCTTGAGTTCCTGCTCAATCAGCGAGCGGGCCACAAACGAATCGTCTGCCGCCAGGACGATGGTGCCGGGCTTGAGCTTGAGCTTGGCGCCCACCTTCTCTTCGGTCACCTCGTGGCCGTCGGACGGCGACACCATCTGCAGGATAGCTTCCACATCCAGCACCTGGGCCAGGCGGGATTCGTCGGTGTTGCCGTCCAGGCGGGCAATGCTGGTGACCAGCTTGCCCTTGGCGCCGCTGGTTTCGGCCGAGAGCACCTGCTTCCAGTCCAGGCGCACGATGTCTTCCACCGATTCGACCGCAAACGCCTGGGTGGTGCGTGCGTATTCGGTCACCAGCATGATGTTCAGGCCCGTCTGGGGCTTGCAGCCCACGATGGAGGGCAGATCGAGCACCGGAATCACCTGGCCGCGCAGGTTGACCACGCCCAGCGAATGCGGCGTGGTGCCCGCAATCGGCGTGATGCTGGGCATGGCCACGATCTCGCGGATCTTGAAGACGTTGATGCCGAACAGTTCGGACTTGTTCAAGGCAGTGTCGGTGCCCAGGCGGAACAGCAGCAGCTCAAACTTGTTGGTGCTGGTGAGGTTGGTCCGCTCGTCGATGTCCTGCTGGATGGCTTTCATGGTGGATCCTTTGCGCAGAAATGAAGATACGCGCTTTTACAAATTCTAGGACCCAAACGGCGCGCGCAGTGCGCTAAATCTTCAGGCAATACCCGAATAGTGCGCCGCAGCATGCGGGCGTGTCGGGGGCGTCACACCCCGGCCAGCGCCACCGGCTCAAAGTGCACCACCGTGGGGAACGGGTCGTAGAAGTGGTGCAGCAGCCGCTTCCACTCCTGGTAGGGAGTCGATTGCCTGAACCCCACCTCATGGTCGGCCAGGGTGGCCCAGCGCACCAGCAGCACATAGTCTTGCGGGCGCTCCAGGCAATGGCCCAGCTCATGGGAGATGTAGCCGTGCATGGAGGCAATGATGCGCTGCGCCTGGGCAAAAGCCTGTTCGAACGCGCTGTTCTGGCCGGGGCGGACCGTGAGGTGGGCGATTTCCAGAATCATGGGTGGTGAGGCAGAAGGGGTTGATCAAGCCGGTGATCAGACCACATTGCTGCGCTGCGTGGGCTCGGGCTGGGCTACGACTGCCTTCATGCCGTCCGCCAGGCGGTGGAGCAGCCCGAGCATGGGGGCGTCCGACGCGTCGCAGGCCAGGCCGATGTGGCGCGAAAAGGCCAGGGGCCCGTCCAGCGGGCGGGCGAGCGCGCGGCGTGCGTGGGCCGCGTGCGACTGCGGCACCACAGCCAGCCCCATGCCGGCATCCACCATGTGCAGCAGCAGCTCCTCGCGCGCGGCGCTGGCCTGCACCTGCAGCGCAATGCCCCGTTCGGCCAGCAGGCGGATGAAGGACTGGTGCAGCGGGCAATAGGGCCACTCGATGAGGGGCAGGTTCTCAATGTCTGCCAGGCCAAAGCGCTTTTTGAAGCGCAGCGGGTGCTGCTCGGGCACTAGCATCACATAGGGCTCGTGCCACAGCGGCACAAAGGTGTCGCCCGGCGGCTTGCAGTGTTCGGCCACCATGCGCAACCGGGCCTCTTGCGCGCTGGCGGCGAGCCGCACCATGGTGTGGGGCCATTCTTGCGCAATCTGCGCGAACAGGGGCGCGGCGGGCTGCACCATCAGGTCGTCCTGCAGGAAGACGCCCAGCGTTTCGCGCGGCGCATCGCGGAAGTCGCGCACCATGGCGCTGGACTGGGCCAGCAGGCTGCAGGCACGCGGGTACAGCCGGTGCGCGGCGGGTGTGGGGGCCAGGCCCTGCCGGCTGCGCTCGAACAGGGTGGTTTCGAGCGCATCCTCAAGCCCCTTGATGGCCATGCTGATGGAAGGCTGCGCCACAAAACAGCGGCGCGAAGCGGCCGTGACCGAGCGCTCTTCATAGGCCGCCACAAAGTAGCCCAGGGCGCGCAGGTCAAACAGCATGGTGGCAGGGCCTTCCTTGGTCGGGTGGTCAGACGGGCGTGATGGTGGTGACGGTCTCGCGGAAGTAGTCCACCTGCCCGTTGCGTGAATGGCTGGTGATCCAGGTCACAGATTCCACTTCGCGCTGTTGTACCGCATAAAAGAAGCGCTGGTGAAAGTGCGTGAGCACCCAGTCGTTGCCCAGCGGCTGGCTGTGCGTGTGCAGGATCTTCGTGCCGCGTGGGAACACCTC
This sequence comes from Acidovorax sp. LjRoot74, assembly GCF_964254355.1. NCBI lineage: Bacteria > Pseudomonadati > Pseudomonadota > Betaproteobacteria > Burkholderiales > Comamonadaceae > Acidovorax > Acidovorax sp. LjRoot74. The sequence goes on along the minus strand of NZ_CAXUTI020000001.1, from coordinate 4,407,136 downwards.
GGCACCCAGGCGCTGCACCACGCCCAAAGCCTCGGCCTTGTTGCGGGCGATCTGCCAGCGGGTGTCGGCATCGTCGCGGTAATGGTCGATGCGAAAGTCCACATCATCGGCAATGGTGGCCAGCAGCGTGGGCACGTCCTGCTGCTCGAAGGCAGTCAGTACACGGTCGATGGGAAAGGTCAGCGGTGGGTTGGTCGTCATGTCGGGTCTCCGGTGGGTGGTGGGATCAATCAAAAAAACCCTGGCCAGGGAGCCGCGACTGTAGGCAGAGCCTGGTGTGCGCACAACGATGGAATTTGTCGCTTGGGGCGATAAAAAACCAATGGGAAGGCGAGCGGGGCGGGCGCTCAGTCCGAGATACCGGGCACCTGCCGCAGGTAGGCATGCAGTGCCGCAATCGACTGGCGCACCTTGGCGGGCTGCGCGTCACGCTGCGGCGTCACGGCCCAGATGTCCAGCGTGCCAAACGACCATTCGGGCAGCAGCCGCACCAGTCGGCCGGCCTGCAGGGCCTCGTGCGCGTCCATGCTGCCCACCAGTGCCAGGCCCAGCCCGGCCTCGCACATCTGCTGGATGGACAGCTGGTTGTTGCTGGCAATGCGGGGCTCCACCCGCAGCGCGCGTGGTTCGCCCGCCGGGCTGTGCAGGTCCAGCAGCAGCCCACCCCCCTCGCGCGCAAAGCCCAGCCAGCTGTGGGTCAGGAGTGCATCGGGGTCACGCGGCGCGCCATGGGTTGCCAGCCACTGCGGTGATGCGGCCAGGTACCACTGCATGCCACACAGCCTGCGCGCGGCCCAGGTCGAGTCCGAAAGTCGCCCGAACCGCACCGCCAGGTCGATGCGCGCATTGATGAGGTCGATGGGCGAATCGTCCACCAGCAGCCGCAGGCGCAGCGCCGGGTGCGCCGCCAAAAGCTCCCCCAAGGCGGGCGCAATGTGGCGCGCAAAGCCCACGGTGGCCGACAGGCGCAGCTCGCCGCTGGGCGCATCGCGCGATGCCGCCAGCTCGGCCCGCGCCTGCTCGGCGGCGGCCCACATGGCGGCGCAGCGCGCGTGGTAACGCTGGCCTGCCTCGGTGAGTGCCAGCTTGCGGGTGGAGCGGTGCAGCAGCGTCACGCCGCCGTCGCTTTCGAGCTTGCGCACCTGCTGGCTCACGGCCGACGTGCTCATACCCAGCGCGCGGGCGGCGCCACTCATCGATCCGTGCTGCACCACGGCGGCAAACACGGCCATGCGTTTGAGGTCTTCCATGGGGTGATTGTGAAGCACAGCTTCAAGGAGAAGGCATTTTCAGCCCTCTACCGCGCACTTTGACAAGCCCGTAATCTCACCCCATCGCAACTTTGACCCCAGGAGACCTCCCATGAACATCGCCCTGATTGGTGCCACCGGCTTTGTCGGCTCGGCCGTGCTGAATGAACTGCTGCAACGCGGCCACCGCGTGACCGTGCTGGCCCGCAACCCTGGCAAGCTCACCCCCCGCGAAGGCCTCACGGTGGTCGCCGCCGACGCGCAGGACGCTGCCCAGGTGGCCAAGGCCGCCGCAGGCCACGACGCCGTGGTGAGCGCCTACAACCCCGGCTGGACGGTGCCCGACATCCACGACCAGTTCCTCAAGGGCACACGCGCCATCATCGACGGCACCAAGCAGGCGGGCGTGCGCCGGTTCCTGATGGTGGGCGGCGCAGGCAGCCTGTTTGTGGCGCCCGGCGTGCAGCTGGTGGACACGCCCCAGTTCCCCGCCGAATGGAAGCAGGGCGCCCTGGCCGCCCGCGAGGCGCTGAACTGGATCCGCACCGAAAACACGCTGGACTGGACCTTCCTCTCGCCCCCCATCCTGCTGCAGCCCGGCGAGCGCACCGGCCAGTACCGCCTGGGCGACGAAGCCCCGCTGATGAACGGCGAGCAGCCCGGCAGCATCAGCGCGGCCGACCTGGCCGTGGCGATGGTGGACGAACTGGAAACGCCGCGCCATGTGCAAAAGCGGTTCACGGTGGCGAACTGAGGCATTGCGCCAGTGTGCCGACCGCAGGTGGAGGAGCAGTCAAAAGGCCGAAAGCTCCTTTTTTGATAGCTAAATAGGCATGATGGATGCGCGGAAGCGGCCAAAAAGCTTTAAGTTTTTCAGCCAAACAGCGGATCACCCGATAAACCACCGCATCGGCACCAGCACGATCGACGGAAACAGCACCATCAGAAACATCATGGCGAACTGCGCCACCATGAACGGGACCACGCCCCGGGTCACGTCGTCCATGCGCATCTTGCCCACGCCCGCGACCACGTTCAGCACCGTGCCGACCGGGGGCGTGATCAGTCCGATGGCGTTGTTCATGATGAACAACACGCCAAAGTAGACCGGGTCGATGCCCGCAGCCTTCACTACGGGCATCAGCACGGGCGTGAGGATGAGGATGGTGGGTGTCATGTCCATGGCGGTGCCCACGGCCATCACCAGCACCATGATGGCGATGAGCAGCAGCGTGGGGTGTTCCATCAGCGGCTTGAGCAGGCCCACGAGCTGGCGCGGGATGTCGGCCACGGTGATGAGCCAGGCGCTGACCATGGCGGCGGCCACCAGGAACATGATCACGGCCGTGGTCTTGGCGGCGCTGATGAACACGTCGGTGAGCTGGCGCCAGTGCAGCTCGCGGTAGACCAGCGTGGCCACCAGCAACGCATAGACCGCGGCCACCGCAGCCGCCTCGGTGGGTGTGAACACACCCATCTTCAGGCCCACGATCACGATGACGGGCAGGAACAGCGCCCAGGTCGATTCCTTGAGCGCCTGCAGCTTCTCGGCCGTCGAGGCCTTGGGCGGTGGCGTGACGTTTTCGCGCTGCGAGACCCAGTACCAAGTGACCGCAATCGCTAGCCCCATCAGCAGCCCCGGCACGATGCCCGCCAGGAACAGCTTGCTGATCGACACATTGGCTGCCACGCCAAACACCACAAAGCCGATGGAGGGCGGAATGACCGGCGCGATGATGCCGGCCGAGGCAATCAGCCCGCCCGCACGCGCCTTGTCGTGCCCGGCCTTGACCATCATGGGCAGCAGCAGGGCTGCCAGCGCCGCCGTGTCGGCCACGGCCGAGCCTGATAGCGCCGCCAGCATGCAGGCCGCGAGGATGGCGACAAAGCCCAGCCCGCCGCGCTTGTGCCCCACCAGCGTGAGCGCCAGCTTGACGATGCGCTGCGACAGCCCGCCCACGTTCATGATCTCGCCCGCCAGCATGAAGAAGGGCACGGCCAGCAGCGGAAAGCTGTCGGCGCCATTGATCACGTTCTGCGCCAGGATCTGTGCGTCGAACAGGTCCAGGTGCCACATGAGGGCCGCGCCGGACACCAGCAGCGCGTAGGCAATCGGCACACCGATGGCCATGGCGGCCAGCAGGGAGCCGAGGAAGATGAAAACGGTCATGGAAGAACGCTCCAGGTCATTGCGGTGTGGGGCTCACTGGCGTGAGGCCGTGGGCGCGGGGGCTGCGTGTGGCAGCTGGCTGCCCACGGCGGCCAGTTCTTCGGACTCGGAGATCTGCACCAGCTCACTGTCCGGCATCTGCCCCGACACAATGCGCCACAGGTCCAGCGCCAGCAGCAGGCCGGCAGCCACGGCAAACACTACGCCCGACGCATAGAAGATGGCCATGGATGCACCGGTGACCGGCGCATCCACATCCCAGTTGATGCGCGCCTGCGCCAGTGCGCCGCTGAACAGCAGCCAGGTGCACCAGATCATCAGCGCATAACTCAGGGCCAGGCAAATGCGCTGGCCCAGCGGCGGAAGGCGCGCCAGCAGGAAGTCGGTGCCCAGGTGCCCACGCTCGCGCACCGCCACGATGGCGCCCAGGAAGGTGATCCACACAAACAGCCAGCGCGAGACCTCCTCGCTGATGGTGATGCCGGAGTTGAACGCATAGCGCAGCACAACATTGCCGAACACCATCACCACCATCACGGCCAGCGCCAGGGCGATGAGCAGGTTGATCCAGCGGCAGCAGCGGTCGATGAAGGCGTTCAGCATGGGTGTCTCCTGTTTTTCTTCTCGACTCAGAGGGCGGTGCCCTGCAGCAGCCCGCGCTGCGCCAGGTTGGCCATGAAGGCGCGCAGGCCAAAGCGCCAAGGCGGCGCGGCCTCGCTGTGTGCCACGCGGTTGTGCAGGCCGCCCAGCCAGGCGCTCTGGATGGACACCAGGTCGCCCAGGTGGTGGGTGAAGCCGCCGCCCGGCTGGTCGCGGTCTTCGATGGGGGCGAACAGCGTGCCCATGAACAGCATGAACCCATCCGGGTACTGGTGCGCGGCCAGCGTCTGCGCCACCAGGTCGGTGGGGTCGCGGCTGATGCTGGCCATGGTGTTGATGCCGCGCAGCTCAAAGCCGTCTTGGCCTGCCACGCGCAGGTGCACCGTCTCTTTGCGCACCTGTTCCAGCCCGAAACTGGCATCGAACAGACGGATGAACGGGCCCAGTGCGCACGATGCGTTGTTGTCCTTGGCCTTGCCCAGCAGCAGCGCGCTGCGGCCCTCGATGTCGCGCAGGTTTACGTCGTTGCCCAGTGTGGCGCCCACGATCTGGCCCCGGCTGTTCACGGCCAGCACCACCTCGGGCTCGGGGTTGTTCCAGGCCGAGTCGGAGCGGATGCCGATGTCATCACCGCAGCCCACCGAGGCCAGTACCGGCGCCTTGGTGAACACCTCGGCGTCGGGGCCGATGCCCACTTCCAGGTACTGCGACCACAGGCCCTTGTCCTGTAGCAGCGCCTTCAGGCGCATGGCCTCGGGCGAGCCGGGGCGGATGTCCGCCAGGTTCTGGCCGATGAGGCCGATCACCTGGCTGCGCAGGCCCTGTGCGCGGGTGGCGTCGCCGCGCGCCTGTTCTTCAATTACGCGCTCGATGAGGCTGGCCGCAAAGGTCACGCCCGCAGCCTTGACCACCTGCAGGTCGCACGGGGCCAGCAGCCAGGGACGGGAGGTGTCGCGTGAGCCGGGTTGGCTGTTGGCCAGCAGGTCGTCCACGCTGCACAGGTACTGGCCGGTGGCGCTGCGCGCAGCCTCGGCAGGCGCCAGGGTGTCGAGCAGCGTGCTCATGGTGGGGTAGTGCGCGCTCAGGTCGAACACACCTTCAGGCCGCAGTGCCACCACGGCCGGGCCTGGAACGGCACCACTGGGCGCCCAAACACGGCCGACCAGCGTGCCTTGCAGGCCGTCGTCGGGGAGCACTTGCAATGCGGCTTGGGGCGCACGGGCCCGTTCGGCAACTGCCGCTGCCGTCATGTTGTTCATGGAGAATCCTTCGAAAAGCCGGGTGAGCGCCGGTTGCCCACCCGTTTGTTATCAGTGGTTGTGGCGTGGCGTCTTTTCGGAAATGCGCTGGAAGCCCAGCGCAAAGTCCAGTGTGGCGCCGTCGGCCAGTTGCCCCGTTTTCTCGCGGTACAGCGCCTCCCACGGCGATTGGCTCGCGGGCACGGGCGGGGCGGGCAGGTCACGCTTGCGGCGCGCGATCTCTTCGGGGGCGACCAGCGCATCGCAGCGCCCGGTGTTCAGGTCGATGCGGATGGTGTCGCCGCTTTGCAACCAACTCAGCCCCCCGCCCACGGCGCTTTCGGGGGATGCGTTGAGGATGGACGGGCTGTCCGCCGTGCCCGACTGGCGCCCGTCGCCCAGCGTGGGCAAAGTGTTGATGCCGCGCCGAATCAGCGCGTCCGGCGGCTGCATGTTCACCACTTCGGCCGAGCCCGGCCAGCCGATGGGGCCTGCGCCGCGCATCACCAGGATGCAGCCTTCGTCGATGTTCAGTGTCGGGTCGTTGATGCGCGCGTGGTAATCGTCTGCGCCTTCAAACACCACGGCGCGGGCTTCAAAGATGCCCTCCTGCCCAGGGCGGCTCAGGTAGCGCTGGCGGAAGGACTCGGAGATGACCGAAGTCTTCATGATCCCGAAGTCGAACAGGTTGCCGCTGAGCACCATGAACCCCGCCTTGTGCATCAGCGGGTTGCTGAAGGGGCGGATCACCTCGCGGTCATGGGTTTCGCGGCCCTGCAGGTTTTCGCCCACCGTCTTGCCCGTCACGCTGGCGCAGTCGGCATGCAGTTTGCCCGCCTGCTGCAACTCCCACATCAGCGCGGGCACGCCGCCGGCGCGGAAGAAGCGCTCGCCCAGGAACTGGCCCGCGGGCTGCATGTTCAGCAGCAGCGGCAGGTCGTAGGCGTGGTCGGTCCAGTCTTGCGCATCGAGCTGCACACCCGCGTGGCGTGCCATGGCCATGATGTGCACCTGCGCGTTGCTGCTGCCGCCGGCCACGCTGACGACCGACAGCGCGTTCAAGAAACTCTCGCGCGTCAGGATGCGCGAGGGGCGCAGGTCTTCGTACGCCATCTCCACAATGCGCCTCCCGGTTTCGTACGCCATCTGCCCGCGCTCGCGGTAGGGCGCGGGAATGGCCGCGCAGCCCGGCAACGACAGGCCCAGCGCCTCGGCCACCGCGTTCATGGTCGATGCCGTGCCCATCGTGTTGCAGTGCCCGGCGGAGGGCGCGCTGTTGCAGGCGCGCTGCAAAAATTCTTCCTCGTCGATTTCGCCTGCAGCCAGCTGGCGACGGCTGCGCCAGATCACGGTGCCCGAGCCCACCAGCTGACCCTCGTGCCAGCCATCGAGCATGGGCCCGCCCGAGAGCACGATGGCCGGGATGTCCACCGTGGACGCGGCCATGACGCCCGCGGGCGTGGTCTTGTCGCAGCCCGTGGTCAGCACCACCGCGTCGATGGGGTAGCCGTACAGGATTTCCACCAGGCCCAAATAGGCCAGGTTGCGGTCCAGCGCGGCCGTGGGGCGGCGGCAGTTTTCAAAGATGGGGTGGACCGGGAACTCCATCGGGATGCCGCCCGCATCGCGGATGCCGTCGCGCACGCGGCGCGCCAGGTCCAGGTGGATGCGGTTGCAGGGCGACAGGTCGCTGCCCGTCTGCGCAATGCCGATGATCGGCCGGCCCGAGCGCAGCTCTTCGGGTGTGAGCCCGTAGTTCATGAACCGCTCCAGGTACAGCGCGGTCATGTCCGAGCGCTCGGGCGCGGCAAACCATTCGCGGGAGCGGAAGGGGCGGCGGGGTGTTTTTTTCATGGGGTCGGAGCGTCGCAAAAGAAGGGCTGGGCGCAGCCAGGAGCTGCGCCCCGGGGAACGAACCAGTGGCTTACTTGCCGCCCCGCGCCTTGGCCAGCTCGCCCATCAGCTCGCTGGTGGTCTCTTCGCCAAACTCCTTGCCGTACTTGGCCAGCACGGGCTGCAGCTTGGTGCGCAGCTTGGCCTGTTCGGCGGCGGGCAGCTCGGTGATCTGCATGCCGGCCTTCTTCAGCTCGCCCAGGGCGGTTTCGCTGAAGGCGCGGATGGTCTTGCGCTCGAACACCGTGGCCTCGCGCGCGGCTTCCTGCACGATCTTCTTCTCGTCGGCCGAGAGGCCGTCCCAGGTCTTCTTGGACATCAGCAGCACCCACGCGCTGTACATGTGGCGCGACAGCACCAGGTGCTTTTGCACCTCATAAAACTTGCTGGCCAGAATGGTGGCGGGCGGGTTCTCCTGACCGTCCACGGCCTTCTGCTCCATGGCGGTGTACAGCTCGGTGAACGGCATGGGCGTGGCGTTGGTGCCCAGCGCGTTGAAGGTGTCGAGGAACAGCGGGCTCTGGATCACGCGCAGCTTCAGGCCCGCCAGATCGTCGGCCGTGTTGATAGGTCGGCGCGAGTTGGTCACGTGGCGGAAGCCGTTCTCCCAGAAGCCCAGGCCGATCAGGCCCTTGTCGGGCAGCATGGCCAGCAGCTTCTGGCCGAAGGGGCCGTCGAGCAAGGCGTCGGCTTCAGCCTCGGTATTGAAGGTGAGCGGCAGGTTCAGCACGCCAAAGGGCTTGATCAGCGACATCAGCGTGGACGAATCCGGAATCGTCATCTCCAGCGTGCCGCCGCGCAGGGCGGAGGTCATGCTCACGTCGTTGCCCAGCGCGCCGCTGGCAAACAGCTTGGCATTCATCTTGCCGCCGCTCTTGGCCTGCAGGCGCTCGGCAAAGTGGCGCACGGCCTGGGCTTGAGGGTGGTCGTCGCTCAGGCCGATGCCGACCTTGAAGGTGTGTTCCTTGACTTGCGCGGCGACGGGGGTGGCGAGGGCGGCCAGCAGCGTGGCGCCGAGTGCCAAGGATTTGGCGAGGGAATTGAATTGCATGGTGTCTTGTCTCCGTTGGAATGGCTGACCCCGTTGGCGAGGCCTTTGGCGCCTGCGGCTTTTTGGGGCCAGCCGTTATCGACGCAGAGAGAAGGTTAGGTTTCGCGCCCCGGCGGGTCCACTGAATGTTTTGCGACAATCCATTCCAAACGCTTATGAGTCCAGACGAATTTCCGGGTAAACCCTTGTCTTTGGCGCAGGCCTGTGCACGCCTGCGCTTTCGGCATTTGCAGTTTCTGGACATCCTGGGCCGCACCCGCAACCTGCGGCTCACGGCCGAGCAGATGCACGTCACGCAGCCAGCGGCCACCAAGATCCTGATGGACATCGAGGAGATCCTGGAGGCGCGCCTGTTCGACCGCCTCTCGCGCGGCATGCGGCCCAACGAGCTGGGGCTTTTCACGCTGCGCTACGCCAGCGCCGCGCTCGATGGGCAACGCAGGTTTGTGGACGAGTTCAATGCGCTCAAGCAGGGCGGCCACGGCCATGTGACAGTGGGCGCCATCACCGGGTCGGCCGCGCATGTGCTGGTGGCGTCGGTGGTGGAGATTCAGCGCCTGCGGCCCCTCTTGGTCATCAAGATCCTGGAGCAAAGCAGCGACCAGCTCATCGCCTGGCTGGCCGAACGCAAGATCGATCTGATGATTGGCCGCTTCACCACCGAGGACCAGCGCAGTCAGTTCCACTACGAGCACCTGTCGGCCGAGCCGCTGCATGTGGTGGGCGGACAGCACCACCCGCTGCGCGGCGCCACCGACCTGTCGCTGACCGAGCTGGCGCACTGGCCGTGGATTCTGTACCCCGCCTCCACGGCCGTGCGCAAGGTGTCGGACGACCTGTTTGGCGGCGCGGGCCTGGCGCTCACGGCGGGGGTGGTGGAGACGCCGTCCTTCTTGTTTGCGCTGGAGCTGATGAACACCACGCACATGATGTCGCTGCAGCCTGCCGCGCTGATCCAGAAATACGTGGACCGGGGGCTGCTCTCGCGCATCCCCGTCGAGCTGCCAGACCGCATGCCCAGCTATGGCCTCATCACCCGCCTGGGCGAGCCGCCCACGCCCTCGGCACAGGCTTTTATCGATGTGCTGCGCGAGACGGCGGGTGTGGCGCCGGACGTTTTTGGGGAGTGACCCGGCCTGGGCAGTGTGTGGTCTTTTCGATAACCAATGGTTATTGAAAATCGGGGCCACCAAGCCCTGCCGTTATGCTCTGCGCCCTTTCCCGCAACCCAGGCCTTTTTTCCATGACCGACGCACCCGATACGCCCGACACCATCCAGGAACCCCGCTGCTGGAGCGACGGGCGCTGGACGGCGCAGGTCATCAAGAACGAGGACGACGATGGCTGGGCCGTGGCCATGACCTTGAAGGGCGAGGCCGAGCCCGCGCTGGTGGGCCCCTGGACCATGGGCCGCGACAAAAAGAACCCCAAGCCGCTCGATGTGTCGGCCTTCCACACGCTGGTCAAGACCGCTAGCGAGGTAGTGCGCCGCCATGAGCAGCAACTGCACGCACAGCTGAACAAAAGCGTGCACATCACCACCGCAGACGGCCAGCGCTTGCGCGTGGCGCTGGCCATCGTGCCCGATGAAGAAGGCGCCACGGCCACGCTGAGCGCGCAGGACGAGCTGGGCGAGGAACTGGCCCGTGCGTCCGCGCCACCCACCTTCAAGCTCACGCCCGCCAGCGCAGCGGCCTGGGCCGAAGGCGGGTTTCAGCGCGTGCGCTGAGCAGACTTCGGCATTCAACACTGCCCACAGCCTCAGAAACCGCCACTGCCAGTGCAGGCAATCGCCTGCGCGACGGCGTGCCGTGTGCCAGCCGCCTAAAATCCTACCCGTCGGCCCCGAATGACCTTCGGGGCCGACAGCGTTCTCAGGGCGGGGCGGAATTCCCCACCGGCGGTATTTGTTGGTTGAAAAACCAGCAAGAGCCCGCGAGCGCCTGTGGTGCCGTTCTTCGGAGCAGGCCTGCAGGGTCAGCAGATCTGGTGCGATGCCAGAGCCGACGGTCACAGTCCGGATGAAAGAGATCGCGAAACCCACAGCACCCGCCATGGGTGGCTGGGTCCTAGGTGTTTGCCTGCGTGCTTTGTTGCGCGCTGGCATGGCGCTGGGCCTGCGCCGCCCTGTGCAGGTGCCGTGTTCGCGCGCGCCCTGATTCTGGTATGACCTGTTTTGAGGAACCCATGAATCAGTCTTCTGCTACTTCTTCCGTCTCTCCCCTGGCCCCTGTCGCCGCCCACCGTGGCGCCCGCGTGGCCATCATCAGTGCCAGCTGGCACCAGGACATCGTGCACCAGGCGCGCGACGCGGCCCTGGCCGAGTTCGACCGCCACGGCCTACCGCCTACGCAGGTGGCGCTGTTCGACGTGCCTGGTGCGTTCGAGATTCCGCTCTTGGCGCGCAAGCTCGCGCGCAGCGGGCGCTATGACGCCATCGTGGCCTGTGCGCTGGTGGTCAACGGCGGCATCTACCGCCACGAGTTTGTGACCACCGCTGTCATTGATGGACTGATGCGCGTGCAGCTCGACACCGAGGTGCCCGTGATGTCGGCCGTGCTCACGCCGCGCGACTTCCATGACCACGAGGACCATGTGCGCTTCTTCCGCGAGCATTTCGTGAAGAAGGGCACCGAGGTCGCCCAGGCCTGCCTGCAGACCATGGCCTACCTGCGCAAGCTGGCATCGCCCACGCTGGCCACACCCCAGCAGGCCACGCCTGCGGTGGCTGAGGCCGTGGCAGCCTGAGCGGGCCTGGCAACGCCCCCCGCCTCGCCCGACAATGCTGTAATGCTATTAAATATATAGCTATAAAGGCTTGATGGACGAGCGGTAACGGCCTTTTTTTCCATAGAAAGCCGCTCAGGTCGCGGCCAACCGGGGCTGGCGGCCCACGGGCGCCGTGGGGTTTGCCAGGGCCGGGGCATCCGTCTCTGCCAGCCGGAACACCGCCACCGCCTGCACCAGCTGCTGCGCCTGCACCTTCAGGCTGTCGGCGGCGGCGGCACTTTGTTCGACCAGCGCCGCGTTCTGCTGCGTGGCCTGGTCCATCTGCATCACGGCCTCGCCCACCTGGGCCACACCTGCGCTCTGCTCGCTGCTGGCGGCGCTGATTTCGCCCACGATGTCGGTCACGCGGCGGATGGAGGCCACCACCTCGGTCATGGTGGCGCCCGCCTTGTCCACCAGCGTGGTGCCTTGCTCCACGCGTTCCACGCTGGCGTGGATCAGACCTTTGATCTCTTTGGCGGCTTCGGCGCTGCGCTGCGCCAGGTTGCGCACCTCGCTGGCCACCACGGCAAAACCCCGGCCCTGCTCGCCTGCGCGCGCCGCCTCCACCGCAGCGTTCAGCGCGAGGATGTTGGTCTGGAAGGCAATGCCGTCGATCACGCTGATGATGTCGGCGATCTTCTTGCTGCTGTCGTTGATGCCCTTCATGGTGGTGACCACCTCGGCCACCACATCGCCGCCCTGCACGGCCACGGTGCTCGCACTCACCGCCAGCTGGTTGGCCTGGCGCGCGTTTTCGGCGTTGGCCTGCACGGTGGAACTCAGCTCTTCCATCGACGCCGAGGTTTCCTCCAGCGCGCTGGCCTGCTGCTCGGTGCGGGCGCTCAGGTCGTTGTTGCCCTGCGCGATTTCGGTGCTGGCCATGGCCACGCTGTCGGCGTTGTGGCGCACCCCGGCCACTACGCGCGACAGGCTTTGCTGCATGTCGTGCAGCGCGTTCAGCAGCAGCGCAATCTCATCCTTGCCCTGCACATGCTGCGCAACCGTCAGGTCGCCCCCGGCCACGGCCTGCGACACGCGCACCGCGTTGTCCAGCGGGTTGACCACGGTGCGGCTGAAGGCAATGGCCCCGGCAATGCCCAGGGCGCACACCACCAGCATCACGCCCAGGCTGATGGTGGTGGCGCGCTGCGCAGTGGCGGCGGCACGTTCGGCCACCTCGCTGCTGGCCTTGGCAATCAGGTCGCCCGCCTGGTCCAGCAGTTGCGAGGGTTCGCGGTCCATGCCTGCCACGGCCTTGTCGCCCGCCTGCGGATCGTGGTCGGCGGCCTTGAAGGCTTCAAACCCCTTGCGGTAGGCCGCGCCCATGCGTTCATGGGCCTGGGCGAACTGGCTCACGCGCTCGCGACCATCGCCCGGGGGCAGGGCGGCGATGAGCTTTTGCGCCTCGTCCTTGATGGCTTTTTCCTGCTTTTCAAACGCGGCCCAGTAGCGCGTGAGCTGGGCCGGGTCCTTGCCGCGCAGCAGCACGTTTTTCCACTCTTGCACCTGCACCTTGAAGTCGTTGAGCATGGTGGCTGCGAGCCGTTCGTTTTCAAAGCTCTGCGCCACCGTGGTCTGGTAGGTGTCCAGCGCCTGGTTCAGGCGGCTGATGCCGAACAGCGCCGCCGCAAACAGCAGCAGCAAGGCCGCCGTGAAGGCGAGAGGGAGCTTGAGACTGAGCTTCATGGTGAACTCCTTGGTTTTTGGCAACCAGCGTGGGGGAGTGAAGAAGACTGCAGATAGGCACTGCAAATGCCGATTGGGCGGTGCAATGTTGCGTCTTAAAGCCTGTTTGCACATATCGTAGGGTGTTTGTAATTTTTTGTACAAGCATTTTGGTGAACCGCGCGGGTAAGATCCCGCGCTGCGCGGACGCAAGCCGCGCCCGGGCCTGCGGACAGGGTGCAACCCACTTGCTGACTCACTCCTTGAGTTGTTGTTTTCCCCCTTTGTGCTGCCGGAACTGCAGGCCGTCGGTGTTCCATGCACGGAGGTTCTCGTGAAACGTCTTCCCCCCCGGCCCGACCTAGGCCATCTCAAGAAACAAGCCAAAACGCTGCTGGCCGAGGCGCGTGCGGGCGATGCCGCTGCGCTGGCACGCCTGCAGCCGCTGGGCCTGCCCGCAGGCACCGAGCTGCGGCTGCACCACGCGCAGTGGTGTCTGGCGCGCGAGCACGGCTTTCAGTCCTGGCCGCAGTTCCAGGCCCTGGTGCTGGCGCGCCGCGCGCTGGCCGATGACCCCGAGCGCGCCACGCTGCTGTGGCTGCAGCTGGTCTATGCAGGCGATATTGCCGGCGGCAACCACACCGCACGGCCCGCGCTGGCTGAGCAGCTGTGGGCCGAAGGTGCCGTGCCGCAGGCGGGCCTGGACGCCCCCTGGCTGGCCTGCGCCGTGGGCGATGTGGGCCGGCTGCGCGAACAGGTGGCGCGCGACCCGGCCTGGGTGCACCGGCCGGGTGGGCCGCTGCAGCTGCCGCCATTGATGGCTGTCACCCATTCCAGCCTGGCGCGGCTGCCCGCGTTTGCCGAAGGGTTGTTGGCCTGCGCCGACCTGCTGCTGCGCGCGGGCGCGGATCCCCACCAGTGCGTGGGCAGCCGCTGGCCGCCCGCATCGCTGCAGGCGCCCGATGCCTCGCACCAGCTGTCGGCCCTGTATGGCGCGGCCGGGGCCAACCACCATGTGGGCATCAGCCGCCTGCTGCTGGCGGCGGGGGCAGACCCCAACGATGGCGAATCGCTGTACCACGCGCTGGGCAGCCTGGAATGCACGCGCCTGCTGCTGGAGGCGGGCGCGCGGGTGTCGGGCACGAACACGCTGCACCGCGTGCTCGACATGGACGATCTGCCCGCTCTGCAGCTGCTGCTGGCCCATGGCGCGGACCCCAACGAACCTCTGGGTGGCAGCCCTCCCGGTGCCGCACCGCTGCTGTGGGCTCTGCGCCGCCGCCGGTCGCTGGCCCATGTGCAGGCACTGGTGGCGGCTGGGGCCGACGCTGCGGTGGGCACGGCCGAGGGCACCCCCGCGCACATCCAGGCGCTGCGCTACGGCCTGCCGGAGGTTGCAGCCTTTCTGCGCGGTGTGCTGGGTGTGGGCGACATACCCGCCGACGAACGCTTCGTCGCGGCCTGTGCGCAGGGCGACGAAGCGCAGGCGCATGTTTTGCTGGCCGCGCAGCCGGGCCTGGTGCAGCGGCTGACGCCCACCCAGCAGCGCCTGCTGCCCGAACTGGCGGCACAGTCGGACTGCGGTGATGCCGTGCGGCTGATGGTGCGTGTGGGCTGGCCCATCGACACGCCGGGCGGCGACTGGGAGGGCACGGCGCTGCACCACGCCATCTTCCGGGGCGATGCGGTGCTCACCCGTTTCCTGCTGGAGCACGGCGCGCGCTGGCAGGCACGGCATGGTTTTGGGGACAACGCCTGTGGCGCGCTTGCCTGGGGTTCCATCAACACGCCCGAAGAAGGTGGTGACTGGGCGGGCTGTGCCCAGGCGCTGCTGGATCACGGTTTGCCGCCTGCTGCACCCGATCCGAACGGATCGGACGCCCTGTGGCTGGACGGCCGGTGGATGCGCTTCTCGGACGAGGTGACGGACTGCCTGCTGGCGGCGGCCGCGTTGCCGGGGCATTCAGCACCTTAGGCCCAGAAAGAACAATGCCCCGCATCCTGTCGGTGCGGGGCATTGTTTGATGTGCGTCGCGTCGCGTCGCGTGGCGTTGCACGCCGCTACAGCACGCCCTGCGCCCGCAGCGCCGCAATGCGCGCCGCATCCAGGCCCATCTCTGCGAGCACTTCATCCGTGTGCTGCCCCAGCGCCGGCGGCGCATTGCGCAGCACCGGCGGCGTGGCCGACAGGCGCAGCGGGCTGGCCACGCCGGTGATGTGCTGCACGCTGTCCGTGGCGGCCTCGCCGTCCTTCCAGCGCGGCAGCGTCACGGCCAGGCCGCGCGCCTTCACCTGGGCGTCATCGAACGCCTGGGCAATGGTGTTGATCGGGCCGCAAGGCACGGCCTTGTCTTCCAGCAGCGTGATCCAGTCGGCGGTGGTGCGCGTGCGGGTCACGGCCTCCATGGCGGGGATCAGCTCGGTGCGGTGCTTCACGCGCAGCGTGTTGGTGGCATAGCGGGGGTCGGTGGCCCACTGGGGCTGGCCTGCGGCGGCGCAAAAGCGCTGGAACTGCCCGTCGTTGCCGATGGCCAGCAGCATGTTGCCGTCGGCCGTCGCGAAGTCTTGGTAGGGCGCGAGGCTGGGGTGGCTGTTGCCCATGCGGCCGGGTGCCTTGCCGGTGGCGAGGAAGCCCGAGGCCTGATTGGCCAGCACGGCCATGCCCACGTCGAGCAGGGCCATGTCGATGTGCTGGCCCTGGCCCGTGCCGTTCACGGCGTTGTCGCGCACGTGCAGCGCGGCCAGGATGGCGTTGCTGGCGTACAGGCCGGTGAACAGGTCGATGACGGCCACGCCCACGCGCATCGGGCCACCGCCGGGCTGGTTGTCGGCCTGGCCGGTGATGCTCATCAGGCCCGTCATGGCCTGCACCATCAGGTCGTAGCCTGCGCGCTCGGCGTAGGGCCCGTCTTGCCCGAAACCGGTGACGGAGCAGTAGATGAGGCGCGGGTTGAGTGCGCGCAGGCTCGCGTGGTCCAGGCCGTACTGCTTCAGGCCGCCGACCTTGAAGTTCTCGACCACGATGTCGGCCTCCAGCGCCATCTGCTTGATGAGCGCCTGGCCGTCGGGCGAGGCCATGTCGATGGTGACGGAGCGCTTGTTGCGGTTGCAAGCGGTGTAGTAGCTGGCCTGGTTGGTGTCGTTGCCTTCGGCGTCTTTCAAGAAGGGCGGGCCCCACTGCCGCGTGTCGTCACCCACGCCGGGGCGCTCCACCTTGACCACGTCCGCGCCCAGGTCGGCCAGCACCTGCGTGCACCAGGGGCCCGCGAGCACGCGGGAGAGGTCGAGGACCTTGATGCCTGCGAGGGCGCCTGCGTTCGAGGGGGATATGGTCATGGGTACTATTAAATTGATAGCTTTAAAGGCATGTCCAGAGCGCGGAGAAGGCCTAAAAAGCTTGAAATTTTCAGGGCGCGCCCTGCTCAACACCCTCTCCCGCGAGGGGAGAGGGGAGTTCTCACCGCCGCAGCGAGCAGCGTGCAGCGGCCAGAAGGTCTTCTTTGCTTCAGTTCGAGAACGCAGCAATGCCCGTCTGGGCGCGGCCCAGGATCAGCGCGTGCACATCGTGTGTGCCTTCGTAGGTGTTCACCACCTCCAGGTTCACCAGGTGGCGCGCCACGCCGAACTCGTCGCTGATGCCGTTGCCGCCCATCATGTCGCGTGCCAGGCGGGCGATGTCGAGCGCCTTGCCGCAGCTGTTGCGCTTGATGATGGAGGTGCCTTCCACGCTGGCCGTGCCCGCGTCCTTCATGCGGCCGAACTGCAGGCAGGCCTGCAGGCCGATGGCGATCTCGGTCTGCATGTCGGCCAGCTTCTTCTGGATGAGCTGGTTGGCGGCCAGGGGGCGGCCGAACTGCTTGCGGTCCAGCGTGTACTGGCGGGCGGTGTGCCAGCAGAACTCGGCAGCGCCCAGCGCGCCCCAGGCGATGCCGTAGCGGGCGCTGTTCAGGCAGGTGAAGGGGCCCTTCAGGCCTTGCACTTCAGGGAACGCGTTTTCTTCGGGAACGAACACGTCGTCCATCACGATCTCCCCCGTGATCGATGCACGCAGGCCCACCTTGCCGTGGATGGCAGGAGCCGTCAGCCCCTTCATGCCCTTGTCCAGCACAAAGCCGCGGATGGGGCCCACCGCGCCGCCTTCGGACACTTCCTTGGCCCAGACGACGAACACATCCGCAACGGGGCTGTTGGTGATCCACATCTTGCTGCCCTTGAGCTTGTAGCCGCCATCGACCTTGTAGGCGCGCGTGGCCATGCTGCCAGGGTCGGAGCCGTGGTCGGGCTCGGTCAGGCCGAAGCAGCCGATCCACTCGCCGCTGGCCAGCTTGGGAAGGTATTTTTGGCGCTGTGCTTCGCTGCCGAATTCATAAATGGGCACCATCACCAGCGACGACTGCACGCTGGCCATCGAGCGGTAACCCGAATCCACACGCTCGACTTCGCGGGCGATCAGGCCGTAGGCCACGTAGGAGAGGCCGGGGCCGCCGTACTGCTCGGGGATGGTGGGGCCCAGCAGGCCCACTTCGCCCATCTCGCGAAAGATGCTCACGTCCATCTTTTCGTGGCGGAAGGCGTCCAGCACGCGGGGGGCCAGCTTGTCCTGGCAATAGGCGGCGGCGGCGTCGCGGATGGCGCGCTCGTCGTCGGTCAGTTGCTGGCTCAGAAGGAACGGGTCATCCCATTGAAAAGCGGCGTGGGCCATGTGTGTCTCCAGGTCAGAAAAGGGGGGAATAAAAAACGAATCTGGAACGCATCGTAGGCCTTGGGGTGGTGGCCCGCAAGCGAGTTCTTTTCATCCAGACATGCGTTTATGGAATGTATGGAATACTTGCCGCAGCCAGCCTCAAGGGATGGTAGCTTCTTCACAAGTTCCTCTTCATCATGCGCCGCAACATTCCATCGACCCAGGCCCTGGCCTGTTTTGAAGTGGCCGCCCGCCACGAGAGCTACACCCGCGCCGCGCAGGAGCTGTCGCTCACCCAAAGCGCCGTGTCGCGCCAGATCCAGGCGCTGGAAGAGTTTTTGGGCGTGGCGCTGTTCCGTCGCACGCGCCACGGCGTGGTGCTGACGCCTGCGGGCGCGCACTACGGCCGCCAGGTGGCGCGCTGGTTGCAGGGGCTGGAGCGCGACACGCTGGACGTGATGGCCCACCAGGGCGAGGGCGGCACGATCACGCTGGCGGCGGTGCCCACGTTTGCCACGCGCTGGCTCATCCCGCGCCTGCCGCAGCTGGCGCAGGCGCACCCCGACATCGTGGTGCACATCGACACCCAGACCCGGCCCTTTTTGTTTGCCGACACCACGTTTGACGCCGCGCTGTACGCGGGCACGGCCGAGCAGGTGAGCAACTGGCCCGGCGTGCAGGCGCAGTTACTGATGCACGAAGACGTGGTGCCCGTGTGCAGCCCCCGCCTGCTCGAATCTGCTGCGCCCCGGGGGCTGGGCCGCGCCCACCAGCCGGTGGCCGCCGAGGCGCTGGCCGACCTGCCCCTGCTGCAGCAAAGCACACGCCCCTACGGCTGGCGCCAGTGGTTCGATGCGATGGCGGTGGATGCGCCGCATGCGCTCGATGGCCCGCGCTACGAGCTGTTCTCCATGCTGGCCGTGGCCGCCACGCACGGCATGGGCGTGGCGCTGATCCCGCCGCTGCTCATCGAGGCCGAGCTTGCCAGCGGCGAACTGGTGGTGGCCTGCAACCGCCCGCTGCGCGGCGAGCGGGCGTATTACCTCATCAGCCCCGCACAGGCCCAGCCCCCGGTGCTGGCCACGTTTGCGCGCTGGCTGCAGCAGATGGCCGAGGCGGCGGGCGCCCCGGTTGCGGGATGACGCGCTTGCGTCCACCCGGGCGGTGAACTAATCTGGCTGCGCGGAAGTCTGTCTTTCATTCAGCAACTTTGTTGGAGAGCGACCACCATGACCACTTACCACGCTCCGCATTTCGACCCCACCGTGGACGAGATTGCAACCCTCAAGCAACTGGAGATGGGCGAAATCATCACGCTGCCCCACGCGCTCAAGGACCATGTCTCCGGGCGCCTGCTGGAGTGGGGGTTTGTCACCAAGGGGCCTGGGGGAGAGCTGGCCATCACGGCCAGCGGCCGCCAGCTGATTCGGCGGCAGGACAACTGAAGCGCCCTGTACGAGCCCCCCGCCGGGTGCACTGGCCAGTGCCCCGGCATTGACCCGGGCGATGCGCCCAGCCGCAATTCAGAGATGCCTGACAGGGTATTCGGGCGCGCTCAGGCACTTGCCGGGCCGCCGTTCTATCCTGCGGCCTTCTTTGCGAGGTCTGCCCATGTTTCCTCTTCGCACCACTATCGGTGTGGTCACCCTGGTGCTGGCTGGCCTGCTCTTGGCAGGCTGCAGCACCGTGAAGCTGGCCTACGGCCAGGCACCGCAGTTGCTGGCCTGGCAACTGAACCGGTATCTGGACCTGTCGCAGCCGCAGGCCGAGCGGGTGCGCGACGAGCTGGCCGAGCTGCACCGCTGGCACCGCGACACCCTGCTGCCCGAGCACGCCGGGCTGCTGCAAAAGCTGCGTCAGCAGCTGCCCGCCCCCATGTCCCCCGAGCAGGCCTGCCGCGCCTACGCCGACCTGCGCACCCAGATCGACCAGCTGCTGGCCCGGGCCGAGCCGTCGCTGGTGTGGCTGGCCTCGGACCTGTCCGAAGCCCAGATCCGCAGCCTGCAAAAAAGGCAGGCTGACAGCAATGCCGACTGGAAAAAAGAGTGGCTCGACCCTACCCCGGACAAGCTGCGCGAGCACCGCTATCAGCAACTGCTGTCGCGCACCGAAGACTTCTACGGCAGCCTGCAGGAGCCCCAGAAGGCCGCGCTGCGCCGCTACATCGCCCAGTCGTCCTTCGACCCGCAGCGCACCTACGCCGAACGCCTGCGCCGCCAGACGGACCTGGTCCAGGTGCTGCGCCAGATGGCGCAGGAGCGTGGCAACACCGACCAGGCCCGCACGCTGGTGCGCGGCTACTTGGCCCGCCTCAACACCTCCCCGGACGCGGCCTACCAGCGCTACGCCCAGGCGCTGGTGGAAGAAGGCTGCGCCGGTTTTGCGGCGGTGCACGCCACCATGACCCCCGCACAGCGGCTGCGGGCCGTGGCCTCGGTCGGTGCCTACGAACAGGACTTCATCACCCTGGCGGCCCAGCGGGTGTCGCGCAGCGACCCCGTTCCCCAGTGAGCCTGCATGGATAGGACGGGTGGCGCAAGGGCAATAATTCCATGGGCTTGCCTGCCCGTTTGGGTGGATCATCGGGTCCTTGGCACCTGAAGGAGACCCCCATGAACCAGGCTGTCTATCTGAAACTCAAGGGCATCGTGATCCAGGACCTCATCAAAAACCCGCGCCGCGTGTCGTTTCACGAGCGGGAACTCAAGAGCGAAGGGCTCACGCCAGAGTACCGGCGCGCTGTGGAAGAGGCGCTGGAGGAGTTGCGCGTGGCGCAGCGGCGCAGGGGTTAGGGGCTCCACTGCGCGAATCGCAGCGCGGTGCTCAGGCCGGGGCCAGCCAGCGCTCGACCAGTTTCACCCAGTAGGTCGCGCCGGTGGACAGCACCCGGTCGTTAAAGTCGTACTGTGTGTTGTGCACCATGCAGCCGCCTTGCTGGCCCACACCGTTGCCGATGTTGATGAAGCAACCAGGGATTTTTTCGAGAAAAAAGGCGAAGTCCTCGCTCGCGGTGACCGGCTCGGCCTGGGCTGCCAGGCCCGCTTCGCCGAGCCAGTCGCGTACCAGATCCAGGCAAAAGCGCGTGGGCTCCGGGCTGTTGTGCAGCACCGGGTAGCGCCGTTGGTAGTTCACTTCAGCCTGGGCGCCGAATGTGGCGGCCTGGGTGTGGGCAATTTCGGTGATGCGCCGCTCCAGCAGGTCCCGCACCTGGGGCTGCATGGCGCGCACGGTCAACCGCAGCTCGGCTGTGCCCGGGATCACGTTGGGGGCATCGCCCGCCAGAAAGGCACCGACCGACACGATGCCAGTCTGCAGGGGGGGCACGTTACGGGCCACGATGGTTTGCAAAGCCATCACGATGGCTGAGCCCGCCACGATGGGGTCTACCGTGTTCTGCGGCAGGCCGCCGTGGCCGCCCACGCCGGTGACCTTGATGATGCACGTGTCGGCGCTGGCCATGGCAAAGCCCGGCACGGTCATGAACTGCCCCTCGGGAATGCCGGGGGCGTTGTGCATCCCAAAGATGGCATCGCAGGGGAATAGCTCCATAAAGCCATCCTCCAGCATCTTGCGCGCGCCGGCCAGGCCCTCCTCGGCGGGTTGAAACACCGCGTACACCGTGCCGTCAAATCGGCGGGTAGCGGCCAAGTGGCGGGCGGCCGACAACAGCATGGCGGTGTGCCCGTCGTGACCGCACGCATGCATCTTGCCAAACACCTTGCTGGCCCAAGGCTTGTTGGAGGTCTCAGTCATGGGCAGTGCGTCCATGTCGGCCCGCAGGCCGATGCGGCGCGGGCTGGTGCCAGCGCGCAGCGTACCCACCACACCGGTGCCACCCAGGCCCCGGTGTACTTCCCAGCCCCAGCGGCTCAGGCGCTCGGCCACCAGGTCGCTGGTCACCTGCTCTTCAAAGCCCAGCTCGGGGTGGGCGTGGATCTGGCGGCGCAGCGCCACCATTTCGTCCTCGTGGGCGCGGACCTCGTCCAGTGCCGGGGGCAGGGGTGTCAGGGGCATCGTCATCAGTTGGCATCCAGCTTGGCGCGGCGGGCTGCCTCCTGGAACTGGGCGATCTCCTGTGCGTAGAACGCGCTCAGTTGCTCCAAGCTCATGGGCGGCATCAGCGGAACACCGGCGGTGGCCTCCAGCCCTTTGCGAATCTCGGGGCGGCTCGCGGCCTCTTGTGCGGCGCGGTGCAGGCTCTGCACCAGGGCTTCGGGCGTGGCCTTGGGTACCAACACGCCGCCCCACACATCCACCGTCGTGAAGCGAGGCAGGGACTTGCTCTCGGCAAAAGTACCAACGCCAGGCACCAGCGGCGAGCGGGCCGTGCCGGTGACCCCGATGATGCGCATCTTGCCGCCTGCTGCCATCTTGGCCAGATGGCCATCCAGCGGGAAAAAGGCCAGATCCAGCTGGCCGCCCATCAGGTCCTGCAGCAGGGGGCTGCCGCCGCGGTAGGGCACGTGGGTCATGTTTACGCCCGCCGCCTGGTTGAATGCATCGCCTGCGAGGTGGTAGACCGAGCCCACACCCACGCTGCCGTAGTTCAGGGGCTTGTCCTTGGCAGAGCGGGCCAGGGCCACCAGTTCGTCAATGTTGTTGGCGGGAAGGTCCGCACGAACGTACACCGCCAGGGATGGCTTGCTGATCAGATGCACCAGCCGAAAGTCGGTGGGGCTGTATTTCACGGCTTTCAGGATGATGGGGGCCAGGATGGTCTCGGTGGGCGACCCGAGGAACAGAGCGTCGCCCGCCGCACCGCGCGACAGCACTTTGTTGCCAGCGATGCTGCCGCTGGCGCCCGAGAGGTTTTCCACCACCACCGTGCGTTGCAACTGGGCCGCCAGGCCCGGGGCGAGCGTGCGGGCAAACACATCCGATGTTCCCCCCGCAGGGAAGGGCACGTACAACGTCGTCACGCTGTTGCTGGCCGGGGTGTCGGCCAGGGCAGGGGTCAGACCGCAGGCCATCAGGGGCAGGGCTTGCAGCAGGGCGCGTCGAAGCATGGGGGAAACTCCTCGTGTTGAAAATGGCAGGACAAAGCGCAGCGAAGCGCGGAGAGGGGCGATGGGCAATCGGCGATAAACGGCGAGTCGGAGCCGGTGGCGGTCAGAGCCTTAGCGCAGCTGGTAAACGCAGATCCGGACCGCTTGCCGGTCGGCCAGCCGTGGGTAGGCGCGCCCCACCAGAACGGCGTCGTTGAGCCAGCCGTAAGGACCCACCGGGGCCGTGATGTCCACATGCGACAGCGCTACACGCTCCTGGCCGGGGCGTTCGATGACCTTGACCCGGTTGTGCACGGTGAGCACGGTGCCGTCGTCGGTTTCCATCTCGTACAAGGCATCAAGCAGACGAACGCCATCGGACCGGACCAGTTGGCGGTCGGCACCGCCGGGCAACACCCGCCCTCTCAGCTGGGGGCCGGCAAACTCGCCGCCCGTGATGTTGATGATGCGGCGCTGCCCCAGCGGGCCGGTCCCGAGGTCGGTGGGGGCATTCACGTCCACGATGGCTTCGTAAAGCGGCATGGCAATTGGCGTGTCATGGGGCATGGCTCGGGTTCCTTCTAGGGGGTGAGGGGCGCTGGCTGGTGCCAACGCTGCCTGAGGAAGACTTGATGCCCCAGTCTAGGCAAGGGCTTTGTCACAGACCAGTCAGAAAACCATGCCGCGATAAGCGCGGCTTATCGCCAGGGGGTGTGCGATTTCTCTTAGGATGAAGCCCCATGTCCACCCCGCCACCTGCCCCCTCATCCCGACCGGGTGCCAACGCCCAGGTGCTACAGGAGCGCATGCTCGGGCGCCTGCGGTTGCGGCATCTGCGCCTGCTGGCGGCGCTTGAATGCAACACCACGCTGCGCGAGGCCGCTGAGTCGGTGGGCATCACCCAGCCTGCCGCTAGCCAGGCCCTGCGCGAGCTGGAGGACATGCTCGAGGTCGCCCTGTTCGAGCGCCACGCCAAGGGCCTGCGCGCCACCGAGGCGGGGCGCTTCATGGCGCAGCAGTCGCGCCAGATGCTGGGCAGCGTGGGCTATGCAGCCGAGGCGCTGGCAGCATCGGCGCGTGGGGTGGCTCACCCGCTGCACATCAGCGCCATCCCGGCTGCCTTGTCCAGCCTGGTGAGGCCTCGCATGGGGGCACTGCGCCACGCCCTGCGCGACTGGCGCGTGACGTTTCACGAGGGGATGCCCGACGACATGGCCGCGTCTCTGCACTCGGGCCTGAGCCAGATGGCGCTTGTGCGGCGCCCCGCCACGTTGCCCGATCACCGCTTGCTCTTCACGCCTCTGGGCGCCGATGAGATCGTGGTGGCGGCTGCGCCCGAACACCCCGCGCGACCCCGGCAGCCCGGTGACCGGCTGCGCCTTCAGGCCCTGGCGGGTTATCCTTTTTCGGTACCGATGGGCGTGTCGGTCACCTTCAATGCATTCATGCAGGCATGTGATCAGGCCGGCTTTACCCCGCTGCAGGCGCCGATGCAAAGCATCTCGGCTCTGCTGCTGCTCGCGGTGACTGGCGATGCACATACGCTGGCTGCGCTGCCCAGATCCATCGCCCTGCCGTGGCTAGAGCGGGGCGAGCTGATCGAGTTGCCACTGCAAAAGTCGATCGCGCTGCCTCCCCTGGGCGCCCTGACCCGTGCCGATGATGTATCGCCCGCAGTCAGGGTGGTGCTGCGGGTGTTGCAGACCTGAGTGGCTTCTGAGCCAGTAACCATGGCCATCCACACTACTTACGGCGATTGGTTGGAGCGGGACGATGTTGACACGATGGTCAACACGGTCACCTGCGTGGTTGCCAAGTCTGTGCTGCCCATGGTCAGCCACTATCCGGGTGTTGGGGCAGGTTGCTGGAATTGCTGCGCACGTTTCCAACGCGTGTTGTGGGTTGATGCCCCCAGCGCTGCACACCATGGGAGGCGCCGATGGCTGTGGTGCTCCAAGGGCTCATTGCTGCCATGTACCCCCGCTTTGTCAATATGTGCCCCCAAATGTGCCCCCGAAACTCCCGGTTTGCGGTGCATTTCGGCGCACGTTTGCGCACTAGTCAAAGCCATTTCCCATAGGGGAAAAGAAAAAGGCCGCACGGTTGTGGAACCGTACGGCCTTATCTGTGGTGCCCGGGGCCGGAATCGAACCGGCACGCCTTGCGGCGGGGGATTTTGAGTCCCCTGCGTCTACCAATTTCACCACCCGGGCTGGAATTCGTGAAGCCCCAAATTATGGCACAGTAGGGCGCATGAAATATCCGACGATTGAAGACGCGGTGGGCAACACGCCGCTGGTGGCGCTGCAGCGCATTGGGGCGCAGGACAACACGGCGCGTGGCAATGTGGTGCTGGGCAAGCTGGAGGGCAACAACCCGGCGGGTTCGGTCAAGGACCGGCCAGCGCTGTCGATGATCCGCCGCGCCGAGGAGCGGGGCGACATCCGCCCCGGTGACACGCTGATCGAGGCCACGTCGGGCAACACCGGCATTGCGCTGGCGATGGCGGCGGCCATCAAGGGCTACCGCATGGTGCTGGTGATGCCCGAGGATTTGTCCATCGAGCGCGCGCAGACCATGAAGGCCTTTGGCGCCGAGCTGGTGCTCACCCCCAAGAGCGGTGGCATGGAACACGCCCGCGACCTGGCCGAGGCCATGCAAAAGCGCGGCGAGGGCAAGGTGCTGGACCAGTTCGCCAACCCCGACAACCCGCGCATCCACTATGAAACCACCGGCCCCGAGATCTGGGAGCA
This sequence comes from Acidovorax sp. LjRoot74, assembly GCF_964254355.1. Classification (NCBI taxonomy): domain Bacteria; kingdom Pseudomonadati; phylum Pseudomonadota; class Betaproteobacteria; order Burkholderiales; family Comamonadaceae; genus Acidovorax; species Acidovorax sp. LjRoot74. The sequence goes on along the minus strand of NZ_CAXUTI020000001.1, from coordinate 4,382,075 downwards.
GACGGGTGGGCGCATCACCCACTTTGTGAGCGCCATGGGCACCACGGGCACGATCACAGGCGTGTCGCGGTTCCTCAAAGAGAAGAACCCCGGCATCCAGATCATCGGCGCGCAGCCAGAGGAAGGCTCGCGCATCCCGGGTATCCGCAAGTGGCCGCAGGAGTATCTGCCCAAGATTTACGACGCGAGCACCGTGGACGAACTGGTGTACGTGAGCCAGGACAATGCCGAAGACATGTGCCGCCGCCTGGCGCGCGAAGAGGGCATCTTCGCCGGTATCTCGGCTGCCGGTGCCTGCTGGGTGGCACAGCAGATCGCCGCGCGCGAGAGCAACGCCACCATCGTGTTTGTGGTGTGCGACCGGGGCGACCGCTATCTGTCCACCGGCGTATTCCCGGCCTAAAGGCGTGGCCCAGCGCCGCCGGGGATTGCAGAATTTGAATGAAATTGGCTGCTTGCGCGCAATGGATAAGCGCTGGTAGCTATCAAAATAATAGTAACCCATGCACTACGAAGTTCGCCACTGCACCCACTGCGGCACCGCGCTGCAGCCCATCACCCTGGCCGAAGACGGTGGCGACAAGGAGCGTTTGCGCTGCCCCGCCTGCGGCTGGACGCACTGGAACAACCCGACGCCCGTGCTGGCGGCGATCGTGGAGGTGGATGGCAAGGTGCTGCTGGCGCGCAACGCGGCTTGGCCGGCCAAGATGTTTGCTCTGATCACCGGCTTCATGGAGGCGGGCGAGTCTCCCCAGGAGGGCATTGCGCGCGAGGTGAAGGAAGAAACCAACCTTGACGTGCAGTCCACCACCCTGGTGGGGGCGTATGAGTTCCTGCGCATGAACCAGATCATCATTGCCTACCACGTGGTGGCCACGGGGCAGGTCAAGCTGTCGCCCGAGCTGGTGGACTACCGCTTTTATGACCTGCATGAACTCAAATGCTGGCCCGCAGGCACCGGCTACGCACTGGCCGACTGGCTGCGCACGCGGGGGCACGAGCCCGTGTTCTTCACGGCAGAGGAAAATGAGGAGCGCCGCCGTGGCCTGAACCTGCCGCCCAAGGACTAGAAGAGAACCACACCATGGACATCCACAAAGAAATCGACACCCGGGGCCTGAACTGCCCCCTGCCCATCCTCAAGGCCAAGAAGGCGCTCTCCGACATGGCCAGCGGCCAGCTGCTCAAGGTGGTGGCCACCGATGGCGGCTCGCTGCGCGACTTCCAGGCGTTTGCCAAGCAAACGGGCAACGAGCTGGTGGAGCAGCAGACGGTGGGCGAGGAGTTCATCCACATCCTGCGTCGCAGATAGGTATGAAAATAGCCGCCAGCGCCCGTTGGATAAGCGTTGGCAGCTATCAGAGTGGAAGCGCCAGGGGCGCTTCCTGCATGGATTGACGGATGGGGCGGTGGCTTACAGCGCCAGGGCCTTCAGATATTCCCGGAAGTGCGCCCCCACCTGCGGGTGCTGCAAGGCCAGCTCCACGGTCGCTTCCAAGAAGCCTTCCTTGCTCCCGCAGTCATAGCGTTTGCCCTGGTACTGGAAGGCGTACACGGCTTCGTGCTGCATCAGGCGGGCGATGCCGTCGGTGAGCTGGATTTCGCCGCCCACGCCGCGTGGCTGGTTGCGGATTTCGTCGAACACACCGGGGGTGAGGATGTAGCGGCCTGCCACGCCCATGCGCGAGGGGGCGACATCGGCCTTGGGCTTTTCAACAATGCGTTCGATGCGAATCAGCGGGCCGCCAGCGGGCTCGCCCGCCACGATGCCGTACTTGTGCACCTGGTCTTCCGGCACTTCCTGCACGGCGATGACCGAGCGGCCTTGCTGGCGGAAGGCGGTGGCCATCTGGGCCAGCACGGGCTGGCCGCCGGGGGGGCCGACCATCAGGTCGTCGGCCAGCAGCACGGCGAAGGGCTCCTTGCCCACCAGGGGCTCAGCGCACAGCACGGCGTGGCCCAGGCCGAGCGAGCGGGGCTGGCGCACAAAGGCGCAGTCCATGTCGTCGGGCTGGATGGAGCGTACCAGCGCCAGCAGTTCCTTCTTGTTGGCGGCTTCCAGCTCGGCCTCCAGCTCGTACGCCGTATCGAAATGGTCTTCGATGGCGCGCTTGCTGCGGCCGGTCACGAAGATCATGTGGCGGATGCCAGCGGCGTAGGCCTCTTCCACGGCGTACTGGATCAGCGGCTTGTCCACCACGGGCAGCATCTCCTTGGGCGATGCCTTGGTGGCGGGCAAAAAGCGCGTGCCCAGGCCAGCAACGGGGAAAACGGCCTTGCGGACGGTGGTGGCAACAGTCATGGGTCTCCTTGATGGCGGTGTTGGGTGTGTTGTTGTCGCGGGTATGCAAGGGTCAGGCCAGGGGATGGCTGGCCCGTGTCCTTTTTGTCAGCCCAGGCGGCCCAGCTGGTCGCGCAGGCGGGTCAGCGTGGCGCCAAAGTCGGCAATGCGCTTCTTTTCCTGGTCGATCACGGCCGGTGGGGCCTTGGCCACAAAGGCTTCGTTCGAGAGCTTGTTGTTGGCCTTGGCCACCTCGCCCTCGATGCGGGTGATTTCCTTGGACAGGCGCGCCTTTTCGGCGGCCACATCGATTTCCATGTACAGCGCCAGCCGGGCCTCGCCCACCACGGCCACGGGCGCGGCCTGCGCGGCGGCGGCCCAGGCGGCCTCGTCGTCAAACACCTTGACCTCGCTGAGCTTGGCCAGGGCCTGCAGCACCGGGCCCACGCCGCGCATGAACTCGGTGTCGCCCACCACGTACAGGGGGAGGCGGGTGGAGGGAGACACGTTCATCTCGCCCCGCAGCGCGCGGCAGGCGTCCACGAGGCCCTTCACGCGGCCCATGTGGGCAATCGCGGCCTCGTCGATCTTCTCGGGTTGCGCCTCTGGGTAGCGGGCAATGCTGACCGATTCGCCGGGGATACCGGCGACGGGTGCCACCACCTGCCACAGGGCTTCGGTGATGAACGGGATGATGGGGTGGGCCAGGCGCAGGATGGCTTCCAGCACGCGGATCAGCGTGCGACGCGTGGCGCGCTGCTGCGCTTCGGTGCCGTTTTGGATCTGCACCTTGGCAATTTCCAGGTACCAGTCGCAGTACTCGTTCCAGACAAAGTCATAGATCGTGTTGGCCACGTTGTCCAGGCGGTACTCTTCAAAGCCCTTGGCGACTTCGGCCTCGGTCTTTTGCAGCAGCGAGGTGATCCAGCGGTCGGCCTGGCTGAACTCCATGTAGCCGTGGGCGCTGCCGCCGGGCTGGCACTCTTCCTTGGTGTGCTCTTTCAAGCCGCAGTCCTGGCCCTCGCAGTTCATCAGCACAAAGCGGCTGGCGTTCCAGAGCTTGTTGCAGAAGTTACGGTAGCCCTCGCAGCGCTTGCTGTCGAAGTTGATGCTGCGGCCCAGGCTGGCCAGTGCCGCGAAGGTGAAGCGCAGCGCATCGGCGCCATAGGCCGGGATGCCTTCAGGGAATTCCTTTTGCGTGTTCTTGCGCACGGTGGGCGCGGTCTCGGGCTTGCGCAGGCCGGTGGTGCGCTTGTCGAGCAGCGGCTCCAGCGCGATGCCGTCGATCAGGTCCACCGGGTCGAGCACGTTGCCCTCGGACTTGGACATCTTCTTGCCTTGCGCGTCGCGCACCAAGCCGTGGATGTACACGTGCTTGAACGGCACGCGGCCCGTGAAGTGCGTGGTCATCATGATCATCCGGGCGACCCAGAAGAAGATGATGTCGTAGCCCGTGACCAGCACCGTGCTGGGCAGGTACAGGTTGAAGTCGTCGGTGGCGCTGTTGCCCTGGTTGGGCCAGCCCATGGTGCTGAAGGGCACGAGCGCGGACGAGTACCAGGTGTCGAGCACGTCCTCGTCGCGGCGTAAACCGTGCTGGTCGAGGATCTTGAGGCGCTCGTGAGTGCTACTCGTACCTTTGTGCGCCAGCTCCTCGTAATCGTCGTCAGCCAAGCTGTTCCTGAAATCCAAGAATTGCTCTTCAGCTTCAGCTTGGTTGCGAGCAACGTAGACATTTCCCTCTGCGTCGTACCACGCCGGGATCTGGTGGCCCCACCACAGCTGGCGGCTGATGCACCAGTCTTGGATGTTGTTCATCCACTGGTTGTAGGTGTTGACCCAGTTCTCCGGTACAAACTTTACATCGCCGCTGGCCACGGCATCGATCGCCTTTTGCGCGATGCTCTTGCCGGTGGGGTCCTGGTCGCTGACCTTGCTCATGGCCACGAACCATTGGTCGGTCAGCATGGGCTCGATCACCTGGCCGGTGCGGGTGCAGATGGGCACCATGAGCTTGTGTTTCTTCACCTCGACCAGCGCGCCGATGGCTTCGAGGTCGGCCACCACGGCCTTGCGGGCCACGAAGCGGTCCATGCCTTGGTACTTGGCGGGGGCGTTCTCGTTGATGGTGGCTTGCAGCGTCAGCACCACGATCATGGGTAGCTTGTGGCGCTGGCCCACGGCGTAGTCGTTCTGGTCGTGCGCAGGCGTGACCTTGACCACGCCGGTGCCGAACTCCTTGTCCACGTACTCGTCGGCGATCACCGGAATCTGGCGGTTGCACAGGGGAAGGTTGACCATCTTGCCGATGAGGTGCGTGTAACGCGCGTCTTCCGGGTGCACCATCAGCGCCACGTCGCCCAGCATGGTCTCAGGCCGGGTGGTGGCCACCGTCAGGCTGCCGGAGCCGTCGGCCAGCGGGTAGGCGATGTGCCAGAGCGAGCCGTCTTTCTCTTCGCTCTCGACTTCCAGGTCCGACACGGCGGACTGCAGCTTCGGGTCCCAGTTCACCAGGCGCTTGCCCCGGTAGATCAGGCCCTGCTCGTACAGCTTCACGAAGGTGTCGGTGACCACCTTGGAGAGCTTGTCGTCCATAGTGAAGTATTCACGGCTCCAGTCCACGCTGTCGCCCATGCGGCGCATCTGGGTGGTGATGGTGTTGCCGGACTTTTCCTTCCACTCCCACACCTTGCTCACAAAGTTCTTGCGCGCCTCGGGCGGGGTGGGGCCCATGTCGTAGCGGCTGATGCCCTGTTCCTGCAACTGGCGCTCCACCACGATCTGCGTGGCGATGCCTGCGTGGTCGGTGCCCGGCACCCAGACGGTGTTGAAGCCGCGCATGCGGTGGTAGCGCGTGAGGCTGTCCATGATCGTCTGGTTGAACGCATGGCCCATGTGCAGCGTGCCCGTGACGTTGGGGGGCGGCAGCTGGATGGAGAAGGCCGGTTCGCCCGCCTGGGGCTGGCCCGTGCCACGGTGGCCTGCGGTGCCATAGCCGCGCTTTTCCCATTCGGGGCCCCAGTGGGCTTCGAGTGCGGCAGGTTCAAAAGACTTGGACAGGCTGTCGAGGCCGGGTTGTGCTTGGGGCGTGCTCATGGGGTCTGGCAGAAGGAAGAGGCGGGCACAGGGCGCGCCTCAGCGGTCAAGAGGGTGGACCGGGCATTTTACGGGAGTGTCGGCCGGTGCCTGGTGGCGTTTTTCGCTCGTCCCGGTCCCGCCTGCATCCCTCCTGCATCCCGTCTTCACCCCAGGGGCGTTCCGCCTGTCGGGCATTTCTCGCCAATTGTTACCTTGTCGCTCGACCGGCCCGCCGTGGCGTCTTGATAATCCCGCCCGGTGGAGCAAGAGGGCCTTCGGAGAGGGAGGCGTAGCTCCACCCATCCGCCCGGATCAAAAACATATAACCAATCGGTCCCACCCATGCATCTTTCTTCCGCACTCCGCGCGGGCCTTGCCAAGGTCTTTGTCTATGCGCTGCTGGCGCTTTTTCTGATCCCGGCGTTGACCTTGGGGTTCAGCGTCTACGCACAGCGCGACCAGGACGCGGATTTTGTGGCGGGCATGAGCCAGCGCATCGACGCTGAAAAAGCCATGCCGCTCGCCGAGAAGCAGGCGCGCAAGGACTACTTCCGCAGCAATCCGCCGTCCGCCATTTGCGACAACAGCTCTGCCGAGGCTCAGGAGTACCGCGAGGCGCTGTGTGAGCGGTTTTCCGACGTGTGGCAGTTCCACATGGCGCACAAGGTGTCGTTCTGGACCCTGGTGGCCAGCTTTGTGCTGCTGGTGGTGGTGCTGGGCCTGGGCGCGCTGGCCTTTGCCGACCGCACGCTGCAGTACACCAGCTTTGTGGCGGGCTGGCGCCTGACCACCTGGGCCAGTGCTGCCGCGCTGGTGGTGCAGGGGGCGATGGCGGTGTGGTTGTCGTTCTGGGTTACGGCGTTCTTCTTTCACAAGTATTCGCCCAAGCTGGTGCTGTTTGTGGGGTTTGCGGTGCTGGCGGGCGTGCTGGTGGCGGTGGCGGGCATCTTCAAGCGCGTGCAGTCCCAAAGCCGCGCCGTGGGCGAGCTGGTGTCCGAGGACGATGCGCCGCTGCTGTGGAAGCGCATCCGCCACATGGCGCGGCGCCTCAAGACCGATCCGCCGCAGCACATCGTGGCGGGCATCGACGCCAACTTTTTCGTGACCGAGGCGCCGCTCACGGTGGGCAACCAGACACTGACAGGCCGCACCCTGTTTGTCAGCCTGCCGCTGTTGCGCATCCTCGACCAGGCCGAGGCCGACGCCGTGTTTGGCCACGAACTGGCCCACCTGCGCGGCGGCGACACCCAGAGCAGCGCCCGGCTGGGTCCGAAGCTGGTGCAGTTTGACCATTACCGCCACGCGATCCGCACGGGCGGGTTGTCGGCCGTGGTGTCGCCGGTGCTGGACCTGTTCCGCACCATCTTCGAGTTTGCCCTGGCGCGCGACAGCCGCGAGCGCGAGTTCAAGGCCGACCGCATTGCCGCGAAGCTCATCTCACCCGCCGCGATTGCGCAATCGCTGGTCAAGATTGCGGCCTACGCGCAGTACCGCGCCAGGATCGAGGACGAGCTGTTTGGCCGCAATGAGCAGCAGGACGGTGCCACGCTGGGCATTGCGCGTTTTGTGGCCCAGGGGCTGGCGCCGTATGCGGCGTCCGACGATTTTCTGGAAGCGATGAAGACGGCCAACGTGCCGCACCCCTTCGACTCGCACCCCGCCATGCCCGAGCGCTTGCGCAACGTGGGCATGGCGCTGAAGGAGCGGGACTATGGCGCCATCGCCGTGCGCGTGCCCGCCACCACCTGGGTGCAGGAGATTCTGACGGCCGACGCGATTGAGCAGCGTCTGTGGAGCGACTACGAACAGCAGTTTGCGCAGGACCACGAACGCAGCCTGGCCTACCGCTACGAGCCCGCCACCGACGAAGAGCGCGAGCTGGTGCTGCGCTACTTTCCGCCCGTGGTGTTCGCGCTCAAGGGGGAGAACACGGTGGAGGTCAGCATCGACGGCATCCGCACCTCGGCCGATGAGACCACTGTGTTCTGGGACGCCGTCAAGGCGCTGGAATTCAAGGAAAGCAGCTTTGGCAACACGCTGCTCGTGACCCACCCCGAGAAGAATGCCCTGGGCCTGGGCGCCAAGACCAGCAAGGTCAAGCTGTCGGGCCTCACCAAGGAAAAAGATCGCTTCAACGCCGTGGTGGGTGCCTACTGGCAGCGCCACCAGATCATGCGGGCCCAGCAGCAGCAACACCAAGAGCCGCCGCACAAGGGGTGACCGCTACCGGCCAAAGCTGTTGAGGCTGGATTGCTATCAAATATATAGCTATTGACGCTTGATGGTCGCGCGGTAGCGGCCATTTTTGCTTCTATTTTCCGCCCGCGCCACGGCCCATCCTGCGCTGGCAGGCGGGGCGTGGCAGCGGCAAGAGCGGATCAGGCCTTGACGAATTCCGGCCGGTCGTTCTGCTGTGGCTTGAGCGGCTCGGCCACCTTGCCTTCGGCGCGCTCCTTGCGCCACTGTTCCTTGCGGGCCGTCCATTCGGCCAGGCGTGCGTGGGCCACGGTGCTGTCCTTGGCCATCTGCTCCTCGTTGGCCAGTTGGGCCGACAGCTCCAGCCGGATGCCGTTGGGGTCAAAGAAATAGATGCTGTGGAAGATGTGGTGGTCCGTCACGCCCAGCACCTCGATGCCGTGGGCTTCCAGGCGCTTCTTGGTGTTCTCCAGCTCCTGCACCGTGTCCACGCGGAAGGCGATGTGGTTGACCCACAGCGGTGTGTTGGGCGAAGGCTCGGCCTTCACGTCGTCGCCCAGGTCGAAGAAGGCAATGAACGAGCCATCCTTGAGGCGGAAGAAGAAATGCGTGTAGGGGCAGTATTCGCCCGTGCTGGGCACGTAGTCGCTCTGGATGATGTGGTACAGCGGCAGGCCCAGGATGTCTTCGTAGAACTGGCGTGTTTCCTCGGCATCACGGGCCTTGTAGGCGTAGTGGTGCAGCTGCTGGATGGCGGCAGGCGCGGGCAGGGTGGCCAGGTCGGGCTTCTTCAGGACAGCGTTCATGCGGAGTCTCCTCAAATCGGTTCTGGGATTCTACTATTCGTAATTGATTTACGTTAAGTTAATTTTCATGAGGGCGTGATTGCGGTACATTCCGCACTCGTCCTTCTTTGCCCTGAGGTATTCGTCCGATGCGCCTGTAAGCCCCCCAAGCCTTTCCTTCCTGCTTGCCCTGTGCCAGGTCAGGCGGTTGTATGTCTTGTCTGGAGTGCTTTGCATGGCGAAACCTTCATCCTGGGGCGACCGCGCCCATGGCAGCCGCAGCGCTGCTGTCGCTTCGGCGGCTGCCTTTCCTTTTCATTCTTCCCGGCTTTCAGGGCCTGCTCTCTGCGGCGCTGCGCCCGTTGCGGGCCCGTCCGTTCTCCAGTTCCACGATGTGACCTGGAACCTGTCCAGCGGTGATGCGCTGTGGGCGCAGCCGCTGAACATGGCTGTGGGGCCGGGGATGACCGGTCTGGTGGGCGCCAATGGCAGCGGCAAAAGTGTTTTCTTGCGACTTGCGCAGCGCACGCTGATCCCCGCGAGCGGGGCGGTGCGGGGCCACCCGGCCCTGCACGCCGTGGCGCAGGAAGTGAATGCAGCGCCCTCGGCCACGGTGGCCGACATCGCGGGCCTGGGGCCGGTTCTGGGGGCCTTGGCGCGGCTGGAGGCGGGACTGGGAACGCCCGATGACCTGGTGCTTGCCGACGGACGGTGGGATGTGCCGTTGCGTTGGCAGCAGGCGCTGGTTGCGCTGGGGTTGGGCCACCTGCCCCAGGGTCATGCAGCGCAACGGCTCAGCGGCGGCGAGCGCATGCGCGTGGCGCTGGCAGGGGCATTTCTGTCGGGCGCCGATCTGCTGGTGCTGGACGAGCCGACCAACCACCTGGACCGCCTTGGCAGGCGCTGGTTGATGGAGGCCCTGGCTCAGTGGCCAGGTGCCGTGCTGGTGGCCAGCCACGACCGTGAATTGCTGGGCATGGCTCACCACATCGTTGCGTTGTCTGCGGCGGGGCTGCAGCGCTACGGCGGAAACTGGTCCGTGTACCAGGCACAGCGCCAGGCCGAGGCTGCTGCTGCCCAGGCCGCGCTGGACCATGCGCGAACAGAGCGCGAGCGTGGCCTGCGGGCGCTGCAGCGCGAGCACGATGCTCAGCAGAGCCGCGCCGCTCGGGGGCGCGAGGCCGGTCGCACGGCCAACCAGGCGTCCGTTCTGCTGGACCGCAAGAAGAACAATGCACAGGCCCATGCGGGCCGGGAGCACGAGCGGCAGCAGCAGGAGCGCCAGCGGCTGAACGACGCGGTGCGCGAGGCCGCTCAGCGTGTTCCTGCGGGGGGCGCCACGGCTCTGGTGCTGCCCCAAAGCGCCGTGCCTGCGGGCAAGCAGGTGCTGGCGTTCGAGCAGGTGCATGTGCCGCATGCGCCGCCCGGCTTTCCTCCGCTTCATGGAGTCTGGAGCGGGCCCATCCGCATTGCCATCACCGGGCCCAACGGCTGCGGCAAAAGCAGCCTGCTGCGCACCATTGCCAACCCCGCGTTGGCCACTGCGGGGCGGGTGTTGCGGGGTGTGCGGGCCGCCTGGCTGGACCAGCACAACGCCGACCTGCTTCCACCCCAGCTCGGTGTGCTGGCGCGCCTGCAGGCGCTCGGCACGCCCCTGTCCGAAGCGGCGCTGCGCACGCACCTGGCCCAGCTGGGCTTGGGTGCGGACAAAGTGCAGCGGCCTGCGGGCGTGCTCAGCGGCGGGGAGCGCATCAAGGCTGCGCTCGCTTGCGCCCTGTGGTCGGGCGAGCCTGCGCAGATGTTGCTGCTGGACGAACCGACCAACCATCTGGATGTGGACGCCATCGAAGCCTTGCAGTCCGCGTTGCGAGCCTTCACGGGCGCATTGGTCGTGGTGTCGCACGACTTCGCTTTCCTGCGCACGCTTCAGCTGGATGGGGTTTGGGCCTGGCAGGCACAAGGCTGGGACCTGGATGGCACGCTGGATGCCTTCTGATCCGGCTGACCGTTGCGCGTTCAAAAAAGAGCCACCCGTTGCATGAATGCAGGGGTGGCCTGTCGGCCGGTCGCGCCGCCGTCGCCTGTTCGGACGAGCAGCGTGTGCGCCTGCGGATGTTGTTTACTGCTTCACGGCTTCGATCTGCACCACCAGGCGCACGTTCTTGGGGAAGCCCCATTCCACGCCGTAGTTCATGCCCCACTGGGTGCGGTCGATGGTGGTCTCGAAGTCGCCGCCGCACACTTCGCGCTTGAGCATCGGGCTGTCGTAGCAGTTGAACTGCGTGGCCTTCAGGGTCACGGGCGCGGTCTTGCCCAGCAGCGTGAGCTGGCCGGTCACTTCGCTGACCTTGTCGCCGTTGAAGCTGAACTTGTCGGACACGAACTTGATCGTGGGGTGCTTGGCGGCGTCGAACAGGTCGGCGCTTTGCAGGTGCTTGTCAAACGGAGGCGTGCCCGAGTTCACCGAGGTGGTGTCGATGGAGATCTCCACCTTGCCGGTCTTGGCGGCGCGATCAAACTCGACCGTGCCTTGCTTCTTGTCGAAGCGGGCGCGGTTGGTGGTGGCGCCAAAGTGACCGATCTCGAACGTCACAAAGGTGTGCGTGGGGTCGATGGCGTAGTTGGCGGCCTGGGCGGCGCCAGCGGTCATTGCAGTGGCAGCGGCCACGGCGAGCAGGGAGAACAGGGACTTGCGCATGAAAAGACTCCTTGAAAAGAGGAACTACGAAACGAACCAGGGGAAAACGGAGGACGAAAGAGGCGGCGCTGCAGCCAGAGACCGGTCAAAGACCGGTCACAGCTTGCCTACGCCGGTCAGTGCGAGCTTGAACTTCACGGTCACGTCGTCGGCCACCATCGAGGTGTCGGCCCACTCGTTCTCACCGATCTTGAACGCCAGGCGCTTGATGGGCAGGGTGCCGGTGGCCGTGGTGGTGGCGCCGCTTTGGGTCAGTGCGACCGGCACGGTCACGTTCTGTGGCGTGCCCTTGATGGTGAGCTTGCCCGCTACTTCGAACTTGCCGCCACCCAGCGCCTTGATGCTGGTGGACTCGAACTGCGCCTGCGGGAACTTGGGCACGTTGAACCAGGTGGGTTTGGGCAATTCCGCGTCGGTCTCGCGCGAGCCCAGCGTGGCGCTGCCGGTATCTACCGTGAGGGCGATTTTGCTGCTGGCCAGCTTGGCCGGGTCAAACGCCACCTGGGCGCTGAACTTCTTGAAATGGCCGTCGAGCGGCACGCCCATCTGGCGCGCGGTGAACTGCACCTCGCTCTGGGCGGGCACCAGTTGTTGCTGGGCCATGGCGGCCTGGGCGCCCACCACCAGGGTGGCGCCGAGCACGATGCGGGACAGGGGAGAAGACAGATTCATTCGCAAACTCCGTTCAAAAGACAGAAAGTGAAAGCCGTAGGAGTGACCGATGGCGCTGCGCGCCGCTGGCAGTGTTGGAGACTGGTGAGGCCGTGGCCTGTGCGCCTGTGAGAGCGGCTAGGCCGAGCCACCGGGCGCATACCCCGTCCAGAGGAGAGGGGGCGTGAGGTGCAGGCGAGTGGATCAGGGAGCGCCCCGTTTACCAGGGCAGCATGCGCGAGAGCAGGCCATCGCGGTCGATAAGGTGGTGCTTGATGGCGGCGGCCACATGCAGCAGCACCAGGCCCGCCATGGCAAAGGCAGTGATCTGGTGCCAGGGCTTGATGGCCTCGGCCAGCTCCTTGCTCACGGGCACAAAGTCGGGCAGCTGCCACAGGCCCATGAACACGATGGGGAACCCGGCGGCCGAGCTGTAGGCCCAGCCAATCAGCGGCACGGCAAAAAACAGGGCGTACAGCAGCCCGTGGGTGCCATGGTGGGCCAGTTTCTGCCAGCCGGGCATGGCCTTGGCCATCGCCGATGGCAGGGCTGGCGGGCGGTGCGTGGCGCGCCACAGCAGGCGCAGCAACGACAGCATCAGCAGGGTAACCCCCGCCCATTTGTGCCAGTTGTAGAGCTTGAGCCGCTGCGGCGAAAACGGCAGGTCCGTCATGTAGATGCCGACGCCAAACAGGCCGATCAGTGCGAGGCCCAGCACCCAGTGCAGCAGCATGGCGGTGCGTGTGTAGCGGCGCGAGGCGGTGGCCGTGGTGGTGGCAGAAGCAGTCATCAAAAGCGTGTGCAGTGAAAGGGCTGAAGACCTGTGCGCCGCAGGCCCCGGGGGATGCGGGCATGTCGGCGTGAAGGCAGTGTAGGAAGCGCCTGCCGGGCGAGGCTTCAGGCAGATTGACGCTTCATTTCAAAAAAAATGAATTGAGGAGCCCCCAGCAATCAAAGTTCCCCAATGCTTTGCGGTTTTTTTGCGGGCGGGAAGGTGCGCCAAGGCATGCCGGGCCCGGCGGCGCAAGGCCGTGCGCGGGAGCCGCTTTGGGTAGACGATGGTGGAGCGGGTGGGAGAGGTGCGCTCTGGCGGAGTTTGGCCCACCCACTGGGCCGCATTGGGCCCGCCCCCGGTGCGCAGTGCGGCCAGGGGGATTGGTGCTTAGAACGGGTTCTTAGCGGTTCAGCGCAGCCTGTTTCCAGGCATTGGCGGCGGCGCTTTCGTCGCCGCGCTGCTCGGCCAGTTCAGCCAGGCGGCGCCAGGCGCTGGTGCGCAGCTGGGGGTCGGTCAGTTGCTGGGCCGACTGGGTCAGCAGCTGCTGGGCCTTGCCCCAGAGTTGGCGCTTGAGGCAGGCCATGCCTGCCAGGTACTGCAGGCGGGCGTCGCGCGGGTTGGTCTGGTGGGCCGATTCGATGCGGGCCAGCCAGGGGGCGTCGAGTTCGTCGAGCCCGGCTTCGAGTGCGCGCACCAGCTTCAGTGCGTGGTGATCTGCCAGGGCATCGGGCAGGTCCACCATGCGTTCCCACACGGGCAGCAGCCAGGCGCGCACCTGGGTGGCTTCGCCGCCCAGCGCGGCCAGGCGTTGCGCCGCGTGGATGGCCAGCTCGGGCATGCTGCGCTCGGCGGGTTCCAGCGAGAGCCAGATCTGCTGCAGCTGGGCGGTGTCGTGGGCGCTGTTGATGAGTTCGGTGGCCAGGCCCCGCACGATGCTTTGTGCTGCGGCGGGCGAGAAGGCGCGGTGTTTGCCCAGCAGGCGGGCGGTGTCCAGCGCTTCCTGGGTCTGCCGGTCCAGGCGTGTGGCCTTGAGCTTGATGCGCAGGGCCAGCGTGCGGCGGGCTGCGCCCTGGGGCAGGGCGGCCAGGCGCTCCAGGGCGGCGCTGGCATCGCGATCGTCGAGCGACCAGCGGGCGGCGCGCATCTGGGCGCCTTCGTGCATTTCCTGCTCGTTCACCGTGCCACGCATCGGGGCTTCCTGCAGGGCGTCCTGCAAATGGCTTTCGCGTGTGGCGCGGTCTTGCAGGGCATGCGATGCCTCGGCTGCAATCATGTGGGCCAGGGCACGCAATTGTTTGCCGTGGGGCACGGCCTCGCCACTGGCCTCCAGGGCGTGTTCCTGCGACAGCGCCGCCACGGCGGCCTTGCGAGAGCGGATGAAGCGGCCCCCGAGCATGTGGGTGAGCGCATCGAGCAAGGCGGCGTGCATCGCACGCTCCTTTTGCTGCACGCGCCAGCGGCGGGCCTGGTGGGGCAATTCGAGCAGCGCAGCCAGGGCGCGCAGTGCCGCATAGAGGGTGACGAACCCGCCCACCAGCAGCAGCAACACCATGTTGAGCGACAGGTCGATGCGGTACGGCGGCCAGTACAGGGTGATGGTGCCCTGGTTGTTGCCCGCAAACAAGGCGGTGGCCACGGCCACGCCAAACAACGCCAGGAGCCAGAGTGCAGCGCGCATGCGTACCGCCCTTTACCGGCCCGCTGCCGCAGTGGCCAGCGCGGACAGGGTTTCGTCCAGGCGGGGCTGTTCGGCCGCCTTCAGGCTGGCCTGGGCGGTTTGCAGCGTGTTGGCGGCGATCTGGGTGCGCCGGGCGGCCGGGTCGAAGTATTTGTTGAGTGCCACCGTGGCAGCGCCCAGGTCGGCGCGGGCCGAGTCGAACTGGCGTGCCAGCACGGCCAGGCGCGCGTTGAGCAGCTTGAGCTTGAGGTTTTCGCGCAGGAAAAAGGTTTGTTCGGGCGCCAGCAGGATGGCCTCGGGCTGGTCGATGCGGCTCACGCGCACCAGGCCCCGGGCCTCGTCGCGCACCACCTCCCAGCTGCGTTGCAGGGCTGCCTGCCACCAAGCCAGGCCCTCGGTGGGGGCGGGGGCACTGCCCGGGGCGGCGGGGCCGGTGGACAGGCGCTTGGTGGACGCGGCCTGGGCCACGGCGTTGAGCACGGGCAGCTCGTCCACCTGGCGCACCAGGTCGTCCAGGCGGCCCAGCAGGCCGGCGGTGTCGGTCACGGTGGCACGGGTCAGGCGGTCCAGGTCGCGGCCAATGGCGCGCTGCACGGGCGCCAGGCGCGGCTGGGCGGCACGTTCGATGCGCTGGTTGGCGCTCTTGAGGGCGGCCACCAGCGGCTCCAGGCTGCCGGTGAGCTGGGCTTGTTGTTGAGCGAGGCGGATGGCGGATTCGATGTCCACCACCAGGTTTTCGTCGCGCGAACGCGACAGGCTTTGCATCAGTTCTTCGAGCTGGCTGCGCTGCAGCGCCACTTCGCTCACTCGGGCTTCGGCCACCGACAGGCGGGCGGCCGTCTCGCGCACCAGCTCTTCGGCCTGGCGGGCCATGGTGCGGGCCTCGATGGCCTGCGCACCCGAGTCGGCGGACTGCCGGGCGAGCTGTTCCTGGATGGCGCTGAGCTTTTGCCACAGCATGCCGCTGCTGACCAGCGCGGCTGCGGCCACGGCGCCCAGCAGCAGGGTGACGGCGCTCCCCCGGCCTGGCGTGGGGCCGCCTGCAGCGGGTGTCGCTGCTGCAGGGCCTGCCGCAGGCGCGCCCACGGGTGCGGCCACAGGGGCGGCGGTGGGGGCTGGAGGCAGGTCGTTGGGCGGCGCAGAACTCATGCGGCCGATTCTATCGAGGCCACCACGTCTTCCAGCGCCGGACGGCATTCCCCCACGGTGCCAAAGCCCGCCGCACGCGCCGCTTCGGCAATGCGCGGGTGGGTGGCCAGCGCACGCGCCGCGCCCCAGCGCTGGCCGGGCAGGGCCTCTGACAGGTGTGCCACGGCTTCGGAGCTGCTCAGCAGCCAGACCGATCCGTCCTGCGCCGCCTGTTGCGCCAGCGCCACCTCGGCCGGGGTCAGCCGGGGGGCACCGCGTTGGTAGGCCACCACAAAGTCCACCTGACCGCCTGCGGCCTCGATCTGCCGGGCCAGCCAGTCGCGCCCGCTGCCCTGGGCGGTGTCGTGCGCGCCGCCAGAGCGCCCGCGCACGATGAGCACCCGGTCGCCGGGCCGGATTTGCCCGGCCACCTGCTGCCACAGCGCTTCCGAGTCGAACTGCGGGGCGTCGGGCGCCGGGCCGTCAATGCGGTCTGGCGGCACCCCGGCCTGCTCCAGCGCACGTGCCGTGCCAGGGCCAGGTGCCCATGCTCTAGTTTTGATAGCTATAAAGGTATGCCTGTTGAGCGGAGAGGCCGCTTTTTGCTCAAAAAAATGGACTACGGCGTTGCCGCTGACAAACATCAGCGCCCGGTACTGCGCCAGCCGGGCGTGGGCCTGGGCCAGCGCCTGCTGCGCCGCCGCGTCGGGGCAGGGGCCAATGTCAATCAGCGGCAGGGCCACGGCCGGGACGCCATGTGCGGCCAGCAGCCCGACCCAGTGCGCAGCCTCGCGGGCCGGCCGCGTGACGATCACCCGGGGCATGGGGCTCAGGCGTGTGCCGGGTCCACACCCCGCGCACCACCGGCGCGCAGGCGCTGCGCAATCGCGTCGCCCAGCGCTTCGGCCTGCGCCAGCGTGGTGA
Organism: Acidovorax sp. LjRoot74; assembly: GCF_964254355.1. Taxonomy (NCBI): domain Bacteria; kingdom Pseudomonadati; phylum Pseudomonadota; class Betaproteobacteria; order Burkholderiales; family Comamonadaceae; genus Acidovorax; species Acidovorax sp. LjRoot74. Next base: position 4,365,881 of record NZ_CAXUTI020000001.1, on the reverse strand, counting down.
CGGGGGCGCTGGCCGCGGCGCGCACCAGAGGGGCCTGTGCATCCACATCGCCCCAGGCTGCATCAAGCTGCAGCACGCCACCCGTGAATGTGCCGTGCGCGGCCAGCGGCATGGAGCAGCTGCCGCCCATCGCGCGGCTCACGGCGCGCTCGGCGGCCACGGTGAGCCAGGTGGGCTGGTGTGCCAGCGGTGCCAGCGCAGCGATCAGGTCTTGCCGGTCGCTGCGCACTTCGATGCCCAGGGCGCCCTGGCCGGCGGCGGGCAGCATGGCGGTGGGGGCAAAGGTGGCGCGGATGCGGCTTTCCAGCCCCAGGCGCTTGAGGCCTGCGGCTGCCAGCACGATGGCGTCGTACTGGCCTTCGTCCAGCTTGCGCAGGCGCGTGTCCAGGTTGCCGCGCAAGGGCTCGATCTTCAGGTCAGGCCGCAGGGCCTGCAGCAGCACCTGGCGGCGCAGGCTCGATGTGCCCACCACCGCGCCCTGGGGCAGGGCGTCAATGTTCGCGTAGTTGGGCGAGACAAAGGCATCGCGCGGGTCTTCGCGCTCCATCACGCAGGCCAGCGCAAAACCCTCGGGCAGCTCCATGGGCACGTCCTTGAGCGAATGCACGGCAATGTGCGCACGGCCTTCTTCCAGAGCCACTTCCAGCTCTTTCACAAACAGGCCCTTGCCGCCCACCTTGGACAGCGACCGGTCGAGGATCTGGTCGCCCTTGGTGGTCATGCCCAGCAGCTCCACCTGGTGGCCCTGCGCGCGCAAAAGGGCCTGTACATGCTCGGCCTGCCACAGCGCCAGGCGGCTCTCGCGCGTGGCGATCACGATGGAAAGAGGGGCGTTCTGGAGGCTCAAGTTCGTAACCTGTTTGTAATCTTTCAGGGGCGGGCGATGCTAGCATGCGCCCGCACTGGGGCTGGTGCGCCCCGGGGGACACGGGGGCAGGCGGCTCCCGGCCACCACCCACCTCCGGAGACTCACGCACCATGAAACGATCCGACAAGGACCAGCCCCTGATCGACGACATCCGCCTGCTCGGCCGCATTCTGGGCGATGTGATCCGGGACCAGGAGGGCGTGGCCGCGTATGAGCTGGTCGAGCAGGTGCGCAAACTCTCCGTGGCCTTCCGCCGCGATGCGGACCAGGAGGCCGACCGTGCGCTCAAGAAGCTGCTCAAGTCCCTGTCGGGCGACCAGACGGTGAGCGTGATCCGCGCCTTCACCTACTTCAGCCACCTGGCCAACCTGGCCGAAGACCGCCACCACATCCGCCGCCGCGCCGTGCACGAACGTGCGGGCGACACCCAGGAGGGCAGCATTGAGGTTGCCCTCTCGCGCCTGCGCTGGGCCGGCATTGCACCCAAGACCATCTCGCAGACCCTCGCCGGCAGCTACGTGGCCCCCGTGCTCACCGCCCACCCCACCGAAGTGCAGCGCAAGAGCATTCTGGACGCCGAGCGCGACATCGCCCAGTTGCTGGCCACACGCGACGACATCCAGGTGCGCGCCCAGCTCTACAACAGCGCCAAGGACGCGCTCACCCCGCGCGAGCTGGCCGCCAACGAAGCCCAGCTGCGCGCCCGCGTGGCCCAGCTGTGGCAGACGCGCCTGTTGCGCTACAGCAAGCTCACCGTGGCTGACGAGATCGAGAACGCGCTCTCTTATTACGAAGCCACCTTCCTGCGCGAGATTCCCAAGATCTATGCCGATCTGGAAAGCGAACTGGGCCAATACCCCGTGCACAGCTTTCTGCGCATGGGCCAGTGGATTGGCGGCGACCGCGATGGCAACCCCAATGTGACGGCGCAGACGCTGCAATACGCCCTGGGCCGCCAAGCCGAGGTCGCCCTGCGCCACTACCTGACCGAGGTGCACTACCTGGGCGGCGAGCTGTCGCTGTCCGCCCGCCTGGTGCAGGTGTCAGCCGAGATGGAGGCCTTGGCCCAGCGTTCGCCCGACACCAACGAACACCGCGTGGACGAGCCTTACCGTCGCGCGCTCACCGGCATCTATGCGCGCCTGGCCGCTTCGCTGAAAGACCTGACCGGCGGCGAAGCAGCGCGCCATGCCGTGGCACCACAGAATGCGTATGCCAGTGCCGAGGAGTTTCTGGCGGACCTGCGGGTGATCGAAGCATCGTTGAAGTCGCACCACGGCGAAGCCCTGGCGCAAGAGCGCCTGCACCCCCTGATCCGCGCCGTTCAGGTGTTTGGCTTTCACCTGGCCACAGTAGACCTGCGTCAAAGCTCCGACAAACACGAAGACGTGGTGGCCGAGCTGCTGGCCAAGGCGCGCATCGAACCGAACTATGCGGGCCTGCAGGAAGCCGCCAAGCGGGCGCTGCTGATCAAGCTGCTCAATGACGCCCGCCCATTGCGCGTGGTGGGCGCCGAGTATTCCGCCCACACGCAGGGCGAACTGGCTATTTTCGAGACCGCCCGTGTGATGCGCGAGCGTTTTGGCCATGAGGCCATCCGCCACTACATCATCAGCCATACCGAAACGGTGAGCGACTTGCTCGAAGTGCTGCTGCTGCAAAAGGAAGTGGGGCTGATGAACGGCACGCTGGATGCCGAGTCGCGCAACCACCTCATCGTGGTGCCGCTGTTCGAGACCATCGAAGACCTGCGCAACGCCGCGCCCATCATGCGCGAGTTCTATGCACTGCCCGGTGTGGCTGCGCTGGTACAGCGCAGCGGTGGCGAACAGGACATCATGCTGGGCTATAGCGACAGCAACAAGGATGGCGGCATCTTCACCAGCAACTGGGAGCTGTACCGCGCCGAAATCGCTCTCGTCGAACTTTTTGACGAACTCGCGACCAGCCATGGCATCCAGCTCCGCATGTTCCACGGCCGGGGCGGCACGGTGGGCCGGGGCGGTGGCCCCAGCTACCAGGCCATCCTTGCCCAGCCCCCCGGCACCGTGCGCGGCCAGATCCGCCTGACGGAGCAAGGCGAAGTCATCGCCTCCAAATACGCCAACCCCGAGATCGGCCGGCGCAACCTGGAGACGCTGGTCGCCGCCACGCTCGAAGCCACCCTGCTGCAGCCCACCAAGCCAGCGACCAAGGCGTTCTTGGACGCTGCAGCGCAGCTTTCGCTGGCCAGCATGGGCAGCTACCGCGCGCTGGTGTACGAGACCCCGGGCTTTACCGACTACTTCTTCAACTCCACGCCCATCCGCGAGATCGCCGAACTCAACATTGGCTCCCGCCCCGCCAGCCGAAAGGCCAGCCAGAAGATCGAAGACCTGCGCGCCATCCCTTGGGGCTTCAGCTGGGGCCAGTGCCGCCTCACGCTGCCCGGCTGGTTTGGTTTTGGCTCTGCGGTGGAAGCCTTCATCAACACCGAAGGCAAGGACCCCAAGGCCCAGCTGGCCCTGCTGCAGAAGATGTACCGCCAGTGGCCCTTCTTCCGCACCCTGCTGTCCAACATGGACATGGTGCTTGCCAAGAGCGACCTGGCCCTGGCCTCGCGCTACAGCGAGCTGGTGACCGACGCGCGCCTGCGCAAGAAGGTCTTCACGGCCATCGAGGCCGAGTGGCAGCGCACGGCCGATGCGCTCACGCGCATTACGGGCGACAAGCAGCGCCTGACACACAACACGGCGCTGGCGCGCTCCATCAAGCACCGCTTTCCGTACATCGACCCGCTGCACCACCTGCAGGTCGAGCTGGTGCGCCGCTGGCGCGCGGGGCAGGGCGACGAGCGGGTGCAGACGGGTATCCACATCTCCATCAACGGGATTGCGGCGGGGCTGCGCAACACGGGCTGACCCCGCCCGTCTTGTCCTCCGTTTTGCCGCCAGCACCCGCGCACGCTAGCATGCTTGCCTGGGCGCGGTAGTGCCCCTGGCGGGGCGCTGGCAGCAGAGCCCCAGGCTGTAGGCGCGGGGCTGTCGCTGTGGTGGCTGGCCCTGCGTGCGTCGTCATGGTGGTGGCCCGCCAACGGGCCGGGAGGCATGGCTTTGGGCATTGATCTGGCTGCCTGGAGGGTGTTGCTGTCGCAACGGCTGGAGGCTGTGGCGCGCGCTGACTCCATGCGCGCCATCCGCGAAGGGCTGTTGTGGGTGCTGCCCTGCCTCATGGTGTCGGCGGTGTTTTTGGTGCTGTCTGTGCTGGCGCGCGTGGTGGGTCTGCCGCCCGCGGTAGGCGACATGCTCGCAGGGTTGCATGGCGAGATCAGCCGCATCCTGCCCCTGCTGATCGCCGCTTCGATTGGCTACATGCTGGCCATTCGACACCAGTTGCCACGGCTGCCGGTGGCTTTTCTGTGTTTTGTGTATGTGGCGCTGGCGTCGTACCAGCTCAGCGGGCAGCCGCGTGCCGCTGCCACGCTGGTGCTGTTCATCGCGATTGCGTCCCCTCTCATCAATGTGCCGCTGATGGCCCGTTTGATGCGGGTGCGCTGGCTGCAGGTGTCGCGGGGGGCGCTGGTCAGCGACAACGTCGAGGACGCCGTGAACATGGTGGTGCCCGGCATCCTCACCGCCGCGCTGCTGGCGGCGGTGTTGGCGCTGTTGCAGCAATGGTCGGGCCTGGCGCACTGGAGTTTGCCCATGGACATGGTCGATCCCGACCATTCCTACTTCAACGCCGTGGTGCTTACCGGCATGAATTCGCTGTTGTGGTTCTTCGGCATCCATGGCTACCACGCGCTGCAGCCCCTGTTCCAGCTGCTGGAACAGGCCGTGGGCTGGAACGCGATCGAGCTGCTGACCGACCAGGTACCCCAGCACCCGTTGAATGCGGGGCTGTTGGGGGCGTTTGCCTTCATCGGGGGCGCGGGTGGCACCTTGTCGCTGGTGGTGGCCGTGCTGTGGCGCGCGCGCAGCCCCGGCCTGCGCTTGCTGGCAGTGGCGAGCCTGCCCATGGCCCTGCTGAACGTGAATGAGCTGCTGTTGTTCGGCATCCCGTTGATCCTGAATCCGCGCCTGCTCGTTCCCTTCATCCTGGTGCCTGCGGTCAACGCCTGCCTGGCGTTGGCGGCCGTACAGGCGGGCTGGGTGCCCATGGCCACGGTGCCCCTGCCCCTCAACGCCCCCGTGGTGTTCAATGCCTATGTCAGCACCCAGGGGGCCTGGTCGGCCGTGGCCTTGCAACTGGTCCTGGTGCTGCTCGGGGCCTGTCTCTATGCACCGGCTGTACGTGCGCTGGAGCGCCACAACGCCACCACCGTGCATCTGCCGGGGCTGGACACCACGTTCACGCGGTTGCAGGAGGAGGGGAGCCTGTATGCCCATGACCCCATCGTGGCGGCGCAGCAAGGCCAGGCCCGCAGGGAGGATCTGGTAGCACGGGTGCGCCGCATGGGGGACTATGAGTTTTTCCTAGAGTACCAGCCGCAGGTGTCGCCACGCACGGGCCTGTGTGTGGGGTGTGAGGCGTTGCTGAGGGCCCGCGATTCGCAGGGGCGCACCCAGTCGCCAGGGTCTTTCCTGGTCTGGCTGTCCGAGGCGGGGCTGATGAAGGACGTGGACCTGTGGGTGGCTGCGGCAGCGCTGAGGCAGTACCGGCGCTGGCGCAATGCGGGGTTTGAACTACCGATTTCCATCAACGTCACAGGGCCCACCCTGATGTCGCCCGTGCATTGCCAGCGCCTGGTGGCGCTGATTGCGCCAGCGGCAGGTTGTATCAGCATCGAGATCACGGAGGACGCCCTGGCGGCCGATGTGGCGCAGATGCGCGACGCCATCGCGCGGCTGCATGCCGTGGGTGCCAAGGTGTCCATCGACGACTTTGGCACGGGGTATTCATCCCTGAGCTATCTGCATGCGTTTGCGGTAGACACCATCAAGATCGACCGCAGCTTTGTGGTGACGAGCGCCGAGCCACAGGGCGCCCGCGTGCTGGAAGGCTTGCTGCACTTTTGCCAGAGCCTGGGGCTGGGCATTGTGGTCGAGGGCGTGGAGACCGATGGGCAGTTGCAGGTGCTGCCCGCCTCCATCGACCTGAGCGTGCAGGGCTGGTACTACAGCCGCGCGCTGGCGGCTGACGACCTGCCCGCATTTGTGCAGCAGTGCGCGCAGCAGGCCAGGGGCCAGGTGGCGCCTACTGTCCCAGCAGTTCACCCACCGGTTTGAGGTCTTCCACCCGGTCGCACACCGCTTTCACGGCCATCATCACCGGGATGCCCAGCAGCAGCCCCCACAGGCCCCAGAGCCAGCCCCAGGCCAGCACGCTCACGAACACGGCCACGGGGCTCATGCTGCTGGTGCGGCTGGTGAGCCAGGGGGTGAGCAGGTTGCCGACAATCGTGTGGATCACGAGCGATGCACCACCAATGGCCAGGGCCATGTCGAGCGTGCCGAACTGCAGGAAGGCCACCAGCGCCGATGCCCCTGTGACCAGCGCCGACCCGATATAGGGCGCCAGATTGAGCACCCCGGCCGCCACACCCCACACTGCTGCGTTCTGCAAGCCCAGTGCCCAGTAGGCCAGACCCGTGGCCAGGCCCACCAGCACGCTGGTGAACACCTGCAGCAGCAGGTAGCGCTGGATCTGCCGCGTGATGTCTTCGAGCACATGGGCGGTGACCTTGCGCCGCTCCAGGCTGGTGCCCGCGATACGCAGCAGTTTGTCGCGCAGCAGGTTGCCCGATGCCAGGGCAAAGAAGGTCAGGAACACCACCACCATGAGCTGCCCCAGGGCGGACATCAGGCCCACGGTGCCACTCCAGAGGTAGTCGCGGATATTGAAGGGAGGGCGCTCGACGATGACCCGCTGTACGCCCCGGCGCGGTGTGGCCGTGGCGCTGTTTTCATTGGCTGCCTGTTCGATCTGCGTGGCGGCCTTCTGCATGGTGTCCAGCGGGCTGCTCCCGCCCGCGCGGGCCTTGAGGTTGTCGCGCACCTTCTTGGTCGCCACGGGCAGCGAGTCCACCAGCTGCGCTGCGCCGTCGCTGAGCGACCACGCGGCGCTGGCCAGCCCGGCAACCATGGCGACTAGCAGCATGCCCGCCCCCAGCCAGCGCGGGATGTACCAGCGGTGCAGGACGTCCACTGCAGGCCGAAGCGCTGTGGTGAGCAGCAGGCTCAGCATGATGGGGATGAATACCGCACTGGCCCAGTGCAGCAGCGCCACACTCGCAAAAAGCGCCAGCAGCGCAAGCGAGAGGTTGCGCACGTCCACGGGCATGTGGAGGGTCAGGGGTGATGTGGGCGGCGCCTCGATGCTCGGGGCCGCTGGCGTGGCCGCTTCGGGGACGGCCTCTGGCCCTTCGCGGGGCGAAGCGCTGATTGCGGGCGGGCCCGCTCCCTCATCTGCAATGAGGTGGGTGTCTTGCGATGGTGCGGCGGTGGTGGAATCGGTCGTCATGTGCCCATCGTAAACAGGCTTTTGTGCCTGTTGCTTGCCGCCGCTCCGAGGCGACTGTCCCTACCGCCATCAGCACAAAGGCAAAGTGCGCTGTTTGTTGAGTGCATCCACGGTGCCCAGCATCTGCTGCCAGTAGGTGGGCAGCGCGGACCAGGGCGCTCCGATGGCCAGATTGGTGGCATAGACCAGACCGGTATTCATGCGCGGGCGATTGGCATTCTTCACGGCCGTTTGCATGTCGGTGCAGGTGCTTGCTGTGTGCACCAGCATCGCCTGCGCACTGTTGTCCTTGGCATAGACCCAGGTGTTGCCCGGCTGAGGGTCAATGTTCGTGTAGGCCGCCGCATTGCCCGCATAGGTCACCAGTGTGTCCGCGACGCCTGCATAGGCCGCGACTGGGTAGGTGCCTGTGTTGCCGATCACGACGGGGGCGGAGGGCGGTGTTGCGCCGGTGGTCAGGCCCGTGGTCAGCCCCTTCACATGGGTGTAGACCTCCTGGTAGTGCGCTACCCGGGAGCTGTCGGTGGCCATGCCGTCCAGGAAGAACCCATCAAACAGGCCGGGGTAGAGCCGGATGTAGTTGGTGATGGTGGCCTTGATGTCGGCAACCGACAGCGCACCGCTGCTGGTTGACGTGGTGGCGACGTAGCCAATCACCCGGTTGCTGGTGCCTGCAACCGCCTGGAATGCCTTGATGGCCTTGGTGAGGTCTGTGTCTTCCTTGGTGTCCGCCGTCAGCACCCCGCTGCTGGGGTTGGCGATGGCTGTGATTTTGACGTCGGGGTAGCTCGTCGCGCCGCCGGTGAGGGTGACCCAGGGCGACGTGGTGCCGGTGGCACTGAAATAGGCGGGCACCAGCACCTGCAATGGTTTGTGCGCGGGGCGCACGTAGTAGGTGAGGCTGTCCGTGGCCGTATTGGAACTGCTGACGGCTGTTACTGTGGTCTGGAAGGTGGCAGTGGGTGGCAGGCTGCTCACCGTCAGTGTCGTACTGGCAACGCCGCCCACCGTCGTCGGAGCCACAGGGGCCAGGGTGGCTGCACTCGCAGGGCTGACCGTGAATGTCGTGGTGGTGCCGTTGGGAGCCTGGCTGCCATTGACGGTAACGTTGACCGACAGGGGCTCTGACACGTTGGGTTCGAGCACGTTGTTGCCGGGTTGTACAAAACCCACGCCGATCGGCGCCGTTGGCACGGGTGCCGGTGCCGGTGTTGGGGCGGGCGATGGGGCAGGTGTGCTGGCCTTGTCCGAGGCACCTCCGCAGCCCGTCAGAGCAGCGGTCAATGCCAGCAGGGATGCGAGGCGGTTTGTCGTGTTCATGGTGCGCATGGTGTTCAGGAGGTTCGTTTTGTGGAGCTATTGTGAACGCATGCCGTGGTGCTTCCAAGCGCTGAAAGCGGGGCTTTGGGCCGGAAAAGCCGTGTTGTTGTGCCGATCGTGGCGGGCCTGTACCGCTACCATGGGTTCCATGTCATCCCCCTTCCTCCGCATTCCGAGCCTCGCGGTCGTGCTGGCTGCGGTGCTGCTGTCAGGCTGTGGCACCCTGGACGTTCCGCGTGCTGACAACTATCCTGCCACCGGCCAGAAAAAGGCGCGTGCCGTGCACCATTGGGATGTGCTGGCCGGCGACGTGGCGGCACGTGTGGCAGACAAAATTGCGTCCTGGCCACAAGGCGAGTACCCCATTCACGTCACGGTGGCGGACAACTCCAGCTTCAATCTCGGTTTTCTCAAGCTCTTGAAGGTGCATTTGCTCAATCGGGGGGTGGCTGTTTCGACCGTGCCAACCGCCGTAGAGCTGGAGGTGCAAACCCAGCTGGTCCAGCACGAGTCGGCGGTTCCCCGCAACTTGCCTGTTCCCATCGGCGGGACGCTGCTGGGCACGGGTGTGGGTGTCTGGCGCGACTGGAAGGTGCACTACGCAGACCGCACGCTGCTCCCGGGTGTGGCGACTGCACTGGGTGTGGGAGCCGGTGTGGCCCTGGATATGGCGCAGTTGTATACGCAAGGCGCTGCGGCGGGAGGCCCCACACGCACAGAAGTGCTCATTACCACTGCACTCAAAAGTCAGGACCGCTACCTGGCAGGGTCGGCAGACATGTACTACATCGAACGAGCCGATGCCGTGCTCTACCTTCCCGAGCTGCCGCCAGTTGCTCCGCCGCCCACTCCGGTCAAGACCTGGCGGGTGGTGGCGCCATGAAGATGCAGCATCCTCTGGTGCGCAGGGCCTGGTGGTGGCCGGCCATTTTTTTTGCGGCTTGCAGTCTTCCTGCCTGCGTCAGCAATCCGGTCAGTGCCTACTACTACGGTGACCGTTCCGGCGGTGGGGCCCGCTCCGACCTGATCGAGGTCAATGACCAGGCCACCGATGCGTTGCTGCAGAACGCGAGGCTGGACCCCCATCAGCCGGTGCTGATGGCAACCTTGGTCAGCGTGGATCGGCTGAATGAGTCTTCCCGCCTGGGGCGCATTTTTTCAGAACAGATTGCCGGGCGCATGGTGCAAAGAGGTCTTCGCGTGACGGAGGTGAAGCTGCGCGAGAGCCTCGTGCTGAACCGCGACCAAGGGGAGTTGCTGCTTTCCCGCGAGGCGCGGGAGGTCAGTCAGGCCCAGAATGCCCAGGCCGTGGTGGTGGGCACATACGCGGTATCGGCGTCGATGCTGTACATCAGCCTCAAGATGGTGAATCCGGTGGGTAACCAGGTGGTTGCTGCCCATAACTACGCGGTGCCGGTGGACGAAAACGTGCGGACTTTGCTGGCTGGCCGTTGAGGAACGGTCCATTGCCGCGTGTATGTGGCCAGGCGGTAAAGACGAAATGCTGTGACCAAAAAGAAAACCAGCCACCCAAGGTGGCTGGTCGGTCCGTCAGGTACCCCGACCTGTGCTGGTGGTTCTGGATTTCTGGACGGCGCAGGTTCAGTGCAACATCAACGCACCCGCCGTCTTGCTCTTGCCTGCGCGCGCTGGCGGGTTGCAGAGGCCGCAGGTGAAATGGCGGTTTTCGTACAGCTCGGTCACGAACTGGCCGCTGCACTGCGAGCACTTGGTGCGTGTCAGCATGCCGGCGTCCACAAACTTCACCAGGCGCCAGGCGCGGGTGAACGACAGCAGAGGCTCGATCTCGGCCGTGGTGACCTGCTCGTTGTAGAGCCGGTAGGCCTTGGTCAGCAATTCCACAGAATCCAGGTCCACACCCTTGGACAGGTACTCGTAGATGTTCAGGAACAGCGAGCTGTGGATGTTCTCCTGCCAGGTCAGGAACCAGTCGGTTGAGAAGGGCAGCTGGCCCTTGGATGGCGACTTGCCTGCAATCTCCTTGTAGAGGCGGATCAGGCGCTCATACGACAGCGTGGTTTCCGATTCCAGCACCTGCATGCGGGCACCCATCTGGATCAGCATGGCGGCGCGCTCGATCTGCTTGGATTCGTTGAGAACGCTCTTGGCTGGGGCTTTGGCGGAGGTGGACATGGCGGGCTTTCAGGCTGGATGAAGGTTCTGGGTCAGAGCACTTCTGACACGCGGCTGGCCATCAGGATGTTGGCGTGCAGTGTGTTGGTGGCTTCGTTGCCCACCTTCTTGGCCGAATGGTTGGTCAGCAAGCTCCACACCAGGTTGTCATCCACGCGGAAGCTGCAAAGAAGCGTGTTTCGTGATGCCAGTTTCATCACTTGCGCTGCGGACAGCGAAGCGAGAATATCGGCAGACTCTTCGTTCATGCCCAGGCGGAACACGGCTTCTGCCTTGTCCTGGCGAATCAGGGTCTGTGCCAGCATCAGGTAAGTGAGGTTGGCTTCGCGGATTTCGGCGAGGAGTTGTTCGTTGGTCATGGCGGCTTCCTTTGTTCCAGTTCCCGGACCCTGCGTTGCCTGCTGGTTGCAGGTTTGCGTGATCCGTTGAAATGGATTGTGAAACCGCCCCAATCAGAAATTAAGTCGGGATTTGGCTGTGCCGCGTGTCTGGTTCTGCGGTGGGCTGTGTAGGAATTTGCCTTACACGCCGATCAGGCCTTGGCTGGCTTTTCAGGGGCGCGCGCCTGCTGCGTTGCTCGGCAGCGAGCCCTGAATTCTGCTCATGGTTTTGATAGCGCCTGCAAAGCCATCTTTTTTGCGCTTTTGCAACTGCCGCTGATCGGGTTGGGCTCCGGTCAGCCTTTTTCGACAGGTCGCGCAGGGTCGGCGCACCACTCGCTCCAGCTGCCGGCAAACAGTGCCGTGGAGCCCAGGCCGGCCACTTCCATGGCCAGCAGATTGGGCACGGCGCTCACGCCGCTGCCGCACTGGTGCACCACGGTGGCAGGGTCGCGGCCTGCGAGCAGGGTGTCGAATTCAGCACGCAGCGTGGCTGCGGGTTTGAAGCGTCCGTCGCTGCCGATGTTCTCTGTGAACGGGCGGTTGAGTGCTCCCGGGATGTGGCCTGCCACCGGGTCCAGAGGCTCTACCTCGCCACGGTAGCGCGCGCCCGCCCTGGCATCGATCACGTTCTGCTGGGGGCTGTGCAGGGCGGCCAGCACGTCACTGGCCGTGGCCAGCCTGCGCAGGGGTTGGCCCAGTTCGAAATTGGATTGGAAATGTGCGGGCTCTTCACCGCTCTGCACGGGGCCCCCGGCCGCTTGCCAGTCCTGCAGCCCGCCGTCGAGCACCGCCACCGCGTCATGGCCTGCCCACTTGAGCATCCACCACAGCCGCCCGCAGTAGTTGGCGCCCTGGCGGTCGTACACCACGGCCTGCATGTGGTTGGCAAAGCCCACGCTGGACAGCCACATGGCAAAGCGCTCGCGGCTGGGCAGCGGGTGGCGGCCGCCGGATGCGGGCTTGTCGGCCTCCTGGGCGGTGACTGTGCCGCCTGCGCCGGGTGCGCCATGTTTTGCGCTGAGGTGGTTGTTGAGATCTGCGTACACCGCACCCGGGATGTGGCTCTCTCCGTACTGCCGGGCTCCGGCCGCGGGCTGCATCAGGTCAAAGCTGCAGTCAAACACCATCAAGGGGGCGCCGCTGTCGATCTGGGCCTGCAATTCGGTGGCGGAGATGAGGGTCGTGTAGGTCATGGTGTGTGCCAGGGCTGGGGTGGAAGAGGGGCCCATTGTGTCTGGCCGCATGCGGCCTCGTGCAGCCACTTCTTATCAATGTTCTTCTGCGGGGGCTCCGGGCGCCGCGCGGGCGCGCAGGATGGTGGCCACAATGCCGCTGCCCACGATGAGGGCCATGCCAATCCAGCCGATGGTCGGGATCTGGTCGCCAAACAGCAGCACGCTGTAGAGGCCCGCAAACACGATGCCCGAGTACTGCAGATTGGCCACCACCAGCGTGCCGCGCTGGGTCTTGGCGCTGGCATAGGCCTTGGTCATGCACAGTTGGCCACCGGCGGCCAGAATGCCGATGGGCAGCAGCCACAGCGCCTGCCAGCCCGGCCAGGGCGAAGTGCCCGTGAACAGCAGGGCGCCACCGCCCGCCACGGCCGAGCCCACCGCAAAGTAAAAAACGGTGCGTGATTCGGGCTCGCCGATGCGCGACAGCGCCACCACCTGCATGTAGGCAAATGCTGCCGTCAGGCCGGACATCAGCCCGATCAATCCGGCAAAAGCCTGGTTCTGGTCCAGGCTGGGGCGCAGCATCAGCACCACGCCTACAAAACCGACCAGCACGGTCACCACCAACGGGCCTTGCAGGGCGGGGCGGGGGGTGGCCGCAGAGGGGCGCCAGGCCAGCAACGTACCCCCAATCAGAAAGGCTGCGATCCACACACTGCTCATGTAGTTGAGCGTCATGGCCGTGGCCAGGGGCAGATGGGCGATGGCAAAGAACCAGGCCCCGAGCGATGTCACGCCCACCAGGCTGCGCCAGGCATGCATGCCCGGGTACTGCGTGGCCAGCGTCACTTTTTGCGAACGCGCCAGCAGCCACAGGATGAACATGCCGATCAGGCCCCGGTAGCACACCAGTTCGGCCGAGTTGAAGAAGTCCGATGCGATCTTCACGCACACGCCCATGCTGGCGAACAGGAACGCGGCCAACACCATCCAGAGGGCTTGCATCGGGTTGAGGTCTCTTCAGGGGCGCCGTGGGGCGCAGAAATGAAAATAGCTGCCAGCGCTTATTTTTTAAGCACTGGCAGCTATTGTAATGAGAGCAGGCCACGGCGGGCCTACGGATTGGCGGGGTTTTGCCGCCGTATTCAGCGTTTTGCCGCAGCCGTGTTGGTGGCGTCGCTCCCCATGGCCTCGCGGTACCACTCGTGGAAGTGCTGCATGCCATCTTCCATGGGGCTCTGGTAGGGGCCGACCTCATTGTCGCCGCGCGCCAGCAGGGCCTTGCGGCCGGCGTCCATGCGCTCGCCGATCTCGTCGTCCTCGACGCAGGTCTCCATGTAGGCAGCCTTCTGCGCCTCGACGAATTCGCGCTCGAAGGCGGCGATTTCCTCGGGGTAGTAGAACTCCACCATGTTCAGCGTTTTGGTGGGGCTGATGGGGTGCAGCGTGGACACGGTGAGCACATGCGGGTACCACTCCACCATGATGTGTGGGTACAGCGTGAGCCAGATGGCGCCGTACTGTGGTGGCTTGCCGTCCCGGTAGTCCAGCAGCGCCTTGTGCCAGCGCTCGTACACGGGGCTGCCGGCCTTGCCCAGGCGGTTGGCCACGCCCACGGTCTGCACCGAGTAGTTCTTGCCGAACTCCCAGCGCAGGTCGTCGCAGGTGACGAAGCTGCCCAGGCCCGGGTGGAAGGGCCCCACGTGGTAGTCCTCCAGATAGACCTCGATGAAGGTCTTCCAGTTGTAGTTGCACTCGTGCAGCTCAACGTGGTCGAGCACGTAGCCGCCAAAGTCCAGGTCGGCGCGCGGGCCCATCTGGGCCAGGTCCGCAGCCACGTCGCAGCCGTTGTCTTCAAACAGAAGGCCGTTCCACTCGCGCAGCTTGTAGTTGTTCAGGTCCAGGCAGGGGTCGTGTGCAAAATGCGGCGCGCCCAGCAGTTCGCCCTTGGGGCTGTAGGTCCAGCGGTGCAGGGGGCAGACGATGTTGCCACCGGCATGGCCTTTGCCCTGGCCCGACAGCGAGCCCTTGCCCTTGAGCATGACGGCCTGGCGGTGGCGGCAGACGTTGGAGACCAGCTCGATGCCGCCCTGGGCGTTGCGCACCAGGGCGCGGCCCTCGCCCTCCTGGGGCAGTGCATAGTAGTCGCCGGGGTTCGGCACGCTCAATTGATGCCCCACATAGCGGGGCCCGCGCTGGAAGATGGTGTCCAGCTCGCGCTGGAACAGCGCTTCGTCAAAGTAGCTTGAAACTGGTAGTTGGCTTGCGGCCTGCTGCAGTTGAAGACTTAAATCAGACATGGGTGACCTGACCTAAAGACTCCCCACAGGGAAGTGCGGGAGGTGCGCCATGGCGCATCCAGAAAAAAGAAACCGGCTAGGGTGGGTAGCCGGCTCGACGGGAATGGGATTATAGGCGGTGGGGTTATTCCCGCACCCCCCCTACGTGTATTGAAATCCTTGTTCTAGACGCAGGTCAAACAGGCGCTGGCTGGTCCTGTGCCTTTGGCGGTTGCCGGGCGGGTTCTGGGGCGCCGCATCCATTCGGCGTGCTCCGGTCTGTGCGCCGTGATGGTGCGCCTAAAATGGCCGGTTTTCTCACCTGCGCTCTGCCGCCTCCCCCATGCCCAAGGCTCCTGCCACCCCCGCGCCGCCCGCCGAACCTGCCAGCTACGAAGCGGCGCTGGAAGAGCTGGAGCAGCTTGTGGGCCGCATCGAGTCGGGGCAGTTGCCGCTGGACCAGATGCTGGCCGGTTACCAGCGTGGCGCGGCGCTGCTGGCGTTTTGCCGCCAGCGGCTCACCGCCGTGCAGGACCAGATCAAGGTGCTGGACGATGGCCAGCTCCAACCATGGACCCAGGAATGAGTGCAGTGCCCGCGCCGACCGCCGCAGTGATGAGTCATCTCCCTTTGTTTGATGTGAGCTCCTGGAGCCAGAACCACCTGGCCCGTGTGGAGCAGGCCCTGTCCGGGTGGGTGGGCCACTGCGCTCCTGCCGGGCTGGGCGATGCCATGCGCTACGCCGTGCTCGATGGCGGCAAGCGCCTGCGGCCGCTGCTGGTGCTGGCCGCGTACGAGGCGGTGTGCAGTGGCACGCCTGCTGCGGAGGTGTCGGGCGAAGCGGCCCTGCGCGCCGCCTGTGCGGTGGAACTGATCCACGCCTATTCCCTCGTGCACGACGACATGCCCTGCATGGACAACGATGTGCTGCGCCGGGGCAAGCCCACGGTGCATGTGCAGTTTGGCGAAGCCCAGGCCTTGCTGGCGGGCGACGCGCTGCAGGCTTTTGCATTTGAGTTACTCACCCCCGACGACAGCCCCGTGCCAGCCGCCATGCAGGCCACGCTGTGCCGCCTGCTGGCGCGCGCCGCAGGCTCGGCTGGCATGGCGGGTGGCCAGGCGATCGACCTGGCCAGCGTGGGCGTGGCGCTGACCGAAGACCAGCTGCGCCAGATGCACCGGCTCAAGACCGGCGCGCTGCTGCAGGGCAGCGTGCTCATGGGCGCCGTGTGTGGCCACGCGGCACCCGACGCCTACCAGGCACTGTCCGACTACGGTGCGGCCATGGGTCTCGCGTTCCAGGTGGTGGACGACATCCTGGACGTGGTGGCCGATTCCGCCACGCTGGGCAAGACGGCTGGCAAGGATGCCGCCGCCGACAAGCCCACCTATGTCTCGTTGCTGGGCCTGGAGCGCGCCCAGGCGCATGCCCAGGAGCTGCTGCACGACGCCCACGCCGCGTTGGCGCGCAGTGGTTTGCCCGACACCCGCGCCCTGGCCGCGTTGGCCGACATGGTGGTGCGCCGCTCTTACTAGAATTTGAACAAAATTGGCCTCTACCGCCTGTCCATCATGCGTTAGTAGCTATTAAAAGAATAGTAAATGTCCACGACCTCATTCCCCCTGCTGCAGACCATCAATGACCCGGCAGACCTGCGCCAGCTGGCGCGGGCCGACCTCAAGGCGCTGGCTGCCGAGCTGCGCGAGTTTGTGGTGCACAGCGTCTCCCAGACCGGCGGCCACCTCAGCTCCAACCTGGGCACAGTGGAGCTGACCGTGGCCCTGCACCATGTCTTCAACACCCCGGAAGACCGCCTGGTGTGGGACGTGGGCCACCAGACCTATCCGCACAAGATCCTGACCGGCCGGCGCGAGCGCATGCACACGCTGCGCCAGCTGGGCGGCATCTCGGGCTTTCCGCAGCGCGCTGAAAGCATCTACGACACCTTTGGCACGGCGCATTCCAGCACCAGTATCTCGGCCGCACTGGGCATGGCCCTGGCCGCCAAGCGCAAGGGCGAAAACCGCCACGCGGTGGCCATCATTGGCGATGGCGCCATGACGGCAGGCATGGCCTTCGAAGCGTTGAACAACGCGGGCGTGGCCGACTGCAACCTGCTGGTGGTGCTCAACGACAACGACATGTCGATCAGCCCGCCCGTGGGCGCGCTCAACCGCTATCTCGCGCAGCTCATGAGCGGCCAGTTCTACGCCGCCGCCAAGAACGTGGGCAAGACCGTGCTCAAGCCCGTGCCGCCCCTGCTGGAGCTGGCCAAGCGCTTCGAGCAGCAGGCCAAGGGCATGGTGGTGCCCGCCACGCTGTTCGAAAAATTCGGCTTCAACTACATCGGCCCCATCGACGGGCACGACCTCGATTCGCTGATTCCCACGCTCGAAAACATCAAGAGCCTCAAAGGTCCGCAGTTCCTGCATGTGGTCACCAAAAAGGGCCAGGGCTACAAGCTGGCCGAGGCCGACCCCATTGCCTACCATGGCCCCGGCAAATTCGACCCCAGCGTGGGCCTGACCAAGCCCGCCACGCCGCCCAAGCAGACCTTCACCCAGGTGTTTGGCCAGTGGCTGTGCGACATGGCCGCGCAGGACATGCGCCTGGTGGGCATCACGCCCGCCATGCGCGAGGGCTCGGGCATGGTCGAGTTTGAAAAGCGCTTCCCCGACCGCTACTACGACGTGGGCATTGCCGAGCAGCACGCCGTCACGTTCGCGGCTGGCATGGCCTGCGAAGGCGTCAAGCCCGTGGTGGCGATCTATTCCACCTTCCTGCAGCGCGGCTACGACCAGTTGATCCACGACGTGGCCCTGCAGAACCTGCCCGTGGTGTTTGCGCTGGACCGCGCGGGCCTGGTCGGCGCTGATGGCGCCACCCATGCGGGGGCGTATGACATCCCCTTCGTGCGCTGCATCCCCAACATGGGCATGGCCTGCCCGGCCGACGAGCGCGAATGCCGCCAGCTGCTGTCTGCCGCTTTCGAGCAGAACCACCCCGTGGCCGTGCGCTATCCGCGCGGCAGCGGCGCGGGTGTGGCGCCGCTGGCTGGTCTGGAGGCCCTGCCGTACGGCAAGGGCGAGATCCGCCGTGAGTGCCAGGGCACAGACACCAAGGCGCCGCGCATTGCCATCCTCTCGTTTGGCACCCTGCTGTACCCCGCGCTGGAGGCGGCTGAATCGCTCGATGCCACGGTGGTCAACATGCGCTGGGCCAAACCCATCGACGAGGCCCTGCTGCGCGATGTGGCCGAGCGCCACGATGCCCTGGTCACGCTGGAAGAGGGTGCCATCCAGGGCGGTGCTGGCAGCGCGGTGACCGAGGCGCTCAACACCATGGGCATCGTGCGCCCCGTGCTGCAACTGGGCCTGCCCGATGTGTTCATCGAGCACGGTGACCCCGCCAAGCTGCTGTCGCTGCAAGGGCTGGATGCGGCAGGCATCCGCGCATCGATTGCGGCGCGTTTCCTGCCCGGCCACGCCGCCTGACCGTCCGTGCCTGCCGGGTGGTGGAGCCCGGTGGTTGTTTCGCGCGTCGCCGGGCGCGCCTTTCCGTGCTGCCTTGCGGATGCTTGCAGAAGCCTGAAGGTGCATCGCCAGCGCCGGATTTCGCGGGAAAACCCGCAAAAGTCCCCCGGGGCATGTTCCTACAATGAGCCTCGGCCGAATCGAGTCCTTGGCTTGTCGTGCACAACGCGTGCAGTCCAAGTTTTGCAATCAATATATCGGAGAGAACCTCATGGATCGTCGTTCAATCATCAAGCACGCTGGCATCGCCGGTGTGCTGGCTGCGGGCGCTGCGCCTGCTGTCCACGCCCAGGCCGCCATCCGCTGGCGTCTGGCTTCCAGCTTCCCCAAGTCGCTGGACACCATCTACGGTGGCGCTGATGTGTTCTCCAAGGCCGTCAAGGCCATGTCCGGTGGCAAGTTTGAAATCTCCGTGCACGCAGGTGGCGAGCTGATGCCTCCCTTCGGCGTGATGGACGGCGTGCAGCAAGGCACTGTGGAGATGTGCCACACCGTGCCTTACTACTTCTATGGCAAGAACCCCGCCTTCGCGCTGGGCTCGGCCATTCCCTTCGGCTTCAATGCCCGCCAGATGAACGCCTGGATGCTGCATGGCAACGGCCGCAAGCTGATGAACGAGTTCTACGCGAACTACAACGCCATCAGCTTTGCAGGCGGCAACACCGGCACCCAGATGGGTGGCTGGTACCGCAAGGAAATCAAGTCGCCTGCCGATTTCAAGGGCATGAAGATGCGCCTGGGCGGCGGTCTGGTGGGTGAAGTGATGCAGAAGTTGGGTGCCGTGCCCCAGAGCATCCCTGGCGGTGAAATCTACCAAGCCCTCGAAAAGGGCACGCTGGACGCTGCCGAGTGGGTGGGTCCTTACGACGACCAGAAGCTGGGCTTCAACAAGGTTGCTCCCTTCTACTACTACCCCGGCTGGTGGGAAGGTGGTCCTGAAGTGGACTTCTTCGTCAACCAGAAGGCGTTTGACGGCCTGTCGGCTGAGAACAAGGCCATCATCGAAGCCGCTACCAATGTGGCCCACATCGACATGCTGGCCAAGTACGACGCACTGAACCCGACGGCGCTCAAGCAACTGGTGGCTGCCAAGACCAAGGTGCTGCCGTTCTCGCAGGCGGTGATGGATGCCTCCTTCAAGGCCTCCATGGAAGTGTTCGCCGAGAACGACGCCAAGAGCCCCGAGTGGAAGAAGATCTACGCCGACATGCGCACTTTCCAGCGCGATCAGATCCTGTGGTTCCGCTTTGCCGAAGCCCGTTACGACACCTTCATGTCCGCGCAGAAGGTCTAAGCGCTGCGAGTCCTTGCGGCCCCGTGCCGCATGGTTCCAACGATCAACCCGCCAGGTTCGCCTGGCGGGTTTTTTTGTGCCTGGGCCTTGCCAACAGTGCTTGTCTTGTTCCCGGTGCCCGGGGTGGCGTGATATTCCCGCTGCAGAGCTGCTGATGCCGGAGGGGCGATGGCGGGAAGCGGCCGTGCTAAAGGCGGCCATGCGGGATGGGGCAGTGTTTCTAACCGCGCATGTCTCGGGATGGAGGGGCGGAAGCTTCTGCTGCGGGCTGTAAAAGCGCCAGTCGGCATTGCGCAGGCCCTTGCCTTGCCCGCCGTGTCGGTACGTCCTCCACAGTCCCGTTCCCGAGTCCCTGCAACTGCGCCACGACCCCGCCTGGTGAGTTGCGGACACAAACATCGGAGGGTGCCCGGGCCTGCCTTCTGTGGGTGCCGGGTGTTCCGCACCACGGGTGGCCTGGGGCTGCTTCTGGTCTGCCCTCGATCGGTCCCTGTGCGTGCAGCCATGAAAAAAGCCCCGGCGGATGGCGTCCGCCGGGGCTTTGAAGGAGCTTTGTGAGAGGCTGTTGTTCAGGGGTGTTGCCGCCCCTGCAGCCGTGTCACATCACTTCTTATCGTTGGCCATCGAGTCTTGCAGGGCCTTCAGTGGGTCATCTGCTGCGGGCGCTGCCGTGTCGCTGCCGGGGGCTGCTGCGGCGCCCTCCATGCCTGCGGTGGGGTCTGCGGCTTCGGCTGCCTCGCCTGGCATGGTGGCTTCCATTTCCATGCGCACCTTGTCGAGGTCATAGACCACTTCCTTGTCGAGACCGCTGGAGACGATGCCGGGGAACGCAATGATCAGGCCCACCATCAGCAGCTGGATGCACAGGAAGGGAATGGCGCCCCAGTAGATCTGTGGCGTGGTCACTGGTGCAATCATCTTCTTGGTGACCTTGTCCATGTACTCCTTGGCCGGTGCCACGCTGCGCAGGTAGAACAGCGCAAAGCCAAATGGGGGGTGCATGAACGAGGTCTGCATGTTCACGGCCAGCAGCACGCCGAACCAGATCAGGTCAATACCCAGCTTGTGGGCCACGGGGGCCAGCAAAGGCACCACGATGAAGGACAGCTCGAAGAAGTCCAGGAAGAACGCCAGGAAGAACACCATGATGTTCACGACGATCAGGAAGCCGAGCTGGCCGCCAGGCAGGCCGGTGAGCAGGTGCTCCACCCACAGCGGGCCGTCCACACCCTGGAAGGTGAGACCGAAGATGGTGGCGCCCACCAGGATGAACACCACAAAACACGACAGCTTGGTGGTGGTGGTGATGGCCTGCTTGAGCAGCGACAGCGTCAGTCGGCCACGGATGATGGCCATGATGCCGGCGCCCAGTGCGCCCATGGCGCCGCCTTCGGTGGGGGTGGCCACACCCAGGAAGATGGTGCCCAGCACCAGGAAGATCAGCAGCAGCGGCGGGATCAGCACAAAGGTCACGCGCTCTGCCACGCGGGAGAGCAGGCCCATGCGGGTGATCTTGTTGATGCTGGCGGCCACAAAGGCCAGGGCCACACCGAAGCACATGGAGACCACGATGGTCTCGTCCAGCGCGACCTTGTCCACAGCCTCGCCCGACCACCAGCCGTGCAGGGCAGGCATGTTTTTGGCGACATAGATCGAAGCGGCCACGCAGATGCCGGTCAGCACCAGCAGCGAAGGCACGCCGCTCTTGCCGTCGTCACCCTTGAGTGTGCGCGCTTCGGGGGGGATGGCAGGCACCCACTGGGGCTTGAAGATGGCCAGCAGGATGACGTATAGCGCATAGAAGCCGGTGAGCATCAGGCCGGGCAGGAAGGCGCCCTTGTACATGTCGCCCACGCTGCGGCCCATCTGGTCGGCAATGATGATCAGCACCAGAGAGGGCGGAATGATCTGCGCCAGCGTGCCGGAGGCTGCAATCACCCCGGCGGCCAGCCGCCGGTCATAGCCGTACCGCAGCATGATGGGCAGCGAGATCAGGCCCATCGAGATCACCGAAGCGGCCACCACGCCCGTGGTGGCTGCCAGCAGCGCGCCCACGAAGATCACGGCCAGTGCCAGGCCACCACGGATGGGACCGAACAGCTGACCGATGGTGTCCAGCAGGTCTTCCGCCATCCCGCTTCGCTCCAATATGAGCCCCATGAGCGTGAAGAACGGAATGGCCAGCAGGGTGTCGTTCTGCATGATGCCGAAGATGCGCAGCGGCACGGCTTGCAGCAGGGCCTCGGGCAATACATTCAGCTCGATGCCGATGAATGCGAAGAACAGGCCGCAGGCACCCAGGCTGAAGGCGACCGGGAAGCCGACCAGCAAGAAGCAGATGAGCCCCGCGAACATGATCGGGGCGAGGTTGTGTGCAATGAATTCCATGGTGTGTGCTCCGCTCAGACGGCCTCGGTCTTGTTCTTGCCGTTGCCCTTGGCGGCTTCAGCCAGGTTGCGGATCGATTCGGCGAGTTCTTCCTCGGCGGTTTTTTCCACTTTCTTGACCGTGGGGTCTTCGATCAGGCCCTGGAGGAAGCCCAGGCGCTTGATCAGCTCGGAGATGCCCTGCAGCCACAGCAGCGCAAAGCCCAGCGGCATCATCAGGTAGACGGGCCAGCGGATCAGGCCCCCCGCGTTGTTCGACATTTCGCCCGACGCCAGCGCGCGGGTGAAGAAGGGAATGCCATACCAGAGCACGGCCAGGCACATGGGCGTGAGGAAGGCGATGTAGCCAAACACGTCGATCCAGATCTGGGTGCGCTTGGAAAAGCGGCTGGAGATCACGTCCACCTTCACATGCTCGCCCTGCAGCAGCGTGTAACCCGCTGCCAGCAGGAACGAAGCGGCAAACAGGTACCACTGCACTTCCAGGAAGGCGTTGGAGCTGATGTTGAACGCTTTGCGCACCACGGCGTTCACGCCGCTGATGATCGTGGAGGCCAGAATCAGCCAGACCACGTATTTACCGACCTGGGTGTTAAGCCAGTCGATCCCCCTTGATAACTTCAGTAGAGCCTGCATGGTGTCTCCAATAAAAAGGCTGTGCATGCGATATGCCGGGCTGCGCGCAGGTGGGCGCAGCGGCCCGACAAACTTTTACAACGGCGCGATTCTACGGAGCACTGTAGGCCCAGGCTGACGGATGCGTGACGGTGTTATCCCGCAGCAGGCTCTTGTTCTTTAGCTATCAAAAGTGGAGCAATTAGGGTTTCTTCCTAGATGTCGGAGCGCGTTTTTTGCGCGTGAACTCCCACCAGGGCAGCACCCGGCTCATGGCCAGCACCTCGCCGCAGCGCAGGGGGCTGTAGCCGGGCAGGGTGGCCATCTGCGCCAGCCATTCGGCGGTTTGCAGCAGGGTGCGCAGGGCCAGCGTGGCGGGCTGGTCCAGGCTGGCTTTCAGGCAGGCCAGGTGATAGCGCTCGTGCACCAGCGGCACAAAATCCAGCCCGCGCGCACGCGCCGCCACCTCGATGCCCATGCCCACATCGGCCGCCCCGGCGGCCACGGCCTGGGCAATGGCGGTGTGGGAGGGCTCGTTGAGTTCGTAGCCCAGGATGCGGGCCGGCTCCAGCCCCGCCTGCGCGAGCAGGTCGTCCAGCAGCACCCGCGTGCCCGTGCCCAGAGGGCGGTTCAAAAAGCGGGCGCCGGTGCGGGCCACGTCTTGCAGGCTCTGCAGCGCCAGTGGGTTGCCTGGCGCGACGATGAGGCCCTGCGTGCGCTGCGCAAAGCCGATGATCTTGTGCAGGCCCGGCTGCAGCAGGGGCTGGTAGGTCTGGGCGGTGAGCGAGTCGGCCCCGGCCTTGTCCACCGTGTGGAAGCCTGCGAGCGTGCAGCGCCCCTCGTTCAGTGCGCGGATCGCGTCCACGCTGCCGGTGAAGCGGATATCCAGGTGCAGCGCCCCTGTATCGGCCTGTGCGGCGTGTGTGCGCAGTGCCACCAGGGCGTCGTCGTGGCTGGCGTACAGGGTGAGCACATGGGCGTTGGGGTCGAAGGCCACGGCAAACGCGCGCTCCAGGTCGGCGTTCAGGGCGGCAATCTGCGGAGCCAACCGGGCCTGGGCCTGGCGCTCGGCCCACAGCAGCTTGGCGCCAAACTCGCTGAGTTGGGCCGACTGGCCCTTGCCCCAGATGATCAGCTCGCCGCCCAGTTGGTCCTCCCAGCGCTTGAGCGCGCCCCAGACATGGCGGTACGAGAGGTCCAGCGCGCGTGCAGCGCCAGAGATGGATCCGTGTTCTGCCACGGCCTGCAGCAGCTCGGGCAGCGGGTTGCGGATGAGGGCGTTGCCTGCATCCTTGCTGAGTGTGTAGTGAAGTTGGACCCTATGCACGGACGTTCATATCGCTGGATATTGGATGGGTGCCTACGATAGCCGAACCCATGTCTACCCTCACCGAAAGCGCGGTCACAGCGCTGCAGCTCACCCTCTCCTCCGACCCCGTCCTCTGGACCATCGTGGGCCGATCCCTGTCCGTCAGCGCCACCGCATGCCTGTTGGCGTGTGGTGCGGGCCTGGTGCTGGGCGCCTGGCTGGGCGTGGCCCGCTTCACGGGGCGCGGGGCGGCACTGGCGGTGCTCAACACCCTGCTGGCCGTGCCCTCGGTGGTGGTGGGGCTGGTGGTTTACCTGGTTCTGTCGCGCAGCGGGCCGCTGGGGTCGCTGGGCTGGTTGTTCAGTTTCAAGGCCATGGTGCTGGCGCAGGCCATCCTGGTGCTGCCTGTGGTCACGGCGCTCACGCGCCAGGTGGTGGAAGACGCCGAACGCGCGCATGGCGAGCAGTTGCGGTCCATGGGCGCGGGCCCGTTGGTGCGGGCGCTGCTGCTGGCCTGGGACGAGCGCTATGCCTTGCTCACAGTGCTGCTCGCATCGTTTGGCCGCGCCATTTCCGAGGTGGGTGCGGTGATGATCGTGGGCGGCAACATCGACGGCTTCACGCGTGTGATGACCACCGCCATCGCGCTGGAGACCAGCAAGGGCGACCTGCCGCTGGCGCTGGCGCTGGGCATCATCCTGCTGGCCGTGGTGCTGGCGCTCAATGTGCTGATTGCGCTGCTGCGCCGCTGGCGCGAGCGGGTGGATGGCTCGGCATCCGGCACCTCGGTGGGGGTGGCTGCATGAGCGGCTTGCCAGACACCCCCTGGGCCGAACTGCGCCAGGTGACGGTGCGCTATGGCCGCGTGCCCGCGCTCGAACAGGTCACGCTGCGCATCACCCCCGGCGAGCGCGTGGCGCTGGTGGGCGCCAACGGCAGTGGCAAAAGCACCTTGCTGCGTTTGCTCAATGGTCTGGCGGGCACCCAGGCGGGCGGCCTGCACTGCGATGCCACGCTGCGCCAGGCCATGCTGTTCCAGCGCCCGCACATGCTGCGCACCAGCGCGCAGAACAACGTGGCGCTGGGCCTGTGGTTGCGTGGCATGCGCTGGCGCGATGCGCGGCTTCAGGCGCTCACGGCGCTGCAGCGCGTGGGCCTGCAGGACATTGCCGCGCAGAACGCCCGCACGCTGTCGGGCGGCCAGCAGCAGCGCGTGGCGCTGGCCCGCGCCTGGGCCCTGCGGCCCGATGTGCTGCTGCTGGACGAACCCACCGCCAGCCTCGACCCGCATGCCAAGCGCGAGGTTGAGGCCCTGATGGCCGACTTTGCCGCCAGCCACGGCGCCGCAGGCCCGGCCCACCCGGTGACCATGGTGTTCAGCAGCCACAACCTGGGCCAGGTCAAGCGCCTGGCCAGCCGCGTGATCTACCTGGAGCACGGCCGCCTGGTGGCCGACCTGCCCGTACACGATTTTTTCAACGGCCCCCTGCCGGAGGCTGCCCGTTTGTTTGTCAAAGGAGAACTGGGATGATGTCGATGACGGAAAATTTCAAGGTTTTTAAGCCTCTTGCGCGCGTCCAGTATGCGCTGATAGCTACTGTTTTTGTAGCGAGTGGCACTGCATCGGCGCAGAACATCACGATGGCGTCCACCACGTCCACCGAGCAGTCGGGCCTGTTTGGCCACTTGATGCCCGAGTTCAAAAAGGCCAGCGGCCTGGATGTGAAGGTGGTGGCCCTGGGCACCGGCCAGGCGCTCGACATGGCACGGCGCGGCGATGCCGACGTGCTGTTTGTGCACGACCAGGTGGCCGAAGAGAAGTTTGTGGCCGACGGCTGGGGCGTGAAGCGCTACCCTGTGATGTACAACGACTTCATCCTGATCGGCCCCAAGGACGACCCAGTGGGCACCAAGGGCAAGGACATCGTGGCGGCGCTGCAGAAGCTGGCCACGGCCAACGGCAACTTTGTCTCGCGTGGCGACAAGAGCGGCACCCACGCGGCCGAGCTGCGTTACTGGAAGCTCGCGGGCGCTGACGCAGCCAAGGGCAGCGGCTACAAGGAATGCGGCTGTGGCATGGGGCCTGCGCTCAACATCGCCGCGTCGAGCAACGCTTACGTGCTGGCCGACCGGGGCACCTGGCTCAACTTCAAGAACCGTGCCGACCTGGCCATCCTGGTCGAGGGCGACACCAAGCTTTTCAACCAGTACGGCGTGATGGTGGTCAACCCTGCCAAGCACCCGCATGTGAAGACACAGGACGCGCAGAAGTTTGTGGACTGGGTGGTGTCGCCCGCAGGCCAGCAGGCCATTGCGGGCTACAAGATCGGTGGGGAGCAGCTGTTCTTCCCCAACGCAGCGAAGTGAGCGGTCGCCATGGCACGCCGTTCCCTGGTGGCTGCGGCTGCAGTCGCCGCGTGGGCCCTGGCCGGTTGTTCGGCAGGCCCTGCGAAGGTGCCCGTGGCTGACACAGCCCCTGTGCTGGTCCACGCCGCAGGCAGCCTGCGCGAGGCCTTCACCGAGATCGCCCGCGACCACGAAGCGCGCACGGGCCAGAAAGTGGCGCTGGCCTTTGGCGCCTCGGGCCTGCTGCGCGAGCGCATCGAAAAGGGCGAGCCCGCGCAGGTGTTTGCCTCGGCCGACACCGACCACCCCCAGCGTCTGGCGGCCCGGGGCGGTTGGTCGGCCCCGGTGGTGTTCACACGCAATGCACTGTGTGCCTTGACCAGCGAGCAGATCAGCGCCACGTCCGACACCCTGCTGGCCACCCTGCTGCGCAGCGATGTGCGCGTGGGCACCTCCACCCCCAAGGCCGACCCGTCGGGCGACTACGCCTGGGCGTTGTTCCGCCAGGCCGACAAGATGCAGCCGGGCGCCTACGCGCAGCTGGACGCCAAGGCCCTGAAGCTCACGGGCGGTGCGGATTCGCCCAAGCCGCCCGCAGGCCGGGGCACCTATGCCTGGGTGATGGAGCAGCGCCAGGCCGATGTGTTCCTGACCTACTGCACCAATGCCGTGGCCGCGCAGGCCGAGGTGCCGCGTCTGCGCGTGGTGCAGCTACCGCCTGCGCTGCAGGTGGGCGCGGCCTATGGCCTGACGGTGCGCGCCGATGCGCCAGGGGCAGCGCAGATGTTTGCCGAGGCGCTGCGCCAACCGGCGGCACAGGCGGTGCTGCGCCGCATGGGGTTTGGGGCGCCCTGACCACCGCGCGCAGCGGGCGTTGATTCTGCGTCGATTTTTGTGTGCACACACCGCGTCTGCCCGCCTGGTGGGGCGGCACGGTGTGTGGCTTTTTCAGATGGGTGAGCCGTGGCGCGGCAGCACCTGCGCTTTCTCAGCCGTCAGTCATCGTC
Source organism: Acidovorax sp. LjRoot74 (assembly GCF_964254355.1). Classification (NCBI taxonomy): domain Bacteria; kingdom Pseudomonadati; phylum Pseudomonadota; class Betaproteobacteria; order Burkholderiales; family Comamonadaceae; genus Acidovorax; species Acidovorax sp. LjRoot74. The sequence continues at coordinate 4,338,769 of NZ_CAXUTI020000001.1, read as the reverse complement.
CCGGTGGTGGCTGCTGCGCCAGATGGCGCGCACCAGCCACAGGCCACACACCACCGCGCCGAAGAAGCCCAGAAAACCAAACGCGGGCAGCCCGAACAGCGTGGGCCCGCCCTTCACCGTCATCACGATGGACGAGCCGATGATCAGCGCCGCAATCACCAGCGCCATCGCCAGCCGGTTGGCCGAGCGGTCGATCTGGTCGCCCACGCGCTTGAGGTGGGCCAGCTCGATGCCCACCTGCAGATGCCCGCGCCGCGCATTGCGCAGCAGGCGTGAGATGTCGTCCGGCAGCTGCTCCGCCGTGGTCAGCACCCGCCGCAGGGCGGTCCAGGCGCGCCCGGCCAGCGCTTCGGGGCGGTAGCGGTGGCGCACCACCTGCTGGAGCACGGGCAGGGTTTCGGTGGCCATGTGAAAGCCCGGGTCCAGGTTGCGGCCCATGCCTTCGAGGGAGATGAAGGCCTTGATCAGCAGGGCCAGGTCGGGCGGCAGGCCCAGGCGGTGCTCACGCAGGATGGCGCTCACATCGGCCAGCATCTGGCCCAGGCTGAGCTGCGCCAGCGGCACGCCGTGGTACTGGTCCACAAAGCCCTCGATCTCGGTTTCGAGCTGGCCCAGGTTCAGGCCCGGGGCGTCGCCCGTCCAGTCCAGCAGCACATCGGCCACGGCCTGGGGCTGGTGCTCCACCAGGCCCAGCAGCAGCTGCAACAGCTCGTCGCGCCGGCGCTGCGACAGCCGCCCCACCATGCCGAAGTCGATGAAGGCAATGCGGTTGCCCGGCAGGTAGAACACATTGCCCGGGTGCGGATCGGCGTGGAACAGGCCGTCTTCCACAATCATCTTGATCACCGCCTGCGCGCCCCGCTGCGCCAGCAAGCGGCGGTCAAAACCCGCCTCGGGTGTGAGCGCTGCCAGCGCGCCGCCCGGAGTGCCGTCGATGAAGTCCTGCACGTTGATGCGTTCGCGCGTGTAGGCCCAGTGCACACGCGGAATCACGATGTGGGGCAGTGCCTCGGCCATGTTGGCCGCAATGCGCTCGGCCTGGCGGCATTCGCCTGCCAGGTCCAGTTCGCGGCGCAGCGAACGCGCAAACTCGCGCACCAGCTGCTGGGGCCGGTAGGGCTTGAGCGCGGGCAGCTCGGCCTCGGCGAGCGCAGCCAGGCGCTGCAGCAGGCGCAGGTCGGCGTGGATGGTGTCGGCAATGCCGGGGCGGCGGATCTTGACCACCACCTCGGTGCCACCATGCAGGCGGGCGCGGTGCACCTGGGCGATGGAGGCAGCAGCCAGCGGGGTGGTGTCGAACCAGGCAAACACCTCTTCAGGCTCGGCGCCCAGGTCTTCGCGCAACTGCGGGCGCAGGGCGTCGATGGGCACGGCGGGCACCTGGCTGTGCAGCTTCTCGAACTCGGCAATCCATTCGGGGCCGAACAGGTCCGCCCGGCCCGCGAGGATCTGGCCGAACTTCACGAACGCCGGGCCCAGCTCTTCCAGCGCCAGCCGCACCTGCACGGGGGGCTCGACACGGGCCAGGTCGGCGGCGTGCGTCCAGTTCAGTGCCTGGCCCGCACGCTCCAGCCGGTCGGCCAGACCCATTCGGCGCACGGTGTCGCCAAACCCGTGGCGCACCATCACGCCCAGGATTTCCTTCAGGCGCCCCAGGTCGCGGGCCGTGTCCAGCGTTTCGATGAGCATGGGGCCATCATAGGTTCAGACGCCCAGGGCGGGCTTGTTCACCATCATGTAGAAGACCACGGCCATCGCCACAAAGGCGGGGTAGCCCAGTGCCTCCCACCAGCGTGCATAACGCCAGTACAGCGGGGGCAGCACGCCGTCCCCTTGGGCTGCCAATGCCGCCATGTCGCGCATGCGCAGCTGCAGCCAGACCACGGGCAGCCAGCAGGCACCGGCCACGAGGTACAGCGCGATGGACACCGCGAGCCACGGTGTGCTCCAGGGCAGCCCGGCCATGGCCGCCATGGCGAGCCCGGTGGCTGGCTGGATGAGCACCGTGGGCGTGGTGAACCACCAGTCCGCCCGTACCACCAGGCGTGTGACCACGGCCTGCGCCTGCACGTTGCCGCTGCGGTTGGTGAAGAACATGTAGAACGCCGAGCCCAGCCCGGTACCCACCAGCAGCACGCTGGAGACGATGTGCAGCCATTTCAGGATCAGGTAAAGGCTCATGGCTCGGGCGTGGGATTGGTCGTGTCTTGCAGCAGCACCCACAAAATGGCTGCAATCGGCAGGTTCTTGGTCAGCGGGCCCAGCGGGTGCAGCCACCATGCGGGGTGGATGAAGGTGGCCAGCAGCGTCATCGACCCATCAGCACCAGCGCGCCCAGGTAAGCACTGCGACTGGGGCGCAACGCCAGCCACAGCCCTAGCACGGCATCGGCTGCCGCGCCCGCCAGAATGATCGCCGTGGGCAGCCAGGCGGCGTTGCCCGTGGTCCAGCCGCTGGGCAAGCCCGCGAGCAGTTCGCGGCTTTGGCCGTTCAGCTCCACCACGCTCACCACGGCCGTGGCCAGCCAGACGAAGACAAGGCTCCAGCGCAGCAGCGCATGGGTTGCGGGCGTCATGCCTCCTCCACGATGTCCGTCACCATGCCCCACTTTGCAAACTCGGGGGCGAAGGCCTCCAGGGGCAGCAGGCCCGTGCTGGTGTGGGCGCCGGTGGGCTGGTGCTGCCCGGCGGCCAGTTGGCGGGCCAGCAGGATGGCGGCCATGCAGGGGATCTCGGGGCCATGGTCGTGGTCGGCCGCAATGTGCCACGCACGCTGGCGCGGCTGGCCCTGGGCACCCGTGCCCGCCACCCGCACCACCATGCCACCCAGCGGAGTGCCCAGGGCGTCGAGCACGCCGCCGGTGCGGTGCAGCAGCCCCGCCAGCTTTTCGGGGTGGGGCAGCAGCCCCCAGTGGCGCAGGGCGGCCAGTGTGGCGAAGCTGCGCTGCGCCAGGCCCACTTCCAGCGCGGCGCGGAACATGACGCGGTCGCGCACCCGGTAGTGGGCCGGGAAAATTTCCAGGTCCGGGATGTCGCACACCGCCCCAAAGCGCGGCTGCAGGCGGTGGAACTGCACCGGTGTGGGCGCAGCCCAGCCCCGCCGGGCTTGCCAGCGGCCGCCTTCCCACACGGGAATCGGCAGCCCGCAATAGCTCAGCACGGCCGCCAGCGTGGCTTCGCCGCGCGGTGCGCGCTGCGCCGGGGCGATGCAGATGTCAATGCTGTCGATGTGCTGCCAGCCTGCGCACAGGTGGTCGATGACGGCCGACGACAGCGCGGGCACGGTGCTGGCCCCGGTGACGGCGGTGCGCCCGGCTGCCGCAAATGTGACCTGCAGCGCCGCTGGAAAGTCACAGACAAACCGGCGCCCGTCGGCCAGGTCGATGTAGTGTGCGCCCGCCCCGGCTGCCGCCTGGGCCACGCCATAGGCCTGGGCCTGGAAGGGGCCCGCCGTGTGGATCACCAGGCCCACGCCCAGCGCGCGCAGCCGGTCGGCCAGGCCGGGCGCCTGGTGGTCCAGCGCGATGCCTTGTGCGCCATGGCCCAGTGTGTGCGCCAGGGCCCGGGCGCGTGTGGCATCGCGGCCTGCCACCAGCAGCGCGATGCCGTGGTGGGTGGCCGGGTCGCCTGCCAGCGCGCGGCAGATGCGTGCGCCAAAGTTGCCGTAGCCGCCCAGGACCAGGGTTGTGAGTGCCGCCATCGCTCAGGTCCCTGGCTGCTGAGCCAGCATGCCGTCAAGGAGTCGTGCGTGCGTACCGGTCAGTGATCGTCTGCATTGTTTTTTCCATGCCATGGCCACCCCGTCCTCCCCTTTTGTGCTGTGTGTCTGCGGGGCATCATACGGTCGATGGGGACGGGTTTTGGGCGGGGTCAGTTCACGATGGCAATGCCCTTGATCTGTGCAAAAACAACCCGGCCCGGCGCCAGCGCCAATGCCTGGGCCGACCGCTGGGTGACCCGCGCGAGCAGCCGTGTGGCCCCGGCATCCAGCGCCACCATGCACTGGCCCGGGCTGTCTTCGGCCAGGGCCACCACGGTGGCGGGCAGGATGTTGAGGATGCTGCTGTCTTCGGGCGCGGCCAGGGCCAGGCTCACGTCGCGGGCCTGCACCCGCAGGCGCAGTGCATCGCCTGGCGCGCGGGCTGTGGGGCTGACCAGCAGCAATTGCCCGCCACTGAACCCCACGGTGGTGATGTGGTCGTGCGCGTCGTGCCGTTGCACCGTGCCTTCGATCACCGTGGCAGCTGCATCGCCATGGGCCAGGGGCAGGTCCAGGCGGGTGATCAGCTCGCTGGTGGGGCCCTGGGCCAGCACGCGGCCTTCGCGCATCAGCACCATGTGGCTTGCCAGCCTTGCGACCTCGTCGATGGCGTGGCTCACATACAGCACCGGGATGTCGAGCGCGCGGTGCAGCGTCTCCAGATAGGGCAGGACTTCGGCCTTGCGCTGCGCATCGAGCGCGGCCAGGGGCTCGTCCATGAGCAGCAGGCGCGGGCTGGTGGCCAGCGCGCGTGCAATGGCCACGCGCTGGCGCTCGCCGCCCGACAGGGCCTGGGGCTTGCGTTCCATCAGGTGACCAATGCCCAGCAGCTCCACAGCCTGCTCCAGCGCCACCTGGCGCCGCGCAGGCGGCGTGCGCTTCAGGCCGTAGGTGATGTTGCCGCGCACGTTCAGGTGGTCGAACAGGCTGGCCTCCTGGAACACATAGCCCAGGCCCCGTTCGTGCGGGGCGAGCCAGATTTTTTGCGCGTCGTCCTGCCATACCTCGCCGTGGACCATCACACGCCCCGGCTGGGCACGCGTGAGCCCGGCGATGGCGCGCAGGCAGGTGGTCTTGCCGCAGCCTGAGGGGCCAAACAGCGCCGTCACGCCGCGCCCGGGCAGGTGCAGATCGACATCCAGCGTGAAGCCTGGGCGCGCCAGCTGCAGGCGGGCCTCGATGGAGGGGAGGAGTGGTGCGGTTTCCATCACGGCCTCAGGACACCATGGACGCGCGGCGCCGCGTGAGGTTGAGCCCCAACAGCACGAGGAACGAGAAGACCACCATGCCGCCAGCCAGCCAGTGGGCCTGGGTGTATTCCAGCGCTTCCACATGGTCGTAAATCTGCACCGACACCACGCGCGTCACGCCGGGGATGTTGCCGCCCAGCATGAGCACCACGCCAAACTCGCCCACCGTGTGCGCAAAGCTCAGGATGGCTGCTGTGATGAAGCCCGGGCGTGCCAGCGGCAGCGCCACCGTGAAGAACCGGTCGATGGGCCCCGCGCCCAGCGTGGCGGCAGCCTCCAGCGGGCGTGTGCCGATGCTTTCAAACGCGTGCTGCAGCGGCTGCACCGCAAAGGGCAGCGAATAGATGAGCGAGCCCACCACCAGCCCCCAGAAGGTGAAGGGCAGCGTGCCCAGGCCCAGGCTTTGGGTGAACTGCCCGATGGGGCCATGGGGCCCCAGGGTCACGAGCAGATAAAAACCGATCACCGTGGGCGGCAGAACCAGGGGCAGCGCCACCACGGCCGACACGGGCCCGCGCCAGCGCGACGGTGTGTGTGCCAGCCACCAGGCCAGCGGCGTGCACAGCACCAGCAGCAGCACCATGGTGGTGCCCGCCAGCCGCAGCGTGAGACCAATGGCCGCAAGATCGGCGCTGGAGAAAGGCATGGAAGGTTGAAGAGCTCTGAGGTAATTGGAGTGCTGACGGCGCTTCCAGGCGTCTGATAAAACTCAGCGCAGCGGTCCTGGCTAGGCGCTCCGTCGCAGACAGTACTGAAAGTACGGCAAGGCGGGGCAACGACGCCAGGAGAGTTTTAGCAGTCGCCCGTCAGAAACTATAGCCGTAGGGCTTGATGATGCCCCTGGTCTTGTCGCCCTTGAGGTACTGCATCAGCGCCAGGGCCGCTGCATTGCCCTTGCCGGTCTCCAGCAGGGCGGCATCCTGGCGGATGGGCTCGTGCAGGTCGGCGGGCACCTGCCAGGCCGAGCCGCTGGTGATCTTGCCGTCCGCCATCACCTGCGACAGCGCCACAAAGCCCAGTTGCGCGTTGCCGGTGGCCACAAACTGGTGGGTCTGGGCAATGTTCTCGCCCTGCACCAGGCGCGGCTGTACGCGGGCGGTCACGCCCAGCTTGTCCATGGCCTGCATGGCAGCCAGGCCATAGGGGGCCAGCTTGGGGTTAGCAATGGCCAGGTGCTTGAAGTCACCGGTCTTGAGCACGGCGCCCTGGGCGTCCACATATCCAGGCTGGGCACTCCACAGCACCAGCGTGCCGATGGCGTAGGTGAAGCGGGTGTTGGGCACGGCCTTGCCTTCTTTTTCCAGCTTGGCCGGGGTGGTGTCGTCGGCCGACAGCAGGATCTGGAACGGTGCGCCGTTGGTGATCTGCGCGTAAAACTTGCCGGTGGCGCCAAACGACAACTCGGCCTTGTGGCCCGTGTCGGCCTCGAAGGCGGTGGCGATCTTCTGCATGGGGGCAGTGAAGTTGGCGGCCACGGCGACGGAGACGGTGTCGGCATGCGCTGCATGCACGGTGGCCAGGGCAAGGCCGATCAAACCAACGAGAGAGCGGAGCGCGGGAGCTGGGTGGCGGAGCATGGCGGTGGGCGCGATGGTTTCGCTATTCATTATTGGAATAGCGAGTATAGACATCTACAACGGGCCCGGCAGCAAATGCTGGGCTGGCCCAGGGGAAAGCGGTGGGGTGCCGAGAGGGGAGAAACCGCCGGTGGTACTGCCGCGCGGCACCGATGCCTGATGCGGGTCAGTCTTCGGTGCACACCTGGTTGCGCCCCTGGGCCTTGGCACGGTAGAGCGCCGCATCGGCCCGCTTGAGGGTGGCCTCGATGTCTGCGTCGCCGGGGTTCCATTGCGTCAGCCCCAGGGAGGCCGTGACGTGCACCGCACGCCCATCGCGCAGGGCCACGGCGGTGGTCTGCAGGGCCCGGCGCAGGCGCTCGGCCGCGTTCACCGCTTCGGCCAGCGGGGTGGCGGGCATGAGCACTGCAAACTCTTCGCCACCGATGCGCGCGGGCAGGTCCACGCTGCGCAGCTGGGCCACCAGCAGCTGCGCCAGCTGCACCAGCACATCGTCGCCCCCGGCGTGGCCGTATTCGTCGTTGATCTTCTTGAAAAAGTCCACATCCAGCATCAGCACGCAGAACACCTGCATGCTGCGGCGGCTGCGTGCGATTTCATGTTCGGCCTTGTCATAGAAGTCGCGCCGGTTGCTCAGGCCGGTCAGTGCGTCGCTTCGCGCCATGCGCTCCAGCTGGGCCTGCACGCGCTTCTTTTCGGTGTGGTCGAACACGGTGGAGCGGCTGGCGATAAAGCGGCCCTGGGCGTCGTGGATGGCGGTGGCGCTCACCAGGATGGGCATGGCCGTGCCCGATGCGGTCAGCAGCTCCATCTCCAGGTCCTTGATGTGGCCTTCGTGCATGAACTGGGGGAAACGGTCGCGGAAGATCTGCTGGCTGGCGGGTGTCAGGAAGTCGGTGTAGGCCCGACCCTGCACCAGTCCCAGCGGCAGGCCCAGCCATTGCAGCTCGGTCTGGTTCATGCGCAGCACGCGGCCTTCGTTGTCCAGCGAGTGGTAGCCGCAGGGTGCGTGGTCGTACAGGTCCTGCACCTGCGCGCGGGCGCTCACGGCCACGTCGCGGTCGCCACGCATGGCGGCCTCGCTGCGCTGGGTGGCATGAAACTGCTCGACGATGGCCGCCAGCTCCGACACCCGCAGGGGCACGGGCCCCTTGCGTGCATAGGCAGCGCCGTCCATGGTGTGGGCCACAGCTTTCATCTGGCGCAGCAGGTACTGCGAGAACGCCATGGCCGCCGCCACTGACAGCCCCACCCACAACAGGCCCAGGCCCGCCATGTGCCACAGCATGTCGGTCAGCGGGGCGTGCAGGATGGTTTGTGGCACCGCCACGCCCAAGTACCAGTCAAAGCCGAACACGGGCCGCACCAGGTTCATGGTGGGCGTGCCCTCCAGGGTGGACCCCAGGAAGGGAGTTGCCTTGCCAGCAGAGACAATGCCTTGCCGGAACGACGCGCTGGCCGGTTGGCCCACATACCGCGCCGCATCGTGGCTGCGGGCCACCACGGTGCCATTGGCGTCGGCAATGCCTGCGATCCAGCCTGGGGGCAGGCGCTCTGCTGCCACCAGGCTGTTGAGCGAATCCACGGCCAGGATGCCGCGCAGCGCGTAGGTGGCTTCGCCTTCGCGTGCCAGAGGCACGGTGAGTGCGACCACCTGGATGGGGCTCACCGGGGAGGGAAACGGCCCCGAGACATTGGGGCTCTGGGTGCGCAGTGCTGCTTCCACCCGGTCGGCGGCGTTCGCGGGCAGGCCTGTGCGGCCGAACGGGGCGGACGTGAGGAACAAGATGCGGTCCCGGGTGACCAGGGTGATCGCGCGGATGTCGGGGTCGCGCGCGACGACACGCTTGGCGTGGAGGTACAGGCCGGGCGCGTCCACCGCCAGGGCGGCATCGGACTCGGCCAGAGCATTGAGGGTGCCCAGGGTGCTCTGCAGCTTTTCGGCCACGGTGTGCGCCAGCTCATCGCTGCGGCGCTCCAGCTCTTCCACCAGGGTGCGCTGCTGGAATTCCTTGAACTCCCACACCACCGACAGCGCGAACACCAGCAGCGGCAAGGTGGTCAGCAGCGACAGGCCCAGCAGCCAGACGCGCAAGCTTAGGCGCAGGGTGCGCGGCGGGAGCGTGGTGGGGTGCATGGCCCGCAGCGTAGCCGCTTTTGGGGCGCGGCGAAACGCGGTTCTGCCGTAGGCCCCAGGCTGCGGCTGCTGCCGCGTTTCAGGGGCGGTGCAGACCCGTGGCGCGGGGTGTGGTGAGCCAGGCCACGGCCTTGCGCGCCAGCGGGGCCGCCAGCATCACGGCCGGAAGGGCGAACAGCCATCCGGTCAGCCAGGCGCCCATCCACAGGCCCACAAAGCCCTGGTCGGGCGGCAGCGTGCGCCAGGTGGAGATGCCCGACACCAGCAGCGACATGCATCCCGACAGGATGAGGCTGAACAGCAAAGGGGCATAGCGGGCGGGGATCACGCAGTGACCTCCTCGTGGGGCTGCGGTGCAGCCACGGTACCCAGGCGCTGCAGGGTCTGCGCAAAATGCCGGCCAAACATCCGGGCCGTTTTCACATCGCCCGGCGCAAAGGCATCGGCGGGGGACCCGTGGCCTGCCTGCGCCATCAGGCCCGACCAGGAGCCCAGCCGGTTGGCGGCCTCGTCATACGGCACACCGGCATGCTGCTCGGGCAGGATGGGGTTGCCTACCCACACCATGCCGTGCTGCATGGCAAACACAAACATCGACAGCAGCGTGGACTGCTTGTCGCCCGCAGGCAACGACGACACGGTGAAGCCTGCCGCGAGCCGGTTCTTGAGCTGCTGCGTTTTCCACAGGCGGCCGGTGGCGTCCATGAAAGACTTGAACGGCCCGGACACCCCTCCCAGGTAGGTGGGCGAGCCGAGGATGACGCCGTCGTAGCGCAGCAGGGCGTCGGGGGTGTGGGCCAGGTCTTCGGCCCGGACCAGCTCGGCGTGGATGCCGGGCAGCCCTTGGGCGCCCTGGCAGACCTGCTGCGCGATGTGGGCGGTGTGGCCGTGGGCGCTGTGATAAATGATGGCGATGTGTTGCATGGTGTGGTTTCCGTTGGGGTGATTTCTGAGGAAAGGCGCGGAAGAGGTCATCGTGAAATCAGTGCGATGGCCAGCGCGGACAGGTACAGGCCGAAGCCAAAAACGGTGTGATTGGCCAGGCTGCGCAGGCAGTTCTTGAGCGGCGTGGGCGTGCGCGATGCGGCAAAGCCCGCGCCCATCGCCGGCTGCATCACCAGCAGGGGCGCGGCCACGGTGCCGATGCCCAGGGCCAGTGCGGGCAGCAGGGTGGGGCTGCGGACCCAGTCCGCGCCCTGGATGGCCACCAACACCGTGGCAAAACCCACGCCCACGGCGTAGTGCGTGAGCCAGCCCCAGGCCTGCTCGCCCTGGATGGGGCTGGCTTTGGCGATGGCCGCGTGGGCGAACTGGCCGCGCAACAGGTGGCCCACCCAGCGGCCGATGAACGCAAAGTTGAGCGTGGGCACGCCCAGGCGCTGGAGCAGTACCAGCCAGGCATCCATGACGGCGGTGGCACCCACGCCGATCAGCAGGGCGAGGGGGAAGTCTTGCCATTGAAAAGCCATAAAAAAACTCCTTGGACGGTGGACGTGAAAACGGGTTGAATTCACGGTTAAATGAACTGTAAAAGTTCAAGTCAACTTGAAGTCAAGGGTTTGTTGGAGGTGTTTTTATGGACATTGCAGAAGTCGCCAAACGCTCGGGCCTGCGGGCATCGACGCTGCGGTACTACGAAGAAAAGGGACTGGTGCACTCGGTGGGCCCGCCCGGCGAGCGCCGCCGGTTTGCGCCCGGCGTGCTGGACCAGCTGGCTTTGATTGCGCTGGGGCAGTCGGCGGGGTTCTCGCTGGACGAGATCCGCTCCATGTTCCTGCCCGGCGGCGAGCCCAGCATCGACCGGCAGCTGCTCTCTGCCAAGGCTGACGAGCTGGACGCCATGGTCAAGCGCCTCAAGGCCATGAGCAACGGCCTGCGCCACGCCGCCGCCTGCCCGGCCGAGAGCCATGCGCAATGCCCGTCCTTCCAGCGGCTGTTGAAGGCAGCGGCGGACGGCGCGCTGGCGCGCCAGCAAAAGCGGGCCAAGCCGGTCACGGGGCTGCGCCGCAAGGCGGCCTGAAGGCCCTGTGCGGACAGCCCGGTGAGGCATCATCAGCCCATGCCTGCTTCACTTTCCCTCACGGACGCGCTGGGCCACGCGCTGACCGACAAACGCATCGACATCCTGCGGCAGATTGGCGCCTGTGGTTCCATCTCGCAGGCCGCCCGCGCCGTGGGCGTGAGCTACAAGGCCGCGTGGCAGGCGGTGGACACACTCACCAACCTCGCGGGCACACCGCTGGTGGCCCGCGCTGTGGGCGGGGCGGGCGGCGGCGGCGCGCAACTGACCGAGGCGGGTCACCAGCTGCTGGCCGCCGCCGAAGCGATGGCGCAGGCGCGGGGCGCCGTGCTCTCACGCTGGCAGGCCACGCCCCACGCGGGCCCGGCGCTGGCGCGGCTGGCGGTGCGCACCAGCATGCGCAACCAGCTGCCCTGTGTGGTGGACCGGCTTGTGGTGCAGGGGCAGATCGTGTGTGTGCACCTGCGGCTGGAGGGGGAGGGCGCAGGCGCCTTGGGTGGGGCAGCAGGCGCCGTGTCGCTGGCCTCGCGCATCACCCGCGAAAGTGCCGAGCTGTTGGGCCTGCAACCGGGCCTGGCCGTGCTGGCGCTGTGCAAGGCCACGGCGGTGCGGGTGGAGCGTGGCGGGCGTGCGGCGCCTGCTACCGCCACTGCCGATGCCGCGCCCGCAGGCACCCACCGGTTGCCCGCACGGGCCACCCGTGTGGTGCGCGGCGAATCGGGCGATGAGGTGTCGGCCGAGCTGGCGGCGGGCCTGCACATGGTGGGTTTTGCCGCGCCCCAGAGCGGGTTGCGCGCGGGCAGCGCCGTGGTGCTGGTGCTCGAAGAAAACGCCGTGGTGCTGGCACTGGCGGAACTCTGATCAGCGGCCTGTTGGATTACTTGTTTGCTATTTGTTTGATAGCTTATAAGGCAATAGGGTCGCGCGCAGAAGCCCTTTTTGACTCAAATTTTCGACGGTGGCGGGCAGCGTGCGCGCGGGGTAGGGCTGGCGCAGCGCCGCTCATGTCCCTTTGGGCGTGCCCAGCTTGCGGTACACCGTGGCACGGCTGATGCCCAGCGCACGGGCGGCCTCGGCCACGTTGCCCCGAGCGTCTTGTACCGCCTGGCGGATCAGGGCGGTTTCGGCCTCGCGCAGCGGTGCGGCCACGGGCGGCGATGTGGGCGCCAGGGGCGCAGCCCCGCTGTGGTTGAAAGAGGTGGAAGCGCCAAGGCTTCCATGGCCTCCATGGCTACTTCGGCGGGGGTGGGCAGGCCACTGCGCCAGGGCCTGCAGGCGCAGGCCCGACCACAGGGGCAGGTCCAGTGGCTGCGCGGGGTGGCGCCGGGCCGCGTCGAACAGCATGGTCCAGGGCATGGCCAGCAGGTCGCTGCAGTGGGTGGGCGCGCCGGGCGCGCGCAGGGGCTGGGGCACCAGCTGGCGGGCCATGCTGTTGGCGCCCACCACGCAGCCATCGGCGTCGAGTGCGAGCAGGCCATCGCCTTCGCCACCCAGCGTGCAGCCGGGCCAGTTCATGCGCAGCAGCAGGGCATGGGGCCGCTGCAGCAGCAGGGCGTCTTCCATGGCGCGGGCCGAGCGCGCCACCAGGTGGCGCAGCTCGGGCCGCTCGGGCACGTCGATGCCAGTCAAATCCAGCATGCCCATGCACCGGCCTTCGGGGTCGAACAGCGGTGCGCCCGCGCAGCTGTAGCTGCCGTTGTCGTCCAGAAAATGTTCGCCCCGGTGCAGCCACACGGGCTGCAACTCGGCCAGCGCCGCGCCGATGGCCGTGGTGCCCACGGCGGCTTCCGAGAGGTCGATGCCCACGCGGCCGATGCTGCTGGCGCGCGGGTCGCTGGGGTCGCAATGGCCCTGCACCTCGACCACGGTGCCCCGGGCGTCGGTCAGGATGGCGAAGTAGCGCATGCCCGCGATGGCGCGCGTGAGCTGCTCCAGCACGGGGCGGGCCGCGCGCAGCAGGGCGTGGTTCTGCTCCAGGCTGTGGCGCAGCGCCGGGGCACTGACGGCCTCGAACACCACACGCTGCGTGGGGTCCATGCCCTGCGCCAGGCAGCGCTGCCACGACCGCGCAATCCAGGGCTCCACCTCTGCGCGCAGGGGCGCAGCGCCATCCACCAGCAGGGTCTGGCGGGCCTGCGCAATCAGCGCGTGGCGGTGGGCGGTGGAGCTGGGGGCGGAGGACAGCATGGTGATCTGAATCCTTGAGCTGAGCATGATGCGCCGGTGTGCGCTGCAACATGTTTCATTTTGAGAATATCCAGCGAGGGGCCCCGGAAATCTAGGGTTGTCCCTAGGGGTGTGCCTGGGTCGCGGGCACAAGATGCGCTGGCTTATCCAGCCAAAAACCCTTCCAGGAGACAGCCAGATGCAAGTCCAGTTCACGGTCAACGGGCGCGCTGCCAGTGTTGACGTTCCTCCCAACACCCTGCTTGTCCATGCGCTGCGAGAGCACCTTGCGCTCACAGGCACCCATGTGGGCTGCGACACCAGCCAGTGCGGCGCCTGCACCGTGCACGTCAACGGCCGCGCCGTCAAATCCTGCGCCATGCTCGCCGTGCAGGCCCAGGGCGCCGAGGTGACCACCATCGAAGGCATGGCCGCCGCCGACGGCACCATGCACCCCATGCAGGCGGCGTTCAAGGAGTGCCACGGCCTGCAGTGCGGCTTCTGCACGCCGGGCATGGTGATGAGTGCGGTGGACCTGTGCAAGAACCACCCCGGCGCCAGCGAAGGCGAGATCCGCGAGCTGCTCGAGGGCAACATCTGCCGCTGCACGGGTTACCAGAACATCGTGCGTGCGGTGCAGGTCGGCCAAAAGGCCATGGCATCGGCTTAACCAGGAAAAAGGAGAACGACCATGGGTGCATCCGACTTTTCCAAGCTGCCGCACATTGGCGAATCGCTCAAGCGCAAGGAGGACTACCGCTTCCTCACCGGCGCAGGCCAGTACACCGACGACGTGGTGCTGGCCGCGCAAAGCCATGCGGTGTTTGTGCGCTCGCCGCATGCGCATGCCGCCATCAACAGCATCAACACCAGTGCCGCCAAGGCCGCACCGGGTGTGCTGGGCGTGTTTGTGGGCGCTGACGTGGCGGCCGACAACATCAACGGCCTGCCCTGCGGCTGGCTCATCACCAGCACCAACGGCGAGCCCATGAAGGAGCCGCCGCACCCCATCCTGGCGCAGGGCAAGGTGCGCTATGTGGGCGACCATGTGGCCATGGTGGTGGCACAGACCCTGCAGCAGGCGCGTGACGCCGCCGAGCTGGTGGAGGTGGACTACGACGTGCTGCCCGCCGTGGTCAACGTGGCCGATGCCGCTGCCGGTGCGGTGGCGGGTGCGGCGCTGCACGACATCGCGCCCGACAACCACTGCTTCAAATGGGCGATTGGCGACAAGGGCGCGGTGGATGCCGCGTTTGCCAACGCTGCGCATGTCACCCAGCTGGATTTGATCAACAACCGGCTCATCCCCAACGCCATGGAGCCGCGCGCGGCCATCGGCAGCTACAGCCGCGCCAATGACGAGTACACGCTGTACGTGAGCAACCAGAACCCGCACGTCGAGCGCCTGCTGATGACGGCGTTTGTGATGGGCCTGCCCGAACACAAGGTGCGTGTGATTGCGCCCGACGTGGGCGGCGGTTTCGGCTCCAAGATCTATCTGTATGCCGAAGACGTGTGCCTGACCTGGGCCGCCAAGAAGCTCAACCGCAACATCAAGTGGGTGGCCGACCGCAGCGAGTCCTTCCTGTCGGACGCGCATGGCCGCGACCACATCAGCCACGCCGAAATGGCCATGGACAAGGACGGCAAGTTCCTAGCCATGCGCGTACACACCCACGCCAACCTGGGCGCCTACCTGAGCACCTTTGCCAGCGCCGTGCCCACCATCCTCTACGCCACGCTGCTGGCGGGGCAGTACACCACGCCACAGGTGTACGTGGAGGTGGATTCGTGGTTCACCAACACCGCACCCGTGGATGCCTATCGGGGCGCGGGCCGGCCCGAGGCCACCTACCTGCTGGAGCGCCTGGTGACGCGCTGCGGCTGGGAGATGGGCCTGGGCCAGGACGAGATCCGCAAGCGCAACTTCATCACCAGCTGGCCCTACCAGACACCCGTGGCGCTGCAGTACGACGTGGGTGACTACCACGCATGCATGACGCAGGCGCAGCAACTGGCCGACGTGGCGGGCTTTGCGGCGCGCAAGGCGGCCAGCGAGGCCAAGGGCTTCAAGCGCGGCATTGGCTACAGCAGCTACATCGAGGCCTGCGGCATTGCGCCGTCGAACATTGCCGGCGCACTGGGTGCGCGGGCCGGGCTGTTTGAATGCGGCGAGGTGCGTGTGCACCCCACGGGCAGCGTGACGGTGTTCACCGGCTCGCACAGCCACGGCCAGGGGCACGAGACGACCTTCGCGCAGGTGGTGGCGGCACGCCTGGGCATCCCGGTGGAGAACGTGGACATCGTGCACGGCGACACGGGCCGCGTGCCGTTTGGCATGGGCACCTATGGCTCGCGCTCCATCAGCGTGGGCGGCGCGGCCATCATGAAGGCGCTGGACAAGATCGAGGCGAAGGCCAAGAAGATTGCCGCGCATTTGATGGAAGCGAGCGACGCTGACATCGACTTCAGCGGCGGCGAGTTCACCGTGCGCGGCACGGATAAGAAGATCCCGTTCGGCCAGGTGGCGCTCACGGCCTATGTGCCGCACAACTACCCGCTCGACAAGCTGGAGCCGGGCCTGAACGAAACCGCCTTTTACGACCCGACCAACTTCACCTTCCCTGCAGGCACCTACATCTGCGAGGTGGAAATCGACCCCGCCACCGGCAGCACGCGCGTGGACAAGTTCACCGCCGTGGACGACTTCGGCACCATCATCAACCCCATGATCGTGGAGGGCCAGGTGCACGGCGGGCTGGTGCAAGGCATCGGACAGGCGCTGCTGGAAAACTGTGTGTACGACCGCGAAACGGGCCAGCTGCTCACCGGCAGCTTCATGGACTACGCCATGCCGCGCGCCGACGACTTCCCCGAGTTCAAGCTCGGCCATGTCTGCACGCCCTGCACCCACAACCCGCTGGGCACCAAGGGCTGCGGCGAGGCCGGGGCCATCGGCTCGCCCCCGGCGGTGATCAACGCCGTGCTCGATGCCCTGCGCCCCCTGGGCGTGAAGGACTTCGACATGCCCGCATCGCCCCACCGCGTGTGGGAAGCCATCCAAAGCGCCAAGGCATAAGGAGATCGACCATGTACGCATTCACCTTTGAAGCGCCCACCTCCACCGCAGCTGCCGCGCAGCTCATCGCCCAGGGCGGCAAGCTGCTGGCGGGCGGGCAGAGCCTGCTGCCCTCCATGCGCCTGCGCCTGGCCAACCCCGAGAAGATCGTGGACCTGAACGGCGTGGCTGAACTGGCGGGCATACGCCGCGACGGCAACGCCCTCGTCATCGGCGCCATGACACGCCACATGGACGTGGCGAACAGCGCCGATGTGAAGGCCGCCATCCCTGCGCTGGCCGACCTGGCCGCGCACATTGGCGACCGCCAGGTGCGCGCACGCGGCACGCTGGGCGGCTCGGTGGCCAACAACGACCCCGCCGCCTGCTACCCCAGCGCGGTGCTGGGCCTGGGCGCCACGGTCATCACCAACCGCCGCGAGATCAAGGCCGACGACTTCTTTGTGGGCATGTACACCACGGCGCTGGAAGAGGGCGAGATCATCACCGCCATCCGCTTTCCCATCCCGAAGCGCGCGGCCTACATGAAGTTCAAGCAGCCTGCGTCGCGCTTCTCGCTGGTGGGGGTGTTTGTGGCGCAGACCGACAGCGGCGCGCGTGTGGCCATCACCGGCGCGGCGACCAGCGTGTTCCGCCATGCGGCGCTGGAGGCGGCGCTGGGCCAGAGCTTCACGCCCGCAGCGGCAGCAGCGGTGAGGATCGACGCGAGCGACCTGAACAGCGACATCCACGCGAGTGCCGCCTACCGCGCCAACCTCATCAGCGTGCAGACGCAGAGGGCCGTGCAGAAGATGCTCGGTTGAGCAGGGCGCGCAGCACCGCAGGTCGGGTGGTCCCGTCAGGGCGTCACCCGATCTATGGCGCGTGGTGCGGGTCGTGGCAACTGTCCGGACAGCACCTGCCAGAGCCTGGGCGCCTTGCCGACAAGATCAATTGATAGCCAAATAGGCCTCCTGCGCGCGTCCATCAAGCGCTGGTAGCTATATAAAGAGTAGCAATGAGTTTGCCAACCACCGTCGATGCCCTGGTGCAAGCGCTGCAAAGCGTGGGTTACTTCGCCGACCGGCGCCTGGCCACGGCGGTGTTTTTGGCGCTCAAGCTACAGCGCCCGCTGCTGCTGGAGGGTGAGCCCGGCGTGGGCAAGACAGCGCTGGCCAAGGCGCTGTCGGAAGTATTGGCGCGCAGCCTGATCCGCCTGCAGTGCTACGACGGCCTGGAGCAGCGCGAGGCGCTGTACGAATGGAATTACGCCGCCCAGCTGCTGCACATGCGTGCGGCGGAAGGTAAAGGTACTGCCGATATGGCGCAGGTGGAGCGCGAGGTGTATCAGGACTGCTACCTCATCCGCCGTCCTTTGCTGCAGGCCCTGCAGGCCCCCGCGCCCGGCGCGGTGCTGCTCATCGACGAGGTGGACCGCGCCGACGAGCCCTTCGAGGCCTTCCTGCTCGAATACCTGGGCGAGTACCAGGTCAGCATTCCCGAGATCGGCACCGTGCGTGCCACGGCCACGCCCGTCACCCTGCTCACCAGCAACCGCACGCGCGATTTGCACGACGCCGTCAAGCGCCGCTGCCTTTACCACTGGCTGGACTACCCGGAGCGCGAGCGCGAGCTGGCCATCGTGCGCGCCCAGGTGCCGGGTGCCAGCGCCGCGCTGGCGCAGCAGGTTGCCGAGTTTGTGGGCCGCCTGCGCAGCCAGCCATTTGCCAACGCCTTCCAGCGCGCGCCGGGCATTGCCGAGAGCGTGGAGTGGGCCAAGGCGCTGGTCGCGCTCGACACCATCGTGGTGGACCCCGAGGTGGTGTCTGACACGGCCGGTATCTTGTTCAAGCAGCGCGAGGATGTGGCGGCGCTTACGCGCGACATGGCGGTGCAGCTGTTGCAAGCCGCCGATGCCTGACACCGCGTGAAACCGTCTGAAGGCGTTGCCATGGTCCAGGGCGCAACCATCTCCCAGCTCGGCGATGCCCGCACCGGCAAGCTGGCCGACAACCTGAGCGGCTTTGGCCGCACCCTGCGCCGCGCCGGGGTGCGTGTAGACGCCGCCCGCATGGCGCTGGCCCAGCAGGCGGTGATGTTGGTGGGCCTGCAGCGCGAGGATTTTTGCGCGGCGCTGGAGGCTGTGCTGGTCAGCCGCGAACAGGACCGGCTGGTCTTTCGCGAGCTGTTCGATGCCTACTTCAAGAACCCCAACGTGGCCCAGAAGCTGCTGGCGCAGATGCTGCCCAGCGCCGAGTCCAAAGCCGAGCCCGCCAAGCGCCGCCCGCGCGTGAGCGAGGCGCTGGCCCCGGTGCGCGCAGCGCGCAACGCGCCGCCGCCGCGCGAAGAAGACAAGGTGGACTTTGACGCCGCCATGACGGCCAGCGACCTGCAGCGCCTGCGGCAGGCCGATTTCAACCAGCTCTCGGCCAGCGAATACATCCTGGTGGAGCGCCTGGCGCGTGAGATTCCTTTGCCCCTGCCGCACTACGCGGCCCGCCGCACCCGCCCCGGCGCGCGGGGCCACCGCCCGCACTGGCCGGGCGCCATGCACCTGGCCGCACGCAGCGGCGGCGAGGTGCTGCGCGTGCCCTTGCTGCAGCGGCGCCAGCAAGCCCTGCCGCTCTTGGTGCTGGTGGATGTGTCGGGCTCCATGGAGCGCTACGCGCGCCTGCTGCTGGCCTTTTTGCATGCCGCAACGGCGCCGCGCCGCACTGGGGCCATGGGCGCCGTGCGCCGCGACGTGTTTGCGTTTGGCACGGGGCTGACCGACCTCACCCCCGCCTTCCGCCTGGCCGACACCGACGCCATGCTGCAGGTGGCCAGCCACGCCATCAACGACTTTGCCGGTGGCACACGCATGGGCGACAGCCTGGCCCAGTTGCGGCAGCAGCATGCACGGCGCCTGGTGGGGCGGCGCACGCTGGTGCTGCTGATCAGTGACGGGTTGGACACCGGCACCCCCGAAGTGCTGGTGCAGGAGCTGGCCTGGCTGCGCCGCCACTGCGGCCGCCTGCTGTGGCTCAACCCCTTGCTGCGCTTTGAAGGCTATGCGCCCACGGCACGGGGGGCGGCCGAGCTGCACCGCCAGGCCCACGGCATGCTCGCCGTGCACAACCTCAGCCGCCTGCAGGACCTGGCGGCCAGCCTGGCCAGTGTGCTGCGGCAATGACCGATTTCAGACATCAGACACCAAGAGGAACCCACCATGGAAATGCAAGCCAGCCGCACCCTTGCCGTGAGCCAGCAACAGGCCTGGGAGGCGCTCAACGACCCCGAGGTCCTCAAGCTGTGCATCCCCGGCTGCGACAAGATCGAGCCCACGGGTGACAACCAGTACGCCGTGGCCATGGCGCTCAAGATCGGGCCTGTGTCGGCCAAGTTCGCGGGCAAGATCACGCTGTCGGACATCGTGCCGCCCGAGAGCTACCACATCGCCTTTGATGGCTCGGGCGGCGTGGCGGGCTTTGGCAAGGGCAATGCCCAGGTCAAGCTGGTGCCATTGGCTGTGGACGGGGTGGGACAGACCGGCTGCGAGCTGCACTACACGGTGCACGCCACCGTGGGCGGCAAGATCGCCCAGCTGGGCCAGCGGCTGATCGACGGCGCCGCCAAGACCATGGCGGAAGACTTCTTCAAGCGCTTCGACGACGAGATGCAGCGCCGCTATCCGCGTGCCGAGGTTCCGCAAGCTGGTGCGTCGGATGCCGCGCAGGCCGAAGCTGTCAATCCACCGGGTGCGGGAGGCGATGCCATCCAGGGCGGGGGTATCCCTGCATGGGCGTGGGGTGTTGGCGCGGGGGCCCTGGTGTTGCTGGCTTGGTGGTTCAATCGCGGCTGAGTGATCCGGGTAGCCAGAGGAAGCGAGTCATGGAAAATTTGGACGTTGTGGTGCTGCGCACCTTGCAGGGCTGGCGTGCCGCCGGGCGCCGCGCGCTGCTGGCGACGGTGGTGCGCACCTGGGGCTCGTCGCCCCGGCCCGTGGGCTCCATCATGGCGCTGTGTGAGGATGGCGCTGTGGTGGGTTCGGTGTCTGGCGGGTGCATCGAGGACGACCTGATCGACCGCCACACCCGTGCCTATGCGCAGGCGGCTGCGGCAACGGCTGGCGGTGCCCACAGCATCCCCAGCGGACCGCCGTCTTTCGTCAAGTACGGCATCAGCGCCGATGAGGCCCACCGCTTTGGCCTGCCCTGTGGCGGCACGCTGGAGCTGCTGCTGGAATACGACCCGGACCCCGACAGCCTGGCAGCGCTGATTGCCGCGCTGGAGGTCGGGCGCCTGATGCGGCGCACGGTGCGCCTGTCCGATGGTGCCGTGACCCTGGCCCCCACCCAGGCGCCGGAAGAACTGGCGGTGGATGCGGCGCAGCTCACCAATACCTTCGGGCCCGAGTACCGCATGCTGCTCATCGGCGCCGGGCAGCTCACCGAGTACCTGGCCACCATGGCCTTGTTCAACGGTTTTGCTGTGACGGTGTGCGACCCGCGCGAGGAATACCGGGGCAGCTGGAGCGTGCCTGGCGCCAGAGTGGTGAGCGACATGCCCGACGACGTGGTGCAGGCCTTCAAGCCCGACCGCCGCAGCTGCGTGGTGGCGCTCACGCACGACCCCAAGCTCGACGACCTGGCGCTGCTGGAGGCGCTGAACACCGAGGCGTTCTACGTGGGCGGCATCGGCTCGCGCCGCAACAACGAGGCGCGCCGGGCGCGCATGATCGAACACTTCGAGCAGACCGAGGCCAGCCTGGCACGCCTGCGCGGGCCGATTGGCATCTACATCGGCAGCAAGACGCCACCCGAGATCGCGGTGAGTGTGATGGCCGAGATCCTGGCCGTGAAGAACGGTGTGGCCCTGCCGCGCGATGTGGAAGTGGCACGGGCCAAGAACGAGCGGGAGCAAGCGCACAACGACCCCGGCGCGCTGGTGTGCGGGGTGCGGTAGCTCCGGGCTTCAGTGTCAGTGCTGCACTGGTGGCTTCTGCGCCCGCGCCTGCAGCTGCCGCCGCACATGCCTGAGTAACCCTTCGCAGGCGTCTTCCACCAGGTCCAGCACCTCCTCAAAGCCCTGGCTGCCGCCGTAGTACGGGTCGGGCACCACCGGGCTGTCGAAGCGCAGGCAAAACTCGGTCAGGCGCCGCAGCTTGTGGGCATGCTCTGGTGGGCACTGGTCTTGGGCCAAGGCCAGGTTGTCCCAGTCCATCGCCAGGATCAGGTCGTGGCGGGCGAAGTCGGCATCTGTGATCTGGCGTGCTCGCAGGTCCGACAGGTCATAGCCGCGCTGTACCGCGTGGCGCTGGGTGCGGTGATCTGGCGCTTCGCCCGGGTGGTAATTGTGGGTACCCGCCGAGTCCACCTGCACCTGGTTTGCCAAGCCACTGTGAATCATCTTGTGCCGGAACACGCCGTGGGCCGTGGGGCTGCGGCAGATGTTGCCCATGCACACAAAAAGCACCGAATAGGTGGCGATGCGGTCCTGCATGTCTTTGACCCAGGCAGTGTTCAGGCCGATCAGGCAGATATGACCACCGGGCCACCTTTGGCGATGCCGCGCTGGTAGGCGGGGCGAGCTTCCATGCGCAGCTTATAGGCCAGCAAGTGGGGGCTGGCGCTGGTGTCGTTGGCGCGGGACAACAGGGCCTCCACGGCAAAGCTCATCTGGAAGTCGGCCATGGTGAGGTGCTCGCCCGCAAACCAGCGGTGGGTGGCCAGGTGCGCCTCGATGAAAGCCAGTGCGCCGTCCACATTGGGGTCGATGAGCTTCTTCTGTACCGTGCCGCACAACTGGCGCGCAATGGGTTTCACGAAGAAAGGCATGGGCTGGGTGGGGATGGTCATGAACACCAGCTTCATCACCAGCCAGTTCATGAGTGAGCCCTCGGCATAGTGCATCCAGAAGCGGCACTGGCGGTGTTCGGGCGTGCGCAGTGCAGGCTGCAGGTGGGCCAGGTCACCGCTGGCTTGGGCACCATAGGTCTCCACCAGGTATTCGATGATCGCGCCCGACTCGGCAATCACTTCGCCACCGTCGGTGATCACTGGCGATTTGCCCAGCGGGTGGATCTTCTTCAGCGCTGGCGGTGCCAGCTTGGTGGCCTTGTCGCGCTGGTAGATCTTGAGTTCATACGGCACCCCCAGTTCTTCCAGGAGCCAGAGAATGCGCTGCGATCGCGAGGTTTCGAGGTGGTGGAGGGTGATCATGGTGTGATCCTGTGCAGGTTATTGGAGCTGGGTGAGGAATGCGCGCAGCTTGCCCCAATGGTCCATGCAATGGGGGGGATCGGGCTGGGCGGCGGCGTTCTCCAGCTGGCGTGCCCGCACGCTCTGTGTGGGGTGCCCCAGGGTCAGCAACACCGTGGCCAGGCTGTGCGCCAGACGGCGCAGGGCGGGCCAGTCCTGTGCGGCGCAGGCCGCATCACCTTGCCGCACATCGTTGGGGAACTGCTGCAAGCAACTGGCGCGGTAGGCCTTGAACAGGAATTCGTCCCCCGCAAAGTGGGTGGCAATCGCTTCTGCCTCGGCCTGGGCCGTGGTTTCCGCATGGGCCGAGGTGCGGATGGTTCCGTCGGTAGGTTGGCTGGTTGGTGAGGGCGCGGGCAGCGCCAGGGCGTCGCGCACGCAGTCTTCCAGCTCCATCACCGAGGTGGGTTTGGACAACATGCGCCAGACCTTCATGGCGCTCAGCTGGTCGCGCACATCCGGCGTCAGGCCCGCGCTGAAAACGGCCACGGGGATGGGGTGGCCGGGGACTGGCTCATGCAGCAGCCGTTGCACCAGGTCAATGCCGGACTCTCCGGGCAGCATGAGGTCGGTGATGATGAGCCGGGTGTCGTGGGCCTGCAGCGCCTGCATGGCGTCGCGCACATTGGTACAGGTGACCAGCTCGATGGGAAGCTCTTCCAGGGCCAGTTGCACAAAGCGTGCAATGGAGGCGTCGTCTTCGACCAGCAGGACCCGGGGCGGATTCATGAAGGCACCTGGCCCGGTGGCAGGCAGGCCGCGAGGGCGGCGGGTAACTCGGCCACCAGCCGGGGCTTGTGGATCACTTTCACGCCCTGCAGGGCAAATGCATAGGGCTCGCGCTGCGATTCGTCCAGCGAGGTGACAACGATGAGGTGGCTGCGCGCAAACTGCGGGTGAGAACGCAGGGTGGTGATCAAGGTGGCCCCGTCGATGCCGGGCAGCAGGATGTCAACAATGAGCACATCCGGCTGGATCTGTCCGTACAGCGCCAGGCCCGTGATCCCGTCGTTGGCCACTTGCAGCGCCGCTGCCGGAAAGTGCTGCTTCACGATAAGCCCCAGCAGATTCTGGAAATGGACCGAGTCTTCAATCAGCAGGATCTGCGGTGTGTGTGCGGGCGCTGGAGCGGCAGCCGTCCTGGGGGGCACCGGGAGGGGGGCAACGGCAGCTGTAGATGCTGTGGGGGAGGGCGAGGGCGGAGTGCCGCCAGCTCCGGCTAGGCCGTGGGCGCTGGCCCAGCGTTCTACCGAGGCCCGGGATATCCGCCGGTGTCCGCCGGGGGTCTTCCAGGCCTCCAGTTCGTTGCGGTCCACCATCAGCTGGACCGAGCGCACGGCCATACCCAGGATCTTGGCGACTTCCAGTGTGGTGTAGTGATCCGGCACCTGGCGCTCCGGTGGATATTTGTCAGATTGCATAGATCCCGCATTTTGACGGTTTTTTCTGTTGAAGACCTCTTGTATTTGATAAAAATCATTGATATGATTCAATCAATCGCAAAAAATCACCTGAAGTCGCGTTTTTTTGCTCCCAATTGATTCATGTCCTGGAAAGGGGCCCGCTGTGAAGAAGATCCTCATCGTTGAAGACCATATGGATATCCGCAAGCTGCTCAAGATGACGCTGGAATTTGATGACTTCGAGATCCATGAAGCTGCCACCGGCGATGCCGGGTGGGTACTGGCCCGCGAACTGCAGCCCGACATCGTGCTGCTGGATGTGATGATGCCGGGCGCCTTGAATGGTCTGGATGTATGCCGTCGCATCAAATCCGATCCTGAGATGCGGCACACCAAGGTCATCATGCTCACGGCACGGGTGCAGTCCGAAGACAGGGCCGCAGGTTTCGTTGCCGGTGCGGATGACTACCTGATGAAGCCCTTCAGCACCTTGCAGGTCCTGGAGACGATCTACCGCATGGAGGCGGCACTGTGATGCTGGCCGCTCTTGTTGACCCTGCGCCCCAGACAGAAGAAGGGGTGCGCTGTTTCGACGAAGCCGCCGCAGCGCAGATGGAGCGTTTTGTGGACGACTTCGGCCGAATGTACCGCGAGCGCAACGAAGCCCTGCGCGAAGTCACCCGCGCTCACCACGAAGCCTTGTTGCACCTGTCAGCGGCAGCGGATCTCAAGGACGATGACACGGGCATACACATCGTGCGCATCGGCTACCTCGCAGAAGCGCTGGCTTTGGCGCTGGGGCAAACAGTGGGTTTTGCCCGCATGCTGCGCAAGGCAGCGCCTATGCACGATGTCGGCAAGATTGGCACACCCGACAGCGTGCTCAAGAAGCCAGGCAAGCTGAGCCCGGAAGAGCGCCAGATCATGAATGGCCACGCTGCCATGGGGGCAAAGATACTGGGGCGTTCGCGTATCCCCGTTTTTCGCATGGCGGCAGAGGTGGCGCTGACCCACCATGAGCGTTATGACGGGGCGGGGTATCCGGAGGGCCTCGCAGGGGATGCGATTCCGCTGGCAGGGCGCATCACCGCAGTGGTTGATTTTTTCGACGCGCTGACCATGGACCGTGTCTATCGCCCCGCCTTCAGTGTGGAAGACGCGTTGGAGATGCTGAAGGCAGAGCGGGGCCGTGCATTCGATCCCGCCGTAGTGGATGCCTTTCTGGAGCAGGCTGAGGCGATCAATGCACTGCGTTGCAAGATCACGCAAGAGTGCCCATCGTTCGATTCGCTGATCGACTCGCCCTAGCGAAACATGTGTGTTGAAAAGAGCCGGAACTGAAGGAACCCCTATGCTGATGTCTCGTGTGAATCGATGGAGCCTGGCTGCGGTGCTGGGGCTGGTTGTAGGCGCAAGCGGTGCTGCTGCGGGCCCGGTGCTGGACCGTGTACAGAGCCAGGCTGTGGTGAAGGTCTGCATCTGGCCTGACTACTATGGTGTGACCTATCGCCACCCCCGCACGCAGGAGCTGGTGGGCATCGACATTGAGTTGTCGGTCGAACTCGGGCGTGACCTCAAGGCCAAGGTGGAGTACGTGGAGTCCTCCTTTCCCACTCTGATGGACGACCTGGGGCAAGACCGGTGTGATGTGGCGATGTTTGCAGTGGGCATGCTGCCCCAGCGCATGGAGAAGCTGGCTTTTACCCAGCCCTACATGCGCAGCGATATCTACGCGATCACTACCAAAAGCAATGTCGTGGTCCGGCAGTGGTCTGACATCGACAAGCCTGGTGTCTTGGTCGCTGTGCAGGCAGGCACGTTCATGGAGCCCGTGATGGCCCAGCGCCTCAAGAGCGCCACGATGGTCAAGATCAAGCTGCCTGCCACGCGCGAACGTGAGCTGGTGGCGGGGCGTGTGGATGTGTTCATGACCGACTACCCCTACAGCCGGCGCTTGCTGGACAACGCGGACTGGGCCCGGCTGATCGAGTCGCCAGAGCCTTTTTTTGTGTTGCCCTACGGGTATGCGGTAAAGCAGGGGGACAGCGCCTGGTTGGCCACGGTGGATGCCTTTGTCTCGCGCATCAAGGCCGATGGCCGGTTGCTGCGTGCGGCAGGCCACCATGGCTTGAACACAATCGTGGTGCGTTGATATGGCGAATCCCCGTCCCCCGGCATCTCTGCGCACACGAATACAAGCCTGGGTTTCGAATACCAGCCACCTGGTGTTGATCACCGGGGGGCTGTCGGTGTTGGTCAGCGTGCTGGCTATCAGCGCCTTGGCGGTGAATGACTTTCGAGCCACGCGTGCCAACGATCTGGCCCATGCCGCCATGTTGGCGCGCATTCTCGAAGACCAGGCCACCCGCACAGTGGAGACCGCCGAGTTGGCCCTGGAGGCCTTGGCCAATGCACCGGCACTCGAATCTGCGGCGGCAGACCCCCGTCGCATGGAGGAGGCCTTGGGCCAGGCTCTGACGGGTTTGTCATTTCTGCGTGGCTTGGCGGTGGTGGATGTTGGCGGGAGGGTGATTGCCAGTACCCAAGGCGGTGACGCTGAAATATTCGTAGATATGCGCCGCTTGGGGGCCAAGGTCGCTATTGGACGCTCCGTGCTGGGGGGCTGGACGCCAGGTCGCAGTTTGCAGGGTATCCGTCTCCATGGTCCGGCGGTGCAGGCCCCTGCGGGGGTGGCTTTTGTGCCCATGCTGTACGGCTACAAAAACCAAGCCGGGCACGAGTTGGTCCTGGTGGCATTGTTCAACCCCGATTCGCTGTCGAATTTTCAGCATCTCACATTGGAGTCGGACAGCTTCAGCTCCGTGGTGGTCTCGTTCGACGGACAGATACTGGCTACCTCGGGAGCGGCAGCCGGACTCATGGGGACCCGCGTTCATCAGCGCATCCCTGTCTTCACGCAGTACCTGCCACGCCAGGAGTACGCCACTTACCGAGGCGCTGGAGTGCTGGGCGAGGACCAGTTGGTTGGTTTTCGCGCTTCGGGAACCAAGCCCTTGGTGGTCATAGTCGAGGAAGCCTCGCGCAGTGCGGTGCAGCGGTGGCTGGCTGAGTCCCGTGCGTTGCTGGGCATCGGAGTGGCACTGGTCCTCCTGGTCTTGGGGCTGACCTTTGCGGTCTGGCGCGGCGTTCGCACCCGGGAGATGGCGCGGCGCGCGATAGATGCCGCACACGCCCGTGTAGCCCAGAACGAGCGCGAACTCTCGGTGCTCATGCGCAGCGTGCAGGAGCTGATCTTTCGCACCGATGCCGCCGGGGTCATCACCTACGTGAACGCCCGCTGGACCGCTTTTACCGGCGGTGGCATGGGCAGTGCCATTGGCCGAAAGCTGCAGGAGATCGTGGAACCGCAAAGCCGCAACGACGTGCTCAAAGTACTGGACCCGCGCTCGGTCGAGGGCGTGCGGGCATGCCAGGTGCTGGCTCGTTTTGCGGAAGGCAAGGAAATGATGTTCCAGCTGGCTGTGGTGCCACTGCTGGCCGACGGCCGTGTGGCTGGCTTTGCAGGCAGCGCTGTGGACGTCACCGAGCGCTGGGTTGCGCAGCAGCAGTTGCAGGCACAGATCGTTTTTCAGGATTTGCTGGTGGAAACCAGCCCCCTGCCGATCTCCGTGACCGACGGGCAAGACCGTTTTGTGCGGGTCAACAAGGCCTGGGAGGAGTACAAGGGCAAGTCGCGCGACACGATGTTGGGGCGTGAGCTGGCCCAGTGCATCCCGCCTGACGAGGCCAAGGTGCACCAGTCCTCCAATACCCAACTGCTTCGCTGGGGAGGGCGGGCCTTGCTGGAGACACAGGTTCGCCATGGAGATGGGTCGCGGCGCGACACCCGGATCGCCAAGGCAGCGATTGAGGACGAACACGGTCGGGTGACTGGAGTACTCAGCATCCTGATGGATGTGAGCGAATTCCGCGAGGCCGAGCGTGCCACCCAGGAGGCGCGGGACGCAGCCGAAGAGGCGTCGCGGGCCAAGTCGGAGTTCGTCGCCAACATGAGCCACGAACTGCGTACACCGCTGCAGTCCATCCTGGGTTTTGCCGAGCTGGGTATGTTGCGTGGACGTTCCCAGCCCAAGCTGGTGGGGATGTTTGAAGACATCCATCAGGCGGGAAAGCGCATGCTGACGCTGGTGAACGACCTGCTGGAAGTCTCGAAGCTGGAGAGCACGGTGGGGACCTTCCACCTGGAGCGTATTGACCTGCGTGGTGTAGTGCGCCCGGTCATCCGCGAGCTGGAGCCCCTGTTGGAGCGCAGCCACTTGATGATGGATGTGGACATGTCCGATACGCCGCTGGTGGCCAAGGCCGATCCACTGCGTTTTCAGCAGGTGATTCGCAACGTGGTCGCCAACGCCATCAAGTTTTCGCCTCCGGGAAGCACGATCACGCTGCAGGGCTTCATGGACCCGCAGGGCCAGGCCCACGTGGTGGTGCAGGACGAGGGGCCAGGAATCCCGGAGTCCGAAATCGAAACTATTTTCGAGGCGTTTGTGCAGTCGAGCAAAACCAAGGATGGCTCGGGGGGCACCGGTCTGGGGCTGGCCATCTGCCGCAAGATCGTCGAGGCGATGGGGGGGCAGATTTATGCGCGCAACGTGCCGGCCAGTGGTGCGGCGTTCCACATCATCCTGCCAGCCCGAGGGCAGGCGGAAACCATGCCCGCACCCCTCGGACTGGAATAGTCGATCAGTGGCCATGCACCCACTTCCAAGCTTTTTTGCAGACGGATGGTCTGTCGGTGTTGCTCCTACCGGGGCCGACTAGGGGTAAACCGGTGCCGCTTGCCAGGACTCTTGTTCAGCATTCTTGCCGTACGGCAGAGTGATCCCGAAGGTAGCAGGCAATGGCCTGCAATACGCCAGTGAGATCGCGCTGCACGGTGCCGAACTGGGCGTTGCGCTCCCGGCTGGTTTCGTCCATGTAGATCGGTCGCCGGATTTCCACTTGCATGCTGTGCCGCTGGCGCCCGGGCTGGCCGATGTGGGCAATGAGCTGTACGCCTTTGTAGGGGTCGTTCCGGGCCACGGTGTACCCCCGGGCCTTGAGTTCCCGCTCCACCAGGTCCACGAACGCCGGTTCGCAGGTGGTGCCGTCGCGGTCGCCCAGCACGAAGTCAGCCAGTGGGTGGGTGTTCTGGATCTGCAACCGCTCGTAGGCGTTGTTGGGCATGGAGTGCAGGTTCAGGTGCCAGACGGCGCCGAACCGCGCATGGGTTTGTTCAATGGCGGTGGCGAGTGCCGTGTGGTAGGGCTGATAGCAGCGTGTGATGCGCCTCTGCACCTCGGCCACCGGGAGTTTGCGGGCATAGATGGGGGTGGTGGCGTTCACATTGCGCCAGATGAGGCCGTATCCCAGGCGGGTTTTCTCGCTGGGGGCGAGAGGGGTGGGCCAGGGCGCGTCCAGCAATTCCGGGTCCAGGTCGTCCAGTGTGCGGTTGGCATCGATGTAGCTGCGCGGGAAATGCGCCGCCAGCAAGGTGGCGCCCACATCCGGTGCGGCCTGCCAGAGGGCCTCCACATGCGTGTCCTCGGCAGCGCGCAGCAGCGCGCGCGGGACCGCGTGGCCGAAGTCATCCGGGTAGGTGGTGCCGCTGTGCGGGGAGTCGCAGACCAGTGGGATGGAGGGCGCCACTGGGGTCCGAAGGGTGAATGCAGATGACCCGCCGTGCAAGTGCTCCATGTTCATTCTGCAGCCAGCTTGGCGACCTTTGCCACACGTGCATAGCGGTCCAGCGCCTGCTGGATCTGCACACCAAACTGTGCGGGCGTGCCGGGAATCAACGTGGCGCCCGCCTCGTTCATCTTCTTGATGAAGTCGGGCTGTTTCATGGCGGCATGAATCGCCTGGTTGAGCCGGTTGACCACCGGGGCGGGCGTACCAGCCGGAGCTACCACGCCGAACCAGCCCCCCGAGCCCATTTCCTTGAAGCCCAGCTCGCCGTAAGTCGGCACGTCGGGCAGCAGGGCAGAGCGGCTCTCGGACAGCACTGCCAGGGCGCGCAAACGCCCTGACTTGATATGGGGCAGGGCCGAAGGCAGGTTGTCGGTGATGCCATCGACTTGGCCTGCCACGGCGTCGTTGAGCGCCATGCCTGCGCCCTTGTAGGGGACATGCAGAAGCCGGATCTGCGCCAGACTGGAGAAGTGTTCGACATTCGCGTGTCCCAGCGAGCCTGTGCCTGGCGAGCCGAAGGTGTACTTGTCGGGGTTGGCCCTGGCCAGCGCGATGAACTCCTGCATGGTCCTGGCGGGGAAGTTTGCGTGCACCGCGAACACGCTGGGCACGGTGGCCACATTGGAGATGGGGGCGAAGTCCTTCACAGCGTCGTATTTCATGCGGCTGCCGTAGGCCGCTGCGTTGGAGCCATGCGTGCTCATGGTGGCCATGCCCAGGGTGTAGCCATCGGCGCGTGATTTGGCCACCTGCTCCATGCCCAGTGACCCGCCGGCGCCCGCCTTGTTCTCCACCACGATGGGCTGGCCCAGTTCGCGGCTTGCAAACTCGGCAATCAGCCGTGCCGCCAGGTCTGTGGAGCCGCTGGGCGCGAAAGGAACGATCAGCTTGATGGGGCGGTCTGGGTAAGCTGCCTGCGCCTGGACTGCACCGCTCCATGGTGCGAGTGCCAGTGCCAGCAACGCAGCGCGCCGGGCAAGTGAGAAAGGGGTGTGGGTGGTGGCCATGGTGGTCGGATGGATGGATGACACGCCTAGTCTCTGGGGAACGGCCTGTACCGGCAAACGACAGTCTGGCACTCTCGCATTACCATTGGTCATACAAACAGTTGGCCGCCCACTGTTTTCCGTGTCTTTTCACATTCCGCCACACCATGCGCCTTCACTCGCCGTCCATGTCCGAGCTGCATGCTTTTGTCACGGTGGTGCGTACGGGCAGCTTCTCGCGGGCGGCTGAGGAGCTGTGCGTGACCCAGGGCGCCATCAGTCGCGCTGTGGCGCGCTTGGAGGGCCACTACGGCAAGGTGTTGCTGAGGCGCAGCGCGCACCAGATGGTGCTCACCCAGTCGGGAGCGCAGTTGCTGGAGGCTGTGCGGGAGCCCTTGGCCGCCATTGAAGCGGCCAGCGAGGCGCTGAGGGTTGGCCCCTCGCAGACCACCGAGCTGGTCCTGTCGGTGGTGCCGACGCTGGCCAGTGTGTGGCTGGTGCCTCGCCTGCCGGATTTTCAGGCGCGGCATCCGCAGGTGCGTGTGCGCTTTGTCCCCTATCGCAAGGACGAGGATTTTTCTGGTCCTACGCCGCATGCCGCCATCCTGACGGGCCTCGGGCCATCCCAGTGGCCTGCCTGGGAGTGCGACTACCTGATTGGCCGCGAAGTGGTGCCCGTGTGCCATCCTGCGCGGGCTGCCAGGCAGCGCTGGCAGCACCCCGCCGACCTGATGGCCGAATCCTTGCTTGCCCACTCCACTTCTCCCGGCAACTGGGCGCATTGGCTGCATGCCGCTGGGGCTGGTGAGGTGGTGCCCGAACTCTCGACGGTGTTCGACCAGGTTTCCATCCTGATCCAGGCGGCCATGGCCGATATGGGAGTGGCGCTGGTGCAGCGCTGCCTAGTGCGCGCTGAACTGGATGCGGGCCGTCTCGTCGCGCCGTTTGATCTGCCGATCACCTTGCCGCGCGGATACTTTCTGTGCAGCTTGCCCGGCCGCCATATGGCGGCGAGTCTGCCGGTCTTCCGCCAGTGGCTGCTGGAGATGGCGCGCGAGGATATTGCGTCCATGCCTTCCTAGCGCCGCGCTGGCGGAGTGGGCACACAAAGCAAAAAGCCCTCTCGCGAGGGCTTTTCTGCAAGGTGCCAGCTGCAGCCGGCCCATGGCACACGGGCGATCAGCCGCCCTTCTTGGAGCGCTTGCCAGGGTTCTTCTTGCTACGGGTTGCCACACCGCGCTCCAGGCTCACGCGCTGGCCACGGCCGGGGGTAGCCAGGGTGTAGCCAGGCACGGGCGTAGGGCGGGGGGTGCGCTTGCGGTCTGCTTCGGTGACGATCTTGTTGCCCATGGTAGGTCTCAAAGTTGGTGGAAAAGAGATGGATTTTAGGCCACAGCCGGGTTGCCAGACTTTCAAAGGTGTTTGGTGGGTGTTTTTGCAGTGCCCCTGGCACCACAAAACAGCCGCCCACCCCATGCCCTGGATGGCCGTTCCCTTGCCTGCTCCCTTCGGATCTGCTCGGGCACCGGCAAGCTCTCTGGTCAGGCAGGGATGGCAAGACGTGCCAGTACCTCGGCTTTGCCGCTGGGGTTGGCCCGCAGGATCAGCGCTTCGCCAGAGCTGGTGTTGGCGTTTGCCAGGTCGGACAGCACAAACATGTGGGTGAACCACACCTCAAAACGATTGGGCCGGGAGGACGCCACAGCCAGCGCGGCCCGTAGCTCATGCAGATGGGCAGCACTGGTGGTCTCCGGGCTGCCACGGGGTGACCCGAGCGCTGCCCAGACCTCTGGCGGCCCAAAGGCAAGGGTGGCGCTGTCCACGCAGCGGCACCAGGGGCTCGATAAGACCTTGCTCGGTTGAAGATTTCGCTGCTGAAACCATGCACCTACGCTGCGCGCCTGTGCCCGGCCTTCTTCGCTCAGATTGCGTTGGGTGCTGCAATCACCCAAACAGAATCCGGGGGGATCAAACGTGCCAGGGGCCAGCGAGTGGCGAAAGGCTGCCACCACCCCGCCTTTGCGCAACAAGGTTTCGGCATTGGCGTCTTGTGCCGCCCAACTGCGCAGGCTGGCGAAGGCCAGCCCTGCGCCCAGCACCGCCCTGCGGGCAACACGGGGCTCAGGTGGCTGGCTGGAAGGCATAGCCGTTGCCCGAAACCGCCATCCGGCCGAATGCCGGGAACGGGAAGTGGAAGCCGCCCAGCATGGCGTTGCTGGCGGTGATGCGCGCGAACACCTCGCGGCGTACCTTGCGGGCTGCCTCTGCATCCATGTCAAAAGTCACGGCCCAGTCGGGATTGCGGGCAAACAGTGCAGGCACGTTGGTGAGGTCGGCCACATAGAAGAAGTTCTGGCCTGCAGACTTCAGCTCGAACAGTGTGTGGCCCGGAGTGTGGCCGTAGGCGGCCACAGACTGGATGCCCGGCGCAACCTTGGTACCCGCTTCAAACCGCACCAGCTTGTCTGCAGGCATGCTGGCAAAGGTGCGGCGGGCGTTGTCGAATGCGCCTTTCATTCCCGCAGGGGCCGCCGCCATGCGGGCATCATCCATCCAGAAGGCGTGCTCGGCGGCGGGCACCATCACCTTGGCGTTGGGGAAGGTCCATTCGCCTGCCTTGTTGCGCAGGCCGTTGATGTGGTCGCCGTGGTAGTGGCTGATGAGGACGGTGTCGATATCAGAGGCCTGCATGCCTGCAGCGCGCAGGCTCTCCAGCAGCTTGCCGGTGGTGGGGCCGCCAAACTCCCCCAGGCCCGTGTCGATCAGGATCTTGCGCGCACCCGCTACCACCAGGAACGGGGTGTAAGGCACGTCGATATAGTCGGTGGGCAGGCTTTGCGACGCGAGCAGCGCGCGCACTTCAGCCAGCGGCGCGTTCTTCACAAACTCTTCTCCCAGCGGGCGGCGCGTGATGCCATCGTTCAGGGCAATCACCTCCACGTCGCCCACCTTCATGCGGCTGAAACTCGGGCTGGGCAGCGTGGGCATACCGAAATTGGGAGCGTTCTGCGCCCACGCGGGGACAAAGGAGCCCGCTGCGTAAACGGTGGTGGCCAGGCTTGCGCCCAGGAAGTGACGGCGTGACAGCATGAAACTCTCCGGTCTTGAGTTGAACTGATGAGTCGCAACTTTAGCGTTGTCAGAGAGACGATCACGCGCCGCTGCACTAACCTGTGCACAACGTGGGGCTTTTTGCCAGTAACTGGGGTTAACCCCTTGTTGAAGGCCTATTCAATTCCGAAGGCTTCGCGCAGTGCACTGCAAAAGGCCGGGGTTCCGCTGACTGTCAGGGTGATCGTGGTCCTGGTCGGTGCGGGGCTGCCTGCTGCAGCCCGCAGTGGCCCGGTGGCGCCGTCAAACGCCAACACCAGAGGTGTACTGACCTCCTGGACACCTTGCAGGTCGTATTGCCACTCGCCCCCGTCTTCTGAGGGGCCGCAGGCATCGGGCCAATGCTGGTGCGCCCAGGCCAGCACGGCGCTGATCTCGGCGTGCAACGCAGGAACCTGCGCGGGCGACACGCTCGCCATGGCATCAAAGGTGCCCACGCCTTCGGCATCTTCGCTGTAGTCAAAATCCAGGTAGTTCAGGTTCATGTTTTTCATTCAAGGTCATGCCCAGGTGCGGCCCAGCGCCTGGGCGGCTTCGCCCAGGCGGGGCACCAGTTGCAACGCCTGGGCCAGGGGCATGCGGGCTGCTGGCGCCTGCAGTGCGACGGCGCTGCGCACATGGCGCCGCCCGCCAGCCAGCACCGGCACGGCCACACAGACCAGGCCATCCACAAACTCTTCGGCGTCGGTGGCATAACCCTGCCGCAGGATTTGCTCCAGTTCGGCCTCCAGTGCGGCGCGGTCGGTCAAGGTGGTGGCCGTGTGGCGGGTCAGGGGCAGGCCATCCAGAATCGCCGCCCGGCGCGCGGCCGACAGGTGGGCCAGAAACAGCTTGCCGCTGGCCGAGCAGTGGATGGGCACCCGGGTGCCGGGCCGCAGCTCCATGCGCAGCGGAAAGGCCGATTCCACCCGGTCCAGGTAAATCACCTCGGCGCCGCTGAGCGCCGTGAGGTTGCAGCTCTCGCCGATGTCGGCCACCAACTGGCGCAGCACCGCGTGCCGCACGCCATGCTGGGTGCCTGCGCTGAGGGTGCTCTCGGCCAGGCGCAGCAGCCGGGGGGCGGGGGTGTAGCGGCGCCCGTCGGGCTCGCGGGCCAGCAAGCCGCCGCTTTCAAGCTGGCCCAGCATCCGGTGCACGCTGGGCTTGGGCCAGCCCGATGCATCGATGGCGTCCGCCAGGCTGAACGGCCGACCGTGCGCGCACATGATTTCCAGCAGTTCAAACAAACGCAGGCTGGGTGAAGGATTGGTCATAAATCCCGGAATTCGAGACGAATTCATAAAACATTTCGGGATTATTGAGCATTGTGGCTAAGCTGCAAACCAACATTTCACGGGGTGGTCATGGCGGCGACTTTTCAGAACGCGGTACTCACAGGCGCTTGTGGTGGCCTGGGCCAGGCCCTGGCGCGGGCGCTGATCGGCCATGGCGCCGCTGTGGCGCTGGTGGGGCTGGACAGGCCCAGCCTGCAGGCGCTGGCAGCGCTTGCGCCCGAGCGCTGTGCGGTGTACACGCCCGATGTGGCCGACAGCGCTGCGATGCAGGCCATGGCGGCCGATTGGATGGCGCGCGCTGGCACCCCCGACCTGGTGATTGCGAACGCGGGCGTGGCAGGTGGTTTTGACACCGCCGAAGCCGATGATCTGGCTGTGCTGCGCCGCATGCTGGAGATCAATCTGCTGGGCGCGGCCACCACCTTCCAGCCCTTTGTAAGAGCCATGCGCGAGGAGCGGCGCGGCGCACTGGTGGGTGTGGCCAGCATTGCGGGCTGGCGCGGCATGCCGGGCAACGGCGCCTATTGCGCGAGCAAGGGTGGGTTGATTCGCTATCTAGAGAGCCTGCGTGCCGAGCTGCGCAGCGATTCCATCGTGGTGAGCACGGTCAGCCCTGGCTATTTGCGCACTGCACTCACAGCGGGCAACCGGTTTGCCATGCCGGGCCTCATGGAGCCCGAAGCCGCTGCCCGGGCATTGCTCGCGGGCGTTGCGCAAGGCCGCTCCCACATCGTGCTGCCCGCGCGCATCGGTTGGTTGGCCCGCCTGCTGAACCTGTTGCCCGATGCGCTGCACGACCGTCTGCTGCTCGGCCAGCCGCGCAAGCCACGTGTGGGCGAGGCGGGGGCAACGGCCATACCAGGCCTGCTGCTGCCCGCAGAGACACCGATAAAGAACGAAAGCAAAAACGCATGACAACGGAGACAACACCCACTGTGACAGACACCCGCACCCAGATTGCCCTGATCGGCGCAGGCCCCAGCGGCCTCGCGGCCGCCCGCAACCTGCAAAAGCTGGGCTTGCCCTTCCAGGGCTTTGAAGCGCACACCGATGTGGGCGGCCTGTGGAACATCGAAAACCCGCGCAGCACGGTGTACGAATCCGCGCACCTGATCTCCAGCAAGCACACAACGGAGTTCAGCGAGTTCCCCATGCGTGCCGAGGTGGCCGACTATCCCAGCCACCGCGAGATGCGGCAGTACTTCATGGACTTCGCCGAGCACTTTGCCCTGCGCCCGCACTACCGGTTTGGAACCCGGGTGCTCAAGGTCGAGCCGGTGGGCGAGGGCGCCGCTCCGCTGTGGCGCATCACCTGGAGCCAGCAGGGCGGCCCTGCGCAAACCGCCGAATTCAAGGGCGTGGTGATCGCCAACGGCACGCTGGCCGAGCCCAACATGCCCCGTTTTGAAGGCCGGTTTGATGGCGAGCTGCTGCACACCAGCGCCTACAAAAGTGCCGAGCTGTTCAAGGGAAAACGGGTGCTGATTGTGGGCGCTGGCAATTCGGGTTGTGACATTGCCGTGGATGCCGTGCACTACGCGCGCAGCGTGGATCTGTCGGTGCGCCGGGGCTACTACTTCGTGCCCAAGTACGTGTTCGGCCAGCCTGCAGACACACTGGGTGGCAAGTTCAAGATGCCGCCCTGGCTCAAGCAGACAATCGACCGGGTGGTGCTGCAGTGGTTCACGGGCGACCCTGCGCGGTTTGGCCTGCCCAAGCCGGACTACAAAATGTACGAGTCCCACCCCGTGGTGAACTCGCTGGTGCTGCACCACCTGGGCCATGGCGACATCCATGTGAAGCCCGACATCGCCCGTTTGGACGGTCACACTGTGCACTTCAAGGACGGCCGCGCGCAGGACTACGACCTGGTGCTTTGCGCCACGGGCTACAAGTTGCACTATCCGTTCATCGACCACAACCTGCTCAACTGGCAGGGCATGGCGCCGCAGCTGTACCTCAACATCCTGTCGCCCCGCTTCGACAACCTGGCCGTGATGGGCATGATCGAGGCCAGCGGCATCGGCTGGCAGGGGCGCTATGAGCAGGCCGAGCTGGTGGCTCGCTTCTTCAAGGTGCAGGCCGATGGGTCGCCGCGTGCTGAGGCCCTGCGCCAGGCCAAGGCAGGGCCGCCGCCCGATCTGTCGGGTGGTTTCAAGTACCTGAAGCTCGAACGCATGGCGTACTACGTGCACAAGGACACCTACCGCAACGCGGTGCGTGCGGCCTCCGCCGCACTTGCCTGAAAGGACTGACGCCATGCTGCCTGTGGACGAAATACGCCTCAACTTCAACCCTGCATCGCTGGTGGTGCTCAACGTGGTGCTGGGTTTTCTCATGTTCGGCATCGCGCTCGATACGCGGGTGGCTGATTTCAAGCGCGTGCTGCGCATGCCCGGCGCCATGGCGGTGGGGATTGCCGCGCAGTTCATCGTGCTGCCTGCCGTGACCTTTGTGCTCACGCTGCTGCTCAAGCCCGGCCCCAGCATCGCGCTGGGCATGATCCTGGTCGCCTGCTGCCCCCCAGGCAATGTGAGCAACATCCTCACGCACCGGGCCGGGGGCAATGTGGCGCTGTCGGTGTCGATGACGGCCATCTCGAATGCCTTGGCCATTGTGCTCATGCCGCTCAACTTCGCGTTCTGGGGCGGCATGCACCCCACGGCGTCCACCCTCTTACGCAGCATTGCGCTCGATCCGCTGGAGATGGCGGGCCACATCGTGGCCATCATCGGCATCCCGTTTGTGCTGGGCATTCTGTGCGCCGAGAAGTTGCCGCGCTTCACGCAGCGCGTGCACAAGCCGGTGCGCATCCTGAGCTTCTTGTGCCTCATTGGCTTCATCGTGGGGGCTGTGGCGGGTAACTGGCGCTATTTCCTCGACTATGTGGGCCTGGTGCTGCTGGCCGTGGCGCTGCACGATGCGCTGGCCTTCGGCACGGGCTATGCCTGTGCGCGGGCGAGCGGCCTGTCCGACTATGACCGGCGTGCCGTGAGCATCGAGGTGGGCATCCGCAACGCGGGGCTGGGCCTGGTGCTGATCTTCAGCTTCTTCGGCGGCCTGGGTGGCATGGCCGTGGTGGCGGGCGTGTGGGGCTTCTGGGACATCATTGCGGGCCTCGCGCTCGCAGGCTGGTGGGGGCGGCGCCCGCCCGTGGTGCCGCACGCGGCAGCAGCGGGGCAGGAGGGCGGCGCATGAGTGCACGCATCCTGGTGACCGGTGCCGATGGCTTTCTGGGCCGCAGCGTGGTGGCGGCCCTGACGCGCGAAGGCGAAGGTGTACAGGCCATCGTGGCGGCCGATGTGCGCGACGTGCCGCCCGAGCGCCGCCTGCCCGGCGTGGCCTATGTGGTGCAGGACGTGCGCGACCCGGCGCTGGCCCAGACCTTGTCCGCGCACGCTATCGACAGCGTGGTGCACCTAGCCTCCATCGTCACGCCGGGCAAGGGCTCTAGCCGCGAATTCGAGTATTCAGTGGACGTGCTGGGCAGCCAGAACGTGCTCGATGCCTGTGTGGCCGTGGGCGTCCAACACCTGGTCGTCAGCTCCAGCGGCGCGGCTTATGGCTACCACGCGGACAACCCCGCGTGGCTGCGTGAGACGGACGCGCTGAGGGGCAACGAGGTTTTTGCCTATGCGCACCACAAGCGGTTGGTGGAGGAGATGCTGGCGCGCTACCGGGTGGAACACCCGGCGCTGGTGCAGACGGTGCTGCGCATCGGCACCATCCTGGGCGAGCGGGTGGACAACCAGATCACTGCCTTGTTCGAGAAGCCCCGCCTGCTGGCCATACGCGGCAGCGCCAGCCCGTTTGTCTTCATCTGGGACGAGGACGTGACCGGTGCCATCGTGCATGGGCTGCACACCCGCAAAGCGGGCTGTTTCAACCTGGCAGGTGATGGCGCGCTGCCGCTGAGGGACATCGCGCGGCGCCTGGGAAAACCTGTGCTGGAGCTGCCTGCGGGCTTGTTGCGCGCCGCGCTGGCCGTGGGCTCCGCGCTCGGCGTAAGCCGCTACGGGCCGGAGCAGCTCGATTTTCTGCGCTACCGCCCGGTGCTGCTCAACACTGCGCTCAAGGAGGTGCTGGGCTATGTGCCGGGCAAGACCAGCGCACAGGCCTTCGATGCCTTTGTGGCCGCCCGCACCCGGCAAGGGCGGCCCGTGGCTGCAGCGGCGCCTGGGGCGCCCGCATGACCACCACCGCGTTGAGCCGTGGTGACCTGCTGCGCGCATTGGCCGTGGTGGTCATCTGGGGGCTGAACTTTGTGGTGATGAAGCTCGGCCTGCAGGGGCTCAGCCCGATGCTGCTGGGGGCCCTGCGCTTCACCGCAGCCTCGCTCCCCTTTCTGCTGTTCGTGCCGCGTCCATCCCTGCCGTGGCGTTTTGTGCTGGGGTACGGGCTGGCGCAGGGGCTGGGGCAGTTTGGTTTTCTGTTCCTGGGCCTGCAACTGGGCATGACTGCCGGCATGGCCTCGGTGGTCATGCAGACGCAGGCATTTTTCACCTTGCTGTTGGCTGCACCCCTGTTGGGTGAGCGTGCCAAGCCCTGGCAATGGGCGGGGCTTACACTGGCGTTCGGAGGGCTCATGACCATCGGCCTGGCGCACGGTGAAGGACCGGGGCAGATGACGCTGGCCGGGTTTGTGCTCACGCTGGGGGCCGCGTTCATGTGGGCAGTGTCCAACCTGGTGGTGCGCCGGGCGGCACAGGCCGGGGCCTATGCGCCGTTCCCCTTTATTGTGTGGAGCAGCCTGGTGCCCATCATGCCGTTTTTTGCCCTGGCGGTGTGGAGCGAAGGGCTGAGCGGCGTAGCGGCGCAGCTGCAGGCCGTCAACGGCACGGCGCTGCTGGCCGTGGGCTACCTGGCCTTCCTGGCCACCTTGCTGGCGTACACACTGTGGACCCAGTTACTGCAGCGCCATGCGGCGGGGCGGGTGACGCCGTTTTCACTGTTGGTGCCTGTGGTGGGCTTGTGGGCGGCCTATGCCTTTTTAGGGGAAACCCCCGCACCGCTGCAGTGGGCGGGCGCGGCGGCCGTGCTGTGTGGTCTGGTGGTGAACCAGGCTGGTGGCTGGTGGTGGGCGCGCCGCGCTTCAGGTTCCTAGTGTGGTGTCTCAAAAATAAATTGAATTATTTTGAGTCATGGCTATCGAAGTGGTTTCCGTATAGGAGACTACGCCGATGGCCCACCCCGGACGCCCCGCCACGAAGCTGCAGATCACCGACGCTGAGCGCGCAGAGCTCAAGGCCCGGTTGCGCGTGCGCAAAGCGCCTGAAGACGAGAAGTTGCGCATGCGAATCGTGCTGGGCTGCGCGGATGGGGAGTCGGGCACTGTGATTGCCCAGCGCTTGCATACGACGGTGCAAACCGTCTCCAAATGGCGGCGGCGCTACCAGGCGTACCGTCTGGCTGGTTTGACCGATGCGCCGCGCGCAGGCCGCCCGCGCAGCGTGGGCGACGAGCAGATTCAGCTAATCGTGGATAAGGTTCGCCAGAGCACACCTGACAATGCCACGCACTGGAGCGTGCGCCAGATGAGCCGGCAAACGGGCGTATCACCAGCGACGGTGCAGCGCATCTGGCATGCGTTTGGTCTGAAGCCGCACCTGCAGGAAACCTTCAAGCTGTCCACTGACCCTCATTTCGTTGACAAGGTGCGTGATGTTGTGGGGCTGTATATGGCGCCGCCTGATCGTGCCCTTGTGCTGTGCGTGGACGAGAAGAGCCAGATCCAGGCTCTTGATCGCACACAGCCTGGTCTACCACTGACCTTCGGCAAGCCGACCACGCGCACGCACGACTACAAACGCCATGGGACAACCTCCCTGTTCGCAGCGCTGGATGTGGCCACTGGCAAGGTGATTGGGCAACTCAAGCGCCGTCACCGCAGCGTGGAATTCCTGCAGTTCCTCAAAGTCATCAATGCGGCGGTACCAGGCGAACAAGATATCCATCTGATCATGGACAACTACGGTACGCACAAGACGCAGGCAGTACGCGCCTGGCTAGCCGCCCATC
Source organism: Acidovorax sp. LjRoot74 (assembly GCF_964254355.1). Taxonomy (NCBI): domain Bacteria; kingdom Pseudomonadati; phylum Pseudomonadota; class Betaproteobacteria; order Burkholderiales; family Comamonadaceae; genus Acidovorax; species Acidovorax sp. LjRoot74. Next base: position 4,298,080 of record NZ_CAXUTI020000001.1, on the reverse strand, counting down.
CCCGCTATTACGTTCACTTCACGCCGACCTCCGCGTCGTGGCTCAATCTGGTCGAGCGCTTCTTCAGTCAGATCAGCGAGAGGTGGATCAAGCGTAGCGCCCACACCAGCATCGGCGAGTTGGAGCAAGCCATACGGCAATACATTGATCGCCACAACCAGGATCCAAAGCCATTTGTTTGGCACAAAAGTGCCGACACTATCTTGGCATCTGTCGCTCGTGCCGCGAATGCAATTATTTGATGCTTACTTCTGAGACACCACACTAGGGACCCTCTGCACGAATCACCGCGCCGTGTGCATTTGCGGACTCGGGCGGCCTGCGGCGTTGCAAATACTCGCAATAGCTAAGGCTATTGCTGCGTTTTGCGCCTTGCAGTCTATCCCGATCCGCAACGCTCACTTTCCGCTCGGTTCGTGCAGAGGATCCCTAGAATCCCCGCTTTTGCTATCACGGAGGCAGGGTGGCTGAGCGCGTTTTTTTGCAGGTCGATGGACTGCGGTTTTCTTATCCCGAGTGTGCCGTGCTGGACGGGCTGTCTCTGGCATGGCCCGCAGGGCTGGCGCTGGTGCGGGGCGATGAAAGCAGTGGCAAGACCACGCTGCTGCGCCTGCTGGCCGGGGAGCTTGCCGCGCAGGCCGGGCGCATCTTGCTGCAGGGTACGGGCCCGGCCGAAACCCCTAAGGCGTATGCGCAAAAAGTTTTCTGGGCCGACCCCCGCGCGGGTGACCTGGACTCGTTCACCGCCCGGGGCTGGCTGGAGGGACTGCCCACCCGTTATCCGCTGTGGGATGCCGCCGCGCTGGCTGCACACACCGAGGGGTTCACGCTGCAAGAGCACCTGGACAAACCGTTTTATGCGCTGTCCACCGGCAGCAAGCGCAAGGTGCTCATGGCCGGTGCCCTGGCCTCGGGCGCGCCCCTGACCCTGATCGACGAGCCCGTGGGCGGGCTGGACAAACCCTCTATCCGCTACCTGGCGCAAGCCCTGGCGTCGGAGGCATCCCGGCAGGACCGCCTGACGGTGGTGGCGCACTATGAGGCCCTGGCGGATGTGCCCTGGAGTACGGTGGTGGATTTGGTGCGGCCCTGACAAGCTATGAACGGGCCTGTCGTGCCCGTTCATCCTTTCAAAACATATTCTGGATTTTCGGGGGCTTCTGCTGCCTGGGTCGCAGGGTGGGGAAGACTGCCGTAGACTGTCCTGTCCCCCCGTTGTCTCCCATTTCTGCCGCAAGGACTGCCCCATGGATGCGCTGCTATTTGTTCCGGTCGCCATCGCTATTTCGCTCACCCCTGGGCCCAACAACTTCTGTGGTCTGAACAACGGCATCCGCGCAGGTGTGGGCCCTGCCATGATCGCGACGGTGGGCCGCGCAGCGGCTTTTGCGATCTTTCTCACGGTGTCTGCGGTGGGGCTGGGTGCGATGCTGCTGGCGTCCGAAGCGGCGTTCACGGCGGTGAAATGGGTGGGCGCAGCCTACCTGTTCTGGTTGGGCTGGCGTGCTTGGCACAGCCGTGAGTTCAGCGGCCTGGCGCTGGAAGATGCGCCCGGCAGTGGCTCGTCATCGGGCCAGCCGGCGCAGGTCAATCTGCGGGCCCTCATCACCCAGGAATTCCTGCTGGGTATTACCAACCCCAAGGCCATCATCCTGTTTGCGGCGATTTTTCCGCAGTTCATCGACCCGGCGCAGCCTGCAGCGCGCCAGTTCCTGGTGCTGGGCTCCATCTACCTGGGCAGCGAATTTGTCTCTACCGCCGTGTACGCCAGCTTTGGCCGGCAGATCCGCCGCTTCATCCGCACCTCGCGCGGTGTCGCGCGGCTGAACAAGGCCACGGGCGGTTTCTTCATGGGTGCTGGTGGCCTGCTGCTGGCCACCAACCGCTGATCCCCCATGCGGGGCGGGGGGGGCGTTTGTGTCCCCGGTAAACCCCGCCCAAAGCCCGCGTAAATCCTCGGTAAAGGGGGGCTGCTTGGCGGCAATCCCCGGGGCTGCGCTGGCTACCATAGCCCCTTGCCCATTCACCGTTGCGCCTGACCATGCCCCTGATCCGTTCGTTTGCCCGTCCGCAGCGGTCTGCTGTATCGCAGTCCGGCAAGCTGCGGCTGTTGCCCTCTGTGCTGTTGGCGGCCCTGCTCGTGGGCGCTGTGGGGGGCGGTGCCTGGTGGTGGAAGCAGCGCCAGGATGCGGCCGCTGTCGCCACGGCCGACGCCGGTGGCCCAGGTTCCACAGCACGCAAGCCTGCGGGCGGCCCAGGCCGGTTTGGCGGCGGTGGCGTCCAGCCCGTGTCGGTGGGCACGGTGCAGCGGGGCGATGTGCGGGTGGTGGTCAGCGCCATCGGCACCATGAGCGCCCGCGCCACGGCCGTGGTGCGTGCCAAAGTCAGTGGTGAGTTGACGTCGGTGCGCTTCAAGGAGGGTGACGAGGTGCGCGCAGGCCAGGTGCTGGCCGAGATCGATGCGCGCAGCTACCAGGCCGCACTGTCGCAGGCCCAGGGCACCTTGCAGCGCGACCAGGCGCTGCTCAAGAATGCGCAGCTCGACCTCAAGCGCTACCAGGACCTGCTGGCGCGCGACTCCATCGCCAGCCAGCAGGTGGACACCCAGGCCGCACTTGTGCGGCAGCTGGAAGGCACCGTGGCCTCGGACCAGGCGCAGGTCGATGCCGCACGCCTGCAACTGAGCTACACCCAGGTCACCGCGCCGTTTGCCGGCCGGCTGGGCCTGCGCCAGGCCGACAAGGGCAATGTGGTGGGGCCGAGCGATGCCAATGGGATCGTCACCATCAACCAGGTGCGCCCCATGGACGCAGCGTTTTCCGTGCCCGAGGCGCACCTGCCCCAGATGCGCCGCCGCCTGGCCGCCGGTGAGGAACTGCCTGTGGAGCTGTGGGACCGCGACGCGCGCCGCCAACTGGCCAAGGGGCGCGTGGTGGCGCTGGACAACGCCATCGATACAGCCACGGGCACCATCAAGGTGAAGGCGGCCTTTGCCAATGAGGACGGCGCGCTGTACCCCAACCAGTTCGTCAATGTGCGCCTGCAGGTCAATCTGCTCGAATCCGTGCTCACCGTGCCTGCCACGGCTGTGCAGAACAACTACGTGTACTTGGTGCAGGAAGACAGCACCGTGACCCAGCGCCGCATCCGCGTGGGCGTGACCGATGGCGACCGCGTGAGCATTGAAGGCGAGCTGCGCGAGGGCGAGCAGGTGGTCACGGACGGCATCGACCGCCTGCGCGAAGGCGCCAAGGTTGCTGTGATCGATGCCGGTGCGGTGACCCGTGCCGACCAGGCGGCCCAGGACCAGGCTGCGCAGCGCCGTGCCTTCATCGCATCCCTGCCACCCGATGTGCGTGAAAAGCTGCAGAAGATGAGCCCCGAAGAACGCCGCGCCTTCCTGCGCGAGCGGCGTGCGCAGATGGGTGCGAGCGGCGCAACTGCGCCGGCATCGGCGGCCTCTGCTGCTTCTGCTTCTGCTCCGCAGGCCTCTGCAGCGCCACAACAGCGGCGCAGTGAAGCCCCAGCCCGCGCCGCTGCACCGCAAGCATCCCCTGGCGCTGCACCACCTGCCGCCTCAGCAGTGCCTGCAGACCGGGCCTCTGAACCTCCACGGGGCATTCCTCCGCAGGTGAAGGCACTGCTGGACCAGATGCCCGCCGACGAGCGTGCCCGCGTGATGGCAATGCCGCAGGAGGAGCGCCGTGCCTACATCCGCGAGCGGCTGCAGCAGCCGCCGTCCCCCGGTGGCACGGCCAGCCCGGCGCGCTGAGCGCAGCTGCACCCCGGTTTCTCTCCTGCCTGTTTTGCCAGCGCACCCGTCGCCATGAATCTGTCGCGCCTTTTCATCCTGCGCCCCATCGCCACCGCGCTGCTGATGGTGGCGATCCTGATCGCGGGGCTGATGGCCTACCGGCTGCTGCCCACCTCGGCCCTGCCCGAGGTGGACTACCCCACCATCCAGGTCACCACGCTCTACCCGGGCGCGAGTCCGGACGTGATGACCTCCAACGTCACGGCGCCGCTGGAGCGGCAGTTCGGCCAGATGCCGGGTCTGTCGCAGATGTCTTCCACCAGCTCGGGCGGGGCTTCGGTGATCACGCTGCGTTTTGCGCTCGACATGGCGCTCGACGTGGCCGAGCAGCAGGTGCAGGCAGCCATCAACGCGGGCAGCAACCTGCTGCCCAGCGACCTGCCCATGCCGCCGCTGTACAGCAAGGTCAACCCGGCCGATGCGCCCATCCTCACGCTGGCCATCACCTCGCCCTCGCTGCCCGTGATCCGCGTGAACGATCTGGTGGAAAACCGCCTGGCACCCAAGCTGTCGCAGGTGCAGGGCGTGGGGCTGGTTGCGATTGCGGGCGGGCGCCGCCCGGCCGTGCGCATCCAGGCCAACCCCACGGCGTTGGCGCAGCTGGGCCTCACCCTGGAGGACGTGCGCACCTCCATCGCAGCAGCCAACGTCAAGCAGGCCAAGGGCGGCTTCGACGGCCCGGCCCGTGCATCCACCATCGATGCCAACGACCAGCTGCAGTCGGCGGCCGAATACCGCGACCTCATCATTGCCTTCAAGAACGGCGCCCCCGTGCGCCTGAAGGATGTGGCCGAAACGGTGGACGACGCCGAGAACACCCGTCTCGCCGCCTGGGCGGGCACGGCTGACACGGGCGCCAAGCCCGGCGTGATCCTCAACATCCGCCGCCAGCCCGGTGCCAACGTGATCGACACGGTGGACCGCATCAAGGCCCTGCTGCCGCAGCTGCAAAGCACCTTGCCCGCGTCGCTGGATGTGCAGGTGCTGACCGACCGCACAGTGACGGTGCGCGCCTCGGTGCGCGACATGCAGGTGGAGCTGGGCCTGGCCGTGCTGCTGGTGGTGGCGGTGATTTTTGTCTTCTTGCGCAGCCCCTCGGCCACGCTGATCCCGAGCGTGGCGGTGCCGCTGTCGCTCATCGGCACTTGCGGCGTGATGTACCTCGCGGGGTTTTCCATCAACAACCTCACGCTGATGGCGCTGACCATCTCCACCGGCTTTGTGGTGGACGATGCCATCGTGATGATCGAGAACATCGCGCGCTATGTGGAAGAGGGCGAGGCACCGCTCGCGGCCGCGCTCAAAGGCTCGCAGCAGATCGGCTTCACCATCATCTCGCTCACCATCTCGCTGATCGCGGTGCTGATCCCGCTGCTGTTCATGGGCGATGTGGTGGGGCGGTTGTTCCACGAGTTCGCCATCACGCTGGCCGTGTCCATCCTGATCTCGGCCGTGGTGTCGCTCACGCTCACGCCCATGCTGTGCGCGCGCCTGCTGCGCCACACGCCGGAGGAGAGCCACGGCCGCCTGTACCGCGCCACGGGCCACTTCTTTGACCGCACCATTGCGGGCTATGGCCGCATGCTGGGCTGGGTGCTGAACCACCGGGGCACCACCTGGCTGGTGTTTGCGGCCACGCTGGCGCTCACCGTGGTGCTGTACCTGTTCATCCCCAAGGGCTTCTTCCCGGTGCAGGACACCGGCACGCTGCAGGCCACCACCGAGGCCGACCAGTCGATCTCGTTTGCCGGCATGGCAGAGCGCCAGCAGGCCGTAGCTGAGCGGCTGCTGCAAGACCCGGCCGTGCGCAGTGTGTCGTCGTTCATTGGTGTTGATGGCGCCAACACCACGCTCAACACAGGCCGTCTGCTGATCGACCTGCAACCCCATGCAGACCGCGACAAGGCCGATGTGGTGCAGCAGCGCCTGGCCGAGCGGGTGCAGAACCTGCCGGGCATCCGCCTGTTCATTCAGCCTGTGCAGGACCTGACCATTGAAGACCGGGTGGCACGCACCCAATACCAGTGGCTGCTGTCGTCGCCCGACATGCAGCAGCTCACCACCAGCACCACCGAACTGCTGCGCCGCCTGCGCGCCCTGCCCGAGCTGACCGACGTGGCCAGCGACCTGCAGGACCAGGGCCGCCAGGCCTATGTGCAGATCGACCGCGCTCAGGCCAGCCGCCTGGGTGTGACGGTGGCGGGCATTGACGCAGCGCTGTACAACGCCTTTGGCCAGCGGCTGATCTCGACCATCTTCACCCAGTCCAACCAGTACCGCGTGGTGCTGGAGGTTGCGCCGCAGTTCAAGGTGGGGCCCGAGGCGCTGCAGAGCATCTATGTGCCCTCCAGCGTGGGGGCGCCGGTGCCGCTGTCGTCGGTGGCGCGCATCGAGGAGCGCAACATGCCGCTGGTGGTCAACCACGTGGGCCAGTTGCCCGCCGCCACCATTTCGTTCAACACCGCGCCGGGCGTGTCGCTGGGCAATGCGGTGGCGGCCATCGAGCGCGAGAAGGCGGCCGTGCAGGCCGAGGGGCAGTTGCCGCTGTCGGTGGAGACGAGCTTTCAGGGCGCGGCGCTGGCGTTCCAGGCGTCGTTGTCGAACACGCTGCTGCTGATCCTGGCGGCGGTGGTCACCATGTACATCGTGCTGGGCGTGCTGTACGAGAGCACGGTGCACCCGGTCACGATTTTGTCCACGCTGCCCTCGGCCGGGGTGGGGGCCTTGCTGGCGTTGATGGCGGCGCGGCTGGACCTGGACATCATTGCCATCATCGGCATCGTGCTGCTGATCGGCATCGTGAAGAAGAACGCGATCATGATGATCGACTTTGCGCTGGAGGCGCAGCGGGACGAGGGCTTGAGTGCGCGTGATGCGATTTACCAGGCATGTCTGTTGCGGTTCCGGCCGATCCTGATGACGACGTTGGCGGCTTTGCTGGGGGCGTTGCCGATGATGCTGGGTACGGGGGTGGGCAGTGAGCTGCGGCACCCGCTGGGGGTGACGATGGTGGGGGGGCTGATTCTGAGCCAGTTGCTTACGCTGTTTACGACGCCGGTGATTTACCTCACGTTCGAGGGGTGGGCGCAGCGGTGGCGTGGACGGCGGGGTGAGGGGGCGTGATGGCGTTCGTGGATTGCGCTTCGTCATTTGCCGTTCGGGCTGAGCCTGTCGAAGCCTTGGCTTGCTGGTTTGGGCTCCATGCTTGTGTTTGGGGCGGGAGCCGGGTTGTCGCCCCGGCAGGCGACTCACTTTTCTTTGCTTCGCCAAAGAAAAGTAAGCAAAAGAAAGGCGACCCCCAGTCTGCGACCCCTGCGCTTCGCTGCGGGGCAAACCTGCGTCGTGTCGGTTGCGGGGTGCGCCGTGGAACTCGCTTTGCGCTGCGCGCGCCGCTCGGACAGCCACGGCGAGTCAGAGCACGAAGCATGGGCGCTGCGACGCCCATGCCACCCCACAACCGCCCCGCCGCAGGCGCAGCCAGCAGGGGTTGGGCAGCCGAACCTCCAACAGCCGAACAACCAACGGGCCATCGCTTCGCTCGGCCCCGGCTGCGCAGCGCGTGGCGCTTGCGCCCGCGAGAGGGGGCCGAGCGCTGCGCAGCGAAGCAATGGCCCGTGTGGATGTCCGCACCCCGGGTTCCCTTCAGGATGCGCCGAGGAGCGCAGCGGCCAGCGGATCAGGGCTCGCGATTGTTTGAGCGAAGCGAGTTGGAGCGAGACCCCGCTGGACGCGAGCACCGCAGGTTGCCCGCAGCGAAGCGAAGGGACGCAGCCTGTAGGGTCGCCTTTTCTTTGGTGACTTTCTTTTGGCGAAGCAAAAGAAAGCCACTGCGCCGCCGGGCGCACACCCCGGCCCCCGCCCTTGGCAAAACCACGCAAGTAACTACAAAAACAATAGCTAACAAGGCAATACCAACGCGCGGAAGAGCCCCCAAAAACCTAAAAAAAGAGGCCCAACCATGAGCCTCTCCACCCCCTTCATCCACCGCCCCATCGGCACCATGCTCCTCACCCTGGGCCTGGCCCTGGCCGGTGCGGTGTCGTACTTTTTGCTGCCCGTGGCCCCGCTACCGCAGGTGGACTACCCCACCATCTCGGTCAGCGCCAGCCTGCCCGGCGCCAGCCCAGACACCATGGCCGCCACCGTCGCCACGCCGCTGGAGCGGTCGCTGGGCGCGATCGCGGGCGTCACCGAGATCACCTCGCGCTCCATCCTGGGCAGCACCTCCATCACGCTGCAGTTCGACCTGGACCGCAACGTGGACAGCGCCGCGCGCGATGTACAGGCCGCCATCAACGCTGCTCGCACGCTGCTGCCCACGGGCATGCCCAGCAACCCGACTTACCGCAAGGTCAACCCGGCCGATTCGCCCATCGTGATCCTGGCGCTCACGTCCGACCTGCTCACACGCGGGCAGATGTACGACGCGGCCTCCACGGTGCTGGCGCAAAAGCTCTCGCAGGTAGAGGGCGTGGGCCAGGCCACCGTGAGTGGCGGTGCGCTGCCCGCTGTGCGCGTGGAGCTGGACCCGGTACGGCTCGCGTCCAACGGCATCTCTCTGGAGCAGGTGCGCAGCGCCATCGTCACCACCAATGCCAACCGCCCGCTGGGTGCCGTGGAGCGGGAAGACCACTACTGGCAGGTGGCCACCAACGACCAGGCACGTGTGGCGGCCGACTACGCGCCGCTGGTGCTGCGCTGGAAGGACGGCCAGGCCGTGCGGCTGCAGGACGTGGCCGAAGTGGTGGACTCGGTGCAGGACGTGCGCAACTTTGGCGTGGCCAATGGCAAGCCCGCCATCCTGCTGCAGGTATACAAGCAGCCAGGTGCCAACATCCTCGAAGCCGTGGAGCGGGTGCGATCGCTGCTGCCTGCACTCAAGGCCTCCATTCCGGCGGCCATCGATATTGAAATCGTCTCCGACCGCACACCCACGCTGCGCGCCTCGGTCAAGGAGGTGGAGCGCGCGCTGCTGATCGCCGTGGGGCTGGTGGTGCTGGTGGTGTTTCTTTTCCTGCGCAACGGGCGCGCCACGCTCATCCCCAGCGTGGCGGTGCCGGTGTCCCTGGCGGGCACGTTTGGCGTGATGTACCTGGCGGGCTACACCCTCGACAACCTCTCGCTCATGGCGCTCACGGTGGCCACGGGTTTTGTGGTGGACGATGCCATCGTGGTGCTGGAGAACATCATGCGCCACATGGAGCGCGGCAAGACCGCGCTGCGGGCGTCGCTCGACGGCGCGCGTGAGATCGGCTTCACCGTGGTGTCGATGAGCATCTCGCTGATTGCAGTGTTCGTGCCCATCCTCTTCATGGGCGGCATCGTCGGGCGGTTCTTCCGCGAGTTCGCCATCGTCATGTCCTCGGCCATCCTGGTGTCGATGGTGGTGTCGCTCACCACCACGCCCATGATGTGCGCGGCGTTGCTCAAGCCCCACCACCTGGCCCCTGTGCGGCGCAGTGGCTGGGGGGGGGCGGTGGGCCGCTGGCTGAGTCGCTGGGTGGACCGCGTCCAGGTGCAGGGCATGCGCCTGTACCGCCGCAGCCTGGCCTGGTGCCTGCGCCACCAGCCGGTGGCCCTGCTGGCCCTGGTCTGTGTGGTGGGGCTCAACGTATACCTCTACACCGCCATCGACAAAGGCTTCATGCCCGAGCAGGACACCGGGCGCATCTCGGGCTTCATCCGGGCCGACCAGGCCACGTCGTACCAGGCGATGGAGCAGCGGCTGCAGCGTTTTCTGGCCATCGTGCAGGCCGACCCGGCTGTGGAGCATGTGACCGGCTTCACCGGCGGCTGGCAGCGCAACGCTGCGGCCCTGTTCATGACCCTCAAGCGCGGGCCGGGGCAGGAGAGTTCGGATGCGGTCATTGCGCGGCTGCGCGAGCAGCTCAAGAACGAGCCGGGCGCGCGCCTGTTCATGTCGCCGCAGCGCGATGTGCGCATTGGCGGGCGGCAAAGCAGCGGCGCATCGTTCGACTACACGCTGCAGGCCGACGAGATTGGCGACCTGCGCACCTGGGAGCCGCGTGTGCGGCAGGTGCTGAGCCAGCTGCCCGAACTGGAGGACGTGAACAGCGACGTGCAGGACTATGGCCTGCAGACCTCGCTGGTCATCGACCGCGATGCCGTCACGCGCCTGGGGCTGACCATGGCGCAGATCGATTCCACGCTCAACAATGCCTTCGGCCAGCGCCAGGTGGGGGTGATCTACAACCCGCTCAACCAGTACCGCGTGGTGATGGAGGCCGCGCCGCGCTTCCTGCAAAGCCCTGAAACGTTGCGCGGCTTCTTCTTCGTCAACAGCCAGGGGCAACAGATCCCGCTCACGGCGTTTGCGCGCATCACCACCACCAACACGCCGCTGTCGGTCAACCACGACCGGGGCACGCCCGCCAGCAGCATCAGCTTCAGCCTGGCGCCGGGCGTGTCGCTGTCGCAGGCCACCGAGGCGGTGAACAACGCCGTGGCCGAGCTGGGCGTGCCCGTGGCCGTGCGGGGCACCTTCAGTGGCACGGCCGGGGCTTTCCAGTCGGCGCTGGCGGGGCAGCCGCTGCTGATCCTGGCGGCCATGATCACCATCTATCTGGTGCTGGGCATGTTGTATGAAAGCCTGGTGCACCCGGTCACCATCTTGTCCACGCTGCCGTCGGCGGGCGTGGGGGCGTTGCTGGCGCTGATGCTGTTCAAGACCGAGTTCTCGCTCATCGCGCTCATTGGGGTGATCCTGCTGATCGGCATCGTGAAAAAGAACGCGATCTTGATGATCGACTTTGCGCTCACACGGCAGCGCCAGCAGGGCGGGGCGCCTGTTACGGCAGCGCAGGCCATCTACCGTGCCTGCAACCTGCGCCTGCGTCCCATCCTCATGACCACGGTGGCTGCCATTTTTGGGGCGTTGCCACTGGCCCTGGGCCGGGGCGATGGGGCCGAGCTACGCCAGCCGCTGGGCATTGCGATTGTGGGCGGCCTGCTGGTGAGCCAGCTGCTCACGCTCTACACCACGCCGGTGATGTATGTGGCGCTGGACCGGCTGCGTGCGCGGGTGCTGCGCGCCGTGGGACGGCGCCGCAAGCAAGCGGGCGCCGCAGCTGTGGCCCCGGCGGTATTGCAAGGAAACGACGGATGACCTCTCCTCCCATTTTTTCGCGCCACGCCGCCTGGCCGGTGGTGCTGGCCAGCGGCCTGTGGCTGGCAGGCTGCGCACAGACGCCGCCCTATGAGCGCCCGGGCATGGACATCCCAGGGGCCTACAAAGAACAGGCTGCGGCCCAGGCCCAGGGCATCTGGAAGCCCGCACAAACGCAGACCGCCCCGGCCTTGCCCGAGGCATGGTGGACGGCGTATGGCGACGCCGTGCTGGACCGCCTGCAACAGCAGGCCGATGCCAACAGCCCGACACTGGCGCAAAGCGCTGCCCGGCTGCGCGCGGCCCAGGCGGCCGTGACCAGCAGTGGTGCAGCCGCCTTGCCCACGGTGGGGGCCAATGCCAGCAGTAGCCGTGCGCGCAGCGGCACGCAGTTGGCCGACGGTAGCAGCACCGCACGCATCAGCACCAGCCATTCGCTGGGCCTGTCTGCCAGCTGGGAACTGGACCTGTGGGGGCGCGTGTCGGCCGGGGTGAGCGCCGCGCAGGCCAGCGCCCAGGCCAGTGCCGACGACCTGGCTGCTGCCCGCCTGTCGCTGCAGGCCGCCGTGGCGCAGACCTATTTTTCTTTGCGTGCAGCCGAGGCGCAGAGCGCCCTGCTGGCCGAAACGCTGAAGGCCTACAACAAGAGCTGGGAGCTGACGCGCAACCGCCAGGCGGCGGGTGTGGCCTCCAGCGCCGATGTGGCGCAGGCCGAGGTGCAGTACAAGTCCACCCAGGCGCAGCTGCTGGAGGCGCAAACTACGCGCACCCAGCTGGAGCACGCGCTGGCCGCGCTGCTGGGGCAGGCGCCTGCCGCCTTTGCTCTGGAGCCCACGGCCACGCTGCCCGCACCGGCGGACGTGCCCCAGGCCCTGCCGTCCGACCTGCTGCAGCGCCGGCCCGACATTGCGGCGGCCGAGCGCCGCGTGGCGGCTGCCAACGCGCAGATTGGCGTGGCGCGCGCGGCGTATTTCCCCACGCTCACGCTGTCGGCAGCGGGGGGTTACCGGGGGGCACCGCTCGCGGACCTGTTCAGCGCGCCCAACCTGTTCTGGTCGCTGGGGCCTGCGCTGGCGGCGTCGATTTTTGACGGCGGCGCGCGCAGTGCGGCGGTGGAGACAGCCCGTGCCAACCACGCGCAAGTCACGGCCGCCTACCGCCAGACGGTGCTGACCGCGCTGCAGGAGGTGGAGGACAACCTCACGGCCGCCGCCGCCCTGGCGCAAGAGGAGCAACTGCAGCGCGAGGCCACCGCCGCCGCGCAGCGTGCGCTGGACGTGGTGGAGAACCAGTACCGTGCGGGCACCGTGGGCTACCTGAATGTGCTCGCGGCCCAGACCACCGTGCTGTCGTCGCAGCGCAGCCTGATCGACGTGAAGGGCCGCCGCCTGACGGCGGTGAATGCGCTGCTGAAGAATGTGGCCGGGCGCTGGGAGGCGCTGCCGCCCGCGTGAAGCTCGCTTGAAAAGGGGCGCAGCTACATCGCCTTGAACAGGTGCGCGTAGAGGCGGCTCACCGGCAGGCGCTCGGGCCGCCCGCGCAGACTCAGGTGCTGCTTGCCTGCCTCGTCGCGCGTGACGGTGGCAATGGCCGTGGCGCGCACCAGGGTGCTGCGGTGCACCTGCCAGAACTCCTGCGGGTCGAGCTGCTCGATCAGCTCCTTGAGCGCGGTGCGGATCAGGTACTCACGCTCGGTGGTCAACACCCGCACGTACTTGTCGGCCGCCTCGAAGTACACCACCTCTGCCACCGGCACCATGTGGATCTGCGTGCCATGGCTGGCTTGGATCACGCTCAGCCGCGTGGCGGGTTGCGCGGGCTGCAAAGGCGGTGGTGCTGCGCTGGCACCCAGGCCCGGCGCTTGCAGCAGTGCGCGCAATTGGGCCATGGTCGCTTCCAGCGCGGGGGGCGCCACGGCTGCTGCGGGGGCAGGGGCGGGCTGGCGCTGTGCGAGCAGGTCCTGTACCTTGGCCACGGTGCGCGCCAGGCGGCGGGCATCGATGGGTTTGAGCAGGTAGTCCACGGCCTGGGCATCAAAGGCCTGCACGGCGTACTGGTCGTAGGCCGTGGCAAACACCAGGGCCGGGAAGGGCGTGTCGGCAGGCCAGGCGTCGGCCAGCTCCACGGCGGCGTCCAGCCCGCTCAGGCCGGGCATGCGGATGTCGAAGAACAGCACATCGGGCTGCAGTGCCAGGGCCTGCTGCACGGCCGAGAGCCCGTCGCCCACGGTGGCCACGATCTCCAGCGAGGGCCAGGCGCGGGCCAGCTCCTGGCGCAGGGCGGCAGCCAGCAGGGGTTCGTCTTCGGCAATCAGGGCACGGGGGGCGGGCAGCGTCATGGTGTGGGCGAATTTTTTAAGGGAAAAGTGATGCTTGCGCGCGTCCCACCTACTTTTTCAGCTATCAATTCAAGAGTGCCTGCGGTGCCGTGCAAGGTGGCCAGCCGCTCGCGCGCCTGGGCCAGGCCAAAGCTCTGCCCGGGGCCGGAGGCGGGCAGCTGCTGCGGCAGGCCCACGCCGGTGTCGATCACTTCCAGCACCAGCTGGGGGCCGCTGCCGCCAGGCCGCGTGGTGGCGCGCACGGTGACGTGCCCGCCCTCCACCTGGGGCTCCAGCCCGTGGCGGATCGCGTTCTCGACCAGGGGCTGCAGCAGCAGCGGGGGCACAGGCACCTCGCGCAGCGCATCGGGCAGGTCCAGCGTGTAGGCCAGGCGCGGGCCCATGCGCACGGCCATCAGCTCCAGGTAGTCGCGCAGGCGGTCAAACTCGTTCTCCAGTGGGTGCTGGGTGCTGCGCGATGCGCTGAGCGTGGCGCGCAGGTAGGCAATCATGCGGTCCAGCATGTCCTGCGCGCGGGCCGGGTCGGTGCCGATGAGCACGCGCAGGTTGGCCAGAGTGTTAAACAGCATGTGGGGTTCGAGCTGGGTTTCCAGCAGTTTCAGGCGCGCCTCGGTGGCGTGCATGCGCGCCTCGGCCATCTTGCCTTCCAGATAGGCCGACTTGTTGACAGCGTAGAAGTAGAACGTGCCCACCAGCCCGGCAATGGCCGTGATGAGGATGGAGGTGCGCTGGTCTGCACCGGACAGCGATGCACCCGCCGGGTAGAAGTGAAAGTAGTGCACACACAGCGTATCGGCCAGCAAGGTGCCCGCCAGGTAGCCGACGACGATGCCCACCACCACCAGCGCAACGCCTCGCCAGCCATGCGGCCAGCCAGTCTCTGCGGCAGAGGGCATCACCTCGCGCCCCAGGTCGATGATGGCCCAGGTGAAGGTGCCGATCAGCACCGAATACACCACCGGTGGCCCGTAGGGCTTGTCGGGCATGAAGGCGTACTGGAGCGTGGCCACGGCCAGCGTGAAGGCCACCACCTGCAGGTAGTGCCGCAGCTTGCTGACCCCGTTGAAGTCTTGGCGCAGCTTCATGATCGGTCGTGGCGGCGCTGCAGGGCCTCGCGCTCACGCTGCACCATGCGCTCGCGCAGGCCGCTGCCGGTGCCCAGCAAAAACACCGACACGCCATGCAGCACCAGCCCCAGCCCCCAGCCCAGCAGGGGGTACACCGACCAGGGGCGTGTGCCAAACGCATAGCGCGACATGGCAAAGATCAGCGCGTTGACCAGCACAAAGGCCACCGCGTGCAGGTACCAGCCCAGCTTGGCGTTGGCGCGGCGGCGGGCCAGCGTGTCCAGTTCTTCGGGGCTCAGGGGAGTTGGCATGGCGGCAAAGGGGCGTGGGGCAAGGTGGTCAGAATTTTAGGGGGCACGGCGGCTTGCTACGCAGGGCAGGCCTGCCGCGCCACTGTGGCCACGGCCTGCGCATCCAGCGTCAGCCCGATGTGGTTCACGCCCGGCACCAGGGTGACGGGCGCGGGCTTGCCTGCCTGGGCAAACAGGTCGGCAAAGCGATCGGCGTAGAACAACTCGTCGTCCTGCCCGGCCACGATGCAGACGGTGCCCCGGGCATTGCGGATGTCGGCCTGGTAGTCGTTGTGGGGGCGAAAGTTGGTGGCCACGGTGTAGGAGTAGTAGGGTGTGAGCAGCTCGCGGGCCACGTCGTTCAGCGCAAAGCTCAGCACGGGCAGGTGGTTCCACCGGGTGATGCCGACCTGGTTGATCAGCGTGACGGCAATCATGCGCGGCAGGCCCACCGAGACCCAGCCGCCGCTGTCCGGCCGCGATGTAGGTGCGTTGTGGTGCAGGAAAGGTGACAGCAGCACGTAGCGGTCAAAAAGGCCCTGCCGCGCGCTGCCCGCAAAACGCAGCGCAAACCCGCCGCCTGCCGAAAAGCCCATCAGCGTTTGCGGGCCCACGTGGGGCACGGCGCGCAAAAAGTCCTCGATGTCGTCTTCCATCTGACCGATATAGGCGGCCTGGCCCCGGGGGCCGGACTCGCCATGCCCCCGCATGTCCAGGGAGGCCACGGCGTAACCTGCAGCCGCCAGCGCCTGTGCCAGCACATGGTTGGACTGCCCCCGTGCGGAAGACCCGTGCACCAGTACCACCCGGCGCAGGGGGGCGCTGGCCGAGGCACCCGTGCCCCCTGTGCCTCCCGCAGGGGTGTAGCCGTGCCAGGCGAGCGATGTGCCATCGCGTGCCGTGTAGCGCTGGGCCGGGGGCACGTTGCTGTAGTCCACATCCTTGAACGGGTTGTTGATGCTGGCCAGCGGCGGGATGTCTTTGGGGCCGCCCCAGGCAATGGCGGCGGCAAGCCCAGCGATGGCGGCGGTCAGGAGGAGGGCTGCGATCAACATGGTGTAACGGCGGTGGGGCTGGGGTGTGCGGGTGGGCGTCATGGAGGCGGGCGGACCGGGCTGGCCGTGGTGATGGGGAGCATACGGTGGATGGTGGCCAGGGCGCCACCTGCTGGCGGTTCAGCGCTGGGGGGCTGGTAGCGGCTGAAGGTGCTGGGCAAAGAAGTCCACGATGCGCGCATCTACCTCGGGCAGCACCTTGCGGTCAAAGCCGGGCGGGTCGCCCAGCAGCGCGGTCTGCACGTCGTTGAGCAGGTGCAGCGGTGGCATGGGCGACAGCATGGCGCCATGGCTGGCGCCCGGCAAGCGGGCCACATGGGTGCAGCGGTCCTGGCAGGCGGCGAGCACGGCGCTGCTGTGAAACTGTGGCACCTGATTCACATCCAGCCCCGCCGTGACCAGCCCGAGTGCGATGCGTGGGTGGGCAAGGGTGGCCATATCGAAGTCGGCCGCAAAAGGCACGCTGGCCACGGCGGCCTGGATGCGAGGGTCCTCGTGTGTGTAGGCGGTGTCGTCGTTGAAGCGGTGGCGTATCACGGCCAGTGCCAGCCATTTTTTCAGGCCATCCAGCAGGTTGCCATGCAGGCGTGTGATGAAGCCGACGCAGGAGGAAAAGTCATCGGCAATGTGGGCCTCGCAGTGCTGGCGAAAGCGCGTGGGCGACCAGGCGCCGCCTGCCAGCGTCAGCGCGGTGTGGCCACCGGCGGAGCCGCCAAAGACGCCCACCTTGTCCAGTGCGAGCAGCGGGGCCAGGCGGGTGTCCCGGGCCACGGCATCGATGGCGCGGGAGACCTCGGCAGGGCGGCGCTTCCAGCTCTCGGGGCCGGGCGTGGACGGGTCCCGGGAGTTGTCCCCTGCGTGTTCGGGCAGCGCAACGACAAAGCCCGCTGCCACCATCGCGCGTGCCAGGTCGGTGTGCACCCACGGGTTGCCGCCCGAGCCGTGGGTGATGACCACAAGGCGGCCATTGCCCTGCACGGGGGGCGCCTGCCAGGCCAGCTGCAGCTGGAAGGGGCCCCGCTGCACGGGCGCGTCCGCCCCGCTGCTAGGGTAGAACACGGTGACGGGGCCGTCTCCTGGCAAACCGGGCAACTCCATCAGGCCAGTGCCCGCCTGGCAGGTGGCGGCGGCGCCCAGGGTCAGCAGGGCGAGGGTCAGGCGCTGGAGCAGCTTCATGGGGTTCCTTTTGCGTAAGCTGGGGCTGTACGGAGCGCTTTTTTAGGAGCGTGGGCCTTGCTGCGCCACGCGGTCGCGCTCGGCCTGCACCATGCGTTCGTGCAGGCCGCTGCTGCCTGCCAGCACAAACACCACCACACCGTGGATGGCCAGGCCGATGCCCCAGCCCACGGCGGGGAACACGGCCCAGTGGTGTCCGCTGCTCATCGACAGCACGGCCAGCAGCAGGTTGACGAAGAGGTAGACCCCGGCATGGAGGTACCAGCCCAGCTTGGCTCCGGCACGGCGGCGGGCCAGGCGTTCCAGAGGGTCGGTGATCAGGTGGTGGTGCGACATGGCAAGAGGCTTTCGTAAGGGTTGGGGTAGCGCAAGGCGACTCAGGCCGATGCAGACGAAGCCGCCGGTGTGGTGGCGAAGGCGGCGCTGCGGCGCACCAGGCTCCACAGGCGCAGCGCCCGGGCAGCAAACAGGCCGTTGAAGACGCCGTACAGCACGGCAATCTGCAGGGCAAAGCTGCCGTCGCGGGCCAGTGCGGGCTGCAAGGCCAGCTCCACGCCCACGAAGTACTTGGTCAGGAAGATGCCGAGTATCAACGCCAGGGGCATGGCACTGCCCGGAATGAAGAAGCTGCGCGAGCTGGCGGCGTACAGCGTGCCGCTGGGGGCTGCAGGCTGAAGCCACAGCGCCAGCCCGGTGATGGCGCCAGCCGCCACGAGCCAGGCAGCTATCGCAGTGCCTGCCTGGCCTGCGCCGCCAAAGGCAGACACCAGGCCGTAGACCGACAGGCCCGTCATGGCCAGCGGCATGGCCAGGGCCCGCGTCAGGCCAACGTGGCGGTCCAGCAGCTGGCTGGATCCCAGCGCCAGCAGGCCGGCGAGCAGTGCCCAAACCCAGTACGGGGTGTTTTGGATGATGGCGCCCAGCATCTGGGGTTGTTGGATCAGCAGGTTGGCAAGCATGGGGTGTCCTGAGGAGATAAGGGGTTGAAGGAGGGGTCAGATCACGCCCAGTGCAGACCACAGCGAGTGGCCCAGGAAGCGATCGGGCAGCAGGGTGAAGCCACCGGCCACCACGCAGGCACCGATGTAGATCTGCTGCATGGTCTTGCGGTGGCCGACGATGTTGCGGCGGGCCAGGTAGACAAAGGCCATCACCAGCATGCCCAGCGTGACCGGGATCAGCAGGTGGATCAGCCCAAAACTGCCCCAGCGTGGGCCGGGGCCGCCGGTGATGAAGATGGCGGACACGGCAGTGGCCACCATCAGGGTGACCCAGGCATACCCGGCCGCACGGTGCAGGCGGGGGCGCTGCGTGGTACCCCGGCGGGCCCACAGGGCGATGGGGCCGATGGCCACGGCGGCCAGCGCGGCGGCAAGGTGGATGGCGATGACGGGGGTGATTTGCATGGTGGGGCTCCTGGCGCGTTCGATGGGGTGGACTGTGCCGGGGGCCTGCGCTAGCGGCCAGCGCGTTGCGACGAAATGCAGCCGCCGGGCCGCGAAATGCACGGGCGCGGCGTGAGTTGCGCGGCGTTTTGGGGGCGAAAGCAGGTTGCACGGCTGCGAGAGAGCCCTGCTGCCCGCTGCACCACCACGCCCCGGCGGATAATCCCGCACCTATTTGCAAGGAGTGCGCGTGGACGTTGTATTGCTGGTGAAGGCCGCCATCATGGGGGTCGTCGAGGGGCTGACCGAGTTTTTGCCGATTTCTTCCACGGGGCACCTGATCCTGGCGGGTTCCTTGCTGGGTTTCGACGATGCCAAGGCCAAGGTGTTCGACATTGCGATCCAGACTGGCGCCATCTTTGCGGTGATCCTGGTGTACTGGCAGAAGATCCGTTCGACCCTGGTGGCCCTGCCCACCGAGCGCCAGGCGCAGCGGTTTGCGCTCAACGTATTCATCGGGTTTCTGCCCGCCGTGGTGCTGGGCCTGCTGTTTGGCAAGGCCATCAAGGCGCACCTTTTCACACCGGTGGTGGTGGCCAGCACCTTCATCATCGGGGGCTTCATCATCCTGTGGGCGGAGCGCCGCCCGGCCTCCGCCACGCGGGTGCAGAGCGTGGATGAAATGACACCGCTGGATGCGCTCAAGGTGGGCCTGGTGCAGTGCCTGGCAATGATCCCCGGCACCAGCCGCAGCGGCTCCACCATCATCGGCGGCATGCTGCTGGGCCTGTCGCGGCAGGCGGCCACCGATTTCTCCTTCTTCCTGGCCATTCCTACGCTCATCGGCGCGGGCGTGTACAGCCTCTACAAGGAGCGGGCGCTGCTGTCCATGGCGGACCTTCCGATGTTCCTCACGGGACTGGTCTTTTCCTTCCTCAGCGCCTGGCTGTGTGTGCGCTGGCTGTTGCGCTACATCAGCACCCACAGCTTTGTGCCGTTTGCGTACTACCGCATCGTGTTCGGGGTCGTTGTTTTGGTGACAGCGTGGACGGGTTGGGTGCAGTGGGCGGATTGATAATCCGTCCATGCATTGCTCCACGGGTTTGATTTTTCTGCGTGCTGGCGCCCTGGCCGTGGCGTCAGGGTTTGCCTTGTCGCCGGGATGGGCGCAAGACACGGCTGCCTCGGACGAACCGGCTGGGCCCAGGCTGCACTACGCGCTGGGGGCCATTGCCAGCAATGGCCCGGACTATGCGGGGGGCGATGGCCGCAAGAGCAGCCTGCGGCCCGCCTGGGCGGTGGAGTACGGGCGTTTCCGCCTGAGCACATCGCGCGGCAGCGCCTTCATGGGGCACGGCCTGGGGACTCCCCGCGAATCAGGCGCCAGCGCGACCCTCGCGCAAAGCGACCGCTTCAGCCTGAGCGCCGCCTTGCGCATCGACAAGGGCCGCGATGGCTCCGATGCCCCCATCCTGGTGGGCCTGCCATCGGTGCGTTCCACGCTGCGCGCGCGGCTGAGCGCCGGGTACGCGGTCACAGACCGCTGGTCGGTGGGGGCAGGGGTGTCGCAGGACATTCTGGGCCGCGATGGCGGTGCCCAGCTGTCCACCAGTGTGGGCTACACCTGGCCCCTCACCGAGCAGACCAAGGTCACCATGGGCGCGGGGGCCAGCTTTGGTGACAGCGCCTACGTCCGGGGGCATTTTGGTGTTCCTGCGGGCAGTGCCAGCCCGTTGCCTGCGTTTGATCCGGGTGCGGGTCTCTACAGCGTGGATGGTGGGGTGGAGGTGATGTCCGCCATCAACCGCCACTGGGTGATCCTGGGGGCGGCCCGGGTGTCGCAGCTCAAGGGGGACGCGCGCCGCAGCCCCCTCACGGTGGAGCCCGTGGGTTATTCGGTGTCCGTGGGGCTGGCCTACCGCTGCTGCCGCTGAGGTGCCGGGCATGGCCCGCTGCTCTGGGGGCAGGCGGAACTGTTACCGAAAGTGATAAGCTGCGGCAACCCACTGCCGCGCGTTGCAGGCCGCTGTCAGTGCCCCGGCGGCTGCGTGCCACCTGGGGCTGTAGTCTTCCTGTTGATGACCATGCCCCGATGGGCTTTCTCCGCATGATGCAAGACGAGCCAGAGTTGTCACTGCCTTCCGCTGCCGCGCGGAAGCAAACGTGGTCCAAGGCGGAGCTGCTGGACCTGATCTCCCGCAGTGCCGGAGCGACCATGGCGGTCATCGACCGCAGCCTGGCCATGATCTACGTCAACGAAGAATATGCGCGCTGGTTTGGCACAGCGCCGGAGCGCCTCGTAGGCAAGACGCTGGTGGAGGTGTATGGCGAGCAGGACTGTGCCCGCTTCATGCCTTTTGTGGAGCGCGTGCTGCGGGGCGAGCGGGTGCAGTACCAGCGCATGCTGCACACGCCCTACGGTTTTGACGAGTGGCGCACCATTTGCCTCACGCCCTGGCACAACAGCCAGGGCGAAATCGACGGCTTCATCACCACGGCGCTGGATGTGCACGAGCTGCAGGTGACCATGAACGCGCTGCGTGCCGCCAACCAGCGGCTGTCCTCCCACATGGAAAACAGCCCGTTGGCGGTGCTGGAAATGGACCACAAGCTGCAGCTGCTGCACTGTTCGCAGCGGGCGGTGCAGCTCATGGGTTGGCTGCATGTGGCGGGGCTGGAGGGGCGTCTGCTGACCGATCTGCTCGACCCGGCTTTCGTCGATGACAGCCTGCAGCTGGCCCTGTCGCGCCTGCAGTCGGGTGAAGAATCGCAGAACCGCGCCGAGACCAGCTTTGTGCGCGGTGACGGGACCGAGGTGCATTGCGAGTGGTTCAACTCGGCACTGACAGACGAGGACGGCCAGGTGACCTCCATCATGGCACTGGTGCAGGATGTATCGGCCAAGATCCAGATTGCGCGCCAGCAGCACTACTTGGCCAACCATGACTCGCTGACCGGGCTGCTCAACCGCGCGGCGTTCCAGGGGCGTCTGGAGCAGTCCCTGCTGCAGGCCCGCCACAGCGCCGGGGCGGTGGCGCTGTTGTTCATCGATCTGGATGGCTTCAAGCGCGTGAACGATGCCGAGGGCCACCGCGCCGGGGACGAGGTGCTGCGCACGGTAGCCCAGCGCATCGCCAGCACGGTGCGCGCGGGCGACACCCTGGCGCGCCTGGGGGGCGATGAGTTTCTGGTCATGCTGGACCAGGAGGTCACGCGCGAAGTGATCGACACCATCGGTCACCGCATCATCGAGGCCCTGCACCAGCCCATGGCCGTGGATGGGCGCGAGCTGTCCATCGGCGCCAGCATTGGCGTGGCGATGTACCCCCCGATGGAGGGCGATATCGATGCCCTCATGAACCGCGCGGACCAGGCCATGTATGCGGCCAAGCGCGCGGGCAAGGGGCGGCTGCACTACGCGCAGCAGGCGGTGTCCTGAGCCAGGCCGGGCCTCTTCCGGCCTGGTGTGTTCATCCCTGGGGCAGCCGGATGCTCTGCTGGAAGTGGAAGAAGTTGGTTGGGTCGTAGGTGGCTTTGACCTGCTGCAGCCGGGGATAGGCAAGGCCCCAGTAGGCGTTCGCAAAATCTGCCAGGCGTGCGTCCGGGTAGTTCTGGTAGACATGCCCGTTCAGAAAGGGCCTCACGAGCTGCATGAAGCCGTCCAGCCAGGCCTCCATCTGTGCGCGCTCTGCGTCGTTGGTCCAGAACACATCCACCACGAGGTCGGCATCCACATGGCGGTGTATGAAGGCGCTGTCGGCCACCGGGTAGCGGTTGATGGCGCCACCATAGGGCTCCAGGTAAGCCAGGGACCAGGGGTTGGGCGACGTCTTGAAGTAATCGATGATGCGCTGCCAGTCGGCGGGCGACAGCGGGGTGCTGATGTAGCCGCTGGCCTTGGTCTCTGCCACGCCGTCCGGCAGGTTGTCGGGCAGGGTGTAGGGGTGGTCTTCGAGCCAGATGTTCATTTCGGGGTAGGTGCCGGTCTTGTCCACCAGCAGCTGGGCGCTGGGGATGGCGAGCAGGGGGGCTATGGCCTGCAGACCGGCCTCGCGGGTGCCGCAGAACATGCCCTGCACCATGTACACCGGCACACCTTGCTGATAGCCCAGGTTCATCATGTAGCCCAGCGCATCGGGGGCACCGGTTTTCATGAAGCTCTTTTGCATCAGCGTGAGCACCTGGGCGGCATGGGCCTGGTCCCAGCTGATGGCCCAGGCCCACACTTGGTCAAGCCGGTGCATGCGGTAGGTGACCTGCAGCAGCACACCGAAGTTGCCGCCCGTGCCGCCCCGCATCGCCCAGTAGAGGTCGGGGTGGTCCTGGGCGCTGGCGGTGATGATGGTGCCGTTGGCCAGTGCCACTCGGAACGACTCCACCAGGTCGCTCTGGATGCCGAAGGCCCGCGAGGTGTAGCCATAGCCCCCGCCCTGTACAAACCCGCCCACACACACGCTGCCGCAGGCCCCGGTGGGCACATGCCAGCCGGTGTGGTTCATCGCGCCGTTGAAGTGGTCGAAGTCGGTGCCAGGCAGCACATGCACCCGCTCGCGTACCGGGTCCAGCACCACGCCTTGCATGTCGCTCAAGTCCACCACCATGCCGCTGTTGACGGAATACCCCGCCGTGCTGTGCCCCCCGCAGCGCACGGCCACCCACACCTTGTAGGCGCGGGCCACGGCCAGGCATTCCAGCACGTCGTTCTCGCAGGCGCAGTAAACGATGATCTCGGGATAGGCCTGGAAGGCGGGGTTGGACTCCTGCCGTGCCTCGTTGTAGTCGGGGCTGGAGGGCAGCACGATGCGGCCCACCAGCCGGGCTTCCAGCGCGGCAATGGCGTCCCAGGCCAGCGCCAGGCCAGGAGCGGCCGCTGCATTCAGGGCGGCGGCCTGTGGGGCCGCCAGCGAGCGGAAGTACGCAACACGCGCGTCTTTGGCAATGCGGGCAGGGCTTTTGCGATGGGCCATGGCGAACGATCCTCCGTGAAAAGACGAAGTCCCGTGTGTAATGGATCAGCGCCGGATTGACCAGCCGCAAATGGCCCGCGTTGCTTTTTGGGGCCGTGCCGTATGTGGCCGACAGCCTGCTGCGGGTCCCGTCTTGGTCAGGTGGATGACAGTGCCAGGTCGCCCGTGTTGCGCCGCAGGCAGAACTTGCCGCCCTGTTTGCCGCTGTACATGGCGGCATCGGCCAGCTTGAGCAGGCCGATGGCATCGTTGCCGTCGTGGGGGGCAATCGCATAGCCAATGGTCAGCCCCACTTCCACCCGCACGTTCTGCAGCGAGAACGGTGCGCGGAACGCATCCAGCAGTTTGTGGCCCAGCTCCTGCGCCTGCTGCAGGCTGTGCAGCTGCCCAGCCATCACCACGAACTCATCCCCGCCCAGGCGCGCCACCAGGTCGCTCTGGCGCACATGGCCCTGCAGGCGCCGGGTCACCGCAATCAGCAGCTCGTCGCCCACATCGTGTCCATGCTGGTCATTGACGGGCTTGAAGCCGTCCAGGTCCATCACATACACCGCGAGCATCCGCTCTGGGCTGCAGCGTGAGAGCGCCGATGCCAGCGCGATGTTGAGCCCGCGCCGGTTGGGCAGGCCGGTCAATGGGTCGGTGTGCGCCAGCGAGCGCATCACGTCGCGCTCGCGGTTGGCATCCAGCGCCTCCAGCCGCAGGGCCTTCGTGCGCAGACCCAGCACCCGCATGAAGAGCAGCATGTCCAGCGTGGCGCCGAACTGGAAGGAGTGCATGGTCCAGAAATTCACGGGCACCCGGCCATTGATCACGCCGATGACGATGGCCGTGGCCACAAAGTAAACCAGCCAGGCCAGCAGCAGGCTGGTGCCCACTCCGTCGCCCCGGATGGCGCGGCGCGCGGCGCCCGGGATGCCCATGAGTGCCGGGACCAGGCCCAGGATGCTCACGATGGCTGCGATGGCGCGGGTGGAGATCACATCCAGCCCATAGGCCACAGCCAGCAGCACACACAACACGGCACCGGCCCGCATGAAACGCATGAAACGGCTGCTGGATCCGGGCTCTGCCAGGGCCTGCCCGATGAAGAGGAACGAGCCACAGGTGGCGAGCAAGGCCGACATCCCCCCCATGTGGACTTCGTGCCAGAGACTGTCGCTCCAGAGGAACTGCCGGCCTACACCGAACAGGTGCATCGAGAACAGCAGGCTGCCGGAGGTGAGCAGCGCGTAATAGATGAAAAGTGGATCGCGCAGGCTCAGCCACTGGCCCAGGCTATATACCAGCAGGCACAGGGCCAGGCCGGTAAGGACGCCCTGCAGCATCTGCTCGTTGACGGCCTTGCTGAGCATGGCCGCAGGCTTGTAGAAAGAGATAGGCAGGATCATTGCGCCCCGGGTCTCCACACGCACCAGCAGTTCGTACGGCAGCCCGGACATCAGGTTCAGCGGGATGGCGTGGGAGCGGCTTTGCAAGGGGCGCTGCGTATAAGGGTGCAGGCTGCCCAGGGTGGCTTGCTGGACCAGGTACCCGCTGGTCGTGAGGTAAATGTCGATGTGGTTCAGGTCGGAGTGGTTGATGTCCAGAATCCACTGGGCGTCAGAGGTGGAGGCCACCTCGAACGGGATGCGCAGCCACACTGCGTCAGGCCGCACGCCCAGCGTGGCGCCCACGCTGGATGGAGGGGTGAACTTGTCGGCCAGCGGCAGCACATCCCGCACAGAAAGCTGGCGGCTGGGGTCGCTCAGCAGCTTGACGGAGGGCCAGGCGTCGATGGCACGCTTTTCATCGTTGAGCTGCAAGACGGGGCTGTTGGCCCATGCGCCGGTGCAGGCCATCAGCACCCACAGCAGCGCCAGCCAGAGGGTGTGCTGCAGCCGCAGCCAGGGCCGGTTCGGCATGGGGCGAAGGGCTCGTGTCATGGTGCCAGCGCCAACGTGCCAGTGTTGCGCCGGATCGAGCGCTTGCCCCCCTGCTTGCCCGCGTACATGGCGGCGTCGGCCAGGCGGATCAGCCCCTGGGGGTCGTTGCTGTCCAGGGGGGCCAGGGCGTAACCGATGGTCAAGCCCACTTTCAAGCGCAGATTGCCCAGGCAAAACGGCTGATCGACGGCTTGCAACAATGCACGGCCCAGATCCTCTGCCTGCTGTGGCGTTTCGAGGTGGCAGGCCATGATGATGAACTCGTCACCCCCCAACCGTGCGACCAGATCGGTCTGCTGGCGGACGCTGGCTTGCAGCCGCTGGCCCACGGCCACCAGCAGTTCGTCGCCCACATCGTGGCCGTGAGAGTCATTGACGGGCTTGAAACCGTCCAGATCCATGAGGTACAACGCGACCAGACGCTGTGGCGAACAGTGGGCCAGTGCGGTGTGCAGGGCATGCTGAAGGCCGCGCCGGTTGCTCAGGCCTGTGAGCGGATCGGTGTTGGCCAGGGATTGCATCAGGTCGCGCTCACGCATGGCCTCTTGCGCCTGTGCCTTGGCGGCCTGGGCGCGCAGGCCCAGCACGCGGAAGAACAGCAGCATGTCCAGCGTGGCGCCAAACTGGAACGAGTGCAGCGTCCAGAAGTTCGCGGGCACCCAGCCCTGTACCAGGCACACCATCACGCCAGCGGCCACGCCAAAAGCGATCCAGGCCAACAGCAGCGTCATGCCGATCGGGTCTTTTTGTCGTACGCGCGCGATGGCGGCGGGCAAGCTGATGATGGATGGCAGGGGGCCCGCCAGGCTCATGAATGCGATGGCGATGGGTACGCTCAGCCAACCGAGCAGCAAGGCACCGCACACCGCCGAAGTGATGGCTGCGCCCGCGCGCATGGTGCGTGCATAGCGGCTTTTTTGCGTGCTGTCGGCCAGCATATGCCCCAGGAAGAGAAACGAGCCGACCAGGGCCATCAGCCCCGCCGCCGGGCCAGAATACCGATTCATCCACGGGTTGTCAGGCCACAGATATTGAGGGCCAATGCCAAAAAACTGCATCGAAAAGCCCATACTGCCCAGCACCACCAGCGCATAAAAGGCGAACATGCGGTCGCGCTGCGTGACCCACTGGACAAGGCTGTAGGCCAGCAGGCACAAAGCCAGCCCATTGAGCAGGCCCTGCAGCAACTGCTCGCCCAAGGACTGGTGCAGGTAGACGGGCATTTCGCTGACCGTGATGGGCAGGATCAGCGGACCGGTGGCCTGCACCCGTATGAGCAGGTCATAGCGTTGCCCGGGCTGCAGGTCCAACACCATGGCTGGCGTGCGGCTGGACAGTTGTGTCTGGTTGCCTTCCTTTTTGCGGACCTGCTGGAGCACCTTGCCGTCGCGGGCGAGGAACAGCTCCGCCTGCAGCGAGCTGTAGCCGATGTTGACCACCCAGGGGGTGCGCAGCGCCTCGGGCGCAATGATGGGGATGTGCAGCCACATCGCCGCCTTGTGCACGCCTATGGACCCACCCCGCTGGGCGGGCGTATCGAACGCCCGCAACTGGCCCAGCATGTCCTGCACCGAGAGCTGGTAGGTCGGGTCTGCCTTGAGCGTGACGGCCTCCCAGGCATCCACCTGGGGTCGGTCAGGCGTCAGCACCAAGGGGGAGGCTGCCTGCACGCCCAGGGGCAGCACCATGGGCACGATCACCCACAGCAGGGTGGCCGCAACGCCGCGACGCGCGTGCCAATGCCGGGCCAACATCAGGAGGGCGCAGAGCATCGGGTACATCGGCGTGGAAACAACTACGGCTAGGCGGGTTGCTGCGCCTCTGCGGAGCGCGCAGTCTGCGCCGTGCGAGCCAGCCCCGGGCTCCAGCTGCCATGCGTGGTCAACCGGTCTTCGATCCGGTTGATCCAGTCGGGTGCGTGGGGGTCATCGCTCCAGCTGTGCACCACCTCGTCCACCTGGTTGAGCAGTTCGGTGGGCAGTTGCAGGGGGCGGGTCTGGCTCATCAGCACACGGCTCATGAAGTGGTAACCCAGGATGCGGGTGAGGGTTCGCACAAGGGAAAAACGTGGCAACACCATCCGCAGCAGCGTATCAAGGGCCCGTGCGAGCAGCAACACCCCCCAGAACAGCAGTGCAGACGGCCAGGGCACCGGCTGGGTCAGGCCCAGGTCGTTGGCGGTGTCGCGCCCGCACAGGTAGCGGGTCATGAGTTCGGGGAAGGGCTTCACAATGCTCCAGGGCAGTGAGTTCTCCATGGTCTGCATCAAGGCCCGGCCCAGGGCGGGGCGAGGGTCTGGCTGCACTGGTTCTGCGCGGCCCCGCGCCTGCATGCGGGCCATCAGGGCCTGGCCCTGGTCCATGGTGTCCACCATCAGGGCGCGGTCGATGCCCAGGATGTGGCCCACCACGTTCCAGGCATGCAGGTAGGCCTCTTCTTCGGCCGGGCGCAAACCGATGCCCAGGCGGCGCAGGCTGCGCAGGAACACGTAGCCAAAGGTAAGCAAGGTGTAGGCCAGCTCCTCCTGGTTGCAGGGCAGGCCGTCGCCTTTCAGGTTCCAGCCGCGTGCGTACAGCGTCTTGAACATGGCCTGGCGCCCGCCCCCGGTGGGCAGGGCCTGGGGGGGCACATGTCCGCTGCCGCCGGCCACCAACTGCTTCACTGCACTTTGCGGGCTGCCGTGCAGGATCAGGTTGCGGATGGTGGCGTGGATCAGCCGCACCTTGAGCACCTGCGCCACGCCTGCGCCGCGCTGGCTCAGGCCGCCATGCATCATCACCGGGAAGATCATCGCCGCCGTGGAGCGGATGCGGTACTCGGCGTTCTGCTCCAGCTGGCCCGAGGTGTGCAGCACGCTGGAGAGATCGGGAATCACATAACACTCGGGCAGGCTGGCGCAGAACAGCAGGATGCACGACAGTGCCCCGTGCTCCATGAAGAGCTTCTCGGCGCGTTCGATCTTTTTCGCATCGGCCCAGGACGGCAGCACCTGTGCGGTCTGCACGTAGTGGTTCAGCGCCTTGGACATGGCGGCGTCCACACCGTCACCCTGGGCGGTCCAGCCCACCAGGCTCTTGTTGTCCGTCCACTCCCCGAACAGGCGGTTCACGGTGTCGATGCGTGCCCATTGCGGGGCGTCCACCGCGACATCCCCTGCGGGCCAGTCGCCCAGGATGTCGGCGATGGTCTGGTCGGCCAGCGGGTCGGCGTGGTGCTCCATGCCCGCCAGCGTGGCGTCTGAAATGGGGTGCGTGTGCAATGTGTTCTGGCTCATACGGGGGCCTTGGCGGGTGCAACCCAGCGCTGGTAGCCCGCCAGCGCGCACAACAGGGGGATGCCCATCGCAAAGGGGGCAATCGAGCGGATTTCCACGGGGTTGCCCAGAATCATCTGAAACACCATGTTGCTCCCATACAGTGCAAGCGGTACCAGCGCATGGTGGCGCAAAAACGGGCTGCTGGGTTGCATCGCCAGGGTGCGGACCGACATGCGAAAGCCCAGAAGGATCACAAAAGAGACAAACACCCAGCCAAAAAAGCCCTGCACCGTCTCGCCAAACCAGGCGCCATCGGTTTTGGTCATGATCCAGGCTTTGAGGGTGTACACCATGTAAGGGTCTGCGCCCAGGTCAAATGCGGTGACGATCATCGCCGCCAGAAATGACAGCATGACGGTATTGCCCAGGCCCCGTGCGCCGTCCACCGGGCTTTGCCAGACGATCAGGTTGGCAATCACATACCCTGCATAGGTCAGCGCAAACCACATCAGGGGGATCACCAGGGGCACATCGCCCAGGCGGGGGCCGAGCACATCGGTGTAGGTGTAGTGGCCAAAGAACCAGCCGTGCGACGAGCCCATCTGCTCGGCAAACCAGCCAAAGCTCACGGCGATCAGCACAAACTGCAGCGCGGGACGCGCACCCAGCAAATGGGTGGCGCTGGCCCAGCAGCAGGCAAACATCACCACCGAGGCAATCACCAGGGCGATGGTGGTGTCGTTGTGGGTGCGAAACGCGAGGATGACCAGGTAGATCGCCAGGAGCACGTAGCTCAGCGCGGGCAGGCGCGAGGCGAAGTAGGGCTGTGCAGGCATGTCGGCTGTATCACGCTGTAACAATTCCACCAGTGTAGGGGATTGCCCAGACCGCCGTGCTCCCTGTTTGCCCTGATCAAAGGCAGTCTCAGCAGCGCTGTTTGGGGCGCTGCACCAGGGGTTTTGGTGCTATAGGAGGGCCCGCAGGCAGCGGGCCCGGGGCTCAAGCCTGTGCGGGGGTGAGCGAGGCCAGGTTCAGCAGCGCGGCCTCGATGGCCGCCGCCGTGGCCTGCGGCTGCTCCATGGGGAACAGGTGGCTGCCGTCCAGCATCATGGTGCGGCCCTCGGTGATGCGCAGCGTCATGGCCATGCCCACCTGCTTCATCTCTTCGGAGTCACGCCCGCCGATGAAGGCGGCCGGGCACTGCAGCGGGTGGGCGCTGAGCAGGCGGCCCAGGTTGTGGGGCAGGGTGTTGTAGATGGCGGTTTCCACCGCACGGTCAAAGCCCAGCACGCGTTTGCCGTCCTGGTCCTGCAGGCCGTGGGTGATGTAGTCCTGTAACACCTCGGGGTGCCAGCGGGCAAATGCCTTCTTCTTGCGGAAATGCTCCAGGGCCTCTTCGTCGCTGGCCCAGCTGAAGCGGCGCTGGCGGCTCACCCGCCCCGGCGAGATGGAGCCCACCACCTGGGCCCGCTTGGCCACACCGACCACGTTGGCCTTCCAGCCGCCGATCAGCGGCGAGTCGATCAGCAGCACGCCGCGCACCAATTCCGGGTGGCGGGCCGCCGCCATCACGCTCAGAAAACCGCCCAGCGAATGCCCCACCAGAAACACCGGTTGCCCCAGCCGCTCTACCTGGGCGGTCGCAAAGTCGGCCAGGTGCTGCACCAGATGGGGCCAGTTGTTGGTCACCGGATACTGCGGGTCATGGCCATAGCGCTCCACCGCGCTGATCTGGAAACCACGGGCCTTGAGCAGCTTGAACAGCAGGCGGTAGGTGCCCGCTGGAAAGCTGTTGGCGTGCGAAAAAACGATGGGGAGCATGGGCAAAAGGCGTACCGGCAGGGCAAGGGGCAGGGCGGCCCGAAAGGCTTAGATGAGCCGGTCGGTGTGGGTCGTGATCTTCTTGAGCGGCTTGCTGCGCGCGGGACTCACCATGATTGGCACCTCGGTGGCGCCACCGCTCCAGGCTGGGTCCTCGATGCTGTCGAACACCTGGCGCAGTTTCTGGCCCCAGCTGTCGTGCAGCATGCGGAAGTAGGGGTTGTTCTCGTCGATGCAGACCACCTTGTCGGTGGCAAAGCGGTCGGCCTCGTAGACCACCAGGTCCAGGGGCAGGCCCACCGACAGGTTGGACTTGAGCGTGCTGTCCATGGACACCAGCGCACATTTGGCGGCCTCGTCCAGCGGGGTCTCGGGCGTGAGCACGCGGTCGAGCACCGGCTTGCCGTATTTGGACTCGCCCACCTGGAAGTACGGCGTCTCGGACGTAGCCTCGATGAAGTTGCCCGCCGAGTAGACCTGGAACAGGCGCATGCCCTCGCCCTTGATCTGGCCGCCAAACACCATGGACACATTGAAGTCCACGCCCGAGCGCTTGAGCGCAGCGCCGTCGCGTTCATGCACGTGGCGCACGGCAGCGCCCAGCACGCGGGCGGCATCGAACATGCTCTTGGCGTTCCAGATCGTGATGGCCTCGCCCGACTCGCCGTCCTTGATCTGCTCGTTCTGGAGGATCTCGCGCACCGATTGCGAAATAGACAGATTGCCCGCCGACAGCAGCACCATGAAGCGGTCGCCCGCCTTTTCATAGACCATCATCTTGCGGAACGAGCTGATCTGGTCCAGGCCTGCATTGGTGCGGGAATCGGACAGGAAAACCAGCCCGGCGTTGAGTTTGATGGCGACGCAGTACGTCATGAACAGGAATGGGTCCGTGGTGTGGGTAACCCGCAAGTTTAGTCGTGCGCGTGCCCCGCCCCTGATGGGCGGGCTGCCACGCGCCCGGCTGCAGACTTGTTTGTTATTAATTTGATAGCAAACTTTGCTTGATGGTCGAGCGGTGACGGCAATTTTGGCCATGATTCAGGGGCCAAACCACACCGTTCGGGCACGTTGGGGCCTGCCGTCCTATCATCCGGCGCTGAACTTTCTGGTGGGGTGGACCATGTGGATTGTGGGGAAGCTGGCGGGCAACCGCCGTGTGTGCGCCGCCGTGCTGGGGGCGTGCCTGGCGTTGGGGCTTGCGGGCTGCGGGGGCGGTAGCAGCGCCCCGGCCGATGGGGGCTCGCCCACCGTGCCGCCCATCCTGCCCGAGCGCTCGGGGCGGCTGGAGTCCGCCCGCCTGCTCGGGGCCATCCCGGCCAGCGAGATCGCTGCCGCCCTTGCCGCCAAGGAGTCGCTGGCCCAGGACGTGGTGCCGCGCTACGGCGTCACCTCCTACCGGCTCGAATACCTCACCGCCGACGCCGATGGCCGCGAGGTGCGTGCCTCGGGCCTGGTGAGCGTGCCCGTCAAGGCTGCAGGCGCCAAAAGCCCGGTGCTGAGCTACCAGCACGGCACCCTCTTCAAAGATGCCGAGGCCCCTGGCAACAACGCCGTGGCGTCGGAAGTGGCCGTGGTGCTGGCCTCGCTGGGCTACATCGTGCTCGCGCCCGACTATGTGGGCTTTGGTGCCTCCAAGGGCACGCCCCACCCCTACCTGCTGGCGGGCCCATCGGCCGCCGCCACGGTCGATTTTCTGACCGCTGCCCGCACCTGGCGCAACCAGGCTGGTGTGGCGGACAACGGGCAGCTTTTCCTCACGGGCTACTCGGAAGGTGGCTACGTGACCATGGCTGCGCACCGTGCGCTGCAGGCCAGCGGCTCGCCCCACCTGCAGCAGCTGCGCATGGTGGTGCCCGGCGCCGGGCCCTACAACGTGCAGGCCACCATGGATGGGCTGGTGGACCTGGTGCGGCAAGAACAGCCGGTGATTGGCGCCCTGATCAACCCCGGCTTCCTGCGCTACCTGGGCGGCAGCGTGCAGCGCGAGGTACGCCGCCTGCTGCTGCGCGCACTCATTCCGGGCGATGCCGACGTGGCCTATGACACGCGCTTCATCGACCGTTTTTTGGCGGACGATGTGCGCGCCCTGGAGGAGATCAGCAACGTCTACGACTGGAAGCCCCAGCTGCCCGTGCGCCTGTACCACGGTCGCGACGACCGCACGGTGCCCTATGCCAGCTCCGCCGCCACGGTCCGCGCCATGCAGGATCGGGGCGCAGGCGACCTGGTCAGCCTGACCGACTGCCGCGCTCAGCCCGCCGGGCACCTGCCATGTGTGCCACCGTTCATCACCTTCATGCTGGGGCAGCTGGCGCCGGTGGCGCAGGATCTGTAGGTTGGAGCGGTTTCCGCTGCGGGTGCTGTGGGCGCATCAGCCCACCAGCCGCTTGAGCTGGTACAGCGCATCCAGCGCTTCGCGCGGGCTCAGCGCATCAGGGTTGATGCCTGCCAGCGCTGCCTCGACCGGGCTGGCGCCGACACTCTCGGGCACCTCGGGGGCGGCGAACAGGTCCACCTGCAGTTCGTCTTCACCCGCGCGCTCTTCCAGCGCAGCCAGCGCATGGCGTGCGTGGTGCAGCACGGGCGATGGCATGCCCGCCAGCTTGGCCACCTGAATCCCGTAGCTGCGGCTGGCCGGGCCGGGCTGGATCTCGTGCAGGAACACGATGTCCGCGCCGCTTTCGGTGGCACTCACATGCATGTTGATCGCGTGGCGCGCCTTGGCGGGCAGCTCGGTCAGCTCGAAGTAGTGCGTGGCAAACAGCGTGAAGGCGCGGGTCTTGTCATGCAAGTGGGTGGCAATGCCGCTGGCCAGCGCCAGGCCGTCGAACGTGCTGGTGCCCCGGCCAATCTCGTCCATCAGCACCAAGCTGTGGGGCGTGGCGGCGTGCAGGATCTGCGCGGCCTCGGTCATCTCCAGCATGAAGGTGGACTGGGCGTTGGCCAGGTCGTCTGCTGCGCCGATGCGGGTGTGGATGGCGTCGATGGGCCCCAGGCGGCAGCTGGCCGCAGGCACATGGCTGCCCATGCTGGCCAGCAGCACGATCAGCGCCACCTGCCGCATGTAGGTCGATTTACCGCCCATGTTGGGGCCGGTGATGACCTGCATGCGCGTGTTGGCGTTCAGGCGCGTGTGGTTGGCGATGAAGCTGCCGCTCGATGTCTCGGCCAGGCGGGCTTCAACCACGGGGTGGCGGCCACCCTCGATCTCGATGCAGGGCTCGGGCACGAACTGGGGCGCGCACCAGTGGAGGGTGAGGGAGCGCTCGGCCAGCGTGCACAGCACATCCAGCGTGGCCAGCGCCTGCGCCAGGCGGGTGAGGGCGGGCACGTGGGGCTGGAGCTGGTCGAGGATCTGCTCATACAGCCACTTCTCGCGCGCCAGCGCACGTTCGTTGGCCGACAGGGCCTTGTCTTCGAACGCCTTGAGTTCGGGCGTGATGAAGCGCTCTGCGTTCTTCAGCGTCTGGCGGCGGCGGTAGTCGTCGGGCACGCGGTCGAGGTGGCTGCCGGTCACTTCAATATAGAAGCCGTGCACCTTGTTGAACTGCACGCGCAGGTTGGGGATGCCGGTGCGGGCTTTTTCGCGCGTTTCCAGCTCCAGCAGGAAGTCGTCGCAATTGGTCTGGATGGCGCGCAGCTCGTCCAGCTCGGTGTCGAAGCCGTTGGCGATCACGCCGCCGTCGCGCACCAGGGCGGCGGGCTCTTCGGCAATGGCGGCCTGCAGCAGCGCCGTGCAGCCTTCGGGCGGTTGCAGATGGCCAAAAATTTGAACCAAAAAGGGCTCTGGCGCCCGTCCATTAAGCGCAAGAAGCTCTGATTTTTGTAGCGTCTTGCCCAGCGCGACCAGCTCGCGCGGGCGCACCTGGCGCAGCGCGATGCGCGCGGTGATGCGCTCCACATCGCTCACGCCCTTGAGTTCGCCGCGCAGCGTGGCCCAGGGGCCGGAGCCGCCACCTGCGCCGCCCGCGCCCCGCAAGGCGGTAGTGGCCGACAGGCGCTGGCGTGCCTCGGCGCGGTCGCGCTGGGGTTCCAGCAGCCAGGTTTTGAGCAGGCGGCTGCCCATGCCGGTCATGCAGGTGTCGAGCAGCGAGAACAGCGTGGGCGCATCGTCCCCGCGCAGGGTCTTCACCAGCTCCAAGTTGCGCCGCGTGGTGGCGGGCAGGTCGATGAGGTCGTCGTTGCGCTGCACCTGCACGCTGTGCACATGGGTGAGCGTGCGGCCTTGCGTGTGTTCGGCGTAGGTCAGCAGCCCGGCGGCAGCAGCGTGGGCCTCGCCCAGGTCTTGCGCGCCCCAGGCCTGCAGGCTGGCGGCGCCCAGGTTTTCGAGCAGCTTGCGCTCGCCCAAGGCGCTGTCAAACTGCCAGTCGGGCCGCAGGCTCATGGGGCAGGTGAAGGCACCACTCTGTCGCAACACCTGCAGTTGTTGCTCAAAGCGCTCGGTCACGCCTGCGCTGTAGATCAGCTCGCTGGGCGCTACGCGTGCCAGCCAGCCACCCAGCTCGTCGTGTGCACATTCGGCCAGGAAGACGCGGCCCTGCGTCACACTCAGCCAGGCAAGGCCGCAGCGCGCACGCGGCGCCTGGTGCACGGCCATCAGCAGCGATTCGGATTTGTCGGACAGCAGCTCCGTGTCGGTCAGCGTGCCGGGCGTGACCACGCGCACCACCTTGCGTTCCACCGGGCCCTTGCTCGCGCCCACTTCGCCCACCTGCTCGGCAATCGCCACCGACTCGCCCATCTTGATCAGGCGCGCGAGGTAGTTCTCCAGCGCATGGAAGGGCACGCCCGCCATCACCACCGGTTGCCCGCCCGACTGGCCGCG
Source organism: Acidovorax sp. LjRoot74 (assembly GCF_964254355.1). Taxonomy (NCBI): domain Bacteria; kingdom Pseudomonadati; phylum Pseudomonadota; class Betaproteobacteria; order Burkholderiales; family Comamonadaceae; genus Acidovorax; species Acidovorax sp. LjRoot74. Next base: position 4,263,032 of record NZ_CAXUTI020000001.1, on the reverse strand, counting down.
CTGCGTGAGCGTGATGTCGAGCAGGCGCGCGGCCTTTTCGGCGTCTTGCCAGAAGACTTCGTAGAAGTCGCCCATGCGGTAGAACAGAAGCGTCTCCGGGTACCCGGCCTTGAGGGCCAGGTACTGCTGCATCATGGGGGTGTGGTGTTCGAGCGTGTCGGACATGCTGGGGGGACGCCGGGAAATGAGGCGTGGACTGTAGCAGTTCGCCCATGGGGTTTCCCCTCAATGATTTGCCGCAGGTTTTGTTACTTTGTTACGTTTGGACATACTCTTGGCTGTATGCTGGCAGTTTGGCTTTGACCGCAGGCGCCGTCCCTTGCGAGGGCGCTTTTCCCAACCCCAGGATTCGAAGGTTTCAGAGCGACCGTGATTTCGTCCGAACTGTTGACCGACCTTCTCGCCCCCGTGGGCGACGGCCTCATCGAGCCCATGGCGCAGGCACGTCTGCAGGCGCTGGTGGATGCGGTGCCGGTGGCGTTGATGGAGTTCCGGCTGCAGAACGGCCGGTTGATGCTGCTGGCTGCCAACGCAGCAGCCCGCCGCATGCCGGGTCTGGGGGCTGTGCGCGAACCTGGCGCGGACGCCAGCGAGGTGTTTGATCTTCTGGCCAGTACCCCCTTGTTGGATCAGTTGTACGGGGTGGTGCGTGTGGGAGCGCCGCTGGAGTGCCGACAGGTGGTGCGCGAGCCCGGTCGGTTGCTGCTGGCGTGGGATCTGTCGGTGCGCCGGGTCACCAGTGATTGCATCATGGTCACGGTGCGTGATGCCTCCGAGGCGGAGACTTTGCGCACTGCGCTGGCTGCGTCCGAGCGCGCGCTCGAAGAGGTCCGTCGCGAACTGCGCGAGCAGACCGAAGTCTTCAACACCATGGAGAGCCTGGCCCGTACGGGCCACTGGCGCCGCATCGAAGACCCGGGCGAAACCGTGCTGCTCTGGTCGCCGGGTCTGTGCGAGATTGCCGGTTTTGAACAACAGGAGTGGGTAGACCCCGAGCGCGCCGTGAGCGGCATCCTCCCTGAGGACCGGCATGTGTTCGACAAGGCCCGCATGCAGGGCGCGGGGCTGGATGTGGAGTACCGCTGGCGCCGGCCCGATGGCGAAGTGCGGTGGATGCGGTCTCGGGTGCAGCGCACGCTGCCTCGCGATGGGGTGCAGGTGGTGATGGGCGTGGTGCAGGACGTGACGGAAGAGCACCGTGCTGCCGAGCAGCTGCGCGAACAGTTGCTGTTCATCCAGCGCATTGCCAGCCGCATCCCGGGCTTCATCTACGAATACCGCCTGCATTCCGATGGCAGCACCAGCGTGCAATACATCAGCGATGCGGTGCGCGAATTCATGGGTGTGGAGCCACACGAGGTGACCACCGACCACGGTGTGCTCATGCACCGGGTGGTGCCCGAAGACCTGCCGCAGGTACAACGCTCGGCCATGATGTCGGTGCGCAAGCTGGTGCCCTGGCAGTGCGAATACCGCGTGCGCATGAACGATGGCAGCGTGCGCTGGCACATGACCAACGCCGTTCCCCACCGCGAGGCCGATGGCTCGGTGGTGTCGCATGGTTTCACCATGGACATCACCGACCGCAAGCTGGCCGAACAAGAAATCGAGCGCCTGGCCTTCTACGACGCCCTCACGGGCCTGCCCAACCGCCGCCTGCTGCTCGATCGCCTGCAACGCTCCATCGCTGCCTGCCAGCGCACCCGCAATCTCGGCGCCCTGCTGTTCATCGACCTGGACAACTTCAAGGACTTGAACGACACCCTGGGCCACGACATGGGCGACCAGCTTTTGTCGCAAGTGGCCGCCCGCCTGGTGGGCAGCGTGCGCGAAGCCGACACCGTGGCCCGCTTTGGCGGCGACGAATTCGTCGTCATGCTCGAAGCCCTGGCCCCCGACCTGCAAAACGCCGCCACCCAGGCAGAAACCGTCGCAGAAAAACTCCTGGCCAGCCTGAACCAGCCCTTCGAGCTGGACGGCGCCCAGCACTACAGCACCCCCAGCATCGGCATCACCCTCTTTGGCGACGAACGCCTGGGCGTGGACGAACTGCTCAAACGCGCCGACCTGGCCATGTACCAGGCCAAAGCCGCAGGCCGCAACACCCAACGCTTCTTCGACCCCGACATGCAGGCGGCCGTCAACGCCCGCTCCAACCTCGAAGCCGACCTGCGCCAGGGTCTGGCCCGGGGCGAATTGCTCGTGCACTACCAGCCCGTGGTAGACCACCACGCCCGCCTCATGGGTGCAGAAGCCCTGGTGCGCTGGCGCCACCCCCAGCGCGGCATGATCAGCCCCGGCGACTTCATCCCCCTGGCAGAACAGACCGGCCTCATCCTCCCCCTGGGCCAATACGTACTCCGAACCGCCTGCGAACAACTGCAGCGCTGGAGCCAGCACGACAATACCGCCCACCTGTCCATCTCGGTGAACGTCAGCGCGCGCCAGTTCCGGCAACCCGGCTTCGTGGCCGAAGTACTGCAAACCCTCAAGGCCCACAACGCCGACCCCCGCAAACTCAAACTCGAACTCACCGAAAGCCTGCTCTTGGGAGACATCGAAGACACCATCGCCCGCATGGTGCAGCTCAAAAGCGAAGGCGTGGGCTTTGCGCTCGATGACTTCGGCACCGGCTACTCCAGCCTGAGCTACCTCAAGCGTTTGCCACTGGACCAGGTGAAGATCGACCAGAGCTTCGTGCGGGACGTGCTGGCGGACCCGAACGACGCGGCGATTGTGCGGACCATCCTGGCGCTGGCCAAGAGCCTGGACCTGGAGGTGGTGGCGGAGGGGGTGGAGACGACGGGGCAGCTGGGCTTTCTGAGGCTGCACGGGTGTGAGGGGTTCCAGGGGTATCTGTTTGGGCGGCCGGGGCCGGTGGGGGAAATCGATGCTTACCTGCACCCCGCCAGCTGACGGCGTCCGGGCGGTGGCTGGCCTTGGCACCGCAGGGCGCTGCGGCGCGGTGTGGGAGAAGGCGTAGGCATGTTCTTTGACAAAGTGCTGGACCGCGAGGCCCCGGGAATACGCGGACTTGTTCTGGTGCTGGTGGCCGCCTTGTTGGGGGCCGTGCTGGTGGTGCAGGGGGCATTGCATTGGCGCGGCACCGAGCGCGCGGCCGAGCGCTCGCGCCTGCTGCAGCAGACGGCCGATGCCCTGGTGAGCCAGACCACGGGTGGGTCCATGCTGGGCGCTGTGTCGTTGCTGGGGCTGAGCGAACCCCTGCTCAAGGAGATGGCCCTGGGCAACCTGCCCCCGGACAACCCCGATGCGCTGGCGCGGCTGGCCGTGGCGCGCGGGCGGTTTCTGGTCAACGGCGTGTATGTGATCTCGGCGGATGGCACGGTGGTGGCACACGAGACGCCGGGGACCCGCTCCACGGGGCTCAACCTGGCGTTCCGGCCGTATTTCCAGCAAGCCATCCAGGGCGCGGTCAGTGTGTACGCCGCCGTGGGGTCCAACACCCAGGAGCGTGGCCTGTACTACGCCGCGCCGCTGTACGACGGCGATAAACCAACGGGCTCCATCATCGGGGTGGTGATGTTCAAGCAGGGTTTTGAGCCTGTGGACCTGCTGCTCAAGCGGACGGGGGTACCCATGGTGCTGCTCTCGCCACAGGGGGCGGCATTTTCCTCCACACGCCCCGAGTGGCAGTTTGCTGTAGCTCCACCGCTGACCCAGGCGCGCATTGACGCGCTGCGCGCCTCAGGCCAGTTCGGGCAGTTTTTTGATAAGGGCGTGGCTTCGGCGCTCCCGTTTGCCGCCGACGCGGGCGAGGTCGTGCTCAACGGCGTGGCCTATGCCGTGGCCCACCGCGCCATCAACTGGAATGACCCGGGGGGGCAATGGCAGCTGGTGATGCTCGACGACGTCAGCGCCCTGATGACGGCCACCCAGCAGGTGCAGGTGGGCGCTGCTACGTTTGTGGTGCTGAGCCTGCTGGGCCTGTTGCTGCTCGACCTGCGGCGCAGCCGTGCGCGCGTGGCCACGGCCCTGGAGCGCTTCCGCGTGCTGGGCGCGGCACTGGAGAGTAGCCCGGTGTCGGTGGTCATCACCGACGGTGAGGGCCTCATCGACTGGGTCAACCCGCAGTTCGAGCGCAACACCGGCTACACACTGGAGGAAGTGCGTGGCAAAAAGCCATCGCTGGTGTCCAGCGGGCAGACCCCGGCGCAGACCTACCAGGTCATGTGGTCCACGCTGCTGTCGGGGCAGTCGTGGCAGGGCCATTTTGTGAACCGGCGCAAAGACGGCAGCACCTACCACGACGAGGCCACGCTGTCGCCCGTGTTTGACGGGCGGGGGCGGCGCATCGGCATCGTGGGCCTGCACGAGGATGTGTCCGAGCGCATCGAGGCCCAGAAGGAACTGGAGCGGCGCGAGCGCCTGCTCAACGAGCTGCTGGAGCAGCAGACGGCCATTTTTGACAACGCACCGCCCATCGTGCTGGTATGCGATGGGCATTTCCGCCAGTTCAACCCGGCGTTTGTCGAACTCATGGGTGGCACGGCCTCGCAACTGCTGGGGCTCGGTGTGTCGGTGCTGTTTGGTGGCCCGGGCCACTCGGATCTGTTCACTGCCCGCGTGGCGCCCAGCCTGGCTTCGGGCCAGGCGCTGCGTGAGACGGCTACCCTGTTCCGCCTGGACGGCAGCCGCTTCGAGGCGCGGCTGGCGGGGCGCAGCCTTAAGATGGATGAATACAGCACGGCCTCCATCTGGGTGATCGAGGACGTGAGCGACCAGCGGCGGGCCGAGCTGGCCATTCAGCAGGCCAAGGAGCGCCTGGAGCTGGCCCAGGAGGCAGGCAAGATCGGTGTCTTCGACCTGAACCTGCTCACCGGCGAGATCCTGTGGTCCGACAAGCTGGCGCAGATGATGGGCCTGCCCCCCGGCACCCAGCCCGATGGCCGCGATTTCTGGCTCAGCTGCCTGCATCCCGAGGACCGGGCACAGGCCCGGGCGTACTTCGATAGCTGCCTGGCTGGTGCCGAGGACCATCTGCGCGATTCCTGGCGCGTTGTGCGCCCCGATGGCGAGGTGCGCTGGTTCCTGGAGGCGGCGCGCATCTTCCGCGATGCCCAGGGGCGGCCGGTGCGGGTGGTGGGCGTCAATGTGGACATCCACGACCAGAAGCTGCTGGAAGAACAGGTGGCGGGGCAGCTGGATTTCCAGCAGGCCCTGATCGATGCCATCCCCGTGCCCCTTTTCTACAAGGGGGCCGATGGGCGCTATGTGGGCGTCAACCGCGCGTACGAGCAGGCCTTTGGCGTCACCCGCGAGTCCCTGGTGGGCAAGACGGTGATGGACCTGGAGTTTCTGCCCCACGCCTCCCGCGTGCTTTTCGAGCGCGACAACGCGCTGGTGCTGGCGGGCGAGCAATCGGTGCACCGCGAGGTGGACCTGCCGTATGCCGATGGCGAGATGCACCACACGCTCTTCTGGCTGCACGGGTTTCGGCGCGCCGATGGAACGCCAGGGGGCACCATCGGCACGTTCGTGGACATCACCGACCGCCAGCGCGCCGAGCAGGAACTGCGCCGCGCCAAGGAACTGGCCGAGGAGTCCACCGCACTCAAGTCCAACTTCCTGGCCAACATGAGTCACGAGATCCGCACGCCGATGAACGCGATCATCGGCATGTCGCACCTGGCGCTCAAGTCGGGCCTGAGCCCGCGCCAGCACGACTACGTGAGCAAGATCCAGCAGGCGGGCCAGCACCTGCTGGGTGTCATCAACGACATCCTGGATTTTTCGAAGATCGAGGCAGGCAAGCTGGTGGTGGAGCGCCAGCCGTTCTTGCTCGACCGCATGCTGGAGAGCGTGTCCGACGTGGTGGGCTACAAGGCCGGTGCCAAAGGGCTGGAGCTGGTCTGCGATGTGGCCGGCGACGTGCCCCCCAACCTGGTGGGCGATGCGCTGCGCCTGGGGCAGATCCTCATCAACTTCGCCAACAACGCCATCAAGTTCACCGAATCGGGCGAGATCAGCATTGCCGTGCGATTGCTGGCATCGGCGGGCCAGCAAGTGCGCCTGCGTTTTGAAGTACGCGACACCGGCATCGGCCTGACCGAAGAACAGATGGGGCGCCTGTTCCAGAGCTTCCAGCAGGCCGACACCTCCACCACGCGCCGCTATGGCGGCACGGGGCTGGGGCTGGCGATCTGCAAGAGCCTGGCCGAACTCATGGGCGGCGAGGTCGGGGTCGAGAGCCGGTTTGGCAAGGGGTCCACCTTCTGGGTGGCGGTGCCGCTGGAACGTGGCGCACCGGCCCGGGTGCTGCTGCCGCCCCCCGACCTGCGCGGCAGCCGGGTGCTGGTGGTGGACGACAACCACACGGCGGCCACGGTGCTGTCCGACATGCTGCAGGCCATGGGGTTTGAGGTGGAGCAGGCGCATTCCGGCCTGGAGGCTCTGGACCGGCTGCGCGAATCCATGGCCCAGCACCGGCCGTTTGGCCTGCTGCTGCTGGATTGGCACATGCCGGGCATGGATGGCGTAGAACTGGCGGGCCACATCCGCAGCCTGGGCATGGCCAAGGTGCCCCAGATGCTGATGGTCACCGCCTATGGCCGCGAAGACGTGATGCGTGCCGCTCGGGCCCAGGGCATCGAGACCGTGCTCATCAAGCCCGTCAACGCCTCGGTGCTGTTCGATACCCTCATGCAGCCCATGGAGCATTCCACGGCCACCGCGCGCCGCACGGTGTCTGCCGCACCGGCGGCCGACGAGCTGCCGCTGGAGATCCGCGGCGCCCAGGTGTTGCTGGTGGAAGACAACGAACTCAACCAGATGGTGGCGATGGAGCTGCTGCTGGATGCCGGGTTTGCGGTGGACGTGGCCGAAAACGGCCAGATTGCCATCGACCGCATTGAGCGCAAACACTACGACGCCGTGCTGATGGACATGCAGATGCCGGTCATGGACGGCGAAACCGCCACCCGGGCTTTGCGCGGCAACCCCCGGTACGCGCAGTTGCCCATCATTGCCATGACAGCGAACGCGATGGAGGCCGACCGCCAGCGCTGCTTTGCGGCGGGCATGAACGACCATGTCGCCAAGCCTATAGAGCCTGCGGCCCTGTGGGCCGCCCTGGGCCGCTGGATACGGCCCCGCGCAGGGTTGGGGGCAATCGCTTCCAAGGCTGGCGTGCTGCCCGGGCGCACGGGTGAGGACGCCGCCCTGCAGCCGCTGGCGCGCAAGCCGGAAGCACCTTCACCGGCCGTGCCCCTGCCTTCCTTGGCGGGACTGGACACAGGCCTGGGCCTGCAGCGGGCCCTGGGCAAGCCCGGGCTCTATACCGAGCTGCTGCGCCGGTTTGCCGAAGGTCAGGCGCCGGTGATGGCCGAGCTGCAGCAGGCCCTGGCCGCCAACAACCTGGGCGTGGCCGAGCGCCTGGCCCACACGCTGCGGTCCGTGGCGGCCAACATTGGCGCCCCCCAGGTGTCCGAGTGCGCCCAGGCCCTGGAGCATGCGCTGCGGTTTCGCCATGGCAACGAGGCCATCGTCCACGTGCTGGCCGAGTTGCGCGCGGCCCTGGTGCCGCTGCTCGCGGGATTGCAGGCGTGGCTGGCGGAGTCGGTGGTGGCGGTGGAGCCCGCACCGTCCGTGCCGGGGTCGGGTGGCGAGATGGCGGCGGAGGCTTTGCAGCGCCTGCGCCACCTGCTGGAGCAGGATGACCCTGCAGCCACAGAATTTTTCCAACACAATGGCAAGATACTCGGCGCGGCCTTGGGGAATGTCTTCAAGACCGTCGAGATGCACACCCTGAACTTTGATTTCGAGCAGGCCCTGGAGGCCATGGCGGCTGTGCCGGGGCCTGAATCCCTGGCGGCCCCGCTCTCCTGAACTGAACGGCACGACCCCACGGCACTACACGCAGGACACCCATGGACAATGCGCCCTTTGCCGCCACCCAGGCGACATTCGTTGACAAGCCGAACGCCACGGTGCTGGTGGTGGATGACACGCCCGAGAACCTCACCCTGATGGGCAGCTTGCTGCGCGAGCATTACCTGGTGAAGGTGGCCAACCATGGTGAGAAGGCCATCAAGATCGCCCAGTCGGGCACGCCACCCGACCTGATCCTGCTGGACATCATGATGCCCGAGGTGGATGGCTACGAAGTCTGCCGGCGCCTGAAGGCATCGCCATCGACACGCGACATTCCGGTGATTTTTCTCACCGCCCGTTCCGACCCCGACGACGAACGCATGGGTCTGGCGCTGGGCGCGGTGGACTACATCACCAAGCCCATCAGCCCGCCCATTCTGCTGGCCCGCGTCAACACGCACCTGGCCCTCAAGGCCACCGCCGATTTTCTGCGCGACAAAAGCTCTTACCTGGAGCGTGAGGTCGCCATGCGCACGCTGGAGGTGCAGGCCATCCAGGACGTGACCATCATGGCCATGACATCCCTGGCCGAGACGCGCGACAACGAAACCGGCAACCACATCCGCCGTACCCAGCTCTACATGAAAACGCTGGCCGAGCGCCTGCGCCACCACCCGCGCTTCGAGCATGTGCTCAACGACCGCATGATTGAGCTGCTCTACAAGTCGGCCCCGCTGCACGACATCGGCAAGATCGGCATCCCCGACAGCATCCTGCTCAAGCCGGGCAAGCTCACGGTGGAAGAATTCGAGGTCATGAAGACCCACACCACGTTGGGTCGCAACGCGATTGAGGAGGCCGAGCGGCGCCTGGGCATGCGCGTGGCGTTTCTGAGCGTGTCCAAGGAGATCGCCTACAGCCACCAGGAAAAGTGGGATGGCACGGGCTACCCACAGGGGCTGGCGGGCGACGCGATCCCGGTGTCGGCCCGCCTGATGGCCTTGGCCGACGTGTACGACGCGCTCATCAGCAAGCGCGTGTACAAACCCGCGTTTTCACACGACCAGGCCTGCAGCACCATCGTGCGGGGCAAGGGCACCCACTTTGACCCCGACATGGTGGATGCGTTTGTGGACATTGCGGAAGACTTCCGCAGCATTGCGCAGAAGTACCCAGACCCGGTATAGCGGACAACCCCCTGAGCGACTTCGTCGCTTCCCCCTTCTCTCGAATGGCTGCGCAATTCGGGAAGGGGGACGCAGCCAGTGCGGCGGGGCGGCCCTTGCACGGCTGCACTGGTGTGCGTCTCGCCCGCTGCACGGTCCAGCTACCAGACCTCACCAGGGGTCATCGTGCGTCGGCTTCACCGCTGTGCGCGGTGGATGGATTTAGAACGGCGCGTCTTCGCCCTTGGCGGTGTCGGCCTGGGGCGCCGCCGATTCGGCTGCGTCCGCAGCGCTTTCTGCCTCCGGGGTGCTGTCGGCTTCAGGCGCGTCTGCCGCAGCCGCCTGGCGCACAGCCGCCTTGTCACCAGCACTCGCAAACTTGCTGTACTTGCCCAGGATGGGTACCAGTTGGCCGTACACGCGTGGGTTGCCCGCCAGGCACTCGCGCTGCTCCAGGAAGTCGGCTTCGCCCGTGAAATTGCCCACCAAGCCGCCGGCCTCGGTCACCAGCAGTGAACCTGCAGCCACGTCCCAGATCGAGAGGCCCGTCTCGAAGAAACCATCGGTGAAGCCCGCAGCCACATAGGCCAGGTCCAGCGCTGCGGCGCCGGGGCGGCGCAGGCCGGCGGTGCGTTGCATCACGTCGGCCATCATGTTCAGGTAGCTCTTGAAGTTGTCGCCCGGGCGGAAGGGGAAGCCGGTGGAGATCAGGCAGTCCTTGAGCTGGGTGCGCTTGCTGACGCGGATGCGGCGCTCGTTCAGGTAGGCGCCGCGGCCCTTGGTGGCGGTGAACAGGTCGTTGCGGGTGGGGTCGTACACCACGGCCTGCTCGACCTTGCCCTTGACGGCCAGCGCGATGCTGATGCAGTACACGGGGAAGCCGTGGATGAAGTTGGTGGTGCCGTCCAGCGGGTCGATGATCCAGACAAATTCCGAATCCCTGGCGCCGTATTCCTTGCCCGACTCTTCAGCCAGGATGCCGTGGCCGGGGTAGGCCGTCAGCAGCGTCTCGATGATGATCTTTTCGGAGGCGTGGTCCACCTCGGTCACAAAGTCGTTGATCTGCTTTTGCGAGATCCGCACCGATTCCACGTCCAGGGCCGCGCGGTTGATGATGGCGCCGGCGGCGCGTGCAGCCTTGATGGCCACGTTGAGCATGGGGTGCAGAGTAGACGACATAAATTGTGGTGGTTGGCAGCGCGCGGCCGGGGTGGCGCGGGCGTCTGCGTACAGGATGAGCGGGGAGGTCAGGCCCGTCCCGGCGATGCGGGCGGCGACAATAGAGGGCGGGATTTTACCCGCAGAGCCCTTTTTTGCCTAACCGGCCGCTTTTCCCCTCTCGCCACGCCCGTCCATGAAGACCCGTTTTGTCCTGATCAACACCAGCCACGCCGGCAATGTGGGCGCCGCTGCCCGCGCCATGAAAACCATGGGGTTTGACGACCTGGTGCTGGTCGCCCCGCGCTGGGCCAACGTGCTGCGGCGCGAGGAAACCATCCAGCGCGCCAGCGGCGCCCTGGATGTGCTGAACAACGCGCGCATCGTAGACACGCTGGATGAGGCGCTCGACGGTATCAGCCACCTGTGCGCCACGGCCATGACACCGCGTGACTTTGGCCCGCCCACGGCCGCGCCGCGTGCCCACTTTGAAATGCTATTGAATCAGGAGCTATCAAGGCAATATGGATGCGCGCAAGAGGCCGAAAAAGCTTCCAATTCAGAGGCGTCCGAGCCCGAACCAGCCCGCCAGGCCGGTGTGGCCTTCCTGTTTGGCTCCGAGCGGTTTGGCATGACCAACGAGGACGTCTACCGCTGCCATGTGGCGCTTTCCATTCCCACCAACCCCGGCTTTGGCTCGCTCAACCTGGGCGCGGCCATCCAGGTGATTGCCTACGAATGGCGCCAGGCGCTGGGCGGTTTTGCGGTGCAGGACGCGACGCCGCCCCGCGCGCTGGCCGATGCCGCCCAGGTCGCCGGCATGCTGGGCCACTGGGAGCAGGCGCTCACATCCATCGGTTTTCTGGACCCCGCCGCGCCCAAGAAGCTCATGCCCCGCCTTAACCAGCTTTTCAACCGCGCGCAGCTGAGCCCTGAGGAAATCCACATCTTGAGAGGTGTCGCCAAAGCCATGATCGAGACGGCGCAGGCGAAACGATAGACTGTGCAGCCCATTTACAAATAACCATAACAACCGATGCTCGCCCGCCTGCGTTCCGATATCCAGTGCATCCTCGACCGCGATCCTGCCGCGCGCAGTACGTGGGAGGTGATCACCTGTTATCCGGGCCTGCACGCGATCTGGCTGCATCGCCCCGCGCACTGGTGCTGGCACCACGGCCTGAAATGGCTGGGGCGTTTCATCTCGCACTTCGCGCGCTGGTTCACGGGCATCGAGATCCACCCCGGCGCCAAGATTGGCGAGCGCGTGTTCTTCGACCACGCCATGGGCGTGGTGGTGGGCGAGACCGCCGAGATTGGCGATGGCTGCACTATCTACCAGGGTGTGACCCTGGGTGGCACCTCGCTCTACAAGGGCGCCAAGCGCCACCCCACGCTGGGCAAGGACGTGGTGGTGAGCGCCGGTGCCAAGGTGCTGGGCGGCTTTGAGGTGGGCGACGGCGCCAAGATCGGCTCCAACGCCGTGGTCATCAAACCCGTGCCCGCAGGCGCCACGGCCGTGGGCATCCCCGCGCGCATCATCCCGTCCAAGGCGGGCCAGAGCGCCGACGTGACCGAACCCCAGCAGGCGCGCAAGTTCACGGCCTATGGCATCACACAGGAAGACGACCCGCTCTCGCAGGCCATGCGCGGCCTGATCGACAACGCATCGTCGCAAGAGCACCAGATTGCGCTCTTGTGGCAGGCGATCGAAAAACTCTCGGCCAATGCCCAGAACAAGGACTGTGTGCCTTGTGATGCCGCGATCAAGGAGCAGTTTGAGGCGGGCAAGCTCAACGAGCTGGTGGGCAAGTAGGCCGCCCGGCCCCGCCTCACGCGGGGTTGCTCCAAAAAAGATAGCTGCCAGCGCTTGATAGACAAGCGGTGGCAGCTATTTTTGCTTTGAGGAAGTGCTGATCAGGCGGTGCGCGGCGCGCGAATGGCCGTCTTGGGCCGGAACGCCTTGCACACCTCATCGCGCGTTTCCAGGTACGGCCCGCTGATCAGGTCGATGCAGTACGGCACGGCGGCAAAGATGCCCGGCACGATCTGCTGGCCGTCGGCATCTTTGAGCCCCTCCAGCGTCTCGGCAATCGCCTTGGGCTGGCCGGGCAGGTTGATGATGAGGCTGTTCCCCCGGATCACCGCCACCTGCCGCGAGAGGATGGCGGTGGGTACGAACTTCAGGCTGATCTGGCGCATCTGCTCGCCAAAGCCCGGCATCTCCTTGTGCGCCACGGCCAGCGTGGCCTCGGGCGTCACGTCGCGCAGCGCGGGGCCGGTGCCGCCGGTGGTCAGTACCAAGGCACAACCAGCGTCCACCAGCTCGATGAGCGCGGCGCTGATGCCCGCCTGTTCGTCAGGGATCAGGCGCGGCTCGAAGGTGATGGGGTTGTGCAGCGCGCGTGTGAGCCAGTCCTGCAGCGCGGGCAGGCCTTTGTCTTCGTAGACGCCGGTGCTCGCACGGTCGCTGATGGAGACGATGCCGATCTTCACCGGGTCGTGCAGGGGCTCACTCATCGCTGCCGTCCTCGTCCTCGTTCACGTCGCTGGACTCTGCCGTGCCGGTGCCGCCCAGGTGCTCGCGCACCAGCTGGAACAGCTCGCGGTAGGCGCGGCCCTTGCGGGGCGCCAGGCCTTGCGAGGCCTGGACATTGGCCTCCTTGCCCGCAGGCTGCGCATCCTTGCGGGCCTGGCGGATCAGCGCGCGCAGCTGCTGGGTGTCGGTGGTGGGGTGCTCGGCCATCCAGGCGGCCAGCGTGTCGTCGTCGGCAATCAGGCGGTCGCGCCATTGTTCGGCCAGGTGCAGTTGCAGCTTTTCGGTGGCCGAGCCCTTGCGCTGCTCTTCCAGCGCCTGGCGGGCAGCGTCCACCAGTTCGGGATCCAGCTTGCGCATGAGCTTGCCCACGTACTGCATCTGGCGGCGCTTGCCTTCAAAGTTGGTGATGCGCCGGGCTTCGGCCAGGGCGTCTGCCAGCTTGTCGGGCAGGCCCACGGCGTCGAACAGGTCGGCGCGCAGGGTCAGCAACTCCTTGCCCAGGTCTTGCAGTTCATCGCTCTCGCGCTTGAGATCGGTGCGGCTGGCATCGGGCGTGCCTTTGAGTTCGGCCTTGAGCTGAATGTCCAGTTCGCTGCCTTCGGCAACAAAATGGCCCTTCACAAAGTAGCCTTTTTTGGGTTTGCGTGACATGGGGTGGGGGCAAAAAACAAGTGGCGCAGAGCGCGCCACAGCGGCAAGTATCATAGCTGCCGCTATGAATAAACCCTCCAAACGCGCCCCGCGCACCCCTGGCGCGCTGGCTGCTGCGCCCGCAGCTGCCACCTCCCGCACCCCTGACAGCGGCTTCAGCTACAGCCGCCCGTTTTTTGAAGAGCTGGTGGACCGCGCCCTGGCGCATGCCAAGAAGCTGGGCGCCACCGACGCGGGCGCCGAGGCGTCCGAAGGCTGCGGCCTGTCGGTCAGCGTGCGCAAGGGCGAGCTGGAGAACGTGGAGCGCAACCGCGACAAGTCGCTGGGCGTGACGGTCTACCTCGGCCACCGCCGGGGCAATGCCAGCACGTCTGATTTCTCGACCAAGGCCATTGAGCAGACCGTGCAAGCGGCCTACGACATCGCCCGCTTCACGGCCGAAGACCCGGTGGCCGGCCTGCCGGACGCCGATGACATCGCGCCCGCAGACACGCACCGCGACCTGCAACTCTTCCACCCCTGGGCCGTCACCAGCGAAGAAGCCGCCGAGATGGCCAAGGCCTGCGAGGCCGCCGCGCTCAAGACCCACCGCCGCATCACCAACAGCGAAGGCGCGGGCGTGTCGGCCCAGCAAAGCCATTTCTTCAGCGCCCACACGCGTGGCTTTCGCGGTGGCTACGCCAGCTCGCGCCACAGCTTCTCGGTGGCACCCATCGCGTCGCTGCCTGGCAAGAACGCCGAGATGCAGCGCGACGCCTGGTACAGCTCCATGCGCAATGCGGCCGACCTGGCCTCGCCCGAGGCCGTGGGCCGCTACGCCGCGCAGCGCGCGCTGAGCCGCCTGGGCAGCCGCAAGATTCCCACCACGCAGTGCCCCGTGCTGTTCGAATCGACCCTGGCCGCAGGCCTGCTGGGCGGTTTTGTGCAGGCCGTGAGCGGCGGCGCGCTGTACCGCAAGAGCAGCTTCTTGCTCGACTCGCTGGGCAAGATGGTGTTCCCCAAGCACATCGACATCCTCGAAGACCCGTTCATCCTGGGCGGCAAGGGCAGCTCGCCGTTTGACGAAGAAGGCGTGCGCGTGGCTCCGCGCAAGGTCGTCAAGGGCGGCCGGGTGGAAGGCTATTTCTTGTCGAGCTACTCGGCCCGCAAGCTGGGCATGAAGACCACGGGCAATGCCGGGGGCTCGCACAACCTGGTGATGACCTCGCGCCTTACGCAGGCCGGCGACAACCTGGATGCGATGCTGCAAAAGCTGGGCACCGGCCTGTTTGTGGTGGAGCTGATGGGTCAGGGCGTGAACTACGTGACGGGCGACTACTCGCGCGGCGCGAGTGGCTTCTGGGTGGAGAACGGCAAGATCGCTTTCCCCGTGCACGAGATCACCATCGCGGGCAACCTGAAAGACATGCTCAAGGGCATCGAGGCCGTGGGCGCCGATGCCTACAACTACGGTGCCAAGACGGTGGGCTCCATCCTGGTCAACCGCATGAAGGTGGCGGGCAGCTGATACCGGCGTTCCTGCCCCATGCAAAAAGGCTCTTGGTTTCCAGGAGCCTTTTTTTGTGGGGGCGAGCCACCGGTGTGGCGTCAATGGTGCAGCACCGGCAGTCGAATGCTCATATTTTGATAGCTGGTTGCGCTTGCTGAATGGGCGGAAGGGCCTGTTTTTGTTCAAACTGTGGGGCGGTGCAACCCACCCGGCCCCTCAATACGCTGCGCTGGACTTGGCCGGTGCTGCTGCTGGGGCGGCCCCGGCAAACTGACCGCGCAGCTTGCGCGCTGCATTTGCGAATATCAGCACATCCACCCCCACGGCCACAAAGGTGCAGCCCAGGTCCAGGTAGCGCTGGGCCAGCACAGGGTCAGAGGTGAGCGTGCCGGCCGCCTTGCCGCTGGCGATGATGGTTTTCATGGCACCTTCGATGGCGGCCTGCACTTCGGGGTGGCCGGGGTTGCCCCGGTGGCCCATCGATGCAGCCAGGTCGGCCGGGCCGATGAACACGCCGTGCACGCCATCCACCGCGCAGATGGCTTCCAGGTTCCCCAAGGCGGTCACGGTTTCGGCCTGCACCAGCAGGCAGACCTCGTCGTCGGCGATGGACAGGTAGTCGCTGCGGCTGCTCCACAGCGACGAGCGCCCCACCGCGCTGCCCACACCGCGAATGCCCAGCGGCGGGTACTGCGTGGCGGCCACAATGCTGCGCGCTTGTTCGGCCGTGTCCACCATGGGCACCAGCAGGGTCTTGGCTCCAATGTCGAGCATCTGCTTGATGAGCGCAGTGCTCCCCTCCACCAGCCGCACGATGGGGTGCGCGGGGTGCGAAGCCACAGCCTGCAGTGCGCCCAGGGTGCTGCGCAGGTCGTTGGGGGCATGCTCGCCGTCGATCAGCAGCCAGTCGTAGCCCGTGGTGGCAGCGGCTTCGGCCAGGTAGGGGTCGGCCATCGACAGCCACAGGCCAATTTGCGGGCGGCGCTCGGCCAGGGCGGTTTTGAAGGGGTTGTGGGCTGGCATGGTGTTTCAGGTGTGAAGGGGTTTCAGAGGAGTGTTCTGGCGGGGTGTTCTGTCACTGGGGTGCAGCGTGCGCCCCCTCAATCCAGCTGCCCCTGGCACACGTACTTGGTGTGCAGGTAGTCATCGAGCCCATGGGTCGATCCCTCGCGCCCATAGCCCGATTCCTTCACCCCACCAAACGGTGCAGCTTCAGCCGCAATCGCGCCTTCATTGATGCCGACGATGCCGGTTTCGAGCAGATCGGCCACGCGCCAGATGCGTTTGACGTTCTGGCTGTAGAAGTACCCGGCCAGCCCGAAGGGCGTGTCGTTGGCCTGGGCCACCACCTCGGCCTCGTCGTCAAACACCGTCAGCGGCGCCACGGGGCCAAAGGTCTCCTCGCAGGCGCAGGCCATGCTGGCGTCGGCCCCGCTGAGCACCGTGGGCGCGTAGTAGTTGGGCCCCAGGTGGGCCAGGCGTTGGCCCCCGGTGAGCACCTTGGCCCCTTTGGCCACGGCATCGTTGACGTGGCGCTCGATCTTCTCCACCGCCCGGTCATTGATCATGGGGCCGATCTGCGAAGCGGGATCACTGGCCGGGCCGACTTGGAGCGCGGCCACCCTGGCTGCCAGCTTGGCCGCAAAGCTGTCGAACACGCTGCGGTGCACAAACACCCGGTTGGGGCACACACAGGTCTGGCCACCGTTTCTGAACTTGGCGGCCATCAAGCCGTCCACTGCGGCGTCCAGGTCGGCATCGTCAAACACGATGAAGGGGGCATTGCCACCCAGCTCCAGCGACAGCTTCTTGAGCGTGTCCGCACTGCGCCGCGCCAGATGCTTGCCCACGGGGGTGGAGCCGGTGAAGGTGATCTTGCGCACCCGGCTGTCGTCCAGCCATACATCCACTACGGCGGGCGTGTTCTGGCGCGAGGCGGTGACGATGTTGAGCACTCCTGCTGGCACACCCGCTTCATGGGCCAGTTGCACCAAAGCCAAGGACGTCAGCGGCGTATCTTCCGCAGGCTTGCACACCACGGTGCAGCCTGCAGCCAGGGCCGGGGCGATCTTGCGGGCGATCATGGCGGCGGGGAAGTTCCAGGGCGTGATGGCAGCGACCACGCCCACGGGCTCCTTGAGCGCAAACATACGCCGACCGGGCACCGGGGCGGGAATGACCTCGCCATTTATGCGTGTGGCCTCTTCGCCAAACCACTCGATGTAGCTGGCGGCATAGGCCACCTCGCCCTTGCCTTCGGCCAGGGGTTTGCCTTGCTCCAGCGAGATCAAGGTGCCCAGGTCGTCCTGGTGGGCCAGCACCAGGTCGTTCCAACGCTTGATGATCGCGGCGCGCTGCTTGGCGGGGACTTTGCGCCAGGTGGTGAAAGCCAAATGAGCAGCATCCAGGGCGGCCAGGGCTTCAGAAGCTCCCGAGTCGGGGACTGAGGTGATGACGGCGCCAGTGGCGGGGTCGGTCACATCAAGGCGGGCTGCCGCCGATGCGGTCCACTGGCCGCCGATGAAGTTGGCGCTGCGGATGAGGTCGGTGCGGGTGAGGGAAAGTGGTGTTGGCATGGGTTTGAATAAAAAGAAGGCTCTAGCGCCTGTTGATCAAGCGCATGCAGCTATGTTTTTGATAGTGCATGGGTGCGGCGTCAACTCACAATCCCCATGTGCCACGGCACAAACTCATGGTCGCCCAAGCCCAGCAATTCGCTCTTGGTTTGATCGCCGCTGGCATGGCGCAGGATCTGTTCAAAAATGCGCTGGCCCATCTCCGGCACGGTGCATTCGCCGTCAATCACAACGCCGCAGTTGATGTCCATGTCTTCCTCCAGCCGGGTGAACATGGGCGTGTTGCTGGCCAGCTTGATGGTGGGCGCGGGCTTGCTGCCAAACATGGAGCCGCGCCCGGTGGTAAAGCAGATGAGCTGCGCGCCGCTGGCGATCTGGCCGGTGGAGGCCACCGGGTCGTAGCCGGGCGAGTCCATGAACACAAAGCCATGCTCGGTGATGGGCTCGGCGTATTCGTACACCGCACGCAGGGGCGTGGTGCCGCCCTTCATCGCACTGCCCAGCGACTTTTCAAAGATGTTGGCCAGCCCGCCCGCCTGGTTGCCGTGGCCCACCACGCCGTTGAACTGGGCGTTTTGGCCTGCGGTGTAGCGCTCCCACCAGGCCAGGCGGTCCAGCAGCTTCTGGCCGATTTCGGGGCTGATGGCGCGGCGGGTGAGCATGAATTCCACGCCGTGGATTTCGGGCGTCTCGCTCAGGATGGCGGTGCCGCCGTGGCGCACCAAAATGTCCATGGCCGCGCCCAGTGCGGGGTTGGCGGTGATGCCCGAAAAACCGTCCGAGCCGCCGCACTCCAGCCCGATCTTGAGGTGGCTGGCGGGCACGGTGCTGCGGCGTGCGGCGTTGGCGGCGGGCAGCATGGATTCAATGGCGGCAATGCCCGCAGCAATCGTGGTGCGGGTGCCGCCCACGTCCTGCATCACCATGGTGTGCAGTTGCGGGCCGGTTTGAAGGCCCTGGGACTCGACCAAACCATCCACCTGGTTGCGCTCGCAGCCCAGGCCCACGATGAGCACGCCCGCCAGGTTGGGGTGGCGTGCGTAGCCGGCCAGCGTGCGGCGCAGCACATCAAAGTGCTCGCTGGGGGACGACATGCCACAGCCACTAGTCTGCGCAAAGGCCACCACGCCGTCCACGTTGGGGTAGGCGGCCAGCCGCTCGGGCGTGAAGTGCGCGGCGATGTTCTTGATCACGGTGGCCGAGCAGTTCACCGACGAGAGGATGCCGATGAAGTTGCGCGTGCCCACCTGCCCATCGGCGCGCACATAGCCTTCAAAGGTGGCGCGCTGCGCCTCGGGCACGTAATCCACGGGCCGCACATCGGTGCCAAAGGCCGGGTCGCGGTAGTAGTCCACCAGTTGCAGGTTGTGGCTGTGCACGTAGTCGCCGGGCTCCAGGTCGCGCGTGGCCACGCCGATCACGGTGTCGTATTTCTTGACCTGCTCGCCCGCCGCAATGCGGCGCGCGGCAATCTTGTGCCCGGCGGGCACCTGGGCGCGGGTGCGCACGCCCAGCTCCGCAATCTTCTGCCCCAGGGCCAGGACGGTCTTGGCGACCAGCACGTTGTCGTTGGGGTGCAGGTGCAGCAGGGGGGTATCGGTGCGGGACATGGGTTTCTCGTGGTGTTGGGGTGATTTTGAAGGGGCCTGCCCGGCTACGGCAGAGCCTGCGGGATGCTCTGCCGTGGGTCGCTCAGCTCTTCATCAGCTCGCGCAGCTTGAGCTTGTCGATCAGCACGGTTTCCTTCTGGTAGACCGTGTTCACGTATTTTTCGTAGTCCGGCCCGTCCAGGTACAGCACGGGGGCATCGAGCTTGTCGGCCACGGCCTTGAACTCGGGGCTCGCCACGGCCTGGCGGAAGGCATCGCGCAGCTTGGCCAGCACCGCTGGGTCCAGGCCTTTGGGCGCGCCGATGCCGTTGGGGGCATCGACCACCACGTTGTAGCCCAGCTCCTTGAGGGTCGGTGTGTCCTTGAAGCGCGTGGTGCGCTGCTCACCCCAGGTGGCCAGCAGGCGCAGCTTGCCCGCCTCGACATGGGGCGCCCACGAGCTGCTGTCGGCCAGCGCATCCACATGCCCGCCCAGCACGCCCTGCAGCGCCTCGGCACCGCCCTTGTAGGGCACATGGTTGAGCTGGATGCCTGCGGCCATCGCAAACTCTTCCATGCCCACGTGGGTGGCGCCGCCCACGCCTGCGTGGGCATAGGTCACTTTGCCGGTGTTGGCCTTGGCAAAGTCCACAAAATCCTTGAGCGTCTTGAATGGGGACGCGGCAGGCACCGCAATGCCGAAGGTCTGGCCCGAGGTGCGAGCGATGTACGTGAAGTCCTTGCGCGGGTCGGCCTGCAGCGTGCCCAACTGCGAAAAGCGGGTGACGGAGATGGGGATTTGCCCCACGGTGTAGCCGTCAGGCTTGGCCGATGCCAGTGCCTTGGCGCCGATCATGCCGGAGGCGCCCACCTTGTTCTCCACCGCAATGCTCTGGCCCAGTACGCGCCCGGCCACGGTGCACAGCGCACGCATCGACTGGTCGGCCGTGCCGCCTGCAGGCCAGGGGCAGATGAAGGTGATGGGCTTGTCTGGCCAGTTCTGTGCCAGCAGGCGGGCGGGGGTGGCGGTGATGGCGGCTGCGCCGAGCGCGCCGAGGACGAACTGGCGCCGTCCATTGCGTGGGGTCTGCATGCTTGTCTCCTGTTGTTGAAATCGGACCAGCCGCCATTGTTCGAACTCATTGCATAACAATCCAATGAAAATATAGACTCTCTTCATTGCCTGGAGGTTATGAATCAGCCCCCCGAGCAGGGTGTCCCGACCACAGCCTTCCCTTTCACCGATTCGCCGATTCACCATGGCCCAAATCGACCGCGTACTGCGCAGCAACCTCAAACTGCGCCACCTGCAGATGCTGGTGGCGCTCGACCAGTTTCGCCACCTGGGGCGCGCGGCCGAGTTTTTGTCGGTCACGCAGCCTGCGGTGTCCAAGACCTTGGCCGAGATTGAAAACATGTTCGGCCTGCCGCTGTTCGAGCGCTCCACACGCGGCACCGAGCCCACGGCGGCAGGCGCCAGCGTGGTGCGGTTTGCGCGCTCGGTGCTGGCGGGTTTTGACCGCACGCGCGACGAGATCGCCGCCGAGGCCAGTGGCGCCATGGGCCGCACCAGCGTGGGTGCCATGGTGGTGGCCACACCCGTGTTGCTGGCGCAGGCGGTGGAGCGGCTCAAGGCCCGGTCTGCACGCACCACCGTGCTGATTGACGAGGGCGACCTGACCCGCCTTTTGCCCAAGCTGCGCCTGGGCGAGCTGGACCTGTTTGTGGGCCGTCTGGAGCCCGGCTATGCCTCGCCAGACCTGGAAACCGAGGCGCTCTACGAAGACCCCATGGTGGCCGTGGTGCACCCCGCCCATGCCCTGGCCCGCCGGCGTGCCGTGCGCTGGGCCGATGTGGCCGTGCAGCCTTGCGTGCTGCCGCCGCCCTGGGCGTCGCTGCGGGTCAAGCTGGAGCAGCAGTTTTTTGCCCACGGGCTGCTGCCCCCGGCCGACATCATCGAGTCGGCCTCCTTTTTGGCGCAGGTCACCTTCTTGCAGCAGCGCGGCGCCGTGGCCTTCATGGCGCGCACGGTGGCACGGCATTTTGTGCGGCAGGGCATGGTGTCCGTGCTCCGGCTGCCCGTGGCGGTGGACTTGCCCCCGGTGGGCCTCATCACGCTGCGGGGCCAGCGCTTGACACCAGTGACGGAGCATCTGGCCGAGTGCCTGCGGGAGGTGGCCCGCGCGCTGGTGTCGCGACCGGAGTGACCGCGGGAGTTTGTGAGCCCTACTGGGCACCCGCGCTGCAGGGTGCTGCGCTGGCATCTGCAAAGTCCGCCAGCAACTCCAGCACGCCCGCCACCGCAGGTGATGGCGCTGGCTGGTGCCGGTGTGCCACAGCCATGGGGCGCATCAGCGGCGGCTGCAGGGGGCGGATCTGCACGCCGGGCGTGCCCTGCAGGTCTTCCACTTCTTCCATCGGCAGCAAGGCCGCGCACTGGCTGGCCACGGCCAGGCTTTTGAGGGCGCCGGGGTAGCTCAGCGCCAGAAACGGGCGCGGGTGGTGCCCCGCCTGGCCAAACCAGTTGGCGATCAGCCCGTGCATCTGTGTGGCGGGGGCGAACGAGGCCCAGCGGCGGTGGGCCAGCCAGTCGGGGCCGATGTGTTCGGGTGCCTCCCACGCGGAGGGCAGCAACGCCACCATGGGGTCGTTGCGCCACGGGGTCTGCCGCACCTCGGCCAGCGGCGGCTGGGGGCTGGCGACGATGGCAATGTCCAGCGTGCCCGCCTTGAGCCGCTGCATCGACTCGGCCGAGCCCACGGCCTCCAGACGGATTTCCACACCCGGGCTGCGTGCCGCCAGCGCCTCCAGCATGCGCGGCAGCAGCCGGGTGCTGACGCCCGCCGACACGCCCACCCGCACCATGCCCTCACGGCCGGATGCGTGGCGCCGCACGCGTTCCACCAGGTCGTCGCTGGCCAGCAGCAGCTGGCGGCCCTCACGCACCAGCACCTCGCCGGCGGGGGTGAGGTCGGCCTGCCGCCGCCCGCGCACCACCAGCTCGGCGCCCAGGCGCGACTCCAGTTCCTTGATGTGCATGCTGACCGTGGGTGGCGCCAGGTGCAGCGCCTGCGCGGCGGCGGCAAAGGTGCCCAGGTCGGCGATGGCGATCAGGGTCTGCAGCTGGTCGAGGTTGAGGTTACGCATCAGGTTTCCTGACTTCAGGATTCAATGAATTCAACTTTACAGATGTTAAACCCGCCGCGAGCATCGGGGCCATGTTGCATCCCACCCGTCTGGACCCCGAAAACACTGCCCCCCACGCCCGCGCCAGCCAGCCCCAGCCCCCGGGGGTACTGCCGCGGCGCCCGGCCCGTGCCGCCCGCTGGCCGCGCTGGGTGCAAAGCCTGGGGTGGCGCTGGCTGCGGAGGCTGGGCGCTGCCCTGGCCCGGGCCGAGCAGCGCATCACCGACAACTTCAGGGTGCCGCCCCATGGGGGCTAACGCAGTTTTGGAGCCTGGGAGAGGCAGCGCGCAGTGGCGCAGCGCCGGGGATCGGCCTACACTGCCAGTCCGGTCGGACGGCCTGGACCGGGCCCTGGCGCACCGCCAGGATGGCTGCATGTCACCCCTGCTGCATGTCGGGCCGGATTGAGCGAAAGGACCTGGTATGTTGTCCGATTCCTCCGTAACCACCATGCTGCCCGTGATGGACATGGACCGCGCCCGCGCCTTCTACGAGGGCTGCCTGGGCCTGAGGCCCGGTGGCTTCCGGCCCGATGGCAAGTTTGTCTATGCCGTAGGGGGCAGCACGCTGGCGCTGTTCCCCAAGCCGGAAGGCACCAAGGCCGACCACACGGCCATCAGCTTTCAGGTGGCCGACATCGCCGCCACCATCGAGGCGCTGAAACGCGCCCAGGTGGTCTTTGAGGACTACGACTTCCCCGGTCTCAAGACCGTGAACCATGTGTGTGTGCTGGGCGCCGAGAAGGCCGCGTGGTTCAAGGACACCGAGGGCAACTACCTCTGCCTGCACGAGGACATTGCCACTTAGCCTGTGGTTTCAAGCAAAAAAGGCCGTTACCGCGCGATAGGTATGCCTTTTAAGCTATTGAAATAGGAGCGTTGGGCCAGGGCCGTGGCTCAGTGCCCCGCCACCCGTGCCGCAATCGCCTCGCCCACCTGCGTGGTGTTGGCCGTGCCGCCCAGGTCTGGCGTGCGCGGGCCGCTTTTGATGACCTCTTCGATAGCTGTGACGATGGCGTCATGCGCCTGCCGTCCTGCGCCTTGGCCCTGCGTGAGGAAGTCCAGCATCAGCGCGCCTGACCAGATCATCGCAATCGGGTTGGCGATGTTCTTGCCATAAATGTCGGGCGCTGAGCCATGCACGGGCTCGAACAGGCTGGGGAAGTGGCGCTCGGGGTTCAGGTTGGCCGAGGGCGCCAGGCCAATGGTGCCGGTGGTGGCCGGGCCCAGGTCAGAGAGGATGTCGCCGAACAGGTTGGTCGCAGCCACCACGTCGAATCGGCCGGGCTGCAGCACAAAGCGGGCGGTAAGGATGTCGATGTGCTGCTTATCCAGCGTGACCTCGGGGTAGCCCTTGGCCACATCGTCGGCACGCTGGTCCCACCAGGGCATGCTGATGGCGATGCCGTTGCTTTTGGTGGCCAGGGTCACGTGTTTCTTGGCACGGCTCTGGGCCAGGTCGAAGGCGAACTTCAAAAGGCGGTTGGCGCCGTGGCGGGAGTAGACCGATTCCTGGATCACGATCTCGCGGTCGGTGCCTTCGTACATGATGCCGCCGAGGGACGTGTATTCACCCTCGGTGTTCTCGCGCACCACGTAGTAGTCGATGTCGCCGGGCTTTCGGCCCGCCAGCGGGCAGGGCACGCCCTCGAACAGGCGCACCGGGCGCAGATTGATGTACTGGTCGAATTCGCGGCGGAACTTGAGCAGCGAACCCCACAGCGACACATGGTCGGGCACAGTGGCGGGCCAGCCGACGGCGCCGAAGAAGATGGCGTCCATGCCCGACAGCTGCGCCTTCCAGTCGTCGGGCATCATTTTTCCGTGGGCGGCGTAGTAGTCGCAGCTGGCCCAGTCGATGGTGGTGGTTTCGAGGGTGATGCCAAAGCGTTCTGCGGCGGCCTGCACCACGCGCAGGCCTTCGGGCATTACCTCCTTGCCAATGCCGTCTCCGGCGATGAGGGCGATGCGGTAGGTTTTGGCAGGGGGGGAAGAGGTCATCAAGCGGTCCTTGCAATGGCGTCGGGAATGCGGCTGCAGGGCGCAGCCAGCGGCATGGTGTGCATTGTTCCCAGCGCTTCCGATAACTACAATCCGCCAACTGTGGCTTCATCTTTCACACTTCGTGCATAAAAATCCTGCAGCGGAAGACCTGCGCGTGTTCACGGCCGTGGTGCGCAAGGCGAGCTTTGGCGGCGCCGCCACCGAGCTGGGCACCTCACCCGCCTATGTCAGCAAGCGCATTCGCCTGCTGGAGCAGGACCTGCAGGTCAAGCTGCTGCACCGCACCACCCGCCGCGTGGCGGTGACGGAGGAGGGCGAGCGCGTCTTCCACTGGGCGCAGCGCATCCTGGACGACATGGAGCAGTTGATGCAGGAGGTGGCCATCACGCGCAGCGAGCCGCGCGGGCTGCTGCGCGTGAGCAGCAGCTTCGGCTTTGGCCGCCAGATCGTGGCGCCCGCGCTGTCACGGCTGGTGGAGCAGCACCCCGGGCTGCAGGTGCGGCTGGAAGTGTTCGACCGGCTGGTGGACGTGGCGGGTGAAGGGTTTGACCTGGACGTGCGTGTGGGCGACGAGATTGCGCCGCACCTCATCGCCCGCCGCCTGGCCGACAACCACCGCGTGCTGTGCGCGGCGCCTGCCTACCTGCAGCGCAAGGGCGCGCCGCGCACCGTGGCCGACCTGGCGGCGCACGACTGCCTGGTGATCAAGGAGCGCGACCACCCGTTTGGCGTGTGGCGCTTGCGCAGTGGTGCGCAGGAGGAGTCGGTGAAGGTGCGCGGCCCGCTGTCGGCCAACAACGGCGAGATGGCCGTGCAATGGGCGGTGGATGGGCGCGGCATTGTGCTGCGCTCGCTGTGGGATGTGGGCGCGCACCTGCAGGCGGGGCGCCTGGTGCAGGTGCTGCCGCAGTGGCAGCAAGAGGCCAATGTGTGGGCCGTGTACCCGACGCGGCTGGAGCGCTCGGCCAAGGTGCGGGTGTGCGTGGAGTTTCTGCAGGCGCATTTCCGCGCCGGGTGGATGGGGCAGGGCGCCGAGACGGGTGCAAACGCCCCTGTTTGAAGAAAAAATAGCCGCTACCGCCCGTCTGGCAAGCGGTAGCAGCTATCAAAAAGATACTGACTGACTGGGTGGTAGCGGGGGCGATCAGCCCGCCAGCGCTGCCTTCACCGCAGCCGACACCTGGCCCATGTCGGCCTTGCCGGCCAGGCGGGTCTTGACCACACCCATGACCTTGCCCATGTCGCCCGGGCCCGAGGCGCCGATTTCGGCCACGATGGCCTTCACGGCGGCCAGCGTTTCTTCGGCCGACATGCGCTCGGGCAGGTAGGCCTGCAGCACCGCCATCTCGGCCTTTTCCTTGTCGGCCAGGTCCTGGCGGCCTGCGCCTTCAAACGCGGTGATGGAGTCCTTGCGCTGCTTGATCAGCTTGTCCACGATGGCGACCACGGCGGCGTCGTCCAGGGTGATGCGCTCGTCCACTTCCTTCTGCTTCATCGCGGCCTGCAGCAGGCGGATGGTGCCCAGGCGCTCGCTGTCCTTGGCGCGCATGGCGGTTTTCATGTCTTCGGTGATCTGGTCCTTGAGGCTCATGGCGGCTTCCTTGGTTGGTTTTTAGACAAGAACAGGGGTTTGCCAAAAGGCTTTCTGGCTAGGCGTCAACGCCGCAGACAGTAGTACTGCTACGGCAAGGCGTTGCAACGACGCCAGAAAGCCTTTTGGCAAACCCCAAAAACAAAAACCCGCGCTTGGCGTCCCTAGCGCGGGTTTGTCGGCACTCCGTATCAGGACGGGGCCAAAGCAGTACTTAGTACAGCTTCTTGGGCAGTTGCATGCTGCGAACGCGCTTGTAGTGACGCTTCACGGCAGCAGCCTTCTTGCGCTTGCGCTCGGCGGTGGGCTTTTCGTAGAACTCACGGGCGCGCAGGTCGGTCAGCAGGCCGAGCTTTTCAATGGTGCGCTTGAAGCGGCGCAGGGCAACGTCAAAGGGTTCGTTTTCTTTTACGCGGATCGTAGTCATTAGCTAATGTTTTCCAAATGGTGCCTGCAGAGGGGCTTGGGGAGATCGGGCCTCAAGTCCGTACAAAGCGGTTTCCCCGTCTGTAACTAGTATTTGGCCGACGGGGCATTGCCAGCAAAGCCGGAGATTATAGCCCTTATTCGCGCCGGTAACGCAAGGGCCCGCCCGTCTGCCCCCCCACGGGGCGCCCGGTTGGCGGCTCACGGGCTGGCTGCACTGCAATGGCGCGGAAGTTGCTTCATGTTGTAACACTCCTATTCACTCTCCGGTGGGTAGCCCAGGCCATCCGTCTGGGCGGGCCCTTGCCGCAACACCATGGCATTCATGCGCCGCGTATCGGGTTGGCTGGGCCGCCTCAGTGTGGGCCGTAAGCTCATGCTCATCTATCTGCTGGACCTGACGGCGGTGATCTACGTCTCCAGCATCCTGATCCACGAGAAATACTTGGCCATCGACTTCACGCGCAAGGAGATCGTGGGCACCACCTATGCGGCGGTGGTGCGCGATGGCTTGCTGGGGCAGTTTCTGGATGCCTCCCAGCAGCCGCCGCAGGTGGCCGAGGTGCTGGCCCGGTTGGCGGTGGTGCGTGCGGCCCATGACGAGCTGCTGCGCACCGGCGATGCAGGCCAGCGCTTCAGCACCGTGCTGGAGCAATTGCCCGGCAATGCACGGCAGGCGCCGGCAGAAGTGGCAGGAGCGGCATCGGCCGATGCGCCCTCGCTCACCCTGCGGCGCAGCCAGTTGCTGCGCGAGGGGCGCGAGCTGCTTACCACGGTGGGCAACCAGTCCAACCTGATCCTGGACCCGGACCTGGACAGCTACTACGTCATGTCGCTGGTGGTGCTGCGGTTCCCGGAGCTGCTGCAGGCGGTGCATGACACGGTGAGTTTTTTGAGCGCAGCGCCTTCGGCGCGGGGGCCGCAGTGGACCTCGGAGCTGCTCACGCTGGTGGGGCGGCTGGACGCGGTGGCGCAGGGCATTGAGTCGGACTACAACCAGGCGTTCATTGCGGGTTCGCCCGAGATGCGTGCAGCGCTGGGACGGCAGCGCGAGGCGCTCAAGGCCTCGCTGGAGAGCCTGCAGGCCCTGCTGCAGGGCATTGCCGCTGGCGAGTCGCGCCTGACGCTGGCCCAGGTGGGCGCGCAGCAGGCCCAGGTGCTGGGTGCGCTGCGCGATGCCTGGTCGGTGGGCATCGTGGACCTGGAACGCCTGTTGAACCAGCGGGTGGACAGCCTGTTTGCACGCATGTGGCTGCACCTGGGCACGGCGCTGGTGCTGCTGGGCTGCATCCTGAGCCTGGTGACCCTGGTCGCGCGCCAGATTGCCAAGCCGCTGCAGCAACTGGCCCGCGTGGCCGACGAAGTGCGTAAAAGCGGCGACCACACGCTGCGCGCAGAGTGGAACAGCCGCGACGAAATCGGCCGTCTGGTCACCGCGTTCAACGAGATGCTCTCGCAGCTCGACCGCGACCGCCTGCTGCAGCAGGAGCTGGCCGCCAGCGCCCGCGCGGCCGAGGCGCAGCGCGAGCTGGTGGAGGCCTTCCCCATTCCCATGGTCGTCACGTCCATCCCCGAGCACGAGGTGCTGCACTCCAACGCGCCCGCCGCCCACTGGCTGGGGGGCCGCAAGACCGACCCCTGGGCCGTAGGGCTAGAGCCCGGCGTGCGCGCGCGCTTCTTCCAGCGCCTGGCGGACCAGGGATCGGTCGATGAGTTTGAAGTGCGCTGGAAGGGCAGCCCCGAGCCCTCGTGGGCCGTGCTGTCGGCGCGGCGCCTGCAGTTCCAGGGGCGCGATTCGGTACTCACGGCGTTCACGCCCATCAACGTGCTCAAGGTGATGGAGCAGCGCCTGGAGCTGTGGGCCAAGGTGTTCGAGGCCTCGTCCGAGGGCATCATCATCATGAACGCCGATCAGCAGATCATCAGTGTGAACAAGGCGTTTTGCCGCAGCACGCACTACGACTTCTACGAACTCATCGGCGAGGGCCTGGGCTCGCTGCTGGAAGAGGCGGGGGGCGAGCCGCTGTCGGCGCAGATCCGCCGCACCATGGCCGACAAGGAATCCTGGCAGGGCGAGGTGCGTTTTCGCCGCCGCTCGGGCGAGACCTACCCGGCCTGGCTCATGGTGTCGGCCGTGCGCGAGGGCAAAGGTGGCGCTGTGGCCAACCACATCGGCATTGCCATCGACATCACCGACCGCAAGCACAACGAGGAGCGCATCCAGTTCCTCGCGCACCACGACGTGCTCACCGAGCTGCCCAACCGCTCGCTGTGTGTGCAGCGGCTGCAGGCCGCGCTGGCGCAGGCGCCTATCACGGGCGAGAAGGTGGCGGTGCTGTTCATCGACCTGGACCGCTTCAAGTCCATCAACGACACGCTGGGCCACCACATCGGCGATGGCCTGCTGCGTTCGGTGGCCGCACGCCTCACGCAGGCCGTCCGCAGCCGCGACACGGTGAGCCGTCTGGGCGGTGACGAGTTTGTGGTGGTGATGCGCGACGTGGCCGGGCGCGAGGATGTGCAGCAGCTGGTGGAGCGGCGCCTGATCCCGCTCATCCGCCAGAGCCATCCGGTGGAGGGCCACGAGCTGAACGTCTCCTGCAGCGTGGGCATTGCCGTGTACCCCGAGGACGGCAGCGACATTGACGAACTCATGCGCCGCGCCGACGCTGCCATGTACGAGGCCAAGACCACGGGGCGCGACATGGCGCTGTTCTATTCGATGGAGACCGACCTGCGCGCCGTGGCCCGCCAGACCATGGAGCAGCAGCTGCGCCGCGCGCTGGAGCGCAACGAGCTGAGCCTGCACTACCAGCCGCGCCTGTCCGCCAAGGGCGCACACCTGCTGGGCGTGGAGGCTCTGCTGCGCTGGAACAGCCCCTTGCTGGGCGCCATCCCGCCCAGCGAGTTCATCCCCATTGCCGAAGAAAGCGGCATGATCCGCGCGATTGGTGGCTGGGTGCTGCAGCAGGCCTGCGAGCAGTGGGCGCGCTGGCAGGCGCCGCCCGAGGATGGCGAAGTGCACCCACAACCGCACGCGCACGCGCATTCACCCGCGCACCTGCACGCGCACGCGCATTCACCCGCGCACCTGCACGCGCTGGCGGATGTGTCGGTGTCGGTCAACCTCTCGGCCGCGCAGCTGGCCGACCCGGCGCTGGTGCCCGACATCGAGGCGCTGCTGGCCCGCACCCGCATGCCCGCCCACCGGCTGGAGCTGGAGATCACCGAATCACAGCTCATGGACAACGCCCATGCGGCGGCGCAGCAGCTGGCAGCCCTCAAGGCGCTGGGCGTGCAGCTGTCCATCGACGATTTCGGCACCGGGTATTCCAGCCTGGCCTACCTCAAGCGTTTTGACATCGACCGCCTCAAGGTGGACAAGTCCTTTGTGCGCGACATGCTGACCAACCCCGCCGACATGGCCATCACGCGCGCCATCATCGCGCTGGGCCATACGCTGGGGTTGCGCATCGTGGCCGAAGGCGTGGAAGACCTGGCCACGGCCCAGGTGCTGGGTGCGCTGGACTGCGAGGAGCTACAGGGCTATTACTTCAGCCGCCCCTTGCCGCTGGACCACCTGGAAGCCTGGGCGCTGCAGCACCGCTTGCTGCAAGGTGCATCGTTGCGTGGGCTGGATGCCACCATCACACAACCCGCACCGCTGATGGGGTGATGCGGCGCAGCGATTCGGTGCGTGCCGTGGTCAGGTCAGCCGCAGGTGGAGCAAAACCGCCAGGCCGGTCAGGATCACGCTTGGCGCCAGGTTGCCCAGCCACACGGAGGTGCGCGATGTGGACCGGCCTGAGATGCGCGAGTCGGCCCGCAGGTAGGCGTCGCCCTCGTCGGTGAGCTGCCAGCGCAGCATCACCGCGCCCCCGGCCAGCGAGCCCACGCCCAGCGCCGCGAGGATGGCGACAAAGATGTTGCCGCCGATGCTGGCCGCAGGCACCAGGGCCACAAGGGCACCCACCGCCGTGGCGGCCGCCTGCAGTTTTTCTGTGCGCTCCATGGCGTCCATGCCGGTCTCCCGAAAAAAGACGTTGAGGGTGAAAGCCCGGTGGGTTGGCCGGAGTGTAGGTGCGTTGTCCTGGCGGCGTCTTCCTCCTCAACGCGTTAACGCGTCACGCATCACCAGTCAGCGGCAGCGCCTGCGCACAGGCATGGGCGCTGGCCCAGGCCCACTGGAAGTTGTAGCCCCCCAGCCAGCCCGTCACATCCACCACTTCGCCAATGAAGTACAGGCCCGGCTGGGCCTTGCACTCCATGGTCTGCTGCGACAGCGCCTTGGTGTCCACGCCGCCCAGCGTCACCTCGGCCTTCTTGTAGCCCTCGGTGCCCGTCGGCGTCAGCTCCCAGCGCGCCAATTGCTCCGCCAGCCGCGCCAGGGCCTTGTCGCTGGCCTCGTTGATGGGGCGCTGCCAGTCGGCCTCGCGGCCGGCCCAGGCATCGGCCAGGCGGCTCGGCACCACGGTGGCCAGTTCGTTGGCAATCAGCTTGCGCGAGCGGGCCTTGCCTTGCGCCAGCGCGGCGGGCAGGTCCACCGTGGGCGCGAGGTTGATGGCCAGCGGCGTGCCCTCCTGCCAGTAGCTGGAGATCTGCAGCACCGCCGGGCCCGACAGGCCCCGGTGGGTGAACAGCAGGTCTTCGTCAAAGGCCATTCGGGCTTTCTTGGCTCCGGTGCTGATCTGCACCGGCAGCGCCAGACCCGCGAGTTGTGCATAAGGCGCCCAGCCTGTTCCATCAAAGGTCAGCGGCACCAGGCCTGGGCGGCGCTCGACCAGCGGGATCTGGAACTGCTGCGCGAGCCGGTAGCCGAAATCCGTGGCACCGATCTTGGGGATGGACAGCCCGCCCGTGGCAATCACCAGCGAGCGCGCTTGCACTGGGCCCCGGTCAGTATCAATTTGATAGCTAGCAACGCTTGATGGATGCGCGGTAGCGGCCAAAAAAACTATGTTTCTGACGGCACAAGGCTGCCAATGTGTCACCCCACCTGCCGCGCACTCTGCCAGCAGCATGGCAATGATGTCCTCGGCCGAGCGGTCGGCAAACAGCTGGCCCTTGTGTTTTTCGTGGTGGGGAATGCCGTGCTTGTCCACCAGCGCAATGAAATCCTGCGGCGTGTAGCGCGACAGCGCAGAGCGGCAGAACTGCGGGTTCTGCCCCACAAAATGCTTGTGCGGCGCGGCCGGGTCCAGGTCGCGGTTGGTGAAGTTGCAGCGCCCGCCGCCCGAGATGCGTATCTTCTCTGCGACTTTGTCGGCATGGTCGATGAGCAAGACCTTCAGCCCCCGCTGGCCCGCTTGGCCCGCGCAGAACAGGCCGGCAGCGCCAGCGCCGATGATGATGGCGTCAAAAAATGGAGTCGTCGGCACTTCGTTCGGATGCGGTGGCACAAAAGAGTCTGATTGTGCCGCCATTGCTTGTGGCAGTGCCGTGGCCAAAGGAATCGACTGGAGGGCTTTGCACACCTATGTTTCCGTCGGTAACAGAGGCGCAGCCAGTGCGTTCCGTCGGTGTGGCGCACCAATAATGGGCGCTTGCTCAAAGGAAGGACAACCTGTGAACATGACGTCTGGATTCGATGCTCAAGGGCAGGCCATCACGCGTCGCCGATTTGGACAATGGGGCCTGGTTGCTGCAGCCTCCGGTGTGGCTGGCTGCGGTGGGGGAGGGGGGGGCGAGCCCATTGTGGAGCCGCCCGCCAAAGCCGGCACACTGGAAATGGTGGCTGGCGCCTTGGGCGGTGGCGGATTTGCAATCAGTCAGGGCGAAATGGTGCGGCTACCCACAGAGCTGACGGGACTGAGCTTCAATAGCAAGCGCGATCTTCAGTTTGTGGGGGTGTACGGCCGGGACAGTCGTGTGGGGCACAGAACCCATGATGGTGTGTCTTCGTTTGCTCCAACGTATCCCCACTATTTCACTGGCCATCTGTTTGACGCCATGGACCGTTACCTTGTGACGATGGGTGGCGGAAGCGTGCACTATTTGCAGGGGGAAACGCCCGTACTCTTGGCGGG
This sequence comes from Acidovorax sp. LjRoot74, assembly GCF_964254355.1. Taxonomy (NCBI): domain Bacteria; kingdom Pseudomonadati; phylum Pseudomonadota; class Betaproteobacteria; order Burkholderiales; family Comamonadaceae; genus Acidovorax; species Acidovorax sp. LjRoot74. The sequence continues at coordinate 4,230,802 of NZ_CAXUTI020000001.1, read as the reverse complement.
AGGTGGGGCTAGCACCGGTCTGGTGGATGGAGTGGGCGCGAGTGCTTCTCTCCTCTACTTCGACTCACCTTTGCTGGCCCGAGATGGGCTTGTGTACTTCATTGACCAAGACCCCCAGAAGGGCTTACAACCCATGTTGCGTACCCTGGGGACGGATGGCACGGTGAAGACCTTGTTGCCGCTGCCCCGAGGTAGCCTGCTGCTCGAGTCCGCTACTGGCGGCGTGCGGCGCTATACCAAGTTCACCGGCGACCCTTATGAGTGGGCAGATCTGGTGCTGATGGGCGGTGAGTATCAATGGCGCGTCCTTTCCAACCAGTGGCCTTTTGATCATTGGACTCCCTTGATGAAAGTCCATCGGGACCAGGATGTGTATTGGGCGCTGGCCGAGGGGCAGGGAGCGCGGGAATTCTCCATTGCACATATTGATTTGTCGGGCGTCACGCCATCGGGAGTATGGAAGCTACGGGGGCGCAAAGTAACGGTTGTTCGAGAGCCGTCGAACACGGCTCCGGGCTCTTTGTTTGTCGCATGCAGCGACCCACCTGAGGGCGGTACTGAGGTTGTGGCGTGCAGGTTGGAGATGCCGACGACGTCGGTCTCTCGGTGGCTGGGAGCGCAAGCCAATGTAGGCGAGGTGGACGGACAGAGTCAGGCGCGGTTCAGCTTTGTCAGGGGTGTTGAGGCGTTGCCTGACGGGGCTGGCGGTTTGATCTTGCTGGAGAATCAGAGAGGCAACTCGTCGGACGCTGCTCCCGCACCGGCCCTCCGATCGGTCAGCGCCTCGGGCCAGGTGAGCACATGGTCTCTGGAGCCTCGTGGGAACCGCATGGCTATTGCCTATGGGCAACTGATCACCTATGACACCCAGAACCGCGCCTTGATTCGGACTGCTACCAATGGCCAGTCTGCGTGGCAGACCTGGGTCAGCTCCAGCCATTTCGCGTCCGGAGGGAGGCACGACCCTGGCGTGCAAGTTCTACGCACCGATACAACAGGGCTGCTGTGGTTTGCCACGCGTTATTCGCCACAAGCCGGCGATGGCGATGTGTACTTCGGCAGGGCCAATGGGAATGCGCTTGTTGGCACCATCGATGCCAATGGGCAGGTGAAGATTGTTGCAGGGGATCCGCAGGCCCTGTACACGCCTCAGAGCTATCCCCCCCTGGCGCAGCGCCCCTGGTACATGGACATTGCTGACATGGCCTTTGAGGGCGGTGCTGCGCAGGTGTCGTGGGTGCTGTGCAACCGGGTGGAGCTCGATGGCTCCACCAACTTTGTGCGGTTCCATCCCGAGCTGGTGCGCATCGACACCCAGGGAATCCAGCGATTCGCGTTGTCTTTGGAAATAGACCGAAATCAAATCGAGTTTTCCAAAGAGCCCTTCAAGCAGATCTGCGTTCTGCCCGGCCGACCCGGCGAGGTGTTTCTCTCCAGCGCTTGCGGTGTGCACCGGTGGACGCAGGCCAAGGGTCTTGAGCTGTTGGCAGGCCAGGCCGTGCCCACGCCCGGCGGCGTCTTGCTCGGGCAGTTGCCGGCGGGACTGAACCTGGTGAAGTTCCTGGCGCCAGGGGCCGAACGGCGCAGCCTGTATGTGGGCAGCGAGAACAGCGTGCTGAAACTGGTGCTGTCGGATTAACCTGCAGTCGCAGGCCATTGCGCGGGCGCGGACAGCCATCGAACGCGACCTGCGCGAATCTGTGGCCGAGCCCCCGGGGCGCACCGAGGTGCTGCGCAGGCAGCTGCGGGCGCTGGAGGCGAAACCCGACAGGCTCTACCTGGGGCCTGCCGGGGCCGGAGTACCCCGCCCTTCGCCTAGAACGCCGCGCGCAATGTCACGCTCAGGTTGCGCGGGTCGGCGTAGTTGCCGTAGTCCAGGTTGGCCCAGTATTTCTGGTTGGTCACATTGTTCACCGCCAGCGTGGCGCTGACCTTGGGGTTGAACTGCCAGGACGCGCGCAGGTTGAGGATGGCCTTGGGCGACTGCTTCACTGTTACCGTGCCGCTGGGGTGCGGGATGTTGAAGCCCTCAATGGCGCTTTGCCAGGTCAGGTTGCCGCCCACCGACAGGGGGGCGAGGGCGCCCGACAGCTGGTAGTCCGTGCCCAGCTGCAGCAGGTAGTCGGGCATGTTTGCGTAGATCAGGTCGGTGGGTGCGCGCGTGACCTTGGCGCGGGTGAGGCCCGCGCTCACGCGCCACTGCCGGGTGGCCATGCCCGCGAACTCCAGCTCGAAGCCGGTGGATTTGGTGCCGTTCACGGCCACATAGGGCAGGGTGCCGTCGGGCAGCGGGGTGGTGATGGCGCTGTCGCGCACGCCGTAGTTGTCCTGCTTGGTCTGGAACACCGCAAAGTGCGCCTGGATGCGGCGCTCGAACAGCTCGGCCTTGAGGCCGGCTTCGGCATTGCTGCCGATGACGGGCGACAGCGGCGTGTTGCTGCGGTCCTTGTAGTTCTGCGGGTTGAAGATGCGTGCGTAGCTGGCGTAGGCCGATAGCGTGGGCGTGATGTCATACACCGCGCCCACGTAGGGCGTGGCCTTGCGGTTCTCGTCCTGGATGGCGGAGCTGCCCGCATAGGTGCCGGTGGTGCCATAGGTGTCGGAGTGGCGATGCCAGTCGGTCAGGCGCAGGCCGGTGAGCACCGACAGCGGGTCGGTCACGCGCCAGCGTGCCGAGGCGAACAGGCCCGTCTGCTGCGTGATCTGTGTGCGCCAGGCGCCGGTCTTGGAGTACGTGGGCGCAGGCGCGCTGCCGTCCCAGGTGTAGATGTTGGGGATCAAGTAGCTCCAGCCCGCGACGGAGGTGTAGCCGTCAGTGCGTGTGGCGGTGCGGGTGGAGCTCATGCCCACCACCAGGTCGTGCTTGCGTCCGCCCAGCTCGAACTTGCCCGACAGGTAGGCGTCCACCGTGTCCTGCTTTTCGCTGCCGCCGCTGACGGCGGCATACAGCGTGGTGCCTGCGCCTGTCACCGGGTTGATGAAGGGCGCCTTGGCGGTGGTGGTGCCATAGCCGTAGGTGCTCAGGCGGAAGGTGTCGCCCTCGGTGTGGTTCAGCGCGGCCTTCAGGCTCCAGTCGTCATTGATCTGGTGCTCCAGCGTCGCGTAGAGCGTGCCTGATGTGCGCTCCCAGCGCGTCCAAGACGGCGAGAAGCTGGTGGAGATCGGCAGATCGATGGGCGCGCCCGTAGTGGCAAAACGGGGGATGGTGCCCCAGATGGGGGCCTTGGGGTCGTTGGACTGGCGCTGGTAGCCCACCGACACCACGGTGGCGGTGCCGATGTCGGCCTCCACCGCCGCGAGCAGGGCGGTCTTGTCCTCGGAGTAGCGGTCGCGGAAGCTGTCTTTTTTCTGTGGGGCCACCACCAGGCGGCTGCGCACGCTGCCGTCGCCGTTGAGTGGTGCGTTGATGTCCAGCTCGCCGCGGTACAGGTTCCACGAACCCGCCGTGAGCGCCACAGAGGCGGCGAACTCACGCTGCGGGCGCTTGCGGATCATGTTGATGGTGGCCGACGGAACGCCCACGCCGGTCTGGATGCCATTGGCGCCGCGCACGATGTCGATGCGCTCGTACAGCGCGGTGTCGAACTCCTGGTTGGTGCTGCTGCTGTAGCTGGGCAGGCCGTCGATCTGGAAATCGGTGATCTGGAAGCCGCGCGCGTAGTACAGCGGGCGCTGTGTGTCGTAGAAGCTCACGGCAATGCCGTTCACGTTGCGCAGCACGGTGTCGATGCTGGTGAGCGACTGGCGCTCGATCTGCGCACGGTTCACGGTGCTGACCGACTGCGGCGTTTCACGCGCCGTGAGCTGGAGGCGGGTGGATGCGCTCTCGCGTGCGCCCGACACGGTGACGCTGTCGAGCGCCTTGGGTTGCACGATCTGGTCGGTAGCGGGCGGGGAGGTTTCTGCAGTGGCTGCGGGCTGCTGGGCCCAGGCGGTGCCGGCCCCAGAGGCGGCAAGGGCGGCGGCGACCGCGAGGGGATGAACGGCACAGACAATGCGCCTGCGGGGTGCGGACATGGACGGGCTCCAGAGAGAAAAGCGATGACGGGCTGGCTTGCAGCGCTTTTCTACGAGAGCACGGCTGGCTGGAAATAATCGTAAAAATTGTAAACGCGAATGGGAATGATTGCTGATTGCGCCAATCCTTGGCGGCTCAATCCCAGCTGTTTTGTCGCAATGGCGCAACGTGCCCGGCGCGTGGCCGGGCATGGGGGAGGGGGGGGGAGCACCAGGCTCTGGGCCCTCCAGGGAACCGGCTGAAGCGCGCCGCGATATTTGAGCAGCCGGAGTTGCGATAAATGCACATGGCAAGCCGTTTCGCGGCACGAAAAGGAATTGCGCAAAGTGTACGCTTGGGGGATGGAACCCCCAGGCATGTTCAGATCTGTCGGCGCCCCTGGCAGCGTGAGAGCAATCTCAGACAGGAGGCAAGCAGCATGGCCTTGCAGGCTTGTTGAGCTGCGTTTCTGCGGCGTGTACTTGCCTGCAGGGCTGATTCTCAGCCGACCACTGCACAGCGGCTGGATCGTGAGCAAGGACACAGGGGTGGGCGAACGGGTATCCACGTTCTACACGTCCGCCGACCTCGAAGGGCCCTCGCTTGTGACTCCGTTGACCGTCCAGCTGGGGGACGGCAAAGTGCGCCAGAACCAGGATGGGACTTATCTGATCCACGGACGAGCATGGGATGCAGGCCACCTGAGCGAATGGCCCCAGACTTGGCTTTGCGGCCCAGGCTCAGAAGTCGTAGCCGCCGCCGTCCGTGGGATGAGCGCCTGGCTCAGTGAGCGCTACACAGGCAAGTGGCGCTAGAAGAGCCCAACGGGCTCGGCCTCCCGGTCCCAGCTGTAGATCACCAGCTCCCCGCGCTCCACTCGGTTCGCCCCGCCGCCCACGGTGTAGTCCAGTTTGAGCGCCTCCATGTCGTATCCCTCGAAGCACTCCCGGATGGCCGGGTGGTCGTTGATGCTGATGACCGCCTTGCCCTTGATCGCTCGCAGCTTGGTGGCCATGAGCTGGTACTGCTCCCAAGGAAACGGCACTCCATACCCTTCCGTCTCCCAGTACGGTGGGTCTAGATAGAACAACGTGTGTGGGCGGTCGTAGCGGTCGATACAGGCCGCCCAGTCCAGGTTCTCGATGTAGGTGCCCGCTGCCAGGCGCAAATGGGCGGCCGAGAGGGTCTCCTCGATGCGCAGGAGATTGATGGCTGGCGCAGTGGTGGCAGTCCCAAAGGTCTGGCCAGCCACCTTCCCGCCGAAGCTCTGCTGCTGCAGATAGAAAAACCGGGCCGCCCGCTGCACGTCGGTCAGCGTTTCCGGACGGGTCTCCTGGAGCCACTTGAACACCTGGCGGCTTGTCAGCGCCCACTTGAACTGACGCACGAACTCCTCCAGGTGGTGCGTCACGACGCGGTAGAGGTTGACCAGGTCGCCATTGACGTCGTTCAGCACCTCGACGTCGGCAGGGTTGCGAGCGAAGAACACCGCCGCCCCGCCCGCGAAGACCTCGACGTAGCAGCTATGGGCAGGGAACCTGCTCAGCAGCAGGTCAACGAGACGGCGTTTGCCGCCGATCCAGGGAATGATGGGTGCCATGGTGGGTTCCAGTTACGTTGGACGCTCCATGGCGCTCTGAGGTGGGGCTCTCGGCCCTCAGTGAATTCATGACCCCGCAGCGGGGGCACTTGATGCTCAGCCGGATGTAGACACCCTCGCCGAGTTTGCGGCTGCATGCGCCGCACCTGATCTCTTCCATATTTGCAAGCCTGTTTCTCTGTACGAAAACTCTGATAGGCTCGACGCGCTCTCGCGAGAGTGGCGGGTCTTGCCTGGCTTGCAGCTCATACCTGCATGTTGGGGGCCTGGCCAGGTGTTACAGCACCTGGTCAGGTCGCCCGTCTTTTTTCGCTCTACCCCTCGGCCGACACATACGTCAGCGTCGGTGCTCCCCCTTCAATCAAGCCAGCGCGCACAAACACGCGCTGCCCGGCTGTCCCCTCGCCCCGCGCCTGGATCACCCCGCCGCCTGGCAGAGTGATGATGGCCACGCCCCCGGCGATGGAGGTGATCTCGCCCACCTCCAGGGGCTGGTCGGGCATCAGCGCCATGAACTCCCGGTAAGCGTTAGGCATGGGTCTCGATCTCCAGCGTTTGGCGCAGGCGGGGGCGGCTCCACTCGATGGACGTGCTGCGCACGATGCCCATCACCGGGGTGTCGCCCAGGTAGCGGATGAACTTGCCCGGCACAATCACGCCGGTCTCGGGCAGCACCTGCATGTTCAAGGTGATCCGCTCTTGCTTGCCGGTATCCGACAGCTCGGCAATGCCCCGCTGCCGGTGCGCGTCCGGGTGGGTGATCAGCGCATGGTTCACTTGGGGGGCGATCACGTTGCCTGGGGTGCCCGCTCGGGTGAACGGCCCAAACACCCCCGCACCGATGCCGCCCAAGAAAACCCGGTTGTAGGCTGGCTTGTCGATGAACTCGGTGCCCTCCACCTCGGCCGCATGGGCCGGAATCTCAAAGTCTGGCGTGACGCTGCCCCAGTGCCAGGGCGCCAGTGGGTAGCGCGGCAGCACCCGCAGCGTGGCGGCCGTGTTGTGGGGCTGCACGTAGCCACCGGCCGCGCCAGCGATGTCGTTGATGGCGTCGATGTAGTTGCCCTGCATCGCCCAAGCCCCTGCGGGCACGTGCCAATCTTCCAGGCCCCAATCCACCGTCCAACCCATGGGGACGCCGTTCACGGTGAGCACGTCGGCCATGAGCTGCTGGGCCGTGCGGTCCACCAGGTTGCGGAACGACTGCTTGGGGGCGTCGGCCGAGCCCAGCACCGAGGCCTTGCCCTTGCCAGACACCGCCCAGCGCGTGGGGCTGAAACGCCGGTCCCGCGACTTGCCTTCCAGTCGCAGACGGAACTCCACCCCGTTGACCAGCACCGCCAGCTCGGCCGGATCGCCCGCGCTGTCGCGGCCCAGGTGATTGGCCGCATCGTTGTGCAGTGAAGCCGTCCAGGACCAGGTCCAGGACTGGTGGTCCAGCGACATGCTGAAGCTGTGGGCATTCAGCTCGGCGCCCGTGTCCACCCGGTGCAGGGTGATGTTGTTGATCACGATGTAAGTCCTTCGAACAGGGACAACGATGGTTTCGCCAGGCTGCGGCCCAGGCCCATGGCCATCGCACACAAACACCAGGCCCACAGGCAGGCTGCTGTCGGCCAGGTCTTCAAACACCAGATGCGCGGGCAGGACGGGCACGTAGCAAGGCGTCTCAATGGGCGGCTGCACGGGCGCGCTGACGCCGGGCGGCAGCTTGCGAGCCTCCTCATACCGAACGGCCACCACGCGGGACAGCGGCACCGCACGGCCAAATGCGCTGTGCACAGCGGCCTGGCGGTGCTGGGCTTCCTCAAACCGGCTTTGCACCAGGTGGCGCAGCCGCGTGGCGTCTTCAAACCGCTGCAACACCGGGGGCGCTGCGAGCTGCTGGGCTTGCTGCATGGCTTGCAGGGTGATGGAACGCAGGCGCTCGGCGTCTTCAAACCGCTGCAGGGCTGGGGCGCTGCCCAGGCGCTGGGCCTGCTGCATGACCTGGCGCACGGTGACCGCCCGGGGCTGGGCCTGTTGCCAGCGCGCCTGGTGGGGCGTGCCCACGGTGCGGGCGTCTTGCCAGTTGGCCTGCACGGCGGCGGGCACCGGCTGGGCCTGCTCGTAGCGCACCTGGGTGCTGGCCCGCACGGGCGCGGCATCCTGCCAGCCGTTGACGGTCGTGGTGGTGATCGGCCGCTCAACGTTGACGTCGAACACCACGCCGATGCGCCCGCGCAGGCCGGTGATGGAGCCATGCGCCCGCAGCCGGGCCGCCACACGCACACCGATGCGGCCGCGCAGGCCCGTGATCGTGCCCGCCGCATGCAACTCGACCACGTCGGGCGTGCCGCCCCCGCCGTCGTCTCCAAATACGATCTCGACCGGCCCACCCGTTGGGTTGGGCGCCTGGTCGAAGAGCAGATCGGTGCTTGCCACGCGCTGGCCCTTATGTGAGTGAGGTGGTGCCCAGCACCACCAGGCCACCGGCCTGCAGCAGCGGGCTGGTCTCGCCCAGCGGCGTGTTGCCACCTTCCACCCAGAAGTCGCCGCCGTTGGCTTCGTCTGTCACGCTACCTTCGGCCACGATGTCGCCCGCTGCGTTGACCCACAGGCCCCAGCGGGGCATGCCGGTGGTCAGCACCAGGGAGCCGCCCGGGTCGGCCACGTGCAGCACAAGCCCACCGCCCACGATGGACGCGCAGGGCACAGCCAGCACGATCTCGGCCTGCGGCGTGTCGCCCGCTGCGCCGTCCAGAGCTGGATGGCGGTCGGTGGTGAAGAGCAGAACCCGGCTCGGGCCGGGGCCATCGTCTGCCAGGTCAATCGCGGCCTGCAGCTGGGCCAGGGCCGTCGCGGGGCCCACACGCCAGGTGCCGCTCATGCCAGCACCTCGGGCACCAGCTTGCTGGCGACCACCGGGCGGAAGTTGCCCGCCAGGTCTTCGACCAGCGTCAGGAACTGCTGGCTGGCGTCGAGTCCAGAAAACTCAAACGCACCGGTCACTGGATCGCTCCAGGTCTCGCGCACGGGCAGCTTGCTGCGTTGGTGCTGCAGCACCACCCGGGCCTTGGTGGGCACGTTGGGCGTGCCCTTGATCTTGGTGGTGCCCCAGATGCGCGCCTGGCCGCCAAACTCCACGTCGCGGGCCACCTGAGCACGCGAAATCCTCTTGGTAGAGAAAGCGGGCACCGGGGCACTGACAGCCAGCCCCGCAGCAATGCGCGACGGCCGCACCTGCTGCGCGCCCTGCGTCGGGAACAGCAGGCGCGTGGGGCCAAACCCCGCCTGGAAGCCCGCAGGCGGCACATACACAAACGGTGTGGCCCCGAAGTTCGCCCGGCAGGTTGCAATGGCACTCGCACCCGACCCAAAAAACGCGTAAATGGGCCCGACGAGCCCGGACGCCACAACGCCCGCATCCACCCCGTCGAACCACAGCCGCAGCGTGCCTAAATCCATGTCAAGCAAAAAACTCATGACGGAGAAGGTGCCAGCCGTTGGCAATCCCGTGAGCACCTCAACCGCGCCGTGGTACAGCACCCCTGCGCCGTAGTAGCCCCAGCCGTGCGCGTTAGACCCCGGATAAGCCCCCTCGGGCGTCAAAACCTCCACGGGCGCCGCAGCCGTCACGATGCCTGGCATCGAATAGCCGCTCAGATCAGAGACCTCCCAGTAGCACTTCCTTGAGGACACACCGTGCACGCTGCGAACTGCGTAGTAGAAGTAGCTGCTGCTGGCGTAGAGGTCGCCCTCAGACAGCGTGACGCCTGTCCCTCGGTCCGCAGGGTTCCAGGTGCTGGGGACCACACCCGCCACCGCGTCCGTGGCCCAGGTATTGGCACCGGGAAACACCAGGCCGGTGCCTTCGGTGACATACACCCAGCCCTGTGCATCGCTCCAATACGCCACCGACAGTGACTTCGGCCAGTGCTGCTCAGATGCGCCTGCAGCCAGGCGCAGCCCATCCACCTCGACATCCGACCCCATGTCCCAGTGCAGGAAGAACCCGGCCGAGGCCACAGCCTGCGCGGCGAAACGGCAGCTGCTGCCCACGTTGTTGTCCTTGAGCGCAGCCAGCGTGCCCGCGATGGGCGCATGGCTGGCCGTGAGGGTGGCGGCGCCATCGAGGCGCGTGGTGCCGTTGAGCAGCGCAATCTCTGCCAGCTCCAGGTCGTTACCCCCCAGCATGAAGCCGCTGAGCCTCCAAAAACGCGCGGCCATGCTCAGCGGCTCCAGGGGCCGGTGGTGTCCAGGAATACGGTCCCAGCGGTCACTGCACCAGCGGGCGGTGCGGTGCGGATCGCCAGCAGGCGGCGCCCGGCCAGGTCATCGGTGCCCTCCACGATGCCGCCATTGGCAAACGCCGTGCCCAGGTCTTGCACCGGGTGCAGCAGGCCCGGCAAGGTACCCCGGATGCCCTGCGCAACCAGCTCCAGGGGGCCGGTCAACAGGCCGTTGTTGGGGCCGTTGGGATACGTGGCCCACGAATAGCCCGAGGTGCCCGCGTAGGCATCCGCCGTGCTGCCGTTGTGGTGGGCGCCGATGCGTTGCGCCGCAATCGCCTGGCCGATGGCCGTGTGGGAGCGCACCAGGTAGGCGCCCACCCGGGCGCTGCGGTGCGAGTAGCCCACGCAGCCGTTGGGCACGGTGCTGACGTTGGCCTGGTCGGCCTCATTGCCCGTGACCAGGTAGCCGTAGGCATCGCCGCTTTTAAAGCTGCCGATATCACCCGCGAACAGCACCGTGAATCGGCCCGTGCCTGCTGGGTCCACCGCCAGGTAGAAGGCACGCTCGTCGGCCACCATATACCAGGCGCGCGCCGTGGCGTTGGCCGCGCTGCTCTTGGGCCAGTACAGGCCCCCGGACACCTGCGCTTCCAGCGGCGTGGTGCCGGGGCCTGTGGAGGCGTCCGTCATGCTCTCATGGGCGCGCACCCGGGCGTTGGTGGTGCCGGTGTCGGCCACGCGCAGTACGCAACCCGATGCCTCGGGGACGGTGGGCTTTACGCACAGCACGTTGGCAAGGGTGCCCGCAAACAGCTCTTGCCAGCCAGCGGCCGCCAGCTTGCTGGTGATGGTGCCAGTGGCCGCCCCGTTGGCAACGCCAGGTGCGGCAAACGTGACGCTGGAGGCCGTGGTGCTCAGGATGGGCTTTTGCCCATTGAGCCCTGCGGGTGTGGCGCCCGCGAACTGGCCCACGCTGCCTACGCGGAAGGGATGCGAGCCCGCATAGTTGGCGGTGGCAATGCCTGCATTCACCGTGAGCGATGTCACGGCCCCGGCGCCGAAGCCATCGACCAGGCAGGCCTTGAGCACGGCGCGCAGCGCGCCTGCAGAGCCAGACAGGACCGAGGCGCCGGTCATTGCGGAATCAAAGGTGTAGATCATGGTTGCGGCTTAGATGACGGGGTTGGTGGGCGCGCGGTCGATATCGCCGCGCTCAGTGAGTTCAAATGCGTAGTCGGTGCCGATGGCCTCGCTGGGCTGCGTGGCGCGGATGGCCACGAGTGGGTAGTACGCGCCGACGGTGGGCAGGAACAGCGTGTTGCCCGGCACCCAGCCAGCGCCCCAGCCTGCAGCGGCCAGGGTGAAGTAAGGGGCGCCGCTGATCGGGTTGATAGGCGCGATGGTGGTGTTGCGGCTGAAGGTGCCCAGGTTGCCCACGTGCTCGCCGATCACCTCCACGTCGGTGCCCCCGGTGAGCACGCGCAGGGCAAAGCGCTCGGTCATGGCGCCCGCGTTGGTCACAACTACCGGGAAGGCCCCGTCGTTGTATGTCGAGGGCGCCGGGTTGCCGACCGTGACGTCGGACCAGGTCACACCGTCCCAGGTCTGCTGATCGAACACCGGCAGCGCCCGGGCGCGCAGGTTGCCCGCCATGATGGCGCTGGAGACGACGCTCCCCACCGGGAAGTCGTGGGCAAGCTGCTTGGTGAGCTTGAGGGTGCCGTCGATCTGCACGTCGGCCACGCGGGCCATCTGCTCGATGCGGTGCTTCACGGTCACAGGCTGCACCCAGCCGGTCACGTCGGTGATGGCGATGGTGCCCGCGTCCAGGTTGGGCGCGTAGCCGGTGCGGATGAGCTGGCCGTCTGCGCCGACCAGGTACACGCGCGAGAGGCGCTCGCGGGCGCAGTTGACGGTCTGGCCGTCCGTGTAGGTGGCGGCGGGCACCACGCCCGTGTGGCCGATCACCACATAGCTGCCCACCCGGTACTTGGGCACGCGGCCATCGGGCGGCAGGCGCACCGGGTCCAGGCCCACGATGTCGGCATCGAGCGGCAGGTAGAAGTAAGCCACGCTGTTGTAGCGCAGCGTGGTGGGGTCCACCGGCCAGGGGCGCCAGATCTTGCCCGCCTCCACGGCGCCCACGTCGGCGGCGTCGTACCACCACTCTGCCTTCTGGGCAGCGGTGAGGCTGGAGTCCAGGACGAAGTCGCCAAACTGCAGCTCCACCACGCCCGTCTGGTAGTCGATGTGCCCCCACATGTGGGCGCCCAGCAGGTTGCCGTTGAGGTCGCCCGTGGCCGTGAGGGCGTTGCCTGCGGTGTCGGTGAGCGTGAGCACGTAGCCCGTGGGCTTGATGGGGGCGGCCTGGGTGCGCATGAAGATGCTGGCGGTCTTCCAGGCGCTGCGCCGGGTCCACAGGCTTTGCAGGGTGATGGAATCGGGGTTGGGGCCGACCACGTAGTCGGTCATTTGCGCGGTGCCTGCGGCGTAGTCGATGCGGCCGGAGTTGATGCCCGGGTTACTGCCCGTGCGGCCCCGGTAGATCACGCCTTCGAAGTCGGTGTACGTCTCGCCCATCCACACAAACTGCACGCTGCCGGGCACGATGGAATCGGAGGTGTAGGGGCACAGGTCGATGACGATGGACTGGGGCGCAAAGCTGTCGGTGCGGGCGGTAACCACCGCAGGAGCCACCCGGTAGCGGGCCACCACGCTGGAGGTCGCCAAAATCTGCTCCCCCACGCTGGTGGTGCCGTAGGAGGCGCCCTTGCGGCTGTCGGCATTGCTGCTGCCGCTGCCGTCGCCCACGGTGTTGCCGAACTCGGTGGCGTTGTCGTAGTCGCTCTTGTAGGACTCGGTGCTGCGGTCGAACTGCACGACGCGCAGGTTGACCTGCTTGGCGCCGTAATTGACGGTGCCCAGGCCGCCGATGAAGGCGCCTGCGCCGTCGTCGGTGACCGTCTGGGCCACGACGATGCGGCCATCGGCCGTGCGGCCGGATTCCTGAGTCAGCGTGCTGGAGCTGCCGACGGTGCTGGTGATGGTGAAGGGGCGCTCAACGTAGGCGATGGGCATGGGTAGTGTCTCCTCAAGAAGTGCGCGGCCAGTCAACACGATCACCACCGCTGCTGCCGCTGGTGGACTCGGGCTCGCGGTATTCGGGCACCGAGCGCGTCGTGTAGGTCACACCAGTGTTCTTAATGGCGTTGGTGTTCGTCACGCTGCCGCCGCTGGTGTTGGTGGTGGTGCGGGCCGTGGCCCACTCGATCTGCAGGGTGCCTGCTGCGGGCTGCTGGGCCAGGCTGAGCGTGATGTAGCCGCCTGCGTCGGGCGCGCCGGGGACGAGCATCTCCTTGACCACCACGTCGGTGTCGTAGGCCGTGCTGATCTCGTCGCCCGGGTCGGGTAGGTGCACGGTGCGCAGCAGCACGGTGCCGCTGGGGTAGTCCACCAGGCCTGTCGCATCGCCGCTGATGACGCCTGCGGCATTGGCCGTGGCGGTGCGCAGCACGCCCGCGCTGTACCAGGTGAACTCGGGGGAGCCAGGCACCACGCCCTCATGCTCCAGCGTCCAGCAGTACTCCGGCGCGCGGATGGCCGCGCCCTGCGTGCTGCGGTTTGTGTAGCCCACGCGCTCGCCCCACTGGACGATGAGCGCGCTGCCCACGTCGGGCAGCACGGGCAGCGTCACGCTGCCGCTGCCCGTGCCATAGATGAGCTGGCCCACGCCACTGCCCGTGAAGACGCCTGCGCCGTCGTCCTGCAGCTCGTACCAAGTGCCCAGCGCCATCCAGCTCACGGTGACCGTGCCCGGCTCGGGCAGCGGCTTGAGCATGAAGACGTAGTTGAACCCCCGGTTCTCCTGGCCGATCTTGATGCGCTGGGTGTGGGCGGCCGCCGCGATCTCTACCCGGCGCGGTGCGTCGGCCAGCACGATGGAGCGCGTGGCGGCCGGGCGCTGGTCCAGGGCCGAGGTCTCGGTGCGCGAGTTGGGCACGAGCTGGGTGTAGATGCTGTCCACCTTCACCACGCTGTCTCCAATGGCGGCGGCCAGGACCGTGGGGGCCGCGCCGTAGTATTCCGCCGCATCCGCCACCGAGGTGTCGCGGATCATGGTCTTGAGTGGGTCGCGCCCGAAGCCCCGGTCGGGGGGACTGCCGGGGAAGTCAAAGCGCAGGCTGTCGGACAAGTCCAGCTGGGTGACCGAGCCCAGGAAGTCCACAAACGCGCCGCCCGTGTTGTAGGTGAACGTTCGCGTTTCGGTTGTGACCCTGGTGACCCGGATGTACTGGGCGCGCTCGTCGGGCTGGCCTTCGTTGTAGATCAGCACCAGGGTGCGGCCGATGGGCGGTGTGGCGGTGCCCGGGCGGTGGAAGAGCTGGATGTTCTTCTGGCCCAGGACATGGTTTTCTAACAAATAGCCCGACCACTCGGACGCCTTGATCAGGTAATTGGCAATGGCCGCAGCGATCTCGGTACGGCGGGCGAACAGGTTGCACTTCGCCAGGGTGACCGACACGTTGGGGTCGGTGGGCGGCATAGAGAGGATGAAGTTCGCGCCCATGTAGGGCTCGGCGTTGCTGGTCATCACAGCCGCATGCACCTGCATGATGGACACGTTGCCACCCGCCCGGTCGGCCTCGGTGATGTCGCGGAAGATGTGGTTGCTGCCGCCGTAGGGGATGACGGTGCCGGTGGGGCCGCCGCCGCCCTCGGGCACGTCGTCCATCACGCGGGACGCGAGCAGCTTGATGTCGCCTTCAAGGATGGTCATGGGTCAGACTTTCAGAAAACGGAAGGTGGGGCGGTAGAACAGCTCGGACGTGATCTCGCCGTCGAGCAGCTTCCAGACAGGCTGGGCACTGAAGCCGCCCTTGGCGTGGTCGAAGATGACCTGGTGAGTGGCTCCGCGCAGCACCAGGTCGAGCTGGATGCCTGGCAGCGCAGCCCAGGCCTGCAGGGTGCTGCACAGGGCGCGGCTGATCCAGGCGTTGGTGTCGGTGCCTTCCAGCGTGACGGGCTGGCCCGATTGCTTGACGGCCACGTCCACCAGCAGGCGGCCGGTGGTGCTGTAAGCGGTGACCTGCTCAACAGGGGACCAGTCGAACTCATCGGCCCAGTGGAGGCGGTCGCTCAGATATGCGGTGGTGCCGCTGTAGGTCAGTGTGATGCTCATGGGGGGTTACCTGGCAGCGGTGCCTTTGGCGCGGGCGAGCTTGCGCAGCAGGTCCTCGGTCTGGGCCTGGCTCTGGGCGTCTGCAAAGCGCACGGGCGTCTGGACGCCGTCGATGGTGATGTTGGAGACGTAGGTGGCGCCAGGCGCGCTGCTGCCGCTGGCGATGCCACTGCTGCGGCTGCTGCCACTTCCGTCTTCCGTATCGCCGCCACCGCTGCCGTTGGCAGCTGGTTGCTGGGGTCGCAGCTGTGGCGTGCCGCGCCTTCTCTTCTCAAAGTCCAGCATCTCGCTGGCCCTGTGCTTGCCGGTGTCGTCAAACTTGTAAAACTCGACCATCTTGCCCAGCGCTTCAGACAGCGTTCCCCACTTGCCAGCCCATTGCTTCTGGGCTTCTGTTGCGAGGTAGGGCACGTCGCCGTTGCTATTGAGGAAGTCTTTCGAGAGCCGCTCGGCGAGCAACTCGTCCAGGCCGGCCTGCTTGAGGTAGTCAACAATCGAGGCCTGAGTCCAGATGAACTGCTGCTGGACGTTGCCTTTGGCGTCGGACGTGAAGCCGTCCTTGTTCCGGAAGCCTTCGCCGACTCGCTCTACCCCTTCGGCAAGTCGCTCCATCGCTGCAGCTTGGCTGTAGATCGCCCCAGTAGCGTTGTCAGTGGAAGCCTTCAAACTTCCCTGCACTTGAGCCAGGCTGCGCAGCTTGTTGGCCGCCACCTCGGCAATGTCACCCTCCATACGCTTGACCTCGGCGGCCTTGATTGCTGCTTCGATCTCCAGCTTCTTGGCCCCGTTGTACTGATCAGCCGCGATCAGCTCGGCCTTCTTGGCCTCTGCGCTGGCAATGGCAGCTTCAGCCTCTGCGCGCTTGGCCTGGGCGGTCAGTTGCAGCAGCTGGATCTCCAGGCGCCGCATTTCGTTTTGCGCGGCAATTGCCGTTCGCTCATCTCCACGTGCCCTGGCGACCTCATAGATTGCACGCTGCTGCTCAATCGCGAGGCGCACGGCGGTCGATTGCACGTCGATCTCGACAGCCTGCATGTTGCGCTTGGCTTCGATGGCCTGGAGCTGGTCCTGGAGAGCGTCCCGATACACCAGGGCGGCTTTGCCAGCCTCAAGCTCAGCCCTGGCGAGTTCCTCGGCTGTGGCTCTGCCTGCAGCTTTGGCCGCGCGCACTTCTTCCAGCTTGGCTTTGGCGCTTTCATAGGCTTCACGCAACTCATTCACGCGGGCGCTGTTGTCTTTGTAGGCCTCGGCTTCGGCCTTGGCTTGCTCTGCGGCCAACCGGCCCGCCTGGGCCTGCGCGACGGCCTTGTCCGCGTCCTGCTGACGCAGCCCGATCAGCTTTTCCAGATCAGCGATTTGCTTCTTCTTGGTGTCATCAATCACCGCCATCTGAGCCGTCTCGGCTTTCAGCGCCTTCAGCTCTTCCTGCATGGTGGCCAGCTCCGTCAGCTTGAGCTTGGCCAACTTTTCCTGCTCAGCGGCGGAGGTCGCGGCAGCACTGGCGACGGCCGCACGCTGTGCAGCCTCTGTGCCAAACGCTGTTGCCAGCGCAACGGTGGCCTTGCCTTCGGCGTCCCGAGCGATCAGGCTTTTTTCCTGCTCGGCAATCTGCTCACGGATGGACTCCTGCACCAGGCGGTAGCCGTTCTGCAGCTTGATGAAGTCGCTGACACCCGTGGCCGCTGCGGCACCTGCCTGCTGCGTCTTGGCGGCCAGGTCCTGTTGGGCCAGTGCTGTGATGGCGGCCTGGTCGCCGCTCGCCTTGATGGCGTTGCGCAGGGTCTCGTTGTGCTGAGCAGCCTTCAGCAGCTTGTCCTGCGCTTCCTTCTGGATATCCGTGAAAGCCTGTTTCAGGCCAGAGAAATCCCTGTTCACCACGGCTGCGATCACCGTGCCGATGCTCTTTCCGACAGCAACGACCGATGCATCCAGCACGACTATGGCGCTCTGTGCGATCTCCGCACCAGTCTTCAAAGCAGTGAGGCCACCCGCGTCACCGATGTTCGCAGCCATCTCGGTGAACGAGTTCTTGATGTTGGTGATCTCCTGGCTCAGGGTCTGAGCCGAGGGTGCACCGCCATACAACTCGTTGAGTCCCTTAGAAAGCGCGGGGAACAGGTCGCTGGCTGCGATCTTTCCCTCCTCAACCAACTTGATCAAGTCGGCCGTCGTGATGCCCAAGCCTCTGGCGGCCGCGTTGAGTGCACCCGGCAGCGATTCACCGAGCTGGCCACGCAGCTCTTCCATCTGCACGACGCCCTTGCTGGCCATCTGGGCTAGAGCCTGCAGAGCCAGGGAGGTTTCAGCGCTGCTCTTGCCCGCCTTGCCCATAGCGGTGGCCACCGCTTCGAACACCTGGCGTGTAGGCTCTCCCTCGACTGCGGTGCCCTTGGTTGCCGCTGAGAGACTCAAGAAAGCCTTGCCAACCTCGGTGACGTCTGCCCCGATGCGGATGGCGACCTGGCGGACAAACTCCAGCTCTTTCCCCGCCTTGGCGGCATCGCCGGTGACAGCCGTAAGACCGCTGCGCAGCTGCTCCATCTGCGCAGCCGCAGTGACCAGCTCTCGGAACGTGAAGGCGGCGCCCAATGCGCCCGCCATCTGCCCCAGCAATTGAGACAGGTTCCCGACGCGACTGCTGAGCTGGTCCGTGGCGCCAACGGCTGACCGATGAGCGGCACCCATCTCCCGAGTGCGCTGCGCAGCCTGATCGGCAGCAGCCGCTTCAACGCGAAGGGCGCGGGTGTAGTTTTCAGCGGCCTGCAGCTCCTGGGCCTGGGCGGCATTCAGCGGCCCGACTGCCGCCAGCTCCTCACGGCGCGCTGCTGTCGCTTTCTGGGTTGCATCGGCTTCGGCACGTTTGGCGCGGGCGACCAGCGCCAGTTGGTCGGCCTCCACTTGGGCCAGAGCATTCCTGGCACGGGCTACAGCGGCGTCGTCGCCCTTTGCCTGGGCAGCTTGCAGGCGGGCTTGCTGCTCCGCCTGGCTGGCCGCCAGGTGTTGCCGCTGCAGCTCGATCGCGCTCTGTTCGACCTGCAGGCCGTTCTTGATAGCGGCGGTCTTGGCGTCCACTGCGCTCTTCAGCTCGGCCAGCTCACTGCCCATCTGATTGGAGCTGCGACCAAGGTCTCGGGTGCTTTGTGCTGCCTGATCTGCGGCATCCGCCTGAACGCGAAGAGCCTTGGCGTGGTTCTCGGCGGCCGCCGTCGAACTGGCCTGCGCTGCCGTGAGTGGCCCAACAAGGGCCATTTGCTCGCGTCGCGCATCAGTGGTCTGTTGGACGGCCTCCGCTTCAGTCCGCTTCGCACGCGCCGATAAGGCGAGTTGCTCAGCTTCAATTTGCCGCAAGCGGTTTTGTGCCTGCGTGGCGAGTGATTCATCCCCACGTGCTGTCGCAGACTTCAGAATTGCCTGCTGCTCCGACTGGCTGGCTGCCAATTGCTGGCGCTGGAGTTCGATCTCCGATTGCTCGACTTGCAGCGCGGCCTTGATGGCCTGGGTCTTTTCGTCAAAAGACCGTGCCAGTTCCGCTATTTCGTTTCCGGCCTTGTCGGCTGATGAATTGAGCTTGTCCAGTCCCGCGCCCGCCGTTGTCGCTGCCGCACCAAGATCCTTGGTCGCGTCCTCGGTGGTCTCTAGCGTCCTGCCGAGCTTTTCCAGTCCCTCATCTTTGACGCGGACCGTGTAGTCAAGCTTGTTGTCGTTTCCGGTGGCCATGGGCTGTTGAAGGGCTGAGAAAAGAAAAGGCCGCGCACCGCCTGGGAAAGCGGCGGGCGGCCCTGGCGCGCCGTGTCTGGATCAGCTCAAGCGCTGGCGGTAGTACTTGCTGATTCCCGCCCCGGTCCTGGTTGGGTCCTGCAGCACGCTGCCCTCGACGTCCAGGGAGCCAAAGCCCTTCTTGATCAGTGCGAGTGACTTGGTCACCCCCTGGCTGGCGCGCCAGATGTCCACCACGGTGGGCTTGCCGCTGTCGGCCTCGTTCAGGCCTTCGAACAGCAGGCGCAGCTCGGGGGCCTTGGTGGTGAGCGCTTCCACGGCGGCGTAGGCACCGTAGGAGTAGCTGACCCACAGCTTGTCGGCCACGGCGATGTCGGCGGCGTTGGATGGCAGGAAGATGCCTGCCGCCCCGGGCTCGTAGTTGCCCGCCATGTCTATCGGTGTAGCCGCACCAGCCGTGGCGCCCTTTTTGATCGTGATGCTGGTCGGAGCGATGTGCTCCAGTGGCAGCAGGCAACCCAGGGAGGCGACGGTGAATGGCTCGTCCGTCACAGTCCCGGAGTCGATACCCGAGACCGAAGCCAGGGTGGCGCGAGCCAAGTTCACAACGTTGAGGTCCGCCAGCTTCATGCTGACCTTCACCTTCGTTACGCGCCGCACTTCGGCATGCGTGCCGCCGCCGAGTGCAGTCATATCCTCCTGCTCTTGCACATCCTCGGTGTGCTCCACCGTCAACTCCAACACGTTGCCGATTGGGGCTGGGTGGTTGGGCGAACCCCATGCGCTGGCATACACCTTACCAACGTTCATTGATGGTCGAAAGACCTTTTTGAGCACTTCGACTGCCATGTGACTACTCCTGTGAAAACTCGTTTTGAAAGACCGTCTCAACCAAGAAGGCGAGCGGTAGGTACATGAACCCGCCACTGAATCCAGCGGTGGGCGCTGGCGCCAGCCGCATCGGTCCCGATGTGTTGGGCGGCCGGTAGCCCATCAGGGTTTCGCCCGCACGGGCCATGAGTTCGCCCGCCTGTGACCGTGCGTCCTGCCCGGTCTTCACCGTTCGCACGTTCTTCACGGCAGAAACGATGAGCCAGGTGTGATCCAGCCGCGCAGCCGCCCCGTCCTCACGGGATTCCAGCGGCCTGAATCCGCTCCAAACCACGTGCACGGCCGGGGTGGGCTGGGCGTCCTCTCGTACCTGTGCCAGGTCGGCCGCCGTAAGCACGTGGACCTGGGGCCGCAGGCCGCTGAGCGCCTCCTTGAGCCTGGCCACGATGTGCGGCTCGGGCTCCAGAAAGTTGTTGCGGTGGGGTAGTGCCGACGCAGTGGACATCAGTACCGCCCCCAGTCAAATGCGCTGCCTGGCGCGCGCGTGGCCATGTGCCCAGCGGGCTGCGCGACTTCGGTGTCCGCACCGCCCAGACTCACGACCCCCTTGCTCAGGTCCACCAGGTACTGGTCGGCCCAGGCTGCGCCCCGCCGCAGCTCCTCGGGCACCGAGGTGCCGTAGAGCCGCTTGAGCGCGATCGCCGCCACGGCACCAGGCAGGCTGCTACCCTGCACCAGGTCGGTGGGCAGAGGCATGCGCGAGCGGTAGCGTGGAAACAGGTAGGTGTCGGCGTGGCGGCTGGCCTTGTCCAGAGCGTCCTGCAGACGCGCCAGGGCGGTAGTCGCCACAGCGATCTGTTCGGGCGTCCAGTCGCTCAGGTCTCCGGCCGTGGCCACCAGGCGCAGCAGTTCGGCGTCCAGCACGGCATCCAGCGCAGACCGCTGGGCCAGCTCGGTCCAGCCGTCGGTCGCGGCGTTGACCAGGTCGGAGATAGAGGCGTAGCCAGCCATGGTCCGGGTCAGCGCAGCACGCGGATGATGTCACCGGCCGCCGTCGCGGCATCGCGGGCGTTGCCCCAGGCCTTGCCAGCGGCGAGCGTGATCACGCGCCCCTGGGCATCGGGCTGCACCTGGGCACCGGCCGCGATCGCAGCACCGGCCTCCACCAGGATCTCGCCGTGCGTGGAGACGCCAGCCTGCTCGCCCACCGCGTAGTCAGCGTTGGGCACGCCCAGCACTGCGTCGGTGGCCACGGCAGTCGCCCCCGCGAAATTCACGCAGCGAAACCGCGACAGCGCAGCGGCGGCCAGGATGGACGTGGCCAGGAGGATCTTCTCTGTTTGCATGCTTGCTTACTCCTTGTCTTCAGGCAGTGGCACCACCATGCCGTCCAAGCGATCGGCCTCGGCGGTGGTCAGTTCGATGTCGAAGCCCACGCCGTAGAACTCGCCGTTGTGGCGGATGGGGACCGTGCCCACAACGTAGGGACGCTTAGTCGTATCCGGGCGGTGGTCACGGGGGGCGGCAGACGCGACTGGCGCAGCGTCGGTCTGCAGCTCTGTCTGGCCTGCATCCTGCGACCCGCTGGCTTGCCCAGAAGCTGCGGTGCTCAGATCACCGCCTGGCGCGTCGTCGCCCTTTGGGCCGCCCGACGCCTCATCGGGTGCAGGCGCTGCGGCCGTGGCTGCAGGAGCTGGGGCGGACGTGGGAGGCGTTGGAACGCTTGCGTTGACGGGGGGCTTGGGCGCCTCGTTGGCGGCCCGTTTGGCTGGAGCTTTTGCCATGATCAAGCCGCTCCCGACACCAGATAGCCAGCCTCAGCACCCAGCATGTAGGGGCGGAAGATGTCCGTGTTGCGGATGATTTCCAGCTTGCCGTCCTCGGTGCGTGTGTCCACCACCGGGTTGCCCTTCTTGCGCAGGGTGTAGCCGAAGCTGGGTTCGTAGGCCGAACGCACGGGAGCGTCGCCAGCAGCAGCGGGCGCTGCCGTGGGCACATAGGCCAAGACCAGCGTGCCGCCCCAAAGGTCGGTCGCCACGCCAGCGTCAGTGCGGTAGATGCCCTTGCCCACCACGATGTTCTCGATCTCGAAGATCTCGCGCAGGTCCGCCAGTTGCACGAGGCGTGAGCGGGTGTCGCTCAAAATCGCCTTGAGTTTGGGGTGGCGCTTCATCGCGCGCCAGCTCTTGTAGCCAATCACCATGGTGTTGGGCTCTTTCACCACTTTGTCGCGCACGGCCGCCTTGGCATCGTCCACCACGCCTTCAGGGTCGCTGTCCGCGTGGGTGAAAACACTGGTGCCCGACAACGCGATCTTGTTGCCCGCCGGGTAGTTGTTTGGGTTCTGCGTCATGCTGGCCACCATGGCTTCATGGCGCAGGCGGATTCCTTCCACCACGCGGTTTGTGGCGTGGGCTTGCAGCGGGAAAGCGGCCTCGGCGTCTTCGCGGTAGTCGATCGGGTACTCCAGATCGTGCTCGTCCAGGCTGATGTCGATGCCATCAACGTCTTCGGGGTTGATCCGGTTCGACTTGGCACGCAGCGCGCGCTCAGTCTGATAAATCGTGAACGCCTCTTTGCCGAAGCGCGGGATCTGGCCGCCCTCCTTGTCCAGCGTCACAAAGGGCAGCAGCTGGTCGCCTACAAAGGCGGCGTTGCTGTAGCCCGTGGCCAGCGCGCTGAGGACCGGGTCCACCACGCGCAATTTGCTCAAACGTCCCATGAATTTTTCTCCTTGAGAATGGGGGTTGGGGTTACTTGCTGCGCATCACTGCGTGAGCGGCGGTGGAGTAGTCCACCTTGTGCTCTTTGGCGTAGGCGCGGATGCGCTTGTCCTGTTGCACGCGTTCGGGGTCGGCGCCCTCGGCGAACTCGACCGGCGTGGTGTCATCGGACGCAACCGTGGCGCGATCTCGCGAGGCCTGCTCGCCAAACGCGACTTGCTGAGGCAATGCGCGGATGAAGTCGCGGAACGACTCATGCAGCGGCTTCTTGGCATCGCCTTCGCCGAACTCAACATCCGGCGCGGCGGCCAGCTGGGCGCCGATGGCGGCGACCTGGCCCTTCATGGCGGCGGGGATGCGGGCCTCGCTCGCCATGGATTCGGCAAAGGCCGCGTTGTCGGCCAGCACAGCAGCGTTTTTGCGCTCTGCGTCGGCCGCCTTCAGCGCGGCGATCTCGCGATCCTTGTCTTCGTTTTCTTTGCGCAGACGCGCGGCTTCTTCTGCAGTCAACACGGCGGACTCCTGTGGTGGTTGAGGTTTGGTAGATGGAGCGAGGGGGGCCGCGTCTTCAGCGAACGCGGCTGGGGCGCCTGCCGCCAGGCGGGCTTCATTGATGTCTTCGGCTGCGCCCAGCTCCAGGGCACGCACGTCGTAGCCGGGCAGCACCTTGTCGGCGTCTTCCTGGCCGAACTTGCTCAAGACCCACTCACGCAGGTTGCGCCAGAGGTTTGCGTTGGTCATGCCATCCCACTCGCCGAAGGCCACGCCCTCGGCAAAGCAGACACAACCGTCATCGCTGGCCTCGGCAAACTCGGGGTCGTCCAGGCCCTTCACGCCTGGCGGATGGGCACCCAGTACCCCGATGTGGCGCAGATACCAAACCCCGGGGACCGGGTTGTTGGCAGCATCAGGTCGGTAGAACTTCGCGCTGACAGTGCCCCAGCGGCCCGTTCGCGCTTCTTCGGCAAACGCCGGATCGACCTTGCCCGGCACCGCGTACAGGCCGCGCGCCTGGATCACCAGTTGGTCGGCCCAACCCTGCGCAGGTGCGTCAATTACAGGGTGCCCCTTGACGATGGGGGCTTTGTGAATCTTGGGGTTGTAGGCCGCTGCAGTTGCGGCCAGGTCGGCCTCGCCGAACTCGATCGTTTCCCCGGCCACGGTTGTCCACCGGCCGGGCTTGAAGATATGCAGAGGTTTGGAAGCGGGGGCGACTTGAGGCATGGACCGCACTGTCGTGCGGCATGGCTCTTTGCACTAAATCAAGCGCTTGAACGTTTTGAGGCCCCGCCTCATGCGCGCGAGGGGGCGACCTATTCCAGGATCAGGCGGCCCTGGCGGCGGCTGATGTCGTCCTGGTGCATGACGTCCATGATCTGGCGCACGCGTGTGGGGGTGAGGTGGTATTCGCGGGCCAGCTCGTTGTAGTTGCGACCGTTGAAGCGTTCGTACATCTCGCGGTCTCTCAGGCTTGCACGATACCGCAGGCCCTTGCCCAGGTAGAAGTTGCGCCCGCCCTCTTCAGCGCTGAGCCGCTCGGTCTGACGCAGGGCCAGTGTCGCCAGCCTGTAGAGGCGATCAGGGGTGGGCGCAACTTCCTCGTCTTCCACGAGCTGGACAAAGAGCCACTCCGCGACCGTGCGCAGGTTCTCTGGATAGCCTGTGTCGAGCTGCTGGTGCAGCGGGGCGAGTTGTGCAACGTCCAGCATTCAAGCTCCCCGGGTTTTCCACGCCTTCAGCGCTTCGATCAAGGTGTCCAGCTGGGCTTCGTTGGCAAAACGCAAGGCACTCACGTGGACCGTGCGCTCCACCCAGGCATTCAGGGCGGTGGTACTGGTGTTGTGCACTACGCCATCACGACCCAGTTGGTTCCACAGCGCCCACACCTTGCGTTCGCGCGGACTGGCAGCGGCCTTTGCCGCTGCGAAGCTGCGCGGTGCGGTGGTACGACGCGGCAGGGCTTTTGCAACGCCCATGCGTTCCCCCAGGCCCTGCATGTGGTCGCGCACATGCTGGCGCTCGCGGTCGTTCATTTCCTTGGTGCTGGTCTTTTGCGTGAGGCCTCTGAGCAGCGCCCGGTAGTCGTCATCCGACAGCTGGAGCTTGGACTTGAGGACGTGGATGGCAGCTATGTGATTTGCCATGGTCATCACCCGAGGACCAGGGGGCCAAGCCACCAGTTCCACAGCCCGAGTAGGCTGCAAGCCAGGAACACCCACTGCTGAACGTGCAGGGGCCACTGGCGCTGCCAAGCGCTCACCGTGAGCCAGCCGATGTTGCTGACCAGGAACGCACCGAAGCCCCAGCCGGGATAGGCGGGCATGGCCAGCAGCAGTGCGCCAAGCATGCCGAAGGCTGCGGCCAGGCTGGAGAGGAAAAAGGCGGCGACGTTCATTGTTTTGATCCTGCTGCGTTTGGGGGCCTCGACGCCGCTTTGGCGCCACTGCCCCGGAGAATTGATTTGGGACGATTTGGGACGGGTTTCAGCCCTTTCCCGATGCCTTCGATGTGTTCAAAAGAACCGGTGTTGTCGGACACCGGAAACCGGATGCCGCCGCGCCAGCCCCTTGCGGGGTGGAGGCCGTGGTGACGGAAGGGGACATCAACACGGTGGCGCTCGGTACCTGCGGTAGTTGCGGCCTGTGGAATCACCGTGGCACCCACCGCTTGCCACACCGACCTGTCGCGCCCCAAGGCGGCCGGTTGCGCGTGTGGTCAGATGCCTGCTTGCTTCATCGCCCGGCGTTTGTCGTTCGCGGCCTGGTCTTGCTCACGACCCACGACAACCATGCCGGTGTGCAAACGCGGCGCCAGCGGCACCAGGCGCTTACCATTACGGTCCATGGCCATGTCGCGCAGCTGAGACCCCGGCAGCAGGTTGGGCGCGCGGCCCACGTTGTGCGGACGAGGCCCTGCGCTCGGTGCATCGATGCCACGTGGGCGGACAGATTGAAAGGCGTTGAGAACGGGTTCTTGCACGCTCATGCTGCACCGCCCTTCAGGGCCGGCTGATGCTCATTGCAAACGGCCTGTACCGTTGTGCCAAACCCACCCTTGTTGCAGCGCCATGGATAGACGTCGTTGTAGGCGCCGGTGCGTGGGGCCTGCTCACCGTGCCTGCAATTGCGGCAGCATGGGCGCTGCATGGCCGTCTGGTAGCCCATGGCGGCCTTGGCCCGGTCGATGGGGGTGGTTCGCATCACGCACCCTCCGCTTGGGCTTCTTTGATGGCCGCGTTGATGACCGAGGTGACAGCCTTCTCGATGGTGCTGTCCACGCTCTTGATCAGGGGCTGATCGCCGTCTCCCTCCAGGCGCACGCCAATGCGGCGGCGCAGGTCGGGGGAGAGCTGGCGGATGGCGCTGGCCACCGGCTTCTTGGTGACCGTGACAAGCAGCTCGACCTGGTCGGCCGGGATATCGCCTGCGGCGGCCAGGGCGGCGATGCGCTCGCACACCTTGTCGTCGTCTGCCCACTCCAGCGAGCCTTGGGATGCCTGCATGCCGAACTTGATGCCCTCCACCACGTAGGTGCGGGGCTTCTCGAACAGCTCGGGGTGGGCGTTGATGGCCGCCACGAGTTCGTTGTGCTCACGGGCGACCTGGCGGGCCACACGCTTGATCTCGGCCATGGAGCCGTTCTTCACGGTGTCCAGGTTGCCCTGCAGCGTGAGGAACAGGGTAGAGAGTCGGTCGCGGCACTCACTGAGGGCGGTTGCACGCTTCTGGATGTCTTGGAGGGTTGTCATTGTTTGCCTTTCTTGAGTTCTTCAATGCGTGCACGAATGTCTGAAGGGATAGGTGCAGCGGCGCGCTCCCGCTTCTCGATGTCGGCAAGTGCTGGGTCCTTTCCACCCACGGCCACATCGAAGGCCATGCTGATGTCCAAGGACTGGCCGCGCACCTGGACGTTGTCGCGCTGGGGGCGGACGCGGTGGTCCTGCTCACGCTGCTGCTCGGCCTGGGCCTCATGCTTGTCGGCCATGCTGGCGAGCACCGCGTAGAGGTAGCCATGGCCCTTCATCGGAAGCTCCAGGCGCCCGCCATCGCGAGCGGCCAGCATCTGGTCAATGGCCTGGGCCCAGGCGGGCAGTGGCACCGCCCAGTCGCGCCCCTTGTGGGTGATGGCCTGGCGCTCCAGGTCGGGCAGCAGCTGCAGGATCAACTTGATCTTTTTGGCGGCAGTCAGCCGCTGCTTGGGCGGGCAGAAGAGCGCGATGTACTGCAGCACCCGGGCGCCCAGCGGGATGCTGACGTCCGCGAGCCGCGCCAGAGCACGCTGGTCATGCTCGTGGCAGAACAGCACGGCCAGGTCCAGCTCGGTGCCGCAGACGGGGCAGGACAGGTCTGCACTCACAGCGGCCACCCTCTCGCCTGCAAGACCCCGGCAATGAAGCCGATCAAGCCCGCCACGGCCAGGCACCCGGCAACGTCGAGTACCAGGCGCTGCCAGCCTGCGAGGCGCTTGTTGCTGCGGCGGGGGCAGTCGATGGCGCCAGGGGCGAAGTAGTAGCCGCCAGGCGGAAGCGTCTCTGTGTCGTGGTGGCAGGTGCAGCCCTGGCCTTTGCGGCCATGGCATACACCCAGCTCGTGGCAGGAACGGCGGGGGCGGTTCATGCAGCCCCCTTGCGCGAGCCGCGCAGCAGCACGGTGGAGAGGCGGCGCACGTTGATTTTGGCCGCATCAGGAAACAGGCCAGCTGCGCGCAAGGCAGCAGCTGCGCCGTGCTGATAGAGGCCCACGTGCACGCCCTGGCTGGCGTCGGTCATGGTGATGGTGATGTGGTAGCTGTGCATGGCTCAGCAGCTCCCGATGACCTGGGCGTCCACCTGCGGCCAGCCAGCGCGGGCGGCAGCGTTCATTGCGCGGCAGACCAGGTTGTTGACCACGAGGGGGTAGCACTCGCTGCGGGCGTCGGTGGGCTTGCCACCGCGCGGGATGTGCACCAGGCGGGCGCGGATGGCGTCGGCCGCGTCGGGAGCGAAGACGTCCTCATACTTGAGGTCGAACCGGGCGAACTTGTGGCGCAGGTAGGCCTCCAGCTCGGCATCGAGCGGCTCCAGTTCCACGATCTCGCAGCGTTGAGCCACCTCGCGCACTTCGGCGTTCTGGCTGGAGAGGCGGTCGCGCAGCTCGGGCTGGCCGATCAGGGCCACGCCGACCAGGCGCTGCATGCCGTCCTTGAGTTCGATAAAGCGCTTGAGGTGCTTGAGCGTGGCGCTGGGCAGGCAATGGGCCTCTTCAATCACCAGCAGGTGGCGGCGGCCTGCGCGGCGGCTGGACTTGAGCAGCTCGTGGACCTGGCGGAAGCGTGCCTCTGGGCTGCTCTTGACCTTGAGCTGGGGGTCCAGCGCTGCGGCGATGGCTTCGGCGATGTGGCTGGACTTGAGCGTTTTGCCCTTCTGGTCGTTGGCCTCCATGGCCAGGACATAGGGGCGGATGATCACGATGTCGCGCTTGTCGGCCTTGATGCGCTCCTCCAGGTCTTCGGCCAGCGTGGTCTTGCCCGCACCGCTCTCGCCCACCACAGCCACGAAGCCGTGATGCTGGGCGCAGTCGGTGAGCGTGGCGCGCACGTAGCGCACGCTGCTGGTCTGGTGCACGTCGTCTGGGCTCTGCACATCGTCCAGGAACGGGTTGCGCGGCAGGCTGAAGTGCTTGCGGGCGTCAGGGGACAGAGATTCGTTTTGCAGTAGCATGGTTTCCTCCTCGGGGGTTTCGGTTGGTTTCGGGACTTCAGGGGCGGCCCCGTCGAGGTACGAACTCGCCGGGGCCAACTTCTTTGCGGGCGTAAAAAGCGCCAGCAACTGGGCAGGGGTTGCGCCGTGCTTGCGCAAGCACTTCTCCAGGGATTTGCGGGCCGTGGTCTCGCCACGGGCAGGCCACACACCGTGCACAACCAGGCGGCTCAGTGCCGAGCGGCTGAGGCCGCTGTCGCGCCGGACCTGTGCCTGGCTGACGCCCAGAGCGTCGAACAAGGAGGCCAAGCTCATGACGCCCCCCCTGCCACCACGCGCAGGCCGCTGCGCACCGTCAGGCGGGCGTGCAGTGCGTCCAGCTCGCCTTCCGGCACGCCCTCGGGGTACCAGGCGCGCAGGTTGGCGGTGATCTCGCGGGTCATCTCCAAGCCCCTGCGGCGCAACTCGGCGGCGGCTTCAAAGCCGTTCAGCACGCGCTCGGGGGCTGCAGTGCGGGTGGTTGTGACCGCTGGCGCCAGGTCAGTGCCACGGCGTGGCATGAAGGTGCGCTCGGGCGCCTGGTCGATGACCTTGCCTGGATCGATACGGCCACCGAAGGGCACGGCCTTGGCCTTGCGTTTGGCCTCGACCTCGGCGTCCGTTGTGGCGTCGTAGGCGAAGCGATCCACCTCCTTGCGGTTGGCTTCCAGCTGGGTGTCGGCTGGGCGCTTCCAGTCTTCACCGATCACGTTTGCATCGGCGCGGAAACCGGCTTCGTTACGAACGACCAGAGGGATGCTGTGGAGGACTTCGTTACCGTCGGCATCGGTATCCACCACCATGGCGGCGTCCAGCACCCAGGGGTTGAGCGTGATGTGCAGCTTCTCGCCCACCATCACGTTTGGTACGCCACGCACATCGAACTCCCGCCCCTTGTAGGAGACAGTCAAGAAGTCCGTCACCTTGCGGGTCTCGGGCGACTCGGTCAGCAGTGCCTGGCAGATTTCGACCGGTGGCGCCACGCGCAGTTGATCGGCGGTGATGGTCATCCACGCCTCGGAGCGGGTCTTGCCATGGCGGCTGTGCACCTTGGTCGCGTTGAACCAGCGGGCCCAGCGCTGGGCCTGTGCGTTGAGTTCGGCCAGGTCGAGCACCGGGCGCAGGCGCAGGCCGCTTTCGAAGCTGCGTTCGATCAGATCGCGGGTCTTCTCGACCTGGCCGGTGGCGCGGGCGTTGCCCGGGGCGTGGGGGATGGTCTTGACCTGGAGACGCCGGGCGAGGTTGGTGAACAGGCCGCTGGTGTTGGCGCTGCCCATGTCCATCATCAATACGAACGGCACACCGTGAAAGGGGTCGCCCTCACGCTTTTGGATGGCGTTGATGAAGCAGTCGGCCAGGTTGGTGCCGCTCTCTGCGCCCATCACATACTGGAGGTAGACGCTGCTGCTGTGATGGCAGGTGATTTCGTAGGACCACACGCGGTCAGCCTCAATGCGCTTGAGGTTGGCGGGCTTGTTCTTGTAGAACTTGTCCCGCTCCATCACTTGCAGGCCGCTCTCGGCCTCGGTGCGGGCGTTCAGGTAGTACAGGACGCACAGGCTGGCATCGACCTGCCAGACGTGGTTGGGGTGCAGGCTCTTCAGTTCCACGGCGGGCGTGGGCCGGTTGAGTTGGTCAGGGTGCAGGTTGTAGTGGCGCAGTGCGCGAGCAATGGCGCTATCGCTGAGCGGGACCAGCTCTCCGGTGGCTGGGTCGGCACGCTCAGCACGCACCTCGCGGTTGGCGCGCATCACTTCCACGGCCTGGCCGATGGACATGAGGCGCTTGTTGGATTTGCGGTGGCTGGTCATGAGCGCGGCGCTGATGGCCACGGCTTCATCGCGGGTCAGCGACACATCGCCTGCATCGCTGCGCTTTTTGCGTTCTGGCTTCACGGTGATCTTTCCAAGATGGCGGTGCAAGGTGGCTTTGCTCATTCCCAGCTCGGCGCAAGCCGCCGCATAGATGGCCTGCTTGCCGCCGCGTGGAGCCGCCTGTGCGGCCTGGTGCACTTGCGCCAGGCGGCCGACGATCACGGGGTTGAGCGACATGGGTTGGTGGGCCTCAGCGCGATTACTTGGCCCACTGCGCCACTTCGCCCGCCAGGGCTGCGTCGGCGGCGTTGGACACGTCCGGCAGGTTGAACTCTTCTCGCAGGGTTGCGAGTTCAGCAGCGACCTGGCCCACCAGCCCGGCCATGAAAACGCTGTGCATGCCGCGTTCATCGCCGTGGTTGTTCATGGCGATCAGCGCCGCCCGCAGCCCACCGCGAATAGCGCCAATGGCGTCGTTCATGTTGGAGGTGGCTTCGCGCTGGAGGTCCGCCAGGGCGTCGTCGGGCGGGATGGTGGCGATGCGCTTGACCTGGGCGCGCAGCTTGTCCATGGCCGTGTTCTTGTCGGCCAGCACCTTGTCTACTGCGGCCTTCTCGGCTCGCACCTCCCGGACTGCGGCGCGCAGCTCCTTGACGGACATGGTGGCCACGTCGTCCAGGGACAATTCGCCGGTTTGGCCAGTGAGTTCCAGCTCCTCAATCTGCTCGTCGTCCAGGACAAGCATTTCGAAGAGCTTGGACTGGTTGCCGATGGCCTTCAAAGTTGCCGACGTCGGCAATTTTGCGAACTTCGCAGCTGACTGCATAAAGCGGGCCGCCACGTACTTATCCACCCCGAGAACGTCAAGGCGAGCCACGAAGTTGCCGTGCTCACAGGCGGCTTTCAGCACTGCCAGGCCGCGCCCAACCTCCAGGCAGGCCTCCACGCTGCGCCGCATGTTGGCTGCAACGTCGCGCTGGATCAGATCGGGGTCAGTCGCGTCGGCGGGAAGCTGGTAGCCCATCTGCAGGGCAACTGCGCGGACACGGGTTTCGGTTTCGCGGGTGATCAGGGCCAGCTGGTTGGCTGCGCTGATGTCCTGTGCAATGACAGCATCCAGGATGACGGGCTCTTTGGATGCGGGGGCGGGTGTCTCTTTGCGGGCCATGAAGCTCTTTTCGGGTTGGGGTTACAGGGGGACGGAATACCGGGCGCTCACGTCATCAAGCTGGCGCTTGGCTGCGTTGAGGTTGGTGGCCACGGTGGTGGCTATACGTACAAAGGCCACACCGAGGCGCCAGCGGTTGGTGCCCGCCACAAGCTCGACATAGCCCGTGGTGGCCAGGGCTGGCAGGTTCTGGCTGACCCAGCTGGGTGACACGCCGAGACCCTTGGCGATCTCACCCGGTGTCAGGCCAAGTACCTCGTGCCCAGCCAGTAGCCGAAACAGGTTGCAAATCTTGCGGGTGGGCGCGGCCAGGGGGTAGGTCTTCTCGCTCATGCCGCTGCTCCCGATGCAGCCAGTTCGCGCTCAGTGGCTTCGCGCACCAGCGCCTGGAGTTGATCGGCGAGCGGGCCCGGCACCACGGCGATCTCGCCGTAGCTGGTGTGGATGGTGAAGCCTCGCGCCATGTCTGGCACTTGCTTGGCGAGGGCATAGCTCAGCTGAAGTTGCACATCGGTGCATGGCCGCACGGTCCTGGTGTCCAGGAGTGAAGGCTGTGGGGGGCGCACGCCAGCAGCGATCTGATCAAAGATGTCCATGCTCAAAACTCCAGTTCGGGTGTGGCGTAGGCCGCCACGTTGTGGTGGTGGTAGGCCACCTGCTCCAGATGCAGGCGCAAGGCGGCCAGGGTGGCTTCGGTGTCTGCTGCCTGCGGGGCGGCGTAGAAAGTGGTTAGCAACTGCAGTGCGGCGGCGCAACTGCTGTTCATGTCCAGCAGCTCGGTACCCTCCGCCTTGCGGCCGGTGGGCATGTCCACCACCAAGCTGCCGCCACTGGCCGCGAGCCAGTTGGTCACGTAGTGGCACCCGCAGGCCAGCTCATAGGCGGGAATGAGGATCGCGGGCATGCGGCCAGTAGCCAGCCACTTGTAGAGGCTGTCATGCGTGACGCCCATGCGATCTGCAATGCGCTCCACGCTCAAGTGCCGCTTGACCTGAGCGTGCTCTTTGCACAGGCGCATCGCGTGCGTCAAGCTGTTGGCACGCTGGCGTTTCGAAGGGGCACGGGTCATTGGAAATACCCTCCAGGCACCGGCTCCGAAATCACTTCCCCGTGGAAGTCGGTGTGCAGGCACATTGAAGCCATCGCAACGGAGGAAACGATGGAATCAACAGATTTCGATGAATTGGCAGGCCGCGTTGAAGGCGTGAGCCGTGCTGTGCTGCACATAGCAGCGGCGCTAGAGATTGCGGGCCTCATTGACGGCCCCCAGCTGGCTCAGGCATGGCGTTCAGCACTACCGCTGCCGGGCTTTGAGGTTGCAGGCCGCACGCTGCAGGAACTGGCGCATGCACTGGACGGCGCACGTAGCCAACGCCAAGCACTGGCACCGTGACGTCGAAGCCAAAAAGGTCTCGGCGATTTGTTACATTGGGTGTAGAACGCACCACTTTGGACCTCACGCTGCGGCGAGCTGGCGGACACCAACGGTGCGGGATATCTCGCCCTCTTTGAGGCCGAGTTGCACCGCAATGTTGTGAGAGTCGCCGCGCAGGCACTTAAGGCGAGGGTTGACGTCGTTGTCGGCCAAGATGGCAATGGCCATGTTGGGGCTGTAGCCGTTCGACTTGGCCCAGCCCGAGATGGACCAGCCTTTTTTGGCGAACTCCTTACGGACTTCGGCGCGGGTTTTGACCATGGTGGTTGGCGTCCTAGTTGTTGTGCAGCAATTGGCGTTGCTGCATTTGTTTGTGTGTTGTTGTGCGAATTATGCGGCACGTTTGTTCCGCATTGCAAGGGATTTTTAGGAATATTTGTGCCTTCAATTTCTGACCGATTGACAGAAGGTCGCAAAGCGCTCGGGCTGAGCCAGCAGGCATTGGCTGACCACGTCGGTATCTCCGCTCGGTCCCAGCGCAACTACGAGTCCGGCGAGCGCAGTCCAGACGCTGACTACCTGGCTGCGCTGGTTGGCCTTGGGATGGACGTCCTCTACATACTCACTGGCCAGCACACCAACGGTGCTGAGTCAGGGCAGGCGCTTACAGCGGAAGAGAAAACGTTGCTGACGTACTTCAGGGATGCGTCGAAAGAAGTGCGCCGAGCAGCCCTCGGAGCCCTGCTTGGTGCCAGCACTCCAATGGCGAGCCAAGCTCGCGGCAGCGGTCAGAACGTCGTAGGTGACAACGCAATTCAGATTGGCAGCGTCAGCGGCAAAGCGCGTATCAAAAACAGATGAGGTGAAACTTGGGTGAGCTACCGAAGCAGCTTCTGGCGTGGATTGCCAAGCTGCTGCCAAAACAAAAAGTACAGGGGAATGGCGCGATTCAGGTGGGTAAGGTGAGCGGCAACGTCACCATCGTGCATGTCACCCATGCGCCGGATTCACAGGTCTCCAAAGCCCCATCGTTGACGACACCAGAGCAACGCGAAGTGCTGGGGATGATCCGGAAGCTGAAGAACAGGGAGGCCGTTTTTAGCTGGATGCAGAAGTCGTTCGGCACGCGCATGGTGATGGATCTAAAGCCCAGTGAGGTGCTGCGTGCTCGCCGCTATATCGAGACAATCAACCGCCGCATGAACAAGGAGAAATTGGGATGATCAAACCGCTCGTTTTTCTGACCATAGCTCTATGGTCCGCAGCTCCTGCTTGGGCTATTAACCGGTGCACTGGAGCTGATGGCAAGACGGTGTTTCAGGATGCCCCATGCACCGGCAAAGGGGAAAAGATTGAAGTGCGCCCGGCGAGTGGCAACGCAACCCAGCAGCCCCTGCCGGTAGTCCCCACCTCGGCACAACCCCAGCCTGCCGCACCTCCAGTTCAACCGGCGCCGAAGACCGCAATGCCCCCAAAATCTGCGCTGGAAGTTCAGGCGGATCAGTGCCTGGCTTGGTACAAACCGCTGCTGCGTGACCCTGCAAACGCCTACTACACCGAGCCCAAGTTTGAGGACAAACGAGTGCTCCGAATGACGCTGCACGCCACCAACGGTTTTGGCGGCTTCGTGACCAAACAGGCCGCATGTGAGTTCGACAACGGCAAGTTCAGCGCCGACTGGACCAAGATCCAAGCGAAGCGGCTTGAGTGGGGTGTGAACTGATGACTTGCCGCTCAGCACCAAAGCGCTCTTTCCCCAACTACGACATCGCCTTACAGAGGAAGTAAAAATGGCTTCAAAACCGCCTGCATCCAAACCGTCTTCCGCTCCAAAGCCTGCGCCGTCGCGACCGGCTCCTAGTACCGGTGGGCGACCATCAGTGGCCAACGATTCCCGTGACGGAGCCAAGTCGCAGAGTAGAGGTACTGTTTCATTTTCTCCCCCGCCTGCGAACCCACCTAAACCCACTCGATGACTCCGGGATCAAGTGGCGACTGGGAGAAGCGCCTCAACACATTGCATCGCGCTTGGGTACAAGTGCGTTATCACCGTAGGCGCCAACGCTTCTTTGACTTTTTGGACAAAGGGACCAAGGCGATAACTGCGGTTCTTGGCGGCGCATCTATTGTCGGCTCCCAGTTGAAAGAAGTCGGGCCTCTAGTCGGGCCATCGATAGCTTTGCTGAGCTTGATTTCTCTGGTTTACACGTACTCTGACCGGAAGCAAACTCACAAAGAACTGGCGGAACAATTCGCAGGGGTGGTCGCATCTATCGAATTGACTCCCGAGTCTTTGGAGTCTGCTGAGGAGGTTGCAAAATGGGCCTCAGACTACGCCAGGATCGTTGCCAAATGCCCGCCTGCTCTGAAGACGCTGACCATCATTTGTGAGCGTGAGCAATCGATTTCAGACGGTAAAAGGCCTACCGTAGACCCTCCAGGGCTGTTGGCAAGGTTGTTCTCAGACTTCCTCTAGGCAAGTCCTGGATTCGCAAAGTTGAGGGGAAGCTTCGACGACCGGCAGTAGGTCGTTTTTCAAGCGCTTTCTTTTCGCATTTCGCGCGTGCGCGGCATCCTGCCGTGCATGACGCTCAAAGACCACATCCCTATCTGGCTGCGTGCCCCGCGCAGCAGTCTTTTCATCGTGCTCGCGGCGCTGCTTTTGGCAGTGATCGCGGTGGTATCGCCGGTGCAGTTGCCGGTGGTGCTCTACAAGGCCGCGCTCATTGCGCTGGCCGCCGTGATCGGCTATTGGCTCGACCGCGCGCTGTTCCCCTACGCACGGCCTGATTCCTTCCTCTGGCGCGACTGGCGCAAGGGCACCGAAGAGCCCGAGGGAGATGTGGACTACCCCTTAGCCAAAGCCGAGTACATGGCCGCGTATTGCGTGGCGCAGCTGCGGCGGGCCATCGTGGTGGGCTGCGTGGTGCTGGGTGTGGCTGCGGGGCTGTGATGCGTTGGCATTCACGAGTTCCCGCGCTGGCCTGGTTGGCGGTCGTGGCCATCTCCATTGCCGCGAGCTGTGCCCAAGCCCAGGTGCCCCAGGCTGCCCTGCAGCACCGCTCACTTCTGGTTCGGACTGCTCACGCATCCTGGGGCATGGATGCCCCGGTGGCTGTGTTTGCCGCCCAGGTTCACCAGGAAAGCGCGTGGCGTGCCGATGCGGTATCGCATGTAGGGGCGCAGGGCTTGGCCCAGTTCATGCCCGCCACCACCAAGTGGATCGCAGGGCTGAGCCCTGACTTGGCATCCCAGCAGCCCTTCAACCCGGCGTGGTCCTTTCGCGCCCTGGTCACCTATGACCGCTGGCTGTACGACCGTGCACCAGCTCGCTATTCGCCGCACGACCGCATGTGGGTTGCGCTGCGCTCTTACAACGGCGGGCTTGGCCATTGGCAACAGGAGGCCGCCAGTACCGGGCTGGCCCAGCCTTCGCGGGCCCAGGTCGATGCGGCTTGCGGCAAAGCCCGCCGCGCAGCCATGCATTGCAAAGAAAACCTGGGCTACCCCCACCGCATCCTCGTGGTGATCCAGCCACGCTACCTGCAGTGGGGGCCGGGCCTATGAGCAGCGCTTCAACTGTGGCCGTTGGTGGCTTGCTGGTGGCCATCGCTGCCGGTATCGGTGGCTTTGGCTACGGCCTGGACCAAGGCAAGGCCCTGGAGAAAGGCCGCCAGGACGGCGCTGCCCTCAAAACCCTCACCGACCAGGTGGCCGAACACGCCGACCTGGTCAAACAGTCTGGCATTGCTAGCCGCAACCTTCGCCAGGCAGTGGCTGCGCGCGAGAAGGTCAACGACACCACTTCCAAGGAGATGAGCGATGCGCTCACGACCACTGCTGACAGCCGCGTTGGCTGCGTGTTTCCTGCTCGCGTCATGCGGAACCTCTCCGAAGCCCGGGAACGGGCTGCAGAAGCCGCTGCCAGCGGAATACACGGCGCGCTGCCCGTCGCCCCCGCCAGCACCGCCCGAGAGCGGTGAGGTGGACCCAGTGGCACGGGAGCTGAAGGCCATGTACGACCTCTACGGCCTGTGCGCGGGGCGCTACCTCGACCTCTTGAACTGGATTGATGGGGAGCGGCCGCAGTGATGGACGACATAGACCGCGCCAGCGAGCGCGAAGCTGAATTGCTGGCCGACGCGCTGCGCGATCAGGAGCTGCGCGCAGGGCTCAAGGGAAAAACGGCCGCTGATTCAGCGGCTTCTTGTTCGGACTGCGGCCAAGACATACCGCAAGAGCGGCGCATCGCAGTGCCCGGCTGCCAGTTGTGTGTGACCTGCAGAACGCGCCTGGAGAAGAAGGCGGGCCAGCAAAACAACCGAGGCGCAATGCGCAAGAACTGATGAATTTTGACCTCTCTACCGTCGCTGCCGTTGTCTCGATTGCAGGGGCCTTTTTGGGCATTTTGTGGGGCCTGCTGCGATACATCGGCATGCAGCAGGAGCGTCGGATCAACGAAAAATTCGCCGACCTGGCATCGACCATCGCAAAGATGGGAGAGGACCTGAAGAGCGAGGCGGAATCCACACGCCAGCTCGAAATCTCGTTCCTGCGCTTTCAGGCCGAGCTGCCCCGCGACTACGTGCGGCGCGATGACTTCGTGCACGCCCTGGGGACGATCAATACCCGCATCGACAACTTTGCCTTGCGTGTAGAGCGCGCCATCGACAACCGCAACGGGAACATGCAATGACCCTCAACTATTCCGCCGCCGCGCTCAAGGCTCGCCGTGAGGCCATCCGCTGGCACCTGCTGTCCGCGATTGACCTGTCCCGCCCCGTTGGCATTTACACCGAGGCGCTGCTGCCCATCATCCAGTCGGTCTACCCGGATGCCACCCATCAAGAAATCCGCCGTGAGCTGGACTACCTGGAAGCACGCGAAACGGTGCGCATCGACCGTGATCCGCTGGACCGCTGGTTTGTGGACCTGACCCGCACAGGGATCGAGTTCGTGGAATACACGATCGACGCTCAGCCAGGCATTGCGCGCCCACGCATTACGCAGGGGTAACCCATGGCCCCACGTAGCAAAGTGCACTCGCTGCCGCCCGAACTGAAGGAATGGCTGGACGCCGAGCTGGTGAAGCGCGGGTTTGGAGACTATGTGCAGCTCGCCGCCGATCTGAAGGTGCGCGGGGCCGAAGTCTCCAAGTCGGCATTGCAGCGCTACGGCTCGCCCTTTGAGCAGCGCATGGCCCAGCTCAAGATGGCGAGCGAGCAGGCCCGCGCTTTGGTGGACGCTGCGCCTGACGATGAGGACAAGCTTGGTTCGGCGGTTGTGCGCCTGACGCAGGAGAAGATTTTCACGCTACTGATGGACATGGACATCGATGCCGATAGCGTGGACGTGAACAAGCTGTTCAAGAACGCGGCCGAGATCGGCAAGGCATCTGTCACGCAGAAGAAGTTCAGCCTGGAGGTGCGCAAGGAGATCGAAGAAGCAGCGCGCAGGAAGGCACTGGAGGATGCGGCTCAACAGGCCAGCGAGACCGGCAGGCAACACGGCCTGTCAGCTGCTGGCGTAGATGCGCTGCGTACGGCGATCATGGGGCAGTTGTGATGCAACAGACACCCGTGGCCCAGGCTGCACGCATCTTGATGCAGTACCAGGTTGACTGGATTGCCGACAAGTCGCAGGTCAAGATCATGGAGAAGTCGCGGCGCATCGGCATCAGCTATGCAGAGGCGGCGGACGATGTGCTCTATGCCGCCAGCGCTGAGGGAGCCAATGTTTACTACATCTCCTACAACAAGGAGATGACGGCGGGCTTCATCCAGGATTGCGCCACCTGGGCGCGGGCTTTCAACGCGGCGGCTGGGCAGATCGAAGAGTCGGTGATCGAAGAAGAGGACAAGCAAATCCTCACGTACACGATCAAGTTCGACAGTGGTCACATGATCCAGGCATTCACCAGCAGCCCGCGCAACCTGCGCTCAAAGGGGCGGCCGGGTGAGCGTCTGGTGGTTGATGAAGGCGCCTTCCTGGATGACATCAAGGAGGTGCTGAAAGCCGCGATGGCCATGACCATGTGGGGCGGCCAGATCCGCATCATCAGCACCCACGACGGGGAAGACAACCCATTCAATGAGCTGATCAACGATGTGCGCGCGGGCCGGTATCCATACAGCGTGCACCGTGTGGACCTAGACAAGGCGCTGCGCGATGGGCTCTATCGCAAGATCTGTGCGGTGACCGGACAGGAGTGGTCTCTGGAGCGGGAGGCCGAGTGGCGCCAGACCATGATCAACCGCTACAAACCCAACGAGGACGAGGAGCTGTTTTGCATACCGGCGAAGGGCGGCGGAGCCTGGTTGAGCCGTGCGCTGATTGAATCGCGCATGCAGGACGCGCCAGTGATTCGCTTCACCGGTACCGCCGACTTCAACAACGCCCGGCCTGACCTGCGCGAACGCGAGATGCTGGACTGGATCAACGAGCATCTCAAGCCGCTGCTGGCCCATTTCACATCAGAGCTGCGCCATGCGCTGGGGATGGATTTTGGCCGCTCTGGTGACCTTTCCTGTATCGCCCCGGCTGAGATTGCCAGCAATCTTCGGGTGCGCATTCCCTTCCTAGTCGAACTGAAGAACGTGCCCTACAACCAGCAGCTGCAGGTGCTGTTTGCAATTGCCGATGCGCTGCCACGTTTGAGCGGCATGGTGATCGACAGCCGAGGAAACGGCAGCTACATCGGAGAAGCTGCGTTCGATAAGTACGGCTCGGTGGTGGAGCGCCTGATGCCCACCGAGGGCTGGTACCGGGACAACATGCCGCCCTACAAGGCGGCGTTTGAAGACGACACCGTGGTGATCCCCAAACACGACGGCCTGCTGCAGTCTCACCGAGCTATCAAGCTGGTGCGCGGCGTGCCCCGCATGCCCGAGGGCAAGACCGCAGACGGTGGCCACGGCGACAACGCCATGGCCTGCGCCTACGCGCACGCGGCAACGCGCATGAACTTTGGGCCGGTGCACGCTGCCAGCCGCCCCCGCCGCAGCGCGCTCTCCCTTGAAGGCTACTGACCATGACATCCCGAGGTATCTACGTTTCCCCCACCGAGTTCGTCTCCTTTGCGGAGACGCGCCAGCGCAGTAGCCTGTCCGAGCAGATCGCTACGCGCGATCGCAGCATGGATATGTCTTTCGGGTTCATTCTGCCCAATCCGGACCCGATCTTGAAGCGCCAAGGCAAGGACATCAGCGTCTATCGCGACATGCGCAGCCGGGCATCTGTGGGCGGCCCCATTCGTCGTCGCAAGGCCGCTGTGAAAGCCCTGGAGTGGCGGGTGGAGCGCGGCAAGGCCAGCGCGCGCGTCACGCGCCTGTGCAGCGATGTACTGGCGACCTATGACATGGACACGTTGCTCAATGAGATCACCGACGCGGTGCTGTTCGGCTACCAGCCCTTGGAACTGATGTGGGGGCCTTTCAACGGTGCAATGGCGCCCCTGCAGGTGATCGGCAAGCCGCAGGAGTGGTTCTTCTTCGATAACGCGGCGCAGCTGCGGTTTCGCAGCCGCCAGCAGCCCCTGCAGGGCGAGGAGCTGGAGCCCCGCAAGTTCCTGCTCGCCCGCCAAGAAGCCAGCTATGCAAACCCCTACGGTTTTCCTGACCTGTCCATGTGCTTCTGGGCAGACACCTTCATGCGGGGTGGCCTCAAGTTTTGGGTGACCTTCACCGAGAAGTACGGCACGCCCTGGCTGGTGGGCAAGCAGCCACGCGGAACGCCGGGCCCGGAGGTGAATGCGCTGCTGGACAAGCTGGAGGCGATGATCCAGGACGCTGTGGCCGCCATCCCTGATGACTCCAGCATTGACATCCTGGAGGCGGGCGACAAGGGCGCGAGTGCGGACCTGTACGAGCGCTTGCTGATGTACTGCCGCTCGGAGATCAACATCGCGTTGCTCGGCCAAAACCAGAGCACCGAGGCCAATAGCAACCGGGCCAGCGCGACCGCAGGCCTGGAGGTGGCCAACACGATTCGGGACGGAGACGCAAAGCTCGCGGCCGCAGCCATGAACCAGCTGTTGCGCTGGATCACGGATTTGCACGATGGCGAGCAGGCTCCTGCGCCTACCTTCGAACTCTTCGAAGAGGAGGATGTGAACGTCACGCAGGCCGAGCGCGATGAAACGCTCACGCGTGCGGGTGTGAACTTCCAGCCCCAGTACTGGAAGCGCGTCTACAAGCTGCAGGAGGGTGACATTGCGGACAAGCCCGAGGTGATCACCTCACCATTTTCTGCATCGCTGCCCGGGCCTGCCGTGGAGTTCGCGGAACGAGTCCCGGCACCAGGCATTACCGCCCGAGAGGCGGCGGCCGCTGGGGCGCCCGTGATCAGCTCTTGGCTGCGTGACCTGCGCAGCCTGGTGCATGCCCATACAGATGCGCAGGAGCTGCAAGAGGCACTGCTTGACGCCTACAGCGAGCTGCCAACCGAAGACCTGACCGAACTGATGGCGCTGGCCTTTGAGCTGGCACACCTGCAGGGACGTGATCAGGCCGCCCAGGAGAGCGTTCGTGGCTGAGATCGGGGACATTGCCCGTTCTTCTGTTGAGGGGGCGCGCCAACAGTTCCAGGAGCAAATCGACGCGCTGCGGCGCAAACTCAATCTGCCCACGGAGAGCTGGCGCGACATTCAGCTTGGTGCTCACGATCGGGCGTTTGTGGTTGCCGGTGCAATGAAGGCGGACCTTTTGCACGATCTACGACAGGCGGTGGACAGGGCCGTCCAGGGTGGCTCTATTGGTGAGTTCCGCAAAAACTTTGCAGACATCGTGGCAAAGCACGGATGGACGGGCTGGACGGGCGAGGGCAGCCAGGCCGGAGAGGCTTGGCGCACCCGCGTGATCTACCAGACCAACCTGATGACCTCCTACGCAGCTGGGCGCCGAGCGCAGTTGCTGGACCCTGATCTGGTCAGCCGCCGCCCGTTCTGGCGCTATGTGCACAACGACAGCGTGGTCAGCCCACGGCCACACCACAAGCGCTGGGGAGACATGCGCCTGACCCTGCGCCACGATGACCCGTTTTGGAATACGCACTTTCCGCCCAATGGCTGGGGTTGCAAGTGCCGGGTGGTGGCCGTGGCTGCACCGGCCGAAGGTGACACTACAGCCCCGCCCCAGGGCTGGGACGAGACCGATCCAGCCACAAATGCCCCCGTGGGCATTGATGAAGGCTGGAACTACGCACCAGGCGCCCGAGCGGGGGATGAACTGCGCAGCTTCGTTCAAGACAAGCTGGTCACGTACCCCCAAGCCATTCAGCGCATGTTGTCCGTCGATGTGAACCGGCACCTCAACACGACTGAACGCGTCACGGACTTTGTTCAGCGTGTACGGGATGGCACGCTGCGCAATGAAGATCTGTGGATGGGCTTTGTAGAGCCCGACGCCGCCGCCAGGGTGAAGGCTGCGACCGGCCAGGACGTGGACAACTACCTTGTGCTGCTGCCCGAGGACAACGTGCGCCATACCGACAAGGAGCACCGCTGGGACGGCAAGGGCCAGCGGCCTGTTGTTCCCGCTGACTATCAGCACGTGGCGTCGTTCATCAATGAGGCGTATGAGACTTCGCCTGGCAGCGAGCTGGGCCGCCATGGTGAAACCCGCGTGTTGGTCCGCAAAGAGATCGACGGGGAGGTGTTTCGTGCCGTCTTCGAGATCCTGCACGGCAAACGCAACCGGGCCTTGAAGCTGATCAGCCTAGCCATCAAGACGGGACAGAAATGAAAAAGCCCTGTGTCCCCGACCTCTACGTCCTAGACGAGACCGGCGTGAATCGCCGGGAGCCGATGTGCACAAGGCATCCTGATTTTAGGGGGTAGGTTTCCATGGCGCAACTGATTGAACTGACCGACCGCAGCGGCCTGGACTACCTGCACGGCTTTATTGCCCGTGCCAGGAACATGCAGCCGGTGCTGCTGGAGATCGGCGAAGACATGGCCGAGTCCACAAAACAGCGCTTTGCGACAGCCACCGGGCCCGACGGCACGGCTTGGGCTCCGAACAGCGCGCTGACCCTGGCGCGATACAGCGCCAACTTCGCGCGCAAGAAGGACGGCGAGTTCACCAAACGCAGCGCTGCCAAGCTGGCGGGCAAAAAGCCCGGTACCGGGGAGACCCGCGCGCTGAGCACCACCATCAACTACCAGCTGCAGGGCGATGACTCCGTGGCGATCGGCAGCCCAATGATCTATGCGGGCACCTTCCACTATGGGGCGAAGTCCGGGGAGTTCGGGTTTGGCTTCTACAAGACCCGCCAGGGTAGCTTTCCGCTTCCTTGGGGCGACATCCCGGCGCGGCCGTTCCTGGGCGCGTCTGACGATGACAAAGCCAACATCGTCCGCCTGGTGCACTCCTACCTGATGGAGAGCTGAGTCTTAAACACGCCGACTGCAGGCGGCTCGACCTGCCATTTTTTGGATCTTTCATGCCCAATCTCAGCAAGCACCCTATCCTTCGCCAGATTCACGAATTGATCGCCGCCATTGAAGTTTGTGGCGCGTCGCCCGAGCTGACCCGTGCGGTCTGTCTGGCTTCTGCGCTCTACGAACCGGCAGAGGCGTTGGTGGACAGCAAAGTGGCCTTCCTCGACGTCACCCAGGAGCCCCCACTGGACTCGGACGAGGCCATTGAGCGGCAAATTCGCGCGAGCGGCGCCGACGTTGCTCCGCGCGTCACGAAGGAGCACATCGACTCATTGGTTGCTGACCTGGTGATCAAAACCCACCATTTCCCTGGCACGACATCCACAATGGCGGTGGCTGCTTTGCCCGATGGCTACGTGGTGGCCACTGGCTACTCGGGCTGTATCAGCCCGGAGAACTTCAAGGCCCACATCGGTATCGGAATCGCGGCGGACAACGCCATCGCTGCGGCCAGGTCCAAGCTGTGGGAGCTGGAGGGCTATGTGCTGCGAGCCTCCTTGCACAAACCCCGCGCCGTGTACGCTGGCGGTATCATGGCCTCGGATGCTGAGTTCGTAGGTGGGAGCATGACAACCAGCGATTGATAGGACCTCACGAACAAAAATGGCGCCTCACTGGCGCCATTTTTCCTTCTGAGCCTTGTTTTCGTGATGGGAAAGAGATTTTCAGAACCCCCGGCCCGTTTTGCCCCAGGTCTTCCCGTTTCTTCCCATTTATCGCGCCTCTCACTCTTCCTTTATCTCAACTCCCATCAACCGGCGCTTACTGGCGGTACACCCCGCCAGAGCCCACCACCGCGATGTCCACATAGTTGGAGCCATGGTGGTTTTGCGCACTGAACTGGTAGCCAAAGCCGCCCAGGTCCAGGTTGCCCAGGCTTTCCATGGCCTGGGCGAGGCTGGCGCGGGTGACGCCGGGGCCCGCTGCACGCAGGCCTTCGATGAGCACGCGCGCGTCCATGTAGCCGGTGTAGCGGTCGTAGTCCACGGGCTTGTCGTGGCGCTTCATGGACGCCTGGAAGTCGCGCGTGAGCGCAATGGTGGGTTTGGTGGGCGAGGGGCCCGTGCGCGCCACGGCCAGGCCGCGCGCGTCGTCGCCCAGCGCCTTGAGCACGGCGGTGCCTGCGCCCAGCGACAGGGTGTAAATGGGCGCGCCCAGGTGCGCGCGGTTGGCCCGCACATAGGCCACCACCGACGGGCCTGCCGCCACCAGCAGCACGGCCTGGGGCTTTTGTGCTGTCAGTGCCTTGGCTGCGTCGTTGGCGTCGTCGCCCGAGGATGCCAGTGCGCGCGACCCTGCCAGTGCCGCGCCCTCGGCCGCGATGGTTTTTTCGACCAGGGGCAGCAGCAGCTTGCCGAAGTCGTTGTTCTCATAGGCCACGGCGATGCGCGAGGTTTGCACTGCCACGAGGTTGCGCACGATCTTCACCAGCTCGTCGGCATAGCTGGCGCGGGTCGTGAACAGGTAGGGGTGCTGCTGCGCGCGGATGGCGGG
Source organism: Acidovorax sp. LjRoot74 (assembly GCF_964254355.1). Classification (NCBI taxonomy): domain Bacteria; kingdom Pseudomonadati; phylum Pseudomonadota; class Betaproteobacteria; order Burkholderiales; family Comamonadaceae; genus Acidovorax; species Acidovorax sp. LjRoot74. The sequence goes on along the minus strand of NZ_CAXUTI020000001.1, from coordinate 4,186,536 downwards.
GCTGCCTGTGTACACGGAGATCAGTGGCAGCTTGGCTTGCGCCAGGTAAGGCCGCAGCGTCATGACCTGGGAGGTGCCGGCCACGCCAAACAGCGCCAGCACGCCGTCCTTTTCGCTCAGCTGCTTGGCGTTGTCGAGTGCGCGGCGCGGGTCAAAGCCATCGTCCAGCGTCACCAGCCGGATCTTGCGGCCGCCAATGCCGCCCTTGGCGTTGGCATCTTCGATGGCGGCGTCCTGCCCCTCGTGGATGGGGGACAAAAAGGGCGCCATACCGCCCGACAGGGCCGTGGAGCGGCCAATCAGGATGTCGCCTTTGCCCTGGGCGGTTTGCGCATGGACAGGCAGGCTGGCCAGGGCCGCGCCCCCGGCCAGTGCCAGCACAAGGTGGCGGCGGAGCGCCACGGGCGGGCGCTGGTCGGTGTGCAAGGCAAAGGGGGGCTTCATCATCAAACGGTGTCTCCGGGTGCGGGGCCATGGTGGCCCCAGGGTGCGGCGATGTTAGGAGGGCTGCCGGTGGTGCATTCACCGGGTTTTTACCGGGAAGGCGTCAAATGAGGGACAGCTGCGCGCCCTTTCGCTTTGGCCCGGATACAGCACGTAACGACAGGTCCGACCCATGCGCCCGCAGTCGCGCAGTGCTGCGCGGTAGCATGTGCCATTGACCTGAAGAGGACTGCTTTTATGAATCCGATCCGTTACGCCGCCTGCCTCCTGGTGCTGGGCCTTGTGGCCCCGGCCTGGGCAGTCAACAAATGCACGGATGCCAATGGCAAGGTGTCGTTTCAGGATGCGCCCTGTGTGGGCGAGGGCGAGAAGATCGACGTGCGGCCCGCCATCCAGGGGGCTACGCCCATCCGGCCTGCGCCCTCTGCGGGGAAGGAGGGCGCATTCGGCGCATCGTGGCAGCGCAAGCAGTATCTGCAGACACAGGGCGTGCCTCAGGCGCGTGCCGCCCTCGTGCGCAACCAGCAGGAATGCACGGCCCAGCCTGCCGAGGCCACGGCCCAGGCGGGCCCGCTGCGGCGCGGCACCTTGCCGTCGGGCAACCAGTTTCCTCAGGACCGTGCAGCGGCCGCTGCCAAGGACAAGGCCGCGTGTGACGCCCGCAGTGACGAGTTGCGTGAGCAGCTGAGGCAGCTCGAAGAGGAACTCAACGCTCTCTAGGCCGCTGGACGGCCTGCAGGCGCGGGGAGTCAGTCGCCGTTTTCAGCCCTTCCAGGTGAACGGAAACTTGAACTGCTTCACAAAGCCGTTGGGCACGTAGTCACCCAGCACGCCGTAGTGTTCGGGCCAGAGCTTGGTGCTTTTGACGGCGGTGCCAAACAGGTAGTCCAGAAACGCAAAGTGGGCGGCGTAGTTCTTGTCCAGCGCCTCCTGGTCCTGGCTGTGGTGCCAGTGGTGGAAATTGGGCGTGACCAGCACGTAGCGCAGCGGCCCCAGGCGCACGCTCACGTTGGCGTGGTTGAACACGGCCTGGAAGCCCACGATGACGATGTACGCATCGATCACTTCCTTGCTGAAACCCAGCACGTAGATGGGGGCCAGCACCAGCGTGCGGGTGATGAGCAGCTCCAGGATGTGCTGGCGCGAGCCCGCCATCCAGTCCATGCTTTTGACGCTGTGGTGCACCGCGTGCAGACGCCACAGCGTGGGCACCTCGTGGTACGCGCGGTGGGTCCAGTACTGCACCAGGTCAGCCACCAGCACGATGAGGAACAGCGCCACCCAGAAGTTCAGGCCCTGCACCCAACCCCGGATGCCGTCGCTGGCCGCCCAGCCAAAGAACTTGTGCACGATGAGGTTGGTGGCCAGCAGCACAAAGCCCACCACCATGTGGTTGACGATGAAGTGGTGAAAGTCCGTCTGCCATTCGGCGCGGAAGATGGGCTGGTCCTTGCGCAGCGCGAACAGCTTCTCGATGAAGATGAAGATCAGCGAGCTACCCAGCAGGTCCAGGATGAACCAGTCGAGACCAATGTAGGGTGTGTTGTCAGGGAAGTTCGGGTCCACCTCCACCTTGTGGCCGCCCAGCAGCGCGGTGATCGCCACGATGGCAAACGCAAAGGTGGCCAGCCAGCGCGCGCGGTTGAACAGGATGTTGACCAGCGAGATGCCCCCTGCAATCGCCATGGCCACCAGCATGATGGTGCGGATCACCGTCACGTCATAGCTCTTGCGCAGCTGGGGCGTGGTCAGGTACTCGGGGAAGTGAAAGGCCAGCACGCCCAGAAAACACAGAATGGCCAGCGTGAGCGCAATCACGCCCGACACCAGTCCCTTTCCGGTGCGCAATGCGCCATGGCTTTCGGTGAATTCGTTGAGTTTTTCTAGTTCGATCATCGGTTCCTCCTCGCACCCGGTCAGCAGGTGCTGCGCGAGTGTAGCGAAGCTGCCACCCGCAGTGCGTGGGGCCCCATTTGCGCGCGACGCAGCGCACACGGCTTTCTAAAATCGCTGCATGAACATCCCTTCACACCAACTGAGCATGACCGTGCTCATGTCGCCCGACATGGCCAACTTTTCGGGCAACGTGCACGGCGGCGCCATCCTCAAGCTGCTCGACCAGGTGGCGTATTCATGCGCTAGCCGCTATTCGGGCTGCTACACCGTGACGCTGAGTGTGGACCAGGTAATGTTTTTGCAGCCCATCCATGTGGGCGAGCTGGTGACTTTTCTGGCCAGCGTGAACTACACAGGCAGCTCGTCGATGGAGGTGGGCGTCAAGGTGGTGGCCGAAGAGATCCGCTCACAGGTGGTGCGGCATGTGAACAGCTGCTTTTTCACCATGGTGGCTGTGGACGAGTCACGCAAGCCCGTGCAGGTGCCGCCGCTGTCGCCTTCCTCCCCCGACGAGCGCCGCCGCTGGGATGCGGCCCTGCTGCGCAAATCCTTGCGCAAGGAGCTGGCGGAGCGCTTCAGGCAGGTGCGTGAAACCGCTGGTGGATAAGGAAAAGAACCGGCAATGAAAAAGGCCTCAGCATGGCAGAGGCCTTGGGCGGGGTTTGATCTGTGCGAGCGTTACTCAGCGCGCGGCGCAGAAACCGAACTCTGCAGCAGCCCCAGGAGACAGGGTCTGGTTCCAGCTTACGCCCGATGCGTTCAGATTGCTGCCAGCCTGGGACCAGGTGGCATTCCACAGGTTGTTGATGGTGCCACTCACCGGGACGCTGATGGCCCAGTTGCCGGTGGCGTTGCCCATGTTGATGACCTGGACCTGCTGGCAGTAGCCCGAGCCCCAGTCGCTGTTCACCGTCTGCACCACCGAGAAATTGGCAACCGGCGTGGGGGTTGGGGTTGGGGTGGGAGTTGGCGTGGGGGCGGGTGTGGTGGTGCCGTCACCCCAGAGGCGCTGCAGCAATTGCACCTTGTCCGTGCGCACGGTGGTCCAGTCATCGTCCAGGATGCCGCCGGTGTCGCCGCTGTTGGGGTTCCACGACCAGTAGAAGCCGCTGCGCATGCCTTTGGCAACGAGGTAGTCCACCAGCGTGTTCTGCCACAGCACATCGCGTGTGTCGCCCCGGCCATATTTGCCGCCGAATTCACCCAGCACCACGGCATGACCCGCCTGCACAAACTGGCCGAAATGCTGGTCCCAGATCGCGGGCATGTTGCCAGGGAAGTCGGACGCGTTGAAGTACGACTGCACATACACGTCCGGCCCGTAGGTGTGCGGGGCCAGCAGCAGCCGGTTGGCCGGGATGTTGAGGGGCGTGCATGCCAGGGGCTCCAGGTTGCCCCCCCAGAAATGGGCGCTGTTGCTGGAGCAGCTGGGGTTTTCGCCAACACCCTCCACCGCAATCAGCCAGTGGGGGGCCAGTGGCAGAACGGCTGCAGCAGCGCGCTCTGCAGCACGGTTCCAGTCGGTGGCGTGGTTGCCCGTGCCCCAGGTGGCCGCACCATGGGGCTCGTTCTTGATGTCAATGCCGATGACGCCGGGCACCGATGCATAGCGCTGGGCCACAAAGGTCAGGTCGCTGATCCATTGCTGCTCGCTGTAGCTGGGGGTGTACCAAAGCTCGCTGATGGTCTGGCAATCGGGGGTGTGGTGGTCCAGCAGCACATACATGCCGCGCGCGCTCAGTTCGTTGACCACCTTGTCCATGACCTGGATGGCTGAGAGGCCCTGCAGATCCGTATTGCGGCCGTAGTCGATGCTGCTGGGCGGGGCCGAGCCGTGCAGCGTGGCGGGGCAGAACGGCAGGCGCACGGCGTTGAACCCCTGGGCCTGCATCTGCGTGATCATGTCCTTCCAGTGGCGGGCCCACAGGCCATGCACCACATGCGTGTTGGTTTCAAAACCAAACCAGTTCACGCCGCGCAGCTGAATGACCTGGCCTGCGTCGTTGACAACCTTGCCGGCCTGGATGCTGTAGCTCCAGGCTGCGCTGCTGCCCATCAGCACGCAGCCGGCCAAAGCGAGGTTTTTGCACAGGGTTGTCAGCTTCATTGTGTGTCTTGGTTGTCTGCAGGTCAGAGGCAAATGCCCGTATGTCTCGTGTCCGCGTGCCGCCGTTGCGCCGCGCCCCAGGAGGGGCCCGGCAGATTGCATGCGGGCGCGCTTCTCTGTCACGCGAATTGTAAAAGCATGTACAGACGTCTTTGGACAGATTCTGGTGTGGAGACCGCCATTCGTCGGCGGTCCCGGCCCGAAGCAGGCAGTCAGTTGTTGCTGCCGCTGCGGCTGCGCCCGGCCAGCGACACCGCCTGCAGCGACAGGCCATCGATCTCGTTGGTGATGCCGGACAGCACATTGGCCACCACCGCAAACTCGCGGCCGTGCTGGCCTGCGCGGGCGGCCATCACCTGGGCGTTGAAGCTGACCACCTTGGCCTCGCGCGCCACGGTCTGGATGGAGGCCACGATGCCCGCGAGTTCCTTCATCAGGGTTTCGGACTGGGCCTTGTTCACCTGGTCAAACGCGGTGGTGGCGGTGTTGAGAGCGTCGAGCACGCTGTCGGTGGACTCCACCAGGCGGGCCAGCGCTTCTTCCACGCGCGGGCTCTGGCGTTCGGTCAGGCCGAGTGCGGTGTCCACCTGCTGTGCAAACTGATCGATGGTGGCGCGCACCCCCGTGGGGCCTTGGTACACCCGGCGGATGATGTCGGCGCTGACGGCGTCCAGGTGACGCGGTGTTTCGACCAGGCGGGCCTGGCTGTCGGCGAACAGCGCCAGGGTGCTGCGTGCGGCTTTCAGGTGCAGGTCACTGCCGCGTGCGGCCAGCACGGTCTGCAGCACCATGCGCTGCGACAGCATGCGCTGGCGCGCAGCCAGGTTGACCAGCGACATGCCGCTGTCGCGCTGTGCTGTTGCGGGGGCGGAGGGCAGCATGGGCATGCCGGTGGTGCGTGCAGGGGCGGGGTAGGCTGCCATGGTGTTCCTTGTGCTTGTGGCATTCAGATGCTTGCGATCAAGCAATACCTGGGCCAATGTGGGGTTGCGCAGTGTGGGGTTCGATCAGAAAAAAGGCGTGCATAGGCCCGGCCCAGCGCTGGGCTCAGCGCTGCGTCCGATGGTCAGGAGATTGGGGGGGCGGCGCTGTGCGTCAGCCCACGCGCAAGGCCTGGGAGGCCTGCGCCGCATCCAGTGATGCCAGGGCCACGCCACGCACCACATCGCCCACCACAATCACCGAGGGGCTGGCGAGCCCCTCGCGCGTGATGGTGGCGTGCAGGCTGCCCAGCGTGGTGACGGCATGGCGCTGCTGGGGCAGGCTGGCGTGCTGGATCACGGCCACGGGGGTGTCGGCTGGCAGGCCGGTGAGCAGTTCCTGCTCGATGATGGCAGCACCGCTCACGCCCATGTAGATCACCAGCGTGAGCTTGGCATCGCGGGCGGTGCGGGCCAGGGCCTGCCAGTCGGTGCCCGCGTCGCCCGGCTTGGCATGGCCGGTGATGAAGACCACACCATGCGCATGTTCGCGGTGTGTGAGTGGCGCGCCCAGCGAGGTGAGCCCGGCCAGGCCCGCCGTGATGCCGTTGATCACGCCGACCTGCACGCCTGCGGCACGCAGGTGCTCCACCTCTTCACCGCCACGCCCGAAGATGAACGGATCGCCTCCCTTGAGGCGCACCACGTTCTCGCCCTCGCGCACGGCCATGAGCATGAGTTTTTCGATGAAGGCCTGGGGTGTGCTCTTGCAGCCACCGCGTTTACCCACGTACACGATGCGGGCCGTGGGGGATGCATGGGCCACGATGGCATCGCTCACCAGGTCATCCACCAGCAGCACGGTGGCGGACTGGATGGCCTTGAGGGCCTTGATCGTCAGCAACTCCGGGTCGCCCGGGCCTGCGCCCACCAGGGTGCAACTGCCGCCGGTGGCCAGGTGGGATGTGGATGCGGGCTGGGTGGTGGGGGGCGTGGGGCGGCTCATGGGGATGTCTCCGAAGCAGTTTGATCAGCCAGCTGCAAGATATGTTCCACCTGCCGCTCGATGGCCGGTGGAATGGGTAGCTCACCCGCCAGAACGCGGCGTGTGTAGGTGGCCGTGGTGGCCACGTCGATCTCGGCGGGCAGGCCGGGCACCTCGCTGGCGGTGCCGGGCTGCTGCGCGTCCAGCACGGCATGCGCTCCGTGCACAAAGCCGTCGTAGCGCGGCGTGCGGCGTGGGTCGGTGGCGACCTCACCTTCCAGCCCGCGCGAGAGCAGCGCGCTCATGCCCAGGGTGCGGAAGGTGGTTTGCAGCATCTCGAAGTATTCAGGGTGCGTATAGGCCGTGACCACCACCGACGGCCCCGCGCAGGGGCTCATCAGCTTGACCACGCTGTGCCCCGGGTTGCGCAGGCCCACCACCTCGCGAACGGCCAGCAGGCGCGCCAGGCCCGCGTGCAGGTGCTGGGTGTGGATGTGCCGCACAGAACCGTTAGCTATCTTTTCAGGAGCTTCCAGCGCAGGTACATCGAGCGCCAGCAGCACATCCGATGCCAGAATCCGCCGCGCCTCGGTGCGCATGCCGTGCAGCAGCACGGGCAGGCCTTCGCGTGCCAGCAGCAGCGCCAGCAGCGGCGTCAGCACGGGCAGCTTGCGCGCGCCGTTGTAGCTGGGCAGCACGACGAGCGGGCGGTCGGTGGCGGGCAGCAGCGCCAGGCGGCTGTGCGTGGCGTCCAGGAAACCGCACATCTCCTCCGAGGTCTCGCCCTTGATGCGCATGGCCAGGCAGAAGGCGCCGATCTCCAGGTCGCTCACCTGCCCGTCCAGCACCTGGCCGAACAGGTCGGTGGCCTGCTCGCGCGACAGTGGCTTGGCGCCGCGCGCGCCGCGGCCAATCTCCTTGATGTACTGACTGATGCCCATGGTGTTAGTTGGCGGGACTTGTGAAACAGGGCTCCAGCGTCGTTATTTCGGCTTGCCGTACAAGCGTACTGTCTGCGCCGAAAATGCCTAGCTGGAGCCCTGTTGCACAAGTCCTTGTGGGTGTTCGAGGTGGGGCTGAGGTGCAATTTTCTCGCAACTCAGAGAACTTTTGGTTATATGGCGGCCTGCGCCATGGGTTTGGACGCCAGCGGCCCCGTGGCCCGCACCATGCGCTTGAGTTCGGGGATGCACGAGCCGCAGTTGGTGCCGCAGCGCAGCTTGCCCTGCAGTTGTGCCAGCCGGTCGTCGTCGGTGCCGTGGCAGTGCGCTAGCTCGGCGGTGATGGCCGCGTCTGTCACGTTGAAGCAGGTGCACACCGACTTGCCACGCGACTGCACGGCCACGGGCGCCTTGGCTCCGGGCACCAGCAGCAGGCGGCCGTAGGTCTGGGCGGGCAATTCTTCTTGCAGCAGGGTCTTGAGCCAGCCTTCGGCGCTGGTGTCGCCGGCCAGCACGATGCCTTCGAGCGTGGTGCTGTCCCCATGCCGCGCCAGCCGCGCGGCGCGGCGCTGGCCGCGTTTTTTGTCGGCATAGCGCAGCGTGTCTGTGCCTGCCAGGCCCATCAGGGATTCGATGCGCTCCACGGTGGCGTCGGGCGGGGCCTCGTGCGCGGCGGCGCGCAGTAGCACGCCCACCCGCTCCCGCCCGGGCTCGCTCAGCGGCGTGTTGTTGCTGAAAGGCACGCAGCTCGCAAACGGGAACTGCGCCATCAGCGCAGACAGCGCCTCGCGCGTGGCCTGGGCGCTGTCGGCGGGCAGCCAGGCCATGGCCAGCAGCGTCCACGGCAGCTCGGCCTTGAGGACCTTGACGGCCGCGTGTTTGAGTTCGGGCTGCTTGGACGTGGGGCAGTAGGCCGAGGTGGTGAGCGCATTCACGCCCGCCAGCCGCTCGCCGGTGGACGAGCAGCCGCTCAAAAATTCGCTGCCCCAGTGCATGGCCATGAAAGCCTGCGACAGGCCCACGGTGGCGTCGCCCTGGGCGGGCACGACGATGGTGCCGCGCTTGCTGGTGACATAGACCAGGTCGCCGTTTTTCAGGCCGCGCCGCTCCATGTCCTGTGGGTGCAGTTGCACGCTGGGCTCGGCCACATGGCCGAACAGGCGGCCCAGGGTGCCGGTGCGCGTCATGCCATGCCACTGGTCGCGCAGGCGGCCGGTGGTCAGGCTGAAGGGGTATCGCGATTCGCGCTGCTCGGCCACCGGCTGCCAGGCGTGGGCCGCAAAACGCGCGCGGCCGTCGGCGGTGGGGAAGACGCCGTCTTCGTACAGGCGGGCTTTGCCGGTGGTGGTGTCTTCAGGCAGCGGCCACTGTTGGGGGCCTTGGGATTCGAGCATCTCCCACGACAGGCCGGTGATATCCAGGTCGCGCCCGCGTGTGCTTTCGCGGTGCTCTTTCCACACCGTTTCAGCACCCGCATCAGCGGCCTCCGTGGTGTAGGGGAACAGCGTGGGCTGGCCGGGGCGCAGGCGTGCCTCCAGTTGGTGCGCAAACTGCACCGCAATGGCCCAGTCGTGGCGGGCCTCGCCGGGGGCAGGCACGGCGGGGCGCACGCGCGAGATGCGGCGTTCGCTGTTGGTCACGGTGCCGGTTTTCTCGCCCCAGGTGGTGGCGGGCAGCAGCAGGTCGGCATAGGCGCAGGTGGCGGCGGTGGCAAAAGCTTCTTGCACCACCACAAACTCGGCGCGTTGCAGCGCGTGGCGCACGGTAGCCTGGTCGGGCATGCTCTGCGCAGGGTTGGTGCAGGCAATCCACAGCGCCTTGATCTCGCCATCGGCTGCGGCCTGGAACATCTCCACGGCCGTCTTGCCGGGCTTGCTGGGCACATCGGCCACGCCCCACAGCGCGGCCACTTCGGCACGGTGCTGGGGGTTGGCCAGGTCGCGGTGGGCGCTGAGCAAATTGGCCAGGCCGCCCACCTCGCGTCCGCCCATGGCGTTGGGCTGGCCCGTCAGGCTGAAGGGGCCTGCGCCGGGCTTGCCAATCTGTGCGGTGGCCAGATGCAGGTTGATGAGCGCAGCGTTCTTGGCGGTGCCGCTGCTGCTCTGGTTCAGGCCCTGGCAGTACAGGCTCAGGGTGGGTTTGCGGGTGGCGAACCCCTGGCCGTCAAGGCCAGCAAACCATCTTGCCGCAGTGGTCAGGTCGGCAACGCTGATGCCGCAGGTCTGCGCCACGCGCTCGGGTGTGTAGTCGCGCACCAGGGCCTTGAGTTCGTCAAAGCCGGTGGTGTGCGCGGCGATGTATTCGGCGTCCGTCCAGCCCTCCCACAGCATCAGGTGCAGCATGCCGTTGAACAGCATCACGTCGCTGCCGGGCTGGATGGGCAGGAACAGATCGGCCATGCCAGCGGTGTCGGTGCGGCGCGGGTCGGCCACGATGACCTTCATGCCCGGGTTGGCGGCGCGTGCGTCTTCGATGCGACGGAACAGGATGGGGTGCGCCCAGGCCGCATTGCTGCCCACGATGAACAGGCACTGCGCGTGTTTCACATCGTCATAGCAGGCCGGCGGCGCGTCGGCGCCCAGAGTCTGCTTGTAGCCCGCCACCGCGCTGCTCATGCACAGGCGCGAATTGGTGTCGATGTTGTTGGTGCCGATCAGGCCCTTGGCGAGTTTGTTGAAGACGTAGTAGTCCTCGGTGAGCAACTGGCCGCTGACGTAAAAGCCCACGGCGTCGGGGCCATGCTGCTGGATGATGTGGGCGAACTTCTCGGTGGCCAGACCCAGGGCGGCGTCCCACGACAGCGACTGGGGCGCATCCGCGCGGTGCGCGCGGCGCTGGGGTTGCAGCAGCCGCGTCTGCAGCGTGATGGGGCTGCTGGCCGTGAGGTGCAGGGTCGAGCCCTTGGTGCACAGGCGGCCGAAGTTGGCGGGGTGGTTCGGGTCGCCCCGCACGCCGGTGATCTGGGGACCGTTGCTTTCGATGATCACGCCGCAGCCTACGCCGCAGTAGGGGCAGGTGGATTTGGTTTCTTGCATGGCGAGGGGCCTGGAGTTGTGATCTTTTTTGGGGTCTTGCGCGCGTCTATAAAACACTTATAGCTATACTATTTGTAGCATTAAAGGCGCTCGGCGCCTTCGGTACAGCCTGTGCGTTTCATGCCGTGGCTGTTCGCCGCGCAGGCCCTGCAATGGGGCGGGTCAGGTCGGTGGCCAGCGTGGCCAGTTCATGGCTGTCCAGGTACACCGCACCGTCCTCCACCTTCACCGCGAACTTTGGCGTGCAACCTTCGTCGGGGGCCGACGCCTGGCCGTCGCACAGGCCGATGGTCCAGTTGTGCAGGGGGCAGGCCACCTGCGTGCCGAACACAATGCCTTGCGACAGCGGGCCGCCCTTGTGGGGGCAGCGGTCCAGCAGCGCAAACACGCCGTTCGCGTCGTTGCGGAACACCGCCACGTCCAGCCCTGCGGGCCGGGCCACGCGGCGCGCGCCCAGCACGGGGATGTCGTCCACGCTGCAGATCAGCTTCCAGTCGGGGGTGGGGTGGTTCGTGGTCATGGGGTGGTCCTTGGGGATTTTGTTGTGGTGGTGTGGGGCGGACTCGGTAGCCAATGCTCAGGTGCCGAGTGCGGCGTACATGCCGGTCACGCGGTCCATGCTGGCGAGCAGGTTTTCGCTGCTCACAAACACTTCGGACACCTGGCGGAAGGTGTTGCTGGCGTTGCCCAGGCGCTGCAGCGCGGCGTCGAAGAACACCCACTGGCCGTCCGCCAGCAGCAGCTCCTGGCGGATGCGGGCATTGGCCTGGGGCGCGTTGCGCAGCAGCTCGGTGGCCTTGAGGAATTCGTCGCGCGCCTTGGCGATCTCGGTGGTGGCGGCGGCTGTGTCCACCCCCAGCATGGCCGACAGGCAGAACTTGGCCATGCGCTGGCTCAGCATGCGCTGGCGCCCGGCCACGTTCACCAGGTGGCCCACGGGCTTGCCCAGCGCGGCCTCGTACTGCGAGGTGCCCTGGTGGGCCAGGGCCAGCACCTTGGCGTCGGCCTGCAGCAGAGCGGCCACACCATCGCGCGAGGGCGTGGTGCCCATCAGCGTGGCCTTGTGATCGGCCCAGGCGCCTTCGAGCTTCACGTAGGTGTCGCGGATGGCGGGGGAGGGCGCAAAGGCCTTCAATTCGCCCAGCTGGCGCTCGAACAGCGCCAGGGACTGCTCCAGCACGGCACGTGCCGCCGGGGTGTCGGACTTGTGGGCCAGGGCCAGCCAGGCCTTGCCCATGCGCTGGCTCAGCATGCGCTGGCGCCCGGCCTTGTTGATGGCGTCATTCAGGTCGGCCACCTCGGCCTGGGCCTTGCCCGCAGGCACCAGAAGGCCCAGGGCGCCCCAGGTTGTGGTGTAGCCCGCAGAGGTCAGAAGGGTACGGCGTTGCATGGTGGGTTCCTTCCTTCCGATCAGGCGCCCAGGGGCACGAACTGGCGCGTGTCCACGGCCGCCTTGTCAAATTCGAACCAGGGGTCGGGTTCGCCATCGAGTGCAAATTGCAGCTGCTCCCACAGCGCCTTGCGGCCTGCGTGGTCGTCGAGGATGCGCTTCTTCACGTAGTCGAGGCCCACGCGGTCCACGTAGTGCACGGTGCGCTCCAGGTACCAGCCCTCCTGGCGGTACAGCTCGCAGAACGCGCCGGTGTACTCCAGCACTTCCTCAGCAGTTTTCAGCTTGGTGAAGAAATGCGCCACCTCGGTCTTGATGCCGCCGTTGCCCGCCACGTACATCTCCCAGCCGCTGTCCACGCCGATGATGCCCACGTCCTTGATGCCCGCCTCGGCACAGTTGCGCGGGCAGCCGCTCACCGCAAACTTCACCTTGTGCGGGGCATACATGCGCCACATGGCTTTTTCCAGGTCCTTGCCCATCTGCGTGCTGTCCTGGGTGCCCATGCGGCACCACTCGCTGCCCACGCAGGTCTTCACGGTGCGCAGCGCCTTGGCGTAGGCATGGCCGCTGGGCATGCCGATGTCCTTCCAGACGTTCTGCAGGTCTTCCTTCTTCACACCCAGCAGGTCGATGCGCTGGCCGCCCGTGACCTTGACGGTGGGAATCTTGTACTTGTCCACCACGTCGGCAATGCGGCGCAGCTCGTCGGCCGTGGTCTCGCCGCCCCACATGCGCGGGATCACGCTGTAGGTGCCATCCTTCTGGATGTTGGCGTGGCTGCGTTCGTTGATGAAGCGGCTCTGTGGGTCGTCCTTGGCCTCTTTGGGCCAGGTGCTGATGAGGTAGTAATTGACGGCCGGGCGGCAGGTGGCGCAGCCGCTCGGCGTCTTCCATTCCATGAACTTGAACACGTCGCCAATGCTGACCAGCTTGCTGTGCCGGATCGCATCACGCACGGCCTGGTGGCCGTGGTCGGTGCAGCCGCACATCGCCTTGGTCTTGGGCGTGGCGCTGTAGTCGCCGCCCGCCGTGAACATGATGATCTGCTCCACCAGCCCGGTGCACGAGCCGCAGCTGGCGCTGGCCTTGGTGTGCTTGCGCACTTCGTCGAGGGTGAACAGGCCCTTGTCCTTGATGGCCTTGCAGATCGCGCCCTTGGTCACGCCGTTGCAGCCGCAGACTTCGTCGCTGTCTTCCATCGCCGCGGCCTTGCTCTGGCCCTGGTGGCCGGTGTCGCCCAGGTGCGATTCGCCAAACATGAGCTTGTCGCGCAGGTCGCTCACGCTGCGGCCGTCGCGCAGCAGCTTGAAGTACCAGCTGCCGTCCACGGTGTCGCCATACAGGCAGGCGCCCACCAGCTTGTCGTCCTTGAGCACCAGCTTCTTGTACACGCCACCAAATGGGTCGCTCATCACGATCTCTTCGGTGCCTTCGCCGCCCTGGAAGTCACCCGCGCTGAACAGGTCGATGCCCGTGACCTTGAGCTTGGTGGATGTGAGCGAGCCCTGGTAGCGCCCAATGCCGAACTCTGCCAAATGGTTGGCCAGCACCTTGCCCTGCTCGAACAGCGGGGCCACCAGGCCATAGGCAATGCCCCGGTGCGCGGCGCATTCGCCCACGGCGTAGATGCGAGCGTCGGTGGTGGTCTGCAGCGTGTCGCTCACCACAATGCCGCGGTTCACGTGCAGGCGCATCTTCTCTGCCAGCGCGGTGTTGGGGCGGATGCCCACGGCCATCACCACCAGGTCGGCGGGCACCTCGGTGCCATCCTTGAACTTCACACCCGCCACGCGGCCCTCGGCGTTGCCCACCAGCTCCTGCGTCTGCGCGCCCATCAGGAACTGCATGCCGCGCTCCTGCAGCGACTTCTCCAGCATCTTGCCGGCCACGTCGTCGAGCTGGCGTTCCATGAGCCAGTCGCCCACATGCACCACGGTGACCTGCATGCCGCGCTTCATGAGGCCGTTGGCGGCCTCCAGCCCCAGCAGGCCGCCGCCGATGACAACAGCGTGTTTGTAGGTGGCGGCGGCGTCGATCATGGCCTGGGTGTCGGCGATGTCGCGGTAGGCCAGAACGCCCTGGAGGTCCTTGCCGGGGATGGGCAGGATGAAGGGGTTGGAGCCCGTGGCAAGGATCAGGCGGTCGTATTCGGCGGTGACCACCGTGCCGTCCTTGCTGGTGGCACTGACCACGCGGCGCACGCGGTCCACATCGGTCACCGTGAAGCCGGTGTGCAGCGTGATGTGGTTGTCGGCGTACCACGACCAGTCGTTGAGGATGATCTCGTCAATCGTCTGCTCGCCCGCCAGCACGGGGGACAGCAGAATGCGGTTGTAGTTGGGGTGGGGCTCGGCACCAAAGACCGTGATGTCATACAGATCGGGGGCGATCTTGAGCAGCTCTTCCAGCGTGCGCACACCGGCCATGCCGTTTCCCACCATCACCAGTTTGAGCTTCTTCATCATGACTCCATCGGTTCCATCGCCGGGGCGATGCGCAAAACAAAAAAGGCGTCCACACGATGCTGCTCCGAGGTCTCGAAACCGCATGTGGGGACGCCTTCGTCCGTACAACTCCTCCGTGCGCCTTTGCACTGCTGAATTGCGTGGGCCTGCCCGGCCCTTGCCCTTGTTAAGCAATGGCCGTGCCAGACTCTTTGCACTGATCTGGGGTGGGTGCGGGCTGCGGGCCCCGGGCGGGGGCTGCCGAGGGTGCCGGGATGTGTGGGCGGGCAGGCCCTGGCATGCACCACCTTGGGCACAAAACCTGCATGGAGCTGGTGCATGAGCTTTGAACTGGATGTGGGCCAGGCCTCACTGGCGGGCCGCAACGAGGTGAATGAGGACTTCGCCGCCCTGGTGGTGGGGCAGGGGCGCGACCGCGAGCGCGGCGCCATTGCCGCCATTGCCGATGGTGTGAGCACGGGCGGCAAGGGCCGCGAGGCCGCGCAGACCACGGTGAGCACCCTGGTCGGCGACTACTTCGCCACCCCCGAGACCTGGGACACCACCGTGGCGCTGGACCGCATCCTGAACGCCCACAACGGCTGGCTCGCCTCCATGAACCGGCGCCGCCAGCCTGCCGTGGGCCTGACCACGCTCACGGCGCTGGTGCTGCGCGGCCAGTCGTACACCCTGGCCCATGTGGGCGACACCCGCGCCTACCTGCTGCGCGGCGGGCGCCTGCAGCTGCTCACGGCCGACCATGTGATGGCGCAGCGCGACTTTGCGCACCAGCTCACCCGCGCCATGGGGCTCGATGACCATGTGGTGGTGGACTACAGCCAGGGCGAGCTGCACAGCGGCGACCTGTTCGTGCTGCTGTCCGATGGTGTGCACGGCAGCCTGCCCGAGCGCGAGCTGCGGCAACTGCTGCGCCAGGAGGGCGTGGCGGCCCAGGCGCTCAGCGACGAGCTGGTGCAGGCCGCGCTGCGCCGGGGCAGCAGCGACAACGTCACGGCCCTGGTGGTGCAGGTGCAGGGCGCGCTGGAGGCCACGCTGCAGGACGAGTCCCGCCGCGCGCAGGACCTGCCCGTGCTGCCCCTGCTCAAGGTGGGCGACACCGTGGACGGCCTCACGGTCACGGCCATCGTGGCCGACAACGGCATCCACCGGTTGTACCAGGTGCGCGACGGCGCCACGCAGCGCCTGTATGCGCTCAAGACCCTGCTGCCCACGCGTGCCCACGATGCCGAAGAGCGCGCCACGCTCGCGCACGAGGCCTGGGTGGCGCGACGCATGCAGTCGGGCCAGGCTGCAGCCCATCTGGCGCGGCTCAACACCTGGCCTGCGGGCGACGGGCAGGACGGCGATGGAAGGGGGGGCGAGGGTGCCAGCGCCTTCTACCTGCTGTACGACTGGCACGCGGGCGAAACCCTGGGCCAACGCCTGCGCAGCCGCCAGCACCTGCCGGTGCCGCAGGCCGTGTCGGTGGTGGTGCAGGCCGCGCGCGTGCTGGGCTGGCTGCACCGCCAGGGCGTGGTGCACCGCGACATCAAACCCGACAACCTGCACCTGGGTGACGACGGTGTGCTGCGCGTGCTGGACCTGGGCGTGGCCCTGTCGGGCCGCGAGCCCGAGGCCACGCGCCAACTGCACGCGGGCACGCCCAGCTACATGAACCCCGAACAGTGGCCCGGCTATGAAAAAAGCGGCGATACCGAGGGGCAACTGCCCGACGCGCGCAGCGACCTGTTTGCGCTGGGCGTCACGCTCTACCAGCTGCTGAGCCACGGCCGCCTGCCTTATGGCGAGGTGGTGCAGTACCAGCTGGGCCGCTACCACCGCGACCCGGTGGCCCCCAGCCGCCACAACCCCGGCGTGCCCATCTGGCTCGACCAGATCGCCCTGAAGGCCGTGGCGCGCCAGCGCACACAACGCTTTGAAACGGCCGAGGAGCTGCTGCTGGCGCTGGAGCGCGGCGCATCCCGCCCCTTGTCAGCCCCCGGCCCGCAGCCGCTGATGCAGCGCGACGCCACGGCCTTGTGGAAGATCGCGCTGGCGGTGAGCGTGCTGGTGAACCTGCTGTTGATCTACTGGGTGCTGTTCTTGCCGAGGTAGTACTGGGGAGCTGGATTTGCTCCTGAAAATGTAGCTGTAAGTGCTTATGCAGAAGGCGGAAGAGCCATTTTTTGCTTGAATCTTCAGCAACACGCCGTCTTGTTTGGGTGTGCGCCACGGTGGGTAGCAGTCTCTTTCACAGGGCACTGCCTGCGGGCTCCCTCTCCCCTTGCGGGAGAGGGCGGGGGGAGAGGGTGCTTTCCTTGGGGCGCTGCTACCCCCTCTCCCCAACCCTCTCCCGCGAGGGGAGAGGGAGTTTCAGGGGGCAACGCTGGCGCCGGTCATGCGCTGCGCGCGCGTCCCCCTTTTAGCGAAAGTTCGGCAAGCGCTATCGGGCTTACTTGCTTAACGCAAGTCATGCGCTGCGCGCACGTCCACCCTTCTCCGCCCATGTCCGCGTCCAGCGGATCTGCATTACCCGCAGCAGCACCAGCATGGCCAGAGCGCACACAGCAATGCCCACGAAGCCCCAAAGATAGGTGCCGGTGTACTGGCGCGAGATGCCCATGCCGCTGGGGATCAGGCCGCCGCCCAGGGCGCCGATCTCGCCAATCATCGAGCCGGCCACGGCCGTGGTCAGCGGCCAGCGCAGGGGCACCAGCTGGAAGAGGGCGCCATTGCCTGCGCCCAGCGCTGCAAAACACACCAGGAAGAGCAGCATGGTGACGGGCAGCGAGTTCTCGGCCAGGCCACACAGCACCATGCTCACAGCCGTGATGGCCAGCACAGCGGTGAGCGTGTTCACGCCGCCCCAGTGGTCCGACAGCCAGCCGCCAAAGATGCGCAGCGCTGCACCCAGAAAGGCCGCCAGCATGGTGAGCTGGCCTGCCTGCACCTTGCTCACGTGGAACTGGTCGTAGAAGTAGCTGGGCAAAAAGGTGGTCAGGCCGATGAAGCCGCCAAAGGTCACGGCATAGATCAGGCTGAACGCCCAGCCGTCTTTTTCAAACAGGCAGGCAATGTGTTCGCGGAAGGTCGAGTGGGCTGCCAGGTCGGTGGGCTCCTTGGCAAAGACCGCCATCACGATCGCGGGCACGGCCACGCTCACGGCGGCAAAGCCGTACACGGCCTGCCATCCGAACTTCTGCGCCAGCGCGGGGGCCAGCAGGGCGGCCACGGCCGTGCCCACGTTGCCCGCGCCCACGATGCCCATGGCCAGGCCCTTGTACCGTGGCGGGAAGGAGCCCGAGCCCAGCGACAGCGCCACGCCAAAGCTGGCCCCGGCCACGCCCAGCAGGATGCCCATGGCCAGCAGGTCGCCGTAGTCGTGCACAAACAGGTAGCCGTAGCCCATGGCCACGAAGATGCCCGCCATCTCGACCAGCGTGGCGTTCTTGCGCCCGATGTACTGCGCCAGGATGCCCAGCGGAAAGCGCATCAGCGCACCGGCAAAGATGGGGATGGACAGCATCATGCCCATCTGTGTGGGCGTGAGCTGGAAGCTGTCTCGGATGAACGGCGCCATGGCACCGTTGATCACCCAGACAGCGCACGAGAAACCGAAGTAGAGGAAGGACGACCACAGCGTGGGGGCGTGGCCGGAGCGCAGAAACTGCCTGAATGAGAGCATGAGATGTCGCACAAGTGAGAGGTAGCGTTGTTCATGGCCTTCGTCGGCCACAAAACAAAAAAGGCGTTCTCACCGGCTGCATGGGTGTACCAAAGCAGCAGGTGTGAACGCCTTTGTCCTTGCCGCCCTTCGTGCGCCGTTGCACAGGGCGTGCGCAGCCCCTTCAAGGGCCACTGCGTGGGGCGCTTGCAATGCCTGTGCCAGTTCTATCTGCACCAAAGTTGTGCCTGCGGCCAACCGTTCCGGCGAGCCGACGGACTTCGTGCATGCGTACGGCGGCATGCGTGGGCGCTTTCGTTGCCGTGTGGCGCCCCACGTTGGGGCGCTGGGGCGTCAGTCCCTGTTGGGTGCACCTGCGTTTGTCATTTTGAATATTGTAAAAATGATATTTATGACTTATCATCAATGTAAATTATCATTTTTTTCAAAATTTGGTGTCGCGGTGCCCGTGAAACTGCGCAATTAACGTTTGCTTTTGTCACAGTTGCATCTATAAGATGGTTCTCACGCGGGACCAGTAACGGTGCAGAAGCAAATCTTTTCTAGGAGTTTTCCGATGAGAATAAATCTTCCGGTCAGTCAGCATGAGTATGCTTTTCCCAAGGGCCAAACCTTGGTCTCCACCACAGACCTCAAAGGTCGCATCCTGTACTGCAACCCGATGTTCATCGAGGTCAGCGGCTACGAAAAAGAAGAGCTCCTGGGCCAGCCCCACAACATGATCCGGCACCCGGACATGCCCGAGGAGGCCTTCCGCGACATGTGGGAGACCATCGCCAAAGGCATCCCCTGGTCGGCACCGGTCAAGAACCGGCGCAAGGACGGCTCGTTCTACTGGGTCATGGCCAACGTCACGCCGCTCATGCAGGGCGACCAGCCCACGGGCTACATGTCGGTGCGCACCGAAGCCACGCGCGAACAGATCCAGGGGGCCGACCAGCTCTACCGCACCATGCAGGCCGAAAAGCAGGCGGGCAGGCTGGTGCATGTGCTGCGCGGTGGGCAACTGATCACCGACACCTTCATGGGCCGCCTGATGATGGCGCTGCAGCCGGGGCCTCTGGGCAAGATTGCGCTGTGCACCCTGCTGCTGGTCCTCCTGTCGTGGGGGGCTGCCGCGCTGGGCGGGCACGTGATGACGCTGGGTTCGGGTGTGGCCTGGGCGGGTGTGGTGGTGGCCGCCATTGCGATGGCTGCTTACCTGCACCGGGCCACGGTGCTGCCCCTGGTGGAAATGCTGCGCTGGGCCAACCGCATGGCGGCGGGCGACCTCACGCAAAAGTTTTCAGCCTCGCGCACCGATACGGTCGGGCAGCTGCAGAAGGCGCTGGCGCAGCTCAATGTGAACCTGTTGTCCATCGTGCGCGATGCGCGGCAGGAGAGCGAACACATGCAGGTCTCCACCCGCGAGATCGCGCAGGGCAACCAGGACCTGTCGTCCCGCACCGAGGCGCAAGCCAGCAACCTGCAGCAGACCGCAGCGTCAATGGAAGAGATCACCGGCACTGTCAAGCAGACCGCCGAATCCGCCCGCCAGGCCACGGTGCTGGCCACACAGGCCACCCAGGTCACCGAGCGCAGCAGCAGCGCCGTAGACGGTGTGGCCGACACCATGAAGCAGATCCAGGCCGCATCCGGCCGCATCAGCGAGATCACGCAGCTCATCGACTCCATCGCGTTCCAGACCAACATCCTTGCGCTGAACGCCGCCGTGGAAGCAGCGCGTGCGGGCGAGCAGGGGCGCGGGTTTGCCGTGGTGGCCTCGGAGGTGCGCAGCCTGTCGCACCGCACGCAGTCCGCCGCCAAGGAAATCCGCCAGCTCATCGACGACTCGGCCAACAAGGTAAGCGAAGGCCACGAGAAGACCGATGCCGCGCAAAAGACCATGACCGAGTCGCTGGACTTGGTGCGCCGCGTGAACACGCTGATCGGCGAGATCCACAGTGCATCGAATGAGCAGCTCAGCGGCATCTCGCAGGTCAACTCGGCCGTGGCGCAACTGGACACCATCACGCAGCAGAACGCAGCGCTGGTGGAGGAAAACGCCGCCTCGGCCATGCAGCTCAATGGCCAGGCGCAGACCATGACCGAGACGGTGCGGGTGTTCCGCATCGACGCCTCGGCGCCGTCGCAGGCGCGCGATGCGGTGGCGCTGCGCAAGGAGATGAAGGGTCAGGGTGGTTCGTCATCCAGCAGGGCGCTGGCGGCGGTGTGAAGTGGCCGCGCGGGGACTGGAGCCCGCGGATAGCAAGTCCGAGGGCGGCACTGCAGATTCGCGATCTCAGGTGCTGCTTCTAATGGTCAGCTCAAACCCCAGATTCACCGAGTTGTGCTCCGGTACCTCGCCGCGCATCAGCGCCAGCAGCATGCGTGCGCTGGCCTCGCCCACGGCAGAGCGTGGCGTGCGCACGGTGGTCAGGGGCGGCAGCATCTGGTCGCTGCCCGCCAGGTCGTTGAAGCCCGCAATCGCCACCTGGCCGGGTACCGACAGGCCCAGGCGCTGCGCAGCCAGTAGGCCGCCCTGGGCCAGGTCGTCGTTGCAGAAGAAGATGGCATCCACGCCGGGGCGGGTGCGCAGCAGCTCCTCCAGCAGTTCACCGCCCAGGCGCATCGATGAGGGCTGCGGGCTTAGCAGTTCCAGCTTGGGGTCGTACCGGCCTGCTTCACGCAGGCAGCGGCGATAGCCCTCGGCGCGCTGCATGGTGCGCGGGTCGAGCTGGGCGGCCACAAAGGCCACGTTTTTATAGCCGCGCTCCAGCAGGTGGGCCGTCATGCTGTGGCCCGCGTCCTGCTGCGAAAACCCCACGCAGAACACGCAGGGGGCCGGGGTCATCTCCATCAGGTGCACGCAGGGCACACCGCTGGCCGCAATCAGTTGGCGCGCGGCCTCGGTGCGGTCAAAGCCGGTGACCAGCAGGCCCGCCGGGCGGTGGGCGAGGTAGGTGCGCAGCAGTTGTTCTTCTTCCTGCGGGTCGTAGTGCGTCACGCCGATCAGGGCCTGGTAGCCCTCGGGGAACAGGGTGCGGTGCACGGATTCGAGCACGTCCACAAACAGCGCGTTGGACAGCAGGGGCACCAGCACCGGCACCTGCACGCTGCGTTGCGAGGCCAGCGCGCGCGCGGCCGGGTCGGGCACATAACCCAGCTGCTGGGCCGCGTCCTTGACCCGTTGCACCAGTTCTTGGGCCACGCCGCGCTCGCCGCGCAGGGCGCGGGATGCCGTGATGGGGCTGACGCCCGCCGCCTTGGCCACGTCGCTCAGCGTGATGCGCCCGCTGGATCGGCGCCGGGTCTCGGATTTATTCAAGGGTTAACCCTCATTGGGATGGGTGTTGATCTGGTTAGGATAGCGCTGTCCAAAAGCCTGGGCAAGACAGTTGGCGTGTTTTTTGGCATGTTGGCCGAATCATTGCTCGCATTTTGGAGGCATCTGCAGAGATGCATTTTTTTGGATTCATTGGATAGCGCTACCAGTATGAGTTTTACGCCGTCATCGGTTTATCTGGTCGTCATGGGGGTGGCCGGTTGTGGCAAGTCCAGCCTGGGCGCTGCCCTGGCCCAGGCCGAAGGCCTGCCCCTCATCGAAGGGGACGACCACCACAGCTCCGCCAGCCGCGAAAAAATGCGCCAGGGTATTGCGCTGACCGACGCCGACCGCGAGGGCTGGCTGGGCACGCTGGGGCAACTGCTGCAGGCGCAGCCGCAGGGTGTGGTGCTGACCTGCTCAGCGCTCAAGAAGGCGTACCGCGACAGGCTGCGCAGCGCCTGCCCGGGCCTGCGCTTTGTTTTTCTTGAGATCGACCGCACCCATGCAGGCCAGCGCGTAGCTGCGCGTGCGGGCACACATTTTTTCTCCAGCGCGCTGGTGGACAGCCAGTTCGCCACGCTGGAATCCCCCGTAGGCGAAACCGGCGTGCTGCGCCTGGATGCCCTGAGGGACCTGCCCACCCTGCAGCAGCAGGCCTCGGCCTGGCTGGCCACAAAGGAGACCGCATGAGTTCCCCCGCACAAGATGCCGTGCCGCAAAGCCGCTTTGCCCGGGTCTCCCAGGTGCTCATGGCCAGCTGCCTGGGTGTGATGGCCGTGGCCGTGTTCATCAACGTGGTGCTGCGCTACGGCTTTGGCAGCGGCGTGGCGGCCAGTGAAGAGCTGTCGCGCCTGCTGTTCGTCTGGATGGTGTTCATCGGCGCTGCCGCCGCCTACCCGGCAGGCGAGCACATGGCCTTCACCAGCCTGGCGGGCCTGCTGGCCAAGCGCCCCGTGGCGTTTGGCGTGCTCACGGCCGCCATTCGCCTGCTGGTGATGGCGGCCTGCGCCATGCTGGCCTGGGGGGCCTGGCAGCAGGTGGTGGTGGGCATGGGCAGCCGCTCGGTGGTCATGGCCTACCCGGCGGCCTTGCTGCCACTGCCGGCCTTTTTGTGTGCGGTGGCCATCGGGGTGATGGCGACCATTGAATTGATTCAACGCAAGCCCTTGGACCTGGGCCACGGCGCGGAGGTGGAGTGATGTTCGGACTGACGCCTGAAGCCTTGGCCTTTGTGGTCTTTTCGCTGGGCATGCTGGTGCTGATGGGCACCGGCATGAACATGGGCCTCGCCCTGGTGCTTACGGGCGCAGGCATGGCCTGGGTGCTCGACTTCTGGGATGCGCAGTTGCTCGCCCAGAACCTGGTGGCGGGGGTGGACAGCTTTCCGCTGCTGGCCGTGCCTTTCTT
Organism: Acidovorax sp. LjRoot74; assembly: GCF_964254355.1. Lineage (NCBI taxonomy): Bacteria > Pseudomonadati > Pseudomonadota > Betaproteobacteria > Burkholderiales > Comamonadaceae > Acidovorax > Acidovorax sp. LjRoot74. Next base: position 4,163,972 of record NZ_CAXUTI020000001.1, on the reverse strand, counting down.
CATCCTGGCCGGTGAGCTGATGAATTCGGGTGGCATCAGCCGCCGCATCATCGACATGGCGCAGGCCTGGGTGGGGCACATCCGGGGCGGGCTGGGTTACGTGGCCATTGGCGCTGCGGTGCTCATGGCGAGCATGAGCGGCTCGGCCCTGGCCGACACCGCCGCGCTGGCCACCATTCTGCTGCCCATGATGCGGCAGCAGGGCTACCCCATGAACACGTCTGCCGGGCTGATTGCCTCGGGCGGCATCATTGCCCCAATCATTCCTCCGTCCATGCCCTTCGTGATCTATGGCGTGACGACCAACACCTCGATCTCGGCGCTGTTTGTGTCGGGCATCGTGCCGGGGCTGATGATGGGCATGGGCCTCATCTTTGCCTGGCGCTGGGTGCTGCGTGGCATGGACCTTCCCCAGGGCGAGCCCTTGCCCATCAAGGACCGCCTGCGCTCCACGGTGCGCGCCTTCTGGGCCATGCTGATGCCGCTCATCATCATCGGCGGCATGAAGACCGGTGTGTTCACCCCCACCGAGGCCGCCGTGGTGGCCGCGTTCTACGCACTGGTGGTGGCGCTGTTCATCCACCGCGAAATGAAGCTGGCCGACATCTATGGCGTGCTGGTGCGTGCAGCCAAGACGACCTCCATCGTGATGTTCTTGTGCGCTGGCGCCCAGGTGGCCAGCTACATGATCACGCTGGCCGACCTGCCCAATGTACTGACCAGCTGGCTGGGCCCGCTGGTGGAAAACCCGCGCCTCCTGATGGCCGTGATGATGATCGTGCTGGTGCTCATCGGCACGGCGCTGGACCTCACGCCCACCATCCTGATCTTTGCGCCCGTGATGCTGCCCATCGCCGTCAAGGCGGGGATCGACCCGGTGTACTTCGGCCTGATGTTCGTGCTCAACGGCGCCATCGGCCTCATCACCCCGCCGGTGGGCACGGTGCTCAACGTGGTGGCCGGGGTGGGGCGCATCTCGATGCACAGCGTCATCAAGGGCGTGAATCCTTTTCTCATCACCTACGTGCTGATTCTGGCGCTGCTGGTCGTGTTTCCGCAGATCGTGACTGCGCCTGTCGTCTGGTTGAGATGAAGCACCCCCTGTGTCGCTTCGCGCCTTCACCCCTCTCTCGCATTGCTGCGCAATGCGGGAGGGGGACGCCCCCAGCGCGGCGGGGCGGCCCTTGCGCGGGGGCACTGGCCTAGGCCGCGCCGGTATCGGTCATCTATGCCCTTTGATTCCTTTTCCTCTGTTCCTCACTCCCTCACCACAATGGAGACAACCATGAAAACTTTCCGTCGTACCCTGCTGGCCGCCCTGTCGGTCGCTGCCATCACTTGCTCGTTCCAGGCCGCAGCGCAAGACTTCAAGCCGCGCATCATCCGTTTTGGCTATGGCCTGAACGAGGTGTCCAACCAGGGCCGTGCCACCAAGCTGTTTGCCGAAGAGGTCGAAAAAGCCTCGGGCGGCAAGATGAAGGTGCGTGCCATTGGCGCCGCCGCGCTGGGCTCGGACGTGCAGATGCAGCAGGCCCTGATCGGCGGCGCGCAGGAGATGATGGTCGGCTCCACCGCCACCCTGGTGGGCATCACCAAGGAAATGGCGATCTGGGACACCCCGTTCCTGTTCAACAACGCCAAGGAGGCTGATGTGGTGCTGGACGGCCCCGTGGGACAGAAGGTGATGGACAAGCTGCAGGAAAAAGGCCTGGTGGGCCTGGTGTACTGGGAGAACGGTTTCCGCAACCTCACCAACAGCAAGCGCCCCGTCAACAAGCTCGAAGACATGGACGGCATCAAGCTGCGCGTGATGCAGAACAACGTGTTCCTTGACAGCTTCAAGACCCTAGGCGCCAATGCCGTGCCGCTGCCGTTCTCCGAACTCTTCACCGCGCTGGAAACCAAGACGGTGGACGGCCAGGAGAACCCCTACAACACCATCCTGTCGAGCAAGTTCTATGAGGTGCAGAAGTACCTCACCGTGACCAACCACGTCTACAGCCCCTGGATCGTGCTGGTCAGCAAGAAGTATTGGGACGGCCTCTCCAAGGCCGAGCAGAAGGTGCTGCTCGATGCCGCCAAGAAGAGCCGTGACTTCGAGCGCCAGGACACCCGCGCCGAGGCCGACAAGGCGCTGGCCGACCTCAAGGGCAAGGGCATGCAGGTCAATGAACTGCCCGCCGCCGAAGCCAACCGCATGCGCGAAAAGCTGGCTGCCGTGAACGCCAGCATCGCCGCCAATGTGGGCGAAAGCCTGTGGAAGGATGTGCAGGGCGCTGTGGCGCAAGCACGCGCTGGCAAGTAACCGACGCAAGGGCGCCGCTGCAGCAGCGCCCTTGTTTCCTCCGATACAAGACAAAAGGCTGGGGACCCTTGCGGGTCCCCAGCCTTTTTGCATTGGCAACTCTTCTGTGCCCCCACTGCCTGGCAGCGCGGGCCGGGCTCTTTACAGCGAGCCGATTTCGCCCGAAGAGATCTTGCCGGTGCGCAGGGCTTCAGCAGCCTGGGCGTTCACCGCGTTGCGGTCAGCTGTGGAGGTGTAAACCAGAGCGCGGGAACCGACGGGGATGGCACCGCTGGTCTGGGGCACGGCCGAGGCTTCGACTTGTACTTCAGCGCGGGTGCGGTTGGTTTCGAACTTGGTGGCGTACTGCGAAGCATCGGCTTCGTCAGCCTGGGCACCAAAAGAAGCGAAAGCAGCCACAGCGGCGATGGACAGGAAACGGGCGGTGTTGTTCATGGTGAAACTCCGGTGAAATTCAAAAAATGGGGTTCAAGCAATCAGGTCAGTGAGGGGCGGTGAATCCAGCGGATCCAGCTCAGCCTTGCTCACCCGAAGGAATCTGGCCAGTGCGCACAGCTTCAGCAGCCTGGGCACGCACAGCAGCGCGGTCAGCGGTGCTCTTGTAGGTCACGACGCGCGAACCTGCAGGCTCAATGCTGCGGGTCTGGGCCACAGTGGCGGCTTCGGCAGCCACTTCAGCGCGGGTGCGGTTCGTTTCGAACTTGGTGGCGAATTGCGAAGCATCGGCTTCGTCAGCCTGGGCGCCGAAAGAGGCGAAAGCAGCGACAGCGGCGATGGAGAGGAAACGTGCGGTGTTGTTCATGATGGATAAGTCCTTTAAAAAAGCGTCTCAAAAAACCAGGAGAAAAACAAAACAAAAACTGTCTCAACCCTGGGTTCGGTGAGTCGCCTTGCGGGATCGGCTCATCGATGGGTTGAACTGTACGCCGATGGTGTTCAGGGAAAAACCATCTGGTCGCGAATTAACTGTTCCGGTATTGGAAACAATCCAGGTGCTTGTTTCCTGTGCGGCGACAAGGCCGGTGGGGGCGCAAGCGGTGGGCGCGGGGGCCAGGAAAGTGGGCGGTGGATCCTTTCGGAGTGCGTTGGACATGGGCTGTATCGTGCCCAGTGGCCGACTTTGCGTCGTCTCGTCACCGTTTCGGTTCTTTTCAGTTTGTTTCGCGTTCCGCCGAATGCAACAGTGGCGAAACATATGCATCGCAGCCGCTACACAGGGGCCAAAAAACCTCGGCAAATCGGGCTTGCGCGGGTTGCGCGCGCGGGGCTTATGGGCTGAAATAACCTAGAACGTGTTGACGTTCTCTGCCTGTTTCAGTTCTCACGAGGGAGGTTCCCATGACCAGCGTCGCCAAGATTCTTCAATCCAAACCCGATGCCATCGTGCACACCATCGCCCCCACGGCCCTGGTGTTTGATGCGCTCAAGCTCATGGCCGACAAGGGCATTGGTGCCCTGCTGGTGACCGAGGGCGAGGCCATCGTGGGCATCTTCACGGAGCGGGACTACGCCCGCAAGATAGCCCTCATGGGGCGCACTTCGTCCGTCACGCAGGTGCGGGATGTGATGACGTCCGCCGTTCGTTTTGTGCGGCCCGACCAGACCAGCGAGCAGTGCATGCAGATCATGAGCACGGGCCGCATGCGCCACCTCCCGGTGGTGGACGCCAATGACAAGCTGGTCGGCATGATCTCGATTGGAGACTTGGTGAAGGACATCATCTCCGAGCAAAAATTCATCATCGAACAGCTGGAGCAGTACATCACCGGTAGCCATTGACGACCCCCTGAGTCGCCTGCGGCGCCTTCCCCCTGGAAGGGGGACGCACCCAACGCGGCGGGGCGGTCCTTGCGCGGGGGCACTGGTCTGGAGCTGCGCGCGTGCGATGGCCCTGCCGTGGGGATGTAACGAAAAAGGGCTCTGACCGATCTGGCCAGAGCCCTTTTGTTTTGGTTGTCTGGGCCGCTGCCGGCCCGGCCGCTCAGGCGGCTTTTTCGACGTGGCCCTGGCGGGTGTAGAGGAAGTCGATCACCGCCTTGCGGTAGTGCACGTACTGCGGGTCTTCGGCCAGCTCCACGCGTTTGCGGGGGCGGGGCAGGTCTACGGTCAGCACTTCGCCAATCGTGGCTGCGGGGCCGTTGGTCATCATCACGATCTTGTCGGACAGCAGCACGGCCTCGTCAACATCGTGGGTCACCATCACCACCGTGCTTTGGGTGCGTGCAACGATCTCCAGCAGCTCATCCTGCAGCTTGGCGCGTGTCAGGGCGTCGAGCGCGCCAAAGGGCTCGTCCATCAGCAGCACCTGGGGCTCCATGCTCAGCGCCCGGGCAATGCCCACTCGCTGCTTCATGCCGCCCGAGATTTCGCCGGGGCGCTTTTGGCCTGCGGGCGTGAGGCCCACGAGCGCCAGCGCAGCATCGGTGCGGGCCTTGAGCTGGGCCTTGGTTTCCTTGCCGCCAAACACGCGCTCCACCGCCAGGTAGATGTTGTCGAAGCAGGTCAGCCAGGGCAGCAGTGAGTGGTTCTGGAACACCACCGCGCGCTCAGGCCCCGGGCCCTTGATCTCCTTGTTGGCGCACAGCAGCGCGCCATTGGTGGGCGTGGTCAGGCCCGCGATCAGGTTGAGCAGCGTGGACTTGCCGCAGCCCGAGTGGCCGATCAGTGCCACGAACTCGCCCTTGGCAATGGTCAGGTTGATGTCGCGCAGCGCGGGGAACAAGCCCTTGGCCGTCTTGAAGGTCTGCTCGACGCCATGGACTTCGATGAACTTGGTGGTGAGAGATGCATGCATGAGGAACTCCTGGTTTCTTCGAGGACCACCGTGGAACCGGCTTTGCCGGGCCACGGGTGGTGCCCCCTGAGGGGGCGACGCGCCGCAGGCGCGGCTCAGGGGTGGGTCAAGTTTTGACCTCTTCAAACGTAAATGCTGTGGCCAGCTTGATGAGTGCAAACTCCAGCACCAGCCCGACGATGCCGATCACGAAGATCGCGATGATGATGTTCTTGACGTTGAGGTTGTTCCACTCGTCCCACACCCAGAAGCCGATGCCCACGCCGCCGGTCAGCATCTCGGCCGCCACGATCACCAGCCACGCGGTGCCAACGGCCAGGCGCACGCCGGTCAGCATGTAGGGCAGCACAGCGGGGAAGAGGATCTTGGTGGCGATCTTCCACTCGCTCAGGTTCAGCACCCGGGCCACGTTCATGTAGTCCTGCGGCACGCGTTGCACGCCCACGGCGGTGTTGATGATCATGGGCCAGATGGAGCAGATGAAGATGGTCCAGATGGCGGCGGGGTTGGCGCCCTTGAAGACCAGCAGGCCGATGGGCAGCCAGGCCAGCGGCGACACGGGCCGCAGCAGGCTGATGAGCGGGTTGAACATGCGCGACAGGAAGTTGAAGCGCCCGATCACGAAGCCCGCTGGAATGCCCACCAGCGCCGCCATGCCAAAGCCGATCGCCACGCGCTCCAGCGACATCAGCACGTTCCAGCCCACGCCCTGGTCGTTGGGGCCGTTGCGGTAGAACGGGTTGCTGAAGATGTCCAGCGCCTGTTTCCACGTCTCCATCGGGCTGGGGATGCTGCCGCCCGTGGTGGTGGAGACCACCGCCCACAGGCCGACCAGCAGGCCCAGGCCACACAGCGGCGGCAGCACGGCCAGCCAGAAGCTGCGCGAGAGCGCCGCCCAGTCGCGTGCGGCAGGCGCGGCAGGTGCTGTGGCGCCGGGCGCGGTCGTTGCCTTGGCTGCGGGTGCAGGATTCAAGGTTTTCTGGGCCCTTGCGCCTACTGGTAAAGCGTTTGTAGCTACATTATTCATAGCATTCTGTGCAGCCCCCATGGGGGCTGCATCCACGGGGGAGTGAAAAACGGCACTGACCATGGTGTTTCTCCTGTGAATCCTTTGAAGAGGCCGGGTGTGCAGGTCGGCGTGGGGCGCCCGATCAGGCTTTGATCTTGAAGCTGTCGGCGTACTTGGCGGGCTCTTTGCCGTCCCACACCACACCGTCGAGGAGCTTGCTGGAGCGCATCACGTCCTTGGGCACATTGATCTTCATGGCGCTGGCCACCGACTTGTAGAGGTCGATCTGGTTGATCTGCTTGGCCACACCCAGGTAGTCGGGGTGGTCCTTCAGCAAACCCCAGCGCTTGTGCTGCGTGAGGAACCACATGCCGTCCGACAGGTAGGGGAAGTTCACCGCGCCGTCGTTGAAGAACTTCATGTGGTTGGGGTCGTCCCAGGTCTTGCCCAGGCCGTTCTGGTAGCGGCCCAGGATGCGCTGGTTGATCGCGTCCACGCTGGTGTTGACGTAGGCCTTGCCCGCCACCGTCTCGGCCATCTTCATCTTGTTGGACAGGCTGGCGTCGATCCACTGGCTGGCTTCGAGCACGGCCATCATCACCGCGCGGGTGGTGTTGGGGTTCTTCTTGACGAACTCGGCCGACGTGCCCAACACCTTCTCGGGGTGGTCTTTCCAGATGTCCTGGGTGGTGTTGGCAGTGATGCCGATGCCGTCCATGATGGCGCGGTGGTTCCAGGGCTCACCCACGCAAAAGCCGTCCATGTTGCCCACGCGCATGTTGGCCACCATCTGCGGCGGCGGCACGGTGATGAGCTTGGCGCCGGACAGCGGATTGATGCCCGCCGCTGCCAGCCAGTAGTGCATCCACATCGCGTGGGTGCCGGTGGGGAAGGTGCCGGCAAAGGTGTATTCGCGCTTTTCCTTGGCCATCAGCTTGGCCAGCGACGGGCCGTCCACCGCACCCTTGTCGGCCAGCGCTTTGGACAGCGTGATCGCCTGGCCGTTGTTGTTTAGGCTCATCAGCACGGCCATGTCCTTCTTGGGGCCGGCCGTGCCCAGGTGCACGCCGTAGACCAGGCCATACAGCACATGGGCAAAGTCCAGCTCGCCGTTCACCAGCTTGTCGCGCACACCGGCCCACGATGCTTCCTTGGTGGGGATGATGGTGACGCCGTACTTTTTGTCGAAGCCCAGCACCGAAGCCATCACCACGCTGGCGCAGTCGGTCAGCGGGATGAAGCCGATCTTCACTTCCTTCTTCTCGGGGGCGTCCGAGCCCTGTGCGTGCACCAGGGCACGCAGGGCAGGGCTCACGCCCACGGCGCCCACGGTAGCGGCCTGCAGCACGGTGCGGCGGTTGAGGCTGGTTTTCAACAGATCGGTCATGGGGCGGTTCCTCGGTGCGTTAAAAAACAAAAAGGCGTCCTCCCCTGGCCGGGTTGCATGCGCAAACGGGCTCGGAGAGGGACGCCTTTGTCCATGGCAAAGCCCATTGGGGGGCTTTGTGTCAGCACTGGCCCGCCATTGGGCCGGTGCTGTCAGGGTGGGACCGTCTTTGGTCTTACCAGGGTTAATGCAAGCAGCGTGCCAGCCTGTGTTGCGCCTATTTGGCGCTCCAATTACTATGCTTTTGATAGCTAATTAGGCAATATGGTCGCGCGGAGGAAGCCTTTTCGACTTGAAATGTTCACGGCTGGTGCATGTGTGCGGTCTGCACTGCGGTTGTGCGGCGCACCATGTAGGAGAAACCGGTGGATCTGGACGCAGCCCAAGCCAGGGCGGCAAGCCAAGGTCCGCCCCGCAGCGAGGGCATCGTCCCTCTTCCCGCATCGCGCCAGCGATTCGGGAGAAGGGGGAAGGCGCGCAGCGCCTCAGGGGGATGTCACTAGCCCAGCAGATCCATCACGTCCAGCATGCGCTGCGCCACATCCACCAGCTTGAGGCCCTTGTCCATGGCCGTCTTGCGCAGCTTTTCGTAGGCCGCCTGTTCGGTCAGGCCCTGGCGCTGCATGAGCAGGCCCTTGGCGCGGTCGATGGTCTTGCGGTCCTTGAGCTCGGTCTTGGCGTCGGCCAGCTCGGCGCGCAGGGCCTGTTCGTGCTGAAAGCGCGCCATCGCCACGTCCAGAATGGGGCGGATGCGCTGGGGTGCCAGGCCCGCCACGATGTAGGCCGACACACCCGCCGCCACCGCATCCTTGACATGCGAGGTGTCCTCGTCGTTGGTGAACATCACGATGGGACGGCGCTCGTCGCGCGTGGCCATCACCACATGTTCGAGCGCATCGCGGGCTTCGCTTTCGGCATCCACAATGATCAGGTCGGGCTGGAGCTGGGCGATGCGCTCGCTCAGAAACACGTCGGCGGGCAGCGTGGCCACCAGGTTGAAGTTGTTTTCCAGCAAACCTATGCGCAGCGCACGCGACCGCTCCGCCTGCAGGACGGCGTGTTCGTCGTGTGGGTCGGTGACCGCCAGATCCGGGGCGACCACCACGATGCGCAAAGCCTCATTCATAGCGCTGAGCATAAGCAATTTTCACGCCGTATTTGGGTGCGCCGAAGCGGTGCATACAGGGCCTATGCGCGGGCGGAGTGGCCACCAAGGGGCCGCCGAGGGGGAGCGGTCTGTTGGGCGGCCTTCTCTAGAAGCGACGAAGCCCTGTGCTGCGCTGAAAAGACCTCCAACACGTCCATGGGCCGGGGCGGCCCGTCTTGCGGGGCCTGAAAGTTGCTAATAAAGGACGCTGCGGGAGGGCATACCCGATAGCGCCTCCGGGTGGCCTCGCATATACATCCGGTCACTTCGACATTCAGATATGGAGTTTTTTGCATGAACAAGCACTTCAACCGGCGCCGCTTCTCGGCCAGCCTGGCCCTGACCGCAGTGGCGACTGCCGCACTCCTGACCGGATGCGGCAAGGTGCCGGACACCATCAAAATTGGTGTGGCGCAACCCCTGAGCGGCCCCCTGGGCGCCTTGGGGCAGGATCTGCTCAACGGCGTGACCCTGGCGGTGGATGAACTCAACAAGTCCGGCTACACGGTGGACGGCAAGCGCGTGACGCTGGAGGTGGTTTCGGTGGACGACAAGGCCGACGCCGCCACAGGCAAGGCCGTGGCCCAGCAGCTCGTGGATGCGGGCGTGGTGGCCGTCATCGGGCACTTGAACTCGGGCGTGAGCATCGAGACCGCGCCCATCTATGCCGCCAAGGACATTGCCCAGATCGCCATCTCCACCAATCCCAAGTTCACGCAGCTGGGTTTTTCCACCACCTTCCGCATGGTGGGCAACGACACCCTGCAGGCCCGCGCCATTGGCTCGTTTGCCGCCACCCAGCTGGGCGCCGCACGTTATGCCGCGCTGGACGACGGCACCCCCTACGGCAAGGGCCTGGCCGACGGCGCCGCCGAGCAGCTCAAGGCCGAGAAAAAAGAAGTGGTGGTCCGCAAGTCGTTCGACGACAAGACCGTGGCGTTTGACGAACTGGCCGGTGAACTCAAGGCCGCCAAGGTCGATGTGATCGTCTCCACCCTCAACGACTTCCAGGCGCTGGCACTGCTCGAAGCCCTGCGCAAGGTGGACCACACCAAGGTCAGCCTGCTGGGCGGCGACACCATCAAGACCACCGACATGACCAAGGGCGGTGGCATTGTGCAGGGCATCTACGCCACCTCGCCTGTACTGGAAGCCAAGGAGTTCTCCACCGGAAAGCCTTTCCTGGAGAAGTACATCGCCGCCTACAAAAAGCCCCCGGCCTATGGCGGCCACTACAGCTACGACAGCACCTATGTGCTCTCGGCCGCCATCCAGAAGGCCAAGTCCGCCGACCCCAAGGACATCACCAAGGCCATGCACAGCATCAATGGCTACGCCCCCGTGATCGGCACCATGACCTGGGATGACAAGGGCGAGCAACGCTACGGCGCCGTCGGCGTGTACGAACTGCGCGCGGGCAGCTGGGAGCTGCGCATGCGGTCGGACCGCTGGTAAGCCCTGGGGCCATGGCCTCTTTCAACCCTTGCTGGTGGATGCCAGCAGGGGTTTTTTTGCTTTTGGGTGGCCCGGATCGCATGGGTTTTACACTTCGGGCATGAGCTTGCTGATCCTGGGTATTGAATCTTCGTGCGACGAAACCGGCGTGGCATTGGTCCGTTCTACGGGCGATGCCGTGCCTACGCTGCTGTCACACGCGCTGCACAGCCAGATCGAGATGCACCAGGCCTATGGCGGCGTGGTGCCCGAGCTGGCCAGCCGCGACCATATCCGCCGTGTGCTACCGCTGGCCAAAGAGGTGCTGGCCGAGTCCGGCCAGACGTTGGCCGATGTGGACGTGGTGGCCTATACACGTGGCCCGGGGCTGGCGGGGGCGCTGCTGGTGGGGGCGGGCGTAGCCTGCGCCCTGGGTGCGGCGCTCAACAGGCCGGTGCTGGGTGTGCACCACCTGGAGGGGCATCTGCTGTCGCCCTTCCTCAGTGCCGACCCGCCGGAGTTTCCCTTTGTGGCCCTGCTCGTTTCGGGCGGTCACACCCAGCTGATGCGCGTGGATGGCGTGGGCCGCTACGAGATCCTGGGCGAGACCATTGACGACGCGGCGGGCGAGGCATTTGACAAGTCCGCCAAGCTCATGGGGCTGGGCTATCCCGGTGGCCCGGCGCTGTCCCGGCTGGCGGAGCAAGGCAGCGCCACGGCCTTCAAGCTGCCACGGCCTCTGCTGCACAGCGGTGATCTGGATTTTTCGTTTGCCGGGCTCAAGACTGCCGTGCTCACGCAAGCCAAGAAGCTGGGCGACGAACTGGAGTCGCGCAAGGCTGACCTGGCCGCCAGCACCGAGGCGGCGATTGTCGATGTGCTGGTGAAGAAGACGCTGACCGCGCTCAAGCAGACGGGCCTGAAACGTGTGGTGGTGGCCGGTGGCGTGGGGGCTAACAGGCACCTGCGTGCACAGCTCAACACGGCCTGTGCGCAAAACAAAGTGAGGGTGCACTACCCCGAGCTGCACCTGTGCACCGACAACGGCGCCATGATCGCCATGGCTGCTGCAATGCGGCTGCAGGCGGGGCAGCAGCAAGCCAGCACCGACTACGCCTTTGACGTGAAGCCGCGCTGGCCGCTGGATGCGATCACGGTTTGATTTTCTGAATAAAAAAAGCCGCTAACGCCTGTCCAGAAAGCGTTAGTAGCTATCTTTTATGATTGTCAGAACGGGTAGTGGCGGGTTGTGGTCTGCACCGTGATCCAGCGCAATTCGGTGAACTCACGCACCCCGGCCATGCCGCCAAAGCGGCCGTAGCCCGAACTCTTCACGCCGCCAAACGGCATCTGGCCTTCGTCATGCACCGTGGGGCCATTGACGTGGCAGATGCCCGACTCGATGCGCGCCGCCACGTTCCAGGCCTTGGCCACGTCGCGGCTGAACACGGCGGATGACAGGCCGAACTCGTTGTCGTTGGCGCAGGCAATGGCTTCTTCCACGCCGTTCACGCGCACCACGGGCTTGACGGGGCCGAAAGATTCTTCGCGGTAGATGTCCATCGCGGCCGTCACATGGTCGAGCACCGTGGCCTGCATCAGCGTGCTTTCGCTCTTGCCGCCGCAGACCAGCTTCGCGCCCTTGGCCAATGCGTCGTCGATGAGGGCGTTGCAGCGGTGCACCGTGGCCATGTCCACCACCGAGCCCAGCACCACCGGGCCCTTGCGCGGGTCGCCCAGGGGCAGGGCCTTGGCGCGCTCGCCCAACTTGGCCACGAATTCGTCGGCTACGGCGTTGTCCACGATGATGCGTTCGGTGGACATGCAGATCTGGCCCGAGTTGGCAAACGCGCCAAACACGGTGCCCGCCACGGCGGCGTCGATGTCCGCATCGTCCAGCACCAGCAGCGGGGCCTTGCCGCCCAGCTCCAGCACCACGGGCTTGAGGTACTTGGCGCAGGTCTGCGCAATGATGCGGCCCACCTTGGTGGAGCCGGTGAAGTTGATGCGGCGCACCGCCGGGTGGGCCACGATGGCCTCGACCACGGCACCCGCGTCGGCGGGTGCGTTGGTCACAAAGTTCACCACACCAGCGGGCAAGCCGGCTTCCTGCAGCGCCTCGATGATGAGGCCGTGCGTGGCGGGGCACAGCTCCGAGCCTTTCAGGATCACCGTGTTGCCGCAGGCCAGCGGCGTGGCAATAGCGCGCACGCCGAGAATGACCGGAGCGTTCCACGGCGCAATGCCCAGCACCACGCCTGCCGCCTGGCGCACGCCCATGGCCAGGCTGCCGGGCACATCGGACGGGATCACCTCGCCCGCAATCTGCGTGGTCAGCGCGGCGGCTTCCTGCAGCAGACCCGCAGCCAGGTGCACGTTAAAGCCGGCCCACATGCCGGATGCGCCGGTCTCGGCCGCCATGGCCACGGCGAAGTCGGCCGTGCGGGCCTCCAGCGCATGTGCGGCCTTGAGCAGCAGCGCGCGGCGGGCGTTGGGCCCCAGGGCCGACCAGGCCGGGAAGGCCTTGGCGGCTGCGTCGGCGGCGGCCTGGGCATCGGCCACGCTGGCGGCGGGGGCGGTGGTGGCGATGGAGCCGTCTAGTGGGTTGCGGCGCTCAAACGTGGCACCGCCAGTGGCTTGCACGCGCTCGCCGTTGATCAGCATGGAAATTGCAGTCATGGATGAAAGCTCCTGAAAAAGAAGAGATAAAAAATGGGGTGGAAGAGGTTTTCAGGCAACGCCGAGATAGGCCTGGCGCACTACGTCGGACTGCAGCAAATCGGACGCTGCGCCAGACGCCACGATGCGCCCGCGCTCCAGCACGTAGCCGCGCTGCGCAATCTGCAGCGCCTTGCGCACGTTCTGCTCGACCATGAGCACCGTCACGCCCTGCGCGGCAATGCGCTGCACGATGGCCAGCAGCTCATCGACCATGCGCGGCGCCAGGCCCAGCGAGGGCTCGTCCAGCATCAACAGGCGCGGGCCGCTCATCATGGCGCGGGCCACGGCCACCATCTGCTGCTCGCCGCCGCTCATGGTGCCTGCGAGCTGCGTGGCGCGCTCTTTGAGGCGCGGGAAGTCTTCGAACGCCTGGGCCAGCCGGTCGGCGCGGGTACGTGATGGCACCAGCCAGCCGCCCAGCTCCAGGTTCTCGGTTACCGTCATTTGCGGGAACAGCTGGCGGCCCTCGGCCACCAGGGCCAGGCCGCGCTGCACGCACGCGGTGGCGTTCATCGCGGGCAGGTCGCTGCCGTCCAGCGCCACGGTGCCCGTGCGCGGCAGCAGCCCGGCCAGCGCCTTGAGCAGCGTGGTCTTGCCCGCGCCGTTGGGGCCGACGATCACGGTGATGCCAGGTGCGGCCTGCAGCGACAGGTCTTGCAGCACCTGAAAGCCGTGATAGCCCGTGGTCAGGTCCTGCACGGTGAGGTGTGCGCCGCTCATGCCGTGGCTCCTTCGCTGGTGGCCGCCATTTCGTCACCCAGATAGGCCTCGATCACGTGCGGGTCACGCACCACCTCGGCGGGCGTGCCGTCGGCAATCTTGCGACCCTGGTGCAGCACCAGTACGCGCTCTACGTACTTCAGCAGCGTGGTTACCGCATGCTCGATCCACACCACCGTCAGGCCCCAGTCATCGCGCAGGCGGCGGATGCGCTGGGCCATGGCGTCCACCTCGGCCTCGGTCAGGCCTGCGGCCACCTCGTCGAGCAGCAGCAGGCGCGGGCGTGTGCCCAGGGCCATGCCGATCTCCAGCAGGCGCTGCTGCGACGGCGTCACGTCGGCGGCGGGGCGGTCGGCCAGGTGCGCGAGGCCCAGCATGGCCAGGATTTCGCCTTCGCTGCGCAGGCCCTCGGGCCCCTGGCGGTGGCGGCCTGCGAACTGCATGCCAAAGCGCACGTTGTCACGCACTGTCATGTCGGGGAACACGCGCGGCGTCTGGAAGGTGCGCGCAATGCCGTGGGCCGCATAGTGGTGCGGGCCCTTGCCGGTGAGGTTGTCGGTGCCACTCACCAGCGTGCCCGAGGTGGGGGGCTGCACGCCCGAGATGGCGTTGAAGAACGTGGTCTTGCCCGCGCCGTTGGGGCCGATGATGCCGATGAGCTCGCCCGTGTGCAGCGTGGCGCTCACGCCGTCCACGGCGGTGAGGCCACCAAAGCGCACGGTCACGGCGTCGATGGTCAACAGGGCTTCAGCCATGGTGAGCCTCCGCAGCAGGTTTGCGCCGTTGCCACAGCGTGGCCAGGCCATTGGGCAGGTACATCACGCACAAAATCAGCAGCAGGCCCAGCACCATCATGTAGCCGTAGGGCAGCTGCAGGCGCAGCGTTTCGGCCAGCAGGCTGAACACGATGGCCGCCAGGATGGGGCCGCCCAGGCTGGTGGCGCCGCCGATCAGCGCGATCAGCACCGTTTGGAAGCCGATAAAGGGGCTGAACACGGCTGCGGGTTCGATGTACGTCCAGCGCACCGCCATGGCTGCGCCCACGGCGCCTGCAAAGGCGGCGGTGATGCCAAAGCCCGCAATCTTGGCCAGGCGCGTGTCCACGCCCAGCGTCTGCGCGCGCTGCTCGTCGGCGCCAATGCCCGAGAGCGCCAGGCCAAAGCGGCTGCGCTGGATGGCAATCGCCGTGGCAATGGCACCCGCCGCAATCAGCAGCACCGTGAGGTACACCGTCTCGTTGCTGGGCACCACCGTGAGCACGCGGCCCACGGTGCCGGAGATCTGCTTTTCCACAAAGGTCACGGCGTGGCGGATCAGCTCCGTCATGCCAAAGGTGAGCACCGCAAAGTAGGTGCCGCGCAGGTGCAGCACCGCCGCGCCCATCACCACGGCTACCACAGTGGCAATCAGTGCGCCGCTCAGAATCACCAGCGGCCAGGGCAGTACGCCCAGCAGCATCGCGCTGGTATACGCACCCACACCAAAGAAGGCCGAGGTGGCCAGCGACAGGTAGCGCGTGGCGCCGCAGAACAGCGACCAGCTGGTGGCCAGCGCGATATACATCAGGCAGCTGAGCAGCACAGAGGCCATGAACTCGGACACCAGCCACGGCAGGGTGGCGACCAACGCCACCCCCGCAGCTAGCGCCAGCCAGGGCTTGTTGGAATGTAAGGAAGTCATTTTTTCGAGAAAAGTCCGTTGGGGCGCCAGATGAGCACGCCGATGAACACTGCGTAGCTCAGCAGCATCTTGAGAGAGGGGCTGCTGAAGTGCATGCCCAGCGCCTCGACCACGCCCAGCAGCAGGCCCCCGGCCAGGCTGCCCGCCAGGCTGCCGAAGCCGCCCAGCGTGATGACTATGAGCGCTGTGACGGTGTATGGCTCGCCCATCGAGGGGGAGATCTCGTAGGTCATCGACAGCAGTGCCCCCGCCACGCCCGACAGGCCCAGGCCAATGCCGAACATCATGGGGTGCAGGCGCCGCGTGTTGATGCCCACCAGCTGCGCGCCTGTGGGCGACTGCATCAGCGCCCGCACGGCCTTGCCCAGCAGTGTGAGCTTGAGCAGCGCGATCAGCCCAGCCGACAGCGCCAGTGCCACGCCAAACAGCACCAGCTTGTTCTCGGTGAAGCGCATGCCCGCGATTTGCACCGGGTCGGCCAGGTATTCATACCCGCGCAGGTCGCCGCCCCAGATCAGCAGGGCGGTGTTTTGCACCAGGAACATCAGGCCAAAGCCCACCATCAGACTGCGGGCCTCGAACACGTCCACGGTGGGCGCGCGGGCGGCCAGGCGCTTGAAGCACAGCGCATGCACCACCACGCCCAGCACAAACAGCGCGATGAAAGCCAGCGGCATCAGCAGCAGCGGCGAGATGCCCCACAGGCTGTGCGCCGACCAGGTGAGGAAGGCGCCCAGCATCAGGAACTCGCCATGCGAGATGTTCATGATGCGCATCAGCCCGTACTGCAGGTTCAGGCCCATGGCCACCAGCGCATAGATGCCGCCGGTAATGAGGCCACTGGCGACCAGTTCGGCCCAGGAAGTCAGAGACACTTTGTTATTTCCAGGCTGGTTTCGCGGTGTTCAACTGCGCCGTGGCGCGGTCCTTGGGCCAAACCACCTCGAAGTCGTTGCCCTGCCACTGGCTCACCGTGCCGGGGATGGACGCGTTCTCGCTGCCCTGGAAGCGGATGCCGCCCAGGATGGTCTTGAACTCGTTCTTGGCGATGTGCTCGCGCAGGGCCTTGCGGTCCAGGCCCGCCTTTTCCACTGCCTGCTGCAGGATTTGCAGGCCCGCCCAGGCGTGGCCGCTGGCCCAGCGGTCGGGCTCCTTGTTGAACTTCTTCACATGGGCGTCGAAGTAGGCTTTGGCCTCGGGACTGGTCTTCACGCTCCACGAGCCCATGCCGATCACGCCCTCGGTGTTGGCCTGCATCACGTTCTTGTAGAGCTGGAAGGCTGTGCCCACCGACGCGTAGAAGAACTTGGGGTTCAGGCCCACCTCGCGCGCCTGGCGGCTGGCCAGGATGGTGTCGGGCGGGTAGGTGATGCCGATGAAGGCGTCGGGGTTCTGGTCCTTGATGCCGCGCAGCACGGGGGCCAAGTCCTTCACGCCCAGCGGGTAGCTCTTGCGCTCCAGCACCTGGATGCTGGTCTTCTTGAGCGCGTTGTTCAGCGCGGCAAAGTTTTCGAGGCCAAACAGGTCGTCCATGTAGACGATGGCAATGGTCTTGACGTTGTTGGCCACCAGCATGTCCACCAGCGCGCCCATCATCTTGTCGGGCTGCTGCAGCAGCGAGAAGAAGTAGGGCAGGTTCATGTCGATCAGCTTGCGCGACAGCGCCGTGGGTGCCAGCAGCGGGTAGCCAAAGCGGTTGGCCAGCGGCGCAATGGCGAAGTTGGCGCCCGAACCCCAGGGCGGCAGAATCAGGTCCACCTTGTCGCTGCCCATCAGCTTTTCGTAGGTGCGCACGCAGGTTTCAGTCTCGCTGCGGTCGTCGTAGCCGATGAGTTCGATGGGGCGCTTGGTGCCTTTCACGCTCAGGCCCCCCGCTGCGTTCACCTGCTCGGCCCACAGCAGGTAGTTGGGCTCCTGGCTGACCTGGGCGCCGGCCGCCCAGGGGCCGGTGCGGGCGATGGCGTAGCCGATGCGCACGGGTGCCGCGCTGCTGCCTTGGGCCCACAGTTGTGGGGCCACGGCCAGGGTGCCTACCGTGGCGGCGGCCCCTTTGATCCACTGGCGCTTGGAGGGTTGGTGTGTGGTCATGGTGTGTCTCCTCGGATAGGGCCTGCGTGGTGCACGCCGTGCCAGGAATCGTAGGGAGACGGGCATCAGCGCGCTGCGCTCAGCGTGCACAAAACGCTTGCCTCAGCGTGCAGATGGCAGCGGGTTTACCCGGATTTCCCTCGGTGGCACGGGGTAACGGGGCGTCCGATAATTCGGCCGCATAACCATCAGGTTTGCGCAACCCCGCATTGGAGACACCATGGCCCATCCCTTGACCGAGGTATCCACCGACGCTGTGCCCGCGCGCGACCGCCTGCACCTGTGGGGCGATGCCGTGTGGCGCCTCATTGGCGGGCTGGAGTCCGACGCCTTTGGCGACGACGCCTTTGCGGGCCACATCACTTCAGGCCAGGCGGGCTATGTGAACCTGTGCCAGCTGAACGTGAGCCGCCACCGCGTGGTGCGTACCCCCAGCCTCATCCGGGGCAGCGACCGGGCCTACATCAAGGTGGTGGCGCAGCTGGAAGGGCGTGCCTGTTTTGAGCAGAATGGGCGCCAGGTGTGGCTGTCGCCGGGGGAGTGGAGTGTGTACGACACCACCCGCGCCTACGCGGTGAGCAACCCCGATGCCGTGCGGCAGATGGTGCTGATGATTCCCAAGGAGCAGCTGCCTGAGCGCAAGCTCAAGCTCGACGACCTCATGGTGCAGCGCTTTTCGGGCACCAGCGGTGTGTCGCGTCTGGCATGGGACACCATGCGTGCCGCCTTCTCCGAGCTTCCCACCATGTCCGACGCCGCTGCCGATGGCGTGGCCGATGTGATCACGCACCTGGTGCAGCTGTCGCTGCTGGAGCGCAATGGTCAGCAGAGTGCGCTGTCGCAGCGCGAGGCCCTGCGTGACCGCATCGTCCAGTACATCGACCGCCACCTGGGCGACCCCGACCTCACCATCGATCGCATGGCCCAGGCGCTCAATTGCAGCAAGCGGCACCTGTACAACGCGGTGGCCGACGACGACGAAACCCTGGCCGCCATGATTCAGCGCCGCCGCCTGGAGGCTTGCCTGCGCGACCTGCAGCACCCTGCCCATGCGCAGCGTTCGGTCACGGACATTGCGCTGTCCTGGGGCTTTAGCAACAGCGCGCATTTCAGTCGGGCGTTCCGTGCGCATGTGGGGTGCAGCCCCAGCGAGTACCGGGTGCGGGCTGGCCTGGGCGGCGCGCTGGCGCACTGAGGGGCGTACCGTATTTGTTCAACCCGGGGGAGTCTGCTGTCGTTCCTGTTCTCGGCCGGAATTGGTGTGGTGTTTGGCTACTTTCCGGCGCGGAGCGCGGTGCGCATGGACCCCGTCGATGCGCTGCGGCATGAGCGAGCCTGATCCACGCGGTCGTCTTAGCAAAGAAAAAGGCCCTTACCGCGCGCGATACGGGCCTTTTTTGCTATCAATCTGGTAGCTATTGGATCGTGAGCGTGGTGGCCTTGCTGGCAGGTTCCACCTTGGCCAGGGTCAGCGTCAGCACGCCGTTTTCGAGCTTGGCGCTGCTGTGGGCGGCATCGATGTCGGCGGCCAGCTCCCAGGCGCGCTGCACTTGGCGCGGGGCGCCTTCCACACTCTGCAGGCGCACCACATTGCCTTCGATGCTGATCGAGAGCTGCTCGCGGGCCAGGCCGGGCACGTCCAGCTGCAAGGTGGTGGCCTTGTCGTCCTGCGTGACGGTGCAGCCTGCGGAACCGGCTGCAGCGGGCTCTGCCAGTGCGCCCATCAGAAAACGCTGCAGCGCAAGGTCGGCAGAACGGGGGGCCTGGGCGTAGGCGGCGCGGCGGATCACAGGGGCGAAGATCATGGGTAACTCCTATAAACTGCGCGGCTCTCGACGTGGTCGCCGCATGCCAAGGAGTTGTGTACGCCCGCGTCGCTTTTCAAGGGAAAAAGTGGCATGAATAAATTGCAAGCCGTGGGCTTGAAATCGGGCGCAGCAGCATTACGTCACACCGCTTGGGCCGCTGCTTTGGCAGCGGCGGGCGCCATGGCCCCCGTGTCCGCCAGCTGGGCGCAAGCCCTGGCGCCAGCCGCTGCAACCAGCCAGGCCCGGCCCGTCAAGGTGGCGCTCATCGAAAGCCTGTCGGGCGCGTTCTCCAACACGGGCGAGGCGGTCTACCGCAACGTGTACTGGGCGATGGAGCGCGTGAACGCGCGCGGCGGCGTGCAGCTGCCCGCCAGCAGCGGCGGCCCCCGCCCCCTGGTGCTGGAGCGCTATGACAGCAAGGGCCAGAACGAAGAAGCGCTGTCGGCACTGCGCGCGGCCATCGACGATGGCGCGCAGGTCATCCTGCAGGGCAATTCGTCGGCCACGGCAGCGGTGCTGATCGAGGCCATCAACAAGCACAACGAGCGCGAACCGAACAAGCGTGTGCTGTTCCTCAACTACTCGGCGGTGGACCCCATCCTTACCAACGAGAAGTGCAGCTTCTGGCACTTCCGCTTTGATGCCCATGCCGACATGCGCATGGCCGCGCTGATGGACGTGATGCGCGAGGACAAAAACCTCAAGAGCGTCTACCTCATCGGCCAGGACTACAGCTTTGGCCAGGCCGTGCTGCGCGAGGCCAGGAAGCAGTTGACCGCGCAGCGCCCCGATGTGGCCGTGGTGGGTGAAGAGCTGCACCCCATCGGCCGCGTGAAGGACTTCGCGCCCTATGCCGTGAAGATCAAGACCAGCGGCGCACAGGCCGTGGTCACTGGCAACTGGGGCAACGACCTGACCCTGCTGGTCAAGGCCGCACGCGAGGTGGGCTATGAAGGCAGCTTCTACACCTTCTACGGCAATGCGCTGGGGGCACCGGCTGCGATGGGTGACGCGGGCATCGGCAAGGTGGTGGCTGTGGCCGACTGGCTGCCCAACGTGCCAGGCGCGCAGAGCGAGGCGTTCTATCAGTCCTTCCGCGCGCGCTTCCCCAAGCCGCAGGACGACTACGTGCATATGCGCATGCAGCTCATGGTCGAGGCGCTGGCCCAGTCCATCGAGCGCGCGGGCAGCACCGACACGCTGGCCATCGCGCGGCAGATGGAGAACGCCAACGTGCAGCTCTCCGGCCAGGGCGGCAGCATGCGTGCGGCGGACCACCAGTTCCAGCAGGCGCTGGTGGTGGGCGTGATGGACAAGAAGGGCGCACCCGGCGTGAAGTTCGACGTGGAAGGCTCGGGCTACGGCTTCCGCGTGGTGCGGCAGATCCCCGCCGCCAAGGCGCAGCAGCCGCACAGCTGCACCATGCAACGGCCCTGACGGGCACTATTGGGGTGGCAGTGCTGTAGCGCAGCCGTCCTCTTGCCCCTCACTGTGCCGGGTTGCGCGCTGCGGCCACTTCGCGCCCCAGCTCAATCACCGCCATTGCGTAGTAGCTGGACCAGTTGTAGCGCGTGATGGCATAGAAGTTTTCGGTGCCTGCCACGTAGCTGGGCGCGTCGCTGCCGTTTTGCAGTTCTACCAGCGCGAGCGGGCCGGTGTGGTGTGTGCCTGCGGCGTCGAGCACGGCGCCCTTGGCCAGCATGCTGGCTGCGCTGAAGGTGGGCAGGATGTCGGGGGCGAGCAGTTCGTCCAGCTGCAGGCGTGCGGTGTCGAATTGCACGCCAAAGTGCGTGGGCATGCCGGGCGTCCAGCCGTGGCCCCGGAAATAGTTGGCCACCGAGCCGATCGCGTCGGCCGGGCTGTTGAACAGGTCCACGCGGCCGTCGCCGTCGAAGTCGATCGCGTAGCGCACCCAGCTCGATGGCATGAACTGGCCCAGGCCCATGGCCCCGGCGTAGCTGCCGCGCGGCTCGAAGGGGTCGGTGTTGCCGCGGTTGGTGAAGCTCAGGAACTGCTCCAGCTCGCGGCGGAAGAACTCTGCGCGCTCCTGGGCACGCGGGTGGGCGGAGGGGAAGTCGAACGCCAGCGTGGCCAGCGCGTCCATCACGCGGAAGTTGCCCATCTGCTGGCCGTAGATGGTCTCCACGCCGATGATGCCCACAATGGTTTCGGCGGGCACGCCGTATTCGCGCTCGGCGCGCTCCAACGCCGTCTGGTTCTGCTGCCAGAAGCGCACACCCGCACGGATGCGGATCGGCTCGACAAAGCGGCTGCGGTACACGCGCCAGTTCTTGGCCGTGCCCTTGGCGGGCGGCAGCATGAGCTTGGGCACCTGGGGCAGGAACTGTGCCTGGCCAATTGCCTGGCGCACCCATTCGCGGTCCAGGTTGCGGCGTGCGGCAAGGTCGTCGGCAAACTGCAGGGCCTCGGGGCGCGAGGCGTAGAACACCGCAGGCTGCCTGGCGCTGGTGTTTTTTGAGGGTTTTTCGGGCTTCGCGCCTGCTGGTATTGCGCAAGCAGCTATCAATAGCGTAGCAATGAGGGCAATCGATCGGTGGGTCTTCGGCATGTCCGGGGTCAAGGTTTGGGGGCTGGGGGCCAGGGCATTGTGCGGAACTCGCGCCGCAAATCGTTCAGGGCGGTTTCGGGCTGGGGCGCGTAGCGCAGGCGCTCCAGGCGCAGCAGCCAGTCGGCCACCGCCGCAGCGGGCGCGCCGAATTGTGCCTGCACCCGCTCGGCCATGGCGCGGGGGGGCAGGGTGGGCGGCAGCACCAGCCCGGCGCGGGCCAGGCGCTGGCGCGCGCGGGCCAGCAGGCGCAGCCAGGGGTCGTGCTGGCTGCGTTCCCACAGGCTCCAGGCCATGCCGCCCAGGGCCGCGAAGATGACCAGGAAGCCCAGCACCATGGTCAGGTCCTGCCAGCTGGGGGCTTCAAAGCCCAGTGCCTTGAGCAGGTCGAGCTGGCGGCTTTGGGTGTAGTTGAGCACCCACTGGTTCCAGCTGTTGTTCACGGCCTCCCACACGGCGCGCACGCTCTGGGCCAGGCCGGGGCTGAGGACGGTGCCCACAGCCGCAGCCAGCGCGCCTTGCGGGGCGCGCAGCCGCTCGAAGGCGCCGGTGCGCCCGGGGGCCACGGCGCCCGTGGGGTCCACCCGCACCCAGCCACGCCCGGCCAGCCAGACCTCGGCCCAGGCGTGGGCGTCGCTCTGGCGCACCGTCCAGAGGCCGTCCACGGGGTTGCGGTCGCCGCCCTGGTAGCCGGTCACGATGCGGGCCGGGATGTCGAGTGCGCGCATCAGCACCACAAAGGACGAGGCGATGTGTTCGCAGAACCCTTCCTTGCGGTCAAACCAGAACTCGTCGGCCGTGTGCTGGCCGTACACGCCGGGCTCCAGCGTGTAGGTGTAGCCGCCGGTGCGCAGGCTGGCCAGCGCGGCATTGACCAGGGCCTCGCCATTGTCCTGGCTGGGGTTGGGGGCGATCTTCGGGTCATTGCGCATCTGCTGGGCCAGCGCCAGCGTGCGGGGGTTGAAGCCTGCGGGCAGCTCGGTGTAGGCGCGCAGGCTGCGGGTGGGGGCGCTGGTACCATGGCTGAACTGGGGGTAGCTCTCGGCCTTGTAGCGCACCACGGCGGTGATGGGGCGGTTGGTGAGCCACTGCAGGTCCTGCGTCATGAGCGTGTCCATGCCCGAGACAGAGGGCTTGTTCACGGCCGCATCGAGCAGCATCAGCCAGGGGCGCTGGTGGGCTTCCAGGGTGACTTCGTAGCGCACGGGCTCGCCGCGCACCTGCAGGTTGGCGGCGGTGCCGGGGCTCGACTGCAGGATGTCGCCGCCGCGTGTGCCCAGTGGGTGCCACTCGACGCCGTCGAAAGCACCGAATACCGGCCCGCGAAAGTACAGCTCGTTTTGCGGCGGCGCGGCGCCGTTGGGGGTGTCAAAGCGCACCCGCATGGCCACGCTGTCGTCCAGCGCCAGTTCGGCGATGTTGCCCACCTTCATGACGCCCGACAGCCCGCTGCGCCCGGCCATGGTGTCGCTGGGCATGCCCCACAGCGGCGCCATGCGCGGAAACAGCATGAACAGCGCGGCCATGATGGGCGCGCCCAGCAGCGCCATGGTGCCGGCCGTGCGCAGTGTGAGCGCCAGCGGCGGCCGGCCCACGGGCATGTGCGCGTTGACCACAGCCGCCAGCAGCCCCAGCAGCGCCACCAGCATGGCGGCGGCGGTGAACAGCGACTGCGAGAAGAAGAAGTTGCTGAGCATCGTGAAGAAGCCCAGGAAGAACACCACCATCGCATCGCGCCGCGCGCGCAGCTCCAGCATCTTGAGCGCCAGCAGCATCACGATCAGCGTCACGCCCGCGTCGCGGCCCAGGATGGTGCGGTGTGTGTACAGCGTGCCACCCACGGCCAGGATCAGCGGAATGGCCAGCACCCAGCGTGTGGGCAGGGGCCGCCCCTTCCAGGCCAGCCAGCCGCGCCACAGCAGCAGGCTGCCCGCGAGCAGGCTGGCCCAGACGGGCAACACGTTGACCTGCGGCGCGATCACCCAGGCGATCACACACAACAGGAACAGCGTGTCGCGGGCGTCGCGGGGCAGGGCGTGGAGGGTTTGGCGCAGGGTCATGGTTGTGGGGATGGTCCCAGGCACGATGCCATTTGTTTGCTATTGAATTGGTAGCTACAAAGGCAATGTGGTCGAGCGCAGGAGGCTGTTTTGATTGTGTTTTTTATCAGTGCTTCACTGTCTGTCATTTCCGCTCCCCACTGCGCTGCGCTTCACCTGCAGCCTACGAAACTGGCGCGACCCAGCGCCAGGGCAGCCAAGCAAGGGCCGCCCCGCAGCGAGGGCTGCGTCCCCCTGCCCGCAGCGCGCAGCGCTGCGAGAGCGGGGGCTGAGCGCCGCGGCTCCAAGCCTGCCTGCGCAGGCTTGGACGGCAGCGAAGAGCGGCCGACTCTGGCGGACGCCCCGAGACTTGCAGCCGCTCAGGGGGGTGTCCTCTGTCAACACAGTGCCAGTGCCTCCAGGCAGCGCCTGCGGTGGGCGGCTCCGGTGTCGGGGGTGATCTCGGTGCCGGGCAGGCGCAGGCCGTAGTCCAGGCCCAGCCGGTCGGCCTGCAGCACCCAGGCCGTCAGGCGCGAGACGCGGGCCTCGTGGTCGGGCAGGGCGGCGCGGGCCAGGTCCAGCCACAGCTCATGGTGCTGGGCCTGCTGGGCGTCGCGGCTCACCAGGTCGTCGGTGCCGGTGGCCAGCGACTTGGCGGCCTTTTTCCACACCACCAGCTTGAGCGGGTCGCCGCGCCGGTAGGCCCGCACGCCGTCGAACTCGCCAATGCCCTGCGACGGCGCGCTGCCCGTGCCACCCGCACGGGGCTCCCCGGGGGGCAGCGGGGGCGCGGGCACCTCGGGCGCGGGGTAGACCAGCACCTCGGAAGCCGGGCGCCAGTACGTCCAGACGCGGAAGGTGCCCAGCGGGAAGCGTGTTTCTGCCGTGAGCGTGGGCACGCGGTGCAGGCCCCGGCGCGTGGGGCGGAAGGCCACCTGTACGCTGGCCTGCCCCTGGGCGGGCACGTCGGTCCAGGCCCAGTGGTGCTCGGCCTTGCCCGTGCCATGCACCGACAGCGCAATGCCGTAGCGCGGCGACTTGCGTTCGCTCGACAGCTGCAGCTCGAACGCTGTGCTCGTGCCCATGAACTGGGGCTCGGGCGCCTTCAGGTGCAGCGTCAGGCCCCGCAGGTTGGCGTGGCAGATGTGCATGCCCGCAGCCGCGCTGCCTGCTAGCAGAAAGGTGAGCAGGTAGCCCAGGTTGAGCTGGTAGTTGATGGACGCCACCAGCAGCACGACCAGCGTGAGCGCCAGCATCCAGCCCGAGCTGGTGGGCAGGATGTAGACGTTGCGCTGGGTGAGCAGCAGGGTGTCGTTCAGCGGCAGGCGCGCTTGCCACCACTTCTGGAAGCGCTTGCGAAAGGGCGTCAGCGGGCTCAGCCGGGCCAGGGCGGTACGCCAAGGCGCGGTGGGGTGGGCGGAGACGGATGTCATCTCAGGGGGCATGGTGATGTGTGTCGTTCACAGCCATCCACACTGGCGCAGTCCCAGCCAGAGACGCCAAGCAAGGGCCGCCCCGCAGCGAGGGCGTCGTCCCCCCTGGGGGAAGGCGCGAAGCGACTCAGGGGGGCTTCATTCATGGCAGGGGGACGGCGTCCACCATGGCGCGCACCTGTTCCACCGCGCCGCGCCCGGCGTCGCCCACGGGCACCAGGCGGTGCGCGATGGTTTGTGGCAACACGGCCTGCACGTCGTCGGGCGCCACATAGTCGCGCCCGCTGATGAGAGCCTGGGCCTTGGCAGCGCGCAGCATGGCAATGCCCGCGCGGGGCGATAGGCCTTGCAAAAACCAGCGGCCCGAGCGGGTGGCGGCGATCAGGTCCTGCACGTAGTTGAGCAGCGGCTCGGCCGTGTGCACGGCCTGCACCTGGCGCTGCAGCTCGGTCAGTTCGTCTGCCGACAGCAGGGGCAGCAGGCTGCTCACCATGTCGCGCCGGTCGGAGCCCGACAGCAGCAGGCGCTCGGCCGTGCGGTCGGGGTAGCCGATGGAGATGCGCATGAGGAAGCGGTCCAGCTGCGACTCGGGCAGCGCAAAGGTGCCCAGCTGGTCGTGCGGGTTCTGGGTGGCGATCACGAAGAAGGGGTGGGGCAGGGCGCGGGTTTCGCCCTCCACCGACACCTGCTTTTCCTCCATGGCTTCGAGCAGGGCGCTTTGCGTCTTGGGGCTGGCGCGGTTGATTTCGTCGGCCAGCAGCACCTGGGCGAAGACCGGGCCGGGGTGGAATACAAAGGCCTCCTTGCCGCGCTCGTACACCGACACGCCGGTCAGGTCGCTGGGCATCAGGTCGGCGGTGAACTGCACGCGCGAAAACTGCAGGCCAAAGGTGTGCGACAGGGCGTGTGCCAACGTGGTCTTGCCCACTCCAGGCACGTCTTCGATAAGCAAGTGCCCCCCCGCCAGCAGGCAGGCCACGCAGTCCTGCACCTGGGCCTGTTTGCCCACAATCACCGTGTTAAGCTGGTCCAGAAGCGATTTGATCTTGTGCTGTGCATTCATGGCGCGACGTTATCCTAAAAAATTGAGACACGGGGATTGACTGTGAGCAAGACGGGCTATTTCACCCACCGGGATTGTTGGAAGCACGAGATGGGCCCGGGGCACCCCGAATGTCCTGAACGGCTCGATGCCATCGAAGACCGTTTGCTGATCACCGGCGTGGCCGATGCACTGGAGCGCTATGAGGCGCCCGAGGCCTCGCTGGCCGACATCGAGCTGGCCCACGGCCGCATGCACATTGCGGCGCTGCGGGGCCTGTCCGACCGGCTCAATGAAGAGCTGATGGCCGGTGGCCCGAACTACGCGCAGATCGACACCGACACCTCCATCAATGCCCACACCTGGAAGGCATCGCTGCGCGCCGCCGGTGCCGCTCTGGCCGCCACCGATGCCGTGATGGCGGGCGAGGTCGAAAACGCGTTTTGCAGCGTGCGGCCCCCGGGCCACCACGCCTGCCGCGACAAGGCCATGGGGTTCTGCTTTTTCAACAACGTGGCTGTGGCCGCCAAATATGCGCTGCAGCGCTACAACCTGCAGCGGGTGGCGGTGGTGGACTTTGATGTGCACCACGGCAACGGCACCGAAGACATCCTGGCGGGCGACCCACGTGCGTTGATGGTCAGCATCTTCCAGCACCCGTTCTACCCCTACAGCGGCGACCAGGACCCGGCGCCCAACATGGTCAACGTGCCCGTGCCTGCTTACACGCGCGGCATGGATATCCGGGAGATCATCGAAATGATGTGGATGCCCCGGCTTGAAGCCTTCAAGCCGGAGATGATTTTCGTGAGTGCAGGCTTTGACGGCCACCGCGAGGACGACATGGGCCAGCTGGGCCTGACCGAGCAGGACTACGCCTGGATCACCCAGCGCGTGAAGGACGTGGCCCGCCGCTATGCCAAGGGCCGTATCGTGTCCTGCCTGGAAGGCGGCTACGTGATGGGGCCGCTGGCGCGCAGTGTGGAGAGCCACCTGCGCGTTCTCGCGGACTTGTAAGCCCCCCTGAGCCGCCTGCGGCGTCTTCCCCCCAGGGGGACGCCACCCGTGGCCTGGCAAAGCCAGCTCCACGGTGGCGCTGGCCTAGAAGCGCGCCGGTTTCGGCGATCCCGGGCCTTGCAAAACACTGGAGAAAAAATGACGACGAATTCCCCCGAATTGCTGCAAACCACCCGCGACGCCCGTGGCGTGGTCACCCTGACCCTGAATGACCCCACCCGCTTCAATGCGCTGGGCAGCGAGATGCTCGCGGCGCTGCAGCAGGCGCTGGACGGGGCGGGGCGTGACGAATCGGTGCGTGTGGTGGTGCTGGCGGCTGCGGGCAAGGCGTTTTGTGCTGGCCACAACCTCAAGGACATGGCGGCCCATCCCGATCTGGCGTACTACCAGAGGCTGTTTGCCCAGTGCAGCCGCATGATGCTGACCATCCACAAGCTCAGCGTGCCCGTGATCGCGCGTGTGCAGGGCATGGCCACGGCGGCAGGGTGCCAGCTGGTGGCGCAGTGCGACCTGGCCGTGGCGGCCGACGCGGCCAGCTTTGCCACCAGCGGCATCCACTACGGCCTGTTCTGCGCCACGCCCAGCGTGCCGTTGGTGCGCAACGTGCCTGCCAAGCGGGCGATGGAAATGCTGCTCACAGGTGACTTCATCGACGCCCCCACGGCGCTGGCGCAGGGGCTGGTGAACCGGGTGGTGCCCGCAGATGCGTTGGATGCCGAGGTGGAAAAGCTGGTGCTGTCCATCCTGCAAAAGCCGCGCGTGGCCGTGGCCATGGGCAAGGCGCTGGTGTACCAGCAGCGCGAGCTGGGCATCGATGCCGCCTACCAGCTGGCGGGCCAGGCCATGGCCACCAACATGATGGACGAGGCCGCGCAGGAAGGCGCACGCGCCTTTGCCGAAAAACGCCAGCCCAGCTGGAAGCGCTGAGGGCCGGGGCGATGGATAAACCGATGCTGGACGACGTGGGTCTGTGGGTACAGGCCTTTTTGAGCCCGACGGTGCTGGTGGAGCTGGCGGCCCTGGCGGGCTGCGTGGCGCTGGCCTGGGCGCTGGTGGCGCTGCTGCAGCGGGGGCTGCAACGGGGCGACCCGCGTTCCATCCTGTTTGGCGTACGGATCGTGGATGGAGCGCTGTTCCCGCTGCTGCTGCTGGGCCTGGCCTATGTGGCGCGCACCGCATTGCACCATTGGGTGCCGCTGGCAGCCTTCAAGGTGGCCATCCCGGTGCTGGTGGCGCTGGTGGTGATACGGATCGGCGTGAAGGTGCTGCAGGTGGCGTATCCCGATGCCGCCTGGGTGCGGCCCATCGAGCGGTCGATTTCCTGGCTGGCGTGGCTGGGCATGGTGCTCTGGGTCACGGGGCTCCTGCCGCTGGTGCTGGAGGAGCTGGACCAGATCCACTGGAAGGTGGGGGGCGCCACGCTGTCGGTGCGCACCATGATCGAAGGGGCCGTGACGGCGGGCGCCGTGCTGCTCATTGCCTTGTGGATTTCCGCCGCCATCGAGTCGCGCCTGCTGCGTTCGGCCACCGGGGCCGAGTTGTCGCTGCGCAAGGCCGTGAGCAATGCCTTGCGCGCGCTGCTGGTGTTTGTGGGCTTGATGATGGCCTTGTCGGCCGTGGGCATCGACCTGACGGCGCTGTCGGTGCTGGGCGGTGCTGTGGGTGTGGGCATTGGTTTTGGCCTGCAGAAGCTGGCCTCCAACTATGTGAGCGGCTTTGTCATCCTGGCCGAGCGCAGCATGCGCATTGGCGACAACGTGCGCGTGGACAACTTCGAAGGCCGCATCACCAACATCAATGCCCGCTACACCGTGGTGCGCTCGTCCACGGGCCGCGAATCCATCGTGCCCAACGAGATGCTGATCACCCAGCGGGTGGAGAACCTCTCGCTGGCCGACCCCCGCGTGTGGCTTTCCACCGTGGTGAGCGTGGCATATGAAAGTGATGTGGACCTGGTCACCCGCCTGCTGGGCGAGGCGGCCCTGGCCAGCAGCCGGGTGCTGCGCGATCCCGCGCCCAGTGTGGCCTTGTCGGCGTTTGGCGCCGACGGGCTGGAGTTCACCGTGGGCTTCTGGATTGCCGACCCCGAAAATGGCGCTCTGGGCCTGCGCTCGGAGATCAACCGCGCCATCCTGAGCGCCTTGCGCGCCCACCAGATCGAAATCCCGTACCCCCAGCGGGTCATGCATGTGCAGGTCGATGGAGGGTTGGCGGCGGCGATGTCGCCTCCCGCATCGGCTCCTGCGAAGTGAGGTTTGCCTGTGGTCCCGGTGCAAGGTACCGCAGGCGACAACAAACACTGGACAGCCGCCCGGCGCACTCGCCTATAATCGACAAAAAGCACGATCGTTCTTTTTTCTGATCGTGAAGTCTCTGTCCCTGTCCTGTAGCACTTTCGTTGCAGTGCGGCATAGAATGTTCCAGTTTACGTAAACGTCAATTCAACCAACTCTCTAGGAGCCGCAGCAATGAAGGTCTTGGTCCCTGTCAAGCGCGTGGTGGACTACAACGTGAAGGTCCGCGTGAAGTCGGACAACACGGGTGTGGACATCGCCAACGTGAAGATGAGCATGAACCCCTTTGACGAAATCGCCGTCGAAGAGGCCGTGCGCCTGAAAGAAAAAGGCCTGGTGACCGAAGTCATCGCTGTCTCCTGCGGCGTCGCCCAGTGCCAGGAAACCCTGCGCACCGCCATGGCCATCGGCGCCGACCGCGCCATCCTGGTCGAGACCGACGTCGAGCTGCAGCCCCTGGCCGTGGCCAAGCTGCTCAAGGCCCTGGTGGACAAGGAACAGCCCCAGCTCGTGATCCTGGGCAAGCAGGCCATTGACGACGACGCCAACCAGACCGGCCAGATGCTGGCTGCTTTGGCCGACCTGCCCCAAGCCACCAACGCCAGCAAGGTGGACCTGGCTGCCGACAAGGTCAACGTGACCCGTGAAATCGACGGCGGCCTGGAAACCCTGGCCCTGTCGCTGCCCGCCGTCATCACCACCGACCTGCGCCTGAACGAGCCCCGCTACGTCACCTTGCCCAACATCATGAAGGCCAAGAAGAAGCAGCTGGACACCGTCAAGCCTGAAGACCTCGGTGTGGACGTGACGCCCCGTCTGAAGACCCTGTCCGTGAACGAACCCGCCAAGCGGGGTGCGGGCGTGAAGGTGGCCGACGTGGCCGCTCTGGTCGAGAAACTCAAGAACGAAGCGAAGGTGATCTAAATGTCGGTACTCGTTATTGCTGAACACGACAACGCGTCCATCAAGGGCGCGACCCTGAACACCGTCACGGCCGCTGTGGCCTGCGGTGGCGACGTGCACGTGCTGGTGGCTGGCCACAACGCAGGCGCTGCTGCCGCCGCTGCTGGCCAGATCGCTGGTGTGAGCAAGGTCATCCACGCGGACGCTGCGGGCCTGGCCCACGGCCTGGCCGAAAACGTGGCTGCCCAAGTGCTGAGTATTGCCAGCAACTACAGCCACATCCTGTTCCCCGCCACCGCCAGCGGCAAGAACATTGCCCCCCGCGTGGCCGCCAAACTGGACGTGGCCCAGATCAGCGACATCACCAAGGTGGTGAGCGCCGACACCTTCGAGCGACCCATCTACGCGGGCAACGCCATCGCCACCGTGCAAAGCGCTGACGCTGTGAAGGTCGTCACCGTGCGCACCACAGGCTTTGACGCCGCAGCCGCCACCGGTGGCAGCGCCGCCGTTGAAACCGCTGCTGCCGCTGCCGATGCTGGCAAGAGCAGCTACGTGGGCAGCGAGATCGCCAAGAGCGACCGCCCCGAACTCACCGCCGCCAAGATCATCGTCTCCGGTGGCCGTGCGCTGGGCAGCAAGGAAAAGTTCGACGAAGTCATCACCCCCCTGGCCGACAAGCTGGGCGCAGCCATCGGCGCATCGCGTGCCGCAGTGGACGCGGGCTACGCGCCGAACGACCTGCAAGTGGGCCAGACCGGCAAGATCGTGGCACCGCAGCTGTACATCGCGGCCGGTATCTCGGGCGCCATCCAGCATCTGGCTGGCATGAAGGACTCCAAGGTGATCGTGGCGATCAACAAGGACCCCGAAGCCCCGATCTTCAGCGTGGCCGACTACGGCCTGGAAGCCGACCTGTTCACGGCCGTGCCGGAACTGGTGAAGGCGCTGTAAGGCGCTCTGGCCCACCAGCCGCCACAAAAGGCATCGCTTGCGATGCCTTTTTTTTGACGATTTTTGCTTTCTCGGAGACTTCAATGAGCTACACCGCCCCCGTCAAGGACATGCTGTTCGGCATCGAGCACCTGGCCAACATCGAACAGATTGCGCAGATCCCCGGCTTTGAAGACGCGGGCCTCGACACGGCCGCCGCCGTGCTGGAAGAGTGTGCCAAGTTCAATGAAGGGGTGCTGTCACCGCTCAACTGGGAAGGCGACAAGAACCCGTCGAGCTGGAAAGACGGCGTGGTCACCACCACGCCCGGCTTCAAGGATGCGTTCCGCCAGTACGGCGAAGGCGGCTGGCAAGGCCTGCAGCACCCGGCCGACTTCGGCGGCCAGGGCCTGCCCAAGACAATCGGTGCGGCCTGCATCGAGATGACCAACAGCGCCAACATGAGCTTCGCGCTGTGCCCGCTGCTCACCGACGGAGCCATTGAGGCGCTGCTCACGGCGGGCAGCGACGAGCTCAAGGCCACCTATCTTGAAAAGCTGGTGACCGGCGAGTGGACCGGCACCATGAACCTGACCGAGCCGCAGGCGGGCTCCGACCTGGCCCTGGTGCGCACGCGCGCCGAACCGCAGCCCGATGGCAGCTACAAGGTCTTCGGCACCAAGATCTTCATCACCTACGGCGAGCACGACATGGCCGCCAACATCGTGCACCTGGTGCTGGCCCGCGTGGCGGGCGCGCCCGAAGGCGTGAAGGGCATCAGCCTGTTTGTGGTGCCAAAGTTCCTGGTCAACAAGGACGGCAGCCTGGGCGCGCGCAACGATGCGCACTGCGTGAGCATCGAACACAAGCTGGGCATCAAGGCATCGCCCACGGCCGTGCTGCAGTTTGGCGACCACGGCGGTGCCGTGGGCTACTTGGTGGGCGAGGAAAACCGTGGCCTCGAATACATGTTCATCATGATGAACGCCGCGCGCTACGCCGTGGGCATGCAGGGCATCGCGATTGCCGAGCGCGCTTATCAAAAGGCCGTGCAATACGCCAAAGACCGCGTGCAAAGCCGTCCCGTGGACGGCAGCATTGCTGCCAGCGCGCCGATCATCCACCACCCGGATGTGAAGCGCATGCTCATGACCATGCGCGGCTACACCGAAGGCTGCCGCGCCATGGCCACCGTGGCCGCCGCCGCGTTCGATGCCGCGCACCACCACCCCGATGCCGACACGCGCAAGCAGAACCAGGCCTTCTACGAATTCATGGTGCCCCTGGTCAAGGGCTACAGCACCGAGATGAGCCAGGAAGTCACCAGCCTGGGCGTGCAGGTGCATGGCGGCATGGGCTTCATCGAAGAGACGGGCGCCGCGCAGTACTACCGCGACGCCAAGATCCTGACCATCTACGAAGGCACCACCGCCATCCAAGCCAACGACCTCGTGGGCCGCAAGACGGCGCGTGACGGTGGCCAGGTGGCCAAGGGCATCGCTGCGCAGATCGAGAAGACCGAAGCAGACCTGCTGGCCAGCGGCACGCCCGCAGCCCTGGCCGTGGCCAAGCGCCTGACGGCGGCGCGCAAGGCGCTGCTCGACGTGATCGACTTCGTGGCCGGCGGCACCAAGGCCCAGCCCAATGCCGTGTTCGCAGGCAGCGTGCCTTACCTGATGCTCGCGGGCAACGTGGTGGCGGGCTGGCAGCTGGCGCGCAGCCTGCTGGTGGCTCAGGACCTGTTGCAAAAGGGACAGGACCAAGCCTTCATGCGCGCAAAAATCACCACGGCGCAGTTCTACGCCGACCACATCCTGGTGAAGGCCCCCGGCCTGCGCGACAGCATTGTGGACGGCGCGGCCAGTGTGACCGAGCTGGCACTCGACGCCTTCTGAGGCGCGGTGAGCGAGCTGTGAGGAGACGCATTCCTGTAGTGCAGGATTGCTATAAAAATCATAGCTGCTAGCGCATGACCATCAGGCGGTAGCAGCCAATTTCATCCTAATTTTTTGTTCTGGAAGTTGTTGCCATGTCCAAACTGCCTCCCGTGCTGCAAAACCTGTCGCTGCCCGTCATCGGCTCGCCGCTGTTCATCATCAGCAACCCCAAGCTCGTGATCGAGCAGTGCAAGGCCGGTGTGGTGGGCTCGATGCCCGCGCTCAACGCCCGCCCTGCCGAGCTGCTCGACGAATGGCTGGCCGAGATCACCGAGACCCTGGCGGCCTACAACAAGGCCAACCCCGACAAGCCCGCCGCGCCGTTTGCCATCAACCAAATCGTGCACAAGAGCAACGACCGGCTGGAGCACGACATGCAGGTCTGCGCCAAGTACAAGGTGCCGATCATCATCACGTCGTTGGGTGCGCGCGAAGATGTGAACCAGGCCGTGCACGCCTGGGGCGGCGTGGTGCTGCACGACATCATCAACAACAAGTTCGCGCGCAAGGCGATTGAAAAAGGCGCCGACGGCCTGATCGCCGTGGCCGCGGGTGCGGGCGGCCATGCGGGCGTGAAGAGCCCGTTCGCGCTGATCCAGGAAATCCGCCAGTGGTTTGACGGCCCCGTGGCCCTGAGCGGCTCCATCGCCAGCGGCGACGCCGTGCTGGCGGCGCAGGCCATGGGCGCAGACTTCGGCTACATCGGCTCGGCCTTCATTGCCACGCACGAAGCGCGCGCCAGCGATGCGTACAAGCAGGCCATCGTCGAAGGCAGCTCGGACGACATCGTCTACAGCAACCTGTTCACCGGCGTGCATGGCAACTACCTGGCCCCATCGATTCGTGCGGCGGGCATGGATCCGGACAACCTGCCCGAGTCCGACCCGAGCAAGATGAACTTTGGCGGCGACGCCAAGAAGGCCTGGAAGGACATCTGGGGCTGCGGCCAGGGCATCGGCGCCATCAATGCAGTGACCAGCACGGCCGAGATGGTGGCTAAGCTGCGCCGCGAGTACGAAGCAGCGCGCGTGCGCCTCAAGCTGTGATGCTGCGCTGACTCCCTGTTTTCCAGCCACCACCCACGCCAGTTGCATGGCGCGACGGCGGCCCGAAAGACATCCGCTTCGCCCACCAGGCGCCTGACGCGCACGGTGGGCGAAACCGTTTCTGGCTCCCTCACGCAAGGGCAAACCCCCATAAGCCAGCCTGGGTGGCTGCAGATAATGGTGATGAAAAATAACCAAAGCAAGCCTGCTTTGGTGACGGGTTCAGCACATTCTTTGCAAGGTGGGTGCGCAATGGTTCGTTCTTTTGTGGTGCTGGTGGCGGCGTTGTGCGCTGCGGGGTGGGCCCATGCCCGCAACGAGGGTGTGACGGCCGATGAGATCCGCCTGGGCGCGTCGGCGGTGCTGTCGGGGCCGCTGGGCCCGCAGACGGCGCAGTACGGCGAGGGCTCGCGGCTCATGTTCGACGCTGTGAACGCGCAGGGCGGCGTGCACGGCCGCATGATCCGCTACACCACGCTGGACGATGGTTTTGACCCGCAAAAAGCCGTGGAGAACACCCGGCAGCTGCTGGAGGCCGACAAGGTCTTCATGGTCTACAACAGCACGGGCACGGCGCAGACGGCTGCCATCCTGCCGCTGATCAAGGAGCATCGCACGCTGCTCTTCGGGCCGGTCACGGGCGCTTCGGTGTTCCGCGAGACCTTCAATCCCCACGTATTCCATGTGCGCGCAGGCTATGCCAGCGAGGCGAGCAGGATCGTCTCGCAGATGCGGCAGCAGGGCATCAGCCGGGTGGCAGTTTTTTATCAGGAGGACGGCCTAGGCAAGACCCTGGCGGCCGAGCTGAAGAAAGCGTCGGACGACGAAAAGCTGCCCTTTGTGGCCGAGATCAAGGTAGACCCCAAGCAGCCTGACTTTGCGGCCGCAGCAGCTGCCACCGAAAAGGCGCAGCCGCAGGCCGTGATCGTGGCCACAGCGGGCACCACCTTTACCCACTACATCAAGGCCGTGCAGGCCACGGCCGCGCGGCCTGCCTACTATGGGTTCTCGGTCGCCAGCCTCGATGTGATCAACCGCGAACTCAAGGACAAGGCGCGCGGCATCATCCTCGCGCAGATCATGCCGTCCCTGCGCAACGCCACCATCCCGGTGGTGGCCGAGTACCTGAACCTGCTGCGCGCCAAGTCGCCCAATGCGCAGCCTTCTGCGTCGCAGTTCGAAGGTTTTGTGCACGCGCGGCTGCTGGTGGAGGGCCTGCGGCGCACCGGGCGCAACCTGACCACCGAATCGTTCACCAAGACCATGGAAGACGCGGGCGAAATTTCTTTTGGCCGTTTCAGCGTGAAGTATTCGCCCAAGAGCCACAACGGCTCCACCTATGTGGAGCTGGCGATCGTGGATGCGGAAGGCAGCCTGCGGTACTGAGCCCGGAAGGGGCGTGGCCGTGTGAGGCACAAGCGGGTGTCGCCACCGGCGCAGGGCGGCCACCCCCAAACCCTGCCGACAGGAGACAATAGAGGTTTTTGCCCGCTGGTGCGGCCCCCGGGGCACAGGCTTGGCCCAGGCTCTGCCCCCACACCAGCGCATCTACCGACCCCGCGCAGCCATGTCGTCTTCTCCATCCCGCACGCCCCTGATCGACATGGTCAAGGGCATGGCGTGCATCACCATCGTCTGGCACCACCTGGCCTTTTATGGCCCGATGTCCGACATCGCCCAGCCCCTGGCCCCGGCGCTGATGCCCTGGCTGTATGACTACGGGCGCATGGCGGTGCAGGTGTTTCTGGTGCTGGGTGGCTACCTGGCCGCTGCCAGTCTGGCGCCCCAGGGCGTGGCACGGTTCGACCATGCGGGCCATGTGGTGGCCAAGCGATTCGTGCGGCTGGTGGTGCCCTACGCGGTGGCGCTGCTGCTGACGGTGGTGGTGGCCGCCCTGGTGCGGCCCTGGATGCAACACCCTTCGGTGCCTGATGAACCCACCCTGTCGCAATTGCTGGCCAACGCCCTGCTGCTGCAGGACATCGTGGGCGAAGGCGCCCTG
Source organism: Acidovorax sp. LjRoot74 (assembly GCF_964254355.1). Taxonomy (NCBI): domain Bacteria; kingdom Pseudomonadati; phylum Pseudomonadota; class Betaproteobacteria; order Burkholderiales; family Comamonadaceae; genus Acidovorax; species Acidovorax sp. LjRoot74. The sequence goes on along the minus strand of NZ_CAXUTI020000001.1, from coordinate 4,127,667 downwards.
TCGGCCGGGGTCTGGTACGTGGCCATCGACTTCCAGCTGTTTGCATTGAGCGTGCTGGTCTGGGCGGGCGTTCGGGCCTTGCCAGGCGCGTGGGCCCGGCGGCACAGGGTGGTGCTGGCCCGGGTGACCATCGTGGCTGGTGTGGCCGCGTCGCTGTGGGTGTTCAACCGCATGGCCGGGCTCGATATGTGGGCGATTTATTTCTTGGGTGCTTATGGCCTGGGCATGCTGGCCTTCTGGGCTGTGCGCTCGGCCGACCCGGCGGGGTGGCTGAGTGCCATCGTGCTGCTGGGCGGGGTGGCCCTGGCGCTGGACTTCCGGGGCCGCATCCTGGTGGCGCTGGTCACGGCACTGTGCCTGGTGGCGGCGCTGCGGTCCGAGCGTGTGCGTGCCTGGGGCGGTTTTGACCCCCTGGTGCGGGTGGGGCAGATGTCCTACTCCGTCTTTCTTGTGCACTTTGCCGTGTGTTTGCTGGTTAACGGCGTGGTCAGCCATCTGTGGCCTGCGTCGCCGCTGCCCAATGCGCTGGGCATGCTGCTGGCGTTTGGGTTGTCCATCGCCGCCGGGCGCCTGCTGTACCTGCGGGTGGAGCAGCATGTGCCCACCTGGTCCACCGCCCTGCGCTGGCAAGCGGGGCTGGTGGGGGCGGGCATGCTGGTGGCCGTGTCCAGCAACTGGGGTTGACCCCTCGCTGCGTTACCACCGTCGCTGGAGCGGGGCACGGGCGGTGGAGTGGTTCAAGGGCGCTGCAGCTTGCGCTCGCGCCGCTTGCGCTGCCGGTCCAGAAACCAGGCCATGAAGGGCAGGATCAGCATCGAACCCGGAATCACCCAGATGAACAGGTAGGGGCTGACAGACGACGCCGACCGCATCACATCGCGCAGGTGGGCGCGCTCATCGGCCGTCCAGTTGCCCTGGCGGCGCTGCTGCACCAGCCAGACCACCGATCCCTTCATGGTCGCCATCTCGCGCTTGAGGCGGCTTTTTTCGCGGCTGTTGCCCGCGAGGAACGAGCAGAACCACTCGGGGGCCCGCTCCATGCGGCTTTGGAAGGCGAGGGTGGAATCCGGGTCGAACTGGTCGATGGACGGTGGCAGGTCTTGCGCGTGCGGCGGGGGCGGTGTGGTCATGGCGGCTGCCATTGTCACTGGTGGCGTGTATCGCTGCCAAGCAGCATGTTGCCCACTGCCTGGCAGCGGGGGCATCAACGATGCAATTCGCCAGCACTTTCAGGCTGGTACAGGATGTCCTTCACCCGCACCGTCATCGACTTGCCACCTGGCCCGGGCCAGGCCAGTTCGTCGCCCACGGCCAGGCCCAGCAGGGCGCTGCCCACGGGCGCAAAGATCGAGATGCGGTCGGCGGTGCCATCGGCGTCGCGGGGGTAGACCAGGGTCAGGCAGAACTCCTTGCCGGTCTCCAGGATGGAGAACTGCACGGTGGAGTTCATGGTCACCACGTTGGGGGGAATTTCTTCGGGCGGCACCACGTCCGCCCGGTCGAGCTCTGCCTGCAGATCCGCCTTGCCAGGAAATACGCTGGCCGGGATCGCGGCCAGCAGGGCTTCGATGCGGTCAACGTCGAGTGACGACAGGATGATCTGGGGCTTGCGCGCCATGGCAGTACCTCTGGGATGGTTGTGACAAAGCGCGGGACTGTAGACCATCGCGAATCTCGCACTGCCGTGCGCTGGCATTCACAGCGCCCCGCTCCGCCCTCAATCCCCCGTGATGTTGCGCGCCTTGATCAGCGCACCAAACCGCGTGCTGTCGATGGCGGCGCGCACATGGAAGTCGGCCGGTGACATCGGCGCGGGCACGCCGCCCAGCGCTGTGATGCGTTCCTTCACGGCCGGTGTGGCCAGCACCTTGTTGATCTCGCGGTTCAGGCGTGCCACCACCTCGGGCGGCGTGCCAGCGGGGGCATAAAAGCCAAACCAGGTGTCGGCATCAAAACCCTTGAGGCCCACCTCGTCGAGCGTGGGCACATCGGGGAACAGGGGTGAGCGTTTTGCGCTGCCCACGGCCAGCAGCTTGAGCTTGCCCGCCTTCACGTGCGACAGGCCAATGCCGGGGTCGAACATGAAGTCCACCTGCCCGCCCAGCAGGTCCTGCATGGCGGGGGCTGCGCCCCGGTAGGGCACGTGCACAGCGAACACATTGGCCTGGGCCTTGAGCATCTCGGCCGCCAGGTGCGGCGAGCTGCCGTTGCCTGGCGTGCCAAAACTCAGCTTGCCGGGATGGGCCTTGAGGTACTGCATGAACTCCTGGATGGTGTTGACCGGCAGCGTGGGCCGGACCTCCAGGAACACCAGCACACGCGCAGCCGCAGCCACAGGCACCAGGTCCTTGGCGGGGTCGAACGGCATCTTGGGATACAGGTGCGGGTTGACCGACACCATGCCGCCCGAGCTCATGAGCAGCGTGTAGCCATCGGCGGGCGACTTGGCCACCGCCTCGCCGCCGATGTTGCCGCCTGCGCCGCCCCGGTTTTCGACCACCACGGGCTGGCCGAGCGCTGTCTGCAGCGGCACGGTCACAGCGCGCGCGATCTGGTCGGCCGCACCGCCCGCCGGAAAGTTCACGATCACCTTGATGGGCTTGCCGGGCCAGGCTTCGGTCTGGGCCTGCGCGGGTTGCAAGTGCAGCAACAGGCCGAAGGCCGTGCCCGCCAGGGCCAGCGCGCCCAGGAGGCGGCGTTGGGTGCTAAGGGGATAAGAAGAATGCATGTGTGTCTCCGTTAGGGCCCGGGTGTGCCGGGTCTTGTGCAATGAATCAAAAAAGCAGGCGGGCGACAGGTGCCGCGCCAGTGTGCAGGCTCCGCCTCTCAGGCCACATCCACCTCCACCAGCATGGCGCGCGGATGCGCCAGCGCGTCGCGCAGCACCGGCGCCAACTGGCGGGCATCGCTCACGCGCACGGCCTGGCAGCCCTGGCCACGTGCGAGGGCCAGAAAGTCGAGATCGGGCAGGTCCGTGCCTTCCAGCTTGTCGCCTTCATGAAAACCGAAGGTGGGCGCGAACTCCTGCAGCGCTGCGTAGCGGCGGTTCTTGAGGATGATGAAGGTGATGGGCAGCTGCAGCTGCGCTGCGCTCCACAGCGCCTGGATGGAGTACATCGCCGAGCCGTCGCCAATCAGCCCGATGACCTTGCGGTCGGGCTTGGCCAGCGCCACGCCCACTGCTGCGGGCAGGCCGTAGCCCAGGCCGCCGCTGCACATGGTGTAGAAGGTTTCGCTTTGCAGGATGGGCAGGTAGGCGTGCATGGCCGCGCGCGAGCTGGGCGCCTCTTCCACCACGATGGAGGCCGCATCGCGCACCTCGGCCAGGGTCTGCATCACGTAGGGCACGCTCATGAGGGCGTCGGGCTCCGAGGGTTCGGCGCGGGGCCGCGCGGCACGGGGCGGGGGCAGGGCGCGCGCCGCAGGCGCGGGGCGTGCCAGCAGGTCCCGCACGCCCAGGCGCACGCTGCCCACGGCCGAGGTGCCCTCGGGCGTCCAGGCCGCTGTGCCCGGGTCGTCGATCAGCTGCACCAGCTGCGCTCCGGGCGGCACGTGGGGGCCAAAGCCTTCCACGTGATAGGTGAAGGCCGCTGCGCCGAGCGCAAACACCAGGTCGTGCCCGCCGAGCAGCGCCACGATCTTCTCGCGCATGGCGGGCAGCACGCCTGCAAACAGGCGGTGGTCCTGCGGAAAACCGCAGCGGCCGGACATGGGCGCGATCCACACGGCGGCGTTGTGCCGCTCGGCCAGGGCCAGCACATCGTCCCAGGCGCGGTCGCGGTCCACGGCGGCGCCGACCACGAAGACGGGGCGCTGCGCGGCATCGAGTGCATCGCCAATGGACTGCAGGACGCGGGGCTCGGGCCGCGATTCGGTGCTCACGGTGCGGGCCTGCACGGGCTCGCAGGGCTTGTCCCAGTCGTCGGCAGGGATGGAGACCAGCACCGGCCCGCGTGGCTGCTGCATGGCGATGTAGTAGGCGCGGGCGATGGCCAGGGGCACGTCTTCGGCGCGGGCGGGTTCGATGCTCCACTTCACATAGGGCTTGGGCAGCTCGGTGGCCTGGCCCGAAAACAAAAACGGGTCGAACGGCAGGATGGACCGCGCCTGCTGCCCGGCGGTGATGACCATGGGCGTGCGGTTTTTGTGCGCCGTGAAGATGTTGCCCATGGCATGGCCCACGCCAGCGGCAGAGTGCAGGTTCACAAAGGCCGCGTTGTGCGTGGCCTGGGCATAGCCGTCGGCCATGCCCACCACCACCGATTCCTGCAAGCCGAGGATGTAGCGGAAGTCCGGGGGGAAGTCGAGGAACAGCGGCAGTTCGGTGGAGCCGGGGTTGCCAAAGATGGTGTCGATGTGAAAGCCGCGCAGCAGGTCGAGCACGGCCTCGCGCACGGTGGGCAGATGGGGGTCTTGTGAAGGCATTGCGCCATCTTCGGGGCACGCCAGTCATCCATCAATACAATGAAATGACTAAGCGGTATTCATCCAATGCATATCAAGGACATCGACCTCAACCTGCTGCGCCTGTTCGATGCCGTCTACCGCACGCGCAGCGTGAGCCGCGCCGCTGACCTGCTGGACCTGACGCAGCCCGCCGCCAGCCAGGCACTCACGCGCCTGCGCCTGCTCATCAAAGACCCGCTGTTTGTGCGCGCAGGCGGCGGTGTGCAGCCCACTCCCAAGGCCGACCGGCTGGCCAACGCCGTGCGCAGCGCCCTGGGCCTGCTGGAAGAGGCGCTCAACGAATCCGCCCAGTTCGAGCCGCTGCAGTCGCACAAGGTCTTTCGCATCCACATGAGCGACATTGGCGAAGGCCGCTTTCTGCCCGACCTGATGGTGGCGCTGCAGCACCAGGCGCCCGGCGTGCGGCTGGAGACGCTGCCCGTGCCGCGCCACGAGATCCCGCAGCGGCTGGACAGCGGCGCCATCGACTTCGCCTTCGGCTTTTTGCCCACGGTGAAGGACACGCAGCGCGTGCAGCTCCTCCAGGACCGCTATGTGGTGCTGCTGCGCGCAGGCCACCCCTTTGCCGCCACCCGGCGCAGCGGCCCGGTGCTGCTGGGTGCCCTACGGCAACTGGAGTTTGTGGCCGTGCGCGCCCACTCCGACACCCTGCGCATCCTGGAGATGCAGCAGCTGCAGGACCGCATCCGCCTGACCACCGAACACTTCATGGTGCTGCCCGCCATCGTGCGCGCCACAGACCTGGCCGTGGTCATGCCCCGCAACATTGCGCGCACCTTTGCCGCCGATGGCGGCTACACCCTGATCGAGCCCGCGCTGCCGCTGCGCGACTTCACTGTGTCGCTGCACTGGAGCCGCCGGTTTGAAAGCGACCGCGGCAACCAGTGGATGCGCGGCCTGATCGAGCAGTTGTTCAAGGAATGAAATGACCCGCTGGATTGCGTGCGCTGGATGCGCTGAGCGCGGGCTGAGCAAACGATGCGCGCGCCATCAAAAAACTGTATATTCATACAGTTATGCCGCGCACCTTCACGGACTCCTCCGACATCCCCGCGCCGCCCGAAGAGGTCCGCATCCCCTTGCAGGCCATTCGCGGCCGGGGCGCGGCCACGGCCATGGCGCACCGGTTTGCGCGCGACACGCGCGAGGCGGCCGACGACGGGTGGGGCCCACCGCCTGGAGACGATGATGGGGCAGGCGATGCACCAGCCAACCCCGCCGCGACCCCTTCCGCCACCCGCGTGCACCTAGAAACCGCGCGCAGCGCCATCTGTGCCAACGATTCACCCGACATCTTTTTCGAACTCTCGGTCAACCCTTACCGGGGCTGCGAGCACGGCTGCATCTACTGCTACGCCAGGCCCACGCACAGCTACCTCAACTTCTCGCCGGGGCTGGACTTTGAAACGCAGATCGTCGCCAAACACAACATCGCCAGCGTGCTGCGGACCGAGCTGGCCCAGCCGCGTTATGTGCCGCGCCTGCTGAACATCGGCTCCGCCACCGACTGCTACCAGCCTGTGGAGCGCGAGCTGAAGCTCACCCGCAGCGTGATCGAGGTAATGCGCGACGCGCGCCACCCGTTTTCGCTCATCACCAAGTCCAGCGGGGTGGAGCGCGACCTGGACCTGCTCGCCCCGCTGGCCGCGCAGCGCCTGGCGGCGGTGTACGTCACCATCACCACGCTCGACGCCACCCTGGCCCGCCGCCTGGAACCCCGCGCCGCCGCGCCCCACCGGCGCCTGCGCACCATCCGCGCGCTGGCCGAGGCGGGCGTGCCCGTGGGCGTGAGCGTGGCGCCGCAAATCCCTTTCATCACCGAAGACATGGAACAGGTGCTGGAGGCCGCACACGAGGCCGGCGCGCGCAGCGCCTTCTACACCGTACTGCGCCTGCCGTGGGAGCTGGATACCCTGTTCCGCGAATGGCTGCAGGTGCACTACCCCCAGCGCGCCGCGCGCGTGATGGCCCGTGTGCAAGACCTGCACCACCTCAGCGACGCCGAACGCCGCGCGGGCAAAACCTACAACAGCGACTTCGCCACCCGCATGAAAGGCACCGGCCTGTGGGCCGACCTGGTGCGCCAGCGTTTTGCCACCACCTGCCGCAGGCTGGGCCTGAACCGCGAACGGGTGGAGCTGGACCTGGGCCAGTTCCGGCCCGGCCTGCTGCAGGGGCAAAGCAGCCTGTTCTAACCCGGCTGCGCGGTGCCGTGGCCCGAAAATATCAATAAAAATTGCCGTTTCCGCGCGTCCAGTATACCTTTTTAGCTATTTAAATGATAGCAATGATGCAAGGCGCTGCAAGCGCATGCCGGGGGCGGCACGCGGCCTGCGTGCTGCGCGCCCTCACACTGCCCAGAGGCCCTGCACCACCTGCGTGTACAGCGGAATGCCCAGCACGATGTTGAGCGGAAACGTCAGCCCCAGCGACAGGCTCACATACAGCGACGGGTCGGCCTCGGGGATGGCATAGCGCACTACAGCAGGCACGGCGATGTACGAGGCACTGGCCGCCAGCACCATCAGCAGCACCGCGTCGCCCGCAGGCACGGCCACCAGCCAGGCCAAACCCAGCGCCAGCGTGGCGTGGGTGATGGGGCCCAGCACCGCATAGGCCAGCAGCCAGGGCGACTGCTGCCGCACAGCGGGCAAGTTGCGCGCGGTCGAGAGGCCCATGTCCAGCAAGAACAGGCACAGCATGCCCTTGAACAGATCGCCCGAAAACGGCTGCATGGCCGCCTTGCCCGCATCGCCGGTCAGCAGGCCGATCAGCATCGCGCCCAGCAGCAGCAACTGCGTGCCATCGGTGAACGACTCGTGCAGGATCTTGCCCACCGACAGGTGCGGGCCGCTCTTCCCACTGACGTTGCCCGGGCCATGGCCACCCAGCGTGGCGGCGCCCCCGCTGGTCATTCCCACCACGGGTGGGGTGCCGGTGGCCACGGCTGTTGCCTGCTGTTTTTGCCGCAGTGCATTGGCCAGCAGCACGGCCAGGATGATGGCGGGCGACTCCATCAGCGCCATCGCCGCCGCCATGTGGCCGCCATAGGCAATGTGTTGCGACTCCAGGTACTGCGTGGCCGTCACAAACGTCACCGCGCTGACTGATCCGTAGGTGGCGGCCACCGCCGCCGCATTGAAGCCCGACAGCACCCGCCGCAAGAGCACATAGCCCACCAGCGGCACCACCATGGCCAGCAGCACCGCCAGCCCCAGGCTGGTGGCCACGCTGGGCGTGAAGCCCGACGCCGCCAGCGCAAACCCACCCTTGAGGCCCAGCGCCATCAGCAGGTAAATCGACAAGAACTTCGAGATCGCCGCAGGCATCTCCAGGTTGGATCGGACCAGGCCCGCAAACACGCCCAGAGCAAAAAACAGGATCGCAGGGTCCAGCAAACTTTGCATCATTAAACTCCTTGGGCGCCAATGCTATGCAGCGCAAGGTGCAAAGTAAAATCGATTCGAATGTGCTTATCTATAGATAAAAATCTATGAACATCACCTTCCGCCAGCTGCGGCTTTTTTTGGCGCTGGCCGAAACCGGCAGCGTCAGCGCGGCCGCCAAGGTCATGCACGTCACGCAGCCTACCGCCTCCATGCAGCTGCGCGAGGTGGCACAGGCCGTGGGCCTGCCGCTGTACGAAGTCATCTCGCGCCGCGTGCACCTCACCGAAGCGGGCCACGCCCTGGCCCGCACCGCGCGCGCCATCGCGGGCGAGTGGGATGCGTTCGAGCAGCGCATCGCAGGCGCCAAGGGCCTGACCAGCGGGCGCCTCAAGGTCGCCGTGGTCAGCACCGCCAAATACTTTGTGCCGCGCCTGCTGGGCAGCTTCTGCAAGCTGCACCCGCACATCGACATCTCGCTGGAAGTGCTCAACCGCGACCATGTCATCGGCCGCCTGCGCGCCAACCAGGACGATCTCTACGTCATGTCCATGCCGCCCGCCGACCTGCCGCTGGAAGACCAGATCCTCATGCCCAACCCCCTTGTCGTCATCGCCCCCGCAAGCCATCCGCTGGCGGGCAAAAAGCGCATCAAGCTGGATCAGTTGCAGGCCGAGCGTTTCATCCTGCGCGAAAAAGGCTCCGGCACCCGCATGGCCACCGACACCCACCTGCGCCAGGCGGGCTTTGCCCCCCGCACCGTGCTGGAGCTGGGCAGCAACGAAGCCATCAAGGAATCGGTGGAAGGCCAGCTGGGCCTCTCCATCGTCTCCCTCCACGCGCTGGGCCCGCACCACGAGGGCCTGGCCGTGCTCAACGTGGCGGGCTTCCCCATCCAGTCGCAATGGCACCTGGTCTGGCCCAAGGGCAAGCAGCTGTCACCGATTGCGGAGGTGTTCCGGGGGCACCTGATGGGCGAGGTGCAGGGGTGGATGCAAGGGCGGTGAGCGCGACGTTGCTGGCGTGAATGGCTGATATCGGCCACCCAAGACCCCATCACCGACAGGCAGCCTTCTGCATTGCGACCGCATTCACCGAAGGGCGCTGTGGGCCAGGCCTGGGTTCTGGCAGATCGCGGTCCAGAAGGCAGTCGATAAAAGCCGTTAGTGCCGGTGATGGATGCCGCCGGTTGGAGTAGTACAAAAACAGGCCGGGCTTTGCCACCGTCCAGTCGGCAAGCACCTGCACCAGCCGCCCTTGGTCAATGTGGTTGTCCACCTGCTCGCGGTCAAATGCATAGGCAATGCCCAGGCCCTGCACGGCCGCAGCCACGCCGATGTCCGAGTGGTTGGTTACCAGCGGTCCTTCGGGGGCAATCTCCACCCGCTTGCCTTTTTTCTCAAACTCCCACCGGTAGGTTCGGCCATCCACCTGCAGCCGCCAGTTGATGCACGCGTGGCCGTGCAGGTCGGCGGGCGCCTTGGGCGTGCCGCGCTGCGCCAGGTAGTCGGGTGAGGCCACGGCAATCATCTTCACGTCCGGTGTCAGGCGCACGGCGATCATGTCTTTTTCCAGCCGCCCGCCCACGCGAATACCCGCATCAAAGCGGCCCGCCACGATGTCGCTCAGCCCATCGTCCACCACGATATCCAGCACCACATCCGGGTGGGCCTGGTGAAACCGCCCAAGCCGTGGCGCGATGACCTGCGAGGCCGCCATGCCCAGCGTGTTGATGCGCAGCGTGCCCCCCATCTGGCCCGCCGCCGCACTGGCCTCGGCCACCGCGTCGGCCATGTCCCTGAACAGCGGCGCCATGCGCGCATACAGCTGCGCACCGGTCGCAGTGGGCGCCACGCTGCGCGTGGTGCGGTTGAGCAGCCGCGCGCCCAGGCGGGCCTCCAGCTGGCGAATCGTCTGGCTCAGCGCCGACGGCGACAGCCCCAGGTGCTCGGCCGCACGCGCAAAGCTTGCGCGCTCGACCACGGCGGCAAACGCCTTCAGTTCCGCAAAGTCCGATCCGCGCATTGTGTATTGCTTTCTACATAGCTTATTCAAATTCTAGGCCATTCACTTATTGGTGATGCGGGCGCATCCTGACGGCTCACTAACACATTGACCAACCCAAGGAGATCGCCACCATGACCCCTTTGAACCTTCCCGAACCCATCGCCGCCTACTTTGCGGCCGACCAACACAAGAACGCCGAGGCCATTGCCCGGTGCTTTACGGCGCACGCCGTCGTCAAGGACGAGGGCCACACCCATTCCGGCATCGACGCCATCAAGGCGTGGAAGGCCGCCGCATCGACGAAGTACACGTACACCACCAACCCCTTTGCGCTGGAGCAGAGCGATGGTCACCACGTCGTCACCAGCCGCGTCGAGGGCAACTTTCCCGGCAGCCCGGTCGATCTGCGCTACCGCTTCCGCTTGGAGCGTGGCCTGATTGCTTCGCTGGAGATCACCGTATGAGCTTCGACCTTCAACTGCGCGGCCAGCGCGCACTCGTCACGGGCGGCACCAAAGGCGTGGGCGCTGCGGTGGTGCAGGCTTTGGTGGACGCCGGTGTGCAGGTGATGGCCACCGCGCGCTCCGCCCCAGCGCACTCGGCCGACGGAGTGGTGTACGTGCCCGCCGACGTCTCCACCGCAGAGGGCGCTGCACAGGTCGCGCAGGCCGTGCTTGCACACTGGGGCGGGGTGGACATTCTGGTCAACGTGGTGGGCGGCTCCAGCGCGCCCGGCGGGGGCTTTGCGGCGCTGGACGATGCGCAGTGGTTCAACGAACTGAACCAGAACCTGATGCCCGCTGTGCGCCTGGACCGCGCCCTGCTGCCCGCCATGCTGGCCCAGGGCGCGGGCGTCATCGTCCACGTCAGTTCCATCCAGCGTGTGCTGCCGCTGCCCGAGTCCACCACCGCCTACGCCGCTGCCAAGGCGGCCCTGTCCACCTACAGCAAGGCCTTGTCGAAAGAGGTCACGCCCCAAGGTGTTCGGGTGCTGAGCGTCTCGCCCGGCTGGGTTGAAACCGAAGCCGCCGTCGCCCTGGCCGAGCGCGTGGCCACCCAGGCGGGCACGGACTACGAAGGCGGCAAGCAGATCATCATGCATTCGCTGGGTGGCATCCCTCTGGGCCGCCCCGCCAGACCGCAAGAGGTGGCTGATCTGATCACGTTTTTGGTGTCACCGCGTGCGGGAGCGATATCGGGCTCGGAGCATGTGATTGATGGGGGCACGGTGCCGACGGTTTAGAGGCGCAGCAATGCGGCTTCTCACATCAGCCCTCGTGGAACGCCAGGAACTGACGCCCGGTTGAGCCGCTGTCCGTCTTACCGCACTCCTGCCAGACCCCCGCCACCGACAGCCCGCGTTACGGGGCAGTTGATGACGATATCGGTGACTTCGAGCGAGACCAGGCCTTTTTCCTCGGCTGCCAATAGCTCCTCCTCCGATGTCAGCTCGGGCCCGGGATGGGGTGCCGTTCTCGTCACCAGGACGAGGCGCCACAGCGGGCTGTAGCTTCGGTCCGTGTTCGCCGCGCCCACGGGACGTGGCGCAGATTGAAAGATGCTGATCTGTTCGCCCTGAGGAAATTTGTACACCCGCTCCAGCACTGAGGGGCGCGCGGCGATGGCGTCGCGCAGGCGAGGGACGTGGTTCACACCGGCGGCCTCTGCCATGGCGCCGTCCGAGATGTCTGTCGTGATGTACTCCACCTGTCGCCCGTCAACCCAGGCACGGTGCAGCGGAAGTACCGTTTCTGTCCGTCCGGCATCAAAACGGGGCCCCGCGCATCCGATGAGCAGAACCACGGATGCAATGGCGATGGTGAGACGAATCAAGTGCGACACTCCTTGTGATGCTGAGCGTTGATCTGAGTAGCAGGTGGCGGCTGACCGACCTGAGTCGGCTCGCGTGACGGATTGGAGTGCTGGCGCATGGTGCTGCCATTTTTGCCCAATCGACCTCTGATACCAAGAAGCAAAAAGCCGCAGCGAGCGGATCCAATCGGTGGGCTGAGGCTGCTGCATCCCCCTCATAGGGCCTGCCTAAACCAGCACATCCCGAACAGCCACGTCCTTGTCAAACTGCGCCTTGGCAAACGGGCACAGCGGGACCACCTTGGTGCTTGTGGCCCTGGCCCATTGGACCAGTGCGTCGAGCAGCGCGCGTCCGACACCTTGGCCACTGAACGATGCATCCACCTCGGTGTGGTCCACGATGACCATCGTGGCGTTGGTGCGGCTATAGGTCATCTCGGCCAGGCGTTGGCCGTTGTGCTCGATGTAGAACGCACCTTTGGCGTCCTGTTCCTGGTGGTGAATGGTGTGTGGCATGGTGGGGCGCAAAGGGGTCTGCGTCAGAGTATGGTGCATCAGGTGCATCAGGTGCATCAGCGGCGGCCCGGCCTTGCCTGGCGGGGCGTGCTCCATCGGCCTGGGGCGCCTACTGGACTTGGAATGCCTCCGACAGAAACTCTGCCGTGGCGCGCACCCGTGCCGTGCGTTGCAGGTCGGGGTGCATGACTTGCCAGACCTCGTAGTCGGTCGCCCGGCGGCGCTCGGGCCAGATGCGCACCAGGCCTTCGCGCTCCCCCATCCACACCGGCATTTCACCCAGGCCAATGCCCGCCGCCACGCCCTTGCGCACCAGAAGGCTGGAGCGCACGGCCAGCGCGATCCGGGCCTGGCGCGCAGGCAAACCCGCCATGGTGAGAAACGCTTTGTGCTCCAGGTAGGGCGCGTAGGCCACCAGGTGGTGGCCGCGCAGTTCGTCATCGGGCTCGGGTACGCCAAAACGCTCGACATAGTCCGCGCTGGCGAACAGGCCCACGGGCCACGATGCCACGCGGCGCACCACCAGGTCGGCGGCCTCTGGCCGCACGTTGCGGAATGCGATGTCCACCTGGCGGCGGCTGAGGCTGAGTAACTGGGTAGACACCTCCAGGTCCACTCGGATGTGGGGCCAATTCTGCTGCAGGCGCTCGATGGCGGGCATCAGCAGGTCGATGGCGATGGAGTCAGTGCTGGTCACGCGCACCAGGCCGCCCGGGCTGGTGTCCTGGCCCTCGATGCGGGTGCGCAGGTCCAGGGCCGCGCCTTCCATGCGGCGTGCGGCGGCCAGCGCTGTCTCGCCCGCAGCGGTGAGCAGGTAGCCGTCCTTGGCGCGCAGGAAGAGCTTGGTGCCCAACTCGGCCTCCAGCGCATTCAGCCGCCGCCCGACGGTGGCCTGGTCCACCCCCAGGCTGCGCGCAGCGGCGCGCAAGGAGGGCGCGCGGGTCAGGGCGAGAAAAATGCGTGTGTCGTCCCAGTTCATGGTCGTATGGAGGTCGTAGACGAAGGCTGAGTGTGATGCAGATTTGCATCGCCGTAGAGCGAAATTGCTGCGTTTAAAGCACCATACGGAGCCCTATCCTTGAAGGCATTCAAGTCAATGCCTGAGGAGCAAACCCTATGTCGATACCTATGACCGCACCGCCCATGACCGAACAGCCCGCAACCACCCCACGCACCATGCAAGCTGTCGTGTTCGATGACTTCGGCGGCCCCGAGGTGCTGGTGGCGCGCGAGATCCCCGTCCCCGAGGTGCGCCCGCACGACCTGCTGGTGCGCAACGCCTCCATCGGCGTCAACCGGGCCGACCTGTTGCATCGCAAGGGGGCCTACGGCCGTGCCTACTTTGGCGATGCCGACACCATGGGGCTGGAGATTGCGGGCACCGTCGTCGCCATGGGGCGCGAGGTGCAGGGCTTTGCCGTGGGCGACCGTGTGATGGGCATCGTGGGCGGCGGGGCGTACGCCGAGCTGTCGCGCATCGACCACCGCATGGCCATGCCGGTGCCTGCGGGCATGGACTTGGTGGCCGCTGGCGCCGTGGCCGAGGTGTTTGTGACGGCGCACGAGGCGCTGTTCCACCTGGCGCGCCTGCACGCGGGCGAGTCGGTGCTGATCCATGCCGCAGCGGGCGGCGTGGGTTCAGCCGCCGTGCAACTGGCCCATGCGGCGGGAGCGCGCGTGTTCGCCACGGCCGGGGGCGACAAGCGTGGCGCCGTGCTGGGCTGCGGGGCTGATGTGTTCATCGACTACCGCAGCGAAGACTTTCAGGCGGTGGTGGCGCAGGCCACGCAGGGCCGGGGCGTGGATGTGGTGATCGACTTCATCGGGGCTCCGTACCTGCAGCGCAACGTGCGGTCGCTGGCCGACGGCGGGCGCCTGGTGTCGGTGGGGCTGCTGGGTGGTGCGCAAGGGGCGGAGCTGCCCATGGACGTGGTGCTGTACCGCCACCTGCAGATCTTTGGCACCGTGATGAAGTCCCGCCCGCCCGAGGTCAAGCAGGCCATGGTGCAGCGGTTTGCGCGGCAGTGGCTGCCGGCCTTGGCCGCCGGAGTGATCCGGCCGGTGATCGACAGCACGTTTGCACTGGCCGATGCCGCACAGGCCCATCGGCGCATGGAGTCTGGCGCCAGCATCGGCAAGATCCTGTTGCTGCCCGAGGCGCGCTGAGCGGGCAGTGCGTAGCGCCCATCGCCCAGTACCCAGCTTTAGGCCCACCTCAGTCTGCTGCGGCCGGCTTGCGGCACGCGGCAAACATGTCCAGCTCGGTGTTGTACGCCTCGGTCTTCACATCCATCAGGCCCAGCACCGAGTGGAAGTAGTGGTCGTGCGTGATGCGACGCTCGCCCAGGTCTTGCTGCAGGCAGCCCGTGGTGAGGTGGGTGCGGGCTTGCATGGCGGGTGACAGCCAGGTGATCCAGGGCACGTGTTTTTGCACGTCGGGCGCAATGGAGTAGGGCAGGCCGTGCAGGTAGATGTTGTTCTCCCCCAGCGACTCGCCATGGTCTGCTACGTAAATCATAGCTGTCTGGGCATGTTGTTCCTGCGCTCCCAGCCATTGGAGCACTGAATCGAGGAAATGGTCGGTCTCGACGATGCTGTTGTCGTAGGCGTTGACCACCTGCTCGCGCTGGCATTCCTGCAATGCGGTGGAGGTGCACTCGGGGCCAAACTTTTTGTTCTCGGGCGCGGAGCGCTTGTAGTACGCGGGGCCGTGGCTGCCCATCTGGTGCATGACCACCACGGTGCCGCGCTGGCGTTGCTCGGCGGGCAGGGCAGCAATCTGGGCGTCCAGGTCCTTGAGCATCACGCGGTCCAGGCACTCGCCGCCAGCGCACAGCGCGGGGTCCTTCTGGGTGCTGGTGATGGTCTCGCCAACGCGGTCGCACACGCCCTTGCAGCCTGCCTGGTTGTCCACCCACAGCACGGCCAGGCCCGCGTGGTGCAGCACGTCGATCAGGCTTTCGTAGTTGGCCGAGCGGCCCTCGTAGCCTGTGCGGCCCAGGTGCGAATACATGCAGGGCACCGATGCGGCGGTGCTGGTGCCGCAGGACCAGGCGTTGCGCGCGCTCACCAGGTCCTTGCGGGCCGAGAGGCGGGGGGTGGTGTTGCGCTCATAGCCATTCAGGCCAAAGTTGCCGCTGCGGCCCGTCTCGCCCAGCACCAGCACCAGCAGCGGGGGCTTGGCCTGGCTGGCGTAGCTCACGCCCAGCTGGGCGTCGCGGCCCAGGGGCAGGATTTTGCTGGTGTCCATGCGCAGGGGCTTGGAGGCGATATTGCCCAGCGCGTACACGCTGTTGAGCGGGTTGATCAGGTAGCGCAGCTTGGTGTGGTTGCGCATGGTCGATGCAAAGTCCTGGAACACCAGCAGCAGGCACACCACGATGACGGCAATGGAGCCCACCAGCAGCAGCCCGTTGTGCGCCACATGGCGCAGGGCCGTGAGGCGCTGCACGGGGCGGCGGTACAGCCACAGCAGCGGCGGTGCGGCCAGGATGAGCACCGTGCCCAGCATGCGCAGGTTGAGCAGGTCGCCCGCTTCCTTCACGTCGGTCTGCATCACATTGACCAGCATGCTGGCGTCGATGGCGATGCCGTAGGCCAGCATGAAGTACGCGCCAAATGCGGCCATCAGCACCAGCACCAGCACGGCGGGTTTGAGCGTCCAGCGCCAGGCCAGCAGGCTCAGCAGCGCCGCATTGCCCGCTGCCACGATGAGCGCAAACGCCAGCGCAAAACCCCAGCCACGCAGGCTGCCCTGGCCGGGCAGTTGGGCCACCTCGCGCCACAGCGGCACGTTGCAGGCCGTGGCCAGCCAGGTGCTGATGAGCACCACCACCCAGGCGGGGTGCATGGGGCGGGGGGCAGGGGAGGCGGAGGGTGGCTCCGAGCGTGAAGCCGAGGCAGAGGGCAGCAGGCGCCGCAGGGACAAAAGCATAGCCCGCGAGTGTGCTGCCAGTTGCTTAAGTGCGCATTAATTTCCTGCGCAAAGGCTCCGCGCATGGTGGGCCAAATGGTCGGCCATGAAGCTCTGCACAAAGTAGTAGCCGTGGTCGTAGCCCGCATGGCGGCGCAGCGTGAGTGGCTGGCCGATGGCGGTGCAGGCGGCTTCGAACAGGTGCGGATGCAGCTGCTCGGCCAGGAATTTGTCGGCCAGGCCCTGGTCGATGAGGATGCCCGCCGGGTAGGGGGCGACGGGCTGGTGCTGCATGAGCACTGTGGCGTCGTGTTCGATCCAGGTGCTGCGGTCCGGGCCCAGGTAGCCGGTGAAGGCCTTGTCGCCCCAGGGGCATTGGGTGGGGGCGCAAATGGGCGCAAAAGCCGACAGCGACTGGAACCGGCCCGGGTGGCGCAGCGCCAGCGTGAGCGCGCCATGCCCGCCCATCGAGTGGCCGGTGATGCCCAGGCGGCCGCCGTCAATGGGCAGCTGGGCGGTCACCAGGGGCAGCAGCTCGTCCAGCAGATAGCTTTCCATGCGCCAGTGGGTGCGCCAGGGCGCCTGGGTGGCGTCGAGGTAGAAGCCTGCACCCACGCCAAAGTCCCAGCTCTTGGCCTCGCCCGGCACATTGGCGCCGCGCGGGCTGGTGTCGGGCGCGATGAGGGCCAGGCCCAGCTCGGCGACCAGGCGCTGGGCGCCGGCCTTGACCATGAAGGTCTCTTCGGTGCAGGTCAGGCCCGCCAGGTACACCACGGCGGGCACGGGGCCCTGCTGCGCCTGGGGCGGCAGGTAGACCGCAAACTTCATCGGCAGGCCGATGGTGGTGGAGGCGTGCTGGTAGAAGCGCTGTTCGCCGCCAAAGCAGGCGTGGCTGCTGAGTAGTTCAAAGGACGTGGACATGGCGCTCCGGGCCTTACGCTGCGTATTTGACGACCGAGCGGATCGACTTGCCCTCGTGCATCAGGTCAAACGCTTCATTGATGTCCTTGAGGCCCATGGTGTGGGTCACGAACGGTTCGAGCTGGATCTTGCCTGCCATCGCGTCTTCGACCATGCCGGGCAGCTCGCTGCGGCCCTTGACGCCGCCAAATGCCGTGCCCAGCCACTTGCGGCCGGTGACGAGCTGGAAGGGGCGGGTGCTGATCTCTTGCCCTGCGCCTGCCACGCCGATGATCACGCTCTGGCCCCAGCCGCGGTGCGCGCATTCGAGGGCGGCGCGCATCACGTTGACGTTGCCAATGCACTCAAAACTGTGGTCTACGCCCCAGGTCGTCATCTCGACGATGACCTGCTGGATCGGCTTGTCGAAGTCCTTGGGGTTCACGCAGTCGGTGGCGCCGAAAGTGCGGGCCAGGTCGAATTTGCTGGGGTTGGTGTCCACCGCAATGATGCGGCCCGCCTTGGCCAGCTTGGCGCCTTGGATCACGGCTAGGCCAATGCCGCCCAGGCCGAACACGGCCACGGTGTCGCCTTCTTGCACCTTGGCGGTGTTCTTCACGGCGCCCAGGCCTGTGGTCACGCCGCAGCCCAGCAGGCAAACCTGCTCGGGGTTGGCTTGGGGGTTGACCTTGGCGAGCGACACCTCGGCCACCACGGTGTATTCGCTGAAGGTGCTGCAGCCCATGTAGTGGTAGATGGGCTGGCCGTTGTAGCTGAAGCGGGTGGTGCCATCGGGCATCACGCCCTTGCCCTGCGTGGCGCGCACGCTCACGCACAGGTTGGTCTTGCCGCTCTTGCAGAACAGGCATTCGCCGCATTCAGCGGTGTAGAGCGGGATCACATGGTCGCCGGGCTTCACGCTGGTCACGCCTTCGCCCACTTCCACCACGATGCCCGCGCCTTCGTGGCCCAGCACCACGGGGAACAGGCCTTCGGGGTCGTCACCGCTCAGGGTGAAGGCGTCGGTGTGGCACACGCCGGTGTCGGTGATGCGGATGAGCACTTCGCCCTTTTTGGGCGGGGCCACGTCGATCTCGACGATCTGCAGGGGTTCTCCGGCTTTGAAGGCTACGGCGGCGCGGGATTTCATGGGGTGGTCCTTTCGGTGAACGGCTGGAATTGGGGTGAATGGAGTGGGAGCGGTCTATCTATTTGAGGTACGACCGCAGCAAGGCCAGGGTTTCGTCAATCGCCTGCTGTGAGGGGGCGGGCTTCTCTGCCAGCGTCTCGCGCACATGGCTGTCGAGCAGGTCGGCCATCAACCCGTGCACGGCGCCGCGCATGGCGGCCAGCTGCTGCAGGATGGGGGCGCAATCGCTGCCCGCCTCCACCGCGCGCTCCAGCGCCTCGGCCTGGCCTTTGATGCGGCGCAGGCGGGTGATGGCGCGTTGCTTGTCTTCGGGGGTGTGGGGCATGGTGGGGCAGTGGCGGGCTGGGGCCGTAGGGCTGCGTGCTGTGGGTGTGGTCTGTGTACTGGGTGGTAGTATAAAAGATGAGCCATTGCTGGTCGCGCGGTAGCCGTATAAAAAACCTTTTAACTAGGGGGGAGTATGTGCATCCTTCGGGGTTTGGCATGGCGCCGCACCCATGAAAAAAGCCCGCAGGCACAAGGCCTGCGGGCTTTGGGAGGGGCTGACGGCGCGCTGGGCGCCGTGCCAGCGTCAGCGGCTGGCCAGCGGGGGCACGTCGCGGCGCACGGAGCCGGTGAACAGCTGGCGGGGGCGGCCGATCTTGTACTCGGGGTCGCCGATCATTTCGTTCAGCTGGGCGATCCAGCCCACGGTGCGGGCCAGGCTGAAGATGCCGGTGAACAGGTTCACCGGGATGCCGATGGCGCGCTGCACGATGCCGGAGTAGAAGTCCACGTTCGGGTAGAGCTTGCGCTGCACGAAGTAGTCGTCTTCCAGGGCGATCTTTTCCAGTTCCTTGGCCAGCTTGAACAGCGGGTCGTTTTCCAGGCCCAGCTCGGCCAGCACTTCATTGCAAGTCTCTTGCATGAGCTTGGCGCGGGGGTCGTAGTTCTTGTACACGCGGTGGCCAAAGCCCATGAGCTTGACGCCGGAGTTCTTGTCCTTGACCTGCTTGATGAAGTCGCCGATCTTTTCCACGCCGCCTTGGGCCTGGATGTCGTACAGCATGTTGAGAGCTGCTTCGTTGGCGCCACCGTGGGCAGGGCCCCAGAGGCAGGCCACGCCAGCGGCGATGGCTGCGAACGGGTTGGTGCCCGACGAACCGCACAGGCGCACGGTGGAGGTCGAAGCGTTCTGCTCGTGGTCAGCGTGCAGGATGAAGATGCGGTCCAGCGCGCGTTCCAGCACGGGGTTGACCTTGTACTCTTCGCAGGGGGTGCCGAACATCATGCGCAGGAAGTTGCCTGCGTAGGACAGGTTGTTCTGCGGGTACATGTAGGGCTGGCCCATGCCGTACTTGTAGGCCATGGCGACCAGCGTAGGCATCTTGGCGATCAGGCGGATCGCGGCGATCTCACGGTGCTGCGGATTGTTGATGTCCGTGCTGTCGTGGTAGAAGGCCGACAGGGCGCCCACCAGGCCGGTCAGCACAGCCATGGGGTGTGCGTCACGGCGGAAGCCGCGCAGGAAGAACTGCATCTGCTCGTTGACCATGGTGTGGTTGGTCACGCGGCTGGTGAAGTCGGTCTTTTGCGCCACGTTCGGCAGATCGCCGTACAGCAGCAGGTGGCAGGTTTCCAGGAAGTCGCAGTTTTCAGCCAACTGCTCAATGGGGTAGCCACGGTACAGCAGCTCGCCCTTGTCGCCATCGATGTAGGTGATGGCGGACTGGGTGGCTGCCGTGGACAGGAAGCCGGGGTCATAGGTGAACATGCCCGTTTGTGCATACAGCTTGCGGATGTCGATGACATCCGGGCCAATGCTGCCCTGGTAGACCGGCAGGTCCACGCTGGGGCTGCCATTGCTGAATGACAGGGTGGCTTTGTTGTCAGCTAGCTTCATTGTTACTTTCCTTGGGTAGGTTGCCGGGATTCCGGGGGTCGGGCCTTGTTTGTCTCGGGTCTCGTTCAGGGCCTTGGTCGTGCTGCGCCACCGCTGAGCCGCAGCATGCCGAGCACCTCACGCACTTCTTCTGTATCCAGTTCGCCTTCGGGTTCGCGGCGCGCAAGCACCAGATCCAGGAGGTCGTTGTCCGCCAGGTCCATGAGCTGGTTCATGCCGTGGGCCTGGCGCCAGGTCAGGCCCGCCCCGTGCTTGGCGAAGAAGTTCTCGATGTAGAGATCGTTCTCCAGCAGGCCGCGCCGGCAGCGCCAGTGCAGCTTTGCGCGTTCGCGGTCGTCCAGCAGATCGCTGGCCGATGGCAGGGCAGGGGTGAGGGCTTCGGACATGGCGGTGGTGCTTGCGAAAAAGGTCAAACGGCGCGGCGCACCATCAGTTCCTTGATCTTGCCAATCGCCATCGTGGGGTTCAGGCCCTTGGGGCACACGTCCACGCAGTTCATGATGGTGTGGCAGCGGAACAGGCGGTACGGGTCTTCCAGGTTATCCAGGCGCGCACCCGTGGCTTCGTCGCGGCTGTCGGCGATGAAGCGGTAGGCCTGCAGCAGGCCGGCGGGGCCCACGAACTTGTCGGGGTTCCACCAGAAGCTGGGGCAGCTCGTGGAGCAGCTAGCGCACAGAATGCACTCGTACAGGCCGTTGAGCTCTTCGCGCTCTTCGGGGCTTTGCAGGCGTTCCTTCTCGGGGGCCAGGTCCTCGGTGATGAGGTAGGGCTTGATCGAGTTGTACTGCTTGAAGAACTGCGTCATGTCCACGATCAGGTCGCGGATCACCGGCAGGCCGGGCAGGGGCTTCAGAACGATGGTGCCCTTCAGGGTGTTCATGTTCGTGAGGCACGCCAGGCCGTTCTTGCCGTTGATGTTCATGGCGTCCGAGCCGCACACGCCTTCGCGGCACGAACGGCGGAACGACAGGCTGGGGTCTTGCTCCTTGAGCTTGACCAGGGCGTCCAGCAGCATGCGCTCGTGACCATCGAGTTCGATCTCGATGGTCTGCATGTAGGGCTTGGCGTCCTTGTCCGGGTCGTAGCGGTAGATTTGAAAGGTGCGCTTCATGTTGTTCTTTCGTGAGGCTGCTGTATCTTCAGAACGTACGGACCTTGGGAGGCACGCTGTCCACCGTCAGGGGCTTGAGGTTGACGGGCTTGTAGGTCAGGCTGTTGTTTGCGCTGTGCCACAGGGTGTGCTTCATCCACTCCTTGTCGTTGCGGCCCAGCGGGAACTCGGCGTGGTCGGCAGGGTGTTCGTAGTCGTACACGGTGTGTGCGCCACGGCATTCCTTGCGGGCAGCGGCCGAGGTCATCGTGGCCTGGGCCACTTCGATCAGGTTGTCCACTTCCAGCGCTTCCATGCGGGCCGTGTTCCAGACCTTGGACTTGTCCTTCAGCGTCACGCCGCTCACGCGGTCGCGGATGGCGTTGATCTTGACCACGCCTTCGTCCATGCTGGCCTGCGTACGGAACACGCCGGCGTGTTGCTGCATACTGGAGCGGATGTCGTTGGCGATGTCTTGCGCGTAGATGCCTTCCTTCGAGTCCTGCAGCTGGTTCAGGCGGGCCAGGGTGCGGTCAGCGCCGTCGGCGGGCACAGGCTTGTGTTCGCCCGATTCCTTGACGAAGTTGACGATGTGCTTGCCGGCCGACTTGCCGAAGACCAGCAGGTCCAGCAGCGAGTTCGTGCCCAGGCGGTTGGCGCCGTGCACCGACACGCAGGAGCATTCGCCCACGGCATAGAGGCCGTTGACGATGTTGTTCTGCTGGCCGTCGTGCACGACCACCTGGCCGTTGATGTTGGTGGGGATGCCACCCATCTGGTAGTGGATGGTGGGCACCACAGGGATCGGTTCCTTGGTGATGTCCACGTTGGCGAAGTTGTGGCCGATCTCTTCCACCGATGGCAGGCGCTTGCGGATGGTGTCCGCGCCCAGGTGGTCCAGTTTCATCAGGATATAGTCCTTGTTCGGACCGCAGCCACGGCCTTCCTTGATTTCCTGGTCCATCGAACGCGACACGAAGTCGCGCGGAGCCAGGTCCTTCAGCGTGGGCGCATAGCGCTCCATGAAGCGTTCGCCATTGCTGTTGAGCAGGATGGCGCCTTCACCGCGGCAGCCTTCGGTCAGCAGCACGCCCGCGCCAGCCACGCCGGTGGGGTGGAACTGCCAGAACTCCATGTCCTGCAGCGGGATGCCGGCACGCGCCGCCATGCCCAGGCCGTCGCCGGTGTTGATGAAGGCGTTGGTCGATGCCGCAAAGATGCGGCCAGCGCCGCCGGTGGCCAGCAGCACGGCCTTGGCGTGCAGCTCGTACAGGTCGCCGGTTTCCAGCTCCAGGGCTGTCACGCCGACCACGTCGCCTTGTTCGTTGCGGATCAAGTCCAGCGCCATCCACTCCACGAAGAAGTTGGTCTTGGACTTCACGTTCTGCTGGTACAGCGTGTGCAGCATGGCGTGGCCGGTGCGGTCGGCCGCAGCGCAGGCGCGCTGCACGGGCTTTTCGCCGTAGTTGGCGGTGTGGCCGCCGAAGGGGCGCTGGTAGATGGTGCCGTCAGGGTTGCGGTCGAACGGCATGCCGAAGTGTTCCAGCTCGATCACCACGTTGGGTGCTTCGCGGCACATGAACTCGATGGCGTCCTGGTCGCCCAGCCAGTCCGAGCCCTTGATGGTGTCGTAGAAGTGGTAGTGCCAGTTGTCCTCGCTCATGTTGCCCAGCGAGGCGGACACGCCGCCCTGCGCCGCCACCGTGTGCGAGCGGGTGGGGAACACCTTGGACAGGCAGGCCACGTTCAGGCCTGCACGGGAGAGTTCCAGCGAGGCACGCATGCCGGAGCCGCCGGCGCCGACGATGACAACGTCGAACTTGCGCTTGGTGATGTTAGCTTTGGTGTAGCTCATTGTTGTTTGCCTTCAGTCGCGGGGTGATCAATCAGAGACGCCACAGAACCTGGATGCCCCAGCCGGCACAGCCGACCAGCCAGACGATGGTGAAAACCTGCAGCGCCAGGCGCAGGACCACGGGCTTGATGTAGTCCATCAGGACTTCGCGCACGCCGACCCAGGCGTGCCAGGCGAGCGAGATGATCACGGTGAAGGTCAGCACCTTCATCCACTGGGCCGAGAAGATGCCCGCCCATTTGTCGTAGCCCATGGGGCCCTTGTTGAAGATCACCTGGGCCAGCAGGGCCAGCGTGAACAGGGCCATCAGGATGGCCGTGACGCGCTGGCTGAGCCAGTCGCGCAGGCCATAGTGGGCGCCGACGACGACGCGCTTGGAACCGTAATTGACGGACATGGATGTTTTCCTTTTGTCTTGTTCTGCGGGGGGGCACTTGGGGCAGCGGCCGCTGCCGTTTTCTGTGGGGACAGTCGGTGGGTCAGTACAGGCCGAACAGCTTGGCACCCAGCACCAGCGTCAGCGGGATGCTGATGGCGAGCACCGCCAGGGACGAGGTCTTGCCGAATTGCTTGTTCACGGCGCTGTGGCTCACATCCATCCACAGGTGGCGCAGACCGGCAGTGAAGTGGTGCAGGTACGACCAGATCAGGGCCAGGGTCGCCAGCTTGACGAACCAGCCGGGCACGAAGCCGATGCCGATGCCGAACGCCGCCGTGAAGCGGGCGAACGAAATTTCGGACGACACCGAGGTGTCGAACATCCAGATGATGAAAGGCAACAGCAGGAACATGATCAGCCCGCTGGCGCGGTGCAGGATCGAAACCCACGCCGCAGGGGTCATGCGGTAGGTGGTGAGGTCCTTGAAGGCATTGATGTTGCGGAATTCAGGCCGTTTTTTGGCAAGCTCGGTCATGTTGAGTGCTTTCGTGGATGTAACTTCTTTGTAATTCGGAGATGCAAAGAACGCAAAATTCTATTGCAACGCAACAATAAGGGGTTTGACCCCATCGGAATTTTTGACGTGTTTGCTCGGGTGCCAGCTTGTTGTCAGTTCAATTCGTTACGGTAATGGTGGGTGTCGGTGAGGTACAGGCCGCGCCGTAACTCCATGGGAACGTCGTTGTAGGTGTAGGCAATCCGCTCCACGCTCAGCAGTGGCGTGGCGGCGGTGATCTGCAGCAACTGGGCTTGTTCTTGGTCGGGCAGCACGGCGCGGATCTTTTCTTCGGCGCGCACCATGCGCACGCCAAAATCCAGCTCGAACATCGCGTAGGTGGGGCCCTGGTAGTTGGCCAGTTGCTCGGCCGTGAGTCCTTTGAAGGCCTGGCCGGGCAGCCAGATGTCTTCCAGAATCGTGGGCACCCCGCCAAACGACAGGATGCGCTTGGCCTGCATGACGGCGTCGCCGCTGCGCAGGGCCAGGGCGCGTGCCACGTCGGCGCTGGCGCGCACGCGGCGGCACTCGATCACGCGGCGCTGGGCGGGGCCTTCGACCCGGGCGTCGCCGGTGTCGGGCAGCAGCTTCAGAAAGCGGTACTGCACATGCTGCTCGGCGTGGGTGGCAACAAACGTGCCTTTGCCCTGGCGGCGCATGACCAGGTTCTCCGCCGCCAGCTCGTCGATGGCCTTGCGCACTGTGCCCTGGCTCACCCGAAAACGTGCGGCCAATTCCATCTCGCTGGGGATGGCCTCGCCGGGTTTCCACTCGCCCTGCTGCAGGCTCTGCAGGATCAGCCCCTTGATCTGCTGGTACAGCGGGCTGAACGCCGGCGTGGTGGCACCCGCTGCGCCGGAGGGCGTGGCGGTGTTGTCGGCGGCGAACGGCAGGGAGGACATGGCGGGTGGGCGCTGGGTTTGGTGTGTGGCGCAGCGGTTGCCCCATGACAACCGAACGACAAACGGGTTGCAATCATATCTTATATAAGACATAAGACAAATTGACCGGGGTGCCCAATCGGGGGTAAACTCCAAGGCTGTTTTGCGGGGCACGGGTTGCTGGTAACAGGCGCTGGTGCTTGCGTTGCACACACACCTGTTTTCCTTACTTCCCTGGAGTTTTCATCATGAGCAAGAAGCCTGTTCGCGTAGCCGTCACCGGTGCCGCTGGTCAAATCGGTTACGCCCTGCTGTTCCGTATCGCCTCCGGCGAAATGCTGGGCAAGGACCAGCCGGTCATTCTTCAGTTGCTCGAAATCCCCGACGAAAAGGCCCAGAACGCGCTCAAGGGCGTGATCATGGAGCTGGAAGACTGCGCCTTCCCGCTGCTGGCCGGTATCGAAGCCCACAGCGACCCGCTGCAAGCCTTCAAGGACACCGACTACGCCCTGCTGGTGGGTGCACGTCCTCGCGGCCCTGGCATGGAGCGTGCCGACCTGCTGGCCGCCAACGCCCAGATCTTCACCGCCCAGGGCAAGGCCCTGAACGCCGTGGCTTCGCGCAATGTGAAGGTGCTGGTGGTGGGCAACCCTGCCAACACCAACGCCTACATCGCCATGAAGTCGGCGCCTGACCTGCCAGCCAAGAATTTCACCGCCATGCTGCGTCTGGACCACAACCGTGCTGCCTCGCAGCTGGCAGCCAAGACCGGCACCAAGGTGGGCGATATCCGCAAGCTGACGGTGTGGGGCAACCACTCGCCCACGATGTACGCCGACTACCGTTTCGCCACCACAAACGGCCAGTCCATCAAGACCATGATCAACGACCAGGTCTGGAACGCTGAAACCTTCCTGCCCACCGTGGGCAAGCGTGGTGCGGCCATCATCGCCGCCCGTGGCCTGTCGTCGGCAGCTTCCGCCGCCAACGCGGCCATCGACCACATCCGTGACTGGGCCCTGGGCTCCAACGGCGAATGGGTCACGATGGGCGTGCCATCGAACGGCGAATACGGCATCCCCGCCGGCATCGTGTTCGGCTTCCCAGTCACCACGGAAAACGGCGAATACAAGATCGTCGAAGGCCTGGAGATCGATGCCTTCTCGCAAGAGTGCATCAACAAGACGCTGGCCGAACTGCAAGGCGAGCAAGACGGCGTCAAGCACCTGCTGTAAACAAGCCCGGTGAACGCAATGCAGCCGACGCCCCTGGCATCGGGCCTTCGGGCCGCCCCGGTCCCCGCGCAGGGGCAGGGCGCTGCGCTTTCTTCTGCCCTGCCTGCTGGCAGCGTGCATCCACGGGATGTGCTGCTGGGTGCGCAGGCGCAGTCAGGATTCCTGCCTGTGTGCGACCACTACAGTGGCGTGGAAGCACGCATGCGCAAAAGCCTGCAGTTGCAGGCCGAGATGGCGCAGGAGCTGGGCACCTGCGTCTTTGATGTCACTCTGGATTGCGAAGACGGCGCTCCGGTCGGCTTCGAGTCCGACCACGCGCGGCTGGTCGCCAGCCTGGCACTGGGCGCCGAGCCCACGGCCCGGGTCGCTGCCCGCGTGCACGCGGTAGACCACCCGGCCTTTGCCAATGATGTCGCCACGATCGTGGGCGAGGCAGGCCACCGGCTCTGCCACATCATGGTGCCCAAGGTCGAGTCTGTGGACGACGTGCTGCAGGTGGAGCGTGCGCTGGAGCGCGCCTCCGCCCCCCAGCTTCCCATCCATGTGCTGATCGAATCCCCCGCTGCCGTGCACCGGGCCTTCGAGATCGCCGCCCATCCCCGGGTGCAGAGCCTGAGCTTTGGTCTCATGGACTTTGTGTCGGCCCATGGCGGGGCGATCCCGGCCCAGGGGATGACGTCGGCCGGGCAGTTTGCCCACCCGCTGGTGGTGCGCGCCAAGTTGGAGATCGCCGCCGCCTGCCATGCCCACGGCAAGGTGCCCTCGCATTGTGTGGTGACCGAGTTCACTGACACCGTGGCCATGCAGGGCGCGGCCCGCCGTGCGGCCCAGGAGCTGGGTTACACCCGCATGTGGAGCATCCACCCTGCGCAGATCCGCCCCATCCTGCAGGCCTTTGCGCCGCAGCAGGACGATATCGAGAATGCTTCAAAAATAATAGCGGCTGCCGCTCAGGCTGATTGGGCTCCGATCAGTTTTGAAGGCGTGCTGCATGACCGTGCCAGTTACCGCTTTTACTGGCAGATCCTTGAGCGCGCCCACCACACCGGGCGTGCACTTCCCTCGTCTGTGCGCCACTGGTTTGGCGCATCGGCGGTGGTTCCATCGTGAACCTTCTTCCTGAACACCCCTACGCAGGACTTTCCATGAAATCCATCTTCGCCTCCGCTCTCTTGCTGCTGGCTCCGGCCCTTGCCCTGGCGCAAACAACGCCTGCCCAGCCTGCTGCCAAGTCCGAGACCAAGGCTGCCGCAGCCAAGCCTGCTGCCAAACCCGCACCCAAGACGGCGGCCAAGCCCGACGCCAAGTCCACCAAGACCGCCGCCAAGGAACCTGTCGCCAAGAAGGCCGCCGTGGCCAAGGCCGAGCCCACCAGCAGCCGCACGCAGCTCAAGAGTGCGACCAACCAGGTGGCAGCTGGCATCATCGCTGCAGAAGCTGCCCTGTCGCCCGCCGAGCTGGCCATTGCCGAGCGCGTGCACACCGGCCGCATGCCCTGCGAGCTGGGGGCATTTGTCACGGTGACCGCCGACCCCGCCACGCCCGGCCACTTCCATGTGGAAGGCAAGGGCTTCAAGTACTACATGGCTCCCGTGGCCACGACCACTGGCACGGTGCGCCTGGAAGACCAGAAGGGCGGCGCCGTCTGGCTGCAGATCGCCAACAAGTCCATGCTGATGAACCAGAAGCTGGGCCAGCGCCTGGCCGACGAGTGCATGAGCGCCGAGCAGGTGGTGGTGGCCGAAGCCATCAAGAAGAACCCACCCGTGAGTGTTCTGGAACCCCTGCCTGCAGCCAAGTAAACCGCCAGGCATCCAACCCACAGAGTCCGAGAAATCCACGAACCCCCTTGTGTGTGCCGGCGTGATGGCCCTTGAGGCCCTTGCAGCCAGGCGCGCCGCCCCACTTTAGAACGCAACCGGAGAAAAATGATGTTGAAAGCCTACCGTGACCATGTGGCCGAGCGTGCCGCCCTGGGCATCCCACCGCTGCCGCTGGATGCCAAGCAAGTGGCTGAACTGATCGAACTGATCAAGAACCCGCCCGCTGGCGAAGACGCCTTCCTGCTGGACCTGCTCACGCACCGCGTGCCCCCTGGCGTGGACGACGCTGCCAAGGTCAAGGCCAGCTTCCTGGCAGCCGTGGCCCACGGCGACATCAAGGTCGGCCTGATCTCCAAGTCCAAGGCCACCGAGCTGTTGGGCACCATGGTCGGCGGCTACAACGTGCACCCCCTGATCGAGCTGCTGGACGACGCCGAAGTGGCGGGTGTGGCCGCAGAGGCGCTCAAGAAGACGCTCCTGATGTTCGACTTCTTCAACGACGTCGCGACCAAGGCCAAGGCGGGTAACGCCAAGGCGCAGGAAGTCATGCAAAGCTGGGCCAACGCCGAGTGGTTCACTTCGCGCCCCGAAGTCGAAAAGAAGATCACCGTCACCGTGTTCAAGGTGCCGGGCGAAACCAATACCGACGACCTGTCGCCCGCGCCCGATGCCTGGAGCCGTCCCGACATCCCGCTGCATTACCTGGCGATGCTCAAGAACACCCGCCCCGATGCGGCGTTCAAGCCTGAAGAAGACGGCAAGCGCGGCCCCATGCAGTTCATCGACGACCTGAAGAAGAAGGGCCATCTGGTCGCCTACGTGGGCGACGTGGTGGGTACCGGTTCCTCGCGCAAGTCGGCCACCAACTCCATCGTCTGGGCCACCGGCCAGGACATCCCCTTCGTGCCCAACAAGCGCTTCGGTGGCGTCACGCTGGGCGGCAAGATCGCTCCCATCTTCTTCAACACGCAGGAAGACTCCGGTTCGCTGCCGATCGAAGTGGACGTGTCCAAGCTGGAAATGGGTGACGTCATCGACGTGATGCCCTACGACGGCAAGATCGTGAAGAACGGCGCCACCGTGGCGGAGTTCCAGCTCAAGAGCGACGTGCTGTTCGACGAAGTGCGCGCTGGCGGCCGCATCAACCTGATCATCGGTCGTTCGCTGACAGCCAAAGCCCGCGAATTCCTGGGCCTGCCTGCGTCCAACGTGTTCCGCCTGCCCACCGCCCCCGGGGCGACGAATGCCGGCTTCACGCTGGCGCAGAAGATGGTCGGCCGCGCCGTGGGCCTGCCCGAAGGCCAGGGCGTGCGCCCCGGTACCTACTGCGAACCCAAGATGACCACCGTGGGCTCGCAAGACACCACCGGCCCGATGACCCGCGACGAGCTGAAGGACTTGGCTTGCCTGGGCTTCTCTGCCGACCTGGTGATGCAGTCCTTCTGCCACACGGCCGCCTACCCCAAGCCCGTGGACGTGAAGACCCACCGCGAGCTGCCTGCCTTCATCTCCAACCGCGGCGGCGTGGCCTTGCGTCCTGGCGACGGCGTGATCCACAGCTGGCTCAACCGCCTGCTGCTGCCCGACACCGTAGGCACCGGCGGCGATTCGCACACGCGTTTCCCCATCGGCATCTCCTTCCCCGCAGGTTCCGGCCTCGTGGCCTTCGGTGCCGCCACGGGTGTGATGCCCCTGGACATGCCTGAGTCCATCCTGGTGCGCTTCAAGGGCGAAATGCAGCCCGGCGTGACCTTGCGCGACCTGGTGCACGCGATTCCGCTGTACGCTATCAAGCAGGGCCTGCTGACGGTGGCCAAGGCTGGCAAGATCAACGCCTTCTCTGGCCGCATCCTCGAAATCGAAGGCCTGCCAGACCTGAAGGTGGAGCAAGCCTTTGAATTGTCCGACGCCTCGGCCGAGCGCTCTGCCGCCGGTTGCACGATCAAGCTGAACCCCGCGCCGATCAAGGAATACCTGACGTCGAACATCGTTCTGATGAAGAACATGATCGCCGACGGTTATGCCGACGCCAAGACGCTGCAGCGCCGCATCGAGAAGGTCGAAGCCTGGCTGGCCAAGCCCGACCTGCTCGAAGCCGACAAGGATGCCGAATACGCCGCCGTGATCGAGATCGACCTGGCCGACATCAAGGAACCCATCGTCTGCTGCCCCAACGATCCGGACGACGCCAAGTTCCTGTCCGAAGTGGCGGGCACCAAGATCGACGAAGCCTTTATCGGTTCGTGCATGACCAACATCGGCCACTTCCGCGCCGCAGCCAAGCTGCTGGGTGGCCAGCGCGACATCCCCGTCAAGCTGTGGGTGGCACCGCCCACCAAGATGGACGAGAGCGAGCTGATCAAGGAAGGCCACTACGCCGCGTTCGGCACGGCCGGTGCGCGCACCGAAATGCCCGGCTGCTCGCTGTGCATGGGCAACCAGGCGCAGGTGCGCGAAGGCGCGACGGTGATCTCCACCTCCACCCGCAACTTCCCCAACCGCCTGGGCAAGAACACCAACGTGTTCCTGGGCTCGGCCGAGCTGGCTGCCATCGCCTCGCGCCTGGGCCATCTGCCCACCAAGGAGGAGTACCTCAAGGAAATGGGCGTGATCGACGCCGACAAGGCGAGCGTCTACCGCTACATGAACTTCGACCAGATCGAAGAGTACGCAGAAGCCGCCAAGGGTGCGGCAGTCGCGTCCTGCTGACGCGCTGCGGATGCCCGGACGGCGGTGTAGAACGCCTCCGGACCCAACAAAACGGCCCTTCGGGGCCGTTTTTTTGCTTTTGGGACCTCTTTTTTGCCTCTTGGTCCTGATGGCAAAAATGTGACAGTCACGGTTTTGTCATGAAACCGTTCCTATGCTCCGGCCACAACAACAATAAAAAGAAAGAGAGGCATGCATGGCATCCATAGTGGGTCGGGCAGGGGCGCTGCTTTTCACGGCCATATTTGCGGTCGGTTTTGGCCTTGGCGGTTACTGGGCGGGCTTGCGGCCTTTGGCCCAGACCCTGCAGGCGGCATGGCAGGTGCGAAGCTGGGTGGCTGTGCCGGCGCAGGTGCTCCAGGCGGACCTGCGGCAGCGGCGGGGCAGTGAAGGGGGCATCACCTACGCGCTGCAGGCACGTTACCGCTATGAATTCGGCGGTGCCCGGTACGAGGGCGTGCAGGTGGGGCTCGACGCGCCTGGCGGGGCCGACAACCTGGGCGACTGGCAGCAGCAGTGGCACCGCCATTTGCAGGAGGCGCAATCGCGCAACCAGACCATCACCGTCTGGGTGGACCCTGCCCAGCCTTCCCGCTCCCTGGTTGACCCACACATTCGCTGGCCGCTGCTGCTGGCCCGGCTACCGTTTGCATTTGTCTTCACCGGGGTGGGGCTGGTGGCAGCCTGGGTCTTTGTGTGGCTGCTGCTGGGGCGCGCTGGGGCGCCCGCGGCCCAGCAGCCGCCAGAGGGCGGCGCCGAGCAGGGGCCGAGCCTGGATGACGGTGCGCGCAGCTCCTTGCACGGCACTGCTGCCAAGGCCTGGTTTTTTGCCTTGTTCTGGTGTGGCATTGCGTTCCCCATGGCGGGCGTGCTTTGGTCCGACCGGGGTGCATCGGGGTGGGCCAAGGCCTTCATGGGGGTGTTTGTGGTGGTGGGGCTGATGCTGCTCTGCTTTGCCGCAGGCCAGGCGCGCAAGGTTTGGCGCTATCGGGGCACGGCGTTCACGGCCCTGCCGCCCCGGCCCCAGGCGGGGCGCTTGGCAGAGGTCACCTTGTGGCTGCCTCCCCGGGCGGCGGCGCAGCAGGATGCCCCGGCCCTGCGCCTGCACCTGGCGCAATACCGGGTGGATGAGTCCAGCTCTGGCTCGCCGGAGCGGCGGGTGGAGGTGGTGGAGGCCAGAACCACGGCGCAGCCCACTCCGCAAGGGGGCGTGCGCTTGGTCGCCCGCTTTGACCTGCCGGAGGACGCGCCCACCCATGGCGCACAGCGGTCTGGGGAGCGCGTGGACTGGCGAGTGGAGCTGCTGCGGCCCGATGGCTCCCTGGAGCTGTCGTACGAACTGCAGGTCCAGGCCGGGCCACCCGGTGGCGGCGCAGAGGGCCCGGACCGGTTTGACGGGCGCGCTGCCTGGGCGCTTGAAGCGCTGATTGCACCGCTGCCGGAGCCCGAAGCCGAGCGCGGGCCGGTGCCGTGGCCACACAGTGTGGTGGTGCAGGAATTGCCGCATGGCTGGGTGCTGCATTTTTACCAACCAGGGTGGCGCTGGGCCGCAGGGGCGGCGCTGGTTCTGCTGGCTGTGGAGTGGGTGGTGAATGGCCGCTGGAGCGGGCAGGGCCTGGTGCTGCCCCGCTCCCTGGGCGGGATGGCGGTGATGGCCGTGCTGCTGGCCTTTGCATTGCACGCCGCCACCCGGCGCTGGACGCTGCGGGTGCAGGACGACGGCGTGGTGGTGCAGCGCAGGTCGTGGCTGTGGTCGTCGGTGCAGTCCGTGCCGGGCGAGGCCAGCCAATCGCTTGTGCACAAGCTGCTGGCGGCAACGGGCAGCGGGGCCCACACGCGCCCCTACCACGCGGTGTACGGGCGCAATGTGCGCGGGGCGCTGGTGCGGCTGACGCCCGGTCTTGCTGGCGCCGATGCGGCCAGCGCAGTGGGGCAAGCCGTGGCGCAGGCCTGGCGGGATCGACGGGGGCGTTTTGCGGTCGGAGGGCAGCGCTCATTAGGGCCAGACCACTCACGCCCGGCGTGGGGTGGGTGGCTGGCTGGTGCCGTGGTGCTGGCGGCCGCATTTTGGGGCCTGCCGGAGAGGCTGCCACCCGGAGGGGCCCGAACCGCTGCAGCACCCGCGCGGGTCTGGTCGCCAGCGGATGCACAGCTGATGGATGCGCAGAACGCGGGCGACGCCACCGCGCTGGAGCAGGCGCTGCGTGCAGGCGCCAACCCCAATCTGCTGGCCGACAACGGGTCGTCCGTGCTCATGCTGGCGGCGCACCGGGGGCAGATGGCGCATGTGGAACTGCTGCTGCAAGCGGGCGCTGCGCCCGACCTGCGTCAGACCCAGAAGGACAGCGAACGGGACGACACCGCGCTGCTGCGGGCGATGTACGGCGGCCACCTGGCCGTGGCGCAGCGGCTGGTGCAGGCCGGGGCCAGCCTGCAGGCCCGCAACCGCTGGGACTGGGGGCCTGTGCACATGGCAGCGCAAAGCGGCTGTGTGGCCTGCCTGCAGTGGCTGGTCGAACAGGGGCAGGCCCTGGACGAGCCCGCGCCCGCGAGCCGGGGCGAAACCCCGGCCATGCTGGCGGCGGCCAAGGGCTGGGTAGAGGTGCTGCAGTGGATGCAGGCGCGTGGCCTGGACCTGGCCCGGCAGGACCAGCACGGCAAGAGCGCGCAGGACTGGGCGCGGTGGCGCGGGCAGGCAGATGCCGAGCGCTGGCTGGCAGAGCACCTGGGGCCCCGGCAGTAGGCTCTCTCGGAGGACGCTCCCAGTGCCTGGGCAGTTTGGGGGCGATGCTTTGCGCCGCACCTGCGCTGGGTTGCGCCGAGTCCCACCGGGTTACACCGGCCACGGGGCGCCTGCGGGTTGCTGAGGGAAGGTCCGGGGGCGGCCACGGGTGTTTGCAGATAGGATTGCTATTATTTTTGAAGCAACATTTGAGACCCATCGCGCGGTAACGGCTGTTTTGGCCCTATTTTTGCTCGGCCACACCGTGCAGAATCTGCTCACCACGCGCGCGCCCCGTGTCGCGGGGCCAACTTGCGGGGCCAGCAGCCGCAGCGGAACGTTCCGGCCCGGCCGCTGTCAGAGCCGGGCGAGTCCTTTCATCACAACAACACCCCGTCCACGATGTTCAAGTCCTTCTTTTTTGCCCGCCGCTGGTGGGCCTGGTCTGTTCTGGGTTCTGCCGTGATCCTGCTGGCCACGGCCTACCGGGTGCAGCTCGATGTGCAGATCAACGAATGGTTTGGCAGCTTCTACGACCTGATCCAGGAGGCGCTGGGCAAGCCCGGCAGCATCACCGCCGATCAGTTCTGGGGCCAGCTTTCCACCTTTGCGCGCATCGCCATGATCTATGTGACGACGGCAGTGCTGGTGGATTT
Organism: Acidovorax sp. LjRoot74; assembly: GCF_964254355.1. Classification (NCBI taxonomy): domain Bacteria; kingdom Pseudomonadati; phylum Pseudomonadota; class Betaproteobacteria; order Burkholderiales; family Comamonadaceae; genus Acidovorax; species Acidovorax sp. LjRoot74. The sequence continues at coordinate 4,093,728 of NZ_CAXUTI020000001.1, read as the reverse complement.
TTTCAGCAAGCATTACATCTTCAGATGGCGGCAGGCGATGAACGAGCACTACATGGCCGCCTGGCCGCGTTTGCGCCATATCGAGGGCGCCGCCCAGCGCGTGCAGGAAGACACCATGCGGTTTGCCCGCACCATGGAAGACCTGGGCCTGAGCTTCATGCGCAGCCTCATGACGCTGGCGGCCTTTTTGCCCGTGCTCTGGGCGCTGTCGGACAAGATCACCGAGCTGCCGCTGATCGGCGCCGTGCCCCACGCGCTGGTGTGGGTGGCACTGGCCTGGTCGCTGGGTGGCACCTTGCTGCTGGCCTGCGTGGGGGTGAAGCTGCCGGGGCTGGAGTTCCACAACCAGCGCGTGGAGGCGGCCTACCGCAAGGAGCTGGTGCTGGGCGAGGACGACCCCGCCCGCGCCGCGCCGCCCACGGCGGCCGAGCTGTTTGCGGCCGTGCGGCGCAACTACTTTCGGCTGTTCTTCCACTACCTGTATTTCGACGTGGTGAAGTGGTCCTACCTGCAGGTGAGCGTGCTGGTGCCGCTGATCGCTCTCGGCCCCACGCTCATTGCGGGTGCCATCACGCTGGGCGTGATGCAGCAGATTGCGCGGGCGTTCGACAAGGTGCTGGAGTCGTTCCAGTTCCTGGTGCTCAACTGGAGCACGGTGGTGGAGCAGATTTCGATCTACAAGCGCCTGCGGGCCTTTGAGCGGCAGATGCTGGAGGCTGCTCCGGCCTCTGCCTGAGTCGGCTGCGGGCGTCGCTTGGAACAGGTGCTTAGCGCACCTGCTTCTTTTCGAGCTTGCGCGTGAGCGTGCGCCGGTGCATGCCCAGGCGTCGGGCGGCTTCAGACAGGTTGAATCCAGTCTCTGCCAGCACCTCGTTGATGCGTTCCCACTCCAGCGTCTTGATGGAGCTGGAGCGGTTGGTCAGCTCCACCTCGGTGTTGCCTTCCTTGAGCCCGAAGGCCGCCTCGATGTCGTCGGTGTTGGAGGGTTTGGCCAGGTAGTGGCAGGCGCCCAGCTTAACGGCCTCCACCGCCGTGGCGATGCTGGCAAACCCCGTGAGCACCACGATGAGCATGTCGGCATCGGCCGCATGCAGGCGCTGCACGCAGGCCAGGCCCGAGGCATCGCCCTTGAGTTTCAGGTCCACCACGGCATAGCCCGGCGTGTGGTCGGCCAGCAGGGCTTCCACCTCGGGCAGGCTGGCGGCCTGCAGCACGCGGTAGCCGCGCCGCTCGAACGAGCGCGTGAGCGTGCGCGCAAAGGCCTCGTCGTCTTCCACGATCAGCAGCAGGCGCTGTCCGTCGTCGTCATCGTGTGCGTTGTCTTCGGTGTGCATGGCTCAGGTCTTGGTGCCGGGCAGGGCGATGGCGGCCAGGGGCAGCTCGATGGTCACTTGCGCCCCGCCCTCGGGCAGGTTGCGTGCCGCCACGCTGCCACCCAGGGTGCGGGCCACATTGAGCACCAGGTACAGACCCAGCCCGTGGCCGGGGCGGTTCTTGGTGGACTGGTAGGGGGTTCCTAGTTTGGACAGCATGTCGGGGGCAAAACCGGGGCCCCGGTCTGTCACGGTGATGTTCAGAACATCGGCATTGCGCGTGACGGCCAAGCGCACCCAGTCGGGCGAGGCGTCACGGGCATTGTCCAGCACGTTGAAAACCATCTGCTGCAGTGTGGTGTCCGACACCATGGGCGTGTCGGTGCCGAACTGGTTGTCGTATTCGAACGTGGGCATCGACCGCGTGCCGCGCCATTCGCTGGCCAGGGCATCGACAAAGGTGCACACGGTGGTCTGCACCGACTCCTCGCCACGTGCCTCGCCCGCCGACAGCAGGATGCCGCTCACGATGCTTTTGCAGCGCTGCACCTGGGCCTGCATCTCGCGGATGTCTTCTTGCAGCGGTGTGTTGTCTGCCAGGCGCTTGTCGTGCTGCCAGTCGCCCAGGATCACGGCCAGGGTGGACAGCGGCGTGCCCAGCTCGTGCGCTGCGCCCGAGGCCAGCAGCCCCATCCGCACGATGTGTTCTTCTTCCACCCGGCGGCGGCGTGCGGCGGCCAGGCGCGCGTCGCGCTCGCGCAGGTTCAGGTTGATGCGGGTGATGAACACCACCACCAGCGTGGCGTTGAGCACAAAACACACCAGCAGGCCCAGCACATACAAGCTGGAGAGCCCCTGGTGCAGGTCCTGCGGCAGCTCCAGCGGCAGGTGGTGTGTGGCCAGCACGCCAAAGCACAGCAGCGTGATGACGACGATGGACCAGATGTAGGCCCCGCGCAGCAGCACGGCGCCGATCGTGATCTGCAGCAGGTACAGGAATACAAAGGGGTTGGTGGTGCCGCCGCTCAAATACAGCTGCACGGTGAGCACGGCCACGTCGATCAGCAGGGCCAGGAACAGCTCGATGGTGCGCACCATGACCCCTGTGCGCAGCCGCAGCAGGCTCACCACGTTGAACACGGCCAGGCAGCCCACCACCAGCAGCATCTCGCGCAGCGGCAAGCTCAGGTTCAGGCTGTAGTGCGCCATCTCGATGGTGAACACCTGGCCCACCACGGCGATCCAGCGCAGCTCGATCAGCTGCTGCAGGTTCTTGATGCCGGCCGCCGCATCGGCCGCACGCGGGCTGCGCTGCTGCTGTTGAGGCGTGGCGGTGGCTTCTGCGCGCGGGGTGGGGGTCATGGATGGGGGCTGGCGGGCGGTTGGGCGCTGCGCGCATCGCGCAGGCGGCGCTCGTAGCGTGCCACATACCAGCCTGCACCCGCAACCATGAGGGCCAGGCCATACCAGGTCAGTGCGTAGACCAGGTGGCTGTTGGAGAAGCGGACCACCGTCATGCCCGCGCGTGGCCAGCGGGTAGCGGTGGCCGAGGTAGCTGAGCTACCCAGGGCCGGTGGCAAACCTGCATCGATGAAGAAAGGGGCGGCCTGGGGCAGCTCCAGCGCACGGCCCATGGCAGCGATGTCGCGCGAGTACCAGCGCTGCTCCGCTGGCGCATTGGTGCGCAGGAATCCGCCGTCCGGCTCGCTCATGCGCAGCAGGCCTTGCACCGTTGCGGTGGTGGGGGCCGGGGCGGGCAGGGGCGTGGCCAGCCACTGGGCGCGCTGCTCCTGCGGCACAAAACCCCGGTTCACCAGCACCTGGGAGCCATCGGCCAGCTGCAGGGGCGTCATCACCCAGAAACCCGAGCCCAGCTCGGTCAGCGCCTGGGCGAGCACGGTTTTTTCGGCCAGCCACTGGCCTTGCACGGTGACGGGCAGATATTCGTGGCTGGCGGCGCTGACCTGGGGCCACTCCGGGCGCGGGGGCAGGGCCACGGGGGCTGCGTGCACGCGCTGCTCCACGCGCTCGATCAGCGCGAGCTTCCAGGCGCGGCGCTGTACCTGCCAAGTGCCCAGCGCGATCAAGCCCAAAAACAAGGCGATGCCCACTACCGCGAGCACCGCCTGACGGAGCCGCCGGGCCTGGGAGCCCTGGGCTGTGGGGTGGGACGGCATCAGGGCGTCGAGTGGCCCGGCGCCTCGTGCGTCGGTGGTGTGGGGGTGGGGTGCGCGGGCATCATGTTCGCGTTCATGTGGAACATCACCCACAGCGTGCCCGCGATGGCGATGGCCACGAACACCACGGTGAAGATGGTGGACAGCATGGTCCAGCCGCCTTCCACCTTGCCGTTCATGTGCAGGAAATACACCATGTGCACCAGGATCTGCACCACGGCAAAGGCCCCCAGCACCAGCACGGCGGTGTTGCGGTCGGCAATCACCTTGGCCATGACCAGCCAGAACGGGATGGCCGTGAGGATGACCGACAGCACGAAGCCGATCGTGTAGTCGCGCAGGCTGCTGTGCGGCCCCACATCGCCATGGTGGTCGCCGTGGTGGTCATCGTGGCCGCCATGGCTGTGTGCATCGTGTGCGTGTGTTGTGTGTTGTGCGCTCATAGTTACAGCACCCCCATCAGATACACAAAGGTGAAGACGCCGATCCAGACCACGTCCAGAAAGTGCCAGAACATCGACAGGCACATCAGGCGGCGTTTGTTCTCGTGGATCAGGCCGTGTTTGCCGATCTGCACCATCAGCACCACCAGCCAGATGAGGCCGAAGGTCACGTGCAGGCCGTGCGTGCCCACCAGCGTGAAGAAGGCCGACAGGAAGGCGCTGCGCTGGGGCGTGGCGCCCTGGTGGATCAGGTGGGCAAATTCATAGAGTTCGAGGCCCAGGAAGCACAGGCCGAAGAAGCCCGTCACAGCCAGCCACACCAGCGTGCCCTTCACGTCGTTCTGCTGCTTGCGCAGCATGGCAAAGCCGAAGGTGATGGACGACAGCAGCAGGAAGGCCGTGTTGATGGCCACCAGCGTCAGGTCGAACAGCTGCGCGCCCGTGGGGCCCGCCGCATAGCTGCGGCCCAGCACGCCATAGGTTGCAAACAGGGCGGCGAAGATGAGGCAGTCGCTCATCAGGTACAGCCAGAAGCCCAGGGCCGTGCCGTTCTCGGGGTGCGGCTCGTGCGCGGGGTGGTATTGGCGCAGCGGCAGGGCTGCGCTTGCGGCGCCTGCCGCGCCAGGGGTGTAACGGATATCAGACATGGCTGGCACGCAGTTGTAGGGTGCGGAGGTTTTCCGTCTCTGTCACTTCAGAGGCGGGAATGTAGAAGTCGCGCTTGTAGTTGAAGGTGTGGATGATGGCCGCCAGGATCACGCCAGCGAACGACACACCGGCCAGCAGCCACATGTGCCAGATCAGCGCAAAGCCCAGCACCAGCGACAGCGCCGAGATCACCGCACCCGAGCCGGTGTTGGCGGGCATGTGGATGGGCGCATAGCCACTCAAAGGACGCTGGTAGCCATGTTTCTTCATGTCCCACCAGGCATCGATCTCATGCACCACGGGGGTGAAGGCGAAGTTGTAGTTGGGCGGGGGCGAAGACGTGGCCCATTCCAGCGTGCGCGCGTCCCAGGGGTCGCCCGTGTGGTCGCGCAGCTGGTCGCGCTTGAGGTAGCTCACCACGATCTGGATCAGGAAGCAGGCAATGCCTGCCGCAATCATCGCGGCGCCGATGGCGGCGATCACGAACCAGATCTGCAGCGACGGGTCTTCAAAGTGGTTGGCACGGCGCGTGACGCCCATCAGGCCCAGCACATACAGCGGGCCAAACGCCACCCAGAAGCCCACCACCCACAGCCAGAAGGAGCGCAGGCCCCAGGTGCGGTCGAGCTTGTAGCCAAAGGCCTTGGGATACCAGTAGTTGATGCCGGCAAACAGGCCGAACAGCACGCCGCCAATGATCACGTTGTGGAAGTGGGCGATCAGGAACAGGCTGTTGTGCAGCACGAAGTCGGCCGGGGGCACGGCCAGCAGCACGCCGGTCATGCCGCCGATGGCGAACGTCACCATGAAGGCCACGGTCCACATCATGGGCAGCTCGAAGCGGATGCGGCCCTTGTACATGGTGAACAGCCAGTTGAAGATCTTCGCGCCTGTGGGGATCGAGATGATCATCGTGGTGATGCCGAAGAAGGTGTTCACGCTGGCGCCGGAGCCCATGGTGAAGAAGTGGTGCAGCCACACCAGGTACGACAGGATGGTGATCACCACCGTGGCGTAGACCATGGAGGTGTAGCCGAACAGGCGCTTGCGGCAGAACGTGGCCACCACTTCGGAGAAGATGCCGAAGCAAGGCAGGATCAGGATGTAGACCTCGGGGTGGCCCCAGATCCAGATCAGGTTCACGTACAGCATGGGGTTGCCGCCCAGGTCGTTCGTGAAGAAGTTGGTGCCAGCGTAGCGGTCCAGCGACATCAGCACCAGGGCTGCGGTGAGCACGGGGAAGGACGCCACGATTAGAGCGTTGGTGCACAGGGCCGTCCAGGTGAAGACGGGCATGCGCATCAGGTTCATGCCGGGCGCACGCATCTTGATGATGGTGACGATCAGGTTGATGCCCGAGAGCGTGGTGCCCACCCCGGCAATCTGCAGTGCCCAGATGTAGTAGTCCAGCCCCACCCCCGGGTTCTGCGCCCCCAGGTTCGAGAGCGCCAGCCAGCCCGCAGTGGAGAACTCGCCCAGGAACAGCGACACCATCACCAGCACGGCGCCCGCCGTGGTCATCCAGAAGCTGAAGTTGTTCAGGAACGGGAACGACACGTCGCGCGCACCAATCTGCAGTGGCACGAGGTAGTTCATCAGGCCCGTGACCAGCGGCATCGCCACGAAGAAGATCATGATCACGCCGTGGGCGGTGAAGATCTGGTCATAGTGGTGCGGCGGCAGGTAGCCCATGTTGTCGCCAAAGGCCATGGCCTGTTGCAGGCGCATCATCACGGCGTCGGCAAAGCCGCGCAGCAGCATCACCAGGCCCAGGATCATGTACATGATGCCGATGCGCTTGTGGTCAATGCTGCAGATCCAGTCGCGCCACAGCGGGCCCCAGAGCCGGAATTTGGTGATGGCGGCCATGACGGCCAGGCCACCCAGCAGGGTGGCGATGAAGGTCCACAGCACGATGGGCTCATGCGCCATCGGTATGGAGTCCCAGGTGATTCGGCCCAGGGCCCAATGCGGTTCGGTTACAACGGGTGAGGTGGACATGTTCGTCAGTCTCTTATGCGCGGATCATTGGCGGGAGAGGGTGCGGTCGTAGACCGTGGCGTGGCGCGCTTCGAGGGCGGCCACCACCTGGGCGGCGTTGTCCACGGTGCACACGTCCTGGGGCAGGTTCAGGCCCTGGGCCTTCATGAAGGCCTCGCCACCGCGCTCGTCGATGGACATCATGTGGTGCATGCACATCTTGCCGTCTTCGACGCAGCGGTTGAGCACCTTGTCGTACAGGCCGTCTTCCACGCTGGCAAAGCGCTGCACGGGGTCGCGCTCGCTGGGCTTGACCAGATCCATGTAGACCTGGCGCGTGAGGGGCTTGCCTTCGGACTTGTTCTTGGCAACCCACTGGTCGAAGTCACCCTGGCTCAGGCCATGGAACTTGAAAGTCATGCCCGAGAAGCCCGAGCCGCTGTAGTGCGAGGACATGCCCTTGTACACGCCGGGTTGGTTGATCACGGCGTTCAGCTCGGTCTGCATGCCGGGCATGGCGTAGATCATGCCGGCCAGGTCGGGCACGTAGAACGCGTTCATCGTGGACGTGGCGGTGAGCTTGAACAAAATGGGGCGGTCCACTGGCGCGGCCAGCTCGTTCACCGTGGCAATGCCCAGTTCGGGGTAGAAGAACAGCCACTTCCAGTCCATGGCCACCACCTGCACTTCCAGGGGGGTGGATTGCGCATCCAGCGGCTTGGTGGCCGAGATGCGGTCCAGCGGGCGGTAGGGGTCGAGCTTGTGGGTGCCGATCCAGGTCAGCGCGCCCAGGGCAATGATGATCAAGAGGGGTACCGTCCAGATCACCAGCTCCAGCGAGGTCGAGTGGTGCCAGTCAGGGTCGTAGTCGTCTTCGGTGTTGGCGGCGTTGTTCTGGCGGTACTTCCAGGCAAACCACAGGGTCAGGGCGATCACCGGCACGATGATGATCAGCATCAGCAGCGTGGCCTGGATGACCATGTGGCCTTGCTGCGCAGCGATGTCGCCAGCGGGGTTGAGGACGACCGCCTTGCTGCAGCCTGCCAGGCTGCCGAGGGCAGCCATGGCGGCCAGCCAGGCGGGTATGCGGGGGAGTGAGAGTTTGGGCATGTGGAAGCGCAATCGGGGCGTTTAATTACGGGTAAACGCGGATAACGGAGTGCCGCCGAATGTAATAGCCCTAGCGAATTTGTACATTGGACATTTTGTCCAAGGTCAACGAGGCTTGCCCCGTTTTGGTGCATGGAGGTGCGTTGCCCTGCAGTCAGATCAGTGAAACCGCACTTGTGGGCGGTTCGACTTGCGTGTAGAACGGTGTTGTCTTATTCACACAACGACAAGGAGCCTTGTTCATGAGCAGCCCCGCCTCTGCCACTTACCCTGCGGCCGGTTTTGAAGAAAGCCCCGCCTCTCTCTCGCGGGCTGATACGCATGAAGACGTCACCCCCAGCGAAATCGCTGTGGGCGTGATCATCGGACGCTCGTCCGAGTATTTCGACTTCTTCGTTTTCGGGATCGCCTGCGTTCTCGTCTTCCCATCCTTCCTGTTTCCCTTCCTGTCGCGCCTGGACGGCACGCTGATGGGCTTTGCGCTGCTGGCGGTCGCTTTTGTCGTGCGCCCGGTGGGTACGGCCATCTCCATGGCCATCCAGCGGCGCTGGGGCCGGGGCACCAAGCTGACCGTTGCACTCTTCCTGCTGGGCGTGTGCACGGTGGGCATGGCGTTTTTGCCCGGTTACAAGGATGTGGGCCTGACGGCCGTGATGGCGCTGCTGATCCTGCGCGTTGGCCAGGGGCTGGCGCTGGGCGGATCGTGGGACGGCCTGCCATCGCTGCTGGCCATGTCGGCCCCCAAGGAGCGTCGGGGCTGGTACGCCATGATCGGCCAGTTGGGCGCACCGCTGGGCTTTGTGCTGGCGGCGGGCCTGTTTGCCTACCTGTACAGCAGCCTCTCCGTGCAGGAGTTCCTGGCCTGGGGCTGGCGCTATCCCTTCTTTGTGGCCTTTGCCGTGAACGTGGTGGCCCTGTTTGCGCGCCTGCGCCTGGTGGTGGGGCAGTCGTACTCTGAGCTGCTCAAGGACCGGGAACTGCAACCCGTGCCCGTGAGCCGCGTGGTGCGCGACGAAGGCAGCAACGTGCTGCTGGGCGCGTTTGCGGCGCTGGCCAGCTTTGCGCTGTTCCACCTGGTCACCGTGTTCCCGCTGTCGTGGATCACGCTGTATTCCGAGCAACCCGTCACCCAGATCCTGGGCGTGCAGATCGTGGGCGCCTTCCTGGCCGCTGGCGCGATCATGGTGTCCGGCTGGCTGTCGGACCACCTGGGCCGCCGCAAGCTGCTGGGCGGCATGGCGGTGCTGATTGGTGTGTTCAGCTTCATGGCTCCCGTGCTGCTCAACTCCGGCGAGGTGGGCAGCACCATGTTCCTGCTGCTGGGCTTTGTGCTGCTGGGCCTGTCGTATGGGCAGGCCTCGGGCACCGTGACGGCCAATTTCTCGCCCCAGTACCGCTACACCGGCGCCGCCCTGTCGGCCGACCTGGCCTGGATCATCGGCGCGGCGTTTGCCCCCCTGGTGGCCCTGTACCTGTCGGCCCAGTTTGGACTGCTGGCGGTGACGGTGTACCTGCTGTCGGGCGTGGCCTGCACGCTGGGCGCGCTGAACCTGAACCGCCGCATGGAGCGGCGGGATCGGTAACTGCCTGATTGAGGGCGCCCAGGTGATTTGCTACTGTATTGATAGCTGCCTGGGCATGGCTAGCAGGCGGTAGAGGCCAAAAAAGCATAGAAAAAACGCCCGGTAGATGCCGGGCGTTTTTGTTTTTTGGGCAGGTCAGAGCGCTGTGCCGGGCTTCGCCAGAACCGCCGTCTGAACAGCCGGGATGGAGTGCGATCCCGTGTCAGTCCTGGGGCCTGAAGCCAATGGTCAGCGAAGACGGCACCCGCCCGTCCACATCGCGCGGCAGGGTCTCTGTCTTGTCCAGCGCACGCAGCACGGCATCGTCCCAGGCCTTGTTGCCGCTGGGCTGCACCAGGCGTTTGCCCACGATGGTGCCGTCGGGCGACAGGCGCACCTCGACCTCGGCACGCGGGTTGCCCGAGATCGCGTCGGGGTACACGATGTTGGGCTTGACCTTGGCTGCCACCTTGCCGCCGTAGCTGCCTGACGGGCCGGCGCTGCGCTGTGCGGTGCCGGTGGCGTTCTCGCCCCCCGTGGCCCCCGCCATGCCCTGGATGCGGCGCATGTTGGCCTCGCGCTGTTCGGCCAGTTGCTTGGCCTCGGCGTCTGCCTTGCGCTTGGCGGCCTCATCGGCCTTGCGTTTGTCTTCAGCCAGCTTCTTCTGCTTGTCCTGCTCGGCCTTCTTCTGCTCGGCCAGTTGCTTTTCGCGCTGTTCCTTGTCTTTTTCCTTTTGCAGGCGCTCTTTTTTCTCCTGCTCCAGGCGGTCGCGGCGTTCTTCTTCCTTGCGTTCGCGCTCCCGCTTCTCGCGCAGTTCCTGCTGCTCGCGGGCTTTCTTTTCCTGCTCCAGGCGCTTTTTCTCGCGCTCGATGGCGATGTCGGCCTCACGGGTGTCCGGCGGATCGGCGGCCCGCACGGGCGGGGGCGGCGGGGCAGGCGGGGTGACCTGCTGCACCGGCGGCGGTGGTGGAGGCGGTGGCGGCTCCACGGCGCGCGGCGCTGCTTGCGTGGGCACGGCAGCCCACAGCTCAGCCTCTACGGCGGGCTGGTCGGCCGTGTTCTTCCAGTTCACGCCCCAGGTGAGTGCGCCAATCAGCACCGCATGCACCAGCACCGCCAGCGTGATGGCGCGCAGGCGAGCCGGGGGGCGGGGCGGGGCAAACTGGTCGCGGTCGGTGTGGGCTTGCATGGGCGTGAGAGCGGCGCGGGGGAATTCGGTTCAACCGCCTTGTTTGACGGAGAGGCCCACACGCTGCACGCCCGCCTTTTGCAAGGCATCCATGGCTTTCACCACGTTTTCGTATTGCACGCCCTTGTCCGCGCTGATGACCACCGCGCTCGCGCTGTCGGCGCCTTGGGCCTTTTGCCAGCGGCTCGCGGCATCGCCGATCTCGCGCTGGTTCAGGCTGCGGGTGGCTTCAGGCGTCTTGAACTGCAGCGTGCCGTCTTTGTTGACGATGACCTGGGCCACCACCTTGGGCATGTTCTTGCCCTTGCCGACGCTGGGCACATCGACCACGCCGGGGGTGAGCATGGGCGCCGTCACCATGAAGATGATGAGCAGCACCAGCATGACGTCGATGAACGGGACCATGTTGATCTCGTTGATGGTGCGGCGGCCTCGGCCGCGGGATGCCATGGCGGGCATGGGGCGCCTCCCGGATCAGTGGCCCGAGGCCGTGTGGCCCGAGGACGCGGGCTGCGCGCCCAGATTGCGCTGCAGGATGTTGGAGAACTCCTCGATGAAGGTCTCCTGGTGCGTGGCCACGCGGTCGATGTCGCGTGCAAAGCGGTTGTAGGCGATCACGGCCGGGATGGCGGCAAACAGGCCAATCGCCGTGGCCACCAGGGCTTCGGCAATGCCGGGTGCCACGGTGGCCAGCGTGACCTGTTCCATGCCTGCAAAGCCGGTGAATGCGTGCATGATGCCCCACACCGTGCCGAAGAGACCCACATACGGAGATACCGAGCCGACCGAGGCCAGGAAGGACAGGCTGGACTCCACCACATCCATCTCGCGCTGGAAGCTCGCGCGCATCGCACGGCGGGCACCATCGAGCAGCGTGCCGGGGTCCACGATGCGGCGCTCGCGCAGCTTCTGGTATTCGCGCATGCCGCTGGCAAAAATGCGTTCCATGGGGCCCGCCTGCTTGGCATTTTGCGCGGCAGCGGCGTACAGGTCATTGAGGCTGGTGCCCGACCAGAACTCCCGCTCGAAATCCTCGTTCAGTGTCTTCACGCGCTTCAAGGCAAACAGCTTGCGGAAGATGGCCGCCCAGCTCGCCACCGACACGCCCAGCAGCAGCAGCATCACGAGTTGCACCACCCAGCTGGCGTGCAGCACCAGGGAGATGATGGACATGTTTTGGGAATTCATGGTGTGAGTTGTTCCAGAAGGGTGCTCGGGATTCTTGCGGGGCGCATCGTGGCGGCATCGACCCATCCGATGCGGATGGTGCCTTCTGTCAGCAAAGTGGGGGACTGGTCGGTCATCTGCTCTGGTTTCAGGAGCGCCTGCTGCACTATTGTCAGCGATGCCCGGCCTGCGTCCTGCAGGGCGGCAGTAACAATCAGTTCATCGTCCAGCCGCGCGGGGCGGTGGTAGCGCAGCTGCGCGTCGGTTACGACAAACATGCCGCCGGTTTGTTCCCGAAGACGCTGCTGACCCACACCCAGCGAGCGCAGCCACTCGGTGCGCGCGCGCTCGAAGAACTTGAGGTAGTTGGCATAGAACACGATGCCACCGGCATCGGTGTCTTCCCAGTAGATACGGATCGGGAACTCGAACGCCATTGATTCAGCCGAGCAGCGTGCGCAGCCGCGCCACAGACTCTTCCAGCTGCGCCATCGAGTTGGCGGTGGAGAATCGGATGAAGCGCTCCGGCTCGGCCGTGCCAAAGTCGCGCCCCGGCGTGACGGCGATGTGCGCGCGGCGCATCAGCTCAAACGCAAAGTCCCAGCTGCCGGTGACACCCAGGCGCTGCGCGGCCTGCGTGCAGTCGGCCCAGGCATAGAAGGCGCCATCGGGCATCACGGGCACATTCAGGCCCAGTGATTGCAGCGCGGGGATGAAGAAGTCGCGCCGCGCCTTGAACTCGGCGCGGCGGCGTTCGTATTCGGCAATGCTCTCGGCTTCAAAGCAGGCCAGCGCCGCATGCTGTGACACGGTGCTGGCGCAGATGAACAGGTTCTGCGCCAGGCGTTCGACCACCGGCACCATGGCCTCAGGCACCACCATCCAGCCCAGGCGCCAGCCTGTCATGTTGAAGTATTTGCTGAAGCTGTTGATGCTGATGATGTTGTCGTCGATTGCCAGAGCCGTGTGGCCAAACTCTTCCTCGTACGACAGGCCCAGGTAGATCTCGTCGATCATCGTGACGCCGTCGTGTTCGCGCACCACCCCGTGGATGCGGCGCAGCTCATCGGGCGCAATCGACGTACCTGTGGGGTTGGAGGGCGAGGCCAGAAGCACACCGCGCGTTTTGTCATTCCACGCTGCACGCACCTTGTCTGCGCTCAACTGGTAACGCTCGGCCGCCGTGGTGGGCAGCAGCACGGCCTTGCCTTCTGCAGCGCTCACGAAGTGGCGGTTGCAGGGGTAGCTGGGGTCGGGCATCAGGATCTCGTCGCCCGACTCGATGAGTGCCAGGCAGGCCAGCTGCAGCGCTGCTGAGGCACCCGCTGTGACCACGATGCGGCGCGCAGGCACATCGACGCCAAAGCGGCTCTGGTACCAGCCGCTGATGCGCTCGCGCAGGGCATCCAGCCCCAGCGCGTTGGTGTACTGCGTGGCGCCGTGGTGCACGGCGCGGGCGGCGGCCTCTTGCACCAGGGGCGGGGCGGTGAAGTCGGGCTCGCCGATGTTCAAGAAGATCATCGGCTCGCGCGAGCCCGCCACTTCGCGGGCCAGGGCCTGCGCGGCCTTGGCGACCTCCATCACATAAAACGGTTCAATGCGCTCGGCGCGCGTGGAAAACTTCATGGAATGGCATCCTGCCCAGACCGAGCCTTGCGGGCCTTTCGGGCGTGGGGGGCTAAGGGGGAAAAAACGAAGCCGCCCCGGTTCAAAAGGCAGGGCGGCGGCGGGCTGGGTCAGGCGGCGCCTGTGCCTGCGGCCTTGTCGGCAGCCACTTCCACTGCGCGCAGCTTGGGGGCCAGGCCGTTGAGCACGGCGTTCACGTATTTGTGGCCGTCCGTGCCGCCGAACTCCTTGGCGAGTTCGATGCACTCGTTCAGCACCACGCGCCAGGGCACATCCAGGCAGTTCTGGAACTCGTACACGCCGATCCACATGGTGGCGTGCTCGATGGGCGAGATCTCGGCCATCTTGCGGTCCAGCAGCGGGGTAATGAGTGCGTCCATCTCGGCCGCGTTGGCGATGCAGCCGTGCAGCAGCGCGTCGTAGTGCACCGAGTCCGCCTTGTGAAAGCCCGCCAGGTCGCGCGTGAAAGCGTCGATGGCATGGGCGTCGTTGCCGCCCACCAGGTGCTGGTACAGCGCCTGCAGCGCGAACTCGCGCGCGCGGCTGCGGTTGGACTTGGAGGCTGCCTTGCGTGTGCCGGTGCTCTTGAGGCCGGTGCGGCTCTGCTTGGGCGGGCGTGCCGACGATGGCGTGGGGGTGTTTTCGCTCATGACAGTTCGTCCAGCAGGTTGGCCATTTCCACCGCCACGCGGGCCGCGTCGGTACCCTTTTCGGTCTGGCGGGCGATGGCCTGTTCCATGTTCTCGGTGGTGATGATGGCGTTGGCAATCGGGATCTGGTAGTCCAGCGACAGGCGCGTGACGCCCGCGCCGGATTCGTTGGCCACCAGCTCGAAGTGGTAGGTCTCGCCTCGGATGATGCAGCCCAGCGCAATCAGCGCGTCGTATTCATCGCTTTCGGCCATGGCCTGCAGGGCCACGGGCACTTCGAGCGCGCCGGGCACCAGCACATGCTTGATGTGCTTTTCTTGCACGCCCAGGGCCAGCAGCTCTGCGCGGCAGGCGGCAGCCAGGGTGTTGGTGATGCTTTCGTTGAAACGGGCCTGCACGATGCCGATGTGCAGCTTCTTGCCGTCCAGTTTGTCTGCGGTGCCTTTTTCTGCGCCAAACATGTTCTTTATTCCTTGGGGATGAAGCCGGTGATTTCGAGGCCGTAGCCAGCCATGCTGGGCATGCGGCGTGGCTGGCCCATCAGGGCCATCTTGTGCACGCCGCATTCGCGCAGGATCTGTGCGCCCACGCCATATGTGCGCAGGTCCATGCGGCCACGCTCGGGCGCCTGGGCCGCGCGGGCCGTACCTTCAAACTGGGCCAGCAGCTGGGCAGCGCTTTCGCCGCAATTGAGCAGCACCGCCACGCCCTTGCCTTGTTTGGCGAGGTATTGCAGGCTGGTATCCAGGCCCCACGAGTGCATGGAGCGGTTGATTTCGAGCGCGTCGAACACCGACAGCGGTTCGTGCACGCGCACGGGCACCACATCGTCAGCGCTCCACTGGCCCTTGACCAGCGCCAGGTGCACGGCCTGGCTGGGCTTGTCGCGGAAGGCATGGGCGGTGAACTCGCCGTAGGCCGTCTGCAGCGTGCGCGTGCCCACCTTTTCGACCAGCGACTCGTTGCGGCTGCGGTATTCGATGAGGTCGGCAATGGTGCCGATCTTGAGGCCGTGTTCGGCCGCAAACAGCTGCAGATCGGGCAGACGGGCCATGGTGCCGTCGTCCTTCATGATCTCGCAGATCACCGATGCGGGGCTGCAGCCCGCCATGGCGGCCAGGTCGCAACCGGCTTCGGTATGGCCAGCGCGCATCAGCACGCCACCATCCACGGCTTGCAGCGGGAAGATGTGGCCGGGCTGCACCAGGTCGCTGGGCTGGCTGTTGCGGTCCACCGCCACCTGCACGGTGCGGGCGCGGTCGGCGGCCGAAATGCCGGTGGTCACGCCCTCTGCCGCTTCGATGGAGACGGTGAAGGCCGTGCTGTACACGGTGCCATTGCGCGCGGCCATGGGAGGCAGCTTGAGGAACTCGCAGCGCTCGCGGCTCAAGGTCAGGCAGATCAGGCCCCGGCCAAAGCGGGCCATGAAGTTGATGGCCTCGGGCGTGACATGGTCAGCAGCCAGGACGAGGTCGCCTTCGTTTTCGCGGTCTTCTTCATCCACCAGGATGACGATGCGCCCGGCGCGCATCTCGGCCACGATGTCCTCGACGGGCGAGATCGGCACGGGGGTGAGGGGGGTGTTCATGGAAGGTTGGGGCTTTCTGTGGGAGCCTCTGGCGGCTTGCCAGCTGGCGGTGTGCTGCAGCACAGGTTCCCGTGGCCGAAGGCAACTGCTGTGCCCCCAAGAAACCGCCCCAAAGAACATGCGATGCGGCGCTGCCGCACGTCAAAGGAGCATCTTGCTCCTGAAGGCACGGATTTTAGTGCACCGGGGGCCGTTCCGTCTCTGAACGGGGTTGCGCTTGAGGCAGATCAGATGGCGCTGCCCTGCAGCACCACGTCCGAAGTGGGGTAGGCCACGCAGGGCAGCACGCAGCCTTCTTCCTTTTCTTCGGCCGTGAGGCCCGGCCATTCGATGGCGTAGCGCACCGTCCCTTCCACCAGCTGGCCCAGGCAGGTGCGGCAGGTGCCGTTGCGGCAGGAGCTGGGCCAGTCGATGCCGCTTTGCTCCATGGACAGCAGCAGGGGCTGTTCGGGCCAGGCGTCGCACTGGGTGCCATCGGGCTCGACCTTGGCAATGAAGAAAGGGGCTGCGGGTGTGTTCATGGGTGCGTCAATTCAGAGGTTGCGGGTGGCGTGCGTCCACACCAGCAGCAGGTTGTTGGCGGGCATCGCATGGCGTGCTGCCAGTTGCAGGCCGGCCTGGGCGGCTACCGCCGCCACGTCTTCGATGCGGCGAATGCCCCAGGCGGCGTCTTGTGCGCGCAGGCTGGCGTCAAAGGCCAGGTTGCCGGGGGCCGTGGGCACGCCGTCTTCCAGGTAGGGGCCATAGGTGACCAGGTGCCCGCCCGGCGCCAGGTGGCGGGCCGCGCCCTGCATGAGCCCGGTGCAGCAGGCCCAGGGGGCGATGTGCAGCATGTTGGCGCAGTAGATCAGGTCGAACGGAGTGCCAAAGGCCGGGTCGCCGGCAGGCCAGGGGTTGTGCAACACATCGAGCCGCAGCGGCGCGCGCACGTTGTGTGCCTGCGCCTGTGCGGCCCAGCCAGTGATGGATCCAAAGTGGGTGGCCTGCTGGTCGGTGGGCTGCCAGCTCCAGCCGGGCAGGGCTGCGGCAAAGTGCGCGGCGTGTTGTCCGGTGCCGCTGGCAATCTCCAGCGCCGCCCCTGTGGGCGCCAGCAAGGCCAGCAGCTGCGCCAAGATGGGGCCCTGGTTGCGTTCTGCGGCAGGACTGTGCTGGAGGAGGGCGTTGGACATGGGCTTTTTTGGCCGTTTGCGCGCATCTGTCAAGCGCTAGCAGCTATGAAATAAGGAGCGTCAAGGGGTGCGCCGGTGTGCAATGTACCGCAGATGGGATGCCCCGCTGGATTGCCTGTTTTTTAGGCGGTGCAAGCTTATTCCTTGCAAATCAAGCACTTAAGCCTGTCATACAAGGCTTGTCCACAGTTATCCACAAGATTGTCCAGTGGCGGGCGGGATAACCGGGGCTGGCCGGGCCCTGGTGGTGGGTGGTTTGCCAGGGTTTGCAAGCTGCTTGCTGGTTGCCTGTTATTTAATCAATGCAAGGATATTCCTTATTAATCAATCACTTAGGTTCTTCATACAAGGCTTGTCCATGGTTATCCACAAGATTGTCCAGTGAGGATCGGGATAACCGCGGCTGCGTTTTGAAGTGTTGCCTAAAAAAGATGCAATGCAGGGCTTGCCATTACAAATCAAGCACTTGGAGTTGTCATACAGGACTTGCCAAAACTTATCCACATGATTGTCCAGCGCCCGCAGGGATAACCCACAGGCAGTGGTTCAGGCCGTGACCTTGACGCCTTTCCAGAACGCCACGCGGCCCCGGATTTCTTCGGCCTCGGGCTTGGGGTCGGCGTAGAACCAGGCGGCATCGGCGTGCATTTCGCCGTTGATCAGCAGCGACAGGTAGCTGGCCTGGCCCTTCCAGGCGCACATGGTCTTGTGGTTGCTGAAGGTGAAGTATTCGCGCTTGAGGGCGCTTTCGGGGAAGTAGTGGTTGCCTTCGACCACTACGGTGTCGTCGCTCTCGGCGATGACCACGCCGTTCCAGGTTGCTTTCATGGGTGTCCTTTTTCTGGGTGTTTGTTGGCGGGGGTACCTTACCCGATTGGTTTGTGGAGTGGGGGGTTGGCTGGCCGCGTGCTTATGTTGAGTGCGGAGGCCGGGTCTCGGCCCGGCGGCCGAGGTACTTGTTCTTTGCTTCGCCAAAGAAAAGTACCCAAAAGAAAGGCGACCCCCAGTCTGCGACCCCTGCGCTTCGCTACGGGGCGAACCTGCGTCGGGGCGATTGCGGGGTGCGCCGTGGAACTCGCTTTGCTGCTGCGCAGCGCCGCTCGGACAGCCACGGCGAGT
This sequence comes from Acidovorax sp. LjRoot74, assembly GCF_964254355.1. Lineage (NCBI taxonomy): Bacteria > Pseudomonadati > Pseudomonadota > Betaproteobacteria > Burkholderiales > Comamonadaceae > Acidovorax > Acidovorax sp. LjRoot74. The sequence goes on along the minus strand of NZ_CAXUTI020000001.1, from coordinate 4,075,987 downwards.
CAGAGCACGAGGCATGGGCGCTTCGACGCCCATGCTCACCCCACAACCGCCCCGCCGCAGGCGCAGCCAGCAGGGGGTGGGCAGCCGAACATCCAAACAGCCCAACAGCCACGCGGGCCTTTGCTTCGCTCGGCCCCACCTCGCGGGCGCAAGCGCCACGCGCTGCGCAGGCCGGGCCGAGCGCAGCAAAGGCCCGTGTGGATGTCCGCTCCCTGGGTTCCCTTCAGGATGCGCCGAGGAGCGCAGCGGCCAGCGGATCAGGGCTCGCGATTGTCTGAGCGGAGCGAGTTGGAGCGAGACCCCGCTGGACGCGAGCACCGCAGGTTGCCCGCAGCGAAGCGAAGGGACGCAGCCTGTAGGGTCGCCTTCTCTTTGGTGACTTTCTCTTGGCGAGGCAAGAGAAAGTTACTGCGCCGCCGGGCGCACACCCCGGCCCCCGCCCTCAGCACAAGCACAAGCACAAGCACAAGCACAAGCACAAGCACAAGCACAAGCACAAGCACAAGCACAAGCACAAGCACAAGCACAAGCACAAGCACAAGCACAAGCACAAGCACAAGCACAACGCCACACCCAACACCCAACACCCAACACCCAAAGCAAGCCCCCCAGTCACCTGCGCAACCACCCCCACCCCCCATCTCGCTTAAAGTCCCCCGCGCAGCGTGCCCCTGCGGCACCCCTTGCGTTCTACACACACAACCAACCAATCAGGAGAAGCTCACATGGGTATCGACTTCCAAGGCCGCGTGGCCATCGTCACAGGTGCCGGTGGTGGACTGGGCCGCCAGCATGCGCTGGCACTGGCCGCGCGCGGCGCCAAAGTGCTGGTCAATGACCTGGGCGGCGCGGTGGATGGCAGCGGCGCCACGGTGGGCGCAGCGCAGGCCGTGGTCGATGAGATCCGGGCCGCAGGCGGCGAGGCGCTGGCCAATGGCGCGTCCGTCACCGACTTTGCCGCCGTGGAAGCCATGGTGCAACAGGCCATCGATGCCTGGGGCCGGGTGGACATCCTGGTCAACAACGCCGGCATCCTGCGCGACAAGTCGTTTGCCAAGATGGACATGGCCGACTTCAACCTCGTGGTGCAGGTGCACCTGATGGGCGCCGCCAACTGCTGCAAGGCCGTGTGGGCCCACATGGTGGCGCAGCAATATGGCCGCATCGTGATGACGACCTCGTCCACCGGCCTGTACGGCAACTTCGGCCAGAGCAACTACGGCGCGGCCAAGCTGGCCCAGGTGGGGCTGATGCAGACGCTGGCCATTGAAGGCGTCAAGAACAATATCCGCGTCAACGCCCTGGCCCCCACGGCAGCCACGCGCATGACCGAGGGCCTGATGCCCCAGGAGGTGCTTGACGCCCTGAAGCCCGAGGCCGTGGTGCCCGCCATGCTGGTGCTGGCACACGAAAGCGCACCCACGCGCACCATCCTGTGTGCGGGCGCTGGCACGTTTGAGGCCGCCCACATCACGCTCACGCAGGGCATCCACCTGGGGATCGGCGCTGACGTGCCCGAGCAGCTGGCGGCCCGCCTGGCCGAAGTGACCGAGCGTGCGGGCGAGCAAGTACCACAAAGTGGCGCAGCCCAAGGAACCAACGAGGTTGGACGCGCTTTGGCCGCAAGGGCTTGATTTCCCCAAAGGCGGGCCAGCGCTCAACGTGCTAAGTTCCGGGCCGACAGAAGTTGGATCGGTATAAACATATGAGCAAACTGCACGAGAGACTGGCCGCCTACCCGGCGGATGCCCTGGGAGGGATTCGCCGCGGCATCGAAAAGGAAGGCCTTAGGGTGCTGCCCACGGGCGGCCTGGCCCTCACGCCGCACCCGCTGGCGCTGGGCTCGGCGCTCACGCACCCGCTGATCACCACCGACTACAGCGAGTCGCAGCTCGAACTCATCACCGGCGCCCACAAGGGCGTGCTGGCCTGCCTGGATGAGCTGACCGAGGTGCACCAGTTCGTGCACCACACCCTGCGGGACAGTGGCGGTGAGCTGCTTTGGGCGTCGAGCATGCCCTGCGGCCTGCCGACCGACGAGACCATTCCGATCGGCCGCTACGGCAGCTCCAACGTGGGGCGCGCCAAAAGCGTGTACCGCATGGGCCTGGGCCACCGCTACGGGCGGCGCATGCAGACGATTTCGGGCATCCACTACAACTGGTCGTTGCCGGGCGTGACGAGCGAGCAGTATTTCTCGCTCATCCGCAATTTCCGCCGCCACGCGTTTGTTTTGCTGTACCTGTTTGGCGCGTCGCCTGCGCTGTGCCCTTGTTTTGTGGAAGGGCGCGAGCACCGCCTGCAGCAGATGGAAGGCGGCAGCGCGCTGTACCTGCCGCACGCCACCTCGCTGCGCATGGGCCGCCTGGGCTACCAGAGCGACGCCCAGGCCACGCTGGCCGTGAGCTACAACGGCCTCACAGGCTATGCCAATTCGCTGCACGAGGCGCTGACCAAGCCCTATCCGGCCTACGAAACCGTGGGCGTGCGCAACCCGGGTGGCGACTACAACCAGCTGGGCACCAGCCTGCTGCAGATCGAGAACGAGTTCTACGGCACGATCCGCCCCAAGCGCACCGTGCGCACCGGCGAGCGCCCGCTGCATGCGCTGCGCGAGCGCGGCGTTGAATATGTGGAAGTGCGCCTGATGGACCTGGACCCGTTTGTGCCCGTGGGCATCACGGCCTCCACCATGCGCCTGCTGGACGTGTTTTTGCTGCACTGCCTGCTGTCCGACAGCCCCCCCGACACCCCGGCCGAGATTGCCGAACTCAAGCAGAACCAGCACCTCACGGCCGAACGGGGCCGCGAGCCCGGTCTGCAGCTGACGCGCAACGGCCAGAAGGTGGCCCTGACCGACTGGGGCACCGAGGTGCTGGCCGCCTGCGAACCGCTGGCCGCCGCGCTGGATGCTGCCCACGGCAGTGGCGACTACAGCGCTGCCCTGCGCGAAGCGCGGGCCCTGATGGCCGCGCCCGGACACACCCCGTCGGCCCGCGTGCTGGACAGCATCGTGCAGGCGCACCAGCACAGCTTTGAGAGCTTTGCACGCCAGCAGTCCATGGCTGCGCGCGATGCGCTGCTGGGCCTGCCCTGGACAGCCGAGCAGCAGGCCCGCTACGTGGCCATGGCGGCCGAGTCCATCGCCGCGCAGAAGGCCATCGAGGCGGCCGACACGCTGCCTTTCGAGGCCTGGCGCGAGCAGTACATGGCCGTGAAAGAGCTGGGCTGAGCGTGCCGTGAATGGTGATTGCTCCTGATTTGATAGCTATTTGCGCTTATCCATTAGGCGGTGGCGGCCATTTTGGCTTGATTTTTCAGTCTGAAAGCTGCAGCAGGGCTTCCTGCCGCCAGTAGTCGGCTGCGTCCAGAAAACCCTCCCACACACAGCCGTTGCAGCCCCGGCCGCAGCAGGTGGTGGGCTCGGGCGGTGGGGCGCGCAGTGTGGTGCCGAGTGCTTCGGCGCGCTGCTGCAGGGCGGCAAACATGGCCAGGGCCGAGGCGCCGTCCACGGCGCGGGGTGGGGCCGTGAATGTGTCGAGCGCCACAGTCGGTGTCACGGCTGGCGGCGCCCGGCCTGCGCGCGGCGCACGCCGTACAGCACCCCGAATGCAATGCCAAGCACCAGCGCAAACCAGCCCACCAGCGTGGCCTGCGCCATCAGTTCGCGCACGCTGTCCGAGCGGGCGACATAGGGCGCGAGCAGGATGACCAGGCCAATCAGGGCGCAGGTCACGCCCTTGAACAGCAGCTCCTTGTCGGCCTTGCGGGCGGCGGTGTTGCGGGGTTTGTCGGTAGGTGCGGGCATGGCAGAAAGAACGCGGTAGCGAGGGGCGGCAAAGACCGCGATTATCCTTGCCACCCTCCGACAGTATTCAAAACACCAGAAAGTACCCCGCATGGCCATCCAGTGGTTTCCCGGTCACATGCACCTGACCAAGAAAGCGATCACCGAACGCATCAAGGACATTGACGTGGTGATCGAGGTGCTGGACGCGCGCCTGCCCGGCTCCAGCGCCAACCCGCTGCTGGCCGAGATCACGGGCCACAAGCCCACGCTCAAGGTACTCAACAAGCAGGACGTGGCCGACCCCGAGCGCACCGCACTGTGGGTGGACTGGTACAACGCCCAGAGCGACACGCGTGCCGTACCGCTCGATGCGTCCGACGCCGCGCCTGCGCGCAAGCTCATCGACGCCTGCCATCTGCTGTCGCCCAACCGGGGTGGCATGGCCAAGCCCATGCGGGTGCTGATCTGCGGCGTGCCCAATGTGGGCAAGTCCACGCTCATCAACACGCTCAGCAACAAGCGCCAGGCCAAGACGGGCGACGAGGCGGGCATCACCAAGCTGGAGCAGCGCATCACCCTGGCCGACGACTTCTATTTGTGGGACACGCCCGGCATGCTGTGGCCGCGCATCATCGTGCCCGAAAGCGGCTACAACCTGGCCGCCAGTGGCGCCGTGGGCCGCAACGCGTATGACGAGGAACTGGTGGCGCTGGAGCTGCTGCGCCGCCTGCAGGCGCACTACGCACCGCTGCTGGAGGCGCGCTACAAGCTCGGCCTGCCCGTAGGTGCCATGGCCACCATGCAGGACGACGAGCTGCTCGCAGCCATTGGCAAAAAACGCGGCGCCATGCTGGGCGGGGGGCGCGTCAACCTGCAGAAAACCGCCGAGATCGTGATGACCGACTTCCGTTCGGCCATCCTGGGCCGCATCACGCTGGAAACCCCTGCCGAATTTGAAGCCTGGCGCGCCGCCGGCCTGGCCGAAGACGCCAAACGCCAGGCCAAGAAGGACGCGCGCGCCAAGGCCAAGGGCAAAGGCTCGGGGGTGCGCGAGCCCGCTCCGGGCAGTGGCGACGGCAGCGCGGACTGATCCCGCCGCCTCTGCTGGGCCCCCGTCACGGGCTCCGGCAGGCCCCTGTGCTGTGTTGCAGGCGCGCCGCCGCTGGCATTTTGCTGGTAGGCGTTTGCGAAAGCTGCGGTTAGGATGGGTTCTTCCCCCCACCTCCCGTTGCCATGGCCGAAGCCTCTGCTGTTCCGTTGCCTGACCATGAAGACGCCACAACGCGCCACCTGGTGCGGGTGGCGGGCTGGGCCGTGATGCTGCTGGGGTTTGCCATCGGATTGCTGCTGCTGTGGGATGAACCCGTGCAGCCGGCGCGCGTGGCGCTCAACTTTGTGGCGGGTCTGGTCGGTGGGACGACACTGCTGCTGGCGCGTTCGCGGCGCTGGACGCTGGCCACCCACTTGCTGGTGTGGGGCGTGTGGGTCTCGGTGTCGCTGGTGGCTGCCCGCAATGGTGGCGTCAACGGCCCCAACCTGCTCAACTATCCCGTCATCATCGTGCTGGCGGGCTGGCTGCTGGGGGTGCGTGCCACGATCACCCTGGTGGTGCTCACGGCGCTGCTGTTTCTGGGTTTTATCTGGGCCGATGTCCAGGGCATGTTCAAGCCGGTGCAGGTGGCCAACCGCGTGGCCGGGGCGGTGTATCTGGCGGGCATCCTGGTGCTCACGGCGGCGGCCACGCTGCTCTCGCGCCGCAACTACATGAGCCGCGTGCGCGAGGCGCAGCAGACCGCTGCCAACCTTGCGGCCAGCGAGGCCTCGCTGCGCAAGCTGCTGCGCGCTGTGGAGCAGAGCCCGGAGGCCATCGTCATCACCGACCTGCGGGAAGATATCGAGTACGTGAACGAGGCCTTTGTGCGCCGCACGGGCTACGAGCGTGACGAAGTGGTGGGCCGCGCATCGGCCGAGTATTCCAGCAACGGCCTGGCGCCCGCACAGCGCGAGGGCCTGCGCTCCACCCTGGCGCGGGGCGACAGCTGGGCGGGTGAGCAGGTCAACTACCGCAAGGACGGGCAGTCCATGATCGAGTCGGTGGTGGTGGCGCCCATCCGCCAGCCCGACGGCCGCGTGAGCCACTATGTGGAACTCAAGCAGGACATCACCGAACGCAAGCGTGCGGCCGACGAAATTCACCGCCTCGCGCATTTCGACAGCCTCACCGGCCTGCCCAACCGCTCCACGCTGATGGAACGGCTGCAGGCCCTGCATGGGCGCACGGGCCGGCCCCCCACCACACACCACGCGCTGCTGCTGCTGGACCTGGACCGTTTCACCACCTTCAACGACGCACGCGGCAGCGAGATGGGCGATCGCCTGCTGTGCGCTGTGGCCTTGCGCCTGTCCGAGATCCTGCCCGCCCAGAGCCTGCTGGTGCGCGTGGCGGGCGATGAGTTTGCCCTGCTGCTGCATGGCCTGGGGGTGGATGTCTCGCTGGCAGGCCGCCACGCGCTGGCCTTTGCAGACAAGCTGCAGAGCGCCTTGCTGCGCCCGCTGCGCCTGGAGGGCGATGCGCAGGACGCCCAGCTCGGGGCCAGCGTGGGCATCACCCTCTACCCGCAAACGGCCGGTGACGGCGCACACGACGCGCTGCGGCGTGCGGGCATGGCCTTGCACCGCGCCAAGCAGGCGGGCGGCGGGCGGGCCGCGTTTTTTGAGCAGGGCATGGGCGAGGCGGCCGAGCAGCGCTTTCGGCTGGAGCGCGAGTTGCGCCATGCAATCGGAGCGGGCGAGCTGCGCCTGCACCTGCAGTCGCAGGTCAACGTGGACGGCCAGCTCACCGGGGCCGAGGTGCTCGTGCGCTGGCAGCATCCGCGCGATGGTCTGGTGCCGCCGGGCGTGTTCATCCCCATCGCGGAGGAGTCGGACCTCATCGTGAGCCTGGGCGAATGGGTGCTGGCCCATGCCTGCGGGCTGCTGGCGCAGCCTGCGTTTCACGAGCGGCGGCTGCGGCTGTCGGTCAACCTCAGTGCCCGCCAGTTCCGGCAGTCGGGTTTTGTGCCGCTGGTGCGATCGCTGCTGGCCTCCACGGGGGCCGACCCCCGGCTGCTCACGCTGGAGGTGACCGAAGGGCTGGTGATCGAGGATTTCGACGACACCGTGGCCAAGATGCGCGAGCTGGCCGTGCTGGGGGTGGACATCTCGCTGGACGACTTTGGCACGGGCTATTCATCGCTGGCCTACCTCAAGCGCCTGCCGATCCAGGAGATCAAGATCGACCGCTCGTTTGTGCACGACGCACCCACCAATGCCGACGACGGCGTTCTGGTGGAAGGCATTCTGTCGGTGGCGCGCCACTTCGGCCTGCGCGTGGTGGCCGAAGGGGTGGAGACCCAGGCCCAGGCCGACTTCCTGAGCCAGCGCGCGCCAGAGATCGTGTACCAAGGCTACCTCTTCGGGCGGCCCGAGCCCGACACGCAGTGGCTGGCCCGCCTGGTGCCCGCCGAGGCGCTGCGCACGGGGTGACGTGCAGGCGCTGGGCATGGCGCGGATGAGCACGGGGTGTGGGGCGAGGCACGGCGCTGCGCCTCAAAAACGCCAGTAAAGATTGCCGTTTGCGCGCAATGGTAAAGGGTTTATCGCTATATTATTTATAGCGTTTCCTGTGTCCTGTCTGCGCGCCACGTGCACTTGCAATTGCACTTGTGCTCCCCCGGCGCCCCTCGCGTTCCCTGCGCCCGGCAGGCGGGCTACTTGTTTTTGTCCTTGCCCTTGGGGATCACGCTGGTGATGGGCGCCATGGGGCGGTCGGAGCCCCCGTGTTCCTTGGGAGGCGAGGTGTCCTTCTTGGGTTTTTTTGCCATCTTGTTGCTGCGTTGTTCACCTTTGGCCATGGGGCTTCCTTGAAATCAATCCCGGGATGGGACCGTGCCGCATCGTACGGCACAAACCTGCGGTGCCGTTGCTTGCGGGGCGGACATGGCTGCCGGGTGCTGCAACCTTTCCACCCGCCGGGCCCGTACCAGGTTCATGCCCGCAGGACGGCCGTGGCCTCCACCTCGATCAGCATGCCATCCAACGCGAGGCGAGGCACGGGGATCAGCGTGCACGCCGGTGCCGCGCCATCGGGCCACAGGCCGCGCACGGCCTGGCTGAACAGTGCCAGCCGCTGCTCGGTGTGCCCTACCACCAGCACGGTGAGCTTGGCCACGTCATGCACGCTGGCACCCGCAGCCGCCAGGGCCGTGCGCAGGTTGGCCAGCGCCTGGTGCACCTGATCGCCAAACCCGGGCGGCAACTGGCCCGCCGCGTTTTCTCCCCCCTGGCCCGCCACATACACCGTGCGGCCTTGCGCTGGGGCCACCACCACATGCGTGTAGCCATTGGCGCGCGGGTCGTACAGGCCGGGCGGGTTGATGAACTGGAGGGCGGAAGTGGTCGGGGCCGAAAGCAGGGGCGGTGTGGGGTCAAGGTGCATGGTGCAAAAGTCTGGAAGGGTGTGGAACAGGTCCGGCGCAAAGCCGTTGCGCCGCGCGGGAGCCTTGCAAAGGTGTTCCCGGCGGGTGTGCGGGATTGTTCAACCTCAAGTTATATTGAGGTCAATGCCCCTGATGAATAACCACCAAGGAGATGTTGTGAACCCAGCCAAAAAAGCCCTCGGTGCCACGGGCCTGGCCATGGACGGACAAGCCGACCTGTCGGTGGGCGAGGTCGCCAGCCGCAGCGGCGTGGCCGTGTCGGCGCTGCACTTCTACGAATCGCGCGGGCTCATCGCCAGCGTGCGCAACGCGGGCAACCAGCGCCGGTATCCGCGCTCGGTGCTGCGGCGCGTGACCGTGATCAAGGTGGCCCAGCGCATGGGCGTGCCGCTGGCCGCCATCGCCGAAGCCTTGCAGGCACTGCCCGCAGGCCGCACACCCACGGTGGCCGACTGGCGGCGCCTGTCAGCGCGCTGGCGCAGCGACCTCGATGAGCGCATCCGCACACTGACCGCGCTGCGCGACCAGCTGGATGGCTGCATCGGTTGCGGCTGCCTGTCGCTCAAGGTCTGCCCCCTGCGCAATGCGCAGGACACGCTGGCCCAGGAAGGGCCAGGCCCGCATTTCGGCGGGTGCGACAAGGCCTGCGCCAATCCGTGACGTTTTGCGCGAAAGGCGTGGGCAGCCGCTGCCGCGCGCACGCGCGCAGGGTGGTGTGCTGCCAGTGCCTCCCCTATCATGGCTGCGGCCCGCCCGGCAGCTGCGGCTGCAGCGCAGCGCGGGGGCGGCGCCAGCTTGCAACCATGCAGTCCACCGGAGAGCATTCATGATCAAGACATTGTTTCGCCAATGGGGCGCATCGCTGTGCCTCGGCTTTGTGGCCCTGGCCAGCCAGGCACCGGCCACTGCGCAAGATCTGCCCGGTGCCAAGGACCACCCGGCCGTGAAACGCTTTGGCGGCAGCACCATCGTCGGCTACGAAGTGCGCAACTTCGACTCCGTGGAGTTCCAGACCTCCACCTTCAAGGAGTTCGACCTGCAGGCCAACAAGCGGCGCTATGTGCAGCCCCCGCTGGCGCTCGAAGGCAAGCTCACCCGCCTGTGGTACGAGGCCCCGGGCGCCACCCGGTCGCTGGAGCTGTACCGCAACTACGCCAACGACCTCGCGGCCAGCGGCTTTGCGGTGCTGTACGACTCCACCCGCGACAGCGCTGCGGGCAGCTACACCAACTTTCTGGCCAACTTCAGCAGCGGCCAGCGCGACAACATCAAGAACAACCGCAGCGAATACGTGATGTACGCCGCCGACGCCAGCACCGTGCGCACCGGCACGTTCCAGAAGGCCAACACCACCGTGCGCCTGGTCGCCATTGACTGGCCCAAGGAAGACGCCACCTACAAATCCAAACAAGGCGCCTACATCGCTGTGGACATCCTGGAGACCAAGGCCATGGGGCAGAACATGGTGGTGGTCAGCGCGTCCGACATCAGCAAGTCCATCACCGTGAGCGGCAAGGTCGCCATCTACGGCATCCTGTTCGACACCGGCAAGGCTGATGTGAAGCCCGAGTCCAAGCCCTCGCTGGAGCAGATCGCTGCCTTCCTGAAGGCCGAGCCCACCGTCAAACTGCATGTGGTGGGCCACACCGACAGCGTGGGCAGCTTTGACAGCAACCTGGCCCTCTCCAAGCGCCGCGCCGACGCCGTGGCCGCGGCGCTGGCCAAGGACTACGGCATTGCCGCGAACCGCCTGGTGGGCAACGGGGTGGCGTCACTCGCGCCCGTGGCGAGCAACAGCAGCGATGAAGGCCGGGCGAAGAATCGGCGGGTGGAGTTGGTGCCGCAGTAAGGGAGCGAATGGTAGGCGGCGGGGTAATCGCAGGCGGGGCGGGGACTGAATGGGAGGCTCGCTCTATCCGCTGGGAGGGTTTGTGGCTGTAGCGACACTGGGTCCCTCAATCTAGGGGCTGGGCATCATTGGCCGAACTTCTCGGAAGCGCATTGCGAAGGGCCTTTGTCGCTGACGGCAGGCACGACCAGAAAGTTGACGATCACCTGGTAGCGCTTGCCATTTGCGCGAATCTCATAAATCACCTGGTCTTTTCCCAGATACCCGAGGTCGGGCATGAAGGTGTAGTGGTAGGACGTGGTTCCGGGCGGAAAGGAGGTTTTCTTTCCACCCGGAAGGTGGCTCTCATACCGCTGGTCAGGGGGTGTCAGGTCCTTCACTTTTCCGTGGTTCGGCGGCTTCAGCGTTGCGACCGTCAGCGCCATCTGTTGGGCGGTCGCTGGAGGGATCACATTCCCTTTGAGTTTGAGTTGCCGCAACAGTGCGTCCGGCAGGGGCGAAAAGCTGTTGCTTGCCGAAATCTCTTGCGGAGCCTGCGCTTGTTTCCATTCCGGCGGGGTGACCAAGTACCCGTCAACATCGCGGCAGTAGGCGAAAGTCTGATCGAAGGCTTGATTCCTGGAGTCGGCGGCGTAGGTTGCTCCTGCACCTGAAAGCATGAACATGAGCAGCACCAAGATCCTGTGGTTCATTCGTGTTGCTCTTATGGCCTGTGTTGAATCTAACGGGCTGTGCTTCATTTTCCGCCCCAGGTGCATTGGGTGAAGCCACTGGCCTGGGTGATGCGTGCTTGCCGCGCATAGGTGCCAGCAGCCGAGGTGTCTCCGATCAGAACGGAGAAATCTGACAGCTCCACTTTGGCATGTGCCTGCCAGCAGTTGGCGGTGGCAAGGCTCTGGGGTGGTGCGATTTTCATGGGCGGTTGCGCTTCATCCAGCTTGATGCGTGCGAAGTTTGTCTTGAAGAAATGTCCACCGGTTCGGAGCGTCTCCTTGCCCGGGCGGAACTCCAACTCGCCGCCGTCGTTTGGCTCGAACCGAAGGATGCCAGACGCGTGGAGCTTGCCTGTCACCTGTACAGCACCATAGATGCTCGCCCGGTCTGCGGACACTGCAGCCGCAAGGCGACTCGCTGGGCGGCACTCCAGCAGCGCCGCCTCGCCGTGGGTGGCAATCTTGGTGTTGCCCCTGATCGACCGGATGTCCAAGCCCGGCGGAAGCGCTGCCGTGAGCCGAGAGGGGGAGACCTCGCAGCCGTCGGCCTGACCGCAGGCGATTCTGACGCAGTCCTGGGCGACCGCGACCTGTGTGGACGCAAGAAGCAGGGTGGGCCAAAGGAGATGTCGGTTCCCGAAGCCTCGCGCTACGCGGACCGCAGAACCCACGACGAAAGCATGGCCGATGCGGGATATTCTGGACACGGATTCCTCCTGAAGGTGGCCTGTGGCCTGGGTTTGCAGCCGCCGCGCCGCGCGCGGATTCCCTGGTTCAAGAGTTTCATGAAACCCGGTAGCGCGACACCGAGCCGACTATAGCGAGCGAACGCGACGAGTGTGAGCACCCCAATGCCCGTTCCGCGCCACGCACGGGCCTGCTCCAACCTACCGCCGTAGTGGTTCCGCTTCGTCACTCCTAAGGGCTAAGGGCAACAGCGGCGACGAAGGCTGGGCGAAGAGTCGAAGGGTGGAGTTGGTGCCGCAGTAGGGAGGACTGGCCGTTGTGTGGTGGCTGCCGCAGGCGGGTGCTGATGATTGGCGCTGGCACTACCCGGTAGGGTGCTCCTGTGGCAGTAACGATGCGCGGTGCTTCAATATGGCGATGACCTGCGGACAACAGGCTGACGAAAGCAGATCAATGGAGCTTATTGCGCCAGTTGCCAAGTTAGCTTGCATTCATAAGACCTCAAGTTTTGCTGCTGAGAGCGCATACGCTTTCAGGTCAGGGTCGATGTTGGGGCGCTCAGTGAGGAAGCACTGAATTGCCGTATCTGTCTCTGGATGATGCAAGTGGCCGAGCCCGTGAAGCGCAGCACCCTGGCAGTGTTCCTGCGGTAGTTGCAGGATTCGGACCAAAGTTTCGAACATCACATCCTGCATGGCCAGATCCTCTTCGCCATTGGCGCGAAGGCGGATACCACAGTGCCAGTCATATGCTAGCGAGTCCCACCACATGTCCGATGAGTTTTCCAGTGGCTCTTCCGCGAACAGGCGTGCATACAGTTCGTACATTGATCGGACGCAGCTTTCGCGCATCTCGAACGACAGTCTGGTGTCCCAAATGAGATGTGCGACAGAGCACTCCATACTGCAACTGGGTATGGCCCAAAAAGCCTGTTCGAGTTGGGGCACCGGGTAGCGGTTGAGCAGGAATTCGGGCTTGGAGAAGAGCCGTACATAGAAGGCTAGTGTCTTTTGAGGAGCGAACTTCACGTCAGCGTCCCAGTACCATGGACGCGATACAGGGTTCGCGTTCTCCGCATACGAGGTGACCTCGCGGTCGAACATGAACTCGACAAATTCGTCGAATGTTGCCGACCTGATGTCGTAGTGCTGGGGCATGTTCCAGGAAGTCAAATTGAATCTATTTCGCAAGCCTGCTGGATGGGCCGGATATTCGGGCAAATGAGTGGCTTACTGTCTGGGTCTGCAGTTGCAACGCCACTCGCGTATTCCGGTATGTGAATCCATGAAATCCGGCAGGGCGGCACCGAGTAGACTATAGCGAGTGAGTTGCTGGAGCGTGAATACCCAGAGGCCCCCGTCGCACCTCCTACCACCGCACCGGCCCCGCCTCATCCCCCCAGAAAATCCACCGGCTGGTCTCCACATACGGCGATGTCCCAATCGAATACGGGTCCATGCCCGCCTCGCTGCGTTCCAGCCGCACCAGGTAGCCGCCGTAGCTCGCAGCCCACAGCACGCTGCCATCGGGGGCCATGTCCATGCCGCTGATGGTGCTGCCGATGTGGTGGCGCCACAGGGCTTGGCCGTCGTCGCTGAGAGCGTGCAGGTAGCCGTCGGCGTCGCCCAGGACCACCAGGCCGGGCTGGGTGGCCGAGGCGTAAACGCGGCAGCGGTCGTCCAGCGTGGGCAGGTCTTCTGCGTCGGTGGGTGCGCGCTGCGGCGCGTCGGCCTGCTCCTGTGCCACTGGCGGCGGGAACGGCGCGAGGGGCACCGACAGCGTGCTGCCCCAGTAGAAGTGGCATGAGTTGGCGAACAGGCGCGTGCCGTCGTGCGAGAAGGCCGTGTGGTGCGGGTATGACGACTGCGGGTCGTATTCGGCCACCAAGTTGCCCCGGGCATCGAGCAGGATGTGGCTGCTGTCCTGGTCGCCCACGGCGATGTGGCGCTCGTCGGGCGAGAGGGCCATGTGCAGCATGTCGAGCGCCAGCGTGGTGATGGTCTGGCCGCCCACCTCTTCGTCCATCTGGTTCTTGGGCCAGGTGTAGGGGCCGTCTTCGTCAAAGGTTTGCGGGTGCAGGCGTTGCACACCGCCACCATCACTGCGGCCATCGTTGCCGCCGTTGTCCGTGGGCGTGAGCAGGTAGATGCCGGTCGGGTTGAGCAGCAGCACGCGCTGGCCGTCGTTGAAGGGGATGAGTTCGTCGCAGCGCTGCCCCAGGGGGCCGGGGGCCACCTGCACATGGGTTGGCAGGCCCTCGTTGCCACGGGGAAAGGAAAAGCGCGCGATCACCGGGCCGTCAAAGCCCTGGTGGGTGGTGATCTGCTGGCCGTCGCTCTGGGCAAAAATGTGCCGGTTGGGGGAGCGTCCCACGCCACGCAGTGCTGGCAGCGGCTGGTGCTGCGGGCCCTGCACGGCCACCCAGTGCGCGGTGTCGTCGTAGGCGGGGCCAATGCGTGCCAGCACGCGGCCATCGTCCAGCGCGATCACCGGGCCGATGAAGCAGCCCGCGTTGGCTGCGCGCTGCACAAAGGCATCGGGGGCAAATGCAAACCGTTGGCGGAAGCGCTCGCCCAGGTCGGCGTCGGCATGCCGGTGGACCACGCGTGCCAGCTGCAGCACGGTGGGCGCGGCGGCCTTGCGCGGGTCGGGGGGCAGGGTGTTTTCTTTCTCTTCTTGCTCTGCGTCTTCGTCTTCGTCTTCCCCCTCGTCGTCTGCAGCGGCTGCGTCGTCCGCCGTGGGCTCGGGGTTGTCTTGCGCCAGATGGTGGGCGCGCACGGTGGCCACATAGGCCTGGCCGTCGGTTTGCCATTGGGCCGACAGCTCCATCAGCTCCAGCGGGAAGACCGCCACATCGGGCACATCGGCTGCCAGGGGTGGAGTGGCCAGCAGGTGCACGGTTGCTTCAATGCGCCGGGCCTCGGCCTGGCGGGCGGCATTCTGTTCGGCCTGGGCGCGGATGCGGGCTTCCATCGCGCCATAAAAGCGCAGCAGGCGGGCGATGTGGTCGGCCGCCCCCCGGGGCAGCGGGGCGCGGCTGTCGTTCTGGCGCTGGGCGCAGGTGAACTCCACCACCGCAGGGCCTTCGCGTGCTTCGTCGATGTTGATCTGGTAGGCGCTGTGGGCGTTGTCTTCGTCGTCGCCCGGTGCGTCGTCGCCGTTGTGCCAGCTGAGCTTGAGCGCGCGCCCCCAGGGCTCGCCGTCGTGCATGCAGGGCTGGCGTGCGCCCACCCAGATATCGTCCTCCCACCAGCCATTGCGGTCGCTGTCCCACCAGTCGTTGTACTGGTCGGTGAACACGGGCAGGCTGGTGAGGGACTCGATGTGCTCGGCCGTCAGCGTGGCCACCAGGCGCTGGTGGAGCGGGTAGCGCGCGCGGTGCTGGCCCACGGCCTTGCGCACGTAGTCGAGCACGCCGCGCCAGGCGCGCTGGCAGGCCTGCCAGGCTTCGGGATCGGTGCCCTCGGCCAGCGCCTGCCATTCGCCCGCCTCGCCTTGGTTGTAGCGGCGGTACAGCAGGGTGAGCTGTGGCGCGGTGGGCACGCTGCGGCGCAGCAGCGTGGCCGCCAGCCGCTGCAGCAGGCCCTGGGGCGCGGGCGTCTGCTCGACCGAGAGGTAGAAGTCCCAGGTTTTCCAGACGGTGATGAACACGTTGTCGTCGCGCTGGTCGCCGTCTTCGTCCACATGCCGCTGGCAGATCGAAAAGTCGGTCTGCTGAAACCAGCCATAGGCCTTGTGCTCCTTGTGTGCGATGACCTGCGTGTGCACCACGGTCAGGATGTTCTGCACGCTGATGGTGTTGTCGGCGCACAGGTCATGCGCCAGCGGCCAGGCGGCGTGGATGTCTGCGCTGCTGTGCACCGCGCTGTCACCGGCCCGCACGGCGGCCACCACCTGCGGGCGGTCCAGCATCGCCGCCAGGCCCTCTTCGCCCGACGCTGCCCCGTGAAGAAATTCCGGGGCGAACATGGCGCCCAGCACCTCGCCGGAGAACTCCGCCAGGTGGGGCACGGGGCGAACCTCGTCCAGCAGAAACTCCACCTGCTCGGGGCCTTCGATGTGCAGGTGGTATTCGTCGGTGAACAGCGCCACGCGGACCTGCAGCCCGCCGTGCACGTGCAGCTCACCGTGGTTGTAATGGCCCCACAGCAGGCCCTGCACCCTCAGTGCGCCCTGCACATACAGCAGCTGCCCACCCACCACGGCGTTGTGCACCTGGGCGTCGCCCCGGACGATGAGGTGGGTGGCACCGTCGGTGTTGTCGCAGGTCAGCGCGCCGTCGATCTGCAGCTGGCCTTCGACCAGGATCAGAAAGGGGGCGCGCTTCGGGGTGGTGGTGCCTGGGGCGCTGCGTTCGACCATGTCTCGCAGCGGGCTGCCGCTGGCCAGGGGCGCATCCAGGTGCAGCTCGGGCACCTGCACGTCGCCGGTGATCCACAGCACGGTTTCATCGGCCAGCGCGCCAGGGTCCTGGGCCAGGCGCTCGGCCATCCAGCAGTCGGCAGGGATCAGGGCGGCCACGTCGGCCAGCGGGCAAAGTCGGGCAGTGGGCATGGGGCGCGGTGTGGAGCAAAACCGGCGGGCATCGTACACCGCAGCCATGCACGCATGGGGCTTTGCGCAGACAATGATGTGTTGTCTTATTAATGGTCCCCCATGTCCCAAAATCCTCCCGTTTTTGAAGTCTTGCCCCGCGACCTTTCGGCCTACCGCCAGGGCAATGTGGGCATCGACTATGTGCACCGCTTCGAGTCGGGCAAGCCCGGCCCCCATGTGCTCATCAACGCCCTCACGCACGGCAACGAGATCTGCGGCATGGTGGCTGCCACGCACCTGCTGGATACGGGCGTGCGCCCCCTCATCGGCACGCTGACCATCAGCTTTGCCAACGTGGCCGCCTACGAGTCGTTTGACCAGAGCCGCCCGTTTGAAAGCCGCCAGCTGGTGCACAACCTCAACCGCGTGTGGTCGGCGGCCGAGCTGGACGGCACCGCAGACAGCCCCGAGCTGAACCGTGCCCGCGCCTTGCGCCCGGTGGTGGCTGCGGCCGACCACATCCTCGACATCCATTCCACCAGCCAGGACGTGCAGCCGTTCTGGGTCTACCCCGCCTACCCGCGCAACGCCGAGGTTGCGCTGGCCCTGGGCCGCCCGCCCGTGCACCTGGTGATGCCCAGTGGGCTCGGTTCGGGCACGCCGCTCATCCAGCATGGCCGCCACGGCCAGGCCGATGGCACGGGCGTGGCCCTGGTGGTGGAGTGTGGGCAGCATTTCCTGCAATCGGCGGCCGATGTGGCCACGGCGGCAGCGCTGGATTTTCTGGCGCACTTTGGCCTGATCGCACCGCGTACCGACCGGCCCGCGCCCGAGGCACAGCGCCGCTACGAGCTGCTGGAGACCTGCATGGTGCGCACGGCAGACTTCCGCTTTGCGCGGCCGGTGCAGGGCTTTGAGGTGTTTGCCAAGGGCGAACTCATCGCCACCGATGGCCCGCACGAGATCCGCGCGCTGTGCGACGACTGCACGGTGATGATGCCCACGCGCGAGCCCATCGTGGGGCGCGAGGCGGTGTACCTCACGCGGCCGATCTGACCGGAGCGCGGCGCGCCCGGTGGCTCAGAACGACGAACCGGGCTGCTGCAAGAACGCCAGCTCCTCGGGCGTGGAGCTGCGCCCCAGCACCGCGTTGCGGTGCGGGTAGCGCCCGAAGCGCGCAATGATGTCGCGGTGACGCACTTCAAACTGCAGGTTGTTCTCCAGCCCCGGCTGGTCAAACAGCACCAGGGCCTGTGCATGGATGGCGGCCGATTCGCTGTGCATGTAGGGCATGTAGGCAAAGGCGCGCTGCACGGGCGTCAGCGTGGCGTCGTGCCCCCCGGCCACCAGCTCCTGGGCCAGCGCCAGGGCCTGGGCATCCTGGGCAAACGCCAGCGGCGATCCCCGGTGCAGGTTGCGCGAGAACTGGTCCAGCACCAGGATCTCGGCCAGGCGCCCCAGGGGCGTGGCGCGCCAGGCCCACAGCTCGCACTGCTGCGCGGCCTGCCAGGTGGCGCCAAACCGGGTGCGGATCTGTGCATCCAGCGCGTCGCTCTGGGCAAAGTGCTGCGCGGGCGTGAGTTCTTCAAACCAGAAGTGCAGGATGTCGTGGGCTTGCATGGGCTGAGTGTCCGGTTTTATTGAGAAAAATTGGCCGTTTCCGCGCGCTGGTATTCGTTTATTTGCTATCAAATTTGTAGTTTTTAATGCGCAATCGATGGTGCAGCGGCGCCGCCGTCGTCAGGGCGGCACCACGGCCTGCGTGCGCTCCTGGCGCACCAGATACAGGCCGCTGCCAATGATGATGGCGCCCCCCAGCAGGGTGCTGTAGCCGGGCACGGTTTGCCACAGCACCCAGTCCAGCCCCATGCCCCAGGCCAGGGCCGTGTATTCAAACGGCGCCACCACCGACGCCTGC
Organism: Acidovorax sp. LjRoot74; assembly: GCF_964254355.1. Classification (NCBI taxonomy): domain Bacteria; kingdom Pseudomonadati; phylum Pseudomonadota; class Betaproteobacteria; order Burkholderiales; family Comamonadaceae; genus Acidovorax; species Acidovorax sp. LjRoot74. The sequence goes on along the minus strand of NZ_CAXUTI020000001.1, from coordinate 4,058,016 downwards.
CCGTGGCGGAAGGCCTCGGTGATCGCCAGCTGGCCCGCAAAGCCGGTCGCTGCCAGCCCTGCCACCAGCGGCCAGTGCGCCTGGGCCACGCCCACCCACTGCGGCCAGGCCAGCGTGCCTGCGCCCAGGGCCAGCAAGGTGGTGGTCCAGAAGACCAGGCTGGCGCTGGAATCGGTGCGCGTGAGCAGGCGGCCCGTGATGGCCGACACGGCATAGCAGACCGCCGCCGCCAGCACTGCCAGCGCCCCCAGGGTGAAAAACGCCTCCTGGCTGGGGCGCAGTGCCACCAGCACGCCCACCATGCCCAGCGCAATCGCCACCCAGTGGGCGGCGCGCACCTTTTCGCGCAGCACCACGGTAGAGAGCGCCGTGATCAGTAGCGGCGCGATGAAGAACAGCGTGTAGGCCTCGGCCAGCGCCAGCTCGCGGATGGCAAAGGCAAACAGCGCCAACATGGCCACGTTGAGCCCGCCGCGCAGCAGGTGCAGCGGCCAGCGCACCTGGAGCAGCCGGGGCACCTCGCCACGCCACAGCACATACAGGGCCACCAGCGGCAGCGCGGCCCAGCCCCGCAGCGCGGCGACCTGCATGGCCGGGTAGTGCGCGGTGAGGGTCTTGAGCAGTGCGTCCATCAGTGAGAAGAAGCCCACGGCAGCCACCATGGCGACGATGCCGCGCAGGTTGCCCGAGGGGGGCGCCAGCCCGGGGTGTGTGTGGGGCTGCGCGTCAGACATCGTGCGATCCCGCGGCTGCAGGCCCGCAGGCACAGCCTCGCCCGGGTTGGCTTTGGTGTCGGGGCTGGTGGGGGGGGAAACACCAGCGGCAAGAGGCCGTGATAACGGTGGGCGTAGCAAGAGCATGTGGGGTGTGGCCCTGCGAGGCCGGCGCCTGGGGTGGCAGGGCCATTGCGGGGGGTGTGCGGCAAGGCCAAAAAGTGTAGCGCAGGCCCGCCACGCCCAAGGGGGCGTCAGCTGGCCGGTGGAGGGGCGGCCGGTGGGGTGGATGCGGGCCTGTGTGCATCGGCGGCGTCGTAGGGGTTGTCTGCCGCTGCCAGCGTGGCATCGAGCAGCGCCAGTGCCTGCACAAAGTCGAATCCATCGATGGCCTGGGCCAGGGCCTGGGCACGGTCCGGGCAGTGCTGCCGCATGGCGGGATGCAGCTCAGCGTAGGCAGCGCTCGCATCCAGGTCGTCACTGGCCAGCAAAGGCCGGAGCTTGTGCAGGCCTGCACGCAATTGCTCAACATCGCCGGGGGGGGGCGTGCCCGCCGCCTCGGTGGCGGCATCCACCACAAAGCGGAGGGACTGCACCAGCTGCTGCAGCCTTGCATCCATGTCCTGCAGGGCCTGGGTGGTCGCTGCGTCGTGGCCATCCCGGGGTGTGGCTTGGAGCCTTGCCTCGGCCTGTTGCGCCGCCACGTGCAGGCCCGTCAGGCCCGCCGTGCCCGCCAGGCCTTTGAGCGTGTGCACGGTGCGCAGTGCTTCGGCCTGCTTCCCGGTGTGCCACGCCTGCAGCGCCGTCCGGGCGTCCTGGCGGTGCTCCACCACCAGGCGCTGCAGCAGCCTGACCAAGGCCGTGAAATTGTTGCCGAGTGAGCGCAGCCCTTGCTCCAGCTGAAAGCCCGGCACTGCCTGGAGTTGTGTGCGCATCCGCGCTTCGTTACCCGGCGTGGCGCTGGCGGGTGCTATAGCCGCCGGGGCGGGGGCGCCTGCTGCCAGCACCGCACTGGGCAGGAGGCGTGCCAGCACCCGCGCCAGCTGTGCGGGGTCCACCGGCTTGGGCAGGTGGTCGTTCATGCCGTAGGCCAGCGCGGTGGCGCGGTCTTCGGCAAAGGCATTGGCCGTCATGGCCACGATGGGTGTCTGTGCATGGCCTGGCAGCGCGCGAATCTGGCGGGTGGCCTGCAGGCCGTCCAGGCGGGGCATCTGGATGTCCATGAGGATCAGGTCATAGCGCTGTTCGCGAGCGCGCTCCACGGCAATCAGCCCATCACCTGCCACATCCACGGCAAAGCCCAGTTGCCGCAACAGCTCTCCGGCCACTTCCTGGTTCAGCGCGTTGTCTTCTGCAAGCAGCAGGCGCAGCCCCGGTGCGAATTGCACGGGCTCATCGGCGTTCGGTGCGGGTGCACCGGTCTCTGGCCCTTGTGCGCGGTTCCAGACGCGCACCAGCACCTCTTCCAGCGCGGTGGGCAGCACGGGCTTGGGCAAGAAGGCGGAAAACGGGCCTGCATCCACCTCATCGGCAGGGCAGCTCAGGCTGCCGCTGACCAGGATGCAGGCAGGTCGGTGTTGGAGCGGCATCGCGCAGATCTGGTGCCAGGTCTGGGTGCCGTTGAGGCCTGGCATCAGCCAGTCGGTCAGCACCAGCTCGTAAGGGTCGCCCACCTCATCGGCCTGTGCCACTGCCTGCAACGCCAACGTGCCAGACGAGACCGCATCGGCCCGCGCGCCCAGGTGGGTGAGCATGTCGGCCAGCAGCTCGCGGGCCTCTTCCATGTCATCGACCACCAGCACACGGGTGCTGGGGGGCAGGGCCTGCGCGTGGTGCGACGCAGGGGCCTGCGTGCTGATGCCAAAGGGCGCCTCGAACCAGAAGGTGCTGCCCTTGCCAGGTTCACTGCGCACCCCTACCTGCCCGCCCATCAGATCAGCCAGGCGGCGCGATATGGCCAGCCCCAGGCCGGTGCCCCCGTGGGTGCGGGTGGTGGAGACATCGGCCTGCTGAAACGCGAGGAAGAGCTTGGCCTGCTGTTCCGGGCTCAGCCCGATGCCGGTATCGCGCACTTCAAAGCGCAGGCGCACCTGGGTGTCTTCGCGCTGGACCACAGAGGCGTGCAACGACACGCTGCCGTGCTCGGTGAACTTGACCGCATTGCCCATGAAGTTGGTCAGGATCTGCCCCAGCCGCACACCGTCCCCGTGCAGGATGGCTGGAACCCCTGCCAGTTCGGCCATCACCTCGAGGCCCTTGGCCTCGGCCTTGTCGCCGGTGATGGTGAACACATTGCTCACCACCTTCTCCAGCTCGAAATCGGTAGGGTCCAGGGCCATCTTGCCCGCTTCGATCTTGGAAAAATCCAGGATGTCGTTAATGACCGCCAGCAGGTGCATGGCGGCGCCCGACACCTTGTCCAGCTGCCGGCGTTGGTGCGGGTGGGTGGTGTCGCGGCGGATCAGGTGGGTCAGCCCGATGATCGCGTTCATGGGTGTGCGAATCTCGTGGCTCATGTTGGCCAAGAAGGCACTCTTGGCCTGGTTGGCGTCGTCGGCCATGGCTTTGGCACTGCGCAGTTGCGCGTTGGCGTGCTGCAGTTCCAGCGTTTGCTGTGCCAGGGCCTGGCTGGTCTTCTCCAGGTCGAGGGTGCGTTCGGCCACCAGCTGTTCCAGTTCGTCGCGGTAGCGGGTCAGTTCACGCTCGGACTGCTTGCGGCTGGTGATGTCCACCCAGATGCCGGTCATGCACTCACGGTCGTGCATGTGCAGGGGGCGCATGGACACCCAGAAGTCGCGCACGTTGCCTGCCTTGTCGCGCCGCTGGGTTTCAAAGTCCTGGCCACCCAGGTCCTGGATGCGCCGCAGCTTTTCATCGACCTTGCTTTTGTCCGGGTCCAGCTGCAGGTCGTACAGGCTCATTCGCGAGAACTCTTCGCGCGTGTAGCCCAACGGTTCATAGGTGGCGTCGTTGAAGCTCACGAACTGCAGGGTCTGCATGTCGAGCACCACGATGCCGATGGGGGCCTGGCTGATGATGTTGGCGTGCAGTTCTTCGCGGTCATGCAGCTCTGCCAGCGCCAGGCGGCGCTCGTCCTGCGCTTTCTGAAAAGCCAGTACGGCATGGGCCATATCCCCGATGAGCGTGCCTTGGCGCGCGGCCGTGGCCTTGATCAGCGCGAAGGTCTTGTAGTCGCTGAGACCACTTTCGCCGCGCGACAGCTTTTGCAGAATGAGGTTGAGCCGGTCCAGCTGGCGGGATGTGGACCGCGACAGCACAAACCACAGTGCCAGAAACACCAGCGCGGCCAGCGTGCTGTAGAGGCGCATGCGGCGATCAAATTCCTCCAACTGGTTGCGCGTGCTGGCGGCGTTCTGGATCGCATGGTCCATGAATGTCTTGGCAATGTCGCCCATGCGCAAGGCGAACACGCCGTAGTACGCCGTGGCGCTCAGCAGATGTTCACCCGCCAATGACTGGTCGATGGACATCTGGTCCGAGCTCATCAGGGCGAACTGGCGAAACTCCTGAAACGCGCTCAGTGCTGCAGGGTAGTGCTCCCGGATGTGCGAGAAGTCAGGGGCGGTGGTCAGTGCGGTCAGGTCCTTTTCGAGCGCAGCCATTTCGTCCACGATGCGCGCATGAAGCTGGTAGGCCTTTGCTTCATCCACGTTCCGGTCCTTGGCGGCGGTCAGGGTCTGTGCGAGCCGCAGCTTGATCTCCAGCAGCCGACGGCTGATGGCCTCCGCCTGGGCCGCCACCTTGATGTCCTCCTCCTGGCTCTGCAGGGCCTTGCGCTGTATGGCCTGGGTGCGTTGCTGCACCGCATAGTCAAACCCCATGCCCACCAGCACGGCCAGCGCCACTGGCAGAAAGAAACGCAGAAAAAACCGTTGGCGTTTGAGCAGAAGGAGCATGGGCAATGGGCTGCGCGAAAGTGGGTCAGCGCTTGGGCGGGGCGTTGAGCAGGGTGTTCCAGTGCGACGGAGGAATGCTGCCCAAGTATTCAAACCGGGACTGCCCCAGCGGGCGCAGCACCACCATGGTTCCTTCGGGCTTGACGAAATAGCCCATCAGGTCTGCCATGTTCGGCGCGTGGGCCACGATGACGCGGTTGGTACCCGCAGGGACCGGGGTGGATACGAGGGCCTGCGTGGCGGCGATCACGGGTTTCTTCTGCTCGCTGGTCAGATGGGCCGTGTAGGCCAGAAGGGGCTCCACGCGCAGCAACTGGGGCTGTGCGGCAAACGTGAGCTGCGCGCTTTCCATCGCCCGGCACAGCGGGCTGTGGATGACCTCGCCCACGGGGACTCTGGCGCGCTGCAAGATGAGGCCCAGTTCGCGCGCCTGTTGTCGGCCGGCATCGCTGAGAACACGCTGGGTGTTGCAGTCGTTCAGATCCACCTGCGGGGCTCGGTCCACCCGGCTGCTGTCGGTGGCGCCATGGCGCAGGTAGAGCACAAAACCGCCCTGGCGCATCTGTGCAAGCAGCGCGGAGCTTGCCAATTTCTCCTGGAAGTTCTGGTCTTGCGCGCGACAACCTGCTGACCATGCAACGGCCCCCGCGACAGCCATTCCGACCACCCAACCCCTGGCATTGCGGGCAGGCTCGCTGCGGTGCGCGAAGGGCGTGATGCGAATGGCGAGCATGCGTCAATGCCCCGGCTCGGCTTCCGGATGGTCTGCAAACTGTTCGGCGATGGCTGCAAATTGCGGAACCAGTTCTAGAAATGCGTCGCAGATGTCGGGGTCGAAATGCTGCCCCCGGCCATTGCGGATGATGTCCACCGCATCGTCGAGTGTGAAAGCCTGCTTGTAGTGGCGGCGCGAGATCAGCGCGTCAAACACATCGGCGATGGCCATCAACCGGGCGGGCAGCGGGATGGCGTCGCCCTGAAGGCCTTCGGGGTAGCCCGAACCGTCCCATTTTTCGTGGTGGCCCGCTGCGATCTGGCGCGCTGTCTCCAGGAATTCGAGGGCCGAGTTTCTGGGCGCTGTGGCGGATGACAGCGATCGGTGGCGGCTCATCTGCAGCACGTTGCGGATGGCCTCCTCGATGGCGTCGGCACCAATGCGGGCATGGGTCTTCATCACCTCGAACTCTTCGGGCGTGAGGCGTCCCGGCTTGAGCAGGATGGCGTCGGGGATACCCACCTTGCCGATGTCGTGCAGCGGCGCGGCCTTGGCGATCTGCTGGCGCTGGTGGGCGCTGCCCAGCAGGTGTCGAAAGCGGGGGTGGTCCTGCAGGTGCAGCATCAGCACTTCGATATAGGCCTGCGTGCGGTGCAGGTGGTTGCCGGTTTCGTTGTCGCGTTTTTCGGCCAGCGTGGCCATGGCGTGCAGGCTGAAGTCCTTGATCAGCTCGTTTTCGGCCATGCGGCGCTGCACCTCGGTATCGAGGTAGCTGTTCTGGTCGGCCAGCCAGTCGCGTGCGGCCTTCAGCTCCAGGTGGGTGCGCACCCGCGCCAGCAGCACGGCGGGCTTGATGGGCTTGGCCACATAGTCCACAGCGCCCGCCTGCAGGCCACGTTCTTCGTCCGCAATGGCGTCGAGGGCGGTCACGAAGATCACCGGGATCTCGCGGGTCTCAGGCGCGGCACGCAGGGCGGCCAGCACCTCGTAGCCGTCCATCTCCGGCATCATCACATCGAGCAGGATGATGTCGGGCACCGGCTGGGTGTAGGCGACCTGCAAGGCCCGTTGGCCCGAGTTGGCCACCCGCACGTGGTAGTACGGGCGCAGCAGCTGGCCAATGACGGTCAGGTTTTCGCGGGTGTCATCGACGACCAGTACTGTTCTGAGCAGGGCTTTGTCATCGGTCGGCAAAAACATGGTCGGGGTGCTTTCGGGCTACCACGCAGAGAATCTGCTGGGGTGTAAGTCCATGTTACTGTCCTTACAGGAGCTGACAAGCTTTCTATGACGCGGTGGGTGGGCCCTGCACGGAGTCCCTGAGCCGCCGCCGTACCTGCCGGGGCGGGCGACCGGCCTTCAGCCAAACGACCGCGCTGCGGCCATCGCCCCCATGCGCTGGCTGATGGCAAAAAACTCTGCCACGGTGTCGTCAATGATCTGCTGCGCGGTCTTGACGGAGTCAATCAACCCTGCCGTCTGCCCCGCCAGCGCAGGGGCTGCCTCCATGTCGCCGTCAAAGTACACGCGCTGGATGCCCGCAAAGCTGTCGGCAGGCATGAGGCCAGCCTCGTGAATAGCCTGGGTGCGCTGCGACTTGAGCGCACGGATGCAGGGGCTGGCCTTGGTGTTGAGCATCCAGGTCCCGGTCACGCCCGCGTCGACGATGGCGTTCTTGTAGTTGGCGTGCACGGGGCTTTCGGCGCAGCTCACAAAACGCGTGCCCATCTGCACGGCCTCGGCCCCCAGCGCAAAGGCTGCGGCCATGCCGCGCCCGTCGCAGATGCCCCCAGCCGCCACCAGCGGAACATCCACCTGCGCGCGGATGGCCTGCAGCAGCACGAGGGTGGAGACCTCTTCGGGGTTCTTGAAGCCGCCGCCTTCACCGCCTTCGACCACCAGGCCGTCAATGCCTGCGTCCACACATTTGAGCGCCGCGTCCACCGTGGGCACGGCGTGGTACACGGTGATGCCCGCATCCTTGAGCGGCGCAATGAACTTGGCCGGGCTGCCCGCCGAGGTGGTCACAAACTTCACGCCCGACGTGCACACAAAGCGCAGCATGGCGTCGTCCTTCAAAAAGCGGATGGGCAGGTTCACGCCAAATGGCAGGCCCTGCGCGCTCATTTGGGTGATCTCGGCCTGGCAGTTGGCGGTTTCGCCGGACGAGGTTTCGATGATGCCCAGCCCACCCGCGCGCGACACCGCCGAGGCCAGCTGCGTGCGCGCAATCCAGCCCATGGGCGCCTGGATGATGGGGTAGCGCGCACCGGTGTGGGCAAGGACGCGGTTGGTGGCGGGTGCGGTCATGGGCGGTGTCTCCTGATTTTTTGGGAGCGCCCATTATTTCGACGGGTGTGCTGTCGCTGTGTCGCCCGCGTTACGGGGCCAGGGCGGGTGTCTCTTGCCAGGGCAGCTGCACAAACAGGCGCTGCCAGTCGGCGCAGGCAGGTTCTGTGGAATCGTCTGCGGGGAGGTGCCCACAGCCCAAGTCCGCAGGCCCAGGCCAGCGCAGCCCGCTGTCGAATGTCATTGCCACCCCCGTCACTGGGTGGGGCACCGTGAGCTGCCAGGCATGCAGCCACAGCCGCTGCTGGCCCAGCCGCTCGGCCCACCAGCGGTTGAGCGGGCCTTTGCCGTGCGTGGCATCGCCAATGATGGGGTGCGCCAGGTGCTTCAAGTGGCGGCGGATCTGGTGGCGCCGCCCGGTGGTTGGAATGGCCTCGACCAGCGAAGCGCGCGTGGTGGAAAAACGGGCATCGCTGGCCTCGGGCAGCGTGAGCTGCGCCAGCCGCCGAAAGCGCGTGTGTGCCTCTTGCACCGCCGCATCGGCCGGGGCGTCATCGGGCTTGAGCGCGTGGTCCACCTCGATGGCCTCAGGCGCCCAGCCGCGCACCATTGCCAGGTAGCGCTTGTGCGTAGCGCCCTGCTCAAACGCCTGCGACAGCGCGCGTGCCGCATCGCTGTGCAGCGCCATCACCAGCACGCCGCAGGTGCCCTTGTCCAGTCGGTGCACGGGATAGACATGCTGGCCCAGCTGGTCGCGCAGGGTCTGCATCACAAACCGCGTCTCGCCCGCGTCCAGCCCCGTGCGGTGCACCAGCCAGCCTGCGGGCTTGTACACAGCCACCAGGTGCTCGTCGCGCCAGAGGATGGGCAGGGGAGGGGGCATGGGAGCGTGGGGTACAGGTTTAAAGGTGGCGCCACACCCCTTCTTTGGTGGGGTAGGGAAGGCGCGCATTGTGCAGCACACAGGCCTGCCTACACTGCTACGTTTTCTGCAACGCGCTCAAGGAACAGGCCAATGTCCGCTGGAGACTGGAAAGACATGTACGCCGCCGCCGTGGCGGGCGACCTGGCGCTGGTGCGCCACCACATCAGCGCGGGCGTGAACCCCAACTACCAGCACCCCGAGATCCTGTGCACGCCCCTGGTGGCCAGCCTCGTCCACGGCCACGACGCCATTGCGCACTACCTGCTGGCCCATGGCGCCGATCCTGGGTTGCGGTCCGACTTTGACGACATGACCCCGCTGGAGGCCGCGCGCCGCCACCGGCGCACCGAGTTCATTGCCTTGCTGCAGGCGCAGGGCGCGAAGGAAGAGCGCAAGCCTTTTTGGTGGCGCTGGCTTCCGGTGTAGAACCAGGCTTAATCATCCGTAGAGCCCGCGCGGCGCAGGCCGATGGCCGCCGTGCAAGGGCCGCTCCGCCGCACGGGCGGCGTCCCCCCTTGGGGGGAAGGCGCGAAGCGACTCAGGGGGGGCTTACTTCCTTCGCCCGCATCTTGGCGCCGATGTACTCCCCATGCGTCACGTGCAGCAGGCCTGCCACCTTGCTGATGGTGTGCATCTCGTTTTCGTCCAGGCGCGCATCGGCATAGGCCACCTGCCACATGGCCTCGACCAGCTGGATCTTCTGGTCCTGCGTGAAATGCTCGTTCAGGCTGCTGGTGAAGCGCTGGTAGTCGTACGCGGTTTGGGATGTGGTCAGGGCCAGCTCCAGCAGGCGGGCCAGTTCGTCGTCGCTCAGCGCAAATTTGCTGCGCAGGGCGGTCACCACGGTGGTGCGTTCTGCGTCGTCCATGGTGGCATCAAATCGCACCACCTCCACCAGCAGCACGGCGGCGGCCAGTTGCACCGTGTGTGTCCGCTCGGCGGGTGACGGGGACGGCGTGGGCTGCGTGAAGCTGTCGAACAGGTCTTTGAGGGTCTGGAGCATCGGGGGCCTTTTCTGAGGGCTTTCGCTGTGTGGCGCTGGTGGGGTGGAGGTGTGGCCGTGCCGGTTGGTTCCCGCCGGGCGCGTGAGCGGTTGCGCACTTTGCGCTCGCTGCTGTCTATTGAGCCAGCGACAATTGGGGGTCATGACGAAGAAAACCATACTCCCCCTGCAACTGCTGGTTGCCCCCGACAAGAACGACCCCGCACCGCTGATCCTGTACCACGGGCGCAACTGCCCCGACGGCTTTGGCGCTGCGCTGGCCGCCTGGCTGTATTACGGCGACAGCGCCGAGTACCGGGGCCTGGACCACGGCGATGTGCTCTCGGTGGAAGACCTGCCGCCCGTGGCGGGCCGCACCGTCTACATCCTTGACTTCTCGTTCTCGGCCGAGATCCTGCAGGCCATCGACGAGCGTGCCGCCAAGCTGGTGATGCTGGACCACCACAAGAGCGCGGCCGAAAAACTCACCGGCTTTGCCTGCCGCTGCGGCGTGGTGCACTTTGACATGAGCAAGTCGGGCGCGCGCCTGGCCTGGGAGTTTTTCCACCCGCACACACCCATCCCGGCGCTGCTGCAGTATGTAGAAGACCGCGACATCTGGAAGTGGGAGTTTGAAGAGAGCGCACGCTTCCTGTCGGCGCTCGACATGGAGACGCAGGACTTTGCGCGCTGGAGCGAGATCGCTGCCTTCAGCCCCGAGCAGCTTGCGCAGTTCATGGTGCGCGGCGCGGCCATGGACGAGAAGTACAAAAAGCTCTGTGCCGACATCGCCGAGGGCGCGCAGCCCCTGGTGTTCAACGGCATCGCGGGCCTGATGGTGAATGCGCCGGGCATGTTCCACAGCCTGGTGGGCGACATGCTCTCGGCCAAGACCGGCACCTTTGCGCTGATGTGGAGCGCCGGTGAAAAAGGCGTGAAGGTGGGGCTGCGTGCGCAGCGCAATTTCGACTGCATCGCCCTGGCCGAAAGCATGGGCGGCGGCGGCCATGCCCAGGCCTGCGGTTTCAAGATGAAGGTCGAGCGCCTGCCCGAGCTGCTCTCTGGCACCTTCAACGCCTGAAGCAGGGGCCGGTTTTGAATGAAAATCGGCCTTTGCGCGCGATAGATAAGCGCTAATAGCTATTAAATATGTAGCAATCTACGCAGGCTACACCAGCCGCAGATCCACTCCCTTCGTCCCCGGAAACACCCGCGCCACGGCGGCCGCGTTCAGCCCGTACATGCGCGCAAACAGCCCGCCCAGCACGGTGCGGTAGTCGTTGAGCACGGGGTAGTCGCGGTTCTGGAACAGCGTGGTGGCCGTCAGTGCCTGCTGCTCGCCCACCACGCGCCCGCCGCCCACGCCACCGCCCAGCACCCAGAACACGGTGCCGTGGCCGTGGTCCGTGCCCCGGTTGCCGTTCTCGCGGAAGGTGCGGCCAAACTCGCTGACCACCACGACCACGGTGTGCTTCCACGCGGGGCCCATCTCGTCGGCAAAGCCTGCCAGGCCTCGGCCCAGCTCTTCAAAGCGGTTGGCCAGCGTGCCGGTGGCAGCGCCCTGGCCCACATGGGTGTCCCAGCCGCCCACGTCCACAAATCCGATTTGGTAGCGCGCCTGCATCAGCTTTGCCATGCGCCGCGCCGTGCCTTCAAAGCCCTTGGTGCTGAGCGCGTTGCGGCTGGCGGCCTCCATTTCGCCCTGCATGGTGCGGGCCACTTCTTCGCGCGTGGCAAAACCTTCGGCCACGGGCGTGGCCAGTGGCGTGCCCCGGTACATGGATTCGATGAGCTGTGCCTGCCGCGCATCCACACCACTGCGGCCCGCCGCCGCACTCAGCAGCGTGTTGGGCACGTCCACCGCGCCGCGCAGCACCAGTGGCAGGGTGCTGGTGAAGGCCATGGGCTGCAGCGCTGCCGTGGCCGGGGGGTTGCCGGTGCGCGGGTTCAGCTCGGCTACCAGCCGGTTCAAGAAGCCCGAGCGGTAGTCGCGCCGCCCGCCCACGGGCTGGCCCAGTTCCATGCTGTCCTGCGTATCGAAGTGGCTGCGCGAGAGGTCGTCGGTGCCCGCAAACGGCACAAAGGCCAGCTGGCGCTGCTGGTACAGCGGCAGCATCGAATCGGCCAGCGCGGGGTGCAGGCCCCAGTCTGGTGTGAGCGGCAGTGCGCCACCGTCCTGCCCGGGGCGGGCAATGGCGATGTTGGGCCGCGTCTCGTAGTAGTAGCTGCTGGCCGTGGGCACGAGCAGGCTGGCGCAGTCATAGCCGCCACGCAGAAAAACGAGTAGAAAACGCGCGTCCAGCGCGCCGAGGGCGGCCATCGCGCTCGCACTGTTAACGCCCAGCGCGCTGGCGCCCAGGGCTTGAAGAAGGTGTCTGCGTTGCATGGTGATTCTTCTAGCCGTGCATGAACTCGGGGGACGCGAGGAACAGCAGGTTCCATTCGCGCGGTGAGGTGGCCTGCGCCAGCGCATTGCGCGTGGCGGCCGACCAGGTGGGCTGCAGGGCGCGCACATAGGCACTCTGCGCCAGCGGCGGGGGCGTGCGCTGCGCTGCGGACTGCTCGGCCATCCTCATCTCCTTCTCGCGCGGGGTGGACAGGGGCGCGGAGGCCACCCCGGCCCCGATGGCGCGGGCGATCTCGAAGCGGGTGGACATCTGCCCTGAGCCTGCCCACGCCGCCGCATCCAGCGGGTAGCCGTCGGGCGTGGCGCGGCCATACAGGGGCTCGGCCAGGCGCTGCAGCCAGCCAAGCGCGGGCTCGGCGCCGGGCAGCACGGCGTCGCCATGGGCCAGGCGCAGGCCGGCCAGCACGTAGTGCACCGGGTCGCGAAAACGCTGGCCCAGCGACGCGTGAAATTCGGGTGTGTTGAACAGCGCCTCCAGCACGGCGGCGATGTCGCCATCGCTGCGCTCGAACGTGCGAGTGAGCGTTTGCAGCAGCGCAGGCGGCGGCTGGTCGCCCACCAGGAACAGCGCGAGCTTGCGCGTGATGAAGCGCGCCGTGGCTGGGGCACGGGCCAGGCGGTCTAGCGCTTCGTCCACCTCGGCCAGGCCCTCGGCGCGCAGCGGCTGGCCCAGCAGCGTCTTGGGCTCCCAGTCATGCCGCTGGGGGTTGAACTCGAACAGGCCCTCGCGCACGTAGTGGCGGCGCAGCGCGGGTTTCATGCGCGGGGGCTCGTCGTCCGGCGGCCGCAGCGATACGCCCACGCCGGTCAGCACACGCGCCAGCTCCTGCACGTCCTGCTGGCTGTAGCCGCCGTCCACACCCAGGGTGTGCAGCTCCATCAGTTCGCGCGCGTAGTTTTCGTTGATGCGGCCCGCTGCGTTGCGGGCGTTGTCCAGGTAGTGCAGCATGGCCGGATGGCGCACCGTGGCACCCAGCAGGTCGCGAAAGCGGCCCAGTGCGTGGGGGCGGATGGCGCGCTCTTCATAGTCGCCCACCAGCGCGCGCAAGGGGCCTTTGCCTGCAAACACGTTGAAGTGGTTCATCCAGAACCAGGTCATCTTCTCGCGCAGCTGGGTGGGGGAATACAGCGCGCGCAGCACAAAACGCTCGGCCGCCTCTTGCTGCAGCGCGCGCATGTCCTGCTGCCAGGCCTTGAGTGCGGCCTTGCGGCCCTCTTCGGTGGGTTGGGCCTTGGCGGCCTGTTGCTGCGCCTCCATGCGCGCGGCCAGCTCGGGCAAGGGCGTGCGGGTGATGGCCATGGCGTCGATCTGTGCCTGCGCTGCGCTCGGCAGCGTGGTGGGCGGCGGGCGCAGCTGGGCGGTCAGATAGGCCGCAGCCCCCTGCGGCGGCAGCGCCTGCGTGCCCTGGGCGATGTTGCCCCAGGTCACGCGGTCCAGCAGGCGGGCCAGGGTGGCCTCGTCGGCCTGGGCCCAGGGGGCGGCGCCTGCCGGGGCGGCGGCACGGGCCAGGCCCAGAGGGGCGGTGGCGGCCATGCCCAGCAGGCCTAGGCCTGCGAGCACGGTGCGGCGCTGTAGATGGCTGGAGGGCGGAGCGAAGGGTGCGTTCATGGGCGCGCTTGTGGGGCAGGCAGTGGGCGCATGGTGCGCCGCCCCCACGCGGCGTGCAAGCCTGCCGCGCGGGTTTTACCTGCGCGACACAAATGCCCCAGAGCTTGTTTACACGGGCTGTCGCGCCGCCGCTGAACTGCTCAGCTGCTCAGCTGCTGGCCGGCGCAGCTTCCTCGAAGCGGTCCACCGTGCGCAGCGTCTTGAAGGCCCACATCCAGCCCCCCACCACGCCCAGCGTGCACAGGCCGCCCACCACGGCGGCAGGCACCACACCCAGCCAGGCGGCGCTGGTGCCCGCGCGGAACTCGCCCAGCTCGTTGGACGAGCCGATGAACAGCATGTTCACCGCGTTCACCCGCCCGCGCATGGTGTCGGGCGTGGAGAACTGCACCAGCGCCCCCCGGATGTACACGCTCACCATGTCGGCCGCGCCCGCCACCATCAGTGCCGCAAACGACAGCCAGAACCAGTGCGACAGCGCAAACACCAGGTTGGCCACGCCAAACACCGCTACGGCGATGAACATGGTGCGCCCCACATGGCGGTTGAAGGGCCGCATGCTCAGGTACAGCCCGGCACCCACCTCACCCACCGCCATGGCGCTGCGCAGCGCGCCCAGGCCCGCCGGGCCCACGTGCAGCACCTCTTGTGCATAGATGGGCAGCAGGGCCACCACGCCGCCCAGCAACACGGCGAACAGGTCCAGCGAGATGGTGCCCAGGATGATGGGCCGCGAGCGGATGAAGCCGATGCCCGCGCCAAAACGCTGCCACATCGTGCCCTGCGTGGGGCCGGGCGCGGTGCCGTGCGCCACCGGAACCCGCAGCACCAGCGCCACCCCCAGTGCAAAGCAGGCGCAGCAAATGGCATAGGTCAGCTCGCCGCCGCCCAGCGCATACAGCAGCCCGCCCAGCAGGGGCCCGCCAATGCTTGCCACGCGCATCAGCATGCTGTTGGCGGCCATGGCCTGCGCCAGATGCCCGCGCGGCACGATCTGCGGCAGCAGGCTTTGCATGGCCGGGCCCGAGAAAGCCCGCGAGCAGCCGTAGAGCACCAGCACCGCATAAATGCCCGCCACGCCGCTGGCGCCGTGGCCCGACAGCCACCACAGCAACGCGCTGCACACCCCGCCCACCGCCCAGGCCAGCGCCAGGATGCGCTTGCGCGCAAACCGGTCGATCAAATCGCCCGCTGGCAGCAGCAGGCACAACATGGGCAGAAACTGCGCCAGCCCCACATAGGCCAGCGCCAGCGGCTCGCGCGTGAGGTCGTACACCTGCCAGGCCACGACCACAGCCTGCACCTGGGTGGCCACCACAGCCACCACGCGGGCGATCAGAAAAGCAACAAAACCGGAATGGCGGTAGACGTTGGCGGGCTCGGCATCGGGCGCCGCAAGAGGGGATGGGGGAGCGGTCATGGCAACAGGGACGGTTGGCGCGGGGCTGAGAGCGGCTTCTTTGAATAGGCTCTTAAGGCGCCGCCGGGCCAAGGGGAGAGAAAGACCCCACGATGCTAACGGCCATGCCCCTGGCGTGCTGGCGGCTGGGGGAAAGACCCGCAGAAATCGCTATTCAGGTTTTGCCGGAGCCCGTCGATAAGGAGAAAGAGAAGCGGGTTTCCGGGCTCCGGCGCTCTGGCGTGGGGGCGCGGGAGCTGTGTATTTATCCACCACTCACCAGGGGTTCACGGGGCAGGCCATGGGGTTGACGATCAACACCAACGTAATGTCGCTCAATGCGCAGCGCCGGCTTGGCAATGCGCAGAGCGACATGGCCACGACCGTGCAGCGCCTGTCCTCGGGCCTGCGCATCAACAGCGCCAAGGACGATGCGGCCGGCCTGGCGATCTCCGAGCGGTTCACTTCGCAGATCCGGGGGCTCAACCAGGCGGCGCGCAATGCCAACGACGGCCTGTCGCTCATGCAGACGGCCGAGGGAGCGCTGCAAAGCGTCACCGCCAGCCTGCAGCGCATCCGCGAGCTTGCCGTGCAGGCTGCCAACGACACCAACAGCGCGTCCGACCGCCAGGCCATCCAGGCCGAGGTCACGCGGCTGGCGCAAGAGATCGACCGCACCGGGCGTACCACGCAGTTCAACGGCATGGACGTGTTCGACCGCTCCGATGCCAGCGTGGTGGGCGACGAGAACCTGCTGGCCGTGTTCGATGGCATGACCAGTGCGGGCAGCTGGCTGGAGAGCAGCGAGAACCTCATCCGCACCTACTTCGGCATCCAGGCCGACGGCGCGGCGCTGGACATCCGCTACACCGGCTTCACCGACAACGCAGGCGGTGTGGCGGCCTATGTGCAGGTCACCGGTTTTGATGGGCAGGGGCGGGGCAACAACCTGGTGCTGCAGGTGGACATGGCCGACTTCGTTCCGCCCAACATGCCCAACGGCGGGACCGCGCCGTTCTACAACGACCGCGTCATTGCGCACGAAATGGTGCACGCCGTGATGGCGCGCGCCACCAATTGGCAGGACATCACCACCAACCACCTGTGGTTTGCCGAAGGCGCGGCCGAGTTCGTCCACGGTGCCGACGAGCGCGTGCGTGGGGATGTGACCAATCTGGGCGTGGCAGCCGTGGTGGCGGCCATTGGCGGGCCCACCAACACCAGCGAGTTCTATTCGGCCAGCTACTCGGCTGTGCGCTACATGCACGACCGCATCAAGGCGGCGGGTGGCACGGGCATCAAGGACGTGCTCAGCTACATGAGCAACAACCCCGGCGCCACGCTGGACGCGGCCATTGCCGCTGCCTCGGCAGGGGCCTTCACCAACGGGGCTGATGTACAGGCGCAATTCGCGCTCAACGGCGCTGCCTTCATCGGTACCTTCAGCCTGAACAACGCCGACACCGGTGCCATTGGCGGCGCCGATGTGGATGGCGGCATGGTGCGCGACGCCAAGGCTGCGCTGCCCAACCAGGGCAGCCGTTCGGGCAAGGATGCGCTGCAGGGCTTCACCGAGACCTACGAAAACATCGCGTCGTCCAGCGGCGCCATCAGCACCAAGGTCTTCCAGGTGGGCGCCAACGCCAACCAGACCATGGAAACCCGCGTGGGCGCGGTTGGCCTCGGTGCCATGGGGCTGCGCAACACGCTGGACGTGACCACCTCGGCCGCGCAGACCATCGTGTCGGTGGACCGCGCGCTCGACTACGTGAACAGCCAGCGCGCCGTCATCGGTGCCCAGTCGTCGCGGCTGGAGTCGGCCATTTCCAACCTGCAGATCGGCAGCGAGAACCTCTCGGCCAGCCGGGGGCGCATCACCGACACCGACTTTGCGGTGGAGACCGCCACCCTCGCGCGCCAGCAGATCCTGCAACAGGCGGGCAATGCCATGGTGGTGCAGGCCAACCAGATGCCCCAGGGCGTGTTGGCCCTGCTGCGCACCTGACCCATCCCTCTCCAGCCCCGTTCAGCGCTGGCTGCGCCGGTGCCGGTAGTCCCACGGCGCCAGCGGCCGCTTTTGCGACCACAGGCCGGCACCGTTGCTGCGCGCCTTTGACTGCAAAGCTGCCAGCTCCGGACGTGATTCGGCATACGGCGTGTACACCCAGGCCAGGCCCGCGCGCACCTGGGCCGTGGCCACGTCGGCGCTGCCGCAGCGCACATGGGCCACCGTGCGGCCGTAGTTGTCTTCATCCACCGGCTGCAGCGTGGCGCGCTGCCTGAAGCACAGCCGTGCCAGGTTCTGCCGCGACTTCTGGCCAAACGCCTGGCGTGACTCGGGCGCATCGATGGCGGCAATGCGCACCTTGACCTGCTGGTAGGCGCCAGGCACGCCGCAGCGGGCGGTGAGGGTGTCGCCGTCGCTGATGGCGACGACCTGGCAGAGCAGGGAAGCGAGGGGCACGGGAGGGGAAGGAGTGGTGCGGGCGCTGCCAGGCCTGTGGCCTGGAAGGTTGCCGTTCTTTACAAGTCTTTTTGGCCGTCTGCGCGCAATGGGAGAGCGCTGATAGCTATCAATAGTGTAGCTGCTGCAGGCCTCTCTTCATGCCGAACTGGGGCGCAGGCGCTGCGTTGCGCGGGGCTGCCGGTTTTTTGTGCAGCGCGCTGAAACCACGCACTGGCGCCGTTTCTCGGGGTTGTTCTGCGGGTTATCCACAACTTGCTGCACATGCGGCGGGTATAACTTGCCGGATGATGGCTGGCACGGCGATAAACCCCGTTCAAACCCCGGCCAAACCTTGGTCATATGGCTGCCGAAGGGCGGGCCGCTCCCTAAAATCGATGGAACCGCGCACGGCCTGTGCCGTCAGAGCAGCCTGTTGCGCCGCATGAAGAAAACCAGACATGACACCAAACTCCCCGACGGATTGCCCCTTGCCCCACGCCACTCCGGTGGCCCACGTGCCAGGCCGGGCCCTGCTGCGGGCGCTGGCAATGGCCGTGGCGGGCGGTGCATCGGCCCTGCTGCTGGCGGGTTGTGTGGGCACCACCGCCAAGACCTTCGAGGTGCAGGAAAACTTTGGCTCCGTGGCCACCTACTCGCGCCTGTTCGACGCCACGCCTGTCCAGACCTGCGAGGCATCGCGCCGCGCACTGCTGAGCCAGGGCTATGTGATCTCTACCCAGCAGGCCGAGCTGATCGAAGGCAAAAAAAGCTTTCAGCCCGAGGCCGAGTCGCACCTGCAGATGGTGGTGCGTGTGGTGTGTGTGCCCGAGGCCAATGACGGCAAGGTGAGCCTGGGCTTTGTGACCGCGCTGCAGGACACCTACGCCCTGCGCAAGACCAACAACTCGGCCAGCGTGGGCGTGGGCGCCATCGGCTCGGTGTCGCTGCCGTTCTCTTCCAGCAGCGAATCGCTGGTCAAGGTGGGCAGTGAGACCATCTCCAAAGACACCTTCTACGAAAGTTTCTTCGACCTGGTCAAGCGCTACCTCATCATCGACCAGGCCCAGGCCAGCGGAGGCTGAGGCGGGGACTTGAGGGCCCCGACGCAGGCAGTACAAGCGGTACGACAAGGCGGAACAACGACGCCAGGGGATTTTTGTTAGTCGCTCTCAGGGCGCGGCACCGCGTAGCGCAGCTCCGCAAACAGGCCGCCCAGCGTGGTCACCGACGTCAGGCGCAGCGCCGGTTGGGCGATCCGGCGCGGCAACAGCGGCGTGCCTGCGCCCAGCGTTACCGGGGCGATCTGCACGATCAGCTCGTCGAGCAGGCCCGCGTCGTAAAACTGCCCTACCAGCTCACCCCCGCCCACAATCCACACATTGCACCCCGCTGCCGCCTGCACCATGGCCTGGTGCACCGGCCGCACATCGCCGCGCACAAAGCGCACATCGGCGCCCGCAATGCCCCGCAGAGTGCGCGAGCTGAATACCCATGTGGGTTGCGCGTAAGGCCACGGCTGTCCCGCGTCGATGGCGTGTTTCAGCATCCATTCATAGGTGTGCGACCCCATGGCCAGCGCGCCCACATCGCGGATGAAGGCGGGGTAGCTGGAGCCTTCGATCTCGCCAAACTGCAGCAGCCAGCCCAGGTCGTGGTCGGGCGTGGCGATGAAGCCATCGAGGCTGGCTGCGCCGTAGAACTGGGTGGAGGTCATGGGATGAATGCTGGGGGTGGGGTCTGCGTTGTGGGTGCCGACACCATAGTGCGAGGCTGCTGACAACGTGTTGGCAGCAAGGTCCTACGCTTTCCCGTGCTGCGATGCCGAACATTCGCACTCGGCGAGAAGTGGAGATTCGACACGGCGTTTTTACTGAAAATACCGCGTGGATATCGCTGCACCTGACCACTTCCTCTCGGTGAGGCTGCTTACAGTCGCGCCCTGGGCTTGATCTCTGGCTTTGGAGATGCGAATGGCGGCAGAACAGATGATCGAACGACTTTCCCGAATGAAAAGAAATGGTGCTGGGGGTGATTCATGAATGATGTTTTTGATTTCTTGATCAAGCGTCAGATGGCGTTCTTCTTCCTGGCGGTATTGGGGGCCGCAGGTCTGTTCTATTACTTCGCCACGATTGAAGGTTTGGGGCACTACCGAACATCTCTCTTGTCTGGTGTGGTCATGGCCGTCGTTCTGGCTGTTGTGATCACCGTCAGGGTGTTGATCTATTTTTTATCCAGATTTTCCAGTGGAGATACTGGTGAAAATCGGGCGAGGAAGTTTGACGGTTCAGCTTCCGCACGGGTTGATTTCACTATTTTTTTGTTGGAATTTTTTGGCCTGCATGCCATCGCCTTTGGCTTTACCTTGGGATTTTTATCGCTGTCTTTTTTCATTCTGAAGAGATGACAGTGCTCAGCTAAAAAGCGCGTGACTGCATGCTGGGTTCAGACCTGAATGCAGATGCGCCTCGGTGAGTCAAGCAGTGCATTCGAGTTTGGCGAAGTGTTCATCGCCTGGGATTTTTTAGCCGACGGGCTCCCAGCAGACTGACGCGAATCCTCGCAGCAGTCATTTGTCGATTGCTTGGACGGTGCAGGACTCCCAAGAAACATTGAGGTCTTGACGTGCCGCACCACATAGCCATGACTGAGGACTACCCCGCCGGCCTACGCCCTGCCGCCGCCTGCACCGTGGCCCGGTGCACCGGCCGCACATCGCCGCGCTGGGTGCGCGAGCTGAACACCCAGGTCGGCTGCGCGTAGGGCCACGGTTGCCCGGCGTCGACGGCGTGTTTCCGCATCCACTTGTAGGTGCGCGCGCCCATGGCCAGCGCGCCCACCTCGCGGCTCTCCTGTACGGTTTGCCCTGTGTCACGGCATCCGCACCGTCTCCGCCAGGTGCCCATACACCGCCGCAATGCGCCGCAGGTGGCGCGACTCGGGGTGCGTCAGCAGCCACAGCTCGGTCTCGCAGTCGGCCAGCGACCCGGTGAGCGGGCGCAGGTCGCTGCGGGCCTGCGCCAGAAAGATCGGCAGCACGCCGACGCCCATGCCCAGCGCCACCAGCTCCATCACCGTGAGCAGGCTGTTCACGCGGTAGGTGGGTTGCGCCTTGGGAAAACGCTTCTTGCGCCAGCGCACCGAGGGGTGGTCGGGCAGGGCGTCGTCCGGGGCGATCCAGGCGGCGTGGCCCGCCTCCACGTCGGACAGGGCCAGCGGGCTGGCTGCGGCGGTGTAGAGCGCTGCGCGGACCATGCCCAGCTGCCGGCCCACCAGGTGCTGCGGCGGGCGCTTGGTGGCACGCACGGCGATGTCGGTGTCACGCCGCGTGAGGCTCACCAGCTCGTTGCCCGCGTGCAACTCGTACGCCAGGGCCGGGTGCTGGGGCTGCAGCTGCTGCAGGGCCGGGGCGATGAGGCCGTGCAGGATGGTGTCGGTGGTGGAGATGCGCACCGTGCCCGTGATCTGCTCTGGCTGGGCCTGCGCTGCGGTGCGCGCGGCTTCCAGCGCGGCCTCCACACGCTCGGCCTGTTCGGCCAGTGCCTGGGCTAGTTCCGAGGCGCGGTAGCCCGCTCGCGAGCGCTCGAACAGCGGCTGGCCCAGCCCGCGCTCGATGCGCTGGATGGCGCGGAACACGGTGGATGCATCCACCCCCAGCCGCTCGCCCGCCGCCGCCAGTGTGCCGGTGCGCACCATGGCCAGCAGCACTTCCAGCTCGGCAGCGCCCAGACGATATTGCGTTGGTGCAATGGTTGATTTCATGGCTGCGGATTTTGTTTGCGTAGGTGCAAGCATAGATTCTGTGTGCCGCCCGGTGCCCGCCTGTGGTCTCCGGGGGCGACCTTCACCTTGCACACCCAAGAAAGCACTTTGCCATCATGAAGCTCTACCACGCCCCTGGCGCCTGCTCGCTCGCCGTCCACATTGCCCTGCGTGAGGTGGGCGCCTCTTTCGACCTGGTCAAGGTCGATCTGGCCCGCCACACCACCGAAACCGGCACCAACTACCTCGACATCTCGCCGCGTGGCTATGTGCCCCTGCTGGAGCTGGACGACCACTCGCGCCACACCGAAGCCGCAGCCTTGCTGCAGTACGTGGCCGACCTGGATCCGGCACAGGCCCTCATCGGCCAGCCTGGCTCGCGCGAACGCCTGGCGGTGCTGGAGTGGCTCACCTTCGTCAGCACCGAGCTGCACAAGGGCTTCAGCCCCTGGCTGTGGCACAAGGAGACGGCAGACTCCACGCGCCAGGCTGTGCGGGCCAAACTGGCCGTGCGGTTTGCCGAGATGGATGCCGTGCTGTCGCGCAGCGACTTCCTGGCGGGCCGTTACAGCGTGGCCGATGCCTATGGCTTCACCATCGTCAACTGGTCGAACCTGCTGGGCATCCCGCTCACCGCCTACCCGCACCTGCAGGCCTGGATGGCGCGCGTGGCAGCCCGCCCGCAGGTGCAGGTCGCACTGCGCGCCGAGGGGCTGTTGTCGTGACCGGGGCCGCACCCGCGCTCACGCTGGTCTCGCACGCACTGTGCCCCTACGTGCAGCGCGTGGCCATCGTGCTGCACGAAAAGGGCCTGGCGTTCGAGCGCCGCACCATCG
The DNA here is from genome assembly GCF_964254355.1 of Acidovorax sp. LjRoot74. NCBI lineage: Bacteria > Pseudomonadati > Pseudomonadota > Betaproteobacteria > Burkholderiales > Comamonadaceae > Acidovorax > Acidovorax sp. LjRoot74. Next base: position 4,036,016 of record NZ_CAXUTI020000001.1, on the reverse strand, counting down.
ACCTGGCGAACAAGCCCGACTGGTTCCTGGCCCTCTCGCCCCTGGGCAAGACACCCGTGCTGCAGGTGCGCGGCCAGAGCCTGTTCGAGTCGGCCGTGATCTGCGAATACCTGGACGATGTGGCCATGCCCGCGCTGCACCCGCAAGACCCGCTGCAGCGCGCACGCCACCGGGCCTGGATGGAGTTTGGCTCTGCGTTGCTGGGCACCATCGGCGCGTTCTACTCCGCGCCCGACGAGGCCACCCTGCAGGGCCGCGCGCAGGAGCTGCGCAGCCGTTTTGTGCAGATCGAACACGCGCTGGTGCAACGCAGCGGCCCCGGCCCCTATTTCGCGGGGGCAGACTTTGGCATGGTGGACGCAGTGTTTGGCCCCGTGTTCCGGTACTTCGATGTGATCGATGACCTGCCGGGCGTGGACGACCTGGGCCTGTGGCAGGGGCTGCCGCAGGTGGCGCACTGGCGCACCGCATTGGCCGCCCGCACCTCGGTCCAGCAGGCCGTGGGGCCGGACTACGCCGACGGCTTGCGTGGGTTCTTGCGCGCGCGGGGCTCGGCGCTGTCGCGGCGCATGGGGGCGCTGGCGGCGTAGCTGCCTGCATCGGCGTCGGCCCAGGTGCCGGGCGCCAGGCCGTCGAGCGTGTGGGGGCCGATGACTGCGCGGATCAGCCGCAGTGTGGGGTGCCCGACGGCGGCCGTCATGCGGCGCACCTGGCGGTTGCGGCCCTCGCGGATGATGAGTTCGATCCACGCCGTGGGGATGTTTTTGCGTTCGCGGATGGGCGGGTTGCGCTCCCACACGGCGGGCGCGGGTTCCAGCAGCCGTGCGCGGGCGGGCAGGGTGGGACCGTCGTTCAGCACCACGCCGCTGCGCAGCGCGGCCAGCGCGGCTTCATCCGGTATGCCTTCCACCTGCACCCAGTAGGTTTTCTCCATCTTGAAGCGCGGGTCGGCAATGTGGGCTTGCAGCGGGCCGCTGTTGGTCAGCAGCAGCAGGCCTTCGCTGTCGGCGTCCAGGCGCCCGGCCACGTACACGCCGGGCAGGTCGATGTAGTCCTTCAGCCCCTGCCACTTGCCCTCGGCCGTGAACTGGCTGAGCACGCCATAGGGTTTGTTGAAGCGGATCAGGCGGGGTGGGGCAGGGCGGGTCATGGGAGGCGTGGGGCAGGTAGGGCTGGTCGTGCCGCCAGGGCGGGCACCGGGGCCGTGCGGTGCAGATTGGGTAAATGCAGTGGGTAGTTTAGGTGTAAGAGGGGCTCAAGGTGCTTGCCAAATATTCATATCACGCTATTGAATGGATAGCACTTCGGCATGCGAGGTGTGCTTCATGGAACGCGCTGGTTTTGCCTCATAGATGCGAGGTGTGCGTCCTCCATGTCCTCGGCGGTTGAACCCTTGTCGGGCCTTCAGCGCAGCGGGATCACGGAGCGACAGTCCCGGGAAAACCCTCTATAGATGATGATGTACTCGTCATACCATCACACCAGAAAGATGGCCCGATCCGCAGGCCATCTCCGGTGACTCAGGGGGGCGGCATTCAGCCGCACTCTTGCCAACGATGGAGAGATACATGACCGCAAAGATTGCGCTGTTTGGCGCAGGGGGGAAGATGGGGGTTCGCCTGTCGCAGAACTTGAAGGGCTCGCCCTATGAGGTGCGCCACGTCGAGCCAAGCGCCGTGGGTCAGGAGCGCTTGCGCACCGAGGTGGGTGTTGAATGCGTGCCCATGGCGCAGGCGCTGGATGGCGTGGATGTGGTGATCCTTGCCGTGCCGGATACGCTGATTGGCCGGTTGGCTGCCGACATGGCGCCGCAGCTCAAGCCGGGCACGATGGTGATGACGCTGGATGCGGCGGCGCCTTTTGCCGGGCATCTGCCGGATCGGGCCGATCTGGTGTATTTCGTGGCGCACCCTTGTCACCCTTCGATCTTCCACCCCCGGGCGCACCAGGCAGGTTCGCCCGACTACTTTGGCGGAGTGGCCGCGCCGCAGTCGGTCGTGAGCGCGCTGATGCAGGGGCCCGAGTCGGCTTTTGATCTGGGTGAGTCGATTGCCAAAACCATCTATCAGCCGATTGAGCGCTCGTACCGCGTGACGGTGGAGCAGATGGCGATGCTGGAGCCCGGCCTTTCAGAAACTGTTTGCGCCACCTTGCTCGATGTGATGCGGGAGGCCATGGACGAAGTGATCGCCCGGGGCGTGCCTGCCGATGCGGCCCGCGATTTCCTGCTGGGCCACATGACCATCCTGAGCGCGGTGATCTTCAAGCAGATTCCCGGCCAGTTCTCCGATGCCTGCAACAAGGCCATCGTCCATGGCAAGCCCCGCCTCATGCGGGATGACTGGAAAAACGTGTTCGACAAGGACGAGATTGCGGAAAGCATCCGTCGCATTACCTGATTGCCTGGGCACCGCGCGCGCATCTTTCCCGGGGCTTCCGCAAAAAGCAGTGTGCAAAGCCGCCCGCCTTGGTGGTGCGTGCTGGCCTGGGTTGTGTTGCGCCCCCGTCATGTTTGAAAAAACCACCACACAGGAGACAAAACGATGAACAAAACTTTTCGCCGTTCGATGACCAAGGCCGCCGCCTTGATGGCTTGCCTGTTTCTGCACGCAGGCGCGCAAGCGCAGACTGTGCTCAAGATTGGCTACTCCAACGCCCTCAACTCGCACTACGGTATGGGGGCTGTGGCGTTTTGTGATGCCGTGGACGCGGGGACCCAGGGTCGCTACAAGTGCCAGCAGTTTCCCAACAATTCGCTCGGTGGTGAGCGCGAGATGATCGAAGCCGTTCAGCTGGGCACCCAGGATGCAGCCAACGTGTCCACGGGCGCCCTTGGAAACTTTGTGCCCGAGGTGAAGATCGTCGATATTCCTTTCCTGTTCCGCGACTACGACCATGCCCGCAAGGTGATGGACGGCCCTATCGGGCAGGAGCTGTTGTCCAAGATGACGGCCAAAGGCATCGTCGGGCTGGCGTGGACCGAGAACGGCTTTCGCCACATGACCAACAGCAAGCGCGCGATCCACAGTGCAGAAGATGCGCGTGGTCTGAAGATGCGCACCATGGAAAACAAGGTGCACATGGAGGGCTACAAGACCTTCGGCATCATGCCCACGCCGATGGCCTGGCCCGAAGTTTTCACCGCGCTGCAACAAGGGACCGTGGATGGACAGGAAAACCCCATCCCCGTGATCCTTTCTGCCAAGCTGTCCCAGGTCCAAAAGTACCTGTCTCTGACCAAGCATGTGTACTCGCCAGCGGTGCTGGTGCTCTCTCCTGCGATCTGGGGCAAGCTGTCCGAGGCCGACAAGCAGGTGTTCACTGCGGCCGCGCGCAAGGCCGCCGCCGTCCAGCGCAAAAAGGTCAATGATGACGAAGCCAACGGCATCGCTGAGCTGCGCAAGGACGGCATGCAGATTGACGAAAACGTCAATGGCGACAGCTTCCGCAAAGCTGTGGCGCCCGCTTATACGGCCTATGCCCGGGAGTTCGGTGCAGAGCGCATTGCCAGCATCCAGGCCGTGAAGTAGTTCACCCGGACTGCTGCGTTCTTCGTCAGCGGGGGCCGCACCCCTGGGTGCGCACTCTCCGCTTCCTTGGTTCTTGTTCAGGGTGGTCCGTCAGGGCCGGGCCATTCCACGCGCCGATGGCGGCCGTGGCGTGCCTGCAGCCCCTGGGTCCACCGTTCCCATCCATGAAAAATCTCATACTCCGCCTTGACCGTGGCTTGACCAGCCTGAGCATGGCTGTTGCATGTGGCTTGCTCGCCATCGTCTCGTGCCTGGGGCTGTGGCAGGTGATCGCCCGGTTTTTGTTCCAGCAGCCCTCTTCCTGGACGGAAGAAGCCATGCGGCGGTTGTTGATCTGGATGGTGGCGCTGGGCATTGTGGCGGCGTTCCGTCAAGGTGCCCTGGTCTCGGTGGACCTGATGCTGCGTGTCTCGAAGGGCGCATGGCGCAAGGTGGTGCGCGGGACTATCACCACGGTCAACCTCCTGTTTCTCGTTGTGCTGGCGTGGTTTGGGCTGGACCTGGTGCAGCGCGTGCGTTTCCAGACATTTGCCAGCATGGATCTGTCGATGGGCTGGGCATACGCCGCGTTGCCTGTGGGCGCGCTGCTTGCCATGCTGGCTGTGGTGGCTCACCACCTCGACCCCGTGGACGACGAGCTTTCTACCGCGCAGTAGTCCTCTGCTGCGTCAACCTGTACACCCCAAGCCATGTCGCTCACCCTGCTTGTCACCATGTTGCTGGGCTTCGTGTTCAGCGTGTCCATCGCCGTTTCCATTGGTGGCTCTGCCATCCTGGGGCTGGCGTTCTTCGACCCGGCGCGGCTCATCCTTGTTCCCAAGGAAATGTTTTCCGCCATCGACCGCTTTCCGCTGGCCGCCGTACCGTTTTTCATCCTCGCCGGAAACTTGATGGAGAACGGTGGCATCTCTCGCCGCCTGGTCCATTTCGCGAAATCGCTGGTGGGCGGCGTGCAAGGCGGTTTGCCCATGAGCTGCGTGCTCACCTGCATGATTTTTGCGGCCGTATCAGGCTCTTCGGTGGCCACCACGTTCGCCATCGGGTCCATCCTGATCCCTGCGCTGGTCAAGCATGGCTATCCCACCAGCTATGCCGCGTCATTGCAGGCCACGGCAGCAGAGCTGGGCGTGATCATTCCGCCGTCCATTCCCATGATCCTGTTCGGTGTGGCCGCCGAAGTGTCCATTGGCGAGCTGTTTGTTGCGGGCCTGGGTCCTGGCCTGCTGATTGGCGGTGCGCTGATGCTGTTTGTGCACCTGCACGCACGCTACAAGGGCTGGGGCAAGCAAGACGGCGAAGGCCGTTTGCCTCCGCTGGTGGCCACGCGCGAGGCCGGGTGGGCTCTCCTGATGCCGGTGATCATCCTGGGGGGCATCTATGGTGGCATCTTCACGCCCACCGAGGCATCCGTGGTTGCGGTGTTCTACGCCTTGATGGTGGGGCTGCTCATCCATCGCGAGCTCAGGCTCGCAGACCTCGTCCAGGTGCTGCGCAAGTCGGTGCTCTCCAGCGCCGTGATCCTGTTCATCATTGCCAATGCGGGGCTGTTCGCTTTCCTCATCACACGGGCTGGCATCCCGGATGCGATTGGCGTGTGGCTGACCGAGGTGCTGCGCTCGCCCGGCTGGTTTCTGCTGGGCGTGAATGCGGCGCTCTTTGTCATCGGCATGTTCATCGAAACCTCGGCCGCCATCATTGTTCTGGCGCCCATCCTGGTGCCTGTTGCCATCCACTTCGGGGTAGACCCCGTGCATTTCGGCACGATCATGGTTGTCAACCTGGCCCTGGGCATGATCACGCCGCCCTTTGGCGTCAACCTGTTTGCGGCCTGTACCGTGGCCAAGATTTCCCTGGACCGCATCATTGGTCATCTGCTTCCGTTTGTGCTGGTCATTCTGGGTTGTCTGATGCTGGTCACCTACATCCCCTCCATTTCGCTGCTTGCTCGGGATGCGGTGTTCCCCCGCAAAGCGGCCGTTGTGGCGCCTGCGCCAGCGGCTCCATCCGCTCCTACTGCTCCAACTTCCAATTCCCAATGAACATGCTGCAGTCTCCTGCGTCTTCCGATCGCATCCATGCGCGTTACTGGCTGGAAACCAGTGAGTCCCCAGCCAAAGCCGCAGAGATCATTGCGGGTGAGCAATCCAGCGGCACTTTCTTAGCCCTCGCCAACGAGACAGCCGAACTCAAGGAGCGCAGTGGCGCTCGCGTTGAGCGCCTGACCGTGCTGGACACCGTGGACCACCCCAGCCTGCCCGGGCGCTACGCCGCAGGCGCGCGCTTTACTCGCTGCGAGCTGGAACTCTCGTGGCCGCTGGGCAACATAGGCACATCGCTTCCCAATGTGCTGGCGACGGTGGCTGGCAACCTGTTTGAGCTGCAATGCGTTTCGGGCCTGCGCATCACCGACCTGCACTTGCCCAGTGCGTTTGCCAATGTCTACCCAGGGCCGGCGTTTGGCATTACCGGGACGCGGGCGCTGGCGGGGGTGGCGCATGGGCCGTTGATAGGCACCATCCTCAAACCCAGCGTGGGCATGGGCCCTGAGCAGACCGCCGCCGAGGTGCAAAAGCTCATTGCAGGCAGCATCGACTTCATCAAGGATGACGAGCTGCAGGCCGACGGCCCCCATTGCCCGTTCGAGGACCGCGTGCGCGCCGTCATGCGCGAAGTACACGCCGGCGCTGACCGCCTGGGCCGCAAAGTGATGGTGGCCTTCAACCTCACGGGCGAGATCGACGAGATGAAGCGACGCCACGACTTCGTGCAGGCCCAGGGCGGCACCTGCGTCATGGTCAGTCTCAACTCGGTGGGCCTGAGCGGGCTGCACGAACTGCGTCGCCACAGCAGCCTGCCCATCCACGCCCACCGCAACGGCTGGGGTTACCTGAGCCGCCACCCTGCGCTGGGCTGGGACTACCGCCCCTGGCACAAGCTCTGGCGGCTGGCCGGTGCCGACCACCTGCACGTTAACGGCCTTGGCAACAAGTTCAGCGAGGGCGACGACCAGGTGCGCGCCTCGGTACAGGCCGTGACCGAGCCGCTGTGGCCGCATGCGCCCATGCATGTCATGCCGGTGTTCAGCTCGGGCCAGACCGGCCTGGTCGCCGCTGCCACCTATGCCGCTGCGGGCATCCAGGACCTGATCTTTGCCGCCGGGGGCGGCATCTTCGGCCACCCCGCGGGCGTGCCTGCCGGGGTGACCGCGCTGCGCCAGGCCTGGGATGCAGCCGTGGCCGATGTGCCGCTGGCGCAGCACGCTGCCGCCCGCCCCGAACTGCAACAGGCGCTGGGCTTTTGGTGATGAACGTGCACACCGACCACGCCCTGCCCGAAGGGCCCCTGCTGGCCTACTACGGCGACGACTTCACCGGCTCCACCGACGTGATGGAGGCCTTTACTCTGGCCGGCGTTCCCACCGTGCTGTTTCTGCAGCCACCGTCTGCCGCCTGGGTGCAGCGCTTTGCGCACATGCGCTGCATCGGCCTGGCCGGCACCTCGCGCGGGCGCAGCCCGGCCTGGATGCGCGAGCACCTGCCCGCGGCCTTTGCCGTCCTGCAGGCCTTCGGGGCGCCCATCCTGCAATACAAGGTCTGCTCCACCTTCGACTCCAGCCCTGAGATCGGCTCCATCGGTCAGGCCATCGAACTGGGTGTGGCCGCCATGGGCGGCGCCTGGTCGCCCATGGTCATTGGTGCGCCCCGCCTGTGCCGCTACCAGGCTTTTGGCAACCTGTTTGCTGCCATGGGAGGCACGGTGCACCGCCTGGACCGGCATCCCACCATGTCGCGTCACCCCGTCACCCCCATGCCCGAGGCCGATCTGAGGCAGCACCTGGCAAAACAGACGCCGCGGCGGCTGGAGCTGATCGATCTGGTCAGCCTGCACTCCGGGCACGGACCGGAAGCCCTCGCGCCGTTGCGCGATGCCGCCGCGCCACCCGTCGTCTTGATGGACGTGGTGGATGACCGCACACTGGCCGAAGCCGGGCGGGTAATTTGGGAAGAGCGCGGAAACGGCGTGTTTTCTGCCTCGTCGTCCGGGCTGGAGTACGCGCTGGTGGCGCATTGGCGGCACAGCGGTGCCCTGGCGGGCGGTGCAGCACTTGCACGCACGCAGCCTGCTGCATCCATGGTGGCGGTCAGCGGAAGCTGCTCACCCGTGACGGCGGCGCAGATCGCCTGGGCGCAAAACCATGGCTTTGCCACCGAGCGCCTGGTCGTTGAGCGCCTGCTGGATGCGCAGGTGGCACAGGCCGAAGTGGCACGGGTGGTGACAGGCGCGGTGCAGGCGGTTGCCGCAGGGCGCCCGCCCCTCATCTACTCGGCCAGCGGGCCCGACGACCCGCATGTCGTGCAGTTTCCTGAAGCGGCGATGCGCGCGGGGGTGACCGTGCCGCAGGCCCATGCCATGGTGGGGCAGGCGCTGGCGCGCTGCATGCAGGAGGTCATCGCTCAGACCGGCGTACGCCGCGTGGCGATTGCGGGTGGCGACAGCTCGGGTGCCGTGGCCAGCGCCCTGGACATCACCGCGCTGACGGTGCATTCGCAGCTGGTGCCTGGCGCCCCGTTGTGCCGAGCATGGTCAGATACCCCGGCGATGGATGGCCTTGAAATCGTGCTCAAGGGCGGCCAAATGGGGGGCGAAGACTTCTTTGGCCAGGCGCTGCGCGGCACCGCCGCATGAAGCGGGTGATCCACACACAGTCTCCGCTTTGGCGCTTCTGGGAGCTAGCGGCCACCCGCAGCCGCCTGTGGCTGCGTGGGAATCCGCCGGAGGTCCTGCCGACGCCAGGGGTACGGTATCCTCCACCGCCATGAATTCCGAGCCTATCCAGAGACGAAAAATCTACCAGGAGGTGGTGGATCGCCTGATGAACCGGATTCGGGCCGGCGAATGGGGTGCCGGAGACCATCTCCCGTCAGAGCGGGACCTGATGGACGCCTACGGTGTAGGGCGGCCTGCGGTGCGCGAGGCACTTCAGGACCTTGCGCGGTCCGGGATCGTCGAGATCACCCATGGCGAGCGCGCCCGGGTGGTGGTGCCCACGGCCGACCTCCTGATTGAGCAGGTCGCTGGCGGCGCCAAGCACCTGCTGCAGATGCAGCCTGACATGCTCGGCCACCTCAAGGATGCGCGCCTCTTCCTCGAAACCGGCCTGTGCCGTATTGCGGCACAAAAGGCGAGCGATGCCGACATTGAGCGCCTGCGTGCCTGCCTGGATGCGCACCGCGCTTCCCTGAGCGACCTGAGCGTCTTTGTGAACCGCGACATGCTGTTTCACCGAGAGATTGCGGTCATCAGTGGCAATCCGATCTTTCCGGCCATCGTCGAAGCAATGTTCAACTGGGCCAGCGCTTTCTACCAGACCATCGTGCGCGCCCCCGGGGCAGAACAGGTCACCCTGGCAGAACACACCCGCATCTACGAAGCCATTGCCGCGCGCGACCCTGATGCCGCTGCAATGGCCATGCACGACCACCTGACCCGTGCCAACGTGCTGTACCGCGCGCACAACTAGCGTGCAACGCAGCACTGGCAGGTTGCGCGGCAGAAGGCATCAAAGCGAAACACACGAAAACCGGGTGGCGCTCTCTTTTTCTTGAAAATATGAAGGCAAGGTGCCTGTCGCGCGGTCCTGTTTTGCTATCAAATTGGCAGCAATTTCGAAGCCATACGGCGTGTGCAGCAACCGTTACAAAAACAGCGCCGGGTCCACCATGGTGCGGTTCAGCATCACGCCCCAGTGCAGGTGCGGCCCCGTCACCCGGCCGGTGGCGCCTACCTGGCAGAACGCGTCGCCCGCCTGCAGCACATCGCCCACGCGCACATCCATGCGGCTCAGGTGGCAGTACATGCTCAGCATGCCCTGGCCGTGGTCCAGCCACACCGTGCCGCCGTTGAAGAAGTAGTCGCCCACGTCAATCACCCGGCCCGCCAGCGGCGCCACGATGGGCGTGCCCGTGGTGGCGGCAATGTCCATGCCGCTGTGCGGATTGCGCGGCTGGCCGTTGAACACGCGCCGCAGCCCGAACGAGCTGGACCGCCGCCCGGGCACCGGCACGCGCATGCGCAGCGATGCCAGGGCCTGGCCCGCAGGCTGCTCGCTGAAGGTGGCCATCACCTGCGCCTGGTGGTCGCGCTCGCGCTCGTAGCGGGCCTGGTCCTCGGGTGAGAGGTCTACCGTGCGCGGCGACACCTGCAGGTGCTGCTCTTTGTAGCGCTTGGGCGCCACGGCGTAGTGCAGCGGGCGCGGGCTGCCGCTGCCATCGGCCCGCACGGTGATGGCCGCATCGCCCGGCGCCGCCGCCAGCGGTATGCCTACGATGGCCGTCCACTCGATGGCGTCGCCCACCACCAGCAGCGGCACATCCACCTCCCCCTGGCGCACCAGCGCCTGTGGCCGCGCAGCGGCGGGGCCCAGCGACAACCGGGCCACACCGCCCGGCACCTGCAGCGCCTGGGGCCACACGGTGGGTGCTGCCGGGGGCTTGGCGGGTGTGGTGGGTGATGCGGGTTGCGGCTTGGCGTGCAGGCCCGTGATGGGCGCGAGCAGCAGGCCACCCGCGCTGGCCAATGCGGCGCGGCGGGTGAGGGTCAAGGCGGCGGCGGTGTGGGTAGGGTGGGGCACAGGAATGGAGGGGGCGTGGCAAAAGACGGTTTCAGCGGCCACAGTCACAGCGGCGGTTGCGCAGGCTGCAGCTTGCGAGGGGGGCGCGGGCCCGCAAGGCCCGCCCGCGCCAGTGCGCACGGGGCGGCACGGCGGGCGGCCTGGGCTGGTCAGTGCGTCACAAACTCGTAGGTCACGGCCTCGCTCTCGACCATGTCCAGCACCTCATGGAGTTCTTCCTCGCTGTCGGTGCTGCTCCACATGTCTTCGGGGTCGGTGGCAAACAGGGGTTCGATGGCGATGTCCAGAAACTTGCCATCGGCCATCTGGATCACCGGCGTGCCCTCGGAGGTTTCGACCAGGGCCCAGTCGTCGGGGACGGTCATTTCGAGCTGGATGGTGACGTTGAGTTTTTTCATGGTGTTCCTTGGGTAGTCCATGGGGTAATGGGGGGTGGATTGCTGTGGGTGCAAGCCGGTGAAGGGTCTTCAGGCCCCGGAGGGTAACCCAGCACGATGGCAGTGCCCGTAAGAAGCCACCACCGGGCACGCGCGTGGCATGTTGCATGCTTGTTGGCGTATCCTTTTTGACGGCTCTGCCAGGGTGGGTGCGCGCAGCGTGGCCCTGGCGGCCGGTTTCATTCCTTTTGTCTTCTGGAGCACTTCCCACATGATCCCCAAGAAAACACTCGCCGTGGCTGCCGCCGCCCTGGTCACCGCCCTGTCCCTTTTCAGCCAGGCCGCGCAGGCGGGGCCCCGGCTCGACAAGATCATGGAGGCCAAGGTCATCCGCGTGGGCACGCCGGGCGACTACCGCCCGTTTGCCATCAAGACCGGCGCGGGCTACAGCGGCCACGACATCGACGTGATCGAAACCATGGCCAAGGAACTGGGCGTGAAGATCGAGTACGTGCAGACCTCGTGGCCCAACCTGGTGAAGGATTTGCAGGGCGACAAGTTTGACGTGGCCGTGGGCGGCATCACCCGCAACGTCAACCGCATGCGCATTTTTGACATGCTGCCCGGCTACGCCCCGTTCGGCAAAGTGGCCCTGGTGCGCGCGGCCGACAAGGCCAAGTACACCAGCGTGGACGCCATGAACCAGCCCACGGTGCGCGTCATCAAGAACCCCGGCGGCACGAACGAAACCTATGTGCTGGCCAACCTCAAGGCCGCACAGGTCAGCACGCACGACAAGAACGCCGAGATCCCCGCACTCATCGCCGAGGGCAAGGGCGACGTGATGATCACCGAGACCTACGAAGCCCTGCACTACGCCAAGGCCGACCCGCGCCTGCACGCCGCGTTTGTGGATGCGCCGCTCACGCCCAAGAACTACCTGGGCTTCATGCTGCCCACCGACGACGCCGACTATGTGCGCGTGATGGGTTTTGTGTGGGGCCTGGTGGACAGCCGGGGCACCATCAAGCAGGCCGCTGACAAGTGGTTGAAGTGACGCGGTTGCGGTGACCCGGGCCTGGCGCGGTGTGCGGGTGGCTTATTCGCCCGGAATCTCCGGCTCCACCAGCAGCGCCAGCAGCTGCAGCGACTCCTGCCAGCCCAGGTAGCACATCTCGGTGGGGATCACCGCCGGGATGCCCGCCTGCACGATGGACACCTCGGTGCCCGTGATCACTTTCCTGAACTGGACGGTGGTGCGCATCTCGCCCGGCAGGTTGGGGTCGTCAAAGCGGTCGGTGTGCACGATGCGCTCGCCCGGCACCAGCTCCACATAATCGCCGCCAAATGCGTGCGTGCCTCCGCTGCTCATGTTGGTGAACTGCATGCGGTAGCTGCCGCCCACGCGTGCGTCCAGGCTCAGCACCCGCCCCGTAAAGCCATGGGGCGGTAGCCATTTGCACATGGCGTCGGCATCCAGAAACGCGCGGTAGATGCGCTCGGCCGGTGCGCGCAGCACGCGGTGCAGGGTGACGGTGCCGGTGGTGTTGTCTGTCGTCATGCTCGGGTCTCCTGAAGGGGCATCGGGGTGGATGATGAGGAAGAAAGCGTGGGCCGCAGAACCATACCGCGCATTCCAGCCAGCCCACACCTATTACGACGAATGGCCCCGGGCTTTTTCGACAAGCCGCCGTGGCCACAGCGGCTTTTTTGTATCAGGCCGAAACCGCTTGCACCCCAAAGCTCTCGCTGCCCTGCGCCCAGGCCAGCAGCCGGTCGATGTTGGGGTGTTTGCCGGGGAAGGCACGCGCATCTGCCACATGCTCGGCATACCACTCCAGCCCCAGGCTGGCGGCTGCGGGCGTGATGCGGCCGCCATACAGCGCCCCCAGCGCGGCATACACCACCAGCGACCCGGTCTGGCCGGGCTTGTTCTCGATGCTGGCGAGGACCTGGCCGTCAGCACCCAGCAGGTGCAAGGCGGCGAGGTGGCTTGCGGAGGGGAGTTGTTTCAGGCGGTCTGCGAAGTTCATAGGATGGTGTTAGGAGTGAAAATTTGAATGAAATGGGCCGCTTCCGCGCTATGGGTAAACGCTGTTAGCTACCAAAAGAGGAGTGGATAAGTGGGGGGCGATGGTAAGGGCGCGGCAGCATGGCGGGGGGCAGAGAACCTTTTCGATGTCCTTTTGGGGCGCAAACAGCCCCTCACGCCTGCCACACCCCAAACCCCGCCGAGCGCAGATCGATGCCGATCTCGATCTCCCGGTCCACCCCCTCCTCATAGCTCATGGGGTTGAAGCCCTCGTACAGATCCGGCAGCAGCCGCAGGCCGTACTGCGTCACAAACCGGTTGGCCTGGATGCCCGCCTTGTGCTTGTCAAAGCGCACATCCGGGTCCAGCCCGGTCATGCCCACATACACGCAGGGCTTGCCGTCGATGTAGCCCGGGTTGTTCTTGCGAAAGCGCGGCTCCAGCAGCACGTCTTTGGAGAGTTCGACCACATAGACGTGGTGGTGGGGCTTGCGGCGGCGCATGGGGCAGGGGGTTGGGCAGCTGCGTGCGGCGCGCCTATTCGTCCTCGTCCGCCAGCCCGTCGTCCTTCAGGCGCCGGTCCAGCTTGGCGCGCAGGGCTTCGGCGTCTTGCAGCAGCTGGTCCACCGGCGCCGCAGGGGCCACACGCAGGCTGGGGGGGAACAGGCTGCTCATGTACATCTCGTTCGTCAGTCGCATGCGGTTGAGCCACTGCGCGCCCAGCCACGCGGGCACGCCCAGGGCTACCACGGCGGCCACTGTCCAGGCCAGGCCCGCGCGGCGGCGGGGCAGCACGGTGGTCAGGTGGGCATACAGCGCCCAGGCCAGCACCAGCACGCCCAGCACGCTGGCGAACTGCGACAGCGCCTCCAGCGAAAACGAAAACGCCGCCAGGTTGGCCACCAGCCGCAGGCCCTCGCTGGCCAGGTACACCGTGCAGGCAATGCGCACATGGCGCCAGAACTGCAGGCGGCCCGCAAACATCTTGTTGGCCACGGCCCACAGGCCCGACCAGGCGCTAACCACCAACAGCAGCATGAGCAGCACGCTGGGCAGCGACTTGAGGTACTGCGAGCTGTCGCGCGACTCCAGCCAAGACGAGGCCATGGCCGCAGCCCCCACCAGCACCACCAGCGCGGCGGTGGTGCCCACGGTGCGCCACGGAAACTCCGGCAGCGCCTGCTCGTCGGCAATGGGCGCATCGGCCAGGCGCAGCGTGATGTGGGTGTGGCCCAGGTCGATGGGGGTGGCTCCGGGCCAGTCAAAACGCTCGCCCTGGGCATGGCGCTTGCGCTGCAGGCGCGCGCCGTTGCGCGTCTCCAGCACCTCCACCTGCACGGTGCGGGGTTCGTCCACCGCACGCTCAATGCGCAGGTGCCGGGGCGCCACAAAGGGGTCGTCCAGCACCAGGTCGCAGTCCAGTGCGCGGCCCACCGTCACGGGCCAGTGGGTGATGGGCGCACGCGCCAGCAGCGCGCCGTGGCGGTCATGGGCCTCGATCAGGCCCAGGGTGGTGTTTGTTGGCATCGTGCTCATGGTGCGGCCTCCCAGCGGAAGGCCTTGAGGTAGTGGCCGGCCAGCTTCATGCCGTTGTCAAACGCAACGCCCTGCACATCCAGGCGGCCCAGCACGCCCTGCGTGGGTTGGTTCACCGAGGTCACCAGCACCGTCATGTTGTACAGGCCCGTCAGCTTGCGGTAGGCCGACAGGCACACCACGGCCCGCAGCGGCAGGCTGCCGGGGTCCACAAAACGCTCGGTGCACTCGGCCGCCGTCTGGTGGCGGTTGCCGCGCGTGGGCAGTTGCTCGTTGGCAAAACTTTGCGAATACATGCGCGCAAACCGCGCAGCGCCCAGCGTGGGCGCGTTGTAGGCCTCGTACGACAGGCGCACCGCGCCGGTGTTGAAGTCGCCCGCCACCACATCGCTGTCGGCGCGGCACTGTGTGCGCTCCAGGTTCAGGCCGGGGAAGGACGGGTCACGCCCCGAGCCCCAGCACCGTGCCAGCGCATCGTCGGGCACCGGCACGCGGTAGTTGCCGTGGCGCTGCTCATGAAACGGCGCCTTCAGGAACCGCTGGGTCAGCAACTGCTGGTGCTCCACCAGTTGCCGCGTTACCTCGCCATATGCAGCCTGGGTGATGGGCTGCGCGTTGGCCGCGCGCTGCACCAGCGCCTGCGCAAACTCGGCCGGGATCAAAAAGCTCACCTGCTCGCCATCCAGCCGCTTGGCCACGTTCACGCCCAGCACCCGGCCTGCGTCGTCCACCGCCGGGCCGCCGCTCATGCCGGGGTTGAGCGTGCCGCCAAAAAAGATGCGCGGGTAAAAGCTGCGCTTGACCAGCCCGTTGTAGGTGCCCTCGGTCACGGCAAAGCCAATGTCCAGCGGGTTGCCCAGCGAGTAGATGCGCTCGCCCTGTGCCAGCGCCTCGTCGGCGGGCCGAAAGCCCAGCACCGGCGCCGCTGCCGTGCGGCCCTTGGCGCGCAGCACGGCCAGGTCGCGCTGCACGTCAAACGCCAGCAGCTCCACCTCGCCCTCCTGTCCCTCCATCGTCACGTACACGCCCCGGTAGCGCTCGGGCTCCAGCGCCAGCTGGCTGGCCACGTGGAAGTTGGTCACGATCAGCCCATCGGCCGACACAAAAAAGCCCGAGCCAATCGACGCCTGCGTGCCCGCATTGCGCAGCAGCGTGCGGATCTGCACTAGCTTGTCGCGCGACAGCTCGTAGATGCGCCGCGCATCGCGCGAGAGCAGGGCGGCATCGGCCCCTGCGGGTGCTGTGGCTGCTGGGGGCTGGGCTGTGCCATCTGCCGGGTCACTGCCCGCGGGGCGTGTGGCCGGGGCAGGGGCGGATGCGGAAGCGGGTGAGGGGGCATTCTGTGCCTGGGCCGCCAGGGCGCAAAGCAGCAGAACCAGGGAGGAGGTGGCCAGCCGCAGGGGCCGGATCAGGGGGAAGGGCATCGCGGTATTCTATGAACGCTCTGCGACCTGCCCGGGCCCTGCCTGCCACGGGTTCCTCTCATACCCACCCACACACCCATGCAACCCACTCCCTCCTACCCCATCGGCACGCCCGGCCAACCCTGGGGCGACGCCGAACGCGACCAGTGGCGCGCGCGCCAGGTGCGCCAGCGCAGCCATGCCGACGACGTGCTGCGCGCCATCGACGCCCTGCGCAGCCAGTGGGATGTGCAGCCCTACGGCGAGGTGGCCTATGCCAACGCCCACCACGCGCCCGAGCACTTCCCCCTGCAGACCCTGCGCAGCCGCCCCTGGCAACCCGGCCTGCCCAGCGCGCTGGTGACCGGCGGGGTGCACGGCTACGAAACCAGCGGCGTGCACGGCGCGCTGCGCTTTGCACAACAGCATGCGGCCGAGTTTGCGGGCCGCGCCAACCTGCTGGTGGTGCCCTGCGTCAGTCCCTGGGCGTATGAGCGGTTTCAGCGCTGGAACTTCGACGCCATCGACCCCAACCGCTCGTTCAAGGAAGGCTCCCCCGCACAAGAATCCGCCGCCCTCATGCAGCTGGTGGCACAGCACCAGGCCCAATACGGCCAATTCGACGCCCACATCGACCTGCACGAAACCACCGACACCGACGAATCCGAATACCGCCCCGCCGTGGCCGCGCGCGACGGCAAGGTGTTCGAGCCCGGCAGCATCCCCGACGGCTTCTACCTGGTGGACGACACCGAGAGCCCGCAGCCCGCTTTCCAGCAAGCCATCATCAAGGCCGTGGGCCGCGTCACGCACATCGCGCCTGCGGACGACAAGAACGAAATCATCGGCTCGCCCGTGGTGGCCCCCGGCGTGATCCGTTACCAGCTCAAGGCCTGGGGCCTGTGCGCCAGCGTGAGCGGCGCACGCTACACCACCACCACCGAGGTCTACCCCGACAGCCCCCGCGCCACACCCGAGCAGTGCATCGCCGCGCAGGTGGCAGCGGTGTGCGCGGCGGTGGAGTTTGTATGTGGGGCGCGGTAAGGCAGTGAGGCAGTCAGCCCGTGCTGCCGCCTTTTGAATGGATCAGCATCGGGTGCGCTTGAACCTGAAAAATCCGTTCGGGCTGAGCCCGTCGAAGCCTCGCGTGGCGCTTCGACAGGCTCAGCGTGAACGGTTCCAGATCACCAGAAAAATATGCATCAAATAGGCTGCTGCCGCCTGATGGATGAGCGCTGATAGCTATCAATATTGAAGCAATGAGGCGCTGACGCACCAAGGCACAAGCCTACGCACCGCCCGGACCGGAAGGAAACGCCCATGGACCTGCCCCAGATGCTGGACACCTTCGCCCGCATGCCCGCCGCCGAGCAGCAGGCTTGGTGGCGCATGGCCGCCGGGCTGCTGGCCGTGGTGGTGGCCCTGCTGTGGCTGGAGAGCCGCTACTTCCAACCTAGCCGCCGCGTGGGCAGCTGGCTGGCGGTGCGCCTGGTGTCGGTGCTGGCCGCGCTGCTGGCGGTGGCAGTGGTGCTGCTGCCCGCACGCGCCGTGGGCGGGCCCGCTGCGCTGGGCGTGTTTGTGCTGTCGCTCTACACCCTGGGCCCCGTGGTGTGGTTTGGCGGCCATGTGCTGGCCGGGCGCTGGGTGCGGCCCGCACTCTCGCGCGCCGAAAGCCTGATGCTGGGCCTCACCGGCCTGGCCATTGCCGCCGTGCCCGTCTACGCCAGCCTGCTGGCGCAAAGCGCCCTGCAAGCCGCCGCACGCGACGTGGCCCAGCGCCGCGAGCTGCCCGCCAGCAACCCCCCGCTGGCCCACACCGTGCAACCCATGCAGCGCTACCAGCTGCCCGGCGTGGGGCTCGTCTACACCCAGTCACTGCTGGGCACCCCCGACAACCGCCTGCTGCGCGTGGAGCAGCGCGGTGGCGGCGGCCAATGGCCCACGCACCCCCACCCCGCGGCCCACCCCAGCTACTGCACCCACGGCAACGACGTGCACCTGATGTGGTCCGCCCAGGAACCCCCACCCTACCTGCGCCTGCACTGGGCCCAGAGCAACGGCGCACCCACCAAGGCCGAATTCACGCCCCAGCTGGCGTTGGACCCGGCCACCCCCGTGCCCGACTTCCTCCTCACCCTGCGCCCCGACGGCGCCGACCCCGCCGCCCCCATCGCGCGCGAGAGGGCGTACCTGGTGCTGGTGAAAGAGGGGCAGGCGGCACAGCCACAGCAAGCTCAGACACAGCAACCGCCGCAGACCTACACCCAGATGCTGGGCAGCCCGCCCGAAGCAGGCGAGGTGCGCACGACCGATTGCGTGATGGCAGGCTTCCAGCTCAGCCCCACCGTGGCCAAACAAGGCTGGCAGGTGCAGGCCATGGGGCTGGTGTTTCAGCTGTCCACGGGCGGGCAGCCGTTGCGGGCGTTGGTGGAGCGGAAATAAAGGATAAATCGGCCGCTTCCGCCTGATGCTGTTGCCTTTATTGCTATCAAATTTAAAGCAAAAGGGGCTTGGCGCGTGAATGTGAGTGCGCTTTACGGATGGCTTCCCAAAGCACCCAGCAACCGCGCACTCACCTCGGCCGCATCGGGCGTGGCGAACTGCATGTTGTGCTGCTCCGTCAGCGGCCCGTGGCCCGGCTCCATGCGGCCAGTAGCGTCGTAGCCCATGGCCTTGAACTTCCAGACCCCGCCAACCAGCTTGAGCGAGCCCACATGCGCGCCATCGGCCGTGTGGACGGACACTGCGGCGGCGTTGATGAGCAGCAACTGCAAGGGGCCTGTCAGCGGGCCGGGTGGCACATGGGCGAAGGTGGGGGTGAACGGGTGCGGCAGGGGGGAGGAAGGGAGCATGGCGGTGTTTGTATCGCAAATGGCGTGGCGCTTGCGGCGCGGTAGCTCGCTCCCTGTACGGCGTGTAGCGTGTTGTGGGTGCTTTGTCGGCCGATAGCAGGCGCAGCTCTGTACCCCGTGGGAGGCTATGGGCGGTTTGCAGGGATCACGCAATGGGTCTCTGGCGCATATTTATCTCTTGCGGCCAGGTGTAGGCGGTGGCTACTGGCTGGTGCCAGGCCGTAGGCTGGGCCGCCCTTAATCCTTGAGGCTCACCCCCAGGTTGTCCAGCTTTTTTGCATACGAGTCCCTGCGTTTTACGGCCTTTGCAGCCGTTTCGGTGGCGGCTTGGACTGCCTTGGGGCCTTTATTCGCAGCCGCTTTGATCAATCCGAGCTTGTGAGCGGCATCGGCCTGCGCTCGCTCGAAAGTGGCGATGAGTTCAGCATGGTCAACGGATGAATTCACGGGGACTTCCATATCAATCAGCGTCACCACCCTTAAAGGGTGACGTTGGTGCGAAGCAAGGCTGTTCTCAATTCGCGCGTAGCAGGTTTTGAAATATCCACCTTTTGAACAGCCTGGTCGAATGGTGAGCCCGGCCTGATGCTGGTGGGCAGTATCTTTTTTGCTGGATTCTTGGCAGGGTACGTGCCCTGACCCGGACACATGCGAACGGAAAACCCGAATTGTTCGAGTGCACCTTTTGCGTACAACTCAGCCAGTTGTTGAAACGTCACGAAGGTAGAGCGTTTAACGTCTTTGAGTCCTGGCTGGCTGATGTCACGAACGATCTCGAATTTGCCCAGCGAATCTCGCTGTGTATCGGTAAACGGATGCAGCACAAAAGTCTGACGAACTCCATCCTTTTTGGACACCAGGGTGTGCTCGACGGCGATATCGGTTAGCAGCATATTGTTTTCCTCGCTTTTCAAGCTGTGGCTTAGACAGCAGCATTCGCCATTCCACTCAAAGTTGCAGACCGTTTTTCCAAACCAAGCCACTAGGGAGTTGATGCCCCATCCTTTGAGATGCGAAGTGTTCGACACGGGCAAATCTCACCCTGAGGGCGGGGATTTTGACTGAACGGCGGCAAATGACAGATCCCTATTGCACTGTGACAGACCGCTTCGCGTCAGAGGCTGTCATCAGTCCAAATGAAAACGGCCAGCAAATCTAAAAATCTGCTGGCCTTCTTTTCAATCAGGGGGTAGTCACTTCCCCCACGAATCCTTCAACCCCACCGCCAGGTTAAACACCGGCTTCTCCGCAGTGTGATCCACCCGGTCCGCCACAAAGTACCCATGCCGCTCAAACTGGAACTTGTCGTCCGGCTTGGCATTGGCCAGTGACGGCTCCACGATGGCGGTCACCACCTTCAGGCTGTTCGGGTTCAGGCTTTCGATGAAGTCCTTGCCGCCCGCGTCGGGGTGGGCGTCCAGGAACAGGCGGTCGTACATGCGCACTTCGGCGTTCACGCCGTCGGCAACGCCCACCCAGGTGATGGCGGCCTTGACCTTGACGCTGTCGGCGCCGGGGGTGCCGCTCTTGGTGTCGGGCACCACGGTGGCCAGCACTTCGGTGATGACTCCGTTGGCGTCCTTGGTGCAGCCGGTGCATTCGATGACGTAGCCGCCCTTCAGGCGCACCTTGTTGCCGGGGAAGAGGCGCTTGTAGCCCTTGGGGGGCACTTCTTCAAAGTCTTCGCGTTCGATCCAGACTTCCTTGCCGATGGTGAAGTGGCGCACGGGGCTTTCCACGCCTTCGGGTGGATGGGGCAGGGCAGGCAGGCTGCAGGGCTCCAGGTGGCCTGCGCCCATCACGTCGTCCCAGTTGGTCAGCACCAGCTTGACGGGGTTGAGCACGGCCATGCCACGGTGGGCCTTCAGCTCCAGGTCTTCGCGCAGGCAGCCTTCCAGGGTGCTGTAGTCGATCCAGCTGTCGGATTTGGTCACGCCAATGCGTTCTGCAAACACCTGCAGCGACTCGGGCGTGTAGCCACGGCGGCGCAGGCCGACGATGGTGGGCATGCGGGGGTCGTCCCAGCCGTTCACTTTGTGGTCGTACACCAGCTGGGCGAGCTTGCGCTTGCTGGTGATGACGTAGGTGAGGTTCAGGCGTGCAAATTCGTACTGGCGGGGGGGCGGGCTGGCCAGCAGGCCGCCTTCGGTCAAGCGTTCCAGTAGCCAGTCGTAGAAGGGGCGCTGGTCTTCAAACTCCAGCGTGCACAGGCTGTGGGTGATCTGCTCCAGCGCGTCCTCGATGGGGTGCGCGTAGGTGTACATGGGGTAGATGCACCAGGTGTCGCCCGTGTTGTGGTGGGTGGCGCGGCGGATGCGGTAGATGGCCGGGTCGCGCATGTTGATGTTGGGGCTGGCCATGTCGATCTTGGCGCGCAGCACCATCGATCCGTCTTCGTGCTGGCCGTCACGCATCTCGCGGAATATGCGCAGGTTTTCTTCTGGCGTCCGGGTGCGGAAGGGGCTGTCCACGCCGGGCTTGCTGAAGTCGCCCCGGTTGGCGCGCATTTGTTCGGTGGTCTGCTCGTCCACGTAGGCGTGGCCTGCTTCGATCAGGTATTCGGCCGCGCGGTACATGAAGCCGAAGTAGTCACTGGCCTGGTAGGGCGCGGCGCTGCCGGGCGCCTGGCCGAGCTGGGTCCAGTCAAAACCGAGCCATTTCACGGCATCGATGATGCTGTTGACGTATTCGGTGTCTTCTTTTTCGGGGTTGGTGTCGTCAAAACGCAGGTGGCACACGCCGCCGTAGTCGCGCGCCAGGCCGAAGTTGATGCAGATGCTCTTGGCGTGGCCCACGTGCAGGTAGCCGTTGGGCTCGGGCGGGAAGCGGGTGCGGATCTTGGCGGGGTCGGGCTCGCCCTGGGCGTGGTGGGCGGCGTCGCCAGGGGCGCCAGCCCAGCGGCGGGCGGTGTAGGTGCCTTGCTCCAGGTCTTTTTCGATGATCTGGCGCAGGAAGTTGCTGGGCTTGGTGGTGTCAGCGGTGTCCGCAGCGGTGGCGCTGGCGGGGGTATTGGCGGGGGAGGGGGTGCTCATCCAGCCATTTTAGGCGGCGGTTTCGTGACGCTTTACGCATTAAAACGAGCACGTGTACGTTCAGACACAACGTAAAGACGGTTTTATGCCATCCTTTTGCCTACTTGGTGCGTTGTGTACCGGTGAGGGCCCTTGTCACCTGGCGGGTGGCCTTCATTTAACAGGAGATTTCCATGACGAAAACCCGTTCTCTTTATGCCATGGCCGCTTCGGCTGGCGTGGCTCTGGCTTTGTTGGCCGGTGCTGGCGCTGCCCAGGCCCGTGACGTCAATTGGTCGGTTGGCGTTGGCGTGCCCGGCGTGGTGATCGGTGCCAGCAATGGCTACTACGCACCCGCCCCGGTCTACGTGGCGCCGCCCCCTCCGGTGTATTACGCGCCTCCCCGGCCTGTGTATTACAACGCCCCACCGGTGTACTACTCGCCCCCACCAGCCGTTTACTACGGCGGTTATGGCCAAGGCTACCGGCACCATGGCCATCGCCACCACGGCCACGGTCGCCATTGGGACCGCTGATCAGCCAGCCGTGGCGGCACGGCATTGGCAGGCTGATCTTTCACCAACCTCTTGGGCGCGAGTCGCTCACAGGCAGCGTTGCACAGGCTGCCTTTTACAGCGGTCCCTCGGGGCCGCTTTTTTATTGGGGCGGCCCCTGCGCTGGGGCGCCGCATAATCCCGCACTCTGGCCTGCTAGCGTGGCAGGCGCATTGCCCCGGAGACCCTGTCTGTGACCGCTCAAAAAACCGTTTTTGTCCTGAATGGCCCCAACCTGAACCTGCTGGGCACGCGCGAGCCCGCCGTGTATGGCGCCCAAACGCTGGCCGATGTGGAAAAACTCTGCGCCGACGCCTGCCAGCGCCACGGTTTTGCGCTGCGGTTTCACCAAAGCAACCACGAAGGCGCGCTGGTGGACTGGATTCACGAGGCGGGCCGCCTGCATGCGGCGGGCGAGCTGGCGGGGGTGGTCATCAACGCCGGGGCCTACACCCACACCAGCATTGCGTTGCATGACGCCATCAAGGGCACGGGCATCACTTTGATCGAACTGCACATCAGCAACGTGCATGCGCGCGAGGCGTATCGCCACCATTCGTACATGGCCGCCGCAGCCAAGGCGGTGATGTGCGGCTTTGGCGTGCTGGGCTATGGCCTGGCGATTGACGGTCTGGCGCAGTTGCTGGCTCAGCAGCCTGCGGCCTGATGGCCGGGCGCGCGGGATTGCACTGCCATGGCCCCGCTGCCCCTGCAAGTCTCTGAAGACGAGGTCGAAATCACTGCCATGCGTGCCCAGGGCGCGGGTGGGCAGAACGTCAACAAGGTATCGAGCGCCGTCCACCTGCGGTTTGATGTGGCGGCCTCGTCGCTGCCCGAGGGTGTGAAAGAGCGCCTGCTGGCCTTGCGCGACACCCGCATCACGCAAGAGGGCGTGGTGGTCATCAAGGCCCAGCAATTCCGCAGCCAGGAGCAGAACCGTGCCGATGCGCTGGCGCGGCTGAACGCGCTGGTCAACACCGTGGCCGTGCCGCCCCGCGTGCGCCGCGCCACCAAGCCCACCTATGGATCGCAGCAGCGCCGCCTGCAGGGCAAGACCCAGCGCAGCGAAACCAAGGCGCTGCGGGGGCGGGTGCGCGACGGCGCCTGATGGCTGCAGGGTGGGGCATCGCCCGGGCTTGATTGGCATCACCCATAGAACAATCTGTCTGCCCTGCAGGGCTTGGTGCGGGCGCCCGTCCGGCCTACAGTGAAGGCATTCACGGATGAAACTGCCATGACCGCTGTTGCCCACACTTCTTCACCCACTGTTCCAGCCCTGTTCGTATCGCACGGCGCACCGCTGTTTGCGGTGGACGCAGGCACCACAGGCCCTGCGCTCACGCAGTGGGGCCAGGGCCTCAAGGCGCAATACCCCGGCCTGCGTGGTGTGGTGGTGATGTCGCCGCACTGGATGGCGCGCTCGGTGCAGGTCATGACCGGCCCGCAGCCCGCCACCTGGCACGACTTTGGTGGGTTTCCGCCCGCGCTGTATGAGCTGCAGTACCCCGCCCCCGGCTCGCCCGCGCTGGCGCAAGAAGTGCTGGGCCTGCTGCAGGCCGCTGGCGTGGCCGCCCAGGGCGATGCCGCGCGCCCCTTTGACCATGGCGCCTGGGTGCCGCTGATGCATTTGTTCCCCGAGGCCGATGTGCCCGTGGTGCAGTTGGCGTTGCCCGTGGGCGCGGGCCCGGCCGAGGTGTATGCGCTGGGCGCGGCCTTGCGCAGCCTGCGCAGCCAGGGCGTGCTGGTGCTGGGCTCGGGCAGCATGACGCACAACCTGGCCGAATTTTTTGGCAGCGAGCGAGCGCCCGCGCCCTATGTGCTGGAGTTCAGCCGCTGGATCGAAGGCGCGCTGGCCCGTGGCGACATGGCGGCGCTGCTCAACTACCGCAGCCAGGCGCCCCACGCCCACCGCGCACACCCCACCGAAGACCACTTTTTGCCCATCTTCTTTGCGCTGGGTGCGGCGGGCGACGACCTGCACGCAAACTACTTGAGCCGCGAGGTGATGTACAGCATGCTGTCGATGGATGCGTTTGCGCTGGAGCCGGTGCATTGATGATGTACCAGTCCCGCATTTCTTAAGTAAAAACTGCCCCTGCCGCCTGTCTATGCTCAATTTGCCGCTCACATTTTTGCAGCGCCCCGCTGCCGCCTCCACGCCCCGCCCCTGGCTGCTGGTGCTGATGCACGGTGTGGGCAGCAACGAGCAGGACCTGTTCAGCCTGTCGCCGCAGATCCCCGGGCGCTTTCATGTGCTGAGCCTGCGCGCGCCGTTCCGCATGGGGCCGGGCTCGCACGCGTGGTTTGATTTCTCCATCGAACCGAACGGCGACCGCACCATCAACGAAGCGCAAGAGGCCCAAAGCCGTGCCCTGGTGGTCCAGGCCCTGGAGTCTGCCGCCGAACAACTGGGCATCCCGCCCGAGCGCGTGGTGGTGGGCGGCTTCAGCCAGGGCGGCATCATGGCGCTGTCGCTGCTGCTCACGCGGCCTGAGCTAATGCACGCGGGCCTGGTGTGGCACAGCCGCCTGCTGCCGCAGGTGGTGCCGCTGACGGCCCCGGCCGATGCGCTGCGGGGCAAACGCCTGTGGCTGAGCCATGGCACGCACGACAACGTGATCCCCCTGGCCAATGCCCAGGCCATTGCGCACCACATGGCGCCGTTGCCGGTGGCGGTGACGTACCACGAGTTCCCCAGCGCGCACGAAATTCGGCCGTCGGAACTGGCGGCCACGGTGGCGTGGCTGGAGTCGCTTTCGACGACGCCCACGGCGTTTTAGCCGGGGCTTTTGCGGTGCGGCGTGCGAGGCGCTGCCTACATCGCGTTACCGGCGCTTCATCCAGCGCGTATCCAATCCAGCTACAACCTCGTTGGTGTGGATGGGGAACGCCCGGCGCTGCAGCCACTCGGACAAGGGTTGTTCCTGTATGGAAGGAGACCCGATGCCTGACCACGACACCGCCGAGTTCCGCCCCGCGCCAGAGCGCGCATCTTCCACGCCCTGGGTCATCGCCGCCGGGCTCGCCTGCGCAGTGGGGGCAGGAGCCGCCTGGTGGTTCTGGCTGCGCCCGGCGCAGGCCCCCGTGGTGCCACCCCCGGTGGCCGCCGCACCCGAAACGCCTGCAGCCCCATCGCCCCAGCCCGAGGCCTCGGGGCCGCACAACCCCATCGATGCGCTGGCCCCGGCAGACGCCGCCTTGCCCGCACTGGCGGAATCCGACCCCCGGGTGATGGAACTGCTCGCCGACCTGCTGGGCCGCGACAAAGTGGCGTCGTTCCTGCTCACCGATGGCTTTGTGCGCCGCGTGGTCGCCACGGTGGACAACCTGGCCCGCGCCCAGGCCCCGTCGCGCATGTGGCCGGTGCAGCCCATGCCACAGCGCTTTGTGGTGGATGCCGACGGAGACGCGCCCACCACGGTGGCCGCCGCCAATGCGGCCCGCTACAGCGCCTTTTTGGCGTTTGCCGAAGCCGTGCCGATGGAGCCCGCCGTGGCGCTCTACGCGCGGCTGTACCCGTTGTTTCAGCAGGCGTATGAAGAGCTGGGCTACCCCCGGCGCTATTTCAACGACCGCCTGGTGGCCGTGCTGGACCACCTGTTGCTGGCGCCCGAGCCCCAGGGCCCGCTGCGCGTGAAGCTCACGCCAGTGAACACCGAGGTGCCCAACCTGCGCCCGTGGGTGCGGTACGAGTTTGTCGATCCGGCGCTCGAATCGCTCTCCAGCGGCCAGAAGATCCTGGTGCGCATGGGGCCCGCCAACGAGGCGCGGGCCAAGGCACTGATCCGCGAGCTGCGCAAGCGTGTGGCCACCAGCGCGCTGCAACCCCCGCCGCGCTGAAGGGAGCGCGGTGGCTGCCGCGCTGGGGGCTACACAGGCAGCGCCATGGTCCGCTTCACTTCCTTGAGCGAAAAACTTGTCGAAATCTCGCGCACGCCCGGCAGGCTGCGCACATGGGTGCGCACGTATTCGGCAAACGATTCCAGGTCGGCGGCCACCACCTCCAGCTGGTAGTCGTAGCGGCCCGAGAGGTTGTGGCACGACAGCACCTGGGGCATGGCCATCACCTCGCGCTCCAGGGCCGAGGTGGTTTCGGCGGTGTGGTCGTGCAGCGCCAATTGCACAAAGCCCAGCACCCCCCAGCCCACGCGCTGGCGCTGCAGGTGGGCGTGGTAGCCCGCAATCACTCCGGCTTCTTCCAGCGCCCGCACCCGCCGCCAGCAGGGCGAGGTGGACAGCGACACGGCCTCGGCCAAGTCGCCCACGGTGGCGCGGCCGTCGCGCTGCAGGGCGTTGAGCAGGGTGCGGTCCACGGGGTCGAGCGGGTAGGGGTGCATGGTGGCTTGCAACGTAATTGATTGGGGCAAATTTTGCCTTTGTGTTTGTGTTTTAGGGCAAATATGGCGAAATTTTTCCTGTCAATGAGGTCAAGAATCTCCGCATCCGACCCGCATCCCGTCTGTGGTCGGCCCATCAGGAGACAAGCATGACCCGCACCACCGACCGCAGCCCGGCCACCGGCTTTAGCACCCGCGCTATCCACCACGGCTACAACCCCGCCGACCACCAGGGCGCGTTGGTGCCGCCCATCCACACCTCGGCCACCTATGCCTTCCCGGACGTGGCCTATGGCGCACGCTGCTTTGCGGGCCAGGAGCCGGGCTACTTCTACACCCGCATCGCCAACCCCACGCTGGCGCTGCTCGAAGGGCGGCTCGCTGCGCTGGAAGAGGGCGCGGGCGCCGTGGTGTTCGGCTCGGGCATGGGGGCCATCACGGCCACGCTGTGGTCCATGCTGGAGCCGGGCGACGAGATCCTGGCCGACCTCACGCTCTATGGCTGCACCTTCTCGTTCCTGCACCATGGCCTCGGCCGCTTTGGCGTCACGGTGCGCCATGTGGACATGACCGACCCCACCCGCGTGGCCGAGGCGCTGACCGCCAAGACGCGCGTGCTTTACCTCGAAACCCCCGCCAACCCCAACATGCGCCTGGTGGACATCGCCGCCGTGTCGGCCCTGGCCCACGCCCAGGGCGCCAAGGTGGTGGTGGACAACACCTACTGCACACCCTACCTGCAGCAGCCTCTGCTGCTGGGTGCGGATGTGAGCGTGCACTCCATGACCAAGTACCTGGGCGGCCATGGCGACCTGACCGCAGGCGCAGCAGTGTTTGCCGATGCCGAATTGGCCCAGCGTGTGCGCCTGTACGGCCTGAAAGACATGACCGGCGCGGTGATGTCGGCGCAAGACGCCCACCTGGTGATGCGGGGCCTGAAGACCCTGGCCCTGCGCATGGACCGCCACTGCCAGAGCGCGCAGAAGGTGGCCGAATTCATCGCCGCCCACCCGGCTGCGGCGGCCGTGCACTACCCCGGCCTGCCCAGCTTTGCACAGCACGCGCTGGCCCAGCAGCAGATGCGCCAGATGGGCGGGATGATCGCTTTTGAGCTGCGCGGCGGCCTGCAGGCGGGCGTGCGCTTCATGGACGCGCTGCAGCTTGTCACCCGCGCCGTGAGCCTGGGCGACGCCGAAACCCTGGCCCAGCACCCGGCCAGCATGACGCATTCCACCTACACGCCCGAGCAGCGCGCCGCCCACGGCATTGCCGAAGGGCTGGTGCGCCTGTCGGTGGGGCTGGAAGACCTGGACGACCTGCTTGCCGACATCGGCCAAGCGCTGGATTTGGCTCACGCCATGGACCTCAGCGCTGGCATCCACGCCGGGCTCAGCCCCGAGCGTGCGGCAGCGGCAGCGCCGTTTTGTAGCGCACCTGCTTGAGCGCAAAGCTGGAGCGGATTTTTTCCAACCCCGGGATCGGCGAAAGCTGCTCCAGGATGAACCGCTCCAGCGCCGCAATGTCGGGCAGCGCCACGCGGATGAGGTAGTCGGAGTCGCCGCTCATCAGGTAGCACTCCATCACCTCGTCGTGTTCGGCAATGCGCCGCTCGAAGTCGGCCAGCGCCTCCTTGTTCTGTGTCTTCAGGCTGATGCTGATGAACACATTGAGCCCCAGGCCCAGCGCTGCCGCGTCGGCCAGCGCCACATAGCGGGCGATCACGCCCGCAGCCTCCAGCGCCTTCACCCGCGCCAGGCAGGGCGAAGGCGACAGGTGCACGCGGCGCGCCAGCTCCACGTTGGAGAGCGAACCATCGGCCTGCAACTCGGCCAGAATGCGCAGATCGGTCACGTCAAGCTTCATATGCTGTCATTTCTTTTGAATACGGCATATTGTGCTTTTGAAGTCGCCAAGCCTGCGCGTTTCGGCATCCTATTTTTGGCAAACCCTTCTACAGTGTGCTCCCATGAACGCCCCACTGCCCCCCCACCTCCTCAGCCCCCAGGACACCCTGGCCGACATTGACCCGCAAGAGACCGCCGAATGGCGCGATGCTTTCCTGGCCCTGGTGGCCACCGAAGGCCCCGAGCGCGCGCGGTTTGTGCTGCAGGAGCTGGTGCGCCTGGCCCGCACCCAGCGCGTGGGTTGGCAGCCGCAGCTCAATACGCCCTATGTAAATACCGTGGCGGCCCAGGCGCAGCCTGCGTTCCCGGGCGACCTGGCGGTGGAGGAGCGGCTGGCGTCCATCATGCGATGGAACGCGCTGGCCATGGTGGTGCGCGCCAACCAGGCGTATGGCGAGCTGGGCGGCCACATCGCCAGCTACGCCAGCGCGGCCGATCTGTTCGAGAGCGGTTTCAACCATTTCTTCCGCGCGCGCGAAGGCGTGGGCGAGGGCCAGCACCGGGGCGATCTGGTGTTTTTTCAGCCGCACAGCGCGCCCGGCGTGTATGCGCGGGCGTTTCTGGAAGGGCACTTCACCGAGAACGACCTGCAGCATTACCGGCAGGAAATCACCGCTCCCGGCGCGGGCGCGCAGGGCCTGTCAAGCTACCCGCACCCCTGGCTCATGCCGGACTTCTGGCAGTTCCCCACCGGCTCCATGGGCATCGGCCCCATCAGCAGCATCTACCACGCGCGCTTCATGCGCTACCTCACGCACCGCAACCTGCTCAACTGCGCGGGCCGCAAGGTGTGGGGCGTGTTCGGCGATGGCGAGATGGACGAGCCCGAGTCGATGAGTGCGCTCACGCTCGCTGCGCGTGAGGGCCTCGACAACCTGGTGTGGGTGGTCAACTGCAACCTGCAGCGGCTGGACGGCCCGGTGCGTGGCAACGGCCGCATCATCGACGAGCTGGAACGTTTGTTTGCGGGTGCGGGCTGGAACGTGGTCAAGCTGGTCTGGGGCAGTGACTGGGACGGCCTGTTTGCCCGCGACCTGACCGGCGCGCTGGTGCGCACGCTTGAAGGCACGGTGGACGGCCAGATGCAGACCTTTGCCGCCAAGGACGGCCGCTTCAACCGCGACAACTTCTTCGGCCAAAACCCCGAACTGGCCGCGCTGGCCCAGGGCATGACGGATGAGCAGATCGACCGCTTGAAGCGTGGTGGCCACGACCTGGTGAAGATCCATGCGGCCTATGCCGCCGCCGCTGCCCACAAGGGCCAGCCCACCGTGATCCTGGCCCACACCAAAAAGGGCTACGGCATGGGCACGGCCGGGCAGGGCAAGATGACCACGCACAGCCAGAAGAAGCTGGACGACACGGACCTCATCGAATTCCGCAACCGCTTCAACCTGCCGCTCACCGACGAGCAGGCGACCAGTCTGGCGTTCTACAAGCCTGCAGAAGACAGCGCCGAGATGCAGTACCTGCGCCGCCACCGCCAGCAACTGGGTGGCTACCTGCCGCGCCGCCAGACGGCCTGCGACGCGCTGCCCGTGCCGCCCCTGGCCAGCTACGCCCAGTTTGCGCTGCAGGCCGATGGCAAAGAGATGAGCACCACCATGGCCTTTGTGCGCATGCTCGGCACGCTCTTGAAGGACACCCAGCTCGGCCCGCGCATCGTGCCCATCGTGGCAGATGAGGCGCGCACCTTCGGCATGGCCAACCTGTTCAAGCAGGTCGGCATCTACAGCAGTGTGGGCCAGCGCTATGCGCCCGAGGACATCGGCTCGGTGCTGAGCTACCGCGAGGCGCTGGATGGGCAAATCCTCGAAGAAGGCATCAGCGAAGCCGGTGCGATTGCGAGCTGGACGGCTGCGGCCACCAGCTACAGCGTGCACGGCCTGGCCATGCTGCCGTTCTACATCTACTACTCCATGTTCGGCTTCCAGCGTGTGGGCGACGCCATCTGGGCCGCCGCAGACCAGCGCGCGCGGGGCTTCTTGCTCGGTGCCACGTCGGGCCGCACCACGCTGGGCGGCGAGGGCCTGCAGCACCAGGACGGCACCAGCCACTTGGTGGCGGCCACCATCCCCAACTGCAAGGCCTACGACCCGGCCTATGCGGGCGAGATGGCCGTGATCATCGACGCCGGCATGCGCGAAATGGTGACCGAGCAGCGCGACGTTTTCTACTACGTCACGCTCATGAACGAGAACTACGCCCAGCCCGACCTGCCCGCAGGCGCTGCAGACGGGGTCTTGCGCGGTTGCTATATTTTAAGGAGCTATCAAGGCAATGTGGACGCGCGCAAGGGCGTTGTTTCTTCTCAAAATTCCGTCACCCTGATGGGTTCCGGCGCCATCCTGACCGAGGTGGTCAAGGCCGCAGAACAACTCGCCAGCGAAGGCCTGGATGTGACCGTGCTCAGCGTCACCAGCTGGAGCGAGCTGGCCCGCGACGGCGTGGCCTGCGAGCAGCGCACGCTGTCGGGTGAAGCAGGGGTTGACCCCCGCACCCCCTGGCTTGCCGCCCAACTGGCCGCCACCAGCGGGCCGGTGGTGGCGGCCACCGACTACGTGCGCGCCGTGCCCGAGACCGTGCGCGCTTTCATCCCTGAAGGGCGCAAGTACATCACCCTGGGCACCGACGGCTTTGGCCGCAGCGACACGCGGGCGGCGCTGCGGGAGTTTTTTGGGGTGGATGCTTCACACATTGCGCGCGTGGCGAGGGCTGCGCTGCGGTAGCAATGGCCCGGGCGGCATCCCGCCAGCAAAACAAAAAAGCCCCCGTACGCCATGCCATCGCGCGGCGTCCGGGGGCTTTTGGCCATATGCCTCTTCCGTCAGGGGAGCTTGACCTGCAGCACCGCGTTCGGGACGGTGATGTACATCATCGAATCGCGTATGGCAATGCCCGCTGGGCTGTTAATCATGCCAGGCAGATCACCCGCCGCAAATCCTTGGCGCCACGCCTGCCCCACGGGGGTGGTGACTCGACCATCCGGCGCAATTTTGCGGATGACATGGTTGATGGGGTCGGAGACATACACGTTGCCCTTGCCGTCCGCCGCGATACTGGCTCTCAAGTCGGTGGACACAATGGGTGTTTGATCAACAGTGAACGCGGCGCTTGTTCCAGAGCCGTCTGAATATCCCGGTGCGGCAGCGGGATTGCCAGCCAGAGTACTCACCAGCCCGGATGGTGTGATCTTGCGGATGGTAGGGCCGACCTTGTACTTGTGATGGAACAGACCATCCACTACGTAGATGTTGCCGGCAGCATCAGTGGTCATATTGCCCAGCCCCGCAAACCTTGCGGCCGTGCCTTGTCCGTCCAGGTGCCCCGTTGTTTCTGCACTGCCAGCAAACAGTGTGAGTTCTCCTTTGGTGTCGATCTTGAAGATGGCGCCACCATATGTGGACACGTAGACATTGCCAATGCTGTCGGCGGCAATACTGCTTATGCTCTTCCAAAGGATGCTGGTCGGATTGTTCAGGAACGGAGTGAGGTCCGCCAGGACCACGACTTCGCAGTTCCTCATCTTGAGCACGCGTTGGCCCACGATTGAGTACAGATTGCCTGCCCCATCGGTTGCCAGGGGGCCGTAGTAGTTGGACAACATTTCTACACTCAGACCCGAGACGGCAGTGCAGTGTCCATCTGGTTTGCCCAGCGTGCGCACCAGACCGTCAGCTTGCACTGTACGGATGGTGCTATAGCCGTTGTCGCCTTTATCACGCACATACAGCGCGCCGGCTGGGTTGAAGGCCAGTGATCCGGGCGTGTCGAAGCGCGCGCTGCTGCCTTGGCCATCGTTTGCGCCTTCTGCTGTCGGTCGACCCACGACCACGGTGGATGCACCCTGCTGCGTGTAGCTACGCAATTGCGCGTACCTGGCGACTGTGAGGGGGCGTGTGCCGATTTCGTTCACGAGGAATTGGCCGTCGGCCTTGACCACCATCTGAGTTGCAGTACACAAGGTGCCGGGAGTATTGCGGGTGCTGCAGGACTGGGCGCGAACCAAGGTCGTGACGCTTCCGTCGCTGCCAATCCTGCGGATTGCGGGTTGGTACTCGATGCGGTCCAGAACAAAGAGGCGATCCGAAGAGTCGAATGCGATAGCGCGTAGCTCGGAGAACTGTGCAGTACCAGCTCCTCCGTCTGTGCCGCCTTGGTTGCGAGGTCCCACGGTGCCAGACAACACCGTGGCTTGGCCATCTGCTGCGTACTTCCGAATCACATGGTCGTTCGGGTCAGCTACGTGGAGGGTTCCGGTTGAATCTACGGCCAAGTGCACAGGGTTGAAGACGTCGAACGTCACAGGGCCAGAAATGCCTACCGAAGTGGGGTAGAGGCTAGCCTTGCTGGTGAGCGTGCTGACTTCGCCTGAAGGGGTAATCTTGCGAATGGGGTTTGCCAGCGATGAATGCGATGTTTCTTCTAGTTTTACTTCCGACACATACACGTTGCCTGCTTTGTCCACAGCAATGCCCGTAGGCCTGCAGAAGGTGGCAGCGTTGCCTGCACCATCCTGGTTCCCGCAAACGCTGACTTTGCCCGCCAGGGTGGTCACTGTTCCCGATGCACTGATCTTGCGCACCAAGTGGTTCCAGGTATCGGCCACATAGGTGTTGCCTGCCGCATCCACAGCGACTGCGTTTGGTTTGTAGAACCTTGCAGAAGAACCGTCGCCGTTTGAGTAGTTTTGGGATTGGCTGCCGAGGTGCACCCCGACCCCACCGCCAGCCAAGGTGCTGAGTTGCTCGTGGTTAGCACTGAGTTTGCGGATCTGGTTATTGTCGATGTCTGCTATGACCACCTCGCCCGCACTGGTCAGTGCCATTCCACCCAAATTGGTGCTCAAGCGCGCCAAGGTGCTGGTAGGCCCATCCTGATTGCCAGCCCCGTCGGTATTGCCCGCAAGAAGTGACAGTGCGGTCGTTGGCGTGGGTGCGGGTGGAGGGGGCGCAGGCGTCTCAGCCGAGCCGCCAGAACCGCCCCCGCAAGCAGTGACCATGGGGACAACCAATGCGGCCAGTAGGCTGATACGTCGCAGTCGTTCGTTGGATGCAATGTCAGA
This sequence comes from Acidovorax sp. LjRoot74, assembly GCF_964254355.1. Taxonomy (NCBI): domain Bacteria; kingdom Pseudomonadati; phylum Pseudomonadota; class Betaproteobacteria; order Burkholderiales; family Comamonadaceae; genus Acidovorax; species Acidovorax sp. LjRoot74. The sequence goes on along the minus strand of NZ_CAXUTI020000001.1, from coordinate 4,002,784 downwards.
CATGAAACTCCCTGAGATGAATGGTGGTTGCGACGGAGTGTGCGTTGAGGTCTGGAATGGCTTTGCAGCCCACTGCGTCCGACGGCTTTTTGCCGGTATCCCTTGTGTCAGGGAAGCTTGACCTGAATCACCGCATTCGGAACGGTGATGTACATCATCGAACCACGGACTGCAATGCCGGCCGGGCGGTTGATGATGCCGGGCAGATCGCCTGCCGCAAACCCGTAGCGCCATGCTTGGCCCACGGGCGTGCTGACCTGTCCGTTGACCGCAATCTTGCGGATCACGCTGTTGGCGAAATCACTGACGTATACGTTGCCCTGGTTGTCCACCGCGATGCTGGCGGTTGTCGCCGTTCCATAGGAGTCCTCGCTCACCGTGAAAAACGCGGCCGTTCCAGCGCCATCTGCATAGCCGGGTTTCGCGTTGGGGTTGCCTGCCAGGGTGCTGACCAGCCCCGACGGCGTGATCTTACGGATGGTGGGCCCCACCTTGTTGACCGAGTAGTACAAGCCATCAACCACATAGACATTGCCCGCAGCATCGATGGTCATGTTGCCCAAAGTCGAGAATCGTGCTGCTGCACCCTGTCCATCCGCGTGCCCAGCCGTACCCACAGCGCCTGCGAAAAGTGCAATTTCTCCCTTGGTATTGATTTTGAAAATGGCACCATTGAGGGTAGACACATAGACGTTGCCTGTGCTGTCAGCCGTAATACCTGATGCGCTGCTGAGGAAGGAGGCGGGGCCTGTGCCCAACAGCGGTTTGATGTCCGCGAAGAGCATGGCCTGGCAATTCGACATCTTGAGGATCTGTACGCCTTGGTTGACGTAGATGGTGTACAAGTTCCCTGCACCGTCGGCGGCAAGTCCACGCCCTCCGAAAATAAACTCTCCCGCCATGCCGGTGACTGCGGTGTAATGTCCGTCGGGTTTACCGAGGGTACGTACCAAGCCATCGGCCTGGACCGTCCGAATGGCTGAGTTGCTGTTGTCGCGCACATACAGCGAACCCGAAGGGTTGAAGGCCAGCGCTCCTGGATTGTTGAAGCGCGCGCTACCGCCCTGCCCATCGTCAGTACCCTCGGCTGAAGCCACACCGGCGACCGCGGTGGATACGCCCTGGGGGGTATAGCTGCGCAGTTGCGCGTACGTGTAGAGACCTCTGTAAGAGCCATATTCTGCGACGAGGAAGTCGCCATCGGCCTTCACGATCAATTGAGTGGCAGTGCACAGCGACCCCGGTTGACCCGCATTGATACCGCCGCAAGACTGTGCACGCATGAGAGTTTTTGCGGTTCCATCTTTATCGACCCGCCGGATGGCAGGATATCCGGAATCATCGGGAACAAGAAGGACCAGGCGATCTTCAGCATCGAATGCAATGGCTTGGAAGTACCGGAACTTTGTGGAAGAGGCCGCGCCGTCGGTATCGCCTTCATTGTTCTCATACGGCGTGCCTGACACGAGGGCGCCCTGACCGTCTGCCGCGTATTTGCGGATCACATTGTCGTTGGGGTCTGCGGCATGGAGCGTTCCTGCCGAGTCAATGGCCAGGCGCACGGGGTAGTAGGTGCTGACTGGTCGAAGGGTGAAGGGCGATATCGACGTATGGGGGTACACACTGGCTTTGTTGGTCAATGTGGTCACTTCCCCGGTTGGGGTGATCTTGCGGATCGGGTTGGCGACAATGTCTCCTGATACTTGCTCACGCTTGATCTCCGAGACATACACGTTGCCCCCCTTGTCCACGGCAACGCTGCCGGGGCTGCACAGGGTGGCATCACTGCCCGAGCCATCTTGATTGCCACAGACCCCCACTTTGCCGGCCAGTGTTGTGACTGTTCCTGACGTACTGATCTTGCGAACCAGATGGTTCTGGGTATCCGCGACATAGGTGTTCCCGGCTGCATCCACGGCGACAGCTTTGGGGCCATAGAACCGTGCGGCGCCAATGTTGCCGTCGGCGTAGTTGGATGGGACGCCTGAAGGTACGGGACCTCCGCCACCTGCCAGGGTACTGACTTGCTCTTGGTTGGCGCTGAGCTTGCGGATAAGGTTGCTGTCCGCGATGACTATTTCGCCCGAGCTGGTTGCGGCCATCCCACCCAGAAGGCTGAAGCGAGCGGTGGTGAGTGCTGCCCCGTCCTGATTGCCAGTGCCGTTGGTGTTGCCGGCAAGGAGGGACTGGGCGGTTGTCGGAACTGGCTCCGGGGCTGGAGTGGCGGGAGTCTCGGCCGAGCCGCCAGAGCCGCCTCCGCAAGCAGTGACCATGGGGACGACCAATGCGGCCAGCAGGCTGATACGTCGCAGTCGTTCGTTGGATGCAATGTCTGACATGAAACTCCCTGGGATGAGTGGTGGTTGTGCACGAGCGTGGCGCAACGAGTCTATGGGGCGTGTATGACTACCGCCAAGTAACTGTTGGTTACGGCGAGGCATTGGGGCTTGGGATCCTCATCGTGAAGCCCTGCGCTGTGCGCATCAGCGGACGCGGGCCGAGCGTCACCCGTTGACGCGAAAGGCTCCTCCCCAAAACCTCGCGATCATCGCTATTCACTGGACGCGTGCTGCGGCCGAGACAGTGCGGACGTTCGTGCCCGTAGGGCACCGCCGCATCACCCATCGGGAGCACAAGGGATTCGGCTGAAGTGACGAGCGGGGGTGTTGAGGGCGCGGCTTTGTTGTGGCGACGCCGGTCGCTTCGGTGGCACAGGCCCTGCTTCCTACTGATGGCGTGGCTCCTGCAGTGGCTTCAAGGTAGCTTGACTGCGGCCACCGCGTCGGACGTGGTGACATAGAGCATGGCGCCATATGCCGCAATGCCTACGGGCCGGTTGACCATGCCGGGCAAATCACCGGGTGCAAAACCGTAGCGAGCCCGCTGCCCTACCAGCGTGCTGACATTGCCATCTGCGGCCGCGATTTTTCGCACCACGCTATGAACCGGGTCGGTGAGGTACACGTTTCCTTGGTTGTCTACCGTCAGGCGGGCACTTTGCCCTGAACGAGCGAAGCCGGGCTGAGATACCGTCAAGCGTGCCGCGGCACGAGGCCCGTCCACCAGTCCCGGTGCTTCGGTTGCGGTACCTGCGATGGTGCTGACCAGGCCAGCGGGCGTGATCTTGCGCACGGTAGGGCCGGCGCTGTTCCCGTAGCCCATGCCATCGATGACGTACAGGTTTCCGTTGGTGTCGATGGCCATGTCGCCGAGTCCGGAAAACCGGGCGGTGCTTCCTTGCCCATCCGCATGCCCCTGAGCGCGCAGGGTTCCCGCAAACACTGTGGGCTCGCCCGTGAGGGGGATCTTGATGATGGTACTTCCTGATGCCATTGCAGCGTACATGTTGCCAACGCTGTCCACTGCCATGCCGACGATGGTGTCGTTGGCTTGTGTCAGCGGATTGTTCACCAGCGCAGCGAGATCTGCCACCACGTTGACATCGCCTGTTGGTGTCGTTTTGACGATGCGAGTGTCAACGGGCACGTAGAGGTTTTCGGCGCCGTCTACCGCCAGGGTTTGGAGGCCGCAGAAAATCACCTCGGAAACTTTGCCACCCGAGGAGGCGCAGCGGTGGCCCTGTGATGCCCCCAGGGTGCGGGTGGCGCCGGCGGGCGAAACGGCGCGAATCACCTTGTTGCCACTGTCTGCCACATAGAGCGTGCCAGACTTGCCCACCGCAAGCGCTACCGGCATGTAGAACCGCGCTGCCGTGCCCGTGCCATCGGTGGAGCCGGCACCAGTCTGCGAGCCCGCCGCCACGCTGGAAGAGACTCCGTCGGGAGTGAGTCGGCGGATAAGCGCGTATTGTTGAACCGCACTGCCCGTCACGGCTGGCGACTCGTTCACCAGAAAATTGCCAGAAGCATCAATTGCGAGGTCCTGAGCCCAGCACAAAGATTGCGCTGATGGGTCGCTGCAGGAGATAGGGCCTACGACCGTGGACACTGCACCATCGCTTTCGATGCGGCGTATCCGCTTGCCGCCTATGCCGGTGTCCAGCACATAGACCCGGTTTTGCCTGTCCAGGGCAATGGCGTCCATGCTTCCGAACTTGGCGTCTGCCGCGGGTCCATCGGCATAGCCATAGTCATCATTGCCTTCGGGCACTCTGCCAGACAGGACACTCTCCTGGCCCTGCGGGGTGAATTTACGCACCACATGGTCGTTGGGGTCGGCTGCGTAAAGGGTGCCAGAGGCGTCGGTGGCCAGCCGAACGGGTTGGTAAAAATAGATGTATGCACCTGCTGAAAAATGGATCCGGCTGGGTCTCTGACTTGCCTTGGGGGTCACCGTGCTGACTGCTCCAGCCGCCGTGATTTTTCGGATGGGATTGCCGGTGTCGCCATTGAGACCCATACGGTCAGAGACGTACACGTTGCCGGATCCGTCCACGGCGATGCTGCCGGGCCTGCAGAAGCTTGCCGCAGCACCGGAGCCATCGGTATTTCCGCACACCCCTGGCTGCCCTGCCAGGGTAGTCGTGTTCCCTGCGGGGTCGATCTTGCGCACGACATGGTTGTCGGTGTCTGCTACGTAGATGTTGCCTGCTGTATCCACGGCCACCGCTTGTGGGGCCTTGAATTTGGCGGTGGCACCTGCTCCGTCGGCATGGTTTGCCGCCGGCGTCGCAATGGGGCTCTTGGGCAACACATCGCCGCCCCCAGCCAGAGTGCTGACCTGTCCAGCACCGGACAGCTTGCGGATGGCATTGTTGCCAGCATCTGCAATCACCAGATCACCATTGGGCGCAACAGCCAGCCCACGGACCCAGAGGCTGAAGCGGGCTGCGGAGGCGGGCCCATCCTGGTTGCCCGGGCTGTCTGCATTGCCAGCGAACAGGGACAGCGCAGTCAGGGGAGCTGGTGTCGGCGCTGGTGCTGGCGGCGTCTCAGCCGAACCGCCAGAGCCCCCTCCGCAGGCGGTGACCATCGGGGCAACGAGTGCGGCCAGCAGGCTGATGCGTCGCAGTCGTTCATTGAATGCAGTGCTTGACATGAATCTCCCTCGGAACGGTGTTGGTTGTTGCGCATGACGCATGATGCATGACGCATGAATCAATGAGTTTATGTAGGCGACATGTGTTTTTACTGAGTGGTAACTCACTGTTACCGTGCACAAAGATACGCGCACCGACATGCTCCGCCTGCATCACCACAGCCCGCGTGTCGGCGCATTCCAGTACGGCCTGGCAAGGCGGCGGGGCACCTGCCGCAGCGGGTTCAAGAAGCCTCGTCGGGCACCATGCCCGGCACAAGCACTCCCAACACTTCGCGCGCCTGCCGATTGGCTGCTTCATCTGGCCACAGGGCAACGGCATCGGTGGAGGCACCCGCACTGACATTTGCACCGGGGTGCTGGCCCAGCAGATGTCCGCCTTGCAACAGCGCCAGGACGTGGACCATGGCCCAGTACGCGTGGCCCAGTGCGTGCGGGTCGCCTGCGCGGAATCTACCGTCTTGCTGGCCCTCTGCCACCGGGGTCTGCAGGTCATTGAACAGATCGGCCGCCACGGCGCACGGGCGCGGCGCGTTGTGGCCCGGGCTGCCGCACCGAACACACGGACCAGTTGCTGAGGATGCTGGCGCTCAAACTGTACACAGGCCAGGTCGCGGGCCATCAGGTGCATGGTCTGCCGTTTAATACTTGATAGCACTGGGTGCGGCCTTTGCTGCAGCCTGTGTTCATTTTGTGGGCGCTGTATTGCTTGGGTGTCTGGGTGGAGTTTGGAAGACGAGCTGTGGCCGCCGGTGGGAAAGGTGGGCGCCAGGGCCGTTTTTCCATGTCGGGCGATTCTGGATGCAGCGCGGTGAATTCAATGCTGGTATGACCTGATTGCTATATATTAAATAGCTAATAAGACAATGTGGATGCGCGGAGAAGGCCATTTTGGTTCTAACTTTTGCCTCTATGCACTTGAGCCTTCCGGCTACCGTGCGACCCCACCAGCCTCCCCTAGGGTCGAACACATTGCCCACCCTGTAGCCGCTTCCTAGAATGGTTTGTAACCGAGCAACTGCCGGAGGGCACCATGGCACATGTCAGCTGGGACCACAACCCGCCTACCACCTGGACCGCGATGGTGGACGGGCAAGCGATCTGCTCCGTCAAGCGCAAAGACATTGGGGGGTGGACTGCCTCCTGGGAGGACGAGCGCCTGTGGCCCGTGCCGGCCCATCTGCCCAAGGCCATGCCCCAGCCGATGCGGTTTTTCAGCAGCCTGGAAGAGGCCCAGGCTGCGGTGGAGCAGGCGCTTTCGGCGTGACAGTGTTTTAAATTGCGCGGGCCGGGTTGCCGCCCGTCACCCTGCCAGTAACGCGCAAAACCGGGCCAGGTCCACGTTGCCACCGCTGATGAGCACGCCCACGCGCTGGCCCTTGAGTTCGCGCTGCATGGCCCGCGCGGCGGCGAACCCCAGGCAGCCGGTGGGCTCCACCACCAGCTTCATGCGCTCGGCAAAAAAGCGCATGGCATCCACCAGCTGTTCGTCCGTCACCGTGAGGATGTCGTCCACATCGCGCTGGATGATGGGGAAGGTGATGTTGCCCAGGTGCTGTGTTTGCGCGCCGTCGGCAATGGTGGTGGGGGTGTCGATGTGCACGATGGCGCCGCTGCGGAACGACTGTTGTCCATCGTTGCCCGCAGCGGGTTCCACGCCGTAAAGCTTGGTCTGGGGCGACAGCGCGCGCGTGGCCAGAGCCGAGCCCGACAGCAGCCCGCCGCCGCCCAGGCAGACAAAAAATGCATCGAGCGGGCCGACCTCCTCGAACAGCTCTTTGGCGGCCGTGCCCTGGCCGGCCAGCACGTCAGCATGGTCGTACGGCGGAATCAGCGTGAGGCCATTCTGCTGCGCCAGGTCGCGGGTGATCTGCTCGCGGTCCTGGGTGTAGCGGTCGTAGAACAACACGGTGGCTCCATAGCCCTGTGTGGCCGCCACCTTGGCAGCGGGCGCGTCCTGCGGCATGACGATGGTGGCCGGGATGCCCAGTTCGCGCGCGGCCAGCGCAATGCCCTGTGCGTGGTTGCCCGACGAGAACGCGACCACCCCGGCCTTGCGCTGCGCAGGGCTGAATTTTGCGAGCGCGTTGTAGGCCCCACGGAACTTGAATGCGCCCATGCGCTGCAGGTTCTCGCACTTGAAGAACACCTGGGAACCAAACTCTTCGTTGATGGTGCGCGAGGTGAGCACCGGCGTGCGGTGTGCAATGCCTGCAATGCGGCCAGCAGCGGCCACAACGTCGTCGTAGGTGGGAAGGTGCGTGGGGGCGATGGGAGTCATGGATCGTGGGTGTCAGGGCGAGCGAAGAAAGCGAAGGCACAAGGGTCAGCGGCACCTCGCACGTCACGGCAGCTTCACGGCCGCCACGGCGTTCGACGTGGAGAGGTACAGCATAGCGCCGTGCACGGCGATGCCCGTGGGTTCGTCGATCGGGCCCGGCGGCGGGTCCGCCGCCAAGCCCTTGTTCCAGTGCTGGCCCACCAGCACGCTCACTTGGCCGTCGGCGCCGATATGGTGCACTGCGCGGTTGCCCCTCGGTAGTGCCGGCCAGCAGCGCCAGGGGCGTGGCGGTTGGATGCAGTGGCGGCGGGGCGGGCATCAACACTCGCCCTCTCCCACCGCACGAGACCAGCACAGACGCGGCCAGTGAGGCTCAGAGAGTGCGGGACAGCCGACTGCGGTTGGAAATGGCTGAACCGCGCATGGGGGCGTAGCTCAGGAAAAACGATGCATGAATGGGGCGCCGCCGCCGGTCGGCGTGCGGCGGTGCACGAAGCATGGCCGTGGCGCCGCGACCGCAGCACGCTCGGAGGGGCCGCCGCGCTCCGCGGCCGGGCGCGCATGCATCAGGGCAACTGCACCTGCACCACGGCGTTGGACACCGAGAGGTACATCATGTGGTCGCGCACGGCGATGCCGCGTGGGCGGTCGATGAGGCCCGGTAGGTCGCCCGCCACAAAGCCGTACTTCCAGGCCTGACCCGCGACCGTGCTGACCTGGCCGTCGATGCCGATCTTGCGTACCACACTGGTAAAGGGATCGGTGACATAGACGTTGCCCCGGTTATCCGCTGCGAGGCTGGCCGTCTGCGCAGGCCAGGTTGGGCCCTGCTGGACGGTAAAGCGGGCGGCAGTGGCAGGACCATCCGCGTAGCCGGGGATCGCACCAGGGTTGCCCGCCAGCGTGGTGACCGCGCCTGACGGCGTGATCTTGCGAATGGTTGGCCCCACCTTGTTGGTGTCGTAGCCCAGGCCGTCGATCACATACAGGTTGCCTGCGGCATCGGTGGTCATATGGCCCAGCGCCGAGAACTGCGCTGCGGCGCCTTGCCCGTCCACATGGCCCACGGTGCCCACGCTGCCGGCAAACAGGGTGACTTCGCCCTTAGTGTCAATCTTGAAGATGGCACCCTTGAGGCTTGCGACGTACACGTTGCCAGCGTTGTCTGCCGCGATGCCGGACGCCACGCCGAGGAAAGCCGTTGGCACCTTGTCCAGCCATGGCGCCAGGTCGGCCAAAAGCACGGCCTGGCAGTTGGCGGTCTTCAGGACGCGCGCGCCGTCGATGGTGTAGAGGTTGCCCGCGCCATCGGTGGCCAGGGGCGCCCAGAAGCTGGACAGCACCTGCGCACCAAGGCCGGTGATCGCCGTGCAGTGGCCGTCGGGCTTGCCCAGTGTGCGAACGAGGCCGTCGGCCTGCACGGTGCGGATATTGCGGTTGCCCTCGTCACGCACGTACAGCGTGCCTGCGGGGTTCAAGGCCAGGGAGCCCGGCGTGTCAAAGCGCGCACTGCCGCCCTGGCCGTCGCTCGCGCCCTCGGCAGAGCGGATGCCCGCCACCACCGTGGAGCTGCCCTGAGGCGTGTAGCTGCGCAACTGCGCATACCTGACCGTACCGATACCGGCACCATTGGGGCTCATCCCGGTTTCGGCGACCAGGAACCTGCCGTCGGGTGTGACGGTCATCTGGTCCGCAGTGCACAGCGTGCCTGGCCCAGCCCCGCTGCCGTCGCCGGCGTAGTTGCAGTTGTTGGCGCGAACGAGGGTGGTCACGCTTCCGTCGCTACCAATCTGGCGAATGGCAGAACGTGCATACCAATCCAGCACGAATAGGCGGTTCGTGGCGTCGAATGCAATCGCCTTCAGATCACTGAACTTTGCCACTGACGCGGCGCCGTCCGTGTCGCCCTTGTTGTCGCGGGCCACCACGCCAGAAACGACGGTGGCCTGCCCGTCACTGGCGTACTTGCGGATCACGTGGTCGTTCGGATCCGCTGCGTAGAGAACGCCCGTCGAATCCGTGGCAAGCAGAACCGGGCGGTAGAACTCGACAGGCGGGCCGGAAATGAAGGCTGACGATGGGTTCTGGCTGGCCTTGCTGGTCAGCGTGGTCACCTCACCCGTGGGTGCAATCTTGCGGATGGGGTTGGCCACTGAATTGGTGGTGGATTCCCTGACTTCGGCCACATACACGTTGCCTGCCTTGTCTACGGCAACGCTGGCGGGGCGGCAAAAGCTCGCAGCGCTGCCCGTGCCATCCTCGTTGCCGCAAACGCCCACCTTGCCCGCCAAGGTGGTCACTGCACCAGCTGGGCTGATCTTGCGCACCAGATGGTTATCGGTGTCGGCCACGTAGGCGTTCCCGGCCGCATCCACGGCAACGCCCATGGGCCGGTAGAACCGCGCTGCTGTACCAGCGCCATCGGCATGGTAGGAGGGCACATTGAAAACGTAGCGATTGCCGTCCCCCGCCAGGGTGGTGAGCTGTGACTTATCGGCGCTGAGCTTGCGAACCTGGTTGTGCCCGCCGTCGAGGATGATGACCTCGCCCGCGCTGGTCACCGCCATCCCGCCCATGTAGGTGCTCAGCCGGGCGGTGGCGGGCGTGGCGCCATCCTGGTTGCCTGCGCCATCGGTGTTGCCCGCCAGCAGCGACAGGGCGGTGGTGGGTGCCGGCGGCGGCGGCGGTGGGGCTGCGGGGTCGGACGAGCCGCCTGAGCCGCCACCACAGGCGCTGAGCAAGATGCTGGTGAGTGCGCTGAGCGCGCTAAGGTGTCGCAGTCGCGCTGCGGAGGTCGTACCTGCCATGGAGTCTCCTTGGGGGCCGCACGGCAAAACGCCTGGGCGGTGCACGTGCATCCGCTGCGGACCAACAGGTTCTTTTATATAGCCATCGGCAGGCGCCGCACTGTCATTGGGCGGTCGAATATGTTTCAAATAGATGCAAACGCGTGCGCCGCAACTGAACCCGCGCACTGCGAGCGCAGGCTTTCGCTGCGTGCGGCTTGACACCACAGGGCAGACCTGCGGGGGCTAACGAGGTGCGTAAAAGGCGTCCAGCACTGGCATGAGCCCGGGGAACTCCAGCGCAAAGCGCGCCCGGTTCACAAAATAGGCTTCGCAGGCCACAGCAAAAAATTCGGAGGATGAGGTGGCTCCGTACGCATCGAGCCAGGGCACAGGTGCGCCGAAACGCTCCGCCTTGATCACCGCTTCGCGGAAGTCCTGGTAGGCGGGTTCCCAGGCGTTCCACCAGGCTTCATACGCCGCACGGCCGGTGCGTGCGCCCATAAAGCCGGCAGGCAGGGGCGGGCAGCCATTCGGCTCGCCGCTTTTCATGTCGAGCTTGTGCACAAACTCGTGCACCACCACGTTGTGGCCGCGCGCGGTGTTTTCGGTGGCGTTGGCCACATGCTCCCAGCTCAGCATGATGGGGCCGCGCTCCATGGCTTCGCCCAGCAGCACCTGGGTGTGTTCATGCACCACGCCGGCTTCGTCCACGGTCTTGCGGCGGGCCACGGCTTCGCCGGGGTGGAGCACGATGCCGACAAAATCGTCGTACCAGGCGAGGGCCTTAGTGGGGTCGCCCCAATGCAGCAGGGGCAGGCAGGCCTGGGCCGCAATGTCGATGGCCATGGCGTCGGTCACCACCAGGCCGTGGGCACCGTGGAATTGTTTGTGGTGCAAAAACAGGGCACTGAGCGCTCGCAGCTTGGACTGGTCGTGCAGCGACAGTGCCGCCAGAAACGGGTAGCGCTGCAGCGTTTGCAGCCACAGCGTGGCTGAGATGTCGGGAACAGGGGCCACGGTGGAGCGCACTTGGCGCCAGAGCCGGTTGAGGAAAGGGGGCATGGCGATCAGGCAGCAAGGCGGTCAGGCCCCGCGCAGTTCAGGATCGCATCTACGTGGGGGCCAGTGCCACCCGTTCCAAGCCCGCGCCGGACAAACGCAGTGTTTCCACGCGGGGGGGCAATGCAGCAGCATCCCAGTCGCTGAGCACCACACGCTGCAAGCCTGGGGCGAGTGGGTGGCTGGCGGGCTTGTGGGTGTGACCGTGGACCAGGGTGTGGGCGCCCGCAGCCCGCAGCCAGGCGATGGCGGCGGGGCCATCCACATCGGCATAGCTGGCGCCGGATTGTTTTTTGGCTTCGCTCTCCTGGCGGATGCCACGCGCCTGTGCGCGGCGCGCGGCCAGGGGCTGGGCTAGAAACTGCTGCTGCCATTCGGCGCTGCGCGCCTGGACCCGAAAACGCTGGTACTCCACATCGTCCAGGCACAGCAGGTCTCCATGGCTGAGCACGAAGCGTTGGCCGCCAAATGCCAGCACGGTGGGGTCGGCCAGGCCGGTGATGCCGCAATGCGCCAGGAATGCCGGGCCCGCGAGGAAGTCGCGGTTGCCGTGCATGAAGTACACCGGCAGGCGCTGCGCGGCGGCCTGCAGGGTGGCGCAGCATGTGGCCTCGAAGCTGCCGGGCTCCTGCAGGGCGTCATCACCCACCCACACCTCGAACAGGTCGCCCAGGATGAAGAGCGCGTCGGCCTCTGTGGTCCGCAGGTAGTGCTGCCAAACCGCCACGGTGGCGGGCTCGCTGGCCTGCAGATGCAGGTCCGAAATGAATTCGACCGTGCGCCAGTGCGATGGTGCGGCAAGCTCCTCGAACGGGGGCACGGTCGTCAACGGGGCAGCAGTCAAGGCCCGAACCAGGCTGTGGATTTACAGGGCCACGGCCTTGTCAATGACCACGGCGTCAAAAGGCACGTCATCGTGGTAGCCCTTGCGCGTGGTGCGCACGGCCTTGATGGCGTCCACCACGTCCTGGCCCTTCACGACCTTGCCGAACACGGCATAGCCCCAGCCTTGTGCGGTGGGGGAGGTGTGGTTCAGGAAGGCGTTGTCCACCGTGTTGATGAAGAACTGGGCCGTGGCGCTGTGGGGGTCGCCAGTGCGGGCCATGGCCAGGGTGTACTTGTCGTTCTTCAGGCCGTTCTTGGCTTCGTTCTCGATCGGAGCCTGGGTTTCCTTTTGCTTCATGTCGGCCGTCATGCCGCCGCCCTGGACCATGAAGTTCTTGATCACGCGGTGGAACACGGTGCCGCTGTAGAAGCCGCTGTTCACATAGCTCAGGAAGTTGGCCGTGGACTTGGGGGCGTTCACGGCGTCCAGTTCGATGGTGATCACGCCCTGGGTGGCGGTTTCAGCCACGTTGATGGTCACGTGGAGTTCGACTTGTGGATTGCTCATTGCAGTGCTTTCTTCAAAAAATTCACTTCACCACGGTGGCGGAAGTGATGGTGACGGGGGTGGTGGGCACGTTCTGGTGTGGGCCCTTGTTGCCGGTGGCCACGGCTTTGATCTTGTCTACCACGGCGGTGCCTTCGACCACCTTGCCGAACACGGCATAGCCGTGGCCGTCGGGGCTGGGGGCGTTGAGCATGGCGTTGTCCTTCACGTTGATGAAGAACTGGGAGGTGGCCGAGTCGGGGTTGCCCGTGCGGGCCATGGCGATGGTGTAGGTGTCGTTCTTGAGGCCGTTCTTGGCTTCGAGTGCGATGGGGGCCTTGGTGGACTTTTGCTGCATGTCGGCCGTGAAGCCGCCTCCCTGGATCATGAAGCCGTCGATCACGCGGTGGAACACCGTGCCGTCGTAGTGCTTGCTGTTCACGTAGGCCAGGAAGTTCTCGACCGTCTTGGGCGCCTTGGCGGCGTCGAGCTGCACCACGATGTCACCCATCGACGTGGCCAGCTTGACCTTGGGGGCATCTTGCGCCTGGACAGGTGCTACCGAAAAAATAGCTGCCAGGGCAATGCTGGCAAGCGCAAGGGTCGAATTTCTTCTGGAAATCATCCAATCACTCCTTCGAAAAATATCTGCCAATGTTGGCCGCGCCGCGTCCAGTACTGGCGCTTTGTGGGGCCGGTGCGGGCGCCTTCGGCGACTTCGCCGAACGTTACCACCATGGTGTCGGCCGAGTCTGTCCAGCGCAGGTAAGACTTGTCCTTGAGCTGGAGTTCCCGGCCCTTGAGCGCGCGTGCCTCGGCCTGCAGCACCTGGCTCCATTCGTCCAGGGGCTTCTTGCGGTAGCTCTGGAAGTTGGGGGCATAAAAGCTCAGCAGGCGCTTCATGTCGCCCTCGGTCTTGGCTGTGCGCCAGGCATTGAGCACGGCTTCGAACGACTTGCGTTCGGCCGCCACGCTGTGGGGTTGCACCCACTGCAGCTGGCGTGCAATGACCACGGGTGTGGAGCGTGTCTCCACGGTGCGCAGGATGCGTTCCAGGTCGGGGTTGGCCAGCACCAGGCAGCCATCGGTGGCCAGCGGCGCACGTGAAAACTGGTCGGGTGGCGTGCCATGCAGCCAGATGCCGCTGCCTGTCTTGCCCCGGCTCTGGTCCAGGGGGTTGGGGTAGTTGATGGGCAGGGCGCCCGCGCCGTAGAAATCCTTGAGCGTGGCGGGATCCAGGCGGCTGGTGATGAAGTACACCCCGAGTGGCGTGCGCTGATCGCCCTCCACCTCTTTTTCGATGCCGAGCTTGCCCACAGAGGCGTAGTAGTCGGCCACCAGCTGCAGGCCCTTGGGGGTGTTCTCGAACAGGTAAAGGCGCGAGCGTGAGGCGTCCACCGCGATGGCGTGGCGCGAACGGGGCGATAGCTCCAGGAACTGGGCTGGAATGCTGTTGTCAGGCGGGCGGCTGCGCTGCGCGTCCACCCGCTGGCGGGATTCGGTGCGCAGCTCGGTGAGCGTGGCGGCAGCCTGAATGCTGCGGGCTGAGTCGGGTTCGGGTGCCACGTCGCCCAGGTGGCGGATGGGGCGCGTGCGTGACATCAGCAAATCGCCCACGGCCAGTTGCGCCAGCTGGAAGTTGGGGTAGTCGCGCGCCAGGCTTTCGGCCTGCGCCAGGGCTTCGCGGCCCCGGCCTTCGCCCACAAGCTTGTACACCGCCATCAGGCGGGCCTCGGCCTGGCCGTCGCGCAGGGCTTCTGCCGAGACAGGCGGCGCTGCGGAGGGAGCCGCACGCCGCCTCTTCTTTTCCTTATCGCCCTGGGACATGGCGGGGGAGGCCAGCAAAAGGCCCGCCAGGCACAGGACGACGGTAGCCGCCAGGCGGCCTGGTGCGGACAAAGGCACAGACATGCGCGGCATCAGGATCGGGTCAGGGCAAAAAAAAAGCCCGCGCAAGAGGCGCAGGCGCCGCGTCGGGGTTCACGGTCAACCGCCTGTGGATTCGCGAACGATGGTCCAGCGGCCGTTGCTGTTCACCAGATCCAGGGTCTTGCGGCTGGTCACGTTGAGTGCATCGGCACTGTAGGCCTGGCGAAAGCGGGCCGTCGCCTTGTCGCCCTGGACCGACACGGCGATGTCGGACAGCTTCACGCTGATCTTGGACTTGCCCACGATGCGCGCTTCACGCTCTTTTTCCCAGGCAGAGCGGTTCTGGTTGCCTGGTGGGTCAAAGGACTTGTCGTAGGCACCCAGGTAGCTCTTCATGTCCTTGGCGGCCCAGGCGGCGGCCCAGGCCTGCACGGCGGCCGTGACGGCCTGGGTGGATGCGTCGCTGGCGGCGGCAGGGGCTGGGGCCGGTGCGGGCGTGGGGGCCGGTGCCGCAGCAGCCGGCGCGGCGGCTGGTGCTGGCGCAGGCGCGGCAGCCACTGCGGGGGCGGGTGCTGCAGGCGCTGCGGCCGGTGCGGGGCGCTGGGTGGTCACCACGGCGGGGGTAGGGGCTGCCGCCGCAGGGCGGCCGGACTTGCTGGCCGCATCGGCAGAGAACAACTCGCGGATCAGGGCCAGTTTGGGTTTGACCGAGTTGGCGCTGGTGGCATCGAGCTGCAAGGCCTTGTTGTAGGCCTGGCTGGCCAGCTTGGCGTAGATGTCGCCCAGGTTTTCGTGCGCGGTGGCGTAGCTGGGGTTGGTGCGGATCGCCATTTCCAGCGCTGTGCGGGCCTTGTCCAGCTGGTTCTGGTTGGCGTAGAGCACGGCCAGGTTGTTGTAGGGTTCGGGCAGCTCGGGGTACTCTTCCGTCAGCTTGGTGAAGGTGGTGATGGCCTCGCCCTGCTTGCCGCTGTCGGCCTGCGCCACGCCACGCAGGAAGCGCAATTGGGGGTCGCGCGGGGTGGCGGCCAGACGCTGATCGGCCTTGACCAGGGCTTCGGCGGCCTTGCCGGTTTTCAGCAACTGTGTGATGTCGGAGTAGTCCTCGGCATGGGCCACGCCAGCGCCCAGCAGCGCGGTCAGCGCCACCAGGCGCAGGAGTTGTGGAAGGGTGCGGAGGACTGGCTTCATGGGGATTCCGGGGTGTTGGGCAGCGGCCCGCCGGGGCGGGGGGCTTATACTGCGGCGGATTGTAGCTGAGGGGGTTGTCATGACGGAACGCTGTTGCCGCGGGTGATTTCACTGGAGGCCCCTTGCCGGGCCAACCCCCGCTAAGGGCTCTGAAAACCTGTTCCAGACCCTTTGCTGCCGGGTGAATCTCTTCACCCAACCACCTCTTCCCCGTGACTGAAATCCCATGAGTTTGCGCATCTACAACACGCTGTCGCGTGCATTGGAGGACTTTTCCCCGCTCGAACCTGGCCATGTGCGCATGTATGTGTGCGGCATGACCATCTATGACCTGTGCCACATCGGCCACGCCCGCATGATGATGGCGTTTGATGTGGTGCAGCGCTGGCTCAAAAGCAGCGGTTACCGCGTCACCTATGTGCGCAACATCACTGACATCGACGACAAGATCATCAAACGCGCGCTGGAGCGGGGTATCACCATCCGCCAGCTCACTGACGAGATGATTGCCGCGATGCACCAGGACATCGGCCTGCTGGGCATCGAGCCACCCACCGTGGAACCGCGCGCGACCGAATACGTGCCCCAGATGCTCTCGCTCATCGGCCAGCTGGAAGGCAAGGGCCTTGCCTACCGCGCGGGCAACGGCGACGTGAACTACTCGGTGCGCAAGTTCGACGGCTACGGCAAGCTTTCGGGCAAGTCGCTGGACGAGCTGCGCGCCGGCGAGCGCGTGGCGGTGCTTGATGGCAAGGAAGACCCGCTCGACTTCGTGCTGTGGAAAGCCTCCAAGCCCGAGGAGCCGCCCGAGGCCAAGTGGGACAGCGCTTTCGGCTCGGGCCGCCCTGGCTGGCACATCGAGTGCTCGGCCATGTGCGGTGCGACGCTGGGCGAGACCTTTGACATCCACGGTGGCGGTGCGGATCTGCAGTTCCCCCACCACGAAAACGAGATTGCCCAGAGTGAAGGCGCCACCGGCAAGCCCCTGGCGAAGTTCTGGGTGCACAACGGCTTCGTGCGCGTGGACAACGAGAAGATGTCCAAGAGCCTGGGCAACTTCTTCACCATCCGCGACGTGCTCAAGAGCTACGACGCGGAGACGCTGCGTTTCTTCATGGTGCGCGCCCACTACCGCAGCGCGCTGAACTACAGCGATGCCCACCTGGACGATGCGCGCCAGGCCTTGAAGCGCCTGTACACGGCGCTGAGCCTGGTAGCCCCCGCTGAAGTGGCGGCCATCGACTGGAGCAACCCCTACGCCGCCCGCTTCAAGGCCGCCATGGACGAGGACTTCGGCACGCCCGAGGCCGTGGCCGTGCTGTTCGAGCTGGCGGGCGAGGTCAACAAGACCCGCTCGGCCGAGCTGGCAGGGCTGCTCAAGGCCCTGGGCGGTTGCCTGGGGGTTCTGCAAGGCGACCCCAAGGCTTTCCTGCAAGCTGGCGCTGGCGTGAACGAGGCCGACATCCAGGCGCAGATTGCCGCTCGTGCCGCTGCCAAGGCCGCCAAGGACTTTGCCGAGGCCGACCGCATCCGCCAGGCGCTGCTGGCGCAAGGCATCGTACTCAAGGACTCGGCAGCGGGCACGACATGGGAAGCTGCCCAGTGAGCCGTTGTTTGATGCAAAAAATGCCGCTGCGGCGCATGGGGTAAGCCGTGGCAGCTTCTAAAAAGATAGCAGGCGACGCTGTGGCGCCGCCGCTGGTGCTGGCCACGCCCGACTACTGGGCCGAGGCCTGCAAGCACCTGGTGAAAAAAGACCGGGTGATGAAGCGCCTGATCCCGCAGTTTGGCGACGCCGCGCTGCAGACCAAGGGCGACCCGTTCATCACGTTGGCGCGTTCCATCGTGGGCCAGCAGGTCTCGGTGGCGGCGGCCCAGGCTGTGTGGGAGCGTCTGGTGGCGCTGCTGCCGCGCGGCATGAAGCCGGCCAGCGTGCTCAAGCTCAAGATCGACGACATGCGCGCCGCAGGCCTGTCCGCCCGCAAGGTGGACTACCTGGTGGACCTGGCCATGCACTTCGAGAGCGGCAAGCTCCACGTGAAGGACTGGGCGGCGATGGACGACGAGGCCATCATTGCCGAGCTGGTGGCCATCCGGGGCATTGGCCGCTGGACGGCCGAGATGTTTTTGATCTTCTATTTGATGCGGCCCAATGTATTGCCGCTGGACGATCCGGGGTTGATCACCGGCATCAGCCAGAATTACTTCTCGGGTGACCCGGTGAGCCGCAGCGACGCCCGCGAAGTGGCTGAGGCCTGGAAACCCTGGTGCAGTGTGGCGACTTGGTATATTTGGCGGTCGCTTGACCCGCAGCCGGTTGCTTACTGACGCCCTCTGACGCGTTTGACAAAAAATCGTTAACCGTCGGTTACAGTGCGTGCCATTCATCGTGGCAGCCGCCCGGCGCGAGCCCCAAGGAGAACAACGTTGGCGAAAAAGACCTTTCTGGATTTCGAGCAGCCCATCGCAGAGCTGGAATCCAAAATTGAAGAACTGCGCTACGTGCAGACCGAGAGCGCCGTCGATATCTCGGAAGAGATCGACCAGCTCAGCAAGAAGAGCCAGCAGCTCACCAAGGACATCTACAGCGAGCTGAGTCCCTGGCAGATCACCAAGATTGCCCGCCACCCCGAGCGCCCCTACACGCTCGACTACGTGCGCGACATCTTCACCGACTTTGTGGAGCTGCACGGCGACCGCCACTATGCGGACGACCAGTCCATCGTGGGCGGCCTGGCGCGCTTCAATGGCCATGCCTGCATGGTCATCGGCCACCAGAAGGGCCGTGACACGAAGGAGCGCGCCATGCGCAACTTCGGCATGAGCAAGCCCGAGGGTTACCGCAAGGCCCTGCGCCTCATGAAGACGGCCGAGAAGTTCAAGCTGCCTGTGTTCACGTTTGTAGACACGCCCGGCGCCTATCCCGGCATCGACGCCGAGGAGCGTGGCCAGTCCGAGGCCATCGGCCGCAACATTTTCGAGATGGCGCAGCTCGAAGTGCCCATCATCACCACCATTATTGGCGAAGGCGGCTCGGGCGGCGCGCTGGCCATCAGCGTGGCTGATCAGGTCGTGATGCTGCAGTACGCCATCTACTCCGTGATCAGCCCCGAAGGCTGCGCGTCCATCCTCTGGAAAACCAGTGACAAGGCCCAGGAGGCCGCCGACGCGCTGGGCATCACAGCCCACCGCCTGAAGGCCCTGGGCCTGGTGGACAAGATCGTGAGCGAGCCCGTGGGCGGCGCCCACCGCGACCACAAGCAGATGGCCGCCTTCCTCAAGCGCGCGCTGGGCGACGCCTTCCGTCAGGTGGCTGACCTCAAGACCAAAGACCTGCTGGACCGCCGCTACGAACGCCTGCAAAGCTACGGCCGCTTCGGCGACACCAAGGCCGACAGCCGCTGAGATGGCACAGGGCGTTTTGGCCCTGTTCAAGACACTGCACTGCTGCACTGCACAACGGCCCTTCGGGGCCGTTGTTGTTTTTGTGGACTGATCCGGGGCTTTTCCACGCGTTTCACGTCGTTTCAAGAGCGAACAGCCCACCCCTTCGCGATAACCCCCACTGGCGCGCACCGTGATACCGGATGTAACATGGTCCGATGCCGCCCGTGCGGGTGGACCAAGGGGTGCTCAATGTCGCTTCTGAAGACTCTCAAGGGCCAGATCCTTCTGGTATCGGTGGGTTGCCTGGTGGCCGGGCTGATTGCCCTGACCGTGGCCAACTACCTCACCGCACGATCCCAGGCCTATGCCTCCCTCACGGCGCAGTCGCAGGCCTTGGCCCACAGCCACATTGAGGCCTTGCGCGACTGGGCGCGCAGCAAGGCCCAGGTCGTCGAGTCTGCGGCGGCTGCGCTGGACGATGCCGACGCCGCCAAGCCGCTCAATATGCTGGCCAAGGCGGGCAACTTCCACACCACCTATTTCGGCTATGCCGACAAGCGCACGGTGTTCTCCGAAAAGCAGAACCTGCCGCCCGACTACGACCCCACCGCACGCCCCTGGTACAAGCAGGCGGCCGGGGCCGATGCCTCGGTGCTCACTGCGCCTTATGCCGACGCTGGGGGCGCGGGGCTGGTGGTGACCTTTGCCAAGGCGGCGCGCGAAGGCGGCACCGTCAAGGCCGTGATGGCGGGCGATGTTTCGCTGGCGGCGGTGGTGGCCAATGTGGCCTCCATCAAGCCCACACCATCAAGCTACGCCTTTCTGGTGGGCGGCGACGGCAACATCATTGCCCACCCCGAGGTCAAGCTGGCCCTGAAGCCCGCCACCGACGTGGCCCCCGCGCTCACCGCCGCTGCACTGGCCGACATGGCCAAACGTGCCGACCTCAACGCGATGGATCTGCAGGGCCGCGCCATGCTGCTCACGGTGGCACCAGTCACCGGCACACCCTGGCTGTTGGCCATTGCGCTCGACCGGGGCGAGGCGCTGCAGGCCATCAGCACCATGCTGCAGGTGTCGCTGGGCGCAGGCATTGTGGTGCTGCTGGTGGCGCTGGTGGTGCTCGCCGGCATCCTGTCGCAGCGGCTGCGCCGCCTCACCCAGGTGCGCGACGCCATGCACGAGATCGGCGCGGGCGATGGTGATCTTTCGCGCCGGATTGATGCGCAGGGCGAGGACGAACTGGCGCAGATCGCCGCCAGTTTCAACAGCTTCGCAGGCAAGCTCTCGGGCGTGCTGGCGCAGATCCGCGATGCCAGCAGTTCGGTACGCGTGGCGGCTGAAGAGATCGCCACCGGCAACCACGACCTGAGCGGGCGCACCGAACTCACCGCGTCCAGCCTGCAGCAAACATCGGCCTCCATGCAGCAGCTCACCGAAACCGTGCGCCACAACGCCGACTCCGCCCGTCAGGCCAACCAGCTGGTGGCCCAGGCGTCGAATGTGGCGCGGCATGGTGGCCAAGTGGTGGGCAATGTGGTCACCACCATGGACCAGATCAATGCCGCATCGCGCAAGATCAACGACATCATCGGCGTCATCGACGGCATCGCCTTCCAGACCAACATCCTGGCGCTGAACGCGGCCGTGGAGGCGGCGCGCGCAGGTGAGCAGGGCCGGGGTTTTGCCGTGGTGGCGGGCGAGGTGCGCAGTCTGGCCCAGCGCAGCGCTGAGGCCGCGCGCGAGATCAAGACGCTGATCAACACCTCGGTGGAGCAGGTTGAGAACGGCTCGCGCCTGGTGCACGACGCGGGCACCACCATGAACGACATCGTCACCTCGGTGCAGCGTGTCACGGACATCATGGCCGAGATCACGGCGTCCACCAACGAGCAGAGCACCAGCATCAACGAGGTCGGCCAGGCCGTGGCGCAACTCGACCAGATGACCCAGCAAAACGCCGCATTGGTAGAGGAAAGCGCCGCAGCTGCGCAAAGCCTCAAAGACCAGTCGGTGCGGCTGTCTGAAGTGGTGGGCACCTTCCGCCTGTCCACCGATGCGTCGCACTCTGCACCACGCCTGTCTGCGCCCGCCGGTTGAGGCTCGCGTGCGTGTGGGCGGTAGCTGATGAGGCTGGTGCCGCCCGCGATAATCGGCGCCCATGCCCTGTCGCCTCGTCCGCCTTGTTGATCCTGCCTCCGGCCCGTGCCCAGGCCTTTGCCCATTGCGGAAGCCGCTGGCATGACCCAGTCCTTCGAGGCGGCCATCCAATCCTTCGCGCCTGTGCTCCCGCTGGCAGTGGGTCTGAGCGGGGGCGCGGACTCCACCGCGCTGCTGCTGGCCTGTGCCCTGCGCTGGCCCGGCCAGGTGCGGGCCATCCATGTGCACCACGGCCTTCAGGCTGCGGCCGATGGGTTTGAGCAGCACTGCACCGCGTTTTGCCAGCGGCTGGATGTGCCGCTGGTGGTGCATCGGCTCGACGCCCGTCACGCCCCGGGCCAGAGCCCGGAAGATGCGGCCCGGCAGGCGAGATACCAAGCTTTTGAGGTCTTTGCGCGCGACCATATTCAAAATAATGCTATCAAATCAATAGCATTGGCGCAGCATGCGGATGACCAGGCTGAAACCCTGCTGCTGGCCTTGTCGCGCGGGGCTGGCGTGGCGGGCCTGGCCGCGATGCCTGCACGCTGGGAGCGGGCGGGCCTGGTCTGGCACCGGCCACTGCTCCAGGTGGCGGGGGCAGAAGTGCGCCGCTGGCTGAGCGCGCAGGGCCAGGCCTGGGTAGAAGACCCCACCAACACCGATGAACGCTTCACGCGCAACCGCATCCGGGCGCAGCTGCTGCCCGCGCTGGATGCGGCGTTCCCAGCCTTTCGTGACACCTTCGCGCGATCGGCCGACAACGCTGCCCAGGCGGCCGAATTGCTGGACGAACTGGCGCAGCAGGACTTGGTCCTGGTGGGCGTCCCTCCGCAGATCAAGGCCCTGCAAGGGCTCAGCCGTGCACGGCAGGCCAACGTGTTGCGCCACTGGCTGCGGCATGCCCACCACACCACACCCGCAGCGGCGCAATTGGGTGAACTGCTTGACCAAATCCAGGCCTGCACCACACGGGGTCACCAGATCCGCATCAAGGTGGGGCGTGGTTTTGTGGTGCGCTCCGGCCTCAGGCTGGATTGGACCAGTCCGTAGTTGGACCCCCCTTGTTTAAAAGCGCTATGGCCGTGCGCCACATGCAGCCTGCCGCAGGGGATGGGGACGACGGTGTTGAAAACTGCACACCCAGGCCACCAGAGACTTTGAGGAACACAGAAATGGAACCAGCCGCCGCATCCAGCCTTGCCGTCACCCGCGACCAGGCCAAGGTCTCCGTGCTCGGCGTGCCCAGCCAGCCCGGTCTCGCCAGCCATATCCTGGGCACGATGGCCAGGGCGCACATCGAGGCGGACGTGGTCGTCCAGAACACGGGCAAGGACGGCAAGACCGATCTCAGCTTCACCGTGCGCCGCAACGACTGCGCGCGCACCGTGGAGCTGCTGAGGGTCCAGGTGCTTCCCGCCCTCGGTGCGCGGGAAGTTGTGGCCGACACCGGTGTTTGCAAAATCAGCATTGCTGGCAATGGCACGCACAGCCAGGTAGGTACCGCCAGCAAGCTGTTTGGTGCGCTTCGCGAAGAGGGCATCCAGGCGCAGATGGTCTCCACCGCAGAGACGTGCACCTCGGTGTTGATCGACGAAACGCAGCTGGTACAGGCCCTGCACACCCTGCACAGGGCCTTCGGACTGGATCCGCAGCCCGCCCAAACCGCCGGAACCACCTCCGAAATGAGGCATAATAGCGGGATTGGAAACGTGACCGAGTGGCCGAAGGTGCTCCCCTGCTAAGGGAGTATGGGGTGTAGAGCCTCATCGAGGGTTCGAATCCCTCCGTTTCCGCCAACCATCAGGAAAAGCTGCAAGCATGGCCTTAAAACCATCTGCGGCTTTTTTTTCGTCCTCGTTTTCTGACTGCTCCAGGTCCTCTGCCATCGCGGCCACAAATGCTTGCGCTGGCTCCTGCCCAAGGATCACTCGCAGCTTGCCCCGAACGCGCCAGTTCGCGGGCCTCTTCCCCTGTTTCATTTGAATCAAGCTAGCCGCGTCTACTTCGAGTAGCTCGGCCAGTTTGCGTTGGCTTCCTGCGACTGCAGAGGCTTCTTCAATCATTTCGATGAGGTTCATGGTTGCAAATTGCCATCAATAGCTGTTACATTCCGGTGGCAATTTGCCATCGGTGGCGGATTGCCAATTTTCACACAGCCAATAGAGGCACACACCATGGCATTCACTAGCACGATTCAAATCCTCAAGGTCTCCCAAGAGCTCAGCAAAAAGATCAACCCCGACACGGGCAAGCCCTACGAGTCCACTATCGCCCGAACGGCGCTGATCAACGATGACGGCGAGCTCGAAACCGTTGGCCGTCTCCGCGTTCCCCGTGATTTGGTGAACGTTGCGGCGGTCGGCGTCTTCCGCGCAGGCTTTGCTCTCCGCGTGCCTGACTACGGCGCGGATAAGGGCGATGTGGTGGCCGTTCTCACTAGCCTGACGCCTGTACCCCCTGCCCGCACGGCTGCGCCCACTCCCGCTGCTCCCAAGGCCGCGTAATGCCCCCGGAAATTGACCTCGCCCACGTGGCCCAGCGGTTGGCCATCGTCGGCATCTGCAGCGGCTTCATAGGCGCGGCCCTGTGGCAACTGCTCGTTGGCTCCATGCACGTTCTGGCCCTGCGCCTGCACGCCCGCATGGCCCAGCGCCAGCGCATTGCAGCGGCTCGCACTCGCGCCCATGGCTGACCCCATCGTTATCGACTGCCCCAGCACCTGCACGGTGACTGTGGTGCATGAATTAAGCCTCCCTCCGCTGCAACTCGATACAGCGGATGGGGCAGCAATCGCGGGCGCCGTCCTCGCGGTCTGGGCTGTTGGCTGGGCATTTCGCATGCTCATCCGCGCTCTGAACATCGACGGCAATTCATCAACTTCAAAAGAGGAAACCTGAAATGACTCAAGCAATCAAGCGCGGCCTCGTCGCCGCTGGTGTTCTGGCCGCTGTGGGCTCGGCAAATGCTGCCGCCGTGGACGTCACGGCAGTGACTGCGGACATTGCTCTGCAAGCTGCCCCCATCGCCGCGATCGGTGCCGCAGTGCTGCTGATCTACGTGGGCGTCAAGGCCTTCCAGTGGGTGCGCAAGGCTCTGTCCTAAGCCGTCGCCCCAAGCGCTCCCTGACCGGCCGGCAGGGGCCTTGCAAAAGCTCACGCGGTGGGCTTCTTCAAGGTGCAAACAAATGGGCCTCTTCGTCATCATCGCCGTCTTGGGGGCCGCATGGTTCATCTTCACCGCCTAGCCCTCGCCGCGCTGCTCTCGCTGTTTGCGTGCAATGCCTTTGCTGCATTTCAAGCATGGTCGATCAGCTACGGCGATAAGACCTCACGCGGCACAAGTGCGGCAGATGCGTGCAGCGGTTTGGTCGGCGCACAGTACCTGTCTGCAACAGGCACAAACACAGTCATCACTGCGGCCATTGATGGCGATCAGTGCCACTACACCTACACCAGCAGCTGGGGCAGTGGCTACAACGGCGGCGGCACTGGCATACCGGTTCGCGGCCCTGATACCGCCTGCCCCAATCCTTATGACATCGAGCAGGGTGGCGCTTGCGTTCCCCGCAACTGCAACCCCGGTCAAGTACGTGTCAACGGCTTTTGTGTCAATCCACCGCCTTGTGACCCCGGATACACCCGCATAGCTGGCGAGTGCAAGAAAAACAACTGCCAAGCGGGCCCGGCGGGTGATTACACGGATCTGCCTGATCAGGTCACATACATCTGTGAGCAAAGCGGCGGCAAGTCCTGTCTTGTGCGCATAAAGCCGGATATCTGTGTTTCATTCAACGGGTCAACCTCCTGCAGCGGCGCTGGCCGCTTCACTGGTGCGTCATGCACTGGCGGCGGTGATGGCGGTTCATCCTCCCAAGGCCCTGGCGGCGGTGACACGGGCGGCAATACCGGGGGCGGAACCGGTGGGACTGGTGGCAACACTGGCGGCGGCACGGGTGGGACCGGTGGCAATACCGGGGGCGGTACTGGTGGCACTGGCGGCGGCACGGGTGGGGGCACTGGCGGCACCGGTGGCGGAACTGGTGGAACAGGCGGCAACACTGGGGGTGGCACGGGTGGCAACACGGGCGGCGGAACTGGTGGCGATACGGGCGGCGGTGGTCCGCGTCCGGTCCCTCCGGGCGATGAGACGGGGGCGCTCCCACCCCCTGAGCCAAAGCCCAAAGAACCTGATGGTTCTTGCCCCGCTGGCTACTCGCAAAGCGGTCGCTTCTGTGTGAAGAACCCCACGCCACCAGATGGCGACGGCACATGCCCTGCGGGCTCCGTCAAGATTGGCGATACCTGTGTCTACACGCAGCCCGGGGGCGGTGGCAGTGGCGGGGGTAGCGGTGGTGGTGGCGGTGGGAATGGTGACGGCGAAGGCGAAGAGGAGCAAAGCGGCTTCGGCGGTGCCTGCATGAGTGGCTTTTCATGTGAGGGCGACGCCATCCAATGCGCCATTGCTCAAGAGCAGCACCGCAGGGCCTGCAAGCTCTTTGATGACGAGTCACCCGAGTCGAAGCTCTACCAGGACAACAAAGGCAAAGAGGGCAACCAAACCGGCAACCTCCCCGGCAACGAGACCATCAGCATTGCCGGGCGCATCAATACATCAGACGCCATCGGCGGCGGCGGTTGCTTCGGTGACCTCAATCTGACGGTCTGGCACACCTCTGTCACCCTGCCTCTCTCGAATCTCTGTCAATACCTTGCCATGCTCGGCAACATCCTTGTAGCCGTGTCCATGCTCATGGCCGCCCGCATCATCACCAGGGGATAAACCATGCCCATCTTCATCGCTGCTATCGGCGGCATGCTTATCAACCTCGTCGGCACACTCGCGGGCCGCGTTCTGATCGCTCTGGGCATCAGCGTTGTGACCTATACCGGCGTGTCGTCCTCGCTGGACTGGTTGAAGGCTGGCGCTATCTCTGCGCTCAGTGGCCTGCCTGCTGATCTGTTCGGCCTCATCGGCTTCATGAAAGTTGGTGTGTGCATCAGCATCATCACCAGCGCAATTGTTGCTCGCGCCGTCATCAGCGGCGTATCTGGCGACACCTTCAAAAAGTGGGTCTTGAAATGATCTATCTGACGACAGGCGGCAACGGCGCGGGCAAAACCCTGTTCACCCTCAAAGACGTACGCGAGCAGCAACTCAAAGAAAACCGCCCCGTCTACTTCCACGGCTTCAAGGCCAAGCAGGTCTTGCTCGATTGGGGCTGGCAGGAATTCGACCCGAAGAGGTGGCAAGACCTGCCAGACGGCTCCATCTGCGTGATGGACGAGTGCCAAAACGAGTTTCCCGCGAAGGTCCAAGGCGAACTGCCTGACTACATCAACGCGGTAGCTCAGCACCGCCGCCGCCGTGGCTTTGACTTCTGGATGATCACGCCCCATCCAAGCCTGATCCATGTGAACATCCGGCGCCTGATCGAGTCGCCCAGTTGGCACCGCCACCTCAAGCGCACCGCAGGCGCGGCCATGGTGAGCGAACTCAAGTTCAACTTTGCTGAACTCAAGTGCGAGCAACCTAACTCCGGTGCCCGTGGTGTCGTAAGCATGCGGGCGTATCCCAAGGAGGTGTATGACTGGTACGAATCGGCCAGCCTTCACACCGCAAAGGTGCGCATCCCAAAGCAGGTCTGGATGCTCGTCGCCTGCGTATTGCTTGTGCCCGCGCTTGGCTATTTCGCTATCACTAAGGTCTATGGCAACGTCACAAAGCAGACCAAGCAACAGGACGCTACGCAAGGCATGCCCCCACCAGGTCAAGGCATGCCCGGCACACTGCCGCGCGAACGTCAGAAGCTCACAGCAGATGAATACATTGCCGACCGCATTGCGCGTCTGAAAGACTTCCCCCATAGCGCCCCTGCCTACGACGATGTGACTAGGCCCACCGAAGCGCCATACCCCGCAGCGTGCGTCCAGATGGGCAACGTTTGCAAGTGCTACACCCAGCAAGCCACCCTGTTGCAAGTGAGCGGCTCCGTGTGCCTCCAGATCGTGGCGCAAGGCTTCTTCATCGACTGGAAAGCTCAGGAGAAGGGCGATAGCGGGCGCAGAGATAGGGGCGACTACCGGCCCCACCCCGTCGCGGTCCCTGACGCTCAGCAAGTAGCTCAAGCGCCGCCGCCGCGCACTGTTCCTGTCCCCATGCCTGCGGCAAAGCCTGAGCCCGTCAAAACAACGTCCGAATGGGCGCAGGGCCTCGCCGCGCGGAATGCCCAGGTGCGTTCGAGTCTCGCCCAGTGAGGTACCGCATGCGCTCTGTTTCTGAGAGACAAACCGGGGGCCCCGAAGTGACGAATAGTCACGCGCCGAAGGCTCGGGGGTTGGGGTATGGGGCGACAGGCCCCATGGTGAACCGTTGTGCGGCCCGTACCCGTGTTACTGCTCCCCTCCTGCTGATCCAGATGGATCTGTTTGATACCCCTGCGTGGCATGGCTGCGCACCGGCACCGCTGACGCGAGCGAAGCGCGGCGGCGGGGCCGGGCGAAGCCCGGCCTAGATTTATCCCATAAACACTTTGGAACATCAGGCATAGACGCCTGAAAAAGGTGAACCCCGCAACAGCGCCAACTGTCCGGGGTTCGTGATGTCAACCACTACGACTGGTCAACATGATCCGCATTTTCGACGAAACCCGCCCTACTGCCAAATTCACTCCCGCTGAGCTGCTCGATATGCACCGCCGTGGCGTCCCCCTCGTTGCTTTCGAGGGAAAGATGGGTGATGGCATCAACGTCAAAGCCCACGATCTGGGCAACGGCCATATCGAGGTGACGGGGGTAGCCCCAACAAAGTGGGAAGAGCTCGATTGGTCCCCCATGGCGCTTGAGATGTACCTCGAGACGGTCATCAAGCATCGCGAAGACAACGCAGACGAACTGCGCGAGAAGTCCCTCACCATCGCCGCAAACAGGGCAAACGCGAAGGTTCGCAAGCTCTGCAAAGCCATGGGCGCCGATACCCTCCTAACGCTCACCTACCGGCAAAACGAACAGTGCGTAAAGCAGGCCAAAAAAGACTTGAAAGAGTTCGTGCGCCGTCTCCGCCGCGTCATGCCTGAATTCCGTGCTGTGGCCGTGTACGAAACCCAAAAGCGCGGCGCCATCCATTGGCACATCGCTACCGCCAATGTCCCCACGTTCTTCACCCAGTCCGGCCCCCATGGCCTCCCCTGCAAGGTGAAAAGCTTCAACGTCATCCGTTCAATCTGGCGCTCTGTGACGGGTGCACGTGAGGGCAACATCGACATAGCCCGGCGTAAGGCCTCCAGCAGGCGCAGCCCGGCCCAGATCGCCTCCTACATCGCAAAGTACATCGTCAAGGCATTTCGCGACGGTGAGGCGTTCTCTAACCGCTATTCAGCCTTCGGCGCCCCTGACGTCCCCAAGCCCGTCAACATGGGCCACTTCGCCACACCGCTGGCCGCTTGGGAGGCCGCTTATTCGTGTCTCTTGGACGTTCACGCCGTTGTCCTTGAACGGCTGTCGAAGTGGAAAGACTGGTTTGTTCTCTACGGCGAGTTGCCCTCAAAACGGGCTGTGGCTGCGTCGAAAGGATGAGGGGTGGGTATGGCTACCGCTCCTGTCGTTCGGCGTGTTGTTACCGGTAACGCAGCCCGTGGGAAAGTGCCTGCAAGTGATTCTCAGCGCGTGGCGAAATTTCGCTCAAAGCATGCGCGCCTTGATGTGCCTATTTCTTTACCGATTGGTAAAACTATCGAAGACCTAGCATCCCAATACGGCTGCAGTAAGGCGGTCGTCGTTCGGTCCCTGCTGCGCTTTGCACTGACCAACAGGGATTGGCGTTCGCAAGGTCTTCTATGGGGGGATTGAATGGCGTTCGTTGGTTACGCGCGTGTGTCAACGCAGGATCAAGACACCGCGCTGCAGCTTGATGCTCTTGAAAAGGCGGGCTGCTCGGTTGTGTTTCAGGAAAAGGCTAGCGGCGCGTCAAGGCGTGGGCGTCATGAGTTGGCTAGGTGTCTCGCCTCGCTCCAGAAGGGTGATGTTCTGGTCGTCTACAAAATCGACCGGATAGCCAGAAGTCTGTTTGATTTGTTGGCGATGCTTCGCCAGTTGGAGTCTGTAGGTGCGACCATCAAGAGTGTCACTGAGCCTCTGGATACCACCAACAGCATGGGGGTTTTTGTCGTCCAGATTCTTGGCGCTGTCGCTCAGCTGGAGCGTTCGATGATCCGGGAGAGGTCTATTGCTGGGCAGATTGCCGCTCGTGCGCGTGGCAGGTTGCCGGGGAGAGTTCGCGCCTTGTCGCCGCCAGACGAATCGGCTTTGGTTGCTGAATACCTTGCTGGCGGGGTCACTCAGAAGGGATTAGCAACTAAATACGGGGTTTCGCCTTCTGTTGTCAAACGTGCCTTGTATCGTGTCAAGGGCGGTCAATAGCGTCGAAAACATCCGTTTCCGCCAAGATAAGCCCCGAGTTCTTCATGTACTCGGGGCTTTTTCTTTGTCCCAGTATGGATCGGCATCGCCTGTCCGCAGGATTCCTGCGCAGGGTCAGCTTCGGTGCATAGGTGAATCCCGCATTGCCAGGCGGCCGGCTTGCGCGCCCAATCATTTCGTCCTAAGAGCCTTGTCTGTTCTCCGTGGACTCCAGGCGCCGCCCGCCGCTTCGGGAGGTGCGTTGGAGATGTCCTGGGGAATCTGGCAAGGTTTCAGCCCGCCTTGTGCGGGTTTTTTTTGACCGGGCTCGGCGGCTGGTGTGATGCCGCGCAGGTTTGGAGCGGAGCGGGCAGGGAGGCGTTGGCGGAGGGGCATGTATGCTGGCGGGCAATCCATGCACAGCACAAGGCCCCCATGACTCTCCACCACACAGGGCATACCCGTGAACTCCGCCTGACACCCAACGACCTGGACTTTTGTTACTTGCCATGGGTGGCGAGTTCTGTGCCTTCGCATGGCAGCGAGCTGGTATGTACCGTCGATGCGTCCCGCTTCTTTGCCAATGGGGGGCACCACATTTTTTTTGCCGTCGATTGCGAAGGCGGGCAGGGCAGCTACAACCCGCACTGCGGGCCGATCTTGCGATATGGCAAGAACCTGTGGGCCACAGCGCGGGGTTTTATCGTTTTTGGCGACGGTGCGGTGATGGCCGAGGGCTGGAACGGGACCGCCATGCCTGCGTTGGCAGCCGTTGCAAATACCTCTGGTGCAGTGTTCGACCCCGCGCAGCATCCGGTTTTTGCGCTGCGCATTGTGGCTGGCTATCGACAGGGAGCTCTGGCCAACCGCATGAGGGTCGAGATCCGCACCGGCCTCTCGGCCAAGGGCGCGCTTGTTTTCTCCGGCAGCGTGGAGGGCCCAGAGTGGGGCAGGGATTGGGCGGGGGGGGCCAGGGCTGCCATGGGGGGCATCGCGTCGGGCTTTGTGCCACCTTCTGCCACCGGATGTGTGGAAGAGTTGCTGCCGCGCAGCGCGCCTGACGCGGCGCTGGTGATGTCCCGGTTCAGGTTGCGGATGCGGCGGCTGGCCTGAGCGCCTGCTGACGATCTCGCGGGAGCGTCAACACGCGGCGGGTTCCGTACGGTTGGCAAAAAACTACAGCTACCTCTCTTGCCTTCATTCGTCGATCGAAGCGCTCCACCGGTTCCCCCAGTCACTGCCTTGTCGGTTGACTTTGTCGATCTCGCGCCGGTCGCGTTTGGTGGGGCGGCCTTCCTGCAGCGCGGCGGCGGGCTCGGGGGCCAGGCGGCGCAGCTCGGCGGCTTTTTCGCGGGCGGCGATGCTGTCGGGGGTTTCTTCGTACAGGAGCTGGGCCACAGGGGCCGGGCCGCGTGCACCGCTCAGGCCCAGCACGCGCACGGTCCGCGCCACGGGGCCCTGGCGCAGGGCCACGGTGTCGCCGCAGCGCAAATCGCGCGCGGGTTTGGCCAGTTGGCCGTTGACGGTGACCCGGCCCTTGCCGATCTCTTCGGTGGCCAGGCTGCGGGTTTTGTAGAAGCGGGCGCACCAGAGCCACTTGTCCAGCCGCATTGTCTCCAGAGTGTTCATGGGCGAGATTGTGTCGCCTGTGGCTCGGGCGGGCTAGCGGCTGCAGCGCTGGGCAGGGGCAGGCGCACCACGGCGTCCAGACCCATGACCCGCTGGCCCGCTGTGCGGTTGCTGAGGGTGATGCTGCCTTCCAGTGCCTGCACGATTTCGCGGCAGATGGCCAGGCCCAGGCCACTGCCGGTGCGCACGTCGCCTGCCGAGAAGGGCTGGAACAGCCGGGCCGCCAGCTCGTCGTCAATGCCTGGGCCATGGTCGCTGATCGTGAGCGCTACATGCCGTCCGTCGCTGCGCAGATCCACCGTGAGTTCGCTGCCTGGCGGCGCGTGGCGCACGGCGTTGTGCAGCAGGTTGCGGCTGAGTTCACGCAGCATCCATTCGTGGGACTGCACCAGCGCGGGTTCGGTGTGAATGCCGAAGTCCAGGTCGCGCTGGGCGATCAGGGGCGAGATCTCCAGCGCCACGGCGCGCAGGATGTCGTCGAAGCGGGTGGCGGGCGGGGTGCTTTGCTGGCGCAGCTGTTCCACCTTGGCCAGGGCCAGCATCTGGTTGGCGAGCTGGGTGGCGCGGTCCACGGTGTCGCTGATCTCGTGCAAAGCTTGGCGAGGCTCCACATCGCCACGCAGGGCCGATTGCACCTGGGTCTTGAGCACCGCCAGCGGGGTGCGCAACTGGTGCGATGCATCGCGCACAAAACGCTTCTGATGCCTGAGCAGGTGGCGCAGGCGCTGCATGACCTCGTTGGTGGCGTCCACCAGCGGCTGCAGTTCGCGCGGGGCCGTGGGGGCGGCGATGGGGCTCAGGTCGCCCTCGCGCCGTGCCTGCAGCTGCTGGCTGAGCTGGCGCACTGGCTGGGTTGCGCGCTGCACGACCAGCACCACGGTGAATGCGATCACTGCGATCAGCAGCGCTTGGCGCAGCAGCGTGTTCCGGAGGATCTGCAGGGCCAGGGTTTCGCGCACCTCCAGGGTTTCTGCCACCTGGATCACGGCCATGGTGCGACCTTCGGAGCTGGCCACTGGCTGGAGCAGCACGGCCACACGCACATCGCGGTCGCGGAACCGGTCGTCGTAGAAGTCCACCAGGGCGGCGTAGGGGGGCTTGTCGGGGATGCTGCCCCGCCACACCGGCAAGTCTTCAAAGCCCGACACCATGCCCCCTTTCAAGGTAGAGACGCGGTAGAACATCTGGCTCTGGTTGTCGGCCTCGAAGGCTTCGAGCGCCGAGTACGGCACGATGGCCCGCAACTGCGCCGCATCGTCAAAGCCTTTCACATCGAGCTGCTCGCTGATGCTCTTGGCCGATGCCAGCAGGGTGCGGTCGTAGGCGGTGTTCAGCGATGCCAGTGTCTGGTGGTACAGACTCCAGGTGTTGAAGCCGATGAACAGTGCCACCGGCAGCAGAATGCCCAGCAACAGCCGCCGCCGCAGCGAATGGTGGCGTGCCACGTTCTGGGTCTGGGTTCGGGTCGGGCCCTGGCTCATGCGTCGGCCCGCAGCAGATAGCCCAGGCCGCGCAGCGTCATCAGTGTCAGGCCCGTGCCCGCCAGCTTCTTGCGCAGCCGGTACACCACCACCTCGATGGCTTCGTACTGCACATCCAGCTGACCGGGGAACACCAGTTCATACAGCCGCTCCTTGGTCACGGCGTGGCCGGGTTGCGCTAGCAGTGCGTGCATCAGCGCCAGCTCGCGAGGGGTGAGTTCCATCACCTCGCCGTTCAGGTACAGCGCGCCGCTGTCCTTGTCGTAGCGGATGGCGCCGATCTGCAAGGTGCTGGGCGCCAGGGGGGGCACGGTGGGGTCGGCGCTGCGACGCACCAGGGCACGCAGGCGGGCCTCCAGTTCATCCAGGTCAAAGGGCTTGGGCAGGTAGTCGTCGGCGCCAGCGTTCAGGCCCAGCACCCGGTCGCCCACTGTGCCGCGCGCTGTCAGGATCAGCACAGGGGTGCGCAGGCCCCGGTTGCGCGCCTGCTGCAGCACCTGCAGGCCGTCCAGGCCGGGCAGGGTCAGGTCCAGAACGATGGCGTCGGGCTGCAGGGCGGCCCACTGGGCGAGGGCGGCGCGCCCGTCGCTGACGGCCGTGACCTCCATGCCCCGGCGCGTCAGTGCACGGTGCAGGGTGGCCTGCATGGTGGGGTCATCTTCTACAAGGAGCAATTGCATGCGCGGGACCATATCACTCCCGGGCGTGCTGCGCGCGCTTGCCGCTGAGGGGCTTCAGAGGCTAGTGTTTTCCCTGAGTCTGAGGACAGCCGTTTGACAGGCAGCGCGCGCATCATCGGGCAGTCCGATAACCATTCAGGAGACTCCATGCGTCGCGATACCTTTCTGAAATCACTGGCCGCCATGGCCGCTGCAGGCGTGTTGCCCGTCTCGGCCCAGACGGCGTCTGCCGTCAAGATGATGATTCCTGCCAACCCGGGCGGAGGCTGGGACACCACCGGCCGTGCGCTGGGCAAGGCCATGCAGGACGCGGGTGCCGCATCGTCGGTGGCCTATGACAACAAGGGCGGTGCTGCCGGCGCGATTGGCCTGGCGCAGTTCGTCAACGCCAGCAAGGGCGACCCGAACGCCATGATGGTGATGGGCGCCGTGATGCTGGGCGGCATCATTACCGGCAAGCCACCCGTCGGCCTGGACAAGGTCACGCCGCTGGCGCGCCTGACCAGCGAATACAACGTGTTCGTGCTGCCTGCCAACTCGCCCTTCAAGACCATGAAGGACGTGATCGACCAGCTCAAGAAAGACCCTGGCAGCGTGAAGTGGGGCGGCGGTTCGCGCGGCTCCACCGAGCACATTGCGGCCGCGATGATTGCGCGCGAAGTGGGCGTGGACCCTGCCAAGATCAACTACGTGGCTTTCCGTGGGGGCGGTGAGGCCACCGCAGCCATCCTGGGCGGCAACGTCACCGTGGGCGGCAGCGGCTACAGCGAGTTTGCCGAATACATCACGGCCGGCAAGATGCGCCCCGTGGGCGTGACCTCGGGCACCCGCCTCAAGGGCGTGAACGTGCCCACGCTCAAGGAGCAGGGCATCAACGTGGAGATCGGCAACTGGCGCGGCGTGTATGGCGCCCCCGGCATCACGCCCGAGCAGCGCAAGGCCCTGATCGACGCCCTGACCAAGACCTACAAGCACAAGGCCTGGCAGGACGCGATGGAGAAAAACGGCTGGACCCCTGCATGGATGGCAGGCGACGAGTTTGCCAACTTCGTGGACAGCGAATTTGCCAGCATGCGCGCCACGATGGCCAAGTCCGGGATGATCTGATCGGGAGCAAGACGCTGTGCTGCCGCCCTGCCCGGTAGGAAGGGCGCGGCGGCGCAGCGCGCTGGTTGGTGCGAAGGAAAAAACATGACACAACAACATTCATCGCGCTCCAAGCCCCTGCAGACCCTGGTGGGGTCGGGCTTGGTGCTGCTCTCGCTGGGCCTGGGCTGGGGGGCCAGCTCGGTCAGCTCCGAGGCGGGCTACGGTGGCGTGGGCCCCAACTTCTTCCCCTGGGTGGTCAGCATTGCGCTGCTGATCTGCGGCGTGCTCTGTGTGGTGCACGCGCTCACGGGCGGATTCCGCGAACTGGAAGACGGCTCGGGCGACGAGCGGGCCCACTGGAAGGGCTTCATCTGGGTCTCCGCCGGGCTGTTGCTCAATGCCCTGCTCATCACCACGCTCGGCTTTATCCTGAGCTGCGCGCTGTGTTTTGTGCTGTCGGTGCGCGGCTTCAAAAGCTCCGAAGGCGAGCTGGACCTGCGCCTGCAGGCCTGGATCAAGGATTCCTTCATCGGCATCGCAGTGGCTGCGCCGGTGTACTGGATGTTTACGCAATTGCTGGCCATCAACCTGCCCGGCCTGACCAACACGGGGTGGCTGTAAAGCCTGCGCGCCATGGAAACCTTAAACCTTTTGATGCAGGGTTTTGCCACTGCGGCAACACCCATCAACCTGATGTGGGCCTTTGTGGGCTGCATGATCGGCACCGCCGTGGGCGTTCTGCCTGGCATCGGCCCGGCCGTGGCTGTGGCCATGTTGCTGCCCATCACTGTGAAGGTCGAGGCCACGGCTTCGATGATCTTCTTTGCCGGCATTTACTACGGCGCCATGTACGGCGGCTCCACCACCTCCATCCTGCTCAACACGCCGGGTGAGGCGGGGTCCATGGTCACGGCCATGGAGGGCAACAAGATGGCCAAACATGGCCGCGCCGGCGCGGCGCTGGCCACGGCCGCCATCGGCTCGTTTGTGGCGGGCACCATCGCCACCATCCTGGTCACCTTCTGCGCACCCCTGGTGGCCGAATACGCCATCCGCCTGGGCCCCCCTGAATACTTCATGCTGATGGTGCTGGCCTTCACCACCGTTAGCGCGGTGTTGGGCAAGAGCACGCTGCGCGGCATGGTGGCCCTGTTTGTGGGCTTGGCCATGGGCCTCATCGGTATCGACCAGATCACGGGCCAGGCCCGCTACACCGGCGGCGTGCCCGAGCTGATGGATGGCATCGAGGTGGTGCTGATCGCTGTGGGCCTGTTTGCCGTGGGCGAGGCGCTGTACAACGTGATGTACGAAGGCAAGGCCGACGAAACCCAGAACCGCCTGACCAGCACCCACATGACCAAGGAAGAGTGGAAGCGCTCCTGGCCCGCCTGGCTGCGCGCCACGGCCATCGGCTTCCCCTTTGGCACCGTGCCTGCGGGCGGCAGCGAGATCCCGACCTTCCTGAGCTACGCCGCTGAAAAGAAGCTGAGCAAGAACCCCGAAGAGTTCGGCACCACCGGCGCCATCGAAGGCGTGGCGGGCCCCGAGGCCGCCAACAACGCTGCCATCACGGCCACGCTGATCCCGCTGCTCACGCTGGGCATTCCCACGTCCAACACCACGGCCATCCTGCTGGGCGCGTTCCAGAACTACGGCATCCAACCAGGCCCGCAACTCTTTGACACCAACGGTGCACTGGTGTGGGCGCTGATCGCGTCGATGTACATCGGCAACGTGATGCTGCTGATCCTGAACCTGCCGCTGGTGGGCCTGTGGGTGAAGCTGCTGAACATTCCCAAGTCGTACCTGTACGCGGGCATTCTGGTGTTTTCCACGCTGGGTGTGTATGGCATGCGCCAAAGCGCGTTCGACTTGGTGCTGCTGTACGCCATTGGCCTGCTGGGTGTGGTGATGCGCCGCTTCGACTTCCCGGCCGCCCCGGTGGTGGTGGGAATGATCCTGGGCCCCCTGGCCGAGGCGCAGATGCGCAATGCCGTGGCGATTGGCGAAGGCAAGTGGACCATCTTCCTGGAGCGTCCCGGCTCGGTGACCCTGATCGTGATCGTGCTGGCCGTGCTGATCGTGCCGCGCCTGCTGCGCCGCTGGGCCGCGCGCAAGATGGCACTGGCGCAGGTCTGACCTCCGCGAGATCGCAAACAGGCTCTGGGAGCCTGCCTCCAACAAAAAAACCGCGCCTTCCAGCGCGGTTTTTTTATGTGTCAGCAACGATGTCGCCACAAGCCAGACACCCAAGGCCCTGACGCCCTTCGATGCCCTCCCCACCAGGATGGCTTGCTCAACGGGGGCCGATTCTACCATAAAATGCGAATAGTTCTTATTTGCAAGGATGGTGCATGGTCTCACTTCCGCAGGAGTTTCTGGCGCTGTGCCGCCAGCTGGGGGATGCGCAGCAGCGCTGCAGCGCCGCCATGCAGGCACAGGCCCGGCAGATCGAGGCCCTGACGGCTGAGGTGGTGCGCTTGCGCGGCGCGGTCATCGTGCGCGACACCCGCCTGGCGCAGGCCCGGGACGAGCTGGAGCAACTGCGTGCCGCCAACCCCAGCCTGCCGCGCCGCCAGGCCATGGCGCGGCATATCAGCCTGCTGGCAGAGCGCATCACCCGCTTGTCGCGGGAATGCCTGCGCTGGCGCCAGGTGGCGCAGGGGCAGGCACCGGTGGCGCTGCCCTCTGTGCAGGAGCCAGCGCTGTTGGCCACTGGGGCCTCCATGCCAACGGCACCGGTGCAGCCGGTGCTGCCACAACTGCGCATGGACGACGGCTTTGGGCGGCGTGCCCAGGCCGGGCAGGGCGGTGGGGAGTATGGGGAAGGCAACCCGTCGGCCCTGGATGCCAGCCTGGCCGCCGCCGATCTGGTGATCTGCCAGACGGGCTGCATCAGCCACGACGACTACTGGCGTGTGCAGGACCACTGCCGCCGCACGGGCAAGCCCTGCATCCTGGTGGACCAGCCCCTGGCCGTGCGCGAGGCGCAGGCGCTGGCGGCCCTCCGGCCCATGGTGGTGCTGCGAATGGCCTCGGCCATCCTGCCTGCAGCGTCCGGGCAGCCTGAAGATATTGAAATCTGATAAAAAATGGCCGTTACCGCGCGTTGGTATTGCCCTTTAAGCTATTGAATTTATAGCAATTCGTGCATTGGGCGCTCCCTTTGCCCCGTGTGTGTGGGCGGGTACCGGACAGCAGCGCCGCGCTACCATCCGCAGATGCCTTTGCTTGTTGACGACGCCCCCGCACTGCCGCTGGATGCCCAGGGCATCCTTGAACTGGCGGCACGCTCCATGTTCCAGCTGTTCTCCAGCGTCAGCCAGGGCATGTTCCTGGTGGACCGCAGCGGGCGCATCGTGTGGGTGAATGAGGGCTACCAGCGCTTTCTGCCCGACCTGGGTTTCTCGTCGGTGGACCAGTTTGTGGGCCGCACGGTGGAAGAGGTGATCCCCAACACCCAGATGCGCCGTGTGCTCGAAACCGGCCAGCCTGTGCTGATCGACCTGCTCACCAACAAGGCGGGCACCTTTGTGGTCAGCCGCATCCCGCTGCGTGACGAGGCCGACCGCGTGATCGGCGCCATCGGCATCGTGTTGTTCGACCACCCCGAGACCACGCTGCAGCCCCTCATCAGCAAGTTTGCGCTGCTGCAGCGCGACCTGGACGATGCCCGGCGTGAGCTGGCCAGCCAGCGCAACCGCAGCCTGGCGGCGGCAGGCGACGGCGAGCGGCGCGCCAAATACACGTTTGCGAGTTTCATTGGGTCGAGCCCCGCAGCGGCCGAGGTCAAGCGCCAGGCACGGCGTGCGGCGCAGTCCACCAGCCCCGTGCTGCTGCTGGGCGAAACCGGCACTGGCAAGGAGCTGCTGGCCCACGCCATCCACGCGGCATCGAGCCGCGCCAGCGGCCCGTTCGTGAGCGTGAACATCGCCGCCGTGCCCGACACGCTGCTCGAAGCCGAGTTCTTTGGCGTGGCGCCGGGCGCTTACACCGGTGCCGACCGCAAGGGCCGCGACGGCAAGTTCAAGCTGGCCGATGGCGGCACGCTGTTTCTCGACGAAATCGGCGACATGCCGCAAAGCCTGCAGGCCAAGCTGCTGCGCGCGCTGCAAGAGGGCGAAATAGAGCCATTGGGCAGCAACAAGCTCGTGCCTTTCAACGTGCGCATCCTGGCCGCCACCTCGCGCGATTTGGCGACCCTGGTGCGCGAGGGCAAGTTCCGCGAGGACTTGTTCTATCGCCTGCATGTGCTGCCCGTGCGCGTGCCGCCGCTGCGCGTGCGGCGCGGCGACATCCCGGCGCTCGTCGAAGCCCTGGGCGAAGACCTGGCCCTGCGCAACGGCACGCCGCCGCCCGAACTGCTGCCGGATGCGATGGCCCTGCTGGCGGGCCAGCCCTGGCGCGGCAACATCCGCGAGCTGCGCAACGTGCTGGAGCAGGCGGTGATGCGCGGCGAAGGCCAGTCCATCGACGCCGCGCAGCTTGAACGCATCCTGCGCGAAGCGGGTGTGGAGCCTGCCGCCCCGGCGCCCGTGCAGGACCCCGTCCACCACGCGGCTGACACCGAGGACGAAAGCCGCTACCTGCGTCCCCTGGCCGAGCAGGTGGCCGAGCTGGAGCGCAAGGCCATCGCCGCCACGCTGAAAGCCCATGGCGGCAACAAGCTGGCCACCGCGCGGCAACTGGGCATCTCGCGCGCCACGCTGTATGGACGTCTGGAAAACCCTGAATAAATTTCAGGCAAATGTCTGAAATTCAGGCAAATCAATTGCATTAAATTCAGACACTGCTTCTGAGGTGTTAGTAGAAGTTTCATACAAATCAATAGCTTGCGAGCTGGCACAAACTGTGCAATGTTCAGGCATCACAACAGGAGACATCGCCATGCACCGTCGCACTCTGGTCACCCTCGCCACTGCAGCCGTTACCGCCGCCACGCTTTCCGCCCCCGCTTTCGCCCAGACCGGCGAAATCCGCATCGCCCACGTCTACAGCAAGACCGGCCCGTTGGAAGCCTATGGCAAGCAGACCCAGACCGGCCTGATGATGGGCCTGAACTACGCCACCGGCGGCAGCATGACCGTCAATGGCAAGAAGCTCGTCGTGATCGAGAAGGATGACCAGGGCAAGCCCGATCTGGGCAAAAGCTTGCTGGCCTCGGCCTACTCGGACGACAAGGCCGACATCGCCGTCGGCCCCACCTCCAGCGGCGTGGCCCTGGCCCTGCTGCCTGTGGCTGAGGAATACAAGAAGATCCTGTTGGTCGAGCCTGCCGTGGCCGACGCCATCACTGGCGACAAGTGGAACAAGTACATCTTCCGCACCGGCCGCAACAGCAGCCAGGACGCAATCTCCAACGCCGTGGCCATCGACAAGGCCGGCGTGACGGTGGCCACGCTGGCGCAGGACTACGCCTTTGGTCGCGACGGCGTGAAAGCCTTCAAGGACGCGCTGAAGAACGCCAAGCTGGTGCACGAGGAATACCTGCCCACCACCACCACCGACTTCACCGCCGGTGCCCAGCGCCTGATCGACAAGCTCAAGGACGTGCCCGGCCGCAAGGTCATCTTCATCATCTGGGCCGGTGCGGGCAACCCGTTCAAGATCGCTGATCTGGACCTCAAGCGCTACGGCATCGAGATCGCCACGGGCGGCAACATCCTGCCCGCCATGGCTGCGTACAAGAACTTCCCGGGCATGGAAGGCGCCACGTACTACTACTTCGGCATCCCCAAGAACCCTGTGAACGAAGCCCTGGTGGCCGCGCACTACAAGGAGTTCAAGACTCCGCCAGACTTCTTCACCGCCGGTGGTTTCAGCTCGGCCATGGCACTGGTTACGGCCCTCAAGGCCACCAATGGCGACACCAACACCAACAAGCTCATCAAGACCATGGAAGGCATGAGTTTTGAGACGCCCAAGGGCAAGATGACCTTCCGCAAGGAAGACCACCAGGCCATGCAGAGCATGTACCACTTCAAGATCAAGGTGGACCCAGCCTTTGCCTGGGGCGTGCCCGAGCTGGTGCGCGAGATCAAGCCTGAAGAGATGCAAGTTCCGATTCGCAACAAGCGATAAACGGTTTGCGTGGCCCCGCTGGCTGACGATTGTTCAGCCCAGCGGGGATCCATCCTCGCGGGGGCGGCCGCCCCTTTTTTTCCAGTGAATTGATGCATGAACCCCCGGGTTACACGGGGGCTGGGTCGGTTTTTCTCAAAAATTATTTGGAGACAAGACAACATGGCTTTCAATTTCATCCGGGCGGCAGCAGCAGGGGCTGCAATGGCACTGTGTGGCACGGGCGGCGCCTTTGCCGCCGTCAACCTGCCAGCACTCAAGATCGACAAGACGCAGACCACCGTGTCGGGCCTGTCCTCGGGCGGCTTCATGGCGGTGCAGCTGCACGTGGCGTATTCGGCCACGTTTGCCAAGGGCGCGGGCGTGGTCGCTGGTGGCCCGTTCTATTGCGCTGAAGGCTCGGTCGTCAACGCCACTGGGCGCTGCATGGCCAGCCCCGCGGGTATCCCCACCAGCACGCTGGTGAGCACCACCAACACCTGGGCCAGCCAGGGCGTGATCGACCCTGTGGCCAACCTGCAAAACTCCAAGGTCTACCTGTTCTCGGGCACGCTCGACAGTGTGGTCAAGACCGGTGCCATGGACGCGCTGCGCACCTACTACAACAGCTTCGTGCCCACGGCCAACGTGGTCTACAAGAAAGACATCGCGGCCGAACACGCGATGGTGACAGACGACTACGGCAATGGCTGCTCCACCAAGGGCGCGCCCTACATCAGCGACTGCAACTTCGACCTGGCCGGTGCCATGCTGCAGCACCTGTACGGCACGCTGAACGCGCGCAACAACGCCACCTTGCCCACCGGCAACTACATCGAGTTCAACCAGAGCGAATTCATCAGCAACCACGGCATGGCCACCACGGGCTGGGCCTATGTGCCCCAGGCCTGCCAGGCGGGCGGCAGTGCCACCTGCAAGCTGCATGTGGTGCTGCACGGCTGCAAGCAGAACGTGAACGATGTGCAGCAGCAGTACGTGCGCAACACGGGCTACAACCGCTGGGCCGACACCAACAACATCGTGATGCTGTACCCGCAGACCAGCCTGGCCGCCACCAACAGCTGCTGGGACTGGTGGGGCTATGACAGCGCCAACTACTCCAAGAAGTCCGGCCCACAAATGGCGGCCATCAAGGCCATGGTGGACCGCGTCTCCAGCGGCACGGGTGGCACCACGCCCCCTGATCCTGTTGCCCTGCCTGCCCCCACGGGCGTGAGCACCTCGGGCGCCACGGCCAGCAGCATGGCCATCGGCTGGGCCGCCGTCACGGGCGCGTCCAGCTACAACGTGTACCGCAACGCCAACAAGGTCAACGCGCTGCCTGTCACCGCCACGAGCTACACCGACACCGGCCTGGCTGCATCCACCACCTACAGCTGGACGGTGCGCGCCGCCGATGCCAACGGGGCCGAGGGCGCCACGTCGGCCGCCGCATCGGGCACCACACTGGCGGATGCGGGCGGTGGCACGGCCACCTGCACCACGGCCAGCAACTATGCACACACGCTGGCCGGGCGCGCCTATGCCGCCGGGGGCTATACCTATGCGCTGGGCTCCAACCAGAACATGGGGCTGTGGAATGTGTTTGTGACCAAAACCCTGAAGCAGACCAGCACCAACTACTACGTGATCGGCACCTGTCCTTAAAGTGCCCGGGGGCGCTGCCGCAGGGCAGGGCGCCCCACCCATTCCATCGATTGACTCAGACCGTGAAAGTGAACCCCCACCCATGAGCACCTTGGCCACCAAGGACTTGACCATCCGCTTCGGCGGCCACGTGGCGGTCAACGGCGTGACCTGCTCGTTCGAGCCCGGCACGCTGACCGCCATCGTGGGCCCCAACGGCGCGGGCAAGACCACCTACTTCAACTTGATCTCCGGGCAACTCAAGGCCACCAGTGGCAGCGTCACGCTGGGCGGGCAGGACCTCACGGGCCAGTCCGTCTCGGCACGCACCCACGCGGGCCTGGGCCGGGCGTTCCAGCTCACCAACCTGTTCCCCAACCTCAGCGTGCTCGAAAACGTGCGCCTGGCCGTGCAGGCCACACAAGAGGGCAAGCACCGCCGGGGCCTGAACCTGTGGAGCATCTGGAGCGACCACACCGCGCTCACCCAGCGCGCCCGCGTGATCCTGCAGGCCGTGGCCATGACCGACCGCGCCGACACCCCCGTGGCCAGCCTGCCACACGGCGACCAGCGCAAGCTGGAAGTGGCATTGCTCATGGCGCTGGAGCCGCAGGTCTACATGTTCGACGAGCCCACGGCCGGCATGAGCCACGACGAGGCGCCCGTGATCCTGAACCTGATCCGCGAGCTGAAGAAGGACAAGACCAAGATCATCCTGCTGGTGGAGCACAAGATGGACGTGGTGCGCGAGCTGGCCGACCGCATCATCGTGCTGACCAACGGCACGCTGGTGGCCGATGGCCCACCGGCCGAGGTGATCGCATCGCCCGTGGTGCAAGAGGCCTACCTGGGTGTGACCAAGGAGGCCGCATGAGCACCAGCAACGCAAGCACCCCCAACCTGCTCGAACTCAAGGGCGTGCACACGCACATCGGCGCGTACCACATCCTGCACGGCGTGGACCTGGCCGTGCCCAAGGGCCAGCTCACCATGCTGCTGGGCCGCAACGGCGCGGGCAAGACGACCACGCTGCGCACCATCATGGGTCTGTGGCATGCGTCGCAGGGCTCCATCCACTTTGGCGGCAAAGACATCACGGCGATGAACACCCCCGCCATCGCGGGCCTGAACATCGCCTATGTGCCCGAGAACATGGGCATCTTTGCCGACCTCACGGTGAAGGAAAACATGCTGCTGGCCGCCCGCAGCGCGCGCAATGCCGCGCAGATGGACGAGGCCCGACTGCAGTGGATCTTCAAGCTCTTCCCGGCGGTGGAGAAGTTCTGGAACCACCCCGCAGGCAAGCTCAGCGGCGGCCAAAAGCAGATGGTGGCCGTGAGCCGCGCCATCGTCGAGCCGCGCGACCTGCTCATCGTCGATGAGCCCAGCAAGGGCCTCGCGCCCGCCATCATCAACAACATGATCGATGCGTTCGACCAGCTCAAGAAGAGCGGCGTGACCATCCTGCTCGTCGAGCAGAACATCAACTTTGCCAAGCGGCTGGGCGACACCGTGGCCGTGATGGACAACGGCCAGGTGGTGCATGCGGGCAGCATGGCCGCGCTGGCGCAAGACGAAGAACTGCAGCGCTCGCTGCTGGGGCTGGCGCTATGAGTGTCACCCTTGGTTTC
The DNA here is from genome assembly GCF_964254355.1 of Acidovorax sp. LjRoot74. Classification (NCBI taxonomy): domain Bacteria; kingdom Pseudomonadati; phylum Pseudomonadota; class Betaproteobacteria; order Burkholderiales; family Comamonadaceae; genus Acidovorax; species Acidovorax sp. LjRoot74. The sequence goes on along the minus strand of NZ_CAXUTI020000001.1, from coordinate 3,959,089 downwards.
AAGCTTTTCAGACCGTCTGCGCGCGTCCATCAAGCGGTTGCAGCTATCAAAAGCATAGTGATTGCACATTCCCCTACCCCCCAACAAGGAGGCCTGGCATGAGCATGGCTCGCGACTTCGACTGGAAACCCCTGGCCCTGGTGCCCGCGCTGGCATTGCTGGTGCTGCCCTTCATCGGCTCGCCCAGCACCTGGCTCACGCTCACGGTGGCGGGGCTGGCCATGGGCATGATCATCTTCATCATCGCCTCGGGCCTCACGCTGGTGTTTGGCCTCATGGACGTGCTGAACTTCGGTCACGGCGTGTTCATTGCACTCGGTGCCTTTGTGGCCACCAGCGTGCTGGGCGCAATGGGCGACTACACCCAGAGCGCCGAGCTGTGGCGCAACCTGATGGCCGTGCTGCCCGCCATGGTGGTGGCCATGGCGGTGGCGGGGGCCGTGGGCCTGGCGTTTGAGCGCTTCATCGTGCGGCCGGTGTACGGCCAGCACTTGAAGCAGATCCTCATCACCATGGGCGGCATGATCATTGGTGAAGAACTCATCAAGGTCATCTGGGGCCCGCAGCAGATCCCGCTGCCGCTGCCCGAAGGCATGCGCGGCTCGCTGCTGGTGGGCGATGCGGCCATCGAAAAATACCGCCTGGTGGCGGTGGCCGTGGGCCTGCTGGTGTTTGGCGTGCTTGCCTGGACGCTGTCGCGCACCAAGGTCGGCCTGCTGATCCGCGCTGGTGTGCAAGACCGCGAGATGGTCGAAAGCCTGGGCTACCGCATCCGCCGCCTGTTCATTGGCGTGTTCGTGGTGGGCTCGGCCCTGGCGGGCCTGGGCGGCGTGATGTGGGGCCTGTACCAGCAGAACGTGGTGCCCCAGATGGGCGCGCAGGTCAACGTGCTGATCTTCATCGTGATCATCATCGGCGGCCTGGGCAGCACGGGCGGCGCGCTCATCGGTGCGCTGCTGGTGGGGCTGATGGCCAACTACACCGGCTTCCTGGTGCCCAAGGTGGCGCTGTTCTCCAACATCGCGTTGATGGTGGCCATTCTCTTGTGGCGTCCGCAGGGCGTCTATCCCGTGGCCAACCGCTGATGAGGAGCCGACTGACATGCTGAACCGACTTCTCTCTGGCGACTACCCGCGCAGCAAGGTGCTGGCGGTCATCCTCGTGACCCTCCTGCTGGGGCTGGCGTTCGCCCCCTTCCTCTTCCCGGGCGTCAAGGCGCTGTCGGTGGCGGCCAAGGTGCTGATCTTTGTGGTGCTGGTCGCCAGCTTCGACCTGCTGCTGGGCTACACCGGCATCGTGAGCTTTGCGCACACCATGTTCTTTGGCATTGGCGCCTATGGCATTGCCGTGGCCACCACCCGCCTCGGGCCCACCTGGACGGCACTGGGTGTGGGTGTTGGCGGCGCGCTGCTGCTGTCCCTGCTGCTGTCATTGGCGGTGGGCCTGTTCTCGCTGCGCGTGCGGGCCATCTTCTTCGCCATGATCACGCTGGCCGTGGCGGCCGCGTTCCAGACGCTGGCCTCGCAGCTGTCGGACATCACCGGCGGCGAAGACGGCCTGACCTTCAAGGTGCCCGAGATCCTTTCGCCCAGCTTCGAGCCGTTTGAAGAGCCCTTCCTGGGCGTGACCATCGACGGGCGGCTGATCTGCTACTACCTGCTTTTTGTCACGGCCGTGGCGCTGGTGCTGGCGCTGCTGCGCATCGTTAACTCGCCGTTCGGCCGCGTGTTGCAGGCCATCCGCGAAAACGAGTTCCGCGCCGAGGCCATTGGCTACCGCGTGGTGGTGTACCGCACCACATCGAGCGTGCTGTCGGCGCTGTTCGCCACCATGGCGGGCGCGATGCTCGCGCTCTGGCTGCGCTACAACGGGCCGGACACCTCGCTCAGCTTCGAAATCATGATGGACTGCCTGCTCATCGTGGTGATCGGCGGCATGGGCACGATCTACGGCTCGGCCATTGGCGCCGTGCTGTTTCTGGTGGCGCAAAGCTACCTGCAGGATCTGCTGCGCCTGGGCCACGAGGCCACCTCGGGCCTGCCCTGGCTGTCCGCACTGCTGTCGCCCGACCGCTGGCTGCTGTGGCTGGGCGTGCTGTTTGTTCTGTCTGTCTATTACTTCCCCACCGGTGTGGTGGGGCGCCTGCGCGCGGCAGCTGCGCGCAAGGCGGGGTGAGTGGCCCCGGCCGCGCCGGGTGACCGGCGTGGCCTGGGTCTGTGGGTGAGCTGTGCAACAAGACGCAAAGAAAAAACTCCAGGAGACAAGCACATGAAGATGAGCATCAAGAACCCGCGTTTTCGTCCCTTTTCTCGTCCGTTCGTTCCCGCAGTGCTGGCCGCTGCGGTGTTGGCTGCCTGCGGCGGCAGTGACGGCGACAGCGCCGCACTCAACACCAAGCCTGCCTACCTGGGCGCAATCAGCGAGGCCAGCTACGACGGCGGCAGCAACGACCTGCTCACGGCGGGCCTGGGCGCCTCTGGCCTGGCCGCCGCTGCCCCCCCCGCATTTGCCGACCCGCTCCAGCCCACGGCGGCCGAACTGCGCCGCACTGCCATCCACACCAACTACCGCGCCATGCTCGACATGACGGCGGCCGGTGGCTACGGCACGCTCTACGGCCCCAACGTGGATGCGCAGGGCAAGGTCACCACCGGCGAGGGCAAGGTGGCGGGCACCGAATACATCGCCTTTGCCGACGATGGCACAGGCCGCAAGAACGTCACCCTCATGGTGCAGGTGCCTGCCAGCTTCGACCCCAAGAAGCCCTGCATGATCACCGCCACGGCCTCGGGTTCGCGCGGTGTGTACGGCGGCATCTCCACCGGCGAGTGGGGCCTCAAGAAGGGCTGCGCCGTGGCGTACTCCGACAAGGGCACGGGCGGCGCGCCGCACGATCTTATGAATGACACCGTGCCGCTGATCGACGGCACCCGCACCACGGCCACCGCGGCGGGCAAGAGCGCGGCTTTCAACGCAGGCCTTACGGCCACCGAGCTGGCGGCTTTCAACACCGCCACGCCCAACCGCTTTGCCTTCAAGCACGCGCACTCGGGCCAGAACGCCGAGAAGGACTGGGGTACGACCACTCTGCAGGCGGTGGAGTTTGGCTACTACGTGCTCAACCAGCGCTATGGCACCACCGATGCAGCGGGCCAGCGCCTCAAGACGCTGACCCCGGCCAACACCATCGTGATTGCCTCAAGCATCTCGAATGGCGGTGGCGCTGCCATTGCCGCCGCCGAGCTGGATACGCAAGGCCTCATCAGCGGCGTGGCCGTGTCTGAGCCCGCGCTGGAGCTGCCCGCCAACCCCGGCGTCACGGTGCGCCGTGGCAGTGCCGATGTGGCCGTCACCGGTAAGACGCTGGTGGACTTCACCACCTACGCAAACCTCTACCAGGCCTGCGCGTCGCTCGCACCCTCGGTCAGCACCAGCCCCTTTGCCGCCGCATTTGCGGCCGGGTTTGCCAGCGCCGCGCTGCCCATTGCGCCGAACCGCTGTGCGTCGCTCAAGGCGGCAGGGCTGCTCACGGCTAGCACCACGGCCACGCAGGCCGAAGAGGCGCTGCAAAAGCTGCGCGACTATGGCTGGGAGCCCGAGTCGAACGACCTGCATGCCTCGCTGGCCGCATTTGAAGTGGCCCCGGCCGTGGCCGTGACCTTTGCCAACAGCCTCTCGCGCGCCAGCGTCCGGGACAACCTCTGCGGCTTCAGCTACGCCGCCACGGCAGCCACCGGCGGGGTCACGCCGCTGGCCGCCGCCGCGCTGCCCGTGCTGTTTGCCACGGGCAACGGCGTGCCTCCCTCGGGCGGCATCAACCTGGTCAACAACCTGGGCAAGCTGGGCCCGGCGCGCGACTTCCTGTTGGTGTCGGACGCCGGTGTGGCCGACTGGAACCTGAGCGGCGCGCTGTGCCTGCGCAACCTCGTCACCGGCACCGACGCCGCTGCCAAGAAGCTGCAGGCCGGCGTGGACGAAACCCGCCGCAGCGGCAACCTGCGAGGCAAGCCCGCCGTGATCGTGCATGGCCGCGCCGATGCGCTGCTGCCCGTGAGCCATACCTCGCGCCCCTACGCCGCGCTGAACAAGAAGGTCGAAGGCGCCGCCAGCAAGCTCAGCTACGTGGAGGTGGCCAACGCCCAGCACTTCGACAGCTTCATCGGCCTGCCCACGGTGCTGCCGGGCTACGACAGCCGTTACGTGCCGCTGCACGTGTACCTGAACCACGCGCTCGACGCCGTGTACGACCACCTCGCCAGCGGCAAGGCCCTGCCTGCCAGCCAGGTGGTGCGCACGGTGCCGCGTGGCGGCACACCGGGCAGCGCCCCGGCCATCACGGCCGCCAACGTGCCGCCGCTGGCCACCACGCCTGCTGCCGCCAATGCCATCGCCATCACGGCGGGCACGATCGCCATCCCCGACTGACCCCAAGGAGCTTTGCCAGACGACATACCGTCACTGCCGCCTGCCGGGTACGCGCCGGGGTTGTATGCCCCAGCGCCGCCCGTGGATTCGGCTGCAAGCCACTCAACCAGGGGATGAACCGAGATGGACAAAGTCAAGACATGGGGCCGCCGCGCTGCGGCAGCGCTGGCGCTGATGTGGGGGGGCGCCACAGCGCCCTCGCTGCACGCCGCCGAGATCGTGGTGGGGCAGGTGGCGCCGCTCACCGGCGTGCTGGCCAGCACCGGCGCGCAGATGGTGCTGGGCGGCAAGATCTATTTTGACTGGGTGAATGCCCAGGGCGGCGTGCACGGCGCCAGCATCCGCCAGTCGGTGGTGGACGACGCCTACAAGGTCGCCGACACCGTCAAGGCAACCCGCGAGCTGCTGGCCAAGCCCGAGGTGGTGGCGCTGTACGGCTTTGCAGGCACGGCCAACATCACCCAGCTGCTGTCCGATGGCGTGCTGGAGCAGGGGGGCGCCGCGCTGGTGGCGCCCTACACGGGGGGTGAGTCGCTGCGCAATCCGTTCAACCCCTGGATCTTTCATGTGCGTGCGGGCTATGCCGACGAGGCCGAGCACATGGTGCAGCAGCTCACCACGCTGGGCATGAACCGTGTGGCCGTGATGTACCAGGACGATGGTTTTGGCAAGGCGGGCCTGGCGGGGGTGGAGGCGGCGCTGGCCAAGCGCAGCCTCAAGCTCGTGGTGTCTGCGGGCTACGAACGCAATACCGACAAGGTGGACGATGCCGTCAAGGCCATCAAGTCCGCCGATGTGCATGCGGTCATCATGATTGCGGTGAACAAGCCTGCGGCGGCGTTCATTCAGCGCTACCGCGAGCAGGGCGGTGGCGCGCAGCTCTACAACATCTCGGTGGTAGACCCGACGGAGCTGGTCAAGCTCGCGGGCCTCAAGAACGCACATGGCCTGGGCATCAGCCAGGTGGTTCCGTACCCCTACCGGCCGCAGCTGCCCGTGGTGCGCGAATACCAGTCGTTGCTGAAGAAGTACGCCCCCGAGGCAGAGGTCAACTACACCAGCTTCGAGCAGTTTCTGGGCGCCAAGGTGCTGGTCGAAGCCCTGCGCCGCGCGGGGCCTGCGCCCACACGCGCCAAGGTCGTCAAGGCGCTCGAATCGCTGCAGAGCTACGACCTCGGCGGCATCACGCTGGGCTACTCGCCCACCAACCGTATCGGCTCGCGCTACGTTGAGGTCACCGTCATCGGCAGCAATGGCCGCCTCATGAAGTGAGCCGCCGGTCCCTTTTATTTTTCTCTGTTCCACAAGGTCGCCATCATGTCCCCCACCTCACGCTACGCCACCTGCGCTGGCTATGAAATCCATTACATGGAATGGGGCGCGCCCGACGCCCCGGTGGTGATCGCGTGGCACGGCCTGGCGCGCACCGGGCGCGACATGGACCCGCTGGCCGCCCACCTGGCTTCACGCTACCGCGTGATCTGCCCCGACACCCTGGGCCGGGGCCTGAGCCAGTGGGCGCGCGCGCCGCAGGACGAGTACCGTCTGTCGTTCTACGCGCGCATTGCGGCCGATCTGTTCGACCAGTTGGGCATCGAGAAAGCGCACTGGGTGGGCACGTCGATGGGCGGCGCCATCGGCACCGTGTGCGCCTCGGGTTTGTTCGAGCCGCAGCTCAAGGGCCGCATCCAAAGCCTGCTGCTCAACGACAACGCACCGCGCCTGGCCGACGCCGCGCTGGAACGCATCAAGGCCTATGCGGGCCACCCGCCTGCATTCGATACCGTGCGGGAGCTGGAGGCGTTTTTCCGTCAGGTCTACACGCCCTATGGCTGGCTCAGCGATGCGCAGTGGCGCCTGCTGACCGAGAGCAGCACCCGCCGCCTGCCCGACGGCCGCGTGACGCCGCACTACGACCCGGCCATGGTGCAGCAGTTCACCCACCACGCCAACGACTACCTGATCTGGGACCACTACGACGCGCTCGACATCCCCGTGCTCTGCCTTCGCGGCGCCGAGTCCGACCTGGTGCTGCGCGACACCACGGCCGAAATGCTGACGCGCGGCCCCGGCGCGCGCGGCCAGGCGCAAGTGGTGGAGGTACCCGGCTGCGGCCATGCACCCGCGCTGAATGTGCCGGAGCACTATGCGCTGGTGGACGGGTTTCTGGCCCGCGCGTCCTGAACGGACAGCGGGGGGCTGCGCAGCGTTGAACGGGAGGGCGCTGCGCAGTACATTGGGCTCAGTCCACTGAACCCGTTGCCATGAAACCTCTGCTGCTTATTGCCTCGCACTTGCTCACCCTGGCCTTGGGGTTTGCGCTGGGGGTGTATGTGCTGCCGATCCTGATCGCGCCAGATGCGCCGACGCTGCAGCAAATCCAGTCGGGCCTGCCCGCCGCGCAATGGACCGCCACCTTCCGTCGTGACCTGAAAGACAGCGACGCCCTGCACTGGGGCGAGGGCGCCGTGTCCATCAGCCCACAGGCGGTCAGCCTGGTGGGCAAGCTGGCCCCGGGGCCGGACTACAAGCTCTACCTGTCGCCCGAGTTTGTGGAGACCGAGGCCGACTTCAAGCGCCTCAAGCCCCAGATGCTGCGCGTGGGCGATGTAAAGACGTTCAATAACTTCATCGTCCCGCTGCCGCAGGGAGCGGACCCCGCGAAGTTCAACACCGTGATCGTCTGGTGCGAAACCTTCAGCGAGTTCATCACAGCCGCAAAGTACCAATAACCAGGGGAGGGGCGACCGCGGGTGTTACTGGCTGATCTGGGCCAGTGCAGCCTGCAGCCCTGCCAGCCCGCCCACGCGCTGGTTGTTGATGAAGATCTGCGGCATCTGCCGCACCGATGGCCCGCACTTGGCATAAAACGCCAGGCGCTCGGCCTCGTCGTCGATCTTGATTTCCTCAAAAGGCAGCGAACGCGACTGCAGCAGCTTCTTGGCCGAATCGCACTGGGGGCAGGCGGATTTGGAGTAAACGGTGATTTGAAAAGTCATGGGCAGAGTTTACGGGCGGGCCATGGCACCCGCTGCTGCCGGGCTTTCTCCACAACAGCGTTTGTGGTGGCAGAATACCAATTGGTTTGTTTTGTGACTAATTGGTAATTTATGCCCTTCTTCCTCTTCCTATCCAGTCTCCGCCGTTGTGCCTGGCTTGGGCTCGCGGTGGTGGCGCTCGCCCTCAGCGGCTGCTCGTCCACCCGCCCGCCCGAGGGCATCACGCCTGTCACCCCGTTCGACCTGGCCCGCTACGAGGGTCGCTGGTACGAGGTAGCGCGGCTGGACCACTCGTTCGAGCGCGGCATGACCGACGTGAGCGCCACCTACCAGCGCCAGGCGGATGGCAGCGTGCGTGTGCTCAACCGGGGTTTTGACACCGGCAAGAACGACTGGCGCCAGGCCGAGGGCAAGGCCCTGTTCACGGGCGATGCCAACACCGCCTCGCTCAAGGTGTCGTTCTTCGGCCCGTTCTACGGCGGCTACCACGTGGCCGCGCTGGACGCCAACTACGAATGGGCCCTGGTGGTGGGGCCGGACCGCAGCTATTGCTGGATCTTGTCGCGCACCAAGCAGCTGCCTCCCACGCTGCGCGAACAGCTCATCGCCCGCGCGCAGGCGCTGGGCATCGACACCCTGGCCCTCATCTGGGTGACGCATGAGCGCACGGACCCGCAGCCATGAGCAGCGCCACCAACGCTTTGCCCATTGCCGTCGTCGGCGCAGGCCTGGCGGGCCTGTCGTGCGCCCAGGCATTGCTGCAGGCGGGGCATACGGTGCACCTGTTCGACAAAAGCCGGGGCCCGTCTGGCCGCATGAGCACCCGCCGCGCTGAAGACGACAACGGCCCCTGGCAGTGCGACCACGGCGCGCAATACTTCACCGCCCGCGCCCCCCAGTTCCGCGCCGAGGTCGCCCGCTGGCAGCAGGCTGGTGTGGCCGCGCTGTGGGACGCCCGCTTGGCCAGTTTTGATGGCAGCACCTGGACCACCCCCACCACGCCGCTGGAGCGCTTTGTGGGCGCGCCGCGCATGACGGCGCCCGCAGCCTGGCTCGTGCGGCAACTGGGCCCGCAGGCCACCACACAATGGCAGACCACGGTGCAACACCTGCAGCACCATGCCGATGGCTGGGCCATCACCTCGGCCGAGCATGGCCCCCACGCGCAGCGCTACAGCGCCTTGGTGCTGGCCGTGCCCGCGCCCCAGGCCGTGCCCCTGCTCGCGCCGGTGGCCCCCGCAGGCGCCGCCACAGCCGCCAGCGTGCGCATGCGCGGCAGCTGGGCGCTCATGCTGCGCTACGCCGCGCCCCTGGCCCTGCCGTGGGACGGTGCCTTTATCAACACCGGCCCGCTGCGCTGGGTGGCGCGCGACAGCAGCAAGCCTGGCCGCACCGGGCCAGAGACCTGGCTGCTGCACGCCACCGCCGTGTGGAGCGATGCCCACATCGAAGACGACGCGAGCGCCGTCACAGCCACCTTGCTCGCCGCCTTTTCCGCCCTGGGCGGCCCTGCGCCCCAGGCCGCCACCGCGCACCGCTGGCGTTATGCCGACACCGAAGCCCCGCTGACCCAGGGCTGCTGGTGGGACGCGCCGCTGCGCGTGGGTCTGTGTGGCGACTGGCTGCACGGAGGCAAGGTTGAAGGCGCGTGGCTCAGCGGGCGTGCGCTGGCGCAGCAGGTGCTGCGGCCCGCATAAGACACCCACAGGCCCGCCATGCGCATGCGCAAAAAGTCCGATCTTCCGCAAAAGCAGTGCATGCACTGCGGCCTGCCGTTTACCTGGCGCAAGAAGTGGGAAAAGGTGTGGGATGAGGTCAAGTACTGCTCCGACCGCTGCCGCAACGAGCGCAGGCGCGCGGGCAAGTCGGCGGAGGAGGAGGGCACCGCATGAACACCGTGCTGTTCTGGTTTCGCAACGATCTGCGCCTGCATGACCAGCCTGCCCTGCACGCGGCGCTCACCAGCGGCGCCACACACCTGCTGCCCGTGGTGTGCCTGCCAACGCCTGATGAATCCACGCCCTGGGGCTTTGCCCGTGTCGGCCCACACCGCCGCGCCTTCACCGCTGCGGCGATTCGCGGGCTGCAAGGGAAGATGCGTGCACTGGGCAACCCGCTGCTGATCTGCCAGGCACCGCCTGCCACGGCCTTGCCGCAACTGGCCCAGGCGGTGGGTGCCACCACCGTAGTGTGCGAAGACATTGCTGCCCCCTACGAGCAGGCCGAGGTGGCTGCACTCCGCGCCGCAGGCCTGCAGGTGCGTACCGTGTGGCACAGCAGCCTGCTGCTCCCGGCGCGCATGCCGTGGCCTGTGGACCAACTGCCGGGTGTGTTCACCAGCTTTCGCCAGAAGGTAGAGCGTGCAGGCATCACCCCCGCCGCACCATTGCCTGTACCCGCCCGGCTGCTGCCGCCGCCCGATGTGCCTGCTTTCGTGCTGCAAGCAGTGGGCGCAGAGCAGGGCGCTGCAGCAATCCTGCAGCCCGCGTCGCCGCAGGGCAGCGATGCACGCTCGTCCTTCCCCTACGGCACCCCAGCGTGCGATGGCAGCGAAGCCGCCGCGCTGGCCCACCTTGCGCAGTACCTGGCCCGCAAGCTGCCCCACAGCTACAAGGCCACGCGCAACGGACTCACGGGGCTGGATTACTCCAGCAAGTTCTCGCCCTGGCTGGCCACGGGTGCGTTGTCTCCGCGCCAGATTTATGCGGATCTGAAAACCTTTGAGCATGACCACGGCGCCAACGACGGCACCTACTGGCTGTGGTTTGAACTGCTCTGGCGCGACTACTTTCGGCTGCTGCACCTGCAATACGGCGAAGCGCTGTATCGGGCGCGCGGGCTGTCAGAACTGCCACCGTCTTCACACAACCAGCGTGGCTTTGAGCGCTGGTGCCAGGGCACTACCGGCGAACCGCTCGTCGATGCTGCCATGCGCGAACTGTCCACCACTGGGTATTTGAGCAACCGCCTGCGCCAGGTGGCTGCCAGCTATCTCATCTACGACCTGCACAGCGACTGGCGCGCGGGCGCAGCATGGTTTGAATCGCAATTGGTGGACTACGACGTGTACAGCAACCAGGCCAATTGGCTCTACATCGCCGGGCGCGGCACCGACCCGCGTGGGGGGCGCCGCTTCAACCCCGTCAAGCAGGCGCAAGACCACGATGCCGACGGCAGCTACCGCCGCATGTGGGGCACGGCATGAGCACGCAGCAACCTTCCACCCCACAGCGTGCCCACACCCTGCGACTGCTGCTGGGCGACCAGCTCAACCCCGAGCATTCGTGGTTTGCCACGCAGGACAACGGCGTGGTCTACGTGCTGATGGAGGTGCGGCAAGAGACCGACTACGTGCTGCACCACGCGCAAAAGATCCTCGCCATCTTTGCCGCCATGCGCGACCTGGCCCGCCACCTGCGCGAGGCCGGGCACCGCGTGCGCTACGTGGCGATTGACGACGCCAGCAACCGCCAGTCCATCCCAGACAACCTGGCCGCCTTGATGGCCCACTACGGCGCGCGCACGCTGCAATACCAGCACCCCGACGAATGGCGGCTGGACGAGCAACTGCGCACCTGGGGGGCAGAGCAAGCCTTTGCCTTGCAAGCCGTCAGCAGCGAGCACTTTTACACCACCCGCACCGAAATGGCCGAGGTGTTCCAAGGCCGCAAACAGTGGCTCATGGAGCACTTCTACCGCCGCATGCGCCAGCGCCACAGCGTGCTGATCGACGAGGCGGGCGAGCCGGAAGGCGGCCAGTGGAACTACGACCACGACAACCGCAAGCCCTGGCCTGGCACCCCCGCATTGCCGCCCGACGCCCGCCCCACGCACGACCACAGCGCCCTGTGGGCCACCATCCAGTCCGCAGGGGTGCAGAGCTTTGGCAACCCGCAGGCTGAGGCGCTGCGCTGGCCGCTGAACCGGGCCGAGGCACTGGCGTGGCTGGATCACTTCGTCACCGCCACGCTGCCGCACTTTGGTGCTTATGAAGACGCCATGAGCACGAAGAGCGCGCGGCTCTTTCACTCGCTGCTGTCCTTCGCGCTCAACACCAAAATGCTGCGCCCGCACGAGGTGGTGCAGCGCGCCCAAGCCGCCTACCACGCAGGCGCTGCGCCGCTACCTGCCGTGGAGGGCTTTATCCGCCAGATATTGGGTTGGCGCGAATACGTGCGCGGCATCTACTGGGCCCACATGCCCGGCTACGACGAGCGCAACGCCCTGGGCCACCACACGCCGCTGCCGGAGTGGTTCTGGACGGGCCAGACCCGCATGCGCTGCATGCAGTACGCCGTGGGCCAGTCGCTGGAGCAGGCCTACGCCCACCACATCCAGCGCCTCATGGTCATCGGCAACTTTGCGCTGCTGGCGGGGCTAGAGCCCGCTGCCGTGCACCGCTGGTACCTGGGCGTGTACATCGACGCCTTTGAATGGGTGGAGGTCCCCAACACCGTGGGCATGAGCCAGTTTGCCGACGGCGGCTTGCTGGCCACCAAACCGTACGTGAGCAGCGCCGCCTATATCGACCGCATGAGCGACTACTGCAGCGGTTGCCACTACGACAAAAGGCAAAAAGTGGGTGAGCGGGCCTGCCCGTACAACGCCCTGTACTGGGACTTTTTTGCGCGCAACGAAGGCACGCTGGGCAACAACTTTCGCCTCGGCATGGTGTACCGCCAGTTGCAAAAGATGCAGGGCCCGCAGCTGGATGCGCTGCGTGAGCATGCGGCCAGCCTGCGCACGCGGCTGGATGCTTTGTAGCCGCCATGCTCGCCGTTTGTCATTCCCCGTTCGCCCTGAGCTTGTCGAAGGGCCGCACCGCAACCCGCCCCCCGTTCAGCCTGAGCCTGTCGAAGGCCACCCCCGTGCCCCGGCTTCGACGGGCTCAGCCCGAACGGTGGTCGTTTGCAGGCAGACACTGACTCAGAGGTTTTGACCATGTCCATCCCATCCCTGCAGTCCCTGCCTGAGGGCTACCGCGCCCTCGTCATCGGCGCCACCGGCGCCATCGGCAGCGCCTTTCTTGCCCACCTGCAGTCCGACCCTCGCTGCGCCCTGGCCGTGGGCCTGGGCCGCCACACCAGCCCGCTGGTCGATCTGGATGACGAAGCCACCATCGCCTCCGCTGCCCAACAACTCAAGGCCGAAGGCCCATGGCATTGCATCATCCACGCCGCAGGCCTGCTGCATGGTCCCCACGGCATGCCTGAAAAGCGCCTGGGCCAGTTGAATTACGCGCAGATGGAAGCCACCTTCCGCACCAACACCTTCGGCCCCGCTCTCGTGCTGGCCCACTTTGCGCCACTGCTGCCAAAGCAGGAGCGGGGCCTTCTGGCCGTGCTCTCGGCCAAGGTGGGCAGCATTGGCGACAACCGCCTGGGCGGCTGGTACAGCTACCGCGCCAGCAAGGCTGCGCTCAACATGCTGGTCAAAACGGCGTCCATCGAAGTGGCCCGAACCCGCCCGCAAGCCGTGCTGGTGGCGCTGCACCCGGGCACCGTCAACTCGGCCCTGTCGGCACCGTTCAACGGCGCAGAAATTGGCCGCCCGGCTGTGGCCGCAGCGGCGGACATGCTGCGGGTGCTGGATGGGTTGCCGGTGGAAGAAACGGGTGGGTTTTACGCGTACAGCGGGGACAAGCTGCCATGGTGATGGTGAGGCGGATTGCTATGATTTTGATACTGATGGTGCAATACCAGTAGGCGGTAGCAGCCCTTTTTAGACTCAATGTTGTGGTGCGCCTGTTCTTCCGTTCGTGCCAACCTCGGTGGTCAACGAAACCTTCTGGCGCAACCACATCGAACCATGCCGCAGGGGTGTTTCATGCTGCATCCATGGAGAATGCCGCATGTTTTCCCCCACCTCTCATGACCTCAACCTGATTGCCTCCCACACCACAGCCGCAGCCTCTGCCGTAAGCGACTGGGTAGCGCGGCACTATGGCTTGCCAGTGCAGCAGTGCTACCTGATCCGCCGCAACCTGAACGACAACTACGCCGTGCGGGCCACGGATGGCAGCCGCTACGTGGCGCGGCTTTGCGCCATTCGGCCGCGCGGCGCGTTCAATGTTGATTTCGAGGTCGCGCTGCTGGCACACCTGCACGCACAGGGTGTGGGTGTGACCATGCCGATGTTGGCTGCTAACGGAGCAACTAGCATCACCCTGCCGTTCCCTGAGGGGCCGCGTGCGCTGGTCCTGTTTCGCCACTGCGAAGGCGCCGTTCCCGATACGCCCGAGGAACTGCACCTGACCGGCGCCACGCTGGCCCAGATTCACAGCGCTGCGCGAAGCTACACAGGCCCCGCCAGCCGCTATGTGCTGGACGGCCACCATCTGGCAGGCCGCACGCTGGACTACCTTGCCGCCCATCCCGAGCTGGACCCTGCCATGCTCGATGCCTACCGGCAACTGATTGAGCGCCTTCTGAGCGAGCTGGCGGAGGTGGAGGGCACCTTGACCCGCGTGATGTGCCACGGCGACACGCATGGCTTCAACAACCATGTGTACACCGATGCCGGGGGTGTGCAGCGTGCGGCCTTCTTTGACTTTGACGACGCCGGGCCTGGGTTCCTGGCCTATGACCTGTGTGTGTGGCTGTGGTCGAACCTGCCGCGCAAGGCCCCCATGGAGCCTGACGACGCATTGCTCAAGCGTTGGCAGCAGTACCTGGCTGGCTACCGCGCCGGGGGCGGCCATGTCACCGATGCTGACCTCGCCGCCTTGCCCCTGTTCTTGCAGTTGCGGCACCTGTGGAACATGGGGGAGGGCGTGGCGCGCGTCCACCACTGGGGCGCCAACATGATGTCTGCCGACTGGCTCAAGAAGCAGCCCGATGTGATGGCCGCCTGGGCCCGTCTGGAGCTTCGGCGCGGCTGATGGGGCGACCCCATCGCGCAGCCCCCATCGCTGCTAAATCGCCGGGTAGCTGCCCGTGCCCTCGGGCCACGCCGTCAGCACCTCATAGCCGCTGTCCGTCACGGCTACCATGTGTTCCCACTGGGCGGAGAGCGAACGGTCCTTGGTCACCACCGTCCAGCCATCGGCCAGTTCCTTGGTCTCGCGCTGGCCTGCGTTCAGCATGGGCTCGATGGTGAAGACCATGCCTGCCTCCAGCCGCAGCCCCTGGCCGCGCCGTCCGTAGTGCAGCACCTGGGGCTCGTCGTGGTACACGGTGCCAATGCCGTGGCCGCAGTATTCGCGCACCACGCTGAAGTTCTCGCGCTGCGCCACGGTGGCAATGGCGTGGCCCACATCGCCCAGCGTGGCGCCCGGCTTCACCGTGCTGATGCCCGCGCACAACGCCTCGTAGGTCGTGCGCACCAGCCGCTGGGCCAGCACGCTGGGCGTGCCCACGCAGAACATGCGGCTCGTGTCGCCGTACCAGCCGTCTTTTTCCACTGCCACATCAATGTTCACGATGTCGCCCTTCTTCAGCGTCTGCTGGGGCGAGGGGATGCCGTGGCACACCACATGGTTCACTGAGGTCAGCACCGTCTTGGGGTAGCCCAGATAGCCCACATTGGCAGGCCGCGCGCCCTGCACGTTCACGATGTGGTCGTGGCACAGGCGGTCCAGCGCGTCGGTGGTCACGCCCGGCACCACATGCCGCTCAATCATGGCCAGCACCTCGGCCGCCAGCTGCGCCGCGCGCCGCGCCATCACCAGTTCTTCGGCCGAACGGATCGGCACCCCACGGTCAGCGCGGGCCATCAGTGCGGTTGCTTTCTGCTGCGGGCTGCGGGGGCGACGGCTGCTGCAGAGGTTGCAGGCTTGCTGTCCAGCTCACCCCGAGCCGCCAGCGCCACATCCAGCCCACCCGCCAGCTCGGCCCGCACAAGCATCTGGCAAATCTCGCGGTGGTCCAGGTCGGGGTACAGCTCGGCCAGCATGCCGACACGCATCCAGTGCTCGGCCTGGGCGTTGATGGAACGGCTCAGCGCCGTGCTGGCCAGACGCAGGTTTTCGTGCATCTGATCGGAAATTTTTACTATGCCCATGAGGTGCTGACTTTATGCGAAACGTAGTTGAATTGTATATGTTTTGCATAATATGAGAGTGCGCGGCACCCAGGTACCGTCAGTTCAACTCTTGCAACCCTGGTCAACGGTGCAGAGATTGGTCGCCCGACTGCCGGTGCAGCTGGAACAAGCTGCAGATGCGGGAAGGGCTGCCAGTGAGAAGAGTGGGCAGCTTCTACGTTTACACCGATGACCGGCTGCTACCGTGAATGCTGCGTGGTTTGCTATGATTTTGATACCGCATACGCCGATCTATCAGGCGCTAGCAGGCGTTTTGGCCAGAACTCCAATGCTGGCCTCGTCAGACATGACTACCGCAGCTTGGAGAGACTGCTGCAAGTACGAGAAGGCGTCTTACTCCGTTCCTTCAGATTTCTTGGCACACCATTCAGAGTATGGGAGTTTGGACCTGCTGCTGCGGTACTCGGCCATGAGGTCGAGCTGTCGATCAAAGCCGACTTCTTTACGTTGCAACGACAAGAAGCGGTCCTCTTTCTGCTCTCTGGTTTGAAGATAAGCGACTGAGCGAAAGCCGTTCATCTTCCACTCCCCTTTTCTCAATGGATAGGGGCCCGGATTGCCTTTTCGTCTTGGCATGTGGCCAAGTTGAAGAAAGGACATCTCGATCATGGTTCCAGCCAGTACCCCAACGATCTCATCTATCGAATCTGCAAGATCCAGATGCTCTTTGCCGTTTTGTAAACATCGAGACACCTCGAGCATCCATTCGTCGTCATAGATCTCAACGGAGTCTCTTATGGATAGCTCAACCGCTTTAAATGTCCTGTCTGCATATTTACGCCAAGTTCCGAGGTGATTGGATTCTTTGAGTGCGTACCAAGCACCACGTCCAAAAAGATTTTCGAGCGCAGATTTCACGGAGAGATATTTGGTGTATTCGTTCATGACGAGGCTGCAATGGTTAGCTAGTTCTCTCTATACGCCATTCGACGGGTCAGGCGAGGTTCTTTCCAGACCTATCTTTCAAGTCGAGCAGTTGTACCGCTGGTTGCTCTGGAGGCAGAGATGCGACCTGTTTGGACAGTCGAAAACAGGTTTTCGCAGTTGTACCTGTGGAGCCCGGCTTCACGTCATCGCTACCCAATCCCAAACTTCCTCACCCGATAAGCCATCGTCGCCCGGCTAATCCCCAGCAACCGCCCAGCCAGCGCCACATTCCCCCCCGCACTCTGCAGCGCCTGCCGCAGCATCTGCTCCTCCGCCTTGTGCAGCGGCGCCACCACCGGCGCAGCGGCAGCCATTGGCGCCACACCAGCCCGCGCACTCGCTGCCCCAGCCGCTTGCGGAGCCTGCACCGCAGCCCCCACACCCGCCACCCCTTGCGCATGCAACGTCCCCCCGCTGTTCCCCTGCAAGTGCAGCGACATCACCCCGCCGCCGCTTTGCTCGCCGCCCGCAAACAGATGGTGCGGCTCAATCGGCTCGCCGTCCGTCGCCAGGATCACCGCCCGCTCAATCAGGTTCTGCAGCTCGCGGATGTTGCCGGGGAAGGGGTAGTGAAACATCGCTTTTACGGCCGCCTGGCTAAAGCCGGGCACCTGGCGCTGGTGCTTGCGCTGGTAGTGGGCCAAGAAGTGGCTCATCAGCAGCGGGATGTCGTCGCGCCGCTCACGCAGCGGGGGCAGGTGGATGGGGAAGACGTTGAGGCGGTAGAACAAATCCTCGCGGAAGCTGCCTTCGCGCACGGCCTGGCGCAGGTCTACGTTGGTGGCGGCCACCAGACGCACGTCTACGCGCACGGTGCGGGTGCCGCCCACGCGCTCGACCTCGCCTTCTTGCAGGGCGCGCAGCAGCTTGCCCTGGGCCACCAGGCTGAGCGTGCCGATTTCGTCGAGGAAGAGGGTGCCGCCGTGGGCGCGCTCAAACCGGCCGGGGCGCGATGTGCCTGCGCCGGTGTAGGCGCCGCGCTCCACGCCAAAGAGTTCGCTCTCCACCAGCGTCTCGGGGATGGCCGCGCAGTTGATGGCCACAAAGGGCTGGCTGCTGCGCGGGCTGATGCGGTGAAGCATGCTGGCAAACATCTCCTTGCCCACGCCCGATTCGCCGGTGAACAGCACGGTGGCGGCGGTGGGGGCCACGCGCTGCAGCATGTGGCAGGCGGCGTTAAAGGCCGATGACGCGCCCACCATGGTGGTGTGGGCGGCGGGCTCTTGAGTGTTGTGAGTGGCAGCGCTTGCGGGGGCCTTGCCCGGTGGTACGCCCAGGTAGGTGGTACGGCCTGCTTTGCCCAGCAGCTTGTCGGCCAGTGCGGCGGGCGGGGTGCCCACAAAGTCTTGGGCGTTCAGGTAGAACAGGTCTTGCTCGGGGTCGTCCCAGCGCTCGGCCGATTTGCCGATCACGCGGCAATGTGCCGCGCCGGACGATCGGCACTCCACCTCGCGGAAAACGATCATGCGGCCAAACAGGGTGCTGACGTAGCCGGTGGCGTAGCCCACCTGCATCCAGCACGCGGGCGAGCCGCCCACGCCATAGGCGGCAATGTGCTCGTCGTCTTCGCTGGAGTTGTGCCAGATGAATTCGCCGTCGTAGTCGCCCAGCTCGGCGTTGTAGCGGGCGTGCACCACTTCCACTTGCACCACACCCTCCAGCGCGTGCAGGCGGGTGCCAGCCATGGCGGCGGCGGTGGGCTCGGCATCAGGCCACTGTTGGCGCACCAGGCGGGCGTCGCGGGCGCCGCTCACGTAGCCCGCACGGGTGAGCAGGCCACGGGCCTTGTCCAGGCCAATGCTGTCGATCAACTCGCGCCGCAGCGAGCCCAGCGCCTCGGAGTGCAGCAGGATCATGCGCTGGTCTTGCAGCCAGATGCGCCCGTCGCCGGGCGAGAAGAACAGGCATTCGCTGATGTCGGCCACCGTGGGGTGGGTGTGCTGGCTGATGCCGTGGGTGTCAAACCCGCCCAGGGCTGGGGGCGGCGGGGCGGGCACGTTGCCCATCAGGGCCTGGCCTTGGCCCACGGCGGTGCGGTGCAGGTCGGCCAGGGAGACGCGGCGTCGGGGCATGGGGTCCTTTGGAAGTTGATCAGAAATTGATCAAAAAGTGATCATTTGATCCATTGCATCTGCTGAATTTGGTGATGAATGGTAACTATTTGGCGCTCAAAAGTCGCCCATGCCAAAGCGCTGGTCGACTAGGGAAAGTCCGTAGCGCTCCCTCTGAAAAACACCCGCTTTGGGCCCCTTGCGCGGGCTGGCGCACGGCTGGCTGGTACGCACGTTGCAAAAACAGGCCACACCGCCGCGCTGTGTGCGGGGTGGCTGCAACGCCAATCTGGCGAGCGAGCAAGCAAGCAAGCAACCAACAACGCACCAAGGAGCAAAGCAATGGGAATGTCAGAAAAACCGGGCCTGCTGGACAACCGCCTGTGGGCGGGCAAGGCCTTTGATGGCGCATGGAACACCACGCTGAGCGGCGAGCGCAACGTGACCGAGCCCGCCACCGGCCAGGTGCTCGGCACGGTGGGTATTGCCAGCGCGGCCGACATGCAGGCCGCCATTGGCCTGGCTACACAAGCACAGGCCGCGTGGGCTGCGCAGGGCCCGCGCGAGCGCGCAGCGGTGTTCCACCGTGCGGCCAGCATGTTTGAGCAGCACTTCGACGAGCTGGCCCTGGCCATTGCCCGCGAAACCGGTGGCATCGTGCCCAAGGGCCAGCACGAGGTGCGCGAGGCCGTCACCCTGTGCCACCTGGCCGCAGCCCTGCCCATGCAGGCACAAGGCCAGGTGCTGCCCAGCACGCCGGGCCGCCTGTCCATCGCGCGGCGCGTGCCGCATGGCGTGGTGGGCGTGATCTCGCCGTTCAACTTTCCGCTCATCCTGGGCCTGCGCTCGGTGGCCCCGGCGCTGGCGCTGGGCAACGCCGTGGTGCTCAAGCCCGACACGCGCACGCCGGTCAGCGGCGGCTTCATCATGGCCCGGGTGTTTGAAGAGGCAGGCCTGCCCAAGGGCCTGCTGCAGGTGGTGCCGGGCGACGCCGAGGCGGGCGAGGCGCTGGTGGTGGACGAGCGCGTGCCCATGATCGCCTTCACCGGTTCGCCTGCCGTGGGCCGCCGCATTGGCGCGCTGGCCGGGCAGCACCTCAAGAAGGTGTCGCTGGAGCTGGGCGGGGCCAACAACCTCATCATTCTGGAAGACGCTGATCTGGATGCCGCCGCCAGCGCTGCCGCATTTGGCGCGTGGTTCCACCAGGGGCAAATTTGCATGGCATCGAACCGCATCCTGGTGCACGAGTCGATTGCCGAAGGCATTCTGCAGCGCATGGTGGGCAAAGCCACGCACCTGCCTGTGGGCGATGGCGCCAGCGGCCAGGTGGCGCTGGGGCCGATGATCGATGCCAAGCAGCTGCTGCGCTTTGACCAGGTCATCAAAGACAGCGTGGCGCAGGGTGCCAAGCTGGAGGCGGGCGGTACCTACGAGGGCCTGGGCTACAAGCCCACGGTGCTCTCGGGCGTCAAGCCCGGCATCCGTTCGTTTGACGAAGAGCCCTTTGGCCCGGTGGCCAACCTCGTCACCTTCCGCACTGATGACGAGGCCGTGCAACTGGCCAACACCAGCCAGGGCGGGCTGGCGGCCGCCGTCATCAGCCCCAGCGTGGGCCGCGCCATGGCCATCGGCCAGCGGCTGCGCGCGGGCATGGTGCACATCAACGACCAGACGGTGAACGACGAATGCACCAACCCCTTTGGCGGTCCTGGCGTGGGGGGCAACGGGGGCAGCGTGGGCGGACCTGCGGACATTGATGAATACACGCAGTGGCAGTGGATCACGGTGAAGGATGCGCTGCCAGCCTTTCCTTTCTGATGGTGCAGCCCCCACCGTTCGGCCTGTGCTTGTTGAAGGCTGGGCGGGGGGGCCTGGCTTCGACGGGCTCAGCCCGAACGGTGGGGTGTGCAGAAGCGCCCTGGCACACCCCCAGCCCGTTCACGCGGAGCTTGTCGGAGCGCTGCACCAACACCACGCAATACAAAGAAATTTCAGGAGACAACTTTCATGACCCTCAACAACAAAACCATTGTCGTCACCGGCTGCTGTTCCGGCATCGGCGCAGACTTTGCCAAGCTCGCCCGCCAGCAGGGCGCCCGTGTGATCGGCGTAGACCGCAATGCGCCCACCCTCACGCTTGACGGTTTTGTGCAGGTGGACCTGGGCGACCCCGCCGCCATCGATGCGGCTGTGGCGCAGCTGCCCGCCCGCATTGATGCGCTGGCCAACATTGCGGGCGTGCCCGGTACATCGCCCGCCGACCTGGTGGGCCGCGTCAACTACCTGGGCCTGCGCCACTTCACCCACCGCGTGCTGGAGCGCATGGGCGAGGGCGGCTCCATCGTCAATATCTCATCCATCCTGGGGGCCGAGTGGCCAGCGCGGCTGGAGCTGCACCGCGCCCTGGGTGCCACCAGCAGCTTTGAAGAAGGCGCGAAGTGGCTGGCTGCAAACCCCGTGCCGCAAGAGACCTGCTACCAGCACTTCAAAGAAGCGCTGATCGTGTGGACGTACACCCAGTCGCAAAAGATCTTCATGGAGCGCGGCGTGCGCATGAACTGCGTGGCCCCCGGCCCGGTGTTCACGCCCATCCTGGGCGACTTTGTGCAGATGCTGGGGCAGGACCGCGTGGAGAAAGACGCGCACCGCATGAAGCGCCCCGCCTTCAGCGACGAAGTGGCTCCGGTGATTGCCTTCCTGTGCAGCGATGCGTCGCGCTGGGTGAGCGGCATCAACCTGCCCGTGGATGGCGGGCTGGCCTCCACGTACATCTGAACCACAGGCCAACCATGTCCGCACAACAGCTTGAAGCCATCCTGCAGATGGCCGCACAAAACCCGCCACCCGCGCAGGCCACCCCTGCGCAGTTGCGTGCGTGGTTTGATGCCAGCAACTCGCAAATGCCCCTGGCACAGGGGCTGCCCATCCAGGCGCTGCGCATTCCCAACGGTGCAGGCGGCACGATGACCGCCGAGCTGCACAGCACGCCACAGGCCGACCCGCGCAAGCTGGTCATCTACTACCACGCGGGCGGCTTTGTGTTTGGCTCGCTCACCTCGCACCGGGCGCTGTGCTCGTACCTGGCGCAGTTCTGTGGTGCGCGTGTGCTCAACGTGGACTACCGCCTGGCCCCCGAGCACCCGGCCCCCGCCGCGCACGACGATGCTCTGGCCGCCTACCAATGGGCGCTGGCGCAGGGCGGCTATGCCGCGTCGGCCATCGCGCTGATGGGCGACTCGGCGGGGGGCAACTTGGCGCTGTCTACCGCCTTGCGTGCCCGCGACCTGGGCCTGCCTCTGCCTGCAGCCGTTGTAGCCCTGTCGCCCGCGCTGGATCTGGCGGCTGAAGGCGAATCCCACCACACGGTGGACGACCCCTTCATCACCCGCGAGCTGATGGGTTTTTTCAACGCCATGTATGTGCCCGGCGGGGACGTGCGTTCGCCCACCGTCACGCCGTTCTACAGCGCCAACCTGCGGGGGCTGCCACCCGTGCAACTGCAGGTGGGCAGCCGAGAGCGCTTGCGCGACGATGCCGTGACCATGGCGGCGCGCCTAAAGGCCGCAGGTGTGGAGGCGGACTGCACCGTGTGGGACGGCATGGTGCACTGCTGGCAGCTGTTTGCGCCGGTGCTGGATGAGGCACTGGCCTCACTGGAGCAGGCGGGCCGGTTCATCGCTGCGCGCCAGCGCAGTGCGCAGGGCGGGTGAAATTTGTCGGTGGCAGCGCTGCGCCAACCCGTACTCAGTCCTCGTCCAGCAAGCCCTCGGCCAATGCCTCAAACACCACCCGTATCCGCCGTGAGGTACGCAGCTCGCGGTGTGACACCAGCCAGATGGGAAACCGCACGGGCGGCAAATCGTCCAGCACGCGGACCATGCCCGGGGTCTTGCGCGCGATCTCTTTCATCATGGCGCCAATACCCATGCCCTGCCGCACCAGCGCCCAGTGGGCCACGGTGTGGTCGGAGTAGCAGCTGAAGTTGTCCTCGCTCAGATTCAGCCCGTACTGGCGCAGGTACTCCAGGTACCGGCCGTTGCGGTCGGAGCCTACAAAGGGCAGGTGGGCGGCTTCTTCGGCGCTGCGTGGGTGGCCGTAGGTGGCCACCCAGTCTTCCGATGCATAGAAGTTGGCTTGGGCCTCCCGCACCAGGCGGGCGATCAGCTCGGGTTGCTCGGGCTTGACGTGGCGGATGGCAATGTCGGCCTCTCGGCGCAGCAGGTCGCTGAGTGCGTTGGATGAGACCACTTCGACAGCGATGCCGGGCTCCTGGTCGCGCAGCCGCTGCACGATGGGCGGCAGCAGGTAGGCCGCCACGGCGTCGGTGGCCGACACCGACACCACACCGCCCACCGCCTCAGACCGGCCCGTGGCCGCCAGGCCCAGCGCCTCTGCCGCTGTGCCCATGGCACGGGCGTGTTCCAGCAGGTCGAGCCCGGTGGGTGTGAGCACCATGGCCTTGCCCACGCGCTCGAACAGGGTCACGCCCATGTGCTGTTCGATGGCGGCCACCTGGCGGCTCAGGGTGGGCTGGGTCAGCCCCAGCTTGCGGGCGGCGGCCGAGAGCGATCCGGTTTCTGCGGTTTCCAGAAACGCCTTGAGCTGGTTCCAGTCGAGGTTGTTCATGCGTAAATGTATATGTTCACTGCAATTTAAGGCGTTCCCTGCGGGGTTTTGCATGGATAGCATTCCGGTATCGCTCAACGCCCGATGCCCCGCCCGCCCATGCCAACGCCCTCCATCGCTCCGGCCCTCCGTGCCACGCCACATGCGGAGGCGAGTGCCTCCCTCTTTGCCCGCAAGGCCCGCTTCTGGGACCGCATCGCTCCCAAATATGCCGCCGAGCCCATTGCCGACATGGCGGGCTACGAGGCCACCTTGCAGCGTGTGCAGGCGCTGCTGCCCCCTGCAGCCGATGTGCTGGAAGTCGGTTGTGGCACCGGCAGCACCGCCATGCGCCTGGCGCCCTTCACGGGGCGCATGCTGGCCACCGATGTCTCGCCCGGGATGATCACCATTGCTCAGGAGCGGCTGGCCGCCCAGCCCGTGCCGCAACTGGGTTTTGCGGTGGCCGATGCCGACGCGCCGGGGCAGGGGCAGGGCGCTTACGACGTGGTGCTGGCCTTCAGCATGCTGCACCTGGTGGAGGACCTGGACCATGTGCTCAAGCTGCTGGTGCGGGCCTTGCGGCCAGGCGGCTTGCTGATCTCCAAGACGCCGTGCATCACCGAGATGAACCCGCTCATCCCCCGCCTGGCGCTGCCGCTGATGCAGGCCATTGGCAAGGCGCCGCAGGTGCTGTGTTTCGACGCGCAGCAACTGCAGGCAGCCTTTGTGCGCCAGGGGCTGGAAGTTGTCTCTGTCGAACGCCACGGCACCCGGGGCAAGGACATCCGGGTCTTCATCGTGGCCCGCAAGCCGGGCTGATAGCCCTCTCTTCCCCTTTCTGAACACACCGTGACCACGGCCGGGCCCGCAGGGCTGGGCCGGTGGCGGGCTGCTGCGCGCCTGCTTTTCCTTCTTCTCCTTTTTCTTCTCCTGCTTTTCCCCCAATTCACCAAGGAGCTTTGTATGACTGCGTTGTGCCCAATGCCTCCTTCTTTCTCGCCGTTGCCCCGTGCGGCCATGGTGCCTGCTGCCCTGGTCACCTTGGCCCTGGGGCTCACTTTGCCTCTGGGGGCTTGCAGCGGGCGCAGCGGTGGTGATGGCGATGTGGCTCTGTCCGATGGGGGATGGGGCGGCGGCGCGGGGAGCATGGCACCAGTGGCAAGCATCAGCGCGCTGGAAGGAGACTGGGTGCAGAAGGGCTGCACCCCGGTGGGTGCGCAGTCGTTCAAGAAGACGCTGCGGGCGCGCACCACCGGGCGGGCCACGGTTGACTACTACGAAGGCGTCTTGATCTTTGCGGGCAACGGCTGTGCGGGCGCATCACAACAGGTGGGCCCAAGCAAGCTCGGCGTGGTGAGCTTCGCGCGGTCTGACGCCAACCCGGCGATGGCGGCCCGTTGGGGCGAGCTGCACACGGTCACGGGCACGCGGTCCGGCGCCATCTGGGCACTGCCCGCCGCCAACCGGCTGTGCCTGCTGGGCGACGAGATTCCCACCACCCAACCCACGCTGTCAGCGGTGGCCGCGAGCGTGGCAACCCTGCATGCAGACAACTGCTTCACCCGATGAAACCGATAAACCTGATGAAACCAAGGAACCCCATGAAGACTTCCACGCGCCCTGTGCTTTTGCTGGTGGCCCCCACCATTGCCGCCCTGGCCCTGCTCTCGGGCTGCGCCTCCACCCTCGACCAGAGGGGCCTGGAGCAGCGCACAGGCCAGGCCATCGGGCGGTCTGTCGGCCAGTTCACCATCACCGACCGCGAGGAGGAAACCGGTGGCCGCATCAACTACACCGTCAACACCCTCGACGGCATGGCCTACCGCTGCTACCTGTATGGCGCCACGGGCTTCCAGAAGGCCATGAGTTTTGGGCAGACGCCCCACTCCGACGCCGTGTGCACGGCCATGGTGGCGGGCAAAAACAGCAGCACCAACCCGGGGGGCACAGCACCTGCGACACCTGCCGCACCGGCCGCCCGTGGCCGCAGCGCAGCCCCGGAATGCAACGCCTTGCTGAAGGCAGCGGGGCGGTGCTGAAGCCCACCTGCCCACCTGCCCGCCATCCGCGCAACCCCACGCCAAGATTCCCATGAAGCGGCTACACACCACCGCCCTGTGCATCGCTGCGGCATGCCTGCCCCTGGCGGCCAGCGCTGCCGACCTGCGGGTCAGCGTGACCGACGGCCCCGCCGCGCCAGCAACGCTCTACCTGGCCGTGTTTGACTCGGCCGATGCGTTTGCCAGCAACCAGGCGGTGGTCTCGCAAAAGGTCGAGTTGCGCGACGGTGTTGCGCAGCTCGTGTTCAGCGGCTTGCCCGCCGGGCGCTATGTGATCAAGTCGTTTGCCGACGAAAACGGCAACGCCAAGCTCGACACCAACCTGCTGGGCCTGCCCACGGAGCGGTACGGCTTCTCCAACGACGCGCGGGGCCGCATGGGCCCGCCCAGCTTTGACGCTGCGGCGGTGGTGCTCGATGCCGACCACGGCATCACCATCCGCCTGCGCTGAGCCTCTGGAGACGCATCCATGTCCCCACATCGCCGTGACCTGTTGCTGCGGCTTGTGGCCGCTGGCGCTGGCCCGTGGCTCGCGCCTTGGGCGGCGCACGCGCAAGCCCCAAAACAAGACGCATCCGCCAGCTGGCACACCCAGTTCGAGTCCTCCCGGGCGCGCTGGAAGCCCGCGTTTGCGACTGCGGCGGCAGACTTTCCGCTGGCAGCAGCGTCGGTGCGCGGGCGCTTTCCAGATGCCGTGGCGGGCACGCTGTACCGTGTGGGCCCGGCGGGCCACGACCTGGGCGGAGAGCGCTACCAGCACTGGTTTGATGGCGACGGGATGGCGCACCGTTTTGTGATCGAAGGCACCACGGTGCACCACCAGGGCCGCTATGTGGCCACGGCCAAGCGGCTGGCCGAGGTCCGTGCGGGCCGCCGGTTGACCGAAGGCTTTGGCACGGTGTTCCCGGGCCGCGAACCGCCCAGCGCCCCCGACAGCATGAACCCCGCCAACATCAGCATGCTGCCCGTGGGCGACGAGGTGCTGGCGCTGTGGGAGGGCGGCTCGGCCACCCGCCTGGACCCCCGCACGCTGGAGACCCGGGGCCTCAAGACCTGGCGCGCAGACCTGGCGGGCGTGCCGTTTTCAGCCCACCCCCGCGTGGAGGCTGACGGAACGATCTGGAACTTTGGCGTGGACGCCCACCACGGCCTGTTGCTGCTGTACGAGATCGGCCCGGACGGCGTGCTGCGGCGGGCTGATGCGTTCCCGCTCAGCGACATGCCCATGGTCCATGACTTTGCGGTCACGGCCGGGCACCTCGTCTTCCTGCTGCCGCCGCTGGTGTACGACGCCCAGCGCCGCTTGGCCGGGGCGAGTGTGCTCGACGCGCACCAGTGGCGGCCCGAGCTGGGCATGCGCGCACTGGTGGTGAACAAGCAGGACTGGAAGCGGCAGCAGATATTCCACCTGCCCACAGGCTTCCTGTTCCACCTGGGCAATGCCTGGGAGGAGCACACCGGCAGCGGCGGTGGTGGCAATGGCGGCACCGACAGCACCGGCGCAGTGATCCACCTCGACTACGCGCGCGCCGCCGATGCGTCTGGCGTCCTTACCGACACGCGCGAGGTAATGCGCGCCCGGCTCGCCGGTTCTGCAGGCCCCGTGTTGACCGTGGCCCGCCTGGACTTGCGCACCGGCCAGGCCACCCAGGCCAGTCTGGGGGTGGAGGCGGAGTTTCCGCGCATCGACCCCCGGCGCGTGGGGCTGCGGCACCGCCAGGTTGTGCATGCCACCAGCACGCAGGGCGGTCTGCCGCTGTGGGGCGCCATTGCCACCACCAACGTGGAAACCGGCGCTTCGCAGCGCTACCGCTATGGCCGCCACACCATCGTGGAAGAGCATGTCTGGGTGCCCGACGCGCGCGGCCCCGGCTGGGTGCTGGGCACCGCGCTGGACTACGCCCGCAAGCAGACCCTGCTGTCGTGTTTTGCCGCCGATGCACTGGCCGACGGCCCCGTGGCGCAGGCCACGCTGCCGTATGCGCTGCCGCTGGGGCTGCACGGGGTGTTTGTGGCGGCGTGATGCGCGCCTATGACGTGCCCCCGGTAGGTTTTCAAAGCCCCTGGTTTGCACCGGCAAGCGGGGCGATTTCACTCAACAAAATGGTTAAGGCGAAATGAAAAGATGGCGATTGGCGGGCTTGTGGTTGTCCGTCTGCCTGGCGGGCTGTGCCACGGTGCCGGGCGTGGTGACCGACACGGCGGGCGGACGCGAGGTGGAGCACGCCCTGGCGGGGCAGGGCGCACCCGTGGTGGTGTTCGAAAACGGGTTGGGGGCCCGCCTCGATTGGTGGTCCAAAGTCTGGCCAGACACCGTGCACGAGACCACCGCGCTGGCCTACAACCGCGCAGGCTATGGCCACAGCGAGGCATCGCCCGCCCCCCGCGACGGGGCCCATGTGGTCGAAGAGCTGAGAACACTTCTGAAAGCCCGCAAGCTGCCCCCGCCCTACGTGCTGGTGGGCCATTCGCTGGGCGGGTTGTACATGCAGCTGTTTGCGCGCAAATACCCCGGCGAGGTGGCGGCGCTGGTGCTGGTGGATTCCACCCACCCCGACCAGATGCGCGGTGCGGGCAACCCGGACCTGTGGCCGACTTGGCTGAAAGTGGCCTTCCGCCTCAGCACCTCTGACGTGGTCAAACAAGAGCTGGCAGCGCTGGATGCCACCGGGCAACTCGTTACCAGCCTGCCGGTGGACCCCGCTGTGCCCGTGTTTGTGCTCAGCGCACTGCGCACCCCGGGGGCTTCACCAGCGCTGGCCGACGATGTGCAACGAAAACGCGCTGACATCGCGCACCTCTATCCAGGCTCCACCCAGGTTTGGGTGGACAGCGGGCACGGCATCCCCCTGGAGAAGCCCGAAGCCGTGGTGCAGGCAATTCGCGATGCGTTGCAGGCTGCCCGCGCGCCCCGCGCTGCGGCGCCGGGGTGTGCACCTGCGGCTGGCGGGTTGCCGGGTGCGTGCACACAGGGCGTGCAATCTGGTGGGTAGCCTGTTTGCTATAAATTAAATAGCTAACAATGAATACAGACGGGCGGAAAGCGCCATTTTGATTCAATAAAAAAGCCCTGTGCGTTGCTCCAGCCGGTAGGCAAGGCGCACAAGGGTGGATGCAGGCCATGGGTTGTCGCTGGTCCCACAACGCATGTTGCTGAGCGGTGCTGCTGAACGCGGCGGCGGTCACGCCCATGGCAATTTCATCGTGGTGTGCTCGCCAGACCCCGTGCCAGAATGAACCGATGAGCACCACCACCTCCTCCTTCCAGTCCAACGCAGACGGCACCCAGGTCACCACCTACACCTGGGCCCAAACCCCGGGCCAACCGGTGGGCGTCGTTCAAATCTCCCACGGCCTTGCCGAGCATGGCGAGCGCTACGACCGCTTTGCGCGGGCCCTGAACGCCGCAGGCTTCATCGTCCACGCCGTGGACCATCGCGGCCACGGGCGCACGGCAGGTGGCAAGCTGGGCGACTTTGGTAGCGCTGGCTTTGGCGGCCTCATTGCCGACGTGGCCCAGTTCGGCGCACTGCTGCGTGCGCAGCATGGGCCGCAGCGGCTCCCGCTCTTTTTGTTTGGCCACTCCATGGGCTCATTCGCAGCGCAGGCGGCCATCATTGACCATTCATCCACCTGGTCCGGCGTCATCCTGTCAGGCTCCACCGCCCTCGACCTGCTCGCCGCCGCCATGGCCAACGCCCCCGCCGATGCGCCCGCCGGGCTCGCGGCATTCAACGCAGGCTTTGAGCACCGCACCGGCTACGAATGGCTGTCGCGCGACGCTGCAGAGGTCGATGCCTACGTGGCCGACCCGTGGTGCGGCTGGGACGTGCCGCCCGACGTGATCCCCTCGCTCTTCGCCCCCGCGCCCCGCCTGGCCGACCCCGCACAACTCGCGCGCATCCGTAGCGACCTGCCCATCCTCATCGCATCCGGCGACGCAGACCCGCTGGCCGCAGGCGGGGTCTTGATCCAGCAACTGGGGCAGCGGTATCGGGATGCCGGTGTGGCCGATGTCACGGTCAAGCTGTACCCGGCGGCGCGGCATGAAATCTTGAATGAGAGGAATCGGGATGAGGTGACGGGGGATGTTGTGGGGTGGTTGCGGGGGAGCGTTGAGGCGGCATAGCTAATGCTTGGCGCCGTGGTGGCGATTCGGTCGATGCCTGTTTCGGCCATGAGCCGTCGCTGCAGGGATCGAGAAGCAGACATTCAGCGTTCGAGCTAGCCGGCCCGCGACGGCAGGACGCCGAAGGGCCAGAATGAAATGAGGCCCGTAGGCGACATGCCGTTGTAGGTCAGGTTAAGCGACGGGTTAGCCATGCCTGTCTTTCGCCAGCGACTAGACATTGAATGACACCACAAGAATTGCCGGCTCGCCAATCTCAAGACGCCGCCAATTGACGAACGATGCGCACTCTACAAATGCTTGGAACATCTCCGGGCATTGCGCCTTGAAGTCTGCTGCCCCATCGAGCGCGACGCACACCAGTTCACCTGGCTGAACGCAAACCGCATTGAACTCCTCGTCCAAGTTAGTCATGCAGTCAATCCATGCATCCATGTTTCGGCCGAAAAATGCGGGGAAACCAAACACACGGGCGAACTCGTCAAAGAATGACGCCGGGTCTTTAATCTTCGTGCCGTCGATGCGGATGGTTCTCATGGGATGGCTAGCGTTCGCAGTAAGTGGACCAGCCTGCGAAGCTGGCGCAAGTCCGCTTGACCAAAAGGTTAAAGCGCATTTTGGTGTAGCCACCTCAACTCTTGGACCACAGCCGACTGATAGGAATACCAAAGATCTTCTGCCGGATCACCTTGCGCTCGGATCACTTCGTACGGGTCTTGCGCTGTGCCAATGATGGCGTTCAGCGCATCGGCAAACGCATAAAACGAATTCAGGCCGACTGCAACGACTGCAGTTTGGCAAGCTGCCCATTGCTGAAGCCCATGATTGCAAAAGTACTGCGATACCCCACCGTTGCGTGCCTCTGTATCGAGCAGCCAAATCTCGTACACGGCGGACTCCATGGTCGTGAGATTCGATGTGTTGGCGAAGCGCTTCTCGACGAGGTCGGCGCCCACGTCCGTGATCCAGTCTTCGAGGTCCCAAGTGAGCATGGCTAAGCTTTACTTTTGTAATCGTGTTTTGGCCCAGCGGCCCCAGCCTTCATGGCGGTGGCTGTGGCCCCGCAAACTGCTAAGCGAGACACAGAGCATATCCGCCAGAGTGCGCACGGCACCAGCCGGAGCGTCAACACGCGGCGGCCTGGCCACATCTCTGTGCGGGAGAATTCGGCCAACATCGGAGACTCGACATGGCCCTCTATACCCTGCTGGTACAACCCGAAGGTGAAAGCTTTGGCACTCAATGCGAAGGCGCGAATGTTGAGAAGGCCGTCCATGCCTTTTTTGCGCATCAGGTGGCTGAAGCACTTTCCCCCAAGCTTGGGCCAGAACACATCATGTACATCACCCCAATGGAGGGACTAGTGAATGTGTGGGCAGTATGCGCCGGACGACACGGGCGCTACACGAAAATCACGGTGGTTCGTTCAGAGGGCATACAAGGCATTTAACGGCCAGGAGCGGAAGTTTGAATGTGACTGCTTCAGGGCGACGCACAATGAGGAAAGCTGGTCCGTCCGCGAATTGTCGACACCGGATCGAAAGGGAGATCATGGAAGAGCGCGTCGAGAAAAACCTTAACAGGTTCTGGCTGCAGGTCTCGGGCTACGACACGTATTACCGGGGGCCGACATATGCGCGCCTCGATACGCCCTGGAATGCATTTACCCGCGACAAGAGTGCCTTGATCAACACGCTGTGGAGCGACGGCATTGTTGACGTGTTTGATCAACAGTCCGGCACCGTGCGACGTTTTGTGAGGCTAGGTCATCCGGTGGGTAAGTCTGCGGGTTCGACCAGCAAGCGACGGCGGCAAGCACGTCAGAACCTCGACGAGGCCGTTCGTGAGAGAACGCCAATCTATGGCTATGAAGCGGAGCCAAACCAGACTGCACTCAAGCGGGGCGACCGCGCGATCAAGCACTTCTGGCTTGATCGTGTCCATCGGCTTCTTCCGATCATTGGATTGACGTTGGAGTCAATGGAGCAAAGCCTAGGCCTCGATGCAGCATTCCAGGAAAAATTCAACTCGCCTACACCTCCGTCATTGAACGGGAGCATCCTTTTCGAGTTGACAGACCCCTCAAACGGTATACCTCCGACCTATGCCTTGCCGTCCGAGGATGAATCAAATCCCGGATTGGATGAAGACGATTTGCTTGCCGATGACGGTGATCTAAGCACGTCCGAGCGTGAGGCTCGCCTAGCTCTTCCGATATTGGTTTCGCACGTCCTTGCTCAGCGCGATGGAGTTTTGGTACCCCTGACCTATCTTGAGCTTGCGGAACTACTCGATAGAAGGACTCATGGCGGAGCTCCCTGGGCTCGCGGCCTCGGCCGAGTGTTGGGGCTCGTGAGCAAATGTATTGCGAGCGCCACAGCGGGCTGGCCATTTGAGGTACCGTTTCTGACCACGATCGTAGTTTTGTCCAGAGGGCCCAACCGTGGCCTGCCCGACGAAGGGATCGTTGGCCGATGGACTGATTACGACACGCTGACTCGCGCCCAAAAGCGCGCCAAGCTCTCCGCCGAGTACGATCGAATTCTGAGATTTGGCGGGCTCTGGAACGACGTGTTAAGGCGCGCGGGATTTGAGCCGATCGAGCCCGGCCTGAGTGATCAGAAAGGGCCTAAACACGGTGGTTGGGCAGGGGGCGAGTCGAAGGAGCACAAAGCCCTTAAGGCGTATGTCTCAAGCCACCCCGCAGAATTCGGCGCTATTGGTCGCGGCTGGATTCCGAGAGAAGAGTACGCACTGCTGTCCGGCGACGAGATAGATGTTTTCTTTGAGACGCCAACGCATTGGATTGGCATCGAAGTCAAGTCGACGGTCTCCGACGCGATGCCAGACGACTATCGGCGCGGCATCTTTCAGGTCGTCAAGTACCGAGCCGTATTGCAAGCCCAGGCGCAAGTCGCTGGGAGAGTACCTTGCCCAAAGGTTGACGTCATGCTGGTGCTCCAAGGTCGGTTACCGCAAGAATTCAGGCAGCTCGCATCCATGCTCGGCGTGCAGGTTCGGGAGAATGTCGGCGCCGGCATGCTGGACTAGTTCGGTCCTCGTCATATCGTCACGCAGGCGGTGCTGCGCGAGTGAGCGTGGTTTTCAGTCGCCCCTCGACCTCTTCGGGCCGCCGGTGCGCCGATGCGATTGCGTCTTAACGTCCGGCCCACTGGCAGGACGATTGGAAGTCAGCTTTGTGGCCGTCCAGATCGCCATGCCGAATGTTGCAGATGGGCCCTAAGTGAGAGCAAGAGCGTTGTTACGGAAAAAAGTTGTCCCTCAATTTCCCGCAGTCTTGATGATGTTCAGAACGACTAGCTGGGGCAGAAGTGTTATCGCTCCCACCGCTATCCACCACCGGCCCTTCTTTCGTAGGCTCTGCACTTCGACATCGCCCTCTTTGCCGAGTTGAATTATTTGATGCGCGGTTAGGTGTCCGAGCCGCTTCATTAATTTCAGCTTTTGGGGAAGGAGCCAGACTGCTCCGACCACAATCCACAAAACAACCGAAGCGAAAAAAGGGAGACGAGCGTCATAGAGAATGCAGAGGTCTTCAGTTTGTCGAGAGTACGCGTTCGATGGTACTGGTCGGATGGCTGTAACCAGCCGCCAGATATACGGAACACCGAGCATTCAACCTCGCAAGCCTCTGCACTACCTACCGCCCCCGAACCCCTCGCCCCCTACGCGCTCCCCCCGCCACCTGACAAGCCCTCCGATACGCCCGCAGCGTCACCTCCGCCCGCTGCATCACCGTATCCTCCACCGTGGCCGCCCCCCCGGCCAGCTCATCCGCCTGCGCCTGCAGCAGCTCCGCCGGGCTCATGCCCGACGCCTCTCCCGTCAGCAGCGCAATCCCCTCGCTCACATGCCCCATGGTGTAGACGTGGAACAGCCCGCGCTCCACCGCGTCCAGCACGCTGCGGTCCAGCATCAGGTGGCGCTGGTTGCGGGCGGGGATCAGCACGCCGTGCGTGCCGTCCAGCCCTGCTGTTGCGCAGGCGCGGAACCAGCCTTCGATCTTTTCGTTGATGCCGCCCACGGGCAGCACTTCGCCGTGCTGGTTCAGTGCGCCGGTCACCGCAATGCCCTGGCGCAGGGGCAGGCCTGACAGGCTGGACAGCAGCGCGTACAGCTCGGCGCACGAGGCGGAGTCGCCTTCCACGCCGCTGTATTCCTGCTCGAACACGATGGAGGCATTGAGCGCCAGCGGCGCCACGTGGCTGAACAGCGCGGTGAGGTAGCTGTGCAGGATGAGCACGCCCTTGTCGTGGATGGGGCCGGACATATCGACCTCGCGCTCGATGTTGAGCAGGCCCTCTTGCCCGGCAAAGGTGCGCGCGGTGATGCGGACGGGGAAGCCAAAGCGGTAGTCGCCCAGGTCGATCTGCGTCATGGCGTTGATCTGGCCGGTGATGGAGCCCGCCAGCGAGATCAGGCGCTCGCCTTCGGTGATGGAGTCGTGCAGTTCTTCTTCGGGCTGGTTGTGGCGCTGGGTGCGGGCGGCCAGGGCGGCCAACACGTCGTCTGCCTGCACCAGCGTGCCGCCGCGCGCCTTGCACAGGGCGGCGCTTTCGATGGCCAGCGCTTCGGTGTGGGCAAAGCGCGCGCTCTGGCGGCGCTGGTCGTCGGCCTCGCGGTGGGTTTGCTCCAGCAGCAGGGCCACGGCGTCGGGGCCGAAGTGGGGCAGGCCGCGTTTTTTGCAGACTTGCGCCACCAGGATGGCGGTGGCGTGGTGGGTGGCGGGGGTGGCGGCAAAGTGGTCTGAAAAATCGACCTTCACGCGAAAGCGGCGCGCGGCGTCGGGGTCGGCGTCCTGCAGCGCGTAGTACTCGTCCACCGATCCGATCAGCACGATCTTCACATCCACGTCCACCGGCTCGGGCTGCAGCGCCACAGTGCCAGCGGGGCCATGGCCCGGGCTGCCGCCGCCTTCTTCGATCTGCAGGCGGCCGCAGCGCAAGAAGCGGCGCAGCCGCTGCCACAGGCCTTCTTCGGCGGCCAGGTCGTGCAGGTGCAGCTGCATGAAACCGCCGTGCGCCTTGAGCAGGCTGCCTGCGTGGATGCCGGTGTGGTCGGCCTGCACGGTGTCGGCCTCCGAGCCGTGTTCGATGCTGCCAAACAGCGTGCGCACGGTGGGGTTGTCTTCCACCACCACGGGGGCGGCGTTGCGGCCGTGGTTGTCCACGACCAGGTTCACCTGGCAGCGGGCCAGCAGGTCGTCGAGCGCGTCCTTGCGGTCGTCTTCGGCATCGGTGCCGTGGTCGCCACCCCGTTCGGCATCCAGGGGCTCGAACAGGTCGATGTTGTCCAGCACCGCTTGCTCCACCTGGTCGAGCCAGTGGGTGAGCTTGACGGTGTCCTTGATCTGCTTGCGCAGGCCCTGGCGGATGTCGTGCAGGGCGTGTTCCACCAGGGGCTTGACCATCTGGCGGCGCAGGGCGGCCAGGGCGTCGTCACGGGCGCGCTCCAGCGGGCGGGCGGCTTCGAGAAACTTGGCAATCTCGGCCCGCAGTTCCTGCTCGGCGGCGTCGATCTCGGCACGGCGCTCGCGGGGCAGGGCGCGGGCTTCGGCTTCGGTCAGCGGCTGGCCCTTGGGGCCGGTGAGGGTGAAGACCATTTGCCCGCCTTCGCGCGACAGGCGGAATTGGCGCGCCTCGGCAAACGCGTCGAGCTGCGCAAAGGCCTCGCCTTCTTGCGCCTGCCAGGTCTTCTCGATGCGTTCGGCCTCGGCCTTGAAGTCGGCGGCGGCAAGGCGCTTGGGGATGTCGGCCTGCAGGTTCTTGGCCATGTCGGCCATGCCTTGGCGCAGCTGGCGGCCCTGGCCCGCAGGCAGGCGCAGTGCGCGGGGGCGGTCGGGTTGGTCGAAGTGGTGCAGGTAGCACAGGTCGGGCGGCACGGCGCGCTGGCTGGCCGCCGCCTGCATGGCCTGGCGCAGCAGCGAGGTGCGGCCGCTGCCCACTTCGCCCAGCACAAACAGGTGGTAGTCGGGCTGGTGCAGACCCAGGCCAAACTGGGCGGCGGCCTGCGCGCGCTCCTGGCCGATCCAGGGCAGGGGCAGGTCTTGCAGTTCGGCCGTGCTGGCAAAGCCCAGCGTGGCGGGGTCAACGGTCAGCCGCAGCTGGTGGGGGGCGAGGGCAAGGGCGGGCATGGGGGACGGAATGTGGGCGGAATGGGGGTGGGGGCAGGCCGCAGCGCTGGGCGGTGCCAGCGGCGCGGTGGCAGGCGCTGCAGCCTTCAAAATATGAAAAAAAAGGCCGTCTGCGCGCGATGGATATGCCTTTTAAGCTATCAAAATAATAGTAAACGATCAATGGGCCACGGGGCAGGCCCCGGCTGGGGCGCCGCCTGCCTGTGCGTGGCTGCGCGCATCGGCCAGTGCGGCGGCGGTGGGGGCCTCGGTGGGCCAGCCCGCCAGGTGCTGCTGGGCCACGCGGCTCAGCGCGGTGATCCAGTGGTTGTTGTCGTTCAGGCAGGGGATGTAGTGAAACTCTTGCCCGCCCGCGTGCAAAAACGCCTCGCGCACTTCCATGTTGATCTCTTCCAGCGTCTCCAGGCAGTCGCTGGTGAAGCCGGGGCACACCACGTCCACCCGCCGCGTGCCCGCCTTGCCCAGTGCCTCGATGGTGGGCTGGGTGTAGGGCTCCAGCCACTTGGCCTTGCCAAAGCGCGACTGGAAGGTGATGCGAAAGCGCTCCTCGCGCAGGCCCAGGCGTTCGGCCAGCAGGCGGCCGGTTTTGCGGGCCTCGCAGTGGTAGGGGTCGCCCAGGTGCAGGGTGCGTTCGGGCACACCGTGGAAGCTCATCACCAGCTGGTCGGGTTGGCCGTGGTGCTTCCAGTGGGTTTCGATGGTGCGGGCGAGGGCGTCGATGTAGCCGGGGGCATCGTGGTACCGGTTCACAAAACGCAGTTCGGGCACGTTGCGCGTGCGCGCGGCCCAGGCATACACGGCATCGAACACGCTGGCCGTGGTGGTGCCGGAATACTGCGGGTACAGCGGCAGGATGAGGATGCGCGTGGCGCCTTCGGCCTTGAGGGCGTCGAGCTGGCTGGCGATGGACGGGTTGCCGTAGCGCATGGCGTGGCGCACCAGCACGGCGTGGCCTGCCTCGCCCAGCCAGCCGCGCAGCAACGTGGCCTGCTTGGCCGTCCAGTGCGCCAGGGGCGAGCCCTCGGGCGTCCAGATGCTGGCGTACTTGGCGGCGGATT
Source organism: Acidovorax sp. LjRoot74 (assembly GCF_964254355.1). Taxonomy (NCBI): domain Bacteria; kingdom Pseudomonadati; phylum Pseudomonadota; class Betaproteobacteria; order Burkholderiales; family Comamonadaceae; genus Acidovorax; species Acidovorax sp. LjRoot74. The sequence goes on along the minus strand of NZ_CAXUTI020000001.1, from coordinate 3,922,635 downwards.
TGGCGGGGCGTGTGCGCAGGATGATGCCGTGCAGGATGGGCCACCACAGCAGCTTGGGGATCTCCACCACGCGGTGGTCGCCCAGGAATTGCGCCAGATACCGGCGCACCGCCGGGGCCGTGGCTTCGTCGGGGGTGCCCAGGTTGCACAGCAGCACGGCGGTGCGGTCGGCCTGGCCGTGGGTGTAAGGGGGTTCGGGGTGGAAGGAAGGCATGCGGCATTTTCACCCACGCGCCAGGCCAGTGCGGGCCGGGCGCCTATTTGCGGCCTGGCGCACCACCGCCTCCGAGAGCAGGGAAAAGCATGGCGACTTGAGGTGTTTGCAGCCCCATTTTTGGGCGCATCGGGTATTCCCTGATGTGGTTATGAAACCGGTTTCATAAACTGGCGGCACTTTGGAATAACGACTGTCCACCGTGAATTACCAGTTCCAGTTCGATGCCGTGTTTGCCGCGTGGCCCTTGCTGCTTAAGGGCACCTGGATCACCGTGCAGCTGTCACTCACCGCCACCTTGTTGGGGCTGGTGGTGGCCATCTTTTGCGCCTGGGGCAAGACCGGCGGGCCGGGCTGGCTGAGGTTTTTGATCAACGCGTACATCGAGGTCATCCGCAACACGCCGTTTCTGGTGCAGCTGTTTTTCTTCTTCTTCGCGCTGCCGTCCATCGGCCTGCGCTGGTCGCCCTACACGGCGGCGCTCACCGCCATGGTGGTCAACCTGGGAGCCTATGCGGCCGAGATCGTGCGGGCGGGCATTGAGTCCATCCCCAAGGGGCAGATCGAGGCGGGCAAGGCGCTCAACCTCAAGCCGTGGGAGATCTTCCGGTTTGTGATCCTCAAGCCCGCGCTCAAGGCCATTTACCCGGCGCTTACCAGTCAGTTCATCCTGCTGATGCTCAGCTCGGCCGTGGTGTCGGTGATCTCGGCGGACGACCTGACCTCGGTGGCGGCCAACCTGCAGTCGCAGACCTTCCGCAGCTTCGAGATCTACATCGTGGTGACAGCCATCTACCTGGCGCTGGCGCTGAGTTTCTCGGCGCTATTCAAGCTGATTTATCAGCGCGTCCTTAACTACCCAGACCGCCGATAAGGAGACCGACCATGCGTACCTTCGGACTCTCCGAGTTTCTTTTCATCGTGCAGGCCGCGCAGTGGACGCTGGCGCTGTCGGCCATTGCCTTTGTGGGCGGTGCGCTGCTGGGGCTGGTGGTGGCGCTGTCGCGCACCTCAGAGAACGCTGCGGCACGCAATGCGGCGCGCGTGTTCATCCAGGTGTTTCAGGGCACGCCGCTGCTGCTGCAGCTGTTCCTCATCTTCTTTGGCGCACCCGTGTTGGGGTTTGACATCAACCCCTGGGTGGCGGCGGGCGTGGCGCTGGTGCTCAACAGCGCGGCCTTTCTGGCCGAGATCTGGCGCGGCTGTATCGAGGCAGTGCCACGTGGCCAGTGGGAGGCCGCGCAGGCCCTAAACCTCAAGTACGTGGCCCGCATGCGGTTTGTGGTGCTACCCCAGGCTTTCAAGATTGCGCTGCCGCCCACGGTGGGCTACATGGTGCAGATCATCAAGGGCACTTCGCTGGCCGCCATCATCGGCTTCACCGAGATCACGCGGGCGGGGCAGATCATCAACAACGCCACGTTTCAGCCGCTGCATGTGTTCACCACCGTGGCCGCGCTGTACTTCGTGATCTGCTGGCCGCTGTCGCTGCTGGCTGCACGCATGGAGCGCAAGCGCGCCCGTGCTCTGGCGCGCTGACCCACGCGCCGCAACCTTCTTTTCTTTCTGTTCTCGTTCACACCAACCACCAGGAGACATGCGATGACTTTTTCTTTGCAACGCCGCACCGCCACCGCCGCTTTGGTAGCCTTGGGCCTGGGCGCCGCCCTCACGGCGTTTGCGCCGCTGGCCTCGGCACAGTCCGTGGCAGACATCAAGAAGAAGGGTGAGATCACCATCGGCATGCTGGTGGACTTTCCGCCCTACGGCACCACCAACGCACAAAACCAGCCCGACGGCTACGACGCCGACGTGGCCAAGCTGCTGGCCAAGGACCTGGGCGTGAAGGCCAACATCGTGCCCGTCACAGGCCCCAATCGCATCCCGTTTTTGCTGACCAACAAGGTCGATGTGCTGGTGGCATCGCTCGCGATCACGCCCGAGCGCTCCAAGCAGGTGCAGTTCTCGCAGCCCTATGCGGCCGCGACCATCGTGCTGTACGGCAAGGCCGGCGCCAACATCAAGAGCGCTGCCGACCTGAAGACCGTGCGCGTAGGCGTGGCCCGTGCCAGCACCCAAGACGTGGCCGTGACCAAGGCTGCGCCCGAGGGCACTGAGATCCGCCGCTTTGACGACGACGCATCGGCCATGCAGGCGCTGATCTCGGGCCAGGTCGATGCGATTGGCTGCTCGGTCACCGTGGCAGCGCAGATTGCCAAGCGCGTGCCCGCCAACACCTTCGAGAACAAGTTCAACCTGCTGCAGCAAGCCATGGGCATTGCCATGCGCCCCGGCCAGGACGAGCTGACCAAGGCCGTGAACGACTTTGTGGCCCGCAACACCGCCAATGGCGAGCTGAACAAGCTGTACCAAAAGTGGCTGGGCGCTGACTTGCCCAAGCTGCAATAAGCCTGCCTGAACGATAAGGAGCCATTGATGAGCGACGCAGTCACGACCGCCCCCGGCACGCCGCCGATCATCCGCATGGAAGGGGTCAACAAGTGGTACGACAGCTTCCAGGTGCTCACCGACATCAACCTGTCGGTGCGGCCCGGCGAGCGCATCGTGATCTGCGGGCCATCGGGCTCGGGCAAGTCCACGCTGATCCGCTGCATCAACCGGCTGGAGACGGTGCAAAAGGGCCGCATTGAGGTCGATGGCATTGACCTGACCGCCGGCGGCAAGAACGTGGACGCTGTGCGCGCTGAAGTGGGCATGGTGTTTCAGCAGTTCAACCTGTTCCCGCACCTGACCATTCTGGAAAATTGCACGCTGGCCCCCATGCGGTCACGGGGCATGAGCAAGGCCCAGGCCGAAGAAGTGGCCATGAAGTACCTGACCCGCGTGCGCATCCCCGAGCAGGCGCACAAGCACCCCAGCCAGCTGTCGGGCGGGCAGCAGCAGCGCGTGGCCATTGCGCGTGCGCTGTGCATGGCGCCCAAGGTGATGCTGTTTGACGAACCCACCTCGGCGCTCGACCCCGAGATGGTCAAGGAAGTGCTGGACACCATGATTAGCCTGGCCGAAGACGGCATGACCATGCTGTGCGTGACGCACGAAATGGGCTTTGCCCGCAGCGTGGCCGACCGGGTGATCTTCATGGCCGACGGCAAGATCCTGGAGCAGGCGCCGCCGCAGCAGTTCTTTGGCCAGCCGCAGCACGACAAGACGCGGCAGTTCCTGGGCCAGATCCTGACTTCCCACCACGCACATTGAGACCTGGCAGGTCGTGCGGTTGATGGCCTCTGCCCCGGTGGGGCGGAGCCTGAAAGAAACACATGAAGGTATTGATTTCCCTGTCCTCCTTCGGCGCGGCCGAAACCGGTCGCCACGGCCAGCTGTGGTGCACCGACCTGGCCCAGCAAGCGGGCGCGGACGGTGTGGAGGTGCGTGGCGAACTGCTGCGTGACGCGGCTGCTGAGCTGCCCGCGCTGGCGGGCCGGGCAGCGGTGTACTCCAGCCCCGAAGGCTTGTGGACCCAGCAGGGCGAATTGGACGAAGCAGCCCTGGCGCGCGGCGCGCAGGCTGCGCAGGTGTTGCGCGCGCCGCGCCTGAAGATGTCGGTTGGTGGCTTTAGCCCTTCGTCGCATGCCTCGCTGCAACGCCTCAAGGCCCTGCTGCAGGCCGCCCCGCAGGTGGAGCTGGTGATCGAGAACGACCAGACCGCCACCGCAGGCACGCTCGCCGCCATGCAGGCGTTTTTTGCGGCCCAGGCGCAGGCCGGGCTTGATTTGGGTATGACCTTTGACATGGGCAACTGGCACTGGCAGGGCGAATGCCCGCTGCAGGCCGCGCAGGCCCTGGCGCCCTATGTGCGCTATGTGCATTGCAAGGGCGTGCAGCGCCTGCCCGCCAAGTGGGTGGCGGTGCCGCTGGCCGATTCGCTGGCGCCCTGGCGCGCCGTGTTGCGTGCCTTGCCTGCCAATGTGCCGCATGCCATTGAATACCCGCTGGTGGGGGACGACCTGGTGGCCATCACGCGCGAGCAGGTGGCCTTCATCCGCGCGGCACGGGAGGCTGCATGACCGCCCCGGCTTCTGACGTTGCACTGTTTGGCGAGGCCATGCTGCTGCTGGTAGCCAACGAGCCGGGCCCGCTGGAGAACGCCACCGGCTTTCACAAGCGCACGGCCGGGGCCGAGACCAATGTGGCCATTGGCCTGGCGCGCCTGGGCCTGAAGGTAGGCTGGGCTAGCCGCCTGGGCACCGACTCCATGGGCCGCGCGCTGCTGGCCGCCATGCAGGGCGAAGGCATAGATTGCTCGCACGTGGTGTGCGATGCCACGCAGCGCACGGGCTTCCAGTTCAAAGAGCGCGTGATGGATGGCCGCGACCCGCAGGTGGAATACCACCGCAAGGGCTCCGCCGCCAGCCAGATGGGGCCCGCCGATGTGGACGAGCCCTGGCTTCGGTCTGCACGCCACCTGCATGCCACAGGCGTGTTTGCCGCCATCTCCGACACCAGCCTGCAGGCCGCCATCCGCACGCTGGAGGTGATGCGTGCTGCAGGCCGCACCATCTCCTTCGACCCCAACCTGCGCCCCACTTTGTGGTCGTCGCCCGAGACCATGCGCCACTGGATCAACACCCTGGCCACCTATGCCGACTGGGTGCTGCCGGGCATGGAAGAGGGCGTGTTTTTGACCGGCGAAACCACTCCAGAGGGCGTGGCACGCTTTTACCGTGAGCGCGGCGCCAAGCTGGTGGTGGTCAAGCTCGGGCCCGAGGGCGCGTACTACGACAGCGACGTGGCCGGCACCGGCCGCGTGCCCGGCGTGCCCGTGGCCCAGGTGGTGGACACCGTGGGCGCGGGTGATGGCTTTGCGGTGGGCGTGATCAGCGCTTTGCTGGAAGGCCTGACTGTGCCCGCCGCCGTGCGCCGTGGCGCCTGGATTGGTGCCCGCGCCGTGCAGGTGCTGGGCGACACCGAGGGGCTGCCCACCCGCGCCCAGCTGCAGGAGGCGGGCCTGTGAGCCTGCCGCTACCTTCAACAGACGGCAGCACAAGCCCAGCGCGCAAGCAAGTGCTGGTGTTTCGCGAGCTGCCGCCCGACCAGCTCGCGCGGTTGACTGCCGTGCACGACGTGACAGTGGCCGACCCGCGCAAGCCCGACGAGCGCGCGCGGTTTGACGCAGCGCTGGCGCAGGCGCATGGGCTCATCGGCTCCAGCTTTCCCATCGATGCCGCCGTGCTGGCACGTGCGCCCCGGCTGCAGGCGGTGTCCAGCATTTCGGTGGGCGTGGACAACTACGCGCTGGACGTGCTGCAGGCGCGCGGCATCATGCTGTGCCACACCCCCGGAGTGCTCGACGAAACGGTGGCAGACTCGGTGTTTGCCCTCCTCATGGCCACCAGCCGCAGGCTGGTGGAGCTGTCGCAGCTGGTGCGCGAGGGCCGGTGGACCAAGAATATTGGAGAAGACCTGTTTGGCAGCGATGTGCATGGCAAGACGCTGGGCCTGCTCGGATTTGGCCGCATTGGCCAGGCCGTGGCGCGCCGCGCCGCACTGGGGTTCGGCATGCCGGTGATGTACCACGCCCGCCGCCCGGTGGACCTGGCGACCCAGGCCCCTGAGTTACAGGGCAAGGCCATCCACACGCCGCTGCCTGCGCTGCTGGCGCAGTCGGACTTTGTGGTGGCCATGCTGCCCTTGTCGGACAGCACACGGGGCATGGTCAACGCCGAACTGTTTGCGGCCATGAAGCCCGGCGCCATCTTCATCAATGGCGGCCGGGGCGCCACCGTGGTGGAGCAACACCTGCTGCACGCGCTGGACCATGGCCCGCTGCGCGCAGCGGGGCTGGATGTGTTTGCCACCGAGCCGCTGCCGCTGGCGTCGCCCCTGCGCACCCACCCGCGCGTGACCCCGCTGCCGCACATTGGATCGGCCACGCACGACACGCGCCATGCCATGGCCGCGTTGGCCACCACCAACCTGCTGCAGGCCCTGGCGGGCGAACGGCCCGCTGCTGTGTACAACGCCGTGCCCGCATGAGCCCGCCGACACCCGCGCCCTCCACCGCGCCGCGCGTCCGTCCCACCATCGCCGATGTGGCGGCCGAGGCCGGTGTGTCCAAGGCCACGGTGTCGCGTTACTTCAACCACCGCGAACGCCTGCTCAGCCCCGACATTGCCGCGCGGGTCGAGGCGGCCATCGCCAAGCTGGCTTATGTGCCCAGCCCCATGGCCCAGGCGCTGAGCCATGGCCGCTCGCGGCTCATTGGCCTGGTGGTGGCCGACATCACCAACCCCTATTCGGTGGCTGTGCTGCGCGGGGCCGAGAAAGCCTGCCAGGACGCGGGCTACCTGGTCATGCTGTTCAACCTGGGCAACGACCGCGAGCGCGAGCGCGCGGCCATCGACGCGCTGGCCAGCTACCAGGTGGATGGCTTCATCCTCAATACGCTGGGGCAGGGCGAGGGGCAGGCGGATGTGAACACCTTGCACGGCAAGCCCGCCGTGCTGGTGGACCGGCGCCATGCCGGGCTGGCTGCAGACTTCGTCTCGCTGGACAACCAGGGCGCCATGCGCGAAGCCTGCGCCCATCTGCAGCAGCAAGGCTGGCAGCGCCTGCTCTACATCACCCAGCCCTTGCTGGGTGTGAGTTCCCGCATCGAGCGCACGGAGGCCTTTCGTGCGCTGGTGTCCTCCAAGGGCTCGGCGGTGCGCGGCACAGTGCTGGAGCTGGCGGCCGAACAGGGCGACGACGTACTGGACCAGGCACTTACCGATCTGCTGCGGCAGGCCCGGCCCGGTGAGCGCTGCGCGGTGGTGGCGGGCAATTCGGTGGTCACGCTGCGGGTGGCAGCGTCCGTCTCGCGCCTGGGGTGGACGTTTGGGCAACAGGTGGGTTTCGTAGGCTTTGACGACCCCGAATGGGCGTCGCTGATCCGGCCCGGCCTGAGCGCGGTGGCCCAGCCCACCGATGCCATCGGGCAACGCGCAGCGCAGTGCCTGCTGGAGCGCATCAACGGCCTGGAAGGCCCTGCGCGCGAGAGCCTGCTGCCCGGGCTGCTGGTGGTGCGCGGATCTTCGTTGGGGCCTGGGGGCGCGCCAGACCCGGGTTGAACGCACTGCATTCCGCAAAGGCCTGCGGTATGCTTTGCGGCCCTCGCCCTGGTGCATCGCCGGGGCCTCTTTTTTCGCCTTCATCCTTCAGGTGCGCCCTGTGCCAAATCCCTCTCTGGACACCTCCCGCATCCGCGCCATCTCCATCGATCTGGACGACACGCTCTGGCCCATCTGGCCCACCATCACGCGGGCCGAAAGTGTGCTGCTGGACTGGCTGACCCACCACGCGCCCGCCACAGCGGCACTCTTCTCGGACACCGAGGCCCTGCGCGCCATCCGCAACCAGATGGTGACCCTGCGTCCCGACCTGAAGGGCGACCTGAGCGCGTTGCGGCGCGAGTCCATCCGGCTGGCGCTGACGCAGGCCGGTGACGAGCCCGCGCTGGCCGAACCGGCGTTTGATTTGTTCTTTGCCGAGCGCCAGCGGGTGGAGCTGTTTGACGATGCGCACGACACGCTGGCTTTCTTGTCAGCGCGCTACCCGGTGGTGGCGGTGTCCAACGGCAATGCCGATATCCACCGCATTGGCATCGGCCACTACTTTCGCCACAGCATCAGCGCGTCGGACTTTGGCATCGCCAAGCCCGATGTGCGCATCTTCCATGCGGCCGCCACGGCCGTGGACGTGCTGCCCCACGAGGTGCTGCACGTGGGCGACGACGCCACGCTGGATGCGCAGGGCGCGCTGAACGCGGGCATGCAGGCCGTGTGGATCAACAGCGCCAACCACCCCTGGCCGCACGACGACACACCGCCCCATGCCACGGTGGACAGCCTCACTGCGCTGTGCCGACTGTTGGCTTGATGGTTGGCCTGATCGGCTGCACCGGCCCGGTTTCTTGCCTCAGGTCAAGGTTTGGGCGCGTGGCGGTTGATGCTGCGGCCCGATAACGTCACACTCCAGCGTCGCTCAGCGACCCCTCCCACCATGCCCCGTAATCCCCCCCCGTTGCCCGCCATCCGCACCATCGGCCTGATGCAGCCCATGACCTGGCTGGTGCTGGCCTGGCGCGACATGGCGCGGGCGGGCTGGATCAGTTTTGCCCATGGCCTGGCGCTCACGCTGTTTGGAGCCGCCATCTTTGCGGTGGCGCATCACCGGTTCTGGCTGTTGGCGGGGGCGCTGTCGGGCTTTCTGGTGGTGGCGCCGGTGCTGGCCACCAGCCTGTATGCGCTGAGCCGCGCGCTGGAGCGCCGCGAAAGCGCCAACCTGGGCGTGGTGCTCAAGACCTGGTTCAACTGGCAGAACAGCCATGTGAACAAATGGGGCAACGACTACTGGTGCATGGTGCAGTTTGGTGCCTTGCTGGCGCTGGCGGCCTCGGGCTGGGTCATGACCTCGGCTGCGCTCATCACCCTGCTGGCGCCGGTGCCCATCGAGACGCCGCTCGACTTTCTGCGCCATGTGGTCATGGCGCGCGAGGGCTGGCTGTTTGAAATCTGGCTGGCGCTGGGCAGCCTGATGGCCGCGCCCATTTTTGCGTCCAGCGTGGTGGCCATGCCCCTGCTGCTGGACCGCCGCGCCACGCTGCTGCAGGCGGTGCTGACCAGTTGGCAGGCCGTGGTGGTCAACCCGCTGCCCATGGCGTTCTGGGCGGCGATCATCCTGGGCTTTACCTTGCTGGGCCTGGGCTCGCTGCTGCTGGGCCTGATCGCCGTGATGCCCATGCTGGGCCACGCCAGCTGGCACGCCTACCGCGACCTGGTGGACGCATCCAGCCTGCCCGAGCGCGACCTGGCCGCACCCGCTGCGCCAGCGCGCACGCCTGGAGGGGCATCGTGATTTTTGGCTTCACCGAGGCGCAGATCTCGGGCTTCTTCCTCACCTATGGCGTGGGGGCGTTCATCGCCTACATGCTGTTCATCATCGGGCAGCTGGCGTGGGAGTCCAAGGCGGGGCGCTTTGGCACCTTTGTGCTCTTCCTAGGCCTGGGCGTGGGGTTTCTGGGGTTCCTGGCCAAGCTGGTGATCCAGTGGTGGCTGGAGAAGTGAAGCGGCTGGCTTGTGAGACGGGCGGGGTCGCCCTGATCTTTCCTTCGGCCCCCGACCGACGCGTCGCGCGGCCCGCCCTGTGAGTCACCATCATCAGCTTGTCACGCTGGTGCGTGCTTCGCCTGCGCTGATGAGTGCGCTCCGCGCCGTGCGAAAGCTGGAACTGAACTCGTGGTGCATCGGGGCTGGCGCAGTGCGCTCGCTGGTGTGGGATGCCATGCACGGTTTTGCAGAACCCACACCGCTGGATGACGTGGATGTTGTCTACTTCGACCCCACAGTGGAAAGTGCAGAACACGACGCGGCGCTGGAACATCGGTTGCGCTGCGAGATGCCGTCTGTGGCATGGGAGGTCACCAACCAGGCCACCGTGCACCACTGGTTTGCGTGCCATTTGGGGCAGCAGGTGGCGCCCTTGGTGTCGCTGGAAGATGGCGTGGGCACCTGGCCGGAGATTGCCACCTGTGTGGGTGTTTTTCTGCGCGCTGACGACTCCATCGGCGTTGTGGCTCCCCACGGGCTGGACGACTTGTTCCACTTGATCGTTCGCCACAACCCGGTGCGCGCCGATGCCCGCACCTACCGCGAACGCGTGGTGTCCAAGCGATTTGCCGAGCGCTGGCCGCTGCTGTCCATCTGCCCTGCCTGAGGCCGGTTTACGGGCCGCAGCCGATTGCCGCCTCAGCGCGGCCAGGACCGCAGGCCCAGCTCCTGCGCCAGCTGGCGGTAGTCGGCCAGGCTGCGCTGCACAAACTCCTCCAGCGCAGCGCCGGTGCGCGCAAACGGGTACAGGCCGTACTGGCTGCACAGCGCGGCATAGCCGGGCGCGGCCAGTGCGTCGGCAAACGCGGCCACCCAGGCGCGCACGGCGGCGTCGGGGGCGCTGGCTGCCATGTACAGGCCGCGCACCGTGGGCCAGACCAGGTCCACGCCTTGCTCACGCGCCGTGGGCAGGTCGGCCAGGGCGCCGGGCAGGCGGGCCTGGGCCAGCACGGCCAGAAAGCGCAGGGGGGCGCCTTTGTCCAGGGCCTGCCGGGCCTCGGCTGCATCGCCGGTGAAGACGCCGATGTGGCCGCCGCGCAGCGCCTTGAGCGCCTCGCCGCCGCCTTCAAACGACACAAACCGCATGCGCTTGGGGTCCAGCCCGGCGGCGCGGGTCAGCAGTGCGGCTTTCATCCAGTCCTGGCTGCCCAGGGTGCCACCGGCGCCAAACACCACGCGGGCCGGGTCTTTGCGCAGCGCGTCCACCACGTCTTGCAGGCGTTGGTGGGGTGAATCACGGTGCACGGCCACCACGCCGTAGTCGGTGCCCAGGGTGGCGATCCAGCGCACGGCACTCACCGGGTGGGGGCCAAAGCGGCCCTGCGCGATGTTGAGCAGCGAGCCGCTGGAGAACGCCACCAGCGTGCCCGGCCCGCCCAGCCGCCCGGTGGCGATCTGGTCAAACGCCATGGCGCCAATACCACCGGGCAGGTAGCGTGTTTGCAGTGGTGGGCGGGTTGGGCGCACGGCCTGCACCGCCTGTGCGGCCAGGCCGCAGGTCAGATCGAACCCGCCGCCGGGGCGGGAGGGGGCGATGCATTCGGCGGGCTCTTGCGATGCGTCGGCCGCCCAGGCCACAGGCCCGCGTGCAGCGGCCGATGCGCCCGCCAGTGCTGCCAGCCACTGCAGGGTGCGGCGGCGGGGCAGGGTGGGGTGTGAGGTCGGTGCGGACGGCATGGCGGGGCGAATTCTGGCGGAATCTGGGGCGCTGCGGGATGGGGGTTTTCAGCCCCGGGGCCACCACAGGATGGCCAGCAGGCCCCGGCCGCCAGAGCCTTCCTCCAGCCGCAGGCCGCCCCGGTGCCGTTCGGCGATGGAGCGCGCAATCGCCAGCCCCAGGCCCGAGCCACCTGCTGCGGCCTGCGAGCCACGCCGGTAGCGCTGGCCAAGGGCATCGCGTTCGCTCGCAGGCAGGCCGGGGCCGTTGTCTTCCACGCTGAGGCTCCAGCCCAGGCCGTCCCCCGCCGCCGACACGGTGACCGTGCCGTGCTCGGGCGTGTAGGCAATGGCGTTGGCGGCCAGGTTGGTGAGTGCCTCGCGCAGCAGGCCGCTGTCGCCCACGGCCATGAACTCGGGCGTGGGCGTGTGGATGCCAAAGTCGATCTGCCGCGCGCGGGCGCGGGGCAGCAGTTCCAGCGCCACGGCGCGCAGCAGCGCGGCCAGGTCGAACGGGGCAAGCTCGACCGCCGCCGTGTCGCTGCGGCCCAGGGCCAGAAGCTGCTGGGTGCTGCGCGTGGCGCGCGCAATCTCGCCCCCGATGGCGTCGAGCGTGTGCTGCACCTGGGTGGCGTCGGCCTCGCGCCGGGCGTAGTCGATCTGCATCTGCAGCGTGGTGAGGTGGGTGCGCAACTGGTGCGATGCATCGTCCAGAAACTGCCGCTGCTGCGCCACCAGGTCCTGCGTGCGCGCCATCTGCTGGTTGGCGGCGGCCACCAGGGGGCGGATGTCGGCGGGCAGGTCGGTGTCGGCCATGGGGGTCATGTCATCGGGGCTGCGCGCCTGCACCTCACGCGCCAGGCGTGCCAGCGGGCGCAGCGCCACGGCCAGCGTGGCGGCCGTGCCCAGCACCATGAGTGCCAGCACCAACGTGTCGCGCAGTGCGGCCCGGCGCACAAAGCGGCTGGTGAATTCCTGCCGCGAGCGGGTGCTTTCGGCCACCTGCACCAGCACGCTGCTGGCATCGGCCCCGGGTGCGGCGCCCTCTACCGTGCGGCGGTAGGCTGCCAGCCGCACGGATTCACCGAAGTAGGTGGCATCGTAGAAGCGCGGCACGCCGGGCGTGAGCGTGCCGGGTGGCAGGGGCAGGTCGGCGTTGCCCAGCTCCACCAGCCCATCGGACGATGCGACGCGGAAGTACACATTGCCGCTGGCCGTGAGTTCGAAAAATTCGAGCATGCTGTAGGGCAGCTCGGCCGACAGGCCGCCCGAGGCGGTGGAGATGTTGGCGTCAATGGATTTGAGTGCCCCGAGCAGCGAGCGGTCATAGGCCGCGTTGGCGGCCTCCAGCGCATCGTGCCGCGTCATCCACAGCTCCACGCCCGTCACCACGGCCAGCAGCGGCAGCAGCAGCAGGGCCAGCAGCCGCCACAGGCTGGCACGGCGCAGGCGTGCGGTCAGGCCCATGGTTCAGTCAGCCTCTAGCGCATAGCCCAGCCCGCGCAGCGTGGTGATGCGCACACCACTGCCATCCAGCCGCTTGCGCAGGCGGTGCACAAACACCTCCACGGCTTCGGGGTGCACGTCCTCATCGTCGGAGAACACGCGGTCCAGAATCTGCTGCTTGGAGAACGGCTCGCCGCTGCGCTGCACCAGCACGCGCAGCACGGCGTGCTCGCGCGGCGACAGGGCCAGGGGCTCGCCGTGCAGCGTGAACTGCTTGCGCGGGTTGTCGTATACCAGCGCGCCGCAGGCCAGGCGAGGGTGTTCGTTGCCACGCGCGCGGCGCACCAGGGCGTGCAGGCGCGCCTCCAGCTCGGCCAGCTCAAAGGGTTTGGCCAGAAAGTCGTCTGCCCCGGCGTTGAGCGAGCGCACACGCTCGTCCAGCGAGTCGCGTGCCGTGAGGATCAGCGCAGGCAGGCGCTGGTCGCGGTCACGCAGGCGCTGCAGCACGGCCTGGCCGTCCAGCCCGGGCAGCCCCAGGTCCAGCACCAGTGCGTCGTAGTTGTCGTGCTGTTGCAGTGCGCGGTCGGCCAGGCGGCCATCGTTCACCCATTCCACCTGGATGCCCGCATGCTCCAGCGCGCGGCTGAGCCAGGTGCCCAGGTTGTGGTCGTCTTCGGCCAGGAGGATGCGCATGGGGGGATGCTAATGCCGTTGTGCAGTGCCGCCGCCGAGGCCTGCACTCCCAGGCCGCAGGCCTGGCGTGCCCCGCCAGCGCCACCGTGGAACTGGCTTTGCCAGGCCACGGGTGGCGTCCCCCCTCTGGGGGCTGAGATGCGGCGGCTCCAAGCCTGCCTGCGCAGGCTTTGACGGCATCGAAGAGCTGCAGCCTCCGGCTGCGGCGCCGAGCGGGTTGCGGCTCAGGGTGCTTCTCTAGTCCGGTTTCACCTGTGCGCGCTTGAGCACTTTTTGCCAGCGTGCCTGCTCCGTCGCAATGAACTGCGCAAACTGCGCGGGCGTGCCACCAATGGCCTCGGCGGCGTCGCCGTTCAGCCGCTTGAGGGAGTCGGGCGCCTTGACGGCCTTGGCGGTTTCGATGGCCAGCTTGTCCAGGTGCTCCTTGGGCAGGGTGGCCGGGGCCAGCATGCCGTACCACTGGGTCATCTCAAATCCCGGGAAGCCCTGCTCGGCCACGGTGGGCACGTCGGGCAACTGCGGCAGGCGCTGGGTGGAGCCGGTGGCGATGCAGCGCACCTTGCCGGACTTGATGAAGGGCAGCAAGGCAGCAGCGCCCACGGCGGCGGCATCAAGGCGGCCCGAGAGCAGGTCGGTCATCATGGGGCCGGTGCCGCGGTAGGGCACGTGCAGCATGAAGATCTCGGCGGTCATCTTGAGGTATTCAAACGCCAGGTGGCCCGCGCTGCCGTTGCCCGCCGAGCCGTAGCTGAGCTTGGCCGGGTTCTTCTTGGCGTAGGCAATGAATTCCTTGAGGTTCTTGGCGGGCACGTCGGGGTGCACTACGTACAGGCTGGGCACCTTGGCCAGCAGGCTCACGGGCTTGAAGTCCTTGTTGGCGTCGTAGGGCAGCTTGTCGAAGATGTAGGGGTTCACGGCCAGGGTGCCGATGTGGCCCAGGATCAGCGTGTGCTGGTCGTCTGCGCGGGCCACTTCCGACATGGCGATGTTGCCTGCTGCGCCGGGCTTGTTGTCCACAAACACGCTCTGGCCCAGGGTCTTGCTCAGCTCGGCCGCCGTGGAGCGCGCCACGATCTCAGAGCTGCCACCGGGGGCAAAGGGCACCACAAAGCGGATCGACTTGGCGGGCCACGCGGCCTGCGCCGATGCGGCGCTGGGCAGCAGGCCACCCAGGGCCAGGGCACTGCCTGCGCCCAGCAGGTGGCGGCGGGTGGGCTGGAAGGCGGGGTGGGAGGTGGGGTAAATGTCGTTGTCGAACAGCATGGGTGTCTCCGTGAAAGCCATCAAGGCGTTGCAGGGCGTATGGTGTGCGCCGCGTGCTTTCGGAATGCTGTCAAGCGGCTTGGGGTTTTCCCGGGGGCACCTGGGATGCCAAGGCGTGCGTTACGCCAGCGCCGCCACTGCGGTGCCGCTGAGCACCGCGCCTTCCAGCGTGGCGGGGTAGGGGCCGTCCACATAGTCGCCGCAGGCAGTCAGCCCTGGCAGCACCTGCATGCCGGGCCGCTGCAGGCCGGGGGTGCAGGCAAAGGTGGCACGTTTTTCCACCACGGTTTGCACAGGCTGCAGGCCCGGCAGGCCCAGTTGTGCGGCGGCCTGCTGCAGCACCTGCTGCTCCAGCAAGGCCCGGTCGCCGTCGCTCGCGCTCACCACAAAGGCCAGCAGCCCATGCTGGCCATCAAGCTGGCCCCGGTCAAACACGAACTGCGCCGGGTGGGCAGCGGTGTTGCGCAGTGCCAGCATGGGCTGGGGCAGGTGGGCGCCCGGTGAGTGGGCATAGACGGTGGTGATGGCCTCGAACCGCAGGGCACTGGTGGTGGCGCTCCAGCGGGCCGCACTGGCCAGGCCCGCCGTGCCCGCCAGGCTTTCGACCAGGCGGCTCGCCTCCCACGACGGGCAGGCCAGGGTAATGTGGTCGAACGCTTCAGGTTCTTCGGTGCCGTTGGCCGCCACGACCGGTTGCCAGCGCCCGCCGGGCAACGGCTGCAGGCGCTGAATGCGCTGGCCCGTGATGACCTGGCCGCCTTGCTGCTGCAGCCAGCGCACGGCGGCTTCGGGGAAGAGGGCGCCCAGGTCTGCACGCGGCAGCAGCAGGTTAGAGCCGCCACGCCCGCTGAACAGGCTGTCCTGCAGCACGCGCAGAAACACCTGGCCGCTGGCCTCGCGCGCCGGGGTGTTGAGGGCGGAGACGCACAGCGGGTCGATGAACTCGGCCATGAGCCGGGGCGTGAGCGGCGCGCACAGGTCGGCCACCGAGGTCGCAGGCGCGCAGCGAAACCCCTTGAGTTGCCACGCGGTGGCCGTGCGCAGCAGCGTCAGCTTGTCGCGCCAGCCCCAGCCCTTGGCGCGGGCAATGCCCAGCAGGGCATCGAGGGGCGGGGGCAGGTCGGGCAGTTGCAGGCCCTGGCCGTCGGGGAACTGCAGCGTGAGCGGCAGGCGAAGCAGGGCGGTGTCGATGTCCACGCCCACCAATCGCATCAGGCGCAGGCTTTCGGCGTAGGCGCCAATCAGGATGTGCTGGCCGTTGTCGAGGGTGGCGGGCGTGCCACCGGGCAGTGCGCCCGGCACGGCCCGTGCGCGGCCGCCCACTGTGCGCGCGGCTTCGAACACCGTGACCTCGCGGCCGATTTGGGTGTGGGCGATGGCGGCGGCCATGCCCGCCCAGCCTGCGCCCACCACTGCCACGTTCGCGGCGACCTTCATGGACGCGGGCCCACGGCTATGACATCCGGCCCAGGGCCTGTACCTTCCACGCCAGCCAGAACTTGCGCAGCGGCGTGAGGCGGATGCGCTGGTGCAGCACCTGGAAGTTCTCGTGCTCAATCTCGCGCAGCAGGGTGCGGTAGATATTGGCCATCATCAGGCCGGGCTTTTGCGCGCGGCGGTCGGCATCGGGCAGCAAGGCCAGGGCCTCGTCGTACAGGCGGTGCGCGCGCTCGGCCTGAAAACGCATGAGCGCCGTGAAGCGGTCGGAGTAGGTGCGCTTGAGGATCTCGTGTGCCTTCACGTCAAACTGCTGCAGCTCGTTCACCGGCAGGTAGATGCGGCCCAGCATGGCGTCTTCGCCCACGTCGCGGATGATGTTGGTGAGCTGGAAGGCCAGGCCCAGCTTGTGGGCGTATTCGGTGGTGCGTGGGTCGGTCTGGCCAAAGATGCGTGCGGCGACTTCGCCCACGATGCCTGCTACCAGGTGGCAGTAGCCCTTTAGGCCCGCAAAGTCGAGGTAGCGGGTTTGCTCCAGGTCCATCTGGCAGCCGTCGATCACGGCCTGCAGGTGGCGTTGTTCAATGCCGTAGTCGGCGGCCAGCGGCATCAGCGCCAGCATCACGGGGTGGGTGGGCTGGCCTGCGTAGGCCTTGGCCACCTCGGCCTGCCACCAGGCCAGCTTGGTGCGGGCCACGCCGGGGTCAGAGACTTCGTCCACCACATCATCCACTTCGCGGCAGAAGGCGTAAAACGCCGTGATCGCGGCGCGGCGCGGGGCCGGCAGGAACAGGAAGGCGTAATAGAAGCTGCTGCCCGAGGCCACGGCTTTTTGCTGTACGTATTGCTGTGGGGTCATGGGGCGCGATTGTCCCATGCACCGGGGCGCCATCGCCTCACTTTGCGGCGGCGTCGCCAGCGTTTGGTGTTTCAACCGGTGGGGCAGACATCTCGCGCATCAGCGCATCCAGGTCATCGCCCTCGATGGTCATTTGGGGAACCGTTGCGGGCGTGGTGCGCAGCCAGTGGGTGGTTTCGGGCGCTGCAAGCACCAAACCCACCACGCCAGCCAGCGTGAGGAGATAGGGGGCCAGAGCGAGCACCACAGCGCGCTGGGAGGGGCGTGGTTCCACCTGCCCCATGGAAAGCACCAGGGCGTAGCCCAGCGGTGGCAGCAAAAAACCGGCCTGTAGCACCAGCAGGGCCAAGGCTGCGACCCATGCAGCGTCCCCTCCCAGGGCCAACAGCGGGGGCATCACGATGGGTATGACCAGAAAGATCAGCTCAAAAGCGTCCAGCACAAAGGCCGACGCCAGCAGTACCAGCAGCACTGCAGCCATGGCCAGCGCGGGCTGGCCCTGCAGGGTGCGCATCCATTCGGTCACCAGCACATCGGTGCCAAAGGCCCGCAGCAGCAGTGAAAAGGTAACGGCGGCCACCAGCAGTGCGAACAGCGCGCCGGTGAGGGCCAGGGCATCGTCCAGCACGCGGGCCAGCACGGGCCGGGTGAGTTGGCGCGATACCAGGCCCCACACCAACAATGTCACACCAGCGGCAGCGGCGGCCTCCACGGCACGGATGCGGCCCGTGGCCACCAATGCCAGCAGCGCAATGATGAACGTGGGCACGATGCACAGCGTCCAGCCCTCGCTGCGGGCCATCGCTGAAGGGCGGGCAGTCGTGGTGGGTGGCTCTGCACGGTCGTGGCGCCGTGCCACCCACCAGGTGATGCCCAGCCAGACGAGCAGCAGCAGGGCGCCAGGGGCCAGTGCGGCCTGCAGCACATCCTGTGTGTTGATGATGCGGGTTCCAGCCTGTGCCGCAGGCAAACCCAACTGCCGGGCCAGGGTCAGGCCTTCTGTGTGGGCACGCAGCATTGCATCCCCCAGCAGAAGCAGCACCAGCGAGGGTGGAACGATGACACCCAGTGTGCTGGCCACGGCCACCAGGGTGACACGCCGTTCGGGCGGTAGACCTTCGGCGGCCCAGGCCCGCTCGGCGGTGCGCGACAGGGTGACCAGGCTGGCCCCCACCGACCCATTCATGGGCGCCATGAGCATGCCCACGCCCAGCCCGGCCAATTCAGAGGCAGCCCGCCGCCCCGTGAGCCGCGCCAGCGTTTTGCTGAGCCCTCCATACAGACCATTGATCAAGGCCAGGTGATTGAGCAAGGCGCCCACCATTGCATACAGCACCAGGGCCTGCAACAGGTCATGCTCCAGCAGTCCCACCATGCGCTCGGGCAGGGCACGCAGTACGCCTGCATCGAATGCGCCCACTGCCAGGCCCAGCACCGCACCCAGGGTGCTCACTGCCAGCAACACGGCATAGGTGGCCCAGCCCGTGGTCATCATCAGTACCAGGGCCAGCACCAGCAGCAGAAGCCCGAGCAGGCTCATGGGGTGTTCCCTCCCGTGCTGGCGGCCGCCTGGCGCACAGCGCGCCACAGATCCACCAGTGACTGCAGGGCGAGCAAAGCGGCCAGCAGTAACAGCGCTACCTTCACCACAAAATAGCCAGGATTGGCGGTTTCTGGAAAGCTTTCAAGCCCGCGCACCGAGCGCCATACCATGGGGGTGCCCTGCCAGCACACGAACAGCGCCCATGGCAATATGGCCAGCGGCGCACCCACGCCGCGCAGCGTGCGCAGCCATCGGCCGCCAGCGTGCGTCAGGTCGGGGCGGCTGACCAAGTGGGCATCGCGCCGGGCCGCATGCCGCAGAGCCACTGCCACATACAGCGCAAACATCGCCTGCGCCAGGTCATTGGCCTTGCTGGAGCCTGCGCCGAGCCAGTCTCTCAGAGGCCACTGCAGAAACAGCAGCACGACGATCAGCAGAGCCAGAGGCATGAAGAGTGAGCCCACCCAGTCAAGCGCATCTTCCAGCCGTCGTGCGGCCCATGGGGTTGGAGGTGGAGGGGGCGCTGCGTTATCGAGCATGGGCAAAGGGTGGCGGCGGGCGTGGAGATCGCATTCCAACACACCCCATCTGGCGCACGGACGCCTGGTTCCGAAGTACGGCTCGGAGAAAACAGTGGGTTAGAACGCGATCTGTTCCACGCCGATGTCGCTCGGGCGGCGCAGGGCTTCTTTCATGAACACACTCATGGGCAGCGTGCCCTGGTCGGAGCTGAACCATTTCTTGTAGAGCGCAGCCATCTCGCCGTTCTGGATCATGCGGCGGGTCACGCGGTCCACCAGTTCCTTGAACTTGGGGTCGTCCTTGCGCAGGCCGATGCTGTAGGGCTCGACCGAGAGGCGTTTTTCCAGGAACTGGTATTCGTCCATGGCCTTGCCCATGCGGGTGAGCGGAATCCAGATGCCCGCATCGTCGGCAAACGCAGCGTCGGCTTCGCCCTTGGCCAGCGCGTTCACGGCGTCCAGTGTGCTGTCCACTGGCACGTAGTTGAACTTGCGTACAAAGGTGCGTTCGTTGGCCTTGAGCAGGTTCTCGTTGGTGGTCTTGGCCTGCACGGCGATTTTTTTGCCCTGCAGGTCGTCCAGTGTCTTGATGCCCGCGCTTTTGCGCACCAGGAAGGCGGACGAGGCCACAAAGATGTGGTGGCTGAACGCAATCTCCTTTTGCCGCGCGGCGGTGTTGGCCGTGCCGCCGCACTCCAGGTCCACCACATTGCCCTTCACGTCGGAGATGCGGTTCTTGCCATCGACCAGCAGGTACTTCAGGCGCAGGTCGGGGCGCTTGAGTTCCTTTTTGATTTCTTCATGGATCTGCAGGCAGATATCGACCGTGTAGCCCTGCACCTTGCCACTGGTGGCGTCCTTGTACGAAAACGGCAGGGACTTTTCGCGATGACCCAGGCGCAGTTCGCCCGTGCTGGCGATGTGGGCCAGGGTGTCTTCTGCCCACGCAGGGGCGTTGGCCAGAACCACGGCCGCCATCAGCGCCCAGGGGCGCAGCATCGAAGAAATTTTCATGAAAGAGAAAAAGAGGGAAAAGAACAACAGGGCGCCTCACGGCGCGGGGGAGAACGGCCCGGAGACGGGCCCTGCAAGAAGGCTGGAAGCCCAGCCGAGCGCGGATTGTGTACCCATGCCGCCTGGTTGCCACGCAGGCATGCTGCGGTGCGTCAGCATTCCACAACATTCACGGCCAAGCCGCCGCGCGAAGTCTCTTTGTATTTGATCTTCATGTCTGCGCCGGTCTGCATCATGGTCTTGATGACCTTGTCGAGCGAGACCACATGCTGGCCGTCGCCGCGCAGCGCCATGCGGGCGGCGTTGATGGCCTTGATGGCGCCCATGGCGTTGCGCTCGATGCAGGGGATCTGCACCAGCCCGCCCACCGGGTCGCAGGTCATGCCCAGGTTGTGCTCCATGCCGATCTCGGCGGCGTTCTCGATCTGCTCGGGGCTGCCGCCCATCACGGCGGCCAGGGCGCCTGCCGCCATGGAGCAGGCCACGCCCACCTCGCCCTGGCAGCCCACCTCGGCCCCCGAAAGCGAGGCGTTTTCCTTGTAGATGATGCCGATGGCGCCTGCAGTGAGCAAAAAGGTGGCAATCCCATCCTCGTTCGCACTGGGCAAGAAGTTCACGTAGTAGTGCAGCACGGCCGGGATCACGCCCGCCGCGCCGTTGGTGGGCGCCGTCACCACGCGGCCGCCAGCGGCGTTTTCTTCGTTGACGGCCATGGCGTAGAGGTTCACCCAGTCCAGCATCGAGAGCGGGTCGCGCAGCGCGGCCTCGGGTGCGCTGCTCAGCTTGTGGTGCAGCTCGGCCGCGCGGCGGCGCACATGCATGGGGCCGGGCAGGGTGCCGGTGCTGGCACAGCCGCGTTGCACGGCCCCGGCCATGGTTTTCCAGATGGCCATGAGCTGGCGGCGCACCTCGGCGCTGCTGCGCCAGTGTTGCTCGTTGGCGGTCATGAGCTGCGCCGGGGTCAGGCCCGTGGCCTGGCACTGGGCCAGCAGCTCGGCCCCGGTGCGGAAGGGGTGGGGCAGGCCCTGGGCATGGCCTGCCGCATCAGGCCCTGCGGTGGCGGCGCTGTTGAGCACACGCTCGCCCGCCGCATCGATCACAAAACCGCCGCCCACCGAGTAGTACTCGCGAGTGGCGATCTCGGTGCCCTGCGCGTCAAACGCATGGAAGGCCATGCCGTTGGGGTGCAGCGGCAGGCTTTTGCGGCGAAACAGCAGGTGTTCCTTTTCGACAAACGGCACCGGGTGCTCGCCCAGCAGGGCCAGTGTTTGCCGGGTGCGGATGTCGGCAATGGCGGGCTGGATCTGGTCGGGGTCTATGTGGTCGGGCTCATGCCCGGCCAGGCCCAGCAGCACGGCCTTGTCGGTGCCGTGGCCCACGCCCGTGGCGGACAGGGAGCCAAAAAGCTCCACCGTGACGTGGTGCACGGCGGTCAGGCCCAGGGTGCCCTGCACATGGCATGCAAACTGCCGCGCCGCAATCATGGGCCCCACGGTGTGGGAGCTGGACGGGCCGATGCCGATCTTGAAGAGGTCGAAAACGCTGACGGACATGGTGAAGGTTCTTAGCGCAGTGGTTTGGCCGATGGGTGTGGGCGGACTGGCGGCCGGGTAGGCTGCGACAGGTGCGATTTCAGTGCGTAGGTGGCCACGATCAGTGCCAGCCAGCCCAGCAGGACATCCCAGAACCCCATGACCAGCCACACGGGCGCCAGCAGGGGGCCTGCGAGGGGGAGGACGTACAGGGAGAGGCGGGGTGTCCAGAATCCGGGGGCTCTCATGCAGGGCGATGAGAAGGGGTCAAAGGTGCCGGGCGAGCAGCCCAGGCTTTCGAGGATGGTGCGCGCGGTCTGGTTGCCCACGATGGGCAGGCCCAGCGCAAAGATGAACATGATGAAGCCCGCCAGCAACAGCCAGAACAGGCCGCCCACGCTCCAGCGCAGCACATCTGCCGGGTGGGCGCGGCCCGGGCGAGGCAGCAGGGCCGCCGCGGCGGTGGGGTTGCGGTCCGCCCAGCGCGCGGCATACAGCGCCAGCCCCCACACCAGCAGCAGCGCCCAGAAGTTGCGCAGCAGCACAAAGGGGTAGTCCACGATGCTGCCGGCCGACAGAAACGGGGCCAGCCGCAGCGCGATGGGGTTGGTGAGGGATGAGCAGGTGCTCAGCGCCGGGTTGGTGTGGGGCTGGCATGCGAGCACATCCAGCACCCGCTCTGCGGCCACGCCCCCGACGATGGAAAACACCAGGCAGAAAAGGATGAGCCCCCACTGCAGGGTCTTGAAGAGATGTCTGGCAGTCAACGGAAGGCCCTCCTGGCAAGCCACGGGTACTGGCTTGCGGACATTGTTGTCTTTGTTGTTGTGTTCCGGAACTGGTAAGACCCGGGCGGCTGGCCGCATGGGGCGCAAGACTAGCGCGCTGTAAAGAGGACGCCATGCGCGCTATCCCTGCCCCGCCCGTGGCCAGCCTGCTGCCCGCTATCCGGCGCAGACAGTCAATTGCTCACAAATTGATAGCTTTTAAGGCAATATGGATGCGCGGAGAGGCCCATTTTTGCCTCAAGTTCACAGCCAGAGCGCGCGCCGATGTCAGCGCGCCTTGTGGCCCATGAATCTTTCTTCTTACATCACCAGTGCGCGGCCCAGCATCACTAGCCAGTCCCAGGCGTGCAGGCGCGGGCGGGTGTGCAGGCTGCCGCCCTTGAGGGCCTCGACCTTGTCGAGGATGCGCAGGCCGCCCTGCACCACCAGGCGCAGCTCCCAGCCCGCGCGGCCGGGCAGGCGGTGCACCAGGGGCGCGCCGCTCTCCATGGTGGTGCGAGCCCAGTCGGCGCAATCGGCGATCAGGCGTGCGTTCTCGCGCGTGCTTTGCAGGGCCAGCAGTTCGGCCTGACAGGCGCCATGGGCAGCGCAGTCGGCGCGCGGCAGGTAGTGGCGGTGGCGGGGGATGTCCACCGACAGGTCCTGCCAGAAGTTGATGAGCTGCAGTGCGGTGCAGATCGCGTCGCTTTGCTGCAGCGCCTGCGCGTCGTGCACGCCATACAGGTGCAGCAGCAGGCGCCCCACGGGGTTGGCCGAGCGGCGGCAGTAGTCCAGCAGCTCAGCGCGGTCGGCGTAGCCTTCGGCATCGCGGGTTTTTTCCACATCCTGGGCGAAGGCGCTGAGCAGGTCTTCGAGCAGCGGCACCGGCAAACGGTGGCTGCGCACCACGCCTTGCAGCGGCAGGAACACATCCGCCCAGCGGGGCGAGGGTGCCTGCCCCTGCGCAATCGCGTGCAGGTCGGCCAGGTAGGCGGCCAGGTCGGCCAGGCGGGCGGCGGGTGTGGCATCGCCTTCATCGGCGATGTCGTCGGCCGTGCGGGCAAAGGCGTAGATGGCGGCAATCGGCTGGCGCAGGTGGGGCGGGCACAGCAGGGACGCCACGGGGAAATTCTCGTAGTGCGTCACGGGCGCGGCCAGGGCTGCGGCGGGTGCAGGCGCGGCGGTGGCCATGGCAGCCGTGGCTGCGGGGGCGGCTGCATGGGGGGCTGCAGGGGAAGCTGCCGAGGGGGGAGGGCTGGAGCGGTCGTTCACACCCCGGATTGTCGCTTGACAAGGTGGGGGCGCTTCTCATAGATTACTAACCGGTCAGTCAGTAATCAAAAAGCCATTCCATTCAGGGACAAGGAGGCTGGCCCCCGCCCCGTTGCAGCGCAGGTCGCAAGGCCTGTGCTGTGCGTGCGGTTCCGTCGCTCTTTCCTTGTGGCCCTTTTTTTCACCGGATTTCCCATGCGCACACCCTCCGCTTTGCGGCCCCTCCAACGGCACTCCCGGTTCTTGCTGGTGCTGGCCACCGCTTCTTTGCTGGCCGCCTGTTCGCGCCCCGCGCCGCCCGAGGAGCCTGTGCGCTCCGTCAAGCTGCTCACGGTGGGGGTGGGCGCGCTGCAGTCCAGTCTGGAGTATTCGGGCGAGGTGCGAGCGCGGGTCGAGTCGCGCCTGGGCTTTCGGGTGGCAGGCAAGATCGTCAAGCGCCAGGCCGAGCTGGGCCAGCATGTGAAGGCGGGCCAGGTGCTTGCGCAGCTGGACCCGAAGGACTACCAGCTCGCGACCGACGCAGCGCGTGCGCAGCTGGCATCTGCCACCACGCAGCGTGACCTGGCGGCGGCGGACCTCAAGCGTTACCAGACCCTGAAAGACCAGAACTTCATCAGCGGCGCCGAGCTGGAGCGCCGCGAAGCCACGCTGAAAGCCGCGCAGGCTACGCTGGACCAGGCGCGTGCGCAGCTCTCGTCGCAGGGCAACCAGGCGGCCTACACCACGCTGGTGGCCGATGTGTCGGGCGTGGTCACGGGCATTGACGCCGAGCCCGGCCAGGTGGTGGCAGCGGGCGCGCCCGTGGTGCGCATTGCACAGGATGGTCCGCGCGATGTGGTGTTTGCCGTGCCCGAGGACAAGGTGGCGCAGATTGCGCCGGATTCGGAAGTGGCGGTGCGCGGCTGGTCCGGCGGCGCCACGCTGGCGGGTCGCGTGCGCGAGGTGGCTGCCAGCGCCGATGTTGCCACGCGCACCTACCAGGTGAAGGTGGCCATCGACAGCGCAGAAGCCCCTGCGCTGGGCGCCACGGTGTACGTCACGCCCAAGGCGCTGAGCCATGCGGGCATTCCGGCCATCAAGCTGCCCACCAGCGCGCTGCGCCAGGAGGGCCAGGCCACCGCCGTGTGGGTGTACGACCCCGCCAGCAGCACAGTGAAGTCGCAGCCTGTGCAGATTGCCACGGCCGACGGCAACGAAGCCGTGGTGGCAGCGGGCCTCACGCCCGGCATGCAGGTGGTGGCGACGGGCGTGCATGTGCTCTCGCCCGGGCAGAAGGTGATGGTTTATCAGCCAAAAACGGCCTCTGCGCCTGCTGGTAAAGCGAAAGTAGCTCCTGAATTGGTAGCAAAACCAGCCTCGGCTGCCAACTAAGGGCCACGCATGTCACAACAACAACCCAAAGAGGGGTTCAACCTCTCCAAATGGGCGCTCGACCACCCGGCGCTCACCCGCTACCTCATGGTGGTGCTGATGCTGCTGGGCTTTGCGGCCTATTTCCAGCTGGGGCAGGACGAAGACCCGCCCTTCACCTTCCGCGCGATGGTGGTGCGCACCTACTGGCCCGGCGCCACGGCCCAGCAGGTGGCCGAGCAGGTCACCGACAAGATCGAGCGCACGCTGCAGGAGGTGCCTTACGCCGACAAGATCCGCAGCTATTCCAAGCCCGGCGAGTCGCAGATCATTTTCCAGATCAAGGACTCGTCCAAGCCCGGCGATGTGGCCAACGTCTGGTACACCGTGCGCAAGAAGGTGGGCGACATGCGCTACACCCTGCCGCAAGGCATCCAGGGGCCGTTCTTCAATGACGACTTTGGCGATGTGTATGGCGTGATCTATGCGCTGGAGTCCGAAGGCTTCAGCTACGCCGAACTCAAGCAGTTTGCCGACGACGCACGCCAGCAGCTGCTGCGCGTGCCCGATGTGGCCAAGGTCGAGCTGTTTGGCGTGCAGGACGAAAAGCTCTTCATCGAAATCTCGCAAAAGCGCCTGTCGCAGTTGGGCCTGGACATGAACCAGGTGCTGGCCCAGCTGGGCCAGCAGAACGCTGTGGAGAGCGCAGGTGCCATCCAGACGCCGCAAGACCAGGTGCAGGTGCGCGTGCAAGGCCAGTTCAACGCCGTGGAAGACCTGGCGGCCATGCCGATCCGGGGCCCCTCGGGGGCGCAGCTGCGCCTGGGCGATATTGCCGAAGTCAAGCGCGGCTATGTGGACCCGGCCACCGTGAAGGTGCGCCACCAGGGCCGTGAGGTGATTGCGCTGGGCGTGTCCATGGCCAAAGGCGGCGACATCATTGCGCTGGGCAAGGCGCTGCACACGGCCACCGACCGCATCGGCGGCACGCTGCCAGCGGGCGTGAAGCTCGTCAATGTGCAGGACCAGCCCAAGGCCGTGTCCACCTCGGTGAACGAGTTTGTGAAGGTGCTGATCGAGGCCGTGGTCATCGTGTTGGCGGTGAGCTTCATCAGCCTGGGCTTTCACAAGCGGCCGGGCAAGAACCCGCTGTGGAAGCGCTGGTACATCGACCCGCGCCCCGGCCTGGTGGTGGGCATCACCATCCCCATGGTGCTGGCCGTGACCTTCCTGGCCATGTGGTACTGGGGCATCGGCCTGCACAAGATCTCGCTGGGCTCGCTCATCATCGCGCTGGGCCTGCTGGTGGACGACGCCATCATTGCCGTGGAGATGATGGTGCTCAAACTCGAAGAGGGCTACGACAAGGTGCGCGCCGCCACCTTTGCCTATGAACTTACGGCCATGCCCATGCTTACGGGCACGCTGATCACGGCAGCCGGGTTCTTGCCCATTGGCCTGGCCAAGTCCACCACGGGTGAGTACACCTTTGCGATTTTTGCCGTGACGGTGATCGCGCTGGTGCTCAGCTGGATCGTGTCGGTGTACTTCGTGCCGTACCTGGGCACGCTGCTGCTCAAGGTGCCGCCGCATGTGCTGGCGGCCCAGGCCAACAAGGGCGTGACGGACGACCCGCACGAGGTGTTCGACAGCCCGTTCTACCGCACCTTCCGCCGTCTGGTGGACTGGTGCGTGCAGCACCGCTGGCTCACCATTGGCGCCACCATCCTCACCTTTGCGCTGGGCATTGTGGGCATGGGCAAGGTGCAGCAGCAGTTCTTCCCGGATTCGAGCCGGCCTGAAATCCTGGTGGACATCTGGTTCCCAGAGGGCACCTCGTTTGCGGGCAACGAAGAAGTCACCAAGCGCGTGGAGCAGCGTCTGCTGGCCGAGCCCGGTGTGACGGCCGTGAGCACGTGGGTGGGCTCGGGTGTGCCGCGTTTCTATTTGCCGCTGGACCAGGTGTTCCCGCAAAGCAACGTGTCGCAGTTCATCGTGTTGCCGCAGGACCTGAAGCTGCGCGAATCGCTGCGCGTGAAGTTGCCCGGCTTGCTGGCCGAGGAGTTCCCCGAGGTGCGCGGCCGCGTCAAGCTGCTGCCCAACGGGCCACCGGTGCCGTACCCCGTGCAGTTCCGCGTGGTGGGGCCGGACCCACTGGTGCTGCGTGAGCGTGCCGACGAGGTCAAGGCCCAGTTGCGCCAGAACCCCGACATGCGCGGCGTGAATGACAACTGGAACGAGTCCGTGAAGGTGCTGCGCCTGGAGGTGGACCAGGCCAAGGCGCGCGCACTGGGCGTCACCAGCCAGTCGATTGCCCAGGCGTCCAAGACCATCCTGTCGGGCACGCAGGTGGGGCAGTTCCGCGAGGGCGACAAGCTCATCGACATCCTGCTGCGCCAGCCGCTGGATGAGCGCAATGCCATCACCGACATCGCCAATGCCTACCTGCCCACGGCCTCGGGCAAGTCGATCCCGCTCACGCAGATCGCCAAACCCGTGTTCACGTGGGAGCCTGGCGTGATGTGGCGCGAAAACCGCGACTACGCGATCACCGTGCAGGGCGATGTGACCGAGGGCCTGCAGGGCGCAACGGTGACGGCTGCACTGCAGCCTGCGCTCAAGGATATTGAGGCGAAATGGCGTGCATCGGGCCAAGGGGCGTACCGCATCGAGGTGGCGGGGGCCGTTGAGGAAAGCTCCAAGGGCTCGGCGTCGATTGCGGCGGGTATCCCGGTGATGCTCTTCCTCACTTTCACGCTGCTGATGCTGCAGTTGCACAGCTTCAGCCGCGCGATGCTCGTCTTCCTGACCGGGCCGCTGGGCCTGGCGGGTGTAGCGGCGGCGCTGCTGGTGCTGAACCGGCCCTTCGGGTTTGTGGCGTTGCTTGGCGTGATTGCGCTCATGGGCATGATCCAGCGCAACTCCGTGATCCTGATCGACCAGATCGAGCAGGACCGTGCGCGCGGCGTGCCGGCCTGGGATGCGATCGTGGAATCGGCCGTGCGCCGCCTGCGCCCCATCGTGCTCACGGCTGCAGCGGCGGTGCTGGCCATGATCCCGCTGTCGCGCAGTGTGTTCTGGGGCCCGATGGCCGTGGCCATTATGGGCGGGCTCATCGTGGCCACGGTGCTCACGCTGCTGGCGCTGCCCGCGATGTATGCCGCCTGGTTCCGGGTCAAACGGCCCGCGCCGGAGGTTCTTGGAGGGGTTTGATTCCCACCCAGCCCGCATCAGGGTAAAATAGAAGGTTGACCGATTTCACGCAGGCGGCAGCTGAGGTTGCCGCCTGTTTGTTTGTTGTAGAACCGCGCGGGTGGCGAAATTGGTAGACGCACCAGGTTTAGGTCCTGACGCCAGCAATGGTGTGGGGGTTCGAGTCCCCCCCCGCGCACCACCCATGTGAGACTTTGCGGAACACGGCGCTGCTGCGCTGCAGCCAGCACGATCCACATTCATAAGAGGAATAGCCATGGCCGTTACTGTTGAAACCCTTGAGAAGCTCGAGCGCAAGATCACGCTGAGCGTGCCCGTCACCCTGATCCAGTCCGAAGTCGATACGCGCCTCAAGCGCCTGGCTCGCACCGTGAAGATGGACGGCTTCCGTCCAGGCAAGGTCCCCATGAACGTGGTGGCCCAGCGTTATGGCTACTCGGTGCAGTACGAAGTGCTCAACGACAAGGTCGGTGAAGCCTTTGCCGTGGCTGCCAACGAAGCCAACCTGCGTGTTGCCGGCCAGCCCCGCATCACCGAAAAGGAAGGCGCTCCTGAAGGCCAGGTCACGTTCGACGCCATCTTCGAAGTGTTCCCTGAAGTCAAGATCGCCGACCTGTCGGACGCCGAAGTTGAGAAGCTGTCGTCCGAAGTGACCGACTCCGCCATCGACAAGACCATCGACATCCTGCGCAAGCAGCGCCGCAGCTTTGCCCAGCGTGCCATCGACGCCGCTGCGCAAGACAGCGACCGCGTGACCGTGGACTTCGAAGGCAAGATCGACGGTGAACCCTTTGACGGCGGCAAGGCCGAAGACTTCCAGTTCCTGGTCGGCGAAGGCCAGATGCTCAAGGAATTCGAAGACGCAGTGCGCGGCATGAAGTCGGGCGAAAGTAAGACCTTCCCTCTGGCGTTCCCTGCCGAATACCATGGCAAGGACGTGGCTGGCAAGACCGCCGACTTCCTCGTGACCGTGAAGAAGATCGAAGCCGCCCACCTTCCCGAAGTGAACGACGCCCTGGCCAAGTCGCTGGGCATCGCCGACGGTTCTGTGGATGGCCTGCGCGCCGACATCAAGAAGAACCTGGAGCGTGAAGTCAAGTTCCGTCTGCTGGCCCGCAACAAGCAAGCCGTGATGGACGCCCTGGTGGCCAAGGCCGAGCTGGACCTGCCCAACGCCAGCATCCAGGCTGAAATTGCCCGCCTGCTGGAAGGCGCCCGTGCCGAGCTGAAGCAACGCGGCATCAAGGACGCCGACAAGGCTGAAATCCCTGAAGACGTGTTCCGTCCCCAGGCCGAGCGCCGCGTGCGTCTGGGCCTGGTGCTGGCCGAACTGGTGCGTGCCAACGAACTGCAGGCTAAGCCCGAGCAGCTCAAGGCCCACATCGACGAGCTGGCCGCCAGCTACGAGAAGCCTGAAGACGTGGTGCGCTGGTACTTCGGCGACCGTCAGCGTCTGGCCGAAGTCGAAGCCGTTGTGATTGAAAACAACGTGACTGAATTCGTGCTGAGCAAGGCCAAGGTGGTCGAGAAGGCTGTCTCGTTCGACGACCTGATGGCGCAGCAGCAGGGCTGATAGGCCCTGGCCTCACCGGCTGGCGGCGTGGCTGCTGGTTCGGTGATCGAACTGCCACACCAGGGGGCTTGTGCTTTTGTGCACAAGCCCCAATTCATTTCTGGGTACAGTACCTGCTTGACTGGAGAAAACATGAGTGCATTGGAAACACAAGGCCTGGGCATGGTCCCCATGGTCATCGAGCAGTCGGGCCGTGGCGAACGGTCCTATGACATCTACTCGCGCCTGCTCAAGGAGCGCGTGATTTTCCTGGTCGGGCCGGTCAACGACCAGACCGCCAATCTGGTGGTGGCGCAGCTGCTGTTTCTGGAGAGCGAAAACCCCGACAAGGACATTTCGTTCTACATCAACTCTCCCGGCGGTTCGGTGAGCGCGGGCATGGCGATTTTTGACACCATGAACTTCATCAAGCCCGATGTCTCGACGCTGTGTACGGGCATGGCGGCCAGCATGGGCGCCTTCCTGCTGGCGGCTGGCGCCAAGGGCAAGCGTTTTGCGCTGCCCAACTCCAAGGTCATGATCCACCAGCCCCTGGGCGGCATGCAAGGCCAGGCCACCGAGATCGAGATCCACGCGCGCGAAATCCTGAAGACCCGCGAGCAACTCAACAACATCCTGGCTGAGCGCACGGGCCAATCGCTGGAGAAGATCCAGCGCGACACCGAACGTGACTACTTCCTGTCGGCGGATGAGGCCAAGGAATACGGCCTGGTGGACCAGGTGATCAGCAAGCGCTCCTGATCGCCAGAGGCTCACACAGCGGCGTTTTCCCTCGGGGAAGACGCCGTTTTTTATTTGGTTATCATCCCGACAACTTTCCGTACGTAACAAGGCATTGCCCCCATGGCCGAGAAAAAAGGCTCTTCCAGCGAAAAAACCCTCTACTGCTCTTTTTGCGGCAAAAGCCAGCACGAAGTGAAGAAGCTGATCGCTGGCCCGTCGGTCTTTATCTGCGACGAGTGCATTGACCTGTGCAACGAGATCATTCGTGACGAGCTTCCGGCCGGAGATCTGGCCCGCGAAGGCCGCAGCGACCTGCCCACGCCGGTGGAGATCAAGACCAACCTCGACAACTACGTGATTGGCCAGGAAGTGGCCAAGCGCACGCTGGCGGTGGCGGTGTACAACCACTACAAGCGCTTGCGCCACAAGGACAAGGCCCACAAGGACGACGTGGAGCTGTCCAAGAGCAACATCCTGCTGATCGGCCCCACGGGCTCGGGCAAGACGCTGTTGGCCCAGACCCTGGCGCGCATGCTGGACGTGCCCTTCGTGATGGCCGATGCCACCACGCTGACGGAGGCGGGCTACGTGGGCGAGGACGTGGAGAACATCGTCCAGAAGCTGCTGCAAAGCTGCAACTACGAAGTCGAGCGCGCCCAGCGCGGCATTGTCTACATCGACGAGATCGACAAGATCTCGCGCAAGTCCGACAACCCGAGCATCACGCGCGACGTGTCCGGCGAGGGCGTGCAGCAGGCGCTGCTCAAGCTCATCGAAGGCACCATGGCCAGCGTGCCACCCCAGGGTGGGCGCAAGCACCCGAACCAGGACTTTTTGCAGATCGATACGACCAACATCCTGTTCATTTGCGGCGGTGCGTTTGCGGGCCTGGAAAAGGTCATCGAGAACCGTACCGAAGCGTCGGGCATCGGCTTTGGTGCATCGGTCAAGAGCAAGAAGCAGCGCTCGCTGACCGAAGTGTTCACCGAGATTGAACCCGAGGATCTGATCAAGTTCGGCCTCATCCCCGAACTGGTGGGCCGCATGCCCGTGGTGACGGCGCTGGCCGAACTGAGCGAGGACGCCCTGGTGCAGATCCTGACCGAGCCCAAGAACGCGCTCGTCAAGCAATACAGCAAGCTGTTGTCGATGGAAGGTGTGGATCTGGAGATCCGCCCTGCGGCCCTGAAGGCCATTGCCCGCAAGGCCCTGGCTCGCAAGACCGGTGCCCGGGGGCTGCGTTCCATCCTGGAGCAATCGCTGATCGGCACGATGTTCGACCTGCCCAATACCAGCAACGTCGAAAAGGTGGTGGTGGACGAATCCACCATCGAAGAAAACAAGCCGCCGCTGCTCGTTTACCGCGAAGCGGCCAAGAAGGCCTGAGAAGGTGTGAACGAACCCGCCATGTCCGCTCGTCCCGCAAAAACGCGCCCCCTCTGCGTTGCAAATGCTCGCCATAGCCCAAGCTATGGCTGCGCTTTACGCCTTGGTGGGGCACGTTTGTGCGACCCGCTCGGTCACGCCGGGCTCATTCGCACCTTCTGAATGACCGGAGCGGGCGCCCTGTTGTCGCCCCCTGAACCATCAACCCTTGCGCCAGTACGGCTGCGCGCAAGGGTTGAAAATCCCCACATGTGGAACCACTTCCACAGAGCACTTTGAGGATTTCCATGTCCGGACATACCCCCCTGCCAGCCACCCCCATTGACCTGCCCCTGTTGCCATTGCGCGATGTGGTGGTGTTTCCCCACATGGTGATTCCGCTTTTCGTGGGCCGCCCCAAGAGCATCAAGGCCCTTGAAATGGCCATGGAGGCGGATCGCCGCATCATGCTGGTGGCCCAGAAAGCGGCAGCCAAGGATGAGCCCTCGGTGTCGGACATGTTCGACGTCGGCTGTGTCTCCACCATCCTGCAGATGCTCAAGCTGCCCGACGGCACGGTGAAGGTGCTGGTCGAGGGGCAGCAGCGCGCGCTGGTGGCCTCCATCGAGGACACCGAAACGCATTTCATGGCGACTGTTACACCGGTCGAGGCCACGCCCGAGGCCAACAAGCCCAGTGAGATCGAGGCCCTGCGCCGTGCCGTGATGCAGCAGTTTGACCAGTACGTCAAACTCAACAAGAAGATTCCGCCCGAGATCCTGACCTCGATCTCCAGCATCGATGATCCGGGCCGCCTGGCCGACACCATCGCCGCCCACCTGCCGCTCAAGCTCGAAAACAAGCAGGTGGTGCTGGACCTGTCGGATGTGAAGGCGCGCCTCGAAAACCTGTTCGAGCAACTCGACCGCGAGGTGGACATCCTCAACGTGGACAAGAAGATCCGCGGCCGTGTGAAGCGCCAGATGGAGAAGAACCAGCGCGACTTCTATCTGAACGAGCAGGTCAAGGCCATCCAGAAGGAACTTGGCGAAGGCGACGAAGGCGCCGACATCGAGGAGATCGAGAAAAAGATCAAGCTTGCGAAGATGCCCGCCGAAGCGCGCAAGAAGGCCGATGCCGAGCTCAAGAAGCTCAAGCTGATGTCGCCCATGTCGGCCGAGGCGACGGTGGTGCGCAACTACATCGACGTGCTCACGGCGCTGCCCTGGAGCAAGAAGACCAAGATCAAGCATGACCTGGTGAATGCCGAGGGCGTGCTCAACGAAGACCATTACGGCCTCGACAAGGTCAAGGACCGCATCCTTGAATACCTTGCAGTGCAGCAGCGCGTGGACAAGGTGAAGGCGCCCATCCTGTGCCTGGTGGGTCCCCCGGGCGTGGGCAAGACCTCGCTGGGTCAGTCCATCGCCAAGGCCACCGGCCGCAAGTATGTGCGCATGGCCCTGGGCGGCATGCGCGACGAAGCCGAGATCCGGGGGCACCGCCGCACCTACATCGGCGCGCTGCCGGGTAAGGTGCTGCAGAGCCTGTCGAAGGTGGGCACGCGCAATCCGCTGTTCCTGCTTGATGAGATCGATAAGTTGGGCACGGATTTCCGTGGCGATCCGTCCAGCGCGCTGCTGGAGGTGCTAGACCCCGAGCAAAACCACACGTTTGGTGATCACTATGTCGAGGTGGACTTCGATCTGAGCGATGTGATGTTCGTCGCCACATCGAACTCGATGAACATTCCGCCAGCGCTGCTGGACCGGATGGAAGTGATTCGCCTGTCGGGCTACACCGAAGACGAGAAGACCAGCATCGCCATGAAGTACCTGCTGCCCAAGCAGCTCAAGAACAATGGCGTGAAGGACGAAGAACTGCTCATCACCGAGCCTGCTGTGCGTGACATGGTGCGTTACTACACGCGCGAAGCGGGTGTGCGCTCGCTGGAGCGCGAGCTGTCCAAGATCTGCCGCAAGGTGGTCAAGGGCCTGCAGCTCAAGAAGCTGGAACCCCAGGTGGTGGTGACGGCCGACAACCTTCCCGACTTTCTGGGCGTGCGCAAGTACACCTACGGCCGTGCCGAGCTGCAGAACCAGGTGGGCCAGGTGGTGGGCCTGGCATGGACCGAAGTGGGTGGCGACCTGCTGACCATCGAAGCGGCCATCATGCCTGGCAAGGGGGTGATCACGCGCACGGGTTCGCTGGGCGATGTGATGAAGGAATCCGTGGAGGCGGCGCGTACGGTGGTGCGCAGCCGCGCGCGTATTCTGGGCATCAAGGACGAAGCCTTCGAAAAGCGCGACATCCACATCCACGTGCCAGACGGTGCCACGCCCAAGGACGGCCCGAGTGCGGGTGCTGCGATGACCACCGCGTTTGTGTCGGCGCTCACGGGCATCCCTGTGCGCGGCGATGTGGCGATGACGGGTGAAATCACGCTGCGCGGTGAAGTCACCGCCATCGGGGGGCTCAAGGAAAAGCTGTTGGCTGCTTTGCGTGGCGGCATCAAGACCGTGTTGATCCCTGAGGAAAATGTGAAGGATCTGCAGGAGATCCCTGACAACGTGAAGAGCGGGCTGGAAATCGTTCCGGTGCGTTGGATCGATAAGGTGCTGGAGGTCGCACTGGAAAGCAAACCCGTGCCGCTGACGGACGAGGAAGTGGCCGTGGTTGCGCCGGCGTCGGCCGAAAAAGCGGCCGTGTCGTCGGCTGCTGCGGATGGCTTGAAACATTGACGCAAAATTTTTTGGGGAGCCCCAAAAAATGCGCTACAATTCACTCCATCGCAGCAAACGTTGTACAATGTAAGGCTTCGGTAAATGCGGGAATAGCTCAGTTGGTAGAGCGCAACCTTGCCAAGGTTGAGGTCGAGAGTTCGAGACTCTTTTCCCGCTCCAATTTCCACAAAAAGGGAAGCAAATGCTTCCCTTTTTTGTCAGGGGAATGTGAATTCCTGGCGCGGTAGCAAAGCGGTTATGCCCCGGATTGCAAATCCGGTTAGTCCGGTTCGACTCCGGACCGCGCCTCCAAAAAAAGCCAGTCGAATCAACGACTTACGAACGGACCCCAGCGGTCCGTTTTTGTTTTCCGGCTCTGGAATCGCTCCAAATCGTTCTCAACCGCGCACGATCTGCGGGAGAACCACGCATTAAGTCTCGTTTTGTCCGAGCACGCCAGTACACTCGCGGCCAATCAAACTGACGCGGGTGGAGCTGTGGCAAGTGTGAGGAAGACCCCCACGGGGCGTTATGAGCTGTGCGTGCGCAACAAGCTGTTGCCCAAACCCTTTTACCGGACCTTTGACGTTGAAGCCGAGGCGCTTGCCTTCGGTGAGCAGCTTGATCTTCTGCTGGCCGCTGGCGTGGTGCCTGCGGACCTGCTAACCCCCCAGGCCACCACACCGCAGGAAAAGCTACGCTTTGTGCTGACGGCCTGGATCAACTCGGGCCACCCGGCTAGCACCGATGTGCCGGTGCTGGAGCTGCTGGTGGGCGAGGTGGGGGATGTGAAGATCAACCACGTGACCTACCAGTGGGCAGAGTCCTGGGTGCAGTCGCTCAAGATCGAGCGCAACTTCGCGCCAGGCACGATTCGCAAGCGTGTGGGCTCGCTGTCCAGGGCGCTGGACTGGTGGCTGCGTAAGCACCCGGATGCGCTGGTGGGCAACCCGCTGAAGCTGCTGCCCCGAGGCGCCGCCAGCTACAGCGAGCGCGATGCCGAGGTGCTGGCCAAGATGGCCGAAAACGCCAAGCCAGACGAAAAAATCAAGGTGGTGAAGGAGGATGTGGTGCGCGACCGCCGCCTGCAGCCTGGCGAGCTGGATCAGATCCTGGCCGTGATCGATGGCCAGAAACGCGATGACCGCGAGCGGCCGCTGGAACTGCGCCACCAGGCGGCACTGCGCGTGCTGTTCCTGCTGATCTACAACACGGGTATGCGGCTGCGTGAGGCCTACACGTTGACGCGTGGCCAGGTGGACTTGGAGCGCCGGTCCATACGTGTGCGATCAGGCAAGCAGTGGCGAGGCAAGGTGAAGTTCAGGGATGTGCCCATGCGGCGCGAGCTGCACCAGGTGCTGCAGGACTACCTGGCCACGCTGCCAGCGGACCCGGAGGGGCTGATCTTCCCCTGGTGGAGTGGTGAGCGTACGAATGCGGAAATGGACCGGGTTTCGTCCCGGCTGTCCACGCAGTTTGAGCGGATCTTCAACTACGCGAAGTGCGAGGGCCTGACCGAGCACGATCTGCGGCACGAAGCCACCTGCCGGTGGTATGAGCTGCGCGACCCCAAGACTGGCGCCTGGGTGTTCCGTGAAGCGGAAATCGACCGAATCATGGGCTGGGCGCCTGGCAGCCGCATGGGGGCGCGCTACGCCAGCTTCCGAGCGGAAGATCTGGCGGCGCGCATTTGGTAGTTACACGCCCACCGGCAGCGCCGGTAGCGTGGGCAGGGGCTGGCGTCGGCGGCCACGCTGTGGCGACTGTGCTTTGACCACGATGACCTGCGGGGCTGAGGCTCTTGCGGCTGCGGCCGCTCGATCCTTCGCCAGCTCGGTGCGGCGGCGCTCGGCCTCCTCCAGTGCCAGCTCATTCAGGCGGCGGTAGAACGCCGGTGCGGGGATGACCCAGCGGCGGCCAAACTTGACGCCCGGCAGCTCGCCGCTGTTGAACCGCACCGCTGCGGTGTCGGTGTCGCACTGCAGGACTTCGGCGGCCTGCTCGATGGTGAGGGTGTGGCCTTCGGCCACGGGGGTGGTTCCGATCATGGTGCTGGGCCTTTCCGTGCGGCTGGTGACAGCAGGTGCGGCGGTGTGCCCGCCTGGTTATAGGTGTCCCACAGCGCCTGCCCGGTGGGGCAGCGCTGCAGCTGGCCGGGGCGGGCGCCTGCAGCCCTGCAGGTGTTGCACTGGCTGTGGTGGGCCTGATAGGCCTTGTCGGCGGTGTACCAGTCGGTGGTCATGCCGCCTTGTCCTGTTGTTCGAGCTGGGCCGCGCGCCTGGCTGCTTCCTCTCCCTGCTTCCAGCGCATGCCCATGGCTTGGGAGATGGTGTTCAGCGCCAGATCAGCTGCCACACCGCCGTGCTGCCGGGAGTCAAGGGCGAAGTAATAGTCGCGGAGGGCCTGCTCTATGGTGGCGAGTGCTGACGGCGGGAGCCATCCCAGTGCGTCGCGTGCTTCATACGTGGCCACCTTCTTGCGCAGGGCCTGCAGCTCGTGGGCGTAGTCGGTGGAGCTGGAATCTGTGAGCGACACAAGCCCGTGCTGCACGGCGTGGTGGATCACTAGCAGGGTTTCGGGCAGGTCGCGCCGATCTTGGGTGCGGTCGCTCAGGGTGCCGGTTCCCCCGATGATGCGTTTGGCCTGGGCCCGGGCGGTTGCGACGATGTCGAGCAGCTCGGTGCCCAGGCGGGCGCTGTAGTCGGCCGCGAACGGGGGCGGGCGGCGGGCTTCGCGCACCGACACGCTCATGTCGTGGTTGCCCATGGCAAGGGGCTGGTGGGGCGTGGTCTCGATGGTGACCACCACGCCGCAGCGCTGAGCCTCGGTGACCAGGTTGAGGGCTGCGCGGTGGATGGCGGTGAGGGCGGTTGGTGTGGTCATGGTTGATCCTTCAAGCGGCCATCAGGGCCAGGTCGGTTTCGGAGACGCGGACCACGTTGCCGCCGGTGCTGGCGGTGCGGGCCATGGTTTGCTGGACGATGCGGTGCAGTTCGCCTGCGCTGAGCTGCTGGAGCTGGTATTCGTGCAGATCCACGGCTGTGGCCAGGGCGTCCAGCTCGGTGAAGGCGAGTTCGGTCTGTTGCCATGCACCGGAGGTGAGGGCGCGGGCCTCGATGGCGCTGCAGGCCTGCAGGGCGCTGGCGATGTGGTCTGCCAGGCCGCGCACGATGCCGCTGTGCTCGATGGCTTCGGCGATGACCATGCTGGACTGCAGCACCTCGAACTGCAGCTGTGTGGCCACGCCTTCGCGCACGGCCTTGAGGCAGGCGCGCATGGGGCCCATGATGCTGGCCAGCTCTTCGGGCGTGTGCTTGGTGGCGCGCATCAGGGCGATGACGAAGGGGGAGCGCATTTCGCGGCGCTGGCGGGGTTTCTTGCGGCCGTGGGTCATTGTTGAGACTCTCCAAACCAGATATCGCTTGCCCGTTGGTGGGCGACATCGAAATCAGTGAATGCGCCTCTTGTGGAGCCGTCCACGTGCGTCCAGCGCGACGTTGCGGGGTCGAGCTGCTCAATAGAGACGTAGTAAAAGCCGCGCAATCTGAGGCTGTCCGCCCTGAACGGGCCGTCTTGTCGCTGGGTGATGACCAGGCGCCGGGTGTGCCCTGGGGGCACCACGTAGGTCCAGCGCGCGTCGTAGCTGTGCTGGTCCATCGCCTCCCGCCGCAGATCCTCCTTGCGCTGTGCGCAGGGCTGAGAGCGCCCATCCTTCAGCCACGGGTCATCACCGCAGGCGTTGAGACAGCCGCAGTCGTCGGCACCAGCGGCGCGGCCTACGCAAGCGCTGCCCTTTGTGCCTAGCGCCGGGGCCTTGCACCGCGTTGGGGTGGTACATGCCGCGCAGCGCTCGGGCGATGCGGCAGGAGCGCTGGGGGCGATCCTGGTTGCGCGCCGGGCCTTCATAGCACCACTCCCTGCGGCAACTTGAAGTAGCCCAGCGCGCCCTTGCAGGGCTGGAAGGGCACGGGCTCGGCGCCCTGCAGCACGTGGCCGAAGGGGCCGGTGAAGAAGGGGGATTCGTGCGCACGTGTGCACGCCACCAGGTTGGCTTTGCCGACGATGCCGCCGCGTGGCAGATCCTTGGGCGCTGGCAGCGCGTCAACGATGTGGCGCAGGCTGGGGTGGCTGAGCAGGAAGGCCACGCAGTCGTCGTAGTCATCGCGCGTCATGCCCTGGCTGGCATGGATGGCCACGGGGCCGCGCCAGAGCGTTTCCCAGGTGCGGTTTTCCACTGGCTTGTAGCCCATGGTGATGAGCCATGGCCAGGGCTGGCGGATGCTGATGGCTTTGCGGATCATCGGGCACCCCACGTATTGCGGATTCCTTGGGCCACCAGTGCTGCGCCCTGCGCCATCTTGTGCAGGGCCTTCACGATTTCACGGCTGGCCTGGTGGAACGCGCGTATCTGTTGCAGCCGCAGCTCGATGCGCTCGCAGGTGATCTTGGCGGCTGCGCGGCCGTAGATGGCGCCGATCTTGCGCAGCAAGATTTGGTTGCCGGTGCGCGCGTTCTTGGCACGGCGGATGCGGTGGCTGGTCTTGGCGCGGCTCATTTCAGTGCCTCCAGATCCTCGGCGAAGAAAGTGCCGCGCTCGGCGTGGGCCGGTGGCTTGTTGGACTCGCGGGCCTTTATGCTGGCGCCTTTCACGCCGGTGACGGTGACCGTGCGGCCGCGCCAGCTCACGGCGTCGCAGGTGTCTTTGACCATGAGCACCATGCCCGATGTGATCACCAGCGCCTCGCCCCCTTCCACTGTTGCCCCTGTCTCTGCGTCTGCACCGGCCTCACCAGCGGGCGCGGCTGCGGAGTCGGTCGCCGTTGCTTCGGTCCAGCCGTTCGGGAATGGCCACGCGACCGACGGACCTACCGGCGCGGCGCTGTTGCTGGGCGCAGCGTCACCCGCGCCACCGCCCGCAGGAGCGGGGGCGCCTTCGTTGCCATGCGCCGCAGGCGCCTGGTCCTGATTCCCTTCGGCCTCGGCCAGCGCAGCGGCGATTTGCGCAGCCGCCTCGGCCTTCGTGGTTTTGGGCGCGGTAGCGCGGGCTTGCGCAGCGGGGGTGGTTTTGCCCTTGGCCCCCTTGGCCTTGCCTCCCTCGCGCGTAGGTATAGCTTGCGCAGCGGGGTTAGGGGTAGAGGCGGTTTTCGGGGCTGCAGCTTTGACGGGCTTGGCCTGGGCTTTTGCGGCGGCGCGCAAGTTGGCAATGGCTTCGGCCAGTTCCTCCTTTTCGCGGGCGACGGCTT
Source organism: Acidovorax sp. LjRoot74 (assembly GCF_964254355.1). Classification (NCBI taxonomy): domain Bacteria; kingdom Pseudomonadati; phylum Pseudomonadota; class Betaproteobacteria; order Burkholderiales; family Comamonadaceae; genus Acidovorax; species Acidovorax sp. LjRoot74. The sequence goes on along the minus strand of NZ_CAXUTI020000001.1, from coordinate 3,883,124 downwards.
GGGCTTCTACATCGTGTGCATCAATGCACAGGGCGCGGGCTGCGGCTGTCACCAGGGGCGTGCCGTCGTCGTGTCCGTATCTGTAGGCGTTCTCGGTGATTACCCAGGCCAGCATGTAGTTGCGCACTTCACCGTCGCTTGCTCGGTCAATGCGGGCCGTGGCGCGGGCCTCGGTGTCCTGGTAGTTTTCGTCTTCGATGGTCTCCAGCGAGAACACCGTGTGCAGATCGTCCTGGTCCAGATCCTTGATCTTGAGCTTGAGCCACTCGCGCAGCAGCTCGGCATCTACCAGCACCTTGGCGGGCTGCGGCGATTTAAGGGCGGCTTGGGTCAACGCACTTTGCAGTGCTGTGGCGGCGGCGCGGGCTTGCCGGTGGGCGGACTGCTGCTTGAGCTGGCTGATGCGCTCTTCCAGATTGATCTGCTTTACCGTGGTCTTGAGCACGCCACGCTGCACCAGCACGGCCTCGGCCTCTTCGGTGGGCACGGCCTCGATCAGCTCCTTGGTGGTGGGGTGCTCGATGAGCACGGGCTGGGGGCCTTTGTCGCCCAGCAGCTCGCGCAGTGTTGCGCGGTCTTTCTCGTGGGTTACGTCGTGCCGGATGGTGTCCAGCCTGGTGTAGCCGTCGAGCTTGTTGCCATGGCCATCCCACGATTGCAGTTTGACGATGCCCTTGGCCTCTTTGCCATCGATCACGCGCATGCCCTTGGCCTCGGCCTGGGCACGCAAGGCGGTGCTGTGGGCGGCTTCCTTGCCGTGGTAGCAGGCGGGGTCGGTGCACAGGTCTGGGCTGTTCACATCGGCGAACAGATCGGGGTTGGCGCCGGTGCGCTTCGGGCAATCCTTGCAGCTGCCAGCGGCGGGCACCAGCTCGATGGCGGTGATGTTGAAGGGTGCGCTGTCCAGCCGCAGCATGACGTTTTGCTGCAGCCAGCCTTCAAACTCACGCACACCCATGGCGGGGTCGCCCCTGTAGCCCTTGCGCGATGCTTCGGCCAGGGCCTTGGCCTGGAGCTTGGCGTCTGGGATGCGGGCAATGCGCAGGGCGCGGCTGGCGTCGATTGCGCCATCGCGCAGGGCCTGGGTGGCTTCGGGGAACAGGTCCAGCAACTTGAGGCGCGCGTAGACATAGCTTTTGCCCTTGCTCTTGCTGTCGCCCTTGCCGATCTTTTCGGCCACCTGTTCCACGGTGAGGTGGCTGTGTTCCATCAAGGCGCGGTAGCCCTCGGCTTCCTCCAGCTCGCTCATGTCCACGCGCTGCAGGTTCTCGATGAGCTGGATCTCCAGCGCCTGGTCATCTGTCAGCTCCCGGATCATGGCGGGCACCTCGGCCACCTTGGCGAGGCGGCAGGCGCGCAGGCGGCGGGCACCGGCCACCAGTTCGTAGGCGGGCAGGGGGGCGCCCTGGCGGCGAAAGCCGAAGGTCTCGGCCAGGCGCGTGCCGGGCAGCGGCCGCAGCAGGATGGGCTGGTGCACGCCGCTGGCCTTGATGCTGTCGGCCAGCTCTTGCAGCTTGGTGGCGTCGAAGGTCTTGCGGGGGTTGGTGAGGCTCTCTTCTATGAGGGCCACCTCCACCATGCGCATCTGCGGGCCTGCGGCCGGGGTGGGCAGGGCGGTGGTTACGGTGTCGTGCTGATCGGTTGCCATAGTGCTCATCCCTTCTTTGCAAAGCTGGTGCGGCTGGGCAGGCGGAACGCGTCGGCGCTGCCTGGGCGGTAGGGGTTGGTGCGCAGCTCGGGGCAGGTGTAGGGTTTGCCGCGCTGGGTGCTGTTGCGCACCGGGGTGCAGTCGGTGGCCATCTCCAGCCGTTCGCTCTTGCGGCGGGCGAGCAGCTCGGCCTGGCTGGCCACGGGGCTGATCAGGGGCTTGCCGTGGGCCGATGTGGTGGTGGTGCCGATGGCCTGCAGGCCTGCCTGGCGCAGTGGTGCGGGCTTGGGGCGCACGATGTGCACGCTGGTTTCGTTGGGCTTGGCCAGCGTGATGCTGTCGGTGCCACGGGTGGGGCGGGCGCGGGTCATGCTGGCACCTGTGCGGTGGGGTCCAGGGGCAGGCCCATCACGCGGCGGGCCGCGCGGTGCACCTCGGGGCTGACGGCGTAGCCGTATTGGTCGGGGTTGAGCAGGTCTTGCACCAGCTCCATGGCCTTGTCGGTGCCATGCCAGTAGCGCACATCGCTGGCGCGGTGGGTGCACAGGTTGAGCAGGTCGGTGGCCAGGGCGTGGCCTGGGGTGAGGCGCTGGCCGGGGATGGGTGCGCCGCCCGTGGTGTAAACCATGACGCCGCCGCCTGGCTGGTCGATGATATGAATGGTGATGGTGTTGGAATTCATGCGAGATCTGCGCGCTCTGCGCTGGTTTGGTTGGGGTTGATCAGGTCGGCCTCGCACTCCAGGCGCTTGGCTTTGAACTTGGGGTTGATGGCCTGCAGGTCGGCCAGCTGGCCGCGCATGCGGGCTGCAAGGGCGCGGGCAGCGGTGCAGCTGGCGGTGCCCGCGTTGGGGTAGTGGTGTCTGATGCACACGGTTTGGCCGGTGGCGCGGTCTGCGATCTCCAGCTCCACCACGGGCACGCCGTGGCGGGTGAAGCGGCAGACGCTGCTGGTGACCAAGCCGCGTACCTGCAGCGTGATGGCGGTGGTTTGCGTGGGCATGGCGGGCCTCTACCAGCGGGGCAGGTTCAGGTACACCGAGGCAAAGACCGTGGCGAACACGGCCACGCACAGGGCGCCCATGCCGATGCGAGCGGCAATGCGCAGGCCCTGGTGCCGGGTGCGGCGGGTGCGCAGGCGGATGAGCTGAATGGGGGCGCTCATGGCAGCGGCCTCGCGGTGATGCGTGTGGCGCCGGGGAAGCGGTCCATGGCGTCGATGACGGCCGCGCAGGTGCTGGGGAACATGCCCGCGTAGGTGATGGCGCCCACGGTGATGGTGCAGGGAATCATTGGAAGGCCCTCGCAGCAGGTGACTTTGTGGCGTTCATCCGCAGGAAGTCGGAGCGGATGATGTCGTCCACCTTCTCGACGTTGGTCTTTGCCTCGAAAAGCAGTTCGATGGCATCTGCCCTGACTGCCTCCAGCGCAGTGAGTCGCTCACCCTTGGGGTGGAGCTGGGAAAGCGCCAGGGTGGCGGCAGCCTTGTAGTGCCGCAGCGCCCGGTTCATTCGCACGTGGATGGCGTCCGACTCTTCCTGTTGGTACTGCTTGGCCCACTCGGCGCTGAGGTGGGTAGCCTTTGCGAGGCGCTCTTGCGCGGCTGCGCACATGGCGTCCAGATCAAGCGATGGGGGTGTTGCAGGCTTGGGTTGCGGGTCCAGCGCCCACAGAGTGAATTGCGCAGTGGTGAGCTGGGTGTCGTCCAGGTCGGCCGCGCAGGTCAGCGTGACGGTGGCGATTTCATCGTGGCGCAGCCGGATGTCTGCCTTCAGCACGTTCTTTTGCGTGATGCCAAGCATGTGCAGCAGCTTGGTGTCGGTGCCTACCGTGACGCTCATGCTGCACCGCCTGCGTCCGTTGCGACCAGGCGGCGCAGCTCTGCCAGCTCTGCTGCCTTGCAGCGCTTGGGCAGACGGAGGTCATATGCCCAGATCTCCAGCTCGTGCCCCACGCTCGTGCGGCCCAGCAGGGCGTTGAGTACCTCGTGCACTTCTGCGCAGCAGTGGCCCGCGTCGGTGGCGATGGCGGTGATGGCCGCGTTCAGGTTGCCCGCATCAAGACGGCGCAGTTCCGTCAGATCCAACGGGAAGCGAGGGCCGTTGTACAGGCCCAGCAGCACCATGGCGGCGGTGTCGCCACCGCCAGTGCCAGGGTGGCGCTGTGCCAGGCGGAACAGCTGCAGGAACGCGTTGGTCTGCGTGTTGCTGTACCGCTCCAGCAGATCAGCCTCTTGTTGGCTGATTTGCCGCGTCGGGGCGGGTGTGCACACGTGTGCACTGGGGGAAGGTTGGGTTTGCATTTCGGCCCTCGTTTGGTGAACGTGGGCGAATTATGCATATGTGCGTAATTCATGCAATGCAAATTTGCATTTTTTGAATCGAGGGGGGTTGTTTTTAAGCTTTGGCTTAGTAGGGTCTTGCGGTAGGCTTGCCCTCACAACGTAGTGACGGAGGGGCGTATGGCGGGATTGCTGGGCGGGCTAAAAGGAGCTATGGGCGGAGTGCGGAGGGCACGTGCTGCTCGTGCCGCGCGAGAGGCCAGTGCTGCAGGCCAGGCTGCTAATCGTCCGCCGGTTGTTCCGGACTCTCACATGTTCTGTGCTGACTGCGGGCACCAGGGGGAGCCGGTCAGCTCTACGCCTGGCTCCATGGCCATCGAGGTGGTGCTGTGGCTGTTCTTCCTGATCCCCGGCCTGGTTTACAGTCTGTGGCGGTTGAACAAGCGCCACCCTGTTTGCTCCAGCTGCGGGAGCAGTAGCTTGATACCCCCCAACTCACCCAAGGCGGTGGCGTTGAAAAAGTCGATGGCGGGATAGGCTGGGCGCGCCTGCGCTCATGCGCGGGGGCGTACCCGATCTAAGGGGAAGCAGTAGATTTTGGCTGGCTGCCGTTTCCCGGCGCGTCCAGCAACGCTGTGATGCGATTGGCGATGAGGGCTGCATTCTCGGGATGCAGCGCTAGGTCGGCCAGCAGCGAGGCGACGGCTTTGCGTGCCGATTCGTCGTACACCTCCAGCGACTTGCCTAGGTGCAAGATGTTCTCGCGCAGGCCTGCCTTGGGCCTGATGGGGGTGGGTGCGCTTGCCACTCTGTCTGCGCCGTATGGCGCCGTCCGCTCCTCTGCCTGGTGGGTGCGGGGCGCCAGCAGTAGACGCTCTGCAATCTCTTGCGCGATGAGCGGCTGATAGAACGCCTCGATGCCTATCCCGAAGAACTTGGCGATGGGCTCCAGTGTGTCTGGGCGCGGGTTTTTCGTCTTGCCGCCCAGGTAGCGCTGGATCTGGGACTGCAGGGAGCGGTCGCGCAATGCGTCCGCGAGCGCATTCGCGTTCAGGCCGCGTTTCTCCAGCAGCAGTCTCAGCAGTTCTTTGCCTTCCATGGTCACGCAACTATGCACCATTGAATAATGCAAATTGTCTTTGCTTAATTACGCAAATGTGCATAATGCGCGCATGAGCAAAACCTCCGAAAACATCCAGTCCCTTCGCAAGGCTGGAATGACTCAGACCGAGATTGCGAAGCAAAGCGGTGTCCCCCAGTGCCGTATCTCGCGCTGGGAAAAGGGGGATGTGCCGAAGGCCGCTGATGACGCCTTGAAGCTGGCCGACCTGGCGCGGCGGATGGCAATCACTGCGCCCGCCGGGCAGGGCATGGCACATGCCTAGCGATTCACTTTCAGCGCCCACCACGCCCCAGGCCGCATTGCCGGGGCCTCTCTCCCACCCCTCCACAAGGTGTGCCGCGCGCGGGCAGGTGCGCGGCGCTTTGTGCGGCTGCGTGGTGGTGCGCTTTTCTTTTCTCGTTGTCATGGCCCGCAGTGTCTTGCTGCGCGGCCGTGTGTGTCTGTAGCGTTTTGACAGGTGGAGCAGATGGACATTCTTGATTCGGTGCGGCGCCAGGTGCGCCATTACCCCGGCGGCCTGGAGGCCGTTGCTGCGCGGCTGGGCAAGAGCCCTAGCACGCTGGAAAAGGAACTGCGCGCGGCGCCCCAGTACAAGCTGGGTGCGGTAGACGCGGCGGAGATTGCGGCGATGTGTGCCGACGCTGGCACGCAGCATTGCCTGGAGTACCCCACGCGGGTGGCCGAGGCGGTGGGCTGCACGCTGCTGGCCTTGCCGCCCCACGGCCACGGCCTGGATGAGGTGACGGCTGCGGCGGTTGCCGAGCTGATGCGCGACCTGGCCGAGGTGGTGACCACGGTGACCAACGCCGACAAGGACAACGAGATCAGCACCCGCGAGCTGCGCGACATTCAGGCGAAGTGGGCTGAGCTGGTGGGCGCAGGGCAGGCGCTGCTGCAGATGATGCAGGCTAAGCACGACCGCACGATGGCCAAGTGGGAGGGCAAGTGATGCGGCCCGCCGGTGAAGTGCGCCAGGCGCTGTTCAATGCCTGCTGTGAGCTGGCGACTGTTGAGCGTGGCCCCACGTTGAAGGAGATTGCGGCCCGCGCCTGTGTGGGCCTGCAGGCCGCGCGCAACACGTTGCCAAATATGGTGCGGGCCAAGCAGCTGCGCAGCCCACGCGCGCGGCAGGTGGACTACCGCAACAAGCCGGTGGCCGAGTATGTGCCTGCTGCCCTGGTAGATGACCAGGGTGACGGCTTTGTGGACTTGAGCGCAGTGCTGCGGGCATGGGGCGGCTGACACCCTATGACCTTTGCACTGAACGCCGCTGGCGGTGGAGACGCTGGCTTCTGTGACTTTTGCGGTGGGGTGCGTGCATGAGCGGTGCCCCATTGCCCCCGATTCAATTTGCTGCCCTGGCAGAAGCGCTGCTGACCAGCGCGGACCGGCTGGTGCCCCTATGGTTGCCTGATGGCGAACGCCGGGGGCATGAGTATGTTTGCGGGTCGCTGAGTGGCGGCAAGGGCAGCAGCTGCTCGGTGAACATGGTCAACGGCCGCTGGGCCGACTTTGCCAGTGATGAGCAGGGCGGCGACCTGTTGAGCCTGTATGCGGCCATCCATGGCCTGAGCATGGCGAAGGCGGCTGTGCGGGTTGCGCGCGAAGAAGGGCTGGAGAGCGTGGCCGGGCTGGTGATGGCGCCTGCTGGTGGCACGCCACCACCGCCTGCGCCGCCCAGGCCTGCGCTGCCGCCCAAGCCCAAGGCAGAGCCCGAGGGCTGGACCACAGTGGTGCCGGTGCCTGCGCATGCCGCAGAGCCCACATTCAGGCACTACCATCGCCAGCCGCAGGATATTGAGCACACGGCCACCTATTGCGTGGACGGTGAGGTGTATGGGTATGTGGTGCGCTTTCGCACGTCTGACGGCGGCAAGGACGCGCTGCCTTACACCTGGTGCCAGAGCGCCCGCGACGGTGCTGCCAAGTGGCACTGGCGTCAGTGGGATGAGCCGCGCCCCTTGTTCTTGCCGGATGGCCTGCTGCCCCATGGCCGCACGGTAGTGCTGGTGGAGGGGGAGCGCAAGGGCGAGTGCCTGCAGGTGCTGCTGCACCGGGGCGCGCCTGGCGTGTATTGCGTGGTGAGTTGGCCGGGTGGCAGCAAGGCGTGGCAGCGGGCCGACTGGTCTTGGCTGGCTGGCTGCACGGTGCTGGCCTGGCCGGACTGCGATGCCAAGCATGAGCCGCTGACCGCTGCCGAGCGCAAGGCCACGCCTGACAAGGCCGCGCAGTTGGTCATTCAGCAAGCCAAGCCGCTGCTGCCGGTGCATGAGCAGCCGGGGATGAAGGCGATGCTGGGCATTGGCGCGCGGTTGAGGGATGCACACGGCTGCACGGTCCAGCTGCTGCCCATCCCTGCCCCTGGTGATGTGCCTGATGGCTGGGATGCGCGCGATGCCATCGAGTCGGACGGCTGGGACTTTGCGCGCGTGCAGGCGTTCTTTGCGCAGGCGTATGCATTGCCGCAGGACGTGGCGGCGCCAGAGCCAGCGGCTGGAAAAAAAATCGATGGTCTCGTTGGCACCGGGAGCGGTGGTAACGGCGGGGATGGCGGGAGCGGGGGCCCTGGCGGTAGCGCGGCCCTGGGTGATGACGATGATGACGACGATGCGGGCATGACGCGCATTGGCGCGTACATGGTGCCCGACTGGCTGGTGCCGTACTACGACAAGGCCAACAAGCGCTGGCTGGCCAGCCGCAAGATGGTGATCCTGATCCTGGAGCGCGACCCGGCGCTGCGTGATGTGCTGGCTTACAACGAGCTGAGCAACAACGTGCAGGCCCGTGTGGCGTGGCCCTGGGCCTATGCCAAGGCCGGGGATGTGACCGATGCGGTGGACCTGCTACTGGGCAAGTACCTGACCGACACCTACGGCCTGCCGAGCATCTCGCGCGCGGCCCTGGCTGAGGCCATCCAGACGGTGGCGCACACACGGCGGTTTCACCCCATCCGCGAGATGCTGCGGGGCCTGCAGTGGGACCAGAAGAGCCGCATTGATAACTGGCTGGTGCATGTGCTGGGTGAGAGCCCGGACACGCTGAGCAAGCCGATGCTGGAGTACCTGCAGATCGTGGGCCGGTGCTGGCTGCTGGGCATGGTGTACCGGGTGATGGAGCCGGGCTGCAAGTTTGACTACTGCCCGGTGCTGGAGGGCGCGGGCGGGCTGCGCAAATCCACCCTGGTGGAAGTGCTGGCGGGCAGCGAGTATTTCAGCGACACCCCGTTTGAAGTGGGGCGCGGCAAGGAAGCGCAGGAGCAGGTGCAAGGCCTGTGGCTGTATGAGATTGCCGAGCTGACGCACTTCAGCAAGGCCGAGGTGGGCGCCATCAAGGCGTTTATCAGCAGCAAGGTGGACCGCTACCGTGTGGCCTATGGCGCCACGGTGGGCAGCTTTGCACGGCAGTGCCTGCTGGTGGGCACCACCAACGAGAACACGTATCTACGCGACCGCACGGGCAATCGGCGGTTCTGGCCCATCCCGGTGCGGCACATCATCAACACCGATTGGTTGAAGAAGTACCGCGACCAGCTGCTGGCCGAGGCGTTTGCGCTGTACCTGCAGGGGGCGGTGTACACGCCCACAACCGAGCAGGAGCGCAGGCTGTTTGTGCCGATGCAGGAAAGCCGCCTGGTGGAGACGGCGGTGCTGTCTGAGCTGCTGCATGTGCTGACCAGGGCGCCCACGTCGGCGGGCATTGGCGCGGTGGTCAACGACCTGACGGAATTCGTGACCATTGCGCAGCTCACCCTGGCCCTGGGCGTGGATGCGGCGAAGAGCACGCCCGCGCTGGAGGGGCAGATCCGCAGCTGGCTGGACCATGAGGGCTGGGAGCGGGCCAAGAAACAGATCAACGGTGCCAGGGCCTGGGGGTATGTGCGCCCCAAGAACTGGCCGCCGCAGGACAAGGACGATGGGCTGGATGCGGGCATGTTGCCGCCCGATGCGCCCACGCCACCGGCACCGCTGGCCCCACCGCCAGCGTCGAGCCCATACACACAGGAAGGTGACGATGCGCCGTTTTGAGCAAAAGCTCACGGCGCTTGAATCGCGCCGTGCTGCAAACGCTGGGGGAGGCGTGATTCGCGCCAGCGTGCCCGAAGGGCAGGGGAGCGCTGTGCGCCCTCGTTGCGGCGCGGTGGCGGGGATGTCACTGCATGCGCCTATGACCTGAGTGTCCAAGTGTCCAAGGTGTCCAGCGTTTTGCATGGACACCACCAGCACCCCTACTTCCCCAGCAACTGGGGGTTGAGGCTGCTGCATTGCCCGGTGGGACTGAAGGCGGTGCCCGGCGCAATTCACCAAGGCGGGCGGGCATAGGCAGGCACACCCACGGGCACGTGCGCGCAAGCGCCTTCACCCTTCCCGTGATCTCTATAGAAAAGGATGGACAGTATGGACACTGCTACCCCAGCAAAGTCAGTGGACGACAAGATTGCTGAGATCAAGGCGCATATGCCTGATGTGTACGCCTCGATCCAGCGCAAGGCCCGTGAGATTGGGGGCGATGCATTCACGCTGGTGCGGCGCGGCCTGCGTGGTGAGCGTGGGTGCTTCTACGCAATGGAGGCGGGCCGCGTGGTGGGTGCGCCGTTTGACAAGGCCCACCCGGACATGAAGATCGCGGCGCGGGCGATGGTCGAGTTTGGTTGTGCACACGTGTGCATTTGGCCCTTGAGCGAAGAAGAGGCGCGGCAGTATGGCGCGGCTTAGGCACATCCAGCGGCGGCTGGAGAACTGGGCCATCTGGTCTTCGCGCGGCGCCAGCGGCGGGCGTGGGTTTGCTACGCGGTCGGTGCTGGCCAGTGAGGTGTGGTCCCGTGGGTCATACAACCATGTGGCCATCCCGGTGGAGGATGAGGAGGCGGCGCTGACTGATGAGGCGGTGCGCGCGCTGAAGCTGGGCAAGGGCCATCTGTTCCTGACGCTGGAGTGCATCTACCTGAAAGACCTGGGGATCAGTGCCACGGCGCAGCGTATGCAGCGGGCGCAGTCCACCATCAAGGCGCAGCTGGAACAGGCTGACCACGCCATTGCCGCCTGGTTGGAGGCGCGTGCCGAGGAGCATGAGCGCAAGCGGGTTGCGGCCCGTGTATCCGAAGCAAAAGCCAAGGCGCTATAGACACCGAAAGGAGTTTTACAACATAGACCTTTTGGGTACATTTCAGGCACTGTGTGTGTATTGCGCCTCCACCCGCAATGCATCAGTGGGAACCCCGGCAAGTGTTGAGCTTGTCGGGGTTTTTCTTTGTGTCGATAGGCGAGTTACCCGGACACAGGCGGCACTGAGCGGCGCGGGGTACTTGGGTCTGGCGAGCCCTTAACGCATAAGTAGAGCCTTACATCCTGGATTGCCTCAGAGCGTCATAGCTTGGGCCTAACTCTTCCCTTTGTGGAGCCGGATCGAGTAACCGGCGACTATTCATGCCCATTGCCGCCCCTCGCCCTTGCAATCACCCCGGCTGCGGGGTGCTGGTGCGTGATGGCACAGGCCGCTGCCCCAAGCATCCGAAGAAGTCCTGGGCGCCAGCGGCGAAGGAAACCAAGCGCGTCACCGGCCGCAGGCTGCAGGCGATGCGCGCTGATCTGTTCAAACGCAGACCGCTGTGTGAGCCATGCGAGGAGGAAGGGCGCGTAACGCTCGCCACCATCCGCGACCACCGCATCCCGCTTGCCGAGGGTGGCGCCGATGACCCGAGCAATGAGCAGTCGATCTGCGGCCCCTGCCATGACAAGAAGACCAAGGCAGAGACGGCGCGCGGTGTGCGCCGCGCCTGGGGAAACTACCGCGACGGCTGAACCCAGCCCGCGCGCCCGGCCCGAGGGGGAGGGGGTGGTCTGAACTTTGGAGCCTTTGGCCTGGAAACCGACCGGTTCCCCAAATTTTTGCGTGCGCGGGTTTTAGGGGGTGGGGGGGGTAGCCCAGGAGGACGATATGGGAAAGCGAGGACCGGCGGCGAAGCCCACCGAGCTGAAAGTGCTGGAGGGAAATCGGGGAAAACGGCCGCTGGCCGTCAACCTGGACAGCACCTTCCGACCAGAAACCGGTATGCCCACCGTGCCCAAGGGCCTGAGCCCTGGTGCGCGCAAGGTGTGGAAGCGCCTCGGCGCCGAGCTGCTGCGCTACAACCTTATCTCGGTGGTGTACAGCGACATCTTCGAGGAGTTGTGCGAGACCGTTGCCGATGTGAAGGAGCTGCGGCACTCCATCCGCGCCAAGCAGAACCTGCTGCGGTCCGAGGGCAAAGACCCGATGGCGGCGTTCACCGTGCTGACGCCCAACGGCATGCCCCAGCAGCACCCGCTCTACCAGATCCTGAAGAGCGAGCGCCAGATGATGCTGTCGCTGCTCGCCAAGTTCGGCCTGAGCCCAGCAGAGCAGGCGAACGTCACCACCGCCATCCGCGCGCAGCTGCAGCTGTTCGAGGGTGAGGGAGGCGACAAGCCCACCGAGGAAAAACCAACGGCGCCCGCTGCCGCGCCCAAGGGGTTCGCCGACTTCGATTGATTCACCATGACCCGACCACACGCCGAGTACTTCGAGCGCGCGAAGGCCTACGCCCGCCGCGTGATCGAAGGGGTGGAGGTCGCGGGCAAGTTTGAGCGCCTGGCGTGCAAGCGCTTCCTGAACGACCTGGACCGCCAGGGCTCCGATGGCTTCCCCTACGTCATCGACGTGCGCAAGGGCGGCCGGGCGTGCCAGTTCCAGGAGCTGTTGTGCCACATCAAGGGCGAGTGGGCCAAGCCGATCTACGTAGATGGCATGGTCACCTACGCCAAGATCAGGCTGGAAGACTGGCAGATCTTCGCGGAGTTCCAGCTCTTCGGCTGGGTGCACGCTGAGACCGAGCTGCGCCGGTTCCGCCGCTCCTATGAGGAGATCGCGCGCAAGAACGCGAAGTCCACCCGCGCTGCGGGCCGGGGTCTGTACCTTGCGTTTGCCGACGATGAACCAGGCGCCCAGGTGTACAGCGCTGCCACCACGGCAGAGCAGGCAAAAGAGGTGTTCGACACCGCGCGCGAGATGGTGCTGCGCGATAGCGAGTTCCGCGCACGCTTCGGCGTGACGGTCGGCCGCTACGACATCACCTGCGCCAGCTCGGCCAGCAGCTTCAAGATCATGAACGCCGAGGCGTCCACGCAGGACGGCCTGAACGTGCACGGCGGCATCGTGGATGAGGTCCACGCGCACAAGAAGCGCGACCTGTGGGACGTGATCGAATCCGCCGACGGCGCCCGCAGCCAGCCGCTGATCAGCGCCATCACCACGGCGGGCAAAGACACCGGCGGCATCGGCTACGAGCTGCGCGGGTACACCATCAAGGTGCTGGAAGGCACCCACGTCGATGAGACCTGGTTTGGTGTGATCTACACCATCGACGAAGGCGACGACTGGAAAGACCAGAAGATCTGGCGCAAGGCAAACCCCAACATGGGGATCAGTGCCAAGGTTGAGAAGCTGATCGCCACCTGCACCAAGGCCATCGCCACACCATCGGCACGCGGCAACTTCCTCACGAAGCACTTGAACGTGTGGACCAACGCCGGGGTGGCCTGGATGGACATGGAGGCCTGGAACAAGTGCGGCGACAGCACCCTGCGCGAAGAAGACTTCGAGGGCTGCGAAGCCGTCACCGGCATGGACCTCGCGGAAAAGCACGACTTTGCCGCCAAGGTGAAGGTGATCGAGCGCGACGGAAAGTGGCACGTGTTCACACGTGTGTACTACAACGAACAGGCGGCGGCAGAAAGCAAGATCGCGCAGTTGCCGGGCTGGATCGAAGAGGGGTTCGTGAGAGTCAGTCCGGGCAACCAGACGGACTTCGACATGGTGGGCAATGACCTGCTGAAGGATCGCAACCTGCATGACCTGCGTGAATGCGCCTATGACCCGGCCCTGGCTGGCTACTTCGCGCGCACGCTGCTGGAGAAGGGGCTGCCCATGGTCGAGATCACGCAGCGGTCCACCTTCTACACCCAGCCGCTGCTGCAGGTGCAGGCGTTGGTGCTCAGCGGCCAGCTGGTGCACGACAACAACCCGCTGATGAACTGGATGATGAGCAACCTGGTGGTGATCACATCCAAATACAACGAACTGAAGTCGCCCACCAAAGAGCGCGAGGAGAACAAGATCGACGCGCCCATGGGCATGTTGATGGCGTTCGGCCGTGCGCTTGCTGGGGTGGAGATCGAAGAAACCATTGACAGCGACTACTCCTTCGCATGAACAGCAACATCTTCAACACATGCCTGGCCCTGGGCTGGCTGCTCACCGTCGCCGGTGTGGTGGGGCTTCACTCGCTTGCGGCCGGGCTGCTGGCCGGTGGCCTGCTGCTGCTGGTCATCACCATCCTGCTGGCACGCTGGGCCGGGGTCAAGGCGCCTGCGCCGAAGAAGGAAAGCCATGTTTCTGACTAACCTGCAGGCGGTATCGGAGGAGCGCAACCCTAGCGACGACTTCTGGTTTCAGCCTGGCGCAGCACTGGGACACACCCAGTCCGGCGCCGTGGTGACCGCTGAAACGGCCATGCGCCTGAGCACTGTGTTCAAGGTGATCAAGGTCATCAGCGAAACCATCGGCATGCTGCCGATGCACATGTACCAAGCCCTGGGGCCGCAGCAGCGCGAACGCATGCGCGCCCACCCTGTGGCCCGGCTGCTCAGCTCCAAGCCCAACCAGTGGCAAACGCCGATGCAGTTCCGGCAGATGCTGGAGGCGCACCGTTCACTGCGCGGCAACGGCTATGGCCGGATCTACTGGGCCGACAACGGCGACCCAGAAATGATCGTGCCTCTGCACCCTGACCGAGTGACGGTCGAGGTGACGGCCAACGGCCTGCCACGCTACCAAGTGCGCTCGCTGGATGGCACGCGCACCGAGACCCTGTTGCAGGGCGAGGTGTTCCACCTGGTGGGCCTCACGCTGGACGGCTACGTGGGCATCAACCCCATCCAGGCCGAGCGCGAGGCCATCGGCAGCGCCATTGCAGCACGCGACTACGGTAGCCGGTTCTGGAACAACGACGCACGCCCGCCGTTCTACATCAAGGTGCCCCAGACCTTCAAAGACAACGAAGCGCGCAAGAACTTTCGCAGCGAGTGGCAGGTGGCCTACGGTGGCTCCAATCGCGGTCGGCCGGCTGTGCTGGACCGAGGCATGGAGATCGCTGAGCTGGGCGTGAACAACAGCGACTCGCAGTGGCTGGACTTCCGCAAGTACAGCGAGGTCGATATCTGCGGCCTGTGGCGGATGCCGCCCCACAAGATCGGCATCATGGACCGCGCCACCTGGGCCAACGTCGAGCACATGAACATCGAGTTCGTGTCCGATTGTTTGCTGCCCCTGGCGGTGAGCTGGGAGCAGACCGTGGCCCGCGACATGCTGCCGGAGGACACGGAAGAGTTCTCGGAGATGCTGCTGGAGCTGCTCCTGCGCGGCGACACCAAGACCCGGTACGAAGCCTATGGCAAGGCCATTCAGGACGGCTGGATGACCCGCAACGAGGCCCGCGCCCTGGAAAACCGCAACCCGCTGCCTGGCCTGGACGAACCCCTGCAGCCGCTCAACATGACGACGGCAGGCGCCGCAATGCTGCCCCGAGGCGGTGGCAGCGCAGGCCGCGCCGCTGCTCTGTTGGGCGCTGCCGCTGCCCGCATTGCCCGCAAAGAGGTAGGCATGCTGCAGACAGCCGCCAAGCAGGGCCAGCCACTGGCTGCTGCCTTTGCAGGGCATGACCGCTTCGTGGCCGAGGTGATGGCGGTGCCCCACGCTGCGGCCGAGGCCTATGCCGCCGCCGCGCTGCGCCAGGCCGAGCAGCTCAACCTGGCCGAGGGCTTTGACGCCCAGGCCTGGACCGATGCACAAATTGCCGCTTTGCTGCGGCTGGAAGGATGACCATGCTGCTGCTACTTGCAGAGTTCTACGCAACGCCCTGGGCGCTGGACCCCGCCATCCACGCCCAGATGGAAATGATCCTGGAGCGCTGGGCCGCAGGCACCCGCCTCACGCCGGACCAGATCCAGGCCGCTGTGGGCACTGCGCCCCAGACTGCAGCACAGCGCCGCGATCAGGCCAGCCAGGCCAGCGGCGGCGCCGTGGCCGTGGTGCCGGTGTACGGTGTGCTCACGCACCGCGCCTATGCCGCCCAGTCGGTCAGCACCACCCTCACCAGCACTGAAGGCCTGGCAGCGCAGATCCGCGCGGCCGAGGTCAACCCCGAGGTGTCCAGCATCGTGCTCGATGTGAACAGCCCTGGCGGCTCGGTGTTCGGCGTGCAGGAGGTGGGCGACGCCATCTACAAGGCGCGCAGCGCCAAGCCGGTGATCGCAGTGGTCAACTCCATCGCAGCCAGTGGCGGCTACTGGGTGGCCTCGCAGGCCACCGAGGTGGTCATCACACCCAGCGGCATGGCAGGCAGCATCGGCGCCTTCATGGCGCACGAAGACCGCTCGCAAAAGTACGCGCAGGAGGGCATTAAGCGCACCTACGTGCACGCCGGTAAGTACAAGGTCGAGGGCAACGACAGCGGCCCATTGGAAGGCGAGGCGCTGGAATACACCCAGGCCATGGTGGACGGCTTTTACAGCAGCTTCGTGCGCGCTGTGGCCCGTGGCCGTGGCGTCAGCGTGGAGACCGCTCGCGGTCCTGACTTCGGCCAGGGCCGCATGGTGATGGCAAAGGACGCAGTAACGCGCGGCATGGCCAATCGCATCGCCACGCTCGATCAGGTGCTTGCCGAGCAAAGCAAGCCCAGCGCGCGCCGCAGCGCCAGCAGCCTGAGCGCCTCCACCGCATCGGCCCGCCTGCAGATCCTGCAGGCAGGCTGACCCCTGCAACCCAGTACGCGGCACGACAGCGCCGCACCGCTGCCGGCCCGTTGGCCGGTGGCGCAGGCCGCCGCCTGGCTGCTGTCAAACCCACCCCGTTCCGGCCCGCCTTGCGCGGGCTTTCTCATTTTTGAAAGACGCCCATGAAAAACTTCCGCTCCTTCCTGGCCTTCGTGGCCATCGCCGCCCTTGCGGTGGGTGCTGCCTTTGCTGCACCGCCTGACTTGCTGCTGGCCCATGCCATCCTGCCGC
Source organism: Acidovorax sp. LjRoot74 (assembly GCF_964254355.1). Taxonomy (NCBI): domain Bacteria; kingdom Pseudomonadati; phylum Pseudomonadota; class Betaproteobacteria; order Burkholderiales; family Comamonadaceae; genus Acidovorax; species Acidovorax sp. LjRoot74. The sequence continues at coordinate 3,866,995 of NZ_CAXUTI020000001.1, read as the reverse complement.
CTGACGCATTCGGCACAGGCCACCTGATGGCCTTTGCCGCTGCGGGCAGCATCAAGCAGCTCAACGCGCTGCTGGCCTCGCGCAAGTCCACCCTGGACGCCATGGCCGCCATCACCGCTGCCGCCGAGGCGCGAGAGGATGGCATGCTCACCGCAGACGAACGCACCCAGTTCGACGCGCACGCCGACAAGATCAAAACGCTGGACGGCGATATCGCCCGTGTGCGCTCTAACTTGGATGCGGCCCGTACCGGTACCTCGGTCGAAGTGCCTGACGGTCGCATCTCGGTCGAAGACAACCGCGCTGCAGATCCACGCGGCGGCTTCCGCTCCATGGGTGAGTTTGCTGCTGCCGTGCATGCAGCCAGCGTTGCGGCTGTCAACGGCCACCAGGTGCGCGATGACCGGCTGATCTTTAACGCTGCAGCGCCAGGCAGCAGCTACGCCAATGAGTCGGCTGGTTCTGATGGTGGCTTCCTGGTGCCTTTGGAGTACAGCCAGAACATCTTCCAGGCCAGCCAGAACCAGGTGGATGCACTGCTGCCTTACACCGACAGCACCCCGGTCACGGGCAACAGCATGGCCTTCCCGGTGGACGAAACCACTCCTTGGGGCAGCTCCGGCATCAAAGCCTTCTGGACCAACGAAGCCGCCGAGATGGCAAAGAGCAAGCCCGCGCTGGACCCCATGCAGCTGCGCTTGCAGAAGCTCACCTGTCTGGTGCCTGTCACGGACGAACTGCTGGCGGACAGTGGCGCCATCGGCTCCTACCTCAATGCACAAACGCCTGTGGCCATGAACTGGCGCACCAACGAAGCGCTGTGGGGCGGTGACGGTATTGGCAAGCCGCGCGGCTTCTTCCTCGGCGGCGCAATGGTTTCCGTCGCCAAGGAGTCGGGCCAGGGTGGTGGCACCGTGGTGCGTCAGAACATCACCAAGATGCGCGCCCGCATGGCACCTGCCAGCTACCGCCGCGCCTTCTGGATGATCAACAACGACGTGTTGCCGCAACTCGATGAGCTGGCCTACGGCCAGGTCGGCACCAACTCTGCCATCTACAACCCTGTGGGCGGTGACTTTGGATACGGCACGTTGCTGGGCCGCCCGGTGATGGTCACCCAGCACAACCCCACTGTGGGCGCGCAGGGCGACATCGCCCTGGTGGACTGGAAGAGCTACCGCACCATCACCAAGTCGGGCGGCGTCGAGACGGCTACCAGCATGCACCTGTGGTTCGACCTGGGCCTCACAGCCTTCCGCGCCATCTTCCGTGTGGCAGGCCAGCCTCTGGTCACCAAGCCCATCACTCCCAACAACGGCACCGCTACCCTGTCGCCGTTCGTGGTGCTGGACGTTCGCTCCTGATCGGCCTGGGCCAGCAGGTAGTGCAGGCCGCTGCGGCGGCCTGCCTTTCGTTTTGATCCTCCATTCACAGGAAAACCATCATGCAACTCAATGCAAAGCTGCGGGAACTGTTCCCGCTGGTCGGCGTGCTGTCGCCCGCCGCCACCATCAACGTCGAGCGCTTCTCCACCGTGGTGGACATGGGCGCCCACATCCAGGCCTTGGCCGTCGTAGCCCTGGGCGACATGGCAGCTGAAACCATCGACGCCAAGCTCTACGCTTGCGACTCGGACGGCAACAACGCCGTGGCCCTCACCGGCAACAGCGCCACGCAGCTGGCTGCCCACGCCAGCAACAACGACAACAAGCAGATCGTGCTCAACGTGCGCTCTGATGACCTGCTGGCCAGCGGCAAGCGCTACGTCAAGCTGGGTGTGGTCACTGGCGGCGCCTCGGGCGGTTCGGTGGCTGCGGTCATCCTGGCGCAGCCGCGCATGGGCAACGCCGCCACGGTGGACTTGTCCAGCGTAGTGCAGCTGGTGGGTTGATCGCACCATGGCGACCACCCCACCCAAGCTGGTGCGCGCCCTGGTGGACTTCTACCAGGGCGGTACCAAGGTGTACGCCGCAGGCAACCTGTACCCCGAGTCCGACGCACTGCTGCTCATGAAGGCGCGCGGCGAAGCCGAGGTGCCCAAGGTTGCGCCCGAGTCCAAGGCAGCGAAGGCGGCGCGCGAGGCCCAAGAAAAGGCCGACCGCGAAGCCCAGGAAGCTGCAGATGAGGCAGCGCGCGAAGCCCAAGAAAAGGCAGAACGCGAAGCAGCGGAAGCCGCCGATGCCGCTACCAAGGCAGCTGCCGAGCAGGCCGCTGCAGCCACTGGCGCAGGCTCAGCCGAAACCCCCAAGACCTGATCTCCCTTCGCCTTGCGCCTGCCACCCTGGCGGGCGCAAGCCAAAGGCGGAACCACCATGCCCACCATCAAGATCACCGACGCCACCGTCGAGCCGCTCACGCTGCCCGAGGCCAAGGCCCACCTGCGCGAAGAGCAGGCCGAAACCCACAACGATCTGCTGATCACCAGCCTGATCACCGTGGCCCGCCAGACGGTAGAAGACCGGCTGCAGCGCACGCTGATCGAAACCACCTGGCTGCGCACCATGGACGCCTTCCCGCGCTGCGGCGGCCACATCGAGCTGATCAAGCCGCGCGTGCTGTCGGTTGAGTGGGTGAAGTACCTGGCGCCCGATGGCACCCTCACCACGCTGGACCCTGCTGCGTATGAGCTGGACCCCACGGCCGAGCCCGGCCTGCTGATGCCCGCCTACGGCACCAGCTGGCCCGCCACCCGGCAGCGGCCTGGTGCGGTGCAGGTGCAATACAAGGCAGGCTACGGCACCACGGCCACAGCGGTGCCAAAGACCATCATGCAGTGGATCAAGCTGGCCCTGACCGAGCTGTATGAGAACCGCAGCCGCAGCGCAGAGCGGCCCGTGCTGCCGCAGGAGTTTGCTGACGGCCTGCTGGACACCTACAAGATCTGGAGCGTGTAGCCATGGACCCCGGCAAGCTGAAATGGCTCTGCATCCTGCAGCAGCCCGCGACGGGGCAGGACGCCATCGGCCAGCCGCTCACGGGCTGGGTGGAAGTGGCCCGCTTTTGGGCAGACATCCGGCAAACGGGCGGCCTGGAGGCCATCAAGGCCGGGGCGGTCACGGCCAAGGTGCAGGCATCCATCCGGCTGCGCTACCGCACCGGCATCACCACCGGCATGCGGGTGCTGTGCGGCGATGTGGCCTACAACATCCTGGCCGTGTTGCCTGACCTGGTGGGCAAGGACCACACCGACCTGGTGTGCGAGGTCATCACATGATCAGCGCCAGCTTCGACTTTTCCAAGATCAACGCCAAGCTGGACAAGATCACCAAGGCAGCAGAAGAGGGCGTGCGCCCTGCCGCCCAGGCGGGTGCTCAGGTGTTCTATGAAGAGATGCTGCAGCGCGTGCCGGTGGGCAAGCAGGTGCACAGCACCAAGGGCAAGAAGTTCACCTTCCAGCCTGGCAACTTGCGCGCCGCCATCTACCAGGCCTATGCCGACGACGAATCGGGCGATGGCCGAGCCGTCTACCGCGTGAGCTGGAACAAGAAGAAGGCCTTCTACGGCGCTTTTGTCGAGTTCGGCACCAGCAGGACGGCCGCCCAGCCCTTCCTGCGGCCCAGCTATGACGCTCGCCGGGCGGCGGCGTTGTCTGCTGTCAAGCAGGTGATGGCCGCGCAATTGCAGAAGGTACTCCCAACATGAGCGCAGAACAGATCATCTTTGCCGCCCTGCGCGGCCTGGTCGCCGACCGCGTGTACCCCGACGTGGCGCCCGAGTCCTCCACGCTGCCGCGCATCGTGTACCAGCAGGCCGGGGGCACGGCAGCGCAATACGCCGAAGGCAACCTGCCTCAGGAGGAGAACGCCCGCATGCAGATCGCCTGCTGGGCCACCACCCGCGACGCCGCCACCACGCTGGCCAAGCAGGTGGAAGACGCCCTGGTGGCCGCACCAGGCTGCACGGTGCATCTCATCGGCAAGCGCGTGTCGGTCTATGAGGAAGACACCGGCCTGCGCGGCGCGCGGCAGGACTTCTCGGTCTGGAGCCCGCGCTAACCCAACCCCGCGCAGTGCACACGTGTGCACTGCCACCCCAGCAAAGCCCGCCAGGTGCAAACCGGCGGGCTTTTTCGTTGCCCGCGAGGGCGCTTCTTCGGCCCACCTCGCGTGGGTTTTTTCACTTCTGAAAGGCCCCAATATGGCTCGTACCCCTTCTGGAACCATTCGTTCCATCGCTACCGCCTTCGCTACAGCGAAGACCATTTCCGCCATCACCAATGCGGCAGAGGCATCTGTCAGCGCCACCGCGCATGGCTGCTCGGTTGGAGACATCGTAGAGGTGACCTGCGGGTGGGCAAATCTCAACAAGCGCGCCTGGCGCGTGAAAACTGTGCCGGATGCCAACACGTTGGTGTTGGAGAAGGCAAATACCTCCAGCGCCACGATCTACCCCACAGGCGGCGGTGTGGGGTCACTGCGTAAGGTCAACACCTGGGTGCAGCTCACCAGCACGCTCAATCACAGCAGCTCGGGCGGTGATGCGAAGAAGGTGACCTACAAGTTCGCCGAAAGCAATGTCGAGTACTCGCTCACCGACGGCTTTGCCGCAGTGGATCGCCAGTTCGACATGGATGCGGACACCATCGGCACGCCCGGCTACCAGGCGCTGCTGGATCTGACCGAGGTCCAGAGCGACACCATCATGCGCAGCGTTGCCAAGAACGGCGCCATCAGCCTGCTGCCCTGCACGGTGAACCTGAACGAAGAAGAAATCGAGACCGAAGGCCAGATCGTGGTCTGCCGTGTCGCGATCTCTGGCAACGCCAAGAGCACGCGCTACGCCTCTTGATAAATCCCCGGGCCCCAGTGGCCCTCAACCCCGCACCGACCCGGCCTTGTTCGCTCTTTCGCAGGAGCGGCAGGGCTGGGCACGGGCATTTACATCCTGCGAGAGAAATCCACATGACCAACAAAGCACCGAAAGTCGTCCAGCCCGTCAAGCTCAAGAGCCTGAAAGGCGGCCAGGCCTCCGAGTTCCCTCTCACCATCCCCGTGCAGCGCCTCGATGGCGTGGTGATGGAGCTGAGCATCACTTTCCACGCCTTCGGTAAAAAGGCCTGGACCACCATTAAGGACGAATTCCACGAGAAGCTGCGCGCCGACGCCGCAGCCCGTGCTGCCGCCCTTGTCGCCCCGGCTGGCGATGCGCAGGCCGTAGATGCCGCACCTGCAGAGCCTGAGCCCATCAAGCTCGCGCCGCGTGTCAGCAAGGGCATCGAGAACGACGCCAGCCTGGTGCTGCAAATCGCCAAGGGCTGGGACCTGGAAGACGAATTCAACGCGGAAAACCTGCAGGACCTGGAAGACCGCTTCGGCGGAGCGCTCACCGCCATCGTCAACGCCTATGACAAGGCCATCTACCAGGGGCAGTTGGGAAACTGAGGGACTGCGCCCGTGCGCTGCATGAGCCGCCTATTACCGAGGCGGAAGCGCACGAGGCGGGCTTCGAGCTGGAGGATTACGACACCGAAGAGGTCGTGATCTGGCCCGAGAACGAGCTGGCGGTGCAGATGTTCTGCCGCATCGGCACCCGCTGGCGCTACATGGCGCGCGGCATGCAGGGCGCCATGTTCGTTGCGGGCGTGCAGTGGGAGGCCGTGTACCCGCTGCTGGACCGCCTGGGTCTGTCGGCTGACGACTGGGCCGACCTCCTGCAGCAGCTCGAAGTCATGGAACAGGCCGCGCTGCCGGTTATCCGGGCCTCCATGGCCTCCAAAACCAAATAGCCACCCTCGGGTGGCCTTTCTATTTCTGGGCTAGCCATTGGCGGGCCCTTTTGCTTTGTGGGGCGCTATGTCTGAAGACCTGAGCACAGAGATCAAGATTGGCGCCGACGCCTCCGGGGTGGAGGCTGGCGTGGGCAAGGCCAAACGCTCGCTCGCATCCTTGGGCCAGGCCGCCGACCAGGTGGGCAAGGCAGGGGGCGAGGGCATTCTGAAGATCGGCGCCGGTGGCGAGGCCGCTGCCCGGCGTGTCGAGGCCGCCACCAAAAACACCATCGCCAGCATCCAGCGCCAGATCGCTGCGTTTGAGGCTGGTGGAACTGCCTCGCGCCAGTACCAGGAGTCGCTGGCCCGCATGCGCGGCATCGACACCAACGCACTCAAGCCCTACCTGGACCAGCTGGACGCAGCCCGCGCCAAGGCCGAGGCGGCAGGAAAGGCCCAGAACGGCCTGCGAGACACCATCGGTTCAGTGGCCGATGGCTCCGCCATTGCTGCCCGTGCCATGGGCGCCCTGGGCCTGGTTGTGTCCGCCGCATTTTCGGGCGCCAGCATCAAGGCCGCCGCCGACATGGCCGACAGCCTGGACGACATGGCCGAAAAGACCGGCATTGCAGTGCGCGAGCTGTCGGCCCTGCGCTATGCGGGCGAAGTGGTGGGGACCCCGCTGGAGGCCTTGGGCACCGGCATTCGCAAGCTCAGCCAGAACATGGCCGCCGCCGCTGGTGGTGCCAAGGAGCAGGCCGCAGCCTTCAAGGCCGTGGGTGTCAGCATTCAGGAGGCCGATGGCTCCCTGCGCTCGCAAGATGCCGTGCTGGGCGACATCGCGACCAAGTTCGCAGGCTACCGCGACGGCGCAGAAAAAACCGCCCTGGCCATCGAACTGTTTGGTAAGCAGGGCGAGGCCCTGATCCCGTTGCTCAACCAGGGCGCTGCGGGCATCGCACTGCTGCGCGCCGAAGGCGAGAAGCTGGGCGCAGTGTTTGGTGGCGAAGTTGCCAAGCAGGCGGCTGACTTCAACGATAACCTGAAGCGCATCCAGCTCAGCTCCGAAGGCGCGCGCCTGGCGGTTGCTGGGGAGCTTCTGCCCACGCTGAACAAGCTGGCCACGGCCTTCATCGAAACGCGCGACGGTTCGCAGAGCCTTGCCACCACGTTGGGCAGTGGCGTGCGCACCGTGGTCGAGGCGGCGGTGGTGCTGTACTCCGATGTGGTGTTCGTGCTCAAGGGCATCGGCCGCGAGATCGGGGGTATTGCCGCGCAGTATGCGGCCTTCATGAAGCTCGACTTCAAGGGCTTCCGAGCTATCAGCGATGCTGTCACGGAGGATGCGAAGCGCGCCCGCGAAGAGCTGGACAAGTTCCAGCGCGACCTGCTCAACAGCCGCTATCTCACCAGTAAGGCCGGTGCAGGCCGTGGCACCGCAGCAGATCCGCGCGTCCTGGGTGACACCAGCATTGCCGCACCTGTGGTCCAGAAGCCCGAAACGGGCAAGGTGGACTCATCCATCAAGGCAGAGCAAACCGCCTACGAATCCCTGATGGCCACGATCCGCACCAAGATCGAGACCGACAAGGCCGAGCTGGCGGGCGCCGGTGCGCTCACCGAAAGCCGCAAGCTGGCAATCAAGCTCGAAGAAGAGCTGACCACCGGCAAGCTCAAGCTGACCGACGCGCACAAGCGTGAGGCGCTGGCCGCCATCGACCAGCTTGCCGTCCTGGAGCAGCAAAAGAAGGCCCTGGCCGCTACCAAGGCCATGGACGCAGAGCGCCTGCAGATCGCCGAAGAGCTGGCCCAGGCCTACGTGGCTGAAGACAAGGCCCGCAGTGCTGGCCGCGCTGCCGTGTCCGCCTACTCCCAAGGCATCAGCGAGAGCAACGACGCCCTGCAGTACGAAATCTCGCTCATGGGCTTGAGTGAGCGTGCCCGCACCGTGGCGCTGGAGCAGTACCGCATCGAGCTGGATCTGAAAAAGCAGATCGCGGCGATTGATGCCAACACCAGCTTCAACGAAACCCAGCGCGACGAAGAGCGCGCACGCGTGCGTGCGGCCGCAGCCATTGCCATGAGCAACGCTGCCAACAAGCAGTTTCTACAGGAGTGGAAAAGCTCCGTGGAAAAGTACGACGACATCTTCCGCCAGGGTTTCGCCGACATGCTCAACAGCGGCAAGGACGGCTGGAAGAGCTTTACTCGCTCGCTGGCAACCACCTTCAAGACCACCGTGGCAGACCAGATCTACAAGATGTTCGCCCAGCCTCTGGTGATCAAGCTCGTGGGCAGCCTTATGGGCGTGCTCGGTGGCGGTGTTGCCAGCACCGCAGCTGCGGCGACTACAGGCGGCTCAGCTCTGAGCACCGTCGGTGGCATTGGCTCTGCAGTTTCTGCGGCCACAAGTGCATTCGGTATTGGCGCAAGCTACGGTGTCCAGAGCCTGTTTGCCAATGGTTTGACGGGCACCCTAGCGGCTGGTGGCCAGATGATTGGCGCAGGCTCCATCGCTAGCGGCCTGGGCACTATTGCGGGCGCTCTCGGCCCCATAGCCCTGGGCGTGGGCGCGCTGATGGCCATTGCCAAAGCCACCAAAGGCGAAACCCGCACGGGCGGTCAGTTCGGCGTGGCTTTTGACGGCAGCGTGACCAACCAGCGCCGGGGCCAGACCTACACCATTGAGGGCCAGCAGTTCGACCGCGATTTCACCAACGGCCTGCAGACCGCGCTGAAGGATGGCATTGCCTACCGCCTGGAAGGCGACCCCGTGGCGCAGGAATCCGCAATCCGCGAGGCAGTGGCGGGCACGGCCAGCGGCATCAATGGGTTCCTCAAGGCCCTGGGCAGCGCTGCAACCCTCACCGGGTTCTCTGCTGGCCTGGAAACCTCCGGCAAGGGCCGGGGCGGCGTGTTCGCTGGCGGCCTGCTGTCCACTGGCGCAGCCTTCGGCGAATCCGGAAAGGGCGACAACTACGCGGGCACGCTTTACGAGAAATTCAGTACCAACAGCCCCGACTTCAAGACCGCGCTGGAGAACTTCACGCTTGACCTGAAGCAGGCAACCATTCAGGCGCTGCAGACCGTCTCGGACATTCCACAGGCGGTGCAGAAGATGCTCAAGGGCGTGGACGCCGAGGGCCTGACCGAAGACGTCGCCAACAAGCTGCTGGAAACCATCAATGCCCAGATCGTGGGCGTGAACCAGTTCAAAGACGCCCTGAAGGGCATGGGCCTGGACACGCTGGCCGCGCTGAGCTTTGACGCTGCCGCAGGCCTGGCCGAAGTGTCCGGTGGGTTCGACAAGCTGCTGGGCAACCTGCAGACCTACTACACGAACTTCTTCACCGGCGAAGAGCAGCGCGCCAACCTGCAACGCTCGCTGGCGGAGCAGCTGTCCACCCTTGGCCTGCAGCTGCCCGACATCAACGCCAGCAACGCGCGCGACCAGTTCCGCGCCCTGGTGTCGGCTGCCGAGAAGGACATGAGCGAGTCCGGGCGCAAGACCTACGCCACGCTGCTGGCCCTGTCTGGCGCCTTTGCGTCCATCACCGATGCAGCCACGACGACAACCCAAACGCTGGAAAACCAGCGCGAGGCTTACTACAGCGCTGTGCAGCGCTCCGTTTCAGACCGTAATAAAGCCCTGCAGAGCCAGCTGAGCGCGGCGCAGGAAATCGAGAGCACGCTCGAAAGCCTGTTCGACATCTTGCACACCAACGTGCGCGAGCTGTACGGCGAAGTGGACGGCACGCGCAGCATGCTCGCCACGCAGGGAAGTGCGTTCATCGACCAGGCGCTGGCCGCCGCGAAGGCATCCGGCTACCTGCCAGACGCTGACAAGCTGGCCGAGGCCATTGGTGCTGTGCGCGACGGCATCGGCGCAGGTGCATACACCAGCCAGTTCGCCGCCGACCGCGACCGTCTTGTGCTGGCGGGCAAGTTGTCCGGGCTGGAGGAGATTGCTGGCAAGCAGTTGACCGACGCACAAAAGACGGTCCGCGCGCTCGAAACGCAGATTGAGCAGAACGAGCAGGTGCTGGACAACTGGCGCCAGGCCATCGACATCGCCAATGGAACGTATCAAGGCGTCCTGAGTGTGGAGTCCGCAATCCAGCAGCTGAGCGGCGTGCTGGGTGGTGGTGCTGGTAGCACGCGCCCAACGGCTGCAACCGGTAGCCTTGGCGGCGGTGTTGTCGGCCCTGGCTACCGTGATCGCGGCACGGTGCCGCTCGCAGGCTATGGCGCTGACGAGGCACTCAGCAGCTTTGACAAGTTCAAGGCCTGGTATCAGGGGCTGAGTTCGAACGGTAACGTGGCGGCGCTGCAAAGCGACAGCTACAAGGTTCCCGATTGGATGCGCGTTATGCGCTTGGCTGGGGACGGCAGCGATAAGGAGATGTTCGGGACGTACTTGAATTTCAAGAACAACCCAACCTTTGCTAAGGACTTCGAACAGATCATGCTGACCGGCAAGTCCAGCCAGCCCACAGACGGCAGTACTCTGGTGCGCAGCGATCTGTCAAAGATGCCTGCAGATGTGGCTGAGTATTTCCGTGCCAACCAAAACTCACTGCTGAGCTACGAAGGGTTTGGCCTAGACCCCGTGCTGGGCTACAAGCTCTACAAAGACGGCCCTGGTCAGTTTGGCTTGGACATCAAGCGCGAGAACTTCACGGAGTGGCTGCGCACCCACAAGTGGACCGAGGGCGGCATTGTGGAGTCGAATAACACGCTGACCTACGCTAACGCCCAGTACCAGGGTTACAAGCTCCCCCGGTGGGATACATCCAGCGGCAACGTGGTGGATCTGGACGGCCGGATCTACACGCCCGAGGGTAAGTTCCTGGGCACGGCCAGCCGCGAAATGATGAGCAGCATCTATGGCGCGGCCTTCGTGGGAACCACGGGCGGCAGCTATGGCGACGCCACGCGCTCGGCTCTTTACAACAGCCAGGTGCAGGGCGGGGCGAGTGAGGCTGACTACTACGGCGCTATCAAGACCAACCTGGACGCAGCCATTGCTGGCGGCATGTCCGCGCAGGGCATCGCTGATGCCATCACGCAGACCGGTGCCTCGATGTCCGACGTGGCTGCAGCCTACGGCATCACCGTGGCCCAGCTCGAAGAAAACCTGCGCGCGGGCGGTGCAACCAACATCCCCAAGTTTGCGGGCGGTGGCGATCACTTCGGTGGCTTGCGCATCGTGGGCGAAAACGGTTGGGAGGTTGAGGCCACCGGGCCTTCGCGGATCTGGAACCAGCATCAACTGGGTGAGGCTCTGGGTGGTGGCGGTGGCGAGCTTTTGGAGGAGATCCGCCTTCTGCGTGACGAGGTGGCCCAGCTTCGCGCGGCAGCCAGCACTACAGCCAGCAACACCGCAGGCCTGCCGCAGATGACAGACCAATTTGACAGCGTGACCGGTGGCGGCAACGCGCTGCGCAACCAGCCAGTGGCAGTAACAGCATGAACATCCTGCTCCCCAAAACTATCACCGCCGCGATGTTCCAAGCGGGCACCACCATCCCTGCTGTGGATACCGCAGCGGGCGAAGTGGCCTGGGTGTCTGGCACCAACTACGTGGCGGGCAACCGCCGCGTGGACGGCGACTACATCTACGAATGCGTCAAGGATGTCAACACCTCCCCGCAGAACACCTACGCGCCCAGCGACATCCGCTCGTCCGGGTGGTGGCTCAAGGACGAAGGTGCACCCACCAACCGCATGGCGCCCTTCGATAAGTATCTGTTCACCAAGGCGCGAAAGGCTACCAGCCTCACCTATGTGATTCGTCCCGGCTTTGTGACTGGGTTGGCCATCTACGGCCTGGAGGCGGATCGTCTTGCTATCACGGTCAAGGATGGCGGCACAGACCTCGTGCCACCAATCGCCATTGACCTGTGGCAGCAGGCCATTGGTGAGTGGGAGTACCTTTTTGGTGAGCTGCAGCGCGGTACGTACTTCACCCTCAAAGACCTGCCACTGCGTCCCAATGTTGAGATCAGCATCACCGTGTCGCGAAATACGCCAGGTGTTGAGGCTGCAGTGGGGTTCATCAGCTTTGGTGTCTGGAAGCGCCTGCTGGCTCCGAAGAAAAGCATCAGTGGTGCGCAGTACGGCATGGAGTCCGAGACCAAGGATTACAGCTACGTCAAGGACAACGATGACGGCACCTACATAGAGAAGCTGGGACGCAAGTCCACCAACATCGGGTTGACCTGCGTTATCGACGCCGAGCAGGCCCCGGCCGCACAGGCGCTGCTCGATCAGATTCTCGGGAAAGCAGTTGCCGTTGAGGTGAGCAACTTGCCTCGCTACAGCCACCTTGCCACCGTCGCAAAAGTCACCGGGAAGATTCGCAGCACCTCATGGGAGGTGGCTGATGTGTCCCTCACTTTGAAAGGAAACGTATGACCTTACCGGTTGCTCCGCCAGCGAAGCCCACAGTGCCGCTGTATCCAGCACTTGGTAGCCCGACATTTAACGCCGAAGCCTACACCTTCGGCAGCAGCATGCCCGGCGTTGTGTCGGGTATCGACGCGCAGGTGCAAAACGCCTTCACCAACGCCACGGCGGCCAACGAAAGTGCAATCGCTTCTGCTGCCAGCGCGGCTGCATCTGAAGCCTCGGCGCTTGCGTCGTTGGCTGGCTCCAACTTCAAAGGGGACTGGGCAGCACTGCCAGTCGGTCCCCTGAACCGACCTGCGAGCGTGGCGCATATTGGGCGCACCTGGTTGCTCTTGGCCGACCTTCCCAACGTCGCTGCAGCTGAGCCCTCGAACACATCGCCTTACTGGCGCGCCAATGACGTGGTGCTGCCGCTGGTGCCTGTTTCCACAGCCACCGCGACCATGCTCTCTGGCAAGGAGTATTCCGTGGATCGCAATGGCCAGGTGACGCTCACCATGCCGGCCCCCATCGAGGGCGCTGTCGTGGTCATCACCGTGACAAACAAGCGCAACGACACCGTGTTGCTTCACAACGGGGGCTTGTTCGAGGATGAGGCGGCTCTTGACGATGTGACGTTGATCGAGCCGAAGCGCTACGCCTTGCGATTCACAAACAACGCCTGGAGGGGTTTCAAATGATGTTCAGCACTCAATTCAGCGGTGGCGGTGTTCCGCTTGGCGGCGTGGTGCAGGGCTATGGCCTGACCGAGCCGATGTATGTGCGCCGTGACGGCCGCGCACTTTCCCGTGCGGCATATCCGCGCCTGTCCACCAAGTTTCCATTTGGGCGTCTTACCGGAACGATTCGCACGCTACCCAATACGCCGACCGGTTATGGCGTGGTTGCTAGTCCAACTTACTTCGTGGTGCCAACATCGGCCAACAACCCCGGCATTCAGTATTCGACAGACGGCGCGACCTGGTCGTCAGCATCTGTGTCCATGCCCAGTTCGTCCGTGGCAGCCCTCATTTGGGCAGGCACGCGATTCTGCGCCGTGAACACCACGACGACGGTGCCCTTTGTCACGACTGCAGACAACCCTAATTCGACGTGGACGAACACAACTGGCGGTTTCAATAGCGTACCCACCGGGCTTCTCAATCTCTTGGCCTACGGCTCAACGCCTGGGCGGATCGTCAGTGTCAACGGCGCCAGCAGCACCAGCGTCCAAACACTCGATAACGGGTCCACCGCGTGGGTGTCTCGTAGCGGCCTGGTATCGCTCAATCGCCGAGGGGTCTGCTGGTCCGGGCAAAAGTTTCTCATCGTGTGCGAAAACGCTGCTGTAGTCAGCTCTTCCGCGGACGGCATTACCTGGACCGAATCGCAGATCCCTGAGGCCATCGCAGCATCGTCTGGAGACATTGCCAGCAACGGCGCAGGCGTGGTCGTTATGCCCGGGGCTGCGTCAGGGCTGTGGGTCAGCACCGACCACGGTGCTACATGGTGCCCTGTAGGCATCCCTGGCGTGGCCAGTTCGACCGCGTGGAAGGTGACTTACTCGGGCGACCGGTTCTTTATTCCTACCGCGCTGGGCGTCGCAATGTCCCTGGATGGAAAAGAGTGGTTCGTCGAAGCCCAGTCTCTGCAGGCCCGCACGCTCAATTCGGGCTTTGCGAAAAAGGGCTCTGCCATTGTGCAGATTCAAGGCAGCGCCACGGCTTACTCGTTCACTGAATCAGCGACGGACTTCTGCGTGCCCATGGGGGATGTGTATGTCCCCTCTGTTTCCGGTAACCCCGTTGCTTCAGCTCCCACGTTCATCCGGGCACTTTGACCATGATCACAACCATCCTGCACCACTACGACAACCACGGCTGGTATTCCACCGCCGAGATCCCCGATCGCAGCACCGAGCTGGGCCCCAGCAACGTGCCCGCCGAGCGGATCGTGGGCGAGCCCTGGCCCAACTTCACGGGCGAGGCCTGGGTGCTGTTGCCCTACAGCGAGCCACCAGCGCCTGAGGCCCCGGCGCCAGGCCCCACCGACTGGCTGATTGACATCGGCCCGTTCTTCGACCGCTTTGGATCGGCAAAGATGGCTGTGCTGACAAGCGCAGACGCTGGGGTGAAGGCGATCCTGTCTGATCTGCAGGTGCGCAAGTGGATCGACCTGCAGCGCCCGGATGTCGCTCAGGGGCTGTCCTATGTAGGCACCAAAGTGGCGGCAGTCACCGAAGCCCTGCAGGACGACATCCTCACCACCCCCGTGCAGCTTGCCGAGAACCTGGCACTGCGCAAGCTGTACTTCTCCTGAGGGGTGGTCATGCGCATCGCTTTTTACAAAGGCCGCAAGCGCCTGTTCAATCGCGTCACGTCCTGGTGGCTGCGTGGCTCCTACAGCCATTGCGAGCTGGTGCTGGGCACTGATGCCCAAGGCCGCTCTATCTGCGCCAGCAGCTCGTTCATGGACGGCGGCGTGCGCGTCAAGCACATGGTGCTGGACCCGGCGCACTGGGACCAGATCGAGGTGATGGGCAGCGTGCACCAGGCGCGCGACTGGTTGCAGCAGCACTACGGCCGGGGCTATGACGTGCTTGGCCTGGTGGGCTTCGTCGCCCGCGTGCTGGGGCACGACAAAGACCGCTGGCTCTGCAGCGAGGCCGTGGCCGCCATGCTGTGCATGCCCGATGCCTGGCGGTTTGACCCCTGCAGCCTGTGGGCGGCGCTCACTAGGCAGCCGCCCCCTGACGCCACCACCAATCCAACCAGGCCCGCAGATGCGGGCCTTTTTACTGGGGAGCCCGCGCCATGAAGATCGGACGCTTTAACCTGCAGTCCAACGACCTGGACTTCTGCTACCTGCGCACCGTTGAGCAGGCCGCCACGCCTGACTATGCCGAGCTGCTGGCCGTGGTTGACGTGTCGCGCTACTTTGCCAACGGCGCCCATCACATCGTGCTGGCGGTAGATACCTCGGGCGAGGCGGGCAGCAACAACCCGCACTGCGGGCCCATCGTGCGTGACGGGCAGAACCTCTTCACCCACGCACGCGGCGCCATCCTGCTGGGCGATGGCACGGTGTTGGCCGAGACCTGGAACGGCACCTTCTCTCCCGAGCTGGTGCCCATGCCCAACCAGGTGGCGGGCAGCTTTGACCCTGCGGCCCACCATCTGCTCACCCTGCGCCTGCGCTGCCACTACAGCGGCGGCATCAGCCTGCGCGTGCGCAAGGGCATCGGCGGGGATGTGCTGTTCGACGGCGCGGGAGCCTCGGCCGCGTGGCCCTGGCCAGGGCAGATGCGCGCCAGCCTGGGCGGCATCGCCCTGGGCTTTGTCGCGCCGAAGGACACCGGCTGCGTGGAACAGATCGCACCGCGCAGCGCGCCAGATGCCCGGCTGGGGTACGTGGCACACGCGCGGGTGGCTTAGGCGGCTGAACAACAAAAATAACTTTGAGGGATGCCAATGCCTGAACCCGTATCGTCCACCGCCGCCGGTGTGCTCACAGTGGCCACGGCCACCGCCACCAGCACCATGATCACCGCGTTTGGTGTGTCACTGGGCCTGCGGGTGGATGTCCTGATCGCTGGCTTTGCTGGTGCGCTGGTGGCCATCATCCTGCTCAACGCAGTGCCCGGCAGCAGCGACACCTGGCGCGAGCTGCTGCGCACCACCGTGCGCCGCATGTTTGTGGCCTTCGCCAGCAGCCTGACAGCGGGCTACCTGGCGCCGCTGACCTTGCTGGTCCACCAGCTGCAAGACCCGGCGCTGATGGGGGTCGCGTTTGCTGTGGGCGGCGGCGCGCAGCAGGTGCTGGTGTTCTTCATCAAGCGCTTTAGCGGCCAGGTGCAAACCGTGCCACAGGTGCCGGGTGGAGGGGCCACACCATGACCATCACCCTGTCTGCCGTCACTGCGCTGGGCCTGGTGCACTGGCTCTCGGGCGTCATCGTCCTGGCCGAGGCCCTGAACAAGCTTGAGCGCACTGCGCCCTGCAGGCGTGGCCTTGCGCCGCGCGAGCGCGCTACCGAATGGCTCAAAGCCATCGCCTGGGCTTTGCTGGCCACCGGCGGTGCCGGGGCCTTCATCACGCCACTTTTACCGCTGGAGACACCCACGCTGCAGGATGCCTGCGTGCTGTTGGGCTTCGCGGTGCTCATCGTTCGTACACGCGTCAAGGAAGGGTAGCAACCCATGAAGCTCACACAACACTTCACCCTGGCCGAGCTGACGGCCAGCACCAAGGCCCGCCAGCTCGGGCTGGACAACACGCCACCGCCTGAGATCGTGCCGCGCCTGGTGCTCACGGCCGAGATGCTGGAGCGCATCCGCAACACGCTGAAGGTGCCCATCACCGTCACCAGCGGCTACCGTGGGCGCCAGCTCAACGCGGCCGTTGGCGGTGTCACCAGCAGCGACCACACACAAGGCCACGCGGCCGACATTGTGGCGCCTGGCTACGGCTCCCCGTACCAGATCGCCCGCAGCCTGGCGCCGCTGGTGTCGGTGCTGGGCATCGGCCAGCTGATCCTGGAGGGCGTGAAGGGCAAGCAGTGGGTGCACGTCAGCACCCGCGTGCCCGACAAGCCTGCAAACCGCGTGATCACCATTACCGACCAGGGCGCCCAGCTGGGCATTCAGGAGTTGCCATGATCCCCGGCCTCTACACCTACGCAGCCACCGCCCTGGTGGCCGCAGCCATCGCCGCCACCGGCGCCTGGCGCGTGCAGGAATGGCGCTGGGGCGCCAAAGAGGCGCAGCGCATGGAGATCGAGCGCCAGGCCGAAGAGGCCCGGCAGACCGACGCCAGGCAGCAGCGCCAGTTCAACGACACCGCCAGCGGCCGCCACGCGGCCACGGTGGCTACCCTATCCAACAAGCTGGGAGACGCCCGTGCGCAAATCGCTACCCTGTCTGCTGATCGCCAGTGCCTTGACGCTCGCACTGTCGGCATGCTCAACAACCTCGGCACCTCCTCTTCGCTCGGGCTACGAAGCCCTGCCAGCGAACCTGCAGGTGCGGCCGCAGCCGTTGCCGCCTCTGAAACTGACCATACCCCTACCTCCGGCTACGCCAGCGAGCGGGACACGGCAGAGTGGATAGCCATCTGCAGAACGCGACACGATGAGCTGGCAAGCCAGGTCAACAAGATCCTGGACATCGAGGAGCGCCGCCAGCAGGGAGCCAAGTGATGGCGGTGCACACGCATGCACACCAGGGCGCCCGCCCTGGCCTCGGCCGCAAGGCCGTCAAACGGATGGATGAGCGCCTGCGGCGAGACCAGCGCGATGAGCAGCAGCGAGTGCTGGAGAGAGCGCGGCGTTTTGCCATCCCGCGAAACGATGAGGGGCCACCACCCCGCATCGACTGAAAAAAAGAACAAGGCGACCGAGAGGGTGTTGGAGCACCCCCTCGGCCACCTGACCCACTGAAGTACCCAGTAAGTCAAGCCAAGGCCCTGCCCACCTGTACAGGCGGGGCGAGTGTAAACGACGAACCTGGAGCCCTATGGCAACCCCAATCATCCCGTGGCTCGGCGGCAAGCGCCGCCTGGCCGATATCCTGATCCCGCGCTTTCCGGCGCATAGCTGCTACGTCGAGGTCTTTGCTGGCGGTGCGGCGCTTTACTTCCTGCGCCCACCGGCAGACGTTGAGGTGATCAACGATGTCAATGGCGAGCTGGTCAACCTGTACCGGGTGGTGAAGCACCACCTGGAGGAGTTCGTGCGCCAGTTCAAGTGGGCGCTGAGCAGCCGCGATGTGTTCAAGTGGCTGCAGGACACGCCGCCCGACACGATGACCGATGTGCAGCGCGCGGCCAGGTTCTTCTATCTGCAGCACCATGCCTTCGGCGGCAAGGTGCAGGGGCAGACCTGGGGCACCGCGACCACGGCGCCACCGGTGAACCTGCTGCGGCTGGAGGAAACCCTGAGCGCCGCGCACCTGCGCCTGGCGAGTACCTACGTCGAGCGGTTGGACTGGAAGGAGTGCATACGCCGATATGACCGGCCGCACACGCTGTTTTACCTGGACCCGCCCTACTGGCAGACCGAGGGCTATGGCGTGCCGTTTGCCTGGCCGGAATATGAAGCCATGGCCGAGCTGATGCGCGGCATCAAGGGCAAGGCCATCCTGAGCATCAACGACCACCCGGACATCCGGGCGTGCTTTGCCGGGCTGCAGATGGAGGAGGTGCCGATAAGCTACACCGTCGGAGGTGGGGCCAAGGCCGTGGATCGGATGGAGCTGATCATCTATAGCTATGACCAGGCGTCAGCGCAAACTGGTCTTTTTCAGTGGTGAGAAGGAAACATGAGCAAAAGCGAGTTGTGGCAGGCGTTTGTGCATATCTGTGCAATCAAGTCGGCAAAGGTGGAAAACGCCAAATATGCGGAGTTCTCAGAGGCCGTACACAGAGACTTCTATCGCAGTGCGCGCCCGATTGTTTTGATCGCGGTGCTATCGGGGGTTGTTCTCTGGCTCACCGGCCGTATCGGTCCTGGTCTTGATTTCCACTGGGGCAGGGCTTGCGCGTCTGCTGGAGCACTCCTGGCTGGATGGGCGACGTGGTTTGCCCTTGCTGACGGCAACAATTCCTGGGGCAGAGATCGTCCCGACGAATTGGCTCGTGTTGGCATTTTCCGGGCGCTCATGTGGCCTGGCATCCTGCTTTCGGTGGTGGGGGCGGCCTGGTGGCCGTGAGTCTTTAGACCGTCAACGGCACCACCCACCAGGACTGCTTCAGGTAGCGATGGTGCGCGTCAAAGTCCTGGCCGGTGAGGCGCATCCCGCCCTCCAGCATCCGCAGACGCGCGTGGTTAAGTGGGGGCAGCACTGCAGATTGGTCTGGCGCCCCCTCTTTGGGTAGCAGCAAGGCGTGGCAAAGTGGCTCGCCAGTGGTGGGTCGCCGCAGCCTGTACACCAGCCAGCCGGTTTGCCCGCTGGCCTTGGCCACATCGTTCTGCAGGCGGTTGCCCTGGCCGTCGTAGAGTCTGTAAACCGTGCAGTACATGCGCTCATCTTTGAAACACTGTTAAAGCATACAGTGCTTTTTTCTTGCGAGGCTACGCCGAAACGCTGTTCGATCTGTGGCAGAATTCAGCCCAGACGCAAAGCGGTGCGGTTGATCGAGTGGTTATCGTCTAACTTGTTGATTTACAAGGCGGTCGATGGATTGCAAATCCGGTTAGTCCGGTTCGACTCCGGACCGCGCCTCCAGATACGGTCTATACCGTCGGTAGCTCAGAATCTTTAGAATTCTGCGCTGCGCCGAAGATGGGCAAGGCTGGTAGGTAATTGGAAAATTTTTGGTCAGCAATCGAATGAGGCCAAAAATAGCGATATAATTTGAGGCTTGCTGATGAGCACTGACAGAGACGTCAAGCGAAGCAAGCAAATGCGGGAATAGCTCAGTTGGTAGAGCGCAACCTTGCCAAGGTTGAGGTCGAGAGTTCGAGACTCTTTTCCCGCTCCAATTTTGAAAAGGGAAGCTTAGGCTTCCCTTTTTTCTTGGTGGCGCCGGGTGTGCTGTTTTCATGCAGCAGCTGGTGGCCACGGATGCGACAGGGCATTGCGCACATGTGCTGCCCGGGTTACGCTGCACCGCAGGTGTGCGCTCAGCAGCCGGCGCCCCGATGGTGAAATTGGTAGACACTGCGGACTTAAAATCCGCCGCTTTCCTGAAAAGGGGCGTGCCGGTTCGACCCCGGCTCGGGGCACCACGAAGAGCCTGTTCAATGTCTTTTTGGAGATCGCATTGGAGTGCAATCGGGAAGAGTGGATGCTCCGGCTGCGCAGTATGGGCTCATGCCCATGCAAGCAGCCGGGGCGTCCAATCGCCCGATTTCACTCCAACCCTTCGGGCAAGTGCCTTGCCGGGCGGTCTGCGGTGTTGCGGTGCTTGTGGATAGCTAGGCTATCCACTGCGCACCGCGCCTAGCAGCCCATCCCGGCAAGGGACTTGTGCGACTCCAAAAAGACATTGAACAGGCTCTAGGATTCAATCATGTCAAGTTACAACGCTCCCTTCGAAATCCATGTCCACGGACAGGTCCCTTTGCGCGCTGATGTGAGTTTTGACCAGCTCCAGGAGGCGCTCAAACCTTTGTGGAAGTACGCTGGAGCCCGTTCGCTGGCCGATGGTGCTGCCAGCGCCTATGAGGAGGAGCCCGGCATCAAGTTTGATGCGCAGGAGCATCTGCTGCAGATGTGCTGGACGGTGCGGGGCGATGACGACTTTCGCCAGTCGCTGGACGAAATGTGCATGAGCCTCAACGAGCTGGCCGAGCAAGGGGCTGCGATCGAAGTCACGTTCTACGACGCCGACTTTGACGAAGAAGAGGAAGAGCAGGGCGCCGAGTCGCGCGATGACTTTGTGATGCTCTTTGTCGGCCCAACACCGGCCGCCATCATGCAGGTGCAGCGGGATTTGCTGGTGCAGGACGTGGTGAACATGATGGAGCGCCACTTTGATGGTGCCGAGCTGGGCGGTGTGGTCGCCGAGATCGACAAGCTGTTCAGCCAGCGTTTTGATGCCCTGGTGAACTCGCTGGAAATCGGCAAGCCACCCCGTGGCCCGGGGGGGCCAGCCAGCGGCCACGGTGGCGGTGGCCGCCGTCCGCGCCACTTGCACTGATCCTCCGAGCCTTCCGGGGCTCACAACATTCCACGCAGGCGGGTGAGGCGGGCATCGAGGGCTGCACAGGTGGTGAAGCAAGCGGCCCTGGCCGGTCCGCCGAGCCTTCTTGCCCCGTGTGGCAGCAACTATCTCGCTTTCCATGCACTCCGACCTTCCCTATCTGCGCTCCTACCCTGCGGCCCTGCAGGACCAGGCACGTGATCTGCTGGCGCAGGGAAAGCTCGGGGCGGTGCTGCAGCGCAAATACCCGCAAGCGCATGCCGTGCGCAGCGACAAGGCGCTGTATGACTACGCGCAGGAGCTGAAGGCGCGTTATCTGCGCAACGCGGGCACGGTCAACAAGGTGCTGTTCGACAACAAGATCCATGTCGTGCGCCACGCACTGGGTTTGCACACGGCGGTGTCGCGCGTGCAGGGCAACCGGCTGGCGGCCAAGCATGAGATCCGCATTGCCTCGATGTTCAAGCAGGCGCCCGATGAGTTCCTGCGCATGATCGTGGTCCATGAGCTGGCGCACTTGCGCGAAAAGGACCACGACAAAGCCTTCTACCAGCTATGCACCCACATGGAGCCGCAGTACCACCAGTACGAGTTCGACCTGCGGCTGTACCTCACGCATGTGGAGCACGCAGGCACCCGGCTGTGGGGCACGGAGCCGTCCTGAGGGTGACGCGGCCGTTAGGTAGATTGCTATTAAATTAATAGCTTAAAGTGCTTGATGGACGGGCGGTAGAGCCGATTTTTTTTATATATCAAGGCACTTGCACAGACCGGCAGCAGCTGGCGGGCAGATCCAGCCAGCGTTGTGCAGCGGCCTCCAGCATGGCCACGGGGCCGGTGGTCAGTAGCTGGATGCTGGGCGTGGCGGGAGTTTCGTCCGCCGTTGCATGGATTGGCTGGTGCAGCAGGCCCGCAGTGTTCAGCAGGCGCCGCGTCTGGCGTGCGACGGGTTCGCCGGTCTCGATGAACTGCACGCCAGGCCCGACCAGTGCGCGCAGCTCGTGGGCTACAAAGATGTAGTGCGTGCAGCCCAGCACCAGGGTGTCCATCTGCCCCGGGGCGGTGCCGAAGCTGCCCATGGCCTGGACATAGCGCGCGCACAGTGCGCCGGTCTCTGTGGCATCGACGGGGCTGCCTGGGGCGGCCACGGGCAGCGCCACGCTGCGCTCGATGGCATGGGCCAGGCCGTCACAGGGCTGCACCACAAAATGCGCCTGCTCCTGCAGCGAGGCCATGAGCTTGCTGAACTTCGCACTGGTCAGCGTGCCCCGGGTGCCGATCACGCCCACGTGGCCGGTCTTCGTCACCGCGAGGGCAGGCTTGATGGCGGGTTCCAGGCCCACCAGGGGCAAGTCCGGGTGGCTGCTGCGCACCTCGTGGATGGCCGCCGCCGTGGCGGTGTTGCAGGCCACCACCAAGGCCTTGATGTGGTGCTGCTCGCGCAGGTACTGCGTGATGGCATGGGTGCGGGCGGCCACAAAGGCGTCGCCGCGCTCGCCATAGGGTGCGTTGGCGCTGTCTGCCAGGTACACGAAACGCTCGTGGGGCATGGCGGCCAGCAGGGCGCGCAGCACGCTCAGCCCACCGACGCCACTGTCAAAAACACCGATGGGAAAAGAGGCCTGCGGCATCGAGGAACCAAGCTCTGGCAGTTGGACGAAAGCGTGGATTGTAGGAAAGACGCAGCCTTCGTGCCGCAGAGGGTTGGACCCAAAAGAAAAACCGCCCGAAGGCGGTTAGGAGAGTCATTGCCCTGGCGCCAGAGCCGAGCGCTGGCGCCGGGGCGACCGGATGGGACCTCAGGCCGCAGCGACGCCGATGCCCTTGAACTCGCCCGAGGCGATGCGCTTTTGCCATTCGGCCGGGCCGGTGATGTGGGCGCTGGTGCCACCGGCGTCCACGGCCACGGTCACGGGCATGTCCACCACGTCGAATTCGTAGATGGCTTCCATGCCCAGGTCGGCAAAGCCCACGACCTTGGCGGTCTTGATGGCCTTGGAGACCAGGTAGGCCGCACCGCCCACGGCCATCAGGTAGGCGCTCTGGTGCTTCTTGATGGCCTCGATGGCGACCGGGCCGCGCTCGGCCTTGCCCACCATGGCGATCAGACCAGTCTGGGACAGCATCATCTCGGTAAAGCCGTCCATGCGCGTGGCAGTGGTCGGGCCTGCGGGGCCCACGGCCTCGCCCTTCACGGGGTCCACAGGGCCCACGTAGTAAATGATGCGGTTGGTGAAGTCCACGGGCAGCTTCTCGCCCTTGGCCAGCATGTCCTGGATGCGCTTGTGCGCGGCGTCGCGGCCCGTCAGCATCTTGCCGTTGAGCAGCAGCGTGTCGCCGGGCTTCCAGCTGGCGACTTCTTCCTTGGTCAGCGTGTCGAGGTTGACCTTCTTGCTCTTGTTGTAGTCCGGAGCCCAGTCCACGTTGGGCCACAGGTCCAGGCTGGGGGGCGTGAGGTACACCGGGCCCGAGCCATCCATCACGAAGTGCGCGTGGCGCGTGGCCGCGCAGTTGGGGATCATCGCAATCGGCTTGCTGGCCGCGTGCGTGGGGTACATCTTGATCTTGACGTCCAGCACGGTGGTCAGGCCGCCCAGGCCTTGGGCGCCAATGCCCAGGGCGTTGACCTTTTCAAACAGCTCCAGGCGCAGCTTTTCGACATTGTCGAGTTCGGCCCCGCTGGCTTGCTTGGCCTGCAGTTCGTACATGTCCAGGTCGTCCATCAGGCTTTCCTTGGCCATGAGCACCGCCTTTTCGGCCGTGCCACCAATGCCGATGCCCAGCATGCCGGGCGGGCACCAGCCGGCGCCCATGGTGGGCACGGTCTTGAGCACCCAGTCCACCACGTTGTCGCCGGGGTTGAGCATGTACATCTTGGACTTGTTCTCCGAGCCGCCGCCCTTGGCCGCCACCGTCACGTCCACGGTGTTGCCGGGCACGATCTCGGTGAAGATCACAGCGGGGGTGTTGTCCTTGGTGTTCTTGCGGGCGAACTGGGGGTCGGCCACGACCGAGGCGCGCAGCGTGTTGTCGGGGTGGTTGTAGCCACGGCGCACGCCTTCGTTGATGGCGTCGTCCAGGCTGCAGGGCTTGCCATCGACGCCAGCATCGAAGCCTTCCCAACGCACATCCATGCCCACCTTCAGGAACACGTTGACGATGCCGGTGTCCTGGCAGATGGGGCGCTGGCCGGTGGCGCTCATCTTGCTGTTGGTCAGGATCTGGGCGATCGCATCCTTGGCCGCTGGACTCTTTTCGCGCTCATAGGCGCGGGCCAGGTGGGCGATGTAGTCGGTGGGGTGGTAGTAGCTGATGTACTGCAGCGCGCCGGCAATGGATTCGATCAGGTCTTCTTGGCGAATGGTCGTCGTGGTCATGGCGGTGGGGGTTTTAGGGAAAACGCGAACCCTGAATTATCCCCCGCCGGGCTTGCGTGGTCCTGTCAGGGGCCAACGCGGGTGGTGGCGGGTGCTAGCGGGTGCTGGCGCGCCGTGGCCCGGGGTGGGTATGCTGCGGTCTGGT
The DNA here is from genome assembly GCF_964254355.1 of Acidovorax sp. LjRoot74. Lineage (NCBI taxonomy): Bacteria > Pseudomonadati > Pseudomonadota > Betaproteobacteria > Burkholderiales > Comamonadaceae > Acidovorax > Acidovorax sp. LjRoot74. The sequence continues at coordinate 3,842,734 of NZ_CAXUTI020000001.1, read as the reverse complement.
GTTTCGTTCCACCCCCATTCGCTCGTTGAGCGGCAAGGCCCACCCGTGAAAAACTCCACCTCCGCCCCGACCGCAGTCCGGACCGAAAAAGATACCTTCGGCCCCATCGATGTGCCCGCTGACCGGCTGTGGGGGGCGCAGACGCAGCGCTCGCTGCACCACTTTGCGATCTCAGGGGAGCGCATGGCGCCCGAGCTGATCCGCGCGCTGGCCCAGGTCAAGCGGGCCAGTGCCTATGTGAACCATGCTCTGGGCCTGCTGGATGCGGCCAAGACCACGGCCATCGTGGCGGCGGCGGACGAGGTGATTGGCGGTGGCCACCTGCAGGAGTTTCCGCTGGTGGTGTGGCAGACCGGCTCGGGCACGCAGACCAACATGAACATGAACGAGGTGCTGGCCAACCGCGCCAGCGAGCTATTGAAAGGACCGCGCGGCGAGGCGCGGCTGGTGCATCCCAACGACGAGGTGAACAAGAGCCAGTCGAGCAACGACGTGTTCCCCACCGCCATGCACCTGGCGGCGGTGGACGCGCTGATGCACCGCCTGCTGCCCGCGCTGCACGGCCTGCGCACCACGCTGGCGGCGAAGGCCAAGGCGTTTGATGGCATCGTGAAGATTGGCCGCACCCACCTGCAGGACGCCACTCCGCTCACGCTGGGCCAGGAGATCTCGGGCTGGGTGGCACAGCTGCAGCATGGCGAGCAGCATGTGCGCGCCGCGCTGCCCCACCTGGGCGAGCTGGCCCTGGGCGGCACGGCCGTGGGCACGGGGCTCAACGCGCCTGCAGGCTACGCGCAGGCCGTGGCCAAGGAGCTGGCAGACCTGACCGGCCTGCCGCTGGTCACCGCCCCCAACAAGTTCGAGGCCCTGGCCAGCTGCGATGCCCTGGTGCATGCCCATGGCGCGCTCAAGACCCTGGCGGCCAGCCTGATGAAGATTGCCAACGATGTGCGCTGGCTGGCCAGCGGCCCGCGCAGCGGGCTGGGCGAGATCACCATCCCCGAGAACGAGCCGGGCTCTTCCATCATGCCGGGCAAGGTCAACCCCACGCAGTGCGAGGCGCTGACCATGCTGTGCGCGCAGGTGCTGGGCAACGATGTGGCCATCAACATCGGCGGGGCCTCTGGCAACTTCGAGCTGAACGTGTTCCGCCCGATGGTGATTCACAACTTCCTGCAGAGCGTGCGCCTGCTGGCCGACGGCATGGCCAGCTTCAACGAGCACTGCGCCGTGGGCATCGAGCCCAACCAGGCGCGCATCAACGACCTGGTGGAGCAGTCGCTGATGCTGGTGACGGCGTTGAACCCGCACATCGGCTACGACAAGGCGGCTTTCATTGCGAAGAAGGCGCACAAGGAGGGAACCAGCCTGCGTGCCGCAGCCATCGCGTCGGGCCATGTGACGGGCGAGCAGTTTGACCAGTGGGTGGTGCCTGCGCAGATGGTGGGGCGCTGATGCCAGCCTGGGGTGCTGCGCCCCCTGTGTCTGCTGCGCTCCGCTGAATTTATGAAGAAAAAAGGGCTTCTGCGCGCACCCATCAAGCGATAGCTGCTATCAAATTTGATGTTTTGGGCACGCCAACGGCCACCAATGTGTGGCGAAGAGTGGTGTTGAAGGGCGAAGTCCCTTCCGTGCAAGGCTCAAGGCGCCGAGCCACCTTGGCTGCCACCCAGCGTCTCGGCCCGGGCATCCGACACCTCCTGCTGCGCCAGTGCTTCGAGCTGCTCCTGCTGGTAGACCACGATGCTGCGCTGGTGGATGCCGATGATGCCCTCGCGCTCCATCCACTTCAGTTCCACATTGATGCGCTGGCGTGAGCCGCCCAGCAGCTGCGCCAGCTCGTCCTGCACCAGCGACAACCCGATGGCGCCGCGCTGGCCCGGCATGGCGGCGCGTTCGCCAAAGCGGCGCAGCACATGCAGCAGCTGCTTGGCCAGCCGCGCGCGCAAGGGCAGGGTGGCCATGTCTTCCATCATCCAGTACAGGTAGCGCATGCGGCGCGCCTGCAGCGTGAGCAGGGCCTCGCCAAACTCGGGGTGCGCGCGCAGCAGCTGGCGGAACACGCCTTCGGCCACGCTCAGCACCGTGGTGGGGCCGTGGGCATGGGCGTCGTAGGTGTTGGGGCCCTGGTGCAGCACCTCGGCCTCGCCCACCCAGATGCCGGGCTCCACATAGGCCAGCGTCACCTGCTTGCCCGAAGGGGTGGTGCGTCGAAAGCGGATGGCGCCGCTGGCGCAGGCAAACCAGTCCTGGGCCAGCTCGCCCTGCTCCACAATCATCTGGCCATGCGCATAGCGCGTGACGCGGCCCAGCCGGAAGATGTCGTGCCGCAGCGAGGGCGTGAGCGCCGCAAACCAGCGGCCCCGGTTGATGGCCTCGCGCTCTGGTGGGCTCAAGAAGGGCCGCTGCAGGTGGTGTTCAAGGCTGGCGGCGGGCTCGGGCAGGGTGGTGGCGGGCATGGGCGGCTCTCTGGGCGCAGGGCCGATGGTCCACGGCGCTGTGCTGGGCTGGCAGGGGGCGGAGGCGCCAGTTTAGCGGCGGGCCCAGGCGGGTTGCCCTGCAGGGCCGCACCTGCGCGACACCTCCGTGTGCCGCGTGTTGAGATGGCGCGCTGGCTCAGTTCGATGCACCCGGGTCGAGTGCAAAGCCCACGCCATACACCGAACGGATCCAGTCGGTGTCGTCGCCACTGGCGGCCTTGAGCTTTTTGCGCAGGTTCTTGATGTGGCTGTCGATGGCGCGTTCGTTCACATCCAGCGTGTCGTCGTAGGCCTGGTCCAGCAGCTGGGCGCGCGAGAAGATGCGGCCTCGCTGGCGCGCCAGTACCTGCAGCAGCTTGAACTCGCGCCGCGTGAGGTTGAGCGGCGTGCCGTGCAGTGTGGCCTGCCACAGGTTTTCGTTGAGCACCAGGGCCGTCGCCACGCCTTCCACGCCCGCCAGCGGCGCGCCGGGCGCTGCGCGGCGCAGCACGGCCTTGACGCGGGCCACCACCTCGCGTGGCGAAAACGGCTTGCAGATGTAATCGTCCGCACCCAGCTCCAGCCCGATGAGACGGTCCACCTCTTCCACGCGGGCCGTGAGCATGATGATGGGGTGCTCGGTGTGGCGCCGCGCCTGGCGCAGGATGTCCAGGCCATCCATTCCGGGCAGCATGATGTCCAGCAGTGTGAGGTCCGGCGGCGCGGCCACGATGCTGGCGAGGGCTGCGCGGCCCTCTGCCTGGTGTTCGACGGTGTAGCCCGCGTGGCGCAGGTAGTCCACCACGATGGCGGCGATGTCGGGTTCGTCTTCGACGACGAGGATGCGTGGGCTCATGGCGCGGTGTTGTCCAGAAGGGGCAGGGTCAGCGTGATGCGCAGGCCGCCGAGGGGCGATGCGTCGGCCGTCAGCGTGCCGCCATGCGCGAGCACGATGGCGCGGCAGATGGCCAGGCCCAGGCCCGAGCCGCCGTGGTCGCGGTTGCGTGAGGTTTCGGCGCGGTACAGGCGCTCGAAGATGCGCGGCAGCTCGTGCGTGGGCACGCCCGGCGCGCTGTCGTCCAGTTGCACTTGCAGCACCTGCGGGTGGGCCGCGCTGCTGGGCGCCGCCACCTCGCGTGCCGAAATCTGCAGCCGGCCGCCCGCATCGGTGTAGCGCAGGCTGTTCTCCAGCAGGTTCAGGAACACCTGGTGCAGTTGCTGGGCGTCGCCCTGCACGACCGGGGCGGGGGATTGTGCGGCGAGCGCGTCCAGGCCTTTGGTGTCCACGTCGATGGCGGCCTGGGCCAGGCGCGGGCGCATCGAGGCCAGCGCTTCGGCCAGCAGCAACAGCGGGTGCACGGGCACCTGGGCCGAGGGCGCGCTGGTGCCCGCTGCGTCCAGGCTGGCGCGCAGGTCGCCTACCAGCTGGATCAGGCGCATCACCTGCCGGTGCAGGCGCAGCGCGGTCTTGTCGTCAAAGGGGCGGATGCCGTCTTGCACGGCCTCGATCTCGGCGCGCATGGCCGCCAGGGGGGTGCGCAGCTCGTGGGCCACGTCACCCAGCCACTGGCGGCGGCTGGCTTCGATGCTGCTGAGTTGTTCGGCCATGGTGTTGAAGGTGCGGGCGAGCTGGGCCAGTTCGTCGTTGCCGTGCACGGGCACGCGGGTGTGCAGGTGGCCCTGCGCAATGCCGCGTGCACCGGTGGCCAGGGCTTCGACCGGGGCCAGCCAGCGCCGTGCGAGCCAGCCCGACAGCAGCAGTGCCAGCGCCAGCCCGGCCAGGCCCGTCCACGCCACAAAACCCAGGTGCTGGGCCAGAAAGGCCTGGTCGGCCTCGCTGCGCACGCCCTGGGGAGGGGCCAGCACCAGATGGCCGATGGTCTGGCCATCGGGACTGCGCAGCGCAAGCCGAGCGCTGCCGGGCTGGGGCGCGGTGCCCACCACCAGGTGCTCCTGTGCATCGAGCAAGCCCAGGCGGGGGTAGATGTCATCGCGGTGGCGCTGGGGTGGTGGGCCGCTGCCCGGGCCCTGGCTGCGCTGGTCGTCGGGCGGTGGGGGCGGAGGGGCCGAGTCCGTCTGGCCCGGGGGCAGGCCAGGGCGTGTGTCAGGTGAACTGCCGAGGTCGCCCGAGGGCGGTGGGCCGGGGCGGCGCGGGCCGCCGCCGGGGTGGCTGAGGCGGCCCCACAGGGTGGACTGGCTGCGCAGGCTGTCCCACCCACCCGCCTGGGTGTGGTGGGCCTGCAGGCGCTCGGCCAGCCAGTCCATGCGGGCCAGTTCGATTTCGGCCACATACGGCCCCAGGCCCCGCTGCAGCCCCAGGCGCGAGAAGCCCGCAAAGATCAGCAGCAAGGCCACAAGCAGGGCGGCCAGGGCGATGAAGGCTTTGCGGTGCAGGGTCAGGTGGGGCATGGGGCTGCGGTGGCGGTCAGCGGGTCGGCAATCAGCGGGCAGGTGGCGGGCCACCCGCGCCGCCGGGGCCACCAGGCCCGCCTGCGGGCATGGCTACCAGGGTGCCGTCGATTGTGCGGCAAGTGCCTGCCAGCGATTTGCCGTCGGGCATGGTCAGCGTGACGCTGGCGCCTTCGGTTCTGCCCTTGCAGGCGGCATAGGCCTCGGGCGGTGGGGCGGGTGGCGTGCCACGGGCAGGCTGGGCGTGGCTGGGGGTGGCGGCGAGAAATGCCAGGGCCAGGCTGGCGAGGAAGGGGTGGATGGTTTGCATGGTGTGTGGCTGCAGAGTGCGTGAAGAAACGGAGGTGGGTGCTGGTCAGGCGGGGCGCACGCGGGTCTCAGGCCGCGATGGAAATGGTGAGGTTGGCGGCGTAGCCACCGCCCGTGTTGGCCTGCATGGTGGTCATCTCCAGCGTGGTGCCGTCGCTGAACACGTTGTCGGTGGCAAATGTGATGGCCGCCAGGTTGCGCACGCTGGCGCTGTAGCCCGCGTTGCCGCTGTAGATGCTGCTGAGCAGGGCGGTGGGGAAGGCGAGCTGCGTGGTCTTGACCTTGTTGCGTGCGTTGCTGGCGGCGGCAAGGCTGGGGTAGACCTCCAGGTGCATGTGGGGCATGCGGCCCGCGTAGCAGCCGGGCACGATGGTGGTGAAGGTGACGGTGCCGCTGGCATCGGTGGCCTGCACGCCGCGCAGATAGTTGTCGGCGATGTTGTTGGAGGTGTAGACCGAGTAGTTGCCGTCCTGTGTGCAGTGCCACAGGTAGATGGCGTAGCCCGCCAGCGGTGCGCAGCTGGCCTGGGTGTTGGTCAGCGTGATGGTGATGGTGAGCGGCACGCCCCCGACCTGGGTGGACGAACCGATGGAGCTGCGGATGTCCGAGCGCACGATGCCGCTGAGCGCCAGCACGTTGTAGGTGTTGTTGCTGGCCGTGGAGCCGTCAGCGGGGTAGGGGCCGGCGGTTTCTTCTGGGACCACCGAGCAGGTGGTGGTGCCCGTTCCGGTGCCAGTACCGGTGCCTGTGCCGGTCCCGGAGCCCGTTCCAGTGCCGCTGCCAGAGCCCGAGGTGTCGGTGGTGTCCGTGGCGGCGGTGTCGCTTCCGCCGCCCCCGCAGCCCCACAGGGTGGCTACGCCCAGCGAGCCCAGGGCACTCAGGGCCAGGCGTCGGTTGGCCAAGGCCGGCGCGGCCGTGGCGATGGGGGTGGTGGGGATACGGGTGGGGTCCATGGATTTCTCCTGCAGGTGGGAACAGTGGGGATGACCTGCACTGTGCCGCCCGATTGGGGAGAAATCTGGGAGGGAGATGTTGCGTATGAATGCTGCTATTTTTATAGCTATCAGGGCATGGCTGTTGCGCGGTAAGCCCTGTTTTTATTCGAATTTTTGACCCGTGCACTGCCCGCCGGGTGCGCAGCGGGCCCCGCGCCGCCGAGCTGGCCACGGCGCCCTGCAGTGCGTGGGGCGGTGGGTGTTGCGGTGGGTGTGTGAAGCCGGGTGCTGCCAGCTACCCAGAGTGGGCATTGCATGGCGCACGCGGCCAGGGGGTCAGTGGCGTGCCGGGGGCGGGGTGTGCGACATCAGCCGGTCGGTCAACGCGATGGCCAGTGCGCTGAGCAGGAAGGTCACGTGGATGATGGTCTGCCACATCAGCACCTTCAGGTCGTAGTTGGCAGCGTTGATGAAGGTCTTGAGCAGGTGGATGGAGCTGATGCCGATGATGGCGGTGGCCAGCTTGACCTTGAGCACCGAGGCGTTCACGTGGCTCAGCCACTCGGGCTGGTCAGGGTGGTCTTCGAGGTGCAGGCGCGAGACGAAGGTCTCATAGCCCCCCACGATCACCATGATCAGCAGGTTGGAGATCATGACCACATCGATCAGCGCCAGCACGACCAGCATGATGATGGTCTCATTGAGCGCAGTGACCTCGAAATCACTCTTGTAGCCGATGCTGGAGACCAGGCTCTTGAGCGCAGCGCTGTTGCCAAACGCCGCCTCGATCAGGTGCACCAGCTCCACCCAGAAGTGGAAGACATACACCGCCTGCGCCAGGATCAGGCCCAGGTACAGGGGCAACTGCAGCCAGCGGCTGGCAAAAATCAGCGAGGGCAGGGGGCGCATCGGCGAGGGGGAGGCGGAGTTTTTGGGCTGGGACATGGAAAGGTCGGAGGGTCTAGGGTCGCGCGATTTTAGGGGCGCGGCGTGACAGCCCTGCTACCCGGTGGCCATCCCGGCCCGGTGCAGCGTGCAGATTCTGTAAGCTTCGCGCCAGTCAGTGGCTTGTAAGTGCTGCGCCCGACAGTACCGCCCAATTCCAATTCCATCAGACCCAGGAGACAACACCATGAGTGCGCCCACATCCGCGATCGAGTCCGTTTTGGTTGAGAACCGTGTGTTCCCGCCGTCGGATGCCATCGTCAAAGCCGCCCGCGTCTCGGGCATGGCGGGCTACGACGCCCTGTGCGCCGAGGCCGACAAGGACTTCGAAGGCTTCTGGGCCCGCCTGGCGCGCGAGAACGTGCAGTGGACCAAGCCCTTCACCCGCACGCTGGACACCTCCAACGCCCCCTTCTTCAAGTGGTTTGACGACGGCGAACTGAACGCCAGCGCCAACTGCCTGGACCGCCACATCGGCACCCCCACCGAAAACAAGACCGCCATCATCTTCGAGGCGGACGATGGCACGGTCACCAAGATCACCTACAAGGAACTGCTGGCCCGCGTGAGCCAGTTTGCCAATGCGCTCAAGGCCCACGGCGTGGCCAAGGGCGACCGCGTGCTGATCTACATGCCCATGACCATCGAGGGCGTGATCGCCATGCAGGCCTGCGCGCGCATTGGCGCCACTCACAGCGTGGTGTTCGGTGGCTTCAGCGCCAAGGCGGTGCAGGAGCGCATCATCGACGCAGGCGCCGTGGCCGTGATCACCGCCAACTACCAGATGCGCGGCGGCAAGGAGCTGCCACTCAAGGCCATCATCGATGAAGCCCTGGCCATGGGCGGCTGCGACACCATCCGCAACGTGTTCGTCTACCAGCGCACGCCCACGGCCTGCAACATGGTGGCCGGGCGCGATAAGACCTTTGGCGAGATGCTGGCCGGGCAGAGCACCGAATGCGCCCCCGTGGCCGTCGGCGCCGAGCACCCGCTGTTCATCCTGTACACCAGCGGCTCCACCGGCAAGCCCAAGGGCGTGCAGCACGCCACCGGCGGCTACCTGCTGTGGGCCAAGCTCACCATGGACTGGACCTTCGACCTGCGTGCAGACGATGTGTTCTGGTGCACGGCCGACATCGGCTGGATCACCGGCCACAGCTACGTGGCCTATGGCCCGCTGGCGGCCGGTGCCACCCAGGTGGTGTTCGAGGGCGTGCCCACGTACCCGAATGCTGGCCGCTTCTGGCAGATGATCGAGAAGCACAAGGTCTCGATCTTCTACACCGCGCCCACCGCCATCCGCTCGCTCATCAAGGCCGCCGAAGGCGACGCCGCCGTGCACCCCGCGCGCTCGGACCTGTCGAGCCTGCGCATCCTGGGCAGCGTGGGCGAACCCATCAACCCCGAAGCCTGGATGTGGTACCACAAGAATGTGGGCGGCGAGCGCTGCCCCATCGTGGACACCTTCTGGCAGACCGAGACCGGCGGCCACGTCATCACCCCGCTGCCCGGCGCCACGCCGCTGGTGCCCGGCAGTTGCACGCTGCCCCTGCCCGGCATTGCCGCCGCCATCGTGGACGAAACTGGTAACGATGTCGCCAACGGCGCGGGTGGCATCCTGGTCATCAAGAAGCCCTGGCCCAGCATGATCCGCACCATCTGGAACGACCCCGAGCGCTTCAAGAAGGCCTACTTCCCCGAAGAGCTCAAGGGCTACTACCTGGCTGGCGACGGTGCCGTGCGCAGCGCTGACCGGGGCTACTTCCGCATCACGGGCCGCATCGACGACGTGCTCAATGTCTCGGGCCACCGCATGGGCACGATGGAAATCGAATCGGCGCTGGTCTCCAAGACCGACCTGGTGGCAGAGGCCGCAGTGGTGGGCCGCCCCGACGACGTGACGGGCGAGGCCATTTGCGCCTTCGTGGTGCTCAAGCGCGCCCGCCCCACCGGCGAGGAAGCCAAGCAGATCGCGAATGAGCTGCGCAACTGGGTCGCCAAGGAAATCGGCCCGATTGCCAAGCCCAAGGACATCCGCTTTGGCGACAACCTGCCCAAGACCCGCAGCGGCAAGATCATGCGCCGACTGCTGCGCAGCATTGCCAAGGGCGAGGCCATCACGCAGGACACCTCGACGCTGGAAAACCCCGCAATCCTGGATCAATTGGCCAAGGCCAATTGATCCAGGAGGCGCCGTGCAGCGGCGCCAGCGCGCAATGCTTGCGGGGTTTGTGAACACTCATATCGCGCAGCGATGTGACGTGGCCACAGAACCCTGCAGTTCTCGATCAGTTGGCCCAGACCCACTGATTCAGGGAGGCGTCGCGCAGACTGCGCTTGAGATGCCCCCAAAACAAAAGCCGCGTCACATTCCCTGTGGCGCGGCTTTTTTGTTGCGGCTTTGGGGCGCCAGGCCCCAGAACCGCAGTGGCTTGAACGGCGGCTTACTTCTGCGTCAGCACCCAGGCAGCCAGCTTCTTGGCTTCAGCGTCGTTGACCTGTGCATTGGCAGGCATGGGAACGGGGCCCCACACGCCAGAGCCGCCCTTGACGATCTTGGCGGCCAGCTTGTCCACGGCGTCTTTCTGGCCTGCGTACTTGGCTGCCACGTCCTTGTACGACGGGCCCACCAGTTTCTTGTCCACCGCATGGCAGGCCATGCAGTTCTTCGATGTCGCCAGGGCCAGGTCGGCCATTGCGGGTGCCGCAACCGACAGCGTCATGGCAAGAGTGATCAGGGTACGCTTCATGGTGGGATTTCCTGTGGTTGAGTTACAGTGCTTTTAATGGGATTGTAGTGACTTGGGTTGACAAGCCCTTGTCCCGCGTCAATCAGGCCTGTGATGGCATTTTCTGGAGATTGCGATGTATCTGCTGGGTCTTTCCCTCCTCATGCTGGCACTGAAGTATTTTGAAATCGGCCCCGTGGCGACCTGGTCCTGGTGGTGGGTGCTGGCGCCCTTTGCAGCCACTGCGCTGTGGTGGGCCTGGGCCGACTCCACGGGTTACACCAAGCGCAAGGCCATGGAAAAAATGGACCAGCGCAAGCAGGACCGCATCAACAAACACAAGGAAGCCCTGGGCATCCGCCCACGCAAGCCGCGCTGAGCGTCCGCACCAGGCCAAGGTGTGCGCCTGCCGCCACACCGGGTGAGCGGGCTGGCTTCGCCGCCTGTAACAACAACATCAAAAAAAGCGCCCGGAGCCTGAAGCTCCGGGCGCTTTTTCTTTGTGTTTTTAGGGGCGGGCCCGTGCTGCAGGCAGCCGGTGCGCTGCGCAGCAGGGCCGCCAGAACACCCGCTGCTGTCGGTCAGAACGCGTCCAGCACGGCGCCCTTGCTGGCGCTGGAGGCGTTGAACGCAAACTTGGCCTGCACACCCCGCGTGTAGCGCGGCGCAGGCGCTTTCCAGGTGGCGCGGCGTTTTGCGATTTCTTCGTCAGGCACGTTCAGCTCCAGCAGCAGTTGGCGCGCATCGATGGTGATGCTGTCACCTTCGTTGACAAAAGCAATGGTGCCGCCCGCCGCCGCCTCGGGCGCCACGTGGCCCACCACCATGCCCCAGGTGCCGCCCGAGAAGCGGCCATCCGTGATCAGGCCCACGCTCTCGCCCAGGCCGGCGCCGATGAGGGCGCCGGTGGGGGCCAGCATTTCAGGCATGCCGGGGCCACCCTTGGGGCCCAGGTAGCGCAGCACCATCACGTCGCCTGCCTTGATCTTGCCCGCCAGGATGGCTTCGAGTGCCGACTGCTCGTCGTCGAACACGCGGGCGGGGCCGGTGATCACAGGATTCTTCAGACCCGTGATCTTGGCCACGGCGCCTTCGGGGCTCAGGTTGCCCTTCAGGATGGCCAGGTGGCCTTGTGCGTACATGGGGTTGCTGATGGGGCGGATCACGTCCTGGTCGGCGCGCGGCTGGTCAGGCACGTCCTGCAGCACCTCGGCAATCGTCTTGCCCTCGATGGTGAGGCAGTCGCCGTGCAGCAAGCCTGCATTCAGCAAAACTTTCATAACCTGCGGGATGCCGCCTGCGCGGTGCAGGTCCACGGCCAGGTACTTGCCGCTGGGCTTCAAGTCGCACAGCACAGGGGTCTTCACGCGCACGCGCTCGAAGTCGTCGATGCTCCACTCCACGCCCGCCGCATGGGCAATCGCCAGAAAGTGCAGCACCGCGTTGGTCGATCCGCCCGTGGCCATGATCACGGCCACGGCGTTCTCGATGGACTTTTTGGTCACGATGTCGCGCGGCTTGATGTCCTTCTTGATGGCCTCGATCAGCACCTTGGCAGATTCCTTGGCCGAGTTCATCTTCTCGTCGTGCGGGTTGGCCATGGTGGACGAATAGGGCAGGCTGATGCCCAGGGCCTCGAAGGCGCTGCTCATGGTGTTGGCGGTGTACATGCCGCCGCAAGAGCCGGTGCCCGGGATGGCGCGCTTTTCGATCTCCTTGAGGTCGAAGTCGCTGAGCTTGCCCGCCGCGTTTTCGCCCACGGCCTCGAACACGCTCACGATGTTCAGGTCCTTGCCCTGGTAGTGGCCGGGCAGGATGGTGCCGCCGTACACATAGATGGCGGGCACGTTGGCGCGCAGCATGCCCATCAGGCCGCCGGGCATGTTCTTGTCGCAGCCGCCGACCACCAGCACGCCGTCCATCCACTGGCCGCCCACGCAGGTCTCGATGCAGTCGCTGATGACTTCGCGGCTCACCAGGCTGTACTTCATGCCTTCGGTACCCATGGCCATGCCGTCGCTGATGGTGGGGGTGCCGAACACCTGGGCGTTGCCCCCGGCTTCCTCAATGCCCGCGATGGCCGCGTCGGCCAGCTTCTGCAGGCCGCTGTTGCAGGGCGTGATGGTGCTGTGACCATTGGCCACGCCCACCATGGGTTTCACAAAGTCGCCTTCCTCGTAGCCCATGGCGTAGTACATGGAGCGGTTGGGTGCGCGCGACTTGCCCTGGGTGATGTTGGTGCTGCGGCGGTTGATGGGCGCGGAGGGCTTGCTGGAGTCGGTCATCGTGGGGCGTCCTGGTGTCGGGTTGGGGGAGGCTGGAGCGGAATGGATCATTCTGCCAGCGCCGTCGCAGTGCGTGGGGTCTGCCCCCGCAATCCTCAACGCCACGCCCCGGGCGGGCCCGGAGGGCTGGGCGATAATTGACAGGTTTGCCCCCGGCACGGCTCAAGAGGTTGGTTGCACGGGAGCGAGGGGTGCTATTCACGAATCGAGCGGAAAGTGAGCACTGCGGATCGGGATGGGCTGCAAGGCGCAAAGCGCAGCAATAGCCGGTGCTATTGCGAGCATTTGCAACGCTGCAGACCGCCCGAGGCCGCAGATGCACACGGCGCGATGATGCGTGAAGAGCATCCCAAGGGGCCTTTATTCCTGCGGCCCGCTTCCTTTTCAGCGATTTTCCAGAAGCCAGCACGATGCCCATCTACCGTTCCAAAACCTCCACCGCCGGTCGCAACATGGCAGGCGCGCGTTCCCTGTGGCGCGCCACCGGCATGAAAGACGATGACTTCAGCAAGCCGATCATCGCGGTGGTCAATTCGTTCACCCAGTTCGTGCCCGGCCACGTGCACCTGAAGGACCTGGGCCAGCTGGTGGCCCGCGAGATCGAAGCCGCTGGCGGCGTGGCCAAGGAGTTCAACACCATCGCCGTGGACGACGGCATCGCCATGGGCCACGACGGCATGCTGTATTCGCTGCCCAGCCGCGACATCATTGCCGACTCGGTCGAATACATGGTCAACGCGCACTGCGCCGACGCCATGGTCTGCATTTCCAACTGCGACAAGATCACGCCCGGCATGCTGATGGCCGCCATGCGCCTGAACATCCCGGTGATCTTCGTCTCCGGCGGCCCCATGGAAGCGGGCAAGACCCGCCTGGCCAACCCGGTCACCAAGGTCATGGAGTTCAAGAAGCTCGACCTGGTGGACGCGATGGTGATTGCCGCTGACACCAACTACTCCGACGCCGACGTGGCCGAGGTCGAGCGCTCGGCCTGCCCCACTTGCGGTTCGTGCTCGGGCATGTTCACCGCCAACTCCATGAACTGCCTGACCGAGGCGCTGGGCCTGTCGCTGCCCGGCAACGGCACGGTAGTGGCCACCCATGCCGACCGCGAGCAACTGTTCAAGCGCGCAGGCCGCCGCATCGTGGACCTGGCCAAGCAGTACTACGAGCAGGACGACGAACGCGTGCTGCCACGCTCGGTGGGCTTCAAGGCGTTTGAGAACGCCATGACGCTGGACATCGCCATGGGCGGCTCCACCAACACCATCCTGCACCTTCTTGCCATTGCGAGCGAGGCTGAGATCCCCTTCACCATGGCCGACATCGACCGCCTCTCGCGCGTTGTGCCGCAACTGTGCAAGGTGGCGCCCAACACCAACAAGTACCACATCGAAGACGTGCACCGCGCGGGCGGCATCATGGCCATCCTGGGCGAGCTGGACCGTGCAGGCAAGCTGCACACCGATGTGCCCACCGTGCACACCGCTACGCTGAAAGACGCGCTGGACCAGTGGGACATCGTGCGCACGCAGGACGACGCCGTGCGCACCTTCTACATGGCCGGCCCCGCTGGCGTGCCCACGCAGGTGGCGTTCAGCCAGAACACCCGCTGGCCCAGCCTGGACCTGGACCGCGCCGAGGGCTGCATCCGTTCGTACGACCACGCCTTCAGCAAGGAAGGCGGCCTGGCCGTGCTGACCGGCAACATTGCTGTGGACGGCTGCGTGGTCAAGTCGGCAGGTGTGGACGAAAGCATCCTGGTGTTCGAGGGCATGGCCCACGTGACGGAATCGCAGGACGAGGCTGTGGCCAACATCCTGGCCGACAAGGTGAAGGCCGGTGATGTGGTCATCGTGCGCTACGAAGGCCCCAAGGGCGGCCCCGGCATGCAAGAAATGCTGTACCCCACCAGCTACATCAAGTCCAAGGGCCTGGGCAAGGCCTGTGCGCTGCTGACGGACGGGCGCTTTTCGGGTGGTACGTCTGGCCTGTCGATTGGCCACTGCTCACCCGAAGCGGCTGCGGGCGGCGCGATTGGCCTGGTTCAGAACGGCGACCGGATCCGCATCGACATTCCCAACCGCACGATCAATGTGCTGGTGAGCGATGAAGAACTCGCCAAGCGCCGCGAAGCGCAGAACGCCAAGGGCTGGAAGCCCGCGCAGCCACGCCCCCGCAAGGTGTCGGCCGCGCTCAAGGCCTATGCCAAGCTGGTGATGTCGGCCGACAAGGGCGCCGTGCGCGATTTGTCGCTGCTGGACGACTGAGCCCACCAGCATGAAGGTGGGGCGATGCCCCGCCCACAAAAAAGCCGCATCCCGAGGGTGCGGCTTTTTTATTGGGAATGCTTCTATTTTGATAGCATATTCGGCATGCTGGTCGCGCGGAGAGGCCGATTTTCTTTTGATATTTTGGAAACAAATGGCCTACGCGGCCGCGCTGCCCATCTGCGACTGCAGGTAGTTGGGCAGGCCGATCTTGTCGATCAGGCCCAGCTGCTTTTCAAGCCAGTAGGCGTGGTCTTCTTCGGTGTCGCGCAACTGGGCCAGCAGCAGGTCGCGGCTCACGTAGTCGCCCACGCCCTCGCACAGGGCCATGCCTTTTTGCAGTGCCGCACGCACTTCGTATTCGGTGGCCAGGTCTTTCTTCAGCATCTCGGGCACGGTCTCGCCTGGGGTGAAGGGGTTGGGGCGCATGTCGGGGCGGCCGCCCAGGAAGAGGATGCGGCGCAGCAGCGCGTCGGCGTGCTGGGTTTCTTCCTGCATCTCGTGGTCCAGGCGCGTGTAAAGCTTGATGAAGCCCAGGTCCTCATAGGTGCGCGAGTGCACGAAATACTGGTCGCGCGCAGCCAGCTCGCCGCGCAGCAGTTCCTTGAAATAGTCGATGACTTGTGGGTTTCCCTGCATGTTGTTGTCCTTTGCTTCCGGGCGGCGAGTATCGCGCGGACGCGGGTGGGCTGCAGGCAATGTCCCCGCATTTGCGTTCTGCATGCGTACGGGGATCAGAAGCGTTCGCATTGGACGGGGGGTGGCGCAGATTGGGCGCGTGGTGCCCGGGCCATTCGCACGAGGGCACAATACCGCCCACCATGCTGACCTACCCCCACATCGACCCCGTTGCCCTGCAGATCGGCCCGCTGGCCATTCACTGGTACGGCCTCACCTACCTGGCGGCCTTTGGCCTGTTCATGCTGCTGGGCATCCGCCGCCTGCGGCACGAGCCCTTTGCCTCCATCACCGGCCCAAGCGCCTGGATGCGCAAGGACGTGGAGGACATTCTCTTTCTGGGCGTGGCCGGTGTGGTGATTGGCGGGCGGCTGGGCTACTGCCTGTTCTACAAGCCCGGTTACTACCTCAGCCACCCGCTGGAGATTTTTGCGGTGTGGCAGGGCGGCATGGCCTTTCATGGCGGCTTGCTGGGCGTGATCGTGGCCATGCTGTGGTTTGCGCATTCGCGCCAGCGCCCCTGGCTGCAGGTGGCCGATTTTGTGGCGCCCTGCGTGCCCACGGGGCTGGCGGCGGGGCGCGTGGGCAACTTCATCAATGGAGAGCTGTGGGGCCGCTTTGCCAGCCCCGACCTGCCTTGGGGCATGGTGTTTGCGCACAGCGGCTCGATGCAGCCGCGCCACCCGTCGCAGGTCTACCAGTTCCTGATGGAAGGGCTGCTGCTGTTCATCCTGCTGTGGCTGTACGCACGCAAGGAGCGCCGCCCGGGCCAGGTGGCCGCCGCCTTCCTGTTTGGCTATGGCGTGTTCCGCTTCATCGCCGAATATTTCCGCGAGCCCGATGCCTTCCTGGGCATCCTGTCGCTGGGCATGAGCATGGGGCAGTGGCTGTGTGTGCCCATGATTGCGGGCGGCATTGCGCTGTGGCTGTGGGCCCAGCGCCAGCCTGCGTTGGCGCTCGGATCAAGGTGAAATTGGCTGCTACCGCGCGATGGATATGTCCTGGTAGCTATCAAAAATATAGTGATTGAGAGCCGCTGGCACTGCAAGGTGCCAGCGGCTTTTTTGTGGCGCCTGTGGGCTGTGGGTTGCTCCGCCGCACCATGCGCGCCGTCGCCAAGGGGCTGCTGCCCGGTATGGGCGGCAGCAGCATCTCGTCGTTAGCTGGATGCGCTTTCCGCAGCCGTGTGTGCAGATCCCGGGGGCGACGCGCTGCGCCGCGCCATGGTCCACAGCGCTGACCCCACAATCAGCGCGCCCCCCAGCCAGGCCGTGGGGCTGAGCTGCTCGCCCAGCCAGAACACCGCAAACAGCGCGCCAAACGCGGGCTCGCTGCCCATGAGCAGGCCCACGCGGGTGGGCGGGCTGTGGCGCAGGGCCCAGTTTTGCACTACAAACGCAAACACCGTGCAGCCCAGTACCAAGTAAATGCAGGCCAGCCAGAAGGCGCTGGCGTTGCTGAGCGAGGGCAGGGGCGGCAGCGCGCCCGGCAGGGCCAGCGCCAGCAGCAGGCTGCCCAGGCCGATCACGCCCGCCTGCACGGCGGTGAGGGCGAGCACGGGCGCATTGCGGCGGCGCGTGAGCCGGGTGGTCTGGCACACGGTGATGGCGCGCAGCACGGCGGCGGCCAGCATCAGCGCGTCGCCCCAGCCCCAGTCGCCTGAATAGCCGCCGCTGAGCAGCGCAGCCCCCAGCAGCGAAACCGCCGCAAACACAAACATCGCACGGCCGGGCCGCTGGCGCAGCAGCCACCACTCGGCAAACGGGGTGAGCACCACACACAGGCTGATCAAAAAGGCTGCATTGCTGGCCTGCGTGAGCGCCAGGCCAAAGGTTTCGCACAGAAAAATACCCAGCATCAGCGCCCCCAGCGGCAGGCCCGCCGCCAGGGCATCGCGCCGCTCTGGCGCCGGGGCGCGCAGCAGAGCGGGCAGCAGCAGGGCAAAGGTCAGCAAAAAGCGCACCGCCAGAAACCCCAGCACGGGGTAGAACACCAGCGCCCCCTTGGCCACGCCATAACTCGTGCCCCACACCACGGCCACCAGCAACAAGGCCAGGTCAGACAGGCGCGGGGCCAGGGGGGAGGCGGGGGCAAGGGGCAGGGTGGGGTGCATGGGGGTGAAGTGATCTGGGGGGGAGGAGGGGGCTCGTGGCTGTGCTGCAGCGCACTGAAATTATCGATTTGCTCACTCTTGGTGATAATCGAATCTCAAGAACAGCACTTGTGCGCCATGAGCATCAATCAACCCCTCGACAGCCTGCCCGACATGGCGGTGTTCGCGCGTGTGGTGGACGCGGGCAGCTTTTCTGCAGCCGCCCGGCAACTGGGCATCACGCCTTCGGCCGTGAGCCGGCAGGTGGCGCGGCTGGAAGGCTCGCTGCGTGTGCGCCTGCTGGAGCGCACCACCCGCAAGCTCAAGCTCACCGACGCCGGGGCCGCCGCCTACAGCCGCTGCCAGGCCATGGTGTCCGCCGCGCGCGAGGTATGGGCGCTGAGCGACACCCACTCTGCTGCGCCCTCGGGCCTGGTGCGCATGAGCATGCCCAAGGCTGTGGGTCGCCAGCTGGTGCACCCGCTGGTGCTGCCGTTCTTGCACAAGTACCCTGAAGTGGATGTGCAACTGCTCATCACCGACCGCACGGTGGACCTGTTCGAAGAATCCATCGACCTGGCCCTGCGCGTGACCGATAACCCGCCCCCGGGTCTGGCGGGGCGGCCGCTGGCCACTTTGCACCACTGCATCTGCGCCAGCCCCCAGTACCTGGCCGAGCGCGGCCACCCCCAGCACCCGCGTGACCTGGAGCGGCACGCCTGTATCACCCTGGGCGAGGACGAGCGCGACCGGCACTGGCGCTTTGAACGCGCAGGCGAATCTGCCACCGTGGCCGTGCGCGGCCGCTATGTGGCCAACCACAGCGAGGTGCGGCTGGAGGCGGCGCTGAGCCACCTGGGCATCGCCAGCCTGCCGGGCTTTGCCGCGCGTGCGGCGCTGCAGCGGGGCGACCTTGTGGCCGTGCTGCCGGACTGGCAGCACAAGACCTCGTATGCGGGCACGGCCTGGCTGCTCTACCCACCCAATCGGTTTTTGCCTGCCAAGCTGCGGGTGTGGATTGACCACCTGGTGGTGGGGTTTGCGGGGGTGGAGTAGGTGTTTGAGTTGGGGTGGTGGCTGTCAGGGCGTTTGGACTCCGACCGAGAGGGTCTTGTGCGCGCTTCAGTGTAGGGATCAAGCTGCCAAGCGCAGCAATAGGCGTCGAGATTGGGCGCTATAGTGCCCCTAAAAGATTCGACCGCCAGCATCGGTCAGCAATTGTTTGGCACGCAATCAAAAGGGACAATGGGCCGTTCAACCCGTTGCCTCCATAGGGCTGGTTGGGCAAAAAAGGGCTTGTTTGTTACGTCTGCAAGATATTCTGCGGTCGGTAGGAGTCAGCCTTCTTGCTTCATGAAACGAATGCGGCCTACACCTTCAGCCTAGGTGGCGCCAAGCCGGGCTGAGTCTCTCATCTTATGCAGAAATTTATGAAAAAGTATCCGATCGGCAGTGTGGCAATAGGAGTTCTCCAGGTGGCTGACGCCTTCGTTTTGTTTTTAAACGGGGGGGCGGCTACCAACACCACACTCACTTTTGCCTCGTTCGAGTTTCTTTGGGCCTTAATTTCGCTGGTTGTCTTAATTCGTGTCAAACAACGTGCCACCCGTGTTTTGGCTTCAGTCTTTTTTGCCTACAACGCATCAGGCTGGCTCCTCGCTTTTTTCCTTGGTGCTGGAAGCGAATTGTTGATTTCCACGCAGAAGTGACCCACTAACCCCCGGGATTTCCATCCAAACCTGACCCACGTACTAACCCTAACCTGCTGCTTTGTTGAGCAGCAGGAGACCAGGAGTGATAGACGTGGCAACACTGAGTGTCATCAGGCGCTGGGCCCTGCGAGAGCAGCTGTCCATCAGGGAGATCGCCCGCCGCACGGGCCTCTCGCGCAACACCATCCGCAAGTACCTGCGCGCCGGCGAGGCCGAGCCGCACTATGCCAAGCGGGTCAGTCCATCCAAGCTCGATCCCTTCGCCTTGAAGCTCGCCGGCTGGCTCAAGACGGAAGCGGGCCGGTCCCGCAAGCAGCGGCGCACCGTCAAGCAGATGTACGCCGATCTGCGGGGCCTGGGCTATACCGGCTCCTACAACCGCGTAGCGGCCTTTGCCCGCCTCTGGCACGAGCAGCGCCTTGTGGCCCAGCAGACCACCGGCCGCGGCACCTTCGTTCCCCTGGCCTTCGGTCCGGGTGAGGCTTTCCAGTTCGACTGGAGCGAGGACTGGGCTGTTCTCGCCGGCGTGCGCACCAAGCTGCAGGTGGCTCACTTCAAACTCAGTCACAGCCGGGCGTTCTACCTGCGTGCCTATCTTCTGCAGACGCACGAGATGCTGTTCGATGCCCACAACCATGCGTTCGTCGTGCTGGGCGGTGTGCCCCGCCGAGGCATCTACGACAACATGCGCACCGCCGTAGACCGCGTGCGCCGGGGCAAGGAGAGAGATGTCAACGCACGCTTTGCTGCCATGGTCAGTCACTTCCTGTTCGAGGCAGAGTTCTGCAACCCGGCTTCGGGCTGGGAGAAGGGCCAGGTAGAGAAGAACGTGCGCGACGCCCGCCATCGCCTGTGGCAGGTGGTGCCGCCATTCCCGAGCCTGCCCGATCTCAATGCCTGGCTTGAGGAGCGCTGCGTGGCGCTGTGGCACGAGATCGAGCACGGCAAGCTGCCGGGCACCGTCGCGGATGTCTGGGCCGAGGAGCGGGCAGCCTTGATGCCTGTGCCAAGGCTCTTCGATGGCTTTGTGGAGCACACCAAGCGCGTCTCGCCCACCTGCCTGGTCCACTTCGAGCGCAATCGCTACAGCGTGCCGGCACCGTATGCCAATCGGCCGGTGAGCCTGCGGGTCTACGCGGATCGCCTGGTGGTCGCCGCCGAAGGCCAGATCGTGTGCGAGCACCAGCGTCTGATCGAGCGTAACCACCATGGTGCGGGACAGACCGTGTACGACTGGCGCCACTACTTGGCGGTGCTGCAGCGCAAACCAGGAGCTTTGCGCAACGGCGCTCCGTTCCTAGAACTGCCAGCGGCCTTCAAGCGACTGCACGCCACCTTGCTCAAGCAACCCGGCGGCGACCGGGAGATGGTGGAGGTTCTGGCTCTGGTGCTGCACCACGATGAACAAGCTGTGCTCGCTGCAGTGGAGTTGGCACTGGAGTCAGGGGCTGCCAGCAAGACCCACATCCTGAACGTGCTCCACCGCCTGCTGGACGGTAAGCCCGCCCCAGCACCGGTCACCTCGCCCCAGGCCCTCAAGCTGTCTGTGGAACCCCAGGCCAACGTGCTGCGCTATGACCAATTGAGGGAGGTGCGCTATGCGTCATGACCCTGCCATCGCTTCCATCGTGATCATGCTGCGCGAGCTCAAGATGCACGGCATGGCCCAGGCGGTTGCGGAACTGGCTGAGCAAGGTGCGCCGGCCTTCGAGGCAGCACAGCCCATCCTGTCCCAACTGCTCAAGGCTGAGACCGCCGAGCGGGAGGTGCGCTCGGTTGCTTACCAATTGAAGGTGGCCAGGTTCCCCGCGTACCGGGACCTGGCAGGCTTCGACTTCGGCCACAGTGAGGTGAACGAGGCACTGGTGCACCAGTTGCACCGGTGTGAGTTCCTGGAGGATGCCAACAACGTGGTGCTGGTGGGCGGGCCGGGCACAGGCAAGACCCACATTGCCACAGCCCTCGGAGTGCAAGCCATTGAACACCATCACCGAAGGGTGCGGTTCTTCTCCACGGTAGAGTTGGTCAATGCGCTGGAAGAAGAGAAGGCCCAAGGCAAGACAGGGCAGATGGCCCACCGGCTTGCATATGTGGATCTGGTGATTCTGGACGAGTTGGGCTACCTGCCGTTCAGTGCATCAGGAGGCGCCTTGCTGTTCCACCTGCTGTCCAAACTCTACGAGCGCACCAGCGTCGTGATCACCACCAACCTGAGCTTCAGCGAATGGGCCAGTGTGTTCGGGGATGCCAAGATGACCACGGCATTGCTGGACCGGCTCACGCATCACTGCCATATTCTTGAGACCGGCAATGACAGCTACCGGTTCAAGAATAGCTCCGCACAGCAACCACCACAGACCACCAAGAAGGAGAAGGCGACCAAGAACTTATCCACAACGTGAGCGCAAAGCTCACGAACCAGGGTGGGTCAAGATTCGATGGAAATGGTGGGTCAGCTTTGCGTGGAAATCAACAAGCGAATCATTCACCGTCCCGGTCTGGGCTGTCGTATTTGGCGGTGTATTTGGCTGCATGTACGCAGCAAGCGCACTTTATGTAGCTAGGCAGCCCGCTATCGCGGTGGACTCAAGGGTACGGGCTCCGCTCTCGTCTCAATTGGAGCGTTGAGTGACTGCGTGTGACCGAGGCCAACGGCTGTTCTTGGTCGATGGTCCCCGCGCAAAAGAGGATATCCACCGCAGTGTTCATGGTGCTGGACTGACTGGTCAGCTTGCCGGAAGATGACTCATAGCTCACCGGGTCGCACGGACGAGGCAAAGTGAGGCATATGTCACGCTTCTTCACCTGCGATCTGGGTCGCCTGGCAATTGCGCCCATACCATTCGGATGCCGTTAATTCTGACGGTTCGATCCCACGAAGCATCGAGATATGCAAGATTTAGCCCGCCCAGTGCGGGCTATTTTTTTGCGCAGAGTTGGTTGATGCAGGCCGGGAGCTGACTGACGCGCGATCAGAGGGGGCCACCCCAGTGGACCGGAGCCCCGGCGGCCACCCAAACTGCCCCACTTATGGCCACCCAAACTGCTCCACCTGGCCGGGGTGAGTTGACCCATTGATTTCGGTGAGTCAGGCGCCTCAGCTCTGACGTGCAGGACGTAACTTCCACCCCCTTGATCACAAGGGGGGATTCACGAGGTGAACGTCTTGAAGCCACATCTACAAACCACGATCTGGACGCTCCTGCGCGCGGGTAACACCCAGCGCGAGATTGAGCGCCGCACCGGCATCTCCCGCCACACCATCCGCGCCTGGGCTAAGCGCTTTGAGGCCCAGGGCGATCCGCCGCCCCCGTCGCCTGACGATTCAAACTGCCCCGGGGTGGCCACCGACCTGGTTGTGCCCCTGGCCAGCCAAACTGCTCCACCCCGGCCACCGGCTTTACTGCTGGCGCCTGCGCCGGCGGCCACCTCGCTGTGTGAGCCCCACCGCGCCTTCATCGAAGCTCAGTTGCGCTTGGGCCGCAATGCCACGGCCATCTACCAGGACCTGGTCGATGCCCACGGCTTTGCTGCACGCTACAACTCCGTCAAACGCTTCGTGGCGCGCATCCGGGTGCGTGAGCCTGAGCAGTTCGACCGCCTGAGCTTCCTGCCCGGCGAGGAGATGCAGGTGGACTTCGGCGAAGGCGCGCCCACCCGCGTGCCCGGCACCGACCGCTGGCGCAAGCCACGCCTGTTCGTGGCCACGCTTCGGTATTCGCGCCGCAGTTTCCGCCGCGTGGTCTGGAATTCTGGCCAACAGGTCTGGGCCGAACTGCACGAACAAGCCTGGCGCTACTTTGGCGGCTCGTGCCGATACGTGGTCCTGGACAACCTCAAGGAAGGCGTGCTCAAGCCCGACCTGTACGAGCCCGAGCTCAACCCCGTGTACGCCGCCACCCTGGCACACTACGAGGTCGTGGCCGACCCGGCGCGGGTACGTGACCCCAACCGCAAGGGCAGTGTCGAGAATGCCATTGGTCACACTCAGGCCACGGCACTCAAGGGCAAGCGCTTCGAGACCATTGAAGAACAGAACACCTACCTGGAGCACTGGGAGACCAAGTGGGCGGCCTCTCGCATCCACGGCTCAGAGCGCCGCCAGGTACAGGCCATGTTCGAAGAAGAGCGGCCCCACCTGCAGCCCTTGCCCACGCTGCCCATGGCGTACTTCCGTGACGAGCAGCGCACCGTGTGCGACGACGGCTGCGTGCGCGTGGCCCATTGCAGCTACGCCGCGCGGCCGGCGCACATTGGCACCAAGGTGCTGGTGCGCATCTTCGAGCGCCGCCTGGAGATTCGCGACCTACAGACCCAGGCCCTGCTGCGCACGCACACCTTGGCCGAGCGGCCAGGCACCGTGGTGCTGCCCATGGACGAGCGCGTCTTCAACCCCTCCCGCGAGACCCTCCACATCCTCAAGCAGGCCGATGCCATCGGCGTGGACGCCGCCCGGCTGTGCCAGATGCTGTTTGCCATCGAAGGCCGTGTGGGCCAGCGCAAGCTGTGGGGCATCGTGCACCTGGCCGACCGCTATCCACGCCAGATGGTCAACACCGCCTGTGCCCAGGCCATCGACGACGGTGTGCACAGCTACCGCCACGTCAAGGCCATCACCGAACGCCTGGTGGCGCAGGCTCTGGCCCAACTCGATGCCGCCCCGACAGCGACGCAGGCCGCACCCGCGAGCACCACGCAAACGCACGACCTCATCCGCAACCCACAGGAGTACGGCGAACTCTTCGCCATGGCCACAGCGGCCACGACACCCGCCATCACACCTCAAGGAGATTTCTTCGCATGACCGCCATGACCCCCCACGACATCGAGGCCACCCTGCGCAAGCTGCGCCTGTCAGGCATGGCTGAGACCCTGCAGACGCGCCTGATGCAGGCCCAGGCCGCTCAGGAGCCCTTTCTGGATACGCTCTCAGCCTTGCTGCAAGACGAACTCGACCGACGCCACAGCAGGCTGATGGCACGTCGCTTCAAGCTCTCCGGCCTGGATGAGAAGCCCTCCCTGGCCGACTTCGACTGGCGCTTCAACCCAAAGCTGCCGCGCGCAGCCTGCTTCGAGTTGCACACCTTGAAGTTCCTCAGCGAAGGCGCCAACGCCCTGATCGTAGGCAAGCCCGGCACCGGCAAGAGCCACATCGCCAAGGCCGTGGCCTACCAAGCCACCTTGCTCGGTCATGACGTGTCCTACATCGAAGCTGACAGCGAGTTCGCTCGCTATGCGCTGGCCGACGCCGACGAGCGCGCCAGTCTGCTCAAGGGCTGGGTGGCGGCCGACTTGCTGGTGCTCGATGACCTGTTCCTGGCAAGGCGCATCAGCGAGCATGCCGCCGAGTTGCTGCAGGCCCTGGTCCACCAGCGTTACAAGCTGCGCCGCTCCATCGTCATCACCTCCAACCGCGTCGTGCAGGACTGGGGTCGCTACCTGGGCGACGCGACCATGGCCACCACCATCCTCGATCGCCTCATGCACCGCTGCGCCATGCTGGAGTTCGAGGGCAAGAGCTACAGGCTCAAAGAGGCTGCTGCACGCCTGATCATCACCTCAGACCCCGCATAATCACCCCGTCCTGCCTGGAGCAGTTTGACTGGCCAACAGTGGAGCAGTTTGGGGTGGCCATCGGGGACCGGAGCGCGGTGGCGGCTTTTTTGGAGGCCTTTTGGCACCGCCCAGCCAGCGCCCCACGTTGCTCAGCCGCCGCAATCCCCCACTTTTGTGTAACCGAACCCTTCAACTCGCATTTTTTCGCTTGTTATTTTGCGTAATTATGAGAAATTACGTACATGGCGAGGCAATGCACCCGGTAGCCAGCTTTTAGTGGTGTGTTGCGAGCAGTAAAGGCGGGGCCGGTCGTTGATTGTTCGCGGCGGCTCCTTCCGATCTGCGCGCGCCGTGGCAATCAAGCGATCAAAAAAAGTACCCCAGTGGGTCGATGACCCTGGAGCTCTGCCCACCATGCGTCCCGTTCCGAATTCACTGCACGACGAAGTCGCCTCGCGGCTGCGGGACCAGATTTTTGCGGGCGACCTGCGGCCCGGCAGCTTTTTGGACGAGGCAGCGCTGTGTGAGCGGCTCGAAATCTCGCGCACGCCGCTGCGCGAGGCGCTCAAGGTGCTGGTGGCCGAGGGCCTGTTGCGCCACGAGCCGCGCCGGGGCTGTTTTGTGGCCGAGATCACCGACAAGGACCTGGACGACCTGTTCCCTGTAATTGCGCTGCTGGAGGGCCGCGCGGCACATGAGGCCACGCACAAGGCGAGCGGGGCCGACGTGGCGGCGCTGGAGCTGCTGCACCAGCGGCTGCAGCAGTGCGCGGCCGAAGGGCGCATCACCGATTACTACGAGGCCAACTACGCCATCCACGAGGCCTTCATCACGCTGGCCGACAACCGCTGGCTGGCTCAGGTGATTGGCGACCTGCGCAAGATCCTGCGTCTGGCGCGCCACCAGACGCTGCATGCCCCGGGCCGCCTGCAGCAAAGCCTGGCCGAGCACCTGGCTGTGTTTGCCGCCCTCAAGGCGCGCGACAGCGAAGCCGCCGAAGAGGCCATGCGCACCCATCTCTTGCGCCAGCGCGATGCGCTGCGCGACATCGCCCGCAATCAGCAATCGAGGTTGACACCATGATGAACAGCACCCCCGAATGGATCACCCGCAGCGTGTCACGCCTGCGCACCAGCGCCCCTGCCGCCGACAAGGGCGGTGACAAGCTGGCCAAGGCTGCCCTCGACAAATCCGTGACCGACGTGGTGGCCAAGGTGGCTGTGCCACGCTCCACCCACGAGCGGCTGCAGGCCACCTTGCGGCGGGGGAGCGAGGCACTGTCGCCCCGCGCGCTGCGCCGCCTGTTGGCCGACCTGCAGGAGGTGGTGGCCCCGCAGGTGAGCGAGATCGAAGGCGGGCGCCGCGCCCAGGCCGTGGCCGAGTGGTATGCCAAGGCCGAGCCCGAGGAGCGGCGCGACATGTGGCTGCTGATGTGTGAGCAGTTCGCACCCGATGCCACGCGCTTCAAGTCGGCCCGCCAGCGCTACGAGGCCGCAGCGGGCACGGCCGAAGAGGGGCAGGCCGAGATCAGCCTGCGCCGCGCGCTGGTGTCGCCGCGCACGCGGCTGCTGCAGCGGTTCTCTGTCTTCCCCGAAGGCATGCGTTTTCTGGTGGACCTGCGCGCCGAGATTCTGCCCCTGCTCAAGGCCGACAAGCGCCTGCTGCCGCTCGATGCCGAGCTGGAGCACCTGTTCTCGACCTGGTTCGACGTGGCTTTTCTGGAGCTCAAGCGCCTGTCGTGGGACTCGCCCGCTTCGCTGCTCGAAAAGCTCATCAAGTACGAGGCCGTGCACGACATCCGCAGCTGGGCCGACCTGAAGAACCGCCTGGACAGTGATCGCCGCTGCTACGGCTTCTTCCACCCCCGCCTGCCGGGCGAACCGCTGATTTTTGTGGAGGTGGCGCTGCTCGACAAGATCTCGTCCAGCATCACGCCGCTGCTCGATGAAGCCGCCGCGCCCGCCGACATTACCCGCGCCACCACGGCCATCTTCTATTCGATCAGCAACACACAGACGGGCCTGCGCGGCGTGAGTTTTGGCGACTCGCTCATCAAGCACGTGGTGGAGACGCTCACGGCCGAGTTTCCGCGCCTGCGCACCTTCGCCACGCTGTCGCCCATTCCGGGCTTCCGCGCCTGGCTGGGCAAGCATGCGGGTGCGATGCTGGAGCGCCTGGACGACAAGCGCCGCACCGAGCTGGGCCGCGCCGTGGGCTTTGAACCGCCGCAAGCCACCCACCTGCTGGGTGCCATCGACAAGGCGCTGGAGCTGGACGCCAAATCGCCCGTGCGGCAGATGCTGCTGGAGTGCGCGGCGTACTATCTGGGCCGCGAAATGCAGGAGGGCAAACCGGTGGACCCCGTGGCCCGTTTCCACCTGGGCAACGGTGCGCGGGTAGAACGCCTGAACTGGGCGGGCGACCCTTCGTCCAAGGGGCAAAAACAGTCGTACGGGCTGATGGTGAACTACCTGTATGACCTCAAGCGCATCGACAAGCACCGCAGCCTGCTGGCGCAGGGCAAGGTGCCGGTGTCGGGCGACATCGACAGCCTGTGCCGCGACTGATGTTGTGACGGGCAGGTGTGCAGGTGGACCGAAGAAAAAAACTGAAGAACGCAAGGACTGGCTGATCGATTGATCGATGTGTCGATGGATTGGTTGGATGTGACGGGGTGCACCGCAAGGTGCCCGGCCCGCGCTACTGAAGGTGATTTTTACAACGACAGGAGACAAGCGAATGAATAGGAACCCATCGCGAATTCAACGCCGGGATGTGCTGCTGGGCGCGGCGGCTGCGGGCCTTGGCCTGGCCAGTGGCAGCAGCTGGGCGCAGGCCTCGGCCTGGCCCGCCAAGCCGGTGAACCTGGTGGTGCCGTTTCCGGCTGGGGGCGGCACCGATACGTTTGCACGCCCGCTGGCGGCGCAGTTTGCCAAGACCACCGGCAAGACGCTGGTGATCGACAACCGTGGCGGTGCGGGTGGCAACGTGGGCGCCAGTTTTGCCGCCAAGGCGCCGGGCGACGGGTACACGCTGTTCATGGGCGGCGCACACCATGTGATTGCGCCCTCGGTCTATCCCAAGCTCGACTACGATCTGGAGAAGGACTTCATTCCGTTGGCCCTGCTGGCCAGCGTGCCCCAGGTGCTGGTGGTCAATCCCAAGAACATGCCGGTCAAGGACTTCCGCGAATTTCTGGCCCTGGTGCGTGCCAACCCCGCCAAGTTCAACTATGGCTCGGCGGGCTCGGGCAGCTCGCACCACCTGGCGGGCGAGCTGTTCAAGATCCAGTCCAAGACCTTCATCACCCACATCCCTTACCGGGGGGCGGGCCCGGCGCTGGCAGACCTGGTGGGCGGGCAGGTGGACATGATGTTTGACGGCCTGGGTTCGTCCGCCGGGCACATCAAGGGCGGACGCATCAAGGCCCTGATGGTGGCGGGTGCCAAGCGTAATCCGGCCTTCCCCGACGTGCCTTGCGCCGCCGAAGTGGGCTTGCCCGACTACACGGTCACCACCTGGTATGGCCTGTGGACACCCAAAGGCACACCCGCCGATGTGCAGGCGCGCATCGTCGAGGAGGTGCGCAAGCTCGGCCAGTCGGAAGAAATCAAGACTAGCTGGGCCGGCAATGGCGCCGAGTTCGGCACGCTGAGCCCGCAGGACTTCGGCAAGATGGTCAGTGGCGAGGTCAAACGCTGGGCGCAGGTGGTGAAGGCCGCCGACGTCAAGCTGGACTGAGGGGCACCATGCCAGGTGATGTCACGGCCCGCCAGGGCGAGGGGGGCGTGGTGCGGGTCGTGCTGCGTCACGAGGGGCGGCTCAATGCCATGTCGCGCGCCATGTGGCGCGAGTTGCGTGCGGTGTTCGAGGGCATTCAGCGCGACCCGAATGCCCGCTGCGTGCTCATTGAGGGCGACGGCGGCGCGTTCTGCGCGGGCGGGGATATCTCTGAATACCCCGCCTTCCGCTTCGACGCCGCTGCCTTGCGTGATTTCCATGAAAACGACGTGTGGGGCGGGCTGAACGCCATGCTGGCCTGTGACGTTCCCATCGTGGCCCGCATCAGCGGGGCCTGCATGGGCGCGGGGGTCGAGATTGCGAGCTGCTGCGACATCCGCATCGCGGGCAGCACCGCCCGATTCGGCGCGCCCATCGCCAAGCTTGGCTTTCCGATGGCCCCGCGCGAGGCGCAACTGGTGGCGGGCGCGGTGGGCGAGGTGGTGGCACGCCAGATGCTGCTGGAGGCCGCCACCTTCAGCGCGGCCGACATGCTGGCGCGCGGTTTTTTGAACCGGGTGGTGGCCGACGACATGGCGGCCACCGACGCCCTGGGCAGCGCACAGCGGGTGGCGGCGCTGGCCCCCCAGGCCGCGCGTTTGAACAAACAGACATTGAGGGCATTAAAAACGCCTTCTGCGCTCGACAGTAAAGAGTTTTCAGCTATAGAAAACATAGTAAGCGGTGCGCCCGACCCCTACGGCTATGCGAACAGCGCCGAGCACCGCGAGGGCATCACTGCCTTTCTGGACAAGCGTCCGCCGGTGTTTTGACCGCTGCGGCCCCGCTTCCCGTCTTCTTCCTTGTCAAAAAAAGCAAAGCCCAAGCCATGAGCCAACACAACCTCTTCAGCGCCTTGCGCGCTGCCTTCCCTGCCGACCTGTCGAGCACCGCTGTGGAGACAACGGCGGCCGATGGCACGCCGCTGTTCTACACCTGGGGCGACCTGGACCGTGCGAGCGCCCGCATGGCCAACCTGCTGGCGTCGCTGAAGCTGCCCGCAGGCAGTCGCGTGGCCGTGCAGGTCGAAAAATCGGTCGAAGCGATGGTGCTGTACCTGGCCACGCTGCGCGCGGGCTATGTGTTCCTGCCGCTCAACACCGCCTACCAGAGCGCCGAGATCGAATACTTCATCGGCAACGCCGAGCCCGCCGTGGTGGTCTGCACGCCCGGCAACTTCGGCTGGGTGAGCAAGATCGCCTTCACCCAGGGCACGGGCCATGTGTTCACGCTGGGCGACGACCGCACGGGCAGCCTGCTGGAGCGCGCAGCGCACCACAGCGAGGTACACCAGCCGATGAACAAGTCGGCCGACGACCTGGCCGCCATCCTCTACACCAGCGGCACCACCGGCCGCAGCAAGGGCGCGATGCTCACGCATGGCAACCTGCTGAGCAATGCCGTGACCTTGAAGGACTACTGGGGCTGGAAGGATGGCGATGTGCTGATCCACGCACTGCCCATCTTCCACGTGCATGGCCTGTTCGTGGCCATCCACGGCGCGCTCATCAACGGCAGCAAGATGATCTGGTTCGCCAAGTTCGACCCCAAGGCCGTGCTGGCCGCCATGCCGCGCGCCACCGTGTTCATGGGCGTGCCCACGCTGTATGTGCGCCTGCTGGCCGAGCCGGGCCTGACCAAGGATGCCGCCAAGAACATGCGCCTGTTCATCGCAGGGTCGGCCCCGCTGCTGATCGAGACCTTTACCGAATGGCAGCAGCGCACAGGCCACACCATCCTGGAGCGCTACGGCATGAGCGAAACCATCATGCTCACCAGCAACCCCTATGCGGCCGATGCACGCCACGGCGGCCAGAGCGAGCGGCGCGGCGCCACGGTGGGCTTCCCGCTGCCCGGCGTGGGCCTGCGCGTGGTGGACGATGCCAACAAGCCGCTGCCCGTGGGCGAGATCGGCAGCATCCAGGTGAAGGGCCCCAACGTGTTCAAGGGCTACTGGCGCATGCCCGAAAAGACCGCCGAAGAATTCACGGCCGACGGCTGGTTCAAAACCGGTGATGTGGGCAAAGTGGACCAGCGCGACTACGTGAGCATCGTGGGCCGCAGCAAGGACCTGATCATCAGCGGCGGCTACAACGTCTACCCGGCCGAGATCGAGGGCTACATCAATGAGATGCCCGGCGTGGCCGAAAGCGCCCTGGTGGGCGTGCCCCACCCCGACTTTGGCGAAGTGGGCGTGGCCGTGGTGATTGCCAAGCCCGGTGCGCAGCTCAACCCCGATGCCATCGTGGCGCAGCTCAAGTCGCAGCTGGCCAACTTCAAGATTCCCAAGAAGTGTTTTGTGGTGCCCGAGCTGCCGCGCAACACGATGGGGAAGGTGCAGAAGAATTTGCTGCGTGAGCAGCACAAGGCGCTGTTTGCCTGAAGCGGGCCCGCGGGTGTGGCGCCCTGCGCTGGCTGCGCGGGGCCACCCATACCCTGATCTAACCCGTCGTTGAGGCTTGGGGGCTGCAGAAAATGCAGGGGGTTGCGGCTGGCGCTGCGGCGCCCTCGGCATGGTTGCAGCAATGCTCCAGCCACCCGGCTACCAGCCGGTACACCGACAGGTTGGTGCGCGCGGTAGGCGCGCACAGGTAGTAGCCCAGCGGACTGTCAAAGCGGTCTTTCAGGGGCTCCACCAGCGTGCCCGCCGCCAGTTCGTCCTCCACCAGGCAGGTGGGCACGATGCCTACGCCAAAGCCTGAGACGGCGGCGCGGATGATCAGCGAGTACAGATTGAAGCCCGGGCCGAACCGGCTGGCGCTGGTGTCCAGGCCGTTGGCTTCCATCCAGTCCTGCCACGCCAGGGGTACTTCGATGTGCTGCAGCAGCGTGGCACGCATCAGGTCCTGCGGCGTGCGCAGGGGCAGGGTGGCCTGCAGCTGCGGGCTGCACACGATGCTGGTCTCCTTGCCTATCAGGTAGCGCGCATTGGCGCTGGGCCAGTTGCCGTAGCCGTACTGGATGGCCGCGTCGAATTCATGCGGTGTCGCAAAGTCGTGTGCGTGCTGGTAGCGCACAAAGTTCAGCGACACCTGCGGCAGGGTGCGCTTGAAGTGCCCCAGGCGGGGAAACAGCCACTGCGCAGCAAACGTGGGCGGCACCGAGAGGTTGAGCGAGCCGCCATCGCCCCCGTACGACATGAGTTGCGCCGTGGCCGATTCCAGCGCGGCCATGGCGGGGCGGGTGGCATTGAGGTAGGTGGCGCCTGCCTCGGTCAGCTCCAGCCCCGTGGCCTTGCGGATGAACAGCTTCTGGCCCAGGTAGTCCTCCAGCGCCGCAATGTGGCGGCTGATGGCGCTTTGCGTCACGCACAACTCGCGCGCGGCCATGGTGAAGGCCTGGTGCTTGGCGGCGGAGTGAAAGGCGTTCAGCTCGGAGATGGTGGGACACAGGCGGCGCATGGATGTGGCTAGGGGGTATGAGTAGGGATCATGGGATGGTGAGATTTTAGGCGTTGCGGATAAGGGCGATTGGCCCGATAAATGCGTCCTGTGACAGCAACGTGTCAAGCGTCACACTCTGAAGATGCAGCAATGCGCCGGATGGATGCTTGATGGTCATCATGGCGCCTAAAAAAGATGGGCCATGAGTAATTTTGAAGCCATTGCGCCCACTTTGACGAACCTCATGACCTCTTTGTTGATTAAAAACAGCCGTGTGCTGGATGTCCACGCACTCACACTACACACCGGCCTGTCCGTTCTGGTGCAGGACGGCCGCATTGCGGCGGTAGGCGCCGAGCTGGAGGTGCCCGAGGGCACCACCACGGTGGACGCCAAGGGCATGACCCTGATGCCCGGCCTGATCGACTGCCACGTGCACGTGGTGGCGTCTTCGTTCAACCTGGGCACGGTGGCCAAGATGCCCAATGTGTTCACCATGATGCGCTCGCTGCCCATCATGAAGGGGATGTTGGACCGGGGCTTCACCACCGTGCGCGATGCGGGCGGCGCCGACTGGTCGCTGGCCGAAGCGGTGCGCACGGGGCTGGTGCAGGGGCCGCGCATCTTCCCGGCGGGCAAGGCGCTGTCGCAAACCGGTGGGCATGCGGATTTCCGCCAGCGCAACGATGACCTGGATGTGTGCTCGTGCGCCTACAAGCTGGGAAACATCGGCCGCGTGGTGGATGGGGTGGATGCGTGCCGCCTGGCGGTGCGTGAAGAAATCCTGAAGGGCGCCACGCAGATCAAGGTGATGGCCTCGGGCGGTGTGGCCTCGCCCAACGACCCGATTGGCAACCTGGGCTATTCCGAAGCCGAACTGCACGCGATTGTGGAAGAGGCATCCAACGCCAATACCTATGTGATGGCCCACGCCTACACGCCGCGCGCCATTGCCCGTGCGGTGCGCTGCGGCGTGCGCACCATCGAGCACGGCAACCTGGTGGATGCACCCACAGCGGAATTCATGGCCGAGATGGGCGCGTTCATGGTGCCCACGCTCATCACCTACGAAGGCCTGGCCAACGAGGGCGAGCGTTATGGCCTGCCTGCGGTGTCCATCGCCAAGATCGACTCGGTGCGCAGCCAGGGCAAGCAGGCCATCGAAATCCTGGCCAAGGCGGGCGTGAAGATGGGCCTGGGCAGCGACCTGCTG
This sequence comes from Acidovorax sp. LjRoot74, assembly GCF_964254355.1. NCBI lineage: Bacteria > Pseudomonadati > Pseudomonadota > Betaproteobacteria > Burkholderiales > Comamonadaceae > Acidovorax > Acidovorax sp. LjRoot74. The sequence goes on along the minus strand of NZ_CAXUTI020000001.1, from coordinate 3,809,979 downwards.
GCCGAAACGCATTACCTGCAGTCTGACGAGTTGCGTCTGCGCGCCGAGATTCTGGGCAACGGCCCGGTGCTGCAGCAGGCCACGCTGATTGGCGCGGAGATCCTGGGTCAGCAAGGCCAACTGGGCGAGATCACGGCGGGTGCCATTGCCGACCTGCTGCTGGTCGATGGTGACCCACTTACCGACATCACCTGCCTGCTGGGCCAGGGCGAGCACATCCGCGCCATCGTCAAGGACGGCGCTTTCGTCAAGAACACCCTCTGAATTCCAACCCTGACCTGACCGGAGATCACCATGCAACGTAGAAATTTCGTCAAGCTCGGCGGCGCCGTAGCGGCTCTGCAGCTCCTTCCCTCCATCGGCTTCAGCCAGCAGGGCGATGTGTTCCGCATCGGCTCGCTCACGCCTATCACAGGCGCGGGCAGCCCTTACGGCCCCGGCATGCAGCAGGCCATTCGCTTGGCGGTGGACGAGGTCAACGCCGCAGGCGGTGCGGGTGGCCGCAAGCTCGAACTTTTTACCGAAGATGACCAGACCAAGCCCGACGCTGCCGTGCTGGCCGCCAAGAAGCTGATCGAAGTGAACAAGGTGCAGGCGGTGCTGGGCACCTGGGCATCGGGCGTGACGCTGGCGGTGATGCCGCTGACCGATGCGGCAGGCATCATCCAGATGAACGTGTCGGGCGCGCCCGCCATCTCCACGCTGGACACCAAGGACCTGGTGTGGCGTTTTCAGGCCACCAACGACCGCTTTGGCGCGGCGTTTGCCGAGATTTGTACCAAGCGTGGCTTCAAGCGCCCGGCCACCATGGCATTCAACAACGCATCGGGCCTGGGCAATGTGGAAGGCTTCACCCGCGCCTGGGAAAAGCGTGGCGGTAAGGTGGCGGCACATGTCACCTACGAGCCCAACCGCCCCAGCTACCGCAGCGAGCTGCAAAAGATTCTGGCCACCAAGCCCGATGTGATCGTGATGGGCTCGTACCTGCCCGACACCACCATCATCCTGCGCGAATGGTTCCAGTCTGGCGCAGACACCAAGTGGATCATCCCGGGCTGGGCAGCCAACCCCGACCTGGTGAAGGCCCTGGGCGCCGAGGTGTGCGAGGGCATCATCTCGGTGGACACCGTGTCCAACGAAAAGAGCGCTTCGTATGCCCAGTTTGACGCCGCCTTCACCAAGGCCACGGGCAAGGCCGCTTCCACCAACATCTACGCCGCCATGGCGTATGACATGGTGATCTCGCTGGCACTGGCCATGGAAGCAGCAGGCCCCAAGGCCACGGTCGAGCAGATCAACGCCAAGATGCGCGATGTCTCCAACGCACCCGGCACAGCAGTCTTTACCTTTGCCGAAGGCAAGGCCCAACTGGCCAAGAAGGCCAAGGTGAACTACGAAGGCTCCTCCAGCAAGCTGGACTTTGACAAGGCGGGCGATGTGACGCCGGACTTTGGTGTGTTCATCATCGAAAAGGGCCAGCTGGTGCGGCGCGACGTGGTGTCCATCACGATGTGACCACTGTGCCCGGCGTGCCGCAGGGGCGGGTGCCGGGCTTTGGTTTGGTGAGTGAGTCGGTATCAACCCACTTAAACCGTTCACGCTGAGCTCCGTCGAAGCGCCGCGCAGGGCTTCGACAAGCTCAGCCCGAACGGGTTTTTTCAAGTTTGAACATGCAGACCCAATGGGTGCTCCGGACGCGCTATGTGCACGGGATGACGGAATGACGCAATGACCTGGATCGATTTTGTAAACCTGCTGATCAACGGATTGATCGAAGGCCTGGTAGTGGCATTGCCCGCCCTGGCCATGACCCTGGTGATGGGCGTCAACCGCTTCCCCAATGCGGCCACTGGCGACATGCTGACCACCGGCGCCTATGCGGCCGTGGCGGTGCAGCTACTGGGCGGCTGGCCGCTGTGGGCTGCGGCGCTCATCAGCATGGGGGTCGCGGCCCTGGTGTCTGCGGGCTCGTACACGCTGATTTTTCGCAAACTGGCCGGGCGGCCCATGGTGTCGTCCATGCTGGCGGCCATTGGCCTGGGTTTTTTGCTGCGCAGCCTGATCGGTTTTTTTGCAGGGCACGACCAGCGCACGTTTGACCTGCCCCTGGTGCGCGCCTGGAACTTTGGCGGCATCCGCATCCTGCCTACCGATCTGGCGATTGCCGCCGTGGCGGCAGCGTGTCTGCTGGTGGTGTTTGTGCTCATCTACCGCACCAGCTTCGGCCGCCAGCTGCGCGCCGTGGCGGACAGTGCCGACCTGGCACGCGCCAGCGGCATCCGGGCCAATGGGTTGATGCTCAGCCTGTGGTTGCTGGTAGGGGCGCTGTCATCGCTGGGCGGCGTGCTGCTGGGAATGAAGGCCGTGGTCAGCCCCGAGATGGGCTGGGAGAGCCTGATCCCCGCGTTTGCGGCCATGGTGCTGGGCGGCATTGGCAGCCCGGTGGGCGCGGTGCTGGGTGCGCTGCTGCTGTGTGTGGCACAAGAGCTGGCGGTGCCGCTGATGGGGCCGTCGTACAAGCTGGTGCTGTCGTTTGTGGTGCTGGCGCTGGTGCTGCTGGTTCGCCCGGCGGGCATCATGGGCCGTGTGCAGCTGGTGCGGTAAGGAGCCTGATTCATGATTGCTTACCTGTGTGCCATTGGCATCGTTGCCCTCATTTACTGCCTGCTGGCGCTGGGCCTGAACCTGCAGTTCGGCCTGACCAGGCTGGTCAATTTTGGCGTCGTGGCGTTCTTTGCCGTGGGCGCCTACACCTCGGGCCTGTTGGCGCTGCAAGGCGTGCCGCTGGTGCTGTGTTTTGTGGCGGCGGCCGTGCTCTCGGGCTTGCTGGCGCTGCCCATCGGCTTGCTGTCGTTGCGGCTGCGCGATGACTATCTGGCCATCGTCACGCTGGGTTTTTCGGAGGCGGTGCGCATCTCCATCCAGCAAGAAAGCTGGCTCACCAAAGGCGTGCAGGGCTTGCCCGGCCTGCCCAAGCTGTTTGCGTCCTGGGGTAGTGGTGTGTCTGACATGGCAATTTTTGCCACGCTGCTGGCGGTGGTCGCTGTGGTGGCCTGGGGCACAGTGCGCCTGGCGGCCAGCCCGTTTGGGCGCCTGCTCAAGGCGATTGGCGACGATGAGCCCGCACTGTCGGCCCTGGGCAAGGACCCGGCCTGGTTCAAGGTGCAGGTGTTCATGCTGGGGGCGGCGTTGGCCGGTGTAGCTGGCGCGTTCTATGCGCACTTCATCACCTTCATTACGCCAGAGCAGTTCATTCCGCTCATCACCTTTTATGTGTGGATGGGCCTCGTGATGGGCGGCTCGGGCACCGTGCGCGGTGCGGTGTTTGGCTCTTTGCTGCTCATGGTGTTTCTGGAAGGCTCGCGTTTTGCCAAGGACTGGGTGCCAGGCGTGTCCGAGGTGGGAATGGCCAGCCTGCGCCTGGCGGCAGTGGGCCTGGCGTTGATCCTGATCACCTTGTACAAGCCCAACGGCCTGTTTGGAGGCAAATCCCAATGACTGCAACAACGATGCTGAAGGTGAGCGCCGTCACGCGGCAGTTTGGGGGCTTCAAGGCAGTGGACGGAGTCTCGCTGCAATTGAAGGCGGGCGAGATTCTGGGCATTGCAGGCACCAACGGTGCGGGCAAGAGCACGCTGTTTGCGGCCATTGCCGGGCAGCAGCCTGCGGATGCGGGGCAGATCCAGTTTGATGGGCAAGACATCACGCGCATCCCGCCGTACCGCCGCGCGCGGCTGGGGCTGGTGCGCACGTTCCAGATTCCGCGAGAGTTCAAGAGCCTCACGGTGCATGAGAACCTGATGGCGGCTGCGGCCAACCCTCAAGGGGAGCGGCTGGTGAATGCTTTCTTTCAGACGCGCAGCCTGCGCGAGCATGAGGCTCAGCTGTCTGCCAAGGCAGACCGCATCCTGCAATTCTTGAACCTGGCGCGGGTGCGCGATGTGAAGGCCGGTGGCCTCTCAGGCGGGCAAAAGAAGTTGGTGGAGCTGGGCCGGGTGCTGATGCTGGATCCGCGCTGCATCTTGCTGGACGAGCCGTTTGCTGGGGTGAACCCGGTGCTGATCGAAGAGATTTGCGACCGCGTGCGCGAGCTGAACGGGCAGGGCATCGCGTTCATCGTGATCGAGCACCACCTGCAGGCGCTCAAGTCGCTGTCGAACCGCATGATCGTGATGGACCGGGGCGCCATCCTGGCCGAGGGCGACCCGCACACCGTGCTGGACGACCCGCGCGTGCAGGAAGCCTATATGGGAGGGGTGGTATGAGCGGCGCAGACAACTTGCTGCAGATCGCGCAGTTGCGCGGCGGGTATTCCGAGGTGGACATCATCCATGGCATTGACCTGGCTGTGGCACCGGGCGAGATCGTGACCATTGCGGGCACCAACGGCGCGGGCAAATCCACGCTGGTGAAGGCGCTGCTGGGCTTGCTGCCGCGTGTGGCGGGCACCATCCACCTGGGCGGGCGCGACATCACGGCCTTGTCGGCCGAAGACCGTTTTGACGCGGGGCTGGCCTATGTGCCGCAGGTGGCCAATGTGTTCCCTTCGCTCACAGTGCGCGAGAACCTGCTGGTGGTGCGGGGCGTGGCCAACATCAAGCGCCGCATGGACGAGGTGCTGGCCGACTTTCCGGCGTTGTTGGAGCGCCTGCCGCAGCCCGCCAGCAACCTCTCGGGCGGCGAGCGTCAGCAACTGGCCTTTGCGCGGGCGCTCATGCCGTCGCCGCGCATCATGGTGCTCGATGAGCCCACGGCGGCGCTGGCACCGTCATTGGTGGGCAAGGTATTCGACATGGTGCAGAAGCTGCCCGCCGCAGGCGTGGCGGTGCTAATGGTGGAGCAACGCGCAAGGCAGGCGCTGCAGATCAGCCAGCAGGGCTACATCCTGGACCAGGGGCGCTGTGTGTTGCAGGGCCCGGCGCAAGGGCTGCTGGCCGACGAGCGCATGGCGCAGCTCTACCTGGGCAACCATTGACCGGCCGGTGATCCGGCTGGGAATGAAAAACACCGAGCAGGCGTTGAAACCTCTCGGTGTTTTGCTATTGATTGGATAGCTGCTTCCGCTTATTGGATAGGCGGAAGAGCCTGTTTTGATGCATATTTTGGTGCTTAGCGCAGCACCAGCACAGGGATGTGCGAGTGGGTGAGCACATGCTGCGTCTCGCTGCCCAGCAGCAGGCGCTTGAGGCCCTTGCGGCCGTGTGAGGCCATGACGATCACATCGCACTTGTGCTTCTTGGCGGCGGAGATGATGGCCTCGGCCACGAGGTCGGACTTGGCGATGACGGGCTTGACCGACACTCCCTGGGCTTCGCCCTTGGCCTTGACGCCATCGACCATGGCCTGCGCTGCGTCGCCCCACTGCGTTTCGATGCGCTTCACATCATTCGTATCGACGGGCATGCCGCCTTCAAAGTAGCTGCGGGGGTAGCGGGGCACCACCTTGAGGGCTACTGCCGAGGCGCCGGTGAGGGCGGCCAGGGACAGCCCATGTTCCACGGCCTTGTCCGAAAGGGGGGAGCCGTCCGTTGCGATCAGGATGCGTTTGTACATAAAGGTCTCCTCAAAACGATGGATCAAGCTTAGGATGAATCATGTTCCGGGACTTGATGCAGGTCAATGTACCTGTCATGGCCCAACGATAGGCTTGAACCATGTCAATGTTTCGACCCGATGTGTCGGTGGCTTCCCCGGCGCATCTGCCTGATGGCATGGCGGGGGCATCGCCCGCTGTGCCCCCCCAGTTGCTGGACGACCCGCAGGAATGGCTGGCGTTTGGCCGCCCCTGCACACCCGCAGGCAGCCCCTTGCCCGCCGATGCTGCCGAGGCCGGGCGGGGCCACCCCGAATCTTCCACCTGGGACTCGCATGTGGTGCTGGAAGGCATGCACTGCGCCGCCTGCGCCCTCACCATCGAAGACGCTCTGCGCGCCGTGCCCGGCGTGTTGCAGGCCGATGTGAGCGCGGCCACGCACCGTGCGCGCGTGGTGTGGCAGCCCGGCAGGGTGCTGCCTTCGCATTGGATGAAAGCCGTGCTGAACGCGGGCTACCGCGCCATGCCGGCCATGGATGCCTTTGCACGCGCGCAGCGCCAGCGCGAAAGCCGCCGCGCCCTGTGGCGCTGGTTGGTGGCGGGCTTTTGCATGATGCAGGTGATGATGTACGCGTGGCCCGCCTATGTGGCGCAGCCCGGCGACCTGTCGGGCGAGATGGAGCAGCTGCTGCGCTGGGCGTCCTGGGTCATCACGCTGCCCATGGTGGTGTTCTCGTGTGGCCCCTTCTTTGCCAGTGCGCTGCGCGATGTGCGGCTGCGCCGCGTGAGCATGGACCTGCCGGTGGCGCTGGGCATGGCAATCACCTTTGTGGTCAGCACGGCGGGCACGTTTGACCCGAGCGGCATTTTTGGCAAGGAGGTGTACTACGACTCCCTGACCATGTTCGTGTTCTTCCTGCTCACCGGCCGCTGGCTGGAGCTGCGCCTGCGCGACCGCACCGCCGGTGCGCTGGAGGCCGTGATGAACCGCCTGCCCGACAGCGTGGAGCGGCGCGACGACGCCACGGGCACTTTTGCCCGCGTGGCCACCCGCCGCCTGGTGGCTGGCGACACCATCCGCGTGCTGCCGGGCGAGGCTTTCCCGGCCGATGGCTGCATCACCGCAGGCAATACACATGCCGACGAGGCGCTGCTGACGGGAGAGTCCACGCCGGTGGCGCGCCCGGTGGGCAGCCACGTCACGGCGGGCAGCTACAACCTGCAGTCGCCCGTGGAGGTGCGGGTGGAAGGCACGGGCGGGCAGACCCGGTTTGCCCAGATCGTGGCGCTGATGGAAAGCGCATCGCTGCAAAAGCCCCGACTGGCCTTGCTGGCCGACCGCATTGCGCGGCCCTTTTTGGTGGCGGTGCTGCTGGCTGCAGGGCTGGCGGCCGCCTGGTGGTGGCCGTCGGACCCTGGGCATGCGCTCATGGTGGCCGTGGCTGTGCTCATTGTGACCTGCCCCTGCGCGCTGTCGCTGGCCACGCCGGTGGCCATGCTCACGGCGGCGGGCACGCTGGCGCGCCATGGGGTGCTGGTGCGCAACCTGCAGGGGCTGGAAGCCCTGGCCCAGGTGGACATGCTGGTGTTTGACAAGACCGGCACCCTGACCCGCGACGGCATGGCGCTCCAGGCCGTGCACACCGCGCAGGGGTGGGCGGCCGATGACGCGCTGGGCCTGGCGGCCGCGCTGGCGCGCCACTCCATGCACCCCGCATCGCGTGCGGTGGTGGCTGCGGCATCGGCGCCTGCACAGCAGGCGCGCTGGTGCGTTGCCAGCCTGCAAGAGGACGCGGGCCTGGGCCTGAGCGCTACCGTGTCGGACAACACCGGCGTTGTGCCCGAGTGCAAGGTCTGGCTGGGTTCAGCCCGCCATGCCGGGGTAGCGCCGGAGCAGGGCAGCTCCGCGTTGCAGGTGGTCCTGTCGGCGCAAGGGCCCGACGGTGTGCTGCTGGAGCTGGCCCGGTTCGATCTGGTGGAAGACCTGCGCAGCGAGGCACCTGCCGTGGTCGCAGCACTGCAGCAGGAGGGTGTGGCGGTGCAGTTGCTGTCGGGCGACCGCGTGCAGGCCGTACAGCGTGTGGCTGCGCAGGCGGGCATTGCGCAGGTGCAGGGCGAATGTTCGCCCCAGGGCAAGCTGGATGCCCTGCAAGCGCTGCAGGCAGGTGGGCACCAGGTGGCCATGGTGGGGGACGGCCTCAACGATGGCCCGGTGCTCGCCGGTGCCCATGTGTCGTTTGCGTTTGGCCGCGCTGTGCCACTGGCCCAGTCGCAGGCAGATTTTGTGGTGCTGGGCGACAGCCTGGCGCTGGTGCCGCAGACCGTGTTGCTGGCCCGCCGCACCTTGCGCGTGGTGCGCCAGAACCTGTGGTGGGCAGCGGGCTACAACGCGCTGTGTGTGCCGCTGGCCGTGGCGGGCTGGATGCCCGCATGGCTGGCCGGGCTGGGCATGGCGCTGAGTTCACTGCTGGTGGTGCTCAACGCCGCGCGGCTGGCGCGTGGCCTGCCAGCGTTGCCTGCACTGCCTGCGTTGGCCGATGCCGAAACATCTTCTGCGGGCAAGGCCCCGCAGTCGCCCCTGAACCTTGCGAAGACCACCCTGGAGCCCGTCTGATGGACATCCTATATCTGCTGATTCCGCTGTCCGTGCTGCTGGTGCTCTTGATCCTGGGCGGGCTGTGGTGGGCGGTCTACCACGGCCAGTTCGAGAGCGTGGAGCAAGAGGGGGAGCGCATTCTCCGAGACGGTTGACTTGTGTCAATGTCAGAAATGATGCCCTGCAACAAACTCTTACTGCAATACAAAGAGGTGCCCGATGGATTCTCCAAAAACTATGACTGCACACTACAACGATACGGTGGTGCGACAGTTTTCTATCTTGGCCGTGGTTGTGGGGGTGGTTGGCATGCTGGTGGGCGTTGTCATCGCCGCCCAGCTGGCCTGGCCAGAACTCAACTTTGGCATTCCCTGGCTCAGTTACGGCCGCCTGCGCCCCTTGCACACCAATGCGGTGATCTTCGGGTTTGGCGGTAGCGCACTGTTTGCCACCAGCTATTACGTGGTGCAGCGCACCTGCCAGGTTCGCCTGTTTGCAGGGCCGTTGGCCGCATTCACCTTCTGGGGCTGGGTGCTGGTCATCGCTGCCGCCGTGGTCAGCTTGCCGATGGGCTACACCCAGGGCAAGGAATACGCTGAACTCGAATGGCCCATCGATATCCTGATCACGCTGGTCTGGGTGTCCTACGCCATCGTGTTCTTCGGCACGGTGGGTACCCGCAAGGTCAAGCACATCTATGTGGCCAACTGGTTCTTCGGTGCGTTCATCCTGGCCGTAGCCTTGCTGCATCTGGTGAACAGCGCAGCGATTCCTGCCGGCTTCATGAAGAGCTACTCGGCCTACGCTGGCGTGCAGGACGCCATGGTGCAGTGGTGGTATGGCCACAACGCCGTGGGCTTCTTCCTCACCGCAGGCTTCCTGGGGATGATGTACTACTTCATCCCCAAGCAGGCAGGCCGCCCTGTGTACTCGTATCGCCTGTCGATCGTGCACTTCTGGGCGCTGATCTTCACCTACATGTGGGCCGGCCCACACCACCTGCACTACACCGCGCTGCCTGACTGGACGCAATCGGTGGGCATGGTGTTCTCGCTCATCCTGCTGGCTCCCAGCTGGGGCGGCATGATCAACGGCATCATGACCCTGTCGGGCGCATGGCACAAGCTGCGTGACGACCCCATCCTGCGCTTCCTGATCGTGTCGCTGTCGTTCTACGGCATGTCCACGTTCGAAGGTCCGATGATGTCCATCAAGACCGTCAACGCCCTGAGCCACTACACCGATTGGACCATTGGCCACGTGCACTCTGGCGCCCTGGGTTGGGTGGGCCTGATCTCTATGGGCTCGCTGTATTACCTGGTTCCGCGCCTGTTCGGCCGCGACAAGATGCACTCCATCAAGGCGATCGAGTTGCACTTCTGGATGGCCACCATCGGCATCGTGCTGTACATCGCCGCGATGTGGATTGCCGGTGTGATGCAGGGCCTGATGTGGCGCGCCATCAACCCCGATGGCACGCTGACCTACACCTTTGTGGAAAGCGTGAAGGCGACCTATCCGTTCTACGTGATCCGCGTGGCTGGTGGTTTGCTGTACCTGGGCGGCATGCTTGTGATGGCCTGGAACGTGTGGATGACAGCGATCTCGGGCCGTTCGGTCAAGGTGGCCATTCCCGCCGTGAATGCCGCACACGCCTGAGCCGAAGGAGTCAATTCATGTCCAACAACAATTCATCTTCCTCCACCGGCTTCACCCACGAAAAGGTGGAGACCAACAACTTCCTGATGATCGTGCTGATCCTGCTGGTGATCGCCATTGGCGGCCTGGTGGAGATCGTGCCCTTGTTCTTCCAGAAGTCCACCACCGAGGCCGTGAAGGGCGTGGAGCCCTACACCGCAACGCAACTGGTGGGGCGCGACGTGTACATCCGCGAGGGCTGCTACAACTGCCACTCGCAGATGATCCGCCCCTTCCGCGCCGAGACGCTGCGCTACGGCCACTACTCGGTGGCGGGTGAGTTCGTTTACGACCACCCCTTCCAGTGGGGCAGCAAGCGCACCGGTCCCGACCTGCACCGCGTGGGCGGCAAGTACAGCGACGAATGGCATCGCATCCACCTGAACAACCCCCGCGACGTGGTGCCCGAGTCCAACATGCCCGCCTATCCCTGGCTGGAGAAGAGTGTGGTGGACCCCGCCAGCGTGGCGCCCCGCATGAAGGCGCTGCGCACGGTGGGTGTGCCTTACACCGACGAACAGATCGCAGCCGCCGCAGCCGAGGTGAAGGGCAAGACCGAAATGGACGCCCTTGTCGCCTACCTGCAAGTCATGGGCCGCGCGCTCAAGTAAAGGAGATTGGCCATGGACATCACGACCATGCGCATCGTCGCCACCCTGGCTTCGATGGCCTGCTTCATTGGCATTTGGGTCTGGGCCTACCGGGACCGCAACAAGTCCCGGTTTGACGAAGCGGCGCAGCTGCCCTTCGAACAAGATTGACCCTCACCAGAACGAGAACATCCCATGAGTGACTTCACCAGCAATTTCTGGTCGGTCTTTGTGACCGCGCTGACACTGGTCGGCATCATCGCCTGCGGCATCCTGCTTTGGATGGCGGGCCGCAAGAAGGTGATGGCCACGGCCGACAACACCACGGGCCATGTCTGGGACGAAGACCTGGTCGAGATGAACAATCCTCTGCCACGCTGGTGGGTGTGGCTGTTCGTCATCACCATCATCTTCGGCCTGGGCTACCTGGCCGCCTACCCAGGTCTCGGGAGCTTCACCGGCAAGCTCAACTGGACGCAAAAGGGTGAGTACGAAGCCGAAATGGCCAAGGCGAAGGCGGAGCTGGAGCCGCTGTACGCCCGTTTTGCCTCCATGAAGCCCGAAGAAGTGGCGGTGGACCCGCAAGCCCACGCCATTGGCGAGCGCCTGTTCATGAACAACTGCGCACAGTGCCACGGCTCGGATGCACGCGGCAGCAAGGGCTTTCCCAACCTGGCCGACGGCGACTGGCTGCACGGCGGCACGCCTGAGAAGATCCGCGAAACCCTGGAAAAGGGCCGTATCGGCAACATGCCCCCCATGGCTGCTGCCGTGGGTTCGCCAGAAGATGTGCGCAACCTGTCGCACTACGTCCTGAGCCTGTCGGGCAGCCCGCACGACTCGCTGCGCGCTTCGCTGGGCAAGTCCAAGTTCACGGCATGCGCTGCCTGCCATGGCATGGACGGCAAGGGCAATCAGGCCCTGGGCGCCCCCAATCTCACGGACGATATCTGGTTGCATGGCTGGGGCGAGGCGGCGATCACCGCCATGATCAACAACGGCAAAGTCAACCAGATGCCCGCGCAGGCCGACAAGCTGACGGAGGCCCAGATCGGGGTCCTGTCGGCCTATGTCTGGAGTTTGTCGAACGGCAAGCAGGCGGCTGCCGCGCGTTGACCGATGTTGCCAGGCGACCGCACCGGCGGTGGTTGCCTGGCTCCTTTGTTGTTAGGCTGTTTAACTCCCTGTGAGTAAATTGACACCATGAAGCCCCCCGGCGAGCCTGCTCGCAAGGTCATTCCCATCGCACCCGTGGCGTCCGAGCCGTCTGCTCAGGGCGAGATCATCTCGCTGTACGAAGCACAGAAAAAGATCTATCCGCGCTCCATCAGCGGCCTGTTTGCGCGCTGGCGCTGGGGCATGGTGCTGCTCACGCAGATCGTGTTTTACTGTCTGCCCTGGTTTGAATGGGGGCAGCGCCAGATGGTGCTGTTCGATCTGGGCGCGCGCCGGTTCTACATCTTTGGGTTGGTGCTGTACCCGCAGGATTTCATCTACCTCACGGGGCTCTTGATCATCTCGGCGCTGTCGCTGTTTCTCTTCACGGCAGTGGCGGGGCGGCTTTGGTGTGGTTTTGCATGCCCGCAGACTGTCTACACCGAAATGTTCATGTGGATCGAGCACAAGATCGAAGGTGATCGCAGTGCGCGGCTGCGGCTGGACAACGGCCCCTGGACCTTCGAGAAGATCCGCAAGAAGTTCTTCAAGCAGGTGGTGTGGATCGCTGTGGCCTTGTGGACCGGATTCACGTTCGTGGGGTACTTCGTGCCCATCCGCGAGCTGGGCAGCGAGTTGCTGGCACTGCAGGGCGGCTGGCAGATTTTCTGGGTGCTGTTTTATGGCTTTGCCACCTACGGCAATGCCGGCTACATGCGCGAGCAGGTCTGCAAGTACATGTGCCCGTATGCGCGGTTCCAGAGTGCGATGTTCGACAAGGACACGCTGATCGTGACCTACGACCCCGAACGCGGCGAGCAGCGCGGCCCGCGCAAGAAGAACATCGACTACAAGGCGCAGGGGCTGGGCGACTGTATTGACTGCTCGTTGTGTGTGCAGGTCTGCCCGGTGGGCATCGACATCCGCAAGGGTCTGCAGTACGAATGTATTGGCTGTGGCCTGTGCGTGGATGCGTGCAACACGGTCATGGACAAGATGCAGTATCCCCGGGGGCTGATCCGCTATTCCACCCAGAACGGTGTGGCCCAGCGGTGGACCCAGTCGCAGATGTTGCGGCGTGTGCTGCGGCCCCGTGTGCTGATCTACAGCGCCGTGCTGCTGGCCTTGTGTGTGGCCATGCTGGCCAGCCTGGTCGTGCGGACCCCGCTCAAGGTCGATGTGGTGCGGGACCGCGCAGCGCTGTCGCGCATCGTGGCTGGGGGCAAGCTGGAGAACATCTACCGTCTGCAGATCATGAACGCGACGGAGGGCGAACAACGCTATCGCATCAGTGCGCGGGGGCTGGAAGGCCTGGAGGTGTCCTCCGACGCCGAAGTGGACATCGGTGCGGCCGAGTCGCGCTGGGTGGCGGTGCGCTTGCAGATACCGTATGGTTCTGCAAGCCCGGGTTCCCATGCCGTGCAGTTTGATGTGCAGGCGGTGGGCGCTGCTGCCCATGTGTCTGAAAAATCTGTGTTCCTGGTGCCACGCTGAGTGGCGCCCCGGTGCAAGGCCCGACCTGGCCTTGTGTTGATCGAGATGAATGTGAAGGAGTAAGTCGCCATGTCTTCAAACCCAGCCATTGCCCAGGCTGAAGCAGCCCCCTGGTGGAAATTTGGCCATGTCTGGCTGGTGATTGCCGGCCCGGCCATCGTGATCGTCGCGGGTTTTGTGACCCTTTGGCTGGCAGTGTCTCGGCCAGACCCTGTGGTGGCGGAAGACTATTACCGCAAGGGAATCGAGATCAACCAGACGCTGGAAGCCCCCGAGAAGAGCCTGGCACCGGCCATGAAGGGCCGCAATCATGCCGCCACACCGGTGCAGGACCAGCCACGTTGAAACTGTGCGAGGCCATGGCAGCCCAAGGATAGGGTGCCACCTTGCTACCAATGAGCCACCCCGGGAGACAGGAACGATATGTGGACGCAACGCCTGATGTGGATTGCATGGCCCGCCTTCTTGATGGCGGGTGTGCTGGAGATGCTTGTTTTTGCGATGGTGGACCCGCAGGACCTGCACTGGTTCGGCCAGCCGCTGGCGCTGTCACGGCAAGGGGTCTATACCCTGGCTTTTTTTGCGTTCTGGGTTGTCACCATGGCCAGCAGTGCGCTGACTACGCTGCTGGCCATGTCACCTTTTGAGCTGAACCGTTGCCCGGTGCCAGAGGGCGAGCGGCCGGATGACTGCCGCAAGACATCGTCCTGCTCTTGAGTGCGGTGTGGGGTACGGTGCTGGCTGCTAGGCAGCCGGTTTGCTTTGCACTGAAATCGGCACCAAATGTGGCAGGCAGCAGTTGATCGCCCGGCGAGGGCTCTTACAAAGTCAGTGGCAGGCCTGCTGGCTATTCACGATGCGCTTGAGGGCGTCCGTGTCCAGGATGCGGACATGGCGCTGTTTGACTTCCACAATGCCTTCTTCCACAAACTTGGAGAAGGTGCGGCTCACGGTTTCGAGTTTCAGGCCCAGGTAGCTGCCGATTTCTTCGCGGGTCATGCGCAGCACCAGTTCGGACTGCGAGAAGCCCCGCGCATGCAGGCGCTGCACCAGGTTCAGCAAGAAGGCGGCGAGGCGCTCTTCGGCGCGCATGCTGCCCAAGAGCAGCATCACGCCGTGTTCGCGCACGATCTCGCGGCTCATGATCTTGTGCACATGGTGCTGCAGGGCCGTGACCTCACGAGACAGTTCTTCGATGCGGTCGAAGGGCATGACGCAGACCTCTGCATCCTCCAAGGCCACTGCGTCGCAGGTGTGGTGGTCGTTCACGATGCCGTCAAGGCCGATGATTTCGCCCGCCATCTGGAAACCCGTGACCTGATCGCGGCCGTCTTCTGTGGCCACGCAGGTCTTGAAAAAGCCGGTGCGGATGGCGTAGAGTGAGGTGAAGGATTCGCCGTTGCGGAATAGCGTGCCACCGCGCTTGACCTTGCGGCGAACGGCAACAACCTCGTCGATGCGCTGCAGTTGCTCTTCGTTCAGGCCCACGGGCATGCACAGCTCGCGCAGGTTGCAGTTGGAGCAGGCGACTTTGATGGTGAGCGGGTTCATAGGCACATGAGCTAGGGGTGGAGCGTCGAGCATATCGTGCCCGATGCGAAAAGCTGGGAAGGCCTTCGGGGGCATCTGAGCGACTGACATGCATCAAATTGTCGCTGGTCGGCCTGATTGTTCACTTGATGCAGGTCAAGGACATGTTCCTAAGGGTACGGCACAGTCAGGGTGTACGCAAGGATATTCCCCCATGACTGCTGTTTCGCCCGATCTCCTGCGCCGTTTCGACGTGCCGGGACCCCGCTATACCTCCTATCCGACAGCTGATCGTTTTGTCGAGGCGTTTGGGCAGGAGGACTACATCCTCGCGTTGGAGCAACGCCGGACGGGCTCGGTGGCCAAGGCCCTGCCCCTGTCCCTGTATGTGCACATTCCGTTCTGCGAATCGTTGTGCTACTACTGCGCCTGCAACAAGATCATCACCAAGCACCACGATCGCGCAGAGGTTTATCTGCGCTACCTGAGCCGCGAGATTGATCTGCACACCGCCCATTGCGGCGTGGGGCAGGTCGTGAGCCAGTTGCACCTGGGGGGCGGCACGCCCACGTTCCTGTCTGATGCAGGTCTGCGCGAACTCATGGCCATGCTCAAGCGCAGCTTCACGCTCGCGCCGGGCGGCGAATATTCCATCGAGGTGGATCCACGTACCGTCAATGCCGATCGGCTGGCCTTGCTGGCTGAGCTGGGGTTCAACCGTCTGAGTTTTGGTGTGCAGGATTTCGACGCGGAAGTGCAAAAGGCCGTGCACCGCATCCAGCCCGCCGAGCAGGTGTTTGCGCTGGTGGAGTCTGCTCGTTCGCTGGGTTTTGATTCGGTGAATGTGGACCTGATCTACGGCCTTCCACGCCAGACGCCCGAGTCGTTTGACCGCACCTTGGCGCAGGTGGCACAGCTTCGTCCCGACCGCATCGCGCTGTATGCCTACGCGCACCTGCCCGAGCGTTTCAAGCCCCAGCGTCGCATTGTGTCGGCCGAGCTGCCTACCGCGTCGAGCAAGCTGTCCATGCTCTCGCGTTCGCTGGATGCATTCATGGAGGCGGGGTATGTCTATGTGGGCATGGACCACTTTGCACTGCCCTCAGATGCCCTGGCCGTGGCCAAGCGGCAAGGGCGCTTGCACCGCAACTTCCAGGGCTACAGTACACAGCCCGACTGTGACCTGATCGGCCTGGGCGTGTCTGCCATTGGCCGGGTGGGCGCCACCTACAGCCAGAATTCCAAGACGCTGGATGAGTACTACGACTTTCTCGACCAGGGGCGCCTGCCGGTGGTGCGCGGACTGGCGCTGACGCGCGACGACCTTGTGCGGCGCGCCGCCATCATGGCCCTGATGTGCCAGGGTGAGTTGCTCTATGAATCCATGGAGCAGGCCTGGTTGATCGACGTGCGGCAGTACTTTGCAGCCGAAATCGCCCAGCTCGAAGACATGGCGGAGCAGGGGTTGGTGCGGGTAGGGCCTGAAGGGATTGAGGTGACTGCCATGGGGTGGTTCTTTGTGCGCGGCATTGCCATGGTGTTCGACCGCTATCTGCAGGCAGACCGCAACCGCGCCCGGTTTTCGCGCATCATCTGAGTCCTATGCTTGCAACGGTCGCCTGGACGGCTTTGCTCATGGGGCTCGCAGGCGGGTCCCATTGCTTGGCCATGTGCGCCGCACCCTGTGGCGCACTGGTCGGGCAGGGAGCGGAGCATGCCGCCGCAGCGGGTGGACGGGGCGGCACGCAGCGAGAGGCTGCAGTAGGGCAGGCCGTGCACTGGGCGCCGCGTGGTGGTGTGGCCCTGCGTGGTGTCGCATTTCATGGGGGGCGTTTGGTGGGGTACGCGGCTGCAGGGGCGCTGGCTGCTCTGGCCATGGACAGCCTGGCCTGGCTCACGCAGCAGACCACGGCCTTGCGCCCTGCGTGGACCCTGATGCATGTGGCCGTCATGGCCTGGGGCTTGATGATGATGGTGCAGTCGCGCCAGCCCGCCTGGGTGGAACAGGCCGGGCGAGCCGTCTGGGGGCGTGTACGACCGTGGGTGAGTGCGCCGGGCGGTGTGCTGGTGGCGGGTGTGCTCTGGGCATTGATGCCTTGCGGGTTGCTTTATTCGGCGCTGCTGGTGGCCGCGTTGAGCGGCGGGCCCCTGGAAGGGGCGCTGTGCATGGCGCTTTTTGGCGTGGGCAGCGGTGTCTGGCTTGTCGGCGGCCCGTGGGCATGGAGCCGCCTCCGGCGCCGCCTGAATCTGGCCCGCGCCGAATGGGGCACCCGGATTGCGGGGGGCTTGCTCTGTGCCGTTGCAGCCTGGGCGCTCTGGATGGACCTGATCTACAAGCCTTCACTTTGGTGTCGCTGATGCTTGCCGTTGGCGGACAGCTGTAAGAAGGCGGTTGGGAGGGGGTGACCCCAGGGTAGTGAGCGGGCCGACACTACACCTGGCTGGCCTTGTTTTCGGGCGCAACTGCCATGTTCTGCGCACTTTGGGGGCACATGCCTACCAAGTGTTGCCGTATCGCAGCGATGGGGTTCTGCTCCTTAGACAAGCCTCCGTAACTGGTGATAATCTGCGTAACTATTGGTGGCATTGATGTCTCCATGTTTCGCGTGCGCCTGAAGTGAACTCCTCCATCCTCATCGACATCAGCCAACTGCGGGTCGGCATGTACATCCAGCTCGATGTGGGCTGGATGCATCATCCTTTTCCGACCAGCAGTTTCCGGGTGGCGTCGGCCGAGCAGATTGCGACCTTGCGCGGACTGGGGTTGACCGAGGTGCGGTATCTCCCCAAAAAGAGCGATCCCGCGCTCAAGGAGCTGGTGCCCGCAGCCTGGAGCGTGCCGGAGATGGTGGCACCCCCAGCGAACGGCCTGGATGCTGCCCCGGGTGTCCCGGCGGCGGTGGATACCGAAGCCTTGCGGCGGCGGCAGCTGCTGGAGGCCCAGAACAAGGCGCTGGCTGCCTGCAACCAGCGATTCGCCGAAGCCACCCGGCAGTACCAGGCGATGGAGCGGGCGGTGTCCGAACACCCCGATCAAGCGCGCGACAAGGGCGTGGTGCTGGTGTCCGGCTGCGTTTCCGAGCTGCTGGAAAACGGAGACTCGGTGATCCGGTTGCTGTCAGAGGGGGTGGGCGAGCGCAATGCCCTCCACCCTATCAACGTGATGGTCATTTCGCTCCTGCTGGGCCGTGCCCTGGGCATGAAGAGCGAGGAGTTGCACGACCTGGGAGTGGCGGCACTGATCCACGACCTGGGTAAGCTCAAACTGCCGCCGAACCTGCGGCAACCTACCCCTTCCATGCCCCTGATGGAGCGCTCACGGTATGAGACCCATGTGGCGGAATCCGTGGCGATGGCCAAACGCATGGGGTTTCCTGAGGCGGTGGTGGTGGCTGTGGCCCGTCACCACGAAATGGCCGATGGCAGCGGGTTTCCGCAGCGGCTCACTGGAGCGGACCTGGGGCGGGCGAGCCAGGTGCTCGCGCTTGTCAACCGGTATGACCGCATGTGCAATCCAGCCATCGGTGTTGATGCCCTCACGCCCCACGAGGCGCTGTCCGTCATCTTTGCCCAGCTCAAGGCGAAGTTTGATTCCGTGGTGCTTGGCGCGTTTATCCGCATGATGGGGGTGTATCCGCCCGGCTCCATCGTCCAGCTGGTCAACGACCGCTATGCGATTGTGGCCTCGGTGAATTCGTCGCGTCCCTTGCGACCCAAGGTCATCGTCCATGATTCCCGGGTGCCCAAGGATGAGGCCCCTATCCTGGACCTGGAAACCGTGCCGGAGCTGGGTATCCGCCGCAGTCTCAAGCCAGCGCAGCTGCCTCGCGATGCCTTGGACTATCTTTCGCCCCGGCAGCGCATTTGTTACTTTTTTGAGCGAGCGGTCAGCCCCGGCCCCGAAGAGGCGGGTACGTGACCGACTTGCAATCGCATGGCTGGCTAGACGGTCTGCAGGAAGCCGTCTGGCTGGTCGATGAGGCGCACCATCTCATCCTGCATGCCAATGCAGCCGCAGAACGGCTGGTGGGCATGCCTGTGGCCGACATGGTCGGCAAGCCCGTGCTGGGACTGGCTGCCACTCCCCAGGACCAGGCTTTCTGGGCAGAGCCTCCCGAAGTGATTGCGGCGGGGATTCATTCGTACACCAGCCTGGTGCGTGCCAATGGCCTGCTGGTGCCTGTGGACCGGCATGTGACGCGGGTGCCTTGGGGGCAGGACGGGCGCACGGCCTTCATGCTGACCATGCTGGACCGCAGTGCTCAGGAGGCGACGGAGCACGAGCTGGAAACCTTGTTGTCCGAACTGCGCGCCACGCTGGATTCCGCCGCCGACGGCATGCTGGTCTGCGGGCTGGACCGCAGTGTGCGTGCTTTTAACCAAAGGCTGGCGCAGCTCTGGGGCTTGCCGCGACACCTGCTGGTGGAGCGCGACGATGCGGCCGTCTATGCATTCATGGCCAGCCAGGTGGCAGATGCGCGCGTCTACGCCGAACGCATGGCGGCCATTGAGCGTGAGCCCATGCAGGAGAGCACCGACATCCTGCAATTGCGCGGCGGCATGGTGCTGGAAATGCGCACGGTGCCGCAGTTCCGTCAGGGACGGGCGGTGGGGCGCGTCTATTCTTACCGCGACATTACCCGGCAGACTGAAATCCAGGCCAGCCTGCGCCTGGCGGCCCGCGTGTTCGAGTCCAGCCTGGATGCCATTTTTATTGCCGACAGCCAGCACCGCATCATGCGCATGAACCCAGGCTGTGAGCGCCTGGTGGGGCCTGCCGCCAAGGCCTTCGAGGGCTGCATGGCCGCCTCGCTGTTTGGTGGTGGCTCGGACGCTGGTTTCATGGAGCGGGTGCAGCAGGGCTGGTCGCGTGACGGTTTCTGGGAGGGAGAGCTTTGGCTGCCCCGCGACAACGGGGCCTATTGCGCTGTGCAACTGTCCTGGGTGGCGCTGCGCGACGATGAAGGGCGGCTGGTGCAGAGCATCGGTTTCATGCGCGACCTCACGCTGCAGCATGCAGCGCAGAAGCGCATCGAGGAGCTGGCCTACAGCGACGTGCTCACCGGCCTGCCCAACCGGCTGCTGTTGTCCCAGCGGGTTGATACCGCCATCCAGGGGGCGCGCCAGAGCGACACCGGTTTTGCGATCCTCTTCCTGGACCTGGACCGTTTCAAGATCATCAACGACTCTCTGGGCCATCCCTTTGGCGACCGCGTGTTACAGCTGGTGGCCGAGCGTCTGCAGACCTGTTTGCGGCAAACAGACATGCTGTGCCGGCTTGGGGGCGATGAGTTTGTCATCTACCTGCATGGCGGTGATGCGCCGGTGGCCGAGAGCGTGGCGCGCCGCATCCTGGACGACATGCTCAAACCCTTCATGCTCGACAGCATGGGGTTTTCCATCCAGTGCAGCATTGGCATTGCGCTGTATCCGCAGGACGGGGCGACACTCGACGACCTGATCAAGCAGTCTGATACCGCGATGTACCGTGTCAAGGAACGGGGGCGCGGCAGCTACGGCTTCTACCAGCCGCAGATGAACGCCAACCTGCTCGCGCGCATGCAGATGGAGCACGCCATGCGCCAGGCGCTGGGCCTGCAGCGCATGGCTGTGCACTACCAGCCGCAGGTCAACATGGCCACGGGGCGCATCACCGGGGCCGAGGCGTTGATCCGCTGGACCGACCCCGAGTTCGGCGCGGTCTCGCCTGGCGTGTTCATCCCGCTGGCCGAGGAGTCGGGCTACATCGTGACCCTGGGCGCCTGGGTGATGGAGCAGGCCGTGCGGGAAGCGTCGGTATGGATGCACAGTGGCATGCCGATCATGATTTCTGTGAACGTGTCGGCCCTGGAGTTCCGCCAGCCTGACTTTGTGGACCGGATCACGCGCCTGCTGGCGGTACACCAGCTCCCACCGACCTTGCTGGAACTGGAATTGACCGAAACCATCCTGCTGCAAGATGCGCAGGAAATGGAGCAGCGGCTGCGGGTGCTCGCTGACCTGGGCATTGGCCTGGCCATCGATGACTTCGGCACGGGCTACTCAAGCCTGGCCTACCTCAAGAAACTGCCCATCCACAAGCTCAAGATCGACCAGTCCTTTGTGCGTGGCCTGCCCGATGACGATGGCGACCGTGCCATCGTGAGTGCCATCATCAGCATGGGCCGCGCCATGCACATCGAGGTGGTGGCCGAGGGGGTGGAGACCGAAACCCAGCAGGCCGTGTTGCAGCAGATGCTGTGCGAACACTACCAGGGCTTTCTGTGCGCGCCCGGACTGCCGGCTGAGAAGTTCCGCGCCATGCTGCGTGAGCCCCTGCCGCTGAAAGCGCAGGGCAAACACCGGCCCATCATTTCGTAGGGCCCCGGCGCCCAACCGGGGCGGTAGAGCCTGCGCCCAGAGAGGGCGGCGGCTCTGTCAGCGTCTCAGCCTCAGAGGGCTGCGACACCCTTCCACAGCATGTAGGCCGCGAGGCCAAACAGCAGATAGGCAAAAACGCGCTTGAGCTGTTTCACGGGCAGGCTGTGCGCAGCCTTGGCGCCCAGCGGGGCCGTCAGCACGCTGCAGGTGGCGATCACTGCAAGCGCAGGCAGCCAGACATAACCCAGGGACGCAGCAGGCAGGCCCTCCACGTTCTGCCCGCCCACCACGTAGCCGACCACATTGGCCAGCGCGATCGGAAAGCCCAATGCTGCACTGGTGGCCACCGCATTGTGGATAGGCACGTTGCACCAGGTCATGAAGGGCACGCTCACAAAACCGCCGCCAGCGCCGACCAGCCCTGACAAAAATCCGATCACGCCACCGGCCGCCACCTGGCCTGCGCCGCCGGGCATCTGGCGCGAAGGGGCGGGCTTCTTGTCCAGGAACATTTGTGTAGCAGAGAAGCTCACGAACAGCGCGAAGAAGATGGCGAGGAAGGACCCCTTGAGCAGCGCGAACACCCCGAGGCTTGCCAAAAAGCCACCCAGCACGATGCCGGGGGCCAGGCGCTTGACGATGTCCCAGCGCACAGCGCCGCGCTTGTGGTGGGCCCGCACGCTGGAGATCGATGTGAACATGATGGTCGCCATCGATGTGGCAATCGCCATCTTGACCGCCAGGTCGGGCGCCACTTTTTGTGCGCCCAGGATGTAGGTCAGGAACGGCACCAGCAGCATGCCGCCACCAATGCCGAGCAGGCCGGCCAGAAAGCCGGTAGCCAGGCCCAGCACACCGAGTTCAATGATCAGGAGAGGGTCCAGCATGGCGCGATGAAAAGAAAGGAAAAAGGAACGGGGGCGGAGCAGAGTCCGGCGACCGGGATGCAATGCCCTGCCCGCAGAGGGGCGGCGACGGTGTGCATGGGCTGGGGCATGAAGAAGAGGGTGTCTGCGAATACCACCGGACTCTCATCCTGAACCGGGGGTTCAGGTGGGCGAGGGCAGCCAAGCGTTGGGTTCATCTGACGCGAGATGATCACGCTCACCGGGCGATGTACCAAGCCCGAGCTCGTTGAGCATTGGTTCAAGGAAATATAAAGCCCGGCGGCTTCGCAGACCTCACCATTGTAGGCGCTTGCCGCAGGCGCAGAGGGCGCCGCGAAGTAAAAGCCCGCAGGTCTGCTGGAGCATGGCCGACTACCTCGGGCGCGGCCTGTACTTCGCGTGAAGTATGTCTGCCGGGGTGGTGGAGGGTGACCTCAGAGCAGGCGGCCGTCGTCGCCCAGGGCCTGGTCCAGGCGCTGCACCAGCGTCTGCAGGCGTTGGTTTTCGTCGTCGGGCAACAGGGATTCCTGGTGCCCCGAACCTGATGCGGGCGATAAAGACGGTGCTGCTTTGGCTGCAGAACCCGCCGCCAGGTCGGCCGCTTCGCGGTCTGCGATCTCGAAAGCCAGGTTCAGGGCCGCCAGCACGGCGATGCGTTCACGGGCGCGCACCTTGCCGGCGTCGCGGATGCGTGTCATCGCGGTATCCACACGCTCCACGGCATCAAGCAGGCGGCTTTCTCGGCCCTCGGGGCAGGTCAGCAGGTAGCTTTGCTGCAGGATCTGCACCTCGATTTGCTTCATTCGGCTTCTTTCGTGAGCGGAGTGGCGGCGGGAAGGCGTTCGAGCAGGGCATCCACACGGGCGCGCGCTGCACTCAGGCGCGACTTGAGCGAATCCCGCTCCTGGGTGAGGGCGGCCACCTGATCCGCCAGCAAGGCGTTGGTGCGCTGCAGCTCTGCGTGGCGTAGCAGCAGGCGCTCAACGCGGTCGGCGATCTGGTCGGTGGGGGACGGTGTTGCCATACAGCCAGCGATTGTAGGGTTGCGCGTTGTAAACGGTCGTAAAATCCCGCTGTTGGTGCTCGCGGTGTGGTTCACATGCCGCAGTTCAACGGGAAGCAGGGAGGTGCCGCCACACATGGCGCGCCCAGCCTGCGCTGCCCCCGCAACGGTCAGCGGACGAATCACCTGATTCTCTCTCCATCCATAAGCCACTGGGCGCCTTGAACAAGCGTCTGGGAAGGCATTGGGGGGTGCTCCGCCAGCCCGGATACCGGCCAACATGGTGGCTGCGTGCGCCCGCTTGGAGCGCTGCGCGGCTGTATCACCCACATGCTGGCGGGAGGCCGGCCCCGGGTTGTTTGTTGACCTTGATCCCCATGAAAATCCGTACCCTTCGTGCGCGCCCTGTGGCGTCGCTGCGCGTGCCCGCCCAACGTCTTGCGCTGGTGGCCCTGGCGGTTGGCAGTGCCTGCAGTGCCCTGGCCCAGACCGTGCCCGGCGCAGGCGAGTTGCTGGCCCAGAACCTGCGCGCGCCCCAGCTCGGCGAAACCGTGGTGGCTGCCACGCGCACGCCGCAGCCGCTCACCGACCTGATTGCCGATGTCTCCATCGTGGACCGCGAGACCATCGAAACCAGCGGCGCCACCGGCCTGGCCGACCTGCTCGCCCGCCTGCCGGGTGTGGAGTTTTCGCGCAACGGCGGCCCCGGCACGACCACCGGCGTGTTTCTGCGTGGCGCAGAGTCGCGCTTCACGGCGGTGTACATCGATGGCGTGCGCATCGATTCGCAATCCACGGGCGGCGCGCCCTGGGAGAGCATCCCGCTCTCCCTCATCGACCGCATCGAAGTGCTGCGTGGCCCGGCGGGCGCCGTGTATGGCTCGGACGCCATGGGGGGCGTGGTGCAGATTTTCACCAAGCGCGGTGAGAACGGCACGGCGCCTTATGTGGGCGTGGGTGTGGGCAACCATGGCACCTCCAAGCTGGAGGCTGGCATCAGCGGCGCCAGCGGCACCTTGGACTACGCGCTCGGCCTGTCCCGCGAAAACAGCAAGGGCTTCAACGCCCGCACCGTTGCCACCCAGAACCCTGACCGCGACGGCTACCGCAACACGTCGGGCCACGCCCGTGTGGGCCTGCAGCTGGATGCCGTGCACCGGCTGGAGGGCACGCTGATGGTCAACGACGCCAACGCCGGGTATGACAACGGCCTGGGCAAGGACGACCGCAACCTGCACACCATGCATGCGCTGGGCCTGAACTGGAGCGCGCAGTGGAGCAGCGCTTACAAGACGCGCTTTTCCATCACCGATTCGCGCGATGAATATGAAACCCGCCCCTCGCCCTACCTGAGCGACACCCGCCTGCGGGGCTACTACTTCCAGAACGAATGGCGCCAGGGCGCACACCTGGTCACGGCTGCGCTGGAGCGCCGCGAAGACCGCCTGGAAAACAAGCCTATCGACGCCAAGCGTTCGCAAGACGCACTGGCCCTGGGCTATGGTTACAACGCCGCAGGCCACACCGTGCAGCTCAACCTGCGCCACGATTCCGACAGCGAGTTTGGCGGCAAGAGCACCGGCAGCGCGGCCTATGGCTACGCCATCACCCCGCAGTGGCGCGCTACGGCCTCGGTGGGCACGGCCTTCCGGGCGCCCACGCTCTACCACCGCTTCAGCGAGTACGGCGTGGCCACGCTGCGCCCCGAAAGCAGCCGCAATGCCGAAGTGGCGCTGCGCTATGCCCAAGACAACAGCACGTTCTCGGCCACGCTGTTTCGCAACCGGGTGAGCAACCTGATCTCCTTTGGTGGCGCGGGCACCTGTGCCTCCAGCTTTGGCTGCTACGCCAACACCGCCCGGGCCGAGTACAAGGGAGTGACCTTTGCCGGTTCGCACCGTCTGGGTGACGTGCAGCTGCATGGCTCCATCGACCTGCAGCGCCCGCGTGACCTGGACACCGGCAAGCAGCTGGCACGCCGCGCCAAGCAGCACGCCACCTTCGGCGCCGACACCCGCCTGGCGGGATGGACCGTGGGCGCCGAGGTGCAGGCTTCGGGCCGCCGCTTTGACACCGTGGCCAACACCAACGTGCTGGGCGGTTACACCCTGGTCAACCTGTACGCCAGCACCCGCATTGCGCGCGACTACACGCTGCTCGCACGCATCGACAACCTGGCTGACAAGGATTACCAGCTGGCGCGCACCTACGCCACCGCAGGCCGCACGGTCTACGTCGGTGTGAAGTGGGCACCACAGTGACCCTGGTGACGACCGCTTCCGCCCGCTGCCCGGCGCTGCTGATTGCGGCCCCGGCCTCCGGGCAGGGCAAGAC
Organism: Acidovorax sp. LjRoot74; assembly: GCF_964254355.1. Lineage (NCBI taxonomy): Bacteria > Pseudomonadati > Pseudomonadota > Betaproteobacteria > Burkholderiales > Comamonadaceae > Acidovorax > Acidovorax sp. LjRoot74. The sequence continues at coordinate 3,784,799 of NZ_CAXUTI020000001.1, read as the reverse complement.
CACCGTCACCGCCGCCCTGGCGCGCCTGCACACACGCCAGGGGCGGCGTGTGCGGGTGTTCAAGTGCGGGCCGGATTTTCTGGACCCCCACTGGCACCAGCTGGCCAGCGGTGCGCCCGTGCACCAGCTCGACCTGTGGATGAACGGCGAGGCCGACTGCGCGCAGCGCCTGCACGATGCTGCGTGCGAGTCGGACCTGATCCTCATCGAAGGTGTGATGGGCCTGTTTGACGGCAGCCCCAGCGCGGCCGACCTGGCCCGGCATTTTGGCGTGCCGGTGCTGGCGGTGGTCGATGCCTCGGCGATGGCGGGCACCTTTGGCGCACTGGCCTATGGCCTGCGCCACTACCGGCCGGGCCTGCCCTGGGCTGGTGTGCTGGCCAACCGCGTGGGCAGCGCGCGCCATGCCGACATGCTGCGGGACGGCCTGCACGATGCCGATGACTGGATGGGCGCGCTGATGCGGGTGCAGCCCGGCAACGCACCAGCAGCCGCCAAGGCCAGTGAGGCACTGCTGCCCGAGCGCCACCTGGGCCTCGTGGCCGCGCACGAGCTGGACGACAGCCTCCAGCGGCTGGACGCAGCGGCCGACGCGCTGGCCGCCACGCCGCTGGGCCAGATGACGCCGGAGGACCTGCAGGGCTGGGCCGTGGACTTCCCGGCACCAGCATCCCCGGTTGCCGTGCCTGCGCTGCTCGCAGGCCGCACAGTAGCCGTAGGGCGTGATGCAGCGTTCTGCTTCATTTATGCCGCCAACGTGCAGTGCCTGGAACAGATGGGCGCGCGCGTGGTGTTCTTCTCGCCGCTGCACGATGCCGCATTGCATGATTGCGACGCGGTGTGGCTGCCCGGCGGTTACCCCGAGCTGCACACTGCGCAGATCGCGGCCAACACTGGCATGCAGGCCAGCCTGCGCGCCCATGCGGACGCGGGCAAGCCACTGTGGGCCGAGTGCGGCGGCATGATGGCGCTGTTTGAATCCATCACCCTCACGGACGGCAGCGTGGCCCCGCTGTGGGGCCTGCTGCCCGGCCGCGTGACCATGCAAAAGCGTCTGGCGGCCCTCGGCCCGCAGCACCTGACGGTGGCTGGGCACACGCTGCGCGGCCACACCTTCCACTATTCGACCAGCGACAGCAGCGCCCCCGTGGTGGCCCGCACGGCGCGCCCCCACGAGGCCGTGGCGCCCGACGCGGGCGAAGCGCTTTACCAGCAAGGCAGCATCCACGCCAGCTACTTCCACGCCTGGTTCCCGTCCAGCCCCGAGGCGGTGGCGTACCTGCTGGGCGGTGAGGGCCACGCATGACTTCCGCCCTGCCTTTGCCCATCACTACCGAGTTGATCCTGGGCGGCCAGAAGAGCGGCAAATCCCGCCGCGCCGAACTGCTGGCGCGCGACTGGCTGGCGCAGTCTGCCGACCACCGCGCCGTGCTGATCGCCACCGGCCAGGCCTGGGACGATGAAATGCGCGAGCGCATCGCCCGCCACCAGCGCGACCGCGCCGAGCGCGTGCCCGGCCTGCAGACGGTGGAAGAGCCGCGCGACGTGGCGGGGGCCCTCACGCAGCTCAGTACGCCGCAGACCCTGCTGGTGGTGGATTGCCTCACGCTGTGGCTCACCCAATGGACCATGCCACTGGGTGTGGAGGCCATGAATTTTGAGCAAAAACAGGCCATTGCGCGCGACTGGCAAGCGCAAGCAGCTATGTTTTTGGTAGCGGTTCGGAAATCCCCCGGCCCCGTTGTTCTGGTGGGCAACGAAATTGGCCTGGGGGTCATCCCGATGGGGCGCGAGGTGCGCGCCTTTGTGGATGCGCTGGGCATCCTCAACCAGCAGGTGGCGGAGGTGTGCCCCCGCGTCACGCTGATGGCGGCAGGCCTGCCCCTCACTTTGAAAGAACCTTGCTGATGAAACCGACCCCCGTGCGCCGCATCCTCTGGGTGATTGCGATCCTGTTGCTGCTGGGCCTGCTCATGGCGGGCCTGGCGCGTGCACAGCCGGTACACATCAAGGACGACAAGGGCCGCGAGGTCTCGCTGCCCCGGCCTCCGCAGCGCATCGTGAGCCTGCTGCCCTCGCTGACCGAAAGCGTGTGCGAGCTGGAGCATTGCCACCGCCTGGTGGGGGTGGACCGCTACTCCAACTGGCCCGAAGCCGTGATCGCCAAACTGCCCAAGGTGGGCGGCGGCCTGGATCCGAGCATCGAGGCCATCGTGGCGCTCAAGCCCGATGTGGTGCTGATGTCTGTCAGCTCGCGCGCCAGCGACCGGCTGGAGGCGCTGGGCCTCACGGTGGTGCAGCTGGAGCCCAAGACCCATGCCGACGTGCGCCGCGTGCTGGGCACCGTGAGCGACCTGCTGGGCGTGCCCCGTGCGCATGGCGCTGACCGCCTCTGGCGTGTGATCGACGCGGGGGTGGAGGCGGCCGCGCAGTCCCTGCCGCCCAAGGCCCGGAATGCACGCGTGTACTTCGAGGTGAGCCGGGGACCTTATGGAGCGGGCGAAGCGTCGTTCATCGGCGAATCCCTCACCCGGCTGGGTGTGCGCAATGTGGTGCCGGCATCGCTGGGCCCGTTTCCGCGCCTGAACCCCGAGTTTGTGGTGCGTGCCAACCCCGACATCATCATGATCGGCAACCGCAGCATGCAGGCCATGGTGCCGTACCCCGGCTGGGCCACCATGCGTGCCATCCGCGAGAACCGGCTGTGCGTGTTTGGCCCCGGCGACTCCGACGTGGTGGTGCGCCCCGGCCCGCGCATGGCCGAGGCGGCCCGCATCATGGCGAAATGCCTGGTAGACAAGGCGCCATGACCCACGTCGCCACGGATCTGCCGACCGGCTCCGCCAGACGCCGCGCGGCCTGGTGCACCGCCTGGCTGCTGCTCGCCAGCGTGTTGCTGGCCCTGTGTGGCGCCAGCGTGGGCAGCACCGGTTTTGACAGCGTGTTGCGCATGCACGGCGACCCCGTGGCCTGGCAGATCGTGTGGGACATCCGCCTGCCGCGCACGCTGGGTGCGTGGCTGGCGGGCGCTCTGCTGGGCCTGTCGGGCGCGGTGGCGCAGGGCCTGTTCCGCAACCCGCTGGCCGATCCGTACCTGCTGGGCAGCGCCTCGGGCGCCGCGCTGGGCGGGGCCGTGGCGATGGCGATGTTCGGCGTGTCGCCGGTGGCGGCGCAGTGGATGGCGCGCATCGGCATCACGGGCATGGCGTTTCTGGGCGCGGCGGGGGCGGTGGTGCTCACACTGATCCTGGCGCGCGGGGTGCAGCACACGCTGCGCCTGCTGCTGGCGGGCGTGATTGTGGGCGTGGTGCTGGGCGCCGTGCGCGACCTGGTGGAACTGGCCTCGCCCGACATCCTGCAGGCCATGCAGGCCTTCACGCTGGGCAGCACGGCCTTCGTGGGCTGGATGGCCTGCGTGCTGATGGCGGCGGTGTGGGCGCTGTGTTCGGTGGTGGCCTGGATGCTGGCGCGTGCGCTCGACGGCCTCACGCTGGGCGAGGCCACGGCCGCCAGTCTGGGCCTGCCGCTCATGCCCATGCGCGTGGGGCTGGTGGCCGCCATGGCGCTGGCCACGGGCACGGCCGTGGCGCAGACGGGGCTCATCGCCTTTGTGGGGCTGGCCGCGCCGCACCTGGTGCGCTCCATCGTGCGCGTGACGCACGAGCGGCACATCGTGCTTTCCAGCCTGATGGGGGCCGTGCTGCTGATGGCGGCCGACATCCTGGCGCGCTGGGTGCTGGCGCCGCAGGAGTTGCCCGTGGGCGTGCTCACGGCGGCGCTGGGCGGCACCTACCTGCTGTGGCTCATGCACCGGCGCACAGCGCAAGGCGGTGTGCTATGAATTCAGTAGCTATTAACGCACGCCAGATAGGCGCAAGCATCGGAAATCGTTTGATATTGCAGGGTATCGACCTGCAACTGCCCGCCGGGCGCTGGACCAGCATCGTCGGCCCCAATGGTGCGGGCAAGTCCACCTTGCTCAAGGTGCTGGCCGGGCTGTTGCCGCGCACGGCGATACAGGGCGAGGTGTTGCTGCTGGGCCGCCCGCTGGCGCAGATCCCGGCGCGCGAACGCGCCCGCCAGCTCGCCTGGCTGGGCCAGAACGAAGGCTCGGCCGACGACCTCACCAGCTACGACGTGGCCATGCTGGGCCGCCTGCCGCACCAGGCCTGGCTGGCCCCGCCCGGCGCGGCCGACCACGCGGCGGTGGAGCAGGCGCTGCGCACCACCCAGGCCTGGGACTGGCGCCATCGCCCGCTGTCGCAACTGTCGGGCGGCGAGCGCCAGCGCGTGCTGCTGGCCCGCGCGCTGGCCGTGCAGGCGCAGGTGCTGCTGATGGACGAACCGCTGGCCAACCTCGACCCCCCGCACCAGACCGACTGGCTGCACACCATGCGCGCACTGGTCGATGCGGGGGGCACGGTGGTCAGCGTGCTGCACGAGGTGTCGCTGGCGCTGCAGGCCGACGACATGGTGGTGATGGCGAATGGCCGCGTGCTGCACCAGGGCGCGTGTGATGCACCCGCCACGCACGCGGCGCTGGAAGAGGTGTTTGACCACCGCATCCAGGTGCGGCACCTCGATGGCTTGTGGATGGCGCTGCCCTCGCTGCAGCGCCGTAACAGCCCATGAACCAACCAATGAACCAACACATACATTGAGGGAGTGAAAGCATGAACATTGAATCGGGTTTTGCGCAGGTCGCGCAGTCGCTGCTCTGGCCGGTGCTGGTGCTGGTGGGTCTGGCATTCGTTTACGCACTGTGGACGGGGGGCGCCACGCTGATGGAAGCCTGGCAGCGCTGGCGCCAGCCGCAGTACCGCTCGCTGCGCGTGGCGCCGGGCCTGTCGATGGAAGAGCTGGAGCTGCAGCTGGTGCGCCAGGTAGAGCCCGTGCGCCTGCTCAGCCGCCTGTCGCCCATGCTGGGGCTGATCGCCACCATGATCCCTCTGGGCCCTGCGCTGCAGAGCGTGGCGGCGGGCAATGGCCAGCAGGCGCTGGCCGTGTTCAGCGGCGCGTTTGCGGGCGTGGTGCTGGCGCTGGCCGCAGCGTCGGTGGGGCTGGTGGTGTACTCGGTGCGCCGCCGCTGGCTGCTGGCCGAGCTGCTGGTGGTGCGCAAGGAGCGCGGGGTGGCGCAATGACCTTGAAGCACCTGAGCGTCCTGGCCGAGGACGATGACGACCCGATGCTGTCTGCCGTGAACCTGGTGGATGTGTTCCTTGTGCTGGTGGTGGCGCTGCTCACGGCCGTGGCCGTGCAGAGCCAGACCAGTGCCAACGAGAGCGTCACCATCATCCGCAATCCGGGCCAGCCCGACATGGAGGTGGTGGTACGCGAGCAGGGCAAGGAAGTGCGCTTCAAGGGCGCGGGCAGCGCGGCACAGGGGCAGGGCGTGCGCGCGGGCGTGGCCTACAAGCTGGAAGACGGAAACATCGTCTACATCCCTGAAACCGGAGCGGCGCCTGCAGAAGCGGGCGCGGCCGACTCCGCCAAGCCATGAAGGCCTTCATTCTGCGTGCGGCACTGTGGTGCCTGTTGCTGGCTGCGCCGCTGGTGCAGGCCGCGCAGTCTGCGCCGGTGCTGCTCTGGCTCACGTCCGACATCACCACCGCCCCGCGCACGGCCATGGTGCAGCGCCTGGCCGCCGAGGCGGGCCTGGGCTTTGCGCACATCGACTACCCCCTGGCGGGCCCAGCGGTGCTCGACGCTGCACAGGCCCAGAAGCTGGAGCGCGCGCTGGCGGGCGCTGCGATGGTTTGGGTGGACGCGCCCCACGCCAGTGTGGAGGCGCGCCTGCGCCGCATGGTGGGGCAGCAACTGGATGCCCGTGCCGCGCGTTCCCCCGGCCGCGTGGTCTGGGTGCCTGCGGGCACGCCTGCTGTTGATCTCTCTGCGCTGGACGCTCCCGCCCGCATGGTGGCTTACCTGCAGGCGGGCGGCCCGCGCAATCTCAAAAACGCCATCGCCCTGGCGCACGCCACGGTGAGGGGTGCCGCCACGCCCGCCTTGTCCGCGCCCGACATCCTGCCCCCCCGGGGCATCTACCACCCCGAAGCGCCCCGCCTGCTGCCCCACGCCGCAGCGCTGGAGGCCTGGCGCCAAGGCCAGCCCGCGCTGCGCAGCCTGCCCGCCGTGGCCGTGCTGGTGCACCGCCACCATTTTGTGGATGGCAGCACTGAATGGCTCGATGCCTGGCTGCGCACCTTCCGCGAGCAGGGCCTGTTCGCCTATGCCGCCTTTGGCCAGCAGGTCACGGCACAGACGCTGGCCGAGGTGCTGGAGTTGCCTGCCGAAGGGGGCTCCGGCCCCGGCCGCCTGCATGCCTCGGCCCTGGTGTTGCACCAGCTGGTGCCCCAGGCCGCTGCGCTGCAGCCGCTGCTGGCGCGCTGGGGGGTGCCACTGCTGGGCACGCAGCCTTTCCGTGCGGGCGATGTGGCCGCCTGGGAAGCCAGTGACACCGGCCTGTCGCTGTCCGATGTGCCGTTCTACCTGGCGCAGCCCGAGGCGGCGGGTGCCATCGATCCGGTCCTGGTCGCCGCCCACGGCGCCGAGGGCAAGGACTTTCGCCTCATCGAGCGCCAAGCCCAGGCCGTGGCCGCCAAGGCGCGGCGGCTGATTGCGCTGCAAACCAAGCCTGCCGCCGACAAGCGCCTGGTGGCCATGGTCTACAACTATCCGCCGGGTGGCACCAACTTCGGTGCCTCGTTCCTCAACGTGCCGCGCAGCCTGGAGCAGGTGTCCGGTGGGCTCGCCCAGGCGGGTTACCGCACGCGCCAGGTGCCCGAGCAGGGCTGGATCGACGGCCTCAAGCCGCTGCTCGCCGCCTACTACCCCGGCGCCGATGTGCGCAAGTTGCTGGAGTCGGGCCAGGCCGCTGCGCTGCCGCTGGCGCGCTACGAGCAGCACTTGGCCACGCTGCCGAAGGCCGTGCGTGATCGCATGAACGCGCACTGGGGCACCCCCGAAAAAAGCCGCTACGTGGTCGATTGGCAGGGTGAAAAGGTGTTCGCCATCCCGCGCCTGCAGGTGGGCCACCTCTCGGTGCTGCCCCAACCCCCGCGCGAGGAAACCCTGCGCCTGGGCCAGAACCCGTTCATGCACAAGTCCAAGGCGCCGCTGTCGCACCACTACCTGGCCGTGTACCTGTGGGCGCAATGGGAGGCCGATGCACTCATCCACTTCGGCACCCACGGCACCCAGGAATGGGCAGGCGGCAAGGCGCGTGCGCTGGATGTGTACGACGATGCGCTGCTGCCTCTGGGCGACTTGCCCGTGGTCTACCCCTACATCGTGGACAACCTGGGCGAGGCCCTCACGGCCAAGCGCCGGGGCCGCGCCGTGCTGGTGAGCCACCGCACGCCCGTGTTCGCCCCCGCAGGCTTCGAGGCCCGCATGGCCCACATGCACGAGGTGATGCACGAGTGGGAAACGGTGGACGAAGGCCCCACGCGCCGTGCGCTCGAAAAGCAATTGGTCGCGCAGTTTGTGGAGCACCAGCTGCACCGCGACCTGGGCTGGACGGCCGAGCGCATCGCGGCCGACTTCAGCGGCTTTCTTGAAATCCTGCACCCCTACCTGGACCAGCTCGCGCAAAGCTCGCAGCCCAAGGGCCTGGCCGTGTTCGGCCGTGTGCCCGCGCCTGAGCAGCGGCGCGAGACCATCCTGCAGGCGCTGCGCAAGCCGTTGATTGAGGCGCTGGGCGAGGACATCGACGAAGCCTTTTTGATCAAGCACGATGCGGTGTTGGCCGCACGCCCCGCGCGCTGGCTGGAGGTGGCCTTGAAGGATGCACAGGCCGCGAGCGTGTTGGACCTGCGCCCTGCGCTGCCCGCGCAGGCAGCAACGCCGGGCACGGCGGGGGCATCCGACGTGGTGCGCGCCGAAGACCATGTGCCCAACCGCGCCGCGCGCCAGCCCATCGACACGCCCGCGTTGCTGCAACTCGCGCAGAGAGCCCAGGAGCTGGAGCGCCTGCTCGCCACGGAGGGCGAATTGCCCGGCCTGCTGGCCGCGCTGGAAGGCCGCTACCTGAGTGCCGCCTACGGGGGCGACCCCATCCGCAACCCCGACAGCCTGCCCACGGGCCGCAACCTCACGGGGCTGGACCCGAGCCGACTGCCCACGCGCCAGGCCTACGCCGTGGCGCAGACGCTGTTCAACGACTGGTTGAAAGACTACCAGGCACGCCACGGCGGCCAGGCGCCAGCGCGCATGGCGCTGTCGCTGTGGGCGGGCGAGACGCTGCGCCACCAGGGCATCATGGAAGCGCAGGCGCTGGTGGCCCTGGGTATGCGCCCGGTGTGGGACGACGCGGGCCGCCCGGCGCGGGTCGAGACCATTCCCGCCGACGAGCTGAAGCGCCCGCGCGTCGATGTGCTCATGAGCATCACCGGCTCGTACCGCGACCAGTTCCCCGCCCTCATGGCATTACTCGACCGCGCCGTAGCCCAGGCCGCCACGGCCGAGCCCGGCAACGTGATCGCACGCAACACCGCGCAGATTGGCCAGGAGTTGCGCAAGCAGGGCGTGCCCCGCGCGCAGGCCGAGCAACTGGCGCGGGTGCGGGCCTTTGGCAATGCGGTGGGCGACTACGGCACCGGCCTGTCGGACGCGGTGCAGAGTGACGGCCTGCAGACCAACGATGCACGCCTGGGCCAGATGTTTTTGGAGCGCATGAGCCAGCCCTATCTGGACGGCGAGCCGGTGACGGGCGTGGCGGGAGGCACGGCCGCCAAGGCGCTGGGTGCCCACCTGCGTCGCACCGATGCGGCGATTCTCTCGCGCAGCTCGCACCTCTACGCGATGGTCAGTTCGGACGACCCGTTCCAGTACCTCGGCGGGTTGTCGGCTGCAGCCCGCGTGGCAGGCCGCCCGCAGGGGCTGGAGCTGCATGTGGCCCAGTTGCAGGACGTGAGCGAGCCCACCACCGAGACCGCGCAGCGCGCCATTGCGCTGGAGATGCAGTCGCGCTACCTGCACCCCGGTTGGCTGCAGGCCCAGAAGGCCGAGGGCTATTCGGGCACGCTGCAGGTGCTCAAGGCCGTGCAGTTCGCCTGGGGCTGGCAGGCCGTCGCGCCGGACACCGTGCGCAGCGGCCATTGGCAAAGCTTCTATGACGTGCTGGTGCGCGACAAGCACCAGCTGGGCCTGCCCGAATGGCTCAAGGAACACCCGCAGGCCTACGCCCAGTCGCTGGAGCGCCTGGTGCAGGCGCAGCGCCAGGGCTACTGGCAGGCCGATGCCGACACGCAAAAGCAACTTGCGCAGATGTACCAGGAGCTGACCCGCGCTGCACCGCTGGCGGCCGAGCTGCCCAGCGTGCGCCGCTGGGTGGAGCAGGCGGCGCAAGGTGCTGCGCCAGCGCCGGTCGGTATGGCGGTGGCCACGCCCCAGTCGCCCGCAGCCCCTGCACCACAGGTTGCACCGCCTGCAGCGGACCTGCCTGCGCCGCCGCTCCAGGCGCAGGCCCTGCCCGCTGCGCCCCCCGTGCCCGCCATGGGCGTATTGCTGGAGCGCCAGCCTGAGCGCGAAGCGCCCGCCACCGCCCAAGAGCCCAGCCCGGTGGAGCGCATGGCTGGCATCGTGGCCCTGCTGGTCATGGCCCTGGTGGTGTTCGCGGGTGCTGCCTGGCAGGCGCGCCGTCCGTTTTTGCCGTCCGCTGCGCCTGGCCTGGCCCGGGCATGACCTGAACCTTTTTTGGAAGTTCACCACACCATGCAGATCGAAACCCCTCCCACCGAAAAACGCTACGAAAAGCCCGAAGGCGAACGCCGGGGCATCGTCATCGTCAACACCGGCGACGGCAAGGGCAAGAGCACGGCGGCTTTTGGCCTGGCGCTGCGCGCGCATGGCCGGGGCAAGGCCGTGAAGATTTTCCAGTTCATGAAAGTGCCCACCGCGCGATTTGGCGAGCACCGCATGTTCGAGCAGATCGGCCTGCCCATCGAGGGCCTGGGCGACGGCTTCAGCTGGAAGAGCAAGGACCTGGAGCACTCGGCCCAACTGGCGCGCGACGGCTGGGAAAAGGCACGTGCCGCCATCCTGTCGGGCGAGCACTTTCTGGTGGTGCTGGACGAGATCACCTACCCGCTGATCTACGGCTGGCTGCCGCTCGATGGCGTGCTGCAGACCCTGCGCGAGCGGCCCCGTGACGTGCATGTGTGCCTCACCGGTCGCCGCTGCCCGCCCGAGATCATCGAGCTGGCGGACACGGTGACGGAAATGCAGCTCATCAAACACGCTTTCAAGGCGGGCATTCCTGCCCAGCGTGGCATCGAAGACTGACTTGCGCGCTGCCTAGGCGGCCCCTGGTGGGCCGTTGTTCTGTTTCTGCTTTTTCTTTTCTTCGCTCTTTTCATGCGCAAACACCTCACCCCTCTGTCGCTGGCCGTGCTCGCCTGCGCTTCGCAGACGGCCATGGCCCAGGCCACCGCCGAAATGCCGACCGTCCAGGTCACCGACACACAATCCGCCCCCGGCAGCACGCTGTCGCTCGACGCGCCCAGCGCCACCGGCTCGCGCCTGGGCCTCACGGCGCGTGAAACCCCGGCCAGCGTGAGCAGCCTGGGCGCGGGCGATATCGCCGAGCGCAGCCTGAGTCGCGCGCAGGACGTGGCCGTGCGCATGCCCGGCATCACCGAGGCGCCGGCCCCCGGCAACGGCGGCACCAGCCTGGTGGCACGCGGCTTTGCGGGCCACAACTCGGTGGCGCAGATGGTGGACGGCACGCGCCTGATCGTCGCCTCGGGCACCATCACCTACCCGTTCTCGGCCTGGCCCATGGAGTCGGTCGAAGTGCTGCGCGGCCCGGCCTCGGTGCTCTATGGCGACGGCGCCATCGGCGCGGCCGTGAACTACGTGAGCAAGCGCCCCAGCTTTGGAACCCCGCAGCGCGAGGCCTTTTTCAGCGTGGGCTCGTTCGGCTCGGTGCAGGGCGGTGTGGGCCTGCGCGGCCCCATCAACGACATGCTGGCCTACTCGGTGTACCTGGATGCGGAAAAGAGCGACGGCTACCGCGCGCTGATGGACACCCAGCGCCACAACTACGCGCTGGCTCTGACCCTGCGCGCCAGCCGCGACTTGAACATCACCTTGTCGGCCGATGGCGGGGTGAACGACGACGCGCGCTACTTCGGTACTCCGCTGCGCAATGGCGTGCTCGACCAGCGCCTGCGCCGCACCAACTTCAACGTGTCCGATTCGGTGGTCAAGTACGACGACCGCACCCTGCGCGCCAAGGTCGATTGGCAGGCTGCTCCCGGTGTGCACCTGCGCAACGAAACCTTCCACCTGACGACCGACCGCCACTGGCGCAATGCCGAGGCATATGCCTTCAACGCCGCAGGCACGGCCGTGAACCGCAGCGACTACCTGGAGATCCTGCACGACCAGGAGCAGACGGGTAACCGCTTCGACGCCACCTTCGACGGCCACCTGGGCGGCATGAAGAACCGCTTCATCGTGGGCCTGGACTGGTACCGCACCCAGCTTGTGCACACCAACAACGCGCCCTACGGCGGTGCCAGCACGGTGGATCCTTTCAACTTTGCGCCCGGCAACTTCATCAGCCCGGTGCCCACGCTGCCGGGGCGGAGATCCAAGTTGCAGACCACGGCGCTGTTTGCAGAAAACGCCCTCGACCTTGCGCGCGAGTGGAAGCTGGTGGCGGGCCTGCGCAGCGACCACATGGAGCTGGACAACACCGACCTGCGCACCGGCGCGAACCTGGTCAAGAAATATTCACCCGTTACCGGCCGCCTGGGCGCCGTGTGGTCGCCCAGCGAGGCGCTGTCGCTCTACGGCCAGATTGGCACCGGCACCGATCCGCTCAGCGGCGCGCTGTCGCTGCCCGGTGGGGGCAACACCCTCGACCTGACCCGGGGCCGCCAGATCGAAGTTGGCGCCAAGGGCGCTGTGTCTGCGGTGCGTGGCGAGTGGACCGTGGCGCTGTACCAGATCAAGAAGCGCAATCTGCTCTCGCGCGATGCCAGCAACCCCAACATCACGCAGCAGGTGGGGCAGCAGTCGTCCACCGGCATCGAGCTGGCCTTTGCTGCCGAGCCCGTGCATGGCTGGACCATCGATGCCAACGCCGCCCTGTTGCGAGCTCGGTATGACGACTTCAAGGAGCTGGTGTCGGGCGCCCTCGTCTCGCGCGACGGCATGACGCCCACTGGCGTGCCCGAGCGCACTGCCAGCGTGTGGACTGCCTACCGCTTCCTGCCCCAGTGGCAGGCGGGCTTCGGCGCGCGCTATGTGGGTGAGCGCCAGGGCAACACGGCCAACACCACCAAGCTGCCTTCGTATGTGGTGCTGGACGCCTCGCTGGCCTACGACTACTCGCGCCACCTGAAACTGGGCCTGTCGGTGAAGAACCTGGCCGACCGCGACTACGCGGTGGCCGGCACGGCCAACACGCGCTGGCTGCTGGGTGCACCGCGCACCGTGCAGCTCACGGCCCGCGCCACGTTCTGACCCCGGCGCACGTCGAGAGAAACAACCACACATGGTGAAGCAGCTCGTCATCTTCGTGCACAAGTGGCTGGGTGTGGTGCTGGCGCTGTTCTTCCTCATGTGGTTTGCAAGTGGGGTGGTGCTGTATTTTGTGCCTTTCCCCAGCCTGAGCCAGGCCGAGCGGCTGGCGGCTTTGCCGCCGCTTCAGTTGCCTGCCGATTGCTGTCTGGCCGCGCCCGATGCCGCGCAGCGTGCGGGTTTGCGCCCGACAGGCAGCAGCGAGGCACGGCTGGGCATACTGGGCGATGCGCCTGTGTGGCGCATGTTGGCAGCCGCTGGCGAGGGCGCCGCAGCAATACGCTGGCACACGGTGGACGCCCGCACTGGCGCTTTGGTGTCGCCGCTGGGCGACGCACAGGCAGCCGCCGTGGCCGAGGCCTTCAGTGGACGCCGTGCCACCGGCACGGAATGGGTTGAGCGTGACCAATGGACCGTGCCCCAGGGGCTGGATGTGCACCGGCCCCTGGTCAAAGTGCAGATGGATGGCAAGGATGGGCTGGAGCTGTATGTGTCGCCCGGCGCCGCCGAGGTGGTGCGCGACACGCGCCGCGCCGAGCGCTTCTGGAACTGGCTGGGCGCCGTGCCGCACTGGATCTATCCCACGGTGCTGCGGCAGTTTCCCAAGGCCTGGCACCACGTGGTGGTGTGGTTGTCCATCCCTGGTGTGCTGCTGGCTGCCACGGGCGTGGCGCTGGGCATCTGGCAGCTGTTCCTCAATCGCCACCGCTGGATTCCGTACCGCAAATTCTGGATGCGCTGGCACCATATCCTGGGCCTGGTGGCGGCGGTGTTCACGCTCACCTGGATGTTTTCGGGCCTGATGTCGATGAACCCCTTCGGCGTATTCACCGGCCGTGCGGCCGACCCGCAGGCGCGCGTGCACTGGGCGGGCGAGGCGCCGCACACCACACGCGGCCCGGCCGAGGCCGTGGCGCTGGCGGCGGCCCAGGGTCTGGTGCCGCTGGAACTGGACAGCCTGCGCATTGCTAGCCAGGCCTGGTACCGGGTGCGGGGCCAAGGCGAGGCAGGGCAGGGTGCAGTGCAGCGCCTGGTGCGGGCCGACGGACCGGATGCCACGGTGGCCAGTGCCGTGCCCGATGCCACGGTGGTCGCTGCGCTGCGGGGCCTGCGCCCCGGCCTGCCGCCCCCGGCCATCGAGCAACTCTACGAGTACGACGACCTGTACTATGCGCGCCACCATGACGCATCCACAGCCTTCTTCCGCCCGTTGCCCGTATGGCGCGCCCGCTGGGCGGGCGATGGGGTGACGGTGTACGCTGACCCCGCATCGGCCCGCATCGTGATGCGTGCCGACGCCACCACGCCCTGGCAGCGTGTGCTGTACAACGGGCTGCACAGCCTGGACTTTGCGCCGCTGCTGGCACGGCCGGCGTTGCGCACAGCGCTGGTCGTGGGCTTGTCGCTGCTGGGCGTGGCGCTGTGCATTACCTCGTGTGTGGTGGCCTGGCGTGTGCTGGTGCCGCGTCGGCGGCAGGTGGCACGGCAAGCGACCTCAGGGCAAGTGACGGAGGCCGCATGGACAGCCTGATGGCCTGGTTGTTCCCCGGCATGGGCGGGGCGCTGTTCTACCTGCTTTTGTGGTGCCCCTTGTTGGCGCTGGCTGTGGACTGGTGGCTGGGTGAACCGCCCGTGGCCTGGCACCCGGTGGTGTGGATGGGCCGGGCGCTGCAGTGGTGGGGTGACCGGTTGGCACCAGCCAGCCCGGTGGCCCGGGGTTTCAAGGTTTTTTGGTGCTCTGCGCTTGTCTGGTGTGCGCTTGCAGCTATTGTTTTTATAGTATTCGGGCTGCTTCAGCAGGTGGCGCTGTGGTTTCCCCACCTGCTGGCGCTGGTGGTGCTGGCGCTGTTGCTCAAGCCCTTGTTGGCCTGGCGCATGTTGCACGACGAGGTGCTGGCGGTAGAGGTGGCGCTGGGGCAGTCGCTGCCTGCAGGCCGCGCACAGTTGGCGCGGCTGGTGAGCCGCGACGTGAGCGCCCTGAGCGCGGTGCAGGTGCGCGAGTCTGCGATCGAGTCGCTGGCCGAGAACCTCAACGACTCGGTGGTGGCTCCGCTGTTCTGGTTTGCCCTGCTGGGCTTGCCGGGGGCGGCGTTGTACCGCCTGGCCAACACGGCCGATGCCATGTGGGGCTACCCCGGCATGCGGGGCGGGCGCTACTGGCAATGGGCAGGCAAGTGGGCTGCGCGGGCGGACGATGTGCTGTCGTGGCTGCCCGCACGCATCACGGCCCTGCTGCTGGTGCTGGGGGCCAAGGGTCTGCCGCTGCGCACCCTGGCGCGGCAGGCGCGCAAGACGCCGTCGCCCAACAGCGGCTGGCCCATGGCAGCCATGGCGCTGGTGCTGGATGTGCGCCTGGCCAAACCCGGCGTGTACACGCTGCACCGCAAGGGGCGCAGGGCAGGGCCGCTGGATACGCGGCGCGCAGCACACATCGGCACCCGGGTGGTGCTGGCACTGGTTCCTGTGGTGGTGGCCATCCAGATGCTGGTGGCCGTCGCTTTTTCTGCATGGATGTCCACATGACGCTTCATGACCTCCAGCCCGCATGGGCGTCGGTGCACGGTGGCCCGGACACTGCGGGCGTGCCGCTGTGGGACTTCTCGACCAACAGCAATGCCTGCGGCCCCTGCTCTGAAGCGCGCGAGGTCGTGCAAGGGGCCGACGCCACACGCTACCCCGACCCGGCCTACACCGCCCTGCGCGAGAGCCTGGGCGCATTCCATGGTGTGGCGCCAGGCCGCGTCGTGCTGGCGGCCAGCGCCAGCGAGTTCATGCACCGCATCACCACCCTGGCCGCGCTGCAGGGCGCGGTGCAGGCGGCGCTGCCCTTGCACAGCTATGGCGACTATGCCCAGGCCGCCCAGGTGCGCGGGCTGGATGTTGTGCGTGGTGCCGGTGTTGCGGCAGGCCTGCAATGGGCGTGCGAGCCCTCCAGCCCGCTGGGCCTGGCCGATCCGGCCGTGCGGGTCTGGCAGCTTGACGGTGTGGCGCGCGCTGGCGGCCTGCCCGATGTGCTGCGTGTGCTGGACTGCGCGTATGCCCCCCTGCGGCTCGACCCCGAAGGCGCGTGGACCGGTGTGCCGCCTGTGCAGTTGCCGTCGGCCTGCTGGCAACTGTGGACCCCCAACAAGGCCCTGGGGCTGACAGGCGTGCGTGCAGCCTATGCCATTGCACCTGCAGGCAGCGAGGAGCAGGTGCGCACATTGGTGGCGCTGGCGCCTTCCTGGCCGGTGGGGGCCCATGGCGTGGCCTTGCTGCAGGCATGGGTGCAGCCCGCAGTGCAGCAGTGGCTGGTGTACAGCCTGTCCACGCTGCGCGAATGGAAATCGCGCCAGCAGGCGCTGTGCCTGGACCTGGGGTGGGCGGTGCATGCGGGCAGCCTTGCCAACTACTTCTGTGCGCAACCGGCCAGCGCCGCGCTGCAGAACGACCTGGTGGCCTTGCGCGCCGCAGGCATCAAGCTGCGCGATGCCACCTCGTTCGGGCTGCCGGGCACCGTGCGCCTGGGGGTGCTGGCACCGGCGGCGCAAGATGCGCTGCGGCTTGCCTGGAAGGCCGTTGCCAGCGGCCGTACCATCGCGGACCAGGATTTACCAACCGGTTCAGGGGATGCCTTGTGAGAACCATCACCGTCAATCGCTACGTCACGCCGCTGCGCGAAGGTGGCTCCATGCCCGCCATCGTCGAAGGCGACGACCTGGGCACCTACGTGCTCAAGTTCCGTGGCGCAGGGCAGGGCGTGCGCGCACTGCTGGCCGAGATGATCGCGGGCGGCATCGCCCGTGCGCTGGGCCTGCCCGTGCCCGAGATCGTGCTGGCCCAGCTCGACCCCACCCTGGCGCAGACCGAGCCCGATCCTGAGATCCAGGACCTGGTGCGCGCGAGCGGCGGCCTGAACGTGGGGCTAGATTACCTGTCGGGCGCGCTCAACTTCGATCCGGCGGTGGATGTGGTGTCGGATGACTTTGCCTCGCGCCTGGTGTGGTTCGACGCACTGGTGGGCAATGTGGACCGTACCGCGCGCAACACCAATCTACTCATGTGGCACCGCCAGCCCTGGCTCATCGACCATGGCGCGGCGCTGACCTTTCACCATGCGTGGAACGGCACGGTGGCGCAGCCTGCCAAGCCCTTCGCGCCGATTGCCGACCATGTGCTGCTGGCCCGGGCCACGCGGCTCGATCAAGTGGATGCCGAACTCGCCGCACGCCTCACGCCCGAGGTGGTGGCAGGCATCCTGGCGGAGGTGCCCGACGAGTTTCTGGTGCTGACTGGTGCAGACCACGAAGAGGGCCTGCTGACCGCCACAACCCCCCACCGCCAGGCCTATGTGGACTATTTCTGCGCTCGCCTCGCCGGGCGCGCCACCTGGGTGAATGCGCTGAAGGAGGCCGCCGATGCGTGCGCCTGAGGTGTATGACTACGCCATCGTGCGCGTGGTGCCGCGCGTGGAGCGCGAGGAATTTGTCAACGCAGGCGTGATCTTGTCGTGCCAGCGCACCGGATTTTTGCAGGCGTCGATTGCGCTGGACGAGGCCCGTCTGCTGGCCATGGACCCGCACGCCGACATCGACACCGTGCGCCGCCACTTGGCCGCCATCGTGGCCATCTGCGCGGGCGATGAAGGCTGTGGCCCGATTGCCCGCCTGCCGTACCGCCAGCGCTTTCACTGGCTCACCGCCAAACGCAGCGCCATCATCCAGACCTCGCCCGTGCACACCGGCCGCTGCACCGATGCGGCGGCAGCGCTTGAACACATCATGGACCGCATGGTCCGCCCATTGCCGTGACTTCCACCACCTCTTCCCAACGGGCCCGCTGCGTGATGGTGCTGGGCACCACCAGCGGCGCCGGCAAAAGCTGGCTCACCACCGCGCTGTGCCGCTACTACAGCAACCTGGGCCTCAAGGTGGCGCCGTTCAAGGCGCAGAACATGAGCAACAACGCGCGTGTGGTGCCGGGCCCTGCGGGTGTGATGGGCGAAATCGGCAGCGCGCAGTATTTCCAGGCTCTTGCGGCCCGCGCCCAGCCCGAGGTGCGCATGAACCCGCTGCTGCTCAAGCCCGAGGCCGACACGCACAGCCAGGTCGTGCTGATGGGACAGGTGAGCGCCGAACTCACGGCCATGCCCTGGCGCGGCCGCAGCGAAAAGGTGTGGCCGCAGATCGCTGCAGCCCTCGATGCACTGCGTGCCGAGAACGACGTGGTCGTGATCGAGGGCGCAGGCTCGCCCGCCGAGATCAACCTGCACGCGAGCGACATCGTCAACATGCGTGTGGCCCGCCATGCCGATGCACGCTGCCTGCTGGTGACGGACATCGACCGGGGCGGCGCGTTTGCCCACCTGTATGGCACGTGGGCGCTGCTGCCCGAGGACGAGCGCGCGCTGATCCACGGCTTTGTGCTCAACAAGTTTCGCGGTGACGCCAGCCTGCTGGCCCCGGCGCCGCAGATGCTGCAAGACCTCACTGGTGTGCCCACCGTGGCCACCATCCCCATGCAATGGCGCCACGGCCTGCCCGAAGAAGACGGCGTGTTTGACGACCGCACCTTGTCCGCAGGCACCGTGCACACCACCGTGGCCGTGGTGGCCTACCCACGCATCAGCAATCTGGACGAGTTCCAGCCGCTCAAGAACGTGCCCGGCGTGCGCCTGCTCTGGGTGCGCAGTCCGGCCGATCTGGCGGGGCTCAAGCCTACCGACTGGGTGGTGCTGCCCGGCTCCAAGTCCACCGCCGCTGACCTGGCCTGGCTGCGCGCGCAAGGGCTGGACCAGGCCATTGCCCAGCACGCCGGGCAAGGCGGCACCGTGCTGGGCGTGTGTGGCGGCCTGCAGATGCTGGGCGAGGCGCTGATCGACACCGCAGGCATCGACGGCAATGCACCGGGTCTTGGCCTGCTGCCGCTGGTCACCACCTTCGAGGTCGCCAAGACCGTGCAACGCACACAGGCGCAGTTTGGTGCCATGCAGGGCGCCTGGGCTGCGCTGGCCGGTGTGGCCGCCACCGGCTACGAAATCCACCATGGCCAGACGGCCCAGCACCCGGCCATGGCTGCCAAGGGCGATGTGGCGCGCGAGGTCATCCCCGGCATCGCCTGGCAGAACCCGGCGGGCAATGTGCTGGGGGTGTACCTGCACGGCCTGTTCGAGGACGCGGCGGTGCTGCACGCGCTGTTTGGCGCGCAGGTGCCCACGCTGGACAGCGTGTTTGATGGCCTTGCAGGCTTCCTGGACAGCAGTTTCACACCGAGCGTGCTGGATGCGCTGGTGACGCGGTAGGAAGCCGGCCACCGTGGTGCCATTCAGCCCCTCACAGCCGTTCGCAATGGCAGGCGAGGGTGGTGTACGGAAAGCGCACGGTGTCTTGCCCGCGCAGCGCGGGGTGCCGCTCTATCAATGCCTCGATCTGCGCGCGCACTGCGGCGCGCTCGGCGTCGGGCAGGGCCGCGATGAAGCTGATCGACATGAAGCGGTCCACGATGACCTGCTGGGCTGGCCCCACATGCTCATGGGTCAGCCGGGTCTCTACCAATGGGCTGAAGCCGGGGTGCGGAAAAGGCTTGCGCCAGTCGCCCTTGTAGAAGCGCGGGGCATCGCCTTCGTAGGGCGTGATGATGGTGGTGAGTTCGGCCACCCAGTCCACCGACTCATCGCGCACATTCCACACCAGCCCGAGCTTGCCACCTGGGCGCAGCACGCGGTGGAATTCGTCCAGGGCTTCGCGGGTGGCAAACCAGTGAAAGGCCTGCGCACAGACCACGGCATCCAGCGTGCCGGATGGCAGCGGAATGGCCTGCGCCGTGCCCGCCACGTTGCGCACCGTAGGCAGTTGCAGGGCATCGATCTTGGCGCGCATGGCGTCCACGGGCTCAACGCCCACCACCGTGGCCCCGGTGGTCGCAAGCAGTGCGGTGAACTTGCCAGTACCCGCACCCACGTCGGCCACCTCGCGGCCGGGGCCAAGGCCCAAGGCCTGTGCCAGCCAGGCCGACAGCGCCGCCGGGTAGTCCGGCCTGCCGCGCGCATAGGCCTGCGCTTCTTTTTCAAAACCTTGCTGTGCCGCTTTGTGTACGGCGTTCTTTGTGTTTTCCATCACCATGACCTCACCTTTCGTACTTCCATCCGTTGCTGACCTGCATGATGCCGCGTTGGCCAACCGCCTGCAGCACGTCATTGACCACAAGACTAAGCCCTTGGGTTCGCTGGGCCTGCTGGAGCGCCTGGCGCTGCGCCTGGGCGTGATCCTGGGCACCGAATCCCCCGTGCTGCATGCCCCCCAGATGCTGGTGTGCGCGGGCGACCATGGCCTGGCCGCGCGCGGGGTGTCGGCGTTCCCGAGCGATGTAACCTGGCAGATGGTGGAGAACTTTCTGGCGGGTGGCGCGGCCGTGAGCGTGCTGGCGCGCCAGCATGGCCTGGGCCTCACGGTGGTGGACTGTGGCGTGGCCAAGCCCATTGCTGCGCGCGATGCAGCACCCGGTCAGCCGCGCTTGTTGCTGCGCAAGGTGGCAGCGGGCACGCAGGATGCCTCCGTCGGCCCGGCCATGAGTGCCGAGCAATGCGCCCGGGCGCTGGCCAACGGGGTGGAGGTGGTGCGTGGGCTGCCGGGTAACGCCTTGCTGCTGGGCGAGATGGGCATTGCCAACACCTCGGTGGCATCGCTGCTGCTGGCGCGCCTGGCGGGGTTGCCGCTGGCCGAGGTGACGGGCGCGGGCACCGGGCTGGACGCTGCGGGCATCGAGCGCAAGCGCGCGGTGCTGCAGCAGGCGCTGGACGCCAATGCCGGCGCCACCAGCCCGCTGGATGCTCTGGCCGCCCTGGGCGGCTATGAAGTGGCCACGCTGGTGGGCGCGGTGCTGCAGGCAGCGGCCGAGCGGCGCGTGATTGTGGTGGACGGCTTCATCACCAGCGCGGCCGTGCTGGTGGCCAGCCGCATCGCGCCGCAGGTGCTGCAGCGCTGCGTGTTTGCCCACCGATCGGGCGAGCGGGGCCACAGCCTGATGCTGGCGCAGATGCAGGCCGAGCCTCTGCTGGACCTGGGCTTGCGCCTGGGCGAAGGGTCGGGCGCGGCGCTGGCCTGGCCGTTGCTGCAGTCGGCCTGTGCCGTGCTGCGCGAGATGGCGAGTTTTGAATCGGCCGGTGTGGCCACGCAGACGGCCTGAACAGCAGCTCGCTGCTTTCAGGCTTCAGCCCACACGACGGTGCGGTTGCGGCCTTCTTCCTTGGCGCGGTACAGCGCGGCGTCGGCGCGGGAGAGCATGGCGTCCAGGGTTTCTTGTGGCCCGCTCCAGCTGGTCAGCCCGATGCTCACCTCGCAGTCCCGCGGGTGGCCTGTGGCCAGCGTGGCGTGGATGCGCTGGGCCACGCCCAGGGCGGCCTGGGCGTCGGCTCCCGGCAGCAGCACCAGGAATTCCTCGCCCCCATAGCGGCCCAGGCGGTCGGCGCGGCGCAGCACCTGGCGGGTGCGCTCGGCAAAGTGCACCAGCACCGCATCGCCGTGCTGGTGACCGCGCGTGTCGTTGACTGCTTTGAAGTTGTCCAGGTCCACCATCATGATGGACGGCCCGCTGCCATAGCGCTGCGCGCGCTCCAGCTCGTCCTCGCAGCGTTGCAGCAAGGCACGGCGATTCAGGGCCTGGGTCAGCGAGTCGTAGGTGGCCAGGTGTTCCAGCTCGGTGCGCAGGCGGTCGGTGGCCATCAGCACCGCGCCAATGGACAGCATGAGCACGGTGAGGGCATAGGCCCCGATGTACAGGGTCTGGAACAGCGATGGCTCCATCAGGTCGTTGCCTGCGTGCCCAGCCAGTATCGAACCCAGCCTGACCCCCAGCACCAGCATGTGCAGGCCCAGCATCACCTCGACCAGCCGCACCGGGAAGTTGTGCCCACCGTGGCGCAGCATGAAGCGCAGTTGTGCGGCGTACAACGCGCCCATTACCACGGTGAAAAACCCCACCCGCAACGCATAGTTGGGCCACCCGTAGGTCAGCCAGGCAAATACGACCGTGGTGCCCGCCATCACCCAGTTCCAGGTGCGCCAGGTGGCGGGCTGGCCCATGAACTGCCGCGTGCCCATGTAGTAGGTGACCGAGCCCAGCACCAGCAACTGGTTGGCCAGCACCAGGCCCAGCCAGTCAGGGATAGCGCCGCGCGCGCCAAACAGCACGGTGGACAGCAGCCACAGCAGTGGCGCCGCCGCCCAGCCCCCCACGCCCCGGATGCTGGGCGGGTAGTGCCGCCGCATGAACAGCAGCACCATGGCCATGACGGCAGACATGAAGCCTGCCAGGGCGATCATGGAGCGCGGGTCGAGGTTCGTCATGCGGCAGGCAGGAGAAGGGGGAGGAACGCGCTGACGTAAGAAATTGTTTCAGATTCAAAGCCAGTATAGCCACGCACCTGGAAGGCACAGCGCTGTTTCGGTGCATGGTTTGCCCGGGGTGGGGCAGGGGGCAGCGCGGCTGTGAATCGGTATGGGGCAGCAATCTGCGCCGTGTTGGTGCATTTTGTATGCAAAGAGCATAAAACATTGTGTACAAACTTGGCATGGGCTTTGCGTAGGGCATACCCATGCAAAGCACCCTCCCTGCGCCCACCCCCGCCGCCATCGAAATCATTGCGCTCACCAAGCGTTATGCCAGCGGCAAGCCTGCCGTGGATGCCATCAACCTGCGCATCGCCAGCGGCAGCTACTGCTGCTTGCTCGGGCCCTCAGGCTGCGGCAAGAGCACCACCTTGCGCATGATTGCGGGGCATGAGTCGGTGACCAGCGGCGACATCCTGCTGGAGAACCGCAACATCACCGACCTGCCCGCCGCTGCGCGTGGCACGGCCATGATGTTCCAGAGCTTTGCGCTGTTTCCGCACCTGTCGGCGCTGGACAACGTCGCCTTCAGCCTCAAGATGAAAGGCGTGGGCAAGGCCGAGCGCCAAGCCAAGGCGCGCGACCTGCTGGAGCGCGTGGCGCTGGGCCATTTGGCGGAGCGCAAACCCGCCGAACTCTCGGGCGGGCAGCAGCAGCGCGTGGCGCTGGCGCGCGCCCTGATCACCCAGCCGCGCGTGCTGCTGCTGGACGAACCCCTTTCGGCGCTCGATCCGTTCCTGCGCATCCAGATGCGTGCCGAGCTGCGCCGCTGGCAGAAGGAGTTGGGCCTGACCTTCATCCACGTGACCCACTCGCAGGAGGAGGCCATGGCCCTGGCCGACACCATGGTGGTGATGAACCACGGCGTGATCGAGCAGGTGGGCTCGCCGCACGAGGTCTACAACCGCCCCGCCAGCGAATTCGTGGCGCGCTTCATGGGCGGCCACAACGTGATCGACACGCCGGAAGGCAAGGTCGGCGTGCGCACGGACCACCTGCAGGTGCTGCCGCAGGGCGCGCCGCTGCCCTGGGGTGCCCAGCACATGCAGGCCGTGGTGACCGACGTGGAGTACCAGGGCACCTATGTGCTGCTGGGCCTGCAAAAGCAGGGCGTGGCCCTGTCTGCCAATGCCACGGCAGCCTACTCGGTGATGGTCTCCGAAGCCGCCTTTGCCGCCCAGCCCTACCAGGTGGGGAAGGGCGTGCAACTGCACTGGACGCCTGAGCAGGCCCACCCCCTGTACCCGCCTGCGGCGCCCGTGTCTGCGCCCATGGCCACGGCCACTGCGCAGGCCGTGCCGGCCTGAGCATCGCTTTTTTCGTTGTCCGCTGTCTGTCTGTCTTTTCGTCCGTTTGTTCGTTTCCAACCCCTCCACTTCGCAAACCAAGGAGCTTTCCCATGTCCGACGACTCTCGTGCTGATTCCCCTGCTGCCGTTGCCTCCGAAGCCACCGGCGTGCAGCGCCGCTCGCTGCTCAAGGGCACGGCGGGCATCCTGGCCGCCGGCGTGTTCCCGGCCGTGCACTCGCAGGAAAAGATCGTGCTGCGCTACCTGGGCACGGCCGTGAACCAGGACAAAGCCATTGCCGAGAAGTTCAAGGCCGACACCGGCATCGAGATCCAGTACGTGGCCGTGACCACGGACGACGTGACCAAGCGCGCCGTGACCGCGCCCAACAGCTTCGATCTGATCGACACGGAGTACTTCTCGCTCAAGAAGATCGTGCCCACGGGCAACCTGAAGGGCATCGACACCAAGCGCATCAAGAACGCCGACAAGATCACCACGCTGTTCACCAACGGCATGGTGGCCGGCAAGGCCGTGGGCGACCAGGGCACGGCGCCCAAGAAGGTTATCTACCTGGAGGGCGAGAAGTCCAAGAAGTTCGCGACCGCGCCCACGCAGTTCATGTCGCTGATTCCCACCGTTTACAACGCCGACACGCTGGGCATCCGCCCCGACCTGATCAAGCGCCCCATCAACTCCTGGGCCGAGCTGCTCAACCCCGAGTTCAAGGGCAAGACCGCGATCCTGAACATCCCCTCCATCGGCATCATGGACGCCGCCATGGTGGTCGAGGCCATGGGCATCTACAAGTACCCCGACAAGGGCAACATGACCAAGAAGGAGATCGATCTCACGATCAAGACCCTGATCGAGGCCAAGAAGCAGGGCCAGTTCCGCGCGCTGTGGAAGGACTTCAACGAGTCGGTGAACCTCATGGCATCGGGCGAAGTGGTGATCCAGTCGATGTGGAGCCCGGCCGTGACCGCCGTGCGCACCAAGGGCATCGCCTGCAACTTCCAGCCCCTCAAGGAAGGCTACCGCGCCTGGGCCGCCGGCTTCGGCCTGCCGGCCACCCTGTCGGGCAAGAAACTCGATGGCGCCTACGAGTTCATCAACTGGTTCCTGGACGGCTGGGCCGGTGCCTACCTGAACCGCCAGGGCTACTACAGCGCCGTGCTGGAGACCGCCAAGTCCAAGATGGAAGCCTACGAGTGGGCCTACTGGATGGAAGGCAAGCCCGCCACGCAGGACATCAAGAGCCCCAATGGCGACGTGCTGGCCAAGTCCGGCGCAGTGCGTGACGGCGGCAGCTACGAGTCGCGCATGGGCGGCATCGCCTGCTGGAATGCGCTGATGGACGAAAACAACTACATGGTCCAGAAGTGGAACGAGTTCGTCGCGGCGTAAGGAGTGCACCCCCTGAGGCGCTTTGCGCCTTCACCCCTCTCTCGACCCGCTGCGCGGGTCGGGAGGGGGACGCCCCCGGTGCAGCGGGGCGGCCCTTGCACGGGGGCACTGGCTTTTTTGCAGCGCCAGTTTCGAAGGTTGGCGCGTAGCGCAACGTATATCTGAACAGCGAACACCATGAGCACTACGACCACACCGACTCTGCCTGCCAGCGCCGCCCCCGGGCGCGGCATTGCCGCCTGGTGGCAGGCCGCGCCGTTCACGCTGGTGTTCGCGCTGTTCTTCCTGGTGCCGCTGGCGCTGATCGTGATGGTCAGCTTCTGGGACTTCAACGAATACGAGCTGCTGCCGGGCTTCACGTTCAAGAACTACGTGTCGATCTTCGCGGGCTGTGGCGATGCGTCGGAGGGCCTGTGCGTCACGCTCAAGACGTACTACTCGACGCTCAAGTTCAGTTTTCTCGTGTGGCTGATCACGCTGGTGATCGGCTTCACCGTGGCCTATTTCCTGGCCTTTCACGTGCGCTCCTCGGGCATGCAGACGCTGCTGTTCGTGCTGTGCACCATCCCGTTCTGGACCTCCAACGTGATCCGCATGATCTCGTGGGTGCCGCTCTTGGGGCGCAACGGCCTGGTGAACCAGAGCCTGGTGGGCATGGGGATGGTCGAGCAGCCGGTGGAGTGGCTGCTGTTCTCGGACTTTTCGGTGGTGCTGGCCTTCGTGCACCTGTACACCATGTTCATGATCGTGCCCATCTTCAACAGCATGATGCGCATCGACCGCAGCCTCATCGAGGCCGCAAGCGACAGCAGCGCCAGTGGCTGGCAGACGCTGTGGAACGTGATCGTGCCGCTGTCGCGCACCGGCATCATCATCGGCTCCATCTTTGTGCTCACCATTGTGATGGGCGACTTCGTGACCATCGGCGTGATGGGCGGGCAGCAGATTGCGTCCGTGGGCAAGATCATCCAGGTGCAGACGTCTTACCTGCAGTTCCCGCTGGCGGCGGCCAATGCCGTGATCTTGCTGGCCGTGGTGCTGATGATCATCTGGGGCCTCACGCGCCTCGTCGACATTCGCAAGGAGCTGTGAGATGAAAGTCCGTGAATCTCGTCCCGCCAGCTTCTGGCCCCTGGCCATCTTCTTTGCGCTGTTCGTGCTGTTCATGTATGGGCCCATGTTCGTCATCTTCATCCTGAGCTTTCAGGGGCAGGAAGGGGGGCTCACCTTTCCGATGCGGGGCGTGTCGCTGCACTGGTTCGCCAAGCTGGCCGAGGGGCTGGGCGTGGTGGACATTGGTGCGGCGCTGTGGCGGTCCCTCGGTCTGGGCGTGGCGGTGATGCTGTGCACGGTGGTGCTGTCGGTGCTGGCCGGGCTGGCGTTCCGCAAGCGGCTGGCGGGCGGCAACACGCTGTTTTTCATCGTGGTGGCCAGCCTCATCATGCCGTCCATCATCGTGTCGCTGGGCATTGGGCTGGAGTTCCGGCTGATCGACAACGGCATCAAGGCGGCGCTGGAATGGTTGGGCATGGAAAGCGCGCTGGAGGGCTATGGCACATCGCTCGGCCTGTTCACCTCGGCCCTGGGCGCGCACCTGACTTGGACGTTGCCGTTTGGCCTGCTCATCATGTTTGCGGTGTTCAACCGCTTCAACCCTGCGTACGAAGAAGCCGCGCGCGACCTGGGCGCCACGCCGTGGCAGGGCTTTGCCCATGTGGTGCTGCCATTGATTGCGCCCTCGGTCGTGGGCATTGGCATGTTCGGCTTCACGCTCAGCTGGGACGAGATCGCCCGCACCTCGCAGGCCATTGGCGATGTGAACACCTTGCCGCTGGAGTTGCAGGGGCTGACCAGCACGGTGACCACGCCGTCCATCTACGCGCTGGGCACCGTCACCACCGTGGTGTCGTTCGCAGTGATGGGCGTGACGCTGTTGCTGGTGTGGGCACTGGGCCGCAGGCGCAAGGGCCGTTCGGGTTAAAAACGGCACCCTTATGACGACCACCCTCCCCAAGCCCCGCACTCGGCGCGTGCGTGTTGCAGCCTCTGAGCCCACCGCTCAGCCTGCTGTTCAGCCCGAGGCCCCAGGCCAGCTCAGCGACAACGACATGTACGACCGCATGGTGTCGGCCATCCTCGACCACCGGCTGCCGCCCGGCACCAAGCTTGTGGAGGACAAGCTTGCGGCTGCATTTGGTGTCTCGCGCACCCGCGTGCGTCCCGTGCTGGTGCGGCTGGCCAATGAACAGGTGGTCACGCTCACGCCCAACCGGGGCGCCTCCATCGCCCAGCCCACACCGCAAGAGGCGCTGGAAGTGTTCGAGGCCCGCCGCCTGCTGGAGCCACGCCTGGTGGAGCTGTTCATCGCCAACGCCACCGATGCCGACATCGCCGCGCTGCGCACCTGCATTGACGACGAAGAGGCCGCGCGTGCCAGTGGCGACATGCGCCGCGCCATCCGCCTGTCGGGCGACTTTCACCTGCACATTGCGCAGGCCGCAGGCCACCAGACGCTGGGGCGCATCCTGCGCGAGCTGGTCTCGCGCACCTCGCTCATCCTGATGACCTACAGCCCCAGCCACGCCCAAACCCGCGAAGAGGCCACCGCCTGCGGCTGCCGCGAGCACCGGGCGCTGATCGATGCCATCCGCCTGCGCGATGCGCGCGAAGCGCCCCGGCTGATGCTGGCCCACCTGGCGCGCATCGAATCGCAGCTGGAGTTCACGCCGCCTGCGGCGGAGGCGCCCGATCTGGCGCAGTTGCTGGGCGGGGCCTGACTCGCTTTTCACATCCTTCCTCCATGCGCCAACTGCTCGTCATCAACCCCAACATGTCGGCCCATGTCAGTGCCTTGCTGCAGCGGCATGTGCAAGGGGCTGCGGGCTCGCATGTGGCGGTGCGCACGGCCACAGCCCGCTTTGGCGCGCCGTACATCGCGTGCGAGGCGAGCTACGCTGTGGCAGCCCACGCCGCGCTCGATGTGTGGGCGCATGAGATCGCACAACCCCAGACCCCGCCCGACGCGGTGCTGATCGGCTGCTTTGGCGATCCTGGCCTGATGGCGCTGCGCGAGAGCAGCCCCGTGCCCGTCACCGGCCTGGCCGAAGCGTCATTCATCGAGGCTGCGCGCCACGGCCGCTTTGCCATCGTCACCGGCGGCGAGCGCTGGGGCCCCATGCTGCAGCGCCTGGCCCAGGCGCTGGGCCACGCCCACGCACTGGCAGGTATTCACACCGTGGCCCCCACCGGCGCACAACTGGCGGCTGACCCCGAAGCGGCCCGTGCCTTGCTGGCCCAGGCATGCCGAGATGTGGTGCGCCAGATGGGCGTGCAGGCCGTCATCCTGGGCGGGGCAGGGCTGGCGGGCATGGCCGCTGCGGTGCAGTCACAGGTGTCGGTGCCCGTGATCGACAGCGTGGTGGCCGGCGCCGCCTGGGCGCTGCGCGCGCACCCCGTGCCACCGGAGCGCAAGGTGGCGGGGTTTGATGTGGCCTGGGTGGGGGTGTCACAGGAGATGGCGGCTTTAGGACGGGCGGGGGCGGTTTGACTGTGCCCAGGGGGAAGTTTAGTATTACGGTTGTAATTACTTGAATGCATGCCATGCACACCCTCAAACTCACCCAGGTCGGTAATTCCGTCGGCGCTATTTTTCCGAAGGAACTGTTGGCGCGATTGCAGTTGGAGAAAGGCGATGAGCTGTATGTGACGGAGTCGCCCGATGGCTTGCGCATCACGACGCATAACCCTGAATTTGAAGCCCAGATGCGCGTGGCGCGCGAGATCATGAAAGAGCGCCGCGCTGTCTTGCACGAGCTGGCCAAATGAGTCAGTGGGTCTGGCTGGACCGTGCCGTTATCGTCGCTATCCATGAAATGCAATTGGCTGAGCACGGTGGCGGTGCGGGTGTGCGGGACGCTGGTTTGCTCGATTCAGCCTTGGGCAAACCACTGCATTTGAGCCACTACGGAGAGCCTCCGCCAGATGCTGCGGCGCTAGCTGCCTCCTATGGATACGGCATTTCGCGCAACCATCCGTTCGTCGATGGCAACAAGCGCACAGGCTTCGTAGCCGCGGAGCTTTTTTTGCGCCTGAATGGTTGGGTGCTCACCGCCGACGACGCGTCGTGTGTGCTGACCATGCTCGCCGTCGCCGCAGGCGATATCTCCGAAGAGGCGTTTGCCGCCTGGCTGCGGGAGCACACCGTAGCCCGTTGAGTGAAATTGGAAGCTTTATTGGGCTCTACCGCCTATCCAGAAAGCGCTATAAGCTATAAAAATAGTAGCTAAATGCCGCGCCTGCTGACTCAGGGCGCCAGCGTCTTCGGCCGGTACTCGCAATACTCGCTCACCACACATTCCCAGCAGCGTGGCTTGCGCGCCTGGCACACATAGCGGCCTAGCAGGATCAGCCAGTGGTGCGAGTCCACCGCATAGGCGGCGGGCACGCGCTTCATCAGCTGCAGCTCCACCGCCAGCGGGTTCTTGCCGGGCGCGAGGCCCGTGCGGTTGCTTACCCGAAAGATGTGCGTGTCCACCGCCATCGTAGGCTGGCCAAAGGCCACGTTCAGCACCACATTGGCCGTCTTGCGGCCCACGCCGGGCAGGGCCTCCAGCGCTTCGCGCGTGCGGGGTACCACGCTGCCGTGCTGCTCCACCACGATGCGGCAGGTCTCCATCAGGTTCTTGGCCTTGGTGCGGTACAGGCCGATGGTCTTGATGTAGCCCTCCAGCCCTTCCAGACCCAGGTCCAAGATGGCCTGGGGCGTGCCCGCCACCGGGAACAGCTTGCGTGTGGCTTTGTTCACCCCCACGTCGGTGGCCTGGGCTGACAGCAGCACGGCGGCCAGCAGCTCGAACGGGGTGGTGTATTCCAGCTCTGTGTTGGGTAGGGGGTTGGCCGCCTTGAGGGTGGCGAAGAAGGGCTCGATCTGGGCGGTTTTCATCATCATCGTTGGCGGGGTGGGGCGGGGGGCTTGCTTTTTTTGGCGGGCGTGGCCGGTGCCGCATTGTCCCGCAGCTGTGCCTGCAGAAACTCCAGGAACATGCGCACCGCAGCGGGCAGGGTGCGGCCGCTCAGGGTCTGCAGCTCGGCGGCGCGGGCGCTCATGCCGGGCTCTCGGATTTGGGCGGCGTGCAGCTCGCCGCGCTGCACCCGGTCGCGCACCGTCACCTCGCCCGAGATGGAGATTCCGCCGCCATGCAGCACAAAGTGCATCAGCGTCTCGAAGTGGTTGCACACCAGCGCGGGCTCGAAGACCAAGCCGCGCTGGCTGCAGCCAATGTCGAACAGCTGGCGCACGGTGTTATCGCGCTCGGGCAGGGCGATGGGGTAGGCGTGCATCTGCGCCAGCGTGACGGAGTGGGCGCGTGCCAGCGCGTGGTCGGGTCGCATGATGGCAATGACGGGTGCGGCCTGGCGGTGCTGCACCACGATGTCCCTCTCGGCCGAGCGGCTGTAGGTCAGGCCAATGTCCGCATCGCCGTTGAGCACCGCCACAGTCACGGCCGCCGGGCTGGCCACGCGCAGGTGGAACTGGATGCCGGGGTACTGCAGGCGGAACTGCGCCATCACACGTGGCAAAAATTCGATGGCAAACCCGGCGGAACTGCAGATGCGCACCAGCCCCGTGCGCAGGCCCTGCAGCGCCTGGATGTCGGAGACCACGCGGTCGGCCTCCAGCGCGCCGCGCCGTGCATGGGCGGCGAGCAGCTCGCCTGCAGCGCTGGGCGCCATGCCGCGCGGGCGCCGGTCAAACAGCGGCACGCCCAGCAGGTCTTCGAGGGCGGCGACTTGGCGGCTGACGGCCGAGGGCGACACATTGAGGCGCGTGGCGGCTTCGCTGACCGAGCCGCTGCGCACCACCTCCAGAAAGTAGCGCAGCGCGGTGTCCTGCAAGCGGCTGGAAAGCATGGGAGCCTTTCGGGGTGTGGATTGCAAAAAACGCAAAGATAACCCCAGAAATCGTTGGTTGTCGAAACGCAGCGGGCTGCTTATGCTGACTTGCAAATGACACATTCACCAGCCCCAGCCCCCATGCCTTCTGCAAGCAGTACCAACTCGGGCGACACCCCCAGCCACATCGTGGACCTTACGGCCACCAGCCTGTCGCGCGCCATCCACGCGCGGGAGGTCTCCTGCACCGAGGTGCTGGACGCCTATCTGGCCCAGGTGGACCGGCTCAACCCGGTGGTGAACGCACTGGTGGCGATGGTGGACCGCGACGCCCTGCACGCCCAGGCGGCGGAGCGTGATGCGCAACTGGCATGCGGCGAGAGCCTGGGGCCCCTGCACGGATTTCCGCAGGCGCCGAAGGACATCATGCCCGCCGCGGGCATGGTCACCACGCGCGGCTCGCCCATCTTTGCCGGGCAGGTGTCGGCCACGGATGCGGTAGTGTTCGAGCGCATGCGCGCAGGCGGTGCACTCTTCATCGGCCGCAGCAACTCGCCCGAGTTCGGGCTGGGCGGTCACACCTACAACCCGGTGTACGGCACCACGCGCAATGCCTACAACCCGGCTGTGTCGGCGGGGGGCAGCAGCGGCGGGGCGGCGGTGGCGGTGGCGCTGCACATGCTCCCCGTGGCGGATGGCTCGGACATGATGGGATCGCTGCGCACGCCAGCGGCCTTCAACAATGTGTATGGGCTGCGCACCTCGTTCGGCCTGGTGCCACATGGGCCGACAGAGGAAGTGTTCTTCCAGCAGTTCAGCGTGGCCGGGCCCATGGCCCGCAACATCCCGGACCTGGCGCTGCTGCTGTCGGTGCAGGCGGGTTTTGATGCGCGCCTGCCGCTCACGCGCCGGCACGAAGACGTGGCCCTGCTGGGCCAGCCGCTGGAGCGCGACTGGCGCGGCGCCCGAATCGGCTGGCTGGGTGACCTGGGCGGCCATTTGCCCACCGAGCCCGGTGTGCTGGCCACCTGCGAGCACGCGTTGGAGCACTTTCGCACCGTGGGCTGCACGGTGGAGTCCGTCGTGCCCGCGTTCGACCTGAAGCAGCTGTGGAACGCATGGATCGACCTGCGCAGCTTCAGCGTGGCAGGTGCCAATGCGGCCTTGTATCGCAACCCGGCCACGCATGCGCTGCTCAAGCCCGAGGCGCGGTGGGAGATCGAGCGCGGCATGCGCCTGACTGCCTTGCAGGTGTACGACGCAGCCCGTGTGCGCAGCGCGTGGTACCAGGTGCTGCGCGGCCTGTTCGAGCAGTTCGATTTTCTGGTGCTGCCCGCTGCGCAGGTCTTCCCGTTCGATGCCGCTATGGACTGGCCCCACGAAGTCGGCGGCCGCACCATGGACACCTACCACCGCTGGATGGAGGCCGTGGTGCCCGCCACCATGGCTGGGCTGCCCGCGCTGGCAGCCCCCGCAGGCTTCGGCCCCAGCGGCCTGCCTGCAGGTCTGCAGATCATCGGCCCGGCGCAGTCCGACGCCGCGGTGCTGCAGATAGGCCACGCCTACGACCAGGCCAGCGGGTACGCGCGCCAGCGCAGCCCCTTGCTGGAGTGACCTGGGCCTGGCTGCCCGACATTCCGCCCTACACCGTCAATGCCCCCGCTTTTGTCAACGTGCTTTCTGGAGATCTTCACCATGCTGCGTTCCCGCTTCGTATCGAGTCTTTTCCTCAGTGCCCTGGTGCTGGCTGTGCCCGGTCTGGTGCAGGCGCAGAGCTATCCCGACCGGCCCATCAAACTGGTCGTGCCCTTTGCCCCAGGCGGAGCCACCGACATCCTGGGGCGGCTGCTGGCCACAGCGCTGGGAGAGCGCCTGGGGCAGCCTATGGTGGTCGAGAACCGGCCCGGCGCGGGCACCGTGGTAGCGGCATCGATGGTGGCCAAGTCACCTGCTGACGGCTACACGCTGCTGCTCGGGTCGAACACCACGCTCACGATGAACCCGGCCATCCGCACCAACCTGCCCTACGACCCCGTCAAGAGCTTCACGCCCCTGGCCCTGGTGGCCGACATGGGGTTGCTGCTGGTGGCCCACAACGACACCCCGGGCCAGTCACTCAAGGACATCGTGGCCCAAGCCAAGGCCGCGCCGGACAAGTTTTCGTATGGCTCCTATGGCACAGGCTCGTCGGTGCACTTTGGCGCCGAGATGCTCAAGACCACCGCAGGGTTTCCGATGATGCACGTGCCTTTCAACGGCAGCTCGCCCAGCCTCACGGCGCTGATGGGCGGGCAGGTGCAACTGGCGGTGGACACCGTGGTGGCGTCCACCCCGCTCATCAAGTCCGGCAAGATCAAGGCGATTGCAGCGCTCAGCCCGCAGCGCCTGGCCCTGCTGCCCAACGTGCCCACGGTGGCCGAAAGCGGCTACCCCGGCTTTGACATGGGATCGTGGTTTGCCTTCGTAGGCCCGGCGGGCCTGCCCGCACCGGTGCAGAAAAAGCTGGAAAAGGCCCTGGCTGAGACCATGGCTTCGCCAGAGTTCAAGAAGAAGATGGTGGACATCGGCCTCACACCCCTGGGTGGCAATGGGGACGCGCTGCGCGCGCGCATTGAACGCGAGCTGCCGCTGATGCGCGCCGTGGCGGCAAGGGCGGATATCCGGGTGGATTGACGGTTGGCGCTGAAAAGGGCTACCCGGCCCGTCAGCGCAACCCTTTGGGATTCAGCGCGTCCGTTTGACCGGAATACAGAGCCAGCATGGAAAGCGCCCTGTGGCTGGGTCCACCGCAAAGTCCTCGTCGTAGATCTCCAGCGCGGCGCGGGGCTCCCATTCCCAGCCGTCGGGGATCTGGCCCGGCGCGCCCATTTGTGCCCAGGCGGCGGCGATCTCGGGCCCGGTGCCCACAAAGTGCATGCAGGCGTAATCGCCGCCTTCGTAGTCCATCACCTGCACATCGGGCCCGGTGCGCAGGCCCACGCCAATCTGCACCGCTGCGTCATAGCGGCACTGCTCGGGCGGCGTGCAGGCCGGTTCGTCGTGGCTGAAGCCGTAGAACTTGGGGCGCGGGTCATTTAGCCGATTGGCGGCACACCAGCTGCCAAAGCGTTCCCACAGCTCGGTCAGGCCCGGGTGGCCGTAAGCGCCGGTGTGGCGCATGGTGGCAAGGCGCATGCGGGGCAGGGTGCGGATGGTCAGGGTCATGGCGGGCGGGGGCTATGGCGGTGGAGGGAAAACCCAGTTTAGAGCCATCTCGGACGGACACCGCATGAATCCTGCGCGGCAATTGGCGACAATGCACGGTTTGTTGCCAACCACTTCTGTCCACGCCATGCAATTTGCCGACCGCCTGAACAACGTAGAAACCTCCGCCATTCGCGAGCTTTTCAAGCTGCTGGGCAAGCCCGGCATCATCAGCTTTGCAGGCGGCTTCCCCGACAGCGCGATGTTCGATGTGGAAGGCATCCGCGCCGCCAGCAACGCCGCCCTGGCCGAAGAACCCGGCGCCGCGCTGCAGTACGGTGCCACCGAGGGCTACAACCCGCTGCGCGAGCAACTGGCGGCCTTCATGACGAGCAAGGGCGCCAAGGATGTGGCGGCCGACAACCTCATCGTGACCACCGGCAGCCAGCAGGCGCTGGACCTGCTGGGCAAGACACTTATTAGCCCCGGCGACAAAGTGATTGTGGAAGGCCCCACCTTCCTCGCCACCATCCAGTGCTTCCGCCTGTACGGCGCCGAACTCATCAGCGCGCCCATCGATGGCAACGGCGTGAAGACCGACGAGCTGGAAAAGCTCATCGCCGAACACAAGCCCAAGTTCGTCTACCTGATCCCCACCTTCGGCAACCCCAGCGGCGCCATGCTGAGCCTGGAACGCCGCAAGGCCGTGCTGGAGATGGCCGTCAAGCACAACACGCTGATCGTTGAGGACGACCCCTACGGCGACCTGTACTTTGGTGATGCACCGCCCCCCAGCCTGCTCAACCTGTCGGCCACGGTGCCCGGCAGCCGCGAGCTGCTGGTGCACTGCGGCAGCCTGAGCAAGGTGCTGTCGCCCGGCCTGCGCGTGGGCTGGATGATTGCCCCGGCTGAACTGTTGGGCAAGGCCACCATGTGCAAGCAGTTCAGCGATGCGCACACCAGCACCTTCGCCCAGGCCACGGCCGCGCAGTACCTCAAGGCCGGCCGCATGCCCGCCACGCTGGCCAACGTGCGCAAGGTGTACGCCGAGCGTGCCCAGGCCATGGGCGACGCACTGCGCAAGGAGCTGGGCGATGCCATCGAGTTCGTGCAACCCCAGGGCGGCCTGTTTGTGTGGGCGCGCCTGACCGGTGCGGGCGGCAAGGTGGCCGACGGCAACGTGCTGGCCAAGCGCGCGATCGAGAAGGGCGTGGCCTTTGTGCCCGGTACGCCGTTCTTCTGCGCCAACCCCGACCACGCCACCTTCCGCCTGTCGTTTGCCACGGCCGATGTGGACAAGATCCGCGAAGGCGTGGCCCGCCTTGGGCAGGCGGTGTGATGGACGACGCCCAGCAGCAGATCATTGAGCGGCTGGAAAGCCTGGAGATCAAGGCCAGCTTTACCGAAGACCTGCTGGACCAGCTGAACATGACCATCTACCGCCAGCAGGAGCTGATCGACCGGCTCGCGCAGGAGGTCATCCAGCTGCGCCGGCAGGTGCCCGAAGGCGGCGGCGCGGCGCCGCGCAACCTGCGCGACGAGCTGCCGCCACATTACTGATTT
Source organism: Acidovorax sp. LjRoot74 (assembly GCF_964254355.1). Taxonomy (NCBI): domain Bacteria; kingdom Pseudomonadati; phylum Pseudomonadota; class Betaproteobacteria; order Burkholderiales; family Comamonadaceae; genus Acidovorax; species Acidovorax sp. LjRoot74. The sequence goes on along the minus strand of NZ_CAXUTI020000001.1, from coordinate 3,749,570 downwards.
CTCGAACTAGGCTTTTACAGACCGCCACGCCGCATCTGCCAGTTCTGCGCGGTAGGTAGTGGGCGAGGGCAAACCGCCCTGGGCCGCATTGCCTGACAGCCAGGCCCTGCAGTAGCTCTGCACCGGCCCCATCACCAGCGACGGCATCAGCTCGCAAGGCAGGTCGCGCAGCGCGCCGGACCGGCGGTGGGGCTCAAACCATGCCACCAGGGCCTGGTTGCGGCGCCGCGCGGCCTCGGCCAGGTCGGGCGTGCGCGGGCCGGCGGCCACGGCGCCCCGTGCCTGAAACAGAAAACGCGCCCGCTCGGGCTGCGCCACCACCCAGTCCAGATAGCCCGTGACCAGGGCCTGTACGCCCGCCTCCACGCCCTGGGCGGCATCCAGCTGCGCCTGCACGCTGCGCGACTGGTCATGAAAGATCTCGAAGAACAGCGCTGCCACGATGCCGTCACGGTTGCCAAAGTGGTGATAGATGCTGCCCACGCTGGCACCGCAGCGCGCACGCACGCCGTCGATGGTGACCGCATCCACACCGCCTTCGGCCGCGCAGGCCAGGGCAGCGTTCAGGATGTCCTGGCGGCGGTCGGTGGTTGCCTCGGCAGGGGATGCGGTGGGGGGCGGGGAATTGCGGCTTGCCATGGAACGGGATTCTAGAATAAAGTTCTAGAAAATACTTCTAGTCCACGATCCTCCCATGTTTTCTTCCCCCATTGCCACCTCTGCAGGCGCTGCCTCCGTGCCCGGCGCCGCCTTGTACCCGCACCTGCTTGCCCCCCTCGACCTGGGATTCACCACCCTCAAGAACCGCGTGCTCATGGGCTCCATGCACACAGGGCTGGAAGACGGGCGCGACCTCTCGCGCATGGCGGCGTACTTCCGTGAACGGGCTGAAGGTGACGTGGGCTTGATCGTGACGGGCGGTTTTGCTCCCAACATCGCGGGCTGGGCCAAGCCGTTTGCGGGCACCCTGTCCACCTCGGGCGCGGCCAAACGCCACCGGGTGGTGACCGAGGCCGTGCATCAAGCGGGCGGCAAGATTGCACTGCAGATCCTGCACACCGGGCGCTACGCCTACCACCCACTGGCCGTGGCGCCCTCGCGCCTGCAGTCGCCCATCTCGCCGTTCACGCCGTTTGCGCTGTCGGCGCGCGGGGTGGAGCGCCAGATCCGGGCGTTCGTCAATTGCGCCGTGAAAGCGCGCGAGGCCGGGTATGACGGGGTGGAGGTGATGGGCTCCGAGGGTTATTTCATCAACCAGTTTCTGTCGCAGGCCACCAACCTGCGGCGCGATGCCTGGGGGGGCGACTACAGCCAGCGCATGCGCCTGCCGGTGGAGATCCTGGCCCGCATGCGCGAGGCCGTGGGGCCGGACTTCATCATCATCTACCGCCTGTCGATGATCGACCTGGTGCCCGGCGGCAGCGCGTGGGACGAAATCGTGACCTTGGGCAAGGCCGTGGCCACGGGCGGCGCCAACATCGTGAACACCGGCATCGGCTGGCACGAGGCGCGCGTGCCCACCATTGCCACCAGCGTGCCGCGCGCAGCGTTTGCCTGGGTCACGCAGAAGATGAAGGCCGAGTTTGCGGCGGCAGGCATTGCCACGCCGCTGGTCACCTCCAACCGCATCAACACGCCCGAGGTGGCCGAGCAGGTGCTGGCCGATGGCTGTGCCGACATGGTGTCCATGGCGCGGCCGCTGCTGGCCGATGCGGCGTTTGTGAAGAAGGCTGCGCAAGGCCGGGCCGACCGCATCAACACCTGCATCGCCTGCAACCAGGCTTGCCTGGACCATGTGTTCCAGAACAAGACCAGCAGCTGCCTGGTCAACCCGCGCGCCTGCCACGAGACCGAGCTCGTGTACCGCCCGGTGTCGTCACGCAAGCGTGTGGCCGTGGTCGGCGCGGGGCCCGCAGGCCTGACGGCCGCCACCGTGGCCGCCGAGCGCGGGCACGAGGTGCATCTGTTCGACGCCGCGCCCGCCATCGGCGGCCAGCTCAACATGGCCAAGGTGATTCCGGGCAAGGAAGAGTTCCACGAAATGCTGCGCTACCTGGGCACGCGCGTGGAAGACACGGGCGTGTTGCTGCAACTGAACCGCAAGGTCGCAGCCGCCGATCTGGCGGGCTATGACGAGGTGGTGATTGCCACGGGCGTGCTGCCGCGCGATCCGCAGATCCCCGGCCAGGACCACCCCAAGGTGCTGAGCTATATCGACGTGTTGCGCCACGGCAAGCCGGTGGGCGAGCGCGTGGCCATCGTCGGGGCGGGCGGCATTGGCTTTGACGTGGCCGAGTTCCTCACGCACGGCGACCACCCCTCCACCACGCTCGATCTGCCTGCCTGGAAGGCCGAGTGGGGCATCACCGACCCGGCCGAGGCGCGCGGTGGCCTGGCCGCCAGCGGCCCGCGCGTGACGCCCCCTGCACGGCAGGTGACTCTGCTGCAGCGCAAGAAGGGCAAGCTGGGCGGCGGCCTGGGCAAGACCACGGGCTGGATCCACCGCACAGTGCTGAAGATGAAAGCGGTGGAGATGGTGGGTGGTGTGAACTACGAGCGCATTGCCGATGAAGGGCTGCTGGTGTCGTACGGCGAGAAGCGCGAAGACCCGACCTGGATCCCGTGCGACACCGTGGTGCTGTGCGCGGGCCAGGTGCCTTTGCGCAGCCTGGCGCAGGACCTGGAGGCCCAGGGCCGCAAGCCCCACCTCATCGGCGGTGCGCTGGAGGCGGGTGAGCTGGACGCCAAACGCGCCATCGACCAGGCGGCGCGGCTGGCAGCGCGCCTGTAGGGCACTTGGTGGGGCATTCTTGTAGTTAAAACATGCCCCCTGCGCGCAATAGGTAAGCCTTTTAAGCTATTAAATTTATAGCAATCGGGTGTTTCTTGAGGCCACTGAGTGCCCCACAGGGGCCTGCAGCGCGTGGAACACCCGCAGTGCTGCCCACGCGTCGTTGGCGGCGTAGACCAGCTGGGCCTCGGTGAGTTTCTCGTTCGCCCAGTTGGAGGTGGCGGCTTTCTTGGACTTGATGAAACGCCGGTTGAACAGCACGGCCACTGCCCCTTTCACACCCATGTCCTTGCGGTAGCCGCGTTGGCGGAACACGGTGTTCAGCTCCAGCACATCGCTGGGCTGCACTCCCAGCTTGGCCTGTATGCGTTTGGTGTCGTCACCCAGTCCAAAACCCGCCTTGGTCACGCCGCGCAGCGCCAGCAGCTCGGCCACACGCGCGCGGCAGCCGGGGTCGTGCAGCTGAAAAACCCAGGCATGGTCGAGCGTGGCCAACTGCACGATGTGGGGTCCGTCCGACTGCTCGCCCTGCACGAAGGTGGGCTTGGATTCGGTGTCAAACCCCCAAGCGCTGGCAGCGGCCAGGGCGTGGCAGGCCTTGTCGGCCTGCGTGGGGGTGGAGACGAGTGCAATGCGGTCTGTGCCCAGGCGTTCAAAGGGTTCCAGCAGGGCGATCTGGTCTTTGTCAGGCGTGGGGTGGTGGGATGGGCGCGTTGTGGGGTGGTAGCGCCGGGCGGGGGGAGGGGTGGTCATGCGGGCATTGTGCCGTGCCCCTGTCTGCGCACTGCCCTGTCGCTGTGCCGCTGTGCGGCAGCGCGCCACTGCTCAGCGCCCGCCGCTTTTGCGCAGGCGGGGGGCGTCGGCCAGGTGCAACAGGGCCTGTTCGCAGGCTGCCACCGCCGGGGCCTGGTGCGCCGCCAGCCAGCCCAGGCCAAACCAGGCTCCTGGTGCATTGGAGGTGGTTGCCAGGTCGCCATACAGCCCCTGGACCACGCGCTCGTCGTTGAGCTGGCCCAGGGCCGACAGTGCGGGCTGCAGGCTGTCCACAAACGCGGCGCTGTCGGCATCCAGCGTGGGCGCCACAAATTCAGCGAGGTAGCGCAGGCGCTTGAGGCGTTTGCGCAGGCGGTGTTGCTTCTGTACCGTCAGTGCCGCAAACCCCTGCGCGCCCTGGCGCACCTGTGTGTGCAGTCGCCGCAGGCGCTTTTGCAGCAGGCGGCGGGTGTCTTGGGGGCCCAGGGCTTCCGCTTCGCCCGCGTCTGGCGCTTCGGCAACGGGCGCATGCCCTTGGGCCGTGAAGGCCATGAGGCCGATCAGGGCGGTCTGGAATGCGGCGGTGCGCACGATGTCGGCTGCACCAGTGCACGTGCTCGCGGCGTCGGCCGTGGCCGTGTCGGGTTCGGCCAGGGGCGGCGCACCGGCGGCCCGCAAGCGGGCATGGATGGACTGCAGCACCTGGCTCCGGTCGCGCAGCGCGCCCAGACGCCGGAACACGTCCACCAGGGGCTTCTCCCATGCGGGGTCGAAGCGGCCCGGGGCCAGCGGCGCCAGCTCGCGCAGGGCCGTGCGCAGGCGGCGAAGGCCAATGCGCAGCTGGTGCACATGCTCTTCGGTGCCCGTGCCTTCTGCGATCTCGCTGCTGTTGCCCAGCACCTGTTGCAGGCAATGGGCCACCACGGCCCGCTGCAGGGCTGGGCCCTGCCAAAACGCGGGGCCCGCAGCATGGGCGACCATGGCCTTGGCCTTGGTGGCAGGCCGGGTCCATTGCGCTGCCAGCAGCCGCTCGCCACGTTCGGCCTTGGACACCGTGCTCAGATACAGCCCATGCCGCGTGGCCCAGCGGGTCGCCAGGGCGGCGAGCCCCGCCAAGGGCCCGGAGGTGAGTTCCAGCTCCAGCTCGCAGATGCGGGCTTCTTTTTGCTGTGGGGTGCCCCGGTGGGCCACCACCCGCCCGGTGTCCAGCGCCAGTTCCACCACACCCCCTTTGAAAGCGATGTCCCGCGTCACGCGGTCCATCTCGGTGCCATAGGTTTCTGCCAAAGGGCCCTGGGCCGCTTGCAGCGCCGCCACCAGCCGCGCACCGGCGATTGAGCCCGCATGCAGCTCGGGGCGGGGCGCGAGGCTCGGTGGGGTGTCGCCCAGAACCACGTTGTGTTCTTCCCGATCCAGCGGGCCCTGGCCCAGGGCTTTGACGGTCTGCACCCACTGCGTGCCCTCGCGGCGCAGCCGCAAGGCAATGCCCCGGGACGACAGGGCCGCATCGGGCGTGTCGAAATAGCGCGCCTCCATGCGGACCGGTGTCCACCGGCCCCGGCGCACGGCCGCCTGCACGGCGGCCAGCCGCTCGGGAGGAATGCAGAACTTGAACTCGATTTCCATGGATGGCTGCGGTGCTCAGGCTGGATTATGTTTGGGCAATGAAAATAGGATTTTCAAAATAACCATCAGCAATTTGATAATGGGTTGATTTATTGGTGAAAAGGCGCAGAAGAAGAAATCAAACTCAGCCCCAAGGGCGTGCCTTTTTGATCGCGGACGGAGGTAATCACCTTGAAAGCCGCAGCCTGCACCCGGTCGGGCAGGCGCACAAAATTGTTTTCATTGACCAGGGTGTCACCATTCACAAACGACCAGATAATAAATTTGAGTGCCTGACTGGTTTGCTCGGGTTGCTGGGTAACCTTGGGGAACACCACAAATGTGCCCATGGTGATGGGCCACACGGACTTGCCGGGTTTCTGCGTCAGCGTGTTGTTGAAGGCCCCGGTGGCGGCCCATTCGCTGTTGGCCAGTGCGGCCTTGAAGGTATCGATCGAGGGTTTGACGAAAACACCGTCTGCATTTTTCATCTGCACCGAGGTCAGACCATATTCGGCCACATAGCCAAAATCCACGTAGCCAATGGCACCCACGGTGTCGCGTACGCCCTTGGCCACGCCCTCGCTGCCCTTGAAGGCCAGATGGCCATCTGGCCACTTGATGCTGGTTTTCACGCCAAACGACGCCTTCCATGCCGGGCTGATCTTGGCCAGGTAATCCGCAAAGTTATAGGTGGTGCCTGAGCCATCGGCGCGCACCACCACCTTGATGGGCAGATCGGGCAGTGGCGTGTCCGGGTTCAGGGCGGTGAGGTCGGGGGCGTTCCAGCGGGTGATTTCGCCCATGAAGATGCGGCTCAGCACTTCGCCCGTCAGGCGCAGCTGGGCGTTCTGGACCTTGGGCAGGTTGACCACGGGGCTGATGCCGGTGATGGCCACGGGCAGGGCAATCAGGCCGTGCTCGATCAGGTCCTTGTCGGACGGATGCACATCGGTGGCCCCAAAGCCCACCGCCTGCTGCTGAATCTTTTTCATGCCCGCACTGGAGCCCACCGAGTCGTAGGCCACGCTGGCGCCCGTGGCCTTGGTGTAGGCCTTGGCCCAGCTGCGGTAGATGGGTGCTGCGGCGGAGGAGCCCGCACCGGTCACGGCCTGTGCGCCCGCCGGGCCCGCCAGCAACAGGCACCATGAGAGTGCCAGGAGGGTGTAAATACATTTCATGGATTTTTCTGTTATTTGTTTTGAATGTGTTTGTCTTTATCGAAGCTCTGCAGTGCCTAGCCTGAGAGGCGGGGAGCTTATCAAAAAATAATATCTTTCCAGAAGGTGTTGCCGGCAAAAAAGGTCTTGTCGCCGCGTCATGGTTTTGTCATTTGAAACAAATAGTATCTTTCTCCGATGGCCATACCGTGGCCGGAAATGGCGGCTGAATCAAGGAGTGGCACAACCACGCCCGTTTTGCCCTGTAGACCGAACGCCGATGGCGGTGCCTTGGGGCCCCCTTCGGGTCATTGACGAGACTTTCAGATGCTTCAAAAAATCAAAATTGGCACCCGACTGGCCCTGGCGTTTGCCGTGCTGCTGCTGTTGATCTCGGCGCTGGCGGCGGGTGGCATCAGCGGTGCCAAGCGCCTGACCGAACGCAGCGCTGCGCTGTATGGTGACCGCACGGTGCCTTTGGGTGTGCTGGCCGAGATCAGCCACCTCACGCAGCGCAACCGGGTGCTGGTGATGGACATGCTGATGGACCCCGGCACCAGCAACCTGCAGGCCAGCCACACCGAGCTGACGGCGAATGTTGAGCGCATCCGCAGCCTGTGGGCCAGCTACACGGCCAAACCGCTGGCCGCACAAGAACAAACCCTGGCCCAGGCGTTTGCTGACGCCAACACCCAGTACCTGGAAGAAGGCCTGCTGCCCGCCGCGCAGGCGCTGGTGTCGGGCAAGTACGACGATGGGTCGGAGCTGTACATCACCCAGATCCGCCCCCATGCCGCCAAGGTGCAAGCGGCGGTCGAGCAACTGGTGGGCCTGCAGATCGAGGTGGGCGCGGAAGAGTTTGGCGCGGCCAAGGCGATGAGCGAAACCATCCATGTGTGGATGCTGGCCGCCACCGCGTTGGCACTGCTGGTGGGGGCGGCGATGGCCCTGGTCATCACACGCTCCATCTCGCGCCCCCTGCAGCAGGCCGTGGCGCTGGCCCGCACCGTGGCGGGCGGCGACCTGAGTGCGCAGATCGTCGTGCGCGGAACCGACGAAACCGCCGAGCTGCTGGGCGCGCTACGCGAGATGAACCAGCAATTGGTGCGCGTGATCACCGAGGTGCGCGACAGCACCGAGACCGTGGCGCGGGATGCCGTGCTCATGGCCGGTGGCGCCGAAGACCTGGCCCGCCGCACGGAAGTGCAGGCCTCCAACCTGCAGGAGACGGCTGCTTCGATGGAGCAGCTCACCATCACCGTGCAGCACAACACCGACAACGCCCACCGCGCCACGCAACTGGCGCAAGAGGCCAGCAAGGTGGCCAACGAGGGCGGCAGCGTGATGCGCGACGTGGTCGCCACCATGCAGGAGATCAACCTGCAGTCGCAGAAGATCACCGACATCATCAAGGTGATCGACGACATCGCCTTCCAGACCAACCTGCTGGCCCTCAATGCCGCCGTGGAGGCCGCCCGTGCGGGCGAGCAGGGCCGGGGCTTTGCCGTGGTGGCGGGTGAGGTGCGGGGGCTGTCCCAGCGCAGCAGCACGGCGGCCCGCGAGATCCGCGGGCTGATTGCGGCCAGCGTGCAGGGCGTGGGGCGGGGCTCGGCCCTGGTGGGCCAGGCGGGTGAGCGGGTGGCCAACACCGTGCGGCATGTGAACCAGGTGGTTGCTCTCATCAACGAGATCCAGGACGCGGGCCAGGAACAGGCCCGGGGCATTGCGCAGATTGGCGAGGCGGTGCGCCAGCTCGATGCCGCCACGCAGCAGAACGCAGCGCTGGTGGACGACAGTTCGTCCGCCTCCACCGGCGTGAGGAACCAGGTCCGGCGCCTGCTGGAGGTGATCCATCAGTTCCGCCTGGCGCCTGATGGCACGGGCCCGGCCATGGATGCCCTGGAGGGCCCCCGCCAGGGTGGGTTGCCACTGCCTGCAGGGGCCGTACCCCACCAGCAGCGGCTGTCCATGGCGCCGCGCTAGGCCGTCGCTGTGCCTACAGCCTCTGTGGCATTGCCCTGCCGGGCCTGTGGCGCCCTGGCACCGTTGCCATGAATCACACCGATGTCCTGATTGCCATTGCCGAAGTGGCCCGCACGGGGGGTGCGTCGGCGCCCGAGGATGCGATTGCCCAGCTGGCCATGATCATCGACGGCCTGGAGCTGTCGCACCAGGGTGCCGAGCAGGTGATGGAGATGCTGCTGGGGATTGCCGCCTGCCTGTGGAACCTGCAGCAGGAGCGCATGCGCCTGTGACGGTACATGCACAGGCCCCACTGGCCCGGGGCTGGCAGGCGCGGGGCAGCCTGCGTCAATCGCCCACGGTGTCGAGCGAGGCGATCTGATCGCGCCCCCGGCGCTTGGCCAGGTACAGCGCCTGGTCGGCGCGGTCCAGCATGTCGCGCAGGCTGCGGTCGCTCTGGCGGAAGGCCCCCACGCCCAGGCTGGTGGTGATGCGGTAGGCCTGGCCCGTGTCGTCGGTCAGCTCCAGTGCACGCACGCTGTGCAGGATGCGGGCGGCGGCCTCCAGGCCTTCGGCCAGGGTGGTCAGCGGCAGCAGCACGCCAAATTCTTCGCCGCCCAGGCGCCCCACGGCATCGCTGGCGCGCAGCTGGCTTTTGACGGCCTGGGCAAATGCCACGAGGGCCCTGTCGCCCTCCAGATGGCCAAATCGGTCGTTGATGGATTTGAAGTGGTCCAGGTCCAGCATCAGCAGCGTGAGTGGCTCGCCGCTGCGGCGCGAGTGGGCATACGCGGATTCCGCCGTTTCAAGAAACGCGCGCCGGTTGGCAATGCCGGTGAGCATGTCGGTGGTGGCCAGGCGCTGCAGTTCGCGCTCCAGGTTCTTGCGCTGCGTCACATCGCGGTAAATGCCTTCCACCCCCGCGAAGTTGCCCGCGTGGTCGTACAGCGCGTGGCTGCTGATGGAGATGTCGATCACGGTGCCGTCGCGCCGCACCATCTGGCCCGGAAAGTCCGACACCTCGCCATGTTCCATGATCGCGGCCTTGAATGCATCGCGGTCGGTGCTCTGGGGGTAGTACGACTCGGCCGTGCGGCCCTCTATCTCGTGCGGCTCGTAGCCCAGCACGCGCCGCACGCCAGGGCCCACATGCTGCACCACGCTCTGGGCATTGGTGCGGTAGTACACGTCCTGCAGGCTGTCAAACAGGCGGCGGAAGTTCTGCTCGCTCTCGCGCAGCTGGGCCTCGATTTCGCTCTGGTGCGTCATGTCCAGGCCACACATGAGCACGGCGGGTGCGCCTTCCCACTCCATCGCCACGCTGCTGATCAGCACCATGCGCAGGTTGCCGCGCGCCGTGCGGATGCGGAACTCGGAGGATTTGTTGGGTCGCCCCGCCTGTTCGGGCACGGCCACCTGCTGGATGCGGTTGCTGGAGCGCACCTGGTCCATGGGGTGCACAAAATCGCCCGAGAGGCGGCCGATCAGGCTTTCAGTGCTGGGCGCTTCCAGCAGCTCCATGCTGGCCGCATTGGCGAAGCGGATCGCTCCATCCTGCGTGATGAGCACAGCCGCTGGCAGCATTTGCAGCAGACGCAGGTCGTGGAACATCGGGCTCGGTGGTAACCAAAAGTAATGCACCATTGTGGCACCGGGGTGTGCGACTGGGAATCCATATCTGTCACACGCGCTACCATCGCCCATGAGAAAAACTTTCCAACTCCACGTTGAAGGCAAGAACCGCGACCGCGTTCTGGATGCCGTCAAGCACGAAATCCGTAAATACATCAAGCGCGAGCGGCGCCGCGATGTGCCCGAGGGCGCTGATTTCTGGGACTTCGATTGCCAGTTTGGCCGCACCAAAGAGGATGCTGCCGTGGTGCATCTTTCCGCCCTGACAGGCCTCATCAACGAGGTGGCGGCCGAAGGCGGCGCCCAGTTCTATGTGGAAATCCTCGCCAAACCCGGCAAGCGCCAGCCCCGGCCTGCCGGTGAGGCGGGCCATGGCGGCACAGATGACGGAGATGAAGAGGCCTGAACTGGCCCGATGGCTCCCGTCCTAGGCCCCGTTCAGGGGCCTTTTTTGTGGGCGTCGGGTGCAGAGCCCGCAGCGGCAGCGGCCGCACGCAGCTTGTCTTTTTTGCTCGGTCGCTTGCCCTTGATGCCACCGGTGCCCTGGGGATCGGTCACCGATGCCGGGGCGGCTGTTTCTGTGGGCTCAAAGCCCGCAATCTGCTCGCGCGGGATGGTGAGGTGCTGGCGCTTTTCAATCAACCGGAAATGCGCTTCAGCATCGGCCGTCACAAAACTCACGGCCACGCCAGTCTCGCCCGCGCGGCCCGTGCGGCCGATGCGGTGCACATAGTCCACGGCCGAGCGCGGCAGGTCGTAATTGACCACGGCGGGCAGCTGAGCAATGTCGATGCCGCGTGCGGCCAGGTCGGTGGTCACCACCACTTGCCAGCGCTCGTCCTTGAATTCCTGCAGCACCTGGTTGCGCGCGCCCTGGCTCAGGCCGCCGTGGAAGGGCGATGCATAGATACCCGCCTTGTAGAGCTTCTCTGCCACATGCTCGGCCGCGTATTGCGTAGCCACAAACACCAGCACGCGCGACCAGTTGTGCTCCTTGACCAGGTGGCGCAGCAGCTGGGTGCGGCGGCTGGCGTCCACGGCAATCGCGCGCTGCTCGATAGCGGGCTCGTTGCCCGGCGTGTGGGGCACTTCCACGCGCACCGGGTTGCGCAGCAGGCCATCGGCCAGCGCCTGCACGGCGGCAGGGAAGGTGGCCGAGAAGAACAGGTTCTGCCGCTTCGCAGGCAGCAGCGCCAGCACACGCTGCAGTTCTTCGGTAAAGCCCAGGTCCAGTAGGCGGTCGGCCTCGTCCAGCACCAGGTGCGCCACGGCCGACAGGCGCAGCGCGTTGTGGTCTACCAGGTCCAGCAGGCGGCCGGGAGTGGCCACCACAATGTCGGCCCCACCGCGCAGGCCCAGCATTTGCGGGTTGATCGACACACCGCCGAACACAATGGCTACCTTGAGCGGCTGCTGCAGGTGCTGGGCCAGACTGCGCAGCACCTCGCCCACCTGGGCAGCCAGCTCGCGCGTAGGCACCAGTACCAGGGCGCGCACCCGGCGCGGGCCGCCAGGCCCTTGCGTCGCGCTGAGCTGCAGCTGTTGCAGCAAGGGCAGGGCAAAAGCCGCTGTTTTTCCCGAGCCGGTCTGGGCCGCCCCCAGCAGGTCAGCCCCTTGCAGGATGGCGGGGATGGCGCCCGCCTGGATAGGCGTGGGCGCTACAAAACCCGCTTTTTCTGCAGCGTGGACAAGGGCAGGGGACAGACCGAGGGAGGCAAAGGGCATGGGGGCAGCGCTGGAGCGGCGTTGAAAGAGGGCGCACCACAGCGCGAAACGGGGAGGGAGATGGGCGATTGTCGCCGCAGTTGCTGTCCTGGCCCATGCCGGAGTCGCTGCCATGGCGCGCTTCGCCCGGCCGTGGCCTCCGGGCGGGGGCATCGCGCTGATAATCGGGCCACCGGCGGCTCGCCGGTTTTTCCTTTGTTTCGCAGCACCATGGCCCTCACCCTTGACTCCTCTGCCATCACCCACGGCATCCAGCTGGCGGTGGCCCCTGTGTTCCTGCTCACGGCTGTGTCCGGCATGATCGGCGCCGTGGCTGGGCGGCTGGCCCGCATCATCGACCGCGCCCGTGTGGTGGAAGACCGCGCCAGCGCCGAGCCCGAGTTTCTGCCCCGGGCCTACAAGGAGCTGGCCGATTTGCGCCTGCGCGGGCGGCTGGCCAATGGCTGCATTGGCCTGCTCACCTTCTGTGCGGTGCTGATCGGCATCACCATCATCCTGCTGTTTTTGGGCGAAACCACCGACTTCCAGTCCAGCCGCCTGGCCGTGGCGGGGTTTCTGGCGGGGGTGGCCTCGTTCCTGCTGGCGCTGGTGTGTTTTTTGACCGAAACGTTGCTGGCCACCCGCCTGCTCAACTTCCACCTGCTGGAACAAGACCGGGAGAAAACCCCATGAAGTCGTTGGCCGACCTCGGCGGTCTGGTCTATTCGACCGAATCGGGCCGCATGTGCCCTGACTGCCGCCAGCCCGTGGCGCAGTGCACCTGCAAGCAGAACAAGCCTTTGCCCACCGGTGACGGCATCGTGCGCGTGTCGCGCGAAACCAAGGGCCGGGGTGGCAAGGCCGTCACCTTGGTCAAGGGTGTGCTGCAGGACGAAGCGGCGCTCACCCAGTTGGGCAAGCAGCTCAAGGCGGCCTGCGGCAGCGGCGGCACGGTGAAGGATGGCGTCATCGAAGTGCAGGGCGACCATGTAGAGCGTGTCATGGCCGCACTGCAAAAGCTTGGCCACAAGGTCAAGCGCGCGGGCGGCTGAGGGCTTGGTGATGGATGCCGACAAGCTGCAGCGCCTGGTCACCACCGAAATGCCCTATGGCAAGCACAAGGGCACGCTGCTGGCCGACCTGCCCGGCAACTATCTGAACTGGTTTGCGCGCGAGGGTTTCCCCAAAGGCGAGCTGGGGCAGTTGCTGGCGCTGATGCATGAGATCGATCACAACGGCCTGTCGGACCTGCTCAAGCCTTTGCGTGGGGCGCGCGACTCGAACGCTTGAACTTTGGGCGCGTGGGAGGGGGCTGCCAAGCCACCTGCCGGTCCCGTCGCCGGGCCTGTCCCCGCGGGGCGCCTCTGTTCGCCTGTCAGCCCTTGTGCTGGCCAGTGCTGTTGTGCAAGCCCGCGTAGTTGATCGCAATGAGTTGTGCGATGGCGAGAATGTCCGCGCGCGAGTGCTCGGCGCCCGGAAACAGATCCTTCACCAAGCTCTGGGCTTCTATCACCTGTTTCGATGCGAGTTCGCTGGCCCGGTAGAGTTCGCGTGCAAGAACGATGTCTGCGTTCTGACTCATATGGTTCTCCTGATTTTTGAGAGCCCTAGTATGAACGTTTGTGCCTCCGATCCATGGGCTTGGGGCGTGCCATTGGCGCTGCTGGTGAGGGGCTCTTGTGGGCGCGTGGCGGCTCAAACCGACGAACGGCCACAAGGAATCACCGCTGGTGCGCAACTGCTCGCTTCTCGGTCTTGAGCTTGTGGGCCTCCAGGGCCGTTGGTGTGCCGCCATAATCGCGCCCATACCGACAACCAACCCGAGGGAATGCACATGAAGGGCCATATCGCAGCGATCGTTCTGGTCGTACTGGGCGTGTTTTTTCTGCTGACCAATCTGGGGCTGATCAGCATCAGCCTGCGCGAGCTGTTGCGGGTGTGGTGGCCGGTGGCGCTGATTGCAGTGGGCCTGGCGCTGTTCTTTACGCCCGGCGACAAGAAGAAGTAACAGGCCCGGGCGCGAAGGCCCCGACCAGGGCCTTGGTTCAATGCCCGCCGTGCCCAGTGTGTTCGTTGCGCGGCGGCACAAACGCCGGGTCGCTGCCAAAGTAGCCCCGGAACAGATTGCGCGCAATGCCGTGCGCTGCCACCTGCAGGTCGCGCGCCACCTCGGGGGCGAACAGGCGGCTGGTGTGCTGCTGCCACAGCCCCACCCAGGCCGCAAAGTGGGCGGGCGTGATGCCCTCCAGCACCATGTGCTTGCCAAACACATCGCCCTTGAAGCTGCGCGTGCCCAGGGCCACCGTGCTCCAGAAGTCCACCAGCCGCTGCAGGTGGGCGTCCCATTGGCCGTGCAGGGTCTTCTCAAACACGGGCCCCAGCAGCGGGTCCTGTCGCACATCGCCGTAAAAACCATGCACCAGCCGCGTGATGCTTTCCACGCTGGGTGGCGCGTGGTCCCCGGGGCTGTCGGACAAAGGCGTTTGCAGGGTCATGCCTGCAGTGTGCCCCCGCCGCTGCAGGCGCAGCCTGATGGGCCGCAACCCTGCGACGATGGGGCTGCGCTGGCCTCGAACGCGGGGAACAGCACGTTGTTCTCCAGGTGGATGTGGTTGATGAGGTCGTCGCCCAGCTGGGCAATGCCTGCGTACAGCGCGCGCCAGGTGTTGCAGGCGCCTTGGGGCGGCGTGGCGTCGTTCGTCAGGGCGTTGAGCTTGTCCAGCGCCTCGCCATGGTCCACGTGTTCGGCGCGCATCATGCCGATGGGCTGGCCCACAAACGGGTTGCCGCCGCTCTTGAGCATGGGGAACAGCACCTGCTCTTCCTTGAGCATGTGCGAGAGCAGTTCCTCGTGCATGGTTTCGAGGTGGTCGGCCAGCCCGGCGGGCACATGGGGGTTGTCGCGGTGCACGGCTTCGACGCGGCGGGCCATGCGGATCAGCTCGGGCAACTGCTGGCGGTGCACCTCGTGGTAGCGCGCCAGGATGTGGTCGATGAGCGCGCTGGGCGATGCGGCTGCGGGCACGGCGTCGCTGCGCTGCAGGGCGGCCAGCTCGGCCAGCACGGCGTTGGCATCCAGCCCCTTGTCGGCCGCCGCCTTGGCCAGGCTCACCTGGCCACCGCAGCAAAAGTCGAGCTTCAGGCGCCGGAACACCGCGGTGGCGCCGGGCAGTTGCACCGCGATCTGGCCGATCTGCTGGTCGGCGCTGAGGGGGGCGGGGTGGGCGGGAGCAGCATCCAGGTGGTCAACACGGGCGTTCATGGCGGGTCCTTTTAAAGATTCATTTAGTGTGAATATTTTATTCAATAAAATTCGTCCTGCATACCTCTTTAAATTGACCTGCGGCAAAACCCATGCGCCTGACCCAATGGACCGACTACACCCTGCGCGTGCTCATGTACTGCGCAGCCACCGAAGGCCGCGAGCAGCCGGTGACCATCACCGAGGTGGCCGAGGGCTACGGCATCTCGCGCAGCCACCTGATGAAGATCGTGCAGCAGCTGGCGGCCCAGGGGCTGCTGGAAACCACGCGCGGGCGGGGCGGCGGCATGCGGCTGATGGTGCCTGCGTCGGCCATCAATATCGGCGCCGTGGTGCGCGCCACCGAGACCGACTTCAACCTCGTCGAATGTTTTGACCCCGGCACCAACCAGTGCCGCCTGAGCAGCCACTGTCGCCTCAAGGGCGTGCTGTGGCAGGCCATGCAGGCCTATCTGGCGGTGCTGGACAGCGTGACGCTGGCTGATCTGATGGCACCGGCCGCCGAGGGGGGGGCGGCTGCACGTGCCCTATTGCCCGCCGTGGCGTTGCCACAGAACGGCGGCGCCGCGCGCAGGCGCGCACCCGTGGCCGGGTTGCCTTCCAAAGTCCAGGACATTGAGTAAAAAAGGCCGTCTCCGCGCAAGGGGTATCGATTTTTAGCTATTAAATATATAGCAATCAAATGAAGGGCGAATCAGGCGTGGGAGTGCCAGCCCGCGCAAATGCCTGCCGGTAGCGCGCCGGGGTCAGGCCCACGTGGCGGGCAAACTCGCGTGTGAAGTGGGGCTGGTCGGCAAAGCCGCAGGCAAACCCGATTTCTGCCAGACCGTGCGGGCTCTCCAGCAGCCACTGTGCTGCCAAACGTGCGCGGGCCTCGGTGACGATGTGGCGGCAGCTCAGGCCACCCTCGGTCAGCGCCCTCTGCAGGCTGCGACGGGCCAGGCCCGTGTGGCGGGCCAGGGCGTCCACCGTGTGCTGCGCTGCAGGGTCGTGCAGCACATGGCGCGCCAGCCGGTGCGCGAGCGGCGGCCAGGGCAGGGCGTCGCACAGATGGGTGGGGGGCTGGGGTTGCGGTGTGATGGCGTGGGGCGGGCGTTCGTCGGCACGTGTGTGCCAGCGCAAGGTCCACTGGCCCATCTGCCCTTGGGCGGCCAGCGGGGCCAGCGCGGCGTTCAGATGGGCTGGGGTGGCGGCGGGTGTGCCTATCTCCAGGTTCACACGCTGGCGTGTGGCCGCGGGCGCGCCGATCTCCACCTGCAAGCCGTGCACGCCCAGGGCCTGGCTGGCGCCCAGCATCACGCCCAGCACGGCCAGGCTTTCGATGGGGTGGGGCTCTTCCGGCACGCCGGGGCGCGCGTGGTGGCGCAGCGCCACGGTGCCAGGGGCGCTGGCCGTGATGCTGACCTGGTGGCGTGAATGCACGTACCGCTCCAGCCGCTGCCAGCGCGCCAGCAGTTCGGGCACATCGGTCGCGCCCAGCAGCGCACGGTGCACCGGGTCGCCCGCGAGCAGGTCCACCCGCTGGGCCAGTTGCAGCAAGGTGGCCAGGCCCCCCTGCTGCAGCACCGCCTGGACCACGCTGCGTTTGTAGGCCAGGGGCACATGGCTGGCGGCCAGCCCGTCTGCAGCCGGTGGGGGCGGTGGCGGGGGCAGCCCGTGCGCGGACATGGCGCGCACCAGCAGGCGGACCATGGCGGCGCTGGCAAAGTCTTGCATGGGCGGATTGTGCCGTTGGCGCTGTGGCTGGTGCAGGATCGCTCAGCCCCGCGCGCCCAGGGCCTGCAGCACATCTGCGCTGCGCACTGGCAGGCGGGCAAAGCGCACCCCGGTGGCGTCGCGCAGCGCATTCGCAACGGCGCCTGCCCCTGCCACCATCGCGGTCTCGCCCGCACCTGTAGGTGGCGCATTGCTGTCGATCAGGTGCACATGCAGCGGTGGCACATCGCCCATGCGTGGCAGCGGGTAGTCGGCAAAGCTGGCAGCGGCCACGCCCGAGCGTGCCACGGGCAGTTGCTCGTGCAGCACCATGCCCAGGCACCACACGAGGTTGCCTTCGGTCTGCGCGCGTACGCCGTCGGGCTGCAGCACCAGGCCGCAGTCGTGCGCGCACCACAGCGCTGTCACGCGCACCTGGCCGGTGGCGCGGTGCACCTCCACGTCGGCCACGGCGGCGGCGTAGCTCACGCCCTTGTAGATGCCGCCTGCGATGCCGCGCCCGCGCAAGGTGGTGGCGTCGCTGGCGGGGTGCTCGGGCCAGCGGGCTTCGGCGGCGGCGCGGCGCAGCACCTGGGCCAGGCGTTCGTCGGTGGTGTGCTGCAGGCGCCAGGCCAGTGGGTCGGCCCCGGCCAGGCGCGCGCATTCGTCCATGGCGCTTTCCACCACCAGGGTGTTGGGCCCCGCGCCCAGGCCGCGCCATGGACCGGTGTGCACGGGCAGGCGCTGGGCGGTGAACTCGATGCGCTGTTGGGGCACGTCGTATGGCATTTGTGCGCCGCGCGCCACGCCGCTGTCGCCTGCGAGGTCGGCCAGGGTTTGCATCCACACCGGCATGGCGGCGGGCGTGAACAGGATGTGGCTGCTGGCCAGCGCATGCCACCAGTGGGTGATGCGCCCACCCTGCACGCGCGCCCGCACACGGTGGCTGGAGGGCGGGCGCTGGAAGCCCTGGGCAAACTCCTGCGTGCGGCTCCATTGCACCTTGACGGGCGCGCCCACGGCCTGGGCGAGCACGGCGGCTTCCAGCTCCACCGTGCACAGCGTGCGCCCCCCAAATCCGCCGCCGATGCGGCAGGCCTGCACCTCGATGCGTTCTGCATCCAGGCTGAATTGGCGAGCCAGCACATCGCGCATGTAGAACAGGTCTTGGGTGCCCGCCCATACCTTCAGGGCGATGTCTTTTTTGTCTGGGTCGGCCAGCCAGTGCGCCGTGGCGCTGCGGGGCTCGATGGGTGCGTGGGCTGCCAGGGGCACGTCCATGCGCAGGTCCAGCGTCCATGCTGTGTCTGTGGGCATGTCGTCTTTGCGCAGGCAGTGCTGCAGCGCTCCCCGGCGCAGGTGGGTGTCGATGTCGATGCGCTTATCGATGGCGGCCTGCTCGAACGCGCTGCCATCTTCCACCTGCCATTGCACGGCCAGCGAAGCGGCGATGCGGTCGAGCGCGGCAGGCGTGCGCGCCACGATGCCCAGGCCCAGGCTGCCCATCTGCATCAGGCGCGGGTGCTGCACCACGGCCACGCAGGCCGGGTCGGCGCGGGCGGTCGCCTCGTCCCACGCCTGGGGGCGCGAGGCCAGTTCAGCCGACACCGGTGCGCGCAGCACGCGGCCATAGAGCAGGCCGGGCAGGCGCGTATCGCCCGCAAACAGCGGCTGGCCGGTGACGAGGGCGTGCAACTGGCCGGGCGCTGCCGCCGCTTCTTGGGCTGCCCCCGCGCGCGGCTGCAGGCTGCGCAGCGCGCTGGGTGCAATGTCGCGCGCAGCCAGCGTGCCCGTGGTCTGGCCCTGCGCCAGGGCCTCGCGCAGGGTGGCGCAGGCGCGGGCCAGGGGCAGGGCAAAGTCCTGCACGCTGGCGCTGCCCACGGTGGCGCGTACGCGGGCAATGTGGCGGGTGCCGGGCAGTTGCAGATGCACCTGCGCGGGCGGCACACCCAGCTCTGCAGCGGCCAGGCCCTGCAGTGCGGCGCTGATTTGCTGGCCCATTTCGGCGCTGGGCAGCCACAGGGTGAAGCGGCCATTTTCGTGCCGTATCCAGCCCAGCGCGTCGTCGGCGGTGGAGGTGGGGCGCTTGGGGATCACCGGCACCAGGCCGCAGCCTGCGAGCGTGACGGTGAGTGCACCTGCCGCCGCTGCTGCAAAAAACTGGCGGCGCTTCATGGCGTGGTGCCCCCAGCCGCTGGGTGCCCAGCCGCCTGGTGGATGGCTGCACGCACGCGGTGCTGGGTGCCGCAGCGGCACAGGTGGCCCGACATGGCGGCATCGATCTGCGCATCGCTGGGGCGGGGCGTGGCGCGCAGCAGGGCCACGGCGCCCATGATCTGGCCGCTTTGGCAGTAGCCGCATTGGGGCACGCGCAGGTCCAGCCAGGCTTGTTGCACCGGGTGCAGGGTGCCATCGGCTGCGGCCAGCCCCTCAATGGTGGTGATGCTGCGCCCCTGCAGCCCGCGCGCGGTCTGCAGGCAGGCGCGCTGCGCCACGCCGTCCACCAGCACGGTGCAGGCGCCGCACTGGCCCATGCCGCAGCCAAAGCGGGTGCCCGCCAGGCCCAGCGGCTCGCGCAGCAGCCAGAGCAGGGGTTCGTCCTCCCAGCCTGGGGGCACGGGCCGGGGTTGTTGGTTCAGGGTGATGTGCATACAAGCCTCCGTGGGTGGAACGGAGGCCAGTGTGCAAAGCCGGGCGCGGCGGGTCTTGAAGATTTGCGCCAAACGCTGCCGGGCTGTTTCAGCCGGCTGCGCGGTGGGTGGGGCGGAAAATGGTGGTCAAAATGGCCGTTTGCGCACGTCCATCCAGCGCAAATAGCTATTTTTTTTGAAGCAAAGCATTCCACTGCGGCATGGCTTGCGCCCACCACAGCCGCAGGCGCATGGCCCATTCGGGCGTGTAGCCCGAGGTGGCAAACCGCACCTGGCCGTGCGCGTCGATCACCACCAGCGCAGGCACGGCGCGCACGCCCCAGCTGCGCGACAGGGTGCCCTGTGGGTCCACCGCCGTCTGCCAGGGCATGCTGCGCTGGCGCTGCACCTGGGCCACCTTCTCCGCGTTGCCGGACTGCATGGCCACGCCCAGCACGGGCCAGTCGTTGGACAGGCTTGCGATGCTGGGCTCTTCCAGCTTGCAGATGGAACACCACTCGGCCCAGAAGTGCACCGCCACGGCCTGACCGGGGTGCTGGGCGCGCCATGCGGCCAGGGTGGTGGTGACACCAGTGGCACCAGCGTTGGGGGCCATCACCAGCGCCACATCGGGCGCGGGGCCCTGGGGCAGGTCGCGTGTGCGCCAGGTGTCCACCGCCACGACGGCCATCCAGGCCAGCGCGAGGGTGGCCAAGTGCTGCTTCCAGCCTTGGCGCAGGGACTGCGCAGCGCGGGTGGCGAGTGCCTTCAGCATGCTGGGGCTGCGGCGTTGCGAATCAGCGCAGCACTTCCAGCAGCCTGTCCAGCCCGCCCTGGTTGATGGCGACCTTGGCCTGTGCGCGCACGGTGGGCTTGGCGTGGTAGGCCACGGACAGGCCCGCCGCGCCCATCATGGGCAGGTCGTTGGCGCCGTCGCCCACGGCGATCGCTTGCTGCGGCGAGATGCCCATGAGCGAGGCCACTTCCAGCAGCGTGCGGCGCTTCTCGGCGCCGTCGCAGATGTCGCCCCAGGCCTGGTCCACCATGCGGCCGGTGAGTTGGCCGTCTTGCACTTCCAGCATGTTGGAGCGTGCAAAGTCGATGCCCAGGCCCGCCTTCACGCGGTCGGCAAAGAAGGTAAAACCGCCCGAGACCAGCAGCGTGGTCAGGCCTGCGGCCTTGGCGGTGGTGATCAGTTCCTGGGCGCCGGGGTTGAAGCGCAGGCGCTCGGTGAACACCTGCTCCATGTGCTGCACCGTCACGCCCTTGAGCAGGGCCACGCGCTGGCGCAGGCTCTCTTTGTAGTCGGTGATCACGCCCTGCATGGCTGCTTCGGTGATCGCTGCCACCTCGGCCTTGCGGCCTGCGGCGTCGGCGATTTCGTCCACACACTCGATGTTGATGAGGGTGGAGTCCATGTCAAACGCGATGAGCTTGTAGGCCGACAGGGACAGCGGGGGCGTGATGCCCTGGATGACAAGGCCGGGGGCGAATTCGGTAGCGTGGGTCATGGATAAAGGCGCAAGAGAAAGAGAGTGGTGTTGTCCGTCTCACCGCGCAGGGCTGTGGGAGGGGCGGGCGTGTGACTGCGTGCATTCAGTGGCCCAGGCGGCTTGATTTTCGTCAAAAAGTGCCTGCTATGCCTCTGCATATGCCAAAAGTTGCTTAGTGATTTTGAAGTAGCTTGCCAGAATCTCCGGAGTGGAGGCGCTTAATGATCAACAGGCTATTGAACCGGCTGTCCCCGTTTCGCAGCGTCCGAGCGCGGTTTTCGGTCGTCCTTGCCGCCTCAGGGCTGGTTCTGGGGCTCCTGTTGACGCTTTTTATGGAGTGGCATCTGGAAGAGAGTCTGAGAACAGCTGCGACACAGGCTGTTCAAGTCCTGGCGGATGAAATTGCCTACGAATTGGCGGATGATCTGGGAAATCGCCGGCGCGAAATTGCTTTGGTGGCCGATGTCTATGGTTTGGGCGGTAGCGCGGCCAGCGCTGCTGCTTTGCGCAAGATGGTGGACAGCCTCCAGGCGCGCAATGCCGCATATGCTTGGATTGGATTGGCCAATATGCAAGGCACCGTGACTGCGGCGACAGGTGGGCTCCTGATGGGACAGAACGTAGCGGCACGGCCCTGGTTCTCCGCCGGATTGCGTGGAGATTTCCTCAGTGATCCCCATGAAGCTGTGCTACTTGCCAAGCACTTGCAAGAAACGGGGGCTGACGGAGAACCCTTGCGCTTTCTTGATGTGGCAGTGCCATTGAGGAACGCGCAGGGCTCGTTGCATGGTGTGCTGGCTGCGCATCTCCATATGGACTGGGTGCGGGAAGTCGTGTCATCTGTGGCCCTGAAGACGGGGCGCCACAGCCCCGTAGAGGTGCAAATCTTCGGAGCGGACGGTACTTGGCTGCTGGGCGTCAACGAGGAGCGCGGTGAACAGCGTTTGCGGCTGGAGCAGCCGCAAACGCTGGGTGAGGGCGGGCGCTATCTGGTTGCCTTTCAGCGAGTGAAAGTGGCGGAAGTCGGTGATTTGCCTGGATGGACCGTGGTAGTACGCGAAAGCACGGCGACTGCGTTTGCTCCGGTGGACCGGGTGCGTGGGGTCGTTTTGTTGTCACTGGTTGTGATGATCGCGCTGTTTGCATGGGTGTCCTGGCTTCTCGCGGGGCGTTTTACTCGGCCGATCGTGCAACTGGCTGACGTGGCAAAGACCCACGCGGGCGAATCCAGCTCTGTGGCTGGCCGGCCGAGCATGCGCGCCAGGGACGAGACCAGTGTGTTGGGCGAAGTCATGGAGCAGCTGGCTCACCACGACCGACTCACAGGGTTGTTCAACCGCAGTGAAGTTCTGGCACGCTTGCATGCAAGACTTGATCTCCCGGGTCGCTCAACGGGTGTCGGCGCACTCTTGCTCATTAATCTGGATAACTTCAGTGTGCTCAACAACATGCGGGGCCATGATGTGGGCGACCAACTGCTGGTTACGGTAGCCACACGTTTGCAGGCACTGGGTCTGGAGCATGCGGTGCTGGCGCGCCCAGGAGGCGATGAATTTCTGGTGTTGATGGAAAGCCTGGGTGCTGACCATACCGTTGCCATGCGCGAAGCCAGCAGCTGTGCGGATGCTGTCCTTGCAGCGTGCGGCATGCCTTTGACTCTTGCCGGGGCCACCTACCAGTGCCAGCTGTCGATAGGTATTGCTCCCGTCGGTGATGGCGTGGTGAGAGTAGAAGAAGTGCTGCAGCATGCGGAGCTGGCCATGCTGGAGGCAAAGAAGAGAGGAAAAAACCAAGCTGTGCTGTTCGATCAGCGCATGCAGGACGCCTTCACGCAACGCGTGGCTTTCGAGCAGGCGTTGCGTGCGGCTGTTCCCGGCCAATTGGTGGCTCATTACCAGCCGCAGTTCAACATGGACGCCGGGCTTTTCGGTGCTGAGCTGCTGGTCCGTTGGCAGCATCCCACCATGGGCATGGTTTCCCCTGACCGCTTTATTCCAGTGGCCGAAGACATCGGGGTCATCGTTGACATTGGCCGCTGGGTGCTCGAAACCGCCTGCTTGCAACTCAAGGCTTGGGAGAGGGAGCCGGCCCTGAGCCACTTGGTCATTGCAGTGAACGTCAGTGCCAAAGATTTCCGCCAGGAGGGCTACGTCGATGTTGTCAGGCAGGTGCTTGAGCGGACGGGAGCGCGTGCACAGCAGATAAAGATCGAGCTCACGGAGAGTGTTTTGGCCGTGGATGTGGATGACGTCGTCGCAAAAATGCTGCGGTTGAAGGCCCTGGGACTGAGTTTCTCCCTGGATGATTTCGGTACCGGATTCTCTTCTCTGAGCTATCTGCAGCGCATGCCGCTGGATCAACTGAAGATCGATAAATCATTTGTGAGGGATGTCACCACGAATACGAACGATGCGTCCATCGTTCGGGCTGTCATAGCGCTGGGCCAAGGTCTGGGAATTTCCGTGATAGCAGAGGGTGTCGAGACCCCCGCGCAGCGCGACTTTCTCTCTAGCCACGGGTGCGAGCATTTTCAGGGGTATCTCTATGGCAGGCCTTTGCCAGTAGAGGATTTCGCCGCGCTGGCCCAGGAGTGCTGACGGCGGCGAACAGAACTTAGCGCAGCAGTTTTGGCTGCGCACCGCGTGGTACGACGAAACGCGTCAATAGCGCAAGAAGAGTTGTTGTTTGCCGTTTGTGCGCTTTCCGGCACAGGCTCAGCCTTGCTGGGGGTGCTTCGGGGATTTGATCGCAGGGTTGGGCGCAGGCGGCTCGTTCATCTTGACCAGGAACATGCGCAGAAAGAACGCGGCCATGCACAGCATGAACCCGATGCCAATGATGCTCATCAGCCCGTAGTCGGTAGAGAAAAGATCGTTCAGCAGCTTCATGGTGGGGCACTCCTTGTGGTGGGTGTGGCATCCACTATCGCGCGGCGCAGGGCCAAGCCCCTTGCGCTGTGTCAAGCATCGGCTGCAGGCTGGTGCAGCTGGCGTCCGCGCTGCGAAAGCCTGGGTGCGAGGCGATGCACGTGTTGCCATCTGGCATGGCGCGGGATGGCGGCGGCTTGCGGATCGGCTTCAGTCTGCCAACCTGGTTGTGCACCCCACAGGGCCGCGCCTCACGCTTGGCATCTCCGGCGGTGGGTGCGTGTTTGGTGTCGTGTGACTCAATCGCGCTCTGCCGCCGTTAGCAGGGAGGCGATGCGCTGCCGCAGCGCTTGTGCCGCCGCAGGCTGGGCCTGCATCCACGTGTGCAGGGCATGGCCCACGCCGGGCAACTTCACCACCTCCACGCTGCGTGCAGCCACGGCGGCCTGGCCGTAGCCCTGGATGACGGCGGGTGGAATCACCGCATCCTCCGTGCCCCAGACCAGCAGCAGCCGGCCGCGATAGCGCCCCAGCGCCGACCAGGCCGGGGCGCTGACAAAGTCCGTGGTGGCGCGCAGTGCCTGCTGGAAGGCCGGGCCGAAGGGCTGGTGCTCGGCTGCTGGCGTGTAAGCCGCAGGGCAAAACAGCACCAGGGCGCGCGGCTGCAGGGTGTCCAGCAGCTGGCAAGCCGTGTGGCCGCCCATGCTCGAAGCCATCAATGCCAGGGGTGGGTGGGCCGGGCGCAGCCCCACGTGGGCGGCCACGGCCTGCGCCTGCGCTTGGCGGTCGGCCAGGCTGGAGCCCAGCAGGCTGCCACCCGTTGCGCCATGGCCCACACAGTCGAAGGCGGCGCCCGCCCAGCCCTGGCTGGCCAGAGGCTGCAGCAGGTAGTCCATGCGCCGGTGGTCGGTGGCCGCGCCGCCGCCGTGCAGGGACAACAGGCGCGGCACTGCAGCGGTCGTGGTGCTCCAGGTGCTGCCGTGCAGCCGGTGGGGGCCGTGGGGCACGGTAAAAGGCCTGCGCAGGGCTTCCTGCTTCGGTTTCGTCCCGGCGTCAGCTATTTTTTCCATCTAGGTACACGGCATCCGACCAGGTGGCCAACCACCCAGGTTTGAAGGCCACGAACACCGCGCACAACATGCCGGTGATCACGGCATCGCCCCAGGCCATCAGCCAGCGGGCGACCAGCGAGAGCTGATCGCTGACGCCCGGCAGCGTGTGGCCGGCCCATTGCGCCAAGCTGCCCGCCACAAACAGGCACAGTGCCGTGCCCAAAAAGCCCCGCCCCAGCACATAGACAAAGGCGCGCACGCCAACCAGCGCGCGTGTTCCCGCCAAGCGGCGCAGCACCACGCCCAGCAGCAGCGCCAGCGTGGCAGGCACCACGCCTTGCCACACGGCCACGCCCATGGCGTCCTGCCACCCCAGGCTGGGCGAAAGCAGCGCAGCGGTGGCGCCCACCGCCAGCAGTGTGGGCACTGCCAGCGGCCAGCCCAGCATCAGCACCACCAGGCAGGCACCCGACCACTGCAGTTGCAGCGGCATGGCGTGCAGTGTGGGCAGGGCCCACAGCCAGGGCAGAAAGACCAGTGTGGCGAGCAGCGGCGTCCACAGTGCAGACGGCGCGCCATGGCTTTCGTGCGCCAGCGGCTTGCGGCTGGCCAGCAGACGCCAGGGCCGCGCGGCCAGGGCGGCCACCAGGGCCACAAGGAGGAGGGCGGCTTCAAGCCACATGGCTGCCTTTTGCTATGCTATTGATAGCTATTGTGGCATGATGGACGCGCGGGGAAGGCCAATTTTTCTCACAATTGAACCCTCACGCAGCCACCAGCGGCTGCCCCAGGCTGCGCAGCACGTCGCGCACCATCTGGGCGCGGTCCTTCGGGTCCTTCAGTTCGCGCTCGATGCGCAGCTTTTCGTTGCCCGCCAGCTTGATGTGCTTGTTCTTCTGGATGAGCTCGATGATGCGCATCGGGTCGATGGGCGGCTGGGGTTTGAAGGTGATGTTGATCACGCCCGGGGCGGCATCGACCTTCACCACGCCGTAGGGCTGGCTCAGCACGCGCAGGCGGTGCACGTCGATGAGGGTCTGGGCCTGCGGCGGCAGTTTGCCGAAGCGGTCCACGATCTCTTCGAGCAGGCCGTCGATCTGGTCGGGCGTCTTGGCGGTGGCCAGCTTCTTGTAGAACGACAGGCGCAGGTGCACGTCGCCGCAATAGTCGTCGGGCAGCAGGGCGGGGGCGTGCAGGTTGATGTCGGTGGTGACGCTCAGCGGGCTGAGCAGGTCCGGCTCCTTGCCGGCCTTGAGTGCCTTGACGGCTTCGTTGAGCATCTCGTTGTACAGCTGGAAGCCCACCTCCAGCATGTTGCCGCTCTGGTTCTCGCCCAGCACCTCGCCCGCACCGCGAATCTCCAGGTCGTGCATGGCCAGGTAGAAGCCGCTGCCCAGTTCTTCCATCTGCTGGATGGCATCGAGGCGCTGCGCGGCGTGTTTGGTCAGGCCCTCGGTGTCGGGCACCATGAGGTAGGCGTACGCCTGGTGGTGGCTGCGGCCCACGCGCCCGCGCAGCTGGTGCAGCTGCGCCAGGCCGAACTTGTCGGCGCGGCTCATGATGATGGTGTTGGCCGTGGGCACATCGATGCCGGTCTCGATGATGGTCGAGCACAAGAGGATGTTGAAGCGCTGGGCCACGAAGTCGCGCATCACGCGCTCCAGCTCGCGCTCGGGCATCTGGCCGTGGGCCACGGCGATGCGGGCCTCGGGCAATATCTCTTCGAGCTTCTGGCGGCGGTTCTCGATGGTCTCCACCTCGTTGTGCAGGAAGTAGACCTGACCGCCGCGCTTGAGTTCGCGCAGCACCGCCTCGCGGATCACACCCGTGCCCTCGTTGCGCACAAAGGTCTTGATCGCCAGGCGCCGCTGCGGCGCGGTGGCGATGACCGACAGGTCGCGCAGGCCTTCGAGCGCCATGCCCAGCGTGCGCGGGATGGGTGTGGCGGTGAGGGTGAGCACGTCCACCTCGGCGCGCAGGGCCTTCATCTGCTCCTTGTGGCGCACGCCGAAGCGGTGTTCTTCGTCGATGATGAGCAGGCCCAGGTTGTGGAACTTGGTGGATTCACTGAGCAGCTTGTGCGTGCCCACCACGATGTCCACCGTGCCGTCGCCGATGCCCTTGATGGCCGAGGTGATCTCCTTGCCCGAGCGGAAGCGCGAGACCTCGGCGACCTTCACGGGCCATTTGCTGAAGCGGTCCACCAGCGTCTGGTAGTGCTGCTCGGCCAGCAGCGTGGTGGGCGCCAGAAAGGCCACCTGCTTGCCGCCCGTGACGGCCACGAAGGCCGCGCGCAGCGCCACCTCGGTCTTGCCGAAGCCCACGTCGCCACAGACCAGGCGGTCCATGGGGCGGGGGCTGATCATGTCCTGGATCACCGCGTGGATGGCGGCGTTCTGGTCGGCCGTTTCTTCGAAGCCGAAGTCGTTGGCAAAGGTCTCGTAGTCCTGTGGGCTGTAGCGGAAGGCGTGGCCTTCGCGCGCCGCGCGGCGGGCGTAGATGTTGAGCAGCTCGGCCGCGCTGTCGCGCACCTGCTCGGCCGCCTTGCGCTTGGCCTTTTCCCACTGGCCACTGCCCAGCTTGTGCAGCGGCGCCTCGTCGGCGCTCACGCCGGTGTAGCGGCTGATCAGCTGCAGCTGGCTCACGGGCACGTAGAGCACGGCCTTGTCGGCGTATTCGAGGTGCAAAAACTCCTGCATGGCGGGCGTGCCGTCGGGGTTCTTGTTGCCCACGTCCATGTTGACGAGGCCCCGGTAGCGGCCGATGCCATGGGCGCTGTGCACCACGGGGTCGCCCACGTTGAGTTCGGCCAGGTCCTTGATCAGCGCCTCGACGTCGCTCACCTGCTCCTGCTTCTTGCGCCGGCGCGTGGTGGGGCCGGCGGCAAACAGCTCGGTCTCGGTGACGAAGTCGATGCCGTCCTCGATCCAGCTGAAACCCACGGTGAGGCCGGCGGTGGCGATGCCCACCTTCTCGTCGTCCGCGCCCTGGAACTCGGCCAGCGAGTCGAAGGCCGGCGGGTTCACGCCGCTGGCGCGCAGGAAGTCGAGCAGGCTCTCGCGTCGGCCATCGCTCTCGGCCAGCAGCAGCACCCGGTGCTGGGTGTTGCGGATGTGGGCGTGCAGGCGCGCCAGCGGGTCCTCGGCGCCGCGCACCACCGACAGGTCGCCGAGCTTGTGGAAGTGGGGGTTGTCATCCACATCCTCCACGCCGGGGCGAATGGACAGCTGGGCATGCTCCTTGGAGCGGGTGTAGAACTGGTCGGCCGACAGGAACAGCGCTTCCGGCGGCAGCGCCGGGCGTTCGGGGTCACCCTGTACCAGGCGGAAGCGGTCCTTGGTGTCTTGCCAGAAGCGCTGGAAGGCGGGTTCCAGGTCGCCGTGCAGAACCACCGTGGCTTCGCCGCCCAGGTAGTCGAACACGGTGGCGGTCTCGTCGAAGAACAGCGGCAGGTAGTACTCGATACCGGCGGTGGCCACGCCCGCGCCCATGTCCTTGTAGATGCGGCTCTTGGTCGGGTCGCCCTCCAGCATCTCGCGCCAGCGGCTCCTGAACTTGGCCCGGGCATCGTCGTCCATGGGGAACTCGCGGCCGGGCAGCAGGCGCACCTCGGGCACAGGGTACAGGCTGCGCTGGCTGTCGGGGTCGAAGGTGCGGATGCTGTCGATCTCGTCGTCGAACAAATCCACACGGTAGGGCACCAGCGAGCCCATGGGGAACAGGTCGATCAGCCCGCCGCGCACCGCGTACTCGCCCGGGCTCACGACCTGCGAGACGTGGCTGTACCCGGCCAGCGTGAGCTGGGCCTTGAACTTGGCCTCGTCGAGCTTTTGCTTGACCTTGAAGTGGAAGGTGTACCCCGCCAAAAACGACGGCGGCGCCAGCCGGTACAGCGCCGTGGTGGCAGGCACCAGCACCACGTCGGCCCCGGTGTTCTTGTCCTTCTGGCTGATGCGCCAGAGCGTGGCCAGACGCTCGCTGATCAGGTCCTGGTGCGGCGAGAAGGTGTCATACGGCAGCGTCTCCCAGTCAGGGAACAGCGCGCAGCGCAGCGTGGGCGCGAAGAAGGCCATTTCCTCGATGAGGCGCTGCGCATCGGTGGCGTCGGCCGTGACGATGGCGGTGGTGCGGCCGGCGGCCTTGTCACGTTCGGCCAGGCGGGCCAGCAGCAGCGAATCGGCGCTGCCCACGGGGCGGGGCAGGGTGAAGCGTTTTCCGGGGGAGAGTTTGGGCAGTTCCATGCGGACGGAGTCGGTCGTCTGGCCCGCCGCATCCCCTGGGGCGCGAAGCGCGCACGGGCTGGATCGGGGGCAACGGAGCATTTTAGTGACCCATGGCCGGATGTGCTGCATGTCGCTGCGGATGCCGGTGCCCCATGGGGCGGTGGGCTGCAGCACAGGCGCCGGGGGCATCCTCCTAGAATGCGCGTCTCATGACCATCGACCCGTTGTTGCAACCTTCGCTCGCCGCTTCCCATGCCCCCACGTCGGCACCGGGGCGTCTGTGGGCGCTGGTGCCCTGCGCCGGGGTGGGATCGCGGGCTGTGGCGCAACCACCGGCGGCGCCCGCAGGCAGCACGGTGTCGGCCTTTGGCGCGCTGGCCGGTGCGGCGGGTGAGGCCGCGCCGCCGTTGTTGCCCAAGCAGTACCACCTGGTGGCGGGCCACCCGATGGTCATGCACACGCTGGCCGCCTTTGCGGGCGTGGCGCGGCTGGCGGGCACGCTGGTGGCGGTGGCGGCAGGAGACCACTTCCTGGACGCCCATGCCCACCCCTCTTTTTTTGTAGTCCACTGCGGCGGGCCCACGCGCGCCGCCACGGTGCAGGGTGGGATCACCACCCTGCTGGAGCGTGGCGCGGACCGCGATGACTGGGTGCTGGTGCACGATGCCGCGCGCTGCCTGGTCACAGCCGAGCAGATCGACCGGCTCATCGACGCCTGCATCCATGATTCCGTGGGCGGCCTGCTGGCGCACCAGCTGGCGGATACGCTCAAAACCTCCATCGACGGGCCGGGCGGTGTGCGCGTCGCATCCACCGTGGACCGCAGCAACAAGTGGCTGGCGCAAACGCCGCAGATGTTTCGCATCGGCCCGCTGCTCGATGCGCTGGCCAAGGTGGGCACCAATGTGACCGACGAGGCCAGTGCCATGGAGGCCATGGGCCTGCACCCGCGCCTGGTGCCTGGTGGTGCGCAGAACTTCAAGGTGACCTATCCCGACGACTTCGCGCTGGCCGAGGCCGTGCTGGCCCAGCGCGGCTATGGCACCACGCTGGCCCGTTTTGGCGGCGAGCGTGGGCTGGGCGCCAGCGAAACAGGGCGCAAGACGATTTTTTGAAGCACTTCCTGCGCGCTTGGTGGTTGGCGTGGGCGCAGGAAAGTGATGGATCAATAGACCCGTAGCGGTTCACGAAGCTCAGCGCAGCGGCTTTGGCAAGGCGGGGCAGCCTCGACACAACGGCTTTGTGAATCGCTCAGAAAAGGACAGAGATGAATTTCAGGATTGGTGAGGGTTGGGATGTGCATGCGCTGGTGCCCGGCCGAGCCTTGGTGATTGGTGGCGTTCACATTCCCCACACCATGGGCCTGCTCGGCCATTCGGATGCCGACGTGCTGCTGCACGCCATCACCGACGCCATCCTGGGGGCGGCGGGCCTGGGCGACATTGGCAGCCATTTCCCCGATACGGATGCGCAGTTCCGTGGCGCCGATTCGGCCGTGCTGCTGGCAGAGGCGGCGCGCCGTGTGCGCGCTGCGGGCTACAGCATCGGCAACGTGGACAGCACCGTGGTGGCGCAGGCGCCGCGCCTGGCCGCGCACATCCCGGGCATGCGCGATTGCATTGCCAAGGCGCTGGCGGTTGAACCTGACCAGGTCAACGTCAAGGCCAAGACAGCCGAGCGCCTGGGGCCCGTGGGCCAGGGCCTGGCGATGGAAGCGCGGGCAGTGGCGCTGATCTACAAGGCCTGAGCCTTCAGAACAGGTTCTCAGGCGGTCTGCGCAGCCCAGGCCGCCACATAGCCCGGCGTGGCTGCTGTGTTCAGCGGGTCGGCCACGGGCGCACCACGCACCTGCACCAGCGGCAGTACGCCCGCCCACACGGGTTGCTGCATGTCTTCTGCGTCGTCCACCGGCGCGCCGCTGCGCACTTTGCAGGCGGCTTCGTCCAGGGCAATGCGCAGCACCGTGGTGGCGGCAAACTCCTTGTCGTTGCCCGCGCGGATTTCTGCCTGGCGGCCCAGGGCGATGTGGTTCATCAGTGCATCCAGCGCGGCGTGTTTATCTGCCACTGGCTCGAAGCGGCCATAGACCATGGCCGAGCGGTAGTTCATCGAATGGTTGAAGGCCGAGCGCGCCAGCACCAGGCCGTCGAGGTGGGTGATGGTGACGCAGGCCTGTGTGCCCTGGCCCAGCCACTTGACCATGCGCCCGCCGTTGGAGCCGTGGATGTACAGGTGGTCTTCCATGCGCCAGCACGCTGTGGGGATGTTGTGCGTGCCCTTGTCGTCGGCAAAGGCCACATGGCACAGGTAGGCGGCATCGATGATGGCGTGCAGCGTGGCGCGGTCGTAGCGGGCGTTCTCGGCCACGCGGCGGACGCGGGTGCGGCCGCTGGCGGGCTGGTGGGAGGCTGTGTCGTTCACGGGGCTAGGTTCCGAAAAAAAGTGGAAGAAGGGGCGCAATGTAGGTCTTCTATGGCGCCAGAATAAGACCCACAAAGCCACTGTTTTTTAGGGCCACAGAACGCCATGGATTTTCAGCTCCTGTTCAGCACCTTCCAGGCGCAGCCTGCGCATGCACGCTGGCCGCAGCAGCGCCAGCTGCACGAATGCCTGCGCCAGGGCATCCGCAGCGGCACCCTGGCCAGTGGCATGCGCCTGCCCGCCAGCCGCACGCTGGCCGCCGAGCTGGGCGTGGCGCGCAACAGCGTGCTGTATGCCTACGAGCAGCTTGCGACCGAGGGCTTTATCGTGGCCACCCGGCGTGGCAGTGTGGTGGCACCGCTGGCCGGGCGGCTGGTGGCTGGGGCTGCGCCAGCGCATCCTGTGGCTGCGGCGCGCGCAGGGCTGTCGCGGCGCGCACAGAACATGCCGCTGTTGCCCGGGGCAGAGACTGCGGCCGCGTTCGCCCCCGGCGTGCCCGCGCTCGCCGACTTCCCGGTGCTGCGCTGGCGGCGCATGCTGGAGCGGGCCTGGGCCACGCTCACGCCCGCGCAGCTCAACTACGCTGATCCGGCGGGTGACCCTGCGCTGCGCGAGGCCATCGCGGGCCACCTGCGCGTGGCGCGCGGCGCGCTGGTGGACGCCTCGCAGATTTTCATCACCGACGGCACGCAAAGCAGCCTGGACCTGTGCGCCCGCGCATTTGCCGATGCGGGCGACAAGGTGTGGATGGAGAACCCCGGCTACCAGGGCGCGGTGGCGGCTTTTCGTGCCGCGCAGCTCAAGGCCGTGGGCATTGTGGTGGACGATGAGGGCATGGCCCCTGTGGCGAGCGACTGGCTGCGCCAGCGGCCACGGCTGATTTACACCACGCCGTCACACCATTACCCCGTGGGCAGCGTGATGAGCCTCGCGCGGCGCCTGGCGTTGATCGAGGGCGCGCGCCAGGCGGGCGCGCTGGTGATCGAGGACGACTACGACAGCGAGTTCCGCCACGATGGCCCGCCTCTGGCCTGCATGCAGGGCCTGGCGCCCGATGCGCCCGTGGTCTATCTGGGGACTTTCAGCAAGACGCTGTTCCCGGGGCTGCGCATCGGTTTCATGGTGGTGCCAGCGGCCTTGGCCCCCGCATTGGCCCTGCTGCTGGACCGCGCGGCACCGCGCGGGCGCACGGCCGAGCAGCGCGCGCTGGCGGAATTCATCGTGAGCGGCCAGTTCGCGCTGCACCTGCGGCGCATGCGCCGCCTTTACCGCCAGCGGCGTGATGCGCTGGTGGCCGCACTTGCGCAGCACCTGGGCGATGTGGCCAGCGTGCACGGCGGCACGGCGGGCATGCACCTGGCCCTGCGCCTGCACGACGGTGCGGCAGATGATGTGGCGCTGAGCGCGCGCCTCATGGCGCGTCACGGCATCATGGCGCCCGCGTTGAGCCTGCATGCCGTGGGCTTGCGCGCGCAGCCTTGGCGCGGCTTTTTGCTGGGCTATGCGCAGGTGCCGGTGGAGGCGATGGAGCCGTTAGTAAAGAAGCTTGCTAACGTGGTGCGCGGTGGTGCCTAGGCGCTGTCGCGCTCGATGATGGAAAAGCCGATGTCCACCACGCGCTCCGTCACGGGCTTGCCCTCGGCGCGGTCGGCGATCAGCTGCGCTGCCGTCTGGCCCATGCGGGTGCCATCAATGCGCACGGTGGAGAGGCTGGGGCTCACGGTCTGCGCAAAGTCGATGTCGCCAAAACCCATCACCGCGAGCTGATCGGGCACGGCGATGCCGCGCACGCGCGCCTCGGTCAGCACACCCAGTGCCAGCATGTCGGAACTGCAGAACACGGCGTCCAGGTCGGGCGCCTCAGCCAGCAGGGCTGCCAGCCCCTCGCGGCCATCGGCATGGGTGGTGGGCGACTTGCCCAGGCGCACCGTGGGCGGGCGCAGGCCCAGGCGCTGGGCCGCTGCAGTGAATCCGCGCGCGCGGCGGGCGGCACGCTCGTCACCACCACTGAGCAGCGCCAGGTGCCGCCGCACTTTGGCAAACAGGTGCTCGCACACGGCCGCGCCCAGTGCTTCATGCCGCAGACCCACCAGCATGTCGATGGGGGTGTCGGTGAAGTCCCAGGTTTCGACGATGGGGATGCCCGAGGCGGTGAGCAGGCGCCGCCCTTCGGGTGAATGCATCACACCAGTGACCACGATGCCGTCGGGCCGCCGCCCGACGATGGCCCGCAGCAACGCGTCCTCGCGCGAGTGCGCGTAGCCCACCTGGCCCAACATCACCTGAAAGCCGCGCTGCTCCAGCGCCTCGGTGAGCGCCTGCACCATTTCGCCAAACAAGGGGCCTGTGAGCGTGGGCACCAGTGCTGTGACCACATGGCTGCGCGCAGAGCGCAAGCCGCCCGCCACCAGGTTGGGCACATAGCCCAGCGCAGACACGGCCTCCTGCACGCGTTCCCGCGTGCGCTCGGACACCTGCTGCGGGGTGTTGATGGCGCGCGAGACAGTGATCATCGACACGCCAGCGCGCTCGGCCACTTCACGCAACGTGACTGCGGGGCGGTCGCGGCCGGGGAGGGGGGCGGGCTGTGCCGGGTCGGGGGCGTGCATGGTGGCGGAGTCTAAAGCGGGAAGTCACTGGATCGGTGCCACAGTTGCCCTCGGGGGGGCATTGTCTGACCATGGAATTGAGAAATAAGGGTTTATCCTATGTTGTCTGACAACGTTAACGTTAACATTAACATATTCAAGCAATTTAGTAGCGGTTAACCTCGAAATCAACCAGCTTGTACGACCTTGTGATTTGTTTTTCACCATTCACTGCGCGCTATTCACCATGACCCCCCAAGACCTCAAAACCATCATGGGCTCCGGCCTGCTGTCTTTCCCCATCACGGACTTCGACGCGCAAGGCAACTTCCGCCCCAAGTCCTACATCGAGCGCCTGGAGTGGCTGGCCCCCTACGGTGCCAGCGCCCTGTTTGCCGCTGGGGGCACGGGTGAATACTTCTCCCTCTCGGGCCCTGAGTACAGCGAAGTCATCAAGACCGCCGTGGACACCTGCCGGGGCAAGGTGCCCATCATTGCCGGTGCCGGTGGCCCCACCCGCACAGCGATTGCCCACGCCCAAGAGGCCGAGCGCCTGGGTGCCCACGGCATCCTGCTGCTGCCTCACTATCTGACCGAAGCCGGGCAGGAAGGCCTGATCGAGCATGTGGCCCAGGTATGCAACAGCGTGAAGTTCGGTGTGATCGTCTACAACCGCGACCGCACCAAGCTCACGGCCGACTCTTTGGCCATCCTGGCCGAGCGCTGCCCCAACCTGATCGGTTTCAAGGACGGCGTGGGCAACATCGAGACCATGTCCTCCATCTACATGAAGATGGGTGACCGCTTCTCGTACCTGGGCGGCCTGCCCACCGCCGAGGTGTATGCGGCGGCCTACAAGGCGCTGGGCACACCGGTGTATTCGTCAGCCGTCTTCAACTTCATCCCGAAGACGGCCATGGAGTTCTACAAGGCGGTGGCGGCAGACGACACGGCCACGCAGCACCGGCTGCTCAAGGAGTTCTTCATGCCGTACCTGGCCATCCGCAACCGGGTGGAGGGTTATGGCGTGTCCATCATCAAGGCGGGTGCACGCATCGTGGGCCATGACGGCGGGCCGGTGCGCGCGCCGCTGACGGACCTCAAGCCCCATGAGGTGGAAGAGCTGGCTGCGCTCATCAAGAAGCTCGGCCCGCAGTAAACCGCAGAGACCAACGCCTGCTCCACGAAGATTTTCGAAAGAGGCCCCGCAGAGGGCCATCGACACCACCCACTCCGGAGACATTCACCATGATCCTCAAGAAATTGCTGATGGTTGCCAGCGCCTGCAGCCTGGCTTTTGCCGCATCTGCCCAGACGGGCACGCCCGCCGCCTGGCCTGAGAAGCCCGTGACCATTGTTGTGCCGTTCCCTGCCGGGGGCTCCACCGATATGGTGGCCCGCGCCATGGCCCTGCACATGGGAGACAAGCTGGGCCAGAGCTTTGTCGTGGACAACCGCCCCGGCGCCACAGGCACCTTGGGTGCTGGCGCGGTCAAGCGCGCTGCGCCCGATGGCTACACGCTGCTGGTGTCCTCGCTCGGTGCCTTTGTGGTGGCGCCGCACCTGCTCAAGAGCGTGCCGTATGACGCACTCAAGGATTTCGACTACATCACCGTGCCGGTGCAGGCGCCCAACGTGCTGGTGGCTGCGCCGGGCCAGAAGGCGCGCACCGTGAAGGAGGTGATCGCCCAGCTCAAGGCCAACCCCGGCAAGGTGAGCTTCGCGAGTTCGGGCAACGGCTCGTCGGACCACCTCTCGGCCGAAGTGTTCTGGCAGCAGAGCGGTACCGAAGGCCTGCACATCCCCTACAAGGGCGGTGCTCCAGCCATCAACGACCTGCTGGGCGGCCAGGTAGAGTTCTCGTTCCAGAACGTGAACGCCGTGCTGCAGCACATCCGCGCCGGCAAGCTGCATGCGATTGCCGTGACGGGCGACAAGCGCAGCCCTGTGCTGCCTGATGTGCCCACCCTGGCCGAGGCTGGCGTGGCAGGCGCCGAGGTGTACTCGTGGCAGGGCATGGCCGCGCCCAAGGGCCTGCCGCCCGCGCTCAAAAAGAAGCTCTCGGACGCCGCCATCGCCGCCATGAATGACCCTGCCGTGAAGAAGCGCATGCTCGATCAGGGCCTGGAGATCGTGGCGAGCACGCCCGAGGCCTTCGCCGCCTACCAGGCGCGCGAATTCGCACGCTGGAAAACAGTGATCGAAACCCGCAAGATCACAGCCGACTGACCCCCTCACGAGGCGCCCTGGGGCGCCTCCCCATCTGTTTATCGACCACCATGAACGCCTCTTCCACCCCCCTGGTCACCAGCACCCCCGTTATCACCGAACTGCGCGTGGTGCCCGTGGCAGGCCATGACAGCATGCTCATGAACCTGAGCGGTGCGCACGGCCCCTTCTTCACGCGCAACCTGATCATCCTGCGCGACAGCGCGGGCAACACCGGGGTAGGCGAGGTGCCTGGCGGCGAGAAGATCCGCCAGACCATCGAGGACGCGCGCCCGTTGATCGTGGGCCAGCCCATCGGCCACCACAACGCCGTACTCAATGCCATGCGCGCCCAGTTCGCTGACCGCGATGCGGGTGGGCGCGGCCTGCAGACCTTCGATCTGCGCATCACCATCCACGCGGTGACGGCAGTGGAGTCGGCCTTCCTGGACCTGCTGGGCCAGCACCTCAACGTGCCCGTGGCCGCGCTGCTGGGCGATGGCGTGCAGCGCGAGTCAGTGCAGATGCTGGGCTACCTGTTCTACGTGGGCGACCGCGCAAAGACCGACCTGGCCTACCGCACCGAGCCCGGCGCCGACAACGACTGGTTCCGCCTGCGCAATGAGAAAGCCATGACGGCCGAGGGCATCGTGCGCCTGGCCGAGGCCGCATATGCGCGCTACGGTTTTGCCGACTTCAAGCTCAAGGGCGGCGTGCTGCGCGGCGAGGAAGAAGTCGAGGCCATCCGCGCACTGCACGATCGCTTTCCCGAAGCGCGCGTGACGCTGGACCCCAACGGCGGCTGGCTGCTCAAGGATGCGGTCCGCATCACGCGCGACCTGCACGGCGTAATGGCCTATGCCGAAGACCCTTGCGGCGCCGAAGGCGTGTTCTCCGGCCGCGAAGTGATGGCCGAGTTCCGCCGCGCTACCGGCTTGCCCACCGCCACCAACATGGTGGCCACCGACTGGCGCGAGATGGCGCACAGCCTGGCGCTGCAGTCGGTGGACATTCCGCTGGCCGACCCGCACTTCTGGACCATGGCCGGATCGGTGCGCGTGGCCCAGATGTGCCAGGCCTTCGGGCTGACCTGGGGCTCGCACTCCAACAACCACTTCGATGTGTCGTTGGCCATGTTTACCCACGTAGGGGCTGCCGCCCCCGGTCGCGTCACGGCGATCGACACACACTGGATCTGGCAGGACGGCGAGTGCCTGACCAAGGAACCGTTCCAGATCAAAAACGGCTTCATCGACCTGCCCCAGAAGCCCGGCCTGGGCGTGGAGCTGGACATGGACGCGGTGGAGCGTGCCCACCGCCTGTACCTGCAGCATGGCCTGGGTGCGCGCGATGACGCGATTGCCATGCAGTACCTGATTCCGGGCTGGAAGTTCAACAACAAGTCGCCGTGTATGGTGCGCTGAGCGGCTGTCGCTCTCACCTGCACCGGCATTCGTTGGGGCATCCGCATGCAAGGCGGGTGCCCTTTTTCTTTTTTTTGGGGGGAGAGCTCGCCGAGGTCAGGCGGCATCACCCAGTATTTCCAGCGCCTCTTTGGATATCGCCAGCGAAAGCTCTTCCTGCAGGATGCCGGCCTTGAGCACCAGGTGCTGCAGGCGGCGTTCGCGACTGGGCTCCTTGCCGATGAAGTCGCGCTGCTCGATGCGTTGGTAGACGGCCAGCTTCTCCTGGTGCATGGCCTGCAAGCGGGCGATTTCCTTGCCCAGTCCGGTGGGGCCGACAGCAGCCTCAGCCCGCAGGCGCACCATGAGTTCGTCGCGCAGGGGCGTGGGGTCTTGCTGCTCGGAGATCCAGCGGCGCAACTCCTTGCGGCCTGCGGGCAGCAGGCGGAACTGGCGCTTGCGGCCTCGGCCCGTCTCGGCAGGCAGTGCCTCAATCCACCCCGCTGCTTCGAGCCTGGCCAGCTCGCGGTAGATCTGCTGGTGGGTGGCGTGCCAGAAATAGCCGATGGACCGGTCGAACCGCTCGGCGAGTTCCGAGCCCGAACAGGGGTGTTCGACCAAAGCGGTGAGAAGGGCGTGGGGCAGCGACATCGGAGGAAAGGCGTGGCAGCAGACTGGAAGTGCGCCATCTTGCCTGAATCGCAGATGCTTTTCACTTTATGCAACCAGTTGCATAAAAAAGTGTGCGGGGCTATATTTGTGCAACTGGTTGCATAAAAGATAAGGACCCCATCGATGAACACCATCCTCAAGCCCGCCCAGGCATCCCTGGCCAAAGGCATTAGCCCGTACCCGCACCTGCACGCCCCGCTCGACCTGGGCTTCACCACCCTCAAGAACCGCGTGCTCATGGGCTCCATGCACGTGGGGCTGGAGGAGGTGGAGCGCGGCTTCGAGCGCATGGCCGCCTTCTATGCCGAGCGGGCGCGCGGCGAGGTGGGGCTCATCGTCACGGGCGGCATTGCGCCCAACGAGCGTGGCCGGCCCATGCAGGGCGGGGCCATGCTGGTCAACGAGCACGAGGCCGAGCAGCACCGCAAGGTGACCCAGGCCGTGCATGCTGAGGGCGGCAAGATCGCGATGCAGATCCTGCACTTCGGCCGATACGCTTACCACCGCGATCTGGTGGCGCCCAGTGCCCTGCGCGCGCCCATCAACCCCCATGTGCCACATGCGCTCACGGCCGACGAGGTGGAGCAGACCATCGAAGACTTCGCGCGCTGCGCGGCGCTGGCCCAGCACGCGGGCTACGACGGCGTGGAGGTCATGGGCTCCGAGGGCTATTTGATCAACGAGTTCATCGCCGCGCGCAGCAACCACCGCGACGACGCCTGGGGCGGAAGCTATGCCAACCGCATGCGCTTTCCGGTCGAGATCATGCGGCGCACGCGCGAGCGGGTGGGCCCCAACTTCATCATCATCTACCGCCTGTCCATGCTCGACCTGGTGGAGGGCGGCTCCACGCTGGCCGAGGTGATCGAGCTCGCCCAGGCCATCGAGGCGGCGGGCGCCACCATCCTCAACACCGGCATCGGCTGGCACGAGGCGCGCATCCCGACCATCGCCACCAAAGTGCCGCGCGCGGCCTATGCCTGGGTGACCAGGCAGGTGATGGGGCAGGTGGGCATACCGCTCATTACCTCCAACCGCATCAACACGCCCGAGGTGGCCGAGCGCTTGCTGGCCGAGGGCGTGGCCGACATGGTGTCGATGGCGCGGCCGCTGCTGGCCGATGCCGACTTCGTGCGCAAGGCGCGCCAGGGCCGGGCCGACGAGATCAACACCTGCATCGCCTGCAACCAGGCCTGCCTGGACCACACGTTCGGCGGCAAGATCACCAGTTGCCTGGTCAACCCCCGTGCCTGCCACGAGACCGAGCTGGTCATTGCCCCCACGGCCGCCCAGAAGCGCATCGCCGTGGTCGGCGCCGGCCCGGCCGGGCTGAGCTTTGCCGTCACGGCCGCGCAGCGCGGCCATGCGGTGGTGCTGTTCGATGCCGGCAGCGAGATCGGCGGCCAGCTCAACATCGCCAAGCAGGTGCCGGGCAAGGAGGAGTTCTATGAAACCTTGCGCTACTACCGCCGCCAGCTGGAGCTGCATGGCGTGGAGATGCGCCTGAACATCCGCGTGGAAGCGGGCGACCTGGCGGGCCAGGGCTTTGACGAGGTGGTGGTGGCCACCGGCATACAGCCGCGCACGCCGGACATCGAAGGCATCACCCACCCCAAGGTGCTGAGCTACCTGGATGTGCTGCGCGACAAGCAGCCCGTGGGCCGGCGCGTGGCCATCATCGGCGCGGGCGGCATCGGCTTCGACGTGGGTGAGTACCTCACGCACGAAGGCGAGAGCGGCGCGCTGGCACCCGCCAAGTTCAATGCGGAGTGGGGCATCGACCCCGCCTATGTCCAGGCCGGCGGCCTGCGCCCGGCCCAGGTGGAAGCACCCGCGCGCCAGGTGCACCTGCTGCAGCGCAAGACCAGCAAGGTGGGAGACCAACTGGGCAAGACCACGGGCTGGATCCACCGCACGTCCCTGAAGGCGCGCAACGTGGGCATGAGCTCGGGCGTGGCCTATGAGCGCGTGGACGACGCGGGCCTGCACATCACCATCGATGGCGGCGCGCCCCAGGTGCTCGACGTCGACCACATCGTGGTCTGCGCCGGCCAGGAGCCGCTGCGCGCGCTGTACGACGCGCTGGTGGCCGCGGGCCAGAGCACCCACCTCATCGGCGGTGCCGACGTGGCCGCCGAGCTCGATGCCAAGCGCGCCATCCTGCAGGGCACGACGCTGGCCGCCCGCATCTGATTTCTTTTATTCCATTCATACCCCAGGAGACATCCCATGACCGAAGCCCCGAAGAACATTCACCCCGCCGTCGCCCGCTCGCTCGACACCTGGCACCACATGGTGGCCAGCCGCGACCTGTCGAACCTGCTGTCCATCGTGCACCCCGACGCGGTGTTCCGCTCGCCCATGGCCAACACGGCCTACACCTCGGCACCGGCGCTGATGCTGGCCCTGTCCACCGTGATCCAGGTGTTCGAGGACTTCACCTACCACCGCCAGCTGGCCACCGACGACGGCCTGAACATCGTGCTGGAGTTCAGCGCCCGCGTGGGCGACAAGCAGCTCAAGGGGATCGACCTGGTGCGCTTCAATGAGCAGGGCCAGATCACCGAGTTCGAGGTCATGGTGCGGCCACTCAGTGGCCTGCAGGCTCTGGGTGCCGAGATGGGCGCCCGCCTGGGCGACAAATTGCCTGCTTTCAAAGCCAAGGCCTGAAAACAGAATGAGGACCACACTTGTCCGGTGTGGTCCTCATTCTTGGCTTTTTGTTGAACGGTGCCGTTATCGAAGCGGCGCAGCCGATGGCTACAGCTTGTCTTCCGCTCGTCGGCGCGGCAGTTGCCGCTTGACGGAGGGGCGTTGCAAACGTTGCTTGGGGTCCACGCCATCCGGCAGGTCTGTAGCGCGCTGCAGTTGCAGGTGGGCCACCAGTCCTCCGGTGCTGGAGTTGGCGAGGGCAAATATCCCGCCCATGCGCTGTACCGTCTTGTCCACGATGGACAGACCAAGGCCCGCGCCCGCAGCCGCCGTGCGTGCCGAATCGCCCCGGAAGAACGGCTTGGTCAGGTTGGACAGCTGTTCGGGGGGAACCCCTGCGCCATGGTCGCGCAGCTTGACCAGCACCCACCGCTCACGGCTTTTGGCGACGATGTCCACGCTGGTGATGCCCGTTTCCTCGGTCTTGCCATAGCGCCGGGCGTTCTCGAGCAGGTTGGAAATCACGCGGGCCAGCTCCACTTCGTCAGCCAGCACGTTCAAGTCCTCGGGAACGTTCATGGTGATCTGCAGCTCCCGGTGGTCTTGCACGGCATACACACAGGATGAGACCACGGCATGCAGATTGATGGGCGTGAGCGTTACATGGTCTGGCCGCGCATAGTCGAGGAACTTGTCGATAGTGGCGTCGAGCTGCACGATGTCGGCCACCATGTGCTCGCGGGCCACCTCGTCGTTCACGCTCATCTCGGTTTCCAGCCGCAGGCGTGCCAAGGGCGTACGCAGGTCATGGGAGATGCCAGCCAGCATCACCGCACGGTCCTGTTCAAGCTTGGCAAGTTTCTGGGCCATGCGGTTGAAGCCAATGTTCACCTCGCGGATTTCACTGGTTACCACTTCTTCATCCAGATGGCTGGCGGCAAAGTCACCGTCCTTGACCCGGTTGGCGGCATAGGACAACTGCTTGAGCGGGCGGTTGATCAGGCGCGCAATGGCGGCTGCGCCCGCCAGCGAGAGCGCGGCCGCCGTGATGAGCCAGATCAACCAGGTGCGGCCACCGGCCGGGCTGAAACGCGAGCGGTCCATCAGCAGCCAGTTGGGGTCTCCATTGATGTTGAATCCCACCCACAGGCCGTTTTCTCCATTCACACTCTGGGCTACGATGGTGTCGGGCCCGAGGCGCATGGTCAGCTCGTCGGTCAGCCGGTTGCCCAAGGCGGTCGGGTCCAGCAGCGCGTATTTGTCCTTGGGCTCCCTCGGCAAAATGCGCACACCCTCCTGGTCAGCCATGGTCTTAATGAGAGACACGCGTGCAATGGCATCGGAGTGCACCAGGGCCGCACGGCTCAGGTTGACGAGCGATGCAATTTGCTGGGCCGTCTGCAACGTGCGTGGCTCGAATTCGAGCGCACGCAGGGTTTGCAGCCAGGCCAGGATGCTGCCCACCAACAACAAAGCCAGCAGGAAAAAGGTGCGCCAGAACAGGTTGAGGCCCACACGTGCGCGCTGTTCGCGTGCCCGGCGGATGGCCTCCAGGGGCGCGGGACTGGTGGCCTCCGAGGCCGTCACCGATTTGCGGGGCGACGGCCGTGGCTTGCCCTCGGTCTTGTACATGAGCGGATCAGCTCGTGCCGTCCGGCACAAACACGTAGCCCACGCCCCACACGGTCTGGATGTAGCGCGGCGCTGCGGCATCCACCTCGACCAGTTTGCGCAGGCGTGAGACCTGCACGTCCAGGCTGCGGTCGAAGGGTTCAAACTCACGGCCACGGGCCAGCAAGGCTAGCTTTTCGCGCGACAGGGGTTGGCGGGGGTGGCGTACCAATGCCTTCAGCATGGCGAACTCGCCGGTGGTCAGGGGCAGTTCCTCGCCGTTGCGCTGTAGGGCGCGTGTGCCCAGATCGAAGGTGAAGGGGCCGAAGGTCACGACCTCGTTGTCACCCGATGGGGCGCCGGGCGCCTCCTGGGCCGGGCGGCGGCGCAGCACGGCGTGGATGCGGGCCAGCAACTCGCGGGGGTTGAAAGGCTTCCCCAGGTAATCATCGGCACCCACTTCCAGGCCCACGATGCGATCCACGTCTTCGCCCTTGGCGGTGAGCATGATGATGGGCGTGCGGTCATTCGCGGCGCGTAGACGGCGGCAGATGGAGAGGCCATCTTCGCCAGGCATCATCAGGTCCAGCACGATGATGTCCACCGTTTCGCGCAACAGCAGGCGGTTCAGCGCCTTGCCGTCTTCGGCGACCATGACTTCAAAGCCCTCTTGTGTGAGGTAGCGGCGCAGCAGATCGCGGATTCGCGCGTCGTCATCTACCACCAGAACTTTGTCGGTGCGATTGGTTGTTGTGGCCATGTTGATCCCAAGTCCAATTTGTAACAGAGCCGATTCTGACCACTTGGAACGCCGAAGTTCGGTTTTTTGGGGTGTGTTTGACCAACTGTTACAAGTTTTGCCCGGCTTCGCACACTCGCTACCGCCGTTTCACGGGACGGTGCTTTGCGGCAGGTAAGGTGGCGGCCTGCGCAATCGGATTGTCTGTTGCGCGCTCTTTCCAGAAGGCTACTTTCCATGAAAATCACGACCCGTCTGATCACCACCGCTGCTCTGCTGGCCTGTTTGGGGTCCGCCATGGCGCAGGCAACAGTCCCTCAGGAGCCGCGCAATGTGGTGCAACTGGCGGCCTCCGGCACGGTTGAGGCGCAGCAGGACCTGCTGGTGCTTATTCTCTCTGCG
Organism: Acidovorax sp. LjRoot74; assembly: GCF_964254355.1. Classification (NCBI taxonomy): domain Bacteria; kingdom Pseudomonadati; phylum Pseudomonadota; class Betaproteobacteria; order Burkholderiales; family Comamonadaceae; genus Acidovorax; species Acidovorax sp. LjRoot74. The sequence goes on along the minus strand of NZ_CAXUTI020000001.1, from coordinate 3,706,045 downwards.
AGCAAAGACGGCCCGGACGCTGCTGCCGTACAGGCCCAACTCAAGCAGGCTCTCGACGCAGCCCTGGCTGAAGCCAAGCGCAATGCGCAGGCGGGCCAGCTTGAGGTGCGCACCGGCCCTTTCGGGCTGTACCCGCGTTATGCTAAGGACGGCAAGATCAATGGCTGGCAGGGCCGGGCCGAGCTGGTGCTGGAGGGGCGTGACTTTGCGCGCATCACTGCAACGGCTGGCAAGATCCCGTCCATGCCCATCAGCCAAGTCGCTTTTGCGCTTTCGCGCGAGGCCCGTGCCAAGGTTGAAACCGAGGCACAAACCCAGGCCATCGAGCAGTTCAAGGCCCGAGCCGCTGAGTTGGCCAAGGGCTTCGGTTTTGCCAATTACAGCTTGCGCGAAGTGGCGGTGAACAGCAACGAAATGGCGCCCGGCCCCCGCCCGCGCATGATGGCGATGGAAGCCAAGGCGTCTTCGTTTTCCGATGCGGCGGTGCCCGTGGAAGCGGGCAAGGCACAGGTGGTGGTGACCGTCTCTGGCTCAGTGCAAATGCGCTAAGGCAGGTGTACCGTCAACCGCTCGTTGCCATTGGATGGCTCACGCTCCCCATACAGTCATTTTGCGGCCTAGCCCTTGCCGGTAGGCTCACAGGGCCTGTCCGCCCGACACCTCGATCCGTTGTGCCGTCACCCAGCGGTTCGTAGGCGCCAGCAGACCTGCCACCATGGGGCCAATGTCATCGGGCAGACCCACGCGGCCCAGGGCTGTCATGTGGGCCAGATGCTGGTTGAGTTCAGGGTTATCGCGCACCACACCGCCGCCGAAGTCGGTTTCGATGGCTCCCGGCGCCACAGTGTTGACGGTGATGCCGCGTGCGCCGAGTTCCTTGGCCAGGTAGCGTGTCAACACCTCTACCGCTCCCTTGGCTGCTGCATAGGCGGCGTAGCCAGGAAGCGACAGGCGGGTGAGACCTGTCGAGAAATTAACGATGCGTCCGCCGTCCACGATCAGTGGCAGCAGCGCCTGGGTGAGGAAAAACACACCTTTGAAGTGAACATTGACGAGGTGATCGAACTGCGCTTCGCTCGTGGTTGCAAATGCCGCGTAGTCGCCATGGCCTGCGTTGTTGACCAGGTGGTCGAAGCGGTCGCGTTGCCAGGTCTCTTGCAACAAGGCGCCAAGATGATGGCTAAAAGAGGCGAAGCTGGTGATGTCTCCGGTATCGAGCTGCAGTGCCACGGCCCGGCGACCCAGGGCTTCGATTGCGGCCACGACGGCTTGCGCCTCTGCGGCCTGGCTGCGATAAGTGAGGATCACGTCACCACCGCCTTTCGCGATGCTCAATGCGGTATTGCGACCCAGGCCCCGGCTGCCGCCGGTAACGAGAGTGATGGTGGGGGTGTGCGGGGTGGTGCTTTGCGTCATGGCGAACTCCTGTGTGTGACGCCATCCAGTGTCCGGTTCCATGGCTTTTGCTGGTTGCTGAAATCCATTTGGTTTTTGCCTGATTCTCTAAATCCAGTGGCGAGAGGTTTGTAAACAGGTACGCTAGCGGCATGACGACGCCCTTGTTCCAGGCGGTGAACCGCTATGCCGAAGCCCATGTCCGCCAGGGCGGTGTGGTGCAGACCCCTATCCCCGGACTGAGCACGGTGCGCGCTACCGAGCCCAGCGGGTTGTTGCACGCGATTGCGCAGCCCCTTGTCTGCCTGGTTCTGCAGGGCAGCAAGCAGGTGGCGATGGGGGCGCAGACCTATGGATTCTCGGCAGGTGAGTCACTGCTGATCACGGCGGATGTGCCCACGGTGAGCCAGATTACCCGTGCCAGCGCCGCAGCGCCGTATCTCTCGATCGCGCTCGAGCTGAGCCTGCCGGTAATTGCCGACCTGTCGGCGCAGATGGAGGCGGTGCCCGGTGGCGACCATGTCCCCGTCCATGTGGACCCCACCGATGCTGAGGTGGCCGATGTGGCACTGCGCCTCATGCGTCTTCTTGAGCGGCCAGAAGCCGTGCCGCTTTTGCACGCATCCCTGGTGCGCGAGTTGCACTACTGGTTGCTGGCAGGGCGACATGGCGCCGCCATCCGCCGCCTGGGCTGGCCTGGCAGCCATGCCCAGCGGGTGGCGCGCGCCGTTGCCGTGCTGCGTGCCGATTTTGCCCAGCCCCTGCCAGTAGAAAGCCTGGCGGCGCTGGCAGGCATGAGTCCCTCGTCCTTTCATCAGCATTTCAGGGCTGTCACCTCTTTGTCGCCGCTGCAGTTCCAGAAACAGCTGCGTTTGATCGAGGCTCGGCGGCTGATGCTGGCTGAGGGAGCCAGCGCCAGCAGCGCTGCATTTGCCGTGGGCTATGAAAGCGTGCCCCAGTTCACCCGCGAATATGGCCGACTGTTTGGTTTGCCGCCAGTACGCGATACACAAGCTGCAAAAGACAGAACGCGTTCGGCAGCGTGAACAGTCCTTGCTTGTGCTTGTCGGGCCGATAAAACTATTTGCTGTAGTCGATCAGTCCCCACACGATCACGGCGAGCTGGGCCAGGTTGATCAGGATGGCGATGGTATGGGTTCTGCGGAACCCCGGGATGGCATCCATATAGTTGGACTGGATCTGCGCCCCGAGTGCGTCCATTTTCGGGATGATTCTGCTGCGCAATACAACAGCGATTGCTGCCAGTACGGCTGCGCCGCAGGCGATGCCTATATAGCCCGCCAGCGCAAAACTGATCGCTGTGGCGGAGGCTGTCACAAAAGCACAGACGTAGTAGGTATGGAAGAAGCCGCGCACAAAACGGGCATCCAGCGGCGTGTCGTGCTTGAGGACCAGCAGCGGGATGGAGCCCATGATGAAGTACGCCGTGGTCACGAGCAGCGCCACCGTGAAGAACATGGCGGCAATCAGTGCGGCAGACATCGTGGATTTCCTCCCGTGGTGGGGTGTCGTCCAGGGGCTTGCAAGAGAGGGGCGTTGCGCACCAGCGTTTTTCTGGAGAACAACCCCATTCTAGGAAGCTGCCTCGCCCTCAGACTAGGGGAATGCGAGAACGGCAGGCTGCGGTGTGGCTAGGGCCCGCAGGGCAGGGGCCCTGGGGCTGCAGCCGCAGATGTCTGTCCGCTGGGGGGTTACTGTGCAGCCCAGCCGCCGTCCATGTTCCAGGCCACGCCCCGCACGTTGTTGGCCGCAGGGGAGCAGAAGAACACAGCCAGTTCGCCCAACTCTTCGGGCGTGGTGAACTGCATCGAAGGCTCTTTCTCGCCCAGCAGCAGCTTCTTGGCATCTTCATTCGACAGGCCGTGTTCAGCGGCCTTGGCATCCACCTGTTTTTGCACCAGAGGCGTCAGCACCCATCCCGGGCAGATGGCGTTGCAGGTCACGCCTGTGGTGGCGTTTTCCAGTGCGGTAACCTTGGTCAGGCCTACGATGCCATGTTTCGCCGCTACGTAGGCGGCTTTCTGCGCAGAGCCCACAAGGCCGTGCACCGAAGCCACATTGATGATGCGGCCCCAGTTGGCACTTTTCATGGCAGGCAACGCCAGGCGGGAGGTGTGAAAGGCGCTGGTGAGGTTGATGGCAATCACGGAATCCCAGCGTTCCACGGGGAAATCCTCCACATTGGCCACATGCTGGATGCCAGCGTTGTTCACCAGAATGTCCACGCGCCCGAACTGCGCGGCGCTGTACTTCATCATGTCTTCGATGTCCGCCGCCCGGCTCATGTCGGCACCGTGGTATGCCACCCGGGCACCGGTTGCCGCGCCCGCGGCCTCCACTTCGGCGCGGGGGGCTTCCACGTCGCCAAAACCATTGAGCACGATATTGGCACCCTGGCGGGCCAGGGCTTTTGCGATTCCGAGGCCAATACCACTGGTGGAGCCAGTGACGAGGGCAGTTTTGCCTTTCAGCATGAGAGTCTCTCCGAATGAATTACGATGCCACGCAAGGGAAAGTCGGCAACCATGGCGTGTGCGATGTGTGCCGACTTCTGCAAGCATTATCGAGCGCCGATCCCGGATTTCGCACCCATGAATGAACCTACGCTGAACTACGTACTGTGCCCGGGCCCTGCGGCCCCGCCAGTGGCCCCGGATCGCGCGCCAGCTCCGGCGCAGCAGCACCGCATGGCTTACTGGGAGTGGAATGCCACAGGCAATCCGGTGCATCCGCACGTGGTGGTTTGTGTGCATGGACTCTCGCGCCAGGGGCGCGACTTCGACACCCTGGCACGCGCACTGAGCCTCCATGCGCGGGTGATCTGCCCCGATGTGGTGGGGCGTGGCCAGAGCGACTGGCTGGCAGACCCCACGGGCTACCAGATTCCGCAATACGCAGCTGACATGCTGGCTTTGCTGGCTCAGTTGCACCAGCAGGGGCCTATCGCCACGCTGGACTGGGTGGGCACCAGCATGGGGGGGCTGATTGGCATGGGCATTGCGGGTCAGCCAGGGTTGCCCTTGCCGGCGCCAGTGCGCCGGCTTGTGCTCAACGATGTGGGGCCGGTCATTCAGTGGGAGGCCCTGCAGCGCATCGGCCAGTACCTGGGGCAGCTGGCGCGGTTTGCCTCGCTGCAACAGGCGGCCGATGCCATGTGGGCTATTTCCACCAGCTTTGGTCCGCACACGCCCGCCCAGTGGCTGGAGCTGTCGCGTGCCATGGTGCGCGCGCTACCCGAGTCTGAAGGGGGTGGCATCACACTGCACTATGACCCCGCCATTGCCGTGCCTTTCAAGGCCCTGACCCCGGAGTCCGCTGCCGCTGGCGAGGCCGCGTTGTGGCAGCTGTACGACCATATCCAGGCGCGCACTCTGTTGTTGCGCGGCTCGCAGTCAGACCTGCTCTCGCGCGCAACCGCGCAGGCGATGGCGCAGCGCGGGCCCCGGGCGCGCGTGATCGAATTTGATGGGGTGGGGCATGCGCCCACCTTGGTGGCTGACGATCAGGTCGTGGCCGTCACGGAGTTCCTGCTGGCGGCAGAAGGTGTTGTGGCCGGATGAAAACCAACCCTCCCGCACTTGCGTCCCTTCCCCTCCAGACCGACACCGTTCCGCAGCTCATTGCCGCCACTGCGCACACGCTGCCCGAGCAGGTGAATGCGCTGGCGCGCGCCCGTGCCTTTGCCGAGCCGCTGATGGCGGGCGAAACCCTGGATTCAGGCGAGAACACGCTGGCCCACGCAGATGCCGTGGCCTCCATCCTCAAAGGCATCGGGGGCTCGGAGGCCATGCAGGCGGCCAGCTACCTCGTTTATGCCTGCGTACACCTCAACAAACCAGAAGAGGTCATTGCCAAGGCGTTTGGCGACAACTTTGCAGCCCTGGCGGTGGAAACGACCAAGCTCATGCGCGTGCAGCAGCAGGCCCGCACCGCAGAGCACCTGGAAGACCCTGCGGTGCAGACCGAGAACGTGCGCAAGATGCTGCTCGCTTTCTCACGCGACCTGCGGGTGGTGATGCTGCGCCTGGCCTCGCGGCTGCAGACCTTGCGCTTTCATGCGGCCAGCAAGCGCCCCGTGTCGCCGAGCCTGGCGCGCGAGTCATTGCAAGTGTTCGCGCCGCTGGCCAACCGCCTGGGCATCTGGCAGGTGAAGTGGGAGCTGGAAGATCTGTCCTTCCGCTTCCTGGAGCCTGACACTTACAAGGAAGTCGCCCGCCTGCTCGACGAGAAGCGGGGCGAGCGTGAGGTGTACATGGAGCAGCTGCGCGCCCGGCTCGAATCTGATCTGCGCGCGCGCAGCATCAGTGCCAGCGTGCAGGGGCGTCCCAAGCACATCTACAGCATCGTCAAGAAGATGCGCGGCAAGTCGCTCAACTTCGACCAAGTGTTCGATATTCGCGCGCTGCGCGTGGTGGTGCCCACGGTGAAGGACTGCTACGCCGCCCTGAGCTGGGTGCACGAGCAGTTCAAACCCATTGTGGAAGAGTTTGACGACTACATCGCCAAGCCCAAGCCCAACGGCTACCAGTCGCTGCACACCATCGTGCGCGACGACAACGGCAAGCCCATCGAGATCCAGATTCGCACCCAGGCCATGCACGAACACGCCGAGCACGGCGTGGCGGCGCACTGGGCCTACAAGGAGGCCGGATCCAAGGGCTACGCGGGTGTGTCTGCCACGGGAGAGTACGACGCCAAGATCGCGGTGCTGCGCCAGTTGCTGGCCTGGGAGCGCGATCTGGCCGGAGCCTTGCCCAACCGGGGCCTGTTCGAGGATCGCATCTATGTGCTGACGCCCGATGCGGCCGTGGTCGAGCTGCCGCAAGGCGCCACGCCGGTGGACTTTGCCTATGCCGTGCACACCAGCCTGGGCCACCGGTGCCGAGGTGCCAAGGTCGATGGCGCCATGGTGCCGCTGAACACGCAGTTACAGAACGGACAGACGGTGGAGATATCTACCGTCAAGGAAGGGCGCCCTTCGCGCGACTGGCTCAACGCCGAACTGGGCTACCTCACCAGCCACCGCGCCAAAGCCAAGGTGCGTGCCTGGTTCAACGCCCAGGCCACCCACGAAACCGTCGCCCGTGGCCGCGAATCGGTCGAAAAACTCTTGCAGCGCGAAGGCAAGACCGCCGTCAAGCTCGACGACCTGGCTGTGCAGCTGGGTTTCAAGTCGGCCGATGCTTTGTTTGAAGTGGTGGGCAAGGACGAGTTCTCGCTGCGCAACATCGAGACGGTACTGCGCCCGCCCGAGCCGGTGCTGCAGCCTGATGACTTCCTGCTGCTCAAGAAGACGCGCACCAACGACTCCGCCCCCAAGGGAGGGGTGCTCGTGGTGGGCATCGATTCGCTCATGACCCAGCTGGCCAAATGCTGCAAACCCGCACCGCCCGACACGATCCGTGGTTTTGTCACACGGGGCAAGGGGGTGAGCGTGCACCGCGCCGACTGCAGCAACTTCCGCGAGATGGCCGCCCGCAGTGCCGAGCGTGTGATCGATGTGGAGTGGGGGGCTCCCAAGCAGGCTGCAACTGCCGCCGTGTACCCGGTGGATGTGGCTGTGGAAGCCGCTGACCGCCAAGGCCTGCTGCGCGACATCTCGGAGGTCTTTGCTCGCGAGAAAACCAATGTGATCGGCGTGCAGACCCAGTCGGTCAAAGGCACTGCCTGGATGACGTTCACGGTGGAGGTGGCCGATTCGGGGCGCCTGAACAAGGTGCTGGGTATTGTGGCCAGCGTGCAGGGCGTCCGTTCAGCACGCAGACGGTGAGACTGACTCCCGGGAGCGCTTGTGTCAAAGCGGTGGCTTGGTGGTGACCTTCGCGATTTGTTCCGCAGGTTTTCTGGAGCGGTTGATTTTTATGGCTATAATCGTGGTCTTAACAACGACAGGCGCGTAGCTCAGCTGGTTAGAGCACCACCTTGACATGGTGGGGGTCGTTGGTTCGAGTCCAATCGCGCCTACCATCTTTCTCCCTCTCGACGGAACCAGCGTCGGGAACTGACGGGAGATTTATGGGAGATTACCCGGCTACATGCCGGGTTTTGTCTTTCTGGCCCAGCATCGCCTCGATCTTGGCTTTCTCCCTTCCCCGGTCCGCTCCATCGATCCACTTCGCGTAGACGCTGAAAAGCATCTTGGCGTTCTTGTGCCCCATCTGCCGGGCGATGTAGGCCGGGTTGGCGCCTGCCGCCAAGGCGTTTGTGGCGTACGTGTGCCGGGTTTGGTAGGCCCTGCGCCACCGGATACCGCATGCGCGCAGGGTAGGGCGCCAGAACGTGTCGCGCTGGCTGCGCTCATCGTGCCAGGCCTTCCCTGTTATCGGGCTCTCGAAAATCCTGCGGCCCAGATCCTGGTCGGTCTTGTCCGTGCTGCCCACCATTGTCCAGGGCTTCATGGCCTCCAGCGCTGCGACCGCGCGGGCCAGCAGGTCAACATCCCGCACGTTGTACGTCTTGAGGGGCTTCACCTCGCCCGCCGTGCGAGCTCGCTGCACGCGGATGGTGCCAGCAGACCAATCCACATCCCCCCATCGCAACTCGATCAGTTCCTCTGGCCGCATCCCGGTCGTGAAGGCCATCTCGAAATAGGCCCAAACCCGCACGTCATAGCGCTCTCGCATGTGGGACAGCACCTGTTCCATTTCCTGGGGGCTCAGCGGGTCAGGTGGCTGCGCCTGGTGCTTGCTGTTCTCGATGCCATCCATCGGGTCGCCCAGTTCCAGCTCGCGGCCGGCCAGCGCGAAGACACCCCGCAGCGGAATCAGGTAGTTGTTCAGCAGCTTCGCCGACTTCCACGGCGTCTTGCCTACCTTTGCGGCCACGACCGCATGGCTGAGGCTTTCCATGGCCGACTCTGGCCCCAGCAGGCCCTGCCACACCTCAAGCGCGTTTCGATACTGGCTCAAGGTGTTCTTGGCCAAGCGGCCCTTGGTGTCCAGCCAGAGGTCGCACCACTGCTTGAACGTGTGGGCGGGCTTCGCCTTTTTCGCCTGTGGCGCATCGGGGAAGAACTCTGCCCAGTCGAATGTGCCGCGCGCTACTGCCTTGCGCACCCTGTCCACCAGCTTCTCCGCGTAGCGCAGGTTCACAGGGGTTGGGGGAAGTGCCAAGCGCACGCGCTGCCAACGTCCGTCCAGGGTGAAATTCACCCGGATTGATTTGTCGCGGGGCTCTACCCCGCTGCCGTCTCGACCCATCGCTCAGTCTCTTTCGTGTCTATGTAAATGACGCCATCGGCCCGGCGCCAGTGCTTGCCCTCAAGCCACACACCGCGCTCCATCTTTCGGCGAATAGCCTTTTCCGTGTGCCCTGAGATCGTCGCGTACAGGCGGATCGTGACGAATCGGGTGGGGGCTACCATCACAGCGTCTGTCATGGTCCTGCACCTCCTGCACCTCCTGCAGCTTTGTGTTCGACCTGCAGCACCTGCATGTCCCGCAGCTTCCGGATGGCGTTCACTTTGCGCAGCGCGCGCTTCGAGTGCAGAAGCCGCAGGCGTTCGCCCTCAATCTGCTCAGCAGTGAACTGGCCATCCTCACGGTGAAGTTCCCGGGTTGCCCGGAACAGGTCGCTCTGAGCCTGCACTGCGTGCCACAGGGCTACCGTGTCGGCCTTTGTCAGACTGGTGTCGGCCTGCTTCATGCTTCGCCCCGTTGCCATCGAGTGCACGACGATCTGCACTGGTTCGTAAAACAGGGGCGCCATGCTGCTAACGTGGTCCCGGGTCAGGCCCAGAAGGTGGACAACATGGCCATCTTCCAACTGCACGGTAATGCGCGGCGTGTCAGGCGTGATCGTGGCCATGTCGTCCGGGCCAAGGCTTCCCATGCTGCACAGGGTGCCGCTCAGGGTCAGGGTGGTATCGGTCGGTTTCATGCTCCACCTCCAGGCGCGGGAAGCGCTTCGAAAATCGTGCCGCGCTGCTGCTGCGTGACCTTCACGTAGTCCACCTGCACCTTGGCCAAATTGACGAAGGCCGTGGATACCTCAGCAATCGTCTTTGCCCGGGCAAGGTCCATGGGATTCGACTTGTCTCGCAGGTCAGCCAGCGTCTGCACCAGCAGGTCGCGCACGGTGTCTACTGCGCTTCCTCCTTCTTTCGTCGGTTGATGACCTGGGTGATCTGCCCCTTCAGCTGCACGATCTGGCGCAGCTCGGGCGGGAGATTGTTCACGCTCACCCTGAGCATGTGCTCTTCCCTGGAGTACAGCGCCAAGTTGTCCAGTGTCCGTGGCTTCGTGTTGTCGATCGCCATCACCACTTTGTCCAGAGGTACTGGGCCGTGCGCCGACTCCCAGAGGATCACATCCACCCTCTTCCAGTCGTCGTGTCGGTCCCCCGTCTCCGCCACTTTGCGCTGAAGTACACCGTGTCTCACCCTCTCCTTGCCCAATGGGTGACGCGTCTCGAACCGTGACTTGATGAGCTGCTGATCCCTGGGCACGGGCACCAGATCCACCTGCAAGGTCGTTGGATTCCGTTCCTGAACCAAGACCATCCCCGGCGGCACAGGCCCGTGGATGGTCTCCCACTCGATCACGTCCACGCGCTTCCAGTCCTTCTTCGGATTGCCCGTGTCGGTGACCTTGCGGATCAGATACCCGCGATCCATCCTCTCGGCCCCAATCGGGCGCCAGTTCGCTGGAACCTGCCGCTTCAGTCCGTGGCTTGCGGCCAAATTCCTGATCGCCTTCTCCGACCGCCCCGGGAGCAACTGCATCAGCGACTTCACTGATACCGTGGGCAGCAGCTGGCGCACCAGCTCGATCTCCGGATCCGTCCATTCCATTGCTCTCTCCGCCGCGCGGTGGGATGCGCTTCAGCACATCAAAAGGGGTGGCCGGATGCTGGTGGCCAAATTGCGCTTTTGCTTCACTATTGATAGCAATCTGCGCTTGCTGTGTATGAGTCGATGGCACTTCACATGCTGGTGGCCGAGTGGCTGCTTTGATGGTGCGTGGTGGTGCCTTGACCGCCGCGCCCGGCTTCGCGCCAGTGCCGTCGTCGCCGTCATCGGGCCTGCGGATGGATGGCAGGCCCACCGGCCCTTTTCGGTACACGTCGCCGTCCGGGTCATAGGTGATCATGTCGTGATCGAGCGCGGCCATCAGCTGCGTGTGCACGTTGCGGCTGTCCCCTGGCTGGATGAACTTGGCCGCGATGTCATCAAGGGTCAGCTCTTCATCTGGGTTGAGGGTGAGGAAGCCCAGCACCAGGCTGGCCAAGCTATCGGGGATGGGGCGATAGGTCATGCGCGAGCCTCCAGCGCCGAGGCGCCCAGGAACTGCATCCCGCGCACCACTGGAAACGGCCAGCATGCTGACGCGCGAGCCTGCAGGGCTTCGATGGAATCGCGGCGCTCGGGGCTCAGGTTCAGACGGACCTCAAACACGACCCCCTCGGCGCTCTTCTTGGCAATGACGTACTTGCGGCCAGGGCCCCGACCCGTGGGGCTCCCCTTGCCGACCTTGGTGCCGTCCGGGTTGTACGTGCACATGCCGCGCCCATTCCCGGGCTGCCCAGGCAGTTGCCCGGCCAGCACCAGGCCGGCAGAGACAAGGCGGTCAGCCGTGCCGGTGTAGACGGCTTGGTAGTGGTCCAGGTGGCGGAAGACGCCGGGGTGAATCTCGATGCGGTTGCGCATGTTCAAAGCCTCCCCTTGAAGCTGTTCCGCAACTCGGCCAGTGTGGCCATGGGCGCCTCGCCGTGAAGCTGCGCTGCGTGATAGACGATCTCCGAAAGGACGATGATGCGGGCCATGATTCCGTGGGCCACTGGCTGGTCTTCGGAGCTGCCGAACTTCTCTGCGACGGTCTGCATTGCCTCGGCCAAACACTGGATCTCGTAACAGGCAGTGCGCGCGCACTCTCGCATTTCTGCTTTCTGAGCGGACTCTTCCGCAGCTTCCCCCGGAGCTGGTGGCCGTGGCGCCCCCGGATCGCAGCAGTCTTCTAGACACTCCGTAATTGATCGAAGATGCTGCTCTACCTGCGTAAGAATGGCCGTGCGTTCCTTCGATTCCGTGTCTCCCGGCACAAGGCGAGAAGCGCGGATCAGGGCGGCAATGTCGTATGCGACTTGATCAATCTCGACCCCTTTTGGCGGGCGGAGGGCTGCTTCGTCTGCCAGCCCATGGGCAATTCGGATGAGGCGCTCTGAATCTCCACTCCAAGAGTGATCCTCTTCCGTCCCCTGTGCGTGGTTCAGCAGGTACTCGATCTGCCCGAAAGCAACCTGAATTGCGTCATTTTGCGGCGTAGCGTCGGGCGCTGTTGCCGTTGAATTCGGCAGCATTGCACCAAGCACCTGATCTCCCAGGTTGTTCTGAATCTCATCCAGTGAAGTGTGAAGGCTACGCAGAGAGGGCAGCAGAAGCACGTTTGCATTCCCTGCTGCGGTTATCGCTGCGGCGCCTTGCACGAATGCCATGGGCTTAAACAGGGCTGTGTATGCCTCATCAGTGACCGCGCTGTTGAGGGGCTTTGCGTTGACACTGCAGGTGATCTGGCCCAGCAAGACGTGAGCTTCGTCCAAGAGAGTAGCAACGGGCGTCAGTTCGTTCACGGCGAGGTCTGCCAGGGCCTTGGTTCTTTCGGTTGCCTCGGCGAGATCCAAGGCCACTGCTTTTGCTAGTCGTTCCCATTCTGGAGGGGCTTCGACATTGGTGGAGGGCACTGGGTTAGCTGTGGCAGCAGCTTTGCGGATCGGTGCTTCGACGGTGGTCATTCAGTCACCCCCGTGCGAGGAAACGTTGGGCCGCAGTTCCAGCTGGCAAAATCGCCGACGATGCCGCTTCCGGAAGCTGCATCTGCGGCGCCTCCGATCTGTCGCATCACTAACTCAACGCCATCAACCATGCGCTGAATTTCGAAAAGCTCGTCTGATTGCTGCGCCAACATGAGCAGGTGCTGCGAGGTGTGTGCGGCGCCGGCAATGAACTCAAGTACACACAGCATCTGTGCACGGGAGTAGCCACGAGTTGGTGCAGATTCATCAACTCTACGAATCGGAGGGGCTGGTCGGTCACGGAACTGGCGGGCCCCGGCCTTGATTGCGGCAGCCGCGACATCGTTGGCGTTCAGTTCGCAGTCGTAACTCAGGCCTGCATTGTTGAGAACCTGGTATGCCGCATCAAGTAGCTGATGGCGATGTCTGGCCGATGGATGATCGCGCTGCTCCATGGCAAGGGCCCCGGCGCATGCTCCAGCAGCATAGAAGAACGCCTCCTGAACTGTGCCCATCCGTAGATTGCCATCCACTACCTGCTGGAGCACCTTCTTGCCGAACTCCAGCAACGTCGAAGCGTAGACAGTACCAGCCTCGTCATTGATGAGGTCAACAGCCTGTGTCAACAACGCTGCTGTTTTGGCGGCGATGGTCAACTCGTCTTTGGCTGCCGCGCTGCGCTGGCCTGCACGGATGCCTTCGGCCATAGCTTCGCAGCCTTCTTCCTCAAAACTGTATCCGTTGGAGGCCGTTCGCAGGGATTGATGCACCACTTCCAAAGGAGCAATGACTGGACTTCCGGGGCGTTCTGCTCGCTCTACTGCGATGGCTCCGTACACAGCAGCGGCAGCTCTGTGAATGGCCCGTTCGCAATCTTGCGGAGCCTCAAGGTCATCCGCGGCAGCGTGCAGCAACTCGGAGCCGTTGACGCTCATTTGCATGTTGTGCACGTCATAGATGCCCCGCAGCTGCCCGGCCAGCGTATTGGCCACTAGGGCTTCTTCCTGTGTGATGGAGGCAGTTTCTGGCGCGTCTGGCGGTGGTGCATCCGCTGCAGCGTGCGCTGGCGCTGCTTTTGCACTCGATGGGGCCTTGGTTGCGCGTGTAGCCGGGCGAGTGGTAACCTCAGACATGGTCTGATCCTTTTTTGAAACGGGTTTCTGATCAAGAAGTGCCTGAGCCATCTCACCTGCTCTGGCGCTTCGGGCGGAAGCTGGCTCTATGCCAGCTTTTTGCTTTTTCTCGGGTTCACATAGCTGATGTTAGGGGTCCGTCCAGTCCAAATGGGGGGCGAAAAACGCGCTAAATCGTGACGTTTCCATGTTTCTGTCCTAAATCACTGTGCCGCGGCGCTGATCGCATCGGTAAATGGAGCGCTCCACTTTTCACAGCAGGGCTTCCTGGGACTCAAGTACTGATACCGCAGCTGGGCGTTTCTTTGCTGGCTGCTGGGACCGGTCGGCGTCCATGTGCCGCTTGATGGCATCGACGCCAGCCTGGTTGTAGACGAACGACTCGACCTGCTTTACCGAATGCTGCGACTTGTCCATGCGGTACTCCCCATGCTCGGGCGTCTTCAGGTTGTGGTGGTTGGCGATTCGCCCCACCTTGGCGCCGGTGATACCCAGCATTTCGCCTACCTCGCCTGCCTGGTAGTGCTTCTCCGTGACGTGCGGTAGCGCCAGCACTTCAGTGCCCGCGACGGGGTTGATGATCTTGGCGAAGACCACTTGGCGTGCACGCTCTCCCAGGCTGGGCAGTTGGGCCAAGATGCGCTCGGCAGTTTTGGCTGCCAGATCGAGGGCACGGGCGCGGCGAAATTCCGGCAGGCCACTGGTGTCGGAGGGCTTCGGCTGCACGGCCTGGGGCACGGTGTAGCTGCCAGTCTTGCGGATGCTGGGCAGCACCTCCTCGAAGACCCAGCGCTCGAAACGCTCTGCGGCGGGCAAGGAACTATTGACGATCAGGCGCAGCACGTCGGGCTCGGACAGAACGCGCACATCCTGCTTGCCTCCTGGGGTCTGAAGGGGGTGGTGTTTCGCCACCCCCTTGCAATGCTGCTTCATGGCGTTGGTCGTGTCCTTGTATCCCAAGGCTTCGGCCACATCCTTGCCAACGAACCACGGCTCGCCGTCAATTTCCAGCACGCGGATGCTCGCGCCGTCGAAGTTAAATGGGACGATGTTGCTCACTGCTGCTGTCCTTTCTGCGCTGCTGCGCGTTCAACTGCACGAACGATGAAGCTGTTGAGGCTGACGTGCTGGGCCTGGGCTTCCTCCTTGGCCTTCTCGTGCAGCACCTGCGGAATCCGCAAGGTGATGCGTTCGTGCGGCACCTTCTGCTGGCTCATAAGGCCTCCTTGAATAGACACTGTTTTGGTGTCGTTATTGGATTGTGAATGTGACACTGCTTTGGTGTCAATGGGCTGTGACACTGTTTTGGTGGAAAATTGGCGCATGGACGACGAAGACCGCTACACCCGAATCACTCTACGAATCCCCAAGGACCTGCATGGGGTGCTGACTGCCGAGGCGGACCGGACCTCGAAGAGCCTGAATGCTCAGATCGTCGAAAGTCTGACCTACGGGTTCGAGAGCGCCGCCAGGTTGGAGAAGCTGAAAGACACGCTCATTAAATTTGAGCTTCAAGTTGCCATTGCCCAGGATGAGGCCGAAGTAGCGCGTAGGCAGGCCGAGCGGCACAAGGCGGAAATCGCTCGCTTGGAAAAACTCGAAGAGCAGCGAATTGATGGCGAGCGCATATCCCGGCTGCTTATGCGGTTGATGACCCAGGGCTTGAGGACGCTTCTGAAAAGCCCGAGTCCAAAGACGCTGGCAGACCCCGATGTTGCTTTGGCGCGGGCGCTTGTTCATAAAATCGATGCAGGTGGCGTCGGCGTGGCGGCAATGCTTGCCGAAATTGCCCCTGAGGACCCGTCGCTTCACCAATTGTTGAAGTCGATCGCCGTAGAGGAGTCCGAAATGAATTCGCCTCCGAACGCTGCGCCCGGGCCAGTCAATGAGCATCAAACGAAGCGCCAGCGGGCAGGTAGTCAAACGAAGTCCTCGCTGACGAAGCCCAAGCCCTGACCCCACTGAAAGGGGGCGGCAAAACACCATCCTCATCACACCGCCCTCCCAGCGAGGCGCTCCAGCAGAGGGCGCTCGCGGTACTCACCGAACACACCGCCGAAGAATTCGTTCGCGCCTTCGTGCACGATCCTGTCCAGCTTCGGGCTGGTCTTCATCGCGCGCATGAAGGCCATCGTGTGACACCACTGCAGCGGCTGGCTTTGAGGTGAGGCCCAATCCTCGCGGCGGTTCATCGCCGAGTTCTCCAGGTGCAACACGGTGATCAGGTGCAGAGCTTCGTCGCCATACTCGCGGACTTGCTCCGTGTCTCGGTCGGCCGGGTTGATGTTGAGGGCTTCGAAGATCTGCTCGCGCGTGGCGGCGCGGTCGAGTGCGTCACACAGAGGCATCAGGTAGTTGCCGATCTCGATTTCCATCGATTCCGCTTGCAGCATGCCTTCCTGCAGCTTTGCCGCGACGACTGCTGCCCGTGCACCTTCTAGTGTGCCCGTGCCCAGGCGGTCCAGAAGTCGCGTGTTTTCCGCCAGTACCTCCCGGGATTCAATGCGCACATTGACGATGCGGCGTGCGATGCCGCGCAGGTAGACCAGCTGCTTGATAAGTTGGTCGCTTGTCTCGGCGCCTGTGAGTTCGAGGTGCATGGGGTTAGCGTAGGTGGATTGCCAGGAAATTGCGACTCACTGAAAAGTCACTTTTGCGTTACGCGGAATGCCGTGCGCGCCACAGCAGGCCACCGGCCCAGGCCAGCGACTCCACGGGCCCAGCACCAGCGGCGCGGCGCATGCTGGCCAGTCGGCAGAAGAGGGTGATCTGTTTCATGTGCGTCCTTTCGATTGCGAATGGTCTCGCGGACTGTTGGTGCAGAAAAAGGGGGTAAAACGGCGCGACCGGTTTTAAAGTCCGTGCCCGCGCCATTCCTCGTCGTGCTCGGCGATGGCTTGGCGGGTCATGTGGCCGTAGTCCGGGGCGTCCTTGATCAGTCGATTGGGCGCGTTGGTGCCCACCAGGGCGCGGCAGTTGCGGGCGCTGCGGCGGTGGGCCTGGGCCTGCATGGTTTCCTTGCCGGTGTGGGGATCTGCGGGCAGGGCCGCTGCGGCCTGGTCGTACAGGTTGGCGGCCATGGCCCACTGGAGCGCGCCCTGGGCGTTCATGGCGGCTTTGGCCAGCAGCTCAGCGTCCGTGCTGGCTGTACGCGCTTTGCTGGCGCTGAGGATCGAGGGGAGGGCGCTCACGCGACGGCCTCCCCAGCCAGGGCGGCGACTTCGCTGTGGCCATCGTTGCCCAGGTAGATCACCCGGGCTGCGGTCTTGGTGTGGCCCACGCTGAGGCGGTCGCTGCGCTTGGCGAGGTCTTCGCGCACCAGTTGGCCTACGGTACGGCCCCAGGTCGATTCCGAGGCGTAGATCTCGTGCAGACGACCGGCCTTGAAGTCGGCGGCCGTGGGCACGAAGGCCATGCCGAAGCGGCGGGCCACGCTGGCGCAGGCTTTGCTGATCAGCTCGACAGAGTGGGACCGGTTGCAGAACACGAAGTCGGCACCGAAGCGCACAACTTGGCCGTCCAGCAGGGCGAAGGTGCAGCCCTTGTAGTCCTGCTGGCCGTCGAAATAGGCGCCGCTGAAGCGCTTGGCAACCGCCTCGACCTGGGCGGTGTTTGGGCCATCGGTCCAGTCAATGTTGATGGACGCGCCGCCGCTGTAAGTGCTGGAGCGAACGGTGAACTTGATGCCCTTGAAGGCT
This sequence comes from Acidovorax sp. LjRoot74, assembly GCF_964254355.1. Taxonomy (NCBI): domain Bacteria; kingdom Pseudomonadati; phylum Pseudomonadota; class Betaproteobacteria; order Burkholderiales; family Comamonadaceae; genus Acidovorax; species Acidovorax sp. LjRoot74. The sequence goes on along the minus strand of NZ_CAXUTI020000001.1, from coordinate 3,689,070 downwards.
TCCTTCAGAGCTTGGCGGATCAGCTTGGCGGTATCAACGCAGGAAACGTGCTTTGACATTCTTCACTCCATCGCCCGGGGTGGGCTGTTGGAGTGAATTATCAGCGCTAGTGTTTTAACAAGTCAACACTTGCGGTGATTATTTGGCGAAATATTTTCTGCGGTGTTCAAATCCGCTCGCTCTGACGGTGAACAACTCGACCAAGAATGATGCAATGAGCGTCGGAGCACTCCTTGCGCGGATAGCGCCGCTGATCCGGGTTGTCCGATGTCATCCACCAGGTAGCGGCGTCTCGCTGCAGGCGTTTTACGACGGGCTCGCCCTCGAAGTTGAAGGCGAAAACCTCGCCATCCTTCGGCTCGATGTCGTCCGTGTTGATGACCACGACATCGTCATGAAATAGGGTGGGCTCCATGCTGTGCCCATGAATCTTGATGGCGATCAGCTTGTAAGGTTTGAAGCCCCTGCGGCGGAGCCAATCGGTCCGAAAGAAGATCGGGGCGGCTTCGCTCTCGTCCACATCCACGGCAAAACCGCTCATGCCGGCCTTCAGCGTGAGACGCACTACCCGCACGGGTGCGAGGTCGCCATGCAGATCCATATCAATGGGCGCTATTGGCTGCGGTAGGCGCTCGCCAGGCGACACGGCGGCCGCGATTTCGCGCGCCTCAGCGGCAAGCCTGGGGCTGAAGTCTTCCAGCGCAACATTCAAGCCACGGGCGAATCCGCGTGCCGCCTTCAGAGAGAGGGGCGACCGTCCACCCAGGAAGTTACCTACCGCGCTTTGCCCACCTATACCGTACAACTCGCCGAAGACAGCCTGCGGCGGCTTGCCTGGAGTTGATTCCCAGAGAGATCGGAGCTTGGCAGATTCTTCAAGATGCTCAGTCGTGATTTTTGAGGTGCGGGAGCTGCTTGGGGACATAGCGAGATCATCAGCGAAGGTAATTGCACTTCAAAACACTGCCGATGTTGCAATAAAGCACCGGCGGTGATAAAACCGGGGGATGGCAAACCTGAAATCCATCCGTTCCCGTCTCGGCCTCTCGCAATCCGAGCTTGGCGACATCATGGGCTGCGTCCAGGGAAACATCACCGCCTACGAGCGTGAAGCGAATCCCAGGCCGATCCCGCAACGCCGCGCCGCGAAGTTGATCGCGTCGGCGAAAGAGCGGGGGCTGCACATCACGTTCGATCACGTTTATGGCGATGCGCCTCTGCCCAGCGTGGAGCACGAGGTCGCTCATGCCTAACCCCAATTCACGCACCGCGAATTCCGCGTGCACCAGGGCGCTGCTTGTCGCGAGCCGCGCCCATCTGCACCCGGCTCGCTTTGCAGGCGATGCGCAATTCCCCTGCCACCCAGGTCAGCTGCAGCTGCGATGTGGTCATGGTCTGCACTCGCTGGCCAGTGACCGGGTCGGTGTTCACAGACATCGCCGTGCGGCTGCTGCTGTGGAAGGGGGCTGTGATGGTGTTCATGTCGGTGGTCCTGTTGCGCTGGGATTCAGCGATGACTGGATCGTCTTTTTTTTGGCCAAAAAAAGCACCCCTCAGACCCCCTCAGATTGAGTGGCAGCGAGGGGATCACGCCGCAACCCTTATGAATCAACGACTTAACGCAATCGCACCATGAAGACCATCTACGACGACGAATACGAGGCGCTGGCTCAAATGATCGCCAGCAGTGACAAGACGGCCAAGGAGTTGGCTGTTTACCTGTTCCCGCACATGAAGCTGGAGTCGGCCCACGCGCGACTGCGTGCATGCCTCAATCCTGAGAAGGATGAGCGCCTGACCTTCGGCCAAATCATCGCGGCCATGCGTTTCTGCGGGACTTTCGATCCCCTGATGTACGCGTGCGACGAGACCCTCCACGCCCGCCCAGACCGCAAGTCGGCCGAAGACCAGGCCGCTCGCATCGCCGATGTGATTGATGGGGCTACTGCCACCCTGAACACCGCACTGAAAGCGCTGGCCCAGCTGCAGCAGTCTTCGGGCGGAGGCGGACCGGGCCTGAAGGCCGTGGCTTGAGTTGTGGCCACGGATAGGGGCGGGGTAGCTCCCCAAACCGAAAAGCAGTTCCACCACCTGCCTGCCGCTGGTTTCTATGTGGTGCCGATCATGTTTTGAGGTGGCAAATGCCTGAAGTAATCCAAGCCAAAGAAGTTCCAGTCAACGATGCGATCGAAGCCCCGCCAACCTGGGAAGAGCTGCGCGAAAGCGGCCGGCTTATCGTTGATCTGGAGGACTCCAAACTCGCTGTGTACACAGGCGATTTAGGGAGCGTAGTGCTGGCCAGTCAAGAGTATGAGGATGCCAATCCGAGATTCATTGTTCTGGATCCTGACTGCGTCCCAGCACTCGTTGCAGCGCTTCATAAAGCGCGCGTAGAAGCGTCCGCACTGGCGGCCCAGTGGGACGCCAAGTATGAGGCGGCAGAGATGGCGCATGCCGAGGCGGGAGGCGCAGCCAGCGCATGAGCCACGACCAGTCCACCGTCAACCCCTACCGCAAGGTCTCGACAGCGACGTGGTCGGACCGCAAGGTGTTGAACCTCACCCCTCTGCAGCCGTCAGGGCAGGCGCTGTTCTTGATGCTGATGGTCGGTCCGCAGTCCACTCACATCCCCGGCGTGCAGCCTGTTGGCCGTCTGGCGTTTTCCGAGATGTTGGGATGGGAGGTGGAAGCCTTCGATGAAGCCTTTGCGGAAGCCTACCGGGAAGGCTTAGCGAAAGCAGACTGGAAAGCCCGCCTGATATTTGTGCCGAACGCCATCAAGCACAACCTTCCGCAGTCTCCCAACGTGGTGAAAAGCTGGGGCTCGATGTGGGCCAGGGTGCCCGAATGTGACCTGAAAACCGAGGCCTGGAATGCTCTTCATGACGCACTTTGCTCCTTGGGGCAAGGGTTCGTGGACGCCTTTAAGTCCTCGTGCCCATTGAAATTTTTCGACCAAGAGCACAAGGCAGGCGAGCCTACCTGGAAGGCTACCGGGAAGCCTTCCCCGAAGACTACCGCCAATCAGGAAGCAGTAAGCAGTAAGCAGGAATTTATACAAGACCCTATCGGGTCTTCGTCGGCTTCGCCGCCAGACCGCGCGGCGTCGGCCGTCGATTCGCAGCATCCAGGGCAGCAGGGCCTGGTCGGCATTGAGCCGTTGGCCGAGCCTGACGGGCAGCTGCCGAAGCCCGGAGGGGTTCCACCGTGTCCATACGGCCGAGTGCTTGACGCCTATGCCGCAGCGTTGCCGATGCTGCCGCAGCCGAGACGCACGCTTTTCCTCAAAGGGAAAAACGCGACCGCGATGCGCCAGCGATGGGCGTGGGTTTTGACTGAGAACTACGAAACCGGCGAACTGGCTGGCCAGCGCATGGCGAGCAATGTCGATGAAGGCGTGGCGTGGTTCGAGCGGTTTTTCAGCGTTGTCGCTGGCTCTGATTTTCTGACCGGCCGACGAGTCGCAGGGGGGCGCAGGTGGTCGGCTGACATCGGCTGGCTCATGACGCTGGGCAACTTCGAAAAGGTGCTTTCGGGCAACTACACCGATGAATCGGGAGGCGAAGATGCGTGAGAAACCTCGCTTTGCCGTGCCGTTCAGTATCGATGCCGAGGCCTCGCTGCTGGGTGGGTTGATCCGCTACCCAGATTCCCTGGCACGAGTTCCTGGCCTCGCTCCGGAGGCCTTCTACCATCCGCAGCACGCCGACATTTTCAGCGCCATCCAGCGGCTGTACGCCAGTGGGCAACCGATCGAAGCCATAGCCGTCAGCGTGAACATGCAGGCGCAAGGAGTTGATATCGGCGTTGGGGACATTGAAAGCCTTTCCGCTTCGGCCCCTGGTCCGGCAAGCGTGCGGATGCTGGCAAGTGCCGTCATGGACTGCTACCGCCTGCGCCAGTTGATGGAGGCGGGTCGGGAAATTGGCGAGCTGGCCATGACGCCTGGCTACAACTCGGCGGAGCAGATCGACAAGGCGCAGATGCTGCTGGCGAAGCTGGCGACTGTCCGCAGCCGCCATGAGCCAAAGAGCATTACCGAGTCGATAGTCGATTACCTCGGCGTGCTGCAAGACCTGAGCGAAGGCAAGAACCCGGCAATCCGCACCGGGATAGGCGGCCTGGACAGCATGCTCAATGGTGGGCTTCGTAGAGGCGAACTGATGGTGATCGGAGCGCGCCCGAAACACGGAAAGACCGCGCTCTCACTCACGATGGCCCGAAACATGGCTCGCGACCATGGCGTCCTTTTCCTGAGCCAAGAGATGAACATCATCCAGCTGATGCACCGGCATACAGCCGCGAGCGGTGGTGTCGATCTGGGGCGCATCCTGGCCGCAAAGCCAGAGGATGCCGACATGTGGACTGGTGTTACCGAGGCTGCCCGCAAACTGGGGGAGCTGAAGTTGCACCACGATCAGCAAGGCGGGCTCACGCTGATGGACATCCGGCGCAAGGCCCTCAAGGTGAAGCGTGAGAGCGGCCTCGACGTGCTTTTCATCGACTTCCTACAGTTGATGTCTGGGGGCGGCGAAGAGAGCCGCAACCGCGAGTTGGACGTGATCGTCAACGGCATCAAAGCGATGGCCATGGATCTTGATTTCGCGGTGGTGCTGCTGAGCCAAATGAGCCGCAAGGCCGATGAGCACTACGGCAGGCCGCAGATGACCCACCTGCGGGATTCCGGTGCCATCGAGGCGGCTGCAGACCAGGTTGCGCTGCTGTTCAACGACTGGGCCCACCCCATGAGCAAGAAGCTCGGCCAGTTCAAAGGGTATTGCGAGTTGGAGATCGTCGCGCACCGCAACGGACCACAGGGTTTGGTGCCGCTGCATCTCATCGGCGAGTTGCAGCAAATCGGCGACTGGATGGGAGACATCCCCAAGCGCCTGGCCGAGCCAGAAAAAACCATGACGCGGCGTACGCCGAGCAACCTCTGAAGGAGAACCGTATGTCAGACCAACCAACACACGCGCTCCTTTGGAGCCAGAGCCAGTGCGCCATGCACATCGAACCTATCGCCGACATGCTCAGTGAGAACCGCCAGGCCTACACGGAGAACCGACGCATGGACTACGTGCCGATCATCTTCGGAAGCGATGAAGAGTGCCATCAGGCGGCCGACGCTGTCCGCCAGACCATGCGCACACGCCAGGGCGCTCGCGCTGAATCTGTTTCGACCTGAAGGGATCCCATGAATACTGACACCGATCAACTGAAATCGGCTGCTGTGGCTCCTCTGGCGCGGGTGCTGCCTACCGCCGCCGCAATGCTGCTGCGCCAGGCTGCCGAGACAGTCATCGCCGCGGACCCACTGGCCCGGGTGAAGGCAATTGAACGCGCGATCGCCCGCGTGAAGCGTGAGTGGCCTGCCTATTTTCGGGGGTGAGCAGCATGCAAAAAACCGTTGCCGTGAACGACAAGGGCCTGCGCATCGGGGAGGACCACCACAACGCCCGGGCCACGGACGCCGAGATCGAACTCATCCGCCAACTGCACGACGAGGGGATGAGCTACGAGGTGCTGGCCGAGAAGTTCGAGTACAGCAAATGGGCCATCGGCCGCATCTGCCGGTTTGAGCGCCGGGGCCAGGTGCCCGCCGCGTTCGTGCGTGTGCACATCCCTGAGCCTGCGTAGGGTGGAATCGCCCGATGGCAACCAGGGAAAAGAAATCCGCGAAGAAGCCGGACTTGAAGTCCGAGATTTGCGCGCGCATTGCAGACGGGGAACCGCTGCGCCAGATCTGCCGCGCGCCGGGCATGCCCGCATGGCGGACCGTTTACGACTGGATAGAGGCAGACAAGGACTTCGCCGCACGCATCGCGCGCGCGCGTGCACTGGGGTTCGATGCTATCGCAGAGGAAGCCCTGGAGATCGCGAACACGCCCGTTCTCGGCGAGGAGACCGAGGATGACGGCGAGAAGGTCAAGATCAAGACGGGCGACATGCTGGGGCACCGGAAGCTGCAGGTGGAAACCCGGCTCAAGCTGTTGGCGAAGTGGTGCCCGGAAAAGTACGGCGAGAAGCGCTCTGTTGACCTCACGGTGAATGACTCGCTTGCCGAGCGCCTGGCTCGCGCCCGGGCCCGCGCGGCGGGGTAGGGGCGCTGTGGCTGCGAACATCGATGAAGAGCTGATTGAGCTGGCTGCCCAGTGCTCCACAGACCCGGTGCGCTGGGCTGAGATGGCATACGACTGGGGGAGCGGCGAGCTGGCAGAGCATGCGGGCCCGCGAACCTGGCAGCGCGAAGTGATGGGCGACATCCGGGACCATCTGTCCAACCCGGCCACCCGATACCAGCCGCTGATGATTTCTGTCGCTTCTGGCCACGGCATCGGCAAGTCGGCCGAGATCGGAATGATCACGAACTGGGCGCTGTCCACCTGCGAGGACTGCAAAGTCGTCATCACCGCCAACACCGACACCCAGCTGCGCACCAAGACGGCCCCCGAGGTCGGGAAGTGGCAACGCATGTCGATCACCTCGCACTGGCTCGACGTTCAGGCGACCAGCATCGCGACCCGAGACAGGGCGCACGCGAAGAGCTGGCGGGCGGACTTCGTGCCGTGGTCAGAGCACAACACCGAGGCGTTCGCCGGGCTGCACAACGTTGGCAAGCGCATTGTTCTGATCTTCGATGAGGCCTCGGCCATTGCAGACAAGGTGTGGGAGGTGTCGGAAGGCGCGCTGACCGACGAAGGGACTGAGATCATCTGGATCGCATTCGGGAACCCCACGCGAAACACTGGGCGGTTCCGTGAGTGCTTCCGTCGGTTCAAACACCGATGGGTACACCGTCAGATCGACAGCCGCACGGTTGAGGGCACGAACAAGGCGCAGATCGCCAAGTGGGCGGCCGACTATGGCGAGGACTCGGACTTTTTCAAGGTGCGGGTGCGCGGCTTGTTCCCGTCCATGTCCGCGCGCCAGTTCATCGGCGAGACGGACGTTACCGCCGCCTATGGGCGGGTGTTGCGCCCCGAGCAGTACAACTTCGCCCCAAAGATTCTGACCGTGGACCCTGCCTGGGAGGGGGATGATGAATTCGTCATCGGGCTACGCCAGGGGCTGGTCTACCGGATCCTGCACCGGATGGCGAAGAACGACAACGACCTGGTGGCCGCGCAGATCATCGCCAGGTTTGAGGACGAGGAGCAGGCGGACGCCGTGTTCATTGATGCGGGCTACGGCACCGGCATTGTCTCGGCGGGGCAGGGCCTGGGGCGCAACTGGACGCTGGTGTGGTTCGCTGCCGCGTCTGGGGACATTGGCTGCCTCAACAAGCGCGCGGAAATGTGGAAGGCCGCCCGCGACTGGCTCAAGGCGGGCGGCTCCATCGAAGAAGACCCCACGCTGCGCGACGAGCTGCAGGCGCCCGAGATCGTGCCAAGGCTGGACGGCAAGATCCAGATCGAGTCCAAGAAGGAAATGAAGGCGCGGGGCATCCCATCGCCCAACCGCGCGGATTCGCTGGTGCTGTCGTTCGCCTTCCCCGTCGTCAAGCGACACGCTTTGGAAGCCCTGCGCACTCGGGGCCAGCGCGGAGAGTACGACCCCTACGCCTGACGGGTGCACGTAGCGGGGCGGGCGGGAACCATCATCCCGCGCATGGAACCCACCGTTCGCGCCATCACCGTCGATGAGGCCTTTGACGCGCCCGTGTTTGCCGCGCTGTGTGCGGAGTACCAGGCCGAATCTCTGCGCAATCCCTGCTTGATGGGGGCGTTGCCTGACCGCCAGGGCTACACGCACTTGGCCGAGGCGGGTGTGTTGCGTCCGCTGGGGGTTTTTGTGGGCGACGAGCTGGCGGGGTTTTGCGCGGTGCTGATCACGCCCGTGTTGCACTTCGCGGGCCGTGTCATTGCCTCGACCGAAACGCTGTTTGTTGCCCAGGCGCACCGGGCAGGGGGCGCGGGTTTGATGCTCCTGCACGCCGCAGAGGACGTTGCCGTGCGTGCAGGCGCGGGCGGCTTGTATGTGACCGCACCCGCTGGGGGGCGCCTGGAGCGCTTGCTGCCGCATGTGGGCTACCACACGACGAATCTGGTGTTCTTTCGGGGGCTGAAATGACCGAATTGGTTGTGGCGCAGAGCCGAATCCCGGCCATGAGCGCTCAGGCCATCCAGAAGGTGCGCGCGCTGGAGGTTGTGCTGTTGGGTTTGCCCCAAGTGCCGATCGCCACCGAGCATGTGCTGCATGGCGGCCTGTATGCACGCACGATCTGCATCCCGGCGGGGGTGGTGCTCACGGGCGCCTTCATCCGCATTCCCACCCTGTTGGTGTTCGATGGCCATGCCACGGTCAACACCGGGGAGGGCGCCGCCGAGCTGCAGGGTTACCACGTCCTGGCCGCCAGCGCGCGCCGTCGCCAGGCCTTCATCGCGCACGCCGACACCCGTCTAACCATGGTGTTCGCCACCCAAGCCCAGACCGTTGCCGAGGCCGAGGACGAATTCACGGACGAGGCGCACCTGCTGTTCTCGCGCCAGCTTGGGGCCGTCAACCACATCAACATCACAGGAGAGTAACCATGTCAGGTGGAATCAGCGCCACAGCCATCATGGCCGGTGCAGCAGTGGCAGGCACGGCCATTTCGGCTATCAACGGCCAGCAGCAGAAAAAGGCTCAGCAGTCGGCCCAGACCCAGGCCAAGACCCAGGCAGACGCGCAGGCCAAAGCTGCTGACGAGGCGACAAACCGCGCCAACCAGCGCCGCCCCAACACCTCGGCCGCCGTTGATGCCGCATCCCTGCTGGGCAAGGGTGGTGCCTCGGGCACCATGCTCACCGGGCCGCAGGGCGTGGACGCCAGCGCGCTCAACCTCGGCCGTAACACTCTGCTGGGCCAGTGATGCAGGGCAAGACCGAACGCCAACTCCTTGCAGCACGATGGGGGGCGCTGCGCGATGAGCGCAGCAGCTGGATGACGCACTGGCGGGAGATCAGCGATTGCCTGCTGCCTCGCTCTGGCCGCTTCTTCGTTGAGGACCGCAACAAGGGCGACAAGCGGCACAACAAGATCTACGACAACACCGGCACCCGTGCGCTGCGCGTGCTGGCGGCTGGGATGATGGCGGGCATGACCAGCCCGGCGCGCCCCTGGTTTCGCTTGACCACCTCCGATCCTGACCTGGACGAGTCCGCCGCCGTGAAAGCCTGGCTGGCCGAGGTCACGCGCATCATGCAGATGGTCTTTGCGAAGTCGAACACCTACCGCGCGCTGCACTCGATGTATGAGGAACTGGGCGCCTTCGGCACGGCCAGCACCATCGTCCTGAGCAACTACGACACGGTGATCCACCACTACCCGCTCACGGCGGGCGAGTTCGCCATTGCCACGGATGCCGAGGGCAAGGTGAACACCCTGTTTCGCGAGTTCCAGATGACGGTGGCCCAGGCGGTGGGCCAGTTTGGGTATGCCAACTGCAGCGGCACGGTGCGCAACCTGTACGACATGGGGCGCCTCGACCAATGGCTGACGGTGATGCACGCCATCGAGCCGCGCACGCAGCGCGACACCACCAAGCGCGACAGCCGCAACATGCGCTGGAAGTCGGTGTATTTCGAGAAGGCGGGCAGCGAAGACCGGCTCTTGAGCGAGTCGGGCTTCCGTGACTTCACGGCGCTGTGCCCCCGGTGGGCTGCAGCCGGTGGTGATGTGTACGGCAACAGCCCGGCCATGGAGGCGCTGGGCGACATCAAGCAGCTGCAGCACCAGCAGCTGCGCAAGGCCCAGGGCATCGACTACAAGGTCAGGCCGCCCCTGCAGGCGCCGACCTCGATGTCGAAAAGCCAGGTGGACACGCTGCCGGGCGGCATTTCCTACGTCGATGCGGCCACCCCGAGCGGTGGAATTCGCTCTGCGTTCGAGGCCAACATCGACCTGTCCCACCTGCTGGCCGACATCCAGGACGTGCGCGAGCGGATCAAGGCCAGCTTCTATGCCGACCTGTTCCTCATGCTGGCCAACGGCACCAACCCGCAGATGACAGCGACCGAGGTGGCAGAACGCCATGAGGAAAAGCTGCTGATGCTGGGCCCGGTGCTGGAGCGCATGCACAACGAGATCCTGGACCCCAAGATCGAGATGACCTTCGCGCGCATGCTGGAGGCGGGGATCGTGCCCGAGCCGCCAGAGGAGCTGCAGGGCGCCGAGCTGAATGTGGAGTTCGTCTCCATGCTGGCCCAGGCCCAGCGCGCCATCGCGACCAATTCCATCGACCGCTACGTGATGAGCCTCGGCACCATCGCCTCCATCAAGCCCGAGGTAATGGACAAGTTCGATGCGGACCGCTGGGCAGACACCTACGCCGACATGTTGGGAATCGACCCTGAGCTGATCGTGCCCAGCGACAAGGTGGCGCTGATCCGCCAGCAGCGCGCCCAGGCGGCGCAGGCCCAGCAGCAGGCCGAGATGCTCAGTCAGGGCGCCGACGCAGCCGCGAAGCTGGGGGGCGTAGATACCAGCCAGCAAAGCGCACTCACCGATGTGACACGCGCGTTCAGCGGCTACACCTGAAAAGGTGCACGTATCTCCGCCGCCCACAAACACACTGCGGGCTCATGAGTGCTTACGACCCCACCGACATCGAAGGCCAGGAGAGCGCAGCGGCTGACACCGAGCTGCGCGGCAAGCTGGCACGCGATACGGAGGAGTCTGACTTGAAGTGGCTCATGGGCAGCAAGCGGGGGCGCCGCATCGTGTGGCGTCAGCTGGATCGGGCTGGGGTGTTCCGTCTTTCGTTCAACACCAATGCCATGCAGATGGCGTTCAACGAAGGCGGGCGCAACGAAGGGTTGCGCACCCTGGCCACCATCCACGCCGTGTGCCCGGAGCTTTACACCGCCATGGCGAAGGAACAGAGCAATGCCATCACCTGAAAACCTGATGACGGACCCCGCAGCACCCAACCAGGGCGCTCCGTCGTCTTCCCCGGCCGCCAATCCACCCGCTACTGGTGCGGGCGAGGGCGGCCAACCAGAGCCGTCCGGCCAGAAGCCAGCCGCCGAAGGGCAGGGCGACCCAGCACAGAAGCCAGCCGAGGGCGAAGCCGCGAAGGGCGAAAAGGACGACAAGCCGCAGGGTGCGCCCGAGAGCTACGAGTTCAAGGCGCCCGAGGGTGTGACGCTCGATGACACCGTCATTAGTGCGTTCTCCGAGGTCGCCAAAACCCTGGACCTGCCGCAGGACAAAGCCCAGCAGGTGCTGGACAAGATGGCCCCGGCCATAGCCAGTCGCCATGCTGAGCAGTTCGCTGCGGCGCGCACCGAGTGGACCAACACCTCCAAGGCCGACAAGGAATTCGGGGGCGACAAGCTCAGCGAAAACCTGGCAGTCGCCAAGAAGGCGCTGGACGCCTTTGCAACGCCCGAGCTGCGCACGCTGCTGGAGGACTCTGGGCTGGGCAATCACCCCGAGGTGATCCGCATGTTCTACCGCACCGGCAAGGCCATGAGCGAAGACCGCTTTGTGGCCGGCCAGGGCGGCAAGAGCAACCAGGCTGACCCTCGGCGCCTGTATGGCGCATCCAACATGAACCCCTGATTTTCAAAAGGAGCCACCGTGAAGCACATCCTCAAATCTCATCCCGTCCAAATGCTGCTCTTCGCAGCGGCTGCGCTGCTGTTCTTCCACACCGGCATTGCCAGCGCGCAGGATCTCGCGCTGCTGGGCTTCGCGGGTGTAACGCTCGCCAGCACCAACCCCACCCTGGCCGATGTCGCGGCTCGCATGACCACCGACGGCAAGATCGACCCGAGCATTGTGGAAATGCTCAGCGAGACCAATGAAGTCCTCGATGACATGACCATGATCGAGGCCAACGGCTTCACCGAGCACAAGACCACGGTCCGGTCCGGCCTGCCATCTGGCACCTGGCGCAAGCTCAACTACGGTGTGCAGCCCGAGAAGTCGCGCACCGTGCCCGTGAAGGACAGCATGGGCATGCTGGAAACCTACGCCGAGGTGGACAAGGCCCTCGCCGATCTGAACGGCAACTCTGCCGCGTGGCGTCTGTCGGAAGACCGCGCATTCGTGGAAGGCATCAACCAGAACATGGCCACCACCCTGTTCTATGGCGATTCCAGCGCCGACCCCGAGAAGTACATGGGGCTGGCGCCGCGCTACAACACCCTGTCGGCCGAGAACGGCATGAACATCGTGGACGCAGGCGGCACTGGCAGCGACAACGCCTCGATCTGGCTGACGGTGTGGGGCCCCAACACCCTGCACGGCATCTACCCGAAGGGCTCTCCGGCCGGCCTGCAGTCCCGCGACCTGGGCGAGCAGACCCTTTTCGACGCGGCCGGTGGTCGCTACCAGGGCTACCGTACCCACTACAAGTGGGACATCGGCCTGACGCTGCGCGACTGGCGCTATGTGGTGCGCATCGCCAACATCGATGTGTCGGACCTGACCAAGAACGCCAGCGCGGGCGCTGACCTGATCGACCTGTTGACCCAGGCCGTGGAGCTGATCCCCAACGTGGGCATGGGCCGCCCGGTGTTCTATCTGCCGCGCAAGATCCGCAGCTTCCTGCGCCGCCAGATCACCAACAAGGTCGCGGCTTCGACGCTGACCATGGAAGAAATCGCTGGCAAGAAGGTGGTGGCGTTCGACGGCATCCCCTGCCGCCGTACCGATGCGCTGCTGCTCACCGAAGCCCGCGTGGTGTAACTCAGGAAAGGAAACCGCCATGATCATCGACAAACTTCTGCAGGTGTCCACCGCCCAGGTGGTCACGGCTTCGGCCGCCTCTACCGACACCATCGACTTCGGCCAGGCCAACCCCGATGTGGGTTTGGACGACCGCAGCATGATGGTCTTCACTGTGGGTGAGGCAGCCGCTGCCGCTGGTGCCGCCACGGTGACGTTCTCCATCCAGGACTCGGCCGACAACTCCACCTTTGCGGATGTGGCGGCCACTGCCGCTATCGGAAAGGCCGCGCTGGGCCTGGGCCAGCAGGTGGTGATCCCCATGCCGGTCAAGCTGCGCCGCTATTGCCGTGCGTACTACACCGTCGGCACCGGGCCCCTGACTGCTGGCAAGTTCTCTGCGCAGGTCGTGACCGGAATCCAGCAGAACACGGCCAAGCCTGACAGCCCCCGCATCGCATAAGGAGCCGCTGCTATGAAAGTTATTGCAATCAAGCAGGGCTACTTCGGCAAGCTGCGCGCACCCGACGATGTGTTCGAAGTACCTGACGGCGAGAAGGCCTCCTGGTTCACGCCAGTGGACAAGAAGGGTGCAGCCGAAGGGAAGGGCGATGCCAAGCCTTCTGACGGCCTCAAGGTCGATGAGCTCAAGGCAGCCCTGGTCGCCAAGGGCATCGCCTTCCCTGATGGTGCGAAAAAGGACGAGCTGGCCGCTCTGCTGGACGCAGCTCCTCAGACCCAGCCCTGACCCTCACCGGCTGGGCATCAAGCAAACGGAGGCCCAGCGCCTCCGTTTTTCATGGGAGATCACATGGCATCCGAAGTCGATATCTGCAACCTCGCCCTGGCCCACCTTGGTGACGAGGCCACCGTGGCGAGCATTGAGCCGCCCGAGGGGTCGGCGCAGGCCGAGCATTGCGCGCGGTTCTACCCCATCGCCCGGGATGCGCTCCTGGAGATGCACCCCTGGAAGTTCGCCACGCGCCGCGCCATGCTGGCCCCGCAGGTGACGGCCGCTTGGAACTGGGCATATGCCTACGCTGAGCCCGCCGGAGCGGTTCGTCTGCTGTCGGTCCTGGCGGCAGATGCCCCGGCTCAAGCCGAAACACAGCCGTTCGAGGCCCAGGCCACTGACACAGGGGCGGCCATCATCCTGACGAACCTGCCCAGCGCCAGCTTGCTCTACGTCTCGCGCATCACCGACACGACCAAGTTCTCACCACTGTTTGTTGATGCTCTGGGGTGGCTGCTGGCCTCGCACCTCGCCGGGCCCATCCTCAAGGGAGAGGCTGGCAGCGCCATGGCAAAAGACTGCCTGCGGCAATTCATGCTTTCGATGTCCAACGCCAAGACCTCCAATGCGAACCAGCAGATGGTGCGCCAGGAGCACACGGCGCCCTGGATCGTCGCGAGGGGTTGAGCATGGCCAGTGCACGCCCTCTGCAGCGTTCCTTCTCCGGTGGTGAGGTGGCGCCGGAGTTGTTTGGCCGCATCGATGACGCCAAGTACCAGTCCGGCCTGGCACGGTGTCGCAACTTCATCACCAAGCCCCAGGGGCCCGCAGAAAATCGGGCGGGCTTCGCCTTCGTGCGGGCCGTCAAGGACTCCAGCAAGCGCACGCGTCTGATCCCCTTCACCTACTCAACTACCCAGACGATGGTGATTGAGCTGGGTGCTGGCTATTTCCGCTTCCACACAATGGGCGCCACGCTGCTGGATGGCGGCGTGCCCTATGAGGTGGCGAACCCCTACAGCGAAGCAGACCTGTTCGACATCCACTATGTGCAGTCGGCCGACGTTCTGACCCTGGTGCACCCTGGCTACGCCCCGCGCGAGCTGCGCCGCCTGGGGGCAGTCAACTGGTCGCTGGTAACCATCCCATTCGGTAGCCCTGTCGCCGCGCCCACCGGCCTGGTGATCACGACCGACGGTGTCACGACCCCACGGTACACCTACCGCTATGTCGTCACTGCCATCGGTGCCGACGGCGTTTCGGAGTCGCCGCCTTCCGCCTTTGGCAGCGTGAACAGCAACCTGTACGAAACCGGCTGCACCAACGGGATCGCGTGGAGCGCAGTGGCGGGGGCCACGCTTTACAACGTCTACAAGATGACGGCTGGCGTGTTCGGCTACATCGGCCAGACCGGCGCGCTGACCATGATCGATGACAACGTGGCGCCGGATCTGAGCAAGACGCCACCCGTCTATGACCCAGTGTTTCAGGCGGCGGGGGAATACCCGGGCGCGGTGTCGTACTTCGAGCAGCGGCGCTGCTTTGCGGGCACGCTGAACAAGCCGCAGGGCATCCTGATGACCAAGTCGGGCACCGAGTCGAACATGAGCTACTCACTGCCCATCCGCGACGATGACCGGATTTCTTTCCGCGTGGCTGCGCGCGAGGCGAACACCATCCGCCACATCGTGCCCCTAACCCAGCTCCTGCTCATGACCTCGTCGGCGGAGTGGCGCGTGACTTCGGTCAACAGTGACGCCATTACGCCCAGCACCATCAGCGTGCGGCCGCAGTCTTATGTGGGCTCGTCCAATGTTCAGCCGGTGGTCATCAACAACACCCTGATCTATGGGGCTGCCCGGGGCGGTCACATCCGCGAGCTGGCCTACAACCGCCAAGCAGAGGGCTTCGTGAGCGGGGATTTGTCCCTGCGCGCGGCGCACCTCTTCGACGGCCAGGAGGTGGTCGATATGGCCTATGCCCAGGCGCCGCAGCCCATCGTCTGGTTCGTGTCCACCTCGGGCAAACTGCTGGGCCTGACCTATGTGCCAGAGCAGCAGGTGGGGGCGTGGCACCGTCACGACACTGACGGTACCTTTGAGTCTTGCGCGGTGGTGGCCGAAGGGCGAGAAGACGTGCTCTATGTCGTGGTTCGGCGAGTCATCGGGGGCGTGTCGGTACGGTACGTTGAGCGCATGGCATCCCGACAGTTTGATACCCCGAGCGATGCGTTTTTCGTTGACAGCGGCGCCACCTACTCGGGAGCGCCTGCATCCACCGTCGTAGGCCTTTGGCACCTTGAGGGTAAGACGGTCAGCATCCTGGCCGATGGTGCGGTGCATCCCTCCCGCGTGGTCAGTGGGGGGAGCGTTTCCTTGGAGGCCCCAGCCAGCGTGATCCATGTGGGCTTGCCCATCGAGGCGGATCTGGAGACGCTTCCCCTCGCGCTGCAGCTGCAGGACGGCAGCTTCGGCCAGGGGTGGATCAAGGCAATCAACAAGGTATCCCTGCGGGTGTTCCGTTCGTCCGGGATCTTCGTGGGCCCTTCCGAGGACAAGCTGACGGAGGCCAAGCAGCGCACCACTGAGGTGTTCGGTGCGCCGCCTGGGCTCAGAACGGATGTGATCGATGTCACTCTGACGCCCAGCTGGGGGCAGAGCGGGCAAGTGTTTGTCCGCCAGCCGTACCCATTGCCACTCACCGTGGTTTCGCTGGTCGCCGAGGTGGCGCTGGGCGGCTCGTAGGGGTTGCACGTAGCAGCGGGTTTGCCGCGCACCATGCCGCATCCTCCCGGAGAACAGCATGGGATTTTCCTCAAGCCAGATGGCATCCGCCGCGCTGATTGGCCAGATCGGCGGCGCAGCCATGTCCACCGTTGGCAGCTACTACGGCGCGGCGTCGCAACGAACCGCCTTGCGCGGACAGGCCGCGATTGCCGACACCAATGCCCGCATCGCCGAGCTGGGCGCCCAGTCGGCCCTGCAGCAGGGTGAGCAGCAAGTCGCATCGCTCACCCTCAAGGCCGGGCAGCTCAAGAGCGGCCAGCGCGTGGCCTTGGCTGCGAATGGCGTGGACCTGGGCGCGGGCAACGCCGCCGAGATTCAGGCCAGCACGGACATCATGAAGGAGATCGACTCCAACACCATCCAGGCCAACGCCGTACGCAGTGCCTGGGGCTACCGCACCCAGGCCGTGAACTACCAAAACGAGGCCCTGGGCAAGCGGGCCACGGCCAGCGCAATCAGCCCCGTGGCCTCGGCCGCCACATCCTTGCTGGGTAGTGCCGGGAGCGTGGCAGGTAGCTGGTACGCACTGGGCAAGGCTGGCGCACTCGCGCCGCAGGACAACTGGGGTGACACCTACAAGTGGGGGAGGAACTGAGCATGCCCCGCGTTCCAACCTATGACAGCTTCCAGGCCGCACCGTCGGCCCTGCCACAGGCGCGCATCAACGCGCCGGATTTGCCTGATGTTGCGGGCCAGCAGGCCCAGCAGATGGGGCGGGCCATGGCCGGTGCCGGACAGGCCTTGGGCCAGATGGCTACCGATATGGAGCAGCAGGCCAACCAGCTGCGGGTCGATGACGCCCTGAACCGCGCCAAGGAGGCGGCGCTGCGCCTCACCTACGACAAGGATGCGGGCTTCTCTGCGCTCAAGGGCGTGAACGCCCTGCAGCGCCCTGACGGCAAGCCGCTGGCCGACGAGTACAGCGAAAACCTCAAGCGCCAGGTGGACGAGATCGCTGGCACGCTGGGCAACCCCGCGCAGCGCCAGGCCTTCGCGATGCACTCCAACGACATCCTGACCTCGTTTCGCGGCCAGGCCATCCAGCATGAGGCGCAGGAATACAAGACTTATGCGCTCTCTGTCACCGAGGGGATACAGGCGACTGCCAAACGCGACATTGAGCTGAACTGGAACAATCCCGATGCAGTGAGTTCTGCCGTGGAGCGCATCCGTGCGGAGACTTACCGGCAGGCCCAGCTACTGGGCAAGTCCGCAGAGTGGCAGGACGCACAAGCGCGCAAGCTCACAAGTGACGGGCACAGGACTGCGCTGAAGGCGGCCATTGAAAACAACAACGTTGCTTATGCAGACGGCTACCTGAAGAAGTATTCAGGCCAGATGGATATGGATGACATCCTGGCCGCGCGTGGGCTCATCACGAAGACCATGGATGCCCAGGTCGGCGTGGCAGCTGCGGCGGATGTTGTGACCCGCATGCAGCCACGCATCCAGACCAGCGAAGCTGAGCGCGCCTTCAATGTGGCGCTTGGCACGGAGTCGAACCACCGGCAGTTTGGCGCCGACGGCAAACCACTGACCTCGCCCAAGGGGGCGGTGGGCATCGCGCAGGTGATGCCCGGCACTGGGCCGGATGCCGCCAGACTCGCGGGACTGGAGTGGGATGAGGCCAAGTACAAAAACGATCCGGCCTACAACAAGGCCATCGGCATGGCCTACTTCCAGAAACAGCTGCAGGACAACGGGGGCGACCTGGCCAAGGCCTACGCCGCCTACAACGCTGGCCCGGGCCGCCTGCAGGACGCCATGAAGAAGGCCGCCCAGTCCGCGGACTTCGCGAAAGTGGACGGCAGCCTGAAGGCCGTGCCCTGGCTGCAGTACATGCCCAAGGAAACCCAGGCCTACGTCGAGAAGAACATGCGCGAGTTCGAGGCCGGGCAGGGCCAGGCGCAGCGCCCCACGTTTCAGGAAATTGACGACCAGCTGCGCAGCGACCCCCGCCTGGCTGGAAACCCCAATCGCTACAAGGTGGCCCGGGATGAGGCCGCGCGCCGCTTTGAGGAACAGACCAAGGCCATCAAGCAGCGGGACGAAGAGGCGGTGGCCACGGCCATGCGCGGGATCATCCAGAACGGGGGGCGCTTCACGGAACTCCCGGCGAGCGTGCGTGCGGCCGTGCCCCCGAAGGAGGTGGACAGCCTGATGGGCTTCGCTCAGAAGGTGTCCAAGGGCGATGACTCCACCAGCCTGTGGCTCTACAACGACCTGACCTCGCACCCTGAGAAGCTGGCCGCGCTCTCCGATGCGCAGTTTTTCGCCCTGCGGCGCGAGCTGTCCGAGGCTGATTACAAGCACTTCAGCGCCGAGCGCGCCAAGCGCACGGGCGCCGCCCCTGGCAGCAATGGCCCGGGCGATCTCAACAGCCAGGGCATCAAGCAGGTAATGGACGAGCGCCTGCGCGTGCTGGGCATCGACCCCACGCCCAAGGACGACGGCGGCAAGGACGCGGCGCGCATCGGCGGAATCCGCAAGTTCGTCAACGACTACTTCATGACGGCCCAGCGCGAGGCCGGCAAGAAGTTCACCGACGCCGAGGTGGCGCAGCACGTTGATGGGCTCTTCGCCCGCAATGCCACGTTCCGAGGGTTCTTCTCCAACTCCTCGGGACCAATGCTGACGATGAAAGTCGGGGACATCCCCAGCCAGGAGCGAACCGCCATTGAGGCGGCCTACAAGCGCCAGGGGGTGGAGAAACCCACAGACGCCCAGGTCATGG
Source organism: Acidovorax sp. LjRoot74 (assembly GCF_964254355.1). NCBI lineage: Bacteria > Pseudomonadati > Pseudomonadota > Betaproteobacteria > Burkholderiales > Comamonadaceae > Acidovorax > Acidovorax sp. LjRoot74. Next base: position 3,670,163 of record NZ_CAXUTI020000001.1, on the reverse strand, counting down.
ACATCTACTGGAAACGCCAGATCGCACGCAAATGAACGAATACGACGACCTCATCACCCAGTCTCTGCAGCCCGAGCCCGCCCAGGCCGCCCGCATCGGGTTTGCAGCAGCGGTTGACACAAACCCCGAGGCCTACGCCGAAGCGCGGCGCGTGGCCAAGCGCACAGGTGTCCCAGTGGATACGGCCTTCAATCTTCCCCAGGAGATGAAACGCCAGGACCGCATGGGCTCCATGGATTTCGACCGGCTGGCCGCGATGTCTCCGGCCACGGCGGCCATCCTTGCCGACGTGGACCAAGCGAAGATTGCGCACGACAACGTGGACAGCTTCAGCGGGATTGAGGGCGTGCTCACCGCTTTGGGAGGGGCCGCGAAATATGCGGTCAGCGCCCCCGGGGCGGCGCGTGGTGGGTTCGCCAGCGACGTGGGCCGCGCTGGGAGCGCTGGCCTGTCCGGGCTGCAACGCGCCAGCGCCGGGGTGGTGGGCCTAGCCCAGGCTCCTTTTGACATGGCCGCACCGCTGGCCGATCCGCTGGTGGGGCGTGTCCTGCCTGGTAACCCACTGCGCGCCACGGCGGAAGGGCTGGCACGCTACCGCCAGAGCATCGAAGCGCAGGCAAAGGCGTCCATGCCCCGGGCGGAGGGGCTGGTGGAGTCGGGTGTTTTCTCCGGCTTTGCATCACTTGCCAGCAACATGGCGGCCCTGCCACTGGCGTTCCTCCCCGGTGGCCAACCTGCAGCGATGGCCGCCATGACAGCACCAGTGGGCGGGCAGGCCTACGGCGAGGCGCGCGACAAAGGGGTGGGGGTTGTGCCTTCGCTCACTTTCGGCGCATCGCAGGCCGCCATCGAGTACGCCACCGAGAAGCTTCCGGTGTCGCGGCTGCTGGGCGATGTGCGGGCGGGCTCATCCTTGCTCAAAACGCTGGGCCACCAGTCCGCCCTGGAGGTTCCCGGCGAGCAAATCGCCACCGTGCTGCAGGATCTGAACGAGTGGGCCGTTCTGCACCCAGAGAAACCTTTTTCCTCGTACCTCGAAGAGCGCCCCAGCGCCGCAGCCCAGACCCTGATCGCCACGCTGGTCGGGGTGGGGGGCAATGTGGCGGTGATGCGCGGCATCGACAGCGTCATCACCGGGGACGAAGAGAAAGCGCGGCGCGCGCAGGCCTCCGAGCAGCAGGCTCAGCTGCTCCAGCAACTGACGGACCTTGCCAAAGCTGACAAGGTGCTGGCCCGCGATCCTGAAACCTTCGAGCAATTCGTTGCCAGCGCGGCAGAGGGCGGCCCGGCCACACAGGTTTTCATCGACGCTCAGACGCTCATGCAATCTGGCATGGCCGAGCAACTTGCGGCTGTGTCCCCGGCGGTGGCCGCACAGCTGCCCCAAGCGCTGCAGGTTGGTGGGCAGATTGCAATCCCGGTGCAGGAATATGCCAGCCGCATTGCGGGCAGCGAGTACGCCCAGAGCCTGGTCGATCACATCAAGACCGATCCCGAGGGGTTCAGCCGGGCTGAGGCCCAGCACTTCATGGACACCCGGGCCGACGAATTGAAAGCCCAGGTAGAGCAGGCATTGCAGCAGCAGGAGGGCGACAGCACGTTCAAGCAGTCGGCCGACGCCGTGCGCGCCAACGTGAAAACCCAGCTGGACACGGCGGGCCGCTTCACGCCCCAGGCGAACGACGCCTATGCGGCGATGGTGGGCAGCTTCTACGCAGTGCAGTCCGCCAAGCTGGGCATGACGCCCGAGGCGCTTTTCGAGCGCTACCCGTTGCGGGTAGTGGCTGAATCCGTGGTGGATGGTCAGCAATTTGACCAGGCTCTGGCAGCCCATCCGCCCAAGGGGTGGGCACACTCCACCACTGGGCAGGACGCGGCGAAACTGTGGGGCGCACCGAAGGGTGACACCAACGCTGTGTTCTGGACGGACCTGGGGGGCAAGCTGGCGCAGGACGCGCCGGAGCTGGCAGGGTATTCGCATTCGGTGGACCGAAGCCGGGTCGATCACATTCGCAAAAACCACGGCAACGAAGCCGCCGAAGCGTCACGCGGGCAGGTTGCCGTGACGGGCGCAGACGTGGCGCGCATCCCCGAGATCGTCACGGGCTATGACGCCATCGACGCCAACGTTTCAGTTCCGGCGGAAGTAGGGCCGGAGAAGGTGCGGGGCGTTGTGTTCGCCAAGCAGTATGAGGATGGGACGGTGGTTTACACCGGGTTGGTTTCCAGCAAGCGCCAGAATGTGCGTGGAGCCACGCTGTGGAAGTATCCCCCATCGGTTGATGCCCAGACCGCCGTGAAGCGGGCTGTCGCCAAGCTAACGTCCGAAACGTATGGGGGCATGGATGGGATTGTAGGGCCAGCGGGCGAAACGCTCAACCAGGCAGCGCGCGGCAGCTTCAACCCCGCAACCAACACCATTGCGCTGCTCAAGGCTGCGGACCTGTCCACGTTCCTGCATGAGACGGGGCACTTCTTTCTTGAGGTGCAGATGGACATGGCTTCGCGCCTGCAGCATGAGGCTGATGCCTTTGGGGACGACACCAACCAGCCCGACGAAGCCCAGATCCTTGCCGACGCACGCGCCGTTCTGGACTGGTTTGGCATCCAGAGCCTGGCCGAGTGGCACAACCTCGATTTCGAGGAGCGCCGTGCGCACCATGAACAATTCGCGCGAGGCTTCGAGGCGTACTTGTTCGAGGGGAAGGCGCCCAGCATCGAACTGCAGGGCCTGTTCCAGCGCTTTCGCGCGTGGCTGGTGGCTGTGTACAAGAATTTCAAGGCGCTCAACGTGGAGTTGACGCCCGAGGTGCGCAGCGTGTTCGACCGCATGCTGGCCACCAGCGAAGAGATCGCGCTGGCCGAGCAGGGGCGCAGCATGATGCCGTTGTTCGCCACTCCCGATCAGGCCGGCATGACGCCCGAGGCGTTCGCTGCCTACCAGGCACTGGGGTTGGATGCCACCAACACCGCCACCGAGGAGCTGCAGGCACGCGGGCTGCGCGACATGCAGTGGCTGCACAACGCGCGGGGGCGGATGCTCAAGCGCCTGCAGCGGGAGGCCAAGGACTTGCGCGCCGAGGCGCAAATTGACGCCCGCCGCGAGGTCATGAGGCAGCCGGTGTATCAGGCGTGGCAGCTGCTGTCGGGTCGAATCTCGCGTGATGACATGCTACCCGCTGACGCTGCCCGCGCAGCCTATCGCGAGGCCCTGGCTGAATGGAATGCCCAGCGGAAGACTGCCGAAACCGACGCCATCGAGCAGGCCCAGGCCATGGTCTGGCAGCAGTCGGATGAAGGCCAGATCAAGTACCGGAAGGCGGATAGCGCCGCCAAGGCGCAGGCCAAGGTTCTCAAGCGCGAGACTGCAGCTATCGATGCGGCGACCCGTGCGGCGCTACAAAAATGGGAGCAACAGAACCCCGCGCCACTTGACCCTGATTACCGCCCAAAGTCGGACCCCAACCGGATCGACCCCTCCATGGACTCGCTGCTGGTGGCCATTGCCAAGCTGGGTGGTTTGTCGCGAGAGTCTGCAGCCAATCACTTGGGCGTGCACCCGGATGACTTCAAGGCGCAGTCGGGCGTGTTCGGTAAGCCGGTTTTCCGCAAGACCGGCGGGATGACCGCCGACAGCATGGCCGAGGCGCTAACGGAGTATGGCTACCTGCCTCGCGACGAGCATGGAAAGCACGACCTGCACGACCTGGAAGACAAGATCGCCTCAGAGATCGGTGGTAGCCCGCAGTATTCCGCCGCCTTCGACTACAGCGCGCAGTTTGAGCCCGAGGCACCCGGCTTCGCAAACCCCGCCGCCCTATCGGCTGCGCGGCTGGACCTGGCCGCCCTGAGCGGCCTGGGTGTGCCCGCCGAGGTCGTCGCCCTGCTGAAGGAGCGAAAGATGACCGCACCGGATGGCCTGCACCCTGATGTGGCCGCCGAGCTGATCCTGACCGCTGAAGGTCAGGCTGCGTTCACCTCGGGCGATGAAATGGTGCGCGCACTGGCCGAGGCCGTCCCGCCCAGCGAAGCCATCGAGAACCTGACCGACTTGCTGATGCTGGAGCGCCACGGCGACCTTGCCACGCCCGAGGCCATCGAGCGGGCGGCCGACCAGGCCATCCACAACGACGTGCGCGCACGGTTGCTGGCGACCGAGGCGAACGCGCTGGCCAAGGCCACGGGCGAGAGCCGCGTGCTTTCGGATGCGGCCAAGACCTTCGCCGCCGACATGATCGCCCGCCTGCAAGTCCGCGCTGTGCGCACTGGGCAATACGCTGGCGCCGAGGTGCGCGCCGCCAAGGCGGCAGAGCGGGCGGCCAAGGCGGGCGACCTGGCCCAGGCGGCGGCCGAGAAACGAAACCAGCTGATCCAGCACCATGCCACGCGGGCCGCGCACAACGCGCTGGACGAGATCGACCGGGGCCTTCGCTACCTGAAGAAGTTCGACGGCGACATCAAGTCGCTCGATGCCGACTATGCCGAGCAGATCGCCAACCTGCTGGAGCGCTTCGACCTGCGCAAGGGCCAAAGCCTGAAGGCCGTGGACAAGCGCACGGCGCTGGCCCAATGGCTGGCCACCCAGCGCGAGGCCGGCCTGGAGCCCGACATTCCCGCGCAGCTGGAGAATGAGGCCTACCGCACGTCCTACAAGAACCTCACTGTCGAGGAGTTCCGTGGGCTGGTGGACACCATCCGGCAGATTGAGCACCTGGGCCGCCTCAAGAACAAACTGCTCACGGCGGCCGACCAGCGCAGCTACCAGGCGGCGCGCGACGAGATTGCGGCAGGCATTGCCGAGCATGCCCAGGGGCGGCAGGCTGACACGCGCACGCCCACCACCAACGCGGGGCGGGCGGTGCAAGGGCTCAAGCGCTTCTGGGCTGCCCACATCAAGGTGGCGACCTGGGCGCGGGTGATGGACGGGGGCAAGGACGGCGGCCCGGTATGGGAATACTTCCTGCGCAGCGCGAACGAGCGGGGCGACATGGAGACCACCATGCGTGCAGAGGCCACGGCCCGCCTGGCGGAAATCATGGCCCCGGTGTTTGCCCTGGGGAAAATGGGCGGCAAGGGGCAGTATTTCCCATCCATCCGGCGCAGCCTGAACCGCGAGTCTCGGATCGCAATCGCCCTGAACATGGGCAACGAGGGGAACATCCAGCGCCTGCTGGGGGGCGAGGGCTGGACCCGCGCGCAGATCGGCCCGGTGCTGCAGTCGCTCACGGCGCAGGAATGGCAAACCGTGCAGGCGGTCTGGGACCATTTCGAGAGCTACCGCCCGCAAATCGCCGCCAAGGAGTTGCGCGTGTATGGCAAGGAGCCCGCTTGGGTGGAGCCCTCGCCGCTGGCCATCACCACGCAGGACGGGCAGACGCTGACGTTGCGCGGCGGGTACTACCCCATCAAGTACGACCCGGCCGCCAGCCAGCGCGCGGAGCAGCATGCTGACGCCGAGGGCGCCAAGCGCCAGATGCAAGGCGCCTACACAACGGCCACTACGCGGCGCAGCTTCACCAAGTCCCGGGTGGAGGAGGTGTCCGGGCGACCGCTGCTCTACACGCTGTCGGGGATGTACGGCGGGGTCAACGACGTGATCCACGATTTGGCCTGGCATGAGTGGCTGATCGACGCGAACCGGCTGCTGCGTTCCAACACCATCGACACCGTGATCCGTGAGCACTATGGCCCCGAGGTCAAGCAGCAGTTCAAGAGCTGGGTGCAGGACGTGGCCGAGGGTGAGAAGGGCAGCGACGCGGCAGTGGACCAGGCGCTGTCCCGGCTGCGCCAGGGCGTCAGCGCGGCCGGCCTGGGCTTCAACGTGGTCAGCGCGCTGATCCAGCCCCTGGGCCTGACCCAGTCCATCACCCGGGTGGGTGTGGGTTGGATCGGCCGTGGGGTGGCGCGGTACATCGCCCACCCCAGGGACTTGGCGCGCGACATCAACGGGCGATCCGCCTTCATGGAGAACCGGGCCCGCACCCGCTTCCGCGAGCTGAACGAGCTGCGCAACCAAGTGCAGGACCAGAGCGCTTTCAACGAGTACGTGGGGCGCTATGCCTACTTCCTGATGATGCGCTGCCAGCAGGTGGTGGACCTGCCGACCTGGTGGGGTGCCTACGAGAAGGCCACGGCCGAGGGCAACGATGAAAACCGCGCGGTGGCGCTGGCCGATCAGGCGGTGATCGATGCCCAGGGGGGCGGGCAGACCAAGGATCTGTCGGCCATGGAGCGCGGTGGTCCCGCACAACGCCTGTTCACGGTCTACTACTCCTTCATGAACACGGCCCTGAACCTCGGGGTGGCGCAAACCATGACGGCCGACACCGCCGCCAAGAAGGGCAAGCTGGCGGTGGACTACGCCATGCTGTACGTGGTGCCCGCCGTGCTGGGGTACTTCCTGAAGAACGCGCTCACCCCTGGGGATTCAGGGGATGACGACTGGGAGAAGATCGCCAAAAAGCTGCTGGCCAACCAGATCGACTACCTGATGGGCCTCATGGTGGTGGTGCGCGAGTTTGGAGAGGCGGCCAAGACGGTGAGCGGCGCCAATGACATGGGCCGGGACTACACCGGCCCCGCTGGCCTGCGGCTGGTTTCAGACACCGGCACGCTGGCCAAGCAGGTGCACCAGGGCGAATTCGACACCGCGTTTCGCAAAGCCGCGATCAATGTCGTTGGCGATCTCTTCGGGCTGCCCAGCGCGCAGGCCAATCGCACGATCACTGGCGTCAACGCGCTGGCAGAAGGGAAGACCGAAAACCCTGCGGCCGTGGTCTTCGGGTTTCAGGAGAAAAGGTAGGCCTACTTTTCGAAGTAGTAGCCGGAGCGGCGGTAGCAAACGCCGTTCTTGGTGGGGCCGATGTTGGTGATAGACACGGAGACCTGGGCGCTGCCTTCCTTGGGGTATCCGGTGGCGCACACCCCAAACTTGTAGCTCGTCTTGCTCTGGGTGTAGAAGGTCGCGATGAACAGCATGCCGTAGAAGCGGTCATCTGAAGTCATCAGGGCGGCAGCGTCGGTTTCCCGGTAGGGCAGGCGCAGCTTTTCCTTGAGCAGGTCAATTTCGCTGGGGTTGATCGTGTCGCGGTAGTTGTCGAACGTGCGGCGGGGGAACAGGTTCTGGTTGTAGCTGTCGCCCTGGATGTTCGGGAAACTGGACCTCTCGTAGGGGTAGAAGATTTCCAGCACGGCGTCGCCCTTGTCCGACTCGGCCATGAACAACGTCGATGAATCCAAGGACTCCTGCGAATTGATCACCGAGCAAACCGTGACCGGATTGCCGCGCGTGGCAACGCCCGTGGAGCTGACGTTCGAGAGAATGCCTGGGCGGTTGTTCACCGGATAACACTCGGCCTGCGCAAACGCAGAACCCGCAGCCGCAGCCAGCAAGGCAACGAAAAGACGCTTCATGATTTCCCCTTTGCATTGTGAGCGGCCCTCCGCCGCATAGGTGCACGTATCGGCAGCCCCCACGAATAGCCTTGCGGCAATTTCTGGGTGCCTCCGCATGACAATTTCCTCTGAGGACCGCAAGGCTGGGCCCTATGACGGGAACGGCGTCGCGACACTCTTCCCCTTCGCGTTCAAAGTCATTGCCGCCACTTACGTGGAGGTGTACTTCACATCGCCCGAAGGGGTGGAACAAATTCTCACATTCGGGGATGACTATAGCGTCACCCTGAATCCTGACCAAGAAGTGTCTCCCGGCGGAGAGGTGCAAACCTTCGTCCCCTTGGCGCTGAATGCCAAGCTGACGATCACCAGCAATGTCCCCAACCTTCAGCCGCTGGCGCTGACCAACCAGGGCGGGTTCTTCCCAGGGGTCATCAACGCTGCTTTTGACCGGGTTGTCATCCTCATCCAGCAACTGGCATCACGCATCGGCCGCACGCTTCGTGCACCTATCACCGATCCTGAAGGCCTGTCCATGGTGCTGCCAGGCGCTGCTGACCGCGCCAATGCCATCCTGGCCTTTGACGCCACGGGCAAGCCCGTGGCCTACCCGCTCAGCGGTGTGCCTGGCGGTGGTGGGGGTGGTGGCACGGCCACGATCATCGTGGAGCTGAAAACGGCCACTGCAGGGCAGACGGTGTTCAACCTGACGAACGCATACACGCCGGGCAACAACAGCCTGTCGGTGTTCGTGAACGGCCTGCGCGCCACCCGTGGGGTGGACTTCACGGAAACGAACGCCACGCGAGTGACGTTCCTGGAAGCCCTGGAGGCAGACGACCGGGTGACGTTCGTCATCGGCGTTGCCGCCCCGGGTGGTGGCGGATCTGGCTCCGGCGACATGCTCAAGTCGGTGTACGACACGAACAACAGCGGGGTGGTGGATGCGGCCGAGTCCGTGCCGTGGAGTGGCGTGGGCAGCAAGCCCTCCACCTTCCCGCCGTCCAGCCATAGCCACGTCATGTCCGACATCGACAGCCTGGTCGCGACTCTGGACGCGATGGTGACGGCGATCAACGGCAAGCAGGCAGAACTCGTCAGCGGCACCAACATCAAAACGATCAACGGCGCCAGCCTGCTGGGTTCGGGGAATATCTCGATTGCGGGTTCTGGTGCCACGGACCACGGTGCTTTGAGCGGCCTTGAGGACGACGACCACACCCAGTATTTCAACCAGGCGCGAGGCGATGCGCGCTACTCGCAACCGGGTCACACCCACGCCATTGCCAATGTGACCGGGCTGCAGGCAGCGCTGGATGCAAAAGCGGCAACCACAACCCCCACCATCACCGGCCTGCGCGAGGTCAAGGTGGCAATGGCCGCCGTCAATATCGACCTGGCAACCGGCAATGTCTTCACCAAGACCATCACCGGTGCCGCCACGCTGACTGTGAGCAACGTGCCTGCGGCCGGCACCGTCGCGTCCTTCATCTTGAAACTGACCAATGGTGGCAGTGCGACGGTGACCTGGTTCTCTGGGGTGAAGTGGCCGGGCGGAACGGCCCCAGGGCTCACGGCTGCCGGCCGGGACAACCTGTATTTCGAGACCGACGACGGCGGCGCCACCTGGGACGGTTCGTTCCTGAAGGATGTGAAGTGAGCACGCGGGCACTGTTTGCCGGGGCTGCCGTAGTGGGTGGTGCGTCCTATCGGTACTGGCGGCTCTACATCACAGCGCTGAATTCAGGCGGCTCGCAGCTCTACATTTTTGAAGTGGAGCTGCGAGCATCGGTGGGCGGTGCTGACCTCACCGACTACAGCACCACCCCGGTGGCAGAAAGTTCGTTCTTCGACAACGGCGAAGGCACGGTTTACCTGGGTGCATACACGATAGACAACTACCTATCCGATGGCTGGCTCACCCCATCGGGAGCAATTCCAGCGTGGGTGCGGTACGACCTTGGAACCCCAAAAAGTGTCGTGGAATTTGCAATCCTTCCTTACCCGTCGGCCGGTTATTGCCCCAGGGATTTCAAGATTCAAGGCTCTACCGACGGCTCTTCTTGGCTCGATGTGAAGTCCTTCACCGCTGTCGCAGCCTGGACGGGCTGGCAAGCATTCAACCTCACCTGACAGCGCCATGCCATACCGCAACACCAAGACTGGCACCTTCGGCCACACCGTCGAAGAAGTGCGCGCCGCGAACCCCCGCACGTCCGTACCGGATGGCAAGCCCTGCGGCGACTTCGCCTGGTACGAGCCCACCGAACCTCCAGCAGGCCACCCGCTGCAGCAGCCTGTCGAACAGAAGCCTGTCAACGGCTCGCAGCGCTGGGCCTTGTCTGAGCTGCAGCCCAGCACGCTGGCGCCTTGGCTGCGCACCCAGCTGGTTTGGGAGTACGAGCAGCGCATGCGGGTGATCGCCTCCGGCTATCCGCCCAGCGAGCGCGAGAGCTGGCCCGTGCAGACGGCGGAGGCGCGGGCGCTGCTCGCGGACGCGAAGGCCGCAACGCCTTGGATTGACGCTGCGGCAACTGCCCGCGCGCTGGACCGCGCAGAGCTTGCCGCGCGCATCGTCTCCAAGGACGCGGCCTATCGCTCCATCCATGGCGCGCTGACTGGGATTCGGCAGCGCATCGAAGACGACATCGGTGCAGCAGGCGACGACCTTGCTGCACTCCTTGCCATTGATGTGGCGAAAGGTTGGCCAGCATGAACTTCGTCAAGCACCTCACAACCGCAGGCGTGCCCGCGCACCTCCACGCCGAAGCCGTGGCCTGTCTGGAAGAGGCCCGCGAGCGCGCCAGCGGGCTGAACTGGGCCAAGTGGAAGGTGCGCCTGTTCAAGGCCGGTCAGATTTCGCGACTGCTGGCCTGGGGCGATGAGCGCCTGATCGACGTGCGGCCCGACCTGGCCGACTGGGACATCGCGCCCATGGTCAACATCACCGCCCACGGCGACAACGTGCCTTGGCCCGATGGCCGCCCCGCACCGGGCGCCTGGCTGGACGACACACCCGAGGCGCGCGCGGCCAACTACTGGTGCAAGGGTGAGCACCCTCGCAGCCAGAAGTCCCGCAAGGCCTGGTATCGCCGCAATGCTGGCGAGTACCGCGCGTGGCGCCTGGGCGCTCCGGCGGACCCGACCCAGCCCGTGCAGGTGTGGCGAGGCGGTGGCGTGACCGTGCGGCGCCACAACGGCGCCTGGATGGTTCTGGCTGCCGACCGGTGGCTGGGCCTGGTGCCTGTGCGTGTGCGCATCGGCTACGAAATCGACAACGTGCTGCGCGATGACGGCATTCGGCTCTGGTTCCCGATCCAAGGTCACGACCTGCGCGCGCCTGTCACCTGGTCGGTGCTGCCTGGGGGGCGCGCATGAGCGACTATCAAGGTCCAGAGCGGCGCGCTCGTTCTCCCGCCGAAGTTCGCCTCACCGACGAGACCGGCGCATGGCTCGAAGAAAAGATGGCCGCCGCCGTGCGCGAGGGCATCAAGGGCGCAATGACCGAGGAGACCGCCGCAGCCTTTTGGGCCGCAGGCCTCACCGTGTTGCAGAGGCAGGCCACACAGCACGCCGGCCGCTTCGTTCTGGGCGGGCTGTGGGGGCTGCTGCGCCGCGCCAGCCTGTTCGTGACTTTGGGCGGAATCGTCTATGCCATCGGCGGCTGGGCCGCACTGGCAACCCTGTTCAAAACCCTGTTCTCTAGCGGAGGTACGCCGTGAAGACATCCCCCCAGGGCATCGCTCTGATCCGTGAATTCGAAGGCTTCCGCGCTGAGGCCTACCGCGACCCCGTGGGCATCTGGACCATCGGCTACGGTTTTACGAAAGGCGTGCGCCAGGGCGACACGATGACCCGCGAGCAGGCGGATCAGCGCTTGCGCGTCGAGTTGGCCGACTACGAGGCGGGAGTGCTGCGCGTCACGGGTGGCAATCTCACCCAGGCGCAGTTCGACGCGCTGGTTTCATTCGCGTGGAATGTGGGCGTGAAGGGCATGGCGGGATCCAGCGTCATCAAGGCCCATGTGCGCGGCGACTATCAGGCAGCGGCGCGTGCGTTCGCGCTGTGGAACAAGGCCGGTGGCAAGGTGTGGCCGGGCCTAACGCGCCGCCGCGCCGCCGAGGCCGCGCTGTACCTGCGCGAGGAAGAGGGCCCGCAGCCCATGCCTCAGGCCGTGGAGCCCGAGCGCCCTATGGCCGCCAGTTCCATCAACCGCGCTGGTGTGGTGGCCGGTGGCACTGCTGCCGTTGCCACTGTGGCCGAGACCGCGCGCACCGTAGCTGATGTGAAGTACAGCGCGCAGAGCCTGGGCGACTGGCTGGTGCCCGTGCTGCTGCTGGTCGTGGTGGCGCTGTGTGGATACATCGTGTGGGAGCGCGTGAAGCAGCGCCGCGAGGGGTGGTCGTGATGTTCGACAAGCTCAAGGCCTACGGCGCCATCGCTGCCGCCCTGGTGCTGGGCGCGCTGCTGGTGGTGCAGACCGCGCGGCTGCACACCGCCCAGCTCGATGCGGCGACCGCCCGCACCAAGAACGCCCAGACCCTGGCGCATATCGCCGACCTGACAGCCAAGGCCCTGCGCGCTGTGCGTGCGCAAGAAGCCCGTTGGGCCGCCGACCAAGAAAGGAATGCCCGTGAAACCGCTACAAAAATCGAAGCTGCTAACGCTGATGCTGCCAGCGCTCGCCGTGCTTCTGGCCGCCTGCAGCAACGCATCGATGCCCTTGTCGCCGCAGCCCGTCGATCAGGCGCGAATCCCGGCACTGAGCCCGCAGTCGCGTCAACCGGTGATCCCATCGGAGTGCTTGCCGACGTGCTCGGCCGCGCTGACCAAAGAGCGGGAGTCCTGGCTGAGTACGCCGACAAAGCCCGAATCGCCGGGCAGTCCTGCGAGCGCGACTACGACGCGCTGACCAAACCGCCCCGGCCCACCCCCTGAACACCGAGGAAAAAGATGGCCACCCTCCTGACATCCAAACAAGTCAGCCACAAGCCCGCAGCGGCTGGCGCAACAGTGCGCACGCTGCGCGACAGGCTCAGTGATGTGCTGTGTGTCACTGACTTTGGCGCCAAGGGCGATGGCGTGACCAACGACTCCAGTGCCATTCAGGCCTGCATCACTGCGGCCAAGGCGGTGGGCAAGGGCGTCTACTTCCCGGACGGCGTGTACATCATTTCGTCGCTCGCCGCCCAGTCCGGGCGGGTGTTCCTGAACGGATCGGGCGGCGTGACCCTGCGCGGCACCTTTACCTATCAGGACAACTTCCCCCTGTCGGCCGCCACCATCACGCCGTTGACCCCCACGGCCCCGTATTTCTCGGCGGTAGGCATCAACTTCCAGAGCACATCCAGCGACTACGGGCTCAAGCTCCTGACCGCAGAGCAGGGCGGTTTCATCAGCACGTTCTCCATCACACGCTGCAACTTCTACGGCAACAAGGGATTGCTGGCCCGGCACATGATCGGGTTCCAGATCGCGAACTGCGAGTTCAACAACGTGGTGGCGGGCGCGCGGTTCGAGAGCTGCACGAATGGGATTGTCACGGGCTGCCGCTGGCAGAACCAGGCGGAGTCTGGGGTGTGGATCACGCGGGCGAGCGATCAGACCCTGCGCTGGCCAGGTGGCGAGAACATCAAGCTCATCGGCTGCGAGTTTGCCGTCTGCACCTATGGGATCGTGGCGGACCAGTGCGCGTTCCTGGTGGTGGACAGCTGCCTGCTGGACTATTGCGGCGTGCCCTTGTTCCTCAGCGGGGCGGCCTATTCCAAGACCTCGAACACGTACTATGGGGCGGCAAACAACGCGGTGGCGCTGTTCAGCGGCGTGCCCGGCTATCTTGCCCCAGTGACAAGCGGCGTGGCCGCCTATGGTCGGCCTGGTGGCTCGCCGCTGGGCAGCCGCACCGTGGGCCTGACCGCTCACAACTGCGAGTTCGTGAACTACGTTCCGGGGTCAAGCAACCCCATCGTGGTGCTGGACGGCTATATCAATGGCACCTACCCCATGTCGGCCGAGCGCATCGGCTTCACGGGCTGCCAGATCTACGCCAGCGATACCCATTCGGCGGGCACGCTGCTCTATGTCAAGTCAGCCGCCATCGTGGCGGTGGTGGGCAACCGCTTCCTGTCCTACAACATGAGTTCGTCGCTGGTGGACGCCTGGCGCGCCGAGAGCTGCGACAGCTTCATCGGGCACTCGAACGACTTCCACCAGTGCCGCCAGTCCGGGGTTTTGGTTGGCAGCTCCTACGAGAAGCCGGTGGGCGGGGTCTACGTGCAGTCCGCTGAGCCGACGGTCGGCGTCAAGCCGGGCGACATCTGGGTGCAGCCGTAATGGCAACCATGTTTGTGCGCAATGCGGCTGGCACCGGCTGGTTCAACGCCGCCAGCGCCGCAGGTTTCAAGATTCGGAACGCAGCCGGCACGGGGTGGATTGACCGCACGGGGAGCCTCTCAGGTGTGCTGGCTCGCAATGCCGCTGCCACTGGCTGGCTGTCCTTCGGTGGCGGCTCGCCGACCTACAGTGTTTCATCCAGCGCCGGTTCGGTGGCTGAGGGCGGCACCGTCACCTTTACCGTGTCAGCGCCATCGATGGGGAGTGGCACGCTGTACTGGACCAATGCCGGGTCTACGGATGGGGCGGATTTCTCCGACGGGCAGAACAGCGGCAGCGTGGCGATCTCGGGTGGCGCTGGCTCGATCTCGCGCACGCTAGTGTCGGACGGGGTCACGGAGGGGGCGGAGACCATCGTCCTGCAGCTGCGCACGGGCAGCACTGGCGGGACCATTGTGGCCACGGCCTCGGCGGTGAACGTGACCGATACGGGCACTCCGGTGCCCACGCAGCTGAGCCTGGCCCAGAATGGCCTGGACTTCCTGTACTTGCCGACCGGCAGCAGCAGCGACCCAGCGATCTACAACGACCTGATCGCCACGGTAGACACGTCCAATTTCTACAGTTCGGTCCCCGACCCGTATGCGCACGTTGTGTTTGCTCTCGACTGCAGTGGCGGCCAGGGCTCAAACAACCCGCACTCGGCCCCCATCATTCGCAACGGCGCGAACCTTTGGGCCGTGGGCCGGGGCTTCATCATTCTTGCGGATGGCTCGATCAAGGCCGAGCAGTGGAATGGCACATTCAGCCCAGCCTTTTTGGACATCACCAACACCTCGGGGACGACCTTCAACCCGGCGTCCAATCCCGTTTTCACGGTGCGCATCAAGGCTGGCTACCGGACGGGCCTCTGGGCCAACACAATGACCATCGAGGTGCGCGCGGGGGCTGGCATCTATGGGCCGTTGCTGTTCTCCGGGGTGGCCCCGGGGTGGGGCTGGGATTGGTCAGGCTCGCACAAGGTGTCCATGGCCATCATCGGCGGCTTTGTTGCGCCTTCAGGCCCGAGTGAGGACCTATCTCCAAGACCAGGCTCTGGGGCGACCCTGCCGTTTTCTGGGCTGGACCTGCGGCTGTTCTGATTTGGCTGTTGTTTTGTCCAGTAGTGCAAAATCTCCGGATGCCTCCCGACCAGATCGTTCAAGCCGCCCTCGCCATCCTTGGTCCTGCCGCCATCTGGCTCTCGCAGAGCCGCAGCGCCCAGTGGCAGCGCTGGGCCTGCATCGTCGGCCTGGTCAGCCAGCCGTTCTGGTTCTGGTCGGTTTGGAGCAGTGGCCAGTGGGGCGTGGGCGTGGTGGCTGTGGTTTGTGCACTGGCCTGGCTCAAGGGTTTGTGGGTTCACTGGCTAGCGCCCCGGCCGCCGTCGGGTATCGCTATGCTGTCGCTGCCACCAGAGAGCCGCCTGAAATAGTGCGGCGACCCATGGCTCAAATCTGAGCCACCATCCTGATCTTCGTGGGGATGGTCCAGTTTTGGACCATCCATTTTCAACTCGTCCAGCATGCTCCTGACCCTGCACATCAGCAAGATTGAACCCGGAAACTATCGAGTGCTCGTCCTGGACGGCCGGGAAGAGCTGGACCAGTGGGGCGCCCCGAACATCGGCGCCGCCATTCGGCAATGCAGCCAGGCCGAGATGCCCGACCTATCTGGGTTCCACATTTGGTACGAGCATGTCTGCGTGGGCACCACCACGATGAGCAACATGCGGATCGACCCCGAGGGCATCGCACAGCGGTTGATGGCGCTGCATGGTGCGGTGCGTGGGTGAGGGCCCACGACTACAAAACCGACTGCAAAATATTCCAGAAATTATTCCGGCAGGGCCAGGGCGACCCGGGCACCGTCCAACCGGACCAGCACGGCCCTGGTGTCGTCGCCTCAACCACCGGCACGCATGCCAGTGATCCGGGGTACACATTGCCCGCCTCGGGCAGCATGGCAGCCAGGGCCTCTCGGTGCTTTCGCTGGAACTGGCGGAACAGGTCGGGCCCCAGTTCGATGCGCGCTGGCATGAGGCGCCCAGCCCGTGGCTCCGAGTAGATTGCGTCCACCAGCAGGGCGATCAAGTCGTGCATTTGCGGGAGATTCCTGCGGGAGAAATCCGGGGAATTGAGGGGAGAATAGGGGTGCTGTTGCGCTGCGTCTAGCTGTAAGGCATTGATGTGCAATGCGCGAAATTATGGTTCGAGTCCAATCGCGCCTACCAAGTTTTTTCTGAAAGAAACCAGCTTTCAGCGCATCAAAAAACTTGGAAAATCAAGCCGACCTCTCATGGTCGGCTTTTTTGTTTGTCTGCCCGCCTCGTAATGCTGCAGCCGAGGCAGGTGTCCACGGCGCGTGCTTGCATCAACGGGCTCCGCGCCACCCGTTTCTTCCCTCTCCATTTCGTGTCTCTTGTGTCCTTGCTTCTGACGCGAGTTTCCTCGGATTGCCTGCCGCGCGCCTCTTGCTCGGTGCGCGTCTTAAGGGGCTCATAAGGCACTTCTGCCATGCTCTTATTGTTGACGACCTCCCTCCCTCTTGCTTTTGGCAAGAGTTCGGCCCGCCCCCGTGCGGGCTGCTTTTTTTCTGCGGCGATATCGTGAAGAGTGGAGCGAACTGAACGGGTGATGCGCCCGTGATCCACAGCACAGCCAGACCAGGAGAATCCCGGGTGTCGCAGCCGTGACAGGTGGCGTCAGCACCCCATCAGGGTATTCCTTTGCCGCTGCGGTGGTGCACCTTCCCTAGAATGTGCTGCACTGCAATACATGGGTTTCGAGCCCGAGGAGTTCGTCGTGTCCGAACAGAAAAGTGCCGCGTCCAAGTCGGCCCAGCGTGTCATCAAGAAGTATCCCAACCGCCGTCTGTACGACACAGACACCTCCACCTACATCACCCTGGCCGAAGTGCGCCAACTGGTCATGGACCACCAGCAGGTGGTGGTGCGCGATGCCAAGACGGGCGAAGACCTCACGCGCAGCATTCTGCTGCAGATCATTCTGGAAGAAGAGGCCGGTGGCGCCCCCATGTTCACCGAGGCAGTGCTCGCCAACATCATCCGGTTCTATGGCCATGCCATGCAGGGCTTCATGGGGGCCTATCTGGAAAAGAACGTGCAAGCCTTCACGGATGTGCAGACCAAGCTGGCCGAACAATCGCAGAGTGTGACGCCGGAGATGTGGGCGCAGTTCATGAACCTGCAGTCGCCCATGCTCAAGGGCATGATGGGCAACTATGTGGAGCAGTCCCAATCCATGCTCACGCAGATGCAGGAGCAGATGCAGAAACAGACCGAGCAGATGCTGGGAGCGTTCGGCTTGAAGCGGTAAGGCTCGCGGGGCTGCCCGGGCTGCGGTTCGTTTGGTGCCAGGGGGAGGGCGCTATCGGCAGCCTAGCGCAGCCGGATTCACGGCGCACCGGGGGGCTTTGCTCCACCCCTGTTCAGCCACCGCAAAACGCCGCTCCGGCCGCACTGGAGGGACTCCCTCACCGGCCAGGCGCCGGAACTGGGACAATACAGGGTTATGAGCGAAGCACTCTCCCCCACAAAAACTCCCAAAGTCGGATTTGTCAGCCTGGGCTGCCCCAAGGCGCTGACCGATTCCGAACTCATCCTCACGCAACTGAGCGCCGAGGGCTACGAAACCTCCAAGACCTTCCACGGCGCCGATCTGGTCATCGTCAATACCTGCGGTTTCATTGATGACGCCGTCAAGGAAAGCCTGGACACCATTGGTGAGGCGCTGGCCGAAAACGGCAAGGTCATCGTCACGGGCTGCCTGGGCGCACGTGCGTCCGAAGGTGGCGGCAACATGGTGCGCGAGATGCATCCCAGCGTGCTGGCCGTGACTGGCCCGCATGCCACACAGGAGGTGATGGACGCCGTTCACCTGAACCTGCCCAAGCCGCACGACCCGTTCATCGACCTGGTGCCCGGCGGTTTTGGCATCGCGGGCATCAAGCTCACGCCCAAGCACTACGCTTACCTCAAGATCAGCGAGGGCTGCAACCACCGTTGCACCTTCTGCATCATCCCGTCGATGCGCGGCGACCTGGTGTCGCGGCCCATTGGCGATGTGCTGAGCGAGGCCAAGGCCTTGTTCGAAGGCGGCGTGAAAGAGCTGCTGGTCATCAGCCAGGACACTTCGGCCTACGGCGTGGACGTGAAGTACCGCACCGGCTTCTGGGACGGCAAGCCCGTCAAGACCCGCATGCTGGAGCTGGTGCAGACCCTGGGTGAGATTGCCGAACCCTACGGCGCCTGGGTGCGCCTGCACTATGTGTACCCCTATCCAAGCGTGGACGAAGTGGTCCCGCTCATGGCCACGGGCAAGGTACTGCCTTACCTGGATGTGCCCTTCCAGCACAGCCACCCCGATGTGCTCAAGCGTATGAAGCGCCCCGCCAGCGGCGAGCGCAATCTGGAGCGCATCCAGCGCTGGCGCGAGGCCTGCCCCGAGCTGGTCATCCGCAGCACCTTCATAGCGGGCTTTCCGGGCGAGACAGAGGAAGAGTTCCAGCACCTGCTCGACTTTGTGCGTGAGGCGCAGATCGACCGTGCAGGCTGCTTTGCCTACAGCGACGTGAACGGCGCCGCCGCCAACGAGCTGCCCGGCATGCTGCCCATGGAAGTGCGCGAAGAGCGCCGCGCCCGCTTCATGGCGGTGGCCGAGGAAGTCTCTATCGCCAAGCTGCAGCGCCGCGTGGGCGCGACCATGCAGGTGCTGGTGGACCATGCGCCCGCTTTGGGCAAGAAGGGCGGCCGGGGCCGCAGCTATGCCGATGCGCCTGAGATTGATGGCGTGGTGCACCTGCTGCCGCCCGAGAAGATCAGCAAGCAGCTCAAGGTGGGCGAGTTCACCAAGGCGCGCATCGTGGGCACGCAGGGACACGATCTGGTGGCTGTGCCGGTGTGATGAGGCCTGAGGGGCGGGTGCTATTGTTTTTATAGCTTTAAGCGCTTGTCTATCAGGCGCCAAGCCCCAAAAAAACCAATAAAAAAGGCTTCCCGAGGGAAGCCTTTTTTGTGGACCGGGGCAGAAGCTGCCTCAGACGCGCTTGCGGTATTCGCCGGTGCGGGTGTCGATTTCGATCTTGTCGCCTTGCGACACGAACAGGGGCACGGGCACTTCGAAGCCGGTGGCGATCTTGGCGGGCTTCATGACCTTGCCGGAGGTGTCGCCCTTGACAGCGGGTTCCGTCCAGGTGATTTCGCGCTCGACGCTGGTGGGCAGTTCGACCGAGATGGCCTTGCCGTCGTAGAACACCACTTCAACGGCCATGCCGTCTTCCAGGTAGTTCAGCGAGTCGCCCATGTTTTCGGCTTCGACTTCGTACTGGTTGTACTCGGTGTCCATGCACACATACATGGGATCGGCGAAGTAGGAGTAGGTGCACTCCTTCTTGTCCAGGATCACGTTGTCGATCTTGTCGTCGGCTTTGAACACGACTTCGGTGCCGAAGTTGCCGATCAGGCTCTTGAGCTTCATGCGCACGGTGGCTGCGCCGCGGCCGCCACGGGCGTATTCGGTCTTCAGGACAACCATGGGGTCCTTGCCGTGCATGATCACGTTGCCGGCGCGGATTTCTTGAGCGATTTTCATAGCGAGTTGCTTGGGTTGGGGCCGCTCAACGCGCGGGCCGGTGGCTTTCTGTGGTCTCTTGGGAGGGCAGAAGGCGCGCCGTGCCGATGCATGTTCCGCGGCGGGAATGCGCGAGGGCTGGACACCGGTGTGCCGCACCTGATTTGCGCAAAGCCTCGGATTTTACCGTTTTTCGGCGACAAAGCCCAAAAGTTGTGCCACGAGGTTGTCCTGCGTCAGCAGGCGGGCACGGGCGGCTGCAATGCAGGCGGTCCACTCTGCCAGGGTGTCGTCGCCGGGCCACTGCAGGGGCTCAGTGTTGAGCCCATTCCAGGTGGCGTGGAACTGCCGCAGCGATTGTGGGGCCTGCAACCAGTCCAGAAACGCCCAGAGCTTGTCATGGTGCGCGTTGTCATCCTGGGGGTAGATGTGCCAGACCAGTGCCTGCCCGGCCCACAGCGCCCGCACCAGCGAGTCTTCGCCGCGCACCAGGTTGAGGTCGCAGGCCCACAGCATGTCGTCAAACGCCGTTTGGGTGCGTGCTGGCAGGTATGAAATGCATAGCTGTCCGCGCTTGCCAGATGCGCCAGGGAGGGTGTTTTGACTATGTACTTCGGTGGCGCCCAGTGCGGCCTGCACCGCAGCCTTGGGGCGGCCCGGCGTGACGAGCAGCTGCGTGGGCCTAGCTTGGCTGTGCTGCAGCAGTTCGGGCAGGGCGGCGGGCTCGTAGCAGAACAAGGACACCCAGCGCTGCCCGGGGGCGGCCTCGCCCAGGCCGAATTCCTTGGCGTGCGCACTGCGCCACGCGGTGCTGTCAAATGCCTGGCGCCGCACCATCAGGTCGGGCTCGCGCAGCAGTCCGCCCGTGGCGGGCGTAAAGCCAGGGTAGAAAAACCAGCGTGTCCAGCCCGCAGCGGGCCCTGACAGGAGGGGTGACGGCAGCCGGTGGGTGCGCTCCACATAACGCTCCGCCGACAGGTACTCCAGATTGATCCACACAGGTTTTTGGCTGCCTGCGCGCGACTGGTATGCGCTATAAGCTATGAATTCAGGAGCAATCTCGCAGCCGAACGCTTCCACCATCACATCGGGCGTCCGTTCGTGGGCGCCGGGCGGGGGCGACCCCCAGGCGCGCAGCTCCACGCCCGGGCAGCCTGCAGGCGCCATCCACCTGAGGGCCGAGGCATCGTCCACCCACAGGCGCACGTGGTGCCCCAGGGTGGCCAGTTGCGCCACCAGCCGCCAGCACACGCCGATGTCGCCAAAGTTGTCGATCACGCGGCAGAACACGTCCCATTGCAGGGCGGGGAGCGCGGGCTTCACGGGGGGCTTGGCTGTCATACCCTGTTGTCCTCAGGTGCTGCGCCAGCGCGCAAATGGTCCACCAGCAGCCGCGCCACGCTGGAGAGGGATTCTTCCGAGCGCACGCACAGCACCAGCTGCCGGTGCGCCCAGGGCTCGTTCAGCGTGACCACGCGGATGGGCTGCGAGCCCTTGTACAGCGCGGCGCTGCCACGCGGCATCACGCCCACGCCGAGGCCAGCCGCCACCATCAGGCACAGTGCGTCGTAGCTGGTGACCTGCATGCGCAGGCGCAGCGGCAGGCCGGCTTCGGAGGCCGCGCGGGTCAGCTGGTTGTTGATGGCGCTGCCCGGGTGCGCGCCCACAAAGTCGTAGGGCAGGGCGTCGGCCAGCCGGGCCGACTTGCGGCGCGCCAGCGCATGGCCCGTGGGCACCACCAGCACCAGCTCGTCGGTGCGGTAGGGCAGCTGTACCACGCGGTCGCCGTACTGGCCCTCGTTGAGGATGCCCACATCAGCCGCGTTCTCGGCCACGGACTGGGCGATGGCTGTGCTGATCTGCTCCTGCAGCCGCACGTCCACCTGCGGGTGCAGCGCCATGAAACTCTGCAGCTGCGCCGGCAAGAACTGCGTGATGGCCGAGATGTTGGCCACCACCCGCACATGGCCGCGCAAGCCCGCGCCGTAGTCGCGCATCTGGCTGGCGATGCCGTCCAAATCATTGAGCACGCCACGCGCCAGGTTCAGCAGCGCATAGGCTGCAGCCGTGGGCTCGGTGCCCTTGTTGCTGCGGGTGAACAGCGCCACGTGCAGCGCGTCTTCCAGGTCGGCCAGGCGGCGGCTCACGGCCGATGCGGCAATGTGCTCGCGCGCAGCAGCGGCGGCGATGGTGCTTTCTTCCATCACGGCCACAAACAGGCGCAGGGAGACGGGGTCGAGTTTCATGGGGGCCTGATGGTAACAAGCGCAGCAACTGCCATGCCGGTTTGCGATGGCATCTTGTTGCTTGAGCGATTTACGGCCCCGCGCGCCCTGCGCATCATTCGCCCCGAGCCGTCCCAGCGTGGGGCTGGCCGCAGGAGACAACCCCACCCATGGATTCCATTGCTTCCCCCGCCGCCTTGCAAGGCGTGCGCGTCATCGAAATGGGCCAGCTCATTGCCGGGCCGTTCTGCGGCAAGACGCTGGGCGAGTTTGGCGCCGATGTGATCAAGATCGAAGCCCCCGAGACCGGCGACCCCCTGCGCAACTGGCGCCTGATCAAGGAAGGCACCTCCGTCTGGTGGCAGGTGCAGTCGCGCAACAAGCGCTCGGTGGCGCTGGACCTGCGCCAGAAGGAAGGCCAGGACATCGCCCGCCAGCTGATCGCCGAGGCCGATGTGCTGGTCGAGAACTTCCGCCCCGGCACGCTCGAAGGCTGGGGCATGTCGCCCGAGGAGTTGCACCAGCTCAACCCTGGCCTGGTGATGCTGCGCATTTCCGGCTACGGCCAGACGGGCCCCTACCGCGACCTGCCAGGCTTTGGCGCCATTGGCGAGGCCATGGGCGGCCTGCGCCACCTGACCGGCGAGCCCGGCCGCGTGCCGGTGCGTGTGGGCGTGTCGATTGGCGACACGCTGGCGGCGCTGCACGGCACCATCGGCGTGCTCACGGCGCTGTACCACCGCAAGGTCAACGGTGGCAAAGGCCAGGTGATCGACGTGGCGCTGCACGAGGCGGTGTTCAACGTGATGGAAAGCCTGATCCCCGAGTACAGCGCCTTCGGCGCGGTGCGCGAGGCGGCAGGCAGTGCGCTGCCGGGCATTGCCCCTAGCAACGCCTACCCCTGCACGGACGGCTGGGTGCTGGTGGCAGGCAATGGCGACAGCATTTTCAAGCGTTTGATGGATGCCATCGGCCGGCCCGACCTGGGCGCCGCGCCGGACCTGGCCAACAACACCGGCCGCGTGGCCCGTGTGGAAGAGATCGACGCCGCCATCGGTGCCTGGAGCGCGCAGCGCACCGTGCAGCAGGTGCTGGACGCGCTGGGCACCGACCGCGTGCCTGCGGGCAAGGTCTATACCGCCAAGGACATTGCCGAAGACCCCCATTACCGCGCGCGCGACATGCTGTTGACGCAAGAGACGCGCGATGGCTACAGCGTGGAGGTGCCGGGCATCGTGCCCAAGCTCTCGGCCACGCCGGGCACCATCCGCAGCAGCGCGCCGCACCTGGGTGATGACACCGATGCGGTGCTGGCAGAAATGGGGCTCAATGCCGAGCAGATTGCATTGCTGCGCAGCAAAGGAGTCGTGCAATGAATGCACCCAGTACCGCTTGGCAAGGCATAGGCCGCCGCATCCACATGCAGGAAGTTGGATTGCGCGACGGCCTGCAGATGGAAAAGGCCTTTGTGCCCACAGCCGACAAGATTGCGTTGTGCAATGCTCTGTCGGCCGCAGGCCTGTCCAAGATCGAGGTGACTTCGTTCACATCGCCCACCGCCATCCCCGCGCTGCGCGACGCCGAGATCGTGATGCGCGAGATCACGCGCCTCCCGGGCACGGTCTACACCGCGCTCGTGCCCAACCTGCGCGGGGCAGAGCGCGCCATCGAGTCGCGCACGGACGAGCTGAACCTGGTCATGTCCGTCAGCGCGACCCACAACCTGGCTAACCTGCGCATGACGCAGGAGCAGTCGTTTGCGGCACTGGCGCAGGTGGTGGCCCTGGCGCAGGGCGCCAACGTGGCAGTGAACGTGTCGCTGTCGTGCGTGTTCGGCTGCCCCATGGAAGGAGATGTCGCCCAAGCCAATGTGTTCGGCTGGGTGCAGCGTTTTGTGGACCTGGGCGTGCGCGGCATCACGCTGTGCGACACCACGGGCATGGCCTACCCCACGCAGGTGCACCCGCTCACGATAGCGGCTCGCACGCGCTGGCCGGGGGTGGAGTTCACCCTGCATTTCCACAACACGCGGGGCATGGGGCTGGCCAATGTGCTGGCGGCCATTGAAGCGGGTGCTGACCGGTTTGATGCCTCTCTGGGCGGACTGGGCGGTTGCCCCTACGCGCCGGGCGCCAGCGGCAATGTGTGCAGCGAAGAGATCGTGCATGCGCTGGCACTGATGGGCTATGACACGGGCGTGGACTTGGCGCAATTGGTGGCCGCCGCGCAGCAGTTGCCTGCGCTCATCGGCCACGACATTCCGAGCCAGATCGCTAAGGCGGGGCCGCGTTTGATGCTGCACCCGGTGCCTGCCGATTTCGATGCCATCCGCGAAAGAGCGCTGTCCCGCTGAAGGCGGACACGCCTGCATTCCCCATCACAACAGGAGACAAAAGCCATGACCTTCGCCAACTCACTGTCCCGCCGCCTCTTCACCGCTGCTGTGTTGTGCTCTGCCGCCTTCACGGCGAGCGCACAGGAAAAATACCCATCCAAACCCATCACCGTGGTGGTGCCCCAGGCTGCGGGCGGTGCCAACGACGCCATTGCGCGTGTTGTGGCGCAAAAGCTGGGTGAGCAACTGGGCCAGAGCGTGATCGTGGAGAACCGCCCTGGAGCGGGCGGCACGCTGGCCACGGGCACCACGGCCCGGGCACGCAACGACGGCTACACGCTGCTGCTCACGGCCGATAGCGCCCATGTGATCGGCCCTGCGCTGTACAAGAACCCCGGCTTTGATCCCGTGAAGGACTTTGCCCCTGTGGCGCCGGTGGCGACTGCGGGTTATGTGCTGGTGGCGCACCCTTCGTTCCCCGCCAACACCGTGGCCGAAATGGTGGCACTGGCCAAGGCCAGCCCTGGCAAGTATTCGATTGCCTCGGCGGGCAATGGCACGCTGAACCATCTGATTGGCGAGATGCTGCAAAAGGCCGCAGGCATCCAGTTGCAACACATTCCCTACAAGGGCTCTGCCGCCGCTGCCACCGACGTGGTGGGCGGGCAGGTGCCGCTGTCGGTGCAAAGCCTGCCGTCGGCCATTGCGTTCATCAAGGCGGGCAAGCTCAAGGTGCTGGGCGTGGTCAATGAAAAGCGCGTGGCCGCGCTGCCCGATGCGCCCACCATTGGCGAAACCATCAAGGGCTTTGGCCAGGCGCCTTGGTATGCGCTGTTTGCCCCGGCGGGCACCCCCGCGCCCATCGTGGCGCAACTGCAGGCCGAGGTGGCCCGCGCGCTGGAGCACAAGGACGTGGTCGAGAAACTGGCCACTGTGGGCTGCGAGCCCTTCAAGGGCACGGCGGCGCAACTGGCGGCGCTGGTGCAATCCGACCTGCCCAAGTGGAGCCGCGTGGTCAAGGAGACGGGGGCCACGGTCGACTGACCGCGCATTTTTCTTGGCACCCAACGGTTTCTCGCTTTTCAGATTTTTGACAACAACGACAACGGAGACATCGCTTTCATGAAAACCACCCGCAAGCAGTTCACCACCCTCGCCATCGCCGCACTGGCCACGGGATTTATCGGCCACGCAGCGGCGCAGGGCGCTTACCCGTCGAAGAACGTCACCCTGGTGGTGCCCACCGCCGCAGGCGGCACCACCGACCTGTCTGCCCGCATGCTGGCGCAGGCCCTGGCGCCGGTGCTGGGCCAGTCGGTCATCGCAGACAACAAGGGCGGGGGCAACGGCAACATTGCGGCCAGCGCTGTCAAGCGGGCCGAGGCCGATGGGTACACGCTGCTGATGCAGTACTCGGGCTACCACGTCATCTCGCCCCACATCACCAAGCAAAAGCAGTGGGAGCAGAGCGACTTCCAGCCCGTGGCCAACGTCATCTCCGCCCCGCAGATCATCGTGGTGCGGGCCGACCTGCCGGTGAAGACGCTGCCCGAGCTGATCGCCTACGCCAAGGCCAACCCTGGCAAGCTCAACTACGCCTCGTCGGGCAACGGCTCGCTGCAGCATGTGACCGGTGCCATGCTGGAGCAGCAAGGTGGCATCAAGATGGTCCACGTGCCTTACAAGGGCACGGGCCCCGCGCTGCAGGACCTGCTGGGCGGCCAGGTTGACCTGACTTTTGGGACGGCGCCACCTTTCATGCCGCACATCGCCAGCGGCAAGCTGCGCGTGCTGGCCGTGACGGGCAAGCAGCGCCTGCCCAGCCTGCCCGATGTGCCGACCACCGCCGAAGCGGGCTACCCCAAGGTCGATGCCACCTCGTGGTTTGCGGTGTTTGCCCCGGCCGGTGTGCCCAAGGCCGTGGTGGACAAGCTCACGGCCGATATCCGCACCGTGGTGCAGAACCCAGCCTTCCAGCAGAAGGCGCAAGAGCAGGGCGCCACGGCCGACTACCAGACCCCGGCACAACTGGGCGATAAGGTGAAGGCGGATCTGACCAACTGGGCGCAGGTGGTGAAGACCTCGAAGATCGAGGCGGAGTGACCGAGGGGCGGTGTTTTTGATCAAAATGGCTGCAAGCGCTAGTTGAATATGCGCTGGCAGCTATTTTTTTGATAGTGAATGGGGCAGGCGACGCCCGAGGCCACAATACGCGCCATGTCTGATGTGCATTCCGAAGAACTTCTGGCGCAGGTGGCTGCGCTGCCCGCGCTGCCGGGCGTGTACCGCTATTTCGACGCGCAGGATGCGCTGCTGTACGTGGGCAAGGCGCTCAACCTCAAGCGCCGGGTGTCCAGCTACTTCCAGAAGAACCATGGCGGCACGCGCATCGGCCACATGGTCAGCAAGATCGTGCGCATGGAGACCACGGTGGTGCGCTCCGAGGCCGAGGCGCTGCTGCTGGAAAACAACCTCATCAAGACGTTGAACCCCAAGTTCAACATCCTGTTCCGCGACGACAAGAGCTACCCCTATCTCAAGATCACCGGCACGCCGGGCGCCCATACCCGGGGCGACGCGCCGGGGCAGGTGTTTCCGCGCATGGCTTACTACCGGGGCGCGGTCGACAAAAAGCACCGCTACTTCGGCCCGTACCCCAGCGCCTGGGCGGTGAAGGAAACCATCCAGCTGCTGCAAAAGGTGTTCCGGCTGCGCACCTGCGAAGACACGGTGTTTGCCAACCGCACCCGGCCCTGCCTGCTGTACCAGATCAAGCGCTGCACCGGGCCCTGCGTGGATCTGATCTCGCCCGAGGCGTATGCGGCTGATGTGTCGCATGCCGAGGCGCTGCTGCGTGGTGAAACGCAGGAGCTGCTGCAGGCGCTGGAGGTGCGCATGATGGCGCACTCTGACAAGCTCGAATTCGAGCAGGCGGCCGAGGTGCGCAACCAGATCCAGGCGCTGTCGCGCGTGCTGCATCAGCAGTCCATCGAGACGGTGGATGACAAGGATGTGGACATCCTTGCCGTGCGCGTGTTGGGTGGCCGCGCCTGCGTGAATCTGGCCATGGTGCGCGGTGGCCGTCACCTGGGCGACCGGCCGTATTTCCCCGTGCATGTGGAAGACGCTGCGGCGGTGTATGCGGAGGAGGGCGGTGAGGGGCCTGACGCTGCTGAGGGCGCTGAAGGGGAAAACGCCGCGCCTGTGCCGTCTGCGCGGCCCGTGGAGGTGCTGGTGCTCGAAGCCTTCATCGCCCAGCACTACATCGGCGTGCCCGTGCCGCCGTTGCTGGTGACCAGCGTGCCGGTGGACAAAGCCCTGCTGGATGCGCTGACCGAACAAAGTGGCCTGCGCGTGAATGCCATCCACCAGCCCCGCGAACAGCGCCGTGCCTGGCTGGACATGGCGCAGAAGAATGCGGACCTGCAGCTCGCTCGCCTGCTGGCCGAAGAAGGCTCTCAACAGGCCCGCACGCGGGCGCTGGCCGAGGCGCTGGACTTGCCGCCCGAAGACCTGGACCAGCTCACCATCGAGTGTTTCGACATCTCGCACACGGCGGGCGAATCCACCCAGGCGTCGTGTGTGGTGTTCCACCACCACAAGATGCAGAGCAGCGAATACCGCCGCTACAAGATCGAAGGCATCACCGGTGGAGACGACTACGCCGCCATGCGCCAGGTGCTCACGCGCCGCTACAGCAAGGTGGTGGAGGCGCAGCGCGAGGAGGGCGGTATTGACTATGCAAAGTCCTCTGAGGCGCAAGCAGCGGCCCGGCCCAAGGGCCAGGCGCGTTTGCCCGACCTGGTGCTCATCGACGGTGGCAAGGGCCAGGTGGGTGTGGCGCGCGAGGTGTTCACCGCGCTGGGGCTGGACCTGACGCGGATCGTGGGCGTGGAGAAGGGCGAAGGCCGCAAGGTGGGGCTGGAAGAGCTGGTGTTTGCCGATGGGCGCGAAAAGGTGTACCTGGGCAAGGACTCGGCCGCGCTGATGCTGGTGGCGCAGATCCGCGACGAGGCGCACCGCTTTGCCATCACAGGCATGCGCGCGGCGCGGGCCAAGGTGCGTGTGGGCGGCGGGCAACTGGAAGAGATTGCGGGTGTGGGGCCCAAGAAGCGCGCGCGGCTGCTGCAGCGGTTTGGCGGCGTGCGTGGCGTGGCGGCGGCCAGTGTGGAAGACCTGGCCACGGTGGATGGCATTTCGCGTGAGCTGGCCGAAGAAATTTATAGGGCGCTGAGATAAGCCTTATGGACAGTGCCCCGGCTGTGCCGTGACACAATCGCCGCCATGTTCTGGACTATCCCCACCTTGATGACCTGGACGCGCATCGTCGCGATACCTTTGATCGTGGGGGTGTTCTACGCACCGCTGGACCCTGCCACGCGCAACCTGATTGCCACCGTGATGTTCGTGGTGTTTGCCGCCACCGACTGGCTGGACGGCTACCTGGCCCGCAAGCTCAACCAGACCTCGTCGTTCGGCGCCTTCCTCGACCCAGTGGCTGACAAATTCCTGGTGTGCGCATCGCTGCTGGTGCTGGTGCATCTGCAGCGTGCCGATGTGTTCGTGGCCCTCATCATCATCGGCCGCGAGATCGCGATCTCGGCCCTGCGCGAATGGATGGCGCAGATTGGTGCGAGCAAGAGTGTGGCCGTGCACATGATTGGCAAGGTGAAGACCACGGTGCAGATGCTGGCCATCCCCTTCCTGCTGTACGACGGGCGGCTGTTCGGCGTGATCGACACAGGCGTGTGGGGCACCTGGCTCATCTGGGCCTCGGCCGTGCTCACGGTCTGGTCGATGGTGTATTACCTGCAGAAGGCGCTTCCCGAAATCCGGGCCCGCGTCAAGTAAATTCCAGGCGTTTTAGGCTGCTTGCGCGCGCTGGATAAGCGCTGGTAGCTATATTTTCAGGAGCATTTGCATGGCGAAACATCGCATTGCCGTGGTGGCCGGTGACGGCATTGGCAAAGAGGTCATGCCCGAGGGCCTGCGCGTGCTCGACGTGGCCGCGCGCAAGTTTGGCATCGACCTGCACTTCGACCACTTCGACTTTTCGAGCTGGGACCACTACGAGAAGCACGGCAAGATGCTGCCCGACAACTGGAAGGACCAGATCGGCGGCCACGAGGCGATCTACTTCGGCGCCGTGGGCTGGCCGGAGAAGATTGCCGACCATGTCTCGCTCTGGGGTTCGCTGCTGTTGTTTCGCCGCGAGTTCGATCAATACATCAACCTGCGCCCCGCGCGCCTCATGCCCGGCGTGATTGCGCCTGTGGTGCGCCGCGACGGCAGCCCGCGCCTGCCCGGCGAGATCGACATGCTGATCGTGCGCGAGAACACCGAGGGTGAATACTCCAGCATCGGTGGCCGCATGTACGAAGGCACACCGCGCGAGATCGTGATGCAGGAGACGGTGATGTCGCGCCATGGCGTGGACCGCGTGCTCAAGTTTGCGTTTGAGCTGGCCCAGTCGCGCCCCAAGAAGCATTTGACCAGCGCCACCAAGTCCAACGGCATCGCCATCACCATGCCCTACTGGGACGAGCGCGTGGCCGAGATGGCCAAGGCTTACCCTGATGTGAAGGTGGACAAGTTCCACATCGACATCCTCACGGCCCACTTCGTGCAGCGCCCCGACTTCTTTGATGTGGTGGTGGCCAGCAACCTGTTTGGCGACATCCTTTCGGACCTGGGGCCTGCCTGCACTGGCACCATTGGCATTGCGCCCAGTGCCAACCTCAACCCCACGCGCACCATGCCGTCGCTGTTCGAGCCCGTGCATGGCTCGGCGCCCGACATTGCCGGGCAGGGTATTGCCAACCCCATCGGGCAGATCTGGTGCGGTGCGATGATGCTGGACTTCCTGGGGTATCGCGCTGCACACGATGCAGTGCTGGCTGCCATTGAAGCCGTTCTCGACCCCCAAAGTGGTGGACCACGCACCCCGGATCTGGGGGGCAAGTCGAGCACGCAGGACGTTGGCAAGGCCATTGCCGAAGCCCTGTCGGCCGTTTGAGTGGCGCAGGGATTGGGGTGTCAATACGGGATGCTGCCCATACGGCGTGTTTGAGACAAAACCGGCCTGCAAGCCCTGTCGCAGCGTGAAATACGACTAGAATTCATTGCAGCGCTGCGTCAAAACGGCGTGCTGTATTGACACTCTGAAACTCGATGGCTTTAATCTGATGCAGCAGCCACTGCTGTGTATGCCAGTCATTCCCCCGCCTGCTCTCCATCAGCCCTCGGCTGTGCCGTCAGACGTGTGAAGACCAGATATCCGCGAGACATTCCATCAACTCTTTTCCGAGAGGCTTCTTGTGAACAAAACCGAACTGATCGAGCACATCGCTACCAACGCCGACATCTCCAAGGCCGCTGCTGCGCGCGCCCTGGAATCCACGATCGAAGCGGTCAAGAAGACTCTGAAGAAGGGCGGCACGGTGTCGCTCGTCGGTTTTGGCACCTTTGCTGTGGGCAAGCGCGCTGCCCGTACGGGTCGCAATCCCCGTACTGGTGCTACGATTAAAATCAAAGCTGCTAAAGTTCCAAAGTTCCGTCCTGGCAAGGCATTGAAAGATGCCTTGAACTGAGGATCAAGTTTAGGTGGGGTCCTTAGCTCAGTTGGTAGAGCGGCTCCTTTACACGGAGTAGGTCGGCGGTTCGAGACCGTCAGGACCCACCATCACCGAACAAAGGCGAACGCAAGTTCGCCTTTTGTTTTTTGCCTCTGAAAGATCGACCATGTTTGAATCCATCCGCAAGCACTCCAAGATCGTGATGATCTTCTTGTTCTTGCTGATCATTCCTTCGTTTGTGCTGGTAGGCATTGACAGCAACTACTTCTCTGAAAAGAGCCCAGTGGTGGCGCGTGTCGATGGAGACAACATCAAGCAGACAGACTGGGACAATGCCCACCGCATGGAGACAGATCGTATTCGTGCGCAGTCTCCCACGGTCGATCCCAAGTTGCTGGACTCGCCCAGCGCCCGCTACGCCACGCTGGAACGTCTGGTGCGCGACCGCGTGCTGGCAGCTGCTGCACAAAAAATGCACCTCGTCACCAGCGATGCGCGCTTGGCGCGCAGCCTGCAGGAAATCCCGGCGATTGCAGGGCTCAAGCGCGCGGATGGAACACTGGACGCAGAAGCCTACCGCACGCTGGTGGCCGGCCAAGGTCTCACGCCTGCGGGCTTTGAGGCCAATGTGCGCCGGGACATCTCCATCAATCAGGTCATGGGGGGGGTGATGAGCTCTGCCTTTGGCACGGATGCCCAGGTCAAGCTGGCGTTGAATGCCTTGTACGAGCGACGCGACATTCAGGTGGCACGTTTCAATGCCTCCGATTTCGCCAGCAAGGTCGCGCCCACGGATGCGGACCTCGAAACCTACTACAAGGCCCACCCCGCGCAGTTCCAGCAGCTGGAGCAGGCGGCTGTGGAGTATGTGGTGTTGGACCTCGACAGCGTGCGCGCCACCATCTCGCTGAGCGAAGATGATCTGCGCACCTACTACAAGGAGAACGTGGCGCGGATGACTGCCAAGGAAGAGCGCCGCGCAAGCCACATTCTCGTCAATGCCGCCAAAGACGCACCGGCCGCAGACCGTGAAAAGGCCAAGGCCCGGGCCGCCGAACTGCTGGCCCAGGTGCGCAAGGCGCCCGCGAGTTTTGCTGACGTGGCTAAAAAATCCTCCGACGACAAAGGCTCGGCCGTGGTGGGGGGGGACCTCAACTTCTTCGCCCGTGGTGCCATGGTCAAGCCCTTTGAGGATGCGGCCTTCGCACTGAAGAAGGGCGAGATCAGCGATGTGGTGGAAAGCGACTTCGGTTTTCACATCATCCAGTTGACCGACATCAAGACACCCCGCCAACCCTCGTTCGAGGAACTGCGTCCTTCGATGGAGGCTGAACTCAAGCAGCAACAAGCCCAGCGCAAGTTTGCCGAAGTGGCTGAGTCCTTCACGAATGGTGTGTACGAGCAGGCCGACAGCCTGCAGCCGGTGGCAGACAAGCTCAAGCTCAAGGTGCAAACGGCCACTGGGGTCACGCGCACTGCAGCGCCGGGCGCCAAGGGGCCACTCGCCAATGCCAAGTTCCTGGAAGCGCTTTTCGCATCGGACTCCGTGCAAAACAAGCGCAACACCGAGGCGGTTGAAGTGGGCCCCAGCCAGATGGCCGCAGGCCGTGTAACGACCTACACCCCCGCCCGCACATTGCCTCTGGACGAAGTGCGTGCCCGGGTTCGTACGCTTTACGTGGCAGAGAAGTCGGCAGAGCTGGCCCGCAAGGAAGGCGAGGCCAAGTTGGCTGCGTGGAAAGCGACGCCCGCTTCGGCCACAGGCCTGTCGGCTGCCACCGAAGTGTCGCGTGAGCAAACCCAGAACCTGCCGCGCCCGGTGATCGATGCCGCCCTGCGCGCGCCTGCCGATGCGCTGCCTAGCTGGACGGGTGTGGACTTGGGCGCTGCGGGCTACGTGGTGGTCAAGGTCAACCGCGTGGTGCCTCGCCAGGCGCCTGATGTCCAGCGTGCGCAGCAAGAACGCCAGCAGTACGAGCAGTGGCTGACGACGGCCGAAGGCCTGGCCTATTACGAGTTGCTCAAGCAGCGCTTCAAGGTGCAGATCAAAGCGCCCCGTCCGGAGACCGTGGCCCAAGGAACTGCAGAAAATTAAGCAATTTGGCCTTTAGGGTGAAAACCCAGGCTATAATACAAAGCTACGGTGGCTGTAGCTCAGTTGGTAGAGTCCAGGATTGTGATTCCTGTTGTCGTGGGTTCGAGCCCCATCAGCCACCCCAAAATGCAAAGCGCTGCAACGGAAACGTTGCAGCGCTTTTTGCTTTGTGCAATGGCTTTTAGGCCCCGGCTCCAGGTGCTGCGACCTGCTACTCCCATTTAGTTTCTCCAACGGTCGCGCTGCGAGAAGACGGCAGCGCATACTGCTTGTTTAACTGCTTTCTGGGAGTCTCTGATGAATCTGGTAGTCCGCGATGCGTCGCCGAGTGAGAAGCGTGGAAACGCCATGTCTGCCGCCCTGGCCAAAGAGCAGTTGGAGTACGCAGTCAAGATTGTGAAGGAAGTGCTGCCACAGAGTGCCGGGGATTCAGCGTTGATTGGCGCTGTCGTACAGGCCATTGCGATGAACTATGCGGCTGTGCCGCAACCCAATCGCTAGCGGCAATAGGGTTGCACTCCTCGGCCAACCATCATGGAGCGAGGATGGGGGCGGCGTGTGGCCTGGCCGAAGTGGATGTTTCGGCATTTTCCCCTGGCGCAATCAACGCCAGTCGGATGATTTTTACTGCCCGGAGGAGTTCACATAGTGCCTTGAAACCCGCATGGATACTGAGTTTCATGTTTTCGATTTAGAAAAGTACCGTCAAAAGTACCGTCATTTGTGAAAGTGTCCACGATGTCGGACGTCTGCAGACTCGCGCAGCTTCAGTCGTTAAGTTGCCATGGCTGATTGCCAGACGTGTTGTGTTCCATGATGAGTGCGCGCTCAACTTCGTTGATGTTTTCACCGGGTTCTAATTGCCGCAAGCTGTGTGATGAAAATTGCATCATCATTGGTGAAGTGGTTCACAAGCAGAGCGAACGAATCTAAGGGGTCGGATATGAAGAAACTTTTGCTGATCGCAGCCTTGCTGCCATTGCTCGCGAATGCGCAACAGGAGGAGCAAGCGTTCAAGGTGGGTGACTGTTACCGCGCCGTCTGGTCAGATGCGCGAGCCGCGCCGGTCGTCTCTCGTTTGGGTGTTGGTCAGTCGCCGATCCCGCTGGCTCTGAGGGCCTCCAAAGCCAAGGCCAACAAGCAGGAGCAGCAGTCGCTGGAGTTCGTGGCCGATGCGCTGCAAAACTGCCAGTCTCTGGATCAACCCAATCGAGTTAACTATCACCCCCTGGCTAAGCAGGCCGTTGATGCATTTGAAACGGGGTATCGCGCAATCCTCACTCGCGCCTATTCGGGTGATTTGACTTGGGGTGCGGTCATTGAAGCAAACGATGCTAACCAGGCGGCATTTGACAAACGAATTGGCGAGCTGTCCGTGATGGCCGAAGCGCAACGCAAGGCCAATGCAGAGCAGCAGGCGATGGCAGCAGCCCACGCGGAGGAGCAGCGCAAGGCGGCGCTGCGGGCCGATTTTGATCGACAGCAGCGGGCGGAAGAACAGCAGCGCCAAATAGAGCGAGCAAGGCAGGAGCAAGCCAACCGCGAGATCGCCAATGGGTTGCTTTTGCTCCAAATGGCCCGGCCACAGCCAGCGGTGAATTGCCGAAGCACGCGATTTTTTGATACGGTGAACACCACTTGCTACTGATTTTCGCACCCCCGTGAAACCGCTAACCGAGGCGGTTTTTTTGTTCATAAGCCCGGTGTAGCTTGGCTTGCCCCGATTTTCTGTTAGGCGTCACTACCTTCCCTGCCGGTCGTGTAGTTAAACAAGCCGCGAGCGATCCCCAAGGCCGCGACCGTCAAGTGGCCTCACTTGAACAGCGACTCCAGTCTTTCATCGCCGTTGCCTACGCTTCGGCCAGCATGTCTCTCTGCGCCCGCAGGGCCTCGCGTAGCTCTTTGATGGCTCTGCGCATCGCATCGCGCTGCCCGCCGCTGTAAGCATTACGCGCCGCCACTGCTTTCCCTTCGGCGCTTCGTGGTCCGGTGGATTGGCTCCACGGCTTCCACCGCTGTATGGCCTCGCGCTGACGCTGGCGTTGTTCGGTCGTCCAGTTGCGTGCTGCCATGCTGCGGTTCCTCTAATAGTTCGTTCTGCCGTGTTCTGGTTTTTCTCGCCCGCGTGGTGGTGGTGCCTGATATGGCCTCGTTGTTGATCTGCTGCGGCCCGTGGGCAATGTTTGCCTGCCGTGCGAACACGATCGGCGGGTTCTTGATGGCAGCCAGCGTTTCCAGCGTGGCGCGGCATTGACCCTGGGCCTTGAGCGCCAGCCGCATATAGCGTTCGGTGGCGTCCAGGTACTCGCCCATGTTCAATGCTGCCCGCCGGGCCATCTCGTTGAAGATTGCATCGAGGGTTGCGGCCTGCGCCGTCAGGGTGGTTTCTGCGTGCTTGAGGTCGCCGCCGTGGGTGGTGTCCACGCGCTGTTTCAACGTCATCACGCACTCGGTAACGTCCAGCGTGCCAAACGTGCCCTTTGCAAAGGAGCGCGCGGTCATCGCGTTGGCCGCAACGCTGCCCAGCGCCATTGCTGCGATCTGGGCGGCGTCTGTCTGCGCGGGGTCTTTGTGTAGCTGCAGGGTGTTGGGGTCTGTGTTGCCTTTTTGCACCGCCGGGGTCTGGGTCTTCTTTGTCATCGTTTGTGCCCCTTGAACCCTGGGCAGTGTTGGGGCGTCACCACCAGCACATGCGCCAGCCCTGTGTCTGCCGGGCGAGTGCAGACGGCGGCCTGTTTCCAGTTGCCGCAGCTCCAGCGGCCCACGCCTTGCAGGTGGGCGCACTCCAGGCACAGTCGGCGGTGGTCGTCGTCCCTGTCGCGCTTCACCAGCGTGTCGGCCAGTGCTTCGGCATCATCCAGGGGCAGCCCCTTGTCGGTGAAGCGCGCCAGCCGCGCCGTGAAGGTGTCAATCTCCGCCATGTTCATTGCATCACCGTGGGGCCAGCACCAGCGGTCAGGGTCTGCGTTCGCTTCGTTGGCGGGGGGCTGCTGCGGGGCTGTAAATTTCTCAGAAGGCCCATCGGGGCACGCTACAAAACCTACGAAACCGGGTTCTGTAGGTTTCGTAGCGTTGGCGTCTGGCTGTGTTGCCGATTTCAGGCGCTGTAGCCACTTCATCACGCGCCTCCCTTCACCAGCACGGGGTGCAGCACGTATCGCTCGCCGGGCCTGCCGCCCTTTGCGCCGCTGGTTGTGGCCTCACGTTCCAGCCAGCCATAGTCGGCCAGCAGGTCGGCGGCCTTGCGCACTGCTTCTGGCGTGCCCAGTCCTGCCCAGTGTTTTACTGCGACCTGCCGGGGGGCAAAGGCATCCAGCAAAACGCCGTCACTGTCGGCCAGCTTGCCCGCCTTGATCTTGTCCAGCAGTTGCTTGGCTGCGCTGGTTTCGGGCATTACCGCTGCGGCGTACAGGCGCTCGGCGTGGGTGCGTAGGTAGTCGGCCAATGCCAATGCACGGAGCAGTTCGCGGTTGTGGATGAGATGCCCGCTATCGGGCGTGTCCACCAGGGCAAAGATCAGTGCCAACGCAGGCACCAGCTTGCGGTACTTGGCAAGGTGAGACACCAGCGCCGGGTGCAGCTCGTCGCCGCGCAGCTCGGTTTCAAATGGGATCAGCCATTCTTCAAACAGGGCCTGTGCTTCAGGGGTAAAGCGCCATTCCTGTGCATCGCTGTCGGTGGCTGGCTGCAGTTGATTCAAGCGCTCAAACACTGCCCATGCTGCCTGCTTGGCGGGGGTGTCGGGCCACCGATCCACATAGACAAATTCGCGGTTCACATCGGGCCACACCGTCAGCCCAAAGCGCTGCAGCAGGCCGTCATCACCGGCACCGCCTGCCACCGCCTCGCGCACATAGCTCTGCACCTTGCCGGGCTGGATGCCGCCCAGCATTGCCAGACATACGCGGGGCACAAATGATTCGCCGCGCCCAATGCGATCCACAGCATGGCCTTGGTTGCCGTCATAGCCCGTCAGGTAGAAGCCCCGTGCGCCTTCTTGCCCCTGCTTGTCCATACTGCACAGCAGGCCGTGGATTTCATCGCGGTACACCAGCGTCCCCCACGGGTTCACCGTGAGCAGCTCGGCCAGCTTTTCCACCGTGGCATCGTTGACCACGTAGCGCCGCATGGTGGGCTCTGCGGTTGTGTTGTCGGCTGGCTGCAGCAGCGCCCGCGCTTTGGCCGGGTCTTTGGCGGCCTGGGCTGCGGCCTGCTTTTCATTGGCCTTGGCTACCAGCTCGGCCACCTTGCAATCGAGTTGCCAGGCTTCGTGCGCGGCCTGCCATTGTTCCCGCTCTGTTTTTTCAAGGCGCTGCAGGGGCTTCAATACTTCGCTCAATGCGGGCGACTTCATCACGCCAGGGCGGCCCACGATGGCGCCCCACAGGTTGGGCGTCACGGCCCAATCGTCGCGGGCCTTGGGCTTGACCACCGCACGCGCGCCGATCAGGCTGGAGAGCGCTACCAGCGCGCCCACCGCCGTGAAGTCGGGTGGGCACTGCATACGGTCTGCAATGTCGGCCACCCAGCCCCGCAGGCCCTCGGGCAGCAGCTCTGCATCAAACGGCGCAACGGGTGGCAGGCCGCTGGGCAAGGGCACGGGGTCAGGCCAACTGCTGTCGGTGGATGCCGTCGCAGCACTATCAATGCACGCCTTCACAGCGTCCAGCCCCAGCAGTTGGTGCAGGTCGTTGAAGTCCGTTGCCTTCTCTGGGCGGCTGTCGCCAAAGTCAGGTTTTGACAGGTCGCCGCCCACTTCCTGTGCTGCCTCGGTGGCTTTGGTCAGGCCGGGATTTCCATCGGTGCGCCAGTCATCGTCGGCGGCCACGATGATGTGCAGCGCCGGGTATTTGCCGTGCAGCGCCTGGGCCACGGGCAGCAGGTTGCCCGCGTTGAACGCCACCGCCACCGCGTGCCCCGTAGCTTCGTGGATGCTGGCCCCGGTAGCGAAGCCCTCGCACACCACCAGCACGCCCTGTGGCTTGCCCATGGAGTGATAGCAGCCCGCCACACGCCCGCCGGGCAGGAATCGCTTGTCGCCATCGGGTGCAATGGTCTGCAGGCTGTGCAGAGTGCCATCCACATCACGCAGCGGGATCACCAGCCGATGCCCATCACACCGTGCGCCGTGGGGCTGTATGCCCTTGCGCGCCAGGTACTCATGCTGCATGGCCGGTGCTGCGGCCTGCCATAGCGCCGCCGCTGTTTGGCGCGCCTGTTGCTGGCGTTGGGCCTGCTCTGCATCGCGCTGTGCCTTCATGGCCTTGATGCGCTGGCGGTGCGCTTCGCGCTCTGCCTGGGTCATGGCTGTGTCGGGCTTGCTGCTCCAGGTCTGTGACCAGCCGTTACGCCAGCAGCCAAACGCACCTGCCGCAATGCCGTCCGGGTGCAGCACATACCAGCCCGAATCGTCGCCGCGCTTGCCGCTGGTGTTGAAGCGGTGCAGGCTGCCATCGGCCTCGATGGTGGGCGGTGGTGGCAAGCCCGCTGCCTCCATGGCGGTGCTGAACCCGTCAATGGCGCTCTGCATGGTGGCCCCCCTTGGGTTCCAGCACGTAGAGCCCCACGCGGTGTTTGCCACCGCCTTCGGTTTCCACCGTCTGCCAGTGCGTTCGGATCACATCACCGGCATGGCGCAGTTGTATCACCCGTGCGCGCGGGTCGTAGCAGTCCAGATAACGTGAAGCCTCAAACGTGGTGAGTGCAAAGCGGGCCAGCGCTGCCCGGATGCGTGTGCATTGCGCCGTGGTGTCGGTGCCCGGATGCGCGGCCAGAATCTCGGCCAGGGCCTGCCGCTTGGTTGCGTCGGTGTGCATGGTGTGCCCCTTTACGCATCGGCGGTGTGTGCGTTGATCCATGCACGCACATCGCCCACCTTCCAGGCCGTCACGCGCTCAGACAATTTGACGGGCTTGGGGAACCTGCCATTTTTCACCATACGCCATAGGGTCGGGGCACTGAAGGGTAGGGGGGCTGGGGTGTCTGGGCGCTTGGGGCTCTGCACCAGTTGCGCTTCGCGGATGAATGCGCTGTCGGGCAGGGCGTCGAATGGTGAGATATGTTTTGACATTTCGTGCCGTTCTGTGAAGTTACGGCTTCGAATATCGGTTCGCGGTTTGAGAAGGAGAACCCCGTGTGCAGCGCATCGGCTAGCCTATGCGCTGCACCGGCTAGCGGGGGGCGGGCCTATTTATTAACGCCTTTCTCGCAGATGAGTAGGACATATTAAGTGCTCCACATTCTTCTTCGGCACAGCGATCTCTGTTGGTATATTTTCCGGAAGCCCAAATATCACGAATTTTCTGAGCTTTCTCGCGGGATCCGCCCGCTCTGTCATGGCGCGCATTTGCGGCCTTACGTGCCTTAAGAGTTTTCTCGATGGCACTTATGTCGGCTATCTTTAGTTGTAGACCCAAGCAACTGCCTGCTGCTTTTTTAAGACAAGCTTGGACTTGCCAAGCTCCGAGCATCAGCCACTCCAAGTCAGGCTCTGAAAAACTGGCTTCGATGAATTGATCAGCAAGAAGCTCCGCAATGGCAATCTGGGTAATAAGACCTTCTTTAATATTATTCGAGCCCTGTAAAGGCAATTCGATAGAGAATCCTTTTGTCCTCATCTCGTTAGCTAGGCCAAGTAAATGCGCCTTAGTTGTTTCCTTTTCCCGAGAAGATGCGTCTAAGTGTCGATATAGGTCATCTGCGTCGGTTTTTGCATTAAAAAGAGAGTCTTGTATCATTTTCAGAAACAACTTCTTACCGGCTTCATCGATCTGGTCTAGCATTTCGCTCCTCCCTTAAAACGTTAGTCGTTTAGCAAATATTTTTCATGCTGATGCAAAAAGCTTTACTAGGTCAGCCCCCTTGCGTAATTTGTCCAAATAGTCCGCCCACTCTTTCATCATCCTGCGCCGCTGCTCCATGAATTCCGCTCGGTCATAGGCTGCCCCCAGAGGACCAGATTTGCCGTGCGCCAGCTGGGCTTCGATCACATCGGCGGATATGCCGTGGATGCGTTCAATCATCAGCGTGCGCGCCATCGCCCGGAACCCGTGGGCGCTCATTTCGTCGGAGGCAAAGCCCATGCGCCGCAGGGCTGCATTGATGGTGTTGTCGCTCATGGCCCGCTCGCCTGTGCGAAGGCTGGGGAACACGTAGCGCCCATGGCCGGTGAAGGGCTGTAGTTCTTTCAAGATGGCAATGGCCTGCGGGGCCAGGGGTACAAAGTGCGGCCTGCCGTTGATCTTCTGCGCCAGCCGCCGCTTCATGTCTTGGGATGGGATGGTCAGTAGGGCTTTGTCGAAGTCGATCCACGCCCACTCCATCTGCCGGATGTTGCCGGGGCGCTGAAAGAGTAGGGCAGACAGCGCCAGCGCCGCCTTGGTCATGGGCTGGCCGGTGTAGCCATCAATGGCCCGCAGCAGTTCGCCCGCCTTGGCAGGCTCCAGCACAGCGGCCATGTGCTTGACCACGATGGGCTTTAAGGCGCCGTGCAGGTCAGTTACGGGGCTACGCTCACAGCGCCCGGTTTGCACGCCGTAGCGGAACACCTGCCCGGCGGTCTGGCGCAGGGTGTGGGCGGTTTCGTTGGCCCCGCGCTTCTCTACCTTGCGCAGTGCGTCCAGCAGCACGGGGGCGGTGATGGCGGGCAACGTCAGCTTGTCGATATGTGGGAACAGGTCTTTCTCCATGCGCTCGATCCACCTCGCTGCATAGCGGGGGCTCCAGCCGCTGGCCTGTGTGGCGTGGAATTCGCGGGCCACGGCTTCAAAGGTGTTGGCTGCGGCTACGCGGGTTGCCAGCTTCTCGGCCTTCTTGGCGGCGCTGGGGTCCAGCCCTTCGGCCAGGAGTTCGCGGGCTTCTTCGCGGCGCTTTCGGGCCTTCGCCAAAGAGACTTCGGGGTACACGCCTAATGCAAGTGTCTTGCGTTTATCGGCGTGGGTGTAGTCCATCCGCCAGTACCTGCCGCTGGCCTTGACCAGCAGGTACATGCCCCCGCCGTCGGCGTACTTGTCTCCGCTGGCTTTGCCGCTGTGCTTCACCTGCCGAACGAATGTGTCTGCGAGTGCCATTGCTTCCCCTGCTAACGGTATCTGGGGTGCGGTACTTCAGAGATACCGTCAGAGATACCGTTTTTGTGACGGTATCTCATGGTACGTAGTGAAATGGTGTGAGACAACAAAAAACCCGCAACGCTAGGAAACGTGCGGGTTCTGAGAGGTTCTGAGACTGTCTGAAATGCTGTTTTGGCCTGCCCGGAGGGACTCGAACCCCCGACCTATAGCTTAGAAGGCTATTGCTCTATCCAGTTGAGCTACGGGCAGTAGAGTTTTCAGCGGTAGCGCTTACTAACTTCTTGCGTATTGCTACGCAAATTCACCTTATGCAGGTGCCGAATCATACCTGCTGCGCCTACTTGGTCGGCCCAACCACCCGGCCTTTTCGCAGGTAGTGGCGCTGGGTGGTGGTCACGCTGTCGTGGCCCAGCAGCTCGGCGGCGGCCGCTTCGCCGCGCACTTCGGACACGTCATCCGCAGCCTTGGCCCGCAGGTCGTAGAACCGCATGGTTTTGATCTGGTCGGCCAGCTTCGGATTCAGCTTTGCCGCCTTCGTCCGCGCCCGCTTGTAGACCTCGCCCAGGGCCTTCTGCGACAGCGCCTCCCCGGCCTGGTTCACTACCAGCGATGAGCTCCACATCTTGCAGGCGTCCTTGCGCGCCTTGATGCGGTCCAGTAGCACAGCCAATTCCCCCTCGACCCGAATGCGCAGCTTCGCCCCGGTCTTCCCCTGGGTGACTTTCAGGCGCCCGTCTTCAATGTCGTCGTCCGTCATCCCCACCGTGTCGGCGGGCCGCTGGCCGGTTAGGTAAGCCAGATCCATCGCATCCCGAAGCGGCCACGCCGCGACGTTCCACACCGCGCGGTACACCTCGTCGGTGATGTACTGCTCACGCTTCTTCTCCGGCAGGCCCTTGATCCCCATGCACGGGTTCGGCTTTTCCGTGTAGCCCCAGGCCCGGGCCATGTTGAACATGTGGGAGAACGTGCGCTTGAGCCGGTTGGCCGTCGGCGCCTGGTGCTTCTTCCACTGCAGCAGGGCGTGGATGTGGCTGGGCTTGATCTCGTCCAGCGGGGCCGGGGAGGGCGTGCAGAAGAATTCCCGCAGCAGCTTTATGTCCGAAGCCTGCAGGGTCTGGGTGCTCTTGGCCTTGAGCGGCACCACCTCGCGCTCGTACTTGTCGGCCAGCTCCTTGAAGTTGGCAACGGCCTTCTTGTCCTCGGCGGCGATCAGCTCGGACCACTTGCGCACGGCCAGCACATAGTCTTTCCCCAGGGGGATCTCCTTGCGCGGCTTGCCGCCCTTGTCGAAATAGTAGTACGTGGTGCCGGAGCGGTGGGTGCGTGAGCGGAAATATTGCATGGTCAGGCCAAGGCCGGTTCCCAGCCTTTGTGTTGTGGTGTGGGTTGTTTGGCCCCGCCTTCGACAACCGCCCTGGCCACCACCGGGCAGCCGCGTGCGTTCACGTAGTGCGGGATTTTCATGCGCTTGAGTTCTGCCGCCTGCAGCTGCTCGCGCGTCTTGCCGTCCTTGCCAATGCGCACGCCAGTGAGCTCGGCCAGCTCCTTGGAGTTCAGGAAGGTGCTCATTTCGTCCTCACTCCCCCGCCAGCATGGCGATTTCCTTGGCGCTGAACTTGCGCCCAGTGTCCTCCCAGGCGATCAGGTCTCCCAAGAAGTCGTAGCTCACCGAAGGCTCGCCCTTGCTGC
Source organism: Acidovorax sp. LjRoot74 (assembly GCF_964254355.1). Taxonomy (NCBI): domain Bacteria; kingdom Pseudomonadati; phylum Pseudomonadota; class Betaproteobacteria; order Burkholderiales; family Comamonadaceae; genus Acidovorax; species Acidovorax sp. LjRoot74. The sequence continues at coordinate 3,627,814 of NZ_CAXUTI020000001.1, read as the reverse complement.
CAGGCGTGCGCGCGATGGCCGCCCGTAGCTGCTGGCCCTGGTCCGGGAAGTGGCGGGCCTTTTCAAACCCGATCAGTCCAGACTGAACCTCCACAGCTTCAAACTGTGTGGCCTCGTACAGCTTCGCCCGTAGCGTCATCCACCCTGGTGACGTTTCTTGCAGGTACATGGTCAGGATGTACGGCGTGCCCTTCTTGAGCTGGAACCCTGGCGCCGGGGTCAGATACCCAGCTGGATTTGGGGTATCAGCCAAACACTGATCCGTGCCCACCGAGGTTCCAAGTGTGTTGAATACACAGCGGTTGCTTGCCTGCGTCCAGAACGTGCCCACGGTCACGCCGTCCACGCGGCTCCACAGCTCCAGCGCTAGGCCATTGGCCCCAACAAACGCCCCGGCGCCGTGCGTCCAAATGGGCTGCCCGTCCGAGTTCTTCACGGTGTTCTTGTCGGTGATCTGCACGAACCCCATAGGGACATGCTGGGTGGTTTCGATGGGTGCGCCGGGCGTGCCGTCCCACACAATGCGGGCCTGCAGCGTGACACCGGGGCCCAGCGCATAGTGCGGCTCGTCCAGCTCGGGCTGGTAGTTGAAATCGTAGTAGTCGGGCGACCCGTCCGAGTACAGGGAGCCGCCACCGCCGCACGCGGTCAGCAGGGCAAACAGAAGCAGTGTGATGATTCGCATGGTGTGTAGGGGCGTAAAAAAGCCCGCACTGGGCGGGCTTGAGGGTTGGGGTTGCTGGGTGGGTCAGAACGGGATGTCGTCATCCATGTCGTCAAAACCCGATCCGGTGGAGCCGCGCGGCGCTGGCGCTGGGGCCTGTCGTTGCGGTGGAGGTGCAGGGCGGGCGGCAGTAGTCGGTGCGGACGCGCCATCAGGTCGGCCACCCAGCATCTGCAGACTGTCTGCGCGAATCTCGGTGCTGTACTTCTCAACCCCGCTCTGATCGGTCCACTTGCGGGTGCGCAGAGAGCCTTCGACATACACCTGCGAGCCCTTGCGGAGGTACTGCCCCGCGATCTCTGCCAGGCGCCCGTTGAAGATGACGCGGTGCCACTCGGTGGCTTCCTTCATTTCCCCCGACTGCTTGTCCTTCCACTTGTCGGTGGTGGCCACGGTGACGTTTGCCACCTGGTCCCCGCTGGGGAAGGTGCGCATTTCAGGGTCGCGGCCCAGGTTGCCGACGATGATGACTTTGTTGACTGATGCCATGGGTGTTTCTCCTGTCCGCAGGCGTTTGGTGGTGTCGCGCTGCGGTGTTTTGGTGATGAGCTGCGGGGCCGCCCGTCAGGGCAGCGCCTTCGGCATGGTGGTGATGGCTGCGAGCTGAGACAGCACCGACTCGCTCCAGGTACTGTGGCTGAGCAGAAGGCCGATCCCGTGGGTAGCCAGGGCCAGATTCGGCGCTGAGCGCTTGCTCTGCGCCGAGACGACGCCCAGCACCTTCACATAGGCCCGCGTCTTGACCACGCCCCACTGGCTGTAGTCGGGCGGCATCCGGCTGGTGAGCAGCTGCGCCGCTGCTCGGATGCTGCTTTCCACGTCGGCCTTCACGGCCTTGGCACGGGCGAGCAGTTCCCGGGCCTCATTGCTTGCCGCCTTGGCGTCCAGCCGGAACTTGTGGGCATCCACTGTCAACGTAGCGGCCTTGGCCTCGCGGCGTAGCGTTGCAGCGCGGATCTTCAACCCCTGGGCCTTTGTGCGGAGCGCCACGTATTCAGCGTGCCGGGTGGAAGCCACGGCGCCCGGGTGGTCGGTGGTCGGTGGTCGGTGGTCGGTGGTCGGTCATGATGCTTCGCCTCCAGGTTGTGCCATGCTTGTTTCGGCCTCGCCGCCCAGCGCATCGATCAGGTCCGGGACCAACTTGACCAGCTCGCCCGTGGCAATGGCCACGTCCGTGTCGAACCCGCCTGCGTCTGCCTTCTGGCCCTCGAAAACGGTGTCCAGGAACTGCAGCTTGCGCACCTGGCCGCCCTCAGTCAGCAGGAACGAAACCCGGTCATCCCAGGTCATCGCCAGCTTGGTAGGCAGCTTGCCTGCGTCGATGTGGGCCTGAACCTCCTCGATGTCCAGCGGGTGGCGGCCGTAGCGAACCACGGCCTTTTCCTCGCTGGCGCTTTTGAGCTCGCACTCGCGGTCCACTGTGAAGCCCACGGGCGGCTCTTGCTCCTTGAGCCAGTGGGCCATGGCGGCCTGGGGGCTGGTCTGGGTGTTGATCAGCGAAACCGACAGGCCGGGCAGGGCCTCGACCAGCAGCGTGACCACCTCGTCAGCGCGGCCCTGGCTGGCCGTGTCCAGCACCAGCAGCCGGGCGGCCGGGTCGATCCACACCCACATGCTGGCCTGCTTGGTGAAGGCCATGGGCAGCAGGTCGAGCTTGGCCTCGTCCTTCAACTCCTTGGACTCCTTGCGCCCGGGCTTGCGGCCCGTTTCCTGCTCGATGCGTTCAGCCTTCTCCTTGACCTTGCGCGCCAGCACGCTGGCGGGGATGGCTTTGGTTTCTGTCATCAGGCGGGCGATCCACTGGCCGCCGATGCTCTCCACCAGGGCTCCGTGGGCCTCGCCGCGCGGTGGCACCCAGCCGATGGATTTCTCTTGGGTGGCGCCGCATTCCATGAATGGGGCCTTGGCCAGGGCTTCCTCGGCGGCCTGCAGGTCTGGCGCCCAGCCTTGGGTGATGCGGTACACGATCAGGTTTTTGAACATGGGGACTCCATGAAAAAGCCCGCACTCGGCGGGCTTGGGTTAACTGCGAAATCGAACCGCAGAAGGATTTTTTGGTTTGCTGCGAACATCGGCGCATGACCTACTACAAAAGCCGAAACGCAAGCGCCTCTCAACGTCTCTGGGGTATCTACCGCGAGAGAAATGGAGGGTATGAAGCAGCCGTTCGTGCATGGCGGCTGATGCCACGCACGATGGAAACAGTCAGGTGGCGAGTGCTAGCTTGGGCAGCACATCACTGGAAGTGGCTCATCGCATCCGTGGTCATTCCAGTGGCTGGATTGCTCATTCGTTAGGCGGTTGCTTTGGCCTCTTCACCCACCGCCTTCGGCGCTGGGAACTTCTTGAACGGCAGCGGCTTGATGTGCTCCCCGAAGAACGTGCCGATGGACTCGGCGCCCACAAACTGGGCGTGCAGCTCGGGCTCCACGTTGGGGTAGTGGTAAATGTGCCCGGGGCCGCGCGTGAACTGGCAGGCCAGCGTCTTGGTGCTGGGGTCGTAGCCAATGCAGGCGACCTGGTTGCTGGTGACCTGCACCATGGGAATGGGCGTGTAGGGCTCGTCAGAGAAAGCGGCGGGTTCAATGCGGTTGATGTTCATGGGGGTCTCCAGAATGAAAGCGGCCCGCGCGTGGCGGGCCTTGGTTGCGGGGTGGGGCGGGTTCAGGCGGCGACAGCAGCCCGGGATTGCAGGAACTCAGCCTTGGACGCCAGGGCTCGGGCCGCGATGGCATCGCAGATGGCCGGATAGTCGTCGTCGTGGTACAGCGGGGCAGCGCGCTCGCGGCCAGCGGGCTCAAAGCCCAGGGCGCGCAGGTCTTCGGCCGTCACGGTCATGTGCTGCAGCCGCTCCTTGATGGTCCCGATGCGCAGGGTGGGCACGCTGGATCGGGCTGCAGGTGCTGCAGCCGGAGCGGCGGCCATGCGCTGCGCGGTCCCGATCACCTGCTGGGCGTCCAGTGTTGCCACTGCCTCGGCGTGTTGCTCGCGCACCAGGCCGCCCAGGTCGGCCGCCACTGCAGGGTGCAGCGTTTCCGCCTTCGCCGCCTGCGTGATGGCCGCCTGCGCGGCGCGTTCCTCGGCGGCCAGCCTCTCGCGCGCCTCACGGTCGGCGCGGTCTGCTTCTTCCTTGCGGATGCGCTCGCGCTCGGCGTCCAGACGGGCTTGCTCTGCAGCCTGATGTTCGGCCACGCGCGCCTTCACCAGCATGGTCAAGTCCTCGGGCTGCTTGAGCACGATGGTGGCCGTGTCCGCGAACAAGAAAGCGTGTGCACTAGCCAGCTCGCGCAGCGTGCCCATGTTGATCTGGATGCGGTCCGCAATGGCGCTGGCCTCGATCTTGGCGCGGGCCAGTTCATCGTTCACAGCGCTGCGCAGGCTGTCCACTGTGCGCTTGCTTTTGATGACCCCGGCAAAGTCGGCGGGAACCTGCGGCATGTAGGGCTTACCCAGGCGGGTATTCAGGCTGGCGATGTGCTCGCGCAGTGCGGCGATGCCACCGGCCACGATCTCGCCCCGGATCTGCTCCTTGCGGGCGGTCACCAGCTTTTCTGTGGCCAGGCGAGTGGTGCGGGCCAGTTCCTTGAGGTCGCGCACCTGGCGGCGCATGGCCTCAAAGTCCACCATTTCGCCTAGGGCGGAATCTTCGCCAGCCGTCAGTGCGTCCTCTGCGCGCTTGAGCGCCTTGCAGGCGAACTCCGCATTGGCAAAGTCCTGGTCAGTGTCGGGCTTGGCCGGGATGCGCTCTATAAATGCACGCAGTTGGGTTGCAAAGTCGGGCAGGTTGGAGATTACGGCCAGCTTGCCTTCAAGGCGCATGGACACGGCGGGCAGGCTTTCCATAGCATCGGCCACCACCGGGGCGGGCTTGGCATCGGGCGGCACGTAGGCGGCCAGATCGGCTGCGAACTGCCTCCACCCGGCTACCAGTTGCGCGCTGCGCTCGGGCGTCGATTCGTACCAGCACGAAACGGTGCGCTCTGGAGTGCCGTCAGAGCATGTGAACAGGATGCGCTCGGCTCCGCTGACCAGGATTTGCTGATCCATCTGCAGCGTGTAGTGGGGACTGAGTGTGTTGGACCGCACGTCAGCAGCCAGCGCCTCGTTCCACAACTTGGTTTCCCACCCGATCGTGCCGTCAAAGTTCAGTCCGTCCATGCTGGCAAGCAATGGCACGCCGTCCACCATGGCTGTCATGGTCACTGGCGAAAGGTCATCACCAATGATTTCCTCGGCCAGTGGTCGTGCTGCGGCTTCTGCTGCGTGGCCCCGGTCATACAGGGCCTGTTTGAAGCTGTCGGGCTCCTGCGTGATCCCCGTAGCCTTGGCCGCGATCAATTCCTCTCGCTTTGCGTACCGGCTTTCCCCTGCCATGGCCGGGGCCTCGGATGCCGTGTAGAAGCCTGCGCGCAGCGCCAGCCACTCAGGAGAACCTTGGGCAACGTTGTGGGTTGTGCGATTTTGGATGTTCATGGTTGTCCTTCAAGTTCCGCCACGCGGGCGTCAAAAATTGCGCCAACGCGCTGGCGCTGGTTCAGGTCTTCAATGGCGTCCATGCGGCTGGCCAACTCGTAAAGCGTGTCCAGGTCAGTGGCTTCCTGCATGGACTTGGCCAACTCGTCAGGGTTGACGCTGGGCGCTGCTGCTTGGGAGTGCTTTGCTACTTCCTCCCGCAGTTGCTTTTCTTGGGCCTCGGATACCGTGGCCTTGGAGCGCAACCAGGCCAAAACATCCTCGATGGACTTGCCACCATTCACGATGCCGTCAACCCACTTGACCAGTCCATTGGCCCAGCGGTCTGCGGCCCACTCTGCTGGCTGCGCGGCAACCCGCTGGGCTGCAGGCGTCACTTCGTCGGCCATGCCCATGTGCCGCTCTGGCGGCATGTCTTGCACTTCCTCGGCCACCGGCATACCGCGCAGCACGTCCGGGAACACGTCGCGCAGAGCGAAGGCGCGGGCGCGCATCTGGCGCATGCGCTTGGGGTACTGCGACCATGGGCCCTGCTTCCCCGCCAGCCCGGCCTGCTTGGCGTCGTCCATGCTGAACGTCACCACCTGCTCGGGCTCTCCGCGGCGCTTGGCTCGGCAGGTTGCTGTGTGACCGTCATCAGACTCCTGCACGTATTCGCACAGTGGGCTGCTGCGCACCAGTGCGATCACCGCATCACCCCACAGCGCAGCACGGCCATTGACCACGGCAATGTTTGACAGGGCCTGCAGCGGCTTCAAGCCCAGTTCAGAACCCCATTGCATGGCAATCAGGCAGTTGCCGGGCTTTCCACGAAAGTCCTTGGGCACCAGGTCGGATTCGGCCAGCATGTGGCTGAACTTCATTGCCTGCTCAAAGGTTTGCGGGCTAAGGTCGAAGCCCATACCGCGCGGGGCCAGGGCGTTGTTCTCGGTGGTGGTGACTGCATTCATGTGAACCTCAAGGAAGAAATGGTTGGTGGACCCAGGCCATGTAGGCGGCCAGGGCTGCGGATGTGGTCAGGAGCCAGGCGGCGAATGCGATGGCGGCTTTCACAGATTGATCCCGATGCAGAGCCCGAGGCTCAAGCCGATCAGCACGCATAGGGCGATCTCTGTGGTGCGGAGTTCGAAGGTGGTCATGGTTCCTCTCCGGCAAAGATGTACGGATGGCGATAGCCCTTGAGCATCCTCTTGAAGGCTGCTGAGGCCATAACTCGAACCTTCGCTTTGCCGAACTGGCGGCCATCAGGGTCGATGAAGCTGCGCAGGTAGAAGGTGCGCTCTGGGTACTTCCCGGGCTTGAAGGTGCCCAGCACCTCCAGCACCATGAAGCCTTCGCCATCTGCCACCCATTCCTCATCCGAGAATTCGTAGTCCCCGTACTCGCATCGGGTGCCCGGCTTCCAGGTCTGCACGGCGTCAACGAATTCCCCGTCGATTGGCCCGCTGTACTCATGGCGGACAAACGGGAACTTGACCTTGTGAGCGCTCACGGAGCCTCCCGGTAGCAAACCAGCACATCCCCGTCCCACTCAAAGGCCTGCCCTTGGCAAACCTTGCGCGCGGCGAAGTCGCGGGAGTGCTGGGCCTGCTGCAGCTCGTCGCCCTGCAGGGTGTCGTCTTCGTGCGCAGCCACCGCGCCCAGGCCCAGGGCGAGCACGGCGGCGATCAGCCATGCGGCTTCTTTCATGCGGGTTCTCCTTCGGACTGTTTGATGTGTGAGGCAACCCAGTTGCGCATGCGCTCCCAGCGACGCCGGGCAACGATGGCTGGGTCGATCTCGACGCGCACGGTGCGGTTGTGGCGCTCCTCGCAGTAGGGTGGTCGAAAGTGGCGCAGCGGCATGGGCCCGCAGATCACCGCGTCCACGTACTCGTGGGTGCTGGTGCCCTCGTCGTTCTCCCAGACGATTTCACGGACCATCGCGGGAGCAATGCCGAAAAGGGCGGCCACGGCGTCCCAGTCCTCTGGGTCAACGGTATTCATGTCCAGGCCGCGCTTTGCGCCAAGAACACCCAGCGTGCAGTAGTCGCCGTCTGCCGTGACCAGGGACTCGCCAATCAGCGCTTTCTCCGGCATGGCATCCAGCGCGTCCAGAACCTCGCGCAACGCTGCTTGGCCGCGCTTGCCGTTGACGGCGCTGTTTACAGCGGCGCGCCAGCGGCCCATGGCCAGGGGATCTTCTTCGCCGTAGTCGTCGGTGTATCCGCTCCTGCTCATAGCGGTTCTCCTTGCTCAAGTGCGTCCGGGTCCAGCTCCGCGCCAATGGTCGCAGCCTCGCGCTGGCGCTGAGAGGCCGCCTCGTTGTGGCGCTTGGTCTCTGCCTGGGCTGCTTGGGATGCAGCGAAGGCAAGGACGCGGGCTGTGTGGTCTTGGATGGGGTCGGTCACGCTGCACCGCCTTGCATTTCGCTGAGGTGGCGGGCTGCTGCGCGCTCGATGGTTTCGGCCACTGCAGCGCGCGCTTCGCGCTCCAGCCGTGGGAAGAAATCGGCGCGCTTGGCCTCCAGCAACTCCAGGCCAGCCAGCACATCCGGGTGCAGTTCCAGGTAGTCCAATGCGGGATCGAGGAACACGTTGCGCTCGTAGCAGATGACTGCGCACATGCCACCAAGCACGCGCCCATGGAAGCCGGGCGCCCGACGCAGCAGCTTCGCCAAGTGGTTGTAGAGCGCTTGCAGGTGGGTGGGCTCGTCGGCGTCGAAATCCTGGTCCAGGGCATCCAGGTCGTCAGGGCCTTCGGTGGCCCACGGACCACCCCAGCGGGCATCAATGGCATTCAGGACGCCCAGCAGGTCATAGCCCGCGTCGATGTCGCGTGTTGAGGGTTTTGCCATCTTCACGACCACACCCCCATGTGCGCGTTGTGCTGCACCTGATCGACCAGGGCGCGGTGATTGCGCGAGGCCTCGCGGTGCTGCAGGTGCTCCAGGTCGGCCCGGACACGCAGGGCTTCAAATTCCTCGGGCGTGGCCGGTGGTGGGGCGAAGGGCGCCACGAACTGGCGCACAGTGGGGTTTACGTTTTGCATTGCGCCTCCTGGGCGGGAAAAGAAAAAGCCCTCACTGGGAGGGCTGGGGTTGTGTGGCTTGGGCGCGTGGCCCGTGATAAAGGTCGATCCAGGCCGGCGCGTTCTCTTCGCCGAACTCGTCAACGACCTCCGCATGTAGCCGCGCGTATTTCGTGCGCGCTTCATTCCACCTGCGGCTGGCTGCTTCATGCGCAGCGCTGGCTGCGTCGCGCTCGGCAGAGATTCGCGCCAGTTCGTCCAGGCGGGCAGCGAGCTTCTTCATCTGCTCATGCGTCATGGAGCGCTCCAAATAAAAACGCCCCGACATGCGGGGCGAACCCCTGCGCAAGGCAGGAGGGGAGGGAGAGGGTGGGCTACTCGCCTTGGTGGTTCACGCTCCGTTCCAAGGTTTGTGATTTGGCTTTTGCCCGTAGGTGTTGATGGTCGAACACAGGCCCGCAGGGATACAAACCCGAGGCAGATACGCTGCCTGTTCACTGCCGAACTTTCGGCCCGCGCCACTCCAAGGCAACGGGCGCCTGCGCTGACCATCACATCAGTGCCAGCTCGTGACGCTGATGTGATGGCCCCCTTGCGAGGGCATCCGGGCATCTGGTAGCCGTGTCGCTGCATCAACATGCAGCACCGTTTCCGTGGTGTCAGCCCCTTGCGGGGTTCCCGTCCCGTTTACCGCGCTTTGGCGGACTGGGAACCGCCTCGGATCATGGCGGCGCATACCTTCGGCCCATGCCCGAAGTGCTCTTTCGCCGGACGAAGGCCCCGCAGGTGGGGCCAGCAACATCGGCGTGCGTGTTTTGAAAGAACTCCAGGTGACCGCCGATCCGCTCACCCTGTCGCTGCGTTTTGCTGCGATGGGTTGAATTACATCAAATGATGTTCTTCATGTCAACATCAAACGATGTTCTTTCGGTAAAATTTCTGCCAGCGCCACCCCGGCGCGCAACAGGAGCCACAGATGACAGAAGCGACAGGCGAAAAAAAACCCGCTCAGGGCGGGTGTGAAGATCGCGGAGAGTGGGGGTACATCCCGCCCGGCGCGGTGCTTATGTCAAAGCGCAGCTACCGAATCATTCTGGTGTGTTTGTGGGCGCTTCTGGTGAGCAACGCCATCATCCTTGCTGGGCAGTGGCCCGCCGTTTGGAGCCGCTACTTCTTGAGCCAGTCCACCACAACGGGGACGGCTGCGATTACGCCGCCGATTGCGGCGATCAGGGCGATCAAGTAGTTGCGATCCTTCCACCATGGTGGTCGCTCGAATTTCATTGCCTGGCGGCGCATCAACTCTGTTGTGATCGCCATCTTTGTGCCCTCATCAAGCGGGCGTGTCGGGTGCGCTGACTCTGTGGTCAGCCACTTCATCAGATCATCATCACTCTCCGACCTAATCTGCTCAAGCCGCATGCTGATTGGCGCAGGCGGTGTTTTGGGGAGCATCCTGTCCAGGATGTAGGGGGCGATGATCTCGCCAGCAGGCTCCGGCGCCTTTTCCTCTGTTGCCGGCTTGGCATGGAGGTGCAGCGTTTTGAGCGACTTTTTCGGTAGCGCCCCTTTTTCAGAATCCATCACCCATCCTCCCACTTGCCCAGCACCGTGCGGGCTACCGTTCAACAAGGCTCCGCGACTTGCGGCACTCCTTCACATCCACCAGCGTCTTGAACCGGTGGTCTTCCCTTGTGATCCACTGCATGTTGCTGGGCCGGTCGGCGCCGCCAGCGCATAGGGCGATGACGTGATCCACATGCCACCCAGGGCAGGCCCCGCGCGTGCGGCCGGTGGCGGGGCAGGGGTTCTCGGCGCGGAAGGCCCGCACCTGGGCGCGGTCACGTTCTATTACGGCGTTTGCTGATGTTGCCAATACAGCCGCAAGCAAGCCCGCGACAAGTTTCAAGGCTTGACCTCGGCAACAGTTCCCCGCCATGTATAGCCGCCATCTGACGGGTACGACAGGTCAGCAATCACGCACCTGAATTGCGTCAGCTGCAGAGCGTTGAACCCATTTCTTGCCCGCATTTCGACAGTGACTGAATACGAAGACTTCGGCGTGATCTCAGTGACAAAAAACTTGTCGGCACTCGGGAATTCTGCAGACCCAGGGTCGTTGAGACGCTTCTTGATTTCCTCCTTGCATGCCATCTTGGCGCCAAATTCGTAGTCCCGCTCCTTCGACTTAGAGCCGCCGCCCAGCTGAGAGTAAGAGACGGCGATCACTGCCAAGATGGAGATTGAGATGGCTGCAGGCCAAGGCGAGGCCTTCGATTTGGCGCCTGGCGGCCCGTACTTGTTCGCAGCGGCCTTCGCGACAGGCGCACCGCAGTGCGGGCAGGCCGCCGCCTTGTCGCTGATTTCCTTGCCGCATTCGGCGCATGCAATGAGTGCCATGATTTAGCCTACAAAACAGTGCCCATCCATAGGGCCCGGCCGATGATTTTCACAGGTTCGCCATCGTCAATCCTGAATCGCGGCCCGGCGGGGTTGTCCGAGGTGGCAAACCAGTATCCATCCTCCTGCTTGAGTCGTTTGACGCTCAGTCCCTCATGCGGGCGGGCCAGGGCGAATATCTGACCATGTACCGGCTCCTTAGCGGCTTCCGCCGTGTTGATGAGTAGAACGGAGCCATCTGGAACGGTGGGGTGCATGCTGTGACCGCGCACGCTGACGATGCGGGCCTTTGATGGGGAAACCCGCATGTCTCGCAAGAACCCACCTGCAAACTTGAGGCTGCCGATTACTTCCTCGTAGCCCGCAATTGCGCCATCGCCGCCAGCCAGGCGCACATCTATCCGAGGCACATCCTCAAACGCGGTGTCGTCGGTCAGGCCGTCAAGTTCGCCCATCGAAAGCTCGCCGTGGCTGGCGCCTTCAAGTTCTCTGGCGATATGCCCGCCAAAGCTGCCCACACCGGTCAGCAAATTCGTGATCTGCTGCGATGGGCGGCCAAAAAACTTTGCGATCTCTGCGTTCTTCCACCGTCCGTTTGGGTGCTTCCAGTCTTTCGACTCGCAGAACTTCTGCAAGGCGCTTCGGCGGAAATCGTTGAGCGGATCGGGCGCGCGAGTTTTTGCCATGGTGCATTCAATCAGGCGCCGCACATCAAACGATGTTGACAATAAGAACATCGTTTGATGTAATGATGGCATGAACCTCAAAGACCATCTCGCTTCGCTTGACCCAGCCAAGGAAGCAAATCTCGCGGCTGCCAGTGGTGCGACTGTGGGTCATCTTCGCAATGTGGCTTCCGGCTTCCGCGCTGCGTCGCCAGTCTTGGCGTCCGCGCTTGAGCGGGAAACCAAAGGCGCCGTCACCCGCCGCGACCTGCGCCCCGACGACTGGCACCTGATCTGGCCCGAGCTGGCCAAGCCCGCCCGCAAAGCCAAGCCCACCACCGAGGCCGCGTAACCCATGGCCGCCGACAAGTCCGGAACTGGCCGAATTCTTGGCCCCGTCCATCTCACCAATGCCCTTCTTGCCGTCGTGCGTGAAGAGGGTTTTCTCCACGTGTTCCAAGAGGGAACCGGCTTCGACGGCACTGAAATGGTTCTGACCCTGCGCATTGCCATCAATCACTCTCAGCTCACAAAGGCGGCAGCCCTGCTGAACGAGGCAATGGAAGCCCGCAAGACCAAGGAGGCCGCACATGGCTGATAACCGCTGCCCGAACTGCGGCAAGGGCCTCGCCCATGTCGCGTTCATTGATTCCGACCGCGCGATTGAACTGCCATGCAGCTGCGAGCCAGCGCCGGATGCGTTGACCCTGATCTTGTTGGAGCTGAAGGCCATCCGCGCGCTGCTTGAAGGCCGCAGCGGCCAGTACATCCCGAAAGACATGCTGGCCACTGTGCATGAAGGCAATGCTGTGGTGCCTACCGCTTGGGCAGATTTGACCTCGCGCTCTGAAAAAACTCCTGAATCATCTCCGGGCCGTACTGCTTCTGGACCTGGAGCAGCTTGATGCGCCAAGGCTCCGAATTCCCGGCATCCGGCTGCAGAGCAGCAAAGACGCCCTTGAGCGCTTGCTCCCGGAGCGTCAGCGTTTCCTCGCGGTTCTCCGTCATGTTGGCGAACTGCACGTACAGCTGCTTCAAAAGCAGTTCGTGCGCCATGAAGCGTGTGTACACGTCCATCTCGAAATCGCTCATCTCTCCGTTCATGTCTGCCCCTTTCGTTGGCTTGGTTGGTTGCACTCCCATTGTCCAGCGGAAGAGGGCGGGCACCCATCCCTAAATCGCCAGCGGCGATACCCACCAACCCAACCCAACAAAACCACCCGGAGCCACCACCATGACTCTTCGCAATCGAACCCTCCTGCGCAAACCCATCGCCATGCTGCGCGCGAACGAGGAAGAACTTTCCGACCTGGAGTTCCTGGTGGACTACTACGGCGGCGGCGAGCCTGCGGCGGTGTACCGGGAGGCTCTGCGTGAACTGGCTCAGATGAAACGTCATGAGCGCAATTCTTTGTCCCCTTCTCGGGTTGACAGGAATGCATTTGGTGGACTGCTGGCGGCTTGAGCTGTTGGGCCATGAACTTCCCAACAACAAAAGCCGGAGCCAAGCATGACCAAGCAGCCAACGCCTATCGATCTTTCCGGCCTTTCTGAGCAAGCACTTTCAGCTATTGAAAGTGAAGCAAAGCGCCGATGCGTCTCGTTTGATGACGCATGCCTGCAGATGCTTGTCGAGCACTCGCGCCAGCTGCAGCGGCGCGCGCGCCTTAACCCCCTGGCGCGGCTTTTCCGTTTCCCCTCAGCCAACCAAAAGTAACTCTGCGGATACCGCGAGGAACGACCATGGATCACAGCCTTCCACTCAACGCCTTCCTGTCGGTGCGCCCGCGCGGCATCGACATGCCCAGCGCAGAGCCACGCCGCACCAACACCAGCCGCGCACCGGCCCAGGGTTCTATTCGCGCGCTGGATGCCCGGGGCAACGCAACAGTAACTCTGGAGCCCCGGACTCAAGGCGCTATCTCCATCGAGAACCGCCTGCAGTCCCAGGCAAGCGTGGACAAGCGCAAGCGCATCAGCAAAGGGGGCACCAAGTGATGCAAGCCCAGCACCTGGTCCGCGCAAGCGACCCACTCTCCAGCGTTCTCGCAGCTGAGCGCTCCCGATACAAAAAGCTCCGTGTTGACCTTCATGGCAAGCGCTTCGGCCGCCTTGTTGTCCTGTCGGTCGCAGGATCTCGCAACGGCAGCGTGCAATGGAACTGCGCCTGTGACTGCGGGAACTCCACGACCGTGTGCACGCGTCAACTGAACTGCGGCCAGACGTCGAGCTGCGGATGCTATGGAGCAGAGCGGCGGACTTTTGCAGCGCGCGCTGCCATCGTCAAACACGGGAAGAGCAAAGACCCCATCTACGGCATCTGGTTCAACATGATCCGTCGTTGCGAGCGCCCTAGCCACAAGTCGTTCAAGCACTACGGCGGGCGAGGAATCTCTGTCTGCACTGAGTGGCATAGCTTCGAGCGCTTCTTTGCGGACATGGGAGATCGTCCATCCGATCGCCACTCGATTGATCGGATCAACAACGATGGGAACTACGAGCCAGGAAACTGCCGCTGGGCCACGATGACCGAGCAGGCACGCAACCGCAGCAATTCCAAGCTGTTGGCCATCTTTGGCGAGGAAAAGAACGTCGTGGCCTGGTCTGAAGACGCGCGATGCGCGGTTTCATACGACACGTTTTGCGCGCGCCTGAAAGCTGGGTGGGGCCCAGAGCGCGCGTTGACAACGCCGAACGTCCGTGGTGGCGCGCGGGTGTGGGAGGCTGTGTGAGCACCATCATCATGGCTGCCTGCTGGCCATTGGAGGGGCTGTCGCCTGCGCAGAAGTCAGTCCTCATCTCTCTGGCTGATCAGGCCAGCGACGACGGCGTGTGCTGGCCGGGCGTGGGCACTATTGCCAAGCGCACTTGTCTGTCGGAGCGCGCGGTGCAGGACGCGCTCGCATGGCTGCAGGCCGTGGGCCTGGTTTTCCGAACCTACCGCGCGAACACCAGCACCAGCTACACCATTACCCCCGCTCGCTTCGACCTTTCCAAGGCTCCCGCAGCCCGTGGACGCACAAAGCCAAGGGGTGCAGATGGCGCACCGGGTGCAAATGGCGCACCCCCCGCAGATGGCGCACCGGGTGGTGCAGATGGCGCACCGGGTGGTGCAGATGGCGCACCTCTAGGGGTGCAAATGGCGCACCCAAATCATCAGTTGAACCATCAAGGAACCGTCACTGAATCATTGCAGCCAGCTTCGCCGCCTGCTGTGAAGGTCAAGGCTGAGCTGGTGGACGAAGAAGAAACTGCCCTGCAGGCAGCCTGCCGGGCAACCTGGACCGCGTACAGCGATGCCTACGAGCGCCGCTACGGCGCCAAGCCCGTGCGCAACCAGTCGGTGAACGCGAAGGTCAAGCAGTTCGTGCTGCGCATCGGGCATGCCGAATCGCCAGCCGTGGCCGAGTTCTACGTAGACCGCGTAACCGAGCGGTTCGTGGTCAGCAAGTGCCACGACGTGGGCCTGCTCCTGGCGGGCGCCGAGGGCTACCGCACCCAGTGGGCCACCGGCCAGGCCATGACCGCCACCCGGGCCCAGCAGGCCGACAAGACCCAGGCGAACTATGACGCTGCGGACGAGGCTATGGCCCTGATCCGCGCAAAACGGAGCGCAGCTCATGCTTGATGACAACGATATGCAATGGCTGGTGCAGCAAATCGTCGGCACGTCTGAACTTCTGGGCCAGGAGATCAAGCCAACCTCTGCCGCGATGCTGGCCGAAGACTTGGCGGTCTATCCGCGCGACGTGCTGGCCAAGGCCATGGCCCGCGTTCGCACCGAGCACACCGGCCGCTTGACGCCCAAGGCCATCCTGGACCGTATTGACGAAGTGATGGGCCGCCCCGGCGCCAACGAGGCTTGGGCCATGGCCTTGAACGCGCTTGATGAGCGCGCCACGGTGGTGTGGACAAGCGAAATGGCCGAGGCCTGGGGTGTGGCCCGCGATGTGGCGGCCGAGGGCGACATGGTGGGCGCCCGCATGGCCTTCATCAGCGCCTACGAGCGCCTGGTGCGCACCGCGCGGGATGAGCGCCGCTTGCCCGAGGTCACCGTTTCCATCGGCTGGGATGGCGAGCTGCGCGGCCAGGCCGTGGAGAAGGCCGTGCAGCTTGGCTACCTGACCAAGGAAAAGGCCGCTGAGCACCTTCCCGCCCTGGGCTTCACCCCCGGATTTCAGCCCATTGCGCTTCTGACCGGAAAGGTCGAACCCACGGCGGACGCATCTCCTGATGTGCGCGCCCGGCTTGCCCAGTTGCGCGAAGAGTTGGCCACAGCGCCCGAGCGCCGCCGCCTGGCCCGTGAGCAGCAGCTGCGCGCAGACGAAGAGGACCTGCAGCGCCGCAAGGCTGAAACCCAGCGCCGGGTTGATGAGGCCATGGCGAAAGGGATTGCAGCATGACCCGCGCCCCCGCACTCCGCAAGCTGCTGGCCGTGGAGCCGCTGTACCGCGACGAGATTTTCGAGGTGATGGGCGGCCAGCGTCTTCACGTCCTGCAGGCCATCGACGAACTCAAGCGCTCGGGCGACCTGGACACCCCAGGCGGGCCCAAGCACTTCCGTTGCCGCTACCGGCTGACGGCGAAGGGCCGCGCCCGTGCATTCGGGAGCCCGGTATGACCCAGAAATTGCACTGCGCCCGCTGCGGCCGCGTCACCCTGCACCCCGCTGTGGTCATCGGCGCCCAGCCATTCGGCCGCGTGTGCGCGCGCAAGGCTGGGCTGATCGAGATCAAGCGCCGGGGGCGGGCATCTGAGGCTTGCCGGGATACGCGCACCTTGGATCTGTTCGGGAGTGCCCATGCATGACATGCCACTGCTGCAACGACGCGCGGCCCGACCCGGCCAACTACCGCCTTTTCGCCGACGGCTGCTTGCACTGTGCTGCGAGGCGCATTCAGTACATCCAGCGCCGGTTGCCCCTGGTCCCTTCAACCAAGGCAGAACGCTGTCGTTCAGCTTTGGCCCAGGCATTGGAGCTTGGATTGCCCGAGGCGGAAATCAGATCAATGGCGAAGCGTGCCGAGTGGCAGCTCGCGCCTGTCGAGTTGTCGGCCTCACGGCCAAGGAGTGGCTGAAGTGAAACCACACATCAAGCTGGTCTACGGTGTCTGGCACTGCGGCATCAAGGGCATCCCGAACCGCTATCTTGGCATCGGTGACACCCCATCGGCCGCCTACCGCGATTGGGTGCGCCATGGATAAGCGCACCTTCAAGCTGGTGCACGCCACCGCCCGCCGGCTGGCCGTGCAGGAAGTTGAAACCGCCCCCGATGGCTACTGCGTAACTGTTTCGGAACCCACCCGCAGCCTGGACCAGAACGCGGCCCAATGGCCCTACCTGGCAGGCTTCGCCCAGCAGAAGCAACTCTGCATCAACGGGGCGATGCAGTGGGTCACAGACGACGACTGGAAAGACGTGCTGACCGCCTGCTGGAACGGCGAAATGCGCATGGCTGCCTTCGATGGCAAGGTGATCATGCTCCCGCAGCGCACCAGCACCATGGGCAAGAAGGTTTTCAGCGAGTGGCTGGAGTTTCTGATCGCCATGGCTGCCCAGTCGGGCGTTACGCCGGTCTACAAGTCGGCGGGGAGGGCGTACGCATGACCTTCCGCCGCACCCGCTGCCCTCACTGCAAGGGAAAGATGGACCAGGGCGTCCGCATCCACCCCGAGTGCATTGACGCCTACGCCGAAGCCGAGGAAGCCAAGGCGAAACGCAAGGCAGAGAAGCAGGCCCGCGCCTCCGCCAAGGTGGAAAAGGCCGAAGACCGCCGCCGCAAGGAGGCCGCCAAGCGCATCCCCGAGCTGATCGCCGAAGCTCAGGCCGCCTTTAATGCCTACATCCGTGCCAGGGACGAAGGCCAGCCCTGCATTTGCTGCGGCAAGCCATTCGAGCCCATGAAGCCTGGCGGATCTGTGGATGCTGGGCACTTCCGCAGCCGCGGCGCTGCTGGCCACCTGCGCTTCAACGAAGACAACTGCTTCGCCCAGCGCAAGAACTGCAACCGCCCGGGAGGCGCCACATACGCAGCCTTCCGCGCTGGTGTAGTAGCCCGCATTGGGGAAGAGCGGGTGGCCGCCCTGGAAGCGGACAACACGCCCTGCAAGTGGATGCACGATCAGCTGCGGGCCATCCGGGACACCTACCGTGCAAAGCTCAAGGAGCTGCGCAAGTGACCTTCCAGCCGCCACGCTGCGAAATCTGCGGCGCCTGGACCGAAGTCCTGGAAACCCGCCGCCGCCACACAGGTGCTGTAGCCCGCCGCATCGAGTGCGCCAACCTCCACCGATTCACGGTCTACGAAGGGCTGCCAGCTCAGGACGAACAGGCCCCACCGGCCAAGCCTGATGAACCGGCACCCATTGAGACAACCGTGGCCCGGGCCATCCGCCTGCGGCCAGCTCTGCACACGATTTGGATGAACTGAAAGGGAGACCATGTACCAAGACGAACGCCGCACCATTGAGGAAAGCTACGCATCGGCCACGGCCAGCTCCGACCTGCGCTGCGACACCCGCGAGGGCGCACCGCGCTCCGATACGGATCTGCTGATCGCCGCTGGCTGGTCGCCCAGCCGCATCGGGGCCGCTCTGCTTCGCCTGCACACCGAGTGGGACGGAGCCGAGCACTTGCGGCCCACCACTGGCGCAGACTTTGCACAGGCGGCCCGCGCGCGCCAGCCAGTTGCCCTCACGCAGACGCCATCAATGGCCCGCGCCGTGGCCGAAAAGCTGGCCGCCGAATTCAACCGCCAGCAGGCCAAAGCCCTGATGTCGCACCTGAAGTCCATGCCTGCGGTGCGTGAGCAGCTGACCCTGCAGCTCCTGAAATGGAAGGTGGAAGACGCCGAGCAGGTGGCGGGCGCGCTGCTGCGCTGGTGGCTGGCTCCCAACTGCCACGCCTGCCACGGCCGCAAGTTCGAGGTGATCCCGGACACGGGCCGCCTGTCGAGCAAGCAGTGCAAGCCCTGCGGTGCGACGGGGAAGTTACGGATTCCGCACGGGGAGGCGGGGCGCAGGCTGGCGAACTGGATGGATATGTGCGTACAACTCGCGCGAACGAGCATCGGGAAACGCTTGCACAACTCTATGGGGCGTGTATGATTGCGGTAGAGGGCCGCAGAGAATGCTGATTCTCTCGCGCCTCGCCAATCTGTCGTAGTGAGCCATGTGCAGCCCGTAGCGGCATGGATCGTTGGTAGATGGGCGAACTCGCCCTGAATTTTTGAAGCCCGCTGGTTCGCCACGCGGGCTTTTTCGTTTGTCCCGCAGAAGTCGCAGCCAAAGAGCTTTTGCCGTCGCGCCAAGCGCTTCTGCTGGGCAACCATGTTCGCTCAGCCAGGCCCCGCCAGACACATCCTTGATTGCCCTGGATCGTCCTGCGCTGAGCAACCTTTCATCTACCCCTCCGCCCACTGGCAACCAGCGCCGGGTCTATGCGGTCGCGGGGTCTCCGCCGGAAGCTCGGTGCTGGGAAGCGTCA
Organism: Acidovorax sp. LjRoot74; assembly: GCF_964254355.1. Lineage (NCBI taxonomy): Bacteria > Pseudomonadati > Pseudomonadota > Betaproteobacteria > Burkholderiales > Comamonadaceae > Acidovorax > Acidovorax sp. LjRoot74. The sequence goes on along the minus strand of NZ_CAXUTI020000001.1, from coordinate 3,609,058 downwards.
CGGTCAGCTCTGCCCCATGGTGGGGTAAGTCCGAAGGGCTCTTAACTGGGGAACCAGATGTCCGAAATTCGTGTGAAGCTGGCTGGCGAGGACGTAGAGCGCGTGTTCCATGAGAAAGCGCCTGAGACGAAGGAAGCGCCGGTCGTTGAGTTCGTGACGACCGGAGTTGGCGGCCTGCTGTTCATCGACGGGCGCCGTGTGAATGGGGTGCTCGACATCCAGTTCCCGAGCGGCCCAGGCCAGATTGCGCCCCAGGTCGTGCTGACGCTTCACGCCAAGCAGATCATCCAGCGCACGGTGAGCGGCGAAGAGTTCAAGCGGCTGCGCGAGGCCTGACCATGGCATCCACACGCACCATCCGCAAGCTGCACCAAATGCAGATGGCAACGACCATCGCAGTGCGCAAGGTGCTGAAGCATTGTGGCGAAGGCTCTGTGACGTTCGCGTGTGCGGAGGATGCTGCTGCATACCTGAGAAGCATCACCGACCAAGCCGAAAGCCACAGCCTGGCGCTCCTTCACACAGGCGAGGCCATCATCCCCAAGGCTTACCAGTGAAGCTCTCCCGCCTACCCAACAGGCTGGCATCAGTGGTAACCACCAGACTGCCCGCCCTACAGACCAAGGCAGGAACAACCCCGCGCGTCCGAGGCGATGCATGGATGGCAACCCGCCGCCGGATCCTCCTGCGTGATGGCTACGCCTGCCAGTCCTGCGGCATTGTGCGCATGGACAACGAGGTAGACCACCGCGTGCCGCTCGACCTTGGGGGTAGCAACGACGATGACAACCTGCAGACGCTGTGCGGTGGGCCGGATGGCTGCCACACGCGTAAGAGCAAGGCCGAGGCGAAGGACAGAGCGGGGAAGTGAGCAGGGGAGGGGGGTGTCGAATCTTTGGAGGGTGCACCCGGCCGAAACCCCGCCGTTTCCCACGCGGACAAAAAAGCTCCCATGGTGGGAGTTCAAATGGAGTTCAAATGGCAGGAGTGAAGGGGCGCAGCGGCGGAGCCCGGCCCAACTCTGGGCCAAAGCCGAAAGAGCCGGTCTATCTACCCCTCTCGACCGTGTACGACGACCCGGACAAGTTCCTGAAGGCCGTCATGAACGACAGCGGCACGGACGCCAAGCTGCGCGTGGACGCGGCAAAGGCCCTGCTTTCTGCCCAGGTGCGCCGGGCAGAGAACGGAGGCAAGAAGCAAGAGCAGGCCGACGCCGCCAAGAAGGTGGCCAGCAAGTTCGCCACGGCCACACCCCCGAAGCTGGTTGCGGCCGGCGGTAAGAAGGTCTGATGCCCGAGTGGTCAACAAGCTGCCCAGACTGGGCGGCGCGGCTGCGCGCGGGCGAGTCGATCATCCCGCCGCCTATCTTCCCGGAGCAGGCAGAGCAGGCCCTGGCCGTGTTCAAGCAGCTGAAGATCGTGGACGCCCCCGGCAGCCCGACCTTCGGCGAGTCGTGCGCCGAGTGGGTGTTCGACCTGGTGCGCTCGATCTTCGGGGCATATGACGCGGACAGCGGGCGGAGGCTGATCACCGAGTGGTTCATCCTCATCCCGAAGAAAAACTCGAAATCGACCATTGCGGCCGGGATCATGATGACAGCGGTCATCCTGAACTGGCGGCAGTCGGCCGAGTTCTCCGTCCTGGCGCCCACGGTGGAGGTGGCAAACAACGCCTTCGCTCCGGCGCGGGACATGGTGCAGAAGGATGAAGACCTCGAAGTCCTGATGCATGTGCAAACGCACATCAAGACCATCACCCACCGCGAGAGCGGGGCGGCATTGAAGGTGCTGGCGGCCGACCAGAACACAGTCGGAGGCAAGAAGTCGGTCGGCACGCTGGTGGATGAACTCCACCTGTTCGGCAAGATGGCCAGCGCCGAGAACATGTTCCGGGAGGCCCTGGGGGGCCTGGCGTCACGGCCCGAGGGCTTCGTGATCTGGTTGACAACCCAGTCCGACGAGCCACCGGCCGGGGTGTTCAAGCAGAAGCTGGACTACGCCCGCGACGTGCGCGACGGCAAGGTGATCGACCCGGGCTTCGTGCCCGTCATCTTCGAGCACCCTCCCGAGATGGTGGCCAACGGCGACTGCCTGAAGCTGGAAAACATGGCCATGGTGAATCCCAATATGGGGTTTTCGGTTGACCAGGCATTCCTGGAGCGCGAGTTCAAGAAGGCAGAGCTGGCCGGTGGGGACTCCTTCCGGGGCTTCATGGCGAAGCACGCCAACGTGGAAATCGGCCTCAACCTGCGCAGCGACCGCTGGGCCGGTGCCGACTTCTGGGAACCGCAGGCCAAAGCCCCCGGGCTGACGCTGGACGACCTGCTCGACCGCTCCGAAGTGGTGGACGTCGGAATCGACGGCGGCGGCCTGGACGACTTGCTGGGCCTTGCCGTGGTCGGCCGGGACAAAAACACCCGCGAGTGGCTGACCTGGACGCATGCCTGGGCCCACCCCTCCGTGCTGGAGCGCCGAAAGCAGGAAGCCGCCCGGTTTCAGGACTTCGCCAAGGACGGCAACCTCACGCTGGTGAAGAACATCGGCGAGGACGTGGAAGACGTGGCAGGCATCTGCGCGCTGATCTATGCGCGCGGCCTGCTGGACAAGATCGGGTGTGACCCCGCTGGGCTGGGCGGCATCGTGGATGCCCTGGCCGAGGCCGGAATCCCCGAAGAAAAGCTGATCGGCGTGTCCCAGGGCTGGAAGCTCACGGGCGCCATCAAGACGGCAGAGCGCAAGCTGGCCGAAGGAGTGCTGGTTCATGGTGGCCAGCCCATGATGGCCTGGTGCGTGGGCAATGCCAAGGTGGAGCCAAGAGGCAACGCCGTGATCATCACAAAGCAGGCCGCAGGGTCCGCAAAGATCGACCCGCTGATGGCGCTGTTCAACGCCGTCACCCTCATGTCGCTAAACCCGGTAACGGCAGCGACGCCGGAAATTCACTCAATCGACCTCTATTCATGACCCAGCTCCTGGATTTGACCGCCAAGCCGCAAGGCAGCCGAGTCCTTGGGGACTGGATCGCCAGCCGAGACGGCGCGGCGTCGCGCGCGGGCATCGTTGCCCTGGGCGAAAACAGCACCGGTAGCTTGACGCTGGCCGAGCTTTCGAGCCTTCTTGGTGCCACGTCGCGCTCTTCTTCAGGCGCCAATGTGACGGCGGAAACCTCTATGCGGGTTTCTGCTGTATATGGCTGCGTTTCCCTGCTGGCCGGAGCAATCTCGACACTTCCGCTGGGAGTGTTTGAACGCACCAAGGAGGGCCGCGACAAGGCGGATCACCCCTACTGGTGGCTGTTCAACGAGCAGGCCAGCGACGGGTGGACCTCTGCGGCGGCCATTGAGTACCTGATCAGCGCAAAGCTGTTCTACGGGGATGGATTCGGCCGCCTGCTGCGCACCAGTCGCAGCAATCAGGTGTACGGGTGGGAGCCACTGCACCCGCTGACGGTGCAGCCGTTCAAGAGCAATGGCCGGGTGTTGTACCGAGTCACACCGAACGGTGACAAGCCATACACGCTGGACAGCGCGGACATGATCCACCTGCCAAGCCTGGGATTCGACGGGTTGACCAGCCCGAGCCCGATCACCTACGCGGCGCGCGAGTCAATCGGCACCGCCATCTCGGCGCAGGAGTTCAGCGGCCAGTTCTTCAATGGGGGCGCGAACTTCGACTACGCCTTGAAAACGGCGGCGAAGCTGGACCTGAAGCAGTTGCAGGAGCTGAAGGCGTCACTGCTGGCGCGCGCACAGAACGGCGGCAAGGGCCCGCTGATCCTGTCCGGTGGGCTTGAACCGGCCAAGCTGTCAGTGGATAGCAAGGACGCCGAAATTCTGGCGACTCGGATTTTTACGGTCGAAGAAATTTGCCGCATCTTCGGCGTACCGCCTTTCATGGTGGGGCACACCGAAAAAACAACTTCTTTTGGTTCCGGTGTTGAGAACATGGGCATCGGCTTCGTGCGCTACACCCTGCAGCGGCACCTGACGCCAATGCAGCAGGAGTTGAACCGCAAGCTGTGGCCGGTGCGCGAGCGCTACTTCGTGGAACACATCACCGCAGCCTTGGAGCGCGGCGACCTGAAGGGCCGTTACGAGGCCTATCGCATCGCCCTGGGCCGCGCGGGCGAAATGCCGTTCATGGAGCCCGACGAAGTGCGCCGCCTGGAGAACATGCCGCCAAACGAGAACCTGCAAATCAACCCCGGCCAGGCAGGCAGCCAAAACGCAGGAGGGAATCCCCCATGAATATGAAACTTCTCCAGCTGCTGCTGGACAACCGCCGCCCCGATGGAAAGGCACGCTCGCGCGTCGAAGCGGCCACGAAGGACGGCGGCGAGACTACCGTCTACCTGTACGACCCCATTGTGGGTAGCCGCATGCTGGCCGAGCTGTTCGGCTACGTGTGCGCCCAGGAGATGGTGCCCGCCATTGACGGCGTGAAGGACGGCACCCTGGTGCTGCGCGTCAACTGCCCTGGCGGCGATGTGTTCGCCATGCAGGCCATCATGAACGCCATGCGCGCGGCGTCCGAGCGCGGCGTGCGCCTGGTCGGCCAGGTCGACGGCGTGGCCGCCAGCGCCGCCACGGGCATCCTGGCCGTGTGCGACGAGGTGGTGATGGGCGCCGGAACCCAGTACATGATCCACAACTCCCAGGGCATGGCCATGGGCGACCGCAATGAGTTGCGCGCGCTCGCCGACCTCATGGAGAAGGTGGACGGCGGCATGCTCGAAGCCTACATGGCGAAGTCCGGCAAGCCTGAAGCCGCCATCCGTGGGTGGATGGACGCCGAAACCTGGTTCACTGCTGAGCAGGCCGTGGACAACGGTTTCGCAGACCGCGTGAACACCAGCGGCAAGAAGGCCAAGGCATCCGCTGACTGGAAGCTGGACGCCTTCGCGAACGCCCCGAAGGCCGAGGCCGATCAGGTTGAGGCCGAATTGAACGCCGACGAGGCGCAGTTTTTGCAGGACATGATCCCGCACCACGAGATGGCGCTGGAAATGGCTAAGGCCGTCATGCCCAAAGCCAGCAGCGGGAAGGTCATCAAGTTGGCCGAAGGTGTCATTGCCGCGCAGGCTGGCGAAATCGAGCTGATGCAAACGTGGCTCGATCAATCGAACGCACCTGCCGCCAAGAAAAAGCGCCCCATGAAGATGGAGGCTAACTACATCACCGACGAACACTGCGAGCGCCAGCAGCAGCGCCTGAGCCTGCTGGCCCGCCTCACCCATCAGTAAGCGCCTCGCGCAACTGAAACAGCCGCCCTTGAGGCGGTTTTTTTCGTCCCCACGACTTGCGCGAGCGGTCACATCAAAGAAAGGCTCACCATGAGCAAACTTGCACAACTGCGCGCCCAGCGCGACGCCAAGGCTAAGGCCGCCCACGACCTCAACGCCAAGACCCCCTCTGACCAGCGCATGAATTCATCCGATGCCTCTGCATTGGACGCCCTGCTGGCAGAAGTCGAAGCCATCGATGGCGAAATCGCCCGCGAAAACCGCATCAACCAAGTTGCGGGTGACGCGCAATCCGAGCACGAAGCCGCCATGAACGCAGCCACCCGCAACGGCGGTGCGTCCGACGAAGCCTCTGCCCTGCGCGCCATGCTCTCGGGCGGCCTGTCTGCCCTGACGCAAGAGCAGCGCAACGCCATGTTTGCGCGCCAGAACCCAGACATTCGCGCGGCCATGTCCACCACTACCGGCTCTGAGGGTGGATTCACCGTTGCAACGGAATTCAGCCGTCAACTGATCGAAGCCCTCAAGGCAACGGGCAGCGTGCGCAGCGTGGCCAGCAACATCCGCACCTCCACCGGTGCGCAGATGCTGTTCCCCACTACCGACGCCACTGCGGAAGAAGGCGAACTGCTGGCGCAGAACACCACGGCGGCCGTTCTCGAAACGACCTTCGGCCAGGCATCGCTGGACGTCTACAAGTACAGCTCCAAGAGCATCGCTCTGCCTTTCGAGCTGCTGCAGGACTCGATGTTCGACATTGAGGCGTACATCCAGAACCTGCTGCGCCTGCGCCTGGGCCGCATCCAAGACCGTCACCACGTCCTGGGCACCGGCAGCAGCCAGCCCCGCGGCGTGGTCACGGCATCGACCGTGGGCAAGACCGGCACAACCGGCCAGACCACCAGCGTCATCTACGACGACCTGGTGGACCTGGAGCACTCCATCGACCCGGCCTACCGCGCGAACTGCCGTTACATGATGAACGACAGCACCCTCAAGGCGCTGCGCAAGATCAAGGACAGCCAGAACCGCCCGATCTTCGTTCCCGGCTACGAAACCGGCAACCCCGGCGGCGCACCCGACCGCCTGCTGGGCCGCGAGATCGTGATCAACCAGTACATGGCTGCCATGGCTGCGAACGCGAAGTCCATCCTGTTCGGTGACTTCAGCAAGTTCCTGATCCGTGACGTGATGGACGTGACTCTGTTCCGCATGACCGATTCCGCATTCACGCTCAAGGGCCAGGTGGGCTTCGTCGCCTTCTGCCGCTCCGGCGCAAACATGGTGGACAACGGCGGCGCGATCAAACATTATGCTAACTCCGCTACATAAGTAGTATTTGATTGCATAATGGAGGGGTCAACGAAAGACCCCTCCAGATGGCACAAACTTCTTGTAGAAAGTGTTCAGTTCCCCTCGTGCTTGGCGAGAACTGGACCGATGGATTGGCTAGAGCACGCAGCTATATCTGCAGGACATGCCTGTCCGCGAATGGCAAGGCCCACTATGCAAAACATGCCGAACGCGCTGCGGAATTGCAGCGTCAACGGCTGGCGGTTCCATCAAATAAGAAGGCCGCAGCAGCGCTCAAAAGTGCTTACTACGCAGCTAACAAGGAAAAGTGGCTCGAGTACCGCGCCACCCATCGCGAAAGGTTGCAGCAAGACACCTTTCTGCGCGCTGGCAAGCTGCTGACATGGATCAGGGCGCGAGCCGCCAAGTCGGGCCGGGAGTTCGATCTGACGCGCGAATGGATTGCAGAACGTCTGCAGGCTGGAGTTTGCGAAGTCACCGGCATCCCGATGGAATTGAGCAAGCCCCCGGGCTCTCGGTTCCACCCCTGGGCACCATCGGTGGATCGCGTTGACAGCAAGCTGGGCTACACGCAGGGCAACTGTCGGGTGGTCTGCTGGATCTACAACATGGCCAAGTCCGAATGGTCGGATGAAGTCGTGGTGACTTTCGCAAAAGCACTATCTGCCAGGAGTAGCCTGGCCAACTAAACCAAAGCACCTCCGGGTGCTTTTTTTACGCCCGAAGGGACCAACATGGCAAAGAACCAAACTCCTACCGCCGCAGAAACCGTGAAGGCCCGCGTTCTGGTCGATGGTGCCTACGGCAAGGTCAATGACGTGGTGGACGTGCCCGCCGCTGAGGCCGAAGCCTCTGGCGAACTGGACGCACACCCTGACGCAGTGGCCTACGCCGAGAGCCTGAATGCCTGACAATGTCACCCTGCCCGGCACGGGCTCCGTCGTTGAAGCAGTGGAGGTTGGTGGCGCCATGCGCCAAGTGGTGCAAGTCGCCAACCTGCCAGCTACTCAGCCGGTGAGCGCTGCCTCCCTGCCACTGCCCACGGGCGCGGCTACGGAGTCAACGGCCGCCGCGCTGCTGGCAGCCTCCGAGGCAATCAAAGCCGCCGCAGAAACCCTGGCAGGGCGCACGATCAACACGGGCGCCGTATCGGGCACGGTGGCGCTTGATGGGCCAACCATGGCCGCGCTGGAGGCGATCAGCGCAGACACTGGACTGACCCAGCCGTTGACCGATGCGCAGCTGCGCGCATCCGCTGTGTCGGTATCTGCTGCGGCGCTACCGCTCCCGACTGGAGCCGCCACCGAAACCACTCTAGGGGCCGTGCAAACACTGATCGCAGCGCTCGCGGCAGCAGTGGGCAGCCACAACGCCCCCTTTGTTGACGGCGCGCCGGGCTATGTCATCCTGGCAAAGCGCCGCGACAGCGACAGCACCACGGTTGCCGATGGCGACCTGAACACGCTGAACATGGACGAAGAGGGCCGCCTCAAGGTGGCCAGCAAACCTGCCAGCTACGCCGCCACGGTCGGAAACGTCACAAGCGCCACCAGCACGGTGGTGGTGAACACCGAGCGGTTTTCGAACCTGATGATCCACTGCGCCGGGACATTTGCCGGTGTGAACTGCACCTTCGAGGGCTCGCTGAATTCGACCAACGGAACAGACGGCAACTGGTTTGCAGTGCAGGCCATCCGGTCGAACGCAAACACGATTGAAACCACCACGGGCGTGCTGGCTGCGGCCCCTGCGTATGCGTGGGAATTGTCGGTAAACGCACTGCGGTACTTCCGCATTCGCGCCACGGCCTGGACCTCTGGCGCGCAGGTTTGGACGCTGATTCCCGGCACCTATGCAACGGAGCCCATCCCCGGCGCGCAGGTTAGCGGAACCCAGCCAGTTTCCGGCTCGCTGACTTCTGCGGGAACCACGACCAACACACCGGCCACGCCGTCGCCGTCGAACATCAACAGCGCCGCAAACACCAACGCAACCGTGGTCAAGGGCAGCGCGGGCACGCTCTACAACATCGGCGCGAGCAACACCGGGGGCGCTGCTGCGTTTATCAAGCTCTACAACAAGGCCACGGCGCCCACGGTGGGCACTGATGTGCCGGCCTTGGTGCTGGTGGTCCCCGCTGGCGGCAATGTGGATTTCGACCTTGGGCCAATGGGCCACCGATTCTCTGCAGGCATTGGCTTGGCCATCACCAACCTGGCCGCCGACACCGACACAACCGCCGTAGCGGCATCCCAGGTCAAGGTTTTGACCTCGTACCTCTGAAAGACCCCCATGAAGCCTTGCACCGTAATTGTTGTTTCGCGCGATATTGACGGCGTGGCAAACGGCGAAATGTCGTATGAAAGCACCACCCCGGACGATGGTGTGACAGTAGTCATGCCCATTGGCTACCTGCCCGGCCTGGCGACCGCACAGCCGGGCGACATCACCGTGCGCGTGGCCACCATCAATGAAATTGCTCCCGTTTCTGCATCCGTGGTCATTGACTACGAAACCGAGATGCAGACCGTGACGTTCGCCTACTGACCGTGCTGCTACTGCTGTTCAACCAACAGGGCGGCCCTATCTACAAGCGCGCCCCCTCCGGTAGCGGGTACGCCCGCATCACACAGCAGAGCACGCGGCCACAAGCGACGGAAACCAAACGGCCCAACCAGCAGAACACCAAGCGATGAACCCCAAACGCATCACCACGCCAACAGAGCCAGTAACGTTGGCCGAGGCAAAGCTGCACCTGCGGGTTGATAGCGACGACGAAGACACGCTGATTGCGGCGCTGATCTCCGCTGCCCGCGAGGCCTGCGAAGACCGCATCGATGGCGCCGTGCCTGTGACTGGCTGGCGCCTGACTCTCGATGCTTTCCCGGATGCGATCAAGCTGCAGCGCGGCCCGGTGTCGTCTGTCGAGTCGGTGAAGTACCTCGACGCGGCCGGGGTGGAGCAGACGCTATCGCCGCTCGATTACCTGGTGGATGCCGCAAGCACGCCTGGCTACATCGTCCCCGCCTTCGGCAAGGCCTGGCCGGAAACGCGCGACCAGATCAACGCCGTGACCGTGGAATACACAGCAGGCAGCGCAGCCCCCGCGCACGCGCTCAAGGCTTGGATGCTGCTGGCCATTGGTGAGATGTACGCCAATCGCGAAGGATCGGCTGAGCGCCCGGTGGTGGCCCACGGCTTCGCCGAGCGCCTGCTCGATCCGTTCCGGTACTGGGGCGCCTGATGCAAGCCGGCCGCCTCAACCGCCGCTGCGTGCTGCAGACCCCAGGCACCGCCCAAGACGAGCTGGGCCAGCCCATCCCCGGCTGGACGGATGTGGCCACGCTGTGGGCCGACATCCGCATGAAGTCCGGCCTGGAGTCGATCAAGGCTGGCGCGCCCGTGTCGGTGGTGGCCGCCTCGGTGCGCATCCGCTACCGGGCGGGCGTGAACGCGGGCATGCGCGTGGTGCACAACCTGCAGGCCTACGACATCAAGGCGGTGATGCCCGATGTGTCGGGGCGCGAGTTCCTGGATCTGATCTGCGAAGTGGTGAACTGAAATGGGCATGGGCGTCCGCATGAACGTGGCGGCCTTCAAGGAAGGTCTGCGCGCCGAGGTGGACAAGCTGCACGCGGCCACTCGCCCGGCGGCCCAGGCAGGCGCACAGATCATCTATGAGCGCGCGCGCATTAACGCCCCAGTCTCGCAGGACAGCCACTTTTTCTACATCCGGGGCCGCAAGTACGGCCCCTATGCACCCGGCACGCTGCGGGACTCGATCTATCAGGTGTTTAGCAAGGACAACAGCTTCAAGGACGTGAGCACGTACCACATCAGCTTCAACAAGAGTGAGGCGCCGTATGGGTTCATCGTCCACAACGGCACCAGCCGCACGGCGGCACATCCGTTCATCAGCAAGGCGGTGGTCGAAACCCGCACACAAGTTCGTGCGGCCATCAAGGCGCGTTATCTGGAAGAGGTCAACAAATGAGCATGGAAGCCGACCTCTCGACGCTGCTCAAGACCGTGTGCCCGCGCGTATTTGTGAAGGTGGCGCCGTTCGGCACTGCCAAGCCTTTTGTAACGTATCTGGGCTTTGGCGGCGAGTCGCTGCGCTACTTGGACAACACAGCCCCCGACAAGCGAAACACTGCTGTGCAAATCAGCGTGTGGAGCGCGACCGAAAAAGAGGCTCTAACCATGATCCGCGCAATCGAAGACGCGCTTTGCCTCACGACTGTGTTTACCGCGTCACCGCTGGGTGAGCCATCGCCGGGCGAAGACGAAGACCCGGAAGTTTGCGGGCGCATCCAGCGCTTTTCGATCTGGGCAGCCAGATAACTGATTAGGCGAAAGCCGACCAAGCAAGCCCCTCTCGGGAAACCGGGCGGGGCTTTTTCATGCCCGTTGAGGGCAGCAACCCGACCCGCCCAGAGCGGGTTTTTTCATTTCTGAAAGGCCCTCACCATGGCACTGTATTTCCCCGAAGGCTCTAGCCAACAGTTCTCGCAGACCTTTGCGTCTGCCAAGAACATCACCGCCCTGTCCAACGCAAATCCCGCAGTGGCCACCAGCGTAGCCCACGGCTACACGACTGGCGATGAAATCCTGATCACTTCCGGCTGGGAAGATGTGACCGATACCGTGGTCAAGATCACCGTGCTGACGGCTGACACGTTCAGCCTCACCGGTATCGACACCACGAACACCGGCTTCTACCCGGTTGGCACCGGCACTGGCACCGCCCAAAAGATCAGCGGCTGGACCGCCATTCCGCAGGTGCTGACGATCAGCGGGTCGGGTGGTGATGCGCGCTTCACCGATGTGCAACTGCTGGCGCGCCGCAACAGCCTCCGCATCCCCACTGGCTTCAACGCAACCAGCATCACGCTGTCCCTGGCGCACGACCCCAACCAGGCGAACTACCAGACCATGCTGGGTATCTCGCGCAACCTGTCCAAGGTGGCCTTCAAGCAGGTCATCTCTGGCGGCGCCGTGACCTACGGCTACGGCTACCTCAACGTGTCCGAAATGCCAAAGCTCAACAGCAACCAGGTCAACACCGTTGACGCCGCCATGACGGTCATCGGCCGCTCGCTCACGTACTGACCCCCGGCGAAAGCCACCCCAGCACCGACGCATCCACGTTCGTTCCTTCGCAGGGACGGCGTGGGTGCGCACGGGCATTTTCAACCCTGCGAAGAAAGTAAATCATGGCCAAGATCAAGTTGGGCAATCGCCCCGCATCGTTCAAAAAGACTGTTTCCTTTGACATGCTGGAAGGTGGTAAGGGCACCATCGAATGCGTGTTCAAGTACCGCACAAAAAGCGAGTTCGGCGAGTTCATCGACAAGCTGATCGAGGCGGCCGGTGCAACGCCGAAAGATGACGGCGAAAAGTTTTCCATGGCTGACCTGATGGATCGCACGTCTGGCGCTAATGCTGACTACATCCTTGATGTTCTGCAGGGATGGAACCTGGACGAAGATCTGAACAAGTCCAATGTTCAACAGCTTGCTGATGAGTTGCCAGCTGCAGCTGCCGCGATTATGGAAACTTACCGCACCGCAGTCACAGAAGGCCGCCTGGGAAACTGAAAGCGGCAGGGGCTGCGCTCTATGCCAAGGAAGAGGATGTCTCTGGAAATCCCTTCCTTGCAGCCCTGGCCGCGCGTCAAGAGGATGAGTGCATAGAAGTGTGGCCCGAAAACTGGGAGGTCTTCGCTATGTTCTGCGCGCTGCAAACGCAGTGGAGCGTAGGAATGGGCGGGGCCACCGGTCTCAGGTACGAGGCGGCATACCCACTCATCGACAGAGCTGCAAAAACAGAAGAAGAGTGGAGCGATATGTTTGAGGATCTTCGGGTCCTTGAAATGGCCGCCCTCAAGCAGATGAGCGAGAACCGCTCCGACAAATAGCCACCTCCGGGTGGCTTTTCTATTTCCCGGCTCGCTTCGGCGGGCCTTTTTCATTTGGGCACCCATGACATCTGACCTGCGAATTCAGGGCGAGGTAGTCGTCAACTCGGAACAGGCCGAAAGCGCCTTCAACCGTGTTGGCGACAAGGCCCAGCAGATGGCCAATGAGGTGGCCACGTCTGCGGGCAAGGCAGGCCAGGCCGTTGACAAGATCGGCGACGGCGCTGGCGTCAGCGCGGAGAAGTTCACCCGAGCGGAAAGCCGTATCTCGGCATCCATCAAGCGCGCAACGAACGAACTGGAGTTGCTGGGCAAGACCGCATCGCAGCGCCTGGAGTTCAACATCAGCGACAAGGGCCTCGATCCCAAGAAGTTCGAGCCCATGCTGCAGCGGCTGCGCGAGGTGGAGCAGCGGGCCCGCGAGGCGGAAGCTGCAGCCACCGGCTCACTGAACAACATGGGAATGTCCGCCCGGGCCACCGCAGCGGCGATGCGCGGCGTTCCTGCGCAGTTCCAAGACATCATCGTGTCGCTGCAGGGTGGCCAGGCGCCCATGACCGTACTGCTGCAACAGGGCTCGCAACTGTCTGGCATGTTCGGTGGCGCAGGGAATGCCGCAAGGGCTCTCGGCACGTACATCGTCGGCCTGGTCAACCCGCTCACCATTGCTGCAGCTGCAGTAGCTGGCCTTGGCTTTGCGATGTACTCGCTGAACGGCAAGGACGCAGCGCTGCGCGACCTGTCTGCCCAGCTGGTCGGCACCGGCCGCGCGTCGGCGGCAGCCGTGGGTGACATCAAGGCGTTGGTCAACGAGCTGAACACCGTGCCCGGCGTCAGCAAGGCGGCGGCTACGGCCATCATTGGCGAGTTCGCCAAGGTCAGCGGGCTGGGCTCAAGTCTGTTCAAGGGCCTTGGGTCTTCCGTCGCGGACTTCGCCGCCGCTACTGGCACCGACCTCCCGACCGCAGCCAAGAAGCTGGCAGAGGCATTTGCCGACCCTGCGAAGGGCGCGAAGGCCCTGGAAGACACGCTCGGCACGCTCACGGCTGCGCAGATCCTAACCATCACCAAGATGGCCGAGATGGGCGACAAGTCCGGCGCACAGGCCGCGTTGCTGGATGCGCTAAAGCAGGCTACCGAAGGGCTCGCAAAGCAGGGAATGACACCCCTTGGCGAGGCTACCGACAAGATGAGCAATGCGTGGGACAAGCTCACCACGTCCGTGGGCAACTCCAGCGCGTTCCGTACCGCGAATGACTGGCTGGCGAAGCTCATCGAGAAGACAGCCGAGCTGACCGTGCGCTTGTCACAGATGCAGCCTCCTACGTGGCTGAAGTACATGCCGGGGATCGGCCCTGCGATTGGCGCTGCATCACTGCTCGCTGGCCCGGAGGCAAGCAGCGGCGGAAGCCGCTCTGTGTCCGGGAAGGTCGGCACGGTTGAAGGTGGTGCCACTGGCTCGTGGGGCCCTACGTCCCAAGAGATGGAAAGCCAGGTCAAGGCTGCGCTTGATCTCACCAAATCGTACGAGTCCCAATCGGCCGCCATGGAGAAGCTGCGCGGCGTCGCCAGGGTGGCGAAGGATGCATTGAAAGAGCTTGAAGCCCAAAACAAGGGCAACAGCGTTGAGGCCAAGGAACTGCGCGAGCGCATCACTGGCGTCAACGAAAAGCTGGCCGAGATGGCGAAGAAGGGCCAGGGCGATGTCAAGGCCGAACAGAACGCCTATGAGTCTCTGATCGCATCCATCCGGGACAAGATCGCCCAGAACGAGCAGGAAATCAAGTATTCCGGCCGCCTGAACGAAGCGGACAAGCTGCGCATCAAATTCACCGAGGATCTGGCCGCCGGAAAACTCAAGCTCACAGAAGCGCACAAGGCAGAGATCCGCGCCGATCTCGACCGCCTAGACATTCAGGAGCGGGCAAAGGTCGCCACAAAGTTGGCCGTCAGCGCCTACCAGGAGCAAGTCCAACTTGCAGACGAAGCAGCGCAAGCCTATGTCGCAGAGGCGAAGGCGCGCGAGGCTGGGCGTGCGGCGATCAATGGCTACGTCAACGGGATAGACGAAGCAAACAAGGCATTGCAGTTCGAATTGTCCGTGATGGGCCTGAGCGCCCAAGCGCGCGATGTCGCACTGGAGCAGTACCGCATCGAGCTTGATCTGAAGAAGCAGATTGCAGCCATCGATGCAAATTCTGGGTTCAACGAGCAGCAGCGCGAAGAAGAACGCGCAAAGGCGCGGGCCGCTGCCGCCATCGCCACAGCGAACGCATCCAGCAAAGCATTCCTCGATGAGTGGAAGCAGTCCGTTTCCACCTATGACGACATTTTCCGCCGCGGCTTTGCCGACATGCTGAACAACGGCAAAGACGGCTGGAAGTCCTTCACCAAGAGCCTCGCCACCACGTTCAAGACCACGGTCGCCGATCAGCTGTACAAGGCTTTCGCGCAGCCGTTCGTGGTGAACATCGTCGGCAACCTGCTTGGCCTGACTGGTTCGCTTGGGCTGTCGGCCGCCAGTGGCGCCGCCGCCGCTGCATCTGGTGGTTCTGCACTGAGCGGTTTGGGAACTCTCGCGTCTGGCGCGTCGCTCATCGCTGGCAACTTTGGCGCAGGCCTCACCACCGGTTTCTCGGGCTTGATGGCCGGTAACCTGGGCTCCACGCTCGGCCTCGGCACGGGCTTGATCGGCTCTGGCGCCACTGCGGGCGGCATAGGCACCATCGTGGGCGCCCTTGGGCCCATTGCATTGGGAATTGGTGCCCTGGTCGCCATCGCCAAAGCCACCAAGGGCGAAACCCGCACCGGCGGACAGTTCGGCGTGGCCTTCGATGGCTCGGTGACCAACCAGCGCCGGGGCCAGACCTACACCATCGAGGGCCAGCAGTTCGACCGCGACTTCACCAATGGCTTGCAGACCGCGCTGAAGGACGGCATTGCCTACCGCCTGGAGGGCGATCCCGTGGCGCAGGAATCAGCCATCCGTGAAGCGGTGGCGGGCACGGCCAGCGGCATCAATGGCTTCCTCAAAGCCCTTGGCAGCGCCGCAACGCTCACCGGCTTCTCTGCTGGCCTGGAAACCTCCGGCAAGGGTCGAGGCGGCGTGTTCGCTGGCGGCCTGCTGTCCACCGGCCAGGGCTTCGGCGAATCCGGCAAGGGAGACAACTACGCCGGGACTCTCTACGAGGCCTTCAGCACCAACTCGCCCGACTTCAAGACCGCGCTGGAGAATTTCACGTTGGACCTGAAGCAGGCCACCATTCAGGCGCTGCAGACGGTTTCCGACATCCCCCAGGCCGTGCAAAAGCTGCTCAAGGGCGTGGACGCCGAAGGCCTGACGGAGGACGCCGCCAACAAGCTGCTGGAAACCATCAACGCCCAAATCGTGGGCGTGAACCAGTTCAAGGACGCGCTGAAAGGCATGGGTCTGGACACGCTGGCCGCGCTGAGCTTCGACGCAGCTGCAGGGCTGGCCGAAGTGTCGGGCGGGTTCGACAAGCTGCTGGGCAACCTGCAGACCTACTACACCAACTTCTTCACGGGTGAGGAGCAGCGGGCCAACCTGCAGCGCTCGCTGGCGCAGCAGCTGTCTACCCTGGGCCTGCAGCTGCCCGACATCAACGCCAGCAATGCACGCGACCAGTTCCGCGCCCTGGTGTCGGCCGCCGAGAAGGACATGAGCGAGGCGGGCCGCAAGACCTACGCCACCCTGCTGTCGCTGTCCGGCGCCTTCGCGTCAATCACCGAAGCTGCGGCAACCACCACGCAGACCCTGGAGCAGCAGCGCCAGGCGTATTACGGCGCCCTGCAGGACGCGGTGTCGGCCCGCAACAAGTCCTTGCAGAACCAGCTGAGCGCTGCGCAGGAGGTAGCCAGCGCTCTGGGCGATGTCTTCGACACCCTGCGCAGCAACGTGCGGGAGCTGTACGGAGAGGTGGACGGCACGCGCGGCATGCTGGCCGCCCAAGGTAACTCTTTCATCGACCAGGCGCTGGCCACGGCCAAGGCCTCGGGCTACCTGCCCGACCCGGAGAAGCTGGCCGAGGCCATCTCGGCAGCCCGTGGCGGCCTGGACGGTGGCACCTACACCACCCAGTTCGCTGCTGACCGTGACCGCCTGGTGTTGGCTGGCAAGCTGTCCGGGCTGCAGGAGATCGCGGACAAGCAGCTCACTGACGCCCAGCGCACGGTGCGCGCGCTCGAAACGCAGATCGACCAGAACGAGCAGACGCTCGACTACTGGAAGCAGCAGATCGAGATTGCCAGCGGCACCTACCAGGGCATCCTGAGCGTGGAGTCCGCAATCCAGCAGCTCAGCGGCTTCTTGGGTGGCACCGGCAGCACTCGCCCCACCGCCGCCACTGGCAGCCTGGGCGGCGATATTTCCGGCCCCGCCTACCGCGACCGGGGCACTGTGGCGCGCGCAGACTATGGCGCCGACGTCGCCCTGTCCAGCTTCGAGAAGTTCAAGGACTGGTATCAAGGCCTGGCCACCAATGCCAACGTGGGCGCGCTGCAAAGCGCAGGCTACCAGGTGCCCGACTGGATGCGCGTGGGCGGCATGGCCGGTGACAGCACCGACAAGGAACTGTTCGGGTCGTACCTGTATTTCAAGAACAACCCGCAGTTCGCCAAAGACTTCGAGCAGGTCATGACCACTGGCCGCTCCAGCCTGCCCACCGATGGCAGCACCCTGGTGCGCAGCGACCTGTCGAAGATGCCTGCCGACGTTGCCGCCTACTTCCAGAGCGACCGCAACAGCCTGCTCAGCTATGAGAGCTTCGGCCTTGACCCGGTACTGGCCTACAAGCTCTACAAGGACGGCCCCGAGCAGTTCGGCCTGAACCTCTCGCGCGAGAACTTCACCGAGTGGCTGCGCACCCACAAGTGGACCGAAGGCGGAGTCGTCTCTGCCAACAACACGCTGGACACGGCCAAGGGCTACGCGGGCTACAACCTCGCGCGCTACGACACCGGCACCGGCAACATCGTCAACCTGGACGGCTCCATCTACTCGCCAGACGGCAAGTACCTGGGCATGGCCGGGCGCGACCTGATGGCCAGCGTGTATGGCTCGGCATTCTTGGGCACCTCGGGCGGCAGCTATGGCGACGCCACGCGCTCGGCGCTCTACAACAGCCAGGTGCAGGGTGGCAACAGCGAGGCGGCCTACTACGGCGCCATCAAGAGCAATCTTGACGCGGCCATTGCGGGCGGCATGTCGGCCCAAGGCATCGCAGATGCCATCACGCAGACGGGCGCATCCATGGCCGACGTGGCTGCAGCCTACGGCATCACCGTGGCGCAGCTGGAGGAAAACCTGCGCGCTGGCGGTGCTACCAACATCCCGAAGTTTGCCGTGGGCACGAACTACGTACCCCGCGACATGCTGGCCTACATCCATGAGGGTGAGGCCGTGGTGCCCAAGGCCTACAACCCGGCAGCGGGTGGCAGTGGCTCCGACGGCAATGCCGAGTTGGTGGCCGAGTTGCGCGCGCTGCGTGAGGCCGTGGCTGCGCTGCAGGCTGCGGCAAACGAAACCGCAGGCAACACCCGCCTGATGCCTCAGATGGGCCGCCAGTTCGACCAAGTGGCCGGCACTGGCCGCGTTCTTACCAGGACAACCTGATGAACATCCTTCTACCCAAGACCATCACGAACGCAATGTTCGGCGCCGGGACCAACATCCCGGCCGTGGACACGGTCATCGTCCCGAATGAAGTGGAGTGGGCCTCTGGCGGATCGTTTGCAGATGGAACACGCCGCACATGGAAGGGCTACTGGTACGAGGCCGTGCAGGCCATGACCACCGGACCAACCAACGCCATCGAGCCGGGCACGGCCGCCGCCGAGGGCTACTGGCTGAAGGACGAAGGCGCCCCCACCAACCGCATGGCGCCCTTCGACAAGTACCTGTTCACCAAGGCGCGGCGCGCGGGCTCCATCGTCTACGAGCTGACACCAGGGTTCATCAATGGTGTTGCCATCTATGAGATGGAGGCAGACCACCTCAACATCACGGTGAAGGACGGCGCGACGGACCTGATCACCCACGTGGACATCGAGCTGTGGGAGCAGGCCCCGGGCCTGTGGGAGCTTCTGTTCGGCGAGCTGTCGCGCGGCACGTACTACGCCCTGAAAGACATCCCGCTCAACCCGAACGCCAAGATCAAGATCACCATCAGCCGCAATAACCCGGCGATTGAAGCTGCTGTCGGCTTCATCAGTGTTGGCAATTGGAAAACGCTTCTCGCCCCGCTCATCCAGACCAGCGGAGTGCAGTATGGCGTCGAGGTGGCCACTCGGGACTACTCGTACAGCCAGGAATACAAGGACGGCACCTACATCGATGTGGAGGGCCGCAAAGCCACCGACATCAACCTGTCCTGCGTGATCGACGCAGCCAGCGCACCGTCTGCCAAATCCCTTTTGGAGCAGATTCTTGGCAAGGCCGTGGCCATTGAGGTCAGCGAGCTGCCGAGGTATTCCCACCTGGCCACGGTGGGCAAAGTCACCGGTTCTGTCCGGTCCGTCAACTGGCCCACCGCTCAAGTGGACCTGCAAATCAAAGGCAACGTATGACCAGCCCTATCGCGCCAGATGCGGCGCCGTCCGTGCCGGAATTCCCGGCGCTCGGAGACACCTCTTACAACACCAAGGCCTACAACTGGGGCAGCTGGATGCCCAGCCTTGTGACCTGGGTCACAGGGGCGGTGTCCAAGGCATACCAGAACGCGCTGAGCGCCTTCGAGAGCGCCACCGCATCGGCCGCCAGCGCAGCCGCATCAGAGGCCTCGGCAGTCACATCCATGGCGGGCTCCAACTTCAAGGGGGATTGGGCCGGACTGACAGGAGTGCTGAACAAGCCGGCATCTGTCGCTTACGCAGGGCGCGTCTGGCTGCTGCTCGACAACCTGGCCGACGTCACGGCCGCAGTGCCTGGTGTGTCTGCCAGCTGGCGTGCGTATGACGTTTTCCTGCCTCTGGTGCAGGTGACTGGAACGGCGCAGACGGCCGTGGCCGGATACCACTACTCGCTGAACAACGCGGCGGCCACCACCATCACATTGCCCGTGTCCCCAGCAGAAGGCGCCATGGTGTGGATCACCGTCGCCAATGGCCGGTACGACAACAGCATCGCCCGCAACGGCAGCACGATCATGGCGCTGGCCGAAGACATGCTGCTCGATAACCCCACCTCGTACCAACTCCGATTCATCAACGGTTCCTGGAGGCTCCTATGAGCGCAGCAAGTCAGTTTGGCGGCGGCATGCCGCTTGGCTCCACCGCGAAGGGCTACGGCCTGACAGAGCCGCAATGGGTGCGCGCGGATGGTCGCGCACTCACGCGCGCCGGGTATCCGCGCCTGTCCACCAAGTTTCCCTTTGGCCGCCTCACGGGCACAATCCGCACGCTCGGCAGCACCCCCAGCAGCTACAGCGTGGCAGCCAGCCCGACCTACTTCGTTACCCCATTGGCTGCTGGAAACCCGGGTATGCAGTATTCGACCGATGGCGCAACGTGGTCTTCTGCATCCCTCTCGACGCCGTCGGCATCGGTGGCGTGCGTCATCTGGGCTGGCGCGCGGTTTTGCGCTGTCAACACAACGACCACGCAGCCATTCGTCACTACAGGCGACAACCCGAATTCGACATGGACGTCCACTTCTGGCGGCATCAACAGCGTCCCCGCTGGGCTGCTGAATTTGCTGGCCTACGGCTCGACTCCGGCGCGAATCGTCAGCATCGGCGGTTCTTCAGGCACCAGCGTGTACACGCTCGACAACGGTGCAACGGCCTGGACCAACCGCACTGGGCTGACATCGCTGAATCGGCGCGGCGTCTGCTGGTCCGGTCAGAAGTTCTTCATCGTCTGCGAAAACGCGGCCGTGGTCAGCTCTTCCACAGACGGCATCACCTGGGCAGAGTCGCAGATCCCCGAGGCGATTGCAGCGTCGTCTGGCGACATTGCCAGCAACGGCTCGGGCGTCATTGTCATGACTGGCGCAGCGTCCGGGTTGTGGGTCAGCTCTGACCACGGCGTGACCTGGTGCGCCGTCGGGATCCCTGGGGTTGCAAGCTCTACGGCGTGGAAAGTGACCTACTCGGGCGACCGGTTCTTCATCCCTACGGCTGCAGGTGTGGCTATGTCCATGGACGGCAAGGAGTGGTTTGTTGAATCCCAGTCTCTGCAGGCCCGTGCACTCAACTCGGGGTTTGCCAAGAAGGGATCGGCCATCGTGCAGATCCAGGCCAGCGCGACGGCCTACTCGTTCACCGAGTCCGCTACTGATTTCTGCGTGCCCATGCTGCAGAGCTACAGCCCTGCAGTGTCTGGCAACCCCATCGCTTCCGAACCCGTGTTTATCAAGGCGCTGTGACCATGACCACCTTGCACCACTACGACCTTTGGGGCTGGTATTCGCCCGTCGAAATCCCTAGCCGCAGCACTGACGTTGACCCCGGCAACGTGCCCGCCGAGCGCGTGTTTGGTCAGCCCTGGCCCAATTTCACTGGCGAGGCCTGGGTGCTGCAGCCCTACAGCGAACCGCCCGCACAGCCAGAACCTCCCAAGGCTCCGCGCTTGGTGACGGTGGGCGCCTTCTTCGACCGCTTCGGCTCGCTGAAGTGGGAAATCCTGGCCGACCAATCGCCCTTGGTGCAAGCCGTGATCCGTGACGCGCAGGTTCGCAAGCACATCGACCTGGACAACCCGGACTTGCCGGGTGGGCTGGCGATCCTGCAAAGCGCGGGCCACCAGATTGACGCTGAGGCGCTGATTGATGCGCCAGTGCAGCCGCATGAAGTGCCGTGATGAGCCGACGCACCACGACCAGCCCGCCTCGCGCGGGCTTCTTTTCGACTGCAGAAAAACGATAACCGAGGGAGAGCAATGCCAGAACCGACTTCAACATCAGGCATCAGCCTGGCCGCCGTTTCCATCGCACTGCTCGGGCCGATGGCTGGGCCGTATGCCCTGATCGTGTTCGCAGCCCTTGCCGGTGCGCTGTGGCCACTAAGCGCAGCCGACACCATGACCCGCAGCGCTGGCTTCTGGCTGATGCTGCGCTGCACGCTCACGGCGGTGGCGCTCACATCGGCGCTGTCGCTGTTGCTGCAAAGCCAGTGGCAGATCCCCGCCAATGAGGCGCTGGCCCCCGTGGCGTTCGCCATCGGCGCCCTGGGCAACGGCTGGCGCCCAGTCTTTGAGGCTGTCGGCGCTGCACTGCAGGCCGTGCTTTCCCGTGCTGGAGGGCCCAAGCCATGAACACCTTGCTGATCGCTCATGAGGTGGCGTGCCTGCTGCTGTTCTTCACGGTGTTTTGCCGAATGCAGAAGACCAACCGGCGCACGCGCGCTGCCATCCGCCTTTCGTTCTGGGCCCTGGGCACTGTGGCCGCCCTGGGCATGGCGTGGCCAATCATGGGTTGGCCGCTGCCGTGGTTCGCGGTGCTTCTCGCCCTGGCCATCGTGCAGGTGCAGTGGGTCACATCTCATTATTGGTCTGGCGGTGCGCCTGGGCAGTTCAACAGGGGGAATTCATGCTGACTGCAAACCAACTCCGCGTGGCCGCCGGCTGCACTGCGGCCCGGGCTGATGAATGGCTGCCGCACATCACCAAGGCCTGCGAAACCTTCGCCATCAATACACCCGCGCGCCTGGCCGCCTTCCTGGCGCAGATCGGACACGAATCCGGCCGCTTGGTCTACGTGCGTGAAATCTGGGGCCCAACGCCCGCTCAGCAGCGGTACGAGGGCAGGGCGGACCTGGGCAACACCCAGCCCGGGGACGGCAAGCGCTACATGGGGCGCGGCCTCATCCAGACCACCGGCCGTGCCAACTACCGCGCCACCCGCGACGGCCTGGCCGCCTACATGCCCAACGTGCCCGACCTGGAGGCCATGCCCGCGCTGCTGGAGCGCCCCGACCTGGCAGCCATGAGCGCCGCCTGGTTCTGGCACAGCCGTGAGCTCAACACCTTTGCCGACCTGGGCGACTTCATCCGCATCACCAAGCGCATCAACGGCGGCACCAACGGGTTGGCCGACCGCCAGGCGCTTTACGAGGCCGCGCGCGCGGTGCTGCAATGATTTCTCTGCCAACCTTCAGACCCACCTTGATCGTCTTGGCCGTCAGCTTGGCCACGAATGCCGCACTGGGCTGGGCCTGGCTGGGCAAGCGCGACGAGACCGCCACGGCCAAGGCTGACCTACGCGCCATGGAAGGCCAGCGCGACGGCGCCCGCCAAGCTGCCAGCGCCTGCAGTGACAGTGTGGACGACCTACGCGAGCTGGCCGACAAGCGGGCCCGCGATGCCGCGCCCGCCCGGGCCGCAGCCGCCAGCGTCGCCCAGGGGCACAACCAGCGGGCCGACCAGATCCTGGCCACGCCTGCGCCCGTGTCCGGCGACGTGTGCGCCAGCGCGCAGGCCCGTGTGGATAGTTGGCTGCAGGGGAGGACTACAAAGTGAGCTACAAAATATTCCAAAAATTATTCCTGGCTTTGCTCACGGCTGGCGCCCTCGTGGGTTGCGCCAGCGCGCCGCCGCGCGTGGAAATCCAGCGGGTCAATGTGGCCGTGCCAGTGGCCTGCCAGGAGAAAGAGCCAGAGCGACCGGTGATGCCCACCGAAGCCCTGCGGCCGGGCGCCACGGTGGACCAGTTCACACAGGCAGCCCAGGCAGAGATTGAGCGCCGCGAGGGCTACGAGGGCCTGCTGCGCACGGCGCTGGCTGCGTGCACTGCGCCTGTAGAACCGGCTCCAAAGAAGGCCCAAAACTGATACGCAACCGCCACCCAACAAACGAAAGAATGCGGCCTAGATAGCTGATTGAACATACAGCTTTGCGTATCAAGAAACGGCCTGCAGGCCGCATGAATACTTACTTTGCCGAACAACTTAGAAGGCTATTGCTCTATCCAGTTGAGCTACGGGCAGAAAAGCGGCTTTCGGCGGCAATGCCTACTTGCTGGGCGTTGTGCACGCCACTGCGTTGATGCAGAGGCTGGATCATACCCGCCACGGCGTCTTCTCCTGGAAGAAGCCCTCTGATTTTGCAGCGCAGGGGTGGATGCGGTTATAAGGAGATCATGTGCAGGGTGCACAGGGCAACTTCATCTTCTTTCTTCACATCTCCCCATGCCGCACAGCGTGACCCTTATCCACACCATTGCCGCAGCCCTCGGGCTGGCGTTGGCGCTGGGTTTTCTGGCCACACGCCTGCGCCTGCCGGCGCTGGTGGGTTATTTGTTGGCGGGGGTGGTTATCGGGCCGTTCACTCCGGGTTTTGTGGCAGATGCGGCCATGGCCAGCCAGTTGGCCGAGATTGGCGTGATGCTGCTGATGTTTGGCGTGGGCCTGCACTTTTCTTTTGGTGACCTGCTGGCAGTGCGCAAGATTGCCGTCCCCGGGGCTGTGGTGCAGATGATGGTGGCCACGGCGCTGGGGATGGGGCTGGCCACCTGGTGGGGGTGGAGTTTGGGTGGTGCGCTGGTGTTTGGCCTTGCGCTGTCGGTTGCGAGCACGGTGGTGCTGCTGCGGGCGCTGGAGGCACTTGGCATTCTGGACAGTTACACCGGCCGCATTGCGGTGGGCTGGCTGGTGGTGGAAGACCTGGCCATGGTGTTGGTGCTGGTGCTTTTGCCTCCGCTGGCCGGGTGGCTGGGGGATGGTGCCGGTACAGGGCTGGATGCTGCAGAACTGGGGCGCACCCTGGGCTGGACACTGCTTCAGGTCGGGGGCTTTGTGGCCCTGATGCTGCTGGTGGGGCGCCGTTTGTTCCCCTGGGTGCTGTGGCAGGTGGCGCGCACGGGCTCGCGGGAGTTGTTCACGCTGTGTGTGGTGGCCGCCGCAGTGGGGATTGCGTTCGGCTCGGCTGCGTTGTTTGGTGTGTCGTTTGCCCTCGGTGCTTTTTTTGCCGGCATGGTGATGCGCGAATCGGAGTTCAGCCACCGTGCGGCACATGAGTCTTTGCCACTGCGCGATGCCTTCGCCGTGCTGTTTTTTGTGTCGGTCGGCATGCTGTTCAACCCCGCCGTGCTGTGGGAGCGGCCGTTGCAGGTGCTGGCCGTAGTGGCGATCATCATGGTGGGCAAAACGCTGGCCGCTGCGGGGCTGGTGCTGGCATTTCGGTATCCGCTCAACACGGCGCTCACGGTGTCGGCAAGTCTTGCGCAGATTGGCGAGTTCTCGTTCATCCTGGTGGCCCTGGGTTCATCGCTGGGGCTCTTGCCGCCGGAAGGGGCTAGCCTGGTCCTGGCAGGGGCGCTGATTTCGATGGCCCTCAACCCTTTACTCTTCCACGCGATTGCGCCGTTGCAGGACTGGCTGCGTGCGCGCTCTGCCTGGGCGCGGCGGCTGGAGCAGCGTGACGATCCGCTGGCTGAGCTGCCGATGAGCACGGATTCGCGCTACCTGGCCCGCCAGGTGGTGCTGGTGGGCTATGGCCGGGTCGGGCGGCGCGTGGCAAGTGCCCTGGCGGCCCAGGACATTCCTTTTGTGGTGGCTGAACAAAATCGGGAACTGGTGGAGTCGCTTCGGGCGGAGGGCATTGCAGCCGTGTTCGGGGACGCGGTGGAGCCCGCCGTGTTGATCCAGGCCCACATCGCCCGCGCGGCCATGCTGGTGATTGCCACCCCGGATTCCCTCAACGTGCGGCAGATCATCAGCACAGCAATGACTTTGAACCCCGCCATCGAAACCGTGGTGCGTAGCCACAGCGACGACGAAGCGCGCAGGCTGGTGCAGGAGTGTGAGGGCACGGTCGTTTTCCTTGCGGAGGATGCGCTGGCCGAGCTGATGTCGCGCCATGTGCTGGAGCGGTCCCGGGCGCGCCATGCGCGGCAGACCGGGCCTGCGCCGCTTCATGGCCCGGTGTAATTCAAGAAATATTCGGCCTTTGCGCGCAACCATAAAGGATTGTTTGCTATATATTTAATAGCAAATGTGGTTCGCGAGCTGTTCTCCTGCGGATGGGGCCGTCTTCGGCCCGCGCTGCGCCGCCGTGGCCGGTGCAGCTGGCCGATGGCTTACCGTTTTTTTGCCTAGTCGGTTTCCTCAAATACCAGAGCGGGCGTGGCCATGACACGGGCCATCTGGCCCAGGTCGTCGATCAAACGGTTGGCGAAGTAGCTGTTCTGCGTGTCGGGCTCCAGGGCGGCCACGGCCAGGTTGGCGCGGGGCTGGTTCAGCGGGACATAGAAGCTGCCAGCGGGGGCATCCACAGCGCTGCGCACGGTGGACACCTCGACGCGCACGATGCCTGCGCCACCGGCGATGGTGCCGATGACGTCCTGCCGGTCGCCCGCTTCGCGTGCCGTTTCGCGGTAGGTTTCGGCCAGCATGGCGCCTGGCTCGGCCACCCGCATCACTTGCAGGCCCAGCAGTCGCAGACGCTCCACGGCCGCAGTAGACCCCGCCGCAAGCCAGTATCCGCAGGGGCGGGCGCGGGATTTGATGGCCCGCAGGGTCAGCGACGAGTTCCAGTCCACGCGGATGGAACGGTCTGCGCCGGTCTCGGGGTCCAGAAAGTCCAGGTCGCGCTGGGTAGGGGTGGCGGCAGCCTCGATGACCACCTGATCACGGCAAGCCTGGGCGCTCACGTCCCGGGCCACGAAGGAGCGCACCTGCTCCAGGTTGGCGGCACGCTCTGCCGTGGTGCGCAGGGCGCTGCTGATGGCCGTGACCTGCGAGTGCACGCGGCGCTGGATGTGCATGCGGCCAATGCCCACGCCGCGTGTCTCGATAAGCAGGCTGACGGTGTTCTTGAGGCCATTGACGTTGCGGCCCGTGTCGGGCTGCGTGCCGCCCATGGAGATGCGCTTGTCTTGCAGATTGGTCGAGGTGGTGTAGTACCAGTCGCTGGTGATGCCCTGGGCCTTGAGGGCGGTGACCATGGGCTGGTGGTACCACTCCTGCGAGGCCTTGGTCAGGAACTCGGGGTAGTTGGCGGTGGTGGCGTACTGCAGCAGGGCGTCGTAGCGCTGGACGGCGTTGAATTTCTGCAGATAGCGGCCCACCACGGTGTATTCGTGGGCGTCCACGACCAGGATGGGGCGGTAGTCGTTAATGACCTGGGCCAGTGCGCGGGCCTCGGGGGTGTTGAGCAGCAGGTGATCGCGGTTCATGTCCACGCCATTGGCCGTGACGCGTGTACCGACCTCGGCACCGTCGGGGTTGGCGCGGGGCACCACGACCACGTTGATGCGATCCAGCAAAGGCTCCAGGAGCCCCTGGGCCAGTTCACTGCTGATAACCAGCAGGGCTTCGCTGCCTGCGGGCTCGTCGCCGTGCTGCTGACCTATCAGCACCACGGTGGGTCGGCCGCTGGTATCCAGGCTGGCGGGGTCTGTGCCCGCAGCGCGGGTGAGCAGCAGGCCCTGGATGGGTTCACCACGTTGCGATGTCCCGAGGTTCAGCAGCTTGGTGCGGGTGGTTCCTCGGGGTACGGCATCCGTTAGGGACCGCAGCCACTGGCCCAGCTCGGCGTTGGTGGTGAAGGCGCGGCGATCCTGCGCCAGCCCCGGGGTGTTGTACGAAATCGGCGGGTTCGGGAAACGTGCTGCCACAGCGGCGCCATAGGGCGGCGCCATGGGGCCTTCGTTTTGCACCACCAAGGGCGCAGTCGGGGGCAGGGGGGTGGACACCACGGCCGCCCGCTGCGGTGGCTGCAGCGGCGGTTGCTGGTGTTGCTGGCCCAGCGGAGCGGGCACCACGGTACCTTGCTGCGCGCGCGGCAGAGGGGCGGGTGCATTGGCCCTCTGGGCTGCTGGTGTGGAGGGCCAGGGGGGCAGCGGTGTGCTGCCACAGGCCGTCAGCAGCAGGGCGGCTAAGGTGGCTGAAGCCGTCCAGTGCATGGCCCCCAAAGAAGCAGCGGCAGGGCGGGCCGTGTCTGAGTCTGCGCGGGTCGCGCGGCGAAGAAAAGAGTGCATGGTCATGTGGGTTCTGCCAATGGATGCCTCGCTGGGGGGCGTCTGTGCCGTGGATGTTACCTGCGCAGTTGTGTCGGGCTGTGTCGGCGTACATCCCGTTGCAAAGCGCTGATTGACATGGCGAGGGGGCTGCACCTCATGCCGAATTGGCTTGCGGTGATGGCGACGGCATTGCGGGCGGCATCCTGAGCCGCAGCAAGGCACGCACAAAGCCGTGGTCGGACCGGGTGCGGTCGCGGCCTTCGTGCAGGTGGTCGTTGAAGTAGTCCACCCGGCGCACGTCGCCCACACTGTTGCGCCCGTTGGTCATGAACTCTTCACTCACCAGGATCTGGTCGAGCACGGAGGGGGAGCCCTGGTGAATGTGCGAATACGCGACGTCTTTTTTCAATGCGGCCTCGCCCTGGAGGTCGTAGGCGTTGAACAGCGCTACATCCCTGGCTGATCGGTCGTAGGCGATTTCGGTGGTGGCGCAGATGAGCTGGGTGGTCACGCTGTCGGGCGTGTCGTTGAAGTCGCCCAGCACCACCAGCGGGATGTTGGTGCGATGCAGCAGGTCGATGACCAGGCAGCGCAGCGCTGTTGCCTCGGCGCCCCGCATGACCAGCGAGCGCAGCGATGCCAGTGCCATCACCTTGCGGTCGTCCCGGTCCTCGGTGGGATTGCCTTGCGAGTCCTGCAGGAACTTGGGGCGTTTTGATTTGAGGTGCGCGGTCAGCACATTGAGCGTCTGCCCATGTTTCATGCGCAGCGTGGCCACCAGCGGCGGGCGCTCGAAGCGGGTGTGTGGGCCCATGCCGGGCACCTCCACCTGGAAGCCTGAAGGGAAGTCAGAAAACGACTGCAAGGCCTCTACCTTGAGCCGCGTGGCAATGCCCACGCGGGGCGTTCCCTGGGCGCCGTGGCGCGCTGCATCATTCTCTGCCCCCGGGACAGCCACAAAGTCGTAGCGCAGGCTGCCACGGCCCAGCGCGCCTTTGAATGCCGCTTCATCCCAGACCTCCTGTACGGCCAGCACGTCGGCGTTGAGCATGCGAAAACGTTCCCCCAGCCAGGTGATCTTGCGCTCGAATTCTGCGGCGCTGTACGGGTCCTGGTTGTCGTAGAACATGCGCCCTGGGTTGGCCAGATTCAGCACGTTGCAGGTGGCCACCATCAGGGTGGCCAGGGGCTGGGGCAATTCGGTTGGGCGCATGGGAGCTCTGGCAAGGATCTGCTGGTACGGCGTGTCAGCCGGGCTGCAATGCGTGGCCTGATAGCACGTGCAGTCCGTCAGGGGCCGACTGTACGGCCCGGACCAGTGCCAGCCCCACATCTGCGCCGGGGCGGGCGCGGTAGTTGGCGGGAATGACCGCGTCCAGCCATTGGAAGAGTCGGATGGAGAGGGATTCGGCTGGGCGTGCAACCTGCTGCAATGCTTGGCGCTCACCGATCATGAGGGAGGGGCGCGCAATCACCAGCGTGGCAAAGCCCAGTTCTTGCAGGTCGCGTTCGACTTCGCCCTTGACGCGGTTGTAGAAGATGCGGGATTGCGCATTGGCGCCCATGGCCGTGACCACGCCGCAACGGGTGGCGCCCGCTGCACGGGCTGCGCGGGCTGTGGCCAGCACGGCGTCATGGTCCACGGCCCGGAATGCACTCTGGCTGCCTGCTGCAGCGATGGTAGTGCCCAGGGTGATGTAGACATCGTCTACCGGCGGCAGGGCCGGGAGCGCGGTGAAGTCCACCGCGTGCAGTTGCAGGCGGGGATGGTTCAGCGCGGGTGCCCGGCGGTCCCGCGCTTGCAGAACATGCACTGTGGCAGGGCACGCGGTAGCCGCTGTGGCACCGCTGCCCCCCGAAGTCCTGGTGTCAGCGGTTAAAAGAGCCGCGAGGACCGCCCGACCCACGAGGCCCGTTGCCCCGGCCACCACCGCCACCCGCGCCTGATCCACCACCATAGCCGCCACCTCCAGAGTTGCGATAACCACCGCCACCACCGCGGCGACCACCGCCGCCCATGCTGTCTACGCTGGTGCGCATGGGGTCAGGCTGTCCACCGGCAGAATGGCCCGAGTGGCGGTTGCCGGGGTTGCTGTGGCCCGAGTGTGTACCCAGGTGGGCGTTGGCACGCGGAGGTTGCGAGTCGTCATAGCGATTGCCGCCACCGCCGCCCTCGTAACCACCGCCGCCGGAGCGACCGCGTGCAGGAGCCTGGCCGCCAGCACGTGCGCCGCCGCCCTGGCCTCCGCCACCGGCACGGCCGCCACGCGGGCCATTGCCGCCGCCGTTCGCTGATGCACCGCCACCGGCGCGCCCGCCACGGCCACCGCCGCCATTGCCACCACCGGCGGGGCGGGGGGCACGCTCGCCGCCGCCGTTGCCAGCGCCCTGGCCGGCCTTGTTGGTGCGGATGCGTTCCATCATTTCGCTGCGGGCGGCTTTGGCGGCTGCCTGCATCACGTCACGGCTCGGGGGCTTGCCTGCGCCGCCCCAGATGGTCTGGCGGCCCATGGCGATGGGCTCGGCCTTTTCACCTGCATCGGGGCCAAAGCCTTCAATGACCTGCACGGGGATCTGCTGCTTGGTGAAGCGCTCGATCTCCATCATGAAGCCTTCTTCGTCCATGCAGACCAGGCTCACGGCTTCGCCCGTGGCGCCCGCGCGGCCCGTGCGGCCAATGCGGTGCACGTAGTCTTCGGAGACGTTGGGGATTTCGTAGTTCACGACGTGCGGCAGGTCATCGATGTCGATGCCGCGCGCAGCGATGTCGGTAGCCACCAGGGCGCGGATGTCGCCACTCTTGAAGCCGGCCAAAGCCTGCGTGCGGGCGCTCTGGCTCTTGTTGCCGTGCAGGGCCATGGCCTGTACGCCGTTCTTGGTCAAGAACTCGGCTACGTTGTTGGCGCCGAACTTGGTGCGTGTGAACACCAGCACCTGGCTCCAGTTGTGTTGCTGGATGATGTGCAGGAGCACCTGCTTTTTCTTGCCACGGCCCACGGGGTGAATCACCTGGGTGATGCGCTGCACCGTGGTGTTGCGGGGGGTGACCTGGATGCTCTGTGGGTTCTTGAGCAGGGTGTTGGCCAGGTCGCGAATTTCATCGCTGAAGGTGGCCGAGAACAGCAGGCTCTGCTTGTCCTTGGGCACCAGGGCCAGCACCTTCTTCACGTCGTGGATGAAGCCCATGTCCAGCATGCGGTCGGCTTCGTCGAGCACCAGCACTTCTACGGTGGTCAGGTCCAGGAAGCCCTGTTGCTGCAGGTCCAGCAGGCGGCCCGGGGTGGCCACCAGAATGTCCACGCCGCGCTTGATGCGGTCGATCTGCGGGTTCATGCCCACGCCGCCGAAGACGACGGTGGAGTTGATGTCCAGGTACTTGCCGTACTCGCGCACAGATTCTTCGACCTGGGCTGCGAGTTCACGGGTGGGGGTCAGCACCAGGGCGCGAATGCCCTTGCCGCCGAACTTGTTCTTGGGTGCCGTGCCTTGCGAGAGGCGGTGCAGCATCGGCAGGGTGAACGCGGCGGTCTTGCCGGTGCCAGTCTGGGCGCCGGCCAGAAGGTCATGGCCTTCCAGAACGGCGGGAATGGCCTGGGCCTGAATGGGCGTCGGGGTCTCGTAGCCCGTTTCGTGCACGGCCTTCAGGATGGCAGGAGCCAGGTTCAGTTCGTCAAATGTCATGTCTTTGGATGCGCCCGTCCGGGGCGCTGGGTATCGGCCTGTCGTGCAACCGGGGGTTGCCGAGCCAGTCTCAAGCCGATGGGGTTCAGGATTGGGAGCCCGGAAGCAGGGTGCTTCTTTCGTCCCCAGCAGTGTGCTGATGCAGCGGGCAACTGGAGCCCGTCGCGAGGCATATTGTCGCATGGCCCGATAATCGGCATCTGAACGCAGAAATTCTTCTGCTCCATTTCCCAGGTTAGAACCCCGAAGATCCCAATGGCCCAATACGTTTATTCGATGAACCGCGTCTCCAAGACCGTGCCGCCCAAGCGGCAGATCTTGAAAGACATCTCCCTGAGCTTCTTCCCCGGCGCCAAGATCGGCGTGCTGGGCCTGAACGGCTCGGGCAAATCCACCCTGCTCAAGATCATGGCGGGTGTGGACAAGGAAATCGAAGGCGAAGCCATCCCCATGCCGGGGATCAAGATCGGCTACCTGCCCCAGGAACCCCAGCTCAACCCGGAGCACACGGTGCGCGAGAGTGTGGAAGAGGCCATGGGCGAAGTGTTTGCCGCCAAGGCCAAGCTGGAAGAGGTGTACGCCGCTTACGCCGAGCCCGATGCCGACTTCGACGCGCTGGCCGCCGAGCAGGCGCGCCTGGAGGCCGTGATTGCCACAGCCGGCACGGATTCGGAGCACCAACTCGAAATCGCCGCCGACGCGCTGCGCCTGCCCCCCTGGGAAGCCAAGGTCGGCCTGCTGTCCGGCGGTGAAAAGCGCCGTATCGCGCTGTGCCGCCTGTTGCTCTCCAAGCCCGACATGCTGCTGCTCGACGAACCCACCAACCACTTGGACGCCGAGTCCGTGGACTGGCTCGAGCAGTTCCTGCACCGTTTCCCCGGCACCGTGGTGGCCATCACCCACGATCGCTACTTCCTGGACAACGCGGCCGAGTGGATTTTGGAACTCGACCGCGGCTACGGCCACCCCTACAAGGGCAACTACAGCACATGGCTGGACCAGAAGCAGGCCCGCCTGGAGTCCGAGAACAAGGGCGAGGAAGCCCGCGCCAAGGCCCTGAAGAAGGAACTGGAGTGGGTGCGCCAGAACGCCAAGGGCCGCCAGGCCAAGAGCAAGGCGCGTATCGCCCGCTTTGAGGAACTGAGCGACTTCGAATACCAAAAGCGCAACGAAACGCAGGAAATTTTCATTCCTGTGGCCGACCGTCTGGGCACCCAAGTCATCGAGTTCCACAACGTCACCAAGTCTTTTGGCGACCGCGTGCTCATCGACAACCTGTCCATGACCATCCCGGCCGGCGCCATCGTCGGCATCATCGGCCCGAACGGGGCCGGCAAGTCCACGCTGTTCAAGTTGATCGCCGGCCGCGAGCAGCCCGACAGCGGCGAGGTGGTGATTGGCGCCACGGTGAAGATGGCGTTTGTGGACCAGCACCGCGATGCCCTGTCAGACGACAAGACCGTGTGGGAAGACGTGTCCGGCGGGCTGGATATGATCAACATTGGCAAGTTCCAGATGGCCAGCCGCGCCTATTGTGGCCGCTTCAACTTCAACGGCGGCGACCAGCAGAAGAAGGTGGGCATGCTCTCCGGTGGTGAGCGTGGCCGCTTGCACCTGGCCAAGACCCTCATCGCCGGTGGCAACGTGCTGCTGCTGGACGAGCCGTCGAACGACCTGGATGTGGAAACCCTGCGTGCCCTCGAAGACGCTCTGCTGGAGTACGCCGGCACAGTGTTGGTAATCAGCCACGATCGCTGGTTCCTGGACCGCATCGCCACCCACATCCTGGCCGCCGAAGGTGACAGCCAGTGGACGTTCTTTGACGGCAATTACCAAGAGTATGAGGCTGACAAGAAGAAGCGCCTGGGTGAAGAGGGCGCCAAACCCAAGCGGATGCGTTACAAAGCACTGAAATAAGCCACCAGGAGGCGGTTCGAAGACCTGAAACAAGACCTCAGGTCAAGTAGGATTGCAACTGGAAACCTGTCCGCCGATTCCTCCCCACCATGTCCCAGCCTGCGTCTCGTACGAGAACCGTGTTTCGTGCCTGTGTCGTCAACGCCGTGCGCGGGGGCGAGGCATTGATGCAGCAGCTGGTCAAGGTCACGCAAGGGGCCTTGGCGGAGGAAGAGACGGGCAGCGTCGGGATCCAGCAGCGCAATCTGATCAGTGACAGCCTGCGCTACCTCAACCAGCATGAGGCAGCGTTGGTCAAGGGCTACCCCATGGCCCTGCTGGAGATCTTTGCGGAGGGGCCTGCTCCTGCCAAGGGGCGCAGCTCGGCCGACGACACTGGCATGGATTTCGGTGAGCTGTCGCTCATGGACGAAAACGAGATGCTGGCTCAGGTGGAACTCTCCAAGGCCCAGCAGGCGGCCTTGCATGCCACCGATGCCGTGTTGGCCGAACTCAACACGTTGGTCAGCGCCGCCCAGGGCCTGCGCAGCGTGCAGCCTGAGCGCAACCCGCTGCGCCCCGAAAGCTACATCCGGGCGCTGCAGCAGGTGGTGGGCGACACGGGGGTGTCGCCCGAAGTCCGGCAGCTCTGGATGCAGCACATGCGGGACTTGCTGGGCAAGCTCCTCGTAGAGGAATACAAAAACACCGCCAAGAGCCTGCGCGAGCATGGGGTTCAGCCCGTTGGCTACGCCGTGCTGGGCACTCCCTCGGGCGGCGGCGGGCGCAACAGTGGCCCGGGCACAGGTTACGGGCAAGGCTACGGCGGCCCCGGAACCGGCTATGGCACCGGGTATTCCGGCTACGGCCATTCGATGAATGCCCCCATGGGCGACTATGGCAACACGGGCTACGGCCGGGGCATGGGGCCATCCACCGGTTGGAGCGGCGACTCCCAGCAGGCCCCCATGTCGGCAGCGGTCGATGCGGCTGAAGAGGCGTTGCTGACCGTGGGCATCCTGCGCCAGATGCTGGCCGGTGGCGATCCGTTTGCGCCGCCTGGTTATGGCGCAGTGGCGGTGCAGCCCATGGCGCCGCAACCCGTTGCAGGACAACCTGGCTGGGTGGATCCCCGCGCGGGCACGGCCAGTGCGCAATCTTCACTTTCCGGAGCGTATTTCCCGTCCGGGGCGGCTGCAGAGGCCATTGAAGACATGGCCCAACTGGAGCGGTTGGTCGGGCGACTGGCCGGGGGCGTCAGTGCGAGCCAGGCTGGATCCTTGCCTGTGCCGCTATCGGGGCGGCGGGGCCCCGGGGTGGCTCCTGTGGTGTATGCCGCCATGCCCATGGAGGCCGCGACGCAGTCCACCGCCATGGCGGTGGAGGTGGTGGGCCGAATGATGGCCAACATTGCGCAGGACGCGCGTTTGCTGCCCCCTGTGCAATTGGCGGTCAAGAGCCTGGAGCCTGCGCTCAAGCAACTGGTGCACCACGATGGTCGCTTTTTCACGGATGGTACCCATCCCGCACGCCGGCTGCTGGATGAGCTGACCCAGCGCAGCCTGGCCTTCACTGCCGAGACGGACCAAGGGTTCAGCAGCTTCATGCGTCTGGTGACAGGGGCCGTCGAGCATTTGTCCACCAACGAGATCAAAGACGCAGGCCCTTTCGATACCGTGCTCAAGGCGCTGCAGTCGGCCTGGGACAAGCAGGAGCAAAAAATCAAGGCAGCGCAGGAGGCCGAGGAAAAAGCCCGCCTGCATGCCGAGCAACGGGAACTGCTGGCCGAAAAAGTGGCCGCCGACATCCGCAAGCTGCCCGACCTGGAGCAGGTGCCCTCCGATATTCTTGATTTCGCCGCAGGCCCCTGGGCCGATGTGATTGCGCTGGCACAGGTCATGAACGGCGATGGTGGCAAGGATGATCCGGGGGGCTACCTGGCCCTGGTGCCTGTGTTGCTCTGGAGTGCCCAGCCAGATTTGACCCGGCAAGAGCCAGACCGGCTTAACGAGGCCATTCCCGGCTTGCTGGCCAAACTGCGCAAGGGCCTCAAGACCGTTAACTACCCGGCTGTCCAGACCAGTGCCCTGCTGCAACGCTTGGTGGGCTTGCACCAGGAAGCCTTCGAAAAGCCAGCACCCGCGGCAGTGGCAGAGCCCGTGGCGGTTGAAGCCGGCCCCGATGCTGCCGAGGTGTCGCCTCCAGCACCCGAAGAGGCCGAGGTCAGCAGCACGCCGGCCGTGGAGGTGCCTGATCCCTATGCAGACTTTGTAGTCGGTGCGTGGGTGGAACTGGTGACCAACGGGCGTGTGGTCCGTACGCAGCTGACATGGGCCAGCCCCCATGGCACGCTGTTTCTGTTCACTGCCCCCGATGCCAGCACACAGTCCATGACGCGGCGCATGCGGGACAAGCTGGCGCAGGAGGGGGCCTTGCGTGTGGTGCCCGCACACCAGGCCAAAGCGGGGCGAGCGGCTGCAGATGCTTCTGGTGCTTCAGTTGCCTTGGGCACAGAGCGCAAATCTACCGACGCCCGGGCCTCCGGTGCGCGATCATCGTCCAGTTCCAAAATGGCCCCACTGTCCACGTCGGCGCCGCTGTCGTCCTCGTCCGGTTCCAAATCTTCCAAAAGCCGCTGATGGACGGATGAGGTCTCAAGCGCTGGGCCTGTCGCCCTGCGGTTGTTGGCCTCTTGGCGATTTTCTTGCTGCAGCGCCCGCATCGCCACCCTTCAGGGGTGGTTTGTGTCGGGCGTAGGCCTGGACTCTGCACCCTCCGAGGCCCGAAGGAGCTTCTTGCGCACCAGATGAATATGGTTGCGCAGGGCGTACAGTTCATCGGCATAGGACAAGGGCACGCTCACCTTTTCGGCCTGCGCCTCCAGTGCACTCAAGGCTTTCAGCAACTCGGCCGAGTCTGTTTTCCCGGCTTCCAGGTCGTTTTCGACTTCGCGCAGTCGGCCATACCAGCGGAAAACGCGTGAGCGCACGCGGAATTGGTAAAGCGGCGGCACGATGCGTGACAGCGGCAGCATCACCGCCAGCAGAATCCCCAGCACCAGCCACATGCGCTCGATCAGGTTGGCAATCCAGAAGGGCAGGTAGCGCTGCAGCACGGGGACCGTCTCGTTCATGGCGCGGTCGCCTTCCTTGGCAATCGGTAGCTCGCTCGCACGGGAGTTGGGGAATTCGCGCGCGCGATTGAACCAGCCCGACCCACCATGCAGCTTCTGCGCGTTCTGCGCGAAGAGCGTGAGCAGGGCCGGGTGCGTGCCATCGCGCGCCAGCAGCGAGGTGGTGGAGGCCACCAGACGCACATCGCGCGTGGGCACGTTGGCCGCCAGGTCCACCACGCCGCGTGGCAGGGTCACGGGGGTGAGGAAGGGGAAGCGCCGCGCATAGGCCTCGTGCTGTGCAAAGTCCAGCAACTGCACGCCCGGCGTCTGCAGCAACATCTGCACCATCAGCGACTCGGGCGCCGAGGCGAACACCAGCGCATCCAGTTTGCCAGCGAGGAAGTCCACCGTGGCAGGGGTCTGCTCCAGGCGCGACATCTTCACGGCGCCGGGCTCGACCTTGTTGGCCTCCAGCAGCCGCTCCATGAGCTTGGGCACGCCGCTGCCCTCCGAACCCACGTTCACGCGCCAGCCGCGCAACTGACGCAGGCCATCGAGTCGGGGCACGTTGTAGGCGCGCTCGGCGGCGTCGGTACGGTAGAAAAGCCACACGGGTTCCACGAACAGGCTGCCCAGCGAGACCAGGTTATCTGCGTCGTCCGGCAACAACTCGGCCGTGCCACCCTGCACGAAGGCCACATCGGCTTCGCCGTCGCGCAGCAGCTGCAGGTTGTGCGATGAACCGTCGCTGGGCCGCAGCACCACCTCGATGCCATCCACGGCCAGCGCTTTCTGGTAGCGCTTGCCAAACTCCTCATAAGCGCTTTGTGCCGGGCCTGTGGCCAGCGTGACCTTTTTGGGTGGGTTGGGGTTGAGCCACCAGTACGCCAGCACCAGCAGGCCCACGGCCAGGAAAGCGAGCGGACCGGCTGAAACGATCAGGTCGCGCAGGGTGAGAAAGGTATTGCGAAAAGCCTGGGGCATGGCGAGCGTGAAACGGGTGGCTGTGGGGGCAAGGGGAACGCCGGCGAGATCAGATGCCGGGCGGGCACAAAAGAAGGTCTGGCTGTGCGCTGTGAGGCTTGTTCAGGGCTCGGCTAAGCGCGGCCCGTCGATTATCTGTGCTTCAGCAAGGGACGGCCTGCGGGCAGGTGTGCACAACCCATCTGCGGATGCAGCAGGTCCGTGGGGGCCCATCCATCGGCCCTCATGACCGCCAGGCGCTGGCTTACTTGCCTGCGGCCTTACCGTTCTGGGCGCGCCGCTGCCGCTCGTAGGCCACACACTCATCGATGGAAAGCTGGTCGTTCTGGTCCGTGTCGGCCGCCTCGAAGTAGGCCATGCGGGTTTCGACCACTTCCTTGAAGGAGAGCCTGCCATCACCATCCTTGTCGCTGGCCGCCAGCCGCTTCAGGCGGCCCTTGCCCATGCGCGGCACCTGGGCCAGGTCGGCAAGCGAGACATGGCCCGTGGCATCGGGGCCCAGGCTGTGCCAGCTTTGCACTATGTCCTGGTGGAACTCGTCCAGCGAAACGGCACCGTCGTGGTTCAGGTCGGCGGCAGAGCAGATCGCCTGCAGCCGTTGCCCTGCGGGCCGAGCACCATGCCCGTGCGCACGGCCCGTGGCTGTGGCGGCGGCAGTGCGGGGTGGCACGGCGGGCGAGGCTACGGGGGCATCGGCAGCGTGGGCCGCAGGGGCTGCGGTCACCTCCAAGACCAAGGGCAGCACCAGGGCGCAGGCTGCCAGGCCGATCTGGCGGAATGCACGCTGTGTCGGGTGGGTGGGGGCGGTGGTCTTCATCGTCGTCCTCATGAACAAGGGTTGGTGGGACATGCTGCGGGCCTCCAGGCCAGTTACCACCACCAGCGCTGGCTGGGGCCGCGGTTGCAGGACCAGAGCATGGTGTGGGCACCCTGGCGCAGGCGGCCTTCTTCCACGTCCAGGCACTTGCCGTTGAGCTGGCTCACGATTTGCCCGCCCCGGGTGCTCCAGCTCTGGCTGCGCGAGCCTGAACAAGACCACAGCACCACCCGGGCGCCATCGCGCGGGTCGCCTCGGTCCACATCCACACACAGGTCGCGCACGCGGATCTCGCCACCGCGCCCCACGCTGAAACGCTGTGACGCCGTGCCATTGCACTCATACACCTGCAGCGTGGTGCCGGGCTGGAACTTGCCGCCCCGCACATCCAGGCACAGGCCGCCACCCGCACGAATCTCACCGCCCCGGTCGCCATAGCCATAATCGGGGTACTGGGGGCGGCGGTCGTCGTCGTGGCGGTTGTGGTTGGCCAGCAGCGCGATGCCAGCGATGGCGGCCACTGCGGCCACGGCTGCACCGGCGTTGGAGCTGCTGCCACTGTTGTTACCCGGGGCGTAGCTGCGCGTGACCTTGAAGCGCCCGCCGCAGCCCCCATTGGTCCACAGCTCCCTGTTGGTAAGGTCGTAGCCCCAGGTGCGGTTGAAGCGGCAAGCTCCCTGGGTTTGTTCCACCAGATCCACCTGGGTCACATCGTCCGCGAGGCGGTAGGAGGTATAGCCCCCGTTGGATTGCAAGTCCACCAGCTGTTCCTGCGCTTGCGCCGCCTGGACGCTCATGAGCAATGGCAGGCACAGCAGCCACGCGTGTTTTTGGCGAGAGGCCGGGTTTTTCATGGGTTCTTTCTCCTCGCTGCGAAAAGATGTTGCACGTGTTCTACAGGTCCATGGGCATAGGCGCCACTTTTTTGTCTGCATCATAGGGTGGTCGGTTCTGCTTGCGCAGGCCAGGCAGCCCCGGCATTGGTTGAAATCCCGTTGGCCGGGCGGTGCCTGTTCGTGCATGATGGCACCGCGTCGGGGCAGGCCTGTGTCTGCCTGTGTCACTCCAACCACTGCCGTGCCCGATGAAACGCTTCTATGTCGTTGTCTCCATCCCACTGCTGCTGGCGGCGCTGATTCCCATTGCCGCGTCGTTGTGGGTGGCCCACCGCAAGGCCAAGGATGACCAGATCACCTACCTGACCTCGCTGGCGGACGAGGTGCTGCGGCGTGGCGTGGCCTCGCGCCAGCAACTGGTGGCTGCGCTCAATGAACTGGACAAGGATCCGCATCCCCCCTGCAGCCAGGCCAGTCTCACACGAATGCAGCAGCTGGTGGGCACCTCGTTCTACCTGCAGGGCATGGGCTCGGTGATGGATGGCACGCTGGTCTGCAGCACGCTGACCCAGGGCAGCGATCTGGTGCCGCTTACTGGCAACCACATGGTCACTTCCACTGGGATTTCCAGCTGGATCGGCGCCCGCCTGCCCTTTGCCCCCGATCAGCCCTTCAACATCTACGCCCGCAATGGCCATGCGGTGATCATCCATCCTGGCATCGTGATCGACATGCCAGTGCTTCATGCCGATGTCTCGCTGGGGCTGCTGATCAGCACGCCGCAGGCGCTGATACGTTCCAAGGGCCCGCTCGATGCCCAATGGCTGGGCCTGTACACCCCCCATGCCAGCAGCCAGGCCCAAAGCGACACCCATTACATCGTCTTCCGGGCATCGAAAGGCAACAACATTGCGGCCATTGCCGCTGCGCCCAAGGCCCTGGTCTATGGCGGGCTCCAGGCCCAGGCGCTGATCCTGGCGCCGCTGGGGCTGGTGGCCAGTGCCCTCTTTGCGCTGGGGGTGGCCGTGCTCACCCGGTGGCAACTCTCGCCGCGCGTGCGGCTGCGGACGGCCTTGCGTCGGCGCGAGTTCTTCATCCTCTACCAGCCCATCGTGGACCTGGAAACAGGCCAGTGGGTGGGGGCGGAGGCTCTGTTGCGCTGGCGCCGCCGCAACGGCACCCTGGTGCCGCCGGACGAGTTCATTGCCGAAGCAGAGAAGGCCGGGGTCATTGCTTTCATCACTCGGTATGTGATCGACATGGTGCTGGCTGACCTGCCCGAGCTGCTCAAGGCCCGCCCGGGTTTTCATGTGAGCCTGAACCTCTCGCCCCAGGACCTGGTGGCCGACGGCCCCGTGCAGTATCTGCAGCGGCGCTTCAGTGCCATGGAGCTTCCTGCGGGCGCCCTCATGCTGGAGGTCACTGAGCGCGGGCTGGTGGACATTGAGGCCGCGCGGCCCGCGCTGCAGGCGGCCCGGCAGATCGGGGCGTCGATTGCGCTGGATGACTTTGGCACGGGCTACTCCAGCCTGTCGATGCTGGAGTCCATCGACATCGACACCCTCAAGATCGACCGCATCTTTATCGCCAGCATCGGTGCGCAGGCCGCCATCAGCCCGGTGACCACCCACATCATCGAGATGGCCCATACGCTCAAGCTGGCGCTGATTGCAGAGGGCGTCGAGACGCAGGACCAGGTGGACTTCCTGATTGCGCGGGGCGTGCGCGAGGCCCAGGGCTGGAAGTTCGCCCGTGCCATGCCCGTGCTTGAACTGCTGGCCGGGCTGCGCTCAACACAAGTCTCCAGCCAGCGGTAACCCAGCCTGCATCGGCCAGAGGCCCTGCACAGCGCCTCTCAGCATGCCTGCTCACTTGAGCAGCAGCGCCGATCCACCTCCGTGGATACGGAACACCGCCACGGCATTCACCAGGTCATCGGCCTGTCCACGCAGGCTCGACGCTGCGGCCGCCATCTCTTCCACCAGCGCTGCATTCTGCTGGGTGGCCTGGTCCATCAGTGTGACGGCCTCGCCCACTTGCGTGACCCCCGAGCTTTGTTCAGAGCTTGCTGCGCTGATCTCGCCCATGAGGTGGGTCACGCTGCGGATGCTGGCCACCACCTCGGTCATGGTGTGGCCTGCCTTGTCCACGAGGGCAGTTCCATGCTCCACGCGGCCTACGCTTTCGGTGATCAGCTGCTTGATTTCCTTGGCCGCCGCTGCGCTGCGCTGGGCCAGGTTGCGCACCTCGCTGGCCACCACGGCAAAGCCCCGGCCCTGCTCTCCGGCGCGGGCGGCCTCCACAGCGGCATTCAGCGCGAGGATGTTGGTCTGGAAGGCAATCCCGTCAATCACGCTGATGATGTCGTTGATCTTGCGGCTGGAGTCGTTGATGTCCTTCATGGTGGCCACCACCAGGGCCACCACATCGCCGCCCTGCTGGGCGATCTCCGATGCCGAGTGCGCCAGCCGGTTGGCATTGACCGCGTTGTCCGCGTTCTGCTTCACGGTGGAGCCCAGTTGCTCCATGGAGGCGGCTGTTTGTTGCAGCGCGCTCGCCTGCTGCTCCGTGCGCATCGACAGGTTGTGGTTGCCCTGGGCGATCTCGGCGCTGGCGGTAGAGACGCTCTCGGACCCCTGCCGCACCCCCGCCACCAGGCTGGACAGGCTTTGGCGCATGGCCTCCATCGAGGCCACCACCGTGGCAATTTCATCCTTGCCCTGCGCCACCAGCGGGGTGGCCAGGTTGCCTTGCGCAAACGCCTGCGTGGCCTGGCTGGCCTCGCTCAGCGGCCTCACGATGGAGCGGGTGGTCGCTATGCCCAGCACGCAGGCAAACACCACCACCGCCACACTCAGCGCGATCAGTTGCAGGCGCAGCGATTCAAACTGGCGCATCGACTGCGCACTGGCCAGTTTGCTGATGGCGTCGCTCTCGGCCAGGAAGGTGCCTATGTTGGCCACCAGCTTGGTCAGCAGGGGGCGGCATTCGGTGTTGATCTTCTGGATCGCCACCTCCTTTTCGCCCTGGCTGCCCAGCCGCGTGATCTCCAGCGCAACCGGCCCATAAGCGGCTTCTGTTTCCTTGATCTGGGCCAGCAGGCTGCGCAGCGGGGCTGTCTCGGGCGGGGCGGCCTGCAGTGCGTCCTCCACGCACTTGAGGGCCCGCCCCATGCTGTCGTGTGCTGCCCCGATGAGCCGGAGTTCGGCTGCGGCATCTTCCTTCGACCCGGCGATCATCAGGTTGCGGGCTGCGATGGCGCGTGCGTTGGCGGCATCCAGCACCTGGTTGCCCAGGCTTTTGACCACGTTGAGGTGGTTGACCTGGTTGTCCAGGCTCTCCTGCGTTTGCGCCTCTCCGTGCAGGCCCATGATGGCCACCACGATCAACGCACAGGTGAGAACGACATAACCAAAACCAAGACGTGTCTTGATGCTCAGGTTTTGCAGGACATTCATGCGATGGGCCCTCCAGCTGGTAACAAAGATGATGCGCCTTTCCAGACCTTTCAGGTGCAGTCGGAAACCGCAGTTAACCTTTTGCAGCATTGAGCGCGGCGTCTTGCCGGCGCAGCCCATCCCATGGTGTGTCCCTGTTGCTGTGCTCTGCCGCAGCATCGGGCGCAGGATGGGCCAGAACCCCGATCTTCAGGAGCGGGCTGCCAGCGTCAAGAATTTTTTGACCACCCGGGGCCGGGCCTGCGAAATCTTGGCCGCCGGGGAGCCATGGAGCGGGCAGCAGGGCAGGCACCGACCGCTCTAGCCGCGCACCGCGCTTTTAAAGGCGGCAGACAGTGCTGCAATGGCATCGCGCGGACGGCCATCCCGGGCCCGGCTGTGAAGCACCACGGGCAGGCGCGGCAGTTCGGGCAGCCCCAGCCGTGCACCCACGTCCACTGCGCCCCAGGGCAGCATGCGGGGTGCCAGCGCCGCCACCCCCAGCCCCGCCACCACGGCCGCAGACACCGCTGCCACGCCACCGCCCACAAACACCTCGCGCCAGGGCATGCCCGCTGTGTCCAGCAGTTGCCCGGCCATCGCGCGCACGCCGCAGGGCTCTGCCAGGGTGGCCAGTGGCAGTGGGTCGCCAGCGCAGTGTTGCCAGTGGGGGGCGGCGAACCAGCCAAAACGCTCCTCTGCCAGCACTTCGCCGTCGCTGCGCCCTGCGTGCATGCGGATAACGGCGGCGTCGAGTTCGCGCCGGTCAAAGCCTTGCAGCGCGTCGCCCGACGAGCCGATCCGGATGTCGATCAACAACTGGGGGTCTTGGGCATTCATGCGTGCAATCAGCGCGGGCAGTTCGGGCCCCGCCACATGGTCGCTGATGCCG
Source organism: Acidovorax sp. LjRoot74 (assembly GCF_964254355.1). Taxonomy (NCBI): domain Bacteria; kingdom Pseudomonadati; phylum Pseudomonadota; class Betaproteobacteria; order Burkholderiales; family Comamonadaceae; genus Acidovorax; species Acidovorax sp. LjRoot74. Next base: position 3,566,011 of record NZ_CAXUTI020000001.1, on the reverse strand, counting down.
ATGGTCAGGCGCTGCGGCGCTTCGCCCAGCGCAGCCAGGGCACGCTCATGCGCCGCCAGCAGCGCCCGGGCGTGCTCCTGGAAGGCGGCGCCCTGTGCCGACAGCGCCACATACCGGGGCGTGCGCTCCAGCAGCCGGCAGCCCAGCCGGTCTTCCAGCCGTTTGAGCTTGAGGCTCACAGCGGCCTGCGTGGTCTGCATGGCCTCTGCTGCGCGGGTAAAGCTGCCCAGTTCGGCCACACGGACAAAGGCTTCGACAGCGTCCAGATCGAGAGGGCGCTCCATGATATTCAATTGTTATTGTTGATATAAATGTCAATAGCATACCGATATGGATAGGATGGCGCCAGCATTCCACAAAGGACCCTTCATGCCGCTCATCCACATCGCCATGCGTGCTGGCAAGCCTGCTGCCTACAAGCAGGCGATTTTCGACACCCTGTACCGGGCCATGCGCGAAACCTTCAATGTGCCCGAGGACGATCAGTTCATGACCATCACCGAGCACGACGCTGCGAACTTCCGCTACAGCCCGTCCTACCTGGGGGTGGCGCGCAGTGACGATGTGGTGTTCATCCAGATCACGGCCAACAACACGCGCACGCTGGAGCAGAAAAAGGCGTTGTTCCAGCGCATTGCCCAGCTGCTGGGTGAAAGCCCGGGCCTGCGGCCTGAAGACGTGTTCGTGAACATTGTCGAAGTGGCCAAGGAGAACTGGTCCTTCGGCCACGGCTTGGCGCAATACGCCTGAGGGCGGGAGGGCAGGGCCTCCACATGCGGCGGGCTCAGCGGGTTCTTTTGCAGAAACCGCGCAGCGAGCAGGCACCACACCTGTCGCTGCACCGGGGCCATGCTCCATTAGGGTGGGGCTGGCAGGTTGTGCGCTTCAGCCCAGCTCGGCGGCCGAGGGCAGGTACAGCCCTTCGGCCGTCGTGATGGCACGCGCAGCCCGTGCGGCCCGCGCCGTGGCGATGGCCGTGGCCTCGGCCGCCATGGTGGCCAGCACCATCATGCCCAGGCTCTTGCCGCTGCGGCCCGTGCCCAGGCTGAAGAGGGTGTCGCCGTCCGACATGGTGTGCACCGGGTTGATGCTGCGCGCCAGCCCGTCGTGCGCCGCCACGGCCAGGCGGTGGGCCTGCACTTTGGTGATGACCGCATCGGTGGCGACCACGCCGATGGTGGTGTTGGTGCCCGCCAGCAGGGGCTGGGGCGGGTCGCCGCGCAGCAGGGCGCGGCGTGTGTCGCGCAGACGCAGGCCGTCGTCGGTGCGGGCTCCGGCAATGACTTGGGCGGTGTCGGGGTCGATCACATCGCCCAGCGCATTGCATGCGATGAGCGCGCCCACTGTGACCCCGTCCACGGTGATGGAGGCGGTGCCAATGCCGCCCTTCATGGCACGCTGGATGCCGAAGATCTTGCCCAGGGCCGCACCGGTGCCCGCACCCACATTGCCTTCGGCCGGGTCAGCAGTGGAGGCGGCCTCGCACGCGGCGTAGCCTGCTGCAGCGTCGGGGCGCACGCGCATGTCGCCCACCAGCAGGTCGAACAGCACCGCAGCAGGCACGATGGGCAGGCGGCCCACGGCCACGTCAAAACCCACGCCGCGCTCTTCGAGCCAGCGCACGGCGCCTGTGGCAGCGTCCAGGCCCCAGGCGCTGCCGCCCGCGAGCATGATGGCGTGCACCTTGTCCACCAGGTTGGAGGGGTGGAGCAAGTCTGTCTCGCGTGTGCCGGGCGCGGCACCCCGTACATCCACTCCGGCCACAGCGCCCTCGCGGGTGATGATGACGGTGCAGCCCGTGGGGCGGCGGGTTTCGGTGAAGTGGCCGACCTCGATGCCGGCCACGCGGGTGATGCTGCCAGCGTCGCCAGCCATTGCGTGGTGAGAACTCATGGCCGGTGATTATGGTGCCCAGGGGCCGTGTGGCAGTTGCGCAGCGTCAGGGCCCTGGCGCTGCGCGTGGAGTTGCTTCAGGGCGCTTTCTCGATCCGCTGGACGTGGTAGGCACCGTTGGTCTGCTCGGCCCGAAAGCGCACCTTGTCGCCCGGTTTCAGATCGCCCACCACGCCGGCGTCCGCCACGCGGAACACCATGGTCATGGGGGGCATCTCCAGGTTCTTGATCTCGCCGTGTTTGAGGGTAAGGCGCAAGGTGCGCGGGTCCCAGCGGGTGATTTCGCCTTCGCTCAGCTCTGCCTGTGGCGTGGGCGATGTGGTGGCTGTGGGGTGGTGGCTGCTGTGGCTGTCTGCGGCAGCCCCGGCCGGGGCTTGCGCCAGGGCAGGCCCTGCAACCAGGACGAGCAGGCTGGCAGCCAGCGGGGCGCAGAAGCGATGCTTTTTCATGTCGATGCCTTTTTGTTGTAGCTGTTGAACACGCGCGTGCTGCCGTCGTGGGCCACCAGCAGCAAGTCGTATGGGTCGCGTCGGTCGCCATACACGGCGCCGTCCATGCCCGGCGAGCCCACGGGCATGCCGGGCACCGCCAGGCCCAGGGCTTTGGGTTTTTGCTGCAGCAGCTTGCGCACGTCGCTGGCGGGCACATGGCCTTCGACCACATAGCCGCCCACCAGCGCGGTGTGGCATGAGCCCAGCTTTTGCGGCAGGCCCAGGCGGGCGCGCACGGCGTTGTTGCCGGTGGCGTGCACCTTCACGGCAAAGCCGTGGGCCTGCATGTGGTCCACCCAGTCCTGGCAGCAGCCGCAGTTCGGGTCTTTCCAGACCTCTACGGGCGTGGACGTTGCGGCAGGCGTGGTGGTGGGCAGCAGGGCGATGGCCAGGCCCGCACCCACCAGAGGCAGGGCGGCGGTCAGCCATTGGCGGCGCGTGGGCTGGGCGCGGGATGTACGGGGTGTGAGGGGTGTGTTCATGGTGTTGTGGCTCCAAAAGGCGGAGTGCGGCTCATGGCTTGCGCGGCAGCACGGTGATGGTCCCGGTCATGCCTGCCTGGTAGTGGCCCGCGATGAGGCAGGCAAAGTCGAACTGGCCTGCGCGGTTGAACTGCCACACGATGTCGCCTTTCTTGCCTGCGGCCACATGGGCCATGTAGGGCTCGTCGTGTTCCATGCCGGGGTGTTTGGCCATCATTTCGGCGTGCGCGTCCAGCTCGGCCTTGGTGCCGATCACGATCTCGTGCAGCACCTGGCCTTTGTTCTCGGCGCGCAGCCGCACAGTCTCGCCCTCGCGCACTTCGATGTGGCGGGGCGTGAAGCGCATGTCGTCGGTCATGCGGATGGTGATGGTGCGGGCCGCCGCCTGGGCGTCGCCTGCAATCCCCCAGGGCTTTTGTTCCTTCGCCACCGGTGCATTGCGGTTGTGGTGGGGCATGTTTTCATGCCCAAAAGAGGCGCTGCCGCCCGCTAGTAAAGCGAGAGTAGCTATGAATTTGATAGTTTTCATGGGTGTGTCCTGTCTCAGTGCTGGTGGCCGCTGGCGGCTGGTTTGCGGGCGTTCGCGGCGCCAGGGGCGATACCCGGGGTGTCGGTGCGAGCGGGGCGGGGTGTGCTGGCCGGTGCGCCCTGCCATTCGTAGGCCTGCGTGCCCGGTGGCTGGGTGTAGTCGCCGGGGTCGCGGTAGTCGCCTGCGGCCTGGTTGGCGCGCACCTTGAAGGTGGTGAACATGCCGCCCATCTCCAGCGGGCCATAGGGGCCGGTGCCGGTCATCATGGGGAAGGTGTTGTCGGGCAGCGGCATCTCCATGGCGCCCATGTCGGCCATGCCGCGCTCGCCCATCACCATGTAGTCGGGCACGATCTTCTGAATCTTGCCCACCAGGCCCCGGTGATCCACGCCGATCATGGTGGGCACGTCGTGCCCCATGGCGCCCATGGTGTGGTGGCTCTTGTGGCAGTGGAAGGCCCAGTCCCCAGACTCGTCGGCGATGAACTCCACCTGGCGCATCTGGCCCACGGCCACATCGGTGGTCACCTCGGGCCAGCGCGCGCTCTTGGGCACGGGCCCGCCATCGGTGCCGGTCACCTCGAACTCGTGCCCGTGGATGTGGATGGGGTGGTTGGTCATGGTGAGGTTGCCCACGCGGATGCGCACGCGCTCGCCCTGGCGCGCCACCAGGGGGCTGATGGCCGGAAACACGCGGCTGTTCCAGCACCAGATGTTGTGGTCCAGCATGGTGTTGACCTTGGGGGTCATGCTGCCGGGTTCCACGTCGAAGGCGTTGAGCAAAAACGCGTAGTCGCGCTGAACCGGCGCGATGTGCGGGTGTGTGGCCCGGGGGTGGGTGATCCACAGGCCCATCATGCCCATGGCCATCTGCACCATCTCGTCCGCGTGCGGGTGGTACATGAAAGTGCCAGGCCTGCGCGCCACGAACTCGTACACAAAGGTCTTGCCGGGCGGGATCGCGGGCTGGTTGAGGCCGCCCACGCCGTCCATGCCATTGGGCAGGCGCTGGCCGTGCCAGTGGATGGTGGTGTGCTCGGGCAGTCGGTTGGTGACGAAGATGCGCACGCGGTCGCCTTCGACCACCTCGATGGTGGGCCCGGGGCTCTGGCCGTTGTAGCCCCACATGTTGACCATGAAGCCGGGTGCCACCTCGCGCACCACGGGCTCGGCCACCAGGTGGAACTCCTTGACGCCTGCGTTCATGCGCCAGGGGGCGGTCCAGCCGTTCAGGGTGACCACGGGGTTATAGGGCCGACCCGTGGGCGGGTGCAGTGGCGGTGCCGTGTCAGCGCTGGACTGCATCGCGGGCTCGGGCAGTGCTGCCAGGGCCACGCGGCTGACGGAGGCTGCAGCCACGGCCGTGGCTGCGCCAGAGAAGAAGTTGCGGCGGTTCATGTCAGTGGCCTTGTGGGGTGGAGGAGGCGGCGGCGCCGGAGGTGAGGCCCTGCAGGGCACCTGGTGAGGTGCCGGGTGACGTGCCAGTGAGCGCCAGTTGCAGGTCGTTCTCGGCCAGCCAGAAGTCGCGCTGCGCTTCGATGGCGTTGGCTACGGCCTGCGTGCTGTTGCGCGCTTCGGCCAGCAGGTCCCACACGCTGGCCAGCATGCCGTTGTAGCGCAGCGTGGTTTCGTCACGGATGAACTGGCGCAGCGGCACCACCTCGCTGTGCTGCTGGCGCGCCAGGTCGAGCGCGGTGCGGTAGGTGAGCCAGGCGGCGCGCACTTCGCTGCGGGCGCGCACGGCGGTGTCCTGCAGCTGGGCAGCGCTCTGCTCTACCTCGGCCTGCGCGCGGGTGCGGGCTGCACTGCCCCAGTCGAACAGGGGCAGGGGCAGCTCCAGCTCCCAGCCGCGTTTCACATCGATGTGCCCCGTGTCGCGCTTGGTGGCTGTGTTGCGGCTGTAGGCCAGGCCGACGTCGCCAAACACCGCGCCCGTGCGGCTCCAGCCTTGGCGCACGGCCTGGGTGTCGAGCTGGCGGCGGGCAGCCTGTACGTCCAGCCGTTCGCGCAGGGCGGTGGCTTCGATGCCGTCTGCAGGCAGGGCGCTGGCGGGCAAGGGGGGCAACTGGGCGGCCAGCTGGTACTGCGTTTGCACGCCCCACAGGCCCATGCGGCGGTGGAGTTCTTCACGTGCGGTGGCCGCAGCCAGGCGGGCGCGCGCGTGCTGGCGTGTGGCCTCTAGCAGCATGGCCTGTTCGCGGGCCTGCTGCAGGCGGCTCCAGTTGCCCACCTGCACCATGCGGCGGGCCAGCTCGGCACCGGCCTCGGCGGCTTCGACCATGCGCCCCTGCGTGGCCGCTACCTGCTCGGCAGCCACGGCGCGCAGCCACGCGCGGCGTGTGTCTGCGGCCAGCAGCACCACGTCTTGTGCGGTTTGCAGCGTGGCGATCTGCAGGCGCTCGGCCTGGCGCTGGGTGCGCCAGGGCAGGGTGATGAGGTCCATCAGGCCAAAGGCCAGGGTGCGCTCGATCTCGCGCTCGTGGCTGTTGGAAAAGCGCCCCAGGCTCAGGTGCGGGTTGGGCAGGGTGATGGCCTGTACCCGTTCGGCATCGGCCACGCCCAGTGCGGCCAGGCGAGCTTGCAGGCCGGGGTTGTTGAGCAGGGCGATGCGCACGGCCGCGTCTTGCGTGAGGGGCTGGGCCAGCCAGCCCTCGATGGATTGCTGCGCTGCGGCGCGCGCAGTGGGGTCGGTGGCGGGTAGGGGTGCCGTGGTGCCCCCGGTGCGGCCCTGGGTGAGCGCCGCCACATCGTTGCGCAGTCCGTCGGGCGACACGCTGGCGCAGCCCGCGAGGACGAGGGCGGTGGCGAGTACTGAAAGGCGGGAAAGGTGGGGCCGGTGCTTCATGGCTTGCTCCCGGGCATGGGGTGGTGGCCATGGTGGCCACGGTGGTGCTGGTGCATGGGCTTGGGGGCGGCGTCAGCAGCCGCCTTGTCCCCGCCACCGTGTGTGTGTGACGAAGGCGGGGGCGGAGTGGGCGCAGCGCCTTGCTGCTTCTCCCACGCCACGATGTCGGCATGGCCGCGTGGGAACTGGCCGACCGCGTGGTGGGCGTCCTGCCAGCTGTGCCCCGTGGGCAGCTCGGCCAAAGCCGTTGGCGCCGGAGGGGCGGGATGGATCAGCGGGGCCGTGGCCGCACCGGGCTCGGCCGCATCGGCCGTGTTGTGGGTGTGGGGGCTCTGGGCGAGGGCGGGGGGCACCGCGATCAGCGGTGTGAGAAGTGCAAGTGCAAGGCTGGTGAGCCGGGTGCGTGTATGCACCAGGCGGGAAGCCGGGGGATGGGAAAAAGGGGCGCGCATGGCGATCTCCAGACAGCGAAAAACAGGCAATGCGCTGCAACTGGCCCACCCCGGAAAAGGGCGGCCAGCAATGCAGACGCACTTCGGGCGTCGGAGATCAGGCGATGGGTGGTTTGATGGCCAGTGCTGCAGGGGCACTGTCGAACGGCGCGGCGCTCAGGGCGCGCAGGGGGCCAGGGGGCTGGTGCGCCGGTGTCAGCGCAGTGGGCACATCCAGCATGGCCGAATGGCAGATTTCGCAGGCCGAGCAGGCACTGGCATGGTGGTCGTGGGCGGCGCAGCCGGTGCTGCTGCCATTGCACGTGGCCACGCCCACACCCGCAGGCACTGCCGAGGCGTGGTCATGGTCGTGATCGTGGTGGTCGTGATCGGTTTCGGGCTCTGCGGCCGTGCTCTCGGGGAGCTGGGGGCCACTGGGCAGTGCGCCGGATGCGGTGGAGGGCGTCTGGTGGGCCTCAGCCGAGGTGTGGGGCGCTGCGTGGGCAGTATCGGCCTGGATGTGGCTGTGCGCGGCGGCTGCGGGCTGCAGTGGGGGCAGCACCCCGGCGGCCATGGCGGTGCCGGTGAGACCCCGCAGGACCAGCACCACCATCAGCAAAAGAGAAAGGCCACGACGCATCCGTGAATGATACGGTGCGCGCAGGGATGGTTCCCTTGTCCAGCAGTTTTTCGCCTTCCCAAGCGGCGGCTCCACCGGCCCAGGGCTGCAGGCGCCCCGCGCAAACAAGGGGCGACTGTTGGAGCAGGGGGCGCTAACATGCACTCCGACATGTCTGCAGCGGTGGGCGGCCTGCGGGTTGCGGCCAGTGGCGGGCATGCACACAAGCCTTCTTTCTTTGTCTTGCACAGAAAGGCCGGTATGCCCCCCTGGGTTGCAGGAATGTGGAGTACCTTGCCCGCGCGGATCCGCTGGCTGGTGTTGTGCGCCACGTTGCCCGCAGTGCTGCTGGTGGTCTACCAGGCCCGGGCCCACCGCGCCGATGCGATTGCGGCCGCCGAGGAGCGCGCGCTGCAGGCACTGCGCTCGGTGGCGGGCACCCAGCAGCGCCTGATCCAGAACACGCGGCAGTTTCTGCAGCAACTGGCGGCCATGCCGCAGGTACGCGACCCTTCCGCGCCCGAATGTGGCCGCTACCTTGCCGAGGTGCTGTCGCTCAACGCCACCTACGTGAACATCGGCGTGCCCCGGGCCGATGGGGAGTTGCTGTGCAATGCCCGGCCGCTGAAGGCGCCCGTCAACGTGGCCAACCGTCCCTACTTCCAGCAGACGATCACCGGCCGGGACTTTGCCGTAGGCAGCTTTCAGGTGGACCGAGCCGCCCAGGTGGCCAGCGTCAACTTTGCCTACCCGGTGATCCCGGCGGGCACGCAAGAGGTGGTGGGCGCGGCCGTGGCCGTGGTGTCGCTGGAATGGTGGAGCCGGCGGCTCACCGACCTGGGCCTGCCGGATGGCGCGGTGGCCCGGGTGTCCGACCCCGAGGGGCGCGTGCTGGCCCGCTACCCGCCCGAGGCCAGCGAACTGGGTGCACCTTTTGCCGATGGCGAGTTCCGCGCCCTGGTGGTGCAGACCCCGCAGGGCCAGCGCCTGCGCACGCGCGCTGATGGCGCCCCTGAGCTGGTGGTGTTCCAGCCACTCATCGAGGCGGGCGGCAAACCTGTGGCCACCATGAGTCTGACGGTGCCGCTGGAGAGCCTGTATGCCGCCGCCAACCAGCGCATGTGGACCGAGATGGCCTTTCTGCTGGCGGGGCTGGTGGTGTCGGTGGTGGTGGCCCAGGTGGGGGTGCGGCGCGGTGTGATGCGCCCCCTGCAGCGCCTGCTGCACGCCACCGACGAGCTGGCCGAGGGGCGCTATGTGTCGCGCGTTCCCGCCTCGGGGCTGCAGGAGCTGACCGAGCTGGGCCGCCGCTTCGACCGCATGGCATTGACCCGCCAGAATGCCGAGGCCGAGCTGCGCCAGAGCGAAGAAAACCTGGCCATCACCCTGCACTCCATCGGCGACGCCGTGGTGGCCACCGATGCGCAGGGCCGCATCACCCGCATGAATGCGGTGGCCGAGCGCCTGACCGGCTGGCCGCTGGCGCAGGCCCTGGGCCAGCCACTGGCCGATGTGTTCCGCATCGTCAACGCCGGCACGCGCGAACCGCAAGTGGACCCGGTGCAGCAGGTGATGGACAAGGGCCAGGTGGTGGCGCTGAGCAACCACACCACCTTGCTGGCACGCCATGGGGCCGAGTACCAGATCGCCGACAGCGCCGCCCCCATCCGCAACCCCCAGGGCCAGATCGTGGGCGTGGTGCTGGTGTTCAGCGACGTGAGCGAGTCCTACCGCGTGCGCCGCAAGCTGGAGGACAACGAGGCGCGTTTTCGCACCCTCACGGCGCTGTCGTCCGACTGGTACTGGGAGCAGGACGCGCAGTTTCGCCTCACGCATGTCGAGGGCCGGGCCGATGACCGGCTGGTGCAGGAGGCCGCGCTGCACATGGGCAAGACGCGCTGGGAGCTGGCTGCGCCGGGCATGAGCGATGCGCTTTGGGAAGAGCACCGCGCGCTGCTGGAGCGCCACCAGGAGTTCCGCGACTTCGAGTTCGAGCGCCACGACCGGCAGGGCTGCTCGTACTGGGTGTCCATCAGCGGCACGCCGGTGTTTGACGCGGACGGCGTGTTCTGTGGCTACCGGGGCGTGGGCAAGGACATCTCTGCCCGTAAGCGCGACGAAAACGAGCTGCGCATTGCCGCCATTGCCTTCGAGTCGCAGGAGGGCATGATCGTCACCGATGCCGACACCCGCATCCTGCGCACCAACCGCGCCTTCAGCCGCATCACCGGCTACAGCGCCGACGAGGTGGTGGGCCAGCCCACCCGCCTGCTGGCCTCGGGCCACCATGACAAGGCTTTTTTTGATGCCATGTGGGCCAGTCTGGCCAGTGCGGGCGAGTGGAAGGGCGAGCTGTGGAACCGCTGCAAAAGCGGCGAGGTGAACCTGCATTTCATGGCCATCACCGCCGTGACGGACCACCGGGGCGCGCTCACCCACTACGTGGCCACGCTCAGCGACATCACCCAGCGTGCAGCCGCAGCGCGCGAGATCGAGCACCTTGCGTTCTACGACCCGCTCACCCACCTGCCCAACCGCCGCCTGATGATGGACCGCCTGCAGCAGGCATTTGCCACCAGTGCGCGCGCCGGGCAGCAAGGGGCGCTGCTGTGCCTGGACCTGGACCACTTCAAGACCCTGAACGACACCCTGGGCCACGACATGGGCGACGTGCTGCTGCAGCAGGTGGCAGAGCGCCTGATCCGTTGTGTGCGCGAAGGCGACACCGTGGCACGCCTGGGCGGTGACGAGTTTCTGGTGCTGCTGGAAGACCTGGGCGCCCAGGCCACCGACGCGGCCGAGCAGGCGCAGACGGTGGGCGAAAAGATTCTGGCCGCGCTCAACCAGCCCTACCAGCTGGCGTCGCACCATGTGCACAGCACCACCAGTGTGGGCGCCGTGCTGTTCAGCGGCCAGGGGCAGACGGTGGAGGATGTGGTCAAGCACGCCGACCTGGCCATGTATGCCGCCAAGACCGCCGGGCGCAACGGCATCCGCTTTTTTGACCCCCGCATGCAGGCCGCTGTGACGGCCCGCGCAGCCCTGGAGAATGACCTGCGCATGGCCCTGGAGCAGGACCAGTTCACGCTGCACTACCAAGTGCAGGTGGGTTGCGGCAAGCATGTGGTGGGGGCCGAGGTGCTGATCCGCTGGAACCACCCGGCGCGCGGCATGGTGCCGCCGTTCGAGTTCATCCCGCTGGCCGAAGAGACCGGGCTGATCCTGCCCATCGGCCTGTGGGTGCTTCAGACTGCCTGCACCCAGCTGCGCCGCTGGCAGGACCATCCCGCCACGGCCGACCTGCAACTGGCCGTGAACGTGAGCGCGCGCCAGTTCCGCCAAGCCGACTTCATGGAGCAGGTGGTGGCGGTGCTGCGCCAGACCGGGGCGCGGCCCGACCGCCTGAAGCTGGAGCTGACCGAGAGCCTGGCACTGGATAACGTGGACGACACCATCGCCAAGATGAACGCACTGCGCGCACTGGGCCTGCGTTTTTCGATGGACGACTTTGGCACGGGGCAGTCGTCGCTGTCGTACCTCACGCGGCTGCCGCTGGACCAGCTCAAGATCGACCAGAGTTTTGTGCGCAACATCGGCATCCAGCACACCGATGCACTCATCGTGCAGACCATCATCGGCATGGCGCAGAGCCTGGGGATCGACGTGATTGCCGAGGGGGTAGAGACCGAGGCGCAGCGTGCATTTCTGGAGCGCCACGGCTGCACGCTGTGGCAGGGCTACCTGTTCAGCCGCCCGGTGCCCATTGAGGCGCTGGAGCACCGGCTGCACAGCGGGCTGGGCTGGCAGGTGTCGTCGTAGTTCGGCTACGCCGCCATGTAGCGCTTCATACCGCCATGTAGCGCCCAGGCCTGTGGTTCATGGCCAGCACCAGGTTGAGCGCCACCGCGCCTGCAATGGACCAGGCCACGCGCAGCGGCTCCACCGTCCACAGCGCCAGCAGCACGATGCCGCAGTCCACGGCCATCTGCACCTTGCCTGCGCGCCAGCCATAGCGGTCCTGCAGATACAGCGCGGCAATGCCCACGCCGCCCAGGCTGCAGCGGTGGCGGAACAGCACGAGGAAGCCAGTTCCCGTGATCAGCCCGCCCGCAATGGCGGCATACAGCGGCTGCAGCTGCGCAAACTGCAGGAACTGCGACTGCAGCTCGGTCAGCAGCGACAGCAGCAGCACCGCGATGAAGGTCTTGACGGTGAACGCCCGCCCCAGCTTGCGCAGCGCCAGCCAGTAAAACGGCAGGTTGAGCACAAAGAAAATCTTGCCAAAGCCGATGCCCGTGGCGTAGTGCAGCAAAAACGCCAGTCCCGCCGTGCCCCCGGTGAGCAGCCCGGCGCTTGTGAAAAACGCCACCCCCACCGAAATCAGCAGCACCCCGGTGAAGATGGCCACGGCGTCTTCCGTCAGGCTGTGGGGCACCCCCAAAGGTGCGGCGGGCGCCGCGCTGGGGGTGGATGGGGCAGGGGCTGCGGGGGAGCTGGACATGTTCGACGAAGGAAGGCTGGGGGATTGCGTGCGCCGCATTGGAGCACGCAAGCCCCATGCCTGGCTTGTCGCGCGTCAAGTTCTGGCGCTGTGCCGGGTGCTGGCCGGGGTGGGGTGGCGGCCCCGTTGCGGCATGCGTTTACTCATCATTTGATAGCTGCTTGGGCATGCTGGTCGCGCGCAAGGGCCATTTTTTATCCAAATTTTCACTGCCTGCCGTGGCGGCCAGCGCTTCGTCGATCAGCTGGGTGATCTCCGGCCGGGGCGCCATGGGGGCGAAGGCACTGACATGCGCCCGGCCGATGTTGCCCACGGGCAGCCGCGCCAGCACATGGCCCAGCGGCACCAGCGCCAGCCGCAGCAGCTGGCCCGCCGCCTCGCGCTGGTCGCGCAGCTGCAGGGCATAGCGCAGCATGGCGGTGTGCGATCGCCAGTGCAGTGACAGCGTGGTCTGCCCCAGCACATGGGCCGCCTCCAACCAGTGCCAACGTGTGGCCGGTGGGGCACCCGCGTCGCGGGCGAAGGCGGCGAGCAGGTGGTCAAACGCCAGCTGCTTGCGCCAGGGCTGCACTGCGGCGTCGGTGCCCCGCTGTGCTGCCAACTGGCGCCAGCGCCTTTGGCGGTGCCGGTAGAACACCCAGGCAAAGGCTGCGCTGAGCGGTGTCATCAGCCAGGGCAGGTGGCGGGCCACGACCTCGATGTCGTCGGTGTACAGCGTGCGGCCATCGGGCAGCGCCTGCAGGGTGATGCGGTGGTCCCAGCGCCGCATCAGCATGCCTTCGCCGTTGTCGCGCAGCGTGGGCCAGCCGCCGGCCTGTGCAGGCGCCTCGATGGAAATGCGTACGGTTTGTGGGCCCATGGGCAGCAGGCCCAGCAGCCACATCTGCACGCGCAGGTTGCCGGGGGACCAGTGGGTGGGCCAGGGCGCGCCGCCGGGGCGCTTGAAGCGCACCAGCGGCGCCGTGATGTGGCGGAACACGGCGGTGCTTTGCAGCTGCGCCGCCACCCAGTCGGGCGGCGCATTCAAGGGGGTGGAGAGGTGCACGCGCATGGTTCATTGTCCCTGCAGCTGTGTACCCGCAGCAGTGCTGGCCAGCTCCTGCCGGGCGTGGCGGATCACGCTCCAGCCCCCGCTGATGGCCAGGCCCGCCATGATGGCGGCCACCACCAGATCCGGCCACATGGTGCCCGTGCCCAGCACGCCCAGGGCCGCGCCCATCACGGCCAGGTTGCCCAGCGCGTCGTTGCGGGTGCACAGCCACACGCCGCGCATGTTGGCGTCGCCCTCGCGGTAGGCATACAGCAGCGCGGCCACGCCCAGGTTGGCGGCCAGCGCCAGCAGGCCCACGCTGCCCATGGTGAAGGGCTCGGGCGGGATGCCCTGCCATGCGCCCCAGGCCACGCGGCCGATCACAAACACGCCAAAGGCGAGCATGCTGGCGCCCTTGACCAGGGCGGCACGGGCGCGCCAGGTCAGGGCCATGGCCAGCACCCACAGCGACAGGCCGTAGTTGGCCGCGTCGCCCAGAAAATCGATGGCATCGGCCAGCAGAGATGCCGAGCCCGACCGGACGCCCGCGCCCAGCTCCAGCACAAACATCGCGGCGTTGACGAGGAGCGCAATCCACAGGATGCGGCGGTAGCGCGGGTCGGCCCCGGCGAGAGCGCCGTGGCTGTGGCCGGGGGCGCCGTGGTCATGGTGGTCGTGATTGCAATGGGCAGACATGGGTTTCTTCTCCTGGCAGTTTTCGAGGTCGATGGCATGATTGGAAACCTTGAAGTCACTTGAAGGTCAAGCCCATGAGTCAACATGCCGCGCAGTTCCGCATCGGCGAGGCCGCCCAGCAGTCCGGGGTGTCGGCCGCCAACATCCGCTACTACGAAAAAGAGGGCCTGCTGCCGCCCGGTGCGCGCGAGGGCAACAGCTACCGCCTGTACAGCGGCGCCGATGTGCACCAGCTGCGCTTTATCCGCCTGTGCCGGGCCATGGACATGTCGCTGGACGAGGTGCGCACCCTGCTGGCGCTGGATTGGGGCCGCAAGGCCGACTGCGATGCCGCGCGTGACACGCTGGATGCCCACCTGCAGCATGTGCGCACCCGCCTGGCCGAGCTGCAGGCGCTGGAATCCGATCTGCTCGCGCTGCGCAGCCGCTGCGATGGCTCGGACGCCACCTGCCACATCATCGAAGCCCTGCACGAGCGCGCCGATGCGCAGCAGGCGGGCCTGCCCACCCTGGCAGGCCCGGGCAAGCGCCATGTGTGAGGGCATGTTTCCTGTACATATGGTTTGCTATTATTTTAATAGCTATAAAGGCATGACCATCAGGCGGAAGAGCCCAAAAAAGCTTGTATCCCCGTGCCTGCAGTCGTGCCATGCGTCTGCCCGCAGGCCGCCGCTATGATCCGGCCATGATCTCGCGCCTGCCCGGCCTCTCCCTGCCCGAACGTGTGTGGAACACGGCGCGGCGCTGGGCGGTGGCCTGGTGGCGCATCCTGTATCTGGGGGCGGTGGTGCTGGTGCTGGTGTTGTCCCCGTCCAGCTACGGCAAGGGCACGCGCCGGGCTCTGGCCCGCCATCTGTACCTGGACACGGCGCCCGTGCTGCTGGGCTTCACGGTACTGGCGGCGCTCATCAGCCTGGTGCTCACGCGCATCGTGGTGGTCACGGCGCTGAGCTACGGGCTGTCACGCTATGCGCTGGAGATGGTGATCCGCGTGCTGGTGCTGGAGCTGATCCCGCTCACTGCGGCCCTGTTTGTGGCCATGCGCTGCACCATCCCCAACGGCTCGCAACTGGCGCGCCTTCGGCAAACAGGCCGCTTTGACGCGCTGCGCAGCCAGGGCTCCGATCCCGTGCGCATCGAGCTGCTGCCGCGTGTGATTGCGGGCGTGTTTGCCTGCGTGACCCTGGCCGCACTTTCCTGCGTGGTGGCGCTGGTGCTGGCCTACCTGGGCGTGTATGGTTTCAACATGGCTGGGCTGTCTGGCTACACGCGCATGTTTGGCCAGGTGTTCTCGCCCAGCGTGACCATGGTGTTTGTGCTCAAGACCCTGTTCTTCAGCCTGGCCGTGGCGCTGATTCCCATGGCCGCAGGCCTGTACGACGGCGGTGAGCGCACCCAGCCCGACTCGGAACTGGGTGGCCTCGCCCGCATGTTTGCGGTGCTGCTGCTGATCGAAGTGGCCTCACTCATGGGCAACTACTACTGACGGCCCGCGCCGGTCGCCCCACCTGTGCACCCCAACGACATGAACGACACCCCTCCCAAACCACCGCATGGCACGCCGCCTGTATCCCCCGCTGGGGCCGATGGCCCCCCGGTCGAAACCCTGCGCCCGGTGGCCCACCTGGAGCTGAAGGCTGCCGCGCTGCTGCTGTTCACGCTGGCGCTCATCGTGGGCTCGGGCCTGTACCTGCTGTACGCACGTGGCGCGTTCGAGCCCACGCAGACGCTGATCCTCACGGCCGATGATTCGGAAGGCGTGGTGGTGGGGATGGACATGACCTTCTCGGGCTTTCCCATCGGCCGGGTGCGCCGCATCGAACTGGCCGACAGTGGCAATGCCCGCATCCTGGTCGATGTGCCACGCAAGGACGCGCACTGGCTGCGTGCGTCCAGCGTGTTCACGCTGGTGCGGGGGCTGGTGGGCGGCACCAACATCCGGGCGTATTCCGGCATCCTCACCGACGACCCGCTGCCCGATGGCGCTGTGCGCCCTGTGCTGCGTGGCGATGCCACGGCAGAGATCCCGCAGCTCATGGCCACGGCGCGCGAGCTGCTCACCAACCTCAATGCCCTGACCGCCCCGGATGCTGCACTGGGCAACAGCCTGGCCAATGTGAAAACCCTCACCGACCGCCTCAATGGCCCCGGGGGCGCGCTGGGCGTGTTGATGGGCAACGAGGCTGATGCTAAGAGAATCATCACCACGCTGGAGCGCACCAACACGCTGCTGGCACGTCTGGACGGCATGGCCGCGCGGGCTGACCGGCAGGTGCTGGGCAGCGAGGGCAACAAGGATGCGCTGGTGCCCGAAGTGCGCGCTGCCGTGGCGCAGCTCAATGGCCTGCTGACCGACACCCGTGCCAGCGTCAAGAAGGTGGATGCCGTGCTGGTCGAAGCCCAGGCCGTTGGCGCCAACGCCCGCGAGGCCACCAATGACCTGGGGGCCCTGCGTGCCGAGGTGGAAAGCAATCTGCGCAAGGTGGAGAGCCTGGTCAACGAGATCAACCGCAAATGGCCTTTTGCACGCGACACGGAGCTGAAACTGCCATGAAGCGATATGCCATTCCTCTTCTGCGGGTGCCGGGGCTGCTTGCCGCCCTGGGCTGCGCCCTGCTGCTGGCGGGCTGCTCCAGCAAGCCTCCCGTGCCCGATTGGCAGATGAATGCCCAGGCAGCGGCCAGCAAGGCCACCGAGGCCTATTTGTCTGGCAAGGCGCGTGTCGAGCAACTGGAGTGGGAGCGGGCCCACGCCGAGGTGGCCCGTACCGGCCGTGTTGATTTGGTGGCCCGTCTGGAGCTGATGCGCTGCGCTGCGCAGGTGGCCAGCCTGGAGGTGGGCCCCTGTGAGCGGTTTGAAGGACTGCGCCCGGATGCCGCTGCGCCCGAGCGGGCGTATGCCGACTACCTGGCAGGCCGTGTGTCGCCACAACAGCTGCCTTTGCTGCCCGAGGCACAGCGCAAGGTGGCCGCCTCGGGTGACGCCGCCACGCTGGCGGCCATCGAAGATCCGCTCTCGCGCCTGGTGGCTGCCGGGGTGTTGTTTCAGACCGGGCGCGCCAGCCCCGCTGTGATGGCAGCCGCAACAGACACGGCATCCGCCCAAGGCTGGCGCAGGCCGCTGCTGGCTTGGTTGCTATTGCAGGCGCAGCGGGCCGAGGCAGCAGGGGATGCTGAAGCCGCCGCTGCACTGCGCCGCCGCGTGGGCATTGTGGAGCAGGGCGCGGCTCCGGTGAAGTAAGCGGTGCGCCTCAGCGCAGGCGCGCCTGGAGCTGGCTTTCGATGTCAGTGCGTTCTGCGGCAAATTGCTGGGCGCTGATCTCATTGGCTTCAAACTTGCGCGCCATGGACAGCAGCAGCACCGTGTTTTCCAGCCGTGTGTCCTGCTGCAGCGATGGCGGCAGGGCAGTGAGGCGGTCAAAGCTTTGTTTGTACAGCTCGCTCCAGCTGAGCGCGCCCGCCTGGGCCTGGGCGTGCGCGCTGTCATGCCATCGTGAGAACTCTTCCAGGGCGCCATCGCGGGGGCTGGAGCAACCCAGCAACACCCCTAGCAGCGCCAGGGCTGCCCAAGCGTGGGGAGTGAAGAGTGGGCGAAGAATGTCTGCAGAGATTCGAAAACGTGGGGTCACGATCGTCCTCCATTCCTGAATGCCACCCAAAAATCAAGGTGTGCAGCGCCGAATGGTACTCTGATGCTATGGTTTTTGCTACGGTGTTGCTGTTTTGACCCACGCGCCCGCGCGTCGGGCGCGATACCCAGGCTAATCAAGCCCTCGGCGGGCTCAGTGACTCACAAAGCCGCTGGACAAAATCTCGTCCAGCCCGGCAGGCAGGTGCAGCATCGAATCCACCGACTGCACGGCCACGTCCGGCATCAGCACGGTCACCGCCGCCAGCAAAGCCAGCACCACGGTGCCCAGAAAGGCTGCTACAGCGCGTGCTCCAGGAGGGAGGGAATGGCGTTTCATGATGAGATCCTCGTCATCAAGAGACAAAAAGGGTGGGCGTCGCAATGACCGCCCAGGCAGCCTCAATGGCTACTCCGTAGGATTTCAGCAAGGTGCCGCAGTTCCGTCTGTAAGACAAGGGCGATATTGGGTGTCCATAGGGAGCCTGTTACGGCTGGTTGCCATCTTTGCGCAACCGACATGACTGGCGGAGGCCGTGGGGCGGAGCAGGGAATGTGGCTGCCACCGGGATGGCTCAAGAGCCGGCGATCCTGCGTGATCGGTGCCTTGCGAGTTGAGCTAGCCGATGCCGAGGTTCATGCGTGCCTTCTACGGCGCGACGGGCAAAGAAAAAGCCTGCAAGTTTTGCAACTTGCAGGCTTTGTATTTGGTGCCCAGGAGAGGACTCGAACCTCCACGATGTTACTCGCTAGTACCTGAAACTAGTGCGTCTACCAATTCCGCCACCTGGGCTTTCAGATCAGCTTTGAATTATAGAGCGTTTTTTGAGGGCTCTGGCCGAATTGCTCTTTTTTTTGAAAATTGTGTGCGGAGCATTTTTGTGCGCGCGGTAGAACGGTCGATGGGGCCGCACGCAGGAGGCTGTGATTGGCTGTTTCGGCATGGCCTGCCAGTTACTCGCATGCTGCCTGCCAGCGCAGGGACGTTTGGAAAATAAAAAAGCCGCTGTGTGTACAGCGGCTTTGATATTTCTAAAACCGTCGCCGGTTCTCGTTAAACTTGGTGCCCAGGAGAGGACTCGAACCTCCACGATGTTACTCGCTAGTACCTGAAACTAGTGCGTCTACCAATTCCGCCACCTGGGCATTTCAGGAAAGACTCAGATTGTATAACAAAAAAACCACCCCCGGCGCGCAACCCGTTGCGCATTTGTCTCAGGAGATCGAAGGCAGCGTGCAGGGGCACCGTGATGGACACGGTTTTGTCATCCGCGACGATGGCGAAGGCGACATCTTTATTCCCCCCAACGAAATGCGCGCTGTGCTGCACAAGGACCGTGTGCGCGTGCGCATCGTGCGCCAGGACCGCCGTGGCCGCCCCGAGGGCCGCGTAGTCGAGATCATCGAACGCCCACCGCAACCCATCATCGGCCGACTGCTGCAGGAAAGCGGTGTGTGGCTCGTCGCGCCGGAAGACAAGCGCTACGGCCAGGACGTATTGATCCCCAAGGGCGCCACCGGCGCCGCCAAGCCGGGCCAGGTTGTTGTGGTGGAACTCACCGAACCGCCCGCACTGTTCGGCCAGCCTGTAGGCCGCATCACCGAGGTGCTCGGTGAAGTGGACGACCCCGGCATGGAGATCGAGATCGCCGTGCGCAAGTACGGTGTGCCACACGAGTTCTCTGCCGAATGTTTGGCGCAGGCCAAGGAGCTGCCCGACAAGGTGCGCGCCCAGGACAAGAAGCGCCGCGTGGACCTGACCGACGTGCCCCTGGTCACCATTGACGGCGAAGATGCGCGCGACTTCGACGATGCCGTGTACTGTGAGCCCGCCAAGGTCGGCCGCAGCAAGGGCTGGCGCCTGCTGGTGGCCATTGCCGACGTGAGCCACTACGTGGAGACCGGCAGCGCCATCGACATTGACGCCTATGACCGCGCTACCAGCGTGTATTTCCCGCGCCGCGTGATCCCCATGCTGCCCGAGAAGCTCAGCAACGGCCTGTGCTCGCTCAACCCCGATGTCGAGCGCCTGTGCATGGTCTGCGACATGCTGGTCACGGCCAAGGGTGAAGTGCACGCGTACCAGTTCTACCCGGCCGTGATGCACAGCCACGCACGCTTCACCTACACCGAGGTGGCGGCGATCCTGGCCAATACGCGCGGCCCCGAGGCCAGCAAGCGCAAGGACCGCGTGAAGGACTTGCTCAACCTGCACGACGTGTACCGTGCGCTGCTGATTGCACGGCAGGCGCGCGGCGCGGTGGACTTCGAGACCACCGAGACACAGATCGTCTGCGACGAAAACGGCCGCATCGAAAAGATTGTGCCCCGCACCCGCAACGATGCGCACAAGCTCATCGAAGAGGCCATGCTGGCCGCCAACGTGTGCAGCGCCGACTTCATTGCCCAGGGCGGCCAGCCCGGCCTGTTCCGCGTGCACGAAGGCCCCACGCCCGAGAAGCAGGAGATCCTGCGTAACTACCTCAAAGCCATGGCCGTGGGCATGACGATTGGCGACGACCCCAAGCCGGGTGACTTCCAGGCGATTGCCGAAGCGACCAAAGAGCGGCCTGACGCGCAGCAGATCCACACCATGCTGCTGCGCTCCATGCAGCAGGCCATCTACACGCCCACCAACAGCGGGCACTTTGGCCTGGCCTTTGATGCCTACACCCACTTCACCAGCCCCATCCGTCGCTACCCCGACCTGCTGGTGCACCGGGTCATCAAGGCCATCCTGAACAAAACGCAGTACAAGCTGCCTGTGCTGCCCACCCCGGGCGAGGCGCATGCCAAGCTGGCCAAGCGCCTGGCTGCGCGTGTGGCCGCACCTGGCACCAAACCGCGCAAGGATGTGAAGCCGCCCAGCCGCGATACGCAGGCCTGGGAGGCCGCAGGCCTGCACTGCAGCGCCAACGAGCGCCGCGCCGACGAGGCCAGCCGCGATGTGGAAGCCTGGCTCAAGTGCAAGTACATGCGCGAGCACCTGGGCGAGGAATACAGCGGTGTGGTGAGCGCCGCGACGAGCTTCGGCATCTTCGTTACGCTGGATGCGATGTACGTCGAAGGCCTGGTGCACATCACCGAGCTGGGCGGCGAGTACTTCAAGTTCGACGAGGCGCGCCAGGAGCTGCGCGGCGAGCGCACCGGCATCCGCTACGCCATCGGTGCCCGCGTGCGGGTGCAGGTGAGCCGTGTGGACCTGGACGGCCGCAAGATCGACTTCCGCCTGGTGCGCGAAGGCGAAGAGCTGCTGGGCCGTGCGCTCAAGGACAAGGGTGTTGGTGCTGACGGGGCAGGCGGTGGTGCGCGCAAAGCCGGTGGCCGAGCGGGTGGCCGCAAGGCAGACAAAGGCGCTGCAATGTCGGCCACCGAAAAGGCAGGCCTGACCCGCGAGCGCGCGGCGCGTTCGCCCATCCAGTCGCTGAAGGCCTCGGTCAAGAAGGCGGTGGCGGGCAAGTCCAGCAAGGGCAAGGCGCGCAAGCCGCGCCGGGGGTGATCCGCTGCAGATCACTGGGCGCCGGTTGTTAAATCAGGATGCTCACTGATTGATAGCTGCTGCCGCTTGATGGACGGGCGGTAGCAGCTATTTTTATTGAATTTTCTGGGATGCCGGCGCGCTGGGCGGGGCGAGGCCCTCCAGAAAACGCGCATACCGCTGCGCCGTGTCGGCGGGCGCTTCCATCATGGGCAGATGGCCGATGCCGGGCAGGGCCTCCAGCTGCGCCTGGGGCAATAGCTTCTGCAAAGGCTGTAGGCCCGAACGGTCAAACACGCGGTCTTTGTCGCCCCACAGCACGAGCACGGGGTGCTGTTGCAGGCCGACCAGCCGCTGCTCTAGCAGGTAGCGGTCTTTGAGCTGCGCATCCCACAGGCGGGTGTCTGACGGCGCATTGCCCAGCGCCGCCTGCTCGGTGGCATGCAGGATGGGGTAGGGCAGGAAAGGGCGTTTTTCAAACACCAGGTCCATCATGGCGCGGAAGGCTGCGGCATCGTGGGCCACCAGTGGGCGCTGCCCGGCATCGATAAGACGGTCCATGGTGCTGGGCTGTGGCGAGCGGATGCCGTGGGGCGCCCCGATGAAAGCCACGCTGGCCACGCGCTCGGGGTGCTGCAGCGCAAACAGCGCGGCAATGGTGCCGCCCATGGAGTTGCCCGCGAGGTGGGCCTTCTCAATGCCCAGCGCATCCAGCAGCGCGTCCAGGCGCTGGGTGTGCGCGGCGTAGTCATAAGGCTGGTCTTCCAGCCGTGTGCTCTCGCCAAAACCGGGGAAGTCTGGGGCAATCACCCGGTACTGACCGGTGAGGGGGCGCGCAAAATCCACCCAATGGTCCTTCTCCGCAAATATGCCGTGCAGCAGCACCAGGGGCGTGGCGCCTGGGTTGCCGGGCGCTGGTTGGGATGGCGCACCGCTGTCCAGGTAGTGAATGGTGTGCAGTGCGGCGGTGGTGTTTTTTTCTTCCATGCCCGAGAGGCTGCGGTTGATGTGGAGCAGGGGCTCCTTGAGCAGCGACGGCGCGCCGTAGTAGAGGCCTGCGCCGCCCAGGGCGAGGGCGGCGGCAACAGAAAAGAAGGCAATGCGTTTCAAGAACCAGTCTCCAAAAGAACGATCGGATGCGTGGCGCTGCGAGGGCGCGCTGGGGCCGGGCAAGGCTACCGACAACCGTGCCGCAAGACTTGTAGGTTTGGGCTATGCCGCAGCGCACGAACACCCTGACGCTGGGCATTGACCGCGCGCTGTACGTGGGCGAGATCCCGGCCACGGGCTGGCATTGCCACGCGTCGCCCGTGCTGCTGATGGGGCTCTCAGGCCGGTTCGCGTTGCGCTGGGGCGAAGGGCTGATGGAGACCTGTCACAGCGCGCTGGTGGATGCCGGGGTGGAGCATCTGTTCGACCCCTGCGGTGAAGTGGTGGCGCTGGTGTACCTGGAGCCGGATTCGCCGGAGGCGCGCAGCCTGCGCAGCGTGTTCCAGCGGCAGGGTGGCGTGCTGCTGGATGTGGCAACGCCGGTGGGCGCGCGAGCGGCCATGGAAGGCCATCTGCGCGCCTTTGATCTACCAGCCCTGCTTCAGCGCCACCTGCTGCAGGCGGCGCCCCCGCTGGACCCGCGCGTGGCCCGTAGCCTGCATGCCCTGCGCCGCCCGCAGCAGGAACAGGGGCGCCTGGCGCGGGCGGGATTGGCGTCCGGGGTGCAGCTGTCTGCCTCGCGCTTCAACCATTTGTTCCGCGCCGAAATGGGTGTGAGCCTGCGCAGCTACCGCGTGTGGTCGCAGGTGCGGCTGGCCATGGCCGGGTTGGCGGTCAGCCCGCGCCTGACAGATGCGGCGCTGCACGGCGACTTTGCGGACTCGGCGCATTTCAGCCGCATGTTCCGCCAGACCTTTGGCATGACGCCGTCGAGTGTGCTCAAGCCGCTTAAGCAGGTCACGCTGTTGGATTGACCCCTGTCACCCGCCCATACGCCGCGCCAGCGCGCTGGCGGTGAGGGCCAGGCCCGCAGGCCATGCATCCGCGACCTGCCCGTGCTCGTACACCGCTTCGCTCGCTGCGCGCAATGCGCTGGCGCCAGCGGCCAGGTGCGCGCCCACCATGCCCGCCAGCACATCGCCCGTGCCCGCCGTGGCCAGCCGTGCATTGCCTGTGGGGTTGACGGCGGGGACGCGGTCGGGTGCAGCAATCACGGTGCCCGAACCCTTGAGCACGGCCACGCAATTGAATTGGTCTGCGAGTTGCTGCGCCGCATACAGTCGGTCGGCCTGGACTTCGGCGGTGGTCAGGCCCAGCAGGCGCGCGGCCTCCAGCGGGTGGGGGGTGATGACCGTGGGCTGCCCATGCTGCCCACGCGCCACCACCAGCGCATGCAATGCGGCCTGGGTGGCGATGGTGTTGAGTGCATCGGCATCCAGCACCAGGCGGGCTGCGCGGATGATGACATCGGGCAGCACGCGAGCGATGGCCTGGCCGCCGCCACAGCCGCAGACCACGGTGAGCTGTTCGAGTGCGAGGGCGTCAAACCGGCGGAGCATCAGCTCGGGCTGCTGCGGGTCCAGTTGCAGATGCCCCTCGTCCAGCAGTGCCACGAGCACCCGGCCCGCACCGCTGTGCAGGGCGGCCGACGCAGTCAGCAGCGCTGCGCCTGCCATGCCCATGCCGCGTTTTGCCAAGCCCTCGCCACCCACCACGGCCACGTCGCCATAGCTGCCCTTGTGGCTGGCGTGGGTGCGGTGGGCGGGCAGCGGCGGGCCACAGAGCCAGGCCGTGGGTGCCTCATGCCCGGGGTCGGTGCCCAGGTCGTCCCACCACACCTGGCCTGCGGCATCGCGTCCGGCAGCGGTAAACAGGCCGGGCTTGAGGGTCAGCAGGCTCAGCGTGTGGCGCTCAGGGCTCGGCATGTGGGGATGGTGGTGCGGCGAGGCCGGGGGCGCAAAACCTGCCGCGAACTGGCCTGTGTCGGCATCCAGCCCGCTGGGCAGGTCCACCGCCAGCACGGGTGCCGGGCTGTGCTGCAGGGCGTGCAGGCAGGCCACCAGCCGCGCGTCGGGCACACGGATGGGACCCTGGGGCGACGAGGACGCGCCAATGCCCAGCAATGCGTCAATGCACAGGTCTTGCGGGCCCAGGTCGGCCGGGGGCGCGTCGGCCCATGCCACGCCAGCAGCCTGGGCGCGCTGCCACGATGCCTTGGCGTCCGGTGGGGCCTTGTCGGGGTGGCCCAGCCAGGTCACCACCACGTTGCGGCTTTGGCGCCGCAGGTGCATGGCGGCCTCCAGCCCGTCGCCGCCGTTGTTGCCCGGGCCGCAGGCGATCCACACCGTGCGCGCGTGGGGCGCCAGGGCCTGGGCCAGTTGTGCCACGGCCAGGCCCGCGCGCTGCATCAGCGTGTGCGGAGGCAGGGTGGTGGCCGCTGCCTGCTCGATGCGGCGGGTGGCGGCGGTGTGGAACAGCGGGTGGGGCTGGTGGGCAGTGATGCGGTGCATGGTGGTGGCAGGTGCTGCACGGCGCCATGCCGTGCGCCTGCCATTGTGCGTCGCCGTCCGTGCCCGCGAAAGCGTGCGGCGGGTTAGAACCGGCGCATGCCCAGTCCGTCCAGTGACACCTCAGGCGTGCGTTGCGCAATCAGGTCGGCCAGCGCCCGCGCACTGCCGCAGGCCAGGGCCCAGCCGCCTGCGCCGTGGCCGGTGTTGAGCCACAGGCCTGGCACGCCGCTGGCACCCAGCATCGGCGCCCCATCGGGCAGCATGGTGCGGGCGCCGCGCCAGATCTGCAGGTTGGATGACAGCTGGGCGCCACCGGGGAACCAGTCGTTCAGCGTGCGGTAAAGGCGCTGCAGCGTGGGCGCATGGTGCTCCGCGCTGGCGCCTGCCAGCTCGGCACCGCCCGCAATGCGCACGCGCTGGCCCAGGCGGGTGATGGAGATCTGCTGGCCCATGTCCACCACGCTGGCGCGCGGTGCATGGGTGGCTTCGCGCAGTGGCGCGCTGACCGAGTAGCCATGCACCGCCGTCATTGGAAGGCGCAGCCCCAGCGCGGGCAGCAGTGCTGCCGACGCCATGCCTGCACACAGCACCACGGCATCGCAGCGGCGGGACTCCAGCTCGCCCTGTACCTGCAGGCCCAGAGGGCTGCTGTGGATGCGGTCGATGCGGGTGTTGAACGCAAAGTGCACGCCCGCACCCTGGGTGCCCTGGCGCAGCAGCTGCGCAAACAGGCGGCAGTTTCCTGCACTGGCGCCGGGCAGGTGGATGGCGCCCGCCAGCGGCGCCTCGGGGGACAGGCCGGGCTCGATCTTGCGGGCTGCGTCGGCATCGATTTCGTGCGCTGCCACGCCCAGGTCCCGCAGCACCTGCAGCGCGGGTTGCAAGGCGGCGCGTTCTTGTTCGGTGTGCAGCAGCACCAGCCGACCTTCGCTGGCTTCGTAGTCCAGGTCGTGCTGGCTGGCGATGGTTTGCACACGCGTCTGGCTGTATTGCGCTAGCCGCTCCAGGGCTGCGGCCGGTGCGCTGTGGGTTTGGCCCGCAGCGCGCCAGCGCCACAGCCAGGCCAGGTTGCCCTGGTTGATGCCCCCGGCCAGGCGCAGAGTGGTCTGTGACCCGAGCAGGCGCAGCGTCTGCCCAAAGCCCGGCAGTGCCCAGGGGCTGAGCAGCAGGGGCGCCAGCAGGCCCGCCGTGGCAAAGCTGGCCTCTTCGGCGGCGGCGCTGCGCTGGTCATAGACAGTGACTTCATGGCCGTCACGGGCCAGTTCATACGCAGTGGTGACGCCGACAATGCCGGCGCCCACGATGGCAATCTTCATGAAATTTGGATGTTTTTTGGCCTCTTGCGCGCGTTGGTAAAGCGCAAGTAGCTATTATTTTTGTAGTGTTTGCTCGATCTGCAGGCTGATGTTGAGCACTGTGTCATCGCGCAAGGCCCCGTGCCAGACCATCAGGCCCACGGGGAGTTCCCCCTGCACATGGCAGGGCAGCGACAGCGCACAGCCGTCCAGCAGATTGACCACGCTGGTGTTGCGCAGCAGCAGGTTGTTCACGCGGAAGAATTCTGCGTCGCGGGCGGCGTCCCGCACCTTGTCCGCGCCGTCTGCGGGCGCGACATCGGCCAGCAGCGGCGCCACGATGGGCACGGTGGGGGACAGCAGGGCGTCGTAGGGCTCCATGTCGGCGAGCATGCGTGCAATCCATTGCTGGCGAGCCTGCAGCAGGTCGATGTATTCCCAGGCCATCAGCCTGGCGCCTTTTTCAATGCGCATGCGCACCCGGGGGTCGTAGCGGTCACCTGTGCGCTGCAGCAGCGCGCGGTGCCACGCGTAGGCTTCAGGGGCTGCAAAACCATAGGCGGGCTGCTCCAGCACAGCGGGCAGGGCGATGGTGTCGATCTGGGCGCCCGCCTGGCGCAGGGCTTCCACGCTGCGTTCAAAGGCGCGGGCCACGGTGGCGTCCAGTCCGTCGAGGAAGAGGGTGGACGGCACAGCCAGCCGGTATTGCGACAGCGGCGCCAGACTGCGCGTCACGCGCCGGGTGGCCAGTACCTCGTGCGCCACGATGGCGTCGCGCACGGTGCGCGTCATGGCGCAGGCAGTGTCCAGGGTCGTGGACAGCGGCACGGCGCCAGCAGTGGGCACCAGCCGGGCGGTGTTCTTGAAGCCCACGATGCCGTTGAGCGCTGCAGGAATGCGGATAGAGCCACCGGTGTCCGACCCCAGCCCGATGAACGCCGCGCCGGTGGCGACCGACACCCCGGCGCCAGAGGATGAGCCGCCGGGCACGCGCGGTGCACCTGGCAGGGCGCCAAACCGGGCATCCCAGGCGGCGGGTGTGCCGTGGTGCGGGTTCACGCCCACGCCCGAAAAGGCGAACTCCACCATGTTCGTGCGGCCAATCAGGCTGGCCCCGGCGGCCCGCAGGCGTGCGACCGCAGGGCAGTCCTGGGCAGCGGCGGGTGCGTCGGTCAGCACGGTGGAACCTGCGGGCGTGGCCTGGCCCGCAATATCGAACAGGTCTTTGACCGACACCGCCAGCCCCGCCAGGGGCTTCCGGCCCGCATCGGGTTGCACCACTGTGGTGCGCGCCACGTCGAACAGGGTCCGAACAAAGCTGTGGGTGTTGGCTGGGGCCTGGGCGGCGGCAATGCAGCGTTCCAGTTCGGCAGGCGCGGTGGTGGCGCCGTCCCGCAGTTGCTCGCGGGTGGCGATCAGATCAGGAAGCATGGTGTGCTAGAATCTTTGGGTTTTGCTGGGAGCAGTAGCGCAGTGGTGCAAGGTTTGCACAACCCGCGTAGCCGCTGCGGCAAGACCAATCGCAAAGCAGCCCTGTCAAGGTGTTGCGGTGTTCGTGAGGATCACGGCACCGCAAATATTGGGGCTGATTTTAGACCTAACCTTTGGAGTATTTTTATGTCCGTTACCATGCGCGAAATGCTGGAAGCCGGTGTCCACTTCGGTCACCAAACCCGCTTCTGGAACCCCAAGATGGCCCCCTACATCTTCGGCCATCGCAACAAGATTCACATCATCAACCTGGAAAAGTCGCTGCCACTGTTCCAGGAAGCCCAAAAGTTCGCCAAGCAACTGGCAGCCAACCGCGGCACGATTCTGATGGTCGGCACGAAGCGCCAAGCCCGTGAAATCCTGTCCACCGAAGCCCTGCGCGCTGGCGTGCCCTTTGTGGATCAGCGCTGGCTGGGTGGCATGCTGACGAACTTCAAGACTGTGAAGACCTCGATCAAGCGCCTGAAGGACATGAAGGCCCAGCAAGAAGCTGGTCTGGACAGCCTGAGCAAGAAGGAGCAACTGACGTTCTCCCGCGAAATCGAAAAGCTCGAAAAGGACATCGGCGGCATCCAGGACATGGCTGCTCTGCCCGACGCCATCTTCATCATCGACGTGGGCTTCCACAAGATCGCAGTCGCTGAAGCCAAGAAGCTGGGCATTCCGCTGATCGGTGTGGTGGATACCAACCACTCGCCCGAAGGCATCGACTACGTGATCCCCGGCAACGACGACTCGGCCAAGGCCGTGACGCTGTACGCCCGTGGCATCGCTGACGCGATCATCGAAGGCCGCGCCAACGCCGTGAACGAAGTGGTCAAGGCCGCTTCGTCCGAAAGCTCGGACGAGTTCGTGGAAGTGCAAGAAGCCGCCGCCTGATACCCGGCTGCGCGATACGTCGCGAAGAAAAGCGGGGCCCCTGGTGAGCCCCCTTTTTTTTAGGCTGAATCCAATCGATTGAACTGAACACTGAAGGAATAAAGATGGCTGCAATTACCGCAAGCATGGTCGCTGAACTGCGTGGCAAGACCGATGCCCCCATGATGGAATGCAAGAAGGCGCTGACGGAAGCCGACGGCGACATGGCCAAGGCGGAAGAACTGCTGCGCGTCAAGCTGGGCACCAAGGCTGGCAAGGCCGCCTCGCGCGTGACGGCTGAAGGCGTGGTCGCCAGCTTCATCAACGGCAACGTGGGTGCCTTGATCGAAGTGAACAGCGAAACCGATTTCGTCTCCAAGAACGACAGCTTCATCGCTATGGCCAGCGCCGCTGCCAAGCTGGTGGCCGAGCATAATCCTGTCGACATCGGAGCCCTGGGTGCCCTGGCCTACGAGCAAGACAGCTTCGGCCCCACGCTGGAAGACGTGCGCAAGGGCCTGATCGGCAAGATCGGCGAGAACATGTCGTTCCGCCGCTTCAAGCGCTTCAGCGGTTCCAACCTGGCTGCCTACCTGCACGGTTCGCGCATCGGTGTGGTCGTCGAGTTCGACGGTGATGCAGCCGCTGCCAAGGATGTCGCCATGCACGTGGCCGCCATGAAGCCCGTGGCCCTGACCAGCGCCGACGTGCCTGCCGACCTGATCGCCAAAGAGCGCTCGGTGGCAGAAGGCAAGGCTGACGAAGCCAACAAGGAACTCGTCGCTGCTGGCAAGCCTGCACAAAGCGCCGAAATCACGGCCAAGCGCATCGACGGCGCCGTGCAGAAGTACCTGAAGGAAGTCTCGCTGGCCGACCAGGTCTTCGTGAAGGCTGCCGACGGCAAGCAAACCGTGGCCCAGATGCTCAAGGCTGCCAACACCAACGTGAAGGGTTTCACCTTGTACGTTGTGGGCGAAGGCATTGAGAAGAAGGCTGACGACTTCGCTGCCGAAGTGGCTGCCCAAGTGGCTGCTGCCAAGGCCGCTGCAGCCTGATCGGCTGCACTGCAGCCACGTCACCCACATTTTTTACCGCCGTACCTGCCTTTGGAGAAATCACCCATGTCCCACGCTGCACCAGCCCACAAGCGCATCCTGCTCAAGCTGTCTGGTGAGGCGCTGATGGGGGATGACGCCTTTGGCATCAACCGTGCCACCATCGTCCGCATGGTGGAAGAGATTGCCGAAGTCACCCGCCTGGGTGTGCAGGTGGCGGTGGTGATCGGTGGGGGCAATATTTTCCGTGGAGTCGCGGGCGGCTCGGTCGGTATGGACCGCGCCACCGCCGACTACATGGGCATGCTGGCCACCGTGATGAACGCGCTGGCCCTGGCCGATGCCATGGACAAGCAGGGCCTTGTGGCCCGCGTGATGTCCGCCATCGCCATCGAGCAGGTGGTTGAGCCCTATGTGCGACCCAAGGCCTTGCAGTACCTCGAAGAGGGCAAGGTCGTTGTGTTTGCCGCTGGTACGGGCAATCCTTTCTTCACCACCGACACCGCCGCAGCGTTGCGCGGTGCAGAGATCGGTGCCGAGCTGGTGCTCAAGGCCACCAAGGTGGACGGCGTTTATACTGCCGACCCCCAGAAGGACCCCACGGCCACGCGCTACACCAAGCTGAGTTTTGACGAGGCCATGTCCCGCAATCTGGGCATCATGGATGCGACCGCGTTTGCCCTGTGCCGCGACCAGAAGCTGCCGGTGAAGGTGTTCTCCATCATCAAGCACGGCGCCCTGAAGCGCGTGGTGATGGGTGAAGACGAAGGTACGCTGGTTTACGCTTGACGACGATGGATGGGTCTGCACCGGATGCAGGCCGGCCCCGAGGAGAAAACATGACGATTGCCGACATCAAGAAAACCACAGAGACCAAGATGGACCAGTCCATCACGGCCTTCAAGAACAACCTGCAGAAGATCCGCACCGGTCGCGCCAACCCCGCGCTGCTCGACACGGTGCAGGTCGAGTACTACGGCTCCCTCGTGCCTCTGAGCCAGGTGGCCAACGTGGCCCTGATCGATTCGCGCACCATCAGCGTGCAACCCTGGGAAAAGGGCATGGGCGCCAAGATTGAAAAGGCCATTCGCGAAAGCGATCTGGGCCTGAACCCGGCCTCCATGGGCGACCTGATCCGCGTGCCCATGCCCCCCATGAGCGAAGAGCGCCGCAAGGAAATGACCAAGCTGGCCCGCAACGAAGGCGAAAGCGCCAAGATCGCCGTGCGCAACCTGCGCCGTGATGCCAACGAATCCGTCAAGAAGCTGGTCAAGGACAAACTCGCTTCCGAAGACGACCAGAAGCGCGCCGAAACCGACGTGCAAAAGTTCACCGACAAGCACATCGCCGAGATCGATGCGCTGGTGGCAGGCAAAGAGCAGGAAATCATGGCGGTTTAAGCCCCCAGGGCTTGATCGTTCCCATGTCTTTAACTCCGGTGGTGCCACACCACATCGCCATCGTCATGGATGGCAACGGCCGTTGGGCCAAGCGGCGCTTCTTGCCGCGCTTGGCAGGCCATAAGCAAGGGGTGGATTCGCTGCGCCGCTGTGTGCGCGCCTGCGCCGAGCGTGGCGTGGCGGTGCTGACCGTCTTTGCTTTCTCTTCCGAAAATTGGAACCGCCCTGCGGACGAGGTGTCCGGCCTCATGGAACTGCTGGCGCTGGCGCTGGGCCGAGAAGTGCCGCAGCTCAAGAAAGACGGGGTCCGCGTGTACTTCGTGGGCGAGCGTGCCGGCCTTTCTCAGAAGGTGCGTGACGGCCTGGCCCAGGCAGAGGCGGCCACGGCCGATAACACGCGCCTGGTGCTCAACGTGTGTTTCAACTACGGCGGCCGCTGGGACATTGCCCAGGCGGCAGCGTCGCTTGCCGCGCGCGGCGAAGCCATCACCGAAGCCAGTCTGCACGGCGCGATGGGCATGTCCCACGTGCCCGACCCGGACCTGGTGATCCGCACTGGCGGTGAAATGCGGATCAGCAACTTCTTGCTGTGGCAGTCTGCATATGCAGAATTTGTCTTCAGCGACCGGCTGTGGCCGGATTTTGATGAGTCGGCACTGGATGAGGCGATTGCCGCCTTCAGCAGCCGCGAGCGCCGCTTCGGCAAAACCTCCGAACAAATCCTGTCCGCGCACCCTGATCCGATGCCGGGCTGAGAACCCCAGCAAGTTCTGAAAGGCCCCATGCTCAAACAGCGTGTCATCACCGCCCTGGTTCTGCTGGCCATCCTGCTGCCAGCGCTTTTTTACCCCTCCACCGTGCCTTTTACCCTGGTGGTGCTCGTGCTCATGGCCGCAGGCGCGTGGGAGTGGGGCCGCCTGAGCGGCCTGGGCCAGGCGGGTGCCGTGGCTGTGGGGGCTGTCTGCACGGCATTGTGTGCAGGCTCCTGGGCGCTGGGCTGGGTGGATCGCCCGCTGACGGCGCTGTGGGTGGTGGGCGGCGGGCTCTGGGTGCTGGCTGCTGCCTGGCTGCTTCAGGCCGGGGTGCCGGGCTGGCCCCGTATTCCGGCAATGGTGCGCCTGGTCGCCGGGGTGCTTGCCTTGTGGCTGGCGTGGCTGGCCGTGGTGCAGGCGCGCAATGTGGGCATCAACTTTTTGCTGTCGGTGCTGCTGCTGGTATGGGTGGCAGACATCTTTGCCTACTTTGCGGGCCGTGCTTTTGGTCTGCGCTTTACCAAGGGCAAGCTGGCCCCTTCCATCAGTCCGGGCAAGAGCTGGGAAGGCGTGTGGGGCGGGCTGGCAGGCGTGGTCGTGATGGCGTTTGTCTGGGTGGCGGCCGATGCCCACTGGCAAGCGGCCGTGCCCAGCTTCTACAGCCGCATGGCGCAGCAGGGCTGGTGGCTGCTGGTGGTCGCGGCCTTGTTCATGGTGGTCATGAGCGTGTCTGGTGACCTGGTGGAATCTCTCATCAAGCGCAGCGCAGGGGTCAAGGACAGCAGCGGATTGCTGCCCGGGCACGGCGGCGTGCTCGACCGCGTGGACGCCCTGCTGCCGACCTTGCCCCTGGCCATGATGCTCACGCGTCTCACGACCCCATGATGAAACAAAAAATCACCGTCCTCGGTTCCACCGGCTCCATCGGCACCAGCACCCTCGATGTGGTGGCCCGCCACCCGGATCGTTTCGAGGTGTTTGCCCTGAGCGCGGCCACCCAGGTGGATTTGCTGCTGGCCCAGTGCGCGCAGTTCCGGCCCCGCTATGCGGTGATGGCCAGCACGCCCCATGCGCAGCAGCTGGCTGAAAAAATCAAAGAAAATAACCTGCCTACGCGCGTCCTGATTGAAAATAATGCTATTGAAAATATAGCATCTCATCCCGATGTCGATGCCGTGATGGCCGCCATCGTGGGGGCTGCAGGCCTGGCACCCTGCCTGGCCGCCGCTCGGGCGGGCAAGCGGCTCTTGCTGGCCAACAAAGAGGCGCTGGTGGTGGGGGGCGGCTTGTTCATGCAGACGGTGCGCCAGGGGGGCGCTACGCTGTTGCCCATCGACAGCGAGCATTCCGCGATCTTCCAGTGCCTGCCTGAAGACGCTTCCACCTGGCCCGACCGGGTGGACAGCATCCTGCTCACTGCGTCCGGGGGGCCATTCCGCCAGCGCGATCCTGCGACCCTGGCTGAAATCACTCCGGCCCAGGCCTGTGCCCACCCCAACTTCTCGATGGGCCGCAAGATATCGGTCGATTCGGCCACCATGATGAACAAGGCGCTGGAGGTGATCGAGGCGCGCTGGCTGTTCGACCTGCATCCGGACCAGATCAAGGTGGTGATCCACCCGCAGCAGATCATCCACTCCATGGTGCAGTTCAGGGATGCATCCATCCTGGCCCAGTTGGGCACGCCGGACATGCGTGTGCCTATCGCCTGTGGCCTGGCCTGGCCCGAACGCATTGCCAGCGGCGCCAGCAAGCTGGACTTTTCGACATTGAGCGCGCTGGCATTCGAGGAGGCCGATCCCATCCGTTTCCCGGGCCTGCACCTGTCCTGGCAGGCGCTGAAGGCGGCCGAGGGCACGACCGCCGTGCTGAATGCCGCGAATGAGGTGGCCGTGGGAGCGTTTTTGTCCGGGCGTTTGCGGTTTGACCGTATCCATGCGGTCAACCTTGCAACTTTGGAGGCCGTGATGCCCTCCAAGCCGGATTCGCTCGAAGCCCTGCTGGATCTGGACGCCCAGGCCCGCAGCGCCGCTGAGCATGCTGCAGGCCGACTGGCGGCCTGAGCACCCCGACCTACGGAATCTTCGCCATGCTGCTGACCATTGTTGCTTTCATCGTGGCCCTCGGTCTTCTGATTGCGGTGCATGAGTACGGGCACTACCGGGTGGCCGTGGCGTGCGGTGTGAAGGTGTTGCGTTTCTCGGTGGGCTTTGGCCAGCCCCTGCTGCGCTGGCAACCCAAGGGGTCTCCCACAGAGTTTGTGGTGGGTGCATTCCCTCTGGGCGGCTATGTGCGCATGCTGGACGAGCGTGAGGCGCCGGTGCCCGCCGAAGAGCGCCACCTCGCGTTCAACACCCAGCCTTTGCGCTACCGTGCCGCCATCGTGGCGGCGGGACCTGTGGCCAACCTGCTGCTTGCCGTGCTGCTGTACTCCATCGTGAACTGGAATGGCGTGGAGGAGCCTCGCGCCCTGCTGGCCAGCCCGGTGGCCGGATCGGTCGCGCACAAGGCGGGCCTGCGGGGGGGCGAGTTGGTAGAGCGTGCGGCGCTGGGTGCGGAGGAGATGGAGCCCGTCCGTTCGTTCGAGGACCTGCGCTGGCTGCTCACGCGTGGTGCGCTCGAAGGGCAGAACGTGCGCCTGGATGTGAAGCCGCAAGCAGGCGCTGCACACCGGGAGATCCTGCTGGACATGTCGGGCATCGACAGCCGCGAGGCCGATGCCCAGCTGTTCCGCAAGATCGGGATTCTGGGCCCGTGGACACGCCCGGTACTGGGTGAGGTCATGCCCGATAGCGCTGCAGCCCGCGCTGGCCTGCGCCAGGGCGATGTGGTGCTCAAGCTGGGGGCGGCCGATGTGGTGGACGGGCAGCAACTGCGCGAGTTGATCCGCCAGTCCTTGCGCGGCAACGAGCCCCTGTCGCAGGCCTGGCGCATTGACCGTGCGGGGCAGCTGCTCACACTGGATGTGTTGCCCGAAGCCAAGCAGGAGCAGGGTGCCACGGTGGGGCGCATTGGTGCCTTTGT
Organism: Acidovorax sp. LjRoot74; assembly: GCF_964254355.1. Classification (NCBI taxonomy): domain Bacteria; kingdom Pseudomonadati; phylum Pseudomonadota; class Betaproteobacteria; order Burkholderiales; family Comamonadaceae; genus Acidovorax; species Acidovorax sp. LjRoot74. Next base: position 3,532,015 of record NZ_CAXUTI020000001.1, on the reverse strand, counting down.
GGGCACGCCCCCCGAGTTTGTGACTGTAGAGTACGGCCTGTTCGAAGGCGCCTGGGCTGGGGCGGTCAAGACCTGGGATGTGTCGGTGCTGACCTTGCGCATGATGGGGCGCATGGTCATCGGCGAGGCATCTCTCAAGAATCTGAGCGGCCCCTTGACGATTGCCGACTACGCAGGACGTTCGGCCAGCATGGGACTGACCCAGTACCTGGTGTTTCTTGCCCTGATCAGCGTGAGTCTGGGGGTGTTGAACCTGCTGCCGCTGCCTGTCTTGGACGGTGGGCACCTGATGTATTATCTTTGGGAGGGTGTCACGGGCAGGGGAGTGTCGGACGCATGGATGGAGCGTCTGCAACGTGGAGGCGTTGCGGTCCTGCTTCTCATGATGTCCATAGCCCTGTTCAACGATATCACCCGGCTCTTTGGCTAACCTTTTGCCGCAGATTGTTCTGCAATCGCGGCTCCAGCTTCATTCATGAAAAAACACATCAATCGCCTGGGCGTGCGTACCGCATCGGCCGTTGCAGCCATGGTTTTTGCCGCCAATGCGGCATGGGCTCTGGAGCCTTTCAAGGTGCAGGACATCCGCGTGGAAGGTCTGCAGCGTGTGGAGCCCGGCACGGTGTTTGCCTCCATGCCCCTGCGGGTGGGTGATGACTACAACGATGAAAAGGGCGCTGCGGCGATTCGCGCTCTTTTTGGTCTGGGCCTGTTCAAGGACGTTCGCCTGGAGGCCAACGGCAACGTGCTGGTGGTGGTGGTCGAAGAGCGCCCCACCATTGCCGATGTGGACTTTGCGGGGGCCCGCGAGTTTGACAAGGATGCACTCAAGAAGGCCATGCGCGATGTGGGCCTGGCAGAGGGGCGCCCTTATGACAAGGCTCTGGCCGATCGGGCCGAGCAGGAACTCAAGCGCCAGTACATCAACAAGAGCCTGTACGGTGCCGAAGTGGTGACGACAGTGACGCCCATCGAGCGCAACCGTGTGAACCTGACCTTCACTGTGGTTGAGGGCGAGCCCGCGCGCATCAAGGAAGTGCGCCTGGTAGGCAACAAGGCCTTCAGCGAATCCACGCTCAAGGGACTGTTTGACCAGGACACAGGCGGCTGGCTCAGCTGGTACACCAAGTCAGACCGCTATTCGCGCACCAAGCTCAATGCCGACCTTGAAACGCTGCGCTCGTACTACCTGCAGCGCGGCTACCTGGAGTTCCGTGTGGACTCCACTCAGGTGGCGATCTCGCCCGACAAGCAGGACATTTCCATCACCGTCAACATCACCGAGGGCGAGCGGTTTGTGGTGTCGGGGGTGAAGCTGGAAGGCAACTACCTGGATCGTGAGGACGAGTTCAAGTCCCTGGTGGCCATTCGCCCTGGCGAGCCCTACAACGCCGATCAGGTGACCGAGACCACCAAGGCATTCTCCGAGTACTTCGCACGTTTCGGTTTTGCATTCGCCCGGGTCGAGGCCGTGCCGGAAATCGATCGCGAAAACAACCGCGCCCTTCTGGTGGTGCAGGCCGAGCCATCGCGCCGGGCCTATGTGCGTCGCATCAACGTGAGCGGCAACAACCGCACGCGGGACGAAGTGATCCGCCGTGAGTTCCGCCAGTACGAAGCCTCGTGGTACGACGGCGACAAGATTCGCCTGTCGCGCGATCGCGTGGACCGCCTGGGCTTCTTCACGGAAGTGAATGTCGAAACCCAGGAAGTGCCGGGCGCGCCGGACCAGGTGGATCTGGTGATCAATGTGGCCGAGAAGCCCACTGGCTCGCTGCAGATGGGTGTGGGCTTTTCCAGCGCTGAAAAGGCATCGCTGTCGTTTGGTATCAAGCAGGAAAACATTTTCGGCTCCGGCAATTACCTGGGGATTGATGTCAACACCAGCAAGTACCGCCGCACGCTGGTGTTCAGCACGACCAATCCCTACTTCACTGCCGATGGCATCTCGCGCACGCTGGACGTGTACTACCGTACCGACAAGCCCTATGAGGACCAGGGCGGCAACTACCAGCTGGTCACGACGGGGACCTCGGTGCGTTTCGGCGTGCCGTTCAGTGAAACAGATACGGTGTTTTTTGGTGGTGGTCTGGAGCAAACCCAGATCAAGCCGGGCACCAACATTCCCGCCACCTACCTGTACTACGCCGACAAGTTTGGCTACACCAGCACTTCCATTCCCCTGACGGTGGGTTGGTCGCGCGACGACCGGGACAGCGCCCTGGCGCCCAATTCGGGTCGCTACCAGCGCCTGAACTCCGAGTGGTCGGTGGCCGGGGATGCGCGTTATGTGCGGGCCAATTACCAGTACCAGCAGTACATTCCGCTCAATAAGCGCTTTACCGTGGCCTTCAACGGCGAAGCGGGCATTGGCAAGGGCATGAATGGCCGTCCTTTCCCCGTGTTCAAGAACTTCTACTCGGGTGGCCTGGGCTCCGTGCGTGGCTTTGACCAAGGCACGCTGGGCCCGCGCGATGTGACGGGCGCTTCGCTGGGTGGCCCGAAAAAAGTGACCCTGAATGCGGAGCTGATTGCTCCCTTCCCAGGTGCAGGCAACGACCGGACCCTGCGCGTCTTTACTTTTGTGGACGTGGGTAATGTGTACGGAGAAAACGAGAAAGTCACTTTCAGTGACATGCGTGCCTCCGTGGGCCTGGGTTTGAGCTGGATTTCCCCGCTCGGCCCGCTGCGTTTAGCGTTTGCGCAGCCGGTGCGCAAGTTTGCTGGCGATAAAATCCAAAAATTGCAATTCCAGATCGGAACGTCTTTCTAATGAAATCCTTTTCTCGCCATCTTTCTGTGGCCCTGCTGCTTGGCGTTGTTGCCGTCGCAGCCCCTGCGCAGGCGCAGGAATTCAAAGCCGGTTTTGTCAACACCGATCGCATCTTCCGCGAGGCCAGCACTGCCAAGGCTGCACAGGCCAAGCTGGAGCAGGAGTTCTCCCGCCGCGAGAAAGAGCTCGTTGATCTGGGCAACACCCTGAAGACCGCCACCGACAAGTTCGAACGCGAAGCCCCCACTATGGCCGAGAGCCAGCGCACGACGCGCCAGCGCCAGCTGGTGGACCAGGACCGCGACTTCCAGCGCAAGCGCCGCGAGTTCCAGGAAGACCTGAGCGCCCGCAAGAACGAAGAGCTGTCCCAGGTGCTGGAACGTGCCAACAAGGTGGTCAAGCAAGTGGCTGAAGCCGAGAAGTACGACGTGATCCTGCAAGAGGCCGTCTACATCAACCCCAAGCATGACATCACCGACAAGGTGATCAAGGCGCTGAATGCCGCTGCTGGCGCCAAGTAAGCCACAGCGCTGGACAGGTGGCGCGTGAGCAGCTTGCTTCTCGGGCACATTGTTGATGCGCTCGGTGGTTCGCTGGAGGGAGGGGCGCGTGACACCGCCATTGCCCGCATCGCGCCACTGGAGGTTGCAGGCCCGGGGGACCTCAGTTTCCTGAGCAACCCGCGCTACCAACAGCAACTGGCCGCCTCCCGGGCGGCCTGTGTCATTGTGGCGCCTGCCCTGCGTGAGGCGGCATTGGCGCGGGGTGCCTGCATCGTTGCAGACAACCCCTATGTCTATTTTGCGCGTGCCACCCAGCTGTGGCGGCAGCGCAATGCGCCTGCGCGGCCAGCTGGCATACACCCCAGTGCGGTGGTGGACCCCACGGCCCAGGTGCATCCCACAGCGAGCATCGGCCCGCTGTGCGTGGTCGAGCGCGGTGCGCATGTTGGGGCGGGCACTGTGCTCAAGTCGCGGGTCACCGTGGGCGAGGACTGCCACGTGGGCGCGCGTTGCATCGTGCATTCTGGCGTGGTGATTGGCGCCGATGGGTTTGGCTTCGCGCCCGAAAATGGGCAATGGGTCAAGATCGAGCAACTGGGCGCGGTGCGCATTGGCGATGATGTCGAAATCGGCGCCAACACCTGCATTGACCGGGGCGCGCTGCAGGACACCGTGATCGAAGACGGCGTGAAGCTCGACAACTTGATCCAGGTGGGGCACAACGTGCACATCGGCAAACATGCTGCGATGGCTGGGTGTGTGGGCATTGCAGGCAGCGCCACCATCGGAGCGCATTGCACTGTGGGCGGAGGCGCGATTGTGCTGGGGCACCTGGAGCTGGCCGACAACGTGCATATCTCGGCGGCCACGGTCGTCACCCGCTCCCTGACCCAGCCCGGCCAGTACACGGGCATGTTTCCCATCGACGACAATGCGCGCTGGGAAAAGAACGCTGCGACACTCAAACAATTGCACAGTCTGCGCGAGCGCATCAAGGCGCTGGAGCAGGCATTGAAAGCAGCATGAACGGAAGAACAACTCGATGATGGATATCCACGCAATTCTCAAGCAACTGCCGCACCGCTACCCCTTCCTGCTGGTGGACAAGGTGATTGAGCTTGAGAGCAACACCCGCATCAAGGCGATCAAGAACGTCACCTTCAACGAGCCTTATTTCGGCGGGCATTTCCCAGGGCGCCCCGTGATGCCCGGCGTGCTGATCCTCGAAGCGCTGGCCCAGGCGGCCGGGTTGTTGGCCTTCGATGCCATGGGCAAAGTGCCCGATGAAAACAACATCTACTACTTTGTTGGCATCGATGGCGCACGCTTCAAGCGCCCGGTGGAGCCGGGTGACCAGCTGATCCTGACCATCACCATTGACCGCGTTCGCGGCGGCATTTGGAAGTTCAAGGGTGTGGCCAGCGTGGGTGACGAAGTGGCCTGCGAGGCCGAACTCATGTGCACCATGCGCAGCGTGGGCTGACCGACTCAGACCATCGGATCGTGAGCAACATTCATCCCACTGCCATTGTTGAGGCGGGTGCCCGCATCGACCCCTCTGTCACGGTGGGGCCCTATGCGGTGATCGGTGCGCAGGTCGTGATCGGCCCTGGCAGTTCCGTGGGCCCTCATTGCGTGATCCAGGGCCGGACCACCATCGGCAAGGACAACCGGATTTTCCAGTTTGCATCCCTGGGGGCGGATCCGCAGGACAAGAAGTACAGGGGCGAGGACACTGAGCTGGTCATCGGCGACCGCAACACGGTGCGCGAGTTCTGTACTTTCAACCGGGGCGTTCCGGGCGCAGGCGGCAAGACCAGCATCGGCGACGACAACTGGATCATGGCCTACACCCACATCGCACACGACTGCCATGTGGGCAATCACACGACCATGGCCAACAACACCACACTGGCCGGCCATGTGCTGATCGGAGACTGGGTCACGGTGGGCGGGCTCACAGGCATTCACCAGTTCGTGAAGGTGGGGGCGCACGCCATGATCGGGTTCTCCAGCGCGGTGTCGCAGGATGTGCCGCCGTTCATGATGGTCGATGGCAACCCGCTCTCCGTGCGTGGGTTGAACCTGGAAGGGCTGCGCCGTCGGGGTTTCTCGGCCGAACGCGTGGCGGGCATCAAGCAGGTGCACCGTGCGCTGTACCGCCAGGGGCTGACGCTGGAGGCTGCGCGTGCCGCCATGGCCGACTTGCCAGCCTCCCACCCTGATGCGGCTTCCGATGTCGCACTGGTGCTGGCGTTCCTCGACGCCTCCACGCGCGGCATTGCGCGCTGAGGGGCGGTGATGAGTGTTTCCCCCCGCATCGCCATGGTGGCGGGCGAGACGTCGGGCGATTTGCTCGCCGGTCTGCTGATCGACGGCATGCAGGCCCATTGGCCAGGGTTGCAGTCCTGCGGGATTGGTGGCCCGCAGATGGTGCGCCGGGGCTTCAGCGCCTGGTGGCCCAGCGACAAACTGGCCGTGCACGGCTACAGCATGGAAGTGTTGCGCCGTCTGCGCGAACTGTTGGGCATCCGCAAGCAGCTGCGCGAGCGTCTGCTCAAGGACCGCCCCGATGTGTTCATCGGCGTGGACGCCCCCGACTTCAACCTGGGGCTGGAGGCCGATCTGCGTGCCGCCGGCGTCAAGACGGTGCACTTCGTGTGCCCTTCCATCTGGGCCTGGCGCGCCGATCGGGTCGAAAAAATCCGCCGCAGTGCAGACCATGTGCTGTGTATCTTCCCCTTCGAGCCGGAGTTGCTCGCGCAGCACGGCATTGCCGCCACCTATGTGGGCCATCCCCTGGCGGGGGTGATCCCCATGGTGTCCGACCGTGCAGCGGCACGCGCGCAGCTGGGCCTGCAGGATGGTGATGAGGTGCTGGCCATCCTGCCTGGCAGCCGGTCGTCGGAGATTCAGTACATCGCTCGACCCTTTTTTGAGGCTGCTGCGCTGATTCGGCAAGCCCGACCAGCTATTAAATTGATAGTTCCTGCCGTCCCGGCGCTGCGCGGCCGCATCGAGCAGATTGCCCAGGCCTGTGGTGTGGGTGATGTTCTGCAGATCATCGCGGGGCAGTCCCACACGGTGCTGGCTGCCTGCGACGCCACGCTGATTGCCAGTGGCACCGCCACGCTCGAAGCCGCGCTGTTCAAGCGCCCCATGGTCATCGGCTACCACATGCACCCGCTGAGCTGGTGGCTCATGCGCCGCAAGCAGCTGCAGCCCTGGGTCGGCTTGCCCAACATCCTGTGCCGCGAGTTTGTGGTGCCCGAACTGATCCAGGATGCCGCCACACCACAAGCACTGTGCGCAGCCACGCTGGAGTGGCTGGACGCGCGGCGCAACAACCCCGAAAAAATAGCGCGGCTGGAGCAGCGCTTCGCTGCGTTGCACGAAAGCCTGCAGCGCAATACCCCCCAACTGGCTGCCGATGCGATCCAGAAAATCCTCTCTCCCGCAGCCTGAGCAGGCTTGCCTGCCGTGGCACCCTCCTGGTCTGGTGGCCGGTGTGGACGAAGCGGGCCGGGGCCCCCTGGCGGGGCCGGTGGTGGCTGCCGCTGTCATCCTGGACGACCTGCATCCCATTGCGGGCTTGGCCGATTCCAAGAAGCTCACGCCAGCGCGGCGCGAGAAGTTGTACGACGAAATCCGTGCCAAGGCACTTTGTTTTTGTATTGCCGAAGCCAGTGTCGAAGAGATTGACCGGCTCAACATCCTGCAGGCCACGTTGCTGGCCATGCGGCGCGCCGTGATGGGCTTGCGCCTCAAGCCTGTGATGGTGCTGGTGGATGGCAACCGGTTGCCCGTGCTGGACGTGCCTGCAGAAGCCATCGTCAAAGGCGATGCGCTGGTGCCCGCGATCTCGGCAGCGTCCATTCTGGCCAAGGTGCACCGGGACCGCTGGTGTGTGCAGGTGCATGATGAGTTTCCCCAATATGGCTTTGCGGGGCACAAGGGCTATGGCACCGCTGTGCACCTGGCGGCCTTGCGGGAGCATGGCGCGTGCATTCACCACCGGCGCTCGTTTGCTCCGGTGGCCCAGAGCCTGCCGACCTGAGCGGCCCGCAAGAGACTACCGATGACTTCTTCGTCTGTGATTGCCATCCACTCCCGGGACAACACCTTCGTCAAGGACTTGCGCCGCCTGGCCCAGGACACCACGGCCTACCGCAAGCAGGGCCGCGTGTGGCTGGAGGGGGACCACCTCTGCCGCGCCGCGCTGACGCGGGGGCTGCGTGCCTCGGTGGCAGTTTTTTCAGAGTCTTTTTGGCCTCTTGCGCGCGATGAGTATGCCCAAAGTGCTATCAAAACAATAGTATTGGCCGACGCACTGTTTGCGGACATCAGCGGGCTGGAGTCCCCGGCGCGCATGGGTTTCATTCTGGACTTGCCAGCCTCTGCCGCGTTGCGGCCTGATGCGGCGACCGTGGTGCTTGACCGGGTGCAGGACGCGGGCAATGTGGGTTCCATCCTGCGCAGCGCCTCGGCGTTCGGGTTTCGGCAGGTGGTGGCCATCAAGGGCAGTGCGGCCCTGTGGTCACCCAAGGTCTTGCGTGCTGGCATGGGCGCGCACTTTGCGCTGGATTTGATCGAGGGCGTGGGGCTGGAGGATGTCCAGGCGCTCAAGGTGCCCCTCTTGGTGACCAGCTCGCACGCTGGCGACTATCTGCACCGCGCTGCTCTGCCTTGGCCCTGCGCCTGGGTCATGGGGCATGAAGGGCAGGGTGTTTCGTCCGCTTTGGAGGAGCGGGCCGCCCAGTGCATCCGCATTGCCCAGCCGGGGGGCGAGGAGTCGCTGAACGTGGCGGCGGCTGCGGCCATCTGCCTGCACGCCAGCGGCGCTGGGCGCTGAGCATTGCCCGGCCTCTCGGGCGGAACACTCAAGGGTGTACGCCGGGCGCAAGGCAAAGGCCTTGGTGTGAAGCAGGCGTTCGTTATTGGTTGCGCAGGAACTGGCGCACGAATTCTTCCTGGTTGGGCGCGTCCTTTTCGGTGCTGAAGACCACTTGCTGGCTTTCCACCCGGATCTTGAGCTGGGGGCCAAAGTGGCACTGGATCTGGCCCAGGCCTGCAGCCATTGGCTTGAACTGGGGGCTGTTGCGGCAGGCGCTGTCGATCTCGGAGGCCACCACGCCGCAGAAGCTGGGGATGCTGAGGGTCTGCAGCTTTTCGTCATCGATGCCGGTCCAGTCCACCGTGGTCTTCACGGGGGTGCCACAAGAAGCGCTGGCCGCCTGGTCCAGCCTGGCGAGTTCTGCCTGGGCGCCTGCCAGTCGCTTGTTGCGGTCAAAGCGGCCCAGCTTCTCCTGCACCCCCTGTTTTTGCTGGCGCTCGTAGCTGGCTTGCAGGTCGGCCAGTTTGAATGCCTTGCTTTTGTCGTCGCTGAAAGCCAGCGAAACCCCATCCCGCTGGCCGGGCAGATACACCACATACTGGTCGCCACCACGGTACGCGTGGTTTTGTTTGTGCAGCAAGCCATAGCTGCGGCCGTCGATGCGGGTGGTGTAGACCTCGCGCGCCGAGCCCTGGGATTCGCGGGTGCTCAAGAACACCACCTGATCGATGGGGTCATTGATGCCACTCACGCGCACCAGCGCCTGCTTGCCATCGGCCGTGGGGGCCAGCACCACTTCCACCCCCTGTGGAGCTACAAAAACCTGGGGGTACTTGGCCAGTTCGATGGCATGGGCTGCCATGGCAGCAAAGCTGCAGGCAAGGGCAACAGGCAGAAGACGGGCGAAGGGGCGCATGGATGCGTGTCCTTGGTTGGGTGAAGATCAGCGGCGCAGTCTAGGTGGGGTGGCACCGCCCGCAACACTGAGAACGTTTGCTTACGTAACAAGGTTATGCAAGACGTGCATTTGATGTGAAGGCCGGGGCCAAGGGTATAATCGGGAGCTTTTCTCGCAACAGCGTCGCCCGACCGCACCCAAAGCAACAACCCATCTGAGAGCAGCCATTGGCACCATCGCACTTCGAGTGTGCGAATGGTCTGCAGGCGCCGGGCGACCGTAACCATCCGGAGAACCCAGTGCTTTTGTCTCTCAAGGGAAACTTCCCGCCCGCCATCCTGGCGCTCGCAGACGGCACGGTCTTTATCGGTAACTCGATCGGTGCCACCGGCACCACGGTCGGCGAAGTGGTGTTCAACACCGCCATCACCGGCTACCAGGAAATCCTCACCGACCCCAGCTACTGCCAGCAGATCGTCACCCTGACGTATCCGCACATCGGCAATTACGGCGTCAATGCGGAAGACATCGAGGCCGACAAGGTCCATGCTGCAGGCCTGATCATCAAAGACCTGCCACTTCTGGCCAGCAACTTCCGATCCACCGAAACGCTTTCGCAGTACCTCGTGCGCGAAAAGACGGTGGCCATTGCCAACATCGACACCCGCAAGCTCACCCGCCTGCTGCGCGACAAGGGTGCGCAGAACGGTGCCATCCTGGGCCTGGCAGCCGGTGAGACCGTCACGCAGGCGCGCATCGACGAAGCCCTGGAGGCTGCCAAGGCTGCGCCCAGCATGAAGGGCCTGGACCTGGCCCAGGTGGTGACCACCCCTGCGACCTACACCTGGGACCAGACCGAGTGGAAGCTGGGTGAAGGCTATGGCACGCAGGCTGCGCCGCGCTTCCATGTGGTGGCGTACGACTTTGGCGTCAAGAAAAACATCCTGCGCATGCTGGCCGAGCGTGGCTGCAAGCTCACCGTGGTGCCCGCCAAGACGCCAGCGGCCGACGTGCTGGCCATGAAGCCGGACGGCGTGTTTCTGTCCAACGGCCCTGGCGACCCAGAGCCCTGCGACTACGCCATCGAAGCCACCCGCCAGATCGTCGAAGCGGGCGTGCCCACCTTCGGCATCTGCCTGGGCCACCAGATCATGGCTCTGGCCAGCGGCGCCAAGACCTTCAAGATGGACAACAGCCACCACGGTGCCAACCACCCGGTGAAGGACCTGGACAACGGCCGCGTGAGCATCACCAGCCAGAACCACGGTTTTGCCGTGGACATGGCCTCGCTGCCCGCCACGCTGCGCCCCACGCACATCAGCCTGTTCGACGGCACGCTGCAAGGCCTGGAGCGCACCGACAAGCCTGCGTTCTGCTTCCAGGGCCACCCCGAGGCATCGCCCGGCCCGCACGACATCGCCTACCTGTTTGACCGCTTCACCGCGCTGATGGAGAAGAAATAATGCCAAAGCGCACAGACCTCAAATCGATCCTCATCATCGGCGCCGGCCCGATCATCATCGGCCAGGCTTGCGAGTTCGACTACTCCGGCGTGCAGGCCTGCAAGGCCCTGCGCGAAGAAGGCTACAAGGTCATCCTGATCAACAGCAACCCTGCAACGATCATGACCGACCCGGCCACCGCCGACGTCACCTACATCGAGCCCATCACCTGGCAGACGGTCGAGAAGATCATCGCCAAGGAACGTCCCGATGCCATCCTCCCCACCATGGGCGGCCAGACCGCGCTGAACTGCGCGCTGGACCTGTGGCGCAACGGCGTGCTCGACAAGTACAAGGTCGAGCTGATCGGCGCCACACCCGAAGCCATCGACAAGGCCGAAGACCGCCTGAAGTTCAAGGATGCCATGACCAAGATTGGTCTTGGCTCCGCGCGCTCGGGCATTGCCCACAGCATGGACGAAGCCTGGGCGGTCCAAAAGAGCGTGGGCTTCCCCACGGTGATCCGCCCCAGCTTCACGCTGGGCGGCACGGGCGGTGGCATTGCCTACAACCCCGAAGAGTTCGAAACCATCTGCAAGCGCGGCCTGGAAGCCTCTCCCACCAACGAGCTGCTGATCGAAGAATCGCTGCTCGGCTGGAAGGAGTACGAGATGGAAGTGGTCCGCGACAAGGCGGACAACTGCATCATCATCTGCTCCATCGAAAACCTGGACCCGATGGGCGTGCACACGGGCGACTCGATCACCGTGGCCCCGGCCCAGACGCTGACCGACAAGGAATACCAGATCATGCGCAACGCCTCTCTCGCGGTACTGCGCGAGATCGGCGTGGACACCGGCGGCTCCAACGTGCAGTTCTCGGTCAATCCGAAGGACGGCCGCATGATCGTCATCGAGATGAACCCGCGCGTGTCGCGTTCGTCGGCGCTAGCGTCCAAGGCCACAGGGTTCCCGATTGCCAAGGTCGCGGCCAAGCTGGCCGTGGGCTACACGCTCGATGAGCTGAAGAACGAAATCACGGGCGGCGCCACGCCCGCATCTTTCGAGCCTTCGATCGACTACGTTGTCACCAAGATCCCGCGTTTCGCGTTCGAGAAATTCCCCACGGCCGACAGCCGCCTGACCACGCAGATGAAGTCGGTGGGCGAGGTCATGGCCATGGGCCGTACCTTCCAGGAATCCTTCCAGAAAGCCCTGCGCGGCCTGGAAGTGGGCGTGGACGGCATGAACGAAAAGACCCAGGACCGCGAAGTGCTCGAAAAGGAACTGGGCGAGCCCGGTCCCGAGCGCATCTGGTACGTGGGCGACGCGTTTGCCATGGGCCTGTCGGTGGACGAGGTGTATGACCTCACCAAGATCGACAAGTGGTTCCTGGTGCAGATCGAAGAGATCGTGAAGATCGAGCTGGAGCTGGACAAGATCGCTGCAGAAAAGGGCGACGCTGCACTGGCATCGCTGGACGCCGACACGCTGCGCACGCTCAAGAAGAAGGGCTTCTCGGACCGCCGCTTGGCCAAGCTGCTCAAAACCACCGAGAAGTCGGTGCGCGAAGCACGCCGTGCCCTCAACGTGCGCCCGGTCTACAAGCGCGTGGACACCTGCGCTGCCGAGTTCGCCACCAACACGGCCTACATGTACTCCACCTACGAGGAAGAGTGCGAAGCCGCGCCCACGGACAAGAAAAAGATCATGGTGCTGGGCGGTGGCCCGAACCGCATCGGCCAGGGCATCGAGTTTGACTACTGCTGCGTGCATGCCGCACTCGCCATGCGCGAGGATGGCTACGAAACCATCATGGTCAACTGCAACCCTGAGACAGTTTCTACCGACTACGACACGTCCGACCGCCTGTACTTCGAACCGCTGACGCTGGAAGACGTGCTCGAAATCGTGGACAAGGAAAAACCACACGGCGTGATCGTGCAGTACGGCGGCCAGACGCCGCTCAAGCTCGCGCTGGGCCTGGAAGCCGAAGGCGTGCCGATCATCGGCACCAGCCCCGACATGATCGACGCGGCCGAAGACCGCGAGCGTTTCCAGAAGCTGCTGGGCGACCTGGGCCTGCGTCAGCCGCCCAACGCCACTGCACGTACCGAAGCCGAGGCCCTGGAAAAGGCGGCCACGCTGGGTTACCCCCTGGTGGTGCGCCCCAGCTACGTGCTGGGCGGCCGTGCGATGGAAATCGTGCACGAACAGCGCGACCTGGAGCGCTACATGCGCGAGGCTGTGAAGGTGAGCAACGACTCGCCCGTGCTGCTGGACCGCTTCCTGAATGACGCCATCGAGTGCGATGTGGACTGTTTGCGTGACCCTGAAGGCAAGACCTTCATCGGTGGCGTGATGGAGCACATCGAGCAAGCCGGCGTGCACTCGGGCGATTCGGCCTGTTCGCTGCCGCCGTACTACCTCAAGCAAGCCACGGTGGATGAGCTCAAGCGCCAGTCGGCTGCCATGGCCGAAGGCCTGAATGTGGTGGGTCTGATGAACGTGCAGTTCGCCATTCAGGAAGTGGATGGCAAGGACGTCATCTACGTGCTGGAAGTGAACCCCCGCGCCTCGCGCACGGTGCCGTTTGTCTCCAAGGCCACCGGCATCCAGCTGGCCAAGGTCGCGGCACGCTGTATGGCGGGCCAGACGCTGGCTTCGCAGGGCATCACCAAGGAAGTCACACCACCTTACTTCAGCGTCAAGGAAGCGGTGTTCCCCTTCGTCAAGTTCCCTGGCGTGGACACCATCCTCGGCCCCGAGATGAAGTCCACCGGCGAAGTCATGGGTGTGGGCAAGACCTTTGGCGAAGCCTTCGTGAAGAGCCAGCTGGGCGCTGGCACGAAGCTGCCGACTTCGGGCAAGGTGTTCCTCACCGTGAAGAACAACGACAAGCCCCGCGCGGTGGACATCGCCCGCCAGCTGGTGGCGCTGGGCTTCGACCTGGTGGCGACCAAGGGTACTGCTGCAGCCATTGCCGAGGCGGGTGTCCCGGTGGTGGTGGTCAATAAGGTCACGGAAGGTCGTCCGCACATCGTGGACATGATCAAGAACAATGAGATTGTCATGGTCATCAATACCGTTGAAGAGCGCCGCAATGCGATTGCAGACTCGCGCGCGATCCGCACCTCGTCGCTGCTGGCCCGTGTGACCACCTTCACCACCATCTTTGGTGCCGAGGCGGCCGTGGAAGGCATGAAGTACCTGGACAAGTTGGATGTGTATTCGGTGCAGGAACTGCACGCCCAGCTGGCGGCCTGACCGGGTTTTTGTGGTGGCTTTTGCCGCCGCAAACACGGCATAATCGCAACTGAACCAACACCGCCGCGCGGCAACGTGCGGCGGTTTCCTTTTGTAGATTGCCTTTTCACATGGCCTGGCTTGCCCAGGGTGTGGCATGGCGGCTGACCGGTGGAAGTGCTTTGCGCTTTCACCGTTTTGATTTGTGGAGTCTCAACAAAATGGCCACTATTCCGATTACCAAGCGCGGCGCTGAAAAGCTCAAGGAAGAGCTGCACCGCCTCAAGACTGTGGAACGGCCCGCCGTGATCACGGCCATCGCTGAAGCGCGCGCTCAGGGCGATCTGAGCGAAAACGCCGACTACGATGCGGCCAAGGACCGGCAGGGCTTTATTGAAGGCCGCATTCAGGAGATTGAAGGCAAGCTGTCCGTGGCCCAGGTCATCGACCCGAGCGCCGTGGATGGCGGCGGCAAGGTGGTGTTTGGTGCCACGGTGGAGCTGGAAGACGAGGATTCCGGTGACTCCGTGAAGTACCAGATCGTGGGTGAGGATGAGGCCGATCTGAAGCAAGGCCTGATCAATATCTCCAGCCCCATCGCGCGCGCGTTGATCGGCAAGGAAGAGGGCGATACCGCAGAGGTTCAGGCCCCTGGTGGCATCCGTCGCTATGAAGTGGTAGCCGTCAGCTACCTGTGAGCATCAAGGCCGCACAACGCATGCATCGCCGTCTTCCCGCCTTGGTGGCCGCCCTCTGGTGGGGGAGCCTGACCACGATCGGCTTTCTGGTGGTGCCTCTGTTGTTCGCGTATCTGCCGTCCCCCTCTGTGGCTGGCAACATGGCGGCCCGGCTTTTTGCTGCCCAGACCTGGGTGGCCGTGGCGTGTTGCCTGGTATTGCTGCTGATTTCCAGACCAAAAAACGCTGTGTCGCAATATCCATGGGCACAGGCTGCTATGCTTTTCATACTGGGAGGCCTACTGCTGGCTTTGCTCAACCAGTATGGTGTCGCGCCCCGCATCGTGGCCCGCCAGGATCTGCGTTTGTGGCACAGCGTGGGGTCGTTGCTGTACCTGCTGCAATGGGGTTGCGCGCTGGTGGTGCTGTGGCACACCTTGCGCCCGGATGGAGCCATCCCCAAGTCGGATGGCTGAGAGCAGGGCGGGGGGGCATTTGGGGATTGGTGCTGACTTTTGCGCTTCTGTCCGTATGCCGGTAGGGGGGCTGCGTGCCGCTTACTCGTGCCAGTGCTCTGCCACCCAGGCGGCGGGCCGGATATAGCGGAAACGGCGGTTGCGCCGTCCGGCCAGCGCGTCGGGGGGGTTGCATTCCCCGTGAAAAATCACAATGCGTGCACCAGGCGGTACAAAGGGCGCACGCCAGTAGTTGGTGGGCCAGGGCGGAATGCCGTGGTATTTGAAGCTCGGGCACCAAGCGGCAGGCCAGTATTGCAGCTTGCCCTGCCGGTGCAGGAAGTCTGACAGGTAGGCTTGCTCATTGCGGAACTGTGTGCGAATTTCGGTGAAATGCCCGCGAAAGTGCTCCAGCACGTCGGGATGTGCGCCCAGCTCGAATCGGTAAACCGATGAGTTGCCCGTGATGCGCCAGGGGCGCTTGTAGTCATGGATGATCAGGAATTCGCCGGGCTGGGTGAAAAAATCATCCAGCGATCCGGTGATCACCACGTCCACGTCGAGAAACAGCGCCGTGCCACGCAAGCCGTGCAGGTCCCTGCTGAAGGTCGCCAGCTTGGTCCAGCCCCGCTCGGGAATGCCGGGTGGCAGATCCAGCGGCGGGATGGGCAGGCATTGCACCTCACTGCGGATGCCTTTGTCGTCGTCCGTCAGGCAGACAAAGCGGAAGTCGCCGCTCAGATGTCGCCGCACCATGGCGTAAAGCCGGTTGACGTACTCGGGGCCATACTTCGTGCCCCATTTCATGCAGAGAATGTGGCGGACAGGCGCCGAGCCGACCGGGGCTGCAGATGCTGCCGCTGGATTCATCAGTCTGCCTGGCGCTTCTTGATGGATTTCTGCTTGGGCTTGGCGCGCTTGATCTGGCCCCCTGAGGTCAGGCGCTGGTTGCCCAGCACGCGCAATTGCTTGATTTCTGGGCGTTGGCCGCCCTGTTTGCTGAACTTGAGCACCTTGACATCGCGTGGGCCCGGCATGCGGTCTTCATCCACGGTTTTGGCTTTGGCAGGCATGGGGCGCCAGAGCACCAGCAGTTTGCCAATGTGCTGCACGGGGGCTGCATTGAGTTCGGCTGCGAGTTCCTGGTACATCAACTCGCGGGCGGCGCGGTCATCGCCAAAGACGCGGACCTTGATGAGCCCGTGGGCATTGAGGGCGGCATCCACCTCTTTCTTCACGGCAGGAGTTAGGCCATCGCCGCCGATCAGGACCACGGGGTCCAGGTGGTGGGCATTGGCGCGTTGTTCCCGGCGCTCGGCGGGAGTCAGTTGAATTTGGGGCATGGGCCGTATTATCGAGGCTGAAAGAAAAAAGTAATGAAAGTCAACACTTGGAGACGGCAACGACACCGACAACGCATGTCAAAGATAGTCTCTCAATACCGGGTACAGCCCGGTATTTTTTCGCCCAGCTCTTTCTGCACGCAAGCGACGAACCACTATGAGAGACACCCCAAAGTGACGCGCTGTTGCCGACTGGGTGGCACCGCCATCAATCATGGCCAAAACAGCCAATTCCTGCTCTGGTGAGAGCAACTTGGGACGCCCAAAGGTCACGCCCCGCTTGATAGCAGCGACCTGCCCGGCAACAGTTCTTTCCCGAGTAATTGACCGCTCAAGCTGGCCCACAGCACCCAGTATCTGAATCATAAAGATGCCGAGCGGGCTAGATGTGTCTAGCGGCTCAGTAAGCGACCTGATTGCAGCCCCTGAAGCCTTGATGCGATCAAGGATGGAGAGCAAATCCTTCAGCGACCGAGCAACGCGGTCCATTTTGTACACCACCAGAACATCCCCGGGGCGTAGTTGACCTAGCAGCTTCTGCAGCTCTGGCCTAGGTCCGACAGAACTGCCCTTTTCTTGACGCACCTCTAGCACGCCAGCCTTTGCAAGTGCATCCAGTTGCAAATGCGTTTCCTGATCCTTTGTAGACACGCGCGCATAACCGATCAAAGCCATTCACTCCCCCCATAGAAGACCCTGCGTTTTCCAGTCCCTGTTGGTGAGCGCGAAACGCAGCAGGGACCGAACGACGACCGCCTTACTGCAGCCGTATTGGGATGCTAGGTCTTCGATAGTTTTACCAATCGGTAAAGAAATAGGCACATCAAGGCGCGCATGCTTTGAGCGAAATTTCGCCACGCGCTGAGAATCACTTGCAGGCACTTTCCCACGGGCTGCGTTACCGGTAACAACACGCCGAACGACAGGAGCGGTAGCCATACCCACCCCTCATCCTTTCGACGCAGCCACAGCCCGTTTTGAGGGCAACTCGCCGTAGAGAACAAACCAGTCTTTCCACTTCGACAGCCGTTCAAGGACAACGGCGTGAACGTCCAAGAGACACGAATAAGCGGCCTCCCAAGCGGCCAGCGGTGTGGCGAAGTGGCCCATGTTGACGGGCTTGGGGACGTCAGGGGCGCCGAAGGCTGAATAGCGGTTAGAGAACGCCTCACCGTCGCGAAATGCCTTGACGATGTACTTTGCGATGTAGGAGGCGATCTGGGCCGGGCTGCGCCTGCTGGAGGCCTTACGCCGGGCTATGTCGATGTTGCCCTCACGTGCACCCGTCACAGAGCGCCAGATTGAACGGATGACGTTGAAGCTTTTCACCTTGCAGGGGAGGCCATGGGGGCCGGACTGGGTGAAGAACGTGGGGACATTGGCGGTAGCGATGTGCCAATGGATGGCGCCGCGCTTTTGGGTTTCGTACACGGCCACAGCACGGAATTCAGGCATGACGCGGCGGAGACGGCGCACGAACTCTTTCAAGTCTTTTTTGGCCTGCTTTACGCACTGTTCGTTTTGCCGGTAGGTGAGCGTTAGGAGGGTATCGGCGCCCATGGCTTTGCAGAGCTTGCGAACCTTCGCGTTTGCCCTGTTTGCGGCGATGGTGAGGGACTTCTCGCGCAGTTCGTCTGCGTTGTCTTCGCGATGCTTGATGACCGTCTCGAGGTACATCTCAAGCGCCATGGGGGACCAATCGAGCTCTTCCCACTTTGTTGGGGCTACCCCCGTCACCTCGATATGGCCGTTGCCCAGATCGTGGGCTTTGACGTTGATGCCATCACCCATCTTTCCCTCGAAAGCAACGAGGGGGACGCCACGGCGGTGCATATCGAGCAGCTCAGCGGGAGTGAATTTGGCAGTAGGGCGGGTTTCGTCGAAAATGCGGATCATGTTGACCAGTCGTAGTGGTTGACATCACGAACCCCGGACAGTTGGCGCTGTTGCGGGGTTCACCTTTTTCAGGCGTCTATGCCTGATGTTCCAAAGTGTTTATGGGATAAATCTAGGCCGGGCTTCGCCCGGCCCCGCCGCCGCGCTTCGCTCGCGTCAGCGGTGCCGGTGCGCAGCCATGCCACGCAGGGGTATCAAACAGATCCATCTGGATCAGCAGGAGGGGAGCAGTAACACGGGTACGGGCCGCACAACGGTTCACCATGGGGCCTGTCGCCCCATACCCCAACCCCCGAGCCTTCGGCGCGTGACTATTCGTCACTTCGGGGCCCCCGGTTTGTCTCTCAGAAACAGAGCGCATGCGGTACCTCACTGGGCGAGACTCGAACGCACCTGGGCATTCCGCGCGGCGAGGCCCTGCGCCCATTCGGACGTTGTTTTGAAGGGCTCAGGCTTTGCCGCAGGCATGGGGACAGGAACAGTGCGCGGCGGCGGCGCTTGAGCTACTTGCTGAGCGTCAGGGACCGCGACGGGGTGGGGCCGGTAGTCGCCCCTATCTCTGCGCCCGCTATCGCCCTTCTCCTGAGCTTTCCAGTCGATGAAGAAGCCTTGCGCCACGATCTGGAGGCACACGGAGCCGCTCACTTGCAACAGGGTGGCTTGCTGGGTGTAGCACTTGCAAACGTTGCCCATCTGGACGCACGCTGCGGGGTATGGCGCTTCGGTGGGCCTAGTCACATCGTCGTAGGCAGGGGCGCTATGGGGGAAGTCTTTCAGACGCGCAATGCGGTCGGCAATGTATTCATCTGCTGTGAGCTTCTGACGTTCGCGCGGCAGTGTGCCGGGCATGCCTTGACCTGGTGGGGGCATGCCTTGCGTAGCGTCCTGTTGCTTGGTCTGCTTTGTGACGTTGCCATAGACCTTAGTGATAGCGAAATAGCCAAGCGCGGGCACAAGCAATACGCAGGCGACGAGCATCCAGACCTGCTTTGGGATGCGCACCTTTGCGGTGTGAAGGCTGGCCGATTCGTACCAGTCATACACCTCCTTGGGATACGCCCGCATGCTTACGACACCACGGGCACCGGAGTTAGGTTGCTCGCACTTGAGTTCAGCAAAGTTGAACTTGAGTTCGCTCACCATGGCCGCGCCTGCGGTGCGCTTGAGGTGGCGGTGCCAACTGGGCGACTCGATCAGGCGCCGGATGTTCACATGGATCAGGCTTGGATGGGGCGTGATCATCCAGAAGTCAAAGCCACGGCGGCGGCGGTGCTGAGCTACCGCGTTGATGTAGTCAGGCCCCCGATGGCCACCCCAAACTGCTCCACTGTTGGCCAGTCAAACTGCTCCAGGCAGGACGGGGTGATTATGCGGGGTCTGAGGTGATGATCAGGCGTGCAGCAGCCTCTTTGAGCCTGTAGCTCTTGCCCTCGAACTCCAGCATGGCGCAGCGGTGCATGAGGCGATCGAGGATGGTGGTGGCCATGGTCGCGTCGCCCAGGTAGCGACCCCAGTCCTGCACGACGCGGTTGGAGGTGATGACGATGGAGCGGCGCAGCTTGTAACGCTGGTGGACCAGGGCCTGCAGCAACTCGGCGGCATGCTCGCTGATGCGCCTTGCCAGGAACAGGTCATCGAGCACCAGCAAGTCGGCCGCCACCCAGCCCTTGAGCAGACTGGCGCGCTCGTCGGCGTCGGCCAGCGCATAGCGAGCGAACTCGCTGTCAGCTTCGATGTAGGACACGTCATGACCGAGCAAGGTGGCTTGGTAGGCCACGGCCTTGGCGATGTGGCTCTTGCCGGTGCCGGGCTTGCCTACGATCAGGGCGTTGGCGCCTTCGCTGAGGAACTTCAAGGTGTGCAACTCGAAGCAGGCTGCGCGCGGCAGCTTTGGGTTGAAGCGCCAGTCGAAGTCGGCCAGGGAGGGCTTCTCATCCAGGCCGGAGAGCTTGAAGCGACGTGCCATCAGCCTGCTGTGGCGTCGGTCGAGTTCGTCTTGCAGCAAGGCTGAGAGCGTATCCAGAAAGGGCTCCTGAGCGGCCTGGGCCTGCATCAGGCGCGTCTGCAGGGTCTCAGCCATGCCTGACAGGCGCAGCTTGCGCAGGGTGGCCTCGATGTCGTGGGGGGTCATGGCGGTCATGCGAAGAAATCTCCTTGAGGTGTGATGGCGGGTGTCGTGGCCGCTGTGGCCATGGCGAAGAGTTCGCCGTACTCCTGTGGGTTGCGGATGAGGTCGTGCGTTTGCGTGGTGCTCGCGGGTGCGGCCTGCGTCGCTGTCGGGGCGGCATCGAGTTGGGCCAGAGCCTGCGCCACCAGGCGTTCGGTGATGGCCTTGACGTGGCGGTAGCTGTGCACACCGTCGTCGATGGCCTGGGCACAGGCGGTGTTGACCATCTGGCGTGGATAGCGGTCGGCCAGGTGCACGATGCCCCACAGCTTGCGCTGGCCCACACGGCCTTCGATGGCAAACAGCATCTGGCACAGCCGGGCGGCGTCCACGCCGATGGCATCGGCCTGCTTGAGGATGTGGAGGGTCTCGCGGGAGGGGTTGAAGACGCGCTCGTCCATGGGCAGCACCACGGTGCCTGGCCGCTCGGCCAAGGTGTGCGTGCGCAGCAGGGCCTGGGTCTGTAGGTCGCGAATCTCCAGGCGGCGCTCGAAGATGCGCACCAGCACCTTGGTGCCAATGTGCGCCGGCCGCGCGGCGTAGCTGCAATGGGCCACGCGCACGCAGCCGTCGTCGCACACGGTGCGCTGCTCGTCACGGAAGTACGCCATGGGCAGCGTGGGCAAGGGCTGCAGGTGGGGCCGCTCTTCTTCGAACATGGCCTGTACCTGGCGGCGCTCTGAGCCGTGGATGCGAGAGGCCGCCCACTTGGTCTCCCAGTGCTCCAGGTAGGTGTTCTGTTCTTCAATGGTCTCGAAGCGCTTGCCCTTGAGTGCCGTGGCCTGAGTGTGACCAATGGCATTCTCGACACTGCCCTTGCGGTTGGGGTCACGTACCCGCGCCGGGTCGGCCACGACCTCGTAGTGTGCCAGGGTGGCGGCGTACACGGGGTTGAGCTCGGGCTCGTACAGGTCGGGCTTGAGCACGCCTTCCTTGAGGTTGTCCAGGACCACGTATCGGCACGAGCCGCCAAAGTAGCGCCAGGCTTGTTCGTGCAGTTCGGCCCAGACCTGTTGGCCAGAATTCCAGACCACGCGGCGGAAACTGCGGCGCGAATACCGAAGCGTGGCCACGAACAGGCGTGGCTTGCGCCAGCGGTCGGTGCCGGGCACGCGGGTGGGCGCGCCTTCGCCGAAGTCCACCTGCATCTCCTCGCCGGGCAGGAAGCTCAGGCGGTCGAACTGCTCAGGCTCACGCACCCGGATGCGCGCCACGAAGCGTTTGACGGAGTTGTAGCGTGCAGCAAAGCCGTGGGCATCGACCAGGTCCTGGTAGATGGCCGTGGCATTGCGGCCCAAGCGCAACTGAGCTTCGATGAAGGCGCGGTGGGGCTCACACAGCGAGGTGGCCGCCGGCGCAGGCGCCAGCAGTAAAGCCGGTGGCCGGGGTGGAGCAGTTTGGCTGGCCAGGGGCACAACCAGGTCGGTGGCCACCCCGGGGCAGTTTGAATCGTCAGGCGACGGGGGCGGCGGATCGCCCTGGGCCTCAAAGCGCTTAGCCCAGGCGCGGATGGTGTGGCGGGAGATGCCGGTGCGGCGCTCAATCTCGCGCTGGGTGTTACCCGCGCGCAGGAGCGTCCAGATCGTGGTTTGTAGATGTGGCTTCAAGACGTTCACCTCGTGAATCCCCCCTTGTGATCAAGGGGGTGGAAGTTACGTCCTGCACGTCAGAGCTGAGGCGCCTGACTCACCGAAATCAATGGGTCAACTCACCCCGGCCAGGTGGAGCAGTTTGGGTGGCCATAAGTGGGGCAGTTTGGGTGGCCGCCGGGGGTCAGGCAGTTCGCCTTGGACCTTCGCGGGAAACTCGTTTTGGCACTCGTCCATCACGCAGATGGAGCCGTCTGGCAGGTCTTGCCACCTCTTCGGGTCGAATTCCTGCCAGCCCCAATCGAGCAAGACCTGCTTGGCCTTGAAGCCGTGGAAGTAGACGGGGCGGTTTTCTTTGAGTTGCTGCTCGCGTACGTCTTTGAGGGTGAACAGGGTTTTGCCCGCGCCGTTGCCGCCTGTCGTCAGATAGATCATTTCAAGACCCACTTTTTGAAGGTGTCGCCAGATACGCCGCTGATGACGGCGCGAGCAACAATTGCGCTGGTGATGATGCTGATGCACACACCAACTTTCATGAAGCCGATGAGGCCGAACAGATCAGCAGGCAGGCCACTGAGCGCAGAGATAGCGCCAGCCTTCAACCAGTCCAGCGAGGACGACACGCCGGTATAGGTCACAACGCTGATGCCCAGAGCGATCAGAACGCGGCCCGCGAGTGTGCCGACGAGGTTGATAAGCATGCCGCCGATAGCAGCGATGAAGATGGGCATGGTTTATCCCCTGGTGATGATGCGGGCGGCCATGAGCATGGACACGGCCACAAGGATGTTGCCGAGCATGGCAAGGTATTGACAGAGATTCGAGAGAGGCAGGGTGACAGAGGTGTGCCAGACCGTCAGATTGAGGTCACCGAAGCAACCGCCGCCGCCGATGGCGTCTGATGTATTGATGCGCCCGGCAATGCTGATGGTCTCGTTGCCGGGGAGGTTGCCGGTTTGGTTGCCCTCTTTGCCTTTGTTGTCCTGGTAGAGCTTCGACTCGGGTGACTCGTCATCAAAGAGCTTGCAGGCCCTGCGGTGCTGCTCTTGAGCAATGGCGCATTGGATGGCGTCGCCCTCACATGAAAAGCCACTCATGCAGGCACCGCCGAAGCCGCTTTGCTCCTCTTCGCCTTCGCCGTCACCATTCCCACCGCCACCACCACCGCTACCCCCGCCACTGCCACCGCCCCCGGGCTGCGTGTAGACACAGGTATCGCCAATCTTGACGGAGCCCGCAGGGCATGTGCCGTCGCCATCTGGTGGCGTGGGGTTCTTCACACAGAAGCGACCGCTTTGCGAGTAGCCAGCGGGGCAAGAACCATCAGGTTCTTTGGGCTTTGGCTCAGGGGGTGGGAGCGCCCCCGTCTCATCGCCCGGAGGGACCGGACGCGGACCACCGCCGCCCGTATCGCCACCAGTTCCGCCGCCCGTGTTGCCACCCGTGCCACCCCCAGTGTTGCCGCCTGTTCCACCAGTTCCGCCACCGGTGCCGCCAGTGCCCCCACCCGTGCCGCCGCCAGTGCCACCAGTACCGCCCCCGGTATTGCCACCGGTCCCACCCGTGCCGCCGCCAGTGTTGCCACCAGTCCCACCGGTTCCGCCCCCGGTATTGCCGCCCGTGTCACCGCCGCCAGGGCCTTGGGAGGATGAACCGCCATCACCGCCGCCAGTGCATGACGCACCAGTGAAGCGGCCAGCGCCGCTGCAGGAGGTTGACCCGTTGAATGAAACACAGATATCCGGCTTTATGCGCACAAGACAGGACTTGCCGCCGCTTTGCTCACAGATGTATGTGACCTGATCAGGCAGATCCGTGTAATCACCCGCCGGGCCCGCTTGGCAGTTGTTTTTCTTGCACTCGCCAGCTATGCGGGTGTATCCGGGGTCACAAGGCGGTGGATTGACACAAAAGCCGTTGACACGTACTTGACCGGGGTTGCAGTTGCGGGGAACGCAAGCGCCACCCTGCTCGATGTCATAAGGATTGGGGCAGGCGGTATCAGGGCCGCGAACCGGTATGCCAGTGCCGCCGCCGTTGTAGCCACTGCCCCAGCTGCTGGTGTAGGTGTAGTGGCACTGATCGCCATCAATGGCCGCAGTGATGACTGTGTTTGTGCCTGTTGCAGACAGGTACTGTGCGCCGACCAAACCGCTGCACGCATCTGCCGCACTTGTGCCGCGTGAGGTCTTATCGCCGTAGCTGATCGACCATGCTTGAAATGCAGCAAAGGCATTGCACGCAAACAGCGAGAGCAGCGCGGCGAGGGCTAGGCGGTGAAGATGAACCATGCGGCCCCCAAGACGGCGATGATGACGAAGAGGCCCATTTGTTTGCACCTTGAAGAAGCCCACCGCGTGAGCTTTTGCAAGGCCCCTGCCGGCCGGTCAGGGAGCGCTTGGGGCGACGGCTTAGGACAGAGCCTTGCGCACCCACTGGAAGGCCTTGACGCCCACGTAGATCAGCAGCACTGCGGCACCGATCGCGGCGATGGGGGCAGCTTGCAGAGCAATGTCCGCAGTCACTGCCGTGACGTCCACGGCGGCAGCATTTGCCGAGCCCACAGCGGCCAGAACACCAGCGGCGACGAGGCCGCGCTTGATTGCTTGAGTCATTTCAGGTTTCCTCTTTTGAAGTTGATGAATTGCCGTCGATGTTCAGAGCGCGGATGAGCATGCGAAATGCCCAGCCAACAGCCCAGACCGCGAGGACGGCGCCCGCGATTGCTGCCCCATCCGCTGTATCGAGTTGCAGCGGAGGGAGGCTTAATTCATGCACCACAGTCACCGTGCAGGTGCTGGGGCAGTCGATGACGACAGGGTCAGCCATGGGCGCGAGTGCGAGCGTCTGCAATGCGCTGGCGCTGGGCCATGCGGGCGTGAAGGCGCAGGGCCAGAACGTGCATGGAGCCAACGAGCAGTTGCCACAGCGCCGCGCCTATGAAACCGCTGCAGATGCCGACGATGGCCAACCGCTGGGCCACGTGGACGAGGTCGATTTCCGGGGACATTACGCGGCCTTGGGAGCAGCGGGAGTAGGCGCAGCCGTGCGGGCAGGGGGCACGGGCGTCAGGCTGGTGAGAACGGCCACCACATCACCCTTATCCGCGCCGTAGTCAGGCACGCGGAGCGCAAAGCCTGCGCGGAAGACGCCGACCGCCGCAACGTTCACCAAATCACGGGGAACGCGGAGACGGCCAACGGTTTCGAGCTCGCCGTCATCGTTGATCAGCGCCGTTCGGGCGATAGTGGACTCGTAGGGCTTGCCCGTGTCGGGGTTGATCTTTTTGCTGAGCTCTTGGGAGACCTTGAGGATTTGAATCGTGCTAGTGAATGCCATGGTGTGTGCCTCTATTGGCTGTATTGATGAAGGTCCACATTCACCCAGATGCTTCTGGCGCTAGGCCGGGCTGTTGATCACTGCGCGCTGGCCGCTGGGTGTAAAGTGGCGAACCCCAAACCGGTGTACAAGTAAACCAAATTGGGGTATTTCGATAGTAACCCGAACTGGATTACACATGCAAGACCTGAAACGGATCAATTCGCTAATTGACAGCGCCCGGCTCTACTGCCCCGAAGGGAGTGACGCGACGGTGGCGGCCAAACTGGGCATAGGCTCTAAGGTTCTGAGCAACTGGAGAACGGGCCACAAGACCCCATCCCTTGAGGCGCAATGCGAGCTGGCAGCGATAGGAGGCGTAAGCGTGCCCACGACAGCACTCTTATCGATGATGGAAAACGCAGAAGGCTTGCGACAAAGACGGTTTGCAGAGTCCCTAGAGCGTCAAATGGACCTCGAGGGAAACGCAAACCCGGTGCTGCGTGAGAGGATTAGGCAGATCACCACGAGCCACGAAATAGCATCCAGCACCATCGAGCGGCTTGCGCGAATCGATGAAACGCGTAAACCTAAGAACAAGAGCAGAGAAACGCTAGAGGCTGTAGTCGCACAACTGGACCCGACAGACGAAATCCAGGCGGGAGCAGCAAAGATGATCCAATCGATGCTGGACGCGTTCCCCCCAACCGAAGAAGCAGAGATGAAAGTCAAAACTCAGAGCAAGAAGGTCAACAAGGCGTGGTTGAACGACCACGTCAACGACACCTACGTCAAATTGGCCCAAAAAGAGGGATACCGCGCACGTGCAGCCTACAAACTCAAGGAGATTGACGAGCAGCTGGGCCTCATCAAACCGGGGTACACCGTGGTAGACCTGGGCTCGACCCCGGGTGCCTGGAGCCAATACCTGCGCCGACGCCTGTCACCCTCTGGGGCGGCGGCGGGGCAACTCAACGGCGCGATCATCGCACTCGACATCCTGCCCATGGAGCCCATTGAGGGCGTAACTTACCTCAACGGCGATTTTCGCGAGGCCGATGTACTCGAACGCCTGGAGCAGGCGCTCGACGGTCGCGTGGTGGATGTGGTGGTGTCTGATATGGCGCCCAATCTGTCGGGCATCGAGTCAGCCGATGCCGCCCGCATTGCCCACCTGGTCGAGTTGGCTGTGGATTTTGCTTGCAACCATTTGAAACCAGAAGGAGCACTGGTCGTCAAGCTGTTCCATGGCAGTGGCTACAGTGACCTGGTGACCCTTTTCAAGCAGACTTTCAAGGTGGTCAAACCGCTCAAACCCAAGGCTTCGCGCGACAAGTCGTCTGAAACCTTTCTGGTGGGCATGGGGCTCAGGAAGGCGGCCTGAGAGAGCTTGCCTCTGGTCAAGAATGCTTGAAATATGGCAGTAAAGCCCGCGCTGATTCCATGGCCGTGAGTGGGAATAAGAGTGGTCCCGCGGCTTGAAAGACCTAAAATGGGCCACACATACGCCGTGACGGCAGTGTGTCCGTTTTCTGTTCCCTGCAACTGGAGCCCCGCTTGAACAATCAGTGGTTTTCAAAAATTGCCGTATGGCTGGTTATCGCCATGGTGCTGTTCACGGTGTTCAAACAGTTTGACACCCGCACTGGCGCCAGTGCCGGGCACATCGGCTATTCCGAATTTCTTGACGAAGTCCGGAACAACCGTATCAAGAGCGCGACCATCCCCGAGGGCTTGAGTGGCGGTGAAATCGTGGCGATCACCACCGATGACCGCAAGATCCGCACCAACGCCTCTGTGCTGGACCGGGGTTTGGTGGGTGATTTGCTCAACCACAACGTCAAGTTCGACGTGAAGCCCCGCGAGGAAGGTTCCTTGCTCATGACCCTGCTGGTCAGCTGGGGCCCCATGCTGCTGCTCATCGGTGTGTGGGTGTACTTCATGCGCCAGATGCAGGGCGGTGGCAAGGGCGGCGCCTTCAGCTTCGGCAAAAGCAAGGCGCGCATGCTCGACGAGAACAACAACCAGGTCACCTTCGCTGATGTGGCAGGCTGCGACGAGGCCAAGGAAGAAGTCAAGGAAGTCGTGGACTTCCTTAAGGACCCGCAGAAATTCCAGAAGCTCGGCGGCCGTATCCCGCGTGGCCTGTTGCTGGTCGGCCCACCCGGCACCGGCAAGACCCTGCTGGCCAAGTCCATTGCTGGCGAAGCCAAGGTTCCGTTCTTCAGCATCTCGGGCTCGGACTTCGTGGAAATGTTTGTCGGCGTGGGCGCGGCCCGTGTGCGCGACATGTTCGACAACGCCAAGAAGAACGCCCCCTGCATCATCTTCATCGATGAAATTGACGCCGTGGGCCGCCAGCGCGGCGCCGGCCTGGGCGGTGGCAACGACGAGCGCGAGCAGACCCTGAACCAGATGTTGGTCGAGATGGACGGTTTCGAGACCAACCTGGGTGTGATCGTGGTGGCTGCCACCAACCGCCCCGACATTCTGGACGCTGCCCTGCTGCGCCCCGGCCGTTTCGACCGCCAAGTCTATGTGACGCTGCCCGACATCCGTGGCCGTGAGCAAATCCTGAACGTGCACATGCGCAAGATCCCGATCGGCCAGGACGTGGCCCCCGCGATCATCGCGCGCGGCACGCCCGGCATGAGCGGTGCCGACCTGGCCAACCTGTGCAACGAAGCCGCCCTGATGGCTGCGCGCCGCAATGCTCGCACCGTGGAGATGCAGGACTTCGAGAAGGCCAAGGACAAGATCCTTATGGGCCCCGAGCGCAAGAGCATGGTCATGCCCGAGGAAGAGCGCCGCAACACGGCGTATCACGAGGCCGGCCACGCCCTGATTGGCAAGCTGCTGCCCAAGTGCGATCCGGTGCACAAGGTCACCATCATCCCCCGCGGCCGTGCCCTGGGCGTGACCATGAGCCTGCCCGAGCAGGACCGCTACAGCTACGACCGCGAGTACATGCTCAACCAAATCAGCATGCTGTTCGGCGGCCGGATTGCTGAAGAAGTGTTCATGAACCAGATGACCACTGGCGCCAGCAACGACTTTGAGCGTGCCACGCACATCGCGCGGGACATGGTGACCCGGTATGGCATGACCACGGCCCTGGGACCGATGGTCTATGCCGAGAATGAAGGTGAAGTCTTTCTGGGCCGTTCGGTCACCAAGACGACGAACATGAGCGAACAGACCATGGAGAAGGTCGATAGCGAAGTGCGTCGCATCATCGATGAGCAATACAACCTGGCACGTCGCCTGATCGAAGAAAACAGCGACAAGATGCATGCCATGGCCAAGGCGCTGCTGGAATGGGAAACCATTGATGCGGAGCAACTGGACGACATCATGGCGGGCAAGGAGCCGCGTCCTCCCAAGGACTGGACGCCACGTACGCCTCCTTCTGGGGGGGACAGCTCCAGCGGTGGCACACCAGCAGTTGCTGCGGGAACCGCACCGACGGTAGCTTGAGCGTTCACTGCTGTTCCAGCAACGGGGCCTTGTGCCCCGTTTTTCATATTGGTTGTTTGCTGCGCGATCCTCCTGCAGGTGTGACCGCCGCCGGCATTTCAATTTCCGTGGCCTCTGTTGCGCCGGGTTCTTCTTAGCGAATCATGTTTTGGCAAACCTCTCGTTTTCGCATTGACTTGGAGCAACCCAAAGTCATGGGTATCGTCAATGTGACCCCTGATTCGTTCTCCGATGGCGGGCGCCATGCTTCCACGCTGGCAGCGTTGCGGCACTGCGAGCGATTGCTCAGGGATGGCGCCGACATTCTGGACATAGGAGGTGAGTCCACCCGCCCGGGCAGCCCGGCAGTGCCTCTGGACGAGGAACTGGCCCGTGTGGTGCCGTTGGTGCGTGAGGCGGTGGCGCTGGGGGTCCCGATCTCGGTAGATACCTACAAGCCTGCCGTGATGCAGGCTGTGCTGGACCTGGGGGCAGATATCGTCAATGACATATGGGCTTTGCGGCAGCCGGGGGCCTTGACGGTGGTGGCCTCTCATCCCCAGTGTGGCGTGTGTCTGATGCACATGCACCGTGATCCGCAGACCATGCAGGTGGCGCCCATGGCGGAGGATGTAGTACCACAAGTGCTATCGTTTTTGGAGCATCAAGCGCAGGACCTGCTCGCCCAAGGGGCCAAAAAAGAGCAAATTCTGTTGGACCCGGGCATCGGCTTTGGTAAAACCTTGGAGCAGAACTTTGCCTTGCTGGCCCGGCAGGATGTACTGTTGATGGCAGGTTACCCATTGCTGGCAGGCTGGTCGCGCAAGTCGTCCTTGGGCGTCGTGACCGGTCTGGAGGTGGACCAGCGCATGGTGCCCAGTGTGGCCGCTGCTGTGTTGGCGGTGGACCGGGGCGCTTCGGTGGTGCGTGTGCATGATGTGAGGGAGACGGTTGCTGCACTGGCCGTGTGGTCGGCCATGCGCTGCGAAGGCTGACAGTGGTCAGCGTTAGGTATCCGGCCTAGGGGTAGTTAAGAGAAAGAGTGGGATGGAAAACCATCCCGCCGATACAGAGATCAATACGAGGAGATGCAGCACATGACGCGCCAGTATTTTGGAACCGATGGCATTCGTGGCACGGTGGGACAGCCGCCTATCACGCCGGATTTTGTACTGCGCCTGGCGCATGCTGTGGGTCGGGTGTTGCGCCGGACAGAAGAGCGTCCCACAGTGCTGATCGGCAAGGACACCCGCATTTCTGGCTACATGCTGGAGAGCGCGTTGGAGTCTGGCTTCAATTCGGCAGGCGTGGACGTGGTGCTGCTCGGGCCGCTGCCGACGCCCGGCGTGGCCTACCTGACCCGCGCGCAGCGGGCCAGCCTGGGAGTGGTCATCAGTGCGAGCCACAATCCTTACCCTGACAACGGCATCAAATTTTTCAGTGCGCAAGGCACCAAGCTGTCTGACGCCTGGGAACTCGCTGTGGAAGAGGCTTTGGCGCAGCCCCCAGTGTGGGCCGACTCGGCCAGCCTGGGCAAGGCGCGGCGACTGGACGATGCTGCGGGGCGCTATATCGAATTCTGCAAGAGCACCTTTCCGCAGGACCTGACCCTCAAGGGGCTGAAGATCGTGGTGGACGCTGCCCATGGCGCGGCCTACCAGGTGGCTCCCAAGGTGTTCCATGAACTGGGGGCTGAGGTCTTGTCTATCGGGTGCGCTCCTGATGGCTTGAACATCAACCACGAGGTGGGTGCCACCCACCCGGACGCCCTGGTACGCGCGGTGCGCGCCAATCGGGCCGACTACGGCATTGCGCTGGATGGCGATGCCGACCGCTTGCAGATAGTGGACGCCACGGGGCGCCTGTACAACGGCGATGAACTGCTGTACCTGATGGCTTCCGACCGCATGGGGCGTGACGAGCATGTGCCCGGTGTGGTGGGCACCTTGATGACCAACATGGCGGTGGAGGTGGCGCTGCAGTCCCGGGGTGTGAAGTTTGTGCGGGCCAAGGTGGGTGACCGCTACGTCCTTGAGGAATTGGCGCGCCACCATTGGGTGCTTGGCGGGGAAGGCTCTGGACACTTGTTGGCATTGGACCGCCACACCACGGGTGATGGCCTGGTGAGCGCTTTGCAGGTGCTTCAAGCCTGCGTGCGCAGTGGGCAGACCATAGCCCAATTGCTCGGCGACGTCACTCTCTATCCCCAAGTGTTGCTCAATGTGCGTATGGCCCCGGGCCAGGACTGGAAGTCCAACCGCCTGCTGGCGGAGACGACACAGGCCGTGGAGCGCGACCTGGGTGCTTCGGGCCGCGTGCTTATCCGCGCCAGTGGCACGGAGCCTTTGCTGCGCGTGATGGTGGAGGCCCAGGACGCACAAATGGCCAGTTCCTGCGCTCAGCGGCTGGCCGATGCGGCCCGCGCGGGCTGAGCCTCTGGCGCCTCTACGCCGCCTTCCTGGGGAGAGGATCTTCTACCGCTTCAATTCGCAGGAGTAGTTCATGATACCGCTCACCGAATCCATGCTCCCCATCTCCGTGCGCACGGTGGACTATACCAATCCCCGAGAAGCCGCCGCGCTGGTGGATTTGATGGACGGCTACGCACGGGACGTGGCGGGCGGTGGCAAGCCACTGGAGGCTGAGGTCAAGCAGGGGCTGGTCCAGGCGCTGCGCCAACGGCAACCCCAGGCGTTCAGTGTCATGGCCTGGATGGAAGAGGAGGGGCAGCCCTCTTCGCTCAATGCCGGGGTGGCCGTGGGGTTGGTCAACTGCTTCGAAGGGTTCTCCACTTTTGCCTGCAAGCCCTTGGTCAATGTGCACGATGTGGTGGTGGCACCTGTTTGGCGCGGCCACCGGATTGCACAGCGGATGCTGCAGAAGGTCGAAACCCTGGCTCGGGAGCGCTGTGCCTGCAAGCTCACGCTGGAGGTCCTGTCTGGCAATCGGGCGGCAATCCAGGCCTATGAGCGCGAAGGGTTTGCTGCCTACGTGCTGGCCCCCCAGATGGGGTCGGCGCAGTTTTTTCAGAAGCTGTTGCTGGACTGACAGGGGGACGGGGCCATCGCCCAGCCCGCAAGAGGCCGGGGACTCAGGCCAGAGCGTCCGCAGGGGAGTCCCGGTGCAGGTGCTGGCGCATGAACACCTCCAGGTCTGCGGCGGGCAGCGGCGTGCTGAAGTGGTAGCCCTGGGCTTCATCGCACCCTTGCTCATGCAGAAACTCCAGCTGGCACTCCGTCTCGACCCCCTCGGCCGTGGTGCGGATGCCCAGCGCTTGGGCCATGCGGATAATGGCGCTCACGATGGCGCGGTCGTTGCTGTCGTTGCCCAGATCGCGCACGAACGACTGGTCGATCTTGAGCTTGAAAATCTGGAACCGCTTGAGCTGGCTCAGTGACGAGTAGC
The DNA here is from genome assembly GCF_964254355.1 of Acidovorax sp. LjRoot74. NCBI lineage: Bacteria > Pseudomonadati > Pseudomonadota > Betaproteobacteria > Burkholderiales > Comamonadaceae > Acidovorax > Acidovorax sp. LjRoot74. The sequence goes on along the minus strand of NZ_CAXUTI020000001.1, from coordinate 3,500,014 downwards.
CAGTGCCAAAGTCATCCATGGACATGCGCACACCTCTGGCATGCAACTGGTCCATGGTGGCCACAGCAGCATGCGGGTCATCCACTGCCACACCTTCGGTTAATTCCAGCTCCAGCGAGTCGGGTGGAAGGTCGAATTCCGCCAGCATGCGGCTGACCAGCTCGGGCAACTGGGGCTGACGGAACTGGATGGCGGAGAGATTCACAGCCATCGTGAGCCCGGGGAAGCCGCAAGAGCGCCAAGCCTTGAGTTGTGCCAGTGCCGTGCGCAGCACCCACTCCCCAATCTGCAGGATTTGCCCGCTGTCTTCGGCGATGGGGATGAACTCTGCGGGCGAGACCTGCCCCAGCTGTGGGTGCTGCCAGCGCAGCAAGGCCTCCACGCTGCGGACATTGCCCGTCGCCAGGCTCATCTGGGGCTGGTAGTGCAATCGGAACTGGTCACGCTCCAAGGCGCGGCGCAGGGCATTTTCCAGCTGCAATGCGCGCACCGACTGGGCCTGCATTTCGGGGGTGAAGAAGCGAAAGGTGTTGCGGCCGTCAAGCTTGGCACGGTACATGGCCACATCGGCAGACTGGGTCAGCGTGTCGAAGTTGCTGCCATCTTGTGGGAACAATGCCACTCCCATGGACGGGGCCATGGTCAGTTCATGGTGATCAATCTGGTAATGCTGGCGTGATGCTTCTTGCAGCTTGCTTGCCACCCGGGCTGCGCCATGGGCATTGGCGCCTGGCAGCAGCAGGATGAACTCATCCCCGCCCAGGCGCGCCACGGTGTCCTTGTCACGCACCACGGCCCGCAATCTTTTTGCGATTTCGACCAGCAGGGCATCGCCCACGCGGTGTCCCAGCGAATCATTCACATGCTTGAAATGGTCCAGGTCCAGGAAAATCACGGCCAGCGGCGTACCGTTCTCCTGGGCCACCTGGATGGCCCGCTGCGCCCGCTCGGCCAGCAACGCGCGATTGGGCAGGCCGGTGAGGGCGTCGTAGTGGGCCAGCCAGTAGATGCGTTCCTGGTCAGCCTTGCGGTCGCTGATCTCACGGTGCAGGTTGTCCACCGTTTCGCGCAACTCGCGTGTGCGGTCCTGGACCTGCTGTTCCAGTTCTTCATGCGCGCGGGCCAGCGCGGCCTGGGCCTGCTTGCGTTCGGTGATGTCCATCGTGATCCAGATGGATCCTTGCGATGGGTCGGCCGGGTCGATGGACTTGCTGCGAACTTCGCAGATCACGGGGGTACCATCCTTGCGGCAAAGCTCCACCTCGCCTTCGTAGGACTGACCGGCGGCCAGGAAGGGATAGCAGCGGTGGCCCACTTCTTCCCAGGCCTCGTCGCTGGCATACCAGCGGCGTGAGGAACTGCCCATGAGTTCGCCAGGTTGAAAGCCCAACATCTGCTCGAAGTGATCGTTGCAACGGGTCAGGTGCCGGTCACGCAGAAAAACAATGCCCACCATGGCGCTGTCAAACAGCAACTGTTTCTCTCGTTCCGCAGCGCTCAGTGCGGCCTGGGCACATTTTTGCTCATCAATGTCGTCCAGGATCCAGATAGACCCCTCGGTAGTGTCGTGCGGATTGATAAGCCTGCCCGTGAGACTGCCCCAGAAAAGGGTGCCATCACAGCGGCGCAGCTGACGCTCCACCCGAAAAGATTGCCCCTGGGCCAGCACTGGGTAGGCCATGCGCCCCAGCTCCCGGAACGCGTCCCGGTCTGGGTAAAAAGCCTCTGTGTTGATCCCTACCAAGCGTGCGGGGCTGGCATAGCCAAAAATCTCTGCATACCGCTGATTGCAGCGGACCACGCTGCGTTGGCGCAGGAAAACAATACCCACTCCCGCGCTGTCGAGCAGGATCTGTTGTTCACGCAGTGTGCGATGCAGTGGGGGATCGGTGGCAACTCCAGGACGCTGCAATTCCGGAGTGCTGTACAGCGGGGACATAGAGACCAGTGCGGGCGGCAGGGCCAGACATGGCCTCAAAAAAATTGTGCCAAAGTGTAGCAGCGCCAGCTTACAACCCTACTGCGGGTATGCCGCAGGGGCAAGGGTGCGCTGACCGGTGTAGTCAGCCGCCCAGATGCTGGCGCAGGTAGGCTTCGAACTCGTCTGCGGGCAGAGGGCGGCTGAAGAGATAGCCCTGGCCTTCGTCGCAGCCTTGGGCCCGCAGGAATTCGAGTTGGCCATCGGTCTCCACGCCCTCGGCCGTGGTCTGCATGCCAAGTGCCTGAGCCATGCTGATGATGGCGCTGACGATGGCACGGTCATTGGCATCGTCATCAAGGTCACGCACAAATGACTGGTCGATCTTCAGTTTGTAGATCTGGAAGCGTTTGAGATAGCTCAGGGAGGAATAGCCAGTGCCAAAGTCGTCCATCGACAGGCGCACGCCGCGGTCGTGCAACTGGTCCATCATGGCCAGGGCGGCGGCAGGGTCGTCCACCGCAGCGCCTTCCGTCAGCTCCAGCTCAAGTCGGCGTGCGGGTAACCCGGCCTGTTGCAGGCAGCGTGTCACCATTTCTGGCAGTTGTGGGTGGCGGAACTGCACCGCTGATAAATTGACCGAGAGCGCCCGTAACGGCAACTGCATGTCCAGCCAACGTTTGGCATCGTGCACAGCTGTGTGGAGCACCCACTCGCCAATGACCACGATCATGCCGCTGCTCTCGGCTACAGGAATGAATTCTGCTGGGGACACCATACCCAGTTCTGGGTGGCGCCAGCGCAGTAACGCTTCGGCGCCGACCACCTGGCGCGTGGTCAGTGACACCTGGGGCTGATAGTGCAGTTCGAACTGGTTGCGCTCCAGGGCGCGGCGCAGCGCATTTTCGATCTGCAGCGCGCGGGCCGTTCTTGCCTCCAAATCGGCAGTGAAGAAACCGTACCGGTTGCGCCCACTTTGTTTGGCGCGGTACATGGCGGCATCCGCACGCTGGTAGAGCGTGTCAAACGAATCGCCATCGGCCGGATACATGGCAATGCCCACGGACAAGGTGGTGGTGAGTTCGTAGGGGTCAATCTGAAAAGGTTGTGCTACAGCCGTCAGCAACCGGGTGGCTACTTCGGCCGCGTGGGCTGCAGAGGCCGAGGGCAGCAACAGCAGAAACTCATCGCCCCCCAGGCGTGAGACGGTGTCCTGGGGGCCTAGCAGTGACTGCAGGCGGCGGGCTACGGCCACCAGCAGGATATCGCCGATGCGATGGCCCAGCGAGTCATTCACATTCTTGAAGTGATCCAGATCCAGGAACAGCATTGCCAGCGTGCCCCCCTGGGCTTGCAGGTCGGCAATGTGGCGTCGGGCCCGTTCGGCCAACAGGGCCCTGTTGGGCAGGTCAGTCAAGGGGTCGAAATGTGCGAGGCGCTGGATGCGGTCTTGCGCCTCGCGCTGCACGGTGATGTCTCGAAACAGCGTGATTGAATGTGTCGTGCAGCCGTTGCCATCGCGTACGCCGCTCACGGACAGCCATTGCGGATAGGTGGAGCCGTCCTTGCGGCGGCCCCATGCTTCGCCTTCCCAGTGCCCCTCCTGGGTGAGGCGGGCATAGACGGCATCGGCGTTGAAGTCCTGGGCAGATTGGGCCGACGTGAGCAGTCGCACGGACTGGCCTACGGCCTCGGATTCTGAGTAACCCGTGATCCGTGTGAAGGCACGGTTGATGCGCACGATGGTGTGGGATGCGTCCGCAATCACGATGGCTTCACTGCTCTGGTCGAACACTTGGGCCGTCAACTGCAGCTGTTCCTGAGACCGTTTGCGTTCAGTGATGTCCCGCGACAGCAGGATGAAGTGGGGCGTGGCGCCCGGCGAGCCCGGTTTGCGGGCGGCCGAGAGTTCGAACCAAGTGATGCCGAGACCCTGCAGGTCCAGCACAATTTGCCGTCCGGTGGACCAGCCCTGGGTCTGGGCTTCCTTCAATATGTCCATCACCGACAGCGCCGCCAATGCGGGCAAAACCTCAGTCACGCTGCGCCCTATCAACTGCTCAGCAGGGGCCGCCAGCAGCTCAGCACGCTGGCTGTGCACGCTGCAATAGCGGCCATCCAGGTCAAGCTCGAACAAAGGATCGGGAATGGCGTCGATGGTGGCCTGCAGGTGCTGCTGGGTGGCCTGGATTTCGGAGGTGCGCTGGGCTACCTCGAAGGCCAGCCCGCGTTCGTGCGCTTTCAGCACCACAAGCAGGCGTGCCAAGTATGCCATGAGCAGCGCAAACAGGAGACCCAGTGCGCAACGCAGTGCCAGTACAGCTGGTGAACCCCAGCCATTGGCGGGCGCAAGGCTCAGCGTCCATTGCCCATTGGGCAGAGTCAACGAGCGGCCCTCTGCATCGCTTCCCGGCGGCGGAGCTGAGGCCGTGATGGTCTGCTCCTCTCCCGTGTCGGGCCGTACACGCCACAAGCGGTAGTGGTAGCCGCGCTCGGTGAGCTGTGGCAGCCGGGTAGCGGCCAACACATCGGGCAGGCGGATCGTGACGTAGGTGAATCCCCAGAAGCGGCGGCGTCCCTGGTCATCGTCCAGGTACACGGGCTGGCGACCCACCACCCCAAGTCCCCCCTGCACAAGTTCGATCGGGCCGGCCAGCGTGTGCAAGCCAGTGTCTCGGGCCCGGATCGACTCGGCGCTTTGCCGGGGGTCCTTGAGTTGGTCAAACCCGATGAGGTTTTCGTTGCCTTGCCGGGGGACGACCTGCCGCACAACCCCGTCGGGAGAGAGGCCCATGGCCGCGATGCCAGGGTAGAACGGCAGCATCTGCGTGCCCACTTCTTCGAACTGGGTGACATTGCCTTGCCCTTGCCGCACAAGCGCCACGAGTGCGTTGTTGGCCGAAAGCGCCAGTTCTATGGCCCTTTGCAGTGCCTGCACATGATCCCCCGCAATGTCTGCCGCCTGTGTGCGTTGTTGGGCCTGTTCCTGGCGTTCGATGGTCCAGATCAAGGTTCCCGCACAGACTGCCGCCAGCGCAAAAACGGCCACAAAAGCAGTCAGGGAGCGACGGGAAGGGGGTGGGGGCAGTGCGGACACAGTGCGGTTTCCTGAACCAATTATGCAGGCCCAATGGCCGCGTGGAGCTGGTTCCAAAGAGCTCGTTTGTCATGGCGATGACATGTCACAGACACGTTGGCGTCACGCACCAATTCCACACTCCCGGCCAGGGAAACGGATTCCCCGAGCGGCCGGCGCTTTCAGCCGGTCCCGTCCTCATAGAAAGAGACGCTGCACCATGAATGATTTGTCCCGCCTGACCTTGTCCCCCGCTGTTGATGCTGTTGGCGCAGGCGCTTCACATCGGCAGGTTGTTGTGCCTGGCGCAGAAAAGCCAGCCCAGGAACGTGGCGCCATTCAGGTGGCGTGGGCACGACATCAGGATGAGGTTCGTGAGGCACAGCGTCTCCGGTTCGACGTTTTCGCTGCTGAAATGGGCGCTCGATTGACGACCCCCATCGCCGGCCACGATGTGGACCTGTTTGACGACTACTGCGAACACCTGCTGGTGCGCGATGCCCAGAGCCAGCAAGTCATTGGGACTTATCGGGTGCTCACGCCTGCGCAGGCCAAACGGGTGGGGGGCACCTACAGTGATACGGAATTCGATCTGACGAGGCTGCGCACTTTGCGCCCCCGCATGGTGGAGCTGGGCCGCAGCTGTGTGCATCCCGACCACCGCCATGGCGGCGTGATCATGGCGCTGTGGAGCGCATTGGCGGACTTCATGGTGCGCAACCAGCTCGACACCATGATCGGCTGCGCCAGCATTCCCATGCTCCACAACGGGGTGGTCAGCGGTGACGCTGCGGCCAGCATCTGGCAGCAAGTGCGCAAGACCCATCTTGCTGCCATTGAATACCACGTGTTGCCGCGCTTGCCCCTCCCCGTGGAGCATCTGGATAGCTCTATCGCCGTGGAGCCTCCTGCCTTGATCAAAGGCTATCTCCGTTTGGGCGCGCGGGTATTGGGAGCCCCGGCTTGGGACCCTGATTTCAACACTGCAGACCTCCCCATGCTGATGCGCCTGGCAGATCTGCATCCCCGTTATCGCAAACATTTCCTGGGGGCTTGATGCGCGCCGCGTTCGACGCATTGGGCCCCTGGCTGCACGAGCCCCTGGGGCCTGATGACGCCGAGCCCGACGCCCACATGCACGCTGGCGGGCCGCGCCGGTACCGGGCGGTCTTTATCTCTGATCTGCACCTGGGTACACCCGGTTGCCAGGCCATTGCCTTGCTGGATTTTCTCAAGCACCACCCCAGCGATCATCTTTATCTTGTCGGGGACATCGTGGATGGCTGGCAGTTGCGGCGCAAATGGTTCTGGCCGCAGGCCCACAACGATGTGGTGCAAAAGCTGCTGCGCCGCGCGCGCAAGGGATGCCGGGTGGTGTTCGTGCCCGGCAACCATGACGAATTTGCGCGGGCCTTTGTGGGCCACTCGTTTGGAGGGATCGAAGTCGTGGCGGATGCAGTGCACACCACGGCCGATGGCCGCAGCCTCTGGGTGACACACGGAGATCACTTTGATGGTGTCATCCAGTGCGCCAAATGGCTCGCGTACTTGGGGGACAACCTGTACGAGTTCACGCTCAAGCTCAATCGCCACCTCAACACCCTGCGCGCTCGCATGGGCTTGCCTTACTGGTCGTTGTCGGCTTACCTCAAAGGCAAAGTGAAGAAGGCCCTCAACTATGTGACCGATTTCGAGGTTGCTGTGGCTACTGAAGCGCGCCGCCGTGGCCACGATGGGGTGGTGTGTGGCCATATTCATCGGGCCGAGATGCGCGAAATTGGCGGCACGCTTTATTGCAATGACGGCGATTGGGTGGAAAGCCACACAGCGCTGGTAGAGCATCTGGACGGCCGTCTGGAGCTTCTGCAGTGGCCTGCTGTGCCTGTACCCCATGCCTCCCCTGTCAAAGCCGGAGTGCCCGCATGAAGATCGCCTTGCTGACAGACGCCTGGTTGCCTCAGGTCAATGGGGTGGTCACTACGTTGCTGGAGCTGGTGCGGGAGCTGGAGGGCATGGGGCACGAGGTGACAGTGGTGCATCCAGGACACTTCGCCACCCGACCCTGCCCGGGCTATGCCGGCATTGATCTGGCTGTGCGTCCAGGCCGATTGGTGGTCAAGATGCTGGATGCCCTGCAGCCCGATGCCATTCATCTGGCCACCGAGGGGCCTTTGGGTTGGGCGGGGCGGCGCTATTGCCTGCAGAACAGGTTGGCCTTCACAACTGCGTTTCACACCAAGTTTCCAGAAATCCTCCACGCGGCCCTGCGTGTCCCCTTGTCGTGGGGTTACGCGTTGTTCAAGCATTTCCACCGGCCGTCGTCTGGGGTGATGGTGCCTACGCATGGGGTTCTGCAGATGCTGGAGCAGCGAGGTTTTCGCAACCTGCGCCAGTGGACCCACGGTGTGGACACACAAGCTTTTCCTTTCCATGGCGTGGCTTGCCCAAGCCCGCTGACGGGTGCTTTGGCTCACCCCGTATCTTTGTATGTCGGGCGAATTTCTTACGAAAAGAACATCGAGGCGTTCCTGCAATTGGACTTGCCCGGCACCAAGGTGGTGTGCGGTGTCGGGCCGCTGGAAGCCCGGCTCAAGGCGAAATATCCGCAGGTACGTTGGCTCGGCATTCTGGACCGCGCAGCTCTTGCGCAGGTGTACGCGGCTGCTGATGTTTTTGTATTCCCCAGTTGTTCGGAAACGTTTGGACTGGTGATGCTGGAGGCGATGGCTTGCGGGACCCCGGTAGCGGCTTTTCCTGTGGACGGCCCCATGGAGGTGCTTGGCGCTCACCAGCGTGGCGTTGCCCGTGGTGGTGTGCTGGATGACAACTTGCTGACAGCCAGTCAGCAGGCACTGGCGATCCCGCGCTCCGAGGCGCGCAGCCGTGCGCTGGATTTCACCTGGGGCCATGCGGCGCAACTGTTTCAACAGTACCTTGTGCCAGTCCGCCATGCGGGTGTGACGGGTTTTTCAGCTGTCACAAAATCTGTCACATCATTGTCATCTGGTCGTTAAATACTGGGGCATCCTGCATTTGCCGCGTTTGCGTATCCATGTTGCCTTTGCTTCCCAATGACGCTGTGTCTGTGCAGCGCGAGCGTTCAGACTCCGTGGTTGACATGTCCCCGGCATCATTTCCTGATTCGGGGCATGTCCCGGAGGTGGTCGGTCACGGTGCGTCCCCATCCGTGTTTCTGGACCGCGATCACAGCATCCTGGCTTTCAACGAACGGGTTTTCGATTGGGCGGTACGCACGGACGTTCCCCTGCTGGAGCGTCTGCGTTATCTGTGTATCGTTTCGTCCAACCTGGACGAGTTCTTCGAAGTGCGCGCAGCGCCCCACATCACGGCGGCCAAGAAAGGTGAGACCAAGGGGCTCTATACCGTGGGCTCATTCGAAGCGCTGTCTGCCAAGGTCCACGATCTGGTGGAGCGCCAGTACAGCCTGTACAACGACGACTTGGTGCCCGCATTTGCCCAGCATGGCATCCGCATCGTTGGCCATGGTGATCGGTCGTCTGAGCAAAAGCGCTGGGTGCACGACTACTTTGTGCGCGAAGTCCGTCCCTTGCTGATTCCCGTGGGGCTGGATCCGGCGCACCCGTTCCCGCAGGTTGCCAACAAGTCATTGAACTTTATCGTCCGTCTCAAGGGGCGGGATGCCTTTGGCCGCGAGAACGAAATCGCCATCGTCAAAGTGCCGCGCGCGCTGCCACGTTTGATCCGCATGCCAGCCAAGGTGGCACCCAAGGAAGCGCTTTTCGTCAGCTTGTCGAGCATCATCCGCGCGCACCTGGAGGACCTTTTTCCGGGTCGCGAGGTGACCGAGTTTTCGCAATTTCGCGTCACGCGCCACTCGGATTTGGCGCTGGACGAGGAAGACGTGCGCAACCTGCGCACCGCCCTGCGGCAAGGGCTGCAACACCGCCACTATGGGCAGGCTGTGCGGTTGGAGGTTTCGGCCGGTTGCTCGAAGTTCCTGTCCGACTTCCTGCTGGAGCAGTTTGGCCTTCCGGCTGCCGCCCTGTACCGTGTGCACGGCCCGGTGAACCTGGTGCGACTGACGCAACTGGTGGACCTGGTCAACGACCCTGCATTGTTGTTCCCGGCCTGGAGTTCGTCGTGGCCCCGCCAGTTGCAGCCGGGCGTGTCCATCATGGACCAGTTGCGCCAGCGGGATGCGCTGATTCATCAGCCCTTTGAGAGTTTCGATGGCCTGCTGGCCTTCCTGCGCGAAGCTGTGAACGATCCTCAGGTGTTGGTTATCAAGCAGACCATCTACCGTACTGGCGCTGACTCCGAGCTGATGGACCTGCTGTCCGAGGCCGTGCGTCGGGGCAAAGAAGTGATGGCGGTTGTGGAACTCAAGGCGCGTTTTGATGAAGAGGCCAACATCAACTGGGCTGAGGCGCTGGAGTCGATTGGCGCGCAGGTGGTGTACGGCGTGGTGGGGCTCAAGACGCACGCCAAGATGCTGCTGGTCACGCGCAGGGAAGGGCGGCAGTTACGGCGCTACGGGCATCTCTCCACAGGCAACTACAACGTGCGCACAGCCCGTCTGTATACCGATCTGAGCTACCTGACCGCCGATGAGGAAACCACGGCGGACATGGATGGCGTGTTCAACCACCTGGCCAGCCAGAACCGCCCGCCCAAACTGCGCAAGCTCATGCTGGCGCCATTCCACCTGCACCGTCGCATGGTCGAGAAGATTGAGCAGGTTGGCCTGGCGGCGGGTCGTGGCGAGGATGCTCGGATCGTTGCCAAGATGAATGCCCTCACCGATGAGACGCTGATTCGCGCCCTCATTCTGGCGGGGCAGCGCGGTGCGCGCATTGACCTCATCGTGCGCGGAGCCTGCATGTTGGCGGCGCAGGTGCCAGGCGTCACGGACAACATCCGTGTTCGCTCGGTGATCGGCCGTTTTCTGGAGCACACACGCGTTTTCTACTTTCGGGCGGATGGGGAGGAGGACTTGTACCTCTCCAGTGCCGACTGGATGAACCGAAACATGATGCGTCGCGTTGAGCTGGCTTGGCCCGTGACAGACGCTGGCCTGCGCCAGCAGATCGTGGATGAATGCCTGGTGGCCTACCTGCACGATGACAGGGATGCCTGGACATTGAACGCGCGGGGCACCTACGACCGTGCCCCGCGACCAGGTATCGGACTGGGTGCGCAGGATGCCTTGATGGTGCGCTATGGGCCCGCTGCTGCCATTTCCCGGATCGAACAAAGGACGGCATGATGGACCTGATCCTGTGGCGTCATGCGGAGGCCGAAGAGGCTCCAGACGGCAGCGATGATCTGGCGCGGGCACTGACTTCCCGGGGGGAAAAGCAGGCCGCTCGCATGGCCGCATGGCTGGACCGCCAGTTGCCCGAAGGCTTGCGCGTGTTGGCCAGCCCGGCGCGGCGGACCGAGCAGACGGCCAATGCCCTGGGGCGCAAGTTCAAGATGCGGGCAGAACTGCTTCCGGGCGGGAGCGTGGAGGATCTGTTGGAGCTGGCCCAGTGGCCCCGCTCCAAGGGTGCCGTGCTGATCGTCGGGCACCAGCCTGTGCTGGGCCAGACCATTGCTCAGTTGCTGGAGCTTCAGGCGGCGGAATGTGCCGTTCGCAAGGGCGCTGTGTGGTGGCTGCGCCAGCGCCAGAGGTTGGACCAAAGCCAGACTGTGCTGCTGACCGTGCAGTCGCCGGAGTTCCTGTAGCGCAATTGGTGCGGAAAACTGAGCGCAGGCGGGGTGGCATGCCTTCGCCCTCCATCGCCCGGTTCCGCTAGCGGCTTTGCCTTATTTGCGTGATTTCGAGCCGGCCTTTGCTGCCGGTGCCGCAGTGGGAGCCACTACGGCCTCTGCTTTGGGACGCCCAGTCTTGATGGAGGGCACGGCCTGCAAAGCACTGCGCAGTGCGCTGTCAGACAGGTCCGTCAGCACCTTGAGGCCTGCGCGCAGCAACTCGCTTTTCTTGACCGGCTGGGCCAAGGTGGCTGCACGCTGCTTGAGCGTTTCGATTACTGCGTACTCATCCTTGGGGATGGTGAAGCTGTCGCGCACCAGTTTGGGTTTCTTGACTTTGACATCCTTGGCCGGCTTGGGGGTTGCTGGCGCTGCAGTCTTGGGCGTAGCAGGCTTTTTGGCTGCAGCTGGCTTCTTTGCTGCGATCTTTTTTGCAGGCTTGGATACCGTTGTTGCTGCAGGTTTGGCGGCTTTGGTGGGCTGGGCAGCTTTTGCTGCCGGTGCGGCCGGTGTCGGTGTGGATGCCGTCGAAGAGGCGGGGGTGCTGGGCGCGGCGGAAGCGTTGGTCATGGCAATAAAAAGTAAACGGTATAAACAGTTTATATAGTTTATTGCTGATGCTCATGGCAGGTCAAGGGCCAGCTCCCACGGCGTTTTCTGCCAGGCCTGTGTTTCCTCGCGCAGAAGGTGCGCTGACTGTGGGTAGGCGGCGGCCCAGCCGGACCGCGTACGGACGTGAAAGCGTTGTCCATCGCGATGCAATGCCAGTCCTGCTGTGTCTGGGTCGCGGCGCGCGTGGCACAGGGCTACGGCAAGCCGCAAGCTCAGTAGTTGCAGCACAAAAGTAGGGTCGTCCAGCTCAACGCCCAGCTTGCGGACCTTGCCCCGTTGCCCTTGCACCAGCACGCCGAGCCGGTGCAGTTCAGGCACGGCAAAGCCAGCGGCATCGGTGTTGTCAAGGATGTAGGCGCCGTGGCGGTGAGAGTCGCTGTGCGAAATGAGGCAGCCTATCTCGTGCAGTCGGGCCGCCCAGTCCAGTTTGCGCGATGCCCGCTCGCTGTCCAGGGGGGCTGCTTGGTCAAACAGCGTGCAGGCTGTGCGTGCCACCCGTTCCGCATGCTCCATGTCTACGCCAAAGCGCTGCATGAGCCCGTTCACGGTGGTGGTGCGAAGATCGGTTTGGGGCTGCTCGCGGTCCAGCAGGTCGTAGAGGGCGCCTTGGCGCAAGGCGCCTTGCGCCACCTGCATTTCGTTGATTTCCAGCAAATCAAAAATGGCGCGCAACACACTGATTCCGCCGCCAATGACCGCGCGCCGCTCTTCTTTGAGCCCTTCCAGGCGCAAGCGGTCTGCATTTTGTGCACGCAGGATACGGTCATGGAGCCAGCTCAGGCCATCGCGCGTGATGAGGCCTTCTGGGCCGCCTGCGGCTGCAAGGACATCCCCCACTGCGCCTGCTGTGCCCGAAGAGCCATAGGCGACCTCCCATGTATCGGGGCGGAAGGTCGTCAGCGCCTCGTCCAGCACCGCTTTGGCCGCAATTTCTGCTGCCAGGAAGGCCTGGGCGGTGAATTCGCCGCGGGCAAAGTAGCGCTGGGACCACGCCACGCTGCCGACGCGAAACGACGCGACCGCGTGTGGGGTGAATTGCTGACCCAGGATGAACTCGGTGGAGCGCCCCCCGATATCAACGACCAGCCGCCTTTCATCTGATTGCGGCAGAAGCCGCGCCACGCCCTGGTAGATCAGGCGGGCCTCTTCGGGGCCGGACACCACGTCGATGGGGTAGCCCAGCACTTCGCTGCCGCGTGACAGAAATTCTTCGCGGTTGCGGGCTTCTCGCAGGGTTTGGGTGGCCACTGCCCGAACCTGGGCGCGTGGGAAACCTGCCAACCGTTCGCCAAACCGTGCCAGACAGGCCCAGCCGCGCTCCATGGCGTCCCGTGTCAGGTTTCGATCTTCGTCCAGCCCGTTGCCCTGGCGCACGGTCTCCTTGAGGTATTCCACCCGTTGTACGTGACCGAACTCGTAGCGCCCGATTTCCAGGCGAAAGCTGTTGGAGCCGAGGTCTACCGCGGCGAGGCGTGTGCCGTTCTGCATGTGATTCTGGTGAAAGCGTCGTGCGGCATCGTACCGCGAGCTTTCAGCGGTGCTGGGGCTGCAACCCCTCTGCCAGTCGGAGGAGGGGCTTGTAAAACCTCAGAAGTATGTTCCCTGTTTGTGACGAATGGGTGACTTCTTTTGGGGGCATGCGTTCACATGTATGGCAGTGAGCGCAGGAAGGGTATTTGTGTCACTGAATTGTCATCTTGCGCGCCTAGAGTTCAGCCTGTTCCTGTTAACCCTAGCCAAAAGGTACTGAATAATGAAACGCGCATTTCTCAAAACCGTTGCTGTAGCCTTGGCCTCGTTGGCCGTCGGCAGTGCCTTCGCAGCGGATATCACCGGTGCGGGCGCAACCTTTCCGTTCCCCATGTACGCCAAGTGGGCAGAAGCTTACAAGAAGGAAACGGGCACGGGGCTCAACTATCAGTCCATCGGATCTTCCGGCGGCATCCGCCAGATCCGTGCCAAGACCGTTGTTTTTGGTGCCACGGACGCTCCAGTGTCCGGCGCTGACTTGGACAAGGACGGCATGGTTCAGTTTCCCGCCATCATTGGTGGCACGGTGCCTGTGATCAATCTGGACGGTTTCAAGCCCGGCGAACTGCGTGTAACGGGCCCGGTGTTGGCAGAAATCTTCCTCGGCAAGATTTCCAAGTGGAATGACGCCAAGCTCTCCGCGCTGAACCCCGGCAAGACCCTGCCTGACCAGAACATCACCGTGGTCCACCGCGCAGATGGTTCCGGCACCACCTTCAACTGGACCGACTACCTGTCCGCTGTCAGCAAGGAATGGGCGGATTCCGTGGGCAAGGGTGCTGCCGTGAAGTGGCCCGCAGCCTCTTCGGTGGGGGGCAAGGGCAACGAAGGCGTGGCCGCCAACGTGACCCGCGTAAAGGGCGCTGTTGGATATGTTGAATACGCCTACGTCAAGAAGAACAACATGACGTTCCTGCAACTGCAGAACGCCGATGGCAAGTATGTGAGCCCTGATGACGCCACGTTTGCCGCTGCTGCTGCCAGCGCCGACTGGTTTAGCGTGCCTGGCATGGGTATCTCGATGGTGAACGCCAAGGGTGCCAACAGCTGGCCGGTCAGCACCGCCTCTTTCATCCTCATGTACAAGGACCCTGCCGACAAGGCGCAATCGGCTGAAGTGCTGAAGTTCTTTGACTGGGCATTCAAGAACGGCAAGGGCATGGCCGCAGAACTGGACTATGTGCCCCTGCCCGACAGCCTGACCGCTGAGATCCGTTCCAAGGTGTGGTCGCAAATCAAGAAGTAAGCAGTCTGCTCCAAAATAGCGCCCATCGGTCGGCCTGGCTGGCCGATGGGCGCTGGTTTGTGGGGCCTCCAGAAGCCAGATGGGAGTCAACATGAGCGTGGGAACCACCATGAGTTCACAACCCGCGTCTGTCAAAGTGACGGGCGCCCCCACTAAGTCGATGGTGTCGATTGCCAAGCGGCAGCGACTTCAGGACATATTTTTCCATCGGCTGACCCAGAGTCTGTCCCTGTTGGTGCTGGCTGCGTTGCTCGGCATCATCGTCTCGCTTTTCATCTACGCCTGGCCCGCTTTTCACAAGTTTGGCGCCCAGTTCATCTGGCGCGTGGAGTGGGACATCGTCAATGAAGAATTCGGTGCAGCCATCGCCATCGTGGGCACCCTGGCCAGCGCAGGCATCGCGCTGCTGATCGCCGTGCCGCTTGCCTTCGGTATCGCGCTGTTCCTGACCGAAACCTGCCCAGTGTGGCTGCGCCGCCCGCTCGGCACCGCTGTGGAACTGCTGGCGGCGGTGCCGTCCATCATCTACGGCATGTTCGGCCTGTTCGTTTTCGCGCCGCTGTTTGCAGACTACTTCCAGATGCCGGTGCAAAAGCTGCTGGGCTCCATGCCGCTGGTGGGCTTCCTGTTCGGTGGCAGCACCAACGGCTTTGGCATCCTGGCGGCGGGCATCGTGCTGGCCTTCATGGTGTTGCCTTTTGTGGCCGCCGTGATGCGTGATGTGTTCGAGATCGTGCCGCCCATCCTGCGTGAGTCGGCCTACGGGCTGGGCTGCACGACGTGGGAAGTCGTGCGCCGCGTGGTGCTGCCCTATACGCAAAAGGGCGTGATCGGTGGCGTCATGCTGGGCCTGGGCCGCGCTTTGGGCGAGACCATGGCGGTGACGTTCGTGATTGGCAATGCCAATCGCATGCCTACCTCGCTGTTCTCGCCGGGCACGTCCATCGCCTCCACGCTGGCCAACGAATTCGGCGAGGCTGCCGACTTCCATTTGTCCACGCTGTTCGCCCTGGGCTTCCTGCTCTTCGTGATCACCTTCGTGGTGCTGTCGGCGGCCAAGATCATGCTGCTGCGCGCCGAGAAGGCCAAGGGCCTCTGAGCCCGCCATGAAACCCTCCAACGAGACAAGCTCCATGGAATTCAATCAACAACTCTACAAGAAGCGCCAGCGCTCCAACGCCATCGGTCTGACCCTGTCGCTGGGCGCCATGGTGCTGGGTCTGTTTGTGCTGCTCTGGATCCTGAGCGTGCTGCTGTCCAACGGCTTCGCCGCACTGGACTGGAACATGTTCACCCAGTCCACGCCGGCCCCCGGCTCCGAGGGCGGTGGCCTGGCCAACGCCATCGTGGGCAGCCTGATGATGGTGGGCTTCACCGTGCTGGTGTCCACACCCATCGGCGTGCTGGCGGGTGTGTACCTGGCCGAATACAGCGGCCAGAGCAAGACCGCAGAGCTGACCCGCTTCGTGACCGACATCATGCTGTCGGCGCCGTCCATCGTGCTGGGGCTGTTCGTCTATGCGATCGCCGTGGCCACGGTGGGCAACTTCTCCGGCTGGGCCGGCAGCTTGGCGCTGTCGCTGATCGCCGTGCCCGTGGTCGTGCGCACCACCGAGAACATGCTGCGCCTGGTGCCCGGCAGCCTGCGCGAAGCGGCCTTTGCCCTGGGCGCGCCGCGCTGGAAGGTGTCCACCATGGTCACCCTGCGCGCGGCCCGCAGCGGCGTGATGACCGGTCTGCTGCTGGCTGTGGCCCGCATCAGCGGCGAGACCGCGCCCTTGCTGTTCACGGCGCTCAACAACCAGTTCTTCAGCACCAACATGAATGCGCCCATGGCCAACCTGCCCGTGGTGATCTTCCAGTTTGCGCTGAGCCCCTATGAAAACTGGGTGCGTCTCGCCTGGGGCGGCGCACTGCTCATCACACTCTCGGTGCTGATTCTCAACGTCGTGGCGCGGGTCTTCCTGCGCGAAAAGAGCCGTGCCTGACCGGGCCGCCAACGTACGCAGACACAACCAGACAGTCTCCATTTTCAGGATTTGACAATGAACGCCACTGCTACCGCCACTGCCAGCAAGAACGCGCTGGAACTGCGCAACCTGAGTTTTTTCTACGGCAAGTTCCAAGGCCTGCGCAACGTGAGCCTCGACATCGCCGAGCACAAGGTCACGGCCTTCATCGGCCCTTCTGGCTGCGGCAAGTCCACGCTGCTGCGCACGCTCAACCGCATGTACAGCCTCTACCCCGGCCAGCGTGCCGAGGGCTCCATCAACTTCTATGGCCAGGACATCCTGGACGCCAAGCAGGACATCAACCTGCTGCGCGCCCGCATCGGCATGGTGTTCCAGAAGCCCACGCCATTCCCCATGTCCATCTACGACAACATCGCCTTCGGTGTGAAGCTCTACGAGTCGCTGAGCAAGAGCGAAATGGACGACCGCGTGGAATGGGCGTTGTCCAAGGCCGCGCTCTGGACCGAGGTGAAGGACAAGCTGCACCAGAGCGGCCTGTCGCTGTCCGGCGGCCAGCAGCAGCGCCTGTGCATTGCCCGCAGCGTGGCCGTGAAGCCTTCGGTGCTGCTGCTCGACGAGCCCACCTCGGCGCTGGACCCATTGTCTACCGCCAAGATCGAAGAGCTGATCGACGAGCTCAAGCACGACTACACCATTGCCATCGTGACCCACAACATGCAGCAGGCTGCACGCTGCAGCGACTACACCGCCTACATGTACCTCGGGGAGATGATCGAGTTCGGTGCCACCGAGCAGATCTTCTTCAAGCCCGAGCGCAAGGAAACCGAAGACTACATCACCGGCCGTTTCGGCTAAGGAGACAACGAGATGCCCGATAAACATCTTTCCTCGCAGTTCGACAGCGAACTCAACAGCGTCTCCGCCCGCGTCATGGAGATGGGCGGCCTCGTGGAGTCGCAGATCCGCCAGGCGGTCTACGCCCTGTCCCAGTTCAGCCTGGAGGCGGTGGAGACAGTCGCCTCGATGGAGACCCGCATCAATGCGATGGAGGTCGAGATCGACCAGGAGCTGTCTTCCATCATTGCCCGCCGCCAGCCTACCGCGCGCGACCTGCGCCTGCTGCTGGCCTTCTCCAAGGCCACGGCCAACCTGGAGCGCATGGGCGACGAGGCCAACAAGATGGCCCGCATGGTGCGCTCCATCATCGAGAGCGGCGCACCGCGCTCGCTGCCGTCTAGCGACCTGCGCACCGCGGCCGAGCTGGCATCGGGCCTGCTGCGCAAGACGCTGGACGCGTTTGCGCGCCTGGACGTGAAGGCCGCCGTCGCAATCCTCAAGGAAGACGACCTCATCGACAAGGAGTTCGACGGCTTCGTGCGCAAGCTAATCACCTACATGATGGAAGACCCCCGCACCATCTCGCCCAGCCTGGACCTCTTGTTCCTGGCCAAGGCGATCGAGCGCATCGGAGACCATTCCAAGAACGTGGCCGAGCTGATCATCTATCTGGTCAAGGGCAAGGATGTGCGCCACACTGCCCTCGACGAGATCGAGTCGGCCGTGCTGTAAGAAAGGGCTTTGGCACACCTATGAGAAAGCTCCCACGCGTCCTCATCGTGGAGGACGAACCCGCGATTGCCGAGCTGATTGCCGTCAATCTGCGCCACAACGGTTTCCAGCCTTTCTGGGCGGAAGACGGCGACTCCGCCCAGCGTGAGCTGGACGCCGTGCTGCCGGATGTCATCCTGCTCGACTGGATGCTGCCTGGCCAGAGCGGCCTGTCGCTGGCCCGCAAATGGCGTGCGGACAGCCGCACCAAACCCATCCCCATCCTCATGCTCACCGCCCGGGGCGACGAGCCGGACAAGGTGGCGGGCCTGGATGCGGGCGCTGACGACTACATCACCAAGCCGTTTTCCACGCAAGAGCTGCTGGCCCGTATCCGGGCCGTGTTGCGCCGCCGCGCACCCGAGCAGGTGAGCGACAGCGTGACTATTGGCGAGCTGGTGCTGGACGCCGCGACCTACCGTGTGTCGTTCCAGGCGCAGCCCCTCAAGGTGGGCCCGACCGAATTCAAGCTGCTGCACTTTTTGATGAAACATGCCGAACGGGTGCACAGCCGCTCGCAGCTGCTCGACAAGGTGTGGGGCGACCATGTCTTCATCGAGGAGCGAACGGTGGACGTGCATGTCAAGCGCCTGCGCGAAGCGCTGGGGGCGGCCTCCGTGATGGTGGAAACCGTGCGCGGCGCGGGCTACCGGCTCACGGCGCAGCCGCAGGTGCAACTCCAGGCTTGAGGGCAGGGCCTACCGGCCCGGTGTTTTGGGTATCGAATGGGGCGCACGCGTTGCGCCCCTGGCTTTTTGAGAAGGCTTTGCTGAGCGCATGCTGTGGCGAATAACGTATTTCCTGGTCTGGCAAATTGCAGGTGGGGGGCTGGGCTGGTGGGAGGCAGGCCCCTGGGGGGCCGCCCTGGGGGCAGCGCTGGCGGGCTGGGCCTGGTTTGTCTGGGACCTGCTGCGCGGCGTGCGCGTGCTGCGCTGGCTGCGCACCGGTGATCTGGCCGATGTGCCCGCGATGCGGGGCATCTGGGGCGAGGCGGCGGACCGTGCCCGGCGTCTGCTGCGCAAGCAGGAGGCGCTGGTCCGTGACAGCCAGGACCGGCTGCAGGAGATTCTGGCGGCACTGCAGGCATCGCCCAACGGTGTGGTGCTGCTCGATGCGCAAGGCCGCATCGAGTGGTGTAACCAGATGGCGGCGAGCCAGTTTGGTTTTGATGCCCAGCGCGATGTGATGCAGTCCATCGGCAACCTGCTGCGCAACCCCGAGTTCACGGCCTACTTTGCGGCCAAAGATTTCTCCAGCGATGTGGTGCTGGAAGGGCGCCTGAGCACGCCCTCACGGCCGGTGCGCATCTCGGTGCACCTGCACCCCTATGGCGATGGGCGCACCTTGCTGCTTTCGCGCGATGTCACGGCGCTGGAGCAGGCCGATGCCATGCGCCGCGACTTTGTGGCCAATGTGTCGCACGAGATCCGCACACCGCTCACCGTGCTGACGGGGTTTGTCGAAACCCTGCAGACCCTGCCGCTGAGTGCCGACGAGCGCGCCCGCTACCTGGGCATGATGGCGCAGCAGGCCCAGCGCATGCAAAGCGTGGTGCAGGACTTGCTCACGCTGTCGCGCCTGGAGGGCAGCCCGCTGCCAGGTATGGCCGAATGGACTCCCGTGCAGTCGCTGATGCAGCGTTGCGAGGAGGAGGGCCGCGCCTTGTCGGCACTGCTCACGCAGAACCAGCCGCGCACGCACGAGATCCGTTTTCCGTCGGCCGAGGTTTTGCGCAGCGAGGGGGACATCGCAGGGGTGCCTGCCGAGCTGCAAAGCGCCTTGTCCAACCTGGTCAACAATGCCGTGCGCTACACGCCTGCAGGTGGCTCCATTGCGGTCGTGTGGGAGCGCAAGGAAGATGGCGGTGCTGTTTTTTCAGTGCAGGACACCGGCCCCGGCATTGCCCCCGAACACATTCCGCGCCTGACGGAGCGGTTCTACCGCGTGGACCGCAGCCGGTCGCGCGAGACAGGCGGCACGGGCCTGGGCCTGGCCATCGTCAAGCATGTGCTGCAGCGCCACGGCGCCACGCTGGACATCTCCAGCACCCTGGGCAAGGGCTCGGTGTTTTCGGTCACCTTCCCGGCGAACCGGCTGCGCGGTTTTGCCCTGCAGGGCTGATGGCCCGCCAGAGCATGGCCACAAACAGCGCGGCTGTGCCCGCCAGGGCGATGGCACTGGCGGCCCAGAACGGGGTGGGTGACGGGCTCTGGGCCCAGGGCCCGCTGCCCGCGTAGGCCAGCCAGTAGCCCCCACCCAGACCCGCGCCCCAGAGCAAGGTGCAGTACACGGCCAGGGGGGCCAGGGTGATGCGGTAGCAGCGCAGCACAAACACGCACAACGTCTGCAGCGCATCGGCTGCGTGGTAGGCGGCCACCCACACCAGCACGCTCCCGGTCATGGCCACCACGCTGGCGTTGGCAGAGTACACGCTGCCAATATGATCTTTTGCTATCAATAAAATAGCTGCAAAGGCAATACCAGAAGGCGCAGAGAGCTTAAAACCTATAAAAACAACCTTGCGGGCCTGCGCGGGGTTGCCTGCACCCAGCCAGTAGCTGACCCGTGCACTGGTGGCAATGGCCAGCGACAGCGGCACCATGTAGAGCACAGCCGCCAGGTTGGCTGCAATCTGGTGGGCTGCAGATGCCGTGGTGCCCTGGCGCGCGATGAACAGTGCCATCAGCGTGAACGAGGTCACCTCGACCATTACGGCCAGACCCGCCGGAATACCCAACCGCGCAAAGCCCGCGATGGTGGGCCAGTGGGGTGGCTCCATGCGCCGCCACAGGCCTAGGGGTTCGTAGAGGTCCTGGGTGCGCAGCAGCCAGATGGCCACAGCCAGCATGCTGCAGTTGACGACCAGCGTGGCCCAGGCACAGCCCACCACGCCCTGCGCGGGCAGGCCCGCACCACCAAACGTGAACCACACCGACAGTGGCAGCTTGATGAACAGCGAGCCCACCTGCAGCCAGGTGACCAGCTGGGGCCGGCCCAGGGCCTGATTCAGCGTGCTGTAGATACGGAACAGCAGGGCCGGGGGCAGCGCCAGTGCCAGCACGGCCAGGTAGTTTTCCACGTCGTGCTGCAGGGCGGCGGGCACATCGGTCCAGCGCAGGATGGGCCCGGGGGAGAGCAGGATGGCCATGCCCGCCAGCGAGGCCGCACCGCACAGGTACAGGGCCTGGCGCAGCGAGCGGCCCACCCCCTCGGTTTCGCGCGCACCGCGCTGCTCCGCCCACACGGGCAGCAGCGCCTGCAACACACCAATCAGTGCCACATAGACGCTGATGAAAATGGCTGAGCCCACGGACAGCGCGGCGAGCGACGATTCGCTGTATCGGCCAGCCACGATGGTGTCCGTCACGCCAAACGCCATGACAGCCAGTTGCCCGGCCAGCACCGTGAGCGCGTGCCGGGTGATGGTGGATCGCTCGGACATCAGCGCGCCGGACCCTTGCGGCGCATCAGCAGAAGGTGATCGTTCTTGTCGGTAGGGCGGGGCAGGGTGGCCTTGGGCTCCCACTGGGCGGCGTTGACCATGCGTTCAGACGCGGGCCACGAGGCAATGTCTGCCAGCAGCCACTGGCACTCGTCCTGCAAACCGGCCCGCTGCAGTGAGAGCTGGCCGTGGTATTGCAGTGCGGCCACCTGGGCGCGGCTCAGCCCCACGGTCTGAACACACCCGGGCTCTGGCCCCATGGCTGCCAACACGCTGCGCACCTGGGGGGTGTAGCTGCGTGCATAGTCCAGCAGCGGCAGCCACAGCGTCATCAGCAGCACCCAGCCCAGGGCTGCGCCGCCAGCGGGCAGTACCAGGCTCTTCCAGATGGGGGCGCGGTTGCGGGAGGCGCGCCACCAGACCAAGCCACACCAGCCCACTGTGGCGGCCAGGGCCACCACCAGCGCCAGCGCCGAAAACTGCGGCACAAACCCCGGCGCCAACTTGGCCACATTGGCGGCGGGCTTGGCGGGCACGCCGGTCTGCATGGCAATCCAGATCACCCAGATCGCCAGCGCGGACACCGTGAAGAACAGCAGCGTGAACCAGTCGATCAGCGCCCCCACGCTGCGGCGCAGGGTCGGCAATGCAAATGCGGCCAGCGCGGCCATGGCGGGCAGACCCAGCAGCAAGGCCCGGTCGGCGGGCTGGGTGCTGAGGGTGGCGGCAACGGACACCACCGAGAACCACAGCGGCAGCAGCAGGTGCCGGTGGCCCTGGCGGCTCACGATCTGCTTGCGCCAGCGCCACAAGGTCCACAGTGCCAAAGGCCAGGCGGGCCAGCCAAACCAGATGAGCAGCCGCACCAGGCTCTGCCATTCCTTGCCACCTGTGTTGCCGCCCACAATGCGCCAGCGCCACAGATCCAGCGTCCAGGCAGCCCATGCGGCCAGCAGCGTGACGGCCAGCAGACCCAGTGCCCAATGCCAGCGGCGGTCGGTGCTGCTGCCGGGGGCCAGCACCACCAGCACCATGCTGCCCACGCCCAGCATCGCAGCCAGGGCGGGCGCCCCTGCCAGCGTCAGCCCGAGCAGGCCCGCCACCAAGGCCACGGCTGGCGCAACAGTGCGGTGGGGCATTGCGGCCACGGCAAAGAAGAGCAGCGCCGTGCAGCTGAGCTGCACCAGATAACTGGTGGTCTCGTGCGAAAGCTGGGCCAGTCCCAGGCACGCAATCAAGGCCAGCAAGGCACCATCGGCGATAGCGCGGGCATAGTCGAGTGGAGGCGCTTCGCCACCAAACGCAAACGCCACCGGCTGTGCGCCGGGGCTGCGGGCCAGGTAGTACACGCCGTACCAGGTGGCAACGAGCGTGAGGGCCAGCAGCCCTGTAAACGGAATGCGCACAGCCATTTCGGCTGACAACCAGGAGGGCGCAATCTGCATGGCCCAGGCACCCAGCCAGTAGGGCAGCAGGCCTTCTGTCTCGGGCGGCATGCCACCCAGCAAGGGGCTCAGCCACGGAGTGCGGCCCTGGGCCAGCTCCAGCATGTAGCCAAAGGCCGTGACATCGGCATTCTTCCAGGGGTCACGCCCGACAAAGCCCGGCACCACATAGGCAATGCACAACAACAGCAGTGCCCAGCGCGGAAGCGGGCTCACGGCATTCTGGGTAACGATGGCGGGGGTGGGTGGGGTCACGCGTCAGTGGGCAGCAAGGCGAAGAGCCACCGAGAATAAAGGCAAAAACAAAGAAAAAGGCAGCACGGTTGCCCGGGCTGCCTTTTTGGCGGGAACGCAGGGGCGAATTACTTCGCTGCGGTCTTGCCGAAACGGTTGCGGAAGCGCTCCACGCGACCACCCATGTTGTCCACGGACTTTTGCGTGCCGGTGTAGAAGGGGTGCGATTCAGAGGAGGTGTCCAGCTTGAACAGAGGATATTCCTTGCCTTCGAAGGTTTCGGTTTCCTTGGTGTTCACGCACGAACGGGTCACGAACTTGAAGCCGTTGGACAGGTCCGAGAACAGAACTTCGCGGTAGTTGGGGTGAATGCCTTCTTTCATGATCTTCCTTTGAGTCAACTGCGGGAGCCGCACCGGCCAGTCCGATGTACTTTCCGCAAGAAAAAGCCCTCTATTATTGCACAGGCTGAGAATCAGCCCCCGCGACGCATCATGTCGAAGAAGTCCACATTGGTCTTGGTGGCCTTCATGTTCTTGATCATCAGCTCCATAGACTCGATCTCGTCCATGTTGTACATGAACTGGCGCAGGATGCGGGTCTTCTGCAGGATCTCTGGGGCCAGCAGCAGTTCTTCGCGGCGCGTGCCGCTCTTGTTGAGCTCGATGGCGGGGAACACGCGCTTTTCGTACAAGCGGCGGTTCAGGTGGATTTCACAGTTGCCCGTGCCCTTGAATTCTTCAAAGATCACTTCGTCCATGCGGCTGCCGGTATCGACCAGCGCCGTGGCGATGATGGTGAGCGAGCCACCTTCCTCAACTTTGCGCGCAGCGCCAAAGAAGCGCTTGGGTCGCTGCAGCGCAGCCGCGTCCACACCGCCGGACAGCACCTTGCCGCTGGAGGGCACGACGTTGTTGTAGGCGCGGGCCAGGCGGGTAATGGAGTCCAGCAGGATCACCACGTCCTTTTTCAGTTCGACCAGGCGTTTGGCGCGCTCGATCACCATTTCGGCCACATGCACGTGGCGGGCGGCAGGCTCGTCGAAGGTGGAGGCGATGATGTCGCCCTTCACCGTGCGCTGCATTTCGGTCACTTCTTCAGGGCGCTCGTCCACCAGCAGCACCATCAGGTGCACATCAGGGTTGTTGGCCGTGATGGCGTGGGCGATGTGCTGCATCATCACCGTCTTGCCGCTCTTGGGCGGTGCGACGATCAGCGCGCGCTGGCCGCGGCCAATGGGGGCGATGATGTCGATGATGCGGCCGGTGATGTTCTCGTCACCTTTGAGGTCGCGTTCCAGGCGCATCTGTTCCTTGGGGAACAGTGGCGTCAGGTTTTCGAACATCACCTTGTGCTTGTTCTGCTCCGGTGGACCGCCGTTGACCGAGTCCAGTTTAGTGAGGGCAAAGTAGCGTTCGCCGTCCTTGGGCGTGCGCACTTCGCCTTCGATCATGTCGCCGGTGTGCAGGTTGAAGCGGCGCACCTGGCTGGGGCTGATGTAGATGTCGTCGGTGCTGGCGGTGAAGCTCGTGTCGGGGCTGCGCAGAAAGCCGAAGCCGTCAGGCAGGATTTCCAGCACGCCATCCGCAAACACCTGTTCGCCTGCCTTGGCGCGCTTCTTGATGATGGCAAACATCAATTCCTGTTTGCGCATCCGGCCCGTATTTTCGATTTCGAGTTCTTCGGCCTGCTTCAGGACTTCAGACACGTGCAGTGCCTTGAGTTCGTTTAAGTGCATGGAATGACTCCTTGGCGGAGCTGGTAAGAATCTTGGGGGAGGGGGCTGATGCCGGATGGGCTGCTGTTTGCAGGCCCGGCTCGCCGGGGATCTTGGTCCGGCTGCCAATGCGTGCAGACCGGTGATCGAGAGGAATTATGACAGGAAAAAAAGCAGGTGCTTCAGGGGCGCGCAAAGGAGGGGATCACTGCATAT
Organism: Acidovorax sp. LjRoot74; assembly: GCF_964254355.1. Taxonomy (NCBI): domain Bacteria; kingdom Pseudomonadati; phylum Pseudomonadota; class Betaproteobacteria; order Burkholderiales; family Comamonadaceae; genus Acidovorax; species Acidovorax sp. LjRoot74. The sequence goes on along the minus strand of NZ_CAXUTI020000001.1, from coordinate 3,475,261 downwards.
GCCCTCTGGCGCACGGCGCGCGCCGCAGTATCCTAAAAAAAAGCCCCGCAGGCAGAACACCGGCGGGGCTTTCGGGGGAGCAATCAGGCCAGTTGCTGGTCGATGAAGGCGGTCAGTTGCGCCTTGCTCATAGCGCCCACCTTGGTAGCGGCCAGTTGGCCGTCCTTGAACAGCATCAGGGTGGGAATGCCGCGGATGCCGAACTTGGCGGGGATCTCGCGGTTTTCGTCCACATTCATCTTCGCGATTTGCAGTTTGCCCTGGTAGGTGCCTGCAACTTCGTCGAGGATGGGGGCAATCATCTTGCAGGGGCCGCACCACTCGGCCCAGTAGTCCACCAGCACGGCGGAGCCGGGTTGGAGCACGTCGGCTTCGAAGCTGGCGTCAGAGACATGTTTGATGAGTTCGCTGGCCATGGCGGAATTCCTTGATTTTGGGCGGGTTGCGACCGGTGTACGTTTAAAGTCAGGGCATTGTGACAGAAACCAATCCCCCATTCACCGATATGGCCGGGGCTTGCGACGCTATGACTGTCATAGCGAAAAGCGATCAGGGCACCGGCTTGGGCGCAGCCCTGTGGCATGCCGCACTGGCCCAGGTGGCCGCGCATGCGAGGGCCCATGGCGCCTATTTGGCGCGTACCGTGGTGCTGGTGCCTTACGCCCAGCTCATGCCCTGGGCCCAGCGCCACTGGGCGCTGCAGTTTCCGCAGGGTTTTGCACCGCGTTTCGAAACCACCCGCAACTGGGCGCGCCAGCTGCAGGGTTTTGAGCCATCGGCCGACGACTTTGCGGGCGACGTGGCGCGTGACACCCTCACGGCCCGGGCCTTGCTGGAGCGTGTGGGGCAGGGCGCCCAGCGCGAAATGCTGGCCACGCCATTGCAAGAAGCCGCAGCCCAACTGGCGCCCGCCGTGGCGGCCGTGCCCCCGGCGCAGCGCGCGGCTTGGGGCGAAGAAGCACGCCAGCTGCTGGCCACCGCCGACGAAGGCAGCAGCCTGCACTATGAAGCCCTGGTGGCGCGCTTGGCGCTGGAATGGGTGCTGGCCTCGCGCCACGCCACCGACGTGCTGTTCGAGCCCGGAGTGCGCGCATCGGTGGATGCGCTGGTGGTGCTCGAAGGCTTTCAATCCGACGCACTGACCCCGGCCCTGGTGACGCATTGGGGTGCGCAAGGCATTTGCGTTGCGCTGCCTTCGTTGGTTGATGAAAGTCCCGCGCCACCCCAGCGCGCTTTGCATGCTGCCACCGATGCCGAAGACGAAGCCCAACGCGCTGCTGCCTGCGTGCTGGCCCATGTCCGCGATGGTCGCGTGCCCGTAGCCCTGGCCGCCACCGACCGCGCCCTGATCCGCCGCGTGCTCGCCCACCTGGACAGCAGCGGCGTGCTGGTGCGCGATGAGAGCGGCTGGATTCTGTCCACCACACGCGCCGCTTCGCGGGTCACGGCCGCGCTGCAGGCTGCGGCGTGGAATGCTTCATCCAACGCGGTGCTGGACTGGATCAAACACACCCCTGCGCTGATGCCGGGCGAGGTCAATCGCCTCGAGCAATGGCTGCGCAAGGGCGTGGTGCAGCACTGGGCTGCCGCCACCGCGCGGGATTTGAGCGCCCAGCCCCACCTGGCCCGCACTCTGGCCACGGTGGAGGCCTGGCGGGAATCCCTGCGCGCCGCGCGCCCGCTGGCGCAGTGGCTGCCCGCCCTGCGCGCCGTGCTGGAGCAAGCGGGCCAGTGGCAAGGCCTGCAGGCCGACCCAGCCGGCATGCGCGTGCTGGCCGCACTGCGTCTGCAAGACGGCCAGCAGGCCGAGCTGGACGCCTGGGGTGACAGCGCAGGTCGCCGCATGGCACTGGCCGAATTCACCCGCTGGGCCAAGGACGTGCTCGAAGCCGGGCGCTATGTGGCCGCGCAAGCCGCCGATGCGCCCGTGGTGGTGGTGCCCTTGCCGCAGCTGCTGGCCCGCCCCTTTGCTGCCGCCGTGCTGCCAGGCTGCGATGAAAAGCGCCTGCAGGCCGCACCCGAGCCTGCCGGTGACTGGTCTCAGGCCCAGCGCGAGGCCTGGGGCCTGCCCACGCGCCAGTCGCTCGAAGCTGCCCAGCGGGCCGCCTGGGCCCACGCCCTGCGCACGCCCGTGGTGGATGTGCTGTGGCGCACCGGCGACGAGGGCGGCGAGCCCCTGCTGGCCAGCGCCCTGGTGCTGGCCCTGCAATTGGATGGTGCCGCTACTCCCGGCACCGATGACCGTGCGGCCCGCGCAGTGGCCGCCACCCCCACGCTGCGCCCCCAGCCCGTGGGCCATGCGCTGCCCGTGGCGTACCTGTCCTCCACCGCGTATTCCGATCTGCGCCACTGCCCCTACCGCTTCTTTGCCCAGCGCCAGCTGGGTCTGCGCGAGGCCGACGAACTGGATGCCGAAGTGGACAAGCGCGACTTTGGCAACTGGCTGCACGCCGTGCTGCAGCACTTTCACGAGGCGTTGCTGGCTGAGCCCACCGACCACCCGGACGAGCGCCGCACCCGCATGGACGCCGCCGCCGAGGCTGTCACCCGCGAACAGCGGCTGCAAGACGGAGACTTTCTGCCCTTTGCCGCAGGCTGGGCGCAACTGCGCGACGGCTACCTGCAATGGCTGGCAGGGCACGAGCAGCAGGGCGCCACCTTCCGCCAGGCCGAGGTCAAGGCGCGCCAGCCGCTGGGCGATCTGGAGCTGGTCGGCACCCTCGACCGCATCGATGGTGTCTCGTCTACCGGCGAGCCCACGGTGCTGGTGATTGACTACAAAACCGAAAGCGACAGCGTGACCCGCCAGCGCATCAAGAGCGGAGCGGAGGACACGCAACTGGCCTTCTACGCCGCCCTGCTGAGCCACGACACCCTGCGCGCTGCCTACGTCAACGTGGGCGAGCGCGGCGAGACGCAAATGCACGAACAGGACGAAGTGGTGCACCTGCGCGATGTGCTGGTTGAAGGCATCCAGCACGACATGGCCCGCATCGCCGCCGGTGCGCCGCTGCCCGCGCTGGGCGAGGGCTCGGTGTGCGAGTTCTGCGCCGTGCGCGGCCTGTGCCGCAAAGACATGTGGGCAGACGCCGAGCAGGTGCTGCCAACGCCAGAGACGCCATGACCGAGAGTACCGACCAACCCGTGCAGGCCGCGTATGAACACAACGGCCGCCCCGTCTCGCGCGAGGCCTTCTACGCCATTGCCTGCGACCCCGCGCGTAGCGTGGCGGTGGAAGCCTGCGCGGGCGCGGGCAAGACCTGGATGCTGGTCTCGCGCATGCTGCGCGCGTTGCTGGACGGCTGCGCGCCGCATGAGATATTGGCCATCACCTTCACCAAAAAGGCGGCGGGCGAAATGCGCCAGCGTCTGCAAGAGTGGCTGGAGCAGTTCAGCCACAAGCCGCTGGAAGAACTGACGGTCGAGCTGATTGCACGCGGAATCAGCCCCCAGGGCGCATTGGAAAAGCGCGAGGCGCTACAAAATTTATACCGCCAACTGCTGGAGGCTGGCCGCCCGGTGCAGATCCGCACCTTCCATAGCTGGTTTGCTGCGCTGCTGGGCACGGCCCCGCTAGCGCTGCTGCAGCAGCAAGGCCTGCCCGCGCACTTTGAGCTGCTGGAAGACGATGCCGAGGCCGTGCGCGAGGTCTGGCCGCCTTTCCTGCAGACCGTGGCCGACAGCGCCAGCCTGCGCTCCGATTACGAAGCCGTCGTAGCCCGCCACGGCCGCTCGCAAACGCACAAGGCGCTGGCCGCTGCGCTGGCCAAGCGCGTGGAGTTTGACCTGGCCGACGAGGCGGGCGTGGTCGATGCCTCGGTGCCGCCGTTCCAGCAGGCCTACCCCGAACTGGCTGCTCTGACTGAGCCGGCCGAGGCCCTGCAGACCGAGGCCGCCCAGCAACGTTGGCGTAACTGGGCCAGTGCCCTGGGCGCCGAGTCCAACAAGACCCCGCAAAAGGCGGCGGACGCCATCATCGACGCGCTGGCCTGCCCCGACCTGAACCAGCGCCTGGACATGCTGCGCAAAGCCATGTTCGTCGCCAAGGAAGACCGCCTGTCGAAGAACCTGGAGAAGTTTCCCGCCGCGCAAGAGGCCGAGCCCGAGCTGCAGCGCCTGCTCACTGCCCGCCGCCAGCACGAGGCCTGGCTGCACCAGCAGCGCATGGCCCGGCTGGCGCGCTGCCTGATTGCGCAGTTCGTGGCGGTCAAGCAGCAGCACGGCTGGGTGGACATGAACGATGTGGAGCGCACGGCCTTGGTCATGCTGGCCGACCCGGTGCTCAGTGGCTGGGTGCAGGAGCGGCTGGACGCCCGCATCCGCCACCTGCTGGTGGATGAGTTCCAGGACACCAACCCGCTGCAGTGGCAGGCGCTGCACGCGTGGCTGGCGGGCTATGCAGGCTCGGGTGGTGGCTCTGCCGCGCCCAGCGTGTTCATCGTGGGCGACCCCAAGCAGAGCATCTACCGCTTTCGCCGCGCCGAGCCGCAGGTGTTCATCGCCGCGCAGGCCTTTGTGCGCGACGGGCTGGGCGGCGACCTGCTCAGCTGCGACCACACGCGCCGCAATGCGCAGGGCGTGATTGCTGCCGTCAACGCCGTCATGGGCCAGGCCCAGGCGCAGCAAGAGACCAGCGGCTTTCGCGACCACACCACCGAATCCAAACACCAGGGCCAACTGCTGCGCCTGCCTGCCATCACCGATGACGACGATGCGGGCGATGGAGGCAGCGCGGCGCGCGACCCGCTGGCCTGGCGCGACAGCCTGACCGAACCCCGCCACGAAGCCGAAGAAACCCAGCGCATGCGCGAATGCACGCAGGCTGCGGCCTGGGTGGCCGCGCAGATCGCCAGCGGCACGCCGCCCAAAGAGGTGCTGGTGCTGGCCCGCAAGCGCGACCGCCTGGCCAGCATGCAAGACGCCCTGCGCGCCCTGCACCTGCCCTGCGTGCAACCGGAAAAGGCCGATCTGTTCGACGCACCCGAGGTGCAGGACATGGTGGCGCTGCTCGATGTGCTGGTCTCGCCCACGCACGACTTGTCGCTGGCGCGTGCGCTCAAGTCGCCGTTGTTCGGCCTGGGCGACGACGCCCTGGTAGACCTGGCCGTGCTGCGCCGCCAATCCGAACATGCAGGCAGCAGTTGGTTTGAATTGCTATTGAAAAGTGAGCTGCTGCCGCTTGATTTGCAAGCGCTAGGGCCTGTTTTGCTTCAATACCAAGCCTGGGTTGGCAGCCTACCGCCCCACGACGCGCTGCATGCCATCTACGAACACGGTGATGTGCTGGCACGTTTTGCTGCTGCGGCCCCAGCCACTCAGCGCCAAGCGGTGCAGGCCAACCTGCGAGCTCTGCTGGCGGCTGCGTTGCAGCACGATGGTGGCCGCTACCTCACGCCCTATGCCCTGGTGCGGGCCATGAAAAAAGGCGGCGTGCGTGCCCCTGGCCGGGCCGATGCGCAGGCCATTCGCCTGCTGACAGTGCACGGCGCCAAGGGGCTGGAGGCCGACTGCGTGCTGTTGCTCGACACCGACACCCGCCCGCAGAAGGCCGAAACCATGGGTGTGCTGGTGGACTGGCCGGGCGAGCAAACTGTGCCCTCGGCCTTCGTCTTTCTGGCCAGCGAATCGAATCCGCCGCCCAGCGCAGAAGCGGCGCTGGCCGCCGAGCAGCAGGCCCGCAGCCGTGAGGAGCTGAACATGCTCTACGTGGCCATGACGCGCGCCAAACATTGCCTGGCGCTGTCGTCCGTGCTGCCCAGCAACTCGGCCCTGGGTAGCTGGTGGAACCGGCTGGCCCCGCTGGTGATCGAGGTGGATGTGGGCACCGCCCAGGCGCCTGCCACCGGGGCAGGGGCGGCCGCCGACACCTTCACCATGGCTGCGTTGCCGTCCTTGCCCGAGGCCTTGCAAAGTGCCCGCACCAAACCGGGTGCAGCGGCCGCCGCCGACCCCAGCGGCGCCACGCCCGTGGCCATGCCCGGCGATGGCGACTCCACCCCCTTGTCGCGCCAGGGCGACGCCATGCACCAGCTGCTGGAGCAGGCCGGTGTGGCCGGCGCCCCGCTGGCCGACCTGCGCGCCCAGGGGTGGCCCGCTGCGCGATTGGCCCGCCTGGCTGCCGACCACGACATTACTCCCGCCGCCGCCGAGCAGGCCGCCCGCATGGCGCAGGGCATCCTGGCCGGCGAGGGCGCATGGGCGTGGGAGCCAACGCTGATTCGAACCGCCATCAACGAAGCCCCGCTGCACTACCAGGGCCAGAGCCTGCGCATCGACCGGCTGGTGTTGCGCCGCGCAGCGCAGGCCGAGGATGCTGCTGCGGGATGGTGGGTGCTGGACTACAAAAGCGCCACCCAGCCCCAGCGCCAGCAGGCGCTGGTGGCGCAGTTGGAGCGCTACCGCGAAGCCGTGTCGGCACTGATGCCGGGCGAGGCCGTGCATGCCGCCTTCCTCACGGGCGATGGGCGCATGGTGATGGTGGGCGATGCGCCGGACGGCGCAGGGGCGTCTTCCGCCAAGCCGCCTAGGGTCGGGCATACTCTCGCCCCCGCTGCGCCGGTCGCCCCGGCAAAGCCCGGGCGCGCCGCGCCGGGGCCTGCGGATTCACCGCAAGGCTCTTTGTTCTGACCGGTCCTTCCGGCCCCAACGCAGCGCGACGCCCCCATTTTTTAGCAAGGTCCTTTCGTGTCCCACACCCTTTCTCCTTCCGATACACCCACCCTGTCTGCGGAGACCTTGCAGTGCGATGTGGCCGTCATCGGCGGCGGCCCGGCGGGCCTGATGGCCGCCGAGGTGCTGGCCCAGGCGGGCGTGGCCGTGCACTTGTTTGATGCCATGCCGTCGGTGGGGCGTAAGTTTCTGCTGGCGGGCAAGGGCGGGCTCAACCTCACGCACTCCGAACCGCACGAGCCCTTTGTGGGACGTTATGCCGGGCGCGAGCAGCAGATCGAGCCGCTGGTCCGCGCCTTTGGCGGTCCTGAACTGCGTGCCTGGGCGCAGGGGCTGGGCGTGGAGACCTTTGTGGGCACATCAGGCCGTGTGTTCCCCGCCGACATGAAGGCCGCGCCGCTGCTGCGCGCGTGGCTGCAGCGCCTGCGCGGGCAGGGGGTGCTGTTCCACATGCGCCACCGCTGGCTGGGCTGGGCCGACGAGGGCGTGCTGCGTTTGGCTGCACCGGCAGGTGAAGTGCGCGTGGCAGCCAAGGCCGTGGTGCTCGCACTGGGCGGCGGCAGTTGGGCGCGCCTGGGGTCGGACGGTGCCTGGGTGCCGTTGCTGGCGCAGCGCGGCGTGGCTGTGGAGCCGTTGCGCCCCTCCAACTGCGGCTTTGATGTGCTGCGCGCCGATGCCCCGGTGGGCGAGACGCGCCGTGCCTTTCTGCAAGAACTGCTGGGCCGCACGCCCGCGCCCACGGTGGGCTGGACGCCACATTTTTCAGAGAAGTTTGTGGGCCAGCCCTTCAAGACCGTGGCGCTCAGCTTCACCGACAGCCACGGCCGCAGCTTCAGCCGCCGGGGCGAGTTTGTGGTCACGGCCACGGGGGTGGAGGGCAGCCTGGTCTATGCCGCGTCGCACCTGCTGCGCGACGAGGTGCAAGCCCACGGCCACGCCACGTTCCACCTCGATCTGTTGCCCGACCACAGCCCGGAGCGTGTGCTGGTGGAGGTGCGCCACCCGCGCGGCTCGCGCTCGCTGTCCAGCCACCTTAAGAGTCGCCTGGGGCTGGATGGCATCAAGGCCGGCATCCTTTACGAACACCTAGGCAAGGACGGCATGAACGACCCCGTGGCCCTGGCCCACGCGATCAAGGCCTTGCCCATCACCGTGGTGGCTGCGCGTCCGCTGGACGAGGCGATCAGCACGGCGGGTGGCGTAGCTTTTGAGGCGCTGGACGCACAACTCATGGCCACGGCGTTTCCGGGCGTGTTCTGTGCAGGGGAGATGCTGGACTGGGAGGCGCCTACCGGCGGCTACCTGCTCACCGCCAGCATGGCCAGCGGCCGCGTGGCGGGCGAGGGAGCGCTGCGCTGGTTGGGGCGGTCCGCAGGGGCTTGAGAAGGCGCTGCGTGCCGGTTGGGCGAGCCTGGCAGGCTTGCCCATGTGCGCTACGGAAATACTGGAGTGGGGCGTTTTTGCGCGAGCGCGCAAAAAAGAAAGAAGAAGTTGACGAGCCTTACCCCCGGCACTGACTCCACAGTTAGGGCTGCTTGGTTCCCCACCTGACCCGGTTGGCCGCTTCACCATGCGAGGAGGCCCGTCACCTTCGATTGTACGCTGGATGTGGGGTGCACTTCTCGACACGCTGCATTGTCCTGATGCCTGCAGGTCTGTCCGGCCCAGCCCGTAGAATCGCCCGCATGTCCTACCTCGTGCTCGCCCGCAAGTACCGCCCTCGCAATTTCACCGAAATGGTGGGGCAGGAGCATGTGGTCCAAGCCCTGTCGAATGCGCTGACCCAGCAGCGCCTGCACCACGCTTACCTGTTTACCGGGACGCGCGGTGTGGGCAAGACCACGGTGTCGCGCATTCTGGCCAAGTCGCTCAACTGCCAGGGGCCCGATGGCAACGGTGGCATCACCGCCACGCCCTGCGGCGTGTGCCAGGCCTGCACCGACATCGACAGCGGCCGTTTTGTGGATTACACCGAGCTGGATGCAGCCTCCAACCGGGGTGTGGACGAGGTACAAAGCCTGCTGGAGCAGGCGGTTTACAAGCCGGTGCAGGGGCGCTTCAAGGTCTTCATGATCGACGAAGTGCACATGCTCACCAACACGGCGTTCAACGCCATGCTGAAGACGCTGGAAGAGCCGCCCGAATACCTCAAGTTTGTGCTCGCCACGACCGACCCGCAGAAGGTGCCGGTCACGGTGCTGAGTCGTTGTCTGCAATTCAACCTGCGCCCCATGGCGCCCGAGACGGTGCTGGAGCACCTGACCCGCGTGCTGGCCAGCGAGAACGTGCCCGCCGAGCCGCAGGCGCTGCGCCTGCTGTCGCGCGCTGCGCGGGGCTCCATGCGCGATGCGCTCTCGCTCACTGACCAGGCCATCGCGTTTGGCAGCGGTCAGTTGCAGGAAGCCGGTGTGCGCCAGATGCTGGGTGCCGTGGACCGCTCCTATGTGTTCCGCCTCATTGACGCGCTGGCCCAAGGCGACGGCAAGACCGTGGTCGAAACCTCGGACGCGCTGCGCATGAACGGCCTGTCGGCCGCCTCCACGCTCGAAGAAATGAGTGCCGTGCTGCAGCGCATGGCCGTGTTCCAGGCTGTGCCGCAAATGGCCGGTGCGGTGGATGCCGACGACCCCGAGGCCGCCGAAACCGCCCGCCTGTCTGCGCTGATGCCCGCCGACGAAACGCAATTGCTCTACAGCCTGTGCCTGCATGGGCGTGGCGAGCTGGGCCTGGCGCCCGATGAATATGCAGCGCTCACCATGGTGCTGCTGCGCCTGCTGGCCTTCAAGCCCGTCAGCGGTGCAGGGGGCGCTGGCGAACCGGCTGAAAAAAAAACTCTGACGCGGCCTGAAACCGCGCCCGCAGGGGCTTCGGCGGCTGCGTCGGCACCTCTGGCGTCGCCACCGGCGTTGGCTCCGGCGCGTCCTGCGGCGTCTTCTGCCATGGCTGCGCCGGTGCCACAGCCCGCACCAGCGGTGCCCGCGCCGCCCGTTGCGGCCCCTGTTGTGGCACCCGCCGTGTCGGCTCCAGCTTCTGCCCCAGCAGTTGCCGTGCCAGCGCGGGAAGAAGCCTCCTCATCAGAAGGCGACGACGCTTCTTCGTCAGAGCCGCCGCCTTGGCCTGGGGCGGAGGACGATGCTGGCACCGCAGGCGGTGCACACGCGGTGCCAGCGGCGCTCGCAGCCGTCACGGCGTTGCCCGTGCGCGAGGTGCAGGGATTTGATCAGAATCGCGGCCCTGCGCGTGCTGATCAAGCGCAAGCAGCTCCTGAGTTTGTAGCAATCCCGGTGCGCGTAGCCCCCGAGCCCGGTGTGCGTTTGCAACCGGCTCCCCATTCCGCGCCTGTGCCTGCATCCGCACGCTACACGCCCACCGAAGAAGGCGATGTCTGGCACACCACGGTGCAGCAGATGGTCGCGGCTGAAGCCATCAACGCCCTGGTGCGGGAGCTGGCCCTGCAATCGCAACTGGTGGCGCGCGACGGTGGCCACTGGCTGCTGCGCGTGGAGCGCGAGTCGCTCAACCAGCCCACGGCGCGCGAGCGCCTGCGCGCGGCGCTGGAGGCTGCGGGCCACGCCACCCAGATCAGCGTCGAGGTGGGCGTGGTCATCGACAGCCCCGCCCGCCGCAACGCCGCTGCCGCTGCCAAACGTCAGCGCCGCGCCGAGGAAATCGTGCACAACGACCCCTTCGTGCAATCGCTGATGCGGGACTACGGCGCGAGAATCGTGCCGGGCAGTATCAAACCCGCGTGACCGACGACCACTATTCACTCATTTCAATAGAAACCGAAAAGGAAACCACACCATGTTCAACAAAGGACAACTCGCCGGCCTGATGAAGCAAGCCCAGGCCATGCAGGACAACCTCAAGAAGGCCCAGGACGAACTGGCCTTCATTGAAGTGGAAGGCGAATCGGGCGCGGGCCTGGTGAAGGTGGTCATGACCTGCAAGCACGACGTCAAGCGCATCACCATCGACCCCAGCCTGCTGGCCGAAGACAAGGACATGCTGGAAGACCTGGTGGCGGCAGCGTTCAATGCGGCGGTGCGCAAGGCGGAAGAGACTTCTTCGGAGAAGATGGGCAAGCTGACGCAAGGCATGCCAGGCCTCCCCGGCGGCATGAAATTCCCTTTCTGATGCTGGCTACCGAGCGGGCCATCTGCGTCGTTGGGCGGGGCTCGGAATCCTCACGTACTTCAAGTACGTTCCGGTTCCTGCGCTCCGTCCGCCTAGCAGCTGATCCCGCTCGCTACGCCCTTGAGGGTGGGGTGTGAAGGCAGGGGGCACATCCCCTTTGCTTTTCCTCGCATCCGTTCGAGTTGGCCCTGTTTGCGCCTCACTCATCCACGCCTTACCAACCCACGCGCCTTACCTCCAGCCTGTCCATGTCCACCACCAACTCCCTTGACGTTTTGATCCAGGCGCTGCGTCGGCTGCCGGGGGTGGGGGTGAAGTCTGCGCAGCGCATGGCGTTTCATCTGCTGCAGCATGATCGTGAAGGCGCCCTGGCGCTGTCGCGCGCCCTGGGGGAGGCGGTGGGCACTGTGCACCACTGCGCGCGTTGCCATACGTTCACCGAGGCCGAGGTGTGCAGCACCTGCCTGGACCCGGAGCGGGATGCCACGCGGCTGTGTGTGGTCGAAACGCCTGCGGACCAATCCGCGATGGAGCGCACCGGGGCTTTCAAGGGGCTGTACTTTGTGCTCATGGGGCGGCTCAGCCCGCTGGACGGGGTGGGGCCCAAGGAAATCGGTCTGCAGAAGCTCATGGAGCGGGCCACCAGCGGCGAGGTGCAGGAGGTGATCCTGGCCACCAATTTCAACGCCGAGGGCGAGGCCACGGCCCATGTGATCAGCGAGGCCCTCAAGAGCCGGGGCGTGCATGTGACGCGCCTCGCACGCGGGGTGCCCGTGGGCAGCGAACTGGAATATGTGGACCTGGGCACCATCGCGCATGCGCTGGTGGACCGCAGGTGACGGCACCGCCCCTGCGTGGCCGTTAAAATACTCACAATTTAATAGCTGCTCGGGCTTATCCATCAGGCGCTGGCGGCCAAAAAAGGTCGAAAACTATGAATACCACCATGCATGTTGCCCGGTTTACCGTGGCCTACTGGTGCGTGCTGATCGCCGCACTGCTGCCGATGGGTTGCGCCTGGCTGGCCAAGAGCGGCAACTTGGGCAAGTCGCGCAAGGACGGCGGCTTTGACAACCACGATCCGCGCGCCTGGATGGCCCGGCAGACCGACTGGCGCGCACGGGCCAATGCGGCCCAGGCCAACAGCTTCGAGGCGCTGCCGTTCTTTATCGGTGCGGTGATCATTGCGCACCTGCTCGGTGCCGGGCAGACGGTGCTCGACATGCTGGCGCTGCTGTTTGTTCTGCTGCGCATCTTCTACGTGATGATGTATGTCTCCGACATGCCCACGGCCCGCAGCGCTGTGTGGGCGGCGGGTTTCCTGGTCAACGTGGCGATTCTTTTCATCGGCTACCGTTAAAGGCATAGCCCCGGACGGGCTACTGCAGGCCGATGTCCCCGTGGGCGGAATCGCCTGCAGACTGTCCCTGCCACCTCACCTTGTGCTTACGTAGAAACCCGCAGGGAATCTCCCTGATGCGGTCTGCCCCCCTCTGGGGCACGATTGTTGCAATGCAACATTGTTTTGTTTCCTGACCCCATGCCCCTGCCTTTGCTCAACCGCCGTGCCTTTGGCACCGTGTCCGCCCTGTCGGCGGCTGCGGTGTGTGCGCCTGCGCTCGTGCGGGCGCAAACCGATGGGGCCATGCTGGGGCGTGTGACCGTGGCGGTGGGCGGGCAGGGGGTGCTTTACCACCTGCCGCTCGCGCTGGCGGATGCCCTGGGTTATTTCCGGGCTGAAGGCCTGGAGGTGGTGGTGCGTGACTTTGCTGCGGGTGCGTTGGCGCAGCAGGCCGTGCAGGAGGGGACGGCCGATGTCTGCTCGGGCGCGTTTGAACATGTGCTGCGCGCGCAGGTGCGGGGCCAGGCCTACCGCTCGCTTGTGCTGCAAGGGCGGGCGCCTCAGCTGGCGCTGGGGGTGTCGTTGCGCTCGCTTCCAGCCTACAAGGACCTGGGCGATCTGGCGGGGCGGCGCGTTGGTGTCTCATCCGTCGGCTCTTCCACCCACCTGGCGGCCAGTCTGATGCTGGTGCGCGCGGGGGTGTCGCCCCGCGATGTGGCGTTTGTGGGGGTGGGCTCGGGCACCAACGCGATGAACGCGCTGCGCTCGGGCCAGGTGCATGCCCTGTGCCATGCCGACCCGATCATGACGCTGCTGGAGCAGAAGGCCGATACGCGCATCGTGGGCGACCTGCGTTCGCTCAAGGCGGCTCAGGAAGTGGTGGGCAGTGGCACCTGGCCCGCTGGCAGCCTGTATGCACCGCAGGCCTTTGTGCAGAAACAGCAGGCCCAGGCCCAGGCGCTGGTCAATGGTGTTGTGCATGCACTCAAGTGGCTGCAGACCGCCGGACCGGCCGACCTCGTCAAGGCCGTGCCTGCTGCGTACTTGATGGGCGACCGGGGCCTGTATCTGGCGGCCTTTGGCCGTGTGCGCGAGACCTTTTCGCCCAATGGCCTGATGCCGGACGACGGCCCGGCCACGGCGCTGCGGGTGCTGGCCCGGGTGCAGCCAGAATTGGCAGAAACCAAGGTGGAGTTGGCGCGCACCTTTACCAACGACCTAGTGCGCAAGGCGCGCCAGAAGTACAGCGTCTGACCCTGGGGCTTGCGCTCTGCATCACTGTGGCATGGTGCGTGGCGTGGGGGCTTTTATCGGGAGCGCCGGCCTGGCGCAGGGGCTGGTTTGGACTACAGTGCGGGGCGCGCCTGCCTTTCGCGCAGGCCTTCTGCCCAATGTGCCGGGGCGCATCCGCAGGCTGCGGCCCCTTACTCCGTGTTTGATTTTTCCAAGGACTTTCCCATGTCGCTGAGCCTCAGCATCGGCCCGCTTGTTTCCCTGATTGCAGGCATCCTCATTCTGGTGATGCCGCGTCTGCTCAGCACCATCGTGGCGCTGTACCTCATCATCATGGGCATCCTGGGGTTGCTGGGGATGCACACGCTCCGGTTCTGATCTTCATCCGCCAGGGGCGGCGGCCCGTGCCGTCCGGGGCCGCCTGAGGCCTCAGCGGCGCTTGACCTTGGAGGGCGTGCCACCCTTGCGGGCCGGGGGGGCGGCCGCGCGCTTGTTGCCGCTGCCTGCCCGGGCATTGGCCTGGGCCTGCCGCACGGGCAGGTACACCACCACCTGCTGCCCCACCTTGAAGACGGCGTTGGCGCGCACGTCGTTCCAGTCGGCCACGCTGGCAGCCGTGAGCTTGTAGCGCCGCGCAATGCTGGCCACGGTCTCGCCCTTGCCTGCGCGTACGGTGGTGCGGCGGGTGACGATCTCGGGGGCCAGTGCCACCTGTCCGTTGTCGGCCAAGTGAGAGGACACATCCTGGCGCGTGGTGGCGGAGCGGGGCACCATCAGGGCCGAGCCCGCCTTGATCAGCATGCGGGGCGGGATGTTGTTCATGCTGCGCAGATCGGCTTCGCTCATGCCTGCGCGCTGCGCGGCCTCGGCCACGCTCATGGTGCTGGGCACAGACCACACGGTCCAGCTGGCGTACTGGCCCTCGCGGCGGGCCTCCAGGTTGCGCAGGAAGACTTTGGCGTTGTCCCAGGGCAGCAGGATCTGGGGCGTTCCGGCAGCCAAAATCACGGGGCGCTTGTAGGAAGGGTTCAGCGCGCGGAAGTCTTCTTCGCGGATGCCTGCGAGCTGGGCCACCAGGGCCACGTCGATGTCGTGTGTGATGTCCACCGTCTGGAAGTACGGGTGGTTCTCGATGAGCGGCAGCTCGGTGCGGAAGGCATCGGGGTTGGCCACGATGTTCTTCACGGCCTGCAGCTTGGGCACATACATGCGGGTCTCGGCCGGCATGTTGAGGTCGGTGTAGCTGGTGCCCAGGCCCTGCTTCTGGTTGCGCGCGATGGCCCGGCCCACACTGCCTTCGCCCCAGTTGTAGGCGGCCAGGGCCAGGTGCCAGTCCCCGAACATGCCGTACAGCTTTTGCAGGTAGTCGAGCGCGGCACGTGTGGAGGCCAGCACATCGCGGCGGTCGTCGCGGAAAGCGTTTTGCTTGAGGTCGAAATAGTTGCCCGTGGCAGGCATGAACTGCCACATGCCAGCGGCCTTGGCGCTGGACACGGCCTGGGGGTTGAAAGCGCTCTCGATGTAGGGCAGCAGGGCCAGCTCGGTGGGCATGCCGCGCCGCTCCAGCTCTTCAACAATGTGGAACAGGTATTTGCTGGATCGCTCGGTCATGCGCTGCATGTAGTCGGGGCGCGTGGCGTACCACTGCTCGCGGTCCTGCACAAGTTCGTGCTGCAGGTCGGGCATGGCAAAGCCACGCCGGATGCGGTCCCACAGGTCGGCCGGGGCCGACAGCGAGGCCACTTCGCCACTGCTGGCCTGGGCGGCGGTGATGGGCTTGAGCGGCCCATTGGGGATGAGGGGGGTGTGGGTGGAAGAGGTGGCAGTGCCGGGGGATGGTTTGCCGCCTGGGGCCGCCTGGTCGGTGGACGTGGGCCCGGTGGTGGCGCAGCCTGTGAGCCAGAGCAGGCCCGCCAGGCAAGCGATGTGCAGAATTTTCATCGGAATTCGTTCTTCCATTGACGCAGCGCGGCCAGCACCGCCACGGCGTCGTCTTCGGGCACCTGTGCGTCGTGGCCCCGGGCGGCCTGGGCCACCGCAGGTTGCCTGACGCGCAGGAAAGGGTTGATGTCTCGCTCCAGGTCCATGCGGGACGGCAGCGTGGGTTGCTGCTGCGCCCGCAGGGCCTCGCATTGGCTGCTGTAGTGGAGCAAGGCGGCGTTGCCAGGTTCCACGGCACGCGCAAATTTCAGGTTGGAGAGGGTGTACTCGTGGGTGCAGCACACGCGGGTGTTGCCGGGCAGGGCGGCCAGCTGGTCCAGCGAGTCCAGCATCTGCGCGGGTGTGCCTTCAAACAGGCGGCCGCAGCCGCCCGAGAACAGGGTGTCGCCGCAGAACAGCAACGGTTCGCCGTCCATGTCTGCACAGTAATAAGCGATGTGGCCCGCCGTGTGGCCGGGCACATCAATCACCGTGAAGCGCAGGCCCAGCACATCGGCCCCGTCCATCACATCGCCCTGCGCCAGGCGCACCAGGGGCTCGGGAATGCGCTCGCGCGCCGGGCCAAAGACCCGGGCGCCGGTGGCCTCGCGCAAGGCATCTACCCCGCCGACATGATCGGCATGGTGGTGCGTGACTAGAATGGCCTGCAAACCCAGGCCGAGGTCGTCCAGGGCCTGCGCCACGGGTGCGGCATCGCCCGGGTCCACAACGATCGCCTGGCGGCCGTCGTGCAGCATCCAGATGTAGTTGTCGGTAAAGGCGGGCAGCGGCAGCAAGTTCATGAGCGATCAAATTATAGGTTCGACCTATCTCCCTCTGTAGCGAGGCATCTGTCACACCGATTGGCACACCGGTGTGACAGAAAATCAAACGGCCTGCATCTTACGATGCTGCGCCTTGGCATTTGCAGACCGCTCACGCACCCATTTCTCCAGATCGTCTTTGAGAACGTACATCGGGCCCTTGCGGGTGCCGCCGATGCGGAATGCCGGGACTGGCAGGGTGTTGGTGGCTGCCTTGCGCTGGGCAATGCGCGGGCTGATGTTGAACACCGGCTTGGCTACATCGGCCAGCGGCAGCATGTTTTCGCCCAGGATGTGGTTCGTTGCTTCGGTCATGGTGTGGTTCTCCCGTACTTCTCAGCCAGGCCAGACCCGGCGATTGCATAGTTCCGCCCGCCCAGGTGGGTGAGCGAGGCTTCAGGTTCGGGTTTCCAGGCGCACAGGCCATCGGGCCCAATGACGGCGCCTTGTTGAGCCCAGAGGGTCACGGCCTCCCAGAAGGGCGAGCGCTCCCCGGGCTGCTTCTCGGCCTGCTCGCCGTCGTCGTCCTGCACGGCTGGCCCGCAGTAGGGGTGCATTTCAAAGCGCCACACCTTGCCCGTGGCGTCCTTGATCTGGCGGTCGGGGCCGCCGTAGCTGATGTGGATGGTCTTCACGGTTTCTTTCCTCGCTGGCGCTTGCGCAGCCAGGTGAAGTGCGGCGGATCTCCCGCCTGTTGATATGTGCCCCACAGCTCCAGCCCTGCTGGGCACCGCTCCCTTGAACCAGGGGCAGTGCCGGCGGCGCGGCAGGTGGGGCAGTTGGCGTGGTGGAGCTGGTAGGCCTTGTCTGCGGCGTACCAGTCGGGTGGGGTGGTCACTGCTGGCTGTCCATCACGGCTTCGATGAAGACTTGCGCGGCTTTCGCGTTGATGGCGTTGCCGTAGGCGCGAAGGCGTCCCACTCGGGCGGGAGCCCCATCAACCAGCGGGAATGAGCCGGGTTCAACTGGCCGCCAGCGGCCATCCCGGCAGAAGAGCCAGTCAGCATTTCGCCAGTAGCCGTTAGTCGGGCCGGTTGGTCCGGGTGCGGCTTGCATGGCTCCATGGCTGCACGCCATTGCCCGCTGATCTGCCCGTGCGCTGCAGGAGAGGTGCTGCCCACCAGTGGCGTCGGCCATCCCGCCATCGCCACCTGATGCGTCAGCATCGAGGGGAATGTGTTGCCCGTCTTGTCCTGCGACCTGGCTAGATACTGGTCGCCCGTCCCGCCCGGCTCCGATGCTGTCGGCGTTCCCCAGCCAGCTAGGTACACTGCCACGTCCGCCAGGCCGATTTGCGGGTCGGTTGGCTTTCGATTCCCAATGATTGGCGGCTGTGGCTTGTGGTCCACGATAGTGCTGCTGGGCGTCGGCCACCCAGTAGAGCCGGTCTCTGATGTGCGGCGCACCGATGCCCGCAGACGGGAACGGGACCGCCCCGAAGGCGTAACCCAAGGCTTCCAGGTCATCGCATACAAGGTCGATCCAAGGGTCAGCGTCCTTGCTCGCAACCTGTTCTCCAAGGACGATTGCAGGTCCGCACTCTTTGATGAGGTGGTGGAAATGGGGCCAGAGGTGCCGCTGGTCATCAAACCCAGCTCCTTGGCCTGCCGCGCTGAAAGGTTGGCACGGACAGGAACCAGTCCAAACAGGTCGGTCGTCGCTCCATCCGGCAGACCGGAGGGCATGGGACCAAACGCCAATGCCTGCGAAGAAATGGCATTGAGTGAATCCGCGTAAGTCGCTGGGGTAGACATCCTCGATGCTCCTTTCGTCCACGATGCCAGGCGCGATGTGCCCGGCGTTGATGAGGTTGCGCAGCCACTGGGCAGCGAACGGGTCGATCTCGTTGTAGTAAGCGGTCATGGCTCCAGAAATAAGAAACCCCGCATGAGCGGGGCTGTTGATGGGGTGGGAGTGCCTGTCAGGCAGTTGGTGGCGGTGGCGCGATGCGGGAGCGGGCAATCGCAGTACGGAGAAAAACAAGCGCCTCCTCCTGCCGTTTGATTTCGGCCTGCAACGCTGCGCGCCCTTCCTGCACCGCGTCGAAGATCCGTCCAGCCACGGCCATTGGCGGTCCGTCGATGGTCAGGCACGGGTGCAGGCCGGCCAGGAAGTCCAGGGCCTGGACATGCTCCGCCAGCAGTGCCTCACGTTCCTTGCCGCGCGTCGATCCCTGCCAGCTGCACGGCTCGTCGCACATGGACTGGCAGGGCTCGCCACCGACCGGGCAGTGATCAGGATGGGCCATGCTGGCCTCCTTTGATGCCGTGCATAAATTCCACCTCGCGCACCAACCACTGAATGACCGGCACCTCAACGTTAGTTAGCCCGTCCCGGCAGGAAAGAGCGCCTATCTGCTCCTCCGTCAGCGGCACCGCACCGGCCTGCGCCTGGGTGGGCTGCGGGGTGGATGCAAAGTCCAGTTCTTTGACGCGACGGGACAGCCAGCGGTCTTGTTCCAGGGTCAAGCCTGGGCAGTCGTCAATCAGGTCCAGAACCGCACTGCGCCAAGGCGCCACTGCTGGCGGCGTGCCCCACTTGGCAAGCACTGCGCGGGCGAATTTGACCAGCTCAGGCCGAATATCTGCCCGGCTTTCAAAGGCGCACTGGCCGCCCTCTACAACCAGCAGGTTTGCAGCGATCAGAGCTTCCAGCTCCGCATCTGTCGGCTCAGTCATGGTTTGCTCCTTGCTTGCGGGCTGCTGCTTTAGAGCGGCTAACAAAAGCCTGTCATCGCCCAATGCCCGATGTGCGTTTGATACGGCATGGGAAAAAACAGGAACAAAGAAATCAGCGCGGCGCTGTACAAAAGGCTTGAGCCGTTGCTGCCGACCGCGAAACCCTCGCCCAAGGGCGGCAGGCCGCGACTGAGTGATGAGCTGGCCTTGAATGGCATCCTGTTCGTGCTGCGCACGGGCACGCCTTGGGAGCACCTGCCCCAGGAACTGGGCTTTGGCAGTGGCATGACCTGCTGGAGACGACTGCGTGACTGGCAGGCCGCCGGTGTGTGGCACCGTCTGCATCTGGCGTTACTGGACGAACTGCGCAGTGCAGACAAACTTGACTTCAGCCGCGCCAGCGTGGATGGGGCCAGCGTGCCCAGCCCCCGGGGGGCCCGTACACGGGCCCCAACCCCACGGACCGGGGCAAACTCGGCAGCAAGCGCCACATCATCACGGACCGCCAGGGCATCCCGCTGATCTTTTGCGTCACCGGAGCCAACCGCCATGACTCGGTGGTGTTCGATGAGCTGGTTGACGCATTGCCAGCGGTGGGCGGCAAGCGCGGCAGGCGCCGCCGCTGGCCCGAGAAGCTGCATGCGGACAAAGGCTATGACTACCCTCGGTGCCGTGCCCACCTCAAGCGCCGAGGCATCCAGGATCGCATCGCCCGCAAAGGCATCGAGCGCAATGACCGGCTCGGGCGCCATCGGTGGGTTGTCGAGCGCACCCATGCCTGGCTCGCTGCCTTTGGCAAGCTGCGCACCCGCTTCGAGCGCCGCATCGACGTTCATGTGGCCCTGCTTTCCCTAGCTTGCTGCATCATCTGCATTCGCAATCTTCTTCCGTTTTGTTAGCCGCTCTTAGTCAGTCCGCGCCAGTGTTTAACGACCATCGGACACGGAACCAGAAAGCCTTTGCCGTCCCACTCCAGCGTCCAAAGGAAGTTAGGCGCGCTGCTGGTGAGCATCACAAGACACTCGTATTGGCCGTTGCGCACTGGATGAACGTGGCGCGGGAACCATCGCGTTTTTCCTTTGGCGCTCATGTCGCACCTCCTTGCTTGCGGGCTGCGTCCCAGCCACGCTCATAGCCAGCCTTGAACACCCTGCGACGGTCGCTGCAGTCGATCTGTGGGCGTACCTCGAAGTAGCTTTCGCTCGCCGCGCTTTCGTAGGCTTCCAAAATCGCGCGTTGCTGCTCACTGGATAGCGCCGCATCCTCCAGCACGCTGTCTGCCGCCTGGGCGGGTGGGGTGGAGTCAATGACATGATTGATCGCTTTGACCAGTTGGCGGTCCTGTCCGATGTTTTCAGTACCCATGATCGAGCGCGCTGTTTGGAATATGGGGTCGGCAATGGCTTGTTCATACGTGCTCCATCTGCGCGCCGCTGCCACTGGCTGGCTGTCCTCCAGAAACCGAGTGGAATGCAGCTTTCCGCATTTGTTGCAAACACTCTCGCACTGGGCCAAGTAATTGCACCCCGGGCGCGGGATGCCTGGGCACGAAGGCTGCACCACCACCCCACTCGCTGGTGCCGTCACGCTGTCTGCAGGGGCACGGGCAGAGAGCCAGAAATGCGCTAACTGGCGCACCTCGTTATCGGTGTAGCCTTGTCCGTCAAGGATGCCCTGAGCTACCGTTTGTGTAATTTGTGCCATGGTCAACCTTCACGCACTCGCTGGGGTGCAAACGATTGGTTTTGTGGGAGCTTTGCTTGCAGGCGCTCGATGTGGCGTGCCTGAGCGGCGATCAGTTCGGCATCCGTGGTGACGCCGTAGAACTTGAGCAGTTGCGGGTCTGCCGCAGCCGATGGGGCGGGCTGCTGTGCCTCTACCAGGGCGGCCAGGCGCTCGTTCTCGGCGTGGAGGCGGCGGAGTTCGGCGGCAACTTCATCAACGCCCTGCTCATAAAACCAGTCTGGGCAGTAATCGCCCTCCAGAATTTCAGCCAGTCGTAGCGCCTCGGGCACTTGCCCGGGTGGGGTGGGGTTTGTCATGATGGGTCTTTCGAATTGACGACATGCCCAAGCCCAGAAGCCCGCAGCACATCAGCGTTTTGTTTTCCGTAGGCGATCAAACAGATGGGCGCGCCACTGTTGAATGCAGCCCGCTCGCCCGATGGGTGGTGAAAGTGAGGACGACCCCTGATGAACAGGACAGCATCCGAAACGCCCCACACACAGGCGTAGAACATGGCGGTTTCTGTCCTGGCCGGGACCAGGGCGATGCCGTTGCCGTGCTGCGCCATGCGGTTGAGCCACTTCACGGCCTCGCGGCCAAAAGGAGGGTTGCACCAAACGCGGCCCTGCCACGGCTTGCTCAGGCCATCGTCGTTCACGTTCAGATGCTTCGCCGCCGTGTCCCAAGGGCGCATGATTGGTGCGCATGGGTCCAGGTCGAACGGGCCCAGTGGGCGCAGGATCTCCGGTGGGGTCAGCCATTCGTCGTGCTTCATGGCGGCTGATTGATGACCTGACAACCCCATATCACTCCCCCTTTCCGCTACCAGCGGAAGTGGTGGGTGGGAGAGGAGCCCATGCGCGCGGCGTTGCTGTCACGCGCCAGTGGTTGTCCTCGCATTCGTTCCACTCGTACCATCCCTCGGGGGCGTAGTACATGTCATCCGCCTCCACGTACTCTCCCCAGTCGGTGTCATCGTCAGCCGCTTGCACGGTGTGTTTCGCAGCCCACATCGCGCGGATCGGGTACTTCTTGCCAATGTCCAGCAGCACGGGCGTGCCGGGCTCTGGCAGCGTGCCGGGCAGGGCGATCCACCCTCCCACCATTCCCTCTGGGGGAGAGGGGTGGGTGACCAAAGCCCCGGACAATATTCCCGCGATCTGTTCAGCCAGCACCATGCGCGCAGCGTTGTGCGTGTATCTCCAGTCGTAGTTGATGTGGACATAAACGAATTCGCCGCCGAGTCGAATGTCGGCACCGCCAAACAGGTCGTAGCCAATCTCTACACCAGGGGCGAAGGACTTGAACGGAGTTGGTGGAAGCTGAAACTCCACCAGCTCACTCCCCGCACTTGCTGCGAGAGAGGCGCGGCCAGCTTGGAATGCGGCGTGCCAGGCGCCACCTACGTCTGGAACGATGTCATGTGCGTCGCAGTCCTTGAGATACGCAACCAGCGCCTCGCGCTCCTTGCTGTCTGTTTTATCGGTCATGGGTAATCCTCTCTGAATGGGTTGCGCGAACTCTGGATGCAATGGAAATCAGTACCTCGCGGAACTCGTCCGGGGTGGCGTTGCGAATGCGTGTCTTGTCCTTGCCGCCGACCATGGCCATCATTCCGATGCGCCTAGCCTTCTCGTATCCGTGCAACTCCAGGGCGCGCGGGTGAATTCGCTGCTTTGTCTTGCCCCATCGCAGTTCTGGCGGGCATTTCACCCTTGCTGCCAGAAGCCATGTGGCTTTGCCAGCCAAGTGCCCGTAGTGCCCTTGGTAAACGCAGCATGTCCACACCCCTTGCGCCACTGGAATCCACCCCCCAGAACGCGGTGGCTTGGGAATCCCATGGGCCTCCCAGGCGTGTGAGTCGCAAGGGTGCTCAAGTACGCCACCGAACCGTAGGACGGCATCCAGCGCCGCCTTAAAGCACCCGCCATCGTCGCCAAGCTTGAACTGGTGGGGTTTGCGTGTGCTGCCGTGCCAGAACCTTCCCCATCGTTGGCATGGTGGGTGCGCCACAACCGGATGCGGTCCGGCGTATTTCCTAGCGTCTCGCTTTTCATCCCACGGATCAACGCCAGGCAGGCCAAAGTAAGCGCCGTCAGTTTCTACGTATAGGGCTGCAATCAATTTGTGGCTCCAGAAACAGAAAGACCCGCTATTGCGGGCCTGTGTGTGGGGTGGGGACCTCTAAGCCAGCTGCTCGACGGTCTGTATGTTTTTCAGGTTGATGACTTCGCCACCGTCGCTTTTCACGCGCGCCGTGGCCAGGCGGTATGCCTCCTGGTGCTCCCCGTAGGAAATTTGGCGAAGCTGGAAGTCATGGGCAACCACCAACATGCGTATGGCCTCCAGTTCCGAGGCGCGCAGCGCGCCGGGCTTCCAGCCCTTTGGGCTGTCCTGGCGTGTGCCTATTTCCTCCAGCGCATGGAGCGCAGCCTTGAGGTCGCTGCGAAAGCCCTTCACTACGCCGCCGTCCTCGATGGCCATGCCTACATTCACCAGCGTGCACAGGCGCAGCCAGTCTTTGAAGCTGCCCTTCCCAAAGCGAAACGCCTCTACCGCCCTGCGGCTAGGCACGATGTAGTGCTCGATTTCTGGGGTGGTGAGCTTTGTTGCGTTGCGGATTGCCACATTCACCGGAGACTCCGGCAAGTCTGTGACGAACTTCATCCACTCGGGTTGCTTGCCCTTCGCGGCAAGGCGTCGCAGCTGTCGGTTCACTGCCGCCCCCGATACTGCAATTCCTTGCCTTCATACCGCCCGCCCATGGTGCTGGTCAGGTGCGGGATGGTCTGGTGGTCTTTCAGGGTGATGCGCTCGGCTGCGCGCTGGGCTTCCCATTTCGTGAGGGGCACGGGGTTGGATAGGGCGAAGCCTGCGGGTTTGGTGGGTTTGGTCATGGTGTTCAGTGATTGATGTTTTGCGCGATGGCCTCTGCCCAGGGCGTCCCGGACTCCACCAGCTCGGCCACGCGCCAGCGGCCCAATGCGGTCATGGTCGGGTGGGTGTGCAGGCAGCAGTCGGCGGCGACTTCGAATGAATCTGCCTCCCTCATGCAGATGGGGCATTGCATGGGTTGGTAGGTGATGGCTGGCGACACCAGTTCCGGGCAGCAGTTCTCCGCCTCGTCTTCGTCGTAGTGCACCTCCTGGCAACTGTCGCATCTCCACTTCTGCGAAGGTGGGCAGCACTCCACTGCGGAAGACTCGAAGTCGTGCGTGGCGTAGCATCTTGGGCACTCGTACACCATTGAAACGCCGCCATTGCCTTCGGATGATGGAGGCCGCAGGTTGTTTGGCCCCACGGCATTCAAAGCCACAAGGCGCGTGAAGAAGTCGGCTGATGCCATGGGGGACTCCATGAAAAAGCCACCTCGGCGGGTGGCTTGGGGGGTTGGTCAATTCGTCGCTTCCATCCACTCATCCGGGACGGGCGGCGGCATTTGAATCTGGTGCAGTACGTCGTCCGTGCGTTGGCCCCAGTGCTTTCTGGCGTCCACACGGCGTACAACATGGGTTGTCCCTGCATAGCCGTCGCCGCTTCCACTTCGGCAGGGCTCACCCACCATAGAGCGGCACTGCCTGCAGGCCACGAATGCCACGCTGCGGTCTGTCCGCAGGTATCGCCCGCGCTCGTCGGGCACGGCCACAAAGATGAAACCGGCCTGCCGGTCCTCCCAGGCCACAAGGCTCACGCGGGGCGAAATCATGCTCAGGCTGCGGCCTTGGCTTCCTCGCCCTCCGCCTTCGGCGCCGGGTACTTCTTGAACGGCAGTGGCTTGATGTGCTGGCCGAAGAACGTACCGATGGACTCGGCGCCCACGAACTTGGCGTGCAGCTCCGCAGACACGTTGGGTTAGTGGTAGACGTGGCCTGGTCCGCGCGTGAAGGTCACGGCCAGGGTGTTGGTGGCCGGGTCGTGACCGATGGCCGCCACCTGGTTGCTGGTGACGGGCGCCATGGGGATGGGCGTGTACTTCTCGTCGGAGAAAGCGGCGGGGGCGATGCGTTTGATGTTCACGGGGATCTCCAGAATGAAAGCGGCCCGCGCGTGGCGGGCCTTGGTTGGGGGGCGGGATCAGGCTGCGACAGCGGCCCGGGATTTCAGGAACTCAGCCTTGGCGGCCAGGGCCTGCGCGGCGATGGCTTCACAGATTTCTGGGAAGTCGTCTTCGTGGTACAGCGGCGCGGCACGCTCGCGGCCGGCAGCCTCGAAGCCCAGCGCGCGCAGGTCTTCGGCCGTCACGGTCATGTGGCCCAGGCGCTCTTTGATGGTTCCGATGCGCAGGGTGGGCGGGCCGGTGCGCTCCTTCGGGGCGAACATCGCGGCTTGGTAGCCCGCGCTGGCCTCTGCGCAGTCGTCACACCCCTTACCAACGAGGCCTTGCTGCTCGCCCTTCTCGCAGCAGTAGGTGGCTGCCGCAGCCGCGCGCTGCGCGGTCCCGATCACCTGCTGTGCGTCCAGTCCGGCCACCGCCTCGGCGTGCTGCTCGCGCACCAGGGTGCCCAGGTCGGCAGCCACCGCAGGGTGCAGCGTTTCGGCCTTCGCCGCCTGCGTGATGGCCGCCTGCGCGGCGCGCTCTTCGGCGGCCAGCTTCTCGCGTGCCTCACGGTCGGCGCGTTCGGCTTCTTCCTTGCGGATGCGCTCGCGCTCGGCTTCCTGGCGCTGCTGCTCGGCCGTCACCCGGTTGGCGATGATCGCTGCCAAGTCGTCAGGCGCCTTGAGCACCAGGGCGGCCGCATCGTGCACCACCAGCCCGCTGTCCTGCAGCGCCTTGACGTTGGCATGGATGCGGTTGGCAATCTCGCTGGCGGCGATCTTGGAGCGGGCCAGCTCGTCATTGATGGCGCTGCGCAGGCTGTCCACCGTGCGCTTGTTCTTCACCGCAGCGCCGAAGTCTGCGGGAACCGTGGGCATGTAGCTGGCGGGCATGGCCGCATTCAGTGCGGCGATGTGTACTGCCAGCTCTTTCTGCCCGCGCTGCACCTCGGCCAGCTTGATGTTGTCTTTCTGCGCCTTGACCAGCTTTTCCAGCGCCAGGCCTTTGGCGTCGAAGGCGGCGGCAATCTCGCGCACGGTGTTGATCGCTGTGTTTATGTCGCCCATGTGGCCCATGGCCTGCTCTACAGCCAATTCCAGCTTGTCAGCGGAGTCGCGGCAGAACCGTGCATCCGCATCGGCGTCAGCAAAATCTTGATCGGTGGCCAGTTCGGTGTTGATGGCTTCGATGTAGGCCAGCGCGGCGGGCTTGTAATGCTCCAGGTTGCAGGCTACCAGCTTGCCCTCCACGCGCATGTCGAACACCACCGGCAGGCTGGCAACGACTTTCTTCGCTGCGGGGGCGAGGGAGTCCTCGGGCGGCACCCAGGCGGCCACATCCTTCTCCAACTGGGCCCACCCGGCCACGATCTCGGCGCGCAACGCGGGGTCTGGGGTGTACCAGCAGTGGCGAGCTTCTACCAGCCCGTCGTCGCTCCACTTCGACGCAGTGAACAGCACGCGGGTCAGGTTCTCCTCGACCATGCACTGCTGCTCCATCTGTACGCGGTAGACCTTGGGCAAGTCCGCACCGGTGCAGCCCTCCACCATGGCGGCGCGCAGATCCGCATTCAGGCTTTTGTGTTCCCAGCCCGTGTCGCCCATGAGGGTCACGCCATCGAAGCTCGCGCTGTACTTGCCGTTGCTGCCAACGAGGGGGGCCAACTCTTCGTCGATGATCTTCTCGGCCAGCGGCCGGGCCAGGGCCTCGAAGCGGTGGCCGGCGTCGAAGATGCGCTGCGTGGCTGCATCCACTTCGGGGACGATGCCGGTGGCCAGCTCGGCGATCAGCTGGTCCCGCGTCTTGTACGGGCTGCAGCCCAGCATGGCGGGGGCGTCGCTGGCGTTGAAGTGGTTGCGACGGTAGGCATGCCATTCGGGGCTGCCCTGCGTGAGGTGATGCACTTGCATGGGAATCTCCTGAAAATCCGGGTGAGGCGCTTAACTGGAAAGCGCGGATAGCTATCTTTGTGATAGCGAATTAGCCGTGGGCGAACTCGCCCAGGCGCTGCTCGTAGAGCGCATTCAGCTCGGCCTGCTTCTGGGTGTCAGGCACCTGCGAAACCAGGTCTGCAGCCAGGTTGAGCGAGTCCACATCCTTGGCCGCGTGCAGCTTGTCGCTGACCTGGGCGAAGGTGACGGCTGGGCCTGCGTCGCCCGTAGGCGCAGCCGCCTCGCCCTTTGGCAGCACATCGGTGGCGGCTGCGTTCTTCACCGGCTTGATGCCGCGCAGCGTTGCCTTCTGCTCTTCGGTCATCGGCGTGTTGGGGTTGCGCGATTCCGTGAAGGCGATCAGGTCGTCCGCTGTCTTGCGTGCGCCCTGGATTACCTCGCGCCACTTCGGTAGATTTGCGGCGAACTGCTCTGCGGGGTAGGGCGTGGGCTCGGGCTTCACCACGTCAGCGGGCCCCATGTCCTTGATTCCGCCGGTGGCTTCCAGCTCATCCGGTGTGTAGACCCCCAGGATTGCGCCCGGCTTGAACGCACGCGCCCAGTTCTTCACCTGCAGGTAGCCCATCTGCTGGCGGGGATTCGTATTCCACAGCGGCGAATTCTTGGTGGCCACTTCCGTTATGGACAGCCACTCGCCCCATTTGATTTCCGTCTTCCCGCGCGGGATGGCCCCAACCCGGCATTTCAGGTCGTTCTTTCCAGACCCCTGGTATTCGTACTCAAAGTCACCCACGATGGCGCCCGTGGACTGCAGGACGGCATTCACGAGTTGCGCTTCGTACCCCAGCGTTCCATTCACAAGGTGCGTCTTCTGTGCCACCGCAAAGGGCGACATGTTCCATTGGAGCGCCTGGAGCGTGACGGCCATGCAATCGGCGGGGCTTCCCTGCAGGTGCTTGGGCACGGTGCTGCGGCCCGATGCCATGAGCTCGGCCATGCGGAAAGCCTTGTCCATGGTGTCGTTGCTGAGCACGAGGCCCGTGCTGCTGGCGCCGCTGAGCGTCAGTGCGTTCTGTTCATTGTTCGATGCTGCGTTCATGTGAACCTCAGATGAAGGGTTGATGCACCCAGGCCATGTAGAGGGCCAGGACTGCGGATGTGGTCAGGAGCCAGGCGGCGAAGGCGATGGCGGCTTTCACAGATTGATCCCGATGCAGAGCCCGAGGCTCAAGCCGATCAGCACGCATAGGGCGATCTCTGTGGTGCGGAGTTCGAAGGGGGTCATGGCAGCCTCCACTGCACCCAAGCGCCACGCACATAGACCGCGCTGTAGGCCAGAGACAGGGCCAGCAGGCCCCAGGCAGATGACTGCAATGCGAAGGCCACCCAGAACGGTTGCCCGCACAGGCCGACCACTGGCGCCCAGCGCCGGGCACGCGGGTTGTGGCCCGTGGCCATGTAGAGCGCGGTCAGCCCGAAGAAGGCGAGCGCGAGTTGGATCATTTGCGGCTCCCCCATACGTGCTTTGAGCACACCGGGCAGATCACAAACCAGAGAGCGCCGTCGCGCGGGTCATGCGACCACTGCACCTCGGAGTGCTTGAATTCCAGCTCGCTCTTGCAGTGCCCGCAGGTTTCGTGGTGGGTCTGGTCTTCTGGCAGCTGGCCTTGCTTGATGACCTTCATGGCTGCTCCCGGTAGCAAACCAGCACATCCCCCTGCCACTCAAACGGCTTGCCTTCGCAGGCACGGCGCGCGGCGAAGTCGCGGGAGTGGTGGGCCTGCTGCAGCCGCTCGTCGGGCTCTGCGCGGTCCTCGTAGGTGGTGCCCGCCACTGCCGCCATGCCGAAGGCGATGAGCGGGCCCAATGTCCAAACGATCACTACTTTCATGTGGGTTCTCCGGCGGGCTGCTTGATGTGTGAAGCAACCCAGTTGCGCATGCGCTGCCAGCGGCGCTGGGCAACGATGGCGGGGTCGATTTCCACGCGCACGGTTCGCTCGTGGTACTTGTAGCCATAGGGTTTGAAGTGGTGGGGCGGCATGGGACCGCAGATCACCACGTCCACGTACTCGTAGGTACTGGTGCCCTCGTCGTTCTCCCAGACGATTTCACGGACCATCGCGGGAGCAATGCCAAAAAGGGCGGCCACGGCGCCCCAGTCCTCCGGGTCAACGGTGGTCATGTCCAGGCCGCGCTTGGCACCCAACACGCCCAGCGTGCAGTAGTCGCCATCTGCTGTAACCAGGGACTCGCCAATCAGCGCTTTATCCGGCATGGCATCCAGCGCGGCCAGCACCTCGCGCAGCGCTGCTTGGCCGCGCTTGCCGTTGAGGGCACTGTTCACAGCGGCGCGCCAGCGGCCCATGGCCAGGGGATCGTCGTCGCCGTAGTCGTCGGTGTATCCGCTTCTGCTCATAGCGGGTCTCCTTGTTCAAGTGCGTCTGGATCCAGCTCCGCGCCAATGGCGGCAGCCTCGCGCTGGCGCTGGGCGGCCGCCTCGTTGTGGCGCTTTGTTTCTGCCTGGGCTGCTTGGGTGCGGCGAAGGCAATGACGCGGGCTGTATGGTCTTGGATGGGGTCTGTCACGCTGCCTCCTTTGCCAGTCGGTTGGCGATCAGCGAAACGCGCCGCTTTGCTGCACCCAGTGCTTTGCGCATGGGCTTCCGCTCTTGGATGAGCTGGTGCGCGCGCAGGGCGTGCGGGCAGTTCTCAGCGAGAAAGCCCTCTATGTCGTCTTCGTGGTTCACGTAGTACCAGCCCTCGTACGGCCCCGCGTACTTCTGTTCGTAGGCGAGCTTGAGCCACTTGTTCTTGCCCTCCCACTTGTCACCGTCAGGGGCGGCCATAAGGCTGTCGCTGAGGGCTTCCCCGATCTGCTTGTCCATCGCTGCAACCGCTGCTTTGGCGCGATACCACTCCACCAGGGCGAGTTCGGTTTTGCTCACGACCACACCCCCATGTGCGCGTTGTGCTGCACCTGATCGGCCAGGGCGCGGTGGTTGCGCGAGGCCTCGCGGTGCTGCAGGTGCTCCAGGTCGGCCCGGACACGCAGGGCTTCCAGCGCTTCGGGGGTGATCGGCGGCGGGGCGAAGGGCGCCACAAATGGGCGCAGCGTTGTGTGTACGTTTTGCATTGCGCCTCCTGGGCGTAAAAAAGCCCGCTTGGTGCGGGCTGGGTGAATCAGAAGGGGATTCCGTCGTCTGGCTGGTATCGCTGCCAGTGGGGCCGCGTCAGCGGGTCGTCGTGCTGCGGGTATTGGTCCCACAGCTCGCGCCAGCGCCGAACAAGGGCGGGCTCGCCGTAGTACATGAACCCGTAACCTCCATAGACACGGGCCTCGCGGTGCGCGCGGCGGTAGAGGGCGCGCGTCCAGCGGAACTTGCGGGCCATGTCAGGCTTCTACGACGTGCTCAATCGCCAGCAGGCTCTGTATCTGGCCTTCGATGCGGGTGGCTTCTGCCTGTGCGGTGGCTAGCACCTGCTCCTTCTGCTGGCGCAGCGTGGCAACAGCCTTAGTGGTGATTTCCTTCTGCGGCAGCAACTCGATTTCAATGCGGGCCTTGCCGACCATGATGTAGCCATCATTGGCCCAATGAGCGCGCAGTGCACCTTCCTTTGTCAGGTTGTCTTTGCTCACGATCGTGAATTCATCGGCTGCGGTTTTCTCGGGGTTGGCTGGGTCGAAGCGCGTGTATTTGCTGACCAGCGCGACAGCATCACCGGTGATTTTTGTCATTGCAGGCTCCAAAGAAAGCGCCCACGCAGTGGTGGGCTGGGGGGAAGAAAAAAGCCCCGACTGGCGGGGCGAACCCCTGCGCATGGCAGGAGGGGAGGGATGGGGTGGGCGCACCGGTTTCCCGGCTTTGGTTGCGCTTTCGCGCGGGGCGCCCGTATTGGTTGGGCGGAATGCTTTGAAGGGCGGGCTGGGCTTGATTCCAGCTTGCTACACACTGCCAGTAGTTGCGTTGGGTTGCGCGTCCACAGAGCCCACTCCACTTGCCTGTCGGCACCTTCGCAGCTATGACCTCGGTTCTTTCGCGTGATGCGGTGCGAGCCGCTCGCTAAGAGGGTTTCCACGAGTGACCCATGCCGTTCATAGTCGAATGTTTCTGCATCATGCCTAGCGTGTCCATCCACGCCGCCGCCCATCAAAGCACTCCAAAAGGTGCGGGGCTTCCACCCGCTGCGCACACGGCCAGGAACCCCCGACCCGCTCTTGATGGTTATCGAAAGGGAGCACGCCTACCGGCTAAATCCGTGTCGGACCCGTTGTGAAGAGATCCACAGGCACTCGCAACCGCACGCAGTGCGCTTGACCCCGAATGACACGCGATGCCCTCGCTGCGCTGTATCGGCTTCACCATCAACCAACCCCACTCGATCCCAATTTCATCCGCCCTGCGCAAGGCGGCGCGTAGCTCGCGGGACTGCGGTAGCGAGCTTTCAGTGAGTGGGGTTGGTTGATGGCCCCGGCGCTGGGCCGGGACGGTGGGTTACTTCAGCCAGTCTTTGGCTGCTTGCCACATTGCGGAGTAGGTCCGGTACTTGTTCCCGCACCAGAACCCACCCGCGAACATGGCGACCGTGAAACTCAAGAGAATCAGGTCAACCATGGCGATCAGTCGTTGATGGCCGCCAGAACCAGTTCGGCAGTCGTGGCGAACTTTTCGGCTTCTTCAACCGTCTTCGCGTCTACGATGTCGAACTTGGCGCCCTTGAGGTCGTCATCCAAGCTGCGCAGGTAGCGGGTGGCTGCTGCGTCACTGCCCACCTGCACAAACAGGATGGTCAGTGCATCGTCTGTTTCTTGTTTGTTGGCCGCATCGCGGATCACCTTGGCGGCGGCTGCTTGGTCGTCTGGCACGCCGTCAGTGAAGACGATGATGAAGTCCTTCTTGTCGGACTTTCCAGCCAGCTTCAATGCTTCGGTCAGCGCTTCAGCCAGCGGCGTAGAGCTGCGAGGACGGCGGCTGGCGAACACATCCGCGAGCTTTTGCGCGTTCACGCCGTCGTAGCTGTCAACACCTTGACCGGAGAACACCACCAGACCGATGCCGTCAGCGTCGATCTTGGCAAGGTCGCGGGTGAATTGCTCTGCGGTTTCTTGCACCGATGCCCAACGGCTGCGGCCTTTGACATCTTCGGTTTCCATGGAGCCCGAAGCATCAACAACAACGATGAAGTCGTACTCGGACAGGGTGGTTTCGATTGCAGTGGTCATTTTGAAATTACCTTTGATGCCGGATTGAATAAGGCCCCGGCGTTGCCTTGGAGAAAACCTCAACCGCCTGTCACGCGGCTCAGGTTTCGGCCCTCGGCTGAAGGCCTCCGCAACTGGCATCTCCCCGATCTCTCAGGCTCCAGCTGCTGTTGTCCCGGCTTTGACCGCCCCGGGTGGCGAATTGAGCGTTTTTGATCTAGCCCCTGCTGGGCCTGGTTCGCGGGTGTTGGTTCGCGCGCCACCTGTCTTTTGCTTCTGCCGACAGATCCACGGGGCAGGGCCTTGCGGCCTTTTCATCCAGCGATTGCGCAAGCGCATGAGGAAGGTGCCCAGCTTCTGTTGCCAACCGCTGGGCGGGTCCGACTTAGGCGTTGGCCTGCATCAAGTAAGAGCTGTCATTGGCAGTTCTTGGTTTTGCGCTGCTTGCGGCAGTCGCCTCTCGGGTCGTCAGCTTCCATTTCCTCGCGCTGTCGAAACCATGTCAGCCCCATCAAAAGCACAGCACACCCACAACAGGCGGTTGTCTCGCGCGGCTTTCGAGTCGCAACCCCGCCGCCGTCTATCTGTGCTTTTGGTGGAGCTGGGCGGAATCGAACCGCCGTCCAGCACGCACCCACTTCAACCTACAGGCAGCGTTTCGGCTGCCACACGACCATCACACTGCGGGCCGACGAAAGCCCATCCGTGTTCACCTTGCTCATGCGCTCGCTTTTTAAGGAACTCCGTGGTGACCGCCGATCCGCTCACCCTGTCGCTGCGTTTTGCTGCGATGGGTGAATTATCAGCGCCGCTGATTTGTAAGTCAATCAGTGGCGCTGATATTTCTTCTTGGGCCGGATACTTATAGGCATACGTAGTCCAACGCAGACGCAAAAAAGCCCGCACGAGGCGGGCAAAGGGCACTGCGAAGTGTTGGGATGAAGATCAGCCGCTGAGCCGCAGGCGCCAGGCCTGGGCAACCCAGCTACCTTCCGGGGTCTTCTCCAGGCCATGGATCTCCAGCTCCCCGGCCACCATGTCCACGATGCGCGGCTCAAACAGGCGCTGCGGCGAGAAGCAGGACAGGTGCAGGGCGGGCACGGTGCCGAAACG
The DNA here is from genome assembly GCF_964254355.1 of Acidovorax sp. LjRoot74. Lineage (NCBI taxonomy): Bacteria > Pseudomonadati > Pseudomonadota > Betaproteobacteria > Burkholderiales > Comamonadaceae > Acidovorax > Acidovorax sp. LjRoot74. Next base: position 3,442,491 of record NZ_CAXUTI020000001.1, on the reverse strand, counting down.
GCCCTCCAGGCGCACCACGGTCAGGTCGCCGGAGAACTCATGCATCTTGCTGGCGAACGGCCGCCGACCACCCTTGCAGTAGAGCTGCAGGATGGTGGCCTTGACGGGGTGGGAGATTTGGAGCGGCGACATAAATACTGGATAAATATACAGTGTTTGAGCGATTGGGTGTAGAGTTGAACTCATGTGCAATCGGTACGTTTCGCCAGACGAAGCCGCCATCGAGCGAGAGTGGTCGGTGGGCAGCCGCAACCCCATTCGGTGGTGGGATGAGGTGCTGTTCCCGAGAGGGACTGGCGCGTTCATCCGCCGGGCCCGCGATGAAACCGGGTACAGCCGCGAGCTGGTGGCCGGGCATTGGGGCCTGATCCCATGGTTCGCCAAGGAACCCAAGCTGGCGTACCAGACGAACAACGCCCGCAGCGAAGAGCTGGCGGCCAAGGCCAGCTTCAAGATGCCCTGGGCGCGCGGGCAGCGCTGCATCATCCCGGCCGATTCGTTCGATGAACCGTACTGGGGCCCTTACGACGCCCAGTTCAAGAAATGCGAGTGGTGGCGGTTCCGCCGCGCTGATGGCCGCCCCTGGGGCCTAGCCGGGCTGTGGAACACCTGGACCGACAAGGCGACAGGCGAGGTGCACGAGAGCTACACGATGCTGACCATCAACGCCGATGGCCACCCGCTGATGGGGCGCATGCACAAGAATGAACTCGACGCAAAGACCAAGGAGCCGCTGCCGCTTGAGGATCAGGACAAGCGCAGCGTGATCCCTATCGAGCTGGCGGACGTTGACGCCTGGTTGGCGGGCACACAGCAGGAGGCGGCGGGGCTACTGCAGGTGCCTGCGGTTGAGCTGTTCAACGCTGGGCCTGCATGAAAAAGCCACCCGGAGGTGGCTGGTGAGAGTCTGCGGAGACGACTCGCTTAAAAGCGACTTTCAGCGGGAAAAGACACTTTCAAGGGAGGAAAAAAGCTTTTCCTTTTCCTCTGCAGATAGGTCTTCATCCATCCCTACAAAGGGAGCAGCTGCTGATATTTGGCCCGCCTGGATCTTGTTAAGAACTTCGTGGATAGACGTGTCTTCGGCTGCTGCGACATCCACTGGCACAGCTTCAGTCTTCCCGTCTAGATACATGACTTTCCCCTTCCTCAGGAACTCCAGCCGATAGTCTGCGTATGGACCATCGATACCGAGAGTTCCGGTCTTTGTTTCGTAGTCGAAGTGTCTGACAGCGCCGCCGGTAAGAGGGTCGGACAACTTCGCTTTTTCTACAGCGGCAATAGCGTTCCGACAATTGGGCCAGTAGTCCATGGCGTACTTTGCGCCAGTGCCTGCGAACGTAGCTTCACTATTTATAGCATTGTGATTCAGCTGGGTCAGGATTTCACCTGTTCTTGCATCCAGCAGTAGCATCGCAATGCCCTTGGTTTGCAACTTCCGAAATGAGTAACTCCCGCTGTAGCTGGCTACGCAGATAGCGAGTTTCCAATCATTCATGATGTCAGCGTACCCTGCAAACATCGCAATGTGATCAGGTGTGCTCACTATCTTTTGATAGTCTACGTCGTCTACAAAGATGATCTTTGGCCGTGCCGTGTTTCTCAAGTCTACTGACCAGCGGGAGTCTACCGCCAGTCGGTGATTTAGCAGGTCGTGAATATTGGTTGTCATCGTGCTATGCCTATTGGAGCACGAATGTAAGCAGAAGTGAGAAAGTTTGCTACTGTTTTTGAACCAATTTCAGACCAGCAGCCTTGCTCCGACGCATTGTGCACACGCGTGCACTGACATTAGTGCACCTTCCGCCACTCCCAAGGTGCTACAGCCTCCTGGCTCCAAAGTCCTCGCCCCTCGGCTTTGGCCGTAGATTCCAGCATTTTGAGATCCGTACGGCCAACCGCGTACTTGGTGTAGACCCAGGCCATGCCCGCGCGCACCTGCCTTGTGGCCACGTCCTGCCCCTGACACTCCACATCCGCTACGGTGCGGTCGTACTTGTCGGTTGTCCTGGGGGTGATCGTCGCGCGCTGCTGGAAGCACAGGGCCGCCAGGTGCTGGCGAGATACCTGGCCGAAGGCCTGGCGCTTCTCAGGCGCGTCAATGGCGCTGATGCGGACGGTGATCTGCTGGTAGGCCCCGGGCTCACCGCAGCGGGCCTTGATGGTGTCACCGTCTGTGATGGCGATGACGAGACAAAGGAGGGCGGCTGCCGTCAAGGCTTGGCGGGTAAGGCCGGTGTGCCGTTCCCGCGTTCGTAGCCCTGGGGGACGGTGATGATGATCGGCGGCTGAGCAGTAGGCAGTTGCTTCGGGGTAGCGTTGTTGAGAACGAAGGTGATGATGGTGATTGCCGCCATGGAGATGGCTATGGCCGTGCCAACTACCCACTTAATGATTTCGGACGTGTTCTTGTGCATGTCCGACCTCACGCCTTCGACAGACGCCTTGATCTCGCCGCGAACAGATTCAAAACCCTCCCGGGTTTCGCCGCGCAGCTTCACCACCTCTTCCTTGGTGGAGAGGGTCGGTATCAGTGCTTCGAGCTTCGCTAGGCGGGCGTCCATGTCCTCATTATGGGGTGGCCCGCCGCCACCTTCAAGGCGGGACTCTATGGCCTTGATGCGACGATGTGCTTCCATGTCGTAAGCAAATTCAGCCATTGACGAAGCTTTCCATGGCGGAAAGTAGAGCACTGAAGCGCGTGTCCAGATCGTTCATGGATCTATCGACGTCGGCTTTCAACTCTGACCAGATAGGCTCGGCGGAAGCTGGCAAAGGGTCTTTCATCATGACCTGCTCTTCCAGAATGCCAATGCGTATTTTCAGTTGCTTCACTGCCAAGCGCGTTTGCGCATGCATCTTGATACTCTCAAGAAGCAGCGTGGTTAGTTCTTGGTTCGTCGCAGGCATCCCTCTCTCCTTGTTCTATCTGCACTGGGCGCTCAAAACTGCTCGCTGCGCCAGAATCTTAGGACCGATCCTCAATTTGTGCGCTCAGTCGCCGCAGCTGGAAATCAATCACATCCAGCCGCTTGTTGAGGCCGTGGAACAGGACTCCGATGTACACCGCCAGCCCTATGCCGACGCGCGTGTATCCAGGCACATCCTGGAGGAACGCCATGAGGATAAGGAAGCCAATGATGATGGCCGCCCATTTCGCGATTGATTTCATAGTGGACATGGATTGATGCTTCTCCATTCGGTGTTCAATACTGTTCACTGCGCCACACGGTCAGCACCTTGCCCAGCACCTCAAAGTGCGGATTTTTTGGCGACATCGGGTAGGGGGGGTAGTCCGGGTTTTTGGAAATGATGTTGAGCATCACGCCATCCCCGTGGGGGTCTGGCACCCGCTGGATCATCTTGATGTAGCCCTCTTCCCCGACGCGGAAGAAATACACACCTTCGTGCGTTACCGTCTTCACGCCCGTGTCCACCAACAACGGATCACCAGGATTGAACATGGGCCGCATAGACGGCCCGAAGCCTGTGACGATGCAGAGATTGCGGATGCCAGTGTGTGATGGCACGTTGAGGCGGAGCCAGTCATGCGATACGCGCCAGCTCTTGATGATGCCTGGTTGATCGTCCAGCAGCAGCCGGCCGGTGGTGTCCATGCCACCGCCCGTGTCGAACTCGGTAATTACCAAATCTGGCGGAGAGCCAGAATCTTCGGATGGGGCCTCGTGGGGGGGCGCTGAAATGTGTGCGGGTAGTCGATTTGAGAAGACGGGCTTACTTTCACCCGTTGTGAAGGAACGCAAGCCGTCCTCTTCGCTGATCCAACTCATGCGAGCGATCTGTTCTGCGATCCGAGTGCTGAATTCGCCTACTTGACAGCCCAGCCCCTGCGCGAAGCCAACAGCTGCTTTGATGCTCAGGGCGGATTTACCACTGAGGAAGTTCGCCACCGCGCTCTGGCCACCGATGCCGAACTCAGCGCCGAACTCTTTCTGGCTGCTTGGCTTCACTCGGTCCCAAATTGCTTTCAAAGCAGCAGCTTCAGCCTTATGGGCCTCGGTGACTATGGCCTTGCGTGATGGTTCTCTTTCAGACATGGGCGGAGATCATCCATGCCGCTGATAGAAAACGATCAGCGGAACTGATTGACATGCAAATCAGCGCCGCTGATAATGCAATCCCATGAAGACCATCAAAGCAATTCGAGAGCTGCTTTCCATGACCCAAGAAGAGCTTGGCAAGGCTCTCGGTGTGTCGCAGGGAAGTGTGTCCGCCTACGAGTCCGGCGTCGCCTCGATCCCCGTCCCGAACGCAATCAAGTTGATTGAGGTTGCTGGCGGCAAGGGCTTCCCGCTCTCTTTGGACCAGATTTACGGCCGCGCAGGCATCGTGACGCCCACCCGCAAGGCCAAGCCCACCACCCAGGAGGTGAGCCATGGGTGAAGTGACTTCCAACAGCCGACTGTCACAAGTCGTGCGCGCTCTCAGGGTGGAGTTTGCCGGTTCACGCAATCCAGCAATAGATCCATCCATTGTTGTGCTGCTGTCCGGTATCTCTCGATCCGCTCGGGCCTCACTTGCTCGGCAATCGAGTCCATGTGCGTCAGGTACGCGTCGGCCAGGAGCTTCGGCTCGGGGTGCGTTGACGCTAGTGCCGTCAACACGCCGCGCATCGCTGCCTGCTCTGCAAACAAGTCGTGCAGCGCTTCGACCATCTCTAACTGTAGTTCCTCCATCTCCCCAAACGGGTTCTGGGGCGGCGGGGGTGGAGGGATGCTGAATTCGCTCATGTCTGCCCCTTCTGGCAATGGTCGTGTGAGAGCTGCCATTTTGTGCCGGAAGAGGGCGGGCACCTACATCGCAAATTTGTTTCGTGTTCATGGCGTCCATTGTTTGGCATGCCATTGATAACCAGTGATACCCGGAGATAACACATGCCATCAACCGTTATCAGTGCTGCCAAGGATCAGCTCACGCTGAACTTTGAACCCGGCCTTGCAGAGCGCTACGGATCTCTGCGCGAGTGCATCGCAACTGGTGTCTATCAGCGCGGCCTGAAGCGCGTGGCCATCGACCTCGATCAAGCGCCCAGCAACCTGTCAGTGCAGCTCTCGGAAGACAGCAGCCGCAATTTCAGCGTGGACAGCCTCGAAAAGTACATCGAGAAGACCGGCGATACCGCTCCGGTGATGTACCTGATTGAGCGTTTCCTGGCCGCAGATGCCCGCAACGACAACGGCAAGAAGCTGGCAGCTATGCGCGCCAAGATGGCCGAAATGATGCGTGAGATGGAGGGGCTGTCGCAATGACCACCCTCAACGCTTGCACCATGGTCAGACCACGCGGCCCCGACCTTGACATCCCTGCCAAGCCACCGAAAAGCAAGGCATCTCAGTCTTCCGAAACCAATTCCTTCGGAACGTTGAAGGCGCTGGACCGCTTGGGTCGGCCAACGGTGACGACCCAGCCGCGCACCCAGGGCGGTATCACGCTCAACACTCGCCGACCCAGCGCCGCCACTCTGGCGAAGCAGGCGCGCGCGGGCAGCGGTGGAGGTGCCGAGTGATGCGCACCAGCCAGCACGACCTCTTTGGCGCGGCTCCCGCTCCGCGCAACTTCGACCAGGACGCATTGGGCTTCCTGATCGCTTATGCGCGCAAGCACAAGGGCCAGGCATTCAGCGCCGAGCACGTCACCCTGGCAGCCCAGGAAAAGGGCATTGCGCCCGACGACCTGCGCGCGTGGGGTGCCGTGTTCACCCAGGCCGCGCGCGACGGGCATATCCGCCGCAGTGAGGTGCTCTTCTCGCGCTCGATGGGCAATGGCTCGCTCTCACCAGGATGGACAGCAGCATGAACTGGCAAGCCTACGTTGACGCAAAGCGCGCTTGGGTTGCTGCGCATCCCGACGCTACGCCCGAGCAGTACGAAGCCGCCATGCGCGCGCTGGCCGAAGAGATGGGGGTCTAGGCATGCGTGATTACGGGGTGGTTTCGCCCAAATTCTGGATTGGCGAGACAGGCAAAGCTCTGCGCGGGAACGCTCCTGCTCAGGTCTTGGCTCTGTACCTGATGACTTGCCCACACGCCAACATGATCGGCGTCTTTCACTGCCCGGTTTTGTACATGGCGCACGAAACAGGCCTGGGCATGGAAGGGGCTACGAAGGCCCTTCAAAGCCTAATCGAAGCCAACTATTGCACCTACGACGAGGCTTCGGAGACCGTGTTCGTGCACCGGATGGCCGCCTACCAAGTTGCTGAGGCCCTCAAGCCAGGCGACAACCGCGTGAAGGGTGTTGAGCGCGAGTGGTCAAACATCGGCTCAGCGCAACTGAAGTCTGCGTTTGCAGCTATATATTCTGTAGCGTTTCACCTGCCTTCCGGAAGCAATCAGCAAAGCCCCTTGGCAGCCCCTTCAAAGCCCCTCAGAAGCCAAGAACAAGAACAAGAACAAGAACAAGAACAAGAGCAGGAGAAGAGCGCGGGCGAGCCCGCTACGCCTCCCGATTCTGGAAAACAGAAATCCCGATCGACAACCCTTGCCGCGTACCTCGATGTGTGCCGCGCCGCTGGCGTGAAGCCAATCCCCGAGGACCACCACATCCGCCGCTACTGCGCCGACGCCGGGATAAGCGACGAAATGACGGCTATCGCCTGGCTGCGCTTTCGCGAGGAGCACACGACCGGTACTCGCAAGGCCAAGCGGTACATCGACTGGCCCGAGACCTTTGCGAACTGCGTGAAGTCGTCGTGGTACGGCCTGTGGGCCTGCAACGCCGATGGCCCGGCCAACTGGACCACCAAGGGCCTGCAAGAAAAACGCGTGGCCGACGCCCGTCGCGCCGAGAAGGAGAACGCACATGAACATGCATGACTTGCCCGAGGAGCTGATGCACTGGTCGCCGGAGGCAGAGGCTGGCGTGATCGGCGGCCTGCTGGTGGCTGGAGCTGAAGCCTATGACGCCGTGGCCGACTTGGTGGGCGCCGATTTCTTCGCCGTTGGCCTGTTCTCCAGTGCATACCGCATCATCGAGTCGCAGGTCCTGGCTGGGAAGCCCGCGGATCTTGTGAGCGTGTACGAGGCCCTGCGCGGTTCGGAAGAAGACGCCGCCCGCACCCTGCTGGAGCTGAACCGCTGCACCCAGGCCTACGTGGGCATGCGCGTGCTGCGTCAACATGCCCTGATCGTTTCCGAGAAGGCCGCATCCCGCGCCCTGCAGCGGGCGGCAGGGGAAATTCAAGGCATTGCCGCCGACGAGACCATTGCGGTGGGCGATCGCATTTCGACCGCCCAGGCGACGTTGGAAAAAGTGGCCCAGCCTGCAGCCAAAAGCGTTCCCATGCCGGTGGCCAGCTTTGTGGCGGGCTTCATCGACCGGCTTCAGGAGATTGCAGACGGAACAGTGCAGCCCGGAATCCCGACCCAGATACCGACCTTGGACCGAATGTTGGGTGGCGGCATGAAGGGCGGCAAGCAGTACATCGTTGCCGCCCGGCCATCAGTCGGCAAGTCGTCCTTGGCCCAGCAGATCTGCTTGAACTTCGCGGAACAGGGGCATGCCGCTGCCATGTTCAGCATGGAGATGGGGTGCCCTGAACTCACCGACCGCACAGTGGCCAACATGGGCCGCGTGCGCCTGGATGCAATCGGCGACGGCAAGCTCAACGATGACGAGTGGGGGCGCGTGAGTGAGGCCATCGAGCGCATGCGCGGCCTGGAGCTCTACTTTGACGATCAGCCCGCCATGTCATTGGGCGACATCGTGGCCAAGGCCCGGGCGCTCAAGCGCAAGCACAACCTCAAGTTGTTGGCGATCGACTACCTGCAGCTGTGCGCGAGCGGAAAGGTTGGCGACAGCCGCCACCACCAGATCGAGGAAATCAGCCGTGGGCTCAAGGCCCTGTCGAAGCAGCTGGACATTTCCATCGTCACTCTGTCCCAGCTCAACCGAGAGGTGGAGAAGCGTGCCAGCGGGCGCCCGGTGCTTTCCGACCTCAAGGAGTCGGGCGCGATCGAGGAAGACGCCGATGTGGTGCTGATGCTCTGGCGGCACAAGGTGGGGCAGTTCGCCAACACGATCGGCTGCGCCGTACCCAAGAACCGCCAGGGCAAGGTGGGTGAGCTTGCCCTGCACTTCGAGGGCGCGCACCAGCGCTGGACCGAGTCCACTGAATCTCTGGCCGAGCCCATGAAGAAGCTGGGCGGCGGGAACCGGTACACGGAGGACTTCTGACATGCCGCAGAAACTCCACTGCGCCCGCTGCGGCCGCGTCACCCTGCACCCCGCCGTTGTCATCGGCGCCCAGCCCTTTGGCCGAGTGTGCGCTCGCAAGGCCGGGCTGGTCGAGCCCAAGCGCCGGGGCCGGGCATCTGAGGCATGCCGGGACAACCGCACCCTGGATCTGTTTGGAGGTGCCGTATGAAGCTGGCGCAACTGACCGCAGGCGTGCGCTTTGTTCTCTTGCGCACAGGCAAGCGGTACGAGGTGGTTGACCCGTTCCGTGGGCATCACGTCAAGGTTCGCGATGCGAGCGGGCGTGACAGCGAGTTGCACCGGGCGTGCTTTGTGAAGCCGATTGTGAAGGCTGGAGGTGCAGCATGCTGATTCTCGGAATCGACCCCGGCGTCAATACTGGCGTGGCCACCTACGTGGGCGGCAAGCTGGCCCACCTGGACACTATCGCCCCGGTGGACATTGCAGCCCGCATCGAGCTGGCCCGCCCCGCGCGCGTGGTGTTTGAAGACTCCCGACTTGAATCCTACGTCTGGAGCCAGATCAAGAGCCGCGCCGCCGCCCTCAAGATGGCCCGCAACGTGGGTGAGGTGGATGCATGGTGCAAGCTGATCGTGGCGATCTGCGCGAAGCACGACATCCCCGCGCACGGCATCAGTCCGACCCGGAAGGGCGCCAAGGTGGACGCCGAGCGCTTCGCCGCACTGACCGGCTGGACTGGCGCCAGCAATGAGCACACCCGCGACGCCGCCATGGTGGCGTGGCCATATCGGGGGACAAAGTGAAAGCCATGCTCATCAAGTCCCCCAAGGGCCTGGTCGGCAGCACGCCCGCCGATCAGGACGCATGGGCCAAGTTCAATCGCCGCCTGGAAACCATGAAACCCGGCACCTGGCTGCGCATGGAGTGGAGCAGGCCGCGCAACGGCGCCCACCACCGCAAGATGTTCGCGCTGCTGCAGCTGGTGGCCGAGAACAGCGAAACCTACAACACGCCCGAAAAGGCGCTGGTGGCGGTGAAGCTGGCCGCAGGCTACTTCGACCCGGTTCCCGACCCGCGCACGGGCGAAATCGTGCCGGTGCTGCACAGCGTCAGCTACGACGCCATGGACCAGGACGCTTTCGAGGCTTTCTACAGCGCCGCCCTGGACGGAGTGCTGCAGGTCATCTTGCCGACGATGCCGCGCGAGATGGCCGACCACCTGATGGAGATGATCGTGGAGGGCTGGGCATGAAAAGAACCGGCTTCCGCCCCCGCGCGCCCCGCCGCGAGCCGCGCGACCCAGACCGCGTGCGCAGCATGCCCACCGTCACGCCCGGCGCCTTCCGCGCGCCGCAGCCGGTGGTGGCCGCGCCCGCCGCTGCCCCGAAGTCGGCCGCCCAGCGTAACGCCCACCTGCGCGACATGGCCCGGGGAATGCCCTGCCTACTGCGCGTGCCCGGTGTGTGCACCCAGGACCGCGCCACGGTAGTGTGCTGTCACAGCAACCTGAGCATCCATGGCAAGGCCGGGGCGCGCAAGGCAGACGACCAATACAGCGTGTGGGGTTGCGCAGCGTGCCATTCCTGGCTGGATCAGGGCCCAGCGCCGCGCGCGCAGAAGTTCGCCGCATTCATGGCCGCCCATCTGGCCCAGGTGCTGGAGTGGCGCGCCATTGCCTTCGATGGGAGCAGTGCACCGCGCGATCGGGCTGCAGCTCTTTGGGCGCTCGGGCTTCTGAATTCACAGCCAAATCCGGGCTTTACGCGCGTCGCAAATGGATGTGCAGCTATCAAATCAGGAGCGGCTGAATGAACAAACGACAGAGCGCCGTGCATCAAGCGCTGAGCGAAACCGAATCGAGAAGCATGGCCGACCTGGCGCGCGCAACGGGCCTCAGCCGGGCTTCGGTGTTCCGCTCGCTGGTTTCCCTGCAGGAGCTGGGCCGCGCTCGTGTCGAGGTGATCGGGAAGACGCAGCACTTTGTGGCTGTGCCTGTCACCGAAGAGCCGCCTGCTGAAACCACCGTGGCCCGGGCGATCCGCCTGCGGCCAGCTCTGCACACGATTTGGAGCAACCACGCCGCATGAAAACAACCAGGGAGGACTCTATGACCGCTGAACAGACGACGACACCGCCACAGGACCGCATTGAGCGCCTGGCTGACCGCGTGCTGGCCGTAGGCAAGGCGGTGGCCGCCCAGGGCGACGGCCGCACCTTCACGGTGGACTCGATCTACGACGAGATGAGCGAGATCAGCCGCCAGCGCTTGGGCGATGCCCTGAAGACGCTCAAGGACGCCCGCCGCATCCATGCCATCGGGCGGTCCAAGGGCATCTACGAGCTGGAAGAGGCATTCCCGCCGAAGCGGAAGATATCGCTCACCACGATGACCGACGGCTGGCGGTTGCTGGAGGTGGGGGACGAGTTCTCCATTGCCGTGACGCCAGCGGAGGGCGCGGAGGTGGGCGGCTACCTGGCAGGCGATGCGGTAAGGTTCAGCATGTCCGAGAAGATCAAGGCCATCGAAAGCGCCCTCGCTGATCTGCGGCACGAGAACGCGAGCCTGAAGCAGGCGCTGCGCGATGTGCGCAAGTCGGCCACTGCTCAGGCGGCACTGCCCCTGTAGGGCGACCCAGTAGGATTGCACCCATGACCCTATCAGCCGAACAACTGGCCCGCGACATGCTGGAACGCATGGGCATAGAGGACGCCCAGAGCTTTACCGCCGGGCAGTTGGTGGAGCTTGCAAACCTGATTGCCGCGCGCGCTCAGCCCGAGCAGGGTGCCACCCTGGCGCTCTACAAGGGCGCGCGACCAGAAACCACCGAAGATGCTTGCGAGGCCCAGTGCATCGGTAGATCATCAGTCGGCTTCTTGGCGCCATTCATGGATTCGCAGTCTGTAGCCAGCGAGGGCACACCAAAGGACTTCCTCAATCCCGAATGGGCGGAAGGCGGCAGAGTTCACAACTGGCACAACTACATCAGCGAAGAGGTGCAAGCCATGTGGCCGAGTTACAGCCAGGAGCAGCGCGCAGCCCTGGCGCGGCAGGCGGAGGCACAAGCTGACAACGAAGAATGGGATTGACCATGCCCACCCAGCTCGAAATCTCCGACTGCTTCGAGTCGCTGTTATGGGCGGAGGCATCCGCCTGGGTGCGCGCAGAGGCTGAGCGCCACGGCCTCACCTGCAAGATGGAACGCAGACGCCACTGGCTGGTGCTGGAGCGGGTGAAGTTCACGGTGGCAGGGCATCCGCGCGACGTGCTGCGGTTCGCCCGCCGGTACAACGCGGCGATTGCCGCATTCAACGCCCCATGAAGGCAGAACCCTGCCCCAGGTGCGCCAGCCCCCTGGCCCCGGGCCACGCGCTGGAATCCACCATGGCCCCAGCATCCCATCCTGATCACCTGACGGACGGGGCAGGGCGTGGGACCACCATGCGCCCGAGCGGCGCAGCCCGCATGGTGCCCGTGCTCAAGTGCACCGTCTGTGGCTACAGCCGAAGCATCGGCGCCAACGGGCGCGAAACAGGCGACCCCCTGTAGGGTTCGACCGCATCTTCCATCCCCGGAAAACTCCGGGGCATGGCGAAACAAAAAGCGCAACAACAAGCGCAACATCCAGAAAAAGCCCCCTCGAAGCGCAACAAGCAGGCAGGGGAGAAGCCTCGCGGACGCCATAAGGTGGACTGGGAGGCCGTGGAGCGGGACTTCCGCACTGGTCATTTCACCCTGCGTGAGCTGGAAGCGAAACACGGTGTTTCGTACGCCCAGATCAGCCGCAAATCCAAGCAGGACGGGTGGTCCAAGGATTTGCGCGATGTCATCCGCCAGGCTACCGATGCTGCTCTGTTGCGAGATTCCGTAACCGATGCTCAAAAAGATGCAACGGAAACTGTCCTTGTTGCAGCTGAACTGAATAAAAACGTAATCCTCGCCCATCGAGGTGACCTCAAGTCCACCCGTGATGTGGCGGCCGCGCTGCTGTCGGAGCTGTCCAACGCAGCGCTCTTGGCTGAAGACCAGGAGCTGCTGGCGCAAGTGCTCGCTGGCACCGGGGCGGAGCCCGTAGATGAGGGGCGCGCCAGGGCCGCCGTCAGCAAGGCGCTGTCGGTCAGCACGCGCATCGCCAGCGTGAAGCAACTGGCTGACGCTTTCGACAAGCTGCAGGTGGCAGAGCGCCGAGCCTTTGGCCTGGATGAGAAGACGGAGCGCACGCCGAACAGCCTGGCGGATATGGCCACCGACGAGCTGAAGCGGATGCGGGAGGCTTTGCGCAATGGTTCCTGATCTGCCGCCTGTCTTGCGTGACGCCATGCTGGCGGAGATCGAGCGCGAGTTGTCCCGCCGAAAGATCGACGGCATGTACCCGGATGACGGGCCCTTGCGCCGGGAGCTTTACCCCAAGCACATGGAGTTCTTTGAGGCTGGCGCCCGCTACCGCGAGCGGTGCGCCATGGCCGCCAATCGTGTTGGCAAGACCGAAGGCATGGGGGGCTATGAGACTGCGCTTCACCTGACTGGTCGTTACCCCGACTGGTGGCCGGGTCGCCGCTTTGACCACCCTGTGCAGTTCTGGGCGGCTGGCAAGACCAACGAAACCACGCGTGACATCGTGCAGCGCAAGTTGTTCGGGCCGGTGCGCGGCGCTGGCCCCGACAAGCATTTCGAGGGCACGGGCCTGATCTATGGCGATGCCATCGGAAAGATCGCGTGGAAGCAGGGGGTGGCCGACCTGGCCGACACGGTGCTGGTCAAGCATGTTTCGGGGAAGTGGTCCGAGCTGGGTCTGAAGTCCTACCAGCAGGGGCGCGGCAGCTTTGAGGGCACTGAGCGCCACGGCATCTGGCTGGATGAAGAGCCTCCCATGGAGGTCTACAGCGAATGCCTGATCCGCACAGCCACGACCAACGGCATTGTCTACATCACCTTCACCCCCCTCGAAGGAACGACCGGGACGGTGCTTTTGTTCCTGGAGCCTGACTCGGCATCCACGGAGGTGGACTGATGCCAGCAGTTACCGCAACGCGCTACTTGGTGACTGCCGGATGGGACGATGTGCCCCATCTGGATGCAAAGACCAAGAAAGAGCTGTGGGACAGTTCGCCGCCGCATGAGCGCGAGGCCCGAGCGAAGGGCATTCCTACATTGGGCTCTGGCCGCATCTTCCCTGTGGAAGAGGAGGCGATCAAGGTGGCGCCGTTTCCCATCCCGGCGCACTGGGCGCGCATCAACGGGATCGACTTCGGATGGGATCACCCAACGGCTGGTGTCCAGCTGGCTTGGGACCGCGACAACGACTGTATCTACGTCACTCAGGCCCACCGCCGCAGCCAGACGCTGCCAGTGGTGCACGCAACGACCATGAAGGCCTGGGGCACTTGGGTGCCAACCTCCTGGCCGCACGACGGCGAGCAACACGACAAGGGATCTGGCGAGCAGCTGGCCAAGCAGTATGCGGCCGCTGGGCTGCTGATGCTCAGGGACCGGGCCACTTTCGAGGACGGCTCCAATGGCGTCGAGGCCGGGCTGATGGAGATGCTGGAGCGCATGCAGACCGGCCGCCTCAAGGTGTTCTCCCACCTGGGCGACTGGTTCCAGGAGTTCAAGCTGTACCACCGCAAGGACGGGAAGGTGGTCAAGAAGCTGGATGACCTGATGAGCGCCACCCGCTACGCGATCATGATGAAGCGCAAGGCCATCACGCGCCCCGCGCCGCCACGCCAGGCTGGCGGCGGCTGGAATCCTTTGGACCGAGAAATAGGGTACTGACATGCAAGCCACCTACGAACAAGGGGGGGTGCAGCCCCAGGACCAGACTCCAGACCTGCGCGACATGTTCGTGCTGACGCTTCTTTCCAAGCGTAGCGAGGCCATCTCGGGCCGGGCCGGATCCGGCATCGAAGAGGAATGGACCGAGGACGAGGAGCACTATCAAGGCATTGATGACGCTAACCGTGCGTATCAGAACGCCAATCAGCTATTTCGCAGCCGCAAGGCTGCACTGACTGGCACTGCGCCCCGCAACAGCGGTCCGTCGCGGTCTGTGGTGTTCCTCAACATCACCCGGCCATACACCGACGCAGCAAGCGCCCGGGTGGCCGACATGCTCTTGCCGACAGACGACCGGGCCTGGGAAATCAAGCCCACGCCCATCCCAGAGCTGAGCGCTGCTCAGCTTTCCAAGCTCGCCCAGGCCATGGGGATGCAGCATCCTGCCGAGGCGATGGATGCCATCGAGGCCAAGCAGGAGCAGGCGAAAGAAGCCGCTGAGCGACTGCAACGCGCTATCGAAGATCCCCTGGTTGAGAGCAACTGGCACGGCGAGGTGCGCCACGTTATCGAAGACTCGGCCCGCATCGGCTCTGGCGTACTGAAAGGTCCGTTCCCCGTGCAGCGGACCGCTCGCATGACCCGCAAAGATCCTGTGACCGGCTTGACAGAGTTCATCAAGATGGATGACATCAAGCCTGGTTCCAAGCGCATCGACTGCTGGAACTTTTTCCCAGACCCTGCTTGCGGGGAGAACATCCACAACGGCAGCTATACCTGGGAGCGTGAGTTTATCGGCCGCCGCCAGCTCAAGGAGATGCTGGCAGATGAGAGCTACGACCAACATGAGCTGATGGCTGTTCTGCGCGAGGGGCCGGCTCGCACCCGCGAGGGTACTGAGGCCGTGTACCGCGCCAGCGACGATGAATTCGAGATGTGGATCTTCTACGGCCACGCGGCCCGCGAGTACCTTGCAAGGCTGGGCGTGGAACTGGAGGAAGGCGATGAAGACCGCATGCCCACCATGGCGGTGATGATCAACGACCGCCTGGTGAAAGCGGTGCTCAGCCCCCAGGAGGATGGTCAGTTTCCCTATGACGTGCTGGCC
The DNA here is from genome assembly GCF_964254355.1 of Acidovorax sp. LjRoot74. Taxonomy (NCBI): domain Bacteria; kingdom Pseudomonadati; phylum Pseudomonadota; class Betaproteobacteria; order Burkholderiales; family Comamonadaceae; genus Acidovorax; species Acidovorax sp. LjRoot74. The sequence goes on along the minus strand of NZ_CAXUTI020000001.1, from coordinate 3,427,433 downwards.
TGGCAGCGGCGCCCCGGTATGCCTTGGGGTGTTGGCATCGCGCGCCAGATCCGCACTGTTCAACGCATGCTCAATGGCGCGACGCGGGCCATGATGGACAACAGCGGGCTGTCGGCCGCGCCCCAGGTGATCATCGGCAACGGCGTGACGCCGCAGGACGGAAGCTACGTGTTGCGACCCGGGAAGGTTTGGCGCGCGGAGGCCAATGCCGATATACAGGACGTTCGCGCTGCGTTCAATTCGTTCGTCGTGCCCAGTGTCCAGACCGAGCTGATGAACATCATCAACTTCGCCATGAAAATGGCCGAGGACACCACTGGCATGCCAGCCATGCTGCAGGGCATCCGTGGTGATGCGCCCAACACGCTGGGCGGCATGCAGATGCAGAACAACAACGCCACCAGTGTGCTGCGCCGTCTGGCCAAGCGCTTTGACGACTACATGACCCGACCACACATCCAGCGGTACTTCGACTGGATGATGAGCTACAGCGACGACGAGAGCATCAAGGGCGACTTTGAGATCGAGGTGCGCGCGTCTTCGGCTCTGGTGGAACGTGACGCCCAGCAGCAATTCCTGATGTCGCTTCTGCAGGTCGCCAAAGACCCAGCGTTTGAACTGGACCCAGCAAAGCTGGCTGCCGAGTTGTGCAAGGGGCAGCGCCTCGATCCGAAGCGGTTCCAGCTCACGGATGAGCAGAAAGCGCAGCGCCAGCAGGTTCAGCCCGATCCGGTTGCAGTGGCCAAGGCAAAGCTCCTGGAGGCCCAGGCCAGCAAGGTCGAGTCCGAGAAGTCCAACGTGGACATGGAAACGCTCTACAGCGGGGTTCAGACGGGCCAGGTGCTGGCAACGAATCCAGGCGTCGCTCCTCTGGCCGACGAGCTTGCGATATCTGTTGGGGTTGTAGACAGAAACGGCGGAACCATCGTGCCTCAGTTGGCCGAAGCGGCGATCAACCAGCCGGTACCGGTGGCCGTGCCCAACAGCACCGACCCTCTCACGCCAACAAGTCCGGCGCTTGGATTCCAAGAGGGGATCGAGACACCCGAAGCGGACGGTGTTGTGGGCTCAATCGCGTCATGACCCCCTATGGGGTTTGTTGCTTTCGCTGCGCCTGGGAACACTGCTTCGCATGACCCTGGAATTCAACTCCCCCACCTGGCGAGCTGTCAGCGCTCACGCGAATGCGCAGATCGCCACGCTGCGAGAGAAGAACGACAGCCCGTCAATGGACGCCATCCGCACCGCTGAAACACGCGGGCGGATTGCGGCTTGGAAGGAACTGCTGGCGCTGGATAAACCGGCCCCGGCGACAACCGCCGACGTTGGTGGCTACTGACCTCGGCATGCAAACAGGAGTGCATGACGCATGAACGTACGTGAGCAGGAACAGGCGGAAGAGCAGGCGGCTTTCGAGCGGGCCTTTGCCAGTGCCACGGGAACAGCCGTCTTGGAGCCCACTGCTGCATCTGCTGATGCAGCGGCCGGCGTAGACGGCGAACCCGGGGCGGCGCAAGAAGGCAATGCCGATGCCTCTGCCAATGCTGCTGCGCAAGAGGCTGGTGATGCCGACAAGGGCGCAACCGATGCTGCTGGTGACCAGAGTGGCGAAAGCTCTACTGGCGCGCCAGCGGCGGAGGAAGACCCGGTGTTGCTCGATGGGCTCAAGCGCAGCGAGCTGCGCCGCCTGCTGAGCAACGCCGCCGATGTGGACGGACTGCGCAAGCAGCTTGACAAGGCCCACGGCAGCATTGGCGATCTGAATCGCCGGTTGCAGCAGGCCGTGCCAGTTGTCACCACGGCGCCAACGACTGGCCGCCAACTGCCCCCGGAACTCCAACAGTTCGAGCAGGACTACCCTGAGTTTGTCGCGTACGTGAAAGCACTGGGGATCACCCCGCAACAAGCTCAGGAAGTCGCTCCACCGGCTGAACAGTCGCATACCGAGGCCACGGGTGCGCAGGTTTCAGCGCAGGCCGGGCAAGACGCTTGGGTGGTTGAACTGGCGGTGATGGACCGCGTGCACAAGGGTTGGCGCGAAAAAGTCGTGACGCCCGACTTCAAGCTGTGGCTTGCCCGTCAGCCTGATGACATCCGCAATACGTACGAAAGCACGATGTCTGCGGACGAATTGGGCGGCATCGTCAGCAAGTTTGACGCAGAGAGTGCGGCGCGCGAAACGCGCCAAACGCAGGGTCGCAACCGCTTGGAGCGGGCGCTGACGCCATCTGGGAACGCTCCGCGCCCCCAGGCCGCGCCAACCGAAGAAGAAGCAATGCGCGCCGCTTTCGCGGCCACCATCGGCCGACGCTGAGTAGCGCGGCCACAAGGAGAGACTGATGCCTCAATTTTCCAGCAACAGCCCTGCCGCACGTATCGGCAAGCTGAAGGGCGACATCCTCGCCCACGCCGTGCCCTGCGAAGTCCTGGGTATCACCGGCCAGCAACGTGGCATGCCCAAGAACTCGGGCAAGACTATCGTGCACCGCCGGTATCTGCCCTACGGCGCCGCTGCCACGAACTTCAACACCATCAACCGCCCGGTGGCCGATGCTGCTGCGCATGAACTGACCGAAGGCGTCACGCCGACTGCTGACACCCTGGTTCCGCAGGACATCACGGTGACGTTGAAGCAGTTCGGCTGCCTCTATCAGCTCACCGACCAGACGGCCGACACCTACGAGGACGACGCGCCTGCAGAAATGAAGCAGCAATGCGGTGAGCGCATCGCCCTGGTGCGCGAGATGATCCGCTATGGCGTGCTCAAGGCTTGTACCAACGTGTACTACGCAGGTGGCGGCTCCACCCGAGCCAGTGTGAACAGCAAGATCACGCTGTCGCTGCTGCGCAAGGTGAGCCGCAATCTGCAGGCCAACCACGCCAAGCGCATCACCAGCATCCTGGCGCCATCCGTTGACATCGCCACCCAGCCAGTGGAAGCCGCCTACCTGGTGTTCGTCCACACGGATGCCGAGGCTGATGTGCGCGATTTGGCCGGGTTCAAGCATGTGTCGGAATACGGCACCCGAAAGCCCGTCAGCCCTTACGAAATTGGCTCCGTGGAGAACTTCCGGTTCATCACCTCGCCAGAACTGGCGCCGTACCTCGCGGCTGGTGTGGCCGTTGGTTCCACTGGTCTGTCCAGCGCTGGCGGTGTGAGCGTGGACGTTTACCCGTTCATCATGGTTGGCGAAAACGCCTGGGGTCAGCTGGCGCTGCGTGGCGGCGATTCGCTCGACCCCACGTACATCCCGCCCGGCCAGAAGGATAAGAGCGACCCGCTGGGCCAACGCGGCTACGTGGGCGCCAAGTTCTACATGGCCTGCACCATGCTGAACGAAGGCTGGATGGCTGTCGCTGAAGCGGGCGTGACCGCGCTGTAAGGCAACGCAGAGAGGGGCTTCGGCCCTTCTCTCGCCACCAAAAACCAACACAACCGAGGAATCACCATGGCCGACAACACAGCGGGCCAGACCCGCACCAACTCCGACAAGCAGGACTCGCCCAGCTCCGCGCAGGGCAAAGTGGTCTACGACGCCACGGCGATCACTACCACCGACTCTACCCGCGTTGAAATCGGCTTCAAGCCGCGATATGTGCGCTGGGTCAATCTGACGGATCGTGTGGAAGTCGAGTGGTTCGATGGAATGGACGCAAACAGCTGTCTGAAGACCATCGCAGCTGGCACCCGCACGCTGGAAACGGGGGCTGGCAATGGCGGCATCACCGTAGATGATCGCGGCTTCCGTGTGCTGCAGAACGCCACGCTGGCCGCCATTCTGGCTTCCAAGACCTGCGTCTACGAAGCTCGCGGCTGATGCCGACAAGCGCCCCGGCATGCGCTGGGGCGCCCATCCCTTTCTGGAGAATCTGAACATGAGCCGCAGCAAGACCGAGGTGGATTCCACCAATGAATACCTGGGCGCCGAGAACAAAATGGAGTTCGGTGTGGTGCAGGAGTTCTCGCCGGAGATCATCCTCAATCCGGTGACTATGAAGGATGCCGACTTAGAGGCCTTCATGAACGAGCCCGTGATGGTGACGGTGATGTCTTCCGGCAAGGACAACGAAGCTCCCTTCGTGCAGGTGGCAGTCAACGGCGTTACGCAGATGTTCCGCCGCGATGTGCCCATCGTGGTCAAGCGCAAGTACGTCGAGCGGCTTGCGCGCGCCAAGGAAACCGGGTACGACCAGGATCTGGATGAGCGTCTTGGCGAGGCCATGAATGTGCTGAAGCAGATCAAGAGCTTGCGATACCCGTTCACAGTGAATCGCGACGACAACCCGCGCGGCGGGGCCTGGCTGCGCGCTGTACTCGCATCCTGAGCTGAAACGCCATGACCCTCGCGGAGATGATCGCCCTTTACCGGGCACAGTCCATGGACATCGCGGAACCGCCGTTTTGCGAGGATGAGCTGTTGATCATCTATGCCAACGAGGGACAGGACGAGGCCTGCCGCCGTGGGCAGTTGCTTCGTGATGCGGCCTCTGCTTTGTGCTTGGTGGGCTATTCCGCTGGTGACGAGTCCGTGGCCATCGACCCCCGCATCGTTCAAGTGGCGCGGGCTCAAGCTGACGGGCACCCGGTTGGCGTGGTAGGTGCAGACGAGATGGACGCCTCAGTGCCAGGCTGGGACGCAGGATCATCGGCCGCGAATCGACCCTCCACATTGGTGGCCGGCCTGTCCTCTGGCCGCCTGCACCTGTGGCCTGTGCCTACTCAGGCTGGTCGGATCAAACTGCAGGTGTTCAGGCTTCCCCTCAAGAAGCTGGCTGATAACACCGACAAGCCGGAGATCCGCCCAGAGCTTCACCCCGCTCTTGTGGACTGGATGCTTTACCGGGCATACAGCCGTGAGGACTCGGATTTGCACAACGACTCCAAGGCAGCGATTGCGCTGGCACGGTTTGAAGCGGAGTTTGGCCGCAAGACCAGCGGGCGCAACGAAGTCTGGATGCGCAACGGACAAAGCCCGATGCCAGGCCCTATCGCCTGATTTCAGCCCCCTGTAGGGTTCGACCAAGAGACTGCTTGACGGGAGACTGCTTGCATTGATCCGAAAGGCTCCCCATGCAAGGCTCCCAGTCTTTGGTGCATCGCGTTCTTGCGCACCAGGCAAACACCTCCAAACACCTCGCCGACGGCGGCCCCGTTGGCTTCGGCGGCCGTGGCCTCAGTGGCCTGCGCGACCTGATTCCCAAGATGGCCGCCATGGGCTACCAGCAGACGGCCACTGCTCCGGCACCGCCCCCGGCAGCCGACCAGCGCAATGCACAGCTGCAGGCAATGATCCCGCGCGTTGAGGCCATGGGCTACAAGCAGCAGCCCCAGCATCTGGCCCGGGGCGGTGTCGTGCGCGGCCCTGGCACCGGCACCAGCGATTCCATCGAAACCGAGGCCGAGCCCGGCACATTCATCATGCCGGCCGACAGCACCAAGGCCATCGGCGCGGGCGCGCTGGAAAAGCTGGGCACCGTTCCGGTGAAGCTGAGCAACGGCGAGTTCGAATTTCCACCTGAGCAGGTCATGGCTCTGGGCGCCGCCATGCTCAAGCTGCTCAAGGACACGACCCACACGCCTGTGAACGGAGAGGATGGCGGGCAGACGGATGCTGAGGTGGGCGAGGGCGCTGGGCACGAGATGGCCGAGGCCATGCCCGCCGATCGCATGGCGCAGATGCCGCCCATGATGTTTGCCGACGGCGGCCTGGTGGACAACAACATCACTCGCGTGGGAAACAGCTACAGCGGCGGCAATGTCGGCGGCGGCGTGTCCATCAACGGCCAGGCCCCCGGTGGCACGGTCAGCACGTCTTCCTGGACATCGCCAGCACCGGCCCCGGCGCCTGCTCCAGCGCCAACCATCGTGGCTACAAATACAGTGGCACCTGCAGCGCCTGCAGCGTCTCCCGCACCAGCGCCTGCCGCCCCCATGGGTTGGGCGGAGCGCAATGCGCAGCGCAGCAATGAGGTGACGGCCAGTTCCATTTTGGATAGCCCCGAGCGCCGTGCAGCACAGGCCGCCCTTGCGCCGCCGCCAGCGCCTGCTCTCACCCCAGCGCCTGCCCCCCAGGCTCCAGGGTATCCACCTGCGGCGCAGCGACTGGGCACTCTGCCTGGTGCCGGGTATCAGCCCCGCCGCTACGCCGACGGCGGCATGGTGCAGGACGACCTGGCCAAGCGGCTGGCGCAGATCCCTTCTGGCGGCCCGGCTGGCTGGGCTGGCGGCGGTGCTTCTGCTCCCTTGGTGCCTGCTCCAGCACCCGTGCAAGTTGCCGCAGTCCCGGCGCCACTTCCCGCAGCCCCTGGCGCTCCCGCTGGCGCACTGTCGCGCGCTGCATCGATGGCCCCAGCACCGGCCCCCGTGGCCCCTGCTGTGGCCGCGATGAGCGCGCTGCCCGCCGCAGACCCGATCCCGCAAAGTGAAGCGGCTGCCCAAGGCCTGCAGCGCCGACAGTCTGCAGATGCCATGGCCTTGATGCCAAACGCTCCACCGCCAGTGCAGGCACCCACCATTCGCAACTCCACCAATGACTGGGCCGCCCGCAAGAACTTGGAAAACCTCGCCACCGCCGCATCCAGCATCACCAACGACCGGCGCTGGGGCGGTGATGGTGAGAAGTCGCAGGATCGCATGGCCCTGTCTCAGGCGCTGGCCACCGACGCAGCGCTCCAACAGGCCCAGCCAGGTGTGGATGTGGCCACGATGCGCGAGCGGGGAGACACTCAGCGTGCTGGCCTGCAGGTGGCAGCATCCAGCGCCAACGCCGCTGCTGACCGCATGGGCGCCATGGACCGCACTCTGGTGACGGAGCGGGGGAACAACACCCGGGCTGAGATCGCCGCTACCGGCGCCACGGAAGCCGCACGCCTGAAGGCCCAGCAGGACAACAAGCCTCCGGCGGGCTACCGCTGGGCGGCTGGCGGCAAGCTGGAACCGATCCCAGGCGGTCCCGCTGCCGACGGCAAGCCGCTGACCGAAGACCAGGCCAAGTCCGCAGGCTACGCCCTGCGCATGGACAACGCGCTCAAGCTGATCGATGAGATTGGCAAGAGCAATCCCGGTGCGATCCGCCCAGGCCTCCTGACCGCCGCGAACAACGCACTCCCCGAAGGCCTGGCCAATCAGCTCCGGCCCGAGGCGCGCCAGCGCGTGGAGTCCGCGCAGCTGGATGCCCTGGACGCTGCACTGACCCTGAACACGGGCGCCGCCTACACACGCGAGCAGTTGCAGGGTCTCAGTCGCTCCTACTTCGCCCAGCCTGGCGACGACGACAAGACTGTGGCCGACAAGGGAAACCGCCTGCAGAGCCTGATCGACACCGCGCGTCTGCGGGCGGGCGACAAGGGCGCGGCAATGACCGACGCGGCCCAGGCGAAGAATGCAGCGCGCACTGGCGCCGCACCATCCGCTGGAGCGCAAGCATTGCCCGGCGGCATGACGCGCCAAGTGGGCACTTCGGGTGGGCGGCCGGTCTACGAAGATGGCCAGGGCAACCGTTTCATCGGAGGTTGAGGCATGGAACTGAAGCCATTCACGGGCGAGCTGGATGCCCCGTCTCCCTCTCCAGCCGCTGCTCCGGCGCCGCCCGGCCTGACGCCATTCACGGGTCAGTTGGACCCAGCGCCCGCACCAGCACCTGCAGCCCCTCAGCGCACGGCAGCAGAGAGCGCGGCGCGGGGCTTCGGGATCGGCACGCGCGGCCTGGTGCAAGGTCTTGTGGACCTACCGGCGACCGTCACCGACAACCTCGTGGCCAAGCCCGTCAATGCGGTGCTTGACGCGGTGCGTGGCAAGGACAACGGCCCACGGATGCAGATGCTGGGTGAAGCGACTGGAAACCTGTTGACCAAGGCCGGGCTACCTGTTGCCGAGACGGCGAGCGAACGCGTGGTTCAGGACATCAACCGGGGTGGCGGCTCTGCCGTTTCAGGTATCGGTCTGGGAGGGGTGCTGGCGCGCGGCGCTGGCGCAGCAGCACAGTCAGCGCAGGCAGCTGGACGGGTTCTTCCGCCACCGCCAAGCACTGTGACAGAGGCCGTTGGTCGATCTCTTGCTGCTGCCCCGCTCACCCAGGTGGTCAGTGGCGCGGCCGGGCAGGGCGCTGCAGCTCTCACGCGCGAGGGCGGCGGAGGCGAGGGCGCCCAGCTCGCTGCCAACGTCGCAGGCTCTTTGGCTCCATCGGTGCTCCCGTTCGCTGCTCAGTCTGCAGTGCGCGGCGCTCTCCGAGGTGGCGAGGCTGGCCGCCAGCGTGTGGCCGAGAACATCAAAACCTTTGAGGCGGCCTCTGGCACGGTGCCCACCATGGGCCAGGCCACGCAGTCGCGCACGCTGCAGGCTGCAGAAACCGGCCTTTCCAACGTCATCGGTGGGTCTGGGATCATGGCGCGCCGGGGTGAGGCTCAGGCGAAGGCCCTGGAAGATTCCGTGCAGCGCTTGTCGCAGGAGCTTGCCCCCGACGCCACCGGCTGGGGCGCGGGCGAGGCAATCACGAAGGGCGTGAGCGCCTTCAAGGACAGCGTGAAGACGACGCAAAAGCAGCTCTACGGCAAGCTGGACGAGTTCATTCCGTCGAACACGCCCGTCAGCGTGAGCCGCACCCAGGAAGCCCTGAAGGCGCTGAACGAAGGCATCGATGGCGCGCCAAACCTGTCCCAGTTCTTCCGCAATGCCAAGATCGGCAGCATCGAGCGCGCCATGCTGAAAGACGTGGAGGGCGCCACGCTGGCGAACATTGCCCCAGGCATGTCGTCCACGGGTGTAGCGCCGACGGCGGGCCAGCTGCCCTACCAGGCAATCCAGAAGCTGCGCACGCTGGTGGGCCAGGAGATTTCCGAGAACTCGCTGACCTCCGACGTGCCCCGCAGCAAGTGGCGCGCGCTCTATGCGGCCCTGAGCGATGACCTGGGCACGGCAGCCGAGCAGGCGGGCCCGCAGGCGCAGCAGGCATGGAGCCGTGCCAACCAGTACACCAAGGCCAGCATGCAGCGCCTGGACCAGCTGGAGAGCATCGTGAATCGTGAGGCCCCGGAGCGGGTTTTCAAGGCCGCCACCAGCGGGCTGGCAGACGGCGGAACGCAGATCACCCGGTTGATGAAATCCATGCCGGATGAAAACCGCCGGGAGGTGGCCGCCGCCGTGCTGCAGCGCCTGGGCCGTGCCAAAAACTCGGTGCAGAACGAGATGGGCGACGCCTTCAGCAGCGAGACCTTCCTGACCAACCTGGCCGCCATGTCCCTACCAGCGCGGCGCGCGCTGTTCTCCAACTCTGGATTCCCGGGGCTGGAAGAGAAGGTGATGACCATGGGCCGCATGGCAGCAAACCGGCGCGAGGGGGCGCAGGTGTTCTCGAATCCGTCGGGGACGGCGCGGCAGACCAATTTGACTGCGTGGGGCAGTGGTTTGGCGGCTGCCCTGGCGACCGGAAGCCCGCACGGGATCACTCTGGCCCTTGGGATCCCTACTGCATCAGCAATCGGTGCGAAGATCCTCACCAGCCCGAGCACTGTTCGGTTCGCTGCAGGGAAAACGGCGCTGGACCAGTCTGCGGCGCCAGCGCCGCTCGCGGCGGCCGCACGGCAATCGTCGGAAGATGAAAAAGCGAGGAACCGGGAGCGGTTGCGCGAGGCGCGTTTGCGCAATGCGGCCAGGCCGCAGTAGCGCCTACTTTTTCTTGTTCAGGATGAACGGCAGGAACAACAGGAACAGCACCAGAACGACTGGGCCAACTGAACCGCCTCCGAACAGCCCCAGAAAGAGTGCCGCCACGACCACGCCGACCGCAACCAAGAGCAGCGCGATCCAGCCCATGGTCTTCCATGTGTCTTTCGCGCTGTCCTGATCAGCGGCGCCCTTCAGCAGCTCTTCCGACTCGGCAAGGGTGCGTGGTGGTTTGTAGGCCATGCCTCAGATATTACGCCAACCACCGGAATGGGCCAAAACAGAGGCTCAACGGTCGGGCGCATCCGCCTCCGCTGATACAGTGCACGGCGGAGGGAAATCTATGCGACTTGGAAAGATAGCCGCCTGTTGATTTCCACGCAAAGCTGACCCACCATTTCCATCGAATCTTGACCCACCCTGGTTCGTGAGCTTTGCGCTCACGTTGTGGATAAGTTCTTGGTCGCCTTCTCCTTCTTGGTGGTCTGTGGTGGTTGCTGTGCGGAGCTATTCTTGAACCGGTAGCTGTCATTGCCGGTCTCAAGAATATGGCAGTGATGCGTGAGCCGGTCCAGCAATGCCGTGGTCATCTTGGCATCCCCGAACACACTGGCCCATTCGCTGAAGCTCAGGTTGGTGGTGATCACGACGCTGGTGCGCTCGTAGAGTTTGGACAGCAGGTGGAACAGCAAGGCGCCTCCTGATGCACTGAACGGCAGGTAGCCCAACTCGTCCAGAATCACCAGATCCACATATGCAAGCCGGTGGGCCATCTGCCCTGTCTTGCCTTGGGCCTTCTCTTCTTCCAGCGCATTGACCAACTCTACCGTGGAGAAGAACCGCACCCTTCGGTGATGGTGTTCAATGGCTTGCACTCCGAGGGCTGTGGCAATGTGGGTCTTGCCTGTGCCCGGCCCGCCCACCAGCACCACGTTGTTGGCATCCTCCAGGAACTCACACCGGTGCAACTGGTGCACCAGTGCCTCGTTCACCTCACTGTGGCCGAAGTCGAAGCCTGCCAGGTCCCGGTACGCGGGGAACCTGGCCACCTTCAATTGGTAAGCAACCGAGCGCACCTCCCGCTCGGCGGTCTCAGCCTTGAGCAGTTGGGACAGGATGGGCTGTGCTGCCTCGAAGGCCGGCGCACCTTGCTCAGCCAGTTCCGCAACCGCCTGGGCCATGCCGTGCATCTTGAGCTCGCGCAGCATGATCACGATGGAAGCGATGGCAGGGTCATGACGCATAGCGCACCTCCCTCAATTGGTCATAGCGCAGCACGTTGGCCTGGGGTTCCACAGACAGCTTGAGGGCCTGGGGCGAGGTGACCGGTGCTGGGGCGGGCTTACCGTCCAGCAGGCGGTGGAGCACGTTCAGGATGTGGGTCTTGCTGGCAGCCCCTGACTCCAGTGCCAACTCCACTGCAGCGAGCACAGCTTGTTCATCGTGGTGCAGCACCAGAGCCAGAACCTCCACCATCTCCCGGTCGCCGCCGGGTTGCTTGAGCAAGGTGGCGTGCAGTCGCTTGAAGGCCGCTGGCAGTTCTAGGAACGGAGCGCCGTTGCGCAAAGCTCCTGGTTTGCGCTGCAGCACCGCCAAGTAGTGGCGCCAGTCGTACACGGTCTGTCCCGCACCATGGTGGTTACGCTCGATCAGACGCTGGTGCTCGCACACGATCTGGCCTTCGGCGGCGACCACCAGGCGATCCGCGTAGACCCGCAGGCTCACCGGCCGATTGGCATACGGTGCCGGCACGCTGTAGCGATTGCGCTCGAAGTGGACCAGGCAGGTGGGCGAGACGCGCTTGGTGTGCTCCACAAAGCCATCGAAGAGCCTTGGCACAGGCATCAAGGCTGCCCGCTCCTCGGCCCAGACATCCGCGACGGTGCCCGGCAGCTTGCCGTGCTCGATCTCGTGCCACAGCGCCACGCAGCGCTCCTCAAGCCAGGCATTGAGATCGGGCAGGCTCGGGAATGGCGGCACCACCTGCCACAGGCGATGGCGGGCGTCGCGCACGTTCTTCTCTACCTGGCCCTTCTCCCAGCCCGAAGCCGGGTTGCAGAACTCTGCCTCGAACAGGAAGTGACTGACCATGGCAGCAAAGCGTGCGTTGACATCTCTCTCCTTGCCCCGGCGCACGCGGTCTACGGCGGTGCGCATGTTGTCGTAGATGCCTCGGCGGGGCACACCGCCCAGCACGACGAACGCATGGTTGTGGGCATCGAACAGCATCTCGTGCGTCTGCAGAAGATAGGCACGCAGGTAGAACGCCCGGCTGTGACTGAGTTTGAAGTGAGCCACCTGCAGCTTGGTGCGCACGCCGGCGAGAACAGCCCAGTCCTCGCTCCAGTCGAACTGGAAAGCCTCACCCGGACCGAAGGCCAGGGGAACGAAGGTGCCGCGGCCGGTGGTCTGCTGGGCCACAAGGCGCTGCTCGTGCCAGAGGCGGGCAAAGGCCGCTACGCGGTTGTAGGAGCCGGTATAGCCCAGGCCCCGCAGATCGGCGTACATCTGCTTGACGGTGCGCCGCTGCTTGCGGGACCGGCCCGCTTCCGTCTTGAGCCAGCCGGCGAGCTTCAAGGCGAAGGGATCGAGCTTGGATGGACTGACCCGCTTGGCATAGTGCGGCTCGGCCTCGCCGGCGCGCAGGTACTTGCGGATGGTGTTGCGCGAGAGGCCCGTGCGGCGGGCGATCTCCCTGATGGACAGCTGCTCTCGCAGGGCCCAGCGCCTGATGACACTCAGTGTTGCCACGTCTATCACTCCTGGTCTCCTGCTGCTCAACAAAGCAGCAGGTTAGGGTTAGTACGTGGGTCAGGTTTGGATGGAAATCCCGGGGGTTAGTGGGTCACTTCTGCGTGGAAATCAACAGCCGCCATTTTGGTCATTGCGTTGGGTGCTGCCTCAGCGGGTGCCCAGGTCCATCGCTGCAAAGATGCATCCGGCAAACTCATGTTCTCGGACCGCCCTTGCGACGTGGGCCAATCTGGCGGGCAGATTCAACGCAAGCGCACGCAGGCCGAAATACTCCAGGAACGCGAGCAGGCTTTTGACGCGGAAAACCGAAAGCAGGCCCGCCGAATGGCCGAGCAGGAGCGTGAGTTTGCAGAGCGAGAACGCAGGAGCAGGCAGGTTCAGGCGATGCCACAAGTGCAACAGCCTGCTGAGGACTGGCAGTCTCGAAAGAATCGTGAGAACGCGGCCACCTCGGCTGGGAGCATTGCCAATAACGGCAGCCGCTGGGACGCCAAGGCCGAAGCAGAGCGGGCAGCGCAACGGCGCGAGGAATCGCTTAGGCGCCAGGCAGCACAGAAGGAATTCACGCTCACATGCTCGGGCGGCATTTGCTCTGATGAGTACGGGGCCTCCTACACCGGTTCTGGGGGAGTCTTCACGCGAAGCGATGGGCGCGGTTGTTCAGTGACCGGGAGCATGGCTTTCTGCCAGTGAGCATCTTGCCTTTGTAGCGTTTGCGAAGCCTACGGTGCACCGAGAGAATGGTCTGAACTCATCAGGCCAGTTCAATGCCCGCAGACGTTAGAAAGCAAGCCTCCTCCCGCCTGGCGCTCATCGACCAGATTCCGACCACCGGCTACCCGCGAGCACCCCAGGCAGAGCCTGCGCCGCTGTCAGCTATGGAGCGCCTGCAATCTATTGGCAATGCCGTAGCAAACCCAGAGGTCCGCGCCTCTGTCGCCCGTGGACTGTCCGATGTCGCTGGCCGAACTGCAGCCAACATCCTCGGCGGCCCTGTTGATCTGGCCGCCTTGGCGCTGCGCCCGCTGGGCTACCAGCACCCAGCGCCGGTAGGCGGCTCTGAATGGATCGGGCAGGGCATGCAGTCCGCTGGCGTCGTCACGCCAGAGCGGCTCCCAGCTGCTGAGGCCATGGCCACGCTGGCCGCGCCGGGTGCCATGGTCGGCGCTGCGCGCGGGCTCTCGCGCCTGGCAGAGCTGGGCCCTGCGGTTGCGCCTTCGGCGGGGCGGTTTGGCGCGGGCGTTTCGGCGGTGGATCAGCTTGGAGCGATCTCGCCGGAGGGGAAGGCCCGACTGCTGGCGGACCTGCAGGCCGGGAAGGGGAGTGGAACCTACCGGCTTGGGGATGTGACAGAGGGGCAAAGGAAGGCGTTGACCCGTCTTGGAATGCCACCGACAGCAAGCACAGACGTGATGATGACTGATCGCGCCTTCCAGCATGTGCACAACAATCGGGTGTTGGCCCAGGGCTTTTCGCCGGAGGATGTTACCCGCTTCGCGGAGCAGGCAATGGCGAAGCGTTCCCAGGTCGATCTGGATGTTGCCAAGAGCGGGCAGTCCCCGGCATTGATGGGACAAGGGCTGGTAGATCGGGCATCTGGCGCTCGATATGAAGCACGCATGCCGCTTCGCTCGGACGGCCAAGCCTATGAACCTCGGACGGTGTACCCGAGAGGAGTTGCGAACAGAAACAACAAAGCCCCCAAAGAGTGAACCAGGGGGGCTTTGTGGGCCAAATAGACCGGGGTGGGACCGAACTCCACCTCTCGTACTTTCACGGTCTTGCAACCGCCATTGACACAGCACAGTCTATCGAGCACTTTCAGCGTCCATTACGCCGACAGGGAAGATTGTAGCGCCGTGCCCTGAAATCCACAAAACGATACTCCCCCCAAAGGGTTCGCCCAAGTTGCCGCGCCTTGGAAAACTTGGGGCATGGCTTCGAAACCCCAAGAGATCGGCCCATTCCCAGGCGGGATGGACAACCGCCGCCCAGACTATGACCTGCGCGGCGGCCGTGACGTGGGCGACTTGCTGCGCAATGCGGTCAATGTGGACCTGACGAACCAGGGCCGCGCCCGGCGCCGTGCGGGCTACAAGCCCTCGCAGTCTGGGCTGGATTGCCATTCGCTCTGGGCCCCGCGCTCTGGCGCCTTCGGGCTGTATGCCGATGCGGGCGACGTGTTCTGCCTGCGGCCGGTGGCCGGGGCGTTGCAGCGTGTGCAGATCGCCCAGGGCTACGGCATGACCAGCGCCGTGAGCTTTTCCGAGGTGCACGAGGCCGTGTATTTCTCGGATGGACTGCGCGTGGGTTCGTACCACCCGATTGCCGGGCCCACGCCCGCCTGGGTGCCCCAATTCGGCGTGGAGATCCAGGGGCGGCGCCTTGATGCGCTGCCTGCTGGCCACATCGTGGCCTTCCACCGCAACCGCGCGCTGGTGGCTGTGCACAACACGCTGTTCTACAGCGAGCCCTTTGTTCCCCACCTGTACGACCCGGCGCAGAACTTCATGCAGTTCCCGGGCCGCATCACGGTTGTGGCCTGCGTGGAGGGCGGCATTGCCGTCTGCGCGGATCAAACCTACTTGCTGCCCGGCGGCGTGCCATCGGTCTCGATGGTGGCAGCCCTCAACTACGGCGCCGTGGAGGGCACGCTGACCTACCAGCCCGGCACAGGCGGCGGCGCGGCCTGGATGAGCCCTATGGGACTCATCACGCTGAGCCAGTCCGGCGAGATCGCCAATGTTCAAGAGAGCCGCGTGGTGGTGGGCACCGCCGACCGTGGCGCCTCTGTCTACCGCCGCAGCAATGGCCTGCGACAGCTGATTTCCACGCTCTCCGACCCCAGCGAGACGAAGGCGGGGATTGGCTCATTCATGGAAGCCGAGATCGTGAGAAAGGAAACCCTCCTATGAACCAAGTCAGCATGGGCGCGACCTACGTGGTCGAGCTTTTCGACAAGCGCACGGGTGAAGTGCTGCACCGCGAGGTGGCCCAGAACCTGGTGCCCACCGAGGGCCTGAACGCGATGGCGAACATCCTGTTCGCTGGCGCTGCGGCACCGGCGAATCTGTATATCGGGCTCTACGGCGCCGACTACACCCCGCTGCCCACGGTGACGGCGGCGACGCTGCCCGGGCTGGCAGGCGAGATCACCGACTACGAGCAGGCCTCGCGCGTGCTGTTCGTGCCCGATGCCGTGGTGGCCGGCGCCATCCTGAACACGGCCAACAAAGCCGAGTTCTCGTTTGCGGCCCCGGACCAGGTGTACGGCGCCTTCATGTCCACCAACTCCACCAAGGGCGGCACGACCGGAACGCTGTTCAGTGCCGTGAAGTTCCCCACCGTCAAGAACGTGGACGCCGACCTGGCGCTGCGCGTGCACGCCGGTTTCCAGTTTCTGTCCATCTAAGGAGCCACCATGCCCCTCAAGTCTTCCACCGGCCTGCGCAACTACATGCTCGACGCAGGCAGCCTCAAGGCCGCGCTCGCAGACGGCCTCATCAAGATCTACTCGGGAACCATCCCGGCCACGGCTGATGCCGCCCTGGGCGCCGCCACCCTGCTGTGCACGATCTCCGACAACGCCACGGGCGGCGGCATCGAGTTCGAGGTCAATGCTGTGGATGGTGCCATTGCCAAGAAGGCGTCGGAAACCTGGAAGGGCGTGAACGCCAACAGCGGCACGGCGACCTTCTTCCGGCATGTGGCCCCAGGCGACGACGGCACGGCCAGCACGACACAGCGGCGCCTGCAGGGCACCGTGGGCACGTCGGGCGCTGACCTGAACCTGTCCAGCATCATCCTGACCGCCGGGGCCGACCAGCTGATCAACTTCTACAACGCCAGCCTGCCCACGTTCTGAGGCCGAGCCCATGGCCGAGGTGCTGATCTATTCGGGCGGCGCGCTGGTGCCGGGCGGTTCGCCGCCGCGCGAAATGTCCACCAGCGGCATCTTGTGCACCAACAATGCCGTGGACGAACCCTGGGCGATTGGCATGCTGGGGGATGGCGCACGCCCCGACCCTGCGCCCACGGTGGCCGGTGCGCCTGGCTGGCGGCTGCAGTTCACGGCGGGCGCGCAGCACGCGATGGTGGCCATGTGCACGGGACCCAGCCCGTTCTCGCCATGCCTGATCGCCGCCTTCGGCTACTCGGAGCCATCCCTGTTGCCCGTCATCATGATCGGCGCCTTCGACCGGACCATCCAGCACTTCGATGGTTTCGTGAACCCAGCCGCTGGCGCTCTGGTGATGGGCACGCTGTCCGGCACGCTCTCGCTGAGCTTCGAGGCTGCGGGCCTGTTTCTCAAGGACGAGGGCGGGGCGAACCTGGCCACGGTTTCGGCCGCCACCATCGCCGCACTTTTCACCGGCCTGCTGTATGCGGACGGCGTGACCCCGGTGGACTACGACTGGAGCAAGCTCTACCCCTACGCTGTGACGGCGAAGACCGGCGCCCCCAGTGCGCAGCCCATCACCCATGACGCGCTGAGCCTGGCCGCGTTCCAGGAGGATGCCTACTCGGGCGATTCGGCCATGGTGTCCTTCACCTACGACTATGACGGCGGGGGCGTGGTGCCCACGGCGTTCTGGCAGAAGCTGGTGGGCTGCGAGGAGCGGCTGTGACCATCCGCCGCATCCACGACCAGGTGCCCGCCGATTCGGGCCTCGAGCGGCAGGCCATGTCCGCCATGGAGAACGTCGGTTCGGACTTCATGACCTACGACGACGGCACCAGCCGCGTGCAAATCTCGGGCGAGTTCCGCGAGCTGGAGCGCCGCAGCCCCCAGGGCCTGCAGCTGTTCGCGCTCTGGGAGCCGCAAGGCGACCGCAAGCGCGTGCTGGGCTCCGGTGGCGAGGATCTGTGGGAGGGCGTGGTGGGCGATGACCTTTCGCTTGGCAATGACCTGGCGGCCGTATCCGGCCCACTGCCGCGCACCCACGCCATGGCGTGCGATGGTCAGGTGTGGGACGTGTCGGCAGCCAAGAAGCTGCGCGCGCGGGCCCCGGTGTTCGACTTCAACGGCTGGCTGGGTCTGCTGCGCCCCAAGCGCGCGATGCTGCACAAGCTGCCCCGGGGGCGGCTGCAGCTGGTGGCAGAGGGCGAGTGGAGCGCTGGGCGCAAGCTGGTCGGCTACCGGCTGACCAGCTACACCATCGTGTTCCCCACCAACATGCGCCTGATGGAGCGCGTGTGGGCACCCGCGCTCAACACGGTGCGCGTGCTCAGCGTAGACCCGACGACGATGGCAAGCCGCGCGCTGCTGGAGTTCAGCCCGTTCTGCGGCCTGGGCCTGGCGCTCTCCAGCCTGACGGCCAAGGCGGACGACCTGCGCGAAGCCCAACCCGTGGAGCCCGCCATTGACCCCATCACGCACGAGTACATCATTCGGCCGCTGCTGTGGCACCGCGACGGCGACCCGGCGCAAATCTACTACCCCAACCTCATGCGGATTGGGCCCTGGTCTGGGGTGTCGTGGGTGGACCGCCAGCGGCCTGCGCATTACGACGTGTCGCCCCCCGCCATGGTGCAGGAGGGCGGCGCCGCGCTGCTGGCCATCGCAGCGGTGTACGCCACCCCATCGGACGCCCTCTACCCTGATGGCTCCGGCGTGGCCAGCCTGGTGTGCATGCGGACCACCAGCGGCGACCCCGCGCTGTCGGCCGTCACCTGGACCGACCCCGAGGGCTGGGGGCCTGAGTTCTATGCTGCCGCCGCCCAGATATACCTGCACCGCGCCGGGCCCACCCGCCTGTTTCTGCTGCTGCGCACCCTTCGCCAGCTGCGCCCCGGGCAGGCGTGGGAGCTGGTGGCTGTGGGTGGCACCCCTGTCGTCAAGATCCCGAGCGATCTGCAGTACCGCTCGCCCGCCAATGACCTGCGCCTGATCTGGTCGGTCACCAACGGCGCAGGCTGGGCGCAGACGCCCATGGCCGCAGTGCGCGCCGCCCTGGGGGATTTCACAGCCACGGACGTGGTGGCGCCGGACGGGGAGGGCGGTGTCTGGATGACGGCGGTGCTGCAGCGCACGGTGAGTTTCAGCCCCACCACGTCGCCCATCTATGGGCAGTGCAACACGCACCGGGTTCTGCGCGCAACCCCGGGGGCGCTGGAACAGGTGTTCGAGGTCACGGATGAAGACCTGTACCAGCACCTGTACCCGGGCGCCCTGCGTACCGCTTCGCCGCGCTCCAGCATGGTGGAGGTGGTGCCCTTCCGCCACTGGGCGGCCTTCCGGCTCACCATGGGCTGGTTCAGTTCCGGGTCGGCGGTCACGGTGAACGATCCGCGCACCGTGCTGGCCGTGGCCGAGTTCAACGGCGCATCCTGGTCCTGGTCGTTCCGGGCCCTGCCTGCGGTGGACGCCCGCGCGGTGGTGCGCCTGTTCGCCATGGACGAGAAGACCTTGGCAGCCGTGGTGGTGCTGGGCGCGCCGCGCTTCAACAGTTTCACCACTGCAGGTGGGGTGAACTACCCCGGGGCCCGCTCGAAGATGAAGGGTGTGCTCTGGATCAGCAAGGACCGGGGCCTGACCTGGAAGCGCCACCCCAGCGGGGAATTCGCGTTGCCACGGTATGCGCAGCTGGACGGGACTTTTCATGCGGCGCTGCGCCAGACGCTGAACGCGACCATCAGCGACCTGCGCGCGAACACCTCCATCAATGTCACGCACGAGCTGCACGGGCCCGTGGTGATGGAGGACGACAGCGGGCGAGAGGCCGCGATGTGCCCGGGGCTGCCCTGGGTGTACGACGAATCGAGGGAGATACCGACGTGAGCAACGACCTGATCAAGTTGCGCAAGACCGAGGGCCTGGGCATCGGCGGCGGCACGGGCAGTGGTGGCATCACCCTCCCCGCAGAGCCCTACGAGCCGGGCGGATGGGTGGCGCCCGGTGATGGCAGTGGGGGCGGGGGCTTCGTGGTGAACCCACCGGGCAAGCCGCCTGCTTTCAACTGGCCGGGCACGAGCTTGCACAGCGACTAGGACACACCATGAGCACAACTGACTGGGGCACGGTTTATATCCCGCCGTGGCCGGTATACGTCCCGCCGCGCCCGGGGCAGGGGGTGATTCCGCCCCTCAAGCGGCCCGAGGACTACACCGAGGCCGAATTTAACCTGGGCTGGAACTCCAGCGCATTCAGCGTGGCCAGCCTGACTGGCAACCTGGTGGCGCGGTTTAACGTGCGCGCGGGCTCCATCGGCGTGGTGGTCGGCCTGGCCGCCGTGCCCGAGGGCGATGGCTTCTCGAACATGAGCCATTCGCTGGCGTTCGACCGGGGCGCGATCAGCGTGCGGGAGCTGGGCGCCGTGGTGGCCACGGACCTGGGCACAAATGCTGTGGGCGACGTGTACGAGATCATCCGCATGGGCACTGACGTTGTGTACTACCGCAACGGCGCAGTGCTGTACCGCAGCCAGGTTCCCAGCGATGGGCAGGTGTGGATGGACGCCTCGCTGTTTGCTGCGGGCGACGGCGTGCTGTCTCCGGCGTTCGAGCCCTACACCGGGGCGTACATGAACACCATGATCCACCCCATTGGCGAGGTGCAAAGTTTTTCCGGGCTCGCGCAATTGGTGCTGCGACCGCTGGAGCTGGCCCAGCCGCAGGGGGCGACGCTCGCCCTGGCGCCGCTGTCGGTGTGGGGTACGAACCAGATCAGCGGGAGCATGGTCAGCAGCATGGCGGGCCTGGCGCTCCAGGCGCACAACGAGGCGTGGACGCCCGCCTATGCCATCTGCTCCAGCTACCTCTACCCCGTGATTGGCGTGGGCCGGGGCCTGACGGGCACCATTGGCGGCGGCGATGTCAGCCTGCAGGAATTGTCCCTGCTGGCAGCCGACCGGCCCTATGCCGAAGGCCGTGGGCGCATGCGCCCCATGGAAGCGTTCAGCTGGGCCGCGCCCGAGGCGGATCTGGTCTACATGATCGAGCGGCCGTTCGTTCTGGGCGACTACCTCACGGCGCGATCCGTGGTGCTCACCATGAACGAGACGCTGACGGCCGGGGCGCTCATCACCGTGGAGGGCCTGGCTGGCGTGTCCACCGTCGAAGACCTGAGCATCGAGACGATTGCCTCGCTGTCGGGCGAGTTCGCCGCAGCACTGATGGAGGCGGTGTGGGTCAGCGACCAGGCCCAGGCCACCAACGGCGTCGATGACTCGGAAACGTGGGCGGTGAACGCGGAAACCGGCGCATCGAGCCGCTATGCGAGCTATGGATTTAATAGCTATGCGGTGATTGGTGGCGTGGCCTACGGTGCAAAAGAATCGGGAATTTTCACGCTAGAAGGCGACGACGACGCGGGCGAGCCCATCCAGGCCCATCTGCACTTCGGGAGGCACGACTTCGGCACGCAGGAACTCAAGAGCGTGCCCTTTGTGTACGTGGGCGTGGGCGCCAGCGGGGCGGTGTACCTGCGGGTTGGTGATGGCAATGACGCCTACCTCTACCGCGTGCGGCACTCCGACCCCCGGCAGGCCACGCAGCGCTTCGACCTGGGCAAGGGCCTGCGCGCGTCCTACTTCTCCTTCGAGCTTTACAACGAAAACGGCGCCGACTTCGAGCTGGACACAGTTCGCTTTGAGGTGGTCCCGCTGAAACGGAGGATCTGATGCCAAACGGTCACGCAATGAACCCCACGCTCGTCTTCGATGGGCTGCTGGGGCTGGCCTGGGACAAGGCCAAGCTGAGCGCGAACGCGGCTGTGTCTCTGGCCGCGCCAGTGTTCGACAAGGCGCCGCAGCGCGCGGCAGGTGCGGACAGCCTGCCCGCGTTCGTGCCGGGCGACAGCGCCACCAATGCCGCGATCATCGAGGCGCTGGGTGACAACGACCAGGGCGCGGCGGCGGCGCTGCAGCGGCTGGCTGCAGATTGGGCGGGCGAGTTCGCCCGGATCATGGAGGCGGTGGCTCCGCTGTCGGGCTCGTTCCGGGCCGCGCTGGACTGGTACGCCCGGGTCATGGCCGGGGGCGATGGGCTGGGCGGGGTAGGGCAGCACCAGCGCCTGCAGCAGTCGCAGGTGGCCGCCGCGCAGGTGCCCGGCCTGCTCAATGCCTATGGACTGCCGTTGCCCGCCGGTGCTGGCGCTGCGCTGGCCGCTGAGGCCGCCCGGCGCATGGCGGTGAGTGGGGGGCGCTTGGCCGCCCAGATGCAGGCCGACGCCGACAACGCCAAGCAGCAGCTGCGGGTGGCGGCCATCGTTGACGTGCTGGCGCTGCGCGACCAGGCGCTGGACGCGGCCATGGACTATGCGTTTGGGCAGATCAACCTGATGTTCGACGTCTTCGGCCGCAACAACGACTACCTCACCCAGCTGCGGCGCACCAACGAGATCAAGCGCGCGCGCATGGAGCGCCTGGCCGAGGAACTGGCGCGCTGGCGCATCGGGGTCGATGGTGACCACGAGGCCGCGAGCGACGACGTGCGGATCACCGGCCAGGTGAACGAGCGCTATGCCGAGCATGTGGGGCTGCTCGTGGACAGCTACATCAAGCGCATCCGCCGCCACTCCAACCGCGCCGCCGCCGCGCTCAATGGCTTTGGCGTGAGCGTGACCTCTGCCGCCAGCGAGAGCAACACCGTGAGCCTGACGGAAAGCACCTGATATGAGCCTGCCACCCTTTAACGTCAATACCGACAAGACCCTCCCGGCCGTGTTTGTGCCGGGCCTGGCCGCCGCCGTGGTGATGCAGGCCATCGAGCTGATCACCAACCTGGCCACGGCGACCGACCAGTATGCGAACGGCATTGCTGCCCAGGCGGTGGACGCGCCCATCAACGCCCTGGGGGCGCCGGATGCGGCGGGCGTGCGCTGGAGTTCCAGCCTGACCAGCAGCCAGAATGCGCTGGACCGCGTACTGTCGCCTGGTGACACCGACGACATCGTGGTTCCCGGCCTGCCCGGGGATCTGATGGATGCCGCCGTGGCCTCGCTGACCTACAACATGCTGGACGCCTTCGACCGGCTGTTTCCTGGCCTGGGCGCGACCGGCGACGCGGCCGACGCTGCAGCACGGGCGGCACTGCAGGCGGGGGCACCTGGCGTGACCTACGTGGAGGCGTTCGACCGTGCTGGGGCAGACACCGCGCTGGCCTTCGGGCGCCTGGAGGCGGCCGACCAGCAGGCTGACCTGATGGCTGCAGCCGCCGCTGGCGGGCATCGGTTCTTGCCCGGCGCGGTCCACGGTGCCGTGGCCAAGCTGCACGCTGGCGTGGGCCGTGCCCACGATGCCGCCATTGCCGCCGCGTTCCAGGCCCGCCTGGATGCAGAGCGCGGGGCGAAGCTGGCACTGGCCAAGGCTGCGGCCGGCATCCGCGCGAACAAGATCCGCGACCTCACGGGCAAGGTGGCCGACCTGTTCAACAAGAAGCGCCAGGCGCGCGCGCTGCACATCGGCGACCAGGACGCCGTGATCGACCAGGTGAGCAGCATGGAAAAGCTCACGCTGGCCGAGCAGACGCGCATTCAGGCCCTGGTGCTGGAGACGGCCAAGCGCCGCCACGACATCCAGGTAAAGGCCGCGCTGGCGAGCGACTACGACCTGCAGAAGGCCAAACTCAACAGCGCATCGGGCCAGGAGCTGGTGGACATGCTGGGCAACATGGTCACCCAGCTGTGGAACCAGGTGCGTGGGTCGGGGCAGTTCAGCGGCACCGAGCGGGACACCACCGACTGGAGCTGACCCCGTATAGGGTTCGACCAAAACGCCATGGCCCGGAAGACTTCCGGCCATGGCAACCGAACGCGACATTTCTTTCCGCCGAGGCAGCTCGGTGCGCATCGTCGCGCGCTGGGAGACTGAGCCCTATCTGTTTGCGGCTATCAGCTCCATCACGCGCGGGGCGCCTGCCGTGGTGAACACCCAGCAGCCCCATGGACTGCCGGACGGCTGGAAAGTCGCCGTGGTCGATGCCTTGGGCATGACCCAGCTCAACGCCAAGAGCAACCCGCCCAAGCCAGCAGACTTCCGCCGCGCCCGGGTGCGTTCCACCACGCAGATCGAGTTCAACGACATCAGCTCTGCGCTGTTCGGCGCGCACCGGGCGAACACCGGTTTCCTGCAGTGGCTCACGCCTCACGACATGCTGGACTACAAGGCGCGCATGGACATCAAGGACCGCGTGGGCGGGACCATCTTGATGTCTCTCACCTCAGACAGCAGCAGCATTCTGATCAGCAACGCCGAGAAGACCATCACGCTGGTTTTTGAGCCAGCAGACACCAACACCGTCCCCTGGAGCACCGGCGTCTATGACTTGGAAATGGTCGCGCCCGGCGGCTTCGTCACGCCCATCTTGTTCGGCTCCTTCGAGCTGACCACCCAAGTAACCACCACCGAGTAGAGGCACCACCATGGCCCTTCAATTTTCTGTTGCCGTGCGCAACGCGCGCCTCGATGTTGTCGAAACGACCATTGGCGCATCTCCCAAATTGCGCATCCTGACCGGCGCTAAGCCTGCAGACTGCGCAGCCGCCCAGACTGGCACGCAGCTGGTTGAGGTGACCTGCCCAGCCGACTGGCTGAATGCTGCATCCGGCGGCCAGAAGACCCTGGCGGGCGCCTGGACTGCGACTGCTGGCGCATCGGGCACTGCGGGCTATTACCGCATCATGGACAGCTCTGGCACGGTTTGCCACGAGCAGGGAACCATCACCGCCACGGGCGGCGGCGGCGATATGACGGTGGACAACACCAGCATCGCCAGCGGTCAGACCGTGACTGTGACCACCAAGACCTTCACCGAAGGCAATGCCTGATGCCTCTGGTGCCGACCACTTGGAACCCGGCTGACAAAGGGGCGGGTGTCACTCTGTCTGGGGGCGACCTCACCGCTGCCTCGAACTTCTACACGTCTTCCGTCAGAAGTGTTGTTGGGGTGTCTTCAGGGAAATGGTATTGGGAGGTAACGGTCGATGGTGGCGCGGCCTATTTGATGGTGGGCATAGGCACATCAAGTGCTCCTGTTGAGCACGGCTCGCTGGGTGTGTACCCCGGGGTTGACTCCAATGGTTGGGGGTACTACGGCGCAAACGGGTCCAAGTTCCATGAGGATGTGGCCGCAGCGTATGGGCCCACGCTGGTGGATGGCGATGTGCTGGGCTTTGCGCTCGACATGACTGCCGGAACGTTGACCATCTATGTCAACGGCGTGAGCTATGGGGCCGCCTTCTCTGGGATCGCTGGAACCATCTTTGCGATGATGGGAAGCGGTGCAAGTGCATCCTGCAACGTCACTGCGAATTTCGGTGGATCAGCATTTGCCTACACGCCACCCGCAGGCCACAACCATGGGTTTGGTACGGGAAGCTCTGCCGTCTACCGCGTTCACATCAACGTGAAGGATGCGGCCAACAACAACGTCGCGCGAGAAGTGGCGATCTGCCGCCGGTCGCCTTTCACCCTGGTCGGGACGGTGACCACGGACGCGGTGACCGGCAATGCCGTGTTGGAGACGCCCACCGGCGATGAGCATCTGGCCATTGCCTTGCCCGCGAGCGGAGAAAACCTGAACGCGCTTGTCCATGACCGGATTCTTCCGGCGCTGGAGGACTCATGACTATCACTACAGAAAACCAGCTGCTGAGCGCACTGGGTAATTCATCTTCGCGCGTGGTCTGGGACAAGGCCAGTCTCTCCAACGCCGCAGCGGGCCAGGTGTTCAGCCTCTGGCGGGCCACCGGCGTGCCGGGGCAGGGGGCGATTCCCGCCGCTGCGGCGATCTGCACGTCGGCGCTCACCGGGGCCATCGGCTTCACCAACCAGACCGCCCCGGCCACCAGCTACTACGCCTGGCAGACCATCGCCACCGGAAATGCCGCCACCGGTGTGGAGATTCACGACCGCCTGGCGCACATGGGCGGGCTGTCGGGCACGGTGACGACTGCCCAAGGTGCGCTCACGCTGGCCGGCCTGTCGTCTGAACGCCTGGGCGCATCCAACTACTCCGACCTGCAATGGTGGCTGGAGTGGTACACCGACACGGGCGCCACGGGGGTGACGGCCACTGTGGCTGTCACCTATAACGATGACTCCACCGGCAACGTGGCGGTGTCGCTGGCCGCGACCACGCGCGCCGGGCGCATGATGCCGGTGGTGCCAGCGGTGGCGGGCAAGTTCATCAAGCAGGTGAACAGCGTCACCCTGTCGGCCACCACCGGGACGGCGGGCAACTTCGGCATCACGGCCACCCGCCCGCGCACTGCCGTGTCTTCGCTCATTGCCAACAAGATCGAGTCCTACGACTGGGCGCAGCTGGGGATGCCCGAGATCCCCAACGACTCCTGTTTGATGTTGCTCATGATCTGCAGCACCACCACCACGGGCACGGTGCGCGGCCAGGGCAAGATCGTCCACGGGTAACCCATGGCCGCCCCGCGCCTGCACCAGACAGGCCTGCGCGCCCGTGCAGGCTCTGCACAGCGCCAGACGTTGCAGGCGGGGGTGCTGCTGCGCGAGCCGTTCTTTGGGGAGTACAACGCGGCCAACGCGGAAGTGCTGCTTGCCGGTGCATCTGGCTCCATGGTCGGTGCTGTCACGGGCGAGGGCGTGGGCCACTATGTCCCGCCGCCTGGTGATGCCGTCAATTTCTCCTGGGTTGGCAGCAGCGCCTACACGCCCCCGGCTGGTACGGCCGTCAACTTCACCTGGGCGAACTGGGCCACCGGCATCGCCTATCTGAGCAGCGCGCGCACGCTGGCTGGCGTGACGCAATCCAGCACCCTCACTGTCACCGGGGACGCAGGCGCGGCTTTCGCCAGCACCGTGACACTGGGCGGCGTGTCCGGTGCAGCCGCTGGCACCGTGCTCACCCATGCGGCCTCATCTGTCACGCTGGAGGGCGCTGCGGGGTCGGCCACCCTGACTGTGGAAGCCGCGCCACCTGCCGAGCTGTCTTCGGCGGTGATTCTGGAAGGCGCAAGCCAAGCCAGCACGGCGGCGGTGCGTGTCGCTGCATCGCAGTCCACCACACTCGCAGGCGTCACCCAGGCGGCCCAGGCGCAGAACCCGGTGCAGGCCGCCCAGGCGGTGGCGCTGGATGGGGTGGCGGGCTCGTCCACCATCTTTGTCGGGTCGATTTTTTCCTCTGCCGTGACCCTCGCGGGCGTGGCCCAGTCAGCGGCGGCGGTGGTGCCTGTCGCGGCTGCATCCACGGTGGTGCTGGGCGGGGTGGTGCAGTCCGCCACGGCGGTCGTGCCGGTGCTTGCCATGGCGGCCGCCACGCTCGATGGCGCCACCGGCCAGTTCGTGGTGTCGGTGCCGGTGCGGGGGGCGAGCGCGCAGGCGCTGGAAGGGGCCACGTCTGCGGCGACCTACGAGATTGTGACCACGGCCGCCTCCAGCGTTGTGCTGGACTGCGCGACATCTGTTGCACGCCTCGAAATCCCCGTGGTGTTCCAGAGCGCGGTGGTGCTGGCCGGTGTGACCGTGCACGGGCAGTTCGCGCGGGCTGGGGAGCGGCAGTTTGTGCACGACATATCCGCGATCACTTTGCCCTACGAGGTGACCGCGCAGACCCAGGCCGACCCGGTGCACTGCGCCACGTTCGAGGCGAGCGTCACGGCAGTGACCCGGGTGGACGAGATCACGGCCTCAGTCTGATCCCCCCTGTAGGGTTCGACGGTTTCGAGGGGGCCCGGAATCATCCGGGCTCATGAAAACTGAAACCATCGACACCCTTGCCACGGCTGGCAGTCGCACCACCGGTGGCGGCGCTGTCGTTGGATTCCTTGGCTGGATCGCCTCTTCGCAGGCGATTGGTCTGCTCGGCATCGGAATAGCGCTGCTTGGCGCCCTCGTGAACTGGTACTACAAGCGCGAGGCCAATCGTCGTCACGCAGATGAGCACCAGCTACGCATGGCGCGCTTGCGCCGGGGCATGGACAGCGACACCGACCTGGGCACCTTGGGGGCTGAGGAGTGAGCCGCGTCCCAGCCCAGCTGCGCACCAGCCTCGCCGCCCTGGTGCTGCTGATCGGCGCCGGGGGCGGGGCGATCTACGTGGACGAGGCGGCCACGCGCGAAGCCAAGCAGAACGCCTATATCCAGGCCGTGGCCGCTGACCCCGAGGTGTCGGACGCCATCCGCATCGCCATGGTGATGGCCAGCTTCTACGAATCCAGCAATCGCCACATCGGCACACCCTACGTGGACAAGTTGGGCAAGGGCCAGCCGCTCACGGTGTGCAACGGACTCACGGGGCCCGACGTGGTGGCCGGCCGCTTCTATTCCGCAGCCGAGTGCTACCGCCTGGAGAAGCGCCGCTACGTCTACTACGAGGTGGCGGCCAAGCGCCTGCTGACCTACTGGGGCAGCTACGACCCGTTCCAGCAAGCCACGTTCCTCGACTTCCTGCACAACAAGGGCGAGGGCAACTTTGGCACCAGCACGATGCTGCGCAAGGCCAATGCCGGGGACTGGGCGGGGGCGTGCCGCGAGAACCCGCGCTGGAACAAGGGCACGGTCAAGGGCGTGTCCACGGTGCTGCCCGGCCTGCAGCTACGCGGGGATGCGAACGGCGAGATCTGCACCGACTGGAGACTCAAGTGAACCTCTCCCTCATCACCCACCTGGTCGTGGCCCTGGCCGCAGCCGCTTGCGCCTGGGTCTTCCAAGACGCCCGCATGGATGCTGCCGTGGCCGACGTGCGCCTGGAGCAGAGCAACGAGCGCCTGGGCGCCGTGACCCAGGCCCGCGCCGACGAGCGCGCCATCACCAAGACCTACCAAGGAGCCCTCAATGCTGCCCGTGAACGCGAAGCGCTTTTGCGCACTGAGCTTGACAACCTGCACCGTGCTTCTGACGAGCTGCGCGACCAAAACGCCGACGCTGCCCGCCGACTCGCTGCAGCTCCCCCCGCCGCCGTCCTTGAGTACGCCCTTGCCCTCGGAGCCGTATTCGAAGACTGCCGCGCCGCGTATGCAGGGATGGTCGAAAAAGCTGAAGGGCACGCGAGTGATGTCCGAACCCTCCGCGAAGCCTGGCCAGTGATCCCGCCCCGGCCGGTTGCCGGGCCCAAACCCTGAGAACCCGCATGCCCTCTACCACCATCAAGTATTTCGCCTTCGCCCACCTGCCGCCCAAGCTGCAGGCCGTGAGCAAGCCCATCGGCGAGATGGCCGAAAAGCTGGAGGCCCTGCTGCCGGACGGCCCTGAGAAAAGCGCCGGGATGCGCAAGCTGCTGGAAGCCAAGGACTGCTTTGTGCGTTGCGCACTGGATATGCCCGAGCCAGCCGCCAGCACCGTGCCACCCCACCAGCAGCGCGTGATTGACGAGAAGGCCGCCCGCGATGGGGAAATCTCGCGCCTCGCCGTCTTTATTGACACGAATCCCGTGTTCTCCACGCTGCCCGCCGACGAGCAGGCCCGCTTGCGTCGCCAGCTCGATGTGATGCGCGAGTTGTCCGTGATTCTGGGCGAGCGCATTGCTGCGTTCTAAGTCCTCATCCCATCAAAGGAGCCTCTTGTGACCCCGTTCACTTACACCTCAAAGTCTGCAATGTTCCTGATCGCCTGCTCTGTCGGCTCGCTGATTGCGTGCGCTTACGCCTTTCATGACCGCCAGAGCGCCTACGGCTTTGTGGGCATGATTCTTTGCTTCATTGTTCTGGCCGCGTCTGCAGTGGTCATTTCTTTCGAGCGAATTGTCTTTGAACTCAAGCTGGGCGCCGTAGGCATCCCCGTGGTGGACCCCGGCCCCGACTCCCTGGAGCGCGAGATCCAGGCCAAGGCCGCCAACGGCCCGCGCGTGACGCCGGCGGACATTGAAGCCGAGATTGCTGCTGAGTTCTATTTCACCGCAGCCGATGGCGTGCTCGGCCAGTCGGAAATGGGAACACGGCCCGCCGCCTGGACGAATCTGGATCAAGTCACTATCTGCACGCTGGTGCTGCGCAATGGTGCAAAGGTTCTGGGCGTGAACTACGGCGCAATCGACCGTGCGCAGCATGACGCTGCAAAGGGCCGGGAATCTGCCCGGGCGGCGGCCGTCGAAATGGTCTGGGTACTGCTGGGCTTCCGCCTGCGCGACGAGCTGGCCCGCCCGGTGCTCACCGAAGCGGATGCTGCCGCCGACCTGGCTGGCATGCCGCGCCCCTCCTGATCACGTCGGCAAGGCCCGCCCCGGTGCGCCGGGGTGGCCAAGTGGTTCGCCCAGCCAGGCCGACACCCATTCCCCGCAACGGCAAGGGGCCCCCGCCGGTAGCCACGGCACCACCCATCTGGAGATTCACCATGTACCGCTCGTCCCGCTTCGTTTCCCTGATCGCCATGGCTTGCATGGCCGCAGCCTCTGCCATGTCGGCCGCCGTTGACCGTGTGGTGTCCGCTGTGAGCTATGGCATCGACCGCGTGCTCAGTGCCTGGGTGGAGCCCTTTCAGCTGCAGGCCAAAGCCCCGGGCCAGGAGAAGCCGCGCGTGGTGCTGGTAGCGGCCAAGGCCTTCGTGCTGCGCGTGCTCAAGCGACGACCCACGGTGCACCCCTCCTGGCGCATGTGTCCGTCGATCTGATCTGCTGAATTGCCAGCGTCAATAGAAAAGCCCCGCCGCAGTGATGCGAGCGGGGCTTTGTGTTTGGTGGTGTGCCGTGTCGCAGTCAGCCGCGGCTCTTTTTACTGGCTGAACCCAGCTTCTCCAGCACATGCTTTGGCTGGATGTGGGTGTACCGCTTGAGCGATTCCCAGCTGGTGTGCCCAGAAATCAGCGACACCTCGGGGATGGTCAGCCCTGCCTCAAAAAGTCGGCTGATGCCTTCGTGCCGAAGGTCGTGTAGCGTGATGTCATCCAGCTCCAGGAACTTGGCCGCGCGCTGGAATGTCGCGCTGACCGAGGCGCCACGGTACGGAAAGATGCGGCCCTTGGTGCGTGGCAGGCCCGCCAGGATCTTCTGCGCAGCGGGCGGCACGGGCACCACCTCATCCCGGGGCATGGTCGGGTGCTTCGTGTCGCGCAGCAGCAGCGTGTGGGTTTCGGGGTTGTAGTCCTCCCACATGGCGTTCATGACTTCCTCGCGGCGGCGGGGGAGGGCGACCAGGAATCGCAGGATGGTGGGCGCCGGAATCACCGTGCCTTCCAGCTTGCGCCACCACGCCTCGATCTGATCCAGTTCCTGATCCGACACCCGGCGGTCACGGCGCTGGCTGGGTGCCACCACCTGCATGCGCCGCAGGTGATCCATGGCATTCGTGACCACGGACATATCCAGCGGGATGCCGTGGGCCACCGGTGCGGCCCGATAGGCTGCGCGAACGGCCATCATGTGGTTGAGCAGTGTGGCAGGGGATCTGCCGGGCGCGTGCTGAACCGCCCAGTCGATGAAGTCGGCCGATGTGATGGACTCCACCGGCTTTTCGGTGAAGGGGTATGCCTTGATGTTCTTGAAGCGGTGCTCGATGGCCGCGTACTCCCGCCCGATCTTCTTGAGCATCTTCACATGCGTGTCCATCAGGGCTGCCAGTGACACCTGACCTTGCTTGCGCGCAGCCACGCCATCCTTGGCGATGCGCTTTTCCAAAGCAAGCCCCCATGCCTTGGCCTGGGCATGGGTATCAAACGTGGCACTTTCCTGGTGGACAATGACCCCGCCCTCTTTGATGCGGACTTGGACCTGGTGGCGGCCGTTGCGGATACGGAAAGTTGGCATGGCGGTGTGACAAATGAGTTTTGGCACACCGATTGTCACACCGGACGGTGCTTTAATGTGCCAAATGGTGCCGAATAGTGTCGGTTGTCACACCGCAGAATGGTCGTAATGCGTTGATTTATATTGGAAAGTGCTCAATCGTGCCGAATGGTTCCGCGCTGTCATGGAAATTATAGGTTTGCACCACTGGTTCGATTCCCCGCCGGGCCGGTACCTGCTGGCATGGGAGCAGGCGCGCTTCGACGAGGCCGTGGCCGACATCTTTGGCTACCACAGCCTGCAGCTGGGCATGCCCCTGCTCGACGGCCTGCGTGCCAACCGCATGCAGCACCAATGGCTGGCGCTGGGGCAGGAGGCGGTGCTGGGGCCCATGGCGTACGGGCAAGCGGACGACGGGGGAGATGGGTGCGACATCCCCTTGCGGGTACACACCGTGGACTTGCTCGCCGAGTCCGTGGCTCTGCCGTTTGCCGATGCGAGCCTGGACCTCATCGTGCTGCCCCACACCCTGGAGCTGAGCATCGACCCCCATGCCACCCTGCGCGAGGTCGAGCGGGTGCTGGTGCCGGAGGGCCGCGTGGTCATCAGCGGGCTCAATCCCGCCAGCCTGTGGGGCCTGCGCCAGCGGCGCGCGCGGCTGTACCAGCGCCTGGGGCGGGGCACCCTGTATCTGCCCGATGTGGGCGAATTCATTGGCTACCGGCGCCTGCGGGACTGGCTGCGGCTTTTGAGCTTCGAGGTCGAATCGGCCCGGTTTGGCTGTTATCGTCCAGCAGTGCGCAGTGCCCAGTGGCTGGACCGTTTTGGCTGGATGGACCCCCTGGGAGAGCGCTGGTGGCCCATTCTGGGCGCGGCCTACTTCCTGGTGGCGGTCAAGCGGGTGCATGGCATGCGCCTGCTGGAGCCCGCCTGGCGCAACCAGCGCCAGCGGTCTGCCGCCACCGTGCCCGTGGCCAACCGCGCGGGCGCCAGGGTGCCCACGGCCCATGCCGCCCCGGCACAGCGCGAACCGGCGTAGACAATCCATCCCATCGGCCGCCACAGCGCCTTTGCCCGGGCCAGGGCGGCCATCCATGAATCACCAGAGCAGGAACACAGTTTGAACCAGGTAGAGATATACACAGATGGCGCCTGCAAGGGCAACCCGGGCCCTGGCGGATGGGGTGTGCTGCTGCGCGCCGGGCAGGTCGAGAAGGAGCTGTTCGGCGGCGAGCTGGGCACCACCAACAACCGCATGGAGCTGCTGGCCGTGATCGAGGCGCTTTCGGCCCTCAAGCGCCCCTGCGCCGTAACACTGTTCCTGGACAGCGAGTACGTGCGTAAGGGCATCACCGAATGGATCCATGGCTGGAAGGCAAAGGGCTGGCGCACGGCGTCCAAGCAGCCCGTCAAGAATGTCGAGTTGTGGCAGCGGCTGGATGCGCTGGTCAGCACCGGCGGCCACCGCATCGAGTGGCGCTGGGTGAAGGGGCATTCGGGCGACCCCGGCAACGAGCGCGCCGACGCGCTGGCCAACCGGGGCGTGGACAAGGCCCTGGGGCGCAACTGACCGCTTGCAGGCGCATGCCCTGGCACCGACAGCGTGCGCGGACGCTGACACCAGCCCCTTCGGGGGCTTTTTTGTTTTGGGGCGTGTAAAGCCTGCGTAAAACCGGCGCAATTGCCCTTGGGGTCTTGCCAAAGTTTGCTGCAGCACAAGACACGCACTGATACATTGTTTGATTGCATTCCCCACATCACCTGGTTTCACTGACCCATGGCGTCCAAGAACAAATACATCGTTTTCGCAGTCATCGGCATTGCCGCCGCCTCGGGTGCCGCATGGTGGTTCCAGAAACCCGCGCAGTCCGCGCGCACGGATGTGTCTGCAGCCGGAGGCAGTGGGGGAGCGCCTGCGGGCGGGCCCGCGCGGGGTGCCAGTGCGCCAGGGGGCGCGGGCCGCCCCGTGGCGGTGGAGGCTGTGGCCGTTCGGCAGATGGCGCTGCGCGACGACGCCGAGGCCGTTGGCAGCCTGCGCTCGCGCCAGAGCGTGATGCTCCGGCCCGAGGTGGGCGGGCGCATCACCCAGCTCAACTTCAGCGACGGCCAGCGCGTGCGGCGCGGGCAGGTGCTGGTGCAGTTTGACGACCAGCTGCCCCGCGCGCAGATCCAGCAAAGCCAGGCGGAGCTTTCCATTGCCCAAGCCAACCACAAACGCAACCAGGAACTGGTGGCCCAGGGCTTCATCAGCCAGCGTTCGGTGGATGAAAGTGCCGCCAACCTGGAGGTCGCGCAGGCTAAGCTGGCCCTGGCGCAGGCCACGGCCCAGCGGCTCAAGATCGTGGCGCCCTTCGATGGCATTGCGGGCATCCGGGGGGTGAACGTGGGCGACTACCTCAAGGACGGCGCCGACATCGTCAACATCGAAGACCTGGACGCCGTGTACGTGGACTTCCGCCTGCCAGAGCGGCTGCAGAGCAAGGCACGCACCGGGCAGACGGCCCAGGTGGCGTTTGATGCGCTGCCGGGCGTGCGCTACGCCGCCGTGGTGCAGGCCATCAGCCCGCAGATTGATGCCGATGGCCGGGCCATTGCAGTGCGTGGCTGCATCGACAACCGCCGCCTGCAACTGCGCCCCGGCATGTTCGCGCGCGTGACCGCCGTGTTTGCAGAGCGCAGCGATGCGCGTGTGGTGCCCGAAGAAGCCATCGTGCCGGATGGCAACAGCCCCTATGTGCTCAAGATTGTGGAGGGCAAGGAGCCCGGCACCCGTGTGACGCGCCGCGTTCCCGTGCAACTGGGTGCCCGTGCGCCCGGCCTGGTAGAGGTGGTGGAGGGGTTGAACGCCGGGGACCTGGTGGTCACGGCCGGCCAGCAGCGCATCCGCAAGGACGGTACCGAGGTGCGTGTGGTCGAGTTGGGCAAGCCGGGCTCGGGTGCTGCGCCTTCCTCTGCACGCCCTGCATCGGGCCCACGGGGGGGCAATGCTGCGGGTGTGGCCGATGCGCCAGCGCTCAACGCATCGGGCGCGGCTGCTGTGGCCGTGGCCCCGGTGGCTCCACCTGCCCCTGCTGTACCCGCAGCGGTTGCCGTGACAACCCCTGCGAGCGCACTGGCGGCCCCGCTGCCAGGCCCCAACCCCTGCCAGATGGCGGCCAACCCTGGCCAGCCAACATCTCCCAGCAAGCGGTCTCCCGCCTGAGGGCGGGTTCTGCTGCCTGGTTAAAGCCCCTTTCTGACGCCCCTGGACTGCCATGCAACTCGCTGAAATCTCCATCCGCCGGCCGGTGTTTGCCACCGTGCTGTCGCTGCTGGTGCTGCTGATTGGTGCGGTGAGCTTCACGCGCCTGTCGGTGCGCGAATATCCCAAGATCGACGAACCCGTGGTCACCGTCAGCGTGCGCTATGCGGGCGCCTCGGCCGAGGTGATTGAATCGCAGGTCACCAAGCCCCTTGAAGACTCGATTGCCGGGATCGATGCAGTCGATGTGATCACCTCCATCAGCCGCGCCGAGCAAAGCCAGATCAGCGTGCGATTCCGGCTGGAGAAAGACGCCGACAACGCCGCCGCCGAGGTGCGTGACCGCACCGCACGCGTGCGCAACCGCCTGCCCACGGCCGTGGACGAACCCGTGATCGCCAAGGTAGAGGCCGACGCCTCGCCCGTGATGTGGCTGGCCTTCAGCAGCGACACGCGCAGCCCGCTGGAGATCAACGACCTGGTCAACCGCATCGTCAAGCCCCGCCTGCAGACCGTGACCGGCGTGGCCGATGTGCCCATCTACGGTGAGCGCAAATACGCCATGCGCGTGTGGCTGGACCCGGAGCGCATGGCAGGCTACCGCCTGACCACGCAGGACGTGGAAGACGCGATTCGCCGCAACAACCTGGAGCTGCCCGCCGGCCGCATCGAGTCGCAGCAGCGCGAGTTCAGCGTGACCTCGCAGACCGACCTGAAGACCCCCGCGCAGTTCTCCAACATCGTGATTCGCACGGTCAACGGCTTTCCCGTGCGCATCCTCGACGTGGCGCGGGTGGAGGAGGCTGCCGCCAGCGACCGCAGCCGTGTGCGTCTGAACGGCCGCGATGCGATCTCGGTGGGCGTGATCCGCCAGGCCACCGCCAACCCGCTGGAGCTGGCCAAGGGCGTGCGCGCCATGATGCCTTTGCTCAAGGCCGACCTTCCCGCCGACATCGGCATCGATGTGGCCAACGACAACTCGCTGTTCATCGACCGCTCCATCAAGAGCGTGTACTCCACCATCATCGAAGCGGTGGTTCTGGTGGCGCTGGTCATCTTCGTGTTCCTGCGCACGCTGCGCGCCTCCATCATCCCCATCGTCACCATTCCGGTGAGCCTGGTGGGCAGTTTTGCGCTGATGTCGCTGGCGGGCTTTTCCATCAACACGCTCACGCTGCTGGCGCTGGTGCTGGCCATCGGCCTCGTGGTGGATGACGCCATCGTGATGCTGGAGAACATCTACCGCCACATCGAAGAGGGGCTCGACCCGTTTTCTGCCGCCATCAAGGGCGCGCGCGAAATCGGCTTTGCCATCGTCGCCATGACGCTCACGCTCGTTGCGGTGTATGCGCCGCTGGCCTTCACTCCGGGGCGCACAGGGCGTTTGTTTGTGGAGTTCGCGCTGGCGCTGGCCGGGGCGGTGGTGGTGTCGGGTTTTGTGGCACTCACGCTCTCGCCCATGATGTGTTCGCTGCTGCTCAAGCACAACCCCAAACCCAACTGGTTCGACCGCTCGATGGAGCGCTGGCTCACCGCGCTGTCGGACGCCTACGGCCGCCTGCTGCGCTGGATCGTTACGGCGCGCTGGGGCGGCGGCGAGGGTGCTGCAAAGGGCGGTGGCGTGCGTGGCGCCATCTTCCAGGCCCGCTGGATTGTGATCGGTGTCATGGCCCTGAGCGGGCTGGCGCTGGCGCTGGTGTTCCCCACCATGCGGCAGGAGCTGTCGCCGCTGGAAGACCGGGGCACCATTCTGGCCAGCGTGACGGCACCCGACGGTGCCACGCTGGACTACACCAACCGCTATGCCCTGGAGCTGGAAAAGATCGGCACCACCTACCCCGAGTTTGACCGCGTGTTTGCCAACATCGGCAACCCCACGGTGGCGCAGGGCAGCGTCATCTACCGCACGGTGGACTGGGAAAGCCGCAACCGCACCACGCTCGACCTGGCCAAGGAACTGCAGCCCAAGGTGGCAGGCCTGCCGGGCGTGAACGCCTTTTTGATCACGCCGCCCTCGCTGGGCCAGGGCTTCCGTTCGCGCCCGCTCACCTACGTGATCCAGACCTCGGACAGCTACGAGAACCTGAGCAAGGTGGTGGCCGCCTTCATGGCCGAGATTGCGCAGAACCCCGGCATCGTGGGCCCCGACGTGGACCTGCGCCTGAACAAACCCGAGCTGCGCATCGAGGTCAACCGCGAGCGTGCTGCTGACCTGGGCGTGAGCGTGGAAGTGGTGGCCAAGGCCATCGAAACCATGCTGGGCGGCCGCACCGTGACGCGCTACAAGCGCGATGCCGAGCAGTACGACGTCATCGTGCAGACCGAGGCCCGGGGCCGCACCACGCCCGAGAACATCGACACCATCTATGTGCGTGGCCGCAATGACGCGATGATCCCGCTGTCCAGCCTGGTCAACGTGCGCGAAAGCGTGAGCCCGCGCGAGCTGAACCACTTCGGGCAGCGCCGCTCGGCCACCATCACGGCCAACCTGTCGTCCGACTATTCGCTGGGCCAGGCCCTCACCTTCATGAACGAGACGGCCGCCAAGGTGCTCAAGCCCGGCTACACCACCGACCTGAACGACACCTCGCGCGAGTTCAAGAACTCGCAGGGTGCGCTGGGCGTGGTGTTTGTGCTGGCGCTGGTGTTCATCTTCCTGGTGCTGGCCGCGCAGTTCGAGAGCTTCATCGACCCGCTGGTCATCATGGTGTCGGTGCCGCTGTCGATGATTGGCGCGCTGCTGGCACTCAAGTGGAGCGGAGGTTCGCTCAACGTGTATTCGCAGATCGGGCTGATTACGCTGGTGGGCCTGATCACCAAACACGGGATCCTGATCGTGGAGTTCACCAACCAACTGCGCGAAGAGGGCATGGAGATGGTGGATGCGCTGGTCAAGGCCTCGGCCCAGCGCCTGCGCCCCATCCTGATGACTACAGGCGCCATGGTGCTGGGCGCCATCCCCCTGGCCCTGGCCAAGGGCGCCGGGGCCGAGACGCGCATGCAGATCGGCTGGGTGATTGTGGGCGGCATGTCGCTGGGCACCTTGCTCACGATTTTTGTGGTGCCCACCATGTACACCCTGTTCGCGCGCAAGGCCGTGCCGGGTGCCAACACGGCGGTGGCGGCCGAAGAGCCTGAGCATCCGCTGCACCCGCACGACTATGTGGCGAAGTAGCCCCGGGCCTGGTGCGCAGGGCCCTGGGCAGTGCCAATAAAAAGAAGCCCCGCCGGGCCTTCTTTTTTTGGTGTCTCAGGGCTGCGCCACAGTGGCCTGCACGGCGTCTGAAATCTCCTGCAGCGCCTGGGGCCGCACCAGCCGGGCCACTTCCTTGCCGTCTTTCAAGAACACCAGCGTGGGCCAGAGCTTCACGCCAAACGTGCGGCCCAGGCGCTTGCCCGGGCCGTCTTCCACCTTGATGTGCGAAAAGTCTGCCTGCTCTTTCAGGGCCTGCTCGATCAGCGGCTGGGCGCGTTGGCAGTGGCCACACCAGGGGGTGCCGAATTCCACCACGGTGGCGCCTGTCAGACGGTCTACATCGTCACGGGATGGGGGTTGGGCTAGGTGCTGGGCGGCGTAGGGCATATGGCGGTAGTTTGTGGCCAGATGGTTCAGCAAGTGGGTTGCAGGCGATCCCAGCGGCAGGTGCTCCGTGCTCTGGCCTGTGCACCGACCAGCCGCTCATTGCGGTCCTGTATCAGATCACGCCGTCAAAGACCATGACATCGACTGGATCACCGACCGCCACATTGCCTTGCCCGTGGTGCAGAACAATCAGCCCATTGGCCTGCACCATCGAGCTGAGTACGCCCGAGCCCTGGTTGCCGGTGGTGCGCACTTGCAGCGTGCCGTCTGCGGCGGTGGTGACCAGGCCGCGCTGGTATTCGGTGCGGCCGGGTTTTTTGCGCAGGGGCTCGGTGCAGGTGGCGCGCAGCAGCGGGGGCGCTGTGCGGGTGCTGCCCATCATGCGCAGCAGGGCCGGGCGCACAAAGGCCAGAAAGGTCACCATCACCGCCACCGGGTTGCCGGGCAGGCCAAAAAGCACAGCGCCAGAGCCAGAATGTGATTTGCTACTATTTTGATAGCTATCTGCGCTTGATGGTTGCGCGGGAGAGGCTGTTTTTTCTTCAAATCCAGCAGCAGTAATGCGCCCCACGGCCATGGGGCGGCCCGGGCGCATGGCGATGCGCCAGAAGGCGACGTCGCCCAGCTTTTTCATCATGGTGCGGGTGTGGTCGGCCTCGCCCACGCTCACGCCGCCACTGGTGATGATGGCGTCGGCCTGCTGGGCCGCCTGGCGAAAGGCGGCTTCGAGCAGTGCGGGCTCGTCGCGCACCACGCCCAGGTCGATCACCTCCACGCCCAGGCGCGTGAGCAGGCCGAACACGGTGTAGCGGTTGCTGTCGTACACGGCGCCCTCACGGGGGGGCTCGCCCAGGCTCAGGATCTCGTCGCCGGTCGAGAAATACGCCACGCGCAGGCGGCGCACCACGGTCACCGTGGGCAGACCCAGGCTGGCCACCAGGCCCAGCGCGGCGGGCGTGAGCGGCTCGCCGCGCGCCAGGGCCACGCCGCCTTCCATCAGGTCTTCGCCCTTGAAGCGGCGGTTGTCACCCAGTTGCAGCACGTCGGCCGCGATGGTGATGTGGTCGGTGCCGCCCGAGGTGGTCGGGGTGGTGAACTCCTGCGGCACGACGGTGTCCAGGCCCGCAGGCATGATCGCGCCGGTCATGATCTTCACGCATTCGCCTGCTGCCACGGTGCCTGCCCAGGCCTTGCCCGCCAGCGCTGTGCCCACCACGCGCAGCGTGAGGGGCTGGCCCTTGGCCAACTGGGCGCCCGCAAATGCATAGCCGTCCATGGCCGAGTTGTCGTGTGGCGGCACGCTGATGGGCGAGATCACGTCCTGCGCCAGCACCCGGCCCAGGGCGCTGAAAAGGGGCAGTTCCTCGGTCTCGGCTACGGGCGTGACCAGGAGGTCCAGGAAGGCGTTGACGTCCGCGGCTTTCAGGGCCTGGGGGTCGTAGCCCTGCAGTTCAGCGGCGATCTGGGCAATGGTTTTCATGGGGTCAACAACATTCAGGGGTGCCGTGCGGCCAGTGGCGCGTCACTTGGAGCGGCAGGCAGGAAAAGGGTCGGCGGTGAGCAACAGCAGCATGTGCAGCTTGTCGTAGGCCACGTTGTCTACCAACACGGCGCGCGGCAGCAGGCCCCAGGCGGTAAAGCCCGCCTGCTCATACAGCCGCACCACATGGGTGTTGGAGGCCGTGACCGTGAGCACCAGCTGCGTGAGCCCCGGCACATTGCGCGCGGCTTGCACGCAGGCGGCCACCAGCTGCTGGCCGACGCCCCGGCGCTGCGCGGTGGGCGCCACCATCATGCCCACCACGGTGGCGCAGTGGCGCTGCTTGGTGCGCTGCTCGCGCTCGCAGCCCACGCACCCCAGCAACTGGCCTGCCGCATTGAAGGCGCCCAGAAAGAACACGCCCGACTCCAGCGGGCCAAAACGCACCGCGTACTCCTTGGCCGGGCGGCCCACCGATGCGGCGTAGTCGGATGTGAAGGCGTCCGGTGCGGTGCGCAGCGCCTCATCCCGCAGGGCCTTGTAGGCCACGGCGTCGGCGGCCACCAGGGGGCGGATATGGATGGCGTTGGCGGCGGCTGCAGCGGCTGCAAAGGCGGTGGCGGGCGGCAGAGGGTTGGTCATGAAGGGATGTGGCTGGCCTGGGTTTGCCTTCAGGGCTGGGGTGGGCTGGCGCTTTCCAGCGCATGCAGTTCGGCCAGCGTGTTGGCGTTGAAGAAGGCCTGCGGGTCATCGCCTGGTTGGTCAAACGGCACGATGGCGCAGCGGTGCTGGCCCGTCCAGGCGTCGATCTTGCGGCCCCCGGCCTGGGTGAAGGCGACCAGGCTTTCGAGCAGGTCCACGCGCAGCAGGCAGAACACGGGCTGGGGGCGCACCTGGATGTGGCCCCGGCCATCGTCCTCGGGGGCGGCGGCCATGGCGATGTCGGCGCCTTGCGCATCGGCTGCGGCGGCCAGACGCTGGGCCAGGTCCAGCGGGAAGAGGGGCGTGTCGCAGGGCACCGTCAGCAGCCACGGTGTCTCGCAGCGTTCCAGTCCCGTCAGAAAGCCCGCCAGCGGGCCTGCGTAGTCGGCCAGTACATCGGGCCACACGGGGGCGCCAAAGGCTTCGTAGGCGGCCAGGTTGCGGTTGGCGTTGACCATCACATTGCCGGTCTGCATCTGCAGCCGCATCAGCGTGTGCAACGCCAGCGGCAGGCCGCGAAAGTTCTGCAGGCCTTTATCGACCCCGCCCATGCGGGAGCCCCGGCCACCGGCGAGGACCAGGCCGGTGATGTCTTGGGTATCAATCATGTAATAGCTTCGAGGGGTATCTGTGGCTGTGGCGCATGCTTGCTGCTGCCTTGGAACCGGTGCAGCACTGGGTGAGTGCACCCATGGAACTGGCTTTGCCAGGCCACCGGGTGCGTTGCCTTCCCGCGTGGCGAGAGAGGTTGAAGGCACCGCAGGTGACTCAGGGAGTGCTTCACTTCATCCACCGATGTAGCTCATCTCCACCCGCCGTCCGCCTTGGCCCGTGTCTGCAGGCAGGCTGCTTCGCAGCTCGGAATAGCGGTCCGTGCGCTGCTGCCAGATGGGTGCGATGGCCGAGGCAATGGCTTCGTCGCTCGCGCCGCCGCGCAGCAGGGTGCGCAGGTCGTAGCCTTCGGACGCAAACAGGCACAGGTAGAGCTTGCCTTCGGTAGAGAGCCGCGCGCGATTGCAGTCGTGGCAGAAGGCCTGGGTCACGCTGCTGATCACGCCGACCTCGCCCAGGTTGGGGTCGTGCCGGCCCGCTGCGTTGGCATAGCCCCAGCGCTCGGCGGTTTCGCCGGGACTGCTGGGGCTGAGCTGCACCAGGGGCAGCTCGGCGCGCAGGCGTTCAATCAGTTCGGCCGAAGGCAGCACCTCGTCCATGCGCCAGCCGTTGGTGGCGCCCACGTCCATGTATTCGATGAAGCGCAGCGTGGTGCCCGTGCCCCGAAAGTGGCGGGCCATGGGCAAAATTTCGTGTTCGTTGGTGCCGCGCTTGACCACCATGTTCACCTTGATCTGCGACAGCCCGGCAGCGTGCGCGGCCTCGATGCCCGCCAGCACGTCGGCCACCGGAAAATCCACATCGTTCATGCGGCGGAACACGGCGTCATCCAGGCCGTCCAGGCTCACGGTCACGCGGTTCAGGCCCGCGTCCTTCAGGGCCTGGGCCTTGCGCGCCAGCAGCGATCCGTTGGTGGTCAGGGTGAGGTCGGGCGCCAAGCCGTCCACCGTGCGCAGCTGGGCCAGTTGTGCCACCAGGTCTTCCAGGTTCTTGCGCAGCAGGGGCTCGCCGCCCGTGAGGCGGATCTTGCGCACCCCATGCGCCAGAAACAGCCGGGCCAGCCGGGTGATTTCCTCAAAGCTCAAGAGCGCGCCGTGGGGCAGGTAGGGGTAGTCCTTGTCGAACACCTCCTTGGGCATGCAGTAGTTGCAGCGGAAGTTGCAGCGGTCCGTCACGCTGATGCGCAGGTCGCGCAGCGGACGGCCCCGGGTGTCGGTGAGCTGGCCGGTGGGGGCCACGGGGTGTGCGGGCACCCGCGCCGCCAGAGCGGCGATGCGTTGGTCCACCAGAGGAATCACACGTTCGGCCATGGCGTGATTTTGCCGCATGGGCCCCGGCGCCGGGGGCAAGCCCCTGCGCGTGGAGTTGATCGCGGTCAAGTTTTGCCAGGGCGGCGGTGTGGCACACCTTTGACATGGCGCAGGGCGTTCTGGATGTTGCGTTGCAACAATTCGCCCATCCGATTTCAAGGGGACTTCCATGCTGTTGACGCGCGAATGTGTTGCCGAAGCCATGCCATGCCAGCGCCGGGCGGTGGTTCAGTGGGTGGCGGCAGGGGTGTTGTTGCCCACTTGGGCCACATGGGCGACTGGGGCCCAGGCGCAGATGGGGCTGTCGGGCGCCATCAACTACGCGGGCTGGTTCCGGGCGCTGTCGCAGCGCATGGCCAAGGCCTATTGCCAGCAGTACCTGCAGGTGCTGCCCGGCGCGGCGGTGGATGTGCTGGGGCTGGCGCGCAAGATGGTGCTGACCGGCAACAGCGAGCTCGCCCGGGGCATGCAGACCGGGCGCTGGCCCGCCGATGTGGGGCGCCAGCTGGAAGAAGTGCAAAAGCAGTTTGCCTTGCTCAACCAGCTGACGGCCACACCGCCCACCCAGACCGCGCTGGTGGTGGCCGCCTCCGACCAGGCCGACCGCACCCTGCTGATCGCCCAGACCGTGACCGAATCGATCGAGAAACTGGCGCAGGCGCCCAGCGCTCGGCTGGTGAACCTGGCGGGCCGCCAGCGCATGCTATCGCAGCGCCTGGCCAAAAACTACTTCTTGAGCGCTGCCAAGGTGGATTCCAAGGTGGTGCAGGCGCAGCTGGCGGCCGACGCGGCCGACTTTCGCCAGGCGCTGCAGACGCTCAAGGCCGCGCCCGTGTCCACGCCCGCCATCCGCAGCGAGCTGGAGCTGGCCGACTCGCAGTGGCTGTTCTTTGACTCGGCGCTGCGCCGCCCGGCCGATGACGCAGGGCTCAACGCGGTGGCAACGACCAGTGAACGCCTGCTGGGTGTGATGGACAAGCTCACCAACCTGTACGAAGTCGCCCTGCGCGAGGTGCTGGGCTGATCGGCTGCTCGCGGTTCTGCCCATCGGGTCACCGGACGTTGCAGGCAGCGGGCTGCGTGAAGTCCGCCAAGCGGCAATCGCGCCCCACCAGCACCAGCCGCGTGTCCAGCGCGTCAAAAAATCCTGGCGGCGGGGGCATTTGCAACTGCTGCACACGCTTGTTTGCATCGATGCGCACCGCTGCCAGCTCGTAGTCGCGCGCCAGGGCCATCCACAGGCCGTGGGCACCGGCAGACTGGCGTGCCCCGGTCATGAGGCAACGGCCCGAGTCCAGCCACCAGCGGTAGATGGCCGACGCGATGCCCATGCGCCGGTAGCCGTGCGCCACCTTGGTGTGGGGGGCGCGCAGGTGGCGGTCGGTGCGCCGGTCCACCTCTACCAGCCGGTTGAACACGGTGTAGGCCACGATGCGGTTGCGTTGCGGGTCGATGGCATACACAAAATATTCGCCAT
This sequence comes from Acidovorax sp. LjRoot74, assembly GCF_964254355.1. NCBI lineage: Bacteria > Pseudomonadati > Pseudomonadota > Betaproteobacteria > Burkholderiales > Comamonadaceae > Acidovorax > Acidovorax sp. LjRoot74. The sequence goes on along the minus strand of NZ_CAXUTI020000001.1, from coordinate 3,383,986 downwards.
CGGCCTCGCGCAGGCGAAACACCAGCCCGTGCAGATGCAAGGGCAGTGGCTGCATCGCATCGCGTGTGCGGTGGTTGGTGCGGATGCGGTCGTGCAGTGCATCGAACTCGCGCTGGATGTCGCGGCCCGACAGGTCCAAGTCGATGCGCAGCTCGGTCAGCCACTGGGCCCAGCGGCCCAACAGGCCTGGGCTGGCCTGTGCCTTGGTGGTGGCGGTGGCATGGCCCGGCAGGTGCAGGCAGAAGGTGCTGGCCGTCATGGCGTGTTCCCCAGGCCGCCAGCCCAGCAGCCGCTCAATAGGCGCGCGGGTTGTTCGCGGGCGCAGACCTGGGCACTGTGGGGCCAGTCGGGCAAGGGCACAACCAGGCCCGCATACACCCCATAAGCCTCGCCCGCGGCAATCGTGTCGCCTGCCCACAGGCTCTCGCCCGCGCGGATGGCGCCACCGGCGTGGATGTGCCCACCGGCCCGCACCCCCCAGCCCACCTGCAGGTGGCCCTTGCAGTCCACGCCGCCCATCACCCACAGGCCCCGGGCGGCCTGCAGGGCAGCGTCTGCGTGCAGGTGGCCACCCACCTTGATGCCGCCTTCGCAGCCGAGGTCGCCCACCACGCGCAGATCCTGGGCCACCCGGCAGTGGCCGCCGATCTGGGCGGCGGCGCCGCAGTCCAGCTCTCCGCCCACGCGCAGGCTGCCCGTGCATTGCAGGCGCTGCGCCACGGTCAGCGACCAGCCCACGCGCACATCGCCCTGCAGCCGCGCGCTTCCCTCGCAGCGCACCGCGCCCGCCACGCGCAGGTCTTCGCCCACGCGCAGTGCACCGCCCACCCGCAGGCCGCCCTGCACACTGAGGCTGCGGCCGGTGCGCAGCACACCGTCCACGTCCGCGCTGCCCCGGCAGTGCACGCTGCCTGCGAACACCAGTGCGTCGGCCTCCAGGTGGTCCACCTCCAGCACATCGTTGGTGGGGCCGAACTGGTCCAGCATCCAGCACGCGTCTTCCACGCGGCCCTCGCGCACCAGGTCGTCCAGCAGCGCCTGGTAGTTGCTGGCGCCTTCCTGGCGGCGCAGGTACCAGCGGTAGCCGTCGGTGCAGGGCTGCTTGGCACGGATGAATTGCCGGGTGATGTCGGCGGTGGCGGCTGCTTGGGCCACGGCCTGATCGACAGAACCCTCGCGCGCGAGCGCAGGGGCAGCAAGTGGGTGCGCGGGCGCGCACGGGGCGAGCGAAATCTCGCCCGAAGGGAACGGGGGCATGGACACTCCTGACTTCCGCGCCCCGGCCGTGGCCAAGGCGCAAGCTGGCGCTGGGCGAGGGGCCCGGCGACAGGAGGTGCGCGAAAAGAATGCGGAGAGGAGGGGGGGTCGCCGGGCTCAGGAATCTGCAGCAAGGGTGCAGAGAGCGCGGTCACCGGCCTGGAGCGTGGCCTGCGAGCGCGCGCCACGGCGCAGCGGCGCGGTGGCGCTGGCGGCTGTGGTGTGGGGCTGGCTCGCAAACATCGGCGGCACTATAGGCAGCAGGGCCAAGACCGTCAAATCAATCCGCACTACCTTGGTGCGGATTGGGGCGCAACGAGATGTGGTGGTGGCTTGCCAGCGCGCCGGGGCGCTTGCTTACACGCAGCGCCCGCCATCCACCTCGATGCACACGCCGCTGATGAACGATGCCTCGTCGCTCGCCAGGTACAGCGCCGCGTTGGCCACGTCGAGCGCGGTGGAGAAGCGGCCCAGCGGAATGGTGGCCAGGAACTTGGCGCGGCGCGCATCGTCCACTGGGCCGCCTGCAAACTCGGCAGCCAAGCCCGTGTCAGGGTTGAACACGGGGTTGATGCAGTTCACGCGGATGTTGTCGGGGCCCAGCTCGGCGGCCATGGACTTGCTGGTGATGATGACGGCGCCCTTGGAGCCGTTGTACCAGGTGAGGCCCGGGCGGGGGCGCAACCCGGCGGTGGAGGCGATGTTGATGATGCTGCCGCCACCGGCCTGGCGCAATGCAGGCACGGCGTGGATGGCGCTCAGGTAGATGCTCTTCATGTTGATGGCATAGACCTTGTCGAACTCTTCCTCGCTCACTTCGAGCATGGGGCGGTTGCGGTGCGTCCAGCCCGCGTTGTTCACCACCACGTCCAGGCGGCCGTACAGGCGCACGGCCTCATCCACCATCGCCTTGACCTGGGCGGAATTCGTCACGTCGGCCTTGAAGAAGGCGGCTTTGCCGCCAGCGGCGGTGATCTCGGCCACCACGCGTTGGCCACCGGCTTCGTTGATGTCGTTCACGATGACCTGGCCGCCCTCGGCCGCCAGGCGCTTGGCAATGCCCTCGCCGATGCCGTTGCCTGCGCCGGTGACGATGATGGATTTGTTCTGCACGCGCATGAGGGGTCTCCGATAGGTTGAGGTGAGATTTTTCAAAAATGATAGCTGCTAGCGCTTGCCTATCAGGCGCCAGAGCCCAATGGGGCTTGATTTTCAGACGCGGTGGCCGACGGTGACACGGGGGCTTTGGGCTCCCGGCCATAAAACTGCGGAAAGTATTCCTTCACGCCGTTGCCGTTGAAGTCCCAGCCCGTGCACTGGCCCAGGTGGCGCGGCGGCTCATCCGGGTTGGTAGACGAAAACACTGCAGGCACCGACTGGAAGGCCGCTGTCGCCAGGTTGAACAGCAGCTCGCGCAAATGGGTGCAACTGGCCACCCCGCCCAGGTGCTTCTGGATGGCCTGGCGCCAGCCGCGCGCCATGCTGCAGCCCACCATGTGCTGCAGTGCGGCCTGGGCCTCATTGCAGCCCTTGAGTGGGTGCGAGTCCATGGACACATCCACCGCCTGCACCACCAGCTGGCGGTTCACGGTCACGCGCAGCCACATGTGGTGGATGGCCTCGCCCGCCAGGCGCTGCTTGTCGGGGTCGCGAAAGGAGGTGGCGTCGTAGGCCTTGCTGTCATGCAGCTCGCCTTCGATGTCCCACAGGCCGTCGTCGCGTTCAAAGCCCTGGTAGTTGACCCGGCGAACATGCTTCAGGGTGCGGGGGGCGGGAGGACTCAGGGGCATGGCAAAAGAAAAATCGTCGTGCAGAAGCAGCCAAGGTTAGCGGGGGCCGCCCGCGCCGTCGCGCGCGGGCGAGACACCCTGCAATGCTTCTTCAACCGTACTTGATGGCCACCGTCTTCAAGGTGGTGAAGCCGTACAGCGCCTCAAAGCCCTTTTCGCGCCCGTAGCCGCTCGACTTGACGCCGCCAAACGGCAGCTCCACACCACCGGCCGCGCCATAGTTGTTGATGAACACCTGCCCACTGTGCACCCGCTTGGCCATGCGGAACTGACGCGCGCCGTCGCGCGTCCAGATGCCCGCGACCAGGCCGAACTGTGTGGCGTTGGCCAGCTCCACCGCGTGGTCTTCGTCCTGAAAGGCCATGGCCGACAGCACGGGGCCGAAGACCTCTTCCTGGGCCAGGCGGTGGTTCACCGGCACGTCGCGCAGCAGCACGGGCGCCTGGTAGTAGCCGGTGTCGGGGGCATCGGGCACCACGATGCCCTGGGCCACCATGGGGATGCCCGCCACTTGCGCGTCGGAGAGGAAGTCCCACACGCGCTGCTGCTGCGTCTGGCGGATCAGCGGACCCACATCCAGGTCCATGGCCGCAGGGCCGACGCGCAGCTGTTCAAACGCCTTGCCCAGGCGCTCCAGCAGCGGTTCGTAAATCAGCGAATCGATCAGCACGCGCGAGCCGGCCGAGCAGGTCTGCCCCGCGTTCTGCACGATGGCGTTGATGACCACGGGGATGGCGGCGTCCAGGTCGGCGTCGGCAAAGATGATCTGCGGGCTTTTGCCGCCCAGTTCCAGCGTCACGGGGCAGTGGCGCTCTGCGGCCACCTGCTGGATCAGCGTGCCGATCTTGGGGCTGCCGGTGAAGCTGATGTGGTCGATGCCGGGGTGGCGCGCCAGCGCATCGCCCACCTCGTGGCCGTAGCCGGTGACGATGTTCAGCGCGCCGGACGGGAAGCCCACCTCGGCCGCCAGCTGCGCCACGCGGATCAGCGACAGGCAGGCGTCTTCGGCCGGCTTGACCACGCACACATTACCCGCCGCCAGCGCGCCGCCTACGCTGCGGCCAAAGATCTGCATGGGGTAGTTCCAGGGGATGACGTGGCCCGTGACGCCATGGGGCTCGCGCCAGGTCAGCACGCTGTAGCCGTCGGGGTAGGGGATGGTCTCGCCGTGGAACTTGTCGCACGCACCGGCATAGAACTCGAAGTAGCGCGCCAGCGCGATCGCGTCGGCCCGCGCCTGCTTGGTGGGCTTGCCGCAGTCGCGCTGCTCCAGTGCCGTCAGCTCGTCCGCATGCTCCAGGATCTTGGCCGAGAGCTTTTGCAGCAGGCGGCCGCGCTCCACCGGGGCCAGCTTTTGCCACACCGCGTTGTAGCACTGGCGGGCCGCATGCACTGCCGCGTCGATGTCGTCGGCGTTGCTGCGCTGGATCTCGTCGAAGGGTTGGCCGTCCGACGGATCGATCACGGGGATCGTGCGGCCCGAGGCGGACGGCACCGAGGCGTTGGCGATGTAGTTCAGTTGCATGGTCGTGATTGTGCCCGGAAATGGAATGTGTGCTTAGTATTTGAATGAAAAGTGCCGTTTCCGCGCGACCATCAAGCGAATATAGCTATTGTTTTGATAGTGTTTTCAGTAGCAGGACGCGCGCAGGGCCGCCAGGTCCAGGATTTCGACCTCGCCGCGCTGCACCCGCACCAGGTGACGCGCCTCCAGGTCTTTGAGGATCTGGTTGGTGGTCTGGCGCGAGATGGCCAGCATCAGCGACAGCTGTTCCTGCGAGATGCCGATCACGCGGCGCGACTGGCCCTCGGCATTCCACTGGCCATAACCCTCGGCCATCATCACCAGGCGGCGCGCCAGGCGCTGCGGCGCGGGCAGCAGGGCCAGCTCCTCGATGGCCACGAAGGCGGTGCGCAGCTTGTCGGTCAACAGCAGCGCCAGCGCATGCCAGTGTGTCGGGTGCGCCTGCAGCCAGGCCTGCAGCCGCTCATGGGGCACCTGCACCAGCGTGCTGGCCTCCGCCGCATGGGCATCGTGTGTGCGGGCTGAGCCGTCAAATACCGAGATCTCGCCAAACCAGTGCGGCGGCTCCAGCCGCGTGAGCAGTGCCGAGCGCGCCTCCTGGGCCCGCCCGCCTGTGCCCGAGATGCTGATCGCCCCGCGCACCACTGCATACAGCCCACAGGGCGCATCGCCGCGCAAGAAAAGCACTTCACCCGCCTGCAACTGGCGCAGGTGGGCCATGGCGATCAGCGGCTGGGCAAAGTCGGGCGGCAGGTGGGCAAACCAGCGGCCGGACTGGAGGACGGGCAGGTAGGCAGTGGGGTCGGTCATGCGGTGAGGAGCGGCGCGGGTGAAGTGTCGAGCGTGGGGGCGAAGCACCCGGGCGTGGGGGCAGGAGTGTGTCTTTTTGTCGTCTGCACGACAGACGCTGGCAGGGCCCCGGGGCGAGTATTGATGCTGCTCAAAACAATAGCCGGAGACACCCATGAAAACCCTGATCGACCATCTGGCGCAGTACGCCGACTACCACCGCGATCCACGCAACATCCACACCCATTTTGTGGGTGTGCCGATGATCATGTTTGCGGTGGTCATCCTGCTGTCGCGCCCGACCTGGATGGTGGGCGAGCTGCCGCTGACCCCGGCGCTGCTGGCTGCGCTGGCCGCCAGCGTTTTCTACTTCCGGCTGGACACGCGTTTTGGCCTGGCCATGGCGGCGCTGCTGGCCGCCATGCTGGTGGGCGGGCAATGGGTGGCCGCACAGACCCTGACCGTGTGGCTGGCCACGGGCATCGGCCTGTTTGCCGTGGGCTGGGTGATCCAGTTTGTGGGCCACTACTACGAAGGCCGCAAGCCCGCGTTTGTGGACGACCTGGTGGGCCTTATCGTCGGCCCGCTGTTTGTGGTGGCCGAGTGGGCCTTTGCGCTGGGCCTGCGCAAGGAGGTGCAGGCCGCCATCGAAGCGCGCAGCGGCCCGGTGCGCTTGCGCACAGGCCAGGCTGCTGCCTGAGCGCTCAGGGCCTTACGCCCTTCTTTCTGCCCTTGCCGCTGCGGTGGATCTGCGCCGCCTGGTCCCTCGCTGCGCGGCAGCCCCTGGCTCTGCCGTCCTTACCCCTATAACGGAGCGCGGCTGCCGAGGCCGCGTGTGATGTCCCATGAGTTTTGTATCCATCCTGCCCACGCTGCTGTTCATTGCGCTGGGCCTTGTCATGTTTGGCCTGGGCCTGTCGCTCACGGTGGGTGATTTCACGCGCCTGCTGCAGCACCCGCGCGCGGTGGTGCTGGCCCTGGTGCTGCAGGTGCTGGTGCTGCCCGCGGCCTGCTATGCGCTCATCGCGCTGCTGGGTGTGGCGCCGCTGTATGCCGTGGGGCTGATGCTGCTGGCGGCCTCGCCCGGCGGGGTGTCGGCCAATCTGTTCAGCCACCTGTTTGGCGGCAATGTGGCGATGAACATCTCGCTCACCGCCATCAACACGGTGCTGTCGATCATCAGCCTGCCGCTCATCACCAACTGGGCCATCAGCACCTTTGCGCACACGGGCCAGGTGGTGCCGCTACAGTTTGGCAAGGTGGTGGAGGTGATCGTCATCGTGCTGGTGCCCGTGGTGCTGGGCATGGGGGTGCACCGCCGCGTGCCTTCGTTCAGCGCGCGCATGGAAAAGCCCATGAAGATCTTCAGCGCCGTGGTGCTGGCGGCTTTTGCACTGATCGCGATTGCCAAGGAATGGACGGCGCTGGTCGAATCCTTCGCGGGCATCGGCCCGGCGGTGCTGCTGTTCAACGCCATCAGCCTGGCATCGGGCTATTACCTTTCGCGGGCGGCGGGGCTGGACAAGTCCATGGCCACCGCCATCAGCTTCGAGATCGGTATCCACAACTCCACGCTCGCCATCTTCATCGCGCTGTCGGTGCTGGACAACTTCCAGCTGGCGCTGCCCGCAGCCATCTACTCCGTCAGCATGTACCTCATGGCCACGCTGTTTGGCACGCTGGTGCTGCGCCGCAAGGGCGTGGACGAAGCCCGGGTCGCGTGATGCGGCGCGCCGTGGGGGTGAAGAGGGCGTTGTGGGCGCTGGCCCTGCTGGTGCTATTGGCGCTGGGCGCGCTGGCCTGGGCCCTGCAGCAGCACCCTTCGCTGCAGCCCTATGCCGATCTGCGGTGGCAGGCTCCCGGCGGTGGTGAGGCGGCATCGAGCCTCAAGGTGACGTTTCTCGGCGTGTCCACCGTGCTGCTGGACGATGGCGAGACAGCGCTGATGACGGACGGGTTCTTCTCGCGCCCCGGCAAGCTGCAGACCTTTCTGGGCCAGGTGGAGCCGGACATTCAGGCCATCACCCAGGGGTTGCAGCGCGCGGGTGTTCCGGGTGGGGTAGGCAAGCTGGCAGCGGTGATCCCGGTGCATTCGCACTACGACCATGCGATGGACGCCCCCGAGGTCGCCCGCCGCACGGGGGCACTGCTGCTGGGCTCCGAGTCCACCGCCAACGTGGGGCGCGGCGCGGGCCTGGCCGAGTCGCAGATCCGCGTGGCACGGCTCGGCGAGCCGCAGCAGTTTGGCCGCTTCACAGTCACGCTGTACCCCAGCCGCCATGCGCCCACGGGTTTTACGGGCGGCGAGATCACCGCACCGCTGCGCCCGCCCGTGCGCGCCAGCGAGTACAAGGAAGGCCAGAGCTACGCGCTGCATGTGGCGCATGGCGGCCGCACGCTGCTCATCGTGGGCAGCGCAGGCTTCGAGCCCGGCGCCCTGCGCGGTGTGCAGGCCGAGGTGGTGCTGCAGGGCATCGGCGCCCTGGGCCCCCGGCCCGAGAGCTACCGCGATGCGCTGTGGACCGAAGTGGTCGCCGCCGTGGGGGCCCGGCGTGTCATTCCCATCCACTGGGACGACTTCTGGCAATCCCCGGGCCAGCCCATGGTGCCCATGCCACCACCGCTCGACGACTTTGACGCATCGATGGCCTACCTGCGCGACCGTGGCGCACGCGAAGGCGTGGACGTGCGCTTGCCGCTGGAATGGCAGGCCATGGATGTGTGGGCCGGGCTGCCTGCGCGCCGGTGAATGGGGCTGGGCGGCGCTGGATTCTCAGGACGTCTGCGCGCGGGCCAGTGGCCGAGCCTTGTACAACACGGCCGCCGTGCACACGGCGCCCAGGGCCACGAGCGTCCACAGGTAGGACAGGGCCGCATCCAGCGGTGCCCCCAACTGGTTGAGCCGCAGCGACGCCTGTACGCCCGAGGTGCTGGGGAGCAGCCAGCGCAGCCACTGCAGGGGCTCGGGCAGGGCCTCTACGGGCCAGGAGAAACCGGCCACAAACGCGATGGGCAGGGTGGTGAACAGCAGCACCTGCAGCGCGCGTTCGCGGTTGCCGAACCACAGGCCCAGCAGCGAGCCCAGCGCGGCGATGGTGGGCACGTAGCAGGCCAGCAGGGCCAGCGCGCCCAGTGGGTTGCCGCCGCGCGGGTAGTCGTGCAGCACAAAAATCCAGCCGAAGTAGAACAGGCCGCTGGCCCAGCCCAGCGTGCTCAGTGCCAGCAGACGGCCCAGCCAGGTGGTGGCGCTGGCGCGGTGCTGGCCGGCCTCCACCCAGGTGCCCGCGAGCAGGGCTGCGCCCATGAGCAGTGTCTGCTGCAGGATCAGGAGCGCCACGGCGGGCACCACAAAGCTGCCATAGCCCTCGATGGGGTTGAACAGCGCCACCATCTGCAACTGCACCGGGGCACGGCTCGCGTGGGCTTGCTGCGCGCTTTGGCCACTGGCCTGCAGCTTCTTGATCTCGACCCCGGCGGACACGGTGCCCACCGCCTCGGCAAAGCCGAACTGAACCGCCTTGTTGAGCAGCGCATAGGCGCCGTTGGCCTGGATGCTGACCACGGCGTTTTCGCCGCGCACCACGCTGCGTTTGAGGTTCGCGGGGATCACCGCATAGCCCTCGATCTCGCCGCGCCACAGGGCCTGCTGCGCTTCATGTTCGCTGCCCGTGACCAGGCGCACCTCGATGCGCGGGTCGGCGTCGGCAAAGCGGGTGATCTGGCGCGAGAGGCTGCTGTGGTCCATGTCCACCACGGCCACGGGCACGCGGGTGAGCACCTCGTCGGCATAGAACCACGGGTAAAAGAAGCCGTAAAGCACGGGGGCGCCGACCAACAGCAGCAGCACCCCCTTGTCGCGGGCGACGGTGGCAAGAGCGAGCAGCCAGGCGTGCAGCAGGCCGCGCGGGGCCGGTTTCATGTGGGTGTCCATATCAGCGGCTTCCCCAGGTTGCAGGTTGGCGGGCGGCCAGGTGCAGGCCCACGGCCGCCACCAGCCAGAGCATGCCGGTGGCCGCCAGCAGGCCCACCATGGTGGGCACGCTGGTGGCCAGCGGTGCACCCATCTGCAACTGCTCGATCTGCAGGCGGATGTAGTGCGTGAAGGGCATGGCCTCGGCCCAGGCGCGGGCGCTGGCGGGCATGCCTGCCAGCGGAAACGCCACGCCGCTGAAGGCAAACGCGGGCGCCGCGAAAAAGCCCGCGCCCGAGAGCGCGGTGCGCAGCGAGCGTGTGAGCGCCGCCAGGGCCGCGCCCGCTGTGAGCGACACGGCCATCAGCAGCGCCAGCGCACCGGCCACCCAGGCCAGGTTGCCCGGCGGGTGCCAGCCCCGGCCCCAGGTGATGCCCACCAGCGCCAGCAGGCCGACGAGTGTGAGCGACAGCCAGGGCCCGGCCAGCTTGCCAATGAGTGATCCCGCCGTGGGGCGCAGGCCCCCCGCGCCCAGCCACTCGCCCAGCGTGCGGTCGCGCAGCTCGCGGCCCACCGTCCAGGCGCCCGCCGTCATGGCCAGGATGTGCAGCAGCGCGGGGATAAGCGCCGCGCCCAGAAACTGCTCGTAGTTGCTCGACACATTGAACAGCGCCACCATCTGCGAGTGGATGGGCTCCATGCTCACGTGCACGGCCTGCGCGCTTTCGCCGCGCTTGTTACGCGCGGCCATCTCGATACCTGCGGACAGCGTGCCCACAGCGGTGCGCACGTCGCGCTGCAGCAGGCCCGAATGGGTGCCCAGCTGGGCGTTGTGCAGCAGTGTGACCTGGGCTGCGCGGCCCTGCTTCACAGTGCGCGCAAAGTCGCGGGGGATGGTGACCACTGCGTAGACCTGCACGGTGCGCAAGGCATGCTCGGCCTCGGCGGTGTTGGCGTAGTGCTGGGTGATCTGCACGCCGGGTGTGGCGTCCAGCATGCGCACCAGCTGGCGCGACAGGCTGGAGTGGTCTTCATCGACCACGCCCACGGCCAGGTGGCGCGGCAACCCGGCCGAGAAGATCCACCACAAAAGCGCCACGGCCAGCAAGGGCACCCAGGTGACCATGGCGAGGTCCCACGGGTCGGCCCGCAGGCGGTGCACTTCGCGGCGGAAGCTGTTTACTATTGAATTCATAGCTACTTGCGCTTGATGGTCGCGCGCAGAAGGCACTTTTTATTCAAAATTTCAGCGCACAAGCACCGTCATGCCGGGGCGCGCACCCTCGATGGGGGCGGCGGGCCGGGCGCGCACTTCGAAGGTGCGGGCGTCAAAGCCCTGGCCCGCACGCGTGGCGCGCCAGGTGGCGAAGTCGGGCAGGGCCCCCGTGTGGTAGACCTTGAACTTCACTGCTTGGTTGCCGTCCTTTCCGTGAAGGGCGGGCAAGGTGGCTTCAAATTCATTGCCGATGGCAAAGCGCTGCAGGCGGTCTTCGCGCACGTTCAGCACCACCCACTGGTCCTTCAGGTCCACCACCGTGACCACGGCCACACCCTGCGGCGACAGCTCGCCGGTGCGGGCCAGCACCTTGGCCACTTCGCCTGCCACGGGGCTCTTGAGTTCGGTTTCGGCCTGCGCGGCCTGCACCTCGGCCACGACGCCAGCCACCTGGCGCGCCTGGGCGCTGGCGGCCGAGCGGTCTTCGGTGCGGGCACCGGCGCGGGCCAGCTCGTACTGCGCCTTGGCGGCCAGCGCCTGGTCGCGGGATGCCTTGAAGTTGGCCTCGGCCTCATCGCGTTTTTGTGCGGCCACCAGGCCGTCGCGCGCCAGGCCATCCACGCGCTTGAAGGAGCTTTCGGCCAGGTCGGCCGCCGCCACGGCGCGCTGCCAGTTCAGGCGGGCCATCTCCACCTCTTGCGGGCGGGCGCCATGTTCGGCCTTGGCAGCCACGGCCTGAGCGGCCTCCTGGGCGGCGGTGGCCTGTGCCAGCTTGGCCTTGACCTCGGGGCTGTCCATGCGGATCAGGGGCGCGCCCACGGCGATCTGGTCGCCTTCCTTCACCAGGATCTGCGCGATGCGCGCCGTGACCTTGGGGGCGATGTCGGCTTCTTGCGCCTCCATCTGGCCCTGGAAGACCTCGGGCGCGGGCTGGGATGCCTTCCACAGGCCAAAGCCCACAAAGCCTGCCACGGCCACGAAGGCCACGGTGCCGATCACGGCCGCCTTTTTGCTGTTGTTCTTGCTCATGTTCATTCCGCCTCTATTCATTCCACGCGCACCGCATCGGCGCGCGCCATGTATTTGCCAAAGTCTTCCGACAGGCCGCAGCTCTCCAGCAGCTCGGCCAGTGCCTTCACGTAGTCGTGTGCGGCCTGGGCGCGTTCGGTCTGGGCCTTGGCCTGGTTCACCTGCGCGTCGATCAGGTCCAGCGTGGTGCTGGTGCCGGCCTTGAGGCCTGCCGTGCGCAGGCGCAGCACTTCATCGGCCAGCTCCAGGCCGGGCTGCAGCGCCAGGTAGGCGCGGCGCGCCTGGTCCAGGGCCAGCCAGCGTTTTTCCACCAGCAGGGCGATGTCGTTCTGCGCCTGGGCGCCGGTGCGCTCGGCCTGCGCGATCTGGCGCTGGGACGACTCGGCGAGGGTGTTGCGGTCGATGGCGTCCCACAGCGTCCAGCGCACCCCCACGCCGGCCACCCAGTCGGCCTCCTTGCCCGTCTTGAGCTGGCGCTGGCCGAAGGCGAACACCTGCGGCTTGCGCAGCGCCTCTTGTGCGGCGTGCAGCTGGGTGGCCTGTTCCTTCTTGGCGGCCACCTTGTCCAACCCGGGGTGGCGGGCCAGTGCGGTGTCGATGAAGTGGGGCAGGGGTTCCACCGGCTGAGCCAGCACAAACAGCGGGCTGGTGGGCGTGACCTGCTCGGCGGCCTTGAGCGTGCGGGTGAGCGCGGTGGTGGTCAGCTCGGCATCGTCGCGGGCCTTGCGGGCGTTGCGGCGGGCTTCTTCCAGGGCCGAGCGGGCCTGCAGGCGCTCCACACGGGCAATCACGCCTGCATCCAGCATCTTCTGCGCGGCGGCATCGTGCTGCTCGATGGTGGCCAGGGCGGCCTCGCGCAGCACAGCGGCGCGCTGGGCCAGCTGGGCGCCAAAGTAGCGCTGCACCAGCAGCGTGGTGGCTTCGTGGCCGGTCTTGGCGGCGTCGGCCTGCGCCTCTTGGGTTTGTGCGTCCAGCAGGCCACGCGCAGCGTTGCTGGCGCCGCCCATGTAGATAGGCCACACCGCCGAGACGGACGAGGTGGTGTCGCTTTTGCTGCGGTTGAGCGTGTAGCTCGATGGCAGGTGCGGCAGTTGGGCCAGTGGCGCTGCCAGCTGCGGCGGCAGCTGCGACAGCACGCCGGGCAGCACGCGGTTGAGTGGGTTCAGGTCCACGTCCAAGTTGGCGTTGTAGGCATAGGCCGCGCCGCTGAGGTGGACCACCGGGCCGCCCAGGCGCTGCAGGGCGTCGCGGCGCAACTGGGCGCTTTCCACCGTGTGGCGTGATGCGGCGAGCTGGTCCGAGCGCTGCAACAGCTGCTGCTGCGCGGCGTCAAAGGCCAGGGGTTCTGCCTGGGCGGGCAGGGCGCAGAGCGCCAGCGGCGCAGAGGCAATCAGGCACAGCAAAGCTTCGCCTGCCCGGCCGGTGCGCCGGGGCGTGGGGATCGTCGTCATGGTGTCAGGTCGTCGTTGTCAGCGCGCGCCCACGGGCGTGTAGGCGTTGCTGTGTTCGGCCAGCCAGCGCTCCGAGAGGTCGCTGCCGTGCTGGTTGGGGTGAAAGTCGGGCCGCAGGTACTGGCGCCAGGGCTTCCAGCTTTCGCGCACCAGGCCGCCTTGGCCAAACAAGGTGCGTGCAGCGCTGGCCCAGGTGCTCCACTTCCACAGCATGCCGCTCTGGCGCAGGTTGTTCACGGTCTGGCGCAGCACATCGCCCAGAAAAACCCAGGTGATGCGGCGGAACCAGGTGATGCGCCATTCCTGGTTGCCGCCCAGTGCCTGGTACAGGTCGAAGGCGGTGTTCTTGTGCTCGGCCTCTTCGGCGCAGTGCCATTGCCACATCGTGGCCAGGCGGGGCTCGGCGCCTTGCAGCACCTCGGGGTGGGCCAGCAGCCATTCGGCCAGCAGGGCGGTGAAGTGCTCGTTGGCGGCCGTCACGGCCAGGGGGTGGCGCGGGTCGGCACCGGCAAATAGCTTCATGCGCTCTGCCGCGCGCGGGGCCCAGTCGTTGACCAGACCCTGCTTTTCGAGGTGGCCGTTGAACAGCGCGTGGATGCGGCGGTGGGTGGCCTCCTGCCCGATGAAGCCGCGCACCTCGTCGGCAAACTGCGCCTGTTTGTCGGGGGGCAGGGCCTTGTGGCCGTCCCGCACTGCGTCGATGAAAAACTGCTCGCCCACGGGGAAGCTCATCGACAGCGCGTTGAACAGCGCCGAGCGAAACGCATCACCGCCGCACCAGTGGCGCGCAAACGGCGTTTCCAGGTCAATCAGCAGGCGGCGAACCACAAGTTCGGTCATGGGCGATCTCCGTCAGGGGCAGGAGGGAAAGATTGGTACGTTGTAGTACCGAGTGGTTTGTATGATGCAGGTCAACTGTGGTACTGTCAAGTACCTAACCCGATTTCGAGGGATTTTTTTGCCATGACTGCCGCTGCCGACACCCCCACCCCAGGCAATGAACACCGCGCCCGCCTGCTCGAAGGCATGGCCCGCGCCGTTGCCGCCAAGGGCTATGCCGACACCACGATTGCCGACATCGTGCGCGAGGCCAGCGTGTCGCGCCGCACCTTTTATGAAAACTTTGCCGACAAGGCCGAATGCCTGATTGCGCTGTACGAAGTGGCCAGCGGCAACGCCATTGCAGTGCTGCGCGGCGCTATCGACCCGCACAGCGACTGGCAGGCCCAGGTGGAGCAGGCCATGGGCGCCTACTTTGGCGTTCTGGCGCGCAACCCGGTGCTGCTGCGCACCTTGTTCATCGACATCCTGGGCCTGGGCGCGCCGGGCCTGGCAGCGCGCAGGCGCGCCAACCAGCAGCTGGCCGACCTGATGCTGGACGTGGTCAACAACCGCCCCGGCGAACGCCTGCGCAAGACGCCGCTGCAGCCCACCATGGCGATGGCGGTGGTGGGGGGCATCAACGAAATGGTGCTGCAGGCCATTGAACAGGACCGGGCCGGGCAGTTGCTGGAGCTGGTGGAACCCGCCTCCACATTGCTGCGGGCGGCGATCTCGGCGGAGTTCTGAACCTGTTGTGGGCACACCTGCCGCCGCCGCGCGGCGGACCGTTCACACCTCGTTGGCAATCTCGATCAGGTTGTCGTCCGGGTCGTAGATATAGACCGAGCGCAGCCGGTGGCGCGCGCCCGTTGCGCCCACCGGGCCTTGCACGATGGCGACGCCTTCGGCCTGCAGGTGGGCGATGACGTCGTCCAGCGGCATTTGGGTGAGAAAGCACAGGTCGCCCGAGCCCGCCGTGGCATGGCGCACATTGGGGTCCACCACCGTGCCCACTTCGTGCAGGTTGATCTTTTGCGTGCCAAAGTGCAGCGCGTACCGCTGGGGCTTGAACTCCCTTGCGGTCATGCCCAGTACGCGCTCATAAAACGCAATGGTTTGGTCGATGCTGGCGACGGTGAGGACGACGTGGTCGAGTGAATCCAGAACGATGGGCATGGTGTGCGCGGTGTGGTCAAGCAGGTGGGGGATTGTGCGCCGGTGCCGTGGGCTGCAGCCACCGCTTGTTGGCAGCAAACACCACCGTGAGCAGCAGCACGGCCAGCAAGGCCATGAACCAGTGCAGGGGCGACAGCGGCACAAATCGGAAAGCTTTGGCCAGCCACGGCACGGTGGTGATGGCCGCCAGCGCGGCCAGCGTGCCGCCTGCCACCCACAGGCTGACCGGGGTGAGGCCTGCCCACAGGCTTTGCCAGCCCGTCTGGCTGCTGCGGCTGGGCAGGATGAGTGCGGCGTTGGCGGCCACCAGCACCACAAACGCGGCGGTGCTGGCGGTGGCGGCGTGCGCGGGCTGGCTCAGCAGCCAGGCGTACAGGCCCACCACGGCGGCGGTCACCACGCTGCCCTGCAGCACGCTCAGCAGGATGTGGCGAGCGGACAGCAGCGGTTCGTCGGCCGCGCGTGGCGGCTGCTGCATGAGGTCGGCAGCGCCTTTTTCGGCCTCGAACACGATGGAGCAGGCGGGGTCGATGACCAGTTCCAGAAACGCGATGTGCAGCGGCGCCAGCACCAGCGGCAGCCCGAACAGCACCGGCAGCAGCGCCAGCCCGATGATGGGCACGTGCACTGCCAGGGTGTAGACCATGGCCTGGCGCAGGTTGGCAAAGGTCTGCCGTCCCCGGTGAATCGCCAGCACGATGGCCGCGAAGTCGTCGTGCAGCAGCACCAGGGCCGCAGCCTCGCGCGCCACGTCGGTGCCGCGTTGGCCCATGGCGATGCCGATGTGGGCGGCCTTGAGGGCGGGGGCGTCGTTCACGCCGTCACCGGTCATGGCCACCACCTCGCCCTGGGCCTTGAGGGCTTCGACCAGTGCCAGCTTCTGGTGCGGCTTGATGCGTGCAAACACGCTGACCTGCCGGACCTGGTCGGCCAGCTCCTGGGGCGGCATGTGGACCAGTTCGTCGCCAGTGATCACGCGGTCGTTGGCGATGCCCGCCTGGGCTGCAATCGCGCGCGCGGTGCGGGGGTGGTCGCCGGTGATCATCACCACGCGAATGCCTGCCTGGCGGCACTGCGCGACGGCCTGGGGCACTTCGGAGCGCAGCGGGTCGGCCAGGGCCACCAGGCCCAGCCATGCAAAGTCAAATCCGTGCTGGGCGTCGGGCCAGGTGTCTTGCGTGCGGTGCCGGGCCTTGGCTACGCCCAGCACCCGCAGGCCCCGGTCGGCCAGGCGTGCGGCCTGGGCACTGACGGCGGCGCGCTCGGCGTCGGGCAGGTGGCAAAGGTCGGCCACGGCTTCGGGCGCGCCCTTGGTGGCCACGGTGTCGTGCGCCGAGGTGCCGTCGCGCCACAGGTGGCTCATGGCCAGCAGTTGGGGCGATAGCTCGTACTCGCGCGCCAGTGACCATGCGGGGTGCAGGTGCTCGGTGTTCACCAGGTGGTCCGCCGCCATGCGGTGAAAGGCCTGCTCCATGGGGTCGTGCGGTTCGATCTCGCTGGCCAGCACGGCGTATTCGAGCAGCTCGTGGAAGGCCTCGGGCAGCGCGCTGCCATCCGCTGCGGCGGGCAGGTTCTGCACATCCAGCTCCTGGCCCGCAATGCAAAGCGCCGCCACGGCCATGCGGTTTTGCGTCAGGGTGCCGGTCTTGTCCACGCACAGCACGGTGGTTTGTCCTAGCGTCTCAATGGCGTTGAGCCGCCGCGTGAGCACCTGCTGCGCCGCCAGCCGCCGTGCGGCCAGGGCCAGGAAGATGATCATGATCACCGGCAGCTCTTGCGGCAACACGCCCATGGCCAGCGTGATGCCCGCCAGCACGGCCTGCAGCCAATCGCCCCGCAGTGCCCAGAACAGGGCCACCAGCAGTCCGCACAGCGACAGGCCTATGACCACCAGCTTGCGGGTGAGCCGCGCCATTTCCTCGCGCAGCGGCGAGGCCTGCAGGGCGATGGTGTCGAGCGACTGGCCAATGCGGCCCAGCTCGGTGTGGCGGCCCACGGCGGTCACCTGCAGCAGGCCCTGGCCGCTGACCACCAGCGTGCCTGCAAACACCTTGTCGGCGGGTTGCTTGGCCACTGGCTCGGACTCGCCGGTCAGCATCGACTCGTTGGCGGCCAGCTCGTGCGCCTGCAGCAGCGTGCCGTCTGCCGGGATGCGGTCGCCCTCGGCAATCATCAGCAGGTCTTCGCGTACCACGTCGCGGCCTGCAATGCGCACCAGGGTGCCGCCGCGCAACGCCAGCGCGCGGGGGCTGGAGAGGTCGCGCAGGGCGTTCAGCGCGTTGTCGGTGCGCCGCTCCTGCAGCACCGTGATCGCCATGATGATGACCACAAAGCCCAGCAGGATCAGCGCCTCGTGCGCATCGCCCATGGCGAGGTAGATGGCACCCGCACCCAGCAACAGCAGGAACATGGGCTCGGTGACCACGTCCCAGGCCATGTCGCGCAGCGTGCGGCGCTGGCCGATGCCCAGTTCGTTGGGTCCCTCGTCGCGGAGGCGCTGGGCGGCCAGGGCCGGGTCGAGCCCGGTGGGGGAGTCGGTAGGTGGCATGGGGTGTGTGAGGCTGCGTTGCACAGAGGATGCAATGGTGTAACGGTTATATCGCGCACCGATGTCTGCAGCCCTGACGCAGCGCAGTGGGCCGCACCCGATACCTCTCCTTCACACCTCGCACATCACAAAGTCTGCCTTGCCAACATTGCATTCGGGGCAGCGCCAGTCGTCGGGCACGTCGGCCCAGCGGGTGCCGGGCGCGATCCCATGGTCGGGCAGGCCGGCAGCCTCGTCGTAGATCCAGCCGCAAACGGCACACATGTAGATTTTCATGGGGTGGTTCCTTCGGTATGGGGCTGTGCGTCAGTCGTCATCGTGGTGTCGCTGGCGTTCGGTGGATGTGCCGTTGGCCACCCAGCCGCTGGGCGACTGCTGCCACTGCCAGGCACCAAAGGCCAGTGTGGCGATCAGCAGCAGCGCGGCGAGCCAGGTGCGGTTCTTGGGGACCAGGTCGGGCCCCTTGCCCTCCACCCGGCCGGTGAGCATGGGCAGGGCATGGTTCTTGCGGCGCAGCACGCTCAAGCCCGCAATCAGCGCAATGTGGGCCAGCACCACCAACAGCAGGGCGTTGCCGAAGAACTCGTGCACTTCTTCCATCGCCTCGCCCATCCAGTGACCGCCCAGCGCGGCGCCCCAGTCGTTGTACGTGGCGTAGCCACTGAGTGTGAGGGGCAGCACCAGCGCGAGCAGCAACACGATGGCCAGCGCCATCAGCAGGTTCTGGCCTTGGCGCCAGTTGATTTGCGTGACGGAAGAGGCCTGGGGCAGGGCGCGCAGCCATGCGGGCGCCCCCGCCAGCTTGCGCCACAGCAGGCCCAGGCCCGAGGTGCGCGGCCCGAAGATGCCGTACAGCAGGCGAAAGCCCAGCAGCCCCGCCATGGTGTAGCCCAGCGTGACGTGCAGCAGCCGCCAGTGCTCGCCGTCGGCCGTGGCGTAGGCCCCGGCAAAGCACAGTGCAAACAGCCAGTGGAACAGGCGGGTGGGCGCATCGGTCACCCGGCGGCTGGGGGCCTTCGCGGGGGCGGGCTGCGCCGTGGCATCGGCGGGATGGAGGGTGGGGACGTTATTCATAGTGTGTTCCTTGATGGGGCAGTTCAGATTCACTGCTCTCAGTCGTTCCAAGTGCGGCGTGAGCGGGCATCCAGCCCTGCGGGCATGCGCAGGTTGTGTTCGTCAAACTGCCCCTGGTCTGCGCCTGTGTGGCAGGCCGCGCAGTTGGCAGCGCTTTTCACGCTGGCGAGCTTCCAGGTGGTGGGTTCGATCTTTCGGTGCTTGCGTTCAAACCATGCCGAGCGGGTGATGCGGTCCTCGGGGGGCTCTTCGTTCACGCGCTTGTAGGTGCCGGCGTGGGCCTGCAACCACTGGTTGAGCTGGCGCACGGTGGCCGCGTCCAGCGATGCATCGGTGCCGTAGTGCTTGTTCAGGCCCGTCATCACACGGTTCCACGACGCTGCGGGCAGCAGGCCGGGTGGGTAGGCGGTGTGGCAGGCAGCGCATTCCTGCGTGTAGGCGTTGGGCACATTGCGGGGCATGGCGCGCCCGCTGTCTGCATGGGCGCTGGAGAGGGACAGCAGGGTCAGCGCGCAAGCAGCGGCGGCCAGGGTTGCAGGTCGCAGGGGGGCAGGTTTTTTCATGGTGTCGGTCTCAGTGCTTGAGGGCGTTGAGGTAGGCCAGCACGTCAGCCTTTTCCACCGCCGTGCATTCGCGGCTCAGCACGTCGTTGCAGTTGCGGCGGAACCACTTGTCCACCTTGGCGGTGTCGGTAAAGGCCTTGGGGTTGAAGGCCGGGGCCAGGGGGGCGATCGACTTGCCGGTGCTGGCATGTTTGCCCTGCGCGGTGGGCGGTGTGCCGTGGCAGGATGCGCAAGACCACTCGCCGCCATGGCGCGTGGTGAAGAACACTTTGCCCTTGTCGGCGTTGCCCGGGCTGCCGGCCTGCGCGCTCCAGTGGGCAAGCTGTTGGGCAGTCGTGGTGTCGGCGGCGTGGCTCGCGCCAGCGGCTGCCAGTGCGCAGAGCGTGGCCAAGGTCAGTGTGCGAAGGGAGGTCATGCCATGGTCCTCGTGGGTTTTGTCTTGTGGAGCTATTGTTGAAATCCCTGCCTGAACGGCGTGTGAAAGGGCTGTTCATCCGCCGTTCAGATACCGAGCGGGACAATCGGCGCATGCACTCCTCCTACCCTCCTGTAGCTACCGGCGACCATGGCAAGCGCTGGCGTCTGGCGGCCTGTGTGCTGTGCGCTGCTGTGCTGGCCGTGCCATCTGCCAGGGCCAGCGGCAAGGACGACCATGACCGCGCGCGGCAGGCCGTGCAGGCGGGCCAGGTGCTGCCGCTGCCCACGGTGCTGGAGCGCCTGCAGCGCGAGGTGCCGGGCCAGGTGCTGGAAGTGGAGCTGGAGCAGGAGCGCGAGCGCTGGATTTACGAGATCAAGCTGCTGACGCCTGCCGGGCAGTTGACCAAGGTCAAGCTCGATGCGCGCACGGCCGAGGTGCTGCGCATCAAATCGCGCGACGATCAGCGCACCGGCCGATAACACGGCCAAGGCCAGCCCCGTGATTCACTGCCCATGCGCATCCTCCTGGTAGAAGACGACGCACTGCTGCGCACCCAGCTGCGCGCCGCGCTGCACGGTGCGGGCTACACCGTGGACGAGGCCGACAACGGGCGGGATGCCCAGTTTGTGGGAGAGACGGAGCCGGTGGATGCCGTGGTGCTGGACCTGGGCCTGCCGGTGGTGGATGGGATCTCGGTGCTCAAGCGCTGGCGTGCCCAGGGGCGCAACATGCCGGTGCTCATCCTGACTGCGCGCGACAACTGGCATGAAAAGGTCGCAGGCATTGATGCCGGGGCCGATGACTACCTGACCAAGCCCTTTCACATGGAAGAACTGCTGGCGCGCCTGCGGGCCCTGATCCGCCGCGCCAGCGGGCAGGCGTCGGCTGTGCTGCAGTGCGGCGACCTGCAACTGGACACCCGCAGCGGCCGCGTGACCAGCGCGGGCCAGCCCGTGGCGCTCACCGCGCATGAATACAAGGTGCTGAACTATTTCATGCACCGCCCCGGTGTGCTGGTGCCGCGCGCAGAGCTGGTCGAACACATCTATGCGCAGGACTTTGACCGTGACTCCAACACCATCGAAGTGTTTGTGGGGCGGCTGCGCAAGAAGCTGCCCGGCACCTGCATCGAAACCGTGCGCGGCATGGGCTACCGGCTGGTGCCGCCATGAGCCGGGGCGGGCTTCTTGCGGCGGACTGGAGCTGGGCGCGGTCGCTGCGGTTCCGGCTGCTGGCTGCCACGGTGGTGGGCGTGGCCGTGGCCGTGGTCCTGGCGGGGCTGGTGCTGAGCGGGCTCTTCCGCGAGCATGTGCAGCGGCAGTTCGAGGCCGCCCTGTTGCAGCAGCTGGACCAGGTCACGGCGCGGCTGGAGTTTGATGCCCAGGGCCAGCCGGTGGTGGCAGCCCAGGCGCTGTCGGACCCGCGCTGGCTCAAGCCGTACTCGGGCCTGTACTGGCAGGTGGATGCCATGGCGCCCGACGGGCGCAGCCGGGCGGGGGTGTTGCGCTCGCGCTCCTTGTGGGATACCAGCCTGGCCTTGCAGGCGGATGCGCTGGCCGATGGGGCGGTGCATGTGCACGAAGTGGTGGGCCCGCAGGGCGCGCCCTTGCTGGTGCTGGAGCGCACCGTGCGTGCCGAAGGCGTGGATGCTGCGCGCTGGCGCCTGATCGTGGCGGCCGATCTGCAGGCTACGCAGGCGGCCACTGCGCAGTTCACGCGCGTGCTGGGCTTGTCGCTGTTGGTGCTGCTGGTGCTGTTGACTGCGGCCGCCTGGGCCCAGGTGGCGGTAGGGCTGAAACCCTTGCAGGCGCTGCAGCGGGGCTTGCAGGATGTGCAGCAGGCACGCACCACCCGGTTGCAAGGCGTATTCCCCGCCGAGGTGCAGCCGCTGGTGGATGACTTCAACGCCGTGCTGGCCCGCAATGCCGAGGTGGTGGAGCGCGCGCGCACCCAGGCAGGCAACCTGGCCCATGCCTTGAAAACGCCGCTGGCGGTGCTGGAGAACGCGGCCCAGGCGACGGCCCCCCCCGCCTTCCCCGACGGCAGCGCTGCGCTCGCCGATCTGGTGCGCGATCAGGTCCAGGTGTCGCGCCGGCACATCGACTGGCACCTGGCCCGCTCGCGCGCCGCAGCGACGGCGCATCTGCCCGGCCAGCGCACCGACCTGGAGCCGGTGGTGGCGGGGCTGGTGCGGGTCATGCACAAGGTGCATGCCGAGCGGGGTGTGGAGATTGCCGTTGTGCTGCCCGAGACACCGCTGTTTTTTGTGGGCGAGGCGCAGGACTTGCAGGAGATGCTGGGCAACCTGCTGGACAACGCCTGCAAATGGGCGCGCTCCACCGTGCGGCTGGCGGCGCAGGGGCCCATGGAGCGGGCCGACGGGCTGCCGCCCCAGTTGGTGATCACGGTGGAAGACGATGGCCCGGGCATCGGCGCTGCGCAGCGCGCGCTTGCCCTGGGGCGCGGCGTGCGGCTGGACGAAACGGTGCCGGGCACCGGGCTGGGCTTGGCCATCGTGCAGGACCTGGCGGCCCTGTATGCAGGGAGCCTGGATCTGCAATCTTCGGAACTGGGGGGGCTGCGGGCCGCACTCACGTTGCCCGCTGCCCTGCAAACCCCGCCGCAATGACGACGAGGCTGCCTGCCTGCGTGCCTACATGCTTGCTCCCGAGACGCAGACCACGCAGACTGGCATAAATTAGAAGAAAAAATGGCCGTTTGCGCGCGACTGTATTCAGTTTATAGCTATCAATAAAATAGCAATCTACATCCGGCTGTCCACGCTGTTGCGCATGGCGGCCTCGGCCACGGCGTCCAGGGCGCCGTCCACCACGGTTTGCTGGGCGATCACGTGCAGGGCGCCTTGCTGGATCAGTCGGTCCACCAGGCGCAGCGTCATTGACTGGGTGCGGCCCGATGCGCTGGTGAAGAGGAAGAGGTTGCCGTGTGATCCGATCCAGGACAGCTGGGTGCGCTCCCACCGGCCGGCCACCAGCAGGTTGACCCAGCTGCCAATGGCCAGCGGGGGCAGGGCGTGGGCCTCGCCCGGGGTGGGGTGCGCATGCGCGGGTTCCGGGCTCTCGGACTCGGGGGCCTGGGAGGAGTCCATGTAGCCCGACTCCTTGGCCTCGGAGGGCGCGACCCAGGGGTCGTCGTCGTCCAGGGGGGCTGGCTGCGGCACGGCAGGGGCTGGCGGCCCGGTGCGGGGTGCGGCGGCACGGGGGGCTGCGGTGGGCGCTGCCGGGGTGGCCGCGCGCGGGCCGGGTTTGAAGGCCTGCTGGTGCAACTGCATCAGCAGCTCGAAAACCGCGTCGGTCCGCTCTGCGGGGTAGTCGATGGAAGCCAGGCCCTCGCGCAGCTTGGCCAGCAGTTTGGGCAGCAGGCGCGCGAGCTGGCCGGTGTTCTTGCGGGTCAGCTCGGGCTGGGTGCTCCAGATCAGGGCCTCCACCAGCTCGTGGTAGCGGCCGGGGTCGGTGCTGTGGGTGGTGTCGGCCAGGCGCGCCTCGGCCATCACCTGGGCCCAGGGGCCGAGCAAAAAGCGGGAGACGGCGTCGGGCACCTTGCCAATGTCGGGCAACAGCCAGATCTCGCGCGAGATCTGCGCGGCCAGCAGGTGGCGCCGCTCGGCATGTTCCAGCGCCTCGATGGCGCGCTGGCGCTCCTGCTTGCGGGCCTGTTCCTTTTGCTCCCACTTGGCGTGCAACTGCTGCAGCACCTGCTCGAAATCCTCCGGCCCCTCGATGGTGGCGGTGGACAGCGGCCCGGCGATGTTCATGAGCGAGCGCATGAAGCTCTGAAAGCCCGGGGCCTCGGTGCTGTCAAACGCCAGGCTGCGGTCGGTGATGTCTTGCAGCAGGCACCGCGCCGCGTGTTCCTTGTGGCTGAAGAAGCGCGTGTCGGTCAGCGCCAGCTGCATCAGCGCGGGCTCCAGTGCGCGGATGAACTGCTGCACGGGCCACAGCAGCCGGTTGTCGCGTGCGATGTTGTCCACCATCAGCGCGACCACCTCGGTGCTCAGAGCCTGCGCCAGCCCGCCACTGTGCTGGCGGGGCAGGTTGGCGGGGACATCCCCGGTGGGGGTGCCAGTGGCCTGCGCCCGCTGGCTGCCCAGGCGCTCCATCATCTGGCCGACCTGGTTCATCTCCTGCAGCGCCTCGAAGGCGGCGGGCACGGTCATGGCGAAGTCGGTGGCGGGCGGGTCGATGTGGGGGAGTTGGTCCGGGTGCTCGAATTCGCGGGAGAAGCGCTCCGCAAAAGTCTCGGGGGCCGCCGGGTGCTGCTCGGGGGCGGCGGGCTCATCCAGCTCGCCCAGCAGCAGGCGGCGCAGGCGGCCCAGCGTGAGCAGGGGGTCGGCGGTGGCCGGGGCGGTATGGTTGATGGGGTCGATGGGGCCCACATCGTGGGCAGGGCCTGACTCAAAGCCAAAGCCGGGCGACGCGCCGCCCTCGGTGGGCGCCACATACACGTACTGGCCGTTGGCCTGGCGCATGGCGTAGCCCACGGGCTGCACGCCACTTTGCTGGAGCCGCTCGGTCTGCGCGACATACAGCGCGCGCAACTCCTTGCCCAGCGCCTGGGCCATCTGCCCCATCCAATCGTGCCGTACCTGCTCGGTGACCTGCATCTGCGACACCACGGCCTGCAGCGCCTGCAGAAACGCGTCGGGGCGCAGCGGGTTGTGCTCGGGCTGCACCTGCGGCAGGCCCAGTGCCGCGCACACCAGGGCGTCGAGGTCGGCCAGCGGCCCTTCCACGGCCGATGCCAGCACCTGGCGGGCGCGGGCGCGCTCCACGCTGTCGCTGATCTGGGTTTCGTCCATCAGCTCCAGCTCGTCGAAGTGCACGCTGAACAGCGAACGCGTGGCTTTTTCTTCCTTGTGTGCGGATTGCTGGCTGAGTGCCTTGCGCAGTGCCTCGGGGTAGCGCTCGCACATCACCGGGGTCAGCCGCATGAGCTGCTGGCGGGCTTCGAGCATGGCGTGGTGCTCGCCCGGCGTGCGGGCCTGGTCCAGGCGCTGCTGCAGGGACATGCGCGTGGCTTCGGCAATGCGCTCCATCAGCGGGCGGGCCCCTGCGATCACGTCCTCGACAATGTGCTCGTACAGCGGGGCGGGGGGCGCGGAGGGAGCGGGGGCAGCAGACGGTGCGGTGTGTTTCAAAGCCATCTTTTCTGGAGAAAAACCGTTGCCCCGGATGGTAAGCCGCAAAAAAGGGGCCGAAGCCCCTTTTTGATGGTGGTGAGAACGGGTTTACCCGCCGTGGAACTTGACCACCAGCGGCACGATGAGCAGCGCCACGATGTTGATGATCTTGATCAGCGGGTTGATGGCCGGGCCTGCGGTGTCCTTGTAGGGGTCGCCCACGGTGTCGCCGGTCACGGCCGCCTTGTGCGCCTCGCTGCCCTTGCCGCCGTGGTGGCCGTCCTCGATGTACTTCTTGGCGTTGTCCCAGGCGCCGCCGCCGGTGCACATGCTGATCGCTACAAAGAGGCCTGTGACGATGGTGCCCATCAGCAAACCGCCCAGCGCCTTGGGCCCCAGGGCCAGGCCCACCACGACGGGCACGACCACGGGCAGAAGGCTTGGCACCACCATTTCCTTGATGGCGGCGCTGGTGAGCATGTCCACGGCCTTGCCGTATTCAGGTTTGCCGCTGCCGTCCATGATGCCGGGGATGGTGTTGAACTGGCGGCGCACTTCCACCACCACGGCGCCCGCAGCGCGGCCCACGGCCTCCATGGCCATGGCGCCGAACAGGTAGGGGATGAGGCCGCCGATGAAGAGCCCGATGATGACCAGCGGGTCCGACAGATCAAACGAGATGGCCTTGCCGTAGCTTTCCAGCTTGTGCGTGTAGTCGGCAAACAGCACCAGCGCCGCAAGGCCCGCCGAGCCGATGGCGTAGCCCTTGGTGACGGCCTTGGTGGTGTTGCCCACGGCGTCCAGCGGGTCGGTGATGTCGCGCACGCTGCTGGGCAACTCGGCCATTTCGGCGATGCCGCCTGCGTTGTCGGTGATGGGGCCGTAGGCATCCAGCGCCACCACGATGCCCGCCATGGACAGCATCGACATGGCCGCCACGGCAATGCCAAACAGGCCTGCTAGCTGGTAGGCCGCCAGGATGGCAAGGCAGACGAAGATCACTGGCCAGGCCGTGGACCGCATCGATACCCCCAGGCCCGCGATGATGTTGGTGCCGTGGCCCGTGGTGGACGCCTGCGCGATGTGTTGCACGGGCGAGTACTGCGTGCCTGTGTAGAACTCGGTGATCCACACCAGCGCGGCGGTGAGCACCAGCCCCGTGGCGCAGGCGCCGAACAACCGCATCTGGCTGCCCGTGGCAGTGACGGCGTTGTCCGGCATGATCCACACCGTCACGAAGTAGAAAGCGATGAGCGACAGCACACCCGCAATCGCCAGGCCCTTGTACAGCGCGGGCATCACATTCTTCATGCCCGGCGAGGCCTTCACAAAGAAGCAACCGATGATGGACGCGATGATCGACACGGCCCCCAGCGCCAGCGGGTACACCACGGCGTTGACCGGCGCGGTGGTCACCAGCAGCGCGCCCAGCACCATGGTGGCGATCAGCGTCACGGCATAGGTCTCGAACAGGTCGGCCGCCATGCCTGCGCAGTCGCCCACGTTGTCGCCCACGTTGTCGGCAATCACGGCGGGGTTGCGCGGGTCGTCTTCAGGGATGCCCGCCTCGACCTTGCCCACCAGGTCGGCGCCCACATCGGCGCCCTTGGTGAAGATGCCGCCACCCAGGCGCGCAAAGATCGAGATCAGCGAGGAGCCGAAGGCAAAGCCGATCAGTGGGTTGAGCAGCGTGGCCAGCTTGGCGTTGGGCGTGAGGTTGCCGTTGCCCGCCAGGAACCAGTAGAACGCCGTGACGCCCAGCAGCCCCAGCCCCACCACCAGCATGCCGGTGATGGCCCCGCCGCGAAACGCCACATCCAGCGCCGGGCCGATGCCCTGCGTGGCGGCCTGCGCCGTGCGCACATTGGCCCGCACCGACACATTCATGCCGATGAAGCCGCAGGCGCCCGAGAGGACCGCGCCCACCACAAAGCCCACCGCCGTGGTGCCATCCAGAAAAATACCGATGAGGACCGCCAGCACCACGCCGACGATGGCGATGGTCTTGTACTGGCGCGCGAGGTAGGCAGCGGCACCGGCCTGAATGGCTGCGGCGATTTCCTGCATGCGGGCATTGCCCGGGTCTTTGGCGAGGATCCATCCCCGCGCCCAGATCCCGTAGGCCACCGCAATCAATCCGCAAACCAGAGCCAGTATCAGGGGGGCAGTCAGCGCTGTAGTTCCAGCCATTCGTCACTCCTTTCAATCTTCGCAGTTGCACGGAAGGAAACATCACAACGCAGGTCGGTGGTGCTTCCGCTGCGTTGCTTCCTCGTGCTCCTGGGCCGTTTGAAAAGGGCTGGGAGTCGATTGGCCAACGGGCCCAATTTACAGCCAAACCATGGTTTGCAAGCGGGTAGAAAGGGACCTGCGCCTAAAATCAGGGTTAATCCCGACGCTTCATGGCGCTTGTTTGCGTTGCGTCAGCGCTCTGTGCATCGCGGGTTGCCGTTATCCAAACCACTATTCAAAGACATGTCCCTCAACAACGTCACCCCTGGCAAGAACATTCCTGAAGCCTTCAACGTGGTCATCGAGATCCCGATGAACGCGGACCCGATCAAGTACGAAGTGGACAAGGAATCCGGCGCGATTTTTGTGGACCGTTTCATGACCACGGCCATGCACTACCCGACCAACTACGGCTATGTGCCGCAGACCCTGTCGGGTGACGGCGACCCGGTGGACGTGCTGGTGATCACCCCCTACCCGTTGCACCCCGGCGTGGTGGTGCCCTGCCGTCCCCTGGGCATCCTGATGATGGAAGACGAAGCGGGCGTGGACGGCAAGGTCATCGCCGTGCCCACCTCCAAGATCCTGCCCATGTATGACCACTGGAAGGACATCGACGACGTGAACGCTATGCGCCGCAACGCCATCGCCCACTTCTTCGAGCACTACAAGGACCTGGAAAAGGGCAAGTGGGTCAAGGTGCTGGGCTGGGAAGGCATCGAGTCCGCCAAGAAGGAAGTCACTGACGGCATCGAGAGCTACAAGAAGTCGCAGGCCTGATAGCCCTTCGGGCGCTTTCAGCGCCCTGGCGCCGGTGCCGTATGCGTCGGCTGCTATCAAAATAAAAACACGCCACCCGCCCTGGGTGGCGTGTTTTTTTGTGGGCGGCGCTCTGGCAGGGTAGGGAAAAGCCGTGCCATGTGCGCCGGGGAGCGCTGATAGACTGCATTTTGTTACACGGCTGCGGCTGTCCCGGTAGTTCGAGGTACTTTGAGGTGATTCATGAAAATTTCTGATCTGCGCATTGGCGTCAAGCTGGCGGCGGGTTTCCTGGCGGTGGTGTTGCTCACCGCCTTGCTCGGCGCCATTTCACTGGTGCAGATGTCCCGCATCCACGCCAATGCCGAGGAGATCGCCACCAACCTGCTGCCCAGCGTCACGCAAACCGGCGAGCTGCGCGTGCTGCTCAACCGCATGCGCCGAGCGGAGGCGGGCATGGTCACGGCGCGCAGTGCGGCCGAGGTCAAGGCGTTTGCCGAGCAGGTCGCGGCGCGCCACAAGGACCTCAGCCGGGTCGAGGCGGTCTACGAGTCGCTCATCGACATGCCCAAGGAACGTGAGGTGTTCAACGCCTACAAGACCCGCAAGGCGGCGTATGTGGCCTTGCAGGACAAGCTGGCAGACATTGCCAAGGGCGTGGACTTCAGCACGGCCGAGACCATGGAGCTGACCGCTGACGCCTTGAGCATGCTGTATGCGGGCGAGTCGGAGTCGGCCTTTGTGACCACGGCCGAGACGCTGGGCGAGCTGCAGAAAATCAATGCGGACGCAGCCTTGCAGGCCAACGAGGATGCGAAGACGGTGTTCAATGTGGCGCGCGCATGGGTGCTGGGCACCCTCGCGCTGTGCGTGGCACTGGCCGCCGTGCTGGGCGTGGCCATCACCCGTGCCGTCACCCGCCCCGCCCACCATGCGGTGCAGGCTGCCCGCGCCATTGCCGATGGTGATCTGGCGACCGAGGTGCCTTTGGGCGGCAAGGATGAAATGGGCCAGCTGCTCAGCGCATTGGGCGACATGCGGGCGAACCTGGCGCGGGTGGTATCGGGCGTGCGCAGCAACGCCGAAGGCGTAGCCTCTGCGAGCTCACAGATAGCCTCAGGCAACAACGACCTGAGCGCGCGCACGGAACAGCAGGCCTCTGCGCTGGAAGAAACCGCAGCCTCGATGGAAGAACTGGGCTCCACCGTGCGCCAGAACGCAGACAACGCGCGCCAGGCCAACCAGTTGGCCGTGAGCGCCAGCACTGTGGCCGTCCAAGGCGGCGACGTGGTGGCCGAAGTCGTCGAGACCATGAAAGGCATCAACGCCAGCAGCAACAAGATTGCAGACATCATCAGCGTCATCGACGGCATCGCGTTCCAGACCAACATCCTGGCACTCAACGCCGCAGTGGAAGCCGCCCGAGCCGGCGAACAAGGTCGGGGCTTTGCCGTGGTGGCCGGAGAAGTACGCAACCTGGCAGGGCGCAGCGCAGAAGCCGCCAAGGAAATCAAAAGCCTCATCACCGCCAGCGTCGAACGCGTGGAACAAGGCACCGCGCTGGTGGACAAGGCTGGCGCCACCATGACCGAAGTCGTTGCCTCCATCCGGCGCGTGACCGACATCATGGGAGAGATCAGCGCCGCCAGCAGCGAACAAAGCGCAGGCGTAGGCCAGGTGGGAGAAGCCGTCACCCAGATGGACCAGGCCACCCAGCAAAACGCCGCCCTGGTGGAAGAAATGGCAGCGGCAGCCAGCGCGCTGAACGCCCAGGCAGGCGAACTGGTCAACGCCGTGGCCGTGTTCAAGCTGGACGCCCACGCCACCAGCGCCCAGCGCAGCAGCAGCCACAGCACAGCGACAACAGCGCGCCCCCCCATCGCAGCCCCCAGCTACAACGCCCCGCGCAACACCCCGGCCAAGACCGCCAGCCTGGGGACCCGCAAGCCCGCCACCAAACCAGCAGTCAGCCTGGCTGCACCCAAGGCGGCAGCCACCAGCACTGCACCAGCAGCTCCCGCAGCCAAAGCCCACAGCCCGGCCCCGGCGCCCAAGGCGGGGGGCAGCGACGACGACTGGGAGAGCTTCTGAGCGGCGCGGGCTGGGGGAGACGCAGAAACCTCAATAAAAATGGCCGTTCCCGCGCAACAGGCATGCCTTGCTAGCTATCGAAAGTAGAGCATCACCAAGACGAGGCAGAGCAACGCAGCACAACGCGCGCAGCACTGCACAACAAAAAGCACGCAGAGGGGGCATCCCTTCTGCGTGCTTTTTTGTGGGCTTTTATGGGGCGGCCCCCGGCGCATCAGCGGTGCGGGTCGGGGTACAGCAGCTGCAGCCCCGGCAACTGGGGGCGCTGGAAGGGCTGCCACACCACTCCGGGGCCCTGGGGCTGGCCCAGCCGGTCGGCCACGGCCCACCAGGCGCTGGGGTTCAGGCCAATGCCAAAGTGGCTGGCCACCACCTCGATGTTCTCGGTGTGCGGGTTGTGGTCGGCAGGCGCCTGGATGCTGCCACGCCAGGCCACCACACCATCGCTGCGCGAGAAGATGCTGGTGGTGGGCACGGGGGGCGCCTCCGGCAGGTTGTAGCTCTCGGTCTCGCGTTCGATGCTGCGGCCGCTGGCGAACTGGTAGATGCGCCAGGCGTTGGTGGAGGTGTGGTGCCCGGCGAACGGGGTGCCCAGCGTGATCACGCAGCGCACCAGGTCGGGCATCTCCTTGGCCAGTTCGCGGGCGTAGATGCCGCCCAGGCTCCAGCCCACCAGGCTGACCCTGTTGCCGCTGGCATCGGCCGCCTGCTGCAGCTGGCGCTTGGCGGTTTCCAGCACACCCTCGCGCGGACCCAGGTTCAGGCCCTGGCCCCAGCCCAGGGTGTCGTAGTTGCGCGATTCGAGATAGCGGCGCAGCGGCATGGTGGTGGCGTCGCCCGCCGTGAGCCCGGGGAACACGATCACGGTGTGCCCGTCACCCAGCGGGGCACGCTGCAGCACCGGCCAGGCAGGCAGCACCGCGCCAAACTCCCAGGGGGCACGCAACTCCAGCGCCAGCAGGGGCAGGCCGGGTGGCGGCATGTGGGTGGGGTCGGATTCTTTCTTGTTGAACAGGGCCATCAATTCATCGTTCCAAAGCAGGTTGCGCACATCGGTGTGTGGCTTGCAGCGACGGTAGCATTTTTTCGGCAGATGGCCGGGGGTGGAAATGGAGCTAGCTCTCCAATTCCTGCCTGGGGCAGGGGCTGAAGATGTAGCAGAAATGTGACTGCGAGGCAGCAGAAAAAAGGGCTTTGGCAGGGGGGCGTTTGGACACAATTTGTTATTGATTGCAACCTTTCGCTGCTATGCTTTGTGAACGCCCGCGCGGGCTTGGGTTTGACAGACCGCGTGCCTTGCCGAACGCCCCCGACCCCGAAAGACCGCGCCCATGACCGTCGAATTCGCCCCCGCTCCTTCCCCCGCACTGTCCTCTTCTTCCCCGTCGGCTTCTGCTCCCACCCCTCAGCGCGCTGCTGCCGCAGGCACTGCCCCGGGCGGGGAGTACCTGACATTTCGCCTGGGTGCCGAGGAGTACGGCATCGACATCCTGAGGGTGCAGGAAATCCGCTCGTACGAGCGGCCCACGCGCCTGGCGCATTCGCCCGATTTCATCAAGGGGGTGATCGACCTGCGCGGCCGCATCGTGCCCATCCTGGACCTGCGCGTGAAGCTGCAGTGCCCCGAGGCCAGCTACACCGATTTCACGGTGGTCATCATCCTGGACATCGGCGCCACCGTGATTGGTGCCGTGGTGGATGCCGTGGCAGACGTGGTCACGCTCACCCCCGATGCGATCAAGCCCACGCCGCAATTCGAGCGCCAGGGCCATGTGGATCCGGCCTTTGTTACCGGCATCGCCAGCCTGGGTGAGCGCATGCTGATCGTGATGGATATCGAGGCGCTGCTCAGTAGTGACGAAATAGGGTTGGTGGGCTCTGTCGGTCCGCGCTAAGGTGGAGGCTTCACGATTTGCAGGCGTTGTTGGTCACACAGAGTTTAAAAAAATTCACGTCACGAGGGGTAGCAACATGAACCAGATGAAAATCTCCACCCGCTTGAGCGGCGCTTTCGGACTGCTGGTGTTTTTGCTGTTGGCTATGGCGGGACTGGCACTGCTGGAACTCAAGGAGTTACGCGGCAGCTCTGAAGAAATCTCCGAGAACTGGCTGCCGAGTGTGCAGGCCGTGGGAGCCTTGGACTCTCAAGTGGCAAGCCTGCGGCTGGCCATCCTGGCGCATATGCTGACCACAGACTCTGCGACCAAGGGGGCGCTGGACAAGCAGATCGCAGACGAGCGCAACAAGCTTGGCGAGATGCGAAAGCATTACGAGTCGCTCATCAGCAGCCCTGAGGAGAAGAAGCTCTACGAGGAGTTCGGGGCCAGCTGGGCCAAGTACATTGAGGTCAACAATCGTGCGCTCGATTTGTCCCGCAACAGCGATAACGCCGGTGCAACCGACATCATGAGCAACGTTTCGCGGCCGCAGTATCTGGCCATCAAGGCCATTTTGGCCAAACTTATCAAGCTCAATGCGGATGGAGCCGCCGCAGCGTCGAAGGCTTCTGCGGACACATACTCCATGGCGCGATCCATCATGTTCGTCTTTTCGGTCGTGGCTATCGCTGTGGCCTTGGGGGCTGCCCTGTGGTTGATTCGCTCCATCACCCGTCCGCTGGCCCAGGCCGTAGAGGTCGCCGACCGTGTGGCCGCTGGCGACCTGAGCGGCCAGATCCTCGTGCAGTCCAAGGATGAAACCGGCCAGCTGCTGGCGGCCCTGCAGCGCATGCAGCAAAGCCTGGTGAACACCGTGGCCTCGGTGCGGCAGAACGCCGAAGGCGTAGCCTCGGCGAGCTCGCAGATAGCCTCGGGCAACAACGACCTGAGCGCGCGCACGGAACAGCAGGCCTCTGCGCTGGAAGAAACCGCAGCCTCGATGGAAGAACTGGGCTCCACCGTGCGCCAGAACGCAGACAACGCGCGCCAGGCCAACCAGTTGGCCGTGAGCGCCAGCACTGTGGCCGTCCAAGGCGGCGACGTGGTGGCCGAAGTCGTCGAGACCATGAAAGGCATCAACGCCAGCAGCAACAAGATTGCAGACATCATCAGCGTCATCGACGGCATCGCGTTCCAGACCAACATCCTGGCACTCAACGCCGCAGTGGAAGCCGCCCGAGCCGGCGAACAAGGTCGGGGCTTTGCCGTGGTGGCCGGAGAAGTACGCAACCTGGCAGGGCGCAGCGCAGAAGCCGCCAAGGAAATCAAAAGCCTCATCACCGCCAGCGTCGAACGCGTGGAACAAGGCACCGCGCTGGTGGACAAGGCTGGCGCCACCATGACCGAAGTCGTTGCCTCCATCCGGCGCGTGACCGACATCATGGGAGAGATCAGCGCCGCCAGCAGCGAACAAAGCGCAGGCGTAGGCCAGGTGGGAGAAGCCGTCACCCAGATGGACCAGGCCACCCAGCAAAACGCCGCCCTGGTGGAAGAAATGGCAGCGGCAGCCAGCGCGCTGAACGCCCAGGCAGGCGAACTGGTCAACGCCGTGGCCGTGTTCAAGCTGGACGCCCACGCCACCAGCGCCCAGCGCAGCAGCAGCCACAGCACAGCGACAACAGCGCGCCCCCCCATCGCAGCCCCCAGCTACAACGCCCCGCGCAACACCCCGGCCAAGACCGCCAGCCTGGGGACCCGCAAGCCCGCCACCAAACCAGCAGTCAGCCTGGCTGCACCCAAGGCGGCAGCCACCAGCACTGCACCAGCAGCTCCCGCAGCCAAAGCCCACAGCCCGGCCCCGGCGCCCAAGGCGGGGGGCAGCGACGACGACTGGGAGAGCTTCTGAGCGGCGCGGGCTGGGGGAGACGCAGAAACCTCAATAAAAATGGCCGTTCCCGCGCAACAGGCATGCCTTGCTAGCTATCGAAAGTAGAGCATCACCAAGACGAGGCAGAGCAACGCAGCACAACGCGCGCAGCACTGCACAACAAAAAGCACGCAGAGGGGGCATCCCTTCTGCGTGCTTTTTTGTGGGTCCTTCAAGGTGCAGCCCGCCAGCGCCAGCGGCCTGACCGGGCCTTGCCCTGGTGCTGGCCAGGCGCTTGGCTCTGCAGGTGCGCGTTGCCGTCTGGCCATACCGGTTGTATTCAAACGTAACATAAAGCGCTATGCTGGCCCCGTTGCCCGGTCGATGGGTTGACTGGGCGCACGGCATCCCTACCAGGAGAATTGCCATGAGCCAGTTCAAGATCTCCACCCGCCTTGCTGGATTGCTCGCTGCCCTGTGCCTGCTGGTGCTGCTGGTGGGCGGGGCCGGGCTCTTTGGCATGGGGCAGTCCAACGCCGGTCTCAAGTCGGTGTACGACGACCGGGTGGTGCCGCTCAAGCAGATCAAGGTGGTGGCGGACATGTACGCCGTCAACGTGGTGGACACTGCCCACAAGGTGCGCGACGGTGCCATGACCCCAGCGCAGGGCCTGCAGTCGGTGGCCGATGCGCGCAAGGCCATCGACACCAACTGGAAGGCCTACCTGGCCACCCAACTGGCGCCGGAGGAAACCCAGCTGGTGGCGCGCTTCAAACCCCTGCAAGCCAAGGCCGATGCGGCCACCGACACCCTGGCAGGGCTCTTCAAGGGGGGCGACATGGCTGCGCTGACCACCTACGCGGCCAAGGAGATGTATCCCGCCATCGACCCGCTGCAAGAGGTGCTGGGCCAGCTGATGCAGGTGCAGCTGGACTACGCCAAGGCCGAATACGACCGCGCGGCGGCGAGTTTTCAGACCATCCGGGCGCTGGCGCTCGCGGCCGTGGTGCTGGGCATCTTGCTGGCGGTGCTGATGGGCGGGGCGATGATCCGGCAGATCTCGCGCTCGCTGGACAACGCCGTGCAGATCACCGACTCGGTCGCGCAGGGCGACCTCACGGTGCCCATCCAGGCGCGTGGCAAGGACGAGATCGCCCAGTTGCTGGGCGGCCTGACGACCATGCGCGACAACCTGGCGCATGTGGTGTCAGGCGTGCGCGGCAATGCGCAGGGCGTGGCCTCGGCCAGTGCCGAGATCGCCTCGGGCAATAACGACCTGTCGATCCGCACCGAACAGCAGGCCAGCGCGCTGCAGGAGACGGCAGCGTCAATGGAGGAGCTGAGTTCCACCGTCAAGCAGAACGCCGACAACGCCCGCCAGGCCAATCAGCTCGCCATGAGCGCATCCACGGTGGCGGGGCAGGGGGGCGACGTGGTGGCCGAGGTGGTGACCACGATGAAGGGCATCAACGACAGCAGCAAGAAGATCGCCGACATCATCAGTGTGATCGACGGCATTGCCTTCCAGACCAACATCCTCGCGCTGAACGCGGCCGTGGAGGCCGCCCGTGCGGGTGAGCAGGGCCGTGGCTTTGCCGTGGTGGCGGGCGAGGTGCGCAACCTCGCGCAGCGCAGCGCCGAGGCCGCCAAGGAGATCAAGTCGCTCATTACCGCCAGTGTGGAGCGCGTGGAGCAGGGCACCCTGCTGGTGGACAAGGCCGGCACCACCATGACCGAGGTGGTGGGCGCCATTCGCCGCGTGACCGACATCATGGGCGAGATCAGCGCCGCCAGCAGCGAGCAGAGCACCGGTGTATCGCAGGTGGGCGAGGCCGTGACGCAGATGGACCAGGTCACGCAGCAAAACGCCGCCCTGGTCGAAGAAATGGCCGCTGCCGCCAGCAGCCTGAGCCATCAGGCCCAGGCCCTGGTGGGGGCCGTGGCGGTGTTCAAACTGTCAGCAGACCAGGCGCGGGTGGCGCGGCCCAGCGGCGCCACGGCTTCCGTGCCGATCTCCGTGCCCCCCGTTGGCATGCCCAAGGCGACCAGCCACGGTGCGGCAGGCAAGGCCACACTGGCGCTGCGCCCCGCATACGCCTCTGCCGCCACAGCCAAAAAGGCGCCTGCTACTGGCTCTGCCACTCCCAGGGCAGCGAGCGCAAGCCCCAAGGCCGCCCAGCCGGTCGCCGCAGGTGCGGAGGATGAGTGGGAGAGTTTTTGACCTGCGTCAGGAAAGCGCACCGTTTGTAAGCGTTTTGCACCTTTTGGGGGCATAGACTGCTTGACAGTGCGCAGAGCCGCTCCAGAGCGGCTCTGTCATTTTTAGTATTTCAGGCCTGTTGACGACCGACAACACGCAGAGGGCACTGCGTGTTTTTTTTCGTCTGTGCGAGCTGTATCCCCAAAAAACCTTGTGTTAGTTCGCGATGTGATGTCCTCATCCATCCTTTTGGATGAAATGATAAAATCATATTTATCAAAATTGTGATAAAATTTTCGAAATTCCAGGCCTGGCAGCGGTATTCGGCAGTGCACGGAAATCCATGCCCAGCGAGACAACGGCGGTCAACGGATGGCAAAAATTTATAAAACCACGAAAGAGTCCATGAACAACCTCAAAATCGGAGCACGCCTCAGTCTGGCCTTTGGCCTCATCCTGTTGATCACTGCGGCCATTGCCGCCACCGGCGTCTGGCGACTGGCGGTGCTCAAAGAGGCCAGCAGTCGCATTGCCACGGTGGAGATGGAGCGCAACGCCCTGGCGCAGGAATGGAAGGCGGCCATTGACCTGAATTGGGTGCGGGCGTCGGCATCGCTCAAGGCCACGGACGCGGGCTATATCCAGTCGCTGACGGCCGACATGGCGGCCACGTCGCAGCGCGCCAGCGAGGCGCAAAAAAAGCTGGAGGCGCTGGTGGATGACCCCGTCGAAAAGTCGTTGATGGAGCGCGTGGCAGTCACCCGCAAGGCCTATGTGGATGCGCGTGCCAAGCTGCTGGACCGCAAGAAGGCGGGCGAGGATGTATTTGCGTCGGTGGACAGCGACCTCAAGCCCCTGGCCACCGCCTACCTGCAGTCACTGGCCGATGTGGCAGACAACACGCACAAGCAACTCGATCAGTTTGAAGACAGCATCATCCAGGACGCCGGGACCAGCCAGTGGGTGCTGGCGCTGGGCGCGGTAGTGTCGGTGGTGCTGGGCGCATTGTTTGCGCTGTGGACCACGCGTTCCATCGTGGGGCCGGTTCAGCAGGCTGTGCGCGCGGCCGATGAAATCAGCCACGGCAACTTGTCGGTTCAGATTTCCGATGTGGGCCATGGCCGCAATGAGATGGCCCAGCTGCTGCGTTCGCTGGACGAAATGCAGCAGAACCTGTCGCGCATCGTGGGGCACGTGCGCTCGGGCTCCGAGAACGTGGCCACAGCGTCGTCCGAGATCGCCCAGGGCAACAACGACCTGAGTGCGCGCACCGAACAGCAGGCCAGTGCCTTGCAGGAGACGGCTGCATCCATGGAGCAGCTCAACTCGACCGTGCGACAGAACGCCGACAACGCCCGTCAGGCCAACCAGCTTGCGCAGAGTGCGTCGTCGGTGGCTGTGCATGGCGGCGAGGTGGTGAGCCAGGTGGTGGGCACCATGAAGGGTATCCACGACAGCAGCAGCAAGATCGCCGACATCATCGGTGTGATCGATGGCATTGCCTTCCAGACCAACATCCTCGCGCTCAACGCGGCCGTGGAAGCGGCACGCGCGGGCGAGCAAGGCCGGGGCTTTGCGGTGGTGGCGTCCGAGGTGCGCAGCCTGGCAGGCCGCTCGGCCGACGCGGCCAAGCAGATCAAGACCTTGATCAATGACAGTGTGGAACGCGTGACCGCAGGCACCACGCTGGTCGATCAGGCGGGTGCGACGATGACCGAGGTGGTCGGTGCGATCAAGCGGGTCACGGACCTGATGGGCGAGATCAGCGCCGCCAGCTCCGAACAGAGCCAGGGCGTGGCCCAGGTGGGCGAAGCTGTGACACAAATGGACCAGGTCACCCAGCAGAACGCCGCCCTGGTCGAGGAAATGGCAGCAGCTGCCAGCAGCCTCAACAACCAGGCGCAGGACCTGGTGAGCACGGTGGCATTTTTCAAGCTGTCGGCGGGTCAGGCCATGGCGGTGAAAGCAGCCCCCGCGCCCCTGGGGGCCCCTGGGGCTGCGGCGTCGGGCGCCAACAACGGCAGGGCCGTTGCGTCCACGGCCTCTGCCCATCGGGTACCACTGGCCAAGCCCCGTGCTGCGCTGCCCAAGGCTTCACCAGCCAGCAAACCCCTGGCTGCGCCTGCCACTGCCCGAGCACCCCGTCAGGCCGAAGGCAACGACACCGATTGGGAAAGCTTCTGAGGCGCCCGGTGGGCGATGGCGCTGGTTGCCCGCCGGGGGCGTCAGCGAAGGTTGTGTTCACATCTTCTCAGGCCATCGTCTTGAACGGGCTGCGTGCCTGCAGCTCCTGCAGATAGCCTTCGACCCCCGCGCCCTCGCGCTCCAGAAAACGCTCCACGGCCTCGGCAAAGGCCGGGTGGGCCAGCCAGTGCGCGCTGGTGGCCTGCACGGGCAGCAGCGCGCGGGCCATCTTGTGTTCACCCTGGGCTCCACCTTCAAAGCGCTGCACGCCGTGGGCGATGCACCACTGCAGCGGCTGGTAGTAGCAGGCCTCGAAGTGCAGGCAATCCACCCGCTCCAATGCGCCCCAGTAGCGGCCATAGGCCACCAGGTTAGAGTCTTTTTGGCCGCTACCGCCTGATGGTATTGCCCCGATAGCTATCAAACTGGTAGCAATGGGGCGCCCATCACGCTCTGCCACGAACAGGAGCCAGGCCTCGGGCATGTGGGCCGCCATGCGGGCAAAAAAGTCGCGCGTGAGGTAGGGCGGGTTGCCGTGTTCGAGGTAGGTGCGCTCGTAGCAGCGGTAGAAAAAATCCCAGTCGGCTGCGCTGATCTCGGCCCCCCGCGACCAGCGGAAGCGGACCCCGGCCTCCGCCACGCGGCGGCGCTCCTGGCGGATCTTCTTGCGCTTGTCCTGGGAGAGGCTGGCGAGGAAGTGGTCGAAATCGGTGAACTGGTTCGAGCCGCCGCCGGGCCGCCCCAAGGCGGCGAGCGCCCCCTCGGGGGGCAGCGAGGACACGCCAGTGCCGAGCGTGGGGGTCACGCTTTCACCGCCGCCGGGCCGCCCCAAGGCGGCGAGCGCCCCACGGCCCGGCGAAGCCGGGGGCCCTTCCCCAGCCTGGGGCAGCGAGGACACGCCAGTGCCGAGCGTGGGGGCCACATTCTTCCAGTGGAACTGCACGGTGTGCCGCAGCATCAGGCCCCGCTCGGCGCTGGTCTGCACATCGTCACCGCTCGCAAACAGCACATGCACGGACGACACCCCCTCTTGCTCGCACCACTGGCACACGGCCTGCACCAGCAGCGCCCGCATGGCCTCGTCGCGCGCTAGCAGCCTTGTGCCGGGCACGGGCGTGAAGGGCACGGCCACCACGGCC
This sequence comes from Acidovorax sp. LjRoot74, assembly GCF_964254355.1. Classification (NCBI taxonomy): domain Bacteria; kingdom Pseudomonadati; phylum Pseudomonadota; class Betaproteobacteria; order Burkholderiales; family Comamonadaceae; genus Acidovorax; species Acidovorax sp. LjRoot74. The sequence continues at coordinate 3,344,929 of NZ_CAXUTI020000001.1, read as the reverse complement.
TTGGGGTAGTAGGGCACGCCGTGCTGCTCATAGGCGCTGGCCCAGGCCCAGTCAAAGACGTACTCGCCGTACGAGTGGTTCTTGAGGTACAGCGGGCAGGCGGCCACCAGGGTGTCGCCCTCCCACAGGGTCATGAAGCGCGGCGTCCAGCCGGTGCGGGGCGTGGCGCTGCCGCTTTCGTGCAGGGCGGCCAGGTACTCGTGCCGCAGGAAGGGCGTGGGGTGGCTTTGCTGCGCGAGCAGGGCGTTCCAGGTCGCAGCGTCCACCTCCAGCGGGGACGCGAGGACGCGGGCGATAATGGCAGCTTCCTCAGCCATGCGCTCCCCCGCGCTGCCCACCGCAGCCCGGGGCTGCATGGGCGGTATCCAACCCGGCCAAAACGGCCGACTCCAGTTCCATGACGCTCTCCATTTGCACTGCGCAGCTCAACTTTGTCGTGGGCGACATGCCCGGGAATGCGCAGAAGATCATTGCCGCTGCGCGCGAAGCCTATGCCCAGGGCGCGCGGCTGTTGCTCACGCCCGAGCTGGCGATCTGCGGCTATGCGGCCGAAGACCTGTTCCTGCGCCCCGCCTTCATCGCGGCCTGTGATGATGCCGTGAAAACCGTGGCCCGCGAGACCGCAGGGTTGAAGGGCCTGGCCATCGTGCTGGGCCACCCGCAGGCCCTGACGCCCGATGCCCCGGCCTTCAGCGCATGCCACAACGCGGCCAGCGTGCTGCGTGACGGCCGCATCGAACAGACTTACGCCAAGCGCGAGCTGCCCAATTACCAGGTGTTCGACGAGCGCCGCTATTTCGTGGCGGGTGCAGAACCCTGTGTTTTCGAGGTGGAGGGCGTGCGCGTGGGCGTGCTGGTCTGCGAAGACGCATGGTTTGCCGAACCCGCGCGCAGCACGGCAGCGGCGGGCGCGCAGCTGCTGGCGGTCATCAACGCATCGCCTTTCCATCTGGGCAAAAGCGCCGAGCGCGAGGCCACCATGCGCGAGCGTGTGGCCGAGACCTGCCTGCCGCTGGTCTATGCCCATCTGGTGGGCGGGCAGGACGAGGTGGTGTTCGAGGGCCGCTCGTTCGCGTTGAACGCCGATGGATCGGTGGCCGGGCGGGCGCCAGGTTTTGAAGAAAAACTGGTGTTCGCGCGCGTCCATCAAGCGCAAGCAGCTATCAAAATTGAAGCGGACATTGCCCCCGAGAAAAGCCTGGAGGCGGATCTGTGGGACGCACTGGTGCTGGGCGTGCGCGACTATGTGGACAAAAACGGCTTCCCCGGCGCGTTGCTGGGCCTGTCCGGCGGCATCGACTCGGCCCTGGTGTTGGCCGTCGCGGTCGATGCGCTGGGCGCCGACAAGGTGCGCACGGTGATGATGCCGTCGCCCTACACGGCCGACATCAGCTGGATCGATGCGCGCGACATGGCCGAGCGCCTGGGCGTGCGTTACGACGAGATTTCCATCAAGCCGCAGTTCGAGGCCTTCAAGGCCGCGCTGGCCGGCGACTTCGCGGGCCTGCCCGAGGACACGACCGAAGAGAACCTGCAGGCGCGCATCCGCGGCACGCTGCTCATGGCCTTGTCCAACAAGTTCGGCGCCATCGTGCTCACCACGGGCAACAAGAGCGAGATGTCCACGGGTTACTGCACCCTGTACGGCGACATGGCGGGTGGCTTTGCGGTGATCAAGGACGTGGCCAAGACGCGGGTGTTCGACCTGGCGCGCTGGCGCAACGCGAACGACCCGTACGGCACGGGCGCCAACCCGATTCCCGAGCGCATCATCACCCGCCCGCCCAGCGCCGAACTGCGGCCGGACCAGAAGGACCAGGACAGCCTGCCGCCGTATGAAGTGCTCGACGCCATCGTGGCGCGCTACATGGAGAACGACGAGCCCATCGAATCCATCATCGCCAGCGGCTTTGCGCGCGCCGATGTGGAGCGGGTTACGCGGCTCATCAAGCTCAATGAGTACAAGCGCCGCCAGGCGCCCGTAGGGATTAGAGTGACACGCCGCAGCTTCGGCAAGGACTGGCGTTACCCTATCACCAATAAATTCCGCGCCTGACGGCGGTTTTCTGACCGTTCCGCCGTCGCGCCGCCTGCATTTTTCTATCTTTCACATCCTTCAGGAGACCCGCCATGAAAATGATCACCGCCGTCATCAAGCCCTTCAAGCTCGAAGAAGTCCGCGAAGCCCTGGCCGAGTGCGGCGTGACCGGCCTCACCGTGACCGAGGTGAAGGGTTTTGGCCGCCAGAAGGGCCACACCGAGCTGTATCGGGGCGCCGAGTACGTGGTGGACTTCCTGCCCAAGGTGAAGGTCGAGGTCGTGGTGAAGACCGAGGATGTGGACCGCTGCGTGGACGCCATCGTGAACGTGGCGCGCACCGGCAAGATCGGTGACGGCAAGATTTTTGTGACCGCCGTGGAGCGCGTGGTGCGTATCCGCACCGGAGACTTGGACGACGCAGCGGTCTGAGGGACCGAGAATGGCGGGTGCTGGGTCTGGCCTGAAGGGGCCAGGGCCACAAGCCATCGAGAATGCAAAAAGGGCGGATTCCTCATCCGCCCTTTTCTTTTTTGATGGGTGACCGCCTTGCCTGCAGTGTCAGATCACGTCACGCAGTGGTACAGGGGCGTGGTCGGGTCCTGCCGACTGCACCAGGGTGCGCAGCAGGCCCTCGGCGTCGGCAGAGGCGTGCAGCAGGCCCATCTGCCATTCGCCCATGAAGCCGCTGGCCACGCAGTGGTTCAGGAAGCCCATCAGTCCGTCGTAGTAGCCCGCCACATTGAGCAGGCCCAGGGGCTTGTCGTGGTAGCCCAGCTGGCGCCAGGTCCAGACCTCGAACAGTTCCTCGAAGGTGCCGATGCCGCCGGGCAGGGCGATGAACGCATCGCTGCGCTCGGCCATCATGGCCTTGCGCTCGTGCATGGTCTGCACGATGTGCAGCTCGTCGCACAGGCGGTTGGCCAGTTCCTTGTCCACCAGGGCCTGGGGGATCACGCCCACCACACGGCCACCGGCCTGGCGCGTGGCCTCGGCCACGGTGCCCATGAGCCCGCTGCGGCCCCCGCCATAGACGAGCTGGCCACCATGGCGGCCGATCCAGGTGCCCACGGCCGTTGCGGCTTCGGCAAAGGCGGGGTTCTCGCCGGGGCGCGAGCCGCAGTACACACAGACGGAAAAAGCGGGCTCAGCCATGGAAAAACCTCTGAAAAACAGCCGCGGCCCAGATGCCTATGCACAGCAGCAGCGCCAGCAGCACGGCCGCGCTGCCCATGTCCTTGGCGCGCTTGGACAGGTCATGCCATTCGGGGCCGATGCGGTCGATGGCGGTCTCGATGCCCGTGTTGAGCAGCTCCACAATCATCACGATCACGACCGAGCCGGCGAGCAGCGCCACTTCGACCCAGCTGCGCCCCAGCCAGAGCGACAGCGGCAGCAGCACCATGGCGGCGATGGCTTCCTGGCGGAAGGCTTTTTCGTTCCAGCCCGCCCGCAGGCCTTCGATGGAATAGCCTGCGGCGTGCCAGATGCGGTTCAGGCCTGTGCGGGCTTTTTGGGGGTTGGCAGGGGCTGACGAGGGGGAGGGGGGTGCAGACATGGGCTTATTTTTTGGGGAGTTCGTAGTGCACCAGCCGGGTGCCTGCCAGGGCGTCGTGCCAGAACTGCCGTGTGGGGTGAAAGCGGCTCAGGATGGCCCAGATGGCGACCCAGCCGCCCAGCAGCACCAGCACTTCCAGTGCGGGCACGCCGAACATGTAGGCGGCCAGGGGAGGCAGGAACCATAGCCAGCTCAGCACATAGCGTAGTAGCGCGCGCGGCTGGGTGATGGGCTGGCCGTCCTGGCCCACCACGCGGATGTGCCAGGTCTTCTGGGCCAGGGTCTGGCCCTTGGCCCAGAACCAGGTGAAGTAGATGCCAAAAACTACAAACAGGAATGCCTGCAGCGCATGGCGGTTGTCCATGGCATTGCGGGTCTGGCTGAGCGTGCCAAACAGGTAGCCCGCGATGAACACCACGCCGAACATCAGCATGCCCTCATAGAGCCAGCAGGCCATGCGCCGCCACAGGTTGGGTGCCGGGGCTTCGGCCAGGGGGGCAGGGGTGGTGCGGGCGTCAGCCTGCGAAGAGTGGGGGGAGGGCGATGCGGACATTCCAGGTGTCAGGCCCGTCGGGGCCGGGCAGGTTGCAAACCTACTGAGGATACAGGCCTGAGGTGTCGGGGGTGACAGGTTGGGGCGCGGCGGTGGCTGGCGGTTCGGCCGGGCCTGTGCCCAGCGGGGGCAGCGCGGCGGGCACCGCTACCGGCACGGCCACGGGCGCGGTTTCCACCCCGGTGGGGGTGGAGGCAGCGCTGGCGGGCGATGGCGACGGGGCCGCCGCCGGGGAGGGCATGGGCGTCACGGGGGCGGCCACCCGGGGCGTGTGTTCGGCGACGGGCGGAATCTTGGGCGCATTCGGGCGGCTGGGGTTGGCCTCGGTGGCTGCAGGCACCTGAGCCAGCTTCTTGGGTGACACGGGGCGTAGCGCCGTGGCCGCGCCAGCGGGTTTGGGAACGGCCCGAGCGGCCAGTGCACTGCGCTCTTCCTCCGACAGGGCCTGGTAGGCCTCCCACTGCGCGCGCTTGTCATCCCGCGCCAGCCGGTTGGTGACGGCGTAGTTGAGCCGCGCCTGGTTGCGCTGCTGGGCACTCAGGCTGGCCCAGTCAGTGATGCGGTCGTGGAACTTTTTTTGCTCCTCTTCCGACAGGCTGGAATAGTTGGACGCCAGGGTCAGCCACCGGCGTTTTTGTGCTTCACTGATCAATGCCCACCGCTCGGCCAGCGGATACAGGGCCAGCTTCTGGGATGTGTTCAGGGTTTCCCAGCCCGGGCCCGATTCGATCTGGGGCTGCAGCGCAGTGCCAAAAGCTACCGGCGTGCGCGCGTTGTTGGGGCTGGCGACGGCAGCTTCTGCGCCGGCAGGCAATAAAGTGCCGGGGGCCATGCGCATCTGCATCCACACCTGGCCTCCTGCGGCTGCGAACGCGCCCAGAAGCGCCAAGGCCAGCACATAGGCTGGCAAAGGGGTGGGAGCGTCGGGGGGGTGTGGGGGCATGCAGTCCGGGTTTGGGCAGTTCAGTTGGACTGCGCAGAGGTCTTGAGGAATTGTACGAAGCCTGGATCGGCATAGGCTGCCGGTGGCAGGTCGTCGGTCAGCAGGGCGGCATCCACCTCTGCCACATCATTGGCGCTGCGCTCGTCCTGGGCAGTGTTGATGACCACGAGGCCCACCACCAGAGCCAGCAGGGGAATTGCTGACACCAGGGCATTCCACCATCCGCCGCCCTCGCCACCACGGCCCAGGGTGGCTGTGTTGCCAGCACCCAGCACCACCGCAGCTGGCGCCGTGCGCCGGACGGGGGCGGTGACCTTGCGTTTGGCCAGAGCCTGCATGCGCGAGGCGCGCAAGCGCTCAGTGATGTCGTAGGGCAATTCGGCCGTGCCGCTGGACAAGCGGGCCGTCACGCGCAGCGCAAAACGCTCGGCGGCTGCTTCGGCGGAGGTCGTTGGTTGCTGTGTGGTGTTTTTCATGGCTCGATTCCTTTGGCCTTCAGTGCCTTGCTGAGGGTTTGGATGGCGCGAAAGCAATGTGTTTTGACACTGCCCTCCGAGCAGCCCATGGCGGCTGCCGTTTCTGCTACATCCATTTCTTCCCAGTAACGCATGAGGAATGCTTCCCGTTGACGTGGCGGCAATTCGGCGATTTCGGCTTCGATCCCATGAAATATCTGGGCCCTGCGGGTGAGGTCTTCAGCACTTTCGGCCCTGTCTCCGTCATCTGGGCCGGAATAGGCTTCCAGCAAATCAAAATCCATGCCATCTTCGCCCGGCCCTTCGAAGTCACTCATGCTCGAAAACAGTGCATTGCGTGTCTTCTGGCGCCGAAACCAGTCCAGCGTGCAGTTAGACAGTATGCGCTGGTACAGCATGGGCAGCTCGGCCGCAGGCTTGTCCCCGTAGTGCTCGGCCAGCTTGAGCATGCTGTCCTGCACGATGTCCAGCGCCGCTTCCTCATTGCGAACATGGTAGAGCGAGCGCTTGAAGGCGCGCTTTTCTACACTTTTGAGGAAGTCGGAGAGTTCTTGTTCGGTGGCCAAGAGACGGGGCGGTCCGGGGTGGGGGTGCAGGAAACGCCGCAAATTGTGGCTGTCTGGCACCGTAAAGCCTGTGATTATCGCATCTGCAGGGGTTTTTTTGGGCTGGGGTGGCTTTCGAGTGTGTTGCAGTGCGATAATGAGCGTTGCAATTCAAAAGGCAAACGGGTCACGGTCCGGCGGGCACTCATCTCGCTCATGTCCTTGGCCTCAAGTTCCAAGCTGGCTTCACAAGAGCGCGTGCGAGGAGCACCCAAGGTTTTTCGTCAGAGAAATTCACAAAGGTTCATCGATCATGGAAATCTCCAAGGCTGAGCTCAGCTCCGCAGCCGCTGCAACGCAGGGCAACACATCCCACGCTTCCGGCTCGCAAGACCTCATGGGGTCTGAGATCCTCATCAAGTCGCTCCAGGCCGAGAACGTCCAGTACATTTGGGGCTACCCTGGTGGCGCCGTTCTCTACATCTACGACGCGCTCTACAAGCAAGACACCATTCAACACGTGCTGGTGCGTCACGAACAGGCCGCCGTGCACGCTGCCGACGGCTACGCACGCGCCACGGGTGAAGTGGGTGTTGCGCTTGTCACGTCTGGCCCAGGCCTCACCAACGCGGTGACGGGCATTGCCACGGCGTACATGGACAGCATTCCGATGGTGATCATTTCCGGCCAGGTGCCTACGCCTGCGATCGGGCTAGATGCCTTCCAGGAGTGCGATACGGTCGGTATCACCCGCCCCATCGTCAAGCACAACTTCCTCGTCAAGGATCCGCGTGATCTGGCCGCGACGATGAAAAAGGCCTTCCACATTGCCCGCACCGGCCGCCCCGGTCCCGTGGTGGTGGATGTGCCCAAGGACGTGTCTTTCAAGAAAGTGCCTTACACCGGCTACCCCACGAGTGTGGAAATGCGCTCGTACAACCCGGTGCGCAAGGGCCATGGTGGCCAGATCCGCAAGGCACTGCAGTTGCTGCTGGCGGCCAAGCGTCCCTATATCTACACCGGTGGCGGCGTATTGCTGGGCAACGCTACCAACGAGCTGCGCACGCTGGTGGACATGCTGGGCTATCCGGTCACCAACACGCTGATGGGCCTGGGTGCCTACCCCGCGTCGGACCGCAAGTTCCTGGGCATGCTGGGCATGCACGGCACCATCGAAGCCAACAACGCGATGCAGAACTGCGACGTGCTGCTGGCCGTGGGCGCTCGGTTTGACGACCGCGTGATCGGCAACCCCAAGCACTTTGCACAGAACGACCGCAAGATCATCCACGTCGATATCGACCCGTCGAGCATCTCCAAGCGCGTGAAGGTGGACATCCCGATCGTCGGCGACGTGAAGGACGTGCTCACCGAGCTGATCTCCATGATCCGCGAGAGCAGCACAAAGCCCGATTCGGGCGCTCTGGCCGCTTGGTGGGACACCATCGAAGGCTGGCGCAAGCGTGAGTGCCTGAAGTACAGCATGGGCAGCCCCGACGTCATCAAGCCCCAGTACGTGGTCGAAACGCTGTGGAACATGACCAAGGACGCTGACACCTACATCACGTCCGACGTGGGCCAGCACCAGATGTGGGCCGCGCAGTACTACCGTTTTGACGAGCCGCGCCGCTGGATCAACTCCGGTGGCTTGGGCACCATGGGCGTGGGCATCCCCTACGCCATGGGCATCAAGCTGGCCAAGCCGCAGTCCGAGGTGTTCTGCATCACCGGCGAAGGCTCTGTGCAGATGAATATCCAGGAACTGTCCACCTGTCTGCAGTACAACACGCCGATCAAGATCTGCTCGCTGAACAACCGCTACCTGGGCATGGTGCGCCAGTGGCAGGAGATCGAGTACTCCGGCCGATACAGCCACAGCTACATGGACGCTTTGCCCAACTTCGTGAAGCTGGCCGAGGCCTATGGCCATGTGGGCATGCTGATCGAGCGTCCTCAGGATGTGGAGCCCGCGCTGCGCGAGGCCCGCAAGCTCAAGGACCGCACGGTGTTCATGGACTTCCGCACCGACCCCACCGAGAACGTGTTCCCGATGGTGCAGGCCGGCAAGGGCATCACCGAAATGTTGCTGGGGTCGGAAGACCTTTGACAAGCTAAATCGGCCTTCTGCGCCTGTCTATCAAGCGCTGGTAGCTATCAATTTGGTAGCTTTCACTTTTTGACGAATCTATTGCCTGCCAAGCTTGCGCATTACCGTGCGCAGGGGAGGGCAGCGAAAAGAGGAATCTCTTCATCATGAAACACATCATTGCTGTCTTGCTGGAAAACGAGCCTGGTGCTCTTTCCCGTGTCGTGGGCCTGTTCTCTGCCCGTGGCTACAACATCGAATCGCTCACCGTGGCGCCCACCGAGGATGCATCGCTGTCGCGCATGACCATCCAAACCACGGGCTCCGACGACGTGATCGAACAGATCACCAAGCACCTGAACCGCCTCATCGAGGTCGTGAAAGTGGTGGACCTTACCGAAGGCGCCTACACCGAGCGCGAGCTCATGATGGTGAAGGTGCGCGCTGTGGGCAAGGAGCGCGAGGAGATGAAGCGCATGGCCGACATCTTCCGTGGCCGCATCATCGACGTGACCGAGAAGAGCTACACCATCGAGCTCACGGGCGACCAGTCCAAGAACGATGCGTTCCTGCAAGCTATTGACCGCACGGCCATTCTGGAAACCGTGCGCACGGGTGCCAGCGGCATCGGCCGCGGCGAGCGCATTTTGCGCGTGTAAGACAATTCACCCCGTTTTTCCTATTTCAACCCCCCAACAACGCATTTCAACCGGAGCGACCCATGAAAGTTTTCTACGACAAAGACACCGACCTGAGCCTGATCAAGGGCAAGACCGTGGCCATCATCGGCTACGGCTCGCAGGGCCATGCCCACGCACAAAACCTGAACGACAGCGGCGTGAAGGTCGTGGTCGGCCTGCGCAAGGGCGGTGCATCGTGGGACAAGGTTGGCAAGGCCGGCCTGAACGTGCTGGAAGTCAACGATGCGGTGAAGGCCGCCGACGTGGTCATGATCCTGCTGCCTGATGAAGACATCGCAGCGGTGTACAAGAACAACGTGGAACCCAACATCAAGCAAGGCGCTTCGCTGGCCTTTGCCCACGGCTTCAACGTGCACTACAACCAGGTCGTGCCCCGCGCTGACCTGGACGTGTGGATGGTTGCCCCCAAGGCCCCAGGCCACACCGTGCGCAACACCTACACCCAGGGCGGAGGCGTGCCCCACCTGGTCGCTGTGCACCAGGACAAGTCCGGCAAGGCCCGTGACCTGGCCTTGAGCTACGCGGCTGCCAACGGCGGCGGCAAGGCTGGCATCATCGAGACCAACTTCAAGGAAGAAACCGAGACCGACCTGTTCGGCGAACAAGCCGTGCTTTGCGGCGGTGCCGTCGAGCTGATCAAGATGGGTTACGAAACCCTGGTCGAAGCTGGCTACGCTCCTGAAATGGCTTATTTCGAGTGCTTGCACGAGCTCAAGCTCATCGTGGACCTGATCTACGAAGGCGGCATTGCCAACATGAACTACTCGATCTCGAACAACGCCGAGTACGGCGAGTACGTGACGGGCCCTGAGGTGATCAACGAGCAGTCGCGCGCCGCCATGCGCAACGCCCTGAAGCGCATCCAGAACGGTGACTACGCCAAGATGTTCATCCAGGAAGGCCGCCTGAACTACCCATCGATGACGGCCCGCCGCCGCAACACGGCCGACCATAGCATCGAGAAGGTGGGCAGCCAGCTGCGCGCCATGATGCCCTGGATCGCCAAGAACAAGCTGGTGGACCAGACCCGCAACTGATACTTCCGAGCGAAGCATCCCCAAGGCCACTTCGGTGGCCTTTTTTGTTGCCGGGTGCGCCGGTGTGCAGGCGCTACACTGCGGCCTTCGCCTTGTGTGCGTGTGGGGGCCTTTGTGCGCCGCAGGCTGACGGGGCATACTATAAATTCAGTAGCGGCTTGCGCTTGATGGGCGAGCGCTGGAGGTCTTTTTTGATGCATGACGGCAATGAATCCACCGAGAACCCTGGTGTGATGGTGCGCAAACGGCGCAAGGGCATCTACATCCTGCCCAACCTGTTCACGCTGGCGGCCTTGTTCGGGGGGTTTTATTCCATCGTCATGGCCATGAATGGCCGTTTCGACATGGCGGCGGTGGGTGTGTTCTGTGCGATGGTGCTCGACAGCCTCGACGGGCGAGTGGCCCGCATGACCAACACCCAAAGTGCGTTTGGTGAGCAGATGGACTCGTTGTCCGACATGGTGTCGTTTGGTGCCGCGCCCGCACTGATTGCCTACGAGTGGTCGCTGCAAGGCCTTGGGCGCTGGGGCTGGATTGCCGCTTTTGTGTACTGTGCTTGCGCGGCGCTGCGACTGGCACGCTTCAATGTGAACACCGGCGTGGTGGACAAGCGCTACTTTCAGGGCCTGCCTTCGCCTGCAGCCGCTGCACTGGTGGCTGGCTTCATCTGGCTGATGACGGAGCTGGGCGTGCGCCCAGGTGAGGATTCTTGGCTCACCTGGTCGCAAATCACGTGGATCATGTTCGCCTTCACGCTGTATTCGGGGTTGACCATGGTCACCAATGTGCCGTTCTACAGCTTCAAAGATGTGCAGATGAAAAAGAGCGTGCCCTTTGCCGCCATCGTGCTGATTGCGCTGGGCATTGCCGTCATCAACATCCACCCGCCCATCGTGCTGTTTGGCGTGTTCGTTTTTTATGGCCTGTCTGGCTACGCGGTGTATGCCTGGCGCAAGGCCAAGGGCCAGCACAGCAGCGTGATCAGCACCTCCACGGATGAGCCCGACGAACGCGGGTTGCACAAGTGAGCATCGCCGCCGCTGCGGCGCAGTTGTGCTACATTGCGTTGCATGAACACGTTTGCGCTGGCTCTACTGCTACCTCCCCACGGGCGGAGACGGTAGGCGCACGCGCACACTTTTTCCACAAAGGCCCGTATGCACCCGCAACGGGCCTTTTGTTTTGGGCGCCAGATTTTTGACGTTGCGGGCCCCACCCACTGATACCAGGAGAACAACATGGCTGACAAACTGATCATTTTTGATACCACCTTGCGCGATGGTGAGCAGTCCCCCGGCGCTTCGATGACCAAGGACGAGAAGCTGCGCATCGCGCGTCAGCTCGAACGCCTGAAGGTGGATGTGATCGAGGCCGGTTTTGCCGCCAGCTCCAACGGCGATTTCGAGGCGGTGCAAGCCATTGCCAACGCCATCAAGGACTCGACCATCTGCTCGCTCTCACGCGCCAACGACCGCGACATCTCGCGTGCGGCTGAAGCACTCAAGGGCGCCAACAGCGCGCGCATCCACACGTTCATCGCCACCAGCGCGTTGCACATGGAAAAGAAGCTGCGCATGACGCCCGAGCAGGTGCTGGAGCAGGCCAAACAATCTGTGCGTTTTGCGCGCAATCTTGTGGCCGACATCGAGTTCAGCCCCGAAGACGGCTACCGCAGCGACCCGGACTTCCTCTGCCGCGTGCTGGAAGCCGTGATCGCTGAAGGCGCCACTACCATCAATGTGCCTGACACCGTGGGCTATGCCGTGCCCGAGCTGTACGGCAACTTCATCAAGACGCTGCGCGAACGCATTCCTAACAGCGACAAGGCGATCTGGTCCGTGCATTGCCACAACGACTTGGGCATGGCCGTGGCGAACTCGCTGGCGGGTGTGAAGATCGGCGGTGCGCGCCAAGTGGAATGCACGATCAACGGCCTGGGCGAGCGCGCTGGCAACTGCTCGCTTGAAGAGATCGTGATGGCCGTGAAGACCCGGAAGGATTATTTTGGCCTCGATCTGGGTATCGAGACCCAGCACATTGTTGCCGCCAGCCGCATGGTGAGCCAGACCACGGGTTTTGTGGTGCAGCCCAACAAGGCCGTGGTGGGCGCCAATGCGTTTGCGCATGCCAGCGGCATTCACCAGGATGGCGTGCTCAAGGCCCGCGATACCTACGAGATCATGCGCGCCGAGGATGTGGGCTGGAGTGCCAACAAGATCGTGCTGGGCAAGCTCAGCGGCCGCAACGCCTTCAAGCAGCGTCTGCAGGAGCTGGGTGTGCAGCTCGACAGCGAAACCGAAATCAACGTCGCCTTCGCCAAGTTCAAGGAGCTGGCCGATCGCAAGAGCGAGATTTTTGATGAGGACATCCTGGCCCTGGTCAGCGATGAGAGCGTGACGGCCGAAAAAGAGCAGTACGGCTTTGTCTCGCTGTTCCAGCAGAGCGAAACCGGCGAGCAGCCCCGTGCACGGATTGTTTTCACCGTCGATGGGCAAGAGGTGCGCAGCGAATCCGAGGGCAATGGTCCTGTGGATGCTTCGCTCAAGGCCATCGAGTCGCATGTCAAGAGCGGTGCCGAGATGGTGCTCTATTCGGTGAATGCGATCAGCGGCTCGACCGAGAGCCAGGGCGAGGTGACGGTGCGCTTGCAGAACAGCGGCCGGGTTGTGAATGGCGTGGGAGCAGATCCTGATATCGTTGTCGCTTCCGCCAAGGCCTACCTGAGCGCCCTGAACAAGTTACAAAGTAAAGCCGACCGGGTGGCCGCCCAGGGCTGAGTGATCGATTTATAATTTCACTCACTTTCTGGGAAAGTCGCGCAAGGTATTGATCTTGCGCGACTTTTTTTGATTCTGTACACTGCTCAACACTTATTACCGTTTGGAGCACTTTGATGCACCATCGCCACCGCTCTGCAGTGACCCGTTTTTTCCAGTTTTTGGGCTTTGCCGTTGTGAGTGCGGCCCTCGTCAGCCCCCTCGTACATGCGGGTGAGCAGAAAAAGGCTGTACCTAAAAAGCAGCAGGTGAGTTCGGCAAACACCAAGCGTGCGGTGGCGCCACGCAAGGTAGCGGCCAGCACCAATGCCAAGGCCGTGCGGGTTACCGCCAAGACGGCAAAGGCACCCACCCGGGTCGCGTTTGTGCCAGCCAAGCAGTCGTTTGGCCAAATCGCGGGCCTGCATGAAGTCAATGACCCGCTGGATCTCAAATCCAGCGTGGCGCTGGTGATGGATCAGGACACGCACGAGGTTTTGCTCAGCAAAAACGACCATGCCGTGTTGCCCATTGCATCCCTGACCAAGCTCATGACCGGCATGCTCATTTCCCAGGCCAAGTTGCCCATGGATGAGCCTTTGACGATCACCCAGGATGATGTGGATACTGAAAAAGGCAGCCGTTCTCGCTTGACGGTCGGGACCACCCTCACGCGCGGTGAAATGCTGCACCTGGCACTCATGTCCAGCGAGAACCGCGCGGCGCATGCGTTGGGCCGCACGTATCCGGGCGGGCTGGAGGTTTTTGTCGCTCAGATGAATGCCAAGGCCCGTCTGCTGGGAATGACTGATACGCGGTATGTGGAGCCCACCGGTTTGTCCAGCCGCAACCAGTCCAGCGCGCGCGATCTGGCAACCTTGGTGAACGTGGCCCACGGCGACCCCTTGCTGCGGGAGCTATCCACTTCTCCGGGTTATGAGGTGGCTGTGGGGCGCAAAACTCTGCAATACAACAACACCAACGGTCTTGTGAAGAATCCCACCTGGGATATTGGCCTGCAAAAAACCGGCTATATCTCCGAGGCGGGGCGTTGCCTTGTCATGCAGGCCCAGGTGGCTGGGCGCAAGCTGATCATGGTGTTCCTGGATTCGGCAGGCAAGTTCAGCCGGTTGGGAGACGCAGAACGTGTGCGCCAATGGGTCGAGTCCACACCGACACTGGCTGCGCCCTTGCATTCTGCCCGGGGTGGTAACGGCTGAAAATCTGGCGAGCCCCCAAGCTTGAAAAAACACCCGATAGACGAACGGCTTATCGGGTGTTTTTTGTTTTGGCTCCAGCGGGTGGAGCGGCTGCCTTCAAACCGCGAAGACTAGCGGAAGTCGGTTTGACCGCCACTGCTTGCCGCATCATGGCTGGTGTCGGCAGCGGACACATGCCCCAGTGCCAGGGATATTTCGTTGGCGGTGGCCTGCAGCTTGGGCATCCAGCCTTCGTCCAGCCGATCAGCGGGGGCGGAAATGGACAAGCCGGCCACGAGCTTGCCCTGGTCGTCATACACCCCTGCAGCCATGCAGCGCACTCCAAGCTCCAGCTCTTCGTTGTCTCGGGCAATGCCGTACTGGCGTGCTTTGGCCAGTTCTCGCTCCAGAACCGGCAACTGGGTGATGCTGTTGCGGGTGTGGCCCGCCAGGCCGGTGCGCGTGGCATAGGCGCGAACACGCTGGGGGTCGTCCAGCGCCAGAAAAAGCTTGCCGGTGGATGTGAGGTGCAAAGGGGCTCGGCCCCCGATGGCGCGCACCACCTGCATGCCCGAGCGTTCGCTGTAGGCGCGCTCTACATACACAATCTCGTCCCCTTGGCGCATGCTCAGGTTGACGGGCTGCTGGATCAGCTTGTGCAGGTTGCGCATGGGGGTCAGGGCCGCATCGCGCACGCTCAGCCGCGCCTTGACCAGGTTGCCCAGCTCCAGCAGCCGCATGCCCAGCCGGTAGCTGCCTGACTCCGGGCGGTCTACGAACCGCCCGATGGTCAGGTCGTTCAGGATGCGGTGGGTGGTGGACGGATGCAGGCCTGTCTTTTCACTGATCTCTTTCAGTGAGATTGCATCTTCACGGGAAGCCAGCACATCGATCAGCGTAAACATACGCTCCAGCACCTGGACGCTGGGTTTGACGGGAATGCTGGGATCGATTTTTTTCATGGGCGGCAGTGAAGCAAAAGCCGCTGCATCTTACCTTGTGAAATGTTGCCAGGTGTTCAGGCGCTGCGGGGTGGGGGCGCATCTGTGCGGTGCCACTGGCCCTCCGTGCGGATCTCGTGCGGATGAAAGCGGGCCTTGTAGTTCATTTTGGGGCTGGCCTCGATCCAGTAGCCCAGGTACACATGGGGCAGGCCCAGCGAACGCGCCTGTTCGATTTGCCAGAGAACGTTGTAGGTGCCGTAGCTGCAATGAGGCTCGGGCTCATAGAAGGTGTAGACCGCAGACAAACCGTCATCGAGCACATCCAGGATGGAGACCATCTTCAGTGCGCCGGGCTCCCCTGACGCGTCGGTCTCCCGAAACTCCACCAGCCGCGAGTTGACGCGGCTTTGCAGGAGAAACTGGGTGTACTGGTCGATGCTGTCATGGTCCATGCCCCCGCCTGCATGGCGCCCATTCTGATAGCGCAGGTAGAGCTGGTAGTGCTCTGGCACGAAACACAGACGCAGCACGCGGGCTTGCAATTTCGCATGGCGGGCGGCGGCACGCCGTTGGCTGCGATCGGGTGTGAATTCGTCAGCCACCACCCGCAGCGGCGTGCAGGCCTGGCACCCGTCGCAGTAGGGCCGGTAGGTAAACATCCCGCTGCGGCGAAAGCCCTTGGCGACCAGGTCAGAGTACAGGTCGCTCTGGATCAGGTGGCTGGGTGTGGCGACCTGCGATCGCGCCTGCCTGTCCGGCAGGTAACTGCAGGGGTAAGGGGCTGTCGCGTAGAACTGCAGGGTTTGCAGTGGGAGGTCGTTGAGTTGCGTCATGCCTTGGGGGCCAGAGTGGGCAGCAGCGCGTTCCAGTATACGGGGTCGAATGCCCAGGTAAGAGGGGGTTCGTTACGAGCCCTCTCGACGTGTGCAAGGAACTCGGTGCGGGCGATTTCGCGCCCTCCGAGGAATGCCAGGTGCCCGGTGTTTTGCTGGCAATCGATCATGCTCACACCGTGGTGGCGGCACAGCGCCACCAGGGCGGAGAGGGCGATCTTGGATGCATCGGTGGCGTGGGCAAACATGGATTCGCCAAACACAGCCCGGCCCAGCGCCACGCAATACAGGCCGCCGACCAGCTCGCCATGGATCCAGGTCTCAACACTATGGGCATAGCCTGCTGCATGCAACCGGGTGTAGGCCTCGACCATCTCCGGCACGATCCAGGTCCCTGCTTGCCCTTCGCGCTCCTTAGTTGCGCATGCGGTGATGACCTCCTTGAATGCGTGGTCCAACCGGATTTCGCAGTGGTCTTGTGTGCGGAAGGCCTGCAGTGTCTTGCGCAGGGATCGGTGCAGCCGGAACTCCGAGACAGGCAGCACCATGCGCGGATCTGGTGCCCACCACAGGATGGGTTGCCCCGGTCCGTACCAGGGAAAGGTGCCTTGTGCGTATGCGGCGCGCAGGCGGAGGACATCCAGGGAGCCCCCAGCGGCCAGCAGGCCGGGCGCGGGGTCATCAGGCCCCCAGGCGGTGGCCGGTGCAGGGAAGGAGTCTTCGGTTTCCAGCCAGGGCAATTGCGGGGGCATGGTGGCAAAACGCAAAGACACCATTGTCTGGCATGTGATCGGCGATGAACTGGGGTGCCGAGGGCAAAAAAAATCCCTGCACCGGATGGCGGTGCAGGGATTTTTGAGTGGCTCCTCGACCTGGGCTCGAACCAGGGACCTACGGATTAACAGTCCGGCGCTCTACCGACTGAGCTATCGAGGAATAATCGGTACGTAAACTCGGTATGTAAAAGGCCCCGCTTCACTCATGCAGGGCCTGCAAATTCTTGGCTCCTCGACCTGGGCTCGAACCAGGGACCTACGGATTAACAGTCCGGCGCTCTACCGACTGAGCTATCGAGGAACAAGACTTAGATTATATACACAAAAATCAGCTCAAAACTCGTTTGCAGTGGGTTTGTGTAATCGGCCTGATTTTCTTTGTCGCGCGGCGCGGGTACGACCCTTGTTCTTTCATGATGGCTCGGGCCGGCGCCACAGCCATGCCAGCACGCAGGCCATGCACCCGATGGCCATTGCCACGATCCATGGGCGTGACACCGTGAGCAGCAGGACCACGGCACTCAAGGACATCATGAGGGCTGCGCTCCACTTGGCGCGGCGGCTGACCTTGCCACCCTGGGCCCAGTTGCGCAGCAGTGGGCCAAACAGCCGGTGGTGCCAGAGCCAGCGGTACAGCCGTGGCGAGCTGCGGGCAGCCGCCCATGCCGCCATGAGGATGAACACGGTGGTGGGCAGGCCGGGAACAACCACGCCGATGGCCCCCATCACCAGGCACAACACGGCGAAGGCCTGTAGCAGCCAGCGCACGGGCCAGGGCAGGGGGCGTGGCGAGGGTTCGGGGGGCTCGACCAAGGGATCTTCAGGAGGCGTCGTAGCCATGGGCATATTGTGAACGGGCTTGCAGGTTGCCCTGCTGCGCAATGGCCGCCCGCGCGCTATGCTGCATGCGCCCTATACGCCAGCGCGCATCTGCGCGCCCGCTTTTGCAGAGATTTTTCATCCGATGACCATCCACACCATCCTGAAGATGGGCGACCCGCGCTTACTGCGCATTGCCCAGCCCGTGACCGAGTTTGACACCGACGCCCTGCATCTTCTCGTGCGGGACATGTTCGACACCATGCGATCCGTCAACGGGGCAGGCCTGGCGGCGCCCCAGATTGGTGTGGACTTGCAGCTGGTGATTTTTGGCTCCAATGACCGCAATCCGCGCTACCCGGACCGGCCACTGGTGCCCCCGACCGTGCTGCTGAACCCTGTCATCACCCCTTTGGGTGATGAAGAGGAGGAGGACTGGGAAGGCTGCCTGTCCGTGCCGGGTCTGCGTGGCAAGGTACCGCGCTGGTCACGTATCCGCTACACAGGCTTTGACCCCTATGGAGACCCCATCGACCGCACGGTGGAAGGTTTCCATGCCCGCGTGGTGCAGCATGAATGCGACCACCTCACCGGCAAGCTGTACCCGATGCGGGTGCGGGACTTCGCGCAGTTCGGGTTCACCGAGGTGCTGTTTCCCGACATTGGCGCCGCAGAGGACGACTGACGCGACCGGCTGTGCGGTGCCGCGCGTCAGCGGACAGTGGCACCCATGGAGTCCGTCAGGACGATAGCTCGCGCAGCAGTTCGGTCTCGATCTGGATCTGGCGCGCGTTGTTCTGCAGCTCGGGGCCCTGGATAAGGAAGGTGTCCTCCACCCGCTCACCCAAGGTGCTGACCTTGGCCAATTGCACGCTCAGGTGGTGCTGCGCCAGGATGCGTGCCACCAGATACAGCAGGCCCGCCCGGTCGCTGGCCGAGATGGCCAGCAGCCAGCGCTGCGCTTTTTCGTCGGGCCGCAGGGTCACGCGGGGGGCGACCGGGAAGCTCTTGACCCGGCGCGAGACCCGCTTGCGCGCGGGCTCCGGCAGCGGTCCGCCTTCCTCGATCACACGCATCAGGTCGCTCTCGACCATGTGGGTCAGCTCGCGGTAGTGCCCGGGCTGTTCAGACGCGGAAGAGGCCACGACCTGGAAGGTGTCCAGCGCATAGCCGTTGTTGGCGGTGTGCACGCGTGCATCGAGGATGCTGAAGCCCACGCGGTCGAAGTAGCCACAGATGCGTGCAAACAGGTCGGCCTGGTCGGCGGCGTAGACCATCACCTGCAGCCCGTCACCTGCCAGCGACTGGCGGGCGCGCACCACTGGTTTGGCGGTGCCCACGTGGCGCGACAGATGGCGTGTGTGCCAGGCAATGTCGGCCGCGTCGTGGCGCATGAAGTAGCTCACGTCGAGCGTTGCCCACAGGGCCTTGTGGGCCTCGAACGGCAGCGCGTTGAGCGCCAGCAGCACCAATGCCTCGCGCTTGCGGGCCTCGATCTCGGCGGCTGCATCGGGGGCGCGGCCGCCCAGGGTGCGCAGCGTGGCGCGGTACAGGTCTTCCAGCAGCTTGCCCTTCCAGGCGTTCCAGACCTTGGGGCTGGTGCCTCGGATGTCCGCCACGGTGAGCAGGTACATGGCTGTGAGGTTGCGCTCATTGCCCACGCGGCGTGCAAATGCGGCGATCACATCCGGGTCGCTCAGGTCCTGCTTTTGCGCTACGGTGCTCATGGTCAGGTGTTCGCGCACCAGAAACTCGATGAGCCGGGCGTCTTCGCGGTCCACACCATGCTGGCGGCAAAAGCGCCGCACTTCTTCGGCGCCGATCTGCGAATGGTCGCCGCCGCGCCCCTTGCCAATGTCATGGAACAGCGCCGCTACATACAGGATCCAGGGCTTGTCCCAGCCTGCAGCCAGCTGCGAGCAGAACGGGTACTCGTGCGCATGCTCGGCCATGAAGAAACGACGCACATTGCGCAGCACCATCAGGATGTGCTGGTCCACCGTGTAGACGTGGAACAAGTCGTGCTGCATCTGCCCCACGATGCGGCGGAACGGCCACAGGTAGCGCCCCAGCACCGAGGTCTGGTTCATCAGCCGCATGGCGTGGGTGATGCCCGAGGGCTGCTGCAGGATGCGCATGAAGGCATCGCGGTTGACCGGGTCGCGGCGGAAGGCGCTGTCCATCACGCCGCGTGCGTTGTACAGCGCACGCAAGGTGCGCGCCGACAGGTCCTTGAGCCCCACGGTGGTCTGGTAGAGCAGGAAGGTCTCCAGGATCGTGTGCGGGTCGCGGGTATACAGGTCGTCGCTGGCCACTTCGATGAGGCCCGCCTTCTCGAAGAATCTCTCGTTGATGGGGCGCGGCTCGTGCGTCGATGGGTTCAGGCGCTCTTCGATGTTCAGCAGCAGGATCTGGCTGAGCTGCGATACGGCCTTGGCCGCCCAGTAATAGCGGCGCATCAGGCTTTCGCTGGCCCGCATGGGCAGGCGCGAGCCATCGGGCGCCTGCGAGCGGTAGCCGAACGATTCGGCCACGGCCGTCTGCAGGTCGAACACCAGGCGGTCTTCGTGCCTCCCGGCCGCCGCATGCAGGCGGGCCCGGATCAGGCACAGCAGCGCCTCGTTGCGCTCGATCTGGCGCACTTCAAAGGCGGTGGCCATGCCGCTGGCGGCCAGTTCCTTCCAGTTGCGACCCAGCCCCGCGCCCTGTGCCACCCACAGGATCATCTGCAGGTCGCGCAGTCCGCCGGGCGACTCCTTGCAGTTGGGCTCCAGCGAGTAGGGCGTGTTCTCGTATTTGTTGTGGCGCTGGCGCATTTCCAGGGTCTTGGCGACCAGGAAGGCCTGGGGGTTCATTTGCGCGCGGTACTGGCGCTGGAATTCGGCAAACAGCGCAGCATTGCCGCACACCAGCCGAGATTCGAGCAGCGAGGTCTGTACGGTGACATCGCCCGCGCTTTCGGCCAGGCACTCGGCCACCGTGCGCACGCTCGACCCGATCTCCAGGCCCGTGTCCCAGCAACTGCCAATGAAGCCTTCCAGCTTTGCACGCAAGGCGCTGCCGGCCTCGGGCGCCGCGCCGTCGGGCAGCAGCAGCAGGACATCGACATCGGAATAGGGGAACAGCTGGTCGCGCCCAAAGCCGCCCACTGCCACCAGGGCCATGTCGTCGGGGAGCTGGGCGCGTTGCCACAGGGTCTGCAGCAGGTTGCCCGCCAGTGATGACAGCTTGCGCAGCAGCACGCGGATGCCGCGTGTCGATGCGCCGGTGGCTTTCATGGCCGCCAGCAGGGCGGCCTTGTCGCTGCGGTAGGCGTCGCGCAGGGCATGGAGTTCAGTCATGGTCGGTAAGTATCGTGGGAGGCCATGAAAAAGCCATGCAAGAGTTATGCAAGCGGCTGCCTGGTGCGCGGGAGCGGGGGGCCCCGCAGTCGCCTCAGGTCTTGGTGGCTGTCACAAAGGGTGGCAGCGGGGGCGAGCCCGCTGACAGCGTCATCACCTCGTACCCCGTCTCCGTGACCAGCACCGTGTGCTCCCACTGGGCCGACAGGCTGTGGTCCTTGGTCACGATGGTCCAGCCGTCGTTGCCGTGTTCCTTCACCTCGCGGCGGCCCGCGTTGATCATGGGCTCGATGGTGAAGACCATGCCGGGCTCCAGCTTTTCGAGTGTGCCGGGGCGGCCGTAGTGCAGCACCTGGGGTTCTTCGTGGAACTTCTTGCCGATGCCATGGCCGCAGAACTCGCGCACGATGGAGAAGCCCTGCGCTTCTGCGAACTTCTGGATCGCGTGGCCGATATCGCCCAGGTGGGCGCCGGGCTTGACCTGCACGATGCCGTGCCACATGGCATCGAACGTGATGGCGGTGAGCCGCTTGGCGGCAATCGAGCACTCGCCGATCATGTACATGCGGCTGTTGTCGCCGTACCAGCCATCCTTGGTGATCACGGTCACGTCCACGTTGACGATATCGCCCTTCTTGAGCGGCTTGTCGTTGGGGATGCCGTGGCACACCACATGGTTGACCGAAGTGCACAGCGAAGCCGGGTAGGGCGGGTAGCCGGGGGGCTGGTAACCCACGGTGGCCGAGATGGTGCCCTGCTGTGCCATGCATTCGGCACCCAGGCGGTCGATTTCCTTGGTGGTGATGCCGGGCTTGATGTGGGGGGCGATGTAGTCCAGCACTTCGGAGGCCAGGCGGCAGGCCAGACGCATGCCCTCGATGTCCTCGGCGCTTTTGATGGTGATGCTCATCCCCCGATTATCCCATTCGCCCCTCGGCTGCGCAGGCGGGCGGGCCATGCCCGGTAAAATGGAGGGCTCCGGTGCTGGTTGCACGCTGGCGCCCGGAGCCACCCTCTACCCCTGACACCCCCCAACAGGCCGCTACCGTGACCTTGCACATGACCACGCTGGCGGGCGGCAACGCCCTCAGCTCCTTCCGCGCCCAGCAACTTCAACCCGCCCTGGAGGCGATCCACCCCAAGATCAGTGGCATTGCAGCGCGTTTCGTGCACCTGGTCGCCACCGATGCGGCCCCCACGCCCGCTGAACAAGAACGTCTGGCTGCGCTGCTGACCTACGGCGACCCTTACGCAGGCCCCGAGGACGGCGCCGCCCTCATCGTCACGCCCCGCCTGGGCACGCTCTCGCCCTGGGCCTCCAAGGCCACCGACATTGCGCGCAACTGCGGCATCGCCATCCGCCGCGTGGAGCGCATCACCGAATACCGCATCAGCCTGAAATCGGGCCTGCTGGGCAAGACGCCCGAGCTGACCGCCGAGCAACTGGGCCAAGTCGCCGCCTTGCTGCACGACCGCATGACCGAATCGGTGGTGGCCGACCGCAGCGCCGCCGCCGCGCTGTTCACCGAACTGCAGCCCGCACCCATGGAGCATGTGGACGTGCTGGCCGGTGGCCGCGTTGCACTCGAAGCCGCCAACACCCGCTTTGGCTTGGCCCTGGCCGACGATGAAATCGACTACCTCGTCAACGCCTTCAATGGGCTGAAGCGCAACCCCACCGACGTGGAGCTGATGATGTTCGCGCAGGCCAACAGCGAGCACTGCCGCCACAAGATCTTCAACGCCCAGTTCACCATCGATGGCGTGGCGCAGGACAAGAGCCTGTTCGGCATGATCCGCAACACCCACCAGCTGGCACCCCAGCACACGGTGATTGCGTATTCGGACAACGCCTCGGTCATGGAAGGCCATCAGGTCGAGCGATTTGTGGCAAAAATGGCCGCTGCCGCGCAACCATCAAGCGCTAATAGCTATCAAAAGAGTAGCGTTACCCAGCATGTGCTGATGAAGGTGGAAACCCACAACCACCCCACGGCCATCTCGCCCTTCCCGGGCGCATCCACCGGCGCGGGCGGCGAGATCCGCGACGAAGGCGCCACCGGCCGGGGCTCCAAGCCCAAGGCGGGCCTCACGGGTTTCACCGTGTCCAAGCTCTGGGGCAGCGCCGTGGGCAAGCCCGAGCACATTGCCAGCCCGCTGCAGATCATGGTCGAAGGGCCCTTGGGCGGCGCGGCGTTCAACAATGAATTCGGCCGCCCCAACCTGAACGGCTACTTCCGCGAGTACGAGCAGAACGTTGGCGGTGTGCAGCGCGGCTACCACAAGCCCATCATGATCGCGGGCGGCGTGGGCGTGATCGACGCCGAGCTGACCAAGAAAATCGAATTCCCCGCCGGTTCGCTGCTGATCCAGCTGGGTGGCCCTGGCATGCGCATCGGCATGGGCGGCAGTGCTGCCAGCTCCATGGCCACCGGCACCAACGCCGCCGAGCTGGATTTTGACTCCGTGCAGCGCGGCAACCCCGAGATTGAGCGCCGTGCGCAAGAGGTCATCAACCATTGCTGGGCGCAGGGCGCGGCCAATCCCATCCTGGCCATCCACGACGTGGGCGCGGGTGGCTTGTCCAACGCGTTCCCCGAGCTGACCAACGACGCAGGCCGTGGCGCACGTTTCGATTTGCGCGCCGTGCAGCTCGAAGAGTCCGGCATGGCGCCCAAGGAAATCTGGAGCAACGAGTCGCAAGAGCGCTACGTGCTGGCGATTGCGCCCGAGTCGCTGGAACAGTTCAAAGCCTTCTGCGAACGTGAGCGTTGCCCATTCGCCGTGATCGGCACCGCCACCGAAGAGCGCCAGCTGGTGCTGCACGACCCCGCCGCCACAGCCGATGACCAAAAACTGCCCGTGGACATGCCCATGAACGTGCTCTTGGGCAAGCCGCCCAAGATGCACCGCGACGTGACCACCGTGGAGCGCGAATTCGCACCGATGGACCTGACCGGCGTGCCGCTGCAAAAAGCCGTCATCGACGTGCTGGCCCACCCCACGGTGGCGTCCAAGCGCTTCCTCATCACCATTGGCGATCGCACCGTGGGCGGCCTCAGCCACCGTGATCAGATGGTCGGCCCCTGGCAGGTGCCCGTGGCCGATTGCGCTGTGACGCTGGCCGATTACAAGGGCTTTGCGGGTGAGGCGATGAGCATGGGCGAGCGCACGCCGCTGGCCGCCATCAACGCGCCCGCCTCGGGCCGCATGGCGGTGGCCGAAGCCATCACCAACTTGCTGGCCGCGCCCATCGAGCTGCCGCGCGTGAAGCTGTCGGCCAACTGGATGGCTGCCTGCGGCGAGCCCGGCGAAGACGCCGCGCTGTACGAAACCGTGAAGGCCGTGGGCATGGAGCTGTGCCCCGCGCTGGGCGTCTCCATCCCTGTGGGCAAGGACAGCCTGTCCATGCGCACGCAGTGGAGCGAAGGTTCGGACAAGAAGAAGGTCACCTCGCCCGTCAGCCTGATCGTGAGCGCCTTCGCCTCGCTGTCCGACGTGCGCGGCACGCTCACCCCCCAGCTCGACGCCACCGAGGCCGACACCACGCTGGTGCTGATCGACCTGGGCAAGGGCCAGAACCGCATGGGCGGCAGCATCCTGGGCCAGACTCTGGACCAAAGCGGCGACGTGGTGCCCGATGTGGACGACCCCAAAGACCTGGTCAACCTGGTCAACGCCGTGAACGCGCTGCGCGCCAAGGGCCAGATTCTGGCGTACCACGACCGCAGCGATGGCGGCCTGTTGGCGGCAGCCGCCGAAATGGCCTTTGCGGGCCATGTGGGTGTGGCGCTGAACGTGGACCTGCTGGTCACTGAAGGTGACGGCATCAGCGACAGCCGTATGGAAACCGGCGACGCCAAGAACTGGGCACAGCAGGTGAGCGCGCGCCGCGAAGAACTCACGCTCAAGGCGCTGTTCAATGAAGAACTGGGGGTGCTGCTGCAGGTCAAGACCAGCGAGCGCAATGACGTGATGCAGACCCTGCGTGAGCATGGCCTGTCCAAGTTCAGCCACTTCGTCGGCAAGACGCGCCCCGTATCGTCAGAAATCGACGCCGGCAAGGGCGAACTGCAGGTCTGGCGCGATGCCAAGGCCGTGTTCAGCGCCAAGCTGGCCGATTTGCACCAGGTGTGGGACGCCGTGAGCTGGAAGATCTGCCAGCAGCGCGACAACCCTGCCAATGCCGATGCCGAGCACGCCGCAGCGGGCGAGCCCACCGACCCGGGTTTGCATGTGCACCTCACCTTCGATGCCGCCGACAACGTGGCCGCGCCGTACCTGAACCTCGCCAAGCCCAAGGTCGCCATCCTGCGCGAGCAGGGCGTGAACTCGCACATCGAAATGGCCTATGCCTTCACCGAAGCGGGCTTCGAGGCCTACGACGTGCACATGACCGACCTGCAGACTGGCCGCGTCAAGCTCGAAGACTTCAAGGGCGTGGTGGCCTGCGGCGGCTTCAGCTATGGCGACACGCTGGGCGCGGGCATTGGCTGGGCGCGCTCCATCACGTTCAACCCGGTGTTGGCTGCACAGTTCCAGGGCTTCTTCGGCCGCGCGGACACCTTCGGCCTGGGTGTGTGCAACGGCTGCCAGATGTTTGCCGAGCTGGCCGACATCATCCCCGGCGCGCAAGACTGGCCGCGCTTCACCACCAACCAGAGCGAGCGCTTCGAGGCTCGTCTGTCGCTGGTGGAGGTGCTCGAATCGCCCAGCCTGTTCCTGCAAGGCATGGCGGGCAGCCGCCTGCCGATTGCGGTGGCGCACGGCGAGGGCTATGCCAACTTCAAGTACCGGGGCAGCGCCGGCAAGGCCATCGCCGCCATGCGCTACGTGGACAACCACGGCCGCGCCACCGAGCAGTACCCGTTCAACCCCAACGGCAGCGCGGGCGGTCTCACGGCCGTGACCACGGCCGACGGCCGCTTTACAGCCATGATGCCGCACCCCGAGCGTGTGTTCCGCAACGTGCAGACGAGCTGGACCAGCGAGGACAAGGCCGAGTACAGCGGCTGGATGCGCATCTGGCGCAATGCGCGCAAGTGGGTAGGCTGACCCCGCCTGCCGTTGAGGCAGAAAGCGTGATTGGGAACGGGGCTGCGGCCCCGTTTTTCATGGGGCGTTGATATCCGCAGGATTGATGTGGGTCATTGCTATAGTCGGCGCTTTTCATCCATTCCAAGGACCTCCCATGGCCTCTGGCAGCCTGCTTGCCCTGCTTGACGATATCGCCACGATTCTGGACGACGTGGCCGTGATGACCAAAGTGGCGGCCAAGAAGAGTGCGGCCATGGCAGACGATGTGTCTGTGATGACCAAGGTGGCTGCGCAAAAGACGGCGGGGGTGCTAGGGGATGATCTGGCGCTCAATGCCCAGCAGGTGACCGGGGTGCGCGCCGAGCGTGAGATTCCGGTGGTGTGGGCCGTTGCCAAGGGTTCGATGATCAACAAGATCATCCTGGTGCCTGCCGCGCTGCTCATCAGCGCATTTGCGCCCTGGGCCGTGACCCCGCTGCTCATGGTTGGCGGGGCATTCTTGTGTTTTGAGGGCTTTGAAAAGGTGGCCCACAAGCTGCTGCATGCTGAGCATGAGGACGCTGCCGAACACGAAAGCCATGCCAAGGCCAATGCCAACCCGGCGGTGGACCTGGTGGCGTTCGAAAAAGACAAGATCAAGGGCGCGGTGCGCACTGACTTCATCCTGTCCGCCGAAATCATTGCCATCACGCTCGGCACCGTGGCTGCTGCACCCTTTGCGCAGCAGGTGGCCGTGCTGTCGGGCATCGCGGTGATCATGACCATCGGCGTGTATGGCCTGGTAGCGGGCATCGTCAAGCTGGATGACCTGGGCCTGTGGCTCAGCAACAAGGCCAGCAGCGCTGCGCGCGCCGTGGGCAGGGGCATTCTGCGTGCAGCGCCCTGGTTGATGAAGGGCCTGTCTGTGGCGGGCACGGCGGCGATGTTCCTGGTGGGCGGCGGCATTCTGGTGCACGGCGTGCCCGCACTTCACCATGCCGTCGAGGCCGCCGCTGCTGCTGCAGGCCAATGGCCCGCAGGTGCGGTGTGGAAGGTGGTGGCAGAGAACCTGCTCAACGCGGTGGTGGGCATTGTGGCCGGTGGCCTGGTGCTGGCCGGGGTGATGCTGGTGCAGCGCCTGCGCGGCAAGTCCACAGCGTGAAAATGGGTATGCCTTGATGTAAGTCTAAGGGTTAGTACGGAGGTCTTGAGTTAGGGCAAGGCCGGTGAGCAGGTGCAGCGGTTCAATACATGCACGGGGGTCGTCCCCGTCTAACCGATGCGAAATCACCATGAAAAAGAACCTGCTGGCTGTAGCTGCCTTGTGTGTCCTGTCCTCTGGCGCTGCCCTGGCGCAACAGGCTGAAGGCCCCTGGATGGTCCGTGCACGTGCGGTGCACCTGGACAGCGCCAACAAGGACAGCACGCCCCTGGGCCTCACGGTCAACAACAGGGCGATTCCTGAAGTCGATATCACGTACTTCTTCAACAAGAACATCGCGGCAGAGCTGATCCTCACGGTGCCGCAAAAGCACACGCTCAGCGCGGGTGGCGCAGCCATCGGCACGCTCAAGCACCTGCCTCCGACACTGCTGGCGCAGTACCACTTTGATGTCTCTGGCTTCAAGCCTTATGTGGGTGCGGGCCTCAACTACACGCGCTTCTCCAGCGTGAACCTGCCCGCCGGTGTGGACATCGACCGCAACAGCTTCGGCCCCGCCCTGCAAGTGGGCGTGGACATCCCGCTGGCCAAGAACCTGTACCTCAACTTTGACGTGAAGAAGGTTTTCATCAAAACCGATGTGACTGCGGGTGGTGCCAAGCTGGGCACCTTCAAGGTAGACCCTGTTCTGGTGGGCGTGGGTCTGGGTTGGCGCTTCTGAGGCGCCGTTCGCCATCACCCCGGTGGTGGCGGGCATCGCCCGGCAAGCGCCTTTGCGGCGGCGCTGGTCAGCCCACACTGCGGCGGTACAACGCCAGTGAGGCGGCCAGTGCCAGCAACGCGCCCCCGCAGCAGCGGTCCAGCCACCGCACTGCACGGCGTTGCAGCAGCCGGATGGCACGCGCTCCGATCAGCGCATAGGCCAGCATCACCACACAGTCGAGGCTGGCAAACACCACCGCAATGGCCGCGTACTGTGGCCACTGTGGTGCGTTGGCATTGATGAACTGCGGCAACAGCGCCGAGCAGAAAAGATAGCCCTTGGGATTGGTGACCGCCACCAGAAACGAGCGCAGGAAGATGCCGCCCGGCGTGGCTACCGCCCCTGCGGCGCCCGGGGAGTCCCCTGCGGATGCAAGGTCCAGGCCGCCTTGGGAGCGCAGCAGCCGCCACCCCAGCCAGGCCAGATAGGCAGCGCCCAGCCACTTCACCACCGAGAACCAGAACTCCGACGCGGCCAGCAACGCGCCCAGCCCCAGCGCCACGGCGCCCACGAGCACGAAGTCGGACACCACCGCGCCGAGCATGCCCGGCAAGGCGCGGCGCACGCCATAGCGCGCGCCATTGGCCAGCGCCAGCAGCACCGTAGGGCCCGGCGTGGCAATGGCCACCAGCGCCACCAACGAGAACACCAGCAGGGTGGTGGGTGTCATACGGCCACCCCACTGCCTTGGCAGGGCTGTGGCGCTACGGCGCTGATCATTGCTTCGGCGGCATTGGGCGGTCGATTCTTATGGAAGCCTGTGCGGTGGTGGGGCATGGCGTGGTTTTGCGATAGCGAAGAGGTCCAGCGTAGGCTGCAGGCAGCCTCTTCACAAGGCACAGATGCCGCTGCTTTGGGCAGTACACCTGTGCTTGAGTGCGCGGGCTCCTACGGCTGCCCGCGCGCTGCCTGCGGCGGTGCCAGCACCACATCGGCCCCCCACGTGCGCGCCCACAGCCAGGGCAGGGCGGCGGCCAGGTCGGGCCGTTGCCACTGCTGGGTGGTGGGGCGCTGGCCGCCCGCCATCTCTGCAGGGGTGCCCAGGTTGAAGTGAAAGGTGTAGGTGGGCTCGTTGCCCATGCGCAGGTCGGTGATGAAGACTTCGCCCCCGGCCTCGCTCATCTTGAAGAAACCGTGGCTGAACCGGGCGATACGGTCCACCAGGGCGTTGCCCTGGTAGCGCGCATACAGATCTGCGCCCCGTTCATGGGCCGTCCAGCGCACGGGGCGGTCGCCGTCCAGCAGCCCGTAGTAGCCCTCGTAGTAGTGCGAGGGCGTTACGGCCACGGCGCGCCACAGCAGGGTGTTGAAGGGCGCGGGCGTGACAAGCAACCGCCCAGGCGCCAGCTGTGGCACGGGGGCGGCCGCTATGAAGCGCTGGGTAGCCATCTGCTGTGCAGCCACACTCCAGCCCAGGTAGGCCGTGCTCAGCACCAGCCCCATGCGCGCCCAGGCAATGCCGCGCCCGTGGCGCATCAGCAGCGCCAGCAGCACGCCCAATAGCAGCGGCAGGGTGTACAGCGGGTCGATGATGAAAACGCTGCCCACGGCATAGGGCGTGCTGGTCAAGGGCAGCAGCAGCTGTGTACCGTACACCGTCATCCAGTCGAGCAAGGGGTGGGTGACCAGCGCCAGCCACAACGCCAGCCACCAGCGGGTGAAGAGGCTGGGCTCCCGGTGCAGGCGCGACACCAGCCAGGCCAGCGGCGCGGACAGCAAGGTGAGGTACAGCAGGGCATGGCTTTCCGAGCGGTGCAGCACCATGTTGAGAATGGCGTCGCCATGGTCGATGAGCGCGTCCAGGTCGGGCAGCGTGCCGGCAATGCCGCCCCAGAGCGCGGCCTTCCACACGGCGGTACGGCGGCCCAGGGTGGCGATGCTGACAGCAGAGCCCAGGACAAGTTGGGTGACGGAGTCCATGCGGTGGAGCGGGTTGAACAGAAGGGGTTCTGGATTGTGGTGGTTGGCAGCCGATCAGGCCTGCACCACCAGCGCAAACTCGGCCCGCATGCCATCGGCCGACGGGGCGAACGGTACCGTCAGTGCCGCACGCTCTGCTGCGCTCAAGCGGCGCCAGAGGAAGTCGCTGGCATTGCCTGGCTCGCCCGCCACATACATCTGTGTGGTCAGCAACTCGCGTTCGGGCAGGCGCACCTTGAAGTGGATGTGGGGCGTGCGCCCCGTGTAGGGCGCGGGCCGGATGGTGCGAAAGCGGTAGCGCCCGTCGCGGCCCAGCACCACGCGGCCAAAGCCCTGGAATGCGGGGGCGGCCTTGTTGCCATCGCCGGGGTGGTGGTAGTGGCCGTCTGCATCGCACTGCCAGATCTCGACCGTGCCACCTGCCAGGGGCACGCCCTGCGTGTCGGTGACCCGGCCTTCCACCCACACGGGCTGGCCGTCCACATAGCGCATCAGGCCGTTGCGCAGCAGGTCGCCGTCGCTGTCCGCAGGGAGCCGGACCGGGTAGTACGGCCCCTCGGTCTGGCGGGGCGTGGGGGCCAGGGCCCCTTGCGCCATGGCCGCAGGCACCAGGGCCGGGGCCACCACCAGGGCACTGCCCCACAGTCCCTGCCGCAGCAGGCGCCGCCGCGTGGGCCCTGTGGCCCGGCCAGCGTGTGTCGCGGGGGCAGAAAGCGGGCTGGATGACCAGAGACTCGGGCGGATAGGCATGGGGCACTCCTGCTGAGGGGGAGACACAGCGGCGTTGGAGCAAGGCGCCGGGCGAAAGTGCCCGGCCATTTGCCCATTTGCTGGTCCATTGTGGGGTGCAGCGCCTGGCCTTGCCGACTGGCGCGCGGGCGCTGCCCGCTTATGGTGTGCACACAATGTCATGGAGGCGGCGCACAATGGCCGACTGGCGGTAGGGTTGTTGCATGCCCCCGCCCGGGTGCGGGATGGTCTGCGGGCGAGCGCACAGGGCTCCAGGGCGGTCCCGTTGGATGAACCAGCGGTGCATATGCGCCGCGCGAGACACCTCGACACAACCCATGCCTTTGCCCAGCCCCACAGACGACATCACACGTGGCCTGAACCAGCGGCCCGCGAGCATTTCGCCCAAGTATTTCTACGACCAGCATGGCTCCCGCTTGTTCGAGGAAATCACCCGCCTGCCCGAGTACTACCCCACCCGCACCGAAACCGCGCTCATGCAGCAGCACGCGGCCGACATCGCCCGCGCCGTGGGCGTGGGGCGCACGCTGGTCGAGCTGGGCGCGGGCAACTGCCAGAAGGCCCGCACGCTGTGCCGGCTGGTGCAGCCCGCCTGTTTTGTGGGGGTGGACATTTCGGCCGACTTTCTGCAGGCGGCGGTGCAGGGCCTGCGCGACGACTTCCCTGGCCTCGATGCGCGGGCCGTGGGCGGCGACATGACGCAGGGCGTGGCCCTGCCTGACGACATTCCGCGCACCGGGCGGCTGGTGTTTTACCCGGGCTCGTCCATCGGCAACTTTGACCCGCCCCATGCGCTGGACCTGCTGGCCCACATGCGCGAGCTGATCGACGACGACGGCGGCCTGCTGATTGGCATCGACCTGCCCAAGGACGTGGACGTGCTGGAAGCCGCGTACGATGACGCGGCGGGCGTGACGGCAGCCTTCAACCGCAACGTGCTTCGGCATGTGAACCGGCTCATCGGCAGCAACTTCGATGTAGAGCAGTGGCAGCACCGCGCTTTCTTCAATCAGGGCGAGTCGCGCATCGAGATGCACCTGGAGGCCATGGCGGACTTTGAGGTGCGCTGGCCCGGTGGGGGCCGCCGGTTTGACCAGGGCGAGCGCATCCACACCGAGAACAGCTACAAGTACCCCTTGCGCGTATTCACAGACATGCTGGAGCGCGCTGGGTTCTCGCAAGCCCAGGCGTGGACCGACGACCGTGGCTGGTTTGCGGTGGTGCACGCTAGGCCCTGAAGGTTTTTTGTATGACTAATATGGATTTTGGCGCCTCGCTCACCGTGCTGCTGTCGCGCTATGCCGCCGTGCGGGGGCACACCCGCGCGCTGGTCGCGCCCCTGTCGGCCGAGGACTGCGGTGCGCAGTCCATGCCGGACGCCAGCCCCGCCAAATGGCACCTCGCGCACACCACCTGGTTCTTCGAGACCTTTGTGCTGGAGCCCAACGAGCCGGGCTTTGCGCCGTTCAACCCGGCTTTCCGCGTGCTGTTCAACTCCTACTACAACGGTGTGGGTGCCAAGCACCCGCGCCCGCACCGGGGGCTGCTCACCCGCCCTCTACTGGATGAAGTGCTGGCCTACCGTGCCGACGTGGACCAGCGCATGGGGCGTCTGCTGCCCTCCGTGCTGGACAACGCAGCGCTGTGCGCGCTGATCGAGCTGGGCCTGCAGCACGAGCAGCAGCACCAGGAACTGCTGGTGACGGACATCAAGCACCTGCTGTCGTGCAACCCCACACATCCGGCGTACGGAACCGATGCCGACAAGGCCGGGGACCTTACCCTGGCGCCAGCGCAAGCACCTTTTGGGTGGTTGATGCTGGAGGGCGGATTGGTGGACATCGGCCATCGCGGTGATGGCTTTGCCTTCGACAACGAAGCGCCCCGCCACCGCACCTACCTGGCCCCGTACGCGCTGGCTTCGCGGCTGGTGACCAACGCGGAATGGATGGCGTTCGTGGAGGGCGGGGGCTATGGCAACCCTGTCCATTGGCTGGCCGAAGGCTGGGACTGGCGTGTGGCGCGGGGCCTGGACCAACCCTTGTACTGGCACCGGTCGGGCGATGGCGTCTGGCACCAGTTCACCCTGGCCGGTTTGCAGCCCTTGGACGGTGGGCTGCCGGCAGTCCATCTGTCTTACTACGAGGCGGACGCCTATGCGCGCTGGGTGGGTGCACGCTTGCCCACCGAAGCCGAATGGGAGCACGCGGTGCAAGCCTGCGGGGCCGGTGGGGTGGATGGCGCAGATGGGCAGGCCCTGGAGCAGCTCTTCGGCAGCGCCTGGCAATGGACGCAGTCGAGCTACGCCGCCTACCCCGGCTTTCGCGCGGCCGACGGCGCCGTGGGCGAGTACAACGGCAAGTTCATGGTCAACCAGTACGTGCTGCGCGGCAGCTCCTGCGCCACGCCGCCGGGGCACGCACGCGGCACCTACCGCAATTTCTTCCCTGCCACGGCACGCTGGCAATACAGTGGCCTGCGCCTTGCGCGTGACGTGTGACGCATGAGTGGCGTTACCGCGCTATCTGACGCGCTCAGGGTCCATGCGGAAGGTGTGCTGCAGGATGAGACGGGCAGGTTCCCCGTTGCGTAGCAGTGGGGCAAATTTCCAGCGGCGCACCGCGTCGATCGCTGGCTTGTGCAGGGCATCATCCCCCGTGCCCGACAGCACGCGAACAGTGCCGACCAGCCCGCTGGGCATGATTTCGAACGACACCGTCACATCGCCGCGTGCTTGGAGCGAGGTGTCATTCAGCAGGAAGGACGGGTAGCGCGGTGGCGGCGCCTCCAGCAGCGTCAAAGGCGCATCCAGCGGAGGCGACACCTGCTTTTGCAACAGTTGCTCGTCTTGCTTCTGGCGGAAACTGGCGACGTGGGAATCGGTCACATCCGCTCCGCGCGGCGGAATGGATGGGGTGGAGCTGCAGCCGGTCAGTAGCAGCAGGCCGAGAGTGATCGGTGCAAGAGGGGATAGGTGGGACATGGCGATCTTGAATCAGGGCACCCCGCGATCTGCGGGGCAGGCCCTCCAGTATCCCGCAACCGGGGTCGGCGGTTGCCGATGGTTCAGACAGCGTCGAGTGCCTGCACCAGGTCAGCCTGCAGGTCATCGATGTGCTCAATGCCCACCGACAGGCGCACCATGCTTTCGCTCACGCCCGCCTTGGCCAGCTCTTCGGGGTTGAGCTGGCGGTGGGTGGTGGACGCCGGGTGCGTCGCCAGCGACTTCGCATCGCCGATGTTCACCAAGCGCGTGAAGAGCTGCAGCGCATCGAGGAAGCGCGCCCCGGCTGCGCGCGGGTTCGCATCAGAGCTCTTGAGGCCAAAGCTCAAAATGCCCGATGCCTTGCCGCCCGACTGCCGCTGCACCAGCGCGTGGTCCGGGTGGTCGGGCAGGCCCGCGTAGCGCACCCATTCCACCTTGGGGTGGCTTTGCAGGTACTTTGCGAGCGCCAGTGTGTTGTCGCAGATGCGGTCCATGCGCAGGGCCAGGGTCTCAATGCCTTGCAGGATCAGGAATGCACTTTGCGGCGACAGCGCCGCACCCGTGTTGCGCAGCGGCACCACGCGCGCGCGGCCGATGAAGGCGGCGGGGCCCAGTGCCTCGGTGTAGACCACGCCGTGGTAGCTCACGTCGGGCTCGTTCAGGCGCGGGAAGCGGGCCTTGTGTTCGGCCCACGGGAACTTGCCGCTGTCCACGATGGCGCCGCCCACGCTGTTGCCGTGGCCGCCCAGGTACTTGGTGAGCGAATGCACCACGATGTCGGCGCCGTGCTCGATGGGGCGCAGCAGGTAGGGGCTGGGCACCGTGTTGTCCACAATCAGCGGGATGCCGTGCGCATGGGCCACATCGGCCAGCGCGCGGATGTCGGTCACGTTGCCCAGCGGGTTGCCGATGGACTCGATAAAGATAGCCTTGGTGCGCGCGTCGATGTGCTGCGCGAAGCTGGCCGGATCGCGCGGGTCGGCAAACCGGGTGATGATGCCTTGCTGCGGCAGGGTGTGGGCAAACAGGTTGTAGGTGCCGCCATACAGCGTGCTGGCCGACACGATGTTGTCGCCCGCCTCGGCAATAGTCTGGATGGCGTAGGTGATGGCCGCCATGCCCGAGGCCACGGCCAGCGCGGCGATGCCGCCTTCGAGCGCCGCGACACGCTTTTCGAGCACGTCGGTCGTGGGGTTCATGATGCGGGTGTAGATGTTGCCCGGCACCTTCAGATCGAACAAGTCCGCGCCATGCTGGGCGCTGTCAAACGCGTAAGCCACCGTCTGGTAGATCGGCACGGCCACGGCCTTGGTGGTGGGGTCGGGGCTGTAGCCAGCGTGGACGGCAAGGGTTTCGATCTTCATGCGGACGTTTCTCCTGGTGGCAAGAATGGGGGACAGCGGGCGCTGTGCGGGACCGCCTCTGCCTGCGTGGCAGGGCGGCGGCAGCCATTCTTGCACCGGAGCGGTGCGCGTGGGTCGAATCGTTGGCTATGAGCTTATGCGCGGCGCCTGCACGCGCATTCGGGGTCTTTTTGGCCTCTGGCGCTTATGCAACAAGCGCAAACAGCTACGCCTTTGATACTGCTGTGGAGTCAGGCCGTGTGCGGTAGAACTGCAGCGGCACGGCCAGCGCCTCCGTCTCCTTGGCGTGCTGGTTGAGCACCGATTTCTTCATCTTGCCCACCACGTGCATCTCGCAGGGCTTGCAGTCAAAGCGCAGTGTGAGCTTTTCTTTGCCGTTGATGAGCATCAGCGGCTCGGCCTTGACGGTGCCCTGCACGCCGGTCACGCCCTTGGCCTGCTTGGGGCACAGGCTCATGCTGAAGCGCACGCAGTGCTTGGTGATCATGAGGCTGACTTCGCCTTCCTCTTCGTGCGCCTCGTAGGCCGCATCGATCACCTTCACGCCGTGGCGCACGTAAAAGTCATGCGCCTTGTGGTTGAACACGTTGCCGAGAAACGAGAGCGTGTCCTCAGGGTAGGGCGCAGGGGGCTCCACCGGTGTGGCACGCGGCAGGCGGGCAAAGTTGCGGGCACGGTTCGCCTCCAGGTCGGCCACCGCATCGCGGCGCAGGGCGTTGAGCACCGATGCGGGCACAAACCAGGGCTGCGAGAGCTGCAGCGCAATGTCGTGCACCGCAAACACCGTTGCGCCAAAGCGGCCCAGTTGCTCGCGCAGGCTGGCCTCGGCCTTGCCGGTATCGGTGGCTGGCTGGTGGGGCTGCTGCACGTCGGCACAGCCCACGTTGCCGTCCTCGTCGGTCAGCATCAGGCTGAAACCCGAAGGCGTTTCGCTCAGGTGCGCCCACAGGCCGATGCGGCGGTCGCTGGATTTTTTCTCCAGCGTGCGCACCCAATCCATGTCGCGGTTCCGGTTGACTTCGGTGCCCTTGCGCAGGTCCCTGAAGCCGTCCATCGGGTCCTTGGGGTACACGCGCCACTGGCCCACGGACCGTGCCGACACGGGCTCGGCCACGTTGATGGCCATGCCCACCAGTTCCTTGTGCAGGTCGTAGTAGCACAGGCCGTCGCCGTTGTGCAGCACGGTGGCGGGGTCGCTCACTTCCAGCTCCACAAAGTCGGGGCCCACCTTGGTCACCCAGCCGATGGCCTGGCCGGGGTTCTTGGGGGTGTCGAAGGCGCCGATGTCTTCCTTGCGGCCGGTCACGAAGTAGTCAGTGAACTCGCGGTTGAAGTTCTGCAGCGGGTCGGGCGTGAAGGTGAAGGTGGTGGCGCCGCTGGACGAGCGCGACAGCGGACGGCCGGCGCTCTCGCGCTCTTCCAGGATCTCGTCGATCAGCGTGCGGTAGTGGGCGGTGATGTTCTTCACATAGCCCATGTCCTTGTAGCGCCCCTCGATCTTGAAGCTGCGCACGCCCGCGTCGATGAGGGCGCGCAGGTTGTCGCTCTGGTTGTTGTCCTTCATCGAGAGCACATGCTTGTCGTGCGCAATGAAGCGGCCCTGCGCGTCGGTCACCTGGTAGGGCAGGCGGCAGGCCTGGCTGCAGTCGCCGCGGTTGGCGCTGCGGCCGGTTTGCGCATGGCTGATGTTGCACTGGCCGCTGTAGGCCACGCACAGCGCGCCGTGGATGAAGAACTCGATGTTGGCGCGGCCGGGCGCATCCACTGGGCCTAGGGCCTTGTGCACGGCCGCAATTTGCTGCACCGTCAACTCGCGCGCCAGCACGATCTGCGACAGGCCTGCGTCCTGCAGAAAGCGGGCCTTTTCGGGCGTGCGGATATCGGTCTGGGTGCTCGCGTGCAGCTGGATGGGGGGCAGGTCGATTTCGAGCAGGCCCATGTCCTGGATGATCAGTGCGTCAGCGCCCGCCTCGTACACCTGCCAGGCCATCTGGCGCGCGGCCTCCAGTTCATCGTCGCGCAGGATGGTGTTGAGTGTGATGAAGATGCGGCTGTTGAAGCGGTGCGCGTGTTTCACCAGGCGCTCGATGTCCCGGATGTCGTTACCCGCGCTCGCGCGTGCGCCAAAGGCCGGGCCGCCGATGTAGACGGCATCGGCGCCGTGGTTGATGGCTTCGATGCCAATGTCGGCATCGCGGGCGGGGGAGAGCAGTTCGAGCTGGTGGGGCAGGAGAGACATGGGGCGTGATTATCCCAGCGTGCCCCGCAATATGCCTGGGGGAGGTCTGCCCATTAGCGTGGTTAATGCCGGAGCAAATTGCTAAGTTTGCATAGCAAGTGCAGCGAATGACCGCTGGCATGGCTAGGATGCTGGACTTGTTGTGTACAAGATCGGTGCACAACATGCCTGCTTTGACTGATTCTGGAGACCTCGTACCGTGCTTCGTCCTGCTTTTGCTTCCTCGCCCCTGTTCCGCATTTCTGCGCTGACCGCCATCGCGCTGGCCGCCAACTTGGCTTCTGCTCAGGACGTGCAAACCGTCAAGATCGCCCACGCGGGCCCCGTGTCGGGCGGCATTGCCCACATCGGCAAAGACACCGAAAACGGTGTGCGTCTGGCCATTGACGACCTGAACGCCCAGAACCTCGTCATCGGCGGCAAGAAGATCAAGTTTGAAATTGCGGCCGAAGACGACGCGGGCGACCCGCGCCAGGCCACTGCCGTGGCGCAGAAGCTGTGCGACCAGAAGGTCGCAGGCGTGGTGGGCCACCTGCAGTCGGGCACGTCCATTCCTGCATCGGCCGTCTACGCCAAGTGCGATCTGCCGCACATCACGGCCTCGGCTTCCAACCCCGACCTGACCAAGCCCGGCCACAAGACCACCTTCCGCCTGATCGCCAACGACAACGCGCTGGGCGCAGCGCTGGCGCTGTTTGGCGCAGACCACCAGAAGCTCAAGAGCGTGGCCATCATCGACGACCGCACGGCCTACGGCCAGGGCGTGGCCTCGGTCTTCAAAGCCACGGCGCAACAAAAGGGCCTGAAAGTGGTGGCCGAGGAGTTCACCAACGACAAGGCCACCGACTTCATGGCCATCCTCACCGCCATCAAGAACAAGAAGCCCGACGCGATCTTCTACGGTGGCCTGGACGCCCAGGCCGGCCCCATGCTGCGCCAGATGGAGCAGCTGGGCCTGGGCAACGTGAAGTACTTTGGTGGCGACGCGCTGTGCACCGAAAAGCTGCCCGAGCTGTCGGGCAAGACCCCGGCCCTGAAGAACGTGACCTGCGCCACCGGAGGTGCATCGGTGGACAAGATGCAGGGCGGTTCGGACTGGAAGAAGCGCTACGATGCCAAGTTCCCTGGCCAGTTCCAGATCTACAGCCCCTACGCGTATGACGCCGCCATGGTGCTGGCCGACGCGATGAAGCGCGCCAACTCGGTGGACCCCAAGGTGTTCACACCGTTCCTGGCCAAGACCGAATACAAGGGCGTGACTG
This sequence comes from Acidovorax sp. LjRoot74, assembly GCF_964254355.1. Taxonomy (NCBI): domain Bacteria; kingdom Pseudomonadati; phylum Pseudomonadota; class Betaproteobacteria; order Burkholderiales; family Comamonadaceae; genus Acidovorax; species Acidovorax sp. LjRoot74. Next base: position 3,306,863 of record NZ_CAXUTI020000001.1, on the reverse strand, counting down.
CCAACATCGCGTTCACCAGCAAGGGCGAGTTGACGACACCCGCCGTGACGCTCTACACCTTTAAGGACGGCAGCCGCGTGGCGCTGAACTGAGAGGGGGAGACCTTTCTACTGCGAGGCCGCCATGCGTCGTTGGGCGGTGCTCGGAATCCTCACGTACAGGCAGTACGCTCCGGTTCCTGCGCTCCGTCCGCCTGGCCTGGCAGCCGCTCGCTACAAAAGTTCACTCCCTCTGCGGCCTTTGCGCTGCACCTGACGGCCGCCGCGAGCGGCCTTTTTTGCGTGCGGGGTTTGCCTTTACAGTCGGGCGCGTAGCAAAGGGGCTGTTGTTGCCCAACAAGGAGCAGGCTTATGCGTGCAGTGTTTGGATTGGTCGGGCTGGTCGTGGTGCTGGCCATCGTGGGCCTGCTGGCCAAGAAGCAGTTGTCTGCCACGCGTGCGCCGGTGCCCGCGCTGCAGACCGTGGCGCCCGGGGCCGCTCCCGCATCGGCACCCCCGGCCACCGTGCGCGAGCAAAGCCAGCAGGTGCAGCAACAGGTCAAGCAGCAAATGGAAAGCCTGATGCAGCAGGCCCGCCCCATGCCCGAGGACGCCGCCAAATAATGAATAAAAATGGCCGCTTCCGCTCGGCTGTATTCATTTTATTGCTATCAATATTGAAATGATGGGCGAAAAACCCGACGACACCCACTGGATGCGCCTGGCCCTGGCCGAGGCGCAGGCAGCCGCGCAGGCGGGCGAGGTGCCTGTGGGCGCCATCGTGGTGAAGGACGGCCAGGTGATCGCCACGGGTCGCAATGCCCCCGTGCAGGGCCACGACCCCACGGCCCACGCCGAGATCGTGGCAATGCGCGCAGCGGCCCAGCGCCTCGCCAATTACCGCCTGGACGGCTGCAGTTTGTATGTGACGCTGGAGCCCTGCGCCATGTGCAGCGGCGCCATGCTGCATGCGCGCCTGGCGCGGGTGGTGTATGGCGCCACAGAGCCCAAGACGGGTGCGGCGGGCTCGGTGCTCAACCTGTTTGGCCATGCCGAGATCAACCACCAGACCGAGGTGCTGGGCGGCGTGCTGGCCGAAGAATGTGGCGGCCTGCTCAGCAGCTTTTTTGTGCAGCGCCGCCGCCAGCGGCGCACCGAAGCGCTGGCCCGCCACCCGCTGCGCGACGATGCCCTGCGCACGCCCGATGCGGCGTTTGCAGACTTGCCGGGCTACCCCTGGGCGCCGCAATATGTCAGCGACCTGCCCAGCCTGGCGGGCCTGCGTTTGCACTATCTGGACGAGGGCCCGCCAGACCCGATGATTGCGCCCCGCACCTGGCTGTGCCTGCATGGCAACCCGGCCTGGAGTTACCTGTACCGCCGCATGCTGCCTGCCTTTCTGGCTGCAGGCGACCGCGTGGTGGCGCCCGACCTGATCGGCTTTGGCAAAAGCGACAAACCCAAGAAAGAGGGCGCCCACCAGTTCGAATGGCACCGCCAGGTGCTGATGGAGCTGGTGGAGCGGCTGGACCTGCGCAATGTGGTGCTGGTGGTGCAGGACTGGGGCGGCATTCTGGGCCTGACCCTGCCCATGGCGATGCCCGAGCGGTTCAGCGGTTTGCTGGTGATGAACACCTTGCTGGCCACGGGCGACGTGCCCCTGCCCAAGGGTTTTGTGGACTGGCGTGCGATGTGCCGCGACAAGCCGCTGTATGGGGTAGGGCGCCTGCTGGCGCGTGGCAACCCGCACCTGACGTCTGCCGAATGTGCGGCCTACGACGCACCGTTTCCCGACAAAGGCTACCGCGCTGCGCTGCGCGCGTTCCCGGAGCGCGTACCCGCCGCCACCGAAGATCCGGGCGCAGCCCTGTCGCGCACGGCCCGCGAATTCTGGCAACACCAATGGCGGGGCCAGAGCCTGATGGTGGTGGGCGCCCAAGACCCGGTGCTGGGCCTGTCCACCATGCGCGCTCTGCAGCAAACCATCCAGGGCTGTCCTGAACCCGTGGTGCTGCCAGATGCGGGGCACTTTGTGCAGGAGCACGGCGAGGCGATCGCTGCACGGGCTGTGGAATACTTCTCGTTTCCCGGTGCCAGCCGCCTCAGCGGCTGACATGGCACCGGCCCCCTTTTTTTGACGGAGCAGGCCCCCGGCGGGCCTGAGCGCTTTGCACGACCACGATCACGACCATTCGCAGTGCCACCACGACCACGGTCCCAAGCACATCTACATCTATTCACCCTCCAGCGCCGTGCGCGACAAAGCGGCTTTCAAGCGCGGCCTGGCCCGCCTGAAGGCCCTGGGCCATGAGGTCGAGGTGGACACCGATGCGCTGGCCACCCACACGCGTTTTGCGGGCGACGACGAGACGCGGCTGGCGGCCATCCACCGCGCTGCTACCAGTGGTGCCGATGTGGCGCTGATCTCGCGTGGGGGCTATGGCCTCACGCGCATCCTGCCAGGCATCCGCTACAAGGCGGTGGCCAAAGCCATCGAAAAGGGCACGCACTTTGTGGGTGTGAGCGACTTCACCGCCTTTCAGCTGGCAGTGCTGGCCAAGACCGGCGCCACCACCTGGGCGGGCCCCTCGCTGGGGGCGGATTTTGGCGTGGCGGGCGAGCCCGACGACATCATGGAAGCCTGCTTTGACGACCTGCTCACCGGCCACGGTGAAGGCACGGGCTGGCGCATGCACAACGAGAAGCCCCACGCCACCACGGGCAAGCCCGCCGTGCCCAACATGTACGTGAAAAGCGCCACCCTGTGGGGCGGCAACCTGTCGGTGCTGGCCTCGCTGGTGGGCACGCCGTATCTGCCGCAGATCAAGGGCGGGCTGCTGTTCTTGGAGGACGTGCACGAGCATCCCTACCGCATCGAGCGCATGCTCACCCAGCTGCTGCACGCCGGTGTGCTGGCCCAGCAAAAGGCCGTGGTGCTGGGGCAGTTCACCAACTTCAAGCTGGCGCCGCACGACAAGGGCTACAAGCTGCAGTCGGTGGTGGACTGGCTGCGCAGCCAGATCAAGGCCCCGGTGCTGACCAACCTGCCGTTCGGGCATGTCGAGACCAAGGTGCTGCTGCCGGTGGGGGCAACGGTGTCGCTGTCGGTCGAGGCGCGGGATGCGCTGATCTACTGGGGACACCAGCACTGAGACTGGGGGTTGAGCCCTGCTGCGCTGCAGGGTCACCTGACGGCCGGGCTTAGTAGTTGCGGAAGCGCGGCTCCTGCGGCACCTGGGGTGTGCGCAGGGACAGGGGCAGTTGCCCCTGGAAGAAGGGGGTGATGTGGTCCAGCACCTTTTGTGCAACGGCCTGCCCCCGCAAGGGCACGAGGGTTTCAAACAGGTCGGTGCGCAGATACCACAACGCCTCGATGTCGCCTGCATACCGCAGCCGCATGTTCATGCGGGCCACCTCGCAGCCCGACAAACCCATCAGGCCCTGCAGCATGGCCTGGCGGACTTCCTCCAGCCCCTGGTCGCGCACCCAGGCCGTCGAAGACGGCTTGTCACGGCCCAGCAGGTCGTGCAGGTTGTTGCGGAGATTGGGTTTGTTCCAGCGCATGGGCAGGGCGCACAACGGTTTTTGTAACAGGGTCGGTCAAGTTAAGCGGGGGCGAGGATTGACGCAAGGGTCGTGCTCCTGTTTTTGCATAAAGACAACACGTCAGTCCTGTTTGTTGCGAATTTTTACGTATTTGGCGCGATGGCTTGCAGCTCCCTGACGCCGCATGGCGACGCCTGTGTTTTGACTGGACGGGGAGGCCACCAGGCGGGTTGCATTCGTGTCCGGCTGCTTGGTGTCTGTCTGGTCGCTGGTGGGCTGGGATGCCTGGGCAGGGTCACAACAAGCTGTGCAGGATTGTTAACGCTTCGGTGGGTGCGTCTTCGTTGAGCTTGCACTAAACTGATTCACATGATGTTACTAATAGGCCATCGTTCATGAGTGTGCTGTCAACGGTGGTCTTCGCGGACATCTCGGGCAGCACCTCGTTGTATGAAACGCTGGGCAACGAGCGCGCCACGGAAGCCGTGACCCAGGTCACCCAGTGGATTGCCGACACCATAGAAACCCATGGCGGTCGGGTCGTCAAAAAGCTGGGGGATGGCGTGTTGTGCATTTTTGGCGATGCAGCCGCTGCGGTATCGGCCACCTCCACCATGCTTCGCCAGCACAACGAGCGGCTGGGCCGCTGGCCACAGCCGCTGCGTATGGACATCCGCGTGGGTGTGGCCAGTGGAGAGGTGCTGGATGTGGATGGCGACTGCTATGGAGATGCCGTCAACGTGGCCTCCCGCCTCTGCGAACGGGCCGGGCCCGCCGAGATCTGGGCCACCGAGACCACGGTGCTGCTCGCAGGCACCGCCCCCGATGCCTGGTACCGCAAGCTGGGCCTCATGGAAATCCGTGGCAAGGCCGAGGCGCTCATGCTCTACCACGTCGAGTGGCGCGAGGACGAGGCGCCAGACTCCCTCACCATGCAGGCCGCGCTGGTCAGCAGCTTTGCCCCGGTGGATTCGATCCTGGGGCAGATCCAGTTCTCGTGGCATGGCGTGAGCATGTCGTTTACCTCGTCGGACGCCCCGGTGCATGTGGGGCGCGCCAACCACGCGCAGCTGTGCATCAACGACCCCCGGGTGTCACGCCTGCATGCGCGCATCGACTGGCGTAACAGCGGTTTTGTGCTCACCGACATGAGCAGCTTTGGCACCTGGGTGCGTTTTGAAGGCAGCGCCTCGCCCGTGCGGCTGCGCCGTGATGCCTGCATCCTGCACGGCACGGGGCAGATAGCGCTGGGGGTACCTTTCACCGAGCCCAGCGCGCCGGTCATGAGCTTCCAGGTGGTGGGCACCAGCGTGCACCTGGGCTGAACGCCGGGCATAAGGGGGTACAAGGGGGCGCAAGCGGTGTGCCGCAGCCCGCGCGTGCTGCGCACCGGGTCCCCCTGGCAGTCAACACATTTACAGGAGACACAACACATGGCGTGGATGAAGCGGACGGCCGTTGGGCTGGTGGTGGCGGCCTTGCTGGCGGGCGCGGGGGCGGCGGTGTATGTGCAGCGCAGCTTTGCGGTGGTGGATGGCACGCTGCAGGTAGCTGGGCTGCGCGGCGCCGTGCATGTGCAGCGCGATCCGTCGGACGTGACCCATCTGCGCGCACAGACCCCGCAGGACGCCTGGTTTGCCATGGGCTATGTGCATGCCCAAGAACGCACCTGGCAGTTGGAATTCAACCGCCGCGTCATGCATGGCGAGCTGTCCGAGGTGTTTGGTTCCGCCACAGTCGAAACTGACAAGCTCATGCGCGCGCTCGACATCGCAGGCGTGGCCAAACGCCAGTACGCAGGCCTGCCCCAGTACGCCAAGGACGCGCTGCAGGCCTACAGCCAGGGCATCCACGCCTTCCATAAAAATCGCCCACAGGCGCTGCCGCCCGAATTCCATGTGCTGGGCGTGCAGCCTGGCGGCGCGCAGGGGGCGGTGTGGGAGCCCGAAGACAGCGTGGGCTGGGCGCTGATGATGGCGCTGGACCTGGGCGGCAACTGGGGTACCGAGTTTGCGCGCCTGTCGGTGGCGCGCACGCTCGATACCGATCGCCTCTGGCAGCTGATGCCACCCTATCCGGGCGAAAAGCCTGCGGCGTCGGCCGACCTGGCAGCGCTGTACCGGCAACTGGGTGTGTACCGCGCTGCAGATGCGGGCTCCACCGCAGCAGCGCAAGACCGCACGGCCCAAGCCTCCAACCATGCAGCAGGCGGCCCGCTGGCGCGCCAGATCAGCGCTGGCATGCTGGCCTGGGCCGACGAGTTGACCCGCAACGCGGGCACCAACGAAGGCAAGGGCAGCAACAACTGGGTGCTGGCGGGCTCGCGCACCGTGAGCGGCAAACCATTGCTTGCCAACGACCCGCACCTGGGCCTGTCGGCCCCGGCCATCTGGTACTTTGCCGGGCTGCAGGCGCCCGCAGGGCAGGCCTCGGACGGCACGCCCATCGCTGCCATCGACGCGGTGGGCGCCACCTTGCCGGGCCTGCCCTTTGTGGTGCTGGGCCGCACCGACAAGGTGGCCTGGGGCTTCACCAACACCGGCCCGGATGTGCAGGACCTGTACCTGGAGCAGATCAACCCCGCCGACGCCACGCAGTACCGCACGCCCGAGGGCTGGGCGCCGTTCACCGTGCGCAAGGAGACCATCCGCGTCAAGGGCGCCGCCGACGTGGTGCTGCAGCTGCGCAGCACCCGCCACGGGCCGGTGCTGAGCGATGTGCAGAAGTCGCACGCCGAGGTGCTGGACCTGGGCAAATACGTGCTGGCGCTGCGCTGGAGCGCGCTGGATGACGATAACCAGACCGTGCTGGCGGGCTTCCAGACCAACCAGTCCCAGAGCGTGGATGAACTCTTTGCGGGGCTGGCCCACTACCATTCGCCCATGCAGAGCGTGGTGGCCGCCGACGATCAAGGCAACATCCGCTTCAAGGCCGCTGGCCGGGTGCCGGTGCGCGATGCGGCCAACGACATTCGGGGCGTGGCGCCATCGCCCGGCTGGGATGCGCGCTACGACTGGAAGGGCTGGCTGCCCTATGAACAAACCCCGCAGGACGATGGTGGCAAGGGCTGGGTGGCTACTGCCAACCAACGCGTGACGGCCCCTGGCTACCCGCATTTCCTCACGCAGGACTGGGCCTTGCCCTACCGCTACGACCGTATCGCTCAGCTCATCGAGGCGACCCCCAAGCACGACGCAGCCAGCATGCAGGCCATCCACCGCGACGTGGCCTCGCTCGCCACGCGGCGCTTGTTGCCGCACCTGCAGCAGGCGCAGTCCACGCACACGCTGGCCGCCGCTGCGCAGAAAGAGCTGCAGGGCTTTGACGGCGTGATGGACGCGGGCCGGGCTGCTCCGTTGATCTTCGTGGCCTGGACGGACGAACTGGCGCGTGGCCTCATCACCCCGCGGATTGGTGACGACCGCTTCAAGGCCACCTACGGCAAGCGCGACTACCGTGCGGCGCTGGAGGGCATCCTGGAGCGCGACGACACCTGGTGGTGCCAGCCTGCGACCTGCGCGGAGCAATCCGCCGCCGCTTTGGGCCGCGCGCTCGATCGCCTGCAGGCTGCATACGGTGCAGACCCCGCGCAGTGGCGCTGGGGCACCGCGCACCCTGCGCTCAGCGTGCACCGGCCCTTTGGCAATGTGCCCGCGCTGGCGCGTTTCTTTGACGTGAGCGTGCCATCGCACGGAGACTCGTACACCGTGAACGTGGGCCAGTACAACGCGGGCGAGGCCAAGGGCCCGTATGTGAACCGCCATGCCGCCTCGCTGCGCGCGGTATACGACCTGGCCGACCTGGAACAGTCGCGCTTCATCTACCAGACGGGCCAGAGCGGCCTGGTGTTTTCGCCGCGCTACCGCGACATGAGCACCACCTGGGCCGACACCGGCTACCGCGCCCTGCAGCGCCAGCCCGCGCGCTGGGTGCACAGCCTCACGCTGGCCCCTGCAACCCTTCCCACCACCGCGCGCTGAGGCCGCTGCAAGGACGCATCGCCATGGGTTTTGTACCGTTGATCGAAGTCACCCGGGGTGGCCTGCCCGAGTGCCAGCACTGGGGCGCGGTGGCCGTTGCCAACCGCCAGGGGCAGGTGCTGGCGCAGGTGGGCGACCCGTACACCGTCACCTTCACCCGCTCCACCATCAAGGCGTTCCAGGCGCTGCCTTTCATGCAGTCGGGCGGTGCACGCGCGCTGGGCTGGGGGCAGGGCGAGTTGGCGCTGCTGTGCGCCAGCCACAACGGCGAGCCCATGCATGTGGAGCAGGCCGACCGCATGTTGGCCAGCGTGGGGCAAGACTACCGCGCGCTGCGCTGCGGCTGCCACCGTCCCTTGTTTGCCGAGCTGGGCCTGGGCACGCTGCCCCAGAGTTTTGTGCCCGACGAACGCCACAACAACTGCAGCGGCAAACACGCGGGTTTTGTGGCGCATTGCGCGCGGCAGGGGCTGCCGCTGGAGGGCCACCTCGATCCAGCCCACCCGCTGCAGGTGGCCATCCGCAACCATGTGGCGCAGGCGGTGGGGCTTGCCCCCGATCAGCTGGCCATGGGCATCGACGGCTGCTCGGCGCCCAACTACGCCATGCCGCTTGCGCACCTGGCCCGGGGCTATGCCCGGCTGGCCGGTGGCGCGCCTGACACCGACCTGTACGAAAGCCTGACCACACTGGCCGACGCCATGGTGGCGCGGCCCGAGCTGGGCTCGGGCACGGGTCGGCACGACCTGGACTTCATGCAGGTGGGGCAGGGCGACTGGGTGTCCAAGACCGGCGCCGACGGCGTGCAGGTGGTGGGCAGCCGCAGCCGGGGCGAGGCCTTTGCGCTCAAGATCATGGACGGCAACATGGTGGCCCAGGTGGCTGCCGCCGTCGAGGTGATGGACCAGCTCGGCTGGCTGGACGCTGGCCAGCGCGAGGCGCTGGCGCGGCGGCGCTCGGCGCACATCGTCAACGCCCGGGGGCTCGCGGTGGGTGGGCGCCGTGCGGTGTTCCGGCTGCAACGGGCGGGCTGAGCCGCCAGGGTCTTCTCAGGCGGAAAATTTGAATAAAAAGTGCCGTCTCCGCGCTATGGATAAGCGCTGGCAGCTATGAAAAATGTAGCAAGTGGCTCCGTGTCCGGTAGCACATAGATCACCCCGGGGCCCTGCCCGAACAGCGGGGCGATGAACTGGTTGTAGAACGCTTCGGGCGCATTCACACAGCCATAGCTGATGCGCTTGTCGCGCGCGCTGCCGCTGGCCAGGCGCTGGTGGCGGCGCTCTGAGGCGCTGACGCTGCGCACCCGGTGCAGCGACACGGCCGAGTCGTAGTCGATCCACACAATGTCTTCCCCGCGCAGGTTGCGGCCTGGCTCGGCCACAAAGCGGCCTGCGGGGGTGGTGCGCTCCTCCGGCCGGATCTGCGCCAGTGGGCGCGTGCCCAGGTCGGGCGCCGACCGGTCGCCCCGCGCCGCGCCCAGCAGCACCGGCGCGCTGCCCAGCCACTGCCCCTGGGCTGAAAACACATGGATGCGGGCCCAGGGCTTATCGATCACCGCAAAAGGCAGCCCCTGGTGGTCGCCCGTGGCCGTGGCCCAGCGCACCAGCTGGCGGGCCGTGGCCGAGGCATCGGCGGGCAGCGCAAGGGCGGCCAGTGGAGCGAAGGCCAGAGTGCAACCCAGGGCAGAAAGGACAAGGCGGCGGTTCATTGCGAAAACATGCAAATTGGCAAAATGCTGCGCCCCCAAAGCTGACAAAACCGGCGCTGCGCAGGGCCAGCGCACCCGTGAATCTGGCTTCGCCAGGCCGCCTAGTGCGTGCCCCCCCTTCGGGGTAAGGCTCTGCGGGCAACTCAGGGGGCTTTTGACCCTCGGGGGCTATCTCCAGCAGCCAATGCCCCCAATAATGCCTGTACCCGCGACTCTTGCGAAGCATTCGCTTCCCCCCTGGCCATGTTCGATCGCCTGCGCAAAGCCTTCAGTCCGTCCGGCGGCTCCGCCACCCGGCCCATCACCAACAAGGAGGTGGCCCGCTGGGCTGCCTCGCAGCAGCTGGCCATCGTGCCGTCCGCCACCGAGGGGCACTTCGACCTCGGCGGCGATGTGGGCGGCCACCCCTGGCGGCTGGAATGCGGCGCCCCCACACGCGACTACGTGCGTGGCCTGGAGCTGCGCGGTCGCGCCGACGTAGGCGCCGACCCGGATGCCGCCGTGATGGTGCTCAACCGCTCCTTGCATGAGGCCCTGGAGGGCAGCGCCTACAACGCGATCACCGACACGCTGCAGACCACGGTGAACGCCAACTTGCCCGAAGAGATGCGCTGGCTGGCCATGTACGAAGAGATGACCTGGCCCGGCCTGCCCGCATCCTTCTGCCAGCATTTCGCGGTTATTGCCGAGCGCATCGAAGTTGCCCAGCGCTGGATCCACGCGCCCGTGGTGTCGCAGCTGCTCAACTTTCTGGAAGGCGAACACAGCGCTGCCAGTGCGCAGTCCCCCCTGGTGCTGATGCTGGTGCGCGGCAAGGTCTACCTGCGCATGGAGCACACACAGCGCAGCCTGCCCGAGATCGCACACGCCACCCAGATGCTGCTGATAGGCGCCCAGGCCGCCATGCAGAACCTGCCGCCCATGTCGGTGGCGGGGCCGGATGATTTGCCGAATGTGGAGCGGTAGGGGGGTGAAGCAACAGACTTAGCAACGACTGGACTTTGCAGTCCTCGTCTAAGGTTGCAGGCTGATCGCAGATTCGAAAAGACCATATCTGCTCTCGGCCATAACCAGCCAGTGATGTTTGGGTGAAGCGGACGCTCAACGTACACGGCTTGCGCAAGGCACATTAGCTCGAGCCGTTACCAATGGAACCCTCGCGCTTCCGGCACAAACAACCCAACAAGAAACCAAATTGTGTGACCAACCCAGCAGATGAGCGTGTAGAGCGCGATCTGCTCGGCAATCCACCAATTAGCCAAGAACCAATCGATGATCAGCCATGCGCGCCAACCCTCAAACCAAGACGCGCCTCCACCCCACACGACCCACCATGTAAAGCATGTATTGAGCACCCACAAAGCAGTCCAAAGGCCAAGACTCATGACACTGAAGGTAATTTAGACGGCACCAACCCGCACGCCATATCTGGTACTGGATCAAGTCCGTGAGCGAATTCGTTACAAACACCATAGCTTGCGCACGGAGTTGGGCCATCGCATGGTTCTTAGCTCATCATAAAACTGCTTTCGTGCCTTGGCTGAAGGATAGCCCTCAGCCCGCTAGCGCCCCTCGCCATGGGGCAGAATCCGGCCAAGAGCAGCCACTTAGAAAGGGCCTAGATGAGTGCTGACAACGATCTGGTGAGTAAGCACCTGCAGCGGCCCTTCAGCGCTAAGGAGAGAGGCTGGGTAGAGGTTGGATTGGGCATGTGCGCAGGTTTGTTGGCCTGGCTTGAATACCTCCAGCCGTCCGTGGGGCCTTTCACGGGTAGATGGGGCTGGCTCAAAGAGTTTATGTACGCGCACTTGGGCCCCCACGGGGTCGCAGTCGGCTTCGGTTTGATTGGCTTGGTGCTCACGCTCTGGGGGGCCTACGAGGTGGCTATTTCGCGGAGAAATGAAGCTCTCAAGAAGATTTGATCGAGACCTCAGAGCCTGCCGTGGGGCGTCTGCTTCGGGCCCCAAGCGGAAATTCACGGTGTATTGCGGCAACACACCGTTGGAACCTCACGCGACTTCTGCCAGCGCCACCGAGCAAAAGCCGCCCAGCAGCGAGGGCGGCGTTCCCCGCTCGCAGCGCGTGGTGACGCAAGAGCGGGGAAGGGAGGCCCGCAGGGCCTCAGGCAGAGAGTGCCTCTGATCAAGCCCCGCGCGTGATAGGCACACCCGCATCGCGGCCGTAGGTGCCGTACTTGCCCAGCTCCCACTTGGCGATTGCGTTGCGGTGCACTTCGTCCGGGCCGTCGGCAAAGCGCAGGGTGCGCGCGCCGGCGTAGGCGTAGGCCAGCGGGAAGTCGTCGCTCATGCCGCCGCCGCCATGTACCTGCATGGCCCAGTCGATCACCTGGCAGGCCATGCTGGGCGCCACCACCTTGATCATGGCGATCTCGGTCTTGGCGACCTTGTTGCCGGCCACGTCCATCAGCCAGGCGGCCTTGAGCGTGAGCAAGCGGGCCATGTCAATCTTGCAGCGGGCTTCAGCGATGCGCTCTTGCGTTACGGTTTGCTGGGCCACGGTCTTGCCGAAGGCGGTGCGCGAGGAGGCGCGCTTGCACATCAGTTCCAGCGCGCGTTCGGCCAGGCCGATGAGGCGCATGCAGTGGTGGATGCGGCCGGGGCCAAGGCGCCCTTGTGCGATCTCGAAGCCACGGCCTTCGCCCAGCAGGATGTTGGAGACGGGCACGCGCACGTTCTCGAAGGTCATCTCGACGTGGCCGTGCGGTGCGTCGTCATAGCCCAGCACGTTCAGCGGGCGGATGATGGTGATGCCCTTGGCGTCAGCTGGCACCAGCACCATGCTCTGCTGCGAGTGACGAGGCGCTTCGGGGTCGGTCTTGCCCATGGTGATGAACACCGAGCAGCGCGGGTCGGCGGCGCCTGAGATCCACCACTTGCGGCCGTTGATGACGTACTCGTCGCCGTCGCGCTCGATGCGCGTCTCGATGTTGGTCGCGTCGCTCGATGCCACATCGGGCTCGGTCATCGCGAAGGCCGAGCGGATCTTGCCTTCGAGCAGGGGCTTGAGCCAGCGGGCCTTGTTGGCCTCGTCGCCATAGCGCGCAATGGTTTCCATGTTGCCAGTGTCGGGGGCCGAGCAGTTGAAGACCTCGCTCGCCCATGGCACGCGGCCCATGATTTCGGCCAGGGGGGCGTATTCCTGGTTGGTCAGGCCCGCGCCGTTGTAGCCCGAGGCGGCTGCGCTGTCCACCGGCAGAAACAGGTTCCACAGGCCTGCGGCCTGGGCCTTGGGCTTGAGGTCTTCGATGGTCTTGAGCGCGCTCCAGCGCTTGCCCGCAGCCGTGTTGGCCGCCAGTTCGGCGGTGTACGTGGCTTCGTTCGGGTAGATGTGGTCGTCCATGAACTGGAGCAGCTTGGCCTGCAGTTCCTTGGTTTTGGGCGAGTAGTCAAAGTCCATGGGTTTCTTCTCCGTTGGTAATCGTGGGGCGGCGTTTTTGCCAGTGTCTTTGCTGTGGCGCCCTTGCCGCGTGCTCAGCCGCGCTGTGCGAACGACCAGGCCAGTTCTGCCATAGGCCGCGCGGTGTCGCCCGAGGCCTTGGCCTGCGCGCTGGAAGCAGTGCCCGCCTCGACGCGCTTGGCAATTCCCTGCAGGATGGCCGCGATGCGGAACATGTTGTAGGCGAGGTAAAAGTTCCAGTCGGCCCGCAGCGCCTCGGGCGTCGCGATACCGGTGCGCTCGCAGTACAGGCGGATGTAGCTGTCTTCGCTGGGGATGCCGAGCGCCGCCAGGTCCTGGCCTGCAATGCCCCGGCCCATGGCGGCGGGGATGTGCCAGCTCATGCAGTGGTAGCTGAAGTCGGCCAGGGGGTGGCCCAGGGTGGAAAGCTCCCAGTCGAGCACGGCGATGACACGGGGCTCGGTGGGGTGGAACATGAGGTTGTCCAGGCGATAGTCGCCATGCACGATGGACACTTGCCCCTCGTCCCGCGCGCTGGCGGGCATGTGCGCGGGCAGCCATTCCATGAGCTTGTCCATCTCGGGGATGGGCTGCGTGATGGAGGCGACATATTGCTTGCTCCAGCGGCCGATCTGGCGCTCGAAGTAGTTGCCGGGTTTGCCGTAGCTGGCCAGGCCCCGGTCTGCAAACTTCACGGTGTGCAGCGCGGCGATCACGCGGTTCATTTCGTTGTAAATCGCGCCGCGCTCGGCCTGCGACATGCCGGGCAGGGACTGGTCCCACAGCACGCGTCCCTGCATGCACTCCATCACGTAGAAGGCGCGGCCGATGACCGATTCGTCTTCGCACAGCACAAACATGCGCGGCACGGGCACGTCGGTGCCATACAGGCCGCTCATCACGGCAAATTCACGCTCGATGGCGTGTGCCGAGGGCAGCAGCTTGGCCACCGGGCCGGGCTTGGCGCGCATCACATAGCTGGTGGTGGGCGTGATGAGCTTGTAGGTGGGGTTGGACTGCCCGCCCTTGAACATCTCCACCGTCAGGGGGCCCGCAAAGCCCTTCATGTTCTGTGCGAGCCAGGTGCTCAGCGCGGCAGTGTCAAACGCGTGCTGGTCAGAAACGGGCCGGGTGCCAACGAAATGGTCAAAGTTGCTCATGAGAGAAGGGCGGAGAGTTTGTTGTTCTTCAGTTGTCGGTTTCCGCAATGCGCATGAGTGCATCGCGGTCGCGCACCACCAGGCCGCCCGGCTCGATGCGGATGGCATCCTCGCGCTCCATGGCTTTGAGCTCCTGGTTCACGCGCTGGCGTGATGCGCCCAGCAGCTGTGCCAGTTCTTCTTGCGCCAGTTGCAGGCTGATGCGCATTTCGCTGCCGTCCGACAGGCTGGGCACCCCATAGCTGCGCACCAGATGCACCAGCTGCTTGGCCAGGCGCGATCGCAGGGGCAGCGTGTTGAGGTCTTCCACCAGCCCGAAGAGCTGGCGAATGCGCCGCGCGTGCAAGCGCAGCATGGCTTCGTACAGCTCGGTGTGCACGGCCAGGATCTTGCGAAAGTCGGCCTTGGCCACGCACAGGATGGTGGTGTCGCCGTGTGCGTAGGCGTCGTGTGTGCGCCGGTCCCCATCGAAGATCGCCACGTCGCCGAACCAGATGCCCGGCTCCACATACGTCAGCGTGATCTGCTTGCCCGAGATGGAGGTGGAACTCACCCGCACCGCGCCGCGCGCGCAGGCAATCCACTCCTCGGGTGGATCCCCGCGTGCGGCAATGAGGCCGCCGTCCTTGAAGCGTTTGACGTATGCACATCGGAGGATGTCGTGGCGTAGCGAAGGTGAGAGTGATGAAAACCAGCGACCGGAGTTGATCGCTTCACGTTCTTCGATAGTAAGAATCGGGTCGTCCATGGTCTGTCTTTTGCGTGACTGGTAACGGGGCCATTGTCGCGTGAGGGACCTGCGCGCTGCGTCAGGGTTGTCACCTGCGCGTCTGCCACCTCTGCGCCGAGCCCGCGCAAAAAAAAGCCCCTGGCTGCCGTTGTGGCAGCCAGGGGCCTGAAGCGCTGAGCGTTGGGTGTTTGTGCGCGCTATTCGTAGCGTGGCACGCGTTTTTCGAGGAAGGCTGAAATGCCTGCACCGCCGTTGGCGTGGTGCAGGTTTTTCACGAAGTGGTCGCGCTCATGGCCAAGGTGCTGGGTGAGGCTGGCGCGGGGCGCTTCGTTGAGCAGCTCTTTGATGCTGGCCAGCGCGTTGGGGGCCTTGGCATTGAGCTGCTCGGCCAGTGCGAGCGCGGCGTCCAGTGCGGAGCCTGCTTCGGCCACGCGGTTGACCAGGCCCAGGGCATGCAGGCGCTCGGCGCCAATGCGCTCGCCACCCATGAGGATCTCGGTGGCGATCTGGCGGGGCAGGGCCTGCGACAGGCTCCAGCTGGAGCCGCCATCGGGGGACAGCGCCACGTTGCTGTAGGCCATCACGAACACTGCATTGCGCGCCGCCACGATGAAGTCGCAGGCCAGCGCCAGCGAAAAGCCTGCACCGGCCGCCGCGCCTTCCACCGCTGCAATCACCGGCTTGGGGTAGGTGCGGATGGTTTCTATCCAGTTGTGCAGGCCTTCGATGCTCTGGGCCTGCACCTCGGGCGGCTGCTGGCGGTTGGCCAGCAGCCGCTGCAGGTTGCCGCCCGAGCAGAACATGCCGTCTGACCCGGTAATGACCACGCTGCGGATATCGGCGCTGCTCTCAGCCACGCTCAGCGCCTCCACTCCGGCGGCATACATGGCCGGGTCAATGGCGTTGCGCCGCTCGGGGTTGCTGAGGGTCAGGATCAGGGTCTGGCCCTGGCTGGTGCTTCGGAGTTCTGCGGGCATGGCGGTCTTCGGTGGAGTGGCCGTAGTGCTGGGCGATCAGGCTTCTTCGACGTGGCTCAGGCTCAGGCCGATGGCGCCGCGCCGACGCAGCCAGGGGCTGGGGCGGTAGCGGGTGTCGCCATACACGGTCTGCATGTTGAACAACACTTCGAGGATGTTCGTCGGGCCCCAGCGGTCGCCCATGGCCAGCGGGCCCAGCGGGTAGCCCAGGCCCAGGGTCACAGCAGTCTCCAGGTCCTTGGGGGTGCAGATGCCTTGCTGGCAGATGTCGCTGGCGATGTTGACGATGGTGGCCACCACGCGCTGGGTGACGAAGCCACCGCTGTCGCGGATCACGCTGACCGGCTTGCCGTCGCGGGCAAACAGCGCATGCGCCGCGTTGCGGATGTCCACGCGCGTAGCGGGGTTGGTGGCCAGCACGCGGCGCTTGGTGGCGGCGTCGTCTATCAGCATGTCAATGCCGATGGTGCGGGCCGGGTCCAGCCGCTCCACGACCGCCACAGTGGTGATGTCAAACCCCAGCGGCGCGACCAGCGTGATGGCCTGGGGCGAGGGCGATTGGCCGGTTTCGATGGTGGCGCCCAGGTCCTTGAGCAATTGGTACAGCTCCGCACGGCGCGCGGCACGGGGCGAGACCCACACGGGGGGAATCTCGGTCACCACGGGCGGCGGCGCCTCTGCGGGTACTTGCGCCACGCCATCCACGTAGCGGTAAAAGCCTTCGCCCACCTTCTTGCCCACCACGCCGCCTGCCAGGCGCTGCGCGGTGATCACACTGGGGCGAAAGCGGGGCTCGTCGTAATACTGGCGGTAGATGGACTCCATCACCGGGTGCGATACGTCAAGCGCCGTGAGGTCCATCAACTCGAAAGGCCCGAGCTTGAAGCCGACCTGGTCGCGCAGGATGCGGTCGATGGTGGCAAAGTCGGCCACGCCTTCGCCCACGATGCGCAGGGCCTCGGTGCCAAAGCCACGGCCTGCGTGGTTCACGATGAAACCGGGCGTGTCTTGCGCCTGGACGGGCGTGTGGCCCATTTCCCGTGCGTAGGCGGCCAGGGTCGTGCACACGGCGGCATCGGTCTTGAGCCCGGCAATCACTTCCACCACTTTCATGAGCGGAACCGGGTTGAAGAAGTGGAAACCCGCCAGGCGTTCTGGCCGCTGCAGGCCAGCGCCGATGGCGGTGACGGACAGCGACGAGGTGTTGGTGGCCAGCACGGCATCCGGGCGCACCACGGCTTCCAGCTCGGCAAACAGCGCCTTCTTCACATCCAGGCGCTCGACGATGGCCTCCACCACCAAGTCGCAGCCTGCCAGGTCGGCCACGGCCTTCACAGGGTGTAGGCGTGCGGCCAGCGCGCTGGCCTGGGTTTCGTCGATGCGGCCTTTGGACACCAGCTTAGAGCGGCTAACAAAAGCCTGTCATCGCCCAATGCCCGATGTGCGTTTGATACGGCATGGGAAAAAACAGGAACAAAGAAATCAGCGCGGCGCTGTACAAAAGGCTTGAGCCGTTGCTGCCGACCGCGAAACCCTCGCCCAAGGGCGGCAGGCCGCGACTGAGTGATGAGCTGGCCTTGAATGGCATCCTGTTCGTGCTGCGCACGGGCACGCCTTGGGAGCACCTGCCCCAGGAACTGGGCTTTGGCAGTGGCATGACCTGCTGGAGACGACTGCGTGACTGGCAGGCCGCCGGTGTGTGGCACCGTCTGCATCTGGCGTTACTGGACGAACTGCGCAGTGCAGACAAACTTGACTTCAGCCGCGCCAGCGTGGATGGGGCCAGCGTGCCCAGCCCCCGGGGGGCCCGTACACGGGCCCCAACCCCACGGACCGGGGCAAACTCGGCAGCAAGCGCCACATCATCACGGACCGCCAGGGCATCCCGCTGATCTTTTGCGTCACCGGAGCCAACCGCCATGACTCGGTGGTGTTCGATGAGCTGGTTGACGCATTGCCAGCGGTGGGCGGCAAGCGCGGCAGGCGCCGCCGCTGGCCCGAGAAGCTGCATGCGGACAAAGGCTATGACTACCCTCGGTGCCGTGCCCACCTCAAGCGCCGAGGCATCCAGGATCGCATCGCCCGCAAAGGCATCGAGCGCAATGACCGGCTCGGGCGCCATCGGTGGGTTGTCGAGCGCACCCATGCCTGGCTCGCTGCCTTTGGCAAGCTGCGCACCCGCTTCGAGCGCCGCATCGACGTTCATGTGGCCCTGCTTTCCCTAGCTTGCTGCATCATCTGCATTCGCAATCTTCTTCCGTTTTGTTAGCCGCTCTTAGCCCACTGGTCCTGCAGAGCGGCCTGGGCCGCATCAGCGGCGCCGGGGTTGGCGTCGAACAGAAACACCTGGCTGCCGGCCTGGGCTGCGATTTGGGCAATGCCCCGGCCCATGGCGCCGGTGCCCACGATGGCGATGGTGGGAAACTGAATTTTCATAGCGCCATTATGGCTCTGGCCTTACCTGGGACTTATGTGCAAGAATGCCTCGGACCAGAAACAGAACTTATTGTGAAAATCCGTAACACCATATTTGGACCGGGGCTGTGGGTGGTTGCAGCTGGAGCTTCGGCGCTGTCCCTGGGCAGTGGCAGTGGCACGGTGGTGTTGGGGTCTCCCGTCGATCTGGCGTTTGAATTGCAGCCTGACCCCGGCACCGATGTCGCGTCGTCCTGCGTCACCGCCAAGCTGGTGGCTGGCGACAACGCTGTTGCTGACAGCAAGGTGCGCGTCATGCCCCTGCCAGAAGTGCGGGGCCGCCCCTCGGGCGTGCGGGTGATGGCATCGATCGCGCTCGACGAACCCGTGCTGACAGTAACCCTCACGGCAGGGTGTGCGGGCAAGACCACACGCACCTATACCTTTCTTTCTGACCTCCCGACCATTGCCACCCGTTCCGCATCGGCGTTGCCGGTTGACCTGTCGCGCCTGCCAGGTGCCGCTGGTGCTGAAGCGGCCCGGCCTGCACCCAGGGCGCAGGACAGCCGCCCGGTGCCAGCCTCTCCGGACCCGCGCGCCACGCCCCAGCCCCTGGTGCCCAGGGCGCCTGCAGCGGCCCGGCCGGTAGCGCCAGCCACGGCCACGCCCCCGGTGCGACCTGCGGCACGGGCGCCGGTCCCTGGCAAGGCCCCTGCGGCAGCGCCCACCAACCGCCCCCGCCTGGTGATTGAGCCTCTGGACATCTGGCTGGACAGCCCCGTTCCGCTGCGTTCAAGCCCCGAGCTGTCGGCCACACCATCCGAAGAAATGTCGCCCCAGCGCGCGCAGGCCATTGCGTTGTGGAAGGCCTTGAACGCGCAGCCGGAAGCCCTGCTCAAGGACAGCGAGCAACTGAAATCACTGGAATCCGAGGCCGTCGCCCTGCGCGCGCAGGCTGCCAAGGAACGCGCCGCTGCGGCTCAGCTGCAGCAGCAACTGGAGCTGGCCGAACAAGAGCGGTTTCCTGCCACCATCGTGTATGCGCTGGGGGCCCTGCTGGCACTGGCCCTGCTGGCGGCTGCGTGGATGTGGATGCGCCTGCGCAAGGCGTCCCAGCACGCGGTGCGGGCCTGGGGCGACTCGGTGGCCCTGGGGTCACGCGATACCGCCGCAGCTGAGGAGGCGCTGGGCCTGACGCGCGATTCTGGCGATTCCTGGCTGCCGTCTGACACGCAGCCTGTGCCCGAGGAGGATGCCCCGTCCGCCGCCGGGCCGTCCGCTCCTGTCACGGTGCCCGCCCCCAGCCCGGCGCCGGTGGTGGCTGCTGCGGCCAGACCGCCGTTGGTCAGTGCACCGGTCCCGCTTCCATCACCGGCAGCCGCCTCGGCATCGCTGCACATCGTCAACCCGGAAGAGCTTTTTGATATCCAGCAGCAGGCCGAGTTCTTTATTTCGGTGGGCGAGCACCAGCAGGCCATCGAAGTCCTGAAGAACCACATTGCCGAGCACCGCGAGACCTCGCCACTGGCCTATCTGGAGCTTTTGCGGCTGTACCACACGCTCAGCCGGGTGGACGAATTTGCCCAGCTGCGCGCGCAGTTCATGCAGTCCTTCAATGCGCAGGTGCCCGAGTTTTCCGGCTTCCACCGCACGGGGCGCATGCTCTACCACTACACCGATGCGCTGGCCGACATCGAGGCCTTGTGGACATCCCCCGAGGTGCTGGGCCTGCTGGAGACGCTCCTGTTCCGCCGCACCGGGGCCGAGAGCGTGGAGCCGTTTGACCTCGCAGCCTACGACGACCTGCTGCTGCTGCTGTCCATCGCGCAGACCACGCCCGCCAGCGCACGGGGTGAACCCCCACCGCGCAAGCGCACCACCCCCCTGGCTCCTCCCCGGGTCGAGGCCTTGGTGGCTGAATCGATGATTGCCCCAGCCCCGGTGTCGGCTGAGTTGCAGCGGGACGATGCGCCCCTGGATTCGCTCGCGGCCAGCCTGGAGTTTGACTTTGGGGCCATGCCGCCACGCCCGGCCGCAGGCAACAACAACGCCCCCGTGGCCACCGCCCCGGCCGCCATCGGCAACGACAGTGGCCATGCACCCCTGGACCTGGACCTGTCGGAGCCTTTGCACCTGACCCTCAGTGACCTGCCGCCCGTGCCCGTGACACCCCCGCCACCCTCCGGGCAGGCCGTGGGTTTTGGCATGGAGAACGACCTGATGGAACTGCGGCTGGAACTGGAGCAGATGAAGCACAAGACCGATCGCAGCAAGTAAGTCTGGATCAAAGCCGGGCCGGTGGCTTGTTGCCCCTGCCCCTGCGTTGCGGAGGTGGGTGCTGTTGATGCGCTGAGGCGGCGCCTGACTTCGTCGCCGATGCTCGGCGCAGCACTCCCCCAATAAGCCCTGACGGGGGGCGCCATGCCCCCCGAGCGCCTTGGCGCCGCCGTCAGGCAGGCGCCATGTGCTGCATCAGCTGGGCTGCCGCGCTTTCAGGATCTACCGCGTTCACCAGGGCCCGCACCACGGCGATGGAGCCCACCCCCGTCGCGAGCACCTGCGCAAACTGCTCGGCGCCAATGCCACCAATCGCCACCTGCGGGTAGTGCCGCATCAGTCGCGCGTACACCCCCAACCGGCCTACGCCCTGGGGGGCGGTGGCCATCTTCTTGAGCGTGGTGGGGAACACGGCCCCCATGGCGATGTAGCTGGGGCCCACAGCGTCGGCGCGCACCATTTCGGCATAGCCATGGGTGCTGACGCCCAGGCGCAGGCCCGAGCTGCGCAGCGCCTGCAGCTCGTCGGCCTTCAGCGCGTCCAGGTCCTCCTGACCCAGGTGGATGCCATAGGCACCGGCCTCAATGGCCACACGCCAGTGGTCGTTGATGAACAGCAGCGCCCCCGTGCCCTGCACGGCCTGCACGGCGGCGCGCACTTCGCGCTCCACTGCAGCGGCATCGTCGGACTTGAAGCGCAGCTGCACCGTGGGCACGCCCGCGCGGGCCATGCGGCCTACCCAGGCAGCATCGGGCAGCACGGCGTACAGGCCCAGGTGCTCGGGGCAGGGCACGAACTGGTGGGTGCGTGGCAGGGGTTGCAGGCCGAAGTCTTCGGGGGCGTCGGGCCACGCCTCGGGCTGCGCACTGCCGGTGCGCACCGCGCGCGCCTGCCAGGCGCGGGCCAGGCATTCGGCGTCGTGGGCGATGAAGCCCAGCTGGCTGCAGGCTTGCAGCGCGGCCAGGTAGACGGGCTCTTGCGACGTGGGTGTGGGCACGGGCTCGGGCGGAAACCCCGCAAAGGTGGCCGCGTGGTGGCTCAAGATGGCGTGCGCCAGGGCGGTGGTGTCATGCATGGGCGTGGTGCCAGAAAGGGGTGCCCAGCACGGGTGTGCTGGGCTGGGCGGCGTCTTGTGCGGCCATGGCACCCGCCAGGCGGGCTGCGCGCCCGGCGCTGACGGCATCGGCAAACGCACCGGCCATGGCCACGGGGTCTTGTGCCAGGGCGACGGCGGTGTTCAGCAGCACACCGTCAAAGCCCCATTCCATGACCTGGCAGGCATGCGACGGCAGGCCCAGCCCGGCATCGACCAGCATGGGGACTTGAAGGCGCTCACGCAGCGTCTGCAAGGCGTAGGGGTTCACCGGGCCGCGCCCAGTGCCGATGGGTGCGGCCCAGGGCATCACTGCCTGGCAGCCCACATCCACCAGGCGCTGGCACAGCACCAGGTCTTCGGTGCAGTAGGGCAGCACCTGAAAACCTTCCTTGATGAGGTGTTCGGCCACGCCCACCAGGTTCAGCGTGTCAGGCTGCAGGGTGTAGTCGTCGCCGATCAGCTCCAGCTTGATCCACGGGGTGTTGAACACCTCGCGCGCCATCTGCGCGGTGGTGATCGCCTCTTGTGCGCTGTGGCAGCCGGCGGTGTTGGGCAGCACGGGCACGTTGAGTTTGCGCAGCAGCTCCCAGAAGCTGCTGCCGCTTTCGGCCGGGTTGCTGCCCTGGCGGCGCAGCGAGGCGGTGACCATGGCGGGCTGGGCGCGCAGCACAGCGGCTTCAAGTACGGCGGGGGAGGGGTAGCGCGAGGTGCCCAGCAGCAGGCGGCTGGCGAACGTCTGGCCGTACAGCACCAGCGGATCTTGGGGCGTCGGAGTGGTCATGTGTTTACTATGTTTTTGATAGCTATCAGGGCTTGATGAGCGCGCGCAGAGGGCCTTTTTTTCTCAATTTTTCAGTGCCAGGTCAGCCCCCGGTCACCGGCGAGATGATTTCCACGCGGTCGCCCGGCTGCAGCGCATGGGCGGCGTAGCGGTTGTTGGGCACAAAGGTGGTGTTCACCGCCACGGCAAAAGGCGGGCGCGCCGCGACGGCGGCCACGGCATCGGCCACGGTGGCGCCCTCGGGCAGTTCGTGGGGGGTCTGGTTGATGGAGATATTCATGCGAGGGCCGGGGCAGCACTGGTGGCTGGCACGCATGCAGGGGCCAGGTCCAGCGCAAGGTCAAAACGTTGCGAAAGCTCCGATTGTCCTGTGTTCAGCACTTCCAGCGTCACATCGAGCATGGCAGGCGCGATCATGAAGCCGTGGCGGTACAGGCCGTTGATCTCCAGCACGCCCGGGCGCGTCTGGCGAATGGCGGGCAGGTTGTCGGGCAGCGTGGGGCGGCATTGCGTGGCCAGCTCCAGGATGCGGCCCTCGGCAAAGCCGGGGTGCACGGCATAGGCGGCGCTGAGCAGCTCCAGCGTGGAGCGCACGCTTGCGGGCGAGAGGTCGTCCGACTCGATCTCGGTGGCGCCGATCACGAACAGGTGGTCCTGCTTGGGCGCGATGTAGATGGGGTAGCGCGGGTGCACCAGGCGTGTGGGGCGCTGCAGCGTCACGTCGGGCGCATGGATGCGCACCACCTCGCCGCGCACACCCCGCAGCGCGCTCCACTGGCCCTTGGCGCCCAGGCCCCGGCAGTCCAGCACCCAGTCGGGCTGGCCGGGGGCGCCGGGGCAGAAGGCTTCGGGCGACTGGGGGCTGTACCAGTGGGTGCGCACTCCCAGCCGCTCCATCTCCACCACCAGCGCCGCCAGCAGCTGGCGGTTGTCGAGCTGGCCTTCGCCCGGCAGGTACAGACCCTGGGCAAAACGGTGGGCCAGCGTGGGCTCGGCCTGGGCCAGGCCCTCGCTGCCCAGCTTTTCGAGCCGGGGCAGCTCGGGCACGGTGTTCTGGTTGGCCTCCAGCTGGCGGGTCAGGCGCTGGGCTTCGGCGGCATCCTGCCGGTGCCACACTATCAGTGTGCCTGCCTGCTGAAAGAACACGGGCTCGGCCAGCGGCGCCAGCAGCTGCGGCCAGCGGGCCAGGGCATGGTGGCCCATGCGCACCACGCCGGGTTCTGTGATGGCCGATTCGGCCAGGGGCGCGAGCATGGCGGCGGCCACCGTGGCGGCCGAGCCTTCGGCAGCGGGGCTGCCCGCGTCATAGATGTCCACCCGGTGCCCCTGGCGCGCCAGCTCCACCGCCAGCAATCGGCCCATGAGGCCCGCGCCCAGGATGGCAAAAGAAGAGGGTTGAAGTGGCATAAGTCGGTCTGTCCGTGTTTCAGTGGTCCGTGTGTTGGCAGGCAACCAGGGACAAAACGGGGGCAGGGCCGCTCTTGGAAACTCCCCACGCCAGCATGACCTGGATCGGGTAGCGGGGCCATTGCGCGCAGCGCAACGCAGGGTTCTGCGCAGCCCCAGGGTATTTCTCAGTCGCACACCATCTTGGTGGGACACCCCTGTTTCGTCCGGAAAATCAAATTACAGCACAAGCCCGCGCCGCCCTTTTTGCGCCAGCGCATAGGCCATAATTTTTGCCATGACTTCTTCGACTCCGTCGCCCTCCACGCCGTCCCCGTCCTCCACGCGCCGCTATGTGCGTGTGCTCTCCATTGCAGGCTCCGACAGCGGCGGCGGCGCAGGCATCCAGGCCGACCTCAAGACCTTTGCTGCCCTGGGCTGTTACGGCATGACGGCCATCACCGCCATCACGGCGCAGAACACCTGCGGCGTCACGGGCATCCACGGCATCCCGCCCGAGATGCTCAAGGCGCAGATCGACGCGGTGGTGCAGGACATCGGCGTGGATGCCGTCAAGATCGGCATGCTGCATTCGCCCGAGGTGGTGCGCGTGGTGGCCGAGGCCATCCGCACCCACCAGTTGCCCCACGTGGTGCTGGACCCGGTGATGGTGGCCACCAGCGGCGACCGGCTCATCGCTGCGGAAACCGTGAATGTGCTGGTGCAGGAGCTGTTCCCGCTGGCCGAGGTGATCACCCCCAACCTCGATGAAGCGGGCTGGTTGCTGGGCCGCAAGATCGACGGTGTGGGCGCGCTGGACGCCGCCGCGCAGGCCCTGCGCGCGCTGGGCGCCCCGGCCGCGCTGCTCAAGGGCGGGCACTTGCCCGGAGACTGGGTGGTGGATGTGCTGGCCTTGCCCGATGGGACCTGCCAGCGCCTCGCATCGCAACGCATTGCCACACACAACGGCCATGGCACCGGCTGCACGCTGTCGTCGGCCATCGCATCTCACTTGGCACTGGGCGCGTCCTTGCCGCAGGCGGTGGAACGCGCCCGGGCCTATATCCTGGGTGCCATTGCAGCAGGCGCCGATGTGACCACCGGGCGTGGCCATGGCCCGTTGAACCATGGGTATGCGCCGGTGGCGCAGCAGGTGTTGCGGGAAGAAGTTTGAGTGTTTTTGAGCCTCAAAGCCCGTACATCAAGCGCTGATAGCTCATTAATTGATAGCAATCACTGGCCGCGTGGGCGCGTGGCCCAAGCCAGTGCAAAGCTGAATGCCAGCGCAGGCAGGGCCGAACCCGCACCTGGCAGCACCTGGGGCGCCAGGTGGTACACCGCAATGCCCGCCAGCCAGATGGCCACGGGTGCCGCATTCACCTTGCGCGCGGCCGCCAGCAGGGCGGCTGCATCGGTGCCAAAGGCCAGGCGCCCCAAAATCACGCCAAAGAGGGGCACAAACACCGAGCTGAGCAGCAGCAAAAACGGCTCCAGGCTGTGCATGGGCAGCACCAGCGCCAGCCCCGTGCACAGCGCGGCCACCAGCAGGCCCCACGCGCGCACGCCAAAACGTGGCAGCAGACTGTGGGCCGACACGGCGCCCGAATAGGTGTCGCCATAGGCGTTGTCCACCTCGTCGATCAGGATCAGCGACAGCGCAAGCAGCCCGCCCTGGGCCAGCAGCAGCGCCTGCACCAGGTCCTTGCTGGGCAAGGTCAGCGCCACCAGTACGCCGAGCGAATAGCACCACATGTTGGCCAGCGCATAGCCCAGCCAGGTGCCGCGCAGTGCCGAGCCGCCGTTCTTGCCATGGCGCGCGTAGTCGGCCACCAGCGGCAGCCACGAGATCGGCATGGCAATCACCAGGTCCAGCGCGGGCAACACGCCCATGCCGCCCGCGCCCTGGCGCGTCCACAGCGCTTCAAAACCTTGCGTTTGTGCCAGCGACAGGAACTGCCATGACAGCCACAGCAGCGACAGCACCACCAGCGGCAGCGCGATGTGCGCAATCAGCTTGCGCACCAGCTGCACCATCGATCCGCTGATCAGCAGCATCACCACGCCACCCCACAGCAGTGTGGCCAGCACGGGCCAATGGGCGCCGGCCATGGTGCCGGATTGCTGGCCGATGGCCACGGTGGCATCGCGCATCACCACCAGCTCGAACGTGCCCCAGCCCACCAGCTGCACGATGTTCAGGATGATGGGCAGGCTGGCAAACGTGCGGCCATACACGGCGTGCATCAGCCCCGCGCTGGCCAGGCCGCTGTCGCAGCCCAGCTTGGCCACCCAGCCCAGCAAGCCCGCGCCGACGATGGAGCCGGCCACGATGGCAATCAGCGCTTCTTGGGTGCCCAGCGCGGGCATCAGATACGCCCCGACCTGCATGACGAGCAGGCCCACGCCCAGGCTGAACCAGAGCGAGGCGTGGTCATGCCACTGGAAGACACGGCGATCGGGGGAGACGGGGGCCAGCGCTTCGTTGGTGGCGTGCGTGGCGGGAGATGAAGACATGCAAAGGCTCCGTAAGCAGATACAGAGCAGGGCGGCGGCCTGCCAGCACGGCCCGAGATCACTCAGAGGCTGGCCAGAACAGACATGCTTCCCTGCGCGAGGATGATCTCAATCAGGTTCAAAGGGACTCTCTCAGTCGGTTCCGGTGGCCCGGTCCCGACACCCCTAGCGTGGGCGCTCCCGTTGGAGCGCGGGGCCATTGTAGTGGGGTGCTCAGGGCGCGGGATGGCCGATGGGGATTGCGTAGTGCATCACCGAGTCGCCGGAGGTCGGGTGGTACTGCGCACCGTAGATTTCCAGATCCGGCCCGAGGGTGTGCGCATGGTCGGCCGATAGCAGCCAGCTCGAATAGATGTAGTTCACCGTTGCATCGACATTCTGTGCCGGGCCCCGGTGGGTGAAGCGTGCGTAGGTGGATGCGGGGATTTCCATCGCCACCATGCCCTGCGGCAGCGTGCCAAGGTCATGCACTTCGATGCACGCCAGGTAGCGCAGCTCTTCCGTGTGGGGCCCCGCCGGTGCCACGGCGCCATAGCAGACACCGGCCACCGTGTGTTCAATCTCGCCCAACCGGGGCAGAAACTGTGCCCACAGGGGCGGCAGTTTCTGGCCCAGGTTGTTCTTTTCGGAGTCGATGCCGTAGTAGTCCGTGGGCAGCCCGACCAGCTGCATGGCAGGCTGCTCCTGGATGTCGGGCACCAGGGAGATGTTGTGGTGCAGGTGTGCGATGTAGCTTGTATCGAACCGGATCTTGCGCACGAACAGCGAGCGGTTGCCCATCTTGCGGTACTGCGACGGCGTGATCCGAAAACAATCGCGGAACGCGCGCGTAAAGCTCTCCTGTGTCTCGTACCCTGACGCCAGCGCAATGTCGAGCACGGGGAGCCGCGTGCTGGTCAGCTGCTCCAGCGCCCGGGAGAACCGCCGTGACCGGATGTAGGTCTTGAGGGTCTCGTTGGTCAGGGCCTTGAAGATGCGCTGGAAGTGCCACTGGCTCATCCCCGCCGCCCGTGCCACCTCGCTGAGCTGGATGTCGGATTCGAGATGGGCTTCGATGAAGTCGATGCCCTCTTGGATTTGCCGGAGATAGAGCACGGTGGCATCCGTCCGTTCAAGGGGTGTCAAAAAAGCCGGTCATGGCAACCAGCCGGTTCTGGTCGTTGTACCGACCATAGCTCACGCCTTCCCCGATCACCTGCCCGCTGCCATCCAGCATGTTCCATTTGGCAATGCTTTGCTGGTTGTGGCTGGCGAAGTAGTGGGTCACAAAATGGCCGCCCGGCACCTGGCGGTGGAAGTCGTCCATGTAGGCGGTGAGCTGGCTCCAGCCCTGGGCGGTGGCCAGCGGGTCGTTGTAGGTGCAGTCCGGGTCGAGGGACTGGGAAAACAGGGTCTCCCTGTCTGCAGCCGAGTTGGTCTTCCACGACGCGGTGTAGGTGTCCCAGATGGATTGAAGGGGCTGTTGGCTCATGGTGCGCTCCTGGTGGGTGGATGGAGACGCCATCGTGCCGGGCGCCTGCGCGCCTTTTGGACATTTTGTGCTTATTTGTGGGCGCGCCGTGCTGCCTTGACGTAGCGCTGTCCTGACGCACCAGGACTATGCGCCGACGGAAGGGGCTGGGGCAGATGCAGGCACTGGCGACACCCCCAGCAACTGGTGCAGGCGTGGGCTGGTGGTGGTGTATTGCAACGCCACCTTGTCGCCCTTGAGCGCCTCGGCCGCGCCAAAGGCGGCCAGCGTGGCTTCGTGGAAGCCGCACAGGATGAGCTTGCGCTTCCCGGGGTAGGTGTTGATGTCGCCCACGGCGTAGATGCCCGGCACGCTGGTGCGGAAGGCTTCGGTGTCCACCACCAGCTGTTTGCGGTCCATGGCGATGCCCCAGTCGGCAATGGGACCGAGGCGGGGCGAGATGCCCAGTACGGCCACCAGCACGTCCAACGCCAGGGCGCGGGTGCTGCCATCGGCGTCCACCACTTGAAGCGCGGTGAGCTGGTTGCCAGTGGCTTCGATGCCGGTGATCTGCGCAGCCTCGACGTGGATGCGGCCTGCCTCACGCAATTGCTGCAGGCGCTGCAGCAACGCGTCAGGCGCCTGGAACACATCGCGGCGGTGCAGCAGGCTCACGCGGGCGGCCTGGCCTTGCTCGGCCAGCTCCACGGCGCGGGCCACAGCGGGCTCGTCCCCGCCGTGCACGACCACATGGAGGCCGCTCACATCCAGGCTGGCGGGGAGGTTCTGGTAGTGCAGCTGGGTGCCTGCAAACCGCTCGATGCCGTCCACCTTGAGCGTACGCGGCACAAAGGCGCCCACGCCTGCAGCAATGAACACGCTGCGGGCCAGAAGTTGCGCGCCTTGGGGTGTTTCGACCAACAGGCGCCCGTCAGGCTGCACCATGAGGGCCGATACCAGCGTGTTCAGGTGCCACTGGGTCTTGAACGGCGCGATCTGCCGCAGCAAAAGATCCGCCAGCTCGCGCCCTGTGCAGACCGGGATGCCCGGAATGTCGTAGATGGGTTTGTCGCCATACAGCTCTACGCACTGGCCGCCCGTATGGGGCAGGGCGTCGATGACAGAGGCGGTGATGCCTTGCAGGCCCAACTGGAAGACTTGGAACAGGCCCACGGGGCCTGCGCCGATGACGACGGCGTCGGTTTCTTGAATCATGCCGGTGCCACCATGCGCGCGGCGACCGATACTGGCGCGGCCCCAAGCCAGTGCCACCGTGGAACTGGCTTTGCCAGGCCACGGGTGGCGTCCCCCTTGGGGGATGGCGCGAAGCGACTCAGGGGGGTCACTTGATCAGGTCGTTGACCTTGCCGGGCTTACCGTTCCACTCGTCGGCGTCGGGCAGTGCGGGCTTGCGCTTGGTGATGCTCTTCCAACCGTCGGCAAAGGCCAGGTCAGCGTTGAGCTTGATGAAGGCGATCTGGTCTGCCGGCAGGTCTTCTTCGGCAAAGATGGCGTTGGCCGGGCACTCGGGGATGCAGACGGCGCAGTCGATGCATTCGTCAGGATCGATGACGAGCATGTTCGGGCCTTCGCGGAAGCAGTCCACGGGGCACACGTCCACACAATCGGTGTACTTGCACTTGATGCAGTTTTCGGAGACGACGTGGGTCATGACAGGAGTTGTGTGGGTCGGTGAAAACCCTCGATTTTAAAAGCTTTCACCGACCTTTGGTTACAGGGTCCCTCACCCTGATGGGGTGACTGGGGGTTGGGGTGCTGATTTGGATCAGTTGACCAGCACGGCGCCAGCGGTCTTGTGGCTGGCGGTGTCCACCAGGATCAGCGAGCCCAGCACGCGGGCGGTGCCAAACGCGGCGGCCGGGATGGCCTCTTGCAGCACGAGCTGGACATGGCCAATGGCGTTGGGGTCGAGCTGCGTGGCGTTTTCTTCGGCCAGCGTGTTGATGTTGAGTTTGTGCACCACGGCCTTGACCTTGGCCTTGACCCAGCGGTGGCCGTGCAGCGCCCAGTACACGCGGCCAGCGACCAGGGGCTCGTCGTCCATCCAGGCGATGGTGGTTTGCAGCTCGCGGCTAGCGGGCCAGGCCGGGGTGGCGGCGGGTGTGTCGCCAAAGTCGTCGTCGGCAGCAGGCGCGGCGGCTGCCGTGGGCGCTGCCAGGATCCAGTCGCCGCGCGACACGTCCACCTCGCGGTCGAGGATGATGCCTGCGCTGGTGCCTGCGGGCACATCGGTGGGGCGGCGGGCATGGTCCAGCACCTGGGCCACGGTGGCCAGCTGGCCGCTGGGGAAGACCTGCACAGCGGTGCCGGGCGTAAAACTGCCTGCGGCCACGCGGCCCCAGAACACGCGGCGGCCCTGGCTGGTGTCGGACGACGACGAGAACTTCTCGACCCACTGCACCGGGAAGGCAGGGGCCAGCGCCGTGTCGGCGGGTGTGTTGGGCAGCACTTCGAGCACCTGCAGCAGCGTGGGGCCTTCGTAGCCGCACCAGCCTGCGTGGGCATCAACCACGTTCCAGCCCTTGAGGGCGGACACGGGCACCGTGGCGCGCACGGTGATGCCAGCGGCCTGCGCGAAGGACTGCAGCGCGCCCTGGATGTGCTTCCAGGCGAGCGCGGGGTCTTCCACCGCGTCGAGCTTGTTCACGGCAAACACCAGCGAATGCACGCGCAGCAGGTGGGCCAGCAGCGAGTGGCGGCGGGTCTGCGGCAGCAGGGCGAGGTTGGCGTTCTTCCAGTCGAGCTTGGTCGCATCGACCAGCACCACAGCGGCATCGGCGCTGCTGGCGGCCGTGACCATGTTGCGGGTGTACTGCTCGTGGCCGGGCGCGTCGCCGATGATGAACTTGCGCTCTTCGGTGGCGAAGTAGCGGTAGGCCACGTCGATGGTGATGCCTTGCTCGCGCTCGGCGCTGAGGCCGTCGGTCAGCAGGGCCAGGTCGGTCTCGCCCTGGCGCTGCACGCCGGCCAGGTGGTCCTGCAGTACGGCCTTGCTGTCCACCAGCAGGCGGCCGATCAGCGTGCTCTTGCCGTCATCCACGCTGCCGCAGGTGATGAACTTGAGGGCGGAAACATGGTCGTTTTGGGCCTTGTCGCCTGCCTGGTAAGCGTTGGCAGCTATTGAATTGATAGTGGTCATCAGAAATACCTGTCTCAGAAATAGCCGTCTTTTTTGCGCTTCTCCATCGAAGCGTCGGAAGTCTTGTCGTCCATGCGCGTGGCACCGCGCTCGCTCACGTCGGCGGCCAGGGTCTCGATAACGATCTCGGCGGGGGTGGCGGCGGTGCTCTCCACCGGTGCGGTGCAGGTGATGTCGCCCACGGTGCGGAAGCGCACGTCGCGCGTTTCCACCACGTCGCCTTCGCGCGGCGGGGTCAGTTCGGTCACGGGCATCAAGAGGCCCTTCTTGTCCACCACCTGGCGCTTGTGCGTGTAGTAGATGCTGGGCAGCGCGATGTTCTCGCGGTCGATGTATTGCCACACGTCCAGCTCGGTCCAGTTGCTGATGGGGAACACGCGGAAGTGCTCGTTCGGCTGCAGGCGGGTGTTGAACAGAGTCCACAGCTCGGGGCGCTGGGCCTTGGGCTGCCATTGGCCGAAGCTGTCGCGGTGGCTGAAGATGCGTTCCTTGGCGCGGGCCTTTTCTTCGTCGCGGCGGGCGCCGCCAATCAGCGCATCAAAGCGGAATTCCTCGATCGCTTCGAGCAGCGTGACCGACTGGTGCACGTTGCGGCTCTCGCCAGGGTGCGACAGGCGCACGGTGCCGCGTGCCATCGAGTCCTCCACGCTTCGCACGATCAGCTCGGCACCCAGTTCCTTCGCGCGGAAGTCACGGAAGTCCGTCACCTCCGGGAAGTTGTGGCCCGTGTCGATCATGAGCAGCGGGTAGGGGATACGGCCCGCGCCAAAGGCTTTTTCAGCGCACTTGAGCATCACCAGCGAATCCTTGCCGCCCGAGAACAGCAGGGTGGGGCGCTCGAAGGCGGCGGCGACTTCGCGCAGGATGAAGATGGTTTCTTCTTCCAGCGCGTCCAGGTGCGAGTTGTTCAGGTGGTAGCTCATGTTGTTGTCGTTCTGCAGCAGCGCAGCATCGGTGCGGGCGTTCATGGTCGGATGCGGGTTGGGCGGAGCTGGGTGCTCAGTGCGCAATATGCAGGCCGCACTCGCGGTTGTCTTCGCCCTTGGTCGGGTCCACGTAGTCGAAGTTGTTGGGCAGGCCGTGCTTCACGCAGTACTCGTGCAGGTCCTTGGACGACCAGTGCAGCAGCGGCGCCACCTTGATGAGGCCGTCGGGGTTGATGCTCACCGGGTCCATCTGGGCGCGCACGGCGGTGTCAGTGGCGCGCAGGGCGGTGAACCACACCTGGGGCGCGGTCTCGCGCAGGGCGCGGGTGAAGGGCTCCAGCTTGACTTCTTCGGTGAAGGCGGCGTGGCGTGGGTCGTCCAGCGCGGGTGTGAGGCCTTCCACGGCTTCGCGGTGCGCGCGCGAGCGGCGGGGCAGATAGATCTGCAGCTTCAGGCCCAGTTGCTTCGTCACTTCGTCGGCAAAGCGGTAGGTGGCTTCGGTGTTGTAGCCGTTGTCCATCCAGACCACGGGCACATCGGGGTTGACCTGCGTGACCATGTGCAGGATCACCGCCTCGAAGGGGCGGAAGTTGGTGGTGACGATGGGGCGCTGGCCCAGGCCCAGCGCCCAGGCGACGAGGCCTTCTGCGTTGCGGCCGAGTTCGGCGTTGATGCGTGCGAGATCGAATTGGCTCATGGTGTGGGGCTCAGGAAGGCGGGGGCCGGGCTGCCGTTCAGGCGGCCTTGCCGGCAAACAGCGGCTGGGGGTTGACGGCGTCGCCCTGGTAGAAGCCAGGGAACATTTCAAACTGGCGCTGGGCATCGGCGGGGTCCACGCCCTCGCGCAGCACGGCGCTGCTGAAGCCCGTGCGCTGCATCTGCACCAGCTGGTCGATCAGCACGTCACCCGTGGCGCGGATCTCGCCGGCAAAGCCGCGGCGGCGGCGCAGCAAAAACGCCTGGCTGAACGCGCGGCCATCGGTGAAGCTGGGGAAATGCAGGTCCACACGGGCCACGCCTTCCAGTGGCAGGGCCATAGCGTCGGCATCGTTGGGCAGGGCCACCGTGCGGGCATCGCCCTCTGCAGGCGGCTGGTGGTCTTGGGCGGCGAGTAGTTTCAACATCTTGTCTGTGGGGCTGGGCTGTGGGCTGGTCTATCGGGTGCCAGCTCAGGCAGCGGCGGTTTCTGGTTCTTTGTGGCGGGCAAGCTTTGCGGCTTCCTTGAACGGGTCCAGGCCCGTGCGGCGCACGGCCGCCTGGAAGGTTTCGCCGCTTTCGCGCAGGTCGCGGTAGGTGCTGAGCACCGCCTCGATCACGTCCGGCACTTCGGCCGCCGAGAACGACGGGCCTATCACCTTGCCCGCCACGGCAGCGCCCGACAGGTCGGAGCCATCGGAGCCGCCCAGCGTGACCTGGTACCACTCCTTGCCATCCTTGTCCACGCCCAGGATGCCGATGTGGCCGCTGTGGTGGTGGCCGCAGCTGTTGATGCAGCCGCTGATGTGCAGGTCGATCTCGCCGATGTCGTCCAGCTCGTCCAGGTCCTGGTAACGCTGGGTGATGGCCTCGGCAATCGGCAGCGAGCGGGCGTTGGCCAGTGCGCAGAAGTCGCCGCCGGGGCAGGCGATCATGTCGGTGAGCAACTGCACGTTGGCGCTGGCCAGGCCCAGGGCCTTGGCCTCTTGCCACAGGTCGAACAGGCGGCTGGCGTGCACCCAGGGCAGCAGCACGTTCTGGTCGTGCGTCACGCGGGCTTCGCCAGCGGAGTATTTGTCCACGAGGTCGGCCAGGGCGATGAGCTGGTCGCTGGTGGCATCGCCGGGCGACTGGCCAGGGCGCTTGAACGACAGCGTCACGGCACGCAATTGGGGGTTCTGGTGCGCGTGCACATTGCGCTGCAGCCAGCGGCCAAACATCACGTGTTCTGCGGCCTGGGCGTCCAACTGGGCTTGCAGGGCCTCTGGCGCCACGTCGGCAATGTCAGCCAACTTCGGTGCCACAAAGCAGGCGGCCACGCGGTTAAATTCGGCCTGCGGGATGGTGTGGGGGCCACCGTCAATCTCCAGAATCTGGCCGTATTCGGCTTCCACATCGTCGATGTACTGCTGGCCTTCGGACTTCACCAGAATCTTGATGCGGGCCTTGTACTTGTTGTCGCGGCGGCCGTGCTCGTTGTACACGCGCACGATGGCCTCGATGTAATTCATGATCTGGTTCCAGGGCAGGAACTCGCGGATCACAGTGCCAATCACCGGCGTGCGGCCCATGCCACCGCCCACAAACACCTTGAAGCCGATCTCACCCGCATCGTTCTTGACCAGGTGCAGGCCCACGTCGTGCCAGCCGGTGGCAGCGCGGTCGTCCTTGGCGCCGGTGATGGCGATCTTGAACTTGCGGGGCAAAAACGCGAACTCGGGGTGCAGCGTGGACCACTGGCGGATCAGCTCCGCATAGGGGCGCGGGTCCACGATCTCATCCACCGCGATGCCTGCCAGGGCATCGGTGGTGGTGTTGCGGATGCAGTTGCCGCTGGTCTGGATGCCGTGGAGCTGAACGCTGGCCAGCAGGTCCATCACGTCGGCGCTTTTGGACAGCGGAATCCAGTTGAACTGCACATTGGTGCGGGTGGTGAAGTGGGCGCAGTTCTTGGGCAAAAAGGTGGTGCCCAGCTTGCCCTGGCCTTCCATGGCGGCCTTGAAGACTGCCGCTTCGGGCTCGTCGTATTCGCGGGCAATCTGCGCCAGCACGCGCAGCTGGCGGCTGGCGATCTCGCCATAGGGCACGGCCACGCGCAGCATGGGCGCGTAGCGCTGCACATACCAGCCGTTTTGCAGGCGCAGGGGGCGGAAGTCGTCCTCGCTCAGCTTGCCGGTCTGCCAGCGCGTGAGCTGGTCACGGAACTGCGCGGCGCGTTGCTTGACGAACTGGGTGTCGAAGGCGGTGTATTGGTACATAGGGGACTCAGATCAGAATCAGTTTGAAGCCTGCCCAGGCCAGCAGAATGGACAAGGCGGAGCGAATCAGGCGCTCGGGTGTGCGGGTGACCAGGCGCGAACCCAGCCAGATGCCCGGCAGCGAGCCAGCCAGCAATTGTGCAAGCAAAGGCCAGTCCACCGAGCCCAGTGAGGCATGGCCCAGGCCCGCCACCAGGGTCAAGGGCACGGCATAGGCAATGTCGGCGCCGATGATGCGCGGCAGCGGCAGCAAGGGGTAGACCAGCAGCAGCACCGTGACACCGATGGCGCCTGCGCCCACCGAGGTGAAGGTGACCAGCGTGCCAATCACGGCGCCCAGCAGCACGGGCAGGCTCCAGTGGCGGGGGCGGGTGGGGTCGCCGGTCTGGGTTTTGCGGGCGGCCGCTTCGGCTGCCTGGCGCTGGGCGGAAAAGGCAATCACCTTGTAAAGCGTG
This sequence comes from Acidovorax sp. LjRoot74, assembly GCF_964254355.1. Taxonomy (NCBI): domain Bacteria; kingdom Pseudomonadati; phylum Pseudomonadota; class Betaproteobacteria; order Burkholderiales; family Comamonadaceae; genus Acidovorax; species Acidovorax sp. LjRoot74. The sequence continues at coordinate 3,271,953 of NZ_CAXUTI020000001.1, read as the reverse complement.
GCCGCTGCGGTGAGCAGCAGGGCAAAGCCCAGCGTGGTCGTCATGATGGCTTGCGCAGCGCCGCTGGCCGGGCCCATCACCTTGAGCGCCCACAGCGCGAGCAGCGCGGCCGGAATGCTGCCTGCACACAGCTGGCCCACCACTTTCCAGGGCACCAGGCGCTGGCGGGCGAGGCTCACGGTGCCGCCCATCTTGGTGAAGGCCGCAAACAGCAGGTCGGTGCCCACGGCCATATGGGGCTTCACGCCAAAGAAGAAGATCAGGATCGGCGTCATGAGCGAGCCGCCGCCCACACCCGTCAGGCCCACGATGAGCCCGACGGCAAAGCCCGCAAAAACAAACGCCAATTCATGCATGGCGGCGAATGTAGAGGGGCTTCTTATGGATGCAAACTATTGTTTTGCTCTGCCAATATGTCCATTTGTTTATAAGCAAGCATTGGCGCGGGTTGGCAGGGTGGCTGCTGGGGCCGCCTGCCGCGCTGGAGTTACTGCAGGCGCTCGGTGCCCAGCGCCTTCGCCAGCCGCGCATCCAGCGGCAGCGGCTCGCTCTGCAGGCGGGCGGCCAGCAGCTCGCCGCACAAAAGTGCCAGCGTGAGCCCGCGTGCACCCATGGCCGTGCTGGCCCACAGGCCCGGCAGCTGGGCTGCATCCACGGGGCCCACGATGGGCAGGCGGTCGGGTGCGGTGCAGCGCACGGCAGCCCAGGTGCGCAAGGCGGGGGGCTCGCCGGGGGCGGACAAGGGCGCCGGGGCGCTCAGCGTCTGGGCGAACAAGGGCTCCAACTGCGGAGCGATGTCGGGCAGCAGGCCCTGCAGCTTGGCCCAGTTGGTGGCGTGGGCAGCGTGGATTTCGGCATCGCTGGGCGGCAGGGCCCGCACATCGCGCTCAAAGGTGGAACCCATCACCCAGCCTTGGTCGCCATCGGCTTGATTGCCCAGCGGGAAGCGGGGCACCAGGTTGCCGTTGCCGTTGGCCGGAAACGGAATCAATGGCCGCAGCGGCGTTGCCGGATCGGTATGCACGCCCCACGACACCTGCCCGCGCACCGGCTGCAGCGGCCAGCGGTGGTTCAGCAGGGCCAGGCTGCCCGCACCTGCGGCAATGACCACGGTGGGCGCCTCGGCCAGCACCTGGCCTTGGGCATCGAGTGCCTGCCAGGTGGTGGCGGGGCTGTGCGCAGTGGCGGGTGCCTCTGCACGCCGCAACTGGGCCACTGCGCAATTCCCCCGCCATTGAATGCCAGGCTGACCCAGCAAGGCTTTGGCCAGGCGCGCCGGGCGCACCCAGCCCGCCTGGTGGTGCCAGCAGGCGGTCGCGTCAGGCGGCAACTGGGCAGCGGCCAGGGCCGCAGATGGCGCAGGTTCGCTCCAGGCGGCGCCCGGCCCTTGGGTCCAATCGGGCGACAGGCCGGGCGTGCCATCGGTGCGGTGCTCCAGCACGCCGCAATGCGCCCAGTCCAGCCCCTCGTTCAGCAGCCAGCGGGCCTGCTCCAGCGTAGTGCGGATACCGCTGCGTGACAGGCGCGACAGCACGCTGTCGTCGGGCGACACATGGGGGGCGAACACCCCGGCAGGCAGCGCCGAGGCGCCTGATGCAGGCTCGGGTGCCTGGTCCAGCACCGTGACTTGCCAGCCGCGCCGGGCCAGGCTGGCAGCGGCGGCTGCGCCCGCAATGCCGCCACCGATCACGATGCAGGGGCCGGGCGGGGAGGGTGCCGGTGCCGCCTCTGCTTGGCGTGAGGTGCGCGGCTCCCAGCGCGGGTTGAAGGTGGCATGCAGGTTGTCGCGCTTGGGTGGCACGCCGGGCACGCGGTTCACTTCAAAGCCACATTGCGCCAGCGCATCACGCACAGCGCGGGCGATGGTCCAGGTAGCCAGCTGGGTGCCGCGCCGGCAACAGCGCGCCACGGCCTTCAGGGTGTGCAGGTCCCAGCTGTCGGGGTTGCGCTGGGGGCTGAAGCCATCGAGGTAGATGGAGTCCACGGTCAGGCTCTGCTGGCGCAGCATGGCCTGGGTGTCGCCCACATACAGGGTGAGCAACACGCGGCCCCCGTCAAAACGCAGGCGGTGCACGCCCGGCAGCAAGCCCCACCATTGCTGGTGCAGTGCTTCGGCCAGCGGGGCCAGGTCGGGGTGGACCGAGGTGGCGCGCAGCAGGTCGGCCGCGCTCACGGGCCAGGCCTCGGTCGATACGAAGTGCAGCAGCGTGGGGCGCTCTGGGTCGGCCCGCCAGGCGGCCCAGGTCACCAGAAAGTTCAGGCCAAAGCCAAAACCGGTTTCCAGAATGCGCCACTGCGGCTGCCCGGCCCAGGCCTCGGGCAGGCCACAGCCGTGCAGAAACACGCGGCTGGCCTGGGTGAGGCCTCCGTTTTCACTGTGGTAGCGGTCGCCGAAGCGGGGGCTGTAGGGGGTGCCGTCCGGCAGCCACTCGATGGGTTCAGTCATGGGAACGGCAAAAGGCCGGCGTGGCGCCGGCCTGTTGGAAAGGGAAGGCGGTTTTTACCGCGAACCGCTCCGGGGTGCGTTGCGCTGCGTCATGCGCTGGGCGGGACGTAGCCCGCTGCGGCATCCGCGCCGCCGCCAAAGAAGTGGTTCTCCATCTGGCGCGCCAAGTACTGGCGGGCACGGGCATCGGCCAGGTTCAGGCGGTTTTCATTGACCAGCATGGTCTGGTGCTTGAGCCAGCCCGCCCAGGCTTCCTTGCTCACGCTTTCCCAGATGCGTTTGCCCAGCTCGCCAGGGTAGGGCGGAAAGTCGAGGCCTTCGGCTTCCTTGCCGAGCTTGATGCATTGAACAGTGCGTGCCATGGTAATTCCTTGTAGTGGGGGCGAGCGAAAAAAGGCTTCGCTCAGATGATTTGGATATTAAGAACTGAAATCTCAGTAGTTCCAGTTTTGAAGAGGGCCTCCCAGAATGCGTTCCATCGGTGTTTTGCACCGCAACACATTCTTAAAAGAGGCCCTTCCATGAACTTTCGCCGCGACTTTATCAAGTTTCCCTTCGCCGCCGCCCTGGTGGGCAGTTTGGCCCTGACGGCATTGCCGTCGTTTGCACAGTCTGTGACGCTGCTCAATGTGTCGTACGACCCGACGCGCGAGCTGTATGTGGACTTCAACCAGGCCTTTGCCAAGCACTGGAAGGCCAAGACCGGCCAGGACGTGACCATCAAGCAAAGCCACGGTGGCTCGGGCAAACAGGCCCGCTCCATCATCGACGGGCTGGATGCCGACGTGGCCACGCTAGCTCTGGCGGGTGATACCGATGCGCTGCACACCAACGGCGGCTGGATCCCCAAAGACTGGCAAAAGCGCCTGCCGCACAACAGCTCGCCCTACACCTCGACCATCGTGCTGGTGGTGCGCCAGGGCAACCCCAAGGGCATCAAGGACTGGGATGACTTGGTCCGCCCGGATGTGAAAGTGATCACGCCCAACCCCAAGACCTCGGGCGGCGCGCGCTGGAACTACCTGGCCGCGTGGGAATTCGCCAAGCGCAAGTACGGCGGCGATGCCAAGGCCAAGGACTTCGTGGCCAAGCTGTACGGCAACGTGCCTGTGCTGGACACCGGCGCGCGGGGCTCCACCATCACCTTTGCGCAGCGCAACCAGGGCGACGTGCTGATCGCGTGGGAGAACGAGGCCTACCTGCTGGAGAAAGAGTTCGGCACCAAGTTCGACGTGATCGCCCCCTCGATCTCCATCCTGGCCGAGCCTGCCGTCTCGGTGGTGGACAAGAACGTGGACAAGAAGGGCACCCGCGCTGTGGCCGAGGCCTACCTGCAGTACCTCTACACCGAAGAAGGCCAGGACATTGCGGGCAAACACTTCTACCGCCCCGCCGTGTCCGACAAGGCCAAGGCCAAGTACGCCAAGCAGTTCCCCAAGCTGAACCTGTTCACCATCAACGACGCGTTTGGTGGCTGGGACAAGGCGGCCAAGGATCACTTTGCCGACAACGCGAGCTTCGACCAGATCTACACCCGCAAGTAAGTAAGCCAGCAAGCCCGCCCGCCTCTGTGCGCGGCAGGGCAGCCCCCAGTCTTCATGAAAGAAACCCAGCCCCTGTGGGCCGGGTGGGGCGCTGCACGTCCTTTTTATAAGAAAAAACAGCCTTCTGCGCGCGTCCATCAAGCGCTGATAGCTATCAAAACAGTAGTATTCAAGGAATCCACACCATGTCCGCCTTGCTCATCGCCGGCAGCCCTTCGGAGCGCTCCCGATCCGCCGCCTTGCTCGACGCCGTAGCCCAGCGCCTCTCGGTGCGCGGTGCGCTGGTGGACCGCATCCACATCCGCGACCTTTCGCCCCAGGCGCTGCTGCTGGCCGACTTTGGGCACCCCACGGTGGTGCATGCCATCGACCAGGTGGCCGACGCCAGCGTGCTGGTGGTGGCCACGCCCGTCTACAAGGCGGCCTACAGCGGCGTGCTCAAGGTGTTTCTGGATTTGTTGCCGCAAACCGCCCTCAAGGGCAAGGTCGTGCTGCCCCTGGCCACGGGCGGCAGCCCGCACCACATGCTGGCGCTCGACTACGCGCTGCGCCCCGTGCTGCAGTCGCTCGGCGCCAAAAGCATCCTGCCCGGCATCTACGCCACCGACGCCCAGGTCACGCTCACGCCCGAGGGCACCTACCACGTGCAGGCCGACATCGCCGCCCGGCTGGACGACGCGGTGAACGTGCTGGTGACCGAAACCCTGCGCCCGTCGCCCGCCCAGGCCACCCGGTTTGCGCCGGTGCCGTTCTCGCAGGTGCGATGTAGCGTCTGACGCGGGCCCGGCGCTGCGGCAGGCCCGCAGTGCCAGCGCCACCTTCCTTCCCCTTCACTTCCATTTTTGACTTTTGCTGCGCCGGGTGCGCGGGCAGGGCGGTGTGCCGCCTGCTGCCAGCCCGCACGGTGCTCCTCCCACCCGATTTGCTGCTGGAACCCGCACCATGAATGAACTGAACCGCTTTTCCCTGCAACGCCGCCACCTGCTGGCCGCCAGTGCTGCCACCGCTGCCGCTGCGGCGATCCCGTCTGCCTCCTGGGCCCAGGCCCCTGGCGCCCCCCGCGTGCTGCGCGTGGGCCACCAAAAGGGCTGGCTCTCCATCCTGAAGGGCCGTGGCACGCTCGAAAAGCGCCTGGCCCCATTGGGCGTGAAGGTGACCTGGACCGAATTCAACGCCGGCCCCGTGCAGCTTGAAGCGCTCAACGTCGGCTCCATCGACTTTGGCGACGTGGGCGAGGCCCCGCCCATCTTTGCCCAGGCTGCGGGTGCGCCGCTGGTGTACGCCGGTGCCACGGTGCCGCGCCCCGCACTGGAGGCGGTGATCGTGCCCAAGGACTCGCCGATCCGCAGCGTGGCCGACCTCAAGGGCAAGCGCGTGGCCTACAACAAGGGCTCCAACGTGCAGTATTTTTTGGTCAAGCTGCTGGAGAAACACGGCCTGAAGTACGGCGACGTGCAGTCCGTCTTCCTGGCCCCGGCCGACGCGCGGGCTGCCTTTGAGCGCGGCGCGGTCGATGCCTGGATCATCTGGGACCCGTTCCTCGCCGCCGCGCAAAAGACGCTGGACGCCCGCCTGCTGGCCGACGCCACGGGCGTGGTCAACAACCGCGCCTACTACTTCACCTCGCGCGAATTCGCCACCAAGAACGCCGATGTGCTGCGCATCGCGATCGAAGAGGTCAACGCCATCGACACCTGGGCGTCCAAAAACAAGGATGCCGCCGCTGCCGAGCTGTCGGCCGTGCTGGGCCTCGACAAGTCCATCACCGAGCTGTACCTGAACCGCGCCCGTTTCGGCACCGCGCCCGTCACGCGCGAGATCCTGGCCGAGCAGCAGGCGATTGCCGACACCTTCTTCGACCTCAAGCTCATCCCCAAAAAGCTCAACCTGCTGCACGCCGCGCCGGTGGACCTTTGAGGGCCTGGCAGCACCGCACTGAAAGGAGTCACCATGGCCCACCTTCCCCTGAGCAACGAGCGCCGCCGCGCGCTGCAACTGCTGGGTGTCACCGCCTTTAACTGGGTGCTGGCCAGCCGCTACGCCCACGCACAAAGCCCGGCTGTGCCAGGCCCTGAGCAGCTGCGCATCGGCTACCAGAAGTCCGCCGTCAACCTCGTCATCCTCAAGCAGCAGGGCGTGCTGGAAAAGCGCTTCCCCGGCACCCGCGTGAGCTGGCTGGAGTTCCCGGCCGGGCCGCAACTGCTTGAAGCGCTGTCGGTCGGCAGCCTCGAATTTGGCCTGACTGGCGACTCGCCGCCCGTGTTTGCGCAGGCCGCAGGCAAAGACCTGCTCTACGTGGGGGCCGAGCCGCCCAAGCCCGACAGCTCGGCCCTGCTGGTGCTCAAGGACTCGCCCCTGCGCACCCTGGCCGACCTCAAGGGCCGACGCATCGCCGTGCAAAAGGGCAGCAGCGCCCACTACCTGCTGGTGCGTGCCGTGGAGCGCGCGGGCCTGCAGTGGGCTGATATCCAGCCCGTGTACCTGGCCCCGGCCGATGCCCGCGCCGCGTTCGAGCGCAAGAGCGTGGATGCCTGGGCCATCTGGGACCCGTTTTACGCCGCCACCGAACTCGCCATCCAGCCCCGCGTGCTGGCCACGGGCCGCGACCTGGCCAGCAGCAACAACTCGTTCTACCTGGCGGCCCGCCCGTTTGTGCAAGCCCACCCGCAAGTGCTGCGTGTGCTGTTTGAAGAACTCAGCCGCGCCGACCGCCTGGCGCAAGAGGCGCGCAAGGACGCGATCAAGCTGATTGCCGACTTCAGCGGCCTGGACGCGGGTGTGGTGAGCCTGTTCATCCAGCGCCGACCCTCGTCGCCCGTGGGCCTGCTTTCGCCCGCCACCGTGGCCGACCAGCAGCGCGTGGCCGATGCGTTTTTCAAGCTCGGCCTGATCCCCAAACCCGTGAACGTGGCCGACATCGTGTGGCGGCCTGCGGCAGCGCAGCTGGCGGCTGCCAGCGCCAGGCCCTGAGCCGCATGCGCTCGCTGAGTCCATCGAATACCTACCCCGAGGCATCCATGAAAATTTTCTGGTTCATCCCCACCCATGGCGACAGCCGCTACCTGGGCACTTCCAACGGCGCGCGCCAGCTCAACCACGACTACCTCAAGCAGGTGGCGGTGGCCGCCGACAGCCTGGGCTACGAAGGTGTGCTCATCCCCACCGGCCGCTCTTGCGAAGACCCGTGGGTGGTGGCGTCCAGCCTGCTGCCCGTCACGCGCAACCTCAAGTTTCTGGTGGCGGTGCGTCCCGGCCTGCACCAGCCTGCGCTGGCGGCACGCATGGCGGCCACATTCGACCGGCTCTCGGGCGGGCGCCTGCTCATCAACCTGGTGACGGGCGGCGACCAGGCCGAGCTGGAGGGCGACGGCGTGTTTCTGGACCACGCCACGCGCTACGAACAGTCGGCCGAGTTCATCCGCATCTGGCGCGAAATTCTGGCGCGCAGCCACCGGGGCGAAAGCCTGGACTTTGAAGGCCAGCACCTGTCGGTGAAGGGCGCCAAGCTGCTCTTTCCGCCGCTGCAGCAGCCGCACCCGCCGGTGTACTTTGGCGGCTCGTCGCCCGCCGCGCACGACCTGGCGGCCGAGCAGGTCGAAACCTACCTGACCTGGGGCGAACCGCCCGCCGAGGTGGCCAAGAAGGTGGCCGACGTGCGTGCCCGCGCAGCCCAGCATGGCCGCACCGTCAACTTCGGCATCCGCCTGCACGTCATCGTGCGTGAGACTGATGAGCAGGCCTGGGCCGCTGCCGAAGAACTCATCAGCCATGTGGACGACGACACCGTGGTGCGCGCCCAGGCCGTGTTTGCGCGCATGGATTCCGAAGGTCAGCGCCGCATGGCTGCGCTGCACGCCGGTGGCGCCAAGCGCAGCCGCAAGGACCTGGAGATCAGCCCCAACCTGTGGGCGGGCGTGGGCCTGGTGCGCGGCGGCGCGGGGACGGCGTTGGTGGGCGACCCGCAGACCGTGGCCGCACGCATCGAGGAATACGCTGCCTTGGGGCTGGACACGTTTGTGCTCTCGGGCTACCCGCACCTGGACGAGGCGTATCGCTTTGCCGAGCTGGTGTTCCCGCTGCTGCCCTTGCCATTGCGCAACCAGCTCGCCAGCGGCAACCCCTTGTTTGGCAACCCGCTGGGCCCGTTTGGCGAAACCGTGGCCAACGACTTTGTGCCACGTGCGTCGCAAAGCTGACCCGGCCCGAACCAGAACCCCCAACGGAACCTGTCCCATGACACAGACCATCAGAGAACTGCAGGTATCCCCGCTGGCCGACGCGGTGGACCTGCCCATCGAAGGGCCTTTGCTGCCCACGCCATTCGCCCGTTTCTTCGCCAGCGTGGCGCAGCGCCTGTTGCCCTGGGCCGTGCCCGTGGGCCTCATCGTGCTGTGGCAGATCGCCTCGTCGCAAGGCTGGCTGTCCACCCGCGTGTTGCCTGCGCCGCTGGAGGTCGTCAAAGCTGCGTGGACCCTGGCCGCCTCGGGCGAGCTGTGGACCCACGTCAAGGTCAGCGCGGGCCGTGCGCTGGCCGGTCTGGCAATTGGCGGCGGCCTGGGGCTGCTGCTGGGCCTGCTCACGGGCTCCATCAAGCTGTTCGAGACGCTGCTCGACTCCACCATCCAGATGGTGCGCAACATCCCCGCACTGGCGCTCATTCCGCTCGTGATCCTGTGGTTTGGCATTGACGAGTCGGCCAAGCTGTTCCTCATCAGCGTGTCGGTGTTCTTCCCGATCTACCTCAACACCTTCCACGGCATCCGCAATGTGGACCCGGGGCTGATCGAGATGGGCCGCACCTACGGCCTCAGCCGCTGGCAGCTGTACCAGCAGATCATCCTGCCCGGCGCGCTCTCCAGCATCCTGGTGGGGCTGCGGTTCTCGCTGGGACTGATGTGGGTGATCCTGATCGTGGCCGAGACGATCTCTGCGCAGGCGGGCATTGGCTACCTCACGATGAACGCACGCGAGTTCCTGCAGACCGACATCGTGCTGGTGGGCATCTTGCTCTACGCCTTGCTGGGCAAGCTGGCCGACGTGTTTGCCAAGGGGCTGGAGCGCTACTGGCTGCGCTGGCATCCCGGTTATCAGACATGACGCCCCCCTGAGGCGCGACCGCTCGGTGCAGCCGCCAGAGGCGGGAGCTCTTCGGACTGTCCAACCCTGCGCAGGCAGGCTTGGAGCCGCAGTCCTCAGCCCCCGCTCTCGCATCGCTGCGCGATGCGGGCAGGGGGACAACGCACTCGCTGCGGGGCGGCCCTTGCTCTGCGTCCCTCGCATGGCCGCGCCCTCCAGGAAAGTTGTTTCTCAAATGCTCACATTTTTATAGCTGCTAGCGTTTTATGGTAAAGCGCAGGAGGCCATTTTGAACAGTAATTCATCCTCACAACCCCAAGGCGTGCGCCTGGAAGTGCGCGGCGTGGACAAACGCTACGGCACGCGCGATGTGCTCCAGAAGACCGAACTGGTCATCGAGCCCGGCGAGTTCGTCGCCATCGTGGGCCGCAGCGGCTGCGGCAAAAGCACTCTGCTGCGCCTGGTGGCGGGGCTCGAATCCGTCTCCGGCGGCGACATCCGCATCGACGGTGACCCTGTGGACGGCCTGAGTAGCGGCACCCGCATCATGTTCCAGGACTCGCGTCTGTTGCCCTGGAAGCGCGTGGCAGACAACGTGGCCCTCGGGTTGCCGCGCGAACGCCGCAACGCGGCGGCGGATGTGCTGGCCCGCGTCGGCCTGGGTGACCGCCTGGGCGAGTGGCCCGCGCGCCTGTCGGGCGGCCAGCGCCAGCGTGTGGCCCTGGCGCGTGCGCTGGTGCACAACCCACGCCTCTTGCTGCTGGACGAACCCCTGGGCGCGCTCGATGCGCTTACCCGCATCGAGATGCACCGCCTCATCGAAGGCCTGTGGCGCCAGTCAGGCTTTACCGCATTGCTGGTCACCCACGACGTGCAGGAGGCCGTGGCCCTGGCCGACCGCGTGATCCTGATCGAAGACGGCCAGATCGCGCTGGACCAGCGCATCGACCTGCCACGCCCGCGTGTGCACGGCGAGGCGGCTTTTGCGCAGCTTGAAAAACGCATCCTCGACCGCGTGCTGCAAAAGCCCGATGTGGAGGCCACCCCCGAACCCAAGTGGCCCGGCGTGCCTGCGCACGGGCTGCGCTGGGCGGTGTGAATGAAAGAAGCACCCCCTGAGTCGCTTCGCGCCTTCCCCCTCTCCTTCGGGAGGGGAACGCCACCGGTGGCCTGGCAAAGCCAGTTCCACGGTGGCACTGGCCTGGAGCGCGCCAGTTCCGAGCGCAGCGTTCAACGCTGAGTGATCCGGAATTCCTCATTGTTTTCGTCAACGGACTTTTTAGGAGAACCCCATGTCCATCCAAGCCATCAACGTTCGCAACCAGTTCAAGGGCAAAGTGCGCGAGATCATTCGCGGCGATGTCGTCTCCGAGGTCGATGTCGAAACCCCCTGGGGCATCGTCACCTCCGTCATCACCACCCGCTCGGTGGACGACCTGGGCCTGGTCGTCGGCTCCGATGTGGTGGCGCTGGTCAAGTCCACCGAGGTGTCGATCGCCAAGCTGTGATCCGATTTTTGGGCCGAACAGGCAGCCTGCGCGCTGTGGATGGGCGCAGGATGCTATTGAAAGCGTAGCAAATTTCGCAGCAAGCCAAAGCGGCTCGTACCGCGCACTTCACCTCTCAGGCCTTGTTACAAGGCCTGAGTTTTTGGTGCTGACCAGGCTCGGGGCTGGCAGGGAGCACCTGCAAGATGGCCCGCTTGCAGGTGTGTCTGATAAAACGTATGATATGTGTCATGCGAAATAAACAACCCAGTGCCCGAGCCGCCGCCAAGGAAGCGACCCACGAGCGCATCGTGTCGGTGGCCGCGCGGGCGATCCGTCGCAACGGCTACCACGGCACCGGGGTGGCAGACATCATGAAGGAGGCGGGCCTCACGCATGGCGGCTTCTATGCGCACTTCGAATCGCGCGAGGCCATGCTGGCCGAAGCAGCCATGCAGGCCTGTGCCCAGTCTGTGGCCACTGTGGCCGGCGCCGTGGCGGGGGAGCCCGCCTCGCAGGCGATGGCCACCGTGCTCAAGGCCTATCTCTCGCGCCAGCATGTCGAAAGCGTGGAAACCGGTTGCCCCTTGGCTGCGCTGGGCTCTGAAACCTCGCGCCAGTCGCCCGAAGTGCGTCGGGTCTCCACCCGGCACATCAAGGAAATGGTGGACCTGATTGCGCGCCAGTCGCCGCAGTGGGGCCAGCCAGAGATCCATGAGCAGGCGCTCGTCACCCTGTCCACCATGGTGGGCGCCCTGGTGCTTGCCCGGGCGGTGGACGATGCTGCGCTGTCCGACAGCCTGCGCGAGGCCGCGCTCAAGCACCTGTTGCCTGCGGAAGCGGCCTGACGCAAAACCACTCACCAGGCGCTGTTCTTGATTGTGATCTTCGTGCGATGGCACGCATTTTTTTGCATTTTATATGATGTTTGTCATGCGAATTATCGAATCCAGCCCTTCTAACCATGGGGGGCCTCTTCAGGCTCCCGCCGCAAAGGAAGCCCCATGAAAGCGTTTGTTCTGGATCGTTACGCCAAGAAGGGCGCGCTCAGGCCCGCCGACGTTCCTGCGCCCTCTTTGCGCGACGACGAGGTGCTGGTGGAGGTGCATGCAGCGGGCGTCAATCCGCTCGACGCCAAGATCCGGGACGGGGAGTTCAAGCTCATCCTGCCCTACAAGATGCCGCTCATCCTGGGGCACGACGTGGCGGGCGTGGTGGTGCGTGTGGGGCCGCGCGTGCGGCAGTTCCAGCCCGGCGACGAGGTCTATGCCCGGGCGGACGACTTTCACATTGGCACCTTTGCGGAACTCATCGCCGTCAAGGAGTCTTCGCTGGCCCTCAAGCCCCGCAGCCTGACCATGGAAGAGGCGGCGTCTATCCCCCTGGTGGCCCTGACGGCCTGGCAGGCCCTGGTCGAGAAGGCCCAGGTGAAAAAAGGGCAGAAGGTCTTCATCCAGGCGGGCTCGGGCGGGCTGGGCAGCATCGCCATCCAGCTGGCCAAGCACCTGGGTGCCACCGTGGCCACCACCGCCAGCGCAGGCAATGCCGCACTGGTCCAAAGCCTGGGCGCCGATGTGGTCATCGACTACCGCCAGCAGGACTTTGAAGCGGTGCTGCGCGACTACGACATGGTGCTGCACAGCCAGGACAGCAAGGCGCTGGCCAAGTCCCTGCGCGTGCTCCAGCGCGGCGGCCAGCTCGTCTCTGTCTCGGGCCCGCCAGACCCCACATTTGGGGAAACCATTCGCGCCCCCGGCTTTTTGCGGTTGGTGTTCCGCCTGTTGAGCGCAGGCACCCGGCGCCGCGCTCAGGCGCTGGGCGTTGGCTACGGGTTCTTGTTCATGCGGGCACAGGGCAGCCAGCTGCAAGAGATCACACGCCTGATCGACGCCGGGGCCATCCGCCCGGTGATTGACAAGGTGTTTGCCTTTGACGCCACCAACGAAGCCATCGCTTACGTGGACACCGGCCGCGCCAAGGGCAAGGTCGTGGTCAAGGTGCGCTGAGCTGTTCGCTGGCGGTTACCCGCACCCACCGATTGCTCGCTGCGCATTGATCCCCGACACGTTTGACCCGCACCTCACTGTCCATTCCCAACCCACCCCTGGAGATTCCCATGAAGATCGAAAACGCTGTTGTCCTCGTCACCGGTGCCAATCGCGGCATTGGCCTGGCTTTTGTCCGCGAGCTGCTCGCACGCGGTGCGCGCAAGGTCTACGCCGCTGCGCGTGACCCATCCACCATCGCCCCGCAACCCGGCGCGCAGGCCTTGCGTCTGGACGTCAACAACCCCGAAGACGTCGCGGCGGCTGCTGCGCTGGCATCCGACGTAACCTTGGTCATCAACAACGCGGGCATCGCCCAGCCTGGCGGCTTCATGGCGGCCGACAGCGAGGAGGTCATGCGCCGCATTTTTGAGACCAATGTCTTTGGCGTGCTGCGCGTCAGCAAGGCCTTTGCGCCTGTGCTGCAGGCCAACGGGGGCGGGGCGCTGCTCAACGTGCTGTCGGTGGCATCGTGGGTGAATGGCGGCGAGCTGGCGGCGTACTCGGCCAGCAAATCAGCCGCCTGGTCGCTCACCAATGCACTGCGCCACGAGCTGGCAGCGCAAAAAACGCAGGTCCTCGGGCTGCACATGGCGTATGTGGACACCGACCTCACGCGCGGCTTCGATGTACCCAAGACCAGCCCGGTTCAGATCGTGCGGCGTGCGCTGGATGGTCTGGAAGCAGGTGCGGACGAGGTGCTGGCCGATGAACTCACGCAGCACGTCAAGCTCGCGATGACGGCCACGCGGCCCAGCTACCTGCCACAGTCTGCCTGAAAAGGCAGCACATGGGCAAGGGGGCGGTGGCAGAGCACGACCGGCCAGTTCATCGCGCTGACCGGTCAGGCCCCAGGCGTCACGCCGCCTTGGCCAGTGGCGTGGCGTACCGGCTGGCGGGGCGCGCCAGGCCCAGGTTCTCGCGCAGGGTGTTGCCTTCGTATGCGGTGCGGAACAGGCCGCGCCGTTGCAGCTCCGGCACGACCAGGTCCACAAACTCGTTGAGCGACTGGGGCAGCACGGGCGGCATCACGTTGAAGCCATCGGCCGCGCCGTTCTCAAACCATTCCTGCATGCGGTCCGCAATGGCCTGGGGTGTGCCCACCACCACCCAGTGGCCGCGCGCGCCGGCCAGGTATTCGTACAGCTGGCGCACGGTGTACTTCTCGCGCCGGGCCAGCTGCAGCACCACGTGGGCGCGGCTGTTGATGCCCTTGGGCGGCTCGGGAATGTAGGGCGGCGGCGCGTCCAGATTCCACTGGGCCAGGTCTTCGCCGGGCCAGAAGGGCGCCAGCGTAGCCAGGCCCACGCTGGGGTGGATCAGCGCCTGCAGCTCGGCCCACTTGGCCTGGGCTTCTTCCTCGGTGCGGCCGATCACCGGGGAGATGCCGGGCAGCACCAGCAGCTCGTCGGGGTGGCGGCCGTACTTGACCATGCGGCCTTTCACGTCCTTGTAGAACGCCTGGGCCTCGGCCAGGCTGGTCCAGGCGGTGAAGATGGCCTCGGCCGTGGCAGCGGCCAGCTCCTTGCCGTCTTCGGAAGAGCCCGCCTGCACGATGACCGGGTGGCCCTGCACCGAGCGCTCGATGTTGAGCGGACCCTGCACCTTGAGGTGTTTGCCCACGTGGTTCAGCGCGTGCAGCTTGTCGGGGTCGAAGTAGATGCCACTCGCCTGGTCGCGCACCAGGGCATCGTCGTCAAAGCTGTCCCACAGGCCCTTGACCACGTCCACAAACTCGTGGGCGCGCTCATACCGCACGGCGGGGTCGGGGTGGGTGTCCAGGCCAAAGTTGCCATGCACGTTCTCGGCGCTGGTGGTCACCACGTTCCAGGCGGCGCGGCCCTTGCTGATGTGGTCGAGCGAGGCGAACTTGCGTGCCAGCAGGTAGGGGTCTTCGTAGGTGGTGGATGCCGTGGCCACAAAGCCGATGTGTTTGGTGACGGCCGAGAGCGCCGCCCACAGCGTGACGGGCTCGAAGTGCGAGATGCGCCCCTGGCGGCTGAAGGACTCGCGGTCGCCCTTGTGCCACACGCCCGGGCTGTCGGCCACAAACACTTGGTCGAACAGGCCGCGCTCTGCCGTTTGTGCGACCTCGATGTAGTGGTCGATATTCACTCCCGAATCGACCTGCGAGCCGGGGTGGCGCCAGGCGGCGACATGGTGCCCCGTGGCCATGATGAAGGCGCCGAGGCGCAGTTTGCGTGGGGTTTCAGATTGGGTCATAAGAATGTCGATGGTTTAAATCAAGCGCGCGGCCTGCGAAACCGGCGCGGCCCAGGCCAGCGCACCCGTGGAACCGGCTTTGCCGGGCCAGGGGGTGCGTCCCCCTCGGGGGATGGCGCCGAAGGCGACTCAGGGGGGCTAGTCAGTCACTGTGATGCGATGCAGCTTGCGGTGCTGCGGGAAGAAGTCGCCCACTGCGTAATGCTGGGTGGAGCGGTTGTCCCACACGGCCAGCGTGCCCGGCGCCCAGCGCAGGCGGGCCTGGAACTCGGGTACCTGGGGCAGGGCAAACAGCTGGGTCAGCAGGGCATCGCTCTCCACGCGCGACAGGCCCTTGATGTGGCTGGTGAAGGTGGAGTTCACATACAGCACCTTCTTGCCCGTGACCGGATGCACACGCACCACCGGGTGTTCCACCGGCGGGTACTTGGCGCGGGCGGCTTTCAGCTCATCGCCGCTGGCGTCCTTGCGCAGCAGGTACTCCGTCCAGCCGCTGATCTCCCAGGTGTGTACGGCCGTCAGCGTCTCCAGGTAGGCCTGGAAGGCGGGCGACAGGCTGGCGTAGGCGGCCGTGAGGCTGGCCCACAGCGTGTCGCCGCCGCTGGCCGGAATCACCTGCGCATACAGGCTGGTGCCCAGCGGTGGCTGCTCGCGCCAGGTGATGTCGGCATGCCAGTTGCTCGACGCCTTGGGGCGCTCGGCGGTGCTTTCCACGATCTCGATTTCGGGGTGGTCCTCCAGCCGGGGGAAGAACGCCTTGACCTCGGCCACGTTGCCAAAGCTGCGGGTGAAGTCCACCTGCTGCTGGGGCGTGATGTGCTGGTCGCGGAAGAACAGCACCTCGTGCACGGCCAGGGCTTGGCGCAGCTCGGCCTGGGTAGCCGCATCCTGCGGCTGACGCAGGTCCAGGTCGTGGATGACGGCGCCGATGGTGGGGGTGTAGGGCTCGACCGCAAAGCGGGTGAAGGTGGGGTGCAAATCGTTGAGATTGGACATGGTGCTGCTTTCTGAAACGAGGGTGGTGGAAAGAGAACTGCCATGCCATTGGGACAGTGCATGTGCGGCGCATCAACGAAGCAGTTCGCATATGCATAGTCGGAAAACCGCGCCCTGTGGCGGCGCGCTGGATGCCTGGTGTGCCCAAATTTGCATATCTGTTTTTGGTCGTTGGCTGCTGCAGCGGGCTTGCCTAGAGTCGTTGTCGATTCATGACAACAGGCACGAAAGGTCAACACATGAAAAAAACGCGATGGAGTACCGCACTGCGCAGGGCCGCAGCGGCAGCGGGCGCGGCAATGGTTTGGGGCCTGTCGATGGGCGGCGCAGCCGCGCAGACGCCGGAGCCGCTGAAGGTGATCCGCATCGGCATTGCCACCGGTGGCGTGGGCAGCGATCCGGTGCGCCATGGCGGCACCTCGGCCGCGCTGGCCTACACCGACGGCGCGCTGGAAGAGGAGTTCAAGAAAGACGGCGTGAAGGTGCAGTGGACCTTCTTCAAGGGCGCAGGCCCCGCCGTGAACGAGGCGCTGGTCAACAAGCAACTCGACTTTGCGTGGCAGGGCGATTTGCCTTCCATCGTGCACCGGGCCAGCGATGTGAAGACCAGGATCATCCTGGGCAGCGGTGTGCGCGGCGGGCTTTACCTAGCGGTACCGCCGGATTCCAGCATCCGCCGCCTGGAAGACCTCAAGGGCCGCAAGGTGGCGGTGTTCAAGGGCACCAACCTGCACCTGGCCGCCGTGCGCGCGCTGGCCGACAAGGGGCTGAGCGAGCGCGACGTGAAGCTGGTGAACCTGGACCTGCCCAGTGCCGACGCCGCATTGGTCAGCAAGGACATCGATGCCGCGTTTGGCTACGTGGGCTTGTTCAAGCTGCGCGACCAGGGCCTAGCCAAGGTGGTGTGGTCGGCAGCGGAAGACTCCTACAAATACACCCGCCAGACAGCGTTGCTTGTCGCCGATGACTTTGCCGCCCGCCACCCCCAGGTGGTGCACCGCGTGGTGAAGACCGTGGTGCGCTACGCCCACAAGTACTCCGACGAAGACCGCCGTGCCGAACTGTTTGCACAGTGGGGCAAGGCCGAGTACCCCGAGAAGGTGTGGCGCGAAGACTTCATCGGCCAGCCGCTGCGTGTGCGCCTGTCGCCACTGCTCGACCCGTTTCTGGTCGCGCGCTACAAGGACGCGGCCGACGAGGCCCACAAGCTCAGGCTGATCCGCAAGAAGCCTGAGATCGACAGCTGGTTTGACCGCCGCTACCTGGACGCGGCGCTCAAGGAGCTGAAGCTGGAAGGCTACTGGCCCGTGTATGGCCGCAATGGAGAACTGGCCGCCGCACTCTGAGCGCAGGCCAGCCGCCGTAGATAACGATTGGTAGGTAGGGGGACGGGCTGGCGAAAGCCGCCCTTTGCAACCCGCCGGCACCCTGTGCCCGGCGGGTTTTTTTGTGCCTGCTTCTGGCCCCGCTCATAACGTCAGCGCCGCTGCTCATGCCGCAAACATCTTTGTCATTGCATATGAGTATTAACCATTTATTTTTATAACAAACGTCTTTTACATTTCTTTTGGTTTTTATCGAGGTTGCCTGCCCAGCCCCGGGCGTTAGCACCTCTTCCACCCGAAAGGACACGCAAAAGATGGCGATACCCGCACTGAACGCGGCTGGGCCTGCCAGCCCCACGCACCCGTTGGAGCCGCTGCCGGAGGTGCATGCGCGCCGCGTTGCGACCTTGAGAAACAAGGCCTCGTGGGCTTGGGCAGGGCGCTCGCTTTGGGCCTGGCCCTTTCCGCTGGCCGTGCTGGCGCTGTGGCAGCTCTCGGCGGTTTGGGGCTGGGTGCCCGAGCAGGTACTGCCGCCGCCCGCTGCCGTCTTCAAGGTATTTGGCGAGCTGCTGGCCAGCGGCGAGCTATGGGACCACCTGCGCATCAGCATGGTCCGCGTGTTTGCGGGCTTTGGCATTGGCCTGTCGCTCGGTCTGTTGCTGGGCGGGGCTATGGGCCTCTCGCCCACCTTTCGCGACTACGTGTTTCCGTTGTTCAAGGCGTTCAGCCAGGTGCCGGTGATCGGCTGGCTGCCGCTGCTGATCCTGGTGGTGGGCATTGATGAAGAGCTGAAGTTTTTGCTGATCGCCAAGGCTGCACTGGTGCCCGTGGCCATCAACACCTGCCAGGGCATCCAGAACGTGCCCAACCGGCTGGTGGAGGTTGCGCGTGTGTATGGCTTTACCCGCTGGCAAATGCTGCGCAAGGTGGTGTTTCCGGCGGCCACGGCGCCCATCTGGAATGGCGTGCGCTATGGGCTCACCCATGCCTGGCTGGCGCTGGTAGTGGTGGAGCTGCTGGCGTCGTCTGAGGGCATCGGCTTCCTCATCGTCTACGGCCGCCAGCTCTTTCAGCTGGACGTGGTGCTGGCAGCCGTGCTGGCCGTGGGCATCGTGGGGTTTGTGATCGACAAGCTGCTGGCCGTGTCCGAGGCGTGGCTGCTGCGCTGGCGCAAGCCGGGTCTGTGAAAGGGGTGTGCGAATGTCTTCTGTGAACGTGCAACGCAACCTGTTCCACAAAGTGCCCCCACGCCTGCGGGGCTGGGTGCTGCCCGTGCTGATTGTGGCTGTGTGGTGGGCGGTGGTGGCCTCGGGGGCGTCCGATTCGCCCCTGCTGGTGTCGCCGCTGGCCGTGTGGCAGCGCGGCGTGGGCCAGGTCGTCAGTGGCGAGCTGTGGGTGGCCTTGTCGGCCAGCCTGTGGCGCATGGCCTGGGGGTTTGGCATTGGTTCGAGCATCGGGCTGGCGGTGGGGGCGCTGCTGGGCTGGTCGCGCTGGGCCGAGCGGCTGGTGGGGCCCACCTTCCACACGCTCAAACAGATCTCGCTGTTTGCGTGGATTCCGATGCTGTCGATGTGGTTTGGCCTGGGCGATGCCGCAAAGATCGCGTTCGTTGCAATGGCGGCGTTCTTCCCCGTGGTGCTCAACACGCTGGAGGGCCTGCGCAGCGTGCCGCGCGAATACCTGGAGGTGGCCCGCGTGTACGAGTTCAGCGTGTGGCAAACGCTGCGCCGCGTGGTGGCGCCTGCGGCGGCGCCCTCGCTGTTCACCGGCATCCAGCTCTCGCTCATCTACAGCTGGCTGGCCACGCTGGGGGCCGAATACCTGCTGGCCTCGGGCAAGGGCATTGGCAACACGCTCATCGACGGGCGCGAGCACTTCTGGATGGACCTGGTGCTGTTTGGCGTGGTGGTGGTGGGCCTGGTGGGCTTTGCGCTGAACGCGCTGCTTGGTGCGCTGGAAAAGCGCCTGCTGGCCTGGCGCGACCGCACCGTAGCGCGGTATTGAGCCCCCTGAGGCGCTGCGCGCCATCCCCCTCAGGGGGACGCCCCCAGGGGCCTGGCAAAGCCAGCTCCCCGGGGGCGCTGGCCTGGGCCGCGCCAGTTGCGGGCCATGGCCGAGAACAACGTCATTTGAAAAGGAACACACCATGGCACACGCCGGTACCCTGGCCATTCGCGGCCTGAACAAACAGTACGAGGTCAAGGGCGAAGCCCTGCCTGTGCTGCAGGACATCCACCTCACCATCGAGCCGGGCGAGTTCGTGAGCATTGTGGGCTCCAGCGGCTGCGGCAAGTCCACGCTGCTGCGGCTGGTGATTGGCCTGGAGGGCGATTACCAGGGCGAGATATTGCTCAACGGCCAGCGCATTGTGGGCACCAGCCTGAACCGGGGCATCGTGTTCCAGGAGCACCGCTTGTTTCCCTGGCTCACGGTCGAGAAGAACGTGGCGCTGGGCCTGCTCAACTCCAGCCTGACCGAAGGCCAGCAGCGCGCCACCGTGCGCGAGCACATCGAACTGGTGGGGCTGCAAGGCTTTGAGACGGCCTACCCGCACCAGCTCTCGGGCGGCATGTCGCAGCGCGTGGCGATTGCGCGGGCGCTGGTCAACCGGCCCGACATCCTGCTGCTGGACGAGCCCTTTGGCGCACTCGACGCCATGACCCGCGCCCACCTGCAGCAGGAGCTGCACCGCATCTGGCAGCAAGAGGGCATCACCATGATTTTGGTGACGCACGACGTGGAAGAGGCCGTGTACCTGGGCGACCGCGTGGTGGTGATGGAGCCGCGCCCCGGTCGCATCCGCCGCACCGTGCCGGTGGGGCTGCCCCATCCGCGCGAGCGCACCTCGCATGCGTTTACCGCCATCAAGGACAGCGTGCTGCGCGAGTTCTCCGGCCACCCGGCAGCCGATTTGGCCGAGCCGCCGCTCAAGCGCGGCGAGCAGCTGGCACCCGCTGCGCAGTGGCAGTTTGCCGTTTGATTTTTGTTCTTCCCTTTCCCGACTCCCGAGATTCCCATGACACAACAAAACACCCTCGCTTTCTCCACACGCCGCTCACTGCTGGTGGCTGGCGCTGCCACATTGGCCACCCCCCTGGTGCTGCGCGCACAGTCGCCTGCCAAGGTCATCCGCATCGGCTCGCCCGACCTGGGCACCGCCGGCAAGCCCTCGCCCGGCGGCAGCGTGTTTGCGGTGCTGCAGGCCAACAAGTGGCTCGAAGATGAATTTGCCAAAGACGGCATCAAGATCGAGTGGAACTTCTTTCGTGGCGCAGGCCCGGCCGTGCACGAGGCGCTGTCGGCCAAGCAGCTCGACATCGTCTCGCTGGGCGACCTGGCTGCCGTCATCGGCCGCGCGCGCGGCCTGCCCACCCGCTTCATCGCGGCTACAGGCCGGGGCAGCAACAGCTACCTGGCCACGGCGCCGGGCGTGAGCATCAAGACCGTGGCCGACCTCAAGGGCAAGAAGGTCACGGTGCTCAAGGGCACGGCCTACCAGCGCACGTTCGACAACCTGCTGGCCACAGCGGGCCTGACCGAAAAAGACGTGAAGCTCATCAACATGGACTGGCCCACCTCCAAGGCCGCCGTGGTGGCCGGGCAGATCGATGCCACGTTTGGGGGCCCGGACCTGTTCCTGCTCAAGGCGCAGGGCGTGCAGATTGCGCTGAGCACCAAGGGCCGGGGGCCCGACTACACCATCAACTCCGGCATTCTGGCCACCGAGGATTTCGCCACGCAGAACCCACAGCTCACGCAGCGCCTGGTGCACCAGCTGGTGCGCGCCGCCCACTGGTCTTCGCAAGAGAGCAACCGCGAGGCGCTCATCAAGCTGTACGCCGACAACAGCGGCAACCCCGAACTGTCGTTCCGCGAAGAATTGGCGGGCGACAACCTCAATGCGCGGTACTCGCCGCTGCTCGACGAGGGGTTCATCGCCGGCTACCAGGGTGTGCTGGATGACGGCGTCAAGCTGGGGCTGATCCGCCAACCTTTTGATGTGAAAGCCTGGTTCCAACCCACCTTTGTGCAGCAAGCCGTCAAGGACCTCAAGCTCGACAAGCAGTGGCGCGAGACCGATGCCGCTGGCAAGGCCAAGGGGGCGGCATGAGCACCGCCGCCACCAACACCACGGCGCAAGCGCCCAACATCGTCTTCATCCTGGCCGACGACCTGGGCTGGGCCGACCTGAGCGTGTACGGCCAGGCCGACTTCACCACGCCGCACCTGGATGCGCTGGCGGGCGAGGGCGTGCGCTTCACGCAGGCCTATGCCAACTCGGCCGTGTGCTCGGCCACGCGCTTTGCGCTGATCACCGGGCGCTACCAGTACCGGCTGCGTGGCGGGCTGGAAGAACCCCTGGTGCGCAAGGCCCATGTGCACGGCCTGCCGCCCGAGCACCCTACGCTGCCATCGCTGCTGCGCGGTGCGGGCTATGACACGGCGCTGATTGGCAAGTGGCACCTGGGCAGCCTGCCCACGTTCGGCCCGCTCAAGAGTGGCTACGACCGTTTCTTTGGCAACTACGGTGGCGCCATTGATTACTTCACGCACAAGCCCGGCGTGGGTGACGCCGTGGCGCGCGATTTGTACGAAGGCGAAGTGCCGGTGGAGCGCGTGGGCTACTACACGCAGCTGCTGGCTGACGAGGCCACGCGCTGGATTGGCGAGCGCAGCGCGGCCAAGCCGTTCTTTTTGTCGCTGCACTTCACGGCGCCGCACTGGCCTTGGGTGGGGCCGGAGGACGAAGAAATATCGCTGGGCCTGAAAGACCTTTTTCACTACGACGGCGGCAATCTGGCCACCTATGCGCGCATGGTGCGCTCGCTCGACAAGGCCGTGGGCCAGATGCTGGACGCCCTGAAGGCGCAAGGCCTGGCCGACAACACCATCGTCGTGTTCACCAGCGACAACGGCGGCGAGCGCTTTTCCAAGACCTGGCCCTTCACCGGCCAGAAGACCGAGCTGCTGGAAGGCGGCATCCGCGTGCCCACGCTGCTGCGCTGGCCCGCGCGCATCGCGCCGCAGGTGAGCGACCAGGTCACCGCCACCATGGACTGGCTGCCCACGCTGCTGGCCGCCGCAGGCGTGGCACCTGCGGCTGACTACCCGCCAGACGGCGAGAACATCCTGCCCGTGCTGCTGGGCGATGCGCCCGCACACCCGCGCACGCTGTTCTGGCGCTACAGGTCGCAGCGCCAGCGCGCTGTGCGCGAGGGGCGCTTCAAGTACCTGCGCATCAACGACAACGAGTTTCTGTTCGACGTGGAAGCCGACACGCTGGAGCGCGCCAACCTGCGCGACAAGCACCCCGATGTGTTTGAGCGCTTGCGCACGGCGTGGGAGCAGTGGGACGCGCAGTTCCTGCCCATCACCGACGAGGTGATTACCCACGGGCTTTCGCCCGACATCCAGGCCGACCGCTACGTGCCCGACCTGGCCGAGCGTGGCATGTGAAGGCTTGTTGCACACCTGAAGAGCGAAATATTCGAATAAAAAAGGGCCTTTGCGCCTGATGGGTAAGCCTTTTAAGCTATCTAAATAATAGCAATTGGCATGTGCAAGACCTCGGTACCAGACCATGAACTTCCAGCAACTGCGCTCCGTGCGCGAAGCCGCGCGGCGCGGCTTCAACCTGACCGAGGTGGCACACATGCTGCACACCTCGCAACCCGGCATCAGCCGCCAGATCCGTGAACTGGAGGACGAGCTGGGGGTGGAGATTTTTGTGCGCGCGGGCAAGCGCCTCACGGGGCTGACGCCACCGGGTGAGTTGCTGCTGCCCACGGTGGAACGCCTGCTGCTGGAGGCCGACAACCTCAAGCGCGCGGGGCAGGACTTCAGCGACAGCGCCCAGGGCCGCCTGTCTGTGGCCGCCACACACTCGCAAGCGCGTTATGCGCTGCCCCAGGTGGTGCGCGACTTCCGCGCCATGTTCCCGCAGGTGTCGCTGCACCTGCACCAGGGCTCCCCGCGCCAGGTGGCCGAGATGCTGCTCAGTGGCGAGGCCGACATTGGCGTGGCCACCGAGGCACTGGCCAGCTACGACGCACTGGTCACGCTGCCTTGCTACCGCTGGACGCACAGCATCGTCGTGCCCCCTGGCCACCCGCTGCTGGCCCACCCCGGCCCCGTCACGCTGGAGCAGCTGGCAGAGCACCCCATCATCACCTATGAGCTGGGCTACACCGGCCGCGCCCACATCGACACTGCTTTCGCCCAGGCGGGCCTGGCGCCAGACATCGTGCTCACCGCCATGGACGCCGACGTGATCAAGACCTATGTGGAGCTGGACATGGGCGTGGGCATCGTGGCCTCCATCGCGGTCGATGAAGACCGCGACCGCCACCTGCGCCTGATCGATGCGGGCCATCTGTTTGAAGTGAACCTGACCCGCCTGGGCCTGCGTCGCGGTGCATGGCTGCGGGGCTATGCCTACCGTTTCATCGAGAGCTTTGTGCCCACCCTCACGCGGGAGATGGTGGAGCAGGCGGTATCTTTGGGCGCATCTCCCGAGCAAGAGGCTTGATCGGGCGGGGGCATGCTCAGCGTGGCGCCAAAAAGGCCAACTTCCTGACCACCCTGGGTCGCGCGAGGTGCCTGTTGCCAGCCGTGGCCCGGACGCATGTGCTGCTTGCGCGTTGCGCCGAGCCACGGGGGCTTGGCCAGTTTTCAGGCGAAGTCTTCGGTGCCGCGTTGCCGCTTGGCGTCAGCTGCCCCATCGCGGCGGCGTTGTTTGTGGGGTGTGGAACTGCGGCGCCACGTACGCAGAAGGTAGCGAGCAGCGCTGGTCAGCGCCTCGTCGAGTGCTGAGCGCCAGTCCTTGGCTACCGCAGACACGACCACGGCCCCTGCACCGTCAGTGCGCAGCGCAATCTGGCAGCGCTTGTCTGGGCCACCCCGGGGGCCGTTGATGTCGTCGAGCTTGATGTCTGCACGGGGCACCAGCGAATTCAGTCGCCTGAAGGCAAAGCGCACGCGGCGCTCCACGGTCTCACGCATTTGCGCAGCTTCGGGGTGATGGGTTCTGACAAGAATCTGCATGGGCAATCTCCTGAGTTGAGGGTGACACCGTAGCCCGCAGTCTGGATCCCATCCAGCAGGAAATTTCTGCACAAGGCGACCAAAAATCCTGTGCCTTGGAGGCAATCGGCCATGCCGATAGAGCTTCTGTTTTTTAGATTCACTGATCAGAGAAAACCTGCTTCTTGCCAGCGGGTAGAGGCCCCACATTCGAGGCTCTTCCCCGTTTGGAATCTTCCACTTCAAAGGAGCCATTCATGAAACTCTGGTCAGAAATTTCGTCGCTCATCCACTCCCTGCGCCATCGCCTTGAGCGCTGGATTTCTCGCTTTTCTGTGGTGCCATCCCCCGTGCTGCGGCGCGTGCCTGTCAAGGTGCCGCTGCGGGTACAAGCCCAGTACCGCGACGGTTGGCAGCCACGCTCTCGTTCTCGCCGCTGAGGCGGCGCCGTGGGTGCACTGTCGCTTGCTTGTCACCCGTATCGTTGAATCACCCCCCGTTTCAAGGAGAGTAGAGATGCGAACCTATCCCCGCAACAGCCCCGAAGCTGTCGCCCGAATCATCGCCTTGCTGTTGGTGTCAGATGGCCATGTGAGCCGGTCCGAACTGGAGGCATTGCACGGACTGCATATGGAGCAAGAATTGGGCTTGCCGCAGGGTGACTTCGCCAAGGTGTTGCATGGCCTGTGCGAGGACCTGTGGATGGGCGCGCATGAGCAGCGGGTTTTGACAGCCAGTATCGATGGGCCTACGTTGGCCCTGCTGTTGGCTGAAGTGGACGACCCTGCGCTGCGGCGCAAGGCGCTAGAGTTTGCAGAGACAGCGGCCGCTGCAGACCACCACCTGGCTCCTGCCGAGTGGCTGCTGATGAACGCGGTGCGCCAGCAATGGCACATGGATGTGGTGCCTGTGGCGCGGAACAGCAGGTGGCTCGCCATGGCGGCCTGACGGAGCGGTGTGTTGTGTGCGGTCGCACGGGCCATTACGGCTGCAGCCGGGCCGTGCGTCGTTTTCCATGCTTCGCCCTAACCCTTGGATGCATCGACCAGTTGTCGAACCAGCGGGTGGTGCTGCCCTCTGCGGGACCAGATGGCATGCACTTCTTCAAAAAGCTGTGGGCATTCACCCAGCAGGCGCAGCCCGCGCACCAGCCCCACGTCCTGAGCACCCAACCGGCTCACCGGAAACACCCCCAGCCCCCGCGCAGCAAACACGGCCAGCAAGGCACTGTCTTCAAACTCCCCCACCACCCGGGGCTGCACGCCCAGGTCCTGAAACCAGGCATCCAGGGTGGCGCGCAATGGTGCATGGTGGGTGGGCAGTAGCACCGGCAAGTCTTGCAGCGACTGGGGAAAACGGTCGCGTACTTGCTTTTTCACCAGTGACGCCGGGCCATACCACTGCAGTGCAGACCGAGCGATGCGCTCGCTGGTCAGGCGCTGGTGGGGGTTGCGCGGCGCTGCTTGCCCGGCCAGAACCACATCCAGCTGGTGCAGGGCCAACTCAGAAAGCAACTCGTCCGACTCTCCCTCATGGCATACCAGCCGCAGGTGGGGTGTGGCCAGCACAGGCTCCAGCAGTGCATGCGCTGCGAGTTTGGAGATGCCATCCGACAGCCCCACCGACAACCGGGCGACGCGGGCAGTCGCGGCCTCACGCACCTCTTCTTCGATGTACTGGCCCAGTTGAAAAATCTCTTCGGCACGGGTGAATGCAGCTTGCCCCGCTTCGGTCAGCGCCACACCGCGTCCAGAGGGCTTGAGGAGCTGGTGGCCCAGCGCCTTCTCCAGATCACGCACCTGGGCGCTGATGGTCTGCACCGCCATCTCCAGCCGGTCTGCAGCCCTGGCAAAGCCTCCTTCCTTGGCAACCATCCAGAAGTAGTAAAGGTGGCGGTAGTTCAGCATAGGCAGGCTCAGGTTCGAAAAAGCCGAATGCTAGGTGCGGCTGGGTCTGGTGTCTATGTCGCGCGGGTTTGCCCATACTCACCGCTTGCCAATTTCAATACAGAGGAAGCTTTCACATGTTCTACGCAATCAACTGGTTTCTTTCATTGGCTCTGCTTGCCCTCTGGTCTGTGGCCTGTTGGGGGGCGCATGCGGTGACGGTCTGGGTGGTGTCCAATGCGGGCGCACTGGCAGGCGGCAGTACGGTGAAAGACGCCGTCCTGGTGCCGGGCTGGCTCAAAGCCTGGATACCCCCTCAGTTGATCGACCAGTGGGAGGCAGTCTTTTCGTCACTGGGCCCCATGGTGCAAGCTTCACTCGACGCCATGCCTGCTCTGGCAGGTGGCGTCACCTTCCTGGCCTGGGCGCTGTGGGGCGTGGGCGCCATAGTGCTGGTGGCGTTTGCGGTGGGCATCCACATTCTGATTGGGCTGGTCAAGCGCCACGGCGGTGGCACGGGCAGCCCAGGCAACACGAAGGAGGCGTTGGTGCGCTGAGCGGGCTGGCGCAGCCCAGGCATGCGCCTGGACTGCGTCCAATTTCCTCTGCAGGTAGTGCGTGCAGCACGGGGCATATGTATTCCGGCCACCGGGACGGTTCTGCATTGCCCCGCGTTCCGGGGAGCCTGTTTGGCTTGCTGCTGGTGTCACCTGTTGTTGCCATCCGGTGGTGCCACTTGTTTCACCGCAAAAAGTCTGGCTCAGCGCGGCACGCACCCTGCAAACCCCTTGGGCCCTGCTGCAGACACCTCGGCCAGCGTCACTGCCTCCAGCCGGTCGTTCTGCCCCGGCATCTTGGTCAGCCGCTGGCCGTTTTGCCAGCGCCACTGTTGGCCGTCAAAGCTGTAGATGAAGGTGTGGGTGCGGTTGGAGAGCAGGTGCGCGGGCGTGAGCGTGATGGCCTGGGCAGCCGCTTCGGTGGGCGCGTGGGCCTGGGCCTCGTTGTCCTTGATGACGAGTTTGCCCACATACGGCGTCACGGGCGATTCCGTGTGGGTGACTTCGGGCTGGATCAGGGCAGGGCTGTAGCCCGTCAGCGTCCATTCACCGGGGCCACTGGGGCGCACGTGGGGCTGGCGGGTGGCGAGGAACTGGGTGCAGGCGGTGGCCAGCGTGGCAAACGATGTCTGGGCGGGGCCTGTGGGCTCTGGCTTGCTGCAGCCTGCCAGCAGCCACAGTGGCAGGGTGAGCAGCAAGGGGGCGGCGACAACCAGTGCATGGGGTGCAGGCGAACGGCGGGCCAATGCGCGACAGTGCGCGGCGAGTGTGTTGTGCAAAGACCTCATGGACGGCATTGTGGGCCGGTGGGCAGGGCAGGGCTTGATGGAGGTCAAGAGTGCGGCTGGGTGCTGGGTGCGTGTGCATCCTGCCCCAAAGCCTCCGGGTCACCCTGGTGCCAGCGGTGCAGGGCCGTGGGGTCGGCAAGGGCCGCCAGCACGGCAGCGTTCAGCTCGTGGGCGCTGGCGGGCAAGGGCTGGTCGCGGTAGGCCAGTGCCGTGCCTGCCATCAGGGCTTCGGCATCGACCAGCAGGCGCAGGTTTTGCGGGATGGTGGTGGACTGGTCCGCGCAGTGCGTGGCCGACAGCGAATGCGCCTTGCGGCAGGCGGCGGGGCGCACGGGATAGATGCTGCAGCGGTCGTCCACCAGAAAGCTGCAGGCCTGGCGTGCGGGGTTGGCCGGGTCCAGGGCAGCGGTGGTTGTATGCCGCAGCAGGGCACTGATGGTGTCTGCCAGTGCCGCCGGGGGCTGTGCCTGCAGGTGCTGGGCAATGTGAAAGACTTCTGGCTCGGTGGCCTCGACCCGCAGGTGGCAGCAGTGAGAGCATCCGGTCTGGCAGGCGGGCCGGGGGCCGGTGGTGCGGGCGTGGTCGGCCACCGAGTCCAATCCGCGGTGCAACTGTGTGATGAAGCCCACTGCAGCCTGAGCAGCTGCCTCGATGGTCTTGTGCGCTTCAGCGCCTGTAGCTGCCGCGCGCTGCAGGGCCGTAGAACGGGCGGCCTGCAGTGCCCGCGCTGCGGCGCTGCGCACACGGGCAATGGACTGCAGGAAGGCAGTGTGTTCTGCTTCCGTCAGTGCGGGCGATGGGGTGGGTGAGGGCTCCGAGGTCATGTGGAGACGTTGGATGGCAAGGACTGTCTAGAGGGGTTGCTGGCATCGGCCAACGGGAGCCACACGCTGGCGGACAGGCCGGTGCCGGGGGCTGCGGCCAGTTCCAGCTGCCCGCCCATCAGTTGCGCATAGCGCGCCACGATGGAGAGGCCTAGCCCCGCGCCCTGTCCCAGGCGCAGGCCCTGGTCGCCTTGGGCCCAGCGCTGCTGCAGTTGCAGGGCCAAGGCTGTGTCTTCCAAGCCGGGGCCATTGTCGGTCACGCGCAGTTCGGCAAAGCCGGACTTGGAGCCCATGTGCAGCGCCACGGTGATGCGCGGTGGCTGCCCGCGCCCATAGCGCAGTGCGTTGTCCAGCAGGTTGTTCAGGATGCCTTCGATGAGCGCGGTGTTGCCGCGCACGGGCACCGGAGCATCAATGCCTTCAGCGCCCAGGTCCACGCCCAATGCGTCGGCGCGGGGCAGAAAGCGCAGCAGTACGTCGCGCACCAGGGCTTCCAGCGCAAGGGTCTCCAGCGTCAGCGCAATGCCGCTTTCGGCCGCACGCGCCAATGCGAGCAACTGGTCCACGGTGCGGCTGGCGCGCAACTCGGCCTGGGCAATGCCTTGCAGTTCGCTGCGCCACACGGCGGGGTCGTTGCTGGCCAAGGCATGGGCAGCCTGGGCGCGGATGCCCGCCAGGGGCGTGCGCAACTCGTGCGCCACGTTGCCCGCAAACTCGCGCTGGGCACGCAGGCCTTGCTGCACGCGGGCGAACAGGCCGTCCAGCGCCTCGCCCAGGCGCTGCACATCGCGCGTGGCGGCTTCGTGGGTGAGCGACGGTGGCAGGGGTTGCAGGTCGGCGGCGTCGCGGTGGTCTACGGCGTCTTGCAGGTCCGTCAGCGGCTGCAGGTCACGTTCTATGCCACGCAGCAACCACGAGCCCAGGGCCACCAGCAGCCACAACTGGGCCAGGCCGGAGTACACCAGCAGCCGGCGCAGCAACTGCGTGCGCTCGGCCGTGGTTTGCGCCATGACGATGGTGAAGGGCGGTTGCCCGTCGATGCGCAGGCTCACGCGGCGCAGTTCGCGCCCTTCGTAGTCCAGGTTGGAAAACGCATGAAAGGCGCGTTCAGCGATGGTGCCTGGGGCCAGGTGGCTGTCACCCGCCACCAAGGTTCCGTCGGGCCCATACACGGCAAACCAAACAGTTTCGCTCTGGTCAAACCGCAGCAGGCCCACCTCGCGCGGGGTCAGGTCCAGGTGCAATGGCTCGGCGTTGCGGCCTCTGCCACTGGTGGTGGCCGCTTCCCCGCCGCGCACGTGGGCCGCCAGGGCGTGGGCATCGTCCAGCAAGGCGCGGTCAAACGCCTGGGCCACAAAGTGGTTGCCTACGCCCAGCACCACGGCGCTGCCCAGCCCCCAGATGAGCACCAGCGACAGCAGCACGTGGCGGCCGATGCGCTGGCGCAGGGCGGGGGGCTGAGGGCGGTCCATGTCAGCGGTTCACGATGGTGTGTACGGGGGGCTGTGGCGGGGCATGGTGCCCTATTGGGCCTCGTCTTCCAGCAGGTAGCCCAGCCCGCGCAGCGTGCGAATGGTGGCGCCGCTGCCGGTGATCTTGCGGCGCAGGCGCGAGAACGAGGCCTCCAGCGCGTTTTCGCCCACGGCTTCGCCCGCGTCGGACAGGCGGGCTGACAGGTCGCCCTTGCTGAGCACGCGGCCGGGCGGTGTCATCAGTTCCCACAGCAGGTCGAACTCGCGAGCAGGCAGCTCCAGCGGTTGGCCACCAATACTGAATCGGCGCGCTTGCCGGTCCAGCGAGAGCTGGCCCACGGTGACCGTGTCGGCTGTGCCGCTGGCGCGCCGCAGCAAGGCGCGCAGGCGTGCTTCCACTTCTTTCAGCTCGTAGGGCTTGCCCAGGTAGTCGTCGGCGCCAGCGTCCAGCCCTGCGATGCGGTCTTCGGTGCTGTCGCGCGCGCTGAGCACCAGCACGGGGGTGCGGTCGCCGCGCGCGCGTGCGCTGCGCAGGGCCGCGAGGCCGCTACCCAGGCCGCTGCGTGCGTGGGCGGCGTGGGGCAGGTTCAGGTCCAGCAGCACAGCATCGAATGGCTGCACGGCCCACCAGTGCTGGGCTTCTTCCACGGTGTGTGCCAGCTCAACGCGGTGGCCCGCGTTTTCAAGGCCCTGGGCCATGGTGCGGCTGAGGATGGGGTCGTCTTCCACCAGAAGGAGGCGCATGGCAGGGCGGGCTCTACGTGAAATTACGCATGGCTGCGATCAGCCAGCGATCAGGTTGGGTGGGAATAGTTCGAGCGTCAGCATACCCCAGCCCCGTGCAGCGTTCGCAGAGGCCTGGGGGTGGTTTGCAACGCCTTCAGGAGACAACTTTTTCATGATCAACCGCAATCTCGTCAGAGGCTTTGCCCTCATGGCCCTGGCGCTGGGCTTCGGCCTGCCGTCGATGGGCTATTCACTGGGGACGCTCGGCCGCGCAGGGCCAGGCATGTTCCCGTTCATCGTCAGCTGCATGCTGTTTGTGATTGGGGCCATTACCGTGGTGCGCGCGCGCCTGGTGGCGCCGGTGCACATGGACTTCCAGGTGCGCAACATCGCCATCATCCTGGGCAGCCTGTGCGGCTTTGCCCTGCTGTCGCACTTTGTGAACATGATCGCGGGCATCGTGTTTCTGGTGTTCTGCTCGGGCTTTGCGGGTACGTCGTACTCGTGGAAGCGCAACCTGAAGATCGCTGCGGTGCTGGTCGGCATCGCGTTTGCATTCCAAAAGTTGCTGGGCGTGAGCCTGCCGCTGTACTGAGGTCGCAGCCATGGAAGTATTGAACAACCTCGCGTTTGGCTTCAGCCACGCACTGACGCTGCAGAACCTGATGTTCTGCGCCCTGGGCTGCACCGTGGGCACCCTGGTGGGCTTGCTGCCGGGCCTGGGCCCGCTGGCCACCATCAGCCTGCTGCTGCCGCTGACCTACTCCATCGACACCACTGGCGCACTCATCATGCTCGCCGGCATTTACTACGGTGCGCAGTACGGCGATAGCGTGAGCGCCATCACCATGAAGATCCCGCACGCGAGCAGCATCGTGGCGTGTATCGACGGGTACGCGATGACGCTGAAAGGAAAAACGGGGCTGGCCCTGTTCACCGCCGGGTTCTCCAGCTTCATCGGAGGTACCGTGGCCATCGTGGTGCTGACGTTCTTGGCGCCCAGCCTGGGCGAGGTGGCCTTCCTGTTCGGCCCCGCCGACTACTGCGCGCTGATGCTGGTGGGTTTTGTGTGCGTGAGCTTTGTGACTACCGGAAGTCTGCTCAATGGCCTGGCCATGTGCATGGTGGGCGTGCTGCTGGGCTCCATCGGTACGGACGTGAACAGCGGCCTGGCCCGCTTCACGCTGGACATGCCATTTCTGGCCGATGGTGTGGGCATTGTGAGCATTGCGCTGGGCTGCTTCGGCATCGCTGAAATCGCCAAGAACCTTGACTCGCGCGAAGAGCGTTCGCCCTTCAACGGCAAGATCAAGCTCATGCCCACCTGGCCCGAGTTCAAGCGCATCATCCCCAGTGCGCTGCGTGGCAGCGTGGTGGGTTCCATCCTGGGCATTCTGCCCGGCGGTGGCCCCGTGATTGCCCAGTTTGCGGCCTACGCGCTGGACAAGAAGGTCAGCAAGTACAAGCACGAAATCGGCACCGGTTGCATCGAAGGCGTGGCAGGCCAGGCTGCGGCGGACGAGGCGGCTGCGCGCACCAGCTTCATCCCGCTGATGAGCATCGGTATCCCCGAGAACGCCGTGATGGCGCTGATGATGGCTGCGTTCATCATCAAGGGCATCCAGCCTGGTCCCAACATGATCTCCGGCCACCCAGAACTGTTCTGGGGCCTGGTGGCCAGCATGTGGATCGGCAACTGCTTCCTGCTGGTGCTGAACGTGCCGCTGGTGCGCTACTGGCTGTCGGTGTTCAAGATTCCGTACAACGTGCTGTTCCCGGCAATCTTGTTCTTCTGCTGCATCGGCACCTACAGCATTAACAACAACCTGGACGACGTGTTCATCACCGTGGCGTTTGGTGCGCTGGGCTACCTGTTCATGCGGCTGGAGATGGACCCTTCACCGCTGATGCTGGGATTCATCCTGGGCCCCATGCTCGAAGAGAACTTCCGCCGCTCCATGCTGCTGTCGCGCGGCAGCTTTGAAGTGTTCATCAACCGCCCCATCAGCGGCACGCTGATCAGCCTGATCGCTGCGTTCATCCTGTGGCAGACCTTTGTGTTCTTCCGCCAGCGGGGCAAGGCGAAGGAACTGGCGGTGGCGGAGCCCGCCACAACGTGACGAACACTGTGTACTGATTGACTCTCTGTTGGCTGCAAGGCCTGCCGGGCGCCGCTCCAGGGCGATGGCAGGAACCACAGTCTTTCAAGGCCGGTCGCCGCAAGGTGGCTGGCCCTTTTTTTCCGTCAGCCGACCGTCCACCAACCCGGCAGCAACGCACGCACCTGCGTCTGCGCAAACCGGTCATCCATCAGGTGCACCGTGCCCTCATCACTCGGTGTGCGGATCACGCGGCCCGCAGCCTGCACCACCTTTTGCAGGCCGGGGTACAGATAGGTGTAGTCATACCCCGCGCCAAAAAGTGCCTGCATGCGCTCGCGGATCTGCTCGTTGACCGGGTTGACCTGCGGCAGGCCCAGCGTGGCCAGAAAGGCGCCGATGAGCCGCTTGCCCGGCAGGTCGATGCCTTCGGCAAACGCACCGCCCAGCACCGCAAAGGCAATGCCCTGGCTGGTGTCGGTGAAGCGCGCCAGAAACTCGCGCTGTTCCCCCTCCAGCATCCGACGCGACTGGCACCAGTGCGGTATATCGGGGTGCTGCTGCGCAAACAGTGCAGCGGCCTGTTGCAGGTAGTCGTAGCTGCTGAAAAACGCTAGGTAGTTGCCGGGCCGCGCGCGAAACTGCTGCGCCATCAACGCCGCAATCGGCGCCAGCGATGCCGCACGGTGCGGGTAGCGCGTGGAGATGTGGCGCGCCACCTGCACCTGCAGCTGGTGCGCGGAAAAGGGAGATTCCACATCCACCCATACATGGTCGTCGGGCAGACCCAGCAGGTCGGCGTAGTAGCGCGCGGGCTGCAGCGTGGCCGAGAACAAGGTGCTGGTGTGTGCCGCAGCGAGGCGCGGTTGCAGAAAGGGTGCGGGCACCACGTTGCGGATGCAGATCACCGAATCGCCGGGTTTGGAGGCCCGGTGGGGGTGGGCGCTAGAGGACTGGGTGATGTCCACCATCGAATGTGCATCCAGCAGGTCGGCCATTCGCTGGAGGTGCAGGGCGTCGAAATAGAAGGTCTGCAGCGCGCTGTCGGGTTCCGTGGGGTGATCGGTAAAGTGATCGGTGAGTGTGGTGGTGCACTGCTGCAGCGCGGCCAGCAGCTTGTCGGGGAAGGTTTCGAGCACTGTGTATGGGGTCGGGTGCGCCTTGTCCAGCGCCACCCAGGCGCGGCGCACCTTGTCCAGCGCCTTTTTCACCGGCGAGTGTTGCGCTGCGATGGGGCTGCTGCGGGCCTGGGCGAGGGCGGCGGGGTGCAGCTCGGCCGTGAACATCTTGCGGCCGCGCTCCACCAGGTTGTGCGCCTCGTCCACCAGCAGCGCCGTGCGCCACTGGTTGGCCTGGGCCAGGCCGTGCAGCAGGCCGCCCAGGTCGAAGTAGTAGTTGTAGTCGCCCACCACCACATCGGCCCAGCGGGCCAGCTCCTGGCTCAGGTAGTAGGGGCAGACCTCGTGCTGCAGCGCCACCTCACGCACGCGGGCTTGTAGCAGGGCGGGGGCTGGGAGACTTGCGCGGGTGTCGGCCACCGCAGCGGCGCGGGCGGCAGACAGCCGGTCGTAGAAGCCCCGGGCCAGCGGGCACGATTCGCCGTGGCAGGCTTTGTCCGGGTGTTCACACGCCTTGTCGCGCGCAACCAGTTCCAGCACGCGCAGTGGCAGCGCCGGTGCGCTGTCGGACAGGCGCGCCAGTGCGTCCAGCGCCATCTGTCGCCCCGAGGTTTTGGCGGCCAGAAAGAACACCTTGTCGATGCGCTGCGTGGGCGCGGCCTTGAGCAGCGGGAACAGCGTGCCCATGGTCTTGCCAATGCCCGTGGGGGCCTGCGCCAGCAGACAGCGGCCAGCGACCGCCGCCTTGTACACGGCCTCGGCCAGCGGGCGCTGGCCGGTGCGAAAGCCGCCAAACGGAAACACCAGGGTGCTCAATGCCGCATCGCGTGCCACGCGGTGGGCCACCTGCTGTTCGGCCCAGGCAATGAAGCGCCGGCACTGCGCCTCGAAGTGCTGGCGCAGATCGTCGGCGCTACAGCGCTCGGTAAACACCGTCTCTTGTTGCGTGCCCACGTCCAGGTAGACCAGGGCCACGTCGATGTGTGCCAGCTGCTCTTGCACACACAGAAGCCAGCCGTACACCTTGGCCTGTGCCCAGTGCAAGTGGCGGTGTGATGCGGGCTGGCGGTCCAGCCGCCCTTTGACGGTCTTGACCTCGTCGATGCGCTGCTGGGCCGGGTCGTAGCCATCGGCCCGGCCCCGCACGCACAGGCTTTGGTAGCTGCCACTCAGTGCCACTTCAGCGCGGTAGCCCGCGCCCCGGCGCGATGCAGCCACTGCATGGCCTGCGATGCCTTCCAGCGCGGTGGGTGCGGGCGTAAAGCGCAGGTCCAGATCACCTTGCTTGGCGGTGAACTCGCACAGCTCGCGCACCGCCACGGTGTAGGTCATGGCGCGGGCTGGGGGCTGTTGGTGCCAGGGGCGGGCAGTTCGCCCAGGTGGGCCTGTGCCGGGTCGTCCTCGCTGCGCAGCGGTGTGGCCTTGCACAGCGCCATCCACACCGCAAAGGGCAGCGTGCAGCGGTTGTGCCGCGCGGGGCGCAGCAGCTCAAAGCGCCCGTCGTCCACGCTGCCGTGCAGCACCCAGATGCCGAAGTGCTCGGGGATTTCATCCGGTTCGGCAATGCCCGCCGGGAAGACGTAGTAGCACTCCTCGCACAGCCACTGGTAGGCCTGCCGCTTGGCGTCATGCCGCAGGTCCGACAGCAGGTCGGCCCGGCTGGCCTTCACCTCATGCACCATGGGCTGCAGGTAGGCGGGCACCGAGGTGTTGCGCACCGAGAAAAGATCGGGCCGCGCCATGCGCCATACATTGGCGGCGGTGCGGGCGGCCGGAGCGTGGTCATCGTCGGCCCACAGAGGCACCATGGCGGGTGCCGCGTTGGCAGGCGCATCAGCCGTGGCCGCAGGCGGTGCCACATCCCCCACCGGCACGCTGTCGATCACCGCGCGCAGCGATAGCTCCGTCCACACAATGCGGCCCGAGGCCAGCAGCTGCGCCGCAAACTTCTGCCCCAGCCGGTCGTGCAGGCTCAGTGCCCGCACGCTGCGCTGCCGGGCTTGTGCCAGGGTGCGGATGCCTTCGTCGGTGAGTCGCAGGGTCTCGCAGCCATCCGGTGCCACCTGCAGCGTGATCAGCCCGGCGGCCAGCAGGTCAATCTCCAGCCCATCCTTGCATGGCCACCCCGCCGAGCGCCAGATCTGCATCAGGCGGGTGCGGTGAAAGCGGGTGATGGTGGTGGAGGGCGGGGGGGCCGAAGTGGGGGAGTGCAGCGCCGTCATAGCGGGGTGGGTGGGCTGGCGTGATACTGATTTTAATCACAGTGTCTGGCGGATGCCGCTTTTTTGACGGGAGGGCGGGGGCGCAGAAAACTATGGGAAAAATTAGCCTCTACCGCCTAATAGGTAAGCACTGATAGCTATTAAAATGTGAGCATTCTTGCCATGCCACAGCGAGGACTCGCAAGCAGTTCACTGGAGTTTTCTGGAATGTGCTCTTTGGTGGTGCCCGAAACCAGCCCTCAGCAGCCCCTCCCTGTGGCGCTGGTGAGGGACAGCTACCTGGGCTTCACCACCATGCATAGGCTGCAGCGAAGTTTTTTGGCATCGAGCGATGCTAGGCGGAACCCAGTTGCGTCAACGTGCTTTGAAGTGCTTTTTTGAACCTCGGGTCCATCACCGCTCCCACGTTGTAGCGCGACCATGGCGAGGCCGTTGAGGCATCGACGCTGAAGATCATGCCCGGCGCCAGCCGGACGTTGTGTGGCAGCAGCGCGTCTGCAAGGGCCATCGAATCATCCACACCCGGCATGGATGCCCACAGGTAGAGAGACTGGGCGTTCTTTGCGAAGATGTTCGCTCCGACAGATTCAAACAGCGCCCGCGCACCTTCCGTCGCTTCGCCGAGCCGACTGCGCAACCGGGTCAGATGCCGTTGGTAGTGGCCTTCGCTCAACATGACATCGACGGTGCGTTCACAATACTCAGAACTGCTCACGTGGATCAGCGCTTTCAGGTCAGCAAGGTCACTGGCCAAATCCGCGCCACAAGCGATGAAGCCCACGCGCAGTGCTGCAGAGAATGACTTGGAGAAGCTGCCGATGTAGATGGTGCGTTCAAGTTGGTCCAAAGAAGCCAGGCGCGGCGACGAGGTCGGTTTGAAGTCTGCAAGCGGATCGTTTTCAACAATCAGCAAATCGTATTTTTGCGCCAGTTGCAGCACGCGGAAGGCCTTTGCTGCGGACAGGTCCGAGCCTGTCGGGTTGTGTGCAAGCGACTGCGTGAAGAAGAGCCTGGGCCGCTGGGTGATCAACAGCTGCTCCAGGGCTTCCAGGTCTGGCCCATCGTGCAGACGTGGCACGCCCAGCACCTCGGCACTGGCCATCTTCAACTTGCCGAACAAAGGGTAGTAGCCGGGGTCGTCCACCAACACCTTGCCACCGGGCGGCACGAAGTAGCGGATGACGATGTCCATCGCCTCGTTGGCGCCGTGCGTCAGGACGATCTGCCGGGGTTCGGCACCGATCCCGAAGTCCGCGAGTTTGCGCACCAGATGCTCGCGCAGTGGCGTGTACCCGAAGCGGCTGCCATAGCGGAACAGGGAGCCCAGCCCCGTCCGCACGACTTTCTGGTGGTACTTGTCCAGCCTCACGTCCGAGAGCCACTCCACTGGCGGGAAGCCATCGGCGATGGCCAGGGCGCCCGGTTCCGTCTTGAGCTGTTCACGCATCAGCCAAACGATGTCTTTTGCCCGCCCCAAACTTCCCGCCTCATCGTCGGCCGCCTTGGACGGAGGCTTTTCGACCACGAAGTACCCGGCACCTCGACGAGGCTCGATCAGCCCGCGCGAGACGAGAAGTTCAAAAGCCGTGACCACCGTGTTTTTGGCGTACTTGTGGAGTTCGGCCATCTCGCGCAGCGAGGGCAATTTGTCGCCGACCTTGTAGGCACCGTCGCGTATCTGCCTTTCGATGTCATCGGCGACCGACACGGGCAACGTGGCTGCTCTGGCGCGGCGTGTCTGGGAGCGTCCTTCAACTGTCATTGGTCAGCTCTGGCATGGCCAGGAAAGAAACTGTTTGGCCAAACTGTACCTTTTCTATTTGGTACGGTGATTTTAAAGTTTACCCATACCGTATCCACTACTCAGAAGACACTCCATGGTCGATTCACGACTCCCCAACTTCCGATCCCTCAGCCCTGCACAGCGCCTGGAGCATGTCGCGCGAATCGCCAACCTGTCCGAGGGCGATATCGCGCTCATCGCCCAACCCGGCGCGCTCAACGTCGAGCGCGCCAATGGCATGGTGGAGAACGTCATCGGGACTTTCGAACTTCCCTTTGGCATCGGCGGCAATTTCCAGATCAATGGCCGCGATGTCTTGGTGCCGATGGTAGTTGAAGAGCCTTCCGTCGTTGCTGCAGCTTCGTTCATGGCCAAGCTCGCTCGCGACGGTGGTGGTTTCGAGACCTCCAGCACGGGACCGCTGATGCGCGCCCAGGTACAGGTCATCGGCATCACCGACCCCTATGGGGCGCGCCTCGCGCTTCTGAAGCACTGCGACGAGATCCTGGCGGTCGCCAACAGCCGCGACAAGGTCCTCATCGGTCTAGGCGGCGGCTGCCGTGACATTGAGGTCCATGTGTTTCCTGACACGGCACGCGGTCCGATGATCGTCATGCATCTGATCGTTGACGTTCGTGATGCGATGGGTGCCAATACCGTCAACACCATGGCCGAGTCGGTTTCGCCCTTGGTAGAGAAGCTCACAGGCGGCACCGTGCGGCTGCGCATTCTGTCCAACCTGGCCGACCTGCGTCTGTCGCGTGCCCGCGTGCGGCTCACGCCCGAAACGCTCACAACCAGGGAGCGCACCGGCGAAGAGATCATCGAAGGCGTGCTCGATGCCTACACGTTCGCGGCCATCGATCCGTACCGCGCAGCGACGCACAACAAGGGCATCATGAACGGCATTGATCCCGTCATCGTTGCCACAGGCAACGACTGGCGTGCGGTCGAGGCTGGCGCCCATGCCTATGCCAGCCGAAACGGCCGCTACACCTCGCTGACAACCTGGGAGAAAGACACTCGGGGCGCGCTGGTCGGCACCATCGAAATGCCCATGCCTGTGGGCCTGGTGGGGGGCGCGACCAAGACACACCCGCTGGCCCAACTGTCCCTGAAGATCATGGGCGTCAAGTCGGCGCAGGAGCTGGGGGAGGTGGCCGTCGCCGTGGGCCTGGCCCAGAACCTCGGGGCGCTGCGTGCCCTGGCCACAGAAGGCATCCAGCGCGGCCACATGGCATTGCACGCCCGCAACATCGCCCTGGTCGCCGGAGCCACGGGCGACGAGGTGGATGCCATCGCCAAACGTATGGCTGCCGAGCACGACGTACGCACCGACCGGGCGCTCGCCTTGCTGGAAGAAATGCGCCGCAAATAACACCGCCACCGTTGCCGACAGGGTGGCTGATTAAGCCGACCCCGAAGCCAGTCAGACCCTTCACCCATCTAATAACTTGGAGACTATAGAAATGACACAACCTCAACTCAAGCGCCGCACCATGCTCGGTTCCCTCGGCGCCACGATGTTGTCAACGCTGGCATCCCCCGTGCTCGCCCAGAGCGCTGCGTTCCCCAACCGTCCAGTCAAGATCATCGTTCCCTGGGCCGCAGGGGGTGGAGGGGATGTGATCGTGCGTCTCATGGGAACGAGTCTTCAGAAGCGGCTCGGCCAGGCCATCGTGGTTGACAACCGCCCAGGTGCCGTCGGAACGATCGGCAGCGTCGCTGCAGCGCGCAGCACGGCCGACGGCTACACGCTTGTCTACGGCGGCATGGAGTCTCACACCATCGCGCCCCATGCGATGAAGAAGACACCTTACGACCCCAAGAAGGAATTCGTCGCCATTGCCCCGCTGGGATTCTTCCCGGCGGCCCTGGTGGTGAACGCTTCACACCCAGCCAAGAACTTGAGCCAGTTCCTGCAGATGGCCAAGGACGCCAAGACCCCGATGAGCTTCGGCTCATGGAGCACCGCTACGTCCGGGCACCTCATGATGGAGGCGCTCAAGGTGGCGAAGAACGTTGATCTCCTGCATGTGCCCTACAACGGCACCGCGCCCCTGCTGAATGCCCAGCTGTCTCAACAGGTGGACTGCTCCATCAACGTCTTGTCAACCGTTGAGCCTCACATCCGCAGCGGCACGCTGCGTTTGCTGGCCGTCTCAATGCCCCAGCGCCTGCCGGAGTTTCAGGATGTTCCGACCTTGAAGGAAATCGGTCTCAATGTCGAACGGGGACCATGGGTGGGAATTTTCGGCCCAGCCGGTATGCCGACAGACGTGATCTCGCGCGTGCACGACGCCATCGACGCCACCCTCAAAGAGCCCGCCATCGTTGAGCAGACCAAGAAAATGTTCTTCGTCGTCGAACACATGGACCAGCGTGCGTACCAGAACTTCTATTTCAGCGAGATCGATCGTTGGGGGGAGTACGTCAAAACGGCCAAGGTAGCTATCGAGTGATCGCATTGGCACCGCGTGAGGGAACATGGAGACACCCCCGGTGACCTGCACTGCCTGGGCCTGGACCAGGTGGCGGCCGGATCGGGTAGTCCGCCGCAGCCGTGCCCCTTTAAGAGCCGCTTTGCCGCCCCCGGAGCCGCTCGGGCACCTGCGCCGCATTCCGATCAGCGGTGCCATGTGCGATTGGGGCACCACGCTCGATGGCGCATTGAAGTCCCCTTTGTCTTCATCAAAGAGCGGTTGACCAGTCCTTGTAGATCGGCCCGCCTGAGCGCCAACGTATCCCATGAGAGAACACGTCAAGATTGTTGAAGTCGGACCCCGCGACGGGTTGCAGAACGAGCCGAGGCCGATTGTCGTGGACACCAAGGTCGCGCTGATCGAGCGGCTGGTCCATGCAGGCGTCAAACACATCGAGGCGGCGTCTTTCGTGTCTCCGAAATGGGTGCCGCAGATGGCCGGCAGCGCCGAAGTCATGCAGCGGGTGCCGCGCACGGCAGGTGTGCACTACAGAGCGCTCACGCCCAATCTCAAAGGGCTGGAGGCTGCCATCGCTGCAGGCTGTGAGGAAGTGGCGGTCTTCGGGGCCGCCTCAGAAACGTTTTCGCAGCGCAATATCAACTGCTCGATACGCGAGAGCCTGGAGCGTTTTCGCTCGGTCATTGAGGTTGCGCTGGACAACAAGCTGCGGGTGCGTGGCTACGTTTCCTGCGTCTTGGGGTGCCCCTACGAAGGGGACATCACACCCGAGAAAGTTTCTGAAGTAGCGCTCCTTCTGAGCGAGATGGGGTGTCATGAGATCTCACTTGGGGACACCATCGGTCGTGGAAACCCCAACTCCACACGACGCATGCTGGAGGCCTGCATCCGTGTGATTCCCGCGTCGCAGTTGGCTGGCCATTTCCACGACACCTACGGCATGGCCATTGCCAACATTGTTGCGTCTCTCGAACTGGGGATCCGCGCTTTCGATAGCTCCGTTTCGGGGTTGGGAGGCTGCCCGTACGCTGTTGGCGCTTCAGGCAACGTTGCCACCGAGGACGTTGTGCACCTTCTTCACGGCATGGGCTACGAGACTGGCATTGATCTGCCCAGGTTGATCCAGGCCGGGGTGTACATCAGTTCGGCGTTGGGACGTGAGACCTCTTCACACGTTGCGCGTGCCATGTCCAGCCACTGCTCAGCAACGTTGGCTGACTGATCGGGTCAGGAGGAAGGTCGGCCAGGCGCCAGCGTGCGGCGCAGATTTGTCGCACGAACACTCACGGCGGTCTTTGACAGACTGCACCCGTGGCCTTCAACCGATCTGGCGTGCGCAGACAGCCCGCTTGCACGCTTTGCGCACGAGGAGGATAATTCGCTTCTATGAAAATTCTGACCAACGTGATCAAGGCATCGTTCGCCACCTAGTTGCGCCCCTCGATCGCGTATCGGAGGGCTGTGCGCCTTCCGGTCAAAAGAACCCCGGCAGGCTCCGTCCCTCCGGGGTTTTTTGTTTTCTGCCCCATCCATTGACCGATTCATTCAACGAGCAACCCATGCGTACCTACGACAAGTTGATTGCCACGATTCCCGACCGCCGGAGCTTGAGTTCCGTGCGCCCGGGCTTCGGCGACAGCACAACGTCCCATCGACGCTAGCCATCAGGCGAATCCATCGCCTGGGCTGGCGCAATGCCAACCAGGCGGCAGCTGCTCGCAGAGCCGAGTGCAGCCGCAAGAAAGATTCGCCATGAGAAATTCACGCACCGTCAGCAACGCCCATCTTCGCAACCTTGGTGTCATCGCCCACGTTGACGCGGGCAAAACCACGACCACCGAACGCATCCTGTACTACACCGGCGAGAGCCACCGCATTGGTGATGTGAACGACGGCACCGCCCAGATGGACTTCGACCCGCAGGAGCAAAAGCGCGGCATCACCATCCACAGCGCGGCCGTCACCGTTCACTGGAAGGGCACGCAGCTCAATCTCATCGACACACCCGGGCATATCGACTTCAACATCGAGGTGAACCGCTCGCTGCGCGTGCTCGACGGTGCCGTCGTCGTGTTCGACGGCGTGGCTGGCGTGGAGCCGCAGACCGAGACCAATTGGCGCCTGGCCGACAAGTACCGCGTGCCGCGCAT
Organism: Acidovorax sp. LjRoot74; assembly: GCF_964254355.1. Taxonomy (NCBI): domain Bacteria; kingdom Pseudomonadati; phylum Pseudomonadota; class Betaproteobacteria; order Burkholderiales; family Comamonadaceae; genus Acidovorax; species Acidovorax sp. LjRoot74. The sequence continues at coordinate 3,229,722 of NZ_CAXUTI020000001.1, read as the reverse complement.
CGCCTTCATCAACAAGCTCGACCGCGTGGGTGCCGATTTCCACCGTGTGGTGGCCATGATGGAAGAGCGCCTGGGCGTGCGCGTGGTGCCGCTGCAGATTCCCATTGGCGTGGAAGGCGACTTCCGCGGCGTGGTGGATCTTCTGAGCATGCGTGCTCGTATCTGGGACAAAGACGACGCCAGTGCCCCCTACCGCGAAGCCGATGTGCCTGCCGACCTGCTGGAGCAGGCCCAGCGCGCCCGCGCCCGCCTGGTGGAAGCTGCGGTGGAGCAGGAAGATGCCGCCCTGCAGGCCTACGTGAACGGCGAGGAGATCGCCGTGGACGTACTGCGTGCCAGCATTCGCAAGGGTGTTTTGGCAGGTGCCTTCGTGCCTGCACTGGCTGGCTCGGCTTTCAAGAACCGGGGTGTTGAGCCTTTGCTCGACGCCGTGGTGGACTACCTGCCTTCGCCGGACGACATCGTGCGCGAAGGCAGCGGTGGCAAGCTGGCCACGGCTGCCGACCCGTTCTCGGCCCTGGCGTTCAAGGTGGTCACTGACGACCATGGTGCCAAAGTGTTCGTGCGCGTGTACGGCGGCCGGCTGGGGCGGGGCGATGTGGTGCTCAACACCAGCACGGGCAAGACCGAGCGCGTGTCTCGCCTGTATGAAGTGCATGCCGACAAGCACATCGAACGCGACGAACTGGTGGCGGGCGACATTGCCGCTGTTGTTGGCTTGAAGGACACGCTGACAGGGCACACCCTGAGCGATCCGGCCCACCCTGTGGTGCTGGAGCAGATCAGCGTGCCCGAGCCGGTGATCCACGTGGCCATCGAGCCCAAGGCGAGCGCGGACCAGCAAGGCCTGTCCAAGGCCCTGCAGTCCCTGCTGCGCGAAGACCCGAGCCTGCGGCTGCAGCACGACGCAGAATCCGGCCAGACCATCCTGTCCGGCATGGGCGAGCTGCAGCTCGAAGTCTCGATCGAGAAGCTGCGCGCACGCCACGGCGTGAATGTGTCGGTCGGCCGCCCCCAGGTGGCTTACCGCGAGACCATTGCACGGAGTGCGGAGGTGACCTATGTGCACAAGAAGCAATCAGGAGGCCCCGGCCAGTACGCCGAGGTGAAGCTGCTGCTCGAACCCCTGCCCAGGGGCGAAGGCATCCGCATTGAAAACCGCATCGTTGGTGGCGCCGTGCCTCGCGAGTTCATCCCGGCCGTGGAGGCAGGCATCCGCCGAGCAGCCTTGGCAGGCGTAGTGGCGGGCTTTCCCTCCACCGACTTTATGGCCATCTTGGTGGACGGGAGCTTCCATGAGCGCGACTCGTCCACACTGGCCTTTGAGTTGGCGGCCATGGCTGCTTTCCGCGAAGCCTTTGCCAAGGCCGGGCCCCAGGTGCTGGAACCCGTGATGGCGGTGGAGGTCATCACGCCGGCTGACTACTTGGGCGACGCCATCGGCGACCTGAACCGCCGCCGAGGAATGGTGCGGGGCCAGGGCCAACGTGGCAACGCCGCCACGGTCGAGGCAGAGGTACCGCTGAAAGAGATGTTCGGCTACATCGGCAGCCTGCGCGCTCTGTCTTCGGGGCGTGCGCAGTATTCGATGCAGCTGGACCACTATGGGGTGGTCCCCGCAGGAGAAATGGCCGCATTGGTGCCGTGATGATGCGCACTGGGTCGGCTTGCTGGCCTGATAGCGCAAAACAAGAGGGGCGCGGACGGATGTCTGCGTCCCTTTTTCCTGTTTCTACCGATGTCTGTAGCGTGGATGGCTGTGCTCAGCCTAGTGCAGATGGGTAGGTAGCCAGAAGATCACACACGCCTCACAGACTTCATGTTGGCCTCACGCTGCCACCGAATACTGGCGCCCAACGCCCAGGATTTCTTGGGTTGAAAGGTACCCATGTTTATTGCAATCGTGCTGGGCATCGGCCTGCTGTGCCTGGCCATTTTTGGGTTGGCGAGCTTCTTTCTGGCAAGGGGCATGGCTAGAGGTTTCGGCTATGCCTCCCACCAGTTACTCGGATATCAACCACCCGCCGTCGCGCTGCGGTTGACCTCCTGGGCCTGCGCCCTGCTTGTGCTGATACTCTTGCCCATGAAAGGGTGCAGCCATATGCAGGTGGAGCTGTACCGCCAAGCGATTCCACCGCAGTTCGAGCTGCAGAAAGTCGTGCACCACGATGAGATCAGTGGTTTCAGAGAAGGTTGTGGATACGCAATCTTCCGGCTGTCAGAAGACAACCTGACGCGCATCCGCAGCCAGGGGCTGGCCTACTTTGCTACAGCTCATCTCGGACGGGATGGCAAGCCGTACCACCTGTACCAACCGTGGAAAGTCACACCGGCTGCTGAGCATGAACATCTGTTTCGTGGGCAGAGCTGTGCAGGTGAGCCGTCTGAATTGCTGGAGCAGGCCGTACGCGCAGCAGGCGAAGAAGGGGCATTTTTCACTACGGGCCATGAGCAGGATCTGGTGGTTGTCCCTGCCCTGGGATTGCTCATCTACTCCTACAACGGGTGACAGGCGGGATCATTGGGGCACCGCCGGTGCTCTCCACGACGAGCTGTCTGCCATCCTCCCAATGACGGAACAGTGCCGATAGAGCTTCCAGAAATCCGACTTGGCGCGAAAGGCAGTGTCCGGCCTGGAGCAGGCCAATACCGCTGAATCAATTAGCGGAGGCTTTCAACCCGTCTCACCACTCCGCAAAACTCCCATCCTTGTGTCTCCACACTGGATTCCTCCACCGGTGCCCCTCCTGCGCCCGCTCGCGCACATAGTCCTCGTTCACCTCAATACCCAACCCCGGTCCGTTCGGTATCGCCACCATCCCGTCTTTGTACGCAAACACCTCGGGGTTGGACACATAGTCCATCAGGTCGTTGGCCTGGTTGTAGTGGATGCCCAGGCTCTGTTCCTGGATGAAGGCGTTGTAGCAAACCGCGTCCAGTTGCAGGTTGGCCGCCAGGGCAATGGGGCCCAGCGGGCAGTGCAGGGCCAGGGCCACGTCGTAGGCCTCGGCCATGCTGGCGATCTTGCGGGTCTCGGTGATGCCGCCTGCGTGCGAGGGGTCGGGCTGGATGATGTCGGCATAGCCGCCTTGCAGCACGCGCTTGAAGTCCCAGCGCGAGTACAGGCGCTCGCCCAGGGCGATGGGGGTGGAGGAGATGCGGGCGATTTCCTTCAGCGCCTCTTCGTGTTCGCTCAGCACAGGCTCTTCGATGAACATGAGCTTGTAGGGTTCCAGCTCCTTGACCAGCACCTTGGCCATGGGCCGGTGCACACGGCCGTGGAAGTCCACGCCAATCCCCACGTTCGGCCCCACGGCCTCGCGCACGGCGGCCACGTTCTGCAGGCAGCGTTCCACCTTGTCGTAGCTGTCCACGTACTGCATTTCTTCGGTGCCGTTCATCTTCACGGCCGTGAAGCCGCGCGCCACGGCGGCCTGGGCAGCGGCGGCCGTCTCGCTGGGGCGGTCACCGCCGATCCAGCTGTAGACCTTGATATGGCTGCGCACATTGCCACCCAGCAGCTCGGACACGGGCACGCCCAGCGCCTTGCCCTTGATGTCCCACAGCGCCTGGTCGATGCCGGCCAGCGCGCTCATGTGCACGCCGCCGCCCCGGTAGAAGCCGCCCCGGTACAGCACAGTCCAGTGGTCTTCGATGTGGCGTGGGTCTTTGCCAACGAGGTAGTCGGCCAGTTCATCGACCGCAGCCGCCACGGTGTGCACGCGGCCTTCCAGCACGGGCTCGCCCCAGCCGATGATCCCTTCGTCGGTTTCGATTTTGAGGAAGCACCAGCGTGGCGGGACGATGAATGTGGTGAGTCGGGTGATCTTCATGGGGGCTGGGCAGTCAGTTCAGAAATGCTGGGTTGTCTGGAGCGAGTAGGGGGCGGTTCAGGCAGTGGCGGGCGCTGTGCCAAAGGACGCCTGCCACGCCCGCGCAAACGCTGCTGCCTTGTGCGCGACGTCGGGGGCTTTGTCGCCCGGCCGGTACAGGGCCGAGCCCAAGCCGAAGCCGCTGGCCCCTGCTGCTGCGTAAGGGGCGATGCTCTCCGGCACGATGCCGCCCACGGGCACCAGTGCCATGGGCGGCGTGATGACGGCGCGCCAGGCCTTGAGCACATGGGGCGGCAGCGCCTCGGCCGGGAAGAGCTTGAGCATGTTGGCGCCCGCCGCCAGCGCGGCATAGGCCTCGGTCAGTGTGGCCACGCCCGGTGCACAGGCCATGCCAGCGGCACGTGCGGCGCGGATCACATCGGGGTCGCTGTGGGGCATGACGATGATCTGCCCACCGGCTGCGGCCACACCGGCCACGGCCTCGATGGAGAGCACGGTGCCTGCGCCCACCAGGCAGTCGGCGGGCAGTGCGTCGCGCAGTGCGCGGATGCTGGCCAGAGGATCGGGCGAGTTGAGTGGCACTTCGATGATGCGAAACCCCGCGTCGTACAGCGCGTGGCCGATGGCCACTACCTCGTGCGGCTGCACGCCGCGCAGGATGGCGATGAGCCCGCAGCGCTGCAGGATGTGGAACAGGGCTTTGTCGATGGGGTTCATGCGGGCAGGCTCCCGGCGTTAAAGGGGTGTGAGGAGGGGGGCGCTGGCGCAATAACCAGCCCCGCCGCCAGCGCGATTTGCCACAGCCCGGTGGCCGTAGCCTGCGTGGCGATGGTGGGGGCGGCAAAGCCGTAGGTCTGCAGCGCGATGGCGTAGCGGCGGCACAGGTCGGGCTCGCCGCAGAGCACCAGCGTCTGCGGTGTGGTCTGCGTCTGATCCTGCACACGGGCCAAGCTGGCGACCTCGTGCCCGATCAGCAGGCCCGAGAGGTAGTCCGCTTGGGCTGTGGGCGCCAGTGTGCCGGTCAGCCCCAGCGTGCGTGTGCTGAAGATGTGCGAGAGCAGGCCCAGTGCTGCATCGCTGCCGCGCGCCACCTCCAGTCCGCGCGCAAAGGCGTCGTCGTCGGGCGCGGCTGCGGCCTGCATGGTCTTGCCCAAAATGGTGTGGCCGCGCAGTGCAGCAAAAACCTCGCCCGTCATAAAGGTGTGGAACTGCTCGATACGGCCCCGGCGTGCCAGCACCCATTTGCTGTGCGTGCCAGGCAGGCCAATGAGCACGGGCGCGTCCGCAGGCAGTGCAAGGCCCTCCAGCACGCCCAGCACCTGGGTTTCTTCGCCGCGCATCACGTTGGGGAGCGCGCCTGGCTGCAGCAGGCCCGGCACGATGTGCAACGGTGGGCCATTGCGTCGCGCCACCACCGTCAGGCCCCGAGCCAGTTCGTGTAGAGAGGTGGGCGTGGGCAGGTACTTGGCCTCGCGCCAGCCCTGGGCACTGCCCACCATGCCGCAGGCCAGCAGGGGCAGGCCGGGTGTGTCGGCCAGCCAGTCGCCACAAGTGTCTTGCAGCGCGTGTTCAAAAGCAGCGCCGGGTTCAGGGTTGGCCGCATTGCTCGCGGTTGGGGGCAAATTCATGATGCCCCAGGGCCGGTGCCGCGTCTCCAGCACCTCGCCATGCGCGCCCATGCGGAAGGCGCGCAACGCGCTGGTGCCCCAGTCCAGGGCAATGAGGCCCGCTTCGGCGGGCACCAGAAAACGTGCGGGCACCATGTGTTTCCTGCTTAACGCGCCCAGCGCAGCACCAGCGGGTCCAGCCGCCGCGCAATGTCGATCAGGCCGCGCCGCACCTCGGGGTGCATGGCCGGGAAGGGATGGCGGCCCGCCTCGCAGGCGATCACACCACCTTCCTTCATGAGGGCCTTGGCGGTGAGGATGCCGCCCTGGCGGTTCTCGTGGTTGATGAGGGGCAGCCAGCGCTGGTAGAGCGCAAATGCCTGGTCCATGTCGCCCTGGCGGTGCGCTTCGATGATGGGGCGAATGCCGTCGGGGAAGGCGCCTCCCGTCATTGCGCCCGTGGCACCGGCATCCAGGTCGGCCAGAAGCGTGATGGCTTCTTCACCGTCCCACGGGCCTTCGATGGCGTCGCCGCCCAGGCGGATCAGCTCGCGCAGCTTGCTGGCGGCGCCGGGCACTTCGATCTTGAAGTAGGCCAGGTTCTCGATATCCTGCGCCATTCGGACCAGGAACGGGGCCGACAGCACGGTGCCGCTGGCGGGCGCGTCCTGCACCATGATCGGGATGCTAATGGCGTCGGACACGTGGGCATAGAACTCGTATATCTGCGCCTCGGGCACGCGGAAAGTGGCGCCGTGGTAGGGAGGCATGACCATCACCATGGCCGCGCCCATGTCTTGTGCGGCACGGCTGCGCTCGGCGCACACGCGGGTGCCGTAATGGGTGGTGGTGACGATGACGGGCACGCGGCCCGCCACATGCTCCAGCGAGGTGCGGGTGAGGACTTCGCGCTCGGTATCCGACAGCGAGAACTGTTCGGAGAAGTTGGCCAGGATGCACACACCATCCACGCCAGCATCGATCATGAAGTCGAGACAGCGCTTCTGGCTGTCGAGATCGAGCGTGCCGTCTTCGTGGAAGGTGGTGGGCACGACGGGGAAGATGCCGCGATAGCGAGGGTTCTGGCGTGAATGGGTAGCTGGCATGGCGGGCGTGGGTAAAAAAATGGAGTGAAATAGGTCGCTGTCGCCTGTCTATAAAGCGCAGATAGCTATTAAATATGTAGCGTTTCCCTGTGGCTGACGCGGCGAAGGCTCGAAGCGACTTCGGGAGTGCATCTTTCAATGAGAGTGACGCGGGACGGCGGCACCACGGCAGCCGACCAGAAAGTCAAAGTCGCAGCCATCGTCGGCCTGCAGTACGTGGTCCACATACAGGCGCTGGTAGCCGCCGCGCCCGCCGTTGTCCGTGCCCGCCAATGCGGCCAGGCGTGCTGCCAGTTCCTCGTCGCTGATGTCCAGATGCAGGCGGCCGTTCTCGCAGTCCAGCTCGATGAAGTCTCCATCGCGCACCGCAGCCAGGGGGCCGAGTGCTGCGGCCTCGGGCGCCACGTGCAGCACCACCGTGCCGTAGGCGGTGCCGCTCATGCGCGCGTCGGAGATGCGCACCATGTCCTTCACGCCCTGGCGCAGCAGCTTGGGCGGCAGGCCCATGTTGCCCACCTCGGCCATGCCGGGGTAGCCCTTGGGGCCGCAGTTCTTGAGCACCATCACGCAGCTGGCGTCGATGTCCAGGTTCTCATCGACGATGCGTTCCTTGTAGTGCTCCAGGTTCTCGAACACCACGGCGCGGCCCCGGTGCTTGAGCAGCTCGGGCGAGGCTGCGGACGGTTTTAGCACCGCGCCACGCGGCGCCAGGTTGCCGCGCAGGATGCAGATGCCGCCGTCGGCAATCAGTGGGTTGTTGATCGGGCGGATCACCTCGTCGTTGTATTGCGGCGCTTCGCGCACGTTGTCCCACAGGCTCTTGCCGTTGACGGTGAGCGCGTTGGGGTGGGGCAGCAGGCCGTTCTCGCCCAGGCGGCGCAGCACGGCGGGCAGGCCGCCCGCGTAGTAGAACTCTTCCATCAGGAAGCGGCCCGAGGGCTGCAGGTCCACCAGGGTGGGCGTGCCACGGCCGATGCGCGTCCAGTCTTCCAGGTCCAGCTGCACGCCGATGCGGCCTGCAATGGCCTTCAAATGAATGACCGCGTTGGTCGAGCCGCCGATGGCCGCGTTGGTGCGGATGGCGTTCTCGAAGGCTTCGCGCGTGAGGATCTTGGAAAGCGTGAGCCCTTCGTGTGCCATCTCCACGATCCGTTTGCCGGACATGTGGGCTAGCACATAGCGGCGCGCATCCACGGCCGGAATGGCCGCGTTGTGCGGCAGCGATGTGCCCAGCGACTCGGCCATGCAGGCCATGGTGCTGGCCGTGCCCATGGTGTTGCAGGTGCCGGCAGAGCGTGACATGCCGGCCTCGGCCGCAAAGAACTGGTGTTCGTTGATCTCGCCCGCCTTCAGCGATTCGTGCAGGCGCCACACGGCCGTGCCCGAGCCGATGTCCTTGCCGTCGAGCTTGCCGTTGAGCATGGGCCCGCCCGTGACCACGATGGCGGGCACGTCGCAGCTGGCTGCGCCCATCAGCAGTGCGGGCGTGGTCTTGTCACAGCCCACCAGCAGCACCACCGCGTCGATGGGGTTGCCGCGAATGGCTTCTTCCACGTCCATGCTGGCCAGGTTGCGCGTGAGCATGGCCGTGGGGCGCAGGTTGGATTCACCGTTGGAGAACACCGGAAACTCCACCGGAAAGCCGCCCGCCTCGTAAATGCCGCGCTTCACATGCTCGGCAATCTTGCGAAAGTGGGCGTTGCACGGGGTCAGCTCGGACCAGGTGTTGCAGATGCCGATCACGGGGCGGCCGTCGAACGTGTGGTCGGGGATGCCCTGGTTCTTCATCCAGCTGCGGTACATGAAGCCGTTTTTGTCGGCGGTGCCGAACCATTCGGTGGAGCGGAGTTTGCGCTTGGGGGTGGTCATGGTGGGGTGCGAGAGAAAGAGGGGAAATGAAGGGTCAACGGGCCTTGCCCGAGCGGCGCGAGAGCAGCCGCTGCAGCAGGCAGAAAGCGAACAGCAGCACACCAACGACGATGCGCGTCCACCAGGAGCTGAGCGTGCCGTCGAAGGAAATCAGGGTCTGGATGATTCCGAGCATGAGCACGCCAAACAGCGTGCCCGCCACATAGCCCACGCCGCCCGTGAGCAGCGTGCCGCCAATGACCACGGCGGCAATCGCGTCCAGCTCCATACCTACGGCATGCAGGCCATAGCCCGAGAGCATGTAGAACGTGAACACCACACCCGCCAGCGCCGAGCAAAAGCCCGACAGCGTGTAGACGCCAATCAGCGTGCGGCGCACCGGCAGGCCCATGAGCACGGCCGAATGCTCGCTACCGCCCACCGCATACACGCTGCGGCCAAACGGCGTGCAATGCGCCACAAACAGCGCCACCAGCAGCACGGCGATGGCAATGAGCGCGCCCAGCGAAAGGGATGCGCCTTCCCAGAGTGGCAGGCGCCACTGGGCCAGTTCCGAATAGCCTTCGTGCGTGATGCTGATCGAGTCGATGCTGATCAGGTAGCACAGCCCGCGCGCCAGGAACATGCCTGCCAGCGTGACGATGAAGGGCTGCAGCCGAAAGCGCTCGATGAGGAAACCCATGAACGCGCCAAACGCCGTGCCCATCAGCAGCACCAGCGGGATGGCGACCATCGGGTTCCAGCCCCGGTGCTCCACCAGCGCAGCCAGCACCATGGTGGAGAGCGCCACCACCGAGCCCACCGAGAGGTCGATGCCGCCCGACAGGATCACGAAGGTCATGCCCACCGCCACGATGATGAGGAAGGCGTTGTCGATCAGCAGGTTGAGGAACACCTGGGCCGAGAAGAAGCCGGTGTACAGCACCGAGCCCAGCGTGGCCATGGCCACGAACAGCGAGATGGTGGCAGCCAGCGGCAGGTACTTGGGGTTGAACCGCGCGCGCGCATCGGCAGTCGGTGAGGCAGGGTGGCTCACGCTGTTGAAGCCTGCAGTCTGGGGAACGGCGCTCATTGCAAGGCTCCCGCACCGGGGCGGCGTGCCAGCGCGCCGACTTGCGCCCGGAACTCGGGCGACTGGAGCAGCATCACGATGAACACCACCACGGCCTTCACCACCAGGTTGATCTCGGGCGGCACGCCCAGCGAGTAGATGGCGTAGGTCAGCGTCTGGATGATGAGCGCGCCAATCACGCTGCCCACCAGGCTGAAGCGTCCGCCGGTCAGGGCGGTGCCGCCTAGCGTAACGGCCAGGATGGCGTCCAGCTCCAGCAGCTGCCCGGCGTTGTTGCCGTCCGCGCTTTTCACGTTGGAGCTGATGAGCAGCCCCGCAATGCCCGCGCACACGCCGCAGAACACATAGGCCGCCACAATGAGTCGCCCCGCCTGAACGCCCGCCACGCGCGCTGCCGTGGGGTTGATGCCCACCGCCTGGATGAACAGACCCAGCGCCGTGCGCGTGATGGCCAGGTACAGCACGGCAAAGACCACAGCCACCACAAACAGCGAGAAAGGCAGCCCCGCCAGGTACCCGCCGCCCATGAAGAAGTAGGGCGTGTAGTAGATGGTGATGATCTGCCCGTCGGTGATGAGCTGGGCAATGCCCCGGCCCGCCACCATGAGGATCAGCGTGGCAATGATGGGCTGCATGCCCACCTTGGCCACCAGCACGCCGTTCCACAGCCCGCACAGCAGTGCGATGCCGATGGCGCCCAAGATGGCGACTGGGAGGGGGAAGCGGCTTTCGTTGCCCGATACCGAGCCGCCGATCAGCCACGCTGCCACGGCCGCTGCAATGGCCACCGTCGCACCCACGGAGATGTCGATGCCGCGCGTTGCGATCACCAGCGTCATGCCCAGCGACACCAGCACCAGCGGTGCGGCGCGGTTCAGGATATCGATGAGGCTGCCGTATAGGTGGCCGTCGCGCCATTCGATGTGCAGGAAGCTGCTGTTGAAGACGGTGTTCACGATCAGCAGCAGCGCCAGCGTGATCAGCGGCCAGGCCAGGCGGTGGCGCAGCAGCGCCACCAAAAGGGAAGGGGAGCGTTCAGACATGTTCGGCAGCAATCAGGTCGTAGACGGCGTCTTCGCTGCTGCCCGCTGGCAGCTCACCCACCTTGCGGCGGTCGCGGAGCACCACGATGCGGTGCGCCACGCGCACCACCTCGCTCATTTCGGAAGAGATGAACAGCACGGCCATACCCGCCTGTGCCAGGCGCAGGATCTGGTCCATGATTTCCTGCTTGGCGGCCACGTCGATGCCGCGCGTGGGTTCATCCAGGATGAGCAGGCGCGGCTCGATGGCCATCCAGCGCGCGAGGATGGCCTTCTGCTGGTTGCCGCCCGACAGCAGGCCGATGGGCTTGTCCACTGTCTCGGTCTTGATGCCCAGCAGCTTCACGTAGCGTTCGGCCAGCGCCGTCTGCTCGGCGCGCGAGAGGAATTTGCCCACGCCCATGCGGGCCTGCAGCGCCAGTGCAATGTTCTCGCGCACCGACAGCTCGGCCACGATGCCGTCGGTCTTGCGCTCCTCGGGGCAGAGGGCCAGGCCGTGGCGAATCGCGTCCATGGGGTTCGCAAACCTCACCACCTGCCCGTCGATGCGCAGTGCGCCCCGGTCGGGCTGCTCCAGGCCAAACAGCAGGCGCGCCAGCTCGGTACGGCCCGAGCCCAGCAGCCCGGCCAGACCCACCACCTCGCCCGCGCGGATTTGCAGGTCCAGCGGCTGCAGTTGCGTGTCCTGCCCCAGCCCCTCGGCTTGCAGCAGCGTGGCTTGGCGGCTGTCCACAGCGGGTGCTGGTGCGGGTTGTTCCGACGCAGCCGCCATGTCGCGGCCCAGCATGGCGGCAATCAACGCCTGCGGGCCCAGGTCCTTGGCCAGCCACTCGCCCACCCAGCTGCCATTGCGCAGCACGGTGATGCGGTCGGACACGGCATACACCTGGTTCAAAAAGTGCGTCACAAAGACAATAGACAGCCCCTCGCTGCGCAGGCGCCGCAGCACCTCAAAGAGCTTTTGCACTTCGTCGTCGTCCAGGCTGGAGGTGGGTTCGTCCAGGATCAACACACGCGATTCGATGCTGAGTGCGCGCGCAATCGCCACCAGCTGTTGCACGGCCACGGGGTAGTCCGACAGCAGGTGCGTCACGTCGATCTGCAGCCCGATGCGCGCCACCAGGTCACGGGCGCACTGGTGCAGCGTGGCCCAGTCGATGCGAAAGCCCTGCGCAATGCCGCAGCGCGGGTAGCGGCCTGCAAAGATGTTCTCGGCCACCGAGAGGTTGGGGCAGAGGTTGACCTCCTGGTACACCGTGCTGATGCCCAGGCGCTGCGCGGCCAGCGGCGAGTCTGGCCAAACGGCTTCACCGCCCAGCCGCATCTGGCCGCCGCTGGCCTCCAGCACGCCCGTCAGCACCTTGATCAGCGTGGACTTGCCCGCACCGTTTTGCCCCATCAGCGCATGGATCTCGCCAGGGTAGAGGTTGAACTGCACATCGCGCAACACGGTGATGCCCGCAAACTGTTTGTGGATGCCCGAGAGCTGCAGCACCGGGGCAGCAGCAGGGGCGGGGGCGGTGGATGCGTCCATGGCGGCCATCACGCCTTGTTCTTGTTGTAGACATCGACCAGCACGGCGGCGAGCAGCACCACGCCCTTGATGACCTGCTGGTAGTCGATGCCGATGCCCAGGATGGACATGCCGTTGTTCATCACGCCCATCACAAACGCGCCAATGACTGCGCCCATCACCTTGCCCACGCCGCCCGAGGCCGATGCGCCGCCGATGAAGCAGGCCGCAATCACGTCCAGCTCAAAACCCAGCCCCGCTTTGGGCGTGGCGGTGTTGAGCCGCGCTGCAAACACAAGCCCGGCCAGGGCCGCCAGCACGCCCATGTTGATAAAGGCATACAGAGTGAGCCGCTCGGTCTTGATGCCCGAGAGCTTGGCCGCCTTCTCGTTGCCACCCATGGCGTAGATGCGGCGGCCGATGGTGGTGCGGCTGGTGACAAAGTCGAACAGCACGATCAGCAGCGCCATCACGATGAGCACGTTGGGCAGGCCCTTGTACGAGGCCAGCAGGTAGCTGAAGTACACCAGCAACCCGCCAAACACCACGGTGCGCGCGATGAACAGGCCCGCAGGCTCTGTCTGCACGCCGTGGCGCAGCCGGTTGGCGCGTTGGCGCAGGCCGCCCACGGCCAGGGCCGCAGCCACGGCGGCGCCCAGCAGCAGCGAGGTCATGCGCAGCCCTTCCACACTGAAAAGGTCAGGGATAAAGCCCGAGCTGAGCATCTGGAACGCCGAGGGGAATGGCCCCACCGACTGCCCCGCCAGCAGTGCCAGCGCCAGGCCCTTGAACACCAGCATGCCTGCCAGCGTGACGATGAACGAGGGTATGCGCGAGAACGCCACAAAGCTGCCTTGAATGGCGCCAATGAGCCCGCCGCACAGCAGGCACACCAGCGTGGCGGGCACGAAGTGCCAGTTGTATTCGACCATCAGCACCGCTGCCAGCGCGCCGATAAAGCCACACACAGACCCCACCGACAGGTCGATGTGCCCGGCCACGATGACCAGCAGCATGCCCAGCGCCATGATGACGATGTAGCTGTTCTGCAGCACCAGGTTGGTGAGGTTCAAGGGCTGCATCAGCGTGCCCTCGGTCATGTACTGGAAGAAGCCCATGATGGCCACCAGCGTGATCAACATGCCGTATTCGCGCAGGTTGTGCTGCAGGTGCTGCAGCAGCGGTTTGTCGTGCCGCGCCGCTGCTGTCGTGCTGCCGTCGGCCAGCGTGCTGGCGGGGGGATGGGTGGTCTGGCTCATTTCGGTCATCAGTTCAATGCGTTGTGCGGGTCATCAGGCGCTGAAAAGGGGCGCTGCAGCTACGCGCGGCCGCCGTGCAAGGGCCGCCCCGCCGCACGGGCGGCGTCCCCCTTGGGGGGGATGGCGCGAAGCGCCTCAGGGGGGGCACTCACGATGACTCGCATGATCTTTTCTTGCGAGGCCTCTGAAGTTGGCATCTCGGCCACAAAGCGGCCTTCGTTCATCACATAGATGCGGTCCGTGATGCCCAGCAGCTCGGGCATTTCGGAGGAGATCACGATCACACACTTGCCCTCGGCCGCGAGCTGGGCAATCAGCGTGTAGATCTCGTACTTGGCGCCCACGTCGATGCCGCGCGTGGGCTCGTCGAGAATGAGCACCTCGGGGCTGGTGAACAGCCATTTGCTCAGCACCACTTTTTGCTGGTTGCCGCCCGACAGGTTGAGCGTTTTCTGGTCCACGCCCGAGCAGCGGATGCGCAGCTTCTCGCGGTAGTCCTGCGCCACGCGGTGTTCCTGGCCGCTGTCGATCACGCTGGCGAACGACACGCCCGGCAGGTTGGCCAGCGAGGTGTTGAACTGGATGTCTTCGTTCAGCACCAGGCCATTGCCCTTGCGGTCTTCGGTCACATAGGCCAGGCCGTGACTCACGGCTTTCTCTACCGTGCTCACATCGATGGGCTGGCCGTGCAGCCGCACCTCACCGCTGATGCGCTGGCCCCACGAGCGGCCAAAGATGCTCATGGCCAGCTCGGTGCGGCCTGCGCCCATCAGGCCCGCAATGCCCACGATCTCGCCGCGCCGCACGTTCAGGTCGATGCCCTTGAGGTGCTCGCGGTCGCTGCGCTGCGGGTGGTGGGCGCGCCAGTTGCGCACCTCAAAAACAATGTCGCCCACTTGCGGCTGGCGCTGCGGATAGCGGTCGCTCATCTCGCGGCCCACCATGGCCTGGATCACGCGGTCTTCGCTCACCGGGCCTTCGCGGCAGTCCAGCATCTGTACGGTACTGCCGTCGCGCAGCACGGTGATGGCATCGGCCACGCGCGAGATTTCGTTGAGCTTGTGCGAGATCAGGATGCAGGTGATGCCCTGGGCTTTCAGCTCCAGCAACAGGTCCAGCAGGGCCTGGCTGTCGTTCTCGTTCAGGCTGGCGGTGGGCTCGTCCAGGATCAGCAGGCGCACCTTGCGCGACAGCGCCTTGGCAATCTCCACCAGCTGTTGCTTGCCCACCCCCAGTTGGCCCACTGGCGTGTCGGGCGATTCGCGCAGGCCCACCTTGTGCAGCAGCGCCTGGGCGCGGCTGTGGGCGGCCATCCAGTCGATGACGCCGTGCCGCGCGGTTTCGTTGCCCAGGAAGATGTTCTCGGCAATCGACAGCAGCGGCACCAGCGCCAGCTCTTGGTGAATGATGATGATGCCCAGGTGCTCGCTGTCGCGGATGCCCGCAAACTCGCGCTCCTGCCCGTCGAACAGGATCTGCCCGCTGTAACTGCCGTGCGGGTACACACCCGACAGCACCTTCATCAGCGTGGATTTGCCCGCCCCGTTTTCGCCGACGATGGCGTGGATTTCCCCGGCCTGCACCTGCAGGTTGACCTGGTTCAGCGCCACTACGCCGGGGAAGGTTTTGCGGATGTTCCGCATTTCAAGAAGCATGGTCTCTCAGTCTGTTGGCGGGGCCTCTGGCCCCATCCCGGTTGCAGGCCGCCCGCGCTGCCCCAATGGCAATCGCAGGCGGCGGCTTTAGATGCAGAAGCCGCTCGTGCTCACTTGATCTGAGACTCTTTGTAATACCCGCTGCCGACCAGTACCGCGTTCCAGTTGGAGGAGTCCACCGCCACCGGCTTGAGCAGGTACGAGGGCACCACCTTCACGCCGTTGTTGTAGGTCTTGGTGTCGTTGATTTCAGGCTGCTTGCCTGTCAGCACGGCGTCCACCATGTTGGCGGCCACCTTGGCCAGCTCGCGGGTGTCCTTGAACACCGTGGAAGATTGCTCGCCCTTGAGGATGGACTTGATCGAAGGCACTTCAGCGTCCTGGCCGCTGACCACGGGGCAGGGCTGCTGGGCGGTGCAGTAGCCCACGCCCTTGAGGGAGGACAGGATGCCGATGGAGATGCCGTCATACGGCGAGAGCACGGCGTGCACCTTGTCCTTGCCGTAGTAGGCCGACAGCAGGTTGTCCATGCGCGCCTGGGCCACCGAGCCGTCCCAGCGCAGCGTGCCCACCTTGTTCATGCCCGTCTGCTTGCTGCGCACCACCAGCTTGCCGCTGTCGATGTACGGTTGCAGCACGCTCATGGCGCCGTCGTAGAAGAAGAAGGCGTTGTTGTCGTCGGGCGAGCCGCCGAACAGCTCGATGTTGAAGGGGCCCTTGCCTTGCTTGAGGCCCAGCTTGTCCACGATGGAGGTGGCCTGCAGCACGCCCACCTGGAAGTTGTCGAACGTGGCGTAGTAGTCCACGTTCTTCGATCCCTTGATGAGGCGGTCGTACGCGATGACCTTTACGCCCTTGTCGGCCGCGTTTTGCAGCGCCTTGGACAACGTGGTGCCATCAATCGACGCGATCACCAGCACCTTGGCACCCTTGGTGATCATGTTCTCGATCTGCGCGAGCTGGTTGGGGATGTCGTCTTCGGCGTACTGCAGGTCGGTCTTGTATCCCCGGTCCTTGAGCACCTTGACCATGTTGTCGCCATCGGCAATCCAGCGCGCCGAGGACTTGGTGGGCATCGAGATGCCGATGGTGCCCTTGTCCTGTGCCGATGCCACGGAAGTGGCGCCAATGGTAGCCAAGGCCACGGTGGCCAACACGGCCTTGAAAATTGCACGCTTCATGGGTTCCTGTCTCCTGATGTTGTTTTGATTTGGTTGACGCTTGGTTTCGCCAAGGCGCTATGAAACTGTCGCTGGCCAATGCGAGTGCCACCGCGCAAGGGCCGCCCCGCCGCGCCGTTGGCGTCCCCCTTGGGGGAAGACGCCGCAGGCGGCTCAGGGGGGCAACAGATCAATACTTCCGGTTCGGCATTTCCTTGGCCGCCACTTCCATCGGGAAGATGCCTTCCTCGGTCACGATGCGCTTGGGCACGGCCTTGCCAGCCTTGATGTCTTTGACTGCGGCCATGAGTTGCGGGCCCAGCAGGGGGCTGCATTCCACGCTCACGTTGAGCTTGCCGGCGATCATGGCTTCGAAGGCGCCCTTCACCGCGTCGATGGAGATGATCACGATGTCCTTGGCGGGCTTCATGCCGGCCTCTTCGATGGCCTGGATGGCGCCAATCGCCATGTCGTCGTTGTGTGCGTACAGCACATTGATCTTCTTGCCCTCGGCCTTCAAGAAGGCTTCCATCACCTCCTTGCCCTTGGCACGGGTGAAGTCGCCGGTCTGGCTGCGGATGATCTTGAACTTGGGGTCGGCCTTGATGATTTCCTCAAAGCCCTTCTTGCGGTCGATGGCGGGGGCGGAGCCCACAGTGCCCTGCAGCTCGACGATGTTGACCTCACCCTTCTGGTCCTTCATCTTCTCCACCAGCCAGCGGCCGGCCTTGCGGCCTTCTTCCACAAAGTCTGAGCCCATGAAGGTCACATACAGCGACGTGTCCTTGGTGTTCACCGCGCGGTCGGTCAGCACCACGGGGATCTTGGCGGCCTTGGCCTCCCGCAGCACGGGCTCCCAGCCAGACTCCACCACGGGCGAGAACGCAATCACGTCCACCTTCTGTGCGATGAACGAGCGGATGGCCTTGATCTGGTTTTCCTGCTTTTGCTGCGCGTCCGAGAACTTCAGCTCAATGCCAGCCTCTTTAGCGGCGGACTTGATGGACTCGGTGTTGGCGGTGCGCCATTCACTCTCGGCCCCCACCTGGCTGAAGCCCAGCACGAGGGGCTTTTGCGCCCAGGCGGCGCCGGGCAGCAAGGCGGCCACGGGCACGCTGGCCAAGGCGGCAGCAACGGTGCGGCGGTTCATTTTCATCATCTTGTCTCCTGTCTGTAATGGTTGGTTGACGACGGTTGCGGGATGGAAAGCAGCGATGCGATAAAGGATGGTTCAGAAGGTGGGAAGGGATCCAGCGTGCCAGAGCAGGTTGCCAAAACGCTTCCGCTCTAGGCGCAAAGCGCAGTCATAGCTCGGGCTATGGCGAGCATTTGCAACGACGAGCGGGAGTGTTCTGGCGACATGAGCGGGCATGTTGGGTTCCTTCCCACCTTCTTAGGCCAGCATGTAGCCCGTCTTGACGGTGGTGTAGAACTCTGCCGCGTAGCGCCCCTGTTCGCGGGCGCCGTAGCTCGATTCCTTACGGCCGCCAAACGGCACATGGAAGTCCACACCCGCCGTGGGCAGGTTCACCATGGTCATGCCCACGGCGGCGTGGCGTTTGAAGTGCATGGCGCGCTTGAGCGACGTGGTGCAGATGCCCGCGCACAGGCCAAAGGGCGTGTCATTGGCCAGGGCCAGCGCATGTTCGTAGTCATCGGCCCGCAGCACGCAGGCCACGGGGCCAAAGATTTCCTCGCGCGCTACGCGGTGCTCGGGCCGGGCCAGGAAGAGGGCAGGGCTCATGTAATGGCCTGGGGTGGGGCGCTCCAAGCGCTCGCCACCCCAGACATGCTCCGCCCCCTCATTGCGCGCAATGTCGATATAGCCCAGGTTCTGCGCCAGCTGGTTGTCGTCCACCACCGGGCCCATCTCGGTGCCACGCTCCAGCGCGTGGCCCACCTTCAGGCTGGCCAGCCGGTTGCGCAGGCGCGCCACAAAGGCGTCGTGCACCTCGGCCTCGACGATGAGGCGACTCGACGCCGTGCAGCGCTGGCCGGTAGAGAAGTACGAGCCCTGCAGCGCGCAGTCCACCGCCTGGTCCAGGTCGGCGTCGGCCAGCACGATGAGCGGGTTCTTGCCGCCCATCTCCAGCTGCACCTTGGCGCGGCGCTGGCTGGCGGCGCGCAGGATACGGTCGCCTGTGGCGACAGAGCCGGTGAAGCTCAGCGCATTGATCAGCGGGTGGTCCACCAGCGTCTGACCCACCTCGCGGCCGCTGCCCATGATGAGGTTGAACGCACCGGCGGGCAGGCCGCTGCGGCTGATGATTTCGGCCAGCGCCCAGCCACAGGCGGGTACCAGCTCGGCGGGCTTGAACACCACGGTGTTGCCATAGGCCAGGGCCGGGGCGATCTTCCAGGCCGGGATGGCGAACGGGAAGTTCCACGGCGCGATGATGCCCACAACGCCCACGGGCTCGCGGGTCACATCCACCTGCACACCCTGGCGCACGGAGGCCAGCAGCTCGCCCTGAATGCGCAGCGCCTCGCCTGCAAAGAATTTGAAGATCTGCCCGCTGCGCGCCACCTCGGCCACGCCTTCGGGCAGGGTCTTGCCCTCTTCACGCGCCAGCAGCGCGCCCAGCTCGTCCTTGCGGGCCAGTAGCTCGCTGCCGATCATGTCCAGCACGTCGGCGCGGCGTTGGGGCGTGCTTTGGCTCCAGGTGGGCAGGGCATCGGCTGCGGCGCGCACGGCCAGCTCAGTCTGGTTGCGGTCGGCGCGGGCGTATTCGGCCACCACCTCGCGGGTGTCCGACGGGTTGGTGCTGATGCCGGTGGTGGTGCCGATTTCCCACCGGCCATTGATCAGGTGCCGGGGGCTGAGCTGGAGATCGCCGAGCTTCATGGAGAGGAGCCTTTGTTGCAGTTGCGGCGAAGTCTATGGAAGGTTTTGATATCAATCCAATCGTTTTTTAGACAAAATACATATCGTTCCTTGCATTCTGGAAAACCCCTCCCTTTTCTCGCCCTGCCTTCCATCCATCCATGAGCACCTACAACCACTGGTTCATCCGCGCCCGCCTCAAGACGCGCCAATTGCTGCTGCTGGTGGCTTTGGCCGAAGAGGGCAACATCCACCGCGCTGCCCAGGTGCTCAGCATGACCCAGCCCGCCGCGTCCAAGCTGCTCAAGGATCTGGAGGACGTGCTGGAGGTGTCGCTGTTCGACCGCCTACCGCGTGGCATGCGGCCCACCTGGTATGGCGAAACCATGATTCGCCACGCGCGCATGGCCTTGGCCAACCTGAACCAGGCGCACGATGAGATCGGTGCGCTCAAGCGCGGGCACTACGGCCAGGTGGGCATCGGCGCCATCACTTCACCCGGCCTGAGCCTGCTGCCCGCCGCCGTGGCGCAGGTCAAGCAGGAGCACCCCAGCCTGCGCATCTCGCTGGACATTGAAACCAGCCCGGTGCTGCTGGAGCGGCTGGAGCAGGGCAAGCTCGATATCGTGGTGGGCCGCCTGTATGAGGAGCACGACAAGGAGAACCTGCGTTATGAGTCGCTGACGGAGGAGCTGGTTTGCGCCATGACGCGCCCGGGCCACCCGCTGTCGAGCATGAGCGGGTTGACGCTGCGCGACGTGGTGTCGGCCAGCTGGATCGTGCCGCCTGCGGGTAGCGTGCTGCGGCACCGGTTTGACCTGATGTTCCAGCAGGACGGGCTGGCGCCGCCGCTGCACACGGTGGAGACATCGGCCTTGTTGTTCATCACGCGCATGCTGCAGCAGAGCGACATGATTGCGGTGGTGGCGGAGGATGTGGCGCGCTATTACGCGGCGCATGGGCTCGTGACGGTGTTGCCGCTGGCGATGCCGTGCCATATGGATGCGTTCGGGATCATCACGCGGTCGGACCGGCTGTTGTCGCCAGCGGCGAAGGTGATGATGAAGGCGTTGAAGCAGACGAGTCTGGTGCAGTATGGGCGGAGGTTGGAGGTAGGTGATTGATTTTTTTGGTTGAAATGGCTGCCGCCTGCTGGTAAAGCGTTAATAGCTATTGTTTTTGTAGTAAACGCCTACTGGCTGTAAGGGTCGTGGCTGTCGAAGTTCATGTTGCTCGCTAACCGTTCGGTCTGAGCTTGTCGAAGCCTTGGCGTGCTGGTCTTTAGAGCATGCTTGGGTTCAGGGCGGAGGCCGGGTTGTCGCCCCGGCAGGCGACTCACTTTCTTTTGCTTCGCCAAGAGGGTGTAGAAGAAATAAATTATGATCCCGTCGCACTGACTAAGCGGGAGCAACGCAATGGCAAAGATAGGCCGACCGCCCGTGATATCTCCTGGAGAGTACGCGGCCTTGCGCGAAGTGGTGCGCGACAACCCCCAGGCCACACTGCCCGAATTGGCCCTGGCCTGGGCTGAGCGCATGGGCCGCAACGCGCCCAGCACGGTCACGCTGCGCGCAGCGCTCAAAGCGGCCGGCTTGCAGCGCACACGGCCCACAAAGCAACTGGCGCGCGCTAACCCCCAGCAGCCTGGCACGCGCTACGGCTACACCACCCTGCATCGCCCCCGCAGCGACTCAGGCATGGCCCTCTGCCTCACAGACGCTGAATGGGCATTGGCCCAGGACCTGTTCGAGCCAGAGCCCGGCGCGCGAGGTCGGCCTGCCACGTACTCCCGGCGCAGCGTGGTCGAAGCGTGCTGCTACGTGCTGCGCACCGGCTCGTCCTGGCGCAACCTGCCCGAGCAGATCTATCCGCCCTGGCAATCCGTGCAAAAGGCCTTTGTGCGCTGGGCTCGCCAAGGCAAGTTCGAAGCGCTGCACGAGCGTCTGCGCCAGCAGTGGCGCCAACGTGTGGAGCGTGCCGAGCAGCCCAGTGAAGCCGTGATCGACTCCCAATCCAACCGTGGCAGCCCGCAGGGAGGAGCGCTGGGCTTTGAGGTTCAAGGGCGCAAGCGCCATCTGGTCGTGGATACGCTGGGTTTGCTGCTGGCTGTGGTGGTCACCAGCGCTGCCGTAGCGGACCGCGCAGCGGCTGGGCAAGCAGTGGCGCAGGCATGCGCACGCACGGGCGGCGCTCTGAAGGTATTGTGGGCCGACAGCGCATATGCCGGGCAATGTGCACAAGAGATCGAAAGGGTGCACCGGCTGCAGGTGCAGATCGTGCGCAACAGCGCACGCCATCGTTGGGATGATGCTCAGCAAACCCTGTGGAGCGAAGAGCAGCCGATGGTCATGCCCAAGAAGCGCTGGGTGGTGGAGCGCACCCATGCCTGGCTGGAGCGCAACCGCAGGCTGGTGATGCACCACGATCGCAAGCCGTTCTATGCACAGGCATGGGTTTGGCTGGCGCAGGCGCGGATGCTGCTGGGGCGGTTGAAATAGATTTCTTCTACACCCTCTTGGCGAAGCAAAAGAAAGCCACTGCGCCGCCGGGCGCACACCCCGGCCTCCGCCCTTAACTCAAGCACGCAGCTCAATCTGAAAACAGGCTCCGACAGACTCAGCCCAACCGCTTGGACTCCCAAAAGAAACTATAAAAACAATAGCTAAAAAAGCTTACCAGACAGGCGGAATCGCCCAAAAAGACTCAAAAAATCAAACCCACCCCGCATCCACCTTGAACTCCTGCGCCGTACACATCGCCGCATCATCCGACGCCAAAAACAACACCATCCGCGCAATGTCATGCGGCCGCAGCTTGTCCGGCAAACACTGGTTGCGCGCCAGCTCCTTCTCCCCCTCGGCGTCCAGCCACAGCTTGATCTGCCGCTCCGTCATCACCCAACCCGGCGACACCGTGTTGATGCGGATCCGGTCCTGCCCCAGCGTCTTGGCCAGCCCGCGCGTGAGGCCGTTCACCGACGACTTGGCAATGGCATAGCAGGGGTAGCCCGTGCCCTTGCCCTGCCAGCCGGTGGAACCCAGGTTGATCACCGAGCCCGCGCCCAGCCTGCGCATGCCCGGCACCACGGCCTGGATGGCGAAGAAGGCGGGGCGTTCGTTGATGGCCATGCGCTCGTCGTAGTACTCGGGGGTTACGGACTCCAGCGTGTGCCGGTCGTCGCTGGCCACGTTGTTCACCAGCACCGCAAAGTCGCTGCCCAGCTCGGCCGCCGCTTCGGCCACACAGGCCTGCAGGGCGTTCACATCGCGCACATCACACACACGCCACCAGGGGCGGGGCAGGCCTGCGTCGGCAATGTGCTGCGCCAGGGCTTCGCTGGCATTGCGCGCCACGTCCACAAACGCCACGCGGGCACCTTGCTCGGCAAACGCCGCCACGATGGCCGCGCCAATGCCGCTGCCGCCGCCCGTCACAAACACGGCGCGGCCTTGCAGGCTGGGGAATTTCGCCAGGCCCTGGGGGGCGCCGGTGGCGTCGGTCGACGAAGAGGAGGGGGTAAAAAGCTGTGTCATATCAATATTGCAATCAATCAATGGCAAAAAAATTCATTTCAAGCATCAATTGGCGTTGATAAGATGCCGCTCGTCAAGTGCCTGGCGGCAGGCCGATGCAAAAAAACGACCGGAGACAACCAACGTGCGCCCTTCGCTGGATACCCCCATCCCACCGTCCAGCGGCGCGTCTGCCTCTGTGCCAACAACCACCGGCGCCGTGCGCTGCGTGATCGCCCTGGGCAGCGCGCTGGGCGAAGGCGTGCTGTGGTCGGTGCGCGAGCAGGCTGTGTACTGGGTGGACATCCTGCAGCGCGAACTGCACCGCTGGAGCCCGGCCACGGGCGCCCACCAGCGCTGGACGTTTGATGAAGAAATCTCCGCCATCGCCGAGCGCGCCAACGCCCCCGGCTTCATCGTCACCTTGCGCCGGGGCTTTGCGCTGTTCGACCCCGCTGCCGACATCGCCCCACGCTACCTGCACCAGCCCGAGCCAGAGCGCACCGGCAACCGATTCAACGACGGCAAGTGCGACGCCCAGGGGCGCTTTTGGGGTGGCAGCATGGACTTTGCGTGCGAGGCCCCCACGGGCGCGCTCTACACCTACACCGCCAGCGGCGACTGCGTGCGGCACGACGATGGTTTTGCCGTGACCAACGGCCCCACTTGGGCCCCCACCGCGCAGGGCCCGGCCATGTTTTTCAACGACACGGTGCAGGGCACCACCTACCGCTACCGCTGCGACCCGGCCACGGGTGCCGTGAGCGAAAAGACCCTGTGGAAGCGCTGGCCCGCCGCCGACGGCGTGCCTGACGGCATGACCACCGACGCGCAGGGCCGCCTGTGGGTGGCGCACTGGGGCGGTGGCTGCGTCACCTGCCACGATGCCGACACGGCCGACGAGCTGGCCCGCACCACGCTGCCCGTGAGCCAGGTCACGAACTGCGCCTTTGGCGGTGCGGACCTGCGCACGCTGTACATCACATCGGCCCGCACCGGCCTCACGTCCGAGCAGCTCGCGGCCGAGCCGCTGGCCGGTGCACTGTTTGCCGTGGACGTCAGCACGCCCGGCCTTTCCGCACACCCGTTTGGCGGCTGACGCCGACCCCACGCGCAGCGGCGGGGCCGTGGCTCCGCCATTCTTTTTCTCCATCCCGCAGAAAGCACACCGCCCATGACCGAGGCCTCTTCATCCCACCCCATCGTCTGGCTGCACCACGCGGGGCAGCACCTGGGCCTGGTGCCCACACTGGGCGGCAGCGTGGCGGCCTGGCAGATCGACGACCCGCAAGAGGCTGGCGCACGCATCGACCTGTGGCGGCCGTGGGATGGCGCCACACCCGACCTGTACCAGCTTGCATCCTTCGCCATGGTGCCCTGGTCCAACCGCATCAGCGGCGGCGGGTTTGAGCATGCGGGGCAGTTCCACCCCATGCGGCCCAACCGCGTGGGCGAGCCGTATCCCATCCACGGCGACGGCTGGCTGCAGCCCTGGCAGCTGGCCCAGCCCGCGCCCGACACGCTGCAGATGCAGCTGCGCTCTGAGCGCTTTGACGGTAACCCCTACGAGTACGAATGCGTGCAGACCTTCCGGCTGGTGGACGGCGGCCTGGACCAGTCGGTGCAGTTGCGCCACCTGGGCGCGCTGCCGCTGCCCTATGGCCTGGGCCTGCACCCCTGGTTTCCGCGCACGCCCGCCACGCGCATCACGGCGCCAGTGCAGGGCGTATGGCTGTGTGGCGACGACCCGTTGCCCACGCAGCACACACAGCACTTCCCGCCCGGCTGGGACTTGAACAGCGGCGCACCCGCCAACGGCGGCCTCATCGACAACGCCTACACCGGCTGGGGTGGCACGGCGCACATCGACTGGCCCGAGCGTGGCCTGCGCCTGACGGCCCACATGCCCGATTTTGAAAAGGATGGCGGCACGGCCCAGCACTACTGCCTGGTCTACCGCCCACCACAGGGCCCGGCGTTCTGCTTTGAGCCCATCACCCAGCCCATCAACGCCTTCCACCAGCCCGGGCAGCCCGGCCTGCGCACACTGGCGCAGGGGGAGGCAATGGTGATGAATGTGCAGTGGCGCTACGCACACCGCCCGCCAAGCCATTGATGGAGTCTGCCCGCTGTGTGGGGTGTATGGCCCCTGATCAACCCCATGGCCCTCGCTTCACAGCGTCTGCAGCTTCTGGAACTCGCTCCGCAGCAGTCCCACCACCTCTGCAAGGACCAGTGCTTGCAGCCGGTTCTTTTTCAGGAATGCGGCCCACTGCTTCTGCTTTGCTGCATCTTGTGCAAACCCATCGCTCAGGCCCGAGGGAATGGAATTGGGCAAGGCCAGTTGGCGCCGATGGAACGTGGCAGCCACCGCGCAGTGCAGTTCTTGCGGGTCCAACACGCCTTCGGTCAGCAGCACCCACAGGTCAAAGTAGTCCTTCATGCGCGTGTTGGCCATGCCCAGCAGGCATACCGCATGAAACTTCTCTGCCACCACCGTGTATTTGGGATAAGCGCGCAACCGGGGTGCGGGCAGGTCTTGCAGCAGCACCGGGTAGTGCACCGCCTCGGGCGCCGGGGTCACCGCGTCGCCAAAACCAATGTCCACCTGCAGCGCAATGCGTGCGCCATCCAGTGTGGCCAGAAGGTCCACCCGCACACCGCCGTACCCCGCCTCTTTGCGAATGGTGGCGCCCTTGACCGAGGCCGGGTCAAACGCCAAACCATCGTCCACCTCGATCTGGCAGATCTCGCGGAACGCCAGCACGGCGGATCCGATGTCTTCGGGTCCAAAACCCAGCAGGTCCGCATCGCGCGTGGGCCGATGGGGCTGGTCGAACCACAGCGAGAACAGCAGGGCGCCTTTGAGCAGATAGCGGTTGGCGTGTGGCGAGAGCGACAGCCGGTACAGCAGCCGCTCCAGCCCATAGCGGGTCAGCGTCAGGTTGAAGTCCTGCTGGTGCACATCGGCATGCTGCTTGAGCCGCGCGCGGATGGAGGCCGCCACGTTGCGCTGGCTCATGCGGTCACGCTTTCCAGATAAGGTCGCATCACATTGGCCATGCGGTTCACTGTGGCGTAGTGCCATAGCGCATCCATGGGCAGCTTGCCTTTCTGCCAGCCGTCGCGCAGCGCCTCCAGCGCTACATCCAGCCCGATCTTGTTGCGGTATTTGAAGCAGTCAGCCACCGTCTTTGCTGCGTTGAACACGGGCACCTGCACGCCGTCGATTTCCACCAGCTCCACGCCTTCCGTCAGCGCAGGGCCAGACATGCGGACCACGCGCAGCGCTGGTTTGTCTATATGGGGAGTGGGTGTGCTGGGTGGGATAGCCATCCAGACTTCAAAAGGCGCCTGCGTGCCAATGCCATGCACGCGCAGGGCAGACAGCAAACACACCACGCCCTTGGGCACCCGCAGCGCCACCTCGGCCAGCGAGCGGTGCTCGCTGACGGCGCGGCTGGGCAGGCTGTACACGCCGCGCGCCACGCGGTCCAGCTTGCCTGCGGCGACGAGGCGGGTCAGCAGCACCGTGGGCAGCCCATGCGCACCCAGGTCGCGCGCGCGGAGCAGGGGTTGGTGTTGGGCAAGCTCAAGCACCGTGTTTTCTTGGGCGGTGAGGGGGACTGATGGCACGCCACAAGTGTGTTGTATTAAATAGTTGTTTGTCAATAAATAACTAAAAAACGCAACAAACTAGGCGTTAATCCAGCCTGCTTAATCTATTTCTTTATCTATTCAATTTTCAATTCAACCGGCGTATGCTTGAGCCATGCCCTCCGCCGCCCAGACCCACGCCAACGCCATCCGCACCTTGCTGCGCCTCGGCCCCGCCAAGGCGCAGGCGCTAGCCCAGGCGCTCCAAATCAGCCAGCCCACCGTCTCCCGCGCACTCAACACGCTGGGTGACGAGGTGGTGCACTTCGGCGCCGCAAGATCTATTCAATACACCCTCCGCGATCCAGTCCGCGCCGATCTGGAGGCCACCGTGTACCGCGTCACCCCCCAGGGCGCGCTGGAAACCCTGGGCACCCTCGTCCCGGTGTGCCCGCAGGGCTTTGTGATGGTCGAAGCGGGCGGGGCCCGGCTGCACAGCGACGGCCTGCCGTGGTGGATTTATGACATGCGCCCGCAGGGCTACCTGGGGCGCGCCTACTGCCAGCGGCACGGTCAGCGCCTGGGCTTGCCCGAGCGGCTGGGCGACTGGAGCGACACCCACGCGCTGCGCGCCATCCTGGACCAGGGCGACGACATGCCCGGCAACCTGCTCATCGGCCCCACCGCCCGCGACCAGTTCGTCAACGCGCCCGACCCCGTGCCCATTGCAGCCGCGCAAAAGCGGCACACCTACGCCCAGTTGGCCGACCTGGCCGCGCGCGGCGAAGTCGCGGGCTCGTCAGCCGCTGGCGAGCAGCCCAAGTTCACCGCCTACGCCGAGCAAGCCGACGGCACCGCCGCGCATGTGATGGTCAAGTTCACCGCCGAACTCGACACCCCCGTCAGCGCCCGCTGGCGCGACCTGCTGCTGGCCGAACACATCGCCCTGCAGGTGCTGCGCGACCACGGCGTGCCTGCCGCGCAGTCCATGACCTGGATGCACGGCACCCAACGGTTTCTGGAGGTGCAGCGGTTTGACCGGCTGGGCGCGCGCGGGCGCAGGGCGCTGCACTCCTTCGCCGCGCTCGATGCCGAGTTTGTCGGCAGCGGCGGCAACTGGCCGGTGATTGCCAGGGCGTTGCTGAAGACCGGGGTCATCACCCCCCAGGCCTTTGACACGGCCTGCCTGCTGTGGGCGTTTGGCACGCTGATCGGCAACACCGACATGCACAGCGGCAATCTGTCGTGTTTGTCAGAGGGGCGCAGGCCCTACGAGCTGGCGCCTGTGTATGACATGACGCCCATGGCGTTTGCACCCACGGCGGGGGGAGGGTTGCCGG
Organism: Acidovorax sp. LjRoot74; assembly: GCF_964254355.1. Taxonomy (NCBI): domain Bacteria; kingdom Pseudomonadati; phylum Pseudomonadota; class Betaproteobacteria; order Burkholderiales; family Comamonadaceae; genus Acidovorax; species Acidovorax sp. LjRoot74. The sequence continues at coordinate 3,202,332 of NZ_CAXUTI020000001.1, read as the reverse complement.
ATCGGACGTTGGAACTGACGGTGGGGGAGCAGGTCAGCGCGGCGGCGTGGAAAGAGGGGCTTGCGATGGCGCAGGTGTTTGTTCGGCGGGTGGAGGACGAGGAAGGATTTAGTGCGGGTTTCGATGCTTGCAAGGCGGAGTTGCTGCGCCATGTGTCGGTGGCTGCTGAGCGTGTCGGGCGGCTAGTGGTTTAGAGGGGGCGACCAGCGCTGCTGCGCCTTGCTCCATCATTTTGAGGTCAGCGGCGCACTTGCAGGCGGTCTGCGCGGCCCGGCTCACACTCGCGGTGCCCTTCTGCATGGCAGGGCCTGACTACGCGCCGTAGGCCGCCATGAAGACCCGTACGGCCTCGCGCAGCAGGGCGTTGTTTTCCCGGGGATCTGGCCGGTCGAGCATTAGCAACCCGCGGAAGTGTCCGGAACCCAGAAACATGGACAGGAAAAGGTCCGCAGCCTGAAGCGGGTTCCGCACCTTCAGCGTGCCCGCCAAGTGGGCGCGCCGCAGGTACGCCGCCAGTTCGCTGGTTGCACGCTCCGGGCCTACCTTGTAAAACTCGCGGCAGACTTCCGGTTGCGCCCCCGCGACTCCGTAGACGGAGCGCAACGCGCCAAGCGCGTCGTCCCCACGTGTCAATGCAAGGAACCGGGTGCCGATTGTCCGCAGTGCCTTCTCTGGCTCGGCCGGATCCAGCGCCTCGGCGCCCGGGACGTCCGCCACCACCACCGCTGTCCTGTCGCGCACGACCGCGTGGAAAAGTCCCTCCTTGGACCCGAAGTTTTTGTAAACGGTCATCTTGGACACACCAGCATCCGCTGCGATGGCATCCACGCTGGCACGCTCCAGGCCATGCTCATTGAAGTGTTTTTGTGCCGCCTCCAGGATGCGCCGCACACGCTCAGGATCGCGTGGTCGGCCACGTTGGGACTTGGGCGAGGGCGAGGGCGAGGGCGAGGGCGAGGGCGAGGGCGAGGGCGAGGGCGAGGGCGAGGGCGAGGGCGAGGGCGAGGGCGAGGGCGAGGGCGAGGGCGAGGGCGAGGGCGAGGGCGAGGGCGAGGGCGATAGGGAGGTTGACATGGTCTATATAGTGTACTTGACTGTACATTATATAAATCTTATATTACTGTACTTGTAAGTCCAATAATAAATCAGCCTACATGGAGCCCATCACCATGGATGACGTCATCATCATCGGCGGCAGCTTTGCTGGCCTCGCCGCCGCCCTGCAACTCGGCCGTGCCCGCCGCAAAGTCACTGTTCTCGATACGGGGCGGCCGCGCAATCGCTTCGGTCATCACTCGCATGGCCTGCTCGGTCACGATCACAAGCCACCGCTGGACATCCTGGCTGAGGCGCGGCAGCAGCTGGCGCGCTATCCTGCGATCAGACTGGTCAGTGCCCGGGCCGAGAGCGTGTCTGGCGCCATCGACGACTTCTGCGTCGTCACTGACGACAAAGAAAGCCTCAGGGCGCGTCGCCTGATCCTGAGCTATGGCGTCGCCGACCAGATGCCCAATGTTCCAGGCTTCGCCGAAAGCTGGGGCACGTCGATCGTGCCGTGCCCCTATTGCGACGGCTTTGAAGTCGCCGACCAGCATTGGGGCGTCCTCTGGTCGGGCCCGCAGTCGTTCCAGTCTGTCAGGCTGTTCCGCGATTGGACTGACAAGCTGACGGTCTTTGCCGATGGCCATGACATTGCGCCAGATGTCCTGGCCGATCTGGCGCGCCGCAACATCCCAGTTGCCGATGGCCGAATCGTCGAAATCGCCCACCAGCAGGGTCACATCGCCACCGTCAATCTCGATACCGGCCGCAACGTCGCCGTCGATATCCTGTTTGCCCAGCCGCGCAACAAGCCGTCCGCAAGCCTGCATGCATCACTGGGCCTCGCCACGGTCGATACGCCCACCGGCATCGTCCTCAAGGTTGATGAGCGCCGCCAAACCAGCGTGCCCGGCATCTACGCAGCTGGCGACCTCGCGACGCCCTTCTTGCCCTCGGTCACCCAGTCAACATGGCAGGGCGCGATGGCGGGCATCTTTGCCCAGCAATCAATGGTGGTTTGAGGACGCCGAGTACCCTTTTGGGGTTGCTGTGGGCTATTGCGAGAAACACGGTCGTGGCGACGAAGCGAGCCGCAACACTTGCCGCCGATCCGGTGAGTCTGTGGCTGTGCATGCCGGGCACGACCTCGTCATGGAGTGATACGGTGATATGAGCTTGCTTGAACTGAAGGTTCCGCCCCCGGTCGTTGCGCTTGTCCTGGCGCTTCTTATGTGGATGACGACGCCGTCCGCTGGAGGCCTCTTGCAGTTGCCCCATCCGGTCAGCGTGCTCTTTGCTGTTGTCTTGGTGTGCGTTGGCCTGAGCATCAGCTTTGCCGGAGTCGTTGCGTTTCGGCGCGCCAAGACCACAGTGAGCCCGACAAAGGCAAGCTCGGCGTCTTCTTTGGTTGTTCAAGGCGTCTACCGGTGCACGCGCAATCCCATGTACGTTGGGTTCTTGCTAACCCTGTTGGCCTGGGCAGTGTTTCTGGAAAATCCGCTCGCTGTCCTATGGGCTCTGGGGTTCGTGCTTTACATCACCCGATTCCAGATCATCCCGGAAGAACGCGTGTTGGCTTCGCTCTTTGGGGCAGAGTACGAGGCATACAAAGGGAGAGTGCGCAGATGGCTGTGAGGCCTGACAGGCTGCAAGCACTTTGTCAGATCCCTGTGACTAGCCTCAACCCTCACCCCACCGCCCGCATCCCCACCAACCCCGGCATCGCCCCCCGCATCGCCTCCAAAAACAACCGCAACCGCGCCGGATAAAACCGTGCATACGGGTACACCAAGTACACCGGCAGCGGCGCCGCGTGCCAGTTGGGCACCAAGTGCAGCAGTTTTCCCTGCCGCACATCGTTGTCCACGATCCACGCCGATGAAATGCACGCCCCCAGCCCGGCCAGGGCGGCGCTGCGCAGGGCGTACAGGCTGTCGGTGGCCAAACGCGGGGTGATGCCAAACGTGTGGGCCTCGCCGCCGGGCTCTTGGGTCAGCGTGACCTCGCGGCGGTAGAAGGTGCTCAGGGCCAGCCAGGGCAGGGGCTGCAGGTCTTGTGCGTGCTGGGGCGTGGGGCGCCCGGCCATGAGGGCGGGGGCGGCCAGCACGATGCGGGGCACTTCGGCCAGGCGCACCGCGACCACGCTGGGGTCGTCCACCGCGCCGACCTGGATGGCGCAGTCGATGCCTTCGGCGATGAAGTTGGGGCGGCGGTCGTGCAGCATCCATTCCACGTCCACCTCGGGGTAGCGGCGCAGGTAGGCCATCAGCGGGGCGATGAACTGGTCTTGCCCAAAGGCGTGTGGCGCCAGCACGCGCAGGGTGCCGCGCGGGGTGTCGGCGGTGCCGCGCAGGTCGTCTTCCATGGCGCGCCAGTCTTCCAGCAGGGCCTTGGCGTGGGCAAAGCAGCGGTCGCCGTCTTCGGTGAGCTTCATTACATGGGTGGAGCGCTGCAGCAGCTTGATGCCCAGGCTGCGCTCCAGCGCCTGCAGGCGGCGGCTCACGGTGGGCTGGCTGGTGCCCAGTTGCTGGGCGGCGGCAGACAGGCTGCCAGCCTCGACGATGCGGACAAAGGTCTGCATCAGCTCGATGCGGTCGGCGCCGGGTTGCAAGGCTGGCTGGGTGCTGGTCATACGCCAAGCGTATAACGAATCTGCAGTGCAGCCCACTACCCAGTGCGGCGGCGGGCTAGAACAATCGCACCATTCCTTTCTAACCAATGGTGTTGTGATGTCTTCCATTCAAAATGTGCATGCAAGCGGTGCAGCGGGGCGGGCCCCGGTGGTGCCCCCTGCGGAGGGGGCGGTGAGTGCGCCGCTGCTGTTGCTGCTGGCCACCACGGCGGGGCTGAGCGTGGCGTCGCTGTACTACAGCCAGCCCATGCTGGGTGTGCTGGGGCCCGACATGCAGGCCGACAGCCGCGTGGTGGGGCTGGTGCCCACGCTCACGCAGCTGGGCTACGCGCTTGGCATCTTGCTGCTGGCGCCGCTGGGCGACCGGTTTGACCGGCGCCGCATCATCGTCATCAAGTCCATCGCGCTGATGCTGGCGCTGCTGCTGAGCGGCCTGGCGCCCGGCATGGGCGCGCTGCTGGCGGCCAGCCTGGCCGTGGGCCTGGCGGCCACGGTGGCGCAAGACGTGGTGCCCGCCGCCGCTACGCTGGCCCCGGCCGCGCAGCGCGGGCGCATGGTGGGCACGGTGATGACGGGGCTGCTGCTGGGCATTTTGTTGTCGCGCGTGGTCAGCGGCTTTGTGGCGCAGCAGTGGGGCTGGCGCACGGTGTATGTGGCTGCGGCGGTGGCCATTGCGCTGCTGACGGTGGCGGTGTGGCGCGGGCTGCCGCGCTTTGCGCCCACCACGCAGTTGGGCTATGGCGCGCTGATCGGATCGATGGTGGCGCTGTGGCGCCAGCACGCCGCGTTGCGCCGCGCGGCCTGGGCGCAGGGGCTGCTGGCGGTGGGTTTCAGCGCGTTCTGGTCCACGCTGGCGGTGATGTTGCACATCCAGTTTGGGCTGGGCACGGCGGCGGCGGGCGCGTTCGGGTTGGCGGGGGCGGCTGGGGCTTTGGCTGCGCCGTTGGCCGGGCGCCTGGCCGACAAGCGTGGGCCCGAGGTGGTGACGCGCTATGGCGCGGGGCTGGCGGCTGCGTCGTTTGCGGTGATGGCGCTGGCACCGCTGCTGCCTGCGCAGGCGCAGCTGGGTTTGATTGTGGCCAGTGCCATCGGCTTTGACTTTGGCGTGCAGGCCACGCTGGTGGCGCACCAGACCATCGTCTACGGCATCGACCCCGCGGCGCGCAGCCGGCTCAATGCGCTGCTGTTCACCGGCATGTTCATCGGCATGTCGGCCGGTGCGGCGCTGGGCGCCTTGGTGCTGGCGCAGTGGGGCTGGCTGGGGGTGGTGGGTTTGGCCACGGTGGCGTCGCTGGCGGCGCTGGGGGTGCGGGTGGCGCGGCGGGCAAGTTGATTTGAATAAAAATGGGCTCTACCGCCTGATGGGTAAGCGCTGGTAGCTATCAAAAAGAGAGCGAAATCCAGTAAGAGATGCGAGGGTCAGGCTGGCTGCAGCAGCCTGCCAACCCACGCCATGCAAGCCAGCCCCAGGGTGCCTGATACCGCCACGTAGCCGATGGAGGCTGCGAGCTTGGCCCAGGGCGACCAGCCTGGCAGGTTGGTGACGACATACAGCCCCGGGATAAAGATGAACAGGGCCAGCATCAGGGCCACCGCAACGGGTGGGGCGCCCAGCCAGACCATGATGCAGGGCGGTAGCCAGAGGGGTGCCAGCAGCGACGCCCACCGGAAACCTGCGCTCTGTACCAGGTTGCTGGACAAACCCCAGCCTGCTTCGCGCGGGCTGAGATCATCCCGGGGCATGTAGGGGTGGCCTCTGAACCAGGTGCCGCAGCGCGGGCAGGTGCTGCTCCCGGGAGCAACGCTGGCGCGGCAGTTGAAGCAGGCGGGCAGTGGCATGTGTTGGCTCAGGCCTTCTTCACCTCAATGTGATACAGCCCCCAGGGGCACAGGCCAAAGCGTTCCTTCACGGGCTTGTCCTTGAAGGCGGGCAGCACATCCGCGTCGTACACGGCCCACTGCGGGCCCAGGCCGCCCAGGGCCATGGGCTGGCCATCGATGTGGGTGGCGACGATCATGCGGTAGGTCTGCGCGTCGGCCAGGCTGATGGTGACGTTGTAGCCGTCCACTGCGCGCAGCACCAGCTGCACGGGGCTGCCAGCGGCCACGCCCGCTGCGGCCAGCACGGTGGTGAGCAGCGGGCCTTTGAGCGTGTGGGGCTTGCTGTCGTATTCGAGCGTGGGCTTGATGGTGACGGCGGGCATGCGCTGCAGGGCGGCGGCGTCCAGCGCGTGGGCCTTGTCGAACTGGATGCCGTGTTTGCCCATCATCTGGTCGATGGTGGCATCGAGCGCGCCCCGGTTGGGCTGGGTGATGGCGCCGCTGATGGTGAGCAGGGCGGGGCTGGCGGATGTTTTGGCGGGTGGGGCTGCGTGGCTGCTGGTGGTGGCGGTCCACAGGCCTGCCAGGCCGACGCTGGCAGCCACAAAGTTTCTTTTGTTCATGCTCGGTTTCTCCTCGTGTGTTGTTTGCTTGGTTGATTGATCGATGGATGGGGCGCATCAATCCGGGGCGCATGGTAAGCGCAGGACTGGCGCTTGCCACCCAAAAAAGTGTCAGTACCTGTGTGCGCGTGCAGCACATGCCGTATGTGTCGTGTGGCATGCGTGCCCTGTGGCCTTCAACCCCCAGGGTGCATGGCGCACCCCGCCAGCGCGCAGGCGCGTGCCGCACCACAATCGGCGCCCATGACTTCTTCTTCGACGATGCTGCGGCTGATCAGCCTGGCGGCCTTTTGCAGCATGGCGTCCATGCGCGTGTGCGACCCGATGCTGGTGGCGCTGTCGCTGGAATACCAGATCACCACGGGCGACGCCTCGGCCGTGATTGCGGCGTTTGCCGTGGCCTATGGCGTGCTGCAGCTGGTGTATGGACCGCTGGGCGACCGGGTGGGCAAGGTGCGCGTGATCATCGGCGCCACGGCGGCCTGTGCGGTGTTCAGCGCCATGACGGCGCTGGCGCCCAGCTTCAACGTGCTGGTGGTGGCGCGGGCGGCCATGGGGGCGGCGGCGGCCGGGATCATTCCGCTGTCGATGGCGTGGATTGGCGATGAGGTGGCCTACGAGCAGCGGCAAGAGACATTGGCGCGGCTGATGGTGGCCACGGTGACCGGGATGATGGCGGGCCAGTGGTTTGGCGGCTTTGCGACCGAAACGCTGGGCTGGCGCGCGGCGCTGGGGGTGCTGGCCGTGTTGTTCTTCACGGCCGCCACGCTGTTGCTGCGCCATGCGCGTGCCAGCGGGGCGCTGCGCAGGGCGGTGGCGCCGGGTGCACCGGCGTTTTCGCTGGCCAACTACCTTGCGGGCACGGCGGCGCTGCTGCGCATTCCGCGTGTGCGCTGGGTGCTGACGGTGGTGGCGATTGAGGGCGCACTCGCGTTTGGCACGCTGGCCTTTGTGCCCGCGCGCATGGTCGATGGCTTTGGCCTGTCGGCCTCAGCAGCTGGCGGTGTGATGGTGCTGTATGGCGTGGGCGGGCTGATCTACAGCGTGTTTGCGCGGCGCTGGCTGGCGGCGCTGGGCGAACGGGGGCTGGCCGTGCTGGGGGCCAGCTTCATTGCCATCGGCCTGCTGTCGCTGGCCTGGGCGCCTGCGGTGGGCTGGGCCATGCTGGGCTGCTTTTTGGCGGGCATCGGCTTTTACATGCTGCACAACACGCTGCAGGTGCAGGCCACGCAGATGGCGCCCGAGGCGCGCGGCACGGCGGTCACGCTGTTTGCGTGTCTGCTGTTCCTCGGCCAGTCCACGGGTGTGCTGCTGGTGGCGTTCAGCGTGGACCGGGGCTGGCTGCCGCCGGTGTTCACGGTGGCGGCGGTGGGTATCTTTGTGCTGGGGCTGCTGATCTCACGCCGGGTGCAGGCGCGCGGCGCTGTCGCAGGGGCCTGAACTGCCCCAGCGGTGCACCCGTCAGCCCCGCGCCTCGTACCAGCCCTTGCTGCGGTTGACCACGGCCACCACCGCCAGCATCACCGGCACCTCGATCAGCACGCCCACCACGGTGGCCAGTGCTGCACCGGAGTGAAAGCCAAACAGGCTGATCGCCGTGGCCACGGCCAGCTCGAAGAAGTTGGACGCGCCGATGAGCGCCGAGGGGCAGGCGATGTTGTGCTTTTCGCCCACCGCGCGGTTCAGGCCGTAGGCCAGGGCGGAGTTGAACAGCACCTGGATGAGGATGGGCACGGCCAGCAGCGCGATCACCAGCGGCTGCTGCAGGATGGCCTCGCCCTGGAAGGCGAACAGCAGCACCAGCGTGGCCAGCAGCGCGGCGATGGACCAGGGGCCGGTGCGCGCCACGGCGGCGTCAAACGCAGCCTGGCCCTTGCGCAGCAGGCGCTTGCGCAGCCACTGGGCGATCACCACCGGGATCAGGATGTACAGCACCACCGAGGTGAGCAGCGTGTCCCACGGCACGGTGATGGCCGACAGGCCGAGCAAGAAGGCCACCAGCGGCGCAAACGCCACGATCATGATGCTGTCGTTGAGCGCCACCTGCGACAGCGTGAACAGCGGGTCGCCCCCGGTGAGGCGGCTCCACACAAACACCATGGCCGTGCAGGGCGCGGCGGCCAGCAAAATGAGCCCGGCGATGTAGCTGTCGATCTGGTCGGCAGGCAGGTAGGGCGCAAACCAGTGGCGGATGAACAGCCAGCCCAGCAGCGCCATCGAAAACGGCTTGACCAGCCAGTTGACGAACAGCGTCACGCCAATGCCGCGCACATGCTGGCGCACCTCGGCCAGCGCGCCAAAGTCCACCTTCAGCAGCATGGGGATGATCATCACCCAGATGAGCAGGCCCACCGGCAGGTTGACCCGCGCCACCTCCAGCGCACCCACGGCGCGGGCCGCGCCGGGCAGCCACTGGCCCAGCGCAATGCCCACCACGATGCACAGCAGCACCCAGACGGTGAGGTAGCGCTCGAACACCGCCATGCCTGCGGCGGGGGAGGGGGGCTGGGCACCGGCCAGTGCGGATGCTGATGGGTTTTGCTGCAGCGTCATGTCAATCCAGGTTCAGTGGGCGGACAGGTTGCGGGCCGTGGCTTGCAGCACGGTAGCGGCGAGCTTGTCGCCCGGCAGGTTCACCAGCAGTTCCAGGCGTTGCTTGATGGCGTGCAGGGTTTTGCGGAAGGCTTCGGCCTTGTCGGCGTCCGAGCCATCACCCGCCGACGGGTCGGCATAGCCCCAGTGCGCCGTGGCCGGGTGGCCGGGCCAGAAGGGGCAGACCTCGCCCGCCGCGTTGTCGCACACGGTGACGATCAGGTCCATGTGCGGCGCGCCTGGGGCGGCAAACTCGTCCCAGCTTTTGCTGCGCAGCCCTTCGGTGGGGATGCCTGCATGGGCCAGCGCCTGCAGGCCCAGCGGGTGGGGCTGCTGGGTGTCGCGCGGGCTGCTGCCGGCTGAATAGGCCTTGAAGCGGCCTTGGCCCATGGCGTTGAGCAGGGCTTCGGCCAGGATGCTGCGGGCAGAGTTGTGCGTGCAAAGAAACAGCACGTTCAAAGGATTGCGTGGGGTGCTCATCGTAGGCCTGGGCTCAGCAGCATTTGTTGGGGTTGTTGGCGGTGGGGCCGCAGCAGGCGGCCTGGCCGGGCGCGGGGGCCGACGGTGCGCCCGTGGGGCAGCAGGCGGCCTGGGCTGGCTGGGGTTGCTGTGCAGCGGCTTCGTTGAACACGGGGATGTTGCCCAGCGTGTGGAAGTGTTCCCACGCCACGCCCTGCGGGTCGGTGATCCAGTGCTTGTCGCTGCGGGCGTAGCAGCAGGTGGTGGCGCCTTCGTCCAGCAGGGCCATGTCGGCGCCTTGGGCGCGGGCCTTCAGCTCGGCCAGCTCGTCCGCCTCATCGACCTGGAAGCCCAGGTGGTCCACGCCGGGCTTGTCGCCCCGGGTGGAGATGGCGAAGTTCACGCGCGGGTCTTCGAGCATCCACTTGGCGTAGTCGGTCTCGACCCGCGCAGGCTCGGCCGCGAACAGCCTGGAATAGAACGCGATGCTCTTGGCGAGGTCATCGACATGCATGTGGACGTGGAATCGCTTCATGGTGGCTTCCTTTCGGCTGGGGGTCGTGGGGGTTGGTGGGGGTGATCAGCACTTGCAGGCAGCGGTGGCCTCGTCGGTCAGGCAGGCGGCGCCCTGGCAGCAGTTCTCGGTCAGGTAGGCGAGCAGGTCGTTCATGGTGGCAAACGAGGCGCGATAGATCAGGTTGCGGCCCTGGCGCTCCTGGCTCACCAGGCCCGCGTGGGTCAGCTCCTTGAGGTGGAACGACAGCGTGTTGGGTGCAATGCCCAGCTGCTCGGACAGCCCGCCGGGCGTCAGCCCCTCCTGGCCCGCCACCACCAGGGCGCGGAACACCCGCAGGCGCACTTCTTGGGCGAGGGCGGCGAGGGATCGGATGACGTCGGTTTCTTGCATGGTTCGATAATACAACAAAAGTTGAAATATAGAAATGTTGCCAGATGCCACCTCCGTGGGTGTCAGGAAAATTCAAGGAAAAATGGCGCTTACCGCTCTAAGGTATTGCCCTGATAGCTATGAAATTCATAGTTATCGAAGTCTGTGTACCACGGCCTTCATAACTCAGCGATCTAATCACCCGATTTTTTAATCGTTTGTGAACTTACGATTCGCCGATACAGTCGCCCATCCTTTTTCAGACCCGCGCGGCAGCGGCCACTCACCGTGAGGCCGCTGCCGCGCACTGCTTTCCATGATCGATTTACGGGGTATCACCCAAACCTACCAGGGCTCACAAGGCCCCGTCGAAGCCCTGCGTGGCATCGACCTCAGCATCCAGCCGGGCGAAGTGTTCGGCATCATCGGCAAGAGCGGCGCGGGCAAAAGCTCGCTGGTGCGCGTCATCAACCTGCTCAACCGGCCCACCACCGGCCAGGTGATCGTCAATGGCCGCGACCTGACCCAGCTGAACGACGCGCAACTGCGCGAGGCCCGCCGCGAGATCGGCATGGTCTTCCAGCACTTCAACCTGCTGTCGTCACGCACCGTGTTCGACAACGCCGCATTGCCGCTGGAGCTGGCGGGCATGGACAAGGCCGCGATCCGCGAGCGCGTGAACCCGTTGCTGGAGCTGGTGGGCCTGGCGCACCTGGCCGACCGCTACCCCGCGCAGATCAGCGGCGGGCAAAAGCAGCGCGTGGGCATTGCGCGTGCGCTGGCCAGCCGCCCCAAGGTGCTGCTGTCTGACGAAGCCACCTCGGCGCTGGACCCGGAGACGACCCGCTCCATCCTCGACCTGCTGCGCCAGGTCAACCGCGAGCTGGGCCTCACGGTGGTGCTCATCACCCACCAGATGCAGGTCATCAAGCAGGTGGCCGACCGCGTGGCCGTGATCGAGGCCGGGCGCATCGTGGAGCAGGGCCGCGTGCTGGACGTGTTCACCCGCCCGCAGCAGGCCATCACCAAGAGCCTGATCGACGAGATCCTGCCGCAAGAGCTGCCCGTGAGCGTGCTCGACCATGTGCGCAAGCTCACCCGCCAGCTGGCCGCCACGGCGCCCGACCACGCGGGGCGGCTGCTGCGCCTGTCGTACTCGGGCGACAGCGCCTACCAGCCCATCCTGTCGCAGTTGATCCGCGAGTTTGGTGTGGACATGAGCATCCTGCACGGCCAGGTGGACGAGATCCAGGACGAGACCTTCGGCTCGCTGGCGGTGTATGCCAGCGGCCAGCCCATGCAACTGCGCGGCGCGGTGGAGCATCTGCGCGCGGGCGGCGTGGCGGTGCAAGAAGTCACGATTGAAATCTGAGGAAGAGGCCAACCATGTTCGACCATTTCACTCCGGCCATGCTGGACCTCTTTGCCTCCTCGCTGTGGGAGACGCTCATCATGGTGGGCATCTCCGGCATCGTGGGCGGCCTCATCGGCGTGCCGCTGGGCGTGTTTTTGCGCCTCACGGACCATGGCGGCGTGCTGCAGAACGGCCCCGTCAACAAGCTCGTAGGCTGGCTGGTAAACGCCGTGCGCTCCACGCCTTTCATCATCCTGCTGGTGGCCATCATCCCGTTCACGCGCTTCATCACGGGCTCGTCCATCGGCACCGCCGCCGCCGTGGTGCCGTTGACCATTGCCGCTGCGCCTTTCGTGGCCCGCCTGGTCGAAGCCGCCTTGCGCGAGGTGGACCACGGCCTGGTCGAAGCCGCTCAGGCCATGGGCGCCACCACCAGCCAGATCGTGTGGAAGGTGCTGCTGCCCGAGGCGCTGCCCGGCATCGTGGCGGGCCTGACCATCACGTTCGTGAGCCTGACCGGTTATTCGGCCATGGCCGGTGCGATTGGCGGCGGTGGTCTGGGTGACCTGGGCATCCGGTACGGCTACCAGCGCTTCCTGCCCGAGATCATGCTGGCCGTGGTGCTGGTACTGATCTTCTTTGTACAGGCCGTGCAGAGTTTGGGCGACTGGGCGGTGCGCAGATTGAGCCACCGGTAAGTGTTGTTCTACCGACTCTTTGTGCTACTCATTTAATAGCTATAAAGGGATGATGGACGCGCGCAGGCGGCCATTTTTTCTTCAGATTACGGTCTCAATAGCCGCATCCATGACCGCCCCTGTCTTCACTCCCTCTCCCCTCGTGGGAGAGGGCCGGGGAGAGGGGGCGCGCAGGCACGCCGCATCGATTCACCCCCTCTCCCCAACCCTCTCCCGCGAGGGGAGAGGGGGCTGAACCCCCCTCAGCCTGGCACCCGATAGTGGTAGCCATACGCTGTCTTGAAACCCATCGATTCATACAGCCGCAGCGCCGGAACGTTCTGCGCGCGCACCTGCAAATAGGCACTGGCCGCCCCGGCCTCTGCCGCCCAGTGCAGAAGGGCGGTGACCAGCGCGCGCCCGCGCCCGCCGCCCCGGTGCTCGGGCGCCACGGCCAGGTCGTACAGGCCCACGGCGCCGCGTTCCAGCACCGCCAGCCCAAAGCCTACGGGCTGGCCTTGCGCATCGTGCTGCAGGGCAAACGCGGCAGGGTGGGCGATGTGGTCCAGCATGCTGTTGTGCAGCGCGCGGTGGTGCAGGGGCACGCTGTTGGCAGCGGCAAAACCCTCCAGCCAGGCGGCGGTGGGCGTGGTGCTGATGTGGGTGCTGCCATCAGGCTTGCCGGCCGACCCCAGGGCCAGCGGCCGGTGCAACACCAGGGAGGGGTCGAAGTGCTGGTAGCCCGCCTCGGCCAGCTCCTGGTCGGCCTCGGGCGGGGCCAGGGGCGAGATGCGGAACACGGCGGGCAGCCCGTGCCGCGCATACAGCGTGGTGGCCGCCTCGCGCACCCCGTCAAACGGCGCGCCGGGCAGCAGTGCGTTGACCGAGTTGGCGCGCTTGGTGTAGCCGCCCGACAGCCGGAACACCCAGCCCCGGTGGAACACTGTCTGGCGCGCGGGCCAGGCGTTGAAGGCGCGCTCTTCGAGGGCGCGGATCAGGGCGGCGGGGACGGTGGGCTCGATGGTGGTGGGCGTCATGGCTGGCGTTATACCAACCCGCCCCCGCCAGATCACGCTCAATCAATCGGTCGTGATCTTGTTGTCCACCACCAGCTTGCCAAAGCGGGTGGTGTCGCTGGCGATCTGCTCGGCCATCTGCGCGGGTGTGTTGCCGATGGGCTCGGCGCCGATGTCCTGCATGCGCTTCTTGAAGTCGGGCGACTGGATCACCTTGACCATCTCGGTGTTGAGCTTGGCCACCACATCGGCAGGCGTGCGTGCCGGGGCCAGCACGCCAAACCAGGTGCCGATATCGAAGCCCGTAAACCCGACCTCCTGCAGCGTGGGCACGTCGGGTAGCGAGGAAGACCGCTTGGCCGTGGTCACCGCCAGCGCGCGCAGCTTGCCCGCCTTGATGTGGGGTAGCACGGGCGTGATGGTGTCGAACGACATTGACACCTGCCCGCCCAGCAGGTCGGTGGTCAGCGGGCCGCTGCCCTTGTAGGGCACATGCAGCAGCGGCTGGCCGATGGCGGTGGAGAACTGCGTGCCGATCAGGTGCTGCGCCGTGCCCGCGCCGTTGGAGCCATACGAAAACTTGTCGGGCGCGGCCTTGATCAGGGCCACGAGTTCCTTCACATCCTTGGCGGGTGTGGTGGCGCTCACGGCCAGCACGTTGGGCACCAGGGCCACGGTGGTGATGGGCGCAAAGCTCTTTTGAAAGTCGTAGCCGAGCTTCTTGTAGACGCTGGTGGCAATGGTGTGGTGCACCGCGCCCATCAGCAGGGTGTAGCCGTCGGGTGCGGCCTTGGCCACATAGTCGGCGCCAATGGTGGCGCCCGCGCCGCCCCGGTTTTCCACGATCACGGGCTGGCCCAATGCGGTGCTGAGCTTTTCGCCCAGCGCACGCGCCAGCACGTCGGTGGTGCCGCCTGCGGCAAACGGCACGACGATGGTGACGGGTTTGCTGGGCCAGGCCTGCGCGTGGACGGCCGTGCCGGGCAGCAGGCAAGCGGCGGCCACGGCTGCGAGGGCCATCAGGTGTTGGCGGCGCTGCGGGGTGGCGATGCGGGTAGGGCGGTGCATGGTTTGTCTCCGAAAGGATGGGGGTGCGGCGGCCTTGTTTTTTTGCCCGCCGGGTGGCGCCCCGGCCCGTCTGTGCGGGCCTGGGGCATGTGCGGTCAGGCCGCTTTGCGTGCAGCCGGTGCGCTGCCGATCAGCGCGCACACTGCATCGGTCACCTGCGCCGTGGTGGCCGTGCCGCCCAGGTCGCGGGTGTGCAGGGCGAGGTTGGCGGTGACCTGCTCGATGGCCTGCATCACGGCGCGGGCGGCATCTACTTCGCCCAGGTGCTCCAGCAGCATCACCACCGACCAGAAAGTGCCGATGGGGTTGGCCAGGCCCTTGCCCATGATGTCGAACGCCGAGCCGTGGATGGGCTCGAACATGCTGGGGTAGCGGCGCTCGGGGTCGATGTTGCCGGTGGGCGCAATGCCCAGGCTGCCCGCCAGCGCGGCGGCCAGGTCGCTGAGGATGTCGGCATGCAGGTTGGTGGCGACGATGGTGTCGAGCGTGGCGGGGCGGTTGACCATGCGGGCCGTGGCGGCGTCCACCAGTTCCTTGTCCCACTTCACGTCCGGGAACTCGGTCGCCACCTGCGCGGCGATCTCGTCCCACATCACCATCGCATGGCGCTGGGCGTTGCTCTTGGTGATGACGGTGAGCAGCTTGCGGGGCCGCGACTGCGCCAGGCGGAAGGCAAAGCGCAGGATGCGTTCCACCCCCACGCGGGTCATGATGGACACATCGGTGGCCGCCTCGATGGGGTGGCCCTGGTGCACGCGGCCGCCCACGCCCGAGTATTCGCCCTCAGAGTTTTCGCGCACGATGACCCAGTCCAGGTCCTTGGGCGTGCAGCGCTTCAGCGGTGCGTCGATGCCGGGCAGGATACGCGTGGGCCGCACGTTGGCGTACTGATCGAACCCCTGGCAGATCTTGAGGCGCAGGCCCCACAGCGTGATGTGGTCGGGGATGTCCGGGTCGCCCGCCGAGCCAAACAGGATGGCGTCTTTGGCGCGCAGGGCATCGAGCCCATCGGCCGGCATCATCACGCCGTGGGCGCGGTACCAGTCGCCGCCCCAGCCAAAGTTTTCGAACTGGAATTGCAGGCCGGGGTGGCGCGCAGCCAGCGCTTCGAGCACGCGCTGGCCCGCAGGAATCACTTCCTTGCCGATGCCGTCTCCGGGGATGGTGGCGATTTGATAGGTTGTCATGCAGATGCCTGGGTGTAGAAGAGTCTGGAAAGCCCGCGCAGCAAGCCCGGGCGTGGAAAAGAGACACAAGAGAAACCAAACGGTGAGAAGGACTGTAGGCCTGGACGCCTTTGCAGAACGGCGCTAGAGTGAATCCATCGTTAACCTGCAGTTAAAAGACTGCGCGAGATCTATTCGATGAGTTCCACCATTCAGCCCACAGAACTGGGCTTTTTCTCCGCGCTGGCCGCCAGCCCCAGCCTCAGCGCCGCCGGGCGCGAAATGGGTGTCTCTACAGCGGCGGTCAGCAAGCACCTCGCGCAGATGGAAAAGCGGCTGGGCGTGGTGCTGGTCAACCGCACCACGCGCCGCATGAGCCTCACGCCCGAGGGCGAGCTGCTGCTGGAGCACGCGCGCCGCATCCTGCGCGAGATCGATGCGCTTGATGAACTCATCGTGCAGTCCAAGGCCAGCCCCAAGGGCCTGCTGCGCGTGAACGCCACGCTGGGCTTTGGCCGCATGCACATTGCCCCGGTGATTTCGGACTTTGTGCGCCGCTACCCCGAGGTGGATGTGCAACTGCAGCTGTCGGTGCACCCACCGCCGATCACCGACGACGCCTATGACCTGTGCGTGCGTTTTGGCGAGCCGCCCGATGGCCGCGTGATTGCCCGCCGCATCGCCCCCAACCGGCGCGTGCTGTGCGCCGCCCCGGCTTACCTCGACCGCCACGGCAGGCCCCGCGTGCCGCGCGACCTGATGGAGCACCAGTGCATCGGCATCCGCCAGGGCGACGAGGCCTATGGCCTGTGGCGCCTGACCACCGGGCGCGGCAGCAAGGCGCACACCGAGTCGATCAAGATCACCGGCAACCTCACCACCAACGACGGCGAGATCGCCGTGCTGTGGGCGCTGCAGGGCCACGGCATCGTGATGCGCGCCGAGTGGGACGTGAACCGCCACCTGGCCCAGGGCCTGCTGGAGCCCGTGCTGCCGCACTACCAGACCCCGGCGGCAGACATCTATGCGGTGTACCCCCAGCGCCACCAGTTCTCCACCCGCGTGCAGGCGTTTGTGGGGTTTCTGGCCGAGGCACTGGCAGCGTCGGGTGCACCGGCTGGCGTGCCCGCCAAGCCAGGTAAGCCAAATAAAAGCGCAATGCAGCTTTCTTGATCTGCGGGGGGGCGCCGATCCGGTGGGGTGGTTAGGGTGTCGCTATCCAACTTGCTGAGCCTGCCGTCTTCAACCGCCTTTCCCTGGCCTGCTTTTGACTATGAAACCACTCCCGCTACTTTCTGCCTTGCTGGTGGGCGCCTTCGTTACCCTGCCTGTGCGTGCTGCTGATTCCACCGCAACGCAAGACTGGTCGCTGTCTACCGACGGCGCCTATGTGCTGGACCACCGCGCGGGCCTGGCCTGGCCCCGCTGCGTGGAAGGCATGCAATGGACCGGCAAAACCTGCACAGGCAAACCCCAGCTGCTGGACCGCGCCGAAGCCACGGCCCTGGCCACCGAGCGCTGGAAGGCCGAAGGCGTGGGCTGGCGCATTCCCCGCGCGGCCGAGCTGCAGCGGCTGGTGGACAAATCGCTATCGCCCCCCGGCCTGAACCCCATCCTGTTCCCCGCCGCCCCAGGCCAGTGGCATTGGTCGGCCACCAGCAACGTGAGTGCGCCCAGCGTCAACCAATACACCTACGGCAACATCGCCCAAGGCCGCGCGGGTGACAGCGCCCGGCAGGCCGCCATGATCAACGGGTGGGCCGTGAACCTGTCTACCGGCGAGGCGCGGGGCGATGCGGCACGGGCGAGCAGGCTGCCGGTGCGGTTGGTGCGGCCGATGCCTGTGCAGTGATCAACACCCTGCGCCCGCAGGTCACGCGCAGGCACCGGGGGCGAGTGGTGCACGCTGCGGGCCTCATTGCCGTGGGTGGGCGTCGGGGCCTCTGGCATCGAAATCGCGGCTAGAGGCAATGACGGCCTCCGCGATGGCGGTGCCGGTCAGGGTGGGCAGATCCGCCCGCAGAAACACCGCATGCACCTTGAGGGCCAGCAGGGCCAGTTCGTCTGGCCTGCGGGGCACGCGGCCGCCGGGGAAGGCCGATGCCTTCTCCTCCATGAACCGGGCTGCCGCCTGCACGGCCTGGTGGGCGGCCCGTGCGTGACTGCTGCCGTAGGAGAAACGCCAGGCGCGCACCCGTGCATTGATGCGCGAGAAGCTGTCGGGGCCTGCGGCCATGCCCGCAGCGGCGAACACGCGGCAGTCGTAGGCGCGGCAGGCCTGGGGCCTTGCTGGGTAGATGCTGCAGTGGTTGTGCTCCAGCATGGGGCAGGCGCCCTGGGCGGTGCGGCCTAGCACCTGGTAGCCGGGTGGCATGCCCGGGGCCGGGCTCAGTAGTGGTGCAGGGATGGCCATGGCGGCGGCGGAGTCTGACGGTGTCAGGGGGATGAAGTACCCCGAGGCGCAGCACCCCCGGCAGTCGCCACAGGGCACCGGGGCCATGGTGCCGCTGTGCAGCCCTTGCAGGGTGTGGTCCAGCCAGTCGGCAAAGTCGCCCGCATCGACGGGGGCCTCCTGGACCATGCGGTGGGTGGGGATCGCAGGGGGTGGTGTTTGTTGGCGATACATGGTGGCGCAGGTCAGCGGTTCAGCAGGTCCAGCAGCCCCCGGTTCAGCGCATCCATCACCCAGCTGGTGCTGTCGGGCTCCACGCTCAAGGTGTTGGTCAGCGCAAAGTAGGCACTGCGCCCGTCTTGTGCCAGCACCGTCAGGCCCATGAACCCCTGGTTGGCCCCGCTGTGCACCAGGGCCCCCTTGCCGTGGAGCCAGGAGCCCTCCCAGCCCAGCGCGTAGTCGCCGCTGCGCAGGGCGCGCAGCCGCTGCACATAGGCCGCAGGCAGGCTGTGGCTGCGGCCCTGAAAGGCGCGCTGGTGTTCGGCCAGCCACCGGCCGTAGCCTGCGGGAGTCATCCACACGTCCCCCGACGGCTTGGCCGCATCCACCCAGGGTTGCACCTCGGGTGCAAAAGCGGTGGCGGGCTGCAACCGGCCCGGGGCGGGGCCCTCATGGCCTTGCGCCGCGTTGGCTGGGGGCTGCCACTGCGGCTGCAGGCCGCGTGGCTCGGCCCATTGCCGCATCAGCGTCTCAAAGTCCTGCCCCGTGGCGGCCTCCAGCATGGCCCCGGCCACGGTGTAGCCCGCGTTGGAGTACGCAAACTCCCCGGCACCGACCACGGGCGTCAGCGACAGCAGCCAGCCCGAAAGCACGCGGCGCCGCGCTGTATCGGTGGCGGGGTGGGGCAGGGGCAGGGCGGCCACAAAGTCGGCAATCTGCGCAACCTCGCCCGGGTCGTTGAAGGTGGGCAGGCCGCTGCGGTGGTCCAGCAACTGCGCCAGGGTGGCGTTGGTATAGGCCGGGTGCTGCTTGGCGGCGGCTTCGGGCAGCAGGTCGGTGGGGCGGCTGTCCCAGCGCAGCTTGCCTTGTTCCACCCAGTGGGCCACCAGGGCGGCGGTCATGGCTTTGGACAGGGATGCGAGCTGGAAGGATTCGTTGCCCGTCATGGCGTCACCCTTCAGGCGGGCTTGCCCGGCTGCACCCAGGTAGAGCTTGTCGGCGCTGTCGTGCTGGCTGCCAAACACGGCGCCCGCCAGGCCCGCATCCACTGCGGCCTGGGCGCGTTCGCGCAGGGCCTGGTTTTCCAGCAGCAGGCGGGGGGCGCGCAGTTCATCGCCTTCGGCACCGCCGCAGGCGCCCAGCAGGGTGAGGGGTGTGAGGGCCAGTGCCGAGGCAAGGACGCGGCGGCGGGTGAGGTGCGGGGTTGTGCAGGGGGGCATGCCGGGGCTTTTTCAGAATCAGAAGAAGCCGCCGATTCTGAAAACGGTGCCCTAAAGATTCCCTAAAGAAACGCGCGGGGGCTGCCCCTTGCGCACCTTCCCAGCCAAGCTCACACCTTCTCAGCCCGGCTGCACGCCACCCAGCTCCAGTACAAAACCCACGCCCCGCCCGTCCAGCCCGTCGTCCAGCCAAAGGCGCGCATGCAGGCGCTCGGCCGCTTGGGCCACGATGGCCAGGCCCAGTCCGGTGCCGGGTTCGTCGTGGCCCGTGCCACGCCAGAAGCGCTCGAACACCTGTGCGCGCAGCGCCGGGGCAATGCCCGGCCCGTTGTCGCGCACCGCCATTCGGATGCCGCTCTGGTGCTGCTCTATCGACAGCTCCACCCGCGTGGCGCCGTAGCGCAGTGCGTTGTCCACCAGGTTCTGCAGGATGGACTGCAGCGGCAGCGGCTCGCCATGCCAGGCCAGCAACTCCGGGCCTTCCAGGGCGAGGGTGACATTGCGGCGCTTTGCATCGGCATGGGCGTCCCGCAGCACGCCCGCCGCCAGCTTGCACACATCAACGTCTTGCGCATCGCCGCTGCGCGTGGGGTCGAGCGCCGACAGGTCCAGCAGCTGCTGGCCCAGGTGGGCCGTGCGTTGCAGGCCTTGCTGCAGCGTCTGGGCGGCTGCGGCGCGGCTGGCTTCGTCGGGGCTGCCAAGCAGCACATGCGCCTGTGCTGAGAGCGCCGCCAACGGCGTGCGCAGCCCGTGGGCAGCGTCGTGCACAAAAGCGCGCTCCAGCGCCAGGTGCTCGCGCAGGCGCGCCAGCAGTGCATCGAACGCGCGGCCCAGCGGTTGCAGCTCGGCGTAGCGCAGGTCCGCACCCAGCGGCTGCAGGTCGCGCCGTGTGTCCAGCGCCTCGATGCGCTGCGAGAACTGGCGCAGGGGCTGCAAGCCGCTACGCACCGCCAGCCACAGCGTGAGCAGGAGCACGGGCAGGGCGATCAGCAGCGAGATGCCCACCTGGCCCAGCAGCCATTGCAGCAGCTCGGCATCGGTGGGCAAAGGCTCCAGCACCAGCAGGCTCCAGTGCTGGCCTTCGGCGTGGTAGGCCGCATGGGGCTGGCCGCCCAGGTCCAGGCGGGTGAGACCGGCAGGCACCACCTGGCCCTGCAGTGCCGGGCTGCTTTCATAGACCAAGCCGCCATCGCGCCGACTGAGCCGCACCGTGACCTGGCCGCCCAGCTGCCCGGCCTCGCGCCGCAGCCGGTTGAGTTCTGCCGTGAGCCCTTGCAGCACGGCGGTGGCCGCATCGGCATCGTCCAGCGCGTCCAGCCCGGTGATGAGCAGGGCCGCCAGTTGCGCCGCGTTGGATTGCTCGGCAAGCTGGTTGCGGGCAGTCCAGTAGTTCACCGCGATCACCAGCACGCTGATCAGCGCAAACGCCAGCAGCAACGCCGCCACCAGCCGACGGCCCAGGGTTTTCTTCACACCGACTCCAGCCAGTAGCCCACGCCCCGCAGCGTGCCCACGCGCTCCACACCAATCTTGCGCCGCAGGTTGCTGATGTGCACCTGCAGTGCTGCCGTATCCATCGGGTCGCCGAGGGGCTCCAGGCGCTGGGCCAGCGTGCGCTTGGGCACCACATCGCCACCGCCCTGGGCCAGCGCCAGCAGCAGCTGGAACTCGCGCGGCGTCAGCTCCAGCGGCTGCCCACCCAGCTGGGCCTGGCACTTGCGGGGCCACACGCTCAGGGCCCCAAACTGCCACTGCTCGCCCGACTGCGCGGCCGTGCGGCGCAGCACAGCGCGCAGCCGGGCCAGCAGCTCGGGGATGTCAAAGGGCTTGACCAGGTAGTCGTCTGCCCCTGCGTCCAGGCCACCCAGGCGGTCTTGCAGCGCGCTGCGTGCCGTGATCACCAGCACTGGCGCGGCTGCCTGGGCACGGCGCCAGCGGCGCAGCAGCTCCATGCCGCTGCCATCGGGCAGGCCCAGGTCCAGCAGCACGGCGCTGCAGCCCGGATCGTCCAACTGCAAGGGCGCATCGTGGGCGCGGCGCAGCCATTGCACGGTAAACCCGTCCTGCTGCAGCGCCCGCACCAGCGAAGCCCCCAGGTCCAGGTCGTCTTCGATCAGCAGGATGTGCATGGGGCTCAGGCCTCCTCCAGATTCAGGACCAGGACATCGACGTGGCTGAATGTGAGCTGCATGGAGGAGCGGCGAAGGGGGCGGATTTTTTCATGGGCCTGATGAGGGCTTTGGGAGGTATTGGGAGTCGCGGCACGCTGAGTGGGGGGTGCGGGAATGTCTGCGGTCGGGTTGGATGGGGCTGCTATTGGTGCGGTAGAACGGCTCGGACGCGGATATTCGTTCGGTTCATGTGCAGAGGCACCGGACGTCGTGGTGGGTCAAGACGGTTTTGGATTTTGTGGTGGCGGCTTCAGGGGGGCGGTATCAACGTTCTAGGTAAGGGGCGCGGATCTGGCTTTCCGGCGGAGCGTCTCGCTTGCCCGAAGGGTTAGGGGTCCTGCTATCCATTGTAAAAATACATCACCAAGTTTTTTTGGGGGCTTACAACGATCATGCCGATTCGTCCGTAAGCATAAAAACTTCCAGGACTGTTAATAACGGAGTTTGCCTCTTCAACAATGGATGGCTCGATTTCGATACAAAAACCGTAGGCACATATGTAGTCGTAAATATCGAGGTTGCCAACGGTCTTGCTCTCCCCCCAATTCCGTTCAGGCTTAATTGGAGTTTCCTCCCAGTCGCTGTATTGGCCCCGCCAGCTTCGATTCTGTTGATCTTCGTTCGATGGCATGTTCCTGAAGAAATCCATGCCATGGTCTTTTATACGATGCGAAACGCTCTCAGGGAGTGGAAAAACAAGAATGCCGGCTTCATTGCCGCCAGGCCCGAATCCCCAGGACTCTTCTTTGCTGTATGAAATTGAAGTGACGCCAAAAGCATCTGGTATCACTTCGAGCATGAATGCTCGCTCATACAACTTGTAGGTGAGATATGGAGCTCCCGCAATTAGTGCGATCAATATCAAAAAATGCTTGGCCGAAAGTTTTTTGTACGCAAATACCAGCACGCCCACTACTGCAATCGGTATGAGTAGGGCAATGAAGATAAGGAAGTAGAACATGGCCTAACGTAATTTAGATTGCAAAACCTGCGGGATAAATTAGGTCGTGCGGGACATTCTGGACACTGATTTCCCCTGGCCATGGCTTGCATGCCTGGGTTTGCAGTCGCTGCGCGGTGTGAAAATTCAGGTAAAAAATCTGAAAAACTTGGCAGGCTTGCGATGAGCGGACTATAGCCCGCGAACCTGCTAAATCTGTGCGCCAAGCGGGCAATTGGCAAGCTGCTGACCCGCCGCGCATCAACGCGCCCCGCGCAGCCTCCTCACACCCTCTTGCAAAAAAACGTCGTCCCGCACAACGCCCCATCCGGCATCAGCGCGTAGTCCGGCACCACGCCCACGCGCTGCCAGCCTGCGCGTTCATACAGCCGCTCGGCGTCGCCGCCGGTGACGGTGTCGAGCACCAGCACGGTTTTGCGCTCGGCACGCGCGGCGTCGTCCACGGCGGCCATGAGCTGTTGGGCGATGCCCTGGCGGCGGGCGCGGCGGTGGACCAGCATCTTGGCGACGTCGGCGCGGTGGGGCTGGTTGTCGGGCATGGCGGTGATGAGCTGCACGGTACCCACGATGGCGCCGCTGGCGTCTTCGGCCACCAGCAGCACGCGTTCGTTGCGCGCCACGCCGTCGGCCACGTTGCGCCAGAAGGCCAGGGCCTTGTCGCGCGGCAGGGGCGCCATGAAGCTGACCGAGGCGCCGCCGTGCACACAGTCGATCAGCACATCGGCCAGCGCGCCCACGCTGGCGGCGGCCTCATTGGGGCCCAGGCGGCGGATGGTGGTTGCGGATGGGGGCTGGGCTGGTGCGTGGCGGGCGGCGGCGGTCATGGTTTTCTCCGGGCGGTGGGTGGGGTGGGGGCGGCCACGCGCACTGGGGGTTGGCTGCGCAGGCCGAGTAGTGGCGCGAGCGGTGCAAAGGGCGTGACCTTGGCCAGCGCAACCAGGTAGCGCGCGGGCACGGTGCCGGGGTTGTGGAACACGATGGGCTGGTTGAGCTGCATGGCCAGGCAGTCGCCTGCAGCCAGCGGCCAGAGGGTGTCGCCCACGGTCAGCTCCATGCGGCCTTCCAGCAGCCAAACCTGCTGGTGGATGTCGGCGCCGGGCACTGCCGAGTCCAGGGCCACGCGCTGGCCGGGGGGGAAGACGACTTCCACCAGCTGCAGCGGCGAGGGCGCAGGGGGCGATAGGCGGCGGCGCACGTAGCCCGAGGCGGGGTCTTGCCATTGGGGCTGGTCGGCGGCGCGGATGTGGGGGGAGGGGGCTGCGGCACTTTCATGGCCTTCACCACCATCCGCGCTGTCGTCAAAAAACGAGGCCAGCGCCACGCCCAGGCCGATGGCGAGCTTGTCGAGCACGGCCGCCGTGGGGCTGCTTTCGCCACGCTCGATGAGCGAGATGTTGGAACGGCTCACGCCGCTGCGTTCGGCCAGGGCGTCGAGCGAGTAGCCCCGGGCGCCGCGCAGTTCGCGCAGGCGCTGGGCGATGTGGTGGTGGATGTCCATGGCGGCAGTTTATTGGAAATAAAATCCATAAAACTGGAAATTGCCTAAATCAACCAGAGCGCTTTGGCGCGATACGGTGCGCCGTTGTGCGCTACGTTGTGGGTGTTTACTATATTTTTGATAGCTTGTTGGGCAATACAGTCGCGCGGTGAGGCCCATTTTTCCTTGTAACCCACAGGGTGTGCCCGCTGGCGCGGGCCCTGGGCGATGCTGATACTGTGTGTACTTTGCATTTTTCTTCACCCACCCGCCGATCCCTTCAGGCCGCCCGATATGGCGGATCGCACGAGAACACCGGAGACAACCCACCATGACCCTGCCGCTTCACCCCCTGGACGCTGACCTGTTTGCCCGCGCCTTGCCGCTGCTGGACGACGAGTGGCTGACCCGCGATCCCGAGCTGGCGCCCGTGCTGCCCACGGTGCTGGCGCGCAACGTTGGGCAAGACTGGCACAAGGCGGGCACCTTCCGCCACCACCTGGTGGGCGTGACGCGCACGCTGACGGTGTGGCAGCAGCCGCGCGATGTGCGCCTGCTGGGCCTTCTGCACAGCGTGTATGGCAATGCGTTTGTGGACCTGGTGAAGTTCGACCCCGCCAAGGAGCGCGCCCGGGTGCGCGAGATCGCGGGCGAGTCGGCCGAGCACCTGGTCTACCTGTTCTGCACCCAGTCGCGCACGCAGTTTGTGCAGAAGGTGCTGGCCCATGCGCTGGAGGCCGACGGCAGCCTGGTGCTGCAAAAGGACGGGCAGGACCATGTGCTCACGCCCTACGAGGTGGCGGCCTTCATCATCGTGAGCATGGCCGACACCATTGAGCAGTGGTTCAGCTGGCAGGACGACATCTTTTCGCGCTTCCCCGAGGTGCAGCACCGCAGCCAGAAGGCGCACTGGGCCGCATCGCTCTGGCCCGGGCCCATGCGGCCGTCGGGGCGCATGGTGCACCAGATCAATGGCCTGGCGAAGGCGCTGCAGCACCCGGGGCTGAAGGACGTGCTGCCCATGCCGCCCGTGTTTGCGCACTGCTCGCAGTACCTGTCGGCCGCCAACGAGGCGGCGGCCACGTCGCTGTATTGGTCGGTCATCCAGCAAGACCAGCCCCTGGTGGACCTGGACGTGGCCACTGGCGTGCTGGAAAGCGCCGTGCGCCACAACCCCTGGGTGGGCGAACCGCAGATGGTGCTGGCGCAGCTGTATCTGTCCGCGGGCCGCAAGGACGACGCCAAGGCTGCCGCTGAAAGCGCGCTGCACCTGTTCAGTGCTTGGGGCAATGCGTGGGACAAGCGCGTGCAGTGGGACGCCTGGGTGGCCTGGACGCGCATCCTGCTGCAGGGCGCGACAGTGGAGGGCACCTGGCCCGAGCGGCTGGACAAGCTGAACAACGTAGCACTGCGGGGCTGAAGAAGGAGCGTTGAGTGCTTGTTATGCGATTGGGTTGTAATGAAATGAAAACTTAGTTGTTCCCGTTTTATCGGGAAAACCCTAGGATGCGAGCCATCTCTCAACGAAAGGTTTTCCCTGTGAACAACAACAAGCGCCTTCTCCTGCAATCCGCCCTGGCCTTGGCTGCCGCTGCCACTTTCTCGTCGGGCGCCATGGCCCAGGACAAGCCCATCAAGGTGGGCGTGACCGGCGGCCCCCACGCGCAGATTTTTGAGCAGGTGAAGAAGGTCGCCGAGAAGGACGGCCTCAAGATCCAGATCGTCGAGTTCAGCGACTACGTGCAGCCCAACGCTGCGCTGGCCGCTGGCGACCTGGACGCCAACAGCTACCAGCACAAGCCCTACCTCGATGCGCAAGTGGCCGACCGTGGCTACAAGCTGGTGTCGGTGGGCTACACCGTCAACTTCCCCATCGGCCTGTATTCCAAGAAGGTCAAGAAGCTGGAAGACCTGAAGGAAGGCGCCAAGTTCGGCATCCCCAACGACCCCACCAACGGCGGCCGCGTGCTGCTGGTGCTGCAGGACAAGGGCCTGATCAAGCTGCGTGATGGCGCGGGCCTCAAGGCCACGCCGCTGGACGTGGTGAGCAACCCCAAGAAGCTCAAGTTCGTCGAACTCGACGCGGCCCAGTTGCCCCGTTCGCTGGACGACCTGGACGCCTCGGCCATCAACACCAACTTTGCGCTGTCGGCAGGCCTGAACCCCGGCAAGGACGCGATTGCACAAGAAAACGCCAAGAGCCCCTACGTCAACCTGATCGCCGTGCGCGAAGCCGACAAGGACAAGCCCTGGGTGGCCAAGCTGGTGAAGGCTTACCACTCCGAAGAAATCAAGAAGTTCATCCAGACCGAGTTCAAGGGCTCAGTGCTGCCAGGGTTCTGAGGCTGAGGGTCTGACTGCCCTGCAAGGAAGGGTGGGCTTGGGGCAATGGTTTTGCCTGTGCGCCCCCTCTCCCCAACCCTCTCCCGCGAGGGGAGAGGGGGCGTGGGCCGGGGTGGATCGACTGACCTGCCCTGGGTGATGCATTCATGCCATGCATTGCATTGCTTTGTAGTCGCCGCGCGCGATTTCTCCTCGCTCCCTCTCCCCTCGCGGGAGAGGGCCGGGGAGAGGGGGCTCCTAGCCACCACCTCACCTGTATGCCCCACGCTCCAACCCACAACCGGATGGGCCGTGGCCATACTGTGCATAGCGCACGAAAATATGGATTAAAAAAGGCCCTTGCGCCTGTCCAGTATGCGCTGATAGCTATCAAATTTGTAGCTTTTGAGCCGCCGCAGTACCCCAGCGCTTCTCTGGGAGAACTGCGCGGCTGCGCTTGCCTCCACAATGGAAGGGTAACGCCCGGTAACACCCGCCCCCTTCCTCACCCATGCCCTTCGCCGAACGAGCCCTCACAGCGGTCTGGCTGGGCGCAGCCTTGCTGTTGTTCGCCGCATCGCTCTGGGTGCCGGATGCGCCGACGCGGCTGTTTTTGGACAACGCCTCCTGGACGCTGGCGTTTGGCCTGTCGGCCTTCTGGGCCTGGCGGGGGCGGGCGCAGGTGCCGCCCGCACAGCGCTTGCTGCACACGGGGCTGTGGGTGGGCACGGTGCTGGTGCTGGCCGGGCAGCTGGTGTGGAACCTGCAGGTGGCACTGGACTGGAACCCCTTCCCGGCGCCTGCTGACCTGTTCTTCCTGAGCGTGGGGCCGCTGTGGGCGGCCACGGTGATCCGCGCCACGTTTGCGCGGCTTTCCAAGGACCGCGCCTATCCCGCAGCGCTGGACTTTGGCGGCGCGGTGCTGGCGCTGCTGGCTTTTACCCTGGTGATCTACCTGCCCTCGGGGCAGGCGCAGCCATTGGCTACTGCCACGGTGCTGCTGCTGTACCCGGCGGTGTACCTGACGGCGGCGGGTGTGACGGCGCTGGCCATGCCCACGGTGGGTGTGCGGGTCACGCGGGCCCACCTGCTGGTGCTGGCGGGCATGCTGGGCTATGGCCTGAGCTGGATGCAGTGGAACCTGATGCTGCTGCGCGGCGATGTGTTGC
The DNA here is from genome assembly GCF_964254355.1 of Acidovorax sp. LjRoot74. NCBI lineage: Bacteria > Pseudomonadati > Pseudomonadota > Betaproteobacteria > Burkholderiales > Comamonadaceae > Acidovorax > Acidovorax sp. LjRoot74. The sequence continues at coordinate 3,175,066 of NZ_CAXUTI020000001.1, read as the reverse complement.
CGGGCATGGTGTTCAACGCCAGCTTCAGCCTGGCTGCGCTGGCGCTGGGCTGGGGCGCGCGCAGGCTGCGGTTTGAGGTGTCGGACGACGCGGACTACCGTCGCCGCTGCGACCAGGCCATGAACTATGTGCCCCTGGTGGCGATGGGGCTGGCGGGCGTCACGCTGGTGCGGCTTTTCATCATCACGCCCGAGGGGCGGGCGGGCGTGCAGGCGCTCATCCTGGTGTGCTGCCTGCTGGTGCTGCTGCTGGCGGCGCTGCGCCAGGCGATTGTGGTGGGCCTGCTCAACCGCCTGCGCACGGCTGAGGCAGCGGTGCTGCGCAACGAAGAGCGGCTCTACCACGTCGCGCATTTCGACGCCCTCACCGGGCTGCCCAACCGCCGTTATTTTGAGGATGCGCTGGAGCGCGCCGTGGCCGAGGCTGGGCGGTACACACAGGCACCCGACCACTGCGTGGCGCTGCTGCTGATTGACCTGGACCACTTCAAAAGCGTGAACGAAACCTACGGCCACCGCGTGGGCGATGCGCTACTGAGCGAGGTGGCGCATCGCATCCACCTGCTGCTGGAAGGGCGGGGGCTGGTGTCGCGGCTGGCCAATGACCAGTTCACGGTGATGCTGCAGCGCCCCGCGTCGCGCACGGTGCTGGCGCAGCTGGCCACCACCCTGCTGGAGGGGCTGGCGCGGCCCTGGGGTTTGTCGGAGGTGGGCGCGCAGTACATGGGCGCGAGCATTGGCATCAGCCTGTTCCCCGACGACTCGGGCGACAGCGTGGAGCTGGTGCGGCACGCGCATTCGGCCCTGCACGCCACCAAAAGCGCGGGGCGGGGCTCGTACCGCTTCTACATCGAGGAATTCACCCAGGCCACGCGCAGCCGGCTGGAGCTGCGCCGCCGCCTGCATGGCGCGCTGCAGGGCGGCGAGTTCACGCTGGTGTACCAGCCGCAGCTCAATCACCTGCGCCAGACGGTGGGGGCCGAGGCGCTGCTGCGCTGGTCGGTGGATGGCAGGCCGGTGCCGCCCGACGAGTTCATTCCCCTGGCCGAGGAGAGCGGGCTCATCGTGGCCATGGGGCTGTGGGTGTTCGAGACCGCCTGCCGCCAGGTGGCGCAGTGGCGCGCCGAGGGGTGGCAGGTGCCGGTGGTGTCGGTCAATGTCTCCACCATCCAGCTGCGCGAGCCGGGGTTTGCGCAGGCCTTGCTGGACATCGCGCAGCGCACCGGGGTGGCGCCCGCCTGCCTGGTGCTGGAGATCACCGAATCGCAGCTGCTGGACGAGTCGCTGTACGCCATGGCGCTGGACCTGAGAAACGCCGGGTTTGTGCTGTCCATCGACGACTTTGGCACCGGCCACTCGTCGCTCGTCAAGCTCAAGCGCCTGCCGGTGAGCGAGCTGAAGATCGACAAAGAGTTTGTGCGCGACATCGTGGTGGACCCGAATGACCGCGAGATCTGTGCCACCGTCAACGCCCTGGCCCGCGCGCTGGGCCTGGAGGTGGTGGCCGAAGGGGTGGAGACCGAGGAGCAGTGGCAGCTCCTGGTCAAGATGGGCTGCCAGCGGTTTCAGGGCTGGCTGTTTGCGCCTGCGCTGGCGCCCGGGGAGTTGGCGCGGCACTGGCTGCAGCCGGTGGCAGGTGGTCCGTTGGTGCAGATTGTCAAAAATGATAGCTAGCGAGGCATGATGGACGCGCGGGAGGGCCGATTTTTTCTTTGAATCGTGCCCTCCAAACCGCAGCACCCGGCGCGTGGCCGGGTGTGGGGGAGCGCAAGGCAGCCGCTGCTGCTGCTGCTGAAGCAGCCTGCGGGTTATGCCACCTGCGACACACGCGCCTGGTTGGCGGCCACGCTGGTGTGGCTGCTGATCTCCACGTCCGCCGAGGCCAGGGCAGCAGCCTTGGCGTCCGGGCCCATGGCCACGCCTTCGGCGCGCACAAAGCGCACGTCGGTGATGCCGAAGAAGCCGAACACCACCTTCAGGTAGCTCTCCTGGTGCTCCATGGCCTGGCCGCCTTCGCTGGTCGAATACACGCCGCCCCGGGTAGAGGCCACGATCACTGTCTTGCCACCGGCCAGGCCCACGGGGCCCTTGTCGGTGTACTTGAAGGTGCGGCCCGCTTGCGCCAGGCGGTCGATCCAGGCCTTGAGCTGGCTGGGGATGGAGAAGTTGTACAGCGGTGCGCCGATCACGATCACATCGGAGGCCAGGAACTGGCTCACCAGCGCTTCGGACAGCGCGTTTTCAGCGCGCTCTGCCTCAGTGGCAGCGGCCTGGCCGGTGCGAAAACCCAGCGACTGTGCCGACAGGTGCGAAGGCGCCTGCTGGGCCAGGTCCAGGTACTGCACGGTGGTGCCGGGGTGGGCAGCTTGCCACGCAGCCACGGTGCGGGCAGTCAGTTGGCGGGACACGGATTGTTCGCCGGTGATGGCAGAGTCGATGTGAAGCAGTTGCATGAGGGAACTCCTGGGGTTCTGTGGATCGGAGCCACAGCGTGTGGCCATGGGATGAATTGTGGTTGTTCACCGAACTGTTGATAAGGCGCGGAACTTGCGATAGATTGTTCTATCCATAGGACGATGAAGCCCATGCAAGACCTCAACGACATGCTGTATTTCGCCGAAGTGGTGGAGCGCGGCGGCTTTGCCGCTGCGGGCCGCGCGCTTGGCATTCCCAAATCGCGGCTGTCGCGCCGGGTGTCTGACCTCGAAGCGCAGCTGGGCGTTCGCCTGCTGCAGCGCACCACCCGCAAGCTCTCGCTGACTGAGGTGGGCGAAGCCTATTTGCGCCATTGCCAGGCCATGCGCGAATCGGCCCAGGCGGCGGCCGACACCGTGGCCCAGGTGCAGACCACGCCGCGCGGCACCATCCGCGTGAGCTGCCCGGTAACGCTGGCGCAGACCGTGGTGGCCGAGCTGATGCCCCGGTTTCTCGCCCAGTACCCCGAGGTGCGCATCGACATGCTGGTGAGCAACCGCGCGGTGAACCTGGTGGAAGAGGGCATCGACGTGGCGCTGCGCGTGCGTCCCTCGGTGGACGACAGCGGCAGCATGGTGGTCAAGCGCCTGGACCACACCACGCAGATCCTGGTGGCCAGCCCCGAGCTGCTGATCCGCCAGGGCACGCCCCAGACGCTGGACGACCTGGCCCGGCTCGACAGCATCGCCATGTCGGCCCCCGACGGCCGCTCCACCTGGAACCTGATCGGCCCCGGCGGCGTGCACCAGGTGGTGCAGCACACGCCGCGTTACGTGGCCGACGATCTGCTCACGCTCAAGTTCGCCGCCGTGGCGGGCACGGGCGTGTGCTGGATGCCCGACTACATGTGCCAGGACGAAATGCGCGAGCGCAAGCTGGTGCGTGTGCTGCCCGACTGGGCACCCGCGCCCGCCATCGTGCACGCGGTGTTTCCGTCGCGCCGGGGGCTGTCGCCTGCGGTGCGGCGGTTTCTGGATTTTCTGGGCGAGGCCATGCCGGGGCGCAGCAGCCTGCGCACGCGCCAGGCGCTGCAAGGGCTGGACGGCGCAGACATCTAGGGCACCCAGAGCGGCCTTGCACGGGTTTGGCAAGCGGCCGCCACAAAGACCGCGTGCCCCCGTGGGACGGCGCCCGCAGCACGCATTTTTGGCCCCACAATGCAACGAATTGCAACTGTGTGGGCCGCTTTCTTGCACCACCGCGCACCTGGGCGCACCAGGGTGTCGCGCGGCGCGGAACGGCCCGGAACTGGGCCCTTGTGACCGCTTCTCACCCCATCGACCAAGACATCCGGCAGGCCCGCGTGCACCCCGCCGTGCGCGCCATCGTGATCCCGCCATGCCCCGAGTCGCTGCTGCGCCTGCAGCAGATCCTGGCCGAGCCCGAGCTGGACGCAGCGGCCCTGGAGCAACTGGCCGCCTCCGACGTGGCCCTTGCAGCCGCCGTCATGCGGCTGGCCAACAGCCCGCTGTATGGCCTGGCCCAGCCGGTGCAGACGGTGGGCATGGCGCTCACGGTGCTGGGGCTGCGCCCGGCGGTGGAGCTGATGTCGGCCTTCATCACGCGCAACGCGCTGCAGGTGCGCTCGCCGCTGCTCGACCACTTCTGGGAAAGCTCGCAGCGCCGCGCCATTGCCTGCGAACACATCGGCCACCAGCTCTACAGCTTTGACCCCGGGCTGGGCTACAGCTTTGGCCTGTTCTGCCACGTGGGCATGCCTGTGCTGGTGAAGGCCGTGCGCGGCTACGCCAGCACCGTGACCGAAGCGCTGGCTCGCAAGGACCGCACCTTCACCCAGACCGAAAACGCCAGCCACCGCACCGACCACGCCGTGATGGGCGCCATCGTGGCGCGCACCTGGCACCTGCCGGGCAACGTGGCCCAGGCCATCTGGCTGCACCACGACTTTGCGTGCCTGAACGACGAGCAGTTTGACCCCACGGTGCGCCACCTGGTGGCGCTGGGCTTGCTGGCCGAGTTTCTGGTCAACCAGCACGACGGCCTGGCGCCCACGCGCGAGTGGCTGCTGCATGGCGAGGCCTGCATGGACCACCTGCATGTGACGCAGGACGAGCTGGACCACTGGATCGACGAGTTGCACCCGGCGTTTGAGGCGGTGCGGTTTTGATCTCGGTGCGCGGCTGATGCGCTAGAACTCTTTCAGCGCGCAGCGTCCAGCAGTTCGGCCAGGCGCGTGTGCCCCCGCTGGGCTGCCTGCTGCGCCGCGTTCTGGCCCTCGCGGTCCACCAGGGCGGGCTTGGCGCCCAGGGCCAGCAGCTTCTGTACGGTGGCGGTGTGGCCGTTCAAGGCCGCCAGCATCAAGGCGGTTTTTCCTTCTGGGTCGCGGGCGTCCACCGGCGTGCCCTGTTGCACAAGGGCTTCCACCTGCTGGGTGTGTCCTGCGCGGGCCGCATCCCACACGCTGCGGGGCACAGCAGCGCCGAGCCTCTTTTGCATGGCGGGGGCTGCTGCTGTGTTGTGGTCAGGGGCCAATGGATCGGCCAGCGGGCTGCGGGCTGCCGGGGCGGCGGCCCCAGGAGCCATGGGGGTCGTGGGGGGGGCCGGGGCTGCCTCTTGCAGTACTGGTGCTGCGGCTGCTGCCGGGCGCTCGCGCCTTTCGGCACTGGGGGCTGCAGCCGTGGAGGGCGACGCCGGGAACCCGAATGGGGCCCCGGCTGCGCGGGGTGCTGACTGGGTTTCCGGTTCGGTGACAGAAGGCGACGCGGGCGCAGCCCTGGCCGCAGCTTGTGCGGGTGCCGGTGGCTGCGCAGGCGAGGGCGCAGGTGCCGTGGCGGGCTTGGGGGCCACGGCGTCGGCTGATGGACCGGTGCTGCTCCGCGCGCTTTTCTGGGCACTTTCGGGGGCAGGAGGCGACGCTGGTGGGGGCTCTGTCGGTGGCTGGGCCGCTGGTGTGGCCAAGGGCACAGGGGAGGCTGGCGCCGGTGCCTCGGCCCGGCGGTGGCTGAACGCGGTGTCCCGCTCTTCTGGCGTGCCGCGTTCAAATTGCAGCATCAGCAAGCCGGTCAGCCCCACGACGGCCACCGTGGCCAGGGCCGAAATCTTCCAGCGCGCCTGGTTGGCGGCAGGGGCCGCAGCCTGGGGGGCCGGGCCTGCCGCCGCTGCGTTGGCCAGCATCTGGGCATGCGCACGCACGGCATCGCGCACGTGTGTGCCGGGGCGGGCGCCTTCCTGTTCACTGGCTTCGTGGTAGCGCCGGACCAGTTCGTCGTCCTGCCGGGTCATACAAACTCCTTGAGGTGCTGGCGCAGGCTGCCCCGTGCGTAGCGCAGGCGGCTCTTGGCGGTTTCAAAATTCACGCCGGTGGCCTCGGCAATCTCCTGCACGCTCAGGTCGCCTTCGGCCTGCAGCAAAAAGGCCTCGCGCTGCTCCAGCGGCAACTGCTCCACCGCCGCAATCAGCGCGGCCGCCTGCTCGCGCGACTGCAATTGCCGCACAGGCCCGAAGCCCGAGTCGGCCACCAGTGTGTCGGCCAGCGTGCGCGCATCGTCGTCGCTCGCGTCCAGACTGGTGTGGTGTTTGGCGGTGCGCAGGTGGTCCACCAGGCGGTGGTGCGCCAGCGTGAACAGCCAGGTGCGGAACTTGGCTTTCACCTCGTAGCGGCTGGCATGGCGTGCCACTGCAAACCACACGTCCTGCAGCAAGTCGTCGGCCACCGCCTGCACCTTGACGCTGCGAAACACAAACCGCCACACGGCCAGTTCATGCCGGGCGTACAGCCGGTCGAAAGCGGCCATGTCGCCCTTGGCGTAGCGCAACATCAGCGCTTCGTCGGCGTCGTGGACATCGTCAGAGGGTGGGGCGGTGGGCACCCGGGCATTATGCGAAACCCCCATGCGCTCACGGGCCGGTCCCGGCCTACCGTGGGTCGGGTACGTACGACAGGTTGTCCGACTGCGGAAACGCGCGGGGCACCGGGGGCACGTAGGGCCGGGCGATGGGCTCGCGGATCACGCCGCTGGCGATCAGGTTCTCGCGGCTGTCGTAGCGGATGCTGATGATTTCATTGGGTTGCTCCTGCAAGCGCGTGAAGCTGGTGTGGGTGACGACCGATGTCTCGCGCTGGCCATGCGCCGTGCCCAGCTTGGCCGATGGCATGGGGGCGGCCTTGGCCACACTGTCGGCAGACTGCGAGCGGGCAGAGGATTCGGCCTCGGCCGATGGGGCTGGGGCAGCTGGAGCACCGGCAGCCCCAGCGGCTGCGGGCGATGCGGGCTCCTCCCGCAGGCGCCCGAGGCCCAGGCCGTTGTCGCGGCGCTGGCTGTAGGGCTCGGGGGTGATTGCCGGGGCCGGTTGGGGCACCGGTGGCTGTTCGCGGAACAGGGCCACGCCAATCACGCCCACATGTGCCGGGCGGCCCGTGCGGGCGGCATACGAGTTGGCAATGTGGGAAAACTCGAAGGCCGCCACCTGGCTGTCGCTCTTGCGCCAGCCGGTGATCTGGTAGCGCTCGTAGGGCGAGAACACATAGCCGCGCTGGTCCCATGCGGCGGTTTCGCCGCTGAGCACATTCACACCGTCCACCGAAGGCACGGCCAGCACCCGTTCGCCCAGCCGGTTGCGCACCGTGATGGCATACCGCGCCCCAGGCCGCCCGGCCACCCAGTATTCGCCCCGGGCGTAGTGCACCGGCAGCGTGGCGCCGGTGTCGCGGTCCACGATGGTGACATCGGCCAGGCGGCCAATGGCCTGGGCAGGAAGGTGGGCCAGGCCCAGCAGTGCGGTCAGGGCAGCGAGGGCGGGCAGGGTGAGCGAACGGGGTTTCATGGCAGCTCCATCAAAAAAGTGGTGGTGCTGGGTGAAACGAACGGGGCGATGGAACGGGGTTAAACCAGGCGAAAAAAAGGGGCCCACAGTGGGCTGGAGCCCCGAAAACGACGAAATGAGCGGTGGTTAGATGATTTGGCGATTAAATAACAAGAATTAAGTCGTTTGGGTTTTAAAGAGAGGCTCGCAGAATGCCAGCCCTGTGACCTCTACCACCTCCATCATCATCGTCCCCGGCTGGCGCGACTCGGGCCCCGGCCACTGGCAGAGCCTGTGGGCTGAGCGCCTGCCCAACGCGGGCCGTGTGGTGCAGGATGACTGGATCACGCCCACGCGTTCGGCCTGGGTGAGCCAGTTGGAAAAGACGGTGCTGGCTGCGCCCCAGCCCGTGGTGATCGTGGCGCACAGCCTGGGCTGCATTGCCACCACCCACATGGGGCCCGAGGCTGCGGCCAAGGTCTGCGGCGCGCTGCTGGTGGCCCCGGCCGACCCGGAGCGCCGCGCCATCCTGAGCGACTTTGCCCCCGTGCCCTACGCCGCGCTGCCTTACCGCAGCATCGTGGTGGCGAGCAGCAATGACCCGTTTTGCCCTATCCGCCTGGCGGGCGCCTATGCCCGGGCCTGGGGCAGCGAGTTTGTGCGCATGCAGAACGCGGGGCATATCAACGTCGATTCGGGCCACGGCGAATGGCCGCTGGGCTGGGCGCTATTGCAGTCGCTGGAGGGTGGGCCTGCTGCGCATCCCCTGGCAGCCACCCCAGCCCATTCCCATCCGGCTGTGATGTAGTTGCTACTATTTTGGTAGCTATAAATCCATGCTGATAGCGCGGTGAAGGCTATTTTTGATGCATGGATGGCAGCGGCTATCTGCCTCAGGCAGCCCATGAACAATCCATATGCCAATAGCTGATTATTTAACAAGAATATATTCTTTTGAGTTTTAAGAGCGCCTCCGCACAATCCGGCATCTCCAGCAATTTTTTGGGCGACACCACCATGACTTCTCTGAAACTCAAGACCCTCCTGGCCTCCCTGGCCCTGGCCGCGAGCGGCATGGCTGCCGCGCAGAACTCGCTGCTCAACGTGTCGTATGACGTGGCTCGCGAGTTCTACAAGGACTACAACGCTGCCTTCGCCGCCCATTACAAGAAGACCACCGGCCAGGAGGTCAAGATCGACCAGTCGCACGCCGGCTCCAGCGCCCAGGCGCGCGCCGTGAACGACGGCCTGGCCGCCGACGTGGTGACCATGAACACGACGACCGACGTGCAGTTTCTGGCCGACAGCGGCGTGGTGGCCAAGGACTGGGCCAAGAAATTCCCGCACGACGCATCGCCCACCACCTCCACCATGCTGTTCCTGGTGCGCAACGGCAATCCCAAGAACATCAAGGACTGGGATGATCTGATCAAGCCCGGCGTGCAGGTGATTGTGGTCAACCCCAAGACCGGCGGCAACGGCCGTTATGCCTACCTGGCCGCTTGGGGCGCCGTGCGCGAAAAGGGCGGCACTGAAGCCCAGGCCGCCGAGTTCGTGGGCAAGCTCTACAAGAACGTGCCCATCCTGGCCAAGGGCGGGCGCGACGCCACCGCCACCTTCCTGCAGCGCAACCAGGGCGATGTGCTGATCACCTTCGAATCCGAAGTGGTCTCCATCGACCGCGAGTTCGGCGCGGGCAAGGTCGATGCGATCTACCCCTCGGTGAGCGTGGTGGCCGAAAACCCCGTGGCCGTGGTGGAGCGCACCGTGGCCAAGAAGGGCACTGCGCAACTGGCCAAGGCCTACCTGGACTACCTGTACTCCGAGGAAGCGCAGGAAATCGCCGCCAAGCACGCCATCCGTCCCCGCTCTGAAACCGTGCTCAAGAAGTATGCCGACACCTTCAAGCCGCTCAAGCAGTTCACCGTGGCCAAGTACTTTGGCTCGCTGACCGAAGCGCAGAAGGTGCACTTCAATGACGGTGGCCAGTTCGACAAGCTCTACACACCCGGCGCCAAGTAAGTAGGCCCGGCGCTTCCCCCGTCACACCACTGCATCTATGACCACTGCGACCGCTGTGGCCGCAGCCCCGGCCGGACGGCGCGCGCCCAAGCGCGTGCTGCCCGGCTTCGGGCTGTCACTGGGCTACACCCTTTTCTACTTGAGCATCATCGTGCTGATCCCGCTGTCGGCACTGATCTTCAAGACCTTCACCCTGACCTGGGACCAGTTCTGGGCCGCCATCAGTGCACCGCGCGTGATGGCGTCGTACCGGCTGACCTTTGGCGCGTCGTTCATCGCGGCGCTGGTCAACCTGGTGTTTGGCCTGCTGATCGCCTGGGTGCTGGTGCGCTACAAGTTTCCGGGCAAGAAGATCGTGGATGCGCTGGTGGACCTGCCGTTTGCGCTGCCCACGGCCGTGGCAGGCATCTCGCTCACGGCTTTGCTCGCGGGCAATGGCTGGGTGGGCAGCATTCTGGAGCCCATGGGCATCCAGCTCGCGTTCAAGCCTGCAGGCATCGTGATTGCGCTGATCTTCATCGGCCTGCCGTTTGTGGTACGCACCGTGCAACCGGTGCTGGAAGACGCCGAGAAGGAGCTGGAAGAAGCCGCCACCTGCCTGGGCGCCACACGCCTGCAGACCTTCACCAAGGTCATCCTGCCCTCCATCACGCCCGCACTGCTCACCGGCTTTGCCATGGCGTTTGCGCGGGCCGTGGGTGAATACGGCTCGGTCATCTTCATCGCGGGCAACATGCCCATGGTGTCGGAGATCACGCCGCTCATCATCATCGGCAAGCTGGAGCAGTACGACTACGCAGGCGCTACGGCCGTGGCCGTGGTGATGCTGGTCATCTCCTTCATCCTGCTGCTCATCATCAACGCGCTGCAAGCCTGGCAGCGCCGCCACGCGGGGGCCCCAGCATGAGCGGCGCCAACTCTCGAACTGTTCGCCGCGCCCAGGCCGGCACCACCGAGGCGCCATGGGTGCGCTACACGCTGATCACGCTGGCACTGGCTTTCATGCTGCTGTTCCTCGTGCTGCCGTTGGCCGCTGTGTTTGCCGAGGCGCTGCGCAAGGGCTTTGGTGCGTACCTGGAAGGCCTGCGCGAGCCCGATGCCTGGTCGGCCATCAAGCTCACGCTGATTACCGCGCTGATTGCCGTGCCGCTGAACCTGGTGTTTGGCGTGGCGGCGGCCTGGTGCATTGCCAAATACGAGTTCAAGGGCAAGGCGTTTTTGACCACGCTGGTGGACCTGCCGTTTTCCGTCTCGCCCGTGGTGGCCGGTTTGATCTATGTGCTGATGTTTGGCGCGCAGGGCTGGTTTGGCCCGTGGCTTGCCGAACATGACATCAAGATCATCTTTGCCGTGCCGGGCATTGTGCTGGCCACCGTGTTCGTCACGTTCCCCTTCATCGCCCGAGAGCTGATTCCGCTGATGCAGGCCCAGGGCAACGACGAGGAACAGGCTGCCATCGTGCTGGGCGCGAGCGGCTGGCAGACCTTCTGGTACGTGACCTTGCCCAACATCAAGTGGGGTTTGCTGTATGGCGTGATCTTGTGCAACGCACGGGCCATGGGCGAGTTTGGCGCGGTGTCGGTCGTGTCGGGTCACATCCGGGGCCAGACCAACACCATTCCGCTGCACGTGGAGATTCTCTACAACGAATACCAGTCGGTGGCCGCATTTGCTGCTGCATCGCTGCTGGCCCTGCTGGCATTGGTCACGCTGGTCATCAAGACCATAGCCGAACACCGCAACGAGCAGGCCTTGAAGGCTGCCGCTGAATTGCCGCCCGAGCGCCCCGCGCCCGCTGGCGTGTGAAGGAAACAGAACATGAGCATTGAAATCCGTAACGTCAGCAAGCAGTTTGGCGACTTTCAGGCGCTGCGCGATGTGAGCCTGGACATTGCCTCGGGCGAACTCATCGCGCTGCTGGGCCCCTCGGGCTGCGGCAAGACCACGCTGTTGCGCATCATCGCTGGCCTGGAGACAGCCGATGTGGGCACCATCCACTTCAGCGGCGAAGACACCACCGACGTGCATGTGCGCGAGCGCAACGTGGGCTTCGTGTTCCAGCACTACGCGCTGTTCCGTCACATGACGGTGTTTGAAAACGTGGCCTTTGGCCTGCGCGTCAAGCCCCGCAGCGAGCGTCCGAGCGAGGCGCAGATCAAGAAGAAGGTGATGGACCTGCTCAAGCTGGTGCAGCTCGACTGGCTGGCAGAGCGCTACCCCTCGCAACTGTCGGGCGGCCAGCGCCAGCGCATTGCACTGGCCCGCGCCCTGGCAGTGGAGCCCAAGGTGCTGCTGCTGGACGAACCCTTCGGCGCGCTGGATGCCAAAGTGCGCAAGGAACTGCGCCGCTGGCTGCGCCGCCTGCACGACGAGTTGCATGTGACCAGCATTTTCGTGACCCACGACCAGGAAGAAGCCCTCGAAGTGGCCGACCGCGTGGTGGTGATCAACCAGGGCAAGATCGAGCAAAGCGGCTCGCCCCAGCAGGTGTGGGACCAGCCCGCCAGCCCGTTTGTGTATGGCTTTTTGGGTGATGTGAATCTGTTCCATGGCCGCGCCCATGAAGGCCTGGTGCACCTGGAGGGCATGCAGATCGACTCGCCCGAGCACCAGGCCGCGCAGAACGCCAAGGCCTTTGCCTATGTGCGTCCGCACGACCTGGATGTGGAGCGCTACTCCCCCGGCGCAGGCCTGGACGCCGAAGGCCGTCCCCGGGGCATCGTGGCCCAGCTGAGCCGCGCCATTGTGGTGGGGCCGATTGCGCGGCTGGAACTTATTCCGACCGATGACCACAAACCAGCGGACAATGCGTCCCCAGAGTCCCTGATCGAAGCGCAGATCCCTGCGCAGCAGTTCAAGGAAATGGGTTTCAAAGAGGGCGAAACGCTGGTGGTCACACCACGCCGCGCCCGAGTGTTCTTGGATCACGCCGCAGGTATCTGAGCAGCCTCCCTCGGGATGCCGCGCCAGGTGTCGCGCGGCTTTGAGGGATAACAAAGATGTTGTTGAACTGGATCGATCAGGCCCCGCGCCGCGTGCTGGCCCTGATCAGCGTGGCCTGTGTGGCCATGCTGGCCTTTGGCATGTACCTGCAGCATGTGGTGGGCCTGGAGCCTTGCCCCATGTGCATCGTGCAGCGCTATGCTCTCATTGGTGTAGCAATCTTCACAGGCCTGGCAAGCGCTAGAGGCTCAAAAGGTTGGTGGATGGGCTGGGGTGTGATGGCGCTCATTGCCTCGGGCTTCGGCGCCTTTGTGGCGGCCCGCCAGAGCTGGCTGCAGTGGTATCCGCCCGAGGTCGCCACCTGTGGCCGCGACTTCTACGGCATGATCGAAAACTACCCCATCAGCCGCGCCATCCCCATGATCTTCCGGGGCTCCGGCGACTGCGCTGCGATTGACTGGACCTTCCTGGGTGGCTCGATTGCCAACTGGTCGTTTGTCTGTTTTGTGGGGTTTGCCGTGGTGCTGCTGGCCTTGCTGGTGCGTGGCCTCCGGGGCGGGCGCCAGGGCGGCTCGGGATACTCGATGGCCTGATGCCCGTGATGCAACGGACCCTTTAAAAAGGCGCTCTTCAGAGCGCCTTTTTCGTTGTGGGACAGGTTGTGAGTCCTGTGCCGCCTTGATCAAGAGATGCCCACCTCCCCGAGCGTCTGTACGGGCGGATGGGGCGGTCAAACAAAAAGAGCGCCACCAGCGTCCAGGGAGGGCGGACGCAGAAGGTCCTCGTCGATGCCCATGGTCTGGCTGGCGCGTTCCACGGCCTGCCACAGGGGCGCTGGCATTTGCAGGATCTCGTCAGGGGTCGAGGAGCGGGCGATCCATGCGCTGATTTGAGTGTGTTGCTCGTGGGTGAGCAGGTCCAGGTTCAGCATCTCGTCGATGATCTTCATCTTTGGCAAATCCAGGGTTGTGGGGTGTGGCTGTGCATCCGCAAAGCCCGGGAGGGGCCGATGGCGGATTGCCGAAATAGGGCGCGCTCCGGCCACTTTAGACGGTGTGGTGCGCGGGGTGTCTGAAGAACATGGTGCCCTGGGCCTCAATCTCAAGCAGAACCTTGGCGAGGGATTCAGTCGGTGCTCTCGACCCCGTGCGGGAACAGCACTCCTTCTGTCCCATCCACCCACGCCGGCAGCTTGTGCATCACGCTGGCCAAAAGATCGCCAGCCTGCCACTGAGCCAACCAGGCTTGCAGGCGGGGCCAGGGCTGTGCGGCCCACCAGTCGGCATCAATGCCGGCAAACTGCCGCACAAAAGGCGCAATCGCCATGTCGGCCAGGGCCGCGTGGGTGCCGAACAGGCAGGGCTGGTCCGGCGAGAGGCGCGCGTCCAGCGCACCCAGCCAGGTCATGGCCCAGGCGCGCTCTGCGCCTTGGTCGGCATCGGGGTAGCGGCTGGGGTATTTGCACCGGTCCAGCGCCTGCTTGAACGGGCCATCGCATTCGGCAATCAGCGCTAGCATGTCCGCCACGGTGCCGTGGCTGGGCGTGAGCCAGCCTTCAGGATCGTGCTGCGCCAGCGCCCACTGCATGATGTCCAGGCTTTGCTCCAGCACCTGGCCGCTGGGCAACACCAGCACGGGCACGGTGCCCTTGGGCGATGCCAGCAGCAGGCCCTGGGGCTTGTTCCTCAGCACCACTTCGCGCAGCTCGCACATCTGGCCGCTCACGGCCAGGGCCAGGCGGGCGCGCATGGCGTAGGGGCAGCGGCGGAATGAGTACAGGACGGGTAGGGCGGTCACGTTGTGCCATCCGTGCCGTCGCCATCGGTGTCCTTGGCCGCAGTGCGCGGGGGGCGGCCGGGTTGTTGCGCGCCGATGTGCTCTTGCCCGCGATGCCGGGCCAGTTGCATCTGCCGCTCGCGCTCGGCCAGGGCGCGCTCTTGCTCGGGTGTGCGGGTGCCGTGGCAGTAGGGGCAGCTCACGCCGGGCACGTGGTGTGGCGACTGCAGCTCTGCTTCGCCCAGGGGCATGCGGCAAGAGCGGCAAAGCTGGTGGTGGCCCGGTGCGAGGCCATGGCCTACCGACACGCGTTCGTCGAACACAAAACAGTCGCCGTGCCAGCGGCTGGCTTCTTCGGGCACGGTCTCCAGGTATTTGAGGATGCCGCCTTCGAGGTGGTACACCTCGTCAAAGCCTTGTGACTTGAGGAAGGCGGTGGATTTTTCGCAGCGGATGCCGCCGGTGCAGAACATGGCCACACGGGGCTTGCCCGCCAGCACGCCACCGGCCTGTTTTTCACGTTCGACCCACGCGGGAAACTCCGCAAAGGTTTTTGTGTGTGGATTGACCGCACGTTCAAACGTGCCAATGCCCACCTCGTAGTCGTTGCGTGTGTCCACCACGACCACGCCCGGGTCGTCGATGAGCGCGTTCCAGTCTTCGGGCTTCACATACGTGCCCGCATTGCGCGCGGGGTTCAGGCCTGGCACACCCAGGGTAACGATCTCGCGCTTGAGGCGCACGCGCATACGGTAGAAGGGCATGCGCTCTGCCTGCGCCTCCTTGTGCTGCAGGGCGGCGAATCGCGCGTCGCTGCGCAGCCAGGCCAGGACGGCGTGCACGCCCTGCGGTTCGCCCGCGATGGTGCCGTTGATGCCCTCGGGCGCCAGCAACAGCATGCCGCGCACGCCGTGGGTGTCGCACAGGGTCTGCAGGGGCTCACGCAGGGCGGCAAAGTCCGGCAGGTCCACAAACTGGTAGAGCGCGGCGGTGAGAAAGCGGGGTGTTACCGAGTCCACTAAATGGGCGTTTTTGAAACAAGGGGGTGATGATAGCTGTCACCTTTCGTTACGATGCAGGGTCGCCAACGCTGTTTCCAAGGTGGTTGTATGAGCAAGGAATCCACGATCCATCTGTTCCGCCGGCTGGAGCAGCTCAACGGCATTGGCGCCGCGCTCTCGCGCGAGCGGGACATCGACCGGCTGCTGGAGAATATCCTGGAGGCCGCCAAGACCATCACGGGAGCCGATGGCGGCACGCTCTACAGCGTGACGGAAGACCAGTCGGCCCTCAAGTTCGAGATCCTGCGCACCGACTCCTTGGGCATCCGCCTGGGGGGCACCACGGGCAAGCCCATCGACCTGCCGCTGCTGCCCTTGCGTACGGCCGCTGGCGCGCCCAACGACTCGCTGGTGGCTGCCCACTCGGCCATCCATGACCGCACGGTGAACATTGCCGACGCCTACAGCGCGGCGGGGTTTGATTTTTCGGGCACACGCGCGTTTGACCAGCGCACGGGCTACCGGTCGCAGTCGTTCCTCACGGTGCCGATGAAGAACCACGACCGCGAACTCATCGGCGTGCTGCAACTCATCAATGCGCGTGACCCGGATACCGGGGATGTGATCACCTTCTCGCAGGCCGACCAGAGCCTGGCCGAGTCGCTGGCCTCGCAGGCGGCCATTGCGCTCACAAACCGGCTGCTCATCACGCAGCTTGAACGCCTGTTCGAATCGTTCGTGAACCTGATCAACCTGGCGATCGACGAAAAGTCCCCCTACACCGGCGGCCACTGCCAGCGCGTTCCCGCCCTCACCATGATGCTGGCCGAGGCCGTGGATGCCACCCGCGAAGGGCCGCTGGCGGGCTTTGCGATGACCGACCGCGACCGCTACGAGCTGAAGATGGCCGGCCTGCTGCACGACTGCGGCAAGATCACCACGCCCGTGCATGTGGTGGACAAGGCGACCAAGCTGCAGACCATCTACGACCGGATCGGCCTGGTGGACACGCGGTTTGAAGTGCTCAAGCGCGACGCCGAAATGGCCGCGCTGCGCCGCCAGCTGGCGCTGCGCCCCGTGGTGGACGCGCGGGCCGAGGGTCAGGAGCTGCAGGCCCTGCAGCACGAGATCCACACGCTGGAGGAAGACCGCGAGTTTCTGCGCCGCTGCAACACCGGCACCGAGGCCATGCGGCCCGAAGACCAGCAGCGCGTGCGCGACATCGCCGTGATGCGGCACTGGCGCAACCCGCAGGGTGTGCAGACGAGCTTTCTGAGTGCCGAGGAGGTGGAGAACCTCACCATCCGTGCAGGCACGCTGAACCAGTCCGAGCGCGACACCATCAACTACCACATCGTCGCCACCATCAAGATGCTGGAGACGCTGCCCTGGCCGCGCCACCTCAAGAACGTGCCCGAATACGCGGGCGGCCACCACGAGCGCATGGACGGCAAGGGCTACCCGCGCGGTCTCACGCGCGAGCAGATGTCGCTGCAGGCCCGCATGATGGGCATCGCCGACATCTTCGAGGCCCTCACGGCCGCCGATCGGCCCTACAAGAGCGGCATGACCTTGTCGCAGGCGCTGGCGATCATGTGCCGCATGCGTGACAACGGCCACATCGATCCGGACCTGTTCGAGGTGTTTGTGCGCGAAGGGGTGTACCTGCGCTATGGGCAGGCGTTTCTGGACGCGGGGCAGGTGGATGCGGTGGATGTGGGGGCGCTGGGGTTTTAGGCGCCCCATGGTTTTCCTGGTGTGGCGTGCCAGAACGGCACATGCTCGCGCCAGAATTCAGTAACATGTTGAAACGCTTGCGCCGTTCCATTCGTCTCCTGACCTTTTCAAGAGGCCTTGTTTGCTGACTTCCCGGCTTCGTGCATCGGTGATTCACCGGCTGTCCCTGTCGATATGGGGATTGTTTCTGGGCTTGGTGGTCCTTCTGTCCCTGCTAGGGTACGCAGCACTGAGTGCGGTAGCCGATCACGCGGTGCCATTGTTGATGCGCCAGGCGGTGGAGCTGCGTGCGCAGGCGGTCGAGGGCCTTTTTGTGCAGGCGGGGCAGAGTGCCCAGCAGGTGCAGCAGGACTTGCTCACACGGCTGCGCGCTGCCGATACCGAGGCTGCCCTGAGCCGGTTCGATGAGTTGTTTGCGCGCGGGCCGGACGGGCTGTGGCGGCTTCGGCCCGGCAAGGTGGACACGGCCAATGCGCCCACGCTGTACCTGCACCACGGCCCGGCTGGCCCCGATGAGTCCACGCGCGTGCGCGCAGCCGTCAGCTATGACCTGTTCAGGGAGCGGGGGCCTGCGCTGGTGCCGCCTTTTTTCTCTGCCTATATGGATTTTGTGGAAGACGGCCTGATGGTCTATGCGCGCGGTGTGGACTGGGGCAGCGGCGCCACGGCCGATGCCAGCAACGCCGACTACCCCACCATGCGGGGGGCCGACCCCCAGCGCAATTCGGAGCGGCGCATCTTCTGGACCCCGGTGTACTTTGACGAGCAGGCCAAGGCCTGGATGGTGTCGGTGATCCAGCCCCTGGACTGGCAGGGCCGCTGGGTGGGCACGGTGGGCCACGACCTGTCGATTGAAACCCTGATTGACGCCGTGGCCGCCAGCCGGGACCAACTGGGCATGCAGCTGATCCTGAGTGCGGAGGGCGATCTGATCTCCCACCCCGACTTGCGGGACCGGATCGCTGCAGCGAATGGGCAGCTTCAGATTGCAGGCCTCAAGGACCCCCTGCTGGAGCAGGTGCACCGCATGGTGTCGAACGCGCATACCGACCGGGGTGCGGGCCTGAGTGCCGACGGGACGCAGTGGATTGCCTGGTCGCGCATCCGGGGGCCGAACTGGTACCAGATCTACCTCATGCCCCAGTCGCGGGTGGACGGACTGGTCATGTGGGGCATGCTGGGCCTGGGCGGCATTGGCCTGTTGGGGCTGGTGCCGGTGCTGTGGTCCATGCGCCGCAGGGTGAACACGCTGGTGGTCCGCCCGCTGCAGCACCTGACGGAGGCCGTCGATACCCTGGGCCAGGGACAGACGCCGACCCCTGTCGCCCTGGACACTGAAGACGAACTGGGCCGCCTGGCCCGGGCATTTGACTGCATGGTGTCCGAACTGGTCCAGAAGCGCGCCATGGCCACGGCGCAGGCGCAGGCATTGCAGGCCGAGGTGGACGGGCGGCGCCAGTACATGGTGAGCCTGGAGGAGGAGCGGGCCCGCCTTTTTGCGCTCCTGGGGGCCATGAAGCTGGGCATCCTCTTTGTCACGACCGAGAACCAGGTGACCTACTGCAACCCCGCGTTCTTGAGCATCTGGCGTATCGAAGGCGATGAAGCCTCGTTTGTGGGCCGCCCTGCCAGCGACATCTTCCAGGCCGTGCAGCATGGGCCAACGTCCTTGGCGGCCCTGGCACACCACGCGCACCATGCGCGGGAGTCGCTGGTGGCGCCAGGGCTTTCCAGTCGCTACGAGATGGACGTGGGCGACGGGCGGACCTTGCTGCTGCGATCGCACCCCGTGCACGACAGCGACAAACGCTACATCGGCAGGCTCTGGATTCACGAGGACGTGACACGCGAGCGCGAGACGGCCGCACAGCTGATCTATCTGGCCGAGCGCGATGCCCTCACGGGCCTGTACAACCGGCGCAGGTTTGAAGACGAATTGCTGCGGTTCTTCCGGGGGTACGAGCGGCATGACCGGCGCGATCCGCGCGATCCGAGTGACCTGCGCGAGCGGCAGGGTGCCTTGCTGTTCTTTGATCTGGACGAATTCAAGGCCATCAACGACACCTTTGGCCACCGCATCGGGGACTCGGTGCTGGTGCGGGTGGGCGGCGATGTGCAGGCGCTGGTGCGCCAGACGGAGACCCTGTGCCGCCTGGGCGGTGACGAGTTTGCAGTGCTGATGCCCCATGCCTCGGTGGAAGAGGCCCAGCATCTGGCCGAGCGCATTGTTCGCGCCATTTCAGAGGGGCCTTTTGTCATCGAGGGGCAGAGCCTGCGGCTGACCACCAGCCTGGGCATTGCCCTGGCGCCGCAGCATGCGGACAACGCGGAAGACTTGGTGGCCCACGCGGATGCCGCGATGTACCAGGCCAAGCACCTGGGCAAAAACTGCTGGTCGGTCTACCAGCCAGGTCACCACGCATCACAAGAAACAATCACGCGCCTGGCCTGGAATGAGCGCATATCCCGGGCCCTCGAAAGAGACCTGCTGCGCCTGCACTACCAGGGGGTGTACGACGCCGCCACCGGGGAGCTGTCCCACCTGGAGGTGCTGGTCCGCATGCGGGACGAGGCCGATGGCACGCGGTTGATCGCCCCCCGCCAGTTCATTGGCTATGCCGAGAAGAGCGGCAAGATCCTGGAGATCGACCGCTGGGTGGCGCGCGAGAGCATTGCCCTGCTGGGTGCGCAGCCGCAGCTGCCTGCGTTGGCGATCAATATCTCGGCGCGCTCGTTCGACGACCCCAGCCTTCCTGCCTACATCGCGGGCCAGCTGCAGGCAGCGGGCGTTGCGCCCCAGCGGTTGCTGGTGGAGCTGACGGAAACCTCGGCAGTGTCGGACCTGCGCGATGCCGAGCGGTTCATCGACGCCTTGCGCCACACGGGGTGCCAGGTGTGCCTGGACGATTTCGGGACCGGTTTTGCGTCGTTTGCCTACCTCAAGCACCTCAAGGTGGATGTGCTGAAGATTGACGGGCTGTTCATCCGCAACCTCACCCACGAGCACGACAACCAGGTGTTTGTCCGCGCCATCATCGACGTGGCCCGTGGGCTGGGCAGGCGCACGGTGGCAGAGTTTGTGGAAAGCCAGGAGATCCTGGACATGCTGAAGACGCTGGGCGTAGACATGGTGCAGGGCTACCACCTGGACCAGCCGCAGGCCGAACACCCCGCGCTGGCCACATCCGCCGTGTAGACGCTGCGCGGGCACCAATGCCCCCATCGGTTGTGGCGCTGTACCGCTACAGACTGCCTCTTGTTGCTATTGTTTTGATAGCTATCAGGGCATGATGGACGCGCGCAAAGGCCTATTTTTCTTCATGTTTTTCATCTTGCTTCGCTGCTCTCGTCCACACGGGCCTCTTCCATGAGCCAGTCACTGAAAGCCGCCATGGCCCCGGTGGCCGGGCGCGACTGCAGCCGTGTGAGCCAGTAGGCGCCGCGAGGCAGCTCCTGCGCAAAGGGCTGCACCAGCCGTCCTTGCTGCAGCTCGCGCGTGAACATCTTCACGGGCAGCAAGGCCATGCCTGCGCCCTGGGCGGCGGCCTCGGCCAGGGTGAGGGACGAGTCGAACACCGCGCCGCGCACCACGGGGCAGGGCGCGCCTGCGGCGTCAAACCAGGCTGCCCATTCGTCGGTGCGGTAGCTGCGCAGCAGGGGCTGGCGTGCCAGGTCGGCCACCGTGCGCAGCCCATGGGCCAGCGCGGGCGCGCACATCACCGACATGGGCGCATCCATGATGCGCTGCGCATGCGTGCCGTGCCAGGCGCCGTCGCCAAAGCGGATCGCAAAGTCCAGCCCTTCACCCGCCATGTCCACCCGGTTGTTGTGCGTAAGCAGGCGCAGGTCCACAAAGGGGCAAGCCTGCTGAAAGTCGCGCAGCCGGGGCAGCAGCCAGCCCACGGCAAAAGTGCCCACGGCGCCCACGGTCAGCACTTCGCGCGGGCGGGTGTCGCCCAGCTTCTCCAGTGCGCGCTGCAGCTTGCCAAACGATTCCACCACCACCGGCAGCAGCGCCTGGCCCTCGTCTGTCAGCGCCAGCCCGCGCGGCAGGCGGCGGAACAGCGGCTTGCCCAGTCGGTCTTCGAGCTTGCGGATGTGCTGGCTCACGGCGGTCTGGGTCACGTGAAGCTCTTCGGCGGCGCGGGTGAGGTTCTGGTGGCGTGCAGCCGCCTCGAAGGCGCGCAGGGCGTTGAGCGGCAGGTGCATATTGTCAAAAGGTAAAAGTTTTTCTTGGGGCTTTTGGCAATTATTGTCGATGGTGCTGCGGGAAGAACCTCCGTATCGTTCGTGCCTTGTCTCCCATCACGCGTCCCATCACGCTTCCAATTGATATGCAAAGAAGACAGTTTTCCTTGGGTTTGATAGCTGCCACGGCCCTGCCTCTGTGGGGTTGTGCCGCTGCCAGCAACCCCGCCCCCAGCGACCAGACCACCCGTGCTTGGAGCGATGCCCTCGCCAACATCGAACGTACCGCCCAGGGCCGCCTGGGTGTGGCCATGCTGGACACCGGGTCGGGCCTGGCCCTGGGCTGGCGGCAGGACGAGCGTTTTGCCATGGCCAGCACCTTCAAGGCCGTGCTGGCGGGCTGGATGCTGGCGCTGGTAGACCAAGGCAAGGAGCGGCTGGATGCGCGCGTGCACTATGCCGCCGCCGACGTGGTGGCTTATTCTCCTGTGAGCGGCCCGCGTGCAGGAAACGGCGGCGGCTTGACGGTGGGCGAGCTGTGCTCTGCCACCGTGAGCCTGAGCGACAACACCGCCGCCAATGTGCTGCTGGCCCGCCATGGCGGCCCGGCCGGGTTCACTGCGTTCGTACGTTCGCTGGGCGACCCGATCACGCGGCTGGACCGCACCGAACCCACACTCAACGAGGCCGCCGTGGGCGACCCGCGCGACACCACCACGCCACTGGCCATGCTGCAAACGCTGCAAAAACTGGTGCTGGGCGATGCACTCACCCCCACGTCGCGCGCCTGGCTGCAGCGCTGGCTGGTGGAGACGAGCACGGGCGACAAGCGCCTGCGCGCCGGTGTGCCGGGCTGGAAGGTGGGCGACAAGACGGGCACGGCGGGCGAGAGCGGCACGGCCAACGACATCGGCGTGCTGTGGCCCGCAGGCGGGGGCGCACCGGTGCTGGTGACCTGCTACCTCACGCGCTCCAAGGCATCCGCCGAGCAGCGGGATGCGGCGATTGCGCAGGTGGCGCGCGCCGTGGTGGCAGCGCGCCAAGGGTAGTCCGCCTGCGGGTTCTTGAGCCAGGGCGGACCTTGGTCGGCATGTCTCCAAACCGTTCGGGCTGAGCCTGTCGAAGCCTTGCGCAGCGCTTCGACGTGCTCAGCCCGAACGGTGGTGTGATTTTGAAGCCCGGTTCTTCAGAGCTTCTTGACCAGCACCTGGCTCTTGCGGTCCCAGTTGTACTTGCGCTTGCGCGCATCGGGCAGCCAGTCTGGGTCCACGGGCGAGAAGCCGCGCTTGATGAACCAGTGCATGGTGCGGGTGGTCAGCACAAAGATACTGTCCAGCCCAAGCAGGCGTGCGCGCTGCTCGATGCGCTTGAGCAGCTTTTCACCGTCGCCCGTGCCCTGGCTTTGCGGCGACACCGTCACGGCGGCCATCTCGGCCGTCCTGGCCTCGGGGTAGGGGTAGAGCGCAGCACAGCCAAAGATCACGCCGTCGTGTTCGATGATGGTGTAGGTGGCGATGTCGCGTTCGATCTCGGTGCGGTCGCGCTTGACCAAGGTGCCGTCTTTCTCGAAGGGTTCGATCAGCTGCAGGATGCCGCCCACATCGTCAATCGTGGCCTCGCGCAGCTCTTCGAGCTTTTCGTCAATCACCATGGTGCCGATGCCGTCGTGCACATAGACCTCCAGCAGCAGCGAGCCATCCACCGCAAACGGCAGGATGTGGCTGCGCTCCACGCCTGCCTTGCAGGCCTTCACGCAGTGCTGCAGGTAAAAGCCCGTGTCGGTGGGCTGCTGGGCGGGTGGCAACTGGGCCAGCAGGGCCTGCGCGGCGGCCAGCGGCAGTTCGGTGTCGATGGGGTTGTCGTCGCTCTCGGGCTCGGTGGGCGACATGCGGATGCCCTGCACCTCGGTCAAGAAGATCAGTTTGTCGGCCCGCAGCGCAATGGCCACGCTGGTGGCGACTTCTTCCATGCTCAGGTTGAAGGCCTCGCCCGTGGGCGAGAAGCCAAACGGCGACAGCAGCACCAGCGCGCCCATGTCCAGCGTCTGGCGGATGCCCGCCACATCCACCTTGCGCACCAGGCCCGAGTGCTGAAAATCCACGCCATCCACAATGCCCACGGGCCGTGCCGTGAGGAAGTTGCCCGAGATCACGCGCACCGTGGCGCCCGCCATGGGCGTGTTGGGCAGGCCCTGGCTGAAAGCGGCCTCGATCTCATAGCGTAATTGGCCCGCAGCTTCCTGCGCGCAATCGAGCGCTACCGAGTCGGTGATGCGGATGCCGTGGGAGTATTTGGCTGCATGCCCCTTGGCTGCCAGCTGCTCGTTCACCTGCGGGCGAAAGCCGTGCACCAGCACGATCTTCACGCCCATGGCCTGAATCAAGGCCAAGTCCTGCGCAATGTTGTGCAGCTTGCCTGCCGCAATCGCCTCGCCCGTGAGTCCGATCACAAAGGTCTGGTTGCGGAACTTGTGGATGTAAGGCGCCACCGAGCGGAACCAGGGCACGAAGGTGAAGTTGAAGACGGCGGACATGGCGGTGCAAGCGGTGGGGCGGACCTTGGAATGACGGAAAAAGCGGCAACGGTGGGCGGCCCCCTGGGGCCGCCAAACCGCGCATCATAAGCATGCTGAGCTTTGCCGCGCCACATTCGGCGCCACAGCGGGTGCAGCGGTGCCGTTGGTGTGTTGCTGAAACGCCGCCAGCCGCGCCGCAAAGGGCTCCAGCACCAGGGCTTCGTCCGTGCCGGATGCGGGCGGCACGGCGATAGCGATGCCGCTGTCGGCCATCAGCGCCTGCATTTCGGTCCGGGCAATCATGCCGTGGTCCATCAGCGCATCCACCAGCCGGTTCAGCGCGCCCTGGTGCTGGCGCAGCGAGGTGCCTGCGCGCTGGTATTGCGCCTGTAGCAGCTCCTCAATGGCGGCGTTGCTGGGCCCCACATCGGTGTTGATGTGGTGGTCCATCTCCACCGTCACATCGGTGCGCGCCAGCCGGGCGCCAAAGCCGTGGTGGCGGATGTAGCGCGCGGCTTCGGCTGTTACCTGCTTGTAGTCCTGCTCGGCGCCCGTGGTGCAGGCCATTTCGCCAAACACCAGCTCCTCGGCCACGCGGCCTGCCAGGCCCACACACATCATGTCGAGCGCGTTCTGGCGTGTGGTGACCTTCAGGCCTGCAAAGCTGTTGTAGCCGCCCTCAAAAGATGCGATGTTGATCTTCACCTCCTGCGGGGCCTGGCCCAGCAGCAGGCCATAGACCAGCGCGTGGCCTGCTTCGTGCACTGCCAGCAGCGCGCGAAAGTCGGCGTTGGCGCGCTGCTTGAGGCGGTTCAGCTCCAACGTGACTGGGAGGAGGGCCTGCTGCGCCCCGGCCTGCACCACCAGGTGGCGCTTGTCTGCCGCCAGCGCGATGGGGTAGGTGGTGCCCAGGGGCAGCGCCTGCTCCAGCACCCACAGCGCGGCCTTGACCAGATTGGCGCTCAGGATGGCGTGCACCGACGAGAACAAAGGGCGCGTTCCCTGCGCCGGGAACACTGCGTTGGCATACAGCTCGTCCAGCACATCCTGCCCGATGGCAAAGCGCACGCCACACTGGGCGGCAATGTCGTCGCAATAGCGCGCGCACAGGGTGCGGATGAGCTGCTCGTAGGTGGCCTTGTTGAACGACGGGTAGACCACATGCTCGTTGCCCAGCCGCGCAATCTGCTCGGGCTTGAAGCGCTCAGCGAGCGCCTTCTTCACATCGATGAGCGACAGCTTGCGTGTGAGGCGGTGAAAGATGTCGGCATCGGTGTCGCAGTCTTCCACGCGCTGCGCAGTCTCGTGGTACATCTCGTCGAGGTTGCCGCACACAAACACCAGCAGCTTGCTGTAGTCGGTTTCCCATGACGTGAGCGACTGCTGGAACCGGGTGAACAGCGCCTGCACCTGCGCGGGCGGCCATTGCATGATTTCGGCCAGGGGCTCTTGCAGCTTGAGCATGCGCTTGAGTTCCTGCGCATCCCAGGCGTCGAGTTGGAAGCGGTAGGGCTTCTTGCCTGCGCGCTCGTCGTCGCCGTCTTCGGCGCGTTCGGCCTCGTAGTGCGCATCGGCCAGCTTGCGTTCGATGTTGGTCAGCGCACTCAGGGCCGGGGGCAGGCGCCCGTCGGAGAGCAATGTCCACACGTCCTGGTAGCGTTCCACCTTCACGTCTTCGCCCTTGCGGTCCACGGTGCGAAAGCGTTGGAACTCGTCCAGCACCAGGATGCCGGGCGCCCCTTCGTGGATGCCCGAGTCGCCCAGCATGCCGGATATGGACGAGCTGCGGTAGCTGGCGCCATGGCTGAAGCCATCCATCTGCACTTCCACAAACCGGTCGTAAAAGCCCAGCAGCTGCGCCAGGCGCCGCGTGAGCTGCGTCTTGCCCGTGCCGGTGAGGCCCCACAGGCAGACGATGACGGGCCGGGTGATGAGCTGTGGCAGCACATACCAGGCACGCACCGCGTCGATCACGCGGTCGATCACGTCGTCGATGCCGAACAGCTCGGTCTTGAGCTGCTCGGCAGCGTGGGCCAGTGCCTGCTGGCGCTGGGCCAGCAGTGCCCGGTGTGTAGGTGAGGGCGGGTGCTGCCCATGCGGCAGCGTTGGGGTTTGGATTGAAAGGTCCATGTTTTCTATCGTTCTTGTCAGTCGCGCTCGGTAAAACGAGCGTTCAGGGTCGCCTTGCGCAGGGCGACGGTGTCCGCACGGCGCTGGGCGCCACGGGCTCGGATGTGTTTGCCTGCTGCGCTGGACAGGCTGCGTTGGGCCAGTGCTGCGGCCACAGGGTTTCGGGGCGGGCCCGAGGCTTCGAGCTTCAGCACCAGGGGCTGCTTCATGCGGCGCAGCTTTTTGATTTCACCCTGGGCGAAGGCCCGAGACAGTTTTTTGGCACTCATGTGTGCGTTCCACAAACAAAAAACCCCGGCAAATAAGCCAGGGCTTGTGGAGCGCTGCACTGGGGTGCAGGAGGTCGCTTGTCTGCCGTGGCTGGATGCGTGAAAACACAGTCCAGCCGGGGCGGTGGACAGTGGTCAGGCGGGAGCGAACAAGGGAACAAACATAGTGGTGACCTCCAGGGCTTTCAGGGGCTGGCCGACAGGGCCACGCAGTGCTGAAAGAAGGCGCGATTGTGGCGAGGCGTGCCGCGCGTGGCAAGCGCACAGGGCGCGGCACCGGCGGATATGTCGCACAAAACGCACAGTGCAAAGGGCGGGGCGGCTCAGTCGTGGCGGCGATACGCCCAGCCTGCGGCGTGTATCCACTCTTCCTTGTCACGGATCTGCACCACCAGTTCCACCAGGTCGCGGCCCGCGTTGAGCGGCACCTGCACAGTCATGCCTGCGCGGTCTGCCGTCAGGGGCAGCAACAGCTGGCTGTCGTCCCAGAGCAGGTAGCCAGGCAGCTCCGGCAGCTCTTGCAGGGTGGCGGTCCCTGCGCCCATGGCCAGCGGGATGGAGTCGGGGGTTTCGTTGGCCAGCAGCCAGGTGCTGCCAAGCCGCGCGGACCACTGCGGCGGCAGCGGGGCCGGTGCCTTGGGCATCTGCTGTGCCATTGGCATGGTCACCCCGTAATGCCCGGCCGTGGCAGGCTCGCGCGAGAGCAGGTAGCGGCGGCCTTCGGCCTGCTCCCAGCGGTACTGGGTGCGGGGCTGCGTGTCCGACCACCACCAGCCGTCACTGCGCAGGCGCATCCCCGTGCACAGCGGCTCCCAGTCTTTGGCCTTGGCCGACCAGATCGATAGATCCACTTGCTGGCCGTCGGGCGAAGCCGCTTTCATGGGGTGGGAGGAGCAGCCGTAGATGCCCAGCACTGCCTCCACCGCCACAGAAGAGATGGTCGCCAGCGCAGGCATGGCCACCGACACCCTCGGCGGCAGCACGCGCAACTGGCCTGTTTCCTGCAGCGCACGCAGCAAGATGCCTTCGGCAATGGGGCCGGGCTTGAAGCCAGGCGCATTGCCGGTGAGCAGCAGCGCCAGCCCTGCCTGTGGCAGCACATAGAAGTCGCTGGAGTGAAACATCGTGCCGCCGCTTTTTTGCCATGCCACAAAGCCCGCCGCAGCCAGGCCTTGCTGGCGGGCACTGTCCCAGCCCAGGCCCCAGTGCCAGTCGGGGGTGAGGTTCAGGCGCATGCCCTGGTTCTGGGCGCTGCCCATTTCGGCCACACCAGCCTTGGAAACAATGCGCTGCTCATCCAGCTCGCCGCCCCGCATCAGCAAGGTGGCCAGCTTCATCATGTCGCCCGGGGTGGTGCATAGCCCGCCGGTGGCGTGGCCCATCACAAACTCCTGGCGCTGGCGCACATCGCCGATGTACCCCGGGGCAAAGCTGCCCGCAGGCAAGGGCTGCAGCGTGTAGCCCGAGCGCGCCATGCCCAACGGGTTGAGGATGGCCGACTGCACAAACGCCGGATAGGCCTGCCCTGTGACGGCGTGCACGATGCGTTCGACCAGCGTGAAACCATCGTTGCAGTACACCGCCATGGCGCCGGGTGCGTGCTTGAGGTGCATGTCGGCCAGGGCCGCCTCCAGGTCTGCCGCATAGCCTGGCTGCGGGGCAAAGGCAAACATGTGGCGGGCATAGGTGCCGGGCAGCCCCGATGCGTGGCTCAGAAGGTGCCGCACCGTGATGTCGCGGTAGCCCGGCGACAGCATGGTGAACTGCGGCAGGTAGCGCACCACGGGTGCATCCAGTTCCACCAGCTGGCGGTCCACCAGAATCATCACGGCCAGCGCCGCCAGCACCTTGCTCACGGAGCCCACGTTAAAGCGTGTGTCGGGCGTGGCGGGCGCGCGGGAGGTTTCGTCCAGCACCCCAAAAGCCTCCTGCCAGACCAGGCGGTCGCCCTGCAGCAATGCGACGGAGGCAGCGCGCGCCTGGCTGGCCTGCATGGCCTGCCGTATTTCATGGCGCCCCCAGGCCTGGGTGGCCGCCAGATGGGGGCCGGGGTTGTTGCTGCCCCCGCAGCCCGACAGCAGGGCGGGCAGGGGCGCGAGGGCGGTGGCTCCCGCCCACGCCAGCCAGTCGCGGCGTGATGGGGTGCGGGATGTTGCACGGGGCGGGGCGCGGTCGTCGGCGGCGAGCGGGTGGGCAGATGTCTGAAAGGGCATTCGGGCATTCATTCCAGGGGGGCGCACGCCACGGAGACATCGCCAGGCGGTGCAGGAACTGTGCGCATTACATACCGAAAATGCGGGCTCTCGGATAATGCGTGCCTTCATGACCGAATCCGCGCCTTTCTCCCCCCCGCCCACCGCCCCCCGCGCCGCCCCTGCCACCCCGCCGCTGCGCATCACTTTTCCCGAATCCCTGCCCGTCTCGGGCAAGCGCGAAGAGATCATGGCGGCTATCACCAAGCACCAGGTCATCATCGTGTGCGGCGAGACGGGCTCGGGCAAGACCACGCAGTTGCCCAAGATTGCGCTGGCGCTGGGCCGGGGCAAGTGCAATGCCAAGCCAGGTCAGAAAGGCCAGCTCATCGGCCACACCCAGCCGCGCCGCATTGCCGCCAGCAGCGTGGCCAAGCGCATTGCCGAAGAGCTGAACACGCCGCTCGGTGATGTGGTGGGCTTCAAGGTGCGCTTTCAGGACCGCCTCTCGCGCGATGCCTCCGTCAAACTCATGACCGATGGCATCTTGCTGGCCGAGACGCAGACCGACCCGCTGCTCAAGGCCTACGACACCATCATCATCGACGAGGCGCACGAACGCAGCCTCAACATCGACTTCCTGCTGGGCTACATCCGCCAGATCCTGCCGCGCAGGCCTGATCTGAAAGTCATCGTCACGTCTGCAACGATTGATGCCGACCGCTTTGCCAAGCATTTCGAGTCGGCCAAGGGCCCGGCCCCGGTCATCATGGTCTCGGGCCGCACCTTTCCAGTGGAGCAGCGCTGGCGGCCGTTTGAGGAGACGCGCGACCACGGCCTGAACGAGGCCATTGCCGATGGCGTGGATGAACTCTGGCAGGGCAACGCCGAAGGCGACATCCTGATCTTCCTGCCCGGTGAGCGCGAGATCCGCGAAGCCGCCGACCACCTGCGCAAACACCTGTCGCACCAGCCCGTGATGCGCAACGCCGAGGTGCTACCGCTGTTCGCCCGCCTGTCGCAGGCCGAGCAGGACCGCATCTTCGACGGCCACACCGGCCGCCGCATCGTGCTGGCCACCAACGTGGCCGAGACTTCGCTCACCGTGCCGGGCATCCGATACGTCATTGACGCAGGCACCGCGCGCGTCAAGCGCTATTCATTCCGTAGCAAGGTAGAGCAGCTGCTGGTCGAGCCTATCAGCCAGGCCGCCGCCAACCAGCGCGCAGGCCGGTGCGGCCGCGTGGCCAACGGCATCTGCATCCGCCTGTACGACGAGGCGGACTTCAACAGCCGCCCGCGCTTTACCGACCCCGAAATCCTGCGCAGCTCGCTCGCAGGCGTCATCCTGCGCATGAAGTCGCTGCACCTGGGCGATGTGGGGCAGTTTCCCTTCATTGAGGCGCCCTCGGGCCGCGCGATTGCCGACGGCTACCAGCTGCTGGGTGAACTCGGCGCGGTGGACGATGCGAACGAACTCACGCCCATGGGCGTGGAGCTGTCCAAGCTGCCGCTGGACCCGCGCGTGGGCCGCATGATCCTGGAAGCGCGCGAGCGCCGCGCGCTCGACGAGGTGCTGGTCATCGCCAGCGCGCTCAGCGTGCAGGATGTGCGCGACCGCCCGCTCGAAGCGCAGCAGCAGGCCGACCAGGCACACGCCAAGTTCGACGACGAAAAAAGCGAGTTCAGCGGCTACCTCAAGCTCTGGAAGTGGATCAACGAAGCACGGGGCGGGGCGCCCAGCCTGCCGTCGGCGCGCGCACAAAAAGCCATGGCCCAGCACAAGGCGCCTTCGCAAGCGCATCTGCCCGTGGCTCAGCGTGCCGTGGCTGCTGCGGCACCCGCATTGGCCGTTGCGACCGTTGCGGCCGTTCCAGCGCCCACCCACAAACTCAGCAACCGCCAGTACGAGCAGCTGCTGCGCCAGAACTTCATCAGCATTCGCCGCCTGCGCGAGTGGCGTGACATCCACACCCAACTGCTCACGGTGGTGACCGAGCACAAGTGGCAGATCAACACCCAGCCCGCGAGCTACGAACAGATCCACCTTTCCATGCTCTCGGGCCTGCTGGGCAACATCGGCGTCAAGAGCGATGAGGAAGACTGGTACCTGGGCGCGCGTGGCATCAAGTTCTACAAGCACCCGGGCGCCCACCTGAACAAGAAGCCGGGCCGCTGGATCGTGGCGGCCGAGCTGGTCGAGACCACGCGCCTCTTCGGCCGGGGCATCGCCGCTATCGAACCCCAGTGGCTGGAGCAGGTGGGCGGCCATCTGCTCAAGAAGCAGATGTTGGACCCGCACTGGGAGAAAAAAGCCGCGCAGGTCACCGCGCTGGAGCGCGCAACGCTCTACGGCATCGTTGTCTACAACAACCGCCGCGTGGACTTCGGCAAGGTGGACCCGCAGGGCGCCCGCGAAGTCTTTCTGCGCGAAGCCCTGGTGGGCGGCGAGTGGGACACCCGCCTGCCGTTCCTGGCCGCCAACCAGAAGCTCATCGCCAAGGTCGAAGAGCTGGAGCACAAGTCGCGCCGCCAGGACGTGCTGGTGGACGACGAACTCATCTACGCCTTCTACGACCAGCAGGTGCCGCAGGACGTGTGCAGCGGCACCACCTTCGAGCGCTGGTACAAGGACGCGAGCCGCGCCAACCCCGAGCTGCTCAAGCTCACGCGCGACGAACTCATGCGCCACGAGGCGGCGGGCATCACCACCAGCGCCTTCCCCAAGACCGTGCGCCTGGGCGGCGTGGACTGCACCGCCACCTACCTGCACGAACCCGGCGACGCACGCGACGGCATCACTGTGACCATCCCGCTCTTTGTGCTCAATCAGGTGAGCGACGAGCGCTGCGAATGGCTGGTGCCCGGCATGCTCAAGGACAAGATCCAGGCGCTGCTCAAAAGCCTGCACCAGCGCCCGCGCAGCCGCTTTGTGCCGCTGCCCGAATCGGCCGCGCGGCTGGCCGAGCTGTTTAATGCGCCCGAGCGTTTTGGCACCGGCAGCCTGACGGACGCGCTGCTCAAGCAGGTGCGCGACGAGACCTCGCTCGACGTGAAGCGCGCCGACTTCAAGCTCGACATGCTCAGCCCCCACCTGTTCATGAACTTCCGCGTGGTGGACGAACATGGCCGCCAGTTGGGCCATGGCCGCAACCTGGGCGCGCTTAAGGCCGAATGGGGCGCCAAGGCGCGCGGCGCCTTCCAGGCGCTGGCGGGGCTCAAGCTGGGCGGCACAGCGGCAGAGGGTCAAAAACCTGAGTCAAAAATGCCCTCTGCGCGCGATGGTCAAGCGCAAGCAGCTATCAAATCAGGAGCGTCTGCGTCAACACAGCCCGCGCAGGCCACCTCGCCAGTGCACGCCACGCCATCGGCCCCCGCAGGCCAGCGCTACACCAGCTGGACGTTTGGCGAGCTGCCCGAACTCATGGAGATCAAGAAGGCTGGGCAGACGCTGATTGGCTTCCCGGCCCTGATCGACGGCGGCGACGCCGTGAGCATCGAAGTGTTTGACGAGCCCGAGGTGGCCGCCGCCAAACACCGCGCGGGCCTGCGCCGCCTGTTTGCGCTGCAGATCAAGGACGCGCTCAAGTACCTCGAAAAGAACATTCCCGACCTGCAGAAGATGGCCGTGGCTTATATGCTGCTGGGCACGCAGGAAGAGCTGCGCACCCAGATCATCGATGTGGCGTTGGACCGCGCCTTTCTGCTCGACCCGCTGCCCACCGACGAGTACGCCTTCAAGCGCCGCGTGGAAGAGGGCCGGGGCCGCCTCACGCTGATCGCCAATGAGGTCGCGCGCCTGGCGGGCACCATCCTCATCGAATACGCCGCCGCCGCCCGCAAGATCAAGGACACCAAGAACGCCCCGGATGCGACGGCCGACGCGCAACAACAGCTGCAGCGCCTCGTGCCCAAGAACTTCATCGCCGTGGCCCCGTGGACGCAACTGGCGCACTACGCCCGCTACCTCAAGGCCATCACCCTGCGCCTGGACAAGGTCCGCGCCGACCCTGCCCGCGACGCCGCCAAGCTGGCCGAACTGCGCCCTCAAGAGCAGCGCTACTGGCGCCTGGTGGCCGAGCGCAAGGGCGCGGTGGATGCCCGCATGCAGGAGCTGCGCTGGCTGCTGGAGGAACTGCGCGTGAGCTTCTTCGCACAAGAGCTGCGCACGCCGCAGCCGGTGAGCGTCAAGCGGTTGGACAAGCTGTGGGCGCAGGTGAATAGCTGATGTAAGGGGACGGGCGGCAGGCGGGGCTATGGGCGTTCCAGGCGGCTTTGCAGCGATTGCGGCCGCCCGATAACTTGCGCACTACTCACGCTCTAGGACGCATTCCAGACATTGCGGAGCGCAAATTCCGATATTGCCCTGGCTCAATGAATAGGACCTGCCATTGGCACTGCTGTCACCGCGCACTACCAGCTTGACCAGCCGGGTAGCGTCCTGGCTCGGCAATCAGGCACCAGAGCGGTTACAGCTGGCGTTACGCCAGCTGCCGTGACCCAGCGGCCCTTGAGCTGGGTGGGGTCGATGGTGGGACCAGCTGCATCACCCCCTCCAACTCCGCCACAAGCAGCAAGCAAGCGGGTCGGGACTACAGTGAGCGCGATTGCAGGCACTTTAAGGTGTACTTGGTCACAGTCTTTGATGGCTGTTGTTGCTCTTCCATGGTTGCTGATAGTTCGCGTTTTACGATTTCAGAATGGGTGAGGTCCTGGGCATGTGTCATTCAGAACCAGAACCCATGTGGCATGTCCGGCGCCATCCCCACTACCGACAGCGCCATGTGCCCCGGCGCCCCCGGGTCCGTGATGATCCCATCCACCTTCCCGTCCGCGTCGAACTGCCCGCCATCTTCGATGTGGAAGTCCAGCCGCAGGCGTCCTCCCTCCATCACCATCTTGCCTCCGTAAGGTTCGCTGGCGATGTTCACCCATTGGCCGCTGGCGTTCTCTTTCCAGTATCCATTCACGCCCAGCGCCGGGTCCACGTACAGGCTGAAGTTCTCTCCTGTCTTGCCTTGTCCCAGCTCTACCGTGAAGCTCACCAATCCAATGGGCATTTGCATGCCCGCTGGCAGGTCTTGCGGCGCATCCAGTTGTTTGAGGCTGGTGATGCGTGAATTGTCGTTGCCACTGCCCACCTTGCCGTCTTGACTGCTGGCCACCAACGTGGTGAAGGTAGGCGGTGCGTTGCCGGGGTTGCTCTCGCCCGTGGGGCTGAGCACGAAGCCTATCGAGGCCACTCCCGGCTGTTCGCTGTCCCTGACGCCGTCTCCGTTACCGTCTCCGGTGGTTGTTGTGCCACCGGGGCCAGGGATCCCTGGGGTCAGGTCTTCCACAGCGTTAGGCACGCCGTCGTTGTCTGGCACCCCGGGCGTCGGCGGGGTCACGGGTGGGGTTACCGGTGGTTCCGGGTCGGGAGTGACTGGCAAAGTACCCAGTAGCAGTTCTCCGGCCGTTGTATCACTTGCAACATTGCCAGCGAGATCGGTAACTGTAGCCACCACCTCGTAGCGCTGGTTCAGTGCCAGTGTCAGTGTGCCGGTGGCCGGCACCGCCGTAGCCAGATCCAGGCTCCAGGCACCGGCCACCGGCACGACGTCATAGGTGGCGCCGCCCACCGTGACAGTCATGGTTTCACCGGCTCCCAAGGCGGCGGCGCCCGTTAGCACCGGCGTCAAGCTTTGGCTCGACAAGGCAGCGACGGTCGGTACGGTAGCTGCTGTGTCGTAAATGTAGGCCTGGCCGAGCACAGCACCATCGTTGCCTGCCGTATCGGTGACCTTGACCAGCAGTGTGTCGCTGACGCTCAGCGTCTGGCCCCCCAGCGACCAGGCGTTGTTGCCGACAGTCGATGTGGCTGCAGTCCAGGTGGCGCCGTTATTGAGCGAGACCAGCACCTGCTCTCCAGCAGCCAGGTTGGCAGACAATGTGCCGCTGACCGTCTGCGCTGCCGTCTTGGTAATGAAGTCGGTGGACGAGACTCCAGTGTCAGCCGACAAGACCACCGAGGCTACGCTCGTGGTCGGGGCGGTAGTGTCAAGCACGTAGGCCGCATTGGTTGCGGTGCCATTGTTACCGGCCACATCGCTCACTCTCAATTGCAGGGTGTTACTGCCGGCCAAAGTGACGCCGTTCCAGGTCAGTGTGGTGCCAGACACTTTGCTGGTGACGTCGGTCCAGGTGGCGCCGTTGTCAAGCGAGCCGTACACCACGTCGCCAGCGGCCGGCGCGCCGCTCAACGTGGCGCTGATGGTCTGCGCCGCCGTGTGGGTGATCAGGTCGCCCGCCACGCCGGTGTCGGCCGACAGCGCGATGCCGTTGAAGCTGATGGTCGGCGCCGTGGTGTCGAGCACATAGGCGTGCCCGTACGCGGTGCCGCTGTTACCGGCGTCGTCCACCACTCTGACCTGAAGCGTATTGCTGCCCACCAGAGTCTGGCCGGGAAGCGACCAAGCGCTGGCCCCAGCCGAGGCAGCAGCCAGCACCCATGTGCTTCCGTTATCGAGCGATACATAGACCTTCTCGCCACCGGCCAGATTGGATACCAGCGTGCCGCTGAGGGTTTGCGCGGCTGTCTTGGTGATGAAGTCAGTAGCGGACGTGCCAGTGTCGGCCGAGAAGGTGGCGCTGGCAATGGTGTTGGTCGGCGCAGTCGTGTCGATGACCAGGTCTTTGTTCGCGCCCAAGGAACTGGCCGCTCCCGGCGTAGCCAAGGTCAGTGCGGCAGGCTGATGAGAACCGCCTGCATCAACAATCGTGGCGCCATTGAGCGTCAGCGCGCCGGTCGAACTGTAGTCGAGGTCGGCGCTGTTCTGGCCGGCGCCGACCGTGTAGACGAAGGTCAGTGTGCTGCTCCCAGAGCCACCTGAATAGGTAGCGCTGCCACCGCCATCCAGCGCCAGGGTCGGAATACCGCCGGTGGTATCAACATCCACTGCCGTGGAGAAGTCGACAGTGATGGTGACCGTCGAACCGACTGCGTATGCGCCGTCGGCCGTGCTGGCGCTGACGTTGGTGATACTGGGGTTGGAGCCGTCGACATCGACAGCGGCGGTGCTGGCAACGCTGTTGAGAGTGGTCGCGGCGCTGTTGCCAGCGGCGTCCCGCAGTGTGCCACCATTGACCGACAGTGCACCAACGGTGATACCGTTGGCGTCGACGTCGCCACTTTGAACGGTGTAGCGGAACAACAGCGCGCTTGTACCCGAGCCAGACACATAGTCGGCGTAGCGGGTGGTGGCGCCGACCACGAGGGCGATGCGTGGTGTACCCCCGCTGGTGTCTACAACAACCGCCTCGAAGAAGTTCGCCGTGAAGTCCAGTGCGGCCCCACTGTAGTAAGTGCCGTCGGCAGGCACTGTAACCGATGTTACGGCAGGGGCGGTGGTGTCGACGGTGAAGGCCAGCGCAGCCGAGGCGGCCGAAGCATTTCCGGCCGTATCGGTCGACACGACGGTGATGGTGTGGCCACCCTCCGCCAATACGCCAGTGGTCAAGGTCCAACCACCAGCGCCGGCAGTGACGGCGCCAAGCAGGGTAGCACCGTCAAAAACCGTGACGGTGCTACCGTTTTCTGCGTTGCCGGTCAATGTCGGAGTAGTGTCGCTGGTGATGCCATCGCTGTTGGACAAGCCGCTGTCGCTAGCACTGTTCAGCACCGGGGTGCCTGGCGTGGCTGGGGTGTTGGTGTCGAGCGCATAGGCCTGGCTGCGCACGGTGCCATCGTTGCCGGCAGAGTCGGTCACTCGCAGCTGCAACGTATCGCTGGCAGTCAGCGTGACGCCATTCCAGGTCAGCGCCGTTCCAGACACCTTGCTGGTGATATCAGTCCATGTGGCTCCGTTGTCGAGCGAGCCATACAGAATGTCGCCGCCGCTCAGAACATTGCTGAGCGTTGCGGTAATGGTTTGGGCCGCGGTCTTGGTGATGAAGTCGGTGGCACTGGCGCCCGTGTCGGCCGACAGCGACAGATTGCTGAAGGTGGTGGTGGGCGCGGTGATGTCGTACTGGTAGGCCTGGGATAGCACGCTGCCGTCGTTGCCGGCGGTGTCGCTGACCTTGACCTTGAGGGTGTTGCTGGCGGTGAGCGTGCGCCCCGTCAGCGACCAGGTGT
This sequence comes from Acidovorax sp. LjRoot74, assembly GCF_964254355.1. Taxonomy (NCBI): domain Bacteria; kingdom Pseudomonadati; phylum Pseudomonadota; class Betaproteobacteria; order Burkholderiales; family Comamonadaceae; genus Acidovorax; species Acidovorax sp. LjRoot74. The sequence goes on along the minus strand of NZ_CAXUTI020000001.1, from coordinate 3,138,939 downwards.
TCTGGCCCACGGTGGTGGTGGCGGTGGCCCAGGTGGCGCCGTTGTCGAGCGAGACCAGCACCGACTCGCCGGCGGCCAGGTTGGCCGACAGCGTGCCGCTCAGGTCCTGCGCCGCCGTGCGGGTGATGAAGTCGGACGACGAGGTGCCGCTGTCGTTGGAGAAGCTGGCGCTGGCCACGGTGGTGGTGGGCGAGGTGGTGTCGAGCGTGTAGTTCTGGGAGCTCAAGCCGCTGTCGTTGCCGGCCGCGTCGGTCACCTTGAACGCGATGGCGTTGCTGCCGGCGCCCAGCGTGGCGCCATTCCAGGTCAAGGAGGTGCCAGCCACCTTGCTGGTGACGTCGGTCCAGTGGCTGCCGCCGTCGACGGAACCCCAGACGATGTCGGTGCCGGCTGGCGCGCCGCTGAGCGTGGCGGTGATGGTCTGGCTGGCCGTCTTGGTGATCAGGTCGCTGCTGCTGGTGCCGGTGTCGGCCGACAGCGTGATGGCGGTGAAGCTGGTGGTGGGCGCCGTGGTGTCCAGCGTGTAGCTGTGCGTGTAGGCGGTGCTGGAGCCGTCGGCGTTGGTGACGCGGGCCTGGAAGGTGCTGCTGCCGGCCAGCGTGGTGGTGGTGCTCCAGCTGCTGGATCCGACCGCGTAGGTGGTGGCGTCGCTCCAGCTGCCGCCGTTGTCATACGACACCTGGACCTTTTCGCCTGTGCTCAGCGTGGTCGACAGCGTGCCGCTGATGGTTTGCGCGGCGGTCTTGGTGATGAAGTCGCTGCCGCTGGTGCCGGTGTCGGCCGACAGGCTGGCGCTGCTGACCGTGACCGTGGGCGGGTGCAGCACGGCCTTGACGTCGGTGATGTCGAAATTCTGGAACAGCCCGAAATCGCCGGAACTGAACACCACCTGCTTGACGTCGTTGATCGGTTTGCTCAGGCTGCCATTGATTAGCGTTTGCCAGGAGTTGGCGAGCGAGTTGACTGTCAGGGTGTCCGTCGTACCGTCGGCATACGTAAAGTCTATCGTCAGGCTACCTGTCAGGACGCCGACAGCAAATGAGTTGATGTCAAACGAGTAGCCAGCCGCGGCGGTGATGGTCAGCTTGATCTCGTTGGTGGGGCCTTGATAGGAGTACAAGCCGTCCGAACTATAAGAAAAATTATCTATGCCCAGCCCGCCGGCGGCGGCGCCACCTGTAAAGGTGATATTTTGGCCGTTGACCTGTTTTACGATAGTGGTGGAAGAGTAGTCGGCATCCATGCCAGTGAGGCTGATCAGGGTGAATACATCCTGATAGTCGGCAATCTCTAGGGTTTTGGTGTCGATCTTGCCTTCGTGCGCTTCTAGCGCCCAGTTGCCACCCAGTGCCGCGGCTCCCGTCAAGTCTGTTGAAGCCGCGACGTCGGCACCAGTCAACTGGGCCAGTGTCGATACGAATTGCGCGCCCCCCTCGCCGGCACCCACATCACAGGCATACACCAGCAGGTCGCCATCCGGGGTCATGGCACGGCCGATGGCGGTCAACTGCGCACTATGGGAGTCCAGTTGGTTGCCCAGCACGGTATTGCCCAGCAGCAACTGCCCTTCGCTTCCATGGGCCAGCACGTGCACCGCCCTCACGTCGCCACGCTCCCCCAGCGCTGCAGCCATTTGCTGCAAGCCATCTTCACCGGCTTTCAGCACCACCACCTCCGCACCCGGGGGCAGGCCTTTGAGCAGCGTAGCGACGTCCTGCACACGGCTGTCGACAATAAAGATTTCACGGGTATGGGTGTCAGTGGTCATGGTGGTTTGGGGAGAAAGTGGCTCTAGCGCTTATGGTTATTGCGGTGGCAGCTATCAAATCGTAGTCAGTGCAGGGGGCGCCTGGTGCTGTCGGCACGGCTTGCGCCCATGCGTGCGCAAGGGGGGGCGACGCCGGGGAGTCCGGTAGGTCACCAAGGGGTAGCAGATGGTTGTGGATTCACGAAAGGGGACACTGGCTGCACACAGGAACCCTCTGGGCAGATCTGCGCGCGGGGGGGCGAAGAAGGGGCGTAGTTCACTGCAATGCCCTTTATGCAGGGCGCTGTACCTTGCATTTCGAATACCAACCCGGGGTTTGGCATCACTCTGGGCAGAAGTGACCAACGGCGATACCGTTTTTTACCAGAAAGTAATTTCAACTACGAATGTTAATTTGTGGATACGAGGAACCTTCACGCCCCACCGGCAGGTTGGAGTGCCGTTGCACTGTCAGTCCACGCCATCTCGCCAGCAGTGTCCCGAAAGCGTCTGGATGTTTCGCAAAAGTATCCGCAGCTAAAAACCAATACGAAGTACCCTGAGCGCTTATCTATGAGGCCCCAATAGCTATCAATTAGATGGCAATGCAGTGGACAGCAGAAGCCCTTGCTGCGCCGCTACGGTATCGCGCAAGAATGCCCACCAGTGCACCGCAGGCGGGACGCTCCAGCGGGATGACGATGTCCGCCTCTCGGCGCTAAAGGTGCACCAGCGCTTGGCAGCGCCTGCAGGTCACCCATCAAGCCGGGATGGTCCAGCGCAAAGCGAGCCAGTTTCGATGCTCGGATCAGGTTTGCACGGTCGGCCGGCTCGGGTTGGCTTGTAGCCAATCTGCGAGCGGCCCCACTAAGGCTTTAAGCGAGGTGGGAAGGTCTCGAAACTTGCAGAACGCATGGTCCCATGCGATCACCTGCATTCCAAGTAGAGTGGCCAAAAAGCTATGGGCAAGTGAAGTTTGTCTTGATGTCCCTCCGGTATTTCACCAACGAGTTGGGCGTGACAGACAATGCCCTCGCGTCAAAAGCGAACAACTCTTGGGCAGCAACGAGAACAATACGATTTCTAGGGTGCGAACGGTCTAACCGCGGCTCGCTCTGCGAGCTGGCTCGAACCAGTGAGTGGCGCATTGCTGCGACGAGAATTGCTTGGCATGCATGATCATTGCCACCAGGAGTTCCTCGCGGAAGTTTCGAGGATTTTTTAGCACACCAGTTTATTAATCGGCATGTTGGGTTTGTACGCCTTCCCTAACGAAAGTGAAGCAGCTGGTTTCGGTGTGTGGAGTCATTCAAGGGTCAAGGCATGAGTGGCTGCTGCCAGCCTGAATCTGACACCTAACTCCTCCACAACCGCATGCGTTGTCGCGGCACATACGTTCTCGCCTGTGCCGAGCTGCTCTGCGTGGCAGCATGGTCACTTTGGCGACGCCGAACCGGGCCACCCCCATTGCCCGGCCACCGCGCGGCATCTAGGCTAGCGGGCAAAAGGAGACTGTCTGCCCTATGCGTTCGCACCACAAGTTCTGGCCTCGCCGCCTGCCGCATTCCATCACCTTGCCTGCCACCTCGCTGTGGGACAACCTGGCCACCAATGCCCGACGCTATCCGGACAAGCCTGCGCTGGTCTTTTTTGGCAGCACCGTGACCTATGCGCAGCTGGCTGCGGGGGCCGAACGGGTGGCGGCACGGCTGGCGGCGCTGGGGGTGCAGCGGGGCGACCGGGTGGTGCTGTGCATGCAGAACTGCCCGCAGCTGGTGATGGCGCACTTTGGCATCCTGCGCGCCAATGCGGTGGTGGTGCCGGTCAACCCCATGAACCGGGCCGAGGAGCTGAAGCACTACATCACCGACCCCGACACCAAGGTGGCGATCACCACGGGCGACCTGGCCCCGGAGATGGCCAAGGCGAGCAATGCGCTGCACCCGTCGGAGCGCCTGGCGCACCTGGTGGTGACGCAGTTCAGCGATGCGTTTGATGTCAACGTGACGGGTGCCGATGCGCCGCCCGAGGCCTGGGCCGAGTGGCTGGGCACCCGGCACCCGCTGCCCGTGCTGGAGGGCGGTGAGGCCCATGCGTGGACGGACGCTGTGGCCTGCACCGACACCCCTCCGGCGCTGGCGGTGGGGCCGCACGACCTGGCGCTGCTGCCCTATACCAGCGGCACCACGGGCCTGCCCAAGGGCTGCATGCACTTGCACAAAAGCGTCATGCACAACGCGGTGGCCAGCAGCCTGTGGGGCAGTGGGTCGGCCGACAACGTGACGCTGGCCGTGGTGCCCATGTTCCACATTACCGGCATGGTGAGCGTGATGCACACGTCCATCTACTGCGGTGCCACCCTGGTGATCATGCCCCGGTGGGACCGGGACCTCGCCGGGCGCCTGATCTCGCGCTACCGGGTCACCACCTGGACCAACATCCCCACCATGGTCATCGACTTGCTGGGCAGCCCGAACTTTGCCAGCTACGACCTGTCGAGCCTGGCCTACATCGGCGGCGGTGGGGCGGCCATGCCCCAGGCGGTGGCGCAGCGCCTGCTGGAGCAATATGGCCTGCGCTACGCAGAAGGCTATGGCCTGACCGAAACGGCGGCCCCGTCGCATGCCAACCCGCCCGACAACCCCAAGCAGCAGTGCCTGGGCATCCCGTTCATGAGCACCGATGCGCGGGTGATCGACCCCGACACCTTGCAGGAAGTGCCCGTGGGCGAGCAGGGCGAGATCATCATCCACGGCCCCGAGGTGTTCGAGGGCTACTGGAAACGGCCCGATGCCACGGCGTCGGCCTTCATCGAGTTCGAGGGCAAGCGGTTTTTCCGCTCGGGTGACCTGGGGCGCATGGATGAGGACGGCTATTTCTTCCTCACCGACAGGCTCAAGCGCATGATCAACGCGAGCGGCTTCAAGGTGTGGCCCGCTGAGGTGGAGGCGCTGATGTTCCGCCACCCTGCGATCCAGGAGGCCTGCATCATCTCTGCCAAGGACAGCTATCGGGGCGAGACGGTGAAGGCGGTGGTGGTGCTGCGCGCATCCCACAAGGACACCACCGAGCAGCAGATCATCGACTGGTGCCGCGAGAACATGGCGGTGTACAAGGTGCCGCGCATCGTGCAGTTTGTGCCGGCGCTGCCCAAGAGTGGTAGCGGCAAGGTGATGTGGCGCACGCTGCAGGAGCAAGAGGCCGCTTAGCGCGGGAAAGGAAAAGCGGGAAGACTGTGTGGAGGGCTGCCGGTGCGCAGCCCTTTCTTTTGGCGGGTGGGGTAGGGCGGGGTGGGGCTGCGTCAGGACGCAGCCGACGCAAGGGTCAGCTCGCCCAGGTCCCGCTCCAGCAGGGCCGGGTCGCCCAGTTGTAGCTCGATCAGGCGGCGCAGGTGAGTCACGCTGTCCAGGTCGATGCCCCGGCACAGCAGGCCAGTGTGCAGCCCGTGCACATGGGCCACCTCGGTGGACATGGCGATGTGGTTGCCGGTTTCGGCCAGGGGGATGGTGATCTGGCAGAGCATGCCGGGCTCCAGCTCGGCCTGGGCGGGCACCGTGATCAGGGCGCCCTTGAGTGACAAGTCCAGCACATGCACGCTGAACGCATCGTGGGAGGTGGTGAGCAGGGCCGGTGCATCAAAGCTGACGCGGACAAAGTGGCGGCGTTCATGGGGCATTGCTGTCTCCTGAGCGAGGCGTGGTGGGCACATGCTACTCCAACCACCGCCTGGTCAGATTGCCTTTGGAGCTTTTGGCAAGCTTTCGTTACGATGCGGCTTCCGCCGTTGATGGATGGAGTCAGGCCGTGGGTCCAGGCGTTTACCGGTTCAGGCGCCGAGGTATTGGCGTGCTGCGATGGGTTGTGGTGATCTCCCTGCTGTGGGTGGGCGTCAGCGCGATCAACGCATCTGCGGCCCCGCGCGAGCTGCGGGTGGGGGTGTATTCCAACGAGCCCAAGGTGTTTGTCGATGAGGACGGCAAGGCTGCGGGCATTTTTGTGGATCTGCTGCAGCTGGTGGCCGCGCGCGAGCAGTGGACGCTGAAGTTTGTGCCCTGTAACTGGCAGGACTGCCTGGAGGCCCTGCGCACCGGGCAGCTTGACCTGATGCCCGATGTGGCCCGTTCGCCCGAGCGCGAGGCGCTGTACGACTTCCACACCCTGCCGGTGCTGCACAGCTGGTCGCAGATCTACCGGGCGCAGGGCAGCGCGATCCACTCGCTGTTTGACCTGCAGGGCAAGCGAGTGGCGGTGCTCAAGGGCTCGGTGCAGCGCGCCACTTTCATCAACATGATGGACAGCTTTGGCATCCAGGTGTCGCTGGTCGATGCTCCGAGCCTGATCGAGGCCTTTGCGCTGGTGCAGCGCGGCGAGGCCGATGCGGTGATTGCCAACCACCTGTTCGGCAACTTCCACTCGGTGCGGTTCGGGGTGGCGGACTCGGGCATCGTCTTTCAGCCTGCCACGCTGTTTTTTGCCACCACCCCGGGGCGCAACACCGATCTGCTGGCGGCCATCGACCGGTCGGTACAGGACTGGCGCAGCGGTGCCGACCCCGCGTATGCCGAGGTGCTGCGCCGCTGGGGCGTGCAGGCGCAGGAGAGGCGCATGTCGCCCCTGGTGTGGTGGAGCCTGGGCGGGCTGCTGGCGTTTGGGCTGCTGGCGGCGCTGGCGGCCCTGGTGCTGCGCCGCCAGGTGCAGGAGCGCACCCGGCACCTGCAGGACAGCGAGCAGAAGCTGGCCACCATCCTCGACAGCGTGGGCGCCTTCATCTACATCAAGGGCCGCGACTACCGCTACCAATACGCCAACCACCACACGCTCAAGCTGTTTGGCAAGGCGGCTAGCGAGGTGGTGGGCCACGATGACACCGCCGTGTTCGATGCCGCCACGGCTGCGCGGCTGCGCGCCAACGACCGGCGTGTGCTGGAGGACGGCGAGACGCTGGAAGCCGAGGAAGTGAACACCCAGCTGGCCACCGGCGAGACCCGGGCCTACCTGTCCGTCAAGATCCCGCTGCGCCATGCCGACGGCAGCGTTCATGCGCTGTGTGGCATCTCCACCGACATCACCGAGCGCCGCAAGGCCGAGGAATCGCTGCAGATCGCCGCCACAGTGTTCGAGTCGTTCGAGGGCATGATCGTCACCGGGCCGGACCAGCGCATCCTCAAGGCCAACCAGGCCTATGCGCGCCTCACGGGCTATGCGGTGGAAGAACTGGTGGGGCAGACGCCCCGGCTGCTGCACTCGGGCCGACAGGACGCGGCCTTCTATGCCGCCATGAAAACTGCGCTGCGCACCACCGGCATGTGGCAGGGCGAGGTGTGGAACCGGCGCAAGGATGGCACGGAGTACCCCGCCTGGATCACCATCACCACAGTGCGCTCGCCTGAGGGCGAAGTCACGCACTATGTGGGCACCCAGACCGACATCTCCAGCCGCAAGGCGGCCGAGGAGGAGATCCGCCTGCTGGCCTTCTATGACCCGCTCACCGGCCTGCCCAACCGGCGCCTGATGACCGACCGCCTGCAGCACAGCCTGGCGGCCAGCGCGCGGTCGGGCACGGGCGGGGCGTTGCTGTTTGTGGATCTGGACAACTTCAAGGACCTCAACGACACCCAGGGCCATGAGCTGGGCGACCAGCTGCTGCGCCAGGTGGCGGCCCGCCTGTCGGGCTGCGTGCGGATGGGCGACACCGTGGCCCGCCTGGGGGGCGACGAGTTCATCGTCCTGCTGGAGGGCCTGAGCCCCCAGGCCGCCGAAGCCGCGGCCCAGGCCGAGACCGTGGGCCGCACGGTGCTGGCGGCACTGAGCCAGAGCTACCTGCTGGGCGGGCTGTCGCACCACAGCGCGTGCAGCATCGGCATTGCGCTGTATGCCGATGCACGGGGCTCGGTGGACGAGCTGCTCAAGCATGGCGACATGGCGATGTACCAGGCCAAGGGCGCGGGGCGCAACACCTTGCGGTTTTTTGACCCGCGCACGCAGGCCAACGTCACGGCACGCACGCTGCTGGAGGCCGGGCTGCGCGAGGGGCTGCGCGAGGGCCAGTTCTTGCTGCACTACCAGGCGCAGATCAACGCGCACCAGGGCGTGGTGGGCGCCGAGGCCCTGGTGCGCTGGCAGCATCCGCAGCGCGGCCTGGTGTCGCCCGCCGAGTTCATCCCCGTGGCGGAGGCCTCGGGCCTGATCGTGCCCCTGGGCACCTGGATCTTGCGCACCGCCTGCCAGCAGCTGGTGGCGTGGGGCCAGGACTCGCGCACCGCGCACTGGACGCTGGCCGTCAACGTGAGTGCGCGGCAGTTCCGCCACAGCCACTTTGTGGACGAGGTGCTGGGCGTGCTGGAGGAAACCGGCGCCAACCCCCACCGCCTGAAGCTGGAGCTGACCGAAACCCTGCTGCTCGACGACGTGGAAGACACCATCGAGCGCATGGAGCAGCTGCGCCGCCACGGCGTGGGCTTCTCGCTCGATGACTTTGGCACAGGCTACTCCAGCCTGAGCTACCTCAAGCGGCTGCCGCTGGACCAGCTCAAGATCGACCAGGGTTTTGTGCGCGACCTGCTCACCGATGCCGACGACGCGAGCATTGCGCGCACCATCGTCACGCTGGCGCACAGCATGGACCTGGGCGTGATTGCCGAAGGTGTGGAAACCCGCGAACAGCGCGACATGCTGGTCGGCCTGGGCTGCCTCACCTGGCAGGGCTACCTGTTTGGGCGCCCGGGCCCTGCGGATGCGCTGCTGGCGGCCGCCGCCGCCCATGCTGTGGCGCCTTGATGGGGGAGCGCCAGGGGTGTTGGAACTCCTTTTTTGATAGCTTAAAGGCCATGATGGATGCGCGGTGGGGGCCATTTTTATTCATAAAATTGGATGATGCTCCGCCCCTGTAGCGGGGCACCCGATGCGCGGCATCTGTCGCCATTGGCTGACATCCTGGCTGTCTCCCCGGAGGTAAGGTACGGCAGGCTTGGCGATCAGCGCAGGCCCCCTCCAGCCCGCGCAGCGGTGCTGGCATGTTTTCGGAGTCCCCCCATGAACACCATCACAACCACAACAACCTTCACCACCTTGCGTCGCCAGGTTTATGGCGCCGCAGCTGCGCTGCTGCTGGCGGCCGCAGGCGGCGCGCACGCCCAGACCTACATCAACGCCACGGTGGGGGGCGAACTGGCACCCGGCGTGTATGGCCGCATCAACATCGGCAATGCGCCACCGCCACCCCTGATCTACGCCGAGCCCGTCATCATCCACCGCCCTGCCGTGGTGGTGCCACGCGCACCCATCTACCTGTATGTGCCCCCGGGCCACGCCAAGAACTGGGGCAAACACTGCGCACGCTACAACGCCTGCAACCAGCCGGTGTACTTTGTTCAAGAACCCCCGCCACGCAAGGGCCCCAAACACCACCACCAGGGCCGCGATGACCGCCGCTGGGACGACGACCACCGCCACGGCGGCGGCAAACACGACCGCGATCACGGGCGTGGCCATGGACGGGGTGATGACCGTGGTGAGCGTGGCGAAGGCCGTGGCAAGGGCCATGGCCCCCGGGACTGAACGGCCTGAGCTGCCGGACGGACTGGCGGCCTGAGCGGCTGCGTGCGGCGGGTGTTACGCCCGCTCCCGTCCTCTCCTTGCGCCACCGCAGATCGCGGGCCTGCGCCAGCGGTTAAGCTCGGGCTTCTATGGCCCAAGTCACCTTTTCCCCACCATTCACTACCCCTTCCGAAGTCGCCAGCCAGCTGCGCCAGGGCGGTTTTGCCGTGTTGTCCCCGGCGGCTGTGGCCGAGTGGATTGGCTGTGATCTGCCTGCGCTGATGGCCCTCAACAGCGACTGGGCCGCGCTGCCGCCCGATGAGTTTCTGAAGGACGGTGGCCGCTACCGCCGCCGCCGCCACGCCTGTTTTGTGGTGCAGGGCGGGCAGGTGCAGCAGGCCCCGCACCGCGCGCACTGGCAGCCGGTCGAATACAACGCGCTGCATGGCGGCATGGAGCGCTGGTTTGCGCCCATGGAGCTTGCCACTGTGGCCCAGCCCGTGTGGCAGCAGTTGCTGGCTGCACTGGCGGGCGTGTCCGATGCTGTGTTTGCCGGGCCGCACGCGCCCGCACCCTGGTTTGTGGAAGCGCACCAGTTCCGCATCGACACCACCGACGGCATTGGCCGCCCCACACCCGAGGGCGCGCACCGCGATGGTGTGGACTTGGTGGCGGTGTTTCTGGTGGGGCGCGAAGGCGTGAAGGGCGGCGAGACCCGCGTGTTCGAGGCCACAGGCCCCAGCGGCCAGCGCTTCACCCTCACCGAGCCTTGGTCGCTGCTGCTGCTAGACGATGCCCGCATGATCCATGAATCCACCCCCATCCAGCCCGTGGCTGCGGGTGGGCACCGCGACACGCTGGTGGTGACCTGCCGACGTGGCAATTTCCAGGGCGCCGATGTGGTGGGGCGGAGCCCGGCCGCCTGAAAACCGGTGCGAGTGCGCTGGATTTGATGCGAATCAAGATGCAGGGTATGGTGGCGGTTCACACTGTGTCCATGGTCAGGCCATAAGAACCTGTTCAAGATCTTTTCGGGGTCGCACAAGTACCTTACTGGGATGGGATGCTAGGCGCGGTGCGCAGCCAATAGCTCGGCTATTGGCAAGCGCCGCAACGCCGCAGACCGCCCGGCAAGGCACTTGCCCGAAGGGTTGGAGTGAAATCGGGCGATTGGACGCCCCGGCTGCTTGCACGGGCACGAGCCCATGCGGCGCACCCGAAGCCTCCACTCCTCCCGATTGCACTCCAATGCGATCCCCGAAAAGATCTTGAACAGGTTCTAAGCCTGGTCCCCCCCTTCATTCAAGGAGTAGCACCATGTTCAAGCACATTCTGGTTCCCGTCGATGGCTCCAAGACCTCGATGCTGGCTGTTTCCAAAGCCGCAGCCCTTGCCAAGACCTTTGGCAGTGCCGTGACGGCGGTGTATGTGATCGATCCTTATCCCTTCACCGGCGTGGGCGCCGACTTTGCCTACGGCCAGGCGCAATACATCAACGCCGCCACGGCCGAAGCCAATGCCGCCCTGGACGCCACCAAAAAGGCCATGGCCGAAGCGGGCGTGCAGGCCAACGCCCTGGTGGGCGAGGGCCATGCGGTGCACGACGGCATCCTGCGCGCACTCGAAGCCTCGGGCGCCGACCTCATCGTGATGGGCTCGCACGGCCGCCGTGGGCTGGAAAAGCTGGTGCTGGGCAGTGTCACCCAGCGCGTGCTGGGCGTGGTGCACATCCCCGTGCTGGTTGTGCGCGACTGATCGCCTTCCCTCCATGAAAAACGGCTCCGAAAGGAGCCGTTTTCATTTCAGTTCTCGACAACGCGGAACACTACCCGCAGCCCACTGCGCGTGGAAGAGGCACGCCCCAAGGCCAGTGCACCCGTGGAGCTGGCTCCGCCAGGCCACCGGGTGCGTCCCCCTTCAGGGGGAAGGCGCCGCAGGCGACTCAGGGGGTCACTCGATCTTCGCGCCAGAGGCTTCCACAATGCCCTTCCACTGCGTGTATTCCTTCTTCAGGAGGGCACCCAGCTGGGCCGATGTCATGGCTTCGGGCTCGGCGCCCTGGGCATGGATGGCGGCCTTCATGTCGGCCGTGGCCAGCAGCTTGTTGACCTCAGCGTTCAGCGCGGCAACCACCGGCGCAGGCGTGCCAGCGGGGGCAAACACGCCGTACCAGGTGCTCACGTCAAAGTCCTTGAAGCCGGATTCGGCCACGGTGGGCACGTCGGGCAGCGACGAGCTGCGTTTGGCCGATGTGACGGCCAGCGGGCGCAGCTTGCCAGCCTTGATCTGGCCCATGGCCGAGGGCAGCGAGGACACGAGCAGGTCCACATTGCCCGCCAGCGCATCCATCAGTGCGGGGTTGGAGCCCTTGTAGGGGATGTGGCTGAGCTTGGCGCCAGCGGCTTGCTCGAACAGATGCCCCGCCAGATGGATGGACGTGCCGTTGCCCGGCGAGCCATAGGTGATGGTGCCGGGGGCGGCCTTGGCGGCAGCCACTACGTCGGCGAGGGTCTTGTACTTGGAGTTGACGCTGGTGGCGATGACCACCGGCGTCCAGGCCACATGGGCCACGGGCGTGAGGTCTTTGGTCGGGTCCCAGGGCAGGTTCTTGTAGAGCCAGGGGCCGATCACCAGGTTGTCTTTCTGGCCCATCACGATGTCGTAGCCGGTCGGCGCGGCCTTCACGGCTTCGCCGATGCCGATGGTGCCGCCCGCACCCGCCCTGTTGTCGGCCACCACGGTCCACTTGGCGCTTTCTGTGAGCTTGGTGGCCACCAGGCGCGAGAGGATGTCGGTGCCGCCGCCGGGCGGGAAGGGCACGATCAAGCGGATGGGTTTGGCGGGATAGGCCGCAGCCGGTGCAGGCGCCTGGGCGTAGGCCGTGGCACCCATGGCGAAGGCGAGGGCGGTGAAGGAAAGCAGGGTGCGAATCATGGTGGGCAATGTCTCCGTCGGTTCAGGGGTGTGCGGGCTGCCGCTGGGGGGGGGAGGGGGCGCCCGGCTGATCTGGGTCAGCGGGCGCCAATGATCGCTGATCACTGGCAGCGCCCGCCTTGCCAATAGCGGGTGGCAGCATCGCCGCTGGCGATGGTAACCACACCGCGACGCTGAGAATCAAAGGCGCTCGAAGATCGCCGCAATGCCCTGGCCGCCGCCAATGCACATGGTCACCAGCGCATAGCGGCCCTGCACGCGCTGCAGCTCGTGAATGGCCTTCACGGTGATCAGCGCGCCCGTGGCGCCAATGGGGTGGCCCAGCGAGATGCCCGAGCCGTTGGGGTTGACCTTGGCCGGGTCCAGGCCCAGGTCCTTGGTGACGGCGCAGGCCTGTGCGGCGAAGGCTTCGTTGGCCTCGATCACGTCCAGGTCGGCCACGGTGAGCCCGGCCTTCTTCAGCGCCAGCTGCGTGGCGGGCACGGGGCCAATGCCCATGTACTTGGGGTCCACACCCGCGTGGGCGTAGGCCACCAGACGTGCCAGGGGCTTGGCACCGCGCGCCTTGGCGACAGCGGCGTCCATCAGCACCACGGCGGCGGCGGCGTCGTTGATGCCCGAGGCGTTGCCCGCCGTCACCGTGCCGTTTTCCTTCACGAACACGGGCTTGAGCTTGGCCATGTCGTCCATCGTGGCGCCGGAGCGGAAGTGCTCGTCGGTGGCGTATTGCACATCGCCCTTCTTGGACTTGAGCGTGACGGGCACGATCTGGTCCTTGAAGTAGCCCGCGGCGGTGGCGCGTTCGGCGCGGTTGTGGCTTTCCACGGCCAGCTTGTCCTGGTCTTCGCGGCTGATGCCCCACTTGGCGGCGATGTTTTCGGCCGTCACGCCCATGTGGATGGTGTGGAAGGGGTCGTGCAGCGCGCCGATCATCATGTCCACCATCTTGGTGTCGCCCATGCGGGCGCCCCAGCGCATGTTCAGGCTGGCAAAGGGCGCACGGCTCATCACCTCGGCGCCGCCGCCAATGGTCACATCGGCATCGCCCAGCTGGATGGCCTGCGCGGCCGACACGATGGCCTGCAGGCCCGAGCCACACAGGCGGTTCACGTTGAACGCGGGCGTGCCTTCGGCGCAGCCGCCGTTGATGGCCGCCACGCGCGACAGGTACATGTCCTTGGGCTCGGTGTTCACCACATGGCCAAACACCACATGGCCCACGTCCTTGCCTTCCACGCTGGCGCGCGCCAGCGATTCCTTGACGACCAGGGCGCCCAGGTCGGTGGGGGCGATGTCCTTGAGGCTGCCGCCAAAGGTGCCAATGGCGGTGCGCACAGCGCTGACGACGACGACTTCACGGGTCATGGGGAGGTCCTTGTAGAAAAAATATGGATAAAAATGGCCGCTTCCGCGCGTCCATCATGCGTTAGTAGCTATTAAAAAAGGAGTAAGCGGGCTCACGCCTCGCGCACGTCGGCCACCGGGTTGGCGCCGAAGTCTGCGCGCTCCAGCCAGGCGAGCACGCGGGTGGCGGCGTCGGCAGGCGATGTGAGCTGGCCACCCGTCTTGAGGTTGGCGAAATTCTGGCGGTCCGGGAAGGCGGCCGGGTCGGCGCCGCGCAGCTGGACCTGCATGTCGGTGTCGATCACACCGGGCGCCAGCGAGCATACCTTGGCGCCATGGGGCTTGATGGCCTCGTCCAGCGCCACGCAGCGCGTGAAATGGTCCATGCCCGCCTTGGCGGCGCAGTAGGCGGCCTGCGAGGCCATGGCCCGGCGGCCCAGGCCCGACGAGATGTTGAGCACCTTGCGCGCCACCGTCCAGGCGTCCGTCGCGCCCAGGAAGGCGGCGGTGAGCTGCATGGGCGCCTCCAGCCCCACACGCAGCGCGTGGGCCAGGTCGGCCAGGTCATGCGGATTGGCGCTGGCCGACAGTGGCGCGATGCGCGGGATCACGCCCGCGTTGTTGATGAGCGTGGCGCTGGCAAACGCCTGCGGGCCCTGGGCTTGCAGCCAGGCCTGCAATTGGTGGGCGGCCTGTGCGCCCTGCGACAGGTCTTGCTGCCACTGCTCCAGCGTGGCGCCTGCGGCCTTGGCCTCGGCGGCCAGATCGGGGTTGGTGCTGCGGGCGATGCAGATCAGGGTGTTGCCGCTTTGGAGCAGCTGCTGGGCCATGGCCAGGCCCATGCCGCGCGATGCGCCGGTGAGGATGATGAGGTGGTTGTGAGGCATCCCGCCATGTTACTGCGCAGTACGCACCGCACAAAGGCTCTCACTGACCTTCGGGCGACTCCAGCACGGCGAGCAGCTGGGCCAGTTTGCGGTCCAGGGCGGCGAGGTCGGCCGCGCGCAGCGGCGCCAGCAGCGCGTGTTCGTTGGCCACATGGGCCTCTACCGCACGGTCGATCAGCGCCAGGCCCGCCGGGGTGAGCTGGACCAGCAGGCTGCGGGCGTCCGCAGGGTTGGGCAGGCGTGTGATCCAGCCGCTGGCTTCAAGCCTGTTCATGCGGTGCGTCATGGTGCCCGAGGTGACCATGAGCGTGGAGAACAGCGTGGTGGGCGCCAGGCAATAAGGCGCGCCAGAGCGGCGCAGCGTGGCGAGCATGTCGAACTCCCAGAACGACAGGCCGAGGGGCGCGAAGGCGGCTTCGAGCCGCCGGTCCACCAGTGCGGCGCAGCGTTTGAGGCGGCCAATGGGGCCCATGGGGGACACGTCCAGGTCGGGGCGTTCGGTGTGCCATTGGGCCAGGATGGCATCCACGGCGTCGGCGGGGCGAAGGTCAGGCATAGGCGTTATTTATCTTGATGTCGAGATTTTATGCTACAGTGATTTATCTTGAATTAAAGATAAAAATCATGACCTCCACCTCGACCCCTTCACCGTCCTCCCGCTGGCTTGACGTGTGCATCACCGCGCTGGCGCCTGCCATCTGGGGCTCTACCTACATCGTCACCACCGAGCTGCTGCCACCCGGGCGGCCGTTCACCGCCGCGCTGCTGCGGGCGCTGCCCGCCGGGTTGCTGCTGGTGCTGTGGGCACGGCGCTGGCCGGTGCCCGGTGGCTGGGGACGCATGGCGCTGCTGGCTGCGCTCAACATTGGTGTTTTCCAGGCGCTGCTGTTTGTGGCGGCGTACCGCTTGCCGGGCGGGCTGGCGGCCGTGGTTGGGGCCATTGGCCCGCTGGTGGTGATGGGCCTGGCCTGGGCGGTGGACCAACGCCGTCCGCCAGACGTGGCGCTGGGGGCGGGTGTGCTGGCGGTGGCGGGCATGGCGCTGTTGCTGCTGGCACCCGGCACCGTCTGGGACGCTTGGGGCGTGGCGGCGGCGCTGGCGGGCACGGTGTGCATGGCCATGGGCACCTTTCTCTCGCGCCGCTGGCAGTCCGGCCTGCCAGTGCTGGCCTTTACCGGCTGGCAGCTGCTGCTGGGCGGGCTCATGCTGGCGCCGGTGGCCTGGTGGGCCGACCCACCTTTGCCCGCACTGACGGCCCCACAGGCCGCTGGGTATGTGTACCTCTGCTTGGCGGGGGCGCTGGTGGCCTACGTGCTGTGGTTCCGGGGCATCGAGCGCCTGCCTACGGTGGCGGTGGCATCGCTGGGGCTGTTGAGCCCGCTCACCGCCGTGGTGCTGGGCTGGGCGCTGCTGGGTCAGTCCATGCGTGGCGTGTCGCTGCTGGGCATGGCCACGGTGCTGGGCTGTGTGCTGGCGGTGCAGTGGGCCATGGCGCAGCGCGGCGCGGGGCGGTGAGCCCGCCCTGGCGTCTGCCCACGCCCGGCCGTCTGGTTTCGCTCTTCGTTTTCCTCCCTTCTTCTTCGTTTGATCTGAAAGGTCTGTTCTTCCATGTCTGCCCACACCGTGGCTTCGGCCATTGAAAACCGTGTCTCCACCCACTTTTTCGACCCCACCCATGGGCTGGACGAAGCCCAGATTGCAGAGCTGGTGCGCCTGGCCACGCTGGCGCCCACGGCCTACCACCTGCAGAACTGGCGCTTCATTGCGGTGCGTACGCCAGCGGCCAAGGCGCAGCTGCACGCGCTGGCCTGGCGGCAGCAGAAGGTGCTGGATGCGGCTGTCACCTACATCGTGTGCGGCACGCTAGGCGCCCACATACAGCTGGCCAACAGACTGGCGCCCGTGGTGCATGCCGGTGTTTTTGCCCAGGCGGTGGGCGATGCCTGGGTGGCCCAGGCCACTGCAGCCCATGCACCCGATGCGCAGCTGCAGCGCGACGAGGCGGTGCGCTCGGCCTCGCTGGCCGCCATGACGCTGATGCTGGCGGCCGAGGGCATGGGCCTGGCCAGTGCCCCGATGGGCGGTTTTGATGCAGCGGGGGTGGCGAGCGCCTTCGGGCTGCAGGCCGACGAATTGCCCGTGATGCTGGTGGCAGTGGGGCGCGCTGCAGCAGTGGCACCGCCCAAGCCGCGCAGGCCGGTGGCCGAAGTGCTGGCGCTGGCCTGAGTACGGGTGTGAGCGCTGGGCTGGCAGCTGCCGTGTGTGGCGTCAGAAATCCGGCGCGGATTCGAAACTGCACGCGGCCCCGTGCCGGGGGTGCGCAAACTCCAGCACGCAGGCGTGCAGCAGCAGCCGGGGCGCTTTTTGCTGGGCCGCTTCGTCGGCATACAGCATGTCGCCCAGGATGGGGTGGCCCAGGGCGGCCAGGTGCACGCGCAGCTGGTGGGTGCGGCCCGTCACGGGCTCCAGTTCGACGCGCGAGGTGCATGTGGTGCCATCCTGGCTCAGCAGGCGCCAGCGGGTCTGGCTGGGCTTGCCCAGGGTTTGATCGATGACACGCAGCGGACGGCGCTCCCAGTCGGCGGCGATGGGCAGGTCAATCTCGTTCCAGCCCGGGTCTGCCGCGCCCAGCAGGCCGTGCACCACCGCCTGGTAGCGCTTGTGCACCTGGCGCTCGGCAAAGGCATGGCTCAGGCGGCGCTGCGCGTCGATGTGGCGCGCCATGAGCACCAGGCCCGAGGTGGCCTGGTCCAGCCGGTGCACGATCAGCGCGCCGGGCCAGCGCTGTTGCGCGCGGGCGCTCAGGCAGTCCTGCTTGTCGGGCCCCCGGCCGGGTACGCACAGCAGGCCCGAGGGTTTGCACAGCACCAGCAGGTCGTCGTCTTCGTACAGCGCCAGTACGCCATCTGCCACGGGTTCAGGCAGGGTCATTGCCCACGATCAGCCGTTGCACGGTGGCGCAGAGTTCTTCCACGTCGTTGGGTTTATGGATCAGGGCCTGGGCGCCTTCGGCCAGCGCGGCCTGTTCGATCTCGGCCGTGACGTAGCCCGAGGCCAGGGCCACGGGCAGGTCGGGGCGGATGAGGCGGGCCTCGCGCACCAGGTCCACGCCGCAAAAGCCGGGCATGTTGTAGTCGGTGACCAGCAGGTCGTAGCGCTGGGGCGCCGCGCGCAATGCTGCCGTGGCCTCGTGGGGGTCGGTGAAGCCGCTCACCTCGTAGCCCCGGCGGCGCAGCAGGCGCTGCACCAGAAAGACCAGCGCCTGGTCGTCGTCTACGTACATCACATGGTGCTTCTTGGCGGGTGTGGAGCTGGACGGTGCCGCAGGTGCGGGCGCTGCGGCCTCCGTGGCTAGGGGCTGTGTCTGCGGCGCCGAGTTGGCTGGCGCAGCGGTTGTGGCACTGGTCGCCACCGGAAAGTAAAGCGTGAACCGACTGCCCTGGCCGGGCGTGCTCTGCACGTCCACACCGCCTTCGTGGGTGCGCATCACGCCATGCACCACGGCCAGGCCCAGGCCTGTGCCCTGGCCCACGGGCTTGGTGGTGAAGAAGGGCTCAAAGATGCGCTCCAGGGTGGCGGCATCCATGCCGGGGCCGGTGTCACGCACCGTCAGCGCGACGTAGTCGATGGGGGCCAGCCCCAGGCGTTCGGAGAGGCGCTGGTCGGGCTGCACGGTGGCAGCCTCCACATGAATGCTGCCGCGCTCTGCGCCCTGGCCCTGGATGGCATGGACGGCGTTGGTGCACAGGTTGAGCAGTGCCTGCTCGACCTGCGTGGCATCGGCCAGCACGGGCGGCAGGCCCGCCTGCAGCTGCATGTGCAGCTCGATGGCAGGGGGCAGGGTCACGCGCAGCAGGCGTTCGGTGTCGTGCACCACCTCGGCCAGCGACACCGCCGAACGCTGCGGGGGCTCGTTGCGGCTGAAGGTGAGGATCTGGCGCACCAGGTCGCGCGCGCGGCGGCCGGCCTTGTCGATCTCCAGCAGACTTTCCAGCACGGGCGAGCCTGCGGCGCAGTCGGCCTTGGCCAGCTCCACGTTGCCCAGGATCGCACCCAGGATGTTGTTGAAGTCGTGCGCAATGCCCCCGGCCATGGTGCCCACGGCCTGCATCTTGTGCGATTCGCGCAGCTGGGCTTCCAGTTCGTTGCGGTGCGCCTCGGCCTTCTTGCGGCCGGTGAGGTCGCGGGCAAACACGGTGGTGGTTTCCCCGTCGGCATGGCGCTCGAACGACACGCTCACCTCCACCGCCAGCTCCTTGCCGCTGGCGGTCAGCGCGGTCATCTCGCCCAGCAGGGCCTGCGTGGTGAGCTGTGCAAACGCGAGGGCCTGCGCCGCGTCAGGCAGGAAGCGGTCGAGCGTGCTGCCCAGCGCATCGCTGGCGCTGCACTGGAACAGCGCGGCGGCTGTGGGGTTGAACACGGTGATGCGCTGGTGCTGGTCCACGCAGATGATGGCGTCCAGCGCGGAGTTGATGACGGCCTCCAGCCGCTTTTCGCTGGCGCGGATCTGCTCGTTGCGCTGCTGCAGGGTCTCTGCGCTGTGCTGCAGCGCCTGGCGCTCGGCCAGCAGTGGGCCCTGGTCGATCACGGCGCACAAGAACTGCGACAGCGGCGGGCCGCTGGTCTGCGGTGCCTCGATGTGGGCGATGTGCAGGTCGCCGGTGATGCGCGTGGTGTCGCTGATGGTGAAGACAACCTCCTTGACCTCGCTGTGCCCCAGGTCCTGCGCCTGGGCAAAGGCCTCGCGCACGCGGGCGGCGTCTTGCGGGCACACAAAAGGCATCAGCGCGGTCAGTGGCCGGTCGCGCTCCGTGGGCTGGAAAGAGCGGTGCGCCATGGAGTTGGCCTGCACCACCATGTCGTGGTCGTCCACCACCATGAGGGCCAGCGGCACGCTGGCAAACAGAGTCTCGAAGCGTTCGTAGGCGCTCTCGGCCACGGTCTGGCTGTAGCGCAGCACCTTGTTCTGGTTTTCTAGCTCGGCCTGGTAGGCGCGCAACTCAGCCACCAGGCCCTCGGCCGGAGCGCCGGGCGTGCGGGGTGGGCTGGCAGGCTGGCGGGGCATGTGTTCTGCAGTTGCGGGCTGGCGGCCTGCAGGGTCCAGAAAAGACAGGTCGGGTTCACTCATGGAGGGGCGCGGTCAGCCGGGTGCGTGCCCGGGCGCTCGCCCAGGCTTTCTCAAGTAAGTGTACGCCCGCCCATCTGACGCCATGCGATGGCGACTGCAGCGTTAAAGCGCAGTTGCAACGTGGATGGAGGTCGATTGTTGATGAATCGCGAACAATCCGTTTCTTTGGCAGGGCTTACCGAACCGTTGTGGGGTGCCTACAGTTCAACCATCGATACATCCCTCGATCCACACATTCTTTCAGGACCCTGCCATGACCACAGACACCACCCTCGCCCAACCCCTGCTGAACAAGCTGCAATGGCGCTACGCCGCCAAGAAGATGAACCCCGCCAAGAAGGTTCCGCAGGACAAGGTGGAGCGCATTCTCGAAGCCGCACGCCTGGCCCCCACCTCCAGCGGCCTGCAGCCGTTCGAGATCATTGTGGTGACCGACCCCACCGTGCGCGCCAAGATCCAGCCTATCGCCTGGAACCAGGCCCAGATCACCGACGGCTCGCACCTGCTGGTGTTCGCTGCCTGGGACAACTACACGGCTGACCGCATCAACATGATGTTCGACATGACCAACGACCAGCGTGGCTTCAAGAACGAAGGTTGGGAAAACTACCGCCAGATGCTGCTGAACAGCTACCCCCAGCGCGATGCCGAAGTGAACTTCCAGCACGCCGCCCGCCAGGCCTACATCGGCATGAGCGCAGCCCTGATCGCTGCGGCGTTTGAAGAAGTGGACTCGACGCCCATGGAAGGTTTCGATCCCAACGCGCTCGATGAAATCCTGGGCCTGCGGGCTCGTGGCCTGCGCAGCGTTGCCATCTTGCCGCTGGGCTACCGTGCCGACGAAGGCGACTGGCTGGTGAACCTGAAGAAGGTGCGCCGCCCCCGCGAGCAGTTCGTTACCGAAGTCTGAGGCTCTTCTCCTCAAGCACAAAAAAGGCTGGACAGTGGTCCAGCCTTTTTTGCGTGTGGAGTATCAGCGTGTGGCGGGCGCCGCATCCGTCACGTGGCGCATGGGTGTCAGCACAAAGGCCAGTGCTGCCAGCACCACCAGCGTGCCACCGCTGGCCGCAAACAGCTGGGTGAGCGTGATGCTCTTCATCACCCAGCCGGTCACAGCGGCCGAGATGGGCGCCAGGCCCATGAAGATGAACATGAACAGGCTCATTGCCCGGCCCAGCAGCGCCGGGGGCACACGCTGCTGTATCCAGGTGAACACGCTCACTTGCATGAAGCCGCCCAGCAGGCCGATGAGCAGCATCAGCGCTGCCCCCTGCCACACGGCGGTGATCAGGCCCATGGGCATGAACAGCGCGCCGATGACCACGTCAAATGCCAGGATGGTCATCCCCAGGCTGCCAAAACGCAGCCGGGGCACCATGCCTGACACCACCATGCCCAGCAGCGTGCCCGCACCGTGGGCGCCCACGATGATGCCGAAAGCCGCCGCCCCCAGCGCGGGCGTGCTGCTGGCCAGCACCGGGATCGCTATGTGGATGGGGCCCATGATGAACAGTGCGATCGCACTCCAGTAGAGAAAGCAGGTGCGCAGCTCGCTGTCGCGCCAGAAATGCACCAGTCCCTGGGCCACCGACGCCAGCACTGCCTGGGGTGCGGCTGCGGGAGCTGCATGGCTGGCATGGGTTTGCACCTTGGACAGCGTCCAGGCCGACACGGCAAAACTCAGCGCGTCGAGTGCAAAGGCCAGGCCAATGCCGAAAGCGTTGGCGCGAGTGGGTGTTTCAGCGGCCACAGTGCCAGGGGCCTCGCCCGTGCCAAACAGCGCGATCAGCAGCCCTGCCAGCAAAGGGCCGAGGAACATCGTCAACTGCCGCAGGCCCAGGCTGATGCCATTGGCGGCCTGCAGCTGCGATCGTTCCACCACGTGCGGCATCATGGCCGTGCCGGCCGGAATGCTGAAGGCGGTGGCCAGGCCAATGCCCAGCGACAGCGCATACACCATCCACAGCGTGAGCGTGCCCGCAAACACCAGCCCCGCCAGCACGGCCAGCAGCACCAGGTTGATGTATTTGGTGATCATCAGCACCTGCTTGGGCGAATGCCGGTCTACCAGTGCGCCGCCGATCAGGATGAACAGCGCACGTGGCACGCTGACGAGGGCCAGTACGGTGCCCAGCACCAGCGTGTCGCCGGTCATCTGCAGCACCAGCCAGGGCAGGGCAATCAGGGTGAACTGGTCGCCCAGCATGGACAAGGCCGAGCCGCCAAGCATCCAGCGGAAGTTGCGGTCCTGCAGCAGCGTGGCGCGCGGGTCTGCGGGTGGGTGGGCAGGACGGGGTGAGGTGTCAGGTCGCATGGATGAGGTCTCCCAAAGAATGACGGGCGTGCGTGCGCCCCGTGAGCAAGCGGCCCACAGCGGTAAAACGCACAAACAGGTGGTAGCTGGCCAGGCACAGTGCCGTCGTGGCCAGCACGTTGATCAGCATCTTGGCCAGGGCCGGAATGGACAGGCCATACAGCAGCGCACCCAGGCCGATCGTGAGTGGCAGGTGCACGAGGTACACCCAGTACGAGCTGTCGGCCAGGTAGGCCAGCCAGGCGCGGGGCTGGCCCACATGGCGCAGAAAAAGCCCGATCAGCGCAAAGCTCCACAGCCACGACGCGCTGTTGTAGGCCAGCGCCATCCAGAACTGCAGGTGCCGGGTGGCAGACACGGGCGCGGCCAGCAGGTCGGTGAACGCCCCGGTGACCAGCACCAGTGCAAAGGCCGATGCCTCCGGCTGGGCCAGCACTTCTGACAGCAGCGCAGTGATCAGGAATCCCGCAAGCCCCAGGCCCGCCAGCGCAGGCCAGTGCCGTTCGTAGCGTGCCATCAGCGCCTTGCGGTGCGCATACAGGCATAGCCCAAAGCCGTAGAACAGCCCGTTGTGTATCCATTCCGCCAGCGGCGGCAGGAAGGACCCACTGGGCGTGACGATGCCATGGTCGTAGCCCGCGCCAATCCAGGCCAGCGGCAGCGTGAGCACCAGCAGGCCCGCCGGGGTGCCACCCATCCAGAGGGCTCCGCGTTGCAGGGCCTGCTGCATCTTGTGCGGCAAGGCACGCACCGCTGTCCATGCCACGGGCGTCAGCAGCGCCAGCCACAACAGCATCCACAAGAACCACAGGTGCATGGTGGCCGGGCCCTGGGGCACGTTGGGGCCTTGGGGCAGCAGACTGCGGTCCACGCCCCAGGTTCCATAGGCCATGCGGTGCAGGAACATCAGCCCGAGCAGCGCGCAGGCGACGAACAGCGGCGGCCAGAACAGCGCAAAGGGCAGTCCCAGGCGACGCAGCCGGTTGCGCACCATGCCAGCCAGCCCGTGCCGTTGGACCAGCGCCGCCACAAAGAACCCTGCGAGGATAAAAAACAAGGGCATGCGGAAGGCATGGATCACCGCCACCAGCAGGTCGGCCAGAGGACTGGATTGGTCGTCGTGCCAGGGCAGGGGCGATGGCCGGCTCATGTAGAGGACCGAGACATGCAGCACGATGCCCAGCCACATCATGGTGGCACGCAGGTTGTCCAGGGCGTGTAGCCGCCGGGTGGAGGGGGCGGGGGAGGGCGTCGATCCGTTCATGGGGACCAACTGTGGTGCCTCACGTCGCGTGAGGGTCAAGCGCTTTTCAGTGGTTTTTTTGGAGGCGGTGCGAGACCGTTTCAGCGGTGCGCAGAGATGGCTACAGCCACAGCAGGGCTTGGCATCGCTAGCGCCAGCGCCGCATGCAGGTAGGCGCGTACGGGGGCACTCAGGGGCGAGCCTGCCTGCAGCAGTGGCTCGTTGGCCGACGCCGTGAGCAGCTTCTGCCGCAGTGGCGCATCGCCGCGCGTCAGCTGGTCAAACAGCTTGTTCCAGTGCAGTGCAGCCGCCGCTGCTTCGGCGTGGTCGGTGGGGATTTGGCGGGTCAGCAATTGCTGTACGTCGCGCTCCAGCGCCGCCCACGCGGTGTGCGGCACATGGCCCAGCATGCGCAGGTCGTCGCGGGTCAGGTACTTCTCCAGCAGGGCAAGGCGCAGCTTGATTGCTGTCTCCACGTACTCGATCATGTCGCCCGGTGGCGCGTGGTTGCGGCCCTGGGTGCTGGGCTCGGTGCGGAACATGTGGCCCCAGCGCTCCAGCAGGTCGAGGTCGCCGCCCATCCAGTGCAGCATGAGCGCCATCCAGCGGTAGGCCAGTGCCTGGACCTCGGGCGCTTCGGGTGGCAGCTGCCGGTCCATGGCATCGCGCACCAGGTCCTTGACCACAAGCCAGTCCGCCTCGATCAGGCTCCAGTTGGTGAAGATCTGCTTGAGCTCGGTGGTGCTGAAGTACTTGCCATAGGTGGTCATCAGCGCCAGTGCTTCGAGCCAGTTGCCCATGTTGGGCTCTGCCCCGGCCATCAGGCCATCGCGCAGAATGGTCAGGCGCCCGCGCAGTTCGGTAGCCTGCGCAATCTGCTGGTCCAGTGCCCGAATTTGCTGGGCAATGATGCGCTCGGGTGCCATGCCTTCGCCGGCCAGCAGATCGCCGATGTCGCTGAGCGCCAACCCCATCTGGCGCATGGTCTGGATGCCGTGCAGGCGCTGCACATCGGCCTGGCTGTAGAGCCGGTAACCCGCCTCCGAGCGGCCCGAGGGCGTGAGCAGGCCGATCTCGTCGTAGTGGTGCAGCGTGCGCACCGTGAGGCCAGTGCGCCGCGCGAGGTCACCGACCTTCAGCAACATGGGATCAACGGCCGACGGAAATCAGCTCGACTTCAAAGTTCAGCGTAGCGTTGGGTGGAATCACGCCACCTGCTCCCCGAGCGCCGTAGGCGATGGAGGGTGGGCAGGTCAGCTTGGCCTTGCCGCCTGGCTTCATGCGCTGCACGCCTTCGGTCCAGCAAGGGATCACGCCATTGAGCGGGAACGAGGTCGGTTCGCCACGCTTGTAGGAGCTGTCGAACTCCTTGCCGTCGAGGAACACGCCCTTGTAGTGCACCTTGACCGTGTCGGTGGCCTTGGGCGATTCGCCCGTGCCGTCCTTGAGGGATTCGTAGACCAGGCCGCTGGCGGTGGTGACGGGCTTGGAGGTCTGCGCATGTGCAGCGGTAAACGGAGCAGCCAGCAGGCCAACGACGAGGAGGGCGGGGGAGATGCGCACGGGGTTCCTTTGAATTCAACGAAGGGGACGGGCTGGCACCAGGGACGTGGGGCCAGTGGCGCGCCAGTGTAAGGGGGTTCGGACGCAGGAGGCCGCGTTAACAAGCGTTAATGCGCGCGGCGCCGCACGCCACCACACTGGCGCCGCGGCCGATGGGTGCCGTTTTCATTCGCGGAGATAGACGGATGCAATCACATGACGGCCCTGGCGGACTGTGGGCACGCAGGGCTTTTTTGGGCGCTTTGGCAGTCGGCAGTGGCGCGGCAGCCGCACAGCCAGCGCCATCCTCGCAAGAACCCCTGGCCGCGCGGCTGCCGCAGAGCATGGCGCGGGCTGGCGGTGCCGATGTGCCCTATGGGCAGCCGTCGGCCTACGAGGCGGCCGTGCAGCGCTCGGTGTCGCACGTCTCGGGTTTTGCGGGGTGGCGCACGCCGCTGCAGCACCAGCGCGGCATCATCACCCCGAGCGGGCTGCACTTTGCCGTGCACCACAACGGGGTGCCCGACATCGACCCTGGTCGGCACGAACTGCGGCTGCACGGTTTGGTTAACAAGCCTTTGCGCATTGACCTGCCCCGGCTGTTGCGCTACCCGATGGTCAGCCGCGTGCATTTTCTGGAATGCGCAGGCAACTCGGCAGCCAATGCGCTGTCGCCCACAGCGTTGGACCAGACCCTGGGCGAACTCGCAGGCGAGGTGTCGTGCTCAGAATGGACGGGAGTGCCGCTGGCGTACCTGCTGAACGAGGCGGGGCTGAAGGACAGCGCCCGCTGGGTGGTGGCTGAGGGGGCCGATGGCGGATCGCACAGCCGAAGCCTTCCGCTCAAAGCGCTGCTGAAGCATGGCATGGTGGCGCTGTACCAGAACGGTGAGCGGCTGCGGCCCTCGCAGGGCTACCCCATGCGCCTGTTCATGCCCGGCTGGGAAGGCAACGTCAACATCAAATGGCTGCACCGGCTGGAGGTGACCGACGCGCCGGCCTACACCAAGGACGAATCGGGCCTGTACACCCAGGTACTGGCCGACGGTCGCATCGAACGCTTTGCCTTCCACATGGACGTGAAATCCGTCATCACCCACCCCTCGGGCCAGCAGACGATGCCCGAAACCCAGGGCTTCTACGAGATCGCCGGGTTGGCCTGGTCCGGCTACGGCCGCATTGCCCGGGTGGATGTGTCGGTGGACGGCGGCCGCACCTGGACGGCAGCGCAGCTGCATGGGCCTGTGCTGGACCGCGCGTTCACGCGCTTCACGCTGCCCTGGAAGTGGAATGGACGCCGTGCCGACCTGTTGAGCCGGGCCACCGATGAGCATGGTCGCACGCAGCCGCTGCGCAGCGAGTGGAAGCGGCGCTACGCCATGCATTCCTTCAACCACTACAACGCGATGCAGGCCTGGCGCGTGCAGGCCGATGGGCGCGTGGAGAACCTGTATGCGTGAGCGCCTGTTCCATCACCGCCTTTTCACGAGGATGGCCACCTTGCGGTGGGGCGGAGGGATGTTCGCCGCGGCCGGACTGCTGCTGTACGCCGGGGTCGCCAGCCAGGCGCAGACGCAACCCGCGCCCAGCATGGCACCTGCGGCCCCGCCGGCCGTCATTGGTCTGGCGCAGCCACTGTCTTCCGAGGAGGTTGCGCGCTACTCCATCACCATCTTTCCCGATGGTCGCAATTTGCCGCCGGGCCAAGGCAGCGCGGCACAGGGCGCGCAGCTCTACGCGCGGCACTGCGCGGCGTGCCACGGCGCGCAGGGCATGGAGGGGCCGGCCTCCCGCCTCGTGGGGTCGGATGGCTTCATCGCCTGGAACGACCTGTTGCGGCCTTTGCGTGTGCGCCAGTACCCTTTGCAGGTGCTGTCGGTGGGGGCGATGTGGCCGTATGCCACCACGGTGTTCGACTACGTTCGCCGGGGTATGCCGATGCATGCGCCCAAGAGCCTGACCGATGACGAGGTATATGCCGTGACCGCGCATCTGCTGCATTTGAATGGGCTGGTCAGCGCCAGTGCGGTAATGAACAAGGAAAGCCTGCCCCAGGTGGTGATGCCGGGGCGGGACCGCACGGTCAGCGCCTGGCCGCTGGGGCGGTGAACGGCGGTTTCATCCGCCGCGTGCTGCATCCAGCATGCCCAGCCGGGCTCGGATGCGGGAGAGCGACACCGGCGAGATGCCCAGGTAGCTGGCCACATGGTGCTGGGGCAACTGGCTGGCCAACTCTGCGTGCGAAGCCAGGAACGCCTGGTAGCGCGTCTCTGGCGGATGGCTGAGCAGTTCGGCCTCGCGCCGGGCGTGCGACTGGAAGACGTAGCCCAGGGCTTCTTGCAGCGGGGGGGCGATGTACGGAAAGGCTCCCATCCAGTCCTGCAAGGTGGAATAGTCCAACTCCACTGCGTCCACGGGCGCCAGTGCCTCAATGGCGTAGGGGCTGCGTAGCGCGAGCGGCGGCAGGCTGCCCGCCACCCATTTGCCCGCGCCGTGGAACGAGCGGTTGCGCTCGGTACCTTGTTCGTTCAGGTAGAACAGCCGCACCACGCCGCTGCGCAGGTGCCAGCAGTGTGTGCTGGTTTCTCCGGCACGCTGCAGCAGCGCACCGGCGCTGAACTGGCGGCGGGGCAGCGCTTGCCACAGTGCAGCCAGACCGGGCTCCGTCTGGACGAGCGCCTCCAGCGCGGGCGGTTCGCAGACGTTGCAGACGCTGGGCGAGGCGGTCACAGCGCTGCGCCCCGTCAGGCGTAGTCCGACACCGGGATGCAACTGCAGCTCAGGTTGCGGTCGCCCCACACGTTGTCCACGCGGCCCACGGGCGACCAATACTTGGCCTGGCGCAGGGCTGCCACGGGGTAGGCAGCCGCTTCGCGGCTGTAGGGGCGGGCCCATTCGCCGGTGAGAAGGTTCTCCGCCGTGTGGGGCGCGTTCTTCAGCGGGTTGTTGTCCTGCGGCAGCTTGCCCGCTTCGATCTGGCGGATCTCTTCGCGGATGGCAATCATGGCGTCGATGAAACGGTCGATCTCGAACAGCGTTTCGCTCTCGGTGGGCTCCACCATCAGCGTGTTGGGCACCGGGAAGCTCAGCGTAGGCGCGTGGAAGCCGTAGTCGATGAGGCGCTTGGCCACGTCCTCGGCCATCACGCCGCTGGTGTCCTTCAAGCCGCGCAAGTCCAGGATGCACTCGTGCGCCACATGGCCGTTCTCGCTCGCGTACAGCGTGGGGTAGTGGTCCTTGAGGCGCGCGCTGATGTAGTTGGCGCTGAGGATGGCGGTTTCGGTGGCCGCTTGCAGGCCGTCGGCGCCCATCATGCGGATGTACATCCAGCTGATGGGCAGCACGGCGGCGTTGCCCAGGGGGGCGGCGCTCACGGGGCCCACCTTGCCGTTGGTAGGGCTCTTCGGCTGGTCATCCTGGCCAGGCAAACCGGGCAGGAAGGGCACGAGGTCCGCGACCACACACACCGGGCCCACGCCGGGGCCGCCACCGCCGTGGGGGATGCAGAAGGTCTTGTGCAGGTTCAGGTGGCTCACGTCGCCGCCAAACTCGCCGGGGGCGGCCACACCCACCAGGGCGTTCATGTTGGCGCCGTCCACATACACGCGGCCGCCGTGGCTGTGCACCAGGGCGCACAGTTCCTTCACCTGGGTCTCGAACACGCCGTGCGTGCTGGGGTAGGTGATCATCACGCAGGCGATGTTGCCGCTGTGCTGCTCGCACTTGGCCTGCAGATCGGCCAGGTCCACGTTGCCGCTGGCGTCGCAGGCCGTCACCACCACCTGCATGCCCACCATCTGTGCGCTGGCGGGGTTGGTGCCGTGCGCGCTGCTGGGGATCAGGCAGATGTTGCGGTGGCCTTCGCCACGCGACTCGTGATACGCCTTGATGGCCAGCAGGCCCGCGTATTCGCCCTGGCTGCCCGCGTTGGGTTGCAGGCTGATGCCCGCATAGCCCGTGGCCTCGCACAGCCAGGCGCGCAGTTGCTCGTCCAGCTCCTTGTAGCCCTGCTGCTGGTCGGCCGGGGCAAAGGGGTGCATGTGGGCAAACTCCGGCCAGGTGATGGGGATCATCTCGCTGGTGGCGTTGAGCTTCATGGTGCACGAGCCCAGCGGGATCATGCTGCGGTCCAGCGCCAGGTCCTTGTCGGACAGCTGGCGGATGTATCGCAGCATGCCGGTTTCGCTGTGGTGGGTATTGAACACCGGGTGCGTGAGGTACTGGCTGGTGCGGCGCAGCGCGGTGGGGATCAGGGGCTCGATGCCGTTCTCAAACGCGTCAAACGTGGGCAACGCCTGGCCGTCCTTGGCAAAGATCTTCCACAGCAGCTCGATGTCAGCACGGGTGGTGGTCTCGTCGAGCGAGATGCACAGGTAGTTTTCGAAGTAAATACGCAGGTTTGCGCCTGACTGTATTGCCTTTGCAGCTATTGATTTTGTAGCGTTATCGGTTTTCAGCACCAGCGTGTCGAACGTGGCTTGTTCGCGCACGGGGGCGCCCAGTTGTTGCAGCCCCAGGGCCAGGATGGCGGTGTAGCTGGCCACGCGCTGGGCAATGCGCGCAAGGCCCTCGGGGCCGTGGTAGACGGCGTACATGCTGGCGATCACGGCGGGCAGCACCTGGGCCGTGCAGATATTGGAGGTGGCTTTTTCGCGGCGGATGTGCTGTTCGCGCGTCTGCAGCGCCAGGCGGTAGGCGGGCTTGCCGTGCACGTCCACGCTCACGCCCACCAGGCGGCCAGGCAGGCTGCGCTTGTATTCGTCGCGGCAGGCCATGAAGGCCGCGTGCGGGCCGCCCGCGCCCATGGGCATGCCAAAACGCTGGGTGGTGCCCACCACAATGTCTGCGCCTTGTTCGCCGGGCGGGGTGATGAGCGTGAGGGCCAGCAGGTCGGCCGCCACGATGAAGGCGGCCTGCTTGGCGTGGGCTTTTTCCACGTCGGCGCGCAGGTCGTCAATGCGCCCGCTGGTGGCGGGGTATTGGGCCAGCACGGCAAAGTAGTCACCCGCCAGCAGGCTGTTCCATTCTTCGGCCGAATTGGCCAGGCGCACTTCCAGGCCCAGGGGCTTGGCGCGTGTCTGGATCACTTCAATGGTCTGCGGGTGCGCGTCGCCCGCCACCACAAACACGTTGCTCTTGCTCTTGACCGAGCGTTTGGCCAGGGTCATGGCTTCGGCAGCGGCGGTGGCCTCGTCCAGCATCGATGCATTGGCAATCGGCATGCCGGTCAGGTCGCACACCATGGTCTGGAAGTTGACCAGCGCTTCCATGCGGCCCTGCGAGATTTCGGCCTGGTAGGGCGTGTAGGCGGTGTACCAGGCGGGGTTCTCCAGGATGTTGCGCAGGATGACGCCCGGCGTGTGTGTGCCGTAGTAGCCCTGGCCGATGAAGCTCTTGAGCACCTTGTTCTTGCCCGCGATGGCCTTGAGCTCGGCCAGTGCCGATGCCTCAGTGGTGGCTGCTGGCAAGTCCATGGCGCGGCTGCGTGCGATGGAGCGCGGCACGATGGAGTCGATGAGCGCGCGGCGCGAGGCCTCGCCGATCACGGACAGCATGTGGGCTTCGTCCGCTGCGTCGATGCCGATGTGGCGGGGCAGGAATTCAGCGGCGTTTTCCAGCGCGGACAACGGCAAGAAGGTGGGCAGGGCGGCAGTCATGGCGGGCGTTCGAGGTGCTATGAAAAAAGAGCTGCTGGCGCTTTTTAGCTATCGGTTTCAGAGGTTTTTTATCTGAAACCTAATGGAATCAAGCGCTGGCAGCTATGGTTTTTGAAACCAGAGATGAATGGGCCAAGCGCCTTCAGGCGTTGGCCGCAAATGCGCTGTAGGCGGTTTCGTCCATCAGGGCGTCGAGCTGGGCGACATCGGCCAGCTTGACCTTGAAGAACCAGCCAGCGTTCAGCGGGTCGCTGTTGGCCAGCGAGGGGTCGGCGCGCAGGGCTTCGTTCACTTCGACGATCTCGCCGGTGACGGGCATGTAGACATCGGCAGCAGCCTTCACGGACTCGACCACACCCGCCACGTCACCTTGGTTGAACGTGGCACCGACCTCGGGCAGGTCCACAAACACCACATCGCCCAGCGCATCCTGTGCGTGCACGGTGATGCCCACCACGGCAGCGGCCGTGTCGGCGGTGTTGATCCATTCGTGTTCTTTGGAAAATTTGACGGTCATGGGGAAGCTCCTCAAGCAAGGGGATAAATAAAGGAATCAGCAATGTAGCGGGCGCGGGCCGCGTTGGTGTGCAGCCACCTGCGAAATCAGCCGCGAAAGTAGTTGGCGGGCGTGAAAGGCATGGCGCGCACTTCCATCGGCACGGCCTTGCCGCGCACGATGGCGTTCACGCGCGTGCCGATGGCGGCAAAGGCGGGCGCCACATAGCCCATGGCCACGGGTTCGTTCACCGTGGGGCCCAGCAGGCCACTGGTCACTTCGCCAATCTTCTGGCCATCGGTGTTTTGCAGCTCGGTGTGCTCGCGCACAGGCACACGCTCCAGCGCGACCAGACCTACGCGCTTGCGGGGCAGGGTGGCGGGGTTGTCGATCTGGGCCAGCACCTTGTCTGCGCCAGGGAAACCACCTGCGCGGGCGCCACCGGTGCGGCGCACCTTCTGGATGGCCCAGTTCAGCGCGGCTTCGGGGGGCGTGGTGGTGGTGTCGATGTCGTTGCCATACAGGCACAGGCCGGCTTCCAGGCGCAGCGAGTTGCGGGCGCCCAGGCCGATGGGCTTGACCTCGGGCTGGGCCAGCAGGGCGCGGGCGAGCGTCTCGGCCTGCGCGGCGGGCACGGAGATTTCGAAGCCGTCTTCGCCGGTGTAGCCGCTGCGGGTCACAAAGCAGTCGCAGCCCGCGATGCTGAACGCGCCACCGGTCATGAACACCAGCTTTTCCACGCCGGGCGCAAGGCGGGCGAGGGCGGTGACGGCCTGTGGGCCCTGCAGGGCAAGCAGGGCGTGGTCGGGCATGGGCGCCACGGTGCAGCGCTGGCCGATGCGGGCCTCTATATGGGCAATGTCGCCCACCTTGCAGGCGCCGTTCACGATGACGAACAGCGTGGGTTCACCATTCACCACGCCCTGGTTGAAGAACATCAAATCGTCGATGACCGTGCCTTCGTCGGTCAGCAGCAGGCCGTAGCGCTGCTTGCCCACGGGCAGGTCGATCACGTCCACGGGCATCAGGGTCTCAAACGCCGCAGCGGCATCGGCACCGATGAGCTTGAGCTGGCCCATGTGCGACACGTCAAACAGGCCCGCAGCGGTGCGGGTGTGTACATGCTCGGCCATCAGGCCTGCGGGGTACTGCACGGGCATGGAGTAGCCGGCAAAAGGCACCATTCGGGCGCCTAGCTCAATGTGCAGGGCGTTCAGGGGCGTGGTGAGCAGGGGGGCGGTGGCGGACATGGCGGAACTCCGGGGCAAATGGGGGCCGCAGCCACCAAGGTGACTACGGGATTTGCCCTGCTGTCCGCTTTACCTGAGAGATTCACCGCAACGCCCTGGCTGGCCGTGCGGTTTGCTCCTTCGGTGGATGGCCTGCACACAGTTTCTTTTCTGTGGGGCCACCTCTCTCCAGCAAGGGAACGCCCGCATCACTGCGGGCGGTTGCCAGTCCTTTTGCCTGAGCGTTCGGCTGCTGCCTGCGCCTTCGGCGGTGCTGCACGCCCGGTTGGGTGGGCGGAGCACTCTCTCCTGACGGGCGGGATTCTAACGCCTACTTGGCATAGACCAGGTCGCGCAAGGCCAGAGAAATCGATGGCACATAGGTGATGACCAGCAGGCACACCAGGATCACACCCACAAAAGGCAGTAAGTGTTTGATGATCCGGTCCAACGAAATCTTGGCCACCGTGCAGGCCGCAAACAGGTTCACGCCAAAGGGCGGCGTGATCATGCCCAAGGCCAGATTCACCACCATGATCAGCCCGAAGTGCACCGGGTCGATGCCGAAGTGCATGGCCACGGGCGCCAGGATGGGGGCCAGCACGATGATGGCGGCGCTGGTCTCAATGAACATGCCGATCACGAACAGCGCCGCGTTCACGCCCAGCAGGAACAGGGCGGGGGATTGCAACACCGCCTCCAGCCAGCGGCCGATGGCATCGGGCACCCCGGCGCGGGTGATGAGGAACGCAAACAGCCCCGCATTGGCGATGATGAACATGATCACCGCCGACGAGATGGCCGATTTGCGCAGGATGGCGTACAGGTCTTTGAGCTTGATCTCGCGGTAGATCACCACGCCCACGATCAGCGCATAGAACACGGCCACGGCCGATGCCTCGGTGGGGGTGAACACACCGCCATAGATGCCGCCCAGGATGATGACGGGCATCAGCAGCGCCCAGCCCGCCTGCAGCGTGGCCTTGCCAAAGGACAGGCGGCCATCGCCATCGTTCTTGCCCCAGCCCTTGTACTTGCAGTACGCCCATACGAAGAGCATCAGTGCACCGCTGATCAGCAGGCCCGGGCCAAAGCCCGCAATGAACAGCTCGCCAATCGACACCTCGGCACTCACGCCATACAGAATCATCGGGATGGAGGGCGGGATGATCACGCCCAGCTCGGCACTGGTGGCCTGCAGCGCGGCTGCGTAGCTGGTGGGGTAGCCATGCTTGATGAGCGCCGGAATCAGGATGGCGCCAATCGCAAACGTGGTGGCCACCGATGAGCCGGACACCGCCGCAAAGATCATGCAGGTCAGCACGCAGGTCATGGGCAGGCCCCCCTGCACGCCCCCCACAATGCTCTTGGCAAATTCCACCAGGCGGCGCGAGATGCCGCCGGTCTCCATCAGGTTGCCCGCGAGGATGAAGAAGGGGATGGCCGCCAGCGGAAACTTGTTGATCGAGGCGAACATCTCCTTCACCGAGATCAGCATATTGGCGTTGGACGCCTGGATGCCGAGGATGGATGCAAGACCAATCGATACAGCCACCGAGATGGTGAGCGCGAAGCACAGCACCATCGTGGAAATCATCACGGCGCTCATTGGGCGGTCTCCAGTTCCATGCGCAAGGGGTCGATCAGGTTGCCGATGATGCCCACGGCGCAAAAGACGCCGCCCACGGGCATGGCCAGGTAGGCCCAGAACATCGAGACCGACTCCAGCCCGGCCATGCTTTGCACGCCGCCGCGCTGGGCGTAGTCCCAGCCGTACCAGATGACAATCCCGATCAGCGCCAGCGCTGCCAGCGCCACCACCCAGTCCAGCACCCGCCGCATGGCAGGGCGGCTCCAGCGGTACAGCACGTCCACGCTCACCATTGCCCCCTGGCGGAAGGCTGCGGGGATGGCGAGGAACACCATCCAGATCAGGCTGAAACGGATCAGCACTTCAGTCCATTCGGCGGGCTGTTCCAGCACAAAGCGCATGAGGATCTGGAACATGCCCAGCGAGGCAGACAGGGCCAGCATGGTGCAGGCCCCTAGCATGGCGATGAAGGTGGTCCATCGCTCAAAAGTGAGAAAAGCATTTTTCATGGGGCGGCGCCGACCATGGGCAGTTGTTGAATCGACAGGTAGGACAACACGGTAGGAACGCAGGAAGGAAACACGGGGTAAGAATAAAAACGCCCGATAGCGCAATGGCTACGGGCGTTGGTTGCTACTACAAAGATAGTAGCGCGCGCATCACTTGACGTCGCGGATCTTGTCGAGCGT
Source organism: Acidovorax sp. LjRoot74 (assembly GCF_964254355.1). NCBI lineage: Bacteria > Pseudomonadati > Pseudomonadota > Betaproteobacteria > Burkholderiales > Comamonadaceae > Acidovorax > Acidovorax sp. LjRoot74. The sequence goes on along the minus strand of NZ_CAXUTI020000001.1, from coordinate 3,104,602 downwards.
GGCCTTGCCGAACTGCTTTTCGAACTCGGCATTCACGGGGGCCAGGGCCGCCACAAACTTGGACTTGTCGGGGTTGTCCACCACCGTCATGCCCTTGGCACGCAGGTCAGCCACACCCTTGGCGTCGTCCTCGTCCACGCGGGCGCGGTTGGCCTTGGTGCCTTCTTTGGCGGCCTCGATGAAGGCCTGCTTGTCGGCGGCCGTGAGCTTGTCGAACGAGCCCTTGTTCATCACAAAGATGGCGGGCGAGTACACGTGGCCGGTCAGCGTCAGGTGCTTTTGCACTTGGTCGAACTTGGCCGAGATGATCACGGGCAGCGGGTTCTCCTGGCCGTCCACGGTGCCTTGCTGCAGGGCGGTAAACACTTCGGGGAAGGCCATGGGCGTGGTGATGATGCCAAAGCCCTTGTAGGCAGCGATGTGCACGGGGTTTTCCATCGTGCGCATCTTCAGGCCCTTGAGGTCTTCGGGCGTGTTGACCGAGCGCTTGCTGTTGGTCATGTGGCGAAAGCCGTTTTCGGCCCATGCCAGGGCCTTGAAGCCCTTGCTGTCGAACTTGGTCAGCATCTCCTGGCCGATGGGGCCGTCCAGCACAGCACGGGCATGCGCCTTGTCGCGGAACAGGAAGGGCACGTCCAGGATCTTGGTTTCAGGCACAAAGTTGGGGATGGGCCCCGTGGAGCTGAAAGCCAGCTCTTGCGTGCCCAGCTGCACGGCTTCAATCGACTCGCGCTCGCCGCCCAGGGCACCGTTGTAGAAGGTCTGGACCTTGTAGCGGCCGCTGGTGCGCTTTTCGACTTCCTTGGCAAACGTGTCGATGGCAACCCCCTGGTGGGAATTCTGGGCCGTCGAGATGCTGATGCGCATGGTGGTTTGCGCGCCAGCGGTGGCCATAAAGCCGAGCGCGAGGCTCAGTCCAACGACGAGTTTGGTCAATTGCATGGTGTCTCCTGTTGATGGTGGGTCAGGGGGCGCGTTTGGCACCCTTGCGGAGCTGCCCCCGACCTCGCTGAAATTATGGCGGTGCAGCATGACCGCAGGCATCCGGGTTTGTGCTGGTAAGCGTGCTTATCAACTGGGCGGCAGGGCGCTTGCAGTTGCGTTGGCGACACCCCTGATGCCGGGTTGGCAGATGTTTGCACGCAGTCTGCATGGCGGCCGATGGGTGCTAGCAATGGGGGCCGGAATGCCAAGGGCCCCGTGCTGGCGGTAACCAGCCGGGGCCTTGTCAATTTGTGCACTCCGGTAAGAGCGCCTTGATGGAAGAAGTATGCGCCGCGTGGCAGAGATGAATTTGCTGAATTCGCTTGGTTTCATCTCATTCGCAGAAAAATTTTCTGTACTGGAGATTTTTTGTGAATAATCCGGCCGATGGATCGCCTCGATAGAAAAATTCTCGCCGTGCTGCAGGGCAACGCGCGCGCCAGCTTGCAAGAGATCGGCCAGGCCGTGGGTCTGAGCCCCTCGCCCTGCTGGGGCCGCATCAAAAAGATGGAAGAAGCGGGCGTGATCCAGGGCTACACGGTGCGCATCAACCCGCAGTCGCTGGACCTGGCGGACACCGTGCTGGTGCAGGTCACGCTCGACAGCCACTCGGACAACACGCTCGAAAAATTTGGCGAGACGCTGGCCAGCATCCCCGAAGTGATCGAGGCCCACCTGGTGTCGGGCGACTACGACTACCTGCTGCGCATCGTGGTGAAAGACACGCGCGACTACGAGCGCCTGTTGCGTGAGAAGCTCTACAAGATCAAAGGCATACGCCACAGCCGCTCCAGCTTTGTGCTGCGCACGCTCAAGAAGGCGGATCTGCCGCTTTTTGTCGGGTGAGTTTGAGTAAAAATGGCCGCTTCCGCGCTATGGATAAGCGCTTTAAGCTATAAAAATAGGAGCATTCTGCATTTGCCGGAATGCGCTTGGGAGCCCTTACCATGAACCTGCGATTTGTCGAAGCCTTCTATTGGGTGGCCTCCCTCAAAAGCGTGACGCGTGCGGCCGAGAAGCTGTTCCTCACGCAGTCGGCCATGTCCAGCCGCATCGCTGCACTCGAAGAGGAGCTGGGTGTGCTGCTGCTGGACCGGCGCGACAAGCACTTCAAGCTCACGGTGGCAGGGGCCCGTTTTCTGGTCTATGCCAAACGCATGCTGGAGCTGCAGCGCCAGCTCAAGGCCGAGATGGGCTCGGGCGGGCCGCTGGAGGTGTCGATCCGCCTGGGGGCCATCGAATCGGTGCTGCACTCGTGGCTCATCCCGTGGGTGGAGCAGCTGCGCAAAGACAATCCTTTGCTGGAGCTGGAGCTGACAGTGGAGACCACGCCCGTGCTGCTCGACCAGATCCGCCGGGGCACGCTGGACGCCGTGTTTGCCGCGCTGCCTGCGGCAGCCGACGGCATCCGCAGCCAGGCCGTCACGCCCATGGAGATGGTGTTTGTGGGCAACAGCAAAACGCACCGCAAGCGGCGCTACGCGCTCGAAGACTTTGCGGGGGCCGACATCCTGACCTTTCAGCGCGGCTCGCAGCCCCATGTGTCCTTGCTCGACACGTTGCGCCAGGCCCAGGTGGAGCCGCGCTGCGTGCACACCATCTCGTCCATCTCGGCCATGGTCCAGCTGGTGCAGGGCGGTTTTGGCGTGGCCACGCTGCCCCGGCTGGCGGTGCAGCGGCTGCTGGCCTTTCCGGACTTGCGGGCGCTGGCCTGCGACACGGCATTGCGCCCCCTACCCATCCACGTGAGCTACCACGAAGACCCATCCTCACCGGCGATGGAAGCTGTTGTGCGCTCGGCACTCAGCTTCATCGACGCGCAGCCGCCACTGCCCAAGGCGCGCAAAGCCCGCGCCTGAGCAATTTTTCGTGCCACCGTAGGCGCCCCTGCACCTGCGCAGTGCATGGGCGCAGCACCTGCATTGCGCATCCGCTGCAGCAACACAGAGCGATTGAAAAGCATGTCGGCCAGCACGCGCGCGTTCCACGGCCGTCAGAGGCTCTTTTTTTTCCGGGTTAACCCTTAAATTGCCACCAAGGGTTAACCCTTGGGCACCAGTCTGGTTCACTCCGCCCCAATGAAGTGCATCGAAAAAATCGATGAGCTAAGAGAAAATTTTTGAATTTGCCAGCAGGCAGTGCAGGCCAACACAATCCGCCCAACGTCATGCAATTGACATTTCTCAATGCAAGGAAACACGGTGGATTCAGTTCAAGACAAAGCGCTGGCAGTGTTTGGCGCCGAGGGAATCAACAACCCCGGCCACGTGCGCAGCGTCATCCGGCAAGGGGCCTGGTCGTCGCACACCAGTGGTCTGGCACACGGGCGGGTGCAGGGCAACCTGGTGATCCTGCCCGAGGTGCAGGCGGGTGACTTTCTGCGCTTTTGCCAGCGCAACCCCAAGCCCTGCCCAGTGTTGGCCGTGAGTGAGCCCGGCCAGGTCACGCTACCTTCGCTGGGGCAGGGCATCGACATCCGCAGCGATGTGCCCCAGTACCGCGTCTGGCGCCACGGCGAGCTGGCGCAAGAGGTGGCCGACATCACCGACCTCTGGCGCGCCGACCTCGTGACCTTTGTACTCGGCTGCTCGTTCTCGTTCGAGTCGGCGTTGCAAGAAGCCGGCATCAGCCTGCGCCACATCAACGAGGGCAAGAACGTGGCCATGTACCGCACCAACATCGCCACCGAAGCCGCCGGGCCCTTTGGCGGCGCCATGGTGGTGTCCATGCGGCCCATGCCTGCTGCCGATGTGATCCGCGCCGTGCAGGTCACTTCGCGTTTCCCCAACGTGCATGGCGCCCCGGTGCACATCGGCGACCCGGCACTCATCGGCATTGCCGACATTGCCCAACCCGACTACGGCGATGCCGTGGCGCTGCTGCCCGACGAAATCCCTGTGTTCTGGGCCTGTGGGGTCACGCCGCAGTCCGCCATCCTCAACGCCCAACCGGCGTTCTGCATCACCCACGCACCGGGTTGCATGCTGGTCACTGATCTTCTTAACCACCAACTCGCCAGCTTCTAAGCGGCTTACCCCCAGGAGTCTCACCATGAAAAAATTTGCACTGTGTATGACGGCCGCTCTCAGCGTGTGCGCGGCCCAGGCCCAGGTCAAGTGGGATCTGCCCACCGGCTACGGTGCTAACAGCTTCCAGACGCAAAACGTGCAGCAGTTCGCCACCGATGTGGACAAGCTCACGGGCGGCAAGCTCAAGATCACCTTGCACCCTGGTGGTTCGCTGTACAAGGCCAATGAGATCAAGCGTGCCGTGCAGACCGGGCAGGTGCCGTCGGCCGAGTTCATCCTTTCGGGTGCCTCCAACGAGAACCCGCTGTTTGGTGTGGATTCCATCCCCTTCCTGGCGACGAGCTACGCAGACTCCAAGCGCCTGTACCTGGCTGCAAAGCCTGCGCAAGAGAAGCTGCTGGCATCGCAGGGGGTGAAAGTGCTGTTCAGCGTGCCATGGCCCGGCCAGTCGCTGTATTCCCTCAAGCCTGTGAGCACGCCTGCAGACTTCGCAGGCACCAAGATGCGCGCCTATAACCCGGCCACCACACGCATCGCGCAGCTGCTCAAGGCCCAGCCCGTCACGATCCAGCTGTCCGAACTGGGCCAGGCCCTGGCTACCAACACCGTGCAGAACTTCTTGACGTCGAGCGCCAGCGGCGTGGAGTCCAAGCTGTATGAGCAGGTCAAGTATTTCTACCCCGTCAGCGCCTGGTTGCCGCGCAACGCCACGGTGGTCAACCAGAAGGCCTTTGATGCGCTCGACAAGCCCTTGCAGGACGCTGTGCTGAAGGCTGCGGCCGATGCCGAGGCGCGCGGCTGGGCCACCAGCGAGCGGGTGGACAAGGAGTTCATCAAGGAGCTGACTGCCAAAGGCATGACGGTGGCCGAGCCCAGCGACGGCATCAAGAAGGAGCTGGCCAGCATTGGTGAATCGATGACGGCTGACTGGGTGAAGTCGGCCGGTGCCGAGGGCCAGGCCATCATCGACGCCTACCGCAAGAAGTAAGCGCCGCGCTCCAGGCCCCGCCAGGGGGCCGGGCAGCACCTGAGTGCGTGCTGCCCCGTTTCCAGCCACTCCCTTTTCATTTTTCAAGCGTTACCGGAGTACGCCATGGACAAACTCGTCCGAAATTTCTACAGGCTGCTGATGCTGCTGTCCGGCATCTCCATGCTGGCCGCGTTCGCCGCCGTCACGCTGGGCGTGTTTGCCCGTGAAGTCATCCACCTGAACATCGACGGGCTTGATGCGTACGCAGGCTACGCCATCGCCGCTGCGCTGTTCTTCGCCTTGCCCAGCACGCTGCAAAACGGCGACCACATCCGCGTGACGCTGGTGCTGGACCGCCTGCCAGCGCGCCTGCGCTCGGCCTTCGAATGGTTCTGCCTGAGTGCGGCGCTCGTGCTCACGCTCTACATCGCCTGGTATGCCGTGCGCTCGGTCTGGATCTCGTACATCACGCACGACATCTCGCCCGCAGCCGACGCCTCGCCGCTGTGGATCCCGCAGATCAGCATGGCCATGGGCTGCATCGGCTTTGCGCTGTCGTTTGCCCATGCCCTTGTCCTGCGCTTTCAGGGTGTGGCCTTCATGGCCGTGTCCGAATCGGCGCGTTCCGAATAAACCGAACCCGGAGACACCATCATGGACGTCATCATCGCGTTGGGCCTGATCGTGGTGCTGTTCGCAGTGCTCGGCTCGGGCCTGTGGATCGGCCTGTCACTGCTGGCAGTGGCCCTGGTCGGCATGGAGCTTTTTACCAACCGCCCCGTGGGCGACAGCATGATGCTGACCATCTGGGGATCTACCTCCAGCTGGACGCTCACGGCCTTGCCGCTGTTCCTGTGGATGGGCGAGATCCTGTTCCGCAGCAAGCTGTCGAGCAGCATGTTCAAGGGCCTGGCCCCGTGGCTGGAGCGCTTGCCGGGCCGCCTGCTGCATGTGAACGTGGTGGGCTGCACCATCTTTGCCGCCATCTCGGGTTCGTCGGCCGCCACCTGCGCCACCATTGGCAAGATCACGCTGCCCGAACTCAAGCAGCGCGGCTACCCCGAAGACATCTCGGTGGGCACCCTGGCTGGGGCGGGCACGCTGGGCCTGCTCATTCCGCCGTCGATCATCATGATCGTCTATGGCGTGGCGGCCAATGTGTCGATCTCCAAACTCTTCCTGGCGGGCGTGATTCCAGGTCTGCTGCTGGCGGCACTGTTCATGGGCTACATCATCGTGTGGGCACTGTTCAACAAGGACAAGGTACCCGCGCCTGATGCCCGGCTGAGTTTTGCACAGAAGCTCTACGCCTCGCGCCACCTGATCCCCGTGGTGTCGCTCATCGTGGTGGTGCTGGGCGCCATCTACAGCGGCATCGCCACGGCCACCGAGGCCGCCGCGCTGGGCGTGGCCGGGTCGCTGATCCTGGCCAAGATCGAGGGCTCGCTCAACTGGGCCTGCTTTAAGGAAGGCCTGGTGGCGGCCTGCCGCGTGTATTGCATGATCGGCCTCATCCTGGCGGGCGCAGCCTTCCTCACGCTGGCCATGGGTTTCATCGGCCTGCCACGGCATCTGGCCGAGTTCATCGGCGCGCTGCACCTGTCGCCGTTTGCGCTGATGCTGCTGCTCATCGTGTTCTTCATCATGCTGGGCTGCTTTCTGGATGGCATCTCCATGGTGGTGCTGACCATTGCCGTGCTGCTGCCCACGGTGGAGGCTGCGGGCTTTGACCTGGTGTGGTTCGGCATCTTCATCGTACTGGTGGTGGAGATGGCACAGATCACGCCGCCCGTGGGCTTCAACCTGTTCGTTCTGCAGGGCATGACGCGCCGCGAAGTCACCTGGATCGCCCGCACCGCGCTGCCCTTGTTTGCCCTGATGATCGTCGCGGTCATCATGACTTACTTCGTGCCCGACGTGGTGCTCTGGCTGCCGCGCCAGATGCAGGGCTGATCCACCGCACTGCGACCCAGCCTGCACAGGAGTCCCCATGAAAACCGTTGTGTTGCTGGCCGCGCTTGCCGTGGCCCCGGTGCTGCACGCCCAAACCCAGTGGAAACTGGCCACGGGCTACCGCGCAGAGTCCTTCCACACCCGCAATGTGGTGCAGTTTGCGCAAGACGTGGAGCGCGCCTCGGGCGGGGCGTTGCGCATCGAGGTCCATGCCAACAACACGCTGTTCAAGCTGGGCGAGATCCCCCAGGCCGTGCAGGACGGAAAAGCCCAGGCAGGCGAGACCATCATGACCAGCCTGGTGCAGGCCATGCCCATTGCCGGGGCCGATGCGGTGCCCTTTGTGGTGCGCAGCTATGCCGATGCGCGCCGCCTGTGGGATTTGCAGCGCCCGCTGATCGACGTGCACTTTGCGGCCAAGGGCCTCAAGGCCTTGTATGCCGTGCCCTGGCCGCCGCAGGGGCTGTTCTCCATCGCGCCCGTGCGCTCCTCGGCCGATTTCAAGGGCACGCGCATGCGCACCTACAACCCGGCTACGGTGCGCATTGCCGAGCTGCTGGGCGCCGCCCCGGTGGATGTGCCCATGGTCGAGGTCAACAAGGCGCTGTCGGCGGGCAAGCTCGATTCCATGATCACCTCCGCCCTGACCGGGGTGGAGAACCAGGTCTGGGGCCAGATCAAGCAGTACTACAGCATCAATGCCTGGTTTCCCAAGAACATCGTTTTTGTGAACCAGCAGGCCTTTGATGCACTGCCGCCCCCGGCACGCCAGGCCGTGACCCAGGCCGCTGCCGAGGCTGAAACGCGCGGCTGGGCCCTGAGCGCGGCCGTGGCCGAAGAGTCGGTGGGCGAGTTGCAGCGCAAGGGCATCAAGGTCGAACGCGCATCCGCCGAGCTGGACACCGAACTCAAGCGCCTGGGTGAACGCTTTTCCCGGGAATGGGTGCAGTCGGTTGGCAATGAGGCCAACAAGATTTTCATTCCCTACTACTTTCAACGTTAGTCCGTTAACCAGTGAGTCTCATCACCATGCAAGCATCCTCCACCATGACCACCGCACCGGCTGGCAACCGCTGGCAGTTCTGGATCGACCGGGGCGGCACCTTCACCGACATCGTGGCCAAGCGGCCCGATGGCTCCCTGACCACCCACAAGCTGCTGTCCGAGAATCCCGAGCAGTACAAGGACGCTGCTGTGGCAGGCATCCGTCACCTGCTGGGCCTTGCGCCTGGCGAGCCGGTGACACCCGCGCTGGTCGAATGCGTGAAGATGGGTACCACCGTGGCCACCAACGCATTGCTGGAACGCAAGGGCGAGCCCACGCTGCTGGTCACCACACGCGGTTTTCGCGATGCGCTGCGCATCGCCTACCAGAATCGCCCGCGCCTGTTTGACCGCCACATCCAGCTGCCCGAGCTGCTCTACACCGAGGTCATCGAAGCCCGTGAGCGCATGGGCGCCCATGGCGACGTGCTGCAGAACCTGGACGAAGCCACCTTGCGCGGTGACCTGCTGGCGGCCTATGGGCGCGGCCTGCGCAGCGTGGCCATTGTGTTCATGCACGGCTACCGCTATGCCCAGCACGAAAAGGCGGCGCAGCGCATTGCACGCGAGATCGGCTTCACGCAGATCAGCACCTCGCACGAAACCAGCCCCATGATGAAGTTCGTGAGCCGGGGCGACACCACGGTGGTGGATGCCTACCTCTCGCCCATCCTGCGCCGCTATGTGGAGCAGGTGGCCTGCGAGATGCCAGGCGTCAAGCTGTTCTTCATGCAGTCGTCTGGTGGCCTGACTGATGCGGGCACGTTTCAGGGCAAGGACGCGATCCTGTCTGGCCCTGCGGGCGGCATCGTCGGCATGGCGCGCACGGCGGGCCTGGCGGGGCACGAAAAAGTCATCGGCTTTGACATGGGCGGCACGTCCACCGATGTGAGCCACTACGCCGGTGCGTTCGAGCGCGAGTTCGAGACCCACGTGGCTGGCGTGCGCATGCGTGCGCCCATGATGAGCATCCACACGGTGGCGGCGGGCGGTGGCTCGGTGCTGGCGTATGACGGTTCCCGTTTTCGTGTGGGCCCCGAAAGCGCAGGCGCCAACCCGGGCCCCGTGAGCTACCGCCGTGGCGGCCCGCTGGCCGTGACCGATGCGAACGTGATGGTGGGCAAGGTGCAGCCGCGTTACTTCCCCAGCGTGTTCGGCCCCGCTGCCAATGAAACGCTGGACGCCGACGCGGTGCGCGCCCGTTTTCAGGAGATCGCCACCCAGACCCAGCGCCAACCCGAGGAAGTGGCCGAAGGCTTCATCCAGATTGCCGTGCAGCAGATGGCCAACGCGATCAAGAAGATCAGCGTGGCGCGCGGGTATGACGTGACCCGCTACACCCTGCAGTGTTTTGGCGGCGCGGGCGGCCAGCATGCCTGCCTGGTGGCCGATGCGTTGGGCATGTCGCGCGTATTCGTGCACCCGCTGGCCGGTGTGCTCAGCGCCTATGGCATGGGCCTGGCCGACCAGACCGTGATCCGTGAGCAGGCGGTGGAGATGCCGCTGGCTGCAGAGTCCCTGCCGCTGATCGCCGAACGCCTGGACACGCTGGGCAATGCCGCGCAGGCCGAGCTGGAGCGCCAGCAGGTCAGCACCAACCCCGTGCAGGTGCGCCACAACGTGCATGTGCGCTACGAGGGCACAGACTCGGCCCTGGTCGTGCCGTTTGGCGACATGGCCAGCATCCAGGCTGCGTTTGAAACGGCCTACCGCCAGCGTTTTGCCTTCCTCATGGCGGGCAAGTGCCTGGTGGTGGAGGCTGTATCGGTCGAGGCCGTGATTGCAGGCGATGCCCCCGCCGAGCCGCGCCTGGCGGTGCACCCGCATCGCAAGCACCCGCAGCGCGAAACCGTGCGCATGTATTCGGGAAGCCAGTGGCACGACGCCGCCCTGGTGGTGCGTGAAGACCTGCGCCCCGGCGACGTGATCCCCGGTCCGGCCATCATTGCCGAGAAGAACACCACCACCGTGGTGGAGCCCGGCTGGTCTGCGCGTCTGACCGATCTGGACCACCTGGTGCTGGACCGCGTCACCGCCCGCAAGGTGCAGTACGCCGCCGGCACCACGGTGGACCCGGTGCTGCTGGAGGTGTTCAACAACCTGTTCATGAACATCGCCGAGCAGATGGGGCTGCAGCTGCAGAACACGGCCTACTCGGTCAACATCAAGGAGCGCCTCGATTTCAGCTGCGCGCTGTTCGATGCTGCAGGTAACCTGATCGCCAACGCGCCCCACATGCCCGTGCACCTGGGCAGCATGGGCGAGAGCATCAAGACCGTGATCCGCGAGAACGCGGGCAAGATGCACCCGGGCGATGTGTACATGCTCAACGACCCGTACCACGGCGGCACCCACCTGCCCGATGTGACGGTGATCACGCCGGTCTATGTGTCCGAAGGTGCCGAGCCCACGTTTTATGTGGGCAGCCGGGGCCACCATGCGGACATTGGCGGCACCACGCCGGGCTCCATGCCGCCGTTCTCCACGCGCATCGATGAAGAGGGCGTGCAGATCAACAACGTGAAGCTGGTGGACCGGGGTATCTTCCTGGAGGAAGAAGTGCGCACACTGCTGGCCACGGGCGGTGGCACCACGCCATACCCCAGCCGCAACCCGCAGCAGAACCTGGCCGACCTGCGTGCGCAGATCGCCGCCAACGAAAAGGGCGTGCAAGAGCTGTCGAAGATGGTGGACCAGTTTGGCCTGGATGTCGTGCAGGCCTACATGCGCCATGTGCAGGACAACGCCGAAGAGTCCGTGCGCCGTGTGATCACCCACCTCAAGGACGGCCAGTTCACGCTGCCGCTGGACAACGGCGCGCAGATCAGCGTGGCGGTCAAGGTGAATGTGGCCGAGCGCAGTGCAGTGATCGACTTTGCGGGCACCAGCGCGCAGCAGATGAACAACTTCAACGCCCCGCGTGCCGTGTGCATGGCGGCCGTGCTGTATGTGTTCCGCACGCTGGTGGACGATGACATCCCGCTCAATGCCGGGTGCCTCAAGCCGCTGCAGGTCATCATCCCGCAGGGGTCCATGCTCAATCCCAACCCGCCGGCCTCGGTGGTGGCGGGCAATGTGGAGACCTCCACCTGCATCACCAACGCGTTGTTTGGCGCGCTGGGCGTGATGGCGGGCAGCCAGCCCACCATGAACAACTTCACCTTTGGCAATGCGCAGTACCAGTACTACGAAACCATCGCCGGTGGCAGCGGCGCGGGCGCGGTGCTGGATGCCTCGGGCCAGGCCGTGCGTGGCTTTGATGGCACCAGCGTGGTCCAGACCCACATGACCAACTCGCGCCTGACCGACCCCGAGGTGCTGGAGTTCCGCTTTCCGGTGGTGCTCGACAGCTACGAGATCCAGCGCGGCTCGGGCGGTGCAGGCCGCTGGGCGGGGGGCGACGGTGGCGTGCGGCGTGTGCGGTTCCTGGAGGCCATGACGGCCAGCATCCTTTCGAACGGGCGCCTGAATCCCGCCTTCGGCATGGCAGGCGGCCAGCCGGGCCGCGCGGGCGCCAACCGGGTGCTGCGTGCCAACGGCCAGGTCGAGGAGCTGGGCCACATCGGCGCTGCACTGATGGAGCCGGGTGACGTGTTCGAGATCTCCACACCCGGCGGTGGCGGGTTTGGAGAGTGTGTCGCGCACTGACCGCCGCGATAGGGGCGGGCGCTGGCTGCAGTTGCTGCCAGCGCCGCCTTCGGTCCTGCATTCGGCCCCGCCGAGTGCGGGGCATGGATGAACCAGGAGAACGCTCATGAACTACTTGCCCGCTACAGCTGGGGTCTCTCACGCCACCTCCTTGCCTGGAGCGCTTCTTGATGCAACCGCTCAGGGGCCACGGGCCGACGAGGCCCAGGCGCCAGTTGTGGCCCAGCGGGGGCGCCGCAGCCTGAGCGTGGGCCAGAAGCTCGCGGCCAGCTTCGGCATCCTGGGCCTGGCTGTGGCGCTGCTGGGGGCCACCACCTGGATGACGGGTGAGGGCACGGGCCGCCAGGCCGCGCTGCTGACGGCGGAGCAACTGCCCATCGAACGCTCGGTGCGCGACTGGAAAACGCAGTCGGTGGCCATCGGCCAGATTGCGCTGCGCGCCACGCTGTCGTCGGACGTGTTCCCGCTGGTGGCCGAGATGCGCACCCAGCTGGCCGCCGAAGACGCCCTGCGCAAGCGCATCGAGACAGCCCTGGCCCAGGCCTCGACCGCCGAAAGCACCAAGCCCCTGTGGGCCGAGGCCCAGGCGCAGCGGCAGCGCTATGCGGTGCTGCGCGATGCGCTGGTGCAGAACGCCCTCGAAGCCAAGATCATCAGCCAGAAGGAGCTGCAGGAGCATGCCGCCGCCCTGGCCCAGTACCTCAAGGCCATCGACCAGTTGCTGGCAGCGTCGGAGCAGGCATCGCTAAAAGCGGGCGACAGCATGATCAGCGATGCCTCGCGCGCGCAGTGGATCAGCGCCATTGCGGTGCTGGTGGTGGTGGGCCTGTCGGCGCTGTTTGGCTGGCTGCTGCGGCGCTCCATCGTGCTGCCGCTGCGCCAGGCCTCAGAAGCCGCTGCGGTGGTGGCGCGGGGCGATCTCACGGTGCGCATGGACACGCAGCGCACCGACGAGATCGGCCAACTGCTCATGGCGCTCAACCGCATGGTCGAGTCCCTGCACTACGTGGTGACCGAGGTGCGCGATTCGGGCGAGTCCATCCATGTGGCCAGCTCCGAGGTGGCGGCGGGCAACACCGACCTGAGCGCCCGCACCGAGCACGCGGCCAGCAACCTGCAGCAGACGGCGGCCAGCATCGCCCAGCTGGCGCAGATGGTGGCGGCCAATGCCGACAGCACACGCCAGGCCAACGCACTGGCCCACAGCGCCACGCAGGTGGCCAGCAAGGGCGGTGAGGTGGTCCACCAGGTGGTCAAGACCATGGAGGAGATCAACGCCAGCAGCAAGAAGATTGCCGACATCGTGGGCATCATCGACGGCATTGCGTTCCAGACGAACATCCTGGCGCTCAACGCCGCCGTGGAGGCCGCCCGCGCGGGCGAGCAGGGGCGTGGTTTTGCCGTGGTGGCCAGCGAGGTGCGCGGCCTGGCCGGGCGCAGCGCCAACGCGGCGCGAGAGATCAAGGCGCTGATTTCCGACAGCGTGGCCAAGGTGAGCGATGGCGCCAGATTGGTGGTGACCGCAGGCTCCACCATGGGCGACATCGTGCACAGCGTGGAACGCGTGACCACGCTGATGTCCGAGATCAACGAGGCCAGCAGCGAACAGAGCACACAGATCGGCCAGGTGAGCCAGGCGGTGGACCAGCTCGACCACATGACGCAGCAGAACGCCGCGCTGGTGGAAGAGGGCGCTGCAGCCGCCCAGAGTCTCAAGGACCAGGCCAACCGGCTGGCCGGTGCGATGGGCCAGTTTCAGCTGGCGCGGACGGCGTAAAAATCAATAAAAAAAGGGGCCATGCGCGGGCCCCTTAAGCATTGTTTGCTATCAATTTTGATTACATGCCTGAATAGTTCGGACCACCGCCGCCTTCGGGTGTCACCCACACGATGTTTTGTGTGGGGTCCTTGATGTCGCAGGTCTTGCAGTGCACGCAGTTCTGCGCGTTGATCTGCAGGCGCTGGGCGTTGCCGCCCTTGGCTTCATCGGCCACGAACTCGTACACACCGGCGGGGCAGTAACGGGCCTCGGGGCCTGCGTACTTGGTCAGGTTGATGTTGACCGGCACGCTCGCGTCCTTGAGCGTGAGGTGGGCGGGCTGGTTCTCTTCGTGGTTGGTGTTGCTGATGAACACGCTGGAGAGGCGGTCGAACGTGAGCTTGCCATCGGGCTTGGGGTAGACGATGGGCTTGCACTCGGCAGCGGGCTTCAGGTAGGCGTGGTCGGGCTTGTCGCGGTGCAGCGTCCAGGGGATGTGGCCGCGCAGCACGAACTGCTCGAAACCGTTCATCAGCGTGGCCGTGGTCAGGCCGTACTTGAACCAGTTCTTGAAGTTGCGGTCCTTGTTCAGCTCGGTGTAGAGCCAGCTTGCCTCGAAGGCTTCGGGGTAGGCGGTCAGCTCGTCGTGCTGGCGGCCCGCCACCACGGCGTCATAGGCGGCTTCGGCAGCCAGCATGCCGGTCTTGATGGCGGCGTGGCTGCCCTTGATGCGGCCCACGTTCAGGTAGCCCGCGTTGCAGCCCACCAGTGCGCCACCCGGGAACACCGTCTTGGGCAGGGCGTTGATGCCGCTGGCGTTGATGGCGCGCGCGCCATACGACAGGCGCTTGGCCGTGATCTCGCCCTTTTCGTTCTCGAAGTAGTAGCGGACGTTGGGGTGCGTCTTCCAGCGCTGGAATTCCTCGAATGGGCTGAGGTAGGGGTTGGTATAGCCCAGGCCGGTGACGAAGCCCAGGGCCACCTTGTTGCCCTCCAGGTGGTACAGGAAGGCGCCGCCGTAGGTGTCGTTTTCCATGGGCCAACCGGCGGTGTGCATCACAAAGCCGGGCTGGTGCTTCTTGGGGTCGATTTCCCACAGTTCCTTCACGCCGATGCCAAAGCTTTGCGGGTCGCGGTCCTTGTCGAGGTGGAACTTGGCGATCAGCTGCTTGCCCAGGTGGCCGCGTGCGCCTTCGGCAAACACGGTGTACTTGCCCAGCAGCTCCATGCCGAGCTGGAAGTTCTCGGTGGGCTCGCCATCCTTGCCGATGCCCATGTTGCCGGTGGCTACGCCCTTGACGGAGCCATTGTCGTTGTAGAGCACCTCGGCAGCCGTAAAACCGGGGAAGATTTCCACGCCCAGGGCTTCGGCCTGCTCGCCCAGCCACTTGGTGAGCGCACCCAGGCTGATGATGTAGTTGCCGTGGTTGTGTGCAAACGGCGGCAGGAACATGTTGGGCACACGAAAGCCCGATTTTTCACCAAGGAAGATGTAGGCGTCGTCGGTGACGGGCTGATTCAGTGGTGCACCGCGCTTTTTCCAGTCGGGGATCAGCTCGGTCAGCGCCTTGGGGTCCATGATGGCGCCCGAGAGGATGTGCGCGCCAGGTTCTGAGCCTTTTTCGAGCACCACGACCGAGACATCCTGGCCCTTTTCGGCCGCCAATTGCTTCAGGCGGATGGCTGTGGCCAAGCCGCCAGGGCCACCGCCAACGACCACCACGTCGTATTCCATGGATTCGCGGGGGCCATATTGGGCGAGGATTTCTTCGTTTGTCATGGGCTTCTCGTCGGGCGTTTGATAATGGACTATTGTCGGCAGAGCATGGGCCAGACCCTGTCTGTCTGGCGACTGATTGTATTCACGGAATATGGACAATCGAACGACCGTTCTTTTTTGATCAGTGGGGAGACTCTAAATGGCGTACAGCATCGACTTGTCGGGCCGCGTGGCCTTCATCACCGGCGCATCCAGTGGCCTGGGCGCGCAGTTTGCGCGCACGCTGGCGCGTGCCGGTGCCGGGGTGGTGCTGGCCAGCCGCCGGGTGGAAAAACTCAAGGAACTGCGCGCGCGCATCGAAGGCGAGGGCGGTGACGCCCATGTGATCGAACTCGACGTGACCGACCACGCTTCGATCAAGTCCGCCGTGGCACACGCCGAGACCGAGATGGGTTCCATCGACATCCTGATCAACAACTCGGGCGTGAGCACCACCCAGCGCCTGCAGGACGTGACGCCCGAGGACTACGACTTCATCTTCGACACCAATGTGAAGGGCGCCTTCTTTGTGGCGCAAGAGGTGGGCAAGCGCATGCTGGCCCGCTCGCGCGGCGCGGCGCCGGGCAGCTTCACGGGTGGGCGCATCATCAACATCGCGTCGATGGCGGGCCTCAAGGTGCTGCCGCAGATCGGCGCCTACTGCATGAGCAAGGCCGCCGTGGTGCAGATGACCCGCGCGATGGCGATGGAGTGGGGAAAGTTCGGCATCAATACCAATGCCATCTGCCCCGGCTACATCGACACCGAGATCAACCACCACCACTGGGACACCGAGCAGGGCCAGAAGCTCATCGCCATGCTGCCACGCAAGCGCGTGGGCAGCCCGCAGGACCTGGATGCGCTGCTGGTCATGCTGGCCAGTGACCAGAGCCATTTCATCAACGGCGCGGTGATTGCGGCCGACGACGGTTTTGCGGTCTGATCCCCAGGGAACATGCGGGCATGAAGATCGAAATCCCTGAGGTCAAAAAGCTGGTCTTTGAGACACGTTTCCCGGTGCGATGGGGCGACATGGACGCGATGGGCCATGTCAACAACACGGTGTACTTCAGGTACCTGGAAACGGCGCGCATCGACTGGATGGTGTCGGTGGGCTGCAACCCCGACCCACGCGGCCAGGGGCCGGTCATCGTCAATGCGTTCTGCAATTTCTACAAGCAGCTCGAATACCCGGCAGACGTGTTGCTCAAGCTCTACGTGAGCGACCCTGGCCGCACCACGTTCGAGACCTGGGGCACGATGGAACGCGTGGACCAGCCCGGCGTGATCTGCGCTGCAGGTGGAGCCACCACCATCTGGGTGGACTTCCCGCAGCAGAAGGCCGCGCCGCTGCCGGACTGGATGCGTGCGCTTGTCACCTGATGGACGAAGGCGGGCTGGGGGGCTGCGGTGGCAAAGCCATGCAATGGGCCACGGGCATGCCCCTGTTTTGCGTCACGCCCAGCAGAAGCACAAGGCGCAGCTCTGGCAGGTAGCGGATGGCGGTCTGCGGAGCGCTGTAACCAAGGTCATCGACCAGGGGTTCGCGCATGCGCACCGCTTGCCCGCTGGGCAGGTGTTCGATCTGCAGCGTGCGGGTGCCGGTGTAGAAGGTGGTGTCTATCAGGCCTTCCGAACCAAAGAAGCCGCCGCGTACCTGGGCCTTGCGCCGCTGCCCATCAAATGAAGTGCTGATGCGCAACTGCCCATCGCGGCTTGTGCAGGTACCTTCGAAGGCTGCAGCGCAGTCCATGGGCAACGGATTGCGCTGCACCACAACGGGTTCCATCGCACCTGTCTTGAGTACATCCATGGGCACCTGCGCCAGGTGTGCACACACCCCGTCGGGCACCACCGCCCAGGCCGTGGCGCCCGGCAGGTCGGGAATCTGCAGCCGTGGCACGCCCGCGCCTGCGCTCAGGTAGTAGGCGGGTGGTTCGCCCTCGGCTCGGTACAGCGATGACGACATCAGCGGCGACAGGGCGCCCTGGGGCACTTGCAGTGGCAGGGGGTGCACTGGCCAGGAGCCCGATGGCGCGCCAAATCCAGCAGCCTGTGCCAGGCTGCACGCCATGGCCTGGCCCAGTGCCAGCAGCATAGCTGCGGTGCCATTGGAGTGCAGGCGAAGGCGAGGCATGGTGTCAGGCTGCCTTGGGCTTGGGCACGCGGCCCATCAGATAGAACTCGGGGTTGGGCAGCATGCCCGCAAAGCTGGCCATGCGGTTGGACAGGCCGAAAAACGCGGTAATGGCCGCAATGTCCCAGATGTCCTCGTCGTCAAAGCCGTGGGCATGCAGCGCGGCAAAGTCGGCGTCCTCGATCTCGTGCGAGCGCTGGCAGACCTTCATCGCAAAGTCGAGCATGGCGTGCTCGCGAGGGTTGATGTCGGCCTTGCGGTAGTTCACGGCCACCTGGTCGGCGATGAGAGGTTTCTTTTCGTAGATGCGCAGGATCGCGCCGTGCGCCACCACGCAGTACAGGCACTGGTTGGCGGCGCTGGTGGTGGTGACGATCATCTCGCGCTCGCCTTTGGTCAAGCTGCCTTCCTCTTTCAGCATCAGCGCATCATGGTAGGCAAAGAACGCGCGCCACTCGGCCGGGCGGCGTGCAAACGCCAGGAACACGTTGGGGATGAAACCCGCCTTCTCCTGCACTTCCACAATGCGTGCGCGGATGTCTTCGGGCAGGGTGTTCAGGTCGGGAAAAGGGTAGCGGCTCACGGCGGTCTCCTGGGGTTGTTGTGATGGATACCGCAAGTATCACGGATGGATCAAGGGTGCCAGTGGGTGGCCCGCACCGGGCTTTGTGCGGGCGCAGCCGAATTGCCCGCCAGCGCATACGACAACTGGGTGGCCGCAGCCATCACCGTCTGCGCCAGCGCTTCGAGTTTTTCGGCGGGCAGGCGCGATGCCGGGCCCGAGATGCACACCGAGCCCATCAGCCGCCAGTGCATGCCGAACACGGGCGCTGACACCGTGGCCACGCCCTGTTCGCGTTCGCCAATCGACCAGTGGTAGCCCTTCTTGCGAATCTCTTCATAGGCCTTACCCGGCTCGCCCGAAAACGCCAGGATCACGCGGCCCGGCGAGCCCTTGTCCAGTGGCAGGCCCTCGCCCATGCGCGCGTGGTGGCGCAGCGCCTGCGGGCCTTCCACGCGCACGAGGCAGGTGCGCACATTGCCTTCGCGTACGTAAAAGGCCGCGCTCTCGCCGGTGGCGTGGGTCAGCTCGCGCAGCGCGGGCTCCAGCACGTTCTGCACATCAAAACCGGCCTGGTAGCGCGCGCCCAGCCAGCCCGCAGCGGGCCCCAGGCGCCAGTCGCCGTCCTCGCGCTGCACCATGAAGCCTGACTGCGCCAGCGTGCGCGCCAGGCGCAGCACGGTGGTCTTGTGCAGGCCGCAGCGGCGGCTCAACTCGGCCAGGGGCAGGCTGGATTCGCCCAGGGCAAAGGCCTCCAGCACCTGCAGGGCGCGTGTGACGGCGATGACTCCACCACCACCGGGTTCTGCATCTGCCGATGCCACGGCACGGGGCGCGGGGGCGGGTTGGGAGGGCTTGGTGGGGTGGTTGCTCATGATGCAATTCGTTTCATGGTGCGCAACTGCATTGTATGGGTTGAAACGTCTGCGTACAGTCGCACCCACGGCGCCGGGCCAGAACACGTATCACAACAAAGGCCCGCAGACCGGTGTGACGAACCACCCCAACGGAGACAAATCCATGACCGCCTTCACTTCGCTTTCGCGCTCCCTGTGCGCTGCCTTCCTGGGCCTTGCGGCCGCAGCCGTGCCCACCGGCGCAGCCCTGGCGCAGGCCGCATACCCGAACAAGCCCATCCGCCTCATCGTGCCTTTCCCTCCCGGTGGTGGCACCGACATGATCGCGCGCACCGTGGCGCAAAAGCTCGCGGACCAGAACAAATGGAACGTGATCGTGGACAACCGTCCCGGCGCGGGCGGCAACCTGGGCGTGGATGCCGTCGCCAAGTCGCCCGCCGATGGCTACACGCTGGTCATGGGCCAGACCAGCAACCTGGCCATCAACCCCACGCTGTACCCCAAGCTGCCCTACGACCCGATCAAGGACCTGGTGCCCGTGGCGCTGGTGTCGTCTTCTCCCATCGTGATGGCCGCGCCCATCAACTCCCCCTTCAAGAGCTACGCCGACGTGGTGGCGGCCGCCAAGGGCAAGCCCGATGCGCTCACGCTGGGCTATTCGGGCAACGGCACCGTTGCCCACCTGGCAGGCGAACTGGCGGAAGACGCGGCAGGCATCAAGCTGCGCCACATCCCCTACAAGGGCGCCGCCCAGGCCATGACGGACCTGGTGGGCGGGCAGATCGACCTGTACATGTCCTCCGTGCCCACGCTGCTGGGCCAGGTGCGCAACGGCAAGCTCAAGGTCATCGCCATCACCTCGGCCAAACGCTCGCCGCAGCTGCCCGATGTGCCCACGCTGGCCGAATCTGGCTACAAGGGCTTCGAGGCCGTGACCTGGTTTGGCATCCTCGCGCCTGCTGGCACGCCCGCACCCATCGTGGCGCAGCTCAACAAGGCCATCAACGTGGCCCTGCAGCAGCCCGATGTGGCCGACAAGCTTCGCTCCGAAGGCGGCGACGTGCTGGGCGGCACGGCCGAACAGTTCAGCCAGCTGCTCAAGGCCGAAGTGCCGCGCTGGGCCAAAATCGTGAAGGACTCGGGCGCCAGCCTGGACTGACACCGCCGCCCGCACCGCAGCCCCACCCACGCTCGCCCAGCCATCGCCATGTCCCGCGATTGCCTTGCCACGCCCGTCCCGTTCTCGGCGGGCACCGCCGCGCCACACACCGCTCTGCCTGCTGGCGCCTGCGATTGCCATGTGCATGTGTATGACCAGCGGTTTCCTGCCGCACCCGGCGCCAGGCTGTTGCCACCCGATGCCTCGGCCCAGGACTACCGCGCGCTGCAGCAGCACATCGGCACCACGCGGGTGGTGCTTATCACGCCCTCGACCTATGGCAGTGACAACCGCTGCCTGCTCGAAGGGCTGGCCGCGCTCGCGGCGATGGGCGTGGAGGCGCGCGGCGTGGCCGTGATTGACGGCCGCGAAAGCGACGCCGAACTGCACCACCTGCATGCTGCCGGTGTGCGCGGCGTGCGGCTCAACCTGTCGCTGGGAGTGTCGGGTTCGGTGGACTCCATCGTGCCGCTGGCCCACCGCATCGCACCGTGGGGCTGGCATCTGCAGTTGCTGATGCCGCCCGAGCAGCTGGCAGAGCAGGGCGCCGTGCTCGGCCAGTTGCCCGTGCCGCTGGTGTTTGACCACTTCGGGCGCATCGCCCCCGCGCAGGCCGGGCGCCATGCCGCACATGCGGTGCTGCTGGGGCTGCTGCAAAGCGGGCGGGCGTGGGTGAAGCTGTCGGGGGGCTACATCGTGAGCAGCCTGCATTCGGTGGAAGACCCGCTGCTCGACGCCCTGGCCGCCAGCTACCTGCGTTGCGCGCCCGGGCGTGTGGTGTGGGGCAGTGACTGGCCCCACGCCACGGCATCGGCCGGTGTGCAGCCCCTGCCCGACGACGCCCGCCAGGTGGACCGACTGGCGGACTGGACCACAGCCTGCGGCGGCCCTGCGCTGCTGCACCAGGTGCTAGTGGACAACCCGCAGGCGCTCTACGGCTTCGGCCGCCCGCTGTGACAACCCCTTTGTTCGATTGTTTGGAAGGCATTGCCATGACCACCACTTCACGCACTCTTCATCGCATCGCCCGCCGCAGCCTGCTGGCTCTGGGGGGAGCCATGCTGGCTGTGCCTGCCTGGGCCCAGGCAGACTGGCCGGGCGACAAGCTCATCACCTGGGTGATGCCGTACCCCGCAGGCGGCAGCACCGATGTGCTGGGCCGCAACATCGCGCAGCGCCTGGGCCCGGCCCTGGGCACCAACGTGATCGTGGACAACAAGGCGGGCGCCACCGGCACCATTGGTGCGGCCTTTGTGGCCAAGGCGCAGCCCGATGGATTCACCTTGCTGGGCACCTCGATCGGCCCGCAGGCGATTGCGCCACACCTCATGGCCAAGCTGCCGTATGACCACATCACGGCGTTTGAACCCGTGGTCACCGTGGGCACCATTCCGCACATCCTGGTGGTAGGGGCCAACCAGCCGTTCAAGAACGTGGCCGACCTGCTGGCTGCCGCCAAGGCGCAGCCAGGCAAGCTCGCGTTTGCCTCGGGCGGCAACGGCACCATCCTGCAGATGCAGGGCGAGCTGCTGCAGCAGCAAACGGGCGCACGCTTCATCCACGTGCCCTACAAGGGCGACACCCCGGCGCTGCAGGACACGCTGGCCGAGCAGGTGCAGTTCATGTTCGCACCCGCCGCCGCTGCGTTGCCCCATGTGCAGGCGGGCAAGCTGCGCGCGCTGGCCGTCACGTCGGCCCAGCGCCTCAAGCCGCTGCCTGCCGTGCCCACGATGGGCGAGGCGGGCCTGAAGGACTTTGTGGTCGAGCAGTGGCAGGCCGTGTTTGCACCGGCCAAAACGCCTGCGGCCGTGGTGCAGCGCCTGAACCATGAAATCAACAAAACCCTGAAAGACCCTGCCGTGGTCGCCCTTGCCGACAAGCTGGGCGTGACGCTGGTGGGTGGCACGCCCCAGCAGCTGGGCGACCTGCAAAAGGCCGACTCCGCCAAGTGGGCCAAGGTCATCAAGGACGGAAACATCCAGGCCGATTGAGCCCGGCCCGCACTCGGCCCCTTTGCGCATTCCTCACATTCTTTTTCTATCGAACGGAACCCACCATGAGCCAACTCCCCGAAATCATCCGCACCATTGAGCGCGTGGGCGCCGACGTGGTGACCCAGGCCGCAACCTACCAGGCCGCGATCCTGGCCGACGTGGCGGGCCGGCGCGGCACGATGCACGGCCGCGTGGCGCCGGTGCACCAGAGCATGAAGGTAGCGGGCCCCGCCTTCACCGTGGAAGTGCGCCCCGGCGACAACCTCATGATCCACGCTGCCATTGCGCTGGCCCAGCCGGGCGACGTGCTGGTGATCGACGGCAAGGGCGACCAGACCGCCGCGCTGATGGGCACGCTGATGCTCAGCGCCTGCAAGAAGCGTGGCCTGGCGGGTGTGATCGTGGACGCCGCCATCCGCGACAAGCTGGAGCTCCTGGAGCTGGACTTCCCCGTGTTCAGCGCAGGTTTCAACCCCGCAGGCCCCACCAAATATGTGCCCGGCCGCATCAACCATCCCATCTGTGCCGGTGGCGCGGTGGTGAACCCCGGTGACCTGGTGGTGGGCGACGCCGATGGCGTGGTCGTCATCGAACGCGAAAAGGCCCCCGGCATGCTGGCCCTGGCCGACAAGAAGGTGGCTGACGAAGCCGCCCGCATCGAAGCCATTGCCCGTGGCGACACCGCATCGAAATGGCTGCCCGCTGCACTGCGCGCTGCCGGTGTTCTCAAGGAAGGGGAATCGCTGTGAGCAACGCAACCCACCCCGTCATCATCGTGACCGGCGCCGACCTGGCGCAACAAGCCCTGGATTTGCTCACAGGCTACGAAGTCGTCTATGCAGGCAAGACGCCTACCGAAGACGACATGGTGGCCCTGTGCCGCGCGCACAACCCCGTGGCCATCATCGTGCGCTACGGCAAGGTGGGCGCGGCGGTGATGGACGCAGCCCCCGCCCTCAAGGTCATCTCCAAGCACGGCAGCGGCACCGACACCATCGACAAGGTGGCTGCCAAAGCCCGTGGCATTGAGGTGGTGGCCGCCGTGGGCGCCAACGCCGCCGCCGTGGCCGAACAGGCCCTGGCCCTGCTGCTGGCCTGCGCCAAATCCGTGGTGGCATTGGATGCGCGCATGCACGTCGGCCACTGGGACAAGGCCACGCACAAGAGCCTGGAGCTGGGTGGCCGCACCGTGGGCCTGGTGGGCCTGGGCGCCATCGGCCTGCGTTTTGCCAAGATGGCCGACGCGCTGGGCATGCGTGTGATCGGTTTCGACCCCTTCGCCAAGAACCTGCCCACTTATGTGCAGAGCGTTCCCCTCGAAACCCTCTGGCGCGAAGCGGATGCAATCTCGCTGCACTGCCCGCTGACCGACGAGAACCGCGGCATGCTGAACGCCACCACGCTGGCGCAATGCAAGCGCGGCGTGATCGTGGTGAACACCGCGCGGGGCGGTCTGATCGACGAGGCCGCGCTGCTGGCTGCCGTGCGTTCGGGCCAGGTGATGGCTGCGGGGCTGGACAGCTTTGCAGTCGAGCCCATGGTGGCGGGCCATCCGTTCCAGGGTGAGAAGAACGTCATCCTGTCGCCCCACATCGGCGGCGTGACCAGCGATGCCTACGTGAACATGGGCGTGGGTGCAGCCCAGAACCTGCTGGCCGTGCTGGCCCGCACTCCTGGCGAAGTGGCGGCGGCTGCTGCTGCCTGACGACAGCCACGCGCTGAACACAAAAAGAAAAAGGCATGGGGCAGGGCGCCCCGGCCTGTGGAGACAACGATATGCACCAAATTGTGAAGAAAAAAGCGGCCTCTGCGCGCGTCCATCAAGCGCTGATAGCTATTGTTTGTATAGCATCTGGCGCTGCAGGGGCGCAAACCGCATACCCCCACAAGCCTGTGAAGCTGGTGGTGGGGTTTGCCGCAGGCGGCCCCACCGACGTGGTGGCGCGCGCGTTTGCCGACCACGCCAGCCGCGCGCTGGGCCAGCCCTTTGTGGTGGACAACAAACCTGGCGCCAACACCATCCTGGCCGCCCAGGCAGTGGCCAGCGCACCGGCCGATGGCTACACGCTGCTGTTTGGCGCCACCAACCACACCATGATCCCGGGGCTGTATGCCGGGCGGGTCAAGTTTGATGCAGTCAAATCGTTCAAGCCGCTGTGCACCGTGGCCACCAGCCCCACGGTGCTGGTGGTGGGGCAGGCCCTGCCGGTGAAGTCGCTGGCCGACTACATGGCCCGTGCGCGCAAGGAGCCGGGGCGCTTGTCTGCGGGCACGGCGGGTGTGGGCAGTTCGGGCCACTTTGCCACTGAGATGTTTGCCCGCGCCAACAACCTGCAACTGAATCACGTGCCCTACAAGGGCGCTGCGCCCGTGGTGACGGACCTGGTGGGCGGCCAGCTCGACAGCTCGTTTGCCACGCTGGGCTCGGTGCTGCCGCAGATCAAGAGCGGCAAACTCACTGCGCTGGCCGTGGCGTCGCCCAAGCGGTCGTCGCTGCTGCCCGACGTGGCCACGTTTGCCGAAGCCGGTGGTGGCAACTATTCGGCCGACGCCTGGTATGGCCTGCTGGCCCTGGCGGGCCTGGACGACGCCATAGCCCAGCAGCTGGAGCGCGTGGCCCGGGACTTTGTGCAAAGCCCTGCGACCGCTGACAAGCTGCGTGGCCTGGGGCTGGGCGCCGATGCCACCTGCGGCGCCGCGTTTGCCAGCCAGGTGGGCCGCGAGGTGGTTACCTACACACAGATTGCGCGCGATCTGGACCTGAAGGCGGACTGAGCTGCAGAAACCGCCGCACTTTTTACGCCCCAACATTCAATCCCGCGAGGAGACTCCCCATGTTCCGTTTTGTGAAACCCCTGATCGCCGCCTGCGCCCTGACCGCTGGCCTGGCCCATGCCGCCTTCCCTGAGCGGCCCATCACCCTTGTCGTGCCCTACGCCCCCGGCGGCGCGGCAGATGCCGTGGCCCGCGTGGTGGCCACGCGCCTGGGGATCAAGCTGGGCACCAGCGTGGTGGTGGACAACAAGGCCGGGGCCAGCGGCACCATTGGCGCCAGCTTTGTGGCCAAGGCCCCGGCCGACGGCTACACCATGCTGTACGACGCCACGCCGCATTCCATCAACCCGCACCTGTTCCCCAAGATGCCGTATGCCAGCAACGCGCTGCAGCCGCTGTCGCTGGTGATGCTGGCGCCCAACGTGCTCATCGTGAGGGCCGATGCGCCCTTCAAGAACGTGGGCGACCTCATCGCCAAGGCCAAGGCGCAGCCCGGCAAGATCAACTTTGCCTCGGGCGGCAGCGGCACGGTGCAGCGTCTGGCGGCGGAGCTGTTCCGTCAGCAGCTGGGGCTGGACATGGTGCATGTGCCCTACAAAAGTGGCGGCCCCGCCATCACCGATGTGATGGGTGGGCAGGTGGACTTCATGTTTGGCACCGTGGCTGCCACCTACCCGCATGTGTCGGGTGGCAAGCTGCGCGCGCTGGCCGTGTCGGCGCCTGAGCGTTCCAAGCGCCTCCCCGACGTGCCCACCGTGGCCGAGGCCGCCGTTCCGGGCTACGAGGCCTTTGAATGGAATGGCGTTTTCCTGCCCGCCGGCACGCCCGCCCCTGTGGCCACCCAGCTGCAGCAGGCGCTGCAGGAGGTGCTGAAGGAAGACGAGGTGAAGCAACGCCTGGCCGACATGGGTGCACAGCCCGTGGGCTCCACGCCCGCCGACTTTGCCGCCTTTCTGAAGAAGGAAGACGCGAAGTGGGGCGAGGTGGTCAAGAAGGGCAATATCAAGCTGGACTGAGCCATGCCTTTGCCTGCGCTGACTGCGCCTGTGCCGCACTCGGCGGGCCTGGACCGCCCCCAGCGCCCGCTGCCGCCCGGCGCGTGCGACAGCCACATGCACATCTTCGATCCGCGGTTTTCTCCGTCGCCCCACTGGCCGCGCACGCCGCCCCATGCACCCGTGGCTGCCTACCGGCAGCTGCAGCAGC
Organism: Acidovorax sp. LjRoot74; assembly: GCF_964254355.1. Taxonomy (NCBI): domain Bacteria; kingdom Pseudomonadati; phylum Pseudomonadota; class Betaproteobacteria; order Burkholderiales; family Comamonadaceae; genus Acidovorax; species Acidovorax sp. LjRoot74. The sequence goes on along the minus strand of NZ_CAXUTI020000001.1, from coordinate 3,078,766 downwards.
GCCTTGGAACCTCGCGCGCGCTGGTGGTCACGCCCTCGACCTATGGCACCCACAACGCCTGCACGCTGGATGCGCTGGACCAACTGGGCGACAGCGCACACGGCGTGGCCGTGGTGGACCACGGCGTGAGCGACGCGGAGCTGGCCCACCTGGCCGCCCGGCGCGTGCGCGGCCTGCGGATCAACTTTGTCTCGCCCCAGTCCTGGGGCACCACGACCCCTGAGATGCTGGCCACGCTGGCGGGCAAGGTGGTGCGCCATGCAGACTGCAATGGCTGGCACATCCAAGTGTTTGCACACCCGGAGCAGATCGTGGCGCTTGAACCTGTGCTGCGCGCCATGCCGGTGCCGCTGGTCATCGACCACCTGGGGCGCATGGATCCGGCCGAAAGGCCGTCGTCTGAGGCGATGGGCGCGCTGCGCCGGTTGCTGGACGGGGGCAACACCTGGGTCAAACTTTCGGGCGCCTACATGCGCTCCCGCGTGCAGGGCCCAAGCTACGCCGACACGCTGCCGCTGGGCCGCGCGCTGGTGTTGGCCGCACCTGAGCGCCTGGTGTGGGGCAGCGACTGGCCCCACACCACCGAGGCACCGGGCAGTGTGAACGATGCCGACCTGGTGGGCCTGCTGCACGCCTGGGCGGGATCGGAGGCTGTGATGCACCGCATCCTGGTGGACAACCCGGCGCGGCTGTATGGTTTCGAGGCCATTTCCTGACAACGAGGGACTTTTCCATGTTTCTTCTGCAACCCCCTGAGATCCGCGATCTGGCCTTGTTCAGCGCCATGCCCGAGGCCTTCCGCCGCCCGGAGCGCAGTGCCTGGGCCGACGCCAACCGGGGCGGCACCATCACCGACTCGTTCCTCGAAGGCCCGGTGTTCGACGGTGCAGGCAACCTGTACGTGACCGACATCCCCTGGGGCCGCATCTTCCGCATCGACCCCGAGGGCGCGTGGACGCTGGTGGCCGAGTACGACGGCGAACCCAACGGCATGAAGTTCATGGACGCAGACACGCTGCTGGTCACCGACTACAAGAACGGCCTCATGCGGCTGGATGTCGCCACCGGCACCGTCACGCCCTACCTGGAGCGCCGCAACAGCGAACGCTTCAAGGGGGTGAACGATTTGATCTTCGACGCCGAAGGCAACCTGTATTTCACCGACCAGGGCCAGAGCGGGCTGCACGACCCGAGCGGCCGCCTGTACCGCCTGCGCCCCAACGGGCAGCTTGACCTGCTGCTGGCGAATGTGCCCAGCCCGAACGGCGTGGCACTGTCGCCCGACGGCCGTGTGCTGTACCTCGCCGCCACGCGTGGCAACTGCGTGTGGCGCGTGCCGTTGCTGCCCGATGGCAGCGTGGCCAAGGTGGGACAGTTCTTCACGTCATATGGCCCGAGTGGCCCCGACGGGCTGGCCGTGGATGCGCAGGGGCGGCTGCTGGTGGCCAACCCGGGCCTGGGCTATGTGTGGGTGCTCAACCACCGGGCCGAGCCCGTGCTGGTGCTGCGCGGGCCTGCGGGCGCCTCTACCACCAACCTGGCGTTTGGCGGAGAAGGGCGCACCGTGGTGTACGTGACCGATTCCACCCATGGCCACATCCTGCATACGCAGATGGAGGTGGGTGGGCTGCCGTTGGCACGGCCGCGCTGATTGGGTGGTCGCTCTGGCGGGGTGCATTTTCGGAAACACCAATGGTGATGGGATGTTCTATTGAAATTGACTATTAAAGGGATTCAATCGATTCAATTTACCTGTCATCGATTGCTTCCTACCATCTGTCCTGTCGATACGTTCATTCACGTTCCTACAGGAGATGCCCCATGACCACCGAAGCCAAGTGCCCCTTTGACCACACCAAGGCGGTGCCCACAGGCCCCCGCAATGCCGACTGGTGGCCCAACCAGCTCAATCTCCGCCCCCTGAACCAGAACTCGCCGCTCACCGACCCGATGGGTGACGGCTTCAACTACGCCGAAGAATTCAAGACCCTGGACCTGGCGGCCCTGAAGAAGGACCTGCATGCGGTCATGACCGATTCGCAGGACTGGTGGCCTGCAGACTTTGGCCACTACGGCCCATTGTTTGTGCGCATGGCCTGGCACAGCGCGGGCACCTACCGCCTGGCGGACGGCCGTGGTGGCGCGGGGGCCGGGCAGCAGCGTTTTGCGCCGCTCAACAGCTGGCCCGACAACGCCAACCTGGACAAGGCGCGGCGCCTGCTCTGGCCCGTCAAGCAAAAATATGGCCGCAAGATTTCGTGGGCCGACTTGATGATCCTGGCGGGCAACGTGGCGCTGGAATCCATGGGCTTCAAGACCTTTGGCTTTGCCGGTGGCCGTCCCGACGTGTGGGAGCCCGATGAGAACGTGTACTGGGGTGCCGAATCCACCTGGCTGGCGGGCGACAAACGCTACAGCGGCGAGCGTGACCTGGCCAACCCCCTGGCCGCCGTGCAGATGGGCCTGATCTATGTGAACCCCGAAGGCCCGAACGGCAACCCTGACCCCATCGCCGCCGCGCGCGACATCCGCGACACCTTCGCCCGCATGGCCATGGACGATGAAGAGACCGTGGCCCTGATTGCTGGCGGCCACACCTTTGGCAAGACCCACGGTGCAGGCGACGCTGCGCTGGTGGGCAAGGAGCCCGAAGGCGCAGGCATCGAAGAGCAGGGCCTGGGCTGGAAGAGCAGCCATGGTTCTGGCAAGGCTGGCGACACCATCACCAGCGGCTTGGAAGTCACCTGGACCACCACGCCCACGCAGTGGAGCAACAACTTCTTCGAGAACCTGTTCGGCTACGAATGGGAGCTGACCAAGAGCCCGGCGGGTGCCCACCAGTGGACGGCCAAGGGCGCGGCAGCCACGATCCCGCACGCCCACGACCTGTCGAAAAAGCTGGTGCCCACCATGCTCACCACCGACCTGTCGTTGCGCTTTGACCCGGCCTACGAGAAGATCTCGCGCCGCTTTTTGGCGCACCCCGAGCAGTTTGCCGATGCGTTTGCGCGTGCCTGGTTCAAGCTCACGCACCGCGACATGGGGCCGCGTGCACGCTACCTGGGGGCTGAAGTGCCTGCTGAAGTGCTGGTGTGGCAAGACCCGATCCCGGCGGTGGACCACGCGCTGGTCGATGCGCAAGACATCGCAGCGCTCAAGGCCCAGGTGCTCGCCTCGGGCCTGTCAATCTCGGAGCTGGTGTCCACGGCCTGGGCGTCTGCTTCCACATTCCGGGGCGGCGACAAGCGCGGTGGTGCCAATGGCGCGCGCATCCGTCTGGCGCCACAGAAGGACTGGGCCGTGAACCAACCCGCGCAGCTAGCCAAGGTGCTGGGCCAGCTCGAAAAGATCCAGCAGGCGTTCAATGCGGCGCAGACGGGCGGCAAGAAGATCTCGCTCGCTGACCTGATCGTGCTGGCCGGCGGCGCCGCCGTCGAGGCCGCAGCGAAGCAGGCGGGACAGAACGTGACCGTGCCCTTCACCCCCGGCCGCACGGATGCATCGCAGGACCAGACCGATGTGCCTTCGTTCGAGGTCATGGAGCCCGTGGCCGATGGTTTCCGCAACTATGTGCGCCCCGGCCTGGAAGGCGCAGTGGCCGAGTTGCTGGTGGACCGTGCCAACCAGCTCACTCTGACGGCACCCGAGATGACGGTGCTGATCGGTGGCCTGCGCGTGCTGGGTGCCAATGTGGGCCAGGCGCCCCATGGTGTCTTGACGCAGCGCCCTGGCACCCTGAGCAATGACTTCTTCGTGAACCTACTCGACATGCGCACCCAATGGCAGAAGTCGGCGGGCGCAGCCGGTGTGCTGGACGGTGTGGACCGCAGCACGGGCGCCAAGAAGTGGACAGGCACGGTGGCCGACCTGGTGTTTGGCTCCAACGCGGTGCTGCGTGCGCTGGCCGAGGTCTACGCCAGCAGCGATGCGCAGGCGGTGTTTGTGCAGGACTTCGCCCGCGCCTGGACCAAGGTGATGAACCTGGACCGGTTTGATCTGGCGACGACCAAGGCCTGAGCGTTATGCCCGCGCCCCCTGCAGGTCCCGAGGGACGCCGCAGGGGGTGTTTTTATGGGTGCGCGCCTTGTGCGTGCAGGGGGGCGGCTACGATGGCGGCCCCAACTGAACCAGATAGCCCGCATGACCCAACCATCCACACCCTCCACCAAGGACTTCGACAAAGGCCTGGCCACGCGCAAGCAGGTCATGGGCGAGGACTTTGTGGCCAATGCCTTTGGCAACGCCACCGAATTCACCCAGCCGATCCAGGAGTTCATCACCCGCAATGCCTGGGGCGACGTGTGGCAGCGGCCGGGGCTGGACATGAAGACGCGCAGCCTGATCACCGTGGCTTTTCTGACGGCGCTGGGCAAGCAGCATGAACTCAAGGGCCATGTGCGTGGCGCGCTCAACAACGGCGCCACGTCGGCAGAGATCCAGGAAGTGCTGCTGCACGCCAGCATTTATTGCGGGCTGCCTGCAGCCGTGGAGGCCTTCCGCACTGCTGCCGAGGTGATCGACGGACCCAAGAAGGGCTGACGACGCGGTCTTCCGCTTGGACTGCTTCCTGTCGCCCGTAGAACTTGCATGCACCAAGCCAGCGCCACCGTGGAACTGGCTTTGCCAGGCCACTGGTGGCGTTCCCCTCAGGGGGAAGGCGCGAAGCGACTCAGGGGGGCTATCCCCCCGCCAGCAGCTTGTGCACCAGGTCGGCAGCGGTGGAGGCGTTGTACTTGCGCATGAGGCGTGCGCGGTAGATCTCCACCGTGCGGTGGCTGATCTCCAGCGCACGGCCAATCTCCTTGGAGGTCAGCCCCTCCAGCAGGCGCGCAGCCACCTCGCGCTCGCGGCCGGTGAGTTCGGCCTTCACGGTGCGTTGCGAACTCAGGTCTTCAAAGCTCCAGATGCCTGAAGCGTGCGGATTCTCGCGGTTGAGCGCGCGACCCGAGACATGGCACCAGAACACTTCGCCATTGGCGCGCTTCATGATGCGGTTGTCCGCATAGTGGCCCTTGGCGTTCAGGATGGGCTCCATATGGGCCCCAAGCCGTTCATATTCGTCGGCGCTGGGATAGAGTATCTGGAACGACTGGCCAATCAGCACCTCGCGCGAGGCGCCGAACATCTCGCACACGTGCCGGTTGCAATCGACCATGGTGCGGTTGCGTGACAGCACCAGCCCCACGGGGGCCATGTCGAAAGCCAGTCGGTAGTCAACGTCCATAGTGCAAGTCTTTACGAGAAACTACTTATTTAGATACGTAGTATCGTAGCGCATCCCATTCATAAGGAGATCGTGGTGAACAAGATATTCCCCTCCGCAGCCGAAGCCCTGAAGGGCGTGGTTGCAGACGGCCAACTCATGGCTGTTGGCGGTTTCGGGCTGTGTGGCATTCCTGAAGCCCTGATCGACGCGCTGCGCGATTCGGGTGCAAAGAACCTCACCGTGATCTCCAACAACGCGGGCGTGGATGGCTTTGGCCTGGGCAAGCTGCTCGAAACCCGCCAGATCAAGAAGATGATCTCGTCGTATGTGGGCGAGAACAAGGAGTTCGAGCGCCAGTACCTGGCGGGCGAGCTGGAGCTGGAATTCACCCCCCAGGGCACGCTGGCCGAAAAGCTGCGCGCGGGCGGCGCGGGCATCCCGGCCTTCTTCACCAAGACCGGCGTGGGCACCATCGTGGCCGACGGCAAGGAGCTGCGCGAGTTCGATGGCGAAACCTATGTGATGGAGCGCTCCCTGGTGCCCGAAGTCTCGCTGGTCAAGGCCGACGTGGCCGACAAGTCGGGCAACCTGCGTTTCAATCTGACGGCACGCAATTTCAACCCCGCAGCGGCCACCGCTGGCAAGGTCTGCATCGTTGAAGTGGAAAAGATTGTGGAAGTGGGCGAGCTGGCCCCCGACGACATCCATCTGCCCGGCATCTACGTGCACCGCATCGTGCTCAATGCCAACCCCGAAAAGCGCATCGAAAAACGAACGATCACCGAGAAAGCAGGAGCCTGACCATGCCGTGGACCCAAGACCAGATGGCCGCCCGTGCGGCCCAAGAACTCGAAGACGGCTTTTATGTGAACCTGGGCATTGGCATTCCCACGCTGGTGGCCAACTTCACCGGTGACAAGGAGGTGTGGCTCCAGTCCGAGAACGGCATGCTGGGCATCGGCCCCTTCCCGACCGACGACAAGGTGGACCCGGACCTGATCAACGCTGGCAAGCAGACGGTGACCACCATCAAGGGCTCGTCCATCTTCGGCAGCGATCAGTCGTTTGCCATGATCCGTGGCGGCAAGATCAATCTGTCCATCCTGGGTGCCATGCAGGTCAGCGAAAAGGGCGACCTGGCCAACTGGATGATCCCCGGCAAGATGGTCAAGGGCATGGGCGGCGCCATGGACCTGGTGGCGGGCGTCAAGCGCGTGATCGTGCTCATGGAACATGTCGCCAAGAAGAAAGACGGCACTGAAGATCTGAAGATCCTGCCCGCCTGCACGCTGCCCCTCACGGGCGTGGGTGTGGTGGACCGCATCATCACCGACCTGGCTGTGCTGGACGTGACGCCCGAAGGCCTCAAGCTCATTGAGCTGGCCCCCGGCGTGACGTTTGAAGCCCTGCAGGCCAAGACGGGCGTTACGCTGATTAAGTAATACACCTGCTCGCAGCCATGCGTTGGCTGCTTGGCATGCAGCAAAAAAGGCCGGAGCCCCGCAAGGGACTCCGGCCTTTTGTATGGCATTTGCACTTCACGACCGGCCTGCACAGGCTGGCTGGAATTACATGGCGCTGAATTCGCCCGAGGGGATCTGACCCGTACGCAGGGCTTCAGCAGCCTGGGCACGTACCGCAGCGCGGTCGGCCGTGGACTTGTAGGTCACCACACGCGAACCTGCGGGTTCGATAGAGCGGGTCTGGGCCACAGTAGCGGCTTCAGCAGCCACTTCAGCACGGGTGCGGTTGGTGTCGAACTTCAGAGCGAACTGCGAGCCATCGGCTTCGTCAGCGTGGGCGCCGAAAGCAGAGAAAGCAGCCACAGCAGCGATGGAGATGATGCGAGCGGTCTTGTTCATGGTGAAACTCCGATGAAATTCAAAAAAGAGGGATGTACTAGGCAATACGAAACAGGAAGAGCGGTGGATTCAGCGAATCAAGCGCTGATCAATCAACCACGCTCGCCGTAAGAGATCTGGCCAGTGCGCACAGCTTCAGCAGCCTGGGCACGCACAGCAGCGCGATCAGCGGTGCTCTTGTAGGTCACGACGCGGGAACCAGCAGGCTCAATGCTGCGGGTCTGGGCCACAGTGGCGGCTTCGGCAGCCACTTCAGCGCGGGTGCGGTTCGTTTCGAACTTGGTGGCGAATTGCGAAGCATCGGCTTCGTCAGCGTGGGCGCCGAAAGAGGCGAAAGCAGCGACAGCGGCAATGGAGAGGAAACGTGCGGTGTTGTTCATGATGAAAATCCTTGAAGTTAAAAAGCGTCTCAAAAAAGCCGGGCCAAAAAACCATTCCTGAACCGGGTTCGGTGAGTCGCCTTGCGGGTTCGGCTCATCGATGGGTTGAACTGTACGCCGATGGTGTTCAGGGAAAAACCACTGGGTCGCGAACTAACTGTTCCAGTATTGGAAACAATGAATGCGGAACTTTTCAGGGTTTGCCCAAGCCTGACTGCCCGGGGAAGGCAAAAAACTGTCTTTGGCCACCTGGGTTCCATGGAAACCCTGATGCGAATTTGGGACGATGTGCCGATGGCCTCCTCATGGCCTGCTGCTGGACTGGCTGCCATGGCAGGCAGGCTTCGGCGGAGTTGCTAGGGTGGGGCCGCTCCCTTTTGTCGGCCCGGGGCAGCAATTGATCTTCCTCAAGACAGTGAGGTGCCGAACCGGGTTCTCTGTCGGAGCCCCGCAAGAGGACGTCTTATAGTCCGAGGTAACGATTTGTTGTTTCTCGCATGACAGACCCCCTTGTTCCGGCGGACATTGACACCGCTGACAGCCCCCATTACCTGCGCGCGCTGACCGACATGGCCGACCGCAGGACGGTGGTGGCGGATGCCGCCATCTACACCGACAACGGCATCAAACTGGTGGAGAAGGGGGCCCGCATCGACAGCCGCCTGTACGACCGCCTGGTACAGCACAAGCTGCGCGAACCCATCGACCGCCACCTGTCCATCGAAAACCCCGTGGACATGCCCGCCCTGCTGGCAGCGGGGCAGGCGCTCATCGAGCAGGAGGCCTTGCCCAACATGCTGGCCGAGGCACTGGGCCTTTCGGCCGCCCGCCTGCTGGCGCCATTGCGCTCCTTGCCCCTGCCGGCGCCCATGGCCTGCAAGCTCACGGTGATGCGCGACCAGCGCCCCGAGTTGTTCGAACACAGCCTGCAGATGATGACCGTGGCCGTTTTCCTGGGTATCAAGAGCGGTCTGGCGGAGCGTGATTGCGGCAGCCTGGCTGCTGCGGCCTTGTTGCATGACCTGGGCGTGCTGCACATGGACCCAGCCTGGAGCGACCCTGACCACAAGGTGGTGGGCGTGGCACGCAAGCACCTGGTGGCGCACCCCATCACGGCCATGCTGATGATTCGCGATACCAAAGCCTATGCCCGCGCTGCCGAGGTGGCCGTGCTGGAGCACCACGAGCGCATGGATGGCAGTGGCTACCCCCGTGGCCTGGCCGGTGCCGACATCACACCCATGGGCCGCATCCTGCTGCTGGCAGAGGTGGTGACCGCGTTCTACGAAAAATACGAGGACATGCCCGCGCAGCGGCTGTCGCTGGTGCTGCGGCTCAACCACCGCAAATTCCCTTCTGCCCTGGTGGCCCACATCCTGCCGTTGCTGCAGGAGGAGGTGGCGCGCGAGTCGGCCCTCATGCCGCTGAGCAACGATGCTTCGCGCCAGATTGACCTGCTGGCCGAGGCCTTCACCTACTGGGACCAGCTCAAGGCTGCCTTGCCCCCTGGCACGGCCAAGGCCCCGGTAGACAGCGCCTTTGCATTTACCGACTCCCGCTTGCTGGCCTTGCAGAAGGCCTTGATTGAGGCGGGTTCCCACCCCCAGCACCAGGGTGAATTGCTGGCGCAGTTGCAGGGCGATGCCATTGGCATGGCTGAGGTGGCCCTGGTGGGGCGTGAGGCGCTGTGGCAACTGCAAAGTATTCTTAACGCCAGCCACCGCCGCTGGCCCCAGCTGTCGGACCGCGCCACGCCCATGGAGGCGGCAGTGGCCGACTGGTGCGACTGGGCGCTGCGGCGGCTTTGAGAACTTGAACGGGCTCTGAAGACCGCCCAGGGCGCCTCGCTCTTGTCTGCAAGCGCCCGCAGGCCTGTACCCCTTCGCCCCTGGCGCCTTCCCCCGCATGGCTCGCCACGCTTCAAAATACTGGTTATATTTACAGTATTCTTGTTCTTTGAAGCGTCTTTCCCGCCATGCCTGCGCCCAGCCTGTCCTTGCGGATTGCGCCCGACCTGCCTTCTGCCGTGCCCGGTGTCTGGCATGCGGATGCGCTGGGTGCGGGCCCGCAGGCGGCCCAGCCCACGGGGTATGCGTTGCTGGATGCCCAGCTGCCCGGCGGGGGCTGGCCGGTGGGGGCTTTGTGCGAGGTGCTGCAGTCCCTGGCGGGGTTGCATGAATGGCAGCTGGTGCTGCCCGCGCTGGCCCAGGCCACAGCCCGCCGCGCAGGGGCCGTGGTGGTGGTGGCGCCCCCCTGCGAGCCCTTTGGCCCGGCATTGAAGGCGCAGGGGCTGCCGCCCGAGCGGCTGTGTGTGGTGCGCGCCGGCAGTGCCCGCGCTGCATTCTGGGCGGCTGAACAGGCGCTGCGCTGCCACGGTGTGCTGGCCGTCATGGCCTGGCTGCCGCAGGCACCTGCCGCCGCCTTGCGCAGGTTGCAGCTGGCGGCGGCGCAGCAACAGCAACTGCTGTGGGTGTTCCGCCCGGTCAGCGCAGCACCACAGGCATCGCCAGCCCTGCTACGGCTGCAGGTGCAGCAGGGGCTGGTGCCGTCTGCCGGGGCGTCCACGCCTGTCGCGCCCGGCATGCAGGTGCAAATCCTCAAGCGCCGGGGGCCGCCCCTGGTGCAGGCGCTCAATCTGCCGGGTTGTCACCCCCGGCTGGCGCAGGCCCTGGTGGCGCAGGCCGAGCGCCGCCACGCCGCGCAGATGGTGGCCCGCGCCACGGTGGTGCGCTACAGCCCAGCGGCCCCGGGAGGCCGGACGGCGCAGCCCGTGCACATGGAATCTGCGACGGCGGGGCTGCAGGGGAGGGGGCATGCACTGGATCGCATTGCCGCTGCCGTGGCGGGATGAGCCCGCAGCCAGCCCGGCCAACACGGGCGCAGGGGCTGCTGCAGGCAGAGGGGCTGAAGTGCCAGGCCCCGCTGCGGGCTGGTGGGCCCTGCGTTTTACCCCGCGTGTGGCGCTGGTGGATGGCGACACCGTGCTGCTGGAGGTCTCCACCACCGAGCGCCTCTGGGGCGGGCGCGATGCCTTGCTGGCCCTGGTGCTGCAGGCCTGGGCCGAAGCCGCCGAGGAGGTGACAGACCCCGGAGCCACCGGGGAAGTGGGGGCACCACTGCAGCAACCCCCGTGGGGCTGCGGGCCCACCGCGCTGGTGGCGCAGGCCTGGCTGCGCATGGCGCTGGCAGGGCCTGCACCACGGGGCCCCCAGGGGCCCGAGGTGCACACCCTGCCTTTGCACACCCTGACTGCCTTGCGCCCGCATGTGGCCAGCCTGGAGCGCATGGGTTGCCGCACCTGGGGAGCCTTGCGCGCGTTGCCGCGTGCCGGACTGGCCCGGCGCCTGGGGGCCGCGGTGCTGCAGGTGCTGGACCAGGCCCTGGGCGATGCCCCCGAGGCCCATGCCTGGCTGGAGCTACCCGAGCAGTTCGCGCTGACCGCCGAATTGCCCGCGCTGGCCACTTCGGCCGACGCCCTGCTGTGGAGCGCCCACCGCTGCCTGACGGCCCTGCAGGGCTGGCTGCAGGCGCGCCAGCAGGGGGCGCTGGCCCTGGAGCTGGCCTGGCGCCACGACCTGCGACGTATCGACGGGGTGGTGATCGCCCCCACGCAGGCCCTGCAGGTGCGCACCGCCCAGGCCACGCAGGACATGGCGCACCTGCGGCGCCTGCTGTCTGAAAATCTGGCGCGCACCACCCTGGCCGCACCGGCCAACCAGATCACGCTGCGCCTGCTGGAGTCGGCCCCGCTGCCCCACCGCAGTGCCAGCCTGCTGCCGCCTGGCGACCGTGGCCGTGCCGACGACCCTGCGCCCCCAGGCGAAGCCCTGCACCAGCTGCTGGAACGCCTGTCTGCCCGCCTGGGGCCCGAGCAGGTGCAGGCCCCGGTGCTGTGGGCCGACCACCGCCCCGAGCACATGCAGCAGTGGCGCCCAGCGGCCGAGGTGCTGGGCCGCCCGCCCGCCCGGCACGCCGCCGCTACAAGCGCCACAAGCGCTGCCAACGCCGACAGGGCTGCGCTGGATACCAGCCCCGATGCCTGTCTGCTGCCCCCCTGGCTGCTGAACCCGCCCCAGCGGCTGGCCGTGCAGGGCAACCGCCCCTGCCACCATGGCCTGCTGCGTCTGCTGGCCGGGCCCCACCGCTTTGAGGCGGGCTGGTGGTCTGCGGCCGATGGCGGGACCGACCCCGCACACCCCAGCACGGGCCTGGCCCTGCGCGACTACTTCGTCGCGCACAACGCCGTGGCGGGCCTGGTGTGGGTGTTCCGCGAGCGGCTCGCGCCGTTGCCAGACGGTGCGCAGGCCCAGGCGCGCACCCCCCGCTGGTTTCTGCACGGGGTGTTTTGACAGCCCCGAGAGCCTGTGAACCATCTTTTGAGCCTGTTCACCGTCTTTTTGGAGATCGCATTGGCGTTCATCGGCCCGATTCCATCCCAAACTTCCGGGCAATTGCCTTGCCGGGCAGTCTGCGGTGTGGCGGCGCTTGCGGGTAGCACGGGCCATCGGCTGGCACAGCGCCATGGAGCCTTGAGATGACCGCATCCTTGCCGGGTTACGCCGAACTGCACTGCCTGTCCAACTTCAGTTTTCAGCGCGGCGCCTCACACCCGCCCGAGCTGGTGGAACGCGCTGCCAAGCTGGGTTACCAGGCCCTGGCGCTGACCGATGAATGTTCGGTGGCCGGTGTGGTGCGCGCCTGGAAGGCCGCCCAGCAAACGGGTCTGCACCTCATCGTGGGCAGCGAGTTCCTCTGGGGCGACCTGCGGCTGGTGGCTCTGGCGCGGAACGCCGAGGGCTGGGGCAACCTGTGCGAATTCATCTCGGCCGCGCGCCGTGCAGCGCCCAAGGGCCAGTACCACGTGGGCCCGGCCAGCCCCTGGCACCTGCTGCAAGGGTGCGAACTGCTGCTGGCACCTTGCCGCAAACGCTTTGATGCTACTGATTTTGTAGCTGTTGAGGCTTGCCTGTCGCGCGCAAAGGCCCATTTTGACCTTGATGCTGACGGCCATGTCTGGCTCGCGGTCGAACTGCACCTGGCTCCTGACGACGGCCTGTGGCTCGCCACACTGCAGCGCGTGGGCGCCCAGCTGGGCCTGCCGTTGGTGGCGGCGGGCGATGTGCACATGCATGCCCGCTCGCGCAAGCCACTGCAGGACGTGATCACCGCCGTGCACCTGGGTTGCAGCGTGGCCGAGTGCGGATTTGCGCTGCAGCCCAATGCCGAGCGCCACCTGCGCCAGCGCGTGCGGCTGGCGGGCATCTACCCGCCCGGCCTGCTGGCGGCCACGCTCACGGTGGCCGGGCGCTGCACTTTCCGCCTGGACGAGATCAAGTACCAGTACCCGCTGGAGACCGTGCCCGAAGGCATGACACCCGCCCAGGCGCTGGCCTGGCTGGTGCAGATGGGTGTCGAAGGCGAGTATCCGCAGGGCGCGCCCGAGAAAGTGCTGGCACAGATCCGCAAAGAGCTGGAGCTGATTGCGCACTGCCAGTACGAGATGTACTTCCTCACCGTGCACGACATCGTGCGCTACGCCCGCAGCCAGAACATCCTGTGCCAGGGGCGTGGCTCTGCTGCCAACTCGGTGGTCTGCTACATGCTGGGCATCACGGCCGTGCCCCCCGAAAACACCCACCTGCTGTTCGAGCGCTTCATCAGCAAGGAACGCAAAGAGCCGCCCGACATCGACGTGGACTTCGAGCACGACCGGCGCGAGGAAGTCATCCAGTACATCTACGACAAATACGGCCGCGACCGCGCCGCCATCGCCGCCGTCGTCACCAGCTACCGCACGCGCAGCGCCCTGCGCGACGTGGGCAAGGCCCTGGGCGTGGCGCCCGCGCTGGTGGATGCGTTTGCCAAAGACCACCACTGGTTCGACGAAGTCTTCGCTGCCGACCGCCTGCAGGAGCTGGCGCAGGCCGTCGGCACCGCGCTGCACCCACATACCGCCACGCTGTGGCTGGAGCTGGCGGCCGACCTCCAGGGCTTTCCGCGCCACCTCAGCCAGCATGTGGGCGGCTTCGTGCTCACCCAGGGCAAGCTCACGCGGCTGGTGCCGGTCGAGCCCGCGAGCATGGACAACCGCTCCGTCATCCAGTGGGACAAGGACGACCTCGACGACATGGGCCTGCTCAAGGTGGACGTGCTCGCCCTGGGCATGCTCAGCGCACTGCGCCGCTGCCTGCAACTGCGGGCTGTGCTGCGCGGCGAGCACTGGGGCCTCAAGGACATCCCGCACGAGGACCCCGCCACCTACGACATGATCTGCGCCGCCGACACTGTGGGCGTGTTCCAGATCGAAAGCCGCGCCCAGATGAGCATGCTGCCGCGCCTGCGCCCGCGCACGTTCTACGACCTGGTGGTCGAGGTTGCCATCGTGCGGCCCGGGCCCATCCAGGGCGGCATGGTGCACCCGTACCTCAAGGCGCGTGAGCGCAGGCGGCAGGGCCTGCCGCTGGAGCTGGAAAAGCCCGAGCTGGAGGATGCCCTCGAACGCACGCTGGGCGTGCCCATCTTCCAGGAACAGGTCATGCAGATCGCCATGATCGCCGCCGGGTTCACGCCCGGCATGGCGGATGAACTGCGCCGCTCCATGGCCGCCTGGAAGCGCAAAGGCGGCGTGCACCGTTTCGAGCGACCTCTGATTGGCGGCATGGAGGCGCGCGGCTACCGCACTGAATTTGCCCAGGCCATCTTCCAGCAGATGCTCGGTTTTGGCGAATACGGCTTTCCTGAAAGCCACGCCCACAGCTTTGCCCTGCTGGCCTACGCCAGCAGCTGGCTCAAGTGCCACGAGCCTGCGTGTTTTCTGGCCGCGCTGCTCAACTCGCTGCCCATGGGGTTCTACACCGCATCCCAGCTGGTTCAGGACGCGCGCCGCCACGGCGTGCGCGTGTTGCCCATCGATGTGAGCCACAGCGACGTGGATTGCACCCTCGAAGGCCCCCCCGAGCTGCTGCGGCCCCACAAAGGTCTGCCAGCACCATCCCAACCACAGCCCGCAGTGCGCCTGGGGCTGCGCCTGGTGGCCAGCCTGTCGCAAGAGGCCGCCAAGCGCCTCGTGCAGGTGCGCAGCCAGGGCCCCGCCTGGGCCAGTGCCGAAGACCTGGCCTTGCGCACCCCACTGAGCCAGCAGGACATGCAGGCCCTGGCCGCCGCCGATGCGCTGGCCAGTCTCTCAGGCCACCGGCGCCAGCAAATGTGGGACGCAGCCGCCCAGCACAGCGCCCCGGCCCTGCTGCGCGAGGTGCCCGTGCTGGAGGCCCCGCTGACGCTGCCAGCCGCCCCCGAGGGCGAAGAGATCCTGTTCGACTACGCCGCCACCGGCCTCACCCTGCGCCGCCACCCCCTGGCCCTGCTGCGCCCCCGCCTGGCCCGCTGGCGCCTGCAGACCGCGCTGCAGCTGGTGGCCACGCCCCACGGCCGCCATGTGCGCGCCTGCGGCATCGTCACCGTGCGCCAGCGCCCCGGCACCGCCAAGGGCACCATGTTCGTCACCCTCGAAGACGAAACCGGCCCCGTCAACGTCATCGTCTGGCCCGCCATGGTGGACCGCTGGCGCAACGCCCTGCTCAGATCCCAACTGCTGGCCGTGGAAGGCCTGTGGCAGTGCAGCGTGCCCGAGGGCGGCAGCGCGCATTCCACCACCTCAGGCCAGGCACCCGCCGTGGTGCGCCACTTGGTCGCCCAGCGCTTCAGGGACCTGACCCCGCTGCTCGGCCGCATGGCCCAGGCGCTGCAGGGCAGCCGGGATTTTCATTGAGCCCTTCTTGTTGAGAACTGCGCACTATGGCTTGCAGAAATAGGTGCGTGACAGGACAGCCGAGGCAGCGTATTCCACTCAAAGATGGCAACTATGTGGTCGCGGGCCTGCCCCTGGCAGAACTGAGCCCCACCACCGCCCAGGCTGAATGCCTGCGCCCGCCGATTCTGCAGAGAATGCTATTAAAAAAAGAGCTTTCAACGCATGCCTGTCAGGCGGTAGATGCCAAAAAAACTATCAACCAAGCAGTTGCCGCCGACAAGGCCGATACTCAGGTATCAGACACCGATCAACAACTGGCTCTGCATACCGAAGGCGGCGTGGCCGTCGCAACCCAGGCCCTGATGGGGATCGTTCCAGATGCTGCCGGGGTTAGCACGGAGGTTACGCTTGCAGAACAAGGACATCGGGTTTGTGGCGCTAGGGTGGGACGTGGCTATCAAGTGAGAGAGCCTCCCCTTTACCCGGTACGGCACGGTGAAAACCTGCGCGGACAAGGTCATGCCGGACGCGGTGAATGACGAGAAACGCGGGGCGATATTTTCGACCATGTTGAAGCTCGATCAGATCAGCATCGACATTGATGGTGAGCAGATAAGGCTGGCGTCGGGTTTAATATCGCCAGGGAGATCAAGACTGAATAGCGCCGAGTTATCTAATATCTGCTCAGTTCGATTCGTTGGGCGGCAAGTGAGATTTGGGGTGAATTCTATGTCGTTAGGTATGAATATGTCTTGGGGGGATTTGAGGTCAATTCGCCTGCTTTTTGCATTATTTTTGACGGTGCTGGTTTCTCTCGGGTGCAAAGACTTGGGCGGTATGCGCAAAGAGATAAAGGTTATGGAGAGGAAAACTTTTTTTCTGAATGATCGACTTCGGGTGGTGGTCGGATCCTTTGACATGCGCAACAAGAATAATATGAATCTGATGTTTTTGGGTGATATATCTAATCCGAATCTTCTTGGGAATGGTTCTTTAAATGGGCTGACTTTTATTGTTCCAGGGCGAGACGTTGATTCAGAGAAAAATTACAGAAATGGAGTGGTGAATGGGAGGCTGGATGTGGATGTTGTACGGGTTTTATATATAAAACCATGGAATTCAACGGAGCATCAACGAGCTACTGATGCAAGCAAGAATGCCAGAATTCAATGGGATAATATAAAATCTTGGAATAATTCGTTGAAAGAGAAAAGCGCGGAAATTATTTATGGCATGGAATGCCTTCGGGATTCAAAAAAGGAGCGAGTGTGGCGGAGGATAGATTGCCTTGCCCAAAGAGGATTTAATGAATGGATGGTGATTCGTGTCAGTGAAATTTACGAGGGGGGTGCTCCAAATCCAATAATGCATGCGCAATATTACTCTGAGGCTTATGGAGGGGTTGAGGTGTCGTGGATATCATCTTCTTGGAATGTTCATCAATGGCGAGATATTGATCAAAAATTATGGAAACTTATTGATCAATCGAATGAAGTTAAGTGACACATCGAGCGCAGGCATCAGCAGTTGGGGGCAGATACCGTCTTGAAATCAAGTCGTGCTATCGGATGTGCGCATCGAACGTTGCGCCCGGCACAGTAGGCTGTAGATCAGCATCACCAGCTTGTGCATGCTCGCGCGCCCTACTGCCATGGGCTTAAGGTCCGCTTTACGCAGTCTTTCACCGAACGCCTTGACCACGCCGTTGTGCCACAAAGTCGCTGGTGCTGGCATGTACAACATCGTTCGCATTTGTGCGTGGCCCGTGCAACTGAGCCTTGAGTGACCCGCATCGAACTATCCGACTCTTGGGGGGCACCCTAAAATCCCCGCGCCATGCACAACCCCCACCACCCCCGTGTCCTGCCCGTGCGCGATGGCGTGAGCCCCAGTTGTGTGGTGTTGCCCCCGCGCGGGCAGGGCAGCATGCTGGACTTTCTGGCCCAGCGGCTGTCGGTGGTGGCCCGCGATGAATGGCGCCAGCGCATGCTGGCAGGCGATGTGATGGATGAGCGAGGCCAGCCAGTGGTGCCCGAGCGGCCGTTTGAGGGTGGCCTGCGCCTGTACTACTACCGCAGCCTGCCTGCCGAGCCCGTGCTGCCTTTCAGCGAAGTGGTGCTGTACCAGGATGAACACCTGGTGGTGGCCGACAAGCCGCACTTCATGCCAGTGACGCCCTCGGGCCGGTATCTGCACAACACGCTGCTGGTGCGGCTCAAGCGCCAGCTTGGTGTGCCCGAGTTGTCACCGCTGCACCGCATCGACCGCGATACGGCCGGGCTGGTGATGCTGTCGGTGCAGCAGCGCACGCGCGGCGCCTACCAGGCCTTGTTTCGCGACCGGCAGATCACCAAGCACTACGACGCGATCGCGCCCTGGCGTGCGGATGTGGCCTTTCCTCGCGACCATGCCAGCCGCCTGGAAGAAAGCCCGCAGTTCTTTCGCATGCAGGAAGTACCTGGCGAGCCCAACAGCCACACCCACATGCAGGTGCTGGAGGTAGCAGGCGGCTGGGCGCGCTACCGCCTGTCGCCGATTACCGGCAAGCGGCACCAACTGCGCGTGCACATGGCGGCCCTGGGCCTTCCGCTGCGCAATGACCCGTTCTACCCCGTTGTCAACGATCCGCCCGAAGGCGACTATTCGCGGCCCCTGCAGCTGTTGGCGCAGTCACTGGCGTTTGTGGATCCGGTCACGGGGGCGCAGCGGATGTTCGAGAGTCGGCAGTCGCTGCGCTTGCCTAGCGGTGGGTAGCGGCGTTCACTTTCTGTTCTCTTTCTTTCCTCTGCTGGATGTATCCAGTGACTGGTGGGCTTGGCGGCGCTGCCAGCAAGGCACGGCTGCTGGAATCTTTTTGTGCAAGGGTTTTCCCTGATTTTTGGCAGGTCATTGGTGATTGCGCCATTTGGCATTCGCCCTGAGATCGGGTACTTTGTCTGCAGCCAGTGCGCGCCCTTGCATAAATTACACAAAAGCACCAGATGATTCCATCAGACACCCGCCATTCCGTAGCCTTCAAACTGTCGGCAACCGCCTTGTTCAGCCTGCTGGTGGTCTTGCTGGCCACCATGGGCATCGTCAGCGGCCTGCTCTGGAAAGACTTTGGCCGCCTCTCGCGGGACGATGCTATGCAGTACGCCGCCCAGGTGCGCATGCTTGTGCAGACCTTTGACGACACCGCACAAGAGCAGGCCAAGCGGGACTTCGCCCTGTTCAAAGCGAATTTCCCCGGCCAGTTTTCGGTGGCCGAGGCTCCGGGAGCAGACGGCAAATCCGAGGCCGTGCTCTCGTTCCAGGGGGCGGCCGTCAATGGCGACTTCGAAGTGGTGGACCGCTTTGCCAAGGACAGCGTGGGTGCGGTGGCGACCATTTTTGCGCGCACGGGGGATGACTTCATCCGCGTGACCACATCGCTCAAAAAGCAGGATGGCGAGCGCGCATACAAGACCCTGCTGGACCGTAAGCACCCGGCCTATGCCCTGATGAATGAAGGCAAAACCTACATCGGTCGTGCCAGCCTGTTTGGCCGGGAGTACATGACCGTGTACGAGCCCATTCGCGATGGCAACCGCACCATCGGCATTCTGTTCATCGGCTCCGACATGGGGGCCATTCTGGGCAAGCTCGACACCGTGATGGCGGGGCAGAAGCTGTTTGCAACTGGTGCGGTTTATGCGGTCAACCTTTCGGCGGGCCCTGTGCGGGGCAGCATTTTTGGCCTGCCGGGCGCGGGCAAGACCCTCAAGGTGGACGAAAAGGACGAGCAGGCCAAGGCCTGGATGACGGCGCTGGCGGCGGTGGGGCAGGAGGGGAATATGGAGTCGGATTGGTCTCCGCGCCGCAGCGGCGAAGGTGACCGCGCCACGCGCTACCTGGCGGTGGAGCACTATAAGCCCTGGAACTGGGCCATCGTGGCCGAGGCGCCTCTGACCGAAATGATGAGTGAGGCCCGCAATGTGCTGATCTGGCTGTGGCTGGGGGTGGTGGTGGCCTTAGCCTTGCTGACGGTGGTGCTGGTGATGGCCACCCGCCGCCTGGTGGGCGCGCCCGTGCAGCAGTTGAGCACCGCGCTGGCCTACCTGGCGCAGGGCGATCTCACACACGCGGTGTCGGTGCGGTCCCGCGACGAAATTGGCACACTGGCCCAGGCGATGGAGGGCTTTCGGACTCGTCTAGTGGAAAGCCTGGGCACCGTGCGCACCAGCGCCGACAGCGTGTCGGCCGCCAGCACGGAAATCGCCCAGGGCAACCAGGACCTTTCAGGCCGCACTGAGAGCCAGGCGAGCGCGTTGGAGCAGACGGCGGCGAGCATGGAGCAACTGGGCGCCACCATCCGCCACAACGCCGACAGCGCCAGCCAGGCTAACCAGCTGGCCGTGGGCGCCAGCCGCGTGGCGCAACAGGGTGGGGAGGTGGTGTCCAAGGTGGTCAGCACCATGCAAGACATCAACAACAGCAGCCAGAAGATCGCCGACATCATCGGTGTGATCGACGGCATTGCGTTCCAGACCAACATCCTTGCGCTCAACGCGGCCGTGGAGGCCGCCCGTGCGGGTGAACAAGGCCGGGGCTTTGCGGTGGTGGCGGCCGAGGTGCGCAATTTGGCCCAGCGCACCGCCGCCGAGGCCAAGGCCATCAAGGAGCTGATTGGCGCCAGCAGCGCCATGGTGCAGCAGGGCTCGGTGCTCGCCGATCAGGCCGGGACCACCATGCAGGAGGTGGTCCGCTCCATCCAGCGCGTGGCCGAGATGGTCTCCGAGATCAGCGCCGCAAGCAACGAACAGACCGCCGGCGTGGGGCAGGTTGGTGAAGCCGTCACCCAGCTCGATCAAACCACGCAGCAGAACGCCGCCTTGGTGGAAGAAATGGCCGCCGCCGCCAGCAGCCTGCGCACGCAGGCGCAGCAGATGGTGGAGGCGATTGCGCGGTTTAACTTGGGTGTCGGTGGTGACAAGGCCAATTCACCAGTGTTTCTTCGAAAGAGCTTGGACGACAGCGGCGGGCACGGTTAGCGCACCGATACTGCCGGTGCCTTGCTCTTGAAAGATCAACGGTAGGGAATAGGCTTGGCTTGCGAGGGCGGCGTTTTCGCCAGCCGGGCATTGAAGAATTCGGACAACGCACGCTGGGTGTCCGGGTGCAGACGCCATCCTGTCCAGCCGAGACCGATACTACGCAAGTACACGGTGACGTGCGCTTCTTCCAGCGGGTACTGGATAGCAAGTGTCGGGTTGTCTTGCGATATCAGCGGGACGCCATTCCCATCGCTGTCCTGCGGGGCTGTCGTAACTTCCGGCGTCATCTGCGAGCGCAACGTGGCCAGCTCTCGGATCAGATTCTCGATTTCGGCTGCCGTGAGGGTCTTGTTGATTGCCAGAGTGGCCTGTGTGCGGTCGTCGCTCAGTTGCATGGAGCTTTTCCTTCTTTCGCTGGGAGTGGTGAACCCTCAATTGTGCTGCTTTCAGCCCGGCGCTTGGCATCGGTTGCCGAAACTGCCCGCAAAAACACCATGTAGCGGGCGTTCAGAAGGCGCGGCGGCGTGGCTACAATACGCCTGCGATTGAAGCGCTGAAATGGCAAAAGCCCATCAGATCGTTCCAATCAACTGACTGAAACGCCGTTGTTAATCAATGGGTTACAGAAGGCGGGTGTAGTTCAATGGTAGAACGGCAGCTTCCCAAGCTTCATACGAGGGTTCGATTCCCTTCACCCGCTCCAGCCCTTCTTGGCTGATCAGTTTCTTCTCCTTTCCTCCTTTGACCACCTTTTGAGCACTGCGTGTGTGGCGCAGCCATGGCGTGGTCCATTCCAGGCAAGTGCGTGTTTCGCATATTCATAGCTGTTTTGCTTGGTTGGGCTAAGGCCCCATCTCTCCTAAATTCCGTGCATCGGGTGCCGTCAAGCCCCGGCATTTCAACCACACGGAAAGGAAAACGATGTTCACCGCACCCCACACAGCCCCTTTTTTGCAAGCAGTGGGCACATGGTTTCGCTCTTCAGTGCTGGGCGGTGCCATGCTGGTTTGCAATGCAGCGTTTGCGGCCACACCCATCCCCGCAGGCCCCCTGGTCACCACCGAATGGCTGGCGCAAAACCTCGATAACCAGCAGGTCCGCATCGTGGAAGTGAGCGTGAACCCTGGCCTGTACGAGCGTGGCCATGTGCCGGGGGCCGTCAATTTTTCGTGGCACCAGGATCTGAACGACCGTGTGCGCCGTGACATTGTGGGCAAGGAGGCGTTTGAGGCGCTGTTGTCCAAGGCAGGCGTATCGCAGGACACCACGGTGGTGCTGTATGGCGACACCAACAACTGGTTTGCCGCCTGGGGCGCGTGGGTGTTTGACATCTATGGCGTCAAGAACGTGAAGCTGCTCGACGGCGGCCGCAAGAAGTGGGAGGCCGAGAACCAGCCGTTGAACAACCGCGTGCCCGAGTTTGCAGCCACCAACTACAAGGTGGCCAAGGTGAACACCGATCTGCGGGCCCGCTTGTCAGACGCCTTGGCGGCGGCCGAAGGCAAGAGCAACGCGAAGCTGGTGGACATCCGCTCGGCCGATGAGTACACGGGCAAGATTTTTGCGCCTGCCGGGGTGCCCGAGCTGAGCATCCGTGCCGGCCACATCCCCGGCGCAGCCAATGTGCCCTGGGGTCAGGCGGTCAAGGAAGATGGCACCTTCAAGTCGGCCGAAGACCTGAAGAAGCTCTACGCCAGTGCGGGCGTGGATGGCAGCAAGCCCATCATTACGTACTGCCGCATTGGCGAGCGCTCCAGCCACACCTGGTTTGCGCTGTCCAAGATCCTGGGCTACAGCGTGAAGAACTACGACGGCTCGTGGACGGAATATGGCAACGCGGTGGGTGTACCCATCACCAACCCGGCGGGCACCATCTGGGCCGCCAAATGATCGGGTTGGCCGACAGGACCTTTTGGGAAGAAGGTGCAATGCAAAACAAAGAGAGTTTTTGATTTTTGGTAGGGGGTCTCTTTTACAGCCCGCTTCGTGCGGGCTTTTTTATGCCTGGGGGATTCATGGCGTTCAAGATCAATTTTTCTCATGCGGGTGCCCTGGCGCTGTTGGTGGCGATGGCGGGTGCAGCGCACGCGGTGCAGGTGCTGCCGGGCGGAAGCACGCTGGCGTTTGCTTTGGCCACGGGTGCGGTGCTGGGGCTGGTGCTGCAGCGCTCGCGCTTTTGTTTTTATTGCCACGCGCGCGACTGGTTTGAGGACCACAACCCGCGCGGACTGCTGGCCATCGTGCTGGCGCTGGCCGTGGGTGTAGTGGGCTACACCGTGGTGCTGGGCAGTTGGCTGCCTGTGCCCCAGCCTGGCAAGCTGCCGCCCGACATGCACATCGGCCCCGTGAGCTGGGTGTTGGTGGTGGCGGGGCTGTCGTTTGGTGCGGGCATGGTGGTGTCGGGCTCGTGCATCAGCGCGCACTGGTACCGGCTGGCTGAGGGCTCGGCGGTGTCGCCGTTTGCGCTGGTCGGGTCGGCCCTGGGTTTTGTGCTGGGCTTCAAAACCTGGAACCCCTTGTACAGCTTGAGTGTGGCCGATGCCCCCGTGGTGTGGCTGCCCGCACACCTGGGGTATGGCGGGGCGCTGCTGGTGCAACTGGGCGGGCTGGCGCTGGTGGCGGCCTGGCTGTGGCGCGGATTTGCACGCGAGGCGGCTGCTGAACCGGTGCCAGGGGGCGCGGTGCCCAGCCTGGGCGGCGTGTGGCGCGACCTGTGGGCAGGGCGCTGGCCCTACTGGGTAGGGGGCCTGGCCGTGGGGCTGATCGGCGCCTTTGCCATTGTGCGCATGCGGCCGCTGGGGGTGACGGCCACGCTGGGCAGCGCCGCGCGCCAGTGGGCGCAAGGGCAGGGCTGGATTCCCGATCGGCTGGAAGGTTTGGACGGCTTTGCCGGTTGCGCCACCGCGCCACAGTCCACCTGGTTCACACCCAATGCCTTGCTGCTGGCAGGCCTGGTGGCGGGGGCGTTTGTCGCGGCCCTGGCCAGCCGCCAGTGTGTGCTGCGCTGGCCTACCTGGCGCGATGCCGCGCGGGGCTTGGCAGGCGGCGTGCTGCTGGGCTGGGGCGCGATGACGGGGCTGGGCTGCACCATCGGCACGCTGCTGTCCGGCGGCATGGCGGGGGCACTGTCGGGCTGGGTGTTTGGAGCGGCAGTGTTTGCGGCCGTGTGGGCGGGGCTGCGGCTGAAGCGGCTGTGGCCCGCCGGGCGCTGAGGGGGCAGGCAGAGGGTCGTCCGATACACTGCGGCCCGCATGGATACGCACACGACAACGAGACCCCTCATGGCCTGCTTCTGGATGGCGGTGATGGCCGCAGGCCTGGGCGGCTGCGCCTATTCGCCGCCCGCGCCTTTCATCGTTGTGGGCAACGACAAGGTGGTGTCCATCAACTGGGAAAACTCCACGCTGGGCCCGGATGGCGCCCAGCAGGCGGCTGACAAACACTGTGCGCGGTATGGCCTGCAGGCGGAGCTGGCTGTGCAGGTCAGCCGGTTTGAAGCGGCCTACCGCTGCGTGTAGGTGCGCAGCGGTGTGGGGTGACCAAAAGTTTGAGCTTTTTTAGCCTTTTCCGCGCGCCCCATCTGTGCAAATAGCTATAAAAATAGTAGCTATTGGGGCAGTGGCGGCGCGCGGTGAGCAGGGCGGAGAAGGGCAGGGCTACTGGCCGCTCTGGATGTCCCCCAGGCACAGGTACTTGATCTCCACATAGTCGTCCATGCCGTAGTGCGAGCCCTCGCGGCCCAGGCCGGACTGCTTGACGCCGCCAAAAGGCACGTGCTCGGTGGCCAGGATGCCGACGTTGGCGCCAACCATGCCGTATTCCAGCGCCTCGGTCACGCGGAAGATGCGGCCCACATCGCGGCTGTAGAAGTAGCTGGCCAGGCCGAACTCGGTGTTGTTGGCGGCGTCGATGGCTTCCTGCTCGGTCTTGAACTTGAACACCGGGGCGAAGGGGCCAAAGGTTTCCTCGCGGGCGCAGAGCATGTCTGCCGTGGCGTTGGCAACCACCGTGGGTTCAAAGAACTGGCCCGAGCCCAGGGCGGTGAGGCGCTGGCCGCCCGCCACCACCTGGCCGCCCTTGGCCAGTGCATCGTCCACATGGCGTTGTACCTTGGTCAGCGCCGCTTCCTCGATCAGCGGGCCCTGGTTCACACCGGCCTCAAAGCCGTTGCCCACTTTGGCCGTCTTCACCTTGGCGGCGAACTTGGCCACGAACTCGTCGTACACGCCTTCCTGCACATAAAAGCGGTTGGTGCACACGCAGGTCTGGCCCGCATTGCGGTACTTGCTGGCAAACGCGCCTTCCACGGCACTGTCGATGTCGGCGTCGTCGAACACGATGAAGGGCGCGTTGCCGCCCAGCTCCAGCGACATCTTCTTGACCGTGGGGGCCGACTGCGCCATCAGGATGCGGCCCACTTCGGTGCTGCCGGTGAAGCTGATGTGGCGCACCACGTCGCTTGCGCACAGCACCTTGCCGATGGCGATGGAGTTGTCGCTGTCGGCGGGCAGGATGTTGAACACACCGGCCGGGATGCCCGCGCGGATGGCCAGCTCTGCGGCGGCCAGGGCGGTGAGCGGCGTCAGCTCGGCGGGCTTGATGACCACGGGGCAGCCTGCGGCCAGCGCGGGCGCCACCTTGCGCGTGATCATGGCCAGCGGGAAGTTCCACGGCGTGATGGCCGCACACACGCCGATGGGCTGCTTGAGCACCAGCAGGCGGCGGTTGTTGTCGAACTGGGGCAGGGTCTCGCCATTGATGCGCTTGGCTTCTTCGGCAAACCACTCTACGAAGCTCGCCCCGTAGGCCACTTCGCCCTTGGCCTCGGGCAGGGGCTTGCCCTGCTCGGCGGTCATGATGCGGCCCAGGTCGTCCTGGTTCGCCATCAGCAGGTCATACCACTTGCGCAGGATGATGCTGCGCTCCTTGGCGGTCTTGGTTTTCCAGGGGCCCCATGCGGCGTTGGCGGCGGCAATGGCGGCCTCGGCGTCGGCCGGACTCAGGTTGGCCACGTCGGCCAGTTTCAGGCCCGTGGCCGGATCGTTCACATCAAAGCGGCTGCTGCCCACCACCCATTGGCCGTTGATGAGGCCGTCGGTCTTGAGCAGGGTGGGGTCGTTCAGCAGTGCGAGGGGGGATGTCTTCATGTCCATGGGATGCGTCCGGGTGAAGAAAAAATGAGGTCAGGGTTAGGGGAAAGGCTAGCACGCGTTGCCGCCGCACTTGTCACCAATGTGGCATGGACGGCGGGGTTTCAGGTCGGTTCTTACGGATGCGGCGCGTTTGCTCGCAGCGCATGCAACTGGCGCGGCCCAGGGGGGCTCCATCACGCACGCCGCCCCCGCAGCCATTCCAGCGCCAGCAGCAGGCTGGTGGTGAACAAGATGAGCAGCGTGGCCACGGCGGCGATGGTGGGCGAGATGTTTTCGCGGATGCCGTTGAACATCTGGCGCGGCAGGGTGGACTGGTCGGCCCCGGCCAGGAAGAGCGTGACCACGACCTCGTCGAACGAGGTGGCAAACGCAAACAGCGCGCCCGAGATCACCCCCGGTGCAATCACCGGCAGCGTGATGCGGAAGAAGGTGTTCAGTGGCGTCTCGCCCAGGCTCAGCGAGGCTCGCACCAGGTTGTGGTTGAAGCCGGCCAGCGTGGCCAGCACGGTGGTCAGCACAAACGGCGCACCCAGCGCTGCATGCACGACGATGAGGCCCAGGTAGCTGTCGGCCAGCCCGAGCGGCGCAAAGTACAGGTAGGTGGCCACGCCCACCACGATGATGGGCACCACCATGGGCGCGATCAGAATGCCCATGAGTAGCCCCTTGAAGCGGAAGTCCGCCCGCGACAACCCCACCGCAGCCAGCGTGCCCAGCACCGTGGCAACCAGCGTGGCCGCAGGCGCCACGATGAAGCTGTTGCGCGTGGCGCGCGCCCATTCGGGCGATTCGAACAGGTGCTGGTACCACTTGAGCGACCAGCCGTGAATGGGGTAGGCGAGGAACGAACTCTCGGAAAACGACAGCGGCACCATCACCAGGATGGGCGCCAGCAAGAAGGCGAGCACGGCCACACACAGCGCGCGCACGGCCCACCAGCCGAGCTTGTCGGCCAGCGTGGCATAGAGGGGGAAGGAGGGAAGGCGAAACATGGTCAGCGGCTTTCTGCGTCAGAAGATGGGTCAGCCCAGGCTCAGTTCGGCCTTGCCGAATCGGCGGTACACGCCATACAGCACCAGCGTGGCCGCCAGCAGCAGGGCACCCAGCGCGCAGGCCATGCCCCAGTTCACTTCCACATTGGTGTAGCGGGCGATGTAGTAGCTCAGCATCTGGTCGTCCGCCCCGCCCAGCAGCGCGGGCGTGACGTAGTAGCCAATGGCCAGGATGAAGACCAGCAGCGCGCCCGCACCAATGCCGGGGTAGGTTTGCGGCACATACACCCTAAAGAACGCTGCCACCGGCGAGCTGCCCAGCGACACCGCCGCGCGCAGGTAGGTGGGCGGCACGCTTTTCATCACGCTGTACAGCGGCAGGATCATGAAGGGCAGCAGGATGTGCACCATGGCGATCACCACGCCCGTGCGGTTGAACAGCAGCGCCAGCGGCTGCTCGATCAAGCCCATGCCCATCAGGCCCCGGTTGACCAGCCCTTCGGACTGCAGCAGCACAATCCATGCGGCCACGCGCACCAGGATGGAGGTCCAGAACGGCACCAGCACCAGAATCATCAACACATTGGCCGGGCGGGCGGGCAGGGTGGCCAGCCACCAGGCCAGCGGGTAGCCCAGCAGCAGGCACACCAGCGTGACCACCAGGCTGATGTGGAAGGTGCGCAGCAGGATGCCGCCAAACGCGCGTTGCTCTTCGGGCATGCGTTCGACGTGGCCCAGTGCGTCGCGCTGCAGGTCCACCGAGGCAAGCAGGTAGTCGGGCGTCCAGCGGGCGCCGTTCTTGGCGATGGCCTGCCACAGCGGGGCTTCGGCCCAGCGCGGGTCCTTGTCCAGCAGCTGCGCGCGGATGGCCTCGGGTGTGCCCTCCATGGGCAGTGCGCGGTACGCGCCCATGATGAGCGAGCGCGCGCCGGGCACCTCGGTGTTGAGCCGCCGCGCCAGCGCCCCGGCGTCAGAGCTGTCGGGCAGGCGGGCCAGATCCTGCACCAGCGCGGCATAAGCGGGCGCGCCGGGGGCGTCCTTGCGGTCCCAGCCGTCCAGCGCGCGCATGGTGGCGGGCAGGGCGTTGGCGACCTCGGGGTTTTCCACCGCGCGCTGCAGCAGCGCGGCAATGGGCACCAGCAGCGTGAGCAGCAGGAACACCAGCAGGGGCAAGGTCAGCGCAAAGGCGCGCCATTTGCGGCGCGATTCGGCGCGCGCCAGGGCCTGGCGCAGCGCACCGGGGGGGCTGCCTTCGGGGGCAATGGCGTGGGGGTGGGCCAGGGTGGCTTGCATGCGGGTGTCCTGCTCTCAGCGTTTCACAAGGGCATCTTCAAAGGGGCAACATAGGAGGCTTAGAGTGGTTAACAAAACTCAGCGAAGCGGTTCTGGCTAGGCGCTGTGTCGCAGGCAGTACGAGCAGTACGACAAGACACAGCAACGACGCCAGAAGAGTTTTGTTAGCCGCTCTTACTGCGTGGCCCAGGCGGCAAAGCGCTTCTCCAACGCCTCGCCCTGGTCGGCCCAGAAGCCCACGCTGAACTGCAGCGCCTCCTTGGCGTTGGTGGCCGAGGTGGGCAGGTCGTCCAGCACCTTTTTGTCGAGCGACGCCAGCGCCTTGCTGTTGGCCGGGCCGTAGGCAATGTTCTGCGCGTAGGCCGCTTGCTGCGGCGTCTGCATGGTGAAGGCGATGAACTTCACAGCCGCATCCTTGTTGGGTGTGCCCTTGGGGATGGCCCAGTAGTCCAGGTCGTAGATGCCGCCGGGCCAGTAGATCTTGAGGTTGCGGCCTTCGCGGTTGGCGGCGTCGATGCGGCCGTTGAACACCGTCGTCAGCGCCACATCGCCCGCCACCAGAAACTGGGGCGCCTGGGCACCGGCCTCCCACCACTGGATGCTGGGCTTGAGTTCAGTCAGCTTCTTGAAGGCGCGGTCGGCGCCGTCCTTCGTGGCCAGCACCTTGTACACGTCGGCGGGCTTCACGCCGTCGGCCAACAGCGCAAATTCGAGGTTGTAGCGCGCGCCCTTGCGCATGCCGCGCTTGCCGGGGATCTTCTTGGTGTCCCAGAAGTCGGCCCAGCTGGTGGGCGGGGTCTTGAGCTTGTCGCCGTTGTAGGCCATCACGGTGGACCACACGAAGATGCCCACGGCGCATTCGTGCACGGCGGCGGGCAGCAGGTCGGCCTTGGGCACGATCTTGCTGTAGTCCAGCTTTTCATACAGTCCCTCGTCGCAGCCGCGTGCGGCGTCGGGCGATTCGACCTCCACCACGTCCCAGGTCACCTTCTTGGTCTCGACCATGGCTTTGACCTTGGCCTGCTCGCCGTTGTATTCCACGGCCACGATCTTGGTGCCCTGCTTTTCGTAGGGCTCATAGAACGCCTTTTTCTGCGCATTGGCATTGGCGCCGCCAAAGTTCACGACAGTGAGTTGCTGCTGCGCAAAGCTGGGCAGGGTGACCAGGCAGGCAGCCAGCGATGCGCAGGCGATGAGGCTCTTTTTCATGGTGCAGATTTCCTTGGGTAGTGGAGGAACGGGGACAGGGATGGGAACGGAGATGTGAAAGGGGCGGTGGGGCGCAACGGGGTTTGCAACACCCTCACACGGCGTAGATGCGCGTGGCGGCGGGCGGGAACTCCAGCAGCACCTGGTCGCCCGGCTGCGCGTGGCTGGTGCCCAGCGGCGACAAGGCCCGCTTGACCGTGGCCGGCTCCTGGCCATGGCCCAGCTCGCAGACCAGGCGCAGGTGGTCGCCGTAGTAAATGGTGCGCGCCACAGTGGCCGGGATGGCGTTGGGCCGGGGGTATTCGGACTGCGGGTGCAGCACGATGCGCTCGGGCCGCACGCAGGCCTGCACCCGCGCGCCCACGGGGGCTTGGTTCACGTTGATGCCGGGCAGCAGAAAGCCGCCGGGCATCTGGATGGCCGCGTCGGCCCCCGCACCCTGCAGCGTGCCCGAGAGCACGGTGCTGTCGCCCACAAAGCCCGCCACAAAGCGGTTGCTGGGCGTTTCATACAGGCTCTCCACATCGGCCAGCTGCTGGATCACGCCTTCGTTGAACACGGCCACGCGGTCGCTCATGGTCAGGGCCTCGCCCTGGTCGTGTGTCACGTACACAAAGGTCACGCCCAGCTGGCGGTGCAGCTCTTTCAGCTCGATCTGCATGTGCTCGCGCAGCTGCTTGTCGAGCGCGCCCAGGGGCTCGTCCATCAGCACCAGCTGCGGGTTGAACACCAGCGCGCGCGCCAGCGCCACGCGCTGCTGCTGGCCGCCCGACAGGCGTGCGGGCAGTCGGTCTGCCATGCCGCCGAGGCGCACCATGTCCAGCGCCTTCTTCACGCGTTCGGCCTGCTCGGCCTTGGGCACCTTGCGCACCGTCAGCGGGTAGGCCACGTTCTCGCCCACGGTGAGGTGGGGGAACAGCGCGTAGTTCTGGAACACCATGCCAAAGTTGCGCTTGTGCGGCGGCGTGCGCGTGATCTGCTTGCCATCGAGCAGGATGTCGCCCGCCGTGGGCGATTCGAACCCGGCCAGCATCATCAGCGTGGTGGTCTTGCCCGAGCCCGACGGGCCCAGCAGGCTCAAGAACTCGCCGCGCTGGATGTCCAGATCCAGCGCGCGCACCACGAGCTGCTCGCCGTCGTAGGTCTTTTGCACGCCGGTAAAGCGCACCAGGGGTTCGGCAGGCTGGTTCATGGCGGGCGGTGCCTGGTAGGTGGAGTGAAGGGCCGGGCGCATGTCAGTGCGTGGCCGCAGCCACGGCCTCCAGGCTGTCGGCCAGGATGGCCAGGCCCTCGTGCAGCAGCTCGTCCGAGGCGGTCAGCGGCACCAGGATGCGGATCACATTGCCATGCGTGCCGCACGACAGCAGGATCAGCCCGCGCCGCGCGGCCTCGGCCACCACCTGCTTGGTCAGGGCGGCGTCGGGGCGGCTGAGGTCGCCGTTCTCGAACAACTCAATCGCCACCATGGCGCCCAGGCCGCGCACGTCGCCAATGGCAGGCACCTTGGCTGCGGTGTCTTTGAGGCTGCGCACCAGCAGCGCGCCCATGTCCTGGCTGCGGGCCAGCAGCTTTTCTTGTGCAAAGGCCTCGATCACGGCCAGCGCGGCGGCGCAGGCCACGGGGCTGCCTGCGTAGGTGCCACCCAGGCCACCGGGGGCGGGGGCATCCATCACATCGGCCCGGCCCACCACGCCTGCCAGCGGGAAGCCGCCCGCCAGCGACTTGGCCGTGGTGATCAGGTCGGGCGCCACGGGCCACTGTTCGCTGGCAAACCAGGTGCCGGTGCGGCCTGCGCCGGTCTGCACTTCGTCGGCAATCAGCAGAATGCCGTAGCGGTCGGCCAGCGCCTTCAGGCCGCTGATGAATTCGGGTGGGGCGACGTAGAAGCCGCCTTCGCCCTGCACTGGCTCGACGATGAAGGCCGCCACGCGCTCGGGCTCGATGTCGTTCTTGAAGATCAGCTCCACCGAGTGCAGCGCCTGCTCCACGCTCACGCCGTGCAGCGCATTGGGGAACAGCGCGTGGTATGTCTCACCCGGGAATGGGCCAAACCCCGTCTTGTACGGAACGACCTTACCGGTGAGGCCCAGCGTGAGGTTGGTGCGGCCGTGGTAGCCGCCGGTGAAGGCGATCACGCCAGGGCGCTTGGTGTAGGCGCGGGCGATCTTGATGGCGTTTTCCACGGCCTCAGCGCCCGTGGTGAGCAGCAGGCTCTTTTTGGCAAACGCGCCGGGGGCCAGCGTGTTCAGGCGCTCGCACACTTCCACGTAGGGCTCGTACGCCACCACCTGAAAGCAGGTGTGGGTGTACAGGTCCAGCTGCGCCTTCACGGCGGCGATCACACCAGCGTGCAGGTGGCCGGTGTTGAGCACGGCGATGCCGCCGGCAAAGTCGATGAAGCGGCGGCCCTCCACATCCCACAGCTCGGCGTTGCGGGCCTTCTGGATGAAGAGGTCATGGGCCTGGCCCACGCCCCGGGCCACGGCGGCGTGGCGGCGGGTGAGGAGGGCGGCGTTGGTGAAGTGGCGGTCTTGCTGCATGGCGGTCGGCGTTGTGGTTGACGAGGAAATGAAGGAATGGGGCGGATTCTGGAAGTCGCGCCACACACCGTCCATGTACAGCGCAGCGCTGTTTGGCGCGCACTGTGCAGGTCTAGAATCCTGTACAGGCAATCCCTGATTTGGTGTGCGCCAAGCCGGTGCACAATTCGCCTCCTTTTTTCCCCTCCTGATGCTCACTCTCAGCCCGGACCTGCAGACACCGCTGGTCAGCCAGATCGTTGATGGGCTGCGGGGCCTGATCGTTGGGCAGGTGCTCAAACCCGGCAGCAAGCTCCCGTCCATCCGCGCTTTTGCCGCTGCGCATGGCGTGAGCGTGTTCACCGTGGTCGAGGCCTACGACCGCCTGGTGGCGCAGGGCTGGCTGGTGTCGCGCGCCAACGCGGGCTTTTTTGTGAAGCGGCGGGGCGACGAAGGCGCAGCGCCCGGGGCTGGTGCGCCAGCGCGGCCGGTGCCCCGTTTTGATGCGCGCTGGTACCTCAAACAAATTTTTGAAAACCGCAACCTGCCCATGAAGCCGGGCTGCGGCTGGCTGCCACACGACTGGCTGTTTGGCGATGCGGTCAAGCGCAGCATGCGCCAGCTGTCGTCCGATGGCCCGGAGCTGGACGGCTATGGCCTGCCGCACGGCCATATGGCCCTGCGCATGGTGGTGGCCGAATCACTGGCCGAGCACCACCTGGCGGTGGATGCCGAGCAGGTGCTGCTGACCCAGGGCTCCAGCCAGGCGCTGGACCTGGTGGCACGCCGCCTGGTCAAGCCTGGCGACGTGGTGCTGGTGGACGACCCCGGCTACCCCAACCTGCATTTCATGCTGCGCTTTGCGGGAGCGCAGGTGGTGGGCGTGCCGCGCACCCCCACGGGCTACGACCTGCCCGCGCTGGAGGCGCTGCTGGCCGCGCACCGCCCCACGGTGTTCTTCACCCAGCCGCGCCTGCAAAGCCCCACCTGCTCCATGGCATCGGTCGCGCACCTGCACCGGCTGCTGCAGCTGGCCGAGCAACATGGTTTTGCGCTGGTGGAAAACGACATCTACGCCGACATGGATTCGACCGTGCGTCCTTCGCTGGCCAGCCTGGACCAGCTCAGCCGCGTGGTCTACATCGGCAGCTTCTCCAAGACCATCTCGCCCAACCTGCGCACGGGCTATGTGGCGGCGCGGCGCGATCTGCTGGATGAGCTGGTGCAGCTCAAGATGATTTCGGGCCTGACGTCCTCCGAGATCACCGAGCGCATCACCTTCGGCGTGGTGACCGATGGCCGCTGGCGCAAGCACCTCAAGTCGCTGCGCGAGCGCCTGGCCGAGGCGCACCGCGCGGTGGGCCGGCGGCTGCTGAACCTGGGGTTTGAACTGTTCCACGAACCCGAGGCGGGCATGTACCTGTGGGCGCGCCACCCCGATCTGCCCGACAGCGCCGAGCTGTCGAAAGAGGCCACGGGCGCGGGCATCATGCTGGGCCCCGGCCAGCTCTTTCTGGTGGAGCCGCGCCCCACGGGGTGGCTGCGCTTCAATGTGTCGTTCAGCCAGGACGAGCGGCTGTGGCGCTTTCTGGAGCAACGCATCCTGCTGGGGCAGCAGGTGGCGGAGTGATGGGTGATTTCTTGAAGGTTTTTAGGCCGTTGCCGCGCTCTGGGCATGCCTTTTAAGCTATTAAATAGATAGCAATAGAGCCTGGCTCAGGGCCTGAAGAGGGCCGCCACAGCCCGCGTCAGCGGTCGATGATGCGCCGCGCAAACCGCTCCAGGTACTCCATCAGCTGCTCTGCCCCGGCCATGGCGTGCGCTTCGTCGCCGCTGGCAATGCCCTGGGCCAGTTGCATGTGGGCGCGCGCGCCTTCGGACACCTCGCCCTCGTGCTGGTAGGCGTACCAGAAGCGCCTGCACTGCACGATGAGCGGCTGCACACACTTGACGGCCGAATGGTTCTGGCTGGCCTGGTGCACCACCACGTCCAGCGCGTGGTCGGCCTGCATGTAGTCGTCCAGGTGGCCGCGTGCGGCGGCTTCCACCATCTTTTCGGCGCACTGCACGATGGCCTGGCGCTGTGGTGCCGTGGCGCGGCGCGCGGCGCACGATGCTATCAGGCGCTCCAGCACGCGGCGGGTCTGGATCACGTCCAGGTGGTCGGCCAGGTCGATGTGCGACACCAGCAGCCCGCGCCGGGGCTGCTGCGCAATCAGCCCGATGGAGACCATGCGCAGCAGCGCCTCGCGCACGGGGGTGCGGCCGAGGCCTGTGCTTTCCACAATCTCGGCCTCCACCACCGGCGAGCCAGGCTGCAGCTGCAGGGTGGAGATCATGGCCTCGATGGCGTCATAGGCCACGTCGGCCGCACGCCGTTTGGGCGCGGGGTCTCGCTGGGTGGGGGCACTGCGGGTGGTCATGGAGCGGCTATTGAGAGGATCGGGGGAAGCGCGGACCGCATCTTAGTGGCTTGCGGTAGCGGCCCCGCTGCCATCAGGCCAGGCTGGCGCCCGCCTTGCGCAGCTCGGCAATCTGCGGTGCCTTGGGCAGCCACAATTTGTCAAACTCCTGGATGGTGCTGTCGGGGTTGAAGGCCGATGCTGTCTTGAACGCGATGGACGTGCCCTTGAACTTCTCGATCAGCCCGGCCTCGGTGGTCACGATGTCGTTGATCTGCGCATCGAGCGACTGGGCCACCAGCTTGCGGATGATGTCCTTGTCCTTGGCGTCCAGCCCTTGCCAGATGCGGCCGGAGACCAGCGGAGCAAACGGCATGAACAGCGCATTCATCTGCAGCAGCGTCTTGGCCACCTTGTCGAAGCGCTGGTTCCACGAGAACTCGATGTCGGCCTCCAGCCCGTCCACCTGACCATTGCTCATCGCATCGAACACCTGGGGTGTGGGGATGGGCGTGGGGGCGGCGCCCAGCATTTGATAAAAGTCGCGGTACACGGGCGTGGGGTTGATGCGCAGCTTCATACCCTTGATGTCGGTGGGCAGGTTGATGTCCTTGGTGGAGAAAACGGCGCGCATGCCGGTGATGCCCCAGCCCAGGCCGATGGTGCCGGTCTCGCGCGGCAGCACCTCCAGCAGCTTGGTGGCGGCGGGGTGTTTGACCAGCTTGGCCACGGCGGGCGTGGAGCGCACGAGGTAGGGTGCGTTGATGGCCGCGATGCTCGACACCCGCGAGCCCAGCTCGGCCGCCTGGATCCAGCCCATGTCGAGCGCGCCGGACTGCAGCTGCTGCATCATCGCGGCCTCGTTGCCCAACTGGCCCGAGTGGAAGACGGTGACGCTCAGGCGGCCGTCGGTTTCCTTCTTCAGCGCCTCGCCAAACTGCAGCGCAGCGCGGTTCCAGGAGTGGCCTGCGGGCGTTATCAGGCCCAGGCGGAATTCCTTGGCATCTGCTGCCCGCACCAGGGCTGGAAAGCCCAGCCCCGTGACGGCGGCTGCGGCCACGGCGTGGCGCTGGATGAAGTGGCGGCGGGAGACTGGGCGGGCAGGCTGGGTCGTCATGGTGAACTCCGTGTGAAAGAACGTTGGGACGGGGACGGATCTGTCGGACGGCATGCCCCGCTACTTGAGCAGGCCGAGCGACAGGCTGGGGAACAGCGACAACATCACCAGCGCCACGCAGCTGATGATGAAAAACGGCAGGGTCACGATGAACATCTTTCCGGGCTTGGCCCCGGTGACGGCCGACGCGACAAAAAAGCTCAGGCCCACGGGCGGGGTCATCAGCCCCAGCACCAGGTTGACGACGATCACCACGCCAAAGTGGCGCGGGTCGATGTGATAGACCTCGGTGGCAATCGGCAGCAGGATGGGCGCGGTCATGATGAGACCGGGGATGCCGTCGATCACCGTGCCGATGACCAGCAGAATGACGTTGGTCAGCAGCAGGAAGGTGACCGGGTCGTGCGCCACGGTCTGCACCCAGGCGGCCACCATCTGCGGCACCTTGCCGTAGATCAGCAGCCACGAGAACACGGCCGCCGCCGCCACCAGAAACAGCACGATGGCCGAGTAGATCGCCGAGCGCAGCAGGATGGCGGGCATGGCGCTGAAGCGGAATTCCTTGGTCACATACCGGCCCACCAGGGCCGAGACCAGCGCGCCCACGGCAGCCGATTCGGTGGGGTTGGCCACGCCACTCAGGATGGAGCCGACGATGATGATGGGAATGAGCAGCGTGGGGCTGGCCTGCACCACGGTGCGTGCGCGCTGGGCCAGCGTGCGCTTTTCGCTGCGCGGGTAGTTGTAGACAAAACCCATGAGCGCGATCACGACAAAGAACAGCAGCGTGAGCAGCACGCCGGGCAGGATGCCAGCAATCAGCATGTCGCCCACAGCCACCTGGGCCAGCACGCTGTAGACCACAAACATCACCGAGGGCGGAATGATGGGCCCCAGCATGCCGCCATACACCGTGAGGCCTGCGGCAAAGGTCTTGTCGTAGCCCTGCTTCTCCATCTCGGGCACCATGACCTGCGACATGATGGCCACCTGCGCAGTGGCCGAGCCGATGATGGACGACACCAGCATGTTGGCCAGGATGTTCACGTAGGCCAGGCCCCCTTTGACCGAGCCGATGAAAGCCATCGACAGGTCCACCAGCCGCCGCGTGATGCCGCCGCTGTTCATGATCTCGCCGATCAGGATGAACAGTGGGATGGCGATGAGGCCATAGCTGTCTACCCCGCCGAACATCTGCATGGGGAAGGACTGGAACAGCACCGGGCTGTCGATGCTGAGGATGTACACCGCGCCCGACAGGCACAGGCACACGCCGATGGGCACACCCACCATCAAGGCGGCGAGGAAGAACAGGGTGGTGATCATGGTCGGGGCTCGGTGGGTTTGCAGGGGAGCGTTCAGTTCACGGCGTCGGCGTTGACCACGTCAAAGCCTGCGTGCTGCACACGCTCTGCGGCGCCCATGTCTTCGAGCAGGTTGGCTAGCGCATGCACGCTGAAGGTGGCCGAGAAGATCGGCAGGATCAGCTGCAGCACCCAGGTGGGCCAGTTCAGCGTCTGGGTGCGCTCGGTGTAGAGGAAGTTGAAGCTCTCGGCCGCAAACTCTTTGGCGTCAAAGCCGTAGCGTGCAATGCCGATGGGGTCCATCCACACCCAGCACATCACCAGCATGGCCAGGCCAAACAGCAGCACGCCGGATGTGGCCACCACCTTGAACGCCTGGGCTCCCCGCGCGCCGAGGTGGTCGGTCAGCATGGTCACGGCAAAGTCCATGCGCAGCCGCGTCATGATCGAGGCGCCCACAAAGGTCAGCCACACAACGGTGTAGACCGCCGCCTCGTCCACCCAATAGATGGGCATGCCGGTGTAGCGCGTGACCACGTTGAGCAGGATGAGCAGCACCAGCAGCGTCATCAGGCCGGTGAGCACCTGCCGCTCGGTGCGCAGGATGTGCGAAGACAGCGCCAGCACCCAGCGAACAGGTGCACGCGGCGTGGCAGCGGGTGGTGGGGCGGGGCTGTGGGATGAAGGCATGGTGCGGTGCGCTGTGGATGGGTTGGGCGGGGCGGCTTTGCTATGCGGAGTTTTTAATATCTGATTGATATATTTGCAAGCAAGATGGATGCCTGTTCATAGCGGGTCGTGGGGTCGCGCTGCGGGGCTGGAGAAAAGGCAGCCGCTCAGGCAGGCGGCACTGCGCTGGCGTCTTCCGGCGCAGGCCCGCCACAGGCGGCCAGGGTGCCGATGCGTGCAGGCGCCAGCAGGTGGCGGGGCGCGGTCGGTGTCCACCCAAACAGGTGCTGTGTGGCCGCCCCGCAGATGCGCCCTTGGCAGGCCCCCATGCCGCAGCGGGTGTGCAACTTGGCGTCGATCCAGCCTTGGCGTGGTGCCAGGTCGGCATAGGCCACGTCTTCACAGCGGCACACGAGGGTGTCGTGCCGGGGCAGGGCCTTGAGCTGCTCGTTCAGCACAAACGAAGTCTGCAGTGCCTGGGCAAAAC
Source organism: Acidovorax sp. LjRoot74 (assembly GCF_964254355.1). Classification (NCBI taxonomy): domain Bacteria; kingdom Pseudomonadati; phylum Pseudomonadota; class Betaproteobacteria; order Burkholderiales; family Comamonadaceae; genus Acidovorax; species Acidovorax sp. LjRoot74. The sequence continues at coordinate 3,041,408 of NZ_CAXUTI020000001.1, read as the reverse complement.
CTTCCCAGCGCGCAAGCTGCAGGCGCAGTGCCTGGGCCTGCTGTACATGGCCCGCTGCCACATGGCCTGCGATGGCGCCCTGCACCAAGGCACGTTCGCTGCCGCCAAAGCCCGTGCTTTCCCCGGCCGCCAACACGCCCGGCACCGTGGTGCGCATCTGCGAATCCACCGCCAGGCCCAGGCCGCCGCTCAGCGGTCCGCCCAGCGTGCAACCGAGCAACTGGCCCAGCTGGGTGTTGGGCACCAGCCCAAAGCCGCAGGCGATGCGGTCGCAGGCGATAGTTTCTTCTGCATGCACACCCTTGCGCAGCCGCACGGACTGCACCTGGGTGGTGCCCTGTGCCTCCAGCACATGGGTGCTTGCGCGCAAGCCAGGGTGAATCAAGGTGAGCGCCTGCAGCGCCTTGGCTGGCCAGCGTGGCAGTTGTGCCGCAAAGCCCGCGAGCGCTGCCCAGGGGGCCTGCTCGGCAATGCGCACCACGGTGGCGCCCGCCTGTGTGGCTGTGGCGGCGGCCGCCAGCAGCAGCGGGCCGGTACCTGCGATCACGATGCGCTGGCCGCGCACGTCCAGCCCTGCCTTGATGAGGGCCTGCAGCGCGCCCGCGCCCGTCACGCCGGGCAAAGTCCAGCCCGGGAAGGGCAACAGCAGCTCGCGTGCGCCGGTGCACAGGATGATGCGGTGGCTGTGCTGGGTCCAGCCCCGGTCGACGTCCTCCAGCAGCAGGGCGGGGGCCTTGTCTGTGGGTTGATTGGTTCCCAGCCCCACTACCCGGGTGCCGGACAGCACGCGGATGTTGGGGTGTCGGGCAAGGTCGGTACGGTGTTGCTGCGCTAGCGGGGGCAGGGCCACCTGCGGGCCATCGCGCCAGATCTGGCCGCCGGGCTGGGGGTTATCGTCCACCACCGTGATGGCGGCGCCGCTGGGGGCCGCCGCCAGTGCTGCTGCCATGCCTGCTGGGCCCGCGCCGATGATGAGGACGTCGCAGCGTTCGTGCATGGGGGCTGGTGCAAGCATGGGGGTCAGGGGCATGGCGTGGCGCTCCCGGGGGCCGTGCCTGCATCGGTGTCGATGGCCATGCCTTCGACGCACACCGTCTGGCAGGCGAGGCGGATGCGGCCCTGGATGCGCACGCGGCATTCGTGGCACACGCCCATGCCACACAGCGGCGCGCGCGCCTCTCCAGTGACCGAGGTGCGGGTGGTGCCCGGCGGTTGTTGCGCCAGCGCGGCGGCCACGCTGGTGAGCGCTGGCACTTGCCGGGGAATTCCGTTCACGACGATCTGCACGGTCGGGGTGTGGGAGGCGGGGCGCGTCATGCAGCACCCCACGAATCAAAACGCTGCGCGGCGTAGGGCATGGGGTCGATGGGCGGTGTACTGCCGGTGATTTGCGCAGCCAGCAGCTGTGCGGTGGTGGGGGCCGTGGTTACGCCCAGCCCCTCATGGCCCACGGCCAGCCACAGGTGGGGGTGCGCAGGGTGCGGGCCGATGATGGGCAGGCTGTCGGGCGTGGCAGCGCGAAAACCCGTCCAAGTACGAATCGCGTTCAGGTCCGCCAGGCCGGGCAGGTAGCCGAGCGCGCGCTGCAGCATGCGCGCGAGCACGGCGTTGTTGACGGCCGGGTCGGTGGTGTCGAACTCGCGCGACGAGCCGATCAGCAACTGCCCCGTGGGCCGGGGCTGCACGTTGAAGGCCACCGAGGTGCCATCGCTGTGGTGGGCGCTGGTGATGTAGCCCAGCTCCACCAACTGGTGGTGCACGGTGCCGGGGTAGCGGTCTGTGATGACGAGGTGGCCCTTTTTGGGGCGCAGCGGCAGGCCGGGGCACAGCTGCGGGGCCTGGATGCCACTGGCCAGCAAGATGGCGCCAGCGCTGCGGTGGCTGCCGTCGCGCAGGGTGACGGTGTGGCCGTCGATCTGCGTGGCTTCGGCCTGCTCGACCACCACGGTGCCATGCGCTGCGGCCTGGGTCACCAACCACCGGGCGGCACGCGGGGCATAAACCACGCTGTCGCCCTGTACCTTGAGCGCGCCCGCCAGGCCGGGGCGCAGCGCCGGTTCTGCGCGGGCTAGGGCTGCGGCATCCAGCATCTCGCAGGCCACGCCTTGTGCGTGCAAAGTAGAACGCTTGGTGTGCGCGGCCTGCAGCTCTTCCTCGTCGGCGGCCAGCCAGAGCGTGCCGCAGGCGGTGAAGGAGCAGCCTGCATCCATCTGTGGTGCCCAGGCGTGCCAGAGGTCGAGCGACGATTTGCTCAGCGCCAGCTCAGCCGGGTTGTCATCCATCACCACCAGATGGCCCATGCCCGCCGCCGTGGCACCGCCCAGGCGCGCATCGATGATTCGCACCGACAGGCCCGCTCGCGCCAGCGCATGGGCACAGGCAGCACCGACGATGCCAGCGCCGATCACAAGGACGTCGGTGGTTTGCATGGAGCCTGTGCGGTGGAAAAACGTGGTTTACAGCCGGATGCCCCAGCCGAACGGGTCTGCATCGTCGATCAGCAGGGTCGCTTCAGCGCTCATGTAGGCGCGGCCACGCAAGGTGGGGATGAGCTTGCCATCGTCCTGCAGCGTGTAGCTGGCCTCGAACTGGCTGCCGATGATGCTGGCCTGGCGCCACACCTGGCCCGGCTGCAGCTTGCCATCGGTGGCCAGGCAGGCAATCTTGGCGCTGGTGCCGGTGCCACAGGGGGAGCGGTCGTAGGCCTTGCCGGGGCACAGCACGTAGTTGCGGCTGTCCGCAGGCACATAGGCGGGATCAGCGGCACTGTCGTCATCAGCGAAGAGTTCGATATGGTCGATCTCACCGCCGTTGTCGCCGCGAATGCCCTGGTCCTTCAGGGCCTGCTGCACCGCGTAGGTGTAGTGCATCAGCGCCTCCAGGTTGTCGCTGGCCACGCGCTGGCCGTGGTCCGAGATCAAAAAGAACCAGTTGCCGCCCCAGGCCACATCACCCACCACGCGGCCATAGCCGGGTACATCCACCGCCAGCTGGTGGTGCAGGCGGTAGGCGGGCACATTGCGCACGCTCACCGATCCATCGGTGTGCAAGGTCGTGGTGACGGTGCCCACCGGCGTTTCGATGCGGTGATCGCCAGGCTGGATGCGGCCCATGTAGGCCAGTGATGCGACCAGGCCAATCGTGCCGTGGCCACACATGCCAAGGTAGCCGCTGTTGTTGAAGAAGATCACGCCCGCCGCGTTGGCGGGGTCTTGCGGTGCGCAGAGCAGCGCGCCCACCACCACGTCGCTGCCGCGCGGCTCCAGCACGGTGGCGGCGCGCCAGTCATCGTGCTCGCGCGCCAGGCGCTCGCGCCGCTCGGCCATGCTGCCCGTACCCAGGTCAGGGAAGCCGCCGATGACGAGCCGTGTGGGCTCGCCGCCGGTGTGGGAGTCAAGGATCTGGATGCGTTTCATGGTGGCGTGTGGATCGGGTTGTGTGGTTCTTGGCGAAATCAAATCGTAGCGGGCGCGTGATGAGGCGCCGCCCCTGCCAGTGCCCCCGCGCAAGGGCCGCCCTGCCGCGCTGGGGGCGTTCCCCCCTTCGGGGGAAGGCGCCGCAGGCGACTCAGGGGGGCTTAGTAGCTTGCCAAAGGCACAGGCGCAGCATTGCGGAAGGTCAGCACCGTGATGGGCGCCTGCTTGAGGTTGCCCTTGTCATCGTAGGCGTAGGTGCCCGCCACGCCCTGGTGGCTGGATTGCAGCATCTGCGCGCCCACCTTGGCAGGCTGGGTGGAGTTGGCTTTCTGCATCGCGTCGGCCATGAACATCACCTGGTCGTAGTAGGAAGCGGCATACGCGTCGGCATCGAGCTTGAAGCGCGCTTTGTACTTGGCCTTGAAGGCTGGGCCGTTGGCCACCTTGTCGAGCATGGTGCCGCCTTGGGCGCAGACCACGGTGTCGTTCACGGCCTCGCCGCCCAGCTTGCCCACTTCGGGGCTGCACAGGGTGTCGCCACCCAGCAGCTTGGCGGTAAGGCCCAGTTGCTTCATCTGCCGTGCCATGGGCGCGGCCTGGGGCGCGTAGCCGCCAAAGAAGATGGCCTGGGGCTGCTTGGCCTTGAGGCTGGTGAGGATGGAAAGGAAGTCCGTGGATTTGTCGGTGGTGAACTCCTGGCCCACCACCGTCAGGCCTTGTTTCTTGGCCTCTTTGGTGAACTGGTCGGCCACACCCTGGCCGAAGGCGGTGCGGTCGTCGATCACGGCCACCTGCTTCACCTTGAGCACCTGGGCGGCATAGATGGCCATGTTGGAGCCGATCTGGGTATCGCTGGCAATGATGCGGAACAGGTTCTTGTAGCCGCCCTCCGTCACCTTGGGGTTGGTGCCCACCGTGGACACCATCGCGCCGCCGTCGTTGTAGACCCGCGATGCCGGGATGGCCACGCCCGAGCAGTAGGGGCCCATGACAAACTTGACGCCGCTGTCCACCAGCTTTTGCGCCACGCTCACGCCGGTGCGGGCGTCACACTGGTCGTCTTCCGACACGAGCTCAAATTTCAGCGTCTTGCCCTCGACCACGATCTTTTTCGCGTTGAGTTCCTCGATGGCCAGGCGCACGCCGTTCTCGTTGTCCTTGCCGGCAAAGGCGTTGGGGCCCGAAAGCGGCCCGCTGTGGCCGATCTTGACGACCTGCTCCTGGGCGCTGGCATGGTGGGCAGTGCCCGCCAGCAGCAGGGCTGCAATGGCAGCGGGCGTGAGCGTCCGAAATCCGAAAGATGCACGTGTCATGGAAAACCTCTTGTGTGTGCGTGATGGAAAAGGCCGGTGTCTCGTCCGGCCCGGTGACAGGGTCGTGGTGGCTTGTCAGGCTACAGACTGGTACTTGGTCGGGCGGGTTTCGAGTGCCTTGCGGACCACGCGCTCGACAAATGCACGCTCTTCGCCCACCAGTGGCAGGCGGGGGCGGCGCATGTGTTCGGTGCCCACACCCACCAGCAGGTCGATGAGCTTGAGGTTCTGCACCAGCTTGTTGGACACATCCAGGTGCAGCATGGGTGTCATCCACTGGTACAGCGGCAGCGCCTCGGCAAACTTACCGGCCTTCATCAGGTCGTACAGCGCCACGGTTTCGCGGGGGAAGGCGCAGCCCACGCCGGCCAGCAGGCCGTCGCAGCCCAAGGCCAGGCCTTCGTAGGCCAGGTCGTCCACGCCCAGGAAGAGCTGGTAGCGGTTGCCTACGGTATTGCGCAGGTCGGTGATGCGGCGGATGTCGCCCGTGCTCTCCTTGATGGCGGCAATCCATTCGCAGTCGGCCAGCTCCAGCATGTGCTCGGGCTTCAGGTCCACGCGGTAGGCCACAGGGTTGTTGTAGACCATGAGCGGGCGCTGGGCTGCAGCCGCCATGGCACGCACATTGGCCATGGCCTCGCGGGCGTCGGCCACGTAGATCACCGAGGGCATGACCATGTAGCCCGCCACGCCCAGTTTGTTGGCGCCGTCGATGTAGCGCAGGGCCTCGCGGGTGCTGGTTTCGGACACATTGGCCAGCACAGGTACGCGGCCGTCGGCCGCTTCCAGGGCGATCTTGGCGACCTGGAGCTTTTCTTCCAGGCTGAGGGTGCTGGCTTCGCCCAGCGAGCCGCAGGTGACCAAGCCGTGGATGCCGTTGCGGATCTGGAAGTCGATGTGGCGGGCCGTGCCTTCGGCGTCGATGGACTCGTCAGCGTGGAACTTGGTGGTGATGGCGGGGAAGATGCCTTGCCAGCGGGGTTGGGGATTCATGGAAGCGTGCTCCGGGTGGGTGAAGAATTTAAGTATGTTGTAAATATATTAAAGAAATATTTGAAATGCAATGGGCGTTTTCATCTTTTTGCAATGCGTGAGGAACGCTGCCTGACTGCGGAGATATGCGATCGGATGGGGCGTATGGGAGTGGGTATCGGCCGGTAGCTCGGCGGTGTCGCTCTCCAGCCACGGGCTGCAAGGCGCCAAACCTATAATGAAAGGTTGGTCCCCATAGGGGCAGCGACAGGCAGCGCACAGGCGCGGGTCCTGCGGTCTGCCTGCTCCGTGCAACCACTCCACAACACCATGAGCACTCCCACTTTTTCTGTCGCTGACATCCGCAAGTCCTTCCTGGACTTCTTCGTCTCCAAGGGCCACACCGTTGTGGCGTCCAGCCCCCTAGTGCCCGGCAACGATCCCACGCTGATGTTCACCAACTCGGGCATGGTGCAGTTCAAGGACGTGTTCCTGGGCACCGACAAGCGCCCCTACAACCGGGCGGTGTCCGTACAGGCCTGCCTGCGTGCCGGTGGCAAGCACAACGACCTGGAAAACGTGGGCTACACCGCGCGCCACCACACCTTCTTTGAAATGCTGGGCAACTGGTCGTTTGGCGACTACTTCAAGCGCGAATCGCTCAAGTGGGCCTGGGAGCTGCTGACGCAGGTCTACAAGCTGCCGCCGGAGCGCCTGCTGGCCACGGTGTACCAGGAAGATGACGAGGCCTATGACATCTGGACCAAGGAAATCGGCCTGCCGCCCGAGCGCGTGATCCGCATCGGCGACAACAAGGGCGGCCGCTACAAGTCCGACAACTTCTGGATGATGGCCGACACCGGCCCCTGCGGCCCTTGCTCTGAGATCTTCTACGACCACGGCCCGCACATTGCAGGTGGCCCTCCCGGCAGCCCCGATGAAGACGGCGACCGCTTCATCGAGATCTGGAACAACGTGTTCATGCAGTTCGACATGGCCGAAGACGGCTCGGTCACGCCGCTGCCCGCGCCCTGCGTGGACACCGGCATGGGCCTGGAGCGCCTGGCCGCCATCCTGCAGCACGTGCACAGCAACTACGAGATCGACCTGTTTGACGCACTGATCAAGGCCGCCGGCCGCGAGACCGGCGTGGCGGACCTGAATAACAAGAGCCTGCGCGTTATTGCCGACCACATCCGCGCCACCGCGTTCCTGGTGAGCGACGGTGTGATCCCCAGCAACGAAGGCCGGGGCTACGTGCAGCGCCGCATCGTGCGCCGCGCCATCCGCCACGGCTACAAGCTGGGCAAGAAGACCCCGTTCTTCCACAAGCTGGTGGCCGATCTGGTGCGGCTGATGGGCGACGCCTATCCATCGCTGCGCGAGCAAGAGCAGCGCATCACCGACGTGCTCAAGACCGAAGAAGAGCGCTTCTTTGAAACGCTGGCCAACGGCATGGAAATTCTGGATGCAGCGCTGGACGGCGGCGCCAAGGTGCTGCCCGGCGACGTTGCGTTCAAGCTGCACGACACCTATGGCTTCCCGCTCGACCTGACCAACGACGTGTGCCGCGAGCGCGACGTGGAAGTGGACGAAGCCGGCTTCAAGACCGCCATGGAAAAGCAGAAGGCCCAGGCCCGTGCTGCAGGCAAGTTCAAGATGGACAAGGCGCTGGAGTACACCGGCGTGGCCAACCAGTTCACCGGCTACGAACACCTGTCCGAGACTGCAAAAATCGTAGCAATCTATATAGATGGGACAGGCGCAGCGGCCCTGAAAGCCGGTCAAAACGGTGTGGTGGTGCTGGACACGACCCCGTTCTACGCCGAAAGCGGTGGCCAGGTGGGTGACGAGGGCGTCATCACCAGCGGCTCGGCCCGTTTTGCGGTGGGCGACACGCTCAAGATCAAGGCCGATGTGTTTGGCCACCACGGCACCCTGGAAGAGGGCACGCTGAACGTGGGTGACACGGTGCAGGCCCAGGTCAACACCGCCGTGCGTGCTGCCACGGTGCGCAACCACTCGGTCACGCACATCATGCACAAGGCCCTGCGCGAAGTGCTGGGCAGCCACGTGCAGCAAAAGGGCAGCCTGGTCAATGCCGACCGCACCCGTTTCGACTTCACGCACAACGGCGCCGTCACTGCGGCCGAGATCCGCGAGATCGAGCGCCGCGTCAATGAAGAAATCCTGGCCAACCAGCCCACGCAGGCGCGCGTGATGGACATCGAGTCTGCTCAGAAGACTGGCGCCATGATGCTGTTCGGCGAGAAGTACGGCGAAACCGTGCGCGTGCTCGACATAGGCACCAGCCGTGAACTCTGCGGTGGCACGCACGTGCAGCGCACGGGCGACATCGGCCTGTTCAAGGTGGTGGGCGAAGGCGGCGTGGCCGCAGGTGTGCGCCGCATCGAGGCCGTGACGGGCGCCAACGCGCTGGCCTATCTGCAGAACCTGGAAGACACCGTGAACCAGGCTGCCAGCACCCTCAAGGCGCCCGTGGCCGAACTCAACGGCCGCATCAGCCAGGCGCTCGATAACGCCCGCGCGCTCGAAAAGGAAGTGGCGGCCCTCAAGGGCAAGCTGGCCTCCAGCCAGGGCGACGAACTGGTGAACCAGGCGGTGGAGGTGAAGGGCCTGAAGGTGCTGGCTGCCGCGCTGCCTGGTGCCGACGCCAAGACCCTGCGCGACACCATGGACAAGCTCAAGGACAAGCTCAAGACCGCTGCCATCGTGCTGGCCGCGGTGGACAGCGACAAGGTGCAGATCGCTGCAGGCGTGACTGCCGACAGCGTGGGCAAGCTCAAGGCCGGTGAGCTGGTCAACTTTGTGGCCCAGCAAGTGGGCGGCAAGGGTGGCGGCAAGCCAGACATGGCCATGGCCGGTGGCACCGACGCGGCCAAGCTGCCTGCAGCGCTGGCCTCGGTGACGGGCTGGGTCACGCAGCAGCTGGGCTGATGCCCGGCACCACCCGGGCGGCATGGGCCGCTGGGGTGGTGTTGCCAAAAAGGGGATGACGGGCGACGGGCTTTCCCCCTACATTCAGCCGCATGGACGACACCATGCGCGAAAGCCCACCGGCGCCCAAGCCCACCGTGCCGGGCGATTCGCCGACCCTACTCAGCCAGGGGGCGGCGGCAGACCTGCCCTGGTGGCGGCGCATCACGGTGCCGTTCGAGGTGTTGATCGCCACCGTGGTGGTCTCGGCCATGCTGCTGCTCACGGCGCTGCTGGTCTACCAGGTCAGCACCAGCGCACGGCAGGCCATCATTGCCGCATCTGACGACAGCGCGCAGCACATCAGCCAGCTGGTGGCTGAGCGGGTGCAGCGCATCGTGGACCCGGCCGATGCGTCCATTCGCCTGCTGGCATTCGACCCCATTGCCTCGGCCACATCTCTGCCTGCGCGCATGCGCCGACTGCCGGTGCTGGCGCGCCTGCTGGGGCAAAACCCGCTGCTGTCGGCAGTGTTCATTGGTTACCCCGACGGTCAGTTTCTGCTGGTGCGCCCGGTGCGCGATGAGGCCATGCGCCTGCGGCTGGATGCGCCCCGTGAGACGGCCTTTCTGGTGCAGTCCATGGCGCGCGAGCGGGGCATGAGTGGCCTGGTGGGGCGCTGGAGCTATTACGACGCTGCGCTGCGCCAGATCGACTCTTCCGTGCGGCCCGAATACCGCTACGACCCGCGCCCCCGGCCCTGGTATGCCGAGGCGGCAGAGAAAAACACCCAGATCCTCACCGCCCCGTACGTGTTCTTCACCACGCAGGAGGTGGGTGTCACGCTGAGCCAGCCCAGCGAAGACGGGCGCGCCGTGATTGGCCTCGATGTGGCGCTGACCGACCTGGGGCGCGAGATTGCCGGGCTGCGCCTGATGCCCCGCACCGAAATCGCGGTGGTGGACAAGGACCTGCGCGTGCTGGCCTACCCGGATATGTCTCGCGTGATCATGCGCGACGGCGCAACGTCCAGCTTGCGCCTGCGCATGCTGGACGACCTGGGGGTGAGCAGCCTGCAGGCCATGCAGGGGGCGGGGCTGCAAAGTGGCCAATCGCAACGCCTGGTGGCCGATGGTGAGGAGTGGCTGACGCGTGCATTGCCGCTCGAATCCATGCGCTGGCGCGGGCTGCAGATCCTGATGGCGATTCCCACCCAGGCGCTGCTGGCTGATGTGAACGAGAACCTGCGGCGCCAGGTGTGGCTGTCGGTGTCGCTCATTGGCCTCATGCTGCCCGTGGGTTGGCTGGCCGGGCGCCGCGTGGGGCGCAGCCTGTTTGGCCTGGCGTCGCAGGCGCGGGCGCTGGCGCGGTTCGACTTCCGGCGTGCGGATCGCCCGCTGTCGCCCGTGCGCGAGGTGCGCGACCTGGGGCAGGTGATGGACCGCATGTCGGACACCATCCAGGAGTTCCTGCACATCACCCACCACATCAGTGCCGAATCGCGCACCGATCTGATGTTGTCCAGCGTGTTGTACGAGCTGGTGCGTGCCACCAGCTGCACCGGAGGCGCGGTCTACATGGTCGAGCCCCAGCGCGCAGGGCTGCTGCGCACAGCCCGCTACTGCGAAGACCCCGCTCAGCAGTCCCGCTTTCCTGATCACCTGGGCATGGTGCATTTCATCAACCACACCCAGCCCCAGGCAGGCGACCAGCACGAGGACGACGACGACACAGAGCCGGTGCGCGTGCTGCGTGTGCAACTGCGCACGCGGGACGGGCAACCCCTGGGGCTGCTGGTGCTGCGGTATGTGGCCGACGCGTTGCAGGACGACGCGCATTTCCGCGCCTTTGTCGAGAAGCTCTCGGGCACGCTGTCGGTGGCGATTGAAACGCGCAACCTGATTGAAGCGCAAAAGAAGCTGCTGGACGCCGTGATCCGCCTGCTGGCCGATGCGATTGACGCCAAGAGCCCCTACACGGGCGGGCATTGCGAGCGGGTGCCACAGCTGGCCGAATCGCTGATGCAGCGCATGTGCGAGGCCAAGGAGGGGCCTTTTGCGCCTGTGTCCATGACGGACGCCGAGCGCTATGAATTCCGCCTGGGGGCCTGGCTGCACGACTGCGGCAAGGTCACCAGCCCAGAGCACATCATCGACAAGGCCACCAAGCTGGAGACGCTGTACAACCGCATCCACGAGGTGCGCATGCGCTTCGAGGTGCTGTGGCGCGATGCCGAGCTGGACTACTGGAAGCAGCAGGTGACGGGGGTGGACCCGGTGCGCCTGCAGCGCGAGCTGCTGCAGCGGCGCGAGCAATTGCAGCAAGACTTTGCCTTTGTGGCTCGCTGCAACGTGGGCGGCGAATTCATGGCCGAGGCCGACATTGCCCGCCTCAAGGCCATGGGCCGCCAGGTGTGGCAGCGGCATTTTGACGACCGCCTGGGCCTGTCGGCCGCCGAGATGCTGCGGCTGGCCAACGTGCCCGCGCGCCCGCTGCCTGCCAACGAACCCCTGCTGGCCGACCGTCCCGAGCACATCGTGCCCTGGGGCACGCGCAGGCCACCGGTGGAGGCGGGCCACCCGGCCAACCGCTGGGGCTTCGACATGGTGCTGCCGCCGCAGGAGGCGCACCTGGGCGAACTGCACAACCTGTCGATCCAACGCGGCACGCTCACGGCGGAAGACCGCTTCAAGATCAACGACCACATCGTGCAGACCATCATCATGCTCAGCAGCCTGCCGTTTCCGCCGCACCTGGCGCGGGTGCCGATGATCGCGGGCTCGCACCACGAAAAGCTGGATGGCACAGGCTACCCGCGCCGCCTCAAGGCCGCCGAGCTGACCCTGGCCGACCGGGTGATGACCCTGGCCGACATCTTCGAGGCGCTGACGGCCGCCGACAGGCCCTACAAGCCGCCCAAGACGCTGTCCGAGTCGCTCAAAATCATGACGCACATGGTGCGCGACCGGCATATCGACGCCGAGGTGTTCCGGTTTTTCCTCACCAGCGGTGTGTGGCGCGAGTATGCCGAGCAGTTCCTGGCACCTGCGCAGCGCGATGTGGTGGATGTGGACGCCATTCTGGCGTCGCTGGCCTGATCAAGCCACGGCGGGGCGCGGCAGGCGGCGGGCAGGCGAGGGCCCGCCCGGCGGGGCAGCGTCAGAACAGTTCGACGTCGTCGTTGGCAACCTTGGCCGCAAGGTGGCCGTTGGCCACCAGGTCGTCGTAAAAGCAGACCTGGTTGCGGCCGTGCTCCTTGGCGTAGTAAAGCGCCTGGTCGGCCTGGCCGAGGATTTCGACTGGCGAGCCCTTGGTGGTGCAGACAAAACCCAGGCTCACAGTGACCCGGCCCACCTGCGGAAAGTTGTACTCCTGCACGGCCAGCCGGAAGCGGTTGAACACCTTGTGGGCCGTGCTCAGCGTGGTGGAGCGCAGCAGCACCACAAACTCCTCGCCGCCAAAGCGGAAGATGCGGTCGTGGCTGCGGAACGAGCTGCGCAGGATGTTGGCAATCAGGATCAACACCTCATCGCCATACAGGTGGCCAAAGCGGTCATTCACCTGCTTGAAGTGGTCGATATCCACCACGGCCAGCCATTGCTGCACGGGTTCGTGTTCATTGGCCACAGGGCTTTCTTCGGCCACCAGCGATTCGTTGGCGGCGCTGTTGCGGCTGGCCAGCCCACTCATGGTGTGGCGCGAGAACTGCTCGTCAAACGTCTTGCGGTTGAACAGCCCGGTCAGCGCATCGCGCTCGCTGTAGTCGAGCAGGCTCTGGTAGTTCTGGTAGACCTGGAACACGCCCATGAGCACATCCAGCTTGTGGGCCGAGAACGGGCGCGACTGGGTGATCTCCAGACAGGTGCTGACCTTGTCATGCATCCACACCGGCAGCCACAGCACATACCGGCCCTTGCGCGGCGAGGCCAGTGCGCTTTCGCCGTGGGTGTCCACGCAGCCGCGCAGCGCCGGGTAGTTGTCCAGCGGCTCGCGGCGGGGGTCTGCGGCGGCCTCCGAGTCGGTGGAGACCAACTGGCCGTTGTCCACCCAGGTGCGCGGGCGCACATAGGGAACGCCTGCATCGGTAAAAAGCTCCAGGGCCCGCACTTCGGTGATGCTGCTGAGTTTTTGCAGCGTGGACAACACCGACACCTCCAACCGCAGGTGGTCGCGGTGGCCAGTCATCTCCACCAGGTTTTGCAGGATGGGTTTCATAGGCGGTGTTTGGCGGGCCGGTCGGGGCATGGGATGGGCTGTTACAGCAACTAGGTGCGCCGCACGAACACCACGTCCCACACTCCATGCCCGAGCCGCAGGCCGCGGTTCTCGAACTTGGTGAGGGGGCGGTAGTCGGGCTGCGGCGCAAAGCCGGTGGCGGTGTTCTGGAGCAGGGGCTCGGCGCTCAGCACCTGCAGCATCTGCTCTGCGTAGGGTTGCCAGTCGGTGGCGCAGTGCAGGTAGCCACCGGGTTTGAGACGTGCGGCCAGTTTGGCCACCAGCGGGGACTGGATAAGACGGCGCTTGTTGTGCTTGGTCTTGTGCCAGGGGTCGGGGAAGAAGATGTGCACACCGTCCAGGCAGCCCATCGGCAGCATGTGGTCGATGACCTCCACGGCGTCGTGCTGGAGGATGCGGATGTTGGTCAGGCCTTGCTCGCCGATGCGTTTGAGCAACGCACCCACACCGGGCTCGTGCACTTCGCAGCACAGGAAATTGTCGGCTGGGCGCACCCCGGCAATGTGGGCCGTGGCCTCGCCCATGCCAAAGCCGATTTCGAGCACCAGCGGGGCGCTGCGGCCAAAGGCGGCCGCGGCGTCCAGCGGAGCGGGGGCATAGGGCAGAACAAAACGGGGGCCAAAGTCTTCAAAGGCCTTGGCCTGGCCGGTGGTGGTGCGGCCTGCACGGCGCACAAAGCTCTTGATGGTCTTGGGATGGGTCACGCCCGCAGGCGCAGCGCCGGGGGCGGAAGGAGCGGCAGCGGGCGCTGCGCTCAGGGGGGCGGAAACGAGGGTCGGTTCAATCACGGTGAGCCATTGTAGTTTCGTCGCCACGCCGCGACCCACTGTGTTTGTGCGTCGCCCAGGTGATTGTTGTGCGGATGTTCCAGTGCGGGCAGGCCCAGCACCTGGGCGGCCTGCGACAGGGCCTGCAGCGGGTTGCCCAGGTCCAGCGCGCGGGCGCCGTTTTGCTTGGAGAGCTTTTCGCCGTTGGCGCCACACACCAGCGGGGTGTGCAGATAGCGGGGCGTGGGCACGCCCAGGGCCTGTTGCAGCAGGATCTGGCGCGGGGTGTTGTCGGCCAGGTCTTCGCCGCGCACCACATCGGTGATGCCCTGGTCCGCATCGTCCACCACCACGGCGAGCTGGTAGGCCCAGAGCCCGTCGGCCCGGTGCAGCACAAAGTCACCCACGCTGCGGGCCACGTCCTGCTGCTGCGGGCCCAGGCGGCGGTCGCACCAGTGCAGAACGTGACTTGCTATTGAATTAATAGCTGACGGGGCATGTCCATCGCGCGGAAGGGCCTCTTTTTGCTTGAAATCCGTGGCATTGAACCGCCACGAGCGGCCCGTGCGGCCCCGCAGCCCGTGGCGGCAGGTGCCGGGGTAGGGCAGTGCGGCGTGGCGTTCGCGCGCATGGCCCAGCGCGGCCTGGGCGTCTTCGATGTCCTTGCGTGAGCAGGCACAGGGGTAGGCGTGGCCATGCGCCACCAGCTGGTCCAGCGCCCGCTGGTAGTGGGCAGAACGCGCCGACTGCCACTGGGGCTCCGCATCGGGCACCAGGCCACAGGTGGCCAGCTGCTGCAGGATGAAACGGTCGGCGCCCGGCACGCAGCGGGGGGTGTCCACGTCCTCGATGCGGACCAGCCACTGCCCGCCATGGGCGCGTGCATCGAGCCAGCTGGCGAGCGCCGCGGCCAGCGAGCCCGCATGCAGCGGGCCTGTGGGGGAGGGGGCGAAGCGGCCCACGTAGCGCCCTGCGGCGCCCGTGGTCGCAGTCATGCCACCGCGAGTGCCAGCTCCAGGCCCGACACGAAGGCGTCTTCCACGCGGTGCCCCAGGCACCAGTCGCCACAGGCGCCCAGGCCCATGGCGGTGTCCCACAGGTGGCTTTTGCCCAGGGGGTGGGTGGTTTGTGCATAGCGCCAGCGGCGCGTGTCGGCGTGGGCCGGGGTGGCGCGGATGCCGGTGACTTCGGCAAAGGCCTTGAGCAGCTTGGCCTGCACGCGGGCTTCGTCGTCTTCGAGGTGTTCTGCCGACCAGGCGGGGCTGGCCTGCACCGTCCAGCGTTCGACCACATTGCGGCCGGGCTTGGAGGATTCCCGCGCCAGCCAGGCGATGCGGTGGTGGGTGCTGCGCGCCGCGTTCCACTGCGGGCCCAGCGTGGTGAGGCCCGGGCGCACGGCCTGGGGGTAGGCCAGCATCAGCGTCCAGCACGGGGCGATGGCCACCTTGGAGAGGGCGTCGGTCAGGGGCGTGTCCACGGCCGAGCTGGCCAGCAGCGCCTGCGCAGGCACGGCGGGCTGGGCCAGCAGCACGGCGTCAAACCCGGCGTAGACATGCTGGCTGCCGCCAGGGCCTTCCGTGCGCAGTTGCCAGCCGGGGGTGTTCAAGGGATCAGGCTCAATGCGGGTCACGCGGGTGTTGGTGAGCAACTGGCCCGACAGGCGCAGCGGCTCGGCCCAGGTGCCCACCAGGGCCTGCATGCCCGGGCTGGCCACCCAGTGGGCCTCGCGGTGGGGCAGGCCTGCGGCGGCCACGCGGCCTGCGGCGTCCAGCACCTGGACGGAATTGGCGCTCCAGCGCTTGCAGATGCCGGGCACGGTGTCGATGGCACGGGCAAAGCGTGGGTCGCGCACGGTGAAGTACTGGGCCCCGGCGTCAAAGTTGCCAAACGGGGTGTCGATGGTGGCGGTGCGGCCACCGGCCTGGGCGGATTTTTCAAACACCGTCACGCGGTGCCCGGCCTGCACCAGGGTGCGGGCGCAAGCAATGCCTGCCATGCCGGCGCCGATGATGGCGAAGTGGCGCTGGGGTTTGCCCGACAGAGTGGTGGGGGCTGCGGGTGCCGCAACGGGGGCGGTGGTCGGGGCGCTGGTGCGTCGGAGCCGTTTGGCGGGGCGAGGATCGGGTGTGCTCATGGGAGGCCTTTCGGTGACGGTCGGCAGATGAAATGCAGTACAGAACCAACGGTGACCACTCTACACGCGCAGCCGGGGGATGGGCGCTTGATCGGGATCAGAAATGATGGTGGTTTTCCAGCAGAGCGCGGCGTGTGGCGGGGCTTTGCAACTGGTTCAGCCACCACTGCAGCGCGCGGCCGGGTGCGGTGAAGCCGGGGCCGCCCCAGGCGTAGTGCACGCGCACGTTGCGCTCGGGCCGGGCCACGCGGCGGGCTACCAGGCGGCCTGCCTCCAGGTAGGGGCGCACCATGGGTTCGGGCAGAAAGCCGCCGCCCAGGCCGCGCAGTTGCACCTGCACCTTGGCCTGCATGGTGTCCACCGTCAGCACATCCTGCCCGCCCAGCAGGCCCATGGTGGCGCCGCCGCGCGTGGCCGAATCGGCCACGGCCACGGCACGGTGCTCCAGCAGGGTGGCGTCAGAAATCGGTTCGGGCGCGGAGGCGAGCGGGTGGTGGGGTGCCACGACATAGATGAACAGCACATCGCCCAGCAGCCCTTGCTGGAGGCCCGCCACATTGTTGCTGGCCACCGATACGCCTATCGCCAGGTCGGCGCGGCCCGAGGTCAGGGCCTCCAGCGTGCCGGTCATGATGCCGTCGCGCAGCTTCAGGCGCGTGGGCGGCTGCATGGCGTAGAAAGCGTCCACCAGCTCCAGCATGGTGTGGGGCGAGATGATGCCGTCGATGGACAGCGTGAGCTGCGGCTCCCAGCCCGTGGCCACGCGGCGCACGCGGTGGGCCACGGCGTCGATGTCCTGCAGCAGGCGCGCGCCTTCGCGCAGCAGCTCCACCCCGGCCTCGGTGGGACGGGCCTGGCGCGCGCTGCGGTCGAACAGCAGCACGTCCAAAGCGTCTTCGATCTGGCGCACGCGGTAGGTGAGGGCGCTGGGCACCAGGCCCAGTTGCCGTGCAGCGGCGGCAAAGCTGCCGGCCTCGGCAATCACCTGCAGCATGGTCAGCGCATCGGGGGTGAGGACATCGCGGGCGTTTTGCATGGTGGCGCCATGTTAATTCAGATTATTTGAACATTGCCATCAATCCGTCTGTGCCCGCAGCGGGTGTGGCAGTCCTACAGTCGAGTCTTGAAAGGAGCACTCACATGCTGACTGTTCGTAAATCGCAAGACCGGGGCCACGCCGACCATGGCTGGCTCAATTCCTTCCACAGCTTCTCTTTCGCCGGGTACTACGACCCCGCCCACATGGGCTTTGGCAACCTGCGCGTCATCAACGAAGACCGCATTGCACCCGGCACCGGGTTTGGCACCCATGGCCACCGCGACATGGAAATCATCAGCTACGTGCTGTCGGGCGAACTGGCCCACAAGGACAGCATGGGCAACATCAAGGGCATCCCGCCCGGCGACGTGCAGCGCATGAGCGCAGGCACCGGTGTGCAGCACAGCGAGTTCAACCACGCTGCGGGCCAGACCACGCATTTCCTGCAGATCTGGATCGAGCCCAATGTGCGCGGCATCCCGCCGAGCTACGAGCAAAAGACCTTTGCCGAGGCGGAAAAGCGCGGCGCCCTGCGTCTGGTGGCATCGCCCGACGGCGCCCAGGGCTCGGTCAAGATCCATGCCGATGCAGCCCTGTACGCAGGTTTGCTGAATGGCGCGGAATCCGTCACGCTGGCGCTGAACCCCGGCCGCAAGACCTATGTGCACCTGGTGCGTGGCGCGCTGAGCGCCAACGGCCAGGCCCTGTCGGGCGGCGATGCGCTGCTGATGGAAAAGGAAACCACCTTGTCGTTGACCGATGGCCACGACGCCGAGGTGCTGGTGTTTGACCTGGCCGCGTGATTTTTACTTCGTAACCACTTTCACTCAGGAGTTCTTCACCATGCTCACATCCCTGCAAAACCCCCTGGCCCTGGCCGCACGCCTGCTGCTGGTTGCCCTGTTCCTGCCTGCGGGCATCAGCAAACTCACCGGCTTTGCCGGCACCGTGGGCTACATCACCTCGGTGGGCCTGCCCATGCCCACGGTGGCGGCGGCCCTGGCCGCGGCGGTCGAGGTGCTGGGCAGCCTGGCGCTCCTGTTTGGCGTGGGCACCCGGTTTGCTGCGCTGGCACTGGCTTTCTTCACGCTGGTGGCCAGCTTCTTCTTCCATGCCTACTGGAACCTGCCCGCCGACAAGCAAATGATGCAGCAGCTCATGTTCTTCAAGAACGTGGGCGTGACCGGCGGCCTGCTGGCCCTGGCTGCGTTTGGCGCCGGCGCCTGGAGCCTGGACGCACGCCGCTCGGACCGCTGATCCGGTTTGCATAGAAAGGGCCTGCAGCCCGCAGGGGTGCAGGTTCTGGCATTCAATCTCGCCATTGGTTGTCGTTCTGCTGGCAGTTCTTTTGGTTCTTTCCCCTGGTCTCGTTCCCTCATCGTTTCAACAGGAGTTATCTCATGGCACACATCGCAGTTGTTTACCACTCGGGTTATGGTCACACGCAGCGCCTGGCGCAGTCTGTGGCAGAGGGCGCAGGCGCCCAGCTGGTCGCCATTGATGCAGAGGGCAACCTGCCCGAAGGTGGCTGGGAAACGCTGGCCGCAGCCAGTGCCATCATTTTTGGCTCGCCCACCTACATGGCCGGCCCCAGCTGGCAGTTCAAGAAGTTTGCCGACGCCTCGTCCAAGCCCTGGTTCAGCCAGGCCTGGAAGGACAAGCTGTTCGCAGGCTTCACCAACAGCGCCAGCACCAATGGCGACAAGCAGATCACGCTGGATTACATGTTCCACCTGGCCATGCAGCACGGCGGCATCTGGGTGGGCAACGGCATGATGCCCGCCAACTCCAAGGCGGCCACGCGCAACGATGTGAACTGGATCGGCTCGTTCAGCGGTGCCATGTCCCAGTCACCGTCCGACGCCTCGGCCGCCGAGATGTTCCCTGGCGACCTGGAGACGGGCAAGCAGTTCGGCCAGCGTGTGGCCGACGTGGCCCGCCGCCTCGACCGTTAAGCCCCCTTTTGGCGCTACAGTGGCGCGCCCCAATACAACCAGGAGAACACCCCATGGCAGTTGAATTGCGGCGCGTCCCCGGCGCGCCCATGGCCCAGACCGTGCATATCCGTGCGCACGACCTTGTGGCCGATGGCAGTGTGGAGGAGGGCGGCACCGACAGCGGCCCCAGCCCGCACGACCTGTATGACGCTGCCCTGGGGGCCTGCAAGGCCCTCACGGTGCTGTGGTACGCACGCCGCAAGGGCCTGCCGGTGGACGATGTGCAGACCGTGGTCGAGCGCGACGCCTCGGCCGAGCGCACAGGCGTCTACCGCCTCGCAACGCGGCTGCGGGTCAGCGGTGACCTCACCGATGCCCAGATCGCCGAGCTGGAAACCGTGGCGCAGAAATGCCCCGTGCACAAGCTGATGACTACGGTGACGACTGAGATCAGCACCTCGGTGGAGCGTGCGCCATGAGCGATACCCCCAGCTTTCTGCCCCTCAAGGGCCACGCCAAGGACCTCGGTGGCGGCTTCACCGTGCGCCGTCTGCTGCCCGCCGTGCAGCGCAAGGCCGTGGGGCCGTTCCTGTTTTTTGACCACTTCGGCCCGGTGACCGTGATGCCGGGCGACAGCCACGATGTGCGGCCCCACCCGCACATCGGTCTGGCGACGGTGACCTATCTGTTCTCTGGCGCCATCATGCACCGCGACAGCCTGGGCTGCGTGCAGCAGATCGAGCCCGGTGCCATCAACTGGATGACGGCGGGCCGGGGCATCGTGCACTCCGAGCGCCGCCCCGAAAGTTTGGCTGACACCGCCTATGTGAACCACGGCATTCAGCTGTGGACGGCCTTGCCCGTGGCGCATGAAGAGGCCGATCCCTCCTTTGTGCACACGCCTGCAGCTGCCATTCCTGAAGTGCATGTGGGCAGCGCCGGTGGTGCCGCAAGTGCCACGGTGCGCGTGCTCATTGGCACGGCCTTTGGCCAGGCCTCGCCGGTGGCCACACTCTCGCCCACGCTGTACCTGGATGTGCAGCTGTCCGCAGGTGCCACGCTGGAGATCCCGGCGCTGGCGCAGGAAATGGCGGTCTACACCGTGGACCAGCCGGTGCAGCTCAATGGCCAGACTCTGGACGCCCAGTTGCTGGGTGTGGTGGAGAGCGGGCAGGGCATGCACCTGGCGGCCCCTGCCGATACAGGCGCCCGGCTCATGGTGATTGGCGGTGATGCGCTGGATGCCCCGCGCCACATGTGGTGGAACTTTGTATCCAGTCGCAAGGAGCGCATCGTGCAGGCCGCGCAAGACTGGGACGCGCAGCGTTTGGGCCAGGTGCCGGGTGAGACGGAATTCATTCCGCTGCCGCCCCAGCGCTTCAAGGCAGACTGAACTCGCCTGCGGTCAACGCCTTTCAGGCTTTGACCGCGCCACATCCTTGCCGGAGCAGGGGGATCAGCTCGGCCTCGGGCACGGGGCGGCTGAAGTGGTAGCCCTGGCCCTGGTCGCAGCCCAGGCCCTGGAGAATCTGCACATGGCGGGATTCCTCCACCCCCTCGGCCACGATGGCAAAGCCCAGGCTCTGGCCCATGCGCACCACGGCCGAGACGATGGTCACGTCCTGCGTGCTGCGGTGCAGGTCGCGGATGAAGGCCTGGTCGATCTTGAGCGTATCCACCGGCAGATTCTTCAGGTACGACAGCGATGAGTACCCGGTGCCGAAGTCGTCGATAGCGATGCTGTAGCCCAGCTCCTTGATCGCGATGAACTTGCCGGTCACGTCCTCCAGCCCGCTGATCAGCGCGCTTTCGGTCACTTCCAGCTGGATCAGGCGCGGGATGTCGCGGTCTTCGGCTGCGATGGCGCGCAGCGTCTGCAGCAGGCGCGGGCTGCGGAACTGCGCTGCCGCCACGTTGACCGCCACAGGCACTTCGGTGCCCAGCATGTCGCGCCAGCGCCGCGCGGCGGCAATGGCCTCACGCAGTACCCAGTCGCCGATGTCGATGATGAGGCCGCTTTCCTCGGCAACGGGGATGAAGCTGGCGGGCGGAATGCGGCCCAGTTGCTGGCTCTCCCAGCGCAGCAGGGCTTCCACGCCCACGATCCGGCCGCTCGCCAGTTCCACCTTGGGCTGGTAGGCCAGCCAGAACTCGCTCTGGGCCAATGCAGTGCGCAGCCCGTTTTCGACGCTCAGCCGCCGCGAAGACTCCTGCAGCTGCCGGTCGTCAAAGACGCAGTAGGTATTGCGCCCCAGCTTCTTGGCGGCATACATGCCCATGTCCGCACGGCTCACCAGTTCGGCCGGTGTGCTGCCGTGATCGGGGAAGAGGCTGATGCCCACCGAAGGCGTGACGTGCAGCTGGTAGCCCTCCAGGGTGAACGGGCGGCGGATCTGGTTCATCAGCTCCTGCGCGAGGGCAATGGCCTGCTCTTCGCCGCTCAGCTGTGGCAGCACCACCAGGAACTCGTCGCCACCGTGGCGCGTGACCCAGGCCGGGGGCATCACCGTGGCCTGCAGGCGCAGCGCCAGCTGGCGCAGCAGCAGGTCTCCCACCTGGTGGCCCAGGGTGTCGTTGATGTCCTTGAAGTTGTCCAGGTCGATGAACAGCAGGGCCAGCTGGCCTTGGGCTGCCCGCGCATGGGCGAGGTCCAGCGGCAGGTCGCGCGCCAGCTTAGAGCGGTTGCCCAGGCCTGTGAGTGGGTCGTGGAAGGCCTGGAAGACGATCTGCCGCTCTTTGTCGATTTCTTCGGAGATGTCGCGCAGCACCAGCAGCAGCACCACGTCCCCCGGGTTGTGCAGCGGCACGGCGTTGAGTTCTGCCACAAAGGCGCGCGCGTGTGCCGGGGCAATGCGCAGTTCGCCACGCACACGCCGCGGCTGCCGGGATTGCCGGGCCTGTTCCAGCCATTCGCCGCGTGGCTCGCCGCTGGCTTCGTCCAGCAGCCGGAACAGGTTGTGCCAGGGCTGTCCCTGCAGCGTGGGCTCTGCCATGCCCAGCAGGCGCGCAGCCGCACCGTTGGCATAGGCCACGTCGCCTGCGCCGTTGAGGGCCAGCACCCCGTCGCTGAGCGCGCCCAGCGTGGCCTCGATCTCCTGCACCCGTGCGCGCAGCGCGCGCTCGGCCTGCAGGCGCAACCCGGCTTCGGTGGCGCGTTCGGTGTGAAAGCGGTTGAGGGCATCCACCAGGGCGTCGAGTTCGTCGGGCTGCGTGCCACTGGTTTTGCGCTGCAGGCGGATGCGGTCCCGGTTGTCCAACGGGTTCAGGCCGGTGACGGCCCGCGCCAGCGCCGACAGGTGGCGCATGATGAGCCAGCGCACGATGACGACCAGCATGGCGGCGATGCTGGCGATCTGCAGCAGCTGGGCGATGGCGATGCGCCAGGCAGTCTCGGCCTGCTGCGCACGCAGGGCGGCATAGGACTCGTACACCCGGATCTCACCCAGCTGGGGCTGGTTCGGGCCGGTGTGGGTGGGGTCGGCGATGGCGTGGGTCCAGGTGGTGTCGATGGGCGGGACTTCGCCAGGGCGCGACACCGTCATCAGCGTGCGGTCCCCGTCCAGGATGTCGGCCCGCACGATGGCCCCTTCGCCGACCATGCCGGTGAGCAGGGCGCGCAGGCTGGCATTGTTGAAGTTCCAGAGGCTATCGCTGAGCGCGGGCAGGTTTTGTTGCACGCTGCGCTGGGCCTGCTCGTGCGCCCGCTCCAGCAGCCGGGCCCTTTCTTGCCACACAGTCACCCCGGTGATGGCGGCAAATGCCACCAGGCTGGCCACAACCACCCAGGCCAGGGTCTTGGAGGTCAGCGACGAGGGGTGGAGCAAACGCATGGGCCGTGGGGGCTTGAAAGAAGAGGTGCCATGGCTGAACGGCCGGGTTGCAGGGGATGCAAGCAATCATCTTGCCAGCGGGGCGGGTTCATTCATTATGTCGGCGTGCGGAAGTTGACACAACGCACACAGGTGGTTACGTTGTTTTCCTCCGTGGCCGGAAAAAGGGAACACACCATGCGACGCCATCTTTGCCTGTTCTGGGGGCTGCTGCTGGCGAGTGCTTTGGGCGCTGCTGTGCAGGCCGAAACGCTGCGCATCGCCACCGGCGAGCTGCCACCTTATGCCAGCGCGGCACGGCCCGACCAGGGGATCTCCCTGCACATCGTGCGCCAGGCCTTTGCCAAGGCGGGGGTGCAGGTGGAATATGTCTTCTTGCCCTGGACACGGGCCCTGGTGGAGACACGCGACGGCAAGTGGGACGCCACCGCCGCCTGGGGCCGCAATGCCGAGCGCGACAAGGGGTTTCTGGTCAGCGACAACGTGCTGACCGAGCAGTGGCAGATTCTTTATCGCAGCGACCGGAACTTCACCTGGAGCAGCCTGCAGGACCTGGCGGGGTTGCGCATTGGGGTGGTGGCCGACTACACCTACACCCCCGCGTTCTGGCGCATGGCGAAGGACGGCACCCTGCGCGCAGACGTGGCGCCCGACGATGTGAGCAACCTCAACAAGTTGCTGGCGGGCCGCGTGGATGTGGTGCCGCTGGACCGCAACGTGGCCTGCGACCTGCTGGGCGCCAAGTTCACGGGCGAGCAGGCGCGCCGCGTGCGGGCGCACCCCAAGCTGTTTGTGCCCGATTTCACGACCCACCTGATGATGAGCGAAAAGCTGCCCGCCAGCGCCAAGCGCATGGAGGCCTTCAACCGGGGCCTGAAAGCGCTGCGCCAGTCGGGGGAGTACGGCAAGATCCTGCAGCAGCAGCCCTGTGCCGCCGACCTTGCTCAGGCGCTGCAGGGAGGCTAAAAATATGAGTAAAAAGGCCTTCTGCGCGCGATGGGTAAGCTTTTTAAGCTACTCTTTTGATAGTTATTCAGCGTCCGGGGCCGACAGATCTGTGGCCAGCACCGCACGCTCGTCGAACACAAAACAGCCGCCGTGGTAGTGCGCCCCGTCTGTCAGTTCGAAGTATTTGAGGATGCCGCCCTCCAGCTGATAGACATGCGGCAGGCCTTCCTCGCGCATGAGGATGGCGGCTTTTTCGCAGCGGATGCCGCCGGTGCAAAAGCTCACCACGGTCTTGTCCTGCAGCTCGGCCTTGTGAGCGCGCAGGGCGGGTGGAAACTGGGTGAACTTGTCGATGCGCCAGTCGATGGCGTTATCGAAGGTGCCCGCGTCCACCTCGAAGGCGTTGCGGGTGTCGAGCGTGACCACTTCGCGGCCTTCGTCGTCATGCCCCTGCTCCAGCCAGCGGCGCAGTGTGGCTGGGTCTACGGAAGGCGCGCGGCCTGCGGCAGGGCGGATGGTGGGGTGGTCCATGCGGATGATTTCGCGCTTGACCTTGACCAGCATCTTGCGGAACGGCACCGTGGCCGACCAGCTCTCTTTGGGCTCCAGGTCGGCAAAGCGGGCATCGGTGCGCAGCTGCGCGACAAAACCCCGCACGGCATCGGCGGGGCCTGCCAGAAAGAAGTTGATGCCTTCCTCGGCCAGCAGGATGGTGCCCTTGAGCTGGGCGGCCACCGCGCGTTCGTGCAGCAGCTCACGCAGCGCAGCGGCATCGGGCAGCGGCACGAACTTGTAGCAGGAGATGTTGAGGACGGTGTCGGTGGTGTTCACGGCAGTAAAAATGCACAAAGGCCCGCTGGCGGGCCTGTGGTTCAGGTTGGCACAGTGGCCAAGGCGCGCCCTGGCATATGCCGGTCAGGCTGCAGGTGACAGCAGCGTGGTCTCTATCTTGTTGGCCAGCTGGGCAATCGCCAGCGCCGCCGGGCAGCCGGGGGTTTGCAGCAGCAGCAGCTGGCGGCGCATCACGGCATCGCGCACCGAAGGGTCGGCCGGGATGTCGCCCATGTGGATCAGGCGCATGGGGCGGCCGGATTCGGTGCTGACGAATCGGTCGAGCACCTGCTGCAGCTGGCTGGTAATGGCGCGGCCATCACCCGGGCGCGCGGCCTGGTTGATGACCATGCGCACATGCTGGCGTTTTTGCTGCATGGCCAGGACCTTGATGGCGGCGTAGGCGTCGGTGAGCGAGGTGGGCTCGGGCGTGGCTACGATCAGCACCTCGGAGGCCAGCGACACAGAGAACAGCACCACATCCGAGATGCCTGCGCCGGTGTCGAGCAGCACCACATCGTAGCGCGGGGTGAGCGCCTGGATCACGCTCAGGAACTGGTTGCGCACTTCGGGGGTAAGGCGCGAATACTCCACCATGCCGGAGCCGGCCAGCAGCACGTCAAAACCACCCGGGGCGGTAATGACGGCGTCGTCCAGCGCGGCCTTGCCGGTGAACACATCGTGCAGCGTGATCTTGGGGTGCAGGTTCAGCACCACATCGAGGTTGGCCAGGCCCAGATCGGCGTCCAGCACCAGCACACGCTGGCCCCGGCGGGTGAGGGCGGCCGCCAGATTGGCGGAAACAAAGGTCTTGCCCACGCCGCCCTTGCCGCTGGTGACTGCAATGATGCGGGCGCCATCCGGGGTGGCGGCGGCGGGTGTGGCGGGGCCCGCAGGGGCTGCGGGCGTGGTGGGGTGAGGGGTCAGCGCGTCGCTCATCATCTAACTTTCAGTAGGCGCTGCCTGTGGGGTTGGGGTCCAGCGGAGGCAGGTCGCCCCAACCCGAGGGGGTGTAGAGCGGGCCAAACAACAGGCTTTTTTCCTCGGCACTGACGGTGCTGTCGGGTTGCTCCTCAATGCTGACGCGGTTGCGTCCGGCCGATTTGGCCTGGTAGAGCTGGTGGTCGGCGCGGTCGGTCCACAGCAGGGTGGTCGAGCGGATCCACTGCATCGCAAAGGCACCACCCACGCTCACTGTCACGTTCAGCTCCACACCGGGCGAGATCCGGATGGGGGTGTTGGCCACGGCGCGGCGGATGCGTTCTGCCACCACGCGGCCAAACGCGGCCTGGCAGGCGGGCAGCACCACGGCAAATTCCTCGCCGCCGTAGCGCGCCAGGGTGTCCATGGGGCGCACACAGGCGCTGAGCGTACGGGCCACCGACTGCAACACCACGTCACCGGCCAAATGGCCGTGGGTGTCGTTCACTTTCTTGAAATGGTCGATGTCCAGCATCAGCAGCAGGGCCGCTTCGCCAGAACGCGTCACGCGGTCGATCTCGCGCTCCAGCACGGCACGGAAATGCCTGCGGTTGGCCAGGCCGGTGAGGGGGTCTTTGAGGGACAGCTCGCACAGGCCGTCGATCAGGCCTTGCAAGTAGCGCGAAGGGGCTTCGCGGTGCAACGCTGCTTCGCTGCCGCCGGCCTGAGCCACCAGCGCGTGAGCAGTATCCAGGCGAAGCTCGCGCAGATCTACCAGATGAGAGGCCGCAGAGTCAGACACAAATGGAGCAAAGAGAGTTTGCGCAGTGTACCAGCGCAAGGGCCACCCGAGCGCCTGCCCGGGGTGTAGGTAAAACCCGCGCAGGGGCTTGTCTGGCGCTGTTCTACGCCCTGGGCGTGGGTTCGGGCAGGTGCTGCATGGCTACCAGCATGTCGGCATCGGTGCGGTACATGGCCAGCCCGGCACGGGGCTCCAGCAGGCCCGCCTGCCGCAGCACCTGCTCGGCAGGCAGCTTGAGGCCACTCAGGTGCAGGGTTCCGCCCCGGGACTGCATCAGCCCCAGCAGCTGCGCAAAGGTCTCCACCCCGGTCACGTCGATGCGGTTGATGGGCTGGGCCAGCAGGCACAGGTGCACCACGTCGGGGTGTTGCGCGAGGTGCTCGGCCACCCGCCGCTCCAGGGCGCTGGCCGAAGCGAAGTCCAGTTCGGCATCCATGCGCAGCGCCAGCAGCCGGGGGGCGAGCGGGGGCAGCTGCCACAGGTGGCGGTCGCGCAGGCTGCCGTCCGGGTGCAGGCCCACTTCGATGATGCGCGGATGAAGCCGCTGGTACAGAAAGTGGCTCAGGTTGATCAGCAGCCCCACCAGCACGCCCCAGTACATGCGTGGCGCCGTGGCCAGGGTCAGGGCGAAGGTGATGCCGCCGATCACGGCCTCGACCCGCGACACCCGCCACAGCCGCAGCATCGTGCCGGGCTTGATGAGGCTGGTCACGGCCGTGACCACCACGGCCGCCAGCACCGACTGCGGCACGTGGTACAGCGCGGGCGTGAGCCACAGCAGCACCACCAGCACCAGGCTCAGCGCAAACAGCGTGGCCCAGCCGCTTTTGGCACCGGCGTACAGGTTGATGGCCGAGCGCGAGAATGAGGCGCTGGTGGCGAAACTCCCGCACAGGCCGCTGCTGATCTTGGCCAGGCCCTGGCCGATCAGGTCCTGGTTTTCGTTCCATTGCTCGCCCGAGCGCTGGCTCTCGACCTTGGCGCTGGAGGCCGTCTCCAGAAAACTCACCAGCGTGACCACCAGCACCGGCATGACCAAGGCAGAAAAGCTGGACCAGGGCAGGGTGCCCGGCCAGTAGGGGGCTGGCAGGCCCGAGGGCAGGGAACCCACCACCGCGCCACCGGCGTCGGCATACCCCAGGGCCCAGCTCAGCGCACCCGCTGCGCCCACCACCACGATGGCGGCCGGAAAATTGGGCCTCCAGCGACGTGCCAGCATCAGCAGCGCCAGGCTGCCCAGCCCGAAGGCAGCAGCTGTCAGGTCGAACAGGCCGGGCGAGGGCGTGGTCAGCAGCGTGCTCCATTCCGCCGCCCGCAGGCCGGTGAGCGCACCCAGCTGCGAGCCCAGGATCAGCAGCGCCGCCGCCTGCGTGAAACCATTGAGCACGGGCGATGTGACCAGGTTGAGCAGCCAGCCAAACCGCGCCAGCCCCATCACCAGCTGCAGCAGGCCCGAGAGCATGGCCATCCACGCCGCCAAGGCCACCCACTGAGCACTGCCGGGCTCGGCCAGGCCGGTGAGCGATGCACCAATCAGCAAGCTGGTGAGCGCCGTCGGCCCCACGCCCAGCCGGGTGGAGGCGCTGAACAGCACGGCAATCAGCGCCGGGATCAGCGAGGCGTAGATCCCTGTGACCAGGGGCATGCCCGCCAGCGCGGCATAGGCCACGCCCTGGGGCACCAGCATCAGGCCCACCGTCATGCCCGCCCAGAACTCGCCCTTGAGCAGGTGACGGTCGGGGCGGGGCCATGCGAGAAACGGAAACCAGCGGGTCAGCGACGGCGAAATCATGGCCCGATTGTCGCGTGTCAAGGCCGCTCTGCAGGGATGGGTCGGGGGAAATCCGGCGGTGTGCCCCGACTCCGTCCTACAGGCACTTCGGCCCTGTCCGACCCGGTGGCCGCGTGCCGCTGCCTACAGTGGGGCCCATGTTTCAACCGCAAGGAGTCACAGCATGAACACATCGAAGACGACCCACTTCCACCCCGCCCATCGCGTGGCCAGCCTGCTGGCTGTGAGCGCACTGGCCCTGGGCCTGGCAGCCTGCAGCAAGACCGAGGAGCCCACCGTGGGCCAGCGGCTTGACTCGGCTGTAGAGAAGACCGAGCAGGCCGCTGCCGATGCCCGCGCCAAGGCCGAGGCCGCGATGCAGAGCGCCGAAACCAAGGTGGAGCAGGGCGCCGTCAGCGCCGAGGCCAAGGCCAAGCAGGCAGCGGAGGCAGCCAAGGGCGTGATCGACGACGCGACCATCACCGCCCAGGTGAGTGCTGGCCTGGCCAAGGACCCCGATCTGAGCGCCGTCAAGATCAACGTGGACACCGTGAATGGCAAGGTCACGCTGAACGGCCCTGCGCCTTCTACCCTGGCCCGTGACCGTGCCGAGACCATTGCCAAGGCGATCAGCGGCGTCACCGCTGTGAACAACCAGCTGGTGGTAAGCGCCAGCTAAACCCGTTGCAGCCCGCAGGCACCGCGCCGCCCAGGCTTGTCCTGGGCGGCGCGCTACCATGGCCGCCATGAAAGACCACGAAACCGATCTCGCCACCCGCCTCGTTCACCACGACTACCTGCCGCCCACCGGTTTTGAAGCCCCCCAGCCCGGGGTCTACAAGGCGTCCACTGTCATCTTCCCCAACGTCGCGGCCATGCGATCGCGCGAATGGAAAGACAAGAGCGGCTACACCTATGGCCTGCACGGCACGCCCACCACCTTCATCCTGGAAGAGCGCCTGTGCGCACTGGAAGGCGGCCTGCAGTGTGTGCTGGTGCCCAGCGGCCTGGCCGCCATCGCCAACGTGGGGCTGGCCCTGCTCAAGCCCGGCGACGAGGTGTTGATCCCCGACAACGCCTACGGCCCCGGCAAGGACTTCGCCAATGGCGAGCTGGCCCGCTTCGGCATCACCCATGCGTTTTATGACCCCCTGGACCCGGCCGACCTGGCCGCGCGTATCACGCCTGCCACCCGGCTGGTGTGGCTGGAGGCGCCGGGCTCGGTGAGCATGGAGTTTCCCGACCTGTGCGAGCAGGTCCGCATCTGCCGCGCACGGGGCGTGACCACCGCGCTGGACAACACCTGGGGCGCGGGCCTGGCGTTTGCGCCGTTTGACCTGACGGGCGACGGCAGCCTGGGCGTGGACATTTCTGCCCATGCACTCACCAAGTACCCCAGCGGTGGGGGCGATGTGCTCATGGGCAGCGTCATCACGCGCGACCAGGGCCTGCACATGAAGATCAAGCTCACCCACATGCGGCTGGGCCTGGGCGTGGGCGCCAACGATGCCGAGGCGATCTTGCGGGCGCTGCCCAGCATCGGCCTGCGCTATCGCGCCCACGACGAAGCAGCCCGCGCACTGGCGCGTTGGTTGCAGCAGCAGCCCGCCATCGTCCAGGTGCTGCACCCGGCGCTGGAGGGTGCCCCCGGCCACGCCCACTGGAAGGCTCTGTGTGGTGCCGCAGACGGCGGGCAGGGCGCCGCGGCGGGTTTATTCAGCGTGATGATCGACGCGCGCTATACCCAGCAGCAGGTGGATGCGTTCTGTGACGGCCTGCGCCTGTTCAAGCTAGGCTACAGCTGGGGCGGCCCCATGAGCCTGGTGGTGCCCTACACCATCGCCAGCATGCGCAGCCGCCCTTCGTCCCACCTGAAACCGGGCACGCTGGTGCGCTTTTCCATCGGGCTGGAGGCGGTAGAGGACCTGCGGCGTGACCTGCAGCAGGCGATGGAGCGGGCTTTCCCTGCCGCCTGAGTTTGCATTCAGGCCCCAACCCCAGCGGCCGACGCCGTCCGGGCTACGGGCTTTCCTCAGTGGCGCGGCCGAACGGGCGGGCTTAGTGTGGCGGCATGACCGCGACATCCTCCAAGCCCGCACCGGACGCCCTCAGCACGCCAGACGCCTCGGAAGCCCGGCAGGCCGAGGCCATTGCCAACCGCGTCAAAGCCCAGACGGCCCAGCCTGTGCAGTTGCAGCCGTTGCGCCTGGCCGATCCCTTCCGGTGGCTGATGCGGGGGCTGGACGATGTGCGCGCCGCGCCGGGCATTGCGGCGTTCTATGGCCTGTGTTTCTGGGGCATGGCGGTGGTGCTGGGCTGGGTGTTCCGCACCCGGCCCGAATACACCATGTCCATGGCCAGCGGCTGCCTGCTGCTGGGGCCGTTTCTGGCCATGGGGCTGTACGACACCAGCCGCAGGCGCGAGGCGGGCCTGAAACCAGAGCTGAGTGAATCCCTCACCTGCTGGGACAGTCACATGGGCAGCATGGGCATGCTGGTGCTGGTGCTGGTGGTGTTGGAGCTGCTCTGGGGTCGTGCGTCGCTGGTGGTGTTTGCGGTGTTCTTCAACACCGGCATGCCGTCCACCACGGGCGTCCTGCAGGCAGTGTTCAACCCCCAGAACTGGAGCTTCGTTGCGGTGTACGCGGTGGTGGGCGGGGTGTTTGCTGCGCTGGTGTTCTCCACCTCGGTGGTGTCCATCCCCATGATCCTGGACAGCGACACCGACGCGCTCACTGCCGGCATCACCAGCATGCGCGTGGTGCTGGAGAACCCCCTCGTCATGCTGCTGTGGGGGGCACTCATCACCATCCTCGTTGTGGCCTCGCTCTGGTTCTGGGGTGTGGGGCTGCTGCTGGCAGGCCCGGTACTGGGCTTTGCCAGCTGGCATGCCTACCGCGCGGCGGTGTCACGGGTCACGCCACCACCGCCTGCTGCGGCGTGATGCTTTGAGCTGGTTCTTGGAGTCGGCTCCAATGAGCATGCTGTTACAGTGGGCCTCTACTTCAGGAAGCAATTACCTTGGCAACACCTAACTACGGATACGAAAAGCGCCAGCGCGAACTCGCCAAAAAACAGAAAAAAGAAGAGAAGCTGAGGGCCAAGGCGCACCGCAGGCCGGATGAGCCGCAGGGGGATCAGCCGGCAGACGACCAGCCTGCCGGCGACGCTGCCACCCCCGGCCAGCCTGGGGGCCCCGCCAGCGCCTGACGGGCTGCATCTGGCGTCAGCGCAGCAGCTTTTTCAGTTCCGGCCACACATTGGCCAGCATCTGCGGATGCGCCTCGGCGCGTGGGTGGATGCGGTCAGGCTGGAACAGGCGGGTCGGGTCCGGCCCATCCGCCACCCCTTTCAGCAGAAAGGGCACCACGGCTGCCTTCTGGGCCTGCGCCACGGTGGTAAACAAACCCGCAAACTTGTTCGCATAGTCGGCGCCATAGTTGGGCGGCACCTGCATGCCCACCAGCAAGACCTTGGCGCCCGCCTTTTGGGCGGCCTGCGTCATCCAGGTCAGGTTTTCCTCGGTGTTCTTGAGCGGCAGGCCACGCAGGGCATCGTTGCCGCCCAGCTCGATCACCACATGGGTGGGCTTGTGCTGGGTCAGCAGGGCGGCCAGGCGCGATCGGCCGCCCGAGGTGGTTTCGCCGCTCACGCTGGCGTTGACCACAGTGATATTCAGCTTGTCTTGTGCCAACTGTTTTTCCAGCAGAGCCACCCAGCCCGTGCCGCGCGCCAGGCCGTATTCGGCACTCAGCGAATCACCCAGCACCAGCAGCAGGGGAGTGCGGGCGGGCGTGGCGGGGGCCTTGGTTTGGGCCAGGGCGGCCGGGGTGCAAAGCCCCACCAGCGCTCCGGTGGCTGCGCTCACGATAAAGTGGCGCCGACGCAGGTATCGAATCAAAGCAAAAATCCTTTCATGTCCGAATCCTCCCCACTGCCGCAGGCATCGTCTGCAACCCCCATCATCGCCGTGGAGCATGTCTTCAAGTCGGTGACCGATTCCACCGGCACCCTCGACATTCTGCGGGATATCGATTTCCGCCTGGCCGCCAGGGAAACCGCCGCCATCGTGGGGGCCTCGGGCTCGGGCAAAAGCACCTTGCTCTCCATCATCGCGGGGCTCGACACCCCCACGCGCGGCACGGTGCGGCTGGACGGCCACGACCTGTTTGCGCTGGATGAAGATGCCCGCGCTGCCCTGCGCGCGCAGAAGGTGGGTTTTGTGTTCCAGAGCTTCCAGCTCATGGGCAACCTCACCGCGCTGGAGAACGTGATGCTGCCGCTGGAGCTGTCCAACCGCCCCGAGATCCGCAAAAACGCGCGCAAGGCTGCCACCGAGATGCTGGCCCGCGTGGGCCTGGGCCAGCGCCTGTCGCACTACCCCAAGGTGCTGTCGGGCGGCGAGCAGCAGCGCGTGGCGCTGGCGCGGGCCTTTGTGGTGCAGCCCGCCGTGCTGCTGGCCGACGAGCCCACGGGCAGCCTGGACTTTGCGACGGGCGAGACCATCATGCGGCTCATGTTCGAGCTGAACCGCGAGCAGGGCACCACGCTGGTGCTCGTCACCCACGACCGGGCCATCGCTGCGCAGTGCGAGCATCGCATCACCATCGACGCGGGGCGCGTCGTCTGAGACGAAAAATTTGAGCTTTTTTGGCCGCTACCGCGCGATGGTATTGCCTTGATAGCTATTAAATCCATAGTGCGGTGATGGGTGGCCTTGCGGCCAGCGGATAATCCCTGCATGTCCAGCCCCAAAGTTCTCTTCGGCTTTCACGCCGTGGGCGTGCGTCTGAAGACCGCGCCAAAGTCCATCATCGAGATTTATTACGAAGCCACGCGGCGCGACGCCCGCATGCGCCAGTTTCTCGACCGCGCCCGCGAGGCCGGTGCCCGCCTCATCGAAGCCGACAGCGTGCGCATTGCCAAGCTGGCCGGCAGCCACGGCCACCAGGGCGTGGCCGCGCGGGTGGAGCCCGTGAAGATTGCCACCTCACTGGATGAGCTGCTGGAAGACCTGGAAGCCGCGGGCATCGAACAGCCCCTGCTGCTGGTGCTCGACGGCGTGACCGACCCCCACAACCTGGGCGCCTGCCTGCGTGTGGCCGATGGCGCGGGCGCGCATGCCGTCATCGCCCCCAAGGACCACGCCGTGGGCATCAACGCCACCGTGGCCAAGGTGGCCAGCGGCGCAGCCGAGACCATGCCGTACTTCATGGTCACCAACCTCGCGCGCACCCTGAACGAACTCAAGGAGCGCAACATCTGGTGCATCGGCACCAGCGACGATGCGCCCAAGACCATCTACCAGGTAGACCTGAAAGGCCCCGTGGCCCTGGTGCTGGGCGCCGAGGGCGACGGCATGCGCCAGCTCACACGCAAGACCTGCGACGAGCTGGTCAGCATCCCCATGAAGGGTGCCGTGGAAAGCCTGAACGTGTCGGTGGCCAGTGGCGTGTGCCTGTACGAGGCCCTGCGCCAGAGATCTTGACCCCCCTGAGTCGCTTCGCGCCTTCCCCCCGAGGGGACGCCCCCAGCGCGGCGGGGCGGCCCTTGCGCGGGGGCACTGGTCTGGGCACGCGCCAGTTTCGTGCGCTGCTGGTTGAATGACGCGCAGCAAGAAGAAGTTGAGGCCCAGCTCTTGGACGCACAGATTCTGCAAACTGTCCGCGCCTGGGTCCAGCAGGCGCGACACATCGCCGTGCTCACCGGCGCAGGCGTGAGCGCCGAATCGGGCGTGCCCACCTTCCGCGACGCGCAGACCGGCTACTGGGCGCAGTTCCGCCCCGAAGACATGGCCACCGAGGCGGGCTTCCGCGCCCATCCCCAGCGCGTGTGGGACTGGTACCAGTACCGGCGCGACCTGCTCGCCGATGTCGTACCCAACGCCGGGCACCATGCGCTGGCCCGTTTTGCGCAGCAGCACCCGGGCAGGCTCACCCTCATCACCCAGAACGTGGACGGCTTGCACCAGCGCGCAGGCAGCCCCGGTGTGTTGTGCCTGCACGGCGACATCGTTAGCAACCGCTGGCTCGACACCCCCCGCCCGTGCTGCCACCTCGACCATGCCGTGGCCGGGCGCCCACCCCACTGCGACCGCTGTGGCAACCTGGTGCGCCCTGGGGTGGTGTGGTTTGGCGAGGCGTTGCCTCGGGCCACGCTCGAAGCGGCGCAGAACGCCGCTGCGCAGTGTGAGCTGATGCTGGTGGTGGGCACGGCCGGCGCGGTCTACCCCGCAGCAGGCCTGGCACACCAGGCGCGGGCAGCGGGCGCCCAGGTGGTGGTGCTGAACCCCGCCCCCAGCGAGTTGGACGGCGCCGCACACGCGTTGCTGCGCGGCACGGCTGCCAGCTTGTTGCCGCAACTGCTAGGCTGCTGAGTAGCTCAGCAGAGGATACAAGGGCCCCGCTGCGGGCCCGGGCTTGCCCAGCCTGCTCGGTGAAAACCCCCGGTTTCATCCCCGTGTGGCGCCTTTTGTCGCGCAGCGGACAGCCCGGTGGCGCAGCGGCCGGTAGCCTGCGCCACCTTTGTTTTATCCGCCCTGCACACCATGAGCCGTCGTCAATTTCTGCTGCGCGCCACCCAGGCTGTCGCTGCCACCGGTCTGCCCACCTGGGCCCACCACGCCCTGGCCGCTGAAGAAGCGCTGACCGCCCGCTCCATCACCCTGGGCTGCTCCATCGCGCTCACCGGCCCGCTGGGTCAGGCCGGCATCGAGCAGCTGGCAGGCATGAAGGCAGCGTTTGCCGAAGTGAATGCCGCAGGCGGCGTGCATGGCCGCGAGATCCGAGTGGATGCCAAGGACGACGGCTACGTGGCCGCGCGCACGCTCAAGAACGTGACCGAAATGATCGAGGCGCAGTCGATGTTTGCGCTCATCTCGCCCCTGGGTACGGCCAACACCGCCTCCATCCTGCCGCTCGTCGAGTCCAAGGGCATCCCCACCGTGGGGCCCGTCACGGGCGCCACCTCGCTGCGCGTGCCTGGCAACAAGCATGTGTTCTTCCTGCGCCCCACCTACCGCGAAGAAACCCAGCGCCTGGTCAAGCAGATCGTGGACATGGGCCTCAAGCGCATTGCCGTGGTGTATCTGGACAACCCCTTCGGCAAGGAAGTGCTCAAGGACATGTCTGCGGCGCTTGATGAAATCAAGGTCGAACGCGGTGGCGAGTTCGCGCTGGCCGTGGACGGCAAGAACGGCGCCGAGCTGGCTGACAAGGTGGCTGCCGAGCGCCCCGGCGCTGTGCTGCTGGCCACCACGGGCACGGCCAACACGGCCTTTGTGCAGGCCTTCCGCGCCAAGGCCCAGGGCGTGCCGCTGGCGGGCCTGTCGGTCACGGTGATCTCGTCCGAGTTGCCCAAGCTGGCTGCGTCCACACGCGGCCTGGCGCTGGTGCAGGTGTTCCCCGATGCCAACTCGCAAAAGTCGGTGGTGGTGCGCAAGTTCCAGAGCACCATGAAGGCCACCGGCGGCGACGCTGCCTACCTCAACAGCGGCAGCGCGCTCGAAGGCTGGCTCAATGCCCAGATCATGATTGAGGGCCTGAAAAACGCAGGCAAGGAACCCACCCGCGAGCGCCTGCGCGCAGGTCTGGCCAGCATCCGCGCACTGTCGTTTGGCGATTTCAACGTGGGCTTTGGCAACAAGGCGCCGTACATCGGTTCGGACGCCATTTACCTGGCGGTGTACGCGGAGCACGGGCGCCGGATCAGCTGACCTGGCGTGGGGGTTTTTTGTCGGCTACACCCAGCCCAAAGCCCCCAGCACCGCCCCCGCGCCCAGCATCCACAGCAGGTGCAGCTTGGTGCGCCACACCAGCAGCACGGTGGCGCCGCTCAGCAACCACAGGGGCCAGGCCTCGGCGGGGCCGCCGTGGGCGCGGGCCAGCACCCACGAGGTGGCCAGCAGCAGGCCGATGACCACCGGGGCCATGCCCTGCTTGAAGGCGCGCACGCCCCGGCGTTCGCGGTTGCGGTGGCCCCAGCGGGTGGCCAGCCAGGTGAGCAGGCTGCTGGGCAGCATCACGCCCAGCATGCACACCGCCATGCCCAGGGCGCCCAGCAGCCAGCCCGCCATGCCGGGGCCGCCCGCGTTGATGCCCACGTTCCAGCCCAGCAGGGCGATGAACAGCACGTTGGGGCCGGGGGCGGCCTGGGCGATGGCGATGGAGGCGTTGAACTGCGGGTCGGTGAGCCAGGCCTGGCGCTCGACCAGGAAGCGGTGCATGTCGGGCGCGGTGGCAATGGCGCCGCCCACGGCCAGCAACGACAGCGACATGTAGTACAGAAAGAGGTTCAGCCAGTCCATCGGGCTGAGCACGAGGGCGGTGCTGGTCATGGCGCGAGCTTCCTCCAGGTCAGCAGGCAGGCCGCGCCGCCGATCACCGGCAGGATCCACCAGAGTGGCCAGCGCAGCACCACCATGGCCACGATGGTCAGCGCCGTGAAGGCCACACACAGGGCGCGGCCCAGCGGGTGGTTCTTGATGGAGGCGAAGAGCTTGATGCCCACGCCCGCAATCAGCCCGGCTGCCACGGCGCCCATGCCCCGCAGCGCACCGGCCACGGCCGGGTGGCTGGCAAATTGGGCATAGACCACGGCCAGGGCCAGCACCAGGATCAACGGGAAGGTCAGCATGCCCGCCAGCGCCGCGAATGCGCCACGCAGGCCAAAGTAACGGTCGCCGATCATGATGCTGAGGTTGACCACGTTGGGGCCCGGCATGATCTGCGCCACGGCCCAGTCTTCGACGAACTCTTCGTTGGTCATCCAGCGTTTTTTCTCGACCAGCTCGCGCTGCACTACGGCCAGCACGCCGCCAAAGCCTTGCAGGGCCAGCCAGGTGAAGGACCAGAACAGGTCGGCCGGGTTGCGCGGCTGGGGCCGGGCAGGGGACTCGGTGGGCAGGGAGGTCGGGTTGGCAGCGGTGGCCATGGCGAATAGGGCTAAAAATGGCCGTTACCGCGCATCTGTATTGCGGTATCAGCTATCAAGTCAGGAGTAATGGATGCGGCAGCCATGCGTTTGGCAGCCCGTGTGCGATGTTACGCGTGCCGAGCGCCGCCCGCGGGTGGAGGGGCCGCTGCAGGCGTCGTGTTGTGGCAAGGCGGGCGCTGCGATTTGCGGCCGCGCACGGGCCCACGGGCCGCTATGCTGCGTGATGGGCGCAGCGGGCCGCTTTTTGGTCTCTGCCGCTGCCGTTGTCCCTCTACCGACCCACAAGGACTCCCCGCCATGAAACTCATCCGCTACGGCCAGCCCGGCGCCGAGCGCCCCGGCCTGCTGGACGCCTCCGGTACGCTGCG
This sequence comes from Acidovorax sp. LjRoot74, assembly GCF_964254355.1. Taxonomy (NCBI): domain Bacteria; kingdom Pseudomonadati; phylum Pseudomonadota; class Betaproteobacteria; order Burkholderiales; family Comamonadaceae; genus Acidovorax; species Acidovorax sp. LjRoot74. The sequence continues at coordinate 3,004,252 of NZ_CAXUTI020000001.1, read as the reverse complement.
CGACCTGTCGATGTTGCTGCCCGACATCGGCCCGGCCCAGCTCAACCCGCGCACCCTGTCTGCCCTGGCCGCTATCGACGCCAGCCGCCTGCCGCCCGTCTATGGCTCGCCGCGCTTGGGCAGCCCGGTGGGCGGCGTGGGCAAAATCGTGTGTGTGGGGCTGAACTACGCCGACCATGCGCGCGAGGCCGGCCTGCAGCCGCCCGCCGAGCCCGTGCTTTTCATGAAAGCCGTGACGGCGCTGAGCGGCCCCCACGACGATGTGCGCATCCCTGCCGGTGCGGTCAAGACCGACTGGGAGGTGGAGCTGGGCATCGTCATCGGCACCCGCGCGCGCAATGTGGCCAAGGCGCAGGCGCTGGAGCATGTGGCGGGCTATGTGCTGGCCAACGATGTGTCCGAGCGCGCCTGGCAGATGGAGCGCGGCGGCCAGTGGGACAAGGGCAAGAGCCACGACACCTTTGCGCCCATCGGCCCCTGGCTGGTGACGGCCGACGAGGTGGGCGACCCGCATGCCATCGACCTGTGGCTGGAGGTGAACGGCCGCCGCGTGCAGAACGGCAGCACCCGCAACTTCATTTTTGATGTGCCCACGGTGGTGTCATACATCAGCGAGTTCATGACGCTGGAGCCGGGCGATGTGATCCTGACCGGCACCCCCGCTGGCGTGGGTCTGGGTCAGAAGCCTGCGCCCTGGTTCCTGAAGCCCGGCGATGTGATGCGCCTGGGGGCCACCGGCCTGGGCGAGCAGGTGCAGAAGTGCGTGGGGAGTGAGCTGAGCTGACCTGGCCGCCGAGGTTGGTTGCTGGCCCGGTTACTTGCCCAGCCTGCCGATCAGCAAGTGGTCCTTGGTGTTCCAGCCCGCCTCCTCGGGCGTGGCCACCTTGAAGATCTTGAGGTCCGCGAGGCTGGCGTGCTTGACGCGCAAGACCTTGAAGGTGGCCTGGTTCGCATAGGCCACCATGAACCAGATCGCGTCGCCGCTGGCCTGTGCGGGGTAGTGCACTTCGTGCCAGCACAGGTCGGCCTGGCTCTTGTGGGCCACCTCGCACACGCGGGCATCGGCCTGGTGCTCGTACTTCACTTCCAGGATCTTGGCCATGGGCGTCCTTTGCTGGGGTTCAGGGGAATCCGGTGGTTTGCCGGTTTGGCAAACCCTGCAGCCGCAGTATCCGGGCTGGGCCGAGAGGGCGGCGCGCTGACCGTACGGTGTGCTGGGGATTTCAACAAAAAACCCGGTTTGCGCGCTATGGTCATGGGCTGATAGCTACTGATTTCGAAGCGGTGCGGTTGTGTCCCAGCGCCACCCGCCCCATCAGTCCTCCACCTGCAGCGACTCCACCCACACCAGCTCGCAGGCGCGCGCGCCCGAATCGCTGCGGGTGAGCGAACTGGTCCAGCGCCAGCCGCTTGCGTGGCTCACCTCCACCAGCTTGCCGGTGATGCGCACAAACTGCCCCTTGCGGACCTTCGCCAGTGCGCGCTCCACCGTGGCGTCGGCCGCAATCATGTGCATGTTGGCGGACGACTCGATGATCTCCTGCAGCGGGATGGGCGGCTGGTCGCGCCAGGAGTAGCGGTACCAGCGCCCGCCCTGGGAAATGTTGAGCGGCCCATACACCGCCGGGTCGGCCATGCGTTGCCAGCCCAGCGCCAGGTCGGTGCGCGACAGGTCGGCCTCCCGGCCCAGTACATAGTCCTCCCGAGACAGTACCCGCGCCCGCACGGCAAAGTTCGCCAGTGGCTTGATCTCATACCCCTGCCGCACAAACGGCGCGTCGCGCGTGGCCGTCTGCACGGGGCTTTCGGCCAACGGCTGCTGGGCGGTGCTCACCGGACTGCGCAGCCGCTGGTCGGCCCGGTGCACCCGCAGCTTCTCGATGGCAAAAAAAGCGATCAGCAGCGCGATGGCGATCTTGAGGACGGTGGAGAGGCTCATGGTGCGGTGGGCCGGGCGGAGTGCGTGGTGGCACCGGATTGTGCGCAGAAGCAGTGGGGGCGCTCAAGGATAGGGTTGCCGTGGTTTGATGTCGCGATCTTGTTTTTAATGTCGCAAAAACGTTATTGCGACGCCAAACGATGTTTTAATGTCGCAAAATTGTATTGCGACATTATGGCCAAACCCATTCCCCACGATGCCTACGACGCGGTTCTGGCGGCCGTGGCGCAAGTTGCGGCGGGTGCTGACATCCAGCACATCGAATCCCAACTGCCCGATGCCCCCACGCGGCGCACCGTACAGCGCTGGCTCAACGACCTGGTAGAGCAGGGGCGTTTGCGCAAAGAAGGCCGGGCGCGTGCCACGCGGTACCTGCTGCCAATGCGGGCCATCGAGGGTGCAGCAGCCCTGGCTGGAGTCACTTCCACAGGGCACATAGAAGTCTCTTTGCCTCTTTCGCAAGAGGCCAGGAGCATTGAAGACGCGGTGCGGCAGCCCGTGCAGCACCGCACCCCTGTGGGGTATCAGCGCCGGTTTCTCGACAGCTATCGACCCAACACCACGTACTATTTGCCCGGGCCTTTGCGTGAGGAGCTGCGAGCGCAAGGCCAGGTGGCGGCGCACAACGAACCGGCCGGCACCTACGCACGCAGCATCGCGCACCGGTTACTGATCGACCTGTCGTGGAACTCCAGCCGGTTGGAGGGCAACACCTACTCGCTGCTCGAAACCGAGCGCCTCTTGTCCATGGGCGAGGCCGCCGAAGGCAAGGGGGCGCTGGATGCCCAGATGATCCTCAACCACAAGGCTGCGATCGAGTTTCTGATTGCCTCTGCGCCCGACATCGGCTTTAACCGCTACACCCTGCTCAATCTGCACGCGCTGCTGTCAGACAACCTGCTGCCCGACCCGGCCGCCAGTGGCCGCCTGCGCACTGTGGCGGTGGGCATCGGGCAGGCAGTGTTCTTGCCGCTGGAGGGGCCGCAGTTGATTGCCGAGTGTTTTGCCCAGGTGCTGGACACTGCCGCCGCCATTCAAGACCCCTTGGAGCAGGCGTTTTTTGCGATGGTGCATTTGCCCTATCTGCAGCCTTTTGAAGATGTGAACAAGCGGGTCTCCCGCCTGGCCGCCAACATTCCCTTCATTCAGCACAACCTGTGTCCGCTGTCGTTCGTGGACGTGCCGCCGACGGTATACATCAGCGCCATGCTTGGTGTGTATGAACTCAACCGGGTGGAACTGCTGCGCGATGTTTTTGCCTGGGCCTACAAGCGATCTTGCGCACGCTACTCGGCGGTGCGCCAATCGTTGGGGGAGCCAGATCCGTTTCGCTTACGGTACCGCGAGCAGATTTTTGACACCGTGGCCGAGGTGGTGCGTGCCGCACTGGGCAAAGAGCGCGCCATTGCCTTCGTGGCGCAGCAAGCACAACTGCATGTGCCTGCAGTTGATCGCCATCACTTTGTGGAAGTGGCCGAGACCGAGCTGATGAGCTTGCATGAAGGCAACATGGCCCGGTATCGGTTGCGCCCCAGCGAGTTCGAAGCCTGGCGCCTTGGGTGGCGCTAAGAGCCCTCAATCCCTACCCAGCCCGCCTCTGTGTAGCGGGCACCCGCCACCTGGCCAGGGGCGAACAACACGTCGAGCGCATCCATCACCCCGGCAGGCAGTGTGGCTTGGGTCGCTGCCAAGTTCTGCTGCAGGTGCTGGCTGCGCCGGGTGCCGGGGATGGGCAGCACATGCGGATGGCGGTGGAGCATCCAGGCCAGCGCCAGCGTGGTCACAGGCAGGCCTGCGGACTGTGCCAGTTGCGCGAGGCCCTGCTGCAGGCTGCGGTTGGCCTGGCCTTCGGCGCCGTTGAAGCGTGGCAGCGCCCGCCGGAAGTCGTCGGGGGCCAGCGCATCTACCACGGGCGGCTGGTCGGTCAGGAAGGCCCGGCCGAGCGGGCTGTAGGCCACAAAGGCAATCCCGAGCGCCTGGGCCGTGGGCAGCACCGCCTGCTCGGCGCCACGCTCCCACAGCGAATATTCGCTTTGCACGGCCGCCACCGGGTGCAGTGCGTGGGCGGTGCGCAGGGTCTCTGCATTAACTTCCGACAGGCCCACGGCCGCAATCTTGCCCGCGCGCACCAGGTCCCCCAGGGCACCCATCAGGTCTTCGAGCGGCACGGCGGGATCGCGGCGGTGGCAGTAGTACAGGTCGATGCGCTCCACGCCTAGGCGCTGAAGCGAAGCATCGCAGGCCTGGCGGATGTAGGTGGGCGAGTTGTCGATGCGCCGCTCATAGCGGCCGGGCTCGCGCACGATGCCGAACTTGGTGGCCACCGTGACCTGCGCGCGCTGGCTGGGGGAGAGTTCGCGCAGAAAGCGGCCTAGCAGGGATTCGTTGTGGCCAAACCCATAGGCGTCAGCCGTGTCGAAATGGTTCACGCCCAGGCCATGCGCCATGTGCAGTGTGGCCAGTGATTGCGCATCGTCGGTCTGCCCGTAGAACTCGCTCATGCCCATGCAGCCCAGCCCCAGCGGGTGGACCTGGCGCTGCCCGAGCGGGCGTGGCTGTGGGGGCGTGTTGCTAGGGGTATTGTTTGGTTCGGCCATATGGTTCCTTCGGATAGTGACAAGGGCTTCCAGCAAAGACGCCGATGTTCTTCCTATGAAAATCCCTCCACAAGTGTCTTGGAGGTGCATGCACTGTCCGGTGAAGCCGCACAATGACCCCGCCATGGGGGCCCTGGCTAACCCGTGCCTGTGGAACAATCCGCCCCATGCCTGCACCCCCAGACCTCCAGCACCTGCGCGCCTTCATGGCCGTGGCCGAGTGGCGCAGCTTTCGGCGTGCGGCCCGGGCGCTGAACCTGTCGCCATCGTCGATAAGCCAGGCGGTGCGCACATTGGAAGATCGGCTGGGCGTGCCCCTGCTGCAGCGCAGTACGCGCAGCGTGGCCATGACCCAGGCGGGCACCCAGCTGCGGGCCCAGCTCGCGCCCGTGATGCTGGGGCTCGACGGCGCGCTGGCCGAGGCGGCCCAGTGGGGCCAGGAGGTGCGCGGGCACCTGCGGCTCAACGTGCCTCGCAGCGCCGCCGACCTGCTGCTGGGCCCGTTGCTGGGCGGCTTCTTGAAGGCCCACCCCGGCGTGGCGCTGGAGGTGTGCACCCAGGACGGATTGGTGGACATCGTGCGCGAGGGGTTTGATGCGGGTATCCGCTTCCCGGAGGCCCTGCCGCAGGACATGGTGGCCGTGCCCATCGGGCCGCCACAGCGGTTTGCCGTGGTGGCGGCCCCCGCTTTGGCCACCGCCCAGGGCGTGCCCGAGACCCCACACGACCTGCTGCAGCGGCCCTGCGTGCGCCAGCGCTTCCCCAGCGGAGCGTTGTACCGCTGGCAGTTTGTACCGCCGGGCGAAGGAGCCCAGGCGTTCGACCTGGCCGTGGAAGGCCCGCTCACCGTGGACGACCAGCGCCTGGCCCTGCGCGCCGCGCTGGGGGGCGCAGGCTGGGCCTATGTGTACGAGGCCATGGCCCAGCCCCACCTGCGCGCTGGCCATCTGGTCCAGGCCCTGGCCGACTGGTGCCCGGCCGAGCCCGGCTTTGCGCTGTACTACCCGGGCCGCCACCAGGTCAGCCCGGCGCTGCGCGCCTTGATCGATTGGCTGCGGGGGCAGGTGTAGGGCAGCAGCACAGGCTGGGTGGTTTGCGCTGACGGGCTCGCCTGCAAATCAATGCAACGGGATTGTCAAAAAAGATAGCTGCTTGCGCTTGGTGGACGGGCGTTAAGGGCTATTTTGAGACGCACTTTCATGGTTCTGTGCGAATGTCTGTGGAGATGTCTGGCAGATCGATGGAGCACCTGCTCCGCGCCGCTAAGCCACGGGCGGAAGAACCTGCGCCCGCTCCTCGCAAAACCGCCGCGCCTCTTCCCCCAACCACTCCCGTACCAGCTCCATCGCCGGGCTGGGGTGCGTGGTGGTCACAAACGAATACGCAGCCCGCGACGGCACGCTGCGCCCTAGCAGCGGCACCAGGCGCCCAGCCTTCACATCCTGCAGCACCAGCGCGGCACGGCCCATGGCGATGCCCTGGCCTGCGAGCGCGGCGCCCAGGGCGAGTTGCGACAGGTTGAATTGCTGGCCGCCCGCCCAGGGTGGGGGCGTGGCGCCCCTTTGCGCAAACCAGTGTTGCCATTCCTCATAGGTGTCGGCGCCATCCCAGGCGCTGCCGTCGTGCAGCAGCCAGTCGCCGTGCAGATCCTCGGGCGTGGTGATGGGTGGGAGCCGGGCCAGGAACTCGGGGCTGGCCACGGGGATGAGCCATTCGTCCAGGAACACGGTGGCGTTCAGGTCGCGGTAGCCGCCCAGGTCAAAGCGCACGGCGGCCTCCACGCCGTCGCGCACCATGCGGGTGCGGTCCAGGGTGTGGAACTCGCCAAACACGCGCAGCCCGGTGTGCGGGTGCTGGCGAAAGAAGTCGCCCAGCCGGGGGGTGAGCCAGCTCATGGCGAACGAGGGCGAGCAGCTCAGCGTGGCGGTGGCGGCCTCGGCCGGCTGGCGCATCTGGGCCAGGGTGCTTTCGATGGCGTCAAAACTCTCGCGCAGCACCACCGCCAGCCATTTGCCCTCGGGCGTGGGCACCAGGGCGCGCGGGGTGCGCAAAAACAGCGGGCGGCGCAACCAGTCTTCGAGCTGCTTGACCTGCTGGCTCACGGCGCCCTGGGTGATGCACAGCTCGGCCGCCGCTTTGGTGAAGCTGCCGTGGCGGGCGGCTGCATCAAAACTGCGAAGCCAGGCGAGCAAGGAAGGGGAGAGGCGAATGTTCATTATTAATACTAATGCTTTGCTCAATATAAATGGCTTGTGACAGGCGCGTGACGGGCGAAGAATGTGGGCAAGACATACCGAGATGAATGCGCCATGACACTTGCCGAACCTTCAACCACTGTGGATGCCCTGCTGGCCGCACGCCTGCGAAACGCCCAGCCTGCCTTGTGGAGCAACCCGGCCCGGCAGGCGAGGCCTGCCGCAGCGCCGTCAGCACTAGGGAGAACCATTAGTCTGGATGATACGAAAGCGGCGACTGAGCGCTTGGCACGTTTTGCCGGACTGCTGGCGGATGTGTTCCCCGAGCTGGCCGCAACAGGTGGCGTGGTGGAGTCGCCCCTGCTGCCCGCTACGGCGCTGCAGCCCGCGCTGGGCATGGCCGAGGGGCAAGGCCGCCTGTTCATCAAGGCCGACCACAGCCTGCCCGTGGCAGGCTCCATCAAGGCCCGGGGCGGAATGCACGAGGTGCTGGAGTTTGCCGAGGGGCTGGCGCTGCAGCATGGGCTGGTGCAGCCCGGCGGTGACTACCGTGCGCTGGCGACGCCGCAGGCGCGCGAGGTGTTGGGCCGCTACCAGGTGGCGGTGGGCTCCACGGGCAATCTGGGCATGAGCATTGGCGTGGTGGCGTCGGCCCTGGGCTTCCAGGCCACGGTGCACATGTCGGCCGATGCCAAGGAATGGAAGAAAGACCGCCTGCGCCAGCGTGGTGTGTTGGTGGTGGAACACACGGGCGACTACGAGCGTGCCGTGGCCGCAGGCCGTGCCGAGGCGGCCAGCAACCCGCTGTGCCACTTTGTGGACGACGAGCAATCGTTCTCGCTGCTGCTGGGCTACAGCGCGGCGGCGCTGCATCTGCAAAAGCAGCTGGCCGAGCAGGGCGTGGCGGTGGATGCCGAGCACCCGCTCATCGTCTACCTGCCGTGTGGTGTGGGCGGCGCGCCTGCGGGCATCACCTTTGGCCTGCGGCAGGTGCTGGGGCCGCATGTGCACTGCTTTTTTGCGGAGCCGGTGCAGTCGCCTTGCTTCATGGTGCAAATGATGGCCGATGCAACGCAAGGTGTGGGGCAGCACCCCTCGGTCTATGACTGGGGCCTGACCAACCGCACCGAGGCCGACGGCCTGGCCGTGCCGCGAGCATCCCTGCTGGCGGCCGAGCTGATGCGGCCGCTGCTGTCGGGCGTGTTCACCGTGGCCGACGACACCCTGTTTGCGCATCTGGTGCGGGTGCTGGATGCCCTGGGCGAGCGCATCGAGCCTTCGGCCGCCGCTGGCTTCAGCGGCCCGGCCATGTTGACCGGCACCACCGCCGGGCAGGCCTGGCTGCGCAGCACGGGTATCGACGCCGTGTTGCACCAGGCCACCCACCTGGTGTGGACCACGGGCGGCCTGCTGGTGCCCGATGCGCAGTACCAGGGCTTTGTGCAGCGCGGGCGGGCCGTGCTGGCTGCGCAGGCCTGATTGCTGAGCACTTTCTTCTCTCTTTTTTCTTTTCACTTTTGTCTGGAGCCACGCCATGAACCGCAAGCAACTGCTTTTGTCTGCCGCCGTCTGTGCCGCCCTGGGGGCCGTTGCATGGGCCCCGGCCATGGCGCAGGAGGCCGCCTTCCCCTCTAAGCCGATCACGCTGGTGATTCCGTTCCCGCCCGGTGGCGCCACCGACGTGCTGGGCCGCCTCATTGGCAAAAAGCTGGGCGACAAGCTGGGCCAGAGCGTGGTGATCGACAATCGCGCAGGGGCGGGCACGGTGATTGGTGCAACGTCGGTGGCGCGGGCGGCACCCGATGGCTACACGCTGCTGATGAGTTCGGGCACCACCTTCACCGTCAACCCGGCAGTGCGCGCCAAGCTGCCTTACGACCCGGTCAAGAGCTTTGATCCCATTGGCATCACCGGCCGCACGGGCTTGATCCTGCTGGCTAACAAGGATGTGCCTGCCAACGACCTGAAGCAGTTTGTGGCCCTGGTGAAGGCGGCTCCCGACAAGTATTCGTATGGCTCGTTCGGCACAGGCACCACCTCGCAGTTTGCGGGCGAGATGTTCTTCCACGCGGCGGGTCTGAAGATTCAGCATGTGCCCTACAAGGGCAGTGCGCCCGCCATGACCGACCTGCTCGGCGGGCAGATTCCGTTCACTGTCGATACCGTGTCGGCCGCGCTGCCGCAGCTCAAGGACGGCAAGATCAAGGCCATTGCGGTGACATCCGGAAAACGCTCGGCTCTGCTGCCCAAGGTGCCCACGCTGGCCGAGAGCGGCTACCCGGGCCTGGAGATGGACACCTGGCTGGCCATGGTGGCGCCGCGTGGGCTGCCGCCGGCCGTGAAGGCGCGGCTGGAGCTGGCGCTGGCCCAGGTGGTGTCAGACCCCGAAACGCGTGACAAGATGATCGCCGTGGGGTTCGAGCCGTCCTATGCTTCGTCCAAGGTGTTGGCCGAGCTGATTGACAAGGAGTTGCCGCTGATGCGCGCTATTGCACAGCGTGCCGCCATCACTGCAGACTGAACCCGTGGGACCAGAACAAGGAGACAAGCCCGAGATGACCACCACAACCCCCCAAGCCCTGGTTGAGCTGATGGCCAACGAACTGCGCCACCGCATTGGCACACGCGAGATTTCGCCGGTGGAGCTGCTCGACGCCTGCATTGAACGCATCGAGGCCGTGAACCCGCATGTGAATGCCGTCACCGCCACCTGCTACGACCGCGCCCGCACCGAGGCCAAGGCGGCCGAGCAGGCGGTGCTGCGCGGCGAGCCACTGGGCCTGCTGCATGGCCTGCCCATGGGCGTGAAGGACCTGGAGGCCACGGCGGGCCTGCTGACCACCTATGGCTCGCAGATCTACCGCGAGCACATCCCGGCCGAGGACAACGTGCTGGTGGCGCGCCTGCGCGCTGCGGGCGCCATCGTCGCGGGCAAGACCAACATCCCCGAGATGGGCGCGGGCGCCAATTCGCGCAACACCGTGTGGGGTGCCACGGGCAATCCGTTCAACCCCAACCTGAACGCCGGGGGCTCGTCGGGCGGCTCGGCCGCTGCGCTGGCGTGCGACATGCTGCCGGTGTGCACGGGCTCGGACACGGGCGGGTCGCTGCGCATTCCGGCGTCCATTTGTGGCGTGGTGGGCTTTCGGCCCTCGCCCGGCGTGGTGCCCAGCTCGCGCAAGCTGCTGGGCTGGACGCCGATTTCGGTGGTGGGCCCCATGGGCCGCACGGTGGAAGAGGCCTGCCTGCAACTGGCCGCATCGGCGGGCATGTCGCCCGGCGACCCGCTGAGCTACCCGCTGGACCCGATGAGTTTCTTGCTGCCTGAAACCGTGGACCTGAGCCGCCTGCGCGTGGCCACCACCGAAGACTTTGGCGCCTGTGCTGTGGACAACGGCATCCGCGCCGTGTTCCGCAACAAGGTGCAGGCCATGAAGCACCTGTTTGCCCGTTGCGACGCCATCGACATCGACTTGGGCGATGTGCACCGCTGCTTTGACGTGCTGCGCGCCGAGGCCTTTGTGGCCAGCACGCGCGAGGCCTATGAGCGCGACCCCGCCAGCCTGGGCCCCAACACCCGCGCCAACTACGAAATGGGCGCCGCCATGACGCTGCTGGACAGCGCTTGGGCGCAGGCCGAGCAGACGCGCATCCTGGCGCGGTTCCAGAAGTTGTACGAGGACTACGACGTCATCCTCGCACCCACCACGCCCGTGTCGCCCTTTGCCTGGACCGAACTGTTCGCCAGCCACATCAACGGCGAGCCGCAGGCCAACTACTACCGCTGGCTGGCACTGACCTATGTGACCACGCTCACCACCCACCCGGCACTCAGCCTGCCCTGCGGGCTGGACGACGCTGGCATGCCGTTTGGCCTGCAGATCGTGGGCCGCTTCCGTGCCGACCGGCACACGCTGGGCGTAGGGCATGCGCTGGAGCAGGCGTTCAAGGGCATTGCAGGGCTGGCACGGCCCCGGCCCGACATTGCCAAGCTGGTGCAGACGCGCGCCGAGCCTGCGCTGACCTCCATCGTGACTGTGGCGCCGGACCCCCGCGACGCCCGCACCCTGCCGCGCGATGACCGTGCGGCATCGGCCGCGCAGGTGTCAGCCGTTTGAAAAGGAGTCGCCGACCATGCAAACCGTAGACACCATCGTGATTGGCGCGGGCATTGCCGGGGCCTCCGTGGCCTGGCAACTGGTGCAGCCCGGTGCCGCCGGGCAGGGCGCCAGCGTGCTGCTGCTGGAGCGTGAATCGCAGCCGGGTTATCACACCACCGGCCGCTCGGCTGCGCTGTATATGGCGACCTATGGCACGCCCAACATCCAGGCGCTCACCCGGGCCAGCCGAGCGTTCTACGATGCGCCGCCGCCCGAGTTTGGCGCCGACCCCATCCTCTCGCCCCGGGGCGTGGTCTATGTGGCCGGGCCGGATCAGCTGGACTTACTCAAGCAAACCTACGACGAGGCGCACGCCACCTCGCCCAATGTGCAGTGGGTGGAGCGGGCCGAACTGCTGGCAATGCTGCCCTGCCTCAAACCCGAAGCGGTGGCCGCAGGCATGAGCGAGCCCGAGGCGGCCGATATTGACGTGAACGCCCTGCACCAGGGCTACCTGCGTGGCCTGCGCCAGCGCGGCGGCCAGGTGCTGACCCACGCCGAGGTCACGGCCGTGCGCCGCGACGGCACTGTGTGGCAGGTGACGCTGGCCGACGGGCGGGTGTTTGCCGCCCCCACCATCGTCAACGCTGCTGGCGCCTGGGCCGATGTGGTGGCGGGCCTGGCAGGCGTGCCGCCGATCCGGCTGGAGCCCCGCCGCCGCACGGCGTTCACCTTCCCGGTGCCCGAGGGCATGGACGCCACCCACTGGCCTGCGGTGATCGGCATCGACGAAAGTTTTTACTTCAAGCCCGATGCGGGGCAACTGCTGGGCTCCCCGGCCAATGCCGACCCCACACATCCGCACGATGTGGTGCCCGAGGAGCTGGATGTGGCCACCGGGATTTATCACATCGAGGAAATGACCCGCTTCCAGATCCGCCGCCCGTCGCACACCTGGGCTGGGCTGCGCTCGTTTGTGCCGGATGGCGACATGGTGATTGGCTGGGACAACCATGTGCCCGGCTTCTTCTGGCTGGCCGGGCAGGGCGGGTATGGGATTCAGAGCGCGGCGGGCGCCTCTTTGCTGGCGCGGCAGCTGTTGCGGGGCGAGCCGCTGGCCGAAGAGTTGGTGCGCGAGGGCGTGGGGGTGGAAGGGCTGTCGCCTGCGCGTTTGCGCTGAGCCGCGCGGGCGGGGTGAATCGCCCTTCAGGCGAACGTATTGACGTTGGTGCCCAGCGTGCCGCTGGTGGCCAGCTGGGGTTGGGGCATGGACTGCTGCATGGCATCCAGCATGGTGGCGGCCGATACGGCTTGCATGTCCAGCGCTTTTTTCAGCACCACCATGTTCAGCGCATCCGACGTCTTGGCGCTGGCCAGGTTGGTGGCGGTGCTGACGATGCTGTTGGCGAGGGCGACGTCCATGGCGATTCCTTGGGGTAATGGCCGTTTATCGGCATCCCGGCAGCGGGCTTGAGGGGTGTTACATCTCCGGCAGGGAGGTTGGGGTCAGGCCGGGTTGTCCGTCCAGCCCACCCGGCCCTGGCCGCCATCGTTGATGCGCTGCACAAAAATGCTTGCCTGCGCCTCGGGCAGACGGATCTGCAGCTGCACCAGCGTGCCATGCTGCACCTCCAGCAGCTCAGCGTCGGCCGATTCGACCTCGCGCCGCACAAAGCCTTCCAGCGCATAGGGCACCAGGCACTGCAAGGTGGCCATGCGCTGCAGCGTGACCTTCGGGGCCGTGAGCAGGGCCTGGGCAATGCTGTCGGTGTAGGCGCGCACCAGGCCGCCCGCACCCAGCTTGACCCCGCCAAAGTAGCGCACCACCGTGGCCAGCACGCCTTCCAGGTCCTGGTGGCGCAGCACATCCAGCATAGGGCGGCCAGCGGTGCCGCCGGGCTCGCCGTCGTCCACCGCCGCCGACTGGCCGCCAGCCAGCAGCGCCCAGCAGATGTGGGCGGCGCTGGGGTGTTGCTTCCAGAGGGCATCGACGGCGGCCTGGGCGCTGGCGCGGTCGGCCATGGGTTGCACGCAGCCGATGAAGCGGCTTTTCTTGATGATGAGTTCGCTGTGCGCGGGTGCGGCCAGAGTCTGGGGCATGGGGCAGCGAGTGTACGGCGTGTGTTGTGTGACGAATGTCACGCTGGGTGTCCTCATGGCGCCGTGGGATCGACGCCGATGCCCCGGGTGTGCGTTCTGTCACACGCCAGCGCGGCGTGCATTCCTACACTGCCCAGCTGTTGTGGTGGCCTACGCTGATGCTACGTTTTTGAAAGCACCAGGCCCACCCGAAAAAAAGGAACTGCCATGTTTGCCACCCCGTTCTCTGCCCCCGTGCCTCCCCGTTTTGCCAGCCAGGTGTTTGGCCGGTTCATGTCGCGGTCTGCCCCGGCCGACACCAACAAGCCCATGGTGGCACCTGTGGTGAACGAACCGGTGCAGGAAGAAGACGACTTCCCCGACCTGGCCCAGCGCGTGCGGGAAGTCGGCGAGTGGTAAGCGGTGCTGGGCCCTGTCCCGGTTTTGCCACCGATGGCCCTCCTGGGGGCCATTGCCGCTTCTTGGGGCCTGTTTGCCTGCTTCGTCAGCCGCCGCCCGTGCCGCTGTCGCCTGGCTGGTCCACCAGACTGCGTGCCATGAGCACGCTGGTGTAGTTGGTCAGTGGCCGCCAGTCGCATTCGCCCACCACCTCGTAGCCCCAGGATTCATACATCGCGATCAAGGCTGCGGCAGGCTGGGCCGTATCCAGCGCCAGGGTGCGGGCCCCTGTCTGTTTGGCAAACGCGGTGGCATAGGCGTGCAATTGTTTACCATAGCCCCGGCCCTTGGCCTGGGGGCTGATGCAGAACTGGCACAGCGACCAGACCGTGGGGTCGCGGTACAGCGCTACGGTGGAATCCGGCTGGGGTGGCCGCAAGGTGGCTGTGCCCACATACTCGCCAGCCTCCAGCATCACCAGGCCGGTGCCCGATGCAAACCGCTTGGCCGTGTCTTCCACCGACTGGTGGGTGCCCCAGTAGCGCAGGCCCAGCCGGGCGTGGGGGGCGTAGGCGGCGTGGATGAGCGCCGTCAGGCGCTCCAAATCATCCTCGGGCGTGACCTGGCGGATGGTGGGGCGGGGGTTGGGAGTCATGGTGGCGGCCTGGTGGGGTGTGCGGTGCCTGCGCGTCATTGCTTTAGCTACAACTTCAGCTCCCAGGTTTCTCCCACCAGCTGCTGGCCAAAGCCGTCGTAGGGCTCGGACTTGGTCAGGCGGAAGCCGCGCTGGGCATAGATGCCCCGTGCGGCGGTCAGGCAGCTGTTGGTCCACAGCACCATCTTCTTGTAGCCCTTGGCGCGCGCAAAAGCAAGGCATTCGTCGGTCAGCCGTGCGCCCAGGCCCAGCCCGCGTGCCTTGGGGGCCAGGATCAGCATGCGCAACTGCGCCGTGGTGGGGGATTTGCGCACCACAAACACCGCGCCCACGCGCTCGCCGTCCAGCTCCGCTATCCAGGCCTTTTCCCAGTCGGGCTGGAACTTGCGCAAGAACTGCGCGGCAATGTCGGCCACCAGCGCCTCGAAGCGGCTGTCCCAGCCGTACTCGCGCCAGTAGATCTCGCCATGCTGCTGCACCACCCAGCCCATGTCGCCGGGCACGGGGTCGCGCAGCACGGCCATGCGGGTGGGCGTTGCTGCGCTTGACGCCGGGTCCAGCAGGGTTTCGATGCGCTCCATGGCGTTCACCACCTCTTGCTGGCGCGCAGGGGGCAGGGGGGCGAGCAGGGCGGTGGCCTCGTCGCGCGAGCGCTGCTGCAGCGGCTCGAACACTGCGCGCCCGGCCGCCGTGAGGGCCAGCACACTTTGCCGCGCGTCCTGCGCGCTGGTGCTACGGCTGATCCACCCCGCCTGCTCGAACCTGCGCAGGATGCGGCTCATGTAGCCGCCGTCCAGCCCCAGCTCCCGCGCCAGTTCGCTGGCCACGGGGGCCTCGCGGTGGGCCAGTTCATAGAGCACGCGCACGTCGGTGAGCGAAAGATCGCTGCCCAGGTACGGGTCCAGCACACCAATGCGGCGGGTGAAGAAGCGGTTGAAGCGGCGCACAGCTTTCACGGCGTTTGCGGGCACGGAGGCGGAGGCCGAGGGGGGCGGTGAGATATTGCTCATGAATGCCTTTGTCAGTTAATTAATTGACAAAAGCAAGTATATGCTTGATGGCCATCAAGCCTGTAACAGTGAGGGGCAAGTGCTGCAAAGGCGACAAAAACCGTCCGCCAACGTAAAATTGCGGGTTATCCACCACAGACGCGCCCCACGAAGGCCCCCATCGCACCGGGGGCGGCCGCGACCCCCTTTGCATGAACGCCCCCGTTGACGTCTCCTTTTTTGCGCGCGCCGCAAAGCCCTTGACCAGCTACCGTCCGTACTGGGCCAAGCGCTTTGGCACGGCCCCGTTCCTGCCGATGAGCCGCGCGGAGATGGAGAAACTGGGCTGGGACAGCTGCGACATCATCCTGGTCACAGGCGATGCCTATGTGGACCACCCGAGCTTCGGCATGGCCGTGATCGGCCGCACGCTGGAGGCCCAGGGCTTCCGCGTGGGCATCATTGCCCAGCCCGACTGGCAAAGCGCCGAGCCCTTCAAGGCGCTGGGCAAGCCCAACCTGTTCTGGGGCGTGACGGCGGGCAACATGGATTCGATGATCAACCGGTACACCGCCGACCGGAAGATCCGCAGCGACGACGCCTACACCCCCGGCGACGTGGGCGGCAAGCGCCCCGACCGCGCGGCCATCGTCTACAGCCAGCGCTGCCGCGAGGCGTTCAAGGATGTGCCAATCATCCTGGGTGGCATCGAAGGCAGCCTGCGCCGCATCGCGCACTACGACTACTGGAGCGATAAGGTGCGCCGCTCCATCGTGGTGGACAGCAAGTGCGACCTGCTGCTTTATGGCAACGCCGAGCGTGCGCTGGTCGAGGTGGCCCACCGCATTGCTGCGCGCGAGCCGGTGGAGCAAATCACCGACGTGCGCGGCACGGCCTTTGTGCGCCGGCCCGACGATGAAAGCGGCAAGGGCTGGTTCGAGATCGACTCCACCACGGTGGACGAGCCCGGCCGTGTGGAAGCGCACATCAACCCCTACATGACCACCAGCGAGCAGGCCGCCGCCCAGGGCAGCACCTGCAGCAAGGAGGATGCTCCTGATTCTGTAGCTGAAAAGGCAGCT
This sequence comes from Acidovorax sp. LjRoot74, assembly GCF_964254355.1. Classification (NCBI taxonomy): domain Bacteria; kingdom Pseudomonadati; phylum Pseudomonadota; class Betaproteobacteria; order Burkholderiales; family Comamonadaceae; genus Acidovorax; species Acidovorax sp. LjRoot74. The sequence continues at coordinate 2,988,217 of NZ_CAXUTI020000001.1, read as the reverse complement.
GGGACAGGCGGAGGCGGCCAAAAAAGCCCCGAAAAATCTGAGCCCAACCCCGCGATCCAGCCCATGCTGTTCGTGGCCAACCCGGCGCTCAAGGCCAAGCTCAAGGTACCGCCGCGCGACAAGAGCGTGATCCGCCTGCCCAGCTACGAGCAGGTGAAAAGTGACCCGGTGCTGTATGCCCACGCCAACCGCGTGCTGCACCTGGAGACCAACCCCGGCAACGCGCGCGCGCTGGTGCAGGCGCACGGCGAGGGCGTGACCGCCCGCGACGTGTGGATCAACCCGCCGCCCATCCCGCTCACCACGGCCGAGATGGACCATGTGTTCGATCTGCACTACGCCCGTGGCCCACACCCCAGCTACGCCGACGAGAACGGCAGCCACGACCACGGCACCAAGATCCCCGCGTGGGAGATGATCCGCTTCTCGATCAACATCATGCGTGGCTGCTTTGGCGGCTGCACCTTCTGCTCTATCACCGAGCACGAAGGCCGGATCATCCAGAGCCGGTCCGAGGATTCGATCATTCAGGAGATCGAAGACATCCGCGACAAGGTCAAGGGCTTCACCGGCACCATCAGCGACCTGGGCGGCCCCACGGCCAACATGTACCGCCTGGGCTGCCGCTCGCCCGAGATCGAGGCCGCCTGCCGCAAGCCCAGCTGCGTGTACCCCGGCATCTGCCAGAACCTCACGACCGACCACGGTCCGCTGATCAAGATCTACCGCCGTGGCCGCGCCTTGAAGGGCATCAAGAAGATCCTGATCGGATCGGGCCTGCGCTACGACCTGGCCGTGAAGTCGCCCGAGTACGTGAAGGAGCTGGTGCAGCACCACGTGGGCGGCTACCTCAAGATTGCGCCCGAGCACACCGAGCAGGGCCCGCTCACCAAGATGATGAAGCCGGGCATCGGCAGCTATGACAAGTTCAAGCAGATGTTCGAGAAGTTCAGCGAAGAAGCGGGCAAGAAGCAGTTCCTGATCCCGTATTTCATCGCTGCGCACCCGGGCACCAGCGACGAGGACATGATGAACCTCGCCATCTGGCTCAAGAAGAATGGTTTTCGCGCCGACCAGGTGCAGACCTTCTACCCCAGCCCCATGGCCACGGCCACGGCCATGTACCACTCGGGCCGCAACACCCTGACCCGCGTGCGCCGCCAGATGCGCGACACCGCCGAAGAGTCGGTGGACATCGTGCGCGGCGAAAAGCGCCGCCGGCTGCACAAGGCCTTCCTGCGCTACCACGACCCGAACAACTGGCCGCTGCTGCGCGAAGCCCTCAAGGCCATGGGCCGTGCGGATTTGATCGGCAATGGCAAACAGCATTTGATCCCGACCTTCCAGCCGATGACCGATGGCGGCTACCAGAGCGCACGCAAGAAGAACAGCACCGCGTCCACGGGCGGCGGCGGGCTCGGCTACACCATCAACAAGGACGGCAAGGCCGTGGCCCTGCGGCCCCGCCCGCAGGAACTGAACGAACCCAAGGGCGATGTGCGTTTTCGCGGCACGGCCCCCCAGCCGGGGCGCATGCTGACCCAGCACACCGGGCTGCCACCGCGTGTGACAGGTTCTGCTGCAAAAACCAAGCCCGCTGGCAACGGCAAGGCATTCAAGAAAGCGCGCTGAGCGCCGACTTCTCGGATGCAGTGGGCTGGGTGCGTGGAACGCGCCTGGGCCTATCAAGCGCGCATCAGGCTTGGCGCTGCTGGGGGAAGGGCGCGCCGCGCGGCTGCGCGTGGCCCGGCACCGGACCGGCACCCTGCGCAGGTCCGGGCCTGGGGGCGTTGCCCAGGGCAAGATACTCCTGCAGCGGCATGGGCCGCGCCAGCGCATAGCCCTGCGCATAGTCCACGCCAATCTCCCGCAGGGCCTCCACGATCGCCTGGGATTCGACAAACTCCGCAATCGTCTGCTTGCCCATCACGTGGCCGATGTGGTGGATCATCTCCACCATCGCCCGGTTGGCGGGGTCGTGCAGCATGTCCTTCACAAAGCTGCCGTCGATCTTGAGATAGTCCACCGGCAGGTGCTTGAGGTAGTTGAAGGACGACATGCCTGCGCCAAAGTCATCGAGCGCAAAGCGGCAGCCCAGCTGCTGCAGCTCCTTCATCAGCCGCACGGCATTGGGCAGGTGGGAGATGGCGCTGGTTTCCGTGATCTCGAAACACAGCGTATGCGGGTCCACCCCCGACTCGGCGAGCGCGCTGCGGATCAGCTTGAGCAGGCTGTCGTCCCCCAGGCTGGTGCCTGACAGGTTGATGGCACAGGTGTGCACCGGCGGCTGGCCCGGCTGGGGCTGGTGCTGTGCCAGCGCCTCCAGCGTGTGGCGGATGACCCAGCGGTCGATGGAGGTCATCATTCCGTAGTGCTCGGCCGCCGGGATGAAGGCGCCGGGCGCAATCAGCTGGCCATCGTCGTCGCGCAGGCGCAGCAGCACCTCCATGTGCAGGCCACTTTCGCCGCCGGGCTGCAGGGGGGCAATCGCCTGGGCGTACAGCTGGAACTGGTTGTGCTCCAGCGCCAGGCGCAGCCGCCGCACCCAGTCCATCTCGCCCTCGCGGCGGCTCATTTCGATGTCTTCCGTCTGGTAGATGAAGACGCGGTTGCGCCCGCCTTCCTTGGCGCGGTAGCAGGCCATGTCGGCCACGCGCATGGCCTCCTGGATGGAGGTGAGTGCGGGGATGAGCTGCACCATGCCGATGGACAGCCCCGTGCGCAGCTGCTGGCCACCCCAGTTCAGCCGCAGCTCCTGCCCGGCCTGGCGCAACTGTTCGGCAATGCGCGCCGAGGGGCCGGCAGGGCAGTCCTTGAGCAGGATGCCGAACTCGTCGCCGCCCAGGCGGGCCAGTGTGTCGCCCTCGCGCAGGTGGCTTTGCAGCATGCGGCAGACCTCGCGCAGCATTTCGTCGCCCGCCTGGTGGCCGCAGGTGTCGTTGATGAGCTTGAACTGGTCCATGTCCACATACAGCAGCGAGCCCTCGCGCCCCACGGGGCGGGGTTGGGCCAGCAGGGCTTCGAGCCGGTGCTCGAACTCGCGCCGGTTCACGAGGCCCGTCAGCGCATCGTGGCTGGCCTGCCAGGACAGCTGCTCCACATAGTGCTGCTCGCGCGTCACGTCGTGCAGCACCAGCACAGCCCCGGTGAGCGCTCCCCGGTGGCGGATGGGCGAGCCCACCAGCTTGACCGGCACGATGGTCTGGTCCGGCCGCACCAGGGTGGTGTGCACGTTGCCCAGGGCTGCGCTGCTGCTGCGCAGGATGTTCTGCACCAGCGTGTCGGCCGACAGGGGCGGCGCCTCGCCGTCAAACACCAGCAGCTGCGCCAGCGGCTGGCCCGTGGCCTCCGTGGCGGGGCGGGCCAGCAGGGCCTCGGCGGCAGGGTTCATGTAGATCACCTGGCCTTGGGTGTTGGTGGTCACCACGCCGTCACCAATCGCGGTCAGGGTGGTGCGGGCCTGCTCGCGTTCGGCCTCCAGGGCCCGTTCGGCGCGGCGGCGCTGCTCCAGCAGGCCGTGGGTGTGCCACAGCGTCAGCACGATGAGCACAGCTGCCATGCCCATGTTGGTCCACATCAGCAGCAGCACGATCTGGCGCGAGCTTTCGCCCAGGGCCTCGCTGAAGTTGCGGGCGACGGGAGTGACACCGGCGTTGATCTGGTGGATGGTGTCCTGCCACCGCTGCCGCATGGCGGCGTCTGCCGTGCCGTCGGTGTTGTGCTGGTGGATGTCGTGCGACAGCTCGCGCAGCGCGTTCATGTATTCATCGCCGATGAGCCAGTGGTTTACGGGCTTTTTCACCAGGTCCAGCTGGTCGAAGTAGCGCAGCAGCCAGATCAGGCTGTCGATGTCGTCCGGGTGGTTGCCGCCGCGCAGAAAACCCTCGCGCGCCACATCCGTCTGCACCTGGCCGGGCTGCAGGGCCAGCCGGGCCGCCCGGTCGCCCAGGGGGATGTCCATGGCACGCACGAATCCCCCAAACGCCTGGGGCGAGCCATTGATCGCGTACTGGTGCAGGTGGTAGATGGCGTCCTTCTGGCCCTTGGTCCACAGGCTTTCGCCCGCCACAAAGGCGCGCACGCCGGACAAGACCTGCAGACTGGCCGTGGCGCAGGCGGCCAACAGCAGCACCATCACGATGAACGGCCAGGTGACCCGCAGGGTCAGCGGCACCGGTTTTCGCTCGACTGGCTGCTGCAACACATTCATGGATGGGTCCCCCGCCTCATGCTTCGTTGCCAGGCGCAATGGCCATGGTGATTCATGGCCAGCGCGCATTTGTTGCTTTGCTGTGCCTGCGCCTTGTGCGAGTCGCCTCTGCCCGGAAAAGGCTTCCCGGGCCCGGCTGCTGGTTGGGTGGTGCAGTGCCTGCGGGCCACTATATAGCGATCATTTGGCAGACGCATGCAAAGTTTGGCAAGCTGAGGGGCCGCAGTGCTTGCAGAGCCATCTGCTGCTGCCAGCGTGTGGGGCTAGCGTGCCAGCGCCGTTTGTTCAGACAGGGCGCACAGCCTGCGCAGCTGCAGTTGCCGGGCCCTTGGGGTGCTACAGATGTGGTGCCGAAGATGGCCCCGCAGGGCCTGCCCCTGCGCTGTGGCCTTGGTGGTGCACCGGGTGCTCAAAGTACAAGCAAAAATGGCCACTGCCGCTCGTCCATCATGCACTTTTAGCTATCAAAATAAAAGCGTTTCGGGGGCTGCTACCGCAGCTATCCGCCGACCCAGGCCGCCAGCGCTGCGCAATGCAGCACCACCGTGGCTCAGTACACGGCGCGGAACTCCTGCTTGCTCGACTTGTGCCGCAGCCACTGCTGCGCGCACCACGCGCCCGGCCAGCCGCCTGCCAGGCTGAGCAGGTGCAGGTGTTTTTCTGGTGTGCGCCACCGGCCTCTTTGTGCTGCGCTTTTGTCCATGGCATAGGTGACAAAGGTCAGGAGGTTGATGGCCGCAGCAGCGCCCAGTGACCACAGCGGGAGCCTGCCCGCCCAGACGCCCCAGGCCAGCAGCGCGGCCCAGCCCAGCATCAGGACCAGGGTGGGCAGGGCAGGGGCATGGGCCTCCAGGTGCTTTTTTGCCGGGCGCTCGCGGCGCGGGGCGGGTGGCGGGGCTGGGGGGCGCGCGTGCGGTGCCTTGCGCGGAGGCGCTGTTGTAGACGCGCTGGCGGCTGGGCGGGTTACGCCCCCGGCCTGGGCCGCAGGCTGCACCGCCATTGCCCGGGGTCCTTTGCCGCCCACGTGGATTTCTTCGTAGACCACGGCCAGCCCCTCGCGGGGCGCTGCGCTGCCCTGGTAGTCCCGCACATGAAAGAACACATCGGCAGAGGTGTCGGGGCTGCGGATAAAGCCGAACGCGCGCGTGGTGTCCCAGCGGATGACGGTGCCTTGTTTCTGCATCGGTACAAGGAGACTCAGGCCAGGGTGTGCAAGGGGATGTCCTGCGCCACCGCCAGCGCATCCAGCTGGGCACGGGTCTGCGTGCGCAAGAAGGCCGCCACTGCTGCGTGGGTGGCGGGGGCGCGCAGCACCTGCGGGTCGCCCGTGGCAGGCAGGCCGGCGGCTGCGCACAGGCTGGCAGCAAAGTGCGGTTCCAGCGCCGCTACGGCCACACGCCCGTCGGCGCAGGGGTAGATGCGGTAGCCCGCGTGGTGGCCGCCCACGTCGCCATCGGGCGTGGTCAGGCCCCAGTCGCGCGGCTGGGCCAGCCAGGCGGCGGCGTCGGCCAGGGCCACTTCGATGCACATGCCGCTGCCGGTGTGGGCGCGCTCCAGCAGGGCCTGCAGCACGGCTTCGCTCGCCATCAGGGCGCCGCCCATGTCGGCATAGAGCGTGGGCGGCATCTCGGTGCCGGTCACCAGGCCCGCATCGGCCAGGTAGGTGAGGTCGTGGCCGGGCTCTTCGGCCCGCTCGGCGGCTGCGCCCACGATGCGAACCAGTGATAAACGAGGGTATTTGGCCTGGAGAACGTCCCAGCCGAGGCCCAGCTTGGTGAGCGCCGAGGGGCGGAAGGAGGTGATCAGCACATCGGTGCGGGCCAGCTCTGCGTGCAGCGTGGCCTGACCCTCGGGGGTCTTGAGGTGGGCATGCACCACCCGCACGCCCTGGTGCAGCGTGGCGTAGGCCGCCGGGCTGTAGACGCCCATGGGGTCGGCGCTGGGGTAGCCGGGGGGCGGGGGCGGTTCGAGCTTGGTGCATTCGGCGCCCATGCGTGCACAGCGCATCAGGGCGGCGGGGCCGGGCAGGTTGAGGGCGAGGCTCAGGACACGGGTGTTGCGCAGGGGCTGGGGCAGGGCGGTGGGCATGGGTGGGAGGGTGTCTCGGTGTTGTGGTTCTTGAATGCAGGGGGCGGTGCCGGAACTTCGCGGTACGCCCCGGCTCACTCCCTGCGTTATACATAATTTGTTACGCTCCCTGACCCATGCAACGCAGAACCTCTTTGGCCACCCTCACGGGCCTGGCCGTCTTTCCGGGAGCCTTCATGACCACGTCCCTGAGCAGTGCTGCCACGGCGCCCGCGCTGCAGGCGCTCAAGCCTTCGCCCCGCATGCCGGTGATGTTTGTGGGCCATGGCAGCCCCATGAACGCCATCGAGGACAACGCCTGGCGCCGCAGCTGGCAGGCCATGGGCGCAGAGCTTATGGCGCGCGCGGTGCAGCCACAGCTCATCCTGTGCGTGTCGGCCCACTGGCTCACGCGCGGTGGCTGGCAGCTGACGGGCATGGCCAACCCCAAAACCATCCACGACTTTGGCGGCTTCCCCCAGGCGCTGTTTGACCAGCAGTACCCTGTGCCGGGTGCCCCGGCGGTGGCACGCAGCCTGGCCAAGGAGCTGAAATCCCCGGCCACGGGCGCTGCGCTGGGTGTGGACGAGGGCCAATGGGGCCTGGATCATGGCACCTGGTCGGTGCTCAAGCCCATGTTCCCCCAGGCGCGCATCCCCGTGATGCAGCTCAGCATGGACTACAGCCGTGCCCCGGCCGAGCACTATGCGCTAGGCCAGCAGCTCAAGGCCCTGCGCGAGCGCGGCGTGCTGATCGTGGGCAGCGGCAACATCGTGCACAACCTGCGCGCATCCCGCCGTGGCGCGGCCGCCAACGAAGCCTACGACTGGGCCACGGAGTTCGACACCGTGGTGCAGGAGCAGATCAAAAAGGGCCAACTGGGCGCCTTGCAGGACTTCCTGAAGCTGGGCGCCGTGGCCCAGCAGGCACACCCCACCCACGAGCACTACCTGCCGCTGCTGTACGCCGCAGGTGCGGTGGAGGCCAGCGAAATGCCGCGCTTCTTCAACACCGGCTACCAGTCTGCGTCGATCTCGATGCGGTCGGTGCTGTGGGGGTGACGGCGCGAGCGGTGCCCCAGTTGGTCACTGTTTGCTCCTTATTTGATAGCTTGTAAGGCTCATCTATTGGGCGGTAGAGGCCAATTTTGCTAAGATTTTTGAACCTGCCTGTCCATGTGGGGCTGGCTCTGCTGGATCGTGAGCCACGGCCAGCGCTCGCGGTAGCTTTCTGCCTTGGCCTGAAACAGCGGCAGATGCGGGCAGGCTGGGTTGGGTTTGAGCAAGCCTGCGTACAGTTCTTCCAGCCCATAGGGCGCGTACAGCGTGGGCTGGCACGCGCCAGGCTCGCCACCAGGCTGCAGACCCACACAGGTGCAGGGCACCAGAAAACGCTCGATCCCGTTCTGGGCCGACTGCAGTGGCGCATACGGGTAACCAAACCAGCGCTCGTACCAGAGGTGCACCCGGGCCTGGTTCTTGGCTTCGACGGTGATCGGTAGGTCTGAGAAGAGGGCGGTGACTCTGTCCTGAACGGCCTGTTCTGCTGCTTCGGACAGATCCGATGCATCAAAGTAAAACAGGTCGTAGTCCTTGATGTGTGCCGTGGGTGCCAGGCCGGAGCGTAGGTTCCACACTGTCTGGAACAGGCAGCCTGCCACCAGCCAGGCGTCGGGCAGGCCCAGAAACGGCAAACGCTCCAGAAAGGCCGCGTTGTGCGGGTTCTGGAGCGCTTCGCTCACAAAGCGGCGCGCGAGCGCCGCCTGCTCATCGTGCTCAGACAACCTTGGCGATCGCCTGGCAGACGTAGTCGATGTTCTTGCTGTTCAGGGCGGCGACGCACATGCGGCCGGTGTCGGTGCCGTACACGCCGAACTCATTGCGCAGGCGCACCATCTGGTCCTTGGACAGGCCGGAGTAGCTGAACATGCCGATCTGCGTGGTGATGAAGCTCATGTCTTGTTTCACACCGGCGGCCTTCAGGCCGTCGACCAGCTTCTGGCGCATGGCCTTGATGCGCACGCGCATTTCGGCCAGTTCCTTTTCCCACATCGCACGCAGCTCGGGGTTGTTCAGCACGGCAGCCACCACCGCACCGCCGTGTGTGGGCGGGTTGGAGTAGTTGGTGCGGATCACGATCTTGAGCTGGGACAGCACGCGGCTGGCTTCTTCCTTGTCCGTGCACAGCACCGACAGGCCGCCCACGCGCTCGCCGTACAGGCTGAAGCTCTTGGAGAACGAGGTGGACACAAAGAAGTTCAGGCCAGCGGCCACGAACTTCTGAATGACGGCGCCGTCTTCGGCGATGCCGTGGCCGAAGCCTTGGTAGGCCATGTCCAGGAACGGCGTCAGGCCCTTGGCCTTGACAGCAGCGATGACCTGGTCCCACTGTTCGGGGGTGATGTCATAGCCGGTCGGGTTATGGCAGCAGGCGTGCAGCACGACGATGGTGCCGGGAGCGGCCGCGTTCAGGCTGGCCAGGAAACCTTCGAAGTTCACGCCGCGCTTTTCGGCGTCGTAGTACGCGTAGGTATCGACTTCAAAACCAGCGTTGGTGAACAGCGCGCGGTGGTTTTCCCAGCTGGGGTCGGAGATCAGCACCTTGGCGTTAGGGCTGACCTTCTTCAAGAAGTCGGCTCCGATCTTCAGGCCGCCGGTACCGCCGATGGCCTGCACGGTGGCCACGCGGCCGGACTTCACGGGTTCGCTGTCGGCGCCGAACACCAGGCTCTTGACGGCGTTGTCATAGGCCACGATGCCGTCGATGGGCAGGTAGCCCCGGGCCGTGGGCTTTTCCATCATGGTCTTTTCAGCGGCCTGCACGCACTGCAGCAGGGGCAGCTTGCCGTTGTCGTCGAAATAAACGCCGACGCCCAGGTTGACCTTGTTGGGGTTGGTGTCGGCGTTGAATTGCTCGTTGAGGCCCAGGATGGGGTCGCGGGGGGCCATTTCGACGGCGGTGAACAGAGACATGAAAATCCTTGAAAGGTTGTCAGTAGCGAAGAATCCGGGCGTGGTGTACTGTGCCGGGTTCCGCCGATTTTAACGGGCGGCCTGCTCCACCCGTTGACCACGCCCCATGCCAGATATCACCGAAGTCATAACTGAAAAGCAAGACGGCGAGTTCGTCCGCTTCCCTGATTCCCCCTTCGAACTGTTCCAGCCCTATCCCCCCGCAGGTGACCAGCCCGAAGCCATTGCCAAGCTGGTGGAGGGTCTGCATGACGGAGAAACCTTCCAGACCCTGCTGGGCGTGACGGGCTCGGGCAAGACCTTCACCATGGCCAACGTGATCGCGCGCATGGGCCGCCCGGCCATCATCTTTGCGCCCAACAAGACGCTGGCCGCGCAGCTGTATAGCGAGTTCCGCGAGTTCTTTCCCAAGAACGCCGTGGAGTATTTCGTCAGCTACTACGACTACTACCAGCCCGAGGCCTATGTGCCGCAGCGCGACCTGTTCATTGAAAAGGACAGCGCGATCAACGAGCATATCGAGCAGATGCGGCTGTCGTGCACCAAGAGCCTGATGGAGCGGCGCGACGTGGTGATCGTGGCCACCGTGTCGGCCATCTACGGCATTGGCGAGCCCGAGAGCTACCACCGCATGGTGATGACGCTGCGCGTTGGCGACAAGGCGGGGCAGCGCGATGTGATCGCCCAGCTGATCCGCATGCAGTACCAGCGCAACGAGGCGGACTTCAGCCGGGGCAAGTTCCGCGTGCGGGGCGACACCATCGATGTGTTCCCGGCGGAGCATTCCGAGCTGGCGATCCGCATCGAGCTGTTTGATGACGAGGTGGAAAGCCTGCAGCTGTTCGACCCGCTCACCGGGCGCATCAAGCAGAAGATCCCGCGCTTTACCGTGTACCCCAGCAGCCACTACGTGACGCCACGCGACAAGGTGCTGGCGGCGGTGGAGACCATCAAGATCGAACTGGCCGAGCGGCTGCAGCAACTGGTGGCTGACGGCAAGCTGGTGGAGGCCCAGCGGCTGGAGCAGCGCACGCGGTTCGATCTGGAAATGCTCAGCGAAGTAGGGCACTGCAAGGGCATCGAGAACTACACGCGGCACCTGTCAGGCGCAGCGCCGGGGGACCCGCCCAGCACGTTGACGGACTACATGCCCCGCGATGCACTCATGTTCCTGGACGAGAGCCACCAGATGATCGGCCAGCTCAGCGCCATGTACAACGGCGACCGCGCGCGCAAGACCACGCTGGTGGAGTATGGCTTTCGGCTGCCTTCGGCGCTGGACAACCGCCCGCTCAAGTTCGAAGAGTTCGAGCAGCGCATGCGTCAGGTGATTTTTGTGACTGCCACGCCCGCCGACTACGAAAAGCAGCATTCCGGCCAGATCGTGGACCAAGTGGTGCGCCCCACCGGCCTGGTGGACCCGATTGTGGAGGTGCGCCCCGCCACCCACCAGGTGGACGATGTGCTGCAGGAGATCCGTATCCGCGTGGAAAAGGAGGAGCGCGTGCTCATCACCACGCTGACCAAGCGCATGGCCGAGCAGCTCACCGACTACCTCACCGACAACGGCGTGAAGGTGCGCTATCTGCACAGCGACGTGGACACGGTGGAGCGCGTAGAGATCATCCGCGACCTGCGGCTGGGGGCGTTTGACGTGCTGGTGGGCATCAACCTGCTGCGCGAAGGGCTGGACATCCCCGAGGTGTCGTTGGTGGCGATCCTGGACGCCGACAAGGAGGGCTTCCTGCGTGCAGAGCGCAGCCTGATCCAGACCATTGGCCGCGCGGCCCGCAATCTCAATGGCAAGGCCATCCTGTATGCGGACCGCATCACCGAGTCCATGAAAAAAGCCATGGGCGAGACGGAACGCCGCCGCATCAAGCAGATCGCACACAACGAAGCGCACGGCATCACACCGCGCAGCATTGTCAAGCGGGTAAGAGACCTGATTGACGGGGTTTATAGCGAAAAAGCGGGCAAGGATGCCGAGCGGCTGGAGCAGGAAGCCCTGCAGCGCGCCAAGGTGGAGGACATGTCCGAGAAGGACGTGGCGCGCGAGATCAAGCGGCTGGAGAAGCTCATGCTGGAGCATGCGCGCAACCTGGAGTTCGAGCAGGCGGCCCGCGTGCGGGACCAGCTGTCGCGGCTCAAGGAGCAGGCGTTTGGTGCGCACGGAGGCGATTCGGTTGCCTTGTGATCGGAGGCTGGAAGCCCTGAAAATACAATCTCGGATGAATTGCGACTTGTTGGTTTTTTATCCCGACAAATTCAATAGGGATTTGTGTTATACTTGCATAAAACACTCAAGAACAAAGCCCAACGATGAAGGGCTCCGCGCGGCTTGCTGGGCGGAGTAAGGGGCGGAGACGGTGCCCGTGCTGACCACTAGCCAGCGCAGGCAGTTTCTTTAACGAACGAGCCTCAGCACAAGGAGCTTGCAATGCGTCTCACCACCAAAGGCCGTTTTGCGGTCACTGCCATGATTGACTTGGCACTGCGTCAGAACAACGGCCCCGTCACCTTGGCTGCGATCAGCCAGCGCCAGCAGATTTCGCTGTCCTACCTCGAACAGCTTTTTGGCAAGCTGCGCCGCCATGAACTGGTGGAGTCCACCCGTGGCCCCGGTGGCGGTTACACCCTGGCCCGCAAGGCGGGCGACATCACGGTGGCCGACATCATTGTCTCGGTGGACGAGCCCATTGACGCCACGCAGTGCGGTGGTAAGGAAAACTGCCTGGGCGAAGCCGGACGCTGCATGACGCACGAGCTGTGGGCATCGCTCAACCAGCGTATGGTGGAGTTCCTCGACTCCGTGACCCTGCAAAAACTCGTGGACGAACAACTCGCCAAGGGTGTGCAGATCGAAGACAAGCCCGTGGTGCGCCGTGCCATCTCCACGACGCCGGTGGTCAAGCCCATCCGGGTGAATGCGCCCAACTCGGTGTTCGCGCTGGGCAACGTTTTCGCGAAATCCTGACACCTGCGGTGCTCGCGCCGGCCCCTGGGGTCGGCACCGCCCTGAACGCGTTTTCCCGAACATCGACTTTTTCCTGCAAATCTGCCAGCCAGACACCTTTACTGAGCCAGCCATGGACATGACCCCGCACTTCCCCATCTATCTCGACTATGGCGCCACGACCCCGGTGGACCCCCGTGTGGTGGACGCCATGATCCCTTGGCTGCGCGAGCATTTTGGCAACGCGGCGTCGCGCAGCCACGCCTGGGGCTGGGAAGCCGAGGAGGCCGTCGAAAAGGCGCGTGTGCAAGTGGCTGATCTGATTGGTGCCGACCCCCGCGAAATCGTCTGGACCAGCGGCGCCACCGAGTCCATCAACCTGGCCCTGAAGGGCGCAGCCCAGTTCTACAAGGGCAAGGGCAAGCACCTCATCACGCTCAAGACCGAACACAAGGCCGTGCTGGACACCATGCGCGAGCTGGAGCGCCAGGGCTTTGAAGCCACCTATCTGGACGTGCAGGAAGACGGCCTGGTCAACATGGACGCGCTCAAGGCGGCCATCCGCCCTGACACCATTCTGATCAGCATCCTGTTCGTGAACAACGAAATCGGCGTGATCCAGGACATCCCGGCCATCGGCGCGCTGTGCCGTGAAAAGGGCATCCTGCTGCACGTGGATGCGGCGCAGGCCACCGGCCGCGTTGCCATCGACATGGCCACCTTGCCCGTCGATCTGATGAGCATGACAGCCCACAAGACCTATGGCCCCAAGGGCGTGGGTGCCCTGTATGTGCGCCGCAAGCCCCGCGTGCGTCTGGAAGCCCAGATGCACGGTGGCGGCCACGAGCGTGGTATGCGCTCGGGCACCTTGCCCACCCATCAGATCGTGGGTATGGGCGAAGCTTTTCGCATCGCCAAGGAAGAAATGGCCGAGAGCAATGCCAAGGCCCACGCGCTGCAGCAGCGCCTGCTTGACGGCCTCAAGGACATCGAGCAAGTGTTCATCAACGGCAGCATGGAGCGCCGTGTGCCGCAGAACCTGAACATGAGCTTCAACTACGTCGAAGGCGAGTCGCTCATCATGGGCATCAAGGGTCTGGCCGTGTCGTCCGGTTCTGCCTGCACATCGGCTAGTCTGGAGCCCAGCTATGTGCTGCGCGCGCTGGGCCGTAGCGACGAATTGGCCCATAGCAGCCTGCGCATGACCATCGGCCGTTTCACGACCGAAGAAGAGATCGATTACGCGATTTCCACCATCCGCGAGAACGTCGCCCGCCTGCGCGAGTTGAGCCCGCTGTGGGAGATGTACAAGGATGGCATCGATATCAGCACCATCCAATGGGCTGCGCACTGAATCCCTGAAGATTTTTGAAGAATTGAAGAGGTACACATCATGGCTTACTCCGACAAAGTGGTTGACCATTACGAGAACCCCCGCAACGTGGGTTCGTTCGACAAGGGTGATGATTCGGTGGGCACCGGCATGGTGGGCGCGCCCGCCTGCGGCGACGTGATGAAGCTGCAGATCAAGGTGAATCCCGCCACTGGTGTGATCGAAGACGCACGTTTCAAGACCTATGGTTGCGGCTCGGCCATTGCCTCGTCGTCGCTGGTGACCGAATGGGTCAAAGGCAAGACGCTGGACGAAGCGGCAGCCCTCAAGAACAGCGAAATCGCCGAAGAACTGGCCTTGCCGCCCGTGAAGGTGCACTGCTCCATCCTGGCCGAAGACGCCATCAAGGCCGCAGTACTGGACTACAAGACCAAACACGCAGCCACCACAACAGCCGCTGCCTGAGCGCATTCACCGAGAGCAATATGGCCATCACGCTGACAGAAGCCGCTGCCCGGCACGTCAACCGCTACCTTACCCGCCGAGGCAAGGGCCTGGGTGTGCGCCTGGGGGTCAAGACGACCGGCTGCTCGGGGCTTGCCTACAAGCTGGAATATGTGGACGACAGCGAGCCCGAGGACATCGTGTTTGAAAACCACGGTGTCAAGGTGCTGATCGACCCCAAGAGCCTGGCCTACATCGACGGCACCGAGCTTGACTTCGTGCGCGAGGGCCTCAATGAAGGCTTCAAGTTCAACAACCCCAACGAGCGGGACCGCTGCGGTTGTGGGGAGAGCTTCCGCGTCTGAACGTCTTGGGTTGATGTCACGCCAAACCGCCAACGCGCTCTGTGCTGGCGGTTTTTTCTTGGTTTTCCCTCTCGTCCCCCGCGCATGAATCTGCAATCTGACGACTTCGAACTGTTTGGCCTTGAGCGCTGCTTTGCCCAGGAGCGCAGCGCCATCGATGCGCGCTGGAAGGAACTGCAGCGCGAAGCACATCCCGACAAGTTTGCGGCGCAAGGCCCGGCCGCGCAGCGCGTGGCCATGCAATGGTCGGTGCGCATCAACGAGGCCTACCAGCGCCTGAAGGACCCGATGCGCCGCGCCGCCTACCTGTGCGAGTTGCACGGCGCACCCATCAACGCCGAAGACAACACGGCCATGCCCGCAGCCTTCCTCATGCAGCAGATGGAGTGGCGCGAGGCGCTGGAAGACGCCCGCGCAGACAGTGCGCTGGACGCACTGGACGATGAGGTGGAGCAGGCGCGCCGTGCCGCGCTGGCGCATTGCGGGCAGCTCATCGACCAGCAACAGGACTACGCAGGCGCAGCCCGCCAGGTCAGAGCCCTCATGTTCATTGCGCGATTTGCCGACGACATTGAACGTCGCCGAGAGCAACTGGGACAATAGAGCGGTTTTGCTTTCCCCTGAGCCTCCGTTTGCGTGACGGCAGGCTCCACCACGTTGAGACCCGAAATTTCATGGCGCTTCTGCAGATTTCCGAACCCGGCCAGTCCCCCGACCCGCACCAGCGGCGCATCGCCGTAGGCATCGACCTGGGCACCACCCACTCTCTGGTTGCCGCTGTGCGCAATGGCGTGTCTGAATGCCTGCCCGATGCCCAGGGCCGGGTGCTGCTGCCTTCGGTGGTGCGCTATCTGGAAAACGGCGGGCGCCAGATTGGCTATGACGCCGTGGCCGCGCAGGCCCAGGACGCGCGCAACACCATCGCCTCGGTCAAGCGTTTCATGGGGCGGGGCCTGAAGGACGTGGCAGAGGCAGGCAAGCTGCCCTACGACTTTGTTCACGCCAGCGATGCAGGTGCAGGGGGCATGGTCAGTCTGGCCACGGTGGACGGCAACAAGTCGCCGGTAGAGGTCAGCGCCGAGATTCTGGCCACGCTGCGCTACCGGGCCGAAGACACTTTCAATGACGATCTGTATGGCGCGGTCATCACCGTGCCCGCCTACTTCGACGACGCACAGCGCCAAGCCACCAAGGATGCGGCCAAGCTCGCGGGCATCCACCTGCTGCGCCTGATCAACGAACCCACGGCGGCGGCGATTGCCTATGGCCTGGACAACGCCAGTGAAGGTGTCTACGCCGTGTACGACCTGGGGGGCGGCACCTTTGACATCTCCATCCTGCGCTTGACGCAAGGCGTGTTCGAAGTCATCGCCACCGGTGGTGACTCGGCCCTGGGTGGGGACGACTACGACGCCGCACTGGCCGACTGGGTGCTGCAGCAACTGGGGTTGGAAGCCATCACTGCCGCCGACAAATCGGCCGTGCGCATGGCTGCACGCGCCTGCAAGGAAACATTGACTGCTACTGATTCAGTAGCATTTAAGGCAATACTATCGCGCGGCGAGGCCCGTTTTGATGTCAAGAAATCAGACTTTGAAGCCGCGACCGCCGAGTTGACCGCCCGCTCGATGGCCGCCGTGCGCCGCGCGTTGCGCGATGCCCACCTGGCGCGCGACGAGGTGCAGGGTGTGGTGATGGTGGGCGGCTCCACCCGCATGCCCCAGGTGCAGCGCGCGGTAGCTGAGTTCTTTGGCAAAGAGCCGTTGACCAACCTGAACCCTGACGAAGTGGTGGCCCTGGGGGCCGCCATCCAGGCCAACCAGCTCGCGGGCAACAACACGGCAGGGGACCTGCTGCTGCTGGATGTGATCCCGCTGTCGCTGGGCATCGAAACCATGGGGGGGCTGGTTGAGCGCATCGTGGCGCGCAATGAGACCATTCCCACGGCCAAGGCGCAGGATTTCACCACCTACAAGGACGGGCAGACCGCGTTGGCGGTCCACGTGGTGCAGGGCGAGCGTGACCTGGTGCAGGACTGCCGCAGCCTTGCGCGTTTCGAGCTGCGCGGCATTCCGCCCATGGCCGCAGGTGCTGCGCGCATCCGCGTGACCTTTACCGTCGATGCCGATGGCCTGCTGAGCGTGAGCGCGAAGGAGCAGGGCAGTGGCGTGGAGGCGCGCATCGATGTGAAGCCGTCGTATGGTCTCTCGGACGAGCAGATCGCGCGCATGCTGCAGGACGGCTTTGCCACGGCGGCGCAGGACATGAAGGCCCGTGCCGTGGTCGAGGCCCGCGTGGACGCTGACCGCATGCTGCTTGCCACCCAGAGCGCGCTGGATGCCGATGGCGACGTGCTGAGCCCGCAGGAGCGCGCCGCGATTGACGCCCTGATGGTGGCTCTGCGCCACCAGCGCGACGTTGACGACGCCGCCGTCATCGAAGCGGCCACCGATGCACTGGCGAAGGGCACCGAAGCCTTTGCGGCCCAGCGCATGAACCGTGGCATCCAGCAGGCACTTGCTGGCAAGAACGTGCAGGCCCTTTGATATAGCCGACCGCATCTGTCGAACAAAAACAAGACCATCCCATGCCCGTCATCAAGATCCTTCCCCACCCCGAGTACTGCCCCGCAGGCACCGAAATCACGGCCCCCGCAGGCACGTCGATCTGCGAGGCGCTGCTGGACAACCACATCAACATTGAGCACGCCTGCGACATGAGCTGCGCCTGTACCACCTGCCACGTCATCGTGCGCCAAGGGTTGAACTCGCTCAACGAGGCCGAAGAAGAGGAAGAAGACCTGCTCGACCGCGCATGGGGCCTGGAGCCGCAGTCGCGCCTGTCGTGCCAGGCCATCCTGGCGCAGACCGATGTGACTGTGGAAATTCCGAAGTACACGATCAACCACGCCAAGGAAAACCACTGAAATGACACGGCAGATCGTTCTCGACACCGAAACCACCGGCCTCTCGGCCGAGGGCGGCGACCGCATCATTGAACTGGGTTGTGTGGAGCTGCTCAATCGCAAGCTCACGGGCAACAATCTCCACCTGTACTTCAATCCGGGCCGCGATAGCCACGAAGACGCGCTGAAGGTGCACGGCATCAGCAACGAGTTCTTGAAGGACAAGCCCAAGTTTGCCGAGGTGGTGGACGACATCCTGCAGTACCTGCAAGGCGCCGAAATCATCATCCACAACGCGGCGTTCGACGTGGGTTTTCTGAATAAGGAGCTGGAACTGGTGGGGCGCCCCGCGTTCCGCACCTATGTGGAAAGCGTGACCGACACCTTGGCCATGGCCAAGGAGATGTACCCGGGCAAGCGCAATTCGCTCGATGCCCTGTGCGACCGCCTGGGCGTGGACAACTCGGGCCGTACGCTGCATGGCGCCTTGCTGGATGCCGAGTTGCTGGCCGATGTGTACATCAACCTCACGCGCGGGCAGGATGCGCTGCTCATGGCCGATGATGCCCAGGAGGGGGCTGGCGGCGTGAAGGTGGCTGCCATCGATTTGCGTGGCCTGGCGTTGCCGGTGCTGCGCGCCAGCGAGCAGGAGCAGGCCGCGCATGCCGAGGTGCTGACCCAGATCGACAAGGCCAGCGGAGGCAAAACAATTTGGCGAACTTCTCAGTCGGCCTGAAAAGCTGTGCCATAATCTAAGGCTTGTCACAGCGACACGGGTGATTAGCTCAGCGGTAGAGCACTGCCTTCACACGGCAGGGGTCACATGTTCGATCCATGTATCACCCACCACGCTTTCGACAGACTTTCGCGCAACAACCTTGCTTCAAGGTGTGGGCGACGGGTGATTAGCTCAGCGGTAGAGCACTGCCTTCACACGGCAGGGGTCACATGTTCGATCCATGTATCACCCACCAATACAAACCCCTGCAGATTTCTGGTCTGCAGGGGTTTTTTCTTGCGGGTGTCGTTTGTGGGTGCGGACATCGACGCACGCAGGGGTGAGACAAGGCTTCGGCACCTTGCCAAGCCGCTACAGTGTCGGGCTTGGTTTCCTGCGGCGGCGCGTGGCCCGCTGCACCTTTCCTTTCACTGCTTGCTGGCGCCCAGACGATGATCACTTTTCACAATCCCCTGCACCAAGGGCACGCCCCTGTCCACGAATTTTTCCGTGGCGAGCGGGTGCCCTGTTTCGAGAAACCTGCGCGGGTGGACTATGTGGAGGAGGCTCTGCATGCACGTGGTCACGGGATGTCGGCTCCGGATGTGGACAGCAGCCCTGTGCTGGCGCAGGTGCATGCACCGCGTTACCTCGCCTTTTTGCAGACCGCCTGGCAGCAATGGCTCGCGCTCGACCCCGTCGCCAACGCGGCGGTCCAGCCGTTTCCCTCGGTCTGGCCGGTGCGCACACTGCGCAGTGATGTCGAGCCCGACAACTTCGTGGCCCGCCTGGGTCTGTACTCCATGGACAACGGCACGCCCATGGCCGCAGGCACCTGGGCGGCAGCCAAGGCCGGAGCCGATGCCGCAGCGAGCGCCGCTGCACGCGTGGGGCAAGGAGCCCGCGCCGCCTTTTGCTGCACGCGCCCACCAGGCCACCATGCCGGGCCCGATTTCATGGGCGGCTACTGCTTCTTGAACAACGCCGCCGTGGCTGCGCAGGCGCTACGCAACCAGGGCGCCCGGCGCGTGGCTTTGCTGGATGTGGACTACCATCATGGCAATGGCACCCAAAGCATTTTTTACGACCGTGATGACGTGTTCTTCGTCAGCCTGCATGGCGATCCCCGCACGGAGTACCCGTTCTACCTCGGCCATGCGGACGAAGTGGGCGAAGGGAAGGGGACCGGCTACAACCTGAACCTGCCGCTGCCTGCGGGCACCAGCGCAGCCACCTGGTTCGCTGCTTTGGAGCAGGCCTGCACGCGCATCGCTGGCTATCAGGCCGATGCGCTGGTGATCTCGCTGGGCCTTGATGCTTTCGAGGGCGATCCGATCTCCCGCTTTGCGCTTGCGTCTTCTGACTTCACCCGGCTGGGCGAGCGTCTGGCCCGTCTGGACCTGCCCACCGTGTTTGTGCTGGAGGGTGGGTATGCCGCTGCCGAACTGGGGACCAATGCCGTCAACGTACTGGATGGGTTTGAGCAGGCATAACACCAGTCTGGGGGAGAAAGGCTGGTTTGCAGCGGAAGGAGCGGACGAATGACCGATACGGTGGATTGTGTGGTGGTGGGCGCGGGTGTGGTGGGCTTGGCCGTGGCCCGTGCCCTGGCCTTGCAGGGGCGCGAGGTGCTGGTGCTGGAGGCGGCCGATGCCATTGGCACGGGCATCAGCTCGCGCAACAGCGAGGTGATCCATGCCGGGCTGTACTACCCCACTAGCTCGCTCAAAGCGCGTTTGTGCGTGCGGGGCAAGGAACTGCTGTACGCCTACTGCGCGGAGCGCGGGGTGCCACACCGGCGCTGCGGCAAGCTGCTGGTGGCCACGTCGGCCGCGCAGCTGGCCAGCGTGGAGTCGATCCAGGCGCGTGCGCAGGCCAACGGAGTGCTCGACCTGCAGTGGCTCAGCCGCGACGAAGCCCTGGCACTGGAGCCTGCGCTGGAATGTGTGGGCGCGCTGCTTTCGCCCAGTACGGGCATTGTGGACAGCCATGCACTGATGCTGGCCCTGCAGGGCGACCTGGAGAACGCGGGCGGACTTGTGGCATTCAATTCGCCTCTTGCGCGCGCCCAGTGCGCGGAAGATGCTATCTATTTGGAAGCGGCCGACGGCACGCGCCTGCAGGCCCGCAGCGTTGTGAATGCGGCCGGTTTGCACGCACCGGCCTTGGCGGCCTACTTTTCAGGGCTGGACCCCACCCATGTGCCCACGGCGCACTTTGCCAAGGGCAGCTATTTCACGCTGACCGGCAAGGCCCCCTTCAGCCGCCTGATCTACCCGGTGCCTGAGGCTGCAGGGCTGGGGGTACATCTCACGCTCGACCTGGGTGGTCAGGCCAAGTTCGGGCCGGATGTGCAGTGGGTCACATCGGCCGACGACCTGCTGGTGGACCCAACGCGGGGCGATGCCTTCTATGCCGAGGTGCGCAAGTACTGGCCCGGCCTGCGCGATGGAGCCCTGGCTCCGGGGTACGCAGGCATCCGCCCAAAGATCCACGATGCAAGCCAGCCTGCGGCCGATTTTGTGATCCAGGGGCCTGCGGTCCATGGGGTGCCCGGGCTGGTGAATCTGTTTGGCATCGAATCGCCCGGCCTGACCAGTTCCCTGGCGATTGCAGAGCAGGTGGCTGCGCTGGTTTGAGGTTTGATCTGGGGCAAGGCTGTTGCAATCCGTAACCTCTTGCGCCCCCGTCCTACGAGGGGTCTCTGGGCGGGTGGCTAAGATGAACCGAGGTCCCCGTACTGGGGTTTTCCAAACCGCTTGTTGATTGAAAGAAAGGCTGCTTTTATGAATGCTTCCGACACTACCACCACCCAAGGCGAACTGGAAAAACTGGTTTCCGACCTGCGCGGCTTGCTGGCCAACAAGGATCTGGATGCAGTGCCAGAGATCAAACTGCTGCGCCAGCGCCTGGACGATGGCATGCACAACGTGCGCGAGTCCGCTGTGCGTGCCGCGCAAGACGCAGCCCGCCAAGCCAAGGAAGCCGCCCTGGCCGCCGACCGCTATGCCCACGACGAACCCTGGCGTGTGGCGGGTGCTGCATTGGCGGTGGGCGCCTTGGTGGGTTTTCTGCTTGCGCGCCGCTGAGCGCCCGGCCATGCGCATGCTGACCATGGCAGGCCCTGAGGGACGCCCCGCATGAACTGGCTGTCGCTCCTGGGCCTGGAAGGCCTGGCGGCGCGCTGGCGCGCCAACGTGATTGAGGGGGCCATTGCGGTGGAAGACCGCGTGGACCTGGCGCGCCTGGAGTGGGCCGACCTGAAACAGCGGATTCAGCAGTTGTTGGTGCTGACCATTGTGGTCACCGGGCTCACGGTGGTGGCATTGATCATGCTGTCGCTCGCGGTGCTGGTGCACTTCTGGGACACGCCGCAGCGCACTCTGGTCGCCTGGTTGGTGGCTGGCGTCTGGACGCTGGGGTGGGTGGCAGCGCTGGTGGCACTGGTGTCCGTGGCGCAGCGCGCGGGCAACGGTTTTGCACTGACGCGCAACGAGTTGGCCCAGGACTGGCGCGACATCAAGGAGCGGCTGTGAGTACACCTTCTAACGCTTCCCGGCCTGCAGTACCGGGACAAAGCCGATCCGTGCTGCCCCCGCCCACCGCCCAGCAGCAGCGCATCCTTGACCGCATCGCCTTGCAGCGCGAGCGGCTGCGCGCGCGCCGTGCCGCGCGTGCCCATGCCCAGGCATTGGCGCAGAGCCAGCATGCCGCCGCCGGGGGCGCGGAGGACTCGCTGGCAGTGCGTGCTGCGGGTTTTGCCCGCGAACATCCGCTGGCCGTGGCGGCCATGGCAGGTGTGGCCGTGATAGCCGGGCCACGGCGTTTGATCCGCTGGGCAGGTGTTCTGCTGCCCATGGTGCTGCGCCTGCGACGATGAGCACCTGGTGGGGTTAGGCTTCGTTCATCAGCAAAGAGAAGAGCCACTGCACAGTGGCTATTTTTTGGGGCGCGGAGGGTTGAATCCGAGGACTGACCTCAGGCTCCCGGGCGCTCCCAGGGTCAGGCCATGGCCTTGATGGCCTTGGCCGCCTTGACGACCAGGGCAGGCCCTTCGTAGATCAGGCCCGTGTAAATCTGCACCACATTCGCGCCAGCGCGGACCTTGCTCACCGCGTCTTCGGCGCTCATTACACCGCCCACGCCAATGATCGGAAAGCGGCTGCCCAGAGCGGCACGCAGTTGCCGGATGACCTGGT
The DNA here is from genome assembly GCF_964254355.1 of Acidovorax sp. LjRoot74. Taxonomy (NCBI): domain Bacteria; kingdom Pseudomonadati; phylum Pseudomonadota; class Betaproteobacteria; order Burkholderiales; family Comamonadaceae; genus Acidovorax; species Acidovorax sp. LjRoot74. Next base: position 2,966,048 of record NZ_CAXUTI020000001.1, on the reverse strand, counting down.
TGCTGGCCTCCCGCACGGGCGCGCCGCTGAGCCCGCCTGTTTCCTCAGCGTGGCGCATGCCTTGCACGGCCGCACGGCTGATGGTGGTGTTGGTGGCGATCACCCCGTCCATGCCGTGGCGTTGCAGCGTGGCAGCAATCACAGCCACCTGCGCCTCATCCAGATCAGGTGCAATCTTCACGAACACAGGCACGCGCTTGGCGTGTCGGGTGGCCAGTGTCTCGCGGCGCTCGGCAATGGCGGAGAGCAGGGCGTCCAGCGCTTCATCGCTTTGCAGCGCGCGCAGGTTCTGCGTGTTGGGCGAGCTGATGTTGACCGTCACATAGTCCGCATGCGGGTACACGCCTTCCAGACAGGTGAGGTAGTCGCTGGTGGCATTCTCGATGGGGGTGCTGGCGTTCTTGCCGATGTTCAGGCCCAACAGCATGGGGTGCTGGCGGTTTTGTTTGCGGAACTGCGCTTGCTGCACGTTGCGCAAGAAGGCTTCCAGGCCTTCGTTGTTGAAGCCCAGGCGGTTGATGAGGGCGCGGGCCTCGGGCAGACGGAACATGCGCGGCTTGGGGTTGCCAGGCTGCGCCTTGGGTGTGACGGTGCCCACCTCCACAAAGCCAAAGCCCATGGCGCCCAGTGCGTCGATGCAGCGTGCATTCTTGTCCAGGCCCGCTGCCATGCCCACCCGGTTCGGAAAGGTAAGACCCGCCAGCGTGACGGGATCATGGACGGTTTCGTTGCACCAGGCCCACTGCAGCGGCGTGCGTTGCCCGCGTGCCAGCATGTCCATGGTGAGTTCGTGGGCGGCTTCGGCGTCCATGCCGAAGAGAAAGGGGCGGGTGAGGGCGTAGGGGATCAGGGACATGGGGAGATAATTCAGGATTACCCCCGATTTTCTCCCATGACGACGATGACTCCCCTGACACAAGACGAACTCAAGACCCTGGTTGGCCAAGCCGCGCTGCAGTATGTGGTGCCCGGCGAGATTGTGGGGGTGGGCACAGGCTCCACGGTCAACAAGTTCATCGATGCGCTGGCGGGCATGAAGGACCAGATCAAAGGCGCTGTATCCAGTTCTGTGGCAAGCACCGAGCGCCTGAAGGCGCTCGGCATTCCTGTGTTCGATGCCAACGAAGTGAAGTCGCTCTCGGTCTACATCGATGGCGCTGATGAAATCGACGGTCAGGGCCACATGGTCAAAGGCGGTGGCGCGGCACTGACACGCGAGAAGATCGTGGCGGCCTTGGCCGAGCGCTTTGTCTGTATCGCTGATGAGTCCAAGCTGGTCCAGGCGCTGGGTCAGTTTCCCCTGCCGGTCGAAGTGATCCCCATGGCGGCCAACCATATTGCGCGCCGTTTCGAGGCCATGGGCGGTCAGGCCAGCCTGCGCCTCAAGGACGGCCAGCCGCTGGTGACCGATAACGGCCAGCACATCCTGGATGTGAAGGGCCTGTCGATCACCGACCCGCTGGCGTTCGAATCGCAGATCAACCAGTGGCCGGGCGTGGTGACCGTGGGGGTGTTTGCCCACCAGAAGGCCACGGTATGCCTGCTGGGGACGGCGCAGGGGGTCAAGACGCTGGACTATTCCCTCTGAGTGGCTTGCCGACAAACGTTTGTGCGATAGCGCAGAAGCGTTACTAAAAAGAAGGGGGTCCCGTGGGACCCCCTTCTTTTGGCTGGTGCAGCGGCGTTATGGTGCCCGTCAGAAGCGGATACCAGCCGGGTTGCTGGGCGTTGGGCCATCAATAGGGCGGGCCACCGGTGCGGGTCGTACAGGGGCTGCCGCTTTGGGTTTCTCTGCCGCAGGAACCGTTGCAGCCGACTTGACCGCCACCAGTGGCGTAGCGGCGGGCTGTTGGTAGTTGGCCGGCAGTTGTGACTGCTTGGGATAGCCCGCCGCATCCAGGTACTGTGTCCATTCCGCGTCGGAGAACCCTAGCAGTTGCTGGCCGCCAATGCTGCCAAACGGCAGGCTGGCCGATCCGCTCAGGCGCTGCAGCGCTGCCACATCTTCATTGGTGGACACGGTGCGCTCGCTGAATGGCACGCCTCTGGCGACAAGAGCGTTGCGCAAGCCCACGCAAGGGGCACAGTCATTGCCCGTGTAAATCGTGACAGGGAAGCGCGTCGCAATTTGCCGCAACTCATACGGCAGCGCTGCGCCGCTGGCAGGCGCTGGCGCCGGACCGGTAGTGCGTGCTGCCTGCGCCGGAGCATCGGCTGGCGGGCGGTCGGAGAACGTCACCTTGCCATCCGGCCCGACGATGCGGTAGACACCCTGCGCTTGTGCACTGGCGCCAGCCAGTGTCATCAGCAGCGAGGCCAACAAGGGGGCAAACAAGGGTTTCTGCATGGTTGTTCTCCTTACTCCAGTTTTTGTGGGCTGGCGGCGTGGGGGATGGTGTCCGCTGGGCGGGCTCAGGCGGTCAATTCCTCGGCCATGCCCTGGTGGCGCAACAGGGCGTCCAGGCTGGGCTCCCGGCCCCGGAAGGCTTTGAAGGACTCCATGGCGGGGCGGCTGCCGCCCGTTTCCAGAATCGCTTCGCGGTAGCGGCGTCCGGTTTCGGTGCTGGGCAGGCCATCGCTGCCCGCCGTTTCTTCAAAGGCGGCATACGCGTCGGCGCTGAGTACCTCGGCCCACTTGTAGCTGTAGTACCCGGCCGCGTAGCCACCCGCAAAGATGTGGCTGAAGGTGTGGGCCGTGCGACTGAAAGGGGGCGGCTGCAGCACCGCCACTTCCTGGCGCACCTGCGTCAGCAAGGGCATGAAGTCCTGTGCAGGGTCGTGTTCGGTGTGCAGCAGCATGTCGAACAGCGCAAATTCGATCTGGCGCAGCGTGGCCATGCCGCTCTGGAAGTTCTTGGCCGCAATCATCTTGTCGAACAGGGCGCGGGGCAGAGGTTCGCCCGTAGCCACGTGAGCTGTCATGTGCTTGAGCACGTCCCATTCCCAGCAGAAGTTCTCCATGAACTGGCTGGGCAGTTCCACTGCGTCCCACTCCACGCCGCCGATGCCAGAGACATCGCGCTCGTTCACCTGCGTGAGCATGTGGTGCAGGCCGTGGCCGAATTCGTGGAACAGCGTGATCACATCGTCATGCGTCAGCAGGGGCGGCTTGCCATCCACGCCATCAGCAAAATTGCAGACCAAGTGAGCCACAGGCATCTGCAGCACGCCGGTGTCCGGGCGCTGCCAGCGGGTGCGCACGTCATCCATCCAGGCGCCGCCGCGTTTGCCGGTGCGGGCCGGCTGGTCCAGGTAAAACTGGCCGACCAGGGCACCGTTGCGTTCAATGCGGTAGAACTCCACCGCCGGATGCCATACGGGTGCAGAGTCGCGGCGAATGGAGACCTCGAACAATGTCTCGATGATCTTGAACAGCCCCGCCAGCACCTTGGGCGCAGTGAAGTACTCCTTGAGCTCCTGCTCGCTGAATGCGTAGCGGGCTTCCTTAAGTTTTTCGGAGATGTAGGGCCAGTCCCAGGCCTGCGGATCGCTCAGTCCCAGGTGCTCGGCGGCAAAGGCGCGCAGATCGGCCACATCCTTCTCGGCATACGGGCGGGCGCGGCGGCCCAGGTCGCGCAGGAAGCGGATGACCTCGGCAGGCGACTGTGCCATTTTGGGCACCACGGAGACTTCGCCAAAGTTGGTGTAGCCCAGCAACTGGGCCTCTTCGCGGCGCAGGGCCAGGATCTCGCCAATCAGGGCAGAGTTGTCGAATTTGCGGGCATCGCCTTCGGCCTGATCGGAGGCGCGGGTGACATAGGCGCGGTAGAGTTTGGCACGCAGGTCGCTGCGCGCGGCAAACTGCATCACCGGCAGGTAGCAAGGCATCTTGAGCGTGAGCTTGTAGCCCGCCTTGCCTTCGGCCTCCGCCGCAGCCAGGGCGGCCTGCTGCACGTCAGAAGGGATGCCCTCCAGTTCTTCGGCCGTGGCGTAGTAGGCGTAGGCGTCGGTCGCGTCCAGAGCGTTTTCGCTGAACTTCTGGCTCAGCTCGGCCTGGCGTTCCTGGATCTGCGCGAAGCGCTCCTTGGCAGCACCGGTCAACTCGGCACCTGAGAGGACAAAGTTGCGCACTGCATTCGAGTGGGCCTGCCGCTGCTCGGACGTGAGGGTGGCGGGATCGATGGCCTTGTACTTGGCGTACAGGCGTTCGTCGGCACCCAGGCGCGTCCAGAACTCGGTGACGCGGGGCAGAGCAGCGTTGTAGGCGGCCCGCAGCTCGGGCGTGTCGGCCACGCTGTTGAGGTGGCTCACGGCGCCCCAGGCGCGCCCCAGCTGCTCGGTGGCCACATCCAGCACTTTGGCAATGGCGTCCCAGCGGACTGGAAAGTCCGGGGCGGTGACGGCCTCCAGCGCCTGGTTGACGCGCTCCAGCAGCACGTCCATCGCCGGGGCGACATCCTGCGGCGTGATGCGGTCGAAAAGGGGTAGGTCCGAGAAGTCGAGAAGGGCGTTGCTCATGCGAAATTAGATGGCGCCAGGTGGCACAGGTTCAAGTTGCAAAGCGGCCGACGCCGACCTCGGAGGCACTGAGTGGCGAGCTCAGTCCGCAGCGGTGCGCTCGGCGGCTTCGATGGTGTTGACCAGCAGCATGGTAATGGTCATGGGGCCAACCCCGCCAGGCACGGGGGTGATCCAGCCCGCGACTTCCTTGACGCCATCAAAGTCCACGTCGCCGCAGAGCTTGCCTTCGTCGTTGCGGTTCATGCCCACGTCGATCACCACGGCGCCGGGTTTGACCATGTCGGCGGTCAGCACATTGCGCTTGCCGACTGCGGCCACGATCACGTCGGCCTGCAGTGTCTGGGCCTTCAGGTCCTGAGTGGCGCTGTGGCAGACGGTGACGGTGGCGTTCTGGCCCAGCAGCATCAGCGCCATGGGCTTGCCCACGATGTTGCTGCGGCCGATGACCACGGCGTGTTTGCCCTTGAGGCTGTAACCGATGCTCTCCAGCATCTTCATGCAGCCGTAGGGGGTGCAGGGCCAGAAGCCGGGCATGCCGGTCATCAGCGCACCCGCGCTGGCGATGTGGAAGCCGTCCACATCCTTGGCGGGCGAGATGGCTTCGATCACCTTTTGCGCATCGATGTGCTTAGGCAACGGCAGCTGCACCAGGATGCCGTGGATGGCCGGGTCATTGTTGAGCGCTTCCACGCGGGCCAGCAGCGCGGCCTCGGTCATGTCGGCGTCGTACTTTTCGAGCACAGAGTGCAGGCCGCTGTCTTCGCAGGCCTTGACCTTGTTGCGCACATAGACCTGGCTGGCCGGGTTGTCGCCCACCAGCACCACGGCCAGCCCGGGCGTGACACCACGGGTTTTCAAAGCCGCAGCGCGTTGCGCCACATCGGTGCGCAGTTGGCGGGAGAGGGCGTTGCCGTCGATGAGCTGTGCTGTCATATCAAAAATACAAGTCAAAAATGCCGTTTGCGCGCACTGGATAAGCGCAAGCAGCTATTAAAAAGTGAGTAGCCCTCAGCCCTTGGGTGCGTTCTGGCCCAGGGCGATCTTGAGCAGGTCGGCCACGGTGTTGGCGTTGAGCTTTTCCATGATGTTGGCGCGGTGCGCCTCCACCGTCTTGATGCTGATCCCGAGGTCGTCGGCAATCTGCTTGTTCAGGCGGCCCGCGACGATGCGTTCGAGCACCTGGGCTTCGCGGCTGGTGAGCTTGGAGAGCAGGGCGTCGCGGCTGGCGGCCTGCTGGTAGCCTGCGAAGCTCTCGCGGGCATGGTCCAGCATGCGCTCGACCAGACCCACCAGTTCTTCTTCGTCAAACGGCTTCTGGATGAAGTCGAGTGCGCCTTTCTTCATGGTGTTCACGGCCATGGGCACGTCGCCGTGGCCGGTGATGAACACGATGGGCAGGGGGGACTTGCGCTCGATCAGGCGGTCTTGCAGCTCCAGGCCGGTCATGCCGCCCATGCGGATATCCACGATCAGGCAAGCGACTTCGCGCGGGTCGTAGCGGGAGAGAAAGGTCTCGGCCGAATCAAAGCAACGTACACGGTAGTCCTTGCCTTCCAGCAGCCACTGCAGGGAATCGCGGACGGCTTCGTCGTCATCTACGACGTAAACAGTGCCTTTTTTCGGGATCAAGCTCATGCAACAGTCCTTGGGTTTTGTACGTTTGCTACAGAATTTGTAGTGCCATCGGCAGGCTTGGCAAGCGGCAGCCAGAAGGAGAACCTGCAGCCGATGACCTCCGGGCCATTGTAGAGGTTCTCCGCCTGCATCCGGCCCTGGTGCGACTCGACGATGCTGCGGCACAGATTGAGGCCCATGCCCATGCCTTCGGCCTTGGTGGAGAAGAAGGCTTCGAACAGGCGTTCCAGCACCTCGGGCGCCAGGCCCTTGCCGGTGTCCTGCACCGAAAACTCCACCACCTGCCGGTCTTCGATCTGCTTGGGCACCACACGCAGCTCCACGCTACGGCCCGAAGCGGGGCGGTTGGCGTGCTGGATGGCTTCCGCGCCGTTCTTCATGAGGTTGACCAGCACCTGCTCGATCAGGATGGTGTCGGCCATCACGGGCGGCAGGCGGGCGGCCACGTAGTGCGTCAGGCGCACGTTGTGGCGGCGCAGTTCGATGTCGGCCAGCTCAACGGCTTCGTTCACCATCGAGTGCACGTCGGCCAGCGCCCGGTTGGGCTCGCTTTTCTTCACGAAGGAGCGGATGCGCTGGATGATTTGGCCCGCGCGCTGCGCTTGGTGCGCCGTCTTTTGCAGGGCCGTGAGCAGCGCCTCTTCGGTCAGCTGGCCGCTCTGGATGCGCGAGACCATGCCGCTGCAGTAGTTGTTGATGGCCGTGAGCGGCTGGTTCAGCTCGTGCGCCACGCTCGAAGCCATCTCACCCATGGTGATGAGGCGGCTCACGGACTGGGCGCGCTCGGCCTGGCGTTCGGCCTGCTCTTCGGCCAGGCGGCGGGGGGTGATGTCGGTGGCGATCACCATCTGCGCGAGGCGGCCGTCCACCCAGTTCAGGTAACGCGAGCGCACTTCCAGCCATTTGCCCAGGTCGGGCAGGTAGATTTCGGCGTTCTCGGTGCGGGCACTGGTGAGCGGATCGGTGGGCAGGCCCATCAGGCCGTCTTCGTCGTCCATGCCGCCGTGCTCTTTGCCCGCCACAGGCACCACGCCCGCTTGCGCCACCAGTTGCAAGTGCCCGCCGGTCTGCGAGCCAAACCACTGGCGGTAAAGCTTGTTGGCAAACAGCAGCTCCTCGCTGCCCAGCGGCGCCACCGACACCGAGGCGTCCAGCGACTCCAGCACGATGGTGAAGCGCTCGTGCGATGCCGACAACTGTTCGCGGATGCGGTTCGGCTCGGTGATATCGGTCATCGAGGTCATCCAGCCGGTCTGCTGGCCATGGGCATCGATCAGCGGCGACACATACAGGCGGGCATCGAACAGCGTGCCGCTCTTGCGCTTGACGCGCACCTGGAAACCACCCGCCATGGTGTTGCCGCGCAGCTCGTCGCGCAGTTTGGCCTGCAGGGTTTCGTGGTCGGCCTCGGGCCAGTAGGGGAAAGGCGCCTTCAGTCCCACCAGCTCTTCCGCGCTCCAGCCTGTCATCTGGCAAAAAGCGGCGTTCACATAGCTGATGCGGCCTTCCATGTCCAGGGCACGCATGCCGGTGAGGATGGAGTTTTCCATCGCGCGGCGGAAGTTGGTCTCGGCCACCAGCGCCTCTTGGGCCTGCATGCGGCGCCGGGTGTGGCGCCAGGTGGCGATCAGCATCCAGGCCGTCATTGCACTCAGCGTTCCCACCAGCCAGAACAGGCCGCTGCCGACCACGCCGAGGGACGTGCGGTAGGCCTGCGCGCGCAGCACCAGGCCATTGCCCACGGGGGAGACAGGGATCTCGTATTCGTTGGCCTTGGGCGTCCAGGGCAGGAGCTGGGTGGCCTTGTTGCGCGGCCCGAGCGGCGTGCCAGCCAGCACCTGGCTCTTGCTGTCCAGCAGCGTCACGGCATAGCGCGCCAGCACCTCGGTGGGGGTGCCATAGCGCAGCAGGCTGTCGATGGAATATTCGCCCAGCACCACGCCGCTGAACTTGCCCTGGTTGTTGAGCGGCACCTGCAGTTGCAGCAGCGGGGTGGCATCGCCCGAGGTGGCGGCGGGCTGGGCATACACGGGCTGCTGCAGGTCGCGTGCCAGGCCGAAGGTGTCGGCGGTGTCGCCGGGTTTGAGCACTTCGCCAGCAATGCGCAGTTCGTTGCTGGCCAGCGTGGGTGCGGCATGGCTGGCGCGGATGCGGCGGCGGTCGTCGATCCAGGTGATGGCCTGCAGCTCTGGGTATTGGCTGATCAGCGCTTCGGCGCGGCCCACAAACTCGGCGCGGCCCAGGTCCTGGTTGGACAGGTCACGCGCAATGCGCATGAGCTGCTCCTGGCGTTCCAGCAGGCGCAGGCGCACGCGCTGCTGAGCGTATTCCACATCGCGCCGCAGGGCTTCTTGCTCGCGCTCGGCCTCTTCGGCCCGCAGGTACCAGAAAGCCGCCACGATGGCCGCCAGAAACATCAGCACCGCAGCCAGGGGGGCAAGTGCCGCAAACCGGTCCTGGCGGGTGGGCGACAGGCCGCGCCACCACTTGCGCCACCAGCGTATGGGCGCAGCCACGGTCGCAGCCGTGGGGGAGGGGGCAGGGGGCATCGAATCCATCCTCCAAGTGTAGGGGAGCCGTGCCCTGCATTCTCCCAGTCAGTAGATGTGCATCTGCAGCAAAATATCATTATATGGAATGAAAAAGCACCATTTGAAATTTTGAAAAAATGTGCGAAACTAGACCCAACGTACTAAATTTGCTGCCACATCTACAGGAGACAAAGCATGTCAGCTCAGCCCGACCCTCAGGCCGGTTTCGGCATCGGCACGGACGCCGATCAACAGGAAACCCGTGAATGGATGGACGCTCTGTCCGCCGTCATCGACAAGGAGGGCCCTGAGCGTGCCCATTTCCTCCTGGAGCAGCTTCTTGAACACGCCCGCCAGAGCAGCATTGACCTGCCGTTCTCGGCCAACACGGGCTACGTCAACACCATCGAGCCTGAAAAAGAGGCCCATTGCCCCGGCAACATCGCCATTGAAAAGCGCCTGCGCGCCTACATGCGCTGGAACGCCATGGCCATGGTGGTGCGCGCCAACCGCCTGAACCCCGCTGACGGTGGCGACCTGGGCGGCCATATTGGCTCGTTTGCCTCGGTGGCCAGCATGTTTGGCGCCGGTTTCAACCATTTCTGGCATGCCGAGAGCGAAGGCCACGGCGGTGACCTGCTGTATATCCAGGGCCACAGCGCCCCCGGCATCTACGCCCGCGCTTACCTTGAAGGCCGCCTGACCGAAACGCAGCTCGACAGCTTCCGCCAGGAAGTGGACGGCAAGGGTCTGTCCAGCTACCCGCATCCCAAGCTGATGCCCGAGTTCTGGCAGTTCCCCACGGTGTCCATGGGCCTGGGCCCGCTGATGGCCATCTATCAGGCGCGTTTCCTCAAGTACCTGCACGCCCGTGGCATTGCCAACACCGAAAACCGCAAGGTCTGGGTGTTCTGCGGCGACGGTGAAATGGACGAGCCCGAATCCCTGGGCGCGATCGGTCTGGCCGCGCGTGAAAACCTCGACAACCTCGTCTTCGTCATCAACTGCAACTTGCAGCGCCTGGACGGCCCGGTGCGTGGCAACGGCAAGATCGTGCAAGAACTCGAAGGCGAGTTCCGCGGTGCAGGCTGGAACGTGATCAAGCTGCTGTGGGGCAATGGCTGGGACGAGCTGCTGCGCCGCGACAAGAGCGGCAAGCTCAAGCAGCTGATGATGGAAACGCTGGACGGCGACTACCAGGCCATGAAGGCCAATGACGGCGCCTTTGTCCGCAAGAACTTCTTCGGCAAGTACCCTGAAACCCTCAAGCTCGTCGAGCACATGACCGACGAAGAGGTGTTCGAGCTGCGCCGTGGCGGCCACGAGCCCGCCAAGGTGTACGCAGCCTTCCACGCCGCCAACGAGCACAAGAACCAGCCCACCGTGCTGCTGGTCAAGACCGTCAAGGGCTATGGCATGGGCAAGGCCGGTGAAGGCAAGAACACCGTGCACCAGACCAAGAAGCTGTCGGACGAAGACATCAAGTACATCCGCGACCGCTTCAACATCCCGATTCCTGACAGCCAACTGGCCGACATCCCTTACTACAAGCCGGCCGACGACACGCCGGAAATGAAGTACCTGCACGAGCGCCGCCAGGCCCTGGGTGGCTACCTGCCACACCGCCGTGCAAAGGCCGACGAGAGCTTCACCGTGCCCGCGCTGGACACCTTCAAGGCCATCCTGGAGCCCACGGCCGAAGGCCGTGAAATCTCCACCACGCAGGCCTATGTGCGCTTCATCACGCAGCTGCTGCGCGATCAGGCCCTGGGCCCCCGCGTGGTGCCCATCCTGGTGGACGAGGCCCGCACCTTCGGCATGGAAGGCCTGTTCCGCCAGATCGGCATCTACAACCCCAAGGGCCAGCTCTACACCCCGGTCGATCGTGATCAGGTGATGTACTACAAGGAAGACAAGGCTGGCCAGATCCTGCAAGAAGGCATCAACGAAGCCGGCGGCATGGCCAGCTGGATCGCTGCCGCCACCAGCTACAGCACCAACAACCGCATCATGGTGCCGTTCTACGTGTACTACTCGATGTTCGGCTTCCAGCGCATTGGCGACCTGGCCTGGGCAGCGGGTGACATGCAGGCGCGTGGCTTCCTGCTGGGCGGCACCTCGGGCCGCACCACGCTCAACGGGGAAGGCCTGCAGCACGAAGACGGCCACAGCCACATCCTGGCCAACACCATTCCCAACTGCGTGAGCTACGACCCGACCTTCGCCCACGAAGTCGCGGTGATCATGCACCAGGGCATGAAGCGCATGGTTGAGCAGCAAGAGAACGTTTTCTACTACATCACGCTGCTCAACGAGAACTACAGCATGCCCGGCCTCACGGCGGGGACCGAAGAGCAGATCATCAAGGGCATGTACCTGTGCAAGCCCGGCGCCGAGGGCGGCACCCGCGTGCAGCTGCTGGGTTCGGGCACCATCCTGCGCGAGTCGCTGGCCGCGCAAACCCTGCTGGCCGCCGACTGGGGCGTGCAGGCCGATGTGTGGAGCTGCCCGAGCTTCAACGAACTCACCCGCGAAGGCCAGGACGCCGACCGCTGGAACCTGCTGCACCCGCTGGAAACACCACGCGTGCCGTTTGTGGCGCAGCAACTGGGCACCAGCACCGGCCCCGTGGTCGCATCCACCGACTACATGAAGGCCTATGCCGAGCAGATCCGTCCGTTCGTGCCCAAGGGCCGCAACTACAAGGTGCTGGGCACTGACGGTTTTGGCCGCAGCGACTTCCGCAGCAAGCTGCGCGAACATTTCGAGGTGAACCGCCACTACATCGTTGTGGCCGCCCTCAAGGCGCTGAGCGAGGATGGCGTGCTGCCCGCCACCAAGGTGGCCGAAGCGATCGCCAAGTACGGCATCAATGCAGACAAGATCAACCCGCTCTACGCATAAAACGAACGGAGACAGAACAATGGCATTGGTCAACATTCAAGTCCCGGACATCGGGGACTTCGACGAAGTGGGCGTGATCGAGTTGCTGGTCAAGGTGGGCGACACCGTGAAGGCCGAGCAGTCGCTCATCACGGTCGAATCGGACAAGGCATCGATGGAGATCCCATCCAGCCACGCAGGCGTGGTCAAGGAACTCAAGATTGCGTTGGGCGACAAGGTCAAGCAAGGCTCGGTGATTGCCGTGGTGGAGTCCGCTGACGCAGGCGCTGCAGCAGCCCCAGCGGCTGCGGCTGCTCCTGCAGCAGCTGCTCCCGCCCCAGTGGCGGCAGCTGCGGCCCCGGCAGCTGCTGGCCCGGTCGAAGTGCGCATCCCCGACATCGGCGACTTCAAGGACGTGGCCGTCATCGAGATGCTGGTCAAGGTCGGCGACACCATCAAGGTCGAACAATCCCTGTTCACCGTCGAATCCGACAAGGCCTCCATGGAGATCCCGTCGCCCGCCGCTGGCGTGCTCAAGGAACTCAAAGTCAAGATTGGCGACACCGTCAACATCGGTGACCTGGTCGCTGTGCTCGAAGGCGCTGCCACCGCAGCGGCCCCGGCGGCAGCCCCCGCACCCGTTGCGGCCGCTGCACCGGCACCTGCGCCCGTGGCCGCCCCTGCTGTGGCTGCCGCCGCAGCACCTGTCGCTGCCACTGCCTCGGTGCCCGTCCCAGCCCACCAGCCGGGCACCCCCACCGCAGGCCTGCCCCATGCGTCGCCTTCGGTGCGCAAGTTCGCCCGCGAATTGGGCGTGCCCATCGACGAAGTCAAGGGCACCGGCCCCAAGGGCCGCATCACCCAGGACGACGTGGCCGCCTTCACCAAGCAGGTGATGGCAGGCGCGGTGCAAACCAAGGCCCAGGCCGCCAAGGCGCCCGCAACGGCGTCCGGCGGTTCCGGCGTGGGTCTGGACCTGCTGCCCTGGCCCAAGGTGGACTTCACCAAGTTCGGCCCGGTGGAGCGCAAGGACCTCTCCCGCATCAAGAAGATCAGCGGCGCCAACCTGCACCGCAACTGGGTCGTCATCCCGCACGTCACCAACCATGACGACGCGGACATCACCGACCTCGAAGCTTTCCGCGTGCAGTTCAACAAGGAGAACGAGAAGAGTGGCGTCAAGGTCACGATGCTCGCCTTCATGATCAAGGCCGCAGTGGCCGCGCTCAAGAAGTTCCCTGAGTTCAACAGCTCCCTCGACGGCGACCAGCTGGTGATGAAGAACTACTTCCACATCGGTTTTGCGGCCGACACGCCCAACGGCCTCGTGGTGCCCGTTATCCGTGACGCTGACAAGAAGGGCATCGTCCAGATCAGCCAGGAAATGGGCGACCTGGCCAAGAAGGCGCGCGACGGCAAGCTCGGCCCGGCCGACATGACCGGCGGCTGCTTCTCCATCAGCTCGCTGGGTGGCATTGGTGGTCGTTATTTCACGCCCATCATCAACGCCCCTGAAGTCGCCATCATGGGCGTGTGCAAGAGCAGCCTGGAGCCCAAGTGGGACGGCAAGCAGTTCGCCCCGCGCCTGATCCTGCCGCTCTCCCTGAGCTGGGACCACCGCGTGATCGACGGTGCCGCCGCCGCACGCTTCAACGTGTACTTTGCCTCGCTGCTGGCGGACTTCCGCCGCATCGTGATGTAACGGAAGGGCAAGACACACCATGGCAATCATCGACATCAAGGTGCCCGACATCGGCGACTTCGCCGAAGTGGCCATCATCGAAGTGCTGGTCAAGCCCGGCGACACCATCAAGGCAGAGCAGAGCCTGATCACCGTGGAGTCCGACAAGGCCTCCATGGAGATCCCCTCCAGCCATGCAGGCGTGGTCAAAGAGCTGAAAGTGAAGCTCGGCGACAAGATCGCCGAAGGATCGGTGGTGCTGACGCTGGAAGTGCAGGGCGCAGGCGCAGCAGCTCCAGCACCTGCGGCCGCCCCAGCGCCTGCAGTTTCTGAGCAAAAACAGGCCCCTGCGCCCGTTCAGCAAGCCCAAGCAGCTATCAATCCAGTAGCATCCAGCTTTGCTGGCTCTGCCGACCTGGATTGCGACGTGCTCGTGCTCGGCGGCGGCCCCGGTGGCTACAGCGCCGCCTTCCGCGCGGCCGACCTGGGCCTCAAGGTCGTCATCGTCGAGCGTTATGCCACCCTGGGTGGCGTGTGCCTGAACGTGGGCTGCATCCCCTCCAAGGCGCTGCTGCACGTGGCAGCCGTCATGGACGAGGTCAGCCACATGGCCGACCTGGGCGTGGACTTTGGTGCGCCTGCCGTCAACATCGACAAGCTGCGCGGCCACAAGGAAAAGGTCATCGGCAAGCTCACCGGCGGCCTGGCCGCCATGGCCAAGATGCGCAAGGTGACCACCGTGCGCGGCTACGGTGCTTTTGTCGGCGCCAACCACCTTGAAGTGGAAGAAACCACCGGCACTGGCCAAGAGAAGACGGGCACCAAGAAGGTCATCGCCTTCAAGCGCGCCATCATCGCTGCTGGCAGCCAGGCCGTGCGCCTGCCCTTCATGCCCAACGACCCGCGCGTGGTCGATTCCACCGGCGCCCTGGCGCTCAAGGAAGTGCCCAAGCGCATGCTGATCCTGGGCGGCGGCATCATCGGCCTGGAAATGGGCACCGTCTACAGCACCCTGGGCGCACGCCTGGACGTGGTGGAAATGATGGACGGACTGATGCAGGGCGCGGACCGCGATCTCGTCAAGATCTGGCAAAAGATGAACGCCAAGCGCTTCGACAACATCATGTTGAAGACGAAAACAGTGGGCGCCGAGGCCACCCCCGAAGGCATCAAGGTCACGTTCGCGCCAGCGGAAGAGGGCGGCACTGCCCCCGAACCGCAGGTGTACGACCTGGTCCTGCAGGCCGTGGGCCGCACGCCCAACGGCAAGAAGATCGCCGCCGAAGAGGCTGGCGTTGCCGTCACAGACCGTGGCTTCATCAACGTCGACATCCAGATGCGCACCAACGTGCCGCACATCTTCGCCATCGGCGACATCGTGGGCCAGCCCATGCTGGCGCACAAGGCGGTGCATGAGGCGCACGTGGCAGCTGAAGTCATCGCTGGCGAACTGCAGGGCAACAAGGAACTGGCAGCCGCCGCCTTCAACGCCCGCGTGATTCCATCCGTGGCCTACACCGACCCCGAAGTGGCATGGGTGGGCCTGACTGAAGACCAGGCCAAGGCGCAAGGCATCAAGGTCAAGAAGGGCCTGTTCCCCTGGACGGCCTCTGGCCGCGCCATCGCCAACGGCCGCGACGAAGGCGTGACCAAACTGCTGTTCGACGACTCGCCCGAGGCCCACGGCCACGGCAAGATCCTGGGCGGCGGCATGGTGGGCACGCATGCGGGCGACATGATCGGCGAGATCGCCCTGGCCATCGAGATGGGCGCGGACGCCGTGGACATCGGCAAGACCATCCACCCGCATCCCACGCTGGGCGAAAGCATCGGCATGGCGGCGGAGATTGCGCATGGCAGCTGCACGGACGTACCGCCGCAGAAGAAGTGAGCTGACGATCTACTCAAACCAATACTGATCAAGTAGCTGGCCGCACGAGCTCTATATGGGCTGTGCGGCCTTTTTATTTGTAACGCAGAAAGGTTTAGGGCTCGCAGGACTTGGAGCTGTTACAGATGGAAACCTGATTCGGCATCGTGCAGTTCGATTCCGCATTGTTGAAATGGCAAACTGCTTTGAACTGTACGCGCACAGTCCAGTTGCAATCGTTAGGTGTGAGCCATTGCGCGACTGGCACCAACAATCAGGGAGTTGATTTTGAAATGGATGAACTTGGCCCGCTTTACCGGGCATGCAATAGTGTTTGGAAGTCTCGTGGTCTTGCAGGCATGCGGTGGTTCAGGGGGGGGAGACAACGTCGGCCCTCCACCGGCTCCGACGGGAAAAATCGCCCTGCTCGCTGGAGACGTGGGGGGACTTGGCAACCTGGATGGGGCTCGCAGCATCGCAACCTTCTACGGCATCCAAAGCCTGACGGTTGATCCAGCCGGAAATCTCATGGTGGGCGAAGTGGGCAATCATGCGCTACGCAAAATTTCTGCGGACGGTACGGTGAGCACGGTG
This sequence comes from Acidovorax sp. LjRoot74, assembly GCF_964254355.1. NCBI lineage: Bacteria > Pseudomonadati > Pseudomonadota > Betaproteobacteria > Burkholderiales > Comamonadaceae > Acidovorax > Acidovorax sp. LjRoot74. Next base: position 2,950,393 of record NZ_CAXUTI020000001.1, on the reverse strand, counting down.
GCTGGCGGCGATATGGTCGCCGCATTTGCCGATGGGCAAGGAGCAGCCGCCAAATTTTTGAATCCGCAGTTTGTTGCGGCGGACGCCAAGGGCAACTGGTATATCTCTGACAAGGGGGATTACATACGCAAGGTGACGCCTCAAGGCACGGTCACTACGCTGGCAAACGTCTCGACCGATTCGAACTGCCAAATTCCCATGGCGTTGTGCTCTGTTGGTAAACCACTGGCGGTGGATGCTGCGGGTACGGTGTATTTCACCGCCAACAACCAGCTGCGTAAGCTGGGGGCAAACGGCCAAGTGGAGACTTTGGTCGATGCCATCAGTTCCAAGGGAATGCCCACTCCAGCGTTTTCATTTGTCTATCAGTCCTCTAGCCTGGTGGTAGATGCGCAGGGAACGATTTACATCGCTGATCGCAACCAACCTGTGCTTCGCAAGGTCACACCTGCGGGGCAGATGACAGTCCTGGCGGGATCGGAGGGGGCATCCCAGATTGTGGACGGCGAGGGCAGCGCTGCGCGGTTTTTGGAGCTTCAATCCATCACGATGGATGCCGTGGGCAACTTGTACGTGTTGGAGGGCAACGGTGCTATCCGTAAAGTCACGCCTGCTGGTTTGGTCTCCACTGTTCGGCAGCCAACACAAACATGGGGCTCCGGCTGGTCGTACAGCTTTACCGGGTTTGCGCGGGATGCAGTTGGAAACTTTTATCTGTCTGCTCTCGGAGCTGGTGGGAATGCACCTGTTTTTGGGAATACTGCAATCCTGAAAATTGATACTCAAGGTGTTGAAAGTGTTTATGCGGGCAACAAGGGACTGGTGGGGGAGGGCGATGGAATTGGCAGCGCTGCACAGTTCTCAGATCCGCGTAGCCCATCCATCGATGCGAATGGAAATCTGTTCGTACTCGACCGGTTCGTTAATCCAAACAGCCACTTGTCGAGCCACATTGACGACTCCTACTCTCTGCGCCGCATAAGCCCAGAAGGGGGCACAACGAGTATCGTTCGCATGGAATATCAAAATGCGATGAGTGGGGCGGCGGTAGATCGACGAGGTAATACATACGTCGGCGGTGGGAGGCGCATTCGAGTGATTGCTCCCGACGGCACAGTCAAATCATTCTTTGAGGGCGGCGAGAGTCTGCCCGATGGATTAAAGGTGTTGGCGGTAGATGATTCCGGTGCGGTGTATGTAGCAGCAGGCTCGACAGTACCGACCGCAGGCCTGCCCATTCTTGTCCCGACAAGGCCGTATGGAGCAATTTACAAAATCAATTCGGACAAGACTGTGAGTCTGCTGGCTGGCAAGGCGGGCGTTCAGGGCCTAGTGGATGGCAAGGGGGATTCTGCTCGGTTTTCCTCCATTGGCGGTGGCGCGCTGGACTCTGCAGGCAATCTGTATGTGGCAGATCCCGCCAATCATGTGGTCCGCAAAGTCACTCCGGCGGGCTTGGTCAGCACCATTGCGGGTCAACCTGGAGTTCCAGGTTTCAGCGATGGGGCGGCAACGCAAGCAAAGTTCTGGCTCCCCGTGGACGTCAAGATCGACGGTCAGGACAACTTGTATGTGGCCGATCGCAACAATGCCTTGGTGCGCAAAATCACTACCAGTGGTGTGGTGAGCACCGTGGTTGGCACGGTTGGGAAGTACGGTTTTGTACCTGGTACCTTGCCGAGTGTGATTCCCCCCCCAGAAGGCATTGTTCTGAAAGACGCTGTGCTTTTCATCACGACGCGCAATGGGGTGTTGAGGGCTGATCTGTAAAGCGGAAGTTGTTGGCGACGCTCCCTCCTGTGGAATGCAGTCTGCTGTAGCGGGATCAAGCCGCCTCCTTTCGGGCTGCGTCAAAGTGCCCGAATGAAAGTGGTGGAAAATACCGGGTTTACTGCCGCGCTGCCCTATGGGCAGCATTCCTGCCCGGTTTGTCCCATTTCTTTGCTCCCCTGAGCCTGTCAGTCCATGCAAGACGTTCAAAACTCCAAGATCTCTGTCGAGAAGATCGGCGGCACCTCCATGACCGCCTTTGGCGATGTGTTGCGCCACATCGTGCTGCACGACCCCAAGCGCATCAACGGCCGGATCTACGTGGTGTCCGCCTACTCGGGCGTGACGAACCAGCTGCTGGAGCACAAGAAGACGGGTGAGCGCGGCATCTATGCCTTGTTTGCCGAAGGCAAGGGTTACCAGGATGCGTTGACGCAACTGGCCGCCAGCCTGAAAAAGCTCAACGCCGGCTATGCCGACCTGGGCCTGCCGCTGGATGTGGCCGATGCCTTTATTGACCAGCGCATTGCTCAGGCACGCGAATATCTGAACGCCATGCAGCACGTGCTGGCCAGCGGCTATTTGAGCCGCAAGGACGTGTTGCTCGCGGCGCGTGAAGTGCTGGCCTCGATTGGCGAATCGCACAGCGCGTTCAACTCGGTCGAGATCCTCAAGGCCAATGGCGTCAACGCCCTCCTGATGGACCTGGCCGGTTTTGACGACAACGAAGCCTGGACCATTGACGAGCGCATTGCCCACAGCTTCAAGGGCCTGGACCTGAGCGACAAGGTGGTGGTGGCCACGGGCTACACCAAGGGCACCGAAGGCATCATGCGCGAATTTGACCGGGGCTACTCCGAGGTCACCTTCAGCAAGATTGCCGTGGAAGTGCGCCCCGCCGAGGCCGTGATCCACAAGGAGTTCCACCTGTCCTCCGCCGACCCCAACCTGGTGGGCCTGGAAAACGCCATTGTGGTGGGCGCCACCAACTACGACGTGGCCGACCAGCTGGCCGACGTGGGCATGGAAGCCATTCACCCCAAGGCCGCCAAGCCCATGGAGCTGGCAGGTATCCCGATCCGCCTGAAGAACACCTTTGAGCCCGACCACCCCGGCACGCTCATTACGAAAGACTTTGTGGGCGAGCGCGCGCGCGTGGAGATCGTCACGGGCACCGACAAGGTCACGCTGATCGAGATCCACGACCCCAGCATGGTAGGTACCGTGGGCTTTGATGCGGGCCTGATGAACGTGTTTTGCAAGCACGATGTGAGCTACATCCTCAAGGCGACCAACGCCAACTCCATCGCCCATCTGGTGTGGGACAACCAGGTCACGCCCGAGCTGGTGGCCGAGCTGCAGAAGGACTACCAGGTCGTGACGATCAAGCCCAGCGCGATCGTGTGCACCATTGGCTCCAACATTGGCATCCCTGGCGTGCTGGCCAAGGCCGCGCAGGCGCTGGCCGATGCCCGCGTCAACGTGAATTGCGTGTCCCAGACACTGCGCCAGGTGAACATGCAGTTCGTGATTGAACGCGAGGACTACAAGACCGCGATCAAGGCGTTGAACATGGCGCTGTGCGTGAACTCGGGGACCCCGGTTCCTCGCGTGTGACGGGATGGCGGTGGGCGTGCCTGCTGCCTTGCTTTTCCCTCAGGCCTTCGCAAAACCTGGTCAGTAGCCCGCCATGTGCGGGCTTTTTATCGCCTGGATATTTCCGTCAGCCCGCGCTCAGCAGTCTTTCGAAAAGGTCCGCTCCACCCATCTGTCCCCCCTTGAGCATCAGCTCCAGCCCGTGGCGCGACGGATCGGTGCTGTGCGCCCGGCTTAGCGTGACCCCGGGGCAGACCGTGGTTTGGTACGACAGCCCCCACAGCTGCAGCGCCTGCACGGCGTGGCTGGAGGTGTCGCCCCCTGCAATGCCAATGCGCCCCAGCGGCGTGCCGTTGTCGGCCTGCGCCTGCACCACGCGGGCGACCAGGGCCGCACTGGCGGGGGCGACGGCCGCCGAAGCACCACTGGACGGAGCAGAAGCGCCGTCCGTGGGACCGGTGTAGGCCAGCACGTGATGGCCCTGCTGCAGCCCGGCGCATATTGCGCGTTGGGTGGCCTGGGCGTAGTCGGTGTCATGGGTCAGTCGGTGCGCGTCCACCGGGATGCGCTGATAGGACGTTGCGGCCTGGACCTGGGCCGCTGTGATGGGTGACAGGCTACCCGCCCAGGCGAACACAGGGCCAGGCGATGGTGCCAAGGCAGGGGCGGTTTGGCTGGTCTGGGTGCCCCAGCACGCGATCAACGCCTGGGCCACGGAGCTGGGCCCCACAGCGAGCAAGCGGGCGCGCTGGGCTTGTTGCCACAGCAGGCGCCCCAAGGTGGCCAGCTGGTCTGCACTGGTCAGGTCCAGCAGCGTAGGCACGAATGGTGTGTCGGACACCTCGGGCACCTCGGGCACAGCGGTCGCGCCATGGCCCAGCAGGGTGTTCAGAGAGCCGGGCAAGGTGTCTGCTTCGTACAGCGGGTAATGCAGTGCCGTGATGCCTTGCAAACCTTGTTGCGCCAGGTGCACCCGCAAGTCGGCTTCGGCCATGGGGGTCACCGGGTGCCTGTGCATCGTCGGGTGCCGGTCAATGCGGTAGACGCCCCCCCCCGTGCCGGCCGCAGCAAACAGGTTGCTGAAGGCGCAGTATCTGCCCAGGCTGGGCTGGCCGCCGAGGATGGGCACCCAGCGGTTCTCCACGCTGGGGTGCAGTGTTTCGATGGCGCAGGCGATGTTGCCGACATGCGGAGCGCTGTCGAAGGTGGAGCACACCTTGTAGTGCAACACGGTGGGCGCGATCTGCCTGAAAAAGCGGCCCACGGGTGCCAGTTCGGCGCGCATGGCTTCGGGTGGCATGGCGCGCGCGGCGCCTGCAATGCCCACGGCGTCCAGCGGCCCGGCGGCGATCAAAGCTTCTGCGCTGGGCACGCCCATGAACAGCATGGACCGCAGGCCCGCCTGGGCCAGCACGGCCAACGTGTCCGTGGCGCCCGTGAAGTCGTCGCCGTACCAGCCAAACCGGGGAGCTGTGGTGAACATGGTTCAGTGCTTCTTGCCAAAGAAGTCGATGGCGTGGCGCAGTTCAACGGCATGTTCTGCGCGCTGGGCCAGCGTTTCGCCGTTCTGCACCGCGTCCCAGGCCTGCTGCAGGCTGGCCACGCCAGCGGCCGCGCCATCGGGGTGGGCCAGGATGCCGCCGCCGGACATGAACAGCAGGTCGTTGCTACGCACGCTGTCCCAGGTGGTGGGCACCGTGCCGGCCCACTGGCCATTGGAGAAGGCCGGTAGCACGCGGTCGTCCAGCCCTTCGCACAGCGGGGTCAGGGTGTCGTGGGCGGATTCGATCACCTCCTCATCGGTCTGCGAGAACTTGCCCTGCAGGCCGTGCACATGCATGTGGTCCACACCCGCCAGGCGCCACAGCGTCTGCCAGGCGTTGAATGAAAAGCCCAGCAACGGGTGGCGCGACAGGGCGCCGTAGCCATTGCGGTGGCCGTGCAAGGCCAGCTGTGTGTGGCGGCGCAGCGTCTGCACGGCGGAGTAGCCGCACCAGTTCAGGCTGACCATCACACAACTGCCACCCTCGGCGGCAATCAGGTCGGCATGGCGGCGCATGGCATCGGTTTCGTCGGTGATGTTGAACGCCACCATGACGAGCTTGCCGGTCTTGTCCTGGTGGGCGCGCACGCGGCGCATCACGGATTTCACGCGGTCGGCCAGCGGGGCGTGCACCGGGTTGGCGCAGACCTCGTCATCCTTGATGAAGTCCACCCCGGCTGCGCACAGGCGGCCCGCCAGTTCACCGGTTTCTTCTGCCGATAAACCCACGTTGGGTTTGATGATGGTGCCGATGAGCGGGCGGCCCTGCACGCCGGTCAGCGCGCGTGTGCCTGCAATACCTTGGCGGGGCAGGTCAAACTGCTCGCGGTAGGCGCGCGGCAGCTTCATCGACTCCAGTCGCAAGCCGGTGACCTCGCCCAGGTCGAACAGGTTGCCCGACACCGTGGCCGCCAGCGTCGGCAGGTTGGGGCCGACGTTGCTGCTGGGGAAGCTCACGCGCAGCCGGGCGCGCTGCCAGGTCTGCGGCGTGCCGAACATGCCGCGCCGCTGCATCCAGCCGTTGGGCAGCGAGGGGGCGGGCGCCACGTCCAGCAGCTCGATGGATTCGACCGTGGCGCGGGCGCGTTCGCGCAGCGCATCGGTCTCGCCCTCCACCCGGGTGAAGGTGCCACACGATTGCTCGCCCGCCAGCACCTCGGCCACGTGGGCGGGGTCCAGCGGGGTTTCGATCAGGTAGGTGGCTTCAAAGCGGTCTGGGGACATGGGCAGTGTGCACTATGGTTTTGATAGCTGCTAGCGCTTGATGGACAGGCGGTAAAGGGCTATTGGGCTTGAAATCAGATCTTGGAAAGGTCCGGGAAGGGGCGCACCGGGTCGGTCTTGCCGTCCCAGGTTTCCGACTCGGCGCGGATCAGGTCGAACATGCGGCCCTTGGGGCCGGCCACTTCCGACAGCTCGATCACCGTGCCGGGGTGGTATTCGGTGTCGAAGTAGACGAAGCGGCCTTTCTCGCCCACCTCGCCACTCATCACCGCCTTGAAGCCCTGGGCTGTCAGCCGCGCCAGGTCCACGTCGTAGTCGCTGGTCCAGTAGGCCACGTGCTGCAGCCCGGTGCGCCCGGCCTGCAGAAAGTCGCGGTACATCGAGGGCACGTCGTTGCGGGTCTGGATCAGCTCGACCTGCACGTAGCCCGAGTTGGCCAGCGCCACCGAGTTGTGCGGCTCGTGCGACTCACCCCGGTAGACGTAGTTCTTGATCGGAACCTTGGGGTTGTAGAACCAGGGGCCCACGCCCAGGGTGTTGCTCCAGTAGTCCATGGCGGCTTCGATGTCGTGGACCACATAGCCCAGCTGGCGGATGGCGCCGAAATGACGGCTCATAAGAATTTCCTTTGTGGTGATGGGGCGGGGCAGGGCGCAGCCGGGCGGGTGGCATGGCCCACCGCCCGTCATGTCGCCCCACGTTGCAGGCGCTGGGTTGGAAGGCGCTTACTTGGCGCCGTCGATGATTTCCTTGGGGATCGGCACGCCCGCGTACTTCAGGTGGATGTCGTTGAGCTTGCCGTTGGTCAGGTTGGTCTTGATCCAGCCGTTGACGGCCTTCATCAGCTCGGGTTGGCCCTTGCGCATGGCCATGCCCAGCTGGTAAGACTGCAGGATGAACTTGGTCTCGAACTCGCGGGCGGGGTTCTTCTTGGCGATGGCCGCGATGATGGGCGGCGTGATAGCCACGATGTCGGCCTGGCCCGTGGCAGCGGCGGTGATGGAGGCAGATTCGTCGTCAAAGCGCACCACCTTGGCCTGCGGCGCGCGCTCGGTCACGATCTTGTCCTGCGGGCCGCCGCGCGTCACGGCCACCGTCTTGCCCGCCAGGTCGTCGATGCTGGTGAGCTTGAGGCTCTTGGGCGCGCCTACGGCCGCCTGGATGGCGCCATAGGGCATGGAGAAGTCCACGGCCTTCTGGCGCTCGGGCGTGATGGAGAGCGACGAGATGATCAGGTCCACCTTGTTCGACAGCAGGTTGGGGATGCGCGCGGAGTTGGTGGTGTTCACGATCTCCAGCGTCAGGCCCAGGTCCTTGGCCAGCAACTCGGCCGCTTCCACGTCTGAGCCCACGGGCTTCATCTTCTCGTCCACATAGCCATAAAACGGCGCGCCAAAGTCGATGCCCACGCGCAGTTTGCCGGCGGACTTGATCTCTGCCAAGTCTGCCATGGCGGGCAGGCACAGGGCGGCTGCGGCGGTGGCGAGCAGGGCGCGGCGCAGGATGCGGGTGCGGGAAGCGGTCATGTGAAATGTCTCCTGGTGGTTTTTGGCAAGGGAATCAAAAAAGGAACGGATCACAGCCCGTGCGACAGAAAGTCGCGCAGCTCGGCCGTTTGCGGGTTCTTCAGCATGTCGCCAGGGCCGGTCTCCCAGACCTTGCCCTCGTGCATGTAGATCACGGTGTCGGCCACGCGCGCGGCGAATTCCATCTCGTGGGTGACCAGCACCATGGTCATGCCGCCCTGGGCCAGCGATTCGATGACGCGCAGCACCTCGCCGGTGAGCTGCGGGTCCAGCGCCGAGGTCACTTCGTCGAACAGCATGACCTGCGGCTCCATGGCCAGCGACCGTGCAATGGCCACGCGCTGCTGCTGGCCGCCCGAAAGCTGCTCGGGGTAGGCTTGCGCCTTGTCGGCCAGGCCCACCTGCTGCAGGGTGCGGGCGGCAATGGCGCGCGCCTGGGTGGCGGGCATGTTCTTCACGGCCTTGGGGGCCAGGGTGATGTTCTGCTCCACCGTGAGGTGCGGGAACAGGTTATAACTCTGGAACACGATGCCAACGTCCTGCCGCAGCTGGCGCAGGTCGATGGCCGGGTCGTGCACCGCGTGGCCGCACACGTGGATGGTGCCGCTGTCGATGATCTCCAGCCGGTCGATGCAGCGCAGCGCCGTGCTTTTGCCCGAGCCGCTCTTGCCAATGATGGCCACGACCTGGCCTTTGGGAATGGCGAACGACACGCCCTTGAGCACCTGGTTGCTGCCAAAGCTCTTGTGCACGCCCTTCAGCTCAACGACGGTGTGCGCAGGCGAAGCCGCTGGCTGGAGGGGTTGCACGGCAGCGTCTCGGGCGAGGTTCATGGTGTCTTCTCGTTTCATGCGGTGGTCACAGAAGGGGTGGCTGTGCCACGGTTTCCAAACTGCTGGCGCTGCTCCAGCTTGCGGCTCCAGACCGACAGCGGGTAGCACATTGCGAAGTACACGATGGCAATCAGCAGGTACACGGTGAAGGGCTGGAAGATGGAGTTGTTGATGAGCTGCCCGGCACGCACCAGCTCGATGAACCCCACGATGGACGCGAGCGACGTGTTCTTGACGATCTGCACCATGAAGCCCACCGTGGGCGGGGTGGCAATGCGCACCGCCTGGGGCAGCACCACCAGCCGCATGCGCTGGGTGCGCGACAGGGCCAGGCATTCGGCCGCCTCCCACTGCGTGCGCGGCACCGATTCGATGCAGCCGCGCCAGATCTCGCCCAGGTAGGCACTGACGTAAACAATCATCGCGATACTGGCGGCCACGATGGCGGGCAGCTCCAGCCCCATGATGGACAGGCCGAAGTAGCACAGGAACAGCACCACCAGCAGCGGCGTGCCCTGGATGGTCTGGATCCACGCAATCGTGGCCCAGCGCACCGCCTTGATGGGGCTGACGCGGCACAGCGCAATCACGCCCCCGGCCAGGCCGCCGCCCACAAAGGCGATCAGCGACAGGCCGATGGTCCACAGCGCGCCGAACAGCAGGTACTGCAGGTGGTAGGCATTCAGTCCACCGTCGATCATTTGGCGCTCCTCAGTTTGCGTTGGCGCGTGAACACGATCTGGCCGAACAGCCACAGCCCGGCGCGCATCAGCAGCGACAGCACCAGGTAGGCCACGGCGACCAGGATGTAGGCCTCAAAGGGGCGGAAGGTTTCAGACTGCACGCGGGCCGCGATGGCCGTAAGCTCCTCCACCGAGATCTGCGAGGTGATGGACGAGGCCAGCATCAGCAGCACGAACTGGCTGGTGAGCGCCGGGTAGACCTTCTCCATGGCCGGGCGCAGCACCACATGCCAGTACACCTGCCGCCGCGTGAGGCCCAGGCATTCGGCGGCCTCGATCTGGCCCTTGTGGATGGAGTCCATGCCGGCGCGCATGATTTCGCAGGTGTAGGCCGCCACGTTGATCACCAGCGTCAGCAATGCCGCCGCAAACGCAGGCACCTTCCAGCCCAGGCTGGCGAGGCCGAAAAACACCAGGAACACCTGCACCAGCAGCGGCGTGTTGCGCAGCACCTCCACATAGGCGCCACAGGCCTTGGCCACCCAAGGCGTGTGGCCGCGCCGGCCAATGGCCAGCAGCGTGCCGCCCACAAAGCCAATCACCGTGGCCGGGAAGGACAGCAGGATGGTCATCCAGGCCCCTTCCAGAAACTGGGGCCAGTTGGCCAGCACGCTGGCAAAGTCGAATTCGTATTGCATGGAGCCGCAGCAGCGATCTAGCCCAGGCGGGCGGGGCGGGGCGCGTGTCGGCGAAACGAAGAAGGGATATCAGGCATGGACTTGTCTCCTGTGCAGTCGGTCTGTGCCGCCGCAATCTAGGGTTTGTACTGATCGAATTTGATGCCTTTCGGCACCGAAGCTGCAGTGATACTATCCGCAGAATCCATCAAATACCAGCAAATGCAATGATGGATTTTGATTGTTTTTATGTCCAAACACCCCCGCATCCCTGATATCGCCCAGTTGTCCGGCGTCTCCACCGCCACGGTAGACCGGGTGCTCAACCAGCGCGCAGGCGTACGCAGTGCCACCGTGCAACGTGTGATGCAGGCGGCCATCAGCCTGGGGTATTTGCCGCAGGCAGAGGCGCACACGACGCTGCAGGCCCAGCCGCAGCCCCTGCGTTTGATGGTGCTGATCCCCGAGGGCAGCAACCGCTTCTTGCAGATGCTGGGCGACGTGATCGGCTACGCGCAGGAGCACTGGGCACCTTTCAACGTGCGTTGCCAGGCCGCCTACATTGAGAGCTTCAACCCCGAAGCCCTGGCCCGCGCGCTGCTGCACCATGGCAAGCGCTGCGACGGCATTGCCTTCATGGCGCTGGAGCACCCCGTGGTGCGTGAGGCCGTGGCCCAACTGGCCGAGCAGGGTGTGCCCACCGTCACACTGATCTCGGACCTGTCGAGCTCGCGCCGGGCGGCCTATGTGGGCCTGGACAACCGCGCCGCGGGCCGCACTGCGGGCTACCTCATTGCCCGCTTCATGGGCCCGCTGGCGCACAGCCGCAACGCCCGCGTGGCGATGATCGTGGGCTCGCTGCGCTACCGCGCGCACGAGGAGCGCGAGGCGGGCTTTCTGCACCTGTTTGAAGAACAATTCCCTTTGGTGCAGGTGGTGGGCGTGCGCGAGGGCCAGGACGACGCCGAGCGCAACTACCAGCAGGCGCGCAGCCTGCTGGAGCAGCACCCGGACCTGGCCGGCATCTACAACATCGGCGGCGGCGCCGAAGGCATTGGCCGCGCCCTGAAGGAGGCTGGGCTGGAACACAAGGTGGTCTTCATCGGCCACGGCCTTACGCCGGACACCCGCGCGCTGTTGATCGACGGCACCATGGACGCGGTCATCACGCAGAACCCGCTCGGCGCGGTGATGAACTGCGTGCGTATCTTTGCCAACCTGCGGGACGGGCGGGACGCCACGAGCGGTGTGGAGGCCACCCGCAGCCAGGTCATCTTTCGGGAAAACTTGCCGTAGCCAGTCAGTCCGGCAGACGGCGGGCCTACATCGCAGGCTTTGCAGCCTTCGGCAAGGGTGGGGGTGCGCTGCGGCGCCCGATCAGCATCACCCCCGCGAGCACCAGGGCCGCACCCCCCATCTGCCACCACGTCAACGGTTCATCCAGCAGCCAGACACCAAAAAAGATCGTCAGGATGGGCCCCAGCGTGCCGACGAGCGCGGTCTTGGAGGCGCCGATGCGGCGGATGGCGGCCGACGTCATGAACACCGGCAACACGGTGGAGAACACGGCCATGCCCAGCGCATGCAGGTAGACCGGCGCGGGCTGCACCAGCGCACCCGCAGGCTGCGACACCACAAAATGCAGCAGTGTGGCGCCCGTGGAGACCAGCATCGCCAGCGCCGTGAAGCGCGCCGCGCCCATGCGGCGTATGGCAGGCTCGCTGCCCGCCTGGTAGAACGCATACGACACGGCCGAGCCAAACACAAACCCTGCGCCCACCAACACGGCGTGCGAATCGCCCGCCACATGCAGGTCGTGTGCAAAGGCCAGGCCAATGCCTGCGTAGGACAACAACAGCGCACCCAGCTCCCGGCGGGAGGCCCGCTTGCCCATGAAGAGCACGCCGATCACGATGGTGAGCGTGGGGTAGGTGAAGAGGATCAGCCGCTCCAGGCTGGCGGTGATGTACTGCAGGCCGATGAAGTCGAGGATGCTTGCGCCGTAGTAGCCCAGCAGGCCCAGTGCCACGATGGCCAGCCAGTCACGCCCCGCCAGCGGGGCCAGGTTGCGGCTGGCGCGCCAGCCCACCCAGGCGAACACGGGCACCGAAAACGCCATGCGCAGGCACAGCAGGGTGACGGAATCCACCGGTACGGCCTGGGGCACGGCATAGGCCAGCTTCACAAAGATGGCTTTGAACGAGAAACCCAGCGCCGCGAGGATGGCGAGGGCGAGACCAAGGCGTTCGGAGGACCAGTTTTTCCAGGGCATGTATCGGGTCAGCGCATTTCGTACGGTATGCCGAACGATTTGCGTACTTTGTATCGGGAAGGCTGGCATCCTGCCCTTAAATGCTGCAATGCACAATTGCTGATCCAGCAACCATGCGTTCGTTACTGACGAACGCCAAGGGCCCGCTTTGAACTACGACCTCACCGACCTGCGCCTGTTTGTCGCCATTGCCGAAGAGCGCAACCTCACGCGCGGCGCCGCGCGCGCCCATCTGGCGCCGTCGTCAGCCAGCCATCGGCTGCGGCGGCTGGAGGAGGCGCTGAACACCTCGCTGTTCGAGCGCCAGACTCGTGGTGTGGCGCTGACCCGCGCGGGCGAGGCCCTGCTACGCAACGCCCGCCAAGTGCTGGCAAGCATCGAGCAGATGCATGCCAACCTCTCGCCATTTGCCACTGGCATTCGCGGCCATGTGAGCCTGTGGGCCAACACACACGCCACCCACACCTTTTTGCCGGACGACTTGGCGGGTTTTCTCAAGCGGCACCCCCAGGTCAGCGTGAGCCTGGAAGAGCGCACCAGTGCCGAAATTGTGGTGGCCGTGGCCAATGGCGAGATCGAGGTGGGCGTGCTGGCAGACAGCGGCACGGGCGCCGGGGTGGAGCTGGCGCCGTACCGGCAGGACCGCCTGGTGCTCATCGTGCCCGCAGGCCATGCGCTGGCGGCGTGCGGCCGCGTGGGGTTTGCCGAGGTGCTGGACCAGGCCTTTGTGATGCTGCACGCTGGCTCGGCCATTCATACCTTCACGACCAATGCCGCCGCCGCGCTGGGGCGGCACCTGGACGTGCGCATTCAGGTACGCAGCTTCGAGGCCGTGTGCCGCATGGTGGGCGCGGGCGTGGGCATTGGCCTGGTGCCCCGGGGCGCGGCCTTGCAGGTGGCGGGCCTGAGCGAGCCGCCGGTGCTGGTGGAGCTGGACGAGCCCTGGGCGCAGCGCGACCTGCAGATCTGCGTGCGCAAAGGGGCGGTGCTGACAGGCTTTGCCGCAGCCCTGGTCGCACACCTGCGCCAGGATGCTGGCGCCGCTACTGCCTGATTGCCTGATCAGCCGGCTGCGATCTCCACCTTGGCGCCACCGGCCTGGAGCTTTTGGCGCAGCGCCTCAGGCGTGGCGGTTGGCACCACCAGCGCGGCCAGTTCGCGCAAGGGGGCCACGCTGAATGGCGATGCCGTGCCCAGCTTGTCGAGCGAGGCCAGCACCACCGTCTCTGCCGCCCGCTGGTGCAGGGCGCGCTTGACGGCGGCTTCCTCAAAGTCTCCCGTGGTCAGGCCGGCCTCGGCATGCACGCCGGTCACACCCATCAGGTACAGGTCGGCCCGCAACTGGGCGGCGGCCTCGACCACGCTGGCACCCACATTCACCATGGAATGGCGGAACAACCGGCCGCCCAGCACCAGCACCTCCACCTGCGTATGCCCCGCCAGCGCCACGGCCACGGTGGGGCTGTGCGTGACCACGGTGGCGCGCAAGTCCAGCGGCAGGTGCTGCACCACCTGCAGCGAAGTGGTGCCTCCGTCCAGGATCACCACCTGGCCGGGCAACACGAGCGCGGCCCCGGCGCGGCCCAGGGCGCGCTTGTCTTCGGGGGCCAGCTGCTCACGCACTTGCAGACTGCTCACAGCGGCCGAGGCGGGCAGGGCGCCGCCATGCACACGCTGCAAGCGGCCCTCGGCGGCCAGCTCGCGCAGGTCGCGCCGCACGGTGTCTTCCGAGATGCCCAGCTCCTCGCTGAAGGCCTTGGCCACGATCTGGCCGTCCTGCTGAAGTCGAGCGAGCAGTAGCTGTTTGCGTTGGGTGGTCAGCATGAGTGGTTGGACAAGGTGATTGCACGAAATTGCATGTTTGTGCATGATATTGCTTAAATCAACCTTGTCAAAACCATGCGCAAAACATCAGACCGCACTGCCTCAGCGTTGGCGCCTGCCGTACGTTGCCATCAACGTCATCCCGCAGGGAGCCTTGTATGAGCCGCCTCGTGCCCGATGTCCCCGTCGCCGAGCTGAACGCCCGCACCGAGCATGTAAAACTGCTGGAGGTGCAAGTGCTATCCGACAACTGGTACGTGCTGCGCAAGGTCACCTGCTCGCTGCGCAGGCGCGATGGCGAATGGCAGACGATGAGCCGCGAGGCTTATGACCGGGGGAACGGCGCTGCACTGCTGTTGTTCGATCCGCGCCGCAGCACGGTGGTGCTGACGCGCCAGTTCCGGCTACCCGCCTTTCTCAATGGCTGCGCTGACGGCTTGCTGATCGAGACCTGCGCAGGCCTGCTCGACGGCGACGACCCCGAAACCTGCATCCGCCGCGAGGCCGAGGAAGAAACCGGCTACCGCGTGCGCCAGCCGCGCAAGGTCTTCGAGGCCTACATGAGTCCGGGTTCGGTCACAGAGAAGCTGCATTTCTTCATCGCCGAATACGACCCCGCTGACCACATCCGCAGCGGTGGCGGCCTGGAGGGGGAGGGCGAAGACATCGAGGTGATCGAGATGCCGCTGGCCGAGGCCCTGGCAGGCATTGCCAACGGCACGATCCAGGACGGCAAGACCATCATGCTGCTGCAGCATGTGGCCTTGGGGTGGGGCCGGGCCCAGTAGCCCGGCCGCCGCATCACGGTGCCCCGCCGCCTTCGCCACGGGCCGCGAGATCCCGCAAGGCACTAGGCAGGTCGGGGTGCACAAACTGGTAACCCAGGGCCACTGCCGCCTGGGGCACCACGTTCTGGCCGTCCAGCAGCAGGGTAGACATCTCGCCCAGCGCCCAGCGCAAGGGGGCGGCGGGCATGGTCAACCACACGCGCTGCCCAAACGATGCGGCCAGGGCCTGCACAAAGCTGCGCTGCGAAACGCCGCCGGGCGCCACTGCGTTGATGGGCCCCTGCACATCGTTGCGGGCCAGCGCAAAGCGGATCAGCCCCAGCGCATCGGTCAGGTGGATCCACGGCGCGGCCTGGCGGCCATGGCCCAGCACGGCGCCCAGGCCCATGCGCGCGCTCAGGGCCTGCATCGGGTAGGCGCCGCCGCCGTTGCCCAGCACCACCCCCAGGCGCAAGCGCACCACACGCACGCCCAGTGCTTCGGCACGCCGTGCCTCGTGCTCGATGGCAGCACACAGGTCGGACTGGAACTCGCCCGGGCGCGGTGGCGCGGCTTCATCCAGCGGCTCCATCGACGCGTTGGGTGATGCGCCATAAAACCCCACGGCCGATGCGCTGACCAGCACACGCGGGCGGTGGTGCAGGCGCCGCATCAGCGCGACCACAGCCATGGTGGTGTCCACCCGGCTGGCCAGCAGCACACGCCTGCGCGCGGCCGTCCAGGGCATGCCCAGCACCCGCGCCCCGGCGAGCTGGACCACCGCGTCGATGCGGGTTTCTGGCGGGATTGCGTCCAGCGTGTCCACGGCCCACACGCCCGGGCCCAGACTGGCGCGGGCCTGCAGCACATCGCGCGTCAGCACGATCACGCGCTGGCCGTCCTGCACCAGTTGCGCCACCAGGGCGCAGCCCACAAACCCCGTGGCACCGGCGACCAGCGTGGCAGGGGCGGTGTGGTGCTGGCTGTTGCCCGGCACGGTCTGGGGCTGGGCTGCAGGTGCCGCTGCGCGGCGCAGGCGCAACACGGCGCGCAGGTTGCGCACGCTCCAGGCCCATACCCCCAGCGCAAACGCGGTGAACAACCACGACACCCAGCCATGGGGCGCGACCACCAGGTCGGTGGGCTGCTGCAGCCAGCCCCACAGCACGGGCGCCATCAGCCCCAGGAACAGGCCGTAGCTGATGGTCAGCAGCGTGTGCAGCACCCGCTCCAGCGGGGGCAGGCGCCGGGTGCGATCCTCTTCCAGAAAGTCCGCCAGGGTGATGCCCAGCTCGGTCAGCAGCAGGGCGGCAAGCAGGGCCGCCCAGGCGCCATGCCACGCAAACCAGGCCAGCCCGAAGAAGACGACGCCGTAGATCGCCTCGCGTGCCGCATGCAGCGCCAGTTCATACCGGGCCGATGGGCGATGGGGCAGGCGGGCCTGCAGCTCGTGGTGCCACCAGTTGTCAAACGCGCCCATGGCGGCCTGCACGGAGAGCAGCATAAAAAGAGGGGTCATGGCACTCATGGTCGGGTGTCCTTGTTGTTGTGTGCGCTCAGAGCGCGTTCAAAGAATAGTCAGGGCTGGCGTCTTCGGTGCAGGGGTCTGTGAACACCCCGGACTGGTGGAAGGTCTCCCCCCACCAGGGGTGCACCATGCTCAGCGTGAAGCGGAACTTCCCGCCACCCAGGTCGGTGTGCGCCACGCGGCAGGTGCCAGGGGTCAGCAGGGCCGGCACGGGGATGCGCAGATTCCCCCGCACCCACCAGAAGCGGCGGCTGCGAAACACCAGCGCGCCGTCTTCTTCCAGCACGTCCAGCGACATGGCCAGGCCGCCATCGGTGCGCTCCAGCAGGCGCCCATCGGGCCCCAGCTCCTTGGTGGATCGCACGGTGCGGTCCGCGCCGCTGTCGGTGCCGGTGTGAAAGCAGCGCTCCCACACCACACCACCGCGTCCGTTGTCGCTGACGCGCACGGTGGCGGGCAGGGCGGTGGTGTTGATGTGGGTGAGTGGGCCGCCCCAGACGCGGGTCAGCGCGGCATAGACATGGCCAACCAGCGAGCAGCGCAGGTCCATCTGGCCTTCATAGGCCACATCGGCATGTGCGGTGCCAAAGCGGCGTTGCACGGCGGCGGGCAGGCGTGCCCAGGCTGCGGCGCCCACCATGGCGCGCAGGTCCAGCGCCGGGGCAGGGTGGGCAGGGGCGGTATCACAAGTGCGGGGCGTGGGGGTGAACAGGGCAGACATGGCGGGCTGGGCAAGAGTGGCGGTTGCACTCCCTATTGCGAAACCCGGGCCAGGTGCTGAATGCACTGCAAGTGCTTGATTTCATTGAAATTCGCGGGTCGACCTGCATACTTGGTTTACAGTGCGCGCAGCCGCAATCGTTAACTCCAGGAACAGGTCCCCGCCATGCGCAGCGCTTCCACCCCATCGGTTCTTGCATGCTGATCCACGCCATCCTCGGGTTTTCGGTGCTCGAAACCCTGGTGCTGGCCGCCTTGTTGCTGGCCTGGGCCGACCGCGTGGCGGGCGCGCGCCTGCTGGCGGCGTTTTTGACCGGCATTTCGCTGTGGATGGTGGGCAACGAGCTGCCCAACTGGATCGGCCCCGAGGCTGAGCCCGTGGCCATGCGCCTGCTGGCCACGGCGCCCTTCACGTCGGCGCTGTTCTTTCACTTCTGCTCCGTTTTCTGCCGTGTGGACCTGGGGCGCTGGGGCGTGGCGGCGGCCTACGCGTTGGGGGGCGGTGCCACCGTGGTTTCCATCATCCTGGTGCCCGGGCATTTGATTCACCACCGCGACATTGGCT
This sequence comes from Acidovorax sp. LjRoot74, assembly GCF_964254355.1. Lineage (NCBI taxonomy): Bacteria > Pseudomonadati > Pseudomonadota > Betaproteobacteria > Burkholderiales > Comamonadaceae > Acidovorax > Acidovorax sp. LjRoot74. Next base: position 2,932,865 of record NZ_CAXUTI020000001.1, on the reverse strand, counting down.
GGCTTGCAGTGGCCGACCCGGTGGGCATGGTGGCCAGCATGGCCTGGGTCATCCTGGGCATTGGCGGGGTGTGGGTGCTGCTGCACGCCTTGCTGCGCGCGCGCCGCCAGGGTGATAGGCAGAAGTTGCGGCAGATTGCGGCCGTCACCGCGTCGTGCCTGTGGGGCCTGCTGTGCCTGGCGGGCTATGGCATTGCGGTGCTTGATCTGCCTGTCTACCCGTTTCCGCTGCTGGGCCTGCCGTTCTATTCGCTGATCCTGGTGTACGGCATCCTGCGCTACGGGGTGTTTGTGGCCAATGCCTGGGCGCGCCGCGCCCTCGTGTGGGCGCTTCTGCTGGCGCTGGGGCTGGTGGTGGTGGCGCTCACGCCCTTGCTGCCGCTGGATTCGCGCTGGCTGAGCGGCCTGGCCGTGGCAGCCAGTGTGCTGGCCCTCAACGGCCCCGTGCGGCGGGTGGCCGAGCGGCTGGTGTACCCGGGTGCCGACGTGTCTGCTGCCGACCTGGCCGCCTGGCGCCGCACGCTGGGGTCGGCCGAAACGACCCAGTCCCTGGCCGAACAAGCAGCTGCCTTGCTCAGCGCACGCATCGGCACGCAGGTGGAAGTGCACATTGGCGAGGCCCCCGCCGCCGCCAGCAGCACGCCGCAGCTGGTGTGTGGCCGCGCGGGCGAGGTCTGGGCCGTGTCGTTGCAGGGCTGGGACGCCGCGCCCCCCGGACCGCGCCATGTGGCCGAGCTGTTTGGCACCGTGGTGGCCGAGGCAGCAGAGCGCGTGGAGCAGGCCCAGCAGTTTGCCGCCCGCGAGCGCGAGCGCCAGTTGCAGGCCCGCCTGGCCGAGTTGGGGGCCCTGGCGGCCACGGTGGCGCACGACATTCGCAACCCGCTGAACATCATCTCCATGGCGGTGGCCGCAGCGCCGGGCGACACGCGGCGCGAGGTGGCCGAGCAGGTGGCTCGCATTGCGCACCTTACGCACGACCTGCTGGACTTTGCCAAGCCCTGGAAGCTGGCCCCCAGCACCATCGATCTGGCGGCCCAGGTGCGCAACGCCGCCATGCGCCTGCCCGATGTGAGCTTTGGGCCGGGGCTGGAGCAACCACTGTGGCTGCAGGCCGACCCGCGCCGTGTGGACCAGGCGCTGACCAACCTGTTTGAAAACGCCCGCATGGCCACCGCACCCGGCAGCGATGCAGATGCCCCGGCAGCGGCCCGCACCCACAGCCATGTGCACATCGACGCCGAAACCACCGACACCACCGTGCTGCTGCATGTGTGCGACGCAGGCCCCGGCGTGCCCGCTGAAATCCGCGACCGGCTGTTTGAGCCCTTTGCCTCGCGCAGCCCCGGTGGCACCGGGCTGGGCCTGGCCATCGTGGCCCGCACCATGGCGGCACACGGCGGCACGGTGGCGCTGACCGAGCGTGCGCCCTGGAGCACCTGTTTCACGCTGAGCTTTCCCCGCTGGCCCGCCCCATGAATCCATCTTTCAACGACCCATCCGCCCCCCTTGCTGCGCAGAGCGTCGTGGGCGACTCCGAGGTCACCAGCGCGCCAGGCCACGGCCATGTCCTGCTGGTGGACGACGAAGCCGCCTTCCAGCGCCTGGGCGGTGCCTTCTTGCGCAGCCTGGGCCACGAGGTCACGCTGGCGGGCGATGACGACCAGGCCCTGGCCGCCTTTGCCCAGCGCCGCCCCGAGCTGGTCTTGCTGGACCTGGCCATGCCCCCGCACATGGACCCCGAGATGGGGCTGGAGCTGATCCCGCGCTTTGCCCCCGTGCCCGTGGTGGTGCTGACCGGCCATGGCGACCACGCGCTGGCCCTGCGCGCCACCGAGCTGGGCGCCTGGGACTTCCTCACCAAACCCATCGACCCCGACATGCTGCGTTTTGTGGTGGCGCGCGGGCTGCAAAAGGCCCGCCTGGATGGCGAGCTGGCCGCACTGCGGGCCGAGCAGGCGCTGGACGCCCAGGGCCTGGACGACATGGGCCTGGTGGGCCAGGCGGCGGCCACGGTGCAGCTGCGGGCGCTGGTGCGCCGCGTGGCGCCCACCCACGTCAGCGTGCTGGTGCTGGGCCCCACGGGCACGGGCAAAGAGCTGGTGGCGCGTGCCCTGCATGCCCACAGCGCCCGCCGCACCGCGCCCTTTGTGGCCATCCACTGCGGCGCGCTGTCGGCCGAGCTGCTGGAGAGCGAGCTGTTCGGCCACATGAAGGGCAGTTTCACCGGCGCCTACCGCGACCAGGCGGGCCTGGTGGAGGCCGCGCACGGCGGCACGCTGTTTCTGGACGAAGTGGGTGAAATGCCGCCGCCCATGCAGGTCAAGCTGCTGCGGTTCTTGCAGGAGGGCACCTTTGTGCCCGTGGGGGGCCGCGCGCAAAAGCGCGCCGAAGTGCGCGTGGTGGCCGCCACGCACCGCGACCTGGAGGCCATGGTGCGCGAAGGCACTTTCCGCGAAGACCTGTTCTACCGCCTCAAGGGCGTGGTGCTGCGCACCCCGTCGCTGGCAGAACGCCCCGCTGACATCCCGCTATTGGCCACGCGCTTTCTGCACCGCGTAGCGAACAGCGCCCGGCTGTCGGCCGACGCACTGGCCTGGCTGATGGCGCGCGATTGGCCCGGCAATGTGCGCGAGCTGAAAGCCGTGGTCGAATCCGCCGGTGCGCTGCTGATGCCCCCGCAGCGCGATGTGGACGCGCCCCTGCTGCAACTGGCCAGCGGCGACATGGCGGCCGAGGCCCCGGCAACCGGCACAGACACCGCGCCAGCCCCCACCGGCACCGGCCCGCTCGATGCCGCCCTGACCGAGCTGGAAACCCGCATGGTCCGCGACACCCTGGCCGCCGCAGGCGGCAACCAGTCCGAAGCCGCCCGCCGGCTGGGCATCTCGCGCGTGGGCCTGGTCAAGAAGCTCACGCGGCTGGGGCTGCGCTGACCCTGATTCCACCCGCAGCGGGGCAGCGGGTGGATCATTTGCTCATGGTTTGATAGCTAACAAGGCATGATGGACGCGCGGTAACGGCCTAAAAACCTTCAGATTTCCAGGCCATGGAGCCGTTCAAGGCCGCACCAGCCGCAGCGGCTCGCCCACGCGGGCCTTCACCACGTCGTCGCGGTGGAAGGGCAGGGTGTGCCAGCGCTTGGCCGAGAACTCGCGCATCTGGTCGTTGGCGTGGGGCGATGTGGGGTTGGTGGACTGGCCGTAGGTCAGGATGGCCTGGGCCACTGGGCCCTTGGCGTCGAAGGTCACGGTCTGCACGTAGCTCGTGCCGTAGTCGATGCGCAGGCCCGCCTTGTTGATGGGCGCGGGCTCCTGGCGACCCAGGTTGTTGAGCACGCCTTCAAACTCCTCGCCGCCGTGCAGCGCAATCGCTTCTTCGGTGATGGCGGGGCGTTGCACGCTGCCCAGGGTGGCGTCGAGCGTGTAGCCGCTGGTGCGGATGGCCTTGACGGCGCCGTCCAGGGCCTCCCACACCTTGGCGGCGGTGGTGGCGTCGTCCATCTTCAGGCCCGCCGGGGTGGCCACGGGTTGCGCAGGGTCGAAGGGCACGCGGTGCACGCCGGGGATGTTGCGCGCGGTGCGCCAGAACTCGCGGAACACATGGGCACCGCGGGCATCGACGTTGTTGCGGCGGTCCCAGCCTTTCAGGGCCGCGCAGCCGTCGCGGGATTCGGCCGTGGGGGCTTTGTCGCAGGCGGCCAGCAGGTCGGGCACCACCACCTGGGCCATGAAGTTGCGGTTCTGGAACAGCTGGTCCTGCATGGCCTGCAAGGTGACCTTGCCCCGGCCCAGCATCTCGGGGATTTCAGCCAGACCGGCGCGGGTGCGGGGGCGGGTCAGGCTGGCGTCGCCCACCAGGGGCGAGATGCCTTCAAACTTCTGCGCCGGGTGGGTGTAGACGAAGCTGTCGTTGCTGTTGTGCACCCAGTCGCTGCGCAGTGCCACGGGCATGCGGCCGATGGGGATGAGGCCGGGCACGGGCGAGGTGCTGTCCTCGCGCCAGGCGCAGTCGGCGCGTGCGCCGTTCAGCACCACCAGGCCCGCTGCGCCGCGCAGCGCGGCAGCGGGTTTGCTGGGGGCGCAGCGTTCCAGCTGGGCGGCATCCACATCGGGCACCACGCTGGTGTCGGTGTACAGCACGCGGCCGTGGCGGTCGGCCGCCAGGGTGTTGACCCAGGGCAGGCCCAGTGCGGCATGGGCCTTGTGCATCTCGCCCACCGAGGTGGCGCGCGCAAAGGCCAGGGCCGCGTCCATCATGCGGGTGTTGCCGGTGTTGGCATCGCGCAGGGCGTAGGCGGTTTTGTCGGTCCAGCCCAGGCCCGCGCGGGGCACCACCACCAGCGGGCCCCAGCGGGTGGACCACACGGTGTGCTCGCGCGTCTGCAGCTTGCCATCGGCGCCGGGGATCTGGGCGCTGACCTTGCGGGCCGTCATCTTCTCGGGTTTGCCGTCCACCAGGTAGGTGGTGGGGTCGCCTTCGGCCAGCGTCACTTCGTAGAAAGTGAAACGCTTGCCGGTAGACACGGTGTGCGACCAGGCCACGTCCTTGTTGAAGCCGATAGAAACCATGGGGTAGGTGCCAATGCCCACGCCCATCACGTCCATCTGGCCGGGGATGGTGAGGTGCATCTCGTAGAAACGGTTGGGGCCGCTCCAGGGGAAATGCGGGTTGCCCAGCAGCATGCCGCTGCGGTTGGCCGTCACGTCCTTGCCAAAGGCCCAGGCGTTGGAGCCCAGGGGCGAGTCGAGCAGGCCCAGGTCGCGCATGGCCTGGGCGGCATCGGCCAGGTTCACCTCGGAGGCGGGGGCCTGGGCGGCCTTCGCGGTGGGCGGCTGGGCGCCCAGCATGCCGTCGGCCAGCGCGGCAATGCCCGCCTGCACGGCCACCACCTCGGCCATGCGGTGGTATTCGGCCAGTGTCATGGGCTGCAGCCAGGGTTTGCCTCGGCAGGCCTCGGGCAGGGTGGCGGCGTTGTCGGCCAGGTAGCGGTTGTAGCCCGCCACGTAGCCGCGCGCCATGCTCTGCACCTGGGCGCTGGTGCGGGCCCAGCTGCGTGCGAGCAGGGTGTCGTCCATGTGGGCGGCCATGAACAGGTCGATCTGTTCGTTGGGGATGTAGCGGCGGCCCAGCAGGCCGATGGTCTTGGCGCCAAAGTGGGCACTGCGCTGGCCCCGCGCGGTCACGAGCTGGTCGGCCGTCATGCAGACGTTGTCCTGCGCATAGGCATAGGCCACGCCGTAGGCCAAAGTTTCGGGGTCTTGCGCGGTGATGTGCGGGATGCCGAAGGTGGTGCGCTCGATGGTCACGCTGCGGTTGGTGCTGCTGGCGCTGTGGAGGCCCGGCGCCGTGCCAGCGCAGCCCGCCAGAAAGAGGGCGGCGCTGGCGGCGGCCAGGGTGGAGAGGGCGGGCCGTGTGGAACGGGGGGTGGTCATGCCCGTGGGCAGGCCGGTTGGCTGTCGCATGGTGTGGTGTCTCCAGGTGTTGTGCTGTACCTGCCGTGGGCTTGGCCGGGCAAGGTGCTGTGGTTGGCGCCGCCATGCTACTGCCGGGTAACATCCAGATACGATGGTAGTCTGGCCACAAATAATGGCAATATCGCCACCATGCCTAGAGACCAACCCGAAGCTCCCGCCACCCCGTCGCCCTGGGGGGTGAACGTGGGCATCGTCTGGGGGCCGGGCAGCATTGCCAGCACGGCCGCTGCGGTGGTCGATGCCCTGCGTGCCATGAACATGCTGGCCGCCATGCGGGTCGGTGGCGCCCAGGCCCCCATGCGTTGGCACTGGCTGCTGGCGCCGGGCGAGGGCGGCGCCACCCCGCCGCCCGTGCCCGACAGCGGGGCGCTGCAAGGCCGCCTGCACGCCATCGTCGTCCCCGGCTGGCTGGTACCCACCGGGCCCCAGCTGCGCGAGGTGAGCCACCGCCACCACCAGCACTTTGGCGACCTGTTGCGCGCCCATATGGCCAGCGGCGGTGTGGTGGCGGCGCTGTTCAACGGCTCCAGCCTGCTGGCCGACTGCGGCTTGCTGGCCGGGCGCCAGGTGGCGCTGCCCTGGACGTTTGCGCCGTCCATCGTGCTGCAGTCCAGCGCCAGCGCCCCAGGCCCTGTGCAGGGCAGCGCACCCGTGGCCGAGGTGGTGTGGCAGCGCGACAAACCCTGGCTGCGCGACGGCCCCCTCTGGACGTCGGCCGCGCCGCAGGACACCCTGCCGGTGGTGCTGGACCTGCTGGCCCAGACGCCCGCCGCCGAACTGGCGCAGGCTGCATCGCATGTGCTGCTGTTCGATGCGCCGCGCCAGCTCACGGCCACCGCCACCATGGAGACGCCCACCGGCGCCCCCATGGGCGCGGGCAGCCTGGAGCAGGCCCGCCGCTGGCTGCAGGACCACCGCAACGAGCCCTACAGCCTGCAGGCCACGGCCCGCGCTGCCGCCACCAGCCCGCGCACACTGCTGCGCTGGTTTGCCCAGGTGTACGGCGAGAGCCCGCAGGACTACCTGCACCGGCTGCGCATCGCCCAGGCCCAGGCGCTGCTGCAGACCACCTACCTCACCGTGGACGCCGTGGCGCAGCAGTGCGGTTACAGCGACACGGGCAGTTTTCGCAAGATCTTCCACCGCGTGAGCGGCACCACCCCGGGGGCCTACCGCCAGCGCTTTCGGCTGCGCACCACGCGCAAGCAGTGGCTTGGTACCAACGGCCATCATTGATGCTGCTATAAAATGCGTAGCTATCAAGGCATATGCAGAAGGCGGTAACGGCCTTTTTTGCTTGAATTTTCTGACCACCCAACGCCCGCCCTCCATGCAAGCCCTGCTCGACGCCATCGCCACCATGCCCCTGCCCACCGAGGCGCAGCGCGTCTTCCATGGCCGGGGCGGGCTGCACCCGGGGGCGGAGCAGTGGGTGCTGGATGCCTACCCGCCCGTGTGGGTGCTGACCAGTTTTGCGCCCGCCACCGAGGACGAACTGGCCACCATCGGCGCCGCGTTGCAGGCCCGCTGGGCGCAGATTGCCCCGGCGGGCGAGCCGCTGAACTGGGTGTTCCAGCACCGGGGCGAGGCTTTGCGCATCGAGGGCCGCAGCGAGACACGGCTGATGGCCGGGGCCGTGCCAGACCCGCACATCGTGACTGAGGCCGGGGCACGCTACCGGGTGCATGTGCTGCGCGGGCAAAACCACGGCCTGTTCCTCGACATGGCCGCCGGCCGCCGCTTGGTGAGCGACTACGCCGCCGCGCGCAGCCAGGACCGCTACGGCCTCAAGGTGCTCAACCTGTTTGCCTACACCTGCGCGTTTTCGGTGGTGGCGCTGCAGGCGGGGGCCAGGCAGGTGGTCAACGTGGACATGAGCCATGGCGCCATCGGCATCGGGCAGCAGAACCACCAGCTCAACGGCATCACCACTGGCGCGGCGTTTTTGCCGCACGATATCTTCAGCAGCTGGGGCAAGATCACGCGCAGCGGGCCCTATGGCCTGGTCATCGTGGACCCGCCCAGCTACCAGAAGGGCAGCTTTGTCGCCACCAAAGACTACGCGCGGTTGATGCGCCGCCTGCCCGACCTGCTGGCCCCTGGCGGCCACGCGCTGCTGTGCCTGAATGCGCCCGAACTGGGCGTGAACTTTCTGCAGGACCAGATGCGCGAGCTTGCGCCTGAACTGCAGTGGGTCGAACGCGTGGCCAACCCGCCCGTGTTTGTCGACGTGGAGCCCGAGCGCGCGCTCAAGGTGCTTGTTTACCAGGCGCCGGAGCTGGCCCAGCCGGTCTAGAAGATACCTATCGCCAGCCCCACCGCCAGGGCCTCGCCCAGCGCCCGGCAGCGCGCCAGGTCGTCCGCGCCGATGTGTTTGGGCGCCTGGATGGCCTCGGGCGTCTGCGCATGGGTGCACACGATCAGCGGCTCGGCCACCGCGTTCAGGCGCCAACCCGTGGCGATGCGCGCCATCTGCCGCGCCGCGTTCTGCCCGTCGCTGCCCGCGCAGACCAGCAGGGCGTAGGGGCGGCCATTGATCTGGTCGAGCGCGCCGTAGTAGCAGCGGTCAAAAAAGTCCTTGAGCTGCCCGCTGATCGCCGCCAGGTTCTCGGGCGTGGCAAACACATAGCCATCGGCCGCCAGCACATCGGCCACCCCGGCCTCTGCAGCGTGCAGCAGGCGCACGGCCACGGTGGGCTCGGCGGCCTGGGCGGCGGCCTGGGCGGCGGCCTGGGCGGCGGCACAGGCGGCCTCGGCCATCTGGCGGGTGCCGCCGGTGGCGGAGTGGTAGACGACGAGCAGCGTCTTGACGGCGGGTTGGGACATGGGCGCAGCATAGCCCCTGTGGATGGGGGGGCAGGCTGCGGCCCCTGCCTCGGTTTGTGCCCTTGTTTCCTCCAAAGCCACGGGTTTGCACGAGGGGTTTCACGAGGTTTTGCCCCCAGGCCCGGTGCCACAATGTGCCGCTACAGAACTTGCAGCCGCAGCCGTTTTCATGACCCCGGTGCCTCCCGTTTCCCACTGGCTGCAGACCACCCGCGCCAGGCTCACCCTGCTGTTTGGGGGCACGGCCGTGCTCACCGGGCTGGCCATCGGCTTTGTGGCTGACGAGGTGCTGAGCCGCCATCTCACCGAACTCAGCGGCCAGTCGCTGATGAATGCCAGCCAGCCGATTGCGCTGGCGCTGTCTCAGGGCATGCTGGAGCGCGAGCGCGAGATATCGCTGCTCAGCCACCTGCCCATGGTCACCCGGCCGGACGGGTATGGCCCGCAGTTGCAGGCGCACCTGGAGCAGATCCGGCAGTCCTACCCCTTTTACTCATGGATCGGCCTGACCGACGACGCAGGCGTGGTGCAGGTGGCCACCGGCAACCTGCTGCTGGGCCAGAACGTGTCGCAACGGCCCTGGTTTGGCGCAGGCAAAAACGGCCCCTATGTCGGCGACGCCCACGACGCCGTGCTGCTGGACAAACACCTGCGCGAGTCCGGAAGCAGCGTGCCGCTGCGCTTCATGGACTACACATCGCCCGTGCGCGGGCAGGACTCGGTCTTCAAGGGCGTGATCTCGGCCCATGTGAACTGGGCCTGGGTGCAGGACATCATCCGCCGCTCCAGCCCCGCATCGGTGGCCCGCAGCGGCATGGAGGTGCTGCTGGTCAACAAGGACGGCGTGCTCAACGCCGCCGGGGCCGTCGAGCTGCCGCGCTCTGCGCTGCCCATCCTGCCCAGCCAGGGCCAGTTTCAGGTGATGTCCTGGGGCGAATCGCCGGGCCAGCGCTACCTCACCGGCCTGGTGCCGGTGCCTTCGCAGACCATCACCGACCTGGGTTGGCTGCTGGTGGCGCGCCAGCCGCTGGACCTGGCGCTGCAGCCCATCAACCAGCTGCACAGCATTGTGGCCGTGCTGCTGGCGCTGATGACCGTGATGCTGGTGGGGGCGGCCTACTGGGCGGCACGGCGCTTCAGCCAGCCGGTGGAAAAACTGGCCGACGCCGCCCGCCAGGTCGAGGCCACCGGGCGGTTTGCTGCGGTGGACTTCAAGACCGAGACCGTGGAGTTTCAGCACCTGCGCTCGGCACTGCAAAGCATGACCCAGGGCCTGATTGACGGGCGCGTTGCGCTGGAGCGCGCCAATGCCGATCTGGAACACCGTGTGCAGGAGCGCACCGAGGCCCTGCACCAAAGCGAGCAGCGCTACCTCTCGATCCTGGAAGACCAGACCGAAATCATCTGCCGCTTCGACGGCGGCAACCGCCTGACTTTTGTGAACGACGCTTTCTGCAGGCTGTTCAATTTCAAGCGAGAGAACCTGCTGGGCCGGGTGTGGGCCCCCGTGGTGCACCCCGACGACTATCCGCAGGTGGCGCAGAAACTCGCCACCGTGACACCCGCCAACCCGGTGGTGGTGGTCGAAAACCGCGTGTTTGCAGGCGATGGCCGTGAGCGCTGGTGCCAGTTCAGCAACCGCGCGCTGTTTGACGACGACGGCCAGCTCGTGGAATGGCAGTCGGTGGGCCGCGACATCACCGAGCGCCGCCAGCTGGAGGCTGAACTGGCCCGGGCTTCGGACCGATTCCAGGACCTGTACGACAAAGCCCCCTGCGGCTACTACGCGCTCGACCGCCACGGCAAGTACGTGCATATCAACCAGCAGACGCTGTCCTGGCTGGGCGTGGGCCGCGAGGAGGTAGTGGGCAAGCTGGGGGTGGCCGACTTTTTTGATGCCGAAGGCCAGGCGCTGTTTGCGAAATTTTTCCCCATCTTGCAGGAGACCGGAAAAATCGGCCCCCTGGAGCTGATCCTGCTGGGCAAAGGAGCCGCACCGCGCCGGGTGAGTGTGTCCGCCACCGCGATCCGCGATGCGGCGGGCGAGTTTGTGATGAGCCGCTCCATCATGTACGACGTGTCAGAGCTGCATGCGGCGCGGCAGGCGCTGCACACCCTCAACCAGGAGCAGCAGGCCATGCTGCACAACGACCTGATCGGCATTGCCAAGATCAAGGACCGCGTCATCCTGTGGCGCAACCCCGCGCTGGAGCGGATCTTTGGCTATGCCCCCGGCCAGCTGCAGGGCCACACCACCGAAGAAATGTATGTAGACCGCGAAGACTTCCTGGCCTTTGGCCGCGACGCCTATGCCGTCCTGGCCTCGGGCCAGCACTACCGCCAGCAGCGCCGCATGCGCAAGCTCAATGGCGAAGAGGTCTGGATCGACGTGAATGGCGTGGCGCTGAATGCCGATGGCGAATCCCTGTGGCTGATGCAGGACGTGACGGCCATGAAGCAGTACCAGCAGCAGGTGGAGCACATCGCCTTCCACGACAGCCTGACCCGCCTGCCCAACCGCCTGCTGCTGGCCGACCGTGTGGCCCAGGCGCTGGCTCTGTGCGACCGCACTGGCAGCATGGCCGCGCTGTGCTACATGGACCTCAACGGCTTCAAGCCCATCAACGACCAGTACGGCCACGACATGGGCGACGAAGTGCTGCGCGTGACCGGCCAGCGCCTGCTGGAACAGGTACGCGCCAACGACACGGCGGCGCGCATTGGTGGCGATGAATTCGTGCTGCTGCTCACCGCCGTCATCGACCCCGCCGAAATCACCGTGGCCATGGGGCGCGTGCTGAGCGCCATCGAACAACCTATCGACCTGGGCGAAGGGCGCGTGGTCCGGGTGTCCGCCGCCGTGGGCACCGCCCTCTACCCCCAGGACGGCACCAACGCCGCCGACCTGCTGCGCCGGGCCGACCAGGCCATGTATGTGAACAAGGGGCATGTGTCGGCCGAGCGCAGCCGGTAAGAAGCGCGCTCAGGACCTGAACGGCCCTGTGCGGGCCACAAAGGTGGCGGGCCCTGCAGCCGCTGTTCGCGCACCCAGGTAGAACAACGCCCGGCGCTGGCAATATCGGAATAGTTTATTCAAGTTATAAAGAATAGCGTTATTTATATTCTGAATTATTTGTTGAGAATGATTTGCATTCAGCATATGGCTTTGTCAATATGAAATTGAATGCACAGGGGTAAGGTGGGGGCTTTTCGTGGCTGCTTGTTCTCCGGTGTAAATTGCGAAAAAGTCGTCAACTCCGTTGACTCTTATAGAGAATCGAGTGATGACGTGTGTCCAATTAACCGAGGGAGGGTGAAATGCGATATTTCATGAGAGGGCTTGGGCTTTTTATTCTTTCGGCCTCTGCGCTGGTGAATGCTCAAGAGGTGATACCCGATTTTTACAAGGAACCGGGAATCCAGCCGAACCGTGACTTTGTCAATCAAAGCCACAATGAGAATATTGATCCTTTCACCGGGGCATTGCAACGGCACTATGTGGATCTCCGCATCCCAGGAAACGGTGGCTTCGATCTAAATATTATTCGGTCGTACAACAGCAGCAATGTGAATCCAGCCAACGCTGGCCAGCCAAAGACGACAGCCGGCTGGGGCTGGAGCATGCATTTTGGGCGCATATTGCGTGCCCGCGAAGGGCAGCCATGCGTCAACATGAACAGCCAAACGGTTGCCGACAACCCAACACTGGAACTGCCCGACGGCAGCAGACAGCTGTTGACTTTTACAGGCCAAACATCTCCCCTGGCGTTGTCCACCCAGCGCTGGCGGGCAGAGTGCTATCCCGGCGGAAATGGGATGGTGGTGACATCTCCAGATGGCGTCAGCTATGAGATGACCCAAGCTGTCGGCTCTGGATCGTCCGCCGCACCTGTCTATGAATGGCATACCAAAAAAATAACAGATCGCACTGGCAATACCATCACGATCAGCTATGTATCAGGCGCAAGCCAGGAAATTCGCAGCATATCCACCAGCGATGGAAGATCGGTGTCATTCAGTTACTACGACTCGGGCACCGTATCGGCCAGAATCAGAAGCATTACTGGTGCAGGAAAAACATTTCAATATAGCTATCAGCCATCTGGAATATCTGGAATCTACCAACTCTCCAGTGTCACCCGGCCAGATGGGAGTACATGGGCCTATGGCTACGATGGTAACAATGGGTCTTCTGCGGGCAGCTATTTGATGCGGTCTGCCAAAAGCCCTTTTGGCGGCACCATCAATTATTCTTATGCCTTCGTCTATTTTGATTCTCAATCAAATCCAGGCAGCCGCTCCAATGTGGTCAGCAGCAAATCCTTGAGCACAGGGGGAAGCTGGTCGTTCAACTACGATCCAGGCGGCCCCGGCTCACTGGATGCAACTACCGTCACCAGCCCCGCAGGGACCACCACTTACAAGCACATTGGTCCCAACTATGCGGGCCCGGGCACCGTGTGGAAGGTAGGTTTATTGGTGGAGAAGAGGATCGGTAGCACACAGCTGGAGCAATACACCTGGCAAGGCCAGCAAATCTCTTCTGAAACTTATGTGCGCCCGGGCGCCTTCGTGACCAAGTTCGACTACTTGCAGACCAACGCGCCCATACTGACGCAGAAATTGATTAGCCGTGATGGTGCCACCTATCGCACCGATTTCAGCAATTTCGACTCCTATGGCAATGCCCGGTCCATCACCGAATCCGGACCGAACGGCGGCAGCAAAAGCACCACCAGAAGCTACTATGTCAACACGACGAAATGGATTATCAATCAGGTCCAGAACGAAAGTTCATCAGGTGAATCAATTAGCCGCAGCTTTGACAGCAACGGTAACCTGAGCAACGAGACTAAAAACGGAATATCTATCAGCCGCCAATATGACTCCGATGGCAACGTGAGCAGCGTCACATTTCCAAGGTCGTTGACACACCGCTATTCCAGCTACATGCGTGGCGTGCCACAGACCGAAAACCAACCCGAAGGTGTGACGATTTATCGCCAGGTCAACGATGCGGGCAATGTGACTTCCGAAACAGATGGCAGTGGGCGTACAAATCGTTATGGTTACGATGACTTGAACCGTATTACATCCATTGACCCGCCAGCAGGCAACAGGGTGACGGTCACATATGGCACCAACATCCGCACAGCATCGCGCGGGGGATTGACAGAAACCACCAACTACGACGATTTTGGCCGTGTGACTAGCGTAAATCGCGGCGGTATTGTTACCTCTTTTTCAGTCGATCCATTGGGCCGCACGACGTTTGAATCCAGTCCTAACGGCGGATCAGGTAAGAACTATTCTTATGATGTATTGAACCGCTTGGTGCAAGTCACCAATCCTGATGGGTCGTCTAGAACCATCACCTATGGCGGTGCATCTAAAACAATCCGAAACGAAAGAGGGTATTCCACCACCTACAGCTACAGGGCTTATGGAGACCCCGACAAAGTGTTTTTGATGGGGATTTCTACGCCCGACAGTGCATCGTCCGTGAGCTATGCGCGAAACAACAAAGACTTGATCACATCTGCCGCCCAGGGTGGGGTAAGCCGAAGCTTCACTTACAACACTGCCGGATACATGGTTTCAGCCACACACCCTGAACTGGGTGTTGTCAACTATGAGCGCGACGCAGCTGGAAACATGACATCCAAAAACGTGAGCGGCACGGGTTCTATTGCCTATTCTTACGATGGCTTGAATCGATTGAGTGCAGTCAATTATTACGGGGCTGCCCCGTCGGTGACGCATTCCTACGATGGCGCGCATCGCTTGCTGAGCACCACTACGTCCGACGCAACGCGCCGCTTCACGTACGACAGCAACGGCAACATCCGGACCGAAGAGCTTGCAACCTCAGATATATCTTGGTCGGCCCAGTACGGGTACAACGGCAATGACCAACTCACATCCATTGTTTACCCCCGCTCGGGTGAGACGGTTTACTACGGCGTCAACAATCTTGGGCAGCCAACCTCTATCACAGGTTATGTCACCAGTGCCAGTTATTGGCCGTCCGGGCAGATTCAGCGTATCGCCTATGCCAATGGCACTTCTTCTGAATATGGCCAGAACTCTCGACTGTGGCCCTCGTCATTTTTTACTTCCAAATCAGGAAGCTACTACAACCGGTCTTCCTTTGGCTACGACACGGTTGGCAATCTCACGTCCATCAGCGATTCGACGGCCCCCGTCTACGGCCGAACATTTGGCTATGATGAAATGGACAGGCTGACCAATTTCTCCACCCCGCAAGGCAGTGGCAGAGTTTCGTACAACGGTGCCGGGAATATCACCGATTACAACGCCCCAGGCCTTCAGCTGTCTTATTCTTACGACGGAAATAATCGTTTGAACAGCGTGTACAGCACTCCCAACACTTTTACTGCAACCTATTCCTACGACGGTCTCGGCAACATCGCCAGCGGAGGCGGGCGAACCTACACCTACGACGGCGTTCCCAACCTCAAGTGTGTGAACTGCGCCACGCCCGCCACCAGCATCCAGTACACCTACGACGGAGACCAAAAGCGCACCAGGGTGAGCCAGGGGAACATCAAGACCCATGAGTTTCACAGCGTGCACGGCAACCTGCTGGCCGAATACACCCCGGGCTCGCCCGGCAAGCTAGTCCAGTACATCTACCTGAACGGCAAGCGCATCGCCCAGAAGGAGTCCGCGCAATGACTACGACGATGACGATGACAACAAAGACCGCCAGGCTCCACGCCGTGTGGGTGCGCCTTGCCGCGCTGCTGGCCCTGCTGCTGGCCCTGGGTGTGCTGCTCCCCCAAGCCAGGGCACAGACAACAAGCATCACGTTTTTTCACAACGACGTACTGGGCAGCCCGGCGGTGGCGACAGATGCCAATGGCGCTGTGGTCTGGAAGGAAAGCTACCTGCCTTATGGGCACCGGCTGCAGGCGCCTGCGGCGGGTGCCAACAACAAGCTGTGGTACGCGGGCAAGCAACTGGATCCCACCACCGGGCTGTCGTACATGGGGGCGCGGTACTACAGCCCGGTGGTGGGGCGGTTCATGGGGATCGATCCGGTTGAGTTTCAGGAAGAAAATGTTCATTCCTTCAACCGGTACGCATACGCAAACAACAACCCCTACAAGTATGTGGACCCGGATGGCAGACACCCTCTGCTGGTGTTCGCAGCGGTTGGATTGTTCATGGTGGACTTTCACCATGCAGCGACGAGCAATGAGCCGTTTACAGGCGTTGGCGGTAGCGTAGCTCCTGCTGGGGCCAAACTTGCTGGCGTGTTTGCGAAGTCGGGTACTTCAGAAGTTAGTCTTGTCGCAAAGGGGGCAACTGAGGGGCTCGGCTTTACCCGATCGCAGCTCCAACACGGTTTCAAGCACGCGAAGGACTTCGGCGTAGGCGGCAACGCAAACAACAAGACGTTATCCGAGTTCAGTTCGGCGCTTCAGTCGCATGTTGATGCTGCCGGGACCCGTGCGATCCAAGGGACTTACCGCGGGAATTCCGTGACGCACCACGTCGATCCGAGCACCGGCCTGAATGTCATTCGCGACTCTTCGGGCAACTTCTTGTCTGGCTGGAAGTTGAGCCCGCAGCAGCTCCAGCACGTGTTGACTACCGGAAAGCTGGGAGGCGGCTGATGAGCAATGCTCTTGTTGACTACGGGGCGCTGCTTGAGCAGTTCCTCAACGGCGCGATGTCAGTAGAGGAGTTCCAAGGGACTTACCTCGATCGCTTCAAGAACGAGGGGCAGCTGGATGAGCCGCTGTTTGAATTGCTCGATGAGCTCTTCGGCGATGTGGACTCGTTCACCGCAGACCAACAGCTGCTGACTGAGAACCCTGGGTTCTACCTTGATGAAGCAGGGCTCCGGGAGAAAGTTCGGAACGCAGTGAGCCGCCTGTTGGCCTTGAAAAGGTAGCTGATCCAGTACATCTACCTGAACGGCAAGCGCATCGCCCAGAAGGAGTCCGCGCAATGACGACTACGACGATGGCGATGACAAAGACCGCCAGGCTCCACGCCCTGTGGGTGCACCTTGCCGCGCTGCTGGCCCTGCTGCTGGTTTTGGGTGTGCTGGCCCCTCAAGCCAGGGCGCAGACAACAAGCATCACGTTTTTTCACAACGACGTACTGGGCAGCCCTGCGGTGGCAACAGATGCCAATGGCGCTGTGGTCTGGAAGGAAAGCTACCTGCCTTATGGGCACCGGCTGCAGGCCCCTGCGGCGGGTGCCAACAACAAGCTGTGGTACGCGGGCAAACAGCTGGACCCCAATACCGGCCTGTCGTACATGGGGGCGCGGTACTACAGCCCGGTGGTGGGGCGGTTCATGGGGATGGACCCCAAGGGAATCGTTCCAGAAGACCCGCACAGCTTCAATCGGTATGCGTATGCGAATAACAACCCGTACAAATACGTTGACCCGGATGGTCGGACTCCGGTAGCGGCGGTGGCCGGCATCGGAATTTTGGCAATTGGAGGGGCCTACTACGCGCTTGCGCCGCCGAGTAAGCAACAAGAGATGCGCCAATCGATAGAGCGTCTCTCGCGCGCAATTGGTAATGCTTTGTATTCTGAGTCGGCGGGGTCTGGGGATGGAACAAAAGCCGAACCAAAGAAAGGCGAGGCGCCCAAACCAAGTCTCCTGGACCCCAAAGGCGAAACTCACGTTCTGGATGGGGATGCAACTGGAGGAGGTCATGCGCCGGGCACCGGTAAACCAGGTAAGAGCGAATTTCCTAGCGGTTGGTCGCGCGAGAAAATTGCAGGAGAAATCTCGGATGTAGCGACAGATCCAAGTTCAACTACATCGCCGGGGCGCAATGGCCGCACTGTTGTAAACGGTACGCGTGACGGGGTAGACATCCAGGTGATCGTCGAACCAAACGGTCGGATCGTTACCGGCTACCCAACCAACGTGCCACGCAACCCACGCTAAAAATTAATGATGTCCAATTTTGATCTTGTCGAATCACTGCTATCCAACCTGCTGAATGCCTCTGAAGGTGATTTATCGGACGCAGAGCGTGCAGAAGTTCAAGCATTTATTGATGTTGGTGAGTATGGCTTAGCGCTTGAGACTACGGCTGACATCTATGCGGAGGAGAGGAAAATTCCCTCGACCGAAGTTTTGTCATTGATAGAGCGGTTGGCAATTGCTATGTCGATGGAGCCTGAATCAGTGCTGGTGCGTTTGGCGAGGTATCAAATGAACGTTGACAAGAATCGATTGCTGTCGCAAGTCAATGCACAACTCGCGCAGACTTGCGGTGAAAAAGCCTCCAATCTGCTTCAGGATCCGCAGGTTCGACCGGTTGATGGAGCGCCGACAAATGAAGAGGTGCAGGAGCTTTTGCCGACGCTGAAAGCCCGCCTGGAAAATTCTCAACGAACTGGCAAGCCTATCTACGGACTAGAACAAGTCATTGCAAGCTTGGTCGCCTGCAATCTGTCTGATGTTGTTATTGGTTACGGTTACATTTCCCCTAGGGCGGCGGGTAAATTTTATCTCCATGGCAGGGATGGACGATTTTTAGGAGCGACTATCGTTGATCGTTGATAATTAGTTAACATCGAGTCGGCAATGCTAAATCAATTCTTGGATTGGGGTAATGAAAAATGCTTAGTGCTTATTCAGCATGGCTATAGTGCTTCAGTTGTTCCCTGTGAAGTATCTTCAAATACTGGGGCAATAATGGATGTTAGTAGCAGCAGTGCTATGGGAAGAATTACTGCATGGAGTAGTGGAGATGTTTATTTGGAGGTTCTTGATAGTGCGTCAGAGAAGACGACTTATAGCAAGCATTTGTCTTTGTCGGGCTCATTTGATTTTGATGTTGAGTTTTTTGATTTTTTTTCAACCTTAAATTCCGCACTCTGAAAGTACAGTTTTGAATACTGTCGTTTATCAACAATTCGACGGATAACCTGTTCATATGATGGTCTCGGCAACATCGCCAGCGGAGGCGGGCGCACCTACACCTACGACGGCGTTCCCAGCCTCAAGTGTGTGAACTGCGCCACGCCCGCCGCCAGCATCCAGTACACCTACGACGGAGACCAAAAGCGCACCAGGGTGAGCCAGGGGAACATCAAGACCCATGAGTTTCACAGCGTGCACGGCAACCTGCTGGCCGAATACACCCCGGGCTCGCCCGGCAAGCTAGTCCAGTACATCTACCTGAACGGCAAGCGCATCGCCCAGAAGGAGTCCGCGCAATGACTACGACGATGACGATGACAACAAAGACCGCCAGGCTCCACGCCGTGTGGGTGCGCCTTGCCGCGCTGCTGGCCCTGCTGCTGGCCCTGGGTGTGCTGCTCCCCCAAGCCAGGGCACAGACAACAAGCATCACGTTTTTTCACAACGACGTACTGGGCAGCCCGGCGGTGGCGACAGATGCCAATGGCGCTGTGGTCTGGAAGGAAAGCTACCTGCCTTATGGGCACCGGCTGCAGGCGCCTGCGGCGGGTGCCAACAACAAGCTGTGGTACGCGGGCAAACAGCTGGACCCCAATACCGGCTTGTCGTACATGGGGGCGCGGTACTACAGCCCGGTGGTGGGGCGGTTCATGGGGATGGACCCCAAGGAGTTTTCACCCGAGAACCCGCACAGCCTGAACCGCTATGCCTACGGCAACAACAATCCCTACAAGTATGTGGACCCGGACGGCAAAATTGCCGAGACGGTCTGGGATGCGTTCAACCTGTCCATAGGTTTCCACAGCCTGGTGAGCAACGTCCGCGCGGGCAACTGGAGCGGAGCGGCGGTGGATGGCGTAGGCATGGCGCTGGATGGGGTGGCAGCCGCTGTGCCACTGATGCCTGGTGGGGCTGCTGCGGGTATTGCGGCTTATCGAGTGGGGAATGTCGCAGTCAAGGGATTGCCTGATTCGGCCTTGGTTTGTCGCGGTGGAGCATGTAAAGCCGATAACTTTCTAAATGGATCTGGTGTTACTCGGGCTGGCGACGGAACATTGAACGGAGTCTCTACGCAGAGCCGAGCAGGCGCTTCCGTTGACGACCTCGCGAAGCCCTTCAAGAACAACCAAGTAGGCGTTACAACTGCTGGCGACATTCGACGCGCAGGTGGTAGGGTGACGGCGGACGGCCACCCTGGGAACCCAAATCATGCAACTGTTGATGGTTTGACAGAGCATCAACTTGAAAGGCTTTTCTCTCCGACTCGCCCGAATCCTGTGCCTCCGGCGCAACGTGGCTTCTAAGATGTAACTATGGTCAAACCTGTATTTTTAGTTGATTTCAACGAAATGTTGGAGGCGGACCTCGTGTTGCTGGCTAAAGAAGACACGAGGGCTGACATTCATGGCAACGTTGTCTCTCTGACGGAGGGAATGGACGTTTCTCTGTGCATGGACGACACCGACACGAAAGGGTGCAGCGACGTCTTGGTCGCAAGTGGAGTTGTTGAAAAGAATCGGTCGACCGGCTGGGCCGCTCATGTGAAGTGGTGCTGCAGGATCGACCTCAATGGCATACGGCATCACTCCGAGTGTTGATTGTCGATTTGCACGTAAATTCAACGGCCTCACAGTTTCATGGCGGCTGGTTGAATTGAGTCGCGGCACCACTTATTCGCCACCCTGTCCTGATTGGATTGCCCCGTATCTAGGATGCACCCAGCAGCCTCCCCGTGATCGCCTCCCACTCCGCCGCCTCCACCGGCGTGATCGACAGCCGGTTGCCGCGCTGCAGCACGCACATGGGGGCCAGGTCGGGGTGCTCACGCAGCTCCGCCAAGGAGATCAGGCGGGTTTTGCGTAGGGCCTGCACGTCCAGCAGCAGCCAGCGGGGCTTGTCGGGTGGGGATTTGGGGTCGTGGTAGGGCGAGTCGGGGTCGAACTGTGTGGGGTCGGGCCGGGTGCTGCTGGCCACGCGGGCGATGCCGGCAATGCCGGGTTCGGGGCAGCTGGAGTGGTAGAACAGCACGCCGTCGCCCACCTGCATCTCGTCGCGCATGAAGTTGCGCGCCTGGTAGTTGCGCACGCCTGTCCAGGGCACGGTCGCTTTGGGGGCGGCCAGGGCGTCGTCGATGGAGCATTCCTCGGGCTCGGACTTCATGAGCCAGTAGCGCGGCGGGCGTTGTGGGGAGGCGGTGGTGGCGGTCATGGCGCCATTCTGGCAAAGGGTGGGCGTGCCTCTGCGGTTGCGCTAGCGATGCGGGGGTGGATTTGCTTCTCTTTTGATAGCTTCTTTGGCTTGTCTATCGCGCGGTAGAGCCTGTTTTTATTCAAATTTTTCCGTTGATGCAGTCCCAGGCAGCACCCCGGGCCCGGCCAGCGGCTCGCGCGGCAACACGCAGCGCAGGCCCACGCCGCGCCCGTCCAGCCCGTCGGCAAAGCCCAGGGTGCCGCCCATGCGCTGCACCACGCGCTGCGCGATGGCCAGGCCCAGGCCGGTGCCCGCCTCGCTGGTGCCGGGGATGCGGTAGAAGCGCTCCCACACCCGGGCGCGGTGTTCGGGGGCGATGCCCCGGCCGTTGTCCTGCACCTGCAGCACGATAGGGCCGCCAGTGCTTGTGTCATCCGTGCCCAGGGTCACCTCCACGCTGCCACCAGCCACTCCGTAGCGGATGGCGTTGTCCACCAGGTTGTCGATGACGGAGCACAGGCCTTCGCGGTCCAGCCGGGCGCTGAGGTGGTCGGGGGCGTTCAGGGCCAGTTCGATGCGCCGCGCCCGCGCCAGGGGCACGAGCAGGGCCACGCGGTTGCGCAGCAGGCCAGCCAGGTCCAGCGCGTCTTGCGCGATGGTTGGGGCGGCGGGCTGGGCGGCTGCGTCGGCGCGCGCCAGGGTCAGCAGCTGGGTGAGCAGGTGCGATGCGCGGGTGATGCCCTGCTGCAGCGCATGGGCAGCGTCGGCCCGCGCGGCGGGGTCGGGCTCGGTGAGCAGTTGGTGGGCCTGGGCGTTGATGGCGGCCAGGGGCGTGCGCAGCTCGTGGGCGGCATCGGCCAGAAAGCGCCTTTCGGCCTCCAGCCGCTGGGCCTCGTGGGCGAGCAGGGCATTGAGTTCGTGGATCACGGGGGCGGTTTCTGCATAGAGCCGGTCCACCTGCACGGGGGCCAGGTCACCCGCGCGGCGGCGCGAGATGCGCTGGGCCAGCTGCCGCAGCGGTGCGAGCCCGCTGCGCACCGTGACCCACACCACCAGCCCATGCCACAGGAACACGCCCAGCTGGCTTTTGAGCACCAGCCACAGCACGGGCAGCAGCGCGCCCAGCTGCAGCGCGCCGGGCTCGGCCACCTGCACCACCACGCTGCCGTCGCTCGCGGCCTGGGTGTGCAGGTGCCAGGGCGGGCTGCCGGGTGGAGGTGGGGGTGGGGCCGGTTTGGCATCCGGCCAAGGCACGTCATCGCTGCTGCGGTACAGCACCTGGCCCTGCGTGTTCAGCACGCGGGTGTGGGTCAGGCCTGCGATGCCGAGCAGGTCGCGGCCGGTGATTCGCAGCAGGGCGCCCTGCGCAGCCTGCATGCGGGCGGGCAGGGTGGCCTCGGGGCCCGCGGCGGCCTCGGCCAGGATGCGGGCGGTTTCGCGCAGCCGCGTGTCAATGTCTTCGGGGCTGCGCTCCAGCGCCACCCAGGTCATCACCGAGGCCAGGGCCAGCCAGGCCACAACCAGCGCGAGCGCCTGCCAGGCGATCAGGCGGCGAATCAGCGAGGGTGGGCGGGGCGCGCCGGGGGCCGTGGCCGCGTGCGCGGCGTGTATCGCGGCAGCACTCATGGCGCCGGGTCCATGGCCGCAGTTGCAGCCGGGGCCTCCAGCACATAGCCCACGCCGCGCACGGTGCTGATGAGGTGGTTGCCCAGCTTGCGCCGCAGCTTGTAGACATGCACGTCGGTGGCGTTGCTGTCCAGCGTGTCGGCGGGGCTGGAGCTGGCCTCGATCTGCGCGCGGGTGAGCACACGGCCCGGGTCTTCGGCCAGGGCGCGCAGGATGTCGTATTCGCGGGCCGAGAGGTGTACGTCCTGCCCATGCACCTGCACCCTGCGCCGCGCGGTGTGGATGCTGAGCGGGCCGATCTGCCACACGCTGCTGGTCTGCCCGCTGTGGCGCCGCAGCAGGGCCCGCACGCGCGACAGAAGTTCTTCAATGGCAAACGGCTTGCCCAGGTAGTCGTCGGCCCCGGCGTCCAGCCCCTGCACACGTTCGCCCACGCTGTCGCGGGCGGTGAGCAGCATCACCGGCGTGGCTTGGCCCTGGGCGCGCAGCCAGGCGAGCAAATCAAGCCCGGTTTCGTCCGGCAGGCCGATGTCGAGCAGCACCAGGGCAAAGGGCTGCTCTTGCAGAAACCGGCGTGCGTCGGCGCTGGTGCGCAGCCACACCACATGGTGGCCCGCCACGGTGAGCACGCGCTGCAGCGAGTTGCCCAGGGGGAGGTCGTCTTCCACAAGAAGGATGCTGGCCATGCGATGGGGTGTGAGGGGTAAGGAACAAGGCGGTGGCGGCGATTCTAGGAGTGGGCTGTGCCGCCCAATGGGGGCGGGCGCAGCGCGTGTTCATCAAAGCTTCATCTGCGGCGCCCGGCGCAGCGGCGGCTTCATGGGGGCTTCATGCAGGTCTTTGCAGACTGCGGGCTTCTCTGTTTCTTTCACCCCCTGCTGTGGGGCTTCCGTATGAATCTGCAAAACGCCATCTCCCTGTTTTCGCCGCGCAACCTGGTGTGCGCCCTGTTCATGTCTGTGCTATCAGCCTGCGGCGGCACGTCGGACGATGGGCACGTGGTCACCGTGGACGGCGTCAGCATGGACAAGACCATCGACAAGACCGGCATCTACGACCTGGAGGTGACGGGCGCGCGCAACGATGTGACGGTGGCTGCGGGCAACACCGTGGCGCGGCTGATCGTGGCGGGCATGAACAACCGCATTTTTGTGCTCAAAACCGCCACGGTGGAGCGCATCGAGCTGGATGGCAGTGGCAACACCGTGTATGTGCCCGTCGGCTTCAAGTCGCGCGTCACCCGCAATGGCAACAACAACGACGTGATCGAGCGGTGACAAGCCCTGGCACGATCTGGCCAGAAGACCGGCTTTGCCCGCAAAATTACCCCAGCCGCCGCAGTGCGGTGCGGGAGATATCGATGGAAAAGCCAGCCAAGAAGCAGCCGGGCGCATGGGTGATGGGCTTGTTTGCACTGCCTTTTGCCGCTGTGGGCGTGGGCATGCTGCTGCTGAGCGTGTTGCCCACGCTGTACGACTGGTCGCGCATGCAGTTCTGGCAGCCGGTCAACGCCACGCTGCTGGCCGCGAGCCTGAACAGCAGCCGCAGCAGCAAGTCCACCTCGTACACCGTCACGGCGCGCTACCGCTACGAGGTGGCGGGCCAGGTGTACGAGGGCGACCGGGTGGCCATCAGCGGCGGCGGCGACAACGTGGGCGACTTTCAGGAGGCGCTGGGCGAGCGGCTGGAGCAGGCGCTGCGCGCCGGGCAGCCTGTGCAGGTCTGGGTCAACCCCTCGCAACCGGCCGACGCGGTGATCGACCGCAGCCTGCGGGCCGGGCTGCTGGCCTTCAAGATGGTGTTTGTGGTGTTGTTTGGCGGCGTGGGCGTGGGCCTGCTGGTGTTTGTGCTGCGCGGGGGCAAGCCGATGGGGCAGCGGGCGCGCAACACCGCCGCAGCGGGCACGCCCGGCAAGCTCGAAAAAATCCCCGGCGGGGTGCAGATGCATTTCCCGGCCGGGCGGTGGTGGGGACTCAAGCTGGGGCTGGGCATGGTGGGGGTGCTGTTTCTGGCCGTGGGCGCGCTGGTGCCCTGGGAGCAGGAGGCCCAGTCCGACATCGCGCCCTGGCTGTTTCGCCTGGGGTTTGGCGGCGTGGGCGGAGCGGTGCTGGTGGCCGCGTTTTATGCGCTGGCCAACAGCCTGCGGGTGCAGATTGACCACGACGGCCTGCGCACCGAACGGCGCCTGCTGGGCCTGATGCTGCAGTGGCACCAGGTGCCCGGCCCCGAAATCGCCCGCCTGCGGGTGGTGGAGAGCTACACGGTCGAAAGCAACAGCCGCCGCGACGTCTATTACCGCATCGAGGCCGAGCTGCGCAGCGGCAAGAAGATCACCGTGGCCCAGGACCTGCAGGGGCGCAAGGACGCCGACCGGATGCTCGCGGCCATCGGCAGCGCCACGGGATACCCCATTCGCTAGTCCCGGCCGGGAAGGGCGCTCAGCCCGATGCCTTGCGAAATGTGAGGTTGATGCGCAACCCGCCCGTCATCGCATGGCTTGCGTCGGCCAGTGGGAGCACGCCGTGAAACCGCAGCCGCGCCGGGCCGCCCCACACCACCACGTCGCCATGCCACAGGCCCACACGCCGGGCCTTGTCGGCGCGCTGCGCGCCGCCCCACAGAAAGATGGCCGGGATGCCGAGGGACACCGACACGATGGGATGGTCGTAGTTGCCTTCGTCGCGATCCTGGTGCAGCGACAGCCGCGTGCCGGGCTCGTAGCGGTTGATGAGACAGGCGTCGGGCGAAAAACCGGGGTAGCCAGCTGCATCGGCCGCGTCACGGGCGAGTTGGCGAAACACTGCCGGCATGGGCGGCCAGGGCAAGCCGGTGGTCGGATCGGTGGGGCCATAGCGGTAGCCGCTGCGGTCGCTGATCCAGCCCAGCGCGCCACTGTTGGTCATGGCCACCGACATGCGCTGCCCGCCGGGGGTGATGAGGTGCCGGAAGGGCGCCTGGGCCGTGACGGCATCCACGGCCTGCAGCAGCTCGGCCGCCTGCGGCAGGGCCAAGCCGCGCAGCACCACGGCGCCCGGCTCCAGCCACTCGGGGGGCTGGGGCGCGGTGGGCAGGTCGTCAAACAGGCCGAGGGTCATCGCTGCCTATTCAGCATCATGAAAAATGATGCCCACCGTGTGTCGCTGGCCCGACCGCAGGCGGCTCACACCATGGCGCAGGTTCACGCGGTAAGTGCCGCGTGTGCCTTGCACCGGGCGGTGGTGCACGGCAAACGCCACCGCGTCGCCGCGAGAGAGCGGCACCACCTCGGCCCGCGACTGCATGCGTGGGCGCTGCTCGGTCAGCACGAACTCGCCGCCTGTGAAGTCGCTGCCGGGCTCCGACAGCAGGATCGCCACCTGCAGCGGAAACACATGCTCGCCATACAGATCCTGGTGCAGGCAGTTGTAGTCGCCCGGGGCGTACTGCAGCAGCAGTGGCGTGGGGCGCAGCTGCCCGGCCGCATGGCAGCGGGCGATGAAGTCGGCATGGCGCGCGGGGTAGCGCACCTCGATGCCCATGGCGGCATTCCAGTGGTTGGCGATGGGCTGCAGGTGCGGGTAGAGCGCGTCGCGCAGCCCGGCCACCAGGTCTGGCAGCGGGTAGCTGAAGTATTGGTATTCGCCCAGCCCAAAGCCGTGGCGCTGCATGACCACGCGGCTGCGGAACAGGGGCGGGCCGGGGTGGCGGTAAAGCGCTGCGAGCGCCGCGCATTCCTCGGCGCCCAGCAATTGGGGCAGCACCGCATGGCCCTGGGTGTGCAGGTCGTCGGTGGCCTGGGCCCAGTCGAGCGCGGCCACGCGGGCGGGCCAGGGGCTGCTGGCCTGTGGCGTGCTGTGGGGCAGGGCGCTCATGCGACCTTCTCCTGTTTTTGTGCCGTGTGTGCCGTGTGCGCGGTATGCGCCGCATCGGCCTCGCGCTGCAGCAGCGCGCGCTTGCGCTCCACCCCCCAGCGGTAGCCCGACAGCGCACCGTCGCTGCACACCACCCGGTGGCAGGGGATGGCCACGGCCAGCGCGTTGGCGCCGCAGGCCTGGGCCACGGCGCGGGTGGCGGCGGGGGCACCGATGCGCGCTGCAATTTCGGCATAACTCGCGGTCTGCCCGGGCGGGATGCTGCGCAGTGCCTGCCACACCCGCTGCTGGAAAGCCGTGCCCTGCACGTCCAGCGGTAGCGCCAGCCCCAGGCCGGGCGCCTCGACAAAGGCCACCACCTGGGCTACCAGCGCTTCGTAGTCTGCATCGCCCCCCACCAGCTGGGCCTGGGCAAACCGGTCCTGCAGGTCACGCACCAGGGCGTCGGGGTCGTCGCCAAGCAAGATTGCGCACAGGCCCTGGCCGCTGTGCGCCACCAGGATCGCGCCCAGGGAACATTGGCCCACCGCAAAGCGGATGCGCTGCGCCGCCCCGCCAGCGCGGTAGCGTGTGGGCGTCATGCCCAGCACCTGGGCGGACTTTTCATAGAAGCGGCTGCTGGACTGGTAGCCCGCTTCGTAGATGGCATCGGTCACCGAATCGGAGGCTTGCCCCAGCGCGCTGCGCACGCGCTGCTCCCGCTGCGCGGCGGCGTAGGCCTTGGGCGTGAGGCCCGTGGCCTGCTTGAAGATGCGGTGCAGGTGCGAGCTGCTCAGCCCCACGCGGGCGGCCAGTGTGCCCAGCGGGGTGGCGCCTTCGGCCTCCAGAATGCGGCAGGCCTGCGTGACCAGCCCTGCGTGGTGCGCCAGCGCCGAGGGCTGCAGGGGCTTGCAGCGCTGGCAGGGGCGAAAGCCCGCTGCTTCAGCATCAGCACAGCTGGCATGGAAGCGCACGTTTTCGGGTCGGGGCGTGCGTGCGGCGCAGCTGGGGCGGCAGTACACGCCCGTGGATACCACCGAATACCAGAAGCTGCCGTCTGCCGCCGCACTGCGCGCCAGCACCGCCGCCCAGCGTGGGTCGGCCTGGGTGAGGGCAGCTTGCTGCGCGGTCTGCGCGGAACGGGTTGCCGGGCGGGTGGGCATGGAAACAGCCGGTGGTGACAAAGGTGTGGAGGTAGCGGCGTGCATGGTGAAGGCTCCGAAAAGAACCTGCCGTTCACAGGCAGGTGGGCAGATTGCGTTGCGATGCCTTCACTGTAGAAACGGGGCGCGTCGGGCGCACTCCGAAGCTTGCTTTTGAATTCTGCACCGGCCGCAGGTGCACAAGCTGTTGCCCCTGCTTGCCCATCAAATACTATTATTTTGATAGCTATAAAGGCACGCCTATCAGGCGGTAGATGCCATTTTTACTCATATTCTGGTGGCTGCATCGGGCGCGGGCGGCGCAGGCCGGTGCCACCCCAACGTTTTGCATCCTCCCCCGGAATGGCCAGCGGGTTGTCGGCGGGCTCGGCCAGGGGCGCGAGCAGGGCCGTGAGGTCGGCCTCGCTGAACTTGACCGCGCCCGCTGCGTCGTGGCCCAGCACGCCGCTGGCCAGGGCGGCCTTGCGCGCCTGCAGCTCCAGCATGCGCTCCTCAATGCTGCCTTCCACCACCAGCTTGTAGACAAACACCGGCTGGTCCTGCCCGATGCGGTGGGCGCGGGCCGTGGCCTGTTCTTCAACGGCGGGGTTCCACCAGGGGTCGAGGTGGATCACTGTGTCGGCGGCCGTGAGGTTCAGGCCCGTGCCGCCCGCCTTGAGGCTGACGAGCAGGATGGGCGCACTGGTCGCGTCCTGCGCCTGAAAACGCTTGACCACGTCGCCGCGCTGGCCCGGCGGCGTCTGGCCGGTGAGGGTGAGGTAGGGCAGGGCGAGAGCATCCAGCCGCTCGGCCGCGAGCATCAGCATTTCGGTGAACTGCGAGAACACCAGCACGCGGCGGCCTTCATCGACCAGCGCGGGCAGCATGTCGGCCAGCAGGTCGAGCTTGGCGCGTTCGGTGCCGGGGTGCACCTTGGCGCCCTTGACGAGGTGGGGGTCGCAGCACACCTGGCGGAGCTTGAGCAGCGCGTCCAGGATGGTGATCTGCGCGCCGTCAAAACTCTGCCGCTCCAGCACGCGGCGCACCTGTTTGTCTGCCGTGGTGCGCACGGCCTCGTACAGCTCGCGCTGCTTGCCCTGCAGCTGAACGCGCTGGATGACCTCGGTGCGCGGTGGCAGTTCGGTGGCCACGTCCTGCTTGCGCCTGCGCAGGATGAAGGGGCGCACGCGCTGCGACAGCAGCTGGGCGCGCAGGGTTTCGCCGTTTTCTTCGATGGGCTTGCGCCAGCGGGCGTTGAAGCTGCGCACGTCGCCCAGAAAGCCGGGCATCAAGAAGTCGAACTGCGCCCACAGCTCGCCCAGGTGGTTCTCCAGCGGCGTGCCCGTCAGGCACAGCAGGTGCGGCGCCTGCAGCTTGCGCAGGGCGCGGGCGCTGCGGCTGCCCGCGTTTTTCACCATCTGGGCTTCGTCGAGGATCAGCAGGTGGAAGGGCTGCACGGCCAGCGCGTCCACATCGCGCCAGAGCAGGGGGTAGGTGGTCAGCACCAGGTCATGGTCGGCGATCTGCAGGTAGCGCTGGCCCCGGCTGGCGCCATGCAGGGCCAGCACCCGCAGGCCCGGCGCCATGCGCGCGGCCTCGGCCTGCCAGTTGAAGAGCAGCGAGGTGGGCAGCACCACCAGGGCAGGGCGGGTGAGGCGGCCGGCCTCCTTTTCTACCAGCACATGGGCCAGCGCCTGCGCGGTTTTGCCCAGGCCCATGTCGTCGGCCAGGATGCCGCCCAGGCCCTGGGCGCGCAGGTACTGCAACCAGGCCAGGCCTTCGAGCTGGTAGGGGCGCAGCTGCACCTGCAGGCCCTGCGGTGCCGCCACGGGCTGCGGCTCGCCGATGCGGCGCAGCCGCTGGGCCAGCTGGGCCAGGCCGGCATCGCCCTGCAACTGCCAGTCGTTGTTCCAGCCGCTGACGGTGCCCACGCGGTGGGCTTGCACCAGCCCGGCGCGCAGGGCCTCGATGCGGCGGGCCTCCCAGGCGCCCAGGCGCAGCGGGTCACCGTCCTTGAGTTGCTTGCGGGTGGGGTCGGTGAGCAGATCCACCATGGCGCCCACGATGGCCTTGAGCGGCCCGGCCGGTGCGTCGATGCGCCGCCCGCCCGGTGCGCGCAGCGAAATGACCGCGATGTCGTCGATGGCCGCCATCTGCCGCGCGTTGAGCCAGCGCACGTCGCGGCGCAGCAGGTCGGCCAGCATGGGGGCCAGGTCCAGCACCACGCCGTCGATCTCGATGCCCAGGCTCAGCAGCCAGGCGCCTTCGCGCTCGGGCAGGTGCAGCTTTTGCACGGGGCGCTGGCGCGCGCCCAGCGGGCCATCCACCTCTTTGGCCAGCAGCTCGCCAGTGTCGGGGGCGATGACGAGCTTCCAGCGCTGCACGGGCACGCTTTCATGCGCAAAGCCCGGGTGCACCACCACGCTCCAGCCCTCAGCGCGCAGCTGCGGCACCACGTCGGCCCAGAAGTCGCCGAAGTGCGCCTCCTGCGCCAGCGTCCACACCGGCCCTAGCGTGGCTGCGGCGGCTCGGTGGCGCCACTGCAGGCTTTTGGGGTCCACGGGGGTCAGGCCCAGGTCCCACACGCGGTCCATGGCATCGGCCTCAGCTGCCAGGTTGCGCTGCATGCGCAGCACGGGGCCGCCGGTGTCGTACAGGTCTTGCACGGGCGCGGGGCGCGCGTTCAGCACCGAGGTGGGCGCGGCGGTTTCCCACTGCGCGCAGCTGTCGGTGCGGTAAGCCCAGTCGATCTGCGCCAGGGTCACGCTGTCACCGCGCGGGCCCAGCTTGCCCTGGGGCGCCATGCCCAAAAGGCCCTCGCCCCGGCCCAGGGTCATGAGCGTGATGCGGGGGCGGAAGTGGCCCGCCACCGGGCCGGAGTCCGATGGGGTGGGCCCGGCGGGCGTGGCCTGCGCTGCCCCGTCTCGCAACAGCGCCATCACACGCGCCGCCTCGGCGTCGGTCAGCGGGGCCAGCGCCTGCAGCGTGGCCGCATCTGCGCGGTGGCGCAGCGCGTGGGCCCAGGCGGCCATCAGGGCCTGGCGGTCCGACCGGGGCGGTTCAGCGGGCGTGGGGTGGGCGGGGTTGTGGCCAGCAGCGGGCATAGGCCGCCGATTGTGCCGTGGCGGCGGCGCGCCACGCGTGGGTCAAAACTCCCAGGCCAGGCCCGCCTGGCTGAAGCTGCGCCCATTGCCACGGCCCACCGCCACCGACGCCTTGAGCCCTTCGGCGATCTCATAGCGCAGGCCCAGGGCCTTGTCGGGGCGCGCCCTTTGTTCGCCATACACCTCGGAGGTCAGGCGCAGCGCGCCGCTGAGCGGCAGCTCGTGGCCCACCGCCCAGGTGGCGGCGCGGTGGCGCACGCCCTGCACACGGACGGCGTGCTGGCCCGCATTGGCGTGCAGCGCCTGGTCGTTGGCAAACCGGTAGGTGGCCAGGCCGGTGAGGGTGTAGGCCCGCTCTGAAAAATGCGCTGGAGTGGCGTCGTCACGCACCCGGGTGTGGCCCAGGTCCAGCCGGGCACCCAGCGACCAGCCCAGGTCGCTCTGCACAGGCACCCACTTCACCCCCCAGCCCCGGCCCTGCAAGGTGCTGGCCGGGCTTTGGCCCTTGTCGCGGCCGTGGGCCAGCGACACCTCCATCTCCAAGGTGGGCAGCAGCCCCATGCCAAACAGCAGCTCGGTGCTGCGGGTCTTGGCATCGCGGCCCAGGGTGCCTTCGAGTTTCAGCGTGCCCTGGGCCATCGTGCCAGCGTCGTCGGTGCGCATGGGCGCTTCGGCATGGGCGTACAGGGCGCCTGCAACGCAAGGCAGCGCCAGGCACCAGGGCGCGATCCGGGATGGAGTACGGGGTGTCGAGAGGCTTTTCATCGGGGTCTCTTCGTGTTTTTGGCGCAGTTCTGCTGGCGTTGCCTGGGCAGTTGATGGGAGCGGCTGGATGGTCTGCAGCCACGCGCCCTCTGCCCGGCCATCATCGCGCAAGAATCGTCGCACGCGGAGTCCTAGCGTGCCGGAAACGCGTTGCACAGTCATCCAGCCGGTTGCCTGGCCTGGACGATGAGCAGCGTGCTGCCCGGCGCCTGATGGGGGGTGAATGAGGGGCTTGGCAGCGTCAGCCGCCCAGCACCCGCGCAAACAGCTCGTTGCGAAAGTGGATGCCCAGGCGCGCAAAGGCGCGGTTGCGGTAGGTCTTGACGGTGGGCACGCTCAGGCCCAGGTCGGTGGCGATGCCCTCGTGGGTCATGCCCTGCAGCAGGCGGGCACACACGTCCAGCTCGCGGTCGGTCAGCTCGGCCTGCAGGCGCACCAGGCGCATGCGCAGCACGGGCAGGCCATCGGCGGCCAGCGGGGCAAGGGCTGTGTCGGCGGGCAGCGCCAAGGCCTGCGCAGGGCCCGGGCCGGTGACCTCGTGCCACAGCGTTGGCGGGGCCACCTGGGTGTGCGACAGGTCAATGTGTTTGCGCGTGAGCGCCAGCAGCACGGGGGCCACGGATTCGAAGGCGCTGATCTGCCGGTCGCTGAAGGCGCGCTGGTGCTGGTGGCGATAGAAGTTGACGGCGAACACCGAGCCGTCGCTTTCATATTCGACCACCGACACGCGCTCGGCCACGCCGTGGGCTTCGTACACCCGGGCGCGGTGTTCGCCCTCCACCTCGGTCGCAGTCACATGGCACAGCCGGGTTTCAGGCGCGGCCAGCGGCACTTCGTCAAAAGAGCGGCCCCAGGTACGGTCGCTGCGGTAGGGGCCCGACAGGTAGGCCCACCAGCAGTCCTGCGTGGTGTCGGGCACGCCCCGGCTGGCGGACATGAACAGCGTGGGCTTGCAGCGGTGGCCGGTGCGGTACACCGACCAGGACGCGGCGGGCAGCACGGGTTCCAGATCCTGCAGCAGGCCGGGCGCAAAACCATGGCCGCCCAGGCGATGGACCATGCTGGCCAGCGTCTGGCTGGCGGGACTGTGCAGCACCTGGCGGCCAGGTGCCGTCTGCAAGGAGGGGGGAAGCCACTGCCGCATGGAACAAGTCAGAAATTGGGGGTGACGGTGGGCTAAAGCCTGGAGTGTGCTCTGAAAAAGCCGTCAAAGCCGGTACAGGGCACTGGGGTTATCCCGTCATCTTCTGGGATGACAGGCCGCACCAGCAACGGGACTTACGCTAGGTCCATGTCTGAACCCATGCCCTTGCCCGATCCGCAATTCAAATTCTTTGCCGACTTCCGCGTGGAGGTCGGCACCCCTCAGGAGGTAGGCCACACCGTGCACGGCCTGCGCAGGCTGATTCCCATTGTGGGTGGCACCGCCACCGGCGATGGCTGGAGCGCGCGGGTGCTGCCCGGCGGCGCGGATTTTCAGCTCATCGTGAACGACCGGCTGTCGGAGCTGGACGCGCGCTATGTGCTGGAGACCGATGGTGGCGACCTGATCTATGTGCAGAACCGTGCCGTGCGCTCGGGCCCGGCCGAGCTGATTGCCCGCCTGGTGCGCGGCGAGCTGGTGGACCCGGCGCAGGTCTATTTCCGCTGCAGCCCGAGTTTCGAGACCGCCTCGCCCGCGCTGTCCTGGATTGCCGAGCGCATGTTTGTGGGCACCGGCGCACGCTACCCGGACGCCGTGGCCATGCGGTTCTTTGAGCTGCGGTAGCGCTCCGCACACCTTCGCCGCTTTGCCTTCCTTGATTTGATTTTTGACCTTTCCCAACGTACAAGCCCTGGAGACACCATGAAAAACACTGCTCACCCCCTGCGCCGCGCCCTGGTAGCCGCATCCATCCTGGCCGGGCTTGTGCCCTGGGCGGGGGCCCAGGCACAAAGTGCTGCGGCCTACCCCAGCAAGCCCGTGCGCATCATCGTGGGCTTCCCGGCGGGCACAGGGCCCGACATCGTGGCGCGCCTGCTGGCGCAAAAGCTCTCGGAGGGCTGGGGCAATGCGGGCGTGATCGTGGACAACAAGCCCGGCGCGGGTGGCCTGATTGCTGCCAGCGAGGCCGCACGCGCCGCGCCCGACGGCTACACGCTGATGCTGGGCGAAACCGGCCAGCTCAGCATTGCCCCCAGCAGCTACAACAAGCTGCCCTATGACCCGGCCAAGGACTTCGTGCCCGTGAGCCAGGTGGTCACCTCCGACTTTGTGCTGCTGGTCAACCCCCAAAAGGTGCCATCGCGCAACGTGAAGGAGTTCGTGGACTGGACCAAGCAGCAAAAGGGCCTGTTCCTGGCCACCTTTGGTGCAGGCACGCCGGGGCATTTTGGCGCGTTCATGTTTGGCGATGCGGTCAAGCTCAAGCCCGAGCCGGTGCACTACAAGAACACGGCAGACGCGCTGGGCGGCCTGTTCAGCGGAGATGTGCAGGGCGTGTTCGCCAGCGTGGGCCTGGCCGCACCCAATGTGAAGGCGGGCAAGCTTGTGGCGCTGGGCTCCACCGGCGCCACGCGCACCAACGCGCTGCCGGATGTGCCCACCATCAAGGAGCAGGGCTATGCCAACCTGGAGTTCTCTTCGTGGTTCGGCATCGTGGCCCCGGCCAAGACGCCACCCGAGATCGTCGCCAAGCTGAGCGCCGACATCATCAAGGCCGTGCAGTCGCCCGAGGGCAAAGCCAAGATGGAAGAGGCCGGTTTCCGCGTGACGGGCACCAGCCAGCAGGACTTTGCCCGCACCATCGCCGCCGACACGGTGACCTGGGGCAAGGCCGTGGCCGCCACCGGCTTCAAGGCCGACTGAGCGCCCGCAGCAAGCACTCCCGTTTTCCACACACCTTCTGAGCCTCTGAGCCCGCGCACCTGCAACCGCAGGCGGCGCGGGCCGGGGCGCAGCCTTGCCTGCCGCCGGGCTGTGCTTCACGCCATCAATACCACCACAACACCACCGGAGACCCGCACCATGCCATTCAGTCACGCACTGCATCCCGCCTGCCCGCCAGCGGCGGGATTGCGCCGCAAGTTGGTTCCCGCCGCACTCGCCATGCCCCTGCTGATGGCAGCCTGCGGCGGCGGCAACGGAGACGCCACCGCCCAGCAGCTCACACCGGCCGCTGCCTGCGCCGACCTGTCGTCCAAGGCCGGTCTGGCTGCGACCACGCTCACCACCAGCTATGTGGCGGCAGATACCAAGCGCCCAGGCGGGGCCGCCACCGGCGCCTTCCTGCCGGGCCACTGCGTGATCACGGGCGCCATCAACCCCCGCGTGGGCGTGGATGGCAAAAACTACGCCATCGGCTTTCAGCTGAGCCTGCCGGACAACTGGAACGGGCGTTTTCTGTTCATCGGTGGCGGCGGCAACGACGGCATCCTGCGCGACACCTCGCTCAGCTCCAGCATCTCGGGCGGCACGCCGTCGCCGCTGGGGCAGGGGTTTGCGGTGGTGTCCACCGATGCGGGGCACAGCGGCACCACGGCCAGCTTTGGCGCCGACCCGCAGGCGCGCATCGACCATGCCTACAACTCGTATGACAAGACGGCCGTGGCCGCCAAGTCGCTGATTGCCACGCGCTATGGCCGCAAGCCGGACCATTCGTACTTTTCGGGCTGCTCGGGCGGCGGGCGCCAAGGGATGATGTTCTCGCAGCGCTTCCCAGACTACTTCGACGCCATCACGGCCGGTGCGCCCGCCATGCGGGTGTCCAGCGGCGCCACGGTGGCGGCGATGTGGAACACCATCCAGTTCGACGCCATTGCGCCGCAAGACGCGTCGGGCAAGCGCATCCTGTCGCAGGCATTCAGCAATGCCGACCTGAACCTGGTCGCCGATGCGGTCAAGTCGTCGTGCGACGCGGCCGACGGTGTGGCCGATGGCCTGGTGAACAACGTCAAGGCCTGCAAGTTTGACCTGGCCGTGCTGCAGTGCAGCGGCGCCAAGGGTGCAGACTGCCTGAGCAGCGCCCAGGTGGGTGCCCTCAAGAGCGTGTTTGCGGGCCCGCGCAATTCCGCTGGCAAGGCCCTGTATGCAGGCCAGCCCTGGGACCCGGGCCTGGCCGCTCCCGGCTGGCGCACCTGGACGCTGGGTAGCTCCACCACCGCCACGCCAGACGCGCGCTACATCACGCTGATGGTGGACGCCCTGGTGAACGAGTTCTTCACGCCACCAGACCTCACGTTCAACCCGCTGACCTTCAACTTCGACACCGACCCGGCACGCATGGAGGCCTATTCGGCCATCTATGACACCTACCGCGACGACAAGCTGGCGGCCTTCAAGCAGCGCGGCGGCAAGATGTTGTTCATCCATGGCATGTCCGATCCGATCTTCTCGGCCCTGGACACCATGGACTACTACGAGCGCCTGGCAGCCAACAACGGTGGCATGGCAGCCACGCAGGGCTTTGCGCGCACCTTCCTGGTGCCAGGCATGAACCACTGCTCGGGCGGCCCGGCCACCGAAAACTTCGATTCGATCCAGGCCATGGTGGACTGGGTGGAAAAGGGCGTGGCGCCCGACACCATCGCGGCCAAGGCGCTGCCCGCCAACACCTTCATGCCCAACCGCACCCGGCCGCTGTGCGCCTATCCCAAGTTCGCCAAGTACAAGGGTTCGGGCAGTGTGGAAGACGCCAGCAGCTTCGTCTGCGCGGCAGAGTAAGCCTGTCAGGGCCTACTTGCGGACGGTAGGGGTTGATGCTGGGGCGGGGGCGGGCAACAGCAGCCCGGCCTCCTGCACCACCCGCACGCAGTCGCGCAGGTGCTGCTCGCCCAGGTAGCGCAGCGTGGCGTAGCCCAGGGTGGCTGCCACCGCTTGCCCCGCCAGGGGCACGTATTTGGCGACCTGCTTGGTGGTCAGGCGCAGGCCTACCGTCTGGGTGGCGCGCAGCACCAGCTCGCGCGTGATCAGTTTGCCGATCAGCACCGAGCCGACCAGGCTCACGGCCTTCTGCACCTGTTCGCGTTTGCTGGGGTCCAGTTGATCGATCTGCCCGGCCGACAGGCCAAACTCGGCGCTGATCTGGGGAATGAGCCGGGACAGCAGGGCCGCATCCACGGCCCAGTCGAGGCCCGGCACGGGCACCATGCTGGCGGCGGCGGCCACCAGCGCCCGCCGGTGCAGCAGCTTGCGCGCACGGCGCACGGCGGCGGCCAGGTCCGGATCACCGGCGGCCATCTGCAAGGAGCTGGGCATGGGGCGGTCCTGTGCGACGGCTTACGACGACTTGCCCTTGACCAGGCTGTACACCACCAGCAGCACCACGGCACCCAGCACCGAGGCAATCCAGCCGGCCGAATCGCCCTGCGCGTACCAGCCCATGGCCATGCCCACATAGCTGGCCAGGAAGGAACCCGCCACGCCCAGCAGCGCGGTCATGATCCAGCCCAGTTTGTCGTCTCCGGGCTTCACGGCACGGGCAATCAAACCCACGACCAGACCGACCAGCAACGTTCCCAGTATTGACAGCATGTTTTCCCCTTTGTGTCTTTGAATGCGGATGAGATGAAAGCGACTGGGGGACTGTACCGAAGGGCCTGGCCGCCCCCTGTCGGACAACGCCCCCTGTGCGCGTCACCCGGCTGAGGTGGCGCCCTGGGGCGGGGAGTTCAAGGGCCGCTCGAACAGGCAATACCCGAAACGGTGGGCAAGCAGGTCCATGCCCGAAATTTGGTAGCTGCGTCCGCCGCAGATGTAGCGACCCGGTGGCAGGCCCGCGTGCGCGGCCTCGGTCAGCAGGACTTCGTTGGCTCCGGCAATGTCCTCCCCGAGCTTGCAGGCGCAGTTCATCTCGGGGCCAAAAAGATCCTGCTGGGCAATCACCAGCGTGGGGCCGAAGCCAATGCCTGCGCTCACGTTCAGCACACGCTCGGGGGGGAGCACGGTGTTCATGGCCTGCAGGGCGCGCAGCGTGTCCAGCGCGGCCTCCAGGGCCTGCCCGGGGCTGTTGAACACGGCAAACAGGTTGTCGGCCTCCTGCTTGATGATTTCGCCGCCATTGCCACGGATGGCGGGGCGGGCCGCCTGCTCCATCTGGTGGATCATGGCCAGGAAATGGATGATGCCGTGGCTTTGCGTGATGCGCGAGAAGCCGCACATGTCCAGCACCAGGATGGCCACGTTGCGCACAAATGCCTCCTCGATGGCGGCATCGATGCCCGCCGCATTGGCGGGCGCCTGGTTGCGTTCGGCCAGCAGGCGCCGCAGGTAGTCCTTGTCGTGCGGGGCATGGGCCCCGGGGGGCGGCGCAGAAGGGTGGTGCATGGCAGCGGCCTGTGGGTGGTGTCTGACATGGTAGCGCGGCACCTGCTGGCGGGGCAGGGCCCGGCCGCAAAACTACAGTGGGGCTGTCCGTGCCTCAGGGATTGTCTGCACCAACGGCGCCATGCGTCTTTTGCAGCCCTGCGGTGATCCAAGCACAGCAAGAAAGGAAACTCCCATGACCTATCCACGTTGGACCCGTTCTGGTGCTGCCCTCGCGGCGGCCTGCGCCCTGGGTGGCCTGTTGGCCCTGCCCACAGGGGCCCTGGCACAGGGGGACGAAGCCTCGCTGGCCCGGGGGGCCGTGCCCGACACCACGCCGCAGCAGCGTTACCAGTCAGCCATCCGCGAAGCAGGCGGCGGGCTCAAGGTCAGCCTGGAGGAATGCCGGGCCATGGCGGCTGCAGAGCGCAAGGGCTGTGAATCCCCGGCCCGCGCACGCTACCAGGCCGACATGGCGGCCGCCAAGGCGCTGCTGAAGGACCCGTCCGCCGGGCCGGTGAATGTGGTGGGCGGGCCGATCCGCAGCACCGAGACGGTGTACGAAATCAAGCGCTGATCCTCCCTGCCGCCAGAGGGGGAGGGCGTACGGGTCGTGCCTACTGCTGCTGCGCTGCCTGGGCGGTGCTGGTGGCCGCACCCTCGGCAGAGGTCACGCGGCGTGCGCCGTTGAAGCGGCGGGACCAGTAGGCCAGGCCCATGTCTTCCACCCGGATCTCCGAGCCGCTGCGGGGAGAGTGGATGAACTTGTTGTCCCCCACGTAGATGCCCACATGGCTGAAATTTCGGCGCATGGTGTTGAAAAACACCAGGTCGCCCGGCTGTAGTTCTTTTTTATCAATAACCTGGGTGGCGGCCGCCTGCTGGTCGGCACGGCGGGGCAGGAGCAGGCCCACGGTCTGTTCGTACATGGCGCGCACAAAACCGCTGCAATCAAACCCGGTTTCGGCACTGTTGCCACCGCGCTTGTAGGGTACGCCGAGGAAGCCCATGGCGTTGACCACCAGGTCGGATGCCCGGCCGGCCACCGTTTGGGCCTTGTCGGCCACCTGGTGGCTCACGTTTTCCAGCCGGGTAAGCAGGCCTTTGTCGGCAAGCAAACGGTCCATATCGTCAGAATTGGCCGTCTGGGGGGCTGCCTGCGCGGTGGTGGCGCAGACCAGGAGGAGGAGGCAAAACCATCTGGACATGGGGGCGAAGGGTAACACGGTATGGTTGCTTATTAAAAATAAGCAGTTTTGCAAGCCATTGATTTGATTCAACTAAATGGAAATGGCCAGGCGCGTGGGCCGTAGCGCGGTGCCCCGGCGGAGCTGTTTCGCAGCGCGGACCCGGTCTTGGTGCACCCTTGGCAAGCCCCCTGGGGTGGAGGTACTTTTTGCGATGAATTTCATGAAAAAATGGGCCTTTGCGCGCATCAGCAAAGCCAAAGCAGCTATGTTTTTGATAGCTTTTGGCTGCGTGGCCAGCAGCAGTGCCCAAAACACCGGGCGAGCCGTCTCGCTGGTGCCCGTGGCCACGGGGCTTGCAAGCCCCTGGGCGCTGGCCTTTTTGCCGGATGGGCAGTTTCTGGTCACCGAACGCCCGGGCCGCATGCGGGTGGTGAGCGCCACCGGCCAGGTGGGTCCGGCCCTGGCGGGGGTGCCCCCGGTGGCCGCTGGTGGGCAGGGCGGGCTGCTGGACGTGGTGACGGATGCCGACTTTGCGCGCAACCGCCGCATCTATTTCTGCTTTTCAGAACCCACAGCCAGCGGTGCAGGCAACAGCACCGCCGTGGCGCGGGCCACCCTGGCGGCCGATGCGCGCAGCCTGCAGGACGTGCGCGTGCTTTTCAGCCAGCGGCCCAAGGTCGAAAGTGCGCTGCATTTTGGCTGCCGCATCGCCCAGGCGCCGGACGGCAACCTGTTTGTGGCCCTGGGCGAGCGCTACCAGCGCAAGGACGATGCACAAAAGCTGGACAACCACCACGGCAAGGTCATCCGCATCACGCCCGACGGCGCCGTGCCACCCGGGAACCCTTTTACCGGTCAGACCGGCGCCTTGCCCGAGATATGGAGCTACGGCCACCGCAACCCGCAGGGCGCCACGATCGGCCCCGATGGCAAGCTATGGATGCACGAACATGGCCCCCAGGGCGGGGATGAGATCAACCTGCCCCAGCCCGGACGCAACTACGGCTGGCCCGTCATCACCTACGGCGAAAACTACGGCGGCGGCAAGATGGGGGAGGGCACGGCCCGCGCGGGCATGGAACAGCCGCTGCACCACTGGACGCCGTCCATCGCGCCGTCGGGCATGGCGTTTTTGACCAGCACCCGCTACGGCGCTGCCTGGCAGGGCAGCCTGTTTGTGGGTTCGCTCAAATTTGGCACCCTGCACCGGCTGGAGGTGGCGGGCGGCAAGGTGTTGCGCGAGGAAAAACTGCTCCAAGGCAATGGCGAGCGCATCCGCGATGTGCGCCAGGGGCCGGATGGCCTTCTCTATATGGTGACTGACAGCCCCCAAGGGCGCCTGCTGCGACTTCAGCCCGACTGAAGGTGAGTGCGGAGCGGCTTGACCCAGGTCATGCCACCCCCAGTTTCTGCCCGGCAAAGCTTCTGGCGCGGGGTGTTCACTAGGTGCTGGCAAGCGCTTTGGGATTAGGCTGGCGCCATCATGCATGCCGAGCCTTCTTCTCCCGCCCCTGGGTCTGCGCCCGTGTCTGCCTTGGCCGACACGCCAACCCGTTCCCAGCTGGCCCTGCGCCGCGTGGCCATAGACACCTGGCGCGAGAACGTGGCGTACCTCCACCGCGACTGTGCCGTGTACCGGGCCGAGGGTTTCCAGGCCCTGTCCAAGATCGAGGTGCGCGCCAACGGCCGCCGCATCCTGGCCACGGTCAACGTGGTGGACGACCCGGCCATCGTGGGGTGCCAGGAGCTGGGCCTGTCGGAAGACGCGTTTGCCCAGCTGGGCGTGGACAACGGCCACACCGTGTCGGTGGCCCAGGCCGAGCCGCCCGAATCGATGGGCGCGCTGTTCCGCAAGATCGCCAGCGAGCGCCTCACGCGCGAGGACTTTGGCGCCATCGTGCGCGACATTGCCGACCACCGGTATTCCAAGATCGAACTCACTGCCTTTGTGGTGGCCTGCCACCGCAGCGAGCTGGACCGGGAAGAGGTTTTCTTTTTGACCGACGCCATGGTGGCTAGCGGCAGGCGCCTGGACTGGCACGAGCCGCTGGTGGTGGACAAGCACTGCATCGGCGGCATCCCTGGCAACCGCACCACCATGCTGGTGGTGCCCATCGTGGCGGCGCACGGCATGCTGTGCCCCAAGACCTCGTCACGCGCCATCACCTCGCCTGCGGGCACGGCCGACACCATGGAGGTGCTGGCCAAGGTGGAGCTGCCGCTGGAGCAGCTTGCCGACATCGTGCGCGACTACCGGGGCTGCCTGGCCTGGGGCGGCACGGCCAACCTGTCGCCCGCCGACGATGTGCTGATCTCGGTGGAGCGGCCGCTGTCCATCGACTCGGCCGGGCAGATGGTGGCGTCCATCCTGTCCAAAAAGGTGGCCGCAGGGGCCACGCACCTGGTGCTCGACATTCCCATCGGCCCCACGGCCAAGGTGCGCTCCATGCCCGACGCGCAGCGCCTGCGCCGCCTGTTTGAATACGTGGCGCGGCGCATGGGCCTGTCGCTGGACGTGGTCATCACCGACGGCCGCCAGCCCGTGGGGCAGGGCGTGGGCCCGGTGCTGGAGGCCCGCGATGTGATGCGCGTGCTGCAAAACGACCCGCGCGCGCCCGACGACCTGCGGCAAAAGGCGCTGCGCCTGGCCGGGCGCCTGATTGAATGTGACCCCGATGTGCGCGGCGGCGACGGCTACGCGATTGCGCGTGACATCCTCGACTCCGGTCGGGCGCTGGCGCGCATGAACGCCATCATCGCCGCCCAGGGCGCCACAGGGTTTGACCACAACCACCCGGCGCTGGGTGCGCTGACGC
Organism: Acidovorax sp. LjRoot74; assembly: GCF_964254355.1. Classification (NCBI taxonomy): domain Bacteria; kingdom Pseudomonadati; phylum Pseudomonadota; class Betaproteobacteria; order Burkholderiales; family Comamonadaceae; genus Acidovorax; species Acidovorax sp. LjRoot74. The sequence continues at coordinate 2,891,693 of NZ_CAXUTI020000001.1, read as the reverse complement.
TCGACGTGGTGGCACCCGCCAGCGGGGTGGTGGCCGGCATCGACAACTACCAGATCGCCCGCGTGGCGCGCCTGGCCGGCGCCCCCAAGGTGCCTGGCGCCGGCGTGGACCTGATGCACAAGCTGGGCGACACCGTGGCCGCCGGCGACCTGCTGTACCGCGTGCACGCCAGCTACCCAGCCGACCTGGAGTTTGCGCGCCACGCGTGCGAACGCGACAGCGGCTACCGCCTGGGCACGGCCGACGAGGTGCCGCGCGTGTTTGTGGAGTTCTGACCATGGCGTTGCCAGAAGCCGCTTGTGTGCTGTATTTCGACGACGAAGCCGCGCCTGCGCTGCGCCTGGCACAGGCTGCGGGCCTAACGGCCAGTGCCATTGAGCGCCACCGCTTCCCCGACGGCGAACTCAAGCTGCGCCTTCCCGTGGATGCCTCAGGCCAGTTGCCCCGCCAAGCCGTACTGCTGCGCAGCTTGTACCAGCCCAACGAAAAACTGGTGGAGCTGCTGCTGGCCGCCCGCACTGCCCGCAGCCTGGGTGTTCAGCACCTCACACTGGTGGCGCCGTACCTGGCCTATATGCGGCAGGACATCGCATTCCACCCCGGCGAGGCCGTGAGCCAGCAGGTGGTGGGCGGGTTTCTGGCCGGGCTGTTCGATGCAGTCATCACCGTGGACCCGCACCTGCACCGCATCGAGCGGCTGGAGCAGGCCATCCCCGTGCCGCAGGCTTTGGTGCTCAGTGGCGCGGAGCCGCTGGCCGACCTGATCGCCCAGCGCCGCCCCCAGGCCTTGCTGGTGGGGCCCGACGGCGAATCTGCCCAGTGGATCGCCCAGGCCGCCGCGCGCCATGGCTTTGACCATGCCGTCTGCACCAAGGTGCGCCATGGTGACCGGCAGGTGGTCATCGAGCTTCCCCCCCTCAACGCCCAAGGCCGGGCCGTGGTGCTGCTGGACGACATGGCCAGCACCGGCCGCACGCTGGCGCTGGCCGCCCGGCTGCTGCTGCAGGCGGGCTCCGCCTCGGTGGATGTGGCCGTGACGCATGCGCTGTTTGCGGGCGATGCGCTGCAGGCGCTGCACGATGCCGGGGTGGGGGAGGTCTGGAGCACGGACTGCATTCCGCACCCGAGCAACGCGGTGGCCATGGCTGGGCCGCTGGCGGTGGCGCTGCGGTCGGTCCTGGCTGCATAACCTGCGCCGCCGGGCTGCGACAATGCGCCATTCCCCCGCGCCCCGTTCCGGCCAGCGCATTCCAGAACACGCACACGATCGAACACACCATGCTGCTTGACGCCACCGAATCCCAACTCGTCCTGGTCGATTACCAGGAGCGCCTGATGCCCGCCATCCACGAAGGCCCCGCCGTGCTGGCCAACGCCCGCCGCCTGGCCGAGATCGCGCGCATGCTGGACGTGCCCGTGTGGGGCACCGAGCAAAACCCCTCGCGCCTGGGCGCCAACGACGCCGCGCTGCGCGCCCTGTGCCAGAAGACCCTGGCCAAGATGCACTTCAGCGCTGCCGAAGAAGGCCTGGGCGAATGGCTGCGCCCCCCGGCCAAGCCCCAGGGCGGAAATGCGCGCAGCCTGCCCAAACACCTGCAAAAGCCCGCCCAGCAGGCGCCCGAGCGCGGCACCATCGTCATCGCCGGGTGCGAGGCCCATGTCTGCCTGCTGCAAACCGCGCTGGACCTGATCGACGACGAGTTTGAAGTGTGGGTGGTGACCGACGCCTGCGGCTCGCGCACCGAGCGCAACCGCGACGCCGCCTTCGACCGCCTGGCTGGCGCAGGCGCCGAGCTGGTGACCACCGAGATGGTGGCGTTTGAATGGCTGGGCAGCTGCGAGCACCCGGCGTTCAAGGATGTGCTTGGACTGATCAAGTAAAAGATTTGGGTCTTTTTGGCCTCTTCCGCCTGCCCATCAAGCGCTTATAGCTATTGAAGTAATAGCAAATCAAACTGGAGGCGGTGAGGGAGCCGTGTCGCTGAAACCCCACCGGCGGCACGGTTCGTCGCCGCCTTCGATTCACCCCACCCGCAGCGCCTCTGTCTTTGCACACACGGCGTTGCCGGAGGCGGTCCAGCCGTCCATGCCGCCTTGCAGGAAGCGCGCATTGAAGCCCGCTGCGCGCAAGCGCAACGCGGTCGAGCGGCCGACTTCGTGGCCATAGACGCAATACACGACCACGTCTTCGCTGGTAGATAGCTCCGAAGCCCATGTTTCGATGGTGGCGGGGTCGCGCCAGCGGGCGTTCGGGATGGTGGTGGTGGCCGCCTCGTACACACCGGCGCGGCGCACATCAATCAGTTGTGCTGCCGCTTGCGCGTCCTGGATCGACGCTTGCAGCCCTTCGCTTGCGGCGTGTACTGCATGCTTGTAACGCTCGTAGACGGCGGCCCAGTGGATGTTTGCCATGAACGCATCCACATAGGCCCCCGCTGCTGCGCCGTGGTCCAGGTGGTAGGCGTGCTCGTACATGTCCAGCGCGAGGATGGGCACACCTCCTGCCGCAACCTGGGTGTGATCGCTGGCCCATTGGTTGACGAGCGTGCCCTCGCGCGGCTGGAACACCAGCAGCACCCACCCGGAGCCTCCGCCCAGCGCCTTGCCCATGGCGACAAATTCCTCACGCCACCGCTCCACGCTGCCAAAGTTGGCCGCCAGCGCCAGCTGCATGGCGGGTGTGGGCGCCGCGCCCTGGCCGCCCAGACTGCCAAAGTACAGCTCGTGCAGCAGCATCGAATTGCCTGCAATCAGTTCCTCGCGCTTGAGGCCATTGAGCGCAAAGCCCGGCGCCGAGGCATAGGCCAGTTCGGCAAGCTGCGCCCGGATGGCGTTGAGCCGTGCCACCGCGCCGCCATAGTTGTTCTGGTGGTGGCTGCGCAGCAGCTTTTCAGACAGGCCGGGCAGCGTGGCCGGGTCAAAAGGCAGGGCTTGGGCGCGTGCTTGCATGGGGAGGCTCCCTAGAGGTGAGTGATAAGTGGATGACAAGTGGCTCAGGCCAGCCAAGGTCGAAGGAAAGTCACCGCCAGCCCCACGGCCCCGCACAGGGCCAGCAGCGGCATGACCCCCAGCTTGAAGCGGAACAGCGCCGCCAGTGCGCCCACGGCGATCACGGCCGACACGGCATCAAAAGCGCCGCCAAAGCCCTTGGGCCAGAGCAGGTGGTAGGCAAAAAACAGCGCCAGGTTCAGGATCACACCCACCACGGCGGCGGTGATGGCCGACAGCGGGGCGGTGAAACCAAGCTTGCCGTGTGTGGACTCCACCAGCGGACCGCCTGCCAGGATGAAGATAAACGAGGGCAAAAAGGTCACAAAGGTCACGACCGTGGCAGCGGCTGCGGCGCCTGCAAAGAGGGCGTCCGGCCCCCACACCTGCTGCAGCCAGCCACCCACAAAACCCACAAACGCCACCACCATGATCAGCGGGCCAGGGGTGGTCTCGCCCAGGGCCAGGCCGTCGATCATCTGCGGGCCGCTGAGCCACTGGTAGTGCTCCACCGCGCCCTGGTACACATAGGGCAGCACCGCATAGGCGCCGCCAAAGGTGAGGAGCGCAGCCTTGGTAAAGAACCAGCCCATCTGCGTGAGCGTGCCCTGCCAGCCCTGGGTGGCCACCAGCACGGCCATGGCTGCCAGCCACAGCGCCAGCCCCGCCGCCAGCACCTTGGTCAGGTGGCTGCGAGAGAAGCGGGCATGGGCGGGCGTGGGGGTGTCGTCATCGATCAGCGCGGGGCCGTAGCCCTTGTTACCGTCGGCATGGCCGCCACCCAGCGCAAACACGGCGGGCCAGCGGCGCGCGCCAAAGTAGCCCACCAGCCCGGCGGCCAGCACGATGGCCGGGAAGGGCGCATCGAACGCGAAGATGGCCACAAACGATGCGGCGGCGATGCCCCACATCCAGCCGTTCTTGAGGGCCCGGGTGCCAATGCGGTGCGCTGCATGCAGCACCAGCGCCGTCACCGCAGGTTTGATGCCGTAGAAGATGCCAGCCACCACAGGCACATCGCCAAACCGCACATACACCCACGACAGCCCGATCAGGATGAACAGCGAGGGCAGCACAAACAGCGCCCCGGCCACGATGCCGCCCCAGGTGCGGTGCATGAGCCAGCCGATGTAGGTGGCCAGCTGCTGGGCCTCGGGTCCGGGCAGCAGCATGCAGTAGTTGAGGGCGTGCAGAAAGCGCTTTTCACTGATCCAGCGGCGGCGCTCCACCAGCTCGGCATGCATGATCGCGATCTGGCCCGCTGGCCCGCCAAAGCTGATGAACCCGAGCTTGAGCCAGAACAGGAAGGCCTCGCCAAAGCTCGCGGGAGCGGGGCGCTCCAGCGCGGTAGGCGCGTCAGCAGGGGAGGTGTGGGTGGTCATGGGGCAGTGCCAGGCACGGTCGATGAAGCGCTGGGGGAGGAGGGCGGCACGGCATACAGGGCGTCAAACACCTGTGCGGCGGCCTGGGCCAGGGCGTCGTCGCCCGCATGCACTTCACGCAGGCCGGCCAGCACGGCTTCCAGCCCGGCGGCCTCGGGCACGGGCATGCCGCCCGCGTCCAGGTAATGCACGGCGCGGGCCAGGCGCTGAAGGCGGGGATCGGCTTCGAACCCGAAGCTGGCGATCAGCACCTCAAAGGTCACCAGCGCCCCTACATGGGTGAACCGGGCGCCGTCAAAGTCAAAGCCCAGCACGTCGGCGGGAGCTGAGGCCGGATCGGCCAGCCACACAAAAGCGGCCCCCGGGTCGATGAAGCGGCGGATCAGCCATGCGCAGGCCAGGCGGTCCACCCAGGGCCGGGCGCGGGTCGCCCAGCGCTGGTTCTGAAACCGGGCCTTGTCCATGCGCGGGATGCCATGGGCGGGCAGGGCGGTGGGCTCCCCGCGTGAGAAGCGGGCGTCCAGCGCCTGCCGCAGGCTGTCCAGGTCGGCGTTGGCCTGTGCGGCGGCGGCGCCGGGGTAATAGTCGATGCGATGCAGCGCCTGCAGCGCATCGGCAATGCTGCGCAGGCGGCGGCGGGCTTCGGTGTCGGTGAGCTGAGGCAGCTCAGCCTGCAGGGCGGTGGCTGTGTCGCGCCACTGGGTGAAGGCCTCGGTGCGGTCGAACAGCGCTTCAATCTCCTGGCGTTGTGTGTTGTCGTTGGCGCTCAGGGTCAGCAGCATGGCCGTACCGCCATGCTCCCGCACCTCCGCAGCAATCGGTGCCATCAGGCCCGCATGTTCTTCAGGCAGCAGATAGGCGCCGTCACGCAGGGCGGCGCAGCCCAGTGCCTTGAGATTGCGCCACACACGCAGCCGCACGGCGTTGGGCTGCGTGGGCAGCGTCATGATGAGGGTGGACCACATGGTTGAAGTATATGCTTTGATTGGTGAAATACTTATTTCTAATTTTGATGTTGTTATAGCCAAAGAATACTTGCACGCGAGGTGCTCCAAGGTCTACAAGGCGAAGGAGGGAAGGGCGTGGAGCGCCTGCATACGCAGCGGGGGTACAAGGATGACATTGCCCGCAGCAGGGGCAGGACTTGATCACGCACGGTGCAGTCAGCGCCACCACGTCAGTTTGCCGCAAGCCCGTTATGAATAATTATGAATTCAAAACCTGCTGTCCTGGCAGGGCGAGAGAGATGCCGAGGAGACCCCCACAATGACCGCACACAGCACCTACGCCGACTTCTACCGCCAGTCCATCGACCACCGCGACAGCTTCTGGAGCGAGCAGGCAAAGCTGATCGACTGGAAGACGCCGCCCCAGCAGGTGTGCGACTACAGCAATCCACCGTTTGCCAAATGGTTTGTGGACGGCACCACCAACCTGTGCCACAACGCGGTAGACCGGCACCTGGCCACGCGCGCCAGCCAGGCGGCGCTGGTGGCGATCTCTACCGAAACCGACACCGAGCGCAGCTACAGCTTTGCCGAGCTGCATGCCGAGGTGCAGCGCATGGCAGCCGTGCTGTTGTCGCTGGGCGTGAAGAAGGGCGACCGCGTGCTCATCTACATGCCCATGATTGCCGAGGCAGCCTTTGCCATGCTGGCCTGCGTGCGCATTGGCGCGTTGCATTCGGTGGTGTTCGGGGGCTTTGCATCGGGCTCGCTGGCCTCGCGCATCGAAGACGCCGAGCCCGTGGCCGTGGTCAGTGCCGATGCCGGATCGCGCGGCGGCAAGGTGGTGCCGTACAAGCCGCTGCTGGACGAGGCCATTGCGCTGTCCAAACACAAGCCCGCCGCCGTGCTGATGGTGAACCGGGGCTTGGCCCCCATGCACCTGCAGGCTGGGCGCGACCACGAATGGGCTCCTTTGCGCGAGCAGCACCTGAACACCGTGGTGCCCTGCGAATGGGTCGAGTCCACCCACCCCAGCTACACGCTGTACACCAGCGGCACCACCGGCAAGCCCAAGGGCGTGCAGCGCGACACGGGCGGCTACACCGTGGCGCTGGCCGCGAGCATGAAGCACATCTTTAATGCCAAGGCGGGCAATGTGTACTTTGCAACCAGCGACATCGGCTGGGTGGTAGGCCACAGCTACATCGTCTATGGCCCGCTGATCGCAGGCATGACCACCATCATGTACGAAGGCCTGCCCACGCGGCCCGATGCGGGCGTGTGGTGGAGCATTGTCGAGAAGTACCAGGTCACGCATATGTTCTCAGCCCCCACCGCGGTGCGGGTGCTGAAAAAGCAGGACCCGGCCTACCTGGCCAAATACAACGTCAAAAGCCTCAAGGCCCTGTGGCTGGCGGGCGAGCCGCTGGACGAGCCCACCGCCCAGTGGATCAGCGACGCGCTGCAAGTGCCCATCATCGACAACTACTGGCAGACCGAAACCGGTTGGCCCATCCTGACTTTGGCCAATGGCGTGGAGCAGCAGACCACGCGCTTTGGCAGCCCGGGCAAAGCCATGTACGGATACGGCGTGAAGCTGATTGACGAGGCCACGGGCGAAGAGCTGACCGGCGCCAACCAGAAAGGTGTGGTCGCCATCGAAGGCCCGCTCCCCCCCGGCTGCATGCAGACCGTGTGGCGCGACGATGCGCGGTTTGTGAACACCTACTGGAAGAGCATCCCCGGCCGCCTCATCTACAGCACCTTCGACTGGGGCATCCGCGACGCGGACGGCTACCACTTCATCCTGGGCCGCACCGACGATGTGATCAACGTGGCCGGCCACCGCCTGGGCACACGCGAGATCGAAGAAAGCATTGCCTCGCACCCCAACATCGCCGAAGTGGCGGTGGTGGGCGTGGCCGACAGCCTGAAGGGGCAGGTCGCCATGGCATTTGCCGTGGCGCGCGATGCCTCGGGCCTGACCGACAATGCCGCGCGCCTCAAGCTCGAAGGCGAGGTGATGAAGCAGGTAGACAGCCAGTTGGGCGCCGTGGCCCGCCCGTCGCGTGTGTACTTTGTGACCGTGCTACCCAAGACCCGCAGCGGCAAGCTGCTGCGCCGCGCCCTGCAGGCCGTGGCCGAGCGGCGCGACCCGGGGGATCTGACGACGATGGAAGACCCGGCGGCGCTGCAGCAGGTGAAGGAGCTGGTGGGGTGAGATAGCCAGCGAGCCGGTTGCCGGGCTTGGCAGTCGTCAACAGCTATCAAAAGCATAGCTGCTTGCGCTCTATCGGTAAGCGCAAGCAGCTATTTTTCCTTATTAGCGACACACCTCAGACAAACCCCGTTCGCCCTGAACCCGTCGAAGGGCCGTCTCAGGAAGCGCCCTGGCTTCGACAGGTTCAGCCCGAACGGATGGAAGATGAGCAATCTGATGTGGGTAGCTAGTCAGGCTATTTCTTTTGGAAAGCCTCACACCGGCCGGCTCCGCTGCCACCCCGCAGGCGGCTGCCACCCCGGTGTCCAGCCGATGAAGTCCTCCAGCGGCATGGGCCGGGCGATGCAGTAGCCCTGGGCCTGGGTGCAGCCCAGTTGCAGCAGCATCTGGCCTTGTTCGACGGTTTCCACACCTTCGGCGATCACGCGGTAGCCGAAGGAACGGGCCAGGCCGATCACGCCCTGCACGATGGCCAGGTCGCCGGGGTCGCCCATCATGCCGTGCACAAAACTCTGGTCGATCTTGAGCGTGTCCATGGGCAGGCGGCGCAAGTAGGTGAGGGACGAGTAGCCCGTGCCAAAGTCGTCCAGCGACACGGTCACGCCCATGGCGCGCAGCTCGGTCAGGGTGGCGGCCACGGCCGACAGGTCATACAGCGCGGCGCTTTCGGTGATCTCGATCTCGACCAGGTGCGTGGGCACCTTGGGGTGGCGCGCCAGGCATTGGGCCATCCAGGGGGCAAAGCCGGGCTGCTGCAGGTGCTGGGCGGCGATGTTGATGCTCAGCGGCATGGGCAGGCCCCGCTCCTGCAGCTGCTCCAGCACCGTGAGCGCGGCCTCGGCTACCCATTCGCCAAAACCGATCTCCAGCTCGGTGCCCTGCAGCAGCGGCAGGAACTCGCCCGGCGGCACCAGGCCACGCTCAGGGTGCTGCCAGCGTGAGAGCACTTCGGCGCCCACCACGGTGCCGCTGCGCATGTCCACTTTGGGCTGCAGGTACAGGGTGAACTGGGCGTCGGCCAGCGCGTCGCGCAGGTGGCGGCCCTGGGCACGGCGCAACTGCATGGCGCGCTCCTGGGCGGCGTCGAACTGGTGAAACCGGTTGCGCCCGGCCTGTTTGGCGGCGTACATGGCTTGGTCGGCGTGGCGCAGCAGGGTGTCGGCATCGGCGTCGTCCTGCGGGAACACGGTGTAGCCGATGCTGGCCGTGACGACCACACGCTCGGCGTCCAGGGTGTAGGGGGACGAGACGCTTTCCATCACGCGTTCGAGCAGGCGTTCGCAGTCGCGGACCGAGTCCAGCCCGGGCATGAGGATCACAAACTCGTCGCCTCCCAGGCGGGCCACGCAGTCCAGCCCGCGCAGCGCCCGCGTGAGGCGGCCCGCCACCACCACCAGCAGGCGGTCGCCCGCGCCATGGCCCAGGCGGTCGTTCACGGGCTTGAAGCCGTCCAGGTCGAGGTAGGCCACGCCCAGCTGGGTGCCGTTCTCACGGGCCAGCTCCATGTTTTCCTGCAGCTTGCGCGCCAGCAGCACGCGGTTGGGCAGGCCGGTGAGGGCGTCGAACAGGGCCAGCCGCTGCAGCATGACCTCCTGCTCGCGCTGGGGGGTGACATCGATGGCCACGCCCAGCATGCGCGCCGGGTTGCCGTGGCTGTCAAACCCGACGATCTTGCCCAGATTGCGTACCCAGCGGGTGGCTTCACCCGGCGGGTTGACGCGCCAGGTAGCGTCAAACGGGGTACCGGGGTGGGTGGTGTGGCGCGCCAGTTCGGTGTTGATGCGCTCGATGTCGTCGGCGGCGACGGCGTTGGCCCACTGCACCGACAGCGGGACGTGGCCAGAAGACTCCAGGCCCCGCATGGCGCGCCAGCGGCTGTCGCCCGTGACCTGGCCGGTCTGCAGGTTCCAGTCCCACCGCCCCAGCGATGCGGCCGAGAAGGTGAGCGAAAGCAGTTCTTCCCGCTCGCGCACCTGTTCTTCCTCCCGTTTGCGGTCGGTGATGTCGTGCACCGAGAACAGCCAGCAGGGCTCGCCATCAAATTCGGTGGCCCGCATCGACTGCAGCACAGTGCGGGGCGGGCCGCCGCGCACATTCAGCGTCATTTCGTGGTCGCTGATCTGGCCGCTGGCGTCTGCCTGGCCGATGAGGCGCTGGCGCTCTTCGGCCGTGAAGATGCCCAGCTCGATCCCGGTGCGGCCAATGGCTTCGTTGCGCGGGATGCCCAGCATCTCGACCCAGGCGGGGTTGATGTCCACATACTGGCCGTTGCTGCGCCGGGACAGGCCCATGGGGTAGGGCATGAGGTGGAAGATGCGCGAAAAGCGTTCCTCGGACTGGCGCAGGCGCTGTTCGGCGCGCTTGGCCTCGTCGATGTCCTGCATCACGCCGCGCACGCGCACCACCCGGCCGTTCTCGATCACGGGCTCGCCCCGGGCACGCATCCACAGCAGGTGGCCATCGGCGTGATAGACCTCCATCTCCATGCTCCACGCGGTGCGCAAACGGATGCTCTGGCGGAATTTCTCGCGCAGGGCCTCGCGGTACTGCGGGGCCACGTGGCGGTCGATGTAGTCGCTGGGCGGTGGCTGGCTGGGGTCCAGGCCATGGATGTCAAAACACACCTCCGACCAGTACACCAGACCCTTGCCGCGCTCGTCCTCCCAGGCACCCAGGCGGGCCAGGCGGCCAGCCTGCTGCAGCTGGTTGTTCAGCGCCCGAAGTTCGTCGCTGGTGCGTTGGGCTTCGGTCATGTCATGGAAAACGAAAACAAAGCAGTTTTCGCCATCTACAAGCACGGAGCGTGCCGACATCAGGCCGGGGATGCGCACCCCGTTGCTCTGCGCCACCAGCGGCAGGCGGTCCACTTTGCCGTCGCGCTTGAAGGCGTCGATGAGTCGCTTGCGCTCCTGGTCGCTGGCCCAGATCTGCAGCTCGGTCGAGGTGCGCCCGATCACCTCCTCGCGCGGGCGGCCCAGCACTTCGCAGAAGGCCGGGTTGATGTCCACATAGCGGCCGTCCGAGATGCGCGAGATGCCTGCCGGGTCCGGCAGCGTCTGGTAGAAGGTGGTGTACTTGGCTTCGGAGGAGCGCAGCGCGTCTTCCACCTCGCGGTGGGCGGTGATGTCCACATCCATGCCGATCATCGCCGTGGGGCGGCCCTGCGCATCGCGGCGCGACACCGTGCCCCGTGACATCAGCCAGCGCCAGCGGCCTTCCGTGTCCCGCACGCGGAACTCGGCTTCGTAGCTTTCCTCCAGCCCGTCCATGGCCCGCGTCAACCGCGCGGCATTGCGCTCGGCTTCGGCCGGGTGGCGCCGGGCATACCAGCGCTGCCACAGGTCTGGTGCGTCGGCATCGGCCTGGGTGATGCCATAGGCCTCATAGAAATGGCCATCGCAGCGGAAGCGGCGCTCCAGCACATCCCATTCCCAATGCCCGCCGCCCAGCGAATCGAGCGCCAGGCGCAGTTGCTGCTCGCGCTCTGCCAGCGTGCGGTGGGCCTGCTCCAGCGCCACCACCGACTGCGCCCTGCCCACCAGCAGCTGCCGCCCCGTGCCCAGGATGAGCATGCCCGCGCCGTGGTACCAGGGCAGCTGCCGCAGCCAGTCGATGGGCGCACCGGGCACGGGCGCAGCGCCTGTGGCCACCAGGCACAGCGTGACCACAGGCGGCAGGGTGACGGCCATGCCCGTGATGGCCAGCCAGGGGTTGGTGCCGGGCCGGGCATCCAGCCTGCGCCACAGTGCGCCCAGCGCAGCCGCTGCGACCAGCGTGGCAAGGCCAGCCAACCAGGCGGCGTCTTCGCTCAGGACCATGGCCAGCAACGCCAGGGCGGCCGTGATGGCCGCTGCAACCGGGCCGAAGTACAAGGCCATGAAGGCGGTGGCCGTGGGGTAGGCCACGACTCCCAGCTCGGGCGCGTTCAGGTTCAGCACGACCAGCACCAGGGCCGACACCACGCCGCCGGTCACGCCGGTCAGCACCTGGGTGCGGCGCGAAGGGTGCAGGATTTCGGTCGGCCGCAGGTGCGCCAGCACCAGCACCAGCAGGAGCAGCAGTCCGCCAGCCAGCAGCGCGTTATGGGCCATGGTGGAAGGCCCGTGTGGAATAGAAAGATAAAGAGTGGCAGCGGCTAGCGCAGGCCCCCGGGCATGTGCTCAACCCTCCGGGCAGGGCGCACAGGCACGCCCCTGACCCGGTGTCTCGCCACGGCACAGCCGTGGGGTATGAGCATGAACCCGGCGCAAAAACCATGCACCGAGTTTAGGCGCGTTCGGCAGTGCTGGCAGAGACGGCGCGCCCCCTGATAAGCCCGGTTGACAACATCGTGCCGCACACGATTACGAGGGCGCAGCCCAGCATCCAGGACGTGATGCTTTCGCCCAGGAACAGCGCGCCATACAGCACCGCAAACACCGGCGTGATGAAGGTCACGGCCAGGGCCCGGCTGGGGCCTGCGCTGGCGATGAGGCGGAAGTACAGGATGTACGCAATGCCCGTGCACATGACGGCGATCGCCACGATGGCGCCCCAGGCGCGCAGACCGGGCATCTGCGCGGGCCACAGCCACAGCGTGGGCAGCGCCAGGCCCAGCGCCGCACCCACCTGGCTGCCGGTGGCCGTGGCCAGCGGCGGGATGCCCGTCAGGTAGCGCCGTGCGAAACTGGCCGATATGCCATAAAAGCCCGACGCCACCAGGCAGGCAACAATCGCCCAATGGGCCGCATCGGTCTTGAAGCCGGTGCCCGCAGGCGCGCGCCAGGCCAGCAGGGCCACGCCCCCAAAACCCAGGGCCAGGCCCACCCAGCGCAGCCGGTTGATGCGGTCGCCCAACCACAGCCAGGCCACCAGTGCGCCAAACAGTGGCACTGTGGCGTTCAGGATGGAGGCCAGCCCGGTCTGGATGTGCAAGACGGCCCAACCGAACAGGGCGAAGGGGATGGCGGAGTTGATGATGCCCGCCAGCATGATGGGGCGCCAGTGCTGGCGAAGCGCCGGGTAGTGGCCCTGGCGCAGCATGATCGGCCACAGAAAGACGGCAGCCAGCCCCACGCGCAGGCCCACCATGGGCAGGGGCCCGAATTCCGAGGCGCCCATGCGCATGAACAGGAACGATGCCCCCCACAGCGCAGCCAGCAGGATGAACTCCGCGATCCAGCTGGAGACGGGCTGTTGGCCGGATGGGGTCATGGAGTGCCTTTCATTGTTGCCTGGCCTGGGGTGTGGGGGAGAAGGGATGGCTGTTCCGCTGCCAGCGCATTTTCCAGCGTCAGCAAGACGGCTTTGCGGTCGAGCCCGCCAGCGTAGCCGGTCAGGCTGCCGTCGGCGCCCAGCACGCGGTGGCAGGGCACGACCACGGAGAGCGGGTTGCGCCCCACGGCGGCGCCCACGGCCCGCACGGCGCGGGGGCGGCCCAGCTGCTGGCTGATGTCGCCATAGGTGCGCGTGGCGCCCCGGCCAATCGCCAGCAGGGCCTGCCAGACCTCTTGCTGGAACGGCGTGCCGCCCGACAGGTCCAGCGGCAGATCGAAGTCCTCGCGTTCGCCGCGCAGGTACTGCTGCAACTGGAGGGTGGCGGCCTGTAGCAGCGGGTGGCCGTCCGCCTCGGCCCAGGCGGCGCTGCCGTGCAGGCGCTGGCTGGGCTCGTGGCGTTGGCCTTCAAACCAGATGCCGCACAGGCCGGTGGGCGACGCGGCCAGGCGCACGGGGCCGAGGGCCGTGTCCGCGCGGGCTTGCACGGTGTGGGGGTGGTAGTGCATGGAGAATCTTCAGGTGTTATGAATGAAAACAGGGCTTTGCACGCGATGGGTAAGCGCTGGCAGCTATTATTTTGATAGTAATTAAGTCAACGCCGCCCAGGCGCGCAGCACGGCGTAGCTGCGCCAGGGGCGCCACGGTTCGGACGCTTCGGCAGCGGCGCGGGCCGGGTTCTTCTGGCCCTGAACACCCAGCGCCTTGTGCAGCGCCACGTCCCCGGCCGGGAAGGCATCCGGCCAGCGCAGCACGCGCATGGCGATGTACTGCGCTGTCCAGTCGCCAATGCCGGGCAGCTCACACAGCGCGGCCGTGGTGCGCGCCACATCGGCGCCTGCGTGCAGGGCCAGCGCGCCGCTGTCCACCGCCCGGGCCAGCGCCACGATGGCAGCCTGGCGCTGGCGCACGATGCCCAGCTGGCCCAGGGTGTCGCCGTCGGCCGTGGCCAGCGTGGCGGCGGTGGGGAACAGGCGGCCCAGCTCCGGCCATGGAGTGGCGATGGGCTCGCCCAGCCGTTCCACCAGCCGCTGGCCCAGGGTGCGCGCAGCGGCCACGGTGATCTGCTGGCCCAGCACGGCACGCACGGCCAGCTCAAAGCCATCGAAGGCGCCGGGCACCCGCAGGCCATCGCCATCCGGGAAGGCGCTGCGCAGCACGGCGTTGATGGCGGCCGGATCGGCGTCCAGGTCCAGCATGGCGCGCACGCGGCGAATCACCAGCGGCAGCACGGGGTAGAGGCTGTCGCTGGTCTGCAGCAGCACCTGGTGGCGCGCCACGTCAAAGCGCGCACTGAACCAGCCGATGGTTTCCTGACCCAGGCCGGTGCAGGCAGCGGGCAGGCGCACGGTGCGCCTCAGCGTAGCCTCGTGTGGCAGCACCCATTCCACGCCATGGAACTGCCGCCGCTCGAAAAACGCCAGCAGCGCGGGCACGTCAAACGGTGGCCGCCAGGCCAGGCGCAGCGCGGTGCCGCTGCCTTCGGGCGCACCGGCTGGCGTGGGTGCCGCGCCGCTGCGCCGCAACTGGGTGGGGTTGAGCCCGTAGTGCCCCGCAAACGCCGCATTGAAGCGCCGCACACTGGCAAAACCGCTGGCCAGCGCCACCTGGGTGACGGGCATGCGGGTGTCGGTGAGCAGCTGCTTGGCCGTGAGCAGGCGGCGGGTCTGCAGGTATTGCAGGGGCGATACGCCCAGGGCCGCCTCGAAGATACGCCGCAGGTGCCGGTCGCTCACGCCCAGGCGCTCGGCCAGCCGGGCGACGGTGGCGCTGCCTTCGCCCGGCGCCGAGGGGGCGGGCCAGAGGTCGGGCGCATCGAGCAGGCGCACGGCCTGCTGCACCAGGATGCTGCTCGCATCCTGCACCGACCACACCAGGGCCTGGGGCGCCAGCTCAGGCCGACAGCGCAGGCAGGGGCGAAAGCCCGCGTGCTCCGCCTGCGCTGCCAGGGCGAAGAAGCGGCAGTTCTCGCGCCGGGGCGCTCGCACGGCGCAGACGGGGCGGCAGTAGATGCCGGTGGAGGTCACGCCGGTGAAGAAATGACCGTCAAAACGCGCGTCCCGGGCCAGCACGGCCAGGTAGCGGCCCTCGTCCGAGGGGGCGTAGGCATCGGCGGCAGAGGGCAGGGGGGTGGAAGTCATGGGCCCGATCATAGGGAGCGGTGGCGCCTGCACTGGCCGTTTTCGGACATGTGCCTGCAAGCGCTGCGGGCATCGGGCCGGGCAGGGGGGCCGCCTACAATGCAGCCGGCTCTTCAAGCCAATGCCGCCCCTCGCAACCCCTCGCTAAAGGTCTCTCGACGTGCAACCGACGCCCGCCATTTTCAAAGCCTACGACATCCGTGGCATCGTGCCCTCCACATTGAATGAAGAAGTCGCCCTGGGCCTGGGCCGGGCCTTTGGCACCGCCGCACGCGCCGAGGGGCAGACCAGCGTGGCCGTGGGGCGCGACGGGCGCCTGTCGGGCCCCGCCATGTCGGCGGCGCTGATCCAGGGCCTGGTCGAGGCGGGCATCGAGGTCATCGACGTGGGCCTGGTCACCACGCCGCTTCTGTACTTTGCGGCCAGCACGCTATGCAACAGCGGCATCCAGGTCACGGGCAGCCACAACCCCCGGGACTACAACGGCTTCAAGATGGTGCTGAACGGCCGTGCCATCTACGGCGAAGAGATCCAGGGCCTGCGCCGCACCATGGAGCGGGAAAGCTGGCAGCTGGCACCGGGTGGGTCCGTGCGCCATGTGGATGTGCTGCCCACCTACCGCGAGCGCATCGTGGGCGACGTGAAGCTGGCCCGCCCGATGAAGATCGTGGTGGACTGCGGCAACGGCATTGCGGGTGCCTCGGCCCCGGCCATCTTCCGGGCGCTGGGTTGCGAGGTGATTGAACTCTTCTCGGAGGTGGACGGCAACTTCCCCAACCACCATCCCGACCCCAGCAAGCCCGAAAACCTGCGCGACCTGATCGAGGCCCTGAAGGCCAGCGATGCCGAGCTGGGCTTGGCGTTTGACGGTGATGGCGACCGTCTGGGCATCGTTACCAAGGACGGCGCCAACATCTTCCCCGACCGCCAGATGATGCTATTCGCCCAGGACGTGCTCTCGCGCGTGCCCGGCGGCGAGATCATCTTCGACGTGAAATGCACCCAGCGCCTGGCGCCCGCCGTGGCGGCTGCAGGCGGCGTGCCGGTGATGTTCAAGACAGGCCACTCGCTCATCAAGGCGCGCATGAAGGAGACAAACTCCCCATTGGGCGGCGAGATGAGCGGCCATATCTTCTTCAAGGAGCGTTGGTACGGCTTTGACGACGGCACCTATGCGGGCTGCCGCCTGCTGGAGATCCTGAGCAAGTCTCAAGACCCAAGCGCCGTGCTCAATGCGCTGCCCACCAGCTTCTCCACCCCCGAGCTGAACGTGGCCTGCGCCGAAGGCGAACCCCACCGCCTCACCGCCGAGTTGCAGGCGCTGGCCGCAGGCCAGTTTGCGGCGCCCGCCACGGTGAGCACCATCGACGGCCTCCGCGTGGACTGGCCCGACGGCTTTGGCCTGATACGCGCCAGCAACACCACCCCCGTGCTGGTGCTGCGCTTTGAAGGCCACACCCCCGAGGCGCTGGCCCGCATCGAGGCCGCCATGCTGGCGCTGCTGCACAAGGTCAAGCCCGATGCCCATGTGGGTGCGGCCAGCCACTGAGCGTCTTTTGATAACCCCATATTCACCACCTTCCTGACCGAGCTGCCCGCGTGAACAACCCTTCTGTGTCCACCCCCCTGCGCATTGCCGCCGCACAGTCGCCTTCCGCCCCCGGGGACGTGGCGCGCAATGTGTTGACCCACCTGGCCTTTGTGCGGGTGGCGGCCGCCGAGGGCGTGCAGGTGCTGCTGTTCCCCGAGTTGTCGCTCACGGGCTACGAGCCCGCAGTGCTGGCCGCCAATGTGCTGGACGCCGACCATTCGGCACTGGCGCCGCTGCGCCAGGCCGCGCGCGACCAGGGCATGGCCATCGTGGTGGGCGGGCCCGCCGCGCCGGTACAGCCCGGCGCCTTGCCCGCGATTGGCGCCTGGGTGCTGGCGCCCGATGGCAGCGTGGCGCTGTACCGCAAGCACCATCTGCATGCCAGCGAAGAACGTTTTGCCAGCGCAGGCACCGACGACGCACAGGTGCACCTGCTGGCGGGCGAGCCCACGGGCATGGCGGTCTGTGCCGACATCACCCACCCCGAACACGCCCGCGCGGCCCATGGTGCGGGTGCGGCGCTGTATGCGGCCGGGGCCTTGATCAGCCACCAGGGCTATGGCCCCGAATCCGCGCTGCTGCAAGGCTACGCACGGGACCACGCCATGGCGGTGCTGCTGGCCAACTACAGCGGGCCTTCGGGTGGTTATGTCAGTGCGGGCCGCAGTGCAATCTGGGAGCCTGGCGGTCGCTGCGTGGTCACGGCCGAGGGCGATGCACCTTGCATCGTCTGGGCAACCCGGGGCGACAGCGGCTGGAGCGGCGGCGTGGTGGCCGTGGATCTCCAGCACCTTGCCGTGGCATGACCCCCGCCCGCGCCCTGTATTCGATGGTGACCTGGGGCGCCCAGCCCCTGCTGCGCCGCAAGCTGCGCCGCCGCGCCAAGGTCGAGCCGGGATATGCCCATGCGGTGGGCGAACGGTTTGGCCGCTATCCCGCGCCCATCGACAGCCTGATGATGCACAGCAGCTCGGACCCGCTCGGCCGCTTTGTGTGGATCCATGCCGTCTCGCTGGGCGAAACGCGGGCCGCCGCCATCCTGCTGGCCGCACTGCGCGAGCAGCTACCGGGCATGCGGCTCTTGCTCACACACGGCACGGCCACAGGCCGGGCCGAGGGCGAAAAACTGCTGCTGCCCGGCGACCTGCAGGTGTGGCAACCCTGGGACACGCCCGGCGCTGTGGCCCGTTTTCTGCGCAAGTTCCGCCCGGCCATCGGCATCCTGATGGAGACCGAGGTCTGGCCCAACCTGGTGGCGGGCTGCCGCAAGCAGGGCGTGCCCCTGGTGCTGGCCAATGCCCGGCTCAACGCCCGGTCCTTGCGCAACGCACAGCGCCTGGCCATGCTGGCGCGCCCCGCCTACAGCAACCTGGCCGCCGTGTGGGCCCAGACCGAGGACGACGCTCAGCGGCTGCGTGCCATCGGCGCCAAGGTGAAAGGCGTGTTTGGCAACCTCAAGTTCGACGTGGTGCCCGATGCCCCCCAGCTAGCGCAGGGCCGCGACTGGCGCGCATTGGCCCCGCGCCCCGTGGTCATGCTGGCCAGCAGCCGCGAGGGGGAAGAGGCCCTGTGGCTCGAAAATTTGAAGAAAAAAACGGCCTCTGCGCGCGACCAGCATGCCCAAGCAGCTATCAATAGTGGAGCAAGCGGTGCGCAGCAGCCGCCCCGGCCTGGCGGCGCCGCCCTTGGCACGCAGGCCGTGCAGTGGCTCATCGTGCCGCGCCACCCCCAGCGGTTTGACGAAGTGCACCAGCTGTTGTTGCAGGCGGGCCTGAGCGTGTCGCGCCGCAGCACCTGGACGGGGGCGCCCGAGGCCGCCGACGTGTGGCTGGGCGACTCGCTGGGCGAAATGGCCCTGTACTACGGCCTGGCCCATGTAGCGATGTTGGGTGGCAGTTTTGCCCCGCTGGGCGGCCAGAACCTCATCGAGGCCGCCGCCTGCGGTTGCCCTGTGGTGCTAGGGCCCCACACCTTCAACTTTGCCGAAGCGGCCGAGCTGGCCTGCGCCGCAGGCGCAGCGCAGCGTGTGCCCGACATGGCCGCAGGCATCGCCCAAGCCATAGGCCTGGCGCTGGACCCAGCAGCCCACGCGGCGGCCAGCGAGCGGGCCAGCGGCTTCTCCACTGCGCACCGGGGCGCTGCGCAGGCCACGGCGCAGGCTGTGCTGAGCCTGGTGCAGCGCCAGTGAAGGTTTGGCCCCTTTAAACACGGGCCGCGCTTCATCCTCGTCATCGGCTTGCAATCGCTGGATTGCGGCCAACCCTTAAGCACAAAGTAAGCCGCAGTCGATACGATGATGTGAAACAACTGTATCTGGCGGTGTCCTGTGGTTCCTGTTCACGACCTGGGGGTTGCGGCTCTGGCCATCCTGGGCGTGGCGTTCCTGATCGGCTGGAGTGGCGCGCGCCTGAACCAGGCCACGCTCCTCTGGGGCATTGCCCACCTGTCGCTGGCTGGGGCCACATTCACCGGCTACCGCTACCACCTGCAGCCCGAATTGCAGTGGCTGGGGGTAGTGGCCACCTTGCTGACCGGCTTTTTCCTGGCCAGCTTGCATGGCGGCACCAACTTCCTGCGGGGCCGCATTATCGGCCCCGGCACCTTGATCGGGCGCAGCCTGGGGGCGGCGTTCCTCATCGCGGTGGTGGGCATCGGCGGCGACGAACATGCGGCGAGCATCCTGGTGCTGGGATTGAAGATGCTGGTTTATGGAGTGTCTGCCTACCTGTGCCTGCAAATGCACTACAGGTTGCTGGCAGTGGCGTTTGCGCTCAAGACGGGCGCATTTCTGCTGTACTTTCTGGAGCCGTCCACCATCGGCACGCCTTTTCAGGACCCTGCCATCCTGACCGTGGGCTGGATATCCAGCGTGCTCCTGGGGCTGGTGCTGGTGGATGCTGCGATTGCCCAGACGCGGATGCGGCTGTCCAACGTGATCAAGCACCTGCCCGACGCGCTGGTGGCCCGCAGGCTGGACGGCAAGATCCTGTTCTGCAACGACCGCTTTGCCCAGCTGGCGGGCCGCGCCTCCCCCTCCGAGCTGGAAGGCCAGCAGGTGCCGTTGCTGACACGGGAGCAGGAAGAGGCCGAGGCCATGTTCCGCAAGGTCAATGCCATGGTGCGGTCGGGGCCCTTGGACGAGCCCATGCGCCTGGAGCGCTCCATCACCCCCGCGCGGGGCGAGGCATTTCCGGCAGAGATCATTTTCTCCAGCTACATGGACCTGGGCTACCCCGTGATCCTGGGCCTGATCCGCGACCTGAGCGAGCGCAAGCGAGGCGAAGAAGAGCGGCTGCACCAGGCCAACACCGACCAGCTGACCGGCCTGCCCAACCGCCGGTTTCTCGAACAGCAGCTCGACGCGGTGCTCTGGATCGCGCAGCGCCAGCACACCCAGTGCGCCGTGCTGCTGATTGATCTGGACCATTTCAAGAAGGTGAACGACACCCTGGGCCATGCCTTTGGCGACGAGATTCTGCGCGACATTGCCCAGGCCCTGAGGGACCAGCTCAAACCCGGTGACCTGCTGGCCCGCCTGAGCGGCGACGAGTTTGCGCTGGTGATGGCGGGGTTGCCGTCCCTCATGAGCATCCTGGAGGTGGAAGCCCGCGCGTTGGCGCTGCTGCAGCTGATCCGGCGCCAGTTCAAGTCCGACGACATGGACTACCAGATTGAGGCCACCATCGGGGTCGCGTTCTCGGGCCGGGAGGGGCTTTCGGCCCCGGTGCTGCTGCAGCGCGCCGAGGTGGCCATGTACGAGTCCAAGGCGCGGGGGCGTGGAGGCTGGTGCTTTTTTGAATCCGACATGGACGAACGCCTGGCCGAATCCCTGCGGCTGGAATCGGCCCTGCGCCAGGCCGTGCCACGCGCGGAGCTGCGGCTGCACTACCAGCCCATCTACAGCTGCAGCACCGGCCGCATGGCCAAGGCCGAGGCGCTGGTGCGCTGGGAGAGCCCGCAACTGGGCTGGGTGCCGCCCGGGCGGTTCATCCCGGCGGCCGAGGAGTCTTCACTCATCCTGGAGCTGGGCCAGTGGATCCTGGAGGAGGCCATCCGCCAGGCGGCGCAGTGGCGTGCGCAGTCGAGCTTTGCGCCGGTGGTCAGCATCAATGTGTCGGTACGCCAGTTTGCGCAGCCGGGGTTTGAGAGCCAGGTGTTTGCGTTGCTGGACCGCTATGGCCTGCCGCCCTCGGGCATTGAGCTGGAACTGACCGAAACCCTGCTGGCCAGCGACCAGGAAAACCTGCCCGCACTGCTGCACCGTTTGCACGACGCAGGGGTGGGATTGTCGCTGGATGACTTCGGCACGGGCTATTCGTCGCTGAGCTACCTCTCGCGCTTCAGCCTCAACACCGTCAAGATCGACCGAAGTTTTGTGATGGGCCTACAGGAGAGCAGCCGCAACCATTCGCTGGTGCGCGCCATCATCTCGATGGCCCACAGCCTGCACCTCAACGTGGTGGCCGAGGGAGTGGAAACCTGGCGCCAGTACGAAATCCTCAAGGCCGAGGGCTGCGACTACCAGCAGGGCTATCTGTTGGGGCGGCCCATGGCGGCCGAGCAACTGCGCGCACACCCGCAGGTGGTGGCCGGGGAAGAGAGCAACATCCCCGACGCCGTCATCTAGGCCGCGCTTACTTCACCAACAAAGCGTTGATGGCTTCAACGTCCTGCTGCGTCAGCGTGCCTGCCGCCTGGCGCAGCTTGAGCGTGCCCAGCAGCACGTTGTAGCGGGCCTGGGCCAGGTCGCGTTTGGTCTGGAACAACTGGCTCTGGGCGTTGAGCACGTCGATGTTGATGCGCACGCCCACCTGGTAGCCCAGCTTGTTGGCGTCAAGCGCGCTCTGGCTGGAGGCCTCGGCGGCTTCGAGCGCCTGCACCTGGCCCTGGCCGGACTGCACGCCGAAGAAGGCGGCGCGGGTGGCCTGGGCCACATTGCGGCGGGCGGTTTCGAGATCGGCCGTGGCTTTTTCTTCCAGGGCCAGGGTTTCCTTGACGCGGTTTTGCACCGCAAACCCGGCAAACAGCGGCAGGTTCAGCGCCACGCCCACGCTGGCGGCGTTGCTGCGGCTGGTCACGCCGGGGGCGCTGACGGTTCCGTTGAGGTTGCGCGTGACGTTGTAGCCCGCCTGCAGGTCCACGGTGGGCAGGTGGCCGGTTTCGGCCTTTTTGGTTTCAAGGCGGGCGATGTCCAGCGCAATGGCGGCCTGGCGTACGGCGGGCTGCTGGTCGCGCGCGGTGTCCACCCAGGTGGTCACGTTGGCGGGTTGCACGC
This sequence comes from Acidovorax sp. LjRoot74, assembly GCF_964254355.1. NCBI lineage: Bacteria > Pseudomonadati > Pseudomonadota > Betaproteobacteria > Burkholderiales > Comamonadaceae > Acidovorax > Acidovorax sp. LjRoot74. The sequence continues at coordinate 2,869,895 of NZ_CAXUTI020000001.1, read as the reverse complement.
CGGGCAATTGCAAGGGCAGGGCCAGGGGGCGAGGCTGGGTGCCGGTGATGCCTACCAGCTGGTCCAGTGCCAGGCGTTTCACGCGCAGATCGTTCTCGGCCGCGATCTCCTGGGCAATCACCAGGTCGTAGCGGGCCTGGGCTTCGCGCGAGTCGGTGACGGTGGTGGTGCCGACCTCGAAATTGCGCTTTGCCGATGCCAGCTGCTCGGACACGGCGGCCTTCTGGGCCTGCACAAAGGTCAAGGTGTCCTGTGCGGCCAGCACGTCGAAGTAGGCCTGGCTCACGCGCACCAGCAGGTCTTGTGTGGCGGCATCGAGCTGGGCCTGGGCCACGTCCACGCCGCGCAGGCCTTGTTCCAGGTTGATGCGGTTGGCGGGCCGATACAGCGGTTGCGAGGCATTGATGCCCACCGTCTGGACCGTGCCGGTGTTCTCGATCTTGGGCTTGCTCAGCTCCACATTGCTGCGGGTGAGGCCGCTGGTCAGCGCGGCCGAGGGCAGCAGCCCTGCGCGGGCCTGGTCGGCCTTGCGGCCGGCGGCATCGAGCTGGGCGCGGGCCGATTGCCAGGCCGTGTCATAGGTGCGGGCCGACTCCACCAGCTCCAGCAGGCTCTGGGCCTGCGCCGGGGCGGTGAGCGCCGCGCCCAGCGCCAGGGTCAGAAGGGACAGGGAAAAAGGCCGGAATGCAGTCATGGAGGTCCTTCGGAAGGGTCTGCGGTTCGATGGAAGATGCGAGCGAGCGGGGCGGTGGGCGCCTTGGCAAAACCTCAGTAGCGGGGCACGCCCGGGTCGTTTTCGTGCGACCAGGCGTCGATGCCGCCGGTGATGTTGGCCAACTGCTCAAAACCGTTTTGCTGCAAAAAGGCCGCCACCCGCAGGCTGCGTGCGCCGTGGTGGCACAGGCAGGCAATGGGGCGCTGTGCTTCGCGGGCCGAGTCCAGCTCGGCCAGGCGTGCGGGCAGCTCGCCCATGGGGATGGCGACCAGCTCAAAGCCCTCAGCGCGCACGCTGGCGGTTTGCAGCTCCCAGGGTTCGCGCACGTCCAGCACCAGGGGCTGGCTGCCTTCGGGTGCCGTGGCAAACCAGGCAGACAGCTGGGCAGGGCGGACGTGATCGATCATGCAGAACTCCGAAGGATGGAAATCAGAAAGTGAAGCCAGAGGGCTCAGGGAAGTTCACCAGGCGGGGCGCAATGGTGTCCCAGGGCGAAGTGGTCTCGAAACGGTCGCCGGTGCGGCGGGTCAGGGTGAAGCGCATCACGGGCTCACCACCCACGATGGCGCCCAGGCGGCCGCCGTCTTTCAGCAGCGAGAGCAGGGCGCTGGGCACTTCGGCCACCGAGCCACTGAGGACGATCACATCAAATGGGCCGTCCGGAATCGCGTCGCGGGCGCCGTCGTTCTGGCGCACGTCGGCATTCTGGATGCCGGCATCACGCAGGTTTTCGCGGGCCATTTCGGCCAGCTCGGCATTGATTTCGAGCGACACCACGCGTTCGGCACGGTGGGCCAGCAGGGCGGCCATGTAGCCAGAGCCTGCACCGATTTCGAGCACGCGGTCGGTGGACTTGATTTGCAGGTCTTGCAGGACGCGGGCTTCCACGCGGGGCTGCAGCATGCTGTGGCCCAGACGCACAGCCTCTTCGGCATCGCTGCCCAGCAGGGGCACTTCGATGTCCATGAACGCCATGCTGCGGTAGGCCGGGGGCACGAAGTCTTCGCGGCGCACCACGGCCAGCAGGTCGAGCACGTCGGCGTCGAGCACGTTCCAGGGGCGGATCTGCTGCTCGATCATGTTGTAGCGGGCCTGGGCGACGGGGTCGCTGATGTTGGCGGACGTGTTCAGGGGCATGTTCATGGAATTTCTCCGTGGAGGGCTGGCGCCGGGATGTTCAGGACAAACCCTTGATTTTAGGCGCTGGCTGGCCACGCCCCATCTTTCGCAGTGCCCATTGCGCCAGATCGTCCATGTAGCAATACACCACAGGCACCACCACCAGGGTGAGCAGCGACGAGGTGATCACCCCTCCAATCACCGCCTGGCCCATGGGCGCACGCTGCTCGGAGCCTTCCGACAGCGCGAACGCGAGCGGCACCATGCCAAAAATCATGGCCAGCGTGGTCATGAGAATGGGGCGCAGCCGCACGCGGGCGGCCAGCAGCAGGGCTTCGGCGCGGGGCAAGCCGGGCACGGTCTGGCCTGCGTCGTTCACATGTTCTTCGCGGGCGCGGATCGCAAAGTCCACCAGAAGGATGGCGTTCTTGGTCACCAGGCCCATCAGCATCACCACGCCAATGATGGAGAACATCGACAGCGTGGATCGGAACATCAGCAGCGCCAGCACCACACCGATCAGCGTGAGCGGCAGCGAGGTCATGAGCGCCAGCGGCTGCAAGAAGCTCTTGAACTGGCTGGCCAGGATCATGTAGATAAAGATGATCGCCATGGCCAGCGCCGAGATGGCGTAGCCAAACGACTCTGCCATGTTTTTGGTGGAGCCGCCAAACTGGTAGCGGTAGCCCGGCGGGAAGGTCACGGTCTCCAGCGCCTTCTTGATGTCGTTCGATACTTCACCGGCCGAGCGCTGGGACACGTTGGCGTTCACGGCCACTTCGCGGGTCAGGTCGCGCCGGTTGATCTGGTTGGCGCCAGTGGATTCGGTCACGCGGGCCACCTGGTTCAGGCGCACGATGCGCGTGGTGCCGTCGGCGGCCGTGAGCGCAAAGGGCAGGCGCTCCAGGTCGGCGGGCTGGGTGCGGGCTTCGGGGGCCAGGCGCACGTTCACATCGTAGGTCTGGTCGTCGGGCGCACGCCAGTTGCCCACCGTGGAGCCCGCCACCAGCGTGCGCAGCGATGCCGCCATGGGCGCCACCGACAGCCCCAGGTCCGAGGCCACGTCGCGCTTGACTTCGAGTGCGATGACCGGCTTGTTGGGCTTGGCGCTGGTATCCAGGTCCACCAGGCCGGGAATGTCGCGGATTTTTTCGGTGACCACCTTGGTCAGGCGCTCCAGCTCCTGCAGGTCAGGGCCTTGCAGCGAGAACTCCACCTGCTTGTTGCCACCCACGGCATCCAGCAGGCCCACATGGGTGATGGTGATGCCGGGCACAGTTTTCAGGCGTTCGCGCAGCACTTCGGACATCTGGTCCACGCTGCGGCTGCGGTCCTTGCGGTCCACCAGGCGCACATAGATATTGGCGTAGATCTTGCCCTGAGCGCTGCCCGTGTTGATGGTGGACAGCGTGTAGCGCACCTCGGGCATCTCGCGCAGGATGCCTTCGACCTGCTTGGCCTTGGCCTCGGTGGCCTCCAGCGAAGAGCCCACGGGGGTGTAGAAATTGAGGCTGGTTTCGGAAAAATCGGCTTTGGGCACGAACTCGGTGCCCAAGAGCGGCACCATGACCACGCTCAGCACAAAGATCGCCACGGCAATGGCCATGGTGGCCAACTTGTGCACCAGCGACCAGCGCAAGATGTGCTGATAGCCCTCAGCCATGGCGTCGGTGGCGCGGTCAAACCAGCCGGTGACGCGGCCAATCGTCTTGTCGTACAGGGTGACGGGTTCTGTTTTCTGGCCGTGCGCGTGGATGCTCGGGTCGTGCCAGATGCTCGACATCATGGGGTCGAGCGTGAAGCTCACGAACATCGAGATCATCACCGCCGCGACGATGGTGATGCCGAACTCGTGGAAGAACTTGCCGATGATGCCGCCCATAAAGCCGATGGGCATGAAAACCGCCACGATGGACAGCGTGGTGGCCAGCACAGCCAGGCCAATCTCCTGCGTGCCGTCCATGGCGGCGTCATAGGCACCTTTGCCCATCTGCACATGGCGCACGATGTTCTCGCGCACCACGATGGCATCGTCGATCAGCAGGCCCACGCAGAGGCTCAGCGCCATCAGCGTGATCATGTTGATGGTGAAGCCGAACATGTTCATGAACAGGAACGTGCCAATCAGCGCGATCGGCAGGGTCAGTCCCGTGATGACGGTGGAGCGCCAGGAGTTCAGGAACAGGAACACGATGAGCACCGTGAGGATGGCGCCCTCGATCAGCGTCTGGCGCACGTTGTTCACCGCCACGCGGATGGGACGGGAGCTGTCGCCAATCGACTCCAGCCGCACGCCCGGCGGCAGCTGGTTCTTCAGCTCTGCCACGGCCGCGTTCAGGCCATCGACCACTTCGATGGTGTTTTCGCCCTGCGACTTCTGCACCGACAGCAGCAGGGTGCGCTGGCCGTTGTACAGGGCCAGGCTCTCGACTTCCTGGGCGCCGTCGTTCACCCGGGCCACCTGGTCCAGCCGGACGGGCGCGCCGTTCTTGCGGGCCACGATGATCCGGCCGAAGTCCTCGGGCCGCTCCATGCGGGCGTCGATCTGCACCACGCGCTCTTGCGCCAGCGAGCGGATCGCGCCCACGGGCAGGTCCTGGTTTTCGTTGCGCACGGCAGTGGCCACCTGCTCGGGGGTCACGCCAAAGGCTTCCAGCGCCTGCGGGTTCAGGTAGATATTGATCTCGCGCTTGGTGGCGCCCACCAGGTTCACGGCGCCCACGCCACGCACGTTCTCCAGGCGCTTTTTCAGCACCTGTTCAGACCAGGTGGTCAGCTCGACAGCACTGCGGCCGGATTTTTCATCGGGCAACACGGCCAGCGACCACACGGCGCGGCTGGCGGGGTCAAAGCGCAGCACACGCGGTTCCTTGACCTCGGTGCGCAGGTTGGGGCGCACGGTGGCCACCTTTTCGCGCACATCCTCGGCGGCCTTGCGGCCGTCGATGTGCAGCTGGAACTCGATGATGACAACGGCCGTGCCCTCGTAGCTGCGCGAGGTGAGGGCGTTAATGCCCGCGATCGAGTTGACGCCTTCCTCAATCTTCTTGGTGACTTCGCTCTCGACAATTTCTGGTGACGCGCCGGGATAGTCCACGGTGACCACCACCACCGGGAAGTCGATGTTGGGGAACTGATCGACCTTGAGGCGCTGGTAGGAGAACAGGCCCAGCACGACGATGGCGAGCATCACCATCGTGGCGAACACGGGGTTCTTGAGGCTGACTTTGGTGAACCACATGGCGGGGCGCTCAGGGGGCCGTGCGGGATGCTGCAGACAATGCAGGAGCCGCAGCCGCAGCGGCGGCAGGTGTGGCGGCAATCGATACGGCTGTGCCTTCGCGCAGCTGGCCCATGCGGCCAGCAATCACGGGCGTGCCCGCAGGCACCCCTTCCACCGCCACCAGGGTCTGGCCATTGACCACCGCGCGTGTACCTGTCTTGACCTCGGCATAGGCCACGCGGCCATCCTTCAGCGTCTGGAGGTAGGGCGCGGGCTTGTCGGTGCGCACGGCATCCAGCGGCACGGCCAGCACGTCGGCGCGGCCGATGTCGAGCGTGCCTTGCACAAACAGCCCCTGGCGCAGGGGTGTTGCGTTCTGGGTCTGTTCCACGCGCAGGTACACCGGCACAGTGCGGCTGCCTGCCTGGGCGCTGGGGTTGATGCGCACCACGGTGGCCACCACCGGGGCAGGTACCCCTTCGACGGAAAGCTGCGCCTTCTGGCCCACGCGCACGGCCACGGAATCGGCGGGGGTCAGTAACGCCTCCAGCTCCAGGCGCGACAGGTCCACCACCTCGATGATGCGGGCGTCCACCGCCACGCGCTCACCGGGCTGGGCCAGGCGCTGGGCCACCTGGCCGCTGATGGGGCTTTTGAGCACGGTGTCTTCCAGCGCCTTGCGCGCCACATCGGCCGCAGCCACGGCCGCCTGGTAGCTCGATTGCGCAGCCTCCAGGCTGGCCTGGGAGGTGACCAGCGCGGTGGATGAAATAAAGCCCTGGTCCACCAGTGCCCGGTTGTTGGTGTACTGGCGCTGGTTGATGTCCACCTGGGATTTGGCGGCATCGGCCTGCTGCTGGGCCTGGCGCAGGCGGGCACGGGCCTCGGTGGGGTCGATGCGCGCCACCTCCTGTCCCACCTTCACGCTGTCGCCCTCGCGCACTGTGAGGCCCTGCAGCTCACCGCCCACCCGGGCCTTGACCATGGCCGAGTCCACCGCGCGCAAGGCGCCAGACACCGGCACACCCAAGGCCAGATTGGCTGGCGACACCCGCAACACCTCGTCAGCGCCCAGTTGTAGCGGTGCTGCCACACGCTGCGCAGCGGCCTCGCCCAGGGCCTTTTGCTGCGCCTGCCGCGCGGCCATGGCACGCCAGACGCCACTGCCCACCAACACAACGGCGATGGCTGCTGCCATCCAGGGAATCCAGCGTTTCATGATCAGACGGGGGTTGAGGGGGAGGAAGAAGGGGAGGGGGACGTGGCATCGGGCCGCACACACAGCCCCTGCAGGATGTTGTCGGCCTGCATGTCGATGTACTGCTCGGGCGTCATGCCCAAAGCATCGGGCACGCAGGCGCCCACAGAATGCTTCCACAGCATCAGGAAAATCATGGGCGCCAGCACCAGGTACACGGCGTAGTCCGGGTTCATGGGGCGAAACTCACCCCGCGCCACACCCCGCTCCAGAATGCGCCGGATCAGCGCCTGGCCAGGAAGGATCACTTCCTGCTGGTAGAACTGGACGATCTCGGGAAAGTTTTGTGCTTCGCTGAGCATCAGCTTGGTGATGCCCGACGCCTTGGTGGCGCCGATGCGCTCCCACCAGACTTGGTAGCAGTAGCGCAGCACCTCGCTGGTGGTGCCCGCAAAGTTCTCCAGCTCGTCGCTCCATTCGGCAAACCGGCCGGCGATGTTCTCGCGCACCACGGCTTTGAACAGCTCTTCCTTGCTGGGGAAATACAAAAACAACGTGCCCTTGGACACCCCGGCCCGGGCAGCCACTTCGTCCACCCGTGTGGCGGCAAAGCCTTTTTCCACAAACAGGTCGAGCGCGGCCTCCAACAGCTCACCGGGGCGGGCTTCCTTGCGGCGCTCGCGCTTGGTGCTGGTCGTGGCAGTGGAAGGCACAGGGGTGGGGGTCAAACCGGGTATTTTTAATGACTGACTGGTTAGTAATGTAGCCAATGCCCGTGGGAGCGTCAATGCGGCCACGCCATACGCTGTCAAAAAAGCGCCCGTTTTGTCTTGCAGCAGTCCTCGCTGGCACGTTGGTTGCAAGCACTCGGTGCAATGCACCGACCGCACAAATGTCCGCAGGTTGGTAGATTTCAAACCTAAATGTCTTATTGACAGGACATTAGAACCATTCCTAATATGGCCCCCATGCCGTCCAACAACCTGCCGCTCCCCAAATACCACCAGATCTATCTGGTGCTGCGTGAGCAGTTGCAGGAAGGCCGGTTTGCCGATGGCCTGCCAGGCGAGCTGGCGCTGATGCGGCAGTTCGCCGTGGCGCGTGTCACGGTGCGCCGCGCGCTGGAGCTGCTGCAGGGCGAGGGCATGATCTCCCGCGAGCCTGGCCGGGGCACCCGGCCGGTCCCTCCCGCTGCAGTCCATGCCAACGACGCAGGTGGCGACGGCGAAAACAGCCGTGCGCACCTCACCGGCCTGCTGGAGAATCTGGTCAGCATGGGCCTGCGCACCTCCGTCAAGGTGCTGGATGTGGATACCGTCACCGCGTCCCGCGCGGTGGCCGGGGCACTGAACATTGCAGTGGGAGACGCCGTACAAAAGGCGGTGCGCGTGCGTAGCACCAAAGAGGGGCCGCTGTCGCATATCACCACCTATGTGCCTGCCGACATCGCCCGCCAGTTCGGGCGTCGCGAGCTGGCACGCAAACCCATCCTGGTGCTGCTCGAAGAATCCGGCGTCAAGGTAGGCCGCGCGCACCAGACCATTTCGGCCAAGCTGGCCGATGCCGTGGTGGCGCGGCACCTTGATGTGTCCGTGGGCTCGGCGTTGCTGGCCGTGCGCCGCCTCATTTATGACGACCAGGAGCGACCGGTGCAATGGCTGCACGGGTTGTACCGGCCTGACCGCTACGAATACGAAATGCAGCTGTCCCGCGTGGGCAGCATCGATGCCAAGGTCTGGGTCAGCAAAGAGCTGTCGGCCCAGTTCCACTGAATTTCATCCCCCACCTCAACCCTACCTACCTGCCAGGAGAATGCCCATGAGTACTCGCCGCCATTTCATGACCCAGTCGGCCGCCGCCGCGTCGGCACTGGCCTTCCCGCTGGTGGGCGGTGCCCAGGCCAAGTCCGTCAAGGTAGGGGTGCTGCACCCCGTGACCGGCGCACTGGCCTATTCGGGCCAGCAATGCCGTGAAGGCGCGATGATGGCCATCGAGGACATCAACAAGGCGGGCGGCATCAAGGCCCTGGGCGGTGCCAAGCTCGAAGCCCTGCTGGGCGACGCGCAGTCGCAGCCCCAGGCCGGTGCAGCCGAAGTGGAGAAGATGAACGAAGCGGGCGTTTCGGCCGTGGTGGGGGCATTTGCCTCGGCCATCTGCCTGGCCACCACGCAGGCCGCCGCCAAGTACAACCTGCCCCACATCGTGGATGTGGGCGTGGCGGACCAGATCGTGGAACGCGGTCTCAAGAACACCTTCCGCTTTGGCCCCGGCTACAAGAAGTGCGCCGAGACGGCCGTGGCCAATCTGCATGTGCTGAACGCCGCCGCAGGCAAGCCTGCCAAAACGGTGATGATCATCCACGAGGAATCGCTCTTCGGTACCGGCACCGCGCAGTTGCTGGCGCGCGAGCTGCCCGGCTATGGCTACGAGGTCAAGGAGATCGTCAAACACGCCAACCCCACGCGCGACTTCAACAACATCGTGTTGCGCATGAAGGCGATCAACCCCGACATCGTCATCCCCGCCAACTACTACAACGAGTACGCGCTGCTGGTGCGCACCATGCAGCAGCAAAAGGTCACGCCCAAGGCCATCTATTCGGTGCTCGGCGGAGCGGCGTCGAGCTACAAGTTCGTCAAGGAGTTTCCGGACGCAGCCAACGGCATCATCGACTGCAACCACTGGTTCAACCCCAAGGACAAGCGCGCGCAGGACCTGAAGAAGCGTGTCGAAGCCAAGGGCCTGTTCTTCAGCTACGAGCTGTTCATGACCTACACCTCGATGTGGCTGCTGGCCGATGCGCTGGAGCGCGCCAAGTCGATGGACCGCGCGGCCCTCATCGACGCACTGGAGAAGAGCACCTTTGCCGATCACATCATGCCGTACGGCCCCACCAAGTTTGTGGCCGGGCAGAACCAGGGCGCCCAGCCGCTGATGACCCAGGTGTTGAACAAAGACATCAAGGTCATCATCCCGCGCGACTACCGCGAAGCGGACCCGCTCTTCCCGCTGAAGGCCTGACACCCACCACTTTTCAGCCCTGATCGCAGGGGCTGCGGGGTGCCTCTCACCGAGGCGCCAGGCCGCGCCTTTGCCTGATTGGCGCCCATTCCCTCCATGTTCGACCTCAGCATCCTCTTTCCGTCGGTCCTCAACGGCCTGACCACGGGCGCGGTGTATGCCCTCATCGCGCTCGGGCTCACCTTGATCTACGGCGTGCTGCACATCATCAACTTCGCGCACGGTGCGTCGCTGATGCTGGCGCTGTACGCGGTGTACCTGCTCAAGCAGCACTTCGGGCTGGACCCATATCTGGCGCTGCCCATCCTGGTGCCTGGCATGTTCGCCCTGGGTTATGCGCTGCAGCGCCTGGTCATCAACCGCGCCAGCCACGGCAAGGACGAAAACATCCTGCTCGTCACGCTGGGCATTTCCATCGTGATGGAAAACCTCGCGCTGCTGTTCTTCAAATCCGACACGCGCACCATCGAGACGGCCTACACCCTCACCACCGTGGCGGTGGGGCCCGCCATGATCGCCTTGCCCAAGCTGGTCGCCTTTGCCGGTGCGCTGGTGGTGTCGGCCGTGCTGCTGTGGATCGTGGGCCGCACCGACCTGGGCCGCGCCATCCGCGCCGTGGCAAAAGAGAAGCACGGCGCCAAGCTCATGGGCATCAATGTGGACCATGTGTATGCCATGAGCTTTGGTATTGGTCTGGCCTGCCTGGGTGCTGCCGCCTGCTTTCTGCTGCCCGCGTACTACGTGAACCCGCAGGTGGGCAGCGGCTTCGTGCTGGTGGCGTTCACCATAGTGGTGCTGGGCGGCATGGGCAACTTTACTGGCGCGCTGGTGGGCGGTCTGCTGATCGGCGTGGTGGAGTCGCTGGGCGGCCTGTACCTGGGTGAATCGCTGGGCCAGATCGGCATCTTTGCCATCTTCATCGCAGTGTTGCTGTTCCGCCCGCAGGGCTTGTTTGGAGCCAAGGCATGAAGCAGCTTGCAAGCATTGGATTGTTTGCCGTTGTCGTGGCGGCCATCGCAGCGTTTTCCGACTCTGGCGTGTTGCTCAACTTCGTGATGATGTCGCTCTACGCGGCGCTGCTGGCGCAGGCGTGGAACATCCTCGGGGGCTTTGGCGGTCAGTTCTCGTTCGGGCACGCACTGTTCTTCGGCACGGGCGCCTACATCCAGGCCATTGCCCAGATGCAAGGGGGCATCAACCCCTGGATGGCATTGCCCATGGCGGTGGCTGGTAGCGCGCTGGTGGGGCTGTTCGTGGGCGGGCTGTCGTTCCGCTACGGGCTCAAGGGCTCGTACTTTGCGCTGGTCACGCTGGCCTTTGCCGAGGTGTTTCGCATCCTGGCGCTGTCGGTGCCGTTCACCGGCGCAGGCGTGGGGCTGATGCTGCCGCTCAAGGAGTCGCTCTCCAACATGCAGTTTGGCTCGCGCAAGGGCTTTGTCTTCCTGATCCTGGCGCTGGTCACGCTGGCACTCCTGGTCAGCTGGTGGCTCAAGAACTCGCGCTTTGGTGCCTGGCTGCAGGCCGTGCGCGACAACGAAGACGCGGCGCGCGCCATCGGCGTCAATCCATTCGGCGTGAAGATGGGCGCCATTGCCCTGTCGGGCGGCTTCATGGGGGCAGCCGGGGCGTTCTATGTGCAGGTGTTCCAGTACATCGACCCAGGCATTGCCTACGGTTCGGTCACGTCGGTAGAGGCCCTGGTGGCGGCCATCGTGGGTGGCATTGGCACCGTCTGGGGGCCTGTGCTGGGTGCGCTGGTGCTGCACATCCTGGCCGACGTCACGCGCAACCTGTTCGGCCAGCTGCCCGGCATCAACATGGTGATTTACGGCGTGGTGCTGGTGCTCATCGTGATGTTCCTGCCCCGTGGCATTGCGGGCATCGGGCAGTCGGTGGTGGCGGTGTGGAAACGTTCGGGAGGCCGCCATGGCGAATGACCTGTTGCAGCTCAGCGGGCTGAGCAAATCCTTTGGCGGCCTGAAAGCCGTGCAAAACGTAAGCCTGGCGGTGCCTGAGGGTTCGTTGACCGCGCTGATCGGCCCCAATGGGGCAGGCAAGACCACGCTGTTCGCGCTGATGTCGGGCTTTGTGCGGCCCGACACAGGCACCGTCCGCTTTGCGGGCCAGGAGATCACCGGCCAAGCCCCGCACCTCAATGCCAGGCTGGGCATGACACGCACCTTCCAGATCGTGCAGCCCTTCGCGGCACAAACCGTGCGCGAAAACATTGCCGTGGGCGCCCACCTCAAAGAGCCCAACCGCCGCGCAGCGCTGGCGCTGGCCAGCGACGTGGCGGCCCGCGTAGGCCTGGCCCCGCAGCTGGACAAACCCGCAGCCGACCTCACGGTGGCGGGCCGCAAGCGCCTGGAGCTGGCGCGCGCCCTGGCCACCCGGCCGCGCCTGCTGCTGCTCGATGAAGTGCTGGCTGGCCTCAACCCCCAGGAGATTGCCGAGATGATTCCCGTGGTGCGCGGCATTGCCGATGGTGGCGTGACCGTGTTGATGATCGAACACGTCATGCAGGCCGTGATGAACCTGGCCGAGCATGTGTGGGTGCTGGCCCAGGGCCAGCTCATTGCGCAGGGCAATCCGGCGCAGGTCACCTCGGACGAGCGGGTGATCGAGGCCTATCTGGGCCATGGCACCGCCGCCCGTTTACGCGCCGCCGCACCGCAGGAGGCTGTATGAGCACCTCTCCCTTGCTGGAAATCACCGGCCTGCGCGGCGGCTACGGCCGGGTAGAAGTGCTACGGGGTGTGGATCTGCAGGTGCTGCCTGGCGAAACTGTGGCGCTGCTGGGCAGCAACGGCGCAGGCAAGTCCACGCTCAACAACGTGGTTTGCGGCATCTACAAGGCCTGGGCGGGCAAGGTGGCGTTTGATGGGGCCGACCTCAGCGGTGCCCACTACACCGACGTCGTCAAGGCCGGCCTGATCCAGGTGCCCGAAGGCCGCAAGATCTTCCCCAACCTGAGCGTGATGGAGAACCTGGCGCTCGGCAGCTTCACCCGGGCGCGCGAGCGCCGGGCCGAGAACATTGAAAAGGTATTTGCCACCTTCCCACGCCTGAAGGAGCGCACCCTGCAGCTCGCCGGCACCATGAGCGGTGGCGAGCAGCAGATGCTGGCCATCGGCCGTGGAATGATGGCTGAGCCGCGCCTGCTCATCCTTGACGAGCCTTCGCTGGGGCTGTCGCCCCTGCTGGTCGAAGAGATGTTTGGCCTGATCCGGCAGCTGCGCTCCACAGGCCTGGCGGTAATGCTGGTGGAGCAGAACGTGGGCCAGTCCCTCGAAATCGCCGACCGAGCCTACGTGATGGAAAACGGAAGCATCCGCTTCTCGGGTGCCCCCGCCGACTTGCTGCGCAGCGACGACCTGCGCCGCGCCTATCTGGGGCTGTGATGCCTGCACTTGCCCCGCAAGCCACCACCCCGCAAGTCACAAAACCACAGGATTGGAGACACACCCCATGACTTCACGCCGTCACATCTTGGTTGCCCTGGGCGCCGCGCCCGCCCTGTGGCAGGGCCCGCTGGCGCTGGCCCAAGGCAACACCCCCATCCGCATCCTGGTGGGTGCCCCGGCCGGCGGCTCCACCGACACGCTGGCGCGCACCCTGGCCATCGAAATGGGCCGCCTGCTAGGCCGCACCGTCATTGTCGAGAACCGACCTGGCGCGGGCGGCAACATCGCGGCCGACGCGGTAGCCAAGGCCGCGCCCGATGGCAATACCCTGCTGATGAGCTTCACCAGCCATGCCATCAACGCCAGTCTGTACAAGACCCTGCCGTTCGACCCCATCAAGGACTTCACGCCGCTGACCTGCGTGGCGACCTCGCCCTCGGTGCTGGTGGCCAACCCCTCTGTGCCCGCCAAGGATGTGCGCGAACTGATCTCCCTGGCCAAGGCCAAGCCCGGCAAGCTCAACTTTGCCATCGGCGCCGTGGGCTCGTCCCTGCACCTGGCTGGGGACGCGTTCAAGATGCAGTCGGGTGCTTACATCGTCAACATTCCATACCGGGGCACCGCGCCCGCGCTGCAGGATGTGCTGGCCGGACAGGTGGAACTGATGTTTGCCGCCGTGGGCAACGCCCAGGCGCAGATCCGCGCGGGCAAGCTCAAGGCGCTGGGGGTGACCAGTGCACAGCGCCTGCCTGCGTTCCCCGATGTGCCCGCGATTGCCGAGGTGTTGCCGGGCTATGAGTCCAGTGCCTGGTTCGGGCTGTTTGGCCCGGGGCAGATGAACCCGGAGCTGGCCAAGCGCATCAGCGATGCCGCGCGCCAGGCGATCGCTTCGCCCGATGTGAAGCGGCGCCTGGAGCACGAAGGCGCCGTGCCTGTGGGCAACAGCCCCGAGGAGTTTGCGCGTTTTGTGCAGGCCGAGATTCAGCGCTGGGCCAAGGTGGTGCAGTTTTCCGGAGCCAAGCCCGAATGAGCCTCCCATCCAGCCCCCCGAGCACGCTGGCGCAGAAGCTCGTGGCCCGCGCCAGTGGCCGTGACCGCGTCACGCCGGGCGAGATCGTCAATTGCCGTGTCGATCTGGCCATGTTCCACGACTCGTCCGGCCCGCGCCGGCTCAAGCCCATGCTGGAAGAGCTGGGCGCCCAGATCTGGGACAAGCGCCGCGTGGTCCTGGTGATGGACCACTACCTGCCCGAGCGCGACGACGAATCCCGCCGCATCGTGCGCATCGCCCGCGACTGGGCGCGCGAGCAGGATTTGCCCCATGTGTACGACGGCCAGGGCATCTGCCATGTGGTGGTGCCCCAGCACGGCCACATCCGCCCTGGTATGTTCTGCGTGGGCGGCGACTCGCATTCGCCCACCGGCGGCGCGTTTGGCGCCTACATGTTTGGCATTGGCAGTACCGAGATGCTGGGCGTGGTCGTGACAGGTGAAATCTGGCTGCGGGTGCCGCACACCCTGCAGATGCACTGGAGCGGCCAGCTGGCTGCAGGCGTGACTGCCAAGGACATGATGCTGCACATGATCGGCCGCTTTGGCATGAACGGTGGCCAGTACCAGGCCGTGGAATTCGCCGGGCCCGCTGTGCAGGCGCTGGGCATGCAAGAGCGCATGACCTTGTCCAACATGAGCGCCGAGCTGGGCGCACAGGCCGGGCTGATTGCTCCCGACGCCACGACAAGCGAATGGCTGCGGGCTGCGGGTGTGCCAGATGCGGACCTGCAGGGGCTGGATGCCTGGCGCACGGACGAAGGCGCTGACCTGACGCGCCACAGTTTCGACGCCGCCACCCTCACGCCCCAGGTCGCCGCCCCGCACAGCCCCGCCAACGCCGCGCCCGTGGCGCAGCATGCAGGGCAGGGCATCGACGTGGCCTATATCGGCGCCTGTACTGGCGCCAAGTTGGACGACCTGCGCGCCGCCGCCAGCGTGCTGCGTGGCCAGCGAGTGGCCCCCGGCGTGCGCCTGATGGTGGCGCCAGCCAGCCAGCGTGACCAAGCTGCGGCCCAGGCCGAAGGCGTGCTGCAGGTGCTGCAAGACGCAGGGGCCGAGCTGTTTCCCACCACCTGTGGTGCCTGCGCGGGCTATGGCGACACGGTGGGCGACGCCACCAACGTTATCTCCAGCACGGCGCGCAACTTCAAGGGCCGCATGGGCTCGCCCACGGCGCAGGTGTACCTGGCCTCGCCCTACACGGTGGCGGCCTCGGCCCTGCGTGGCTGCATCACTGATCCCCGTGAGGTACTCGCATGACGACCACACACCGCATGGCCGCAGCGCCGGGCCGCCCCCAACAAGGCCCGGCCCCCTCGGGGGGCAGCGAACCACGCGCAGTGGGGAGCGTGGGGGCACGAGTCTGGAAGTTGGGTGCCGACATCGACACCGACGTGCTGGCCCCCGGCCACGCCATGAAGCACGGCATCGACGTGCTGGCGCGCCACTGCCTCGAATCCGTGCGCCCTGACTTTGTGGCGGGCGTGCGCAAGGGCGATGTGATCGTGGCCGGACCCAACTTTGGCATTGGCTCGTCGCGCGAGCAGGCGGCTGCCGTGCTGGTGCGCCTGGGCGTGGCGGCGGTGATTGCGCCGTCGTTCAGCGGCCTCTACTTTCGCAACGCGTTCAACCTGGGCCTGCTGCTGCTGACCTGCCCCGAGGCCGACGCCATCGGGGAGGGGGAGGGCATTACCCTGAACGAACAAACACCGTCGGTCACCACCGCCCAGGGGCGTGTGCTGGCCTGCGACCCGATTCCCCCGTTTCTTTTGGACATGGTGCGCGCCGGTGGGCTGATGAACCAGCTGCGCGCCCGCTTTGGCAAGGAGCTCCTGCATGGCTGAACACACACCCACCCCGCCGCCCATGGACCCAGTTACCTTGGCCGTGCTGCGCGGGCGGCTGGAACAGATCGCTGACGAGATGGACGCCACGCTGTACCGCAGCGCGTTCAATCCCATCATTGCCGAGGCGCACGACGCCTGCCACGGTCTGTACGACGCCACCACCGGCGACACGCTAGTGCAAGGCAAGTCTGGCCTGCCGGTCTTCGTGGGTGCCATGGCGTTTGCCGTGCGCGCGGCCATGCGGGCGGCGGGCGAGCGCGGCGGTATCACGGCGGGGGATACCTGGCTGTTCAACGACCCCTACGAGGGCGGCACCCACGCCAATGACTTCAAGCTGGTGCGCCCGTTCTTCCGCAACGGCCAGCTGTTCTGCTTCTTGGCATCGGCCGCGCACTGGCACGACGTAGGCGGCAACGTGCCTGGCAACTACAACCCGGCCGCCACCGAGTGCTGGCAAGAGGCGGTGCAGATTCCGCCCGTGCGCATCGTGCGGGGCGGTGTGTTCGACGACGACGTGCTCGCTATCCTCAAAGCCAACACCCGCCTGCCCGACAGCCTGTGGGGCGACCTGAACGGCCAGCTGGCCGCGCTGGATCTGGGCGAGCGCCGCCTGCACGACCTGCTGGACCAGTATGGCGACACCCAGGTGCAGCAGGCCATGGGTGAGCTGCGCACGCGCGCCGTCAAGCTCATGCAGTCGCACATTGCGGCGTTGCCCGACGGGCGTTACAGCTTCAGCGACATCCTGGACAACGACGGCGTGAAGGACGAGCCGCTGACCATTGCGCTCGACATGACCGTGCAGGGCGACCGCCTGACGCTCGACTTCTCGCGCACCTCGCCGCAGTGCGCGGGCCCGGTCAACATCTCGCGCGCCACGGCCATTGCGGCGTGTTATGTGGCGCTCAAGCACTTGTTTCCTGATGTACCTGCCAATGCCGGCGTGCTGGACGCCGTGGACTTTGTGCTGCCCGAGGGGCTGGTCATCAGCGCTGCGCGCCCACGCCCCGTGGGCGGATACACCGAAACCATTTTGCGCATGATCGATGTGATCTTCAGCGCCACCGCGCAGGCTGACCCGAAGCGCGCCATGGCCCAGGCCTACGGCACCATCAACGCGCTGTCCATCGCTGGGCTGCGCACCGATGCCGCGCGCAAGGGCCAACGCTGGGTGATGTTCAGCTTCTTCGGCGGCGGCCACGGCGGGCACAGCGATGGCGATGGCCTGAGCCACGGCAACGCGCCCATCTCGACCGCCACTATCCCGCCGCTCGAAATTCTGGAGGCGGCGTACCCCGTGCGCTTCACGCAATGGGCGCTGCGGCCTGACTCGGGCGGTGACGGCCAGCACCGGGGCGGCCTGGGCGCCATCTATGAGATTGAGCTGCTGGAGCAGGATGCCGAGGTGTTCATCTTTGGCGAGCGCGGCAAGGCCGCGCCTCAAGGCATTTCGGGCGGTAGCGCCGGTTCCATGAACGTCTTTAGCTATGAAAACGATAGTGAATGGAAGCAGCCACCCATGCGTTCCAAGATGATTGGCATCCGCCTGAAGCAGGGCGAGCGCGTGCGCCTGGAAACCCCCGGCGGTGGTGGCTACGGGGCCGCGGCCGCGCGGGATGCGGCAGCGCGTGAGAAGGATCTGGCGATGGGCTATGTGAGCGCCCCCGCCGTAATGAAAGGCAAGGCATGAGCAGCGGCAAGGTTTCGGACAAGGCTTTGAACGAGGCGTCCTATGTGGTGGGCGTGGACGTGGGCGGCACTTTCACCGACCTGTTCGTGCTGGACGAGCGCGATGGCAGCGCCCGCATCGTTAAGGTGCCCAGCACCCGGGGCGAGGAGGCGCGCGGCTTCATGAATGGCGTGGCGCGTGTGGCTGACTCGGCCGGGCAGATCGCCACCATCGTGCACGGCACCACCGTTGGCACCAATGCGCTGCTGGAGCGCAAGGTGGCGCGCACCGGCATCATCACCACGCGCGGCTTTCGCGACGTGCTGGAGATGCGCCGCCGCGACCGGCCGCAGACCTGGGGCCTGCGTGGCAGCTTCGAGCCCATCGTACCGCGCGACTTGCGGCTGGAGGTGGACGAGCGCGTGCTGGCCGATGGCACGGTGCACACACCGGTGGATGTGGAGCAAGTCAAGGCGCAGGCGCGCGCACTGCTTCATGCTGGCTGCGAGGCCGTCTGCGTATTCTTCATCAACACCTATGCCAACCCCGCCAACGAACAGACCGCCGTGGCCGCCGTGCGCAGCGTGTGGCCCAACCCGCATGTGACGGCCGCCAGCGAAGTGCTGCCCGAAATCCGCGAATTTGAGCGCTGCTCCACCGCCACGCTCAATGCATCCCTGCAGCCCGTGGTGGGCAGCTACCTGGAGCGGCTGGAGGGAGACCTGCGCACGCAGGGCTTTGGCGGCGAGCTGCTGATCGTGCAAAGCAATGGCGGCGTGATGTCGCGCCAGACAGCCTGCGATGTGCCGGTGCGCACCGCGCTCTCGGGCCCTGCGGCGGGGGTTATTGCCTGCGCGGCCATCGCGCGTGCGGCAGGCTTCCCCGATGTGATCACGGGCGACATGGGCGGTACCTCGTTCGACGTGTCCCTCGTGGCCAAGGGGGAGGCGGCGTTGGCCGCACAGACGGCCATTGAATTTGGCATGGTGGTGCGCTCGCCCATGATCCAGATCGAGACCATTGGCGCGGGTGGTGGCTCCATCGCCTCGGTGGATGCCAGCGGCATGCTGCAGGTGGGGCCCGAGTCGGCCGGCAGCATCCCCGGCCCAGCCTGCTATGGCCGGGGCAACACCCGCCCCACAGTAACAGACGCCAATGTGCTGCTGGGCCGCATTGCCGCCGACCGCCCCCTGGGCGGTGGTCTGCTGGCCGCCATGGACGCACAAAAGTCGCGCGACGCCATCGAGACCCATGTCGCCAAGCCCCTGGGCCTGGATGTGATGGCATCGGCCGAAGCCATCCTTACGGTGGCCAACGCCAAGATGGCGGGCGCCGTGCGCGTGGTGTCCATCGAACGCGGGCACGACCCGCGCCAGTTCGCCTACATGCCCTTTGGCGGTGGCGGTGCGCTGCATGTGTGCGCCATGATGCGCGAGGTGGGTGTGGGCACGGGCATCGTGCCGCGCTACCCCGGCGTCACCTCGGCCCTGGGTTGCGTGATGGCCGACATGCGCCACGACGCGGTGCAGACGCTGAACAGGCCCTTGGCTGACCTGGACGTGGCCGACCTGCGCCAGCGCGTGGCCACGCTGGCCGCCACCTGCCAGCAGCGGCTGGATTCGGCGGGCGTGAAGTTTGTCGAAGTGCAGGAGGTCATCGCGCTCGACATGCTCTACGCCGGGCAGACGCACACCGTACAGGTGCCTGTGGCGGCCGACGCGCTAAGCCATGACGGTATCCGCGCGGCGTTCGAGGCCGCCTACCGCGCCGCCTTTGGCCGTGTGCTCGACGGCATTGCCGTGCGGGTGATGAACCTGCGCTACGCCCGTGTCGGCGTGCGCCCCAAGTTCGACCTGACGGTGCTGGCCCCGCAGACCACCACCGTGAACCCATCGCTGGGCGTGCAGCGCGTGTTTCACGCCGGCCGCTGGTGGGACGCCGCGCGCCACGCACGCCTGGACCTGCCCGTGGGCACCCGCATCGACGGCCCGGCCATCCTGGAGCAGCCCGACACCACGGTGTGGCTGGAGCCTGGCTTCAGCGCTACGGTGGACCCGCTGGGCAATCTGCTGGTGCGGACTGACGCGGGGGACGGAGCATGAGCCACGACGCCATCGACCCGCGCCACACCGCGCTGGTCATCATCGACCTGCAAAACGACTTTCTGGCGCCGGATGGCGCCTATGCACGCGGTGGCGCCGTGAGCGCAGCCGCCCAAGCCTTGTCGCCCCGGGTGGCAGCGGTGGCCCAGGCGCTCAAGGCGGCGGGCGGCATGGTGGTGGGCAGCCAGTTCACCCTGTGGCCCGACGCGCAGGGCGAGCCCATGGTGTCGCCGCACCTCAAGGCCTTGCGCCCGTTTCTGCGCCGTGGCGACTTTGCCCCCGGCAGCATAGGCCAGGCCCATGTGCCCGAGATCGCACCCTGGGTGGACGTGTCGGTGTGCAAGGTGGCGTATTCGGCCTTCTTCAACACCCAGCTCGACTGGGTGCTGCGCCGCGCGGGCATCACCACCGTGGCCGTGTGCGGCATCGTCACCAACGGGGGCGTGGCCAGCACGGTGCGCGATGCGCACATGCGCGACTACCAGACCCTGGTGCTGTCCGACGGCTGCGCGGCCTTCAAGCAGGAAGTGCACGACACCTCGGTGGCCGACATGGCCAACGTGGCCCAGATGCTGACCTGCGCCGACTTTGCGGCCGCCGTGACTGCCGCTGTTGCGGCCCCTTCCGAATGAATGCACCCATGAGCACACCCCGCATCTGCCATGCCGAGCACCTGCCCGGCACCCTGGCGCAGGACGCCCATGTGCCGGTGCTCATCGTGGGTGGCGGTGCCTGTGGCCTCACGGCGGCGCTGATGCTGCACGACGCCGGTGTGGACTGCGCCGTGCTGGAGCGCGACGCCACGCCGCTGGGCTCCTCGGCGCTGTCATCCGGCTTTATCCCCGCGCCCGGCACCCAGGCGCAGCGCGCGGCGGGCATCACCGACAGCCCGGAGCGTTTCGCTGCCGACATTAGCGCCAAGGCCAAGGGCAGGGCGGCGCCGCATTTGGTGGAGGCCTACGCCCAGGCCATTGGCCCGGCGCTGGATGCGCTGCAAGCGCGCCACGGCCTGCAGTGGCAGGTGCTCGATGGATTCTTGTACCCCGGCCACAGCGTGCGCCGCATGCACGCCACGCCCGAGAAGACCGGCGTGGGCCTGATGGGCCGCCTGGCCAACGCTGTGACTGCGGCGGACATTCCGCTCATCACCGAAGCCACCGTGCGCGAGCTGTGGGTCAATGCCCAGCAGCGCGTGATCGGCGTGGGCTACGAGCGGCCCGACGGCACGCTGGAGCACCTGGCCTGCGACGCACTCATCCTGGCCTGCAACGGCTTTGGCGGCAACCCGGCCATGGTGCGCGAGCTGCTGCCCGAGATGCGCGATGCGCTGTTCGCTGGCCACACCGGCAACGACGGCAGCGCCATCGCCTGGGGCCAAGAGTTGGGGGCGCGACTGGCCGACCTGGGCGGCTACCAGGGCCACGGCTCCTGGGCCATTCCGCAGGGCGCGCTGATCTCTTGGGCCCTGATGATGGAAGGCGGCATCCAGGTCAATGCGCTGGGCGAGCGCTTTCACGACGAGACACAGGGCTACTCCGAGGCCTCGGTGCATGTGCTGGCGCAGCCGGGCGGCGTGGCGTGGAACGTGTTCGACGCGCCCATCCTCGCACTGGCGCGTGGCTTTCCAGACTTTGTGGATGCCGAGGCGGCAGGTGCCGTCAAGCACTGCGACAGCGTGCAGGCGCTGGCGGCCACCATCGGCTGCGAAGAATCAAAATTGATAGCAAATCTGACAAGCATCACGGGGACTAGCGGCCAAAACGACCAAAATCGCCGTGAATTTGCCCGTCCATTGCAGGCACCGTTCTGCGCCGTCAAGGTGACGGGCGCGCTGTTCCACACCCAGGGCGGGCTCAACATCGACGCCCAGTGCCGCGTGCTCGGGCTGGACGGCCAGCCATTTCCCAATCTGCTGGCCGCAGGCGGTGCGGCCCGTGGCGTGTCGGGCGACGCGGTCTGGGGCTATCTCTCCGGCAACGGCCTGCTCAGCGCCGTGGCCGGTGGTTACATCGCTGCGCACACGGCGGCCGAACTGATCCGCCAGAAAGTCTGAAGACATGACCACCTCATCGTTGAAAGAACGCCTGCACGAACCCCGCGCCATCCTGGCCCCCGGCGTGTACGACGCCCTGAGCGCCTTGGTGGCGGAGCAGGCGGGCTTCGAGGCGCTGTACCTCTCGGGCGCCTCCATTGCCTACACGCGTCTGGGCCGCTCCGACGTGGGCCTGACCACCTACACCGAGGTGGAAGACACCCTGGCCCGCATCACCGAACGTGTGCGAAAGCCCGTCATCGTCGACGCCGACACCGGCTTTGGCAATGCGCTCAACACCCAGCGCACCGTGCGCGGCTTTGAGCGCGCGGGCGCGGCCATGATCCAGATTGAGGACCAGGGCTTTCCCAAACGCTGCGGGCACCTGGACGGCAAAACGGTGGTGCCTGTGGCCGAGATGCGCGGCAAGCTCAAGGCCGCGCTGGACGCGCGCCGCAGCGCCCACACGCTGATCCTGGCGCGCACCGACGCGCTGGCCGTGGAGGGCATCGACGCCGCCTTCGACCGCGCCGAGGCGTACCTGGAATGTGGCGTAGACGCACTTTTCATCGAGGCCCTGCGCACCCCTGAGCAAATGGACGCAGCCTGCCAGCGCTTTGCCCACCGCATCCCGCTGCTGGCCAACATGGTCGAAGGCGGCAAGACGCCGATCCAGAGCGCAGCCGAGCTGCAGCAGCGCGGCTTTCGTATCGTGATCTTCCCGGGCGGCACGGCCCGTGCGGTGGCGCACACGCTGCAGGGCTACTACGCCAGCCTGCACACGCACCAGACCACGGCGCCCTTCAAGGACCGGATGATGGACTTTGACGGCCTGAACGCGCTGATTGGCACGCCCGAGCTGATGGCGCAAGGCCGCAAGTACGAATAGCCCTCTGAGGGCTTACCAACCTGTTCTAAGAGCGGCTAACAAAACTCAGCGAAGCGGCCCTGGCTAGGCGTTTCGCCGCAGGCAGTACAACTAGTACGACAAGGCGAGACAACGACGCCAAGGGAGTTTTGTTAGCCGCTCTAAGGCCAATGCCCCCGCCCGCACTGCGGCGGGTGAGGGCGCGTACCATGCCGCCAACGTTCTTCCCCCGAACTGCATGGAGACCCACATGGCCCACAACCCACAAACCATCACCCTCGGCGGCGGCTGCTTCTGGTGCACCGAAGCCGTTTTTGACCGCGTGCGCGGCATCACCGACGTGGAAAGCGGTTACACCAACGGCCACACCGTCAACCCCACTTACGAGCAGATCTGTGAGGGCGACACCGGCCACGCCGAGGTGGTGCGTCTGACGTTCGATGCCGACGAGATCAGCCTGGAAGAGATTCTGGAAATCTTCTTCCACACCCACGACCCGACCACGCTCAACCGCCAGGGCAACGACGTGGGCACGCAGTACCGCAGCGGCATCTACTATGACAACCCCGAGCATGGCGAGATCGCCAATGCCATGATCCGCCAGATGTCGCAAGACAAGCTGTTTGGCGCGCCCATCACCACCGAGGTGAAGCCGCTGCAAAACTACAGCACGGCCGAGGCCTACCACCAGGACTACTTTGCCAAGCACCCCAACGCGGGCTACTGCGCGTTTGTGGTGGGGCCGAAGGTGGAGAAATTCGGAAAGACGTTTGCCCGCTACCTGAAGGGCTGAGAAACCAGGCGTCCTGCGCGGCCGCGCGGCCTGGGAGGGCCGCACAGGGCAGGGCGCGGTCAGCGCCCGTCGGTCAACGCCAGCGCGTGATGTGCGTTGTTCGTCTGGGGCACGGTAAACACCGCCACCGAAGCGAGCAACCCGGTGGCTTGCTGATTCAGGCTGCTGGCGGCGGCGGCCATCTCTTCGACCAAAGCGGCGTTTTGCTGGGTGGCGTGGTCGAGCTGGGTCACGGCGTCGCCCACCTGACTCACACCCTGGCTCTGCTCGTTGCTGGCGGCGCTGATTTCGCTCATCAGGTCCGTCACACGCTGGATCGACTGCACCACTTCGCCCATCGTGGCTCGGGCCTTATCTACCAGCCCGGTGCCGTGCTGCACCCGCTTGGAGCTTTCATCGATAAGGGTGCGTATCTCTTTGGACGCTCCGGCGCTGCGCTGCGCCAGCACCCGCACCTCCCCCGCTACCACCGCAAAGCCACGGCCCTGTTCACCGGCACGGGCGGCCTCCACGGCGGCGTTGAGTGCCAGGATGTTCGTCTGGAAGGCAATGCCATCAATCATCGCCACGATCTCTGCGATCTTGCGGCTGCTCTCGTCAATGCCCTTCATGGTGGATACCACTTCACCGACCACATCGCCACCCTGGTGCGCGATGCTGGAGGCGCTGGATGCCAGCTGGTTCGCTGCGCGGGCGTTGTCCGCGTTTTGGCGCACAGTAGAACTCAGCTGTTCCATGGATGCAGCGGTCTGCTGCAAGGCGCTGGCCTGGCTTTCGGTTCGGCCCGAAAGATCGTGGTTGCCCTGGGCGATTTCACTGGCGGCGTTGTTCACCGATTCGGCACCAGCCCGCACGGCCGTCACGGCCTCTGCGAGGCGGTCGCGCATCACGCGCAGTGAATAGGTGATGCTCTGCTCGTCGCCAGCGCGCACCGGTACGTGGGTGGTTAAAGCACCGGCGGCAATGCCATCGGCCACGGCCTTGAGCTGCTCGGGGTCGCTGCCGAGTTGGGTCGTTACCTTGCGCAGGTAGACCAGCATGGCCACCAACCCGGCAGTGACGATGCCAAACACCACCAGCAGGAGCTTGAGGTTCAGATCGGAGTACGACTTGACCGCAGCGATCACGTTATTCAACGATTTGCCCTGGCGCACTTTTTCTGCGCCCAGCAGATCCAGAAGGCGGTTGCGGGCGGGGATGGTTTTATCTACCAAGAAGGCGAAGGCATCTTCCTTCTTGCCAGCCACGATCAAGGCAATGTTTTCAGTGCCCAGGCGGCCAAATTCGCGCATCAGGTCGGGCAGGGGGGCGTAGGCGGCGCGGCCCTCGGCGTCTGTCATGCCCTTGCCAAAGCGCTCCATGTTTTCAATCAGGCGAACTTTCTTGGCCTCAATGTCGGCCAAGGTGTCTTTCAGCTCGCGTTCGTTGCGCGACAGGATGCCATGGCGCAGTTGCAGCGATACCCGGGTGACATCCAGCTCAATCGCCGCAATCAGCTGCAGCTGCGGCACGTTGTTGCTGTTGACATGCTCGGCATCGTCCGAGAGGCCGGTCATCATGGCCCAGCATCCTATGGCTGCCACCACCATGATCGCAATGAGCGATCCCGTGGCCAAAGTGAGCCGTTGCGCCAGACTTAGTCGACCAGACCGTGCTGCTGATTCAGTAGCTTGACTCATTGAAATCCTATTTATCAAATATGATATTAATGATTCATATGATTCTATTGGCAGTCTGTTAGTCGAGCAACACAGACTCCGCACCTTGGCAAAAATGCGCTGCATTTTCAATACAGAACGTAACACGTAGTGAACGTGTTTTTCCATCAGATGTCCAAATTCCCGTCGGGTCGTGTCTGTTGCGTCCATAATGCAACTTGATTGCGTTTCACAGTGGCCTCCCGTTCAGGTTGCCTTGCTTCACCTCTCCCATGGCCGATTTCTCAACGCCCTCCGCTCGGCCATGGCCCTTGCCGCCCGGCTTGCGCGCCACCCGGGCCACGCGCGCGCTGGCTGCGCTGTACCAGGCGCGGCCGGATGCCGCCTTGTCGGAGCCCGAGGTGGAGGCCGCTCTGGCCTCATTGGGTACGCGGGTCAACAAGGTCACCGTGTACCGCATGCTCGACCGCTTTGTCGTTGCTGGCCTGCTGCACAAACAGGTGGATGCCGCCCGTGTGTCCCGCTATGCCCGGGCGCTCGAGGGCGACGAAGCGGCCGCGCCCCGGTTTGAATGCGACGACTGCCACCGCCAGTTCCGCCTGTCGCAGTGTTCCGCCAAGGTGCAAAAAGCCCTCCAGCAGGTGCTGCAGGCGCTGGCCACCGCAGGGCATGAGAGTCTGGCGGTGGATGTTGCCGTGCACGGACGCTGTGCCGACTGCGCGCACCCTGCCGAGGGCGCAGCCGCATGATCCGCACCCGGGGGCTTTCCTACACCTATGCCACGGGCGGTGCGGCGCCGCTGCGCTTCCCCGATGTGGACCTGCGCCAGGGCGGCACGCTGCTGCTGCGCGGGCGCTCGGGCACCGGCAAATCCACCTGGCTGGCGCTGATGGCGGGGCTGCGCGGTGCCAGCGGGGGGGACCTGTTTGTGGCTGGGACCCAGTTGGGCACGCAACGCGGGGCCGAGATTGATGCCTGGCGTGCCCGCACCATTGGCTTTTTGCCGCAAAAGCTGTACCTCAGCAGTGCACTCACCGTGGCGGACAACCTGGCGCTGGCTTACTTTGCGGCCGGGCTGCCGCGCGACGATGCGGCCATCCACCGCGCACTCAACCAAGTGGGGGTGGCCGAGCTGGCAGCCCGCAAGCCGCACCAGCTTTCGGGCGGGCAGGCACAGCGCGTGGCCCTGGCACGGGCCGTGCTGCTGGCGCCGCAAGTGCTGCTGGCCGATGAGCCCACGGCCAGCCTGGACGACGAGGCCGCTGCGGATGCGCTGGCGTTGCTGCAGCAGAGTGCTGCGGCCTGCGATGCCAGCCTGGTGATCGCCACCCACGACCAGCGTGTGGTGCAGGCGCTGGCCGGTGCGCAGACGCTGGATTTGAATGAAATAGCGGCCCTCCGCGCAACAGACGGGCGCGAGCAGCTATGAAAAACATAGTAAAACTGGCCCGCCTGTCCTGGCGCTACCTCTGGTCCCGCCCGCTGGCGGCCGTGCTCAACCTGCTGGTGCTCACGCTGGGCCTGGCGGCCATCACGCTGGTGCTGCTGGTGGCCACGCAGCTCGACAAGGCGTTTGAGCGCGACCTGAGCGGCATCGACCTGGTGGTGGGCGCCAAGGGCAGCCCGCTGCAGCTCATCCTGTCGGGTGTGTTCCACATCGACGTGCCGACGGGCAACATCCCGCTGCAGGAGGTGTTGGCGCTGCAGAAGAACCCGCTGGTGGCGCAGGTCATCCCGCTGAGCCTGGGCGACAGCTACCAGGGCTTTCGCATTGTGGGCACCACGCCGGACTACCTCACGCACTACGAGGCCACGCTGGCCGAAGGCGCACCGTGGCAACAACCCATGGACGCGGTGCTGGGCGCCAACGTGGCGCGGGGCATTGTCAAAGCCAGCCATGCCGATGCGCCCCTGGTGGGCGCCACCTTTGTCGGCAGCCACGGCCTGGGTGGGGGAGGGCACGCCCATGGCGACCACCCCTACCGCGTGAGCGGCGTGCTCGCGCCCTGCGGCTGCGTGCTGGACCGGCTGATTCTGACCAGCACCGAATCGGTCTGGATGGTGCACGAGACCGCCACGGCCAACGATGCCGAGGACCTAGAAATCATGAAGCAGGAGCGCGAGGTGACCGTGGCCCTGGTGCGCTACCGCACGCCGATGGCTGCCATCTCGCTGCCGCGCCAGGTGAACAGCGGCACGTCTATGCAGGCAGCGGCACCCGCGATTGAGGTCACGCGCCTGCTGCGCCTGCTGGGCGTGGGCGCCGATGTGCTGCGCGCTTTTGGTGGCGTGCTGCTGGCGGTGGCAGCGCTCAGCGTTTTCATCGCGCTGTGGAATGCTGTGCGCGAGCGCCGCGCTGACCTGGCCATGCTGCGCATGCTGGGCGCGCCACCGGGCCGCGTGGCCGGGCTGGTGCTGTGGGAGGCGCTGTGGCTGGCCGCGCTGGCGTCCCTGCTGGGCCTGCAGCTGGGCCATGCGCTCACCCATGGCCTGGGCTGGGCGTTGCAGGCACAGGGGTTGCTACCCGTCACCGGCTGGATCTGGCTGCCTGCCGAGGCGGGCGTGCCACTTCTGGCGGCGGGCGTGGCAGCACTGGCGGCACTGCTGCCCGCGATGCAGGCCTACCGCACCGACGTGGCGGATTTGTTAAGTCAGCCCTGATGCCGCCCCCGCGCCCAACCCTTCATCCAACCTCCATCCATCACCCCAACCTGAAAGTCTTTCCATGAAAAAGCTCCTTACCGCTCTCGCCCTGGTCCCCACGCTCCTCGCCGGTGCCCTGGCCCACGCCCAAGCGCACAGCGACAAGGAAACCAAGGCCGATGTCGAGCGCCACCGCGCCATGGCCGCTGCACACGAGGCCGCAGCCAAATGCCTGGAGTCGGGCAAGGGCCATGACCAGTGCCAGAAAGACCTGCAGGCCGCCTGCAAGAACCTGGCTATCGGAAAATACTGCGGCATGAAGCACGCGCACTGATTTGCGGCTTAGCCACTCTCCACGTCAGACCCCACCAACAGGTTCTCCCGCCATGGCCATCTTCCCGCCCCACCGCCTGAACGTTGCCTCTCGGGCACACGCCGCCCGCCGGGCTCGCGCCGCGCGCCACATGGTGGCAGCAGCCGCGCTGATGGGCTGCGCCGGGGCCGTGTGGGCCCAGGCGCCCAGCCAGCCCCCGGCCACCAAGCCCGAGCCCGGCGCGTTCGAGCGCGCCACGGGCCGGACCGCCGCAGCGCCCGGTGCCACCAGCCCAGCCCCCGTGCTCTCGTCGCCCATGCCCGCCGGGGCGGCTGCGGGCATCCCGTCGGGGACCGGGGCGGGGTACCACAACCCCAACAGCCCCATCGCACCGCTGCCCCAGCGCAACGACGTGGTGCCGTGGTCGGTGCTGACCGACCTGACCCGCAAGACCACCAAGGACGGCATCGTGCCCGTGTTCAACGAGGCGCAAAAAGGCATGGACAAGAGCGTGCAGCGCATCCAGGGTTTCATGATGCCGCTGGACGCCAAAGCCACGCAGACGCACTTCTTGCTTACCTCCGTGCCCATGACCTGCTCGTTCTGCCTGCCCGGCGGGCCCGAAAGCATGGTCGAGGTCAAGGCCAAGACCCCCGTGCGTTATTCGATGGAGCCCGTGGTGGTGGAGGGCCGCTTCACCGTGCTCACCAACGACCAGTACGGCCTGTATTACCGCGTGGTCGATGCCGTGCAGGTGAAGTGACCCGGGCACCGACCTGGCTCCGCCCGTAACCCACCCATGACGCGCCACCGCTTCGGTCTGCTCAAGCACCGGCTGCCCGCCTCGCCGCGCGGCGCAGGGCAGGGCGCGCCTGCGCGCTGGTGGGCGCAGCTCGCCCTGGCATGGCTGGTGCTGGCCCTGGTCGCGGCGCCCAGCCTGGGGCGCCTGCACCAGGTGGTGCATGGCGATGCGCTGGACCGGGTGCAGGCCTATGGCCACGCACACAGTCACACCAAAGCCACGGCGGGCGCTGAGCACAGCCACGGGCTGATCGCACAGCTGGTGGCAGGCCACGCCCCTGCCGATTGTTTGTTGCTCGACCAGCTCGCGCTGGGCGACGCATTGCACAGCGCCCCCCTGGCGCTGCCCGAGGCCACGCCCACGCTGGCGCAGCCGCATCCCCCCGCCGGGCGCACCACGCTCCCGCACACCGCGCTGTTCCTGGCGCGGGGCCCGCCAGCGGCCTGAGCCCGACCGCCAGCGCTTGCCGTTTGTGGCGCCGCCCCACCCGTTGCGGGTCGGGTCACGCCGCGCAGGCCTCTTGGCACTCCAAAACTCCTGATTTCATAGCTAGAAGCGCAATACCAACGCGCGCAGAAGGCTATTTTTATTCCTATTTTCACGCCCGCAAGGCGGGAAGCTGTTCGTCCGTCCGCCTGCGCACACCCGGCTCGCCTGGTGGGGCGCAGCGCATGCCTGTCTTGCAAGCCTTGACCACCATGACCTCCATCTCTTTTGCCCACCCCGTAATGCCCCAACGCCGCCGCCCCACCACCCTGCACCCCGTGGCCCTGGCCGCCATGCTGGCGCTGTCGGGCGCGGGCCCCATCGCCCAGGCGCAGACCACGGCCCTGGCTGCGGCCGAAGCCACGCCCAGTCTGCCGCCCGTCACCGTCTCTGCCAGCGGCCTGCAACTGGGCACCAGCGACATGACCACGCCCGCCACCGTGCTCGAAGGCGACGAACTCGTGCGCCGCCGCGAGGCCACGCTGGGCGAAACGCTCAACAGCGAGCCAGGCATCACCAGCAGCCACTTTGGCGCGGGCGCCAGCCGCCCCATCATTCGCGGCATGGACGGCCCGCGCGTCAAGGTGCTGAGCGACGGCGCCGAGCTGCACGACGCCTCCACCATCAGCCCCGACCACGCCGTGGTGTCCGAGCCGCTGCTGGCCACCCAGATCGAGGTGCTGCGCGGCCCTTCAGCCCTGATCTATGGCAACGGCGCCGTGGGCGGCGTGGTCAACGTGCTGGATGGCAAGGTGCCCACCGCCGTCCCGGCCAAGGGGCTGGAGGGCAGCGCAGAGCTGCGCGCCAACAGCGGCGCACGCGAAGGCGCCGGGGCCTTCTCGCTCACCGGCGGCACCGGCAACCTGGCCGTGCATGTGGAAGGCGTGGCGCGCGATGCGGGCGACTACCGCGTGGGCAAAGGCTGGGCGCCCGAGGGCGAAGCCACGCGCAAGGTGCTTGGCAGCTTCAACCGCACCAACACCGGCAGCGTGGGCCTGTCGTGGGTGGGCGACCGGGGCTACCTGGGTGCGGCCTACACCCGCCAGGCCGCCAAATACGGCCTGCCGGGCCACAACCACAGCTTTGAGGGCTGCCACACCCACGGCAACCAGCTGCACTGCGGCGCCCACGAAGGGGAAGAAGACGGCCACGACCATGACCATGGCGCAGGACATGGCGACGTCCCGGTGGTCGATCTGCGCAGCGAACGCTTTGACATCCGGGGCGAGCTGCGCAACCCGTTTGCGGGCTTCTCGGCCCTGCGGCTGCGCGCGGGGGTGACGGACTACGTGCACGACGAGGTGGAAGACGGCGCCGTCAGCACCACCTTCAAGAACAAGGCTTACGACACACGCATCGAGCTGCAGCACGAGCCCATCGCCGGGTTCAAGGGCGTGATCGGCCTGCAGACCTCGCAGCGCAAATTCAGCGCCGAAGGCGAAGAGGCCTACGTGCAACCCACCGTCACCCGCCGCACGGGCCTGTTTGCGCTGGAGGAATACCGCCTGGGCGACTGGCGCTTTGAAGCCGCCCTGCGCCACGACCGCCAGACCGCCCGCGCCGAAACCAGCGACATCGAACGCAGCCACAACGGCACGTCCGCGTCGCTGGGCGCGGTCTGGAAGTTCACCCCCGGCTACCAGCTGGGCGCCTCCTTCACCCGCGCCAGCCGTGCCCCCTCGGCCGAAGAGCTGTACGCACGCGGCCTGCACATGGCCACCAGCACGTACGAGCGCGGCGATGCCAGCCTGCGTTCTGAAACCTCGCAGAACTTCGACCTCAGCCTGAAAAAGACGGCGGGCGACACCACCTTTGGCGTGAGCGTGTTCCGCAACCGCATCAACAACTACATCTATGGACGCACGCTCGATGCGCTGGATGGGCTGCAACTGCTGCAGTACAGCCAGGCCGACGCCACCTTCACCGGCATCGAAGGCCAGGTGCGCCAGCGCCTGAACCGCAACCTGGGCATCACCCTGTTCGGCGACACCGTGCGCGCCAGGATCGACGGCGCTGGCAACCTGCCACGCATCCCCGCCACCCGTGCCGGCCTGCGCCTGGACGGCAACTGGAACGCCTGGGAAGGCCAGGTGGAATGGGTGCAGGTGGCTCGCCAGAACCGCATCGCCGCCTTCGAAACCGCAACCCCCGGCTACGGCATGCTGAATGTGGGTCTGGCCTACAACGGCCAGTTCAGCGGCGGCACGCCCTGGCAGGTGTACTTGAAGGGCACCAACCTGACAGACCGTCTGGCCTACGCCCACACCTCGTTCATCAAGAACGCGGCGCCGCTGATGGGTCGCAACCTGACGGTGGGGGTGAAGGTGGCGTTCTGACGGGCGATGCCGTCGTGCTGTGAGCGAGCCAGCAGCGGGGGAGGGCGTTGCTGGCTTGCACGCATTCACTGCACAAAACCACCGAGACCAAGGATGGCTGAGATGCATGCCATACTAGCTTTTAGATGGTTGATTTTTCGATCCGTCAAGGCGATGCAGCCTCAGTCCCCGTGATGGCGCGCACCCGATTCTGGAATGGAGTTTGCACCGCAGCAGGCCGCCCACAACCGGGTTGTGCGACGCGCGAAGGACTTGTTCAGCGCCGCCCTGCATGTACCTGACCTGTTTTGCGATATCCCTGCATGCCTAACACTCCCGCGCCGTCCGCGAACCTGCTGCAACTGCTGCCCGAGGCGGTGGTGCAGACCGATGCGCTGTGGGAGATCACGTATCTGAATCCCGCGTGGCACAAGCTCACGGGCCATCCGGTGGCTGCGGCGCTCGGCAGGTCTTTGCTGGAGTTCGTGCATCCCGACGACGTCGGCACCATGCGCTCGGGCATGCCGGTGTTCCGCTTGCGCTTTGCCGACGCGGACTACCGCTGGGTGCGCCTGCAGTTCCACCCGGAGACGGATGCGGCGGAGCGGGTGATCAGCCGCCAGGGTGTGCTGATCGAGATCACCGAGGTCACCGAACAGGTGCTGGTGGAAGTTCGCCAGCGCTTTTTGCGCTTGCTGGAAACCATTGACGGCGTGGTGTGGGAGGCTGAAATCGGCGTGGGCAATACCTTTCTGAGCCCGCAGGTCGAACGCTTGTTCGGTTACTCCGTCGAGGAGTGGCGCGCGGACCCGGGCTTCTGGCGGGCGCATGTGCATCCCGATGATCTGGCGCAGGCCCTGGTGATCGACGATGCCGCCTACAACGCCACCCACAGCCATGCCTACGAGATGAGTTACAGGCTGATTGCCAAGTCTGGCAAGGTCGTGTGGGTGCGTGATCTGTGCCGTGCCGTGGTCGAGCCAGGGCGGCCGAACCGCATGATCGGCCTGATGATCGATGTCACCCAACAGAAGGACACCGAACTCGAATTGGTGCACTCTGAAAACCGCTATTCGCTGGCAACGCGCGGATCCAATGACGGCATCTGGTACTGGGACTTGCGAACGGACGCCCTGCATGTGTCCGGGCGTTTTCTCCAGATCGTCGGGCTGGGTAGCCGCGATCATGTGCATGACGGAGGCTGGCGCTTTTTGGAGCAACTCATCGATCCCGAGGATCGCGCTCGCGTGCAGGAGGCCTACCGCAGGCACCTGTCGGGAAACAGTCCGAACTTTTCGGTGGACTTTCGCGCGTTCCACGGGGCCGGGCGGCTGGTGTGGGTCAATTGGCGCGGGCTCGCCGAGTTCGAAGATGGTGTTCCCGTGCGCATGGCGGGATCGCTCAGCGATCTGGCCGAGCGTGGCAGTTCCTACGATGCGTTGACCAACTTGCCCGGCCGGCCGCTGTTCCGCGATCGCCTTGCGCAACTGATCGCGCTGCACCAGAACGAGGTGGTGAACGGTGATGGCATGCCAACGCTCGGTGGAGCTACGATGTTCGCCGTGCTGCTGCTGGACCTCAACGGGTTCAAGGCCGCCAATGACAGCTACGGGCACCATGTGGGCGACCAGTTGTTGCAGCAGGTGGCGCGGCGGCTCGAATCCTGCGTGCGGGCGGTGGATCTGGTCGCCCGCATGAGTGGCGACGAGTTCAATGTGCTGCTGGAGTCCATTGATCCCGCCGAAGCCAGCCAACGCGCACACCAGATTGCCGCGGCCCTCGCTGCGCCTTATGTGATCGGCACGCACACCGTGATCAGTGGCGCGAGTATCGGATTGGCCAACAGCGCATCCAGGCTGGCGACGGTGGACGACTACCTGCGCGCTGCAGACACTGCCATGTACCGGGCTAAAAGCCAGTCACTGGGTGTGTGCGTTTTTCAATAAAGCGCGTTCCAGGGTGTGATTGGCGCCGGATTTTCTTGCATCAAAATGGCCTCCTGCGCCTCCTGTGCAAGCACTAGTAGCTATTGAATTCATAGTGCATAGACGCGCGTGAGGCCGCCGCCCAAGCCACAATAGGGCCCTGCTACGGGCTATTTGCCCCCTCCCACTTGCCCCTTCTTGCCGCGTTCGCGCGCCGGCTACCGCCTTGAACTCGCCCGTTTTCACCTCGCTGATCCCCGTCATCCTGTTCATCGCCATCGGCTTTTATGTGGGACGGCGCGGCTGGATCCGCGCGGCGTCGGTCAAGGACCTGGCCAACCTGGTGTTCATGGTGCTCACGCCCGCGCTGCTGTTCCGCACCATGAGCACGGTGCACATCCAGGAGCTGAACTTTGGCCCCGTAGGCATCTACTTTGTGACGTTTGGCGTGGTGTATGCAGCGACGCTGGCACTGCAGGGCTTCAACACCCTGGGCGCTGCGCGGGCGCTGGCCAATACCTTCAGCAACACGCTGATGATCGGTGTGCCCCTGGTGGGCCTGGTGTTTGGCGATGCAGGGCTGGTCACGCTGTTCACCTTGATCTCGGTGCACTCGCTCATCCTGCTCACCGCCGCCACGGTGGTGTTCGAGCTGGCCGCCGCGCGCGAACATGCGGGGCAGGCAGGCGGTACCCAGCAACCCCTATGGCGCACCGTGCTGCAGGCCATGCGCAATGGCATCGTGCACCCGGTGCCACTGCCCATCATTGCGGGCCTGCTGTTTGCGCAGACCGGCCTGGTGGTGCCCGAGGTGGTGGGCAAGCCCCTGCAGCTGCTGGGCCAGGCGCTGGGGCCCATCGCGCTGCTGCTGGTGGGGGTGACGCTGGCGTTCACCAAGGTCGGCCACCAGTTCAAGGCGGCAATGCGCATTGCGCTCGTCAAATGTGTGGTGCACCCGCTGGTGCTGGCGGCCCTGGGCTGGGCGCTGGGCCTGTCGGGCATGCCGCTGGCGGTGATGATCGTGGCCGCCTCGCTGCCCGTGGGGGCCAACGTGTTCTTGTTTTCGCAGCGCTACCGCGTGGCAGAGGAAGAGGTGACGGCGAGCGTGGCCGTGTCTACCGCGCTGGGGCTGGTGACGATGCCGGTGGTGATATTGGCGGTGACGCGGTGGGTGGTGGGGTGACCATCGCAGCAGTGCGCAAGTCAACTGTTCGGCAGCATGTTTGATCGCCTACGCTTCTCGGTACAAGCTGCAAATTTCTTCTTCGCGCGGCTCATGCGCGATATGCAAAAGCAGCGTTGAGCGTAGCTCTGCAAACGGATGGTCTGCGAAGTGCTTGCAGAAATGCATGACCTCCCGCAGCGACTGGTTCTCATGCCATGAGGTCAGGACAAAGCTTTCCTCCGGTATATCTCCATCAGCAAAATGCTCGATGTTTGCCCAGTCCACAGAGTCGTCCCAGGAGCTGCAGCCAATGCCCCAGGCCATCATTTGCAAACAGCCTGAGCGTACCAGCCAGTCGCTCACCGTGTTCTGCCAGAGCGCCGACACGTCCGACTCGATCATGACGAGGGCACGAAAGCTCCCCAGAGAAAGCTGGGGCAGCTCAGACTCCGTGTCGAGACGGAGATAAACGACTTCGGGCATGGATCTATTGGGTGGCTTGCCGCTGAGGCCCACATACGGCGGGCAGCGGTGTTCAGGGCGCCAGCCGCTCACGCACCCATTCGCCCGCGTCCAGCCGGTAGCGCAGCCGGTCATGCAACCGGCTCTTGCGCCCCTGCCAGAACTCCCACAGATCGGGCTTGAGGCGGTAGCCGCCCCAGTGCGGCGGGCGGGGTGGCTTGAGCATAAACTGCGCGCCGTATTTGGCCGCGTTGGCCACCAGCACACCACGGCCTGAAATCACCTGGCTTTGCGGGCTGGCCCAGGCGCCGATGCGGGAGTCGAGCGGGCGACTGTGGAAGTACTCGTCGCTTTCTTCATCGCTGACCTTCTCCACCGTGCCTTCGATGCGCACCACCCGTTCCAGCTCCACCCAGTGGAACTGAAGGGCGGCAAAAGGGTTGCCCGCCAGTTGGCGGCCCTTGCGGCTGTCGTAGTTGGTAAACCAGACAATGCCGCGCTCGTCGTATCCCTTGATGAGCACGATGCGCGTGCTGGGGCGCAGGTCGCTGCCCACGGTGGCCAGCGTCATGGCGTTGGGCTCGGGTACTTCGGCGCTAATGGCTTCTTTGAGCCACTGGTCAAACTGCTGCAGGGGGGCAGCGTGCGAGGCGTCTTCGTTGAGTTCGGCGCGCTCGTAGCTTTTGCGGAGGTCGGCGATGGAGTTCGTGGTCATGGCCACGATTGTGCACCCCGGGATTTGCAGCCCGGTCGCGCGGCAAGCTGCTCCATGAAAGGCGTGGTTGTTGTCGAATGCTTATTCGCTTATATTGGCGCAGCGATGAAACCCAAAGACGACGAAAAACAGCGCGCCATAGCCCAGGCCACCTTCGAGCTGGTGGCCCAGACAGGCCTGAGCGGCCTGACCATGGCCGAAATCGCCCGCAACGCGGGACTCGCCACAAGCACGCTGTATGTGTACTACCCGTCCAAGGACGAACTCATCAGCCAGCTCTACCAGGACGCCAAGACCGTGACCGCCGCCCGCATCATGGAAGGTGTGGTGCCCGGCACGCCGTACCGGGGGCGGGTGCGGCGCATCTGGGGCAACCTGCTGCGCCACCGACTGGACCAGTATGCAGAGGTGGTGTTCCAGGAACAGTACTACAACTCGCCCTGGTTCACCGAGGGCAACCGCGAGTTTTCTACCCGGCTGATGGCGGGCTTTTTTGCGCTGATGGAAGAGGGCCAGCAGCAGGAAATCTTGAAGGCGGTCCCCATCCCGCTGCTCACGGCCAGCCTGGTGGGCTCGGTGCGCGAGACGGGCAACCTGATCCGCACCCAGGTGCTGCCCGATGAAGAGGCCGTGCACCAGATGGCCTTTGGGCTGTGCTGGGACGCGATTAAGGCCTGAGAAGCTAGGGTCAGCACGAATTCTCGATTTCGGTTTTAATCGAATAAATATTCTCCAAAACAACAACACGGCGAAAAACCACGTCAACGCCGTACCAGCTTGCGCTGTGCTTTTGAGCGCTGTCCTTCACACCAAGGAGTCCCACGATGCCTACTTTGAACGTCAACGGCAAAGACACCCCCGTCGATGCCGACGAATCCACGCCCATCCTCTGGGCCCTGCGTGACACGCTGGGCATGACCGGTACCAAGTTTGGCTGCGGCCAGGCCTTGTGCGGCGCCTGCACGGTGCACCTGAACGGCGCGCCCATCCGCTCGTGCATCACGCCGATCTCGGCGGCCGCAGGGCAGAAGATCACCACCATCGAGGCCGTCACGGCCAGCGACAAGGTGGGCAAGGCCGTGCACGCGGCCTGGGTCAAGCACGACGTGGCCCAGTGCGGCTATTGCCAAAGCGGCCAGATCATGAGCGCGACCGCGCTGCTCAAGGGCAAGAAGAAGCCCACCGACGCCGACATCGACGCCGCCATGGCGGGCAACGTCTGCCGCTGTGGCACCTATGTGCGCATTCGCGCGGCCATCCACGACGCCGCCAAGGCGCTGGCCTGACCGACACCACCGACCGAAGGAGAACACCATGCATTTCGACCCTTCTGCCGTGGCAGCCGCCCGCAGCCACATGCCAAAAAACCTCCTTGCGCTGATGGATAAGGCGCAAGCAGCTACTGATTCAATAGCATCGGACGCAACCGACGGTGTGGCGCGCCGCACCTTTCTGAAGGTGACTGCGGCCTCGGGCTTTGCTCTGGGCGCGTTTCCACTGGTGTCCGCTGCACAGGGCGCGGCGGCTGCGGGGCCCGCAGGCCTCAAGCCGCATGAGCAGCCCTCGGCCTTTGTGCGCATCGATGCCGATGGCACCGTCACCGTCACCATCAACCGCCTGGACTTTGGCCAGGGCGTGCAAACCGGCCTGCCCATGATCCTGGCCGAGGAGCTGGATGCCGACTGGAGCAAGGTGCGCAGCGTGCACGGCGACGCCAACCCGGCCTATGCCGACCCTGCGTTTGGCATGCACCTCACCGGGGGCTCCAACTCCATCAAGAACTCGTACACCCAGTACCGCGAGCTGGGCGCGCGCACCCGGGCCATGCTGGTCGGGGCTGCCGCTGCGCAGTGGAGTGTGGACGCGTCGGCCCTGCGCACCAGCAACGGCTTTGTGGTCGGCCCCGGCGGCAAGAAGCTGGGCTACGGCCAACTGGCCGAAGCCGCCATGAAGCAGCCCGTGCCTGAAAAGGTCACGCTCAAGGACCCCAAGCAGTTCCGCATCATCGGCAAGCCCACCGGGCGGCTGGATGCCAAGGCCAAGTCGAGCGGCCAACAGGACTACGGCATCGACGTGCGCCTGCCCGGCATGCTCACGGCCGTGGTGGCCCGCCCGCCCGTGTTTGGCGGCAAGGTGAAGTCGCTGGACGACAGCGCCGCCAAAGCCATCAAGGGCGTCAAGGCCGTGCTGCGCGTGCCCACCGACCGGGGCGGCGAAGGCATTGCCATCGTGGCCGACGGCTACTGGCCTGCCAAGCAGGGGCGCGACGCTCTCAAGGTGGAATGGGACACCAGCGCCGTCACCAAGCCCGACACTGCCCAACTGCTGATGCAGTACCGCGAATTCGCTGCCAAGCCGGGCAATGTGGCCATGCAGGCCGACATGGCGCCGCTGGCCGGCGCGGCACACAAGATCAGCGCCGAGTTCGTCTTCCCGTACCTGGCGCATGCACCCATGGAGCCGCTCAACTGCACCGTGAAGCTGGACGGCGACAAAGCTGAACTCTGGATGGGCACCCAAATGCCCGGCCTGGACGCCATGGCCGCAGCCAAGACGCTGGGCCTGCAGCCGCAGAACGTCAAGGTCCACACCCAGATGGCCGGTGGCGGTTTTGGTCGCCGGGCCATCCCCACCAGCGACTACGTGGTGGAGGCCTGCGGCGTAGCCAAGGCCGCGCGCACAGCAGGCATCACCGCCCCGGTGCGCACCCTGTGGAGCCGGGAAGACGACATCAAGGGCGGCTACTACCGCCCCATGCACGTGCACCGCGCCGAGATCGGGTTTGATGCGCAGGGCAAAATCCTGGCGTGGGACCACACCATCGTCGGCCAGTCCATCGTCAAGGGCTCGCCGTTCGAGGCCTTCATGGTCAAGAACGGCATCGACGCCACGGCCATCGAGGGCATGAAGGAGCCCTATGACGTGCCCATGAAGCTGTCGGTGCACCACCCCGATGTGAATGTGCCCGTGCTGTGGTGGCGCAGCGTGGGCTCCACCCACACGGCCTATGCCATGGAGACCCTGATCGACGAAGTGGCCCGCGCCACGAAGCAAGACCCCGTGGCCTACCGCCTGGCCCTGATGGGCGACAAGCACCCGCGCCACAAGGCGGCGCTGCAGCTGGCCGTGGCGCAATCGGGCTACGGCAAAAAGAAGCTCGCCCCCGGCTGCGCCTGGGGCGTGGCGGTGCACGAGTCGTTCCAGTCGGTCGTGGCCTATGTGGTTGAGGCGTCGGTCAAAGACGGCACGCCCAAGCTGCACAGCATCACCGCAGGCGTGCACTGCAACCTGGTGGTCAACCCGAAAAGCGTGGAAGCCCAGGTGCAGGGCGGAGCGCTGATGGGCCTGTCGATGTGCCTGCCCGGCGCCGCCATCACCTTGAAGGACGGCGTGGTGGAGCAAAGCAACTTCGGCGACTTCGCCGTGCCTCGCATCACCGACATGCCCCAGGTGGCCGTACACATCGTGCCGAGTGCGGAGCCACCTACGGGGATGGGTGAACCGGGGTTGCCGCCGCTGGCACCTGCGTTTGCGAATGCGGTGGCGCGCTTGACGGGGAAGACGCCTAGGGAGTTGCCGTTCAAGTTGGCTTGAGCGGGTTGGATGGAATGGGAGCGCCGGGTTTGAAAAAGCTCGGCGCTTTTTTGTGGCTCATTCGGTTGCGCCAGTTCGGCGTGCGGGGCATTGCCAGGGATCCTCTGCACGAATCAAGCGGTAAGTGTGCGCTGCGGATCGGGAGGGGCTGCAAGGCGCAAAACGCAGCAATAGCCGTAGCTATTGCGAGTATTTGCAACCCGACAGACCGCCCGAGACCGCTGATGCACACGGCGCGCTGATTCATGCTGAGGGTCCCTGGGGCTGTGTTTCGCGAGCGGCTTTTGGTCTACTTCAAACGGTGGTGAATGTGATGGAGAGGTTGCTTCAACGCGGCGATTGCTGTCATCCGCTCCGCGTCGTTGAACGCGTACTATCGGCCAAGTGCGGCCATTCAACTGAGCGGGGTGATGGAGCTAGCTAACTACTTCAATCGTGACGATGGTTCCCTCCCGGAAATTGCGGTGCAGTTCGCAAGCGGCGAGGGCGTGGTCGCCGGACTCAACCTTCTTTTCGCAAACGGCGCGCAGGATATTTCCGCTGGTGGGGCACGCTTGTGGCTGAAAGATTCCAGCGGGAGCCGGAGTTTTGAGGGCCCCAGGGACGCGGAGCTTGTTACTGCGGGAGTTGCGGAGCCATTGCACTTGGTTCTCGCCAACATCACCTGTGCTGGTAGCACGCTTCCTGATTTAGGCGTTTTAATCTTAAGTGACGCGCTAATCCTCGACTATCGGATGGGGCCAGAGTGGGAGGCGCGCAAAATTGACGCGTTGCTTACGCTTCTTCGCGATTTAGAAAGATTCGGTGGGCGCGTTTCCGCAACCGAGTGGTGGGGTGATGCGATTGCCCCACTTCTT
This sequence comes from Acidovorax sp. LjRoot74, assembly GCF_964254355.1. NCBI lineage: Bacteria > Pseudomonadati > Pseudomonadota > Betaproteobacteria > Burkholderiales > Comamonadaceae > Acidovorax > Acidovorax sp. LjRoot74. Next base: position 2,829,916 of record NZ_CAXUTI020000001.1, on the reverse strand, counting down.
GAGAAAGTGCTAAATCAACAGGACACAACCTGAGGGTCTGTTTTGGGCCCAGAGCCGAAAGTGGGCACCGTTTCCCAGAGCAGTCATTGATTCGTATCCACCTGCTTGCAGCGGAAAACGTGACTATCGAGAGCCCTGGCTTTGCAAGTTCGCAGGCTATAGTTTGCCTCCGTGAACTTTTCGGAGGGGCCGGAATGTTTGTCTGGAATGCGGTGGCAGCCCAGCTGCTTACAAATCTGGGCTCCAAGCCGTTTTCAGGAGCAATCAGTGTCCCAAAGTAGCCCCTATCGTTCAGCTTGTCCCGCAGGTCTTGCGAGATAAATTGTGTTTGGGTTCAGCTAGGCAGAGCAATGAGAGAAATGATTGGGCTAATGTCCAACGCCAAATGGAAGAAGCTCTTTGCCCACTTGGCACAAGTAGGGGCGGCTAGCTTTTGCACATGGAAATTGCTGGAGTGGGAGATTTCCAGAGATGGCTTTCTTCCCGCACTAGATTGCCTCACCGAGCTAGGTGTCGGTGATTGTGGTGCAGTTCAGGGCGGCCCATTTCAATACTCAGAGATTGAGTGGCTGCTCATCCCCGAAAAGACAACGAGGTGGCCCCAAGCGCAACCTCAGCATCGTTATGAGTCCCAAGATATAGGTAGAGTCCAGGCGGAAATTGATTCGCTGGGGCAGTACCCGTACCAGATCACCTCAGCAGGGCTAGTGGTAAGTGGGTATGCGTCTCAACAATTCGTTTAACGCCGACACGCTTCGTGGGCGGCAGTAACTCCAACTTTGAACGTCCGCTTCTCCTTGCTGCAACCGACCATTCCTGGCCGATAGTACTCATTCGCGGACGCGTCCCGCATATCCGCAACCAGCCTAAAGCAGCTTCCCATCTCTTTCCGCACTTTCGCAATCTGAAAACAGAAAATGCTTCCACTGCTGCGTGTGGGCATCAAGAAAATCGGCGCACTATCGATTTTTTTAGATTCCAGAGTTTTTTTGATGATCAGCGCCCGTTATGGGCCATCGCCAATGGCAGGTGTCACGCCGTATGCTTGGCGGCGCTCAATCTTTGAGATCCACCCCAAGAATGCCCAGCTTTTGAGCATACGAGTCCCTGCGTTTTGCAGCCTTTGCAGCTGTTTCGGTGGCGGCTTGGATTGCCTTGGGGCCTTTATTTGCCGCAGCTTTGATCAGCCCGAACTTATGATCGGCATCTGCTTCGGCCCGCTTGAATGTGGCAATCAGTTCAGCATGCGCAGTGGGTGGACTCACAGTGGCTCCCATATCAGTCAGCGTCGGTACTTTTAAATTTTGACGTTGGTACGAAGCAAGGCCGTTTTTAATTCGCGCGTGGCCGGTTTGGAAATATCCACCTTTTGCACTGCCAGATCGAACGAAGAGCCTGGCTTGATGCTGGTGGGCAGTATCTTTTTAACTGGAAGCTTGGCAGGGTAGGTGCCTTTACCCGGACACATGCGAACGGAAAACCCGAATTCCTCGAGCAGGCCTTTTGCATACAGCTCCGCCAATTGGTGAAACGATACGAAGGTGGAGCGTTTTACGTCTTTGAGTCCGGGCTGGCTGACGTCGCGAACGAGCTCGAATTTGCCCAGTGAATCGCGCTGTGTATCGGTAAAAGGATGCAACAAGATAGTCTGACGAACGCCATCTTTTTTGGACACCAAAGAGTGCTCGACGGTTATATCGGTTAACAGCATATTTTTCCTGGCTCCGCGAGTTGTGGTTTGCACGGCCGCATCAGCCGACGTACCACCCCAGGTAGCAGATTTTTTTTTCAAGCCCCGCACCGGGGAGCCAATGCCCCTTGGGTTGCGAAGTGCGCGATACGGGCAAAAATCACCCGGAGGGCGAGGACTTTAACCGAAGGGCAGCCAATCGCCGAACCCTATTGCTTGTCAAACAGACCGCTTCGGGTCAAAAACTGCCTGCCAATGGTGGTCGAGTAAAAGTCCGAGTCACAGCCCGCAGATTCGTAAGCGATACCTATTTTTCTCTAGCAATCGCCTCTAATTTCGATAACACCTTATTTCGCAGGTACCCGCGTCATCGCCTCTTTCATGGTTTCCACAATCGCATCCTGCAAGTGGTGCAGTTGCCCTCCAGGAGCAAAGATGTCGGGCTGGTCGCGAGCGAGCTTGCCGGTCACGGTCCAGACGTTGCTGCGCAGCGATGCCATGATCTGACTTGCCCCCAAACCAAGCATCCCCGCATCCACTCCATGCCTCTCCCTCTCACCCCACCCACCGTCCTCGTCCTCGCCTCGGGCCGTGGCGAGCGTTTCAAAGCATCGGGCGGCAGCGTTCACAAACTGCAGGCCTTGCTGGCGGGCAAACCTGTGCTGCAGCACACTTTGGATGCCGTGCGCGCCAGTGGCTTGCCCTGGCATGTGGAGGATGCCGGACACCCCGGTATGGGCGATTCGATTGCAGCCGCTGTGCGGCAAACTGTGAGCGCTGCGGGCTGGCTGGTGTTGCCTGGCGATTTGCCGCTGGTGCAGCCCGCCACGTTGCGGGCCGTGGCGCAGGTGCTTTTGGATCAGCGGGCCGTGGTGGCATGGCCGGAGTTTGCGGGAGAGCGGGGGCACCCGGTGGCGTTTGGGCGGGATTGCCTGGAGGGTTTGCTGGCCTTGTCTGGCGAGAAGGGTGCCGCGCCGGTGGTCCGGCACTGGGAGCAGTTGGGGCGTGGGCTGGCTGTGCCGGTGCAGGACGAGGGTGTGGTGTCGGACATTGACACCGTGCAGGCGCTGCAACGGGCTGAGGCGTTGTTGGCGAAAACTCAGGTGCACCGAGACGCTGGCGGTCGCTGATCTGGAGCGCATATCAGCCGAAGAAGTCCTCGGCTGATGTGTTCAATGCAGCCCCGGCGGGGTGCGATTCGCGGACCCTGTCGGTCTGCGTCGCGGACTCAGGAGCAGTGCCAGCTTGCGGTGGATTTACCCGCAGACTTGGTACACGTGCGACCGTCGGCAGCAGTGATGGCGTCTGCATTGGTCTTTTTGTAAACGGCACCAGCATCGTCGTAGCAGAACCCGCTGTCGCAGTGGGTAATGACCGGGTTGGCTTTCACGATCACCTTGGGCGGCTCTTGCATGAGCGGTGTGTTGGTGCCACAGGTGGCGTTCACATTGGTAATGGCGGCATTGGTGCGCACGCGCTTTTCATCGGGCGGCAGGGTTCGAATGCTGGAGACGAACTCCACTTCTTTCTGCGCATTTTTGCAGGCCGGAGTGGCGGCAAGGGGTGTCTGGGCGCTGGTTTGGCGGGGGGAGGGGAGCGGTGCGTCTTGCTGGACGCGCTCGGCGGCTTGGGCCCGGTACTTTCTGTCGGTCGCGGCATCAGCGTTGGCGCGGTCCTGGGCAATCTCTGCCGCGCTTTTTTGGCGCTCGATCAGTTTGCTGGTTTGCCCTTCAGCGCACGGCGCATCGGTGTAGATGCTTTGGCCTGCTGTGTTGGTGCAGCGATGCACTTGGGCTTGGGCTGCGGACATCACAACAGCGCAAATGGCGATTCCCATCAGTCGGCTTTTTCTCATGGTTTTCTCCTGTACCGAGAGCAACGTTTGAGCCAACGTGTGCGCTGACCGTTTGCGAGGCTATGGCGCGAAAAAAAGCCGCTGCGGTGGGCAGCGGCTTGGAGCCAGTGTTGCGGTGCCGGGGCCAGAGGCTGCCGCCGGGCACAAGGCCAGCGGTTTATTTGGCAGCGATGACCGCACAGGCCAGGCGGGGCCCGGCATTGCCGGTGGGCTGGGTCTTGTAGTCGTCGGGGTCGCGGTGGACGATCAGGCCCTTGCCTACGATGTCATTGGCCGTGCTGCCCACGCGGATCGTGCGCGATTCAAAATTGAACGTGGCCACGCCGTTGGCATCGGCCTTCAGGCTGGGCAGGTCGCCCGTGTGGTGATCACCCATGCCGTGGTGGCCGTGGGCCTTGCCACCTGGGTTGAAGTGGCCACCAGTGCTCATGCCGTCGCCGCTGCTGCAGTCGCCTTTTTCGTGCACATGAAAGCCGTGCTCGGCACTGGGCTTGAGGCCGCTGATGGAGCCCGACACCTTCACCACGTCGCCCGACTGCACAAAAGAAACCGTGCCTGTCGCCGTGTTGCCGCGCGTGGGTTCCAGCTTGGCGGTGGCACTGGGGCCCGACGAATAGGCTGCGCAACCTGCCATGGCAAGCACAGCAATGGTCGAAAGGGCATATGCAAAACGAATCTTCTTCATGGTTCCAACTCCTGCGGATAGGTAAAAGAACGCGGTATTGAACCCGGCCCCAAGGCACAGTCTCGCCAACCGCAGCATGCGCGTCCAGCAAAAGTGTGCACTATGCCTCTTTTTGGGCCAGCGCAATCAATCGGGCCAGGGCCCGGTCGTGGATGCCGTGCCGCCGCAGCTCGTCGTAGGTGGCCTGGGCGTAGTCCCGCGTGGTGCCATAGCGGCCGCAGGCTTCGTCAAAAATGCGGCGGTACTCGTGGTCGGGCAGCTCGCCCGTGTGGTTAGGGCTTTTGCGGGAGAGGGTGAAGGCCAGTGCACTCACCGAGCCATGGGGCGTCTGGCAGGCAAGCCAGCGAGGGTCATACACGCCGGTGGGCATCTCGCGTTGCCACAGGTTGATCATGACCTGCCGGGCGTGCGCCTTGTCCACCCGGAACACCATGCCCCGGCAACTGCCGCCCGAGAGCATGCCAAACACCAGGCCCGGGCATTCGGGCGTGCCGCGGTTGATGCGGCTCCACATCTTCAGGGCCCGGTGCCAGCCATGCACCTTGGCCGGACGGCGCTCGGCGTAGTCAAAATCCGGGCGCCAGATGAGCGAGCCGTAGCCAAAGATCCACAGGTCCTGGTGGCCGCCCCATTCATCCAGGGCGCGCTCCAGCATGGGGGCCGGATCGCGAAGGGGCGCGGGGAAATTCGTCATGGGAGCACTCTACAATCGAAAGCTTTGTTCAGCATGCCGGGGCGGCGCCAACACCGTGGCGTTGGGCGTTGGCACCGCACGTTTTTCTCTTCTATTAACCATCACTCTGGGGATTTTCAATGTCTAGCTCTGACGACGATAGCCAACAACGTTTTGCCCTTGGTTTCCTGTTTGCGCTGATCGCGCTCGTGATTTCGGCGGTGGTGGGCACCGTGGTGGTGAAACGCGTCGGCGCTTCGGGCGCGGCCAAGCCTGCCGCTACCGCAGTTGCAAACAGCGCGCCAGCTGCTGCAGCCGTGGTTGCAGTGGCTGACGAAGCCAGCGTGCGGGTCGAAAACGGCGTGGTGAAGTTCTACTTTGCCACTGCCAAGGCCGACCTGGCTGCAGGCGCCAACGAAGCCCTGGCCGATGTGGTCAAGGGTGTGGCCGAAGGCAAGAAGGCCGTGGTCTCTGGCTTTCACGACGCCACGGGCGATGCCGCCCTGAACGCCGAGCTGGCCAAGCAGCGCGCCTTTGCCGTGCGCGATGCCCTCAAGGCCCTTGGCGTGGCCGAAGACAAGATCGAGCTGAAGAAGCCCGAAGAAACCACGGCCAGCGGCAGCAACGCCGAAGCCCGCCGTGTGGAAGTAGCCCTGGGCGCGCAGTGATCGCGGCACTCTGCACACCATAAAAAAACCCGGCCAGGCCGGGTTTTTTTATGGTCAAAAATGCCGTCTGCGCACGCCTATCATGCCAAAGCAGCTACATTTTTAATAGCAATATCATCAACGCAGGCCCTGGCCGCCCACGCCCTCGGCGCGCTGGATCAGTTCGATCTTGTAGCCGTCCGGGTCCGTCACAAACGCGATCACCGTGGTGCCGCCTTTGACGGGACCGGCTTCGCGCGTCACGTTGCCGCCCGAGGCCTTGATCTTCTCGCACGCTGCATACGCATCGGGCACACCCAGGGCGATGTGGCCGTAGGCCGTGCCCATGTCGTAGCTTTCCACGCCCCAGTTGTAGGTCAGCTCGATCTCGGCCTGGCCCGGGTTGCCGCCTTCGAAGCCCAGAAAGGCCAGCGAGTATTTGTACTCGGGGTTCTCGGACTGGCGCAGCAGCTGCATGCCCAGAACGTTGGTGTAGAAATCAATCGAGCGTTGAAGGTTGCCAACGCGCAGCATCGTGTGGAGGAATTTCATCCCTTCGATTGTGCAGGCAAGTCGAAAACCAGGCAGGTGGTGGTGGCGTGGGCATACAGCGTGCCGTCCGGCCCCACCAGGCGCGCCTCGGCCGTGGCCAGCTGGCGTCCGCTGTGGATCACACGGCCTTCGGCGCGCACGCGCTGCACCTTGGGCGTGATGGCCTTGACCAGGTTGATGCCCAGCTCGGCCGTCGTGTAGCCGCGCCCGGGCTCCATGCGGGTGTGCACCGCGCAGCCCAGGGCCGAGTCGAGCAGGGTGGCAAACCAGCCGCCGTGCACCGTGCCCATGGGGTTCAGGTGCTCTGCGCGCGGCGTGCCCTGGAAGATGGCTGTGCCTTCGCCCACTTCCACAATCAGAAAGTCCAGCGTCTTGGCAATGGCGGCATAGGGCAGCTCGCCGCGCAGCATGGCCTGCATCTGCTGCAGCCCGTTCAGGTGGGCGATCTGCTCCCGCGTGGCCACGCCCGGGCCAGGGCCTGCATCCAGCGTGGTGAGGATGTCGCGCTCCTGCGCCAGCCAGTGTTCGAGGTGGTTGTGTTGGGTCATGGGGTGTCCTGGTCGTTGCCGTGGTTGAAACTGATGACTTGCATATGCAATTATTGCAGATACAATTAAATCCATGCAAGCCGATACCACTGCCCTTGCGCCCGTTTCGCCCCCCGTTGCCACGGGGTTGCCGCAGGGCTGCACCAACTTCAAGCTGCGCCAGCTCATGCGCCGCGTAGCCAACCATTACGACGTGGAAATGGCCCGGTGTGGGCTCAAGACCACGCAGTATTCGCTGTTGTCCCATGTGCTCCGGCTCGGCCCGATCCGCCCTGGAGATCTGGCGGCCGAGATGAAGATGGACGCCTCCACGCTCACCCGCAACCTGCGCCCGCTGGTGGATGCGGGCTGGGTGACGCTGGAGGCGGGCACCGACGCGCGCAGCCGCCTGGTGCACATCACCGACACAGGCCGCGACAAACGTGCCGAAGCCCAGCGCCACTGGAAGGCCGCCCAGCTGGCCCTGAACGACGCCCTGGGCGCGGACCGCGTGGTGGCGCTGCATGCGCTGGTGGACGATTCGCTGGCCCTGCTGGCCGCGCTGCCCAACCAGGAGGCTGGCAATGGCGATTGAAACCTTGCCCAATAAGCCCCCATCGGCGACACCCTCCATCGCTTTGTGGCTGGTGCTGCTGGCGGCCGCAGGCACTTTTGCGATGACCATGGGCACGCGCCAGACCATGGGCCTGTTCCTCTCGGCATTGAATACCTCCACCGCGCTGGGTATTGGCAGCATCAGCCTGGCGTTTGCCTTTGGCCAGCTGTGGTGGGGCCTGACACAGCCGTTTGCGGGCGCGGTGGCCGATCGCATCGGCACGGGCCGCGTCATTCTGCTGGGCGTGTTGCTGGTGGCGCTGGGCACGTTCATCACCCCCTACATGACCAGCACCGCCGGGCTGATTTTTGCGATTGGCGTGCTGGCAGCAGGTGGGGCAGGCATGGCGGGCCCTTCGGTGCTGATGGCGGCCACGGCGCGTCTGGTGCCTGCGCACAAGCGGGGCCTGGCCAGCGGCATCGTCAATGCAGGTGGCTCCTTTGGTCAGTTCGTCATGGCGCCCATTGCCATCAGCCTGACGGCCGCCGTGGGCTGGGCCAACGCCATGCAGTGGCTGGGCGTGCTGGTGCTGCTGGCGCTGCCTGCGGTGTGGGTGCTCAAGGGCAACTCCAACGCGTTGGCGGCACAGGCCGCCGCCGCATCGGGCCAGAAGGCGCTGACTGCACGCGAAGCCATCGCCCAGGCGCTGGCCACCCCCAGCTACCGCTACCTGGCCGTGGGCTTTCTGGTGTGTGGCTTCCACGTGGCGTTTCTGGCCACCCATCTGCCGGGCGTGATTGCGGCCTGCGGGCTGGCTCCCGAGGTGGGCGGCTGGGCGCTGGCCGTGATCGGGCTGTTCAACATTGTGGGCAGCCTGGCCATGGGCTGGGCGGTGGGGCGGTGGCGCATGAAGTCCTTGTTGTCGCTGCTGTATGCGGTGCGTGGGCTGGCGGTGCTGATCTTTCTGTTTGCCCCCAAGACACCCGCCGTGGTGCTGATCTTTGCCGCCGTCATGGGCATCACGTTCCTGTCCACGGTGCCACCCACGGCCGGACTGGTCGCCAAGATGTTTGGCACGGCCAACATGGCGATGCTGTTTGGCATCGTGATGTTGTCGCACCAGATCGGCGGTTTTCTGGGTGCCTACCTGGGCGGCAGCGTCTTCCAGGCAACGGGCAGCTACGACTGGGTCTGGTACATCGACATCGCGCTGGCCGCCGGGGCCGCGCTGGTCAACCTGCCCATCCGCGAATCGCCGCTGCCACCGCGCCGGGCGGCCCCCGCTGCGGCCTGATCCCACCCCGCATTTTTCTTCGACATCGAAAGCAACCTGCCATGACTTCCACCCTGGCGGCAGCCGCCGCATTGCCCGAAAAGCACTCCCCGCTGTACCTCGACAACATGGCCGTGGGCGACCGCTACACCAGCGGTGAACACGCGATGGACGAGGCCCAGATCAAGGCATTTGCCGCCCAGTTCGACCCTCAGCCCTTCCACCTGGACGATGCCGCAGGCCGCGCCACGCTGTTCGGCGGGCTGGCTGCCAGCGGCTGGCACACGGCGGCCATCACCATGCGGCTGCAGGTGACCACGGGCCTGCCGATTGCGGGCGGCATCATCGGCGCCGGGGCCGAGATCAGCTGGCCCCGTCCCACCCGCGCCACCGATGTGCTGCACGTGGTGAGTGAGGTCATGGACATCCAGCCCTCCAAATCCAAACCCGATCGGGGCATGGTCACGGTGCTCAGCGAAACTCGCAACCAGCATGGCGATGTGCTGCAGCTGTCCACCGTGCGCATCGTGGTGCCACGGCGGCCCGGCACGGCAACCGCAGCCACCGCAGTGGCTGGGGCGGCTTCATGAGCACCGCAGCGGCAACCCCGGCGCTGGACCCGCGCACGCGCATGCTGCTGGAGGCGCCCATCGCCCCCACCTTGCTGCGCCTGGCCATGCCCAATGTGCTGGTCATGCTGGCCCAGGCGGGCGTGGGCCTGATCGAAACCTATTTTGTGGGCCAGCTGGGCACCGACGCGCTGGCGGGCATGGCGCTGGTGTTTCCGGTGGTCATGCTGATGCAGATGACCTCAGCCGGGGCCATGGGCGGCGGCATTGCCTCAGCCATCGCCCGCGCCCTGGGCGCACGGCGGCGGGAGGATGCCGATGCACTGGTGCTGCACGCGCTGGCGATTGCGGCAGTGTTTGCGCTGGTCTTCACCGTGGGCGTGGTGGGAGGAGGGCGCTGGCTATACACCCACATGGGCGGCACGGGCGGGGCGCTGGAGGCCGCGCTGGTCTACTCCAACTGGGTGTTTGCAGGCGCGGTGCTGGTTTGGCTGTTCAACACCCTCTCGGCCGTGATTCGCGGCACGGGCAACATGGCCGTGCCTGCGTATGTGACGGTGCTGGGGGCGGTCGTGCTGGTGCCGCTGTCGCCCCTGCTCATCTTTGGCTGGGGGCCGCTGCCGGGCTTGGGCATTGCAGGCGGAGCGATTGCGCTGATGGCGTACTACGCGGTGGGCAGCGCCGTGCTGGCGGCGTACCTCTGGTCACCACGCAGCCTGCTGCGGCCGTCGCTGGCGCACATCCGTTTTCGTTGGACGCTGTTCAAGAACATTTTGCGTGTGGGCCTGGTGGGCACCGTCTCCACCGTGGCCACCAACCTGGCAATTGGCGTGACAACGGCGCTGGTGGGCGGCTTTGGCACGGCGGCCATTGCGGGCTATGGCACAGCGTCGCGGCTTGAATACCTGCTGGTACCGCTGGTGTTTGGGCTGGGTGCTCCCCTGGTCGCCATGGTCGGCACCTGCATTGGCGCAGGCCAGCGCGAACGCGCCTTGCGCGCCACCTGGATCGGCGCCACCATGGCCTTTGCCATGGCCGAAGCCATCGGGCTGTGGGCCGCCGCCTATCCGGCCACCTGGCTGCGGCTGTTCAACAGCGACCCTGCCATGCTCGAATCCGGCGCTCTCTATCTGCGCACCGTCGGCCCGGTGTATGGCTTTTTTGGCCTGGGCCTGGTGCTGTACTTTGCCTCGCAAGGGGCAGGGCGCCTGATGTGGCCGGTGATCGGCAACATCGCGCGGCTGGCCGTAGCGGTGGCCGGGGGCTGGCTGGCCCTGCGCTGGGGCGGCGGGCTGCAGGCGGTGTTTGCCGCGCAGGCCGGGGCGCTGGTGCTCTACGGGCTGATCAACGCCTGGGCCATTGCGGGCGGCGCCTGGTTCGGCCGGGTGGGGTGGCCGCGCAGCATGTCGGGGCTGCTGCGGCGCGTGGTCCAGGCTTGAAATATGAATAAAAACCGGCCCTACCGCCTGATGGTATTGCCTTTTAAGCTATCAATAAAATAGCGCCGCATTACACAGGCACGGTGTAGTTCAGCGTCATGCGCCCGCCATCCACGGTCACGATCTCGCCAGTCACATAGCTGGCCGCATCGCTCGCCAGCCAGGCCACCACATCGGCAATCTCCGAGGGCTCGCCCAGCCGCTTCATGGGCGTGCGGCTCATGATCTTGTGTTTGGCTTCGTCACTGGTCAGCACCGCCTTGGCGGCCAGCTCGGTGGCGATAGTGCCGGGGGCCACGGCGTTCACGCGGATGTTCTTGTCGGCCAGCGCCAACGCCATCACGCGCGTGAGCTGGTTTACGCCGCCTTTGCTCACGTTGTAGCTGGCGATGTTGGGAATGGCCAGCACACCATTCACCGAACTCATGTTGACGATGGCGCCGCCACCCGTTGCCACCATGGCGCGCGCCACGGCCTGGCCCACCATGAACGAGCCCTTGAGGTTGACCCGCAGCACGGCGTCAAAGTCCGCCTCGGTCACCTCCAGAAAGTCTGCCGCGCGGAAGATACCCGCGTTGTTCACCAGCACATCGATGCGCCCATGGGCTGCCAGCACCTGGGCCACCAGCGCATCCACCTGCGCCTTGTCGCCCACGTCACAGCGCACATACAGCGCGCCCAGCTCCTCAGCCAGGGCCTGGCCGCGCGCATCGTCCACATCCACGATGACCGGCCTGGCGCCTTCGGCGGCAAAGCGGCGCACGCAGGCTTCGCCAATGCCTTGCGCACCGCCGGTGACGATACAAACGCGGCCCTGGTGGCCAAAGTGAACGGAAGACGGGGTCGAGGGAGCGGGGTGGGAAGGATTCATGGGCGTGGATGGTAGCGGCTTGGAGAGGAGAAGAGGGTGGCGACAGAAGTCACTGGTGCCCCCACAGCGCTGCCTGCGCCGGGGCAGGCCAGTTTTGCGAAGCCCCGAGGCCGTCAGCGCACCGGTTGCCGGGCCCCCACCCAGGCGGGCGGCGGGCGCCACTCCTGTATCCAGTGGATCAGATCCGGCAGCGGCATGGGCCGGGCAATGCCGTAGCCCTGAAGGCCGTCGCACCCCAGGTCGCGCAAGGCTTCGGCATGGGCGGGGGTTTCCACACCTTCGGCCACCACATGGCGATTGAACGCATGGGCCAGGCCCACAATGCCGCGCACCAGGGTGCGGTCGCGCTCGTCGTCGAGCATGTCGCGCACGAAGGACTGGTCGATCTTCACAATCTGCGCAGGCAGGCGTTGCAGGTAGGTGAGCGACGAGTAGCCGGTGCCGAAGTCATCGATGGAGCATTGCACGCCCAGCTCATCCAGCCCCTGGATGACATAGGCCACGGCCGAGAGGTCGTTGAAGGTTTCGGTTTCCAGCAACTCGACCTCCAGAAATGGCTGGGGCAGGGAAGGGTACTGCTTGAGCAGCAGGGCGACTTCCTGCTGGAAGCGGCGGTCGATCAACGTGGAGACCGCCACGTTGATGCTCAGCGACAGCGGGCAGCCCTGGGTGGCAAGGGCGTGGCCAGCCTCGAAAGCCGCGTTCAGCACCCAGTAGTCCAGCCTGCCCGCAGCGGGCGTGCCCACAATGTCATCCATGAAGGCGCCGGGCGCCAGCATCCCGCGTTCGGGGTGGCGCCACCGGATCAAGCACTCCGCCCCCAGGATCTGTCCATCGGAAATCCGGACCTTGGGCTGAAAGAACAGCTCCATCTCTCCTTGCAGCAGGGCGTCTTCGACCAGCTTGGCCGTGTGCCTGCGCGCTTGCACCCTCTGGCCCTGCTGGATGTCGAACACCGCGATCCGGTCCTTGCCCTGTTCCTTGGCCACATACAGTGCCAGGCCCGCGTGGCGCAGCAAGCCGTCTGCGTCGGCCATGTCGTCGGGGTAAAACGTGACCCCGGCGCTGCAGGTCAGGCGCAGCTGCACGTTGTCCAGCACGGCCGTCCGCGCAAGCGCCTGGCGCAGCCCCTCCAGGCGCTGCAATGCGGCTTCGGAGTGCGCGCAGTCTTTCAGTGCCACGGCAAATTCGTCGCCACCGATGCGACCAATGAGGTTGCCCGGGCCCGCCTCGGCCCTGAGGCGCTGCGCAAACACCCGGAGGAACTGGTCGGCCAGCGGCTGACCCCATTGCTCGTTGAGGTCCTTGAACTGGTCGATGTCGAGCAGACACAGCACGAGGAAGCTGGCGGCTTCGGTGCGCTTATGGAGGGCCGCGTTGAGTTCCTTGGCGAACAGGCGGCGGCTGGAAAGGCCGGTGAGGGCGTCGTAGTTGCCAAACTGCTGCAGGGCCTGCTCCAGGCGGCGCTGTTCGGTCACGTCCTTGCCCACAGACACCCATTTGCGCACAACCCCGTCCGGGTCCTTGATGCCTTCGACGGTGACTTCCGAGACAAAAGCTTCGCCATTCTTGCGGCGCCGGACCAGCTCGCCATGCCATCGACCGTCCCGCTCGATGGCCTGCGCTACGCGGCGCAGGAATGTGGCTTCGCCCCCTTCATCAACGCGCAGCACTGCAGATGACTGGCCAATCAGCTCTTCGCGCGCATAGCCCAGCACGTTGCTGTAGGTTGGGTTGACATCCAGCACGGTGCCGTCCGGCCGCACGATGGCAATTGCGTCCTTGCTGTTGACGAACACGCTCGCGGCCTGGCGTGCTTCGGCCAGCAGGGTCTTCAGGGTTTCAGCGGTCTGCTCCAGGGCCTCTTCACGCTGGTTGAGCTTTTGGGTGTTGTCCAGAAGAGATCCCAGCAAAACCGTCCCAATGGGGTAGATAACCACCACCGCCATCCAGGACTGCGCGGTGACTGCCCGTGCGATCTCCAGCGGCAGGGTCTGTATGGCCAGCATGCCGCCCGCCGCCAGACTAGCGCCCAACCCGATCAACCAGAAACCGTCGGTCAAGGCACCAAAGCGCTGCGAGGAAAAGTAAGGCCGATAGTGCTGCCACAGCCACCCGATGCCCGCAGTCAAAACAATGCCCACCATGGCCGGGCCGCTGCCAATGCCACCGAGATAGAGCCGGTACGCGCCCAGCACAGCAGCGCACAGCACCGCGCCCAAAGGCGACAGGTAGGCACCAGCCAGGCCCGTCATCACCAACCGGGCGTCCACCATCACGCCTTCGCCAAAACGCAGCGGCACCAGCATGGTCAGGATGCCGGTAACGCCGAACATGAGCCCCGTGATCCACGGCAGCCAGCTCTGCCGCACTGTCCGAACCCGCAGATCAGAATGGCGAGCACCCGTCAGGACAATGCTGTACAGCGCCGCCAGAAAACACAGCAGGCCTGCATTCATTCCCATGTCCCGAATCAAAGACGTGGTGTCCATGTTCATGGCGCTTTCTGTGTGGTGCGGCGGTGGGCCATCATAGGGAAGCTTGGGGCTGGTTGGATACTTCTATGAATTTATACGATGTATATTATGTAAAATCACAAATACACAAACGATGCTGCTCAAGCGCAAGAACGCACCTCGCACCCATGAGAAAATTTTTCCATTCCGCCCCAATCCTCCCTGCCATGCATCCCATCCCTCTGTTTCTCCGCGCCAAGGCTTTCCATCTGGCATTGTGTCTGGCCATCCTGGCGTCACTTGTCCCGGCTGCTTTGCGCCCCGCACATGCGGCACCGCCCGCCACCTACAGCAAGGACGGTGTGAGCTTTGACCACCCTGCAGGCTGGAAAGTAACGGAAGACGTGGTCGCGCAGGACGCAACCCGCATGCGCAGCATTGATCTGGAGGGGCCAAACGAGGCGGTCGTGACCTTGATGTTCAGTCCATTTTTTTCAGGCCAGGACATTGAAAAGTTTGCGGCTACCGCAGCCCGCAATCGCGCGGACGCCGCAAAGGCCAACACCGCACAACAAGCCCGCATGGGGCCAGTGACTGCCACCCCCATTACCCGCCAGGTGGCGGGCAAAGAGAACCAGGGTGTCTCTCAGCGTTTTGTGGTCAGCATGCTGGGACAGAACTTGCCGCATGAAGCGCGCTTCTTCAAGGCCGCACTGGACGGGACCACGGTGATCATCATGACCCAGGTCGGCGACGAGGATGCCAAGGCCGCCGAGCCCGGTTTTGCCATGGCGCTCGGCACGCTGCGTTTCAGCGCAGGCAAGCGCTGACGCGCCCGGCCAAGCAGCCTTGGCCCGTCAAGCCGAAGGCGCAACGGCTGTGGCTTTGCCGGGCCTTGGGGCGGCAGTGCTTTGGCGCACAAACTCAAAGGCCTGGTGTGTACTCAGGAACACCCGCCCCCGCAGCCGCTGGCCCAAAGCGGTGTTTTGCAGGCGGTCCAGCACGGGGCCTTTGACTTCGGAGAGCAGCAGCGCCATGCCCCGCTGTGCCAGGCTGTTGTCCAGGTCGCTCAGCACCCCGAGCGCCGTGGCGTCGATCTGGTTGACCGCTGAGCACACCAGGAGCACGTGACGGGTGCCAGCCTGGGAGGCGACCAGGCCCTCGATGGTGTCCTGCAGAACCTCAGAGTTGGCAAAGTACAGGCTTTCGTCCACGCGCACCGCAATCAGGCCGGACTCTGTAGTGACATGGTGGCGTGCGATGTTGCGGAAATGCTCTGTGCCGGGCACACGCCCCACCACTGCAATATGTGGATGGCTGCTGCGCCAGACCAGCGTGCCCAGTGACAAGCCCACTCCCATGAGGATGCCCACCTCTACACCCCAGGCCATCACGCCGCCAGCTGTGGCCAGCAGCGACAAGGCGTCAGCCTTGTCGTAGTGCCAGGCTTCGCGCAAGGTCTGCACATCGATCAGCGTCACCACGGCCACGATGATGGTGGCGGCCAACACCGTATGGGGTAGATAGTGGAACAGGCCTGTGAGCGCAGCAATGACCACCGCCATGAGCAAGGCAGACACCATACCCGCCAGCGGCGTATGGGCTCCCGCCGAAAAATTAACCACCGAGCGCGCAAAACCGCCGGTGACCGGGAAACCACCCGACAAGGCGCTGGCCACGTTGGCGGCCCCCAGGCCCAGCAGCTCCCGGTTGGGCTGTATGCGCTGCTGGCGCTTGAGTGCCAGCGACTGCGCCACCGACACACTCTCGACAAACCCCACCAGGGAGATAAGCAGCGCAGGCAACCACAACTGGCCGACCGCCGAGGCTGTCACCGACGGAATCGCCAGCACCGGCAGCCCTTGCGGCACGGCCCCCACGATGCTGACACCGGCGGATTCGTCCCAGCGCAGCGCAGCCACCAGCGCCGTGGTGACCACAACTGCCAGCATGGGCGCAAGCTTGGATGCCAGGTCTGCCAGCTTGGAACCCACGCCGGCGCGGACCAGCCCGGCAGCCAGATACTTGCGCGCAAGCAGCAGGAAAAGAACGCTTCCAGCGCCGATGCCCAGAGTCACGCCGTTGGTATGGGGCAGCGCACGCACCAGCTGCAACACCATGTCCAGGACGTTGCCGCCCCCTGCTTTCACCCCCATCAGGTGCTTGAGCTGGCCCACCGCAATCAGCACGGCCGAACCCGAGATAAAACCGCTGATGACCGGATGGCTCAAAAAGTGCGCAAGAAACCCCAACCGCAACAGGCCGAACAGCAGCAACATCCCACCCGACAAAAGGGACAGCAGCATGGCCAGCCCCACATAGTCTGCAGAACCTGCTGCTGCCAGCGGCTGAAGGGCACTGGCCGTCATGAGCGAGGCCACGGCTACAGGGCCCACCGCCAGTGTCATGCTCGACCCCAGCAGCGCATAGGCCACGATGGGCAGGATGCTGGCATACAGGCCGACTTCAGGAGGCAGCCCCGCCAACAGTGCGTAGGCCAGGCTTTGCGGGATGAGCATCACCGTGACGATGACACCTGCCACCAGATCCCCCGAGAGCCAGGACCGCTGGTAGCTGCGTAACCAGCTGGGCACAAATTGCATGTGATGGCCTCTGGTTTCTACATCGGCTCAGGCGCTCTGGCGCTCAGCCCATTTGCTGGGCCAGGCCAAACAGCTGGGCAGACCGAGCGCCTGATCGGCAAAACGCCAGCGTGGGTCCAGGCGCTATCGCCAGCACATCGTGCAAGGTCTGCACCTGCTGTGCAGTGATGGCGCCGCTGACCACGGGCAGATACACATAGTGCAGGCCTGCAGCACGTGCTGCGGCCTCCAGCATCTGGCTGGTAGGCTGGGCGTCACCACCCTCCCCGTCCGGCCGGTTGTTGACGAGCGTCTTGAACCCCTGGGTAGACACCCATGCGAAGTCCTCGGCCATCAACTGGGGTGACACCGCAAAGTCGGGCGTCAGGGCAATGATCTGCATTCCCATGTCAAAGTGCTCCTGCCTGGTGGTTTTTGGAAGTGCGCCGCGCGCGGCCCTCGGCCATTTCAAATATCCACATGCCTGCCAGCATGGCCAACACAAACACAATGGCCTTGGGCTGGCCGGCACCGGCTGAAACGATGGCCGGGCCAGGGCAAAAACCTGCGAGACCCCATCCAGCGCCAAACACCAGGCTGCCAATCACCAGGCGGCGGTCGATATCGCTGGACGTGGGCAGGTGCATGGCTCCCCCCAGGAAGCTGGTCGTTCGCTTCTTGGCCAAGGCAAACGCAAACAGACCCACCGCAATCGCACCGCCCATCACAAAGGCCAGCGAAGGGTCCCACAGGCCCGCCAGGTCCAGAAAACCCAGCACCTTGCCGGGATCGGTCATGCCCGACACGATCAGGCCCAGGCCAAACACCAGGCCCACCACAAATTCAGAAATCCGGCTTTTCGCCAAGCTTGTTGTCATATCCGTGCTCCATGCAGTTGTAGTGACCTCAGCCCAGGGCATGCCGGGCTACAAACACCGTGATGAACCCTGCGCCCATGAAGGCCAGGGTGGCAACGAGGGAGCGGGGAGACAGGCGCGACAGCCCGCACACACCATGGCCGCTGGTGCAGCCCGATCCGTAGCGCGTGCCCACGCCGACCAGCAAGCCCGCCGCCACCACCGTGCCCCAGCTGGCATCGATGCGCGGCGCCGTAGCACCGGCAAACAGCCAATACACGCCAGGGGCCACCAGCATGCCCAGCACAAAGGCAAGGCGCCAGCCAACATCGCCCGCACGTGGCCGCAGCAAGCCACCGACGATGCCGCTGATGCCCAGGATGCGGCCATTGAGCAGCACAAACAGCGCCGATGCGAGGCCCAACAAAACGCCACCGATCAGGGCGCTCCAAGGGGTGAAATGGGTCCAATCGATCAGCATCCTTGTTCCTCCTGGGCTGCGCCTTGTGCAGGCCCGCAAAACTGTTCAAACAGCACGTTCATCACCGCCAGCGCCTGGGGGCTGGCGATCTGGTAATAGATGTTCTTGCCTTCCCGGCGCGTGCTCACCAGCCCTTCTTCACGCAATACGCCGAGCTGCTGGGACAGCGTGGGTTGGGAGATGCCAACCAACTCCTCCAGCTCCCCCACCCTCTTCTCGCCCTGCGTGAGTTGGCACAGCAGCAGCAAGCGGTCGGGGTTGGAAAGCACCTTCATGAGGCGGCAGGCACTGTCCGCTGAGCGGCGCAGGGTTTCCAGTTCGATCGGCACATCTGTGAGCATGGAAGCGCACTCCTTTTCAATTTCATTGTCGATATTCTATTGACTAACAATCTATCAGTCAATAAACTATTTGCATTGATATTAAAACCAAGGAAAGAAGCGATGAAACCCCAGATACAGGCCTTCTTTGACGATGCCACCTGGACGGTGAGCTACGTCGTCTACGACCAGCCCGGCGGACACTGCGCCTTGGTGGATTCCGTGCTCGACTACGACCCCAAGTCCGGCCGCACCCGCACCCACTCTGCAGAACGCCTGATCGAGTTCGTGCAGACCCATGG
This sequence comes from Acidovorax sp. LjRoot74, assembly GCF_964254355.1. Taxonomy (NCBI): domain Bacteria; kingdom Pseudomonadati; phylum Pseudomonadota; class Betaproteobacteria; order Burkholderiales; family Comamonadaceae; genus Acidovorax; species Acidovorax sp. LjRoot74. Next base: position 2,811,581 of record NZ_CAXUTI020000001.1, on the reverse strand, counting down.
CCTGACGGTGGAGTGGATCCTGGAAACCCACGCGCATGCCGACCATCTGTCGGCCGCGCACTACCTGCGCAACAAGCTGGGGGCGCGCATCGCCATTGGCGCCGCCATCACACAGGTGCAGGACGTGTTCAAGACCGTGTTCCATCTGGAGCCTGAGTTCCGCCCGGACGGCCGCCAGTTTGACCACTTGCTGCATGACAACGAGGTGTTCCGCATTGGCCAGCTGGAGGCCAAAGCACTGGCCGTACCCGGCCACACCCCTGCCTGCATGGCCTATGAGGTGGGTGACGCCGTGTTCGTGGGCGACACCCTGTTCATGCCCGATGTGGGCACGGCACGCTGTGACTTTCCAGGGGGGGACGCACACCAGCTCTATCAATCGGTGCGCAAGCTGCTGAGCCTGCCCCCCGAAACACGGCTCTACATGTGCCACGACTACCCGCCGGCCGGACGCGCGACCGCATGGCAGACCACCGTGGCAGACCAGCGTGCCCACAACATCCACGTGCATGACGGTGTGACCGAAGACGCCTTTGTGACCCTGCGCACCCGGCGCGATGCCACGCTGGAAATGCCCACGCTGATCCTGCCCTCAGTCCAGGTCAACATCCGCGCGGGCGCCATGCCTCCGACCGAAGACAACGGCGTGGCCTATCTCAAGATTCCGGTCAACGCGCTGTGACCCAAGCCATCTCACCGAAACCACCACACACCAAAGGAAACACCATGAACACCAATGTTGGAACCCTGGACCGCGTGCTGCGCATCGTCGCTGGCCTCGTGCTGATTACCCTTGCCGCTACCGGCACCGTGGGATGGTGGGGCTGGCTGGGCGCTGTGCCCCTGGCCACCGGCCTGTTCCGTTTTTGCCCGGCCTACACGCTGCTGGGCATCAACACCTGCCCCATGAAGAAGTAACCCAGCCCACGCGCGCCACAGCTGAGCACAAACACTTCGAGGAACATGGAATGAGCACTTTTGATCACGCAGGCCTCATCCAGGGCATCAACGAAAGCCTGGCCACCTTCCGCAAGGCCCAGCCCGACACCATGCGCGGCTTTGCGCAACTGGCGCAGGCTTCCATGGCTGAAGGCGCGCTGAGCAGCAAGCACAAGGAGCTGATCGCGCTGGCCATCGGCGTGACCCAGCGCTGCTCGGGCTGCATCGGCTTTCACGTCAAGGCGCTGCAAAAACTGGGCGCCACCCGCACCGAGCTGGAAGAGATGCTGGCTGTGTGCGTCTACATGGGGGGCGGCCCCGCGCTGATGTACACCGCAGAGGCATTGAAGGCCTGGGACACCCTCGCCGCTGGCAACGCCTGATCCCCTGCCCTCCCAGGCTGGGCACTTGCCTTGCCGGGCAGCACAAGGCGCGCTGCGCCCTCGCCAGCGGGCAAATAAATCTGGCACAACACACCGTCTTCCAGTACCGTGCAGCCACAGGCTCATGGCCGATCTTTGCGCAGGCTCAGACCGCGCCGCGACGTAGTACGCGTGCGACACACCGCCCACACCGAAACAGCGACCGGCTGTTATAAATCGGTTTACATTTTGTGCGTCTATCCATGAGACTGTTGCAAAAAATGGGGGGATCGTCATGTATGCACGTCTTTTGCAGACACACCGCAGCGCTGCCTGGTTCATGGGCATTGCCCTTGGCGCATCAGCGCTGTGTGGAACAGCCGCACAGGCCCTGGACAAAGCCACCGGCCCGGTGGTGCTGACCATCGAAGGCGCCATCACACACACCAACCAGGGACAGCAGGCGCAGTTCGACATGAAGATGCTGGAAAAGCTGCCCCAGCACAGCTTCTCCACCCAGACCCCCTGGTACCCCAGCGCAGTCACCTTCACCGGCCCCCTGCTGCGCGACGTGCTCGCCGCCGTGGGCGCCAAGGGCAGCAAGATCACGGCTGTGGCTCTGAACGACTACAAGACCGAGATCCCCCTCGAAGACGCCACCCGCCACGATGTGATCGTGGCCCGCCTGATGAACAACCGGCCCATGCCCGTGCGTGAAAAAGGCCCGCTGTTCATCGTCTATCCCTTCGATGCCAAGGCCGAGCTGCGCAGCGAGCTGTACTACAACCGGGCGGCCTGGCAGCTCAACGCCTTGCGCATCCGGTAGCCCGCTGCACGTCCCGGCCCCGCAGGCACCCACCACGCATGCTGCGCAGCAAACACATCCTGCGGCTCATCATTGCAGGCCTGGTGTTGGCCTATGTGGCCATCGCGGCCGTGCAGTACCACCAGTACCGCAGCGTCGAAGCCGTCATGCGGCGCGGCGATGTGAATGCGCTGTGGTCCTTCCTGCAACTCAATGTCGAGTACGAAAAGTTCGACCATGCGCTGCACCAGTTTGACCTGGACCCGCGCAGCATCCCCATGGACCGGCTGGAGCTGCGCTACGACCTGTTCCTGAGCCGCTTCAGCGCGCTGGAGAGCGGCACCGCACGCACGCTGATGCAGGACGAGCCCATCTACGCCAAGGCCCTGGCTGCCCTGCAGAAGTTTGTGGCGGCGGGCGACAACCACTTTGGCGCCAGCGTGGACCCTGCCTCCAGCCGGGAGCACATGCGGCTTTTGCGCGCCGAGCTGGACGCGCTGCGCGAAACCGTGCAGGAGCTGTCGCTCAACGCCTCGCGCGTCTCAGCCCTGCTGGGTGACTCGCGCAATGCCGAGGTCAAGCGCCAGACGCTGCTGACCACCGGCCTCACGGCCTTCCAGGCGGTGCTGACTTTTCTGCTGGCATTTGCCATGGCACGCCAGTTCCTCAAACGCGAAAAGGCCAAATCCCTGGCCATGGCCGCCCAGGCCGAACTGGTCGAGGCCTTGAAGCGCAATGAAGAAGCGCTGGAGGCCCGCGTGGCCCAGCGCACAACCGAGCTGCAGCAGCTCAATGTGGCTTTGCGTGAGCATGAAGAAGAGCTGGAGATCGCCCGCGCCAAGGCCGAAGATGCCTCGCAGATGAAGTCGGACTTCCTGGCCAACATGAGCCACGAGATCCGCACCCCCATGAACGCCGTGATCGGCATGAGCCACCTGGCGCTGGGCACCGACCTCTCGCCGCGCCAGCGGGACTATGTCGAAAAGATCCAGCGTTCGGGCCAGCACCTGCTGGGCCTGATCAACGACATCCTCGACTTCAGCAAGATCGAGGCGGGCAAGCTGGAGGTGGAACTGGTGGACTTCGAGCTGCGCGGCGTGCTTGACAACGTGGCCAACCTGATCAGCGGCAAATCGGCCAGCAAGGGCCTGGAGCTGCTGTTCGACGTGGACCCGGCTCTGCCCGACAACCTGCGCGGCGACCCCCTGCGCCTGGGGCAGATCCTCGTCAACTACGCCAACAATGCCGTCAAGTTCACCGACGCAGGCGAGATCGTCGTGCGGGTCAGCGAAACCTCGCGCGACGCTGAGGGCATCCTCATGCGGTTTGAGGTGCAGGACACGGGCATCGGCCTCACCGAAGAACAGCAGTCGCGCCTGTTCCGCTCGTTCGAGCAGGCCGACACCTCCACCACCCGCAAATACGGCGGTACCGGCCTGGGCCTGGCCATCTCCAAAAAACTCGCAGACCTGATGGGCGGCGAGGTGGGCGTGCAAAGCGCGCCGGGCCAGGGCAGCACCTTCTGGTTCACGGCCCGGCTGGGTCTGGGCACAGCCCCCCAGCGCCCCCTGCTGCCCGAGCCCGACCTGCGTGGGCGGCATGTGCTGGTGGTGGACGACAGCGAACAGGCGCGGCAGATCCTCAGCGGGCTGCTGGGCAGCATGAGTTTTGCTGTCACCACAGCCAGTTCGGGCGAAGAGGCCGTGGCCAAGGCTGGCGCCGCCGATGCCGCCGGGCGCCCCTGCGAAATCGCGTTTCTGGACTGGAAGATGCCCGGCATGGATGGTTTTGCCACCCACCGCGCGCTGGCTTTGCTGCCCCATCCGCCCCATTCGGTCATCGTCACCGCCGCGGGCCGCGACGATGTGCAAAAGGAGCTGGAGGCCGCTGGCATCGGCCTCATGCTGACCAAGCCCGTCAGCCCCTCACAGCTGTTCGACACCGCCATTCGCGCCCTGGGCGGGCTTGCTCAGGGCGCGAATGCGCAGCAGCGCAGCCACGGCCCGCGCAGCGCCCCCAACCTGGGCACCATTCAGGGTGCGCGGGTACTGCTGGTGGACGACAACGACCTGAACCAGCAGGTGGGCGCCGATCTGCTTACGGGCGCCGGGCTGGTGGTCGATGTGGCCGACAACGGCCAGATAGCGCTCGACATGCTTGCGCGTGCGTCCTACGACATCGTGCTCATGGACATGCAGATGCCGGTCATGGACGGCCTCACCGCCACACGCCAGCTGCGCCAGAACCCCGCCTGGGTGCAACTGCCGGTGCTGGCCATGACCGCCAACGCCATGAGCCGTGACCGGGACCTGTGCCTCGCCGCTGGTATGAACGGCCACCTGGCCAAGCCCATCGACCCTGACGAGCTGTTTGCCAGCCTGCTGCAATGGATTGCGCCGCGCGCACCAGCGCCCGCAGCCCCTGGTGCGCCTGCACCACAGCCCGCCCAACCCTCCGAACTGACAGGCTCCCACGACCCGCTGCGCAGCATCAAAGGCCTGGACATGGCCGCCGGGCTGCGCCGGGTGCTCGACAAACGCCCGGCCTACGAAAGCCTGCTGCGCAAGTTCGTGGCCGGGCAGGCAGGCGCCGTGCAGGCCACGCGCGCCGCGCTGGCGGCCGGGCAACACGACGACGCACAGCGCGCCATGCACACGCTCAAGGGCACAGCGGGCACCATCGGCGCCGCCCCGCTGGCTGCACTGGCTGCGGCGGTGGAAGAGGCGATTGGCCAGCAGGCACCTGCTGCCACCATCGACGCATTGCTGCCCCCGGTAGACGCCGCCTGCCAGGCCCTGGTGGCCGCACTGCGCACTGCCCTGCCCCCTGACGAAGACACCGGTGCGCCACCCTCGGCGGATGCACCCGATGTGCCCATGGATGCCGCCGCGCAGCACTTACTGGCCCGGCTCGATGCCTTGCTGGCAGACGACGACTCTGACGCCATCGAGCTGTTCAAGGAGTCCACGCCCGCCCTCAAGGCCCTGCTGGGCCCGACCTATGCCGGCATGAAGCGGGCGCTGGACAACTACGACTTTGTGGATGCGCTGGACACCCTGCGTGCTACCAGCATCCCTGGCGCACAACACAACAAGGAGGACCCGGTTCATGAATAGCCCGATAGAGCTGAGCGGCAAATGCACGGTGCTGGTGGTGGATGACACCCCCGACAACCTTTCGCTGATGAGCGACCTGCTGCGCACGGATTACAAGGTCAAGCTCGCGCCCAACGGTGAACGCGCGCTGCAGATCGTGGCGGGCGAGAGCAAGCCCGACCTGATCCTGCTGGACATCATGATGCCGGACATGGACGGCTACGAGGTGCTGCGCCGCCTGCAGTTCAACCCCGACACCGAAGACATCCCGGTGATCTTTCTCACCGCCATGAGTGCGGCGGACGACGAAAGCATCGGCCTGGAGCTGGGCGCGGTGGACTACATCACCAAGCCCATCAACCCCGCCATCGTGATGGCCCGGGTGCGCAACCACCTGCAGCTCAAGCGCGCCCGCGACTATCTGGCCCACCACAACCATGTGCTCGAAGAAGAGGTGGCCAGCCGCACCCGCGCGCTGGCCGAACTGCAGGATGCCACCATCCGTGCCATGGCCTCACTGGCCGAAACGCGCGACAACGAAACCGGCAACCACATCCGGCGCACGCAACACTATGTGGAAACGCTGGCCCGCCACCTGCAGAACCACCCGCGCTTCAAGGAAGAGCTGACCGACACCAACATCGAGACCATCTTCAAGTCCGCCCCGCTGCACGACATCGGCAAGGTGGGCATTCCGGACCGCATCCTGCTCAAGCCCGGCAAGCTCACGCCCGAAGAGTTCGAGATCATGAAGACCCACACCACGCTGGGTCGCGATGCCATCGTGGCCGCCGAGAGCGACACCACACAAGACAACCCGTTCTTCCGCTACGCCAAGGAAATCACCTACAGCCACCAGGAAAAGTGGGACGGCTCGGGCTACCCCGAAGGGCTGATGGGCAACAACATCCCGCTGTCGGCGCGCCTCATGGCCGTGGCCGACGTGTACGACGCGCTGATTTCCGAGCGCGTGTACAAGGCCGCGTTCACGCACGAAGCAGCCGTGGAGATCATCCGCGACGGCCGGGCCAGCCATTTCGACCCCGACATGGTAGACGCCTTCCTCGTGCTGTCTGAAGAGTTCCGGCGCATTGCCCAGCGTTTTGCCGATGGCGAACCTGCCATGCTGGCGCAGATCGACCGCCTGGCTGCCGACGTGCCCGCCGAGCGCATTGAACTCTGAGCAAGCCCGGAAACGCAGCATGCACGCTTCACAAACCACCGTCTTGCTGGCCGAAAGCGCCGGTGCCATGCGCCAGGCCCTGGCCAGCCAGCTCGAAGCCGCCGGTTTCGCCCGGGTGCTGCAGGCCAAGGACGGCCAGCGCGCGCTGCAGATCCTGCGCACCGAACCCGTGCAGGTGGTGCTGGCCGACCTTGACATGCCGGTGCACAGCGGCCTGGAAGTGCTTGAAGCCATGCGGGCCGAACCGCGCCTGGCCAGCCTGCCTTTTTTGCTCATGTCGGGCGGGCTGGACCGGGCCTCGGCCGCCAAAGCCATCCAACTGGGCATTGACGACCTGCTGATCAAGCCGTTCACCACCCGCAGGCTGCTGGAGCGCATGCAACGCGTGCTCACGCGCGGCACCACTCCTGCTACCGCAGAACCCGCCCCGGACAGCGACGGCAGCGCCGACCGCGCCACCCTGCTGGTGGTGGACGACACGCCCGACAACCTGCAATTGATGGCGGGTCTATTCCGCGACCGCTTCAAGGTCAAGGTGGCGCAAAGTGGCGAGAAGGCGCTCAGCATCTGCCAGTCCGACGCCCCGCCCGACGTCATCCTGCTCGATGTGATGATGCCCGGCATGGACGGGTTCGAGGTGGCACGCCGCCTGCGCGAGCACCACACCTCTGAGTACACGCCCATCATCTTCGTGACGGCCATCACGGACGAAATGGCCCGCCACAAGGGCCTGAGCCTGGGCGCCATCGACTACGTGTTCAAGCCCATCGACCCGGAGCTGCTCAAGCTGCGCGTGGGCAACCTGATGGTCTATGTGGAGCACCGCAAGCAGCTGCAGAAGGACTTTGACCTGCTGCGCGAAAACGCGCAGCTGCGCACCGAAGTGCAGCGCCTGCGCGGCGACCTGCAACGCCTGCAGGCCCCGGCTGGCGGCTAGCGCTCCGCGCCAAGCCCTATCTCCTGCTTCTGCTCCTGCTCTCCCCTGCCGCCCCTGGGTCGCTCAACGTCGCCACAGTAGGCACGCCCGCACCGGGGCGCGTGTCAGGCGTGGTGGTGCGCGTGTTCCGCTTCGGTCGTGGTCGTGCGGTGGCCGTTCAGGCCCAGCTTGGCCAGCAGTTGCACGTCGGCGTCCACATCGGGGTTGCCCGTCACCAGCAGCTTGTCGCCATAAAAGATGGAATTGGCCCCGGCCATGAAGCACAGCGCCTGCACCGCCTCCCCCATTTGCTGGCGGCCGGCCGACAGGCGCACGCGCGCCTTGGGCATGGTGATGCGGGCCACGGCAATCACACGCACAAAGTCAAACGGATCGATGGGGTCGCTGTCGGCCAGCGGCGTGCCGGGCACGCGCACCAGGCTGTTGATGGGCACCGACTCGGGGTACGGCTGCAGGTTGGCCAGCTGCGCAATCAGGCCTGCACGGTGCACCGGCGCCTCGCCCATGCCCACAATGCCGCCGCAGCACACGCTGATGCCCGCGCTGCGCACGTTCTGCAGCGTGTCCAGCCGGTCCTGGTAGGCGCGGGTGCTGACCACATCGGTGTAGTACTCGGGGGCGGTGTCCAGGTTGTGGTTGTAGTAGTCCAGACCCGCATCCTTGAGCGCCTGCGCCTGGTGCGATTCGAGCATGCCCAGCGTGGCGCAGGTCTGCAGGCCCAGGCCCTTCACGGCGCCAATCAGGGCGCTCACTTTCTCAATGTCGCGGTCCTTGGGCGCACGCCAGGCCGCACCCATGCAAAAGCGCGTGGCACCAGCGTCCTTGGCAGCCTGGGCGGCGCGCACCACCTCCTCCACTTCCATGAGTTTTTCGGCTTTCACGCCCGTGTCGAACTCGGCCGCCTGCGGGCAGTAGCCACAGTTCTCGGGGCAGCCACCGGTCTTGACCGACAGCAACGTCGCCAGTTCGATGTCACCTGCGGGCCAGTGCTGGCGGTGCACGGTTTGCGCCTCAAACAGCAGGTCCATCAAGGGCTTATCCAGCAGAGCCTGGATGGCCTCGACCGACCAGAGGCCTGGGGCCATGGGGGCTGGGGTGCGGCGGTGCAACTGAATCGGTTGTGCGGACTGCACTGCGGGGGCAGCGGTAGGAGCCAGGGTGGCGGACATCGGGTGGGTTCCTTTAATCAAGGCGTTGGCCCTGTGGCGGCGGGTTGCCAGCCTGGGGCCAGGGTTGCTTACTCGGTCATCGATCCTTCGGCACGCACCGCCCGGTTCATGGGGTTGGGGCTGGGTGCGCAGCGGCTGGGGCGGATTCTGGAGGAGAAAACGGCACAAACGCACGCTGCAGGGTCACAAAAAGTGCCAACAAAAAGCCGGGCACAACAGCTGGCAAATACCGATGTTTTTGAGCGCTGAAGACAGCGTTTTCCACACATTTGGCGGCCATTGACCAGCACCGCTCAATGCCCCTTCCCCACCTGCAGGCAACAGGCCGCCATCTGCAGTTATCTGTGGCGCAACAGCGCTCGCCCCGGGCTGAAGATGAGCGACGTTGCCGTAGGCTTGGAGCCCGTTGGAGGGCCAAAACCAGGCAAAACGCTCAGCCCAGCGCCGCAATCACATCCGCCGGGGCCTGCACCAGCTCAATCAGCACGCCCTCGCCCGCAATCGGAAACTCGTCGCTGCTCTTGGGGTGCAAAAAGGTGATGTCGTAACCCGCCGCACCCTTGCGAATGCCGCCGGGCGCAAACCGCACGCCCTGGGCTGTGAGCCATTCCACCGCCTTGGGCAGGTCATCGATCCACAGGCCGATGTGGTTGAGCGGTGTGGTGTGCACGGCAGGTTTCTTGTCGATGTCCAGCGGCTGCATGATGTCCACCTCGACCTTGAACGCGCCCTGCCCCATGGCCAGGATGTCTTCGTCCACGTTCTCGCGTTCACTCTGGAAGGTGCCGGTCTGCTGCAGGCCCAGCATGTCCACCCACAGGGTCTTCATGCGCTGCTTGTCGGTGCCGCCAATGGCGACTTGCTGGATGCCCAGAACCTTGAAGGGGCGTTGGGATTGGGTCATTTTTACTCCTGATTTGATAGCTATCAGCGCATACTGGATGCGCGGAAAAGGCTAAAAAAGTTCAAAAAAAGGGGCCCAAGGCCCCTGGCGATGGATCGCTGACGTGCTGATAGCCGGATCACTGGAACTCAAGAATGATCTGGTCCACCGCCAGCGACTCGCCCTTGCCCGCCGTGATCTTGCCGACCACGCCGTCCTGCGCGGCGAAGAGGATGTTCTCCATCTTCATGGCTTCGATCACGGCCAGCTTTTCACCCGCCTGCACCTTCTGGCCGGGCTGCACAGCCACATCGACCAGTAAACCGGGCATGGGCGAGAGCAGGAACTTGGACAGATCCGGCGGTGCCTTGAAGGGCATGAGCTTGTGTAGCTTGGCGCCCAGAGGCGACAGCACCAATGCGTCGATCTGCGTGCCGTTGTGCGCAATGCGCAGCGCCAGCGGGTTCTTGCCCACACCGCGCTCCACCTGGGCGGTGAAGCCCTGGCCGTTGCACGCGCCCTGCACGCGAATCTGGCCCAGCGTGGCGTTGCTACTGATTTGGTAGCTGTTGCCGCCGACAGATACGGCGCTAGAGCCCGATTTGTCTTCAAAGTCAGACACCGTCACCTCATGGTGCTGGTTCTCGCCGCCTGCGCCCAGGGTCACCACCACAAACTGCTCGCCCACCTTCACCTCGTGCCCAGCCAGCTGCCCGCTGATGCCCGAGGCACGCGCGCGGTAGCGGCGGTTCATGTAGGCGGCCAGCGCCACCAGGAACAGCGGATCGCTGTGCGGCACGTCTTCGGCGTGGAAGCCCTTACCGTAGTTCTCCGCAATGAAACCGGTGTTGAAGTCGCCCGTCACAAACTTGGGATGCGCCAGCAGCGCAGCCTGGAACGGGATGTTGCTGCTGATGCCACGGATCACAAAGCCGTTGAGCGCCGCACGCATCTTGGCAATCGCGTCGTTGCGGTCCGTGCCGTGCACGATGAGCTTGGCGATCATCGAGTCGTAGTACATGGGGATCTCGCCGCCCTCGTACACACCCGTGTCCACCCGCACGCCCAGCTTCTTGCTGGTGTCGGACTGGAACATCGATTCCTCCGGCGGCTGAAAGCGCACCAGACGGCCCGTGGATGGCAAGAAGTTGCGGAACGGGTCTTCGGCGTTGATGCGGCACTCGATGGCCCAGCCGTCGCGCTTCACATCGGCCTGCGTCAGCGGCAGCTTTTCGCCTGCGGCCACGCGGATCATCAGCTCCACCAGGTCCAGGCCAGTGATGCACTCCGTCACCGGATGCTCCACCTGCAGGCGGGTGTTCATTTCGAGGAAGTAGAAGTCCTGGTCTTTGCCGACCACAAACTCCACCGTGCCCGCGCTCTGGTACTTCACGGCCTTGGCCAGTTGCACCGCCTGCTCGCCCATGGCCTTGCGGGTGGCGTCGCTGATGAAGGGCGACGGCGCCTCTTCGATCACCTTCTGGTGACGGCGCTGGATGGAACATTCGCGCTCGTTCAGATAAATCACATTGCCGTGTGAATCGCCCAGCACCTGGATCTCGATGTGGCGCGGCTCCTGCACAAACTTCTCGATGAAGATGCGGTCGTCGCCAAAGCTGTTGCGGGCTTCGTTCTGGCAACTGGTGAAGCCTTCAAACGCTTCCTTGTCGTTGAACGCCACACGCAAGCCTTTGCCACCACCGCCAGCCGAAGCCTTGATCATCACGGGGTAGCCAATGCCCTTGGCAATCTCCACCGCCTGCTCAGGGCCGCTGATGGCGTCGTTGTAGCCAGGGATGGTGTTGACCTTCGCCTCGTTGGCCAGCTTCTTCGATGCGATCTTGTCGCCCATAGCCGCAATCGAGTGCGCCTTGGGGCCGATGAAGGCAATGCCTTCGTCTTCGCAGCGCTTGGCAAAGGCTTCGTTTTCGCTCAAGAAGCCGTAGCCGGGGTGCACGGCCTGTGCGCCGGTCTGCTTGCAGGCGGCAATGATCTTGTCGGCCAGCAGGTACGACTCGCGCGATGGCGCCGCGCCAATGTGCACAGCCTCGTCGGCCAGCTTGACGTGGCGGGCCTCCTTGTCGGCGTCGGAGTAGACGGCGACGGTGGCGATGCCCATTTTCTTGGCCGTTGCAATCACTCGGCAGGCGATTTCGCCACGGTTGGCGATCAGGATTTTGGTGAACATAACAAGTTCCTCGAAACGGAATTCAAAAACCAGTGATATGGGCTGCTGGGCAGCGTTCGCGCAGGCAGTCCACAAACCGTTGTTTCTCACGCGGGGACACGAGCACACTGCGGGCAACGCCGTACTGCACCCGAATACGGTCCAGCGACAGCGCAGGCGACGACAGCCAGCTGCGAGACGGCGACACCGCCCGCACCTCACTCAAGGCGATACTCCAGCGAAACGGGCCGCTGCGGATGCGCAGCTCCTCGCCCGTCACGGTGTAGTTCGTGTCCAGCAGCAACCAGATCGGTAGCACCAGCGTCACCAGGACGACGCCGGCCAGCACGGCCCTCTCAGCGCTGGACGTGGAGAACAGCACCATCGGGGCCGCAATGCTCAAGCACGTGAAACCCGCAGCCACGGCAATGCCAGAGATCCAGGCATCCACCTTGGACACAAAGAATGCGCGCGGCACTGGCAACACGAAGGTCATAGCGCTTTCGCTCAGTGGTCAGAGAGGGATGTTCCCGTGCTTGCGCCACGGGTTTTCCAGCTTCTTGTCGCGCAGCATGACCAGACTGCGGCAGATGCGCTTGCGCGTCTCATGCGGCAGGATCACGTCGTCGATAAAGCCACGCGCACCGGCCACAAACGGGTTGGCAAAGCGCTGCTTGTATTCGGCCTCGCGCGCGGCCAGCTTCACAGGGTCGTTCTTGTCTTCGCGGAAGATGATTTCCACCGCGCCCTTGGCGCCCATCACCGCAATCTCGGCGTTGGGCCAGGCCAGGTTCACGTCACCGCGCAGGTGCTTGGAACTCATCACGTCGTACGCGCCGCCGTAGGCCTTGCGGGTGATGACGGTGATCTTGGGCACGGTGCACTCGGCGTATGCGTACAGCAGCTTGGCGCCGTGCTTGATGATGCCGCCGTACTCCTGGCTGGTGCCGGGCATGAAGCCGGGCACGTCCACAAACGTGACCACGGGGATGTTGAATGCATCACAAAAGCGCACAAAGCGCGCGGCCTTGATGCTCGACTTGATGTCCAGGCAACCAGCCAGCACCAGCGGCTGGTTGGCCACGATGCCCACGGTCTGGCCTTCCATGCGGGCAAAGCCAATGATGATGTTCTTGGCGTACTCGGGCTGCAGCTCGAAGAAGTCCCCGTCGTCCACCGTCTTGAGGATCAGCTCCTTCATGTCGTAGGGCTTGTTGGGGTTCTCGGGCACCAGCGTGTCCAGGCTCAGGTCCATGCGGTCGGCCGGGTCGTTGTTGGGGCGCACCGGGGCCTTTTCGCGGTTGTTGAGCGGCAGGTAGTTGTACAGGCGGCGCAGCATCATCAGCGCCTCCACATCGTTCTCAAACGCCATGTCGGCCACACCGCTCTTGGTGGTGTGGGTCACGGCGCCGCCCAGTTCTTCGGCCGTCACTTCTTCGTGCGTCACGGTCTTCACCACTTCGGGGCCGGTCACGAACATGTAGCTCGAATCCTTGACCATGAAGATGAAGTCCGTCATGGCGGGCGAGTACACGGCGCCACCGGCGCTGGGGCCCATGATCATGCTGATCTGCGGAATCACGCCGCTGGCGAGCACGTTCTTCTGAAACACGTCGGCATAGCCGCCCAGCGATGCAACGCCTTCCTGGATGCGGGCGCCGCCCGAATCGTTCAGGCCGATGACCGGTGCGCCCACCTTCATGGCCTGGTCCATCACCTTGCAGATCTTTTCGGCGTGCGTTTCGCTAAGCGCTCCGCCGAACACCGTGAAGTCCTGGCTGAACACAAACACCAGACGGCCGTTGATCATGCCGTAGCCCGTCACCACACCGTCGCCGGGGATCTTGTTGTCCTCCATGCCGAAGTCGGTGCAACGGTGTTCGACGAACATGTCCCATTCCTCGAACGTGCCGTCGTCCAGCAGCAGCTCGATGCGTTCACGCGCCGTGAGCTTGCCCTTGGCGTGCTGCGCATCAATGCGCTTTTGCCCGCCGCCCAGGCGTGCCAGCGCACGCTTTTTCTCCAGTTGTTCCAGGATGTCTTGCATGGTCGTCCTTTGGTGAATGGGTTGGTGTCTACTATCTATTTGATAGCTGCCAGCGCATGATTGGATTGCGCTTGGAGCAGATTTCGTGCTGCAGTGGATGCAGCAATGCGCCCGGCGGCCACATCGGCCTGCATCTGGGGCAGCAGTTCCTTGACCTGGGGGTGCTGGCGAAACGCGAGCTTGAGGCCTGCGTCAATGCGCTCCCACATCCACGCCAGCGCCTGCTTCTCGCGCCGCGCGGCCAGGCGGCCGTTAGCGGTTTGCAGTTGGCGGAACTGCGTGACGGCGGCCCAGAAGCTGTCCACGCCCTGCCCCAGCAGTGCGCTGATCTGTACCACCTTCGGGTGCCACAGCGTTTCGTCGTGGTGCGCGTTCTCGGGGTTGCCGTGCTGGCTCAGCAGGCGCAGGCTCGACGTGATCTGAGCCTCGGCGCGCGTGGCAGCGTTCTTGTCGATGTCGGCCTTGTTGATGACCACCAGGTCGGCGATCTCCATCACGCCCTTCTTGATGGCCTGCAGGTCGTCGCCCGCATTGGGCAGCTGCATCAGCACAAACATGTCCGTCATGCCCGCCACCGCAATCTCGCTCTGGCCCACACCCACGGTCTCGACGATGACCACGTCGTAGCCTGCGGCCTCGCAGACCAGCATGGCCTCGCGCGTCTTCTCTGCGACTCCGCCCAGCGTGCCGCTGCTGGGGCTGGGGCGGATGTAGGCCTTTTCGTGCACTGAGAGGTGCTCCATGCGCGTCTTGTCGCCCAGAATGGAGCCGCCCGAGACGGTGCTGGAGGGGTCAATGGTGAGCACGGCCACGCGGTGGCCTTGGCCGATGAGGTACAGGCCCAGCGCCTCGATGAAGGTGGACTTACCGACACCAGGCACGCCGCTGATGCCGAGGCGGAAAGCCTTGCCCGTGTGCGGGAGCAACTGGGTCAGCAGCTCGTCGGCCAGGGCCCGGTGGTCCACCCGCGTCGATTCGAGCAGGGTGATGGCTTTGGACATAGCGCGGCGTTGCACTGCCGCCGTGCCGTGCACCACCCCCTCCAAAAGCGCCGCAGGGGTCACGCCACCGCCTTGCGAATCTGCTCCAGCACATCCTTCGCGCTGGCCGGAATCGGCGTCCCAGGGCCGTACACGCCCTTCACGCCCGACTCGTACAAAAAGTCATAGTCCTGCGCGGGGATCACTCCGCCCACAAACACGATGATGTCGTCCGCGCCCTGGTCCTTGAGCGACTGGATGATGGCGGGCACCAGTGTCTTGTGGCCGGCAGCCAGCGTGCTCACGCCCACGGCGTGCACGTCGTTTTCAATCGCCTGGCGGGCGCATTCCTCGGGCGTCTGGAACAGCGGGCCCATGTCCACGTCAAAGCCCAGGTCGGCAAACGCAGTGGCTACCACCTTGGCGCCACGGTCGTGGCCGTCCTGGCCCAGCTTGGCAATCATCACGCGCGGGCGGCGGCCCTGCTCTTCGGCAAAGGCGTTGATTTCGGTCTTGAGTTTGTCCCAGCCCTCGGCCGAGTCATAGGCTGCTGCGTACACACCGGTCACCTTTTGTGTATCGGCGCGGTGGCGCCCAAAAACCTTCTCCAGCGCATCGCTCACCTCGCCCACGGTGGCGCGCAGGCGCACGGCGTTGATGGACAACTCCAGCAGGTTGCCTTCGCCGCTTTCTGCTGCAGAAGTAAGAGCATCCAAGGCTTGCTGGACGCGCGCAGAGTCGCGTTTTGCCCTGATATTTTTCAGCCGCTCGATCTGCCCGTCGCGCACCTTCATGTTGTCGATCTGCAGGATATCGACGGGGTCTTCCTTGGCCAGCTTGTATTTGTTCACGCCGACGATCACATCCTTGCCACTGTCGATGCGCGCCTGCTTCTCGGCGGCGGCTGCCTCGATCTTGAGCTTGGCCCAGCCGCTGTCCACGGCTTGGGTCATGCCGCCCATGGCTTCGACCTCTTCGATGATCTTCCAGGCGGCGTCCATCATGTCCTGGGTCAGCTTTTCCATCATGTAGCTGCCAGCCCAGGGGTCGATCACGTTGGTGATGTGGGTCTCTTCCTGAATGATGAGCTGCGTGTTGCGCGCGATGCGGGCCGAAAACTCGGTGGGCAGCGCGATGGCTTCGTCCAGCGCGTTGGTGTGTAGCGATTGCGTGCCGCCAAACACGGCCGCCATGGCCTCAATGGTCGTGCGCACCACGTTGTTGTAGGGGTCCTGCTCGGTGAGCGACCAGCCCGAGGTCTGGCAGTGCGTGCGCAGCATCAGGCTCTTGGGGTTCTTGGCGCCGGTCTCCTTCATGATGCGGCACCACAGCAGGCGGGCCGCGCGCATCTTGGCGACTTCGAGATAGAAGTTCATGCCGATCGCCCAGAAGAAGCTCAGGCGCCCGGCGAAATCGTCCACATCCAGGCCCGACGCCATGGCGGTCTTCACATATTCCTTGCCGTCGGCCAGGGTGAAGGCCAGCTCCAGCGCCTGGTTGGCCCCGGCTTCCTGCATGTGGTAACCCGAGATCGAAATCGAGTTGAACTTGGGCATGTTCTTGGCTGTGTAGCCAATGATGTCCCCAATGATCCGCATGCTGGGCTTGGGCGGGTAGATGTAGGTATTGCGCACCATGAACTCTTTCAGAATGTCGTTCTGAATGGTTCCGCTGAGCTTGTCCTGGCTCACGCCCTGCTCTTCTGCCGCCACCACATAGCCCGCCAGCACGGGGAGCACAGCGCCGTTCATGGTCATGGACACGGACACCTTATCGAGCGGGATCTGATCGAACAGGATCTTCATGTCCTCGACCGAGTCGATGGCCACACCGGCCTTGCCCACGTCGCCGGTCACGCGCGGGTGGTCACTGTCGTAGCCCCGGTGGGTGGCCAAATCGAATGCCACCGAAACGCCCTGCCCGCCCGCAGCCAGCGCCTTACGGTAGAAGGCATTGGATTCTTCAGCAGTGGAAAAGCCTGCATATTGGCGAATCGTCCAGGGCCGCACGGCATACATGGTGGCTTGCGGGCCACGCAGATAGGGCTCGAAGCCCGGCAGCGTGTTGGCATACGGCAGGCTGGCGGTGTCTTCGGCGGTGTAGAGCGGCTTGACGGTGATGCCGTCGGGTGTCACCCAGTTGAGGGCATTCACATCGCCGCCTGGCGCGGACTTGGCAGCGGCCTTGGCCCAGGCCTCCAGTGAAGAAGCAGCGAACTCAGGGGCGTTGTGGGGGGCAGTGTCACTCATGGCGAAGGCTTCTCCGAAGATGGCGGTGGGTGCGTGAACAGACGCAAACGGCGCGCGGGCAGATCCCGATGTGGCGGCGAGTTTACATCATTCATAATTATTGATTCAAAATATTCCTCGCAGCTTACAATCCGCCCATGTCTGCCCTCACCCTCACGCCCCGCGCCCTGTACGAAGAAGTCGCCGAGCAACTGCGCCAGCGCATCTTCCGCCGCGAGCTGGAGCCCGGCAGCTGGATTGACGAACTCAAGATTGCCGAAGAATTCGGCATCAGCCGCACGCCGCTGCGCGAGGCGCTGAAGGTGCTGGCCGCCGAGGGCCTGGTCACGATGAAGGTGCGCCGTGGCGCCTATGTGACGGAGATGAGCGAAAAAGACCTGCGCGACGTGTACCACCTGCTCAGCCTGCTGGAGAGCGACGCCGCAGGCGTGGTGGCCGAGCGCGCTACCGAGGCCCAGTTGAAAACGCTGCAGGACCTGCACGCTGAGCTGGAAGCCGCCGTGGCCGACCGCGAGAAGTTCTTTGCCATCAACGAGCGCTTCCACATGCACCTGCTGGAAATGGCCGACAACCGCTGGCGCAGCCAGATGGTGGCCGACCTGCGCAAGGTGATGAAGCTCAACCGCCACAACTCGCTGTTCAAGCAAGGGCGCATCGAGGATTCGCTGGGCGAGCACCGCGCCATCCTGGCTGCCATGCTAGCGCGCGACGCCAAGGCCACGGCCAAAGCCATGCAGGCGCACTTTGCGCAGGGGCTGGAAGCGGCGACCTGATTGCCGCCTGCGCGGGATCCGGATCAGGCCGGGCACCCTCAATGCCCGGCTTTCGCGCTCTTTTCAGGAAGCGATTTCCACCCGGTTGCGCCCGGCCGCCTTCGCTGCATAAAGCGCTTCGTCAGCGCGGCGCAGCAGGCTGTCAAAGTGGGTGTCTTCAGGGCGGAGCACCGCCAGGCCAATCGACACCGTCAAGGGCAGCGCCAGGTCGCCCGCCGTGAAGGGCGCCTGGGCCACCGCGTTGCGCAACCGCTCGCCAGCGGCCAGGGCGTCCTGCGGCTGCACATGGTCAAACAGCACCACAAACTCTTCCCCGCCTTGGCGCGCAGGCAGCTCTGCCCCACGGCAGGCCGATTGCAGGCGCCCCGCCACGTGCTTGAGGGCCACGTCGCCCATCTCGTGGCCGTGCTCGTCATTGATGCGCTTGAAGTGGTCGATGTCCACAATCGCCAGCCCGAACCCGCCAGATGCCGCACTGGCACGGACTTGCTCGAAGCGCTGCAGCCCCATCTCCACCAGCGTGCGGCGGTTGGGCAGGCCGGTCAGGTAGTCGGTGGAGGCGGCGCGCTCCCATTGGCGGCGGATCCGCTCGGAGCACATCAGCAGAAAAGCGGTGGTTCCGATCACCGGCAAGGTGGCCGCCACCATGGGCGTGGCGATGTTCATCCAGGCGCCCGCCCCCAGCACACTGAATGCGGGGTTCACCCCTATCGCGATGAAGTAGCCCGCACGGAACAGCACAAACACGGCCACCGCCGTGAACAGGCCCGCCATCACGCGCCGGCTGCGGGCGCCATCGCGGCGCTCCTGCGAGACCAGCACCACAATGCAGGCCACCATCAGCACCGACCAGACCACCGACACGGTCAGGATGCGCCCGCCCACATCGGCCACCCCCAGGGTCAGCCAGAACACGGCCGCCGTTCCCAGAATGGCGGGCACCATCACCCACAGCTTGTCCTTGAGGCCATAAAACTGCCGCAATGCGCGCAGATAACCGGTGAACCCGAACATCACCAGCGCATTGGCCAGGGCCAGCGTGTAGGCAGGCGGGTTCAGGCCCTGCGCAGCAAACAGGATGGAGCCCCCGGCAAACAGCAGCGTGGCAATGCGCCAGCTGGCCGCAGCGGGCCGCATGGGCAAAGGCAGGTCCTTGTGCATCAGCCCAAGAACCCCACCGTTTGCCAGCATCATGAGTGTGGCAATGAAGAAGATGGTGACGGGGTCCATGGGTTGGCAGGTAGGGCGTGCGCCTGGCTGGTGGAATGGCACCTATTGTGCCCATGGCGCCTGTGGCATTGACATGGTCGGGCTGCAGCTGGCGGCCGGGCGTGCCAAGCGGCATTCCATATTCAGGAATGCACCATTCCTCACAAACCAGCCCCACGGATAGGCACCTTGGGCACTGGCGCTGGCTATGATCATCGGGTTTGCCCTGACCAGTGCCAGCCCCTCCCAGCGACGCGCTCCATTGGAGCGCGACCGACTGCAAGCCCCATTGCGGGCCCTTTTCGCGAGCCAGATGACCTCCGCCACGACCCCCACCCGAATTTCCGACGTTCAGA
This sequence comes from Acidovorax sp. LjRoot74, assembly GCF_964254355.1. Lineage (NCBI taxonomy): Bacteria > Pseudomonadati > Pseudomonadota > Betaproteobacteria > Burkholderiales > Comamonadaceae > Acidovorax > Acidovorax sp. LjRoot74. The sequence continues at coordinate 2,792,427 of NZ_CAXUTI020000001.1, read as the reverse complement.
CACTGCCTCAATTGCTGGCTTTCCGGGTGGGCCAGACGCCCCAGCGCGAGGCCTTCCGGGTCTACGACACCGCCAGCCAGTCCTGGCAAAGCCTGACTTGGGAACAAGCCGCAGGGCGCATCACCACCTGGTCCCAGGCGCTGGCAGCGCTGCAGCTGCCCCCAGGCGCCCGAGTGGCAATCCTGCTGCCCAATGGCCTGCACGCCATGTGCGCCGACCAGGCCACCCTGGCCACAGGCTGCGTGCCGGTGCCCCTGCATGCCATCGACAACCCCGGCAGCATTGCCTACATCCTGGCCGACTGCGAGGCCTCGATGCTCATCGTGGGCCAGGCCGAGCAGTGGGAAAAGATCCGCGCCGTGGGCACACCCTTCCCGGCCCTGCGCGCTGTGGTGATCACCGATGACGACACATCAACCTTCACTGCCACCGCCGCGTCGGCCGACAGCCCCGCAGTGGGTTCGCTGGTGCAGTGGCTGGCGGGAGCAGGTGCAGCCCCGACCCTTTCCACCACGCCCCCCGGCGCGGACGATCTGGCCGCCATCGTCTACACCTCGGGCACCACAGGCAAACCCAAGGGCGTGATGCTGACCCACCGCAACGTGGTCAGCGACGTGAAGGCCGTGCTCGACCGCATCGCGCCCACGGTGGACGATGTGTTTCTGTCGTTCCTGCCGCTGTCGCATACCTTCGAGCGCACGGGGGGTTACTACCTGCCGATTGCTGCGGGCAGCTGCGTGGCCTATGCGCGCTCGGTGGCGCAACTGGCCGAGGACCTGAAGACCGTGCGCCCCACCGTGCTGGTGTCGGTGCCACGCATCTATGAGCGCATCCACGCCAAGCTGCTCGAAAAACTCTCGCCCACGCCCTGGAAGATGCAGCTGTATGAAGCCGCGCAGCACAAGGGCTGGTCCCGCTTTTGCGCCACGCAAGGCTTGCCGGCCCCCGCAGCCAGCGAAGGCCAGGCAGCAGGCTGGATGGCCGCCCTGCCCTGGCCCCTGCTACAGGCGCTGGTCGCCAAGCCACTCCTCGCCCAGTTTGGTGGCCGCGTGCGCGTGGCCGTGAGCGGCGGCGCCCCGCTGTCGCCGACCATCGCCAAATGCTTTCTGGGCCTGGGCCTGCCGCTGGTGCAGGGCTACGGCATGACGGAGACCGCGCCTGTAGTGTCGGTGAACTCCCTGGACGACAACGACCCCGCCTGCGTGGGCAAGGCCCTGCCCGGCGTGGAGGTGCGCATTGGCGACAACCGCGAGCTGCAGGTGCGCGGCCCCATCGTGATGAAGGGCTACTGGAAACGCCCCGAAGACACAGCCAAGATCCTGAGCCCCGACGGCTGGCTGGGCACCGGCGACCAGGCCGAGATCGTGAACGGCCGCATCTACATCAAGGGCCGCATCAAGGAAATCATCGTCACCTCCACCGGCGAGAAAGTGCCCCCAGGCGACCTGGAACTGGCCATGCTGGCCGACCCGCTGCTGGAACAGACCTTTGTGGTGGGCGAGAACCGCCCCTTCATCGCCTGCGTGGCCGTGCTCAAGGCCGACGAATGGCAGCGCCTGGCCGCCGACCTGGGCCTGCCCACGCAGGACGCGGCAAGCCTGAACCACCCCAGCGTGCACCGCGCCGTGCTGGCGCGCATCGAGAAGAACACTGCCAGCTTCGCCCGCTACGCAGTGCCGCGCGCCGTGCACTGCACGCTGGAGCCGTGGACCATCGAGAACACCTTCATGACGCCCACGCTCAAGCTCAAGCGCAACAACCTGATGGCGCACTTTGCGGAGGCGATTGAGGGGATGTACCAGAAGCCGGGCGGGCGCTGAGCGTCTGGCACCACCGCGTCATGCCAGCAACCCCCCTTGAGCGGTCTTGAGACGGAAAAGCTCCATGGCCGTAGGAATTGCAGTTTTTGAATTCATACGGCCAATCTGCTTCATGCGGTTTTTTCCAGCGCCTGCGCCCCCTCCCCCGCATACGCCACCCCAAACCGGTTCGCCAGAAAATCTGCCAGCCGTACTGCCTCTTGCCCCACAAAACCCTGCTGCGGCAGCCGCCCCTCGGCCACCAGATCCAGCGCCGTGCAGATGCCTGCCGCCGTGGTGAGCTGGATGGCGCTGAGCCGGTGCCCCGCCAGCTCGGTGCCCACGATGCGGGCCGAGTAGGACTCCTGCACCAGCCGCCCGCCGCGCACACCGGCTGCGGTGGCAAAAATCACGATCACGTCCTGGTCGGTGGTGGGAATGGCGCTTTCCAGGATGTCCTTGAGCAGATCACGCCGGTCGCGCAGGCGCAGGTCATTCAGCAGCAGTTTGAGGATGGCGTTGTGGCCCGGGTAGCGGATGGACTGGTAGTCCACCTGCCGCGCCTTGCCTGCCAGCGTTTCGGTGAGCGTGCCCAGGCCGCCCGAGGTGTTGAAGGCCTCGTACTCCACGCCATCGAGCGCAAAGGTCTCCAGCCCCTCCAGCGCGGGCACCGTGGTGCGCACGCCATCCACGATGGCTTCGCAGGGGTTGCAGTATTCGTTGATGAGGCCTTCGGTGCTCCAGGTCAGGTTGTAGCGCAACGCGCCCTGCGGGTAGCGTGGCAGCGCCCCCACGCGCATGCGCAGCGTATGCAAGGTGTCAAAGCGCCGGGCCAGGTCGTTGCCGACGATGCCAATGAAGCCAGGGGCCAGTCCACACTGGGGCATGAGCACGCTGCGGGCCGTGGCGGCCAGGGTGCGGATGGCCTGGGTGCTGGCCACGTCCTCGGTCAGGTCAAAGTAATGCACGCCTGCCGCAGCACACAAGGTGGCCACAGGCACTGCGCGGTGAAAAGGCAGCGCGTTGAGCACGGCAAAACGCCCGCCGATGGCGGATTGCAAGCTGGTGTCGTCGCCCACCAGGTGGGTGGCCACGCCCAAAGCAGCCACCTCAGCCAGGCGAGCCGGGTCGCGGTCGGCCACCAGCAGGTCGTAGTCCCCTGCCTGCTGCAACAAGAGCGCCATGGCAAAGCCGATGTGGCCTGCACCCAGGATGGTGATGGCGTGGCGGGTGGAAGTGGCGTTCATGGCAGTGCTCCTGGTGTGTGCTGGCGGCCTGGCCGCAGCGGTGGTGAAAGATGCCTTGATCCTAGGCAAGGACACTGTCAATGCGTAGCCTCCATACCGTCGAAAAATTGGTTTTGTATTGTCAAAACGGCGAATATCATGGCCGCTATGACTGTTGAGCCATCACACCCCACCGCCCCGCCCACGCTGGACGCTACCGACCGCCAGCTGCTGAGCCTGCTGCAGGCCAACGCCCGCGAAGGCACGGCGCAGCTCGCCCGCAAGCTGGGACTGGCGCGCACCACGGTGGTGGCACGCATTGCGCGGTTGGAGCGTTCGGGCGTGGTGGCAGGCTACGGCGTGCGGCTGGGGGCGCGGCTGGATGCCACCACCGTGCGGGCCTGGTGCAGCATCAGCGTGCTACCCAAGGCGGCGCCCGCTGTGCTGCGCGCGCTGGAGGCCATGGCCGAGGTCGAAGAGGTGTCGGCCGTGAGCGGGCCGTTTGACTACCTGGTGTTCTTGCGCTGCACCAGCCACGAGCAGCTCGACACCCTGCTCGACCGTGTGGGCCAGCTCGACGGGGTGCACCAGACGCAGACCAGCATCGTGCTCAGCCGCAAGATCGACCGGCGCAGCGTGGGCGCCTGACTACGGTTTTGATAGCTTAAAACGCATACTGGACGCGCGGCAAGGCCGCTTTTTATTCAAATTTTCTGGCTCAGGCCTCGAACTGCGTCGGGTTCTTGCCTCGGATGGGTGCATAAAACGCCTTGATGGTCGCCATGTCGCGCTCCACATCACCCGTGGGCTCGAACACCGGGCCCAGGCCGCCCACCTTGCGCCCATAGTCTACAAACGCGAGCACGATGGGCACGCCCGCCTGCTGGGCGATGAAGTAAAAGCCCGTCTTCCAGTGCCGCGTCTTGCCGCGCGTGCCTTCGGGCGGCACGATGAGCTGCATGGGGCCGTCCGCGTCCCGCATGGCCTGGGCCGAACTGGCCACCAGGTTGTTGGCCTGGCTGCGGTCCACCGGGATGCCGCCCAGCCAGCGCATCACCCCGCCAAACGGCGCCTTGAACAGGCTGTGCTTGCCCATCCAGTACACGCGCAGGCGCAATGAAAACGCCAGCATCAGCGTGTAGGGCAGGTCCCAGTTGCTGGTGTGGGGGGCCGCAATCAGCACGCTCTTGCTGGCACCTGCAGGCAACTGCCCCTCGACACTCCAGCCCGTCAGGCGCAAAAAACCGCGCGACAAAAACCGCAGTGCGGTGTTAACACCCGGGGTGTCGAAAATAGTATGTTGCATAGACAGAGAAAACATGAAGCGCGCAGAAGCACTTCGGCCCGTGAGACGCTTGGCTGAGAGGCAGGTATCCTGCCGGGGATCAACCCCCAGGGCCCCTCTGCACGAATCACCGCGCCGTGTGCATCTGCGGTCTCGGGCGGTCTGCGGCGCACACTTGCCGCTCGATTCGTGCAGAGGATCCCTAGAGAGCGTCCCGAGCGGGCGAAGCACCAAGCCCGATCAATGAAACGGAATCGATCGCCAGCCAGAATCGAAAGCTTAGTCAGTTGGCAGGTTCGACCGAAAAGTAATAAGACAGCCGTTGCTGAGGATTGAGCCACTTGAGCACGTCGAGCGGCAGAGTGGATGGGCGCAGGGCCTCGGCAATTTTAAGTTCCGGCTCGGTCTGCAGCTCCACCACAGGGGCCTCATCCTTGGGCAATTCTGGGGAGTAAACCAGCACTTGCGGGCGCAAGCTTTCTGGACCAGGCGCCACCACCAACGCCAGCGAGCCATCCGACAACTGAACCACAGTGCCCGGTGGATACACCCCCAACATCTTGACCAAGGCGCCGAGCAGCGAAGCATCATAGCGGCTTGCCTCGGCCCGAAACATATGCGAAAGGGCCTCCGCAGGCATCAAAGGCTCTTGATCCAGGGCTTCGGGGGTGCATAGATTGTCATACCGATTCACCAGCGCCAAGATGGAGGCTTGTCGGCTCATCTCCCTCCTCGCCCTGGGAAAGCCCGTGCCATCCAGGGCTTCATGGTGGTCAGCTATTGCCGCGAGTGCATCCTTGCTGAACGCGCCCGACTCGTTTGCCAGCTGATAGGAGAACATCACATGCTGGTGCACGAAGGCTTCTTCGTGCTTTTTCCGCTTGATTGTCTTGAACAGTTGCGCTGGCACTTTGACCTTGCCCGCGTCATGCGCCAGAGCCGCCATCGCCAAGTCAGAGAGTTCGCGTTCAGTCAGTCCCGCTTTTTTGCCCAGCAGCATGCAGAGTGTTAACACATTGAGCGCATGGAACTGCGGGCCCTGCTCTTTCTTGTCACCCAACAAGTGCAGCAACACTTCTTTGCTGCGCGCAATAGCCGAGGCTGTGTCATTGGACAGGTCTGCAATCATCTGCCCTGCGGCTTTGGGAGAGCGCTGGAGGGTCAGCAAAGCCTCACGGGTTTTCCGAGCTGCATCTTCCCAAGAACGTTCGGCACGCGTAGCGGCGTCTCGTTGGCGCTGGCGCTTTTGTTTTTTTTGCTCTTCCTTCAGCTTGATCTCTGCTTGTAGCGCAGCTCTTTCCGCCGCCAGCTGAGCCACCCGTTGCGCCTCCAGTTCAGCCGTGGTGGGCGGAGGGGGGACGTACTCTGGAGGTGTGACCGAGCTTTTCTCGGGAAAGTAGAACACCCTGTCATCAATCCCAAGTGACTGTATGACCGAAACGTCCTTGAGGTGCTTGATCAAAAAGCGATTGGAGATGAATGGATGCTCATCCCAGCGCACGTTAAGCCATACGTAGAGACCAGGCACCAACTGGCTTGGGTGAACGGCGACAGGGGTTCCGGGATGTCTCCACATGATTGAATTCGTTATCGTACGCAACGGTATATAAGCATCTTTGGCAACTATAGCGATATTGATAGCAAACAAGCGTTGCTAAATAACGTCCCTCCCGCATATTTCGAGACTTTTAAAGCTTCTCTGACGCGAAACTTGCTGCAACTCAATGAACAACGGGGTGTCGGCAAACTCAGGCTAAAAAACTTTGCACGCCAATCGCTGCGACAATTGCCCCCCCTCCCATTGCTCAAACCGCTAATCTCCGCCGCGCGTTCCGGCAACAACGCTTTTGCGGGTGTGCCCAAAGAACCTGCTCGGCGAGGGACCGACAACGTGCAGACAGCTTCCCCCTCCCCAGTCCTAAACCCCTGGCGCATGTCCATCGCCCCCATGATGGACTGGTGAGACAGGCGGAAAAATCTCTTTTAAATCAGCTACTTGCAACGCGCTGATTCTGGGCTGTAGCACTCTTGCAGCCCCGCCATCCCGCAAACGATCAAGCAGGCAGTTCCACCTGCTGCGCCGGATCCTTCGCACGGTGCACAAACAGCTCCAGCGGCGGCACCTTGATCAGCGCCTCGGCCTGCTCGATGGTGCCGTGCAGCCAGGCATCCCAGTCGCCCTTCTCCAGCGGCACCACCGTGCGTTTGTCCTGCATGTCGGGCGGGCGCTTGGGGTCGGGCCGGTGCATCAGGTTCAGCACGGGTACATCGTCGCAGTTCTGGGTCACCATGGTGTAGCTGGGCAGCACCTCGCCCGTGGCCGGGTCGGTCCATTCGCTCCACAGGCCCGCCAGGCCCCAGGGCTCGCCGTCGGCGCGCTCGAACTGCCAGGGGATGTGCTTGCCCGCGCCCCAGTAGGGCTCAACGTACAGCTGCGCCGGGATGATGCAGCGCTGCCCCTTGCGCCAGGGGCCGCCGTAGGTCCATGACTTGGCCATGCCTTCGCGCCGGGCGTTGACGGTGGCCAGGCGCTTGCCGTCCTTGCCGGTGGGGATGTGCGTTTTGGAGTGCGGCGGGATCATGCCCCACTGGCCCACCACCAGCTCGCGGCCCGCGTCGCCCTTGGCCCGCAGGAAAGGGCCACGGTACAGCGGGCTCATCTTGTCGCGCCATTCCTCTTCGGGCACGTCGCCAAAGTGCAGCACCAGCTGCTCACGGCCCGGGACTTCGTAGTAGGTGCACATGGCAACATCCTGGCAGTTGGATTTATACTGTGATTATGCACAGTGTTTTTGATTCCCCGCTCCCGGTGCCCCTGGACACAGCGGCACAGGCGCTTGCGCTGCCAGTATGCGGCGTGAGCGTGCGCGCGGGGTTTCCGTCGCCTGCCGATGACTTTGCGGTGGAGCGGCTGGACATCATGCAGTTATTGGTGAAACACCCCCAGGCCACCTACTTCTGGCGCGTGCGGGGCGACTCGATGCGCGACGCGGGCATTGACGACGGCAGCATCATCGCGGTGGACCGGGCGATCAAGCCCAAGCACAACAGCATCGTGGTGGCCATTGTGGACGGCGAGTGCACGGTGAAGTTTTTACACCAGCGTGCCGGCCGCATCAAGCTGCGCGCGGCCAACCCCACCTATCCCGACATCATCCCCCGCGACAGCCAGACCATTGAGGTGTGGGGTGTAGTGAGCGGGTGCGTGAAGCTGTTCCCCACCTGAGCAGATGGGAGGCCAGCATGTATGCGCTGGTGGACGGCAACAACTTCTACGTGAGCTGCGAGCGGGTTTTCCGCCCCAGCCTGAACGGGCGCCCGGTGGTGGTGCTGAGCAACAACGACGGCTGCGCCATCGCCCGCAGCAACGAGGCCAAGGCACTGGGCATCAAGATGGGGGCGCCGTGGTTCCAGATCCGCCACATGGAGGAAACCCACGGCCTGGTGGCGCTGAGCGCCAACTTCACCCTGTACGGCGACATGAGCGACCGCATGATGAGCCTGGCGGCGGGCCTGGGCCCCACGCAGGAGGTTTACAGCATCGATGAGTCGTTCATCGGCCTGCAGGGCGTGCGCGGCGACCTGACCAAACGCAGCCAGGCCATACGCGACCGCATCAACCAGTGGGTGGGCATCCCCTGCGGCATTGGCATCGGGCATACCAAGACACTGGCGAAGCTGGCCAACTACATCGCCAAGACGGCCGAGCGCAAACCAGGCAGCTACCCCGCCGAGCTGGCCCAGGTGTGCAACCTCACCGCCCTGCCCGCCCAGGACCTGGACGACGTGCTGCAGGCCACGCTGGTGGAAGAAGTGTGGGGCGTGGGCCGCAAGATCGCCGCGCAGTTGCATGAGGGCGGCGTGCACACCGTGCTGGACCTGGCGCGGCTGGACCCGGCCACCGTGCGCAGGCGCTGGAGCGTGGTGCTGGAGCGAACGGTGCGCGAGCTGCAGGGCATGCAGTGCATCGACCTGGACGACGCACCAGCCCCCAAGAAAGAGATTGCGTGCACGCGGTCATTCGGCCATGCGGTGACGGAGCTGCCGCCGCTGGTGGAGGCCGTGAGCGAGTTCGCCAGCCGCGCGGCCGAGAAGCTGCGCAAGCAAGGCAGCCTGGCCAGCCAGCTGCTGGTGTTCTGCCACACATCCCCCTTCCGCCCCGGGCCCCGGTTCAACCGCAGCATCGTGGTGCCACTGCGCCGCCCCACGGCCGACACCGGCAAGCTGGTGTGGGCCGCCACTGCAGGCATGCGGCGCATCTATGAGCCCGGCTACAAGATGGCCAAGGCAGGGGTGATGCTGCTGGACCTGGTGCCGGGCAGCGTGCTGCAGGGGGAACTGGATCTTGAGGAAGAAGACCACCGGGACCGCACCAAGCTGATGGTGGCACTGGACACCCTCAACCAGCGCTATGGCAAGGGCACTGTGCATTCAGGCGCCACGGGCGGCACCAACCGGGGCAGGGACTGGGGGATGAAGCAAGAGAGGCGCACGCCGCAGTACACGACGCGGTGGGAGGATGTGCCGGTGGCGCGGGCCTAGTTCTGCAGCCTCAGAAAAATAAACATTTTTGCTTGTGCAAATAAACATTTATGTTTATAATTCACCCATCGCAACAACAGAAAGGCAGGCAGTGAAAGCAAGCGAACTGAAGAGGTTGCTTGCAAAACAGGGAGCAACGTTTGAAGAGGGAAAGAGACACACCAAGGTCACCCTCAACGGACTGCAAACGGTTTTGCCAAGACACCCCAGTAAGGAGCTTAAAGAAGGAACTAGACAAGCCATCTTGAAGCAACTCAACATCAAATGAGAGAGGGGGCCCGAAAGGGCCTGCCTCAGTTCGCACGCAAGCACTGCCTACCAGGGGTAGTTTATGAAGTTTCCAGCGCTTTTTGATCCCGCCCCCGAGGGCGGCTTTACCGTGACCTTTCGGGACGTGCCCGAGGCCATCACCGAAGGCGACACCTTGGAGGAAGCCGAGGCCATGGCGCTTGATGCGCTGGTGACCGCAATGGAGTTCTACTTTGACGACGGCCGCCCCGTGCCAACGCCCAGCAAACCCATCAAGGGCGAGCGGATCGTGGCGCTGCCGTTGTCAGTGGCCGCCAAGGTGGCGCTGCTCAATGCCAGGCTGGAATCCGGCGCGAAGCCCGTGGACGTAGCCAGGGCGTTGGGCATCAAGCCCCAGGAGATGACGCGCGTTTTTGACTTGAAGCACGCAACGAAGATCGACACCATCGCGGCTGCAATGGCCGCGATGGGGTATCAAATGGATCTGCAGGTCAGACCAGCCAAATGAGACGCGCGCTGGATGCGCTCAACCAGCGCTACAGCAAAGGCACCGTGCATTCAGGCGCCACGGGCGGCACCAACCGGGGCAAGGACTGGGGGATGAAGCAGGAAAGACGCACGCCGCAGTACACGACGCGGTGGGAGGATGTGCCGGTGGCGCGGGCATAATTTACCGAAAAACATCACGTATTAATCTGTATGAAAATATCAAATTCGCAAACAACATATGCGGTCGCCGCCGCATCATTGCTATTAACTGCAATTCTGTTGATACGCACAGAATACATAACCGCAAAAGAAGTTGGCACGGCGGCAATGTCGCTTATTGCAACATTTTTTGGCGCAACATTCGCATTTAGATTAAACCAAGAAAAAGAAGCAAAAGCAAAAGCAAAAGAGGAAATTGAAGCAATAAACAATGTGCTGTTTTTGCTAATTCGATTTGCAAATGCAGTCGCTATATACAAAATGGACTATGACGCCCTCCCCACAGACGCACATCGTGCATTCAGCCTGCCAGCCATGATGCCACCAGACTACAGCAATCTAAAAATAAACTATGGAAGCATTAATTTCTTAATCGAAAATAATCCACAATTATTAATGGATATTTCCATAGAAGAAGAACGGTTCTTCCAAACGATTGAAAGCATAAAGAGAAGAAATGAATTTTACGTCAACAAATTCCAACCACTGATGGAAAAAATGATAAAAAGAGACGAGAAAATCAACCCAGAGACCGCGAAAATTGCAATGGGTGAACTTATTTATGGAACAAACATGAATGCCGTTCAAGACGCCAAAATGCATATTGACGAAACATACAAGAGCCTCCCAATATTAATAAATCACCTACATGCAGCAGGCAAGCAAGCTCATAGCGATGGAATATTTTTAAAATACCTGCCTGATGAAAAAGAATAGCTACTATTTCAACGGACTTAAGCAAGCACGCAAAGCAGTCACTAAAGTAGTCTCATAACCCTCTCGGCGCTCAATCTCTGCCTGGGCCGCCTGGGTGAATTGATCCACTGTGGCACCCGGCCGCAGAGCCTCAGTGGGCATCACCGGGCGCTCGGGCTCTTTCTCTCGGCAGGCCACTGGCACGGCCACATTCACGCGCTGGATTTCCACGCGGGGCGCGGTCTCGCAACCGGCCAGCAGCAGGCAGGCAGCTGCGGCGATCGCCGCCAGGCTTTTCATGACCCAATGCCCAGGACGTGCTCCAGCATGGCGCGCGCCTGCACCGCGGTAAGCAGGTTGGTGCCGACGGGCCAGCTACCAGCGCCAGTGGCAGCCCGATCGAAGCTGACATGGCAATCGGGGTAGAAGTCCGGCGGCAGCTTCCAGCCCAAAAAGCGGGCCACCATTTCATCGGTGACGACAGGGGCTGCAGACTCCTGATGCAGATCCGCAAGTGCATCTGTCGCCAGCGCTTCGACAGTTTCCGGCGACAGCTCGATGCTGCCCAGGTCGCGCCCGCCTCTCCCCTTGCTGCGCACGGTCAGGGCGTAAGCACCACCCTCCTGGCGGGACAGGTTCACGAATGGCGGGAAGTCTGCGCCCGGCGGAGTGTGAGCAAAAACAGTTTTGGTCATCGCGTTCTTTCAGTTGGCCCCGGATTCCGTCCGGATCGGTTTGTTGCGGCTTTTCAGCCAGTCATCCACCCGCGCCTGGGCGCTGGCGCACACGTCTCCGGGCACCGGGGCGGGCGCGGCCAAGATCTGGTCGGCACGCTGGTTGTGGCCCTGCGCGGTGCTGGCAGCGGCGGCCCGGGCCGGAGCAGCATCGCGGGCGCGCTTGTCGGCCAGTTCGCGCAAGTCGTCCACACTGTCGCTGCAGGCGCTGGCCGCCTGGCGAATGCCGTCGCGCTGGCCTTCCATGTCGCGCAGCGCGGTCTTTGCCACTGCGGTGTCGTCGCGTTGGCCCAGGTAGGCCCAGCCCAGCAAGCCGTTGGCGGCCAAGCTGATTGCCAGGGCGATCAAGATGGGGCTGAGGGTGGGCAGCGGGATCACAGCAGCACCGCCTTTGCGGCCTCATACAGCGCCAGCCGGTCGGCCAGCCCGTTGGTGCCGCCATTGATGCGCTTGGTGATGCGGATGAAGTCGCCCAGGTCGGCAAAGGTGTTGAGCTCACGGCTGTGCCAGAACCAGGCGGCGCTCATGGCTGCCAGGTCGGGGCGCTCCAGCAGCGCGGGCATGGCCTCCAGGTCGGGCACGTTGGGCATGTAGGCGGCCAGGCCGTCGCGGGTGGCGCGGTAGTTGGCACGGCCGGTGGTCTGGATGAGGCCGCGCCCCATGTAGCGCTTGCCATCCCCGGGCTGGGTGTTGCCCAGGTCCGCCCTGCCCTCGTATCGCTGCTGGGCGGGCGTCGGGCCCCAGATTTCGCGCACGTACACCAGGCGGCCGGATTCGTGGCCGATCTGGGGCAGGAAGGCCACGAGCCGGGCGGGCGTGTTGATGGCAAAGGTCTCGCAGGCTTTGGCGATGTGCGGCAGCCATTCATCAGCCCGGGCAGCGGTGCAGCCGGTAGCGGCGCGGAGTTGGTTTGCAGTCAGCATGAATTCCCCCTGTTGAACTGCCCAGGCGTTCCGCCCGACCAGTAATGCGATGTGACCCACTGCACCTGCACGATGGCCAGGGCCAGCAGCACCCCGAACCACGGCAGCGGCCAGCCCATCAGTGGCCAGGCCATGCCAAGGGCGGCCACGGTACCCAGCACCCAGAACGAAAGGCGGATGGCAGCGCGCGTGCGCCGATTTGTTTTCTGCATTCGACAGAAAACCGTGAAGAACAGCAGCAGGCACGCCACCTCATGAGCGATCAGCAAGGTGTTCATGGCTTAGGCCCTCCAGCACGGGAAAGCACAGCCTGCAGGGCAGAGCCGACAGCCTCAAAGACCGGGCGCCAACCGTTGCCCAGGGCTCCGATGGCGAACGCCACGGGGGCCAGGGCCTCATTGGCGGGGATCTGCCACTGGTTCTGCAGCACCAACGACAGCGCGGACGTGAGCACCACTGCCGTTAGCGTGCAGCGCAGCAGCAGCCAAGCCCCGGCTGCGCGTGTCATGGTGTCGGCCGCGCTGAGAGGCCACAGCGCCCCAGCCAGTGCCGCGAACACGATCAGGGCGTAAGGCCCGGCCATTGGCCCGAGCAGCGCGATGGAAACGGCGGCCAGACTGATGCCTGATGTTGAAGTTGGTTCCGGCATGTTCTCCCTCGGTTGTTCTTGTTCGTCCGGCGCCTCAAACCACCCGCGAGAAGGCCGCAAAGCCCAGCTCGGCATCGGGTGCGCTGCGCGGCAGGATCTGCTCGGTGCAGCCGGTGTCTTTGGGGGCCACGAAGCCCAGGGCGATGGCAGCCACGCAGGCGTGCATGTGGCCCGGCCACGCCCAGGCGGCGGTGGTCAGCGTGCCGTCAAACACCACGGGGCCGCCGATGCCGCTGCGGATGCGCACGGACACGCCGCCCGCGTAGTGGCCACGCACGCGCACCGTGAGGCAGCGGTGCGCGGCGGGGTCAAAGGTGCCTGGCACGTTGTTGCTGATGGGCACCAGCTCGGGGGCGAAGGTGCCGTTCCAGCGCTCATACATCACGGTGCCGTCACCCAGCACGATCACACCGCGCGCCGTGGCAAACAGGTTGTCGCCGTGGCGGTAGATGGGGCCGCAGTGTGGGTTGTAGGCGCCCTGCCCGCCTTCGCAATCCAGCGCGAAGACGATGTGGTGCCCGCCCTTGGCGTAGTACCGCGACACGTCCACCACGGCGCGCAGTTCGGCGTAGCCGGGTGTGCTGGCCTGCAGCTTGGAGGGCAGGTAGCGAAAGTCCAGGTCGTTGGACTGGAGGCTCAGTTGTCCGATCATGGTCAAGGCACCTCCTGCGGCTGCACCGGGGCGGCGATGATCTGGGCCGCTTCGTCGGCAGTCAGAGGTCCGGACCCGGGAAACTCCGGGTTGGCGGCAGGTTGCTCTGCAGCCACAAGCATGCCCAGCATGAGCGGCAAGTCAGGGTCTTCCAAATCAACATGGGTCAGGCGGCTCAAATAGCTGCGCAAGGCCACACATTTCGAATGCGTGCTCGTATCAATGGCATGGACACGCATAGGCACAAGGCGCTTCTGAAATGCACCCAGCGTGATCTTGCGGGGCACCGCTGGCGGGGCGGGCGGCTCGATGGCTGGCGGCTCCACATAGTCGTGCATCGCCCACTCGGTGCCGATCCAGTTGGGCCAAGGCTGGCCCACAACGCGGGCGGAAGGCACGCTGCCGGGGTCAACGTCAGTGCTGCGGCCGGGGATTTCGGCGGGCGAGTACCAGCCCCAAAGGTCGTAATGGTGCAAGGTGGTCATGGTCACAGTGCCTTGATGAATACGGGTTCGGAAGCGACGGGGTTGCCAGACACTGCGGGGCCGTAGCTCTGCAGCATGGGCACGCAGAAATCAGTTGCAGACTCGGTGAACGAGTAGGCCGTCGCGCTGGCCTGGATCTGCACGATGGCCGATCCCTTCTTGGCAAACCCCGAGTTGAGTGCACGGGCCTGCAGAGACTGGGATTCGACAAACCACTCCTTGCCGTCCATGGACATAGCCACACCTGCAGCCGTGGGGATGAAAAACCGGTCGCCCGAGTAGGTCACCTTCCAGGCAGTGGAGCTTGCAACCGTAGGGATTCCGACAGCGCACCAGGTCACGCCGTGGTCAGAGCTGACCCACAGCCCGGACGCTGCGCCTGTCATGACGATGACACCCGCGCCATTGCTGGCGATGTCGCCGGACGACGCTGCGATGGCCTCGGGGATCTGGGATTCAGCCCAGGTGATGCCGTCCGTGGACGAGCTGACCACAGCGGCGTTCTCACACACGATGAAGAACTTTTGTCCGGACCAGCAGACGCCGCGCCGATTCAGCGACGTCAGCCCAGTGCGGTTGGTCCAGGCCGTTGCACCGTTGTCGAGCGTGTACACGCTGGTGCCTGAAGAACCGCCGATGCTGACGATTCGCGCCGGAGTCGAGCCGTAGGCCAGCAAATTCAGCAGCCCAGCGGGGACGCTGTTGATGCCGCCAGAAGTGGACGTCCATGTCGAATTCGGGTTGTCGCCTGTAGTGACGAATGGCTGCGTGGTCGTTGTGTTGACAGCGCAAAACCGCGCGCCAGCCCAGATGACGCACGCCACCGATGCCGACGGCGTCGAGAGGGATGCAGAAGACCACGTTGCGCCATCGGTCGAATACTGCATACCCGGGTTTCCAGCAGCCAATGGGGTGACGAAGTAGGTCGGGCTGGCTGCCACGCTGTAGCTGCTGGGGGTGCTGCCGAGCGTGCGGATCGTGCCCGTGAGGCGGCCAAAGGGAAACTTGGTGGACAGGCGCGGATACCCGGCGCGCGTGAGTGCGCGACCATCCGCGCGCACCCATTGCGGCTCTGTCAGGCCGTAGCCCTTCCCAGTGGAGCCAAGCGTTATGCCGCCGCCAAACTGACTTGCTGCGCTCATAGGAGCCTCCAGGAACCGTTGATGAATCGGAGTTGGTACGAGATGGGGTTGTCGAGCAGCATGTCCTCGGCCAGCGCCATGATCGTGCTGCCGTTGCGGGCGATGCTGTTGTCGTACCGGCCATTGGCGACGGTGATCCACACCATGGCGCCTTCTGCGGGGGACGCGGGCAATGTGATGGTGGTGGCCGCCGCGTTGTTCAGCGAGTAGTGGTATCCGGCCACGGCCGTCTGCGCCGTTCCAGTCACCTGCACCAGAGGCAGGAAAACGTCATACGCACGCCAGCTGGCAGACACACCAGGCACTGCGGCTGTGACGTCGGCCAGGTTGTCGAGCAGCAGCCAGACGCGCCCTGCGTAAGCGACAGATGCCGGCTTGTTCAGCACTCCTGTCAGTCCGGCCCAATCCCCCTTGAAGTTGGAGCCCGCCATGGATGTGACTGCCGAGGCCTCCGATGCAGCTGCGCTGGCAGCCGATGCCGTGGCGCTCTCGAAAGCGCTCAGCGCGTTCTGGTATGCCTTGGACACCGCCCCTGTGACCCAGGTCACAAGGCTGGGCATCCAGCTGCCCCAGTTGTAGGCCTTGGTGTTGTAAGAGGTGTCTCCGAGTGCCGGGAATTCCGGCACGGACGGCGCCGCATCTGGCGCGACAGGACTGGTCATACGTTGCCTTTGATTTGCAGGTCCACCTGAGCGGTGGGCCAGTTGACGGACCGGACAGAACCGGTGACTTTGCCCACCGTGGCCAGGTGGGAATACCTCGGCAGCTCGCTGACCTCAATGGCCACAGCCTTGCCAAGAATCTGCTCCAAGAGGGATTTGGCAGACGGTGCGCTGGCTGCGTCGATCACGCAGGACAGGTTGATGTCGGTGGCTTTGCGCCCCTCCACATCGATGTAGGTGCCATCCTTGTATTCCTGGCTGTACGAGTAGTCCCGCGTGGTGGCCTCGACGCCGTACAGCACACCGCTCGCCTGCGCAAGTGGCGCAAGCAGCGTCTTCCAGTTGCCCACGCTGATGAAGCCAACAGCAGCCTCCACGGCCGGGTTGTTGCGACTGATGGTGATCTTGATCTTTGCGTTAGGGTTGAGCGGGATGTCTTTCAGGGCGTAGTACGTGCCGCGCGACAGCTCGCCGAACAGAAGCTCCCACAGGCCCGGGGCCTGTTCCCACAGCTCGATGTCCACGGGGGTGATCAGGTCCGTGGCGCCATCCTTCACCGTGATGTTGAGGTGGTCGGCCTCCATCTCATAGATGGCAACGCCATTGATGAACCCTGGTGTCAGCTCGTAGACCACCGAGCCAGCGCGCCGCGCCTTGGTGAACAGGTACTTGTCAAAGGGCGCCATGCGGTTGGTGGGAGCACCTTCGTCCTTCAGCCAGTAGCCCTCGGCTCCAGCCGTGCCCGGCTGAATCGTATTGGCAGGGTTGGTGGTCATGTCCTGAACGGCCTCGTACCAGTAGCCATTCAGGGTGCGCCGAGTGCCTTTGGCGAATGACCCTCCAGAGACCCATTGCACCTCAGCTGGCGTGATCGACGAGTCCACCTCCGGGATGTTGGTCCCGGCGCCGAACATGGCGCTAGTGATGGCCTTGGGGAGAAGGATGTTCATGCGACGGCCTTTTGGCGCATCACAGTGCCGCCAAGGGTTACGGTGTCGAACTGGCGGCCAAGCTGCGGAAGCGGCCGGGTGTTGTCTGCGGTTTCGTTGGCAGCCGCTTCGAGACTGGCGACCTTTGCGAGCAATTGCTCAATCAGCGCTTCGAGCCGGCCTGTATCGCCGCCCAAAGCCTGAGACAGCTGCTGTTGGTTCCAGATTCGAGCAGGACCCGTTGCCTCCATTTCCCAACCTCGCTCGCCCACAATTCGCAGACCACCGGCGTGCATGCCGCCATCAGCAAACCTGGGGATATTGGTGGCGCCGCCTGCGCGGAGGTTTTCTTCCAGCTGGGCCACGGTGATTCCGTAGGCTGCAGCCACGTCTGCCATGGAGGCGCCGGTCTGCGTGATGGCGTCGGCAATGCCTTGGGCCGACATGCCGCCCGCGATAGCTGCGTCCAGGTTGGTTTTGATGGCGCCGTAGTAGTCCGCCTCAGTCGCCCCGCCCTGCACCTGGCTGTTGTAGAGCGCCGAGCGCGTTGCATCTCCGTAGCTGCCGCCCGAGGTGCCAAGGAAGGCCGAGCCGTACACGCTGGCCATCAGGTCGCGCCCGGCCATGCCCAGGTACTTGCCGTCTGGCGAGTAGATGGAGCCGTCCAGGTTGACGATGTTGCCGGTGCTGGTGTCGTAGCGCGCCAGGTTGTAGCCCGCGTAGCCCTTGGCCGTGTCCAGCGTGTTGTTGGCAGAGATGACGCCGCCTTCGGTCCACTTGTGGGTGCGCAGCCACTCGGTGAAGTTCTCGCGCGAGAGGTTCAGGCCGAACTGCTCGGGGCCGTCCTTGTAGAGCTTGTAGGCCAGTACTGGGTCAAGGCCGAAGCTCTCATAGCTCAGCAGGCTGTTGCGGTCGCTCTGGAAGTAGGCCGCCACGTCGGCAGGCATCTTTGACAGGTCACTGCGCACCAGGGTGCTGCCATCGGTGGGCAGGCTGGAGCGGCCGGTGGTCATGACCTGCTCGAAGTCTTTGGCGAACTGCGGGTTGTTCTTGAAATACAGGTACGACCCGAACAGCTCCTTGTCGGTGCTGTCACCGGCCATGCCGCCCACGCGCATCCAGTCGGGCACCTGGTAGCCTGCGCTTTGTAGCGCGCCCACGTTGGCATTGGTGGCTAGGCCTTGATACCAGGCCTTGAACTTGTCGAAACTTGACAGGGCCACATCTGCGCCGTACTCAGCGCGCGCCACAGTGCCCCGGTCGCGATAGGCGGGGCCGGAAATATCGCCGCCCAAGCTGCCAGTGGCGGCCGTGGGACGGGTGCTTCCAGCACCCCCGCCCATGATGCCGCTCAGCTGCTGGATGGCCGACTCGACACTCAGGATGCCCTGATAGGTGCCGTTGTCGATATCGATCTGCTGCTTCCAGTAGTCGAGCACCTGCTCGTTCTGCTCGATCTGCGTTTCAAGTGCGCGCACCGTGCGCTGGGCGTCAGTGAGTTGCTTTTCTGCGATACCTTCCAGGCCAGACAGCTTGCCGGCCAGCACCAGGCGGTCGCGGTCGGATGCGAACTGCGTGGTGTAGGCACCACCATCCAGACCGCCACGCACCGCACTGATGGCCTCGGCCAGCTTCTCGGCGTCTGGCAGTTAGCCCGACGCTTTGGCCGTGGCCAGTGCCTGGTCGATGAACGCATTGCCTTGGCTGGCCAGCATGCCGCGCGTGCCGTCCACCTCGCCATACAGGTCGCGCACATTGCTACGCAGGATGCCGAACAGGCTGTCGAGGGCCCCTTCCACCTCTCGCGCTGCGCTGAGCTGGCTTTGCAGGGACTTGTTGCGGGCTGACACCGCATCTTGCAGGGCGCCGTAGTAGGCCTGGCGCTGCTGCTCCAGGGTCTGGGTGGTGGTCTTTGCGGCCTCGGTGATGGATGCGAAAGCGCCAGACAGGGCCAACAACGTGGCGTAGGTTTTGCGGCCGGACTCGCTAAGGTCTTTTTCAGCCCCCTGCACCAGGGCGCGGTATTGGTCGCGGGCGTTGGTGGCGTTGATGTCGGGCAGCTGCAGGCCCAGGGTAGACAGCTGCTCTGCCAGCGAACGCTGCAGGTTGGCCCGCTGCTCTTCGCCGCTGAAAAAGTTGGTGTAGTAGGTTTGCAGGTTGCCCAGCAGCTTGTCGAACCCGCCAGAAACCTCTGCCAGGCCTGCGGCCGCATCAAAGCTGAGCGCGGCCACGGTGTCCAGGCCCATGCCCTTGAGGGCGTCCTTGAACTGGGTCACGCCGACGATCTGGGCGTTGATGGTCTCCAGCAGCTTGTTGGCGGCGTCTTCGGTCAGGCCCTCAGCGTCCACGCCCTTGAGCAGCTTTTGCACCGCCTGTGGGATATCGGTGACGGTCTGCAGGGCCTGGATGGTGGACTGCTTGAGGTCGAGGGTGAAGTTCTCCAGCGCGGTCTTGAAGTCGGGGCTGTTGGTGCTGAATTTCTCGTACAGCGTGCCAGCGTAGTTATCACCCTTGCCGGATTCGCCGAAGGTGGCACCAGTGTTGAAGACCCCGCCTGCAAAGTTGCCGCCCCGATCCTTGATGCTGGTTTCAAAGCCCGCAGAGAACCCGGTGAGGGTGGCAGAGCTGCCCAGGGCTTTCAAGAAGCCATTGATGCCGCTAGCCGTACCCGCCACCGCCTCGCGGATGGCCGACTCTTGCGCCACAGGGTCGCCTTCCAGGCGGTAGGCAATGCCGTCCTTCAGCGCGGTCTGCAGGCCGTTGGTGAAGTCGCGGTCGAACTGCTGGCCCTCGATGGTGTACGTCTGGCCCCGGCGCTGGTTGGTCACGCTGCCGTCGAAGGCCACGCCGAACTGGCCGCCGGTGCGGGTCTCGCCCTTGGTCTTGCCAATGATGGCCGTGAGGGCGCCGATGCCCAGGGCGATGGGGCCCAACACCCCAGCAATCATCCCGGCGCCCTGAGCCATGATGGCCGCTGGGCCGCCGGATGTGAGCATGCCCAGGCCACCGCTCAGCGCGCCCAGCCCGTTGCCCGACATGAGTGCCGAAAAGCCGTAGCCGGCTGCCGTGCCAGCACCACCCAGCAGGCCCGCCGCATTACCCAGCAACGATGCCCCGCTGGCGGCGGTGCTGACCGCCCCCAGCGCAGAGGTGCCAGCACTGGCCGTACCAGCCAGGCCGAGCGCGCCGGTAAGGGCACCCGCCACCGGGTTGACCACGGCGCTGATGATGGGCCGCAGCACCAGCGTCTTGAACATGTTGGCGATGGTGTCGCGCAGGTTCTTGGCGAAACCCTTGCCCGACTCGAAGCCGCGCAGCAGCGCGTCGGTGAGCGAGCGCTCAATGGTTTCTGACGTGCGGGTGAAATCGTCCTGAATGACCTTGTTGACGGCGGCCGAGCCCGCCACGCGCTGCTTTTCGCGGGCAATGATGCGCAGCTGCTCCTTTTCTGCGTCCTTGAATCCGCCCTGCTCGATCTTTTCGAGGTCGCGGGCCAGCTCCAGCTCAGACTGGCGCAGGGCCACGATCTTGGCGCGCTCCAGGGCCGACAGGCCGGTGAGGCGCAGCTCGTCCTGGTAGAGCGCGGCCTGCTGGTTGGCTGCAGCCAGCTCGCGGTCCAGCGATTCGTTCATCTCCTTGAACCGGCCCTCGGCGCGGGCGGCGTTCAGGCGCTCCTGCGCCTGGATCTGGGCCTCCAGCGCGGCGATGTACTTTTCGCTGAAGCTGTCCGAGGCCTGCGCCTCGCTCATGCGGGATTTGAGGGTTGCCAGGGCCAGTTCATCAATGGCGGCGGCGCCCTTGCCGTACACGGCGTTGGCGGCCTGCTGCTTGTCTGCCTGGTCTTGCAGGGCATCAGCGGCCTTGAAGGTGCTCTCGACCAGCTTGGCGTATTCGTCGGTGGACTTTTTGACGGCCTTCTGGCGCTGCTCTTCAGCCGCTGCGGCGCGCTGCACCAAGCCGAGCTTTTCAGCCTCTACCAGCGCCAGCTCTTTGTTGGCGCGGGCGGTGCCGGTGATGCTGGTCTTGAGGTCTTCCTTGATCTTGAGGGCCATGCGCTCGCCGTCGTTGAGCTTGGCACCCTCCAGGCCTTGCGTGCGCAGGGCCTCGATGTACTTTTCGGTTTCGGTGATCTTTGCCTTGATGGTGGCCAGCTCGGACTCGCCGGTGGATGCGCCGGCCTGGTCCTTGAACTGGTCGCGGATGGCGCGCTCGCCTCGGGCCACGGCATCAGGGGCCAGGCGGGCAGAGTTGGGGTTGACGGCCCGCAGGGCCTCCAGCTGCGACCGGTATTCCTTGAGCGCAGCGTTCATTTGCTGCTGCTTGGTGAGGCCCTTGTCCTGGGTTTTGAGCAGCGCATCGGCTGCATCAATGCCCGCTTTTTCAGCCTTTGCGCGGTCTGCCTGGGCGTCTGCGCCCCGGCGCATCATGCGCTCCTGTTCCTGCAGCAGGTTGATTTCGTTGCGCAGCGCCTCGATGCCCTTTTCACGGGACGCGCGCATGGCGGGGTTGTCCACCGCCAAGGGCGTGTTCAGTCGCTGCTCAAGGTTTGCGCGGGCGCGGTCGAGCTGGTCCTTCAGCGTGTCCGGACGGCCCACATTGAGCATCTTGTCCCATGCCCACTTGGACGCATCGCCCACAGCGCGCCAGGCACGCTCGATGTAGCCCAGCCTTCCCTCCAGCGTGGACGCCACCAGGCTCATAGCCTTGTCGTAGGATTGCTGGGAGAGTGCTGCAGCCTCGCTGGCCTTGCCTTGCTCTTGCAGCGCCTTGATCTGCTCGTAGACCGCCGCCGTGAGGTAGTTGTAGCGCTCGTTGAGCTTTTTGGCGGCCTCCACAGGCTCTTTGCCCAGCTCGGCAAACTCTTTCACCGTGTCTTTCACCGCGACGCCTGCATTGCGCTCCAGCCGAATGGCGGTGGCGGTGAACTGTTCCAGGCTCTGCGATGCAACGCTGCCAGTACCCACCAGCTGGGCCACCACCTCGGCAGCCTTGGACTGGGTGCCCGCAACGGCCGACACGCGCTCTGCCATGCCCTGCAGCTGCGAGGCGGTGACGCCAGCGGCATTGCCCGTGAGGGCGATGGAGCGGGCGTAGGCATCAGCCTCGGCACTGCCCTGCTTGTACGCCACGGCCAGAGCCACCCCCGCCGCTGCAGCCAGCGTGAAGGGGCTGATCAGCCCCGCCACATACCCTCCCAGCGCCTTGGCCGCATTGCCCGCGCCGCCAAACATGTCCTTGAGCTGGCCGCCCTGCTGTAGGAAAACGGTGAGCGGCTGCTGTCCGCTGGCCAGGCTGGTGACGATGTCGGTGAACTGTGCCGGCACGCCACGCAATGCGGCGGCCGTCTGCTTGGCGGACACACCAACGGCGTCCACCCCGCCAGCCACACGGCGCAGGCCTTGCTCGGTGGCTTGTACGCCATCGAGGCTGAGGGTGATGCCAATGGGTGCGGTCATGCAGCGTTACCGGTTGGTTGGGGGTGGTGGCCGTGGTTCTTTTGCGCGCAGCTCGGACCACGCTTCAAGGCTTGCGAACTCGCAGGCCTGCAGGCAGGCGAACAGCTCGCGCCGCTCGGGGCCGGGCTCGATGCCTTGCTCGTCCAGGTAGGCGCGCACGCCGGTGTAGTCGAGGCCCGTGGCGCCAGCCACGCCGGTACGCCACTGGGTTTGCAGCTGCTGCCAGTGGCCCCAGGCATCAACGCATTCGGGCCACAGGTACACGATGTCGCCCCCGGGGTCTGGCTCGCTCTGCGCGTCAAACGCGCCCACAGCCGCCAGCTGAGAGAGCAGCCCGCCCATGGGGCTGGTCGGGTCTGGACCCGGCTGCTGTGGCTGTTGGGCAGAGTGGCGCGCATGGTTGTGCTCAGCGATCCGGCGGGCGACCTGGGCTAGTTTTTTTCCTTGGCACCGTTCTCGCGCATGTAGGCTTGCCAGGCGAGCGCAGCCACGCCGGGGATCTTGCTCAGGGCCTGCCACGCGTCGGTGGTGTAGAGCACGGCCTGGTTGTCTTTGTCCTTGACGCCGGACCAGTCTTCAATGACACCCGCCATGAAGTCGGCATAGATGTAGGAGCCGTCTTCGTTTTTTTTGGCCTGGATTTCATCGGTGTCGAGGCGCTTGCAGGTGAGGGTGAAGTCGAACGGTTTATCAACACCGCTTTCGTCCTTGATGCTCCCCTTCACAGGGAACTTGACCTTGGGAGATACGACGAGAGAGATAGACATGGGAGAAGCCCGATCAAAGGCCCGATAGGAAGGGAGTGCGCGGCGTGCCCGCTCGGGCAAAGACGGAGCCAGCAGGCCTTACAGCCCACCGTGCCGCGCACGAAACCGAGCGCATACCGGGGTGCGGCATGCGCGCTGCGCGATCAGCTCGCGTAGACGGTGGGGAGGTTTTGGGCCTCGATGGACACAGGGGTCTGCACCACGCCCTGGGCCTGGCCGGTGGGCACGCCAGCAGCGCCCACATAGCCGACCATGAGCATCTTTGCGCCCGTACCGAAGCGCAGGCGGATCGCGCGCTTGGTCTTGGACTTGTAGGCCTTGTTGCACTCCATAAAGCCGGGGTCGGTCAGATCGAAGTAGTTGGTCATGCCCAGCGTGAGGGGCGCAGCGATGGTGGGCACGTTCTTACGCACCTGGTCGTGGATGGTGGTGACATCGGCCTTTTCGTAGTCGCCACCGCTGGGGCTGATCTGCTGCACGCTGTTGAACGATGCACCGAAGGTGATGATCTGGAAGCTGCCGCTGATGAACGTGTCGTAGCTGGTGGTGTCTTCGTTTTCAAGCTCGAACGTCTTGGTGGTGGTGTTGACGTTGGCGATACGGAACGGACGGTCGTTCACCTGGCTCATGCCGCTTGCCGCGAGCACGATGTAGTCGCCGTTTGCGGGGTTGGTTCCGCCCGTGTAGGTGCAAACGCCCGTGGTCGCCTTGCTGATGGCCGAGAGGGAGATGGCGGTGCCCAAGGCCGTTTGCACATCGATACCCACGTTGGTCCAGAAAATTGGTTGTCCCATTTCGTTTACCTCGATTGGTGAAAAGTCAGAAGAAAGACGCAGACGCCGTGGCGTGCCGCACGTAGAAAGTCACCGTGGCGCAGGCGGTTTGCTCGCCGTCCACGTCGAAATCCCAGGACACGCCCTGGGGGTCGATGGACCCCACCAGGCCGCCGAGGGATGGGTCTTGCATCAGCCGCTGCACGGCCGCGCCCATGAGCTCGTCCACCGCCACATCCACCGGGCTGGAGACGGTGCCGCGTGCGTAGCACTCCACCGCCACAGCCGTCAGCCACAGCGCCATGGCGCCCTGCCCCACCGATGCATCCCGCTCTGCCTGGGCAGGCCGCACAACGATGGCCGTGGCCATCTGCTGCGGCACCACCCGGGCGCGGGCGCGGAACACGTTGGGGGACACTGGGGCGGCGGCCTGCAGGGATTCCTGCATGGCGCCGAGCACCTGGGCGAAGACGGTGGGGGCGGTCATGCGACCTCCAGCAGCAGGCGGGTGATGCCGGTGCCGTCGGGCTGGGCGTCGGCCACCACGTAGGAGACCGTTGCACCATCCACAGTCACCACCACGATGACGCCCACCGGGCTGGCGGGCACCTGCGCACTGGGCAAGGTGATGGCAGGCATGGCGCTGACCATGCCCAGCGGTCCCACCGAGCCCTGCACTGCAGCCGCGTCGAAGATGACAGGCACATCGGCACCACCGGCAAAGCTCGCCGTGGTGGCGAAATCTGCGGTACTGAAGAAGGCGCTGATGTCTTCGGTGAACATGCTGGGGGCCTGGGCGGTGGTGGGCTGTGGGCGTGGCGCTGGCTTAGACGGTCAGCAGGTCCACCACGGTGGCGAAGGACACGGTGTTACGCAGGGCAACATCCACGTCTTGCAGGGCCACCACGCGCACGGTGCCCGCAGCGCTGCCGGTGTAGGGGTCCACCATCAGGTCCAGGCCGCCCCACATGCCGATCACCAGGTCAGCCCAGTTACCAAAGATGGCTGCCGAGCACACGCCAGAGCTGGTGCCCTTGGTGAGGTTGGACGGCACGGCGTTTGTGACCGCTGCGCGGTAGCCGTTGACGGGGGTGTCGCCACCTTCCCAAATGAAGCCGTTTTGGCCCGACACCTTGCTGGTGGCCTTGAGCTTGCCGCGCACCTTGGCGTTGGTGAGGTAGGCCAGCGTGCCCACGTCGGCATTGGCAACAGCCACGGCAGACTCCAGGTCGATGACGTTCTGCCAGGTGGGTGCAGCACCGTTGGTGCCTGCCACCACGGTGGGCGATGCGATCTGCGTCAGGATGCCGCTGGGCTGGTTGGATGCACCCGTGCCGTTGATGGCGGCTTGCTGGATGGCCAGGCCCAGGATGGTGGCGAGGTCGTTCTGCACCATGGCCTCGACATCCAGGCTGGTTTGCAGCAGCAGGCGGCGGGCGATGTCGGTGAAGGCGCCGACCGTCTTGGGGGTCAGGGTGACCTGGCCGACGGTTTGCTGGCTTTCGGTGGGCGCCGAGTTTTCAGCCACCCAGTAGGCAGTGGCCGAGCCGGTGAGCTTGGGGATGGCCACATTGCCCACCAAGCCGGTGAGCATGCGCGCGCCCAGGCCGTCGATGACCATGGCATTGCGCAGGATGTCGATGAAGCTGCCGGTGAGCAGATCCGTCGCCACCATGTTGCCGCCCGCTGTGGGAGTACCCACCACCAGGTCGCGGCGCTGCACTTCGTTAGGCACCATGAAGCCGCGTGCCTGCTTGCCCACCTTGGCGGCGGCTGCATCGGAGCACTCGCGCTCGAAAGCAGCTGCGCGCTGCGCGGCGGCGTCGGTGGGGTTGGCCAGCGCGTTCAGGGCGCGCATCAGGCTGTACTGCTTGACCTCGCCCTTTTCCATGCCGATATCGGCGGTGGGCACGGGCTTGCTGGCCATCTTGGCAATGGCCTCGCGCTGGAACTGCTCAACGGTCAGGCCGCGCTGAATGGCATCCATGGCCAGCTCGGCGCCGCCTGGGATGCTGGGGGCAATTTTGGAGATTTCGGCAGCGTGGTTGCGCTGCTCGATGACTTCGACTACGGGATCGGGCATGGTTTTCACCTCGGGTTCGGATGGGGTTGTGGTGGGGGTGGTGGCTTGCGGCGCGGGGGCTGCGTCTGACGCTGGGGTTTCAGCGCCATCGAGGCTGCGGCCTACGCCGACGGATGCGTCAGCAGGTACGCTGACAAGCGAGACTTCAAAGGGCTCCCAGTCGGTGACGCGGTAGGTTTCCACGCCGTCCACGGTCTCGACCAGCTGCGCTTTGTGGACCATGTAGCCGACAGACACGTTGCGGCGGATGCCATCGCGCACGTCGTTCCACACTTCCTCTGCACGAGCGCTTTTTCCGAAGCGCACCACGGCGCGGGCAACCCTGTCCGCACCGATCTCGACAGATTCGATAACGCCAACGACATCGCGGGTGTCGTGGTCGCAAAGCAGGTTGGCACCACTGCGCAGGCGGCCCTGGCGCATGCTGGTGGCCGTGCAGTCCAGAATCTCCACGCCCCAGTAGCGCTCGTAAGGCAGCTCGCTGGCGAAGGCCAGCACAGCGGTGCGGGCTTCTTCGTCAATGGCCTGGCGCTCAACCAGAAATGCACGCTCTGCGCGGCCCTTGGTCAGGTGCCGCGCGACGGCTTCGGGGAGTTGTGCTGTGCTGCTCATGCCCGCTATTGCAAGCGGGGTGAGGTGAAATTTGTAAGGGGTGAAATTTCACCTACTTGCACAGCGCACCACACAGCAAAAGGCCCGCACGGGGCGGGCCTTACATAGGGGTGACGATGGCGCTACGGCGCAGGCAGCGCGGCCGCTGCGCCAGCACCCGCCCCCGGCAGTGCGTCGTAGGCAGGTAGCTGCACGTTCTTTTCCTTGGCCAACTTTTGGGCGGCCGCAATGGCGTCGAGCGTGTCCTCGAAGTCGTAGCCCATGGCGCTGCAAAGGTCCTGCGGGCTCATGAGGCCTGCGCGCACCTTGAGGATGTTGGCCTCGGTATCGGCCTTGGGGTCCACCCATTCCCAGCGGCGGGGCTGCCATTCGTGCCGGCTGAATTTTTCCAGCTTGGAGGCGGGCAGCGCGCTGCCGTTGGGCATGGTGATGGCGCCGGACAGGAGGGCCATTTGCAGCCAGGCGCGGTAGATGCGCTCCAGCGCTACGTCGATGAACCATTGCTGGTCGCTCATCCACCGGTCGCGCTCTTCGAGCGTGCCGCTGCGGATGCTGGAGAAGCTGACGCCCTCCAGGTCGTTGGCCAGGGAGTGGTAGGCCACACCCCAGCCGCTGGCAATGCGCTGCAGCGTGGTCTTGACGAAGGGGCCGAAGTTCTGCTCGGGGTACTTGCTGTCGTAGGGCGTGAACTGCACGCCGGTGGGCAGCGTGTCGTAGTACCCGGGCTGGCTGACGGTGACTGCCTCGCCGCCGGCGGAGTCCGGGGCGCCGATGGGCGACTGTCCGTCGGGCGTGGTGAAGAAGCCGTAATGGTTGGCGCCATGCTCTGCCGCCAGCAGCGCCGCCAACTTGAAGTTGCCCAGGTGGTGCAGGCTGAGCATGCCTGCGGCCATCCAGGGAATGCCGCGCAGCTGCTCGGGTCGCTCTACCTTGAAGCCGTGGATGACATCGTCCAACGGCAGGCGGATGCGCTGGCGGCTGCTGTGCTGGCCGTCGTTGGGGTGGGCCGCAAAGATGTGCACGGCCACCGGGCGGCGGTAGGCATTGACCTCCACGCCCATGATGACGGTGTTGGCGCCGTGGCGGCCGTTGTAGGTGGTGTCGATGCGGTCCACGTCGATGAGCTGCAGGGCGAAGTTGAAGCGGTTGCCCGCGTCAGCCCCGCGCACCATGCGCACCAGAAACTCGCCATCAGACGGCAGGCCGCCGACCAGCGTTTCGCACATGTCCCGAAAGTGCTGGTGCCCGGCGATATCGGCGACGGCTTGCCATTCGTTCCAGCCGCGCTCGATGGCCTGGCTGGCCAAGCGGTCGGGCTTGCCTGGGGCGTCTTCGATGCGCACCTGCAGGCGCACACCCCCGGGGCCGATGATGTTGTCCTTGACCATGCCGACGAACTTCTTGGCGTAGTCGTTGTTGTTGCCCAGCTGGCGGCCGCGCGAGCGCAGTGCGTCGAGGTCGCTGCGCAGCTCTTCGTTGATGCTCTGCGCAGTGGCCATCCAGTCGGCGGTGAGCCGGTCCATGCGGGCGGCCTGGAATCGGCGCGTGCGGTGGTCGGCGGGGGCGACGGTGCGGCTGAGCCACTGGCGCGCACGGTTGATCATGCTGGTCATTGGCCGAACCTCACATAAACACGGGTGTTGCTGGGTAGGCCTGCGGCAATGCGGTCTGCCGCGCCTTCGTTGCGCACCTCGGTCACTAGCCTGTCATGGTGGGCCCACAGCTCGCTGAGGGTGTAGCGCCGCAGCTGGCGGCCTGCGATTTCATACTCTGACGCCTTGATGTTGTTGGCATCGGCCAGGTAGGCCTTGACGGCCTCCAGCGCCTTGCGGGCGCTGCTGCGGGTGTCGAGCGTGGTGGCTGCTGTGAAGCTGGGGCGCACGGTGATGCGGCCCTCTGCCACGGTGAACACCTGCCCCGCCTTGCTGACCTGGGCGCGCCAGGCGTAGTCTCCAGCGGCCCAGGTACCAGAAACGCCAGGGGCCACGTTGACCAGGTGGTCGGCGCCGTCGGGGGCTGAACTGATGCTGATCTTGGCCGTGGCGCTGAGCAGGGTGTATGCCAGAGCCCAGCCGTCGCTGGCGGGATAGTCGGCCAACGTGCGGCGCCAAAGCACGGTGTCGCCTGCGTTGACGGTGGAGGGTTCTGTGGTGGGTGTGGTGGCCATGGCGCGCGTGGTGTTGCAGGCTGCAATCTAGGCCGGGCGGGGTGAAATCTGTAAGGGGTGAAATTTCACGTTTTGAGGATCTGCAGGATGCGCCGCTGGGTGAGCTGGTACCGGCGCGACAGCAGGGCCACGCGCTCGCCTGCAAGGTAGTCGCGGCGGATGGCGTCGTTGCGGCTCAGAAGGTCAGGCCGGCGGCCCACCCACACCTCATCGCCGCCGAACACCTCGCGCACCTGGGCCTCGGCCGCGCGCAGCACTGCTGCGTTGAGCTTAGGCGCCAGGGCTATGACGCAGCGCAGGGTGTACTCCACAACATCGTCGCTGTGCTGCACGGCGGCCAGGGCTTGCTGGTCGGCGGTGGGGCCGTCGGCGAGCAGTAGCCCATCGAGCTGGGGTGTTGCGGGCGTGGTGGCTGGGGCGGCGGGTTTTACCATGAGACGGTGGAGGCTGTGGGCCTGCGGTTGGCGCGCGATGCGAAGGGGTTGGGCTTGTGCTGCACGGGTGCTTTTTCTTCGGCAGCGCTTGTCTCTTCTGGCTTTGTTGCTACGCTTTGTGTAGCAAATAGATCATGATTTGCGGGCTGCACGGCGGCCTCCAGCTTTTGCCAGCGGGCGTCGTCATAGCGGTGCAAGCCGCTGGCCATGGCTGCGTGCAATGCGTAGTTGCGGTTGTCCAGCTGTTCGTTGCGGGGGCGGCGCTTGATCCAGCGGTAGGCCTCGCGGCCGTTGATCTTGGCCAGCACGCGCTGCTCGGCGGTGAGCTGCTCGAAGAACTCGCGCGGCAGCTCGTCGCTGAAGTGCACGTAACCCGGCCCGGGTTTGTCGATGGCGAGCTGGCCGAGCAGCAGGTCTTTGGCGGCGTCCACACCCACCCGCCAGAGCTTGATGCCGTTGGGCACCTTCTTGCCGCGCCAGTTGATGTCCTGCGCGCTGCTGGCGCCGAGGATGTTGGTGGCTTCGTTGCCGTCGCCCTTGATGGCGCGCAGCCCAGGCAAGATGTGCTGGGCCTTGGCCACCCAGTTGTAGACGGCCTGCGTCTGGTCGGATGAGTCGATGCTGGTGGCGCTGATGCCCAGGGTGCCACCGTGCCATTCTTGCGTGTAGCGGCGCTGCAGTTGGTGGGTGACGGCGTCCCACTCTTCGTCCACCGCCGGGTTGCCCTCGATGAAGATCACATCGACCACCCAGGACTCCATGCCGCGCCCCCAGGCGTAGACGGTGATTTCCCACCGGTTGCGCTGCACGTCCACGCCGGCGGTGAGGTACAGGCCGCCCTTGGGCACGGTGCAGAGCTTGTAGGGTTCGGCCCGGGCCTGCAGGGCGTGCTCGTCGGTGCGCTCGCCAGCCAGTTCCCAGGTCTCGCCCAGGGTTTCGTTGACGAAGAGCTGCATGGGGCCGACCTCGCCAGCCTCCAGCGCCTTCAGGGCGTTCTCGAACTCGGTGACGATATCGGACCATGCCCGCTGCGGGCTGTAGGCCGTCCACACGTGCACGCCCAGGGTGCGCGGCGGGTTGCAGGGCATGCCCTTGCTGTCGCGCCAGATGCGGTCCTGGCCGTAGCGCTTGCCGGTGCGCTCACACACCCAGGCGCCATCGAGCGGCACGCCGCCCGCCAGGTAGTCAGCCTGGGTGATGGATGCGCGGCAGTGTGGGCACACGTGGTGCACAGTCTCAGGCTTGCCGCGTGTCCACTTGAACCCGTGGGCGAGGTTCTTGCCGCCCCAGATCAGCGGGTGTTCAAGGCCGCAGCGTGGGCAGTCGATGTGAAAGCGCACCATGCCCTCGGCGTTGTCGCACGCTCGCTCGACATGGCACAGGCCTTTCAGGCGCGGCGTGCTGCCGCCGACGAACTTGGGGTATGGCGCGCCCTCCAGGCGTCCCTTGGCCAGGCCGCCAGGGTCGCCGGATTTCTCGATCTGCTGATCGAAGGCGCTCCACTCGTCCAAGATGGCCACGGCCACGGTAATGCGGCGGTACGCCCGGGCCGCCTTGCCGCCCAGCAGGTGCAGCACGCTGTCGCGGAATGGCTTGAACTTGATGGTCTCCTCGGAGGACCTGTCGAGCTTGCGGGCCTTGTTGATGGCGGGCACGCCGGTCAGCGGGTCGAGCAGCGGGTCGATTTCGCTCTTGACGTAGCTGTCGCGGTCATCGTCGGTCGGCTGCCAGAGCGCCTGTTTGCGGCGGCGGTGGGCGATGTTGTAGGCCACGAAGGCGGTGACCATCTTCGTGTAGCCGACGCGCTTGGCCTTGCGCACGGCCAGATCCTCAATGCGGTCATCGCTCATGAAATCGAGAATTCCCACCTGGAAGGCCCAGGCCTCCCAGGCGCCCTTTTGGTGGCTGCTTTCGCCTGCCAGCTTGAAGTGGTCGCGCGCCCAGTCGCCCAGGCGCTGGGGCGGCTCTGCCCGCAGGCTCTCAAGGCCCATGCGCACGGCGGCCTTGATGGCGGCGGCGGTTTCGGCGTGCAGCATGGGCATGGTGGTCATGTGGACAAGCCCTCGCTGTAGGGCTCTTCCTCGGTGGCACCCTCGGCCAGCATGGCGTCCACGCTGTCAGCCACCAGCCGCTCGGTGGCGCGGATCCACTCATTGCGGGCCGAGGCGATCACCTGCAGCACTGCGGTCTTGGCTTCGTCGGGCAGATCGGGGCAGGCCTTGCGCAGGGTGCCCTCCAACTGGTCGAAGCGGTCCACCACCGCGCTGGCTGCCTGGCCCAGCACGTCAGCCAGCAGGCCCACGTGGGCGTACTCGCGCCGTGCGATGGCGTTCTTGATCGCCTGGCCTTCGCGTTGCTCACGGGCCAGGGCCGCGCGCTCCTGCACCAGGTCGAGGCCGTAGGTCTCGCCCAGCCGCCCTGCCGCCTGGTCACGTAGCCGCTCGCAATAGGCCACCACCCAGCCCGCAGCGGTATCGCCCCGGGCAATCAAGCCTTCGCTCACCATCTGCGACACGCGCGCCTCGCTCACCCCAATGATCTGGGCGAACTCAGCCTGCGATATCACCTGGTCGAGCACCGGCAAAACTTTCACTTGCACCCCTCAATTGCTATCAACAACGTAGCATCAAAGCCATACACCATATTCACTTAACCCCCTTAGCACTCACCCGCAACAGTCCGACAGGGCGGCTCGAATTACCCGCACCTGGGGGGTGAGGGGGAGGACCCGAGACGGGGGGGAGTCGTGGTGCTGAAACAACACCCATGGAGTGTTCGCAGGGGAAGGGGGTGGACGCCATCAAAGCTCGCTCTCCCCGCGCACCCACCGGCGCGCGCGAACGGCATTAGCCGACTCTCGGGCTGCGCGCGATACGTGTTCGCCCCTGGCCACCTTGTCCAAAATCACATCGACCCATGCCTTAGGCTGCGTCTCGCTGGGCGCCTGCAGTCGAGCCAACAGCTCACGCATTACCGCCTTGCCCTGCGCACTGGTCACAGGCGGCGGCAGCGGCTGCCAAGCAGGGCGCGGGCCTGATGCGCACAGCGTGCGGAAGTCCGAAGCCGTGGGCACATGCTCCGGCAGGTTGTCGAGGGCATGCATGACCGCCGTGGGGTTGGCCGCATAGTCGCGCAGCACACGGCGCCAATCGGCGCGCACCAGCTCCATGTCCAGCCCTGCCCACATGGCCAGCCATCGGCGGCCGTAGCGCACGGCCAGGGCCGAATGGATCTGCACAACGAAGTCGGGGGCCTGGTCATGCATGGGCCACCTCCGCCACCGGCAGCAGCGCGCGTGCACCTGCAGCCTGCTCCTTGAAAAACTGGTACCCATCAGCCATGGCAGCGGGCGCCACGTGCGATGGAGCCTGAGCTGCAGCCAGGGGCGCGGCCTGCTGCATGCGGGCACGCGCTGCCGCCTCGGTGCGGGACTCAGGCGGCGGGGCGCTCATGGTGGCCAGCACCCTGTCCACGTACGCAGGCAGGTACGCAATCCCCTCGGTGGCTTCATCCCGCGCCTTGGCAACGGCTGCGCGCATCTGGCCCAGCGTCACGCCGGCCGATACCCACGCCTTCGCCTTGGGCCAGAACTTCTTTCGGTCCTGCAGGTCGGTGTGGTCCACCTCCACGCCGAACTCCGAGCCGAACAGCACAGCCCACTCGCCCTCCGACTTCGGCACCGTGCTGTCTGCCGGTTGCACGGTCGATGGAACGGGCGTTGCACCGTCGTCGGCTTTTGGAGACGAAGTCTCTTTTATATGGTTCTGGTTCTGGTTCTGGTTGGTGGTTCGCCCGTTCAACGGGCGTTCAACGGGCGTTGAACCAGAACCAGCAGCACCACCGCCACCCGTTGGCGCACCGCCAGACGGATGTGCAGCGCCCGCTGCAGGTGGCCCGCCCCGCTTCCTTCTGGCCGCAGATGCCCGCCCCGCTTGGCTTTGCTGCTCTCTTTTTGAATGGAACTCTGCAATCTCACGGTCACAACGGTCGTTGTGCCAACCATCCTCACTCAGCACAAAGAACTCATCCAACACCACCTGCAGTGCCTCGCGCTGGTCGTCGGTGTGCGCCAGCACGCGCCGTGCGATCTTCGTTACGTCAGCGTTCAACGGGCGTTCGGTGTCGTAATACAAATCCAACAGCTCCCGGTACAACGCCCGTTCAACGAACGTTAAATGTCGGGTCGCATTGTTGAAATCACCAATGTGGTGGGGATAGTGGTTCACAGAACACCCCCCATCACATTCACCTCGCGCCGCAGGATGCGCAGCTCATCAGCGCTCAAAGGACAACCGCCCTCATCGCCGCTGAATGGGCCACCCACAGAGCGCCCAGCACTCCCGTCGCGCACCGCCGCCTGGGCCTGCGCTGCCCCCAAAGTCAGCGGGCACACCATTGCATCCACCCAGCGGGCGGCATCCAGATTGTTTTGAGCTTGATCAGCCACCAAGAGCCTCCGCAGCTTGACGAATTCGAAACCGCAGCCGCCGCGCCAGGTAGTCCTGCGTAGCTGCGCTCTTGCCCAGACCATCCAGATCAATTCGCGGCGTGTAGCCCTTGCCAGGCTTTATGAACATCAATACAGGGCGAGGCTCACCCTTACCCTCGCCCAACTTGGCCCAGATACCCGCCGCCAAATGTGCAGTTCGAGACTTTCCATAGGCGAGCCCTCCAGAATTGCGAACAATCCCCTTGCCGAAAGGACTCTCGGCCCTCCCATAGGCAACGAAGTAAGCCCGGCCTCGGAATGGCCCAGCCTGCCTTTGAGCGGCTTTTGTTAATGTGCCTTTGCCATACCGCCGCACGCGGTCCTTTGCATCAGCACCCATGTTGGCGTAATGACCCTGTCCAACAGCAAATGCCTGCAGAAACGCCAATACCGACCGAAGGAATGGACCCTTGAGGTTTCCGTTACCGTCATCGCTGCCGGGAAATGGCTGTCTTGGTATAGCCGTTTGCCAGCCAGCCGGAAGGATGCCAGCGCGACGCAAGACAGACTCGCTGCGCTTGTCGCGGCGCAATCCACCAAACTCTTGTGCTTGCAAAACCTGCTGCGGATCCACGCCGACCTTTCCGCCGCGCACAAAGGCGTTTTTGTCTGTGTGTAGCGTTGGTGCAATCGTCACCACGAGGTCGTCGGCCGTGGCCTGGAACACCTTTGGCGACCGCACGATGAACGGCGTCGGCCGGTCAAACCTCTGCGTCAGTTCGCGCTGCATATCACGGCGCACCTGGTGGCCCGCGTCGTTCAACGCCTTGGCAGCGGCCTCGCGCAGCTGCGCGCCAGACAGCGCTTCCATCTGCGCCTTCACACGCTCGAAGCCTTTGATGGTGATGTTGAGTTGCATGCTTCTACTCCCCCACCCGCACATACCTGCGCATCAGATTCCACTCGCGGTCACCGATGGCGCACCAGCCAGAGGCGGGTGCTTTGATGCACTCAAACTCGCCAGAAAGGCCGCAGCTGGAAAGCTTTCCCAGTCGCTGCACATCATCACCGCTGCGCGTGTACAGCCCGCCCACCACACCAGGGCCCGAGAAAAATGAACCCGACGGGAACGACCCCATCAAGGCACGGACGACTGGAAGCACAAGCTTTCGGCGCACAAATCGCCGGACCATGCGAGACACAAAGTGCCGCCGAGCCAAGACACGACCCATGGCCCGGTACACCTGCTTTTTGCGTTTGCGCGCGCTGGTCATACCGCCCCCACCCGCGCAGGCACACGCCCCGCCACAAACGCATTGCCCGCATTGATGTGCCCCATCAGCTCCTGCACCAGGTGCTGTACCCGCTTGTGGCCGTTGGGCGTCACGGGGCGGTCGTGGCCGGCCTCTTCTTGCATGGCCTTGGCCAGGTCGCCAAACAGCTGCGCGCCCGTGGCCAGGAACTCGGCCACGCTGGTGACCTGGGCCGGGTTGACCTGCACGCACACATAGCCCTCTGCAGCGGCCAGCACCTCGGTGGGCGCAATGCAGCCCGTGGCGTGCTGGATCATCTGCAGTTCGCTCACCGACAGGTGATGCGTGTCAGTGAACAGGCTCACCTTTTTCTGCAGGGTGCTGGGCGACATGCCAATGCTCTTGGCCACACGCTCCAGCCGCCCCTCCAGCATGGCCCCCACGGCCACCAGCACATCGGGCCGGGTGGACGGTAGCGGCTCATCTTCGCCATAGGCAAAGCCGCGCGGAATTGAGACAGTTGCTCTCATGACGAATCAAACCTCCAGCTGCGCAACGGCAGCACCAGCACCCACCGCCACCAACGCCCTGCCCGACCGCGTGGCTGCGCTGGAGCTGCTGGTGCAGCAGATGCTTTTTGTGATGGACGCACAGGGCACCCTCAGCATTGATGACCTGGGCCAATGGCTGGACACCGCCGCCAGCCGCATGCGCGCCACCGGCAGCGTGGCACCCGCCCCGCTGCGCGCGCTGGAGGCACTGACCGACATGGTGTGCGAATGACCCACAGAGAAAGCACCCCACCACGCCACCGCACGAAGCTGCGCGCACTTGCCTGCGCGCACAGCGCCTGTGAATGGGAATGGAGTAGCCCGGCAGCGCGGCTGCTGGCCTGGCGGGGTGGCAAAACAGGAATGGGCGCCCGCCCTGCCCTGGCATACGATGGACGCTCTCACACAACCATCGCCAAGGAGGGCGGACATGAACGAATCAGAAATGCAGCGACTCAGCTTTGCAAACACCGTGCGCACGCTGGCCCAAGAACTGCGCCAAGAGGCCAAACAGCGCCACATGGCGACCTTTTGCAAGCTCAATGCTCGGCCTTCGGAATCAGGAAAGATGTACGAGCCGATGTTCGAAGTGCAGGATGCTGCAGCCAAAAGCTGGCTGGAAGGCCACCCCTTGGACTCCTTCATTCCAGCCGCCTTGGCGGAGTTGCGGCGCATCGACAAGCTCACGAGTTAGCGGACCGAGTACGGATGGCCACACCGCCGTCCGAAAGCCCTTCCAGCAAAAGCCGGATAGCCCTCAGCTCGGCAAAAACATCCGTCGTTGTTGGCACGGCACCAGGTTGTCCAGCCACAGGAATAGCCGCCAGCGCCTCCAGCACTCGCGCCATAGCTGCATCGTCCAGCGGGTACCGAGCCACCACGTACGCATGCCCAGGCGGGCCAAATTCGAAGTTGACATCCACGACCTTGCCTGGGTCGATGCCGACGGCCTTGGCTGCTGCCATGCCCACCTTCGTGGTTAGCGGCGTGAAGCATGGCAGCTCAGCTGCGCCAGCACATGGGGCGTTCTGTGCGTCAGACATGGGCCACCTCCTGCCCCGTGTGGAGCGCTTCGGAATTGATAGCTGCAGGCGCTTGGATGGCCTGCGCGGCGGGTGTGATGGATCGGGATTCGGCCAACTCGGGCCAGATGTCTTGCCAGTCGTCGGGGCAAAGTTGACGCCGGGTAACCTGGTTCTGGGTTACCCGCTCGATGGCCGCGCAGTACTTCACGGGCACCTTGCCGCGTTTCAGCCATCCGGAAATAGCCGATTGGACTACCCCCAGCGCCTCGGCGAGGTGCACCTGACCACCGAGGATCGTGATGGCTCTTTGCAGTGATTCCATGGCCGCATTAAATCACGATCGTGATATTTCGGCAAATACCAACGTGTTAGACCGATCCTGTCCAATCACATCGGTGATAACCATAGCCGAACGACTCAAAAGCGCACGCGAAGCCGCAGGGCTGCGCCAGGATGAACTCGCCAAAAAAGCAGGCGTCACCCAGGGCACCATCGCCAACATCGAAGGCGGCATCCGCAAGAACCCGCGCGAGCTGCTGGCCATTGCCAGGGCTGTGGGCGTCAATGCAGAGTGGTTGAAGTCCGGCAAAGGCTCACGGCTTGCCGATGCCGACATCCGTGGCCACGCCATCCAGGATGTGCAGGCCGACTACCTACCACCCAGGGGCATCAAGAACGACATCGCCCACCACGTCACCCAGATCGGGACACTGCTGAGCGGGATAGACGACGTTAGGCGGGCCGCTATTGCAGAAATGCTGGCAGCCGTGGCACGCAAACCCGACCAGGCCGAAGAGATCGGCGCGCACATTCAAGCGCTGGTGGGCTCCAAAGCAAAGCGGGCCGCTTAGTTACCACGGCCCGTATCTTTATGTTTCCGCAGCTGGCGCGGAAAGTAAAGGCTTAAATTACCGCAGCTTGATCGATGGCAAGCCTGCGGCCTATGCAAAAGCATCGCCAGCGCCATCCTTCGTGACGGTGAAAAGCTCAATCAGCACCCAAATGGCGGTGATGAACAGCCCGACCACGAACCAGCCCAGGATGCACGTGATGAGCAGCTGAGCCAGGCCGATGCCCAGGCGTCCGGCATAGAAGTTGTGCACCCCCAGCAAGCCGAAGAACAGGCCCAGGATGATGTAAATGCCTCGGCTCTTGGCTGACTTCACCAGCTGCGTGCCGCTTTGGCGCAGCGGCGCGTCAGGCGGTGGCTGCGGGTGCTTTGCCACCGGCCTAGGGCCGTCGCCCGTGAATTCCGTACTGCAGTTGGTACACCTGAGGGCATGAATGCTGCAGTCCTCCCCGCAGTTCGGGCAATACCCGTCACGCACAGGACGCGGCGCTGGCGCAGCTACTGGCGTGACTGCCGCCACCTTAGCCGACACATAGGCCGCCTTAGCCTTGGCCTCATCACCGCCACTCTCAGCGAAGCACCGGGCCCACAGGCCCTTGTCGCGGCGCTCTGGTGATTCAGCCTCATCCAGCGCTTCAGCCCAAGCATCGTTGCTGCCCATCAGCCCCTCCAACTGTTACTGATTGCAGCATAGCACCCTGGTTTCAGAGGGCAAAACACAAATTCGGCACGAAATATCACGTTTGTATTGACAAGAAGAATCACGTATGTGATATTCCCTCCACGCGCCACCCCGGCGCCCTGGAGGAACGATGCAGACCACCACTCAGCCCGCTGCGGGCAACATCAACATCGAAGCGCTGCTCAAGCTCGCGCACCGTGTTGAGCACCTGAACCCCGCCGCCGAAACCATCGGCCCCGGGATGCTCGCCAGTCTGGTTGAAGACGCCAAAAAGGCCCTGTCCTTCACCGCCAACATTCCAGCGGTCGCGCACGACACCATGCGCGCCTTCGCAGACGCCTTCACCCTCTGGGAAGAGAACTACCGCACAGACCCGACCGCGTTCATGACGGCAGAAGAATGCCGCGCTGCCGCAACCGCCGAGCATGGCGAGCGCTGCGCGATCTACTTCACAGCGATGCTGCGGCAAGCAAGGGGCGCTGCGTGACCCGGCCCACCCTGCACGCCTATCTGGTGCGCTGCGCGGGCCTGGAATTCATCGCCATGGCCTCCAGCGCGGGTATGGCCTGCATTGACGCCATGGAGTTGCACGGCGTGCACGCAGCCACGGCCGCCCCGATCACCACGGTGGTGCTGGCATGAAGAACCCCGCACAC
Organism: Acidovorax sp. LjRoot74; assembly: GCF_964254355.1. Lineage (NCBI taxonomy): Bacteria > Pseudomonadati > Pseudomonadota > Betaproteobacteria > Burkholderiales > Comamonadaceae > Acidovorax > Acidovorax sp. LjRoot74. The sequence continues at coordinate 2,754,008 of NZ_CAXUTI020000001.1, read as the reverse complement.
CAACACCTGCGCAAGCCCACCGCATTGCCCACCCTGCGCAGCCAGAACGCCGACGCGGCCTGGACGGTGGGCTGGTGGCAAGGCACTGTGACCGGCTTCATGCTGGGCCTGGGCGCCGCCGTGCTGCTGGGATGGCTGCGATGAACAACCCCACCCACACCACCGCGCAGCCCGCCGAGCGCCGCACCCGCCAGCGCCCCGCCCTGCCCGCGTGCAAAGCCAACCACTGCCACCAGGGCCGCACCGCGTGCCCCTGCCCGCAGGCCTGCGAGCTGCCCGCGCCCACCACCACCGACCCACTGGGCGACGAACCCGCCAGCGCCATGGAGCTGCTGGGCTTCGCCCTGGGCGTAGTGGCGCTGGTGCTGGTCGTCGTGTTTGCAATCAAAGCCTGCGCGCCCGCCTGATGGGCTTGGGTTCTTAGCTATCAATTTCATACCACCATGCACCACACCGGCACCCTCTTCATGAGCAAGCAGCGCCCCACCGTGGACCAAGACAGCGCGGGCGCGTTCCGCCTGGAACTGGTGCTGGTGGACAACCTGGGCCGCAACCCGCAGACCGGCAAAGACATCAAGGAGGCCTACCGCGTGCAGTGGACAGGCCCCGAGGCCCAAGACTTCTGGACGGCCCACCGCGGCGACCTCACCGCAGGCACCCCGCTGGATGTGGCGCTGGAACGCCTGCGCGCCCACCCCGGCCCGCAATCCCACCCACCCATGCCCGAACTGCGCGGCCGCGTGCTGCGCCTGCGGCTGCTGCCGCGCCGGGCGGGGGCCAGCACTGCAAACACCGAGGCGGCCACAGCGTGAGCCAGCTCGTATTCGCATCCAACAACCCCGCCATTCCCATGATCGTCAGCAAAGCCGCCATCGAAAAGCAGGCCACCGAAGCGGCAGGCAAGGGCCAGAGCATCAACGACGCCTGCCCCTACCCCTTCGGCACCGCAGCCGCCGACCACTTCAAGGCGGTGTATTTGCTGGCGCTGCCAACGGCCCGGCCCACCACCCCAATCGAGTGCGCAACGACATGAGCAGCGCACCCGACCGCCGCGCATTGGCCGAGGCAACCCAGGCGCTGATCAAGACCAACCAGCCCACCACCAATCACTACGAAGCCATCTGTTCCGCGCTGGAAAAGATCGCCGCCCAAGACTTCGGCATCCCCATCAAGGTAGTGATGCAAGCCGATTTCAGCAACGTGAAGTGAAGCCATGACTGCAACCACCGCCCCCTGGATCGTCACCCAAGACGGCACCGACCAGCCCATATCCGGCATCCACCTGCTGGTGCACGGCAAGGTGCCGCGCATCGAGGTCATTGCCCACAGCCTCGCGCAGATCAACCGCTACACCGGCCACGCCGCTCGGCCCTACAGCGTGGCAGAGCACAGCCTGCTGGTGGCCGACATCCTGGCCGCGCAGGGCTTCGACCACCATGCGCAGCGCCTGGGCCTCATGCACGACGCGCACGAATGCCTCAGCGGCGACGCCGCCAGCCCCGTCAAATGGGCCCTGGGCGCCGCCTGGCTGGAGTTTGAGAATCCCCTGGCCGCCCTGGTGCGCACCCAGTACCACCTCAAGACCGCACACGCCGCCTACAAGGGCGCCGTCAAGCATGCCGACCTGGCCGCCCTGGCCACCGAGCGCCGCGACCTCATGCCCTATGACCCCCAGCGCAACAAGCTCTGGCCCGTCATCGACACCCCCGGCGCCGAAGTGCGGCCGCTGGACAACGTGGACCTCAACAGCCCCGTGCGCGCCGCCATGAGCTGGCGGCACCACCGCGATGCGTTTTTGGAGCGGTACCGGGTGCTGACGGCGCAGTGTGGGGTGCACGGCGAGGTGGCGGCATGAGCAAAGAACGCCCCATCCTTTTCAGCGGGACCATGGTCCGCGCGCTGCTGGATGGCAGCAAGACGCAGACGCGGCGGGTGGTGAAGCCAGCACCTCAAATGGTTACCGACAACACCATCACAACCTGGGATGGCCACCCCGCTGCACTGCAATACCAGCTCGAAAGAATGGGTAAAGGATGCCACTACGGCCAGCCCGGCGACCGTCTTTGGGTGCGCGAGACGTGGCGCGGCATCGTGAAGACCAGCGCCCCGTGGGACGACTGCACAACGTACGGCGTCGCGCAATACGTCCCCGATCAAGCCGAGTGCCGCCGCATCGAATACGCAGCGACTTTTGGCGAAGGAGCAAAAGGCTGGCGCCCAAGCATCCACATGCCCCGCTGGGCCAGCCGCATCACCCTGGAAATCACCCGCGTGCGCGTGGAGCGCTTGCAAGACATCAGCGACGCCGATTGCGTTGCCGAAGGCTGCGGCGCACTGCCGTCCGCTATCGGTTGCCCCATGACCAGCGTCCCAGGCGAGACGGTCCCGCGCACCATGTTTCGCGCGCTGTGGGAATCCATCAACGGCCCAGCCAGCTGGGCCGCCAACCCCTGGGTGTGGGCAGTCGAATTCAGGAAGCTGCCATGACCCACCCCACCCCCAAGCCCGGCAGCTTCGACGCCCGCCACCAGACCCACATGCAAAAGCGCGCCGCCACCCTGGCCGCAGCAGCCGCCCGCCGCCAGGCAGAAGCCGCCCGCATCGATCAAGCCAGCCGCGACCGCAGCGACATGCTGCGCAGCGGCGCCTACCCCTGCCCCGAGCTGGGCCGCAACTCCGGCCTGACCGATGGCCGCTTTGCAGCCTTCGCGCTGCCCAGCCGCGTGGGCAACCGGCTGCACTACCCCGATGGACGCATTCAAGAGGTACCCCAGCCATGAACCGCGAACAAAAACGCGCCGCCAAGTTCAAGCACGGCCAGCGCTACACACCACACGGCACCCGCGCCACCGAGAATGACCTGGCGCACAACCGCATTGCCCAAGCGCTGGTGCGCTCCCGCATCATGGACGAAGTGCGCGAACTGCGAACCCGCGCTGGCATTCACGCCTACATGGGCGACGACACCGCCCAGCTGGCCGACGCCATGGGCCGCCTTATCTTCACCGTGGCGCATGCCACAGGCCTGCACGGCCTTGGCGACACCCCCGAGGCCCGCATCCTGCTGGGCACCGCCAATGCCCTGGCCGATGTGGCCGCAACGCCCGCCGCACTCAAGCAGCAGCGCGGCGCCATCACCAGCGGCCTGGCCGCCATCGAGCGCCTGCTACCCCGCCTATCCGAATCCAGCCTGGCCGCTGGCGCGCTGGAGCTGGAGTACCAGCTGCGGCGCGGCGATGTGGGCACGGCCAGCATGGAGCGAGCGCTGCGGCCTGAGCTGGCGATGAGCGCCCATGTGGAGACGTGCGGGGCATGAGCCGAACAATGCACGTCGTATCGGTGAGTTCTGGCAAGGACAGCCTTGCCACGCTACTGATCGCCCTGGAGAACTGCCCAGCCAACTCCATCCGCGCCATCTTTTGCGACACCGGCAACGAACACGAAGAGGTCTACACCTACCTGGACTATCTGGAAGCCACCCTCGGCATCAAGATCAACCGCCTCAAGGCCGACTTCACCCGGCAGCTGGCAGCCAAGCGCATGTTCATCGCCCGAGACACACGCACTGGGCGCGACCGCAAAGGCCGCAAGCTACGCTGGTCCAACAAGGCCAAGCGCCGCGCCCTGGCTGTGATGTACCCCAGCGGCAACCCGTTCCTCGACCTGTGCATGTGGAAGGGCCGCTTCCCCAGCCGTAAGGCGCAGTTCTGCACCGAAGAGCTGAAACGCAACATGGCCGTGGAGTACCAGCTGGAGCTAATGGAGGCTGGCCACCGCGTCATCAGCTGGCAGGGCGTGCGCCGCGACGAATCAGAAGCCCGACGCAATGCCAAGCTGTACGAACGCGTCGGCGGCGGCCTGTGGATCTTCCGCCCCATCGCGGCATGGACTGCACAGCAGGTATTTGACTTTGCCCGAGCCCGGGGCATCAAGCCCAACCCGCTGTACCTGCAAAACATGGGCCGCGTGGGCTGCATGCCCTGCATCAACTGCCGCAAAGAGGAGCTGCGCGAAATCGCCGCCCGCTGGCCCCACCACCTGGAGCGCATTGCCGACTGGGAATGGATCGTCAGCATGTGCAGCAAGCGCGGGTTCTCCACATTCTTTGCCGACAGCCACACTGCCCGCGACCGCCGAGAAGTGTTTGCCGATCTGAACGTCTGGGCCCGCGTGGAGTGGTCCAAGACCAGCCGGGGCGGCAAGCAGTTCAACCTGCTGGACGAGGTGGAAAACGACGGTACCGGAGGCTGCAGCAGCTCTTACGGTCTATGCGAACAAAGCGATACCACCACCCAGGCCGAGGCGCTGGTGCGGGCGAATTTTGGGCACGAGGCGCAGATTTATGGAGTGGCGGCATGAGCAACCAGCAAAGCCTTGCCGACGCTGCCGTCGAGACATTGGCCGCCGTGCGAGCGATGGACAACGGCATCGGCCTGGACAACCCTGAGCGCCACGTCATCCGCGACCTCAAGCGCAACGCCGAGGCACTGATCGCCGACGCCCTGCGCCGCGCCCGCGAACTGGCCTATGCGGCCGATGCGATCAGGGAACTTCACACACCGAGAGAGGGCTGAAAGCCATGAACACCGCACCCCAAAGGCAAGCAATCACACCATCAGTCGGCGGCTTTTACAACTGGATAGGCCAGCCCGAGCGCCTGGTTTACATGGGCGCCAAGCGCTACCCAGGCGACCCGCGTGCATGGCATCAGTTCGCCAAAGTGGAGGCGCCCGGCATGTGCTGGTGCGAGGTTTTGGCACCAGACCTTGCGAGCTTTGAAGAAACGAAAGACCAGCCATGACCAACACCACCGGAGCGGCAGAACTGCCGGAAGCGCTGGCACACGCCGAAGGGCTTGATTCTTTTGCGGGCCAACTTCCCGCCTACGGGTTCAACCCACAGCCGCTGAAAGACGCCGCCACCCACCTGCGCCGCCAGCACGCATTGCTCAACGAGCAGCAGCGGACCATTGAAGCACTGAACGCATGCATCAATGGAGAAGGCTCAACCACCACCGAGAACCTGCGGCGCGTGGACCGGCTGCACGCAGCCCACCAGCACGCCCAGGGCAACGTCGCACTTCTGGCCGACATCCTGAATCGACGGCCAGCGATGAATGCCGTGCTGGCCGAGGCCTACGGCGCTTGGACCGCCGAGGTGTACGACCTGATGGGGACCATGGCGGCTGCGCCTGCAAATGACGCCCAAGTCGAAGCACTGCGAGCCCAGCCTGCGGGAGCCGCATTCGACGCCCATGGGTTCCGCGAGTGGGTGCAGCGAAACATGCCAGACGACACCATCATCGGCAGCAGCGCATGGTGGGCTGACCACCTGACCCAGTGGGCGCAGCGCTTTGTGAAGGTGTCCTCACAGCCTGCTGGAGCGCTGCCGAGCGGCGACGAGTTGCGAAAGATTGCTCGCTCCGCTCGAACCAGCGCCAGCGACGACGCCAGCCCCACCGAATACATCTTGGCCGGATGGCGTGCAGCTAAGGCCCAGCCTGCGGGAGCAGCCACGCCAACCGCGATCAATCGCATCCCACTCCTTGAAGAACTCGACCCGACTGCAGAGCTAGTAATGACTGGCTACGGCTTGTGGGAGCTTCAGCGCAGGGGGCTGCCCATCCGATACCTGAATGAGTTTGAACGCGCGTTCGTGAACGCAGCCTTGGCCACCCGACAAAAGGACGGCCAATGACCGACCCCACCAAAGACCACAGCCGAGTCAGCCCCGAGGGCCGCGCCATCGGCGCCCAGTGGGTGCGCATGGTGGAGCCCATCATTGCCCACCTCGTGGCCGAGGGCGAGCCCGACGAGCGTTGCAAGTCCTGCGCCTTCCGCCCGGGAACCGTGCCCAACGGCTGCCTGCAGACCATGGCAGACGTGACCAAGGCCGTGCTGGAGCAAAAGCCCTTTGCCTGCCACGTGGACCGCTACGCGGACGGCACGCCCAAGCTGTGCGCGGGCTGGCTGGCCAGCCAGTGGGGCACCGCAGACCGCCCCGCGATTCCCTGCAACTGGGAGTTTTCGCCGCCGGATGAGGAGCAAGCAGCATGAACACCTTTTTCGCCCTCATGGCCGAATACGGCACGGCCCAGATCCCAGTGGAAAAGTGCGCCAGCCTGTTCGGGTTGACCCCCAAGAAGGCCGAGGAGTACGCCGGCCGCCAGCGCCTGCCCGTGCCCGCCTTCCGCATCGGCTCGCAAAAGAGCCCGTGGCTGGTGGACGCGCACCAGCTGGCCACCCACCTCGACGCCGCGAAGGAACAAGCCCGCAAGGACTGGGAGCGCATGCAAACAGCGGCCACCCCGCTGTAGGCGACAATGCCGCATGAATGTAGCGCGCCACGCCATGACCCCGAGTGATCGCAAACAACAATTCAGCGATTTTTCGAAGGCAACCAATCTCTCAAGCGAAGAAATGGCAGCGCTTCTTTCGCCCGCAGGCCTCACCATGAGCTGGGATGATTCACGAAGGGAAAACCTGATGGGCATGCAGTTGCATAAAGTCAGCAACCTTCGCCTGCGCATTCAAAAGGTACCCTGCCTGTCTGAGCGAGACGAACCAGGCATTCGCATCACTCTGGAGTAGGAAAGCCTAGCTCCTGCCACCCTTAACGCTCTGGCACATTCTCAGGCCGCAGGTGCGTATAACGTTTCAAGGTGGCCCAGCTTTCATGCAACGTGAACTGGGCCACCTCCTGTATCGAGTAGCCCCGCTCAAACAGCCTGCTTGTGGCCTCGTGCCGCAGGTCATGAAAATGCAGGCCCTCAATCCCCAACAGCTTGCACGCCCGGGTGAATGCCGCGCTCACTGACTTTGGGTTGTACGGAAACACCAGCGCAGCCGCCTTGCCCGTCGCCTTGGGCTGCCGCTCAATAATCTCCATCGCCGCCGCCAGCAGCCGGAAGCTACGCCGGTTGCCCTTCTTGTGGCGGGGGTGCTTCACATCATCCAGCCAGGCCACGCCGTTGTCCTTGTCCACATCGGCCCAGCGCAGGGTGCAAATTTCCTCCTGCCGCCGCGTGGTGGCCAGCGCAAACCGCATGATGTCGGCCATCGGTATCTCAGCCCGCGCGTCGCGGCTTTCAAAATAGGCCAGCAGCTTGGCCTCCTCATCTGCCGCCAGCCTGCGCGACCGCTGCCGCGACTTGGCCACAACCCGCACGCGCAGCAGCTCCTCACGCGCCCTATCCAGCGCCACCAGCGGCCCCGGCAGGTCACGCGCCACAGCTGCGTGCATCAGCACCTGGCGCAGCCAGATCAAGTCGTTGAGCACCGTGGCCGGTCCCGCTCCATCCACAGACCGCCGCAGCCGGGCATGCTCCATAAAGTCCTGCGCGGTCAGTTTGGTGGCATCCCTGGCGGCTATGTCTGAGGTTTTGAGCCGGTTCACATCTGCAGTCTTGCTACGCCCCCAGGTGGTCACGTTTTTGGCCGCGCTGACATAATCCGCGATCAACGTTTCCAGCGTTACCCCCTTGACCAAGGGTTTCCCGCTGGCGCGCACCGCCTCTAATTCCGACTCCCGGCGCCGCTTCCACTCCTCGGCCAGCACCTTGCGGCTGAACGTTTGCGCCTCGCTGTGGATCACCTTGCCATCCCGCTTGATGCGGATCTGCGCGGTGTAAGAGGTCGTGCCGTCGGCGCGCTTGCGCGCAGTGATAGTGCCCATGTGGTGCGGTGCTACAAGCCCAAATTTGTAGCACTCACTGTAGCACCGCCAGACCAAAAACCGGGAAAAACGGGGCCAAACGATGGAAAACCAGACAACGCCGAAATGACCGAGAACACCGCCCAAAGCCTTGCGCAGCAAGGAAACCCGCACCAATACAGCCCCTGGCGCATGTCCATCGCCCCCATGATGGATAGTTGCGATTAGCCAACATCCATGCGGGTTTCATGGCTAGCGTGTGCAGTCCGTGTGCATGCAAAAAGGCATTTGTGAGGCGAAATCGTCCGCGATACCATCCCAAGGAATCGAGGACGACAGATGACAAAGACTGAAATGGTTGCGGGCGTGCTCCATGCCTCTGGTTTCAACTCGCGGCACGATGAGTGCCTTGCTTTTGCCAGGGCTCACCTGTTCGATGTGGCCGGTTCACCGGAGAAATTTCGGGAATGGGACACCCAGGTGTCAGACGAATTTGCACGGCGCTACATCGAAGACAGATCCCGCGTGACCAGCGTGCACTGGGCCAACCTGTACCGGGAACTCAGTTAGCCCACCGCCTTGCACATCAACACCAGCTCCCGATTGCCTGAGCGCACATCCACCAGGCTCTCGATGCCGTAGGTGGTGCCGTTGTGGACCACGCGATCCTGAGCGGTCATCCATGGGCGAAACCGCATCCTGATGCGGGCCGTCACCTCACTGACAGCAGCTTGAGCGGCGAGGTACTCCCGGCCCGTCAACGGCTCCACGGCGGCCCAGCAGGTGAACAGGGGCGCCCAGGACTCGATGGGCTGGCCCAGCTCGTCCTCGGTGCTTGTGTAGCGCTCCACCGTCACGCGCTGGTCAAGGTCGCCCGCCTTCATGAATGCACCCGATAGGGGTTCAGCAGAGCCTCGAAAGCCGGGTTCTTGCTGAACGGGCGTTCGCTCACGCTCTCCCGGTGTTCGTACAGCGTGCCCACCAGCAGCAGCGCGGCAGACTTCACCGGAGCGGCGGCAGTGCTGTCCACGCTGGTGACGTTCATGTAGTCGGCCACGGCGGTGGTGGCGGTGGCGATCAGCGCGCCCAGCAGAGCGTCTTCGTCGTCGTGGTCAATGCGGCAGTGCAGCTTCGCTTCGTCCAGGGTCAATAGTGCGGCCATGTCGGTTCCTCGGTTGTAGGGGTGCCAGCGCCGTGGTGAAAGGTCAGGGCCAGGCCCGCATTGGTGAATCACTCACTTCTGCACGCCGTCCGTGAAGCCCACTCGCTGGCTGTCGGGGTTTTTCCTGAAACGCGGCACTTTCCGACTAATCCGCGTCCTGGCTTTCCTTGCGGCCCCCCAGGCTAGGGTGAATCAAACGAACGTGAAGGCGTCAAACCCCACGAACTGCGCTTGCTCTGCTCTGGATGCCACGCCCATGGCCATCGCCAGGGCCTGCAATCCGTCAATCCGTCCTGTTGCCTTCGCCTTGTCCAGCTTGCGCGCGCCGGTCGGGTCTTTGGTCACCACGGCATTGGCGGCGCACATGGTCAGCACCGGGTGGCCACCGTGGGCGATGCGCCCATTCAGCAGCTCGGCTTCCAGCGCATCCAGCGCGGGCGCCATGTCCTTAAAGCCCTGGCCCCACTCCACCAGGGGAAGGTCCGCGCCGATCTTGTCCAGCTCCTTGCGCAGCAGCTCGATGCGCCAGCGGTCATAGGCCACGGCCTGCACGTCAAGCTCGGACAGCAGCGCGGCCATGTCCTGCGCGACGTGCTCATAGTCCACCGTGGCGCCGGGTGTGGTGTGTAGAAGGCCCTGGCGCGCCCACACGTCATAGGGGGCACGATCACGGCGGGCACGGTCGGCCAGGCCGATTTCAGGCGTCCAGAAGTGCGGGACCACATGCCACACGCCATCGACCTGGCCCACGATCACCAGGGCCGTGAGGTCAGTCCGGGCGCTCAGGTCCAAGCCCGCAAACACCGGGCCGTCCAATTGGGTACTGAATGCCCGATTGCAGGACTTCCACACGTCCGGGCTGATGAATGGGGAGACAGTCGATACCCGCTGGTTCAGCAGCAGATTGCGGGCGGTGTTCTCCATGCTCGGCATGCGCTGGGCCTGCGTCAGTTGCTCGCGCAGGTCGTCCAGGCTGCGGAACGTGCCCAGGGCGGGGTTTGCTGCGCGCCATGCGCTCTCGTCCAGCAGGTCACACCCGGCTGGCGCTTCGTACACATGGCAGACGATGCGCGGGTCTTTGCTGGCCCTGGCGTCGTCAATCTGCGCTGACAGCCAATCCGCGTCGTTCGCCGCCTGAGTGCTGATGATGAGTTGCAGCGGGTTTGCGTGTGCTCCCTGGCTGGTCAGCAGCGCGTCGATAAAGTCACTCTGTGGGCCACGCACCTGGCCCCATTCGTCGCCGATCAGCAGCACGGGAGAGAGTCCGTGCGCGGTCTTGCCGTCCGCTGCCAGGGCTTTGTACTCAGTGTTGAGCGGCAGGCCCAGCAAGCGCTTGCCCGATGGCACGATCCGCACAATGGCCGTCAGCTTGGGCGATAGCTGCACCATCTTGCAGGCGAGGTTGAACACCAGCGAGGCTTGATCGCGGCTCATGGCGCCGGAAACGATCTGGCTGTTTTGCTTGGCCTCGGGGCCTACCAGGTGGGCCAGCAGCAGGCCCGCAATCAGGCCGGTCTTGCCGTTCTTCCTTGCTATGGAAAGAATGCCCCGTAGCGTGCCGTGGGGGTTGTCGTACACGTCCCGGATGAACTCTTTTTGGAAGTCGTCCAGCACCAGCGGCTGGCCCACCTGCGCGCCATCGGGCACCGGGCAATAGCGCTGGATGAACTCGATAACTCGCTCGGCTCGGGTCATACCGCGCGCAGCCTCGGGATCAGGTCGTCGCCATCATCCTGGCGGGCGGCGCGTTCCAGCTCGGCACCCTTGGCAATGTCGGCAGAGCGGCCCACCGTGGCCACCGTGTTGACGGCAATGGCGCGGGTCAGGGCAAGGGCAAGGCGTGACAGCTTCATATGCTCATCTGAGCCAATGAGTACCGCTTCAAGAGCGCACTGCACGCGGGCCAGGTTCGCGGCGCTGGCCATGTCCACCGGGTTCCAGGTGTCGCGCGGGCGGGCCTGCACGATGGCATCCCAGAACGGGCGCGCAGCAGGTGGCACCAGCACATGGGCGGGCGGATCCAGGGGCGGCAGGGCAGCGGCTTGGGCCGCGGCGACAGCGGCGGCGGCGGAGTCTGAGCGCTTGCGCTTGGGGGTCAGCTTCATGATTGCCTATTTTTTAAGCAGTCAGCGTTAACGTAAGGGGTACAGGTCGGTTCAGGGCCATCGACCGCTGGTGATTTCTCATCAACGGGCGCGGCAAGGGCACCAGGCGGGCGCACAGCGGCCTCGTTGAAGTGGTGCGAGGGGTTGATAGGCCAGCCGTCCACATCGCATCCCAGGCGTGCCGGTCTGCCGTACAGGTCGGCCATCGTCTTGATGGAGTGGCAAGGCTTGCAGCAGCTCACCAGGTTCTCGCGGCTGTTGTCGGCCGGGTCGTTGTTCTTGTGGTCCACCTCAGTGGCAGGCGTGATGACACCTGGCGGGCAGTATTGGCACAGCGGCACCTCTGCCAGTACCGTGCGGCGCAGTCGATACCAGGCTTCGGAGTTGAGCGGCAGCAGTCGCCCGTTGCCCTTTTTGGTCCAGCGCTTGGTGCGAATGTCCGCAATGGTCAAAGGCTTGCGCGGCAGGTCGTCGGCCATCTTCAAGCCTCGGGCCTTCCAGGGGTCCAGCATCTTCACGCCGTCGCCTCTTGTTGTTTGCTCGGGTAGGGCAGCGGCGCAGGGGTGGGTACTGAGTGCCCAGCCTCTTTTTCGTCGTCCAGACCCTTGATGGCGGGCAGGTTCTCCAGCTTGCGGGCTTCGGACTTGAGCATCCAGCCGTCGCTGATGCCGGAGCTGTAGAAGGCGGCACGGTTGGCACTGTCGCCGCGTAGCAAACCTTCCACCTGATGCTCGGCAAAGTACATGCGGCGGCCTGTGTCTGTCAGGCACTTGGCTGCAATGCCTTGCTCCCATGCAACCAGGTGGCGACGTAGGGTTTGGGTCACGAACTGGCGGGCCATCTCCACGCTGTTGGAGTAGTTGCCGTTTCGCAAGTCCCCGATCACAGTGGGCGGCACGCGGAACAGGCGGGCCACTTCCTCCACGCTGAACTGGCGGGCGGCGATCCACTCGGCATCCTCCAGCGTCATGGATAGGGCTTGGAAGTCCACGCCTTCTTCCAGAATGGCAGTGCGGCCACTGTTGGCGCCTCCTGCGTGCTGGCTGCTCCAACTGGTGGCAATGGCGGTGCGCTGTTCGGGCTTGAGCTTGCCGGGAAACTTGAGCACCCCCAGCATCTTTGCGCCGTTGGTGAAGGTGTTCACCCCATGCTCACCCTCGGCAATGGCCAGCTCCACCACGCGACGGGCTGCGGCGATGGGCGAGATACCCAGCACGCCGTCATCACCCAGGCGGTGGCGCAGGTGCAGCACCTCATGGGCCAGCAGGCGGTGAACGATGCCCTTGGTGTCGGTGTAGTCGTAGGCCAGCTTGTCGCCCACGCGCAGCACTGAGACGCGATCAGGGGACAGCGGCCACAGCTCCCGCACCTGGCCATCCCAGCCGCGCACGATACGGGCAAAGGCGTTGCCGCGCAGCAGCACGGCGGCTTGCATGTACTCGCGGAACTCCAGGGCGGTCTGCTCAGGGTTCGCTTGGTCGTGCAGCACCTTGTAAAGCGGGTGGTCTGATGCGCGCTCGCGGTCGTCGCCGTTGCGCTTGAACAGGATCAGCGGCAGGGATGCCGTTGTCTCTGCGATGGCTTGCACACAGGCATAGACAGCGCTGACGCCTTGGGCGGTCTTGTCGTTCACCGGCCCATTGCGCAGGCTGGCGAAGTTGCTCCAGTACGGATCACCGCCGGAGACGCTGCGGCGCTCCAGGCCGATGGCAGACAGAGCGCGGGTGATGATGTTCATACGGTGTCCATCCATGCGCGGTTCAGGTCAACAAAGCCCCGTTGATGCGGGCGGCTGCGCATGGCTACCGTGGTGTCTTGATAGGCTGGGTCTGACGTGAGGGTGATTTCCACCAGGTCCACGTCCAGCAGCTCGCGCACCAATTGCGCACCGCGTTGCTCCCAGCGGTCGCCACCGTCGCGCACCCTGAACCCGAAGGAACATCCAGCCACGTCGCCACGGTCCACCAGGATGGCCAGATCACGCCCATGGCTGGTGTCAGGCAGGGCAAGGGTGAAAGCCAGTCCATGCGAGTCCTCCCTCAGTTGCAGCGTGCCGCCTCGGGTCGTGCCCAGCAGCGCGGTGCCGTCGTGGTGATACAGGGCGCGAATGTTGGAGCCCGTCGCCAGCGATTTGGCGAAGGCACCTTGCCGGATGACCTCTGAAAAGTCTCCCAGGACTGCCTCGGAATTGAACACGGCGGCATAGCCGGTCAATGTCTTGTTGCCGGTCGCCTTGAGCGTGCCGTGTCCGCGAAGCTCCAACATTTCGCAGCTCCTTAGATGGCCAGGTCGTCGGCCACCACGAACGCCTCGGGGTGTCGCACTGCGGCATCCACCGTGGCCATGGCGCGGATCAGCACGTTGCCCTTGCTGTAGGCGCCTTCGGCGTAGGGGTTCACCAGAATGTCCACCTCGGACCAGATACCCAGCATCACCTGGCTCCAGTCGCCAGCGATCACGCGGCCAGTGTTCGGGGTGCCGGTCTTTTCTGCGACTTGGTTGGAGAAGTACGCGGGCAGGTCGCCCACCTTGCCGCCTTCCATGATGTAACCGGCGATGCCTGCGGCCTTGAGGGTTCCGGCCAGCTTGGCCTTGGCCTTGGTGCTGGCCACGATGTTGGCGGCGCTGGCGTTCACGATGTCCAGCTTTTGCAGCATGGCCAGGACGTTCTGCCAGCTCAGGGTGGACAGGCTGGCGGTCTGGATGCCACTGGTGGACAGCACGCCTACCGGCTCATTCGTGCCGCCACCCTTAATCAAGGCGCTGTCGATGGCTTGGGCCAGCATGAAAGACAGGTCATCACGCACCAACTGCTCAATGTCAGGCGAGCTTTGCATGATGAGCTGGCGGGACTGTTCGGTGATGCCGCCCGCGTGCTTGGGGGCGAGGGTCACGCCGTCGAAACTCATATCGCCAGTGGGCAATGCAGCGTTCTCAGCCACCCAGCCAACGGTGGTGCCGGTGCCGTGCTTGGGGATGCTCAGATTGCCGGACAGGCCCGACAGCACGCGCACGCCCAGGCGGCGGGCCAGGAGCGAATTGCGGAAGGGCTCGATGTACTGGTCTGCGCGGTGGATGGTGGGCACCAGCTCGGGCGCGGTGCTGGTGGTGTTCACGGCGCGAGACTCGATGGCCGACAGCGGCACAAACACGCCCTGCGCCTTGCGTCCGGTGCGGCGCTCGGTTTCCTGCGCGAACTCGGCAGCGGCGCCGGACAGGTTGCGGCCTTCCATCTGCGCGCGGATCACTTCCACCACGTTGACCTGGCGCTGTACTGCGGAGAAAGAGCGGTCGCCCACCGGATCACCAGCGGCGCGGCGCTCGCAGTCCTCCATGAAGGTGGCGCGCTGTTCGTCGGCCTCCAGGCTGGTGATTTCTGCCTTGAACTTGTCGAAGGCCGATTGCTCGGCGGGGTTCAGGCTGCGCTTTTCCGTTTCGGCGGTGGCGAGGATGCGGCGGGCTTCGGCCACCTTGGCGGCGCGGGCTTCACGAATGGCTGCGAGTTGCATAGCGAGGGTCTTTCAAAGATTGGCCCACGCTATCGGCGGGCGGGTTGCGATAGCATTAAAGCTATCACAATTTCAATGCGATAGCAAATATCTATCGAGTGGACAAAACAAAACCGGCGCGGGGCCGGTTTCGGGTCAGGGCTTCGGGTACTGGCTCTGTAGATGGTCCAGCAGGTCGGCCCGTTGGTGCGGTGGCACCTCCAGGCACTGCCTGCGCCATTCCTCGGGATCGTCTTTCCAGTGGCCAGCGGCGTGCATGGCTGCGTCGAGTAACGCGGCCAACGTGGGGTCTGTAGAAAAGTTGCGTTGTTGCGTTGCAGTAGGTGGCGCAACTGCGCAACTTTCACCGATGGCATTCAGGAGGGCTTCCCGCAGTGTCATGGCTCCACCTCCAGCGGCTCCACATCCTCCACATCGCTGGTTTCGTAAAAGTTGCGCGGTTGCGTTGCCTTAGTACGCGCAACAACGCAACTTTTGGCATCGGGCTGCTTTGAGATCAACCCCAGCTCCCTGGCCTTCTTCATGGCGCGGCTCACGTTGGACTTATTGACCCCCAGTTCCTCGGCAATTTCGTGCTGTTTCAGGCCGTCATTTGCCAGTGCCACCACGCGGGAGAAGGTCCCCTCGGTCGCTGTCTTCCAAGACCATGTGGCGCGCTTGGTGCCTTCGTCAACCTTGAGGGCAAGCTCCAGGCTTTCCGCGTCTTCCCCGATCAGGTTGCGGGCCTTGGTGAACTCCATGACAAAGACAGAGCCTTCCTTCGGGTCGTAGTCGGAAGGGCGGGCCAGCTTCAACACCACGTCCAGCAAGTCTTCTTTCTTGCTGGTGCCGCGCTGCTCGCCCCCTTTGCCGGAGTGGTGCACCAGCAAAACCGCGATACCTCGGCGGCGCAGGCCAAGAAGCCATGCCGATATTGGTGCCCACGATTCCGCGTCGTTCTCGCGCCCGCCGCTTCTTGCCCAGGCGCTCAGGTTGTCCAAAACCACAAGGGCCGTGTCTTCCTCGATCATGCTGTTGATCGCTTCTTGGCCGCGTGCGGTTGCAAGGTCGGGCAGCAGCGTTTCGCTGTCGAGAAGGTCGGGCGTGAAGGTGCGGAAATAGCCTGGCAGCGGTTCACGGTCAGGAAGGTGCATTGCAAGGCGCTTTTGCATGACCTGCCCAGGCAATTCGCCGTCCAGATACAGCACCTTGCGGGCGTTAAGTGCCGTCCACCGAAGGAAGGTTCCTCCTGTAGCCACGGCAAAGGCCACAGACAGCGCCCAATGCGTTTTGCCGATGCCGCGCCCAGCGTGGACCATGGCGAGGTCTTGCGAGTGCAGCAGGTTGCCCAGCAGTGGCGTGCGCTCTTTGAACTTGTGCCCTGCGAGCTGGTGCAAGTCCATCGCCTTGGGCGGAGGTGGTGCGGTCGGCTGATCTTCAATGTCTGCCAGGGCCGGGAATGCTGGGCCGACTTCGTCCAGCTTCGATGCCATTGCGTTGTACTCCTCGATGGTGCGTGCATTCATGCGAACACCTCCACCAGGCGAGTGATGCGGCCCGATGCAGTCAGCACGCGGGACAGGTCCAACTGCGACAGCACCACGCCGTGCGCAACGTTTCCGGCTGCGATGGCCACCAGGTTGGCTTCCACTGCCAGCACCTCCAGCGCCTGACGCGGGGACAGTGGTGCGGGCTTATGCTGGGTGGCTGGGCGCCCGTCGTCAATCCAAGCGCCCAGGGCCTTCGCGGCTTCCACGAACTCCAGGCCGTGCTGGGCCATGTGGTAGGCCAGCACATCGCCGCCACGCGCACCACAGCCAGCCATGCACGCGAATGCACCGCTGTCGGTGTTGATCCGCATGGAATCACTGCCGCCGTGGAATTTGCACTCGGTCGTGCGCCATTTACCGCGCCCGGTCAGCTTCAAGCCTTCGGACTCGTAGTAACCCACCGCGTCGGGGAGATTGCGGCGGTCGAACCCCATTACAGGGCCTCCTTTGCGGCCACGCTATTGCGCTCGCGGGTAATGCCCTCCAGGTATTTCGCCACCGCCTTGCGCGGGTACAAATAGCGATTGCCCAGCAGGATATAGGCGGGGCCGGTGCCGCGCTTGCGCCAGGCTTCCACGGTGCTCTGGGACAGCTTGCCCAGCAGCATGATGTCCGTTTCTGTCAGGCAGTCGAGCTTATCGGCTAGTGTGCGCAGGCGGTCGAGTTGGTTTTCTGAGGCGGGTTGCAGTGTGGCTTCCATTTCCCATTACCTTTCTGGCGTAGGCCAAAAGTGATTGATGGGTAATGGTCAGATAAACAACACTGGTTGTTAATTGCACAGACTGGCAGCATAGTTGGTGTGCCAGCAAGGTATCTACTAGGCTAGCAGACGCTATGTGTCTTCAGCCTTCCGAGCCTTGTTCCACGCCGTGCAATGGCGCCGGACTGCCTCGTACTTGAGCGGCACAACTTTATTTGCCATCTGAGCTGCGGCATCGTTAAGACTCATGCCAGGTCGGAAATTGGTGTCGAGCCAAGCGAATATCTCATTCCGAATCGCGTGATTTTCAGAATGCCCTTTGTAAGCGTTCGCCTTTGCTGCGAGCGTTTTACTGGTTTTCATTGCCGCCATGAACGTCAAAGCGATGGGATTATCCGGCTCATGCTCTAGCGTAATTCGTGCAATGTTAAATTTCTGATGCGGTTTCGCTTTCGATTTTTCAGATGAAAGACCTGACGCCAAGAAATATATGTCGTTCAATTTTTTAACCAGCTCTTCATTTTCTTTATGTAGAGCTGATTCATTATTCATCATCGAAACGGCAAATTGAGCAAGTTTTTGAATATCGTTATCACATATTTCAATTAGCCATTTTCTACGCGCAACCATTTCTGGGCTATTAAACTCTTCTTCGCGCTTACGGTAATATTCGCGAAGCACCTCTTCTCTATTTTTAGCGCGCTTTTCCCGTTCTTCCGAAGACACTTCCGTTTTGCCCATCTCGTTCCCCCATGCGCCCTGAAAAAGTGCCAGCCCAGCCCGTCAGGGGAAACGGGTTTTCGCGCCGTCGCGCTAGGGCTGGCGAATTGGGTCAGGCCAGCGACTTGATCAGATAGTTTTGACGGTGGAGAACATAAGCCAGTCCGTCGCCAGCGTCCCCAGCATTCCAGTCGGCTGTGTGATATCGAATATCGAGGCGCTTTAGCGCTGCGCCCAGCGACGATCCCTCAAATCCAGCGGCATTGCGGATCTCGCCTAGAAGGTCGCGCGCCTGGCTTATCCATAGCACCAAATCCCCCAGTGCTGCGGCCTCGTTTGCCCGGTCCTCGGTGTCGTCGTCGCGTTGTTGGTTTACAGTTTCAGTAGCCATTTTCAAACCTCATTTTGGTGATGGTCAGGCGGGCGGGTCGTTCTCAGGCTTCCCGTTCGCCGTCTTGTTGCCCTGCTTTGTCCGGTGCAGGGGTTGCCGGTTTCTTGATTGCTTCGTGCACATCCTCGGGCTTGATGGCCGTGTACCGGCGCAGCATGGCCCAGGTCTTGTGCCCTGTCAGTAGCGCCACCTGCGGGATGCCCAGGCCCATGCGGAAAAACTGGGCGGCGGCGCGGTGGCGCAGGTCGTGAAAGTGCAAATCCTCGATGCCCAGGGCAGTGCAGGCCCGCGTGAACGATGCCGAAATGCTGCGTTCGTCGTAGGGGAACAGGAACCCGGTTTCGCGCTCCTTGATGATGGGCTCCACGATGGCCCAAGCATCTGGCAATAGCGGCACCGTCTGGTTGTTGCCGGTCTTGTTGCGCGGGTCCTTGCGGTCGCGGATCACCACCGTTTTGCCTTGGCGGTCCACATCCTCGATTTCCAGGCGGGTGATTTCGCCCTGGCGCATGCCCGTGGCCAGTGCGAACTGGCACACCGTCTGCATGGGGATTTTCTGGCGCGCCTTCGTCGCCCAATGGGCATAGATGCGGGCCAGCTCGTCGTCGGTAGGCTCCCGCTCGCGCTCCTTGCCTCGGGTGCTCAATCCCCGGTGCGTGAGGCTGGCGCGCGCCTCCAGTGCCAGGCGCTCGGGCAAGTCCAGTTGGCGGGCGTGTCGGCCCCACTTGAGCACCGCCGACAAATAGGACAAGTCAGCGGCGATGGTCACGCCCCCTGCCCCATCGTCCTGGCGGCGGTCGATGAAGTCGCGCAGCACTACGGCGTTCAGGTTGGACAGCTTCACCTTGCCCAGCTCGCGCTTGAGCATGGCGAGCGTGGCCTCCTTCGTCTTGCCGGGTAACTTGGTGCTGGCCTCGGTGTACTTTTCGATCAGGTCGGCCAGCGTGGCGCCCTTGGGCACCGGGGCATATCCACCGGCGGCGATGTGGCTTGCCTGAGCCTCAATCTGTGTCGCCCAATCCTTGGCTTCGCGCTTGGTGGCGAAGGTGGCGGCACGGTACATGCCCGCCCTTCTTATCTGGGCGCGCCACTTGCCGGACGGTAACTGAGAAAATGTCGCCATGTGTGTGCAGTCGTGTGCATCGGTTGATGCCCAGATTCTGCACTTTTAAGGCCCTTTGTGTGCACATCGTGTGCACTTTATCTTGCACACGATAGAAATCATCGGTTTGTCTCTTGGAAAATACCGTTATAAATCAATCACTTAGCCCATGGAGAATGTCGGTTGCGCCGATGATGGACTGGACCGACCGCCACTGCCGGTACTTTCACCGGCTGCTGACCCGCCAGACCCTGCTGTACACCGAGATGGTGAACGCAGGCGGCATCCTGTATGGCGGCACTGAGCGCCACCTTCGCTTCAACGCCGAAGAGCACCCCGTGGCCTTGCAGTTGGGCGGCAACGAGCCCGACAAACTTTCCCAGGCCGCCCGGCTGGGTGAGCAATGGGGCTATGACGAGGTCAACCTCAACTGCGGCTGCCCCAGCGACCGCGTGCAGCGCGGCGCCTTTGGCGCGAGCCTGATGAAAGCGCCCCAGCTGGTGGCCGACTGCGTGAAGGCCATGAAGGATGTGGTCAGCGTGCCCGTCACCGTCAAGCACCGCATCGGCATCGACAAGGTGGAAGAATACGGCTTTGTCCGCGACTTCATCGGCACCGTGGCCGAGGCGGGCTGCACCGTGTTCATCGTGCACGCACGCAATGCCTGGCTGCAAGGCCTCTCCCCCAAGGAAAACCGCGACATCCCGCCCCTGCGCTACGAGGTGGTGCACCGTCTCAAGGCCGAATTTCCGCAGTTCACCATTGCCATCAATGGCGGCATCCAGACCGATGACGTGGTGCTGGAACAGCTCGACCACCTGGACGGCGTGATGATCGGCCGCGAGGCGTACCACAACCCCTGGTGGCTGGCGCGCTGGGACCAGCTTTACTACGGTGGCGCCCCCTGCTCCCTGACCCGCGAAGAGGTGGAGCTGGCCATGGTCGAGTACATGGAACGCGAGGCCGCCCAGCACGGCACCCCCTGGCCCCACATCGCCCGCCATATGCTGGGCCTGCGCCACAGCCTGCCCGGCGCCCGCATCTGGCGCCAGGTGTGGAGCAACCATCTGCTCAAAAACCGGCCTGCACGCGAGGTGCATGCGCTGGCGATGGAAACCTATGGCACCTTCGCCTTTGGGCATCCGGCCGAGGCTGGCGCCGAGGCCGGATAAAGGCGGGCGCAATATGCGGCGCTACACCTGTCGCGCCAGCCACACCGCCAGCGGCTCGGGCCGGCCGAACAGATAGCCCTGCAGGCATTCGCACTGGTTCTCCACCAGAAAGCTGGCTTGGGCGCGGGTCTCCACCCCTTCGGCCACCACACGCAGGTTCAGGTGGCTGGCCACCGACAGGATGGACTGCACGATGGCGGTGTCGCTGGGGTCGTCGGGCGTGTCCTGCACAAAACTCTTGTCGATCTTGAGTTCAAACAGCGGCAGGCGCTTGAGGTAGGCCAGGCTCGAATAGCCGGTGCCAAAGTCGTCGATGGAAAAGCGCACACCCAGGCCCACGATTTCGGTCATGCGGGCGATGGTGTCGTCCAGGTCTTCGATGAGCAGGCTTTCCGTCACTTCCAGGATCAGGTTGCCGGGGTGCGCCCCGGTGTGGGCCAGCACGTGGCGCACACGCTCGACAAAATCATCCTGGCGGAACTGCCGCTGGCTCACGTTGACGGACAGCGATAGCTCACGCCCCGCCGCCTGCAGGCGCGCCAGGGTTTCGCAGGCCTGCTGGATCATCCAGTCGCCCATGCGCAGGATGAGGCCGGAAGCCTCGGCAATCGGTATGAAGCGGCTGGGCGGCACGTTGCCGCGCACCGGGTGGTCCCAGCGCATCAGCAACTCGCCGCCGACCACGGTGCCCGAGGCATCCACCTGGCTTTGCACAAAGGCGGCGAGTTGCCCTTCGGCCTGGGCTTTTTTCAGGTCCTGCTCCAGGGCCAGGCGCTCCTGCACATCAGCCTGCATCGCGGCTTCGTAGAAACGGATGCGGTTGCGGCCCAGGTCCTTGGCGCGGTACATGGCGGTGTCGGCCTCGCGCAGCAGGTCTTCAACACCATCGCCGCGCTTGGGAAATAGCGTGATGCCAATGCTGCCCGTGGTGCTGTAGAGGTGGGTGGCAATGGTGTAGGGCGCTTCCAGGGCAGCCCGGATCGCCTCGGCCACCAGCAGGGCCGCGCGCCCGGCGGAGTCCATGTCGGACGCTACGTTATGCACCAGCACCACAAACTCGTCGCCCCCCAGCCGGGCCACGGTGTCGCCAGGGCGCAGTTGCTGGGTGAGGCGCTGGGCTACCTGCATCAGCAGTGCATCGCCCACGGTATGGCCGCGCGCGTCGTTGATCTGCTTGAAGTTGTCCAGATCGATGTAGAGCACAGCCCCCACCTGGGCGGCCTTGAGGGCGCTGTGCAAGGCATGCTCCATGCGATCCAGCAGCATGCGCCGGTTGGGCAGGCCGGTGAGGCCGTCGAAGTAGGCCAGCTGGTGCGAGCGCGCTTCGGCCTGCTTGCGCTCGGTAATGTCGCGCGACAGGGCGATGAACCGGGCGCCGTCGCCCGGCGTGGTGGCGTCCTTGCGGGCGATGGACAGCTCGAACCAGTGGGTGGCGCCCCCCACTTCCAGCCGGTACTGGTGGCCCGCCGAGTAGCCCGTGTGGTGTGCGGCCTCCAGCGCGGCATGGCAGCCCGCCGCAGCCTCGGGCGGCACCACTTCGCTCATCAGGCGCCCGAGGAACATCTCGGGCGGCAAGGCCAGCAGGTCCGACCGGGCCGAGCGGTAGTGGTGGATGCGGCCGTCCAGCCCCAGCTCGAACAGCAGGTCGGGGATGGCGTTGAGCGTGCTCTCCAGGTCGTCGCGCGTGGCGCGCAGCTCGGCCGTCATGCCATGCGCCAGCGCCACCGCGCGCTCGCGGCCGGTGGCCAGGAACCAGGTGAACCAGGCCAGCAGCAGGCTGAGCGCAACCCCCACCAGGGCGACAGCGTGGTGCCCGCCATTCTGAAAGCGCAACAGGAACGCGGCGTGGGGCGACAGCTGGAGCGTCCAGCGGCGCCCGCCCAGGTCCAGCTCGCTCTGGGCCCGCAGGCCGGAGGGGGCGGGCTCTGCGCCCACATTGCTGAACAGGCGCGTGGCCGTGTCGTCCGGTGTGGCGCTGCCTGCGGTGCTGTCGGTGATCTGCAGGGCAATGTCGGCATCAAACTCGCCCGCCATACCCTGCACCACGTCGGCCACGCGAAAAGGTGCCGACACCCAGCCCGCCAGCCCCGCGCGGCGCCCCTCGACCGAGTCGGTGCGGGCGTCGGGGCGGTACAGCGGCAGGTACATCACCAGCCCCGGGCTGCTGTCCTGCATCAGTGTCAGCGGCCCCGACAGCGCCAGCGCCCCGGTGTCGCGGGCCCGGTCCAGCGCCTCCTTGGCGGCTGGGATGGTCAGAACATCCAGTCCCAGCGCCTTGAGGTTGTCGCCTGCCAGGGGTTCGATGTGGGTGATGGGGGCCATCACGGCACGCCCACCCTCGGGCCACACGGTGTAGTGCTCGAAGCCACGCTGACGCATGTCCTGCACGTGGCTGGCCAGCGCTGTGCCAGGGAACTGCAGAATCAGCGACACCCCCTGCAGCCCGGGGCGGGTGGCCTCCAGCTGCAAGGCGCTGATGTAGGCCTGGAACTCGCTGCGATCAATGCGCTCGGAGCCCTCGAAGTAGCCCTTCACACCGCGCAGCACCACCTCGTAGGTGGTCATGCGGTCCTTGAGGTTGGAGGCGATCTGGTCGGCCGCCACTTCAAAATTCTGTTCCCGCTTGGCCCGGCCGCCCTGCTCCTCTCCCTGCCAGTACAGGTAGGTCAGCCCCAGCGTGAGCAAGGCCATCAAGGGTGGCAGCACCACCGGCAGCCAGCGGTGGCTGGCCGCCCCAGTCAGCGACTCCACGCGGGGCGCCGCTTGCGCGGGACCGATGGTGGATGGCTCGTCGCCTTCATGAGGAGGTGGTGTCATTGCGGTTCGTCTGGCAATCAGTCAAAAAAGAGAAAGGCAAGCACGAAAAAAGGCGATGGACTCGCCTGCACCATTATGGACACCAGCACCACGCTGCGAAGGAATAAATCGCCCCACGCCCCCACTGGCTGCGCTCACCCCGGCATGACCTGCTACAGGGTGTTGGCGGATATGCTTGGGCCACCGGCACACTGCCCCCGCACACTTTTTCATCCCCAAGACACAACGCCGCATGCCATCGCTTGATTTCGACCTGGAGGCCTCCCACTTCCGCAGCTTTTATGCGCAGCAGGCCCCAGCCCTGGAGGCCGCGTGCACAGCCATCACCGGCCTGGTGGGGGCTGCGGTGGCGCAGGCCGGGGGCATTGACATCGCCAAGGTGGAAGGCCGTGTGAAGGATGCCGACGAATGCATCCGCAAGTTCGTGCGCAAGTACCGCCCGGCACTGGAAGAAAACAACACTCCCTACGACATCCAGAGCTACATCACCGACCTCATCGGCGTGCGGGTGGTGTGCCTGTATGAGGACGAGCTGGAGAAGGTAGCGCAGACCATGCGCGAGCGTTTTGCGGTAATTGAGGTCACGGACAAGGTGACGGCTGTGGAGAGCACCGAGGCGTCGTTTGGCTACAAGGGCCTGCACCTGGACCTGCGCCTGGGCGCCTCCGAGCGCGACCTGCCGGAACATGCAGCCTATGCCCACTGGGCGTTTGAGCTGCAGGTGCGCACCATCATCCAGGACTCGTGGAGCGTTCTGGACCACAAGATCAAGTACAAAAAGTCGATTCCGCAGCAACTCAAGCGGCGCATCAATGTGCTGTCGGCCCTCTTCGAGCTGGCCGACCGGGAGTTCCGCCAGATCCGCGATGCCACAGCAGCCGAACTGCTGCAGGCCCCCGACGAAACCGCCGACCCGGTGCCCGATGCAGCCGCCGACGCGCAAGCTGCAGGCAAGGCGGCAGGCGGCAGCAGCGAGCTGAACGCCTTTACCTTCCTGAAGATCGCCACACATTTCTTCAAGGACTTCGAGTTCGAGCCGTCCAAGGTCGATGGCTTTGTGGACGACATCCAGGCCTGGTCACCGCGCATGACCCGCGCGCGTTTCAACACCCTGATGCGCGAGACCATCGGTGTGGTCAAGCGCTACAAGCTGCACTTTGAGGAGCAAAACCCCCAGGCCAGCTTCAACCCCTACACGGTGATCCGGCACTGCCTGTACCTGAGCAACAAGACCGCCTTCCGCCCGGCGCTGCGCAATTCGGCGCGCGAATCGTTCGAGGCCTGGCTGCTCGACAACACCGACCCCCGGCCCCATTGACGGAGCCAGGTTGGGTTGGGGGCTGCATCTGTAACCCCGTGCCAAGCCCTGCCGCCCAGCGGCGTCGCATGTCACATAGGCGACTTGGCATTGGTGGTTTTACTCCATGCGCTTGTTACCAAGTGCTGCTATATTGCACTGCAACAAAACGGAGTTTCGCCCCATGCTGTATCACATCTACGAAACCCAGCGCTCCCTGATGGAGCCCTTTACAGACTTTGCGCAGGCGGCTTCCAAGTTGTTCAGCAACCCCGTGTCGCCGCTGAGCCAGACCTCTGCCGCCCAGCGCATGGCTGCGGGCTACGACCTGCTCTACCGCCTGGGCAAAGACTACGAAAAGCCCGCCTTTGACATCCACACCGTGGATGTGGACGGCATAGGTGTCGCCATCCATGAACGCATCGAAGTCAACAAGCCGTTCTGCGAGCTGCGCCGCTTCAAGCGTTTTTCAGACGACCCCGCTACGCTGACCAAACTCAAGGGCCAGCCCGTGGTCCTGATCGTGGCGCCGCTGTCGGGCCACTACGCCACCCTGCTGCGCGACACCGTGCGCACCATGCTCAAGGACCATAAGGTCTACATCACCGACTGGAAGAACGCCCGCCTGGTGCCGCTGGCCGAGGGAGAGTTCCACCTGGATGACTACGTGAACTACGTGCAGGAGTTCATCCGCCACCTGCAAGGCCAGTACGGCAACTGCCATGTGATCAGCGTGTGCCAACCCACCGTGCCGGTGCTGGCGGCCGTGTCGCTGATGGCCAGCCGGGGCGAAAAAACGCCGCTGACCATGACCATGATGGGCGGGCCCATCGACGCCCGCAAGTCGCCCACCGCCGTGAACAACCTGGCCACGAACCGCAGCTACGAATGGTTTGAGAACAACGTGATCTACCGCGTGCCGGAGAAATTCCCGGGCGCAGGCCGTCGCGTGTACCCCGGCTTTTTGCAATACACCGGGTTTGTGGCCATGAACCCGGACCGCCATGCGTCCAGCCACTACGACTACTTCAAGGACCTGATCAAGGGCGACGACGCCAGCGCCGAAGCCCACCGCAAGTTCTACGACGAATACAACGCCGTGCTGGACATGGACGCGGACTACTACCTGGAAACCATCCAGACAGTGTTCCAGGACTACAAGCTGGTCAACGGCACCTGGGATGTACGCTCGCCCGCAGGCAAGATTGAGCGCGTGCGCCCGCAGGACATCACCGCCACCGCCCTGTTCACGGTCGAGGGCGAGCTGGATGACATCTCAGGCTCGGGCCAGACCGAAGCCGCCCACGACCTGTGCAGCGGCATCGTGCGCAAGGAACAACGCCACCTGGAAGCCAAGGGCGCAGGCCACTACGGCATCTTCAGCGGCCGCCGCTGGCGCGATCTGGTGTACCCGAAGGTCCGCGCATTCATTCTGGAGCACGAGCTGCCCCGCGTGAGTGAGGCCAAGCCGGCCGCCGCGCCGGTGGCCAAGACTACAGCGCCCGCTGCGGCAGTGGCAGCCCCCGCCAAAGCCAAGCCCAAGGCCACCAGCCCGCAGCCCAAGCCAGCAGTAAAGGCCACCCCATCTGCCGCCACCCGCGCACGCGGGGTGGCCCAAGCCGCAGCACCCACTGCAGCGGTGGCAACGCGCTGGGTCAAGCCTGAGGGCGCTGCGCAAGCCACGGGGGCCGCCGCTGAGCCGGTGCAGGCCGATGCAGGCACAGCCAAGGCCACGACAGCCACGGCCGCCCCTGCCCGCAGCGCCAGCCGCAGCAGCAAGGCGCGCAAGGCTTGATCCGCCCGCCCGAGACCCAGACACCACACTCTGCCCCGATGGACCTCGCAGCGCGGATCGACGCTGCGCTGCCGCAAACGCAGTGCACACGCTGCGGCTATCCCGACTGCGCCAGCTATGCGCAGGCCATTGCCAGCGGCGAAGCCGCCATCAACCAATGCCCGCCCGGCGGCGCTGAGGGTGTGGTGCGCCTGGCGGCCATCACTGGCCTGGCCGTGCTGCCATTGAGCGCCGAGCATGGTGTGGAAGGGCCACGCACCGTGGCCTTCATTGACGAAGCCTGGTGCATTGGCTGCACGCTCTGCATCAAGGCCTGCCCCACGGACGCCATCGTGGGTTCCCACAAGCGGATGCACACGGTGATCGAGCCCTATTGCACGGGATGCGAGTTATGTATCCCTGTATGCCCGGTGGACTGCATCCAGCTGGAGACCGTGAGTGGCTCGGCCACCGGCTGGGCCGCATGGTCCGCCCCCCTGGCCCAGCAGGCACGCCAGCGCTACCAGCAACATCGCCAGCGCGTGCCCCTGGAGGATGCAGAAGAAGACCCTGCAGAAGCGATGGGTGAGCAGGTCGGCAGCGCCACCGATACCACCACCAGCGGTGCCAACGCCGCCGACGCGCGCAAGGCCGCCATTGCAGCCGCCATGGAACGCGCCCGGCAACGCAGGGAACAAAACCCGCGCTGAGCGGTGCCCTCCCGCCCCCGATCGATCAGGGTGCCGGGAGCAAATCAGCCTTTCAACGGGCCGCCAGAGTCTTGTAGACCCCGCAGCCCACGTACAAGTCCCCCACGCGGCTCACGTAAGACATCTTGGTCTGCACGGCGCCCGTCGCCGGGTTGTTGATGTCGTACTCCACCCAGCCCGGGGCCCGGTCGGCCTGGGCCACGATGTCGCTCACCAGCCGGTCGCCTGCAATGCCCGGAATGTCCTGCACGCGGGTGCCCACCTTGGCAGGGTTACCGCCAAACGCACGGTAGGTGCCCGCGCTGTCCAGCACAAACACATACATGTCCCGGTCGTGGAAGGGCTGGCTCTTGTCCGTCAGGCTACGCAGAAATTGGTCTTGCGAGGTGGTCTTGTGCAGGGCCACAGCCTTTTGCACCAGTGCCACGGCCTCATCGGCCGTGCCCTGCTGCAGCCGGAACGCCGCCACCGCCCGCGCCAGGGTGGACGCACGCTGCTCCAAAGCCTCGGCCTGTTGCACGGCATGGCCCACCATCTGCGCGTTGTGCTGGGTGATCTGGTCCAGCTGCCGCACAGCGGAACTCACCTCGCTCAGGCCGGTGCTCTGTTCTGCGCTGGAGCCCGATATTTCCGTCATGCTCGCGGCCACGCTGCGGATACCGCCCGCCATGTTGGCGATGCCGTCCCCGGCGGAACGAATCAGCCCGGCGCTGGCCTCAACCTGGCTCACCGAAGCGCCAATCAGCTCGCGGATCTCGCGTGCGGCATCACCAGAGCGTTTGGCCAGGGTGCGCACCTCACCCGCCACCACCGCAAAACCCCGTCCCTGCTCACCCGCGCGGGCGGCTTCCACGGCGGCATTCAGCGCCAGGATGTTGGTCTGAAAAGCAATACTGTCGATGACACCGATGATTTCGGTCATGCGGCGCGCACTCTGCTGAATGGCTTCCACCGACTGCACCGCCCGGGCCATGGCCTCTGCGCCCGCATCGGCGGCCTTGCGCACATCGGCGGCCCGCGCGTCGGCACTGCGGGCCGTGTGAGCGTTGTTCTGCACAGCTGAGGACAGCTGCTCCACGCTGGCGGCGGTTTGCTCCAGGTTGGCAGCCTGCTGCTCGGTACGATCAGCCAGCGACCGGTTGCCCTGCGCCAGGCTCTGGCCCGCGTGGGCCACCAGCGCCGCATTGCTGCGGATATCAGCCACCATGGACGACAGGGTGAGCACCATCCGATCCAGTGACTGCGCCATGGCCC
Source organism: Acidovorax sp. LjRoot74 (assembly GCF_964254355.1). Lineage (NCBI taxonomy): Bacteria > Pseudomonadati > Pseudomonadota > Betaproteobacteria > Burkholderiales > Comamonadaceae > Acidovorax > Acidovorax sp. LjRoot74. The sequence goes on along the minus strand of NZ_CAXUTI020000001.1, from coordinate 2,726,113 downwards.
CCACTTCATCCCTTCCGTAAACATCGGCACGGGCACTCAGATCGCCATGTGTGGTCTTCTGCATGGCGCGGGACAACCCCTCCAAGTCGGACGACAGGCTCAGGTACAGGGACAGCAGCCCATACAACAAGGCTACAGCGCCCACGGCTCCACCCCATGCTGGCGCCGCAGCGGTTGCAACCAGCGCCACAGCCATCAACACTCCCAACGTCACCAGTTTGCCGAGCAGGTGCCATCTGCGCATCCACCAGAGTCCGGGACGCAGTGGTAGAAATCCAGACATCTTGTCTCCTGTTATGGTCCTTTCCAGCGGCGGATGCTATGTCCCAGCTCTTACGTCGGATTGACGCAGGGGCGGCGACAGCCCCACATTCACAGCAGCGCCTGACGACTTGACCACACCCGGCGCGCCGGCCTTTGCACAGTGGCCATCGCCCATAATGTGGCTCCATGAACCCCCTGCTCTCCCACCTCCAGCCCTACCCGTTCGAGCGGCTGCGGCAACTCTTTGCGGGGGTTACGCCCCCGGCGGCCTACAGCCCCATCAGCCTGGGCATGGGCGAGCCGCGCCATCCTACACCGCAGTTCATCAAGGATGCACTTAGTAACAACCTGGGTGGACTGGCCAGCTACCCCGCCACGGCGGGCGAACCCCGGCTGCGTGAGTCCTTCACACGCTGGCTGAACCAGCGCTATGCGCTCACCCTGGACCCGGGCACCCAGGTCCTGCCCGTGAACGGTTCGCGCGAGGCGCTGTTTGCCTTTGCCCAGACCATCATCGACCCCTCCCAGGGCCAGCCCCTGGTGGTCTGCCCCAACCCGTTCTATCAAATCTACGAAGGTGCGGCACTGCTGGCAGGCGCCCAGCCCTACTACGCCCCCAGCGACCCGGCGCGCAACTTTGCGGTGAACTGGGACACGGTGCCCGAATCGGTGTGGGAGCGCACGCAGCTGCTATTCGTGTGCTCACCCGGCAACCCGACCGGCGCCGTCATGCCCCTGAGCGAGTGGAAGAAACTCTTTGAGCTGAGCGACCGCTATGGCTTCGTGATCGCCTCGGACGAGTGCTACAGCGAAATCTATTTCCGGGACGAGCCGCCCCTGGGCGGCCTGCAGGCCGCTGAACAGCTAGGCCGGCGCGACTTCAAGAACCTGATCTCCTTCACCAGCCTGTCCAAACGCAGCAACGTGCCCGGCATGCGCAGCGGCTTTGTGGCGGGCGACGCGGCCCTGATCAAGTCCTTTTTGCTCTACCGCACCTACCATGGCAGCGCCATGAGCCCCATCGTGCAGGCAGCCAGCATCGCTGCCTGGAGCGATGAAAAGCATGTGGTGGAAAACCGGGCGCTGTACCGCAAGAAGTTTGCCCAGGTCACGCCACTGCTGGCCGGCGTGATGGAAGTTGCCCTGCCCGACGCCGGTTTCTACCTCTGGGCCAAGGTGCCCGAAGCCCTGGGCATGGACGATGCCGAGTTCGCGCGCGCCCTGCTGGCTCAATACAATGTCACGGTGCTGCCCGGCAGCTACCTGGCCCGCGAGGCCCAGGGAAGCAACCCTGGCGCCCAACGCGTGCGCATGGCCCTGGTGGCCGAAGCCGAAGAATGCGTGGAGGCTGCACTGCGCATCGTGCAGTTCATCCAAGCCCGCACGGCCTGATTTCTGAATCCTGATCCACAGACTGACCGACTGACAGACAACAACATGACCCAACAACTGCAAACCATCATCGACAACGCCTGGGACAACCGCGCCAGCCTCTCGCCCGCCGCCGCACCCAAGGAAATCCAGGACGCCGTCGAGCATGTGATCGCCGAACTGAACAACGGCACGCTGCGCGTGGCAACCCGCGAAGGTGTGGGCCAGTGGACCGTGCACCAGTGGATCAAGAAGGCCGTGCTGCTGTCCTTCCGCCTGAAGGACAACGAAGTCGTCAAGGCCGGTGACCTGGGCTTTTACGACAAGGTGCAGACCAAGTTTGCCCACCTGTCCGAAGAGGAAATGAAGGCCACCGGCGTGCGCGTGGTGCCCCCAGCCGTGGCCCGCCGTGGCAGCTTCATCGCCAAGGGCGCGATCCTGATGCCGTCGTACGTGAACATCGGCGCTTATGTGGGCGAAGGCACCATGGTGGACACCTGGGCCACCGTGGGCTCGTGCGCGCAGATCGGCGCCAACGTGCACCTGTCCGGCGGCGTGGGCATTGGCGGCGTGCTGGAACCCCTGCAGGCGGGCCCAACCATCATTGAAGACAACTGCTTCATCGGCGCCCGCTCCGAGGTGGTTGAAGGCGTGGTGGTCGAAGAGAACTCCGTGCTGGGCATGGGTGTGTACCTGGGCCAGAGCACCCCCATCTTCAACCGCGCCACCGGCGAAATCAGCTACGGCCGCGTGCCCTCTGGCTCGGTGGTGGTCAGCGGCAACCTGCCCAAGACAGCCGCCAATGGCGCACCCTACAGCATGTACGCTGCCATCATCGTCAAGCAGGTGGACGCGCAAACCCGCTCCAAGACCAGCATCAACGACCTGCTGCGCGACTGATGATGTGGACCGGCGGACGGCCTGGGCCGTTCGCCCCGCCGACAGAGACTGACAACAAGAGGGAAACACCATGAGCACGATGGAACGAATTCTTCGCCTGATGGCAGAGAAAAAAGCCTCCGACGTCTATCTGTCGGCCAACGCCCCCGCGCTGATCAAGATCAACGGCGAGTGCGTGCCCATCAACAACCAGATCCTGCCGCCCGATGCGCCGCGCAACCTGCTCTCCGAAGTGGTCCCCCCGGACCGCATCGAGGAGCTGGAAGAAACAGGCGAACTCAACATGGGTGTGCCGCTCAGCGGCGTGGGCCGCTTCCGGGTCAGCGCCATGCGCCAGCGGGGCAGCTATGCGGTGGTGATCCGCTTCATCTCGCAGCAGATCCCCGAGTTCGACACCCTGGGCCTGCCGCCGGTGATGCGTGAACTCATCATGGAGAAGCGCGGCCTGATCCTCATGGTGGGGGCCACCGGCTCGGGCAAGAGCACCTCGCTCGCGTCCATGATCGACACCCGCAACGAGGCCATGACCGGCCACATCCTCACCATCGAGGACCCGGTCGAATACCAGTTCAAGAACAAGAAATCCATCGTCAACCAGCGCGAGATCGGCAGTGACACCCAGTCCCTGCAAACCGCGCTGAAAAACGCGCTGCGCCAAGCGCCCGACGTGATCCTGATCGGCGAAATCCGCGACCGCGAAACGATGTCGGCCGCGATTGCCTATGCCCAGTCGGGCCACCTGTGCCTGGCCACGCTGCACGGCAACAACAGCTACCACGCGCTCAACCGTATCCTGAGCTTCTACCCCGTCGAAGTGCGCCCCACCATGCTGGGCGACCTGGCATCCGCCATGAAGGCCATCATTTCGCAACGCCTGGTGCGCACCGTGGACGGAAGCCGCGCCCCCGCCGTGGAGGTCATGCTCAACACCAAGCTCGTGTCTGACCTGATTGAAAAAGGCGACTTCTCGGGCGTGAAGGAGGCCATGGAAAAATCCATGGCCGAGGGTTCGCAGACCTTCGAGGAGGCCCTGGCCCACCTCATCATGGACGCCAAGATCGACCGCAAGGAGGGCATGTCCTACGCCGACTCGCCCACCAACCTCATGTGGCGCCTGCAGAACGACTTTTCCCTGGCCGCCAACGCCGCCAAGGCCCAGAAGGAAGCGCGCGACACACCCGACGATGCGCCGTCGTTTACCGAAATCGTGCTGGACGTCAAACCCGCCGCGTAGAGTCCCTCCTGAGTCGTGTTCGGCGCCTTCCCCCGGGGGGCGACGCCCTCGCTGCGGGGCGGCCATCGCTCGGAGCCCCTCGCCCCGCATTCGCCAGTTTTTTGTGCAGCGCTTCGAGCCACCGTTTTTTCAAACGCCACTGATTGTTATTCCACCCCTCCCATGTCCCGCACCCTGCACCTGGCTGAACAGCTCATTGCCCTGCCCTCCATCACCCCCGAGGACGCGGGCTGCCTCGACCTGCTGGCCGCTCGGCTGGCTCCACTGGGATTCGTGTGCGAACGCCTGGACTGCGGCCCCGCCGACTTCCGCGTCAGCAATTTATGGGCAAAAAGGCCCTCACCGCGCGACCAGCTTGCCCAAGCAGCTATCAAAACAGTAGTATTTGCGGGCCACACCGATGTGGTGCCCACGGGCCCACTGGCCCAGTGGAGCAGCGACCCGTTCGTGCCCACACACAAGGACGGCAAGCTCTACGGCCGTGGCGCCAGCGATATGAAGACCTCGATTGCCGCTTTTGTGGTCGCAGTGGAAGAGTTCCTGGCAGCCACGCCTGAACCCCTCATCCAGATCGCCTTCCTGCTCACCAGCGATGAAGAAGGCCCCTCGGTGGACGGCACCAAGGTCGTGGTCGAGCAGCTCAAGGCGCGCGGCGAGCCGCTGCACTACTGCATCGTCGGCGAACCCACCTCGGTCGAAAAAACCGGCGACATGATCAAGAACGGGCGGCGCGGCACACTAAGCGGCAAACTCAGCGTGCGCGGCATCCAGGGCCACATCGCCTACCCCCAACTCGCACGCAACCCCATCCACCAGGCCCTGCCCGCGCTGGCCGAGCTGGCCGCTACCGTGTGGGACCAGGGCAATGCCTTCTTCCCGCCCACCAGCTGGCAGATCAGCAACATGCATGGCGGCACCGGCGCCACCAACGTGATCCCGGGCGAGGTCGTGATCGACTTCAACTTCCGCTTCTCCACCGAATCCACTGCCGAAGGCCTGCAGCAGCGCGTGCACGCCGTGCTGGACCGACACGGCCTGGAGTACGACCTGCGCTGGACGCTGGGCGGCCAGCCCTTCCTGACCACGCCGGGCGAACTGGTCAGCGCCGTGCAACAGGCCATCAGCGTCGAGACGGGCATCACCACCGAACTCTCCACCACCGGCGGCACCAGCGATGGCCGCTTCATTGCCCAGATCTGCCCGCAGGTCATCGAACTCGGCCCGTCCAACGCGACCATCCACAAGATCGACGAGCATGTGGTGGTGGCCGACATCGAGCCGCTCAAGAACATCTACCGCCGCACGCTGGAGAACCTGCATGCGCAGGCCCTGGCGGCGGGCATGGCGCCAGCAGCATGAGCAGCACCAACCATCCCCTGAACGGCAACACCGTCGGCGCGCTGGTCGAATCTGGCGCCCAATGGCTGACCTCGGCCGGGGTGTTTTTTGGCCACGGCACCACCAACGCCCATGACGAAGCCGCCTGGCTGGTGCTGTGGCGCCTGGGCCTGCCGCTGGACAGTGACCTCTCGGAGGCGCCAGATTCCATCAAAAATCAGGCCGTACCGCCTGACCAGCTTGCTCTGGTTGCTACACTTTTTGATGAACGTATCCGCACGCGCAAACCGGCTGCCTACCTCACGCGCGAAGCCTGGCTGCAGGGCGTGCCCTTCTACGTGGACGAACGCGCCATCGTGCCGCGCAGCTTCATCGCCGAACTGCTGGCCGATGGCAGCGTGGACGGATTCCTGAGCGACAACACCCGCCAGGTGCTGGACCTGTGCACCGGCAACGGCAGCCTGGCCGTGCTGGCCGCCATGGCCTGGCCCGAGGTGGAAGTGACCGGCGCCGACATCTCGCCCGACGCCCTGGCCGTAGCCCGCATCAACGTGGACAAACACGGCCTGCAGGACCGCATCCGGCTGCAGCTCTCCAATGGCCTCGCCGCCCTGCCCGGCCCCTGGGACCTGATCCTGTGCAATCCGCCTTATGTGAACTCCGCCAGCATGGCCGCGCTGCCCAACGAATACCGTGCCGAACCCGAACTTGCCCTGGCCGGTGGCGCGGACGGCATGGACTTCGTGCGCCAGTTGTTTGACGCCGCGCCCGCATGCATGACGGGGGACGCCGTGATCATCCTGGAGATCGGCAACGAGCGCCCGTACTTCGAAGCCGCGTTCCCCCAACTGCCTGTTTTCTGGCTTGATACCAGCGCGGGAGAAGACCAGGTTTTGCTGGTCACCCGGCAGGCCTTGGCAGCCCAAGCCCGCCTCACGGCACAATAGAGGGTTGCGCGCCGCCGCCTTTGCAGCGGTCACGCCATTTGCAATCGCGCTGGCCCCCCTGATTTTTCATGCCACCCGCCCCGTGCGGGTGTGCTTTTTTCTGAATTCCGGATGATCACCCTCAAGAACGTTACCCTGCGGCGCGGCACCAAAGTCGTGCTCGACAGCGTGTCCACCACCATCAACCCCGGCGAGAACGTCGGCCTGGTGGGCCGCAATGGCGCGGGCAAGTCGAGCCTGTTCGCGCTGCTCAGCGGCAAGCTGCACGAGGATGGGGGCGATTTCTACATCCCTACCAGCTGGCGCATGGCCGAGGTCGCGCAGAACATGCCCGAAACCGACCAGTCCGCCACCGACTTCGTGCTGGAGGGTGACACCCGCCTGGCGGAAGTCCAGCAGCAATTGGCAGAAGCGGAGGCCAGCGACGATGGCATGGCCATTGCCCATGCCTATTCGGACCTGCATGACGCAGGTGCACACGATGCCGTGGCCCGTGCCCAGGCGCTCATCCTGGGGCTGGGCTTTCGCGTGAGCGAACTGGATCAGCCGGTCAACAGCTTCTCTGGCGGCTGGCGCATGCGCCTGCAGCTGGCGCGCGCGCTGATGTGCCCCAGCGATTTGCTGCTGCTGGACGAGCCCACCAACCACTTGGACCTGGACGCGCTGGTCTGGCTCGAAGCCTGGCTCAAGCGCTATGCGGGCACCATGATCGTGATCAGCCACGACCGCGAGTTCCTGGACGCCATCACCAATGTCACTCTGCAAATCCAGCAGGGTGAGTTGAACCGCTACGGCGGCAACTACAGCAAGTTTGAAGAGCTGCGTGCCCAGCAGCTCGAACTGCAGCAAGCCAGCTTTGCCAAACAGCAGGAAAAGATGGCCCACCTGCAGAAGTTCATCGACCGCTTCAAGGCCAAGGCCAGCAAGGCCAAGCAGGCGCAAAGCCGCGTCAAGCAGCTTGAGCGCATGGAGAAAATCGGGCCGGTGCTGGCCGAGGCGGACTTCACCTTCGAGTTCAAGGAGCCTGCCAACCTGCCCAACCCCATGCTGGCCATCAGCGATGCGTCGTTTGGCTATGTGGACGACGAGGGCGTGCCCACCACCATCCTCACGGGCGTCAACCGCTCAGTGCTGGCGGGGCAGCGCATCGGTATCCTGGGTGCCAACGGCCAGGGCAAGTCCACGCTGGTCAAGACCATTGCGCGCACCATGAAGGCGCTGGGCGGCAGCATCACCGAAGGCAAGGGCCTGAATATCGGCTACTTTGCCCAACAGGAGCTGGACGTTCTGCGCCCCGCCGAAAACCCACTGGAGCACATGATCCGCCTGGCCAAGGAGCTGGGGCCGGATGCCAAGCAACCGAGCCGCGAGCAGGACCTGCGCAGCTACCTGGGCAGCTTCAATTTCACGGGTGACATGGTCAAGCAGGCCGTAGGCACCATGAGCGGCGGCGAAAAGGCCCGCCTGGTGCTGGCCATGATCGTCTGGCAACGCCCCAACCTGCTGCTGCTGGACGAGCCCACCAACCACCTGGACCTGGCCACCCGCGAGGCCCTGGCCATGGCGCTCAACGACTTCGACGGCACCGTCATGCTGGTCAGCCACGACCGTGCGCTGCTGCGCTCGGTGTGCGAGGACTTCTGGATGGTCGGCCGGGGCGTGGTGGGGCCGTTTGACGGCGATCTGGACGACTACCAGCGCTACCTGCTCGAAGAATCCAAGCGCCTGCGCGAAGAAGCCCGTCAGGCAGAACAGGCCCAGGCGACCGACGCGCCCCCCGCAGCCCCCAAAGCCACCGCCCCGTCGCCAACCCCCGCAGCGCCTGCAGCGCCCGCGCACGCACCAGCTCCGGCTCCTGCGGCACGGGACGGCCGCGAGCAGCGCAAGATCGACGCCCAGACACGCCAGCAACTGGCCGAAAAGACCCGCCCCCTCAAAAAGGAGCTGGAGCAGATCGACAAGCGCCTGGCGGTGCTGTCCACCGAACGGGCCAGCCTGGAGCACAAATTGACCGAATCCCTGCCCCCCGCAGAGATCGCCGAATGCGGCCGGCGCCTGAAAGTCGGGAACGACGAAACTGCCCAACTCGAAGAGCGCTGGTTGGAAATTTCTTCTGCCCTCGAAGAAATTTCTGCGGCAGCAGCCGCCTGAGGATGTAAATTCATGTAAACAAAGGGTGGTGTTTTCCGAGCTTTACGCCCGCTATTCATACCCTTTTAGCTACTCTTTTTATAGCAATTTACCTCTTCCACCTACGGGCACTTGCGGTTGCATTTTTTTGCGAAACGCTGTCAACGGACTGTGAATGGGCCGCGTTGTTGGTACATCACAGGAGTTTTCCAGCATGAACACCACCGCAATCTTGTCCGCTTGGCCCGAAGACGAACGCGATCGCAAGCGCGCCCCGGCCCGCTTCTGAACGAAGACGCAGCAGCCCGTTTCCTCATTCGCAGCGCACGCAATGACCGTCACTGCACCAATGCAAAAACCATGCCACAGCATGAAAAACGCATTGACTCCGCGGCCCATTGCTTGATCCCATCGACGAAAGGTCCGTAGGCAGCCCCTTCCCCCCTCTGCTCCTCCCAATAAAAAAACCCCGCATTGCGGGGTTTTTTGTTTTCTCAAAGGGTCCATGGACCCTGAGACCGATCAGCCCATGTGCAGGCCACCGTTGACGGAGAAGTCGGCACCCGTGGCATAGCCACCTTCTTCCGAAGCCAGCCAGGCAATGATCGAAGCGATTTCGCTGGGTTCACCCAGGCGCTTGACGGGCACAGTAGCAACAATCTTTTCCAGCACATCAGGGCGGATTGCCTTGACCATGTCGGTGCCGATGTAGCCCGGGCTCACGGTGTTGACCGTCACGCCCTTGGTGGCCAGTTCTTGGGCCAGGGCCATCGAGAAGCCGTGCATGCCGGCCTTGGCCGCCGAATAGTTGGTCTGGCCGGCCTGGCCCTTTTCGCCGTTCACCGAGCTGATGTTGATGATGCGGCCCCAGCCTTTTTCCACCATGTCGGCCACCACTTGTTTGGTGACGTTGAACATGCTGTTGAGGTTGGTTTCGATCACCGCATCCCAGTCTTCGCGCGACATCTTGAGGAACATGCGGTCACGGGTAATACCGGCGTTGTTCACCAGCACGTCGATGGTGCCGTGCTCGGCCTTGGTCTTGCCAAAGGCCTCGACCGTGGAGTCCCAATCGCCCACATTGCCCACCGACGCATAGAAGGTGTAGCCCAGGGCCTTTTGCTCTGCCAGCCACTTGGCGTGATCACGGGTAGGGCCACAGCCGGCGATGACCTTGAAGCCCTCCTTGTGCAGTCGTTGGCAGATGGCGGTTCCGATACCACCCATGCCACCGGTGACATACGCGACTTTCTGGCTCATGTGATTTCTCCTTGTTAGTGATTTGCCCAGCACCCACTCTACCGAAGAAATCAGGCCCCGCCGTGAAGGAAAACACTGAAGCCCTTTCCTTTTTGGCATATCGGCATGCGTCACACATCTGACACAAGGCAGGCCCTCCTCGGAGTCACGTTTCTGGTGCAGAGCAAGGCCTTCAGGGCCTGATGCACCTCAAGGGGGCACACAACGATCAGAAACAAAAAAGCCGCGTTGCACCAACGCGGCTTGTCACCAAGAAACCGCGCCCAGAGCATCTGCGCCAGGTGGCCAGATGCCCGCAGGCGCTGCCTAGCGGGTCGTTTCAGTCCATCAACGCTCCAGCGCCAGGGACACGCCCATGCCGCCACCGATACACAGCGCGGCCAGGCCCTTCTTGGCGTCGCGGCGCTGCATCTCGTGCAGCAGCGTCACCAGGATGCGGCAACCAGACGCACCGATGGGGTGGCCAATGGCAATGGCACCGCCATTGACGTTGACCTTGGCGGGGTCAATGGCCAGCTCCTTGTTCACGGCGCAGGCCTGAGCGGCAAAGGCTTCGTTCAGCTCGAACAGGTCCACATCGGCAGCGTTCCAGCCTGCGCGCTGCAGGGCCTTGCGCGACGCAGGCACGGGGCCCATGCCCATGGTGGCGGGGTCCAGGCCGCTGGTGCCGAAGGCCGCGATGCGGGCCAGGGGCTTGAGGCCCAGGGCTGCCGCCTTCTTGGCGCTCATCACCACCACGGCGGCGGCGCCGTCGTTCAGGCCCGAGGCGTTGCCCGCCGTCACGCTGCCTGCCTTGTCGAAAGCAGGACGCAGGCCTGCGAGCGCTTCGGCGTTGGTCTTGCGGTTGAGGTACTCGTCGGCGTTAAAGAGAATAGGGTCGCCCTTCTTCTGCGCCAGGCTCACGCCCACAATTTCATCAGCGAACTTGCCAGCGTCCTGTGCGGCGGCCGCCTTTTGCTGGCTGCCCAGGGCCAGGGCATCCTGCATATCGCGGGTGATGCCATAGGCTTTGGCCACGTTCTCGGCCGTGATGCCCATGTGGTACTGGTTGTACACGTCCCACAGGCCATCGACGATCATGGAATCGACCATCTTCCAGTCGCCCATGCGCTGGCCGTCACGCGAGCCGTTGAGCACGTGAGGCGCCAGGCTCATGTTCTCCTGGCCACCGGCCACAACGATCTCGCTATCACCCCAGGCCACGGCCTGAGCGGCCAGCATCACGGCCTTCAGGCCCGAGCCGCAGACGGCGTTGATGGTCAGCGCCGGGGTTTCCTTGGCTACACCGGCCTTCATCGATGCCTGGCGCGCGGGGTTCTGGCCCACGCCAGCGGTCAGAACCTGGCCCATGATGACTTCACCGATCTGGTCGGACGACAGGCCTGCGCGCGCAATGGCTTCGCGGATCACGATGGCGCCCAGTTCACTCGCGGGCGTCTTGGCCAGCGCGCCACCAAACTTGCCCACAGCAGTGCGGGCGGCTGAAACGATGACGATGTCTTCCATGGAATGTCCTTGTGGTTGGGGTTGTTGCTGGGTCATTTTCGCGGTGCAGAAAGTCGGGGCGGGTCAGGACTTTTGCGTATCAGGATTTCTGCTTAACGTAGCTGCCCGGCGCGGGCTCGATGGCCTTGAACTTGGTGCCCTTGCCATAGCCTTTGGGCGCAGCAACCTGCTTGCCCGCATGGCCCTTGAGCCAGCCCGACCAGTCGGTCCACCAGCTGCCGGGGTGTTCCGTGGCGCCTTCCAGCCATTGGTCCAGCGTGCTGGGGAACTTGCCATCGGCACGTATCCAGTGGCTGCGCTTGCCCTTGGCGGGTGGGTTGATCACGCCCGCAATGTGGCCCGAGGCACCCATCACAAACCGCTTCTTGCCCGGCAGCACCTGGGTGGATGCGTAGGCTGCCGTGGCGGGCACGATATGGTCTTCGCGCGAGCCATAGATGTAGACAGGCAGCGCCAGCCCGTTGAGGTCCAGCTTCTCGCCGCACACGGTCAGTTTGCCCGGTTTGATGAGGTTGTTTTCGAGATAGAAGTTGCGCAGGTACCAAGCATAGAACGGCCCCGGCAGGTTGGTGCTGTCGCTGTTCCAGTACAGCAGGTCAAACGGCGGCGGCGTTTCGCCCTTGAGGTAGTTGCCCACCACGTAGTTCCACACCAGGTCGTTGGGGCGCAGAAAGCTGAAGGTCGAGGCCAGGTCCTGCCCCTTCATCAGCCCGCCATTGCCCATCTGCATCTCCCGGAACTTGACGAAGGCCTCGTCGATGAACACATCGAGGATGCCGGTGTCACTGAAGTCGATCAGCGTGGTGAGAAAGGTGGCACTGGCCACGGGCTCGTCGCCGCGCGCCGCCAGCACGGCCAGCGCGTTGCTGAGGATGGTCCCGCCCACGCAGAAACCCAGGGCATTGATCTGCTCCGCCCCCGTGATGTTCTGCACCACATCGATGGCGGCCATGGCGCCGTCTTCCACGTAGTCATCCCAGGTCTTGTGGGCCAGACTGTCATCGGGGTTGCGCCAGCTCACGACAAACGTGCGGTGGCCTTGTTCGACGGCATAGCGGATCAGCGAGTTCTCGGGCTGCAGGTCGAGGATGTAGAACTTGTTGATGCAAGGCGGTACCAGCAGGAAGGGCCGCTCGTACACTTTGGCTGTGAGGGGCTTGTACTCGAGCAGCTGGAACAGCTCGTTCTCGTACACCACCGCGCCCTCCGTGGTGGCCACATTGCGGCCCACCTCGAACAGGCTTTCGTCGGTCATCGACACATGGCCCTGCGTGATGTCGTGCAGCAGGTTCTGCATGCCTTTGGCAATGCTCTCGCCCTTGGTCTCGATGGCTTTCTTCTGCGCTTCGGCGTTGAAGGCCAGGAAGTTGCTCGGCGCCATGGCGGCCATCCACTGCTCCACGCCGAAACGGATACGGGCCTTGGTTTTTTCATCGGCCTCCACCGCCTCGGCCAGGCCCATCAGCGTACGTGCATTCAGCAAGTAGGCCGCTGCCGAAAATGCGGCCACCGGGTTGCTGGCCCAGCCTTCGCCGACAAAGCGCTTGTCCTTGACCTCGGGTGCGCCCTGCAGGCCCTGGGCCCACAACTCCTGGGCTTCCTTGAGGTATTGCTGCTGCAGTGCCTGCAGTTTGGGCTGCGAAAGCTGCAGCGCCGGAGCCATGGGCATTTGCGCGCCCAGGTCCATCTTCTGAAACGATTGCAGCGCCTGCGACCAGCTTTGCCCGAAAATCTGTTGGAACTGCTGGGCGCTCTCAGCCCAGGGTGATTCAGAATTCATGCTCTTTCCTCAATGGTTGATCGCTCGCGGCGGCAGGAGACCGCATCGATCTCCCCCTCGGGTTCATTGTTGCCGACCCATGGGCGCATGGCAACGGATCCGGCACTTGCAGTGAACACAATTCAATGTACCTCATCGTCATCGCCTGGACCTACGTCACCCTCATGATGGCCGTGGCCGAAGCCACCAGCTCCACGGGCACGCTGCTCGGCGCCGTGATCACCTTTGTGCTGTATGGCGTGCTGCCCATGGGCATCCTGGTCTACATCCTGGGTACGCCGTCGCGCAAGCGCTCCATCAAGGCGCGCGAAGCCGCCGAGCAAGCTGCCTACGATGCAGAGCAAGCAGCGGCGAACGCAGGCGCCACAACCGCCACGGCGGCCGAATCAGCCACGCCAGATGCAGGCAGCAAACCGGCCGCTAGCGCCGAGCACGGCAGCGTCGCGGCGGTGCGAAAAGAACCGTGAGGCGTTGGTTACGGTGCACCACGGGACCGTGCTGTTGTTGCCGTAGATCTGGGTGATCCCCAGGGCCCGCAGCCGCCTGCGGGCCAGGCCTGCCAGGTCGCACTGGTATTTGCCCGGGGCGTCTTCGCGGGGCACAAAAAAAGCCTGCGCGGCGGCGTCGGTGTCACAGAACGCCGCGCGCACCTCGGATCCCACTTCAAACGCCTGGGGGCCGATGCAGGGGCCCAGCCAGGCCAGTGTGTCCGCAGCCGCCCTGTTTTCCACGTCTTTTGCTCCATTTTTGATAGCAAACGAGGCAATAGGGGCGCGCGCAAGGGCACAAAAATGTGCAAATGTAGACTCCAGCACGCCGTGCCCGCCCTCACCCGCCAGCCCACGCCAGCCTGCGTGGGCAGCGGCCACCGCCTGGCCGCTGCGGTGGGCCAACAACACAGGCAGGCAGTCGGCCACCATGATGGTGCAGACGGCGCCTGGGGCGGTGGCCACGCAGGCGTCGGCCTCGGTGCCATCGGGGGTGTGCGCATCCAGCTGCACCACGCCCTGGCCGTGCACCTGGTTCAAAAACACGGGCCGCGCCAAGGGGGTGCGGGCCTGCAAGACCGCCTGCAGGGCCTGCCGGTTGGCCCCCACGGCGGCGAGGTCGTCGCCCACATGGGTGCCCAGGTTCAGGCTGTCATACGGGGGCTGGCTGGCGCCACCGGCGCGCGTTGTGCACAGCGCCTGGACGCCCGGCGGCGCGGGCCAGTCGGGCACCAGCCAATCGGCGCTCACACCACCCGACGCATGGGGGGAATGCATCAGGCTTCGAAGTCAGGGCAGGCCGAAGGCTGCGCCTGCTGGAACGCGGGCAGTGTCATGCAGGCATCAAACGCGCCCATGGTGAGCGGCAAACCGTCCAGGTTCACATTGAAGCGCTGGCCGTTGAAGATCTGCGGCACCAGGCAGCAATCGGCCAAGGTGGGCGTATCGCCCCAGCACAGCACCGACGGCGCCAGCCCCTGGGCGGCGCGCTCCTGTGCCAGCAGCGCAAGCTGTCGCTCAAAGGCTTCGAGGCCGCTGCGCACCCAGTGGCGGTACCAGGCATTCTTGGCGTCCTCGTCCACCTTCAGTTCACGCGTCAGGTGCTTGAGCACGCGCAGGTTGTTCAGCGGATGGATCTCGCACGCCACCATTTGCGCCAGGGCGCGCACCCGGGCACGGGCCAGTGGTGTGGCGGGCAGCAAGGCAGGCGTAGGGTAGGTTTCGTCCAGGTATTCGATGATGGCCATCGACTGCGTAAGCGCCGTACCTCCATCTGTGACCAGCGTGGGCACCAGCGCATCACCGATGCGGCTGGCGTATTCAGGGGCCTTGTGTTCACCCTTGACGAGGTGCACGGGCAGGTAGTCATAGGACAGGCCCTTGATCTGCAGCGCGATGCGCACACGGAACGAGGCAGAGGAACGGAAGTAGTTGAAGAGCTGCATGGGAAAACCCGTCAATGAATCGATGAACCGGTGGAGGGACCGGGAAACGTCGCTGCGGCGGCGCCCCGGCGGCCAAGAGCAGAGGTCAGGCGCCCGAGGTACCCGCCGGATCCTGGTGGTTGTAGACGACCTTGGACAGGATGGACATCAAATCAACGCGTTCCTGCGCATTGAGCGGGGCCATCAGCCGCTCCTGCACGCGCTGGGCGGCATCGCGCATCTGCAGCGCGGCCACTTCGCCTTCGGGCGTGATCCACAGGAGCTTGCGGCGGCGGTCGCGGGTGTCAGGCTCGCGGCGGATCCAGCCGCGCTTTTCCAGCCGCCCGATCACGGATCCCGAAGTCGCCGCATCAAATGCAACACGCGCCGCCAGCGTGACCTGGTCTTCGCCCGGCTGGGCCAGCAGCTCGTGCAGGATGGCGAACTGCACCGGTGTCACGTCGAACCCGGCGGTTTCTTCCATGAAAAGCGCCACGGTCCGCTGGTGGGCGCGGCGCACCAGGTGGCCCGGCGTATTGTGGAAATCGAAGCTCTTTGCCATGGGCGCGAGTGTAGCGCCCACAGCAAGCGGCCAAGAGCCATGGCACACTGCCACGGGGCCTAGCCCCGCCCGATTTCACCCTCGCGGGTTCCGCACCACCCAGGGCCGCAACCCACTCCCAGATAGATAGAAAACCTGAAAGACCGACCGACATGAGCTATGTGTTTTCTCCCGCACCCGTGCCCAGCGTGCCAGTGGTGGGCAGCGCCGACCACTTCCCCGTGCACCGCATCTACTGCGTGGGCCGCAACTACGAAGAACACGCCAAGGAAATGGGCTTCACCGGGCGCGAGCCGCCCTTCTTCTTCATGAAGCCCGCCGACGCCATCGTGGTGGTCAACGCAGGTGACACCGGCCAGCTGCCCTACCCCAGCCTGACCGCCAACCTGCACCATGAGATCGAGCTGGTGGTCGCCATTGGCAAGGGCGGCAAGAACATCAAAGCCGCCGACGCCTTCAGCCACATCTACGGCTACGCCGTGGGCCTGGACATGACGCGCCGCGACCTGCAGAACGACATGAAGAAACAGGGCCGCCCCTGGTGCATTGGCAAAGGGTTTGACGCCAGCGCGCCGATTGGCCCCATCACCCCGGCCGAGCAGGCGGGTGACGTGGCCAACGCCGCCATCTGGCTGCAGGTGAACGGTGCCGGCCGGCAGCGCAGCACCGTGACCCAGCTCATCTGGAACATTGCAGAAACCATCGAGCACCTGTCGGCCGCGTGGGAGCTGCAGCCTGGCGACCTGATCTACACGGGCACCCCCGAAGGCGTGGGCGCCGTGGTGCGCGGCGATGTGCTGGAAGGCGGCGTGGAAGGCCTGGGCACGCTGCGCCTGAGCGTGGTGTAGGCCCGCTTGGAGCCTGCCTGCGATCCCGACAGGATCGTATCCAGGCTCCAAACACTCATTTTTTGATAGCTATCAGCGCTTACCTGACGCGCGCAGAGGCCATTTTTAGATCAAAATCCCCGCATGACTTTCCGCAGCCCCATCAAACACTGCCGCGCCTGCGGCACCGCCGTGGTCTATCGGCTGCCGGACGACGGCGACACCAAGCAGCGTGCGGTGTGCCCCGCCTGCAACACGGTGCACTACGAAAACCCGCTGAACGTGGTGGGCACCGTGCCCGCACTGCCCGATGGCCGCATCCTGCTGTGCAAGCGCAACATCGAGCCGCGCTGGGGCAAGTGGACGCTGCCCGCAGGCTTCATGGAGCTGGACGAAACCACGGCCCAGGGCGCCGCGCGCGAGACGGACGAAGAAGCGGGTGCACAGATCGAGATTGGCCCCCTGTTCAGCCTGCTCAACGTCCCCCGCGTGGGCCAGGTGCATCTGTTCTACCGGGCCACGCTGCTCAGCGACCAGTTCAACCCGGGCTACGAAACCATCGAGGCACGGCTGTTTACCGAAGACGAGGTGCCCTGGGACGAACTGGCGTTCCGCACCGTGAAGGAAACGCTGGTGGCCTACTTTGCAGACCAAAAGGCCGGAGCCTTTGGCCTGCATTGCATTGATATTGAATAGCACAGCAGACCGACAAAGCCACCCCAACCAAACGTCCCGAGGGCAGGTCCAATCAAGAGGTTTTGGTAATGAAATGGACATCTGCCTAGATTCCGATATTGTTTTCCAGTCATCCACAAAGGTACATGCATGAAATACCCTTTCATCCTTTCCATCGTGCTTCTCTCGCAGGCGGCCTCTGCAACCACTGGGGCGTGTGTCATGCGCCCATTTCCAGATAGCCAACTATTGAATGTTTCTTCAGCGGGCTGGGCCTCCAAAGAGGAGCCTCTCGTTGCCTGCACCATCGTCAACCCGGAGATTAGCAACGACTCTGGAATAGCATTTTTTTCAGAGACCTCAACGGGTGATGCCTATCTGGCATTGCGCTACGTCGATAAGCCGTTTCCGATCCGCGTTGCCGACAATTGGACAACAGAAGTCCCTGAATCGCAGCGGACAACGCTGGCAGGCGCCCTGAGAAACCCACTGAAAGAAACCGATGCAGCCATTGTGTTGCACGTGGACAAATCCCTCTACCAAGGCCTCCCGGAAGGAGCAAAAAACCTTGCCACCTACAGATATGGCGTGTGTGCCTACGGCTATCCCAAAGAGGGCCGCGCATGGACGACTTTGTCTATCAGCACACTGACCCAGTCCGCATGCCCTTGGCAGAACGTTCCACCGGTAAATTACTTTGAGCGATAGGTCTTTACTGTTGACCAAGACCTGCTCAATTTGAACTGTGCGGGTTGCGCCAATAATGACCAGAGATGGCCACCCGCGCGACTAGGTTCTTTTTCGGAGGGCGCCATCTGCAGCTAGGTTCCATTGGCTTATCGGAAAAGACTTGGGCGATAGCCAGGAACTCGACCTCGCCAGCCTGACATGGATCGACCAGGGCTGGCGCGAAGTGGCTGGCTCGGCCCGCCGCCACAATGCCCACCGACTACTCCTCGTGGGTCATGGTGTCATTCTTTGTAGGCGTACTTGGCGATCGAGGCGTCGCGTACAGCGGCGACCGCCATAAGCCTCGTGGACAGACAGACTAGGTCTCCAGACAGGCCCAGCGGGCAGGTACTCCCATTCCGCTTTTTATGATGCAAATAGACAATCTCCTAGGCTACGCTGAAGAGGCGTGTTCCTCCCCAGCCGATGCTTGGCCACGGAGATCCCGTCGCGTTCCATCCTGATGGGATCTTTGTGATTTCGAATTCCTTCTGCGTCAGCCAGTCTGCATCAATGAAGTGATCGATGTATCCAGCAGTTGCATGGCGTTCTAATTGGTGTCCACCTCGAAGATCTTCTCCAGAACGTTGATGCGCTTGTCCAGGCCAAAATCACTCAGTCAGGCTACACACCTATCGCGAAGGTCCTCGATACCCGAAAGGGTTCACCCGTGCTCCTGCGAAACGATGCCTGCTGCGCCGTGCACGCACAGGGTAGATGGTGATACGCAGCCCCCCACAGGCGCAAGGGCTTCGACCACACCGGTGTTTTTGGATTTGCAGAGGCTCGCCCGAAAGCGCAACGAGTCCCCGCTTTCAACTGCCCCAGCGATACCAAGCGGCGATCAACCGCCCACCCGCTCCTCGGCAGGCACTGGGACCGGCGCCGACGGGCTGGGGATGCCCGGTGCGCCCTGTGGGGGCCTGCCGCCGGGCAGGGAGGGCTGCTGCGGGTCGCTGCGGAACAGCCCCCGGATCCAGTCGCGCATGGTGTCCAGCGAGCTGTCGGGCGCGGGCACCGGGCGGGTATCGAACTCGTCCACAAACCGGTCGTTGCCATCGATCACCTTGCTGCGGATGGCCTGCTGCATGAACTCGCCCACCATGGGCAGCGCACTGCGGGCGCCCTGGCCCCAATGGTCGCTGCGCAGGGTGATGCGGCCGTCATTGAAGCCCGCCCAGGCACCCACCACCACACGCGGATTCATCAGGATGAACCAGCCGTCGGTGTTGTCCTGGGTGGTGCCCGTCTTGCCCGCCACGTCGGCCTGGATGCCGTAGCGGCTGCGGATGGCGGTGGCCGTGCCGTAGTCGATGGCGCCACGCATGGTGTTGCGCAGGATCTGCGCGGCGCGGGCGTCGAACACCGCCTCAGAGGCAGGCGGGGCAAAGGTCTCCAGCACCTTGCCATGGCGGTCTTCGATGCGGGTGATGAGCACCGGCTCCACATAGCGCCCTAGATTGGCGATGGAGCTGTAGGCCGACACCATTTCCTTGAGCGTGACCGGGCTCGTGCCCAGCGCAAGCGAGGGTACCTCTTCAAGCTTGGACTGGCGCACGCCCAGGGCCCGCGCCACTTCGGCCACACGCGCCGGGCCCACCTGGTGCATGACCTGGGCGGTGATGGTGTTCTTGGACCGCGCCAGGCCGTCGGCCAGCGTCATGGGTTCGTCGCTGGGCGGGCCGCCATCGGTGGGGCGCCACACGCGGCCGCCGCCCAGGGGGATTTCCACGGCCGAATCCATGAGCGTGTCTTCGGGTGACGCGCCCTGCGCAAAGGCTGCGCCATACACAAAGGGTTTGAAGGTGGAACCCGGCTGGCGCCGCGCGGCCTGCACATGGTCGAACGGGTCTTGCGCAAAGTCGCGGCTGCCTACCCAGGCCAGCACATGGCCGGTGACCGGGTCCTGCGCCAGAAACCCGGCCTGCACCCGCGTCTTTTCTGCCCGCAGCTTCTGCAGAAAGCTGGTGTCCTCCAGCAGCGCCTTGAGCGCATCCTCGGGGGCCTCGCCCTTGTCCACGGCCACGCGGTATTCAGCGCTTTCACGCACCAGCGTCTGCACCAGCTCGTTGTTCGGGCCCCAACCATTGCGCTGCGACCAGGCCGTGTCTGCCACACCTTGCAATTGCCGGCCCTGCCGCGCCACGGCCTGGTTGGCGATGGCCTGCAGGCGCGAGTCGATGGTGGTGCGGATCACCAGGCCATCGGCATACAGGTTGTAGCCATGGCTGTCGGCCCATTCGATGAGCTGCTTGCGCAGCTGCATCGCAAAGTGCGGTGCGGGGCCCATCACCTCGGTCTGGCGCTCGAAGTTGACGCGCAGCGGGCGCTTTTGCAGCGCTTCCAGTTGCTTGGCTTCGAGCTTGCCGCGCTTGACCATCTGCGACAGCACCGTGTTGCGCCGCGCCTGCGCCCGCTCGGGGTTGAGCACAGGGTTGTAGTAGGCCGTGCCCTTGAGCATGCCGATCAGCGTGGCGCTTTCCAGCACGTTGAGCTTGTCGGCCGATTTGTCGAAATACGTGCGCGCGGCCATCTCGATGCCGTAGGCGTTGTACAGAAACGGTACGGTGTTGAGGTAGGTCTCCAGGATCTCGTCCTTGGTGTATGAGGCCTCGATCTTGAGGGCGGTGATCGCCTCCTTGAGCTTGCGCGTGAGCGCCTGCGGGAACACGCGCGAGCGGCCGATCTCGTCCGGAAACAGGTTGCGCGCCAGCTGTTGCGTGATGGTGGAGCCGCCCTGCGGATCACCCCGCAGCGTGTGCACCACCGACGATGCCGTGCGCTTCCAGTCCAGCCCGAAGTGGTCGTAAAAACGGTGGTCTTCGGTGGCGATGAGCGCATTCACCACATTGGGCGAGATTTCGTTCAGCTCCACCCATTCGCGGTTGGCCCAGCGGTACTCGGCCAGCAGCTTGCCATCCACCGACATGAGCTGCGCGGGCAGCTCGCTCTTGGCCTTGCGGATGTCGCTGATGGAAGGTGTGAACGGGATCAGCACCAGCGTGTAGGCCAGCAACACGGCAGGCACCGCCAGGGTGCCCCACAGCAGCGCGCGGCGCAGTGGCCGGGGCATCCAGGCGAACAGGCCGGACAGCCAGCGAAACAGGGCCGCAGCGCGGGCCTGGAGAGAAAGCAACAAGGTGCGCATCAAAAACCCTGAGAAAAAGGAGCGCAAAAAAGTGCAAAACAGGGGGCGTCAGGCGCCCGTGCCCGACAGCAGGGCCAGCATGCCTGCTTCATCCAGCACCGGCACGCCCAGCTCTTCGGCCTTGGCCAGCTTGCTGCCCGCCTCGGCGCCTGCCACCACGTAGCTGGTCTTCTTGCTGACCGAACCGGCCACCTTGGCGCCAGCGGCCTCCAGCATGTCCTTGGCCGCATCACGGCTGAGCGTGGGCAAGGTGCCGGTCAGCACCACGGTTTTACCCGCCAGGATCTGCGGGGCACGTTCGGCCACCGGGCCTTCGGGCCAGGTCACGCCGCAGGCGCGCAGTTGCTCGACCACCTCGCGATTGTGCGGCTGCTGGAAGAAGGTGTGCAGGCTCTGTGCCACCACGGGGCCCACGTCGTTCACCTCCAGCAACTGCTCCACGCTGGCGTCCATGATGGCGTCCAGCGTGCCAAAGTGCCGCGCCAGGTCCTTGGCCGTGGCCTCGCCCACGTGGCGCAGCCCCAGGCCGAACAAAAAGCGCGGCAAGGTGGTCTGCTTGGATTTTTCGAGCGCGGCCAGCACGTTCTGCGCCGATTTCTCGGCCATGCGCTCCAGCGCAATCAGCGAGGTCAGGCCCAGCCGGTACAGGTCGGGCAACGTGCGGATGACATTCGCGTCCACCAGCTGGTCCACCAGCTTGTCGCCCAGGCCCTCGATGTCCATGGCGCGGCGGGCGGCAAAGTGCAGGATGGCTTCCTTGCGCTGCGCGGCGCAGAACAGGCCACCCGTGCAGCGGTGGTTGGCCTCTCCCTTTTCGCGCACCACGGCGCTGCCACACACGGGGCAGGCCGTGGGCATGCGGAAGTTGGGCACATAACCCGTGCGGTTGCCCGGCATCACGCCCACCACTTCGGGGATCACATCGCCCGCGCGGCGCACGATGACGGTGTCGCCCACGCGCACGCCCTTCTTGCGGATCTCGAACAGGTTGTGCAACGTGGCGTTGGTGACGGTGACCCCGCCCACAAACACCGGCGCCAGGCGTGCCACGGGCGTGATCTTGCCGGTGCGGCCCACCTGCACATCGATGCCTTCGATCTTGGTGGCCATCTCCTGCGCCGGGTACTTGTGCGCCACGGCCCAGCGCGGCTCGCGGGTCTTGAAGCCCAGGTCGCGCTGCAGTCGCAACGAGTTGACCTTGTAGACGACGCCGTCGATGTCGTACGGCAGCGCATCGCGGCTGGCACCCACCTGCTGGTGAAACGCTACCAATTCAGTCGCACCTACCGCAATCTGTACCTGCGCTGCGACCGGAAAACCCCAGGATTTCAGCGTCTGCAGCATCTCGTAGTGCGTGCGGAACACCGGCCCGCCTTCGGCAGGCGGCGTGATCGCGCCCAGGCCGTAGGCAAAAAAGCTCAGGGGCCGCTGGGCCGTGATGTTGGAGTCGAGCTGGCGCACGGCCCCTGCAGCCGCATTGCGCGGGTTCACAAAGGTCTTACCGCCCTGCTCCCGCTGGCGCTCGTTCAGCGCGTCGAAGTCGGCGCGGCGCATGTAGACCTCGCCGCGCACTTCGAGCAAAGAAGGCACGCCGTCGGGCAAGGTCAGCGGAATTTGCCGAATGGTGCGGATGTTGTGCGTCACATCCTCGCCCACCTCGCCATCGCCGCGCGTGGCGGCCTGCACCAGGCGGCCGTTTTCATAGCGCAGGCTCATCGCCAGGCCGTCGAACTTGGGCTCGGCCACATATTCGATGGCGGGGTCGGCGTCGGTCAGGCCCAGCTCGCGCCGCACGCGCGCGTCAAACGCCTGGGCACCCGTGGCCTCGGTGTCGGTCTCCGTGTGGATGCTGAGCATGGGCACCGTGTGGCGCACGGGGGCCAGGCCCTCCATCACCGCACCAATCACGCGCTGCGTGGGCGAATCCGGGGTGACCAGATCGGGGCGCGCGGCTTCGAGCGCCTGCAGCTCGCGGAACACGCGATCGTATTCGGCGTCGGGCACGGTGGGCTCGTCCAGCACGTAGTACTGGTGGGCCCACTGGTTGAGCTGGTCGCGAAGTGCTTTGATTTTGATAGCTGGTTGCGCTTGATCCACGGGCGCTGGGGCCGAAAAAAGATCCAAACTCTCGGTCATGGCCGCACCAGCGTTCAACTGAACAGGCGCCGCGCCAGCACCGACCCCGCCGACAGGTCCCGCCCATCGAGCTGGTCATACAGCAGTTCCAGGTCGGCAGCGATCGGATCCATGGCCATCGCGGGCAGCGGCGCGCCGTTTTGGTCGCAGAGTACGCCGTCCATGGCCTGGCACAGGGCGGCGGCCACGTCGCGCAGGCGCGCAAAGGGCTGCTCGGTGCGGTGGACCTGGGCGACATCCAGGCTCAGGGTGATGTCGCGGATGGCGGACTGGTCGGGGTCGTCGGCCAGTGCGGCCTGGGTGTCGTAGCCCAGCGTGAGCAAGGGCGGCAGGCCCGGGGTGCTGGCGGGCAGCACCAGGCGGCCGGGCATGGCGCCGGGCACAAAGCCCAGGCGGGCGGCGTTTTGCTGCACATAGCCAGGGCTCCACGCAGCCTGGCGGGCGCGCAGCATGAACATGAGCTGGGCGTCGTGGTCGCTGGCGAACTGGTCCAGTTCGCGGGCACGGGCCACTTCGTGCAGCATGTCGGGGAAGTCGGGGGCCGCGTTGATGGCGTCGGCAAAGGCCTGGGCCTTGACCACGAATTCGGAGAATTCGATCTCGTTGAGCGCACCCATGCGGTTGGCCAGTTGCACGCCCGCCTGGAAGGATTGGTAGCGCTGGCCGGGGGCCGGGGTTTCCCACTGCTGGGTGGCTTCGTTCAGGCCCTCGATGGCAAAGGGCTTGCTGCCTGCGCGGCGGGTGGGCGGCAGCGCGGCCAGGGCGGCGTCGCCGGACACCACATGCTCGGGCTGCAGCGAGGCGATCACGTCGATGAGCGGGTCGAGCCCGGGGCGGCGCTCTGCCGAGAACGGGGGCACGGGCAGTTGCAGCGCATCGTCTGCGTCCACAGCGTGGGCGGAGGGGTCGGGGCCCCGGTCCAGCCCCTGGAATTCGCCGCTGGGCACTGCGGCGGAAGCATCAAAGCCTGGCTCCTGGCGCAGTGCAGGTTCTGCCACATGTTCGCTGTCCTGCGGCAGGGCGCGCTTGGGCGCGTTGCGGCGCGAGGTCCAGGTGTTGTAGGCCACGATCAGGGCCAGCACCAGGCCACCGATGATGGCCAGACTCAGTTGCAATGTGCTCATAGAAAGAATTTTCGGCTAACCGTTGCATTGCCCACGCCCATGACGCATCGGACTGGCGCGGCCCGTGCGAGGGACGCCGAGCAAGGGCCGCCCCGCAGCGAGGGCGTCGTCCCCATGAGGGGGAAGGCGCGAAGCGACTCAGGGGGCAAGCTCATACATCCACCATCGACAAAGCGGACTCCATGTCCACCGCCACGATGCGCGACACGCCCTGCTCCTGCATGGTCACGCCGATCAGTTGCTCGGCCATTTCCATCGCGATCTTGTTGTGGCTGATGAACAGGAACTGCGTGCCCTTGCTCATGCTGGACACCAGCTTGGCATAACGTTCGGTATTGGCGTCGTCCAGCGGCGCGTCCACCTCGTCCAGCAGGCAGAACGGCGCGGGGTTGAGCTGGAAGATGGCAAACACCAGCGCAATGGCCGTGAGGGCCTTCTCGCCCCCCGACAGCAGGTGGATTGTCTGGTTCTTCTTGCCGGGTGGCTGGGCCATCACCTGCACGCCGGAGTCGAGGATTTCGTCGCCGGTGATGATGAGCTTGGCCTGGCCGCCACCAAACAGCTCGGGGAACATGCGGCCAAAGTGCGCGTTCACGGTGTCGAAGGTGCCCGAGAGCAGCTGGCGCGTTTCGCCGTCGATCTTGCGGATCGCGTCTTCCAGCGTGTTCATGGCCTCGGTCAGGTCGGCGGTCTGCGCGTCGAGGAACACCTTGCGCTCGCTGGCCAGCTTGAGCTCATCCAGCGCGGCCAGGTTGACGGCACCGAGTGCGGCGATTTCGCGGTGCAGGCGGTCGATTTCGCTTTGCAGGCCGCCCACACGCACATTGCCCTCCTCGATGGAGCGCGCTACGGCGTCCAGGTCGGCCTGGGCGTCCTGCAACAAGGTGGTGTACTGCTCCAGGCCCAGGCGTGCGGCCTGTTCCTTGAGCTGGAACTCGGTGATGCGCGCGCGCAGCGGGTCGAGAGCGCGCTCCAGCTGCATGCGGCGCTCGTCGCTGGCGCGCAGCTTAGTGGTCAGGTCGTCGTATTCGCTGCGCTGGGCAGCCAGGGCCTTTTCGCGCTCCATCTTCACGTCCAGTGCGGCCTGCAGGCCCCCCTGGGCCGCAGCGTCGGACAGGCGGGCGAGTTCGTCCCGGGCGCGCTGCTCCTCGTCAGCCAGGGCCTTGGCCTGCTGCGTGGCGGTTTCGATGGAGCGGTTCAATTCACCTCGGCGCGCCTCCAGGCTGCGCTGCGAGAACGTGGCCTCTTGTGCCTGGCGCTCCAGCGTGCGCTGCTGCTCGCGGCATGCGGTGAGCTTGCGCTCGGCCTCGATCACCTTGTCGCCCAGCTGCGCCTCACGCTCCTGGCTGTCGGCCAATTGCATGTCCAGCTCTTCAAAGCGCGCCTCGGCGGCCACGCGGCGTTCTTGCAGGTCGGCCAGCTGGGCCTCGACCTCGGCCAGATCGCCGTCGATCTGTGCGCTGCGGGCGCGGGTCTGCTCGGCCAGCTGCGAAAGGCGCAGGGTTTCGACCTGCAGCTCGTGCGCGCGGCTCTGGGCCTCGGTGGCTTCGCGGCGTGCGGAGACCAGACGCTGCGAGGCATCGGCATAAGCCGCCTCGGCGCGGACCAGCGCGGTGCGCGACTCTTCGGCAATCAGGGCCTGGGCGCGCAGTTCCTTTTCGAGGTGCTCGATCTCCTGTGCGCGGGCCAGCAGGCCGGACTGCTCGGAGTCCTGCGCATAAAAGCTCACGCTGTGGGCGCTGACCGCATGGCCCGTGGGCACGTAAACCACTTCGCCGGGCTGCAGCTGGCTGCGACGGGCCAGGGCTTCATCGAGCGTGGGGGCGGTGGTGCAGCCCTGCAGCCAGTCGGTGAGCACGGCACGCAGGCCGGCATCGTTCAGGCGCAGCAGGTCGGACAGACGCTGGTGCTGGGACGGGGTTTCGGCTTGGCCTGCAGCCGGGGCGCTGTAGAAGGCCAGGCGCGCGGGGGGCGCATCGGTGCCGCCTGATCCCAGAAAGCCGCGCACCATGTCCAGGCGCCCGACTTCGAGTGCGCCCAGGCGTTCACGCAAAGCGGCTTCGAGTGCGTTCTCCCAGCCGGGTTCGATGTGGATGCGGCTCCACAGGCCTTGCAGGCCGTCGAGGCCGTGTTTGGCGAGCCAGGGGCGCAGCTTGCCGTCGATTTTGACCTTTTCCTGCAGCGCCTTGAGCGCCTCCATGCGGGCAGACAGCTCGGCCTGGCGCGCGCTTTCGCTGTTCACGGCCTGCTGGCGGGTGCGGCGGTCGTCGTCGAGCTGGGGTACAGACTCCTGCAGCTCGTGCAGGCGGGCCTCGGTGGTTTCGGCGATTTCCTGCGCCTCATCGAGCTGCTCGCGCAGGTTGGTCAGGCGGGCTTCGTCGGGTGCGGCCAGGGCATTGCGGTCGGTGCGCAGGCGTTCAAAACGGGCATCGAGCTGGCGGCTTTGCTCGTCAAAGCTGCGCTGCTCGGCGGCCAGCACGCCAATCTGCTGCTGCACCTGCACCACGCTGCTGCGCTGCTCGGCCGTGCGGCTTTGGGCCTGGCGCAGGGCTTCTTCCAGGTCGGGCAGTTGCATGGCCTGCTCTTCGACCTGGGCAGCCAGCAGCTCGGCGCGTTCTTCGGCGTCCACACCGGCGCCAGCCAGGTTTTCCAGCTCCACGTCGGCGTCTTCCTTGCGGGCCTGCCACTGGGCAATCTGCTCGGCCAGCTGCACCAGGCGCTGCTCCACGCGCTGGCGGCCTTCGACCACATAGCGGATCTCGGCTTCAAGCTTGCCCACTTCGGCGGTCGCTTCGTAGAGCTTGCCTTGGGCCTGGTTGACCTGGTCACCGGCGGCGTAGTGGGCCTGGCGGATGGTTTCGAGGTCGGACTCGACCGCGCGCAGGTCGGCCATGCGCGATTCAAGGTCGTTCACGGCCTGCAGGCCATCGAGGCGCACCTTGGTCTGGTCGGCCTCGGCGTCGGCCCGCTTCAGGAACCACAGCTGGTGCTGCTTGAGCGTGGCATCGGAGTTCAGCGCGTTGTATTTGGCGGCGACTTCGGCCTGCTTTTCGAGCTTTTCGAGATTGGCGTTCAGCTCGCGCAGGATGTCTTCGACCCGCGTGAGGTTCTCGCGCGTGTCGTGCAGGCGGTTTTCGGTCTCGCGGCGACGCTCTTTGTATTTGGAGACACCGGCAGCCTCTTCGAGGAACAGGCGCAGCTCCTCGGGGCGGCTTTCAATGATGCGGCTGATGGTGCCCTGGCCGATGATGGCGTAGGCGCGGGGCCCCAGGCCCGTGCCCAGGAACACGTCCTGCACGTCGCGGCGGCGCACGGGCTGGTTGTTGAGGTAGTAGCTGCTGGTGCCATCGCGCGTGAGCACGCGGCGCACGGCCACTTCGCCGTACTGGCTCCACTGGCCGCCCGCGCGGTGGTCGGAGTTGTCGAACACCAGCTCCACACTCGCGCGGCTGGCCTGCTTGCGCGTGGTGGTGCCGCTGAAGATCACGTCCTGCATGCTCTCGCCGCGCAGCTCGCTGGCCTTGCTCTCGCCCAGCACCCAGCGCACCGCGTCCATGATGTTGGACTTGCCGCAGCCGTTGGGGCCCACCACGCCCACCAGTTGGCCGGGCAGCATGAAGTTGGTGGGTTCAGCGAACGACTTGAAGCCGGAAAGCTTGATGGAGGTAAGACGCACGGGTCAGGAGGCGGGCAAAAATTGGGGGGAAGCGGGGACAGAAAGGGGCGCCGGGCGGGCGCTCCGGGCAGGGAACACGCGGGCGCAGCCACGGCGGAATGATACCGCGCCGCCTGCCTGCATCCGGTGCCTGGCGGGTTGGGAGGCCTCCCTACGCCGCTGGCGGCGGAAACATTTGGTTAAAACATGCCTCTGCGCGCGACCATTATGACTTTTTAGCTATCAATTTTGAATCAACCATATGCCCCAAACTTGGCGGGCCGGGCGCCATAAAAGCCCCGCGCCCTGCCCCAGGCCCGGCACGGTCGTCAAACCGGGGGTAACGCCCCGCCTGCAATATTGGTGCGGTGCACCAAGGCCTCGAACTCGGCCAGGGGCAACGGCGGGCTGAGCAGGTAGCCTTGCCAGGCGTGGCAGTTGTGCCGCTCCAGAAACTCGCGCTGGGCCTCGGTTTCTACCCCTTCGGCGATCACGCGCAGGCCCAGGCTGGTGCCCAGGGCCACCACGGTGCGGGCAATGGCAGCGTCGTTGGGGTCGGTGAGCACATCGCGCACAAAGCTCTGGTCGATTTTGAGCTGGTCCAGCGGCAGGCGCTTGAGGTAGCTCAGCGACGAATAACCGGTGCCGAAGTCATCGAGCGAGAAGCCCACGCCATAGCCCTTGAGCTGGCCCATCTTGTCGATCGTGTCTTCCACGTCCTCCAGCAGCAGGCCTTCGGTCATCTCCAGCTTGAGCTGGCGGCCGTCGGCCCCGGCACCTGCCAGGGCCGCCAGCACCTGGGCCACAAAGCCGCTCTGGTGGAACTGGCGCGGGCTCACGTTCACTGCCAGGCTCAGCGGCGCCAGCGCGGGCTGCTGGGCCCACGTGGCCAGGCACTGGCAGGCGGTCTTCAGCACCCACTCGCCCAGCGGCAGGATGAGGCCGGTCTCTTCGGCCAGCGGGATGAAGTGGGCGGGCGAGACAAACCCGTCGCGCGGGTGGCGCCAGCGCAGCAGGGCCTCGGCGCCAATGATGTGGCCGTGGTCGATCTGCGGCTGGTAGTACAGCTCGAACTGCCCCTGGGCCAGGCCGGTGCGCATGTCCAGCTCCAGGGCGGCCCGCGCGCTCACGGCGGCCTGCATGCGGGGGTCGTAAAAGCGCAGGGTGTCGCGGCCCGCGTCCTTGGCCTGGTAGAGCGCCAGGTCGGCCCGCTTGAGCAGCTCGTCCGCCGTCTCATGCATGCCGCTGAAGACGGTGACGCCCATGCTCAGCGAGCTGTGGTGCGTGTCGCCATCGAGCTGGTAAGGCTCGCGCAGCACGGACAGGATGCGCTGGCCCACTTCTTCGCCGCGCGCGGCGGCCTCTTCGGGGCTGCCCCCGAGGTCTTCCAGCACCACCACAAACTCGTCGCCGCCCTGGCGGGCCACGGTGTCATCCTCGTGCACACAGCCGCGCAGGCGGTGCGCCACCTGCGAAAGCAAAGCATCGCCCCTGTCATGGCCCCGGGTTTCGTTGAGGGTCTTGAAGTTGTCCAGGTCCAGCATCAGCAGCGCACCGCTGCGGTGGTGGCGTGCGCTGGTGGCCAGCGCCTGCTGCAGGCGGTCCATCAACAGGCGCCGGTTGGGCAGGCGGGTGAGCGGGTCGTAGTACGCCAGGGTGTTGATCTCTTCCTCGGCGGCCTTGTGCTGGCTCAGGTCCTGCATGGTGATCAGGCGCCCGCCCTCCACAAAGATCCCGGAGATCTCCACCGGTTTGAGCTTGCCGTCGGCGCAGCGGATGGTGTACTCGGCGGCGGGGATCACGCCCTGGTTTCGGGCATCGATCAGCTTTTGCCGAATGGCATCGCGCTCCGCAGCGTCCGGGTAGGCGCGCTGCCACCAGGTGTTGACGTCGGGGACTTCTTCCTGGGTGTAGCCGCAGATCTGCACATACCGTTCGTTGCGGAAGCTGATGAGGCCGTCGTCCTGCACCACACACAGGCCCATGGGCAGGCGCTCCAGGATGCTGCGCAGGCGCTGTTCGTTGGCGCGCAGGGTTTCTTCCATGCTCTTGCGCGAGGTGATGTCCTGCACCACGGCGATGTGGTGGCCGGTGATCCACATGGACGACACGGTGAGGTCGCCCCAGACCACATGCCCGTCCTTGTGGATGTAGCGTTTTTCCAGACGGTACTCGGGCAACTCGCCACTCTTGAGGCGCCGCACCTGGGCCATGTCGGCAGCCAGGTCGTCGGGGTGCGTGAGGCTCTGGAAGGTCTTGCCCACCATCTCGTCCATGCTGTAGCCAAGGATGTCGGCATAGCGCTGGTTCAGGCGCAGGAACTGCCCGGTGTCGGAATCCACCTGTGCCACGCCCACGGTGGCCTGGTTGAACAGCGCGCGAAAACGCTCCTCGCTCTCGCGCCGCGCCGCATCGGACACCTGGGCGCGCACCAGCGCCAGCGTGCGCTGGCGCACCAGCAGCCCCACCGTGGACGCCAGCAGCAGCGACACCAGCACCCCGGCCAGCCCCGCCAGCAGCGGCAGCCGCGCCTCGGGCGGCGCCAGGAACGAGCGTGTGGGGTAGAACGTGAGCTGCCAGCGCCGGTCGTGCACCACCAGATCGCGCACCAGGGGCTGGGCGCCGAGCAGGCCGGGCGCGGTCTGCTCCAGCAACTGGCGCACGGTGGTCTCGTTCGAATCCGTGCGCACCGGGCCCTGGTCGGTCATGGCCACGGCAATGCCATTCAAAAACCCCTGGCTGCCCAGGCCCTGCACCAGGTCGTACACCCGCAGCGTAGAGGCCACGGCCCCCACAAAACGCTGCTCGGCTGTGCCCGCCGTGGGGTCGAACACCGGCACGCGGATCACGATGCCCTGGCGGTATTTTTCTTCCTGGATCAGGTCGAACGGCGCCGACACCACGGTCTGCCCGCTGTCGCGGCTGTAGCGCATGGCCGCCAGATTGGTGGGCTGGGCGCTGATGTCAAGGCCCAGCACCCCTTCGTTGCCCACCATGGGCCACAGGTACTCGGCCACAAAGTATTCGGCGCGCTCGCCCGGCGGGTGGATTTTGAAATCAGGGAACCCATCGGGCGAGAGCGAGGTGTCCACCCGCACACGGGCTTCGTAGGCCTCGCGCTCCGGCCCCGGCACCCAGCGCGTGAACGACAGGTTGCGCACCCCGGGGTAGCGCTGGCCCACCTCCATCTCGCTGGCAGCGCGCTCGAAGTCCAGGCGCGACAGATGCGGGTTGGCGGTGAACAGGCCGCGCAGGCCGTTGACCACCTCGGTGTGCCCGGTGATGCGCTGGCCCAGAGCGTCGGAGAACGCCCGCGTCTCCTGCGTGAAGCGGGCATCGTTGATTTGTGCCATCGAATCCGCCTGGTGCCTGCCCAGCCAGAGGCTCAGCCCCAACCCCAACACGGCCACGGCCAAGCCATACAGCCAATGCCTATAGCGGCCTGGTGGGGGCGATGCAATCGAAGGGGAAGAACCCAGGAGATTCAGAAAAGTGCCTTTGAGATGCCTGGCCGGTACATGCCCCGGCCCGATGGAAAGTGCGCAGGATAGCGGCAATCCCGGCCCAGCGGGACCAACATTTTGTTACGGCGCATTTTTCAAGAAAAAAGTGCTGCTGCCGCAACACTGTCATGCCTTGCAAGCTATGAAATGATGAGCGTTTTTCATGACCGGGCAGTCACGGCGGGCCCTGTGGCCACCGGGTAAGGCGCAAACCGGCTGCGGTTCTCGTTCACGTCCAGCGCGCGCCCGATGGGCGGAAACGCGCGCTGCGGGCAGGCATCGCGCTCGCACACCTTGCAGCCCATGCCGATTGGCACGGCGGCCTCGGGGTTGGCGAGATGGAGCCCCCGGGAATACACCAGTTGCGGCGCATGGCGGATGTCGCAGCCCAGCGCCACCGAGAACTCCTTGCCCGGCACACCCCAACCGCCCCCGCTGCGCGACACGGTGCGCGCCACCCACAGGTAGGCCCGTCCGTCGGGCATGCGCGCCACCTGCGGCACGATGCGGCCTGGCTGGGCAAAGGCCTCGTACACGTTCCACAGTGGGCAGGTACCACCAATCTTGCTGAAGTGAAAGTGGGTGGCCGACTGCCGCTTGCTGATGTTGCCCGCCCGGTCCACGCGGATGAAGAAGAACGGCACCCCCCGCGCGCTGGGCCGCTGCAGGGTGGACAGGCGGTGGCACACGGTCTCGAAACCCACGCCAAACTGCTGGCCCAGCCGGTCGATGTCGTACTGCGCGGCCTCTGCCGCCTGCAAAAAGGCGGTGTAGGGCAGCACCAGCGCCCCCGCAAAGTAGTTGGCCAGGCCAATGCGCGCCAGCGCGCGGGCCTGGTCGCTCGACAGCCCGGCCGCGTCGGCCAAATGCTGCAGCGCGGCGCCCTGTTCCAGAAACGCCAGCTGCGTCGCCATCTGAAACGCCCGCTGCCCCCGCTCCAGCCCCACGGCCAGTTGCAGCACGCCGGTGTCGGCCTGGAACACGCGCTGCGCCTGCCCCGGCAGGTCGGCCACGTCCACCACCCGCACGCCATGGGCGGCCAGCAGGCGCTGGGCCAGCGCCTCGTCCGTACGACCGGGCAGCAGGCCCCAGTCGGCGGCGCACTGCTCGGCCGCGTCGTCCAGCTCGGCAATGTGGTTCTGGCGTGCAAAGAAGAAGTCGCGCACTTCTTCATAGGCCATGGGTGGGTGGTGGGCCATGGCGCCCTCCCCGCCCCGGTCGTTGCCCAGGGCGGCCAGGCGTTCGAGCGCCTGGCGGTGCCGCTGGTGCAGCGCGAGCAGTGTGCGCGCCACGGCGGGCATGCCGGCGGCCAGCTCGCGGATTTCGGCGAGCGACACAGCATCGCCCGCGCCCTCCCCGCCCACACCTGCGGGCAGGTCGGCCAGCACCTCGCGCAGGCCGGTGATGAGGCGCGCCTCGTCGTCGTCGGAGAACCGCTGCACATCCACGCCGAACACGGCGTTGATCTTGAGCAGCACCGGCACGGTGAGCGGACGCTGGTTCTGCTCCAGCTGGTTCAGGTAGCTGGCCGACAGGTCCAGCGCGCGCGCCAGCGCCACCTGGGTCATGCCGCGCTCTTCGCGCAGGCGGCGCAGGCGCACCCCCATGAAGGTTTTTTTCATTGATTCTTTCGCAACGGAGCGGTCTCAAAAATTCGCAAACTTTGCAAATCACAGATGCCGCCTTCGCAATCATTCGCCAATTCAGCCCTTACAGATGGGTGCCATTGTGCGTAAATTGCGAATCATGACAACCCCTCACGGCACCGTCGAGCTGACGGAAATCGTCTTCCCCGCCGAAGCCAACCACTACGGCACGCTGTTTGGCGGCAACGCCCTGCAGCTCATGGCCAAGGCGGCGTTTCTGGCGGCACGCGGTGCCGCAGCGCGCGACGTGGTGATGGCGGGCGTGACCGATGTGCGTTTTCTGGCCCCCGTGCCCGTGGGCCATGTGCTCACGCTGCGCGCCTGGGTCAGCCGCATGGGCCGCAGCTCGCTCACCGTGTGCGTGAACGGCTTGGCCGCCACGCTGGGCTCGCCGCCAGAGGCCGTGCTGCAAGGGGTTTTCGACATGGTGGCCGTGGACGCCAAAGGCCGCCCCACGCCCATCGCCAACGCCTATCTGAACCCGGAGGAGACCCCATGACCACCCCCACCACCGTTGAAACCCCGGGCTTCAAGCCCAAGAAATCCGTGGCCCTGTCGGGCGTGACAGCGGGCAACACCGCCCTGTGCACCGTGGGCCGCACGGGCAACGACCTGCACTACCGGGGCTACGACATCCTGGACATTGCCGAGGTCTGCGAGTTTGAAGAGATTGCCCACCTGCTGGTGCACGGCAAGCTGCCCACACGCGCCGAGCTGCGTGCCTACAAGGCCAAGCTCAAGGCCCTGCGCGGCCTGCCGATGAGTGTGAAGCAGGCGCTGGAGCAACTGCCCGCCGCCAGCCACCCGATGGACGTGATGCGCACGGGGGTCTCGGCCCTGGGCTGCGCGCTGCCCGAAAAGGACGACCACAACCTGCCCGGCGCCCGTGACATTGCAGACCGGTTGATGGCATCGCTGGGCTCCATGCTGCTCTACTGGTACCACTGGGCCAGCTCGGGCCGCCGCATCGAGGTGGAGACGGATGACGACTCCATCGGCGCGCACTTTTTGCACCTGCTGCACGGTACAGCACCCAGTGCGGCCTGGGAGCGCGCCATGCACACCTCGCTCAACCTGTACGCCGAGCATGAGTTCAATGCCTCCACCTTCACCGCCCGCGTGGTGGCAGGCACGGGCAGCGACATGTATTCGGCCATCACCGGCGCCATCGGTGCGCTGCGCGGCCCCAAGCATGGCGGCGCGAACGAGGTGGCCTTCGAGATCCAGAAGCGCTACGACAGCCCCGACGAAGCCGAGGCCGACATCCGCCGCCGCGTGGAGGCCAAGGAGGTCGTGATCGGCTTCGGCCACCCGGTCTACACGGTGAGCGACCCACGCAACGTGGTCATCAAGGGCGTGGCACGCAGCCTGTCGCACGCGGTGGGCAGCACCAAGATGTTCGACATTGCCGAGCGGCTGGAATCGGTGATGTGGGAGGTGAAAAAGATGTTCCCCAACCTCGACTGGTTCAGCGCCGTGAGCTACCACATGATGGGCGTGCCCACCGCCATGTTCACGCCCCTGTTCGTCATTGCACGCACCAGCGGCTGGGCGGCGCACATCATTGAGCAGCGCATCGACAACAAGATCATCCGGCCGAGCGCGAACTACACCGGGCCCGAAGACCTGGTGTTTGTGCCCATTCAAGACCGCAAGTAAAACAACGCCCCCAGCCCCACGCCCATGAACACCCTGTATCGCAAGCAGCTGCCCGGCACGCAGTTGGACTACTTCGACGCCCGCGCCGCTGTCGAAGCCCTGCAGCCTGACGCCTGGGCCACCCTGCCCTACACCGCCCGGGTCCACGCCGAGAACATCGTGCGCCGCGCCGACCCGGCCATCGTCAACGACTGCCTGCGCCAGCTCATCGAGCGCAAGCGCGACCGCGACTTCCCCTGGTACCCCGCGCGCGTGGTGTGCCACGACATCCTGGGCCAGACGGCGCTGGTGGACCTGGCGGGCCTGCGCGATGCGATTGCCAAGGAGGGCGGCGACCCGGCCCAGGTGAACCCCGTGGTGCCGGTTCAGCTCATCGTGGACCATTCGCTGGCCGTGGAATGTGGCGGGTTCGACCCCGATGCGTTTGCCAAGAACCGCGCCATTGAAGACCGCCGCAATGAAGACCGCTTTCACTTCATCGAGTGGACGAAAAAGGCCTTTGCCAACGTGGATGTGATCCCGGCGGGGAACGGGATCATGCACCAGATCAATCTGGAAAAGATGTCGCCCGTGGTCCATGCCGACCAGGGCGTGGCCTACCCCGACACCTGCGTGGGCACCGACAGCCACACGCCGCATGTGGATGCGCTGGGCGTGATCGCCATCGGCGTGGGCGGCCTGGAGGCCGAGAACGTGATGCTGGGCCGCGCATCGATGATGCGGCTGCCCGAGATCGTGGGCGTGGAGCTGACCGGCCAGCGCCAGGACGGCATCACCGCCACCGATGTGGTGCTGGCGCTCACCGAGTTTTTGCGCAAGGCAAAGGTGGTGGGCGCCTACCTGGAGTTCTTTGGTGAGGGCGCCGCCAGGCTCACCATTGGCGACCGCGCCACCATCTCCAACATGGCGCCGGAATATGGCGCCACGGCGGCGCTGTTCAGCATCGATGAGCAGACGCTGGACTACCTGCGGCTGACCGGCCGCGAGGCCAGCCAAGTGAAGCTGGTCGAGACCTATGCAAAAGCCGCTGGCTTGCGGGCGGATGCGCTCAACGGCGCCATGTACGACCGCACCCTGCGCTTTGACCTGTCTACCGTGGTGCGCAACCTGGCTGGCCCCTCCAACCCACATGCGCGCGTGGCCACGTCCGACCTGGCCTCCCGGGGCATTGCAGGCCCCTGGGCTATGCCCTCGCCGGGCGAAGGCACGATGCCCGATGGAGCCGTGGTCATCGCCGCCATCACCAGCTGCACCAACACCAGCAACCCGCGCAACGTGATCGCGGCCGCGCTGCTGGCGCGCAACGCGCACCGGCTGGGCCTCACGCGCAAGCCCTGGGTCAAGACCTCGCTCGCGCCGGGCTCCCGGGCGGTGGAGCTTTACCTGAAAGAAGCCGGTCTGCTGGCCGACCTGGAGGCGCTGGGTTTTGGCATCGTGGCCTTTGCCTGCACCACCTGCAACGGCATGAGCGGTGCGCTGGACCCTGCGATCCAGCAGGAGATCATCGACCGCGACCTGTACGCCACCGCCGTGCTCTCAGGTAACCGTAACTTTGACGGGCGCATCCACCCGTACGCCAAACAGGCGTTTCTGGCCTCGCCCCCCTTGGTGGTGGCCTACGCCATTGCGGGAACGGTGCGGTTTGACATCGAAAAGGATGTGCTGGCGGTGGTGGACGGCCACCCCATCCGGCTCAAGGACCTGTGGCCCAGCGATGCAGAAATCGACGCCGTGGTGCAAGCGGCAGTACAACCCGCGCACTACCGCGCCGTGTACGAACCCATGTTTGCCATCCAGCAGGATGATGGCGAGCGCGTGTCGCCGCAGTACGACTGGCGCCCACAGTCCACCTACATCCGCCGCCCGCCCTACTGGGACACCGAGGGCATCGGCGCGCTGGCTGCCCAGCCGCGCACCCTGCAGGGCATGCGCCCGCTGGCCATCCTGCCCGACAACATCACCACCGACCACCTCTCACCGTCCAACGCCATCCTGCCCGGCAGCGCGGCGGGCGAATACCTGGCGCGCATGGGCGTGCCGGAGGAGGACTTCAACTCCTACGCCACCCACCGGGGCGACCACCTCACAGCCCTGCGCGCCACGTTTGCCAACCCACAACTGGTCAATGAGATGGCTGTGGTTGATGGCAAGGTCCAAAAAGGATCGCTGGCCCGCGTGGAGCCCGAGGGCCAGGTGATGCGCATGTGGGAGGCCATCGAAACCTACCTGCACCGCCGCCAGCCGCTCATCATCATCGCGGGCGCCGACTACGGCCAAGGGTCCAGCCGCGACTGGGCCGCCAAGGGCGTGCGGCTGGCGGGGGTGGAGGTGGTGGTGGCCGAGGGGTTTGAACGCATCCACCGCACCAACCTGATCGGCATGGGGGTGCTACCGCTGGAGTTTGGGGCGGGGGTGAACCGCACCACGCTGGGGCTGGATGGGACGGAGGTGTATGGCGTGGAGGGCCACCGCGCGCCAGGCGCCTGCCTCACGCTGCTCATCCGCCGTCAAAATGGGGCATGCGCCAAAGTACCCGTGACTTGCCGCCTGGACACGGCCGAGGAGGTTTCCATCTACGAAGCCGGGGGAGTCCTACAGCGCTTTGCGCAGGACTTTCTGGCCGCCAGCAACGTGGAGCGAGGCAGCGGCCATGAGAGGCTCCCGGCTGATTTTCATGGCCAAGCCACCGCCTGAGGTGACTGCAGCGATGTGGATCGCCATTGCACGCAATGGGCTGGAGCAAAGTACCTTGTCTCCCATGGACAACTGGCACCAGACTCTGTCGGACCGCTATGGGGACACCCCGGAAATGCGCCAGAAAATGCTGCGCGCAGGCGCCGGTGTGAAGGCGCGCGCATGCACGCTGGTGCTCAATCGCATTCGAGACGGGGTGTACAAAGATCAGGGCAAAACAACCATCCAATGGTCCTTCCGGGCCCGTGGAAGGCCGCACTGCTTCGATGCCTTGCTAGCGGCAGTCCGGCACGCGCTGAGCACAGAAGGGCTGGCGACGAAAACAGGCCACACGCCACACACCACCATTAGCTACTGGGCGCCAACACGCCTGGGCCCTACACAGATGAACCCGATTGTCTGGACCATCGACGAAATCCTGCTGGTGGTGGGCCGCAACGACGAGAGCGGCAGCTACAGCTACGAAACCATCGGCCGTTGGCCATTGCAGCCCGCGCCGCCCGACCCGTCCAGCACACAACTGCCGCTCTTTTGACCCAACCGCACCCACCATCCGGCGACGGCGGCCTGCCTAAGTTTTTCTAACCATGCTTACTGCCTCTCAAATCCGAATCCCCGCCACCTACCTGCGCGGCGGCACCAGCAAAGGCGTGTTCTTCTGCCTTGACGACCTGCCTGCACCGGCCCAGCAACCCGGCCCCGCGCGCGACGCTCTGCTGCTGCGCGTGCTGGGCAGCCCCGACCCGTATGGCAAGCAAATCGACGGCATGGGCAATGCGTCGTCGAGCACCAGCAAGGCAGTGATCCTGTCGCGCAGCACGCGGCCGGGGCACGACGTGGACTACCTGTTTGGCCAGGTGTCCATCGACCAGCCCTTTGTGGACTGGAGTGGCAACTGCGGCAACCTCTCGGCGGCGGTGGGGCCCTGCGCCATCCACATGGGGCTGATCGATGCGGCGAGCCTTCCGCAGGACGGCACCTTCCCCGTCCGCATCTGGCAGGCCAACATCGGCAAGACCATCGTGGCGCATGTGCCCATGGCCCACGGACAGGTGCAGGAGACGGGCGACTTCGAGCTGGACGGCGTGACTTTTGCAGCCGCCGAGGTGGCACTGGAGTTCATGGACCCGGCGGACGATGGCGACGCAGGGGGCGCCATGTTCCCCACCGGGAATGTGGTGGACACCTTGGAGGTCCCCGGCGTCGGCAGCTTCGCCGCCACGCTGATCAACTCGGGCATCCCCACCATTTTTCTCAACGCACAGGAGCTGGGCTACACCGGCACCGAGCTGCAAGGCGCGATCAATGGCGATGCGGCGGCAATCGCGCGCTTCGAGGCCATCCGCGCCCACGGCGCCTTGCGCATGGGGCTGATCCATGCACTGGGCGAGGCCGCCACCCGCCAACACACGCCCAAGATCGCGTTCGTTGCGCCGCCTGCGAGCTACACAGCCTCCAGCGGCAAAACCATTGACGCCAAAGACATCGACCTGCTGGTGCGCGCGCTCTCCATGGGCCAGTTGCACCACGCCATGATGGGCACGGCGGCGGTGGCCATTGGCACGGCGGCAGCCATCCCCGGCACGCTGGTCAACCTCGCGGCAGGCGGTGGCGTGCGCAGCAGCGTGCGGTTTGGCCATCCCTCGGGCACCCTGCGCGTGGGAGCCGAGGCTGCGCAAATCAAGGGCCAGTGGAAGGTGACCAAGGCCCTGATGAGCCGCAGCGCACGCATCCTGATGGAGGGTTGGGTGAGGGTGCCCGGCGAATTTTCTAAGAATTTTTAGCCTCTTCCGCCTGTCCATCATGCCTTTATAGCTATCAAAAATATAGCAAATCAATTCTCCAGCAATTCATGAACACCAAACAACAACTCAAAGCCCTGGCCCAGGCCCGTCGGGGCGTCATCGTGCCGGGCGCGTTCAACGCCCTCTCGGCCCGCGTAGTAGCCGACTTGGGCTTTGAAGCCCTCTACGTAACCGGCGCGGGCGTGACCAACATGTGGTTCGGCCTGCCTGACCAGGCCTTCATGGGCCTCACCGACATTGCCGACCACACGGCGCGCATCCGCGACGCGGTAGAGCTGCCGCTCATCGTCGATGCAGACACCGGCTTTGGCAACGCGCTCAACACTTACCACGCGGTGCGTGTGCTGGAGCGCGCGGGGGCGGATTGCATCCAGCTCGAAGACCAGGTCAGCCCCAAGCGCTGTGGGCACTTCAACGGCAAAGAGGTGATCAGCACCGATGAAATGCTGGGCAAGATCAAGGCCGCCGTGGATGCGCGCCGTGACGCGGGCACCCTCATCCTGGCCCGCACCGACGCCTGCGCCACACAAGGCTTCGAGGCGGCGGTGGAGCGTGCCCGGCGCTTTGAGGAGGCTGGCGCCGATATCCTGTTTGTCGAAGCCGTCACCACGCTGGACGAGATCCGCGCCCTGCCCCAGCGGCTGGCAGCGCCCCAGCTCATGAACATGGTGATCGGCGGCAAGACGCCCATCACCAGCGCCGACGAACTGGCCACCCTGGGCTATGGCTTGGTGCTCTACGCCAACGCGGCGCTGCAGGGCGCAGTGGCGGGCATGCAAAAGGCGCTCACGGTGCTGCGCGACAACCAGCGCATCGACGAAGACCCCGCCCTGGTGGCACCTTTTGCCGAGCGCCAGCGGCTGGTGCGCAAGACCGAGTGGGATGCGCTAGAAGCCAGGTACACCTGAGATCCGGCGCCTGTGCCCTGTCTCCAACGGGACGGGGACGGCACGGCAGACGGAATGGGGCGTATTTGTTTATCCACACAGCGCCACAAAAGCGGCGACAAACGCAATGCGCGCGGCACAATGGGTGTTCTCTTCCCAGCACCTTGCGCGCGCCGCCCATGCACAGCATTCCTTCTTTGAACGTGGTGGACCTGATGCTCGATGCCGTCTGCCTCGTCAATGCAGACAGCACCATCGTTTTTGTGAGCCCCGCGTTTGAACGCATTTTTGGCTACCGCCCCGAAGAAGTTGTTGGCAAGCGCATGCTGGACATGGTTCACCCCGATGACCTCGCCATCACCCAGCGCCAGGCCAGGAGCGTGACCGAAGGCAACCTGCAGCTGCAGTTCGAGAACCGCTACCTGCGCAAGGACGGCACCATTGCCCACATCCGCTGGACGGCCCGCTGGCTGCCCGAGCAGCAGGTGCGGCTGGCCGTGGCGCACGACATCACCGAGCGCCGCCTCACCGAATCCATGCAGGCCGTGATCTATGCGATCTCCGAGGCGGCCCACACCACACAGAACCTGCAGGCGCTGTTCCAGCACATCCACCAGATCATCGGGCGGCTGCTGCCCGCCACCAACTTCGCGGTGGCGCTGTACGACCCGCAGGCCGACTCGCTGAGCTTCCCCTACCACGTCAACGAGTCATTGCCTGCCCCCTCCCCCATGGCGCTGGCCCAAGATGCGCTGTGTGCCGAAGTCATCAGCAATGGCTGCACCTTGCTGCTGACCCCTGAGAACCGCACGGCCCACCCACCGCCCGCCCCGCAGCAGCGCCCGCCCCTGTACTGGCTGGGCGTGCCCCTGCAAACCCAGAAAGGCGCCATCGGTGCGCTGGTGCTGCAGAGCTACACCGAACAGGGCCGCTACACCGACAAGGACAAGGACCTGCTGCAGT
Source organism: Acidovorax sp. LjRoot74 (assembly GCF_964254355.1). Taxonomy (NCBI): domain Bacteria; kingdom Pseudomonadati; phylum Pseudomonadota; class Betaproteobacteria; order Burkholderiales; family Comamonadaceae; genus Acidovorax; species Acidovorax sp. LjRoot74. The sequence continues at coordinate 2,685,458 of NZ_CAXUTI020000001.1, read as the reverse complement.
TCGTCTCCACCCAGGTGGCTGCAGCCATCGAGCGCAAGCAGATGCACGAGCGCCTGGAGCACATGGCCCAGTACGACCAGCTCACCCACCTGCCCAACCGCCAGCTGTTTCTGGACCGCCTCAAGACCGCCCTGGCGAGGGCCCGGCGCGACCAGCGCCTGCTGTCGCTGCTGTTCATCGACCTGGACCGATTCAAAGACGTCAACGACACCCTGGGCCACGCCATGGGCGACCTGCTGCTGCAGCGCGTGGCGCAGCGCCTGCTCGAATGCGTGCGCGGCTCCGACACCGTGGCCCGCCTGGGGGGCGACGAGTTTGTGGTGCTGCTCGAAAGCGGCCTGGCGCGCGACCACGCCGCCACCGTGGCCGACAAGATCCTGTCGGCCTTTGCCCAGCCGTTCGATCTGGAAGGCATTCGCCTGAACATCCAGCCCAGCATTGGCGTCGCCATCTACCCAGAACACGGGGGCGAGGAACACCACCTGCTGGGCCACGCCGACGAGGCCATGTACCTATCGAAAAAAAGCGGCGGCAACCAGGTGCGGGTGGCGCAGCAGGCAGAGGCCCAGCCCCTCTGACGGGCAAGGCCAAGCACCCGCGCAGCAATTGTTCGCGGCACAATCCGGGCCCGCCCGCAGCAGGCGCTGCGGCCCCCGGCCCCCCACAAGGTTCACCCATGCTCTACAACGCCCTCAAGCTCGCCCATGTCCTGTCCATCATCGTGTGGATCGGCGGCATGGTGTTTGCCCATTTCTTCCTGCGCCCAGCGGCGCAGTCGCTGGAGCCACCACAACGCCTGCGGTTGATGCATGACGTGCTGCAGCGTTTTCTGGGCGCGGTCAGCGTGGCGGTGGTGGTGGTGCTGGTCAGCGGGCTGTGGATGATCGGCAACGTCGCGCGGCAGGCGGCGCAATCAGGCGGAAGTTTTACGATGCCGCTGGACTGGACTGTCATGGCCACGCTGGGCATCTTGATGATGGCCATCTTCGGCCATATCCGCTTTGCGCTCTTTAGACGCCTGCAGCGGGCAGTGGCCGCATCCGACTGGCCTGCGGGCGGCCAGGCCATGGCCGCCATACGCCAATGGGTGGCTGTGAACCTGGGCCTGGGCGTGGCCATCGTGGTCGTTACCCTGCTGATGTAGCCCACGGCAACGCATTGCGCATGCTGGGGGCCACAGTGCACCCACTCCAGGCGCGGGCAAGTCGCTGCTGACACACCCTGGTCCTGCGGCTCCTCTACCATCGGGTAACAAGGAGCCTTGCTACGTGTTCAAGTATTTCGAAAGCCGCCTGCCCCCCTATCCCCCTGCCGAACCCCATCTGCCCCCGAAGGACTTCATGGCCTTTGTGTGGGACTGCACCCGTGGCCTGCGCGGCTACGTGGTCGCCATGGCGGCACTGTCTGCCGCCATTGCAGTGTTCGAGGCCCTGCTGTTTGCAGTGCTCGGCCACGTGGTCGATTGGCTGTCTTCCGTGGCGCCCCATGCGCTGTGGGCAGAGCGCAAAGGCTCCATCCTGGGCATTGTTGCGCTGCTGATGGGCACGCTGGTGCTGGTCTCCTGGCAGACCAGCCTCAAGCACCAGGTGCTGGCCATCAACTTCCCGCTGCGCCTGCGCTGGAACTTCCACCGTCTGATGCTGGGCCAGAGCATGGCGTTTTATGCCGACGAGTTCGCGGGCCGCATCACCACCAAGATCATGCAGACAGCCCTGGCCGTGCGCGACATGATCTTCACCACCACCGATGTGGTGATCGGCATGGGCATCTACCTCGTCACCATCCTTGTGCTGCTGGCGGGCTTCGATGCGCGGCTGATCGTGCCGTTTGCGCTCTGGATCGTGGCCTATGGCCTGGCCTGCTGGTACTTTGTGCCACGCCTGGGCAAGGTGGGCAAGGCGCAGGCCGACGCGCGCTCGGTGATGACTGGGCGCATCACCGATGCCTACACCAACATCGCCACCGTCAAGCTGTTCTCGCACACGCGGCGCGAATCCGAGTTTGCGCGCGCTGCCATGGATGCGTTCAAGCTCACCGGCTACGCACAGATGCGCCTCGTGAGCCTGTTCGAAATCGTGAACCAGGCCCTGGTGGTGGCGATGATCCTGGGCGCCTGCGGCACGGCGCTGTGGCTCTGGTCACTGGGCGAAGTGGGTGCAGGGGCGGTGGCCGCCGTCATTGCCATGACGCTGCGCGTATCGGGCCACGCCCACTGGGTGATGTGGGAGATGACCACGCTGTTCGAAAGCGTGGGCACCATCCAGGACGGCATCAACACGCTGACCAAGCCCCGCATGGTGGTCGATGTGCCCGATGCCAAGCCCCTGCAGGTCACCCACGGCGAGGTGCGCTTTGATAACGTGAGCTTTGCCTACGAGAGCCAGGGCGGCGCCTCGGGCAAGGGGCGCCCCGTCATCGATGCGCTGCAGCTCACCATCCGCCCCGGCGAAAAGATTGGCCTGATTGGACGCTCGGGCGCGGGCAAGTCCACGCTGGTCAACCTGCTGCTGCGTTTTCACGACGTGCACGCGGGCCGCATCCTCATCGACGGGCAGGACATCGCCCAGGTCACGCAAGACAGCCTGCGCCGCAACATCGGCATGGTCACGCAGGACACCTCGCTGCTGCACCGCTCCATGCGCGACAACATCCTCTACGGCCGCCCGGATGCAAGCGAGGAAGACATGCACGCCGCCGCGCGCCGCGCCGAGGCCACCGAATTCATCGAAACCCTGAGCGACCTGCACGGCCGCACCGGCTACGACGCCCAGGTGGGCGAGCGCGGCGTCAAGCTCTCGGGCGGCCAGCGCCAGCGTGTGGCCATCGCCCGCGTGATGCTGAAAGACGCACCCATCCTGCTGCTGGACGAAGCCACCAGCGCGCTCGACTCCGAGGTCGAGGCCGCCATCCAGCAAAGCCTGGACGGCCTGATGGAAGGCAAGACCGTGATCGCCATCGCGCACCGCCTGTCCACCATTGCGGCGATGGACCGGCTCATCGTGCTGGACGCGGGCCGCATCGTCGAGGAAGGCACCCACGCACAGCTGCTGGCCCAGGGCGGCGTGTATGCGCGGCTGTGGGGGCACCAGAGCGGCGGGTTCCTGGGCGAGTCAGACGAGGACTGAGCCGCCTGGGTGACACCGTGTCGCCCACGCGGCTGTGCGCGGCCCCTGCCGCGCCTACCGTTGCGGCCACGCCCGGGCCATGGTGGCCCGGAACCCCCAGGAGATGGTCCGATGATCAAGGTCACAGCGGTGTACCGCTGGCGCGAGGGCGCCACTTTCAACCACGACTACTACCACAGCGAGCACATGCGCATTGCCCGCGCGGCGCTGCAGCCCCTGGGCTTGGTGCGGCTGGAGAGCGACCGCGTGCTCTACCCCGGCGAACCGCGTCCGGGCCAGGTGGTGGCGCTGACCAATGCGTTCTTCAGCGACCTGAAACAGGCCCAGGTGGCGGCCAAGCAGACCATGGCCGAGCTTTCGGCCGACATCCCCAACTACACCAACATCGTGCCCGAGTCGTACTTCGCCCAGATGCTGGCACACGATGTGTCTGGCCCTGCCGTGGCGGCATAGCCTCGGCTTGCCTGCCTGCGCGGCAGGTGATGGCTGCGGTGCCTTGGATTTGATTGATAATTCATTCTCATTAAGAGCAACCTGCAGCCCAACCATGGAACGATTCACCCGGCAACGCACAGCGATCTACGCGGTGATCGCTGGCGCGCAGCGCCCCCTGTCGCCACAGGAGGTGCTGGACAACGCCCGGGCATCAGTGGAAGGCCTGGGCCTGGCCACGGTGTACCGCAACCTCAAGGCGCTGCTGGAGGATGGCAGCATCGAGGCGGTGTCGCTGCCCGGCGAAAGCCCGCGCTACGAGCCTGCGGGCCAATCGCACCACCACCACTTCCAGTGCACGCAGTGCGCGCGTGTTTTTGATGTGCACGCCTGCCCGGGCGATTTGCAGGGCCTGGCGCCCCGGGGGTTCACCGTGCAACGCCATGAGTTGACGCTGTACGGCCTGTGCGCGGATTGCACGCCCAGGGCATGAACACCAGAGCCCGCGCAATGACCCGCACACAGAAGCCGGGGGCCCCCTGGTGGCTGGCCTTCGTGCTGCTGTGTGTGCTGGGCGCGCAAACATTGGGCGTGGTGCACAGCTTCGCCCATGCCAACACCCACCCCGCGCATGCCGATACAGGCGCACGGGCCCACGCAACGGCACAGGGCCTGGCGCACCCCCAGAATGTGCTGGAGCCCTTGTTCGACTCCCACGAAGACGCCGGGGACTGCCGCCTGTTCGACGCCCTGGGCCAGCAGCCAGGCACCGTGGCGGCCGGGCCTGCCTACCCGCCCGTGCTGCCCCCGTCCATGCCCCGGCTGCGGCGGCTGGAGGGTGCCTGTGTGGCGCGCTGGGCCACGCTGTTTGACGCACGCGGGCCGCCCCTTTTTCACTGATCCCTTGTCCGCAAATTGGTGGCCAGCGGGCATGCACCGGCGTGCAAGCGCCCCGCCGGGCCACATCGACCCATTCAGTGAGAAAAACCATGAAACATTCATCCCTTCAGGGCGGCCTGGCGCTGTCCCTCGTTTTGGCATTGGCCGCCTGCGGCGGCGGCAGTGGCGGCAGCAGCAGCGAAGCCCCGCACGACAACACCCGCATCGACACCGCAGGCCGCCTGGCCATGGCCGAGGACGCCGCCACCGCGCTGCGCATCTACGACCTGGACAGCAGCGCCGTGGTGGCGAACTTCCCCCTCGCCAACCCACCGTCTGCCGTGTATGCCAGCCCCGGTCGGCGCTACGCGCTGGCCTTCCAGCGGACGCAGGACACGGTGCAGATCGCCGATGCCGGGCTCTGGCAGGAAGACCACGGCGACCACCTGCACGACTACCAGGCCGCGCCCAAGCTGTTGAGTTTCCGCATCAACGGCCCGCAGCCCACCCACTACGACGACCGTGCAGGCCAGGCCAGCATCTTCATGGACGGCCGTGCGCCATCGGCCGTGGCCTCGGCCAGCGTTTTCAAGGATGCCGACCTGGGCGCGGGCCGCGTAGGCGCGAGCATCAGCTTTGCACAGCCCATGCACGGTTTTGCCGAGCCCTATGGCAGCTTCCTGATTGCCACCTACCGCGCACCCGAAGCCACCGGCCCCACCCAGGCCGAGATCTACAGCCGCCAGGGCACGCAGTACACCCTTGTGCGGCGCCTGGATACGCAGTGCCCCGGCATGCATGGCAGCTTCACCAGCGGTGGCACCACCGTGAGCGGCTGCTCGGACGGCGTGCTGGCCGTGTCGCCCCAGGCTGCGGGCGCTGCCGCAGCCACCAAGATCGCCACCCCCACGGGCGTGGGCACCATCGCGGGCCACCCCCAGCTGGGGGCACGGTTCATCGGCATCGGCAACGCCGGGACGCCTTCCACCACCCGCTTCTACGACATCGATGCGGCGGCCGGCAAAGCCACCACCATTGCCATCCCCGGGTGGGCCGACGGGCGCCTGCGCCGCGCGCACGGGTTTGACCGCGCGGGGCGCACCTTCTTTGTGCTGGATGACACCGGCACCCTGCATGCGCTGGAGCGGGGTGCAAGCGGCTGGGTGGTGAAGAAGTCGATCGCGGGCGCCATTGCGGCCATGCCCACGGCGGCGCCGTTCCCGGCGTTTGCGACCAACGAGGCGCGTGACGAGGTCTACCTCTCCGACCCCGGCGCGCGCCAGCTGGTGGCCATCAACAACACCACGCTCGACGTGGCGCGCCGCATAGCCCTGGACTTCCGCCCCACCTACCTGGCCTGGCTGGGCATCGCGCGGTAGGTGCAGGGGCCAAGGCCGCAGAGGCCCCAGCACCTACCGTTCGCGCGCGGCCTTGAACAGCAGCCCCAGGCACACCGCCATGCCCAGCAGCGGGATGGCGGCAAGCAGCGCCGCCACGGCGCGCCCCAGGGGCGACCAGTCAAAGTCGCGCGCGGTGCGCCAGGCGCCAAAAGCAGCCACCAGGCCCAGACCGAACATGCCCATGCGGAAACTCGTCCCGGGCTTGAAGAAGGCCATCAGCAGCAGCACGTTGGCCACCCCCACCACCAGCGCCACATGGCCCAGGTGCAGTGAGAAGCCGGTGCGAGCACCGGAGCCCCCACGGCCCGCATCTGCTTCTTCGTCCTCATCGTCGTCATCGCCCCGTGGGGTGCCTGTGCGGCCGGGCGCCGGGCGCGGGGCGGATGGCGCAGGGCGAGCGGGTTGCGGCGCCGCACCGCCCGCCCGGCCCCAGTCCGATGCCGACAGCCCGGCGGTGGCCACCGCCCCCACCGCTGCGGCGGGTGCCCTGCCCCCTGCTGCCACGGCGGCCGCCAGCCCACGCTGCTGCAGCACCTCGCGCAGGCGCCCTGGCTCGCGCAAGGCGGCCACCAGGGCGCGCACGGGGCTCTGCTCCTCGGGCTTGATGCGCAGGTCGGCCACCTGCATGGTGGTGCCACGCGTGTTGGCCAGCATGAACAGCGCCTTGGCCACCTGCGCATCCTTGGGGCCGCCCTTGCCGCTTTCGATGAAGGTGCCCAGGTTGTAGGTGGCGTCGGCGTGGCCCGCCTCTGCCGCCTGGGCGTACCAGGCGCGGGCCTGGGCCAGGTTCACCGGGCCGCCATAGCGGCCGTGTTCGTCGCTGGTGCCCAGGTGGAAGGCGGCGTGCGGGTCGCCCTCGCGGGCATACCAGCCGGGCAGGTCGCGCAGGGGGTTGCCCGTCCAGGCCACCGGCGCAGCCGCTGCCAATGCATGCGAGCCTGGCGAGGCTGACGACATGGGCGCCAGGCTCAGGCCACCGGGCGATTCAGCCTCTTCCCGTGCCTGCTGCTTTTTCTGGGCCCGCTGCCGTTGCTCTTGTGCGGCGGCGTTCCACTTCGCGGCTTCTTGCGCGTCCACAGTGCCGCCCCAGCCCCGCTCGTGCATCACGGCCAGCAGGCGCTTGGCGGGCTCGTGGTCCCATTCGGCCGCGCGCTGGCACCAGGTGCGGGCGTTTTCGAAGTTGGGCTGCTCCCAGCCGATCACGACATCCAGCGCGTGCAGGAAGGCCGCGACCTCGTGCCCCTGCGCTGCGGCGGGCTCCAGGGCATCGGTGGCTTCGATGCGTTTGCGCGAATACAGCGCCATTTGCTCGCTGCGGGCCACGGCGTCGTCCACCGCCTTGCGGTCGTTGTCGATGATCTGCAGCAGCTGCTCGCCCGGAGCCGACTTCAGGCGCGCCATCAGCACCTGGATGCGGGCCTTGGCCTCGTCGGGAAACCGCTGGAAGAACGCCTGGGCATCTTTGCGGGTCTCGGCATCGTGGGCGCCCATCAGCTGCAGCGCGGCCGCCAGGTCAAAGTGCCTGCGCTGGCCCATGGTGCCAAAACGCAAGGCGCGGCCCAGGGCATAGAGGGCGTGGGGGTTGCCGCGCGCGGCCCAGCGGCGGTACTCGGCCCAGGCGGTGGCATCCTCGCCCGCCTTGCGGGCGCGCGCTGCACGCTGCACCGGCAGGTCGGGCTCTTCGGGCGCATCGCCGTTGGCCAGGTAATGCACGCCGCTTTGCGGGTCATACAGGTTCAGGCCCAGGCGCACGGCCTGCTCCCAGCCATCGTCGAACGGCGGGCCCCATTCCGAAGCGCGGGTGTTGATGCCCACGCCAAAGGTGGGGTCGGTCATTTCCGGGCCGCCAAGGTAGACGTCCCAGAACCCGGGAGAGCGCTGCTCGACAGCCTGTGCCCAGGCAACGAACTTGGGGTTCATCGGCACCTGGGGGCCCGCCTCCGCACGCTCGTACTGCGCGTCCGCCTCGGCCTTGGTGGTGGGCCAGGGCCAATCGGCGGGCTTTTCCCAGATCTGGATGGTGTAACTCACAGGTCCCTCCTCGGATGCCGCTGAGGTGCGGCTTGTTGTCGTCTTGCCCTTCGCTTGCCATTTGTTTGCCTTGCGTCAAGGGCGAACGAATTCTAGAAGCGACCTCCTGCCGTGACGCACCAGCGCACCCCTCCGTTTTGTCCAGTGACGCACCAGCGCCACACCGGGAGGTCAGCACGCAGTTTTGGGTAAAAATGGGCTTCTCCGCGCGTCCATCATGCCCAAATAGCTCCCATTTTCATAGCAAATCTATGTCCCAGCCACCACTTCCAGCCCTCTCCCTCGCCATGCCCGTGCCCACCGGTGACCAGCTCAAGGCCGCCCGCACCGCCGCCGGGCTGAGCCAGGCCCAGGCAGCCGAACTCATGGGCTACCCGCTGCAGACCGGCAGCCGGGGCGGAGTGCAGTCGCGCACCTGGCAGGCGCTGGAGAGCATGAGCGACGAGCGCAACATGCAGGGCCCGGTGTTTGCGATGTTTCTGCTGCTAACGGGCCAGCACCCCGACTTTGTGCTGGCGGCGCGCCCGACAGGCAGCGGCGGCAGCACCGCCACCACCGACTGACCAGCGCACAGGCGCTGACACCATAAAAAAGCGGAACGGCCCGAAGGCAGTTCCGCAAAGTCTTCACAGGGAGATAAAAAGGACTGCGCGTGATGGCGCGCAGCTGTGGGGTCAATCCACCTTGATATTGGCCGCCTTGATCACCTGGGCCCACTTCTCCACCTCGGCCTTCTGGAAGGCGGCGATCTGCGTGGTGTTGAGGTCGGCAGGCTCCATGCCAAAACCCTTCAGGCGGTTCTGCATGTCGGGCTGGGCAAGGATCTTGCGGATCTCGTCATGCAGGCGCGAGATGATGGGTGCTGGCGTGGAGGCGGGCACGAAGATGGCCTGCCACGACTGCACCTGGAAGTCGGCCAGGCCGTTCACGCCCGACTCGGCCACGGTGGGCACGTCGGGCATCGATGCCAGGCGCTTGGGCGAGGTCACAGCAATGGCGCGCAGCTTGCCGCTCTGGATGTGCGGCGCGGCGACCACGGTGGTGTCGAACATCATGTCCACCTGGCCGCTGATCACGTCCTGGATGGCCGGGCCGCTGCCCTTGTAGGGGATGTGGGTGAACTTCACGCCCGACTTGTAGGCCAGCAATTCCACGGCCAGATGCTGCGAGCTGCCGGTGCCGGCGGACGCGGACGACAGGCCACCTTCCTTGCCCTTGGCAGCGGCCAGGACGTCCTTGAGCGTCTTGTGCGGGCTGTTGGCCGACACCACCAGCACCACGGGGTTGGTGCCGATCAGCGTGACCGGGCTGAAGGACTTGATCGGGTCGTAGCCCAGCTTGGGGTACAGGCTGACATTGATGGCATGCGAGCTGACGGTACCGCCCAGCAGCGTGTAGCCATCGGGCGCCGCGCGTGCGGCGGCTTCCGATCCGATGCTGCCCGCTGCGCCGCCCTTGTTCTCGACCACCACGGTGGTCCCCAGGGCTGTGCCCAGTTGCTGGCCGATCAGGCGACCCAGCGTGTCGGTGGTGCCGCCTGCGGCAAAGGGCACCACATAGCTGATGGTCTTGCCCGTGGGCCAGGTGCCCTGGGCGGCGGCAGGCAGGCCGATGAGGCCCACGGCAGCGGCGAGGGCCGCCGTGTGGATGAGGTGTCTGCGTCGTTGTTGCATGGTCAAAAGTCTCCTGGTGTGTCAATGGTGAATGGGGGCGGGAGGACGGGGCCGCCGTGGCATGGCGACTGGCGTCCAGTCCGTATCAGTGCAGGTTCATGGCAGGTCAACAATCGCGACCCAGTTGGGGTTCTTGCCCGCAGGCAGTCGCGTGGCGGCGCCCGGGATGCCGGTGGCGGGGTCGATGGGGTGCAGCGCGACGTGGTGCGAGTCCTGCCCCGCCGCAATCAGGAAGCGGCCTGACGCATCCACCGCAAAGCCGCGCGGGGTTTTTTCAGTGGGCACCTGGCCCAGCGGCTGCAGCTGGCCGGTGGCCGCATCAACACGGAAGCTGCTCAGCGTGCTGGAGGTGCGTTCGGACGCATAGAGCGTGCGGCCGTCGGGCGACAGGTGCAGGTCGGCCGCCCAGGGCTTGCCTGCAAAACCTGCGGGCAGCGTGGTGGTGCGCTGCACCGAGCGCAGCGTGCCGCGCTCCTTGTCGTAGGCCATCACATGCACCGAGGCATCCAGCTCGTTGAGCAGGTACAGGCTGCGCTGGGCCTTGTCCCACACAAAGTGGCGCGGGCCCGATTTTTCGGGGGTGACGGTGGTCAGCGCGGGCTCGTTGGCCGTGAGCTTGCCGGTCTCGGCATCAAAGCGCCAGGCAGAGAGGTTGTCGCCCCCCAGGCTGGTGGCCAGCACATGGCGGTTGGCCGCATCGGCGTGGATGGCGTGTGCATTGGGCGCCGTGGGGATGAGCTGCTGCACTGCGCCCACCGCCCCATCCTTGCCAATGCTGTTGACCGTGATCTTGTGGCCGGGGTACGAGGCCGCAAACAGCCAGCGGCCGGTGGCGTCGGTGTCGATGTTAGCCATGCTGTCGGCCAGCGGGGCCTCGCCCAGCTTGCGCAGCTTGCCGCTGGCCGGGTCGATGGCCAGGCTCACCACCCGAAACGGCTGCGAGCGCAGCGCCACATACAACACCTTCTTGTCCGGGCTCACGGCCATGGGCATGGCCATGCCACCCAGCGCCGTGGTGTCCACCGGCTTCAGGGCGCCCGCGCTACGGTCCAGCTCGAACACCGACACATCCTGGCTGTCGGCGTTGGACACATAGACCCAGGTGGCTGCCCCGGCGCTGGGTGCAGCCAGCGCCGCTGCCAGGGCCAAGGGGGCCAGCAGTGCCAAGCGTCCTAGCCGTGCGAGGTGCCCGGTGCGTGGGCAGGTGCGATGTGCAGCGGTCATGCGGTTTTCCTTCTTCTGGTGGGGCAATGCCTGCGGGCCGGGGGCCCCAGACATGCGATGTCTCGGTGTGGGGTGGTGTGCCCTTGGTGCAGGCCGGTGGCCCTTCCGACCCAAGGCCAGAGGCTTTCGAGGCCCATTTGTTATATGTCGTCATACAACATAAAGGCAATTGTGGATCCAACTGGCTTGAATCCAGTAAAGGGATTACCCGCAGTTTTTGTGAGCGCCTGATGCTCTGTTTCAAAGGCAATCCACGCCTGACACGGCCTCGAAAGATCAGTAGTTACCCTGATTTTTGGGCAGATTCGGCTTCTTTTCTTCTATGCCGGTTGTCTTTTGATGACGACAGTTGTACGATGACTAACAACCTGAACCAACGGAGACATTCCATGACCCTGAACCGCCGCGCCGTCCTCCTGGCCTGCACCGCCGCACTGGCTGCCGCCTCTGCCACCGCCCAGACGGCCGACTGGCCCGCCAAGACCCTGCGCATCGTGGTGCCCTACCCGCCCGGCGGCAGCTCGGACATCATTGCGCGCTCCATCAGCCAGGTGCTGTCCGAATCGCTCAAGCAAAGCGTGATCGTCGAGAACAAGCCCGGCGCCAACGGCAACCTGGGCGCTGACTTCGTGGCTAAGGCAGATCCGGACGGCTACACCATGCTGCTGTGCGACGTGGGCGCACTGGCCATCAGCCCCTCGGTCTACACCAAGCTGTCGTTCGACCCCTCCAAGGACCTGCGCGGCGTGACCATGCTGGCCTACTCCCCGCACCTGCTGGTGGTGCACCCCTCGGTGCCGGTCAACAACCTCAAGGAGCTGATCGCCTACTCCAAGAAGAACGACCTGAACTTTGCCGTGACGGCCACGGGCAGCGCGCCCCACCTGGCCGGTGTGGCGCTGGAGCGCGCCAGCGGCGCACGCTGGCAGTACATCCCCTACAAGGGCGGCGTGACCGCCATCCAGGACACCGTGGCGGGCCAGACCCAGGTGCTGATGAACGGCATGCTGGCCACCCTGCCCCAGGTGCAGAACGGCAAGCTCAAGGTGCTGGGCGTGTCCAAGTCCACCCGCATGCCGCTGATCGGCAACGTGCCCACCATTGCCGAGCAAGGCGTGACCGGCTACGAATCCGGCACCTGGCAAGGTGTGCTGCTGCCACGCGGCACGCCCGAGGCCGTGGTGCAAAAGCTCAACAAGGCCCTCATCACCGCCATCCGCGCGCCCGAGATCCGCTCGCGCCTCGCAGGCCAGGGCGCCGAGGTGGTGACCATGACCCCCACCGAGCAGGACCAGTTCTTCGCCAAGGAACGCGCACGCTGGGCCAGCGTGGTGACGGCCGCCAACATCAAGCTCGACTGATTCTTCGCGCCACCCTCTTTTTCTTCTCATCGCCCCGCACTGACATGACCCCCCAAGACCTCAAAACCATCATGGGCTCCGGCCTGCTGTCTTTCCCCATCACGGACTTCGACGCGCAAGGCAACTTCCGCCCCAAGTCCTACATCGAGCGCCTGGAGTGGCTGGCCCCCTACGGTGCCAGCGCCCTGTTTGCCGCCGGTGGCACGGGTGAGTACTTCTCCCTGTCGGGCCCCGAGTACAGCGAAGTCATCAAGACGGCCGTGGACACCTGCCGGGGCAAGGTGCCCATCATTGCCGGTGCCGGTGGCCCCACCCGCACGGCCATTGCCCATGCGCAAGAGGCCGAGCGCCTGGGCGCCCACGGCATCCTGCTGCTGCCCCACTACCTGACCGAAGCGGGCCAGGAGGGCCTGATCGAGCATGTGGCCCAGGTCTGCAACAGCGTGAAGTTCGGTGTGATCGTCTACAACCGCGACCGCACCAAGCTCACGGCCGACTCTTTGGCCATCCTGGCCGAGCGCTGCCCCAACCTGATCGGTTTCAAGGACGGCGTGGGCAACATCGAGACCATGTCCTCCATCTACATGAAGATGGGTGACCGCTTCTCGTACCTGGGCGGCCTGCCCACCGCCGAGGTGTATGCGGCGGCCTACAAGGCGCTGGGCACACCGGTGTATTCGTCAGCCGTCTTCAACTTCATCCCGAAGACGGCCATGGAGTTCTACAAGGCGGTGGCGGCAGACGACACGGCCACGCAGCACCGGCTGCTCAAGGAGTTCTTCATGCCGTACCTGGCCATCCGCAACCGGGTGGAGGGTTATGGCGTGTCCATCATCAAGGCGGGTGCACGCATCGTGGGCCATGACGGCGGGCCGGTGCGCGCGCCGCTGACGGACCTCAAGCCCCATGAGGTGGAAGAGCTGGCTGCGCTCATCAAGAAGCTCGGCCCGCAGTAACAACCGGCTGGCGCAGGGCCTGGTTTTCCAGGCCCTCTTTTTTTGCTCCCAGTGAAAACCAACACCCCGTGCCTGGCCGTGCACAGGCCCGGGGGCAGTCGTGGCACGCCCATTCCCAAAACCCAACACAACAACGGAGACAGACAAGATGTTCAAGCAAATCGTTCTCGCAGCGGCCGCCGCCGTCACCATTGCCACGCTGGCAGGCTGCGCCGCCAATGCACAGGCGCCCGCGTCCTCGGCATCGGCCGAACAGGCAGTGGCTGCGGCCGCAGAAAAACTGCGCGTGGCCATGATCGACCCCACGCCCGCAGCACTGTCTGCCCTCGTCGCCGACGAACTGAGCTACGGCCACTCGGGTGGCCGCGTGGACACCAAGGACAGCTTCATCGGCGACCTGGTGGCAGGCAAGTCCGACTTCGTGACCATCGCCATCACCGACCAGTCCATCAAGGTCGTGGGCAGCTCTGCCATCGTGCGCCACACCCTCACGGCCGACACCAACGACTCGGGCAAGCCCGGCAAGGTGCAGATCAAGATCCTGGGTGTGTGGCAACAGCAAGGCGGCCAGTGGAAGCTGCTGGCCCGCCAGGCCGTGCGAACGGCGGCATGATGTAGCCAGCAGGGCCGCCGCGCGCGGCCCTTTGTTTTGATAACGCCGCACCCCGAAATCCATCACAGCCCCCATGACCACCACCTCCCAGCCCCGCATCCTGCAAATCGGCCGCCTGCCTTTGCCTGCCCTTGAAGCCGAACTCGCCGCCCGCTACAGCGTGGCCTGCCTGGCCGACCAGGCCGACCCAGCGGGCTTTCTGGCGGCGCACGGTGCGGAATTCACCGGGGTGGTGACCACCGCAGCCATTGGCCTGAAGGGTGAGGTCATCGCGGCCCTGCCACGCCTTCAGGTCATCAGCAGCTTTGGCGTGGGCTTCGACGCGCTGGACATCGATGCAGCCAAGGCGCGCGAAGTGCAGGTGGGCTACACGCCCGGCGTGCTCAACGACTGCGTGGCCGACATGGCGTTTGCGCTGATGCTGGATGTGTCGCGCGGTATTGCCGCCAGCGACCGTTTTGTGCGCCAGGGCCAATGGCCGAAGGCCCGGTTTGCGCTGGGCACGCAGGTGTCGGGCAAGCGCCTGGGCATCGTGGGCATGGGCCGCATCGGCCAGGCCGTGGCCGAGCGCGCGGCGGGCTTCCGCATGGAGGTGGGCTACCACAACCGCCGCCCGGCCGAGGGTTGCGCCCTCTCCTACTTCGAGTCGCTGACCGCCCTGGCGCAATGGGCCGACTACCTGGTGCTGACGGTGGCGGGCGGCGCGGGCACGCGCCACCTGGTCAACCGCGAGGTGCTGGCCGCCCTGGGGCCAAACGGCTACCTCATCAACGTGGCGCGTGGCAGCGTGGTGGATGAGGCGGCGCTGATCGAAGCGCTGGCCGAACGCCGCATCGCCGGGGCGGGCCTGGATGTGTTCGACAACGAACCCCATGTGCCCGCCGCGCTGATGGCGCTGGACAACGTGGTGCTCACCCCCCACACCGCCAGCGCCACCCACGAAACCCGCCGCGCCATGGCCGACCTGGTGCTGGAGAACCTGCATGCGTTCTACACCTCGGGCGCAGTGCGGGTGCCCGTGCCAGGCACGGTGGCTGGCTGATCATTGATTTTTTCAAGCTTTTTTGGCCGCTTGCGCGCGTCCATCATGCCTGAATAGCTATCAAATAAATAGCCTCAGGCGAGGCACCCAGGCGCCCTGCCCCACCAGGCCTCATACCCGCCCCGCAAACACCTCCGGCCCCAGGCGGGGCTTGCGCGCCTTGCGCTCGAACAGCCACATGCCATACAGCGGCAGCGCCTCGGCCAATTGCAGCGGGGCGACCTGCTCTGCCGCAGCCCCCAGCAGCGCGGGGTGTGGCACCACCGCCAGCAGGTCGGAGCCCACCACCAGGTTCAGCAGGCTGGCAAAGTCCGGGCAGCGAACAGCCATGCGCGGTGCGGACATGCGCCGCACGCGGTGTGCCTCGGTCAATACGTCCACCGGGCCACTCACGCTGGGGCCCACACAGCCCCAGCCGGCGCCTTGCAAATCGGCCAGTGACCGGGCCTGCGCCAGCGGGTGGCGCCGCCGTGCATAAATTTGCGGCTGCAGCTCGTACAAGCGCCACTGCACTACATCCGGGTGGGCAAACTGGCGCGGCCGGGGCGCAATCACGGCGTCGAAACTGCCATGCAGCAGGCCCGTCAGCAGGCTCCCCTCGTCGGTGGTGGTCATCTCCAGTGAACGCTGGGGCTGCGGCAGACACCAGGTCTCGTACAGCAGCGGCCCACAGACCAGCGCGGCGGACGCCGTGAGCCCCACGCGCAACCGCTTGGGGTCCACGGCGGCCCGGCGGGCCTGCGGCAAGGCGTCGATGCGCTGGGCCAGCGGCGCGCCTTCGGCCACCACACGCCGGGCCAGGTCGGTGGGCACATAACGGCGCCCGTCCCGCACCAGCAGGGGCGTGTCGAACTGCGCCTGCAGCGCCTTCATTCCCTGGCTGATGGCGGGCTGCGACACCCCACAGGCCTGCGCCGCGCGCGCAAACGAGCCCTGGTCGATGACGGATTGGAGGTAGTGCAGGTAGCGCAAATACATAAGCAGCTTTTATGTATGAGGCGCCATTGTCTCTTGCCGCAGCCGCCAGGCGCGGCGAAGCTCTGGGCATCTTTCTCCACCACGCTCCTGCCCATGACCACACCACTCGACACCGTCCGCACTTACCTCGCCCACCTGCACGCCAGCCACACCGACGGGCTGATTGCCTGTTTTGAGGACGATGGCGTGGTGCATTCGCCCTTCCTTGGCACGATACGCGCGAGCGACTTTTTCAAGAAGCTGGCCCAGGCCTCCAGCGGCAGCGTGATCACGGTGCTGGATCTGTTCGTCTCCGCCCAACCCGACAACGGCGGCGCCGTGCGGGCCGCCGCCTACTTCCGCTACGACTGGACCTTGAACGACGGCCGCGAGGTGACCTTCACCTGCGTGGATGTGTTCACGTTTGATGCGGGCAGCACCCGCATCCGGGACATGAACATCGTCTATGACACCGACCCGCTGCGCGAAGAGGTGGGCGACAAGTACGCGCCGGACTAGGCTACAAAAGTTCTACGCCCTTGAGCGTCACAAAACTCGTCTCCCGCGTCACCTGCACAAAATCCTGCAGGTACGGCTTGGCCGACAGGCTGGGCAGGCAGGCAGCATGCAGCTCGCCGCGCAGGCCTTTGTCGCCAGGCCCTGTCGCAATGGGCCGCGCCGTCACATACCCCCGGTCCAGATAGCTCTGCACCGCCCACAGGGGCAGCGCCGCCAAGCCGCGCCCGCTGGCCACCAGCTGCAGCATGGCCACCGTCAGCTCGGTGGTGCGGCGCGGGGGGCGCACCCCGGCGGGCTCCAGCACCTGGCGGATCAGGTCCAGCATCTCGTCGGGCACGGGGTAGGTGATGATGGTCTGGTCGGCAAAGTCCTGCGCCACCAGGTGCGGCTTGCCGACCAGCGGGTGCGTGTTGGCCAGCAGCGCGCGGATCTCGAAACCAAACAGCGCGTGGTAGTCCACGCCCGCCTCGTCACCATCCACCTCCGACACGATGGCCACATCGGCCCGGCCCTGGTGCAGCAGGCCCACGGGGTCGGCATGGAAGCCGCTCACGATGTCCAGCTCCACCTCGGGCCAGCGGGTGCGAAAGGCGTCCATCGCGGGCATCAGCCAGTCAAAACACGTGTGGCATTCCACCGCAATGCGCATCTGCCCGCCCTGCCCCAGCACCAGGCGGGCGATGTCGCGCTCGGCCCCTTCCACCTGCGGCAGCACGGCATCGGCCAGCGCCAGCAGCCGCTCACCCACGGCGGTGAACTGCGGCGGCACCGATTTGCGCTCAAACAGCGGCTGGCCGTAGCGGTCTTCCAGCAGCTTGATCTGGTGCGACAGCGCCGACTGCGTGAGGTTGAGCAGCTGCGCGGCCCGCACCAGGCTGCCGCTGTCGCGCAGGGCGACCAGCGTGCGCAGGTGGCGCACTTCCAGAATCGACTGGTTCATTATTAATTTTCAAGTTGATCGACTAAAACTTTCGTTTGAATAATAAACGAGCCCGCGCGACCATCGGTGCCTTCATTGCATTGCTCCATTCAGAAGAAGGAAATCACCATGTCGCTCGCCGCAGTTGCCGTAACCGCCGCCACCCACCGCCCCGTGCTCACGCACACCCTGGGCTTTCCGCGCATGGGGGCGCAGCGCGCGCTGAAATTCGCGCTCGAATCCTTCTGGCGCGGCGACAGCACCGAGGCCGAGCTGCAAGCCACCGCCGCTCAGTTGCGCCAGCTTCACTGGCAGGCGCAGGCCGATGCGGGCCTGGGATTTGTGACCGTGGGCGACTTTGCGCTGTACGACCATGTGGCCAACCACATCCAGCTGCTAGGCTGCGAGCCTGCCCGCTTTGGCTTTGACGCCCACACGCCCGAACTGGCCCGCTACTTTGCGATGGCGCGGGGCGTGTCTGCTCAGGCGGCCGACGACCACGCGGGCTGCAGCACCGGTTGCACTGCAAAACACCACACCACCGGCCAGCCCGCGCTGGAGATGACCAAGTGGTTCGACACCAACTACCACTACCTCGTGCCCGAATTTAGCGCCCACACCCAGTTCCACCTGGCCAGCGAGCGCCTGTTTGCCGAAGTGACCGAGGCCCAGGCGCTGGGCCACCGCGTCAAGGCCGTGCTGCTGGGGCCGCTGAGCTTTTTGTGGCTGGGCAAATCCAAGACGGCGGGCTTTGACCGCTTCAGCCTGCTGGAGTCGCTGCTGCCGGTGTACGAAACCGTGCTGGCACGCCTGAAGGCCCAGGGTGTGGAATGGGTGCAGATCGACGAGCCCATCCTGGGCCTGGACTTGCCCGATGCGTGGCGCCACGCCTTTGAGCCCAGCTACTGGCAACTGGCCCGCAGCGCGCCCAAGCTGCTGCTGGCCACCTACTTCTCGCCCCTGGCCGAAAACCTGCGCCTGGCCTGCCAGCTGCCCGTGGCCGGGCTGCATGTGGATGCCCTGCGCGCACCCGACGAACTGGTGGGCGTGGCCGACTGGCTGCCCTCGCACAAGGTGCTGTCGGTGGGCGTTGTGGACGGTCGCAACATCTGGCGCACCGACCTGGATGCGGCGCTGCAAAAACTTCGCCCCGTGGCCGACAAGCACCAAGGCGAGCTGTGGCTGGCGCCGTCGTGCTCGCTGCTGCATGTGCCGTTCAGCCTGCATGCCGAAACGCAACTGGACACCGAGGTGAAGTCCTGGCTGGCGTTTGCGGTGGAAAAACTCGATGAGCTGCGCGTGCTCGCCACCGCCTTGTCGCAGGGCGAGGCGGCAGTGGATGACGAACTGCACGCGGCCCGCACCGCCCTGGCCGCCCGCCGCGCCAGCCCGCGCGTGCACCGCGCCACCATGGCGGCCCGCATTGCTGCCGCCGCGCCAGGCGCCGACCAGCGCGCCAGCGCCTTCCCTGCCCGGCAAAAGGCCCAGCGTGCGCGGCTCAAGCTGCCGCTGTTGCCCACCACCACCATTGGCTCGTTCCCGCAGACGGCAGAGATCCGTGCTGCACGCGCCGCCTTCAAGCGCGGGGCACTGGATGCGGCCCACTACCAACAGAAGATGCAGGCCGAAATCGAATTGGCCGTGCGTAAGCAGGAAGCCCTGGGCATTGACGTGCTGGTGCACGGCGAAGCCGAGCGCAACGACATGGTCGAATACTTTGGCGAGCAGCTCGACGGCTTTGCCTTCACCGCCAACGGCTGGGTGCAAAGCTATGGCTCACGCTGCGTGAAGCCGCCCATCATCTACGGCGACGTGGCCCGCCCCGCGCCCATGACGGTGGCCTGGACGCAGTATGCGCAAAGCCTCACCGCCAAACCCATGAAAGGCATGCTCACCGGCCCCATCACCATCCTGCAATGGAGCTTTGTGCGCGACGACCAGCCCCGCGCCACCACGGCCGACCAGATCGCCTGGGCGATCCGCGACGAGGTGTGCGACCTGGAGACCGCAGGCATCGCCATCATCCAGATCGACGAGCCAGCCATCCGCGAAGGCCTGCCGCTGCGCCGCGCGGGCTGGAAGAGCTATCTGGACCGCGCCACGCGCGCCTTCCGCATCAGTGCCAGCGGCGTGCGCAACGACACGCAGATCCACACCCACATGTGCTACAGCGAGTTCAACGACATCCTGCCTGCCATCGCGGCCATGGATGCCGATGTGATCACGATTGAAACGAGCCGATCGGACATGGAACTGCTGCAGGGCTTTGGTGACTTCAAGTATCCGAACGAGATCGGCCCCGGCGTGTACGACATCCATTCGCCCCGCGTGCCCGGCGTGCAGGAGATGGCCGCGCTGCTGGAAAAAGCCGCCGAGGTCGTGCCCGTGGAACACCTGTGGGTGAACCCCGACTGTGGTCTCAAAACCCGGGGCTGGCCCGAGACCGAGGCTGCCCTGCACCACATGGTGCAGGCGGCGCAGGCAGTGCGTGAGCGGCTGCTGGAAGAAGCGGCGCTGGCCTGACCGCGTCCGAAACTCAGCCTGCAGCGCGCTTCATCTCGGCCAGTTTCACCAGCACCTGCAGCGCGTGGTTCAGCGGCGTCGGCACCCCCAGTGCGGCGCCGCGCTTGACCACATACCCGTTCAGGTGGTCAATCTCGGTGGGCTTGCCCCGCGCAAGGTCCTGCGCGGTGGACGAATACTGGCTGGGCATGGTGCTGGCAATGCCACGCACCGCCGCCTGCACATCGCCCGGAATCGTCACCCCATCGGCCACAGCCACGGCCAGGCACTCGGCCACGATGTCGGCAATCACCTGCGTCACGCCGGGCACCTGCACCAGCGGGCCGTAGGGCTGCTGCGACAGGGCCGACAGCGCGTTGTAGGCGCTGTTGAGCACCAGCTTGGCCCAGAGCGCACCGCGCACGTTGTCTGACACCTGGGTAGGGATGCCCGCTGCCGTGAGCTGGCGGGCCACCGCGTCGCTGCGTGGCGAAGGTGCAATCACCAGCTCGCCCCGGCCATGGTGCACCACATGCCCTGGGCCGCCCATGGCGGTGGCCACATAGACCACTGCGGCAGCCACGGGGGTGCTGCCGTCCAGCACGGCGCGCACGCGCTCGTCGTTGTCCACGCCGTTTTGCAAGGTCAGCACCAGCGTGCCGGGGCCCAGGTGGGGGCGCATCTGCTGCGCGGCGTCTTCCGAGTCGGACGACTTCACGCAGAACAGCACTACGTCTGCGCCCTGCACGGCACTGGCCTCGGTGCTGGCGGCCAGGGGCACCTGCACATCCATCGTCGCCGTCTGCAGCCGCAGCCCATGGTCGCGCACAGCCAGCACATGGGCGGGCCGCCCGATGAGCGTGACCGCATGGCCAGCACGGGCCAGCAAGGCACCAAAGTAACAGCCCACGGCGCCCGCGCCCATCACGGCAAAACGCAAGGCTGGGGTGGTTGAATCAGGGTCAGGGATTGGGGCGAACTCGGTCATGGCGCGCTCTGCAGGTAGATGCAGCAGGAGGAACAACGGTGAACGCATGGTATCGCCCCAAAAACCCTGCGGCGAGGGGCCTCGCTCATCTGCCACCGTTGCAGACCCACCCTGATTGGCGCAAAATGCGCCAATCAGGAGATCGCCATGTCAGCCACCGCCTTTTCTTCCGTCAAGCTGCCCGCCCACTTGGTGGAGCAGGCCCGCCAGGCCGCGCAGCCCATGCGCCGTTCGGTGGCCAGCCAGATTGAATACTGGGCCACGCTGGGCCAGATCGTGGAACACACGGGCCTGAGCGTGCAAGAGGCACGCAGCGCCATCGAGCAGTACGAAGCCGCTGCCGCGCGCACGGCCACCCTGGCGGCACCCACGTCGGTAGACGCCCTCACCGCCCGTCTGCTGGCCGCACAGACACGCGGCACCCTGGCGCAGCGAGTGCGCGAGGTGGTGCAGGAAAACCAGGCCAAAGCGGCTACATCCATCGCCTGACACTGCATGGTGGCCTCCGCACGGCAGCCTTCTCCGCCGTCCCGCCAGAACACGCCACCCCGCTGGTTCCATCTGCTGGCGGGTCCGAACGGAGCGGGTAAATCCACGCTCTACCGCGCGCTGGTGCGCGAAGGCATCCTGGGCCCGCCGCTGGAGTTTGTGAACGCCGATCTGTACGAACAGGCGCAGCTGCAGCACATCGCCGATCCCGAGGCCCGGTCCGAAGCCGCCCGCCAATGGGCCGACGACCGCCGTGCCACCCTGCTGCGCGAAGGCGCCGACTTCGCCAGCGAAACCGTGTTTTCGCACCCTTCCAAACTGGCGCTTATCGAAGAAGCCCAGCGCTGCGGCTACACAGTGGCGCTCTACATCGTGGCGCTGGACGACCCGGCGCGGCTGCTGGCCCGCGTGGCGCAACGCGTGCGCGAAGGCGGGCACACCGTGCCGCCCGAACGCATCCTGGCCCGCTACCCGCGCACCATGGACAACCTGGCCCAGGCCGTGCGGCAAGCAGATGTGTCCTATCTGTATGACGCCGCCGAGGCGACCGGCACCAGCACCGGGCCGCAACTGGTGGCCGTGTGCTCGCCCACCAACGTCACTCCTCTGGCCCAGCCGCTGCCCACCTGGGCGCAGCGCCTGACCGGGAAATAACCGACAGGGTTGCGCCAGCTCCCGAGCGGCTGCTGCGGCAACAGCGCCCCTCCACAGCCACATTCATGTGCCAAATGTGGCCCCACCGCCCGCCAGCATTCACAGTTAGCTATATTTTATATAGCAATTCATCTCAGTAAAAACCCTGCCCTTGTCACGGTCGTTAACTGATTGCCAAGACAATCATTGTCTAGTCAATTAAATTCACGCCCATGACTTCCCCAGCCTCCCCACCTTCGCCCACCGGCACGGGCTTTTACAGCGCCAGCCAGCTTGAGCCCGAAAACAGCGTGGGCTACCTGATGCGCAAGGTGATGACCTCCATCCGCACCCAGGCCGATGCACAACTGGCGCTGCACGACCTGACCTATGCGCAGTGGCTGCCGCTGTTCAAGATTTCGCTGTGCTCCCAGACGACAGTGGCCAGCCTGGCGCGCGACCTGGAGACCGACCCGGCCTCCATGACCCGCGCGCTCGACCGGCTGGAGGCCAAGGGCCTGGTGGCGCGCCAGCGCTCCACCACCGACCGCCGCGTGGTGCAACTGGCGCTCACGCCCGAAGGCCAGGCCGCCGCCGCCAAGGTGCCGCCCGTGCTGGCCGATGTGCTCAACGGCCACCTGAGCGATTTCAGCCCCGACGAATGGCAACTGCTGCTGCGCCTGCTGCGCCGCATGCTGGCCAACGGCGAGGCGCTGCGCCAGCAGCGCGGCGCCGAAGCCAACGCCGACTGAACCAGCACCCGGCGCCGCCGTCCTCCACCCATCCGCTCCTCCACACAACACCCCAAAACCAATCTGGAGAACCCCGTGAACTCAGCCACTCCCCAGCCCTCCGCCCATTCGGCCCTGGCCGCGCATTTCGCCATGTCGGCCCTGGCCCTGGCCGCCGCCCTGGTGCTGGTGGGCTGCGCCAGCCCCGGCCCGGCCCACACCCCACTCGCACAAACCACCCCGTCGGCCGTGGGCCTGAATGCCGCAGCCACCGACACCGTGGCCCCCAGCCAGTGGTGGACCACGCTGGGCGATGTGCAGCTCAACACCCTGATCGACACCGCCCTGCAAGGCAACCCCAGCCTGGCCGTGAGCCGTGCCCGGCTGGAGCAGGCCATCGCCCTGAGCCAGGTGCGCGAAGCCGCCAACGGCCCCCAAGCCACCCTGGGCGTGGACGCCACCCGCCAGCGCTACACCGCCAACGGCCTGGTGCCCGCGCCGGTAGCAGGCAACACCTACAACAGCGGCACCGTGCAAGCCACATTGAGCTGGTCGCCCGACTTCTTCGGCCAGCATGCCGCCGAGCTGCAGGCCGCGCTGGGCCAAGCCCGTGCCGCCCAGGCCGATGCGGCCGCCGCCGCCAACACGCTGGCCTCCCAGGTAGGCCGTAGCTACGTGGCCCTGGCCCGGCTGGTGGCCCAGCGCGACGTGGCCACGCGCGCGCTGGAGCAGCGCGAAGAACAACGCAAGCTCACGCAAGAGCGCACCGCAGCAGGCCTGGACAGTCAGGTCGAACTGACCCAGGCCCAAGCCGCCGTGCCCGACGCCCGCACCCAGATCGAGGCACTCGACGAGCAGATCACCCTGGGCCGCCGCCAGCTGGCCGTGCTGACCGGCCAGGCGCCCGACGCCCTGCCTCAGCTCACGCCCCGACTCACCGCGCTGCAACCCACCGCTGTGCCCGAGGTGCTGGGCGCCGACCTGCTGGGCCGCCGCCCTGATGTGGTGGCCGCCCGCTGGCGCGTGGAGGCGGCAACGCAAGGCGTCAACAGCGCGCGCAGCGAGTTCTATCCCAACATCAACATCGGCGCGTTCATTGGCCTGAACTCGCTGGGGCTGGACCGGCTGTTCAACGGCAGCTCACGCCAGATGGGCGTGACACCCGCACTGCGCCTGCCGATCTTTGACGGCGGCCGTCTGCGCGCCCAGCTGGGCGGCCGCGCGGCCGAGCTGGACGCTGCCATCGCCCAGTACAACGGCGCCGTGCTCGATGCGGTGAAGGAAGCGGGCGACGCCGTGGCCTCCATCCAGTCGCTCACCCGCCAGCAGGCGCTGCAGGACGAAGCCGTGGCCAGTGCCGAAAAGGCCTACCGCTTTGCGCAGGAGCGCTACCGCGCGGGCCTGGGCAACTACCTGGTGGTGCTCTCCACCGAAAGCCAGGTACTGGCCCAGCGCCGCTTGGCCGTGGACCTGCGCGCCCGCCAGCTCGACACCCGCCTGGTGCTGATGAAGGCCCTGGGGGGCGGCTGGACGGACGACACGGCCGTGCTGCACACCGCCGCCGCGCACTGACCGGCCCAGAACGCCCCACCGCCCTATTCAAAAACACATAACAACACATTCCAGAAAGACCATTGCCATGACCGCCAACAGCGAACCCCTCACCGCCAACGAGTCCAACACCGCCCGCCGCCGCGGCCTCACCCTGATCGCCGCCGCCGTCGCGCTGGTGGCCATTGGCTGGGGCGGCTGGCACTGGGCCAATGGCCGCCATGTCGAGACCACCGACAACGCCTACGTGGCGGGCAACGCGGTGCAGATCACGCCGCAGATCGGTGGCACCGTGGTGTCCATCGGCGCAGACGACACCGACTTTGTGAAGGCCGGCCAGTTGCTGGTCAAGCTGGACCCCGCTGACGCCCGCGTGGCGCTGGAACAGGCCGAGGCCCAGCTGGCGCAGACGGTGCGCGAAGTGCGCACCCTGTACGCCAACAACTCCACACTGAAGGCGCAGGTCAGCCTGCGCAGCGCCGATCTGGCCCGCGCCCAGGCCGATGCCGCCCGTGCGCAAGACGATGTGAACCGCCGCACCCCGCTGATGGCCAGCGGCGCCGTGGGCAAGGAAGAGTTCCAGCACGCCACCGCGCAGCTGGCCGCCGCCAAGAGCACCGTAGCCGCAGCCCAGTCGGCCGTGCTGGCCGCGCAAGAACAACTGGCCGCCAGCCAGACGCAGACCGAAGGCACCTCCATCGAACAGCACCCCAACGTGCAGCGCGCTTCGGCCCGCGTGCGCGAGGCCTACCTGGCCGTGCAGCGCGCCCAGCTGGTCGCCCCGCTGGACGGCCACGTGGCCAAGCGCGGCGTGCAGGTGGGCCAGCGCGTGCAAGCCGGTGCTCCGCTGATGACGCTGGTCGCTCTGAACGACCTGTGGGTGGACGCGAACTTCAAGGAAAGCCAGCTCAAGACCCTGCGCATCGGCCAACCGGCCGAGTTGGAAGCCGATGTGTACGGCACCAAGGTCACCTACCACGGCACCGTGACGGGCCTGGGCGCGGGCACCGGCGCTGCGTTTGCACTGCTGCCCGCACAAAACGCCACCGGCAACTGGATCAAGGTGGTGCAGCGCGTGCCCGTGCGCATTGCCCTGGACCCCAAGGAGGTCGCCGAGCATCCGCTGCGTGTGGGCCTGTCGATGGAAGTCAAGGTGAACACGGCCGACCAGAGCGGCAAGACCCTGGCCGACACCCAGCGCACCACGCCCGTGGCCGCCACTGCAGTGTTTGATGCGCAGTTCAAGGCCGCCGACGACGAAGTGGCGCACATCATCGCCGCCAACCTGGGCCGCAGCGGCAAGGCGGCCGTGGCCGTGGCATCGCCCAAGGTGGGCAAAGCGCCCGCACAAAGCCAGCAACATGCCTCGGCCCCTGTGGCCTCGGCAGTGCAGTCGCCTGTGGTGCAGTGAACAGGGTGCGTAGAGCATGACTGCCGCCAACCCCACTGCAGACCAGGCGCCCGCCCGTTCGGCGCCTGCTGCAACACAAACCCCTGCCCCGCCCGGGCCCCCTGCGGCCTACCCACCGCTGCAGGGCACCGCCTTGCTGCTGGGCACGCTGTCCCTGTCGCTGGCCACGTTCATGAACGTGCTGGATTCGTCCATCGCCAACGTCTCCATCCCCGCCATTGCCGGTGACCTGGGCGTGAGCCCCGGCCAGGGCACCTGGGTCATCACCAGCTTTGGCGTGGCCAACGCCATCTCGGTGCCGCTCACCGGCTGGCTCACGCAGCGCTTCGGCGCGGTGCGGCTGTTCACCATGAGCGTGCTGCTCTTTGTGCTCACCTCCTGGCTGTGCGGCTTTGCCTCGTCGCTGGAGGCGCTGGTGTTCTTCCGCGTGCTGCAGGGCCTGGTTGCAGGGCCGATGATTCCGCTCAGCCAAACCCTGCTGCTGGCCAGCTACCCCAAGGCCCTCGCGGGCACGGCTCTGGCGCTGTGGGGCGTGACCACGCTAGTCGCACCCGTGGTGGGGCCGCTGCTGGGCGGGTGGATCACCGACAACATCTCCTGGCCGTGGATCTTCTACATCAACGTGCCGGTGGGCCTGCTGGCCGGGCTGCTCACCTGGGGCATCTACCGCCAGCGCGAAACGCCCATCCGCAAGCTGCCCATCGACACCGTGGGCCTCAGCCTGCTGGTGCTGTGGGTGGGTGCGCTGCAGCTCATGCTCGACAAGGGCAAGGAGCTGGACTGGTTCGCCTCGGGCGAGATCATCACCATGGCCGTGGTGGCGGTGGTGGCGTTCGCAGTCTTCCTGGTGTGGGAGCTGACCGAAAAGCACCCGGTGGTGGACCTCAAGCTCTTCAAGGGCCGCAACTTCACCTTTGGCGCGCTGGCGCTGTCGGTGGCCTACGCCCTCTTCTTTGGCAACGTGGTGCTGCTGCCGCTGTGGCTGCAGCAGTGGATGGGCTACACCGCCACCTCGGCCGGCATGGCGCTGGCGCCGGTGGGCATCTTCGCCATTTTGCTCACCCCGCTGGTGGGCAAAAAGGTGGGACAGTGGGATCCTCGCCGCATGGCGACCGGGGCGTTCATCGTGTTCAGCACGGTGCTGTGGATGCGCTCGCAGTTCACAGTGCAGACGGACTTCATCCACATCCTGATCCCCACCCTGCTGCAAGGCGCGGCCATGGCGTTTTTCTTCATCCCGCTCACCACGCTGACGCTGGCAGGCATTGCGCCAGAGCGCATCCCGGCCGCTGCGGGCCTGAGCAACTTCGTGCGGATCACCGCCGGGGCCATGGGCACGTCGATTGCCACCACGCTGTGGGAAAGCCGCGCCGCCATGCACCATGCCCACCTGACTGAAGGGCTGGTGCAGGGCCAGGGAGTGTTTGCGCAAACGCTGGACAACCTCACCGCGTCCGGCCTCACGCAGATGCAGGCGCTGGCACAGATCAACCGGCTGATCGACCAGCAGGCGTTCACGCGCGCGGCCAACGACATCTTCCTGGGCTCGGCGGGCTTGTTCCTGCTGCTGATCGGGCTGATCTGGCTCACCAAGCGCCCGGCGAGGACAGCGGGTGGCGGTGGTGCTGCCGATGCGGGTGGTGCGCACTAGCGCAAACCAGTGCGAGCCGAGGTGAACCAGAGCGTTTCAAGAGGAAAAACCGCCCTCTCCGCGCTATAGAAAACAAAAGTTCGCTATCTTTTGCATAGCATCGATAACAAAAGCGGCTCTTCGGAGCCGCTTTTGTATTGAGGATGCGCCACACGGCCCGCAATGGGCCTATGCAGCCCCCACCCGCTTTTCTGCGTTGGCAAACGCCGTGGCCAGCGCGGCAAACTCGCTCTGGCTCACCACACCGTCGGCAATGCCGCTGCGGTCCATCAGCTGCAGCACGGCCTGCGAAAAATCATTGCCCTGCCGGGTGATCGACGTGCTGGCGAGCCCCTGCAGAAACTCCTCGTGCGAAATGCGGCCGTCCTTGCTGGTGTCGAACCCGGCGGCAATCTGCTCCTTCTGGGCATCGTCCGCACCAAACTCGCTGAGCAGCGCCTTGAAGTCCTGCGTGGACACCGATCCCCCCGCCGAAGGCTGCCCCACTAGGCCACCGCCACTGCCCCGCTGCACGGCGCCCAGGGCCCCATCCAGCTTGCCTTGCAACACCAGAATGCCCTTGCCCGCAAACCCCGCCAGCGCCTCGGCCTGGGGGCTGAGCGTGACCACCGCCGAGGGCTGGGCCTGCTCCGCATCGCTGCCGCGCCGGGGCGCTGCAGGCTTGGCCGCCCCGCTCGATGCAGCGTTGAAAACCAGCGAGGCTACGGATGCAAGACCGGAAAGAAGAGGTGACATCGCCTTGAACTCCTGCGCGGCGACATCCGGCCCACTGCAATACACAGATCAGCAGTCACCATTTCTCGCCCAGTGTGCTCAGAGTAACGGGCTGCTCCCAAAGCAATGACCCGATAAAGCATCGCTTTGCCTACCACCTCGATGCATAGAAGCCCGTATCGCTGGGTGTCAAACAATGGGCAAGGGCGCCAGATTGTTCCTTGCTAGAACTGAAACGCTAGCGTTCAAGCCCCTACTTTGCGAAGAAGACCGCAGTCCCTCGGGTCTCGTCCGCGCTCGTCACCACCACCGTCAGCCCATTCTTGGCCACGTTGAGCGTACCCACCCCATTGAATGCAGTCTTGCTCCCGTCCGCGCAGCTTTCGTTGAAGCTGACGCTGTACGCAGCCGTGCTGGCCATCGCCGCTACGTTGCCCGTGTAAGAACACCCCGTGGTCGAGCTCCCTGTCATGCTGCCGGTCGCCGCAAGACTCCACTGCACAGTCTGGGCATTGCCTCCCAATGTGGCACTCCAGTTGCCCTGCACTTCTGCCTGGACTGCAGGGGTCGCCAGTGCATCGCTCTGGGTCAAGGTCCCCGTGTTCAGGCCCGTGAATGCAATCGTCTTGGGGCTGGCCGCAAGTGCCGCGTTGACCTGGCCTGTCACCGCCTGGCCTGTGGCGTTGGCTTGCCCCAGCGCGTAGCTTTTCCCGTTGGCGCTGCTGTCACTGCGCACCACCAGCTTGACCAGCCGGCTGGCGTCCTGGGCCAGCAGCCAGGCGCTGGCGGTTCCGTTGGCCTCGGGCACCACCACGGCGGTCGTGGCCGGTGCCACGCCTGCAGCGGTGACCCAGCGTCCCTTGAGCTGGGCGGGGTCGATGGTGGGGCCGGAAGCATCGCCCCCACCACCGCCTCCGCAAGCCGCCAGCAGGCTGCTCAGGACGAGTGCTGCTGCAGGCAGCTTGCGCAAAGCGCGCCGAGGTGCCGCCATGGGCGTGTTGGTTGTCATCGATGTTCTCCGTTTCATGTTGTCAGATCTGTCAGGACGAGGCTATTGCCAGTATGCGGGGCTACTCAGAACCAGAAAGGATGGGATCCCACATCCGGCGCCAGCCCCACAATCGACAGCGCCATGTGCCCTGGCGCCCCTGGGTCCGTGATGATGCCGTCCGCCTTGCCGTCCGCATCGAACTGCCCTCCGTCCTCGATGTGGAAGTCCAGCCTTACCCGCCCCCCTTCCATCACCATCTTGCCCCCATACGGCTCGCTCGCAAGGTTCACCCATTGCCCGTGGCTGTCCTGCTTCCAGTAGCCGTTCACCCCCAGCGCCGGGTCTACGTACAGGCTGAAGTTCTCTCCTGTCTTGCCCGCTCCAAGCTGCACCGTGAAGCTCACCAGCCCTATCGGCATTTGCAGGCCCGCTGGCAGCCCCGTCGGTGCATCCTTTTGCACCAGGCTCGTGATGCGTGCATTGTCGTTGCCGCTGCCCACCTTGCCATTGGTGCTGCTGGCCACCAGTGTCGTGAAGGTGGGTGGCGCACTTCCGGGGTTGCTCTGCCCTGTGGGGCTGAGCACGAAGCCTGTCGAGGCCACTCCCGGCTGTTCGCTGTCCCTGACGCCGTCTCCGTTGCCGTCCCCGGGGGTTGTGGTGCCACCGGGGCCAGGGATCCCTGGGGTCAGGTCTTCTATGGCGTTAGGTACTCCGTCGTTGTCCGGCACTCCGGGTACCGGGTCAGGCGTGGGCACAGGGGGGACCGGGGTCGGGTCAGGGTCTGCGGGGGTGAGGTTGGTCACGGGCCGCGCGGCGAAGCTCGCTGCGTCATTGCCTGCTGCGTCCTGGACAGCATTGGCGTCGTTGCCGCCTGTGGGATCGGTGTAGGCGACGGTGACGGTCTGGCCGGCGCCTACTACATAGGTCAGGGTCAGAGTGACGGTTTTAGCGGCTGCGTTGACCGCTACGGCAGTGACGGCGTTGGCAGAGCCTCCCGCCGTCACCGCAAAGGCGCCAATGGGCGCGGTGTTCACGGCGTCCAGTGTGGTCGCTTCGGTGTAGCTCAGGACCAGCTGGTTGGCGGTGACGGTGGCTGTGCTCACCACCGGGGGGGTGGTGTCCAGTGTGTTGTTGGTGACCGGTGTCACGCCCAGGCTGGCGGCGTCGTTGCCCTGGATGTCCTGGATGGCGTTGGCGTCGTTGCCTGCCGTGGGGTCGGTGTAGGCGACGGTGACGCTCTGGCCATAATCCACCGGGGTGCCCAGGGTCAGGGTGACGGTTTTAGCGGCAGCGTTCACGGCCACGCCGGTCACGGTGTTGGCGATTCCACCGGAGACCACGGCGAAGGCGCCTGTAGCTGGCGGGTTGACGGCGTCCAGGTCGCTGGCGTCGGTGTAGGTCAGCACCAGGCTGGCGCCGTTGGCGCTGGCTGATGCGAATACGGGGGCGTTCGGGTCGTTGCCGGCCACAGTGACGCCGTTGCCTGTGAGGTCGGCGATGGCCACGGCAGGGTCGGCGCCTGCTGCCCAGTCTTCGGCGAAGGCCAGGTTGTAGGTGGTCCCACCCAGGGAGGCTGTGCCGTCTTTGTTGAACAGCAGGGCGACTGCGGCCTTGTCGGTGGCCGACAAGGTCAGGGTGAAGCTGGTGGCTGAGGTGATATCGACGTTGCCGGTATCGGTCAAGACATAGGTCGCGCCCCCCTGGCCCAGCAAGGTGAGCTTGTTGGCAATGATGTCGTTCAAGGCTCCTGCCGCGGAGGTGAGTCCTGTGCCGGTCACGACCAGCACGCCTGTGCCTACGTTGTAGGTGGCGCTGGTGACGGTGGGGACTGCGACGTTGCTGACCGTAACGCCGTTGCCGGTGAGGTCGGCGATGACCACCGCAGCGTCTGCACCCGCGCTCCAGTCTTCTGCGGCGATGAGGTTGTAGGTGTTGGCACTGGTGGAGCTGGTGCCGTTCTTGTTCAGGATCAGGTTGGCAGCCGCCCTGTCCGCCGCGCTCAGGCTCAGGGTGAAGCTGGTGGCAGAGGTGATCTCCACGTTGGCCGTGGTGGTCAGTGTGTAGCTGGCACCTCCTTCGCCTTGCAGGCTGAATTTGTTGGCCACGATGTCATTGATGGCCCCCGCCAGGCTGGAGAACCCGGTGCCCGTCACGACAAGCGCTCCGGTGCTGGCGTCGTAGGTGGCAGATGTGATGGCCGGTACTGCAACGTTGCTGACGGTGAGTGCGTTGGTGCCATCAGCGATGTCGCTGCCTGTGATCACGCTGTTCCAGTCGTCCGCAGCAACCAGGTTGTAGGTGCTGCCGCCTGTGGACGTGGTGCCGTTCTTGTTGAGCAGGGCTTCTACGGCTGCGATGTCTGCACCCGAGAGGGTGACGCTGAAGCTGGTGGCCGAGGTGACTTCCACATTGCCTGTGGTGCTCAGGGTGCGGGTGGCTGCGCCTTCGCCAACGATGGTGAGTTTGCTGACGGTAATGTCGTTGGTGGCGCCCACGGTCTTGACCAGGTTGGTGCCGGTCACGGTCAGCACGTGGGTGCTGGCATCGTAGGTGGCGCTGGTGATGGTGGGGGCCGCAACGTTCGATACCGTCACGCCGTTGCCGGTGAGGTCTGCACTCGATGTGGTGCTCGCATCCCAGTTGGCGGCTGCCGCCAGGTTGAAGGTGGTGGTGTCCACCGCGCTGGTGCCGTTGTTGTTCAGGATGCCGTTAATGGCCAATTTGTCGGCGGCGTTGAGCGTGACCGTGAAGCTGGTCGCACTGGCTGCGGTGACATTGGGGCTGGTGAGGGTGTAGCTGCCGCCTTGGCCTGCAAGACTCAACTTGCTCACGTCGATGATGTCGCCGGCGACCATGTTGGCGCCAGTGACCACCAGGGTTCCTGTGCTCGCGTCGTAGGTGGAGCTGATGACGGTGGGCGCGGCGTTGCTGACGGTGATGCCGTTGCCTGTGAGGTCGGCGATGTTGCCGCCGGTGATGACGCTGTTCCAGTCGTCGGCGGCAGCGATGTTGTAGGTGGTTGAGCTGCCGGCCGAGGAGGTGCCGTTCTTGTTGAGCAGGGCGTTCACGCCAGAGATGTCTGCACCAACCAAGGTGACGGAGAAGCTGGTGGCCGAGGTGACCTCTACGTTGCCCGTGGTGGACAGGGTGTAGGTGGCACCGCCCTCGCCGGTGATGGTGAGCTTGCTGACGGTGATGTCGTTGGTGGCACCGATGGTCTTGACCAGGCCCGTGCCGGTGACCGTCAGGACATTGGTGGCAACGTTGTAGGAGGCGCTGGTGATAGTGGGGGCTGCCACGTTGGAGACGGTGACGCCATTGCCCGTGAGGTCGGCGCTGCTGGTGCGGCTGGCATCCCAGCTGGCGGCTGCCGCCAAGTTGAACGTCGTGGTGTCCACGGCCGTGGTGCCGTTGGTGTTCAAGATGCCGTTGACGTTGCGCTGGTCGGCTGCGTTCAGGGTGACCGTGAAGCTGGTGGAGCTGGCGGCCGTGACGTTGGCGCTGGTGAGGGTGTAGCTACCGCCCTGGCCGGTGAGGCTGAGCTTGGAGACGTCGATGGTGTCGCCGGTGACCATGTTGGCGCCGGTGACCACCAAGGAGCCTGTAGAGGCGTCGTAGGTGGCGCTGGTAACAAGGGGAGCGGCGTTGGCGACGGTGATGCCGTTGCCCGTGAGGTCGGCGATGTTGCCGCCGGTGATGACGCTGTCCCAGTCGTCGGCCGCCGCCAGGTTGTAGGTGGTGCTGCTGAGTGCCGAGGTGCCGTTCTTGTTGAGAAGGGCACCGACTCCAGCGATGTCTGCGCCAGAAAGGGTGATGGAGAAGCTGGTGGCCGAGGTGACCTCTACGTTGCCCGTGGTGGACAGGGTGTAGGTGGCGCCGCCTTCGCCGGTGATCGTCAGTTTGCTGACGGTGATGTCGTTGGTGGCGCCGATCGTCTTGACCAGGCCGGTGCCGGTGACCACGAGCACGTTGGTCGTGCCGTCGAAGGTGGCGCTGGTGATGGTGGGGGCGCCAACGTTGGAGACCGTCACGGCGTTGCCGGTGAGGTCGGCGGATGTCGTGCGGCTGGCATCCCACGAAGCGGCGGCGGCCAGATTGAAGGTGGTGGTGTCCACCGCCGAGGTGCCGTTCTTGTTCAGAATGCCGTTGATATTGACTTGGTCGGCGGCGTTGAGCGTGACGGTGAACGAGGTGGCGCTGGCGGCCGTCACGTTGGGGCTGGTCAGGGTGTAGCTGCCGCCCTGGCCTGCAAGACTCAGCTTGCTCACGTCGATGGTGTCGCCGGTGACCATGTTGGCGCCGGTGACCACCAAGGAGCCTGTAGAGGCGTCGTAGGTGGCGCTGGTAACAAGGGGAGCGGCGTTGGAGACGGTGATGCCGTTGCCCGTGAGGTCGGCGATGTTGCCGCCGGTGATGACACTGTCCCAGTCGTCGGCCGCCGCCAGGTTGTAGGTGGTGCTGCTGAGTGCCGAGGTGCCGTTCTTGTTGAGAAGGGCACCGACTCCAGCGATGTCTGCGCCAGAAAGGGTGATGGAGAAGCTGGTGGCCGAGGTGACCTCTACGTTGCCCGTGGTGGACAGGGTGTAGGTGGCGCCGCCTTCGCCGGTGATAGTCAGTTTGCCGACGGTGATGTCGTTGGTGGCGCCGATCGTCTTGACCAGGCCCGTGCCGGTGACCACCAGCACGTTGGTGGCGCCGTCGAAGGTGGCGCTGGTGATGGTGGGGGCTGCAACGTTGCTGACCGTGACAGCGTTGCCGGTCAGGTCGGCTGCAGCGCTCTGCGTAGAGTCCCAGTTGGCCGCCGCCGCCAGATTGAAGGTGGTGGTGTCCACCGCCGAGGTGCCGTTCTTGTTCAGGATACCGTTGACGTTGATTTTGTCTGTGGCGTTGAGTGTGACGGTGAACGAGGTGGCGCTGGAGGCGGTGACGTTGGGGCTGGTGAGGGTGTAGCTGCCGCCCTGGCCGGCCACACTCAGCTTGCTCACGTCGATGGTGTCGCCGGTGACCATGTTGACGCCCGTGACCAACAGGGTTCCTGTGCTGGCGTCGTAAGTGGCGCTGGCGATCGTGGGCGACGCCAACTGTATATTGGCCAGCACAAAATCATCCAGCGTCAGATACCGAACGTGCCCACTGCTTCCCGTGGACGTCATCTTCAGCGTTGAGATGTTCGTCAATCCAGTAAAGCTGAGCGTCTGGGTTTGGCCCCCAGCGAACGCAAAATTTTGCGTGGTCCCAATTTGCGAACCACCGCTGTCATACCCTTTGAATATCAGGGTCTGCGCATAGTTCGATTGCACCTTCAGCCCGGTGGTCGAAAACATCTGCCCTCCCTGGAACGAGAAGGTCACCAGCGTTTCGGCCTGGGTGTTGGTGAAATCGATGTTCACATAGCTGCTGGTCGGATCCGCGTAAACACCTGTGTTGGCACCATCAATGACCAACTGGTAGCTCGAGTTGCCACTGACTTTATATATGACGTTTTTCGTCGCATTGCCTGTTCCGCCCGCATCGGCGAAATTCGAGGAGCCACTGGTAAAGACAAGGGTTGCGCTTGCAATGCTCAACACACCGGCATAAAGAGCTGACAACTCCGGGCTGACTACTGACTGTGTTTCAACGTTGCCCGTCTTGAGCTCTAGGTCCCAATCCCCATTCAGTTTGGCGTTACCGGTCAGGTTGGTCGATGCCGCAACGTCCGCGCCCGTGATGGTCGCCAGTTCATTGACCAATTCCTTGCCCTGCCCAGCACCCACATCGCAGCCGTAGAGCAATATGTCCGCGCCGTGGTTCAAGCTCTTGCCAATAGCCTGCAACTGGCCGGCATGCTCGCCCACCGCGCCAGCATCCAACGCGAGCGCCCCCAGGTTGACAGCGCCTTCCCGGCCATGCGAAATAATGTGCAGTGCGTCGATACCCGAGCGTCCTGCCAGAATGGACGCCATCTGCTGTAAGCCATCCTGGCTCGCATCGAGTACGTGCACCTCCCTGCTGGGGTCGATGCCCTTGAGCAGGGTTTCCAGGTCGCCAACGTTGCTCTCGATGAAAACCACCTCGACGCGCGTCGCGCCCGGCACGTCAAGCGAAGGAAGCGGTGCTCCGAGCAAGGGGTCCGTCACGATAGCCAGGCTGGCTGCATTCAACGCTGCGTGCCCGTCGTTCACGCCAGCGCCTGCTTGCGTGTCCAGACCGCTGCGAATAGCCAGATCAAGTGTTGTATTGTGCGTGCTCATGCTTGGCTTTCTTTCGCAGTGTTCGTGGATCGGGGCGCGATAACGTTGGCCGCGCTGCCGGAGGGATCAGTCCAGAAAGACAATTTGGCGTATTTATCGAACAGGTCAGGCGGAATGATGGTGCGCCGCTCCGTGTACTCCACCTTAGGCTTAACGCGGTGTAAACCCGGCACACCCAGTTGCTCGTCAAAGGCTTGGGCATCGTATTCAACGGAATTGAAATCATGCTCGAACGGATCTTCACCAATGAACTGGTAAAGTAATTCCATGACTTTGTCCGGGGCCTGCACCAGTAAGTCATAGTCGATGATCAGCAGCGACTTGGCATGTTCACCATAAAACGCCTCGCGCAAGGCAGCCCAGGCAAAACCCACCAACTGGTCGTGTTGCGCCAGCCCCTCCAGCCGCTGGTACACGGTGCTGCGCCCCATGTTGTTGCCAAATAGCTTGGTGTTTTCGTACGGGTTGCCACGGTATTGCCGTTCGATGCTGTCCATCACCCAGGCCACATTGCGTGCACAGGCAATGACCTTCGCATCGGGAAACAGATCCAGAAGCGTGGGCAGCTTGGCACACCACATGCGGTTGGTGTCAAAGATGACGCCCTTGTCACGGTCTTGGCGGTAGTAGGAATCAAACAAGCCGGTGAGCAGGTCTTTTCTTTGTGTGTTGTCGACCAGCGTGGCGAATTCGCTACCCGCACTGACTTGCGTGAGGATGGAGTTCACAAAGGCCCCAACCGGACTGGACATTCCCGCCTGAAAGCGAGGGTTTTGACGCAAGATTGCTGCCAACAGCGTAGAACCCGCGCGCGGCAACCCGGAAATGAAATGGTATCGGGGAGATTTCGGCGGGGCAGCAGCGGCCTTTACGGAAAAATCATTCATGGGAACAGACTGTAACCTTACTTAAGTCATGGGCAAACTGCCCCAGCAGTTGTAGCCCAGCCGTTTTGTTTGATGGTCAGCGCTCCTCCCGTAACCAGGCATGGAAGCCGCTATATTTTCTATTGCAAACAGGTGTCATCGGCAGGGCAATCGCATCTAAAAGTGCGCCTTAAACCCGGCGACACTGCAGCGCTTGAGTCATTTGCCAAACGCTGTAGAGATGAGCCTGCTGCAATACCTGCAAAACATCCCCGATCCCCGCGTGCAGCGCACACGCCGCCACGAATTGCAATCGATCTTGGTAGTGGCGCTGTGCGCCACCATTGCAGGCGCAGAGAACTGCGTAGAGATGGCCGAGTTCGGTCAGCAGCACCAAGACTGGTTTGAGCGCTTGGTGCCACGGCCCTCGGGCATTGCCTCGCACGATACCTTTGCACGGGTGCTTCGCCTGCTCGATGCCAACAAGTTGGAGCTGGCCAGCCAACAATGGCTCGCCCAGGTGGCAGGCAGGGTTCACGGCACGGTGGCCATTGACGGTAAAAGCGTGCGTGGCAGCAGCAAAGGAGATGCTCGCAGGCCACTGCACATGGTCAGCGCCTGGGCAGCAGACATGGGATTGCTATTGGGCCAGTGCAAGGTCGATGGCAAGAGCAACGAGATCACAGCCATCCCCGAGTTGCTGCGCTTGCTGCACCTCAAAGGCTGCATCGTCACCATTGATGCCATCAGCTGCCAAAAGAGCATCGCCCAGCAACTACATGAGCATGGCGCGGACTATGTGCTGTCGCTCAAGGGCAATCAGCGGCACATGAACCAAGTGGTGCAAAAGCACTTTGAAGACAAGGGTAGCCAGGAGCGGCTCGAGGAGAACACCTATACCGAGAGCTGCAGCGGGCACGGGCGCCGGGAACTACGCAGCTACCGGCTCAGCCCTGTGCCCGAGGGGTTGCAGCGAGCGGCAGCCCACTGGCCGGGGCTGGCAAGCGTGGTGCAGGTCGTGCGCCAGCGCCAGCAGGCGTGCCAGCCGGACAGCGAAGAGGTGAGCTACTACATCAGCAGCCTGCCTGCACACACCCAGGCACATGTGCTGGCGAACAGCATCCGCGCGCACTGGAGCGTGGAGAACCAGTTGCACTGGAGCTTGGACGCAGCGATGCGCGAGGATGCGGCGCAGTCATACAAGGATCAAAGTCCGCACAACCAAACGGTGCTGCGACGCATGGCGCTGCAGGTGCTCAAGAATGACACCTCGGTGAAGATCGGCCTGCAGGCCAAGCGCAAGCGGGCGGGGTGGAGTCTGGGCTATTTGGAGCGACTCTTGGGCATCGCTGTTTTGATGCGATTGCCCTGTAAAAAAGAGTTAGCTATCTTTTAAATATCATCGATAACAAAAGCGGCTCCTCGGAGCCGCTTTTGTATTGAGGATGCGCCACACGGCCCGCAATGGGCCTATGCAGCCCCCACCCGCTTTTCTGCGTTGGCAAACGCCGTGGCCAGCGCGGCAAACTCGCTCTGGCTCACCACACCGTCGGCAATGCCGCTGCGGTCCATCAGCTGCAGCACGGCCTGCGAAAAATCATTGCCCTGCCGGGTGATCGACGTGCTGGCGAGCCCCTGCAGAAACTCCTCGTGCGAAATGCGGCCGTCCTTGCTGGTGTCGAACCCGGCGGCAATCTGCTCCTTCTGGGCATCGTCCGCACCAAACTCGCTGAGCAGCGCCTTGAAGTCCTGCGTGGACACCGATCCCCCCGCCGAAGGCTGCCGCACCAGGCCACCGCCACTGCCCCGCTGCACGGCGCCCAGGGCCCCATCCAGCTTGCCTTGCGACACCAGGATGCCCTTGCCCGCAAACCCCGCCAGCGCCTCGGCCTGGGGGCTGAGCGTGACCACCGCCGAGGGCTGGGCCTGCTCCGCATCGCTGCCGCGCCGGGGCGCCGCAGACTTGGCCGCCCCGCTGGACGCAGCATTGAAGACCAGCGAGGCTACGGATGCAAGACCGGAAAGAAGAGGTGACATCGCCTTGAACTCCTGCGCGGCGATATTCCGGTGCCGTGCCGGGAAACATCCCGCAAGCCACCGCTTCGCCCTGTGATCGGAGCGTGTGCGGCGCAGCAGGCGGGTGGTGGCGCGATAAAACGGGGCTCCTGGGCCCACTTTGCGGGATCACCCGAGGCAGGCGCCGTGGCGCCCGGGGCGTGTGCCCCCTCAGGCCGGTGACAGGTAGCCAGGCCCGAAGGCCACAAATTCCCCCTCCAATTGCCCCGCAGGCTGCCCCTGGTAATGCAGCACCGACGCCTGCACGATGCGCCCGATGCCCTTGCGCTGCAGCATGCGCGCAAAGGGCTGCCACACCTGTGCAGACGGCGCCTGCGCCACGGCCGTGAAGGTGCCCGCCATCGGCGCCAGGTAATCCATGGTGTTGCGCTGGATCACCAGCCGACTGCCCAGCCCCTCGGCCGACAGCCGCAGGTGCAACATGGACCATGCCGCCAGAATGGCCACGGCCGAGGCACTGCCGCCAAACACCGTGTCGCGGTGGTTGATGTTGGGCGCCAGGGGCGCGCTCAGCGCCACCTGATGGGGCGACGCCTCGACCACACTCACCTCCATCGCGTGAGACAGGGGAATGTGCTGGTGCAGATAGGCCTGGAGTTCAGAAGCATTCACGGTGCGCGCCGGGGGAGCCGGTGAGTTGTGGTGGCGCGATTTTGATACAGACACACCGAACCCCTCACCGCCTCCCCCAGGCTCAGAGCCACACGTCCCGCAGCCAATCCACCGTGCCCTGCAGCGGGTGCCCCATGGCAATTTCGTCCATGCGGCCCAGCTTGTCCACGGCGTCCAGCGCAATGGTCTCGCTGGGTTGGAAGACGATCTGCAGGCGGTGATAGCGGTCGTCCAGCAGCTGCCGGGCCTGGTAGTCCGAGATGCCCGCCACGCCGTCCATCAGCACATTGATGAGCGGCTGTGCCCATTGCGCATAGCCCCAGTCCAGCGTCTGGCCCTTGATGTAGGTGAGGCTCACGCCCG
The DNA here is from genome assembly GCF_964254355.1 of Acidovorax sp. LjRoot74. Classification (NCBI taxonomy): domain Bacteria; kingdom Pseudomonadati; phylum Pseudomonadota; class Betaproteobacteria; order Burkholderiales; family Comamonadaceae; genus Acidovorax; species Acidovorax sp. LjRoot74. Next base: position 2,646,516 of record NZ_CAXUTI020000001.1, on the reverse strand, counting down.
TGCCCAGCGACAGCATCACCACCTCGTCCAGCGCGGCGCGTTCGGCGGGCTGGTTGTGGCGCGAAATCGCCTGGGCCAGTGCGACGATGCTGGGGTTGTTGGCATACACGCCGCCGTCAATGTAGCCGTCGGCCGAGGGGAAGTAGGTGGGCGCCGAGCTGGTGTATTGGGCGATGTGGGCCACCAGTTGCTCGCCGTCGGAGTCCGCGCCCTTGAAGTTGTGAAAAATCTTGGGCTTCCAGGTGCGTTTGGCGGGCACTTCCTCGTTGTCGAGGTCAAAGGTGGGGATGGCCACCTTGCGGGCCAGGTCGCGCAGCTTCAAATCGCCAAATACGGTTTTCAACTCTGCCTTGAGTCCCTTGCTGGAGTAGTCGGCCCCCACCGTCTTGCCCAGGTCACGCACGTTGTCCCAGAAGCTGTCGTCAAAGATGACGCCGCCGCGCTCCTTGTAGACGGTGCAGATTTCCTCAGGGGTCTTGCCCGAGGCCAGGCCCAGCGCCAAGATGCCGCCGGTGGAGGTGCCTGCAAACAGGTCCACGGTGTCGAGCCACCCCGGCACCTGCGGATCGGCATTGAGCCGGGCCAGCAGCCGCGCCGTGATCAGGCCGCGCAGGCCGCCGCCGTCCAGGCTGAGGATTCGGTACTTGGTCATGGGCGCCTCCTGTGTGCGGATAGGTGGCTCGGATGCTAGGCGGCGCTCCAACACATGCCAAGAAAAATTTGCGGGCGATGGGTAACCGTCCAGAACCTACCGCCGGTCCGGCCGCAGCCGCCCGCTCTCCCCCTGCCCCACTTCCTTCAAAAAACTCCACACCGCCTGCATGCGCGCCAGGTGCTTGGCCTCGGCGGGCATGCTCATCCAGAAGGTGCGGGTAAAGCGCGCCTCCTGCGGCAGCACGCGGGCCAGCACCGGGTCGGTGTCGGCCAGAAACGCGGGCAGCACGGCCAGCCCGGCCCCGGCGCGCACGGCCTCGTACTGGGCCGTGACGCTGGTGCTGCGCATGGCAAAACGCTCGGGTGGGTAGAGCTGGTCGAGAAACTGCAGCTCCTTGGTGAACAGCAGGTCGTCCACGTAGCTCACAAACGCGTGGTGGCGCAGGTCCTCGCGCGTGGCGACCAGGGGGCGGCGGGCCAGGTATTCGCGCTGGCCGTACAGGTGCAGCGTGTAGTCCGCCAGCTTGGTGACGATGACCGAGCCGCGCGTGGGCCGCTCCAGCGAGATGACGATGTCCGCCTCGCGCCGCGACAGGTGCAGCATGCGCGGCAACGCCAGCAGGTCGATGGACAGATGCGGGTGCTTTTGCGTGAGCCGCGCCAGGTGCGCCGCCAGGATCAGCGTGCCAAACCCCTCGGTCGCCCCCACGCGCACCAGGCCCGAGGGCCCCGCCCCCGCCTGCGCCGGGGCAGCGCGCTCCACGCCCAGCACGGCGGTTTCCATGGCCTCCACGGCGGGCAGCAGCTGGCGCCCGGCCTCGGTCAGCCGGTGGCCGCCCGCCTCGCGCGCAAACAGGGCGGCGCCCATCTGCTTTTCCAGCGCCTGGATGCGGCGGGCCACGGTGGTGTGCTCCACCCCCGCGCGGCGGGCGGCGGCGGCCAGGGTGCCAGAGCGGGCCAGCTCCAGGAAGTAACGCAGGTTGTCCCAATCCATGATGTGCAAATTTGCAAAACCAAAGTGCAGCATTGTCTATTGCTTCAGCAATTTTGCACAGATACGATGCGCCATTCGTCGGCAAACCGCCGCGTGCCAACCCAGGAGACAAACGCATGAACGCACCCACCAACGTGGCCGCACTGGCCCCCACCGTCAAACTGCTGATCGGCGGCAAGTTCGTCGAGTCCAAGACCACGCAGTGGCGTGATGTGGTGAACCCCGCCACACAAGAAGTGCTGGCCCGCGTGCCCTTTGCCACCCCTGAAGAAATCGACGCCGCAGTGGCCTCAGCCCAAGAGGCTTTCAAGACCTGGAAGAAGACCCCCATCGGCGCCCGCGCCCGCATCTTCCTGAAGTACCAGCAACTCATCCGCGAAAACATGGCCGAACTGGCTGCCATCCTGACGGCCGAGCAAGGCAAGACCTTGCCCGATGCCGAAGGCGATGTGTTCCGTGGCCTCGAAGTGGTCGAACACGCTGCCAGCATCGGCAACCTGCAACTGGGCGAGCTGGCCAACAACGTGGCCGGTGGCGTAGACACCTACACGCTGATGCAGCCCCTGGGCGTGTGCGCTGGCATCACCCCCTTCAACTTCCCGGCCATGATCCCGCTGTGGATGTTCCCCATGGCCATCGCCACGGGCAACACCTTCGTGCTCAAGCCGTCTGAACAAGACCCCATGGTGACCATGCGCCTGGTCGAGCTGGCGCTCGAAGCCGGCATCCCCCCTGGCGTGCTCAACGTGATCCACGGTGGCGAAGCCGCTGTGAACGCCATCTGCGACCACAAGGACATCAAGGCGATCAGCTTTGTGGGCTCCACCAAGGTGGGCACGCATGTCTACAACCGCGCCAGCCTCAACGGCAAGCGCGTGCAATGCATGATGGGCGCCAAGAACCACGCCATCGTGATGCCCGACGCCAACAAGGAACAAACCCTGAACGCTCTGGCTGGTGCCGCCTTCGGTGCCGCAGGCCAGCGCTGCATGGCGCTGTCGGTGGTGGTGCTGGTGGGTGAAGCGCAAAAGTGGATCCCCGAGCTGGTCGCCAAGGCCAAGACCCTGAAGGTGAGCGCCGGTGTCGAAAAGGGCACGGACGTGGGCCCCGTGGTGTCTTGCGCCGCCAAGGACCGCGTGCAAAGCCTGATCGAGCGCGGTATTGCCGACGGCGCCACGCTGGAGCTGGACGGCCGCAACCCGGAGGTGGCTGGCTACGAAAAGGGCAACTTCGTGGGCCCCACGGTGTTCAGCGGCGTCAAGCCCGGCATGAGCATCTACGACCAGGAAATCTTTGGCCCCGTGCTGTGCCTGTCGGCCGCTGCCGACATTGACGAAGCCATCGAGTTCATCAACAGCAACCCCAACGGCAACGGCACCGCCATCTTCACCCAGTCGGGTGCGGCCGCGCGCAAGTTCCAGGAAGAGATCGACGTGGGCCAGGTCGGCATCAACGTGCCAATCCCTGTGCCAGTGCCGCTGTTCTCGTTCTCGGGCTCGCGCGCTTCCAAGCTGGGCGACCTGGGCCCCTACGGCAAGCAGGTCGTGTTGTTCTACACGCAGACCAAGACCGTGACGGCGCGCTGGTTTGATGACAGCACCATCTCGCATGGTGTCAATACCACGATTAGCTTGAAGTAACCCCCTGAGCGGCTGCGCCGCTTCCCCCTTTCTCTGCATCGCTGCGCGATGCGGAAGGGGGACGCCACCCGTGCCTGAATCGCTGGATGGCGGCTCTTGCACGGTGGCACTGGCCTGGGCCGCGCCGGTTTCAACGACTGCGCGCGGTGGTAAAAGCGGGGCATGCAAACTTTTCAGACAACGATGCGGGGATGGGCCATGGTCTTCGGTGCTGCGTGCGTGATGCTGGTGGGTGCAGATGCCCACGCGCAGGCCGGCGCCGTCTGCAAACCCAGTGGCACCGTCGAAGAGACCAACGCCTGCGCCGTGCAAGCCTTCCAGGCGGCCGATACCGAGATCGCAGTCCTTTACGGCGACGTGATGCGCGCACTGTCGGCCCACGAGCGGCCCCAGCTGCGGCAGGAGCACACCGCCTGGCAGCGCGAGCGCACTACCCGCTGCAAACAGGCCCAGCGCAGCAACGAGTCGCAACCCCAGTGGCCGCGCCTGTACCACGAGTGCCTCACGGCCGAGACCCAGGCGCGCCGCAAGGGCCTGATGCGCTGGCTGACGCTGGACCACCCGTCCGCCAAGCCCTGAGCAAGGCCACCAGAACAACAAAAAGCCAAGAGACAGAACACCATGGACTTTGAACTCACCGAAGAACAACGCGCCTTTGCCCAGACGGCCCGCGACTTTGCACAAGCTGAGTTCGCCCCCCACGCCGCGCACTGGGACGAGGAAGGCATCTTCCCCAAAGAAGCCATCGCCAAGGCGGGCGAGCTGGGCTTTTGTGGCCTGTATGCCCCCGAAGCCGCCGGTGGCCTCGCCCTGCCCCGGCTCGATGCCACGCTGGTCTTTGAAGAAATGGCGGCCGTGGACCCCAGCACCACCGCCTTCATCACCATCCACAACATGGCCACCTGGATGCTGGGCACCTGGGCCACGCCCGCCGTGCGCGACCACTGGGGCCCGCTGCTCACCACCGGCGAAAAACTCGCCAGCTACTGCCTGACCGAACCCGGCGCGGGCTCCGATGCCGCCTCGCTCAAGACCCGCGCCGAGCTGGTGGGCCACGAATACGTCATCAACGGCGCCAAGGCCTTCATCAGCGGCGCGGGCAGCACCGACGTGCTGGTGCTCATGGCCCGCACTGGGGATGCAGCATCGGGCGCGGGCGGCATCAGCGCCTTTGCCGTGCCCGCCGATACGCCCGGCATCAGCTACGGCAAAAAGGAACAGAAGATGGGCTGGAACAGCCAGCCCACGCGCACCATCAGCTTCGACAACGTGCGCATCCCCGCCGACCACCTGCTGGGCCGCGAGGGTGAAGGCTTCAAGATTGCCATGAAGGGCCTGGACGGCGGCCGCATCAACATCGCCACCTGCTCAGTGGGCGCCGCACAAGGCGCGCTCAACGCCGCCCAGCAATACATCCAAGACCGCAAGCAGTTCGGCAAACCCATCGCCAGCTTCCAGGCCCTGCAGTTCAAGCTGGCCGACATGGCGACCGAGCTGGTGGCCGCCCGCCAGATGGTGCGCCTGGCCGCGAGCAAACTGGACGCCGGTGCGCGCGACGCCTCCACCTACTGCGCCATGGCCAAGCGTTTTGCCACCGACGCAGGCTTCACTGTCATCAACGACGCCCTGCAACTGCACGGCGGCTACGGCTACATCCGTGAGTACCCGCTGGAGCGCCTGCTGCGCGACGCGCGCGTGCACCAGATCCTGGAAGGCACCAACGAAATCATGCGGGTCATCATTGCGCGGCGCATGCTGGATGGGGATGCGACGGAGGTGATCCGCTGAGCATTTACTCCTGTTTTCATAGCTACCAGCGCTTATCCAACGGGCGGTAACGGCCAATTTTCTTCATGAAATACATGTCTCAGATGGAAAAACCAGTCCACGCCCCCACAGCAGCGCCGGGAGTTACCCCCTCTCCCCTCGCGGGAGAGGGTTGGGGAGAGGGGGCCGCACCAACACCGCGCCGGTTTCCCCCCCCTCTCCCCGGCCCTCTCCCACAAGGGGAGAGGGAGCGACAGCCCTCTGAGACAGGTATCTAGCCAGCGCCATTTGAACCAGCCACCATGCCCGCCCGCCCCCTCTCCGACGAAACCCTGCACCTGATCGACGCCGTACGCAGCGCGCTCGCGCACCGCAGCGATGTGGACGAGCGGACCATGTTCGGCTGCTACTGCTTCTTCGTGGACGGCAAGCTGTGCATCGGCATCAAGGGCGAAGACCTGCTGGTGCGCCTGCCGCCCGAGCGCCATGGCGAGTTGCAGGAGATGCAGAACACCCGCGAACTCTCGCCCGGCGGCGGCATGCAGGGCTACTTCTGGGTGGAGCCCAACGGCTACGCCACCCGCGCGCAATGGAACTACTGGCTGGAAGAAGCCCTGGCCTACAACCCGCTGGCCAAAGCATCGCCACGCAAGAAGACCGGCTCCCCAGCGGCGGGCAAAAAAGCGCCATCCGCCGCCCGCAAGACGCCGAAAAAAACCGCTGCAAAGAAGCACAGCATCTTCGAAGCCGACGACTGAGCCGCCCTCACCTACTACTACCCGGAGCCCCACCATGCCCCTACGCATCGTCCGCCTTGGCACCCCGCGCGCCGCCGGGGAAGGTACCCGCATCGGCACCGTGCGCCGCCCGCCGCGTGGTGTGCCCAAGGCCGAGTTTGCGAGCCGCGACTACTACGACGTGTGGTACCCCCTGCTCTCCCCCAGCGCCGACCTCATGGCCCAGGGCCAGCAGGTGCCCACCGGCCAAGAAGGCGACAAGGCGTGGGAGGCTTTCGTCAAACAGTTCCGCAAGGAACTGGCCCTGCCCGAAGCCAGCCGCACGCTGGACCTGCTAGCCGCGCTGTCGCACCACAGCGCGATGTCGCTGGGCTGCTACTGCGAGGACGAAGCGCGCTGCCACCGGTCGGTGCTGCGCGCCGAGCTGGCAAGCCGTGGGGCCGACATCAGCCCCTAGATTTCAAGCTTTTTAGGCCGTTACCGCGCAATGGATATGCCTTTCTAGCTATCAAATTCATACCAAACCCGTACCCCATTCCCTTTCACCATCACAACGACATCCAGGAGCAACACACCATGAAAATCGCATTCATCGGCCTCGGCAACATGGGCGGCCCCATGGCACACAACCTGCACAAGGCAGGCCACGAAGTGCGCGCGTTCGACCTCTCGCAACCCGCGCGCGACAAGCTGGCCGCAGACGGCGTGCCCATCGCCGCTGATGCCAAGGCCGCCGTGCAAGGCGCCGAAGTCGTCATCAGCATGCTGCCCGCCAGCCAGCACGTGGACGGCCTGTTCCTGGGTGCGGGCGACCTGCTGACCCAGCTGCCCGCAGGCACGTTGATCATCGACTGCTCCACCATCGCAGCCGCCACCTCCCGCAAGGTGGCCGACGCCGCCAAGGCCAAGGGCGTCGCCTTTATCGACGCGCCCGTGTCGGGCGGCACCGGCGGCGCCATTGCAGGCACCCTCACCTTCATGGTGGGTGGCGACGCCGCCGACCTGGAACGCGCCCGCCCCGTGCTCGAAAAAATGGGCGCCAACATCTTCCACGCAGGCAGCGTGGGCGCAGGCCAGACGGCCAAGATCTGCAACAACATGCTGCTGGGCATCCTGATGGCCGGCACCAGCGAAGCCATCGCCCTGGGCGTAGCCAACGGCCTGGACCCCAAGGTACTGAGCGAAATCATGCGCCGCAGCTCGGGCGGCAACTGGGCGCTGGAGAAGTACAACCCCTTCCCTGGCGTGATGGAAACGGCGCCTGCCAGCAAGGGCTACGCGGGCGGGTTTGGGACGGACCTGATGCTCAAGGATTTAGGCCTGGCGCAGGAGAACGCGATGGCGGTGAAGGCCGCCACGCCGCTGGGGGGCATGGCGCGCAATCTGTATGCGGCACACAGCCTGGCGGGGCATGGGGCGCTGGATTTTTCCAGCATTATCAAGATGGTGCAGAAGGGGTAATCGCTCTTCCGTCACAGAAAAACGCCAGCGCTTGCTGGCGTTTTTAGCATGGACTGATCAGAGTGGCGAAAGCTGCTGTAGCAACAAAGAACAACTGGTACTCAATAATTTCTCATCGCCACATAGTTTTTTCCTGACGATTGAATTGAGCGGGCAAATCGCGGAGATTATTTTAGGTTTTCCGAAATTAGTGGCTAATTTTTCTTGAGCTTCGGCAAAACATGCGTAAAGAACTCCTCAGTCGCGTCTTCATCACACAGTGCCTCAAGAAAATATGAGGCATCATCTGATGCGATTTCACTCTCCAACAGAATATTTCCGAGTATCCGCAGTCGATTCAATTGTCCTTTCTCCTTAATTCGCCGACGAAGCAAAGAGTCTTGTTTAACTGTTTCAACAAAGCAATCCGTCGATGCTGAGTCGAATGACTGAAACATCTCTCTAATATGGGAGGCTGCGGCATTTGAATAGAAGTTCGTCCGAGAAAAGCTGGAACTGCTTCCTTTGTACCCTACATATGTTCGGGTGATCGCCTGAACAAAGGACTGACGAAGATCGTCAGGAATAAACCGGGCAAGCGGCTGTAGCTGTCGCGCAAGGGTTCCCTCTTCCTCCCAATCATCAAGTGCACTTTCAAGCGACTTGATTAATGGTGCAATGATCACCTTGCGACTTGCTGAATTGATGTACATCAAACCACCTACAAGCTTTATAAAGCCAAGCCCACGCTCAATCTTGCTTGAATTCGCCTCAAGTATGTCTTTGTCAAATCGCTTGCCGATCTGCTTTTTATCATCCTTCGTCAACGAAGACCATAGGATTGGTGCACAGAATTCGATATTTCCACGAAGGTCAGTGGAAATACTTTCACTACAGTACGTTGTATACAGTCGATTCGACAGTTCAGTCTTATAAACGGCTGGCAGATCTATGAATGCCTGATCAACCGCCACGTGATTACGCGCAAAGTCTGCCGAATCCATCATCTGTAGATACGTGGATATATCTATTATTGACGGCGGAAACTCCTGGGATAGGACATACTTGTTGCAATCTGATATAAGATTCAGAACTTTGAGCAAACCGGGGTCGGAACTCTTTGGATGCCCATCAAAGAGATTTCTTGTCTCGCGAGCCTGATGCATTAACTTACGAGCTTCCCAACTGAGGACTCCAATCTTGTATGCCCCCTCGATCAGATCATTATCAATAACGTAGTCTTGAAAATCTTCGTATTTCTCGATCTTCTTCTTGGGGTTGATCTCTTTGTTGAACAAATCTAGGCTGCGATGGATTATTTTCTGACGAAGGTCATCGACGACCGCATTCCAGTATGCACCTATCGCACTACGGTAGCCGCGCACTGGTAGTACTTTGAGCGCCTCTCCCAAGTACGGACAATCCTGCACCTCCTCGCGAACGTTCAGTATCTCTTTCGAGACCAGCGCGGCTTCTTCCTTGGTCAGGAGATCAAGCTTTGATGGCTCGACCACAACGAGTTCTTGCTTTTTTGGCATGAATTATTATCTCCCTAGAAATATGTTAAATATATCCCGCAAACTTGCCAAATAGCCTCGGTTGCGTAAGAAGTTCCGCTTTTTGGCGTGCAGGCGCAATACCTCGTTGATAACAACAGTGCTCGCAGATGGCAAGCTCAAGTTTGCCCCCAAACGCCCCTCCCAAACTCCAAGACATGGCAGCTCACCCCCTCTGCCCGCACTTGAGTATGATTCGCATCCCCTCATGCTGCGCCGCAACACCCCCGCCCTGCCTTTCCAGATCATGCTTCTGCTGGTGGCGTTGTTCAACGCGCTGGCGGGTGCGCCCTTGCATGAGGCGCGGCACATTCAGGAGCTGGTGCGCAGCGCCACGGCCTCGGCAACCGCAGGCGATGTGGATGCCTACGCGGCAACCCGCTCCGCAGCCAGCGACGAACACAGCGAAGAGACACACACCACCTGCGCCTGGTGCCTGACCCACGCGCTGGAGGCGGGGCTGGCGCATGCACCGGCGCGCCTGCAACTCCCCGCTGAACCTGGCGCCATCGCGCCGCAAGGCGCAGACCCCTTCACGGCCCAGCAGGTGCGCTGGCCGTTTGCAGCACGCGATCCCCCGCCAGCCCAGCGGGCCTGACACGCGTCAGGCCTCAGCCAGCCTGCGCTCTTCAGCGCACCCCCTCTCGTTCTCGCCCCTGCACCGCCCCGTGGCTGTGTGCGGGCACGCAACCTTGTGCGCCCCATCTCCAGGCGCGCCGGGCCCCGTTTTTGCGCTCATCTGCTTTTTTGGACTGGTTTGCCATGCGCTCCCCCTCTTCCTCTGTTTCTTCTTCACGCCCTGTGCCCCTGCCCCGCCCCACCTTGACGGCCTTGGCGGCGGCTGCCCTGCTGGCTTCCCTCCACCCCGCCTGGGCTGCAGACGGCGATGTGGTCACTCCGCCCACCCTGTCTGCCGTGGACGTGGTGGGCCGCAGTGCCTCGGGCACCTACTACGCCGACGAGGCCGAGGGCGCCAAGACCAGCCTGCCGCTGCGCGAGCTGCCGCAATCCGTGCGCGTGATGTCGCGCCAGACGCTGGACGACCTGGGCGCCACGCGGCTGGATGATGTGCTGGACTATGTGGGCGGGGTCTCGCGCCAGAACAACTTTGGCGGCCTGTGGGACAACATCGCCATTCGCGGCCTGCCGGGCAACGAGAACACGGGCATGGCGACGCTGCTTAACGGGTTTTCGTCCAACCGGGGGTTCAACGCGCCGCGCGATCTGGCGGGGGTGGAGCGCATCGAGTTTTTGAAAGGCCCGGCCGCGGCGCTGTATGGCAGCAGCGAGCCCGGCGGCACGCTCAATATCGTGAGCAAGAAGCCGCTGTGGAAGGCCGCGCATTCGGTGGAGGCCTATGCCGGCAGCAATAACCTGGGCCGCGCGGCGCTGGACACCACCGGCCCCATCAACGACCGGCTGGCCTACCGCCTCAATGTGGCGGTGGAAGACAAGGGCAGCTTTCGCGACCATGTGCGCGCGCAGCGGCAGGTGGTGGCCCCGGCCTTTACCTGGAAGCTCTCGCCCGACACGGTGCTCGAATACACCTCTGAATACCTGCGCCACGCCACGCCGCTGGACCGGGGCGTGGTGGCGGTCAACAACCGCCTGGGCGCGGTGCCTGCCAGCCGCTTCTTGGGCGAGCCCGCCGATGGCGATGTGAAGGTGACCAACCAGACGCACCAGCTGGTGCTGTCGCACGAGTGGAACCCCGACTGGCGCAGCCGCGTGGGGCTGTCATACCGCGAGACGGGGCTGGAGGGCTTCTCGACCGAGGCCACGGCGCTGCAGGCCAATGGCCGCACGCTGACGCGCCAGCGGCGCTTTCGCGACTACCAGTCGGACGACGTAGCGGTGCAGGCCGAGCTGCAGGGCAACCTGCGCACGGGCGGGCTGGAGCATGAGCTGCTGATGGGGGTGGAGAGCTTCCGGTTCAGCATGGATTCGGTGATGTTGCGGGTGAACCCCAGCGCTGCCGCGCCGTATGCCATCGACATCTTCAACCCCGTCTACGGCCAGGCGCAGCCCACGCCGGGGCGCAACACCGACACGCTGGAGAAGCAGCGCAACACCGCGCTGTATGTGCAAGACACCCTGAAGCTGGGTGAGCAGTGGCGCGTGATGGCCGGGCTGCGGGCCGACCACTACGACCAGAGCCTGCAAAACCGCATCACCAACCGCACCACGGCGCAAAGCCCCTCGGCCGTGTCTCCGCGCCTGGGCGTGAGCTGGCTGCCGCTGCAGAGTGTGACGGTGTATGCCAACGCGGGCACGTCGTTCCGCCCCAACACGGGCAGCGACGCCGCAGGCAACGCCTTCGACCCCGAAAAAGCCCGTGCGCTGGAACTGGGCGCCAAGTGGGAAAGCGCCGACCAGCGCCTGGGCGCCACCGCTGCGCTGTTTGACATCAAAAAACGCAACGCCCTGACCAGCGACCCACTGAACGCAGGCTTTTCGGCCGCCGCTGGCGAGGTGCGCAGCCGGGGGCTGGAGCTGGACTTGTCGGGCCGCGTGAGCGCGCATTGGCGGGTGAACGCCAGCCTGGTGTTCAACGACGTGGAAGTGACCCGCGACAACACGCTGGAAGTGGGCGGCCGCCTGCTGAACGTGCCCAAGGTCAACGGCAGTGTGCTGGCGGTGTACGAAAACGCACTGGCCAACGGCCAGCGCTACGGCGTGGGCGGTGGCGTGACACACATGGGCAAACGCCTGGGCCAGGCCCGCACGCAGGCCGAGGCCAATGCGGGCACCGCCGCGTTTGAGCTGCCCAGCTACACCACGGCCAAGCTGATGGCGTACTGGCGCCTGAGCCCCACGCTGAACCTGTCGCTGGACGTGGACAACGTGTTTGACAAGGTGCACTACACCAGCTCGTACAGCCGCGTGTGGGTGGCGCCGGGGGCGGCGCGCACGGTCACGGTGGGTTTGCAAGCGAAGTTTTGAGTGGTGCCGGTGAACTGCATGACAACACTTTCAGCCGTCCCCAAACCCTTGACGCGCCGCAGCGCCCTGCAGGCCCCTGTGGCCGCGCTGGCGGCGGGCGCCCTGCCCGCCACTTGGGCGCAGGGCACACCACCCGCCTCCGCCCCCGCACCGCTGCAAATGGTCGGCCCGTGGGAGATCAGCGGCCTGGCGCCCGCCAGCAGCGGCTATGTGTTCACGCGCATGCAGGTCACCGAAACCCTGCTGGACGCGGCCGACGACGGCCAGCCACGGCCCGCGCTGGCACGGCTCTGGCGCCGGTCGGCGGATGGGCTGGTGTGGCAGTTTGAGCTGCGGCCCGGGGCGCGTTTTCATGACGGCACGCCGGTGACCGCCGCCGCCGTGGTGCGCAGCCTGCAGGCCGCGCAGGTGGCGCCCGCGCTGCTGAGCCAGGCGCCCATCGAGTCCATCACCGCGCCCGACGAAGGCACGGTGCTGATTCGCCTGCAACGCCCCTACACCGCCCTGCCCGCGCTGCTGGCGCATTCCAGCACCATGGTGCTGGCCCCGGCCAGCTATGGGGCCGATGGCAAGGTGCGCAGCATCATTGGCAGCGGCCCCTACCGCATTGCGGCGCTGGTGCCACCGCAGCAGGTCGAGACCGTGGTGTTTGACGCCTACGACGGCCCGCGCCCTGCCATTGCCGCCGTGCGCTACCTGGCCGCCAGCCGCGCCGAAACCCGCGCGCTGATGGCCGAAAGCGGCCAGGCCGACCTGGCCTATGGGCTGGACCCGGCCAGCCTGCGGCGGCTGCAGCGCCATGCACAAAACCCCGCACTGGCGCGCCGCACGCCGGTGCGCATTGCCTCGGTCACGCTGCCGCGCACCGTCATCGTCAAGCTGAATGCGGGCCTGCCAGCGCTGCGCGATGTGCGCGTGCGCCAGGCACTGAGCCTGGCCATCGACCGCGCGGGCATTGCGCTGGCGCTGATGGGCGACGAGGCGCTGGCCGCCACGCAGCTGCTGCCGCCCACGCTGGGCGCGTGGCACAACCCCGACATGCCCCCGCTGCAGCACGACCCCGAAGCCGCCGCGCGCCTACTGCACGCCGCAGGCTGGCAGCGCCACGGCGACGGCCTGCGCGATGCCCAGGGCCAGCCGCTGCATCTGGTGATCCGCACCTTTGTGGACCGGCCCGAGCTGCCGCTGATTGCCACGGCCCTGCAGGAGCAGTGGCGCCTGGCGGGCATTGCGGTGAAGGTGAGCATCGGCAACTCAGGCGACGTGCCCCGGGGCCACCGCGACGGCAGCCTGCAACTGGCGCTGGCTGCGCGCAACTACGCCAACGTGCCCGACCCCACGGGCACGCTGGCGGCCGACTTTGCCGCCCAGGGCGGCGACTGGGGCGCCATGGGCTGGCACAGCGATGCCGTGGTGCAGGCCCTGCAAGCGCTGGCGCGCACCCAGACCACGCCCGAGCGCACGCGCGCGCTGCGGCAAACCATTACGCACACCCTGCAAACCGAGCTGCCCGTGATCCCCGTGGCGTGGTACCGCCAGCATGTGGCCGTGGCGCCCCGGCTGGCGGGCGTCACGCTGGACCCGCTGGAGCGTTCTTACCGCCTGACCGGCATGGAGTGGAACAACCCATGAACCCTTTGACTTCAAAACCCTGGGCCGCCTTGGTCGGCCGCAGGCTGGTGCAGGTGCTGGCCGTGTCCCTGCTGATCGGCACGCTGTGTTTTTTGATGGTGCGCGCCCTGCCGGGCGACCTGGCCATGCGCGTGGCGGCGGGCCGCTATGGCTACGACCTGGTGAGCAACGCCGCCGCCGATGCCGTGCGCGCAGAGCTGGGGCTGGACCGCCCCGGCTGGCTGGCGCTGCTGCACTGGTGGCGCGACATGGCCACCTTCAACCTGGGGCAGTCGCTGGTGTCGCAGCGCTCGGTGTGGCACGAGGTCACGCACCACCTGGGCGCCACGCTGCGCCTGTCGGCCGCCGCGCTGGCGATTGCCTTTGCCGTGGGCGTGCCGGTGGGCGTGTGGGCCGGGCTACGCCCCCAGGGCTGGGTGGACAAGGCCAGCTGGCTGATGGCCGTGGTGCTGCGCGCGCTGCCGCCGTTTTTGCTGTCAGTGCTGCTCATCCTGCTGGTGGCGGTGCAGTGGGGCTTTTTGCCTGCGGGCGGTGACGAGAGCCAGGCCAGCCTGGTGCTGCCCGCACTCACGCTGGGGCTGGGCCTGGCTGCCGGGCTGGCGCGGGTGACCCGCGCTGCGATGCGCGAGGTGGTGGTGTCGCCCTTTTTTGAGTTTGCGCGCACCAAGGGCCTGAGCGACTGGCAGGCACTGGTGAGCCACGGCCTGCGCAATGCGGCCGTGCCGGTGACGGCCTACCTGGGCGTGCAGGCGCTGTTTTTGGTGGAGGGCGCGCTGGTGGTGGAGACACTGTTTGCCTGGCCCGGCATCGGCCATGCGCTGGTGCATGCCGTGTTCGGGCGCGACATCCCTGTGGTGCAAGGCACGGCCTTGTGCATGGGTGTGCTGTTTGTGGCTTTTAACCTGTTGGTGGATACGGCGTGTTTGGCGCTGGACCCCCGGCATGCGCAAAAGGTGGCCGCATGAACGCCATGACTTCCACTCTTTCATCGCCCGTGGGCGACGTGGTGGCCCAGCCCCGCTGGCCGCTGCGCACCACACTGGGCCTGGCCCTGCTCGGCCTGCTGGCGCTGTTTGCCCTGCTCGGCCCCTGGCTGGTGGGCGCCAGCCCGGTGGTGCAAGACCTGCGCAACACCCTGGCGCCCCCCAGCGCCCAGCACTGGCTGGGCACCGATGTGCTGGGCCGCTCGGCGCTGGCGCGGCTGGCGCATGCGGCGCAGCTGTCGCTGGGCATGGCGCTGCTGGCGGCCGTGAGCGCCGCCGTGCCCGGCACGCTGCTGGGCATCGTCGCCGCGTGGCGCGGTGGGCGCACCGAGCGTGCGCTGCTCATGCTGTCGGACTCGGTGCTGGCCATCCCTGGTCTGCTGCTGGTGTTGCTGGTGGCCGCCCTGGCGCCCGGTGCATTGTGGGCGCTGTATGCGGGCCTGTCGGCTGCGCTGTGGGTTGAGTACTTCCGCGTGAGCCGTGCAGTGGCCCGGCCCGTGCTGGCGGGCGACGCGGTGCAGGCATCGCGCCTGCTGGGTTTTGGGCGCGGCTATGTGCTCCGCCGCCACCTGCTGCCCGCGCTGGCGCCCACACTGGGCACGCTGCTGGCCTTCACTACATCCCAAGCCGTGCTGGCGCTGGCGGCGCTGGGCTTTGTGGGCGTGGGCATGCAGCCGCCCACGCCCGAGCTGGGCCTGATGATGACCGAGGCCATGCCCTACTACGAAGAAGCCCCCTGGCTTATTGCTGCCCCCACCACCCTGCTGGTGTGGCTGGTGGCAGCGATGATGCTGCTCAACCCCGACCGGGAGACCGCATGACCACGCCTTTGAAATCCGACGCCCTGCTGGCTGTGGAAGGCCTGGGCATCCAGGTGGGCGGCAAGCGGCTGCTGCGCGACATCGGCTTCAGCCTGCGTGCGGGCGAGGCGCTCACGCTGGTAGGCGAAAGCGGCGCGGGCAAATCGCTGCTGGCCCAGGCCATCATGGGCAACCTGCCGCCCGCGCTGCAGGCCAGGGGCCAGATCACGCTGGATGGCGCCACCACCCGCGCCGAAGACGCCGCCGCCCGCCGCGCCCTGTGGGGCCGCAAGCTGGCGCTGCTGCCGCAAGAACCCTCGCTGGCTCTCAACCCCCTGGCCCGCGTGGCCCCGCAGTTGGCCGAGGTGTACCGCGTGCTGCACCAGCAATCCACTGACTCCGCCAGCGCACAGGCCAAACAGGCGCTGAGCGCTGCGGGCCTGGGCAGCGCAGGCAGCCACTACCCCTGGCAACTGTCGGGCGGCATGGCCCAGCGCGCCGTGGCCGCCATCACCCTGGCCGGTGGCGCGCCGGTGCTGATGGTGGACGAGCCCACCAAGGGGCTCGACGCTCATTGGCGCGGCCGCATGGTGGAGCTGTTCCGGGGCGTGCTGCAGGCGGGCGGCTGCCTGCTCACCATCACCCACGACATGGAGGTGGCCCAGGCACTGGGCGGCCAGGTCATCGTGCTGCGCCACGGGCAGGCGGTGGAGCAAGGCGACATCCACACCGTGGCCGCAGCGCCGCAGCACGCGTTTACGCGCCAGCTGCTGCAGGCGGACCCGGCCCGCTGGCTGCCCTTTGCCGACTCCGTGACGGGCGAGCCCGTCGTACAGGCGCGGGGCATCTCCAAAGCCTATGGCACACAAAAGCTGTTTGCGCCGCTGGACCTGGACTTGCGCAGCGGCGAACGCCTGGCCGTGCAGGGCCCCAGTGGCACCGGCAAAAGCACGCTCGGCAATGTGCTGCTGGGCCTGGTGGCGCCCGACACGGGCCGTGTGGAGCGCAGCGCCAGGCTACGCCCGCATGCGTTTCAGAAGCTGTACCAGGACCCGGTCAGTTCGTTCGCCCCGCACATCAGCCTGGCCCAGTCGCTGCGCGATGCCGCCCGGCTGCACCGCTGCGAATGGAAGGCCGTGCAGCAGCGCCTGGCACAGCTGCGCGTGCCCGAAGACCTGCTGGCCCGCAGGCCCGATCAGGTGTCTGGCGGCGAGCTGCAGCGGATTGCGCTGGCGCGGGTGCTGGTGGCGCAACCGGCCCTGCTGTTTGCCGACGAGCCCACCTCGCGCCTGGACCCGATCACGCAGCAGGAGGCCATCCAGGTGCTGATGGGCACCGTGCAAGAGACGGGCGCCGCGCTGATGCTGGTGACCCACGACCCACACCTGGCCGCCGCCGTGGGCACGCGCACGCTGGATTTTGCGCAGGGCGACACACTGACCTGCGCTGCGTGACTCCATGCAGAGGGTAGGCAGGAGGCCAGGCAGGAAACGCCCCAGGCGCTCGCCCCCAAGCGCCCTCCTCCTACCCAGGCCGGGGCGCTTTTCCGCTAAGGTGGTGGGATGCATCTGAAACGACCCCACACCCTCAGCGGCGGGCGCCCCGCCTTTGGCAAGGCCCTGGCGGCCGCCACCCTTGCAACCCTGCTGGCGGCCTGCAGCAGCCAGCCCCAGGGAGCCCCCATGACGCAGCCCCCCTCTCCTTCCCCTTCTTCCACATCCTCCCCATCGTCTTCCGCCCACACGCTGCAGGCCTACGACTGGGACCTGGTCTCTGCCCTCGATGCCCGGGGCAAGGCGGCACCCGGCTGGCTGCTGGCGGGCAAGCGGGCGCTGCGCCTGCACTTTGAGGGGCAGCGGCTGTCGGTGCAGAACCTGTGCAACATGATGGGCGCGGGCTATATGCTGAGCGGCCCGAACCTGCAGGTGGGGCAGTTCGTGTCCACCAAACGCGCTTGCGCCGAGCGCGACTTGATGGATCTGGAGCAGCGTGTGGCCAGCCTGCTGCCCCAGGCCCAGCGTTTGGAACTGCGGGGCGCCACCGCCACCAGCGCGCCGCAGCTGACCCTGTGGTTTGCCGACGGCAGCCGCTGGGAGCTGGCAGGCGCCCCCACGCCCGCCACGCGTTTTGGCACGGCAGGCGAACGCCTGTTTCTGGAAGTGGCCCCCGAGCGCGTGGCCTGCAACCACCCGCTGATGCCCCAGGCCCAGTGCCTGCGCGTGCGTGATGTGCGCTATGCCGACAACGGCGTGCGGCAAGGGGTGGGCGAGTGGCGCATCTTCCAGGGCGAGATCGAGGGCTACCGCCACGAGCCAGGCATGCGCAATGTGGTGCGCGTGCAGCGCTACTCGCTGGCACGCAATGGGCAGTTGCCTGCCGATGCCCCCAGCCATGCCTATCTGCTGGACATGGTGGTAGAGACCGAACGGGTGCGCTGAAGCCTCAAACTTCAAGCAAAAAATGCCGTTACCGCGCTATCAGCATGCCATTTATGCTATTAAATAAATAGCACTACGGCGAAACAGGCACTGAAGCAGGTACCGCCGAGGGCGCTGCCGCGCGCAGAAAGCGCTGCTCGAACAGGCCGGCAGGCAGCGGCTTGCTGAGCAGATAGCCCTGCATCTCGTCGCAGCCCAGCTGCGCCAGCCGCCGCGACTGGTCTTCGGTCTCCACCCCTTCGGCTACCACCTTCAGGCGCAGGGCATGCCCGAGGTTGATGATGGTGGACACCAGCGACTGCCCCTGGGGCCCCGAGGCCATGCCCATGATGAAGGAGCGATCAATCTTGAGCGTGTCCACCGGCAGCCGGGCCAGGTAGCTCAGCGACGAGAACCCGGTGCCGAAGTCGTCGATGGCGATGCTGATGCCCATCTCCCGCAGGGCGTGCAGGCTGCGTATGCTGCGCTCCACGTCGTCCATCACCATGCTTTCGGTGATCTCCAGCTCCAGCCCCTGGGCGGCCAGGGCGTCGTGGGCCACGGCGTCACGCACCTCGGCAATGAAGCCCTGGTGCCGCAGCTGCAGGATGGAGACATTCACGGCCACCCGCAGCGGGGCCAGGCCCGCCTGGCGCCAGCGCAAGTTGTCGGCCAGCGCCTGCCGCAGCGCCCAGCGGCCCACGTCGTAGATCAGGCCGGTTTCTTCCAGGATGGGGATGAACTGCGCGGGGGGCACCAGGCCCCTGCGTGGGTCGTTCCAGCGGATCAGGGCTTCGGCCCCCGCGATGGCGCCACTGGCCAGGTGCTGCTTGGGCTGGTAGTGCAGCACAAACTGGCCTTGTTCCAGCGCCGCACGCAGCCGCCCTTCCAGGCTCAGCGCCTCGGCCACGCGGGTGTTCATCTCGGAGGTGTAGAACAACAGGCTGTCGGCCGCGGCCTTGGCCTTGTTGACTGCGGCTTCGGCGTTGCGCAGCAGTGTTTCAGCGTCGGCGCCATCCATGGGATACAGGGCCACCCCGGCCTTGGCGGCCATGCGCAGCTCGGTGCCACCCACCACAAACGGGGTGTCGAAGCAGGCCCGCATGAGCAGATCCACCGCCACGGCCACGGCACCCGCGTCGCGGGCCTCGGTCACGGCGATGCCAAAGCTGTTGATGCCGATGCGCGCCACGTCGTACAGGTTGCCCGCTGCATGCTGCAGCCGCAAGGCCACCTGCTGGAGCAGTTCGTCGCCCACCTGGCGCCCCAGGGTGTCGTTGACGATGCGAAACCGGCTGATGTCCATCAGCGCCACGCCTTGCAGCGCCTTGGCGGATTCGCGGGTCCGCAGGTGCTGCCCGGTGCGTTCGAGGAACAGCGTGCGGTTGGGCAGGCCGGTGATTTCGTCGTAGTAGGCCAGGTAGCTCAGGCGGTCTTCCTTGTCGAGGTGGTCCATGGCAAAGCCGATGTCCCCGGTCAGCTCCTGCAGCAGCTTCATCTCGGTGTCGTCGAAAAAGCCCACCTCGTCCGCCAGCAGGGCCAGCACGGCCACCACCTCTTGCCCCACCAGGATGGGCAGCACCGCAATGCTGGCCACCCCGCGCGCCTGCAGCTGGTCGCGCAGCATCACACTCGGGTCGCCGGTGATGTCGTCGCACAGCACCGGCCGCCCCGACCGCACCACGGCGGAGGCCAGGCTTTCGCCGGGCGTGGGCACGTCGAACAGGCCCAACCGGTCGTGGATGTTGTGGATAAAGTCGGCCTCGGCCCCTGACACGCCCACCGGCAGCACCCGCCGCGCAGCGCGGTCCACGCGGCCAATCCAGGCGATGCGGAAGTGGCCATGGTCCACAGCGATCCGGCAGGCCTCGCGGAACAGCTCGTCGCGCTGGCGCACGCGCACGATCAGGGTGTTGATGCCGCTGAGCATGGCGTACACGCGGTTCAGGCGCTTGATCTTGCGCTCGGCATCGCGCCGCTCGGTGATGTCTTCGCCCAGGCTGGCCACACCGGTGACCTGCCCGCCCACCGAGCGCAGCACAGTGTTGTTCCAATGCACCAGGCGCCGCTCGCCCGAGCGGGTGAGGATTTCGTTGTCGTAGTGCCAGGCCGAGGGCCGGTCGGCCAGCAGGTCGGCAAACACGTCGCGCACATGGGCGGTCTCGGGCGGCACAAACAGCTCAAACCAGTTGCGGCCAAACACTTCTTCGCGCTGCCAGCCCGTCAGGCGCAGCAGGTAGTCGTTGCAGTAGGTGATCTGGCCTTCGCAATCGAGCATCAGCGAGATCATCTCGACCTTGTCGAGCATGGTGTTGAAGCGCCGGTCGCTTTCGTGCAGTTCTTCCTCGGCGCGTTTTTCCTTGGTCACGTCCTGGATGGTGTTGAACCAGCGCCCGCCCTCGCCCCGGCCCGCCTCGTCCTCCAGCGGCTCCATCACCTGCCGCAGGTACTGCAGCCCACCGGATGGGGTCAGCACGCGGTAGGTGAAGTCCACCCGCATTTGCTGGCGCGCAGCCAACAACGCGTGGTGGCGGAAGGTTCCCCGGTCGTGGGGGTGCACCAGCTCCAGCCAGTCGCGCGCAGACCGGGGCACGCGGTCGGCGGGCAGGCCCAGAATGTCGGGCAAGGTGTCCTGCCAGCTCTCGAACGCGCCGTCGCGCCCGCTGATCACGTGGGTGATCTTGGCCAGGGCCTGCGCCCGGCGCAGGCTGGCCTTGCTGGCGCGCAGCTCTTCCATGGCGCGCTGGCGCTCGAACACTTCGACCTGCAGTTGCTCGGCGTGTTTCTGGATCTCCATGTAGAGGCTGCCGTTTTCATAGATGCGCCCCACCTGCGCGCCCAGGATGGCCAGGACTTTTTCATCGTCGGCACTGAAGGCTTCGGCCCCCTCCTTGTTGGCCAGGCAGATCCAGCCGTACGAGAACGACAGCGAGGTGATGGGCGCGATCAGCCCCGTGTGCAGCGGTGGGTAGCCCTCAGGCAAGCCGATCACGCTGGGGTTGCCGCTGGGGTTGGTCACGCGCTCGGAGCGGCGCTCGGCGCGCAGTTGCCCGAGCAGGCCGTGCGAGACGACGGGCAGGTCCAGCGGTGTGTCCTGCGGACCGGGGTGGGCCGACTCGATGCCGCTGGAGCAGGCGATGGTGCTGTCGCTGTGCTTGCGCACCACACACAGCACCGCATACTGCGCGCCCACCAGTGCACGTGCCCCCCTGCACACGTTGGCCAGCAGCACCTGCGGGTCGCGCTCGGAGGCAAGCTGCAGGTTCAGGTCGGTCAGCGCCGCCAGGCGCCGGTTCATGGCCTCCAGCTCGGCCATGTTGCCGGTGAGCTTGTCGGTCATGAGCTGCAGGTGCCGGGTCTGGAAGCCATGCTCCAGCTCCACCGAGGGCCGGGGTGCAATCTGCGTGAGCGCCTGCTCGATGGCGGCCAGGATGTCCTGCGGCTCGCAGGGCTTGACCAGCACCTGCGTGACCCCGCAGGCCAGTGCCAGGCTGCGCGCCTCTTGTTCGCGGTAGTGCACGCTGTAGAAGATCACCTGCGTGGCCGACAGGTGGTGGTCGGCCCGCAACTGGCGCACAAACTCGTAGCCGTCCATGGTCGGCATCAGGATGTCGGAGATCACCAGGTCGGGCCGCTCGGCGCGTACCCGCTCCAGCGCCTCGGCGCCATCGGAGGCTTCCAGGGCCTGGTGGCCGCTGTGCCCGATGAGCGTGACCACCAGCGCCCGGTTGGCAGGAAGGTCGTCAACGACGAGGATCTTGGCCATGCAACGCCTGCTCCAGTGTCAGCCCTCGGCGGGGGGATTGAAAGGGGGCCCCAGAAACGCCTCGACCTGCTGGACGAAGGTTTCGGGCGTGATGGGCTTGGACAGATGGTCATTAAAACCCACATCCAGCGCCTTTTCGCGGTCGCCCGGCATCGAGAACGCCGTGACCGCCACCAGCGGCACCACGCGCCACAGCATGCTGGTGCGCAGGCTGCGCGCCACCTCGTAGCCGTTCATCACGGGCATCTGCAAATCGCACAGGATGATGTCCGGGCTCTCTGCCAGCGCAATGCGCACGCCCACGGCACCGTTCTCGGCGGCCAGCACGCGGTGGCCTGCAGCTTCCAGCAGATAGGTCACCAGCTGCCGGCTGGCGTCGTCGTCTTCAATGACCAGGATGGTGGCTCGGGTCATGCGCTGCGCTCCTGGAGTTCAAGGACAAAGGTGCTGCCGCGCCCTTCTTCGCTGTCAAAGCCCAGGGTGCCCCCCAGGGCTTCGGCCAGCTTGCGGCTCAGGTGCAGGCCCAGGCCCGTGCCTTCGTGGTGGCGGCGGTCGGCGCTCTCCACGCGCGAGAAGGCCTCGAACAGGCGCGGCTGCTCCTGCAGCGCAATGCCGGGGCCGGTGTCCTGCACGCGCAGTTGCACGCTGCGGCCGCCGTCGGGCATGGGCAGCTCGTGCAGCACCACATCGACCCGGCCCTCCTGCGTGAACTTGATGGCATTGCCCACCAGGTTGATGAGGATCTGGCTCAGCGCCCGCCGGTCGGTCTGCAGGGCCACGGCCTGCGTCGGCACCTGGACCGCAAACGCCAGCCCCTTGCGCCGGGCTTCCTGCTCCAGGGTGGCCGACACCTCCTCGATCAGGGCCTTGCAGTCCACCAGCTCCAGGTTCAGCGTCACCTTGTTGGCGCTGAGCTTGGCCACATCGAGCAGGTCGTTGATGAGGGACAGCAGGTGCTTGGCGCCCGTCTGCACGATGCGCAGCTGTTTTTCCTGCTCGGGATTGAGGGGCCCCGGCAGCTTCATGAGCAGCGTGCCGGTGAAGCCGATGATGGCATTGAGCGGGGTGCGCAGCTCGTGCGACATGCTCGCCAAAAACCGGTCCTTGACCAGGGCCGCGTTCTCCAGCTCCAGGTTCTTGTCGCGCAGCACCTGCTCGATGCGCTTGCGCTCGGTCACATCGCGGATGGCGCTCGATACAAACAGCCCTTCTTCGGTCTCCAGCGGGCTCAGGCTGATCTCGACCGGGAACTCGGATTTGTCCTTGCGCAGGCCATACAGGTCCAGCCCCGCGCCCATGGAACGCGAGCGCGGCTCGGCAAAAAAACGGTGCCGGTGGTCAGGGTGGCGGGCCCCAAAGCGCTCGGGCACCAGCAGCTCGATGGGCTGGCCCAGCAGCTCGTCGCGGCTCCAGCCAAACAGCTTCACGGCCTGCGAGTTGACGAGCACGATGCGCCCCTCGCGGTTGACGATGACCATGGCGTCGGGCGCGGCTTCGAGCAGGTCCTTGAACTTCTGGTCGGCCCGCTTGCGGTCGGTGATGTCGCGGATGGCGCTCATCACCATGGTGCCCTCTTCGGTATCGATGGGGCTCAGGCTGATCTCTACCGGGAACTCGCCCCGGTCCTTGTGCAGGCCATGCAGCTCCAGCCCCGCGCCCATGGTGCGCGTGCGCGGCTGGCCAAAAAAACCGCTGCGGTGGCCCAGGTGGGCGCCCCGGTAGCGATGGGGCAACAGCATCTCTACCGCCTGGCCCAGCAATTCGGTGCGGGCGTAGCCAAACACCCGCTCGGCCTGCGAATTGACGAGCACGATGCGCCCCGTCACATTGACCATCACAATGGCGTCGGGCGTGGATTCGAGCAGATCGCGAAAGCGCGCCTCCAGCAGCTTGGCCTCGCGCTCCACCTTGAGCTGGGTCACGTCCTTCTTGCTCGACAGGAAGTACAGCAACTGGCCGCTGGCATCGAGAACCGCCTTGGTAGACACATTGATGTGGACCAGCGTGCCATCCTGGCGGCGGCGCACCGTCTCTCGCACCGAACTCCCCAGGCGCACGGCCTCTGCCCGCATGAGGTCTTCTTCATGGGCCCGGTCCTTGGGCACGATGAGATCGAGCAGGGAGCGCCCTTGCACATCGGCCTGCCGGTAGCCAAAGATCGATTCAGCGGCCGGGTTCCACTCCAGCACCAGCCCCTCCGGGGACAGTACCAGCAGGGCGTCGGGGTTTTGCTCCCAGTACGCGACAGAAAGTTTGGATCCCATGCCGCCCTCTTGTGCCTTTTGTTCCAAGTGGTGTTCCTTCCCCGCACCGCACTGCCAGGGTGCCAAACCATATTAGGTGGGAACGCATGAAAACACCAACACAGAAGTGCCAGCCCAAGGCCCCGGGCACAAGCCGTTGCACCACAGGGCTTCAGCCACCGAAAAGCCCCTGATGCCGCAAGGGCCTCAGGGGCGATGTCGAGGGATGCCGGGGCGTCCTTAGAGCCTGTTTACGATCTCCCAGGGGATCGCAAACAGGCTCTTGGTGACTCAATTCCGTATGTCGTAGTGAAAGACCTTGGAGACGATCTGCCAGCGCCCGTCCAGCCAGAGCAGCGTGAGCAGGTCAATGAAGTGCTTGGGCGCAATGGAGCACTGCAGCTTGGCCAGCGCCGTCACGGGGCCCACGAGGTCAATGGAGAGCACGCGGTCCGTGCGCACCTGGCCGCTTGCAGACGGCGCTGGGCGTGCATCCACCACTGGGAAGTATTCGTGCATGCGCCAGAAGATGGGTTGCTCACCCACCGCCGTGGCATACAGAGCCTGCGGATGGAACACCTGGGCCAGTCGCTTTGTGTCGCTGTGGTACAGGCCGTCGAGGTACAGCTCCAGCACCGCGTGGATGGCGGCAAAGTCGGCGGCGCTGTTCATTGCGCGCCGCCTTGTCTGGCCCGCTCGCGCAGCACGGTCACGGTTTCACCCGCGATGCCCCAGTGGTCGGTGTCCACCTCTTCGATCACAACAAAGGTGGTGGCCGGGTTCTTGCCCAGCACCTGCACCACCAGGTCGGTCGCGCCACGGATCAGCTGGGCTTTTTGTTCACGCGATGCGCCCTCGCGGGTGATCTGGATGTTGATATAGGGCATGGCTCGCGTCCTCAGCCCACCAGGCCTTCGGTTTGCATCGCTGCACGGACCTCGGGGCGGGCCGCCACGCGTGCCATGAATCTGCCGATGTGCTGCAGGTCGCCCAGGTCGATCTGCACAAACTTGGCCCAACCGAGCACCACAAACAGATAGGCGTCGGCAGCGGTAAAGGCGTCACCCGTGAGGTAGCTCTTGCCCGCCAGCTGCCCGTCAAGCCAGACCAGCTTTTTGTAAAGCACCCCAGCCAGGGCCTTCTTGGCTGTGGCATCCACATCGCTGTGGAACAGCGGCGTGAAGGACTTGTGCAGCTCGGCCGTCACGTAGTTTTGCCATTCCATGACGCGATATCGCTCCAGGGTGCCCGCAGGCGGCATCAGGGTGTGGGCACCCGCACGGTCGGCGACGTACTGGGCGACCACCGGCCCTTCGGTGATCCGCGTCCCGTCCGGGAGTTCGATCACCGGCACCTGGCCTTTGGGGCTGATGGCATAGAAGTCACCGCCGCCGCTGGTGGTGTGCTTGCCGGTATCGACCTTCTCCAGCGTGAAGGGGGTGCCGGTTTCACGCAGAAGAATGTGTGTGGCCAGCGAGCATGCGCCGGGGGCGTAATAGAGCTTGATAGAGGTCTGCATCGGGGACTCCTTATGTCCTGGGTTGGTGATGCAGTGACTGTATTTGTGATGAAATTGACAATAAACTAGATTAATTTCAAATCACAAATTACACAGAAATCAATAATGGACCGGCAATTCGACAATCTCCGCCTGGGCAGCATCGAGTTGTTCTGCCTCACGGCGCAGCACCAGGGGTTCACGGCGGCGGCCAAGGCCACGGGCCTCACGGCAGCGGCCGTGAGCCGGTCCGTAGCACGGCTGGAGGAGCGCATGGGCGTGCGCCTGCTCATGCGCACCACACGCCAGGTGAGGCTGACGGAGGTCGGTCAGCGCTACTACGATCAGTGCCGCCAGGCGCTCACCCAACTCAGCGAGGCCGAGCGCGAGGCATCGGGCCAGCAGCTCAAGCCCGCAGGCCTGGTGCGCATGAGCCTGCCCACCTCGTATGGGCACCACCGCGTGCTGCCGCTGCTGCCGGCCTTCAGCACCAAGTACCCCGACATCGAGATCGAGCTGCAGCTGTCCAACCGCAATGTGGACTTCACCGAAGAAGGCTTTGACCTCGCCATCCGGGGCCGCACGCCCCCCGATTCGAGCCTGGTGGCCCGCAAGCTGGAGGACGCTGACCTGGTTGTGGTTGCTGCGCCGGCCTACCTCCAGCGCTACCGCGCACCCCACGCGCCCGAGGAACTGGCACAGCATGAATGTGTGCAGTTTGTGCTGCCCAGCAGCGGGCAGGTCGTGCCCTGGCTGCTGCTGCGCGACGGTCAGACCGTCGAATGGCCCACGCAAGGCAAGCTGCGCTGCGCCGACGACATCCTGGGCCAGGTTACGCTGGCCCGCGCGGGCGCAGGGCTGGTACAGACCTACCGCTTCCTGGTCGAGGACGATCTGCGCAGCGGCCAGCTGGTCGAGGTGCTGACCGCGCACGCGGGCGCCTCGCGGCCGTTTTCACTGATTTACCCCGGCAATCGGCACATGCCCCTGCGGGTGCGGGTGCTCATTGACTACCTGGTGCGTGCGCTGGGGCACTGAGGCGTTGAGGCTGCACCAACAAAAAACCCTGGTCCGATCAACGTACCAGGGTTCTTTTTATGAGGCGTTTTGAGCCGCCCCGAAGCCAGGACTACATGTTGGCAATCATGACCTGCCCAAAGCCCGAGCAGCTGACCTGCGTGGCGCCGTCCATCAGGCGGGCGAAGTCGTAGGTCACCTTCTTGGAGGCGATCGACTTTTCCAGCGAGCTGATGATCAGGTCGGCGGCGGCGGTCCAACCCATGTGGCGCAGCATCATCTCGGCCGAGAGGATTTCGGAGCCGGGGTTCACATAGTCCTTGCCCGCGTACTTGGGCGCGGTGCCGTGGGTGGCTTCAAAGCAGGCCACCGAGTCGGACATGTTGGCGCCGGGCGCAATGCCGATGCCGCCCACCTGGGCCGCCAGCGCGTCGGAGATGTAGTCGCCATTGAGGTTGAGCGTGGCCACCACCGAATATTCGGCCGGGCGCAGCAGGATCTGCTGCAGGAAGGCGTCGGCAATGCTGTCTTTGACGGTGATGTCCTTGCCCGTCTTGGGATTCTTGAGCTTGCACCAGGGGCCGCCGTCGATCAGCTCGGCGCCAAACTCCTTCTGCGCCAGCGCATAGGCCCAGTCGCGAAAGCCACCTTCGGTGAACTTCATGATGTTGCCCTTGTGCACGATGGTCACACTGGGCTTGTCGTTGTCGATGGCGTACTGGATGGCCTTGCGCACCAGACGCTCGGTGCCTTCGATGGACACGGGCTTCACGCCCAGGCCGGAAGTGTTGGGGAAGCGGATCTTCTTCACTCCCATCTCGTCCTGCAGGAACTTGATGAGCTTCTTGGCCTTGTCGGACTCGGCTTCGAACTCGATGCCGGCGTAGATGTCTTCCGAGTTCTCGCGGAAGATCACCATGTTGGTCTTCTCGGGCTCCTTGAGCGGCGAAGGCACGCCCTTGAAGTACTGCACCGGGCGCAGGCAGACATACAGGTCCAGCTCCTGGCGCAGCGCCACGTTGAGCGAACGAATGCCGCCGCCCACGGGCGTGGTCAGCGGCCCTTTGATGGACACCACATACTCGCGCAGCACCGCGAGGGTTTCTTCGGGCAGCCACACGTCAGGGCCATAGACCTTGGTGGATTTTTCACCCGCGTACACCTCCATCCAGTGGATCTTCTTCTTGCCGCCATAGGCCTTGGCCACAGCGGCATCCACCACCTTGATCATCACCGGCGTGATGTCGAGGCCGGTGCCATCGCCTTCGATGAAGGGAATGATGGGTTCGTCCGGCACATTCAGGGACATGTCGGCGTTGACGGTGATTTTCTGGCCTGCGGCAGGCACCACGATGTGCTGGTAGGTGGTCATGGGTGGGGAGTCTCCGGTATGCGCCGAATGGAATTCGGTCGATGAAGGGGAAAAAGCAAGAAAAGGGAGCACCGCCAACGGCGCGGCGGTGTGGTTTCAAACCATTCTAATGACAAAATTTTTCATCCAAGACCCTGTCAACGCGCTGGGCGCTGCTATCGTTGCGAGTGGAGCCGTGCGGTTTTCGCACGGCCCTTCAACCTTCGTTCACACTGGAATCGGCATATATGAAAAAACTCCTCGCTGTCCTCGTGGCCGGTCTGTTCACTGCTGGTGCTTTTGCACAGGCACCTGCGGCCGCCCCCACCACCACCGCTCCTGCTGCAGCCCCCATGACGGCCCAGGCCACGGCTCCGGCCACCAAGAAGGTCGCCAAGAAAAAGGCCACCAAGAAGGTCGCCAAGAAAAAGACCGCCCACAAGGCCGCCTGAAGCAGTCCCGCAAGGCCTGAGCCACCCGCCCCCGGGTTTTCGGGCCTTCACTGATTCAAAATCGCCCGCATCTGCGGGCGTTTTCTTTGGTGCGGCAGCCCCTCCCTGCCTGCACAGCCAGAACTTTCTGCTCCCCGTGCAGTCCCCTCCTGGCCCCGCCCGCTGTTTTGCCTTGTTTTCCGTTGACCAGAAAGCCTCGCCCATGACCGCCTCACGCGCTACCCCCACCCTTCCGTTTGGCGCCCTGCGCGCAGCCATGGGCATTCCCCGCCTCGCCCGCCACGTGGCCGGGGCCTGGGGTGCCTTGCTGGTGGCTGGTGCCCTGGTGGCCACCCCCACCACCGCCGTCCAGGCCCAGGAAGGCCCGCAGCTGAATCTGCAGCGCGTGGAGCTGACCGCTGGCATGCACCGCATCGACGCCCAGGTGGCCGCAACCCCCCAGGAGCGCCAGACAGGGCTCATGCACCGCAAGGAGATGCCCCAGCACGAGGGCATGCTGTTTGTGTTTGAACAGCCTGCGCAGCAATGCTTCTGGATGAAAAACACGCTGCTGCCGCTCACAGCCGCGTTTGTGGATGACGACGGCACCATCGTCAACCTGGCCGACATGAAGCCCCAGACGCTGGACTCCCACTGCTCGGCCAAGCCCGTGCGGTTTGTGCTGGAGATGAACCAGGGCTGGTTTGCCAAGAAGGGCATCAAGGCAGGCGCCAAACTGGCCGGTGCGCCGTTCAGCCGCAAATGACCATTCCGCGGCGCCTCAATTGCTATTATTTGAATAGCAAATATCGCTTGATGGACGCGTGCAAACGGCCTAAAAATTTTTAAAGCACCAACAAAAAAACGGCCCGAGGGCCGTTTTTTGTTGCTCAGCCGCCGGGCACACAACCCGGCAGCCTGACGCTCTGGATCAGGCGAAGTTGGCTTCAGCAAACTTCCAATTCACCAGCTTGTCGAGGAAGGTCTCGACAAACTTGGGACGCATATTGCGGTAGTCGATGTAGTACGCGTGTTCCCACACGTCCACCGTCAGCAGGGCCTTGTCGGCCGTGGTCAGGGGCGTGCCGGCGGCGCCGGTGTTGACGATGTCCACGCTGCCATCGGCCTTCTTCACCAGCCAGGTCCAGCCCGAACCGAAGTTGCCCACGGCAGACTTCACAAAGGCTTCCTTGAAGGCGGCGTAGCTGCCCCACTTGGCGTTGATGGCTGCAGCCAGTGCGCCCGAAGGCTCGCCGCCACCCTGGGGGGCCATGCAGTTCCAGAAGAAGGTGTGGTTCCAGATCTGCGCAGCGTTGTTGTAGATGCCGCCGCTCGACTTCTTGACGATCTCTTCGAGCGTCATGGATTCGAACTCGGTGCCCTTTTGCAGGTTGTTGAGGTTCACCACGTAGGCGTTGTGGTGCTTGCCGTGGTGGTACTCCAGGGTTTCCTGGCTGTAGTTCGGAGCCAGGGCGTCGATGGCGTAGGGCAGCGGGGGAAGGGTGTGTTCCATGGTGGTGTTTCCTCGTGGTTTGAAATTCTGGGATGCCGTCTGCCGCAGGTTCTTTCCTGAGCAATGCAGTCGGACACAGCGCGAGGGGGCATTGTAGGAACATCAGGTGACCTGTGCAGGCTCAGGGAGACATCGATGGACCCCAATGCCCCGAAAAATTCGGCTGCCTGGGTCCTCCTGCCCCTGCACGCTCACAACAAGCGCGGGGGCGCCACCGTCAGATCCACCGCCCCATCGGCCAGCGTGGCGCGCAGTGCAGCACCCAGCGGCGCCTGCCGCACGCTGGTCACCGCCCGCCCATCGGTGTCGGCCAGCAGCGCATAGCCGCGCTGCAGCACCAGGCGCGGGTCCAGCAGGTCCAGGCGCAGGGCGGCGCGCTCCAGCCGTTCGCTGTGCTGCGCCACGGCGCGCTGCAGTTTTTGGGGCAAATCGGCCTCTAGCGCCTGTTGGGATTGGCCCATGCGCTGCATTTTCAGGAGCACACCATGGCGCATGCGCTGGGCCAGGCGGGCCAGCTGCAGTTGCTCGCGCGCGACCAGGCCTGAGGGGCGGCCCAGCCGCGCGGCGGCCTGGTCCAGCCGCTGGTGGCGCGCGTCAAGCTGGCGTTCCACGCCATCGGCCAGGCGCCCAGCCAGCAAGCCCAATGCACCCAGCCACACATCGCGCGGCTGCGCCACCAGCTCGGCCGCAGCCGTGGGCGTGGGCGCGCGCAGGTCGGCGCAGAAGTCGGCAATGGTGAAGTCGGTCTCGTGCCCCACGCCGCTGATGAGGGGCACGGGGCTTTGCACGATGGTGCGGGCCAGCTGTTCGTCGTTGAAGGCCCACAGGTCTTCGATGGAGCCGCCACCGCGCACCAGCAGGATCACATCGATGGGCGGATGGGAAGGCAAACTGCCCTCTTCCGCCCGCCCCGCTTGCGCAAGCAGATACAGTTTTGATAGCGCCGCAACAATCGATGGCGGCGCGGCCGCCCCCTGGACCTGCGCTGGCACCAGCACCACCGGAATGTGCGGCACCCGGCGGCGCAACGCAGTCACCACATCGTGCAATGCAGCTGCACCGGTCGAGGTGACGAGGCCAATGCCCCGTGGCTGCAGCGGCAGCGGGCGCTTGCGGGCGGTGTCGAACAAGCCTTCGGCATCCAGCTGGGCCTTCAGGCGCAGGAACTGCTCAAACAGCGCGCCCTGCCCCGCGCGCTGCATGCTCTCCACGATGAACTGAAGGTCGCCGCGCGCCTCGTACACACCGAGGCGCCCCCGCACCTCCACCAATTCACCATCGCGCGGCGAAAAGTCAAGCAGGCTGGCGGCACGTCGGAACATGGCGCAGCGCAGCTGGCCGTTGGCGTCCTTGATCGAAAAATAACAATGCCCGCTGGATGCGCGCGAGAAGCCCGTTATCTCGCCGCGCACCGCCACAGGATTGAAGCGGGCCTCCAGCGCATCAGCAATGGCGCGGCACAGCGCGCCAACTTCCCACACACGCGGCGCCACGCCTGGGTTGGTGCGCTCAAACATGAGAAACGGCGGGCGTTTGCGCCGCGCGCGCCGCGCAAGTACTCCACAGAATCTGGCCAACGGCGGTTACCACAGGCACATAACCAAAAATTGCCCGCAAAACACCAGCGGACGTACAAGTCATTGATTTATAAGGACTTTTCATTGCGCAATTTTTCATCAATCTGTTGCAAGCACGGCGTGGAGCCACTTTGCAAGGCCTGAAACAGGGGTTGCCCACAAAGTTATCCACAGATTTTGTGGGTGAGCGGGGCGGCGGGGGGCATGCGCAGCAAGGTAACGGTTTGTGACTCGGCAGCCCCCGCAAGCTGGGCCATAATCGCCGATTGCTTTCATCTGCGCGGAGAGAGATTTGCTGTCCATCATACAAGCCGCAGGCTGGCCGATCTGGCCCCTGATTGCGTGTTCCGTCCTGGGAATGGCGCTGATTTTCGAACGTTTTGTGGCCCTCAAGACGGCCCGCGTCGCCCCCCCGAAATTGCTGGATGAAGCGATCACCGTGTCGTCCAAGGCCCTGCCCACCCCCGATGTGGTGAACCAGCTGGCGCAGAACTCGGCCCTGGGCGAAGTGCTGGCCAGCGGCCTGCGCACCCTCAACAGCAACCCCCAGTGCAGCGAAACCGACCTGCGCGCCGCCATGGAAGGCACGGGCCGCGCGGTGGCGCACCGGCTGGAGAAGTACCTCTCGGCCCTGGCCACCATCGCCTCGGCCGCGCCCCTGCTGGGCCTGCTGGGCACCGTGATCGGCATGATCGAGATCTTTGGCTCGCAGTCGGGCGGCGGTGGCGTGGGCCAGGCCATGGGAGGCGGTAACCCGGCCCAGCTGGCGCATGGCATCTCGATTGCGCTCTACAACACGGCGTTTGGCCTCATCGTGGCCATCCCGGCGCTGATCTTCTGGCGCTACTTCCGCGCCCGCGTGGATGCGTATCTGCTCACGCTGGAGCTGGCTTCGGAGCAATTCGTGCGCCACATCCTGCGTCTGCGCAAAGCCAAGTAAAGCCAACCCCAAGCCCCATGAACTTCCGCCCCCGCGCCAAGGAAGAGCCGGAGATCAACCTGATCCCGTTCATCGACGTGCTGCTGGTGATCCTCATCTTTCTGATGCTGACCACCACCTACAGCAAGTTCACCGAGCTGCAGCTCACCCTGCCCGTGGCCGACGCCGAGCAGCAGCGCGACCACCCCAAGGAAATCATCGTCGCCGTGGCGGCCGATGGCCGTTATGCGGTCAACAAGAACGGCGTGGACGGCAAGGGTGTGGACTCCATCGCCCAAGCCCTGCGCGGTGCAGCCACGGCGGGCCCTGGCAGCGTGGTCATCATCAGCGCCGACGCCATGGCTCCGCACCAGTCCGTGGTCACGGTGATGGAGGCAGCGCGCCGCGTGGGCCTCACGCAAATCACCTTTGCCACACAGTCGTCGTCTGCGTCCGCACGCGCGACCGGCGCGGCCAGCCGCTGACGCGCATGGGCGCCCCCGGGCCACAGCCGCCCCCGGCAGCGCCCCCTTCATCCTCCTCCCGCCCGCCTGCCGGGCGCGCCACCGCCGAACAAGGCCTGCAACAAATCTGGCAAAAGCGCGGCTGGGCCGCCTGGGCCTTGTGGCCCATCTCGCTGCTGTATGGCGCCCTGGTGGCGCTGCGCCGCACGCTCTACCGCATCGGCCTGCTGCACGCTGAGCACCCAGGCCGCCCCGTGATCGTCGTGGGCAACGTGATTGCCGGGGGCGCAGGCAAGACCCCGGTGGTCATCGCGCTGGTGACACATCTGCAGGCACAGGGCCTGCGGGTGGGTGTGATCTCACGCGGCTATGGTCGCAGCACCCAGGACTGCCGAGCGGTACTGCCTAACAGCCCGGCCGCTGAAGTGGGCGACGAGCCCGCGCTGATCGCACGCAGCTTCGCGGGCGATGCCGCCGTGCCGGTGTTTGTGGCGCCGCACCGCATCGCGGCCGCGCGCGCACTGCTGGCGGCACATCCTGGCACCGATGTGATCGTCTGCGACGACGGCCTGCAGCACCTGGCGCTGAAGCGCGACCTGGAAATCTGCATCTTCAACGACCAGGGCGTAGGCAACGGCTGGCTGCTGCCCGCAGGTCCGCTGCGCGAGCCCTGGCCACGCCCCGTGGACTTTGTGCTGCATGCGGGCGACGCAGCGCCCGTTGGATCATCCGCCCCCGCCCCAACCGCAGTCTTCGGCCTGCAGCGCCGCCTGGTGCCCTGGGCGGTGCGGTCCGATGGCAGCCAGGTGCCGCTGGCGCAACTGCGCGGCCAGCCTCTGCACGCGCTGGCAGCCGTGGCGCGGCCCGGTGACTTCTTTGCCATGCTGCAGTCCGAAGGACTGACCCTGGAACACACCGAGGCTCTCCCGGATCACTATGATTTCAATAGCTGGAAGCGCCCACTGAATGCGCGGAAGGCCGTGATTTGCACCGAAAAAGATGCCGTCAAGCTATGGGCCTTGCACCCCAACGTGCTGGCCGTGCCCTTGGCCGTGCACATCGACCCCCGCTTTTTTGCCGCGCTGGATGCCAAGCTGTCGGCACTGATCGCCAAGGCCGCAGCACACAGGCCGCCGCTATCATCCCCCCCTGCCTGAATGGGCCTGCCCCACCCTGCTGAACCCTCCCGGAAAGCCCTGCCCCATGGACCCCAAACTGCTTGAACTGCTGGTCTGCCCCGTCACCAAAGGCCCCCTGACCTACAACCGCGAGGCGCAGGAACTCGTCTCGCGCAGCGCGCGGCTGGCCTACCCCGTGCGTGACGGCATTCCGGTGCTGCTGGAAAACGAAGCCCGCACCCTCACCGACGAGGAACTGGAGCAGTGAGCGCCACAGCCACCCCGGCAGCCGCCAGCCCCTTCACGGTGCTGATCCCGGCGCGCATGGCGTCAAGCCGCCTGCCCGACAAGCCGCTGGCCGACATCGCCGGGCTGCCCATGGTGGTGCGTGTGGCCCAGCGCGCAGCGCGGAGTGCCGCCTCCCGCGTGGTGGTGGCCGCTGACGATGCCCGCATCCTGCAGGCCTGCGCAGCCCATGGCGTGCAGGCCATCATGACCCGCCCCGACCACGCCAGCGGCAGCGACCGCCTGGCAGAGGCCTGCACGCAGCTGGGTCTGGACGGCGACGACATCGTGGTCAACGTGCAGGGCGACGAACCCTTGATGGACCCGGCGCTCATCAACGCCGTGGCGGGCCTGCTGCAGGACAGCGACGCGCAGCGGCCCGAAGCCAGCATGGGCACGGCAGCCCATGCCATTGCCTCACTGACCGACGTGACCAACCCCAATGTGGTGAAGGTGGTGCTGGACGCACGGGGCCTGGCGCACTACTTCAGCCGCGCGCCCATCCCCTTTGCGCGCGACCATGTGGGCACCGCCTGGTGGCAGGGCGCTGCGCAAGCTGCGGCCCCGGGTGTGGCGGCGCTGGCGGGGTTTGCACCGCTGCGGCACATCGGCATCTACAGCTACCGCGCCGGTTTCTTGCGGCAGTTCCCGCAACTGGCCCCGGCACCGACCGAGGCGGTCGAGGCGCTGGAGCAACTGCGTGCCCTCTGGCATGGCCACCGCATTGCCGTGCACTTGGCCGAAACGGCCCCAGGCCCGGGCGTGGACACGCCCGAAGACCTGGAGCGGGTGCGCAGCCTGTTCCGCTGAGCACCTCGCCCCACCCGCACCGCCCCGCTGTGGTGCGGCGGCGGGAAGACAGTCGCCCATGTAAGTCAGCGCAAGGTGGTCGCATGCTATCCTCGACCGCAACGAGAGCACCGCATCCCGGGCGCACAGAACGGCTACAGGCGCCCTTCGAACGTCCCCGCCAGCGGCGCCACCCGATTTCTAACCTTCGAGGACTTCCATGAGACTGATTCTGTTGGGCGCGCCTGGCGCCGGAAAGGGCACGCAAGCCACGTTCATCTGCCAGAAGTACGGCATCCCGCAAATCTCCACCGGCGACATGCTGCGTGCCGCCGTCAAGGCCGGCACCCCCCTGGGCCTGCAGGCCAAGGCCGTGATGGACTCGGGCGCCCTGGTCAGTGACGACATCATCATCGGTCTGGTCAAGGAACGCATCACGCAGCCCGACTGCGCCAAGGGCTTCCTCTTCGACGGCTTCCCCCGCACCATCCCCCAGGCCGACGCCATGAAGGCGGCAGGCGTCAAGCTCGACTATGTGCTCGAAATCGACGTGCCCTTTGACGCCATCATCGAACGCATGAGCGGCCGCCGCTCACACCCCGCCAGCGGCCGCACCTACCATGTCAAGTTCAATCCCCCCAAGGTCGAAGGCAAGGACGACATCACGGGCGAAGAGCTGATCCAGCGCGAGGACGACAAGGAAGAAACCGTCAAGAAGCGCCTGCAGGTCTACAGCGACCAGACGCGCCCGCTGGTGGACTACTACAGCAACTGGGCCAAGGCCGAACCCGCCGCAGCCCCCAAGTACCGCGCCATCAGCGGCACGGGCAGCGTGGACGAAATCACGGCACGCGCACTGCAGGCCCTGGCCAGCTAAGACGCACCGGCGGGGGAAGGCAGACGCAACACACCGCCTGCCGCCGCCTCACAGATCCACCGCGCTGATAGAGCGGTCCCGGCGACGCCCTGCGCAAGGGCGTCGCTTTTTTCATGGTGCCAAGGCGCTCACCGGCGCGGCATCTCACCAGTCTTGTATCGCGGTCCCGTCAGGCCGGACTGGACCGCAGGCCATAGGCCTTGCCATCGACATACAGGTATTCGGCACGCAGCACCGGATCCCCCTTCTCTTCGCGCAAGGTGAACCCCACCACCGACACCAGGGCGCCTGGCCGAATCTCCTGCACCTGCCATGCCTGCATGCGTGTGAGGGGCGCCAGCTCGACCTCCCAGAGCCGGTCCTTGCGGTTGGGCAGCACGGCTTTGGCCAACAGCGCCCGGCCATCCACCGGCGCAGTCTGCGCTGGCACCGGGCGCTGCGCCAGATCGGCAGGCAGCTTCAGGTTGGCAGCAAGCTCCAGCGACAGTTCAGCGTGGGGGTTCTGCCAGCGCACCTTGCGCGCGGTGCCTTCCAGATAGATGGGGCGGTCCGGGTCAAAACTGCTCCAGCCATGGTGCGCCTGCGCCCCCAGGGGCCAGACGGAGGCGGCAAGCAGCAGGTGGCGGCGCGGCAAGTTCATAGGGACTCCTCAAGGAAAAAGGAACCGGACAGGCTTCACAAATAGGCGATCCAGCGGCCACACACCACCACGGCCAACCAGACCACCGTGGAAGCCAGCATCTGCGCGCGGGCCAGGCCATCCAGCCGCGTGAGCGAGCCGCGCCCATGAAACCATGCCGCATTGCACCCGGCAAGCATTAACAACAGCATCTTCAAGGTGAATGCCCGGCTGCTGAGCAGCTCGGCGGGCTGAGTGGCAAACATCAGCAGACCCGAGGCGGCCGCCAGCCCGAAACCACACAGCGCCAGCGACAGGCTCAGCCGCGCCAGGTCCTTCACCGGCAGCGCTGCCCCCCGGCCAAACACCCGCAGCTCCAGCAGCACCAGGTTGCCCAGCAGCAGCGCGATGCCCACGATGTGCACGACTTCCAGCGCCGGGTAGGCCCAGGCATGCGTCTTGAGTGCCGCAAACATCGACAGCCGTCCCGTCAGCCTGCCTGCAGCAAGTCGAGCAGCAGCGCCACCCGCGCCTTCACCGGCGACAACCCCTGAGAATCCGGCAATTGGTCGCCAGGCTTGGGCAGCACCTGGCCCTCGGCGCACCGGGTGGCCCGCACCACCCGCACACCGGCCTGCTGCGCGCTCAGCAAGGCGGCTTCCAGCGCATGGTGAATGGTCCCGTTACCGGTGCAGGCCACCACCAGGCCTCGCACACCGGCATGCACCAGCGCATCCACAGTCTGGGCCCGTGCCCCTGCGTGGCTCAGCACCACCTCCACCCAAGGCCATTCGGTAGCTTCCATTCCTCTTTTGATAGCAGAAGAAGCACGTCCAACAGGCGGTAGAGGCCAATTTTGCATAAGACGCACCCGCCCCTCTTCCACCCAGCCCACCGGGCCCGCATCGCCAGAGGTAAATGCATGCACCCGGTAGGGGTGGACCTTCTGGACATGCCGTGCGGCATGCACTTCTCCGGCTGCCACCGCCACCACACCGGTGGCATCAGGGGCCAGCACCACGGCCACGGCGTCCAGCAGGTTCTGCGGACCATCGGGTGTCAGAGCCGTCGCAGGGCGCATGGCGCAGGTCAGTACCACGGGCTTATTGGTGCTCAGCACCTCTTGCAGAAACCAGGCAGTCTCTTCGAGCGTGTCAGTGCCGTGGGTAATAACCAGCCCCCGCACATCCGGGTCTGCCAAATGGTGTGCGCAGCGCTGGGCCAACGCCCGCCATACGCCGTCATCCATGTCCTTGCTGTCCACCTGGGCCACCTGCTCGGCCACCAGCATGCCCCCAGCCAGCGCCTGCAGGCCCGGCACGGCGGCCAGCAGTTGTTCCACACCGACCTGGGCGGCGGTGTAGCCGATGTTGTCTCCTGCCTGCGCCGAGGTGCCTGCAATGGTGCCCCCGGTGCCCAAAACCACAATTTTTTGCCCACTCACTTGCATACTCCGAAAAACTGGTGAAAAATACAGTTACTGGATTAAAAAACAGTTGTTCGCCACTGTAACCGCCGCCACCGGAAACCACCATGCTCGACAACCCCAAACTCACCGCCCGCCAGCAGCAGATTCTGGACCTCATCCAGACCGCCATTGCACGCACCGGTGCACCCCCTACCCGCGCAGAAATCGCGGCCGAGCTGGGTTTCAAATCGGCCAATGCGGCCGAAGAACACCTTCAGGCCCTGGCCCGCAAAGGTGTGATCGAACTGGTCAGCGGCACATCGCGGGGCATTCGCCTGCGTGGCGATACGGTGCGCTCCATCAACGCTGCACGTGGCAGCCAGTTCAACTTGCCTATTCCAGGCCTGTCGCAACTGGTGCTGCCCCTGGTGGGGCGCGTGGCAGCAGGGTCGCCCATTCTCGCGCAGGAACATGTGGACCAGACCTACAGCGTGGAGAACAGCCTTTTCCAGCACAAGCCCGACTACCTGCTCAAGGTGCGCGGCATGTCCATGCGCGATGCCGGCATCATGGACGGCGACCTGCTGGCCGTGCAGTCCACCCGCGAAGCCCGCAACGGGCAGATCATCGTGGCCCGGCTGGGTGACGATGTCACCGTCAAGCGCCTGCGCCGCACGGCCACGGCCATCGAGCTGCTGCCCGAAAACCCCGACTACCCGGTCATCGTGGTCCAGCCCGGCGAGCCCTTCGAAATCGAAGGCCTGGCCGTGGGGCTCATCCGCAACACCATGCTGATGTAGCCCCATCCTTTTGGGCTGCACTGCGGGTGGCGGGCGTTTGGTGGGCTGAAACAGCACACCAGCCCTGCGGTGCAGACCCCATGCCATGCCACCAGCCGATGCAAAAGCGGCGCTGTTGATTTGCCTTGTGGTGCCACTCCCGCGCGCCGCAGGGGTCATCGCGCCCTCCAGCCATCGGCAAAAAAGCATGGCATGAAATCACTTTGCAATCCTGCCTGTGTTCAACCCCCGACCTTCGGAGTTTTCACATGGGAATTGCCTTGTTTACCCTTACCGCCTTGCAAAATCCGCTGCGCGGCCTGAAGCGCCTGTTGGTACACCCTGCGCGTGCAGATACCGCAGTGGACGCAAACGTCGCAGTAGTAGGACGCCCGCGCCCACCTACCCCGCAGCAGGGCCCACGGCCATTGCGTGGCAACTGGCCTTTCACGGTGAAGCCTCCACTTCGCCCATCCGAGACCCCCAATCGACAGCCTGCGCCAGCAGGCAGATCTTTTCTGCCCATGGCCACCCCCATGGGCAGCCACCGCCACGCATTTTTTTCAGCACTGCCCACCGATCCCCATGCCAGCAGCCTGCGGTCGCCCAAAGTCGTGCGGCGAGTGTCTGACGCTGGCACAGGTCGCCTGGTGATTGCAGGCCGGATGGCCGACGTATGTGCAGAGCTGGATCGCATGGTGGCCTCTGAGGCCATGCGGGCTTAGCGCCTGTCCAAAACCCGTTCATGGAACTCGCTGCGCCACCCAGGCGGTGTATGCGGGACGCACACCGCAAGCTGCACCGATCAGAAGCGAAGATGGGCTGCCCCCCCCCCCGCAAGCTCGGCTCTTTACAGCGCGATCTCAAGGGCATGGCAGCTGGTGGCTGCGCTCGTTGTTGCCCGCCTTGCTCGTGCCGCCAAATGGGATGCAGCGCATGCCTGAAGGATGAACGCTTGCTATCACTCGGCCCCCAAGAACAGCCCTTGAACGGACCCTGACAATCCATCAGGTACAGCAGCCCCTTGGAGCAGACACCTCGTCAACGCCGCCCTACCAGGCGGTGCACCAGCCTGGATAGCAGATCCACCGGGCCACAGGCGCCTGCGTGAGCACCACCGTGGCGCACCAACACTCCGTCACCAAAAGCCGGGGATTTTGGTGCGCCAAGCGGCCACCCGGTGCGGTGCGCAGTTCCCGCCAAGGCACAATGTCGGGATGAACATTGTGATCCTCGACGACTACCAGGATGCAGTGCGCAAGCTGCATTGCGCTTCCCGGCTCGACGCGTACACCGCCAAGGTTTACACCAACACCGTCAAGGGACTGGGCCAGCTCTCTGTGCGGCTCAAAGACGCAGACATCATCGTGCTGGTGAGGGAGCGCACGCAGATCACGCGCCAGCTCGTCGAGAAGCTGCCCCGCCTCAAACTCATTGCCCAAACAGGCAAGATCGGTAGTCACATTGATGTGGCAGCCTGCACCGAGCGCGGGATCGCCGTGGCAGAAGGTGTGGGATCGCCTGTGGCGCCTGCCGAGCTGACATGGGCACTTGTGATGGCCTCCATGCGCAGGCTGCCGCAGTACATCTCCAACCTCAAACATGGCGCCTGGCAGCAGTCCGGATTGAAGACCGCGTCCATGCCTGCCAATTTTGGGCTGGGCAATGTGCTGCGTGGAAAAACACTCGGCATCTGGGGCTACGGACGTATCGGGCAACTGGTGGCGGGTTACGGCCGGGCTTTCGGCATGAATGTGCGCGTCTGGGGCCGCGAGGGTTCGCGCGCACAGGCACTCACAGATGGCTACCAAGCCGCCACCACACGCGAGGAGTTCTTTTCACAGTGCGACGTCATCTCATTGCATCTGCGTCTGAATGACGAGACCCGGGGCATCATTTCGCTGGAAGACCTGTCGTGCATGAAGCCCACGTCCCTGCTGGTCAACACCTCGCGCGCCGAACTCATTGAACCCGACGCATTGATTGCAGCCCTCAACCGGGGACGCCCCGGCATGGCTGCCGTCGATGTCTTCGAAAGCGAACCCATCCTGCAAGGCCACGCCTTGCTGCGCCTGGAGAACTGCATCTGCACGCCCCACATCGGGTATGTCGAACAAGACAGCTACGAGCTCTACTTTGGTGCGGCCTTCGACAACGTGGTGAACTTCATCAAGGGCACACCAACCAACATCGTTAACCCTGGCTCACTGCAAGTTCGCCGGTAGGACCACAGCAGCCCACTACTCCGCTAAAGACAGGGGCGCAGACCGAGGGTCCGCATATCCGTTCATTCCAACAAAAAGGCTTCCCGAAGGAAGCCTTTTTTGTTGTCTACAAGGCGCCTCAGCGCCCCGCAGAATGAAGACGCTCCATTACAGAGGGGTCTTCTTGCCGTCCTTGTAAACGTACAGCGTGATCGCTGGGTTCTTCATTTCGCCGTTGGGTTCGAAGGCGATCGTGGAGGTCACGCCCTTGAAGTTGGATTTGGCCAGCTCAGGCGTGTAGACCTTGGGGTCCACCGAGTTGGCACGCTTCATGGCGTCCACGATCAGGAACGTGGCGTCGTAGGTGTAGGGGCTGTACACCTGGAACTGGTTGGGATACTTGGCGTCGTACTTGGCCTTCCAGGCCGTACCGCCAGGCATCTTGGCCAGCGAAGAACCACCTTCGGCGCAGATCACGTTGCCCAGGGTCTTGGCACCGGCAGCCAGCTTGGCGATTTCAGAGGTGCAGATGCCGTCACCACCGAAATACTTCACGTTGCCCATGCCCAGTTGTTCCATCTGGCGCAGCATTGGGCCGCCTTGGGGGTCCATACCGCCGTAGAAGATGGCGTCGGGGTTCTTGGCCTTGATGGCGGTCAGGATCGCCATGAAGTCGGTGGCCTTGTCGGTCGTGAACTGCTCGTCCACCACCTTCATGCCCTTGGCTGCAGCAGTCTTCTTGAACACGTCTGCCACGCCTTGGCCGTAAGCGGTACGGTCGTCGATAATGGCGACGGTCTTCAGCTTCAGCGTGTCCACAGCGTAGAACGCCAGACCAGCGCCCAGGGCGTTGTCGTTGGCGATGATACGGAAGGTGGTCTTGTAGCCGGGCTTGGTCAGGTTGGGGTTGGTGGCAGCACCGGTGACGTGGGGAATGCCGCAGTCGTTGTAGACCTTGGAAGCGGGGATGGTGGTACCGGAGTTGAGGTGGCCAACCACGCCAGCCACCTTGGCATCGCACAGTTTCTGTGCGGCAGCGGTGCCTTGCTTTGGATCAGCAGCGTCGTCTTCAGCGACCAGTTCGAACTTGATCTTCTTGCCACCGATGGTGACACCTTGAGCGTTCAGCTCTTCAATGGCCATGCGGGCGCCATTTTCGTTGTCCTTGCCGTAGTGGGCTTGGGCGCCGGAAACCGGAGCCACGTGGCCGATCTTGACCACCTGCTCTTGTGCAGAGGCCACACCAGCTGCAGCTGCGATAGCAGCAACCACGGTCAGTTTCAACTTCAATTGCATATCAATCTCCAGTAAAGATAAACGCTGAGAATGTTCTTGTGTCTCAACGCAGGCGAACATATCGCAATTTACGGGCCAGATCATTAGGGAACACGATTAAATGCGGGGGAAACCACAAGGGAATACCCTGTCATCCCTTGCCAGCCTTGGGCGCGCCGCTGGCCAGCTCCTCCGCCACGGCCTCGTACACCGCGTGGCGGACCACCGATTCAATCTCTTCCCGCAGCCTGGGCAGCACCGATCTTGTCTGTTCTTGCACCACCGTGGCGATCGCTTCGCGCAGACGTTGATCCAGCACAACGTCCACACGCTGCATGACACGGTGCACCATGTATTCCTCCATGCCTTCGGGCATGGGCCGTGCCACCACCGCAGCCACTGGCGGCGGGGTGGTGTCTGGTGCACGCGCCTGGATACCCGGCGGATGCGGTGGATGGGGCGGATTTCCCGGCACCTGAGCGCCGCTGGCATGTATCCGCACACCACTCAACCCACCGGCAGTTGCAGCCACCGGTGCGCTCCCGTGCCGGGGCATGGCAGGCAATGAAACACCACCGGGCTGCCGCACAACGCCTGCGGGCGCAGGGGTGTGCGGCGGTGGCATGACGGTGGTACGCGCCCGGGGCTCCACCGGCTTGGACGCCGGCGGTGTGCCCGGCACCTGCACCACTTCGGTGAGGGTGGGCACAAAACGGGGGGGACCTTTGGGCGGCGTAGCCATCAGCCGCCTTTCAGCACCAGATCGTGGCGCGTGATGGCGTAACCCCGCGAGGCATAGTGGCGCCAGCGCGTACGCGCTCCGGCACGGTCGGCTTCATCATGGGCGCTGACCACTTCCACCAGCCGGTCAAACCGACCAAAACCTTCCGGAACCTCGGCGTGGAGATTCAGCAGCACCTCATGGTGCGCCGCCGAACGCACATCGACCGCCAACAACACCGGAGATGCCAGAACCAGCTCTTCGTCCGCATCGCTGCGGCAGTGGGCCACAAAGTCCTGCGGCGCCAGGGCCCAGAGCATGCGATCCAGGGTCTCCAGCGCCTCAGTGGGGGCCGTGATCACCAGGCGCGCCCCGCTGCGCTGTACCTTGCGCGCAAAACGGCACGCATAGGCCAGCTTGTCGGGCGCATTGAAGTGGAAGGCAACCTCGGTCATGGTGAGCCCAGGCAACCCATCAAGCCGCTTTGGAGCGGGGCGTGCGCTTCGCCGTCGGCTTGGCAGCCGCGCGCGGCACGGATGCTGCTTTGCCGGCCGCCTTTGCTTGCGCCTGGCCGAGCAGGTAGTGCACCAGCAACCCCACAGGGCGACCCGTGGCCCCCTTGGCGGCACCGCCACGCCAGGCCGTGCCAGCAATGTCCAGATGCGCCCAGGGCATGTCGCCCACAAACTTCTGCAAAAACTTGGCGGCCGTGATCGAACCACCCGCACGCCCGGCCACATTGCCCATGTCGGCAAAGTTGCTCTTGAGGCCATCGGCGTAGTCGTCGTCCAGGGGCATGCGCCAGCAGGGATCTTGCGCGGATTCACCCGCCTGCTGCAGCGCTGCAGCCAGGCCATCGTTGTTGGCGAACAGGCCGCTGCGAACACCGCCCAGCGCAATCACACAGGCACCGGTCAGGGTGGCAATGTCCACCACTGCGGCAGGCTTGAAGCGGGCTGCATAGGTCAATGCATCGCACAGCACCAGGCGCCCTTCCGCGTCGGTGTTCAATATCTCGATGGTCTGGCCGCTCATGCTGGTGACCACATCCCCGGGCTTCACCGCACGGCCATCGGGCATGTTCTCGCAGGCGGGTATCAGTCCCACCACGTTGATGGCGGGCTGCAGTTCGCCCAGCGCGCGGAACGTGCCCAGCACGCTGGCCGCACCACACATGTCGAACTTCATCTCGTCCATTTCGGGCGCGGGCTTGATCGAGATGCCACCCGTGTCAAAAGTGATGCCCTTGCCCACCAGCACCACCGGCGCCTTGTCCTTGGCAGCACCGTTGTAGCGCAGCTCGATAAACCGCAGAGGCTCTTCGGAACCACGGGCCACGGCCATGAAGGCGCCCATGCCCAAGCGGCTGACCTCTGCCGGGCCATGCACCTTGCACTGGATGCGTGGCAGCTTGGCCAGCGTCTTGGCGGCATCGGCCAGCAGGCTGGGCGTTGCATGGTTGGCCGGGCGGTTGCCCCATTCGCGGGCAAACTCCACCCCCGCCACCAACGCCACACCGCTGTCAAAACCCTCTCGCACATCGGCGGGACTGGCGACACCGATCACACAACGCCCCAGGCTGCGGGCCTCGGCCTTCGATTTGGTGGTGGTGTAGACGTAGCTGGCCTCGGCCACCGCCTGCACGGCGGCGCCCACGGCATCCGCCGCAGCAGCGCCTGCCCAGCACAACACCACCCGCTTGGTGTGTGGGGCCTTGATTGCGCCGCCCGCTGCCAGCACGGCCTGCCGCACCGCACGCGCAGCGCCATCGCCGCCACCCACCAGAACCACGCGGCGCGCAGCCACAGCGGGCACTTGGTACAGCTGCAGCTGTTTGCCAGCCTTCAGCGAAAGATCTCCGTTCTTGAGCGCCAGCGCCACCAGGGCAGACAGGGCATCCGCCCCCGGTTTGAAACCTTCCGGAATCAGCACCACCAGCAGGTCGCATTTTTCCGAAGCAGCCGCCGTCAAATCCAGGGTCTTGAGATCAAAGTTCATAATCGGTGTTTTCCTTTTGAGCGGGCCATGCGCTTTGATGCGCTCGCAAAAATGCATAGCACGCGCTGAGCCAATGTTATTCGATTCATCCCTTCGCAAAGAGCTGGCACGCAGCTTCGGCGCGACGCTTGTGGTGCTGGTGACCGTGGTCATGACCATGATGCTCATCCGCACGCTCGGCCAGGCCTCCAAAGGCAGTGTGAGCCCCTCCGACGTGATGCTGGTCATGGGCTTCACCGTCCTGGGGCAATTGCCCATCATCCTCAGCCTGAGTCTGTTCATTGCCGTGGTCGGCACCCTCTCGCGCATGTACCGCGACAGCGAAATGGTGATCTGGTTTGCCAGCGGCCGGGGCCTGATGAGCCTGGTCAAGCCGCTGCTGCGGTTTGCCTGGCCCGTGATGGTGGTGATTGCCGTGCTGTCCCTCCTGGTCTGGCCCTGGGCCAACTCGCAGATCCAGGAACTCAAGACCCGCTA
The DNA here is from genome assembly GCF_964254355.1 of Acidovorax sp. LjRoot74. Taxonomy (NCBI): domain Bacteria; kingdom Pseudomonadati; phylum Pseudomonadota; class Betaproteobacteria; order Burkholderiales; family Comamonadaceae; genus Acidovorax; species Acidovorax sp. LjRoot74. The sequence continues at coordinate 2,601,624 of NZ_CAXUTI020000001.1, read as the reverse complement.
CGAGCAGCGCAGCGACATCGACCGCATCGCACCCGGTGAATTCCAGGAGTCATCCAACGGTAGCCGGGTGTTTTTCATTGACAAGGACAGCCCCGACACCCAGGCCGCCAACAACGTCTTCATTGCAGCCAACGACGGCACACGTGAATCCGTCACCTCGGCCCGCAGCGCACGGCTGGAGACCCAGGCAGGCGAGCGCATGGTGCTGCTGAGCAACGGCCAGCGGCTGGAGACCTCGCGCGACAAGCCTGGCGTCAAGATCAGTGATTTCTCCGAATACGGGACCCGCATTGGCACCGCATCACCGGGCTCCGCCGAAGAGCTGGCGGTGAAGACACGCACCACCTTCGAACTGCTCATGCGCCCTCTGCCCGCCTACCAGGCTGAACTGGGCTGGCGCCTGGGCCTGGCACTGGCCGCCCTCAACTTTGTGCTGCTGGGCCTGGCCGTGGCCAGCGCCAACCCGCGCGCCGCACGCAGCACCAGCCTGGTGTTTGCACTGTTCGCGTTCATCGTCTACTACAACCTCATGACCCTGGGCCAAAGCTGGGTGGGTGCGGGGCGGCTGGGCCTGGTGAGCTTCATGGTTCTGCTGCATGGCGGCATGCTGGCCGTGTCGCTGCTGGTGCTGGCCGTGCGACACAACCAGTGGACCGTGCGGCGCCTGCTGTCGCCACGGCCTGCACAGGCGTCAGGAGGGCAGCCCGCATGAAGACCATCCGCCGCCTGATCCACCGCGAAGCCCTGTCCGCCGTCACCTTCGTCACGGTCGGATTCCTGGCACTGTTCTTCTTCTTTGACCTGGTCGATGAGTTGCGCTGGGTGGGACGCACAGGGTCCGAGGGCTACCAGCTATCGCACGCGCTCCTGTTTGTGGTGCTCAGCATTCCCAGCCACCTCTACGAGTTGCTCCCCATCACCGTGCTCATCGGCACCATCTTTGTGATGGCGCGGCTGGCCCAAAGCTCCGAATTCACCATCATGCGCACCAGCGGCATGGGGCCCTGGCGCGCACTGCGCACCCTGGTCACCCTGGGCGGGGTGTTTGTGGTGCTGACCTTTGCCGTGGGCGACTACCTGGCACCGCTGACGGACCGCACCGCCCAGCTCATCAAGGTGCGCTATCTCGGCAAGCTGACTACTGGCGCCACAGGAGCGTGGCTCAAGGAACGGCAGGACAACCACTCCTTTGCCGTCAACGTGCGCGCGCTAACCCCCAATGGCGGCATGCTGGATGTGCGCATTTTCGAGTTTGACGACAAAGGGCGCCTCGCCTCGCAGACCCGGGCCGCGTCGGGCCAGTTCGGCTCGGATGGCGCCTGGGCACTGGAGAAAGTGCAACGCAGCCGCTTCGAACACCGCAGCGCCACCGACGACAAGGGTGAAGCACGCGTCGAACACCTCGACACCCCCAGCCTGCAGTGGCCCACGCGCATCAGTGCCGACATGGTGGCCGCCTCCCTGCTCAAGCCCGACCGCATGGCCACGCTGGACCTTTTCCAGTTCATCCGGCACCTGAACGCCAACGGCCAATCGGCCCAGAAGTACGAGATCGAGTTCTGGCGCAAGGTGTTCTACCCCCTCTCCTGCCTGGTGATGGTGGTGCTGGCCCTGCCCTTTGCCTATCTGCATTTCCGCTCGGGCGGCATTGCGGGCTATGTGTTTGGCGGCGTGATGGCGGGCATCAGCTTCTTCCTGCTCAATAACGTGTTCGGCTACGCAGGCAATCTGCAGAACTGGTCGCCCATGCTCACGGCGGCGGCGCCGGGGCTGATCTATTCCGTGCTCTCCCTGGCCGCCTTCGGCTGGCTGGTGCTGCGGCGCTGACTGCGGCAGCACGCCATTCCACACCCCATGCACAACGCCATCGTCCTGTTCTCCCACGGCTCCCGCGACCCGCTGTGGCGCGCGCCCATCGAAGCCGTGGCCGCGCGCATTGCAGCGCAGCACCCCACACGCCCCGTGGCGTGCGCCTATCTGGAGCTGTGCACCCCTAGCCTGGCAGATGCTACCCAGCAGCTCGTCAGCCTGGGCGCCACCCACGTCACCGTGGTGCCCATGTTCCTCGGCACGGGCAAACATGCACGCGAAGACCTGCCCGTGCTGGTGCAGGAACTCCATGCCGCCCACCCCGGCGTGCAGTTCCACGTCCAGGCCGCGATCGGCGAAGACCCACGCATGACGGCCCTGATGGCGGACATTGCCTGCGAGGCTCCGGGGGACTGAAAATTCTGTGAAGGTGCCCGATAGCGCTTAGACGATTGCAGCATAATGATGCAAATCTTTAGGCGATATCAGATATGAACCTGCACCAATTCCGCTTCGTTCAAGAGGCGGCGCGCCGCAACCTCAACCTGACCGAAGCCGCCAAGGCCCTGCACACCTCGCAGCCGGGCGTCTCCAAAGCCATCATTGAGCTGGAAGAAGAACTGGGCGTGGACATCTTTGCCCGCCACGGCAAGCGCCTCAAGCGCATCACCGAGCCCGGCCAGCATGTGCTCAAGAGCATCGAAGTCATCATGCGCGAGGTCGGCAACCTGAAGCGCATTGGCGAGCAGTTCAGCGCGCAAGACAGCGGCACCCTTAGCATCGCCACCACGCACACCCAGGCGCGCTATGTGCTGCCGGTGCCCGTGGCCCGCCTGCGCGAGGCCTATCCCAAGGTCAACGTGAGCCTGCACCAGGCCACGCCTCACGAAGTGGCCCGCATGATCATCGACGAGGTGGCCGAGATCGGCATGGCCACCGAGTCGCTGGCCGACTACCCCGAACTCGTCACCCTGCCCTGCTACGAATGGCAGCACGTGCTGGTCGTGCCCAACGACCACCCGCTGGCGCAAAAGGAACGCATTGGTTTGGATGACCTGGCCCATGAGGCCCTCATCACCTACCACCCTTCTTTCACCGGCCGGGGCAAGATCGACCACGCCTTCGCGGCGCGCAAGCTCACGCCCCGCATCGTGCTCGAAGCCATCGACTCCGACGTGATCAAGACCTATGTGCGCCTGGGCCTGGGCATCGGCATCGTGGCCGAGATGGCCATGCGCGATGACCCGGTGGGCGACCTGGCCGTGCGCCCCGTGGGCCACTTGTTCGGCCAGAGCGTGGCCCGCGTGGCCTTCAAACGCGGCGCCTACCTGCGCAACTTTGTCTACAAGTTTGCCGAGTTGCTCAGCGACCGCCTGAGCCGCGAGCTGATTGCCCGCGCGATGACGGGCCATGTCAACGACTACGAACTCTGACCTGCGCTCCCCACCAGAAGCCCCCTCACTCTTCCCGAATTTCCCCGCATTTCAAGCTGCTGCGCCATGACCTCCACCACCGCCCGCACACCCGCCTTCCCCAGCAAGCTGCCCAACGTCGGCACCACCATCTTCACCGTGATGTCCGCCCTGGCCACCGAACACAAGGCCGTCAACCTGGGCCAGGGCTTCCCCGACTTTGAGTGCGCCCCCGAACTGGTGAACGCCGTCACCGCCGCTATGCAGGCTGGGCACAACCAGTACCCGCCCATGCCCGGCGTGCCCGCCCTGCGCGAAGCCGTTGCCCGCAAGATCGAGGCGCTGCACGGCCGCGCCTACAACCCCAACACCGAAATCACCATCACCGCAGGCGCCACGCAGGCCATCATCACCGCCATCCTGGCCATCGTGCACGCGGGCGACGAAGTGATCGTGCTCGACCCCTGCTACGACAGCTACGTGCCCAACATCGAGCTGGCCGGTGGCAAGGCGGTGCGCGTGCCGCTCACGCCCGGCACCTTCCGCCCTGACTTTGCCAAGATCAGCGCGGCCATCACGCCCCGCACCCGCGCCATCATCATCAACAGCCCGCACAACCCCAGCGCCACCATTTGGACGGCCGAGGAAATGCGCCAGCTCGAAGACCTGCTCGCCCCTACCGACATCCTGCTCATCAGCGACGAGGTGTACGAACACATGGTGTTCGACGGCGCCGAGCACCAGAGCGCCGCGCGCTTTGCAGGCCTGGCCGCCCGCGCGTTCATCGTCTCCAGCTTTGGAAAAACCTTCCACGTCACCGGCTGGAAGGTCGGCACCGTGGCGGCCCCTGCCGCGCTGACGGCCGAGTTCCGCAAGGTGCACCAGTTCAATGTGTTCACTGTCAACACCCCCGTGCAGCACGGGCTGGCCGCCTACCTGCAAGACCCCACGCCCTACCTGCAACTGCCCGCGTTCTACCAGGCCAAGCGCGAGCTGTTCCGCGAAGGGCTGGCAGGCTCACGCTTCAAGCTGCTGCCCAGCACCGGCAGCTACTTCCAGTGCGTGGACATCTCGGCCATCAGCGACTTGAACGAGGCCGATTTCTGCCAGTGGCTGACCCGCGAGGTGGGCGTGGCGGCGATTCCGTTGTCGGCGTTTTATGGCGACGGGTTTGACCAGCGTGTTGTGCGGTTCTGCTTCGCCAAGAAGGACGAGACGCTGCGGGCGGCGCTGGAACGGCTGCGCAAACTCTGAGGCCAGTGCCATGGTTGCACTGACCGGGTCTCTCCGGCCCATCGTCGCGCCGACGCCCACCAACCAGCTGCTGCCGTTCGAGAAAGCGCTGCTCCAAGCCACCGCTTCCGCGCTGCCACCGGCTGAGGCGGTGTTGCTGGCGAAGCAGGTGGACTGCATCAACCACATTCGCCGCCCATCCGACTGGAAGCGCATCGAATTCCAGTGCAAACGCTGGTTTCAGGTCCGATGGCCGGCACCGCTTCTCTTTGCTCGCACGGACACATTCCGCGTCGCCACCATTGCCTGCCAGTTTGGAGCGAAAGATGCGCTGGTGGATGTGTGGGCGGAGGGCGGCCATGTGTCTGCGCTGGAATCCTCCATGGGTTTCAGCGGGCTCTCCATTTCGGGGCCACTGAACATCGTTGCCGTGCACCCCGCTGCCTGACAGGGCCCATATCATTCAGCAGCAAGCAAAAATTCAAGAAAAAGTGGCCTTTGCGCGCATCCACAAAGCGCAAACAGCTACAAATACAATAGCAAACTCGCTACACGTCACCCAGGCTGCCACACCAACCCTGCGTTTTCTACAGAGTGGCATGGCAGTGCCCTCCCCTCATCTCGTCTGCCGCGCCAGCCACACACCCGCCGCCGCCAACGCCATCCCCACCAGCGCCCAACCGGTGAGCGTCTCGCCAAACATGGCCCAGGCGATCAGGGCCGTGGTGGGCGGTGTCAGGTAGAACAAGCTGGCCACGTTCACCGCGCCGCCCCGGCGAATCAGCAGGTTCAACAGGCTCACCGCGCCGAGCGACAACACCAGCACCAGCCAGCCCAGCGCAAACACAAACTCACCCGTCCATGTGATGGCCATGGACTCGGTGGCATAGGCCAGTGCAGCCATGGCGATGGCGCAGGGCAGGTACTGGATGACCGAGCCCGTGCGCAGATCGAACGAAGGACAAAAGCGCTTTTGGTACAGCGTGCCCGCCGTGATGCCCAGCAACGCCACCACGGCAGGCAGCAGCATGCCCACCAGAGCGCCCGCCGGAACTGTGGCCACCTTGCCCGCCACCACCAGCGCCACGCCGCCGAACCCCAGCCCCAGCCCCGCCCACTGCGCGGGCCGCACCTTCTCGCCCAGCAAGGCGCCCGCCACCAGTGCAGTCAACAGCGGCTGCAAGCCCACCACCAGTGCCGTGATGCCCGACGGCAGCCCGTGCCCAATGGCCATAAACACCCCGCCCAGGTACACGCCATGCACCAGCAGGCCCGACACCGCGATGTGGCCCCAGGCGCTGCCCGCCGGTGGCCAGGGCGCACGCACCACCGCCACCACGGCCAGCATGAGCACGGTGACGATGGCAAAGCGCAGCGCTAGAAAGGTCAGCGGCTCCACATACGGCAGCCCCAGCTTGGCACCGATGAAACCCGTGCTCCAAAGTGCGACAAACAGCAATGGGACGAGTGAATCCAGCGGATTCGACACGGGGGATGGATGGTGTGTTGCCTGGGTCATGGAGTGTGGAAACAAAGCGCCTGGCTGCGGCAGCCAGGCCAGACAGGAAGAAAGGCCCGAGGCGGTGGGCAAGACAGAGAGAGGACGCGGCCGATCATCGCAGCGTCTGCCCGGCGCCCGGTGCTTCGTCCGCACGTGCCCTGGCCGCAAACCAGTCCACCACCCACGCACGAAACGCCGCCATGGCCGCCGTGCTGAACCGGCCCGAGGGCCGCACCAGGTAGATGCCTGCATCGGCATTGAGCTGCCACTGGGGCAGCACACGCACCAGTTGGCCTGCGTCGATACAAGGCTGGATCAGCCAGTCGCCCCCGGCCAGGATGCCCGCGCCGAGCGTGGCGGCAGTGAGCAGCGCTTCGTTGTCATTGCTCACCAGGCTGCTGTGCACCACCACCGTGTGGCTGGCGCCCGCGCGTGAGGTGAGCTGCCATTCGGGGTATGACGCCAGGCCCGTGAAACCCAGGCACTGGTGCTGCATCAGGTCGGCGGGCGCCTGCGGCATGCCATGCTGCTGCAGATAGGACGGCGCTGCGGCCATGATGCGCCGGTGGCTGCACAGCCGCGTGGCCACCAGCCCGCTGTCGGCCAGCTTGCCAATGCGGATGGCGGCGTCAAAGCGCTCGCCCACGATGTCCACCAGCCGGTCGGCGTATTCCACCTCCAGCGTGACCTGCGGATGGGCCAGCGCAAACTCCGCCAGCATGGCGCTGAGCAGCCGCCGCCCCATGGCCGCTGGCACCGACACGCGCAATCGCCCGCGCACCTGCTGTGCGCCCTCGGCCGCCTCTGTCTGCGCCTGTGCGATCAGGCCCATGGCCTCGCGCACTTTCTCCACCAGCTGAAGCCCTGCGTGCGTGAGCTGTAGCTGGCGGGTGGTGCGCTCCACCAGCCGCACGCCCAGGCGGCGCTCCAGCGCGTTCAGCCGCTTGGACAGCACCGAGGGGTGGCGCTGCAGGGCGCGGCCCGCGGCAGCGAACGAGCCCGCATCGCTCAGGGCAAGAAGGGTCGCCAACTCATCGGCATGCTGGCTGTCGAGCAGGTCCATCAAAGATCAAGGCGCCACGGCGTGGCACCACACAAGGTCACGGGGTAAGGATGATCGCACCTTGCGATCGCCCCTGCTCCAGGTCGGCGTGGGCCACCGCCACATCGGCCAGCGCATAGCGGCGCCAGATGTGCGGCGTGATGATGCCGCTGGCCACGGCCTGCAGAACGTCCTGGGCGCGCTCCTGGTACTCCGCCGCCGTGGCCGTGTGCGCGGCCAGCGACGGGCGGGTGAGGAACAGCGAGCCCTTGGCATTGAGCGTGCCCACCTCGATGGGGGCGGGCAGGCCCGAGGTGGCGCCAAACGACACCAGCAGGCCACGCGGACGCAGGCAGTCCAGCGACGCGTTGAGCGTGACCCGCCCCATGGGGTCATACACCACGTCCGCCTTGTGCCCCTGCGTGGCCTCCAGCACCTGCGCGGGCAAGGTGGCGGGGTCAAAGACAAACACAGCGTCGCACCCTGCCACCCGGGCCCGCTCCACGCTCTCGGGTTTGGAGACTACTCCCATCACCAACGCACCCAGGTGCCGGGCCCAGGCGCACATGAGCTGCCCCAGCGCCCCGCCCGCCCCATAGATCAGCACCTTGGTTCCGGGCACGACGGCATAGGTTGTCTTGAGCAGGTATTGCGCGGTGATGCCTTTGAACAGCACCGCCGCCGCCTCATCAAAACCCAGCGCATCGGGCAGCTTGACCAGCCGCTCGGCCGGGAACAGGCGGGCGCTGGCATAGGCCCCCAGCGGCCCGGTGGCATAGCCCACACGATCGCCCACCGCCACATTCAGCACCCCAGGGCCCACGGCCACCACCCGCCCTGCGCCCTCCAGCCCCAGGCCGGACGGGAACGGGATGGCTACCGCCCCCTTGCGCTGGCCCGCGTCCAGCGGGTTCACGCCAATGGCCGCCTGTTCGAGCCACACCTGCCCGGGGCCGGGCACCTGAGGCTCAACCGCCTCCAGTCGCAGGGCCTCTGGCCCACCTGCCGCATTGATCCGAACGCTCACTGCCATGGGGCTTTCCTTGGGGATGAATTTCATGCCCCGAGCGTAGGTTTTGCCGCCGGGCTGATCAATCCGCTGGCCTGCAGTTGACTCCTGCATCGGCTGCACGAAACCCCAAGGCACAGGTGGGAAGCCCGTTGGTGAGCGCAGCGCAGGCCAGCGCAAAAACACAAGAAAAATGCGGCCCTCCGCGCATCCATCATGCGCTTTAAGCTATCCAATTAATAGCAAATCATGGATTCACTCCGTCGCGATAGAAAGAGCGGGTGTGAGCAGCCCCACCATCTGCCCACACCCTCCCTTAGCAAACAGGCCAACGTCAGGTGCCGACGCGCCCACGGAAAACGCGCACTAGCCCGCAGCCACCGCCAGGCCCAAGGCGGGCTGGTGATCCAAGCCGCCCACCACCCGGTTGGTGCTGAAGCGCTGCTCCACCTGCCGGAGGAAATGCGTGAGCAGCAAGCGGTACAAGCCATCGCCCAGGGCGGCGTCCTCCACCCCCACATCCAGGTTCGGGTTGTCGTTGATCTCGATCACGTACACCCCGGACGCCGTGGCCTTCAGATCCACGCCATAAAAACCATTGCCTACCAGACGGGCAGAGCTGACTGCCGCCGCCAGCACCTGCGGAGGCACCTGGTCCAGCGGTACGGCCTGCACCCGGCCTTCGGTGTATTTGCCGTTGGCCGTGTGTTGCAGGATCTGCCAGTGGCCGTCGCACATGAAGTACTTCGCTGCAAAGATGGCCTGGCCTGCCAGCACGCCGATGCGCCAGTCGAAGTCGGTGTACATGAACTCCTGCACGAGGATGATTTCCGACTCCTTGAGCATGTCCCGGGCGATGCCATGCAGCTGTTCAAAGTTCTCCGCCTTTTTCACACTGCGGCTGAACGCACCGTCCGGCACCTTCACCACCACCGGGTAGGCCAGCCGGTGCTGCATGTCGGCCAGCGTGCGGCGGCTGACCATGTGCGTGAGCGGGGTGGCGATGGCATGCTCGCGCAGCAGTTCAGCCAGAAAAGCCTTGTTGGTGCAGCGCAGGATGGACGCGGGGTCGTCGATGACCGGCATGCCCTCCGCCATGGCTTTGCGCGCAAACTGGAAGGTGTGGTGGGTCACGGCCGTGGTCTCGCGGATGAAGAGTGCATCAAACTGGGTCAACCGCGCCAAGTCCTTTTTCTCGATCAGCTCCACGGCAATGCCCATCTCCTGCCCCACATCGACCAGCTTGCGCAGGGTCTTGAGGTTGGACGGCGGCAAGCGATCGTGCGGGTCGTGCAGCACCGCCAGGTCCATGCGCGGCTGGGGCATTGCGATCATGGGGCGCCAGCTACGCCGTGTGTACTGGAGCAGGGCTTGTACGAAGACCTCGTCGCGCGCGGCATCGACATCGCGCAGGTCCAGCGCCTGCAGGCCACCGATCTGCCAATGGGCCGACTGCTCCTGCCTCTCCAGCGTGACCTCCATCAGCGGGCAACGGAACAGCTCGAAGCTTTTGCGAGCCAGCGCAGCCAGTGACGGGTCGTCCATGATCCCGAAGAAGACATGCAGCGTCAGTGTGTTCACCGAGCGCGGGATCTCCTTGAGCGGGCCAATCAGCCGGTTCAGCTGCGCCAGCGCCGATGGCTCGATGCGTTTGCGCTGCAGGCTCAGGATGGTGTCCACGCTGGGCGTTACGCGGTCACCACGCGCCTCGGCCAGCAGCGAGCAGTAATAGCCCATGCTGAGGTAGCAGTAGCTCCTGCACAGGTTGGTGACCTTGCGCACGCGCCCACGGTGCAGCGGCTGCTCGGCAACGAATTGCTCTGCCGTGATGACCTTGATGTCGGGCTGGCTCCATCGAAAGTCGGCCAGCTTCTCCACCACGATGACATGTTCTGAGGACAATTTATTTCTTTCCAGAAAGGATGACGGCCGCAGTGCGCCCACGGCGCCCATACCTTGCGACTTTCTTGAATTCGCTCCAGCTGATGGACACACCGCCGTCCGGATCACCGGAACGTGTCATGGGATCCAGCAGGCGAAACACCGCACCATCAAAGCCTGTGATGACCACCCAGTGCGGCGTCTTCTGCCGGTGCAGGCGCCACAAGCTGATGAGCACAATGGGCAGACGCCCCGCCCGCAGCTGCTCGATCACGCTGTCGGGCGACACGGGCCGCGCATGGATAGGCACCTGGCGCGCCTCCAGCGCTGCCCTGAAGTCGTTCTCCACCAACTGGATCACGTCCTTCTTGCGGGGGTCGCGCACGCTGTCCATGAACAGCGAGGCACCGGCAGCCGCATACACCGACACCTCAAAGCCGTGGGCCAGCGCGGCATGCGCCAACCCAAAAGGCCCACACCCGCCATGGCCTGCGGCCATGAACACCGTGGTGGCCTCGCGCCACAGGCGGATCTCGGCCGCCTGATTCACCGGCATGGCCGGGTCCATGGCGGACATCGCCATCAGCAGGGCACAGGGGCCGCAGGTGAAGTCCAGCGTCTGCGTATAGTGGCGCACCTGGTACGACGCCGCTGCCTGGGCCAATGCGCCATCGAACAGGTCCTTCTGAAAGCGCAGGGCCTGTTCGCCATCCTCGTAGTAAGCGGTTTTGCAACCGGTGTGCACAAAACCGTGGCGCGCGAACAGACGGTGTGCCGCCAAGTTGCCGGCCCTGCTCTCCAGGCGCAGCACCGCGCAGCCCGCATCACGCGCATCCTGGATTGCCGCCGCCAGCAGCCCGCTGGCCACGCCCGCGCGCCGCACGGACGGCGCCACCGCAATGGAATACAGGCGTGCCACAGACGACCCTTCGCGGCGCAATACCACGCAGGCCCCACCCAATGTCTGTCCGGATCGGACCACCAGCACGCGGGCCGAGGGGCTCAACAACAGACGCCCCCAGCTCCTGCGCGAAATCCGATCGCTGGCGAACGCGGTGTTTTCCAGCTGCTCCAGTGCGGGCAAATCTGCAGGACCCGCCGTTGCGACGCCCCGCGCATCCGTCGATGGTTGTCGCTTCACGGGCAGTCCCCACGGGGCCGCTGCGCCTTGCGGTCAGACAGCTTCAATGCCACCCACCCCACCCCGATCGGAACCACGAGCACCAGCACGGCCATCAGCAATGCGATCCAATCAGCCATGGCGCAGCAGCTCCGGGCCCACGCCACGCAGGGCGCAGCGCATAGAGCCAGCCTCAATGGTTTGGCACCTTTGCGCGCTGCAATGGTTCAATGGCATGAAAGCGCCCCCGCGCAAGAAACGCTGGCCGCACAACCGATTTCGAGTTGCGGCAGGCCAGAGGCCAGGCAACGCTTGGCACTCTCCAGGTCGCGCCGGTGAATGTACAGAGTGCCTTTGGCCGTGTGACGGGGCACGTCGAACGCCAGGCTGTATCCGCGCAGCTGCCGCCCCAGCACAGCCTGCAGCCTTGCACGCAGGCTTTGCCCATCGGCATACGGCGTGATGAACGGAACCAGCACCAACCCGGTGGGATCGCCATCACTCTCCCCCAGAGGCAACAGGTAAACCCGGTGCAAGCCCATACTGGGACAACTCTTCATCAGCATGTTTTCACCACACGGAGCCCCCGGCAGGGGGCACTTGTGGCCGGTGTTGAACATGCTTTCAGTCTAGGAAATCCGGCGTAAATCGTTCGTAAAAAATGCGGGGGTCAACATCAAATCGCTGTCAATCCAGCGGGGCTAGCCAGCACGTGCGCGGGAACGCAGGCTGCCGCCTGCCCTACACCGCCAGGCGGTATCCCACCCCAGACTCGGTGAGCAGATGGCGGGGCTGGGCGGGGTCGGCCTCCAGCTTTTGGCGCAGATGACCCATGTAGATGCGCAGGTAGTGACTCTGGTCCGACCGCATGGGCCCCCACACCTCGCGCAGCAGCTGCTTTTGGGTGATGACCCGCCCCGCATTGGCCACCAGCACCATGAGCATGCGGTACTCGGTGGGGGTCAGGTGCACCTCCGCACCCGCCTTGCGCACCAGGCGCGCACTGCGGTCCACCTCGACATCGCCGAAATGGAACAGGGGCTCCGCCGCCTCCTGCACCAGCCCGTTGCCGGTGGCGGCGCGGGGCCTGCGCAGGTTGGCCCGCACCCGCGCCAGCAACTCGCCGGTGCCAAAGGGTTTTGTGAGGTAGTCGTCTGCACCGGCATCGAGTGCGGCGATCTTGTCGGTCTCATCGGTGCGTGCAGACAGCACGATGATGGGCACGGCGGACCAGCCCCGCACGTCGCGGATCAGCTCTACCCCGTCGCCATCGGGCAGCCCCAGGTCCAGCACCAGCAGGTCGGGGTGGCGGGTGCCAGCAGCCGACAGCCCCTCGCGCAGGGTTCCCGCCTCGTGCACCTGCCAGCCCTCGGCCTCCAGCGCGCTGCGCACAAAGCGCCGGATCTGCGGCTCGTCCTCGATCACCAAAACGGTACGTATCTGCATTGTTTTCTTCAGGGGGCAGAAACGCCCCGCTCCATCTCACTCAAACCGGGGTCGGGCGGCGGCTCGCGCCGCGCCAGGGTCACCGTGAATTCTGCCCCGCCCCCTTCCACGCTGGCGGCAGAAATTGTGCCCCCATGCGCTTGCACGACGGCCTTGCAGATCGCCAGCCCCAGGCCCACGCCCGGGGTCGCGGATTCCGCCTGGCCCCGGGTGAATTTTTCAAACAGGGTGTGCTCTTTGCCACGCACCGAGGCGGGCAGGCCCGGGCCATGGTCCCGCACCTTCAGCACCAGCATGTTGTCTGTGGTGGATGCTTTCACCACCACCGGCCCCGCGCCGTATTTGGCCGCATTCTCCAGAAGATTGACCAGCACGCGCTCGATGAGCACAGGGTCGAACTCCACCAGCGGCAAGTCGGCGGGCACCTCGGTGCGCACAGGCATGTCGCCCAGCGCGGGTCGGGCGGCCCGGATGGCAGAGCCAACCACCTCTTCCACCGACTGCCAGTCCCGCCGCAGATGGACGCTCAGCCCCGACACATCGCTCTCCAGGCGCGCCATGTCCAGCAGGTTGCTGACCAGCGCATTGAGCTGGTGCGCCTGGTGCACGATGGCCTTGGCCACGGCGCCGGTTTCTTGCGGCGGCGCGCTCCGCAGCGATTCGGCGAGCGTGATCAGAGCCGTGAGGGGGGTGCGCACATCGTGCGACACCGCGCCCAGCAGGGCATTGCGCAGCCGTTCAGACTCCATGTCCACCACGGCCTGCTGCGCAATGTCCACGTAGTGCACACGCTCCAGGGCAATGGCGATCTGCCGGGCCAGGGTGTCGAGTTGCTGCGCCTGTTCGGGGATCAGCAGCCAGCGGGGCTGGGCGGGTTCCAGCGCCAGCACACCACGCACGCGCATGGGGGCCTTCAACGGCACGTAGCGCCAGGCCTGCGCGGCCAGGGTGCTGGTTGCCAGCCCGGCGCTCTGGCCCTGGCGCAGCGTCCAGTCCGCCACGCTTTTGTCGAAGCCCGGCGGCAAATCGTCGGGGTACTGAAGGCGGTCCGACGCGTCCAGCGCCACCACCACGGCGCGGCCCCCGAAGTGCCCCTGCACGGCCGCCGCGCCGATCTCGATGACCTGGCTGGTCTCCAGCGCCGCAGACAGCTCGCGCGTCAACTCAAACAGCGACTGGGCCCGCCGCTCCCGGCTGATCGACACCCCGGCGGCAAACCGCAACCCGGCTGTGAGCTGCCCCACCAGCAGCCCCACGCCCAGCATCACCGCAAAGGTGACGATGTACTGCACATCGCTCACCGCGAACGACAGGCGCGGCGAGACGAAGAAGAAGTCGAACGCCAGCACGTTCAGCAACGCCGCCATCGCTGCGGGCACGCGCCCAAAGCGCATGGCCACCGCGACCACCCCCACCAGGTAAAGCATCACGATGTTGGTCAGCTCCAGCAAACCATGCAGCGGTGTCGCCAGCAACGTAACGGCAACGCTGGCGCCCAGCGCCCACAAAAACCCCTGCCAGCGATAGCGCCCTGCGCCGGGCTCGCCCACATCCCCGTCATCTTCCAGTCCCACATGGCGGTCCCACAGCGCCCGGGGCAGGCGCCGCGAGCTACCCGCATGCGCTGCCTCGACGATGTCGAGTGATGGCGCCCGTTCGGCCAACTCGCGCGCAACACCTTTGGATGCGAGAAGTTTGCGCCACCCCGCCCGCGCGGCGGGGCGCCCCAGCACCAGGGTGGCGCAGTTCAGATGCAGCGCCTGGGCCGCCAAGGCGGGCGCCACGCGGTCGCCGGTGAGCACGGCCGTTTCGGCTCCCAGCTCCTGCGCCAGTTGCAGCACGGCCAGAATCTTGTCGCGCTGGACTGCGCCCAAGCGCTGCAGCCTTGGCGTTTCAACATAAGCGGCATGCCATTTCACATTGAGCTGCCCCGCCAGGCGGGCGGCTGTGCGCACCGTCTGTGCCGCGTCTTCATGGGGCCCGACACAGGCCAGGATGCTGCCCGAGGTGTTCCAGGCACTGGCCACGCGGCTGCCGGAAGCGCCCGACTGCTCCACCCGCCAGCCCAGCACATCGTCTTCCACATGCTCCGCCGTGCGCCGCAGCGCAATCTCCCGCAGGGCGATCAGGTTACCCTTGCGGAAAAAGCTCTGCGCCGCGCGTTCGGCCTGCTGGGGCACGTAGACCTTGCCAGCGCCCAGGCGGGCGATCAGCTCGTCGGGCGTGGCATCAACCAGCACCACTTCATCGGCGTTGTCCAGAACGGTGTCGGGCACCGTTTCGTGCACACGCACACCGGTGATGGCCCCCACCGTGCCGTTCAGGCTCTCCAGATGCTGAACATTGAGCGCGGTCCACACGTCGATGCCAGCGGCCAGCAGCTCCTGCACATCCTGCCAGCGCTTGGCGTGGCGGGAACCCTGCACGTTGGAATGCGCGAGTTCATCCACCAGCAAGATGGCAGGCTTGCGGGCCAGGGCCGCATCCAGATCGAACTCGGAAAGCATCCGGCCCCGGTACTCCACCTGCTTCAGGGGCAGCGACTCCAGCCCCTCCAGCAGCGCAGCCGTTTCGGCCCGGCCATGGGTTTCCACCACGCCGATGAGGATGTCGCGCCCGGCGCGCCGCTCGCGCTGCGCGGCGCTGAGCATGGCCCAGGTCTTGCCGACCCCGGCATTGGCACCAAAGTAGATGCGCAGCTTGCCCCGCTGGGTCTGCTCTTCCTGGGCGCGCAGTTGCGCAATCAAAGCATCGGGGTCGGGGCGCTGGATGTCAGTCATGCATCAACGAGTATCGGTGCCAAAAGCCAGAGCATGTCAGCGCACGTCAGCGCAAGCCGTCGAGCGCCAGGTTCAGTGCCAGCACGTTCACCCGGGGTTCACCCAGCAGCCCCCACAGCGGCTGCTCCGCATGCTTGCCAATCACGGCATTCACGCTGGCCACCGGCAGGCTGCGGGCCCGCGCCACGCGCCCTGCCTGGTACTGCGCCGCAGCCAGGCTGATGTGTGGGTCCAGGCCACTGGCCGAGGCCGTGACCAGATCCACCGGCACGGGGGCCGTGTTGCCGGGGTCGGCCGCGCGCAGGGCTTCCACGCGCGCTTTCACGGCATCGGCCAGCGCCGGATTGAGCGGCCCCTGGTTGGAACCGCTGGACGCCGCCGCGTTGTACGGCATGGGCGCCGTGGCCGATGGGCGGCCCCAGAAATGCCCGGGGTCGGAAAAGTTCTGGCCAATCAGCGACGAACCGACGGTCTGTCCATTGCGCTGCACCAGGCTGCCCGCCGCCTGCTGGGGGAACACCGCCTGGGCGGCGCCCGTCACCACCAGCGGATACAGCAGCCCGGTCAGCACGCTCAACAAGGCAAACAGCACCAGCGCGGGGCGAAGAATGTTTTTCATCAGAATCTCCTCAGATCAGCCCGACGGCCACAAGTATCCAGTCAATCAGCTTGATGCCCACAAACGGCACCAGCAGCCCGCCCAGCCCATAGATGGCCAGGTTGCGACGCAGCAGCGCAGCCGCACCCACCGGGCGGTAGCGCACACCGCGCAAGGCCAGGGGAATCAGGAACACGATCACCAGCGCATTGAAGATCACAGCCGACAGGATGGCGGACGAAGGGCTTGCCAGCTGCATGACGTTGAGCGCGGACAGCTGCGGGTAGGTGGACACGAAGATGGCAGGCACGATGGCGAAGTATTTCGCCACGTCGTTCGCAATCGAGAACGTGGTGAGCGAGCCGCGTGTCATTAAGAGCGCCTTGCCGGTCTCCACCACCTCCAGCAACTTGGTGGGGTTGGAGTCCAGGTCCACCATGTTGCCCGCCTCCTTGGCGGCCTGTGTGCCGCTGCCCATGGCCACGGCCACGTCGGCCTGGGCCAGCGCAGGGGCGTCGTTGGTGCCGTCGCCGGTCATGGCGACCAGGCGGCCTTCGGCCTGGTACTTGCGGATCAGCTCCAGCTTGTCTTCGGGCGTGGCTTCGGCCAGGAAGTCGTCCACCCCCGCCTCGGCCGCGATGGCCGCTGCCGTGAGCTTGTTGTCGCCGGTGATCATCACGGTCTTGATGCCCATGCGGCGCAGCTCGATGAAGCGCTCCTTGATGCCCGCCTTGACGATGTCCTTGAGCTCGACGATGCCCAGCACATGGCTGCCCTCGGCCACCGCCAGGGGCGTGCTGCCGCGCAAGGCCACCTGGTCGGCCGCGCTCATGACATCCTGAGGCATCTTGCCGCCCAGGGCTTCCACATGCTTGGCCAGTGCCAGCACGGCGCCCTTGCGCAGCATGGTGCCCGCAGATTCCGGCTGTCCCTCTCCTGCGGGCAAGTCCACGCCGCTCATGCGGGTCTGGGCTGTGAAGGGCACCAGCTTGACGCCCTGCGGGTTCTGGCCATCCACGCCAGCGCGGCGGGCCAGCTCCACAATGCTGCGGCCTTCAGGCGTTTCATCTGCCAGCGACGCCAGCAAGGCGGCGCGCGCAAGCCGCTCCTTGGACACACCCGGCGCAGGCAGAAATGCGCTGGCCTGGCGGTTGCCGTGGGTGATGGTGCCGGTCTTGTCCAGCAACAGCACGTCCACGTCGCCTGCGGCCTCCACGGCCCGGCCCGAGGTGGCGATCACATTGGCCTGCATCATGCGGCTCATGCCAGCCACCCCCACGGCAGACAGCAGGCCGCCAATGGTGGTGGGGATCAGGCACACCAGCAGGGCCACCAGCGCGGTCAGCGAGACCACCGTGCCCGCGCCCGACGCCTGCACGCTGAAAATCGAAAACGGCAGCAGGGTCACGGTAACGACCAGGAACACGATGGTCAGCGCCACCAGCAAGATGGTCAGCGCGATCTCGTTGGGCGTTTTCTGGCGCTTGGCGGCTTCCACCATGCCGATCATCCGGTCGAGGAACGACTCGCCCGGATTCACCGCCACGCGCACCACCAGCCAGTCGGACAACACCCGGGTGCCGCCGGTCACGGCAGAAAAATCGCCGCCGGACTCGCGCACCACGGGGGCCGATTCGCCGGTGATGGCGCTCTCGTCCACCGAGGCCACGCCCTCGATCACCTCGCCGTCCAGCGGGATCACATCGCCCGCCTCCACCAGCACCACATCGCCCCGGCGCAGGTTGGTGGCCAGCTCGGGCAAAAACGCAGCACCGTGCACAGGCTCCTTGAGCTTCTTGGCCCAGGTTTCCTTGCGCAGCCCGCGCAGCGATGCGGCTTGCGCCTTGCTGCGCCCTTCGGCCAGCGCTTCGGCAAAGTTGGCAAACAGCACGGTGAACCACAGCCAGACCGTGATGGCCAGTACAAACGCTGGGCGCATGCTCGCATCCTCAGGCGCATTGAGTGCATGCAGCCACAGCAGCGTGGTGAAGATGCTGCCGATGTACACGATGAACATCACCGGGTTGCGCCACTGCACAAACGGACTGAGCTTGGCCAGCGCGCCCCAGAGCGCGGTCTTGATCAACGCTGCATCCAGCAGCGAAACGGAAGAAGTTTTTTTCTTGGTCATTGCCATACCTCACTGAACCCGGAGCATCAGGTGCTCCACCATCGGCCCCAGAGCCAGGGAGGGCACATAGTTGAGAAGCCCCACCAGAAGCACGGTGCCGATCAGCAGCGTGACAAACAAGGGACCGTGTGTGGGCATGGTGCCCGCCGTGACAGGCAAGCGCTTCTTGGCCGCCAGCGAACCCGCAATCGCCAGCACCGGCACGATCACGCCGAAACGGCCCAGCCACATCGCCAGCCCCAGCAGCACGTTGTAGAACGGCGTGTTGGCCGACAGGCCCGCAAAGGCGCTGCCGTTGTTGTTGGCGGCAGACGTCAGCGCATACAGAATTTCAGAGAACCCGTGCGCACCCGGGTTGGCAATACCCGCCCTGCCCGCGTCCGTGGCCACGGCAATCGCCGTGCCCACCAGCACCAGAATGGGCGTGACCAGGATGGCCGCCGAGGTGAGCTTCATCTCACGCACCTCGATCTTCTTGCCCAGGTACTCCGGTGTGCGGCCAATCATGAGGCCCGCCATGAAGACGGCGAGGATGGCAAACACCAGCATGCCGTAGAGGCCCGTGCCAACGCCACCAAACACCACTTCGCCCAGTTGCATCAGCACCAGCGGCACCATGCCGCCCAGGGGCGTGAAGGAGTCGTGCATGGAGTTCACGGCACCACATGAGGCGGCAGTGGTCACTGCAGCGAACAGTGCCGACGCATTGATGCCAAACCGTACCTCCTTGCCTTCCATGTTGCCCCCCGCTTGCAGGGCACTGGCGGTTTGCTCCACGCCCAGGCCCACCCATTGCGGATTACCGACTTTCTCAGCGGAAACCACAGCGATCACGGCCACCACAAACATCACCGTCATGGCCGCCAGGATCGCAAAGCCCTGGCGCTGGTCGCCCACCACGCGGCCGAATGCAAAACACAGTGCAGCGGGAATCAGAAAAATCGCCAGCATCTGCACGAAGTTGGTCAGGGCCGTCGGGTTCTCATAGGGATGGGCGGAGTTGGCATTGAAAAAGCCACCGCCGTTGGTACCCAGCATCTTGATGGCTTCCTGGGATGCCACCGGGCCCATGGCCAGGGTCTGGGTGTTGCTGGTCTTGGCTTCCATCACCGGCGCACCATTGCTGCCCACCACCGGCTGGCCCGATGCGTCGAGCTTGGGCACTTCATAGGCCGTAGTCTCCAGCGTCGCCACATCCTTGTAGGCGTCAAAGTTCTGGATCACGCCCTGCCCGACCAGCACGATGGAAATCACAAACGCGATGGGCACCAGCACCCATGCCGTGATGCGCGTGACATCGGCCCAGAAGTTGCCCACAAAGCCTTGGCCATCGGTGCGGCGCGCTGCAAAACCGCGCGCCAGCGCAAACGCCACGGCGATGCCGGTGGCCGCCGAGAAGAAGTTCTGCACCGACAGGCCCAGCATCTGCGTGAGGTAGCTCATGGTGGACTCGCCCCCATAGCCCTGCCAGTTGGTGTTGGAAACAAAGCTGATGGCGGTGTTGAACGAAGAATCGCCCGACACTGCGGCCATGCCCTGCGGATTGAGCGGCAGCAGGTGCTGCAAACGCTGCAGGCCATACACCGCAGAAGCACCGATGGCATTGAAAGCCAGCAGCGCCAGCGCATAGCTGCGCCAGTGCATCATCTGATCCGGCGCGACCCCGGCCAGCTTGTACAAGGGTTTTTCGATGGCATGCATCCACCTTGGCAGGCGGCCATCACAGACTGCAGCCAGCCATTTGCCAAGCGGCCACGCCAGCACGCCCAGCACGATCAGGAAGAGCCCCAGCAGGCTCCAGGCAGAGGTATCCATCTCAGAACTCCTCCGCGCAGATCAGCGCAAACACCAGGTAGGCCAGCAGCACCAAGGCCACGATGGCGCCAAAGCCATAGAGCATTTCCATGCCGATCATGAACGCTCCCCCTTGGCCGGGCCGAACTTGCCCAGCAAAACCACGGCCTCAGCCATGACCACCCACAACGCCGCCAGCGCGGCCATCCATATCACGTCCATCGACAACTCCTGCATCAGAACAGGTGTTTGATTCTGAGAAGGAGGCCGTAAAAAGTGTGCACAGACTGTGGGGGACGCCGTAAAAACGGCGTAAAAACGCGGGCCTGGCGAGGGCGTCGTCGGGGGATGCAGCTCACAAGCCAACGCGCCCGGCGGCTGCTGACTTGCGCAACATTGACGCGAAGGGGCGCAATTTTTGCGAACTTTATACGCGGGTTTTTCTACGCTTGCGCTCTTGTTCTTTTCTCAAACATTGCTGCCATGAACGCCTCTTCTTACAAAGCCATCACCGCCGCCCTGCTGGCCGCACTGCCCCTGCTGGCCAGTGCCCAGCTCACCGGCAACGTCAGCCTGACCACCAACTACAAGTTCCGTGGCCAGGACCAGGACGCCACCAAGGCCAAGGCCGTCAAGCCCGCCCTGCAAGGCGGCTTTGACTACGCCTTCGGTGACTCCGGCTGGTACGTGGGCAACTGGAACTCCAGCGTGGACTGGCTGGCGAACAATTCGCTCGAATCCGACCTGTACGGCGGCTACAAGTTCAAGGCCGCAGGCGCCGACTTCGATGTGGGCGCACTGACCTACATCTACCCCGGCAACAGCAACGGCAACACCACCGAGCTGTATGGCGCGGCCACCCTGGGCCCCTTCACCGCCAAGTACTCGCACACCCTCTCCAAGGACTACTTCGGCTTTGCCGGTGCCAAGTCCGGCTCGGGCCTGAAGGGCCGCAACACCGGCTACCTGAACTTCGGCTTTGCGCAGGAAGTGGCGCCCAGCGTCACCGTGAAGGCCTCGGTGGGTTTCACGCGTTTTGCCAGCGACATCAAGGACCTGGGCGTGCCCAACTACATGGACTACAGCGTGGGCGGTGCCTACGACTTCGGCGGCGGCCTGTCGCTGGGTGCGGCTGTGGTCGGCGCCAACAAGAAGGCCTTCTTCGGCCATGTCAACAAGTCGCGCGTGATCGTCACGCTGACCAAAACCCTGTAACCCCGTCCTCCACGGACAAGCAACGGACTTTCACAGCGCGCACCGCAGCGCCCGCTCCCCCGCCACCCGCAACCGCTCTTTGAGCGACGCGGGTGCCAGCACCTCAAACTCAACATCGAGGGCCATCAGCCAATACACCAGCGAATCGTTGGCTGCGCATTCCAGCTGGCAGCGCTGCCCCTGGTCCAGGGTAGATACCACACCAGCGGACTGCGGGATGCGGCGCGACATCACCGCATAGGGCGCGTGCAGCACCACCTGCGCCTGTTCGGCATGGCGCGGAGCGGAGATGGAGCGCGACACATAGCCCTTCAGATCACCCCCATCAGGCGCGGCCCGGGGCGCAAAATGCGCTCCCACCTGCGGGTCGCCCACGATGCGGTCGATGCGGAAGGTGCGCCAGTCGTTGCGCACCCGATCCCATGCCACCAGGTACCAGCGCTGGCCGGTGTGCACCACGCCCTGCGGTTCCACGGAACGCTGCGCGCTGCGGCCCTGGCCGTCTTCGTAATGGAATTCAATGCGCAACTGGTCGCGGCAGGCCGATGCGAGCGTGCCCAACAACGACACCTCGACCACCGGCCCCGTGCGGTCCAGCGGCAGGATGGCCGAACGCAAAGCGTCCACACGCTTGCGCAGGCGTGCCGGCATGGCCTGCTCCAGCTTGACCAACGCCCGCAATGCGGGCTCTTCAATGCCCCCCACCGCACCGGCGGTGGCGGTGCGCAGCGCAATCGACACGGCCAGAGCCTCGTCATCGTCCAGCAGCAGCGGCGGCAGCGCTTGCCCTGCGCGAAAGGCGTAACCCCCCGCCACGCCGCTGCTGGCATGCACGGGGTAGCCCAGCTGGCGCAGGCGATCGATGTCGCGCCGCAGCGTACGCGGATGCACTTCCAGGCGCTCGGCCAGCTCGGGACCCATCCAGTGGCTGCGGGTTTGCAGCAGCGAGAGCAGGCGCAGCAGGCGGGTCGATGAACTGAGCATGGGGCCACTGTACTTTTTATTGAGGACTGAAATTGTCCCCAATGGTTCTTACAGTGGCAACACCTTTTCTTTCTTCCACCACCAAGGAGTTCTCATGTCCATCGTCCTGTACTGGCACCCCATGTCCAGCGCCACCCCCATCGCCTGTGCCCTGGCAGAGCTGGGTGTGCCCCACGAACGCATCAAGATCGACATCCGCACCGGCGAGCAGCGCCGCCCCGAGTACCTGGCCCTGAACCCCAACGGCAAGGTGCCCACCCTGACGGTGGATGGCGCCCCCATGTTCGAGGCCCTGGCCATCCACCTCTGGCTGGGCCACCGCTTTGGCGTGGAGCGCGGTCTGTGGCCTGCTGGCGGCACGCCCGAGACGTTGCAGGCCCTGTCCTGGTGCACTTGGTCGTATGTGACTTATGGCGCGCTGGTGGGGCGCCTGCATGTTGCAACCCAGGGCGAGGAGGTTTGGCGCAACGCCGCCCAGGCCGAAGCCGTTCTGCGCCAGCTGAGCGAGCTGCTTGCCTTGCTGGACGCGCGGCTGGCCCAGCAACCCTGGATGCTGGGTGCCAACTACTCATTGGTGGATCTGGTGGTGGGCTCAGTGGTGGGCTACAGCCTGTACCTGGGCGCCCCCGTCAACGCACACCCGCATGTGCAAGCCTGGCTGGCCCGGGTACAGGCCCGCCCGGCGATGCAGATCGAGGCCTGACGCCCTCAGTCGATCAAGGTGCGGCTATAGCAGCACGATGTCGTACTGCTCCTGCCCCATCGCGCTTTCGGCCTGCAGCGAGATGGGCTTCTTGATGAAATCCGAGAGGCCGGCCAGGTGTTGGCTTTCTTCGTCAAGAAAGAGTTCGACCACCCGCGCCGACGCCACCACGCGGAATTCGCGCGGGTTGAACTGGCGCGCTTCACGCAGGATCTCGCGCAGGATGTCGTAGCACACGCTGCGCGCAGTCTTCACGCTGCCCTTGCCCTGGCAGGCCTCGCAGGGCTCGCACAGCATGTGGGCCAGGGATTCTCGCGTGCGCTTGCGTGTCATCTCCACCAGGCCAAGCTGCGAGAAGGTGCCGGACGACATGGTCTTGACCCGGTCCCGCGCGAGCTGCTTCTTGAACTCCGACAACACGGCCTGCTGATGGTCCTCGCGCACCATGTCGATGAAGTCCACGATGATGATGCCGCCCAGGTTGCGCAGCCGCAGCTGGCGCGCAATGGCCTGCGCGGCCTCCAGGTTGGTCTTGAAGATGGTGTCGTCGAAATTGCGCGCACCCACGTAGCCGCCGGTGTTCACGTCGATGGTGGTCAGCGCTTCGGTCTGGTCCACGATCAGGTAGCCGCCGGACTTCAGCTCCACCCGGCGCCCCAGGGCCTTGGCCACTTCTTCGTCGATGGAGTACAGGTCGAAGATGGGGCGCTCACCCTTGTAGTGCTGCAGCTTGCCAGCAGCTGCGGGCATGAACTCCTGCCCAAACGCGCGCAGGCGCTGGAACTGCTCCATCGAATCGAGCCGGATGGTCTGCGTGTGGTCACCCACCAGATCGCGCAGCACGCGCTGCAGCAGGTCCAGATCCTGGTGCAAGAGCGACATCGCGGGCAGCTTGAGCGATGCCTCCTTGATGCGCGCCCAGGTCTTGCGCAGGTAGGCAATGTCTTCGGCCAGCTCTTCGTCCGTAGAGTCTTCGCCGTTGGTGCGCAGGATGAAGCCCCCTCCGCCGCCCGAGGCCTTGTCACCCACCAGCGCCTGCAGGCGCGCGCGCAGTGCGTCGCGCTCGGCAGGCGGAATCTTCTGCGACACGCCCACATGGTCGTCCTGCGGCAGAAACACCAGCAGGCGGCCTGCAATGCTGATCTGCGTGGACAGGCGCGCGCCCTTGGTGCCGATGGGGTCCTTGATGACCTGCACCATGAGCGCCTGGCCCTCGAACACCTGCTTTTCGATGGGCACCTGGGGTTCGGTCTTGCGCGCAAAGGCGGGCGGCTCGCCATCGGGCTGGCGCTGCCACACATCGGCCACATGCAGAAACGCCGCGCGCTCCAGACCGATGTCGATAAAGGCCGACTGCATGCCAGGCAGCACGCGCGAGACCTTGCCCAGATAGACGTTGCCCACCAGGCCCCGCTCCAGCGTGCGCTCGATGTGCAGCTCCTGCACGGCGCCGTGCTCCACCACGGCCACGCGCGTCTCCTGCGGTGACCAGTTGATCAGGATGTCTTGTTGCATGGCAGGGTAACCGTGTTATTTTTGCTTATAGAGGGAAGCCCGCCGCGCGCAGCAGTTGTGCCGTCTCGTACATGGGCAGCCCCATGATGCCCGAATAACTGCCCGCCAGGTGCTCCACATAGGCAGCCGCCCGGCCTTGGATGCCATAGGCCCCGGCCTTGCCCAGAGGCTCGCCCGTGGCCACATAGGCATCGATCTGTGCGGGCGTCATGGCAGCAAAGGTCACGCGCGACACCGACAGCGCCGTGAGGCGTTTGGCACCCACCTGCAAAGCCACGGCCGTGAGCACGCGGTGCTCGTGGCCTGCCAGCTCGGCCAGCATCCGCGCGGCATGGGCGGCATCGTCGGGCTTGCCGTAGATGGTGCGGCCCAGGGCCACGGTGGTGTCGGAGCAAAGGATGGGCGCATCCGGCAGGCCACGGCGGCCACGGCGGGCCACGGCGGCATCCAGCTTGAGCGCCGTGACACGCTCCACATAGGCCGTGGGCGCTTCGCCGGGCAGCACCACCTCGATGGCTTCGGTGTCTTCGGCTTCGTCGCCCTCCACATTGGGCAGCAGCAACTCATGGCGCACACCCAGCTGTTCGAGCAGCTGACGACGGCGCGGGCTTTGGGAGGCGAGGTAGATGAAGTCTGGCATGAACAGATTTTGAATAAAAATCGGCCCCTGCGCCTGCCCATCAAGCGCCAGAAGCTATAAAAATAATAGCATTTGGAAGTAGCACAACCACCCTGTCCCGCATCATTCGCGGTGGTAAGGATGCCCGGCATTCACCGACCAGGCCCGATACAGCTGCTCGATGAGCAACACGCGCACCATGGCATGGGGCAGGGTCAGGTCCGACAGGCGGATGCGCTCATGTGCAGTCTGGCGAAAGGCAGGGTCAAGCCCGTCGGGGCCGCCAATCACCAGCGCCACATCGTCGCCCCCCAGCTGCCAGCCCTTGAGGCGTTCGGCCAGGGCCTTGGTGGTGAGGTTGGTGCCACGCTCGTCCAGCGCCACCACGCGCGTGCCACGCGGGATGGCCGCTTCGATGCGCTCGCGCTCGGCCGCGTACAGCGTCTCCAGGGTCTTGGAGCCACGTGGCTCGGTCTTGACGGCCTTGAGTTCGACCTTGAGTTCGGGCGGAAAACGTTTGGCGTAGTCGTCATAAGCCGTTTGTGCCCAATCGGGCACCCGCTGCCCGACCGCCACGATAAGCAGCTTCATGGATCAACCTGGATGCGTGGGGGATGGTTGCCGCAGCGCACCCACCTGGGCGCTCTGCGGCCGCGTATCAACCCTTGCGGGCCGGGGCCTTCTTGGCAACAGGCTTGGCCGCCGCCTTGCTGGCCGGTGCGGAAGCAGGCTTGGCTGCTGCGCGTGCGGGGGCCTTGGCAGCAGGTGACGACTTCTTGGCTGCGGGCTTTTTGGCGCCCACGGGCTTGACCACCACCGTCTTGACAGGCGTCTTGGTGGCTGCGGGCTTCTTGGCAGCCACCGTACCGGTGGTTTTGGCTGCCGTCTTGGCGGGTGCCGCTTTGGCCATTGTTTTTGCCGCTGGCTTGGGTGCTGCTTTGACTGGCGTTTTGGCGGCAGTCTTCGCAGCGGTCTTGGCGACGGCCTTGACCGTGGCCTTGCCCGAACGGGCGGCTACCGTGGGGGCTGCGGTCTTCTTGGCGGGCGCCTTGGCAGAAGCCTTCGCGCCGGACTTGGCGGCCTTCTGGGCCGACTTCTTCTCGGCCAGCTCGGTGGCGGCGCTGGACTGGGGCTTGGCAGCACCCAGCTTCAGGCGCACAGGGGTGTCGCCCCAC
Source organism: Acidovorax sp. LjRoot74 (assembly GCF_964254355.1). Lineage (NCBI taxonomy): Bacteria > Pseudomonadati > Pseudomonadota > Betaproteobacteria > Burkholderiales > Comamonadaceae > Acidovorax > Acidovorax sp. LjRoot74. Next base: position 2,575,657 of record NZ_CAXUTI020000001.1, on the reverse strand, counting down.
AGCTCTTCCAGACGGTAGTACTGGCGTATGGCGGGCTGCATGATGTGCGCCACGGCCGCGCCGCAGTCCACGATGATCCATTCACCGTTGTCTTCGCCTTCGATGCGGGGCTTGGAGAAGCCCGCTTCCTTGACCGCATCGCGCACGCTGGCGGCCAGGGCCTTGGTCTGGCGGTTGGAGGTGCCCGATGCCACGATCACCCGTTCAAACAGCGGCGAGAGATGCTCGGTGTTGAAGACCTGGATGTCTTGCGCCTTGACGTCCTCCAGGCCATCAACAATGGCGCGCTGGAGTTTGGTGACGTCTTTTTTGGCGGCGGTTTCCGATTTGGTGGAGGTGGTCATCAGGCGGTGGTTAGAGAGGGAATGGAATCAATATAGCGCGCAACATGGCGTGCAACCAATAGGGCTGCGCCTTGGATATTGCGTGTTGTTGCGCGGGTGTTGCACCCTGGCGCAGCGTCGGTTTGGAGTGTTTTTGGCCTCTTGCGCCTGTGTAAAAAGCGCGGACAGCTATTGAAATTATAGCTTTTGCGCTTTTTACCCCGTCAGGGCGCTGTCGCAGCCCCGCTGTCCAGCCAGTCGCGGCGCACCAGAAAACGCTGCAGCAATGCGGCCTCGGCCGAATCGGCAGCGTCAGCGCGCTGGTACGACCAAGACACCAGCGGTGGCATCGACAGCAGGATGGACTCGGTGCGACCACCCGACTGCAGGCCGAAGTGCGTACCCCGGTCCCAGACCAGGTTGAACTCGACATAGCGGCCCCGGCGGTAGAGCTGGAAGTCGCGCTCGCGCTCGCCATGGGGCATGCCCTGGCGTTTCTCGACGATGGGCAGGTAGGCGCTCAGGAAAGCGTCGCCCACCGACTGGGTCATCGCCAGGCTCTGCTCAAAGCCCAGCTCCGAGAAGTCGTCATAGAACACACCACCCACGCCGCGCTGTTCGCTGCGGTGCTTCAGGTAAAAGTATTCATCGCACCATTGTTTGAAGCGCGGGTACTTGTCATCGCCAAACGGCTCCAGCGCGTCGCGGCAGGTGCGGTGAAAGTGCACTGCGTCTTCTTCAAACCCGTAGTAAGGCGTGAGGTCCATGCCACCGCCAAACCAGCAGGTGGGCGCCTGGCCGGGGTGACCGGCGGCGATCATGCGCACGTTCATGTGCACCGTGGGCACATACGGGTTGCGCGGGTGGAACACCAGCGAAACGCCCATGGCCTCGAAGGGCGCCCCCGCCAACTCGGGCCGGTGCTGCGTGGCCGAGGGCGGCAGCTGCGGGCCGCGCACATGGCTGAAGCCGCACCCGGCGCGCTCGAACACCCTGCCGTTTTCGAGGATCTTGGTGATGCCATCGCCTTGCAGCGGCTCACCCGGCAGCTTGCTCCAGGCGTCGGCCAGAAAGCGGGCACCGCCCTCGCCTTCGACAGCTTCGAGCGCATCGGTGATGCGGGACTGCAGGCCCTGCAGGTAGCCACGCACATGGGCCACCGTGTCGGCTGCGTTCAGGCTTTGCGCGTCTGCCATCAGCTTTTCAGGGCACGGAAGCCGATGTCACGACGGTACTGCGCGCCATCGAACTGGATGCCACGCGCCACGTCGTACGCACGTTGCTGCGCTTGCTTGACGCTGTCGGCCAGCACGGTGACGCACAGCACCCGGCCGCCCGTCACGCTGACCACGCCGTCCTTGAGCTGCGTGCCCGCGTGGAACACCACGGCATCGTCCGCCTCAGCAGGCAGGCCGGTGATGGGGTCACCTTTGCGCGGAGCCTCGGGGTAACCGTGGGCGGCCATCACCACGCCCAGCGCGGTGCGACGGTCCCATTGCAGTTCCATCTGGTCGAGCTTGCCGTCGGCCGCAGCGCCCATCACATCACTGAAATCGCTTTTCAGGCGCATCAGGATGGGCTGGGTTTCGGGGTCACCCATGCGGCAGTTGAATTCGAGCGTCTTGGGATGGCCCTTCGCGTCGATCATCAGCCCGGCGTACAGGAAGCCGGTGTAAGGAATGCCGTCCTTTTCCATGCCACGGATGGTGGGCAGGATGATCTCGCGCATGGCACGGGCGTGCACGTCGGCCGTGACCACGGGTGCGGGCGAGTAGGCGCCCATGCCACCGGTGTTGGGGCCTTCGTCGCCGTCCTTCAGGCGCTTGTGGTCCTGGCTGGTGGCCAGGGCCAGCACGTTCTTGCCATCGCACAGCACGATGAAACTGGCTTCTTCACCTTCGAGGAATTCCTCAATCACGACCCGCGCGCCGCCTTCGTTGTGCGTCACGCCGTATTTGTTGTCCACCAGCATGAAGTCCACGGCGTCGTGGGCTTCCTGAAGCGTCATCGCCACCACAACGCCCTTGCCCGCAGCCAGGCCGTCGGCCTTGATGACGATGGGCGCACCCAAACGGTCCACAAAGGCGTGGGCCGCAGCGGGGTCGGTGAAGGTGTCGTAGTCGGCCGTGGGGATGCCATGGCGGCGCATGAAGGCCTTGCTGAACGCTTTGGAGCTTTCCAACTGGGCCGCAGCCTTGGTGGGGCCGAAGATGCGCAGGCCATGGGCGCGGAACTCGTCCACCACACCGGCGGCCAGGGGGGCCTCAGGGCCCACCACGGTCAGAGCGATCTTCTCGGCCTGGGCCCAGGTACGCAGTTCGCGCACGTCAGAGATCGCCACGTTTTCGAGCTTGGGGTTCAAGGCCGTGCCACCGTTGCCGGGTGCCACAAACACCTTGGTCACCTTGGGGGACTGGCTCAGTTTCCACGCCATCGCGTGTTCACGGCCGCCGCCACCAATCACAAGTACTTTCATAGGAACCTTTGGTGAACCTGGCCCGCAGCGATGCGCTGCCGGGCAGGGTTCGGGGGAATATCAGTCGGAAAACAGGTCAGGGCAAGAAAAAAGCGGTGATCTACGGGTGCAAAGTCACAGCGCCGCGTTGTGGTAGACCTCCTGGGTGTCGTCCAGGTCTTCCAGTACGTCCAGCAGCTTTTGCATCTTGGCAGCATCTTCGCCGGTCAGCTCGATGGTGTTTTCAGGCCGCATGGTCACGCCCGCAACCTCGGCCGTCAGGCCTGCGGCCTCCAGTGCGTTCTTCACGGCCTCAAAGTCTGCTGGGGCGGTCAGCACCTCCACTGCGCCGTCTTCGTCGGTCACCACGTCTTCGGCGCCCGCTTCCAGCGCCACTTCCATCACCTTGTCTTCGTTGGTGCCGGGGGCAAAAATCAGCTGGCCACAGTGCTTGAACTGGAACACCACCGAGCCTTCGGTGCCCATGTTGCCGCCGTGCTTGCTGAACGCGTGGCGCACTTCGGCCACGGTGCGCACGCGGTTGTCGGTCATGGTGTCGATCATGATGGCGGCGCCGCCAATGCCGTAGCCTTCGTAGCGGATTTCTTCGTAGGTCAGGCCTTCGGCGTTGCCCGTGGCCTTATCGATGTTGTATTTGATGCGGTCGGCGGGCATGTTGGCCGCCTTGGCCTTGTCCACCGCCAGGCGCAGGCGGGGGTTGGCAGACAGATCACCGCCACCCGCACGGGCAGCCACGGTGATTTCGCGAATGATGCGGGTCCAGATCTTGCCGCGTTTTTCATCCTGCCGCCCTTTGCGGTGCTGGATATTCGCCCATTTGCTGTGTCCTGCCACGAGAAGTCCTTTTGTATTGATTTAATCTAGCTGGCGGATTTTACTTTTTGCCGAACCTGTACCCCCGAGGAAACCCGAAATGGCCGAACCCCTGCTGATTGCCAAGCACGACACCACCGAATGCCACCTGCTTCCCGGCCTGGCCAACCGCCACGGGCTCATCACCGGGGCCACCGGCACAGGCAAGACCGTGACGCTGCAGACCCTGGCCGAAAACTTCTCGCGCATTGGCGTGCCGGTGTTCATGGCCGACGTAAAGGGTGACCTCACCGGCGCCAGCCAGCCGGGCAAGATTGGCGACAAACTGGCTGGCGTGCTCAAGGAACGCGGCCTGGAGCTGCCCACCCCCCTGGCCTGCCCCACCACGCTGTGGGACGTGTTTGGCGAACAGGGCCACCCGGTGCGCGCCACGGTGTCGGACATGGGCCCGCTGCTGCTGGGCCGCATGCTCAATCTGAACGAGACCCAGCTGGGCGTGCTCAACCTGGTGTTCAAGATTGCTGACGACAACGGCCTGCTGCTGCTGGACCTGAAGGACCTGCGCGCCATGCTCACCTTCGTGGGCGACAACGCCAAGGAGTTCACGACCGAATACGGCAACGTGAGCGCCGCCAGCGTGGGCGCCATCCAGCGCGGCCTGCTGCAGATCGAGCAGCAAGGCGGCAGCGAGTTCTTTGGTGAGCCCATGCTCAACATCCAGGACTTCATGCAGACGGTGGACGGCCACGGGGTGGTCAACATCCTGGCGGCCGACAAGCTCATGAATTCGCCGCGCCTGTACGCCACCTTCCTGTTGTGGATGCTGTCGGAGCTGTTCGAGCAACTGCCCGAGATCGGTGACCCCGACCAGCCCAAACTGGTGTTCTTCTTCGACGAGGCCCACCTGCTGTTCAACGAAGCTCCCAAGGTGCTCATCGAGCGCATTGAGCTGGTGGTGCGCCTGGTGCGCTCCAAGGGCGTGGGGGTGTATTTCGTCACGCAGAACCCGCTCGACATTCCCGACAGCGTGCTCGCCCAGCTGGGCAACCGGGTGCAGCACGCGCTGCGCGCCTTCACGCCGCGCGACCAGAAAGCCGTGAAAGCCACGGCCACCACCATGCGGCAAAAGCCGGGCCTGGACATCGAGACCGCCATCACCGAGCTGGCCGTGGGCGAGGCCCTGGTGAGCTTTCTGGACGCCAAGGGCCGCCCCAGCGTGACTGAGCGGGTGTTCGTGCTGCCCCCGGGCAGCCAGCTCGGCCCCATCACCCCGCAGCAGCGCCAGGCGCTGATGGCCAGCTCCCTGGTGGCCGGTGTGTACGAAACCACCGTGGACCGCGAATCCGCCTATGAAAAGCTCAAGGGCCGTGCCGAAAACGCGCCGCCCGCACCCGCGGGCACGCCTGCCAGCCGCACAACAGGCGGCGCCAGCCCCATCGGCACGGCGCCAGGCGGAGCCCAGCCGCAGGAGAGCAGCTTCCTCAACGACCTGCTCTTTGGCACCACCGGACCGCGTGGCGGGCGCAAGGACGGGCTGGTGCAGACCATGGCCAAGTCGGCCGTGCGCACGGTGGGCACCAACGTGGGCAAGGAGATCCTGCGCGGCGTGCTGGGCGGCATCTTCGGCGGCGGCAGCAAGCGCCGCTGAAGAGAAGGGGCGGCGCGACGGGGCCCTGCAGCCCCCGCCCGTTGCCGCCCCAACCCTCCCCAGGTGTGGTGGCCTTGTGACAGGCTGGCGACAATGCCATGCGTTTGTCACGATTCGGTCACATTGCGGCCGTGCAATGGCCAAAACACACAACAACAAGGAGGGACACAATGCAACGAGTCGAACACGCCCTGGTGCGCTGGGGCAACAAAGTGGTCCAGGCGGCCATCATTTTGTGGGTGCTGGCTTTCATCGGGGTGTTTGCCGGGGTGTGGAAGCTCCAGTGGATCTGGCTGCTGTATGTGTTTGCCACGGTGCTGGTCACCGTGATCCTCATCCGCTGGACCACCGCCGTGCGCGAGCGCTACATCCGCGAAGCCCCCCTGCCCCGCTTTCTGCAGCGCAAGCTGCGCGAGACCTACCCCCACCTGAGCCCCCGCGACTGCGACCTGGTTGAACGCGGCCTGCGCCAGTTCTTCATGGCCTGCCTGCGCAGCAACAAGGACTTTGTGGCCATGCCATCGAAGGCCGTGGATGCGCTGTGGCATGAGTTCATCCTGCACACCCAGGCCTACAAACTGTGGTGCCACAACGCCCTGGGCTTCTTCTTGCACCACACCCCGGCCGAGGCCCTGGGTAAAAAGGCCCGCCACAACGACGGCCTGCGCCGCTGCTGGTACTGGGTGTGCAAGGAGGAATCCATTGACCCCAAGGCCCCCAGCCGCCTGCCCCTGCTGTTTGCGCTGGATGCCAAGTTCGCCATTGCCGGGGGCTTCACCTACGTGCCCGACTGCTCCGACATTGCCCGCAAGAGCGACGCGGGCGGCAGCGGTGGCGACAGCTACTGCGGCACCAGCTTTTCGGACGGCAGCTACAGCGGCAGCTCAGGCGACTTTGGCGGCGCCGAAAGCTCGGACGGTGGTGGCGGGGATGGAGGGGACGGCGGGGGAGATGGCGGTGGTGGCTGCGGCGGGGGGGGAGACTGACTCGGCCACTAAAAATGCTCCTCTTTTCATAGCAATCAACCCAATACAGACAGGCGGAGACGGCCAAAAACGATCCAAGTCACCCAGGCGACGACCCGCCAGCGGCCAGCGGGTCTACAGTGACGGCCCATGAACACCACCCTCACCTGCTTCTCCCTCAGCATCACCGACCATGTGGCCCACCTGGTGCTGAACCGCCCGGAGGCCATGAACACCATGCACCCCACCTTCTGGCGCGAGCTGGACGAGGTGCTGGCCCAGCTGAACAAAAGCGGCGAGGCGCGTGCGCTGGTCGTCAGCAGCACCGGCAAACACTTCAGCGCGGGCATGGCGCTCGAAACCTTTGGCGGCGCCATCACCATGGACGACCAGAGCCCCGAAGGCCGCGCCGCCATCTTTGACCTGCTCACCGACATGCAGGCCACCTTCACCCGCATCGAAAGCCTGCGCATCCCCGTGATCATGGCCATCCAGGGCGGCTGCATCGGCGGCGCGGTGGACATGGTGACCACGGCCTGCGTGCGCTACGCCACGGCCGACGCGTTCTTCTGCATCCAGGAAATCAACATCGGCATGGTGGCCGACGTGGGCACGCTGCAGCGCCTGCCCAAGCTCATCCCGCTGGGCGTGGTCAAAGAGCTGGCCTACACAGGCCGCCGCCTGGGCGCACAAAAGGCACAGGGCTACGGCCTGGTCAACGAAGTCTTCGACACCCCTGAGGCCATGCTGGCCGCCGCGCTGCAATGCGCGCAAGAGATTGCCAGCAAGCCCCCCGTCGCCATCTGGGGCACCAAGCAGGCCGTGAACTACGCGCGCGACCACAGCGTGGAAGACAGCCTGCGCCAGATGGGCTGGCTGCAGGGCGCCATCTGGAGCAACCGGCACGTGATGGAGGCCGTCACGGCCATGAAGCAAAAACGGGCGGGCGAGTTCCCTTCGCTCACGCCGCTGATCCGGTTCAACGACCTGGGCTGACGAAACAGGGGGGCCGGCGCAGAGACAGCCCCAAGGACCACCGATCGCCCTATCTCCTGGGGCCGAGGGGCAAGGCAGAAGAAGACACAGAAACGCCTCGCTCACTACCAAATTCATAGCTGCCAGCGCTTACCCATCAGACGCTAGCAGCTATTTTTATGCCCAAATCGGGCCCATAGGGCTATCATGTGGCAACCCGGGGCGGCCCATGCCCCGCAGCGAGGACGCCACCATGACCGTGCCCAGCATGCCCCCTCCTGTGAGCCTGCCCACCCATGACGACGTGGCCGCTGCTGCCCGGCGGCTGGCGGGCGTGGCGCACCACACGCCGGTGATGCGCTGCAACACCATCGACGAGCGGCTGGGCGCCAAGCTGTTCTTCAAGTGCGAGAACCTGCAGCGCACCGGCGCCTTCAAGTTCCGGGGCGCCTACAACGCCCTCGCCCAGTTCAGCGATGCGCAGCGCGAACATGGCGTGCTCACTTTCTCGGCCGGCAACCATGCGCAGGCCATTGCATTGTCGGCCCGGCTGCTGGACATGCCCGCCCTGGTGGTCATGCCCGAAGACGCCGCCTCCTCCAAGATGGCCGCCACGCGCGAATACGGTGCCCAGGTGGTCACCTACAACCGCTACACCGAAGACCGCGAGGCCATCAGCCGCCAGCTGGCGAACGAGCGGGGCATGACGCTGATCCCGCCGTTCGACCACCCCCATGTGATTGCAGGCCAGGGCACGGCCGCCCTGGAGCTGCTGCAGGAGGTGCCCGACCTCGACTACCTGTTTGTCTGCCTGGGCGGCGGGGGCCTGCTTTCGGGCAGCCTGCTGGCAGCACAAGCGCTCGCGCCCCGGTGCAAGGTGATCGGCGTCGAGCCCGAGACGGCCAACGACGCCCAGCAGTCGCTGCGCGCGGGCCACCTCGTGCGCATCCCCAACCCACACACCATTGCCGATGGTGCGCAGGCCCCGAGCCTGGGAGAACTCACCTACCCCATCATCCGCGAGCATGTCGAAGACATCGTCACCGTGAGCGACCAGCAGCTCATCGAAGCCCTGCGCTTTTTTGCCCAGCGCATGAAGCTGGTCGTCGAACCCACGGGCGCTCTGGCCTTTGCGGGCGCGCAGGCGTTCTCGGGGGAAGACAACGGCGCCAAGCTGCTGCAAGGCGAGCGCGTGGGTGTGATCGTGAGCGGCGGCAACGTCGATCTGCCGCGCTACTCGCGGTTTCTGGCAGACTGACGCCCGTTTCAAAAAAGCAAAACCCTACTTCCAGCCATGAGCAACGTCACCGTCATCACCCACCCCCTCGTCCAGCACAAGCTCACGCTGATGCGCAAAAAGGACGCCAGCACCAACAGCTTCCGCCGCCTGCTGGGCGAGCTCTCCACCCTGATGGCCTACGAAGTCACGCGCGACATGCCGCTGCAGGACATCGAGATCGAAACCCCGCTGGAGACCATGACCGGCAAGGTCATCGACGGCAAGAAGCTGGTGCTGGTCTCCATCCTGCGCGCAGGCAACGGTTTTCTGGACGGCATGCTCAACGTGGTGCCCGGCGCGCGCGTGGGCCACATTGGCCTGTACCGCGACCCGGCCACGCTGCAGCCCGTGGAGTACTACTTCAAGATGCCGTCTGAAATGGACGAGCGCGACATCATCGTAGTGGACCCCATGCTGGCCACCGGCAACTCGGCGGCCGCCTGCGTGGACCGGCTCAAGAAACTCAACCCCCGCTCCATCAAGTTCGTCTGCCTGCTGGCCGCCCCCGAAGGCGTGGCCACGCTGCAGAAGGCGCACCCCGATGTGCCGATCTTCACCGCCGCCATCGACCGCGAGCTGAACGACCACGGCTACATCCTGCCGGGGCTGGGGGATGCGGGCGACCGGATTTTTGGCACCAAATAAGAGCGCAGCGCGCCAGGGCGTGCACCAGCCACCGCAGGGCCATGAAGCCCGGCGGTGGCTTTTTTTCATGGTGGCTCATCTACCTCCGCAGATTTTTACCACCTGGTGGCTTTCCTCTGGCAGACTTGCCAGCGGTTTGCCGCAGTCCGAGGGGCCTACTGGCGCGCTCCTTGCTTGACAAAGGCACCTCCAATCCCTTTGTTCATTTGTCTGAAGGAACCCCACCATGACCACTCGCCGCCTTTTCACCGGACGCTTGCTCTGCACCTCCCTGGCCCTCTCGGCCGCCATGGCGATGGCGCCGTCGCTGGCCACAGCGCAGTCCAAGCTCAAGGTCGCGGCGATCTACACGGTGCCTTTTGAGCAGCAATGGGTCAGCCGCATCCACAAGGCGCTCAAGGCCGCCGAAGCGCGCGGCGAGATCGAATACAAGGCCAGCGAAAACGTGAGCAACGCCGACTACGAGCGCGTGATGCGCGAGTACGCCACCGGTGGCAACCAGCTCATCGTGGGCGAAGCCTTTGCGGTGGAAGCCGCCGCCCGCAAGGTGGCCAAGGACTTCCCCAAGACCTCCTTCCTGCTTGGCTCCTCCGGCAAGCCGCAGGCACCCAACTTCAGCGTGTTCGACAACTACATCCAGGAGCCTGCCTACCTCAGCGGCATGGTGGCTGGCGGCATGACCAAGTCCAACAAGATCGGCATGGTGGGCGGCTTCCCCATCCCCGAGGTGAATCGCCTGATGCACGCCTTCATGGCGGGCGCCAAAGAGACCAATCCCAAGGTCGAGTTCACCATCACCTTCATCAACAGCTGGTTCGACCCACCCAAGGCCAAGGAAGCCACCTTTGCCATGATCGACAAGGGTGCCGACGTGCTCTACGCCGAACGCTTTGGCGTGAGCGACGCGGCCAAGGAAAAAGGCAAGCTCGCCATCGGCAACGTGATCGACACCCAGCCACAGTACCCCGACACGGTGGTCGCGTCCGCCATCTGGCACATGGAGCCCAGCATCGACCGCGCGCTCAAGCTGGTGAAGGACGGCAAGTTCACCGCCGAGGACTACGGCCCGTACTCGATGATGAAACACAAGGGCTCTGAACTCGCGCCCCTGGGCACGTTCGAGAAAAAGGTGCCCGCCGACATCGTGGCCAAGGTCAAGGCCAAGCAGGCCGACATCCTGGCGGGCAAGTTCACCGTGAAGGTGGACGACAGCCAGCCCAAATCGACGGCCAAGTAAGCACTGAACGTGCGGGCGCTCCCCCCTGCCCGCCCCTGTTCCAGTCTGTGCACAGGCCACCCCGGCAAAGCGGTGGCCTGTTTGTTTTGAAGCGTTGACTGCACGCACCGCTGTTTTCTTTGACGAGGCACCACCCCCATGCAATCCATCCCCACGGCCAAGCCCTCCCTGATCGCCCGGTGCACACGCCTGCTGGGCGCCCTCGCCCTCGCCGCCGTGGTGGCAGGCTGTACCACCACCGCGCCCGGCAAGACGGCTGTGCGGCTGGACGACACGCCCCGCATCGCCGTCATCTCTGCCTTTGCGCCCGAGCTGACCGTGCTGCTACCCCAGGTGCAGCAACCCGCCAAGCACAGCGTCAACGGCGTGGAGTTCACCACCGGCACGCTGGAAGGCAAGCCCGTGGTGGTGTTCCTCTCCGGCATCAGCATGACCAACGCAGCCATGAACACCCAGCTGGTGCTGGACCGCTTCAACGTGAGCCATGTGGTGTTCAGCGGCATTGCGGGCGGCGTGAACCCCAGCCTGCACATTGGCGACGTGACGGTGCCCGCGCAGTGGGGCCAGTACATGGAATGGCTGATGGCGCGCGAAGACAAGCCCGGCCAGTACAGCGCCCCCGCCTGGATGAAAAGCGAGCTGACGATGCCCGCCTTCGGCATGATGCACCCGCGCCCCGTGGAAGTGCGCTCGGCCGCCCAGCCCAAGCTCTCCAAAAAGTTCTGGTTTGAAGCCGACCCCAAGATGTTGGCCACCGCCCGCAGCCTGCAGAACGTGGGCCTGGAGCACTGCCTGGCCGCCACCTGCCTCAAGCAGCGCCCGCAACTGGTGGTGGGTGGCAACGGCGTCTCGGGCCAGGCGTTTGTAGACAACAAGGCCTTCCGTGAATACGCGTTCAAGACCTTCGAGGCCAACGTGCTCGACATGGAAACCGCCGCCACCGCCATGGTGGCGCACAGCAACGGCGTGCCCTACATCGCCTTTAGGTCGCTGAGCGATCTGGCCGGTGGTGGCGAGGGCGAGAACGAGATGGGCACCTTCATGGGCGTGGCGGCCGCCAATTCGGCCAAGGTGCTGCGGGCATTTTTAGCCAACTGGAAGTAAATGGCAGAGTCCACCGCCCCTGTCCTGCGCCTGTCGGGCATCACCAAGCGCTTCGGCAAGCTCGTCGCCAACGACGGCATCAACCTGACCTTGGCACGCGGCGAAGTGCTGGCCCTGCTGGGCGAAAACGGTGCGGGCAAGTCCACGCTAATGTCCATCCTGTTCGGGCACTACGTGGCCGACGAAGGTCACATTGAAGTCTTCGGCCAGCCCCTGCCGCCCGGCCAGCCGCGCGCGGCGCTGGCGGCGGGCATTGGCATGGTGCACCAGCACTTCACGCTGGCCGACAACCTCACGGTGCTGGACAACGTGCTGCTGGGCAGCGAGCCGCTGTGGCAGCCGTTCTCGCGCCGCAGCGAGGCACGCGCCAAGCTGCTGGCCGTATCGCAGCAGTTTGGCCTGCCGGTCAGCCCCGATGCGAAGGTGGGCAACCTCTCGGTGGGCGAACGCCAACGCGTTGAAATCCTCAAGGCGCTCTATAGGGGCGCCCGCATCCTCATCCTGGATGAACCCACCGCCGTGCTCACCCCGCAGGAGAGCGAGGCGCTGTTCGACACCCTGGCGCAGATGGTGGCGCAGGGCCTGTCCATCATCTTCATCAGCCACAAGCTGGGCGAGGTGCTGCGCGTATCGCACCGAGTGGCCGTGCTGCGCCAAGGCAAGCTGGTGGCCGAGGCGCCTGCGCATGGCACCACGCAGGGGCTGTTGGCGCAATGGATGGTGGGCCATGCGATTGAGGCGGCCGAACGCCGCCCCGCCAAGAACGTGGGCGATCCCATCTGCACCCTGACCAACGTCAGCACCGCACCCGCTGGGCGCGACCGGTTGAACGATGTCTCCCTCACCCTGCGCGCAGGCGAGATCGTGGCGATTGCGGGCGTGAGCGGCAACGGCCAGGTGGCACTGGCCGATGTGTTGTGTGGCGTGCGCGCAGCCACCACCGGCCAGGTCACCCTGCGCGGCGCACCGTTTCAAGCCCGCCCCGCATGGCTGGTCAGCCAGGGCGTGGCCCGCATCCCCGAAGACCGTCACGCCGTGGGCGTGGTGGGTGACCTGCCCGTGTGGGAGAACGCTGTGGCCGAACGCCTGCGCGGCCCCTGGTTTGCGCACCCGTGGTTCCGCGCCTTCTGGGTCAAGCGCCGGGCGGCCCGCCAACATGCGCAGCGCGTGGCCGCGACCTTTGACGTGCGTGGCGGCGGAGCCGATGCGCCTGCTCGGTCGCTGTCGGGCGGCAACATGCAAAAGCTCATCCTGGGCCGGGCGCTGATGCCGCCGCAGGACGCGGCGGGTAATTCGGCTCCCGCGCCCCAACTCATCGTGGCCCACCAGCCCACCTGGGGGCTGGACATTGGCGCGGTGATGTTTGTGCAGCAGCAGCTCATCAACGCCCGCGATGCGGGAGCCGCCGTACTGCTGATTTCTGACGACCTGGACGAAGTGCTGGCGCTGGGCGACCGCGTGGCGGTGATGCATGACGGGCATTTGAGCGAGGCCCGGCCCACGGAAGACTGGACACGCGAAGCCATTGGACTGGCCATGGCGGGCGCTCCCCCTGCCGTTCGGACTGAGCCTGTCGAAGCCTTGCGCGGCGCTTCGACAAGCTCAGCGTGAACGGTTCGTGCGAGTGGACCTGAATCGGTGAAGTCACGAGAAGAGCGACAAAACCCATGAGACTCGAAAAACGCAACCACACCTCCCCCGCCGCCTACGTGCTAGCGCCGGTAGGCGCCGTGGTGTTCACTTTGCTCGTCAGCGCACTGCTGGTGCTGTGGGCTGGCGCGCCCGTGGGGCAGACCTATGCGCTCCTGCTGCAGGGCGCATTCGGCTCGGTGTTCGCACTGACCGAAACCCTCACCCGCGCCACGCCGCTGATCTTGACCGGGCTGGCAGCGGCCGTGGCCTTCCGGGCGCGGCTGTTCAACATTGGCGCCGAGGGGCAGCTCTACGCCGGTGCGCTGGCCGCTGTGGCCGTGGGTGGCATGCATGGCGGCACAGGGCTGGAATGGTCGCCCTATGTACTTTTCCCACTCATGATGCTGGCGGCAGCACTGGCGGGCGCCGCGCTGCTGCTGGGCCCGGCGCTGATGAAGGCACGGCTGGGGGTGGACGAGGTGGTCACCACGCTGCTGCTCAACTTCATCATGCTGTTGCTGGTGTCGGCCCTGCTCGACGGGCCGATGAAAGACCCGCTCTCCATGGGCTGGCCGCAGAGCGTGGCGCTGCAGGGCGATCTGGAACTCGCAAAGCTGGTGCCGCAGACGCGGCTGCACACGGGGCTGCTGTGGGCCGTGTCGCTGGCGGTGATGCTGTGGGCGCTGTTGGCGCGCACGGTGCCGGGCTTTGATATTCGCGCTGCGGGGGCCAATGCACGCGCTGCCGCCTTTGCGGGTGTGCCGATCACCCGCACGGTCGTTCTGGTCGCCCTGCTCTCGGGCGGGCTGGCCGGGCTGGCGGGCGCGATTGAGGTGGCGGGCCGCACGAGTTATGTGACGCTCGACATGTCGCCCGGCTACGGCTACAGCGGTATCGTGATTGCCATGCTGGCGGGGCTGCACCCGCTGGGCGTGATCGCGGCGGGCACCTTTGTGGCGGGCGTGCTGGTGGGGGCCGACAGCATGAGCCGCGCGGTGGGTGTGCCCACCTACATTGCGGATGTGATCGTGGCAACGTCGCTGATTGCGGTGCTGGTGGCCGGGCTGCTGACGCAGTACCGCGTGCGCTGGAAGTGAGGACGCCATGAACAAGCACGTGCACCAAAAATGCAAAAAAAATAGGCTGTTACCGCGCGTCCACCATGCCTTTTTAGCTATCAAAAACAAAGCAAACCATGCCGGAGCAGCCGCATGACCGAACTGCTCGACATCCTCGCCAACCCCGCGTTCTGGATCGCCACCCTGCGCGTGGCCACCCCGCTCATCCTCGGCACATTGGGCGTGCTGCTGTGCGAACGCGCGGGCGTACTCAACCTGGGCATTGAAGGGATCATGGTGGCGGGCGCCTTCACCGGCTGGCTCACGGTGTATGCGGGCTACGGGCTGTGGACGGGTGTGCTGGTGGCAGCGCTCACCGGCGCCGTGTTTGGCCTGCTGCACGCGTGGCTCACCGTGGGGCTGGCGCTGTCGCAGCATGTGTCTGGCCTCGGCATCACGCTGCTGGCCACGGCGCTCAGTTACTACGGTTACCGGGTGAGCTTCCCCAAGGTGAACACGCCGCCCACCATTGAGCCCTTTGCGCCGATGGAATGGTTGGGCATTCCCATCCTCTCTGCCCAGACACCCCTCACGCTGCTGGCGCTGCTGCTGGTGCCGCTCTTGGCCTGGGTGCTGATGCGCACCCCGCTGGGCCTGGCGGTGCGCATGGTGGGCGAGAACCCGCAGGCGGCCGAGGGCCAGGGCATTTCGGTGGCGGCTACACGCACGGGTTCCATCGTGGCAGGCTCGGCACTGATGGGTGTGGCGGGGTCGTTCCTCACGCTGTCGGCGTTCAACGCGTTTTTCTTCAACATGATCAACGGGCGCGGCTGGATCTGCGTGGCGCTGGTGGTGTTTGCATCGTGGCGGCCCGGCAAGGCGCTGCTGGGTGCGCTGCTGTTTGCCTTTTTTGATGCCCTGCAGCTGCGCCTTCAGCAGGCGGGTGATGCGTGGCTGCCGTACCAGGTGTATTTGATGCTGCCCTACCTGCTGTCCATCCTGGCGCTGGTGCTGGTGGCGCGCAAGGCGGCGTATCCGCAGGCGCTGATGAAGCCGTATCGCAAGGGGGAACGGTGAAGCACATCCGCCACGGCATGGGGCGCTGGCTGGCCGGTGCGCTGCTGGCCTGCGCAGGCCACGCCCATGCGCTGGGCATGGACCTGCCCTACGAATCCTTCGCCACCTCGCCCGACGTGGACTGGATCAAGGTCTGCGGCCAGTGGCCTGCGCCTGCGCAGCCGGGCCAAGGGGATGGCGTGTACCGCATCGTGCATGCCACGCGCCATGCGCAGTCGTTCCTGTACCTGCAGTGGATCGTGCGTGACAGCACCGACAGCGCCACCGCCGTTCACACCGAAGGCTTTGCCGCCATCAACAACGACCATGCCTCCATCAGCCTGAGCCAGATGAACTGCCTGGCCACGCGCCGGGGCATTCGCTTCACGGCGCGGGCGGAGTCGGGCCATGACAACAGCGTGTCGCGCATCACCATCGATGCGGGGCACCCACCGGGCGAAGTGCGTTTTCGCACCCGCCAGAGGCGCTGATGCGCAGGCGCCGTGAATCAAGCACTGGGTGCGCCCATGGGCGTGCACAACTCCACCAGCGCGCCGTTGATGTCTGCCACATAGGCCACGGTCTGGCCCCAGGGCATCTGCGCGGGCGCCTGCACCAGCCGCGCACCGGCCCCCACCGCACGCTGCACGGCAGCGGCCACGTCGGCGGTGGTGAATGCGATCTCGAAACTGGGCGCATCGGCCGATGCACGCTGCGGGTTCTTGCCCAGCTCGGCCATCAGCCGCAGCGACGAGAACGCCAGCGCTGTGGCGCCTGTGTCCAGCTCGCCAAAGTCGCCTGCCTCGTGCACAAAGCGGCGGACCAAGCCAAAAGCTCGTTCGTAAAAAGCAATGGTCTTGGGAACGTCTTCCACGTACAGGATCGTGTAGCCAAACTGCATAAAACCGCCTTTGTAAAAATGGATGCGCTGACACATTGACGAATGCGCACAGCAAGACCCAGAGCTTAGGCACAGAACCGGCCCCGGTCTTGAAAAAAACCAACACCCCCACGCCCACCGCCCACGCCATGCTTGACCTGCTCATCACCCACGCCACCCTGCCCGACGGCCGCCAGAACATGTCCATCGCCGTGCAGGGCGGCCGCATCACCGAAGTGACCGAAGGCCTGCAAGCCCCCGCGCATGAAACGGTGGATGCAGATGGTCTGCTGGTCAGCCCTCCGTTTGTGGACGCGCATTTCCACATGGATTCGACCCTGAGCTACGGCCAGCCGCGCGTGAACGAGAGCGGCACCTTGCTCGAAGGCATTGCGCTGTGGGGCGAACTCAAGCCCACACTGACGCACGACGCCATCGTGCAACGCGCCCTGCAGTACTGCGACATGGCCGTGGCGCGCGGACTGCTGGCCATCCGCAGCCATGTGGACACCAGCCACCCCAGCCTGCTGCCGGTGCAGGCGCTGCTGGATGTGAAGCAGCGCGTAGCGCCCTACGTGGACCTGCAGCTGGTGGCCTTTCCGCAAGACGGCGTGTTACGCGCGCCTGGCGGGCTAGCCAATATCCAGCGCGCGCTCGATATGGGTGTGGACGTGGTGGGCGGCATTCCGCACTTCGAGCGCACCATGGCCCAGGGGGCTGAGAGCGTAAAGATCCTCTGCGAACTGGCGGCCGAGCGCGGCAAACGCGTGGACATGCACTGCGACGAATCCGACGACCCGCACTCGCGCCATGTCGAAACCCTGGCGTTTGAAACCCAGCGCCTGGGCCTGCACGGCCGCGTGACGGGCTCGCACCTCACCTCCATGCACAGCATGGACAACTACTACGTGAGCAAGCTGATGGCGCTGATGGCCGAGGCCGACCTGGGTGTGGTGGCCAACCCGCTCATCAACATCACGCTGCAGGGTCGTCACGACACCTACCCCAAGCGCCGGGGCATGACCCGCGTGCCCGAGCTGATGGCCGCAGGCCTGACGGTGGCGTTTGGCCACGACTGCGTGCTCGACCCCTGGTACAGCGGCGGCAGCGGCGACATGCTGGAGGCCGCGCACATGGGCCTGCATGTGGGCCAGATGACCAGCCAGGCGGCGATGCGCCAGTGTTTTGATGCGGTGACAGTGAACCCCGCGCGCCTGCTGGGGCTGGAGGGCTATGGCATTGCGCCCGGCTGCCATGCAGACCTGGTGCTGCTGCATGCGCGCAACCCCGTGGACGCGATCCGCCTGCGCGCAGCGCGCCTGGGGGTGTGGCGGCGCGGCCAGCGGGTGGCCAGCCAGCCCAGGCCGGCGGCCGAACTGCACCTGCCGGGACGGCCGGGCAGCGTGAGCTTTTTGTAGCAGCGGCTGCCGCACCCACAGCGGTGGTGCACGCGCCCGCCCGCAGGTCGGGTGAGCCCGAAGGGCGCAAACCAACCTGCGGTTTGACGAAAAATTGGCCTCTACCGCGCGTCTGTCATGCACTGACAGCTACGCAAATGAGAGCATAGTCATCAAGCCATGCGCGCAATGGTCTTGCGAAACCGCGCCAGCGCCAGGCTGAACAGCACGGCCCCAATCCCCAGCAGCCACACCAGCGACGGCCACACCACCGCCCAGCCCGCCCCCCGGTAGAGGATGGCCTGGGCCAGCTCGGTGAAGTGCGTGGTGGGCGCCAGCGCCATGCCGTACTGCACCCACAGCGGCATGCTCTCGCGTGGGGTAACTCCGCCCGACAGCATCTGCAGCGGCATCATGATGAGCACCATCAGCAAGCCAAACTGCGGCATGCTGCGCGCCACCGTGGCCATGAAGATGCCCATGGACGTGGTGGCAAACAGGTGCAGCGTGGCGCCCAGCAAGAACAGTGGCACCGAGCCCTCGATGGGCACCCCAATCGCCCAGCGGATCACCGCCGTGAGCGACACCCAGGTAGCGACCAGCACCACCAGCGCCATGGCCCAGACCTTGGCCAGCATGATTTCGCCGGGGGTGACGGGCATGACCAGCAGGTGCTCCACCGTGCCATGCTCGCGCTCGCGGATCAGCGCGGCACCGGTGAGGATGATGGAGAGCATGGTCACGATGTTGATCAGTTCCATGAGCGAGCCGAACCACGCCGGGGTCAGCGCCGGGTTGAAGCGCGCACGCACCGCCAGCTCCACCGGCTGGGTGGGCACGCTGCGGTGGCCCTGCACGAACTCGGCGGCCTCCAGCTGCACGATCTGCGCCACCGCGCCGTTGGCGGCAAACGCCTGGCCGTTGCGCGTGGCGTCCACATTGAGCTGCACCGAGGGTGCCCTGCCCGCCAGCACGTCGCGCTGGAAATGGGCGGGAAGGTGCAGCACCAGCGTGAAGCGCCCCGCGTCCAGGCCCGGGTCCACCTCGTGCATGCCGACCATGGCCGGTCGGGTGAACTGGGGCGGGTAGAAGGCGCTGGCGATGCGTTGCGACAGGGCCGAGCCGTCCTCGTCCACGATGGCGATGGGCACGTGGTACAGCGTCTCAGGCTGCGCCTTGCCAGCGGAATACACCGCCAGCGTGGTGGTGTAGACGATGAGGAACAGCATGGCCGGGTCGCGCCACAGGCTCCACAGCTCCTTGATGCCGAGGCGGAAAATGTTCGACCAGCGTCCACGCAGTGCCATGTCAGGTCTCCTGCTTGCGCAAAAGCAAGATCGCCGCGCCGACGATGACCGGCACCGCCACCAGCATGGGCCAGAACTCGGCCTGCAAGTCCTGCAGCGTGAGGGCCTTGTTGAACACGCCCCGGCTGATGGTGAACATGTGGCTGGCCGGGTAAACCTCGCCCACCCAGCGCGCAAAGCCCGTCATGGCGGAGACGGGGTTGATGAGGCCCGCAAACTGCACCGCCGGGATCAGCGTGCCCACCATGGCAAAAAACATGGCTGCAATCTGGCTGCGCGTGACCGTGGACGCCAGCAGGCCCATGCCCGTGGAGCAGAAGCTGAAGATGAGCGCCGCCAGCGCCAGCGTGCCAAAACTGCCCGTCATGGGCACGCCAAACACCGTGACAGCCGCCAGGCACATGAGCCCGAAGTTGAACAGCGCCAGCAGCACATAGGGCAACTGCTTGCCCAGCATGAACTCGGTGCGCGTGGTGGGCGTGACGTACAGGTTGATGATGGAGCCCAGCTCCTTCTCGCGCACCACGGCCAAGGCGGTGAGCATGGCGGGCAGCATGAGCAGCAGCAGCGGGATCACGGCGGGCACCATGGCGGGCAGGCTGCGCACATCGGGGTTGTAGCGGTAGCGGGTTTCCACCTCGACCAGGCTTCGCGGGGTCATGCCCGTGCGGCTCTGGATGGCCTGGGCCAGCCAGTCCTGGTGCATGCCCAGCGCATAGCCCATGGCCGTCTCGGCGCGCTGGGGCATGGCGCCGTCCACCCAGGCACCGATCTGCACAGGCTGGCCGCGCTCCAGGTCGCGCGCAAAACCGGGCGGGATTTCGAGCGCGAGCGAGATTTCGCCCGAGCGCATGCGCTGGTCCAGCTCTGCGTGGCTGGTGATGGGCGGGCGCTCCACAAAATAGCGCGAGCCCGCCAAGTTCAGGGTGTAGGCACGGCTGGCGGCCGACTGGTCGCGGTCCAGCACCGCAAAGCGCAGCTTCTCCACATCCATGCTGATGCCATAGCCCATCACAAACATCAGGATCAGCGAGCCCAGCAGCGCCAGCGCGCCGCGCACCGGGTCGCGCCGCAGCTCCAGCGCCTCGCGCCACTGCGTGCTGTGGATGCGCCCAAGGCTCTGGCGCAGGCGCTGCGCCCAGGTCGGGCGTGCCGGGGCGGCGTCCACCGGGGCCGACGGAGCCGGTTCGACATTCGGCGGGCCAGCCGCGCCACCGCCCGCGTCCACCAGGTAGCCGATGAACGCTTCTTCGAGCGTGGCGGCACCGCGCCGGGCCACGATGTCGGTCGGGGCCGCACTGGCCAGCACACGGCCCGCGTGCATGAGCGAGATGCGGTCGCAGCGCTCGGCCTCGTTCATGAAGTGGGTGGAGATGAAGATGGTGACCTTGTCGCGTCGTGCCAGCTCCACCATCAACCGCCAAAAGTTGTCGCGCGCTATCGGGTCCACGCCCGAGGTGGGCTCGTCCAGGATCAGCAGCTCGGGCTGGTGCACCATGGCCACGGCCAATGACAGGCGCTGGCGCATGCCCAGCGGCAGCTGCATGGGCAGCGTGCTGCGGGCGGCCTGCAGGTCAAACCGCTCCAGCATGGTCTGCACGCGCCGGGGCACCTCGGCCTCTGGCACATGGAACAGCCGGGCGTGCAGCACCAGGTTTTGCTCTACCGACAATTCGCTGTACAGCGAAAACGCCTGCGACATGTAGCCCACGCGGCGGCGCGTGGCCATGTCCTTGGGGTCCACGGGCTGGCCAAACAGCCAGGCCTTGCCGTCGGTGGCGGGCAGCAGGCCGGTGAGCATTTTCATGGTGGTGGACTTGCCGCACCCATTGCTGCCCAAAAAGCCAAAAATCTCGCCGCGCTGGATGCGAAAGCTCACATGGTCCACCGCCACAAAGTCGCCAAACTGCATGGTCAGGCCCTGGGCCTCGATGGCGATCTCTGCTGCAGCGTCGGCTTGCAAAGGCGTGATGACCACCGGCTGGTGCCCGCGCCGCTTGGCCTCGGGCAGCAGGGCCACAAAGGCGGCCTCCAGGCTGGCGTGGCCGGTGCGCTGCATCAGCTCGGCAGGCGTGCCCGTGGCCAGAATGCGGCCTTCGTCCATGGCCACAAGCCAGTCAAAGCGCTGGGCTTCTTCCATGTAAGCCGTGGCCACCAGCACGCTCATGCCGGGGCGGCTGGCGCGGATGCGGGCGATCAAATCCCAGAACTGGGCACGGGCCAGCGGGTCCACGCCGGTGGTGGGCTCGTCCAGGATGAGCAAGTCGGGGTCGTGGATAAGCGCGCAGCACAGGGCCAGCTTTTGCTTCATGCCGCCCGAGAGCTTGCCTGCAGGCCGCGCCAGAAACGGGTGCAGCCCGGTGCTGCGGGTCAGGTCGTCAATGCGGCGGCGGCGCTCGGCCGTGTCGTGGCCAAACAGGCGGCCAAAGAACTGCAGGTTTTCTTCCACCGACAGCGTGGGGTACAGGTTCTTGCCCAGGCCCTGCGGCATGTAGGCAATGCGCGGGCACACGGCGTTGCGATGGCGGCTGTCGGCCATGTCGCCGCCCAGCACCATCACCTGCCCCTGCTGCACCGCCCTGGCCCCGGCCACCAGCGCCAGCAGGCTGGATTTGCCCACCCCGTCCGGCCCGATCAAACCCACCATGCAGGCGGCGGGCAGCTGCAGGTCGATGCCCTCCAGCGCCACGGTGCGGCGGTAGCGCTGGCCCACGCCTGTGAGGGTGACAACAGGTGCGGTCACTGTGCGGCCTGGGGGGCTGCTGGTTGCATGCTTTCTTTGACCGCCAGTTGCGGCGGCCAAGGGGCGTTCGGGTCCATGCGCAGCCAGGCCACACCGGGCAGGCCGGTCTTGACCTGTTCGCGGTGGCGCACCAGCAGATCCCTGGGAATGTGCGCCCGCACGCGGAACATGAGCTTTTGCCGCTCGCTGGCGGTCTCCACCGTCTTGGGGGTGAACTGCGCGGTGCTGGCCACAAACGACGCGCTGGCGGGGATCACAAAGCCGGGGGCGGCGTCGAGCACGATGCGCACCTCGCTGCCCAGCGCCACGCGGCCCGCCACGGTCTCGGGTAAGAAGAAGGTCATGTACACGTCGGTCAGGTCGGCCAGCTGCAGCACGCGTGCACCCGCGCCCACCACTTCGCCCGGCTGCACCACACGAAACTGCACGCGCCCGTCGCGCGGAGCCTTGAGTTCGCTGTCGGCCAGCTCCACGTCGATGCGCGCCAGCGTGGCCTGCAGCGCGCGCACATTGGCCTCGGCGCTGGTCACCTGCGTGCGCGCGGCGCCAATGCTCGCTTGCGCGGCCTTGGCCTGGGAGCGTGCGGCCGTCAATGCCGCCTGCAGGCTGTGCACCTTGGCGCGGTCGTCGTCCAGCAGCTGGCTGGAGAAGAAGCCTTCGCGCGCCAGCTTTTCGGAGCGCGGCAGGCGCCGCTGGGCGGTGTCCAGGTCACTCTCGCGTTGGGCCACCACGGCCAGAGCGGCCTGGTGGTCGCTTTCGCGCTGGGCCACCTGCACACGGGCGCTGTCGATGGCCAGTTGCGCCTGCTGCAGCCGCGCCACGGCTTCGTCGCGCTGGGCCTGCAGGCTGTCGATCTGCATGCGGGCCACGGGCTGGCCCGCCGAGACGAAGGCGCCCTCGTCCACCAGCATCTCCTGCACCCGCCCCGCGAGCTTGGTGGCCACGGCCACCTCGGTGGCCTCGATGCGACCATTGCCGCTGAAAAAACCGGGGCCGGGGCCCTGGGGCTGCCAAGGCGCCCAGCGCAGCAGCACAGCGCCCCCCGCCAGCACAACGGCCAGGGCCGCAACTATCGTCCATCGCTTGGTCATGGGTCATCCTTGCGGGGTGCTGGTGCAAACCCGCGCTGCGCGCGGGGCCAGACCCGTTAAAGGATGGTAGCCCTACCTCCCGGGCTGCCCCAAGCCCTGCCACGCGGTCTCTTGACCTGCATCAATCCCTGCACAGAGGCCCCCACAGGCCGCCTCCAGGGCCTCGGGCGCCCACCGGTCTGCAGGCACCTGGGTTGCAGGGCCTGCCATGGGTCATCACCGGAGAAGTACAGGCAAAAATCGACCTTTCCGCCTGCCTGATATGCCTTGATAGCTATCAAAAATATAGCTACGCCACCACATCAAATGCCGACAGGTGGTTGGCCAGGTGCATGGCATGGGCCTGTTCGTACTGCGCCTTGTTGAGGGCGCCGTAGGCAAAGTGGGGCTGCAAGGGGCCGGTGTGGGCGGCAAAGTCCTGGGCCGCCTGGCGCAGCCGGGCCAGGGCGGCCTGGGCCTCGGCTGCTGCGTCCAGCGCAGGGGCGCCGGGGATGGGTTCGGCCAGGTTGTGGCTCATGCGCCCGCGCTGGGTAAACAGCGTGAAGGCTGCGGCGCCCAGCGTGTTCTGGAACAGGGCCGACTTGGGCGCCGGAAAACCCTGCAGCGAAAACTCGATGCTCTGTGCGCAGTGCACCAGGGTTTCCGACCAGTTCCAGGCCGTGGCGGGGGGCAGCGGCTGCACCGCAGCGCTGGCCAGGCGCTCCACCTCCCGCATGGCGTCGGCCACGGTGGCATAGACCAGTTGCCGGTCGTTACCCGGCTTGTGCAGCAACCAGCCAGCCCCGGCAGCGGCCGCTGCCGCCACCCCCACGGTGGCCAGGCCCGCGCCGGTCTTGAGAAATGCCCTGCGGGGCGCGGCGGGCGGACGGGCGCCCGTGCTGTGGGGGCCCGTGGGGTGGCTGGGGGGTGTGGCTGCCATGGGGTTTGCGCTGGGGTGAAGGGGGTGGAACGGGCGGATCGCACGAAAACACCCGCAATTTTGCGGCAGGCCCTGGCTGCGCAGGGGCCCCCGAAGGTCGGACAGCCGACACTGGCGCCGCTTTGTGGCGGGGCCGCTGAGGTTTGTCGTGGAGGCGCCGAGACGCCGTTCAGGTGGCTGCCGCCGGGGCCGCCGCAGCGCGGGCGGCAAGCCCTGGCGGTGCCGCCATCTCCACCCGGTTGCGGCCGCGCTGCTTGGCCAGGTACATGGCTTCATCGGCCCGCTGCAGCACCGCACCTGCCGAATCGCCCTGGCCACACAGGGCGATGCCAATGCTCACGGTGAGCGCAATGGACTGCGGCCCCGCCGCTGCGGGCTGGGACTCCACCAGCACCCGCAGGCGCTCGGCCACGGCATGCGCGCCTTCGGCCCCCGCGTTAGGCAGAAAGATGGCGAACTCTTCGCCCCCCAGCCGGCCCATCACGTCCTCCTTGCGCAGGCAGCGGATGGCCAGAGCCACAAAGTGGCGCAGCACATCGTCACCCGCACGGTGGCCCCAGGTGTCGTTGATGGTCTTGAAGTGGTCCAGGTCCAGCACCAGCACGGGCACTGGCGTCTGAGTGCGCTGGGCGCTGCTCACGGCCTTGTCCAGCAGCGTCAGAAATGCGCGGCGGTTGAAGACGCTGGTGAGCGGGTCCACCTCGGCCAGGTGGCGCAGCTCGTTGGTGATGAACTCGTTCGTAAGGATCAGCGCTCCAAAGCCCAGCAGGACGGTAGCGACGATAGCCTCCAGAAGAATGAACTGAGGCACAGACGCCATCAGCCCACCACCCAGCCCCCCGTCGTCGGACGCAGTCCCCCCCAACGTGAACAATGCGGGCCTCAGTAGAACGAACAGCCCGTGCAGGCACAGCACACCAGCCAACAAATAACGCGCTGGCACGCGGTGAATGCCCCCCGCAGTCAGGGTGCGCGCTGTCAGCAGGTAGCAGACACCCGATCCCAGTCCCATCAGAACAAAGCGCATGCCCACGTGCGGATACACCTCCGTGAACACCACCGACAACGCAAGCAGTGCCCCCAAAGCAGCAACCGCATACAGGTGCGAAAACGGCCGCCGCCCCATGTACATGCGGCCAGCCAGCAGGCACAGATAGGCCCCCAGCGCTACAAACCCCTGCGAGATGACAACCCCCAGCACCTCGGGCAGCCAGCTGCGCAGCAGCAGGCTCACGGTAAAAACCGAGCTGCACAGGAAAGACAACACCCACAGGCGCAGGCCCGGAATGTTCTTGTTGAAATGCCACACGGCGTAGAGCACGGCGGTGACGAGTGCGGTCAAGAGCGCCGCAAGGACGGTGAGTGTGGGGGTGTGCACGGGGTGAAAAGCGGGCAGGCGCCCTGCATGTTAACCGCGTCGCCGCCGCGCACTGCCCCGGGTTGCGGGCGCGGGCAGGGTTCCTTGACCTGGGTTAAGGACGTATTCACGTCCTACGGGCCCCGGAGCATGCACATGTAGCGCGGCAGCTCCACGGCCCCGCACCAATCGACCGGGCAGGCTACCCGGCCACATTGCACTCCCGGCGCAGCAGCGCCAGGGCGTCATGCATCTGGTAGTCCATGTCGCTGAGCAAGGTTTTCTCGGCGTCCTGCACAAAACTGGCCCACAGCGTCAGGTAGTCCTGCTGGTGCACCCCGGACGCATGGGCGCGGATGAAGTCGGCCGCCAGCGCGGGCTGCAGGCCGGATTTGCGCGCCTTGCGCACCAGGCTGGCGGCGGCTTTTTCGGTCAGCAAGGTCTTCTTGGGCACACCGGCGGCCAGGCACAGGAACAGCGTGAGCAGCGAATGTTCGTCGTCGTTGCCGTCGGTGGTCTTGAGCCAGGTCTTGCTGGCGGGTTGCGGCGGTTCGGCGTCTTCTTCCAGCGCGTCGAGGCTGTGGTGGAAGGCTTCGACCTCGGCCAGCGGGTCGTCCAGCAAAAAGTAGCGGGCGCGAAACGTGCCCATGGGCCGCAGCAGTGTGCGCAGCGGCGTGGTGGATTGCAGCAGCTTGGGCAGGTCGGCCAGCACGGCGCTGCAGTGCGCCGCCACAGCATCGTGCAGCTCTGCGGGCAGGCCGGGAGGCAGGCGCAGTGCCGTGAGCACGGGCAACTTTTTCTTGCGCAGGCCCGTCACCAGTTTTTCAAATGCAGGTGCGCTGGGCCATTCGCCCGCCGCCATGGCCTGCGGGGCCAGGGCCTGCATCAGCAGGCCAGTGCGGACCACGGCCTCGGCGTCGGCACCGGCGGATTCCAGCTCGTCGGTGTCCAGGTCATATTGCGCGGCCAGCCACTCGGCAGCCGCAATCGACTGGGCAATCTGACTGCGCCGTGCCAGCTCGGCGCGGTAGTCGGCATGGCTGCGCAGCGACCAGGCGGCCAGCAGCGGGGTTTCGGCATCGGCATACCCGGCCATGCCGAAGTTGCTGCTCTCGGGCATGGCGATCAGCCGCTTGAGCATGTCCGAGCCGCCCTTGGAGCGCGACAGAAAGGAGTTGTCGCGCAGCGAGACCGCCGCCTCGGCCAGGTCGCCGCCTGTGGTCTCCAGCAGGTACAGGCTGATCAGGTTGACCATGCGGTCCCGCGCTTTTTCCAGCTCGGGCCGCAGAAACTCGCTGCCAAAGTAGCGCGCAATCTGCACCATCCCCTTGGGCGCATCGGTGTGGATGGCCGCGAGCCGGTCTGCACCCAGGATGCCGTGCTGCACGCCGTAGACCAGCGCCTTTTCAAAGAAAGGGCGCGCGTCGTGGAGTTGCAGGGCGTTAGTGCCCGTTGGCGAATCAGAAGCAGTCGTAGGGGGCAAGGTCATGCAGGTACTCCATCGCGTTGCTCACGCTCTTTGCAACTGTCGCGGCCCAAGCCAGGACCGCCGAGCAAGGGCCGCCCCGCAGCAAGGGCGGTGTCCCCCTTCTCTCGAATCACGCAGTGATTCGAGAGAAGGGGGAAGGCGCGCAGCGCCACAGGGGGATGTTCTCTAGATCGCGGATTCTTCGTCAGAGGCGCGGGCCGCGGGCGTGGCCTTGCCCCGGTCGGTCTCGCTGGTTTCGAACTTGCCGTCGTCCTCTTCGGCGGGCGCGTCGTCGCCCTCCTCCAGGCCCAGGTCAAACGCACGCGCCTTGGCGCGCAGCACCAGCAGCATTTCGATGAACAGGTCGCGGCATTCGTAGCGCAGCAGCCAGGCCATCTGCATCCAGTCGCGGTCGGCCACTTCGTCCTGGTCCACACGCGGCTGCACATAGCCGGAGGCGAGCAGCTCGTCGTCCGTCAGCGTCACACCGTAGTCTTCCACCGCGTCGAACGTGCCGGTGCGGGCAAAGGCTTCGATGCGGCTCCACTTCTCGGCAAAGTAGTTGGCCAGGGCCTCGGCGCCGCCTTCCAGATCGCCAATCGCGGTGAGGAATTCCACCGGGTCGGCATCGTCGCGAAACACCACGGCGTTGACCATGTTGCGCAGGTGGGTGTGGGTGAGGTCCTTGTACTGCTTTTCCAGCACCATGGCTCGCGCAAACTGCTCGGGCGTGACCAGCATGTTGACCACGGACGCCTTGGAGTCGTCGTACTCGCGCATCACGGCCAGGATGTCCTTGGGCGCGAGCTGGTCCAGCACCACCATCAGCGCGCCGTCGCCGTCGGTGTCGGCCAGCTCGGCAAGGGCCGACTCGGCGCCCACGATGTCACCGGCCGCGATCAGGCTGGTGGTCTTGGTGATCAGGGCGAGATGTTGGTTACTGCTGCTCATGGTCGGTCACTCCTTGCGCTCAAAGCCTGCGTCGGCCAGCCAGTTGGCGCTGGACTCTTCGCGCGTACGGCTGTTGTGCGGGTCCACCGCGTCGTCGGCGCTCAAGGCGTTGTAGTCGTCGTCGTGTTCGGCGGCGTCTTCACCGTCGTCCTCGGCATCGGCGTCGCCATGCACTGCGGCGGCGGGGGCCATGCGGGCGTGTTGCTGCAGGTACTCCAGCCCGACAGCCACGGCCAGAAAACGCGCGCCCTGGGGCTCGCGCAGCACGGTCTGCGCCAGGCTTTGCGCCCAGGGCTCCAGCGCCACAGCGTGGGTCAGGCTGTGCCAGTCGGGCAAGGCATCCACGGGCTGGCCCAGCAGGTGCTCGACCGCAGCGGGCTTGGTGAAGCGAAAGCCCCGGTGAAACACCACGGCCACCATCTCGGGGGCCAGCTCCATCATCTGCACCAGAAAGGCGATTTCGTTGCGCTTTTCTGCCAGGCGCTTGCGAAGCACATCGTTGCCTTCGGAGTCGGACACCAGGTCGTCCAGCTCGGCCTGGTAGGCGGAGCGCAGGTCATGAAAGTAGGGAGAAAGTTTCACAGGGGAGAGGAAGGAGAAGACGTAGAGGAAGAAGAAAGAATGCGCGCGCTGTAGGCCTGCCAGATCTCTTGTGCGGTCTGCAGCGGGTCGTCCAGCAGGTTGCGGCGGCGGTTGTCGTCGTAGGCCTGGCGTGCTTCGTCATCCGACAGCACCTCGTAGGCCTTTTGCACCTGGGCAAAACGCTGGGCAGCGTCGGGCGCGTCGTTGCGGTCGGGGTGATAGAACGAGGCCTTCTGCCGAAAGGCCTTCTTGATGTCGGCCAGCGACGCATTGGCCGCCAGCCCGAGGGCGGCGTAGTGGTCTGCAGTCATGAAAAGGTAGGTTGCGTGAAAGCCGGTGGCGGTGGCGCAGGCCGTACGGGCCTGCGGCCGTGTATCAGCCGCCCAGGCTCACAAACACGTTCTGCACGTCGTCGTTGCCGTCGATGGCGGCCAGGAAGCTCTCCACCTCTTCGAGCTGCTCGGCCGTGAGGTTGGCGGGGTTGACCGGGTTCTTGGGCTTGTAGCCCAGCTTGACCGACAGCACGTTGAAACCGTGGGCGGGCAGCGCACGGCTCACCAGGTCCAGTTCAGCCGGGTCGGTCCAAAAAGTGGTCGTGCCCTCTTCATCGCCTGGCTCGCAGTCTTGCGCGCCCGCTTCAATGGCGGCCTCTTCAGGGTCAGCGCCTGCCACGGCAGGCTCGGCCTCGATCATGCCGACGTGGTCGAAATCCCATGCCACCGAGCCCGAGGTGCCCAACTGGCCCTTGCGAAACAGCACGCGCATCTCAGGCGCCGTGCGTTTGACGTTGTCGGTGAGGCATTCCACCATCACCGCCACCTGGTGCGGTGCATACCCTTCATAGATCACGCGCTCGTAGTTCACGGCATCAGCGCCGGTGCCCGAGCCCTTCTTGATGGCGCGCTCCAGTGTGTCCTTGGGCATCGATGCCTTGCGGGCCTGCTCGACCACCAGGCGCAGGCGCGAGTTGCTGGCCGGGTCGGCGCCGCCGCGTGCGGCCACGGTGATTTCCTTGACCAGCTTGCCAAACAGCTTGCCCTTGGCATCGGCTACCAGAGCCTTGCCTTTTGCTTTCCACTGCGCGCCCATGGGGGTTACCTTTGTGTGTGGGTTGGGGGGTGTTTGCCGGGGGCCATCCCGCGCGGCAAAAACCCTATAGTTTACCCGGCGCCCCAAAATCCCCCCAGGCACACAACCCTGGCGCTGTCGTGGCGACGCCAAACCGGCTGCCAACGGCCCCGCCCTGCCCTCAGCAGCGTGTAACCTCGGCCACACGCCCACCCTCACCCGCCCCTCAGCGCTCCCCTCCCATGCTCAACACCCTGTGGCTCGGCTTCTTCCTGACGGCGGCGGTCGCCGCGCTGGCCCAGTGGCTGGTGGGCGGCAATGCCGATATCTTTTCGGCCATGGTGCAGGCACTGTTCCAGATGGCCAAGCTCTCGGTCGAGGTGATGGTGCTGCTGTTTGGCACGCTCACGCTGTGGCTGGGCTTTTTGCGCATTGCCGAGAAGGCGGGCCTGGTGGACGCCCTGGCGCGTTGGCTGGCACCGCTGTTTGCCAAGCTCATGCCCGGGGTGCCACGCGGCCACCCGTCGCTGGGGCTGATCACGCTGAACTTTGCGGCCAATGCGCTGGGGCTGGACAACGCCGCCACGCCCATGGGCCTCAAGGCCATGAAGGCGCTGCAAGAGCTGAACCCCCAGCCCGACACCGCCACCAACGCGCAGATCCTGTTTCTGGTGCTCAACGCGTCCTCGCTCACGCTGCTGCCAGTGACCATCTTCATGTACCGCATGCAACAGGGCGCGCCCGACTCGACGCTGGTCTTTTTGCCCATCCTGCTGGCGACATCCGCGTCCACCCTGGTGGGGCTGCTGAGCGTGGCCGTGGTGCAGCGCCTGCCGCTGTGGAGCCCCGTGGTGCTGGCCTACCTGCTGCCCGTGGCGCTGGTGCTGGGCGGCTTCATGGCGCTGCTCACCACACTCAGCGCTGCGGCCCTGGCCTCGCTGTCGTCGCTGCTGGGCAACCTCACGCTGTTTGCGCTGGTCGTGCTGTTTGTGGCGCTGGGCGCGTGGCGCAAGGTGCCGGTGTACGAGGCCTTCATCGAAGGCGCGCGCGAAGGCTTTGATGTGGCCAAGGGCCTGCTGCCCTACCTGGTGGCCATGCTGTGCGCGGTGGGCGTGTTCCGCGCCTCGGGCGCGCTGGGCTATGTGCTCGACGGCATCCGCTGGTGCGTGACCACGCTGGGCGCGGACGCCCGGTTTGTGGACGCCCTGCCCACCGCCCTGGTCAAGCCGTTCTCGGGCAGCGCGGCGCGTGCCATGCTCATCGAAACCATGCAGACCCAGGGCGTGGACAGCTTTGCCGCCCTGGCCGCCGCCACCATCCAGGGCAGCACCGAAACCACGTTTTA
This sequence comes from Acidovorax sp. LjRoot74, assembly GCF_964254355.1. Classification (NCBI taxonomy): domain Bacteria; kingdom Pseudomonadati; phylum Pseudomonadota; class Betaproteobacteria; order Burkholderiales; family Comamonadaceae; genus Acidovorax; species Acidovorax sp. LjRoot74. The sequence goes on along the minus strand of NZ_CAXUTI020000001.1, from coordinate 2,545,338 downwards.
TGTGCTGGCCGTGTACTTTGGCGCGGTGGGCATACAGCGTGCGCGGCACGCCGTGGGCTGCGCCTTGCTGGCCGAGCTGGCGGGCGTGGTGGCCGCCATCGCGGTCTGCTACGCATTCTTCGGCTGAGTGCCTAAATAGGGGTCAAATTGGCCCCTATCGCTTATCCATAAAGCGCTACCAGCTATTAATTTAATAGCAATCTCAATCTACCCGAGCGCAGTATCCAGCAGCATCATGATGACGAACCCCAGCATCAACCCGCCCGTGGCCCAGGCCTCGTGGCCCTTGCGGTGCGACTCGGGGATGATCTCGTGGCTGATCACAAACAGCATGGCCCCGGCCGCAAACCCCAGGCCCCAGGGCAGCAGGCTGGCCGATGCGCTAACCACCGCCGCCCCCAGCACGGCGCCCAGGGGCTCGACCAGGCCTGAGGCCATGCCCAGCCCCACCGCCAGCGCGCGCCGGTAGCCAGCAGCCAGCAGCGCCATGGCCACCACCAGGCCCTCGGGCACATCCTGGATGGCGATGCCGGTGGCCAACGCGTTGGCGCGCAAGGGGTCGCCGCCCGCATGCGCCACGCCAATGGCCAGCCCTTCGGGCAGGTTGTGCAGCGCAATCGCAAACACAAACAGCCAGGTGCGCTGCAGCGTACGCGACGCCGGGGCGCCCTCCACGCCCTTGATGAAATGCTCGTGCGGCAGCAGGCGCTCCATCCACAGCAGCACCAGCGCGCCCAGCAAAATGGCCGCGCCCACCGTGCCCCCGGCCCCCCAGGCGCTGGCCCCACCCGCGCGTGCCGCGTGGATGCCCGGGATGATGAGCGAGAACGAACAGGCAGCCAGCATCACGCCCGCGCCAAAGCCAAACAGCGTGTCCTGCGTGCGCTCGGACAACCTTTGCGCCAGCAGCACCGGCACAGTGCCCAGCGCCGTGGCCAGCGCAGCCGCCAGGCCGCCCCACCAGGCTGCTTCCACAGCGGGCTGGCCCACAATCCACTGCCACGCCTGGGCCGCAGCGGCCACGATGCCCAGCAGCACAATGCCCAGGCCCAGCCACTGCCGCCCGCGCAAAGCCACGCCGCGCCCTGCAGGCGGCATGGTGGGCACGGTGGTGGGCGCAGCGGGTTCCAGAACGGTGTCGGGCGAAGTGGGCGGCATCTGCATGGCGTCGGCTCCGGGTGTGGGCAAAAGGTGGGTCCAGGGACAGGAATCGCTGGGCGAAGCCGTCACGCCCGGGCCAGCGCAAAGCGACGGGCCACCTCGGCCCAGTCAATCACGTTGTAGAAGGCCGCGATGTACTCGGGGCGGCGGTTCTGGTACTGCAGGTAATAGGCGTGCTCCCACACATCCAGCCCCAGGAGGGGCGTGTTGCCCGACATCGCCCCCGCCATCAGCGGGCTGTCCTGGTTGCCCGTGCTCTCCACCACCAGCTGGCCCGCCGCGCCCACACACAGCCAGGCCCAGCCGCTGCCAAACCGCGTGAGCGCCGCCTTGGTGAACGCGCCCTTGAACGCATCAAAGCCCCCCAGATCCGTGTCGATTGCCCGCGCCAGATCGCCCTGCGGCTGGCCGCCGCCCTGCGGCGACATCACGCTCCAGAACAGGCTGTGGTTTGCATGCCCGCCGCCGTTGTTGCGCACCGGGCCTTGCAGGTTCTCGGGCAACAGCGACAGACCCGCCACCAGTTCATCAACGGGCAGATCGGCATGCGCCGTGCCCGCCAGCGCGGCGTTCAGGTTGTTGATGTAAGTCTGGTGGTGCTTCGTGTGGTGGATCTCCATCGTGCGGGCATCGATGTGGGGCTCCAGCGCGTCATAGGCATAGGGCAAGGCGGGCAGCGTGTAGGGCATGGTGCTTTCAGGCAGAGGTAAGAACGAGGGAAGGAAGGACGAAAGGAACGAACGAACAAACAGGCGAATGCAATCGTTGCGACCGGCAGTTGCGGTGCCCGCAGCTGCTCAGTCAATGCTGCAGCCCCACGCCACGCTGGCTGGCCAGCGCTTGGGCAATGGCAGGGTGCGAGCCGTGGTGGGCCACATGGGCCAACAAGGCGGCCAGGGTTTCGCGGCTGTGCCGCACGGCCGCCTGGCGCAGCGCCGGGCTGTGGCGGCCATCGGCCAGCAACCCCGATACCAGTGCATGCGCCCGGCACCGTAGATGCGCAGCCGCATCCAGCTCGGCAGCCTGCGCCTGCAGGTCGGCAACGTTCAGGTGGGAGACCACCAGCGCGGCAACGCAATCGTCCTCACGCCCCGCCGGGGGAACCTGCTGCAGCACGCGCAACGACAGCGCCAGCGCCTGCTGCTGATACGCCAGGGCCATCGCCATCTGGCCCAAGCGCGCTGCGCCACGCGCGCGCTGCATGGTGCGCTCCCACAACGGCAAGGTGGCCGGTGCGGGCGGAAAACTGCTGACAGGGGTGGATTGGTTTGGCTGCGATGTGCCCAGGTCCATGGCAAAACTCCTTGGAGGAGCCTTTTGCGGTGGACGGGGTGTGCGTACTCAGGCGATCAAATGATATTAATTCTCATTCGTTTTGTCTAGCCCTAAGGCGCAGATTGTGATTTATGCTGTATTTTCGAGTGTTTTTGGGGTCTAGCGCTTATATATAAAGCGGTAGTAGCTATACTTTTAATAGTAAATTAGGACTGTGGATGCAAGACATGATGGCGCGCGGCTTATTGCGACGTTCTGGCGTGTTAAACCAAAGGCTTATCGTCGAGCGGTCCTGCGACCGCTTGCGGTCAGGTGCTGTCACTCGATCAACAGCAAGGACTATCGGCTCAAGGAGCAGAAGCGCCCGGCTATGCTCTTCGCCGTGAGGGCATTGAGGCCGTCCTCGTGAACCGCGTGGCCACCCTTTCCAAGACCAACAGATTCCCGTCTCCTTCGCTCTCGCGAAGACCGAAAACGCTGACGCTACAAGTGAATCATCCCCAGAGCTGAAATATGCAAAAACTGAAGCAGATACTTACTCAGGAAGATACTGTCCTATTCATTGGATCGGGGATATCGTTGTGGTCAGGGCTACCGTCGTGGTCAGGCCTGATTGAAGAACTCGCGAAGTTCGTGGAAACGGCGGGTGCGCAAGCAGACCTTATTCGAGCCGAGGCGGAGCGAGGTGACCTTTTACAAGCAGCTAGCTACGGATTCGATAAGTTAACCAAGCAACAGATCGGTGATTTCATTCGAGCTACGTGTCGATATGGCGTAGCTAAGCCCCATGAAATTCACCGCAAGATCGTCTCTCTGGGAACGCGTTGCTTTGTCACGACGAATTACGATAACCTTCTTGAGGAGGCTCTAAGGCAATGGCAGCCAGATCGGTTTTACCGCCCAGCGATTACAAATCGGCATCTCACTGAAACTGCCGAGATCGTTCATGCCCGCGCTATTGACTTTGTGTTTAAGCCTCACGGAGACGCGGCGGACAGCGACAGCATTATTCTGACTCGAGAGCAGTACCGGCAGTTGCTCCCCCAAGGAGAACGCCAGAACGCACTGGAATCTCTAAGAATGCTGCTAGCGAGTCGCCCAGTCGTTTATCTAGGGTTTGGGTTACGAGACCCGGATTTTATTTATATCCGTGACCTTCTTGCTAATACGTACAAGGGCGGAACTCGTGACCACTACGCAATTATGGCCGATGTAGCTGAAGCAGAGTGTGACTACTGGAGACGAAACTACGGCATCCACCTTACCAATTACCCTACAAACACACGCCCTGACGGCAAGAAAGATCATACCGGTCTGCTCGCGCTTCTTGATTCACTCCTCGAACCTGCGCCAGCTGTACTTAATCCAGCCCTTGTTGAAGTAAGCAATAAGGAATGCACTCCTGATATGGTTCTTTCATTGGCGCGACACGCAGCGCGCTTGGCACGCACAACGAAAATGAGTCCAGAGTTGCCCATTCGAGTGCATGTTGAATCCGCAAATCAGACGAGGTATGGTATGTACCGCCGACCTGATAAATTCGATCACTGCGCAGTTGAAAATTTCTTGGATGATGGACCCAAGCGAGCTGTTCTAGTTGGATTGCCAGGAGCAGGAAAGACATATGCGCTTCGGCAAGCTGCAGCCCGATTAGCCGAAGAACTTCATGAAGTGTGCCTCTCTGAACCGTTCGACAAGTCTTCCGCAGTCGTTCCCATCTTCGTTGACCTTAAACTTTATCGCGGAGACCTCGCGGATTTAGTTAACCAAACGCTGCCGCCGAGTTTGCAATTTTTTGAGATGGCGCAACGCTTTAGGGTAAAGTTATTCTTGGACTCATTCAACGAGATGCCCAGAGAGTATTGGGAGAGCGGCAGCTACGAAGGAGACTTCGCCAAATTCACGGAAAGCGTGGGGCTGTCCTCCATGATAATCAGCTCAAGAACGAATGATGGCCTAGGAAAATTGGGCTTCCCAGCCTACTGCCTCGACGAAATTGATGAAGCAATTGTTTCTGTCGAACTAAAAAATATAGGGATTAACACCGATGGTCGTTTTGACCGCGAGTTTAGACGACTGCTGCAGAAACCCTTCTATTTTCAGCTTGTCAAAAGCGGTGTCGTAAGCTTGCCAAAGGAGGCGCATCCCAAGGATTTCTACCAATCGTTTTTTTCAAATATTGAGGAAGCATCTGCGAAGAGATTTGGCAGATGCTTTGAAATTGAAGAAATTCTTTCTATCGTCGCATACGATGCGATTAATCGCGGAGAAGAAGCCTACCCTTTATCGGATCTTATCCGGGTACTAAAGACGAATTCAGAAGCGGCAGGATTAGTCGGTATTGATGCTCTAGATATTGCTAATTGGCTCATCTCAGTTTCGGTTCTGATTCCACACGCTGGCGCCAGGATTGCATTCGTTCATCAATCAGTTACTGAATACCTCGCAGCCAAAGAGCTTGCTCGCCGCTATCGAACAACTCCACAAATCCTCAGGGAAAAGTTGACATTAACGAGGTGGGATCAGGCATTGTTCCTCGCCCTCAGCCTCTTACCACCATCGCACGCTGAGGCGTTCTTCAATGACGTAGTCGATGCTGACCTCGCCCTTGCCATGAATGCCGCGAAATATCTTGAAGACGGGCGTGATGATGTCGTGTCAAAGCTTCTCTCCCTTATCCCCGAAAGAAATAAGCGCCTTGGGCCATTTGAAAGCCGGATTGAGTGGATTTTTGAGTCAAGCCTTCCGCTTTCAAAAGTCCATGAGCCGCAGTTGCGGTCACTGATGAAGCTTCGGAACACAATTGGCGGGGCGGCCGTTAAGCGGCTCATCGCCATGAAAGGTCCAGGAATTAAGAATGAACTTTTTCACGAGTTTGTTGAGGCTCGATCCGACTACAACTATTGCTGCAATGGTCTTGCAAAGGCCCTCAAACCATTTTCGGCGCCAGAGGACGTTACAAAGCTCCTCAAATTGGCCAACTCCATTTCGGAAGAGTGCACACCCGACTCTGACGAGCACGCCTTCCATGGTTTCACGAGCGGCGTCGCCGAATTTCTCGCAGATATTGACATTTCCATCATTAAGAATGAATTTCTGCCGAATGAGCTTTCCACGCCCGTGCCAGAGATTCATGCGCGTGTTTTATGCAATATTCTGTGAAAGCATCGTTCTACTGCGGCACTTGAGCTAGCGGGCGATCTGCTGCTCCGCGGCGTTGAAAAATCCGCCACTGCGATTTATTTTATCGCTGGCCATGGTGAAACTACACACGATCTATCATGGACTTCATTCACTTCCGAGCATCTAGATCGACTTATTTCTTTCGTAGAAAATCCCGATAATGACTCTTGGGCACTAAAGGCACTCAAATTTCTCTGTTCTGGCCGGGCAGATATGGCAGAGATTGTTAAAACTCGGGCGGCAGAGAGATCCGGTATTTTGAAGGCGTGCCTACTGTATTGCACGGCAGAAACGACGAGTGCCTTATTGTTCGAGGCTTTGCGTGAAATCTCCAGTATGAGCCTCGAACAACGCAGGGAGGAGCAGACAAGTCTTCTTGAACAGATTGATGTCGACTGGGCCGGAAACGAGGTACTTTTTGTTCAACTACTGAAATTGCGTGATGCAAATCTCGCCTTGGCTCTTCTCAACCAGATTTATAGTGCGGTGAATTGTCCACTCGGACGCATTGAGATTGGCCCAATCGAATGGTGGCTGGATTGGCTCGCTGACGAAATTGATCGTGAGACGCACCCTATATTTTTTGATCGAATTTCTTGGTTGTTCTCTGCTTGTTTGAGCAAAGAAGCGCAGCAAGCCTTCGTGAAAGAGTTCAATCAATCTGGCTCGAAGTATCGATTTGTACTATCCAATTCAATTCTCCGACACCAGGATGGCCTTACGACTGACGACTTTAGCGCAGATGCGGTTTCATTCTTGTTGGCTGATTTAGGTCGCATTGAGAGTAGTTATTCATGGTACGGCCATATTTTGGGAAGAACAGCAACCGAACAGTTTGTCTCTGAACGACTGTTGCCTCTGGTTTCCGCAGCAAAGCATACCCTTTTGAAGAATCTTCAGACAGTTCTTCGACAGGCAGGTTCTCGGCATGGCCGTCGTTATCTTCTAGATTGAGGTGCCAGCCGACCTTCGCGCGGGCGCGGCGGGGAATCCGGCGATTACTACCCGACGTTGGTAGTGCTAACGAACTGCTCGACGATTAGCATTTCGATAAATTTGTATTCGCTCCTGCAAAAACTCTTCATTCACTCTTAAATTTCGTCTTTTTGGGCCTCTATCGCTTATCCGTCAAGCGCTAGCAGCTATAAATTTCATAGTTCCACATCACCGAAGCCGGGGCAACTCGCCCACCCACTCACTCCGGCTCACTCAACCCCTGCTCCCACTCCGCCAACTGTTCATTGGTGGCAATCAACCGCCCCACCAGCAGCTTGATAAAGGCTTTGTCAAACCGCGACTGCAAATCCTCCGACGCCTCGCGCAGCGCCGGGTTGCGGACCTTGAGCACCAGCACTTCGGTCTCGGCCACGGCGGAGGCGGTGCGCATTTTGTTTTCGGGGCGCAGGTAGGTCATTTCGCCCAGGGTGACGCCGGGGCCCAGGGTGCTGAGGTTCCAGCCCTGGCGGCTAATGGCGACCTGGCCTTCGATGAGGATGCAGAACGAATCGCCCGGCGTGTTCTCGCGCATCAGCACGGTGCCCTGCTCCAGGCGGCGCCAGCTGCCCAGGCGCATCAGCTCCCACAGGGCGACGTCGTGAAAATCGGCAAAAAACGGCAGTGCGCGCAGGCGGGCGAAGCGTTCGGCCTCGGTGTCTTGCGAGCGCTGACGGGGCAGGCCCCGGTGGGCGGCGAGCAGGGCCTGGGCAAAGTCGGGCCAGGTGGCAAAACGGTCGGCGGGCTGCTTGGCCAGGGCGCGGAGCAGGACTTCGTCCACATGCGGGGGCAGCGACGCGCGCAGCAGGCTGGGGGGCGTGGGGGCGTCGTTGCTGATCTTGTAGAGGGTGGCGAAATCGGTGTCGCCATCAAACGGGCGGCGGCCGGTGAGCAGCTCGTACACCACCACGGCCAGCGAGAACATGTCGCTGTGGTGGGTGAGGTCCTGCTCGCGCACCTGTTCGGGCGACATGTACGACGGCGAGCCCACCAGGCCCGACAGCTGCGTGGCATCGCTGCGCAGCGACAGCGCCGCGCCGAAGTCAGTCAGCTTCACATCCCCATCGCGCGCCAGCATGAGGTTGGCAGGCTTGATGTCCCGGTGCACCAGGCCTTCGCGGCAGGCGTAGTCCAGGGCGTTGCAGCACTTGAATGCGATGTCGAGCACCTGGGGCACGGGCAACAGCGCATCAGGCGTTGCAAAGTCGGACAGCGGCTGGCCGTCCACGTATTCGAGCACCAGGTAGGGCGGCAGCGCTTCCTCGTCTGCATCCAGCAGGCGCACGATGTTGGGGTGGCGCAGGCGGCCCGACAGCGCGGCCTCGTTGCGCAGCAGCTTGCGGTAGCGCTCGGCCTGTTCGGGCACCTTGAGCAGGTGTGAGTGGGTTTGCTTGATAGCCACCTTGCGGCCCCGGAAGCCGTCCAGCCCCAGATACACAATGCCACTGGCGCCCCGCCCCAGTTCGCGCTCGATGCGGTATTTGCCGATGCTGGCGGGTGGTGCAGAGGTGACAGTGGCCATGGCGGGGCTCCCGGCGTGGGTGGGCGGTGAAGGCGGCGGATCAGGCTCCGGCGAGCGCCTGCTCGAAATCGGCCAGCAGGTCTTCCACCTCTTCCAGGCCCACCGACAGGCGGATCATGCTGTCGGCAATGCCCATGGTGGCGCGCACGGCGGGGCCGGCCTCCCAGAAGATGGTGTGCGCCACCGGGATGATGAGCGTGCGGGTGTCGGCCAGGCCTGTGGCCTTGATGGGCAGCTGCAGGCGGTTGCACACGGGCAGGCATTGGTCGGGGTTGCGCAGCTCGAACGACATGAGCCACGAGCCTGCCTTGAGGTGCTTTTTGGCAAAGGCATGCTGCGGGTGCGAGGGCAGCAGGGGGTACAGCACGCGCGCGATGGCCGGGTGGGCCTCTAGCCACTGCGCCAGCGCCAGGGCTGTGGCGCTGGTGCGGTCCATGCGCAGGGCCAGGGTTTCGGCGCCCAGGGCGAGCTGGTGGGCGGCGTGGGACGACAGCGTGCCGCCCATGTCGCGCAGGCCCTTTTTGCGCAGCTGCTGCAGGCCCCAGCCCTTGGCGTCGCCCTTGCGGTAGGCGGCAAAAATGTTGGGGTAGCGCGACCAGTCGTACAGGCCGGTGTCGGTGATCGCACCGCCCAGCGCGTCGCCCAGGCCGCCGATGCTTTTGGTGAGCGAGTTGACCACCAGCCCCGCGCCCACCGTGGCGGCGCGGAACAGGTAGGGCGAGGCCACGGTGTTGTCCACCACGTACAGCACGCCATGCTGCTGGCACAGCGCGCCAATGCCTTCCAGGTCGGGGACTTGGGTGCCGGGGTTGGCGATGGTTTCGACAAACACCATGCGGGTGTTGGGGCGCAGCGCGGCGGCCACGTTGGCGGCGTCGGTCACATCCACCGTGGTGACTTCAATGCCCAGATCGGCCAGCGTGCCCAGCACGCTGTTGGTGTTGCCAAACACGAACTGGCTGGCCACCAGGTGGTCGCCCGCCTTGAGCAGCGTGAGGAACACGGCGCAGATGCCCGCCATGCCGGTGGAGAAAACGATGGTGCCGTGGCCGCGCTCCATCTTGGTGATCTTGGCCTCCAGCGCCGCCGTGGTGGGCGTGCCCTGGCGCGCGTAGTTGAAGCCGCCCTTGGCCGTGCCCTGGAAGACGGCGATCAGGTCTTCGACCTTCTCATAGCCATATTGCACCGAGGTGTGGATGGGCTGGTGGATGGCGCCCTGCTCGGCGCCGCCCAGGCGGTCGGCGTGCACGATCTGGGTGGTGAAGCTGCGGTTTTGCGGTGTCGTCATAAAAATCTGCGGCTGCTCTGTTTCTACTGGTCTACGTGCAAGGCGGGGCAACTAACACTGGCGCGATCTCTACGCCAGCGCCCCCGTGGAGCTGGCTTTGCCAGGCCACCGGGGTGCGTCCCCCCTCTGGGGGGAAGGCGCGCCAGCGCCTCAGGGGGAGCTACCGCTCCGGTGCGATGTGCTCGGCGTAATCGTACAAGGCCCCCAGGATGTCCTGCGTGCGCTCGTCGTCAGCGGTCTCCGACAGGGTATCGATTTCGGTGAACAGCTGCTCCACCGTGCGCGCCCCGCCCTGCCCGTCGAACAGGCAGGCGGCGCGGTGGGCCTCCCAGCGCTCTTGCTCCTCAGGCGTGAGGGTCTGCGGAAAGTTGCGCGCCCGGTAGCGCCAGACCAGCTCGGTCAGGCGCGGGTCGTCAAAACCCGTTCGGGCGGTGGCCAGCTTGGCGCCGGACATGCTGCGCAGGTCGTTCAGATAGCGGCGATCGTTGTTCCCCACGAAGCCGCCGTACAGGTCCTGGTCCACATCGGGGGCGGGCTCAGCGGGCCGGGCGAACACGGCGGGCCAGATGCCGCTCATGTCGGGCAGGCTGCGCGCCACCTCGGCGTGCTGCGCGGCCTGGGTCAGGTCGATGCCCCAGCGCTGCGCCAGCGCGGGCGTGAGGGTGTTCACATTGCCCACCACCATGGGCGATTTGTTGAGGTGGATGGTCTTGATGGGCAGGCGTGTGACGCCCTCGGGCAGGTCGGCCGAGCGGGTGAACATGCGCAAGCGGATGTCCTCCACATTCAGCGCGGCCAGTTCGCGCGGGTCGTGGGCCAGGTCCCAGGCGATCAGCTCGTTCTTGTTGGTGGGGTGGCTGGCCAGCGGCCACATCACGCCCAGGCAGCCGCGCTCGGTGGGGAACATGCCTGACACATGCAAGAACGGCCGCGCCGTGATGGCCGTGGCGGGCAAGCGCAGCTCAGCGGCCACGCGGTCTTTTTTGTGCAGTGCCAGGGCAAAGTCAAACAGCTTGGCGTTGTGCTGGCGAATCAGCCGCGCCAGCGCAATGGTGGCGCGCACGTCCGACAGCGCATCGTGCGCGGCCTCGTGCAGCAGGCCATTGGCTTTGGAGAGGTGCTCGAGCTTGAAGCTGGGCGCGCCGTCTTCCTTCTTGGGCCAGGCGATGCCTTCGGGCCGCAGCGCATAGGTCATGCGCACTACGTCCAGCAAGTCCCAGCGGCCGCACTGGTTTTGCCATTCGCGCGCATAGGGGTCGATGAGGTTGCGCCAGAACATGAAGCGCGTGATCTCGTCGTCGAACCGGATGGTGTTGTAGCCCACTCCGATGGTGCCGGGCTGGGCGAACTCGGCCTCGATGCGGTTGGCAAACTCGCGCTCGGGCAGGCCTTTTTCCAGGCAGAGCTGGGGGGTGATGCCGGTGATGAGGCAGGACTGCGGATCGGGCAGGTAGTCGTTGGCCGGCTGGCAGTAGATCATCAGCGGCTCGCTGATCTCGTTGAGGTCGGCATCCGTGCGGATGGCTGCAAACTGCGCCGGGCGGTCGCGGCGCGTGTTGGCCCCGAAGGTTTCGTAGTCGTGCCAGAGGAAGGTGTGGGCAGCCATGGTCGGTCAGCAAACAGGGGCGGGACGGGGATGTCGGCGGGGTGGAGGCGCAACTGTAACCGGATTTGCAGGCTTTTTAGGCCCCTACCGCCTGTCCATCATGCCTTTATAGCTATACAAATAATAGCAAATCATAACCCGTGGCTGCATGGCGCTCACTAGGTGATACACCTGCGGCCCGGCCGCAGCGTGGCCGCGCGGGACAATGGCGCCATGCATTGCCCCCTCCCCAACTCCAACACCAACTCCCGCCCCACCATCGCCTCGCCCCACCGCCCGCTGCCTGCAGGGTCCACGCCGCTGGCGGTCTGGCTCGCGGGCCTGGCGCTGGCGGGTTGTTCTGCAGTCCCCGCGCCCTCCCCCACACCTTCCGCGCCCCCCCATCCAGTGCCTGCGTCGGCCCCTGCGCCCACAGGCGCGGCCCCATCGGTGACCGATTCCAATGACCACACCGCAGGTTTTGCAGCCTGGCGCATCGAGTTTGCGGCCCAGGCCCTGGCGGCGGGCATCCAGCCGAACACGGTGCGCGATGTGCTGGGCCAGGCGCAGTGGCAGCCGCGTGTGGTGGAGCTGGACCGGGCCCAGCCCGAGTTCTCGCGCACGCCCTGGGCTTACCTCGACAGCGCTGTATCGGCCCAGCGCGTAGCCCAGGGCCAGGCCAAGCTGGCCGAACACGGCCCCACGCTGGAGGCCGCTGCCGCGCGCTACGGCGTGCCTGCCACAGTGGTCACCGCCATCTGGGGCATGGAGAGCAACTACGGCAGCAACTTTGGCAGCTTCCGCACCGTGGACGCGCTGGCCACCCTGGCCTACGAAGGGCGCCGCCGCGCCTGGGCCCAGGGCGAGCTGCTGGCGGCGCTGCGCATCGTGGACCGGGGCGACATTGCAGCCGAGCGCATGCTGGGCTCGTGGGCGGGCGCCATGGGGCACACGCAGTTTCTGCCATCGGTGTTTCTGGCCTACGCCGTGGATGCCGATGGCGACGGGCGGCGCGACATCTGGGGCAGCATCCCCGATGTGCTGACCTCTACCGCGCACTTCCTTGCACGCTCTGGCTGGCAGGCCAGCGAGACCTGGGGCGCCGAAGTGGTGCTGCCGCCCCACTTCGACCACGCCCGGGCCGACCCCGCCGTGCGGCAGACCACGGCGCAGTGGGAGGCAGAAGGCGTGCGCTCAGCCGACGGCCAGCCACTGCCTGCCCTGGGTGCAGCCTCCATCACCGCCCCGGCGGGCGCACGCGGCCCGGCCTTTGTGGTGGGAGCGAACTTCCGGGCCATCCTGCGCTACAACAACTCGGTGAACTACGCGCTGGCAGTGGCCCTGCTGTCCCGCCAGATTGGCGGCGGTGCTCCGGTCATCGGCGCCTGGCCGCGCGACCTGGAGCCCTTGTCCCGCACGCAGATGCAGGCGCTGCAGGAGGCACTGAACCGCAAAGGTTTTGCAGCGGGCACGCCCGACGGTGTGATGGGCCCTGCCACGCGCGCCGGGCTGCGCGGCTATCAGCGCAGCCTGGGCATGGCGGCAGACGGCTATCCGACGGTGGAGCTGTTGCAGCGGCTGCAAACCCCTTGATACTGCGCTGATCCACGGGTCTGGAGCACACGCCTCCTGGGCCTCAGGATGGATGCAGTGGCTAGCAGCGGGTCCCGTGGGGCCCAACAGCAGGATTGGAAGGCCCAAGGGCCACCTACGGGGCCAGAAAACAAAAAACCCACGGCATTCACCGTGGGTTTTTTGTTTGTCAGGCGGTGCCCCGAAAGGCGCTCGACACTGGCGGTGACCGCCGGGTCAGTCTGCCGTGGCCTCTTCTGGCTCGGCAGGCTCCGACTTGGCAGAACGCTCCTTCTTGGGCAGCGGCTGGATGTCGAGCAACACCTCGGGCGTCTCCAAGCCCTTGTCATCGGTCTTCATCTCGATGTCCACCGTCAGGCGGCCACCTTCGGTCAGGCGGCCAAACAGCAGCTCGTCGGCCAACGCGCGGCGGATGGTGTCCTGGATCAGGCGCTGCATCGGGCGTGCGCCCATGAGCGGATCGAAGCCCTTCTTGGCCAGGTGCTTGCGCAGTTGGTCGGTGAAGGTGACTTCCACCTTCTTCTCGGCCAGTTGCGTTTCCAGCTGCAGCAGGAACTTGTCCACCACGCGCAGGATGATCTGCTCGTCCAGGGCCTTGAAGTTGACGATGGCATCCAGCCGGTTGCGGAACTCGGGCGTGAACAGGCGCTTGATGTCGCCCATCTCGTCGCCCGCCTGGCGCGGGTTGGTGAAGCCAATGGTCGCCTTGTTCATGGTCTCGGCGCCGGCATTCGTGGTCATGATGATGAGCACGTTGCGGAAGTCGGCCTTGCGGCCGTTGTTGTCCGTCAGCGTGCCATGGTCCATGACCTGCAGCAACACGTTGAAAATGTCCGGGTGTGCCTTCTCGATCTCGTCGAGCAGCAGCACCGCGTGCGGCTTCTTCGTGATGGCTTCGGTCAGCAGGCCACCCTGGTCAAAACCCACATAGCCGGGGGGCGCGCCAATCAGGCGGCTCACAGCGTGGCGCTCCATGTACTCCGACATGTCGAAGCGGATGAGCTCGATGCCCATGATGTAGGCGAGCTGCTTGGCCGCTTCGGTCTTGCCCACGCCCGTGGGGCCGCTGAACAGGAAGGAGCCAATCGGCTTGTCGCCCTTGCCCAGGCCCGAGCGTGCCATCTTCACGGAAGAAGCGAGCACTTCGAGCGCCTTGTCCTGGCCGAACACCACGCTCTTGAGGTCACGCTCCAGCGTCTGCAGCTTGCTGCGGTCGTCGTTGCTGACATTGGCGGGCGGAATGCGCGCAATCTTGGCCACGATCTCTTCGATCTCTGCCTTGCCGATGGTCTTCTTGCGCTTGCTGGGCACCAGGATGCGCTGGGCGGCACCGGCCTCGTCGATCACGTCAATGGCCTTGTCGGGCAGGTGGCGGTCGTTGATGTACTTGGCGCTCAACTCAGCCGCAGCCTGCAGGGCCGCAGCGGCGTACTTCACGCTGTGGTGCTCTTCGAAGCGGCTCTTGAGGCCCTTGAGGATGTCGATGGTCTCGGCCACGCTGGGCTCAACCACGTCCACCTTCTGGAAGCGGCGGGACAAGGCAGCATCCTTTTCGAAGATGCCACGGTATTCCGTGAAAGTGGTTGCGCCGATGCACTTGAGCTGGCCGCTGGAGAGCGCCGGCTTGAGCAGGTTGGACGCATCCAGCGTGCCGCCCGAGGCTGCGCCCGCACCGATCAGGGTGTGGATCTCATCGATGAACAGGATGGCATTGGGCTTGTCCTTGAGCGACTTGAGCACGCCCTTGAGGCGCTGCTCGAAATCCCCCCGGTACTTGGTACCCGCCAGCAGCGCGCCCATGTCGAGCGAATACACCGTGGCCTCGGCCAGGATCTCGGGCACGTCGTTCTGCGTGATGCGCCAGGCCAGGCCCTCGGCAATCGCCGTCTTGCCCACGCCAGCCTCGCCCACCAGCAGCGGGTTGTTCTTGCGGCGGCGGCAGAGGATCTGGATGGTGCGCTCGACCTCGTAGTGGCGGCCGATCAGCGGGTCGATCTTGCCGTCCTTGGCCGCCAGGTTCAGGTTCTGGGTGAACTGTTCCAGGGGCGAGGCCTTTTCGCTGCGCTCACCACCACCGCCTTCTTCGCCCTCAGCCTGGTTCTCAGCCTTGGCGGGTTCTGGTGGCTCGCCCTTCTTGATGCCGTGGGCGATGAAGTTGACCACGTCCAGGCGCGTCACGCCCTGCTGGTGCAGGTAGTACACGGCGTGCGAGTCCTTCTCGCCGAAGATGGCCACGAGCACGTTGGCACCCGTCACCTCTTTCTTGCCATTGCCCGTGGACTGCACGTGCATGATGGCGCGCTGGATCACGCGCTGGAAGCCCAGCGTGGGTTGTGTGTCCACCTCATCGGTCCCGGCGACCTGGGGGGTGTTGTCTTTGATGAAGTTCGACAGCGATGAACGCAGATCATCGATGTTGGCCGAACATGCGCGCAGCACTTCCGCTGCGCTGGGGTTATCGAGCAATGCAAGCAACAGATGCTCCACGGTGATGAACTCGTGGCGCTGCTGGCGGGCCTCAACAAAGGCCATGTGCAAGCTGACTTCCAGTTCCTGGGCAATCATGTGAACTCCTTTGTGCTTGCGTGGAAGGGATAACTTTAGATCGGGACAAAAGACCTGTTATTCAACAGGTTCACTGACACATTGCAGTGGGTGGCCAGCCTTGAGGGCGGCGTCAAGCACTTGTTCCACCTTGGTAGCGGCGACGTCGCGGGAATACACCCCGCAGACGCCTTTGCCATCCAGATGGATTTTCAACATGATCTGGGTGGCTTGCTCACGGTCCTTGCTGAAGAACTCCTGCAGGACCACGATGACGAACTCCATGGGGGTGTAGTCGTCATTTAGCATGACCACCTGGTACATCTGGGGCGGCTGGGTCTTCTGGGTGCGCCTTTCGAGCACGACCGAACCGCCATCATCCCGCGCTGGCCGTGTGACGGGCGGCGCGGTGGGGGGTGAGGGTGGTTTTGTTGCCATGAAAATCATTCTAGCGACCCGCGCAGGGGGCTGCCGCAGAAGAAGTTGGGAGTTGACCCGGTATTTTTCAAGCCATGGCTGCCACAGAGGCAGCCACTTCCCCCGCGTTATTCGTACACCACGCTCGCCGCCCCCGGGCCCGCCTGCGCAGTCCATGCCGCCAAGGCTGCATCCGACGGGAAAAACCGTGCGTTTTCGCCCAGTTGCAGCTCGGCCACTGCCGCCGCGTCCTCGGCCTTGCAGCGCACCCCCATGCGCACCCGCAGGCCATGCACGGCGACTTCGCCCTCGGCACTTTCCTCGCGCCGGGCCGGAAACTCCTGCACCAGACGCGGGACATCAGGCAGCTTGTCGCCCACCGCCACATGCAGGTACTTTCCAAACCGGCAGCGTGCGCCCGCCAGATCCCACACCTGCTGCACCTTCACGCGCAGGCCACCACTGAAGTGGTCCAGTTGCAGGCGCCCCATCATCACCACGAACTCGTCTTCCTTGAGCTGGTTGCGGTAGGTGTTGATCAAGGCCTCGTCGGCCGATGCTTCGATGACGGCGGACTTGTCATCCAGCTTGAACAAGGCCAGCTTGCCCCGCTGTCCATTGATCACCCGAAAGTCGCTGATGATCCCGGCCAGCACCTGGGGTTCGCGGCTGTCGAGCAGTTCATCGATCTGGGTGCGCACAAAGCGGCGCACCTCGGTGACCACCTCGTCAAAAAGATGGCCGGAGAGATAAAAGCCCACCGCCGTTTTTTCCAGCGTGAGCCGCTCCTTGATGCCCCAGGGGAGTGCTTCCACCAGGTCTGGCTCTTGCGTGCTGGAGCCATGGGCATCGTCGCCCATCATGTCGAACAACCCGCCCTGGTTCGCATTGGCCAGCGTGGCTGCTGCAAAGTCAAAAGCCCGGTCGATGGATGCCACCATCGCGGCGCGGTTCATGTTGATCGAATCGAACGCACCCGCCTTGATCAGCGCTTCCACAGTGCGTTTGTTCATGCGCGCCTTGTCCACGCGCAGGCAGAAATCGAACAGGCTCTTGAAGGGGCCGGTGGTGGAGCCGTTGGGGCCCTCGCCCCGCCCTTCGCGCGCCGCCACCATGGCTTCGATGGCCTGCTGGCCCGTGCCTTTCACGGCGCCGAGGCCATAGCGGATGATCTTGTCCGTGACCGGCTCGAACCGGTACTTGCCCCGGTTCACGTCCGGTGGTTCGAAGGTCATGCCGAAGTGCTTGACCGCGTCCTCGTACAACACCTTGAGCTTGTCGGTGTCGTCCATTTCCACGGTCATGTTGGCGCAGAAGAACTCAGCGGTGAAATGCACCTTGAGCCAGCCCGTGTGGTACGCCAGCAGAGAGTACGCGGCGGCATGCGACTTGTTGAAGCCGTAACCCGCGAACTTCTCCATCAGGTCGAACACCTCGTCGGCCTTCTCCTGGTTGATGCCCTTTTCGGCCGCCCCCTTGCGGAAGATCTCGCGGTGCTCGGCCATCTCCTCGGCCTTTTTCTTGCCCATGGCCCGGCGCAGCATGTCGGCGCCGCCCAGGCTGTAGCCGCCCAGCACCTGGGCGGTCTGCATCACCTGCTCCTGGTACACCATGATCCCGTAGGTCTCCGACAGCACGGGCTCGACCAGCGGGTGTGGGTACTCCACCGGTTCCTTGCCGTGCTTGCGGTTCACGAAGGTGGGGATCAGGTCCATGGGGCCTGGACGGTAGAGCGCGTTCAGAGCAATCAGGTCTTCAAGGCGGCTGGGTTTGGCCTCCTTGAGCATGCCCTGCATGCCCCGGCTTTCAAACTGGAACACGGCCTCGGTCTTGCCCTCGGAGAACAGCCGGTAGGTGGGGCCGTCATCCAGCGGAATGGTTTCGAACGCAAAGTTCTCCTGGCCCTTGTGGCGCTTCATGATGAACTCGCGCGCAATCTCCAGGATGGTGAGCGTGGCCAAGCCCAAGAAGTCGAACTTCACGAGGCCAATAGCCTCCACGTCGTCCTTGTCGTACTGGCTCACGGCCGATTCGCTGCCCGGCTGCTGATACAGCGGGCAGAAGTCGGTGAGCTTGCCCGGCGCAATCAGCACGCCCCCGGCGTGCATGCCGATGTTGCGCGTCATGCCTTCTAGCTTTTGCGCCATCTCGATGACGGTCTTGACGTCTTCTTCCTTGCGCACGCGCTCGTAGAGCATGGGCTCCAGCTCCAGCGCGTAGTTGTTCTTATCGCCCTCTTTCTTCACCTCGGGCGGGTACTGCAAGGTGTACGACATGCCCGGTTTGCCCGGCACCAGCTTGGAGATACCGTCGCAGAAGGTGTAGCTCATGTCCATGACACGGCCCACATCGCGGATGGCCGCCTTGGCCGCCATCGTGCCGAAGGTGGCAATCTGGCTCACAGCGTTCTTGCCGTACTTCTCCTTCACGTAGTCGATCACGCGGTCGCGGTTGCCCTGGCAGAAGTCGATGTCGAAGTCGGGCATCGAGACCCGCTCAGGGTTCAGGAAACGCTCGAACAGCAAGTTGTATTCGAGCGGATCCAAGTCGGTGATCTTGAGCGCATAGGCTACGAGTGAGCCTGCACCCGAGCCCCGACCCGGCCCCACGGGACAGCCGTTTTCCTTGGCCCACTGGATGAAGTCGCCCACGATCAGGAAGTAGCCCGGGAAGCCCATCTTGAGGATGGTGCCGATCTCGAACTCCAGCCGCTCCACATAACGCGGACGCTGCTGGTCGCGCTCGGCCTCCTTGGGGAAGAGCAACTTGAGGCGCTCCTCCAGCCCTGCGAAGGAAGCATTGCGGAAATGCTCATCGATGGGTATTCCATTGGGCGTGGGGAAGTCCGGGAGTTGCGGCTTGCCCAGCACCAGCGTGAGGTTGCAGCGCTGGGCGATTTCCACCGTGTTCGCCAGGGCCGAGGGCACATCGGCGAACAGGGCCTGCATCTCGGCCGAGGACTTGAAATACTGGTCGCGGGTGAACTTGCGCACCCGGCGCGGATTGGCCAGGATTTCGCCTTCAGCAATGCAGATGCGGGCCTCATGGGCTTCGTAGTCGTCTGCCGTGGCAAATTGCACCGGGTGTGTGGCCACCACCGGCAGGTTCAGGCGAGCCGCCAGCTGGGCTGCAGCCGCGACATGGCTTTCGTCGTCAACGCGGCCGGCGCGCTGCAACTCCATGTAAAAGCGGTGCGGGAAAATCCCTGCCAGGCGCAGTGCGAGGTCGGCCGCGCCGGACTCATCGCCCTTGAGCAGGGCCTGCCCCACCGGGCCCGCCTGGGCACCCGAAAGCGCAATCAGCCCCTCGGACAATTCCTCCAGCCAGGCCCAGGTACACAGCGCCAGGTTCTTGACCACGTTGCGCGTCCAGGCACGGGCCAGCAACTCCGACAGGTTGAGGTAGCCCTGGCGGCTTTGCACCAGCACGATCATGCGCGACGGTGCGGCCCCTGCTTCGCCTTCCAGGAAGATTTCAGCCCCCAGGATGGGCTTGACGCCCTTGCCACGGGCTTCCTTGTAGAACTTGATCGCGCCAAAAAGGTTGTTGAGATCGGTGATGGCCAAGGCTGGCTGGCCGTCCTTGGCGGCCGCCTTGGCCACCTCATCGATTCGATTGGTACCGTCCACGACGGAAAATTCGGTGTGCAGGCGCAAGTGAACAAACATGGAGCCATTGTAGAAAGCCCCGCACCTGCCTGGCCGAAAGCCAGGCTCACGGCGCCGCTGGGCGACAACAGCCACCAGTACAATGCCTTTTCTGTTCAAGATGCCCGTGGGCCTTGGGCCGGAAGCGCAACACACGCCCTGGCCCCACAAAGCCCTGCGTGCACCTGTTCCCTCATTTGCTGAAAGCTGCTTGCGATGCTGCGTGCCCCTCTGCCCCTCGTTTCCGCCCTGCTGCTTGCTGGTCTGCTGGCAGGCTGCTCCAGCACCACCGAAGACAAAACGGCTGGCTGGAGCCCCAACCGCATCCACTCGGAAGCCAAGGACGAAATGAGCAGCGGCGCCTATGACAAGGCGGTTCCCCTGCTCGAAAAGCTCGAAGGCCGTGCCGCAGGCACGCCTCTGGCCCAGCAGGCCCAGATCGACAAGGCCTACGCGCACTACAAGGCTGGCGAAAAAGCCCAGGCCATCGCCACGCTGGACCGCTTCATGAAGCTGCACCCCGCCAGCCCTGCGCTCGACTACGCGCTGTACCTCAAGGGCCTGGTGAACTTCAACGACAACCTGGGGCTGTTCTCGTTCATCTCCCGCCAGGACCTGTCCGAGCGCGACCAGAAAGCCGCCAAGGACTCGTTCGAGGCCTTCAGCGAACTGGTCACCCGCTTCCCTGACTCGCGCTACGCGCAGGACTCGCGCCAGCGCATGACCTACATCGTCAACTCGCTCGCGCAGTACGAAGTGCATGTGGCCCGCTATTACTTTCAGCGTGGTGCGTATGTGGCCGCCATCAGCCGCGCCCAGGTGGCCGTGGCCGACTACCAGGGCGTGCCAGCGCTGGAAGAAGCGCTGTACATCCTCATTCAGTCATATGATGCCCTGGGCATGACCCAGCTGCGTGACGATGCGCGCCGCGTCATGGACAAGTCCTACCCCCAGAGCCCCTACCTGAGCGGCGGCTTCAAGGGAAAGTCGGATCCGTGGTGGAAGGTCTGGTAAGCAACGCCTGAAGGGCTTCGCCAAAAGCCTCTTCAGATTCCAGCCGCCGCATGGGCGGCAATGCAGCCAGCAGGCGCTTGCCGTAGCCCATGGTGACAAGGCGGGTGTCCCCCACCACCAGAATGCCCCGGTCCGACTCCCGCCGGATCAGGCGCCCGGCCCCCTGCTTGAGCGCTACGGCCGCTTCCGGCAATGCATAGGCCTTGAAGGCTTTCCCCCCGGTCTTTTCAATGCGCTGGGTGCGCGCTTCGACCAATGGGTCGCCGGGTGGCGGGAAAGGCAGCTTGTCGATGACCACGAGCTGCAGCGCATCCCCGGGCACATCAAACCCTTCCCAAAAGGTGGCGGACGCCACCAGCACACACCCCGGCTGACCATGCCCGGCGCCCTCACGAAAACGCTCCATCAGCCTGCGCTTGGGCCATTCGCCCTGCACCAGCACCTCCAGGGCGCCTGACGATGCAAACCGCTTCTGGAGGGCTTCGCCCACGGTGCGCAAAGCCTTCAAGGTAGTGGTGAGCACCAGGGTGCGCCCCCCCAGCCGCTCTGCAGCATCGCCCACCCATTTCGCCAGCACCGGGCTGTGCGCAGGGTCGGCCGGCGCAGGCAGCTGGCGGGGCACATACAGCGCGGCCTGGGCGGGATAGTCAAAGGGGCTGGTCACCCGCAGGATTTCAGCCTCCTGCAGCCCGGCCCGCTCGGTGAACCAGCTCAGGCGTTCGTCATCGCCCAGGGTGGCCGACGTGAAGATCCACGCCCGCCCCGGGCCGGCGGCAGGGGCCTCGGGCCAGCCGTCGCCCTCCTCGTTCTCCGAAGCCTCTGCAGGCGCCGCCAACAGGCGCGTGCGCATGGCATCGGCAATGTCCAGCGGGGACGCCACCAGCCGCAGTTGCGCCCCCACATCAACCCACCGCACCCCCTCAGAATCGGCAGGGGCTGAAAACCGGGCCAGCCGCGCCAGCAGCTCCGAGCCTCGCTCATAGAGCCGCACAAAGTCCGGCGCAATCTCACTGACCGTGTCCAGCGCCTCCTGGGCCTGCACACAAGCCAGCGCCACGCTGCGCAGGGCATCGCGCCAGTCGCATTCGGGAATCCCCTCCGGGGTTTCGTCCGCCCACCGCAGTTTGGCGCCACCGGGCGCCGCACCGGCCACCAGGCGCAGGTCCCGCGCCGACAACTCCACCAGGCGAGACAGCCCCACCCAGTCCGCCAGACCGCGGGCGTGCTGCAGGCCTGCGGCCAGCAGGTCCCGGCTGAAATCTATCACCTGCCCCGTGGACAACTGGGTGCCTAAAAACTGCACCCCTGTCTCATTGATCTGGTGCGCCTCGTCAAACACCACCACGCGCACCGTGGGCAACAGCTCTGCCATGCCCGACTCGCGCACCGCCACATCAGCAAAAAACAGATGGTGGTTGATGACCACAATGTCGGCCGCCAGCGCCTCGCGCCGCGCCTTGTGCACATGGCATTCACGGAACCGGGGGCACTGCGATCCCAGGCAGTTCTCGCGGGTGGAGGTGACCAGGGGAATCACGGGCGAGCGATCATCCAGCCCCGTCAGCTCGGCCAGGTCGCCAGACTGGGTGTGGTGCGACCAGCCCTCCACCTTGGCCAGCACACGCGCCACGCCCCGGTCCTGTGCCTGCACGTCCTGGCGCGCCAGTTCCATGCGGTACAGGCACAGGTAGCTGGAGCGCCCCTTGAGCAACGCCATGCGCACCGGCATGCCCAGCGTGTCCACCAACCAGGGCAGGTCGCGTGCAAAAAGCTGGTCTTGCAGTGCCTTGGTGGCGGTGGACAGCAGCACACGCTCGCCACTGAGCAACGCCGGAACCAGGTAAGAGAAGGTCTTGCCCACCCCGGTGCCAGCCTCCACGACGAGGGCGCCCCCCGCTTCGATGGTCCGCGCCACGGCACAGGCCATCTGGGTCTGCCCTTCGCGGGGCTGGAAATGCGTGTCCGCCCGCTGCAAGACGCCACCGGAGGCAAACACCTCCGACACCATGTCCATGAGCGCCATCAGGCTGGCTCTTGCGGCTGGAGGTCGCGCTCCAGCCGGTCCATGGCGTCGCGCAACGCCAGCCTGCGCTTTTTCAGCCGCCGCAACGTCAGCTCATCGGGCGCCGCCTCGGGTGCGCAACGATCGATCAACGCATTCAGATCCGCGTGCTCCATGCGCAATTCGATCAGTTGTCGGTGGGGAGAGTGAAGACTGGGTTTCAAGGCAAGAGCGCCGCAAGCATGGCGAAAATGCCACAGGCGGGCGGATAATACGCGCTTGGCCCGTTTTCCACGACGAGCGTTTGTGCGCGCGCCCCCACAATCACCAGCATGACCAAAGCGTTTCGCCTCATCGCGTCCACCGGCATCCACAAGGGCGACCGGGAATACCAGCAAGACCAGGTCGCCCTGATCTCCCACGACCGGCACAATGGCTGCGTGCTGGGCGTGATCGCCGACGGCATGGGCGGCCGCAGCGGTGGCCGCAAGGCATCGGATCAGGTCATGATGACCGCGCGGCAGCTGTTCGAGCGCTACTCGCCCGACACCGACGATGCGGTGTCCATGCTCAAGAACATGGTTGAAGAGGCCCACATTGTCATCCGGCTGACGGCCATTTCGGCGGAACAGGAACCCCACAGCACGATTGCCGCTTTCCTCATCAACCCCCGGGGCGACTGCCACTGGGTGCATGCAGGCGACTCGCGCATCTACCACTTCCAGGGGCCCCGCATGGTGTTCCGCACCAGCGACCACTCCTATGTCCAGGCGCTGGTGGACCGGGGCGAGCTGACCGAGGCCGAGGCCAACAACCACCCCCACTCGAACATCCTGGTCGGCTGCCTGGGCACCGAGAGCGATCCGCCCATCACCACCCATGTGATTCCCCAGCTGCAACCGGGCGATGTGCTGCTGGCCTGCAGCGACGGGGTGTGGCACTACTTCTCGCCCACCGAACTGGCCTCGGTGGTGGACTCCTTGTCCCCCCGCGAAGCCACCGAGTTCCTGATTGAAAAAGCGCGCTCCCGGGCCCGGGGCGGTGGCGACAACCTGTCGCTGGTCATCGTGAAGATAGAAGCCCTGGTCGAAGAAAAGAAGATCGCACGCCTCATGCCCATCGACACAGGCCGCGCCTAACCCAACGCTCTAAAGACCACTACGCACTGTTGTGAGGGCTGCACAGGCCACCGGGCAGCCAAGTTACCTACGGGGGCAATAGCCACCTCCATCAATCGACGGGCCAGCGGGCCGCCACTGGCCCCGCATCCTTGCCAGGCGCTCAACGCGCCGGGCTGGATGCAGCCCGCGTCGGTGCTGGCAGCGGTGCGGCAGGTGGGTGCCCCTTTGCTGCGGCATCGGCCTGGGATTTCTCGACCCGCGCACGGCGCTCGTCCGCCGCCTTCAAGGTTTCCGCATGGCGGACACGTGCCTGGCTTGCGCGGTCTGCCTGAACGGCTGCTCGAGCAGCCTGCTCGCTGTCATGCTGCTGGGCCCGGTTGCGTTGCAACTGCGCGCGTTGCTCTGCATCGTGCTCCCGCTGTGCCTTGGTATTTGCGGGGTCTGCCGGGGTCTTGCGGACCGTGGCGTCCGTGCCCTGCCCTCTGGATGCCGGGGGCGGCACAGCCTTCTGCTTTTCCTCGATGGAACGCAGGCGCTCGGCTGCTTTCTCCCTGCGCTCGGCGTCATTCAACTCCACCTCTTGGGCGCGGAGCCGGTCGCCCGCTTCGCGTGCTTTGGTGCGAACGCCACGCAGGCAATCTTCCACCGCAAACTGTTTGTAGCAGGCGGCTTCATCTCTCTGGCGCGCGGTGGCCAGCGCCTCGCGTTCGTGGCGGATGCGGTCGTGCTCCACCCTGCGGTGCGCAACCTCAGCGGTCAGTGTGCTGTCCGGCGTTCCATCGGTGGCCTGGGCCCAGGCAGGAGCCGCTGGCAGCACCAACAAGGCGGTAAGCGCCGCTGCAAAACATCCACGCTGCATCATCATGTGAGCCCCGTATCCACCATGCGGCGCTCCAGGTCCAGGAACTCCTTGGATTGCATTTCGTTGAGGCGCGACACCGTGCGCGGAAACTCGTGCGCCAGCGGCCCCTCGGTGTAGAGCTGCTCGGGCGGCACGGCGGCCGACAGGATGAGCTTGACGCGCCGGTCGTACAGCACATCCACCAGCCAGGTAAAACGCCGCGCGGGCGATGCCATGCTCACGGGCATGTAGGGCACGTCCGAAAGCAACACGGTGTGGAACTGCGTGGCAATCTCCAGGTAGTCGTTCTGCGAACGCGGACCGCCGCAGAGCGTCTTGAAGTCGAACCACACCACGCCACCCGCCTTGCGCCGCGCGCGGATCTCGCGCTGCTCGATGTGCAGCACCGGGTCTTCATCGTGCACTTCGGCCAACTGGTCGAACGCCTGCCCCATCTCGGCATCGGCCTCGGGGCCCAGGGGCGTGTGGTACAGCTTCACATGCTCCAGTGTGCGGCGGCGGTAGTCAGTGCCGTTGTCCACGTTCACCACTTCCAGCTTCTCGTTGAGCAGTGCAATGGCGGGCAGGATGCGGTCGCGGTGCAGGCCGCCGGGGTACAGATCGTCCGGCTTGAAATTGGAGGTGGTGACAAAACCCACGCCGTTATCGAACAGCGCTACCAGCAAACGGTGCAGGATCATCGCGTCGGTGATGTCTGCCACGTGGAACTCATCGAAGCAGATGAGCTTGTAGCGCTTGGAGATGCGCTCACCCAGCACATCCAGCGGGTTCTGTGTGCCCTGCAGAGCCACCAGCTCGCGGTGCACCTCGCGCATGAACTCGTGGAAGTGCAGACGCACCTTGCGCTTCAGGGGCACGGCATCAAAAAAGCATTCCATCAGGAAGCTCTTGCCCCGCCCCACCCCGCCGTACATGTACACGCCGCGCGGAATGTCGGGCCGGTTGATCAGCTTCTTGAGCGCGTTGGAGCGCCGCGCCTTGTAGGCGGCCCACTCATCGGCGCAGCGCTGCAGCGCATCCACAGCCCGCAGTTGGGCCGGGTCGCTTTGGTAGCCTTTAGCGGCCAGCTCGGCCAGGTAAGCCTGTTTGACTGTCACGGGATGGACGCCCTTCCGATACTATGAATTTGATAGCTACCCGCGCTTGACCAGCAGGCGCAGGAGCCGTTTTTTATTCAGATATCAGAAGTTGAGGGTGCGCTTGTCCACGGCCAGGGCCGCTTCCTTGGTGGCTTCAGAGAGCGATGGATGTGCGTGGCAGATGCGTGCGATGTCTTCGCTGCTGGCCTTGAACTCCATGGCAACCACGGCTTCAGAGATCAGCTCGCTGGCCTGCGGGCCCACGATGTGCACGCCCAGGATCTCATCGGTCTCGGCATCGGCCAGCATCTTGACCATGCCGGTGGTGTCGCCCAGTGCGCGTGCGCGGCCGTTGGCCAGGAACGGGAAGCTGCCCGCCTTGTACTTGACGCCGTCGGCCTTGAGCTGCTGCTCGGTGCGGCCCACCCATGCGATCTCGGGGCTGGTGTAGATGACCCAGGGGATGGTGTTGAAGTTGACGTGGCCATGCTGACCGGCGATGCGCTCGGCCACGGCAACGCCTTCTTCTTCGGCCTTGTGCGCCAGCATCGGGCCACGCACCACGTCGCCCACCGCCCAGACGCCGGGCAGGTTGGTCTTGCAGTCGCCGTCCACCACGATGGCACCGCGCTCGTCCAGGGCGAGGCCCACGGCTTCGGTGTTCAGGCCGATGGTATTGGGCACGCGGCCGATGGAGACGATGAGCTTGTCCACATCCAGTGTCTGGGCTTCGCCCTTGGCACTGGTGTAGGCGATGGAGACGCCCTTCTTGCCGGTCTTGATCTCGCCGACCTTCACGCCCAGCTCGATCTTCAGGCCCTGCTTGTCAAACGCCTTCTTGGCTTCCTTCGCGATCTGCTCGTCCACCGCACCCAGGAAGGTCGGCAGGCCTTCGAGGATGGTGACTTCAGCGCCCAGGCGGCGCCACACCGAGCCCATTTCCAGGCCGATCACACCCGAGCCGATCAGGCCGAGCTTCTTGGGCACCGCGCCGACGCGCAGCGCGCCGTCATTGGACAGCACCAGTTCTTCATCAAACGGAGTGCCGGGCAACGCACGGGCGTTGGAGCCGGTGGCGATGATGATCTGCTTGCCAGTCAGCGTTTCTTCGGCGGCGCCCGCCACCTTGATCTCGTAGCCACCTTCGACGGCCTTGGCAAACGAGCCACGGCCATGGAAGAAGCTGACCTTGTTCTTCTTGAACAGGTACAGGATGCCGTCGTTGTTCTGCTTCACGACGGTGTCCTTGCGGGCAATCATCTTGGCCACGTCCATCTTGACGCCGGTGGCCGTGATGCCGTGCTCGGCAAAGTGCTTGTTGGCATGCTCGAAATGCTCGGACGACTGCAGCAGCGCCTTGGAAGGGATGCAGCCCACGTTGGTGCAGGTGCCGCCGGGCGCGGGGCCGCCCTTGTCGTTCTTCCATTCGTCGATACAGGCGACGTTGAAGCCTAGCTGGGCGGCGCGGATTGCTGCGATGTAGCCGCCAGGGCCGCCACCGATGACGATCACATCAAATTGTTTGCTCATGGGAAATCTCGTTCAGTCAGTTGGAGAAAGACCCACCGGCGGGCAGGACCAGAGGCCGGGCCACGCGGGTGGGTCAATGCGATCAGGGGATCAGATGTCGAACAGCAGGCGCGATGGGTCTTCCAGCGCGTCCTTCATCGCCACCAGGCCCAGCACGGCTTCGCGGCCGTCGATGATGCGGTGGTCATAAGACATGGCCAGGTAGTTCATCGGGCGGATCACGATCTGGCCGTTCTCAACCACGGCGCGGTCTTTGGTGGCGTGCACGCCCAGGATGGCCGACTGGGGCGGGTTGATGATGGGCGTGGACATCATCGAGCCGAAGGTGCCGCCGTTGGAAATCGAGAACGTGCCGCCGGTCATTTCTTCAATGCCCAGCTTGCCTTCAGCGGCCTTCTTGCCGAACTCGGCGATCTTCTTCTCGATATCGGCAAAGCTCATCTGGTCTGCGTTGCGCAGGATGGGCACCACCAGGCCACGGGGCGAGCCCACGGCGATACCGATGTCGAAGTAGCCGTGGTAGACGATGTCATTGCCATCGACCGAGGCGTTCAGCACGGGGTACTTCTTCAAGGCGTGCACGGCAGCTTTCACGAAGAAGCTCATAAAGCCGATCTTCACGCCATGTTCTTTGGTGAAGGTGTCCTGGAACTTCTTGCGCATGTCCATCACTGGCGCCATGTTCACTTCGTTGAACGTGGTCAGGATGGCGTTGGTCGATTGAGATTGCAGCAGACGCTCGGCCACGCGGGCGCGCAGACGGCTCATGGGCACGCGCTGCTCAGGACGATCGCCCAGGTCTTCCTTGGCGGCCGGGGCCGACACCTGAGGCAGTGCCTTGGTGGGCACGCCCGTGGGGATGGCGCTTGGAGCAGCCACAGCAGCCTTGGCTGCACCGCCAGCGACGGCGCTGAGCACATCGCCCTTGGTCACGCGGCCATCCTTGCCGCTGCCGGCCACGGCAGATGCGGACAGGTTGTTCTCAGCCAGCAGCTTGGCAGCAGCGGGCATCGCCACGTCGCCCTTGGAGCCACCAACAGCCGCTGGTGCGGGGGCAGGAGCCGACGCCGTGGCAGCAGCGGGTGCTGCAGCAGCGGCGGCAGGAGCGGCCGCACCGGCCTTGCCTTCGGTATCGATTTTGGCAATCAGTTGGTCGGCCACCACCGTGGCGCCGTCGCCCTGGATGATTTCTGCCAGCAC
This sequence comes from Acidovorax sp. LjRoot74, assembly GCF_964254355.1. Lineage (NCBI taxonomy): Bacteria > Pseudomonadati > Pseudomonadota > Betaproteobacteria > Burkholderiales > Comamonadaceae > Acidovorax > Acidovorax sp. LjRoot74. The sequence goes on along the minus strand of NZ_CAXUTI020000001.1, from coordinate 2,517,322 downwards.
GCCGGCCGACGGTGCGGGCACTTCGAGCACGACCTTGTCGGTTTCGATCTCGATCAGGATTTCGTCCACGGCCACGGCTTCACCGGCCTTCTTCTTCCAGGTCAGCATGGTGGCTTCGGCCACGGATTCGGACAGCTGGGGGACTTTGACTTCTACGATAGCCATTTTGAATTCTTTCAGTAGGGTTCTGTTCTGTGTTCGGTAGGGGGTGCTGGCCTTACTTGGTCAGGACAAAACCCTTGAGCTTGGCAAACGCGCCATCGACCAGCGCCTTTTGCTGTTCCTGGTGCAGATGCGAGTAACCCACGGCAGGCGATGCCGAAGCGGCACGGCCGGAGTAGCCCAGCTTCTGGCCGTCCAGCATGTTCTCGTGGATGTTGTGCTGGATGAAGAACCAGGCGCCCTGGTTCTGTGGCTCGTCCTGGCACCACACCACGTCGGTGGCGTTGGGGTACTTCTTGAGTTCTGCAGCAAACGCCTTGTGGGGGAAGGGGTAGAGCTGCTCCACGCGGATGATGGCCACGTCGTCGTCTTCACGCTCGGTGCGCTTCTTCACGAGGTCGTAGTACACCTTGCCCGAACAAGCGATCACGCGCTTGACCTTGGCGGCCTTCTTCACGATGGCGTCGTTTTGCTCAGGGATCACCGTCTGGAAAGCACCCTTCGTGAACTCGGACAGCGGCGATGTCGCATCCTTGTTACGCAGCAGCGACTTGGGCGTCATGATGATCAGCGGCTTGCGCAGATCGCGCACCATCTGGCGGCGCAGCACGTGGAAGATCTGGCTGGCCGTGGTGGGCTGCACCACTTGCATGTTGGCATCGGCCGACAGCTGCATGAAACGCTCCAGGCGTGCCGAGCTGTGCTCGGGGCCCTGGCCTTCGTAGCCGTGAGGCAGCATCAGCGTGATGCCGTTGACACGGCCCCACTTCACTTCACCCGAGGCGATGAACTGGTCGATCACGACCTGCGCACCATTGGCAAAGTCGCCGAACTGGGCTTCCCAGATCACCAGGGTGTTGGGATCGTTCGATGCGTAGCCGTACTCAAAGCCCAGCACGGCTTCTTCGGACAGGATGGAGTCGATGACAACGAACGGCGCTTGGTTCTCGGCCACGTTCTGCAGGGGCGTGTAGGTGCCGATGTCCCACTTTTCGCGCTTCTGGTCATGGATGACCGAATGACGGTGCGTGAATGTGCCACGGCCGCAGTCTTCGCCCGACAGGCGCACGGGGTAGCCGCTGGCCACCAGCGAAGCAAACGCCATGTGCTCGCCCATGCCCCAATCCACGGGAATCTCGCCACGACCCATCGCAGCGCGGTCGTCGTACACCTTCTTGACCAGCTGGTGCGGCGTCACGCTTTCGGGGATCGTGGTGATCTTCTCGGCCAGGCGCTTCCATTCGGCCAAGGGGATGGCCGTATCGCCAGCGTCCGTCCATTTCTTGCCCAGGAAGGGGCTCCAGTCCACGGCATACTTGCTCTTGAAGTTGGTCAGCACCGGATCGACCGTGTGCTTGCCCGCGTCCATGGCAGCGCGGTAGGCCTTGACCATGTCGTCGCCCAGCGACTCGCCCAGGCCTTGTGCGGCCAGCTTGTCGGCATACAGCTTGCGCGTGCCAGGATGCTGGCCGATCTTCTTGTACATCAGCGGCTGCGTCAGGGCAGGCGTGTCCTGCTCGTTGTGGCCCAGCTTGCGGAAGCAGATGATGTCCACAACCACGTCCTTCTGGAATTCCATGCGGAACTCCAAGGCGAGCTGGGTGGCCAACACCACGGCTTCAGGATCGTCGCCGTTGACGTGCAGCACGGGCGACTCGACCATCTTCACGATGTCGGTGCAATACAGCGTGGAGCGTGCGTCGCGCGGATCGGAGGTCGTGAAGCCGATCTGGTTGTTGATGATGATGTGCACCGTGCCGCCTGTGGAATAGCCACGGGTCTGGGCCAGCGCCAGGGTTTCCTGGTTCACGCCCTGGCCGGCAAAGGCCGCGTCGCCGTGCACCAGCACGGGCAGCACTTGCTTGCCCTGGGGGTCGGCACGGCGGTCCATGCGGGCGCGCACCGAGCCTTCGACCACGGGGTTCACAATTTCCAGGTGGGAGGGGTTGAACGCCAGCGACAGGTGGACCGGGCCGCCGGGGGTGGTCACATCCGAGCTAAAGCCCTGGTGGTACTTCACGTCGCCCGATGGCAGGTCTTCAGGGGCCGTGTGGTCGAATTCGGCAAACAGGTCCGCAGGCATCTTGCCCAGGGAGTTCACCAGCACGTTCAGGCGGCCGCGGTGGGCCATGCCGATCACGATTTCCTGCACGCCCTTGGCGCCCGCAGACTGGATCAGCTCGTCCATCGCGGCGATGAAGCTTTCGCCCCCTTCAAGGGAGAAACGCTTCTGGCCAACGTACTTGGTGTGCAAGAAACGCTCAAGACCCTCGGCAGCCGTCAGGCGGTCGAGAATCTGCTTTTTCTTTTCCACACCAAAGCTGGGCTTGCTGCGGATTTTTTCGAGTTTTTCCTGCCACCAGCGCTTCTGGTTCTGGTCGGTGGCATACATGTACTCGGCACCGATGGAGCCGCAATATGTTTCGCGCAGGGCATTGATCAGCTCGCGCAACGGCATCGATTCCTTGCCAAAGAACGTGTTGCTGGTGTTGAACACCACTTCCTGGTCAGAGTCGCTAAAACCGTAGAAAGACGGTTCGAGTTCGGGGATCGCGGGGCGCTCGGTGCGCTTGAGCGGATCCAGGTCGGCCCAGCGTTGGCCCACATTGCGGTAAGCGGCGATCAGCTGCTGAACTGCGGTGCGCTTGCGGCCCAGCTCAGAGTCCGCGCCAGTGGCAACAACAACCTTGGTGCCGCCCTGCTTCGCGCGCTCTGCAAAGGCATTGATGACTGGCAGGTGGGGGACGTCCTTGGCATTGCTGCCGTCCACTGCGGGCACATGCTGAAGGGCATCAAAGTACTCGCGCCAGTTGTCTGGCACGCTACCTGGATTGGCAAGGTAGTTTTCGTACATCTCTTCGACATAGGGCGCATTGCCGCCGAAGAGGTAGGTGTTGCCTTGGTAGGCTTGATAGACGGATGTCGTATCGCTCATATTCCGCTGACCTCCGCTTTCCTTGGGAAAGCATTAGCTGGTTGAGAAACCTTCCGCGACACGGCTGAACCGATTGGCGGATGCGACTGTGGCTGGGGAAGGGCCTTGGTACGGGCGGTATTGTGCCACCGAACGGGCAATCGCCCAACCAAGGGGACATGCGCATCTCCGCCGGCATGGGCAAGTTGACGCTTTCGGGCCTCGCGTACATTCCGGGTACCCCATTGCTTCAAAGCGACATGACGACACCCAACCACCTCCAAGACAAAGCCTTCCTGCTGTTGCTGATTGCCGTGACCATCGCCTTCGGGGCCATCCTCTGGCAGTTTCACGGCGCCGTCTTTTGGGGCGTCATACTGGCCATCCTGTTTGCCCCACTGCACCGCAAGCTGCTCAAGCGCATGCCCAAGCGCCCTACCCTGGCGGCTTTGTGCACACTGGGGCTTTGCCTGGTGATCGTGATCCTGCCGATGACAGCCATCACCGTTTCGCTGGTCCAGGAAGCCAGCGTCATCTACGAGCGGGTACGCTCAGGCCAGCTCAATTTCGGACTGTATCTACAGCAAGTGATTGCAGCCCTGCCTGCATGGGCCGCCAATCTGCTGGACCGGTTGAATCTCACCAGCATCGGGGAGTTGCAGCAAAAGCTCTCCTCCGTCGCCGTCCAGGCCAGCCAATTCGTGGCAACACAAGCACTGAGCATTGGCCAGAACACCCTGGAATTCCTCGTTGGCTTCGGCATCATGCTGTATCTCCTGTTTTTCCTGCTGCGTGATGGCGCGAGCCTGGCGCAGCGAATTGGCCAGGCCACGCCACTGGACGACGCCCACAAACGGCAACTGGTCAGCAAATTCACTACCGTGATCCGTGCCACGGTGAAGGGCAACATTGTGGTGGCCGCCTCCCAAGGCGCGCTGGGCGGCCTGATCTTCTGGGCACTGGGCATTCAGGGCCCCGTCCTCTGGGGCGTGCTGATGGCTTTCCTATCGCTGTTGCCCGCCGTGGGTGCAGGCCTGATCTGGGTGCCGGTTGCCATCTACTTCCTGGCAACCGGCGCTGTGTGGCAAGGTGCCGTGCTGACCGCATTCGGCATCGGCGTGATTGGCTTGGTGGACAACATCCTGCGCCCCATCCTGGTCGGCAAGGACACCAAGATGCCCGACTACATCGTTCTCATCTCCACCCTGGGAGGCATGGGACTTTTCGGCCTGACAGGTTTTGTGATCGGCCCCGTTATCGCCGCGCTGTTCATGGCCAGTTGGGACCTTTTTGCCCCGAGCCACACCGACTCCATGAGCAGCCCGTAACGCAAAACGCCGCCACCTTCGGCGGCGCTTGCAATCAGCCCAGCCGAAAAAACAAAGGCCTCCACAGGGAGGCCTTTGAAATTGCACACGCTTACAGCGTGCAATGAATTGGTGGTAGGACGTACTGGATTCGAACCAGTGACCAACGGATTAAAAGTCCCTAAAAGCTAGACAACAATGGACATTGCTGGACTGTCACCAGCACCATAAACCTTTGTTTTTAATAGATTTATTGTCCAAATCAGTCCGTTAGTGGGTGATACCATTCACGCTCAAACTGTCACCAGACTGTCACCAGGGTGGCAAACGGACTTAGATCATGGCTACGAAAACCAGCGGACAAAGTATCAACGAACTGTCGCCAGGGCAGTTCCTGAAAATGGGCAAAGTGATCCCGTCAGGATCGTTGGAGGTACGAAAACTAGCATCTGGTGCCGTCACCTTCTACTGGCGCGTCACGATCAACGGCAAGACTGCTCGCGAAGTGATCGGCATATACGACCCGAGCGCACCGCCCAAAAGCCTGAAGCCGACCCCCGGCGGCCACCCAAACTGCCCCACTTATGGCCACCCAAACTGCTCCACCTGGCCGGGGTGAGTTGACCCATTGATTTCGGTGAGTCAGGCGCCTCAGCTCTGACGTGCAGGACGTAACTTCCACCCCCTTGATCACAAGGGGGGATTCACGAGGTGAACGTCTTGAAGCCACATCTACAAACCACGATCTGGACGCTCCTGCGCGCGGGTAACACCCAGCGCGAGATTGAGCGCCGCACCGGCATCTCCCGCCACACCATCCGCGCCTGGGCTAAGCGCTTTGAGGCCCAGGGCGATCCGCCGCCCCCGTCGCCTGACGATTCAAACTGCCCCGGGGTGGCCACCGACCTGGTTGTGCCCCTGGCCAGCCAAACTGCTCCACCCCGGCCACCGGCTTTACTGCTGGCGCCTGCGCCGGCGGCCACCTCGCTGTGTGAGCCCCACCGCGCCTTCATCGAAGCTCAGTTGCGCTTGGGCCGCAATGCCACGGCCATCTACCAGGACCTGGTCGATGCCCACGGCTTTGCTGCACGCTACAACTCCGTCAAACGCTTCGTGGCGCGCATCCGGGTGCGTGAGCCTGAGCAGTTCGACCGCCTGAGCTTCCTGCCCGGCGAGGAGATGCAGGTGGACTTCGGCGAAGGCGCGCCCACCCGCGTGCCCGGCACCGACCGCTGGCGCAAGCCACGCCTGTTCGTGGCCACGCTTCGGTATTCGCGCCGCAGTTTCCGCCGCGTGGTCTGGAATTCTGGCCAACAGGTCTGGGCCGAACTGCACGAACAAGCCTGGCGCTACTTTGGCGGCTCGTGCCGATACGTGGTCCTGGACAACCTCAAGGAAGGCGTGCTCAAGCCCGACCTGTACGAGCCCGAGCTCAACCCCGTGTACGCCGCCACCCTGGCACACTACGAGGTCGTGGCCGACCCGGCGCGGGTACGTGACCCCAACCGCAAGGGCAGTGTCGAGAATGCCATTGGTCACACTCAGGCCACGGCACTCAAGGGCAAGCGCTTCGAGACCATTGAAGAACAGAACACCTACCTGGAGCACTGGGAGACCAAGTGGGCGGCCTCTCGCATCCACGGCTCAGAGCGCCGCCAGGTACAGGCCATGTTCGAAGAAGAGCGGCCCCACCTGCAGCCCTTGCCCACGCTGCCCATGGCGTACTTCCGTGACGAGCAGCGCACCGTGTGCGACGACGGCTGCGTGCGCGTGGCCCATTGCAGCTACGCCGCGCGGCCGGCGCACATTGGCACCAAGGTGCTGGTGCGCATCTTCGAGCGCCGCCTGGAGATTCGCGACCTACAGACCCAGGCCCTGCTGCGCACGCACACCTTGGCCGAGCGGCCAGGCACCGTGGTGCTGCCCATGGACGAGCGCGTCTTCAACCCCTCCCGCGAGACCCTCCACATCCTCAAGCAGGCCGATGCCATCGGCGTGGACGCCGCCCGGCTGTGCCAGATGCTGTTTGCCATCGAAGGCCGTGTGGGCCAGCGCAAGCTGTGGGGCATCGTGCACCTGGCCGACCGCTATCCACGCCAGATGGTCAACACCGCCTGTGCCCAGGCCATCGACGACGGTGTGCACAGCTACCGCCACGTCAAGGCCATCACCGAACGCCTGGTGGCGCAGGCTCTGGCCCAACTCGATGCCGCCCCGACAGCGACGCAGGCCGCACCCGCGAGCACCACGCAAACGCACGACCTCATCCGCAACCCACAGGAGTACGGCGAACTCTTCGCCATGGCCACAGCGGCCACGACACCCGCCATCACACCTCAAGGAGATTTCTTCGCATGACCGCCATGACCCCCCACGACATCGAGGCCACCCTGCGCAAGCTGCGCCTGTCAGGCATGGCTGAGACCCTGCAGACGCGCCTGATGCAGGCCCAGGCCGCTCAGGAGCCCTTTCTGGATACGCTCTCAGCCTTGCTGCAAGACGAACTCGACCGACGCCACAGCAGGCTGATGGCACGTCGCTTCAAGCTCTCCGGCCTGGATGAGAAGCCCTCCCTGGCCGACTTCGACTGGCGCTTCAACCCAAAGCTGCCGCGCGCAGCCTGCTTCGAGTTGCACACCTTGAAGTTCCTCAGCGAAGGCGCCAACGCCCTGATCGTAGGCAAGCCCGGCACCGGCAAGAGCCACATCGCCAAGGCCGTGGCCTACCAAGCCACCTTGCTCGGTCATGACGTGTCCTACATCGAAGCTGACAGCGAGTTCGCTCGCTATGCGCTGGCCGACGCCGACGAGCGCGCCAGTCTGCTCAAGGGCTGGGTGGCGGCCGACTTGCTGGTGCTCGATGACCTGTTCCTGGCAAGGCGCATCAGCGAGCATGCCGCCGAGTTGCTGCAGGCCCTGGTCCACCAGCGTTACAAGCTGCGCCGCTCCATCGTCATCACCTCCAACCGCGTCGTGCAGGACTGGGGTCGCTACCTGGGCGACGCGACCATGGCCACCACCATCCTCGATCGCCTCATGCACCGCTGCGCCATGCTGGAGTTCGAGGGCAAGAGCTACAGGCTCAAAGAGGCTGCTGCACGCCTGATCATCACCTCAGACCCCGCATAATCACCCCGTCCTGCCTGGAGCAGTTTGACTGGCCAACAGTGGAGCAGTTTGGGGTGGCCATCGGGGGCCGACAGGCAAGGGGTTTTCTGTCTTGGCCGCAATGCGTGCTGCGGAGGCCCTTGCAGAGCAGCACCATGCCAATCTAGCCAACGGTGGATTCGCTGGCGTGAAGGCGGCGGAGCAGGAGGCGAAGGACAAGGCCGAAACAGCAAAGCTGGAAGCTGCAAAGTTCACATTGCAGGCGCTGTTGACTGACTACTGCGACCACCTGAAAGCCCTGGAACGCGATTCGCACAGTGACGCCCGAAGCATCTTCAAGCTGCATGTGCTGGAGGCATGGCCCAAGATCGCTGCCCTGCCTGCCAATGAAGTGACTGGAGAACAGATAGCAGACATGATGCGCCAGGTAATTGAGCAGGGAAAAGCTCGCACAAGTAACAAGCTGCGCAGCTATATCAGGGCTGCATACCAGACCGCGAAGGCTGCACGCTCCAAACCCAGCATTCCGGTGAAGTTCAAAAGCTACAACGTCACCCACAACCCTGCGGCAGACACAGAACCCGACGAAAGCGCCAACAAGGCTGACAAGCACCCCCTGACAACTGAGGAGCTTCGTTCCTACTGGCAAGCCATCAAGCTCCTGCCAGGATTTCGGGGTGCGGTCCTGAGGCTACATCTCCTAACTGGTGGGCAACGCATCGCGCAACTGGTGAAACTGCGTACGGAAAACGTAACGGCTGAAAGCATCGTGCTCTTCGATGGCAAGGGTAGACCTGGCAAGCCTCCCCGCCCACATACGGTGCCGCTGATTCCTCAAGCAGCGACTGCGCTGCAGGAGTGCGAGCCACAAGGCACCTATGCCTTGAGCACCGACAACGGCGTTACTCACCTTGCCGCGACCACACTGAGCGCGTGGGCAGTCGATGCCACCACGCTGGCCGACTTCCAAGCAAAGCGTATTCGTTCAGGTGTGGAGACCATTCTTGCCCGCGCTCGTATCAGCTCAGATGATCGTGGCCGCTTGCAGTCGCACGGTATCAGCGGGGTACAGAACCGTCACTATGACGGGCATGACTATATGGAAGAGAAGCGGCAAGCGCTTGAAACCTTGTTCCTCCTACTGGATGCACCTGAGGGTAGTTCCGCATGAAGGAGTATCCGCTGTTCTGCCTTCTGGCGGAATTGATTCGTCCGGACCGAAGCAGGTCAGTCAGCCTTTAACGACAGCCAACTCCTGCCAGTGGGTGGTGTAGCGCGGCGTGCGCCTCTCCTGCTTCATCTTCCAGCTGGATTGTACGGCTCCTAGTTGGAGCAAGCGGCCATGTTCGATACCACCACTTGCCAGTTTGACAGTTCCTCGGCCATAGCGGGTGTTCAGGTTGTCGATAGCACTCATCACTCGACTGCGGTCTTTGGTGTCTCGGCCCGTTGCGGATGAAGGCTCACCCCAGGCCAGTTCACCCTGCACAAATCCTTCCGGCATGAGGTCCAACAGCAATACTCCGGCTTTTGCGTAGTTGAAGCCTGGGCGATAGATGGCCTTGAGGGTTTCCAATGGGGCGTTGACCGGCACACCGGTGTTCAGCGTGGGACGCACCAGAGCCAAGGCCATGGAAAGGGAGTATTGATCGTCCTGACGCCTGAACGGGCTGGTTCTCACGAAGGTGAGAATCTGGCTGGCCTGCTGCTTTTGGCGCCGGAGCTTTTCAGCAGCACGCGACGCGAACTCTGTAATCGCCTGCGCCAGTTCTGCCTGTTCAGTCACAGGGTGACCGAAGCTGCGGGTGCAGGCGATCTGCTGTATAGGCAAGGGGGCGTTTTCCAAGTCTATGCAGAGTATGCCTTGCAGCTCTCGCACGGTGCGTTCCAGAACTACTGACCAACGTCTGGCAACCACCACTGGGTCGAGTTGCACCAGATCTTGAACGGTGGCGATGTCGATGTCTTTCAACTGTCTGCCGATTTGTGGCCTCACCCCCTCAGACTTCAGTCACAGCGGTGCGTTCGAACAAGGTTCGTTTGTCGTCGTCACTGAGTATCCCCAGGTGGCAAATCTGGGCGATGGAGCCGTCTGGACCATGACCTGGAAAGCGCTCGGGATAGACACCGGGTTTGCGTTCGGCAGTTTTGGCGATGTGGTTGGCCAGTTTGGCCAGGGTTTTTGTGGGGCCGATACCGATGCAGGTGGGGATGCCGGTCCATTGCAATAGCCTCTGCCTGATGAGTCGGCTTCTTCGGATCATGTCTCCCCGAATGCCTGCGAGATCGATAAAGCTCTCGTCGATGGAATAGACCTCCTGCTGGTGGCCTAACAGGCTGCTGAAATACTCCCCAACGTCACTGCCCAGCTGCCGCCTTGCCAGGACAATCGAGGCACACCCCACCGATGAGATAGAAGAAAGAGCCATCCATGCGCGGAGCCGACACCTTCACCGAGAGCCTGTTCACCATGCGCCACCTCGATGACTTCGTGCCCCTTGATCACCCCCTGCGCATGATCCGCGTGATGGTCAACAAGGCCCTGGCGAACATGGACAACCTGTTTGGTCAGATGTACGCGGCCGACATCAAAGGCGGGCGTCCCAGCATTGCCCCCGAGAAGCTGCTGCGGGCCATGCTCATTCAAGTGCTCTACAGCGTGCGCTCAGAACGCCAACTCATGGAGCAGACCCAATACAACCTGCTGTTTCGCTGGTTCATCGGCCTGGCCATGGACGACGCAGTCTGGGTTCCTACCGTGTTCAGCAAGAACCGGGAGCGCCTGATCGAGCACGATGCCGTCATCGAGTTCTTCAACCAGATCGTGCAACAAGCCCAGGAGCAGGAACTGCTCTCGGGCGAGCACTTCAGCGTGGATGGCACCCTGATCCAGGCCTGGGCGGGCCACAAGAGCTTCGTGCGCAAAGACCGCACGGACGATGACGGCAACGCCAACGCGGGCAACTTCAAAGACCAAAAGCGCAGCAACGACACCCATGAATCCACTACGGATGGGGATGCAAGGCTGTACCGCAAGGGCAAGACGGCCAGCGAGTTGCGCTTCATGGGCCACACACTCACCGACAACCGCCACGGCCTGGTGGTCAGTGCCGTGGTCACCCAGGCTGACGGGTATGCAGAACGTGAAGCGGCCAAGGCCATGATCAACGATGCCCGCCAGGCGCTGCCCGGCGATGAACCCATCACCATCACCCTGGGGGCAGACAAAGGCTACGACGCCAAGGAATTCATCGAAGCCCTGCAGGAGATGAACGTGCTGCCCCATGTAGCGCAGAACAAGTCGGGGCGCCAGTCGGCAGTTACTGACGCGATTGCAGACAGCGAAGGCTACGCCATCTCGCAGCAAAAGAGAAAGCTGATCGAACAAGGCTTTGGCTGGGCCAAGACGGTGGGGCACATGCGTCAGGTGCTGGTGCGCGGGATCAAAAAAGTGGACCAGATGTTTGTGCTGACGATGGCGGGCTACAACCTCACGCGATTGCGCAGCCTGGGGCAAATCCGCCTGCAGGGGCAGGCATGAGGGCAAAAGGGCAAAAAATCGGGCGTGCGAGGGTAAAAAGCGCCAGTATGGAGCGCTGAATTTCAAGATACGGAAAACTGGCGCGAGAAATGCGCGAGGGTCGAGGAAGATACTCGTGGGCAAGGGGAGTATTTCAGCAGCCTGCTAATCCCGCCACGAGACTCATCATGCGGTCGCTCATATCTCCGTAGAGAGAGAAGTTGGCTGACGGGGCTACCAGACCAGCTTCTTCTTCCAGATGTTTGATCTGGAACCAGGGGGCCCCCATCTTGATACCCAGCGCTTTGGCTTCGTTGCTGCGGGCGATGGCGCAGCCGTCATTGTTGGACAGCACCACGACGGGACGGTCGTTAAGGTCCGGTCTGAATACGCGTTCGCAGGACACGTAGAAATTATTGCCATCGATCAGGGCGTACACGTTGGTCAGGCCTTGAACTGTTTGATGGCGGCTACCACGACGCCCCACACCTGAACAGTCTGGCTTTCTTTGGGAACGAGGTCGGGGTACGTGGGGTTGGCGGCTTTGAGTTTGATGCGCCCTGCCCTTATCTGCAAGGTTTTGCAGACGAATTCGTTTTCGACAACAGCGACGACCACATGACCAGAGCGGGGGGGTGATGGCGCGATCTACCAACACCACGTCCCCGTCAAAGATGCCGACATCACGCATGGACTCCCCACGGATGCGCAGCAGGAAGCTGGCTTGTGGATGTTTAATCAGTTCGGCCATCAGATCCACACGCTGAACCATATTGTCTTCTGCGGGCGATGGGAACCCGGCCTGGACGGAGCTAGGACGCAAATCGCCGACCAATATCGGAACGCTGGAGTCAGCCCCCCGGCCTACCAGTGGCCATGGAACCTCACCTTACATGAGTCAGTCCTGGCCAAGTCGATGCGGATCCCGCACAGACTGAACACTGTCGCGGACCCATCCACGAGTTCACGTGGATGTCGGCCCGATGCATCTGCCACACCGTATGGCCAATGCTCACAGCCAGCCCCAGACCTTTCGCAGCCATGTGGGCGAAGACACGCGAGGAGGCGTACTGTACTGGCGGTACTTTTGCTGGACGGTCATGGCATGCTCCGGATAAGGCTGGATGAAATACTGATTGTTTATCCAGTATACAGAAACACTGTGTTTTCAGCCAGTTCCATCTCAGCCTAACCTATCAGTGGCCTGAGACCCTTTCCCTTTATCTGATCGCACCCTGTTGGCTGCTATTGAATCTGGACCGGGTCGTGCACGCGGGACACTCGTGCGTTGCTATCAACACCTCGGCGGGCGCAGCATCAACTAGCTTCGCAAGGACGCTTGGTGAGCCATCGGACGCAACATTGCCTCCATACTTAGAGCGATAGAAAAGATGAGCGCCCCACAATGACAAAGCCGCCTGACAAGGCGGCTTTGGGAGTGTCATCGTCGGCATCGCCAGCAACAACTGCGGTCCATTGCAACTCAATCCTAGGCTGAAGAGCACCGAGGGAAGGAGGCAACCATCTACAGTTGCCCCTACCCACATATCAGCCCCTCCCAATCGTCGGCGGCTGGTAACTTCTGGATCCAAGGCCATACCGTCCGTTCGGACTGTCCAAGTAAGCAAAATCCTTCATCAGATTCAGCACATTGCCAGGGGCTGGATTTGTCAGAAAATACTCGCGATTAATTTTCAATTGCATTTCCCCCCTAATATCCTGCACCTCAACAACACCTTTCTTTTCCAGCGCGCGGATCGCCAAGTCCAAATTCTCTCGCTTCGGTGGCCTGAAACAATTAGGCCCCATGTCCCTGACCTCCCCCACTCTGACGTTGAACATGGCCCTTTTTACTTTGAAGCGAGCCCATAGCCATTCCTCAAGCACTCGTGCGTAGGTTTGCTCGTCGCTCAGTTCACCGATTCGGCCAAAGAGGCGTTGGAACTCGAGCAGATACCAAGTACAAACGTGGAGCGCTGCTTTCATGGTGTCGCCTTCGATGAATCCAGTTTTTCCCTCCATCAGATGAAAAATCCCTGCGATTTTTAGGGCATTAGCTCTCATCTTCGCGACAGCATCATCAACATCGCTAAAGCGCCCTCCCGGTTTGATGGACTCACGCAGCTTTGCGAAATACTCAACAAACATCATGTCGGCGCTCGGAGAAGTCATGATAACATCAAATTTAAAATTATCATCATGCCTTCTCCTCATTCCAATACTTAAAAAATCTGCTAGCTTGGCCTGAAGCAATGGCAGAGCCTTAAAGGGAGCATTGGATTCTGCAACTGTCTCAGGGATCTCGGAAATTTCACAAATGAGGGCACGCCCAACATTGCCCATTTCACGAGACCGCTGAATGTACTTTTTTACTGCATCATGTTGGATCGAGTAGTTTTGAGTTACGACAGGCTCCTCAAATACCATTTTACATCCCTTCCGAAGAACAGACATATGTGAGGAAGGATCGTGAAGATCATTGAGCGTCGCCAAGTCTCCTTTGGATTTACCAGAAAAAAATCTCTCTGCCTCCGCAATACTGATGGTAGTTACAGGAATTCCTTTGTTCAAAACCTCAAGAATTCCAGCAAGAGTTGCATCCTGAATTAATACATTTTCCTCCTTTGGCAGTCGCGGCTCTTTTTCCTGGAGTTCCTCCTGATCTCTTTCATAATCATCATAGTCCTTACCTTGATTGACGCATTGATTAATGAATTTATCGATTAAGCGAACCTTTATTTTATGAATTCGAATTTTAATTTCGTGCGTCTTCAACGCCTTTTCATGAATTTTATCTTGCTCACTCTGATACTCTCTCAGGAAAAAAAAAGCAAATCATCGACGGTCGTCTTACCCGCTCCGCGAATCCCGATTGTCAGGACACTCAAGTTCAATCCGACAGTTTGGGCATTGGACCCTTGCACCTTGATGGCAGGTTGATGCGCAGCGGCGCAAGCAGCAAGGAGTGCTCCTCCGATAAGCTGGGGCTTCAAGCCCCGCCGTTGGGAAATTTCAATTAAGACTTCACGTAAGAGATCTGGAAATTGCTCAACGGGATACGGCCCAGGTTCAAAGACCTGATTGTCGGCGGTCGTGATGTAGCGTCTAGTAACTAGCGCGTTAGGGGTTTGCGGTTTGTGCATAGTCACACCACACGTCGCGTTGTAGCCGTCAGATCAAGCCACGCGAGAACCTCTGCCCGAGGCCAGCCAACAGATCGGCTATTGGCGGTCCCCAAGCGCACTCTCCGCGGGAACTTCTCGTCATACTGACGACTGCGGGGGTTTCCCTTGGCATAGATCGTGGAACGGCCTAAGCCGGTGAGAGCCTTTAGCTCGTTTAACCGGCAGATGCCGGAAGTTGTTGTGGTCATTGCGACTCCTTTCAAAGAGACTCAATGGTCGCCAAAGCTCAACTTAGCGTCATCTTCGGAATTTTCACTGTATAAAATACCAGCACTGTGAGCATAGGCCACGTAAGCCTACGAGCCGGGCATACAACTTCTTGGTTCTTACTCTGCTTTCCTGGCAACTAAAGATCTCTGCCGCCATATAACGAGGAGATGAGCTGAAGAGGTCAGCAAACGGCTAGTCATACATAGAGGACCGCATGCGCTCAATGACCCCGGTCAGGCTTGTCACCAAGGGGGAATTGCACAACTCTGGCACCCCGGGTGAGATGTGACGAAGAAGCAATCTAAGCAATTGAATCCGACGAGTCCCCAACGAAGTACCTGACCAATAGGGCAGCCACTGGGATCTCAGAAATAGCAGGCGCACAAGGGGAGACCCGGGCTTGGGGCTCATGCTCGGCTGTGAGTAAAGCGGCCAACTTCAAGGACGTGACACAAGCGCATGTGTTTGTGCGTGGAGACCTACAGATTTAGTGGCCGACGTGAACCAGCAGGGAATGAGCTAGCGCGATGACCAGTAGGGCATCGAAGTCAACGGGCATGCAGTCAAACAGTACGGCAAGCGCAAGATGCAGCACACAAGCGCGCGAACCGCAAATCCAAGACAATCTGTGCTGGTCAACGCCCCCATCGGTTTCAAAGTCGAACGCGCGTTTCAATTGATCAATAACAAGTCCGGGCATAGCAAGGCTCGCCACCGTGACCTCGTCAAGATCCCTGGAACACTTCGCAAGCTGTTGGACTTTGCCCAATGTGTAGAACACGCCGCGCGCCTCGGTACGACAGATGCGGGGAGTACGTCGGCAGGCAACAACAGGACATCAAAACGAGGCGAACTCGGCGCTAGCCCCAATCGGCATGTGAGGTCGGCATGATCCTAATCGAGCACATCAAGTCTCGCCTCGGCGCGTGGTGTAAAGACCCTCTCACGCGAATTCATCAGTTTTGGCTCAATAGGCTCTTGGTCTGTTTGTCGTTTAGGCAGAACATTGACAATGGAGTTGCAGACATTGCGCTCAACCACAATTTTCCACTGCGAGGCTGATGAGATCAGAAAATTTCTGGCAATACAGGCATCATAAATCGGACAGCACCTTAGGACCAAATATTGTTTTATTCTGCTTGATTACCTCCAAAGGCTTCTTGCGATTCTTCCGCTTTGCAAGATCAGGAAAAGGATTAATAATCATAGCCGCCACTTTACTCTCAACCTGAGTGAACAGTTCACCATTGGAATCCAGAATGTACTGAGCAATATTTTTCTGGCTCGCCTTCTTAATTTTTACTTGCCCATTACTTTTAGCGGATTTTTCAAAATACGGCTTCCAAAAATGATCCGAGGCTTTTAATAGACAATCGAAACGAGGATCAATCTCGCCGTTCTCGGCGGGCTTTACAATGCCATCCGTCCACTTTCGTTTATACAAATCAAGGTCACGGGGAGTAATAAATTTTAATGCTGTTTCACTTGAATTTGCCGAATTAAAAACTTCCGACCTGGCTTTCAATTCAACGATGGCTGAGCGTTTCCAATCACGGACTTCCTGAACTGTTAGGTCTCGAAGGAACCAGGTCTCCCTAAAAATATCCCACAGTACGATCAAAGCCTCTGAAAAGTGAGGCGCACTCAAATCCAATAGAGGATCGACTTCTTTGCCGTCAACATGCAATAAAGCTTCCGCATCACCCACCTTCTCTGGATGCACATGAAGATTATCAATGGTTATCTGAATTGGCTCCGCAGTCCGGAGATCACTGTAACGCTCCCCAAAATACTCTTCAGAGGATGGGCGGAGTTGCAAAATGATATTTGCACCACCCAATGTGAGGCGGCGGCCAGTTTCAGATGAACTTGAAAAAATATCGCAGGCAGCCCAGCGCTTCGCCTCGAGTTGAAGAGCGATTGCAAAATCCGTGCACCAAAAATCCTTGGCGTTCAGCAATCCTGCGGCATCAATCTCAAGCATCCGAGCTGACTTCAGAACGAATGGCCTGATGTGATTCAGCACTGCATACGCTTGCCGGTTATCCACACCATGGCCATCGAAGATCTGTTTATTAACAGCTACCGCAACAAGGTCACTCGGAATCTGAACATAAAACTTGAAACCGTGCTCCAATAAATTGGCGAGCACCTTTTTAGGGGCAAAGCCGAATTTTCCAGCGATGTTTTCTAAGCGACTAGAGGCATCTTTATAGGCTGAGCTCATAGATCAAAAGGCTCTCAAAGCAAACGGAAAAGCGATCTTCGACGCTTTTTGCATGATAAATTGGTCCCATTCGTTCATCATTTCCCTTCTCTGCCCCAATTCAACGTCATCAGGTTTTAATGATTTTTCATTTCTCTTGGCAGCACTCGCCAATGAAATATCTACGAGTTTCTGGGGGTACCGGGCCTTATTAACAGCCCAGTCTCGGAAAGTGCGCCTGAAGTCGTCGGGATAGAGCTCCAGACTCAACCGTTTCAATACGTCAACCAGTATCGCCTCTGAGAGGGATGATTCTTTGTCCTTTGCAAAGACCAAGCGAGTGTCTGGCGGAATGTGAAGCACCTCTGACTTCAGTACAGATATCGCACTGCTACTAAGTGGGATTCGATACGGTTCATCCAACGCCGCACGCTCAGCGGGCACCGTCCAGACACCAGCTCTCAAATCAATCTCACCCCATCGGGCCATGAGCACCCAATCGCTAGGGACTGCAGTGAGAATGCAAAACTCGAGGGCACGTGCTGCAGTTCCTGGGCGACGGCGGAGGTTGCACATGAACTCTGGCATGTTGGTGACCGGATGTCCGCCGTGGAGTTGGATCTCCCGGGCTTTGGATGGTCGAGGCAGCAACGCGTCTAGGTGCCCTCTCCATCGAGCTGGATTGTCGCCACTACGCTGTCCCCCAATGGTCGTCCAATCCAGTACTGCTTCAATCCGCCCCCGAAGGCGCGAAGCTGTCTCTGCTTTGGTGGTCCATATCGGTTTGAGGATGGACAGTACCTGCTCAGTCGATACGTCCTGAACTGCCGTATTTCCAATATGAGGATATGCGTAGATCTTGAGAGTGGAAGACCACTGACTGCGGTGCTTGAGGTTCTTCCATTCACTCTCGCGTGTTGCGATGTAGGCATTGGCTGCCTGCTCGAACGTCATGGGTAGCACCTGCTGTGCTTTCAAAGAGGTCATGAGTGCGGTCCGACGCTCAATCGGATCGACCCCTTGATCCTGCCAGTCTTTGGCTTCACGGGCTTTTGATCTGGCTTGCGCGAGTGTGACTTCTGGAAAACTCCCAAGGCCCATGTGCCGCCGCCTATCGCCGATCATGATGCGCAGCACCCAGGATCTCGCACCAGAGCCCGTGACATACAAGTAAAGCCCTGCAACGCCTCCCACGGCATGGTGGCCCTGGCAGGTCAGTCGTGACACTTCAAGGGCAGTTAAGTCCTTCGCTTTCCGAGCCATGATCGCCTTCACCACGAGTTGGGCAGCGGATTTTGCCAGGGACCTGAGCTCCATCCTTTCTACCAATGAACACTGGATCAGGTTGGACGTTTTAGGATTCCAATGGACATCAACTGAACCCACACTACCATTGTGGCGATTGGTTGGACAGTGACACGTGGCGCCCAATGCACTCTGCAGGATGCCGCTGGACCACTGAGGCGGCAGGCTTTTCTCCGCCGACCTGCAGCTAGGTTGCTTGCGGTGGTGTTCGCCGTTCTACCAATCCACCTACCTTTAGTCCTTTGGCGTGTGACGGCGCTTCTTGGAAAACCTTGGACGTGAGGCGCAGATCGATCTGGTGCAGTTTGCGCAGCCAAGACCGCCAAGAGCTTTTTAGTCACCTCGGCTCACGGCGTTCTTCGAGCGAAAATTGAAGGCCTCTGTGTCTCAAAACACGGAATTTCTGCTGTCAGGTCAGCAGAAATTCCGTGTTTTTAGCCTACGGCGATGTCGCAGCCTGCGCTTGTGCCGTCCGCAGTCGCTGGACCCTGGCAGGTCCGAGGTGCCGCCCCGGCTCGGCGGAGAGTCCTCGCTCCTGGTGGCTTCGATGATCGAGCCGCGGGGCATGTCCATTCGCTGTCAAATGCCGATTCAAGAGATCGGCAAACGCTTTGCGTGTTTCCTTCAACTCGTTGCGTAAGGCCAAGGGTGTGCGGCCACCGCTGTCTTTTTTGCTGCCCCCTGCTTCCGGCTTCTTGGGGTTGTAGCGTCGAAAATGCAGCTCCGCCGGGCGGTCGATTCCATCGAGTACCCGATCCGAAACCATCGCATGGAAATGCGGTTGTGGCACTCCACCAAGGGCGGCAACGGGCTCATGGATGGCAACTTCATAGGGTTTATTGGGTGCGACGTGCTGCATCCACTCCTCGAGAGCCTCGCGCATTTGTGCATGGGTTAGTTCGGCTGGCAAGGCGCCCTCGTACTCGCGGTACACGGCAGCGTTGCTACGCTCGTACTTGTCGGCGGTCTGCCAGAACTTGGTGGTATCGCCACTGGTCCAACCCGGAAGGTTGCCGGAGAACGTGTCCACGAGGTCTTCGCTTTTGCTCTCAAAGGCTCCGCGACGTCCTATGTATTTTGCATGGCGCGCTGCAGCGCCCTTGCCTCCCGTCTTCACGCTCAGGTGGTAGGTCATGGTGATACCCTTTCTCACTGCCAAAAGTAAAAATGCCCCTCAAAGGGGCGTGCTTTAGATATAAACAAGGAGGAAATGCAGTGCGTTTAGGCGCGCTGATTACTCACTACGGTGAGAAACGGTAAGTGCGCGTGTTTATTCCTGTGCTATTTGAGAGAGAGATTACATGACCGTAGGTCCAATGAGTCATCCACTCCTACATGCACCTTGCTACACCTACCTTGTTCTTATCCATAACATAGGGAGATTCACAGTAAAAAATTACTGATAGGCTGTTACACAGCGAACAAGCATTCGCTAGATGAGAGCAACCAAGCCTAGATGCTAGAACCCCTATTGGGTGATAAGGCTCTCTGTTATGGCAATGAGGTCACAGGTGTGGGTGCTCTATACCGCTGCCTTTATAAAGGCTCGGTGCCGGGTTATTACATGCTCTTGAAAGTCTTGTGGATTTTATAATCAGATAAATGAGTATGTACTGATTTTGATGCTTTCTAAAACCTATGCTTGGAGTGAGCAAATGTCTCCATACGCACGTTGAGCAGGTTGTTCGCGAAGCTCTTTACCATCAAAACTTCCAGGTCGTCAATCATTCCATCGTCAACGATACATGCGCTGAAGTACCAAGCGAGATCGAACAAATCTAGCTTGGTGTCTTTGGGCTGACATAGCTTCTCTTAGCTAGGTTTGAATGGCATGCTATCGATATGAGCATCACATGCGATCTAAGAACCTGGGCAAGGCGGATCAAACGCGATGGAGTGACGCTGTGGTTTGCAGGAAAGAATCCACGCACCCCCTGGTACGCAAAGGCCCTTGGAGTGTTTGTCGTGGCGTACGCGCTCAGCCCGATCGACCTGATTCCGGATTTCATACCAGTGCTGGGGTACTTGGATGATGTATTGCTGCTCCCCGGCCTGATATGGGTCGCTATCAAACTTTTGCCGGCGGACGTCCTGGCTGAATGCAGAACACAAGCCGATGAGTGGATGGCTTCCAAAGCAGCAAAGCCGACCAGCAAAGTCGGCGCAGTCGTTGTTGTACTACTGTGGCTCGCTGCCTGCTTGGGCGCCTGGTATTGGTGGAAGTCGGGCATGACTGGCTGAGGGACGGACTTGCGCGAATCGCCTCGGGAAGGCGCTTCTCCGCCGCAGGCTTTGCGGCATAGGCCTTTGTGAACCTCCGTGGCTACGCTTAGACACAGTGCTGTCAAAACTGTAATGCTGCGGTCAGCGGCATGTGGGTGCCGGATTTCTAGACTTGTCTCCGAGGTGCAAGAAGGTTGTGCCTCCTGAATTCCCACCCGGGCGTTCAGTGCTCAAGGAGACCCCATGAAAGCTCGTTTCGCCCTCATCGCATTCAGCCTGGCAGCCACTGCTACGGCGTCTTTCGCTTCGACCGCGTTTCACACCAGTCCTAGCCAGGAAGAAGGTGCCACTTTCGTGCCATCTCACCTGGGCCGCACCGTCAGCCGTGAAGACGTCCAGCAAAACGTGCTCGTTGCGCAGCAAAACGGTTCGTTGCACTGGATCAGCCGCGGCTACCCCGCCACCTATCCACTGGTCAAAGCACCGGTGTCAAACAAGAGCAGGCAACAGGTTCTGGATGAACTTCAAGCTGCTCAAAAGGGCCCCGCCACTACGAATGGCGTGCGCGACCTGGGCGGCGAGATCGGCTGGGTCGAAGCCCACCAGG
The DNA here is from genome assembly GCF_964254355.1 of Acidovorax sp. LjRoot74. NCBI lineage: Bacteria > Pseudomonadati > Pseudomonadota > Betaproteobacteria > Burkholderiales > Comamonadaceae > Acidovorax > Acidovorax sp. LjRoot74. Next base: position 2,496,576 of record NZ_CAXUTI020000001.1, on the reverse strand, counting down.
CGCCGTGACCGGCTGAGGGCCCTCGGGCCTGGCACACGCAATGCAATCGACTCCGCCCATCCAAGGCACAAATTTTCGCTTCCAACCATTGACCTTAAGGACCAACATGAAACTCAAGACCACCCTCATCATCCTCGCGCTGAGCGCAGCCCCTGCATTCGCTTTCGATGCCAGCCATGGCGCCCAGTCCAAGACACGCGAGGAGGTCAAAGCCGAGCTCTCGCAAGCCCTGCGCAGCGGCGACATCATGGCCGGCGGGGAAATCGGCGCCAAAGTCAGTGAGCTCAACTCCGGTGGCTACCAGTTGAAGACCCCGGTGCTGGGCAAGACCCGGGACCAGGTGCGCGCGGAACTGGAGCAGGCTGTTCGCAGCGGTGACATGCTTGCCGCCGGGGAATCCGGATCACGGCTCAATGAACTGCAGCCCAACCTGTATCCGTCCAAGATGGCGCAAGCAGGCAAGACACGCGAGCAGGTCAAGGAGGAACTGGCAGAGGCTATCCACACCGGGGACCTGATGGCCGCCGGCGAGGACGGCCGCAAGCTCAATGAAATCTACCCTGGCCAATACCACCAGCACCACGCGGGCTCGACGGCCGCGCAATCGGGCCACTCCAATGGCCGCGATCTCTGAACATCAGATCCAGAGCCCAGTCGCGCTGGGCTGGCCCGCCCTCACGCTCCGTGGTGGTGGGCACCAGCGCCGTTCACTCGTGCACACCGGGTGCGACCGGTGAGGTATCTGAATCGGCCGACTTGAGCTCGCCTGTGCTCTAGTTCATCTCACGTTTGACGAGGGCTGCCGAGCAATCCCAAACCTTGACGTAGACCGGCTCTCCAGCAACCACGGCTACATCTGCAGGCAGACGCGCAACGGTCCAGCGCGACCGACCCACCTCTCTCCACTGAACAATGGCGAACCGCTCTTGCGCACGATCTAACTGATCGGCCTTGCACCGGCGCTTGTAGAACGCCAGGTCCTGAGCAGTGGCTTCAACCCTGCTGACTTTGCCCACGCGCCAACCCTCCGCCCACGGTAGGGAGTTTTCATACACGGGGGTGGCGCAGCCGGCGGCGAGCATGGCCACGACACACAGCGCTGGCAGGCGCCACCTGTTTGCCCAGCGCTGTGCAAAGCAGGAACGGAGGGTGGTCGTCCACGCGGAAATCACACGGGTGCTTTCCAGTGATCCGCACCAGCATTCGAAGTGCCGGCGGCAGCCGTACCGCAGGCTTGGGTTTCCAACTGAATGGTGGTGTGGGTGATCTCGAATTGCTTCGCCAGCAACTGGTTGACGGCGGCCAGCATGGTGCCAGGGTCTGCCGCTTGCGGGTTGTACACGACGTGAGCGCTCAGGCTGGTCTTGGCGCTGCTGACCGCCCAGACATGCAGTTCATGCAAGGACACCACCCCTGGCAGGTCCAGGAGCGCACGCTTGAGCTGAGGCAGATCGATGCCTTCGGGGACGCCTTCGAGCAGGATGTTGAGCGTCTCTTTCAGGAGGATCCAGGTGCGCGGCAGCACCCACAAGCCGATGGCCACGGCAATGACGGTGTCGACCCAGTTCCACCCTGTGAACAGAATGACCAGCGCCCCCACGATGACCCCAATCGAGCCGAGCAGGTCGCTCCAGACTTCAAGGTAGGCTCCTTTGACGTTGAGGCTGGAATCCTTGCCTGAGGACAGAAGGCGCATGCTCACGAGGTTGACGATCGTGCCCAGTACAGCGATCACCAGCACCCCAGTGGTCTGGACTGCCGGCGGGTTGCTCCAGCGTTGCCACGCCTCATAAAGGATGTACGCCGCAACGCCAAACAGGAGTAAGGCATTGAACGCGGCGGCCAGGATCTCAAATCGGTGGTAGCCAAAGGTGCGCCGGTCGTCGACATCCCGGCGCCCGACCCGAATGGCCGCCAGCGCAATGGCCAGCGCCGCCACGTCGGTGAACATGTGTGCGGCATCGGACAGCAGAGCCAGGCTGTTGAGCATGACGCCGCCAATGACCTCTGCCAGCATGAAACCGCCGGTGAGCATCAGCGCGTAGCGCAAAGCCTTTTCGTTTCCTGCCGCTGGCAAAGCGTGGTCGGAACCTTTTCCCATGGTCTGTCTCCTCAGATTCAGTCTGGTGATGTCATCGACCGCGTTCAGTCCGCGGTCCTCGTCCGGCCTTGGCGCTCAGTGACGTCGCCGGTGCCGAGGCTTACCCGTGGTCCGGCACTTCAAGCGCGTTATTTGCCGGTCCCTCAGTCTCTTGGCCAGTCGCCGGCTGTACTTGGTTCGAACGTCCATCGGGGGATGGCGCTTGAGCCACATGTGCCGCAGCCGCCAGAACACAAACACAGAGACCAACAAGCTGATCCAGATCCAGAACAGCTTGGCGAAAAGCCCACCCTGGGCCGCCTGCATTGACATGGATCGCTCCTTTTTGCCTCTAAGGGCAAGGACATGCACAGCGCCGAGGGGCGGTACGGACCCGCCACTGCGGTGTCGTTCGCATGGACTGGAGCGATGCTTCGGGCGGCGTTGGTGTTACTTCAGCGTGAAGCGGACCGAGGCGACCGACTTGCCGGCCTTCGAGACGGCGACCACGGCTTTGGTACCGGCGGGGACCTTGAAGCTACCCGCGGCTTCCAACTTGCCCTCACCGGCTTGGAGTTGAACCTCCTGCTTCTCGCTGCCGGCCAGCAGGGTGACCTTGGCGGTCATCCCCGCCACGGCAACGGGTTTTCCGTGGTCGCGCATGAAGAGCTGCAGCTTGTCGGCACTGGCGACGAATTCGTACTCGACGTCCTTGGCTTCCGCCACAGCACCACCATGCATCGGCTTGACGTCGTGGCCGTGGTTGTCAGCCGCGATGGCTGCGCCAGAGATCGATACCGTGAGGGCGAGAAAGAGGTGGGAGAGTTTCATGGCAGTTCCTTTGGGGTTGGAGAAATGGGAAGGTCCCGCGATCAGCGGGACCGCCTTTGACTACACAGGCTTCGGTGCGTCCGGGTGGGAGGGCTCGGCAGACACGTCCTCGGCTTCTTCATCGGGCCTGTGGGCCAGCCGGTAAAGAATCGGCAGCACGAGCAGCGTGAGCAGCGTGGATGAAAGAATTCCACCGATCACCACGGTGGCCAGAGGACGCTGGACTTCCGCGCCGGTGCCTGTGGCGATGGCCATGGGAATGAATCCCAGCGAGGCCACCAGGGCGGTCATCAGCACCGGGCGCAAGCGGGTCAGGGCGCCATCCCTGATCGCTTCGTCCAGGCCGACACCGCCTTCCCTCAGGCTGCGGATGTAGGAAATCATCACCAGGCCGTTGAGCACTGCCACCCCAGAGAGCGCGATGAAGCCAACGGCCGCGGAGATGGACATCGGAATGTCCCGAAGCCACAGCGCCAGGATGCCCCCTGTCAATGCGAATGGGATGCCGGTGAAGACCAGCAAACCGTCCTTGGCATTGCCGAACATCGCGAACAGCAGCACGAAGACCAGCAGCAGGGAGACCGGTACAACGATCTGCAGGCGCTTGGTGGCTGACTGCAGGTTCTCAAAGGTGCCACCCCAGCTCGTCCAGTAGCCGGTGGGGATCTTGATCTGCGCCAGGCCTTGCTCGGCCTCTGCAACGAACGAGCCCACATCCCGTCCGCGCACGTTGGTGCTCACGACAATGCGGCGCTTGCCGTTCTCTCGGCTGACCTGGTTGGGGCCGGGTGCCAGCTCGAACGATGCGACCTCACCCAATGGGATGAAATTCGTCTTGGCTTCCGTGCCACCGGCAGACCGCGGCAACGGTATGGGTAGCCGCTTCATGCCTTCCAGGTCATTGCGAAGCGCCTCAGGCAGGCGAACCAGGATGTCGAACCGGCGGTCCCCCTCGAACATGGTGCCGGCCTCACGACCACCGATGGCCGTGGCCACGGTGTCCTGGATGTCGGCAACGTTCAGCCCGTAGCGCGCTGCCTTCTGGCGGTCGATGTTCACCGTGAGCATCGGAAGGCCCGTCGTCTGCTCGACCTTGACCTCGGAGGAGCCCTGGATCTTTTGCAGCATGGCGGAGACTTCTTCAGCGGACTTGTTCAACACGTCCATGTCGTCACCGAAAATCTTCACGGCCACGTCACTGCGCACCCCTGAGATCAGCTCGTTGAATCGCAGCTGAATGGGCTGGGAGAACTCGTAGTTGTTGCCGGGGATCTTGCCAATGACTTCCTGGATCGCCGCGAGCAGCTCATCACGGGTCTTTCGAGGCTCGGGCCATTCATCCATCGGCTTGAGCATGATGTACCCGTCCGAAATGTTCGGCGGCATGGGGTCCGAAGCAATCTCCGCAGTACCGGTTCTGGCGAAGATGCGCTCGATTTCGGGGAACTTCGCTTTCAGCGTCTTTTCGATCTGCTGCTGCATCGCCACCGACTGGGAAAGGCTGGTGCCCGGAATGCGCAGTGCCTGGATCGCGAAGTCGCCTTCATTGAGGTTGGGTACAAACTCGCTGCCCATGCGGGTCGCGATCAGTCCGCACAGGACCACGGCAACCGCGGCAATGGTGAGAACCAGCGTTTTGGCGCCCATCACGCGATCAAGCATGGGGCCGTACAGGCGCTTGGCGTGGCCCAGCAAAAAGTTCTCCTTCTCGCTGACCCGATTGCCGATGAAGAGGGCCACAGCTGCCGGGATGAAGGTCACAGAAAGGATCATCGCGCCCACCAAAGCGGCAACCACCGTGAAGGCCATGGGGTGGAACATCTTCCCTTCCACGCCCGTCAGCGCGAAGATGGGCAGGTACACCACCACGATGATGAGCTGTCCGAACAGCAATGGGCGGCGCGACTCCTGGGATGCCAGGAACACTTCATGAAAGCGCTCGGCCCGCGTCAACGGCCGGCCGTGGTGCGCCTGCGCATGGGCGAGCCGCCGAACGCAGTTCTCCACGATCACCACAGCTCCGTCAATGATGATGCCGAAGTCCAGGGCCCCCAGGCTCATCAGGTTGGCACTCACCTTGTAGTGGACCATCCCTGTGAACGTGAAGAGCATCGACAAGGGGATGACCATTGCCGTGATGACTGCGGCCCGGATATTGCCCAGAAAGAGGAACAGGATCACGATCACCAGTACCGCGCCTTCCAGCAAGTTCTTCTTGACGGTATTGATGGCCTTGTCGACGAGCACGGTGCGGTCATAGACCGTCACCGCGTGCACGCCCTCTGGGAGGCTCTTGTTGACCTCCAGCATCTTCTTGTCCACTGCCTGCGAGACGGTCCGGCTGTTTTCTCCGATCAGCATGAACACCGTGCCGAGAACCACCTCGCGCCCGTTGTCGGTTGCGGCACCCGTTCGCAGCTCCCGGCCAATGCCCACGTCGGCCACGTCGCGCACGCGCACAGGAACACCGTTGGCACTGCTGAGGATCACGTTGCCGATGTCCTCCAGCGACTTGACCTGTCCAGGGGCGCGAATCAGGTACTGCTCGCCGCGCTTTTCGATATACCCAGCGCCCACGTTGCCGTTGTTGCGGTCCAGTGCCGTGACGACGTCTTGCAGCGTCACGCCCAGCGAGGCCAGTCGTTCCGGGATGGGGGCGATCTGGTACTCCTTGGCAAAGCCGCCAATGGAGTTGATTTCGGTCACGCCAGGAACGTTTCGCAGCTGCGGCTTGATGATCCAGTCCTGGATCTCGCGCAGGTCGGTCGGGGTGTAGGGACTGCCATCGGGCTTCTTGGCCCCATCCTTGGTTTCGACGGTCCACAGATAGATCTCGCCCAAACCGGTTGAGATGGGCCCCAGGGCTGGCGTGATGCCGGCGGGCAGCCGGTCTCTGGCTTCCTGGATGCGCTCATTGACCAACTGGCGCGCGAAATAGATGTCGGTTCCGTCTTTGAAGATGACGGTCACTTGCGACAGTCCGTACCGTGACAGCGACCTGGTCTGCTCCAGGTTCGGCAGGCCGGCCATGACTGTCTCGATGGGATACGTGACCCGCTGCTCGGTCTCCAGAGGCGAATAACCGGCGGCCTGGGTGTTGATCTGAACCTGGACGTTGGTGATGTCGGGGACCGCGTCGATGGGCAGCTTCTGGTAGCTGAAGACGCCCAGCGCCGCCATGCCCAGGGCCGCCAGCAGCACCAGCCATCGCTGCTCGATCGAGAATCGGATAAGTTTTTCAAACATGTATGGGCTCCGGGATCAGTGCGTGTGTTCGGCAGATCCCTTGCCGAGTTCGGACTTCACGACGAAGCTGCCTGTCGAGGCGTAGGGCATGCCGGGCTTGAGGCCCGACAGGACCTCGATGCGCTTGCCATCGCTTCGGCCCAGCTTCACAGGTTGGGCGATGAAGCCGCCGTCGACCTTGAGGAAGACCACGGGCTTTTCTCCGACGTTCTGGACTGCGTCGGCCGAGATGGTCACAGGCGCTGCCGTTTCTTCGGACACCACCTCGACGTTGACGAACAGGCCGGGGCGCCAGGCGCCCTTGGGGTTATCAAGAACGACGCGGGCCTTGGCGGTACGGGTCTGCTCACCGATCAACGCGCCCACGAAAGCGACAGTACCCGTGGCGGAGGCATCGAAGGCGGTGGCCTTGATGGTGACCTTCTCGCCCACCCGCACCGACGGCAGATCCTTTGCAGGAACATTGATCTCAGCCCACACCGTGGCAAGGTCCGAGATGGTGAACACCGCCGCATCTTCCTTGACGGCCTCGCCAAGACTCAGGTGCTTCTCGATGACGATGCCGTCAAAGGGCGCGCGCAGTTCGATACGGTTCAGTCCGGACACGGACGAGGTGGACAGGCCCAGCGCACTGAGCTTCTGATTGGCGTTGGCAACAGCGACCTCCGCTTCGCTCAACGCCTGCCTGGCCTGCAGGTAGTCCTGTTCGGCGGAGACCTTCTGCTCCCACAGCTTCTTTTCCCGCTCGTAGGTGGTCTTGGCCAGCGCCAGGCGCTTTTGCGCCGTCTGCAGCTCGCTGCGCTGCTCCGAAGCGGTCGGGCTCGCAATGGCGGCCAGAACCTGCCCCTTTTTGACGACCTGGCCCAGGCTGGCGCTGACACTCTCCACCACACCCGCCAGACGGGGAACCACGTGCGATGTCCGGTCCTCGTTTAGCCGGATCTCGCCGGGCAAAAGCAGCGCCGTCTTGATGTTGGCTGCCGACGCAGAGTCCACCGTAATGGAGGCGGCCTTGATCTGGGCATCGGTCAGTTCGATCTTTCCCTCTTCCTTGCTCATCACGAACATGAAAGGTTCGGTGGCCGTCTGCGCAATGATCTCGATGTCGAACGCGTGGGGTTCGGCGACGATCTCGCGGCTGACCAGGCTGTCCTTTTCCGCGGCAAACGTCAGGTTTTGCTTGTCGTCTGTGGGGCGGGTCACTGTTGCCGTGACCGTTACCGTGTTCAGGGGGAGCGGCTTGTCCTTGTCGGACAGCCAGATCCGCAGCCGAGGCTCGCCACCGTCTTCGGACAGCAATGCTTCCAGGCTGAAGTCGCCTTCCTTGAACACTGTGCCACCGTGGGGGCCCTTGGCCTGGCTCTTTTCATGGTGCTCGCCATCGGCGTGGCCTTTGTCGTCGTCGTGGCCTTTTTCACCGCCTTTGCCGTGGTGTTCTCCATCACCGTGCCCCTTGGCCTCGGTATGGCTGCCGTGGCCGTGGCCATCGCCCTCGGCGGCGACTGCAGTGGGCTTGCCGCCGCCTTGTAGGATGAAGGCTCCTGCCCCGACCCCTAGCGCGAGGACAACGGCAATAGCGATGAGATGCTTTTTGCTGATGGAGGATGTGCTGATGTTCATTGTCATGCTCAGTTGTGCGTTGCGATCAATCCGGAAACCGTGCTGGCCCCAAGCAGGCGGTCGACATCCGCCGCCGCGCGGTGTGCCTCGCCCAGGGCTTTGAGGTACTGGGATTTGGCGGTGAAGTAGGTGCGCTGGGCATCGAGCACCTCCAGGAAGTTGAACTTTCCGTTCTCGAAGCCAATGGTGGCCGCGTCGTAGGCCGACTTCGCGCCGGGCAGAACGTCCTGTTGCAGCGACTGGATCTCCGCAGTGATGGTCGAAAGGCGTTCGCGCGCCTGCGCCACTTCGCTGTGCAGGCGTACCGTGGCCGCTTGCAACTCGTCGCGGGCCTTGTCCTCAAGCTTGAGAGCTTCCAGCAGGTTGCCCTGGTTGCGGTCAAACACAGGCAGAGGCACGGAGACACCAAACAGCAGGACGTTGCGTTGGGTCTCGTTGCTGCGCTGCATGCCGACGCTGACGGTGACATCGGGCACGCGCTTGCTTTGCTCCAGTGCAGTCAGGGCCTGGCGCCGATCCACCTCGATCCGCGCAAGGACAACGCCTGGCGAAGAAGAAATCAAGGGCTGAAGATCGGCGAGGGGCGGTACCGCGGGAAGGTGGTCGGCTTTGCCCTCGAGGACGGTGAACGGCGCGTTGATCTGTCCCAACAGCGCAAACAGGCGAGACAGTGCATTGCGTTGTTCGCTGGCTGCCTGTGCGAGCTCGACGCGAACGCCGGCTTCCGCAACGCGGGCCTTGGACTCTTCCACAGGTGATACCTTGCCAGCGGCTACGCGCTTGGCTACGGTATCCGTTGACGACTTGGCCAATGCCACGCTGTCTTTGGCGAGCGCCAATCGCTCCTGCGCCGTCAGGACGTCGAAGTAGGCTGCGGCCACATTGGCTCGCACGGTGGCCTTCAGCTCAGCGAGCTGGGCCTGTGCCTGCTCGCGTGATTTTTCGGCCGCCTTGGTACGCGCTGCGCGCTTTCCACCCAATTCCACGGGGAGGTTGAGTTGCCAGCTTTGCGTACGTGTTTTGGAGCGTGCGTCTTCCAGCGAATAGGCAAGCTCGGGATTGGGGCGTGAGTGCCCTTGAAGAATCTGCCCTTCTGTTGCCTCCAACTGGCGGGTAGCGGCAGCCACCTCTGGATTCCCGTCCAAGGCCAACTCGATGGCCTTGGCCAGCGACAGAGGCTCAGCGGGAGACACCGCGGCAGTCTGGGGCGCCTGTACTCCACCGACTGTGCCTTGCGACATGCCCTGAGAAGAGGCCCCGCCCGAGAAGGTCAGCAATATGGCCGCGGCACCTGCTGCGAGCCTGAATTTCGTGCGGCCGCCCCATGCGTGCGGCTTTCCTTGAAGGTAAATACCCTTGAACATCCGATTCTCCAGTGATTTCAAAACACGAGGGAATCGGCGGGGTGGCAACCGTGCAGCTGCCTGGCAACTCGTCAGTCAGTGCAGCCGCGACACGCACAACTGCAGCCGCCAAGGGGCGGTCACGACTGACTGAAAGAAGGAGAGATGCCCCCGCCGATCAGGCGAGGACGGGCCACTGTGGGCGGTCGGGAGGTGTGGGCGTTACAGCCGCCAGGCGCTCGCCCGACGGTGAGTCCACGCGGCTGTCATGGGAGACGCGATGTTTGGCGCAGGACCAGTTGAGGGCCCCGATGCCGGCACCATGGCAAACCGAGCAGTCGACATCGGACATGTCGGTGCCTTGGCTGGTCTTGTCGGCTTGGCCGACCCCGCTTTTGGCTTCGTGCTTGTGCTCGTGATGCCCAAGGTGCTGGGCCTGGTCGGTCGAGTTCTCGTGCATGCAATAAGCAGCCACCGCGGACCAGCTGAACTGGAACGGGAGCAATGCAAGCATAAAAACGACGATCAGGCGGCGCATTTTTTGAGTCTAGCACGCGGTCAAGAAGACTTCGTGTGCCGATCAGCCGCCCGCGCCGTACAGTTCCTGGTTGCGCTGCTTCTCAGCGGCTGACATGTTCAGGTACTCCTGCTGCACCTGCTCACGCGTCTTGGAGCCACCCGTTGCTTTGACAGGCAGTGCACCACCGCGAGACAAGATCGCCAGCGTACCGTCCTTGCGCGCGGCTTCTACAGACTGAAGCACTTCGCCACGGGACACGTTGCTTTGGACGTGGTCGGGATGGGTGGTCATTCCCACTTCGCCACCGGCTGGATGGTAGAGCGCCGAAGCAGATGCCAAGCCTGGGGCCGCAATGGCCAGGGCAATCAGGGAGAGTGCGAGGGGTTTGCGAACGGTCATGGTGTGGTCCCTTGATTCGAATGAGCCAGCGGCGATCTACCGCGGCTATGCCTTTCGACACAGGGGGTACTGTAAAAATCGGACCTCGACAAGGCGCCAACAGCCAGATGACAAATTCGTAATCTACGAACAGGCGGCATTCTTCGAGAATGGCACCATGAAAATTCTGCTCATTGAAGACGAGGTCAAGCTGGCCGAGTACCTGCGCAAGGGCCTCGGAGAGGTCGGTTATGTGGTGGACGTCGCCCATAACGGGGTGGACGGCCTACACATGGCCCTTGAAGGCGGCCACGATCTGCTGGTGCTGGACGCGATGCTCCCAGGGATCGACGGCTTCAGCCTGCTGACGGCCTTTCGCAAGACCAGGCAGACCCCTGTCTTGATGCTCACAGCCAGGGTCAGTGTCGAGGATCGGGTGCTCGGACTTCAGACGGGTGCGGATGACTATCTGGTCAAGCCCTTTGCGTTTTCCGAGTTGAGCGCCCGCATCCAGGTTCTGCTCAGGCGCACCCAAGGTGCGCGGGTCGCGGCAGAGCCCACGCAACTGCGTTTGGCCGACCTGGATGTCGACCTGGTGCGGCGCAAGGCGTCCCGAGGCGGTCAGCGCTTGGAGTTAACTGCTAAGGAGTTCCTGCTGTTGACCCTTTTTCTGAGAAGGAAGGGAGAAGTGCTGTCCCGCACGGAGATCGCCGAGCAGGTCTGGGACATGAACTTCGACAGCGATACCAACGTGGTGGAGGTCGCCATACGGCGCCTGCGTACCAAGATCGATGTGCCCTTTGACACCGCGCTTCTGCACACCATCCGCGGTATGGGGTACGTCATGGAAGAGCGCAACGGATGAAGGCCCTGATCCAACATCGCTCATTGCGCCAGCGGTTGTCGTGGTGGCTGGCACTTCAGAGCTTTGCCGGGCTCGGGCTGGTCTGTCTGGCCGTCTACCTGGTGACCGAATTCAACTTCCGAGATCGACAGGAGGAAACGCTGGCGCAAAAGGAAAACGTCATCCGGCACTTGCTGGTGGACGGCAAGGAGCACGGGGATTCGGAAGACCTTGCTCACAAGCTCGATGATTTCCTGGTAGGGCACGGAGATCTTTCGCTTGAAGTCGCGCAGGCCGATGGGGCCATCCTCTACGCCCATACCCGCAACCAGAATGCGAAGACGGTCTGGCGCCAGCGGCAGTTCGAAGTGGCACTGGCTTCGGGCCAGACGGCCTCAAAGAGTTTGCGCGTCCAGCTGTCGCTGGACATCCAGACCGACAACCAGTTGCTGCACCGTCTTGCAGTCACATTGCTGGTGGCAGCCATTGGCGGGGCCGTCGTGGTTTCGCTGGGCGGCTTCTCCCTGGTCAACCTGGGCCTGGCGCCCGTTCGAAGACTGGCCAGCCAGACGCGCGCCGTTTCGGCGGACAACCTCCACCAGCGGCTCGATGGCGCGGAGCAGCCCCTTGAACTCGTGCCGCTGATCGACCAGTTCAATGCACTCCTGGCTCGCATTGAAAAGGCCTACTCCCAGATGGAGGGCTTCAATGCGGACGTGGCGCACGAGTTGTGCACGCCTTTGGCCACGCTCATTGCCAACAATGAACTGGCGCTGCGGCGCCCCGAGCAAGCGGATATTCGCGAGGTGCTGGCGTCCAATCTGGAGGAGCTGCATCGCCTGACCGGTATCGTCAACGACATGTTGTTCCTGTCCCAGGCAGATCGGGGCGTGGGAGCGCGTCGCGCGCCCGTGGCTAGCCTGGCATCGGTGGCGGCCGACGTGCTGGACTACCACGAGGCAGCGCTGGCCGAGGCGGGTCTCACCGCGAAAGTGGTCGGCGATGCGCATGGCACCTTCGATGTGCCGTTGTTGCGCCGGGCATTGTCCAACCTGCTGGGAAACGCAACCCGCTACGCGAGCACCGGCTCCATCGTTCAGATCAACTTGAGAACTGGTGACGAGGACCGCGTGTTGATCAGCGTCACCAACTACGGCAACACCATCGATCCCGAAATACTTCCCCAGCTGTTTGACCGGTTTTTCCGGGCAGATCCTGCTCGCAGCCATGGGCAGAGCAACCACGGCCTGGGTCTGGCCATCGTGGGCGCGATTGCCCGCATGCACCAGGGCAAGCCGGTGGCCAAGTCAGAGAATGGGGTGACAAGTGTCGGGTTAGAAATTCGCGCTCACTGAAAATCAGCGTCGTTTGTTGGCCCGCTGCCTCGGAGCCACGCCAATATCATGATGAGCACCTGGCGGGTGGGCCTCGCTGGGCTGCATGTGATTGTGTTGAAGTGCCGCAGTGGCCAAGCCGCCCAAGATGCCGCACTCACCGGCGAGGTGGCCTGGTGAGCACTGCTGCTGCAAGCTGCGCAATTCCGACTCCAGTGCCTGGAGTTCCCGGATGCGAGACACCACGTGCCCGATGTGCTCCTGAAGAAGTGCGTCCACCGCGCCGCAGTTTTCATCCGGAGCGTCCTTGAAATGCAACAGCACCCTGATCTCATCGAGGGTCATATCCAGGCATCGGCAATGGCGGATGAAGGCCAGACGCTCGACATGACTGCTGTCGTAGACCCTGTAGTTGCTTTCTGTGCGCATCGCGATCGGCAGCAGGTTCTCGCGCTCGTAGTAGCGGATGGTCTCAGTCTGCGTGCCGGTGGCCTTGGCAAGTTCGCCGATTTTCATAAAGCGTCCTTTGCAAAATCTGGTTTCCGTAGGACAAGGCGGCGAGATTTGGGGAGTCGCTTGACTTTAAGGTCACTACAGGGTTTCCAATTAGGCCATGAAATCAGAAACCAGCACTTCCTCTAGCGTTAATGACACCTGCTGCTCCTCGGGCTGCTCCAGTACCGTTGCCTCGCCTCCTGCCGCCGCAAGCAGCCCAGGCAAAGGCACGCTGTTGCGCATCGCCACCATGGACTGCAGCGCCGAGGAGTCAGAGATCCGCCGGGCGCTGGAACCTCTAGAGGGAGTCCGGTCATTGGGCTTCCAACTGGGCGCGCGCACGCTGAAGATCGATGCAGAGGATGGTGTCTTGCCCTTGGCGCTGGATGCCATCCGCAAGGCGGGTTTCGATCCACAGCCGGTGTCTACTGCGGCACACACTCAGGGTGGCCAGGGCCGGGTGTTTCGCATAGCGACCATGGACTGCAGTGCCGAGGAGGCGGAGATTCGCCGGGCGCTGGAACCTCTGGGTGGAATCCGCTCCCTGGGTTTTCAGCTGGGCGCACGGACGCTGAAGATCGACGCAGAGGAAAGCACCTTCCCGTTGGCACTCGACGCTATCCGGAAAGCGGGCTTCGATCCGCAGCCTGTGGCCAGCTCCGAGGGTGGACAGGCGGGCGGAGCAGCCGACGACCACGACCATGGACATGGTTTTGCAGGTGGCATTACCCGGTTGGTGGCTGCGCTGGTGTTCGCGACTGGGGCAGAGGTCTTGTCGTTCTTTGCACCGGACCAAATGGTCTGGAAGGTGGCGGGCATGGCCATCGCCGCCGTGGCGATCTGGCTGGCGGGGATCGACACCTACAAAAAAGGCATTGCGGCACTTTTGCGCGGCAAGCTCAACATCAATGCGCTGATGTCGGTGGCAGTCACCGGGGCATTCCTGATCGGTCAGTGGCCCGAGGCCGCCATGGTGATGGCCCTGTATGCGATTGCCGAACTCATCGAGGCCAAGGCAGTGGACCGGGCCCGCAACGCCATCAAGGGCTTGCTGGAACTGGCGCCGGAAGAGGCACTGGTTCTGGGAGCAAATGGGTCGTGGTCTGCTACACCGGTGGCTTCGGTGGCCATTGGAGCAACCGTGCGCATCAAGCCAGGCGAGAGGGTGCCCCTGGACGGCAAGGTGACCAAGGGCAACGGGGCCATCAACCAGGCGCCGGTGACTGGAGAGAGCATTCCAGTGGACAAAGCGCCTGGCGACCAGGTGTTCGCAGGGACCATCAACGAAACTGGTGAACTGGAGTTTGAGGTTACTGCCTTGTCCAGCAACACCACCCTGGCCAGGATCATCCAGGCCGTGGAGCAGGCGCAGGGCACGCGTGCACCGACGCAGCGCTTCGTCGACCGCTTTGCCTCGATCTACACCCCGGCTGTCTTCGCCATTGCCGTGGCGGTAGCGGTGCTGACCCCTTTCCTGATGGGCCTGACCTGGCTGGAGGCGCTCTATAAGGCCTTGGTGCTGCTGGTGATCGCCTGTCCATGTGCTCTGGTCATTTCCACACCCGTCACAGTGGTCAGCGGATTGGCCGCGGGAGCGCGCCGCGGGATCCTGATCAAGGGCGGAACCTACCTGGAAGACGCCCGGCTCCTGAAGGCCGTTGCGCTGGACAAGACGGGCACCATCACCGAGGGCAAACCCAAGTTGGTGAAGTGGCAGGTGTGGGGTGCCGGCGATGAGTCCGCAATCCAGCTGATGGCGGCCAGCCTGGCGGCCCGATCCGATCACCCGGTCTCGAAGGCGATTGTTCAGGGCCTGGAGGCGCAAGGCCCAGAGGCTGAGAGCTTCAAGGCCTTGCCGGGGCGCGGTGTCGAGGGCTGGGTCAATGGTGCGCGCCTGGTGCTGGGCAATCACCGGCTGATTCACGAGCAGGGATTGTGCGGGCCGGAACTGGAGGCGGAGCTGGCCATCCACGAAAAGCAAGGTCGCACGGTCACCCTTCTTGCAGACGAATCGCGCGTCCTGGCGCTCTTCGCGGTAGCGGACACCATTCGCGAGACCTCAAAACAGGCCATCGCCGATCTCAAGGCACTGGGAGTGACTTCGGTCATGCTGACAGGCGATAACACGGCCACTGCAAAGGCCATCGCAGCGCAGGCCGGCATTGATGATGCCCGCGGAGATCTGCTGCCCGAAGCCAAGCTTGATGCTATCAAGGAGATGCAAAAGCGCTATGGCGCCACCGGTATGACCGGCGATGGCATCAATGACGCGCCGGCGCTGGCGCAGGCCGACATCGGCTTTGCCATGGGCGGTGCGGGAACCGACACAGCGATGGAAGCGGCCGACGTGGTCATCATGAACGATGACCTGCAGCGCGTCGCCGAGACCGTGCGCCTGTCCAAGCGCACCCATGCCGTTCTCTGGCAGAACATCACCTTGGCGCTGGGTATCAAGAGCGTTTTTCTGGTGATGGCGGTGGTGGGCACTGCGACCATGTGGATGGCCGTTTTTGCGGACATGGGGGCCAGCTTGCTGGTCGTGGGCAATGGACTGCGCCTGCTTCGCGGCACGCGGGTCGAGCCTGCCGCCAAGGCCCAGCCTGCGCAGCCCAAGGAGCATGCCCATTCCCACTAGCGATTACCCGGGACGCACGATGCCTATTTGCCCGCCTTGGAGACCTCCTGGGCTACCAGCTCAGCCAGTTGCTTGGCGCCAAAGCTGGGCAATGGCCGCCCATTCACAAAGAAGGTCGGGGTCTTGTCGACCTTGAGGGCAGTCAGGTCCTGCACATCCTGCTGCAGCATCGCTTCCAGCGTGGGCGATGCCATGTCGGCCCGAGCTCTCGCCATGTCCAGACCTGCCTGCTCGGCCGCACTGTAGGCCAATGCCAGATTGGGACTTCCATGGTCTGCCCACTGTGGCTGTGCCGCCAGCAGGGACTCCAAGACCAGGAGGTACTTGTCCTGCCGCCGGGCGGACTCCAGCAGCTTGACCACCTCTCCCGAGCCCTGGTGAAACGGCGCATACCGAATGACCAACCGTACCCGGGTAGGATACTGCTTCATGAGATCTTTCACGACCGGATAGAAAGCGCGGCAGGTTTCACACGCGGGATCGAAGAATTCGACAATTGTCACGGGCGCCTCGCGGGGACCGATGACCGGCGAATGCATGCGCACCAGCCGCTCAGACTGCTCGGAGGCCTGCTGCTCTTGCTTGCTGTGCACACGGCTCTGGTAGAGACTCGCACCTACCCCGAAGGCGGCAAGTGCGACGCCCAGCACGAGGGCGATGATGTATTTGCGGTGGATCATTTTGCTGTTTTGCGCAGATAAAGGCAGAGTGAAACGGCGATAACAATGAACGCCGTCAAGGAAAGCCAGGGCAGTTCAATGCCATAGAAAAAGTCGAGCTTCTGATCGGCGCAGGACACTCCTACAGCGCATGGAACCCATGCCCTGGGAACCAGGCCTGCAGCCAGAAGGCTGTGGTACCCCGCTACGGCCGCGCCTGCAATCGCCAGGGGCAAGGCATAGACCGCTCCCCGGCGGTCATCGCTGTAAAAGGCCATGCCCAGCACCAATGCCAAGGGGAACATGGCAATGCGCTGATACCAACACAGCACGCAGGGGGCCATGCCCATCACCTCGCCGATGAACAGCGCGCAGCCAGTTGCCACAACAGCGGTCAACCAGGCGGCTAGAAGCAGCAATGAGGTCCTTTTCATCGGTGCCTCCATTGCATCCTCAGGGGAGTGCAGCAAGGGGGTGTCGCAGGACTACTTGCGGTGGTTTGCGGGCCAGGCGGCCCAATGGCTATGGACATGAAGAGATCCCGAAGGCATGCGTCAAGGCCGGCCCACAGGGGGCGGCACGCTTGGCAGGGATCGCAGTGGATTGCTGGGCGATACCCTGGTCAGGCCAGGGCGTGCCACTGAGGACGTTCGGGACGGCTGGCAGGCACTGGGGACCAGCGCGCTCTGATAGAAATGCCAAAGTGCTCCTGCCCGACGGCCGCGCAAACGCCGCGCCGCGCGGGCAGCGCCTCTGGACCCTGGGCGTGGCATGTGCCGCACTCCACTTCGATAGCGGCAGTGCCCATTCGAGCTGACTCCCGAGCCCGCTTCTCGTCGGCCGCAGCCAGGCCCATTTGGTGGTGTTCGCACAAGTGCCGTGCTGTCATGAGCGAAACCCCGTACTCCGGCGCGCTGTCGTGCGGCCCCACTGCAGCCCAGACCAATTGCAGCGGCAAAAGCACCAGCAAAAGAACAAGCAGTGGGGAGCGCATCCAGAAAATTGTACTGGCGTCTCGAACGCAGTCGGCACGCGCGCAAGCATGCAGGCGCGCCGGCCGTGCGGGCCACACGGCACGCCCGAGTGGGCGCTATGAACATAACAAACTTGTAATCCTGCGGTGCGCAAGCTGTCGGCATGCGCTCAGCAAACTGTCACACGTGGCCCGTCTGCTGGCCCTACAGCGGCGCAGATGACGGGCCACGTTCATTCAAACCCAAGGAGATACACATGACAGTCCGCACTTTCCTGACCGCCTTGTCGCTGGCCGCGGTCGCTGCCCCGGCCCTGGCCAGCAGCGTGATCCACCCCGCGAGCACCGAGATGGGATACACGACGCATCCCGAACACGCGCAGGCGGGCAAGTCGCGCGACCAGGTCCTGGCAGAGATGGAACAGTCCAAGAAAGACGGGCTGTGGCAATACCATCGGTTTGGCGCTCCCGTCCCAGTGAAGGGCAAGGCTGCGACACGGGACGAGGTGCTGGCGGACCTTGAGCGGTCGCAAAAACATCCGAGCTGGTCCCTGCGCCGTGTCGGCGCGCCCGTTGCTGCGGTACCGGCTCCCTGAACTTGCTCTTTTGCCGGCCTCGCACTTCTTGTGTGCCGGCAATGCATCCAAGTCTTTGCTTGATCGGCCCTGCTCAGCATTTTGCGCCGCTGGCGTGCAGAGAACTTTTGTAGCGCGAAGCCGTCCATTACACTTATCCCATGGTCCGCCACCGCCGCACTCGCCTGATCACAGTGTTTCTTGCACTGTTCAGCCTGCTGTTCATGCAGCTGGCGGTGGCAAGCTACGCCTGCCCGGGTGCGCAGTCTTCCCGGGTTGCCGAGGTGGCGGCCATGGCCGAAGCCGGAATGCCCTGCGCCGAGACCATGTCGCTGCGCATGGACGACGAGCAACCCCATCTGTGCCAGGCCCACTGCCAAGCCAGCCAGCAAACCGCAGACAAGTACGAGCTGCCTGCGCTGGCATCCGCTGCCGTGGCGGATATCGCCTACACACCCTTCATTGCGCCTGCCATCTTAGAGGAGGCGCCCACGCAGGCGCCGCTCTTGAAGCGCACAACGGCCCCGCCCTTGGCAGTGCAGCACTGCTGCTTTCGCATTTGACATCCCAGACCGTCTGAGCGTTGCCTGAGGCACTTCGAGTGCCCCGGCGGCTTGTTCTTCGTTGTCTGGAGATGACATGTCTTGTTTGATTTCGGCCCGCTGGTGGGCCGCTGCTGCCATGGCGGCAGCATTGGGCCTGCCCGCCTGGGCCGGTGCGCCCGATGAACCCCTGACCCTGCGCGAAGCGTTGGCCCTGGCTGCCACGCGCTCGCTACAACTCGCGGCCAACCGTGCCTCGACGGCCGCATCGCGGAATATGGCCGTCGCTGCGGGCCAGTTGCCAGACCCCGTCCTCAAGTTCGGTGTGGACAACCTCCCGGTGAATGGGGCTGAGCGGCTGAGCCTGTCGCGCGATTTCATGACCATGCGGCGCATCGGTGTGATGCAGGAGCTCCCTGCCGCGCAAAAGCGTCAGCTGCGCAGCGAACGCTTCGAGCGCGCAGCCGACTCTGAGTCCTCAAACAACAGATTTTGAGATTCGCGTGATCCAAGGAAAGTACGGGCGCCACTGCTTTGCTATTCAGGACCAGGACAGGTCCATCCACGCCATTTCCATCATGCGCTCGGTCAAACAGTGCGTCGTGACCGCAAATGAACAACCGCTTGCAATTGAGTAGTGATCGGCAAGGCATGATCAAACATGGCTGCACCTGAAAGTGGCATCTCTTGTGCAGCGCTCGTCAGACCTACTCTTCGTCTTCTTCTGGAATTTCGTGTGTGGCGGTAAGGAACCCCTTTACCTTCACCTCAGAAGTACCATCCTCCGTCGGCCGACCGTCTAACTTCTTCACATGAGGTTGGTCGCCGACAAAAGAAAGAATGTAAGTTACCTCATAGCCATCGCCAAAGGCTTTGAACAAAGCCTCGCATGACCAAGTTCCGTCCTCTTTGTCACGCACGGATTCGCCGCCACTCTCAACAAAAAAATCCGTCGCATCTAGCTGTTCCAAATACTCTTTGCGCTCCACTTTGCTCTGACCGGATTCATCGTGGTCGTCGTCATCATCGACAGCTTCAGTTTTGATGTAGGTGACGTTCACATATCCACTGAGTTTTATCCCCACAAATGCCTCCCATAGGTTGTAGCGAGTCCATTGTGCTACGGTTTGATGTGACCCAAGGCATGTGGCGCGCATTCCACCAACCCAGGAAATCGTGCTGAATTGACATGCCAGCGGAATATTGGACGCCGCCAAAACAGGCTCATCTGACCGCAATGTGGGCGGTCGTACCAAGCTTTCCCTTCGATCCTAAATTTCTTCAGTCACATATCACCCCTGTGACCTGACCAACGTCTGCCCCTTGGCAGCGGTTCAACGACCATAAAGCCCGGCACGCTCATTTCGAGCTGCCGGGCTTTATGCCGTCTTGGTCAGAGTTTTCTGTCTTTCCGGGTTCTCGGCTCGGCCATCTGCCGCCTCTTCAGCCCCGTGTGTTCACGCACCCGGGGCTTTTGCTTTGGTGCCGCCGGTTGGTCTTTCCGTCTCGGTTCTCTGGTTCTTTCACCCGCATGTTCTTTCAAGGAGATTCCCATGCTCACCTGTCCCCAATGCCAATCCCCACGATTGGAATCCCGCGACCTCGGTCGCACTGCTGGTGGCGCTGTCGGCGCTATCGCAGGCGCTGCCAGTGGTGCCGCCAGTGCACTGCGCGGTGCCCGACTGGGCGCTACTTTCGGCGCATTCGCCGGTCCTGCAGGATCCGTCCTTGGCGGTCTCGCCGGTGCCGCCCTCGGTGGCCTGGTGGGCGGCGCCATCGGTTGCGAAGTCGGCAGCAAGATCGGTGAAGCCGTCGATCAGAACTGCCTCGCCAACTACCGCTGCCTGGAATGCGGCCACACCTTTGGCCCTCCACGCGAGTGAGGTGTTTCGGCGGTCCTCGTCCTGCTGACTCCTCGGCCTCGCGCTTCTTTGGCTTTTCGTTTCTCTCTTCCTCTCTCACTCCCCTGCCCTGGTTCCTTGTTCCAGCCGTGTGCTCTTCGGAGACACGCAGTGGCGCAGCTATGGGTGGGTGGTTTTCGTGTTGTCGGTCTTTCGTTTTCTTGTTCTTTCTTCCATTTCTTCAAGGAGTATTTCAATGGCACATCTCGTTCAAACCATGGCCTATGTCGGTGAGACCCCTTGGCACAACCTGGGTCAGCAACTGCCCGCCAAACAACCCATCGATGTCTGGGCCCGTGAAGCGGGCATGGACTGGACCATCCGTGAGACCCCCGTGCGCTACATGGCCACGGAATCTGCTTCTGCAGTCGGTACATCCTCTTCTGTCTCGGACCTCTATGGCGAACCCATGGAGTTCCCCGATCAGAAGGTGCTGTACCGCAGCGATACCAAAGCTCCTCTGTCGGTGGTCAGCGCCCGCTACCAGGTGGTGCAGCCCAAGCAGGTACTGGAGTTCTACCGGGATCTGACGGAAGTCTCTGGTTATGAGCTGGAGACGGCCGGGGTTCTCAAGGCCGGGCGCAAGTTCTGGGCTCTGGCTCGCACTGGCAAGTCCTCAGCTTTGAAGGGCAACGATTTGGTCAATGGCTATCTGCTGCTGGCCACGTCCTGCGACGGGACTTTGGCCACCACGGCCACACCGACGACGGTGCGCGTGGTTTGCAACAACACCCTCTCGATTGCGCTGTCCGGAACATCGAGCGCGATCAAGGTGCCCCACAGCACCAGCTTTGATGCGCAGGCGGTCAAGAAGCAGTTGGGGATTGCCGTCTCCCAGTGGGACGGTTTCATGTACCGCATGAAGACCTTGTCCGAGCGCAGGGTCAAGAGCCATGAGTCCATGAACTACTTCCTCAAGGTGCTGTGCCAGACGGATGCTCATGCGGATGCGTCTGCAGGTCTGACCAACGAACGTGCCCTCAAGAAGGTGCAGGGCATGTACGAGGGCCAGGGCCGGGGCGCGGAGTTGGCAGCCGCCAAGGGCACGGCCTGGGGCCTCTTGTGCGCCGTCACCGAGTTTGTGGACCACGAGCGCCGGGCGCGCAGTCAGGAGTACCGACTGGACAGTGCCTGGTTTGGTCAGGGGGCCACGCTCAAGCAGCGGGCTCTGGAGCAGGCCTTGCAGTTGGCGTCGTGATGGTGCCTGCCGTTCTGGCGGCACATCCTGTTTTTTGTCTCGCGCCTTATCCATTCACCTCCATCGCCCTTAACGGCATAGACCCCGGCTCCTTCAGTGGACCGGGGTCTTTGTTTTTCTGGGGGCGGTGCTGGTATTCGTTTTTTTCACATTCAAGGAGTCAACATGGTTCAACCTGTTGTTTCACCGGTGGGGACATCCCTCACCAAACCCCGCCCTGCCCTTCGGCTGGTCAAGACCCAAGACCTGGATCGCGATCAGTGGCTGCAGGTCCGTCAAGGAGGCATTGGCAGTTCGGATGCTGCGGCTGCTGTGGGGCTCAATCCCTACCAGTCGCAGCTGGAGCTCTGGATGGAGAAGACCGGCCGTGCCCATGTCGCTCCACCGGGTGATGGGGGTGCGGACGATCTCAGTCCGATGTACTGGGGTTCGCTTCTAGAGCCCATCGTGGCTGCGCACTACACCCGCCGTACGGGCAACCGGGTACGGCGCATCAACGCGGTGCTGCAGCATCCCGAGCATTCCTGGATGCTGGCCAACATCGACCGGGAGGTGCTGGGGGCGCCGGATGTCCAATTGCTGGAGTGCAAGACAGCCGGCATTCAGGGCGCCTGGCTCTGGCGGGATGGGGTGCCGGAGTACGTGCAATTGCAGGTGCAGCACCAGTTGGCCGTGACGGGCAAACAGGCTGCGGATGTGGCGGTGCTGCTCGGGGGTCAGGAACTGCAGATTTTCCGGATCGAGCGGGATGAGGAGCTGATTGCCCAACTCATCACCCTGGAGCGGGAGTTCTGGGGCTATGTGGAGCGGGGCCAGGCGCCGCCGGCCGATGGGTCGGATTCAGCAGACCGGGCATTGCGGGCGCTGTATCCAAGAGACACGGGCTTCACCCTGAATCTCAAACATGACCTGGTGATGGGGGCAGTGTTTTCTGACCTGCTGGTGGTGCGGGAGGTGTTGGCTACCAACACGGCGCTGGAAGCCCAGCTCAAGCAGACGATTCAACAGCGCATGGGGGATTCCAGCCGGGCGGTGTTTGAGAACGGGGAGGTCAGTTTCAAACGCAGCCGGGATGGGACGCAGCTCGATACCGCGCGGCTGGCCAAGGAGCAGCCGGAGATCGTGAAGGCCTACACGGTACCCAAGCCTGGGAGTCGGAGGTTTCTGGTGCAGACCTGAGGCTGGGCGAACTGGACGATTGGTGCCACAGGTTCGTTCTTTCATTTCATTTTCATACACGTATTCCCCAGACGGGCTTCATCGGTGACGGTGAGGCCCGTTGTGTTTTGGGGGGTGTTTTCACAATCAAGAAGGAGATTCACATGCTCAAAGGTTTGGCTTTGACACCGCCCGTGATCGGGCGCATTGCGATTGGGCGGGTGGTGGAGAAGGCAGGACGTCGCCTGCCTGAGAAGGACGATGAGTTCACGCTGACCAGCCAGGTGCAGAACAAGGAGGGGTGGGTGCTACATCCGGTAGATGCCCAGTTGCGCAAGGAGCCGGGGACCAAGCTGCGCAGCATTCCGGTGCGGCTGCTGTTTGACGATCCGGACCTGAGCCTCAGGGCGAACTACACAATGTTTGATCGGGCCACGGGACGACCTCTGTGTGTTGGAGATGGAGAAAGCTGCAAGCGGGTGACCCTGTCGGGGATGCAGTCCCTGCCCTGCCCTTCGCCTGCGGTGTGTCCGCTGGCCCAAGACGGGAACTGCAAGCCGTATGGACGGCTGCATGTGCGGGTGGAGGCTGAGGGGAATACCGAAGCAGGTATGGCGGGTATGAGTGGCGATGAACTGGGCAGCTTTGTGTTTCGGACGACGGGCTTCAACAGCATCCGGACGCTGTCGGCTCGGCTGCGGTATCTGTTTGCTGTGTCGGGTGGATTGTTGGCGGGATTGCCCTTGGAGCTTCGGCTGCGGGGCAAGTCCACGACGCTGTCACACCGCACGCCGATCTACTACGTGGATCTGACGCTGAGAGCGGGAAGCAGCTTGGCCCAGGTCGTGGCATTGACACGGCAGGAACGCGAGCAACAGGCTGCGCTGGGTCTGGATCAGGTGGCGCTCGATGAAGCGGCACGCCAGGGTTTGGCCCTAGGGGAGTTCGAGGAATCGGAAGAGGAAGGGGTAGGGGTCGTCGAAGAGTTCTATCCGGATTCCGATGCGGAGGGAGATAGAGAGGGTGGAGCAGACCAAACACCTGCACCGATCTCGCTGCGCGGCAAACTGCATCGCAAGCAGGAAGCGCTGGGAGTGCGTGCCATCGCAACAGGTGATCCTGGGGTTTCCCATGCAGGTGCCTGAAGGGCTGGTTCGGCGCTATGCCGTGGGACTGGTGATGGAGACGGTGCCTTGCTATCGCAGTGGGCCGGATTCAGCACCAGGTGCCAAGGTGCTTCCTGGGATTCTGGTGAGGCACCGAGCACCGCCGCATCGCACGGGGGCAGTGGCACTGCAGCAGGCAGTGGCCCTGCTCACCGGCCAGCGGGTAGCAGTACCAACTGTGACCAGTGCAGCTGGGGTACTACGCCATGCACAGCGACTTGTGCCGGGGCTCCATGCTCAGCTCGTCTGGGAGCAAGCACCTTCAGACTTGCTGGCGCTGTGCCACGACGCGGTTCACCGGGGTGGTCTGGTGCTGCTGCTGTGGCAGTCGATTGCCAGGGAGGTGCGGGGAGCTCCTCGCCGGCCCTGCCCTCCTCCTCAATGGAGGTTGGTAGTGGGGGTGGAGGGACCTTGGAGTCCGGTGGGGGATGGATCAGGCAGTGTGGTGTGCACGAAGGCGTCCGGACTCCTCGTCGTGGACACCCAGGTGCATCCCGGATGGGGATTGGGGCACAACCAGTGCCTGGTTCCAGGGGCCTATCCGTACCACGAGGCGGCTGTACGGGTGGCGGAGTGTCGTAACGTGTGGTCGGCGCGGACGGTGGAGGGCAACCTGGACTGCGGGTTCGTCCTCTCGGCGATCTCACTGTCTCCCGGCAAGGGCTAGAGCGCCCAGTGATCTGGCGGTACGTCAGGCAGTGTCTAGACGCTGCCTGGCTCTTTTGCAGTCCCGATCAGGCAATCACAAAGGGCGTGCGGTCCTTGCCGGCAATCCACTGGGGCGGCTTGCCCCGGCCCGTCCACGTGGCGCCGGTCTCAGGATCCCGGTACTTGGCTTCTACCTTCTTCTTGGGTTTGCTCGGCTTCCAGGGGAAGACTTGCTGGGCAGTGAATCCGAATTCCTGAACGAGTTGCAGGACGGTTTGGAGGGCCTGTTCGGACTCGGCCTTTTGGGCGTTGGCGATCTGTTCGTCGAGGAGTTTTTTCTGGGCGAGGAGTTCGGCGTAGCTGGACATGGGGGTGCGTTGGGAGTGAGTGCTGGAGTGCTGGAGTGTTGTGATTGGGTCCAAGGAGGACCCTTTAGGCACAGGAAGCACTCTACGCGAACCGGAGCCCAGGAATGCTCAGTTGGCAGTTGCAACGGGAGGAGTCGTGGCGTCTTGGGTGTCGCCCTGGCGCCATACCTGCAGGTTGGCGTATTCCCGGCCGCAACCTGTGCAACGCAGGGCTTCGGTGTAGCGCATGACTCCGGCGTCATCGCGTGCGAGCACGCGGTGGTAGCTGGTGGCACCACAGTAGCCGCAGCAGTTCCTGGCGGTGGACGGGTTCATCGAGATGGAGGCGCTGAGGTTCTTCACTCAGGGGATCTGTTCTTGGTGGGGGTCTTCGTTGCGTGCGCTTTGGATCGTACCAAGGCAACGGAGTTTGTGCAGGTCCACGGGGGAAGCTGGTCACGGGCAGGGATGTTCTCGCTCCATATGGAACATCTCACACGGTAGCGGCTGAGCTGCGGCAAAGATCTCGCAGCCACTTCCCCATCCCTGCCCGTTCAGCAATCGGTCAACCGAAGTTGTCTGGCTGGCGTTCAATTGATGCATTTGCATCACATATCATTTACCAATGGAGAGGGAGTTCTATGCAGTCCATGAGAGGAAGGATGCGACTTGCGCGCAGCCGGGTAGTGGTGACGTTGGCGGCGTTGTCGTTGGTAGGTGCGGCCGGGTTGCTGGCAGGGTGCCAGCGCAAGGAGGCCGAAGTGCAAGCGCCGGAGTTGCCGGTGCAAACGGTTTCGGGGTTTCTGGAGATCGGTGGGGTCTTGGATCGCCGAGGGGAACAGGGGGCGGTGTTCGAGGTCAGCCCGGAGACAGGAGATCTGGTGGCGTTTGTGTTCGATCCAAAGAGTGCGCTGGGACAGCGGCTTTTGTCGCAGTGTGTGCAGAACATGCCCTGTTTGGTAGAGGGGGTACGGGCCAGACCTATGGACAGCCAGACACCTGCCACGACGGTATTGACGGAACTGGGGTTCAGCGTGTCACCGTCGGCTTGGCTGGGGATGATTGATGCGGGTCCTGCCCGCGTGGAGTCGGCGCTCGAAGAGCCTGAGATGCAGGTCAAGACCCGGTTTGGGGTGGTGGCTGTGCAGGAGAGAGATTCTTCGGTTGTTTTGAACGGGCAAACCGTTCTACCGTCTCAGGAGGAATCCATGCGCATCATGCGCAACGCCCCGGTGGGTGCAGAAGATGTGCTGTTGCTGCAAAGCGGATCAGGCACCGCCTGCCCTGCCCTGTTCCAGGTGCTGGTGGTGTCGGCGCAGGGGGTGCAGGTGTCTCCGAAGTTTGGATCCTGCTCCGACCGGGTGTTTGCGGTGGTCGAGGAGAAGCGGAACCAGGCACCCAGGTTGTCCATCCGGATGCTGGGGTTTGCAGGGCCGTTTGAGCCAGAGGAAGAGCAGCGCAAGGCTGCTCAGAAGCTAGTGGAGTTTGTGTACCAGCAGGGGGCACTCACGCTGGACGGTAAGCCGGTGCCTTCGCAATGAAGGAGCTTGTACCTTTGCGTTCGGCCGCATGTTCAAGCTTTGGCGGGGGTCTTTCGGGCGGCTTTGCGTGCGGGCTTGATCGCTTGCTCTGGAGGTTTGAGCAGTGTCCAGGGCTCCACGCCCAGGGCCTGCGCCAGGCGCTCGATGTTGGCCAGGGCGATGTTCCAGCGGCAGCGCTCAACCGCCGAGACATAGGTGCGGTCGAGTTCGCACTCGTGAGCCAGGCGCTCTTGGGACCAGCCTTTTTCTACACGCAGTAGCCGAATCCAGTACGCGAGGACTTCGCGCACGTTGCCCGGGTCGGGCAGATGGGTCGGGGGCGTGGGTTTGGCAGACACCGCAGGAGGATGCGGTTTTGCCTTCTTTGCATCTACGGAGTTTGCTTCACTTATGAAGCTACTCCATGTGGGAACGGGGATTTTTTTAGTGCTTCAACTTTAGGAGGAATTGCCATGAAGCGGGTTGCTTGGGGTCGTTGGGTGTTGGTGGGGTATTTCTTGATCGGGCTGCTGTATGCGGTTTATGCGAACAACTGGGGGGATGAGCCCTACCGGAGTTTTGCCTACCACCTGGGTCAGGGGCTGGTGTGGCCGGTGGTGGTCTTGCCGGGTCTGGGCAAGTTCATCGGGAGCTTGCTGATCGTGGCCATGGTGGCGTTTGTGATGGCCAGTTGAGAACCAGCAAGGAGCGAGTGCCATGGCTTTCTTGGCTCAGCTGATTCTGGGTGGGTTGATGGTCTATCTGTTCTTTGCCTCGCTGGGCTTCTGGTTTGGGCTGGGAGTGATCGTGCTCTGGCTGCTGATTGGGATGGCCAATAGTGGCAAGCGGTGAGGGGCTTTGAGTTGGGAACAGAACGATGAGCGCGCCTGGAGGGCTGGGCGTGCGTTTTTTTACACAAGGAGGGGTTATGCGATTCGGAATGACCGGGGCGCAGCCAGTGGGTCTGCAAAGCTGGATCCGTGGGTCCAGGGGTGTGATCACAGCATTCACGTTGGGTGCCGTGCTGGCTTTGGTGGGGTGTTCTGGCTCCAAGACGGAACGAATGATGGTCAAGGGCTGCACTGATGGGGGCAGCAGCAAGAAGACCTGTCAGTGCGCGGTGGACAAGATGGGCGAGCGCTACGACCTCAAGAACCTGGATGAGTTTGCGGAGAGCCGGGGCGGGATTCCGCTGCAGACCCTGCAGGCAGATTTTGCGAAGGCTTTGATCGAGTGTGTTCAGAAACACGGGCGCTGATCTGGCGCGGAAAGGAGATATGCAATGAAGACAACAAGAAATAAGCAGGTTCAAGATGTTGGAACGAAAGCAATTCCTAGGCACCTCCAGGGAGTTACCTGCCCTGCCCTATTGCTAGCTGGCGGCCTTTTGTGTACGTTGCTGGTGCAAGGCGCATGGGCGCAGTCACCACAGCCGGAGACTTCGGCTTGCGTGCGGCCGCTGAGCAAGGAGGTGAAGAACCGTACGGTGTTTGTAGGCACGCGGGTATTTGAGACTGCTGTGCCGTACGAGGACACCAAGCCCAAGATGATCCTGATGAAGGGGTTTACCTTGCGGGTGGTGGGGCGGTTTCAGGAGTGGGTGCAGTTGAAGGGAGTCCATGACGCCGAGTTTGGTCCGAACTCCACCCTCGGGTGGGTTCACGAGTCAGAGCTCGTCAAGGTAAACATGGAGTTGTGCAGGCTGGGGTGAGGCCTGGCGAATGTGGCGTTGGCCACTACTTGTTGAAGGGGACTAGGCTGTGGCCTGGTCCCTTTTTTATTGTGGCTTCTTTTTTTTGGTCTGAGCAGATGTGAACGCAGCTCGGGGGGTGGCGCTGATGGTCGTCCCACAAAAGATAAGAAGCGAGAGCTTCCAGTGGGAGGTGATTGCTTTGGATGTGATGAAGCGAATGAATGCAGCTGAAAAATGGTCGATACGGCTGCTTTAGGCTGGTTGCAGACGCTCAGCTTTCATCGTCGAGTGACGGCCGCCGCCGAAACCTGCCGTTCGGGGTCCGCTGAGTCGATCGGCTGCTTCGTTCGGAAACCCGCCTGAGCCGTTTGCAAGGCTGCATCCGGCAATTCAACTTCAGTCTTGCACCACTCAATCAACCCACTCCGGATCCAAAAATGACATCGGCACATTCTCTGCTGATGAATAGACGGGGAGACCGTAGGTCGCTGCCAAAAGTCTTGATCGACTTCCCAGCGTGGACGACGTTCGGGATTCAATGACAGTGATATCTGCACACCGCATCCGCCTGGGCAACCCAAGCATGCCCATTTCTTGACGCCGCCGTCCACCACCAGCCACAGCTCACCCGCAGGAATCTCGGTCTTGCCCGGGTGTCGAGCCACTCGTTTAACGAGGAAGTTGAAGTCCAGAAGGCCGAGGCTGCGCAACATCAATGCGAAAAGACGCTTCATACAATCAGCCAATCACGCCAAGAAAGGGGTTCACGTCACCACGGCCCCAGATGGCCTCGGTTCCACAAACAGGGCAGGTCGGAACTGGTCGGCACGTCGTGGAGCGTTCCTCCACACGGTCGAATCGGCGAATGCGGTTTTGCGCCATGCCGCCTGGGCCGCGAAAACCTGTCAAACCCTGGATCAATTCATCAACTGCAGCGCAAGCAATACTGGTGGTGAATGTGACCACTGCTGGTGCTGGATCGCCACCGCCTGCCACATACGCCTCAGCCTTACGGCGCTCAAACTCCGCAGGATCATTGCGCTGCAAACCTTCGGCTGCAGCACGCTGGGCGTTGACGACGCCAAGACACATCAGGCAAGGGTTGCCTGGTCGGATGGTCGTGATTCGGCCCGTCATGTCGTAGTCCACGCCGCTTTTGGCCGACCGCATACGCAACCCCACGTCGATCAGCGGAATCCCGTAGTAGTGGGAAAGCCGGTTCAGCGTGAGACGCCCCTGGTTGTCATCGGTACAGCCGAAAAGCACGTCGCAAGACCGCAGAACGTCACGCAGCGATGGATCGCCCACCCACGCCCGCCGGGTGACTACGTGGTTGCCCAAACCGCACGCCTCGATTTCGCGTGCGAGGATGTCCACTTTGGCCAGCTTGGCAGGTACGTCTGCAGCGCGTGAACCGTGAACACGATTGAGGTTGGTCGTGTCGATCGTGTCGTTGTCCATCAACGCCAGGTGACCGACCCCCAGCCGAGTCAGCAGCGAAGCCACGGCACTGCCCGTACCGCCGCAACCGATCACGCCGACGCGCAGCGCCCGCACGATCGGATTGAATCCTTTGCCGAACAGTGCTGCTTGCCGAGCCAAAAACGCCGTGTCTTCGTGCCCAGCATCCTCACGCCAGATCTTGATCTGGCTTCCGACAATGGAGATCGATGAGGCTTGCGTGGATGCCTTGGCCGATGTCCACAGGCGCCCCACGATGGCTTCGTCCTGGCCGAAGACCATGCTGGCAAGCCCCTGTGTGCCCTTGTTGAAGGTGGTGCGCGCTAGCTCAGCTTCGTTGCGGTCGTCCTGGTCGGAGAAGAACGCCTTGGCCCCAGGATGTGTGTGAACCAGCCCAGGAACGAGGTTGCGGTGCTGCGCCAAGCCCAGCAGCCGCATGAATCCCTGCGTCGACCACGTCACATGCGTCGAGGAGGACGAAACCATTTCGTCTGACGTGATCGGCACCACCTCGTGCGAGATCAGGCGGATGCGTGGCTGCTTGGACCACGGGTCTGCTGCGATCTCGGCCTTGCCGAACAGCACATAGGCGGCTGCCTCAGTGCCGTTTTCCCGGTGAAGCAGCGTGCGCAGCGCCGCTTCATGGGATTCAAGCAAGATGATGTCCAGCGCTGCGGCCGACATCACTTGGCCTCCGCTAGTGCGTGCTCGATGCGCTTGATCATCGTGTGCAGGCCATCGACACCCGGCCGCCAGCTGGTGTTGTGGCGAGACCAGCGTTGCCAGTTGCGGCCCATGAAGGCGTGCGGCTGATCCGCACATGTCGGGTAGCGATCAGCAGACACCAGCGTCAACCAGGGGTCGCAGAAGAACATATCCGGTGCCACGTCGGGATAGCCGGGCGGGAGGATCACCAACACGTCGGCCGCAGGGTGGTTGAACTTGCCTTGCGGCAGTTGCATCTGCTTCAGCACAACACCCGTGTGCATGCCGTCACCGACCACTTCCACGGCGAAGCCGTGGCTGTCCAGATAGCGCTGATCGGCCTCCGGCAGCGCCGCGAGTCCTTCCGTCGTGTCGCGGATCAGCGTGATGAAGCGCTCGATGCCCGGCTTGCTGAGGTCGAGCTGTTGATTTCCACGCAAAGCTGACCCACCATTTCCATCGAATCTTGACCCACCCTGGTTCGTGAGCTTTGCGCTCACGTTGTGGATAAGTTCTTGGTCGCCTTCTCCTTCTTGGTGGTCTGTGGTGGTTGCTGTGCGGAGCTATTCTTGAACCGGTAGCTGTCATTGCCGGTCTCAAGAATATGGCAGTGATGCGTGAGCCGGTCCAGCAATGCCGTGGTCATCTTGGCATCCCCGAACACACTGGCCCATTCGCTGAAGCTCAGGTTGGTGGTGATCACGACGCTGGTGCGCTCGTAGAGTTTGGACAGCAGGTGGAACAGCAAGGCGCCTCCTGATGCACTGAACGGCAGGTAGCCCAACTCGTCCAGAATCACCAGATCCACATATGCAAGCCGGTGGGCCATCTGCCCTGTCTTGCCTTGGGCCTTCTCTTCTTCCAGCGCATTGACCAACTCTACCGTGGAGAAGAACCGCACCCTTCGGTGATGGTGTTCAATGGCTTGCACTCCGAGGGCTGTGGCAATGTGGGTCTTGCCTGTGCCCGGCCCGCCCACCAGCACCACGTTGTTGGCATCCTCCAGGAACTCACACCGGTGCAACTGGTGCACCAGTGCCTCGTTCACCTCACTGTGGCCGAAGTCGAAGCCTGCCAGGTCCCGGTACGCGGGGAACCTGGCCACCTTCAATTGGTAAGCAACCGAGCGCACCTCCCGCTCGGCGGTCTCAGCCTTGAGCAGTTGGGACAGGATGGGCTGTGCTGCCTCGAAGGCCGGCGCACCTTGCTCAGCCAGTTCCGCAACCGCCTGGGCCATGCCGTGCATCTTGAGCTCGCGCAGCATGATCACGATGGAAGCGATGGCAGGGTCATGACGCATAGCGCACCTCCCTCAATTGGTCATAGCGCAGCACGTTGGCCTGGGGTTCCACAGACAGCTTGAGGGCCTGGGGCGAGGTGACCGGTGCTGGGGCGGGCTTACCGTCCAGCAGGCGGTGGAGCACGTTCAGGATGTGGGTCTTGCTGGCAGCCCCTGACTCCAGTGCCAACTCCACTGCAGCGAGCACAGCTTGTTCATCGTGGTGCAGCACCAGAGCCAGAACCTCCACCATCTCCCGGTCGCCGCCGGGTTGCTTGAGCAAGGTGGCGTGCAGTCGCTTGAAGGCCGCTGGCAGTTCTAGGAACGGAGCGCCGTTGCGCAAAGCTCCTGGTTTGCGCTGCAGCACCGCCAAGTAGTGGCGCCAGTCGTACACGGTCTGTCCCGCACCATGGTGGTTACGCTCGATCAGACGCTGGTGCTCGCACACGATCTGGCCTTCGGCGGCGACCACCAGGCGATCCGCGTAGACCCGCAGGCTCACCGGCCGATTGGCATACGGTGCCGGCACGCTGTAGCGATTGCGCTCGAAGTGGACCAGGCAGGTGGGCGAGACGCGCTTGGTGTGCTCCACAAAGCCATCGAAGAGCCTTGGCACAGGCATCAAGGCTGCCCGCTCCTCGGCCCAGACATCCGCGACGGTGCCCGGCAGCTTGCCGTGCTCGATCTCGTGCCACAGCGCCACGCAGCGCTCCTCAAGCCAGGCATTGAGATCGGGCAGGCTCGGGAATGGCGGCACCACCTGCCACAGGCGATGGCGGGCGTCGCGCACGTTCTTCTCTACCTGGCCCTTCTCCCAGCCCGAAGCCGGGTTGCAGAACTCTGCCTCGAACAGGAAGTGACTGACCATGGCAGCAAAGCGTGCGTTGACATCTCTCTCCTTGCCCCGGCCCCCGGCGGCCACCCAAACTGCCCCACTTATGGCCACCCAAACTGCTCCACCTGGCCGGGGTGAGTTGACCCATTGATTTCGGTGAGTCAGGCGCCTCAGCTCTGACGTGCAGGACGTAACTTCCACCCCCTTGATCACAAGGGGGGATTCACGAGGTGAACGTCTTGAAGCCACATCTACAAACCACGATCTGGACGCTCCTGCGCGCGGGTAACACCCAGCGCGAGATTGAGCGCCGCACCGGCATCTCCCGCCACACCATCCGCGCCTGGGCTAAGCGCTTTGAGGCCCAGGGCGATCCGCCGCCCCCGTCGCCTGACGATTCAAACTGCCCCGGGGTGGCCACCGACCTGGTTGTGCCCCTGGCCAGCCAAACTGCTCCACCCCGGCCACCGGCTTTACTGCTGGCGCCTGCGCCGGCGGCCACCTCGCTGTGTGAGCCCCACCGCGCCTTCATCGAAGCTCAGTTGCGCTTGGGCCGCAATGCCACGGCCATCTACCAGGACCTGGTCGATGCCCACGGCTTTGCTGCACGCTACAACTCCGTCAAACGCTTCGTGGCGCGCATCCGGGTGCGTGAGCCTGAGCAGTTCGACCGCCTGAGCTTCCTGCCCGGCGAGGAGATGCAGGTGGACTTCGGCGAAGGCGCGCCCACCCGCGTGCCCGGCACCGACCGCTGGCGCAAGCCACGCCTGTTCGTGGCCACGCTTCGGTATTCGCGCCGCAGTTTCCGCCGCGTGGTCTGGAATTCTGGCCAACAGGTCTGGGCCGAACTGCACGAACAAGCCTGGCGCTACTTTGGCGGCTCGTGCCGATACGTGGTCCTGGACAACCTCAAGGAAGGCGTGCTCAAGCCCGACCTGTACGAGCCCGAGCTCAACCCCGTGTACGCCGCCACCCTGGCACACTACGAGGTCGTGGCCGACCCGGCGCGGGTACGTGACCCCAACCGCAAGGGCAGTGTCGAGAATGCCATTGGTCACACTCAGGCCACGGCACTCAAGGGCAAGCGCTTCGAGACCATTGAAGAACAGAACACCTACCTGGAGCACTGGGAGACCAAGTGGGCGGCCTCTCGCATCCACGGCTCAGAGCGCCGCCAGGTACAGGCCATGTTCGAAGAAGAGCGGCCCCACCTGCAGCCCTTGCCCACGCTGCCCATGGCGTACTTCCGTGACGAGCAGCGCACCGTGTGCGACGACGGCTGCGTGCGCGTGGCCCATTGCAGCTACGCCGCGCGGCCGGCGCACATTGGCACCAAGGTGCTGGTGCGCATCTTCGAGCGCCGCCTGGAGATTCGCGACCTACAGACCCAGGCCCTGCTGCGCACGCACACCTTGGCCGAGCGGCCAGGCACCGTGGTGCTGCCCATGGACGAGCGCGTCTTCAACCCCTCCCGCGAGACCCTCCACATCCTCAAGCAGGCCGATGCCATCGGCGTGGACGCCGCCCGGCTGTGCCAGATGCTGTTTGCCATCGAAGGCCGTGTGGGCCAGCGCAAGCTGTGGGGCATCGTGCACCTGGCCGACCGCTATCCACGCCAGATGGTCAACACCGCCTGTGCCCAGGCCATCGACGACGGTGTGCACAGCTACCGCCACGTCAAGGCCATCACCGAACGCCTGGTGGCGCAGGCTCTGGCCCAACTCGATGCCGCCCCGACAGCGACGCAGGCCGCACCCGCGAGCACCACGCAAACGCACGACCTCATCCGCAACCCACAGGAGTACGGCGAACTCTTCGCCATGGCCACAGCGGCCACGACACCCGCCATCACACCTCAAGGAGATTTCTTCGCATGACCGCCATGACCCCCCACGACATCGAGGCCACCCTGCGCAAGCTGCGCCTGTCAGGCATGGCTGAGACCCTGCAGACGCGCCTGATGCAGGCCCAGGCCGCTCAGGAGCCCTTTCTGGATACGCTCTCAGCCTTGCTGCAAGACGAACTCGACCGACGCCACAGCAGGCTGATGGCACGTCGCTTCAAGCTCTCCGGCCTGGATGAGAAGCCCTCCCTGGCCGACTTCGACTGGCGCTTCAACCCAAAGCTGCCGCGCGCAGCCTGCTTCGAGTTGCACACCTTGAAGTTCCTCAGCGAAGGCGCCAACGCCCTGATCGTAGGCAAGCCCGGCACCGGCAAGAGCCACATCGCCAAGGCCGTGGCCTACCAAGCCACCTTGCTCGGTCATGACGTGTCCTACATCGAAGCTGACAGCGAGTTCGCTCGCTATGCGCTGGCCGACGCCGACGAGCGCGCCAGTCTGCTCAAGGGCTGGGTGGCGGCCGACTTGCTGGTGCTCGATGACCTGTTCCTGGCAAGGCGCATCAGCGAGCATGCCGCCGAGTTGCTGCAGGCCCTGGTCCACCAGCGTTACAAGCTGCGCCGCTCCATCGTCATCACCTCCAACCGCGTCGTGCAGGACTGGGGTCGCTACCTGGGCGACGCGACCATGGCCACCACCATCCTCGATCGCCTCATGCACCGCTGCGCCATGCTGGAGTTCGAGGGCAAGAGCTACAGGCTCAAAGAGGCTGCTGCACGCCTGATCATCACCTCAGACCCCGCATAATCACCCCGTCCTGCCTGGAGCAGTTTGACTGGCCAACAGTGGAGCAGTTTGGGGTGGCCATCGGGGCCCCGGCGCACGCGGTCTACGGCGGTGCGCATGTTGTCGTAGATGCCTCGGCGGGGCACACCGCCCAGCACGACGAACGCATGGTTGTGGGCATCGAACAGCATCTCGTGCGTCTGCAGAAGATAGGCACGCAGGTAGAACGCCCGGCTGTGACTGAGTTTGAAGTGAGCCACCTGCAGCTTGGTGCGCACGCCGGCGAGAACAGCCCAGTCCTCGCTCCAGTCGAACTGGAAAGCCTCACCCGGACCGAAGGCCAGGGGAACGAAGGTGCCGCGGCCGGTGGTCTGCTGGGCCACAAGGCGCTGCTCGTGCCAGAGGCGGGCAAAGGCCGCTACGCGGTTGTAGGAGCCGGTATAGCCCAGGCCCCGCAGATCGGCGTACATCTGCTTGACGGTGCGCCGCTGCTTGCGGGACCGGCCCGCTTCCGTCTTGAGCCAGCCGGCGAGCTTCAAGGCGAAGGGATCGAGCTTGGATGGACTGACCCGCTTGGCATAGTGCGGCTCGGCCTCGCCGGCGCGCAGGTACTTGCGGATGGTGTTGCGCGAGAGGCCCGTGCGGCGGGCGATCTCCCTGATGGACAGCTGCTCTCGCAGGGCCCAGCGCCTGATGACACTCAGTGTTGCCACGTCTATCACTCCTGGTCTCCTGCTGCTCAACAAAGCAGCAGGTTAGGGTTAGTACGTGGGTCAGGTTTGGATGGAAATCCCGGGGGTTAGTGGGTCACTTCTGCGTGGAAATCAACATCCTGGAGGACCGCGGCGCGCTGATCATTGCGGGCGAGGGGCTTGAGACATCCTTCGCAACCAATATCCTCAGCCACTACCTCTTCACCCGAGAAATGCTGAGTCGTGGACTTCTCCGCGATGACGCCACGGTGATCGAAGTGTCTTCCGGTGGTATGTACAACCACATGCTGGTGGTGAACGATCTGAACATCACTGGAGATGGGTATCTTGGAGTACGCGCCTATGGACTGTCCAAACGTGCGCAAGTTGTTATGACTCAGCACTGGCGCCAGAAGTTTGCCGACTCAAAACTTCGGTTCTACGCGATGCATCCTGGCTGGGTAGACACCGCTGCAGTTGGGCGTTCTATGCCACGCTTCCGCGCAATTCTCAAGTCGGTTCTCAGAAGAGATGAGCAAGGGGCAGACACCATCGTATGGCTCGCGGAAACGCGTCCGACGCAAAAGTCTGACGAATCCATCTGGTTTGATCGCCGTGAGCGACCCGCCCACATCTTTGCGCACACACCAAAAGCTGTTGATACACCAGAGTCCCTCATTCGTAGCTTGGAGTCCTATTGCATACGACCACTCGAACGAGCCGCCGCTTGAGTGGATATCGCGAATTCAGCGATTCCTCACCGGCAAACACTGTTGTTGTTTGCCGGTGATAGTGGCTAGCGCCTGTCATTCCACTTGCCGTCTGAGCCCAGGGTGATATGGATCGGCGGCTATACCCATCTCGTAGCTAGCATTTGTCAGGGCGACTGTGAACTCATGATTCACGCCCTCGTCCTAGACGCCCCGTCCAAAGCCGGCCTAACCCTGTTCTAGGTTCATGGTGCGCGAGTCGGAATTGCCGCTCATTGGCTTTGAAACTGTCACCAGACTGTCACCGACTCAAAAAACAAAAAAGCCTGCTATGTTTTACATAGCAGGCTTTTCGCTGTTTACAGGGTGTTGGTGGTAGGACGTACAAGATTCGAACTTGTGACCAACGGATTAAAAGTCCGCTGCTCTACCAACTGAGCTAACGTCCCAACCGATTGCATCAATCCAAGCTGATCAGACTGCTGCAAAGCCTTGGATTATAGCGTCTTTTTTAACCCAACTTGGAAGTCGTCGCAAGTTTGTCGAGCACCCACCCTGCGGCACACTGGCCAAAGGTGGCCGTGACTGCCACCACGGAGCCATAGCCGTGGCAATTCAGCGTGCCATCACCTTCGATATTGCAGGACGCATCCGGAGGCGCCACGGCTTCGCGGCTGAAAACGCAGATCACGCCGATCTTCCTGCCTTCACGCGGTGCACGGTGGTGCTTGCGCATCTGGTAGCGCAGCTGGGCCAGCAAAGGGTCGTGGCTGGTCTGAGCCAGATCGTCTACATCGACCTTGTGCGCATGGCGCTTGCCCCCGGCTGCCCCGACGACGATGTGAATCACCCGGGCAGATTGCGCCCATGCAGCAATGGCCACTTTGGCTCGCACCTGATCGCACGCGTCAATCACCGCATCCACAGGCGCTGTCAACAATCCAGGCCAATTGGCGGGCTCAACGAACTCTTCAATGCAATGGACGGTGCAATCCGGGTGGATCTGGGCAATACGGTCGCGCATCGCCAGCACCTTGGCCTGCCCCACCGTGTCCGTGAGTGCATGAATCTGGCGGTTGATGTTGGACTCGGCCACATGGTCCAGATCGACCAGAGTGATCTGCGCCACACCGCTGCGCGCGAGCGCCTCCACGGCCCACGAGCCAACGCCCCCAATACCAATGACGGCAACATGCGCCCGACGAATCTGGGCCGCACCTTGCACGCCATACAGCCGCGCCAGTCCGCCAAACCGGCGCTCCAGCACAGCCCCCAATTCCTCCGGCGCAGACGCACCGGACGACATCACTTCGCCCGGCATTACTTCAAGCGGGACAGCCGCTCTTTGGCCGCCACAGCGGCCTCAGATTGAGGGTAGGCGCGGACCAGGTCTTCCAGCGTCTTGCGCGCAGTGCGCGTGTCCTTGAGTTCAATCTGGCAGTTGGCAATCGACAAGGCAGCTTCGGGCGCCCGGGCGTGTCCAGGTGCATCGCTGAGCATCTGCTTGAAGTTGGCAATGGCCTCCTTGTACTCGCGGGTGGCGTACTGGGCGTTGCCCAGCCAGAAGCGCGCCGACGGCACAAAACCGCTGCGCGGATACTGCCGCACAAACCCGGCAAACGCCGTGCTGGCTTCAGGGAATTTTCCAGACCGGAAGACCGCCAAAGCAGCCTCGAAATCCCGCTTTTCGGCGGGGTCGGCCTGGAACTCCTTGCCGTCCACCGCCACCTTGACAGGCTCGAACTGCCGAAGCCGCTCATCCACCCCTTGGGCAATGTCCTTCTGGCGTCGCTGGAGGTCTCCCACGTCGCGCAGCAACTGTTCGTTCTGCCCGTTGAGCTTGGCTTGCTCGGCCCGCAGGGTTTCTATCTGCGTTTGCAGATCCAGAAGACTGCGGCGCAACTGGGCGTTTTCCTCACCCAGCTTGCGCAACTCTTCTGCCGAACGCTGGTTGGACGTCTGTAATCCATCCACGCGTTGGCGCATTTCCAGGATGGCGCGACGCGCCTCTCCGTCTTCAAAGATGGCGGCCTGGGCCGATGGCAGCAAGGTCACCGCCAATGCGGCCACCGCCAGTAGCCGAAGAGGGAACACCACAGTAGTGACCCGCATCAACGGTAGGACAGTTCAGCACGGCGATTCTTCGCGTGCGCATCTTCCGTACCACCTTGGGCAGCTGGCTTCTCCTTGCCAAAGCTCACGGCTTCCACCTGGCTGTCCGGCACGCCCAGCAGCCCCAGCGAACGGCGGACGGCTTCTGCACGTTTCTGGCCGAGCGCCAGGTTGTACTCGCGGCCGCCACGGTCGTCGGTATGACCTTCGATCATGACCTTGCGGCTGGGGGTTGCCTTGATGAAGCGGGAATGCGCCTCGATCACAGACTGGAATTCGGGCTTGATGACATAGCTGTCGTAGTCGAAATAGACGACGCGCGCCACGCCCACGGGGCCTGCACCATCACGCCCCGATTGACCCAGGTCCACACCGGCAACGCCACTCTGCGAGGTATTGCCAGAATTGGCCCCGCTATTGGCGCCACCCATGGTGGAGGTGGCATTCTTGTCTTCGACGGGCACATCGTCCAGCTTCACACCGGAACTGCAGCCAGCCACCAGTGCAACAACGGTAAGGGCAAGGGTAAAACGTTTGATCATCCAAATTTCTCCTGAAGGCTTGATAACTGAAAATATCGATAAGTTCATTGCTTTTGAAACGGACCCCAGTCCGGTTCGCGAAGATCACCCGCCTGCCCCGCGAGGCGGGCCTTGATCTTGCCGTCGAGCGTGGTGGTCATCAGTGCTTCACGCCCCTGCTGCTGGGTCGCGTACACGATGAGCCTGCTGTTGGGCGCAAAGCTGGGATTTTCATCTGCCATGGTGTCGGTCACAGCGTTGACAGTGCCTGTGGACAGGTCCATCACATGCAGCTTGAAAGCTCCACCCACGCGGGAAACGTAGGCCAGCCAGCGCCCGTCCGGGCTGACTGTGGGCGAGATGTTGTAAGTGCCCGTGAAGGTGACGCGCTCTGCATTGCCGCCCGACACGCCCACCTTGTAGATCTGCGGTGCGCCGCCACGGTCGCTCACGAAATAAATGCTGCGGCCGTCACCCGAGAACACGGGCTCGGTGTCGATACCGGAGCTTTGCATCAGACGGCGCGGCTCACCGCCGTTGGCGTCGATGGTGTAGAGCTGCGAGCCGCCGTCACGGCTCAACGTGACCGCCAGCGACCGCCCGTCGGGGGCCCAGGCAGGCGCACTGTTGGAGCCACGGAAATTGGCAATCAGGCGACGGCGGCCCGACGCCACATCGTGCACATACACCACCGGCTTGCGGGACTCGAAGGACACATAAGCCAGTTGGCCACCGTTGGGCGACCATGCCGGCGAAATGATGGGCTCGGGGCTCGACAGTGCCGACTGGGCGTTTTCACCATCGGCGTCCGCCACCCAGAGGCTGTAGCGGGGGCCGGTCTTGGTCACATAGGCAATGCGCGTCGAGAAAACACCGCGTTCGCCCGTGAGCTTTTCGTAGATGAAATCGGCAATGCGGTGCGCCACAAGGCGCAGGTCGCCTTGGGTGACCACAAAACTTTGCCCCCCCAGATCCTGCCCCTTGACCACATCCCACAGGCGAAAGCGCACATCAAAGCGCCCATCCGCCAGGCGTGTCACGCTGCCGGTGGCCAGTGAATCTGCGCTTTTTTGCCGCCACAGCGCCACATCAGGGCGGGCGGTCTCGTCCAGCGCCGCACCCGCAGCATCGATGGCGCGGAACTGCCCACTGCGCTCCAGGTCGGCCTGGATGATGGCCGCGATCTTCTGGGGAGCCTGCGCCTCGCCTCGGAAGGGGGCAATGGCTATCGGCAACTGGGTGAGGCCCACGCCTGTCACCTCGACGCGAAACTGCGCCAGGGCCGGGAGAGAGGGGGTTGCGATGAGCGCAGCCAACAACTGGCGGCGCGAAGGAAGCGGCGAAGCCGCAAAGGAAAGATGTTTGGAGATTCGATCTGTGGTCATTGGCATCCAGCAGTGGACGAACAAATGCCGAAGGGCAACCCCGAATGGTACACACAGCGATAAACCCCCTGTGACAAACTGTGCGTACATATGGAATTCACATGCCGCGCACTTCGTCGTGCCGGGCCTGTCCCCAGAACGCAGGCCCGCCCCAGGGAGCACAACCTTAGAATCCGGGCCACATGCATGCCACCGACACAGGCTCCGCGCCTGCCAACGCCCCCTCCTCGCCGCCGCCCAGCCTGA
Source organism: Acidovorax sp. LjRoot74 (assembly GCF_964254355.1). Lineage (NCBI taxonomy): Bacteria > Pseudomonadati > Pseudomonadota > Betaproteobacteria > Burkholderiales > Comamonadaceae > Acidovorax > Acidovorax sp. LjRoot74. The sequence goes on along the minus strand of NZ_CAXUTI020000001.1, from coordinate 2,456,298 downwards.
CCACGCGCCTGAAGCGGCTATCCGTCTACTTTGGCGGCCAACGGCTGGCCTGGGGCCTGGCGATTGCCGCTACCCTCGTGGGGGCAGTGACCGAACCCCTGATTCCCGCCCTGCTGCAGCCTCTGCTGGACCAAGGATTTACCCAAGGCAGCCTGGAGCTGTGGATGGTGCCGCTGGCCATTCTGGGGATTTTCTTTGTGCGCGGGCTCGCCCAGTTCGTGGGCCAGTACGCCCTCGCGCGCATTGCCAACGAAGGCATGCTCTCCCTGCGCACCTCGTTGTTCGAGCGGGTGCTGGCCGCAGAAATGGGCTTGTTCAGCCGCCAGTCGGCCAGTGCGCTGTCCAACACCGTCGTCTATGAAGTCCAGACCGGTTCCACATTGCTCGTGCAGGCGCTGATGGGGATTTCTCGCGACGGATTCACGCTGGTCGCACTGCTGTTCTACCTTCTTTACCTGAACTGGCAGCTGACCCTGATCGTGGCCGTGGTGGTGCCCGGTGTGGCCTGGATCATGAAAACGCTGTCCAAGCGGCTGTACCACCTCACCAAAAGCAGCCAGCAGGCCACGGACGAACTGGCGTACGTGGTGGAGGAAAACGTGCTGGCCCACCGCATGGTCCGGCTGCACGGCGCACAAGAAGGGCAGGCCCGGCGCTTTGAAGGCCTCAGCCACAGCCTGCGGCGGCTGGCCATCAAATCCACGATCGCCTCCGCAGCCATGACGCCGCTCACCCAATTGCTGGCTGCCGCAGCGCTGTCCGTGGTGATCTGCATTGCGCTGTGGCAAAGCCGCGGCGCGGTGGATGCCAAGGGTGTCACCGTGGGTGGCTTTGCCGCTTTCATCACGGCCATGCTCATGCTCATCGCCCCCATCCGCCGCCTGGCCGATGTCGCCAGCCCCATCACACGCGGTGTGGCAGCCCTGGAGCGCGGCCTGGCCTTGCTGGGCGACACCGGTGCCGAAAGTGGCGGCCAGTACCGCACCGAACGGGTCCGGGGCGAGCTGGTGCTGGAGCGGGTCACGGTGTCCTTCGGGCCAGACCACGCCCCCGCCCTGGACCAGATCAGCCTGACCGTGGCTCCTGGAGAGATCGTGGCACTCGTCGGCCCGTCCGGTGCGGGCAAGACCACGCTCGTCAACCTTCTGCCGCGTTTTATGGCGCCAGCGGAGGGCAACATCCTGGTGGATGGTCACCCCGTCCAGGACTGGGACCTGGGGTCGCTGCGCTCGCAGTTTGCGATGGTGAGCCAGGACGTGGTCATGTTCAACGACACCATTGCCGCCAATGTGGCACTGGGAAGCACGGTGGACGAGCAACGGGTGCGCGACTGCCTGGAGGCGGCGAATCTGGCCGGGCATGTCGCCGGACTGCCGCAGGGCATCCACACCATCGTGGGCCACAACGCCACGCAGTTGTCAGGCGGGCAGCGCCAGCGGCTGGCCATTGCGCGGGCCCTGTACAAGGATGCGCCCATCCTGATCCTGGACGAAGCCACATCGGCCTTGGACACCGAATCCGAACGGCTGGTGCAGGACGCCTTGCAGCGCCTGATGCAAGGCCGTACCACGCTGGTCATTGCGCACCGCCTGTCCACCATCGAGCACGCCGACCGCGTGGTCGTCATGGAACGCGGCCGCATTGCCGAACAAGGCACACACAGCGCGCTGATGGCACAAGGCGGGCTGTATGCGCGCCTGCAGGCACGCCCCGCCGCCGACAGCGCAACCGCACCAAACTGAGTGCAGGCGGCGTCTAGCCGCCTTTCGCTACCACTTGCCCCGGTTGGGCTGGCGCCGCCGGATGGCGGCGGCAATTTTTTCTGCCGACTCCGTGCGGCTTACGCGCAGGGCAAAGTCCGTCGCCGTCAAACCCAGCTGGTTCTTGAGCGTGGGGTCGGCCCCCTCTTCCAGCAACAACTGCACCGCCTCGATGGATCCATAGTGCGCAGCCATCATCAGGGGCGTGGTGCCGTTGGGCGAAGCGGCATCAATGTAGGCGTGGTTCTCCAGCAGCAGCGCAATGATCAGCGCGTGCTGCGGCGACCCCGCCGATGCGGCGTAGTGCAACGGCGCCCAGCCTGTCTTGTTCACATCGGCCTCGCGCGCGATCAGCGCCTTCACCGCGTCCACATTGCCCTTGATCGCAGCAATCATGAGCGGGCTTTCATCCTGGGCATTGCGGGCTTCCACATTCACCCGACGGGATGCGAGCAGTGCAGCAAAGGCCTTGTTCGCGCCGTTCTGCAAGGCAATCGTGAGTCCCACCTGCCCCTTGGGATCGCGCGTGTTCGGGTCAAAACCCCGGCGCAGCAGCGCAGTGACCGCATCGCCATCATCGCGCAGGATGGCCACAAAAAAGTCTTCATAGGCACCGGCCCAGGCACGGGCAGACACCAGGCCCAGCGCCACAGCGGCCAGGGCGGAACGTCGTTGAAGGCTCATGCCATCACCCCCGGGAACAAGCGGTCGAAATTGCGGCTGGTGGCCTCAGCCACCACCTCCAGCCCCAAGCCCTTGGTTTCTGCCACCTGCCGGGCCACATGGGGCACATACGACGGGTTGTTGGTCTTGCCACGGTAGGGCACCGGGGCCAGGTAGGGACTGTCGGTTTCGATGAGCATGCGGTCCAGCGGCACAAAGGCCACTACGTCGCGCAGCTCCTGCGCGCTCTTGAAGGTGACGATGCCCGAGAAGGAAATGTAGTAGCCGCGATCCAGTGCGGCCCGCGCCACCTGCATCGATTCGGTAAAGCAGTGGAAAACACCGCCCGCCACGTTACCCGCGCCATCCTCGCCCTCTTCCCGCAGGATGGCCAGCGTGTCGTCGGAGGCACTGCGCGTGTGGATGATGAGCGGCTTGCCACAGGCCCGCGCCGCTCGGATGTGGGTACGGAAACGGTCGCGCTGCCACTCCAGGTCGGCAATGCTGCGCCCGCCCTTGCGGTCTTCCATGCCGTAGTAGTCCAGGCCCGTTTCGCCAATCGCCACCACGCGCGGCAGGGCCGCGCGGTCCAGCAGGTCCTGCACGCTGGGCTCCGTCACGCCCTCGTTGTCGGGATGCACGCCCACCGTGCTCCAGAAGTTGTCATGGGCCAGGGCCAGGGCATGCACGCCCTCGAACTCTTCCATGGTGGTGCAGATGCACAGGGCCCGGGTGACCTGCGCCTCGGCCATAGCCTGGCGGATGGCGGGCAACTGGCTGACCAGTTCCGGGAAGTTGAGGTGGCAGTGCGAATCGGTGAACATGGGATAACAAAACAACGCGACTTGCGCAAAACGCGCTTCAGCAAGGTGGTTTCCTTATAGAAACCGGCGGTGCATCCTTGTTTGCGCAAGTCCTAAACAAAAAAGCCGACCAGCCAGCGCAGGTCGGCACGGGGGCGGCGGTGGCGCGGTCAGATCGTCTGGGTAGGACGGTCCGAGCCCAGCGCAGTTCCCAGCAATTCCTCGATCTTGGCCTTGAGCTGGCGGGATTTTTCGTCCTTGGGAAACTGGATGCCCACGCCCTGGGTGCGGTTGCCTGCGGCACGGGCGGGCGTCACCCAGGCCACACGGCCTGCCACGGGGTAACGCTGGGTGTCGTCCGGCAAGGTCAGCAGCACATACACATCGTCGCCCAGCTTGTAGTCGCGCTGGGTGGGCACAAAGATGCCCCCTTCGGCAAAAAAAGGAATGTAGGCGGCATAGAGCGCGGCCTTTTCCTTGATGGCCAGCTGCATGACGCTGGGACGGGGCGCGGTGGATGGACTGCTCATGAGTGGGGGTGCGGCTTAGTGTTTGGAGTGTAGGGTGTTTCGCGCCTGGGCGACAAGCGCCTCCAGCATGAGGCCGGTATTGAAAGGATGGTCTGCGGTGCGTGCGGCCTTGGCCAGTGCGCGCGACCAACGCGTGAGCGCGCCCAGCGGCGGCGTCTTGGGCAGGTCGGCCTGCGCAAAGTAGCGCGGTGCAGCGCCCACGCTGGCGGCTAGCAGGTCGTGGCAGAGCTTTTGCAGCGCGTCGATCACCTGGGCCGGAGCCCAGTCGCCCAGCGCCGTCACATCGCCCCGTGCCACCGCCTGCGGCAAGGCAGACCAGGCCTGCGGGCTGCGGCCGGACTGGGCCAGCGCCAGGGCATCTTCGGGCCGCCCACCTGCCGCGCGCAGAAACGACGCCGCCGCATCCCGGGCCAGGCCCTGGTCCTGCAACCACGCGAGGCTGTCGGCCTCTGCCGGCCAGACCATGGTGTGCCCCAGGCAGCGGCTGCGGATGGTGGGCAGCAACTGGTGTGCAGCCTCGCTGGCCAGCACAAAACGCACGTCGCCCGGTGGCTCTTCCAGCGTCTTGAGCAGCGCGTTGGCCGTCACATGATTCATCTGCTCGGCCGGGTAGACCAGCACGGCCTTGCCTTTGCCACGCGCCGAGGTGCGCTGCGAAAACTCCACCGCATCGCGCATGGCTTCCACGCGGATCTCGCGGCTGGGCTTGCGCTTCTTGTCGTCGATGTCGGCCTGGGCTTTTTCCGACAGAGGCCAGCCCAACGCCATCATCTGCACCTCGGGCATCAGCACACACAGGTCGGCATGGGTGCGCACATCGATGGCGTGGCAGCTGCCGCACTGGCCGCAGGCGCCCTGCTCCGTAGGCGCATCGCATAACCAGGCGCGCACCATCTCCAGCCCCAAGGCGTACTGCCCCAGGCCCGACGGCCCCTGCAGCAGCCAGGCATGGCCGCGCTGGGCCAGCAGGCTGGTGCGCTGCACGGCGATCCAGGGCGCCAAAGCCACGGTAGCTTCACTCATTGCGGCCCTCCCTGCGTGGCCACCATGATGGCCAGCCAGCCCTTGCGCACAAACACGCTGGTGAGCTGTTGCCACACGCGGTGGCGCTCCTGCGCAGCATCCAGGCGCGCAAAACGCAGGGGCGCCGCAGCGGCGCGGTCGGCATAGCCCTGGGCCACGCGGCGGAAGAACTCGACCGGCTGGGCCTCGAAGCGGTCGGGCACACGCGCACCGGCCAGGCGCTCGGCCGCCACCTCGGGGGCTAGGTCAAACCACACCGTCAGATCGGGTTCACGCATCAAAAGAGGGTCCTGCGCCAGTCCCGTCTGCGCCAAGCGCTCCAATATTGATAGCACTTCCAGATCAAAGCCTCGCCCTGCGCCCTGGTAGGCAAAAGTGGCGTCGGTGAACCGGTCGCACAGCACCACGTCGCCACGGGCCAGTGCGGGCTCGATCACGTTGCGCAGGTGATCGCGGCGGGCCGCAAAGATCAGCAGCGACTCGGTGAGCGCATCCATCGGGTCGTTCAGGACCATCTCGCGCAGCTTTTCGGCCAGTGGCGTGCCGCCGGGCTCGCGGCTCACGGTGACGGTACGGCCCTGGGTGCGGAACGCCGCGGCCAGGCCTTCGATGTGCGAGGACTTGCCTGCGCCGTCGATACCTTCAAAGGTGATGAACAGACCGGGTCGTGACATGGGAGCCTTGGTTGACGGAGCCATCGGATTACTGCTGCCCGCGCTGGTAGCGGTTGACGGCGCGGTTGTGCTCCTCCAGCGAGGCGCTGAAGTGGCTGCTGCCATCGCCTTTGGCGACAAAGTACAACGCGCGTGTGGCCTGCGGCTGCACGGCGGCCAGCAACGCCGCCTTGCCAGGCATGGCGATGGGCGTGGGCGGCAGGCCCGCGCGGGTGTAGGTGTTCCAGGGGGTGTCGGTCTGCAGGTCGCGCTTGCGCAGGTTGCCATCAAACTTCTCACCCAGGCCGTAGATCACCGTGGGATCGGTCTGCAGCAGCATGCCCACGCGCAGGCGATTGACAAACACGCCCGCAATCTGGCCCCGGTCGCTGGCCTTGCCAGTTTCTTTTTCAACGATGCTGGCCAGGATCAGTGCTTCGTCCGCCGATTTCAGCGGCGTGTCGGCCGCACGCTGCGCCCAGGCGGCTTCGAGGCGGCGGTCCATGGCATGCATCGCCCGGCGCAGCAAGGCAATGTCGCTGGAGCCTTTGGCGTAGGTGTAGGTATCCGGGAAGAACCGCCCCTCGGGCGCCACGCCGGGGCGGCCCAGTTGGGCCATCAGCGCTTCGTCGGACAGGGTGGCGGAGTCGCGCTTGAGCTGCTCTTCCTTGGCCAGCGCCTGGCGCACTTGGCGCCAGTTCCAGCCTTCGACCAGGGTGAGCGCGCGCAGCGCCTCTTCGCCCCGGGCCAGCTTTTGCAGCAGGCTGATGGGCGTGGTGCCGGGCGGGATTTCGTAGTTGCCCGCCTTGATGGCGCGGTCTTGCCCTGAGACACGGAACCAGGCGTAGAGCAGGCGCGCATCCGTCTTCACCCCAGCCGCCACCACATCGCGGGCCACGCCGCGCGGCGTGGTGCCGGGCTCGATGGCCAGCTCCAGCGGCTCGGGTCCCAGGTCCAGCGGCTGGTGCAGCCACCAATAGGCAGCGCCGCCCAGTGCGATCCCCACCAACACGATCAAAGCCAGTAAACGTCGCACAACCCTGCTACCAATATGTATGAATCAGGGCATCATAATTCAGCGATGACCTACCCCTTGAATGGCATTGCCCCCCTGTCCCACCTCGGCGTGATTCGCGTGGAAGGCGAAGACGCCGCCAAGTTTCTGCACGGCCAGCTCACCCAGGATTTCGCCCTGCTGGGCATGGACCAGGCCCGCCTTGCGGCCTTTTTGTCGGCCAAGGGCCGCATGCAGGCCAGCTTCATCGGCTTCAAGCGCAGCGCCACCGAGGTGCTGCTGGTCTGCAGCCGCGACCTGTTGCCACCCACGCTCAAGCGCCTGTCGATGTTTGTGCTGCGCGCCAAGGCCAAGTTGACAGATGCCACCGGTGACTTTGCGCTGTACGGCCTGGCAGGAGGCTCCGTCCCCGCAGGCGGGCAGCCCGCCTGGGCCAAGGCGGACGCGGGCGGTGCGTCGCTGGTCCACCTGTATCCGGCCGGCGGCCAGCCCCGCGCACTGTGGGTGGCCCCGGCATCAGACCCGGCCCCCGAAGGCCCCGTGCTGGACACGGCCCTGTGGCTCTGGAGCGAAATCCAGAGCGGCGTCGCCACGCTGACCACGCCCGTGGTCGAAGCCTTTGTGCCCCAGATGCTCAACTACGAATCGGTGGGTGGCGTGAACTTCAAGAAGGGCTGCTATCCCGGCCAGGAAGTGGTGGCCCGCAGCCAGTTCCGGGGCACGCTCAAGCGCCGTGCCTACATTGCCCACGCGGCAGCCGAGGTGGCGGTGGGGGCCGAGGTGTTCAGCACCAGCGACCTGGAGCAACCCTGCGGCACCGTGGTGCAGGTGGCCGCCGCGCCAGGCGGTGGCTTTGCTGCCATCGTGTCGCTGCAGATCAGCGCCGCCCAAGAGGGCGCACTGCAGGTGGGCGCAGAAGGCGGCGTGGCCCTGTCGCTGCAGCCCCTGCCCTACCCTTTGCTTGAAGATATTTGAACAAAAATGGGCTTTTGCGCGCGCCCACCATGCGCAAGCAGCTCACTTTTCAATAGCAATCAACTGCCACTGCCTATAGGCGCCGCGCCATCGCAATGTGCGCAATGCCCGCTTCTTCGTACGGCTCGCCCACCACGGTGAACCCCGCCCGGCGGTAGAAGCCCTCGGCACTGCTCTGGGCGTGCAGTTGCACCTCGGCATCGCCCCGGGCACGCGCAGCGTCCACCAGCGCATCCAACAATTGGCGGCCCCACTGCGCACCGCGCACGGACCGGTCCACCGCCATGCGGCCGATGCGGCCCACGCCGGGCGACTGCTGCAGCAGGCGGCCTGCGGCAATGGGCATGCCCAGCCGGTTGTACAGCACGGCGTGGCGCGCCGAGATGTCGTGCATGTCGGCCTCGACCTCGGCCGGGATGCCCTGCTCGTGCACAAACACATCGGTGCGCACGCGGCCTGCATCGCGGCCCAGGGTGTTCCAGTCGCCGGTGCGCACCTCGGCCATCTCGGCGCCTGCTTCAAAGCCTTCAAAGATCGCGCGCAGTGCGGGCGGCACGGGGCGGGAGGTCTGCGCGGCCGGGTCGGCAAACACATAGACCAGTTCGGCCGAAATCAGCAGCCGGTCGCCACAGAAAATGCCCGCCGTGAACAGGCACGACGAGTTACCAATGCGCGTGCACTGCAGACCCACATCCAGCGTGTCATCCAGTCGCGCCGAGGCGTGGTACTCCACCGTGGCCTTCTTCACATACATCTCGCCGCCCAGCGCCAGCATGCTCGCCTCGTACGGCAGCGCCAGCGCACGCCAGTACTCGGACATGGCGGTATCGACATACATGAGGTAGTGCGCGTTGAACACGATCTTTTGCATGTCCACCTCGGCCCAGCGCACGCGCAGGCGGTGGAAACAACGGAAATCACTGCGTTGCATGGGTCTATTTACTCCAGGTGAAAAGCCAGCCGCAGCGCACGGGCTGCGTCGGCGTGGGCCTTGCGCGCCTCGGGAATGGCGCGGCCCATCTTGATGAATTCGTGGGTCACGCCCCGGTAGATGTCCAGGTCCACCGGCACACCCGCAAGGCGCAGCTTGTCGGCATAGTCAACGCCTTCGTCCACCAGCGGGTCGCATTCGGCCAGGCCGATCCACGCGGGTGCCACGCCTTCCACATCCGGCGCCAGCTGCGGGGCAAAACGCCAGTCCTCACGCTCCTCGCGCGTGGTCACGTAGTGGCCAAAGAACCAGCTGATGGCGGGCTCTTCCAGCACCAGGCCGCGCGCAAAGGTGGCGTGCGAAGGCGTGTCCTGATGCGCCGCGCAGCCGGGGTAGATCAGCAGCTGCAGCGCCAGAGGCAGGCCTGCATCGCGCGCCAGGATGGCGTTGACTGCAGCCAGCGTGCCCCCCGCGCTGTCACCACCCACGGCCAGGCGCTGGGGGTCAGCGCCCAGGCCCTCGGCGTTGGCAGCGAGCCATTGCAAGGCATCCCAGGCGTCATTGCTGGCCGTGGGAAAGCGGTGCTCCGGTGCCAGCCGGTAGTCCAGCGAGACCACCATGCAACCGGCCAGACGTGCCAACTCGCGGCACAGGATGTCATGCGTGGCGATGTTGCCGATGGTGAAGCCCCCGCCGTGCGTGTACAGCAGCACGGGCAGCCCCTTGTCGGTGCTGGGCGCATACAGCCGCGCGGGCAGCATCACACCATCGCGGGTGGGGATCTGCAGGTCCTCCACCCGCGCCAACGCGGCTTTGGGCACCTCCAGCACGTCCGCGCCCGCCTGGTAGGCAATGCGTGCCTCTTGCGGCGTGCGCGTGTGCAGCGGCGGGTGCCCGGCGCGCGCCATGCGTTCAAGCACGCTGCGCATCTGCGGGGTCAGGCGGGTGTGGTGGATGTGCAGGTCGGTCAACGGTCGGGGTCTCGATGGCAGAAAGACAAACAATGGCCCGCGCAGCGGCGGGCCATGGGGAAGGGCTTACTTGAAGGTCACACGCACGGGCGCAGCGCCGGGCAGGCCGTCGTAGGTGGCCGTCACCGACAAACCAGCCTTGGGCGGCAGCAACGCAGAGAACGAACCCAGGCTGATCAGATCACCCGGCTGCATGGCCAGGCCCTCCTGCGCCAGCGCACCTGCCAGCCACACCACCGCATTGAGCGGGTGGTCCAGGATGTCGCTGCCCTTGCCGCCACCCAGGCGCGCGCCGGTGCCATCGGTCAACGACACGTTCATGTCAGCCAGGGCCTTCAGCATCGCAAAACGTTCGGCCCGGTACACAGGCACCGCAATGGGTGCACCGGCCACACCCAGACGCGCGCCCACATTGATGGCGGTCACGCCTGCGCCGTTGAGCTTGGGCGGGGCCTGCACCATCAGGTCGGGCAGCTCGATGAACGGAATGATCTGGTCCACGGCGTCCAGCACGTCCATGGGGGTTTTGGCCTGGTTGATGGCCGCACTTTTCACGCGCACCAGCATGTCGGCCTCGTAGAGCGGGCGGGCACCAAATGCGGGGTCCACCGTGGCGCCACTGGGCAGCACCATGCCTTCATAGAGCTTGCCCCACACGGGCTTGTCGGTATTGAAGCGCTTTTGCACGGCGGGGTTGGTCAGGCCGGCCTTGTAGCCAATCACCTTGCCCATGCGCTGGGCCAGCAAGGCGTTGACCTTGCCGCGCGTGCAGGCGCCATCGGCGTCAGACAGGTTCTCAGGATTGGCGGCAGGGGTCTTGGCCACGTAGTTGGCCACCAGGTCGGCAGCCTGCGCATCGGTCAGGCACTGGGCCTGGGCGGTTGTCACAGATGCGACGACCACCAGGGCCGCCATCAGGGTTTGCTTCGTTTTCACGCGTGTCTCCTCCTTATAAAGTGGGTTTGAAACCTGTATCAAAGGCTGGCGAGCTATCGTAATCGCTGGCACTCCCATTCACACATCCTGTTGCACCATGGCTTTCATCTACTACGTCACCCAGATCCAGTTTGAATTCGGCGCCGTCCAGCTGCTGAAACAAGAGTGCGAGCGTGTGGGCATCACCCGCCCGCTGATCGTGACGGACCCTGGCGTGAAGGCCGCAGGCGTGCTGCAAAAGGCGCTGGATGCGCTGCCCGGCATGTCGGTGGCCGTGTTTGACCAGACCCCTTCCAACCCCACAGAAGCCGCTGTGCGCGCCGCCGTGGACATGTACAAGGCCCAGGGCTGCGATGGCCTGATTGCCGTGGGTGGTGGCTCGGCCATCGACTGCGCCAAGGGCATCGCGATTGCCGCCACGCACGAAGGCCCCCTCACCCACTACGCCACCATCGAAGGCGGCTCGCCGCGCATCACCGACCGCGCTGCGCCGCTGATTGCCGTGCCCACCACCAGCGGCACCGGCAGCGAGGTGGCGCGCGGCGCCATCATCATCGTAGATGACCACCGCAAGCTCGGTTTTCACTCGTGGAACCTGGTGCCCAAGACCGCCATCTGCGACCCGGAACTCACGCTTGGCCTGCCCCCCATGCTCACGGCGGCCACCGGCATGGACGCGATCGCGCACTGCATGGAAACCTTCATGTCCGCCGCGTTCAACCCGCCCGCCGACGGCATTGCGCTGGACGGCCTCACACGCGGCTGGGCGAACATCGCGCAGGCCACCACAAACGGCAGCGACCGCGACGCACGCCTGCACATGATGAGCGCCAGCATGCAGGGCGCGATGGCCTTCCAGAAGGGCCTGGGCGCCGTGCATTCGCTCAGCCACAGCCTGGGCGGCGTGAACCCGCGCCTGCACCACGGCACGCTCAACGCCATGTTTTTGCCCGCCGTGGTGCGCTTCAACGCGCAGGCGGAGTCGGTGCAGAAGGAAAAGCGCCTGGAGCGCATGGCCCACGCCATGGGCTTGGCCAGCGCAGGCGACATCCCCGAAGCCATCCGCGACATGAACGCCCGCCTGGGCCTGCCCACGGGCCTGGCCGCCATGGGGGTGACCGAAAGCATGTTCGACGACATCATCAAGGGCGCCATGGCCGACCACTGCCACAAGACCAACCCGCGCATCGCCACGCCCGAGGAATACCGCGACATGCTGGCGCAGTCGCTCTGACGGCATCGCGCATCGCCCGCCGCCGGTCTTCCGACCCACGCGCGGGCTATGGCACCGGTGGCACGGTGTTGATCATTACAAAATGTCACAACTTTGCCACACTCCCCCACCAAGCTTCGATCAAAAGGCAGGCCGCGCAGCCCCAGCGGCTAGACTCGCTCCGGTTCACCATTAATTAACGATTCATTACCTGGGATGGGGGAGAGGGCCACCGCCGATGACGCGCACTGCAAATCTCAGCACCTGGCTTCTGCGGGGCACGTATCCCCGGCTCTACGTCCCCGTTGTGCTCATCATCCTGCTGGTCAGTGGCGTGCGCTACCACTACCTGCTGCAGGCCGAAACCAGCGAAGTCCACCGCCACGCGGCGGCCGAGCTGCGCCGCGCCAGTGACTACCTCCTGCCGCGCCTGGCGACCACGCCCACCCCGGATGCCGATGCCATTGCAGGCATCCTGCGCGATGGCATCACCCACCTGAGCCCCGGCGTGCAGGCGCTCCGGTGGGAGCCCTCAGAGTCGGCCCAGCAGCCCGCGTTGCCCGCCACCGAAGTGCACGCCCCCGCCCCCACCGCCCCGGCGGCCCCAGCCTGGTTCGCCCGCTGGCTGAACATCCCCCAGCCCCTGCAACAGGCCGCGCAGCGTCTGGCCGATGGCACCCCGGGCCGGCTGACCATCGCCCTGCAAACCCAGCCGCTGGTGGACCGGGTCTGGGGCACGGTGATCGTCCAGGCTCGCATCTCGGCGCTCAACATCTTCACCATCCTGTTTCTGCTCACCCTGCTGCTGCGGGCCAATGCGCGCATGCTGCGACGGCTGGCCGAGGCCACCAATGCCTTCCGCCAGGGCTACCTGGGCACCCGCATGGAGGTGACCGGCACCCTCGAATCCCGGGCCATGGCAAAGGCATTCAACGACATGGCGGGCAAGGTCCAGTCGCTGGTGCTGTCGCTGCACGAAACCCAGCGCCAGCAAAGCGAGCAATTGCATTTCACGCGGCAACTGATCGACGCCCTGCCCCTGCCCGTGTTCGTGCGCCATGCGGATGGCACCTACGGCGACACCAACCGCGCCTGGCAGCGGCTCTTCCAGGCCCCGGTGGACCCGACCGGCGCGCACCACGCCTCGCCCATGCCCGAAGCCCTGGCGCCCGAACACTCGGCCCAGGTGGCCAATGCGCAGGACAACGTGGTGGCCATCCACCCCGTCCACGCCACCCTCCTGCCGCCGCTGTACATGGCGTACTACGAAGCGCCCTTCACCAGCACCAGCGGTGCGCTGGCGGGCACCATCGGCACCCTGGTGGACGTGACCGAGCGCAAGCGCGCCCAAGAGGCCCTGCAGGCCGAAAAAGAACGCGCCGAAGTCACCCTGGCCTCGATTGGCGACGGCGTCATCACCACCGACCTGGCAGGGCGCATCGACACCATCAACGAGGCCGCACAGCTCATGACCGGCTTCACCGCCCTGCAGGCCGTGGGGCGGCAGCTGGACGATGTGTTCCGCCTGTATGAAGAACCCGCCAGCCGCAACGCCAGCACGGCCGCCGAGCGCGACAGCCTGCCCGGTGCGCTGCAGCAGGCCACACACGAGGTGCTGATCCACCGCTCGGGCGAACGCTACGCCATCGAATACACCGCCTCACCCATCCGCCAGCACAACGGCCTGGCCGTGGGCTGCGTGCTGGTGTTCCGCGATGTGACCGAAGCCCGCAACCTGCGCCACCAGATCTCCTGGCACGCCCGGCACGACCCGCTGACCGGACTCTACAACCGCACAGCCCTGGCCGAACGCCTCACCCACGCGCTGTTCGTGGCCCGCAACAAGGGCCTGCTGCTGGCCGTGTGCATGCTGGACCTGGACCATTTCCAGGCCGTGAACGACGCTTTTGGCAACCGCGTGGGCGACCGCCTGCTCAAGGAAACTGCCCGGCGCCTGGGGGCCTTCATCACCCCCAGCGATGCCGTGGCGCGCATGGGCGGCGACGAATTCGTGCTGCTGCTGGGCGAACAGCCCGATGTCCCGGCCATCGAAGCCCGCCTGGCCGTGCTCATGCAGCAGCTGGCCGCGCCCTATGCCATCGACAACCGCGACGTGAACACCACGGTGAGCATCGGTGTGGCCGTGTTCCCGCACGACAACGCCAGCCCCGACACCCTGCTGCGCCACGCCGACCAGGCCATGTGCCAGGCCAAGAGCTTCGGCCGCAACCAGCTGCATGTGTTCGACGTGCAGCAAGACCATGCCGTGCAGACCCAGCACACGCGCCAGACCCGCGTGGCGCAGGCCCTGCACGCGGGCGAGCTGGTGCTGCACTACCAGCCCAAGGTCAACCTGCGCACAGGCGAGATCATCGGGCTGGAGGCCCTGCTGCGCTGGCAACACCCCGAGGAAGGGCTGCTGGGCCCGCAGCATGTGATGCCCCTGGTGGAGGACACCGACCTGCAGGTCGAGCTGGGCGAATGGGTGCTGCGCCAGGCCCTGGCCCAGATGCGGCAATGGACCGACGCGGGCATGCAATGGGAGGTCAGTGTCAACATCGCCGCGCCCCACTTCCACCGGCCCAACTTCGTGCCGCGCCTCCAGGACATCCTGCACACCTGCCCTGAAGTGTCGCCCACCCGGCTGGAGCTGGAGATCCTCGAATCTGCCGCGCTCGAAGACATGCAGTACATGCGCAGCATGATGCAAAGCTGCCAGGCCCTGGGCGTGCGGTTTGCACTAGACGACTTCGGCACCGGCTACTCATCGCTCTCCTACCTCAAGCGCCTGCCCGCAGAGACGATCAAGATCGACCAGTCCTTCGTGCGCGGCATTCTGGAGGACGGCGACGACCTCACCCTGGTCCAGGCCATCGTGGCCCTGGCTGCCGCCTTCCACCGCCATGTGGTGGCCGAAGGCGTGGAGACCGCCGAACACGCAGCCCGGCTGCTCGAACTGGGCTGCGAGCGGGCACAGGGCTACGGCATTGCGCGGCCCATGCCCGCCCACGAGGTGCTGGACTGGGCACGCGACCATGCGGCCCGCCACGCCGCCCGGGCGGTGCAGGACGCAGCCACGCGGCGCCCTGCGTCGGCTTGATGCGCTAGGACCTGGTCAGCGAAGCGCTCAGTCCACGCCCACCCCGCCTACAGCGGATGCACGGCCCCCATGTCCGGCCGCTGCAGCCACTCGGCCCATTCATCCGCCAGTTGCTGGCTGGCGCTGGTGGCGCCCAGCCAGGCCCTGGCGCGCGCGCGGCTGTCGGTGCCGTAGTGGGTGAAGTCATTGCGGTCTGGCAGCTTGGCATTGGGCAGCGCACGCACCCAGTCGGGGTTGGGCGACAGCACCACCATGTTGTCCAGCGCGGGCGTGGCCCGGTGGCGCCACTTCAGGCCCTTGTCCAGCCAACCCGGCACCACCCGGTGCTGAAAGTGCGGATACAGCACGATGCCCGCAGAACCCGGGGCTGCCTCCAAGGCCGTGTCCGTGGCCTGCGCCTCCTCATCTTTCAAGGTTTTTAGGCCGTCTCCGCGCTCCCCCATTGCCTTTTCAGCTATCAAATTCGCAGCATCAGAGCCTAACCTGCCATAGGCCAGATGCAGGTGGTAGTCAGTAATGCCGCCGTCCCAGTACGCACCCCGGGGTGCCCCCGGTATGTTGTGCACCGCCTGCAACACAAACGGAATCGAACAACTGGCCTGCAGGGCCTGCATGAAGTTGTCCGCACTCAGACCGACCTGCCGGGTGCGGTAGTCGGTTGTGGCAAAGGGCAACTCCGCACCCGACGACGAGAACACCACCCGCTCCAGCCAGGCCCCCATGGCCTTGCGGTGGACGGTGTTGGTCAGGAAAGCGCCCAGGTAGCCCAGCGGCGTTGCCACGCCATGCTCGCGCCCCAGCAGGTGCCGTCCTCGCGAGGTGATGATGTGCAGACGATAACGCGGGTGGCTCAGCACCTCATCCACCCGCCCGCCATAAAACGCATCCAGGTTACGCCCAAACCGCTCGCTCACATGGGCCGCCGTAGGGCGCTTCTTGCCCGGAGGCAACTCGTAGTCCTGGTGGATGTAGTCGTGCTCCAGCCGCTCAAACGCCGCCACCGATTGCTGCAGGCAGGCCGTGGCCATGCGCCACGCGCCAATCGATGCGCCCACCAGGTGCACGGGTTGCTGCGACTGCGGCAGCCATTGCCCAAAAATGAACCGGTCCAGCGGCCCCAGAATCAGCCCCTTGGGCCCTCCCGCCGCAGCAGGGATCACGCCCACATCGCCGGGTTGTAGGCCGTGGTGCTCAAGGTGTTGCCGGGCGCGGGGGCCGGCGTGGATGCGCAGTGCTTTCATGGGGGTGATTGTCGCAAAGCCCCCGTACAACAGCAGTCAGACGGGCGTCTGCAGGGGCCTCGTCAGAACGACAACCGATTGCAAACACCAAGCCAATCAACGACCGCTGAGATGGGCAAAAAACTCAGCCATCACTCCGCAAGGAATCACTTGGCAAAGAGCGCTTTCGCCCTGTTCCGTATCGGTTTTTCAAAAAACCTCTCACTCAGCAAAGCCAACACAACAGCCATCGCCAAAACCAACAAGACCAGCCCCCAGCGCGCGCCTTGGCTCCAGGACAAGGGATCGCCCCAGCCTGCTCTCGGAAGAATCACCCATGCCACTCCAAAAAAAACAACTGGGTGAATGAGGTAAAGACCATAGGTGGCATCGCCCAAAAACTCAGCTGCCTTTGCGAATCGGTTTTCGAGCCTCAACCCTCCGATGAGCCATACCAGAAAAAAGCACACAACAAACCCGACAACACCCCGCACACCCAGCAACTCGTCCCCTGCATCTGCGGGATTGATCGCAGCAATTGCAAAGAATCCACCAGCAACCAACGCAACCACCATCTGATTGGGCAGAGAGGGAGTTATTTCTTTGCGCCGCAAAAATCCAAGAAAACACCCACCAAAAAAATATGCAACAAAGGCTTGTGGCTGGTGAAGTGCAACGATATTTTCCTGATACCCCCCCTGTGATCCGATAGTACTGGTCACCCACCACATTTGCACAAGAAGCAAAACAGGAAACACCACAAAAAACCACTTCCCCCTTAAAACCAAGAACCCCAGAAGAGGAAACATCAAATAATATATCGCCTCAATACCTAACGACCACCCACCAACAAGCATCGAACTGGACGCAGGATCAAAAAATCCAAAAGCAAAAAATCCATTCAAGAGAAATTTTTTCAACAATGCAAGCGTTGCGCCTTCTTTGATTATTTTCCACGGCAAGACCAGCAGCATCAAAAGAATATATAGCGGTGCCAGTCTAAAATAACGCAGCAGAAGAAATTTCTTGAAATCAAACCTTCTGTCCTCCAGCTGCCCCCCATAGGCATACATCAAGCTAGCGCCAGAGAGCACAAAAAAAAGGTAGACGCCATAGCTACCAAAAGAGTGGAAATACCCAAGATCCAGCCACATCGACAGATGGTATCCGCCCACTGCCAGCGCGCACAGGCCGCGAAGAAAATCCCACCCCAAAATTCTATTCATCGTTCTTTTTATTCAATTTATCCACGCATCAAAATATTACCCGGGTCAGCAAGAATACTTTATTGAACTCAAGCAGCGAGAAGTCCAGTGCTTTAACCTGCGGCATGCAATATTCAAAATCACAAAATCAAAATTCTTTCTGAAATAGACACAGAAGGAGCGTGAGAGCCCTTTCCTCAACCACGCAACGTCCGCCACCGAAGGACACATGCAGAAACGACGGCGAGTACTCCAGCCTGTCAAAGGCCAGAAAATCAGACCACAAAATCTGCCACTTCCGGCTTGGCCGTCCAGTCGATGGGATCCTGCTGCAACACCATGTCGATGTCCAGGCCCAGCGTCAGGCCCACCTCGCCGGGGAAGGACACAGCCAGCTCTTTCTCGCTCAGCTCGGCCTCTCGGGCGCGGGCGCGCCAGGCGGCGAGGTGGATCACGCCCGCCAGGGGCTCGTAGGCCTTGTTGTCAAACGGTGCGCTCTGGTACTGCAGGGCGTCGATCACCACCTCGGGCAGCTGCCAGCGGCGCGCGCAGCCCGCTGTGACATGGCCGTAGCTGTAGCCAAAGATGCGCTGCTCGATCTTGTCGCGGCGCAGGTCGAACGGCGCCACCAGGGTGTTGACCGACTGGGCTTTTTCCGGATCGACGAGGTGAATCACCAGCTCGCCCACTGCATGCAGCAGGCCCGCTGTGTAAGCGGCAATCTGGTTCTGGTGCACGATACCGGCCAGCGAGCGGGCCAGCTTGGCGGTGTTGAGGCTGTAGCGCCAGAACTGCTGCATGTTCACGCCCGGCACCGACCGCGAGGTGGTGCCCAGCGGGGCTGACGACACCAGGGTGCGCAACTGGGCGATGCCCAGCAGCGCCAACGCCTCGGGGATGCCCGCAATCTGGCGCGGCAACTGGAAGGTGGGGGAATTGGCCAGCTCCAGCAGGCGCGCAGCCAGGGCCGGGTCGGTGCCAAACAGCTGATTCAGGCGCCGCAGGCTGGGCTCGCTCTGGGCCAGCTCGCTCATCAGCAGCGCCACGGCGCGCGGCAGGCTGGGCAGTGCCACAGGTTGGGCCAGCAGTGCGTTCAACTCCATGGGACAGGGCACCGGTTGTGATGGGGTGCTGGCGATTATGGCCCCCGGCAGGGCCCATCCGCCAGCCCGCAGTTACCGGCCTTTGGCCTGTTGCAACTTCGCAAATGCCGACGCCATGGCCGACGGCTGGGCCGCCTCGTTGGCGCGGCGTGGCGGCTGGGCGTAGCCCCGGCCTGCCCCTTCAAAACGGTTGTCGCGCGGGCCCCGGTCGCCTCGGTCGCCCTGCTGGCGCGGCGCTGCGTCCAGCTTCATCGACAGGCCGATGCGCTTGCGCTCTACATCCACTTCCATGACCTTGACCTTGACGATGTCGCCGGTCTTGACCACCTCGCGCGCGTCGTTCACGAACTTGTGCGCCAGCTGGCTCACGTGCACCAGGCCGTCCTGGTGCACGCCCAGGTCCACAAAGGCGCCAAACTGGGCCACGTTGCTCACCGTGCCCTCCAGCACCATGCCTTCCTTCAGGTCCTTGATGTCTTCCACGCCGTCGTTGAAGCGTGCTACCTTGAAGTCCGGGCGCGGATCGCGGCCGGGCTTTTCCAGCTCGCCCAGGATGTCCTTGACGGTGATCACACCAAACTTCTCGTTGGCAAACAGCTCCGGCTTCAGGGTCTTGAGCATGTCGGCGCGGCCCATGATCTCGGCCACCGGCTTGCCCGTCTTTTCCATGATCTGCTCGACCACGGGGTAGGTCTCGGGGTGCACGCCGGTCATGTCGAGCGGGTTCTCGCCGCCCCGGATGCGCAAAAAGCCCGCGCTCTGCTCAAACGTCTTGGCGCCCAGGCCGGCCACGTCCATCAGCTGCTTGCGGCTCTTGAAGGCGCCGTTGGCCTCGCGCCAGCGCACCACGGCCTTGGCCACGCTGCCGGACAGGCCCGAAACGCGGCTCAAAAGCGGCACGCTGGCCGTGTTCAGGTCCACGCCCACGGAGTTCACGCAGTCTTCCACCACCGTGCCCAAGGTGCGGGCCAGCTCGCTCTGGTTCACATCGTGCTGGTACTGGCCCACGCCGATGCTCTTGGGGTCGATCTTGACCAGCTCGGCCAGCGGGTCTTGCAGGCGGCGGGCGATGGAGGCGGCGCCGCGCAGGCTCACGTCCACATCGGGCATCTCCTGGCTGGCGTATTCGCTGGCGGAATAGACCGAAGCGCCCGCCTCGCTCACCACCACCTTCTCGATAGCGCGCTCGGCCTTGGCGGCCATCTTGATCAGGTCAGCGGCCAGTTTATCCGTCTCGCGGCTGGCCGTGCCGTTGCCAATGGCGATCAGGTTCACGCCGTGTTTTTCCACCAGTTTGGCCAGCGTGAACAGCGATCCATCCCAGTCACGCTTGGGCTCGTGCGGGTACACCGTGGCGGTCTCCACCAGCTTGCCGGTGGCATCCACCACAGCCACCTTTACGCCAGTGCGGATGCCGGGGTCCAGGCCCATCACCACGCGCGGCCCGGCAGGCGCGGCCAGCAGCAGGTCGCGCAGGTTGTCGGCAAACACCTTGATGGCCACCTTCTCGGCATCGTCGCGCAGGCGGGCGAACAGGTCGCGCTCGGTCGAGAGGCTCAGCTTCACGCGCCAGGTCCAGGCCACACACTTGCGGATCAGGTCGTCCGCCTTGCGGCCCGCATGGCTCCAGCCCAGGTGCAGGGCGATCTTGCCTTCGGCAACGCTGGGCTTGCCAGGTTCGGGCTCCACCGGCAGCACCAGCTTGGCTTCCAGAATCTCCAGCCCACGGCCCCGGAACACCGCCAGCGCGCGGTGCGACGGCACGCGGCCAATAGGCTCGTCGTAGTCAAAGTAATCGCGAAACTTGGAGACCTCGGGGTCATTCTCGTTCTTACTGTCCACCTTCTTGCTGCGCAGCAGGCCTTCTGCCCAGAGCCACTCGCGCAGGTTCTGCACCAGGGCCGGGTCTTCGGCCCAGCGCTCGCTCAGGATGTCGCGCACGCCGTCGAGCACGGCGGGCACGGTGGAGAAATCGGCACCGGGCTTGCCGTCGTCCAGCACTTCCGGCGGTTTCGTGAACGCTGCGGCCTCTGCAGCGGGGTCCAGCGTGGGGTCGGCAAACAGTTTGTCGGCCAGCGGCTCGATGCCGAACTCGCGGGCGATCTGGCCCTTGGTGCGGCGCTTTTGCTTGAAGGGCAGGTAGATGTCTTCCAGCTCCTGCTTGGTGGGTGCGGTCGCAATTGCGGCGCGCAGCGCATCGGTCAGCTTGCCCTGCTCGTCGATGGCCTTGAGCACGGCCACGCGGCGGTCTTCCAGTTCGCGCAGGTACGACAGGCGCGCCTCCAGCTCCCGCAGCTGGATGTCGTCCAGCCCGCCTGTCACCTCCTTGCGGTAGCGGGCGATGAAGGGCACCGTGGCGCCACCGTCCAGCAGCTCCACCGCTGCGCGCACCTGGGATTCACTGACTTTGATTTCTGCGGCCAACTGCCGAACGATCTGCTGCATGGGGGACGGACTCTCTGAGACGCGGTCAAACGATGGAAAAGCGAAGCGCGGGAGTTTGCCACAGGCGGTTTGGCCATTCCCCGGCCCACCTGCAAGCGGCCTGCCGATTGTTTTCAGTACTGGAACAGTTAGTTCGCGACCGGGCAGTTTTTCCGTAAACACCATCGGCGTACAGTTCAACCCATCGATGAGCCGAACCCGCAAGGCGACTCACCGAACCGGTTCAGGAATGGTTTTTGACCCGGCTTTTTTGAGACGCTTTTTTCACTTTCAAGGATATTCATCATGAACAAGACCGCCCGTTTCCTCTCCGTCGCTGCTGTTGCCGCTTTCGCCGCTTTTGGTGCCCACGCTGACGAAGCCGATGGCTCGCAATTCGCCCTGAAGTTCGACACCAACCGCACCCGCGCTGAAGTGCAAGCCGAAGCCGTAGTGGAAGCCAAGACCCACAACATGGAACCCGCAGGCTCGCGCGTGGTGACCTACAAGTCCAACGCCGACCGCGCTGCAGTGCGTGCCCAGGCTGCCGAAGCCGTGCGCACCGGCCAGATCCCCCACGGCGAATTCAGCGCCATGTAATTGACACAGTTGCGGGACTTCCCATGGCGGTGGCACTTCGCGCGGTGCGGGTGCTGCTGCCATGGGAGGTGTTTTGGACAAGCACCCACTCCCCACACTGGCCAAGCAAACTGGGCTCCCATCGGGAGCCTTTTTTGTTGGTGGGGAACACGGCGCTTTCGGCCCTTCATAAAATGGCCAGCCGCTCTTTCACGCCCCATGTCCCTCCCCCCCTTCCCCATCCGCACCGAATGCCCCCCCGGCACCTGCGTCTGCGACCGGGATGCTTTGCTGCAGACGCCGGGCGGCGACGTGCGCATCCTGATGCTCACGCGCACCGAAGAGAAAAAGATGCTGGAGCGGCTGGAGAACCTGGGCAGCCTGGCAGACCTGCGCAGGATGCAGGAGCGCATGGAGCAGCAGCTGGGCATTCGCCTGTCGATCACCCAAAGCCCGCATGAGGTGCGCAGCCTGCGTGGCATTGCGATCCTCGTGCATGAGCAGCCGGGGCTGTGCCGCAAGACGCGGCAGGCCATTCCGGCGGCGATCAAGAAGAGCATGGATGCGCAGCCGCAGATCACGTTTGACCTGCTTGACGAAGGAGGGTTGTTTGGCGGCTTCTAAAGGCATCGGCCACACGACGCCCCACCGGCCTCACGCCCGACGGACTGATTGACTGACTGCGCATGCAAGACGACCTGTTTAGTGACGCGCTGCCCAAGCCCCCTGTGGGAGATGTTGCGGCGCAGGCGTCCACCCCAAAACCCACCCCGGAGGCCGAGGCTCCCGCGCGGCGCAAGCGGTCTGGCGTGGTGGCCCCCATCGCTGCCGACGAGGCATTGAAGGCCCTGGCCGCCGCCCTGCCCACGCGGCTGCGGCTGGGCACGTCGTCGTGGACCTACCCCGGCTGGAAAGGGCTCGTGTGGGAGGGGGAACACTCCGACGCACAGCTCTCCAAACAAGGACTGGCTGTGTATGCGCAGCACCCGCTGATGCGTACGGTGAGCATTGACCGCAGCTTTTACCGCCCGCTCACGGCAAGCCAGTTTGAGCGCTATGCGTCCCAGGTGCCCGATGACTTCCGGTTTGTGGTGAAGGCACCGAGTGTGGTGACAGACGCACTGGTGCGCAGCGAGGATGGCCGGGGCCGCCAGTCCAACCCGGCGTTCCTCAGCCCCGAGCTGGCGCGCAGCGAATGTGTGGAGCCTGCGCTGCAGGGCCTGGGGCACAAGCTGGGGGCGCTGGTGTTTCAGCTCAGCCCCCTGCCGCTAGCGCAGCTGGACCGCATGCCCTCGCTGCTGGAGCGCCTGCGCACCATGCTGCTCGCCTTGCCAGCCCTCGCGCCGATGGCCCCCGATGGCGTGATTGCGGTGGAGGTGCGCGACCCCGAATGGCTGACCCCCGACTTTGCCGCCGTGCTGCGCGAGGCGGGCGCTACCTACTGCCTGGGCCTGCACGCCAAGATGCCGCCCCTGCAGGCCCAGCTGCCCATGCTGCGTGCGCTGTGGCCCGGCCCCCTGGTGTGCCGCTGGAACCTGAACCCGGTGCATGGCCCTTATGGCTATGAAGATGCCGAGCGGCTGTATGAACCCTACGACCGGCTGCACCACCCGGACCTGGAAACGCGGGCGGCGCTGGCAGCGGTGATTGCGGGTATCACGGGCCGGGGGCAGAACGCGCTGGTGACCATCAGCAACCATGCAGAGGGCAGTGCGCCGCTGACGGTGCGGGGGGTCGCAGAAGGGATCGTGAAGCTGGGGCTGCAATAGGACCTACCGGCGCACTGGCGCTGGAGCCCCCACATGCAGCGCAGGGCTTCAGCAGGCTCAGCCCGAACAGTTTTTGCGCCGACTCAGTGAACGCAAAGAGGCGCGAAGAGGTGCCAGGACATCAGGCAGTCGCCAGCTCGATCCGGTTGCGCCCGCCCTGCTTGGCGCGGTACATGGCGCGGTCGGCGCGGCGCACCAGTTCTTCGGGCAACTGGTCGCGCTGGGGCTGCAGGCTGGCCACGCCAAAGCTCACGGTGACGATGCCGTGCGGTGCGCCTTCGTGGGGCAATGCCAGTTGGTGGATCGCTGCCTGAATATGGCGCGCCACCTCGGCAGCGGCGCCCAGGTCGGAGCCGGGCAGCAGCACCACAAACTCTTCGCCGCCAAAACGGGCGGCCAGCTCGCCCTCGCGCCGTGCGCCCACCTGGGCGAGCGTGGTGGCCAGGGCGCGCAGGCAGGCGTCCCCGGCCAGGTGGCCATAGTGGTCGTTGAAGTGCTTGAACACGTCCACATCCAGCAGGATGAGGCCGAGGGGCGCAGCGGCCCGCTGGGCGCGCGCCCATTCGTGCGCGAGCGCGTCGTCGAAGTGGCGGCGGTTGGCAATGCCGGTGAGGCCGTCGGTATTGCTCAGCAGCTCCAGGCGGTGGTTGACCTGGGCCAGGGCCTGGGTGCGCTCGGCCACCAGCGCCTCCAGCTCGCGGTTGCGCTGGCGCACTTCTTCGATGGGGTAGACCTCGTCGCCATGGGCTGTGCCGAAGGGGATGGAGACGCTCACATGTGCGATCTTCCAATCGCCCTCACCGCCACCCTGCCCCCCTTCGCGCCGGAACAGCACGACCTTGCGCGCCGTCTCCCGCGCAAAAAGTGCATCGGGGATGGGCAGGTGGATGTGGAAGAAGGCAGTGGCGGCCAGCAGGTCCGCGCCCAGGTCCTGGGTGAACAGGTCCAGCATCTCGATCACGATGGGCTGGGGCACCTGCAGAAAATCCTGCCGCGTGGTCTCGATCCAGTCGGCACGGGTCTTGACCAGCTTGTCGCTGCTGCCCGAAAAGCCGCTGAAGTTCTCGCTGAAGCGGTCCAGCAACCGCTGGTCGCGTGCGGCGTACATCCCGATGTACTCGTCAAAGAGCATGCGGGCGAGGCGCTCGCGTTCTGGTGACATGCGTTGGTGTCCTTGTCGGGTCTTCGTTGGGTGCAGGGAAGGCGTTGAAGCCTCAAAAGCATTGCACCGACGCGTGGGGCGCACATGGTCCCCGCAGTGGCAGGCGCTTTCAAAGACCTTCGTTTGAATGTAACACCCACCCCAGACGACAGAAACTACGGAACTTCCCTGCTCCAGCCCCCGCGCTTGCGGGGCCTGAGAGCCTGTTCAAGGTCAGTCCCTGGGCGCAAACAGTGCCAGGGTGTCGTGGGCAAAGGCGCCCTCGATGTCGAGCATGCGCATCTTGGTGGCCGCACCGCCACCGGCAGAGAAGCCACCTGTTTTGCCGTTGGCGGCCAGGATGCGGTGGCAGGGCACCACGGGTGCAAACGGGTTGTGGCCCAGGGCTTGGCCCACGGCACGGGCGGCGCCGGGCTCACCCAGTTGCGCCGCCATCTCGCCATAGGTCATGGTCTTGCCAGGCGGGATGCGGCGGGCCAGTGCGTACACGCGGGCGTTGAAGGGCGGCACGGTATCAAGGGCCAGAGGCACGTCGCACAGGTCGTCGCGCGCGCCCTGCAGCGTGGCCACCACGCGCGCGGCCCAGGCAGCAACCTGGGGCGGCATGGCGCATTCGGCCAGTTGCGGAAACCGGCGCTGCATGCGCGCGCGTGTCTGAGCCTCGCCCGTGTCCTCGGGCAGCTGCACGCCCACCAGCAGCGCGCCCTGCCACGCTATGCCGCAGTGGCCGATGGCCGTGGGGAACAGCGCGTAGCCACTGGCTGCATGCTGCTCTCCAAGGGGGGTGGGTGCCTGCACTGGCATAAGCTACATATTTAATAGCAAAAAAGGCATATGGATAGCGCGGAGGGTGCCTATTCAGCCCTCAAAGCTGCACGCAGCTGCGCACCCACCTCGGGCTTGCCTGCAAACGGGTCGGTGGGGTTGCGGCCCAGCATCACGTCTTCCATGCGCGTCTGCACCGAGGCAATGGCCTTGGGGTGGCTGTAGATGTAGAACTGGCCCTGGGCGGCGGCGTCGAACACCTTCTGCGCCACTTCGGCCGCAGTCACCTTGCCGCTGCCCACGGCCTTGTCGCTCATGGCCTGGCCGATGAGCTGGCTCTTGGTGGGCTTCTCGGCGGGCAGGTCGCCCGGGCGGTTGCGGTGGCTCTGGCTGATGCCGGTGGGCACGAAGAACGGGCACAACACGCTGGCCGTGACCTGATCGGTGACGAGCGACAAATCCTGGTGCAGCGTTTCGGACAGTGCCACCACGGCATGTTTGCTCACGTTGTAGATGCCCATGTTGGGTGCATTCAGCAGCCCGGCCATGCTGGCGGTGTTGATGATGTGGCCACGCCAGGCCGGGTCGGCCTTGGCAGCCGCCAGCATCATGGGCGTGAACAGGCGCACGCCGTGCACCACGCCCATCAGGTTCACGCCCAGCACCCATTCCCAGTCCTTGACCGAGTTCTCCCACACCAGGCCGCCCGCACCCACGCCTGCGTTGTTGAAGACCAGATGCGGCGCGCCAAAGCGCTGCTGTACATCGGCGGCGAGTTGCTCCATCTGGGCGGCGTTCGACACGTCCACCTTGCGCGCCAGCACCTGCACACCTGCGGCCTGTGCCTCGGCGGCTGCGGCGTCAAGCGCGTCCTGCTGCACATCGACCAGCACCAGGTTCATGCCCAGGCGGGCGCCAATGCGCGCGCATTCCAGGCCAAAGCCCGAGCCTGCGCCAGTGAGGACGGCGGTTTTGCCAGCAAAGTTGTCGATCATGGTTTGTGTCTCCTTGAAATGGTGTTTGTTTTTGAGGGTTCAGCGGTTGGGCATGGGTCTGTGCATCCGTGCGGTCACCGAGTCTTCATGGCCCCGTCGTCCTCACCACCCCAACCGTTCGCCCTGAGTTGGTCGAAGGGTGCTCGCGAGGCTCGCCCTGGCTTCGACAGGCTCAGCCCGAACGGGCGGAGGTGGGGTGACCGGGAAAGGTTTGGCTAGCAGCACCCCGCCAAAGATGTCGCGCAGCGTCGCCGTTCAGGCCTTCACAGCCCGCAGCACGTACCCGATGCGGGGGAAATGCACATGCACGGTGCCCGCGCGCGGGTCGGTGCGGCGCAGCGTGTAGCGCGTGCGGGTGGCGGCGATCAGCTCGCCCTCGGTGGGCTCGGTGCCAAAGCTCTCGGCAGAGATGGCGACCTGCGTGCCCAGGGGGATGCCGTGTTCGTCCTGGAACACATCGTCCGCCAAAGGCAACGGGTCCATGCCGGCAGCCACGGTGATGGCGTCCTGCGCACTGAACTTCTCCATGCGGCCGTGGCCCAGGGCGGCCATGCGGTCCATCCACTCCAGCACGGCGGGCGTGGCGGCAAAGATGTCGGCCATCACGGGCACACACTGGCGCGTGAACCACAGCGGGTGGTAGGCCGCGAAGTCGGCCAGGCATGGCTCAGCGCCAAACAGAAAGTCGTGCTCTTCGGCCATGTGCGCAATGCGGCGCAGGTACGAGCGGTAGGCGGCAGTGGCATCTGCCGGGCGCAGGCGCTGCATGCCTGCGCTCATCTCGCGGCGGTCTTCACCAAAGGCCTGCGCTGCAGCGGGCGGCAGGTTGGCAAACATGGCTGCGGCGCCCTTGGGCTGCAGGTTGTAGGCCATGGCGGCCCAGAACAGCGTGCTGTCGGCCCACTGCGCAAACACGCGCGCCACCCCCTTCAGATGCGGCGGGTACAGCACGGGCTCGGGCTGCTCGTGCTCCAGCACATCGCAAATCAGGGCCGAGTCGCAATAGATGTCGGCACCGATCTGCAAAAACGGTGTCTTGCGGTAGCCGCCCGTGAGCGCCACCACATCGGGCTTGGGCGCAATGCTGGGGATGATCACGGACTTCCAGGCCAGTTGTTTGTAGCCCAGTGCAAGGCGGATTTTTTCCGAGAAGGGGGACGAGGGGTAGTGGTGCAGGATGAGGTGGGACATCGTGGGTCTCCGAAATAATAGGGTCAGGCGGGCAAGGCGCGGTCCAGCAAGGGATCAAGGTCCACGCCCGCCCCCAGCGTGCCGAAGCTGTAGCCCCAGTCGCCGCCCAGGCGCGAATCGCAGAAGGCGCCAAACACACTGGCAGGCGCGCTGCGGTACAGCAGCGCGGCCTGCACGGCCAGGGCCACGTCCTGCGCCAGGCGGCGGGCCTCGGCTTCCGTCGTCATCGCATCGACACGCAAGGGCAGCGCACTGGCCATGCGGTCCAGCGCCGGGTGCGCGCCGCGTGCGGGGGCCAGTTCGTCGGCCAGGGCCGCGGCAGTGTCGGCGCGGCGCACGGCGCGCAGCAGGTCCAGCGCCATGATGTTGCCCGCGCCTTCCCAGATGGAATTGAGCGGCATCTCGCGGTAGATGCGGGCCATGGTGCCTTCGCCGCCCTCTTCCACATAACCGTTGCCGCCCAGGCATTCCATGGCTTCTTGCGCAAACACGCTGCCGCGTTTGCACACCCAGAACTTGGCCACGGGCGTGAGCAGGCGGGCCATCACGGCCTCATGTTCACTCTTGTCTTTGTTGTCAAACGCACTCGCAAGCCTTATGGACAGTGCGGTAGCCGCTTCACTTTCAAGAGCAAGATCGGCCAGCACATTGCGCATCAGCGGTTGCTCGATGAGCTTCTTGCCAAAGGCCGAGCGCTGGCGCGTGTGGTGCAGCGCAATGCTGAGCGCCTGGCGCATGAGGCCGCTGGTGCCCAGGGCGCAGTCCAGGCGCGTCATGGTGCCCATCTCCAGGATCTGCGCCACGCCCCGGCCCTCCTCGCCCACACGCCAGGCCATCGCGTCGATGAACTCGACCTCGGAGCTGGCGTTGGCGTGGTTGCCCAGCTTGTCTTTCAGGCGCTGGATGCGGATGGTGTTGACCGCACCTTCGCCACCATCAGGCAACACACGCGGCAGGAAGAAACAGGTGAGCCCGCCGGGCGCCTGCGCCAGGATCAGGAACGCATCGCACATGGGCGCCGAGAAGAACCACTTGTGGCCGGTGATGCGGTAGCGCGCGCCCCAGGCATCGTCGCCATCCGGCACAGCCTGCGTGGTGTTGGCGCGCACGTCCGATCCGCCCTGCTTCTCGGTCATGCCCATGCCCATGGTGAGCGCGGATTTCTGCGAGAACAGCGCCAGGCGCGGGTCGTACTGCGTGGCCGCGAGGCCCTGGCTCCAGTCCGTCCACACGGCCGCATTGCCGCGCAAGGCGGGTGTGACGGCGTAGCTCATCGACACGGGGCACAGCACCGAGGGCTCGGTTTCGGTGAACAGCATGAAGCCCGCCGCGCGCTCCACATGCGCGTGGCCCGTGTCCTGGCGCGACCAGGGCGTGGCGTGCAGGCCATGGCGCAGCGCAGCGCCCATCAGCGCGTGGTAGCTGGGGTGGAACTCCACCACATCCGTGCGGTGGCCGAAGCGGTCGTGCGTGCGCAGCTGGGGCTGGTAGGTGTTGGCCAGACGCGCGTGGGTCAGCATCTCGGCCGAACCCATCTCGGCACCCAGCGCCGTGAGGCCCGCCAACGGCAAGCCGGGGGCATGCAAACGCAGCGCATCCCGCAAGGGCTGGTTGGCGGTGAACAGGTTCACATCCGCCCACGGCGTGCTCTGGTTGAAGACATCATGGGTACGCGCCAGGGATACGGTCGGCAAGGTCATGTCGGCTCCTTCACAAGCGGGGTGCGCGGGGCGGTGAAATCCGTCAGTCCGCGCGTCTCAACATTTCGACGTGGGGGATATCGTCTTCCAGGTACTCGTCAGAGACAGCCTCAAAGCCCAGGCTGCCGTAAAAGCCCTGCAGGTGCGCCTGCGCACTGATGCGGATGCCCCGGCCCGGCCATGCCTGGCTGCAGCGGGCAATGCCCTCCTGCATCAGCGCACGGCCCGTGCCATTGCCACGCGCCTCCCGGGCAGTGACCACGCGGCCGATGGAGGGCTCGGGGTAGTTCACGCCCGGGTCCACCACGCGCAGGCAGGCCTGCGCCACCCCGGCCTCGTCGTAGCCCAGCAGGTGGTAGGACTGCTTGTCCGCCTCGTCCGGGTCCTGGTAGGGGCCCTGCTCCAGGATGAACACCTTGCAGCGCAGCGCCAGGGCGTCATGCAGCGCATGCACGCCCAGATCGTCGAAGCGGGCCCAAACCCAACGGAGCATCATTGGCGCATTCCTCGCAGAGGGTCATTCAGCAAGGCCTGCGCAACTGGCGCGAACCAGGCCAGGGCCGCCGTGCAAGGGCCGCCCCGCCGCACTGGCGGCGTCCCCCCTGGGGGGGGAAGAAGCGAAGCGGCTCAGGGGGGGCTTCATACCAGCTTGACCAGTTGCTTGCCGAAGTTCTTGCCCTTGAGCAGGCCGAGAAAGGCCTCGGGCGCGGCGGCGATGCCTTGCGCAATGGTTTCGCGCGGACGCAGCTTGCCCGTGCCCACCAGGGTGCCCAGCTCCTTGAGCGCATCGGGCCAGACTTCCATGTGCTCGCTCACGATGAAGCCTTCGACCTTCATGCGGTTGATGAGCATGAGCGCGGGGTTGGCCATGGGCAGCGGTGCGCCGTCGTAGCCCGCGATCATGCCGCACAGGGCAATGCGGCTGAAGGCGTTCATGCGCAGCATCACGGCGTCCATGATCCAGCCGCCCACGTTCTCGAAGTAGCCATCAATGCCGTTGGGGCAGGCTTCTTTGAGCGCCTTGGACATGGCCTTCACATCGCTGTGCTCCTTGTAGTCGATGCAGGCGTCAAAGCCCAGCTCGTCCACCGCGTACTTGCACTTGTCCGCACCGCCCGCAATGCCCACCGCACGGCAACCACGGGCCTTGGCCAGCGCGGCAAAGGCGCTGCCCACGGCGCCGGTGGCGGCACTCACCACCACGGTGTCGCCCTCCTTGGGCGCGATGATCTTGACCAGGCCATACCAGGCCGTCACGCCCGGCATGCCCACGGCGCCCAGGTAGTGCGACAGCGGCACATGGGTGGTATCGACCTTGCGCAGCGCGCCGGGCTGCTCGGCATTGACCACGCTGTATTCCTGCCAGCCGCCCATGCCCACCACCTTGTCGCCCACGGCGTACTTGGGGTGGTTGCTTTCGGCCACCTCGCCCACGGTGCCGCCGATCATGACTTCGCCCAGCGCCTGCGATGCGGCGTAGCTCTTGCTCTCGTTCATGCGGCCGCGCATGTAGGGGTCCAGGCTCAGGAAGTGGTGGCGCACCAGCACTTCGCCATCCTTGAGCGCGGGGGTGTCCACCGCCACCAGCTTGAAGTTGCTGGCCACGGCCTCGCCGTGGGGGCGGTTGTCGAGAACGATTTGTTGATTGCGTGGCATGGGAGGCTCCTTCAGTGTGAAAACACTATCAATTTAATAGCTATCAGCGCTTATCCATTGCGCGGAAACGGCCATTTTTATTCAAAAAAACGGGCTCAATCGGTGGAAATCACCTTGAGCCCGTTGGTGCTGCGGTTGTCCACCGGCAGGCGCCGCACGTACTTGAACGTGCCGGTGGCGTGGCTGCAGATGCGGCCCTGCGCGTCGTACACCGTGCCCTCGGTAAACGCCATGGTGGCGGTGCGGTGAATCAGCCGCCCCTTGGCCACCAGCGGCCCGCGCGCGGGTTGCATGAAGCTGGTCTTCATCTCGATGGTGACCACGCCCATGTCCGGCGTCTCGCTGCGCGCAGCGGTGGCCATGGTCACATCCAGCAGCGTCATCGACGCGCCGCCGTGGGTCACGTCGAACGAGTTGAGGTGCTCGGGCTTGGCCTCGTACCGCAGCTCGGACTCGCCCTTCTCCATGCGGTGCAGCGTGAAGCCGAGGTGGCTGACAAAGGGGATTTCGACACCGAAACTGATCAAGGTTTGTTCCTTTGGAAAAGTAGGTCGCAACTGGCGCAGCCCAGGCGAGGGACGCAGAGCAAGGGCCGCCCCGCAGCGATTGCGTCGTCCCCCTTCCCGAATCGCACAGCGATTCGAGAGAAGGGGGAAGCGGCGCAGCCGCTCAGGGGGATGTTCACCCTCCCGTAACGATGCTCACACCCCCATCCACCGCCAGCCACTGGCCGGTGATGTGCTTGCCCGCATCCGAAGCGTACAGCGCGCACAGGCCCTTCAGGTCTTCGTCGTCGCCCAGGCGGCCCAGCGGCGCGTGTGCGGCCAGCGCCTCTTCGCCCATGGCCTTCAGGGTGCCGACCGTCATCTTGCTGGGGAAGAAGCCGGGGCAGATCGCATTGACACGGATGTTGTACGCGCCCCATTCGGCCGCCAGCGCGCGGGTGAAGTTGATCACCGCGCCCTTGGAGGTGTTGTAGGCGATGGTGTTCATGCCCTTGGGGTTGCCGCCCAGGCCCGCGATGGAGGCCACGTTGATGATGCTGCCGCTGCGGCGGCCGATCATGCTGTGCTTGGCGATGTGCTGGGAGAGGATGAAATAGCCGCGCACGTTCAGGTTCATCACCTTGTCCCAGGCGTCCACGGGGTGGTCCTCGGCCGGGGCGCCCCAGGCCGCACCAGCGTTGTTGACCAGGATGTCCACATGGCCCAGGCGTTGCAAGGTCTCGTCGGCCAGGCGGCGAATATCGTCTTCTTTGGCGCAGTCAGCGGCGATCCAGCTGGCTTCGATGCCGGCGGCCTTCAGGTCGGCAGCCGCTTCTTCCAGGTCGGATGCCTTGCGCGAGCTGAGCACGATCTTGGCGCCCGCCTCGCCCAACGCGTGGGCCAGTTGCAGGCCCAGGCCGCGCGAGCCGCCCGTCACAAGGGCGGTTTTGCCGGTCAGGTCAAACAGTTGTTGGATGGTGCGTGTCATGGTGTCTCCTTGGGTGTATCGGATTATTTTCGGTATCGGTCGCCCGTGGCGCCCGTTGGTGTCCAGCGCCGATTGTGCGGCGCAACGCGAGGCCATTGTGTCGCCCCCGTGTCGGCCTGGCCCGGGCGGCGTGGTCAGTCTGTCTTCAGGCGCGCGCGCACGGCAATCAGCACCACGCCCACAGCGGCCGCCAGGCCACCGCCCAGCACCATGCTCCAGCCCAGCGCGGCATCAGAGCGCTCTGTGGCCAGGCCCAGCACCAGCGTGAGCAGGCCGCCATAGATCAGTACCCAGATCAGCTTGTGCAGACGCTGCAACGTATGGGGTGCGGCCATGGTCAGAAAGCATCCTCGGGAAAGCTGGCGCAGGTCGC
Source organism: Acidovorax sp. LjRoot74 (assembly GCF_964254355.1). Classification (NCBI taxonomy): domain Bacteria; kingdom Pseudomonadati; phylum Pseudomonadota; class Betaproteobacteria; order Burkholderiales; family Comamonadaceae; genus Acidovorax; species Acidovorax sp. LjRoot74. The sequence continues at coordinate 2,424,110 of NZ_CAXUTI020000001.1, read as the reverse complement.
ATCGCGTGTGCTCACCACCTGCAGCCAGGCGCCGATTTTCGGCAGCTCGTAGTGGAAGAAGTAGCGCATCGCGCCCATGCGACCGACGCTCGCGGGCTGGGCCAGCGCGGCATCCTGGGCCAGCGTGGCCAGGGCCAGGTCCAGCCACACCCAGGCCAGCACCGTGTGGCCAAAGGCCTGCATGTAGGGCACGGCATTGGCCAGCGCATCAGCCGGCTGGCCCGTGGCCCAGGCGGCCTTGGTGGCGGCGCCCACCTGCTGCAGGGCGGCGCCCAGCGCGTTGGCATGGGCGGCCAGCGCAGGCACCTGGATCGCGCGCTCGATGGTGGCGTTGATGCGCCCGGCCAGCAGCTGCAGGCCACGCCCGCCTTCCATCAGCACCTTGCGGCCCAGCAGGTCCATGGCCTGAATGCCGTGCGTGCCTTCGTGGATCATGTTCAGGCGGTTGTCGCGCCAGTACTGCTCCACCGGAAAGTCGCGCGTGTAGCCATAGCCGCCGTGGATCTGGATGGCCAGCGAATTGGCCTCCAGGCAGAACTCGCTGGGCCAGCTCTTGGCGATGGGGGTAAGCACTTCGAGCAGCAACCGCGCCTCGTCGGCCACTGCCGCGTCGCCCGTGTGCTGCTCATCCACCAGCTTCGCGCAGAACAGGTTGAGCGCCAGCGCGCCTTCGCCATACGACTTCTGGGCCAGCAGCATGCGCTTGACATCCGCGTGCTCAATGATGCGCACCTGGGGCTGCGCGGCGTCCTTGACCACGGCCGCGGCGCCGTCCTTGGGGCCCTGCACCGGGCGGCCCTGGGGGCGGTTCTTGGCGTAGTCCAGGCTGGCGTAGTAGCCCGCCAGGCCCAGCATGGTGGCAGCCATGCCGATACCGATGCGCGCCTCGTTCATCATGTGGAACATGCAGGCCAGGCCCTTGCCCGGCTGGCCCACCAGGTAGCCCACGGCGCCGGCCTGCCCCTCCACCGGGAACTTGCCTTCGCCAAAGTTGAGCAGCGTGTTGGTGGTGCCGCGCCAGCCGAGCTTGTGGTTCAGGCCCGCCAGCGCCACATCGTTGCGCACGCCGGTCAACTGGCCCTGCGCATCCACCATCTTCTTGGGCACGATGAACAGCGAGATGCCGCGCGTGCCCGGCACCAGCTTGCCGTCCGCCCCGGGGATCTTGGCCAGCACCAGGTGCACGATGTTCTCGGTCAGCTCATGGTCGCCCGAGCTGATCCACATCTTGTTGCCCGTGAGGCGGTAGCGCGGGCCCAGCGGGTCGGATTCGAAGTCGGCACCATCGGGCACGGCGCGCGTGGCCACGTCCGACAGCGACGAGCCCGCCTGCGGCTCCGACAGGCACATGGTGCCCGACCAGCGGCCGTTGAATTCATTGAGTGCAAACACCTCTTTTTGCAACGCCGTGCCGTGCGCCATCAGCAGGTTGGCATTGCCCGAGGTGAGCAGGTTGGAGCCGATGCTGATCGACGCCACTGCGAAGAAGCTGTTGGCCGCCGCTTCGAGCGCGTAGGGCAGCTGCATGCCGCCGATCTCGTAGTCCTGCGCGGCCGACAGCAGGCCGGATTCTGCATAGGCCTTGCGGGCCTCGTAGGTCGCCTGGGGCAGGATCACCTTTTCGCCATCGAAATGCGGCTCCTCGGTGTCTACGGTGCGGTTGAAGGGCGCGTACTTTTCGCGCGCGATGCGCTCGCAGGTGTCGAGCACTGCATCGAAGGTCTCGCGCGAATGGTCCGCAAAGCGCTCGCGGACGGTGAGCGACTGGGCATCAAGCCAGTCGTAGAGCAGGAAGTCGAGCGTGGAACGCAGGGTCATGAGGTCTCCTTGGATGCTGCATACCCGGCCTCCTGCGCGATGCGAAGGTCAGCGTGCGGGCAGCACGATGTTCTTGAAACACCAGAACTCCATGTCCGAATCGGGCCTGGGCTGGCAGCTGGCCTCTCCAAGCTGCAGGCGCGTGGCAGCTGCAGGGAGCGGCGGGAAAGTGATCTTGAGAAACTTGCTGCGGCCGGGCTTGACCACATCCATCTTCACATTGCACAGCGTTAGCCCGCTGATGGACTGCTGCTGCAGCACCGTGCCGCTGCCCAGGTCCTTGAGGGTGAACGCATCGGGCGAGCCCGTGGGCTGCGCGCAGGCCTCGAACGCCTCGTTGGTGCCGTTCTTCACCAGCAGCGTGACGCGGGTCTGCTTGGCATCGACCACGACTTCCTGCAGTACCACGTCCGGATCGGACTCCAGCGGCAGCTGGAGCTTGAAGCTCTGGGCATGGGCACCGCAGGCCAAGGCAAGCACCGACAGTGCAGCAGAAAAACGAAGGAAAGACGTGCAACGCATGGGATGTACCGTTTGGGGAAGGAAAGGAGTGGAGCGTGAATCAGCTCCGCGCAGGCCAGCGGCCGCGCCGGATTCTGCCCGCGCCACCGCTGCCCGCAGGCACCGGACGATTTCCACAAGGCAACAATTTGTAGCCTGCCGCCCTTCCCTTCCTCCATCACGGCACCGGGCCGCAGTCACATGCCTCCCGGCGGTCACACGGGAACCCCATGGCCGCCTACCCTTCGGCAGCACCCAGCACGCCCCCCTCTTGCGCAGTGCGGGCCTCGGGCGAGGCCCCGCCAGTGCGCTGGGCGGTGGCTTGCTCAGGCGCTGCAGTGGTCAGAACACTTCAAAAATGCCTGCTGCGCCCATGCCGCCGCCGATGCACATGGTCACGCACACCTTCTTGGCGCCACGGCGCTTGCCTTCGATGAGCGCGTGGCCCGTGAGGCGCTGGCCCGACACACCATAGGGGTGGCCCAGGGCGATAGCGCCGCCGTTCACGTTCAGACGATCGGCCGGGATGCCCAGCTTGTCGCGGCAGTACAGCACCTGCACGGCAAAGGCTTCATTCAGCTCCCACAGGTCGATGTCCTCGACCTTGAGGCCCAACTTCTTGAGCACCTTGGGCACGGCAAACACGGGGCCGATGCCCATTTCGTCAGGCTCGCAACCCGCCACCGCAAAGCCGAGGAAACGGCCCAGGGGCTTGAGGCCCTTCTTGCTGGCGTAGTCTTCGCTGGTCAGCACGCAGGCACCAGCACCGTCACTGAACTGGCTGGCGTTGCCCGCCGAGATCAGGCCACCAGGCAATGCCGAGCGCAGGCCACTGATGGCCTCCACCGTCGTGCCTTCGCGGGTGCCTTCGTCCTTGCTCACCGTGACTTGCTTGGTGATCAGGCCCAGCGTCTTGTCGGCCACACCGGCCGTCACGGTGATGGGAGCGATTTCGGCGTCGAACAGGCCGGCAGCCTGCGCAGCGCAAGCCTTTTGCTGGCTGCCAGCGCCGTATTCGTCCATGGCTTCGCGGCCGATGTTGTAGCGCTTGGCTACTTGTTCGGCGGTCTGCAGCATGCTCCAGTAGATCTCGGGCTTTTGCTTGGCCAGGGCCAGGTCCTGGATCATGTGCAGGTTCATCTCTTGCTGCACGCAGGAGATGCTTTCCACACCACCAGCCACAAACACATCGGCCTCGCCCGCGATGATGCGCTGGGCAGCCATGGCAATGGTCTGCAGGCCCGAAGAGCAGAAACGGTTGACGGTGACGCCCGATGCCGTGATGGGCAGGCCGGCCTTCAGCGCGATCTGGCGCGCGATGTTGCTGCCCGTGGCGCCTTCGGGCGTGGCGCAGCCCATGATGACGTCATCGACGTCAGCACCGTCGATGCCAGCGCGCTGTACGGCGTGCTGCACGGCATGGCCGCCCAGGGTGGCGCCGTGCGTCATGTTGAACGAACCCTTCCAGCTCTTGGCGAGTGGCGTGCGGGCGGTGGAAACAATCACTGCGGAGGTCATGTGAATTCCTTTGATTCGGTGTCTGTGGATGCGGCTTACTGGAAGGCCTTGCCTTCGGCGGCCAGCTTGGCCAGCAGCGGAGCGGGCTTCCAGAACGCTGCGTCATCCAGCGGGTTCTTGGCAAAACGGTCCATGGCCTGCACCACGTTGAACAGACCCACTTCGCTGGCGTAGTGCATGGGGCCGCCACGGTGGATGGGGAAGCCGTAGCCGGTCAGGTACACCATGTCGATGTCGCCGGACTTGCTGGCAATGCCGTCTTCCAGGATGTGCGCGCCTTCGTTGACCAGGGCGAACACCAGGCGTTGCACGATTTCTTCGTCCGAAATCTTGCGCGGCGTGATGCCCAGCTCCTTGCGGTGGTCTTCGATCATCTTGTTGACCAGGTCGCTCGGGATCGCATCGCGCTTGCCGGCCTGGTAGTCGTACCAGCCTGCGCCGGTCTTCTGGCCGAAGCGACCCAGTTCACACAGCTTGTCGGCAGTGCGGCTGTACTTCATGTCGGCACGCTCGGTGGCGCGGCGCTTGCGGATGGCCCAGCCGATGTCGTTGCCGGCCAGGTCTCCCATGCGGAACGGGCCCATGGCAAAGCCGAACTTCTCGATGGCCTTGTCCACCTGCTGGGGCGTGCAGCCTTCGTCCAGCAGAAAACCGGCCTGGCGGCTGTACTGCTCGATCATGCGGTTGCCGATGAAACCATCGCACACGCCCGAGACCACGGAGGTCTTCTTGATCTTCTTGCCGATGGCCATCACGGTGGCCAGCACGTCCTTGGCGGTTTCCTTGCCGCGCACCACTTCCAGCAGCTTCATCACGTTGGCGGGGCTGAAGAAGTGCATGCCCACCACGTCCTGCGGACGCTTGGTGAAGGCAGCGATCTTGTCCACGTCGAGTGTGGAGGTGTTGGAAGCCAGGATGGCGCCGGGCTTGGCCACAGCGTCGAGCTGCTTGAACACGGCTTCCTTGACGCCCATTTCTTCGAACACGGCTTCGATGATCAGGTCGCAGTCCTTGAAGTCGTCGTAGCTCAGCGTGGTGCTCAGCAGAGCCATGCGCTGCTCGTACTTGTCCTGCTTGAGCTTGCCCTTCTTGACCTGGGCTTCGTAGTTCTTCTTGATCGTGGCCACGCCACGGTCCAGGGCTTCCTGCTTCATTTCCAGGATCTTGACGGGGATGCCCGCGTTCAGGAAGTTCATGGAGATGCCGCCGCCCATGGTGCCCGCGCCAATCACGCCCACCAGCTTGATGTCGCGCTTGGGGGTGTCGGAGGCCACATCAGGGATCTTGCTGGCGGCACGCTCTGCCATGAACAGGTGGCGCAGCGCGCGCGACTCGGGCGTCCACATCAGGTTGATGAAGATCTCGCGCTCGACCAGCATGCCTTCGGCAAACTTCTTCTTGGTGGCAGCTTCGACCGCGTCCACGCACTTGGCGGGCGCGGGGAAGTTCTTGGCCATGCCCTTGACCATGTTGCGTGCGAACTGGAAGTACGCATCGCCTTCGGGGTGCTTGCAGGGAAAGTTGCGCACCAGGGGCAGCGGGCGAGCATCGGCCACGCTTTGCGCGAATGCCAGGGCTTCTGCCGCCAGCGATTCGGCCGACGCGGCCATCTTGTCAAACAGCTTCTGGCCGGGCACGGCGCCAATCATTTCGCTCTTGACGGGCTCGCCGCTCACGATGAGGTTGAGCGCGGCTTCAACACCGATCACGCGCGGCAGGCGCTGCGTACCACCTGCGCCGGGGATCAGGCCCAGCTTGACTTCGGGCAGTGCGATGGAGCAACCAGGCGCTGCAATGCGGTAGTGGCAGCCCAGGGCCAGCTCCAGGCCGCCGCCCATGGCAACGCTGTGCATGGCGGCCACGACGGGCTTGGCCGAATTTTCGATGGCGGCAATCACCGACAGCAGGTTGGGCTCTTGCAGCGACTTGTCGGTGCCGAACTCCTTGATGTCGGCGCCGCCAGAAAACGCACCACCGGCACCGGTGATCACGATGGACGTGACCGCTGCATCGGCATTGGCACGGCCAAGGCCGTCCACGATGCCCTGGCGGGTCGCCAGACCGAGTCCGTTGACGGGAGGGTTGGCCATGGAGATCACGGCAACGGAGCCGTGGACTTTGTATTCAGCGGTCATGGTGCTGTTGTTCCTTGGAAAGTGAAAAAGAACGATCGTGCGTTTTTATTGTAGAGACTTCAAACCCATTTGGCGTGTCAATTTGTCCCGGGCGGGACAAGGGGGTTTGCAGTGCAACATTTGGTAGCGCAAAAAAAGAGGCGCCTTCAGCTATCGGGCGCCTCTTTTAGCCATGGTTTTTCAGAAATCGTCAGACTTCAAGCCATTCCTTGCGGATGTAGTTGTCGGCCCGCAAACTGTCCGGTGTGCCCTGGAACACGATCGAGCCATGCCCCATGACCAGCGCACGGTCCGAGATCTTCATGGCGATGGTCAGCTTCTGCTCAATCAGCAGCACCGAAATGCCGCGCGACTTGATGGTCTGCAGGTACTGCCCCACCAGCTCCACAATCTTGGGCGCGAGGCCCTCGGTGGGCTCGTCGATGATGATCAGGTCAGGGTCGCCCATCAGCGTGCGGCACAGGGTCAGCATCTGCTGCTCGCCGCCCGACATCACGCCCGCCTCGGTGTGCTGGCGCTCCTTGAGGCGGGGGAACATATCGTACATGTCGTCAAACGACCAACGGCTGTTCTTGCCACTGCCCTTCTGACCGAGCATCAGGTTCTGGTGCACCGTGAGGTTGGGGAACACATCGCGGCTTTCGGGCACGTAGCCTACCCCCAGGTGGGCGATTTCGTAGGCCTTCTTGCCGTTGAGGTCCTGCCCCTTCCAGTTGAGGGTGCCCTCCCAGTCCACCAGGCCCATGATGGCCTTGGCAGTCGTGGAGCGGCCGGAGCCATTGCGCCCCAGCAGGGCCACGATTTCACCGGGTTGCACGTCGAAGGTCACGCCATGCAGCACATGGCTCTTGCCGTAGTAGGCGTGGAGATTCTCGATTTTCAGCATGTCAGTGTCCCGCCCCCTGCTCGTCCGCAACCACCGAGCCCAGATAGGCCTCTTGCACGCGCTGGTTGGCGCGCACCTTGTCCGGTGTGTCAAAGGCAATCACCTCACCATAGACCACCACGGCGATCTTGTCGGCCAGGCCAAACACCACGCCCATGTCGTGCTCCACCGTGAGCAGCGTGCGGCCTTCGGTCACTTCCTTGATGAGGTGGATGAAGCGCGTGGTTTCGGTCTTGCTCATACCGGCCGTGGGTTCGTCCAGCAGGATCACATTGGCGCCGCCCGCGATGGTGATGCCGATCTCCAGCGCGCGCTGCTCGGCATACGTGAGGTTCATCGCCAGCGTGTCGCGCTTCTTGTCGAGCTTGATCATCTCCATGAGCTGCTTGGCACGCTCGTTGGCATCGTGCAGGTTCGACAGGAAGCGCAGGAACGTGTACTTGTAGCCCATGCTCCAGAGCACGCCACAGCGCAGGTTCTCGAACACCGACAGCTTGGGGAAGATGTTGGTGATCTGGAAACTGCGCGAGAGGCCGCGCCGGTTGATCTCGTACGGCGCCATGCCATTGATGCGCTGGCCGTTCAGGATCACGTCACCGCTGGTGGGCGCAAAACGCCCGCTGATCAGATTGAACAGCGTGGACTTGCCCGCACCGTTGGGGCCGATGATGGCCACACGTTCGCCCGGCGCCACCGCCAGGTTGGCGCCACGGATGATCTCGGTCTTGCCAAAACTCTTGCGCAAGTCGCGCAGTTCGAGCGCATAGGTTGCGTTGTCAGCCGCCATGGTTACAGAGCCTCCCCACGCTTGATTTCATGTTCTATTTCTTCCTGGATACGGCCCCACTGGCGCACAAACTGGCGTCGGCACATCTCGAACAAGGCGAAGCCCGTCACCATCACGAACACGGCGCCAAACCAGCTGGTGAAGCCCTTGGCATTGAGCGTGGCGCCCAGGAACGTGAGTTCTGACCCGAGAGCTGCATTGAGCTGCAGGTGGTAGGTCATTTCGATCATGCAGGCCGCGCCCAGCACCCCCACCAGGGCCGTGCCACCCAGCGCCAGATACGAAGTCCACAACTGGCGCAGCTTGCCGAACTTGGCCAGGCGCAGGTTCATCATGATCAGGCTGGCCACGCCGCCGGGGGCGTACATCACCATGAACAGGAACACCAGGCCCAGGTACAGCAGCCAGGCTTTGGACAACTCGGAAAGCAACACCGAGGCCAGCACCAGCAGCACGGCGCCGATGATCGGACCAAAGAAGAACGTGGCCCCGCCCAGGAAGGTGAACAGCAGGTAGCCGCCGGAGCGCACCACATTCAGGCTGTCGGCACCGGTCACGATCTCGAAGTTGATCGTGGCCAGGCCTCCGCCGATACCGGCGAAAAAGCCCGCGATGATGAAGGCGAAGTAGCGCACCCGCTGCGTGTTGTAGCCAATGAACTCCACACGCTCGGGGTTGTCGCGCACGGCGTTCAGGATGCGGCCCAGTGGCGTGCCGGTGAAGGCAAACATCGCTGCCGTGCACACGAAGCAGTAGGCGGCGATCAGGTAGTAGACCTGCATGCCCGAGCCAAAATTCAGGCCAAAGAAGGCCTTGCCATACACCCGGTCGGTGGTGATGCCCCCTTCGCCACCGAAGAACTCGGGGAACATCAGGGCCATCGACGCGACCAGCTCGCCAATGCCCAGCGTGATCATGGCAAACGTCGTGCCCGACTTCTTGGTGGTCACGAAGCCCAGGATGATGGCGAAAAAGGCCCCGGCCAGCCCACCCACCAGAGGGATCAGCACCAGCGGGATGTGGAAGCTGCCCTTGCCAGCCATGTTCATGGCATGGATGGCAATGAACGAGCCAAGGCCGGTGTACACCGCATGGCCGAAGCTCAGCATGCCGCCCTGCCCCAGCAACATGTTGTAGGACAGGCAGATGATGATGAGGTAGCCGATCTGCGAGAGCATGGTCAGCGCCAGGCTGCTGCGAAACAGCATGGGCGCCACAATCAAGGCAATCGCAAACAGCGACCAGATGACGATCCTCCCCACATTCCAGGGCTTGAACCGGTAGTGCGCGGTGGCACTGGAGACAGTGTTGGTAGTCGAATTCATGGCATCAATCCTCCCGCGTACCCAGCAAGCCCTTGGGGCGGAAGATCAGAATCAGCACAAGGAACAGGTACGGCAGGATGGGCGCCACCTGGGAGATCGTGAGCTTGAGCAGCGGGTAGCCGAAGGTCTGGTCCGTCACCGCCACGCCCACGGCCTTGAACACGTGGATCATCGAGTAGTCGAGCGCCACCGCAAAGGTCTGCACCACCCCGATCAGCAGCGAGGCGATGAACGCTCCCGCCAGAGAACCCATGCCCCCCACCACCACCACCACAAAGATGATGGAGCCGACCGAGGCCGCCATCGCGGGCTCGGTGACATAGGTGTTGCCACCGATCACACCAGCCAGGCCGGCCAGGGCAGCGCCACCGCCAAACACCAGCATGAACACACGCGGCACGTTGTGGCCGAGCGCCTCGACCATCTCGGGGTATTTGAGCGCCGCCTGAATCACCAGGCCGATGCGCGTGCGAGTCAGCAGCAGCCACACGGACACCAGCATCAGCAGGGCCACCAGCATCACGAACGAACGCGACTTGGGGAACTGCGTGCCATACAACGAAAACAGGGGCCCCTGCAGTTGCTCTGGCAGGCCGTAGGGCACAGTGGAACGGCCCCACACCAGTTGCACCACTTCCAGAATGAGGTAGGAGAGCCCGAAGGTGACCAGCAGCTCCGGCACATGGCCAAACTTGTGCACGCGGCGCAGGCAATAGCGCTCGAACGCCGCCCCCAGCACGAACACCACCAGTGGAGAGATCACCAGCGCTGGCCAGAAGCCCACCACCCCGGAGATGGTGAACGCAAAGTAGGCACCCAGCATGTAGAAGCTGGTGTGTGCAAAGTTGAGCACGCCCATCATGCTGAAGATCAGCGTGAGGCCGGAACTCAGCATGAACAGCAGGAGCCCGTAGCTCACTCCGTTCAGCAAAGAGATCACGAAAAACTCAGGATTCATTGGAATTTTTCACTGCAGGGGTAAAAAAAAGGCCCGAGCCAGGTCGGGCCTCGAAGCGGTCACGCAGGAGTTACGGGCGCTTCATCTGGCACGACGTGGGCGTGCTGGCCACATAGGGCTCGTAGTACTTCACTGGCACAAAGGTGTAGCCGGTGTTCTCAGAGTCGATCGGGTACTTGCCACCCGCCTTTTCCCACTTGGAGATGAACAGGCCCTGCTGCAGCTGGTGGTCGGTCTTGCGCATTTCGACTTCACCATTGAAGCTCTTGAACTTCATGCCTTCAAACGCAGCAGCCACCTTGACGGGGTCGGTGGACTTGGCCTTGGCAAAGCCTTCCGACAGCATCGTGAACGCGTGGTACACGGCGCCCGTGTACATGTCGTCGTTGAACTTCTTCTTGTAGTCCAGCACGATCTTGTTCAGCTCGCCGGGCAAGTTCATGTGGGCATAGGCCACCATGTACACGCGGCCTGCGGCGGCCGATCCCATGGCCGTGGGGCTGCCAGTGACGGAACCGTAGTAGGTGTAGAAATTGACGTTGTTCAGGCCTGCATCATTGGCGGCCTTGATCAGCAGCGCGAGGTCAGAACCCCAGTTGCCGGTGATCACGCTGTCGGCACCCGATGCCTTGATCTTGGCGATGTACGGGGCAAAGTCGCGCACCTGGGCCAGAGGGTGCAGGTCGTCGCCGACAAACTGCACATCGGGGCGCTTGCGCTGCATCATTTCCTTGGCGAACTTCGAGACCTGGTGGCCGTGCGAGTAGTTCTGGTTGATCAGGTAGACCTTCTTGACCTCGGGCAAGTCCTTCATGTAGGTCGTCAGCGCTTCCATCTTCATGGACGTGTCTGCATCCAGGCGGAAGTGCCAGTAGCTGCACTTGCTGTTGGTGAGATCGGGATCCACGGCGGCGTAGTTCAGGAACAGGACTTCCTTGCCGGGATTGCGTGCGTTGTGCTTTTCCAGCGCATCCATGATGGCAAGCGCAGGGCCAGAGCCGTTGCCTTGCACCACGTAGCGTGCGCCCTGGTCCATGGCCGAGCGCAGGGCGCTGGTGGTCTCTTGTGGGCTGAGTTTGTTGTCGATTCCGATGATCTCGAATTTGACGCCTGCGGCGTTCTTCTTGTTGAACTCTTCGGAGATGAACTGGAAGCTCTTGAGCTGGTTCGTTCCGACGGCTGCCATCAGGCCCGAAAGGGGGTCCAGCCAAGCGATCTTCACTGTCTCGCCCTTTTGAGCGAAGGCCCCGCCAGCGGCCGCCAAGATTACCGAGGCTGCTACAGCCTTAATAGCAAATTTCATGGTTTTGTCTCCTAGTGAATCGACACAACGCAGCGTACCGCGTTGCAACAAAGCGATGCTCAGGGATTGCCCCTACCAGCGTCGCACACGTGACTGGCGCTGCGCTCCCCCGAGCGCGCACCAGCCTGGGGCAGTGCAAAAAAAGGCCTTCGCAAGCGATGCGCGCCCATGCATTGCCCCTCCCTGATCACAGGCCCGGAAGCTTGTAATCCTTGAGCTGCTCGCGCAGTTTGGTCTTGAGCATCTTGCCGGTGGCACCGAGCGGAATGGCATCCACAAACACCACGTCATCCGGGATCTGCCACTTGGCGGTTTTGCCCTCATAAAACGCCAGCAGCTCATCGCGTGTGACTTCGGTGCCAGGGCGCTTGACCACCGCCACGATGGGGCGTTCGTCCCACTTGGGGTGCGGCATGCCCACACAGGCTGCCATGGCAATCGCAGGATGCGCCATGGCGATGTTCTCGATGTCGATGGAGCTGATCCACTCGCCGCCCGACTTGATCACGTCCTTGCTGCGGTCGGTGATCTGCATGAAGCCGTCGGCATCGATGGTCGCCACGTCGCCCGTGGGGAACCAGCCCCGACCTTGCGCGTCCTTGATGAGCGGATTGCCGCCCTCGCCCTTGAAATAGCTGCCCACAATCCACGGGCCTTTGACCAACAGATCGCCATAGGTCTTGCCATCCCAGGGCAACTCGTTGCCGTCGCCACCCACGATCTTCATGTCCACGCCATAGATCGCACGGCCCTGCTTTTGCAGGACCTTCATCTGCTCATCCTTGGACATGGCCAGGTGCTTGTTCTTGAGCGTGCACAGCGTGCCCAGCGGGCTCATTTCGGTCATGCCCCAGGCGTGCAGCACCTCTACACCGTAGTCTTCCTTGAACGCATGGATCATGGCGGGGGGGCAAGCCGATCCACCGATGACCGTGCGGCGCAGCGTGGAGAACTTGAGCCCCGCAGGCTTCATGTGGCCCAGCATCATCTGCCACACGGTGGGCACACCTGCAGCGTAGGTAACCTTCTCACCTTCGATGAGTTCGTAGATCGACTTGCCGTCCATCGCCGGACCGGGGAACACCAGCTTGCAACCCGTGAGCGCGGCCGAATACGGAATGCCCCAGGCGTTGACGTGGAACATGGGCACCACCGGCAGCACGGAGTCGCGGGCCGAGAGGCACATCACGTCGGGCAGCGCAGCCGCATAGGCGTGCAGCGTGGTGGAGCGGTGGCTGTACAGCGCCGCCTTGGGGTTGCCCGTGGTGCCGCTGGTGTAGCACATGCTCGATGCCGAGTTCTCGTCGAACTCGGGCCAGGCGTAGTCGGTCGAATGGGCGCCAATCCAATCTTCGTAGCTCGACAGGCCGGGAACACCAGAGTCTGCAGGCAGCTTGTCGGCATCGCACAAAGCCACCCATTTCTTCACAGTGGGGCACTTGGCGTGCACGGCCTGCACCAGGGGCAGGAAGGTGAGATCGAAGCACAGCACCTGGTCTTCGGCGTGGTTAACGATCCAGGCGATCTGATCGGGGTGCAGGCGCGGATTGACCGTGTGCAGCACACGGCCCGAGCCGGAAACACCGAAGTACATCTCCATGTGGCGGTAGCCGTTCCAGGCCAGCGTGGCCACGCGGTCGCTGAACTGCAGTTGCAGATCGTCCAGCGCATTGGCCAGGCGGCGTGAGCGTGCCGCCAGGTCGCGGTAGGTGTAGCGATGAATGTCACCCTCTACCCGCCGGGAGACGATCTCGGCGTCGCCATGGTGGCGTTCTGCGAACTCGATCAGCGACGAGATCAGCAACGGTTGACTCTGCATCAGACCCAGCATGGGTGCTCCTTGGATGTTGTAGTGAAGGGAAAGATCATGGTAGCGCGAGGCACGGGCCTGAGGTGTCTCCAAAGTCATGGAACGAGGCTTTCGGAACCCGCCAGCGCCCCAGGCACTGCACGCCTCACCAACAGCGTGGCTGCACAACCCCCAACGCCCCACGGCAGGCCGCCAGTGTGCGCCGCCCATGCGCCGCTGCCAACACCTGTCGTCCCGTTGACAAAGCCCAAGGGATAACCCTGAACCCTGTGCCACGGTGCAGCGACAATCGCGCACATGCTCAGCACCCTCCCTCCTGCTCCGCGTTTCATTTCGGCCCAGCCTTGGTTTGCCAGCGTTCCTGTCGCGCTGCAGGAACGCCTGCGCAATGAGGTGTTTGCCGTGCAGGGCGACAAGGGAGCCGTCATGATGCCCGCAGGCAATGCGGTAGAGGGCTGGCATGCCGTGTTGTCGGGCCTGGTGATGCTGCAAAGCCCTGCCAGCAAAGGACGGTCGTCGGCGTTCATCGGCGTGCCCGATGGCGAGTGGTTTGGAGAAGGCTCGGCCATGAAGCCCGAGCCGCGCAAGTACAACGTGGTGGCACTGCGGCCCACCACGCTGTTGTGCCTGCCGCTGCCCCTGTTTGCCACGCTGCGTGAAAGCAGCCTGGCGTTCAACCAGTTTCTGGTTCTGCACCTGAACATGCGGCTTGGACAGGCCATGACCATCATCGAGGCAGGCCGCACGCAGTCGCCCGAGCACCGCGTGGCGCTGTACCTGAGCCGCCTGTTCTGGCGCAGCACACGCCGGCTCAACCTCACGCAGGACGAGCTGGGCCAACTGGTGGGCCTGTCGCGACAGACGGTGAACCGCGTGCTGCGCGCGCTGGAAGAGCTGGGCATCGTGTCGCTGGATTTCGGCAAGGTGGCCATCGTGGATGACGAGGCACTGGGGGCATACCTCACGGCCACGGCTGCAGCATGAAGAGAGATAGCAGACAGCATCAGGCGCCGAGTCTTCACTGAACGCTCAGGCGTGCGGCCTTCTGGTCGGCGTCGAAGATGAACTTGCGTGGCCAAGGCTGCCACTCCTGGCCCAGGCCTGCGTGGTTGGGGTTGCCGGTGTGCACAAAGGCGCGCACGCTGTCCATCATCACGCCCGAGAGCGCCTGGCGCCCCGGCTGGTTGGCGGTGCTGTTGGCCGCCTTGGCCAGCAACGAGGGGCCGAAGTTGCCAAACACGAAAGGCAGGTCGAAGCCATGCGCCGCCCCATACACATCCGCCCAAGGCGCAGGCTGCTGGGCCCAGTTGAACTGGTAGCTCCACACCTCGGTTTGCTGGGCACGCAATGTGCCCAGCAGGTTGTCACGGCTGGGCTCAAAAAACACGCTGCCCAGCAGCTTCATGCGTGCGTTGTAGCCTGTGGTGGGCGCAGTGACTGGCAGGTAGGACGGGTCGATGATGTCGGCCACCGAAAGCGTGGTCGGCGCGTCTGGATTGAAACCCTGCGTCATCGCAAAACGCTCGGCATCGCTGATCTTCAGGCCCGGCTTGCCCCCCAGCAGCGCGAGAAACGGTGCAAAAAGCTTGGCCTCGTCCAGGGTGTAGCCTGACAACACTGGCACCTTGTGGTAGTGGCCAGCCGCTATCTCGGCAATCGGATTGGCAGGCACCACCACACCATCCGGAATCGGCCCGGAGCCCGTCAGCCCCTTCTGCAGCACGGTTTGCAGCAGCACACGGCCGTCCTTGCCACGCAGGTAGCTTGCGGTTTGGGCAGGCGTCCAGCCCGCCACCAGCGCCGCTGCGGCCGCGGCGTCGGGCGCGAGGCCGTCGGCGAGTGCCAGGGCGGCCAGCAGTGCCCCCGACTGGGCGGCGTATTTGGACGCCGGGTTGAGCGTGGGAATGGAGCCCGCAGGCAGGTTGCTGGCCAGCGAGATGCCGCCACTGATGGGCACGATCTTGTGAAATAGGCCTGCAGCCTGCGGCGCCGTGAGCAACGCCAGCGCATTGATGGCGCCCGCAGACTGCCCCATCAACGTCACATTGCCCGCGTCGCCGCCAAACTTGGCGATGTTGCGCTGGATAAAGCGCAGGGCTGCGACGTTGTCCAGCAGGGCATAGTTGCCCGTGTACGTTTGGCTGCCGCTGTGCAGTTGCGGCAGCTGGAAGAAACCCAGCACATCAAGCCGGTAGTTGGCCGTGACCACCACGGCATTCGCTTTGCGCGCCAGCGCGGCGCCGTCGTACACCGGGTCTGCGGTGTAGCCCGAGATGGCGCTGCCGCCATGCAGGAACAACAACACGGGCAGCTTGTCTTGCGTGTTGGCAGGGCGCCAGATGTTGAGGGTGAGACAGTCTTCCTGGCCTACCGGGGTGCCCAGGGTCTGGCCGATGGTGTCATCAAACCGGTTGTTGGCACCCGGCCCGTACAGGCGCCCCATCTGCAGGCAGGCATTGCCAAAGCGCGTGGCATTGCGCTCGCCAGTCCAGGCGGCGGGCTCCACAGGCGGCTGCCAGCGCAGGTCACCCACCGGGGGTTGGGCAAATGGCAGCCCCTTCCAGGCGTAGGTGCCTGTGACAGCACCATCGTCCACGCCCCGCACGGTGCCATACACCGTCTCGCGCACTTCGGGTGCAGAGCCCGAACCACCACCACAACCAGCCAATGCCAACACAGCCACTGCGGCCCCGAGCCACGGCACACGCTTGCGCAAATTGATCATGTCTTGTCTCCTTTGGGGTTTTTAGGAATGGGTCGCACCTCAGCGAAGCGTCACACTTGCGGCAGGGCCCGACCTCGGCGACGATTGTGTGAATGCTTCGCCGCCAGCCCACTATCGCAACCACGCCAAAACAGTGACTTCAGAACACCATCCCCGCGTAAACCCTGAGCGGGCGCACCACCCATGAGCCACCCATGACACAGCGCACCAGCTCCGCTGCGTGGGTGCGCGGCATCGCAGACATGTTTGCCGCTGAGGGGTTGCCAGCGGTCGAGCTGTGCGCCGAGGCAGGCATCGATCTGCAGGCCTTGCAGCAGCAGCCACAGACACAGACGCGCGTGGACGTGGACCGCGTGAGTCGCCTGTGGGAAGCTGCAGCCACCCGCTACGGCCAGCCGGGCCTGGGCCTGGCGCGCGATCTGGCGTCACGCTACGGCAATGTGGACCTGGTGGGCTACGCACTGGCCTCCGGCCCCAACCTGCTGATCGGCTTCGAGCATCTGCAGCGGCAAATGGCCCTGATCTCGGACGCCACCACCTTTGAAATGAAGCGCGACCCGCGCGGCCAGGGCTACTGGCTGGCACTCAGCCACATCGGCGCCACCCGGCCCATTCCACGCCAGCGCATTGAGTTTGCAGTGCTCACCCTGTTCACGCTGTGCTGCTGGCTGACCCGGCGCGATCTGGTGCCCCTGGCCATGGACCTCACCACGCCACCACCGCACGAGGACAGCCGCTACCGCGCAGCCTTTGGGCTGCTGCCGCGTTTTGAGCAGCCTGCCAACCGTTTTCTGCTGTCGGAAGCCGACCTGCGAGCCCCCATCCCCACACACAACCCCAGCCTGTGGGCATTGCATGAGCGGCTGGTCGAGACCGAGCTGGGCCAGCTCGGCCAGACCCTGGCCAGCACCCGGGTGCGCACCGAAATCGCCCGCGTTCTGCACCTGGGCGAGCCCCGGCGCGAGGACATTGCCACACGCCTGCACCTCACTGACCGCACCCTGCAGCGGCGCCTGCAGGCTGAGTCCGTGAGCTACCAGCAACTGCTGGATGACACCCGCTGCGAACTCGCGCGCCAGCACCTGAGCGACGAACGCCGCAGCCTGGCCGAAATCGCCGACCTGCTGGGCTTTGCCGACCAGAGCAACCTGTTCCGTGCCTGCAAGCGCTGGTTTGGCATGCCACCCGGCCAGTACCGCGCGCAACTGCCGCAGGCGGAATCCGAAGCGGCGGCGCCCACCTCCTGAGCGCTGGAGGATTCGCAGCAACAACGCCGCATGGCCTTGCCCGCCTTGTGCCATCCACGGTGCGAGACAATTGGGGCCATGAATCTGAGCGCCGACCACAGCGAGACCACCACCGACCTGGGCCTGGCCTGGAACCACGCTTTTGCCGACCTGGGCCCCGCCTTCCATACCGAACTGCGCCCCACCCCGCTGCCCGCGCCGCACTGGGTGGGCTCCAGCCCCGACGTGGCCCGCCTGATCGGGCTCGACACATCCTGGCTGGGCAGCGATGAAGCGCTGCAGGCTTTCACTGGCAACACATTGCTGGCGGGCTCGCGCCCCCTGGCCAGCGTGTACAGCGGCCACCAGTTTGGCGTCTGGGCAGGGCAACTGGGCGATGGCCGGGCCATCCTGCTGGGAGAGACAGCCGGCGGCCACGAAGTCCAGCTCAAGGGCGCGGGCCGCACGCCCTACTCCCGCATGGGCGACGGTCGCGCGGTGCTGCGCTCCAGCATCCGCGAGTTCCTGTGCAGCGAGGCCATGCATGGCCTGGGCATCCCCACCTCGCGCGCGCTGTGCATCACCGGCTCGCCTGCGCCGGTGCGGCGCGAGGAAGTGGAAACCGCAGCCGTCGTCACCCGCGTAGCCCCGAGCTTTGTGCGCTTTGGCCACTTTGAGCACTTTGCCGCCAGCGGCCAAGAGGCCCAGCTGCAGACGCTCGCAGACTACGTGATCGGCCGCTACTACCCCGAATGCCGGGACACCCCGGACTTCAGTGGCAATGCCTATGCCGCCCTGCTGCAAGCCGTGAGCGAGCGCACCGCACGCCTCATGGCCCAGTGGCAGGCCGTGGGCTTTTGCCATGGGGTGATGAACACCGACAACATGAGCATCCTGGGCCTCACGATCGACTACGGCCCGTTCCAGTTTCTGGACGCGTTCGTGCCCGGGCATGTGTGCAACCACAGCGACACACAGGGCCGCTATGCCTACAACCGCCAGCCCAATGTGGCGTACTGGAACCTCTTCTGCCTGGCGCAGGCCTTGCTGCCGCTGATCGGCGACGAGGAACTGGCCAAGGCGGCGCTGGAATCCTACAAGACCGTGTTCCCTGAGGCGTTCATGGCCCGCATGCGCGCCAAGCTGGGTCTGGTGGCCGTGCGCGAACAAGACGCAGCGCTCATCGACGGCATCCTGCTGCTGCTTGCCAAAAATGGCGTGGACTACACGATCTTCTGGCGCCGCCTCTCGCATGCGGTGGGGCAGAACAACTTCGAGCCGGTGCGCGACCTGTTTGCCGATCGCGCGGCCTTCGACGCATGGTTGCTATCATATTCAGAGCTATCAGGAAATGATGGTCGGGCGGAAGCAGCTCATTTGATGCTCAAAACCAACCCCCAGTTCGTGCTGCGCAACCACCTGGGCGAACAGGCCATCCGTGCGGCGAAACTTGGCGACTTCAGCGAACTCCAAACCCTGCAGCGGTTGCTGGAGCGTCCCTTCGACGAGCACCCGGGACACGAGGCCTACGCCGCTTTCCCGCCCGACTGGGCGTCTTCCATCGAGATCAGCTGCTCATCATGACCTACCCTGTTCAAAAGACCGACGCCGAATGGCAAGCCGTACTGCGCGACAAGGGGGCTGAGCCCGTGGCCTTTCAGGTCACGCGCCATGCCGCCACCGAACGCCCCTTCACCGGCAAGTACGAAACACATTGGGCCGACGGCAGCTACCGCTGCATCTGCTGCGATGCCAAGCTGTTCGATTCGGACACCAAGTTCGACGCCGGCTGCGGCTGGCCCAGCTTTTCCGAAGCCATCCCCGGCGCCATCACCGAAATCGTGGACCGCAGCCACGGCATGGTCCGCACCGAGACGGTGTGTGCACAATGCGGGGCCCATCTGGGCCATGTGTTTGAAGATGGCCCGGCACCGACCGGCCTGCGCTATTGCATGAACTCTGCGTCGCTCGACTTCGAATCCGACAAGGGCTGACCGCCGAGAATTTCCCCGACTCCATGAAAATCCTGATCGACTTCTTCCCCATCCTGCTGTTCTTCGGGGCCTACAAGTTCTATGGCATCTACGTGGGCACAGCTGTGCTCATGGCGGCCACCGTGGTGCAGATGGGCCTGATCTACGCGATGGACCGCCGCCTGCAGACCATGCACAAGGTCACGCTGGTGCTCATCCTGCTGTTCGGCACGCTCACGCTGGTGCTGCAGGACGACCGTTTCATCAAGTGGAAGCCCACGGTGCTGTACGGCGCCATGTCCCTGGCGCTGGCCGTGGCCCTGTGGGCGATGAAGAAGAACTTCCTCAAGATGCTGCTGGGCAGCCAGCTCGACCTGCCCGACCGCGTCTGGCTGCGGCTGAATGTGGCGTGGATTGTCTACTGCGCTTTCATGTCCGCCATCAACGCCTATGTGGTGGTCAACTTCAGTACCGAGGCCTGGGTGGACTTCAAGCTCTGGGGCTACGTCTTCCCGCTGGTCTTTCTGGTAGGCCAGGGCATCTACATCGCGCCGCACCTCAAGGGCGACGAGCCTGCAGCCTGAGCCGGAGGATTCCCATGACCGATCTTTCCCTCGCCCAGCAGATGCACCAGACCCTCGCCCAGCGGCTGGTGCCCACCAGCCTCGAAGTGCTGGACGAAAGTGCCGCCCACGCGGGCCACGCCGGGGCCAACGGCACCGGTTTCGGCACCCATTTTCGGGTCCGGATTTCGTCACCTTTGTTTACAGGCAAGCCCCGGGTGGCGCAGCATCGCCTTGTGTATGATGCGCTGCAAGAATTTATTGACCAAGGCGTCCACGCCCTCGCCATTGAAGTTCTCTGAACCGGCCACAGATAGCACCGTGCCGGATTTCAGCTGGCACAAAACAACCTCTCATTTTTTGGATTTCGCATGAAGAAACAGCTCCTGTCCGGCCTCATGGCCGCTGCCGTGCTGGGCACGATAGCCCTGCCCGCTTCCGCCCAGAACATCGCCATCGTGAACGGCAAGGCCGTGCCCAAAGAGCGCGTTGAGGCGCTCAAGCAGCAGGTGGAGCGCTCGGGCCGCCCCGTGACGCCCGATATCGAAGGCCAGATCAAAGACGAAGTCATCACCCGCGAAATCTTCATGCAGGAAGCCCAAAAGCGCGGCCTGGAAGCTTCGGCCGACTACAAGGCCCAAATGGAACTGGCCCGACAGAGCATCCTGATTCGCGAACTCTTCGCCGACTACCAAAAGACCAACCCGGTGACCGACGCCGAGATCCAGGCTGAATACGACAAGTTCGTGGCAGCCAACGGTGGCAAGGAATACAAGGCCAGCCACATCCTGGTGGAGAAGGAAGCCGACGCCAAGGCCATCATCGCGTCCGTCAAGAAGGGCGCCAAGTTTGAAGACATCGCCAAAAAGCAATCCAAGGACCCAGGTTCTGGCGCCAAGGGCGGCGATCTGGATTGGGCCAATCCATCCAGCTATGTGGGCGAGTTTTCTGAAGCCCTGGTCAAGCTCGAAAAGGGCAAGATGACCGACGCCCCGGTGAAGAGCCAGTTTGGCTGGCACGTGATCCGTCTGGACGACGTGCGCCAAGCACAGCTGCCCAAGCTGGACGAAGTCAAGCCCCAGGTGGCCCAACAGCTGCAACAGCAAAAACTGGCCAAGTTCCAGGAAGACCTGCGCGCCAAGGCCAAGGTCGAGTAATCAGGCCAGACCGGCATCCGCAGGGATGCCCCTCAAAAAACGCGGCCCAGGCCGCGTTTTTTTATGCCCGCTGAAAATGATTCATCTGGCACCGGCAGTTCTCCCTAGAACCGCTTGTTCTTTCCGTGAGCCAGTCGGCAGTTACGACCTACCCAGCCACCAGGCCACCGCCATCAACAGTCCAATCATCACCGGTTGGTGAAGCATGTAGTAACTCAGGCTCCAGCGCCCCAGAACCGACAGGGGCCGAACGATGCCGGGCAGCGGCCGCGACAGCAGCACCGGCCGGTGGTGGGCCAGCACCCACTGGCCTGCAGCCAGCCCCCACCACATCACGCCCAACCAAGGGAAAACGGGCACATAGTCTTCAGTGAAAGGCTTGCGGGATACCAACCCCAGCCAGTTGAGGACCCGGCCGTTGAACCACGGTGCTGCCTCAATCCAACTGCCCGTAAGCAGATGCTGCGCCAGGGGCGGCAGGGCCACCGCCACCAGCCCCGCCAGCCACAGCCACCACCCCCAGCCAGATGTGCACCGGGCAATGAGCAGCATCACGGCCATCCCGTGCAAAACCCCGAAGTAGATGAAGCTCTGCGGAAACATGACAAAAGAGCCCAGCGTCACCAACAACGCGCAGCCCGCGATCTGCATCCAGCGGCGCCCGAAACGCAGCCACCCCTGCCCCTGCTGCCAAGCAATGGCCTGCCCCAGCCCAGCGCAGAAAAGAAAAAGGCTCACGATGAAGGTGCGCTGCGTGGTCCAGAACGGGTCCACACGGAAGTTCTGCGGCCAAAAACCAAAATGGCTCAGGTCAAAACAAAAGTGGAAGGCGGTCATCCACACCATCGCCAACCCTCGCAGGGCATCCACCGCGTCATAACGCTGGCCGGTGTTGGTCGGGGTGCCCGTCCATGGGCTGGAGGCGGAAGATGGGGAGACGGGCAGAGGACGTTTCATGGCGTGACCGATCAGACGGCAATTGAACGGATGCTCCCCAGGCTTCGGCTCCATCCGGGACGCCCCAATGGTAAGGACGTTTACCCCTGTCACTTGCTTGCCCCGCACCGCAACAGGCAAGAAAAAAGGCCTTGCAGCATATGCTGCAAGGCCTTCAAACATTGGTCGGAGCGGCGTCCGTCTTTTTGACGTCTAAAACAATCCACTGAGAATAAAAAACTATTTTAAATCAATAGGTTGCAGATTCCGTCTGTCTGCCGATGTCCAACCGATTCTCACCAAATCCAGATCTTTATGTGGGATAAGATGTGGGGCAGATAGTTCGACGGAGATAGCCATGCCAAGAAAAGCCAAGGAGCTGTCAGCGCTGGCAGTCACCAAGCTTAAAACCGAAGGCCGTCACGCAGTTGGCGGCGTGGACGGCCTGCATCTTCGCATTCTGGGCGGATCACGGGCATGGGTGCTGCGCATCGCCGTGGGCACGCGCCTGGGCAAAGATGGTCAAGCGACGGTGCACCGCAGGGACGTTGGACTGGGAAGCTTTCCCGAGGTGTCACTGGCCGAGGCACGCGAACGCGCCCGTGAACTCAGAAAACAAGTGCGTGATGGCATCGACCCCGTTCAGGAGCGCCAGACTGTCAAAGCCCAATCTGCCCTGGAGATCGCCAAAACCAAGACCTTCGAAGACTGCGCCACGGCTTACATTGATGCCAATCGCGCCGCCTGGAAAAACGACAAGCACGTCCAGCAGTGGACCAACACGCTGGCGACCTATGTCTATCCGAAATTGGGCCACCTGCCGGTAGCGTCGGTCGATACGGGAATGGTGCTGGACGTGCTCCAGCAATCCGTGGGCAAGCCCGGCGAAACCCTGTGGCTTAACAAGACAGAGACGGCCAGCAGACTGCGGGGACGCATTGAATCCATTTTGGATTGGGCGGCATTTCGGGGATACCGCCAGGGAGACAACCCGGCGCGCTGGAAAGGCCACCTTGAACACGAGCTACCCGCTCGCAACAAAGTGCAAAAGGTCGAGCACCATGCGGCACTGCCCTATGCCGAGATGGCCGCGTTCATGGCTGAGCTGCGATCCAAAGAAGGCGTCTCCGCCCGCGCATTGGAATTTGCGATCCTCACCGCAGCACGCTCAGGCGAAGTACGTGGCGCCAAGTGGTCAGAAATCGACCTGCAAAACAAAATCTGGACAATCCCCGCCGAGCGCATGAAAGCTGGCAAAGAACATCGAGTGCCTCTCGCCAGCCAAGTTATAAAGCTGTTGAAGGATCTGCCGCGTGAAGAAAACACCGAGCACGTCTTTCTCGCACCCAGGGGAGGACAACTCTCCGATATGTCCTTGACGGCCGTATTGCGTCGCATGGGGCAAAGCGGTCTAACGCAGCACGGATTTCGCTCCACCTTTCGGGACTGGGCTGGGGAGACAACCACTTATCCCCGTGAAGTGTGCGAGCACGCTCTGGCACATAGATTGGCTGACGGCGTTGAAGCAGCCTACCAGCGGGGCGACCTTTTGGCTAAGCGTGCAGGGTTGATGTCCGACTGGGCCAACTATTGCAATTCACCGCCTGCCAACTGAGCGGCCAGCGGCAAATACAAGTGTTTTGAAACTGAAAGCAGCCTGTGTCGATCAACGACACAGGCTGCTTTTTTTATTCGGTAGGCTCGGGTGAGCCTAACAGCAATTGCCTACGGCTGAGGCGTTCACGGATGTATGTTTCTTTTTCGGCTTCGGCATTGATGATTAGCTCGATTATTTCTGTGCGTGTCAGGTGATGTTTTGCAGCTAGCTTTTCAAGCTTTGATACCGTTTTCTCTGCGAGGACAAAGTTGCATTGTCTCTTGTTCTTGGAATTTTCTCTGCGCTGTTTTTGAGCCCACATGTTGTTGGCTTTTTTATTGAAAAGCTCTTTGGCTGACTCGGTAAATGCAGGGTTATCAAAAAATTCCAAAACGCCTTCATAGGTTTTGAAAAACGGTCGATTTTGGGTTATTTCGGGATTCTTTTTTGTTAGCCACTCCCAGAAAAATTCAATTCTGGAACTTGCATCGTTCCTATTTAACCATGAAAAATACCGGTCTGTTTTGGTGTGATTTTGCCAAATTAATTGCAAACTTTCAATGAAATTTATTTTTTCGTCAATCGTTGAAAAGTAATGTGCAGAAAAATAGTCCAAATATGCAATGCTTAGATTTCTTCCCGTCAAGTGGCGAGGTGGGAATGGGTTGGTTAATGGTTGATGATGCATTCCTGCTTGCGCGGCTTTTTCTTTGAAAGCTGAAATATGCAAGACCAGTTGATAAATTAACCAGTGTGATTGACGTTGACTGTCTTCAATCCAGCTTAAGTGTGTATCGGGGACTAATTTGACTGGCGCCCATTGGCATCCTCCACTAAGGGTGCCAATGTTTTTTATGAATGAGGCAAGCTCATCTCTATTGAATGTTGATATCGAATGAATGTCAATAAATTGTTTATCGCTTTGCGCCAGCGCAAACCATAGCAGTGAGTGAATTCTGCTTGACTCAATGGGTGTGCCAATGATCCGTGCAAGCTCATCGTGTACTTTAAATGGCATTCAAGATTCTCGGAAGAGGTTCTTTAGATACATGGATGATTTCCTTCTGATGAATTATAGATTGCATCTAGATAGGTTGCTAGATGCTTTTAGCTGTGAATTCCTTAGCTTGGTAGGCGTCGTTGGGGTTACGCGTTGTTCACAGCCCTGGCCACGGTTCCTCATCGGGGCTTCTTGCCCACTAGCGAACGCATCCCAAGCGACGAGTGCCGCTCCCCTCATTGAAGGTGTTTGGAGGCCACCGCCGCATCGTATGTGAACGCCACCGCCGACCCCCCAACGCGGAGACAACGGCCAAGGCGCTCCTACACATAAAACTATGGTGCAGCATGCTAGATACCGGCAATGCCCTGCTGGATCCCGGGGATCTGCTCACGCTTGATAAAAGGGCTTATCAGCTCGGCCTCTTGGAAGAGGTATTCGATCTTCCTGATCTGGTCACGGAAGATGCCACATTTGAAAATCAGCTGTACGGCAGTTGGTGGGTTTTTGCAGTATTGAGCGTATTCGAGAACGCGTCAGCATCATGCGGCTTTGATCCTTCGGGAAGCTGCACGCTCAGGGGTTCATGCACGACGCGATAGTGGTCGTATGGCAATACGGAGTCATCAAGTGTAAAAAATCATTATGGGACGCATGCGTTGGACAAACTACTTCGAGTGAACGCCATGCGTATCTTGCGACTACCTGCAGTGAGTGAATTGACGGGACTGCCACGGTCCACGTTGTATCTGTACATGAGTAAGGGCCTCTTCCCCAAGCCCATAAAGCTCGGCGTCAAATCTGTCGGCTGGATCCAGGAGGAGGTGGATCGGTGGCTGCGCCAGAAAATGGAATCGCGGCTTTCTTAAGCCGATTCCTATTTTTCCAGAGCAGATTGGCCATTGATTTTTATGAATAACCCCAGAGATTGGCTATTTTGGTGTGCCCATGTTGCTGTTGTTCTGGACTGTTTTTGCCTCGGTATTGGTAGTATAGATAGATATAGAGATATGGACAACCTATGCCGGTAATACACCCAGGCGCGGCAAATATATCAGCCACCGCGCAGTCAAGGGGGCTTATGTGAGGTGAACGTGTTTTACAGTGATTTTGAGATAAACAAGAATCATCGCCTGTACATTGATGGGGTGTACCAGTCGTTGCCCGTGATGAATGGGCACTACCCCATGATTGAGGAGTATCTTCGGGTATTGCATGAGGTGCTGGACAAGGCAATTCATCAGTATCGAAGAGTTTTTGCCTTCAGGGTGGATCTGCATTTTCCTGCCGAAACCAGGGGTCGTCACGATGAGTTCTGCAACTCTGTCGTGTCCAGGTTCATCGAATCATTCAAGGCCAAGATTCGGCATAACCGTGCGGTGGCTTCCAAGACGGGCTCCTACACTCATGGAACCAAGGTGCGTTACTTCTGGGTCAGGGAGGTTGGTGGCTGCGGGAGGGTTCACTACCATGTCGTTTTCCTCCTGAATGGGGATGCTTTCAACTGGCTGGGTAGCTACCAGTCATCGGCAGCGAACATGGCCCATCGAGTTTGGGAAGCGTGGTCCAGTGCTTTGGGCGAGAGCGTGGAGAGGTCCAAGATCCTGGTGCACTTTCCGGAGAATCCGTCGTACATGATCCTGCGCGATGATCCCGAGTCATTCGCTGCGTTCTTTCATCGTGCCAGCTATCTTTGCAAGGCAAGGACGAAGCAGTATGGGGAGGGGCGCCACGGTTACGGGGCAAGCAGGAACTGAGTTGCAGTGTCCGGTGACGAACGGGGTGCTGCATACAGAGTACTTATCCACCCTATCGCAGACGCGTTCTCCTCGCCCGGTGCGTGTAAGATGTACAAAATTTTGCACCATCTTCGTCAACCGGAGGCCCCCATGGCAATCTCAGTCAGCGACGTGATCCCCCTGTCCCACGCTCGTGCCAACTTTTCTGAGCTGGCTGAGGATGTCAGGGGTGGTGCTGAAAAACTCATCACCAAAAACGGTGAGGCCTACATCGCCATCATTGACGCGAAGCGGCTCGACTACTACCACCAGCTAGAGCGCGAGCGCATCCACCTGCTGCTGATCGACGAAGCATCCAAGGGCCTGGATGACGTGGCGGCAGGACGCACCCAAGATGCGCGCGCAGCACTGACAGCCATCAAGAAACGACGCGCAGCCGCTTGAGTAACGTTGGCATCAGATGACCAACCGCGTGACCATCAAGCTCACCGCCAACTTCGAGCTGAACCTGGCCGACATCGAACAGTTCCTGACCGAGGCAGAAGCTCCTCAGGCATTCGACGGACTGATCGACGAGTTGCTCGGCACGGTGCTGCCCAACTTGGAACGGTTTCCAGAGCTAGGCCGACCTTTTTTCAACCGTGCTGTCGGCTCTGCTGAGGCCACCAACGCCACTGCCGCACTGAAATCCAAGCTGGCTGCTCTGGTGGGCACCTCGTTGACCAGCTTGCGTGAGTACGTGATGAGCCACTACCTGGTGCTGTATGTGCAGGTTGAAGACACCCTTTTCCTGCTGTCGATCAAGCACCACAAGCAACTGTCATTCGACTTCGAGGGGCATTGGGGAGGCGGTGCGTGAGCGAAGCAAAAAGAATCAACGGGATGTCGAGCGAGGGGGGGCGCAATGAAGTTTGTCAGTAACGCTGGATCTGATCGGGTTTTGGACCTGATCCGTCCGTGGCTCAAGCCCAACCATCGGATGGACATGGTGTCGCCATCCTTCTCGCTCTATGCCTTCTCCGAAGTCTTGACTGAGCTGCCTCACCTGTCGAATGCACGCCTGGTGGTGCCACCAAGCTCTACTGCCCCGACCAAGGGCGCAGAGCAGGAGCAACTGGGCTTGTTGGGGACGGCGGCTGACAGAGCCTCCCGAAACAAGTTGCAAGCTCCCTGGCTTGCGAGAAAGTTGGCTGCCTGGCTTGAAAGCAAAGCCGATGTTCGTCACGCCAGCGGTCCCATTCCCCAGGGCACGTTGGTTCTGAGGGATTCACAAGGCTCCGCACAACAGGCTGCACTCGGCTCCTTTTCGTTCAGCAGCGAAGGCTTGGGGGTCACCCCAGGCAACCCTCTCAGCTTGATTCAGGCGTCCGAAACCCCTGCTGAAGCGCAAATGCTCAGCCAGTGGTTTGACATGCAATGGGCCACGCTGAAGGAACACCCCCAAGCTAAAGCCGACCTGATCGCAGCGGTCAAAAGCCTCTCTGCCCATCGAGACGCCACCAGCGTGTATGCGTTGATGCTGCAGCGCCTGTTTGCCTCCAGCGGTGACGGTCTTGACGAGGAGCGCATCGTCAAATCGGCCACAGGCATTCGCAACACAGTGGTTTGGAAGAAGCTGTACAAGTTCCAGCGGGATGGCGTCGTGGGGGCCATTGACAAGCTGGAGCGGTTTGGCGGCTGCATCATCGCTGACAGCGTTGGCTTGGGGAAAACGTTCGAGGCGCTGGCGATCATCAAGTACCACGAGCTACGCAACGACCGAGTGCTGGTGCTTTGCCCGAAACGCCTGCGGGACAACTGGACGCTCTACAAGGCCAACGACCGGCGCAACGTTCTAGCTCCTGATCGCCTGAACTATGACGTGCTCAACCACACCGATTTGTCACGTGACGGCGGTCATTCCGGCGACATCGACCTGTCCCACATCAACTGGGGCAACTACGACCTGGTGGTGATCGACGAGTCGCACAACTTCCGCAACAAGAAATCGCCCCGCCAAGGCAACGAGACCCGGTATGACCGGCTGATGCGAAAGATCATCCGCGAGGGTGTGAAGACCCGTGTGCTGATGCTGTCGGCCACGCCGGTCAACAACCGTTTGGCCGATTTGCGAAACCAGATCTCCTTCGTCACAGAAGGCGATGACACCGCCTTGTTTGAGCACGGCATTGCCAGCATCGACAGCACCACACGGCGGGCGCAGAAGGCCTTCAACCGCTGGCTTGAGTTACCCAACGAAGAAAAGACACCTTCGCTGCTGGTGGAGATGCTTGGCTTTGACTACTTCGCCTTGCTCGACCACCTGACCATTGCCCGCTCCCGTCGTCACATTGAAAAGTACTACGGCACGAGCGAAACAGGCCGCTTCCCTGACCGCTTGTCCCCAATCAACATCAAGGCGGATGTAGACCGGGCTGGCGAGTTTCGCTCGATCCGGGACATCAACCTGGAAATCAAGCGGCTCAACCTCGCCGCCTACGCTCCGCTGCGCTATGTACTGCCCCACAAGCAGGCTGCCTACGACGCCAAGTACAGCACCCAGATTCGTGGTGGCGAGAGCTTCTTCCGACAGGTGGACCGAGAAGAAAGCCTGATACACCTGCTGCGCGTCAACGTGCTCAAGCGCATGGAAAGTGCGGTGTCGTCATTTGCATTGACGGTGCATCGCCAGCTTAAGGACGTCGAAAAAACACTGGCACAGATCGAAGCGCACAGTGAGGAGATCGAAGAGCTGGACATCGAAGACGTGGACATCGATGACCCGGCCTTTGAAACTTTGCTGGTTGGTCGCAAGGTCAAGGTGCTGTTGGGCGATGTTGATCTGTTGCGCTGGAAGCAAGACCTGATCGAGGACCGCAACCGCCTTGCCACGCTGTATGCGGCGGCAGAGCAAGTCAGCATTGCACGCGACGACAAGCTGCTGAAACTGCGGGAGCAAATCGCCAGCAAGTGCAAGAACCCCATCAATCCCGGAAACCGCAAGGTCATGGTGTTCACGGCTTTCGCCGACACTGCCACCTACCTGTACGAGCAACTGGCTGGATGGGCCAAAGCAGAGTTGCGTCTTGAAACGGCCTTGGTCACCGGGTCTGGTCGCAACCAAACCACCCTTCCCAGCTTGCGGCGTGATCTGACGAGCATCCTGACAGCCTTCTCGCCACGCTCGAAAGAGCGCCCCGAGGAGTTGGCCTGTGAAGGCGAAATCGACTTGTTGATCGCCACGGACTGCATCAGCGAGGGCCAGAACCTGCAAGACTGCGACTGGCTCATCAACTACGACATTCACTGGAACCCTGTTCGCATCATCCAGCGTTTTGGCCGCATCGACCGCATCGGCTCCACCAATGGCCGCATTCAACTGGTCAACTTCTGGCCCAACATGGAGCTGGAGGAGTACATCAACCTGGAGCAGCGCGTCAGTGGCCGCATGGTGCTACTCGACATCTCCGCCACAGGCGAGGAAAACATCATCGAGCAGCAGTCCGGCAACCAGATGAACGATCTGGAGTACCGGCGCAACCAGTTGCTCAAGCTGCAAGAAACCGTCATCGATTTGGAAGACCTGTCCAGCGGCGTTGCCATCACCGACCTGACACTCACCGACTTCCGCATTGACCTGGCCGAGTTCGTCAAAGCGCATCCCGGCAAGCTGGAGTCCCTGCCATTGGGTTGCTTTGCGGTCACCACCAGCATCGATGCAGAGATACCCCCTGGCATCATTTTTTGCCTGCGGGCAGAGGATGCGGCGGCTGAAAAAGCCATCGATCCCGGCTACCCCCTTGCGCCGCATTACTTGGTGCACGTGGGGGAGGACGGCACCGTGCTGTTGGCCTACACGCAAGCCAAGCGCATCTTGGATCGGCTCAAGCGCCTGAGCCTTGGCCGAGACCTGCCTGACGCATCCGCGTGCGCCCAGTTCGACCGTGCCACCAAGCAAGGCGAAGACATGCGCCACGCACAAAAGCTCTTGTCTGCCGCAGTGTCATCCATCGTTGGCAAGTCAGAAGAGCGGGCTATCGCCAGCTTGTTCTCCCCTGGCGGCACCCATGCCATGAAGGGCGAGTTTGCTGGCTCGAATGACTTTGAAGTGCTGGCCTATCTGGTGGTTGTCCCCGGCCATGCCCAGGGAGCGGAGGCGTGAGCGGTACCCCTGAGCACCTGACTCCCGAGCAGATTCTTTCCGGCATGAGGCTTCCGCCGTCTGCCATGGTGAATCAGCGCGTGCCAAAAAAAATGCTGATTGAATCGGGGGCACCAACCGCTGCCGACAAACGACTGATTTCGGACGGCATCGAAGACATTCATTGGCTTGCCGCGCTAAAGCCCGTGACAGTTGGCATCCCAGCGTACCAAGACGCGGTGCGGGACTACCTCGAAATCGCTGTCCTGAACATTAACTTGCGCCCCTTGGGCAAGGCGAGCCGCATCGCTGAGCTGGTTCACCGCGCCATACCGTATCCCACTTTTTTGACGATCCGCTGCGAGGACGAGTTGTGCATCTCCTTGGCACATAAACGCTGGGCACAAAACGAAGCCGACAAGACGGTGTTAGACGGTGATTTGTTGGAAGTCAGCTTGGATTCCTCATCGCAGCCAGATCTGTTGCAACGGTTCACCAGTGCCCTTTCTCTCGACCAGCAGCCTCACCTGTCCCTCCATGCGCTGTATCAAGGCTGGATGGACACCGTGATCGCATTAAAGGCTGCGCTCATCACGGGCGTCTTTTCTGCATCCCTTACCCCCGAACAGGCGGCTGCGCGGCATCAAGCACTTCTGCATGTTAAAAAACTGCAGGCTGAAATTGCCCGGATCAAGGCTATTGCTGCCAAGGAAAAGCAAATGTCACGGCAGGTTGAACTGAATATGGCGCTCAAACGTCTTGAGAAAGAAAAGACCGAACAGCTCGGGCTGCTCGGCATGGAGAACACATGAAGATTTCAACCATCCTCGACCACATCGACAGCGGCCACATGGCCTTGCCAGAGTTCCAGCGCGGCTACGTTTGGAGCGGCGATCAGGTGCGAGGTCTGTTTGACTCCCTGTACCGCCGCCACCCCGTGGGTGGGCTCCTGGTTTGGGCGACAGAGGCCAAGACTGCAGCACATCGCGGCGATGGCCCTGTGGTCTCCGGCATCGTCAAACTGCTGCTCGACGGCCAGCAACGGATGACTTCTTTGTACGGCGTGATCCGTGGCAAACCGCCTAGATTCTTCGACGGCAACGCCAAGGCATTTTCTGGTCTGCACTTTCATCTGGAGAACGAGACGTTTGCTTTCTACCAGCCATTGAAAATGGAAGGTGACCCGCTCTGGGTTGACGTCAGTGCCTTGATGCAGGCTGGCACCGCTGGCTTGGGCGGGTTTGTCACCAAGCTCACTCAACAGCCTGAGCTGGCGCCCAAAATCGGTGTCTATGTAGGGCGCTTGAGCCAGTTGCTGGGCATCTCCGATGTGGACCTGCACATCGAAGAGGTCACCGGGGCCGACAAGTCCCTGGATGTGGTGGTGGATATTTTCAACCGGGTGAACAGCGGCGGCACCAAGTTGTCCAAGGGCGACCTGGCCCTGGCGAAGATCTGTGCCGATTGGCCGGAAGCCCGCGCCACCATGAAAACCAAGCTGAAAGCCTGGGCACAAGCTGACTTCAACTTCAACCTCGACTGGTTGCTGCGCTCTCTGAATACCGTGCTGACCGGCGAAGCCAAGTTCAGCCACCTCGACGACAAGACTGCCGATGACATTCAAGACGGCTTGAAGCGTTCCACCAAAGCGATTGACACCGCCCTCAACCTGATCGGTGGGCGTCTTGGGCTCGACCACGAGCAAGTGCTTTTCGGCCGCTTTGCCATACCAGTCATGGTGCGCTTTCTCGACCAAAACAAGGGTCAACTGGATGAGAAACAGCGTGACAAGCTGCTTTTCTGGTTTGCACAGGCCGGCATGTGGGGGCGCTATTCCGGCAATACCGAATCCACCATCGATGAAGACCTGGCGGCCTTGGAAAGCGGCGGCATTGATGGGCTTTTGACCAAGCTGCGCTTTTGGCGTGGCGGCCTGCGCGTAGAGCCCGAGCATTTCACCGGCTGGAGCCTCGGGGCACGCTTCTACCCCGTGCTGTACATGCTCACCCGGATGGGTGGTGCCCGTGACTGGGGCACCGGCATCGAACTCAAAGCCAACCTGCTGGGCAAGATGAGCAAGCTAGAAGTGCATCACATCTTCCCCAAGGCGCAGCTTTACAAGCTCGACCACAAGCGTGCCGAGGTGAACGCCCTGGCGAACTTCTGCTTCCAGACCAAACAGACCAACCTGGAAATCAGCGACCGCCTCCCCGAAGAATACTTCGCCGAGTTCGAGAAACGCCATCCTGGTGCGCTGGCTACGCAGTGGATACCGATGGACACAGAACTCTGGAAGATGAAGAACTACCGCGACTTCCTGGAAGCGCGCAAAGAGTTGCTAGCCGCTGAAGCCAACAAGCGCATGGAGGAGTTGCTGCATGGTGAAACGCATTGGCTGGAGGGGGCCGCTGCGAGGAAGCCGCTGAGCACCCCGGTGCCTGGAGGCGTGAGCAGCGACGCGGAAGAGGCGCAACTGACGGCCTTGAACGATTGGGTTGCCAGCTTGGGGTTGGCGCAGGGCGAGATGAACTTTGACTTTGCTGACCCGGTGACTGGTGAGCAAATGGCCGTCTTTGACCTGGCCTGGCCGAACGGCATTCAAGAAGAGCTGTCAGCGCCTGTGGCCGTTCTACTCGACGAGTCAGCAGAAATGATCGCGCTGGCGAGCGGTGCTGGCTACCGCTGCTTCACCTCCGCAGCAGCCTTCCGTGATTACATCGAAAAAGACATCCTGGCGCTGGAAAAAGCTGCCTGACGCACGAAACCATGACCATGCAAAAAATAGAAGCTCAAAGCCCTGAAGCGCAGTCCGCGAACATCGTGGCCGACAACATTGCCAAGCTGCGGGCCATGTTTCCCGAACTGTTGACAGAAACCGGAGGAACTGCGGCCATCAATGTGGACGTGCTGAAGGCGCTGGTGGGTGATGCCACTGCCTACGACGGGGATGAGAAGTACGGCTTGAACTGGCATGGCAAACGCAAGGCGCGGCAAATTGCGCTGACGCCGAGTACCGGCACCCTACGCCCTTGCCCGGAGGAAAGCGTAGATTGGGAAACGACGCAAAACCTGATGATCGAGGGTGACAACCTTGAGGTGCTAAAGCTGCTGCAGAAGAGCTATGCGGGCAAGGTGAAACTCATCTATATCGACCCGCCTTACAACACCGGCAAGGACTTTGTTTACCCGGATAACTTTCAAGACAACATCGAAAACTATCAGCAGCTGATGGGGTGGCGGGACATTGGTGGAGAAAGAATCAGTTCTTTGGCATCTCGTAAGAATACGGAGGCCAGTGGGCGTTTTCATACCGACTGGCTAAACATGATGTATCCGAGACTGAAACTCGCTCGGTCGTTGTTGAGTCAAGATGGGGTTGTTTTCATTTCTATTGATGACCGTGAGCTAAATCATCTCCGTTCATTGGCTAATGAAATTTTCGGTGAAGAAAATTTTGTTGCAAATATCAGTGTTGTGAACAACATGAAGGGACGAAATGATAAGAAGCATATTGCTGCCTGTCACGAATATGTAGTGGTATATGCAGCGCCTAGTTTCGTTTCAAATGGGTTGCCCTTGACGGAAGAGCAGCGGGCTGCCTTCAAATATACCGATGATAAAGGTTTTAAATACGCGCTTCGTGACCTTCGCAAACGCGGTGGTCCAGATAGACGAGAAGATCGACCCAAGATGTTTTTTCCGATTTATTGGAACGAAAACCAGGGGACAGTTTCATTAGAGCGATCCTCCGATACTGATATAGAAATCTTACCTATGCGCGGCGATGGATCGGAAGGGTGCTGGAGATGGGGGATCGAAAAAGTCAAAGCTCACTTGGACTGGATGCATCCTAAAAAATCGACGCGAAATGGTCGCTTGGATGTTGAGCATCGAGTTTACCTTGACCCCTCAATTGCAGTAGATGATGAGCCCGATGAAAGTGATGATGACGATGAAGAGAGCATCGAAAGGACTTCTAAGCCAAAATCAATCTGGTTGGGTGGCGAGTTCTCAACCGATAGTGGCAAGAGGGCTTTAAAAGAATTGCTGCCAGGCGAGTCTTTTGATTTTCCGAAGTCAATTGATTTTTTGCGTACCTGTATTTTGCTTGGCACAAGCGGCACAGATATTGTTCTTGACCTTTTCTCTGGATCGGGCTCAACGGCTCAGGCTGTCATGCAGCAAAATGCCATTGATGGGCAATCTAGGCGATTTGTGTGTGTTCAGCTGCCTGAACCTCTTGATCCCACTGATAAAGGACAAAAGGCATCAGCGAACGTTTGTGATGCGCTTGGGCTAAAACGCAATATTGCCGAATTAACCAAGGAGAGAATTCGTAGGTCTGGGGCGAAAGTAAAGAATGAAAATCCCATTTTTTCGGGTGACGTTGGGTTTAGGGTCTTCAAGCTCGACACCTCCAACATCCGTGCATGGAGCCCCAAAGCCAATGACCTCAAGTCCTCCTTGCTAGATCACCTTGAACACCTCGAAGCGGGCCGTTCCAGCGACGACATTCTTTACGAAATCCTTCTCAAGCTGGGCTTGGACCTCTGCGTTCCCATCGAAGTACGCGAAATCGCGGGCAAGCAGGTCAGCAGCGTCGGCGCGGGCGTGCTGATGGCTTGCCTGGCTGAAAGCATCAAGGCGTCTGAAGCGGAGGCGCTGGCACTGGGTATGGCCGCCTGGCGCGAGGAGCAAGGCACCGTGGGTGACACCACAGCCGTCTTCCGGGACAGCGCGTTCGAGAACGACATTGCCAAGAGCAATCTGGCCGCCGTCTTGGAGCAGCACGGCGTGAAGCACGTGCGCAGCTTGTGATGCATGGACGCACCACTGTTCATACGCTTCTGATGGAGTCGGTTGTCAACCGCTGGTCGGTAGCGGACCACCGACGCCATTCGCAGAACGGCCTTTTGACGACAAAAAACTAGAGACTAAAGCAAGGGAAGAAACATGGCTCTGAGCGACAAGAATAAGCGCGCCTACAGCGCGGAAGAGATTGCCATTTTGGAAGGCGTGATCGACTACGCCGACCGGATGATCTACGAGGATCAAAACCTTGACGCGCTCGGCGGCTTTGCAGATACCCGCGGATATGTTTCTCACTCTAGCGCCCCTTTGTACAAACAGCTTCGCCGCAGTGCCTATGCAAAGACGGTTGTTATCGACACTGAGCTGAAAGGGCGGCTGGAATTTCGCCTTAGCCCCACTGAAGCTGTTTACCCAAACCAAGCATCTGGCTACTGTACGCCCCACTCCCCCGTGGGGCGGGTCGCCACCATTTTTCAGCCTGGCTACGAAGGCCGAAGCAAGCTTTGGGGCGACTACCGCATCATCGAAGTTCGTTCATTTGACCGCTTCGGAGGCCCGGACTTTGAGCCCAATGTGCGCAACTTCTTGCACATGGGCATCTTGGGCGACGACGGCAAGGATGCTGTTACCGATTTGCGGGCCTTCATCGGCAAGAAGAAGCCAGCCAAGCCGTCGGTGCCGACCGAAGCTGAGCAGCCAGCAGAAGTCCGACCAGTCGCCCCCGCCGCCACACCAGAACCAGTCATTGAACTGCCGCCTGCTGAAGTCCAGATTGCGGAGTTCACCGTTGTGGAAGAAGCAGACGACGCTGAAACCGAGCTGGAGATTGATGGCGACGAAGACTGGAATCCTGATGAACCCCCGGTCAAGCAAGAAGAGTACTTTGGCCTGAGCGAGCGTTTCTTCACTCACCAGACCATTGAACAAAACCAGATCATCGCGCGTTCGCCTGTGGGTGCGATGTTCGTAGAAGGTATTGCCGGCTCCGGCAAGACTTCAGCGGCACTGGGTCGCACGAAGATGCTGACCACCTTCAACGCGGCAAGCGTCACGGATGAACAGCTGTTCCGTGATGTGGTGGGGCAAGACCAAGATTACTGGTCTGCAGACTTTGCGGGGCAGTTCTCGCAAGAGAGTTGTGTCGGCTTTGTTCGCACGGGCGAGTTGATTCAATACCTGCAAGAGACCTGTCGCCGTATCGACTTGCCCAATCTTCCTGTGCATGAATACAAGGAGCTGCAGACCCGGCTTCGTGAACATCGCAGCCTGACCCGCAGCTCGGTTCCGGGGCGACGATGGGTTGGATACACCGAAGCACGCAATGCGCATGCAGCGTCAACCATGGCGTGGTTGCACGCCGCAGACCAAGCCATAGCCAGGCAAATTTCAACTCAATTGATCGCAGCATTGCCCAACACAATGGAGTTGGCAGAGCCCTTTGAACCGGATGTCCGTGCCAAGGTGGTGCGGGTTGCCAAAGTTGCGCTTGAACACTTGCAACACGACCTCCAAGAAGTGGCAAACGAACTGGCTCAGCCCCCGCGTCAAGGCGCATTTGCTCTGGATCGCCTCGCAACTCGGCTACTGAACAAAGTCGAGGACGTTCGCAAGCGGGTAATGGGGGCCAAAGTGATTTGGACCCGTGTGGATGACAAAACTCTGTTCGCTCCAGATGAGAACGCCTTGGCACGAAAGCTGGTGGAGCACAAAGCTGCGCTGTACTTTGCATCGGGTCAGCGTTTGGTCTTCCTTGATGCAAATGGACCTATCGACGCCTCATTGCAATTGCTGACGACGACTGGCGAGCCTTTGGCTTGGTCGGACGAGACAAGGGCGCTGATGGCGTCCGGCAAAGTGATCGCCCGCGAGCCATCAGGCAAGAATGTTTATGCAGTGGCGTCTGACGTGAATCACCTTTTCATGCGACTGCTGCCCGAGGCCACGGAGCTGATTTATGCACCCGTGGACGGAGCCTTGCACCGCTTACCGCGAATGCTGGGCTGGGGCCGCGCCAAGCTACCGTTGTTGCCTGTGATGGATGAGAAGGCCGAAGAAGAGCTGGCCGAAGAAGAAGCAGATGGCGCGGGAGAGCCGCCAGGACCCGGTCAACCGCGAAACAGCACACCAGACGCTGTATTTCGACGTGTTGTACGCCGCAAACTGCTGCAGCCGCTGGCGAGCGTAGCCGACCAATACCTTGCTGCATTGCAGTCGTCCGCAGGCATGTTCCCGGATGCTGACCTTGCCCAGCGACTCTATGCGCAGCTGAGCAAGTTCAAGTTGGCAGACGAAGACATTGACCTCCTGCTGTGCTTGAGCCATTTGATGGGCCGAGGCCTGAAACAAGGTGGATTGAGGCAGCTGCAGGAACCCACGTTCTATCAAGCCGTGTTTGTGGACGAGGTTCAAGACTTCACTGAACAGCAGGTCTTTCTGATGGTCGAGCAGGCGAACCCCAAGTACCGAGCGGTAACGGTCGTGGGAGATATCGCACAAAAGCTGCACCATGGCAGCAGCATTGATCTGAAGGCCTGTTTCCCAGGCCAACCTGTGCCTCATGTGAAGCTGACCGAAAACCTTCGCCAAGCCGAAGCGCCAGGATTGGCCCTGTTCAGCGCCAGCTTCCGTGCCGTCTTGCAAGGCGGGGAACCTCCGCCGCCCGCGTTGGCCGACAAGGCCAAACAACAAGGTGCGACCCTGATACGTCCGCGTATTCAAGTGTGCGAGACAGATGAACTCATGGACGCACGCATTCTTGAGGCTTTGGTCTCTGCTAAGCGATACCAAACCGTGGCTGTGCTGTTCCCCGACTCTGTGACAGCCGCAAAGGTCTACAAGCGCCTAGAAGTAGAGCTTCGTGAACGCATGGTTGAGGCGGAGCTTTCAGAGAAGGTAAATCTGGCCCGGCGGCATGTTCGCCATTTCGCTGATGTGGCGAACTCCAAGGGGCTGGAGTTCGACGTAGTGCTGTTGGCTGGTGTTGACCAATACGACCTCAGTAACGCGTCGCATATCAATCGTCTGTACGTAGGTATCACGCGCGCACGACAAAACCTTGTACTGCTGTCTGGAACCAAGACCTTGGCGCCGCAGCTGGCCGAAGTGCGTGCCGTCTATCAAGACTTGGCGGGGCGTCCATGACGCGCAAGACAATCTTCACAAGAATTCGACTCCGGCCCTCGCAAGTACGCGTTGACCAGAGCGTGGCATGAACATGAAGCTGCATTTTGAATCCGACCTGCCTTACCAAAGGGAGGCCATCGAGGCTGTGTGTGACCTGTTCCGTGGTCAGGAGGTCTGCCGCTCGGTTTTCACGGTCACCGCACAGGCGCTGGGTGGGGACGCTCAGCAGAGCTTTGAGGGCAAGCACTTCACCGAAAGTGGCGGCATTGGCAATGCGCTGCAACTGGTGGTCGATGAAGAGCTGAATGCCAACCTGCAACAGGTTCAGCTTCGCAATGGCCTGCCACCGTCTCAGCCTTTGTCGGCGT
This sequence comes from Acidovorax sp. LjRoot74, assembly GCF_964254355.1. Classification (NCBI taxonomy): domain Bacteria; kingdom Pseudomonadati; phylum Pseudomonadota; class Betaproteobacteria; order Burkholderiales; family Comamonadaceae; genus Acidovorax; species Acidovorax sp. LjRoot74. The sequence goes on along the minus strand of NZ_CAXUTI020000001.1, from coordinate 2,385,730 downwards.
CCCTGCCGCTGGACTTCACCGTGGAGATGGAGACCGGCACGGGCAAGACCTACGTGTACTTGCGAACCGTGTTCGAGTTGAACCAGCGGTATGGCTTCACGAAGTTCGTGGTTGTGGTGCCATCGGTCGCTATCAAAGAGGGGGTGAACAAGACACTGCAGATCACCCGTGAGCACTTCGAGGCTCTGTACCCCGGTGCCAAAGGCTACGAGTTCTTCCAGTACGACTCGGACAAGCTCGGCCAGGTGCGTAACTTTGCGACCAGCCCGAACATTCAGATCATGGTCATCACGGTCGGCGCCATCAATAAGTTCGGGGATGAAGCTGCCGCGCTGGCAGAAGAGTCGGACGAGGCCAAACGCCGGGAAAAGTCCAAGAACAAGATGTACCGCGCCAGTGAGAAAACGGGCGGAGAGCGCCCCATCGACCTCATTCGCGGCACTCAACCCATCTTGATCGTGGATGAGCCGCAGAGCGTGGACGGCGGCATTGACGGCAAAGGCAAGAAGGCCTTGGCCCACATGTCACCCCTTTGCACCTTGCGCTATTCGGCTACGCACGTTGACAAGCACAACATGGTGTACCGCTTGGATGCCGTGGATGCGTATGAGCAGCGGCTGGTGAAGCAGATCGAGGTGGCTGCAGCCACGGTGCAAGGGGGCAACAACAAGCCCTACGTCAAGCTGCTGGTGGTCAGCAATAAGCGCGGCGTCATCACGGCCAGCATCGAAGTGGATCGTGAGAACGCAGCCGGTGTGGTGCGTCGTGATGTCATCACAGTGCAAGACGGTTTTGACCTGGAACAGGAGACGGGCCGCCCGCTGTACGCCGACATCCGTATTGGTGAGATCCGTACCGCTAAGGGCGATCAGTACCTGGAGCTGAAAGTGCCTGGCAGCGAGGTGTACCTGCGGGTGGGTGAAGCCTGGGGCGATGTCGACGCCAGTGCCATCCAACGCGAAATGATCCGCCGCACCATCAAGGAGCACCTGGACAAGGAAAAACGGCTGCGCCCGCTGGGGGTGAAGGTGCTGAGCCTGTTCTTCATCGACGAGGTGGCGAAATACCGGCAGTACGACGACCAAGGCAACCCGGTGAAGGGGGACTACGCCTTGATGTTCGAGGAAGAATACAAACGCTGGGCACGTCACCCCGACTACCAAAGCCTGTTCACCGAGGTGGACCTGAGCATGGCCGCCCACGAGGTGCACAACGGCTACTTCTCCATCGACAAGAAAAAGATCGGTGGCAAAACGGTGGAGATGGTCAAGGACACCAGTGGCAGCACAGCGGCTGACGATGACACCTACAACCTCATCATGCGCGACAAGGAAAAGCTGCTGAGCTTTGAGTCGCCATTGAAGTTCATCTTCTCGCACTCTGCCCTGAAGGAAGGCTGGGACAACCCCAACGTCTTCCAGATTTGCAATTTCTCCACCCGCGAAACCGAGCGTTGGCGCAGGCAGACGATTGGCCGAGGCTTGCGGCTGTGCGTGAACCAAAAGGGTGAGCGGTTGCGCGGATTTGAGGTCAACACGCTGACGGTGATCGCCACCGAAAGCTATGAGCAGTTCGCCGAAAACCTGCAGAAAGACATCGAGAAAGACACCGGGATTCTGTTTGGCGTGGTGCAAGACCACGAGTTCGCTGGCATTGCAGTGGTGCAAGCTGCCGGTGACTTACAGCCAATGGGCTTTGAGGCCTCCAAGACCTTGTGGGCACACCTGAAGGCACAGGGCTACATCAACGACAAGGGTAAGGTGCAGGACACGTTAAAAACTGCGCTGAAGGATGGCACCCTGTCGTTGCCCAATGAGTTCGAGGCACAACGTCAACAAGTCGTCGCGGTGCTCAAGAAGCTTTCTGGCAAGCTGGAAGTCAAGAACGCCGATGATCGCAAGCAGATTGCCGTGCGTAAGTCGGTGCTCATCAGCCCAGAATTCCGCGCCCTGTGGGATCGCATCAAACACAAAACCACGTACCGGGTGCAGTTTGACAACGAGAAGCTGATCGAACGCTGCATTGAAGCCTTGAACGACGTCCCTCCCGTTGCCAAGACACGGCTGCAATGGAAAAAGGCCGGCATGGCGATTAACAAGGCTGGCGTCGATGCGTCCCTGCTTTCAGTGTCTGATTCGATCACCTTGAATGAGGGTGACATTGAACTGCCTGACGTTCTGACGGAGCTGCAGGATCGGACACACCTAACCCGCAAAACAATTGCTCGCATCCTGACCGAAAGCACGCGACTGAACGACTTCAAACGCAACCCGCAACAGTTCATCGAGTTGGCTGCCGATGCCATCAACCGGTGCAAGCGGCAGGCGTTGGTGGACGGCATCAAGTACCAGCGACTTGGCGATGAGCATTTCTATGCCCAGGAGCTTTTCGAGACCGAAGAGCTGACGGGCTACCTGAAGAACCTGGTGCAGGACACCACGAAATCGGTTTACGAACACGTGGTGTATGACTCAACGGTCGAGCGTGATTTCGCCGAGGCGTTGGAGCGCAATGAGGCCATTAAGGTCTATGCCAAGCTGCCAGGCTGGTTCAAGGTGCCTACGCCATTGGGAACGTACAACCCCGACTGGGCGGTGCTGGTGGAGCGCGATGGTCAGGAGCGCCTGTACTTTGTCGTGGAAACCAAAAGCAGCCTGTTCGATGACGACCTGCGTGACCTGGAGAGCGGAAAGATCAAATGCGGCGCGGCGCACTTCAAGGCGCTGGCGGTGGGTGAAAACCCGGCGATCTATGGCAAGTTCAGGAATGTGGATGGCGTGCTGGACGTCGAGCGACCTCTAAAGACTTAAGCAACATTCTTTGCCACCACACGGACCCTCGTAAGGGGTCCGTGTGGTGCGTCTCTTCATGCTGAACTATCAGCCGCAGGAAATTGATTCTTGGTGGCCTTCATCCTCAGCTTCTCAACCAAATCCGGCTTGCCCCGATTATCGCGACCATAGTCACCGATGTCCTGGCCTTCTACGTTGGTCGGATAAAACTCCTCCACCACGGCAGCCCCATCTTCCTCGGATTCCTCAAGCTCCCCAAGCGCAAACCCGGCCCTGGCCGCTTCATCCAGTGCCGCCTGGTCCATCCCCGCCGCTTTGCGTGCCTCCCATTCGACCCGGGCACTCGTGATGGCCTGCGCCAGCGTTGTCTCCGCCCTGAGCGACAGGTCCACGTAGTAGATCGGCGCGCGGTGCGACAGCGTGGTGGACTTCCCGCGCAAACGTAGCTCCAGCGGCAATGTGGACAACAAGCCACCCGACGCCGCATGGAAGTAGCGCAGCCGGGCCGAGAGCGTGCGGATGCTGTTGAACCCGGTGGTGCGCAGCACAAAGCTGCCCAGTTCATCACTCCCGGCTCCCTCCACGTCGATACGCACATTCAGGCGTCCATAGGGCTTGCAGTTGCCGCCTTCGGCCAGAGGGCATGCCTGTGGTGACGGGCATGCAAAGCTCTGCATCCCGGATAGGGTGGCCCGCTTGCAGGTCTCCCCATTGCCCACGCACAGGGGCCGTCCGGTGGACCGGTCGAACATCGTGTAGTTCGCCCGCAGACTCAGGTCTGGATCGTCAAACAGCAGGCGCACCGGAATGCTGCGCAGCTTGGTGCTCTTGTCCTTGCGCAACTGCTCATCGAGCGGATGGTTCACCCATCCATCGCGGTTCTGCACCTGGCTGGTGATGGTGAATTCGTCATCCTTCTCCGGCAAGCGCTTACCGTTCTTCTCCACGACTCCCCGATGGCCACCCCAAACTGCTCCACTGTTGGCCAGTCAAACTGCTCCAGGCAGGACGGGGTGATTATGCGGGGTCTGAGGTGATGATCAGGCGTGCAGCAGCCTCTTTGAGCCTGTAGCTCTTGCCCTCGAACTCCAGCATGGCGCAGCGGTGCATGAGGCGATCGAGGATGGTGGTGGCCATGGTCGCGTCGCCCAGGTAGCGACCCCAGTCCTGCACGACGCGGTTGGAGGTGATGACGATGGAGCGGCGCAGCTTGTAACGCTGGTGGACCAGGGCCTGCAGCAACTCGGCGGCATGCTCGCTGATGCGCCTTGCCAGGAACAGGTCATCGAGCACCAGCAAGTCGGCCGCCACCCAGCCCTTGAGCAGACTGGCGCGCTCGTCGGCGTCGGCCAGCGCATAGCGAGCGAACTCGCTGTCAGCTTCGATGTAGGACACGTCATGACCGAGCAAGGTGGCTTGGTAGGCCACGGCCTTGGCGATGTGGCTCTTGCCGGTGCCGGGCTTGCCTACGATCAGGGCGTTGGCGCCTTCGCTGAGGAACTTCAAGGTGTGCAACTCGAAGCAGGCTGCGCGCGGCAGCTTTGGGTTGAAGCGCCAGTCGAAGTCGGCCAGGGAGGGCTTCTCATCCAGGCCGGAGAGCTTGAAGCGACGTGCCATCAGCCTGCTGTGGCGTCGGTCGAGTTCGTCTTGCAGCAAGGCTGAGAGCGTATCCAGAAAGGGCTCCTGAGCGGCCTGGGCCTGCATCAGGCGCGTCTGCAGGGTCTCAGCCATGCCTGACAGGCGCAGCTTGCGCAGGGTGGCCTCGATGTCGTGGGGGGTCATGGCGGTCATGCGAAGAAATCTCCTTGAGGTGTGATGGCGGGTGTCGTGGCCGCTGTGGCCATGGCGAAGAGTTCGCCGTACTCCTGTGGGTTGCGGATGAGGTCGTGCGTTTGCGTGGTGCTCGCGGGTGCGGCCTGCGTCGCTGTCGGGGCGGCATCGAGTTGGGCCAGAGCCTGCGCCACCAGGCGTTCGGTGATGGCCTTGACGTGGCGGTAGCTGTGCACACCGTCGTCGATGGCCTGGGCACAGGCGGTGTTGACCATCTGGCGTGGATAGCGGTCGGCCAGGTGCACGATGCCCCACAGCTTGCGCTGGCCCACACGGCCTTCGATGGCAAACAGCATCTGGCACAGCCGGGCGGCGTCCACGCCGATGGCATCGGCCTGCTTGAGGATGTGGAGGGTCTCGCGGGAGGGGTTGAAGACGCGCTCGTCCATGGGCAGCACCACGGTGCCTGGCCGCTCGGCCAAGGTGTGCGTGCGCAGCAGGGCCTGGGTCTGTAGGTCGCGAATCTCCAGGCGGCGCTCGAAGATGCGCACCAGCACCTTGGTGCCAATGTGCGCCGGCCGCGCGGCGTAGCTGCAATGGGCCACGCGCACGCAGCCGTCGTCGCACACGGTGCGCTGCTCGTCACGGAAGTACGCCATGGGCAGCGTGGGCAAGGGCTGCAGGTGGGGCCGCTCTTCTTCGAACATGGCCTGTACCTGGCGGCGCTCTGAGCCGTGGATGCGAGAGGCCGCCCACTTGGTCTCCCAGTGCTCCAGGTAGGTGTTCTGTTCTTCAATGGTCTCGAAGCGCTTGCCCTTGAGTGCCGTGGCCTGAGTGTGACCAATGGCATTCTCGACACTGCCCTTGCGGTTGGGGTCACGTACCCGCGCCGGGTCGGCCACGACCTCGTAGTGTGCCAGGGTGGCGGCGTACACGGGGTTGAGCTCGGGCTCGTACAGGTCGGGCTTGAGCACGCCTTCCTTGAGGTTGTCCAGGACCACGTATCGGCACGAGCCGCCAAAGTAGCGCCAGGCTTGTTCGTGCAGTTCGGCCCAGACCTGTTGGCCAGAATTCCAGACCACGCGGCGGAAACTGCGGCGCGAATACCGAAGCGTGGCCACGAACAGGCGTGGCTTGCGCCAGCGGTCGGTGCCGGGCACGCGGGTGGGCGCGCCTTCGCCGAAGTCCACCTGCATCTCCTCGCCGGGCAGGAAGCTCAGGCGGTCGAACTGCTCAGGCTCACGCACCCGGATGCGCGCCACGAAGCGTTTGACGGAGTTGTAGCGTGCAGCAAAGCCGTGGGCATCGACCAGGTCCTGGTAGATGGCCGTGGCATTGCGGCCCAAGCGCAACTGAGCTTCGATGAAGGCGCGGTGGGGCTCACACAGCGAGGTGGCCGCCGGCGCAGGCGCCAGCAGTAAAGCCGGTGGCCGGGGTGGAGCAGTTTGGCTGGCCAGGGGCACAACCAGGTCGGTGGCCACCCCGGGGCAGTTTGAATCGTCAGGCGACGGGGGCGGCGGATCGCCCTGGGCCTCAAAGCGCTTAGCCCAGGCGCGGATGGTGTGGCGGGAGATGCCGGTGCGGCGCTCAATCTCGCGCTGGGTGTTACCCGCGCGCAGGAGCGTCCAGATCGTGGTTTGTAGATGTGGCTTCAAGACGTTCACCTCGTGAATCCCCCCTTGTGATCAAGGGGGTGGAAGTTACGTCCTGCACGTCAGAGCTGAGGCGCCTGACTCACCGAAATCAATGGGTCAACTCACCCCGGCCAGGTGGAGCAGTTTGGGTGGCCATAAGTGGGGCAGTTTGGGTGGCCGCCGGGGCACGACTTTGCCAATCGATATCCGGCCAATGACCGGGGGTGTCAATGCCAAACCTTTGAGCATGGTGAATCCTTTCAAGACAAAAAGAAGCGGACCCGCACCGATCTGGTGGAGGTCCGCTGTGAGTGGTTGATGGGTATGGTGGGGGGAGCTCTGGCGCCTACCTCGCCCGACTACTGCTGCACCAGAAACCGCCGACTGCCCGGCTTGGTGAGTGAATAGGCCTGTGCCAGCTCGGGCCGGTCTTTGAGCAACTGCGCGGTGTCCAGGACGGATCCGTCCTTGCTGCGCTTCCAGGACACTTCCCCGGTCTCGAATACCGCCCGCGTAGCTTCGCCCATGCGCTGCTGGATGCGTTGCTTGAGTTGTGCCTCCAGTGCGGTCTGGGTGGTGATGACCTCGCGCACCGCCAGCAGGTCAGAGAACACGCCCGACATCTCCAGATCGGTCGAGAGATCCAGCGTGGTGCCACTGTCCCGGGGATAGAGACAACGCAGTGCCAGATCCGCAGAGTCGGAGCCATCGGCCGGGGGCTCCTGGTCCCGCTCCACATAGCCCCAGAACTGCTGCTCCAACTGGATGAGCTGGGCGATCATCTCGGCATCCCGTTCGATCCGGAACACCTGCAGTTCCTGTCCCCCCATGAGCACGGCCACATCCGCCGCCTGTTTGCCGGTCACTGCGAGCTGGTGCATGACCTGCAGCTGCACATACTCGGGCACGCCATCGCGCCACAGCCTGGCCCCGTTGATGCCCGCCGTCTTGCACTCCAGAATCTGGACATCCGGGGCACCGATGACCTCACGGTCGAGGTTCGCCAGCATCCAGGGATGTTCAGGGTTTTGCAGCACGGCATTGACGCGCCGCACCCGGTTGCCCGTGCGCCGGGTGTAGTGCGCCGCCACGATGGGTTCGAGGAGCGTGCCCCAGTACATCGGACTTTGGTCATCATTGGGATCGACCACCGGCAGACCGGCATCACGCCCAGTCTTCTCCATCCACAGCTGCAGCTGGGACTTGTAGGGATGCAGGCCCACCGCAGCGGCAGCATCGGAACTGCCAATACCGCCCTTACGGACTGCCAGCCAATCATCGCGCTTGAGGGTGTTGGTCTTGACCAGCTTCAAAGCGGGCCGTGCCTTGGGGATTGCAGAGGACGACGGAACAGGAACTGAAGCCGTATGAACAGAGGGATGAGACATGGTGACTCCTTGAGGTATCGAAACTCCCGCACAACAAAAAGCCCCGGTCCCATTCAAGGGCCGGGGCTTTGCTGCGGAAGGAGTGGAAAGAATGGAAGGAAGGCTCTTTTGCTTCGGCGCTTTGGATCGTTGAACCTGGCACTCACGATGCCAACTGCAGCGCCTGTTCCAGCGCGCGTTGCTTGAGGGCGGCACCCTGGCCGAACCAGGCACTGTCGAGCCGATATTCCTGGCTGCGAGCGCGCCGCTCGTGGTCCACGAATTCGGTGACGGCGCACAACAGGCCCCAGGCGGTGCCTTTGGCTGCCTGCAGTTCAGCGCCACGGCCCTGGCCCTCGTACATGGCCTGCACCTTCTTGAGGGCACGCTCGTTCGTGAGACCCATGGCCTGGTCGGCGTGGGCATCCGTCTGGCACAGCACCTTGAGGAAGTAGTTCATGGACTCGTGGCTCTTGACCTTGCGCTCCGAGAGCGTCTTCATGCGGTACATGAAGCTGTCCCACTGGGCGACTGCAATGCCCAACTGCTTCTTCACGGCTTGGGCATCGAAGGTTGTGCTGTGAGGCACCTTGATCGCGCTGGAGGCACCACTGAGGGCGATGGACAGCGTGTTGTTGCAGACCACCCGGATCGTGGTGGGCGTGGCGGTGGTGGCGAGACTGCCGTCGCAGGAAGTAGCCAGCAGCAGGTAGCCGTTGACCACATCGTTGCCCTTGAGGGCCGAGGTCTTCCCGGTACGGGCCAGTGCCCAGAACTTGCGTCCGGCCTTGAGGACACCGGCGGTTTCCAGTTCGTAGCCGGATACCTCCGTGAGATCCCGGTAGAACTCCAGCACTTCCTTGGGCTGGACCACCTGGTAGCGGCCCGACACCACGGACAAAGGGGCCTTGGTATCGCTGCGGTACAGCACCTTCTGGTCGGGGAACTCCATGGCTTCGCCGTATAGGTTGGAGCTGTCGTCAGTGGCCAGGTAGCGCACGGGCGTCTCCCGGATATGCCATTGCATGCCTGCGGCCTGGGCCCAGACGTCGATGGGTTGTTTCTTGGGCAGGGCATTGCCCAGTTGGTGCCAAGGGGTCTGGTCGACATGGGCCATGGTTTCGATGAGGTGTGACATGGGAGTTCTTTCGAAATGGAGATGGAAATAGAGGAGAAGGCAGCAGCCTCCAGCGGAAGCTGCAGGTCTGGGTGCAGATCAAGCACGGGAGGGGCTGGTGAACACAGCTCCGCAGTTCTGGCATTCGCAGTTGCCGAGGTAGTGCTCGTCAACCACATCGCCCAAGCGGCTGCCAGCAACCGAGCCTGCCGTCGCGCCGAGCAGACCGCCCAGCAGGGCACCGGCGATACCGCCGAGCGCGATGCCGACAGGTCCACCGACCACCCCGAAGGACGCGCCGACCTGGGCACCGGACCAGGTGCTGGCGGCTCCGCTGGCCGCTCCGGCGACACCGCCAAGGGTTCTTCCAGTATCACGGCCGACTTGGCGGGTGGTCACGTGGGTGGATTTGCAGATAGGACAAACAGTCATGAAAAGCTCCTTGCGATGGACGCAAAAAAAGCCCGGGGCACGCGAACGTGCACCGGGCTTGTGGGTGGGGTGAAATCAGACCAACGAGAGGTTGGTCAGGGGGGCGTTTACCTAGTTGGCAACGCTTATATGTGTAACTGAAGAATCTCCAGATGCAGAGCTCGTGGTTTTTTTGAAATAGAATGTTACACTGATTTTCCAGTGACCTCGATTGCTTCCAGATGAGAAGTTAATTGAGGATAATAATAATTTATCCTCCCGGAGGAAATTAATGGTTCTCCCGCTTATTCCTTTAGCTTTAGGTGCTGCCTCGCTTGCGACAGGGGCGCTAGGTCTCAAAAAAGGATTTGATGCCAAGAAAAGCCTTGAAAAAGCTCGCCTAATCGGCGAAAAAGCCCAGCGTCATTACGATGAAAAAATAAAAGAGTTGGATGAAAGACGAGAGCATGTTAATTCAGAGCTTGAAGGGCTTGGGCAATATAAGACCCAAGTCTTCAAGCAGACGCTTGGCTATGTTGTACAGCAGATAAGAAATGCTAGATCTTCGATTGAGGGCATTGATGAGCATATTCTTTCCATCGATGTTCGCGAGGTTGAAATTATTGAGACGGAGTTAACGCGAATATCCGCTTTAGACGTTGGTAATGGTTCGATGCAGGGTATTGCTGCTGGCACAGCCGGAGCTTTCGGAGCTTATGGGACTGTGGGATTACTAGCGAGCGCATCTACTGGTACTGCAATATCGAGCCTCTCGGGCGCAGCTGCAACAAATGCGACACTTGCATGGCTAGGGGGCGGTAGCTTAGCAACCGGAGGGCTGGGCGTTGCAGGCGGAACTTGGGTGCTGGGTGGGCTAGTCGCGGGGCCCGCTCTAGCGATTGCTGGCTATGCACTTGCTAGTAAGGCTGAAGAGGCATTGACCAAAGCTGAAGAATATAAAGCAGAAGTCGATATTGCCATCGCTGAACTTAATGCCCCAACATTGCTCCTTGATGCAATAAAATCAAACATTGATGAAACTCGATATGTTCTCGCTGAATTAGTCCAGCGTTTTGCCATTATAAAATTGGATTACGAAAAGCACTTGCGCAAAGACAGTGGGTGGCGAAGTTGGCTTGTGAAACTACGCGGCAGAAACTATCAGGCGAAAATAAATCAAATTAAAGAAGAAAAACTTGAAAAAATAATTTACCTTGGAAAATCTATAAAGGCCGTCATTGGGGAGCCATTGCTGGATAGTACGGGTGCAGCCTCTCCGGGTTTTAAGACGAAAATAGCAGGGATAGTAAATGTTGAGAATATTGATTCTGAACAAAAGAAATGCCTCAGCTGTGGCAATGCTATTTCTTCCTTTGTTCGAATATGCCCGGAATGCAATGAGTCTCAAAGCGTAGTAGTCCAGCAGTCCCCTGTAAAAGAAGAGGCTGTAAATACAAAAATATTTGCAATTGGTCTGATCGGCGCATTGGCGCTAATCCTGGTGACAGTGTATTGGATGGTAGGGAGAAAATTCGATAATCTGTCTATCATCCCATCTTTCCAGCAATCGGTGTCCACCCCTGTTCAAAACGTCGAAGTTCCCGTATCTGTTTCTAGTAAAAAATCCCTGATTGATCAAGTTTTTCAAAAAGCTTCTATCGGAATGTCTTTGTCATATTTCGAGAAAATAGCTGGGTCTGCAAAATACATACAACCTAATGATGCGGTAAGAACCTATGAGATCGATGGGTGCGAGGTAGCAGCTTATTTGAACAATGGCGATCAAAAAACAATTCGAGCACTGAATGTGAAGATCACTCCCGCTTGCCATGCGAAAATCGGAAATTTTGTTTGGAGCGAGGCAGCTGATACGACATTGAATACGCTCACGTTTGCGAATTTGGAGAAAATTCTGGGCGATACGATGTCCTACTCAGCGAATTGTCTGATAAATTGCGGTAATGCATATGATCCCTCTGTTTACGCTCATTGGAGTGGGCCAAGGGCTTTGGATTCCATTGAGGTCATGGCAGAGGTTGTCATGGTTGAGGATGCCGCACTTGAGGCTGCGAATAAATGGGCCGAAGCTATGGTTGCGATAGAAGGTGAGGAGTGGGTTACGGATAATAAATTTAACTGCGAGCGGACTAAATTTTCTCAATTGGCAAAAAGCTTGTTCTCAGCAGTGAAATTAGATTCGCTAACAATAGGGCATGATCTTGACAATGGGCATTGTCAGAATTAAGAAAACATGGAATTTTCACGAATAGACTACTTCAGCGTCGTTCATTTTTGGAGTGCGTATGAAAAACTCTTCTAAATTCCTTGCCTCTCAACCTTCGAAGGGGCTCGGAAAAATAGTTCCTGGCAAAGATGGGCTAAATATTGCCCAAGGATTCATGGAGGTTGTTCGCGCAAGGCAACAGTATTTGCAGATCAAAGAAGAAGAGTTGACAAAGCGCACTGCCATTCAAAAAAAAGCAGAAGTTGATATTGCTGAAATACGAGAAAAATCGCAGTTGTTGCGCGATTATTTTATAATGTCGTTTTCTGAAAGGCGAGATAATTTCGATCGCTGTTTTAATATGCTTGACGCCGGGTTGTTAAGCGGAAATGACAAGCAAGTCGATGCGGCGCTTTCACTAATAGTCGATATTGTAAAAGAGTCTCCTCTTAAGCAGGCGGCGAACGTAATGCAGCAATTGAAAAATAGAAATGAAGGCGACGTTATAGATATTTAATGCTATCGCAAGAAAATATGAATGGATAAAAGTGTCAATGATCGCGAGCAGGCTACGTCGGGAGATCGCATTTCCTGAATCCGGTCAAACGTCCATGGATGCCGCTGTCTGCTAGGCGACTACAACGCGGAAACGCCAGGAGTTTTGAGGGTGGTTCTCGCCGTCCCGAACCGCCGAGCGGTGTTTCTTCACCAGGTGAGGGCTGGAGGAAAGCCCCGGGACGAATCTGCCATCGGTCTGCCCCGTGCCGAACGACCGTGTGCATGCGATCTCTTTCTTGAGCGCAGGCGCGTCGTTTAGGTCGATGCACTCCATGCCTTGCAGCTCGCGTACGGTGCGCTCTAACACGACGCTCCAGCGCCTGCGCACGGTGGCTGGGTCCAAACGCGCCAGGTCCAACACGGTGTGCACGCCCCCCTCATGCAACTGCGTGGCGATCTTGCGACCCACACCCCAGACCTCTTCCACCAGCGTGGCCCGCAACACGTCGTCTAGATCCTGGGCTGGCAGGGCGGCCAAGTTGCACACCTGCGCCAGCTCAGTCGGGTAGCTGCCTGGTTTTCGCTCTGCCGTTTTGGCGATGTAGTTGGCCAGCTTGGCCAGGGTCTTGGTCTGGCCGAGGCCGACTCTGCAAGGGATGCCCACCCACTGGTTGATGCGGTTACGGATGGCCTGGCTGCGCTTGGTCAGATCGCCGTGCACGCCCTGCAGGCCGATGAACGATTCATCGATGCTGTAGATTTCTTGCGTGGGCCCCAGGCCTGCCGCCAGGCTCATCATCCGGTCGCTCATGTCGCCGTGCAAAGTGAAGTTCGCACTCAGCGCTACCAGGCCGTGGGTTTCCTCCATATGGCGGATCTGGAGCCACGGCGCCCCCATCTTGATACCCAGGGCCTTGGCTTCATTGCTGCGGGCGATGGCGCAGCCGTCGTTGTTGCTCAGCACCACCACGGGTCGCCCGTTGAGACTGGGCCGGAACACGCGCTCACAGCTCACATAGAAGTTGTTCCCATCAACAAGGGCATACATACCAGTGCACTCGCAAGAGCCCTGAATTTAGGATGTGAGGAACAGTTTCACGCAGCCCCGTACAACACCCCAGACCTCGATGGTCTGACTGTCGCGCGGGATGATGTCGGGATAGGTGGGGTTGGCAGCCTTCAGCTTCATGCGTCCGGCGCGCTGGTGCAGGTACTTCACCGTGCATTCGCCATCCACCAACGCCACCACTATGCAGCCGTGCTTGGGACGAACGGCGCGGTCCACCGCGATGATGCTGCCATCATCAATGCCAGCCTCACGCATAGAGTCGCCGCGCACGCGCCAAAAATACGTGGCCTGCGGGTGTTTCACCAGCAATTGCATGATGTCTAGCCGATCCACCACAAAGTCATCTGCTGGCGATGGAAACCCCGCCCGCACGCTCACTCCGCAGATGGGCAATGCGAGCACCAGCGCCGCCGTGTCAAACGGCACGGGCATGGGGGAATCAAAAACACTGTGCATATTTACAGTATAGCGACCGACTGCCAGAATGCCGCCATGTGTACCTACTACGAGGTTCCTGACCGCGACAAGTTGGCTCTCCACTTCGGGGACGTGCCCGAGGCGGAGTGGCGCGACAAGATGAGCCCGCTCTATCGGGGACCCTTCCTGCGTGCCAAAGGCGAAGGGCGCGAACTGGTGGTAGGCCAGTGGGGCATGATCCAGCCCAACTCCAAAACGCACATTCCAACGGGCAAGGACGGCAAGCGCCTGAGCACCGTCAATGCCAGGCGCGAGGGCATGATGAAGTCGTGGACTTGCGGGGGGCCATGGCGAAAGGGGCAGCGCTGCATCATCCCGGCGCAACGCTACGCCGAACCGTACTGGGGCACTGGCAAGCACATCGCCTGGCAGTTCTCACGCGCCGATGGCGAGCCCTGGGGCCTGGCGGGCCTGTGGAGTGAATGGACCGACCCGGCCACGGGCGAGGTGTTGGCCAGCTACACCATGATCACCCAAAACTGCGATCACACACCGGTGCTAAACCTGATGCACCGACCAGACCCCAAGCGCCCGCCGAACCTGCAGGACAAGCGCACTGTTGTGCCCCTGGAAAAGGGCGACTGGGATACCTGGTTACATGGCGCTGTTGAGCTGGCCGATGGGTTGATTCAGTTGCCTGCGATAGAGCGGTTTCAGCACGGACCACTGGACCCGACAGTCGAAGCAGAACTGCCGGTTTCTTTGTGAAACGGTCTGCAATTTTTCCTCTGACAGCGCATTTTAGAGTCGCAGCCACACGCCGACCCGGTCGATGTGGCCGAGCTCGAGAGGCAGCGGTAGCGTCTTCCGAATCAGATCGGCGATCCCGGAGTACTTGGAAGTTTTCAATTCGACGCCGACCTGCGGCGTCGAGCAATACAGCGCCCAAGCCTCCATCGACTCCCGTCGCTTGGCCAATTGCGTGCTACGCGCATAAGCGGCCTTCGGCCTTGTCTTTGAGTTGATGGGCCAGGGCGTTTTCGATGACCTCTTTAGGAAAGTGGGTCGTATCGCCCGCCCAGTCGCGACATCTGGAGCGAAAGCTGTGCACGGTGTGATAGACCCAACCCAAAATTTTAAGTGGGTTTTTATGTGGGTCAGAAACCAACAAGCGTCGTAAGTTGTTGATTTATATAAAAAATTGGCGGAGAGGGCGGGATTCGAACTCGCGACCCTCTGCTCCCAAAGCAGTTAGCCAAATCTTTAAAATCAACAGCTTACGCGATTATCGTCTAACGCCCGAGCATATTGAAGAGTACTTTTTTCACTCTGGTGAATTTTCTGGGTTAGACACGATTTGCGCAGATTCCTGCGGCTCTTTCTCGGCATGGAAGGCGGTCCAAAACCACAGATTCACCCTTCGGCGCGGGCTCTTTCCCAGGCGGTAGGTGATGCGCACGGGGCCTAAATTTGGCGTGTCCACCACGGCCGATAGCTTGGGTGATTGGCCAGGGCCAGCTGGCGGCAACAGGTGGGACCCAGCCGCAATGTCGTCGCCCCGAATTTTCACCAGGATCCCGTTGTCCACACCGAACTCGATCATTTCAGCCTGCTTTCCGGTGGCAGTGCCACAGTACCCACGCCCGCTGGTGGACGTGGCGCGATCCAGTGCACCCACAACCCCTTGAGCCAGGCTAGAGCGCACACCACCGCCACCACAGCAACACCCCATTGCCCGCTATCCCAAACCGCCCAGAACCAGAACGGCTGACTCGCCAGGCCAACGATGCAGGCCCAGCGCTGGAACCGCACGCTCCGGCTCTGTGAAAGCCAGATGGCAGTCGGGCCCAGCAGGGCGATGGCGGTTTGGACGATCTGATCGAGGGGCATCCTGGGATTCTGCACCACTGGATGCAAAACCAGTATCACAACAAGCCGTCAGCCGCTGCGGCGTAGGCAAAATCGGACACATGGCAGCCCAAAACATCATAGACCTCCCCCCTCACAACCCCGGAATGGCTGAAAGTCACCGCCGGGTGACAAACGCCTTCCGCGTGCACTGGAAGACGCACCCCGGGGCCACCCCACAGAAACTGGTTCTGACCCAGAAGCAGGCCGATGACCTCGAACTGACTCAGCTCTACGGCGGCGCCTCGCTGCCCGGCTACACGCATACGAAAGGCAAGTTCTTCGACCGCCCCGTTGAGGTGTCTGCGACGACGGCCGGCGTGCTGGTGGCCCATGACGGAACGGAAATGACGCTGGCTGACTACGACAAGATGCCCACCTGAACAGCCTTCTGCAAGTGCTTGATTGCGGGGTGCCACTTGCCCACCGCGATCCTGGCCTGCACTCGCTTGCGGTACTGCGCTGGCGAAGGCGCGGAACACGGACGCCCTTTGTGCCTCATGGAGTTGCAGTGAAGGCACGCTGCAGCGATGTTTGCCGCAGTGTCCCGGCCCCCATCCTGGCGAGCGTCCAGGTGCTCAGCGGTCGCACGCAGAAGACGAGCCAGGGCCACTGTGAGGTGGAATCGCTCCACAAACTCGGCTTCGCCATCACCATCCCACATGGGGAGCTGGCAGTAGTAGCAGCGGCAGTTTTGAGCTTGGAATGCCTTGCGGCGAAGTGAGGCCAGTTTCGTCATGGCAGGAACAGACTTGGTTGAACAAGCTATTCCCGCCGGTGCACACGCCTCGGCCGCGGGCGCCGGGCGTTACGCTTTATACCGGCTATGCGGAGCCATACAGCTCACGCGGTCGGGGTCGCGGACCCGAACGGTCAAATTCTAACGAAAAAGGCCCGCGCTGTGCGGGCCTCTTCAATATTCCGGTTCTCAACTAGCGTCACGCAGATGGGCATAGGCGCCAGCGCGGGATGACGTGATGACGTGATGACTGGTCTCATTTCGGTTTATGTGGTTTAGCGAAAAGGCAAGACCCGCCCCCATTGCATGACCCATTGCGCTTTAATTCAATCTATCTATATCCAAAGATATTCGCAAATCACCCATTAATTTAAGTTGAGCGCTATCAAGCGTAGCACCGGAGAATTCTTTTGAATCGAGACTGACAAATAAATTTAAACACCCCCCAGCATTCGAGAAATTTTCAATCTCATGATTTTTCGCCACTAGCGCGACGACAATATTTTCAATTGCCTTCCCAAGATCAATATTTTCACTTTGCTCGATCTCACAAACGCAATAGGAATAGTTTGCAACCCTATTATTCGACAGACTATCACCACTGCTCCACATTTTTTTGATATTGAGCCCCAAAATATTGGCAAGATAACTCAGATCACCATCTTGTTTTTTCAGGCGCAACGAGAGAAAGAAATCTTTTTTCATTTGCACAACCCTGTGGATCCTTGTGTATAACCATCTGCTGGACCATTGTTTATTGCATTCCCGTCAGGGTCACTGGTTATTACATCGCCGTTTGGAGCGATGCCTGTCCAGTCACGCGGACCGGCACCAACGCCATCCTTGATGTCGTGAATATCACCTCGGCCGAGCCCACTTTGATCTATTGGGATAGTTCCTGGAGGTGCATCAATCGGGCGAGATTCATTTCCCGGCTTCCGTGGTTTGTTAAAAACTAAATCCAGGCCATAGCCGACACCCGCCAAACCTGCACCGATAGCAATGTCTACTCCAGTAATGACTATCGGTACAAGGGGGAGCACAATCGCAAATTTTCCACGGGGATCAATCCTACTGACCGGATTTCCCCCAACATAGGCAAACCGATTCCCCCCCCCGTTAAGCCCGATGGGGTCCCCCTGCGTATACCGCCCCGTACCCGGCGCATACGTGCGGAAGTAGTTGTAATGGAGCCCCGTCTCCTTATCAAAGTACTGCCCCGGATACCGCAGGTTGAACGTGACATCCGGAAAGCTGGTCGTGCCCGTCGTCGGGTTAGTCATCTCACTCGTAAACCGCTTGGCCGCCGTGGTCGGCTGCTCATCCCCAAACGCACTGTACGCCCACTGCCACACCGCCTGTCCATTGGCCTGGGTGAGTTTTCTGGGGGTGTTCAGGTGGTCGCTGTGCACGGCATACGTCTGGCCGTTGACCACTGCCGCAATGGGCATGGGGCCATTGGCCGTGGGCAGCCAGAGGTATTGCGCGCTGCCTGAGGTGGCGGCGCTGCCTTCACCGTATTCGGCCAGCAGGCTGCCGTCTTCTGCGTACACATAGGTCCAGCCCAGCTTTTCGGCATCGCTGGTGGCGGGGCTCCAGAGTTTGCTGAAGAAGAAGTTGAGCAGTTGCTGGATGAGGCCGGGCTGTTCGCCCTGGGGGTCCTTGCCTTCGTCACCGTCATCGGCCAACAGGTTGTTCAGGTTCTTGCCGCTGCCCGCTTTGCCTGCGGCGCTGTACAGCGGCTCGGTCTTGAACACGCGCTGGCCCAGGGCGTTGTGGGCGTACTTGGTTTTGGGGGCGTCGGCCCCTTCGCCCGTGGTGGCGCTTTCCATGCGGCCCTGGCTGTCGTAGGCGTAGCTGCGCAGGCCATCGCCCAGCAAATCGCCTGCGGCGTTGTACTGGTAGCTGACGCTGGTGGTGGCGCTGTTGCCGCCAGCGGTGGCGGTTTGCTCAAAGCCCAGCAGCCGGTTGTGGCCTGCGGCGGTGCCGTAGGCGCGGCTGATGCTGCTGGTGGCGGCCGGTGTGCCTGTGGTGGTCTGCACGCTGGCCGTGCGGTTGCCGTTGGCGTCGTACTGGTAGGTGGTCGTGCGCACGCTGTCGCCCATTTGGGTGATGCGGCCCAGGGTGTCGTACTGCACGGTCCAGGTGGTGTCGGCGCGGGCCAGGGTGCTTTGCAGCGGGTTGGTGCTGCCGGGCTTCCAGAGGTTTTGCGTGAGGCTGGTGATGCGGCCTGCGCTGTTGTACTGGTAGCTGCTGAACTCTGTGGCGGTGAGCTGGCCTGCGGTGTTGTAGCTGCGGGTGGCCGGGATGGCGGCCGTGGCGCCGGGCAGGTTCCAGCGCCAGCCGGTGGGCTGGCCCAGGGGGTTCCAGGTGATGTTGCTCACCAGGCTCTGGCCCGCCCAGGTCAGGCCGGTGAGCAGGCCGGTGCTGTTGTAGACATGCTGCAGCACTTGCCCACCAGGGTAGGTGGTGCTGGCCAGCAGGCCGCTGGCGGCGTAGGCATAGCCCACGCTGCGGGCGGTGCCGCTGATCAGGGTCTGGGTCTTGGCGGTGACGCGGCCGAAGTGGTCGCGCTGGTAGGTGATGGTGCCGCTGGCGTCCACGACTTCGCTCAAGGCGCCTTTGCTGGCGTTGGGCTGGTCGGTCTGGTTGTAGGCGGGGCCCGCCAGGTCGTAGCGCAGGGTGGTGGTGGTGCCGCCCGGCCGGGTGATAAGCGTGGGGCGGCCCAGCAGGTCGCGGTCGATGTGGGTGGCCTGGCCCAGGGCGTCGGTCACCGTGCTGGGCAGGCCCAGCGCGTCGTACTGGCTGCTTTGCAGGCCGCTGTCGGGGCTCGATTCGCCGGTGGCGTTGCCCAGGGCGTCGCGGGCGTAGGTGGTGCCTACGCCTTTGAAGTCGCTGGCCTGGGTGACGGCATCCAGGGCGTTGTAGTTCAGGGATGCCGTGGCGTTGGCAGCGTTGGTGATGGTCTTGATGCGGCGCAAGGCGTCCAGGCCCAGGTGGGTGGATTCGTTGGCGCCGTTGGTGCTGCGCACGGTCTCGCCGTTGGCGTCAAAGCCATGGGTGGTGGTTTGCTGGCCGCCCACGGTGGTGCTTTCCACGCGGTTCAGGCTGTTGATGCTGCGCGCCAGCAGCCACACAAGTTGGCCCTGGGCGTTGCGCACTTCTTCGCGGGTGCGGTTGCCCATGGCGTCCAGGGTGTAGGTGCCGCTGTTGTTGCGGTTGTCGCTCCAGCCGGTCATGCGCTGGGCGGCGTCGTAGGTGTAGGTGATGGTGTGGCCGTAGGGCAACCTGACGGTGGCCACCTGCCCCGAGGGGCGGTAGGTGAGCCGGGTGGTCTGCCCACCCCGGTTGGCAGTGAGCATGCGGCCCCGGGCGTCATAGGTGTAGGTGGTCACGAGGCCGGTGGGCGCGGTGTGGGTGAGCACGCGGCCGTTGGTGTCGTGGGTGTAGGTGTCTACATGGCCCAGGGCGTTGGTGCTGCTGGTGAGGTTGCCTGCACTGTCGTACTGGTAGCTGGTGGCGGCGCCGTTGGGGGCGGTTTCGGTAGCGACCAGGCCCGAGGGGTGGTACGTCCAGCTGGTGGTGCGGGCGATGCCGCTGCCCATGCCCGCACCGGTGTCGGTGATGGTCTGGGTGAGGGGGTTGCCCGCGCTGTCGTAGGTGTAGCTGGTGGTGCGGCCGGGCTCGCTCACAGAGACGGGCAGGCGCCACTGGGGGTGCCAGCTGGTGACGGTGGTGCGCTCTTCGGGTTTGCCTGCGGCTTCGGTGACGGCGGTGGGCAGGCGGCGGGCGGTGTCCCAGGCGTAGCTGGTGGTGGTGCCCAGGAAGTCCGTCTCGGCGGTGACCAGGCCCAGGGGGCTTTGTACGCGGCTGGCGGCGTCGCGCAGGCCCAGGCCGTCGGGCTTGTCTGCGCCGGTAACGGCGAGCTGGCCCAGGCTGGCGCTGTAGTTGAAAGAGCGCACCGTGCCCAGGGGGTCGGTGATGGTGGTGGCCCCACCGCTGCTGGCGGGGTAGCCGACCTGGTAGCGCTCGACCGCACCGGCATGCTCGGTGCTGACGGCCCGGCCCACGTCGTCATAGGCGTAGGTGGCGAAACGCTGGTTGTTTTCGTCCACGATGCCGGTCAGGGCATGGGGGTAGCTGGGGTGTTCGTAGAGGTAGGTGTTGGTGGTGTTGTCGGCATAGCGCGCCGTCAACAAACGATCGGATGTGTCGTATTCGTAGCTCACCTGCACCTTGCTGCCCGCAGCCACCGAGACCAGCTGGCCCTTGGTGTTGTAGTTGAGCTGCAGTTTGCGGCCAAACTGGTTGGTCACCGTTTTCAGCATGGGAATGCTGTTGATCTGCACATAGCCATAGGTGGTCACCCAACCGTTGCGGCCTGTGACGCTTTGCAGCAGCCCCGTGGCAGAAAACTGCAGTTTGCGGTCCGCGTCCAGATCGGTGTAGAGCCAGCCGCTGGCATTGGTCTGCAGCCTCTTGCTGCCGTTCTGGTTTTGCCAGGTGGCGGTGGATGCGGAATAGGTGAACCGCTGCAGGTCTCCATTGCCCATGACGAGGGTCTGTGCGGTGCCGTCGCTCCAATTGAGGGCACTGCCGGCGGGTTTGAGCTTGGCGCTGTGGTTGTGGCCCCACCCGGGCGACATGCCTACCAGTGGCAGTACATAAGTTGCGCGGCTGTTGGCGTAAAGGCTGCGGTAGGTGCGCGACCAGTTCAGGGCATGGGGGCCCTGACCGATGACGTCGCTGAAGGGTTGATTCTTGTCGCCTGTTGCAGGAATGATTGGGTTGGGTGTGCTGCCGCCCGAGTAGGTGTGGGAGCTTTTTTTGCACCCCCCCGAATCCGAGGATCCAGGCGGGCCAGCGGCATCCGGCAGAGTGGGCGGCGGCGGTGATGGCGGTTCCGAAGGCGGTGGTGGCGTTGATTCTGGCGGGTCCAGCTCTCTGGTGCAGACCATGCTGATTTCACGTTGTTTGTCGCTCACAAAGGGCGCTTGTCCTGGTGAGTCCAGGTATCCGTGCGCATAAATCCAGTGGTCTCCTGGAAAGCAGCTGACCAGCCAAATAGGCTTGTGCGTTGGCTGAGAGGGGTCCCTGTTCCCTGATGCAACGCTGGCTTCCGCTGCGCCGCACCAGTCCGGGCCTCGCAGTTCCGGCGTATCGGTCCAGTAGTAGAAGTACTTCAGTGTTTCATTGGCTGGGCAGGAGGTAAGGGAGGTGTTGGGATAAATCACCTCAAGCGAACCATTGCGGGTGAGATTCCTTAGCCGGACGGGGCCGGTCAGAAGGCGTGGCGGCATGGGCGCTGATGCCGCCCCCAGCGGGGCCGACGCAGCGAATGGCTGGTTTTGCGCAAAGGCTGCTGGCGTGCCAAACGCCACAGCGCCCACAACCGCAAGATAGCCCCCTGCAATGGCTGCGAGCGCACGCAAGCCACCGCGTCTTTTTTCAAGACGTTGCATTTATTCTTCCCTCCCTTTGGTGCGCCAGACTGTAGAGAGCGCGCAGCCACGAGGCAAGAGATTCAGCCCCGCTGCATGTAAATTTATGTATCTGTATAGCTTCAGATTCCCGCACAGAGCGAGCCCGCCCGCTGGCAGCAAGGGCTACGACTTGGAGCTGAAGATAGCGCTCTCAAGGCCTGATTGGCTTTGTGCAGTTCGCCAGTGCAGCAACAAGCTGCAG
The DNA here is from genome assembly GCF_964254355.1 of Acidovorax sp. LjRoot74. Lineage (NCBI taxonomy): Bacteria > Pseudomonadati > Pseudomonadota > Betaproteobacteria > Burkholderiales > Comamonadaceae > Acidovorax > Acidovorax sp. LjRoot74. The sequence continues at coordinate 2,364,099 of NZ_CAXUTI020000001.1, read as the reverse complement.
TTCGTAGCCCTCGCGGCGTTCAATCTCTGCCGCTGACGCCTGCACATACTGGTCCACCGTGGCGCCCGGCCGCAGGGCTTCTGTGGGCATCACCGGGCGGGCTGGCGTGTGCTCCTGACAGGCCACGGGCACGGCGACGTTCACGCGCGGAACTTCCAAATGATTTCCCTGTGTACCGCATGCCGATAAGGCGCAAGCAGCTATCAAAGCAATAGCTAATTTCATGGCTTCGCCCTCCCCTTCAGCCAGTCATCGACCCGGGCCTGCGCGCTGGCGCACACGTCGCCTGGCACCGGGGCGGGCGTGGACAGAATCTGGTCGGCCCGCTGGTTGTGCCCCTGGGCAGCGCTGGCAGCTGCGGCCCGGGCAGGGGCGGCATTGAGGGCCCGCTTGTCCGCAAGCTCGCGCAGGTCGTCCACGCTGTCACTGCATGCGCTGGCCGTCTGGCGGGCGCCGTCGCGCTGGCCCTCCATGGCGCGCAAGTCAGCCTTGGCAGTGGCAGTGTCGTCGCGCTGGCTCAGGTAGGCCCAGCCAAAGGCAGCATTCGCGGCAACGCTGATGGCCAGGGCGATCAAGATGGGGTTCATGGCATACCTCCGGCCACGGAATCAGCGCAGCGTGCCAGAGGCACATTGCCCAGGCGGTGGTCGGCCCAGCCCACGTTGAACATTGGCTTGTTCAGGCTCATGTAGTGCGCGCCCTGCTGGGCGTCCACCAGCTTCAATGTCAGCTCGCACGCCTTGATGCGGCCGCGCTTGCGCTCCAGCGCCTTGTAGGCGGCCAAGGTCTGGGCACCGATCTGGCCATCTGCCGCCACCATTGGAAAGTCGGCGCCGCCCCGGCTGAGGTGGTTCAGGCTCTGCTGGAACCAGCGCGCGGAGCGACCGGGCCCAGCGTTCACGCCTGCGTCCACCAGCTTTTCACCTACGGCGGGGGACATGGCGATCACGCGGTGGAAGTTCGGCCGCTCGATGTAGTCTTTGGCATAGAGCTGCTGGGCGAATTCCTTGGGCAGCTCGCGCATGGGGCCGGTGTACCCGGCATCGCGCGCCACGGCCACAGTCACACCGTGGTTCGTCTCGCCGCCCGGGTCGGCGGGGTTGTTGACGTAGCCGCCCTCGACCGCAAACACTCCCGCCACGATTGCCAGGACTGCGGCCCCGAGGGAAGACCAGACTTTTGCGCGGCTCACTTGTCGGCCCCCAGCTCGCCCAGCTCTGCTGGCTGCGTGGCGCCGCGCTCCAAGTCACGCTTGAGCATTTGCTTGCGCATGCGCTTCATCGGCAGTTCGTGCGCGAGGTAGCCATATATCTGCACGCCCAACCACGCGGCCGACAGAACGCCCACGGCGAGGTTCACCACTCCGAGGAATGTGCCCAGCCCAAGGAAGGCGGCCAGCCAGTTGACGATGTTCTTTGCCGTCATGGCCGAGTCGGGGTGCAGAATTTGGTCTTTCATGAGCCCGGATGATTCCGTCGCCCCTCAAAACCGTCGAACCCTACAGGGGGGATCGCACCATATCCTTCCTATGGGTTGAACCACCCCGCGTTGAATCCAGCGGGCGGCGTAAAGGCAAACGAGGTGGCGCCGAAATTGATGGTCTGGATGCCGCCCGTGATGGAGGAACCATTGCCCAAGATCGCGCAATAGGTATCGTTGGGCAGCCCACTGAAGGCGATGCCCCGGTCCACCCCGTTCGAGATGAAGCCGATCTCCCAGTCATCGAGGTTCACGTAGCAACCCACCCATTCCTCATAGTCCGGGTTAGGTGCATAGGCCGTCACCACGTCATTTGCGTAGATGTCGCCGCTATAAAAGTAGTAGCACCAGCCGTTGTTGGGCGCGCCGGGGTAGATGTCTTTGTCGTAGAGCGATGAGCGCACCACCCCGAACAAGGTGGCCTTTTGAGATGCGTCCACGCACTTGACCTCGAAGTACCACTTTCCCGAAGACTTTCCGATGTTTGAAACCGAAGAGCCAAACAGATTCGTGGTCAGGCTCAAGTTGCCACCCGTGAGGCCCGCAGCAGCACCAGTCCGCAAGGGGTCGAGCGTTGCGAAGCCAGAGACCGGCGGCGGCGCACCTTTCACCGAAATGAGCGCCCGTGTGGTGAGGAACATTGCGGGATCAGCTCCGGGTGTAGTTCTGACCGGCAACAAAAGCCAGCCAGTAGGTGCCATCGGCGATGAACGAAATCACATCCGTCTGACCCGCCGTGGCAGTGACGGTCGGCTCTGTACCACCCACCCACCGCACGCTCGACGGCCATGCCACCGTGCGGCTGCCCGTGCCGTCCTGCTTGAGCAGCACCGTGAACTGCTTGCCCGACGTTGCCGTGGGGAACGTGAAGGTGCAGTTGCCCGTGAGCGTGAGGCTGAACAGCGTGCCGTTGGCCAGGTTAATGGTGTAGGCCGTGCTGGTGTTCGCGGTAACGATGGTCTCGCGCAGGTCCCGGAAGGTCTGCAGGCCGGTCCAGGCGTTGGCCTGGGTGATGATCCAGGCCAGAACCGTTGCGCGCAGGTTGGTCCAGGTGAGCTTCTTGAGACCGAAGCTAGCGGCACTGTCGGCCAGCGGGATTTCGTCCGTCGTCGCAGGCGTGGCCTTGCTCGTTGCCGCGTTGGTCTGGGCCGCGACCACCGCAGGGATGTTTGCGACAGGCAGAGTGTCAATGGCGGGCATCTCAACGATGCCGCCGCCGACAGAAGCCAATGGCTTGCGCTCTGCCATGCCGTTACGCCAGCGTGACCGCCGGGCCGCCCTCGAAGTTCACTTCGGTAGCGCTGAGGGCCACACCAATGCGCTGCACCACGTTGCCAGAAGCACTCGGAATGGTCGCTCCGCCAGTCCCAGCCGTCGTCTGCAGGAACACGGGGCCAGGCGTCTGGCCAGTGACCTGGGTGTTCGTGCCCTCGAAGTACACCAGCGCGCTGGCACCGCTGGAGGCTGCGGCCAGCACAAAGCCGTGCACCTCTTTGCCAGCGGTGGTCGCGTCGGCCTTGCGTGCCTTGGCGCCCGTGCTATTCCAGATGTTCACCCAGTCGCCTGCGGCCAGGGCCTCGCTTGTGGTGATGGACTTCGTGTCGGCGCCGATGCCCACCGGCATCAGACTGTTGTCGAGTCGGCCGGTGTCATCCAGCGCGACGATGTCGCCAGCGTTGGCTGCGCCAGTCGAGGTCTGCACACCAAACACCTCGGTGAAGATGCCGTTGATGAAGCGGAGAAATTTCTTTGCGGCCATGGTGGGCTCCTATGCAAGGGTGATGGGGGGTTGAACGTCCACAAGGACAAGCGTGGCGGACAGCGCATGCGCAACCACTTGCGAGAAAACTGCGCCGCCCGGTATCGATTGAGTGAGCTGGCCCGCCGCGCCAACGAACACCGGCCCAGGTGTCCACGTCCAGCCTACGTGCTCTACCGTGAATGCGGTTTGCACGACTGCTTGATCGCCGGGGCTGTGGGCGCTGGTCAGGAGGCCCAGCACAGCCCCAAGGTGCGCGGGGTTGGTGCAATCGGCCTCCACAAGCAGGCCAGAGGCATCCACTGCGACTCCGCTGTGGCCACTCAACGGCGTGCCGCCGACGGTGACGGTGGTGACGCCTCCCGCCGGGCCCTGGATGCCCTGAGCGCCCCTGGGGCCCTGTTTGGCCTCCGTCACGATCTCCACGCGCTCTCGGGTTTCGACAAGAAGCCCTTGCCTGGCCTCCTCAACAAGGACCAGGGTTTCGCGCTCGATCAGAACGTCCGTCACCGGGGCACCTCCGCCGAAACGGAAATCCCGCCCTCCATGAGGCGGTCAACATCGTCGGGGTCGGCCGAATACTGGATCTCAAGCGCCCACACACCGCCCTCCCAGGTGATGCTGGTGGTCTCGGTAGCTCCCACCCAGAAATCGATGGTGCCCGCAGCACCGCCCAAGACGATCCCGCCGTTCTCGGTGGTGAGGTCGAGCAGCACATCGGGCGAGTCCACATCAGCACGCACCTGCATCCGCGCAGTGAAGCCGGTCAGGTCCACAGGCACGCCATCAGCCTTCCAGGTCCAGCCTGGATCGAACTTGGCGCCTTTGTAGATGATGAGTTTTCGCTTGGCGGGGGTCAGCATGCCCTGCAGTGTTCCGGCGCCCCGCCACGCCGTCGAACCCTACAGGGGGGATGCCCCGGTCAAATGGTCTGCGTGAGGGACGAGCTGCCGCTGATCTGCGCCGACGCTGACACCATGGCCCAAGCACTGGCCAGACGCTGCGACGACGTGGTCAGGCCCACCTTCGCCGCATCCATGCGGGCATCGTTCGTATGCAGCACGGCGTCGGTGTTCATCTTCGCCACCTGATAGGTGACTGACTGCCCCGCCTCATACTGCTTGATGTCGGCTTCCCAGCGCCGCATGTAGCTGCCCGCCTGCGCTTCCACGGCCGCAGCGCCGATGCGGTAGCCATCCAGCAGAACGCTGGATTGCCGGGCTGTGGCTTCGACCGTTGCACTGGCGGCCGCCAGGCGGGCGCGCCAGCCATCCCACTCCAATTGCTTCGCAGAAATCAGCGCCTGGTAGCGCGCCACCTCGGCCCGGGCACGTTCGGCCTGCGCCCCCACCTTGGAGCTGTACGCCTGCACCTGGGAGCGGTAGGCCTCCTGTTTGGCAGATTCCGCCTCCACGGTGGACTTGTACAGGTCGGCCTTGGCCGTCTCTGCGCTCACCGTGGCGACGAATGCGCGCACCTGCTCCGCGCCGGCCTGGATTCGGGACCGCTCCAGTTCGACCAGCGTCTGAGCCGCCCCCACGCGGGCTTTGTAAATCTCCACGGTGGCCATGGCCCCGTCGATCTCGGCCCGGTAGCGATCCACCAGGGACTTGTTGATGTCGGCCTTGGTTTGCTCCGCCTGCAGCTGGGCCTTGAAGACCTCGACCTTGTTCAGCTCGGCTTTGATGACCGTGTCGTAGGCACCGGCATACGCTTGGTAGCCCACCAGCAATGCCTTGAAGTATTCGATCTGCGCGTTGTGCGCGGCAATGGCGTTGTCGGCGGCGGTCTTCGCTGTCTCGAAGGCCAGCATCTCCAGCTTGTAGGCATCCTCCAGCAGGGTGGTTTCAAGCTGCGAAGCGAACTGGATGGTCCGCTCCAGGTTCTGCTGTTCCATCTCGGCTTGCTTGATCGCGATGTCGCGCGACAGGCTGGAAACCTTGTCCGCCGTCTCGCGGCGCGCATCTGCGAGCTGCCCGGCTAGCACCCCAGAAGGCAGCGGGAAGCCCAGCGCCTCAGCGCCGCGCAGCACCTCCTGCTCACGGGCCAGCCCGGCCAGGTTCTCACGCTCCCGGGCGCGGTCCCAGATGGCCTGTTCTACAGCGGCCGACAGGCCGGTGCCCCCCGCCAGCCGGGCCCGCAACGTGGCCTTGAGGTTGTCCAGCAGATCCGATGCGTACCGCGCCCCGGGCGAATAGGAGAACGGCACCGGCTCCAGCAGCGTGAGTGTGGGGATGTCGTCCAGCTTGTCCAGCCAGTCCTCATGCAGGTTGACGCCGCCGAAGGTGTGCGTGGTGAGGGACAGAAACGCCGGTGCATCTGGCAGCACGACCACCGGGGCGTCGGGCACGGCCACATCCCGCACTTCAGGCAGCGATGGCGCAGTACCAATGGTCAGGACGGGGGCAGCCGAGAAATTGAGCGCCGGGGGCGACACGTCGAAGTCGTCAATGCCAATCGACGGCAGGGGCGTGTTCAATTCGCGCGGCATCTGGTCTGGCACCTGCAGGCTGATGGTCGGCAGGGTTGGGAGATCCGGCACCTCGGGCAGGCTCGGTGCTGGTAGCGTCTCCCACTTCAGGCTGAAGGTGGGGGGCAGGTAGATGCTTTTGTTCAGCGCCTCCTGGAACCCCTCCACCGACTCCGTGGCCGCATCGGCCAGGTCGATGGAGCGCGTGTATTTGTCCTCAACGATGCTCGCGGGACCGTTGAAATCGAATTCGGCCATGATTTAAATCCTCCGTGTCTTTGACTCGTGAAGCAGCACCTCCACCCGGTCCAGCATGAATGCCTGCCCGTCTGGGGTGCGCAGACCAAACCCCAGGTAGTTTTCCCGAATACCCTTGCCCACCGGGCACCTGGTCTGCCCGCTGTCGCGCAATGGAAACCGATAGGTCCAGTTCTGGGTATTGCCGAACACCACCAGGTCCGCGCTCCCCGCCCCGCGCATGGCCAGGTACACCATGCTCGGGATCTTCTTGAGGGTCGATTCGCGCAGCGTTGCCGGGAGCGCCAGGTCGGCGACGATGGGCAGCCCGTCGTCGGTGCTCCCGACCAGTTCAAAAAGCCCGGTTGGGCCTCCGCCGTGCGTGGCGGTAATGCTATTAAATGCGTAGCGCGTGTATTCGGACACCGCGCCAGTGAGGGTGTTGCAGACGATGGCGTTCATACGACTTTCTCCACGAACCATTCGGGGTGCGATGGGTCGAGATCGGGAAACTGCTCGGAGAGCGGGCGGATGCCCCGCATGTCCACGACGTAGTGCAGGCGCTGTGCCGAGCCGATGTGCACTGTCACCACAGCCGCTGCGGTGCGGGGGTCCTTGGGCACAGACGATGTGATTTCCCCGTCCACGGTGAACCGCACTGCATCGGTCCCGCCAATCTCATTGGTCTGCGATGGCACGCCCACTCCGATCCCCGAATCGAAGGGCGAGTAGTCCAGGTCCATCGCGTAGTTGTAGTCACCGAGGCTAGGCAGGCCCGGCGGCGACGTGTCCAGCCACACTGATCCCTCGGCGGGGGTAACGCCGGGCTCGTTCAGGTTGTTGTGCAGCACGTCAATGATCGGTGGCCTGGCACTCTCGAACGGGATGCGTAGCACCTCCGTACCGCGCGACTCGCCGATCAGATGGTGTGTCACGTACGGCACGGCAGGTGGGAACGGGGTATCCAGGTCACTCGACTCGTAGGCCACGCTCTTGGTCCACTGCAGCGTGTACTCCAGGTACATCTTGGCCCGCAGCAGGCTGCTCATGAAGATGGGATGGCGCAGCGTCACAGAGATGCTGGCGTTCTGCGTACGCTCCCAGGTGAACGACTCGGCATAGGGCAGGCGCGTGTATTCGAAGTGGGTTTCCTGGGTCGCAACCTCATCGATCAGGGAGTCCTGAACCACCAGCTCCAAGCCGTCGATGACCCGCGTGAGGATGCGGCGGTCTCGCCGTGTAATCGTGCTGGCCCGCGTTTCTTCGGCCGTTTGCATGTCGCCCCGGGACCATGTCGGAGCAAACCCCCAGCTGTAGGTGCGGTGGGTGTCGGTGCGGTGCACCTGCTCGGCGCGGTGCTCCTCGGCGTATTTCTCGGTATCGTGGGTGACCTGGCCCAGGTCATTGAGCTTGGTGACCAGCACCAGGCCTTCCCAGTGGACGCTGCGCTGCTGCTGCGCCGTCCAGGCCCAGTAGCCCGACTCCGTCCCGATGGCGCCCCCGGGCGTTGGAGGCGGCGCAGGCGCCGCGATGTTGTAGTCGCTGGTCTGGGCGAAGCGGCACGCCCGGTGCTTCGTCATGTCGAACACACCGTCGGCCGTCAGCGTCACAGCGTCCGGCGGCACGCAGTCGAGCTGCAGCTCAGGCACAGGGTCTTCTGCTGCGGACACGGTCGGCAAGGTGCCGGGCACGGAGCTGGCGGCCGGGCCGGTGAAGACATAGGTCTCGTACCAAAGCATCACCTGCCGTGGCGCGCTGTTGAAGGCGCGGGTCACGCGCATGATCGTCAGGTTTATCCCAATCTGCACGAACCGCCGAAGGTAGCCGGTGGTCAGCGGCCGGATGAATCGGTTCCCCGTTGGGTGCACGCAGATGTTCTCATCGAGCCCGCCGCCGTGCCCGGGGGGAGCGGGCAGGTAGCTGTAGATCGGCGGCTGCGTGAATGTCTTCGGCTCGCCGTCGCTTTCGGCCTGGGTGTCCAGCCGTTCCTCGCAGTTGAAGGCGGGCGTGCAGGTGAAGCGCCGACCGCCCCCGATGTATGTGAAGGCGGGCCCCAGGTTGCCGCCAAGGAGCAGCGGCTTGCCGCCCCGGGCATGCGCCGCGAACTCACTCACGAAGCCCTTGTTTCCTGCCGCTGGATACCAGTAGCGCTGCCCGGAGGCCGGAATCTCCGGCAGCAGCTTGATCTTCCAGGTGTTGTCGGGGGCGCGGAACTTGCCGCCCGGGGTGATCAGCCAGGCTCGCGACACGTCACCGGCTGTGTGGGTTGCCAGGATGCCGCGAATGCTCTTGTCTTCCACGTCCGCGCCGCCCGGCTGGATCTCCATCACCGTCGAGTTGCCCACGGTGACAATGCGGTAAGGGGTGCCGTCAGGAAGGCGACCCAGCTCCGTGGGGTTAGGCACCACGGAGAACCGTGCGCGCATGCAGTAGGACGCAAAGGCGCTCTGTGCCATCGTCAACTGTGCGGCCGTTGCCTGCCCGCCGAGCACGCGCAGTGCATCCGGTGCGCGTCCGGTCACAGGCTGCCCCTTGGGGTCGAAGCTGTAGGCATTCCAGAGGCTCATTGCGGAACCGCGACGTACTGGGGGATTTCATCGACCACGCGAAAGGTCACGCAGACCTCGGCCGCAGTCGTCTTGTAGCGGTTCTGCGTGAGGCTGCTGGTCACCCCACCGGCAAACCCGGCCACGATCTCCCCTCCTGCAATGCAGAGCATGGCGTCCCCGCTGCCGGCGCCATCGCCGACGCGGAGCTGGTCGCCCGGGGCTGATACCCCGGAGCCCAGGACAACGGGCCCGCGCCGGGTGCTGCGGTAGGTCAGGCTCTCCCAGGTCGTCCCGGCCAGGAACACCAGTTCTTTGTCGGTGCCCACGAAAACACCATCGTCCACAGGCTGGATGGCCGTGATGCGGTCCTTCAGGGGCTTGAAGTCGCGCCAGTCGGCCAGGTGCGGCGCGAACGGGCGGCTGGCCCAGAGAACGTCTCCTTGTGCAACCAGCACACGGCCGCGCCAGTAGGCTGTGATCGTGCCCACCGGGAAGGGCCGCACGCCGATGGTCCTGCATGCGGTCACCAGCTGCGCATTTTTCCCGCCGAACTGGAACATGTCGCCCGTGATGCCCGCGCCCACAAGGTAGGCGCCCTCCCCGCTCTCGTTGCTCAGGTACACGCTGAGCGAATGGCCAGACAGCTGCGGGAGGCCGTCAATGCGCAGCCCACCCGAGACGATGGTGACGGGGGCGGAGCCAAGGGCCGGACTTTCTGCGCCATCCGCCAGGCGAACGTGGGTCAGGTAGTAGCGGTAGGCCCCCGGGAAGAGTTCGCCGAAAGCCGTGTCGGGCGCGCCCAGGCCAGTCGGCTCAGGCACGCTCCGGTCCAGGCTGACGAATCCGTCCGTGGTGCCCTGGATCAGCCCATTGCTGAACGCCGTTCGCCCGTCAGGCAGATTGCAGTACCAAAGACGCTCCGGGCCGATGGCTGGATGGACCACATGCCGCACGCCGCCCGGGTGCGTGGCCACCAGCTGGTTGCCAGCGGTCGAGAGCATGAAGCCCTGGCCATCGAACAGGTTCTTGTGGCACAGCGCAGAAACCTCGGTGAACCCCTGGCGCCGTGTGATTTCTCCGGTCTGGCCAATGTTCACATCGGTGGCCTTGATCAAGTCGGCGCCCTGCAGGCGGTGGGCAGGCAGAACGTTGTTGATCCCGGTGAAGCTCTCGAAGGTCAGCATGCGGATCCTCTACTCGCGGCGTGGTGCCCCATTTCCAACGGGAAGGCCTGGCGCGCGAAAGCCGTGAAGCGGGGTTGACCAGGGGCGCCGAGTTCCAGAACATGAGCGCCGCCGACCTCGACCAGGACGCCCGACGCCACCAGCGCGTGCGTGCCGCTGCGGCCCAGCTCTATGCCGCTGGGCGCCAAGCGGAAGCGCGCCACGGAAAGACCGAACTCCAGGGCCACCGCACCGGAAGCCTCGGCAAAGAAATCGGTGCCCGCCTCGCCCAGCTCCAGCACATGCGCGCCAGCGGCGAGGCCAACGAAGCCGAACCCTGGACCGCCCAGCTCCAATGGCTGAGCGCTGCCCGCATCAACGGTGATGCCGCCTGCATCGATAGCCAGGCCGCCCAGCTCCAGCACCCGCGCGCCGGGGGCGAACAAGGTGACATCAGCGCCCGGCTGCCCCATGAAGACGCTGTGCAGCCCGGTGTGCACCAGGTCCAGCCCCGCCGGTGAGGGGGCCACATTGAAGCCGATCTGGAAGGTGTGTTCGCCCAGCTCCAACGGCTGCGCGCCACCCACATCAAGGGCCCAGGCGATCGCGGGCACTCCGGCGGTGACCAGCTCAATGCCTTCGGTCTGCACGCCGTCGCTGTCGGTGCCGTTGATCTCCGCGCCGTTGATGAGGGGGTAGCCCATGGTCAGCTCTCGGACTGGACGAAGGTGCCCTTGAAGTAGAAGCGCCCCCGGAACACGCCACCGGCAGCCGGGGTGTCCAGCGTGAACTTCAGCCCGCCCACGCCGTCGCTGTCGGTCACGGCGATGCGGTGGATCTGGTTCGTGCCCAGGCCGGTGAGCGTCACCGCATTGGCGTACTTGGTGGGCGTGGCCGTGGTGCCGATGGAAATCACCGGGTCGGTGGTCACGCCTGCGCCCCGCTCGAAGCAGATAAAGCCCACTTCGCTCGGGTAGAAGCGCACGCCCGCCATGGGCAGGTTCTGCGTGATGCCGGTGGCCAGGTTGAGGCAGGTCCAGAAGTTGTCGAATCCGCCGCCCGGGTCGAACTCCATGGACGATCCGCCCGGCCCGGAGAAGTCAGGCTCGGTGGCGCCGGAGGTCAGGGGCCCGCTGCTCGGGTCGGTCATCCAGAGCAGGTACTGAAGTCCGTCAGGCGTCGTGGGCTGCACGATGGCGCCGTCGCTGTACGACGTGGCCGTGGCCCAAGTGGGCGCAACTCCCAGGTCAACGGTCGGCGTAGCGCCTGTGCCGTCCGGGGTCATGTGCCGGTCCATCAGGGTTACGCTGGTGGCTGCCACGCGCTGGAGAACTGGTGTGCCACCAATCAGCCATGCATCCTCAACGCCGTTGCCGATTGCGTTGATGGCCACCCCTTTGTAGGCCCGCACGGCCGCAGCCTGTTCGGTGGTGCCAAGCGCCAAGGCGCCGTTGTTCCCTGTGGTGCTTTCCCGGTTCTGGGCGAATGACTCCAGCATGGCGGCCGTCACCCGGGCCGAAATGATGGTGTCGGCGGCCCAGGCCACGGCAGACGTGCCCTCGCGCCCGCGCACGACGGTGAAGACCGTGCCGTTGTGCTCGGTGATGTGCACGATCTCATGCACGCCCGGGGCGGCCGGGTTCGTCAGGGTCGCTACCTGAATGAGCCCAGAAGCAGGGTCGTTCAGGTAGGTGAAGCGGTACACGGGCGGCTCGTCCTCGGCCGTGAAGGTCGTGGCCACATTCGTGAGCCCGGCAGCAATCTTGGCCGTCGCGTTGTTGGCAAAGGTGTGGAGCATGGGGCGCCCCCCTTACGCCGGGATCAGGCTGAGGATCTTGGCCGCGCCGTTGGACCAGCGCATCGACACGCCGCTGCCGTTGGTATCAACCGGGAAGCCAGTCACGTCGGTGACGTGCAGCAGCAGGGGCGAGGTCGCTGTGCTGCCGGTGTCCTTGTAGAACACCAGCGAGCCGATGGACGAGCCAGCGGCGAGGTTTCCGAAGTCGATATCGGTGGCGTCGAACACGCCGCCCGTGACCGACTTGCCAGCGAGGGTCTGGGCCGTGCCGATCACGGCGCCCAGGTCTGCCAGAAACTCGTCGGCGGGGTCGTACACATAGGCTTCGGGGATGGCCGCAACCTTGATCGTGTCCGTCTCGAAATTGATGGCGCCAGAGAACATCTTCTCCCCGCCCTTGGGGAAGACCGGGAGCTTGAGACGGGCGATCTTCTTGACCCCCGTATCCCAGGGGATGGTTACAGCACCGCCGTTGGTGGCGAACGGCAGGCCTGTGACCACATCGAAGTAGAACAGCAGCGGCGAAGTCGAGGCGTTGCCCGTGTCGCGGTAGACGATGACCGCCTTGATGGTGTTCCCCGGGGCCATGGCTCCGAAATCCAAGTCATCGGCATCAAGCACGCCGCCCGTGATGCTCTTGTTCAGCAGCTCCTGGTCGGTGCCCACGCGCGTGCCCACTTCCGAGAGGAACTCGTGGGCGGCGCTGAAGGTGTAGGCCGTGGTGACAAGGGCCGCCTTGATGGTGTGGGCCGCGAAATTGATGCCGGCGCTCAGAATCCTCTGGGCACCCTTGGGGTATGCGCTGTTTGCCATGTCTGGACTCCTGTGTAGGGCACAGTGTTCCCGGGCACGGCAGTTGGCGCGAACCCTACAGGGGGGATCGCCACTTTGTGGATTTCAGTGCTCAGCGCTACAATTTGGTTACCGCATCGGCGCCCCCGGTCGGTAGTGTTCGCTCGGCATTGACGGGACAACTCCAGTAGTGGGCATCCAACCCCACCATGCCGTGCAGACCAGTAGGCCCCAGTTCGCAAGACCTGGGGCTTATTTCTTTCTGGGCGGCAAACCGTCCGGCACCGCGCTTCTGGCGTCAAAAGCATCACCCACGCTCCCAAGTGGCATGCGGGCGTCGTAGCGCTTGCCCGTAACGAGATCGCGCATCCCCTCGTTGAGCAAAGACGGCTGCTGCCGCGCCTTTCCGGGATCGAAGTCAACACGCGAGCGCTTCGCCATTGCCTGCTCCGCAAAACGCAACACCTCCTCCGGCGAGTAGCCTTCCAGCATCACCCGCTTGTCGTGAAGATGACGGAGCGCGTCATTCGTCATGAGCACGTCGTTACTAGTCGATTTGAGGCCGGCGCGCCTCAATTGGTTGGCCTGCCCCTCTGTCACATCCCCGAGCCGATATGTACCGCTTCCCTTCCCCGCCTGCAGGTCCGCCAGCAGCCGCGCCTTGCCCTCAGGGGAGATCGCGCCCATCTGATTCACTGCCGGTGCGCCTGCTCCGATCCGCCCAGCCGAAGGTGCGACTGCCGGGCCCATGTCCGCGAAGCGAGAAAGCCCTCGCGCTGCGCCGACCATCGCACCAGGCGAAACCAGCGTGGCCATAGCCTCGGCCGCTGGGCGTCGCTCCGGCGTGACGACGCCTGCAGCCTCCATGCCCTGCCCTATCCACTCCGATCCACCCACGGGCGCTGGGTGCTGGTAGCCCAGCGGGCGCAGGGCCAGTGCGGCCAGGTCCACAGGGCCGCCGAGGATGTTGGCTGCAGTGCGGCCTGCCACATCGGACAGGCTGCGGGCGACATCGGATTGGAATCCGCGATCAGCCACTACGCCAGCCACTTGGCTCATGCGCGCGGCGGCGGACAGTGGCGGCGGATCTGCGGAAGGTGCCGGGGGATATCCGGCCGCGGGGATTTGGTCGCGCGCGGGGCGCGGTTGAGCGTCTTGGGGCACTGTGCTGGTCCTTGGTGAGGTGCACAGATTGCCCAAGGTTTCGCGAAGAAGCGAAACCTATTGGGGGCACAAAATCAGAGTAGTCAACTCAGACTGTTGCGGCGTCTTGTGCATTTGTTGGATGCACTGAAAGGCTTAGGCCAAGTAGCTTAAGCGTGTGAACGACTGTGTGAAAGCTAGGATTACCTTTTTCGCTGAGGGACTTGTATAGCCCTTCTCGACTTAAACCCAGCTCTCTAGATGCTTGCGACATTCTCCGCTGCGCTTTGAGAACGTCTCCGATTGCACTGAATAGTAGTGCTTGGTCTTCTTCATCGTTTAAAAACTCCTGAAGATAGGCTGCGCAGTCTTCAGGAGAGCCTAGAAACTCAGAGGCGTCAAACGCCTTGAGTTCTAAACCTCTCTCGAAGTTGGATTGCATTTTCATTCCTTAAATAAGAGTACAAAAAGACGGGCCAAGGCCCGTCTGATGTTCATAGCAGCTTTGCATCTGCTTTTGCGGCATCTATGTCCGCCTGCTGTCGATTCTTTGTTCCACCACCAAGAACCACCACCTTGTCGCCAACCCGCTTACAGTAAACCCTGTATCCTGGGCCATAGTCAATTACAAGCTCAGAGAGCCCGTCGCCAATAGGGCCAACGTCACCCCAGTTTCCATTTTCCAATCGCTTCAGTCGAGAAAGAATTTTCGCTTTTCCAACTGGATCTTTCAGACCATGGACATATTCGCTGAATTTCGCTGATCGCTCTACATCAAGTTTTTTGCTCATGTGAAGATATTCGACAATCGAATCTCCTGTAAGGTTTTATATTTTGCATAATTGCTTCCTTTGAGGTTTAAAAGATAGATCTAAAACGTGGCACACGAAGTGTGAACCACGGTTGACATTGTAGCCGAATGCGAAAAGCTCTGCAACACCCCTCGCGCAGCGGCACTCGTAACAAAAACAAAACGAAAAAAAGCCCTCATACGAGGGCTTTTGCATTTGGTCGGGCGCCTTTCCCTGCGGCGGTGGCACACCGGAGCGCAGTCGCGATCACTACGGGAGCTACATCGCTACTGGCAGTAGGCCACGCTTCCAGTCACGGAACATGTGCGCCCGTCGCTTCTGAAGAGAGTCGCACCCGAGCCAGAGTAGGAGGCTCCGTATTCATCTGTGCAGATACCGCCCGTGCACGTAAGCATGAACTCTTTCTGTGCGGCTTGGCGCCTGCGCGACTCCTCGCGACGCTGCGCCGCCCGCTCGGCTTCGGCCTTGGCGTCCCAGCGGCTGCCGTTGTTGGCAATGCTCCCGGCCGAGGTCGCAGCGTTCTCGCGGTTCTTGCGGGTCTGCCAGTCGTCTACCGGAGGCTGGGTCTGCTGCATGAGCATCCGGCGTTCCTGCTCAGCGAGTTCCCGTTCCTGCTCCGCGAAACGGCGGTCCTGCTTGCGACTCTCGGCCTCGTAGGCTTGCTGGCGCTCCTGCTGGATTTCCGCCTGCGTGCGCTGCCGCAGGATCTGACCGCCCGATTGCCCCGCATCGCAGGGGCGATCCGAGAACATGAGCTTGCCCGTGGCGTCCTCGCAGCGGTGCACCTGGGCGCCGGCCACGGTGGCAGCCAGCGAGAGCGCGATGAAGATGGCGAGCTCGGTTGTGGTCATTGGTCCCCTCCTGGGAAGCACTGTAGCAGCGGAGCCTAGGCGGGAAAAAGCCCGCGCGGCGCGGGTTGCGGGGTCAGAGCGGCCCGTCGTCGCCAGGCGGCCACAGCGACAGCAGAAGGCCGACGATCATGCCCGCAAAGATGGCATTCACAGCAAGGGCGGCCTCCATCGTTCGCTTCGATGTACGGCCCATTCCAGTCAAATCCAACATGGTGCGCGCCCGGCTGGCGTATCTGGCCCGCGCTTTACGTGTGTAGCGGAGTAGTGCATTTGTCGTGGCTGCACTGTGCTACCGCACGAATGTTCGGCCCGCCCTACTGGGGCGAGTGCTACATTGGGGATCAGGAGGACATTCCATGGAAACAAAGAAAAATCCAGGCGATCTGTGGCGTAGGTTTACCAATTGGGCACCTGCATTAATCGTTCTTTTGGTGTTGGCCGCCATGACAACAACCGCTTTTTTTTACGTCACTGCAAAAGCACAACGCTTTCTGCCCGGGGATTCCGAAAAATTTAGACTGGCTGAACTAGGGCAAATGGGCGATTACTTCGGAGGTCTGGTCAACCCCGTAGTGTCGTTGGCCGCTCTAGCATTGCTTGCTTGGTCGATTCGCATTCAAAAGCAAGAGTTGGCTGAAACGCGTAAGGCACTTGAGGAATCAGCAAGTGCACAACAAGCACAAGCGAAGGCCAGCATGGATTCTGTGCGACTGGCAGCACTCACTGCCATGCACGACGTCCTGTCTCGTCGTGAACCTGCGCTGAACTCTCGAGCGATGGAATTGAGTAAACAAATAATGGCGGCAAGTAGCACCAGTAATGTTATTCCATATCTTCAGAATGAAATAAAAAAGGTACAGGACGAGCTGAATGCAATTTCTGCTGAGAAAGAGAAATTCAGCACTCAGATCCTCGAAATGCTTTGAGCAGCAGCGGATGCCAAAGTGGCCCGCCGATGGACTGGAAGAACGAGGGAAAGCATGACAGTTTGTGTAGCCGCAATTTGCGCGGATGGAAGCGCGGTGGTTGCTGCCGCTGACCGGATGATCTCAACACCGGACAACCAGACGACCCGCACCAAAGTCCACTATTTGACGAAACAAGTGGTGGCGCTTATTGCGGGGGATGTGGCGCTCCACACCGAATTGCTGAACGAAGTTCGCACTATCGTGGATGCTTCATCGGAAGAGCCTGATGTGCAGACTGTCAAGAATATCGCGGATGCATATGGACAGGCGTACACCGAAGCGAAGCGGCGCATGGCTGAGCGGCACTACCTGTCACCCCTCGGGCTTAATTCGGCAACCTTCATACAAAACCAAAGGTTGATGAACGAGTCAATCGTTACAGAACTCACGCGAGAGCTGCTGTCATTTCCAATGAGTGGATGCTCGGCAATCTTCATAGGTATCGATGCCAGCGCGGGCTATTTGCGCGCACACCTGTACTCCGTAGTGAATGGCCGGGTCGCTTGCCACAATGACACTGGCTTCGTAGCAATAGGGGTTGGTCAGTACCAAGCCGAATCCAGCCTCATGTTCGCCGGGCATACCCCTGAGATCAGCATTGACGCTGGTGTTTACTTGACTTTCGCTGCCAAGAAAAGGGCCGAAGTAGCGCCGGGCGTAGGCAGGGAAACAGATGTCGCAGTGGTCTCGGTTAAAGATGGCGGGGCGATGACACTCTTCCCGAACGTCGTTGACCACCTGACGGATATTTACTTGGAGGCTGAAGCCAACCACACTCGCACAAACACCCAAGCTGTCATCAAATGTCATGAATACATTGACACACTCCGGATTCCCGAGGTCAAAGCTGAGCCAGGCTCCCACGAAGAAGTTACTTTCTCCGGGACACCTCCTCGGGACAACCCTTCCGGACAGCTCGTTTCAGGGGTCAGAACTGCCACCGCCACTTCAACTTCCGGTGTTCAACACGATGCTGGCACTGGTGGAGAAAAAGAAGGCTGAGGCACGCAAGGCCTGAGACCTACTCCCGCTTGCCAAGCCAGAGATCACCCCACCCGCGCTATCACCCTGCTTCATTCCGCCCATGGCCTACAGACCACGCCGCCCCCTCGCTGAGTCGGGAAAACTGCTGCGCGGACGCAAGGGCGCATCAAGGTTCATGGCGCTGATGGTCGCCTGAGCCAATCCGGACAGCGAATCCCACGAGGAGAGAGAAAAAGCCCACGAACTGCGGACAGGATCAGGCGACCGCAACAAACTCCACCATGCTCCTCGCCTGCTCGAACATTCCGCACACCGTGTGGAGTCGCCGGGCGTACCAGCAGTCTTGGCGGCTGAAGAGCCGCTTGCCCAGATTGACCGCGCTGGCGACCTGGAGCCATTCCGCAGCGAAGGTGTCGTAGTCTGGATACTCCGTGGCCATCATCCGCTGGACGTGGGCTCGCGCGAGAGACACGGCGAAATCGATATCGCTGTCGGCGTCGTCCCAGCGCTCATCGTTGCAGCGGATCTCTTTGAGCCCGGAGAGGCTCATCTCCGCCTTGGCCAGCGCCAATGTGACCACCTGCTGGAAGGTGGGTAGCCCTTCCTTTGGCGTGCGAGACCCCACCGCTTCCGCTGAACGGGTCAATGATGTAGCATCCATACCGAATCCTTCGAGTGCATTGATTGATTCATAGAAACGGCCAGCAGGGTCCAAGCTGCTTGGCCGTTTCGCCTTGTTGGGGTCCATTCTTGCCCCTGGGTACCAAAAAACAAAGTTGATTCCATCGACTTTTCTTTGCTCGCATACGGATCGAGCATAGAGCTTGGCTCCAAAAAAACACCCTCGAAAAACGCCCAATTCGGTCGCATCTCAAGGAAAGCTGCAAGCAACTCTTCTTCAGGAAGAAGTCTGGCAGGGCCGCCCCCTCAAAACACCCCCAAAAAGCACGGAAAAACATGACGTTTGGCGTGCCTTTGCAATTTTTGTAGAGCCGTGCTCCTCCGTCCATGGCGCCAAGAGGCTCACGGCGCTATAGACGACACTGGCGACTTTTGGTAGTCAATGCGTCCCCGCTTGTTGATCGGGGAAAAGTATCCGCAGGTCTACCCCATTGGCAGCGCGCCATGCGTCAGACGGACACACCGTCACATCGTCCCAGCGCGGGTCCGAGGAGCCGCGTTGAGCCATTGCCCCCGATGTACGGACGCGACGATGACTTCTTTAGACAGCGCGCATGAGGCTGGTTGTTCTCTTCAGAGGGATGCGGAAGCGATGCTGCGACAAGTCCCCAAGATCGAGGAGCTGGAATTGGTACCGGCAGGTCAGGCGACTGCTGCTGTGACGTGCCCTGACGGGTCAATCGCCCCTTCGAGCCGCCGCAAGACACCGTCCCAGCATAGCCGACAAGTTAAGACCCGCCGCGTAGCCCAAACGCGAGAAAGCTCAGTTGACCAAATGCAACAAGCTCTTGAAAGAGGATTTTTCACGCGTTTCTCGGAGCAATCCAGTAGTTCGGCTGAACTAACTTCCCATGTATGATTCAACATATGCTGTGGGTTGCCTGTGGATAACATGCGACTAATGTGTGGAAAAGTTCAGAACTGGAGATTTGTCTATGGCCGATGTATCGAACGTCGCTCGATACTTCCTCTCGCTTGCCGAAGAAGAGGCTGGAGATGATGTGTCCAATTTGAAGCTGCAGAAGCTGCTCTACTACGCTCAGGGTTTTCACCTTGCGTTGTTCAATCGTCCACTGTTTAACAACGAAATCCGCGCGTGGACGCATGGACCAGTTGTGGTCGATGTTTACCATGAGTACAAGGGTCACGGATCTGCGCCCATCCCTCGTACGAATTGCGACCTTGACGCCCTCACTCAGGACGAAAAGGACCTGTTGGATGAGGTCTATCAGGTGTACGGTCAGTATTCTGCGTGGAAGCTCCGCAACATGACGCACGAAGAGGCTCCGTGGATTGCCGCCTATGAACGTGGTGCCGATACAGTTATTCAACACGGGGCAATGCGGGACTTTTTTGCTACGCTTGTTCACTGACCGTGGGGAAGATCAAGCAGCCCAAGCCGGCAGTCGGCGTACGGATGCGTGCGAGCGATTCAAGTACCGGGACCTCGCAACTGCAACGCCCTAAGTTCTGTCTTGAGCACCTCCAAAAGGACCACTGCCTGTCGAAGTGCACAACAGATGAAAAGGCGGCCTTTGCAGACAGGATTCACGAGATGAGCCAGCTGACCTGGCAACAACTCTCGCAGGCCAACCGTCACAAGCAAGGTTTTGAGGCCATTGCTCGAAAGTCGATCAAAGGCACGTTCCCCAGCGTACTTACCGATGACGTGACCATCTACGCCTTCAGGTTCAATGGAATGGCGCCAATGGTCGGATTTCGAACTGCCGAAGTGTTCCATGTGGTTTGGCTCGACAGGGCCTTCAACTTGTACGAGCACTGACTAGGCCGTGCCAGGGGGACTTTTTGCATTCTGAGTCCCACCTGCTACATTCCGCCCATGGCCTACAAACCACCCCGCACCCTCGCTGAGTCGGAAGAGCTGCTGCGCGGCCACGCCAAAAGCGAGGCGACGAATGACGCCTGGCGATCTTTCGGCGGCCTGCTGGTCTTCATCCTGGCTCTCGCTGGGATCGGCCTCGTTACCTTCATGAGCGTGTCCGTCACCTTGGTGGCCTGGATTGTTGGCATCGTCGGCGTGGCCTACGCGACTGGCGCCATCGCCAGCGCCGGCCGCAAGTAACTTACTCGTCCTCCCTGGCACCTGCAGCAAGCGCTGAAGGTCCTGCAGCTTTGCTGAGTTGCGCACGCTCGGCCAGACTCCGCACCAGTTTCGGTGACGTGGCTTTCCTTGCCGCAGCGTTGGCAATCACGGGGGTAGACAGCGCTCCAGCTATCACCATCGGGTTCCCGGACGCCAGCCCACCGATCAGCGTACTGGCCCACGCCCCCAGGCCGATCTGACGCGCCGTGCCAGAAGGATTGGCAAACACGTGCGAGCCCTCCCGCCGGTTGGCCGCCATCTTCCCCATGGTCTCAATCTTCTGGCGCAGGCCAGGGAATCCCGAGTTCGCGAACAACGCCGTGCGCGCCGGGCCCGACATCGCGGCAAGGTTGGTGAGGAAGGTCTCCGCGCTGAAGGCGTCCCCCATCTCCCCCGATGGCCACCCCAAACTGCTCCACTGTTGGCCAGTCAAACTGCTCCAGGCAGGACGGGGTGATTATGCGGGGTCTGAGGTGATGATCAGGCGTGCAGCAGCCTCTTTGAGCCTGTAGCTCTTGCCCTCGAACTCCAGCATGGCGCAGCGGTGCATGAGGCGATCGAGGATGGTGGTGGCCATGGTCGCGTCGCCCAGGTAGCGACCCCAGTCCTGCACGACGCGGTTGGAGGTGATGACGATGGAGCGGCGCAGCTTGTAACGCTGGTGGACCAGGGCCTGCAGCAACTCGGCGGCATGCTCGCTGATGCGCCTTGCCAGGAACAGGTCATCGAGCACCAGCAAGTCGGCCGCCACCCAGCCCTTGAGCAGACTGGCGCGCTCGTCGGCGTCGGCCAGCGCATAGCGAGCGAACTCGCTGTCAGCTTCGATGTAGGACACGTCATGACCGAGCAAGGTGGCTTGGTAGGCCACGGCCTTGGCGATGTGGCTCTTGCCGGTGCCGGGCTTGCCTACGATCAGGGCGTTGGCGCCTTCGCTGAGGAACTTCAAGGTGTGCAACTCGAAGCAGGCTGCGCGCGGCAGCTTTGGGTTGAAGCGCCAGTCGAAGTCGGCCAGGGAGGGCTTCTCATCCAGGCCGGAGAGCTTGAAGCGACGTGCCATCAGCCTGCTGTGGCGTCGGTCGAGTTCGTCTTGCAGCAAGGCTGAGAGCGTATCCAGAAAGGGCTCCTGAGCGGCCTGGGCCTGCATCAGGCGCGTCTGCAGGGTCTCAGCCATGCCTGACAGGCGCAGCTTGCGCAGGGTGGCCTCGATGTCGTGGGGGGTCATGGCGGTCATGCGAAGAAATCTCCTTGAGGTGTGATGGCGGGTGTCGTGGCCGCTGTGGCCATGGCGAAGAGTTCGCCGTACTCCTGTGGGTTGCGGATGAGGTCGTGCGTTTGCGTGGTGCTCGCGGGTGCGGCCTGCGTCGCTGTCGGGGCGGCATCGAGTTGGGCCAGAGCCTGCGCCACCAGGCGTTCGGTGATGGCCTTGACGTGGCGGTAGCTGTGCACACCGTCGTCGATGGCCTGGGCACAGGCGGTGTTGACCATCTGGCGTGGATAGCGGTCGGCCAGGTGCACGATGCCCCACAGCTTGCGCTGGCCCACACGGCCTTCGATGGCAAACAGCATCTGGCACAGCCGGGCGGCGTCCACGCCGATGGCATCGGCCTGCTTGAGGATGTGGAGGGTCTCGCGGGAGGGGTTGAAGACGCGCTCGTCCATGGGCAGCACCACGGTGCCTGGCCGCTCGGCCAAGGTGTGCGTGCGCAGCAGGGCCTGGGTCTGTAGGTCGCGAATCTCCAGGCGGCGCTCGAAGATGCGCACCAGCACCTTGGTGCCAATGTGCGCCGGCCGCGCGGCGTAGCTGCAATGGGCCACGCGCACGCAGCCGTCGTCGCACACGGTGCGCTGCTCGTCACGGAAGTACGCCATGGGCAGCGTGGGCAAGGGCTGCAGGTGGGGCCGCTCTTCTTCGAACATGGCCTGTACCTGGCGGCGCTCTGAGCCGTGGATGCGAGAGGCCGCCCACTTGGTCTCCCAGTGCTCCAGGTAGGTGTTCTGTTCTTCAATGGTCTCGAAGCGCTTGCCCTTGAGTGCCGTGGCCTGAGTGTGACCAATGGCATTCTCGACACTGCCCTTGCGGTTGGGGTCACGTACCCGCGCCGGGTCGGCCACGACCTCGTAGTGTGCCAGGGTGGCGGCGTACACGGGGTTGAGCTCGGGCTCGTACAGGTCGGGCTTGAGCACGCCTTCCTTGAGGTTGTCCAGGACCACGTATCGGCACGAGCCGCCAAAGTAGCGCCAGGCTTGTTCGTGCAGTTCGGCCCAGACCTGTTGGCCAGAATTCCAGACCACGCGGCGGAAACTGCGGCGCGAATACCGAAGCGTGGCCACGAACAGGCGTGGCTTGCGCCAGCGGTCGGTGCCGGGCACGCGGGTGGGCGCGCCTTCGCCGAAGTCCACCTGCATCTCCTCGCCGGGCAGGAAGCTCAGGCGGTCGAACTGCTCAGGCTCACGCACCCGGATGCGCGCCACGAAGCGTTTGACGGAGTTGTAGCGTGCAGCAAAGCCGTGGGCATCGACCAGGTCCTGGTAGATGGCCGTGGCATTGCGGCCCAAGCGCAACTGAGCTTCGATGAAGGCGCGGTGGGGCTCACACAGCGAGGTGGCCGCCGGCGCAGGCGCCAGCAGTAAAGCCGGTGGCCGGGGTGGAGCAGTTTGGCTGGCCAGGGGCACAACCAGGTCGGTGGCCACCCCGGGGCAGTTTGAATCGTCAGGCGACGGGGGCGGCGGATCGCCCTGGGCCTCAAAGCGCTTAGCCCAGGCGCGGATGGTGTGGCGGGAGATGCCGGTGCGGCGCTCAATCTCGCGCTGGGTGTTACCCGCGCGCAGGAGCGTCCAGATCGTGGTTTGTAGATGTGGCTTCAAGACGTTCACCTCGTGAATCCCCCCTTGTGATCAAGGGGGTGGAAGTTACGTCCTGCACGTCAGAGCTGAGGCGCCTGACTCACCGAAATCAATGGGTCAACTCACCCCGGCCAGGTGGAGCAGTTTGGGTGGCCATAAGTGGGGCAGTTTGGGTGGCCGCCGGGGCCCATCTCGTTCTGGGCGCTGTTCCGGGCGCGGCCCAGGCGCTGCAACACGGCGGCGGCCACCTCGCGGCGGTTTTCCTCGGACATGGATTTCATCAGCCGGTGGATATGCGTGCCCCCGTCTGCCAGGCCGCTCGTGGCCGCCTTGAACACCCGCTCCGGGGCCTCGCGGTTCACGATGGATTCCAGCTGATCGAGGCGCTGCATGCTGCCCTTGGTGTACTGGTTGGCGCGGCTCCACGCTTGCTGTGCCTGGGGCCCGGCGGCTTCGGCGGCCGTGCCGAGGTCGTCGCTCAGCGCCGCATAGAGCGCGCGCCACTTCGAGCGGGGCACGTCGGATGTCAGCGAGTTTTCCGAGATCTCCTGGCCCACCAACGTGCGGAGCTTCTGGATTGCCTGGTAAGGCAGTTGGCCTGCCGCAGGCGCCACGCCCGTGGAAGACATCCCCGGCGCGATGTTCGCCAGGGTGGCGCCCTCCACATCTTTGAGCATGGCCCGCTCGATGTTGCCGATCTTGGCGTTTCGGAAGAACTGGGACAGGTTGGGAGCGCCCTCGATGCCCTCGTTCAATGCCTTCAGCGCCTCCTGGGTGCGGTTCACGCTGACCGGCGTGTTTGCTGGAATGAACTCGTCCAGCTTGCCGTAGAGCTGCTTCTGCGTGGTCTTGATCGAGTCCTTGAACGCATTCACGCCGCGCGTGATGGCCTCACCAGCGCCCCAGCCCGTGGCGTCGGGCGCGAGTTCCTGTGACAGGCGCTGCACGCTGTCTTCGAGAGCCTTGGATTGCGCTTCGGCACGCCGCGCCATCAGGCCCGACCCACCGATGACGTTGGAAAGGCCTGTTTCTGCCGCCTGCAGCGTTCTGGACTGCGTGGCTTGGCCCAGCGTGGGCGTCGTGCCTGCGGCTTCCTCGAACACCTTGATGTTCTCCGCCACGCGCTGGCGGCCAGCCTCGCCCCCACGAAGCGCACCGCGCACTGCGGTTTGCGCGGCGAAAGGCAGCACCGATGGCGCCAGCGAACCAGCGACATTGGCGACGAGCTGCGCGCCCTCTCCGCCGCCACCCTCGCGGGTGAGTGCAGCAGCGCCCTGCCCTGCAGCTCCACTGGCCACCTGAGTGAGCGGGGCCGCAGCCAAAGAGCGCCCAACGGCCTCCGTCACAGTGCTCGGCGGCGGTGGTAAGACCCGCCCAGCCACTTGGGCAGACTGCGCGGCGGCACCTGCGCCGCGCGCCAAGGCCCCGCCCAAGCCGATGCCGGAGACCGCTGAGCCACCGCCCCGATTGATGTCCTGCACCACGCGCTCGCTGGCGGTCTCTGCCGTGGGCAACCCCGCCTTGGTCAGCAGGACTCCAGTGGCCTCGCCCAGCATCTTCATGCGCGGACCGTTGTCCTTGCCGCGCACCGCGTCGAGTACGGCGTTGACGGGCTTCGCCACCAGATTGTCGGTGACGGTTGCAGGAAGGTCCACCAGACCTTGCACCAATCCGCGTGTCCCGATGCCAAAGCCGCGCGCCGCGCTCTCTGCTGCGGAGCGGGTGGGCGCAGCGGGTGCTGGGGTGGGTTCGGCGTCGAGTTGCCCGGTGAACGGCGTCAGCCCTGCAGGTGCAGGCGCTGTGGCGGGCAAAGGGGATGGGGCGTCCAGCTCGCCAGTGAATGGCTTCAGTTCCATGCATCAACCTCCGATGAAACGGTTGCCCTGGCCGTCTTCGTAGACCGGCCGCCCACCCGACGTGCCCACCTGGCGAGTCATGCCACTAGGCAGTGCTGGCGCACCAGCAGCCGGAGCGGCGCCCGTGCGCCCCGCGTTCTTGGCCTGGGCTGCGTCTGTCATCGCAGAGCCCTTCTCCCCGGCGCGCAACCGGGCGGTGTCGATCAGGCTCTGCAGGCGATTCCCCTTGTCGGCAACGGTCTTGTCGTCGTCGCCTGGCTGGGCGAAGTACGAGCGGCTCAGGCCCTGCAGCTGCTCGCGGGTGTACGCGGCGCCCGTGTTCAGGGTCAGGGCCGCGTCCAGGGCATCCAGCTGAGCGGCTTCCACGCGCTGGCGAGACTCGGGGCGGATCTGGTTGGCCAGCCCTTCGGGAAGCGCGTTATTGGCCGCCGTCAGTAGCCCGGGGCGGATGGCTCCAGGGTTGGTCTTGCCGATGTCATCGATCAGCTTGAGCGCGTTGTCCATGCGCAGGGCATAGCCTGCCGACTTGGCCTGGTCTTCGGTCAGCGGCTTGCCATCGGCAGCAGGCCCGCCGGGGATTGGCTCCAACTTCCCGCCCGCCGCCCAGCGGTAGCCCGCTGGTGGCTTGTTGTCCTGCTGGGCCTTCAGGCGCGCGGCTTCCGTTGCGCCGGTGGCGGCGATCTCGGCCCGCGTGTTGTTCCCGCGCTCCGTCACCAGAGTGCGGTCCATGGCGCCCATGCGGTCGGCCGCTGCGTTGGCGCTGGACGCGGCTACCTGCAGGCCTGCGCGGTGGGTGTCACCCTGTTCGCGCATCGTAGCGAGCGCAGCGGCAGGCTCTGCGGCACGCTGGGCGTTGTCATTCGCCAGGGCCGCCTGGTAGGTGAGCGCTGCGGGATTCTTGCCCCCGGTCTGGTCCCATTTACCGCCGTTTGTGGTGATCGAGCTGGCAGACACCTCCGCGTTGCGCAAGGCATTGCGGGCGGCCCAGTCGTTGCCACTGTGGCGGATGGTGGGCGCCTGCAGCGGAGCTGGCGCGTTCGGCATCAATGCCATGGCATCGGCTGCACCACGGCGAGCCAAGCCCATGGCGGCCGCTTCACCTTGTGGGCTCGGGTCTGCGGCGGGCAGTGCACTCATTGCGGACACAGCAGGAGCCACGGGTGCTGGCGCCGTGGCCATCGATGCGGCGCGCGACAGTGCGCCCGCCTGAGCTGCAGGGGCTGCGTGCAGGGGCGCAGGGGCAGCCGCGACTTGAACGGGTGCTGGAGCTGGCGCCACGGGAGCAGGCGCGCCGCCACCAGTCCAGCCAGCAGGGCCGCCAGTTGGGATCTGTGCCAGGCGCTTTTGCAGATCGTCCTGCACCACCCCTCCGTCCGCATACCGCCGGGGCTGATATCCAGCACCAGGCTGCCCGGCCCGAGGCAGAGTGCCCAGGCGCTGAGTGGCGGACTGAAACCCCGTAGCCCCTGGCTCTTGCGGCGCCGAAGCTGGTGCAGCAACGGGTGCAGGCGCGGGCGGCGGTGTAAGGGCAGCCTGTGCCGCGCGGCGCTCGGGGCTGTCCAAAATGGAGCTGGCCGTCACTTCATTGCTGCGCTGGGCGTTGCGCTCCGCCCAGCCCATGGGGGCCGCAGGCGCTGGCGATGCTGCAGGTGCTGCAGGTGCTGCAGGTGCTGCAGGTGCTGCAGGTGCCACGGTATTCGTCGCCACGATGGTTGGCGAGGGAGCGGGCGCCGGGGCCGGTGCTGGCGATGTCCAGGAAGACGTGCTGACCGTCCCACCGGGGGCCTGGCCGTTGACGGCGATGCCGCCCGAGACGCTGCCACCGCTGTAGCTGTTGCCCACGCGGGTGACTTCATTGCCGACCAGGCCGCCATCGGCGAACTGCGGCAGCTCCGCAAGGCGGTCCGTTGGAACCTCGCCCACCTCTTCGTCGGTCTGGCCACCATCGACACCGTGCACGGGGGCGTGTGTGGCGTCCTTCATGGCCTTGAGCACGGCCGCGCCGATGGCCATCACCTGCGCCGGTGGGATTTCAAACTCGCCATCGCTCAGGCGCACGGGCATGGTGCCCATCTTCTCCAGCGCGCTCGGGCCAATGGCCTCGGTGGAGTCGGCCGGCATGATGAACGTGCCAGGCTCAGCCTCGGTTTCGATGGAATCGCTTGTGCCGGTGCCTGGGCCGCGCACCAAGCCGCCCTTGGCCAGAAACTGGGGCTGCTGCTTGTATCCCATCGCCTCCATGCGCGGGATCATGGCCTGAAGCTGGGCGTTGCGTGGATCGGCGGCCGGGGGCGGTGCCGGAGCTGGGGCCACCTGCTGGT
This sequence comes from Acidovorax sp. LjRoot74, assembly GCF_964254355.1. Lineage (NCBI taxonomy): Bacteria > Pseudomonadati > Pseudomonadota > Betaproteobacteria > Burkholderiales > Comamonadaceae > Acidovorax > Acidovorax sp. LjRoot74. Next base: position 2,337,288 of record NZ_CAXUTI020000001.1, on the reverse strand, counting down.
AGCCCATGGCGGCCATTTTGGAGATCAGGTCGCGCAGGCCACTGAGGCCACGGCCGCCGAAGCCAACGGAGCCACCATCGGCGAGGTGTTGGGGGAGTTGCGCAAGTCGGTGCGCTGCGGGCTGGAAGCCTTGCATGGATGGCCTTTCGGGATCAATGCAGGCAGTCTCCTTGCGCACGGGGTGCGCGTCGAACCCTACTGGGGGCGAGTCTCAGGTCGTAGGGGCACCCGAGCAATACGAAATCACTGGTTATCGCAGGACGTGAACTCTGTTTCAGGGAAGACGAAACTCGCAGTCAGAACAACCCCAGCAGTGCCCATTGGAAACGAGTCCCCCGGCTTCAATTGCTCCAGATACTCGCGCCCTCCACGCATGCGAATGGTTGCGTTTACAAAACGGTAGCTCGGATTGGTCAACAAACTCCCCGCGTTTCCCTTACCGACCTCAACAACTAGAACGTCTTCAATATCCTGCATGTTGTTTGGCTTGTAAGTTCCCTCACGATTCAGCCAAGCCAATCGATACTCGCTACTGGAGGAACTCCCGGGAGCATCTCTTGTGCAACCCAACGGGATCTCGTTCCGCCCAATTGGAATGGGTACAGCGAAGTACGTACGTTTCGATTCGTACCCGTTCCCAATGAAGCTCTTGGTTCTTTTGCAAATCATCGCCATCAAATTGATGTCGGTCCTGCTTGAGAGGACCTCCTGCCACCCATCACCGTTGCAACTCTGGCCTCTGACTATGCCGGTTTGATGCGTGCCAGAAACCAGTGGCTGCTTATGCAAATTCAGACCTTGTGCATGAACGACAGAAAACAGGCATGTCAAAAGCGCCCACATGAAAAACCGCATAGTTACCCTCCATAGGTGCACGGCTGTTGGTGAGGTGATTCGAACTCGTCTTTTACTTGACCTGGCCTAGAAACACCAGCGCCAAAGTGCCCCGAATTAGATCGCTTGGTTGGCAACTGGTACCCATTGAATTTTCCCTACTTCAAATAAGTCATGCCCCCCAATGGCATCGTACGAGTGGCGGCCGTTTGTCCCTTCTCTTGCGCTGGACGTTGGCGTCAGGGTGCTCGCCGAAGGCCAGGACGAACAAGGATCTGGACTCCGCAGCCTTTTTGGCATCGAAGGTGTCGGCGTCCTGCTTGAGGTAGGCGCGATGCAGCATCCAGTCCATCAACTGCACATGAAAGCGCTCTGGGATCTCGGGCTTTCCGGTGGTGATGTCCGCACTCAGCGGCTTGATGGCGCCACGGTAGACGGTGAGCGCAACGGCTTCTGCTGCGGTCGGCGTGGGCACCAGGCGCACTTGGGCAGGCCGAATGCCGCTGGCCTGCTCGAAGATGAAGCAACGCGGCTGACCGCTCCTGTTCTCCCAGCCCGGCGAGTCCTCGTCCAGTTCCTCGACGCTGGTTTCATCCAGCGGCCGCCCCCGAAAGGTCAGCCGCTTGATCTCGAAGACGCTGGGGTGCAGTGGGTAGGTGGACTCTCCAGCCTGAATGGGAACAGAGCACACAGCGGCAGTGCTGCGGTCCTCGATCAGCTTGGCGCGCTCGCACGCCTCCTGCACGGCTTCATTCAGGTAGCGGACGATCTCGGCATCAGACCAGAACGGCGGCACGACATGGTCGGCCACCGCATCCCGGAAATCGGTGATGAAGTCCTCTACCTTCATGACTTAGCCCTGGCTGCCCGCCTTGGCCAGCTCTTCGAAGATCGCGTCGGCTTCTTCGCGATCAACCTGGAAGCCCACGCGTGCGCTCAGGCGGCGCAGTGCAGGCTTGCCATCGGCGTTGAAGTCTTCTTCGTCGTCACCGTCCATCATGGCGTTGATGGCGTCGGTGATGACCTGCTTGCGGTCGAACTGAGGCGTCGCGCCCTGAATGGAAGGGGCTTCATCACCTGCCAAGGCGCCGCGTGCGATGGCTTCGCGCCGGAACATGGGTTCGAGTTCAACACCCTCGGGCGTGACAACTGCCGTGTGGCCGCTGGTCAGCGCGATGTGCAGAGGCTCGTCAGTGGGGGAGCGAAATTTCAGAGTCATGATCTTGTCCTTCAAAAAGCCCGGCGGGGATCAAGCCGCCGGGTGCTAAAGGCCGTTGCCGGCCTGACCACTGAGAAACAACAGATCAGCCTTGGCTGAAGGCTGCGCGGCCTTCAACGTAGTAGCTGATGGTGATGCGCGCTGCGCCAGCTGTGGCAGCCGTCCCGGTCTGGGCGATCAGCGCCTTGAGCGCCTCGGCAACCGTGTGCTTGTAGCCAGTGAGGGTCAGCGCAGTACGGCCGGAGGTCTTGAGGTCGATGGCCGAAGCTGTGTAGCGGTCGTCATCCGCGGCATCGCCCAGCTTCAGCGTCGCAGTCGTGGCGCTGTTCCACGGCGTTTTGACCACCACATCACCACCAAAAAGGATGGCGTTGCCGGGCACATCGAAGGCGTTCTCCGCCGTGCCGTAGGTGGTGGGGTCGGCAAAGCCGATGTCGAGGTGAGCGACGATCAGCTCTTGCCGACCAGAGTTCTTTTTGATGGCCATAAGGGCCTCCTTTCAACAACAGGGGAGGGAAACGGGCGAGTCCACCCGGACCCGCCCCAGACGCTGCATTACTGCAGGTAGTGGTCCACAGACACCACACCGAAGTCCTCGACGGACTGGTTGTAGATGCTGTAAAACTTGGGTTTCAGGAGGCCAAGCATCTTGTCGATGTTGATACCCTGCTGGCTACCGTACTGGAACGTCTTCTCGTCCCACTCGGCGGGGCCCAAGTCGGCCATGCCCAGAGCCTGGGCGCCGCACAGAAGCGTGCGAGTGCCGTTCACCAGACCACCAGCGCCCCACTTCGAGCCGCTGGCCGCGCCCTTGGTGGTATAGACCAGGCGGTGCTCGTGGAGCACAGCGCCGTCCACGGTCACGGTCGCACCGGTGAACCAGGGCGAGTCGGTACCGGCCTTGGTCGCCACGGCCACGACGGCGCGCTGGTAGTCGGGGTCCTTCTTCAGCGCCGCCAGCGTACCCGGAGCCACGAGGAGCACGTAGTACTCCTTGCCGCCGTCCATCAGCGGCTTGACGTAGTTCTCTTTCGCGTAGGCGATGAGGTCCACGATCATTTTGTAGCTGGGGACAAAGCCGGTTGTGATGCTGCCCGTGGCCGAAACAGCCAGCGAGGTGCCGTCCCACATCAGCGAGCGCTTGGCCGATGGCGCGGACACATCAGCGGCGAAGGCAAGATTCGGGAAAGGCGAGCCAACGCGAGGCGCCCCGTTGTTTTGGAAGGCGTAGCTGATGCCAGAGAACGTGAGGAACGTCAGTTGGTCAGTCCGGTTTGCAAGCCAGTAGGCGAGGCGATCCTTGCCCATCATGCGGAAGTTGATCACCGTCTTCTGCTCGGCCAGCTTGCCCTTATTGCGCACGCTGTGGGTCAGCTGATCGATGGTGATGATCTGCGAGTACGACTGCATCGATTCCTCGTTGCCTTCGCGCTCGTTGTCGCCAATCACGCCGTCTTGGACCAGATCGGCGACCAGGTGCATGATCACCTGCTCGCCCTTCTCGGTCTTGGTCAGCTCGGTGATACGCTGGATCATCGCGTTCTGGCCAGTGCCCAGGAAGCGCTTCACGAACATCTGGTCGCGTGCGGCGCTCCACACATCGCGGGACCAGACGAGTTTTTGCTGCGGCGTCAGGGCCGCGAAGTTGGTCAGGCTCATCGCCATGCTCCTTGATTGGTTACGGACTGAGGCGTGCGCTGCCAATGCGAGAGACATGGACTTGTGGAGGCGGCCAAGAACGCCAGGCGGCTTTTACGTCCTGCCATGGGGACGAATTCACCCTGAAAGCATGACCAGCGGGCGGGTGGATTCCCGCTGGTCCTGAGCGTCAGTCGCCGCGCAGGCGGCTCTTCTCAGCCGGTGTCAGCGCCTCGAATTGCTCCTCGGTCAGCTGAGCCACGTTCACCCGGGCGACAGTTGTCCGCTGCCCGATACCAACCTGCAAAGCCGGAGGTTGCGCGGTTGAATCCGCTGCGCCCCTGGCAAGTGCTGCTGCTGGACGTGAGTCTTTCGCAGATGGCGCAGAAGTCGAATCCCTACTGGGGGTCTCGCTTTCCTCTGGAGCGAATCGCGGCGCGATGGTGTTGGCCGCTTCCAGGAGGGCCAGGTGGGCGGGCATGCCCTTAGCCATCTTGGCGTCGCGCGAGGCCAGGATCAGCTCCAGGGCTTCAGCGCCTTCGGCGGTGTTCAGATAGGGGTAGGCCTTGGCCACGCTTTGTGCGGTGTTGCTCAGCAGCTGTGCTGTCTGACGTGAGGTCAGCTCCACCGTGGCCCGGGCAGTCGCCTGCTCCTCGATCTTGGCGTTGATGGCCTCGCGGATCTCGGTGGCCTTGTCGATGTCGCCTTCGATCAACGCGGTGGCATAGGCCTTTTCTTGAGCCTTGAAGTTAAAGGGCTCTGCAGCTTGGTCCTGGGACGCAGGCGCAGCAGCAGGGGCACTGGGCTTCGCTTCAGCGGCTTTCGCGGCTGCCTCGCGGGCCCGGTACTGGGCCAGCTCTTCGTTGGCTGCTGCTAGGGCCGCCTCTGCTTCTTTGCGCCTGGCGTTCACTTCATTGAAGCGGCCCTTGGGAATGCCCTTCGAGCCAGCCCCGCCGTCGTGCCCGTCACCACCTTCTGGGTCCGCACCGCTGGCCACGGGTGGCTTCTCACCGCCGCCGCCTTCACCACCGTCATTGCCATCACCCGCGCCATCGGCATCAGGCGTGGGCGTGAAGTCGTCGCCACGGTCATCGCCCCCGCCATCACCATCGGCCGCGCCAGCACCGGGCACAAGATCAATGACCTCACCGCCGCTGTCGGCGCCACCGTTTTCCACCGGCTTCATGTAGCCGCTGTAGGGCTGCAGGCGTCGCTTGAGTTCTCGGATGTTCATGGTTTTCTCCTGTGGTCTTGGGTTGTGGTTGGTTGATCAGTTGCGGGTCTGCTCGCGCGCAATGGCGTGCACTACCCCGTGGAACACATAGGCAGCCGCACGTTCGGACGCCGACAACGTGGCCACGGCCGGGCCATGCTGTGCGGTGGGGTGCAGCCCCGGGTTGTTGAGGAAGGCCGCCACCTTTGCGCAGGTGTGCTCCTTTTCCTTGTCGGGCAGGCGCTCCCAGGGCAGCGTCGTGTAGTCGCCGTAGGCAACGCTGTGCGCGGCGACAACCTCGTGCGCTACGCGGGCGATGGCCTTCACCAGACCGTCGCTAGCGTCGTTGGGGCCGCCTTGCTCGGCAGGGGTCTCTTGTCGGGTGCTCATGGTCTTCCTTCAGTGGTGGTTGTCTCTATTGCCCGATGGCTGGTTCGGTGCCATCCGCTTCGAGTGTTTCAATGCCATCTGCGAACCTCAGGGCCGGGCTGGCGGGCGTTAGGGGGTCAGTGTTCTCGGGAATGAGGCCAGGCGGTGCTGACTCCATGGGCAACTCGCTCATGGCGGCCACGGCCGGGCCCTTGTCCTGGTCTTCGAAGCCCTGAGAGCCCAGCAGCTGATCGGCAATGACTGCCGTCTGCGGCACTGCGGCAATGACCTGGGCGCTCTGCATGGCGCTGTACATCGTGCGGCCTCTGATTTCAGGAGTCTCTGCACGCACCCTCTCCGTTTCAGCCTGCACCTTGCCAGCCTGCGCCACCTTGAGTGCGGCTTCGGCCTCGGCCCTCGGATTCGGCGGAGGAGCACTCTTCCCCTCAATCTGCGACACGATGTCGTGCTTGTCCGTCAGGTTGGAGTAGCGGATCACCGTCGCATCAGGGATGGCAATGCCCTTCTCGCGCATTTCAATGGCCTGCTGGAACTGGCTGTTCTCAAAAGTCACCTGCATCGGCTGCTCGGTGATCACCACGTCATACTCGCCCACGGTCACGTCGAACAGGTAGGAGCCCGTCTCTGGATCGAACTTGTTGATCTCTAGCACCTCCTCCTTCGGCTTGCCCGTCATGGGGTCCGTCTCGGTGATGCGGAAAACGCGGTAGCTGTCGTAGTAGCGCTGGATCAGCTTCAGGATCCTCGTGGCCAGCAGCTGACGTGTGTAGGCAAGGTTATCCAGGGGCACGGCCAGTTGCTGCTGGCTGGCGAACTGCTTGGCCTGGATGGCAATGCCACTGCTCTCCGGTCCCTGCTGGCCGCGCATGGCCTCCGGCACGGTGACATCTTTCAGCGCCTTGGTCGCACGATCGATCAGCTTGTCCACGCCTGTGGGGATCTGGTTGGGCTGGATCTTGACCGGCGCCGTGGTTCCCTGCTTGAACTCGATCACCAGCCCTGTTTTGGCCCCGACTTCCTCCAGATCCTCCGTGGACATATTGGCCAGCGAGTTCTCTTGCACCACCCAGCCGCTGTTCGCGCTAGTGTTGATGATGTGCACGTACTGGCTGACGGCCTTGTTCAGGGCTTCCTGAGGGCCGATGGCGTCATCAACCATGCCTCGGGTCTTGCCGCGCCGGAAGTAGGCGAAATATGGGACGGGCGTGAAATGCTCGTAGGGGCTGTATCCCTCGTGAAGCGTGGTGCTGTACGTGCTAACCACCCACTTGACCCGGCGGCGCATGCGCTTGGCCCGCACCGCCCCCTTGCTCAGGGCGTCAGCGATGGACTCTTCGGACATGTTGTCCGCGATGGTCACATCGCCCGTCTCCGGGAACACCAGGCAGTCGGTCTTTTCGTACACCGCGATCTGTCGGTCGATGACCCGGTAGCGCTTGAGGTTGTCGGCGCCCATGATGAAGGCGTCGTACAAGCCCACGTTCCGGTCACTGCCGAACTTGTTCCGGCGCACCTCATCGTCGGTCTCGCCGTAGTCCTGGTCATCATCGCCGGAGGCTTCTGCCTTGTCCCTGGCCGCCCGGCCCCACAGCTGCTCAATCTCGTCGAGCGTGAGCCAGCGGGTGATGATCACATCGCCCCACTTGTCGGGGTCGTAGCTTTTGGCGTCTGGGTCCGGAATCACGTCGCGCGGGTCCAGATTGAAGACAACCACGTCTCCCTTCATGTTCCGGTCGAAGTCCATGCGGACATCGAAGTAGCCGCGCTGCTCGATCAGGCCATCGGAAAAGACCTGTGTCTCCACCCAGTGCAGGCGGGAGCTGTCGGCAATCTGCATGGCCAACTTGGACAGGATGGTTGCTGTCTGCAAGTCGCCCTTCTCGCCGCGCGGCTTGAAACCAATGTCCATGCGGTTCTGGATCTGGTAGCCGATGGCGCTGTTCACGCTGGGCTTGACCTCGTTGAACTCGTAGAACGGGCGGCCCTGACTGCGCAGGATCTCCTTGTCGGCATCCAGCCACTGCTCACCGCCGCCCATGTACATGCGCTCGCACAGCGCTGCCTGCTCGGTGTATTCGATGTGGCCACGGTCCTTGCCGTACTGGTAGCGGGCCCAGTTCTCGCGGGCGGATTGGTCGTTTGCCATGGTGTTCATGCGGCCTGGGCCGATCCCTGTGATTTGTTGAGTGCGGCGAGGCGGTCGCGCCAGCTCTTTTGGCGGGGCTTCTTCGTGGGGCGCGGCAGGTCGGAGACGAACGTCATGGCCACGGCGTCACCTTTGTCCGGACTGCGGCCAAGCGCCTCGCGAATCTCGTCCTTGGTGCGGATCTGGATGGCCGCGTGCTGACCCATGGTCACGACCTTGTAGCGAACGGCCGTGAGGTCGCCCAGCAGCTCGATATCGGGGGGCAGCGCGACTGGGTCTGGGTTGGTAGGGTCCAAGGCTTCCCGCAGCCGCCAATACATCTCGGCCCGTTTGTTCTTGAAGTGCAGCTGGCCAGCCTTGTCCATGAGCGGGCTGGCGGCGGAGCCCACCACCGGATGGACATGCAGGCCCAGCCCCTTGATGAAGTCCAAGGCGCTGGAGCCGATGCCAATGCTGTCGATGGCGATTACGGCGCCATCGCGCACCAGGGGCACCACGAAACCGGCAGCGGTCGGACCGTCCTTCGTGACAGCGCCTGGCGCGGACACCAGCTCATCAAACCACTGGCCATGGCGGCGGGCTGCGCAGGACTTGTCAATGCCACCGCGCGCAGGGTCAAAGCCCATGGTCGTCATTTCACCCTTGGATTCCCTGGGGGCCCAACGAGCCTGGGCGGCCTTCACCCAATCCGTGGGGATCAACTGCCAGACCGGATCATTGCGCCCAGCCATGAAGTCGCCATGCAGCATCTGTGAGCGCAGCGGCTCGGGCAGCGCCTGCAGCGTGGCCTTGTAGCCCGTGATCTGCAGGAACAGGTTGTCGTCAACATCGGCCGAAATGAACGTTCGGCTCTTGGGCTTCATCGGCTCTTTGCCGACCATCACCGGTTCGGGCCCGGGCACTTCCATGTCCTTGCCCTGCTCGTCGGTGACGAACCAGCGTAGCTCGCCAGGCTTCGCAGGGTTGGGGTGCTGAGGGTCCAACCAAGGCGCCCAGTACCGTATGACCCACTCGCCCTCAGCGCTCGTTGGAGGGTTACCTGCACAGATCACGCGCTGGCGAACCCCTGGGTTGTCGGTCCGCATCCAACCGATCAGCGTGCGGAACTGCGATTCCAAGAAGTGGGTAATCTCGTCGAAGCCTTTGAGGTCATGTGCGCGGCCCTGGTACTTCATCCAGTCGTCGGGCTCTTTCACGCTGCCCAGCTCCATCACGCGATCGCCAGGCAAGCGCCACAGGCCGCTTTGGCTGTTGTAGCCGTTGCGCGTGCCCAGGATCTTGGCCATGCGCTCTTCCAAGCCGATCAGCTGCACGGCCTCACGGCGGAAGATGATGCTGTGCTCCTGCTCTGTGAGCGCAGCCCCCAGCAACAGGTCTGACTTGCCGCCACCCGCCGTGCCCCCGTAGAACACGATGTCGGCTTCGGACTGCAGGGCGGCCATCTGGGGGCCTACCTGGGGAATCCAGAGCGGCAGACCTTCCGTCAGCAGGCTATCCAGCTCCTCGCGTTCTTCCGGCGTAAGGTGCTTCACCAGTTCCAGCAGCTCGGCCGGGGTCGGGTTAGCTCGCATCGCCGCCCTCTTCCTTGCGCTTGGCTGCAATGGCTGTCAGAGCAGCCAGGCGCGCCGCGCGCTGGGCATCAGTGAGCTTCGACACTCCCGCCGCCCCAGCCGGATCATCATCCTCGTCCAGCCCGAAGGCGGTGCGCTCCATCTGCTGGAGCCGCGCCAAGGATTGGCCAGCCCTCTGGGCAGACAGGATCAGCTCAGGCAGCGGCGGGCGCTTGGTGGTGTCGGACTCGTTGGCCGCCGTCTCCAGATCACCGACCAGCTTCATGGTCAGGCCATGCACCTTGGCGATGTCGCGGCGGTGCGCCAGGATCACCTGCTTATTGGTCTCGGCCGCAGCCAGAACGGCCTGAACGGTCGCGTTGCCACCGTTGGCAACCCGGTTGGCAACTTCTTTCGCATTGGCAACCGCAACCTGCTCGGCGATCAACTTTGCCTTGGTGGCGCGGCGGACCTCAACGCTGAGGTCTTTCTGCCAGCGCTGCACCTTGGCGCGCTTGCTGATGGCCTGCCGCGACACCACGTTGCCGTGCTTGTCAGCCAGCTCCTGGTCGGAGAACTGGCCGGTTCGGTAGTCGCGTTCGATGGCCTCCCAGTCGGCGCGGCGCCGCTCCGGGGCGGCTGCGCCGCCGGCTCCGGGGAGGTTGTCTTGTGCGGGAGAACTGGGGTTGCTGGTTGCCATTGCCCCGGCATGGTTGCCGAGGCCGCAACTTCATGCGAACCCTACTGGGGGTGTCAAGCCGACCCTTCCGCTCCAACTAAATCGGCCTGAGCGCTTGCAAGCACCGCATCAAAAGCTCTAGATATCGCAATCGTCAAATCTCTGAAGCAATCCTCCGAATTGTCATACTCGTCGCCAATTCGAGATTCCTTGGAGAAAAATGAATAGATCACTTGCAGGGTCGAGGCGGGGAGAAATACTGCAGCCGGCCCAAGAAGTTCAAGCACTTTTTTTTTGGCATCAAAGTACTCACCCATCAGCAGCTTGGCATCAAACAATTCGCTGGGGACACCGGGCGCCTTTCGTTGTCGAACAGCCTCTGCATAGACATCCGCAAGAGAAGTACGCATCAACGCGAGATTGCTGAGGATCTGCAAATAGTACTTTTCACGGTTCGCCCAATGCTGCTGCCGGACCCAGCCACGACTGGCAAGAGTTTGCTTGACCGCCTCCACCTTCTCTGTAATAGCTTCGATGTCTTCCTTGGTGGCGGTGTTTTTGCCCTTCTCTCCCAGATAGCTGCCGAGGTAGGAACCCACGCAAGCACACAAAATGAGAAGCGCATAGACCCACCATGCGGGGCCTCCAGATGCTTCAACAGCCCCTTTGACCATCGCTTGGATTTGTTCTGGTGTCATGTCCCGTCCATGGTGTGGATTGATGCGGGAAATACTACCGGAACAGTCCACCTACTCAGGTAGATTGGTCCCGTATCGGCTGGCCACCAGCGCCCGCATGGCGGCAATAAGGGGTGTCCGGCCTTCCTGCCAGGCGCCCTTCCCCGTTTCGCTGACCACCACCGCACACCAGACCCATCCCTTTCCGGGCATGGGAGCGACGTGGATGCGCTCTTTCTCGATCACTGGGCCGCCCACCTCCCAGTTTGATGAATAGGCAGTGCCAGCGGGCTTGGCCAAGGCCTTCGATACCCAGGTATCGAGGGCGGGGCCGGCGAGGTCGGAGACTTTCATGCCGCCTGGATTCGTCAAAATTCTTCAACTGTTGTGCGCTCGGGCGGGCTCTGGAACACATCGAACACCCAGTCCCCTCCATCCGTGATGCCAGTGACGGTTCTATGTTCTCGGTTCTGATAGTTCAAGTCACTGCATCCAAGGTAGGCAGAAATCTCCAGCACAAAGGACACGTGGACATCATCCTCCGTGACCTCGACCTCCTCTACCTCAAGGCCGTCAATCTGTTCTCGGTCTCCGACATCCAGATCAAGAGCTCTGAGAAGAATTCCTGTGTCCTCGTCTCCGGCATAGTCGTGGATCGGCTCCTGAACTTCCATCAGGTTCCCGAAGTATTCAAGCAGGTTGTCGCGGGAAAGGTCGGTGGGAATAGGTATGCGAATTTGCTGGAGGTTCATGGTGAGCGGCCTTTGCGGTGTATGCAGGCCCGTAGGTTAAATGCGATTTTTGGCCACCAATGCCACCAACTTCGCCCCAAAAGCAAGGATTCGGCAAGTTTCAATCCGCCAGGAGATCCAACTGTGCATCGTTCTTCGGTTTTTTGAGCGCCGCCACCGTGCGCTCCAGCTCCCGGATCCGGTCCGCCAGCTCCGCCGTCCGGATCAAGGCCTTGTTGCTGGACTCGATGTCCTCAAACTGGCGCGCGAAGCCTGTGAACATCATGGCGTGGCGCCGGGCCTCGGGTGGGGTGAACTCGGCATAGATATCCCCCATCTCCCATTTCACTTTGCCATTCGGCAGTGGCGTGAGGCTCTGCACTCGCTCCGGCGGATATTTGGGCACGATTTCGATCAGGCCCTTGCCTACCTTGAAGATCTTGCCGGCCGTCTCCAGCCGCTTGATGTGGTCATCGATGACTTCATAGGACAAGCCCGTCGCTTCGCGCAGCACCTGGCGGGTGATGGAGCGCTCTTCGTTGGTCAGGCCAACAATGGTCTCCCACACGAGCTGCCCGGTGGTCGCTTTTTCTTCGTTCGTGGTGTGGCTCAACATCATTGCTCCCTTCGTGCTCTATGCCTGATTCGGTTCAGGGCGTTCCCCCGCGCAGCTTCTTGAGCCGCTGGTACTCCGCAAAGACGGCCTTGTGCCCCGTCTCGGCCTCCTCTTCCCCGAACACCGTGACTAACTCGGCCAGGTAGCCTGGGGTCCGCTGGCGGTCCTTCAGGCTTCGCCAGAACTGAGGGCCGTTGGCCAGGGCGCGTACCTGGCAGCCCCCGCAGCTGCAGTGGTAGCCGCCCCAGTGGGGATCGGTGCTGGCGTGGGTGCAGTCTTGGCAAGTGGCCATCAGATCAACCTCCGCAGCTTCACCATCAGCTGCGTTGACCAGAGGGCCGCGCGATCGGCTATGCCATGGCGGTCCATGGCGATCAGGGCATCCATCACGTCGGCTGCATCCTTGGCGATCTGCAGCTCCGGACCGCTGAGGCCGACTCGGGCGGTGCGCCGGAAGCGCTCGCACACCGCAGGGTAGATGTCGAGCTGGCGCGCCAAGCAGGCCTCAGCCTCTGGAGTGAACTGCTCGCCGTCCTGGTGGAGATACCGCATCATCTGGCTGTAGGTGAAGCCTGTCTCCATCCAGTCCCAGAGATCGTCGCGCGAGGCAGACCCATCGGTGAAACGCGTCACCAGGTCTCGGTGGACGATCTGGCAGGTGCTGATCCTCTCCGGCGTCAGCTTGGGCCGCCAGAACTTGGGGAGCCGCGAGGTGTTCACCGGCTGGCTGGCAATGTGGGTGCGGATCATGGCCTTGCCCCCAGCGCGAAAACACTGTTGGGCTGGGACATGCGGGCCATCAAGACCAGTGGTATCCCGGGCGCACCAGGAGAACCGTCATCATGGTCGCTCGGATCCATGCCCGCAGCGATGTAGCTCCACTTCGGCGTGACCGTGTAGCGCACATCCCCCTGGCTATGGTCAGAGGTCAGCATCCCACGTCGTTCAGCCCGCCAGCAGAACTGATTGATGGCCTTACGCCCGGCAGGCACGCGCAAGACAGTCTCCAGAAGGTCCAACGTAGCCCCGGGATTCGCTGAAATGGCTTCGAGCACAAAACGCATCGTCTTACTCACCTGAGAATTCCGCATCAGATCACTCCTGATTTAATAGCTGCAGGTGCTTTCATTTCATGCTTTGCAGCGGGATTTGGTTGTGAATTCAGCATGCCCAGTGCCCACAGGGCTGCCGCTCTGTCGCGCGGTGCACTGCAGCCGTCAAAGGCGATGGCGCGCCACTCCAGGACCTGGGCAAGATGGGCGGGCATAAATGCGCTGTACTTGTGCGCCTTGGGCGCTGGACCCTGGTCCAGCCACTGGTGGCACGCAGCGCAGCCCCAGACGCTGTACTGGTCGTCGGCCTTCCGGGCCCCGGCCTTGCCATGGATGCTCAGGTTGCTGTGGCAGCACACCACGGTAGCGCGGTCCTGGGTGCACACGCCGGGCACGCGCAGGAGGCAGGGCATGCCCCGGGCCATGTCGCGGAGGTGGGCGTTGCGGTGGGCCTTGGACTTCGGCTGCGGGCGCGCTGGCGTGGTGCTGGCGTTTGCTGCTGTTTTGATAGCTTCCCTCCCAATGCGGGCAAGCGGTAGCAGCTGTTTTTCTTCAGTTTGCGTCGAATCGCAAACTGATGCATTTTTGATAGCACCCTGTGCTCGCTCAGCAAGCGCTCGCGCCCGATTGCGTTCTGTTTTTACCGTAGTGCTGCTGGCGCGCAGCCAGGAGGTGCGCTTCACGGGGGTTCGGCGATTCAGCATGAGCCGCCCCCCAGCCATTCAGCCGCGTAGGCGTCCTGCGCCTCCTGCTCTGCCATGGCATCGGCGAACTTTTGGCTCTCGGCCGCTCCGCACTGGGGGTTGTCGCGGCAGACGGCCACCGAAAGCCCGTTCCACCATTTCAGACCGCTGGTAGCGCCACAGGTGTTGCAGCGCCACACGGGCTTGCTGCGTCCGGCGTTGATTTGGTCGGGGGTCATGCCTGCCCGCCCTTCTCCCGGTCAGCCAGCAAGCTCTCCAGCATCGTCGCGCGCGCGGCTGGCGCAAGGTGGGGCCAGAGTTGGGACTGGGCTCCCGGGGTGCGCAGGTGCGCCAGCATGCCGTCGTGCAACTCGCGCATCTCATCGTCGCTACATTTTTCGTAGCTTGTGGAGCGCGGAACGGCTACCAATCCGCCCTTCCCGTCGTGTTCCCAGGTCACGAAGGCGGCCCCGACCTTGAGCCACGCGCGCAGCGCCGGCAGGTTGGCGAAGCAGTCTTGGCTGTCGAACAGGCGCTGCTCGATGGCCATGTGCCGCTTGTGGAACTCGCTGGAGCGCTCCACCACGTTGTCCAGCTGGAAGACCTGGCCGGGCGCTGCATTCCAGAAGCGCGCCCACATGCGGCGCCAACGGCCTTCATGTTGGGCATCCAGGCCGGTGAAGCACTCGAAGTGGAAGCGGCGGATGATCGACCGCTCGAACTCGCTGAAGCCGTCCAGGGGGTGGCGCTTCACGAGCATGATGGATGCGGGTTTGGTCATGCGAGGACTTTCGAAATTCGGAACAGGACACCGCCCAACTCGATCCGCTGCCCCACCCGGAAGAACAGGGGCGCAGTCCGATCGCCGTCAATACGGACGGTTGTAGTGCGCCACTTGCCGCGACCAGGTGGGACGAGGATCAGGGTCACGCGAACTCCATCTGCGCGTAGCGCGCCAGGAGTACCGCTTCGGCCCGGTTGTGGTCCTTGGCGCGGCCCAGGTCGGTGCACGACGGGAAGCAGCGGCGCGCCGTCTCCAGCGCCTTGGTTTTGCGCTGGGTCTGCTTGAGATTCGGGTCAATCAATCCGTAGCTGCGCTTCCAGGTCTGCGGCGCCACGTAGCGCACCTGGCACTTCAGGCACTCGGCCACGGTCTCGATGGCGCCCAGGGAACGCAGGAGCGAGCCCTGCGTCTGCACGGCGTTGTTCGCCCCGCCCATGGTCCCCACGGCCTCGATCACGATGGTGGGCCGCGCCTCGCTCGCCGGACAGGTCTTCAGTAGCAGATCCAGAAGCGCGCGGCCGTCGATCTTGCGTTGCACCAGGGCCTTCGGGCCCACGCCCGGGATGGGCATGGTGGGCAGGTCGAAGACGCCGCGCAGGCCGTTCTGATCCAGCACTGCGAAGGCGCCAGTCAGGCCCGGGTCTACACCGATGAACAGCATGATCAGCGGTCGTCCGAAGAGAGGACTGCGTCCTGGTCGGCGTCGTCGGCCGCGCCGCCATCGCTGCTGGGCCCGCTGGCGAAGATGTCGCCGGCCGTCAGGGGCGGCTCGTCTGCGTCCTGCACGGGGAATGGGTTCTCCATCGGCTCATGCGTCTCTTCCAGCTGCTCCACGGCCGGTGGAATCAATCGGATGGCGATCAAGTCCTGCTCCAGCAGCGCCAGCTTGCCGCAGGTCTCCTGGTCCAGCCGGTCGCCCATGTACTGGCACTGCCAAGACAGGTGGATGGTGCCGCCCTCTTTCGTCTCGATGGAGCGCTTCACGACCTTCACGCAGTCGAAGACCATCTTGGAGCGCTCGTCGTTCAGGCCGTACTCGACCTCCAGCTCGTAGCCAGCCAGCTTGGCCTTCTTGTCGTCCAACGAGAACTTGCCGCCGTTCAATCGCGGGAAGCGCAAGTTGGGCAACGTGGCGGGCAAGTCCTCGATCTCGGCCTGGCCGTTTGCCACATCGTGATTGGTGTACAGCGCCTCGCGCAGGCCGGGCACGATGGTGTCCAGCAAGCTGTTGGGCACATCGACCGACATGTTCAGGTCCACCGCCTGGCGGTGATCGTCGCCATGCAGCTCCTTGCGGAAGTTCACGTGCGTGAGCGTCACGTCGGTGGGGGTGCGGAAAGAAAATTCGGATTTCTGGGTCATGGTGATGGTCCTCTCGGTGGTTGCGGGTGGTGGTTGGGGGGGTCAAAACTCTTCGGATGGCGCGTAGGCCGCCGCGCTGCGGGCCTTGCCCGGACTGGCGCGGGCGAGCGGCTCACCGCTGTCGGTCCAGTGCTGAAAGCCGCCGTCAAAGGCCAGCGCGGCGCTGCCGATGCGGCCTTGGCGGTTCTTTGCGAAGTCGGCCTCGATGACCTTCCCGCCGAATTCATTGATGTGGTTCAGGCTCAGCAACATCACCACGTCAGCGTCTTCCTCGATAGCGCCGGACTCCTTGAGGTCGGAGAGCTGCGGCTTGCCCCCGATGCGTGCTTCGAGCCCACGGCTGAGCTGGCTCAGGGCCAGGACCGTGATGCCGAGCTGCTTGGCCAGGGTCTTCAGACCACGGCTGATTTCCTCGATTTGGTGGTGGCGCTTTTCCTGCGTCTTGCGGGAGCCGCACAGCTGGATGTAATCCAGCACCAGCAACTTGATGCCGTGCTGGCGCACCAGCGCGCGTGCCTTGGCCGAGATGTCGGTCAACGTCAGCGCGGGCTGATCGTCCAGGTACAGCGGGAGCTGGCGCAGCCGGTCCACTGCCTCGGTGAGACGTGGCCACTCGCAGTCGCGCAGGTTTCCGGTGACGATGTTGTCCAGCAGGATCTGGCCGACATTGCTTCCGATACGGTCCATCAGGTCCGCCTTCGGCATCTCCTGCGACAGGAACGCCGCGCCATGGCCAGACTGGGCCAGGTTGACGCAGAACTGCATCGCCAGGGAGGATTTGCCCACTGCTGGCCGGGCGGCCAGGATGATCAGCTTGCCGGGCCGAAACCCTCCGTTCAGGCGCTTGTTGATGCTGGGGATGCCGGTCGAGATACCGGGTTCGATGTCGCCACGATGCAGGGACTCCACCCGCTGACTCAGCTCCAGCGCCATGTCGCCCACCGGTACCGGCAGCTGTGCACCACGGTTGATCGCGACACCCTGCAGCTTGGCCTGGGCCTTGTCCAGGCGCTCGCCCACGGTCAGGCCGGGCTCTACCGCGATGTCGCGCACATCGTTTGCGGCCTCCATCAGGCCCCGCATCAGCGCACGCTCGGCGATCACTTCGGCATACCGCCGCGCACTGCCCACGCTGAGCGCCATCTGCGCGATCTCGTTCAGGCTGACCAGATCCACGTCTTCGGCCTGCCCGTTGGCCTGCAGGTGCGCCAGCACGCTCACCAAGTCGCAGGGCTTGCCAGCGACAACCAGAGCCCCGATGGCGGCGAAGATGCGCCCATTGGCCTGGGCAAAGAAGTGCTTCGGCTCAAGGATGTCGCCCACGGCGTCCCACACGGCGGGGTTGAGCATCAGGGCGCCCAGCACCGCCGACTCGCTCTCCGGCGACCATGGCAGCACGCTGACGTCGAGGTCATGCGGATGCATTGCCGCCCTCCTGCTGCTGGCGCTGCGCTTGGCGCGCGTCCAGAACCTGCTTGCGCTGCAGCCCCTTCGAGGACCACTGCACGCCCCCGGCTTCGGACGCGAACCAGAGGCCGAACCAGCTGTCCTTCACGCTGTTCGCGAACGTCGCAGCCCAGTCCTTGTACCGCTTGCCCCGGTACTTCGGGTCCTCGGTGTAGCGCTCCTTGAACGCCACCCAGGCGATCTGCAGCATCTCGTCGGTGATGCCAGCGTCAGTCGCCCAAGTGCGGATCGAGTGGTCGTCGGGCACAGGCTTGACGTGCTGCTTCCGGCAGGTGGCCAGGAAGTTCGCCAGGGTGGACTCTTCGCGCTTCGAGCGTTTGGCAGGAGCGGGAGGGGGCGGCGGCGCGTCAGCGCGCGCTCCCTCTGAACGAAGTGAAGAGGGATCCTTCTCCTGTTCTTGCTCCTGTTCTTGTTCTTGGCTTCGATGGGCCTTCGAAGGGGCTTGGTATGCCCCTTGTTCGACTGAATCGCTTTCGCGTTTGTTGGTCAGGTGGAACGCGGCTGCGTACCGGTCGTACCAGGAGCCGAGAAAAGGGTTGTCCGGCAGCGCGTCGTAAGCCTTCTGGATTCCGACGCATTGCTTGTCTTTCGGGCTCAGTTCAGGGGCGATCTGGTACGAAGCCATCTCGTGGACAAAGACGAATTCGGACTCATCGTCGTAGGAGCAGAACCCGGCTTCAACACAATGCTGAAGGCCCTTCGATGCCCCTTCGATGCCCAGCCCGGTTTCGTACGCCATGTACATCACAGGCTGAGCGAACAGGCCCAACATGTTGCTGCTGGGGGACGTGATCAGGTACATCGCCACGATGAGCGCTTCGGGGTTCTTCCGAAGGGCCTTCATGGTCTTGCCGTGCCACATCTTGGGCACGACCTTGGCGTACTCACGCATGGACCAGTCCCCTCTCCGCTTCCATGCGCGCCACCACGGCAGGCGACCGGCCTTTGATCAACTCCACCATGCGAGCTTGGTGCCGCGTGGCCGCGCCGTGGGCGCCGAAGTCGCCAGTGCGGGTCCAGATAGACATTTGCAGCTCCAGCTGCAGACCCTCAATCTTGATCAGCAGCTCGCGCTCGTGGTCCAGGGGGGCCAGAGGCTCGGCCTGGGCGCCGAAGCACACAGCGACGACGGGCTGAAGGTGCACAGCTTCAGGGGCGCGGGCGCTATGCACTGCGGCCGCGGTGATGGTGGTGTTCATCAGGCGGCCTCCGCCAACTCCTGCCGCTGCATGTGCAGCTGCGCCTCGCGCGCCCGGTACGCCTCGTTGAAGGTGTTCCAGTTGTCGGAGCCCAGGCAGTAGTCGTTGGCTTCGCGCACGGGGATATGCTGCTCGGCTGCAGCGCGGGCTGCGGCTTTGATGTCGTCGTCGGTGAGAGCGCGGATGGTCATGCCGTGGCCCTCCCCTGCAGCAGCTGGCGCATCAGCCGGTTCTCGGCCTCCGCAGCAATGGCACGCTGTTCGGCCAACTCCGCGCGGCGCTCGGCCTCAGTCTTCACCATCACCAGCGTGCAGCCAACTTGGAAGGCGCCCCACTCGGGATAGATCGTGTTGCCCACCACCTCACAGAAATGGGCCACCAAGTCCGCCTGCAGCGTGGCCTTGCCCTTCTTGATGTTGGAGAAGTACCCGGCATCGATTTCGAGGGCCAGATAGATCTCCTTGTCTTCCAGGCCAGAGACGCTGCAGGCCAGCGTGAACGCTGCTGCGGCGGTCCTCTGCGCTCGGATCATTTCGAGGGGCACGGCGCTGCGCTGTGGGGCGCGCGCAAGGGCCAGCTCGTGCTGGTCTTCAAGCTGCGTCATGGTTTTTGAACCCGGTTGAGTACCCTGCTGGGGCAAATAAAAAGCACGATGGCGGCATGCAAAAGGAACACGCCGCCGCTGAAGAAAAGCCCGCCGACGCACGAAGCGCCGACGGGGAAACCCGCGCCCAAGAGAGGGAGGAGACGGATGGCGGGCGCGGGGGAAACTGGGAGCCGGACTGGGACGGCTGGCTGGCTGAGAAGACGGCGCGGCGCGTGGCGGGCGTGCATGGATCAGCCCGCGGTGGCCAGCAGGTAACCGATCCCCCCTATCAGGCAGAGACCGAAAACCAGATCAACGGCGATCTGCCCTGGGTGGCGAGCGGGGTACTCGCCCTTTGCCAGCCAAAAAATGCGGCCCAAGTTTTCGAACGCCAACAGGCCGATCAGGAACCAGAGGAATGTGGCCATGGCTCAGCCCCCTGCCTTGGCGGGCTCGGGCTGAAGCAACTCAGGGAGTGCCGCGCTGCCGTACACGTGATCGAACGTGATGGCCAAGCCCCTGCTCGCGCTGAAGTCGATGACCTTGCGCGCCATGTCTGGCGGCAGGGTTTGGCCTCGTTCGTAGTGACCAATGTTTCCTTGGGTGCAACCGATGCCATCGGCCATCGCTTGCTGGGTAACGCCGAGGCGTTCTCGGATGGGCTTGAGGTTGTGCATGCGGCGAATAGTAGCGCCGCTAGGATGCAATGTCAATATCGCCGCTATTTTGACCGCGTAACAGTTGCGCTAATAATTTGCCATGTCCGATAGCAAGCGCTCCAAGATCACCGACGAGAACCGCCTTGAGGCGGCTCGCCTAAAAGCGCTCTGGGATGACGGCCGACCACACCGCACGCAAGCAGTGTTCGGGGAGCACTACGGGCTGGGCAATCAGGCGAACGTTGGCCACTATCTGAACGGGCGCAGCGCCCTGAACGCGAAGGCCGCTGTCGCCTTCGCCGCAGAGCTTGGCTGCTCGGTGGCCGACTTCAGCCCGCGTGTAGCCGAGGAGATTGCTCGGCTGCAGGGCGTATCTGCCCCCGTGCCTATCGCCCCCGCGCCGCGAGAGATTCACGCGCCCAGCGTTCCAGGCCAAACGCTTGGCGATTTCGTCGCCGTGCGCCGAGCTGACGTGAAGTTCTCTAACGGGACCGGCCACGTCGTGTATTCAGAGGATGACCACCCTCCCCTGGTCTTCCGGGCCGACTTCCTGCGCCGCATGGGCATCGCGCCAGGCAAGGCCGTGGTGGTGGAAGCTGATGGCGTGAGCAATGAGCCCAAGATTCCCGACGGTGCCGTGGTGCTGGTGAACTGCGGCGACCGCGAGCACCTGAACGGCGACCTTTTCGCCTTCCGCGTGGACGGCGAGTTGATGATCAAGCGGCTGGAGCGAATTGACGGCGTGGGCATCCTGGCCACGGCCGAGAACCCGAATTTCAAGCCGAAGCAGAAGGTCTACATGAACCCGCCTGACTTCGAGGTGATTGGACGGGCTGTGTGGACTGGCGCCCTGCTCTAGCCCCAGTCATCTGTGTGGCCGCCGCTCTCCTGGCGATTCCGGCAGAAGCACAGATCAAGCGCGACCGCGCCCAGGTTCGGGCGTTCAGGGCTGAGAACCCCTGTCCCGCCACGGGCCGAACGCGCGGCGCCTGCCCGGGGTGGCATGTAGATCATGTGATCGCCCTTTGCGCGGGCGGCCCAGACAGGCCTGACAACATGCAGTGGATCACGCGAGAGGACCACCGGTTCAAAACGCTGGTGGATGTTAAGGAATGCCGGAAAGCTCGGCGGAAGGAAACAGATGACGCCTCAAGAACACGAAGCGCTGCAACTCAAGATGAAAAATCTCGCGCAGCAGACCCTCATTAAGTGGCTTGCTGATCTTTGGCGGGCGCGCCTTGCCATAACGCCGGAGCCCGAGCGGTCAATGACTCTAGCGGCGATGGAAGCAAAGCTACAAGGTGGTGCAAAGGAATATTCAGATCTGACAATTCCGTGGCTTGATGCTGCTTCGTCGGACATGCAAGCAGCGATGTTTCAAGAGGCATATGAAGAAGTCTCCAAGCAAGTGATGGCGACCGCACGCGCGGGCTTGACGCCAGAGGAAGAAGCGAAGTTTCGGGCCGCTGCAGCTGCTGGTTTTCCTTCGATAAACCGCTAACGCAGCCAGCAAGGACACCCAAACGAACCGCCCACTGAGGCGGTTTTTTCTTGCCCGCCCGGATTGGGCGTGTCCGAATAGTAGCGCAAATCCTAGCGGCCCTATTGACACAATGAACTAGCGCCGCTACTATTTAATCCAACGTACCACCACAAGACACCCCAGCCCCCACCGATCCGAGGGGCGAAGCCGGAAACGAAGGAGGCGGCGGGGCCAGGGCCTGAAGGCCTGCTGTGTGGTGCGGTTGGAGAGAGCAGATAGGTGGTGAATGCGCAGGCTGATGCGCGACGTGGCACGGGGGTCTGGCCTTGAGCCAGCGCTAGGGGTGAGAGTCCCGCTTGTGTGACATAGCAGGTGCATGGATGCGTCCATGCGAACCGTGTATCGAACGCCAAGCCGGAGATCAGCACCGGCCACCACCTACCTGCTCTCTCTCCGATCAACAAGTTGGAGAGCCGAATGGCATTCGAGATCGACATGGCTGCATGCGCGGCCCACGAAGACGAGCTGCAGCAGGCCGCCGCGGAGCGCACGCGGCAAGAAGCTGCTGACGAAGACACCGGCCGCGCAGTCCGCGAGGCCATCAAGAGCATTCCCGCCTGGGCCTTCACTCCCGGCGTGCTGGCCGACATTGCTGCATGCCTAGCCGAGAAGGCCAAGGCGCTCAGCAAGAGCACTTCCGAGATCGCGCTGAACTACCTCGACGACCTGCACGACGACATGCGGGGGTGCACATGAGCGACCTCCTTCAACAAATCCGCTCCGCCCAGGTGCATGCCGGTGAAGACGCAGTGATTGCCCACCTGCAAAGCATGGGTCTTGCGCGGGCCGAGCGGGACGCCCCCGTGGCCCTGGCCGCATCCCTGGCCGCCCAGGCCCAAACCCGCGAGCTGAACAACCTGCGCACCGAGCGCGACACGCTGCTCAACGCCCTGCGCCAGATCGCGCTGACCGAGGCCTGCAGCAACTCAGACCCCGAGGAAATGGGGCGGGCCCTGGATAACGCCGTGGCCATCGCCCAGGGCGCTCTGCGGGCATGCCAGCACCACAAGACACGACCAGTTGCGCCAGAGGCTGCGGCCATTGGGGCGGGGCTGGACCCGGAATCCATCGAACAGGGGGACCTATGAAAGACGCCACATGGCTCATTGCCGCCGTGCTCGCCCTTGGCCTGGGCGCCGTGGCAGCGCACGAAGACGACACCCTGCAGGGCGACGAGCTGCAGCAGGCCCAGCACTCGCGGGACTTCGCCGCCCGCAAGGTTTGCCAAGGGCAGGCCTTCGAGTGGGCCGACGACAAGACGCTGGTTTGCTACCGGGAGCGGCCATGAGCTCCGCCCTCGCCTTCATCACCTGGCTCCTTGCCACATCCGCAGCCCTGGCCGCCTACATGGCCTGGGTTCACCAACCTTTCATCTGACAACCGAGGTTCACATGAACGACGAATTCTCCCCGCGCGACGTGTACGCGCGCCACACCAGCAAGACCGGTGACACCTACTTGGCCGAGCACCGCGTCTGGAACGCCGAGCGCTTCTTTGCAGCCCGCGCTGCCGAGGCGACCAAGGAGGGCGGCAAGGCCGCTTACGAGCGCATCACCGAAGAGCAGTACCGCAAGGAGCGAGCATGAACGCTATTGTTAAACAAGACTCCCGTTTGCCTGCATTGCAAATGGACGAAGCCGAACTGCTGGATGTTCTCCAATCCAGCCTGTACCCCGGAGCATCGCACAAGTCGATCAAGATGGTGCTCGGGTACTGCAAGGCGGCGGGGCTGGATCCCATGCGCAAGCCCGTGCACATCGTGCCTATGTGGGACAACAAGGCCAGACAGATGCGCGATGTGACGATGCCGGGCATCGGCCTGTATCGCACGGACGCGGCACGCACTGGCGAGCACGTCGGCACTGATGAGCCGATCTTTGGTCCCATGGTCGAGTACGACCTCAGCGGCACCAAAGTCACGGTTCCTGAATGGTGCAAGGTCACCGTCTACCGAATGGTAGGCGGTATGAAGTGCGCCTATACGGCAACCGAATACTGGGTAGAGAACTACGCCACGGCAGGCAAAGACACCACTGCGCCGAACACCATGTGGAAGAAACGTGGTCGTGGACAACTGGCGAAGTGCGCCGAGGCACAAGCGCTGCGCAAGGGCTTTCCAGAGGTTGGTAACCAACCGACAGCCGACGAGATGGAAGGTAAGACTCTGGACATGGGGCCCGCCGACGTTGCCCAGGCACCCGCAGCCCCGCCCGCACTTCAACCCTACCCCGCCGACCAGTTCGCGGCCAACCTGCCCAAGTGGCGTGAGGTCATCGAAAGCGCCCGCAAGACTGCAGACGACCTGATCCAGTTCGCGCAGTCCCGCAGCCCCAACACCCTGTTCACCGAAGAGCAGAAAGCCACGCTGCGCGACATCAAGCCCGTGAAGAACGCGGCCGCCACTGATGTGCAGCCCAAGGGCGAGGCA
Source organism: Acidovorax sp. LjRoot74 (assembly GCF_964254355.1). Taxonomy (NCBI): domain Bacteria; kingdom Pseudomonadati; phylum Pseudomonadota; class Betaproteobacteria; order Burkholderiales; family Comamonadaceae; genus Acidovorax; species Acidovorax sp. LjRoot74. The sequence goes on along the minus strand of NZ_CAXUTI020000001.1, from coordinate 2,313,832 downwards.
GCAGCACCTGCGGCCGACTCGTGCCCGGCGCCCACCTTCGCCCACGTCTGCGACAAGCTGCACGCGGCCAAGGATGTGGACGCGCTCCACCTCGCGGCCGACCTGGTTTCGCAGGTGCCCGACACCCAGCAGCAGGCCGAGCTGAATGAGCTCTACGAACAGCGCCTGGGCGAGTTCGCCTCCGGCTAATTCGCTATCACAAAGATAGCTATCCGCGCTTTCCAGTTAAGCGCCTCACCCGGATTTTTAGGAGATTCCCATGCAAGTGCACAACCTCACGCAGGGCAGCCCGGAATGGCATGCCTATCGCCGCAACCACTTCAACGCCAGCGATGCGCCTGCCATGCTGGGCTGCAGCCCGTACAAGACCCGCGACCAGCTGATTGCCGAACTGGCCACCGGCATCGTGCCTGAGGCGGATGCCGCGACACAGCGCGTCTTCGACGCTGGCCACCGCTTCGAGTCTCTTGCCCGCCCGCTGGTCGAGAAGATCATCGGCGAAGAGCTGGCGCCCTTGGTGGGCAGCAACGGCAAGTACAGCGCGAGCTTCGACGGCGTGACCCTGATGGGCGACACGGGTTGGGAGCACAAGAGCCTCAACGCGGAGCTGCGCGCCGCCATGGTGGACGGCTGCACCGGGGCCGACCTGCCCAAGGTCTACCGCGTGCAGATGGAGCAGCAGTGCATGGTGGAGGAATCCCTAGCCCGCGTGCTGTTCACCGCGTCGAAGTGGAACGGCGACGAGCTGGTGGAGGCGCGGCACTGCTGGTACACGCCCGACGCAATTCTGCGCGCCGAGATCGTGGCGGGCTGGGCCCAGCTGGAGAAGGATGTGGCCGCCTACGTGCCCTCCGACGCCGCCCCGCAAAAGGTCGTGGCTGAAACCGTCACCGCCCTGCCTACCGTGTTCGCCCAGGTCACCGGCAGCATCGCGCTGAAGGACAACCTGCCCGAGTACGAAGTGGCGCTGCGCGACTTTATCGACCACCGTCTGATCACCAAGCCCGAGAGCGACCAGGACTTCGCGAACCTGGACCTGCAGATCAAGGCCCTGAAGGGCGCCGAAGCCGCGCTCGACGCATCCGAAGAGCAGGCGCTGTCCCAGGCCGAAATGCTGTCGGCTTTCAAGCGCCAGAAAGACATGCTGCACAAGCTGACGCGCGACACGCGCCTGGCTGCTGAGAAGCTGCTGACGGCCGAGAAGGAGCGCATCAAGTTGGAGCAGGTTCAGCGCGGCCAGAAGGAATTCGCTGCTCACATCGCTGGCCTGAACACCCGCCTGGGCAAGCCGTACATGCCGACCGTGGCCAGCGACTTCCCCGGCGCCATCAAGGGCAAGCGCACCGTTGACAGCCTGCGGGACGCAGTGAGCACAGAGCTGGCGCGCGCAAAGATCGCAGCCAACGAGATCGCGGACCGCATTCAGGTCAACCTGGGCACGCTGCGCGAGCTGGCCACGGCCCACGCCTTCCTGTTTGCCGACACAGCGCAGATCGTGCTGAAGGCACCCGACGATGTCACCACGCTGGTGAAAGCGCGGATTGCGGAGCATGAGGCCTCTGAAGCACGCCGACTGGATGCCGAGCGGGAGCGCATCCGCTCCGAAGAGCAGGTCAAGGCCCAACGCGCAGCCAGCGAGGCCGAAGAGCAGCGCGAACGGGAGCGTCTGGAAGAGCGGCGCCAGCAGCTGCTGCAGAAGGAGCGCGACGATCAGGCCGCCATCGCCGCAGCTGCCGCATCGCAACAGATCGCTGCCCCTCTGGCAGACGACCTTAGCAACCTGGCGCGCGAGAAGTCGCAGGAGGCAGTGGCCGGCATCGACGCCAGCCAGGCCATCACCATTGCCCAGCGCGCCGCAGCTGCCGGTCCTGCTGTCGCACCGCTGCGCCCGGTGGCCGCCGTCATCGCCCCCACCACGGCGCCCTCGCTCAAGCTTGGTCAGATCACCGAGCGCCTGGGCTTCGCGCTGTCCGCCGACTTCCTGCGCGGCCTGGGCTTCGAGCCCGCCGCGAAGGTGGGCGCACATGGCGTCTACCACGAGGCTCAGTTCCCGCACATGTTGGCCGCCCTGGTGCACCACATCGAAGGCGTGCAGGCCAAGGCCGCCGCTTGATCCCAGTACGGCCCGCCTTCCCCCGACAAACGCGACCCTTCGCGTGCGGATGCCGGACGCGGGCGGGCCACCCCACCAGAAAGCGCACATGAGCACTGCAGAGATCCGCCACTTTCACCTGTTCTGCGGCCTCGGCGGCGGCGCCAAAGGCTTCAATCAGGCCCGGCCGCGCGTCGGCAACATGGTCGCGCAATTCCGCTGCATCGGTGGCATCGACGTTGACGCGGCCAGCATTCGCGATTTCGAGCGCCTCACCGGCGTGCCCGGCACCGTGCTGGACCTGTTCGACCGCGACCAGTACCTGGACTTCCACGGTACAGAACCGCCAGCCGATTGGCGTGAAGCATCGACCGCTGACATCCACCGCGCGGCTGGCGGCGAGCGCCCTCACATCGTCTTCCTCAGCGCACCCTGCAAGGGCTTCTCTGGCCTGCTGTCTGAGGGCAAGAGCAAGACCGACAAGTACCAGGCCCTGAACCGCCTGACGGTGCGCGGCGTGTGGCTGATGCTGGAAGCCTGGCGCGATGACCCGCCCGAGCTGATCATCTTCGAGAACGTGCCGCGCATCGCCACGCGCGGGCGCCACCTGCTGGACCAGATCGTGGATCTGCTGCGTGCCTACGGCTACGCGGTTGCAGAAACCACCCACGACTGCGGCGAACTGGGTGGTCTAGCCCAAAGCCGCAAGCGCTTCCTGCTGGTGGGCCGCCACGTAGCCAAGGTCCCGCCGTTCCTGTACGAGCCCCACAGTCGCCCGCTGCGCGCCGTGGGCGACGTGCTTGGCCGCATGCTGATGCCTGGGGACATGCGTGGCGGCCCAATGCACCGTATCCCCGCCCTGCAGTGGAAGACCTGGGTGCGTCTGGCCTTCGTCGAAGCTGGCAGCGACTGGCGTTCCCTCAACCGCCTCGCAGTCGAGGATGGCCAGCTGCGCGACTACTTGATCGTGCCCGACAACCGAAACAGCGGCTTTTTGGGCGTGGGCCACTGGAATGCCCCGCGCGGGACCGTCACCGGCCGCAGCTTGCCCAACAACGGCGACTTCGCCATCGCTGATCCGCGCTTCACACAATCGGCCAAGTGGAAGGATGGCCAGGCGCTGGGTGTGCGCGCGTGGGAAGAGACCACCGGGGCGATTGCCGGGCAGCAAAGCCCTGGCCAGGGTTCCTACAGCGTGGCCGACCCGCGCCACACAGGCCCGGCCAAGCACTCGAACGAGTTCCGCATCGTGCGATGGGACAAAGCATCCATGGCCGTCACCAGTGCGCACGGGACAGGCCAAGCGGTGGCGGACCCGCGCCGCGCCGGTCCGAGTTTCGGTAAGTACTCGGTGACCGGGTACGACACCAACGCCGGTACCGTCATCAGCGGCAGCACCACTGGCCAGGGAGCCTTCGCTGTGGCGGATCCGCGCAGCGGCATGCAGCGAGGCAAGGGCGACAGCTACCTCACCGCTGGCCACTACGGCGTTGTTCCGTGGGCCGGGCCCTCTGGCGCTGTGAGCGCAGCCGCTGGCCACGACAACGGCCGCTGGAGTGTGGCAGACCCTCGGATGCCAGCATCCGGCGACAAGCTGGTGTGCCGCATCACGGCCGAGGACGGCACGTGGCACCGGCCGTTCACTACCTTGGAGCTGGCGGCGCTGCAATCGCTGGTGGACCCGGAAGAGATGTTGGAGCTGGACGGCCTGAGCGATCAGGCCTGGCGCGAGCGCATCGGCAACGCCGTGCCCAGCTCAGCAGCCGAGGCAATTGCACACGTCATGGGCGAGACGCTGCTGCTGGCGTGGTCCGGTGAAACCTTCCTGCTGTCTGCCCAGCCGATCTGGGTGCGGCCGCTGGCACTGGGCGTGGTCATGGGGAGTGCAGCGTGACCACCGCCGCCTTCTCCGCCCGCATCGGCCCCACGGCCCAGGCGCTGGCGACGATCAAGAACCGCTACTGCGCCCCGCCCTCCTACGCCCCCACCGAGCAAGTGCAGAGCCACATGGACTGCCCACGCTGCAAGAGCCGCTTGAACTTCACTGTGTTGGTCAGCGGGCAAACCTCGGGTCGGTGCGTGGCATCCGACTGTCTCCGCTGGAGCATGCAATGACGATCACCGCCTACCCCCTGACCTGGCCCAGCCAGTTCCCGCGCGCGAAGCATCGCGAAGACGGCCGCTTCAAAACGGCGTTGCCCAACGCCATCAAGAACGTTCAGGCCAGCCTGCGCGGTTTCGCAAGCGACTCCGGCAAGCAGCTCAAAGGGCTGACCATCAGCAGCAATGTGACGCTCGGCTCCGATGCTCCGTCGGATCCTGGCGTGGCGGTCTGGTTCGAGTGGGATGACATGCAGGTGTGCATCCCCGTGGATCGCTACCGCAGCGTCGCCTCCAACCTGCAGGCGATCCACCACATCTTGGAAGCCCGTCGTGTGGAACTGCGCCACGGGACGCTGGCCCTGGTGCGCGCCACCTTCACGGGTTTCAAGGCGCTGCCCGCACCGCCAGGAACCAACTGGTGGGACGTTCTGGGCGTGGCCCGGGACTCCACAGCAGATGCGATTCAGGCCGCCCATCGGCGCCTGGCCAGCCAGCACCACCCAGACAAGGGAGGAACTGCTGCGCAGATGGCAGCGATCAACAAGGCTCGGGACGAAGCGCTACGCAAATGATAGCTGCAAGCGCTTTCCAGCAAAGCGCAAAGCCCAATTTATGAGGATTTACCAATGACCGATAAAGACAAGGAGCGCGAAGCACTGCTCGCCGAGCACGCCCAGGCGCTTGCCTTTCTGGCTGGTCTCTATTGCGGCGACCTCACTATCAGCGATCCGCCAATGGCGGTGGCCGAGCGGATCTTCGACTCCGTGATGGCTGAACGCGCCGGGCTGAAAGACGAGATCCAGCGGCAGGAGCAGGCGCTGGACTTCCTGCGCCAGTCCCTGGCCCGCGCCCGCCTCGGTACAAACCAACCACAAGAACTTACATGAGGTCACGATGACGATCACCCTGTCTGACCAAGAACTCTTCCAGATCACCGGCTACAAACGGGCTGCAGACCAGCTACCGGAGCTGCAGCGCCAAGGCTTCTTCCGTGCTCGCCGCTCCCACACAACCGGTGATGTGATCCTGGAGCGTGCCCACTACGATGCCGTGTGCGCCGGTCAAGTCGCCAAGAAAGAACCCACCCTGCGCGAACCGACGGTGCGCAAACTGAGGGCCGCATGAAGAAAAAGAGTGATCTACCGCCACGGGTGTACGCGAAGAACGGCGCCTACTGGCACGTGGCGGCCGTCGGTGAGAAGCGCAAATGGACACGCCTGTGTGCCATTCGCGACGGGATGCCCGCCATGTACCGGGCCCTGGCCGACATTCAGCAGCGCGGTGTCGTCAGTGACACCATGTCTTCCCTCGTGACCGATTGGCTGCGAGAGGTCAGCACGACACGGACAGAGAAGACCCAGGCCAACGACATTTACCAGTGCAACGCCATCAAGGAGGCCTTTGCCGATTTCCGGGCGGGCCAGGTCACCCCTCCTGCTGTGGTCGAGTTCCTGAAGAACTTCCGCGACATGCCCCGCTCGTACAACGCCTACCGCTCGATGGTGCGCGAGCTGATGCGGTATGCCGAGGAGCGCGGATTCCGGCCGCCAGGGTCCAACCCGGTGGACAGCATCAAGACGATGAAGACCCCACCGCGCCGCCGCTATATCACCGACAGCGAGCTGCGCCGCATCAAGGTCGGGATCTGCTACGGCAAGGACGGGAAGCGCACGCCTTCGGGCCCCATGATCTGCTGCCTGGTGGAAATGGCCTACCTGACCGGGCAGCGCGCCAACGACCTGCTCTCGATGGAATGGTCCGAGATTGGGAAGGCAGGCATTCTGTTCCAGCCCGGGAAGACGCTGGCCAGCACCGGGGTGGAAGTCCTGATCATGTGGACGCCACGCTTGGAGAAGCTCATCCAGCGCCTGAAGACCTTCCCCAAGGCAAACGTGAAGTATGTGTTCTGCAAGCAGGACGGGAAGCGGTACACCTACTCCGGGATCTCTTCGGCCTGGCGCCGAGGCTTGGCCAGGGCCAAGATCCCAAACACGCAGTTTCGAGACCTGCGTGCCAAGGCTCTGACCGATGTGGATGAGGCTCAGGGGATCACGGCAGCCCAGCGGATGGGTGCCCACACGACCCAGGCTCAGACAGCTGAATACGTGCGAAACAAGAAGGCGATTCGGGCAAAGGCTACCCGGTAGCCGTTAGACAGCTTGTGTCCAGTTAGACAAAAGGCCCGCAGAGGAAACCCCTGCAGGCCTTGTCAATATTGGTCGGAGCGGCGGGATTCGAACTCGCGACCCTCTGCTCCCAAAGCAGATGCGCTACCAGGCTGCGCTACGCTCCGACAGCTCGTATTCTAACCCGCTAATTTCCTGTTTTTTGGTTCGATGCCTGCTTTTTTCATTTTTTTGAAAAGCGGCAGACACCCCAGCAAACCGAAAATCCACAACCCCTGGCAAGGCTGTGCGAGAACGAGAGAACCACAAGAAACGGATCAGCCCTTCAGGCTGAAAAAGACCAATGAAACCGATGAAGCCAATGAATCAAGCCAGGCGATGGCTTAGCGGCTGCTCGGGCCAGGGCCACGGCCAGCCAGGTGGCGGAAGGTGATGCGACCCTTGGTCAGGTCGTAGGGCGACATTTCCAGGGACACCTTGTCACCCGCCAGGATGCGGATGTGGTGCTTGCGCATCTTGCCGCCCGTGTAGGCGATCAGTTGGTGACCGTTGTCCAGCGTGACGCGAAAGCGCGAGTCGGGCAAGACTTCCGTCACGGAGCCTTGCATTTCAATGAGTTCTTCTTTGGCCATGTTCTTTATCTCTTCAAAACTAAATTCTGTGATCAGCGCCTGAAAGCTTGGTGCATCCACCACGGCAGCTACGACGTGGTCGGTGCTCGACACACGGTGCATTGCGGGCGGTGGGAGTCGCTGCACCCGGGGCGCAGATCAGGCAGACGGCCGGGGGAGACGGCTTCAATGGACAGGCAAAAGCGCTGTGCAAAGCCTGTCGATTGTACCGCGATGCGCCCTGTTGTGCCTATCGGCGCGTTGCAGGGGCCGAAGGCGGGTCGTCGCGCCCCTGTACTGCAAGGGCCAGGGTCCGCACCAGATCCGTCTGTGTGATCACCCCCACCAAGCGCTCTTCCACATCCACGATAGGAATGTGGTGGTGCCCCCCTTGGGAGAACAGCGGCACCAGGTCCATCGCATGCTGCTCCACGCGGGCCACCTGCACTGGGTGCGACATGATTTCGCCCACGCTCTGGGGCTGGCCTGCGCGCCCCATGACCAGCGTGCGCAGTCGCTGCCCCAGACCTTCATGCATATCCAGGTTGGCCAGGCGCATGAAATCGGCCACCGTCACAATACCCACCACCAGACGCTGCGCATCCACCACGGGCAGGGCCTTGATTTGCTCGGCACGCATCAGGGCCCACGCATCCTTCAGCGAGACACCTGCCTCCACCGCCAGCGGGGGCCGGGACATGATGTCAGCGCAGCGCACCTCGCCCAGCGTCCGCTGGAAGGCCGCGCGCCCCGCCAGATGCAACAACCCCTCCAGATCGGCGCGGCTCACATCAAGCACTTGGTTGTAGTGCGACAGCGCTGCATCCACATCCGATGCGGTGAAAGCGCCCTTGGAAACATCAGTGCGGGCCGCCACACGCTGCGGGTGTGGGTAACGGCGCCCGGTCAGCCCGTTGTACACCACGGCAGCCACCAGCAACACCAGCACGTTGAACAGAATGGGAAACGCGGCCAGGTGCCAGCCATCGCCTGCCGTCAGCACCACATACAGCGCCATGGCGCCACCCGGCGGGTGCAGACAGCGCAAAGGCACCATGAGCGCAATGGCCAGCCCCACGGCCGCCGCCCCCGCCCACACCGGGTCAGGGATCAGGGCCGAGCAGAGTCCGCCCACCACGGCCGACAAAGTGCTCCCGCCCAGCACGGGCCAGGGCTGGGCCAGCGGGCTCGACGGCATGCCAAACACCAGCACCGCACTGGCCCCCAGCGAGGCCACCATCCAAGGGCCCGAACCACCGCCGCCCGCCCACCAACGGCTCAGCCACGCGGTCAGCAACACCCCGACCATGGCCCCCGCAATAAAGCGCAGCCTTTCGCGGCCATCAATGCCCAGGGGCGCTGGCCAGAAGTGACGCAACCACTGCACCAGGCGGACATGCGCAGGCTGCGACGAAGAAGGCGGGGATGGAGGAACAGAAAAAGACATGAACAAAAAGAAGCGCGGCCACGCACCCATGCGAGAGCAGAACAGGCAGGCCCAGAAAAGCCACGCGCCGCAATCTGCCAGTGTCGCCGAGGTCACCATTTTGCAAGGCCCGGGACCGGCATGCCCCCACTGCGCCATCCAGCACCATCAAACTACACCAGAGCAGTACATCCGGCGGCCATATCCAGCGCCCAAGGCCCAAAAAGTCTCACCTATGCTCGAAACTACTGATACCGGCGACCCCAACAAGCCTGCAAAGCACAAAAATCATGACCTATACTGCAGAAAAAAATAGAAAATGCACTTTAGTTCATATTCAAATCAACATTGTCACAGTGCTCACACATGCCAGTAGTCAGATTACACCCAGCGGAGCCATCTCCGGGCTGGCGCACTCGACTTGGCAAGCTGGAACCCCGCCCTTCCGGTACGGGTAACCCATAGGTATTCACCACGGAATGCTTGAAGTAAATTACTTTAAGCCTAAACAAAGGAGACCCATTCCATGACCACCCGCCGCCTTGTCATCAGCCGCAGCGCCGCCCTTGTGGGCGCAGCATCCACAGGGCTGCTGCTGCCCTCCATCGTGCGCGCCCAAAGCGGCAAGGTGCGTGTGGGTTTCATGCTGCCCTACACCGGCACCTTCGCCCAGTTGGGCGTGGCCATCGAGAACGGCGTGCGCCTCGCGATTGACCAGCAAGGCGGCAAGCTTGGCGGGCGCGAAATCGAGTGGTTCAAGGTGGATGACGAGTCGGAGCCCAGCAAGGGCGTGGAAAACGCCAGCAAGCTGGTGCAGCGCGACAAGGTGGATGTACTGATCGGCACCGTGCACTCCGGCGTGCAGATGGGCATCCAGAAAGTGGCACGCGACACCGGCGTGCTCAACCTGATTCCCAACGCGGGCGTGCATGCCGCCACCCGTGCCCTGTGTGCACCCAACGTGTTCCGCACGTCGTTCTCCAACTCGCAACCCACGCTCGCACTGGGCAAGGCCATGGTCGAGAAGGGCCACAAGAAGGCCGTGTGGATCACATGGAAGTACGCTGCTGGCGACGAGGCCTTCGAAGGCTTCAAGCAAAGCTACACCGCTGCGGGTGGCACCATCGTGAAGGAGCTGGGCCTGCCCTTCCCCAACGTCGAATTCCAGGCGCTGCTGACCGAGATCGCAGCGCTCAAGCCTGATGCCGTGGCCTGCTTCTTTGCCGGTGGCGGTGCTGCCAAATTCATCCGCGACTACGCGGCTGCGGGTCTCAAGGACAAGATCCCGCTGTACGGCTCGGGCTTCCTGACCGAAGGCGTGCTCGATGCGGCCGGCCCCGCTGCCGACGGCATCATCACCACCATGCACTACAGCGACTCGCTGGACACGCCGCGCAACAAGCAGTTCCGACTGGAATACGCCAAGGCCTTCCGCAGCCAGCCCGACGTGTATGCCGTGCAGGGCTACGACACCGGCCTGCTGCTGGTGCAGGGGGCCAACGCCGTGAAGGGTGATCTGTCTGCCAAGCCCGCCGTCATCAAGGCCATGGAAAGCGCCACCATCGACAGCCCGCGCGGCAAGTGGACGATGAGCAAGTCGCACAACCCCGTGCAGGACATCTACCTGCGCCAGGTGGAGAACAAGGAAAACAAGGTGATCGGCGTGGCCGCCAAGGCACTGGCCGACAGCGGCGCTGGTTGCAGGATGGGGTAACCCCCCCTGAGGCGCTGCGCGCCTTCCCCCCGCTCTTGCAGCGCCGCGCGCTGCGGGCAGGGGGACGCCGCCAGCGCGGCGGGGCGGCCCTGGACGAGGCCGCGCCAGTTGCCAACTTCACGGGGACTTACCCCCGCCATAAAACCCCCTTCATCTGTGGCTGCCGATCACATCCGCGTGGCAGCCAACATCACCACATTCATGGACTTCGCAACCTTCCTGATCCAGTTGCTCAACAGCGTGCAGTACGGCCTGCTGCTGTTCATGCTGGCGGCCGGGCTCACGCTGATCTTCGGGATCATGGGCGTGGTGAATCTGGCGCACGGCAGCTTCTACATGCTGGGGGCTTACCTCGCGTATTCGCTGTCGGGGCATTTCGGCAGTCTGGCGTTGGCCATTGTGGGTGGCGCGCTGCTGTCGGTGGTGTTCGGGCTGGCGCTTGAATGGCTGCTGTTCCGCCACTTCTACAACCGCGACCACCTGGACCAGGTGCTGCTGACCTTCGGGCTTATCTACATCTTCGAAGAACTGCGCTCCATCCTGTGGGGCGACGATGTGCACGGCGTGCCCATCCCGAAGGTATTGGACTGGTCGATTCCGCTCACAGACACCCTCTCCTACCCGGTCTACCGGTTGTTCATCTCGGGCGTGTGCATTGCGCTGGCCGTGGCCCTGTACCTGCTGATATCCAAGACCCGCCTGGGCATGAAGATCCGTGCGGGTGCCTTCAACCGCGATATGGCCGAATCGCTGGGCGTGAACATCAAGCTCATCCATGCCATCGTATTCGCGCTCGGCGTGGGGCTGGCTGCAGTCGCGGGCATGGTGGCCGCGCCGGTGTCCAGCGTCTACCCCAACATGGGCGCGTCAGTGCTCATCATGTGTTTTGTAGTGGTGGTGATTGGAGGCATCGGCTCGGTGCGTGGTGCACTGATCTCGGCGCTGCTCGTGGGCTTGGTCGATACGTTCGGCAAGGTACTCCTGCCGCAGATGGCGGGGATGCTGGTCTACATGCTGATGGCAGCCGTGCTGCTGTGGAAACCCGAAGGCCTTTTCAAACAATGATGCCCCCCATGCTTGTCACTTCGCGCCCCTCGCACGCTGCGCAGCCCGGCGGCCACCCATGAGTACCCCCCGCGCCAACATCGAAGTGCTGCCGCGCAGCGTGCAGTTTGTACTTGCGCTGGGGCTGGCTGCGTTGCTGCTGTTCCCCATGGTGGGCAGCGACTTCTACGTGCAGATGGTCACGCGCATGATGATCATGGCCATCTTCGCGATGAGCCTGGATCTGCTGCAGGGCGTGACCGGCCTGGTGTCGCTGGGCCATGCCGCCTACTTTGGCGTGGCAGGCTATGCACTCGCCTTCCTCACACCGGCCGACGCGCCCGTGAGCCTGTGGTGGACGCTGCCGCTGGCGGTAGCGGGCGCCGCACTGGTGGCACTGGTCATCGGCTTCTTTGTGGTGCGCACGCACGGCATCTACTTCATCATGGTCACCATGGCGTTCGCGCAGATGGTGTTCTACCTGTTCTTCGACAACAAGGTGCTGGGCGGCTCAGACGGGCTCTACATCAACTTCCGGCCCGATGCCTCACTCTTCGGTTGGCTGCCCTTTGACCTGGAAGGCCGCAAGACCTTCTACTACTTCACGCTCGCGCTGGTGGTCATCGTTTACGTGTTGCTGCGCCGCCTGCTCTGGAGCCCGCTGGGCCGGGCGCTCTCAGGCATTCGCATCAACGAGCACCGCATGCGCGCCATGGGTTTTGGCACTCAGGGCTACAAGCTCACGGCGTTTACCGTGGCGGGTGCGCTGGCAGGACTGGCGGGCTACCTGTGGGGGGCGCAGACCGGCTACGTAAACCCTGAGCTGATGGGTTTTCACATGAGCGCCCACGCCATCATGATGATCATCCTGGGCGGCATGGGCAATTTTGCGGGAGCCATCGTCGGCGCCTTCGCCTTTGAGTATCTGCTGCATGTATTCAAAGACATCACCAAACACTGGCAGCTGCTGATGGGCGGCTTCATCGTGCTGGTGGTGGTGGCCGCGCCGCGCGGGCTGCTGGGCATGCTGGGGCAGCGCAGTGCAAACAAGGCGCAGGAGGGTTCTGACCATGGCTGACGTCCTGCTTTCCGCCCGCCAGCTCACCAAGCGGTTTGGCGGCCTAGCTGCCGTCAATGGCGTCTCTGTGGACCTGTGGCGCGGCCAGATCCATGCCGTGATCGGCCCCAACGGCGCGGGCAAGTCCACGCTGACCAACCTGCTCTCGGGCGACCTGCCCCCCACCTCGGGCCAGGTGCTGCTGGGCGGCACCGATGTGACGGGTTGGGCACCGGAGCGCATCTCGCGCCAGGGCCTGGGCCGCAGCTACCAGAAGACCAATATCTTTCTGCCGCTCACGGTGCATGAAAACGTGCGCCTGGCCGCACAGTCGCGCGATGCGCAGCAGCCCTGGAACCCGTTGCGCTGGTGGCAGGACACGCGCGCCAACACTATCAAAAACAGAGCTACCACCGAACGTCTGGAGCGCGCTATCGAGCTATCTGGCTTGCAAGACCGGCGCATGGCGATAGCCGGGGCCATGAGCCACGGCGAGCAACGCCAGCTGGAGATCGCGATGACCCTGGCCACCGAGCCCCGGGTGCTGCTGCTCGACGAGCCTCTGGCCGGCATGGGCGTGGCCGAGGCCGAGCGCATGGTGGACCTGCTGCAGCGCCTCAAGCCCGCGCACGCCATCATGCTGGTGGAGCACGACATGGACGCGGTGTTTGCGCTGGCCGACCGGCTCACCGTGATGGTCAACGGCGAGGTGATTGCCCACGGCACACCGCCCGAGGTGCGGGCCGACGCAGGCGTGCAAGCCGCCTACCTGGGCGAGGACCACTGAAATGAAACACCCCCTGAGTCGCTTCGCGCCTTCCCCCTCTCTCCAATTGCTTCGCAATCTGGGAGGGGGACGCCCCCGGTGCGGCGGGGCGGCCCTTGCACGGGGGCGCTGGCCTTGGCCGCGCCAGTTTCATCCGCTGCAGGTGGCGCGCAGCGCTATGGATAACTGAGATGACTACTCCATGGATCGATGCCAAGGGCATCCACACTTTCTACGGCAGCAGCCACATCCTGCACGGCATTGACTTCACCGTGGGCCAGGGCGAAACCATCGGTCTCATGGGCCGCAACGGCATGGGCAAGAGCACCCTGCTCAAGTCGCTGATGGGTCTGGTCAAGCCCCGCTCGGGCAGCGTGGCAGTGGCCGGACGCGATATGACGGGCAAGCCGCCTTACGAGGTTGCCCGGCTGGGCATTGCCTATGTGCCCGAAGGCCGGGGCATCTTCGGCAACCTGAGCGTGGTCGAGAACCTGCAGATGGCTGCCCGCGCAGGCACACGCGGCCAGCGCGACTGGACCTACGAGCGTGTGCTGGAAACCTTCCCGCGCCTGAAGGAACGCCTGGGCCACGGCGGCCAGCAGCTCAGCGGCGGCGAGCAGCAGATGCTGACCATCGGCCGCGCGCTCATGACCAACCCCGACGTGCTCATACTCGATGAGGCCACCGAAGGCCTGGCGCCGCTGATCGCACGCGAGATCTGGCGCATCTGCAGCCTCATCAAGGACAGCGGCATCAGCAGCGTGATCGTGGACAAGAACTGGAAACACGTCACACAGATCACCGACCGCAACGTGATCCTGGTGAAGGGGCAGATCGTGTTTGAAGGCAGCTCGGATGCACTTCACGCGCAGCCCGCGCTGCTGGACCAGTACCTCGGGGTTTGAGCGCACCGGTTGCAGGCATTCCGGGTTGGAAACGGGAGCCTTGCGACGGCTCCGGAGGCTCAGCTTCCTAGCGCAGGTTGATTGTCACCGGCACATTCAGTTGGGCGGATAAACCTGCCGAGTCCTTGGCTGTGACCACCAGTTGATAGTTGCCTGCCACCGGCTTGGGCCAGATGGCCATGATGGTGCTTCCAGACACAGCAAAGCCCATGCCCAATGGCACACCCGTGATGGAGACGGAGAGCGAGGTGGCGCCTGGCGATGTGATGTTGATGCTGCCGGACAGCGGCTGACCAGCCACGCCCACCATGGCAGCGGCCGTGATCACCGGACCTGCAGCGGCAATCTTGACCGTGAAGACGCCCTTGCCCGACAAGCCCGTCTTGGTGTCCTTCGCGGTCAAGGTCACACTGTACGTACCCGCCACCGGCTTGGGCCAGCTCACCACGCCATCTGCGGTGACGACCATGCCCGAGGGAGCCCCTGCAATGGAGTACGCCACCGGGTTGACTGCGCTGACATTGGACTTGAAAGACAGGGCAACGCCAGGGCGGCCGGCAATGCTCGCGCTCTCGATCGTCGGGGCCACCGGTGCGATCACATTGATGTTGTAAACCCCCTGCCCAGTGAGCCCCGTCTTGGTGTCCTTGGCCACGACGGTGACGGCGTAGGCCCCTGCCACCGGCGCTGGCCACGACACTACACCGGCAGCGCTGATCGACATTCCGGTGGGCGCACCGGACAGGCTCAAGGCAACGGGGTTGGGGGCATTGACCGACGCGGTGAGGGTCAGTGCCGTACCCACGGTGCCGCTGATGGTGGCCGGTGTGACTACCGGCGCAGGTGCAGGTGCTGCAACGCCAGCCAGCAAGTTCACCAGCGCGCTGGCATTGGGAGTGCCCAAACCTGTCAACTGGTCATACCCAGGCCCCGCCGAGCAGGTGCTGCAGACGCCGTGGCTGCCCAGGCGAATGTCGGCAAAACTGCTCGCATAGTTCGACGCCACTGCGCCAATCTGCCCATACAGCAACGCGTGCCCGCCAGCCACTAATGGCAACGCAGCTTGCTGCCGGCCTGCGTTGGCAACCGCCACCAGCCCGGCCCACATGGGCGCCGCCAGGCTGGTGCCGCCAGCACTGATCCATTGCACTGCGCTGCTTCCTGGCTGCATGACGGCCACGTACTGGCCGGTGGCAGGGTCGGCATTCATGGCCACATCGGCCACCGTGCGGCGCACCAGCGAGCCAGTACCCGGTACAGACGACTTTTGGTAGGCTGGAACGGCAACAAAGCCGCTGGTACCGCCACCGGTACCCGACCAGCTCACCTCACTGCGCGACCCGCTGCCGGAATAGGTCAGCGTTGTGCCGCCCACCGCAATGACATTGGAAGAAACCGAAGGCCAGTTCACTCCTGCGCCAGAATCGCCCGTTGCAGCAAGGTAGGTCATTCCGGCTGCAGCAAAGGCAGAGTCCACCGAGGCTGTCCACGCACCCTCCTGCGCCCCAAAGCTCATGGACACCACCCCTGGTCCCATGCTGTTGGCCAGCCGTATGGCTCCCAACAGGCTGTTGACCGATGCATCCGGCGCCTCGACGAGAACGATGCGCGCCAGCGGTGCGATCGCATGCACCCACTGGACATCCAACGCGATTTCCGTAGCCCACCCAGCGTCGTAGGCAGGCGCCACAGCAGAAATGCCACCGGATGCTGTGCTGTAAGCCACCCACAACTCGCAACCCACTGCAGGGGACGCAGCGGCCAAAGGCAATCCTGTGGTGACCGGCAGAACCTTTGCGGCACAGGTGGGTAGCCCAAACTTTTGATTGAACGATGCCAGTTCAGCCGCCACGTTAGGGTTGTGCTTCGCACCGACGACATACACCGTCTGCCCTGCACCCAGTTGGGCGGCCTGAACACCGGAAGGCTTGGCTCCCACAGCGGGCAACGCACCAAAGCCATAGGCAGCCCGGACCTGAGCGACCGAATAGGTGGTGACCGCGCCGGTACCTGCGAGAGGTGCTGCCGCCGTAGCCTTGGGCATAGCCAAGGACGCGTTCGCCGACCTCTGCTGCACCTCCTCCAGGCTGGAGGGGGTGAGACGGCGGGTGGACAGTGCCTTGAACATCTCCGGCACCTGCTGCGACTTGGGAGCACTCCGCGCAGACTGGTTGGCATCCTGCGCATCCATGTCGTCGGGAGCCTCCAGCACCACTGGCGCGATGTGGAAGGTGGGCTGTGCCCACATGCCCTCCGCTTCTGGCGGCAACACGTCGGCAGACACTTGCAGGGTGGTGATGGTGGTGGCCACGTCGCCGGCGCCCTCGGTGTCGGCAGCGCCACCGCACCCCATGACCACCAACGGAATGGCCGAAAGCAACGCCCAGCGAGCACGCGGGGGCCTGAGAGCGAAAAGGTGACGGCGAGTGTGTGTTGGCATTCTGTTCTCCATGACATGCGGAAATTGATACCGCACACACCGAAGACCGCCTGGACTGCAAACACCTGCAAGGATTGCCGGCACGCTCTCGCGCCTCCCCGGTAATACACCCCGGGGAACTGTGGCAACCCCGCTGCCATACCCATTCAGAAGGGGTTAGACCGGTGGCTTTGCGACCCCGACTTTCGTGCGGGTGTGCCTTGATGGGAGAAATGTAATTGTTTGAAACGAAAAAATCAATAAATTTGATAAAAATTTCAAATTTATCATTTGATAAACGAGAGCCATCTGAGCCACCTCCGCCATGCGCACTCCCCCTTGATAACCCGGTTCGCGCGCAGTCCCCCCATCGTTAGAATCGTTCGCTCCATCGACTCAGGAAGAACGTTTTGTCCGATCGCCTTGCCGTACTGCCCCAATACGCTCTTCCCAAACGTGCTCTGACCACCCTCGCGGGCAAGTTCGCATCAGCCCGTCTCGGCGGCCTCACCACCTCGGTGATCCGCTGGTTTGTGGGCCGCTACAACGTGAACATGGGCGAGGCCGCCAACCCCGACATTGCAAGCTACGCCAGCTTCAACGACTTCTTCACGCGCGCACTGAAAGACGGCGCGCGCCCGCTGGCCGATGCCGACCTGATCTGCCCCGTGGACGGCGCCATCAGTCAGTTCGGGCCCATCGCCAAGGACCAGGTGTTCCAGGCCAAGGGCCATTCGTATTCGACCACCGCGCTGGTGGGCGGCGATGCCGCACTGGGTGCGCGCTTCGAAAACGGCCACTTCGCCACGCTGTACCTGAGCCCGCGCGACTACCACCGCATCCACATGCCCTGCGCGGGGGAGCTGACGCGCATGATCCATGTGCCCGGCGAGCTGTTTTCGGTCAACCCCACCACCGCGCGCGGTGTACCCGGCCTGTTTGCGCGCAACGAGCGCGTGGTCTGCGTGTTCGAGTCGGCCCAGGGCCCGTTTGTGCTGGTGCTGGTGGGCGCCACCATCGTGGGCAGCATGGCGACCGTGTGGCACGGCCAGGTCAACCCGCCCCGCCCTGGCAATTTGCGCCAGTGGGACTACGCACCTGGCCAGGTGCGCCTGCAAAAGGGTGAGGAGATGGGGCGCTTTTTGCTCGGCTCCACCGTGGTGATGCTCTTCCCCCAAGGGCCGCTGCAGTTCAATCCCCAGTGGTCACCCGCACGGCCCATTCAGCTGGGTGAGGCCATGGCCCGGCAGGCGGCGGGCTGACCAGGGCGCCTTGCGCCAAAGGCAGGTGGTGCACAAACCCTTCGCGTGCGATCCGTTTCTGCTGTGGGGATGTCAGCCGCGTTGAACGTGCGCACCGCTGCACAAGGACTGATTCCGTGCCGCACTAGTCCGGCACACGGCTGAGCTGGAAAGCACTGGGCTCCAGCTGAAGTGCGTCGGGATGCACTGGGGCCTCATGCCCTACCAGGTACACCATCAAGCCGCTGCGCCGCAGCATGACGTGGCTCACCGTTTCACGCCGGTGGCCCAGGTGAACGACCGCACCAGGCCGGAACAAAGGCATGTAGTAATAGGCCGCAGATTCCATCAGGGTGCGGCTCCTTCCGCAAAGGTGGCCGGGTGGCACACCCCACGGCCTGTGTCAGGCCGGGGGAACCATCCTAGCACCGGCATCCTGCCAAAACACCCCACTGCGCTGCCGCGCCTTCAAAAGATCAGGAGCCCACGCAGCGCAGCCGGAGAGCCTGGTAACGACCTTGCAGAGAATCGTGAGCAGGCTCTTAGGTGCGTGCCGCCGCAAACGCCAGCGCCGCAGTCAGCAAGCGCTTCAGGTGCGGCTGCACACCAGCCGCCACATCGGGCAGGTAGTCAAAAGGCAGAGCCTCCTGCATGTAGCTGCACTGGGTCATCTCCAGCTGCACGGCGTGAATGTTCTGCGCGGGTTGGCCATAGTGGCGCGTGATGTGCCCGCCCTTGAAGCGGCCATTGAGCACGCCGGTGTAGCCCGGCGCCGACTGGGCAATCGCCTGCAGCTCCTGTGCCAGCGCCGGGTCGCAGCTAGCCCCATCGGCCGTGCCCAGGTTCAGGTCGGGCAGCTTGCCCTCAAAGAAGCGCGGCAGCACCGACCGGATGGAGTGCGCGTCCCACAACACGGCCACGCCATGCTGGGCGCGGATGCGATCCAGCTCGGCGCGCAGCTGCGCGTGGTACGGCGCCCAGACGGCGTCGCGGCGCGCGGCCACTTCTGCGTCATCAGGCACATCGCCCTGCGCGTAGATGGGCGTGTCGTCAAATGTATCTACGGGGCACAGGCCGGTGACGCTCTGGCCGGGGTAGAGGCTCGCGCCATCGGGTGGGCGGTTCAGGTCCACCACGTAGCGCGAATGCGTGGCCACGAGGATGGACGCGCCCATGTCCTTCGCAAACGCATAGAGGCGCTCCATGTGCCAGTCGGTGTCGGGCACATGGCGGGCTTCGTCGGTGAAACGCGCAGCCAGCGCGGGCGGCACGTAGGTGCCCGCGTGAGGCATGGAGACCAGGAGCGGCTGTGTGCCCTGGTGGAAGGTGAACGGTGGTGGGGGAGCGGTGTAGGTCATGGCAAAAAAATTGGCAAGAACAGAATCAATCAGCAGCAGCGATGGTGGTGGACCGGGCCGCCACAAAGGCCTGCGCGGCCGTGTCGTGCAAGGCATGGCGCCCCGCTGCCACGCGTTGCACACCGCCCACCCACAGGCTGTCAATGGCCGACGTGCGGTGGCTGCCAAACACATGGGACGACAACATGCTGGGCCCAGGCAGGCCTGCCAGCGCCACATGCTGCGCATCGAGCGCCACCATGTCGGCCTGCTGGCCCACGGCCAAGCCCGCCAAGCAGGCCAGGCCCGCCGGGCCACCAACCGTACGGCCGGACGCCTGCGCCCCGCCCTGCACCGCCTGCAAGGTCATGGCCGTGGCCACCTCGGCCTGGCTGGCGCTGGCCAGCACATTGCGCTGGCGCAGCGACAGGCGCTGGCCGTATTCCAGCATCAGCAACTCCTCCGCAGCGTTCACGCAGGCATGGCTGTCCGAGCCCACACCCCAGCGGCCGCCGTGCTGCAGCCACAGCGGCATGTCGAAGATGCCGTCGCCCAGGTTGGCCTCGGTGGTGGGACAGATGCCCGCCACGGCGCCCGTGCGCGCTGCGTCCTGGTACTCCTGCGGCGTCATGTGCGTGGCATGCACCAGGCACCAGCGCTCGTCCACGGGTGCGTGCTCCAGCAGCCACTGCACCGGGCGCTGGCCGCTCCAGGCAATGCAGTCCTCCACCTCCTGCGTCTGCTCGGCGATGTGGATGTGGATGGGCGCATGCGGGTTCAGCGCCGTGAGGCCTTGCACCGCAGCGGCCAGGCTGTCGGGCGGCACAGCGCGCAGCGAATGCGGTGCCAGGCCCAGAACGGCCGCTTGCGCCTGCGCAGCGGGCGCAAGGCGCTCCAACAAAGAGAGCATGTTGTCCGTGCTGCGGATAAAGCGGGCCTGGTCGGCACGCGGCGGCTTGGCGCCGAAGCCGCTGGTCTGGTAGAGCACCGGCAGCAGCGTGATGCCGATGCCCGCGCGCTGCGCCGCGCGCAGCAGTGCCAGCGACAGCGTGGCGTCGTCGGCATAGGGACGGCCATCCTGGTCGTGGTGCACGTAGTGGAACTCGCACACGCTGGTGTAGCCCGCCTCCAGCATCTCCACGTAAAGCCAAGTGGCAATCGCCTCCAGCGACTCAGGGGTGATGCGCGCGGCAAAGCGGTACATCAGGTTGCGCCAGCTCCAGAAGCTGTCCTGGCTTTCGCCCCGGTATTCGGTCAGGCCCGCAAACGCGCGCTGGAAGGCGTGCGAGTGCAGGTTGGGCATGCCGGGGACCACCGGGCCCGGCGCAATGGCTGCGCCTTCAGGCCGCTGCGCACCGGGCGTGACGGCGGTGATGCGCCCTGCCCCGTCCCACGCAATGAGCACATCGCGCGCCCAGCCGGTTGGCAGCAGCACATCGGCAGCAAAAATCTGGTTCATGCCCGGCCTCCGTGAATGCGCCCTTGCCGCACGATGGTGCAGGCAGGCTTGTGACCAAACCAGTAGGCCAACTCGGCTGCCTCGCCCACCGGCCACAGCACAAGGTTGGCGGGCCGCCCCGACGCGATCAGGCCGTGCGTGTCCTGCAGGCCCAGCGCACGTGCCGCATGGATGGTGATGCCAGCCAGCGCCTCGGGCACCGTCAGGCGGAACAAGGTGCAGGCCATGTTGGCCATGAGCAGCAGGCTGAGCGCGGGCGAGGTGCCGGGGTTGTGGTCGGTGGAGACCGCCATGGGCACACCCGCATCGCGCAGCTGTGCGATGGGCGGCAGGTGCGTGTCGCGCAGCGTGTAGTAGGCGCCGGGCAGCAGCACGGCCACCGTGCCTGCAGCCTTCATCGCGGCAATGCCGTCGGCCGACAGGTGTTCGATGTGGTCGCACGACAGCGCGCCGTAGCGCGCGGCCAGTGCCGAGCCTCCCATGTCCGAGAGTTGCTCCGCATGCAGCTTGACGGGGATGCCGAGCTTCTGCGCGGCCTGGAAGACCTGCTCGGTCTCGGCCAGCGTGAAGGCGATGCGTTCGCAAAAAACGTCCACCGCATCGACCAGCCCTTCGGCCGCCAGCGCAGGCAGCATCTCATTGCAGACAAGGTCGGTGTAGTCCTGGCTACCTCCAGGTTTGCCCGCATATTCGGGCGGCAACGCATGCGCGCCAAGGAAGGTGGCGCGCACCGTCACGCCAAACGCCTCGCCCAGGCGGCGGGCCACGCGCAGTTGCTTGCGCTCATGCTCCAGCGCCAGGCCATAGCCAGACTTGATCTCGATGGCGCACACGCCTTCGGCCAGCAAGGCTTGCAGACGCGGTGCGGCCTGGGCAAAAAGTTCGTCCTCCGACGCTGCGCGCGTGGCCTTCACCGACGACACGATGCCGCCACCCGCCCTGGCCACTTCTTCATACGTGGCGCCCGCCAGCCGCATGGCGAATTCGTTGGCACGCTGGCCGCCGTAGACCAGGTGGGTGTGGCAGTCCACCAGGCCAGGGGTGGCCAGCGCGCCCCGTCCGTCGTGGCGGCGCAGTGGCTGGTAGGCGGCGGGCAATTGCGCCTCGGGCCCCACCCAGGCCATGCGGCCGCCCTGCACCACTACACAGGCCAGCTGGCCCTCGGGCACAGGCTCATCGGCCACCCAGAGGCCGGGCACGGGCTTCAGGTTCAGCCACACACCATCGGCGCTCTCGCTGGCGGCCCCCCCGTGGGGGTGACCGCTGTTGTCCTTGTCTTGCATCTGCCTGCCCACCACGGGCTCCGTGTTAAACGCTATATAAATGATAGCTGCCAGCACTTACCTATCGCGCGGTAGCGGCCATTTTTTCTCAAATTTCTGCGGCTGCACCGGGCTGCAAAGCGATCCAGACCAGTGCGGCCGCATCGGTCGCGCCCGCTGCCTGCACGGGCTCCAGCCGCCCCGGCACAGGTGCGCCATCGCCCCCCCACCAAAAGCCCTGCCCCGCCGTCAACACAAGGAGTTCCGCGCCTTGTGCCGCCCACTGCCAGTCGCCCTGCAGCACCAGACACAAACCTGCAGGCGCACCGCCGGGCGATTGCGCATCGGCCACCACGCGCAGCGGGCCCTGCCATTGGCCGCGCCGCTGCATGAGGTTGAAGTCCTTGGAGGTGCCGCCCAGCATGGCGCCGTCCACCGCGTCGTCGCCCGAAAATGCAAACGGCTGCCAGCGCGGCTCCAGCCGGTGCTCCCAACTGGGGCTGTGCAGGTGCAGGCCGTCGCCGGAGAGCAGCATGATCTGCCGGTCGATGCCGGGGAAGACGGAGAACGGGCCGGGCCGATCCACCGTGGCCAGGCTCACGCGCCACTCAAAGCTGTTCATGTCCGCGCCCGGGGGCCAGCAGGCCAGCTCCTGCGTACTGCCGCCGCCGTTTTTCCAGGGCATGCTGGGCGTGGTGGCCAGATCAAAAAAGTGCATCGCCATCGTCGTTGTATCCCTCGTCAGTTGGCCGTGGTCTGCTCTGCGCCCGCAATCAGCAGCGGGAACAGCAGGTGGTTCATCTCAGCCCCGGCGGGCAGTTCATCGGCAAGGCCGGGGAACTCGGGCGAGGTCTTCCAGGGCCGGGGCGCATGGCGCGTGTCGTCGCCCAGAAAGCGCACCGAGAACACGCGGCGGCGGTTGCTGCCCTCTACCCCACCCGCTGCGTGCAGCGTGAGCATGTGAAAACACACCACGTCGCCGGGCTCGATCTCCCAGCCCACGATGGGGAAGGCGTTGCGGTCGGCCTCGACGTTGGGCAGGTCCTGCAGGCTGCCTTCGGGGAACCACTTGGCCTGGTTGTCCATGAAGGTGCGCGGCATGAGCCAGGGGCCCTTGTGCGAACCGGCCACAAATTCGAGCGTCGCAGCACGGGATACCGGATCGACCGGAATCCACATGCTGATGTTCTGCATGCCGTCGATGTTGTAGTACGGCTGGTCCTGGTGCCAGGGCGTGCGCTGGCGCGTGCCCGGCTCCTTGACCAGCACATGGTCGTGGTACAGCCGCACGGTGTGCGACTGCATCAGGCGCTGCGCGGCCAGGGCCAGCGGTGTCTCGCGCACAAAACGGCCAAACTGCGGGATGTCCTGCCAGTTGCAGAAGTCCTCGAAGAACCGGCCCGGGTCATCCGGGCGGCTGGCCACTTTGGCACGCGGGCTGGGCGCGGCCAGGTTGGCGTCGATACCTTCGCGCAGCAGTGCGACTTCATCGGGCGTGAGCAGCTGCTTGATGCAGATGGCGCCATCGCGGTCGAAGCGCGCAATGTCGTCTGCAGTCAGGCGCTCCTGCAAACGCTGCTGAAAGCGTGCTTGCAAGGGTGTGTCCAAGGCGGATGAAGGCTGGGGCATCGGGGTTGTCTCCTTGATTGTTGTTGACCATGGTGCACCACGCCGCTCCCAGCCTCGGGCCTCAGGCGCGCGTGAGCACGGCTTGCAGGAAAGAGCGCGTGCGCTCCTGCGTGGGGTTGGTGAAGATGGTGGCCGGCGCACCGGCCTCGATGATGCCGCCGCCGTCCATCACCACGACCACATCGCCCACCTCGCGTGCAAAGTCCATTTCGTGCGTGACCACCATCATGGTCATGCCTTCGCTGGCCAGCAGCTTCATGACCTGCAGCACCTCGCCCACCAGCTCCGGGTCCAGCGCCGAGGTGGGCTCGTCGAACAGCATCACGCGCGGCTCCATGGCCAGCGCGCGGGCGATGGCCACCCTCTGTTTTTGCCCACCCGACAGGCTGGCGGGCATGGCCGTGGCCTTGTGCGCCAGGCCCACCTTGGCCAGCAGCGCCTGGGCACGCTCTTCGGCGTCCTTGCGCGACAGGCCGCGCAGCTTGCGCGGGCCCAGCGTGACGTTGTCGAGCACGGACAGGTGCGGGAACAGGTTGAACGACTGGAACACCATGCCCACCTCTTCGCGCAGCGCGTTGAGGTCATGGTCGGGCAGCATGCGCCCCTCTTCCACGAGCGTGCGCCCGCATATGTCGATACGCCCGCCCTGAGGCTGCTCCAGCCCATTGCAGCAGCGCAAAAAGGTGCTCTTGCCCGAGCCGCTGGGCCCGATGACCACCACCACCTGCGACGGCAGCACGTCAAAGTCGATACCGTTCAGCACCACATGGCTGCCAAACGCCTTGCGCAGCCCGCGAATGCGCACGATGGGCTCGGCGGCCTGGCTTGCTCCATTCATTGCAAGTGCTTCTTTCTTCATTGCACCATCCCCCCAGCGCGCAGGCGCAACTCGATACGGCGCAGCACCAATGTAGTGATGCCGGTGAGGATGAAATAAACCACCGCAATCGCCAAGTACACCTCCAGCGAACGGTACGACACGCTGATGATCTTCTGCCCCTCGTGCATCAGGTCGTGGATGGTGAGCAGCGACACCAGCGCCGAGTTCTTGATGAGTGCGATGAACTCATTGCCCAGCGGAGGAATCATGCGCACCACCGCCTGCGGCAGCACCACGGTGCGCATGGCCAGGCCTGAGGACATGCCGATGGAACGAGCCGCCTCCATCTGCCCCTTGTCGATGGACTGGATGGCGCCGCGCACCACCTCGGACACATAGGCGCCCGAGTAGATGCCCAGGCCGATCACGCCGCACACGAACGCGGGCAGCAAGATGCCGAACTGCGGCAGGCCAAAGAACAGGATGAACAGCTGCACCAGCAGCGGCGTGCCTCGGATTGCGGCCACGTAGGCAGTGCACAGGGCGTAGACCACACGGCGCTTGGGATTCAGGCGGCCAATACCCACCAGCAGGCCCATGACGCAACCCAGCAGCAGCGAGGCGGCCGTGATTTCCACAGTCACCAGCGCACCCGCCAGCAGCTGAGGCACCCCGGCCCAGACAGGAGAAAAATCGAGTTCCATGGCTCAGTTCGGCAACCGTGGGTGGCTTACTTGGCAGCGCTGTTGCTGAACCACTTCTTGACGATGGCCGCATAGGTGCCGTCGGCCTTGAGCTTGGTGATGGCGCCGTTCACGGCCTTCGTCAGCTCGGGCGTGTCCTTGCGCAGGGCCATGCCGTATTCCTCGGTGGTGAGCTGCTCATCCAGCACACGCAGGCCTGGGCGCGTACGCACATATTGGAAGGCGGCGGGTTTGCCGGTCACGGCGGCATCGGCGCGGCCGATGTCCACCAGGTTGAACATCTCCTGGTTCTTTTCGACCTCGACACGTTGCACCTTGGGGAATTTTTCGGTCAGGTAGCTTACGGATTTCGTGCCCACCTGCACGCTGACTTTCTTGCCGTCCAGGTCGGCCAGTTTGTTGATGGTCTTGTTGTCGGCCTTCACCATCACCACCAGGCCACCGGCGTAGTAGGAATCGGTAAAGTCCACCACCTTCTTGCGCTCGTCGGTGATGTAGATGGCCGATACGGCCATGTCAAAACGCTTGGAGATCAGGCCGGGGATCAGGCCCTTGAAGTCGATGTCCACCCACTCGACCTGCTTGCCCATCGTCTTCGCAATCGCCTCCACCAGCTCGATGTCAAAGCCCGTGCGCTTGCCGTTCTCGACAAACTCCATGGGTGGGAACGTGGCATCGGTGCCCACACGCAGGACGTTGTCCTGGGCCTGTGCACCCGTGGTGCAAAAAGCTGCGGCGGCCAGGCTGGCCAGAAGAAGGTTGCGACGAAAGTTCATGGGGAAAGCTCCTTGGGGAGGGGTGAGGGAATTCAGGGAGGGGTGAGCTGGCGGGAGATGCGCGCGGCGGCAACCACCGCCATGCCAGTGAGCGCGGCCTCTTGCCCCTGGGCTCGCAAGATCGGGGCCATCAGGGTGATGGCCCCTGCAGCCTGCCTGGGAGAGCCGAACACGGGAACGCTGACGCCCCAGACACCGGCATCCACCTCGCCGGAGCTGACGGCGTAGCCCGCCTTGGCAATACCTTCCAGCTCGGTCTGCGCAGCCTGGCGCGCGGCAGTGCCTGCGCCGTAATGCAGATCCAGAATGGCACTGCGTGCAGCAGGTGCCGCGTGGGCCAGCAGGCACTTGGCAGAAGCACCAGCACGCAGCGGCACGCTGCGCCCTTTTTCAAACGAACAGCGCAGAGCCTGGGTGCTATCCACCATGTCCAGGCAGACCGCGCTGTCGTTCACCGCCACCACCAGCCCCACGCTTTCGTGGGACTGCCGGGCCAGCGCCTGCATGTCCGGCCGTGCCTGGTGCACCAGGTGCGACGCCATGTCAAAGCCCAGAGCCAGTTGCAGGCTGAGCGGGCCGGGCGCGTAGTGCCCGTTGCTCTCCAGCACAAAACCCCACAGCTTGAGCCGCGCGAGCTGCCGGTACAGCGTGCTGCGCGCCAGGCCCGTGGCCTCCATCAGCTCGGCCGCCGACATGGGCTGACCATGCTGCGCCAGCACCGCCAGCACGTGCAGAACACGGTCGGCGGCGGCAACGGAGGTCGGTCCACGGGTGGGCATGGACTCAGTATCAAAGGATTGCTGCAGCATTCAAACCCTGCATTCCCACGGAATGGGAATGCAGTTCCCTTTTTCACATCCCTGTCATTTCCTCACTTTCACCGGCTCACTTCACCATGGGCAACTTCAGGCCCTGCTTCTTGGCTGTTTCCACCGCCAGCTCGTAACCTGCGTCGGCATGGCGCATCACGCCGCTGCCGCAGTCATTGACCAGCACGCGCGCCAGGCGCTCAGCCGCTGCATCCGTGCCGTCGGCCACGATGACCATGCCCGAGTGCTGCGAGTAGCCCATGCCCACGCCGCCGCCGTGGTGCAAGCTGACCCAGGTGGCGCCGCCTGCGGTGTTGAGCAGCGCGTTGAGCAGCGGCCAGTCGCTCACGGCATCCGTGCCGTCCTTCATGGCTTCGGTCTCGCGGTTGGGGCTGGCCACGCTGCCGGTGTCCAGGTGGTCGCGGCCAATCACGATGGGGGCCTTCAGCTCACCGTTCTTCACCATCTCGTTGAAGGCCAGGCCCGCGATGTGGCGCTCGCCCAGACCCAGCCAGCAGATGCGTGCGGGCAGGCCCTGGAAGGCAATGCGCTCACCCGCCATGTCGAGCCAGCGGTGCACATGCTTGTTGTCAGGGAACAGCTCCTTGATCTTGGCGTCGGTCTTGCGGATGTCTTCCGGGTCACCCGACAGCGCCACCCAGCGGAACGGGCCCTTGCCTTCGCAAAACAGCGGGCGGATGTAGGCGGGCACAAAGCCAGGGAAATCGAAAGCACTCTTCACGCCTTCGTCGAACGCCACCTGGCGGATGTTGTTGCCGTAGTCGACCGTGGGGATGCCCATGGCCTGGAAGTCGAGCATGGCCTGCACGTGCACGGCGCAGGATTTGGCAGCGGCCTTCTTCAGCACTTCATGCTGGTTCACGTCCTGCTGCGCGGCACGCCACTGCGCCACCGTCCAGCCCGCTGGCAGGTAGCCATTGACGAGGTCGTGGGCCGAGGTCTGGTCGGTGACCAGGTCGGGCGTCAGGCCACCTGCCCTGGCACGCTTGACCAGCTCGGGCAGCACCTCGGCCGCATTGCCCAGCAGCGCGATGGAGATGGCCTCCTTCGCGGCTGTGTGCTGCAGGATGAGTTCGATGGCGTGGTCGATGTCGCGCGCCTGCTTGTCCACGTAACGCGTACGCAGGCGGAAGTCGATGCTGCTTTGCTGGCATTCGATGTTGAGCGACACCGCGCCCGCAAACGTGGCGGCCAGGGGCTGCGCGCCGCCCATGCCGCCCAGGCCCGCCGTGAGGATCCACTTGCCCGCCAGCGAGCCGCCGTAGTGCTGGCGGCCGGCCTCGGCGAAGGTCTCGTAGGTGCCTTGCACGATGCCCTGCGTGCCGATGTAGATCCAGCTGCCGGCGGTCATCTGGCCGTACATGAACAGGCCCTTCTGGTCCAGTTCGCTGAAGTGTTCCCAGTTGGCCCACTTGGGCACCAAGTTGGAGTTGGCCAGCAGCACGCGCGGTGCGTTGGCGTGCGTCTTGAACACGCCCACGGGCTTGCCGGACTGGATGAGCAGCGACTCGTCGTCGTTGAGCTCCTTGAGCGAGGCGAGAATCTGGTCGTAGCACTCCCAGTTGCGCGCGGCGCGGCCGATGCCGCCGTACACCACCAGGTCCTGCGGGCGCTCGGCCACCTCGGGGTCGAGGTTGTTCTGGATCATGCGGTAGGCCGCTTCGGTGAGCCAACTCTTGCAGGTGAGCTGGCTGCCGCGTGGCGCGCGGATCACGCGGCTGGCGTCGTGGCGGGGGTCGGTGTTGGAGGCGGCGGCAATGATGGCGTCGTTGGCGTTCATGGTGGGCTCCTGTGAATCAGTGGGTGTGCGTGGAAAAAATCAGGCGAAGCTGGGCAGGCATTGCGTGAGCGCTGCGGGCCAGGTGGACTGCTGGGCCCAGGTGCGCATGGCTTCGATGTCAGGGGCGAGGTAGCGGTCCTGCTCCAGGTAGGCCACACGCTCGCGGATGGCGGCGAACTGTTGTTCGATGAGGGGAGAAGATTTGAGGGATCTGTCGAACTCCATGCCCTGTGCGGCCGCCATGGCCTCGATGCCGACCATCACTGCCGCATTGCGCACCATGTCGCCCAGGCGGCGCGCGCCGTAGGTGGCCATGGAGACATGGTCCTCCTGGTTGGCCGAAGTGGGCAGGCTGGTCACGCTGCTGGGGTTGGCCAGGCACTGGTTCTCGGCCGCCAGCGCGGCAGCCGTCACCTGGGCAATCATGAAGCCGGAGTTCACGCCGCTGTCGCGGATCAGGAACGCGGGCAGGCCGGAGAGGCCCGGGTCCAGCAGCAGCGACAGGCGGCGTTCAGAAATCGCACCGATCTCGGCCACGGCCAGCGCGATGATGTCGGCCACAAACGCCACGGGCTCGGCGTGGAAGTTGCCGCCGGAAATCACATCGCCGTTGTCGAAGACCAGGGGGTTATCGGATGCCGCGTTGGCCTCGATGGTCAACACGCGCGCCGCGTGGTGCAGGTTGTCCAAGCACGCGCCCATCACCTGCGGCACGCAGCGAATGGAGTACGGGTCTTGCACGCGGCCGCAGTTGGGGTGCGAGGGGTCGATGGCGCTGCCGTCGAGCAGCGCGCGCACGGCGGCGGCCACGGCGATCTGCCCGGCCTGGCCACGTGCTTCGTGGATGCGCGCGTCAAACGGCTTGACCGAGCCCTTGATGGCTTCGAGCGACAAGCAGCCTGCCACCAGCGCGGCGGCAAACACGCTCTCGGCGCCAAACAAACCGGCCAGTGCGAGCGCGGTGGACACCTGCGTGCCGTTGAGCAGCGCCAGCCCTTCCTTGGTGCCCAGCACAAAGGGCTGCAGGCCGATGGAACGCATGGCCTCGGCACCGGGCACCACCTTGCCATCCACCTTGGCCTGCCCTTCGCCGATCAGCACGCAGGCCATGTGCGCCAGCGGCGCCAGGTCGCCGGAAGCGCCCACCGAGCCCTTGGCCGGGATCACCGGCAGCACGTTGGCATTGGCCAGGGCCAGCAGCGCATCCACCAGCTCGGGGCGCACGCCCGAATGGCCGCGCGCCAGGCTCACGGCCTTGGTGGCAAGGATGAGGCGCACCACGTCGTCAGGCAAAGGGTCGCCTGTGCCCACGCTGTGCGACAGCACCAAGTTGCGCTGCAGCTCGGCCAGGCGCTCGTGCGCAATTTTGGTGCTGGCGAGCTTGCCAAAGCCGGTGTTGATGCCATAGACGACCTGGTCTTCATCGACGATGCGCTGCACCGTGGCCAGGGACTTCTGCAAACCCGCGCGGGCCGACGCATCGAGCACCAGTTGCACAGGGCCCGCGTGGATGCGGCGCAGCTCGGCCAGCGTGACGCGGCCGGGGTGCAGGGTGAGGGATGAAGCGTTGTGTGTCATGGCGTTGATCCTGTATATACAAGTAGGTACAAGCGAAAAAATCTGTGCTTTTGGCGAAAACTTTCAACCGGCGACGGGATTGCCGTCGGCGCGGAAGCGGCTGCCCAGGCGGTAACGGGTGGCGGGGTGCAGGCAGCGCACCACGGTAATGGGCACGCCGCGCGACCAGGTGCGGCGGGTGAGCAGCAGGCAGGGCTCCTGCGGAGACATCTCCAGCAGCGCGGCCTGCTCGGCGGTGGGCATGACGGCATCGACCACATGCTCGATCTGGTCGAAGGGCACGTTGCGCACCAGGTATTCGGAGGGTTGCAGCAGTGTGAAGTCCTGCGCGACGAACTGGGGCACCTGGCGCGGGTTCACGTGGCGGTCTTCCAGTTGCACGGGCAGGCCGTCTTCGCGGTGGATGCACAGCGAGTGGAACACCGACTCGCCCGTGCGCAGGTCCAGCGCGGCGGCCACCTCCAGCGTGGCGGACGTGCGTTCCACCGTGAGCACGTCACAGCGGTAGTCGTGCCCGCGCTGGCGGATTTCGCTGGCTAAATTGGCAATCTGCAACAACGTGGACTGGGGCTTGTCCTCGGCCACAAAACTGCCCACGCCCGCCACGCGCACGATGCGGCCCTGCTCCACCAGCTCGCGCAGCGCTCGGTTCACGGTCATGCGCGAGATGCCGAACTGGGTGACCAGCTCGTTCTCGGACGGCAAACGGTCGCCCGCGCGCCAGATGCCTTCCTGGATCTTGCGCGAGATGTGGTCCTTGACCTGCTCGTACAGCGCCATGGCTTGCGCGGGTGCAGCCACGGCGACCACCGCCTTGGCGGGCGTGGCGCTGCGCGGGGCAGTGGCTGCAGTGCGGCGGGAAGGACGGGCGCTCATGTGTGGATGCGGGGCTGGTGCAGGTTCAGATCAGTGCAGGTCCGCCGCCATGGATTCAGCGCGGATCTCTTCGGTGAGGCGCGCCTTGAGGTCCATGAACTCGGGGCTCGTTTTGATCGTGTAGTGGCGCGGGTGCGGCAGGTCCACCGCCAGCTCGGTCTTGATGCGGCCGGGCCGGGCGCTGAACACGGCGACGCGGTTGGCCATGAAGATGGCTTCGTCGATGTCGTGGGTGACGAAGAGCACGGTCTTGCGCTCGGCCTCCCAGATGCCCAGCAGCAGCTCTTGCATGAGCACGCGGGTCTGGTTGTCGAGCGCGCCGAAGGGCTCGTCCATCAGCAAAATCTTGGGGTCGTTGGCCAGCGCGCGCGCAATGGCGGTGCGCTGCTGCATGCCGCCCGACAGCTGCTTGGGAAAGTGCTGCTCGAAACCGCGCAAGCCGACCTTGGCGATGAAGTACGCGGCGCGCTCTTTTTGCTGCGCCTCGGGCATGCCCCGCTCGCGCAGGCCGAAGCGGATGTTCTGCTCGATGGTGAGCCAGGGGAACAGCGTGTAGCTCTGGAACACCATGCCGCGGTCGGCGCCAGGGCCTTCCACTGGCACACCGTCCAGCAGCACGCGGCCGCTGGTCGCGTGGTCCAGCCCTGCGACGATGCGCAGCAGCGTGGACTTTCCGCAGCCCGAGGGGCCGAGGATGGTCACGAAATCGTTGTCACGCACCTCAAAATCAACCGGTTGCAGCGCCTGTGTGCGCTGGCCCTTGGCGGTCTCGAAGACGCGCGAGACGGCTTGGATGGATACGCTGCTCATCGCACAAAACTCCAGGCAAACAGGCGGTGGTTGAGCGCCTTGAAGGCGAAGTCGGACACCAGCCCGATGAGGCCGATGATGATGATGCCGAAGATGATCTGGCCGGTATTGAGCAGCGACTGGCTGTCGGTGATCATGTGGCCGATGCCGCTCGACGAGCCGATCAGCTCGGCCACGATCACATAGGTCCAGGCCCAGCCCAGCACCAGGCGCAGTGTCTCGGCGATCTCGGGTGCGGCGCCGGGGATCAGCACCCGCGTGACGATGCCCTTGTGGCCCGCGCCCAGCGTGTAGGCTGCCTCCACCAGGTCGCGCCGCGCGCCGCCCACCGTCACAGCCACCATCAGCGTGATCTGGAAGACCGAGCCGATGAAGATGACGAGGATCTTCTGCGCCTCGCCAATGCCCGCCCACAGGATCAAGAGCGGGATGAAGGCCGACGCAGGCAGGTAGCGGCAGAACGAGATGAAGGGCTCGAAGAACGCCTCGATGCCCTTGTACGCACCCATCGCAATGCCCAGCGGCACGGCTATGACGGCGGCCAGGATGAAGCCACCGACCACACGCCAGATGGTCATGCCGATGTCTTTGATGAAGCCGTACTCGGTGAACAGCAGCCAGCCTTCCTTGGCCATGGTGATGGGACTGGCGAGAAAGGTGGGCGACACAAAACCGCCCAGCGTGAAGAACGCCCACACCGCCACGAACACGACGAAGAAGGCCAGCCCGAGCATCCAGCGGGCGCGGGCACTCACGGGCTCCAGGGGGGCCAGGGAGCGACGGCGCACGGGGGCTTTCGGCTCGGTAAC
Organism: Acidovorax sp. LjRoot74; assembly: GCF_964254355.1. Lineage (NCBI taxonomy): Bacteria > Pseudomonadati > Pseudomonadota > Betaproteobacteria > Burkholderiales > Comamonadaceae > Acidovorax > Acidovorax sp. LjRoot74. Next base: position 2,281,658 of record NZ_CAXUTI020000001.1, on the reverse strand, counting down.
GGACAGGGGTTGCACGGCAGACATGGAGCGCTCTTCTTCCGTCTATTTACTTGATGAAGCTGGCGTCAAAGGTGACGTTCAGGTCTTCAGGCGCCTTGCGGATGATGCCGGCCTCCAGCAGGATGGCGGTAGCGTCCTTCATGAAGGTGGTCAGCTCGCCTGCAAAGAACTTCTGGTTGGCAGCCTTGTCCTGCCAGCGCAGGAAGGACGAGGACTTGGCAAACTGCTCGCCCGTCTGCTTGACGGCGGCGCCCATGATCTCGTTGGACTTGGCCGGGTCGGCCTTGATCATGTCCAGCGCCTGGAAGTACGAGTTGGTGAGCGCTTGTGCGGCCTTGCCATTGGCCTTGAGCCAGGTGGGGTCGCAGCCCACGGTGTCCATCACCATGGGGTAGTCAAGCGTGGTGGCCAGGATCTTGCCCGAGGCAGGGTTGTCGCGCACGGTAGACAGGTACGGCTCGTACGTCATGGCGGCGTCGTTCTGCCCTGCCACGAAGGCCTGGGCAGCGGCCTGGGGCGACAGCGTGGTGGTCTTCACGTCCTTGAGGCTCATGCCGTTCTTGCTGAGCATCCAGGCCAGGCCGAAGTACGGGGCCGTACCGGGCGCGTCCACGCCGATGGTCTTGCCCTTGAGGTCGGCAAAGCTGTTGATGTTGCCGCGCACTGCAATGCCGTCGGCGCCGTAAGACTTGTCCATCTGGAAGATCTGCACGATGGGCACGCCGTTGGCGTTCCAGGCGACGTGCGTTTCCACAGTGGTGGCGGCGCACTGGATGGACTTGGAGGCCAAGGCCAGGTGGCGATCCTTCTGCGGGATCATCTTGATCTCCACATCCAGGCCGTTCTTCTTGAAGATGCCTGCCTTGTCGGCCAGCGTGAGTGGCGCAAAACCCGTCCAGCCGGACATGCCCAGCACAATCTTGGTGTCCTGCGCCTGGGCCGGTGCGGCCAGTGCCATCACACATGCTGCTGCCGCTGCCAGCGACGTCCATTTCACAACCGATCGAGTCATCATCTGCTCCTGTTTGAAAAAAGTACCACCCCAGCCGGCCCGCACCCGCGTTCCGGTCGCCATGATGACACCGGGAGCATACCTGTATATACAGGGTAAACACCAGCAAAACCGGATCATCGGGCGAGGTGATCTCTACAGAGCAAAAACGGGGCCAGGCGACGCGGACTCTGCGGGGCCTGAAGAGAAGCAAAAAATTACTACCAAATTGATAGCTATAAGCGCTTTACCAAAGCGCGGTGACGGCCATTTTCTTTCATAACCCTCCTCCCATCACCGGGCCAAGGATCCACAAGGGCCATCGCACCACCCCAGTGCAGGCCGCTGCCGGGCAGGCGCCGCGACAGCGGGACAACACTACGCCCCCTCCTGGGGGCAGAGGCTCACTCCACCACGGGCAGGCGCACCGTGACCGACAGGCCCGGTTCGGCATTGCGCATGTGCAGCTGGCCGTCGTGCGCCTGGGCCACGAGACGGCACAGGTACAAGCCCAGGCCCACACCGCCGGTGGTGCGCTGGCGGGCGGTGTCCGGGCGGTAGAAGGCCTGGGCCAAGTGCGGCAGATGTTCGGGGGGCACGCCCCGGCCGTGGTCGCGCACCTCCAGCTCCACCACGCGCCGGTCGCCCTCCAGCCGCAGGTGCAGCTCGGGGGGCAAGGCGGCCGATTCACTGTGGCGCAGGCTGTTGTCCAGCAGGTTGCGCAGCAGCAGCCGCAGGCGCGAACGGTCGAGCCGGACGGCTGGCAGGTCTGGCGGCGCATGCAGCACGATCTGCGCCGCGCCCGCGTGGCGGGAGCCCAGCTCGGCGATCACCTCGCGCGCCAGCTCTGTGAGGTCCGTGGGTTCGCGGTGCAGCGCGGCATGGCGCCCGGCCAGGCGCTCGCTCTCCAGCAGGTCGGTAATGAGGCCCGCCATTTCACCCAGGTCACGCAACAGGGCCAGGCGCTGGGCCTCCACGTCGGCCGTTTCGGGCAGCAGCTCGGTGTTCAGCCGGGCACGCGTGAGCGGGCTGCGCAGCTCGTGGCTCATGGCCAGCAGCAGGGCACGCTTGGCCTCCAACATCTGGTGGATGTCATCCCCCATGGTGTTGATGGTGGCCGCCAGCTGCCCCAGCTCGTCGGGCCGGTGGGCATGCCGCACAGGGATGGGCTGCGCGAAGTTGCCGTTGCCAAAACGCTGGGCGCCCTGGCGGATGTCGTCCAGCGGGCGCAGCAGGTGGCGCACATACACATAGGCCAGCGCCGTCAGCAGCAGCAGCACGGTGAGCGTGCCCCAGGCGATGCGCGGGCGCTTCTCCCACGACAGGGCGTTCAGGCCAAACTCGATGTGGTGGCCATCGGCCGTGGTGCGCTGCAGCAGGTTGTGGCCACTTTCATCGCCCGCCCAGTGGTCCTGCTTGCGGAATTTGTCGCTCATCCAGTCGGGGCGCGGCTGGTCGGGGTGCGAAGCCCAGTGGATCTGGGGCCCGTCGATGCGCAGGGTGACAGGCAGGCGGTTGGCAATGGCCTGGGCGCGCTCAATGCTGGGCGGGCTGCCGATCTCGGCGGTCAGCCGGTCCACATAGTCCATCAACAGGGGGCGGGCCGCTTCTTTCCAACCCACGGCCACCGCTTTCTGCACCCCGCCCATGAAGGTGATGGCCACCGTCACGGCCAGGGCCATGAACACCAGCACCAGGCGGATGCGCAGCGAATGCCCTACCGCGTGCCGCGCGCGGCGGTGCCACGGGCAGTGGGGATCGTGGGCCGCGTGTGTGTCCCGCAGCCGCATCATGGCGCAGCCCGCCGCAGGGCCAGCGAATAGCCGGCGTTGCGCAGCGTCTTGATGCAGTCGAGCGGCTCCAGCTTCTTGCGCAGGCGGCTCACCACAATGTCCACGGCGCGGGTGTACAGCTCGGCCTCGTGGCCGCGCAGCTGGTTCAGGATGTCGTCGCGGCTGAACACCTTGCCCGGCTCCCGGGCCAGCAGATGCAGCAGGTCGAACTCGGTGCCGGTCAGCTCCACAGCCAGGCCCTGGCGCAACACACTGCGGCGGGCGGCGTCAATGGTGAGCCCGTCAAACTCCAGCGAACCTACGGCCGCGCCCTGCCCTGGCCCCCGGCGGCGGCGCAGCACGGTCTGCAGCCGCGCCACCAGCTCGCGTGGCTCAAACGGCTTGGGCAAGTAGTCGTCCGCCCCCAGCTCCAGCCCCACCACGCGGTCCATCACCTCGCCCCGGGCCGTGAGCATCACGATGGGCAGATCGCCTTGCTTGCGGATGGTGCGGCACAGCTCGAAGCCATCCATCTCGGGCAGCATCACATCCAGGATGGCAGCGTCAAAACCCCCAGCCCCCAACTGGGCCAGCCCCTCGCTGGGCTTGAGGGCATGGACCAGCTCCAGCTCGAAACGCTGGAAATAAATGGCCAGCGGGGGCCCAAGCTGGGCGTCGTCGTCGATGAGCAGGATGCGTTGCATGCGCAATTCTCACACCGTCAGGCGTTCATTCCGTCGAAGGCTGCAACACCACCATCGTCCACTCCGCGCAGTGCACGGTGCCGCACTATCAAGCGGCGCAGGCGGCCCTGGGCTCCGGCATGGAGTGCATCGAAATGATCGGCAGCGGCCAGCAAGGCGGGCAAGGTATGGGCCGCCACCTCGGGCTGCCGGGCCACCAGGCCCAGCGCATGCTCGCGATCGAAACGCGGGCCCCAGACCAGGGACATCAACTCATCGTGGGGATCGGACATGCCCGCCAGCAACGCAGGCCCGTGCGTGCGCACACCCTGCGCCAGGCGGTGGATGGGTTCCAGCGTGGGGGACATGGTGATGCTCCCCGCCTCAACCGCGCGCCATCCAGCCCTTGCGCCGCTGCATCAGCTCACGCACCTTGTGCTGCTGCTCGGGGTTGAGGCTGTCATAAAAGTCGGCCAGCGCGTTGATCACCTCGGGACTGCTGGTTTGCACGGCGCGGGTCTTCTCGTCCAGCAAGGTCTGGGCCCGGGCCCTGTCGAATTTTTCGCCCGCCACAATGGCCTGCATCTCTGCACGCGGGTCGGCCGTCTTGCCGATCAAAGCCGTGCGCTGCGCCTCCATCTTGTCGGCCAGCACATTGAGCTTGGCCTTTTGTGCTTCGTTCAGGTCCAGCTTGCTGCTGACACGCTCGACCACCTTGCCACGCACTTCCGCCATCTTCTCGGCGCTCATGGGGCCACGGTGGTGATGGTTGCTGCTGGAGCAGGCCGTCAGACCGCCCACCGCGATAGAAGCGCCGAAGATGCCCATCAGGGTTTTCTTGATCCAGGGTTTCATGATGCAGTCCTTTCGAGGACGGTGTTGAACATGACCCTGATGGTGCCGCGTGGCACACGCTACGTCGTCTCGACGCAGTTTCGGTTTATTTCATTTTGTTTCGTATGACATATGGGGAGTTACAGGCATTTATGCCCCTCCCAGCTCAGCGGACCACGGCCGACAACACCACCAACCGGTTGGCCAGCAGCGCCGCCTCATCCTCCATTTGCGCCAAAGGCTTGGCGCCAATGCTCCAGCCACCGTACCAGATGGCAAATGCCGTCACGCCCGGAAACCACTGATCGCCGTTCGCGCCATAAGCAGCTACGGCTTCGTCGATGCGGCCATGCAGCGTCGCGCGCCCTACTTGCACCTTGCCATCAAACACCCTGGCGAGGTACTGGTGGGAGCCTTCATGCCGGATGTGCAAGGTCAGCACCATCATGGTCTCCCTCAGGGAATCATGGCCCCAGCCAGACATGGACACGGGCGCGAACCGTCGTCCGCCCCCCCTGACACCAGCGCCACGCGGGGCCGCCCTATTGAAGCGGAGCCTCAGGCGCGCGTCACCCGTACAGCCATCAATCAAAAGAAGGTTCCAGGTCACACAGTGGTCGAAGACGCGGCACCGAAGAGGGCCAGCCACCAGCACGCAGGGTGGCCCGCCCCAGTCCGGTGATGTAGAGCACCTGCGCCTTTTGCTGCGGCGCGTCCACCGGTGGCAACTGCACCTCTACCATGCCCGCAGCACGCAACACCCGTAGCTTGTCGATGTTGATGACGTCCGATTCAATGAGGGGCAACTCATCCCGCGCCAGCCCCTGCAGGTACTCCATTGGCATAGTGGCCTCCGGCTTGAACGAGCGGGCATTGTGCGGCGTGGGGTTGGCTTAATCAAGGGCCGATACACACACCTACAAATGCAGGGGTGATTGCGACAAAACGCGCCCTATTAATGAAAAAGAGCGTTCGCTGATGTGCCGTTGCGCATTTCCTGTCTGCAAAATTAAGCATATGTTGTCCGCGGCTCCCAGGGAGCGCGCATGACCGGGTGCCCTGCAAAAAAGCATAAAGTGGCCGAACGGGAAAAAGTTAGCCATAAAGTGTCCAAACGGAATCCGGTAGGCCCTCGCTGCACTACGGGGAGAGGCCCGTAACTTGAGACACAGGAGATGGCTATGACTACGCCCGCATCAGTCACGCGAGAGCAGCTCTACGAACTGGTATGGCGGGAGCCGATGCTCAAAGTCGCGCAGGGCTTTGGTGTCTCTTCGAGCTATTTGGCACGCGTCTGCACCGAACTTCGAGTGCCGCGCCCCGAAAGAGGCTATTGGGCGAAGCTGGAATTTGGCAAGAATCCGGCGCGTCCTCCACTTCCAGCGCCCCAGCTCAGCGACATCACTGAGTGGAAGCCTGGTGCAGCTATCGGAACGGCCCAACGAACCGCCGTCCAAAAACGAAAAAAGTCGGCCTTACAGACCAGCACCACGACACCGGTGGAGCGACGACACGACCTACTGGTCGGCGCACGACCACTCTTCCTCAAGACCCGTGCAACGGACAACGAACTTCTGCGCCCATATAAAAGGTGTCTTGTAGACATCGTGGTGTCCGAGAAGCATTTGGATGACGCATTGAATGCGGCGAACGCCCTATTCAATGCGCTGGAGGGCAGGAAACACCAGGTTGCTCTGGGCGCATCAAATGCACACGCCCGTCGCGCTGAAGTCGACGTGCGCGAGGTACCCATCAAAAACAGGTACTACCGGCAAGTCTGGTCTCCCGACCGCGTGACCATCGTCCGAATTGGTAGATTGGAACTCGGCCTCACTTTGTTCGAGATGACGGAAAACGTCGAAATGATGCGTGTTGGTAGCGATAAGTACGTCCCTGTCAGAGACCTAACGTCTGAGCAATTGCGCCGCTTCAAAGAGCCTCACTACTGGCGTACACACGACGACATCGCATCGGGCAGGCTTGCGCTCCAGGCTTACTCCGCAAACTGGAGGGTGCCATGGGTCCAAGTCTGGCGGGAAAGCAAGGCTGGACAGTTTGCCGCCATGATGCCCAGCATCGTCAAAGCGCTAGAAGCTGCAGTGCCGGACCTTGAGCGCAAGGGAGCTGAGGCAGAGGTGCGAGCTGCAGAGGAGGAACGCAAACGCGATGAAGAGTGGCGGCGCGCACGGGAAAAAGCAGAAAAGGCTCGCCAAGAAAAGGCTCGACAGGATTCTCGGAACGACCTGCTTTCGGCTATCGCGGCTTGGGAGCAGACCCGAAGCATCCACGCCTACTTTCAAGCCGTCGAGCAGCAGCTAGAGCAGCTGGTAACGCATGAGGCCATCGAACTCCGGGAGCGCCTGGAGTGTTGATTTCCACGCAGAAGTGACCCACTAACCCCCGGGATTTCCATCCAAACCTGACCCACGTACTAACCCTAACCTGCTGCTTTGTTGAGCAGCAGGAGACCAGGAGTGATAGACGTGGCAACACTGAGTGTCATCAGGCGCTGGGCCCTGCGAGAGCAGCTGTCCATCAGGGAGATCGCCCGCCGCACGGGCCTCTCGCGCAACACCATCCGCAAGTACCTGCGCGCCGGCGAGGCCGAGCCGCACTATGCCAAGCGGGTCAGTCCATCCAAGCTCGATCCCTTCGCCTTGAAGCTCGCCGGCTGGCTCAAGACGGAAGCGGGCCGGTCCCGCAAGCAGCGGCGCACCGTCAAGCAGATGTACGCCGATCTGCGGGGCCTGGGCTATACCGGCTCCTACAACCGCGTAGCGGCCTTTGCCCGCCTCTGGCACGAGCAGCGCCTTGTGGCCCAGCAGACCACCGGCCGCGGCACCTTCGTTCCCCTGGCCTTCGGTCCGGGTGAGGCTTTCCAGTTCGACTGGAGCGAGGACTGGGCTGTTCTCGCCGGCGTGCGCACCAAGCTGCAGGTGGCTCACTTCAAACTCAGTCACAGCCGGGCGTTCTACCTGCGTGCCTATCTTCTGCAGACGCACGAGATGCTGTTCGATGCCCACAACCATGCGTTCGTCGTGCTGGGCGGTGTGCCCCGCCGAGGCATCTACGACAACATGCGCACCGCCGTAGACCGCGTGCGCCGGGGCAAGGAGAGAGATGTCAACGCACGCTTTGCTGCCATGGTCAGTCACTTCCTGTTCGAGGCAGAGTTCTGCAACCCGGCTTCGGGCTGGGAGAAGGGCCAGGTAGAGAAGAACGTGCGCGACGCCCGCCATCGCCTGTGGCAGGTGGTGCCGCCATTCCCGAGCCTGCCCGATCTCAATGCCTGGCTTGAGGAGCGCTGCGTGGCGCTGTGGCACGAGATCGAGCACGGCAAGCTGCCGGGCACCGTCGCGGATGTCTGGGCCGAGGAGCGGGCAGCCTTGATGCCTGTGCCAAGGCTCTTCGATGGCTTTGTGGAGCACACCAAGCGCGTCTCGCCCACCTGCCTGGTCCACTTCGAGCGCAATCGCTACAGCGTGCCGGCACCGTATGCCAATCGGCCGGTGAGCCTGCGGGTCTACGCGGATCGCCTGGTGGTCGCCGCCGAAGGCCAGATCGTGTGCGAGCACCAGCGTCTGATCGAGCGTAACCACCATGGTGCGGGACAGACCGTGTACGACTGGCGCCACTACTTGGCGGTGCTGCAGCGCAAACCAGGAGCTTTGCGCAACGGCGCTCCGTTCCTAGAACTGCCAGCGGCCTTCAAGCGACTGCACGCCACCTTGCTCAAGCAACCCGGCGGCGACCGGGAGATGGTGGAGGTTCTGGCTCTGGTGCTGCACCACGATGAACAAGCTGTGCTCGCTGCAGTGGAGTTGGCACTGGAGTCAGGGGCTGCCAGCAAGACCCACATCCTGAACGTGCTCCACCGCCTGCTGGACGGTAAGCCCGCCCCAGCACCGGTCACCTCGCCCCAGGCCCTCAAGCTGTCTGTGGAACCCCAGGCCAACGTGCTGCGCTATGACCAATTGAGGGAGGTGCGCTATGCGTCATGACCCTGCCATCGCTTCCATCGTGATCATGCTGCGCGAGCTCAAGATGCACGGCATGGCCCAGGCGGTTGCGGAACTGGCTGAGCAAGGTGCGCCGGCCTTCGAGGCAGCACAGCCCATCCTGTCCCAACTGCTCAAGGCTGAGACCGCCGAGCGGGAGGTGCGCTCGGTTGCTTACCAATTGAAGGTGGCCAGGTTCCCCGCGTACCGGGACCTGGCAGGCTTCGACTTCGGCCACAGTGAGGTGAACGAGGCACTGGTGCACCAGTTGCACCGGTGTGAGTTCCTGGAGGATGCCAACAACGTGGTGCTGGTGGGCGGGCCGGGCACAGGCAAGACCCACATTGCCACAGCCCTCGGAGTGCAAGCCATTGAACACCATCACCGAAGGGTGCGGTTCTTCTCCACGGTAGAGTTGGTCAATGCGCTGGAAGAAGAGAAGGCCCAAGGCAAGACAGGGCAGATGGCCCACCGGCTTGCATATGTGGATCTGGTGATTCTGGACGAGTTGGGCTACCTGCCGTTCAGTGCATCAGGAGGCGCCTTGCTGTTCCACCTGCTGTCCAAACTCTACGAGCGCACCAGCGTCGTGATCACCACCAACCTGAGCTTCAGCGAATGGGCCAGTGTGTTCGGGGATGCCAAGATGACCACGGCATTGCTGGACCGGCTCACGCATCACTGCCATATTCTTGAGACCGGCAATGACAGCTACCGGTTCAAGAATAGCTCCGCACAGCAACCACCACAGACCACCAAGAAGGAGAAGGCGACCAAGAACTTATCCACAACGTGAGCGCAAAGCTCACGAACCAGGGTGGGTCAAGATTCGATGGAAATGGTGGGTCAGCTTTGCGTGGAAATCAACAGACAAGAGCTGATGCCATACGCAGACGTCCTTCACGAAAACACCCTCGGTTGCATTGGGACGCTTAGCGCCGTGCTCACGCGGGCCGCAAAACTGGCCGAAAACAAAGGCAGCTGGTCAACAGAACACCTGCGCACAGCGCTTCTTTCAGAACTGCAACGTCAGCAAATTTTGGAAGAAATCTTGGAGGGAGAGGCCGCCATCAACCCGGGGTTGACTCGCGTCATGCCCAAGCTGCCCAAAACTCATGGCTCACAACGGAAGGTTGCTTGATGGCCTTGGCAAAAAATCCGCGCTCTGTGCTGCATGCACTGGAACCGATAGGTCTCGGCACTGGAGAAGTCGAAAGCCTACTGAGCTACCTATGTCGTCTGGCAGTTTCTCACAGCACATCGACACTCAGCCTTTCGCGCGCTGTAGCACAGCGTTTCGAACATGAGGTTGAAGAGCAGTTCGATTGGTATCACAGAAGTCTGTCAGGCATTGGCGAATCGGCACTGACATGGTCAAGCGCGCTCTCGGCTATGACTAGCGTTCCTCGATTGGACAGGCTCACATTTCTGCCGTGGAAGGAAGTGATTGCCCAGAATGGCCTGCCCATCATCAGCAAAGGGCAGTTTTGCCCACAGTGCTTTGCTGACGACCACAACAGTGGCCGAACACCTTATTTCCGTCTTGCATGGGAGTCGAAGTCTGTCAGCGTCTGCCATGTCCATCGCAGCAGATTGACGCAGCATTGCCCGTGCTGCGGCAAAGACAATGTGCGCCATGCCGCATCTCTGGTCGTACCCGGCTGGTGCACAAAATGTGGTTCGTTCCTCGGCTGTGAGGCACATGGTCACGACACTCAGCTCTCTATCAAGCCTGTCGAGCTATGGCGAGCACGGCAAATCAGAGAACTTCTGCAAGCGCAAGACCAGCTAGACGTACTGCCACAGCGGCAGGCGCTCGTAGATTCAATCAGTCACATCATCGGCGAGATGGATGGAGGGAAAAGTGCTCATTTCGCCAAGCGTTTGGGCATCTCTAAAAGCACCATCCACTACTGGCTACAGACTGACAACACTCCCACGCTAGAGGCTAGCCTCAGAGTTGCTTCGCAGTCCGGCATCAGTCTGTTAAAGCTGCTGAGCGGTGACCTCTTCGGATGGAATGCGCCGTCAGAAGGACAGCAACTTGCGTTAGCGCTGCTCAAGCCGGTGACCCAACAAAGGGCACAACGTCGAGAAATCGACTGGCGTGAAGTTGAAATACAACTGCAAAGATGTCTGTTGGAGCCCGCCCCAATATCTGTGCGGGAAGTCTCCCGGCGGCTTGGCATAGAGCCAAGGCAGCTTTACCTGAACTTCAATCAGATGACCCGCCAGATTGCCGAACGCTGGAAGGCTTACCGAAAAAGAGTCCGAGATGAACGAGTGGAAGCAGCTATGCCCCACATAGAGTCGGCTGCAAGGTCGGTTCTTTCCACAGGAAAATCTCTGAACCTGAGGGAGGTGACCTCCCACGTACAACCAGACGTGCTGTCTGGTGTACACGGACTGTTTAGAGTACTTCGTGAGGTTCGAGAGCGTGGAAGATGAGCCCCGGTGGGTATTCAACCCCCGCCTCCTGTATCTTTCTTAGACCAGTCGCCACCACAAGAATGCAGTGGTCCATAGCAACCTATGAGAAATCATCGATTTCGGTTGTTGAAAGAAGGGCACTGGGGTGAGGATGAGCCTAGCCATCCTGCGATGGCAAATCGCAAGAAGCCTTCCGTCCCATCCCCGCAAAACTGGCACCGCGGAGCCGGCATCACCCGCCAGCCGTTCGTTTCAAGGCGCTGGCTTCGCCACCTTGCCTGGTTCTCAAGACTTTCCCACAGTCCAGGCCATCCCTCAACCGCTGTCGTTATCGTCCGACCAGCTGAGCGGCAACAAGCAGTCCGCTGATTGCCATACGTATAGCAACGTTTCGGAAACTACGCTGCGATGCGCTCGCAGGGGGAGCGGAGAGTGGTTTGGCAACCTAACTTCGCTGGAACGCGACAAAATCGTCCGTAACTTAGCTGCTGCGCGACAAAGAGACCCCTAACTTAGCTGCTACGCGACGGCGACGGACCTCGGCTGGGGATGCCGATGGCCCGCAACGACATGAGACGCAAACACCGCAACGTGCTGCCTCATAAGAAAAAAAGCCCACGAGCTATCAACTCGCGGGCTTTCTTGCTAGCACAAGAACGCAATAAGGCAAAAAGTGGCCAAACGGGAAGTAAGGCATAACTTGGCCGAGTGGCCAAGTTATGCTTAACGCCACAGCTGAAGGCAGCGAACGCTCTTGGATATGGTGGTGGAGCTGGCGGGAATTGAACCCGCGTCCGTAAGCCTTCACCGGGCAGATCTACATGTTTAGCGGTCTGTTTTGAATCTCGCCACCCGTGTCGCGCAGTCGCACGCTACACAAGCCGCCAGCACCCTATTTTCTCGCCCCAACCCAAGGTACCCGGATCGAAGCCAGCCCATGTAATTATCCTTGCAGCCGGGAGGCCCTGATTGCTCAGAACCCCCTTGCCCAGCCCATCGGCCAACTGTTGCAAGGCTCACTGGCAATTAAGCAGCGAGTGCGAAACGTTCGTCGTTTGCAGTTAGTTTTTTAAATCGAGATTTACGAGCGTGACTCAAGCTCGACATGCACCACACCGATTCCGAACCCACGTCGAAACCAGGACAGCCCCAGACCCTCTATTTTAGGTGCGCGCAAGCAATTGCAAGAGCTCGGAAGGAGATTTAATTGCAGCATGGGCGCCCCACTCTCCGGGATCGGTCTTTGCGCCGAGGTAACCGTAGGTCGCGGCAACCGTGCCCATGCCGGCGGCAAGGCCCGCAATGATGTCGCGCTCGTCATCGCCCACGTAGATGCACTGCGCTGGGGAGAGCTTTAAACGGGACGCAGCTTCCAGCAAGGGGGCTGGATGCGGCTTTGCATGGGGAGTGGTATCGCCACTGATCACCGCCCCGGCCGTTTCAAAAAGCGGAATCGCCCGGGTCAGCGGTTCTGTAAAACGTGCCGCCTTGTTCGTCACCACCCCCCACAGCAGGTTGCGCTGCAAAAGCTGGTGAACCAGTTCGGGCACACCTTCAAAAATCGTGGTGCGCTCGGTCATGCGCGACTCGTAGTTCACAAAGAACTCTTCGCGCCACACGGGAAAATCAGGGTGGTCCGGGGTCATGCCGAAAGCCTCCCCCAGCATGCCGCGAGCGCCCGCACCCGCCATCGGCCGGTAACGATCAAGGGGCAAGGAGGGCAAACCGCGATCAGTACGCATCTTGTCGGCGGCCGCCCCCAGATCTGGCGCGCTGTCGATCAGCGTTCCATCCAGGTCAAACAAAACTGCACGGATGTCGTGGAACATGTTCACCACCTCAGCCAGGACGCCGGGTGGCGAACAAGTAATTCACGCTGGTGTCTTCACTCAGCCAATAACGCTTTGTCAAAGGGTTGTATTCCAGCCCCCTTGTGTGCAACACATCGAGCTGGGCATTGCGACAGCTGGCAGCCAATTCGCTGGGACGAATCATCTTGGCATATTCATGCGTCCCACGGGGCAGCATGTTCAGCACATACTCCGCGCCCACAATGGCCAACATAAAAGCCTTGGCATTGCGGTTGATCGTAGAGAAAAACACCCACCCCCCAGGTTTGACAAGTTGGGAACACGCGCGAACCACGGATGCCGGGTCTGGAACATGTTCCAGCATCTCCATGCAGGTCACCACATCGAAACTTGCTGGCTGCTCCTGGGCCAACGCTTCCACACTGATTTCCTGATAGCGGATGTTCGGAGTACCCGCTTCCAACGCGTGCAGTTGCGCCACGCGCAATGCCCTCGAGGCCAAATCAATGCCCAGCACCTCCGCGCCTTTGCGCGCCATGGAGTCGGCCAGAATGCCACCTCCGCAACCCACATCTAGCACCCGCTTGCCATTCAATGGGCTGAAGCCATTGATCCAGTCAAGCCGCAGCGGATTGATCTGGTGCAACGGGCGGAATTCGCTGTCCGGATCCCACCAACGGTGGGCCAATTCTGAAAACTTGGCCAGTTCGGCCGGATCTGCATTGACGGTGTCACTCATGCTCGCAATTGTCCCTGAACCTGGTGCATTAAAGACTCCAGACGCAAAAAAGCCCCGTTGCCGGGGCTTTTTTGTGAAGCAATCCGAAGATTACTTGGAAGCGCGAGTACCGACGACTTCGATTTCCACGCGGCGGTTCTTGGCGCGGCCTTCGGCGGTCTTGTTGTCAGCCACAGGCTGCTTTTCGCCCTTGCCTTCGGTGTAAACGCGGTTCTTTTCGATGCCCTTGGACACCAAGTAAGCCTTCACGGCTTCGGAACGACGCACCGAAAGCTTCTGGTTGTAAGCATCAGAGCCCACGGAGTCGGTGTGACCCACGGCGATGATGACTTCCAGGTTGATGCCCTTGACCTTGGAGACCAGGTCGTCCAGCTTGGCTTTGCCTTCTGGCTTCAGCACCGACTTGTCGAAGTCGAAGAATGCGTCAGCAGCGTAGGTCACCTTGGTGGCCACGGCAGGAGCGGGGGCGGCTGCTGGTGCAGGAGCGGCGGCAGGTGCGGGTGCAGCGGCTGGAGCAGGAGCGGCGGCAGGTGCGGGTGCAGCGATAGCACCGTCGCAACCAGCGGCAGCCGTAGCAGGCGTCCAGTTGGCATCGCGCCAGCAGTATTCGTTCGTACCGTTCTTCCAGACCAGATCACCGCTGGCATTGCGCCAGTTGTCAACGGTTTGTGCGCCAGCGGCGGTTGCGAGCGCTGCAGAGGCAAACAACATCGCCACTTTGTTCAGTTTCTTCATGGTTCTCCTCTTGGGGAAAAAGCCGCAGCCGCGCTGCGAATCAGGACGCTAGGGATGACCACCACCCAAAGCGTTCAAACGATTGTGCCATACGTAACAGGGCAAAAGCGGTGGTGACGCGCCGAGGTCCGTAGGACAAAACCGGAATTGCTTCGATATGTTGCGCGGTCGCTACACGGTCTTAGCCCTAAAATGACCCTCCTTTGCCGCCACCGCAGCCCCCAATGACCCAGTTTGCCAAAGAAACCCTGCCGATCAGCCTCGAAGAGGAAATGCGGCGCAGTTATCTCGATTACGCGATGAGCGTGATCGTCGGCCGGGCACTGCCCGACGCGCGCGATGGCTTGAAGCCTGTGCACCGGCGCGTGTTGTTTGCCATGCACGAACTCAACAACGACTGGAACCGGCCGTATAAAAAGTCGGCCCGTATCGTGGGTGACGTGATTGGTAAATACCACCCGCACGGCGATTCAGCGGTGTACGACACCATTGTGCGGATGGCGCAGGATTTCTCGCTGCGCCATATGCTGGTGGACGGCCAGGGCAATTTCGGCTCGGTGGACGGCGACAACGCCGCCGCCATGCGATACACCGAAATCCGCCTGGCCAAAATCGCGCACGAAATGCTGGGCGATATCGACAAGGAAACCGTAGATTTCGGCCCCAACTACGATGGCAGTGAAAAAGAGCCGCTGGTATTGCCCAGCAAGCTGCCCAATCTGCTGGTCAACGGCTCGGCAGGTATTGCGGTGGGCATGGCCACCAATATCCCACCGCACAACCTCAACGAGGTGGTGGACGCCTGCCTGCACATGCTGCGCAACCCCGACACCTCCATCGACGAGCTGATGGAGATCATCCCGGCGCCTGATTTCCCCACCGCCGGCATCATCTACGGCATCAATGGCGTGAAGGACGGCTACCGCACGGGCCGTGGCCGCGTGATCATGCGCGCGCGCTGCCACTTCGAGGACATCGACCGTGGCCAGCGCCAGGCGATCATCGTGGACGAGCTGCCTTACCAGGTCAACAAGAAGACGCTGCAGGAGCGCATGGCCGAGCTGGTGCATGAGAAGAAGATCGAAGGCATCAGCCATATCCAGGACGAGTCGGACAAATCCGGCATGCGCCTGGTGATCGAGCTCAAGCGCGGCGAAGTGCCCGAAGTGGTGCTCAACAACCTGTACAAGCAGACTCAGTTGCAGGACACCTTCGGCATGAACATGGTGGCGCTGGTCGATGGCCAGCCGCGCCTGTGCAACCTGAAGGACCTGATCGTCGTCTTCCTGCAGCACCGCCGCGAAGTGGTGACGCGCCGCACGGTGTTCGAGCTGCGCAAGGCGCGCGACCGGGGCCATGTGCTGGAAGGCCTGGCAGTGGCCCTGGCCAACATCGACGACTTCATCGCGATCATCCGCAACGCACCCACGCCGCCTGTGGCCAAGTCCGAGCTGATGGCCCGCTCGTGGGACAGCAAGCTGGTGCGTGAGATGCTGACCCGCACGCGCGCCGATGGTGGCGTGATCAACGCTGACGACTACCGCCCCGAAGGCCTCGAAGTCGAGTTCGGCATGGGCCAGGATGGCCTGTACCGCCTGTCGGAAACGCAGGCTCAGGAAATCCTGCAGATGCGCTTGCAGCGCCTCACGGGCCTGGAGCAGGACAAGATCGTGGCCGAGTACAAGGAAGTCATGGCGGTCATCGAAGACCTGCTGGACATCCTGGCCAAGCCCGAGCGCGTCTCCACCATCATTGGCGAAGAACTCACCTCCATCAAGGCCGAGTTCGGCCAGCACAAGCTGGGCGCACGCCGCAGCGTGGTGGAATACAGCGTACAGGACCTCTCCACCGAAGACCTGATCACCCCCACCGACATGGTGGTGACGTTGTCCCACACTGGCTACATCAAGAGCCAGCCCCTGTCCGAATACCGCGCCCAGAAGCGCGGCGGACGTGGCAAGCAGGCCACGGCGACCAAGGAAGACGACTGGATCGACCAGCTCTTCATCGCCAATACGCACGACTACATCCTGTGTTTCTCCAACCGGGGCCGCCTGTACTGGCTCAAGGTCTGGGAAGTGCCCGCTGGCTCGCGTGGCTCGCGCGGCCGCCCCATCGTCAACATGTTCCCGCTGCAAGAGGGCGAAAAGATCAACGTGGTGCTTCCGCTCACGGGCGACATGCGCACGTTCCCGGCCGACCGCTTCGTGTTCATGGCGACCAGCATGGGCACCGTGAAGAAGACCGCACTCGATGAGTTCAGCAACCCCCGCAAGGGCGGCATCATCGCCGTCAACCTCGACGACGGCGATTACCTGATTGGCGCCGCGCTGACCGATGGCAAACACGATGTGATGCTGTTCAGCGACGGCGGCAAGGCCGTGCGTTTTGATGAAAACGACGTGCGCCCCCTGGGCCGCCAGGCGCGTGGTGTGCGCGGCATGATGCTCGAAGACGGCCAGAGCGTGATCGCCATGCTGGTGGCCGAAGACGAAACGCAGAGCGTGCTCACCGCCACCGAAAACGGCTATGGCAAGCGCACCAGCATCGTCGAGTACACCCGCCACGGCCGGGGCACCAAGGGCATGATCGCCATCCAGCAGAGCGAGCGCAACGGCAAGGTCGTCGCCGCCACGCTGGTGCATGCGGACGACGAGATCATGCTGATCACCGACAAGGGCGTGCTGGTGCGCACCCGCGTGTCCGAAATCCGCGAGCTGGGCCGTGCCACGCAGGGCGTAACCCTGATCGCACTAGACGAAGGCTCCAAGCTCAGCGGCCTGCAGCGCATCGTGGAAAACGATGCCAACGTGGCCGATGCCGACAGCGATGCTGATGGCAATGCAGACAGTGGCGGATCCGCAGATTCCGGCGCAGCCCCTGCATCCGACGCCTGAGCCGCCCCTTGCCCTCGCCGGGTGCCGCGCCAGACGCGGCCCCGACTGCTATTAAAAATGTAGCTGCAAGCGCTTATACAACAGGCGCAAGCAGCATTTTTGACTTTGAAACCATGACCCGCCCCCATAACTTCTCGGCCGGCCCGGCCGCCATCCCCGCCGAAGTGCTGAAGCAAGCCGCTGCCGAAATGCTGGACTGGCATGGCAGTGGCATGGGCGTGATGGAGATGAGCCACCGGGGCAAGGAGTTTCTGTCCATCTACGAGCAGGCCGAAGCCGATCTGCGGGCGCTGCTGGCTGTGCCCGCCAACTTCAAGATCCTGTTCATGCAGGGCGGTGGCCTGGCAGAAAACGCCATCGTGCCGCTGAACCTCTCGCGCGCCGGTGCCGTGGATTTTGTGGTCACCGGCAGCTGGAGCCAGAAGTCGCAGAAGGAAGCGCGCAAGTACGCCTCCGAGGTGAACATCGTGGCCTCTGCCGAAGACACCGGCTTCACCACCCTGCCCGACCCGGCATCCTGGACGCTCAGCCGGGGTGCGAGCTACCTGCACATCTGCAGCAACGAAACCATCAACGGCATCGAGTTCCACCAGTTGCCCGACCTGAAGGCCCTGGGCAGCGATGCCCCCCTGGTCATCGACTTTTCGTCGCATGTGGCGTCGCGACTCGTGGACTGGAGCCGCGTGGGCCTGGCCTTTGGCGGCGCGCAGAAGAACCTGGGGCCTGCAGGCCTCACGCTGGTGATCGTGCGCGAAGACCTGCTGGGCCATGCCCTGCCCGCCTGCCCCAGCGCCTTTGACTACAAAACCGTGGCCGACAACCAGTCGATGTACAACACGCCCCCCACCTGGGGCATCTATATCGCGGGCCTCACCTTCCAGTGGCTCAAGCGCCAGACCGAAGGCAGCCTGACTGGCGTGGCCGCAATGGAGCAGCGCAACATCGCCAAGGCCGCCCTGCTCTACAACGCCATCGACAGCTCGCAGCTGTATGTGAACAAGGTGGCGGCCAACTGCCGTTCGCGCATGAACATTCCGTTCTTCTTGCGCGACGAAAGCCGCAATGACGCGTTCCTGGCAGGAGCCAAGGAACGTGGCCTGCTTCAACTCAAGGGCCACAAGTCCGTGGGGGGTATGCGCGCCAGCGTCTACAACGCCATGCCGATCGAGGGCGTACAGGCGCTGGTGGACTACATGCGAGAATTTGAGCAAAAGCACGCCTGAACGAACACCTGCCGTCCCGTTCACGCGCCCGCGCACACAGACCCCATCCATGAATACTCCGCAAGCCTCACCCGATCTCGCCAGTCTGCGCGTGCAGATCGACTCCATCGACCAGCAACTGCTCACGCTGCTGAACCAGCGCGCGCTGGTGGCCGAGCAGGTGGGCGAAGTCAAGAAACGTGAAGGCACGCCTTTCTTCCGCCCCGACCGTGTGGCGCAAGTCATCGACAAGATCACCCACGCCAACCCCGGCCCGCTCAAGGGCCCACATGTGGCGGCCATCTGGCGCGAGATCATGTCCGCCTGCCTGGCCCTCGAATCGCCCCAACGCGTGGCCGTGCTCGGCCCAGAGGGCACGTTCTGCGAGCAGGCTGCCGTCGAGTTCTTTGGTGGCGCGGCCGACCTGATGTACTGCGCCAACTTCGACGAGGTGTTCCACGCCACAGCCGCGGGCAGCGCGCAGTACGGCGTGGTGGGGGTGGAAAACTCCACCGAAGGCGTGGTCACCCGCTCGCTTGACCTGTTCCTGCACACCCCTACGCATGTGGTCGGCGAAGTGAGCCTGCTGGTGCGCCACAACCTGCTGCGCACCACCAACTCGCTCGACGGCATCGAGGCCGTGCTGGCCCACCCGCAGGCGCTGGCCCAATGCCAGGCCTGGCTGTCCAAGCACCTGCCGCATGCCGAGCGCCGCCCCGTGTCGAGCAACGCCGAGGGCGCGCGCCTGGCCACCACCAACCCCGCCTGGGCAGCGCTGTCCAGCGAACGCGCAGCCACCCAGTTCGGGCTGCACATCGTCTCGCACGCCATCCAGGACGACGCGTACAACCGCACTCGTTTTGCCATCATTTGCCTGCCGCACACGCTGCAGACGCCGCCGCCCTCGGGCAAGGACTGCACGAGCCTCGTGGTGTCGGTGCCCAACCAGCCAGGCGCAGTGCACGACCTGCTGGTGCCGCTGAAAACCCACGGCGTGTCCATGACACGCTTCGAGTCCCGCCCCGCACGCACGGGCCAGTGGGAGTACTACTTCTACATCGACCTCGACGGCCACCCCGCCCAGCCCCATGTGGCGCGGGCCCTGGAAGAACTGCGCAGCCTGTGCGCGTTCTACAAGGTCCTGGGCACCTACCCCGTGTCGTCCTGAGGAGCCACCCCTATGTTTGAACAATTGGGACTGATCGGCTGCGGGCTCATGGGCGGCTCGTTTGCCCTGGCGATGAAGAAGGCAGGTCTGGTCAAGCGCGTGGTGGGCTACAGCAAGTCCCCCTCCACCACCGACCGCGCGCGCCAGCTGGGCGTGATCGACGTCGAAGCGCCCTCGGCCCTGCTCGCTGTGGCCGGTGCCGACATCGTGCTGGTGGCCGTGCCCGTGGCCGCCACCGAAGCCACGCTGAAAGCCATCAAGCACCTGGTCACGCCCCAGATGCTCATCATGGACGTGGGCTCGACCAAGGCCGACGTAGTGCACGCTGCGCAGCGCTCCCTGCGCGACCAGGTGGGCTCGTTTGTGCCCGCCCACCCCATCACGGGGCGCGAGGTGTCGGGCGTGGAACACGCCGAGGCCGACCTCTACAGCGGGCGCCAGGTCATCCTGACGCCCACCGAGCGCACGCTCACGGTCCATCTGCAGAACGCAGAGAAGATCTGGAACGCCCTGGGCTGCCGCGTAACCAGCATGTCGCCCGAGTCGCACGACGCAGCCTTTGCCGCCGTCAGCCACCTGCCCCATGTGCTGGCCTTTGCGATGATGAACAGCATCACCGGGCAATCACACGGCGACGATTTCCTGTCCCTCGCAGGCCCCGGGTTCCGCGACTTCACCCGCATCGCGGCCAGCGACCCCAAGGTGTGGCGCGACATCCTGCTGTCCAACCGCGAAGAACTCCTGGCCCAGTCCAAGCTGTTCCAACAGGCCCTGCGCAACATCGAGCAGGCCATGGAAAAAGGCAATGCCCAGGCCCTGGAAGACATGCTGACCCTGGCCAGCGAAACCCGTGCCCACTGGCGCATGGGTGCGAAGAGAAAATAACCCCCTGAGTCGCCTGCGGCGCCTTCCCCCAAGGGGGACGCACCCGGTGGCCTGGCAAAGCCAGTTCCACAGGTGCACTGGGATGGGCCTGCGCCAGTAATGACGGGCGCTTGCACCAATGGACGAAAGACACTGATGTACAGCACCGCATTCCTCGATCTCCCCCCTTTGCAAGCCGCTGCGGGTGAAGTCCACCTGCCGGGCTCCAAGAGCATCTCCAACCGGGTGCTGCTGCTGGCCGCGCTGAGCAACGGCACCACCACCGTGCACGACCTGCTGGCGTCCGACGACACGCGCGTGATGCTGGACGCGCTGCGCCAGATCGGGTGCACGGTGGACGAAGCGGGCAGTACGGTGTGCATCACCGGCCTGGGTGGCCGCCTGCCCCAATCCCCCGCCAAGCTGTTCTTGGGCAATGCCGGCACGGCCATGCGCCCGCTCACGGCCGCGCTGGCCCTGCTAGGCGGCGAGTTCGAGCTGTCCGGCGTGCCGCGCATGCACGAGCGTCCCATTGGCGACCTGATTGATGCGCTGCGCCAGCTGGGCTGCCATATCGACTACCTGGGCAACGACGGCTACCCGCCGCTCAGGATCGCCCACGGCCAGGGTGTGCCTGCGCTGGCGCTGGCGGAGCCCATCCGCGTGCGCGGCGATGTATCCAGCCAGTTCCTCACCGCCCTGCTCATGGCGCTGCCGCTGGCGGCGGGCGCGCAGGCCATCGTGATCGAGGTGGTGGGCGAGCTGATCTCCAAGCCCTACATCGCCATCACGCTCCAGCTGCTGGCGCGGTTTGGCATCGTGGTCGAGCACCAGAACTGGCAGCGTTTCACCATCCCGGCAGGCAGCCGCTACCAGTCGCCCGGCAGCATCCATGTGGAGGCCGACGCCTCATCCGCTAGCTATTTCATAGCACTTGGGGCAATAGCAACGGGCGGAGAAGGCCCAAAAAGCATCAAGATTCAGGGTGTGGGGCTGGATTCGATCCAGGGCGACATCCGTTTTGTCGAGGCCGCGCGCGCCATGGGTGCCGTGGTCACCGGCGGGCCCAACTGGCTCCAGATCGAACGTGGCGCCTGGCCCCTGAAGGCCATTGATCTGGACTGCAATCACATCCCCGACGCGGCCATGACACTGGCCGTGATGGCACTGTACGCCCAGGGCACGACCACACTGACCAACATCGCAAGCTGGCGCGTGAAGGAAACCGACCGCATCGCCGCCATGGCCACCGAGCTGCGCAAGCTCGGCGCCACGGTAGAGGAAGGCGCGGACTACATCCGCGTGACGCCCCCTGCCCAGCCCGCTGACTGGAAGGCCGCCAGCATCCACACCTACGACGACCACCGCGTGGCCATGTGCTTCTCGCTGGCCGCCTTCAACCCGGCCGCCCTGCCGGTGCGCATCGAAGACCCCAAGTGCGTGGCCAAGACCTTCCCGGACTATTTCGAGGCCCTGTTCTCGGTTGCTCAGGTCGAAACCGCCCACATCCCGGTGATCTGCATCGACGGCCCCACGGCCTCGGGCAAGGGCACGGTGGCTGCGGCGGTGGCGCAACGGCTGGGCTACCGTTTTTTGGACTCCGGCGCGATGTACCGCATCACCGCCCTGGCCGCGCTGCGGGCAGGTTTCGCCATCGATGCGGACCATGAAGCCCCTATCGCCACCCTCGCCCAGACGCTGCCGGTGCGGTTTGAAGGTGGCAAGGTGTGGCTGGGCAACGACGACGTGACCGAAGCCATTCGCACCGAAGAAGCCGGCATGAACGCCTCGCGCGTGTCCGCCCTGCCCGCCGTGCGCACGGCGCTGGTCGATCTGCAACACAGCTTCCAGCGCCTGCCAGGGCTGGTGGCCGATGGCCGCGACATGGGCACCGTGATCTTCCCCGAGGCCCCCTTGAAGGTGTATCTCACGGCCAGCGCCGCCTGCCGCGCTGAGCGCCGTTATAAGCAGTTGATTTCTAAGGGTTTTTCGGCTAGTATCGAAGACCTTCGCGCGGATCTGGAAGCGCGCGACGCCCGGGACAGCTCCCGCAGCGTTGCACCTCTCAAGCCCGCGCAGGACGCTCTGGTCCTGGACAACTCCGATTTGACGATTGAACAAGCCGTCGAACAGGTATTGGCCTGGTGGCAAGAGCGCCAGCGCTTCGCAGCCTCTGCGCAGCACTGACCCCGTGGAGCCCTCGGGCTCCAGGCAAGGCCGAAAGGCCGCGCCACAGGCCCATGCCGCCCCTCTCGCGCGCCAGCGCACAGGTGGTGTGGATCGTTAACCTAACCCGCGGCTCTGCCGCAAAAAACCACCGCAAACAGCTATAAAAACAGTAGCAATGGTGCTACTGGAATCCTGTTTGTGGCAAGGAAACACATGTCCGAATCTTTTGCCGCCCTTTTTGAAGAATCCCTGCAGCGTACGGAAATGCGCCCAGGCGAAGTCATCACCGCTGAAGTCGTGCGCGTTGAGCACAACTTCGTGGTCGTGAACGCTGGCCTCAAGTCCGAAGCCTACGTGCCGCTGGAAGAGTTCAAGAACGACAAGGGCGAAGTCGAAGTCCAAGTGGGTGACTTCGTGTCGGTGGCCATTGGCTCCATCGAAAACGGCTACGGCGACACCATCCTGTCGCGCGACACCGCCAAGCGTCTGGCTTCCTGGATGAGCCTGGAAAAGGCCCTGGAATCCGGCGAATTCGTCACCGGCACCACGTCCGGCAAGGTCAAGGGCGGCCTGACTGTCCTGGTCAACGGCATCCGCGCATTCCTGCCCGGTTCGCTGATCGATACGCGCCCGATCAAGGATCTGACGCCGTACGAAAACAAGACCATGGAATTCAAGGTCATCAAGCTGGACCGCAAGCGTAACAACGTGGTGCTGAGCCGCCGCGCTGTGGTGGAAGCCTCCATGGGCGAAGAGCGCGCCAAGCTGATGGAAACCCTGAAGGAAGGCTCCATCGTTCAAGGCGTGGTCAAGAACATCACCGAATACGGTGCGTTCGTGGACCTGGGCGGCATCGACGGTCTGCTGCACATCACCGACATGGCATGGCGCCGCGTGCGTCACCCTTCCGAAGTGGTGACGGCTGGCCAGGAAATCACGGCCAAGATCCTGAAGTTCGACACCGAGAAGAACCGTGTCTCGCTGGGTCTGAAGCAAATGGGCGACGACCCATGGATGGGCGTGAACCGCCGCTACCCACAATCGACCCGCCTGTTCGGCAAGATCACGAACATTGCCGACTACGGCGCGTTCGTCGAACTCGAACCCGGCATCGAAGGCCTGGTGCACGTGTCTGAAATGGACTGGACCAACAAGAACATCGCTCCCGCCAAGCTGGTTTCGCTGGGCGACGAAGTCGAAGTCATGGTTCTGGAAATCGACGAAGACAAGCGCCGCATCAGCCTGGGCATGAAGCAGTGCAAGGCCAACCCATGGCAAGAATTCGCACAGGACACGAAGCGCGGCGACCGCGTCAAGGGTCCTATCAAGTCGATCACCGACTTCGGCGTGTTCGTGGGCCTGGCTGCCGGCATCGACGGCCTGGTGCACCTGTCTGACCTGTCGTGGAACGAACCCGGCGAAGCCGCTGTTCGCAACTACAAGAAGGGCCAGGAAGTGGAAGCCATCGTGCTGGCCGTGGACGTGGACCGCGAACGCATCTCGCTGGGCATCAAGCAGCTCGACGGCGACCCATTCACGACCTTCGTGACCGTGAACGACAAGGGCCAGACGGTGACCGGCAAGGTCAAGACCGTGGACGCCCGTGGCGCTGAAATCGACCTCGGCGAAGACATCGTGGGCTACCTGCGCGCTTCGGAAATCTCCCGCGACCGCGTGGAAGATGCCCGCAACGTGCTGAAGGAAGGCGACGAAGTCACGGCCGTGGTGGTGAACGTGGATCGCAAGACCCGCAACATCCAGCTGTCGATCAAGCAAAAGGACATGGCCGACGAGCAAGGCGCCATGGCCAGCCTGAGCCAGCAATCGAGCCGCGAAAGCGCCGGCACGACCAGCCTGGGCGCCCTGCTGCGCGCCAAGCTGGACAACTCGGAAAAGTAAAGCGCTGACCCGTTAAACGGTCAGACAGCGGGCGCCTCGGCGCCCGCTCTTTTTTCAGCCAAGACTGCCTATGTCCCAAGATTCCATGACCCGCTCAGACCTCGTCGAAGAACTGGCCGCCCGTTTTGGCCAGCTCACCCACCGCGATGCCGAATACGCCGTCAAGACCATTCTGGACGCCGTGGGCGATGCCCTGGTGCGTGGGCACCGCATCGAGATCCGGGGTTTTGGCAGTTTCTCGGTCAACCACCGTCCGCCCCGCATGGGCCGCAACCCGCGCAGCGGCGAGGCCGTGGCCATTCCTGAAAAGCGTGTACCGCACTTCAAACCCGGCAAGGCCCTGCGCGAAGCCGTGGACAAGCGCACTGCCGAGATGGAAGAAAAGACCCAGGCCACGCCGGGCTTGCCAGATCAAAATTGATAGCTAAAAACGCTTAATGGTCGCGCCGAAGCGGCCATTTTTATTGATACTGATGCTCTCCAGACTTGCGGAGAACTCTGCACGCAAGCTCTTAGAATCGCCCCACCACTGGGGAGACCGATGAAATACCTCCTGTGGCTGCTCAAGGCAGCCATTTTTTTTACGCTCTTCGCCTTCGCGCTGAACAACCAGCAGGACGCGACCGTGCACTTCTTCTTTGGCACCCAGTGGCGCGCGCCGCTGGTGCTGGTGGTGCTGACAGCCTTCTCGGCCGGGCTCGCCGTGGGCGTGCTGGGCATGGTGCCCCGCTGGTGGCGCCACCGCACAGCCGCCCGCCGCGCCCAGGCCGCCGCGGCGGTTGCAGTGCCAGCCCAGGCACCCGCAGCGGCCGCCCCCAGCAACGGCACACCTGCCGCGCCCCCACCACCTCCCGACCTGCCCTCGATCCATGGAATTTGACCTGAGCTGGATTCTGCTGGGCCTGCCCGTGGCCTTTGTGCTGGGCTGGCTGGCATCGCGTTTTGACCTGCGCCAGCTGCGCGCCGAAAACCGCCGCGCGCCCAAGGCTTACTTCAAAGGCCTGAACTTCCTGCTCAATGAGCAGCAGGACCAGGCCATCGACGCGTTCATCGAGGCCGTGCAGAACGACCCCGACACTTCGGAGCTGCACTTTGCCCTGGGCAACCTGTTTCGCCGCCGGGGCGAATACGACCGCGCAGTGCGTGTGCATGAGCACCTGCTCTCGCGCGGCGACCTCTCCCGCACCGACCGCGAGCGTGCCCAGCACGCGCTGGCGCTCGACTTCCTCAAGGCGGGCCTGCTCGACCGCGCCGAAGATGCCCTGCACCGCCTGGAAGGCACGCCCTTCGAAGCCCAGGCCCGCCTGGCCCTGCTGGCCATCTACGAACGCTCGCGCGACTGGCCCCATGCCGCCAGCATCGCCCGCAAGATGCACGACGCCGACCAGGGCGACTTCAGCACCCGGCAAGCGCATTACCTGTGCGAACAGGCATTGGCACTGAGCGCACAAGGCGACCTGCCCGGTGCCCAGGCGCTGCTGGAGCAGGCGGTCGCCGCCGCCCCCGAGGCAGCACGCGCCCACATCGAGCTGGCACGGCTGCAGCGCCTCATGGGCCAGCCTGCGGCCGTGCTGGCCACCCTCAAAACGCTGGGCGAGCGCAATCCCGCCGCCCTGCCACTGGCTGCCCAGTTGATGGTCGAAGCCGCCACGGCCAGCGGGCGCACCGCCGAAGTCCACGGACTGTTGCAGGCCCATTACGAACAGGCGCCCTCGCTCGACGTGCTGGAGAGCATCGTGGCCATGGAGGCTGCCGACGCCACCACCAGCGGCACAGCCCGGCAGCGTTATGTGGAGCACCTCGACAAGGAACGCTCGCTGGTGGCCGCTGCCAAATGGCTGGCCACCGAAAAGCTGGAGCATGAGGAGTTCCACCCCCAGATCCAGCGCGCGCTGGAGCATGCCGTGAAACCGCTCACGCGCTACCGCTGCGCAGCCTGCGGCTTTGAAGCCCGCCAGCATTTCTGGCAATGCCCCGGCTGCCAGACCTGGGACAGCTACCCCGCACGCCGCGTTGAAGAACTCTGACCCGCTCCTTCCAGCTCCCTCCACGCCAAGGACACGCTCCATGCTCAAGACACTGCTGACCCTGATCGCCACCCTGCTGCTGGCCACCACCACAGCCTTCGCCGCCGTGGATGTGAACACCGCCACCGAGGCCGAACTTGACGGCATCAAGGGCATCGGCCCCGGCCTGTCGGGCCGTATTCTGGAAGAGCGCAAGAGCGCGCCTTTCAAGGACTGGGCAGACTTCATTGGCCGCGTGGGCGGCGTAGGCAACAAAAGCGCCGTGAACTTCTCCAAGGAAGGCCTGACAGTCAACGGCAAGAAATACAGCGCTGCAGCCGCCGCCAAGGCAGAAGCCAAGAGCAAGCAGAAAGAGAAAGACAAAACTGCAAGCCACCAGGGCAGCGACCGCAAGGCCCGCAGCAGCGCAGACAAGAACGCCGCCGCACCGGCCACCACACCCACAGCGGCCCCGGCTGCAGCACCAGCAGCCCCATCCCCAGCAGCCAGCGCTAGCAAAAACTAAGCAGACTTCATAAGCAGCAAGCCCGCTCCAGCGGGCTTGTTTTTTTGCGATAGGGCATGCGCAACGGTAGGGGCGAGCAGGGTTTTTAGGAGCTGCCCCTAAAATCATTCAGGCATGCCCCTGATCACCCTCATCCTCCTTCCCTTCATCGGCAGCCTGTTGGCGGCAGTGTTGCCCGCCAATGCCCGCAATACCGAGTCCACGCTCGCCGGGCTCATTGCCCTGTTCTGCACCGTGCAGGCAGCGCTCTACTTCCCCGAGATCGCCGATGGGGGCGTGATCTGGCAAGAACTGGCCTGGCTGCCCGCACTGGGTCTGAACCTCGTCATCCGCATGGATGGCTTTGCCTGGATGTTCTGCATGCTGGTGCTGGGCGTAGGCAGCCTGGTGGTGCTGTATGCGCGCTACTACATGTCGCCTGCCGACCCGGTGCCGCGCTTCTTCTCGTTTTTTCTGGCCTTCATGGGCGCGATGGCGGGCGTGGTGCTGTCGGGCAACATCATCCAGATCGCATTCTTCTGGGAGCTGACCAGCCTGTTCTCGTTCCTGCTGATTGGCTATTGGCACCACCGCAAGGACGCGCGGCGCGGCGCGCGCATGGCGCTCACGGTGACGGGCACGGGGGGCCTGGCCATGCTGGCGGGCATGCTGGTCTTGGGCCACATCGTGGGCAGCTATGACCTCGACCATGTGCTGGTCGCTGGTCAGCTCATCCAGAACCACCCGCTGTACACCACCGCGCTCGTCCTGATTCTGCTGGGCGCACTCACCAAAAGTGCGCAGTTCCCGTTCCACTTCTGGCTGCCCAACGCCATGGCAGCGCCCACGCCCGTGTCGGCCTACCTGCACTCGGCCACCATGGTCAAGGCGGGCGTGTTTTTGCTGGCGCGCCTGTGGCCTGCGCTCGCAGGCACTGAGCAATGGTTCTGGCTGGTGGGCGGCGCGGGGCTGTGCACGCTGCTGGTGGGCGGCTATGCGGCCATGTTCCAGAACGACCTCAAGGGGCTGCTGGCGTACTCCACCATCTCGCACCTGGGCCTCATCACCCTGCTGCTGGGCCTCAACAGCCCGCTGGCCGCCGTGGCCGCCGTGTTCCACATCATGAACCACGCCACCTTCAAGGCCTCGCTCTTCATGGCAGTGGGCATCGTGGACCATGAAAGCGGCACGCGCGACATCCGGCGCCTGTCGGGGCTGCGCACCATGATGCCGATCACCGCCACGCTGGCCATGGTGGCCAGCGCCGCCATGGCGGGCGTGCCACTGCTCAACGGCTTCCTGTCCAAGGAAATGTTCTTTGCCGAGACCGTGTACGTGAACACCACGCCGCTGCTCAGCTGGCTGCTGCCCGTGGCGGCCACGCTGGCAGGCATGTTCAGCGTGGCGTACTCACTGCGCTTCACGGTGGATGTGTTCTGGGGCCCGCCCGCCACCGACCTGCCCCACCACCCCCACGAGCCCCCGCACTGGATGCGCGTGCCCGTAGAGCTGCTGGTGCTCGCCTGCCTGGTGGTGGGCACGCTGCCCGCCTGGTCGGTGGGCGCCTACCTGGCTGCTGCCGCACGGCCCGTGGTCGGCGGCGAGCTGCCCACCTACAGCCTCGCAGTCTGGCATGGCCTCAACACCCCGTTTGTGATGAGCCTGGTGGCGCTCGCGGGTGGCATTGCGCTGTATGCCGTGCTGCGCGTCCAGCGCGCGCGGGGCGTGCTAGACGCGCCCCCGCTCATGCACCGCCTGAGCGGCCAACGCATGTTCGAGCACCTGCTCGCCGCCCTCACGCTGGCGGGCCGCAACGGCCGCCGCCTGCTGGGCACCAGCCGCCTGCAGTGGCAGATGCTGTGGCTGGCCACAGCGGCCCTGGTGGCGGGCACGCTGCCCCTGTGGGCGCGGGGCCTGCCGATTGGCGACCGCGTGCAGCTGCCGCTGTCACCTGCCTTTGCGCTGCTGTGGCTGCTGGGCGCTGTGTGCGCCGTGGCAGCGGCCTGGCAGGCCAAGTACCACCGGCTGGCCGCACTCACGCTGCTGGGCGGCGCGGGGCTGTGCGTGTGTCTGACCTTTCTGTGGTTCTCAGCCCCCGACCTGGCACTCACGCAGATCGTGGTGGAGATCGTGACCACGATCCTCATCCTGCTGGGCCTGCGCTGGCTGCCCCGCCGCGACGAAAGCCTGCGCGTGCCCACCCTGGCCGAAGAGCGCCGCACCCAGCTGCGCCGCTGGCGCGACCTGGCGCTGGCGCTGAGCGCAGGCGCTGGCATGGCGCTGCTGTCGTTTGCCATGATGAGCCGTCCCTTCCCCGACAGCACCTCCACCTTCTTCCTGGAACGCGCGTTCACAGAAGGCGGTGGCACCAACGTGGTCAACGTGATGCTGGTGGACTTCCGGGGCTTCGACACCTTTGGCGAGATCGTGGTGCTAGGCATCGTGGCCCTCACGGTGTATGCGCTGCTGCGGCGCTTCCGCCCCGCGCGCGAGGTGATGGACCTGCCGCCCCAGCAGCGCGCCCTGCCCGCCGATGTGGACACCGACCTGGCCAACCCGCGCCAGACCGCCGATACCGCCGTGGGCTACCTCATGGTGCCGGCCGTGCTCGTGCGGTTGATGCTGCCCTTTGCCACGCTGGTCGCGGTCTACCTCTTCATGCGCGGCCACAACGAGCCCGGCGGCGGCTTTGTGGCGGGCCTGGTGTTCTCGGTGGCGCTGCTGCTGCAGTACATCGTCTCGGGCACCTCCTGGGTCGAGGCCCACCTGCCCCTGTACCCGCGCCGCTGGATCGGCGTAGGCCTGCTGGCCGCGCTGGCCACGGGCCTGGGCGCGCTGGCCTGGGGCTATCCGTTCTTGACCAGCCACACGGCGCATTTTTCGCTGCCCGTGGTAGGTGAGATCCATGTGGCCAGCGCGCTGTTCTTCGACATCGGCGTGTTCACCCTGGTGGTGGGTTCGACCATGCTCATCCTCACCGGCATTGCCCACCAGTCGGTGCGCAGCCACCGCTACAACAACGCGCGCGCCGACGACGAGGGGGCTGAACAGGCCGCTGCCGCCACGGTGCCCACCACCCGGGGAGAAACTGCATGGAACTGATACTGGCCCTGGCCATTGGCGTGCTCACCGGCTCGGGCGTGTGGCTGCTGCTGCGGCCCCGCACCTTCCAGGTCATCATGGGCCTGTCGCTGCTCTCCTATGCCGTCAACCTCTTCATCTTCAGCATGGGCCGCCTGGGCCTGGCGATTGACAAAGAGCCCGTGCTGCAACCCGGCCTTCCGCAGGACCTGGCCCACTACGCCGACCCCATGCCCCAGGCGCTCACGCTCACAGCCATCGTGATCGGCTTTGCCATGACGGCTCTGTTTCTGGTGGTGCTGCTGGCCTCGCGTGGCATGGCGGGCACCGACCATGTGGATGGCAGCCGCGCAAAGGATGCGCAGGAGATGCCATGACGGGACCCGGTTTCACTACCTCCCTCGCGGCATCGCTGATGCCGCACCTGATCCTCGCGCCCATCGCCCTGCCCCTGCTCACAGCAGGGCTCATGCTGCTGCTGCGCGAGGAGCGCCAGCGCACCAAGGTCACGCTCAACATCGCCTCCACCGTGCTGGGCCTGGTGATTGCGGTGCTGCTTCTGATTCAGGCAAAGGACCCCAACCTGCCCGGCGGCCTGGGCGTGTACCTGCCCGGCAACTGGCCTGCGCCGTTTGGCATCGTGCTCACCATCGACCGGCTCTCGGCCATGATGCTGGTGCTGTGCAGCACCGTGGCACTGGCCACCGTGCTGTTCTCGGCGGCGCGCTGGCACCGGGCAGGGGTTCACTTTCACCCGCTGTTCCAGTTCCAGCTCATGGGGCTGGCGGGGGCGTTTCTCACGGCCGATTTGTTCAACCTGTTTGTGTTTTTCGAGATCATGCTCGCTGCCTCCTATGGGCTGCTGCTGCATGGCTCGGGGCGCCCGCGCGTGTCGGCGGGGCTGCACTACATCGCCATCAACCTCGCGGCCTCATCGCTGTTTCTGATTGGCGTGTCCATGCTGTACGGCATCACCGGCACGCTCAACATGGCAGACCTGGCGCAGAGCATTGCTGGCATTGCGCCCGCAGACCGGGGCCTGCTGCATGCGGCGGCGGCCATTCTGGCCGTGGCTTTTCTCATCAAGGCCGCTGTGTGGCCGCTTAACTTCTGGCTGGTGCCCGCCTACAGCGCGGCCACGGCGCCTGTGGGCGCACTGTTTGCGTTGATGACCAAGGTGGGCGTGTACAGCGTGCTGCGGCTGTGGACGCTGCTGTTCGGCGCCGAGGCCGGTGAATCGGCCCAGTTTGGCAGCCAGTGGCTGGTGGGCGGCGGCCTGCTCACCATGGCGTTTGGCGCCATCGGCATGCTGGGCTCGCAGCGCCTGGGGCACCTGGCGGGGTTCGCCGCCATCCTGTCGTCGGGCACGCTGCTCGCGGCCACCGGCTTTGGGCAGACGCTGCTCACGGGCGGCTTGCTGTATTACCTGCTCAGCTCCACGCTGGCCGTGAGCGCCCTCTTCCTGCTCACCGACCTGATCGACCGCTGGCGCAACGATGGCGCCAGCCTCGCGCCCCACGAGCAGACGGACGACGCGCCCTTCCTCTCGGCCGACCTGGTGCCCCATGAAGGCATGAACCTCGACGACAAGGAGCAGGCCCTGATCGGCCAGGTGATCCCTGCGGCCGCCGCCTTCCTGGGCCTGGCCTTCATCGCCTGCACGCTGGTGATTGCGGGCCTGCCGCCGCTGCCGGGGTTTGTGGGCAAGTTCGCCATGGTGCACGCGCTGCTCAACCCGCTGGGGCTGGGTGCCTCCAGCGGGCTCCAGCTGGGCGCTGCGGGCTGGACGCTGGTGGCCCTGCTGGTGCTTTCAGGCCTGCTGGCGCTGGTGGCCCTGACCCGCGCAGGCATTCGCCATTTCTGGGCCGCGCACGACCGCTCGGCCCCCAAGCTGCTGGTGCTGGAAGGCCTGCCCATTGCCCTGTTGCTGGGCGCCTGCGCCGCGCTGGCCTGGCAGGCCGGGGCCGTGATGCGCTACACCCAGGCCACGGCCGACGCACTGCACGCACCCGCAGGGTATGTGCGCGCCGTGATGACCGCCGACCCCGTGCCCAACCCGCCCAAGCCTTCCGCCACACCAGGGGGCGCACAGCCATGAAGCCAGAGTCCCCACCCACCGCCACATCGCCCCGGCCCTTCAAGCGGCTGGTGCCCGCGCCCCTGCTGTCGCTGGCGCTGCTGGGCCTGTGGCTGCTGCTCAACCGCAGCCTGAGTGCCGGGCATGTGGTGCTGGGCAGCGTGCTGGCGCTGGCGATACCGCTGCTCACGGCCGGGCTGCGCCCGCGGCCCGTGCGCGTGCGCAAACCCGGCGCCGTGCTGCGCCTGGCCTTCACCGTGGTGGCCGACACCACGCGCTCCAACCTGGCCGTGGCCCGCCTGCTGCTGGCGCCCGGCCGCAGGCGGCACCCTGCCGGGTTTGTGCACATCCCGCTCGATGTGCGCGACCCCAACGCGCTGGCCGTGCTGGCCATGATCGTCTGCATCACCCCCGGCACGGCCTGGGCCGAGCTGTCGCTGGACCGCAGCATGCTGCTGTTGCACGTGCTGGAGCTGGACGACCCCGCCACCGTGATCGCCGACGTGAAACAGCGCTACGAGGCCCCTCTGATGGAGATCTTTGAATGACCCCGATACTGGATTGGGCCCTCCCCATCGCCCTGTTCATGCTGGCACTGGCCATGGGTTGCGCGCTGGTGCGCCTGCTCAAAGGCCCTTCGGCACAAGACCGCGTGCTGGCACTCGACTGCATGTACCTCTGCGGCATGCTGGTGATGCTGGTGCTGGGCCTGCTGTATGGCAGCAAGAACTACTTCGAGGCCGCGCTGCTGCTGGCGCTGTTCAGCTTTGTGGGCAGCATGGCCATGGCCAAGTTTCTGCTGCGCGGCGAGGTGATCGAATGACCGAAGCTGCCACCACCGGCATCGCCGTGCTGCCCCTGTGGCTGGAAATCATCGTGGCCCTGCTGGTGCTGGGGGGCGCCGGGCTGGCCCTGCTGGGCTCTACCGGCCTGCTGCGCCTGCCCACCTACTTCGAGCGGGTGCACGCGCCTTCCGTCATCGCCACGCTGGGCTGCTGGCTGATCATGCATGGCACGGTGTTGTACTTCTCAGTGGCCGACCGCAGCCTGGCGCTGCATGCGCTGCTGATCGCCGTGTTCGTGGCCATCACCGTGCCCATCATGTCGATCTTCTTGATGCGCGCGGCGCTGTTTCGCGCCCGGCAGACCGGGCTCGATGTGCCGCCCAGCCTCAGCCAGCCCAAGGCGCCCGAAGAGTCCAAAGACTCCTGATTTGATAGCTGCCTGCGCTTGATGGACGCGCGCAAGCAGCCATTTTTAGCACTATTTTTGGTCTGAAGACCCGAAACCGCCACCGCCCGGCGTGTGGATCTCGAACACATCGCCCGGCAGCATCTCGGCCTGGCCGATATGGTCCAGCAGCTCCACCCGGCCATCGCTGCGCACCACCTTGTTGATGCCCACGGCACCCGGCTTGCCGCCTGCCATGCCAAACGCGCCATGGTGGCGGCCGTTCGACAGAATGCTGGCCGTCATGGGCTCCAGAAAGCGCACACGGCGGATGCCGCCGTCGCCGCCCTTGTACTGCCCCGCACCGCCCGAGCCCTTGCGGATCTCGTAGCCCTCCAGCCGCACCGGAAAGCGGAACTCCAGCACCTCCGGGTCTGTCAGGCGCGAGTTGGTCATGTGGCACTGCACGACGCTGGTGCCGCCAAACCCGCCCACCAGCTGCCCATTCACATCCCACACGCCACCCGCGCCGCTACCGCCCGAGATGGTCTCGTAGTACTGGTAGCGCGTGCTGCCAAAGGTGAAGTTGTTCATGGTGCACTGCCCCGCCGCCATCAGGCCCAGCGCGCCATACAGCGCATTGGTGATGCAGGTAGAAGTCTCCACATTGCCCGCTACCACCGAGGCTGGCGGATTGGGGTTGAGCATGCTGCCCGGCGGGATGATGACGTTGAGCGGTTTGAGGCACCCGGCGTTGAGCGGAATGTCGTCATCGACCAGCGTGCGGAACACATACAGCACCGCCGCCATGCACACCGCCGTGGGCGCGTTGAAGTTGTGGGTCTGCTGCGGGCTGGTGCCGGTGAAGTCGATGGTGGCGCTGCGGCTTTGCGCATCCACCTTCACGGCCACGCTGATCTGCGCGCCGTTGTCCAGCGGCAGGGTGAATGCACCGTCCTTGAGCCGTGTGATCACGCGGCGCACGGACTCTTCGGCGTTGTCCTGCACATGGCGCATGTAGGCCTGCACGACATCCAGGCCAAACTCGCCCACCATGCGGCGCAGCTCCTGCTGGCCTTTCTCGTTGGCTGCGATCTGCGCGCGCAAGTCCGCCATGTTCTGCTGCGGGTTGCGGCTGGGGTACTCGCCGCTTTCCAGCAGCGCAATCATCTCCGCCTCGCGCAGCACGCCGCGCTCCACCAGCTTCACGTTGTTGATCTGCACGCCCTCTTCCTCGATGCGCGTGGAGAACGGTGGCATGGAGCCTGGCGTGGTGCCGCCCACATCGGCGTGATGGCCCCGGCTACCCACGTAGAACGTGGGTGTCGCCTCATCGGCAATGTAGACCGGCGTGATGACGGTGATGTCCGGTAGGTGCGTGCCGCCGTGGTACGGGTCGTTCAGCACGAACACGTCGCCGGGCTGCATCTTGCCGCTGTTCTCGCGGATCACGGTCTTGATGCTCTCGCCCATCGAACCCAGGTGTACCGGCATGTGCGGCGCGTTGGCAATCAGGTTGCCTGCGGTGTCGAACAGCGCACAGCTGAAGTCCAGCCGCTCCTTGATGTTGACCGAGTACGCGGTGTTCTGCAGCTGCAGGCCCATCTGCTCGGCGATGTTCATGAACAGGTTGTTGAACACCTCCAGCAGCACCGGGTCCACCGTGGTGCCCACGGCATGCTGCACGGCGCGCGCCACGTGGCGGTTGAGCAGCAGGTGGTCCAGCTCGGTCAGCGCGGCCTCCCAGCCGGGCTCCACGATGGTGGTGGCGTTCTTCTCGGCAATGATGGCCGGGCCGGGGATCACGTCGCCGGGGCGCAGATCCTCGCGCACCACCAGGGCGGCGTCGTGCCACGCGGGCACGCCGTCCACGCCGCCGGTGTACATGCGCACGGTGCTGCGGCGCGGCACCTCGCGGGCAGACTGCAGCGCGTGGCGTGGCTCCACGGGGGCGTCGCCGGGCACCACGGCCTCGACAGAAACCGCTTCGACCACCAGACCTTTGCCTTGCATGAGGAAGGCAAAGCGCTGGCGGTAGGCCGCTTCAAAGCCAGCGGTGATCTCGGCCAATGAACCAAACGGAACAATCAGCGCCGAGTCGCTGCCCTCGTAGCGCACATGCACGCGGCGGTGCACCACCGCAGTGCCCGCGCCCGCCTGCTGGCGCTCCAGCTCGGTGCGGGCGGTGGTGGCCAGTTGCTCCAGCGTGGCTTCGATGCCTGCGAGTGCTTCGGGCACCAGCTTGGTTTCCACCGCCTGTTCGCGGATCACGTTCTGGTCGGCCAGGCCCATGCCGTAGGCGCTGAGCACACCGGCCAGCGGGTGCACAAACACGCGGGTCATGCCCAGGGCATCGGCCACCAGGCACGCATGCTGGCCGCCTGCGCCGCCAAAGCACTGCAGGGTGTAGCGCGTCACGTCATAGCCACGCGCGACGCTGATCTTCTTGATGGCATTGGCCATCTGCTGCACGGCGATCTGGATGAAGCCGTGGGCTACGTCTTCTTGCGAGCGGCCGCTTTGCACCGCCAGTTGCGCAAACTTTTGCGCCACCACATTGCGGTCCAGCGCCTCGTTGGCCGCATGGCCAAACACCTTGGGGAAATGCGCGGGCTGGATCTTGCCCACCATCACGTTCGCATCCGTCACGGCCAGCGGGCCGCCCCGGCGGTAGCTGGCGGGGCCAGGGTTGGCACCCGCGCTTTCGGGGCCGACGCGGAAGCGTGCGCCATCAAAACCGAGGATGGAGCCGCCGCCCGCAGCGACGGTATGGATACTCATCATGGGCGCACGCATGCGCACGCCTGCCACCTGGGTCTCGAACTCGCGCTCGAACTCGCCCGCGTAGTGGCTCACGTCGGTACTGGTGCCGCCCATGTCGAAGCCGATGACCTTGTCGTGGCCTGCCAAACCGGCGGTGCGGGCCATGCCGACGATGCCGCCTGCGGGGCCCGACAGGATAGCGTCCTTACCCTGGAACACCTGCGCATCCGTCAGGCCGCCCGACGACTGCATGAAGAACAGCTTGACGCCCGGCATCTCGCTGGCCACCTGGTCCACGTACCGGCGCAGGATGGGCGAGAGGTACGCATCCACCACCGTGGTGTCGCCCCGGCTCACCAGCTTCATCATGGGGCTGGTGGCGTGCGATGCACTCACCTGCGTGAAGCCCACCTCGCGCGCAATGCGGGCCGCAGCCTCTTCGTGGGCGGTGTAGCGGTAGCCGTGCATGAACACAATGGCCGCGCTGCGCAGGCCCGCGTCGTAGGCGGCCCAGAGGCGTTCCTTCAAATGCGCTTCGTCCAGCGGCTCGATCACTTCACCCTGCGCGCCCACCCGCTCCTGCGCCTCGATCACGCGCTCGTACAGCAGCTCGGGCAGCACGATGTGCCGGTCAAACAAACGCGGGCGGTTCTGGTAGGCAATGCGCAGCGCGTCCTTGAAGCCCTTGGTGGTGATGAGCAGCGTGGGCTCGCCCTTGCGCTCCAAGAGCGCGTTGGTGGCCACGGTGGTGCCCATCTTCACGCACTCCACCAGCTCGGGCGTCACCGCCTCGCCGGGCTTCAAACCGAGCAGGTGGCGAATGCCGGCCACGGCCGCGTCCTTGTACTGCACGGGGTTCTCGGACAGCAGCTTGTGCGTGACCAGGGTGCCGTCCGGCCGCTTGCCCACCACGTCGGTGAAGGTGCCGCCCCGGTCAATCCAGAACTGCCAGCGGGACATGGGAGAGGGTTGGTTGGACATATCAATGCTACTCAATTGATAGCTATCAGCGCTTTAAAATTGCGCGCAAGAGCCATTTTTTATTCAGATTTTGAGCCATGCAAGCCACATAGGCTGTCTGCATCACAAAGACGCTGCCGAGCGCGCCGCCTGGTCGTACATGCCCGAGAGCACACGCAGCAAACGGGCCAGCTCGCCAATGTCGCGGTTGAGCGCATCGTCGGCCTTGAGCGCATCGATCAGGCAGCTCTCGCGAATCTCGCGGTAGCGCTGCACATAGGCGCGGCCGGTGTCGGTGGCGGCATAGGTCACTTCCTTGCCATTCTTTTGCGAGGCCACCACACCCAGCGTCTGCAGCTTTTTGAGCGAGTAATTCACCAGGTGCGTGTCTTCCACGTTCATGATGAAACAGATGTCGGCCAAGCGCTTGTCGCGCGCGCGGTGCGTGACATGGTGCAGCACCACCACGTCGAGCGGCGTCAGGTCCTTGAGCCCCGCCGCTGCCATGCAGTGCACCACCCAGCGGTGGAACGCATTACCCGCCACGATGAGGCCAAACTCGAACTCGCTCATCTCCGCGCTCTGCGCCGACACCAGGTGCGCCGACGACACGATGGGGCCGGAGTCGGCTTTGGGTGGAAGCACGGACTTGGCCTTGGGCTTGGCGTCAGATTTCATGGAAGGTTCGGGCCTGCAGGTTCTGTCATTGGCACGGGTTATGCATGGGGCATTGTAGGCAAGTCGATGGTAATTTGTTGGCAATTTGTCAGCGTTTAGGCAAAACACCTATCGCAATCGGATCGGCTTCCGATACAGTGATTTGTTACATCCAACCTTGTACATCCAACCCTGCGGAGCAATATCCATGAAGCGTCGAATCTTCCCCGTGACCGCACTCGCCCTGACCTTGGCTGCGGGCCTGTCTGCCACCTCGGCATTCGCCCAGACCAAGTGGGACCTGGCCGCCGCCTACCCCGCCACCAACTTCCACACCGAGAACATGGTGCAGCTGGCCAGCGATGTGGACAAGGCCACGGGCGGCAAGCTCAAGATCACGGTCCATGCCAACGCCGCGCTGTTCAAGGCCCCCGAGATCAAGCGCGCCGTGCAAGGCGGCCAGGCGCAGATGGGCGAGATCCTGCTCGCCAACTTCCAGAACGAATGGCAGCTGTTTGGCGTGGATGGCCTGCCCTTCCTGGCCGACAGCTACGACGCCTCCAAAAAGCTCTACGCCGCGCAGAAGCCTTTCCTTGAAAAGAAGCTGGCCGAACAAGGCATGGTGCTGCTGTATGCCGTGGCCTGGCCTCCCCAAGGCATCTACACCAAGAAGCCCCTGGCCTCGGCCGCCGACCTCAAGGGTATCAAGTGGCGCGCTTACAGCCCCGCCACCGCCCGCATTGCCGAGCTGGTGGGCGCGCAGCCTGTGACGGTGCAGGCCGCAGAGTTCTCGCAAGCGCTGGCCACGGGCGTGGTCGAATCGACCATGACGTCGGGCGCCACTGGCGTCGACAGCAAGCTGTACGAGCACCTCAAGTTCTACTACGACACCCAGGCTTGGCTGCCCAAGAACGCGGTGCTGGTGAACAAGAAGGCGTTTGACGCACTGGACAAGCCCAGCCAGGACGCCCTGCTGAAGGCCGGTGCCGATGCCGAAGCACGCGGCTGGGCCGCCAGTGCCAAGGTCAATACCGACACCATCGCCAAGCTCAAGGCCAATGGCATGAGCGTGGAAGCGCCGCCCGCCGCCCTGAAGGCCGACATGGCCAAGGTGGGCGACACCATGCTCAAGGAATGGCTGGACAAGGCCGGCCCCGAAGGCAAGGCGCTCATCGACGCCTACCGCAAGTAAGCCCGGGCACCCACGCACATGCGTCGTCTGCTGGACTTTCTGTACGACAGCGCCGCCGCCCTGGCGGCGCTTTTCATGGTCGGCCTGCTGGGCATGGTGCTGTTGTCCATCGCCAGCCGGCAGTTCCATTTCCACGTGCCGGGCACCGATGCCTATGCAGGCTACCTGATGGCCGCTGCGGGTTTTCTGGCGCTGGCCCACACCCTGAAGCGCGGCGAGCACATCCGCGTCACGCTGCTGCTCAACTTTTTGAGGGGCGGCGCCAAGAAGGCGTTCGAGATCTGGGCGCTGGCCATTGCCACGCTGTTGGCCGTGCTGTTTGCGGTGTACAGCTGCAAGCTGGCCTGGCAATCGCACGAGTTTCACGACATCTCCACCGGCAGCGACGCCACACCGCTGTGGATTCCGCAGATCGCCATGGCCGTGGGCACGGTCATCCTGGCCATCGCCTTCATCGACGAGCTGGTGCTGGAGCTGATGGGCAAACGCTCTGAAGCAGCCTCTGGCGAAGCCCTGCGCAATGAATAAGAAATCGGGCACTACCCACCATGAGTGATCTCGCCATTACCGGCCTGCTGGTCCTGTCGCTGTTTCTGATCCTGGGCAGCGGCGTATGGATCGGGCTGACCCTCTCGGGCGTTGCCTGGATCGGCATGCAACTGTTCTCGGCGCGCCCAGCAGGCGACGCCATGGCCGTGACCATCTGGGGCAGTGCCTCCAGCTGGACGCTCACCGCCCTGCCCCTGTTCATCTGGATGGGCGAAATCCTGTTCCGCACCCGACTGTCGCAGGACATGTTCAAGGGCCTGGCCCCCTGGGTGCAGGCGCTGCCGGGCCGCCTGTTGCACACCAACGTGGTGGGCTGCACGATCTTTGCGGCGGTGTCGGGCTCCAGCGCGGCCACCTGCGCCACCATCGGCAAGATGACGCTGCCCGAGCTGACGCGCCGGGGCTACCCCGAACACATGGTCGTGGGCACGCTGGCCGGGGCCAGCACGCTGGGCCTCTTGATTCCGCCGTCGATCATCATGATCGTGTACGGCGTGTCGGCCGAGGTGTCGATCTCGCAGCTGTTCATTGCGGGCGTGCTGCCGGGCATTCTGCTCGCGGCCCTGTTCTCGGGCTACATCATGCTGTGGGCGCTGCGCCACCCCGACCAGGTGCCGGCCGCCGACGTGCGCCTTACTTTCATGCAGAAGCTGGCCGAGTCGCGCAGCCTGATCCCTGTGGTGCTGCTGATTGCCGCCGTGCTGGGCAGCATCTACACCGGCTTTGCCACCGCCACCGAGGCAGCGGCCGTGGGCGTGGTGGGCTCGCTCATTCTCTCGGCCGTGCAGGGCTCGATGAACTGGAGCACCTTCAAGGCCTCGCTCATGGGCGCCACGCGGCTGTACTGCATGATCGCGCTGATCCTCGCGGGTGCTGCTTTCCTCACGCTGTCGATGGGCTACATCGGCTTGCCGCGCCACTTGGCCGAATGGATTGCGTCGCTAGGGCTCAACAAGGCGCAGCTGATTGCGGCACTGGCAGTGTTCTTCATCATCCTCGGGTGCTTCCTCGATGGCATCTCGATGGTGGTGCTGACCATGGGCGTGCTCATGCCCACTGTGCAGGCGGCCGGCATCGACCCGATCTGGTTCGGCATCTTCATCGTGCTGGTGGTCGAGATGGCGCAGATCACACCGCCCGTGGGCTTCAACCTGTTCGTGCTGCAGGGCATGACGGGGCGCCAGCTGCCCTGGATTGCCAAGGTGACCGTGCCCATGTTTTTGCTCATGTGCGGCGCCGTGGCATTGATCTACATCTTCCCCGGCATCGTGACCTGGCTGCCGCAGCAGATGGCAGCGCGCTGAACCCACCTGCAGCCAGCAGACACAGCAAAGCGGGACGGCCCCATCAAGGCCGCCCCGCTTTGTGCTTTAGGGGCGGCGCGAAGCGATTGTGAGGCCCTTAAATCCAGCGACAATGGCCCGATGTTGAACGTTTTTGCCATCTGCATCGGCGCCTGTGTGGGCGCATTGGCGCGCTGGCGCCTGGGCCTGTGGCTCAGCCCTGGCGGGCTGATTCCCTGGGGCACCCTCACCGCCAACCTCGTGGGCGGCTACCTGATTGGCGTGTGTGTGGCCGTGTTCCACGCCATGCCCCAGCTGGACCCGGTGTGGCGGCTGGCGCTGGTCACGGGGTTTCTGGGCGCACTCACCACGTTTTCCAGCTTCTCGGCCGAAGTCGTCGAGATGCTGATGGCGCAGCGTTATGCCCTTGCGCTGGGCACAACCGCACTGCACCTGCTGGGCTCGCTGGGCCTGACCGTGCTTGGCATGCAAACTGCTTCATATTTCATAGCGTCACGCGCTTGATGGTTGCGCGCAAGCAGGTTTTTTTGTCATAAATTCCCGCCACACTGCTGCCCATCCTGTCACCGGTCGGCCCCCAAGGCCCCCCCCCCAATTCACAGACCCAACCAAGAGTCCTGCCATGGAAGCCAACACCCAACTCAATGAACGCCGCCTGGCCGATGCCTGGGCCGAGCTGCACAACCACGCCACCAACGGCAACCCGCTACAGGCCGACGCTTACCGCATGGCCTTTGCCGACCCCGAATTCCTGTTCCGCCGCGAAACGCGCGGCATCCGCTTTCAGCTGGAGATGCTCAAGCCCGACCTGGGGCAGACAGAGCAAGGCATCGAGAACACCATCGTCGTGTTTGGCAGCGCCCGCTTCATGGCGCCTGAAGACGCCGCCGAGGCCCTGAAAGCCGCCGAAGCCACAGGAGACGCCACGCAGATTGCACGCGCCAAGCTCGCCGTGCGCAACGCGCGCCACTATGACCTGGCCCGCCAGTTCTCGCGCCTGGTCGCGCAGTACAGCAATGGCAAGCCCGAGTCCGAGCGCCTGTACATCTGCACCGGCGGCGGCCCCGGCATCATGGAAGCCGCCAACCGGGGCGCACACGACGAAGGCGCGCTGAATGTGGGCCTGAACATCGCCCTGCCGCACGAGCAAAGCGGCAACCGCTACATCACGCCGTCGCTGAGTTTCAAGTTCCACTACTTCGCCCTGCGCAAGATGCATTTCATGATGCGCGCCAAGGCGCTGGTGGCCTTCCCGGGCGGGTTTGGCACGCTCGACGAACTGTTCGAGGTGCTGACCCTGGTGCAGACCGGCAAGGCCAAGCCCGTGCCCATCGTGCTGTGCGGCACGGACTACTGGAAGCGCCTGATCAACTTCGACGTGCTGGTGGAAGAAGGCACCATCTCTGCGCAGGACCTGAAGCTCTTCCACTACACCGACGACCCACAGGAAGCCTGGGATTTGATCCGGGCGTTCTACAAGCTCTGACCCCCGGGGCGCACTGGCGCCCAGGCGCCACCACTGCTAACGGATCACCGGTGGCGGTGGCGGCGGAGGCAGCAGGATGATCGGCAGCACCGGGACGAACACGAACGGTGGCCGCACCGTGGGTGGTGGTGGTGCCGTGGTGGCAGGCGGCGGCGCCGTGGTCGTCGGCGGCGGCGGCGTGGGCCGCGTGGGCGGCGGTGGTGTGGTCGGCGCCGGGGGCTGGGAGTCGTCCGTAGGTGGAGGTGGTGCCACGGGCACCGGGGGAGGTGGCGCCATGATGGGCGGCGGTGGCGCCACGGGAACCGG
The DNA here is from genome assembly GCF_964254355.1 of Acidovorax sp. LjRoot74. Classification (NCBI taxonomy): domain Bacteria; kingdom Pseudomonadati; phylum Pseudomonadota; class Betaproteobacteria; order Burkholderiales; family Comamonadaceae; genus Acidovorax; species Acidovorax sp. LjRoot74. The sequence continues at coordinate 2,239,410 of NZ_CAXUTI020000001.1, read as the reverse complement.
CGCCGGAGTGGGCGCCGGGACGATGTACACAAACGCGCGGCGCCCTTGCACATCCAGCTGCTCACCCACCAGCATGGGCGTGGGCAGCTCGGGCACCGGCAGCAAGGCGCGGGTGTGGGTGTACACCGGCAGTTCCTGGTCAGAGAGCACCAGTACCGCCTCGCCAGCCGTCACGCCCACACAGCCGGCCTGGGTGCAGACCTCTATCTCGTCCTGCTCGCCCGACACCAGCACCTTACCGTTGGCATCGATGGCCAGCATGAAGGCCGAGCCCCGGATGCCTACCACGGCCGTGGGCGTGATGACCTTGTAGCTGGCGGGATTGCGCTTGCCGATGAGCCCGGTGAGCGCGCGCATGCCGCCGCGCAGCAGGTTGACCACAAAATGGTCTTCGCCCGTGCCTGCGCCGTCGGCGTAGCGGGTCACGGTGAACTGCGAGTCCGGGTACAGCGCCACCAGGCCGCCATCGGTAAAACGGATCTGCGCGCGCCCCTCGGTGCCGGTGAGCACCACGTCGCCGCCGTCCAGCTCGGCCCCCTTGGCCAGGCGCGAGAGGCTGTCGCCCCGGCGCAGCTGCACATCGCCCGCCGTGAACTGCACCAGCCCGGCGGCCGCCAGACCGGTGAGTGGCCAGGCCGCCACCATGCCCATCAGCAGCGCCAGCCGGGCGCGTTTTTGGTCGGATGTCATAAGCACCTCCATGGCGTCGCCGCAGCAAGGCCCCAGGTCAACACGTGCCGCTGCATTCAGAACTCCCGGCGCAGCAGGATGGAAAACACCCGCCGCTCATAGTCGGTGATGGGCAGCGTGGAGGCGTTGCGCGTGAACTGCCACTGCGGCGTCACGCGCCAGCCGGGCGCGGGGGTCCAGTTCAGGCCCAGCGCCACCTGGGCCTGGCGGTCGGTGCGGGTCACGGCAAAAAACGGGTCTGCCCCGCCATAGTGCCGGTGCTCCCAGTCGGTGCTGGCAAACACCGTCCACTGCGGCGCCAGAGGCCACTGCCCGCCCAGGCGCACGCCCCACAGGCGGTGGCCCAGCGGGTCGGCATCGCTGGCCTTGGGCTGCTCGCGCCCGCCATACACGCCCGCATAGACCGAGGCGCCTTGGCGAAACAGGTGCGAATACGAGGTGCCCAGCACGCTGCGCCGCACGTTGCGCAAGTCCTGCGTGGGGTAGCGCACCTCCAGAACCTGCAAGAAGCTGCCCCACTGGCGGAAGCCGTCGATGCGGTAGATCCACTCGCCCAGCACACCGCCCATGGTGCGCAGCCGCGAGCCGTCGAGTGCGTAGTACGAGCCCTGCCCCGAGACAATCACCTCATGCCGCTCGGCCCGCCAGGCCATGCCCAAAGCGGCGTCCAGGGCCGTGTGGTCAAACCGGTCGGCCTGGCCCGTGTAGTGCCGCGTGGCGCCCAGCGCCGTGCCCACCACCGACCAGCGCGAATTGATCACCGCCCGGCCCCGCAGCCCGCCCTGCGCCACCACATAGTTGCCCGAGGTGGCCCGCGCCTCGGGCAGCAGGGCCCAGGGCGGCGTGCCCGGCACGGGGGACTGCAACTCGCCCACCACGGGCGCGGCATTGGCGTTGGAGTCATGGCCCACGCCCAACTCCACATAGCCCTTGATCGAGGAATGGCCGCCATATTCGGGGCGGTCGTACGAGTACAGGAACTGGTCCAGGGTGTGCCCCGCATCCACGGGAATCAGCAAGGCCTGCACCTGGGGCGGCAGCGCCAGCACCCCGCGCCGGTCGCCCACGGCCTGCAGCGACTGCCCCAGCGCCACCTGGGCGGCCTGGTTGCCGGGGTCGGCCGCCAGCACCCGCTCGCGCGCCATGATGGCCCGCGTGTACTGGCCTGCGGCATGGGCCGCCTCGCCCATGGCGGCGTCAAACACGGGGTCGCCCGCGCGCCGGGCCTCGTGGGCATCCAGCAATTGAAAGGCCTGCGCCGCCTGCCCCTGGCGCACCAGGGCGGTGGCCTGCTCGACCACCTCATCGGCCAGCGCTACAGACGGCAGGCCCGCGCCCAGCGCCGAGGCCAGGCACCATGGCAACACGCGCCGTGACCAGAATCGAAGGTACATGACAGCCCCCTCTCGGAACCCGCTGACGGGTAAAGGCAATTTACACCTGTTTACGCTTTTTGGGACTCCTCGGGAACCCTGTTTGCAATGCGCCACGCCAGCCGCGAGCCCCCGAGACCCGCTGCGCCCACGGCCCAGAACAGGCCACTCACGCCAATCACCGCCCCGGCCGAGCCGAACATCAGCGGCATCAGCACGCTGGACGCGTTGATCGCCATCAGCCGCAGGCCCAGCGCCTCGCCCTGGCGGTGGGACGGCGTGATCTGGTGTAGCAGGCTCATCACCATGGGCTGCCCCGTGCCCAGCGCCAGGCCCAGCAGCACCGAGCACAGGCCCATGGCCCAGGCGCTGTGCAGCAGCGGGTACACCGCAAACAGCACGGCCGTGACCAGCATGGCCACCGCCATCACGGCCTGCTCGCGCAGTTGCCTGGCCACAAAAGGCATCAGCACGCGGATCACGGTGGCGGCAATCGCAAACGCGCCAAAGATGGTGCCGATCACGGCGGCCGACAGCCCGCGCTCGTGCCCCAGCAGCGGCACGGCAAACGCATGCACGTCCCAGCAAGAGGAGATCAGCCAGTTGACGATCAGCAGGCGGCGAAACGGCGCATCGCCCAGCAAGTCCCAGGCACGCTGGGGTGCGCCGCCCGCCGCGCCCCCCGCAGCAGCCACAGGGGCCGGAATGTCTGGCAGACCCCGAACGCAGAACCAGCTGAGCAAGGGCAGCAACGCCAGCAAGGCAAACGCCGCGCGGTAGCCCTCCAGGCTGCCCGGCGTGCTGCCCGCCAGGTCAATCGCCAGCCCGGCCGCAAACGGGCCGATGAAGTTGGACACCGCCGGGCCGATGGACAGCCAGCTGAACACCTGCTTGAGTTCGGTCGCATCGTGCACGGCGCGGCCCGCGTGGCGCTGCACGGCAATCGTGGCGGCCCCAGCGGCGGCGCCGGTCATCAGCGCTGCCAGGCACAGCACGGGAAAGGTCGGGAACACCACGGCCATCCCCGCGCCCACACAGGCCACGGCCACCGAGTAGCCCACCGGCCGCTTGATCCCATGGCGGTCGGCATAGCGGCCCGCAGGCAGCGCCAGAAACACCTGCGTGAGCGCAAACAGCGCCACCAGCAAGCCCACGGCCGCCGCACTGTGGCCCTCGCGCAGCGCCAGCAGCGGCGCGGCCAGGCGCATGCCGGCCATGCTGCCGTGCACGCAAATCTGGCCAGCGATCAACCGGGCCAGTGTGGCGTTCACAACAGGTCGTCCTCCGGGTCCAGCCCAGGCAAGGCCGCCGTGCGGGCGCCTGCCAGCGGTGCACGGGCGGCGTCGGGTGCGGGCAGCTCCTGCACGTCGCGCAGCTTGCGCTGGATGGCGCGGGTGCGCACGCCCACCTCGTCAAACTTCTTGGCGGCGGCGTCGATGGACTTTTTGGTGGCTTCGACCACATCGCCAAACTTGGCGAACTCGGTCTTGACCATGCCCAAGAGGCTCCAGACCTCGGACGAGCGTTTCTCGATCGCCAGCGTCTTGAAGCCCATCTGCAGGCTGTTGAGCATGGCCGCCAGGTTGGCCGGGCCGGTGATCATCACGCGGCAGTCGTTCTGCACGGCTTCCACCAGGCCGGGGCGGCGCATGACTTCGGCAAACAGGCCTTCGGTGGGCAGGTAGAGCACGGCAAAGTCGGTGGTGTGCGGGGGCGAGACGTATTTGGCGAAGATCTTCTTCGCTTCAAGCTTGATCGAGGTCTCGAACGCATTGCCCGCTGACAGGATGGCCGCCTTGTCGGCAGCGTCCTGCGCGTCCAGCAGGCGCTGGTACTGCTCCACGGGGTACTTGGAGTCGATGGGCAGCCACACCGGGTGCTCGTCGCTTTTGCCGGGCAGGCGGATCGCAAATTCGACCAGCTCGTCGCTGCCCGGCACGGTCTTGACGTTGCGCGCGAACTGGTCCGGCGTGAGCACGTTGTCGATGATGGCGCCCAGCTGCATTTCGCCCCAGGTGCCACGCGTCTTCACGTTGGTCATCACGCGTTTCAAGTCGCCCACGCTGCCCGCCAGGGTCTGCATCTCACCCAGGCCCTTGTGCACCTGTTCGAGCCGGTCGCTCACCAGCTTGAAGGACTCGCCCAGGCGCTGCTCCAGCGTGGCATGCAGCTTTTCATCCACCGTGCGGCGCATTTCTTCGAGCTTGGTGGCGTTGTCGGCCTGGATGGCGGCCAGGCGTTCATTGAGCGCATTGCGCAGCTGCTCGGCGTTGTGCTGGCTGCCCTGCACCATGCCCGTGAGCTGCTGCGAGACGGCGTCCTGCAGCACCGAGAACTGGTTGCGAATCTGGTTGCCGTTGGCTTCGAGCTGGTCCTTGAGCGCGGTAGATACCGTGCCCATCTGCGTCTGGATGTCGGTCTTGAGCGAGTCAAGCGTGCCGCGCGTAGCGGCCGACAGGGCTTCGAAGCGCTCCTGGATGCGCTGCTCGAACAGCTGCGTGCTTTCGGCCAGCGCCTCGCGCGAGCGCTGGCTGTCTGACGCGAGCGATTGCGCGGTCTGCGTGAGTTCGGCGCGGAAGGCGGCCAGCGCGTCGGACAGCTCCTTGCGCGCCAGGGCGGCCTCGGCCTGGCCCTGGGCCAGGCGCTGCTCCAGCTTGGCCTCAAACGCGCCAAAGGCGGCCAGCAGCTCGGCCCGGCCGGTGCGGGACTCGCCCACGGCCTGGGCCAGCCGCTCGTCCACCGCGCCGCGCAGGGCCTCCAGCTGGTGCTGCGTGGCCTGCGTGAAGCCCGAAAGCTGCTTCGCCATCGCCTCCATGGCACCGTCGTTGCGGGCCACGGCCAGCTGCGTGGCCTGGGCCGTGGCCTCCAGTGACTGCAGGCGCGCCAGCCATTCGGCGGGCAGCTCCACACGCGGGCGGCGCAGCAGCACCAGCGCAAGCAGCACCACCACCAGAGCCAGAACGGCCAGCAAGACAAGCGTATCGGTAGTCAAGGTATTTACTATTATTTTGATAGCTGCTACCGCTTATCCATCGCGCGGTAGCAGCCAATTTTTTTCAAAACCTAGCCGCGCAGACCCGCCACGGGCTGGTTCACCGGCGTGAGCGGGCCGTGCCCGCCCAGGAAGGCGATCAGGTTGTCGGCCGCCAGGTTGGCCATGGCGCGGCGCGTGGGCACCGTGGCGCTGGCAATGTGGGGCGTGAGCACCACGTTGGGCACGGTGAGCAGGTCGGGGTGCACGCTGGGCTCGCCCTCGAACACGTCCAGGCCCGCCGCCGCAATGCGGCGCTCGCGCAGGGCCACGGCCAGCGCCGCGTCGTCCACGATGCCGCCGCGCGCAATGTTGATGAGCGTGGCCGTGGGCTTCATCAGCGCCAGCTCGGCCGCGCCGATGGTGTGGTGCGACGCGGACGTGTAAGGCACAACCAGCATCACATGGTCGGCCGTGCGCAGAAGTTCTTCTTTGCCGACATAGCTGGCCTTGCATTCGGCTTCCAGCGCGGCCGACAGGCGCGAGCGGTTGTGATAGACCACCTTCATGCCAAAGCCATGCGCGCCACGCTTGGCAATCCCCTGCCCGATGCGGCCCATGCCGATGATGCCCAACGTGCTGCCGTGGATGTCGCTGCCCGCGAACATGTCGTAGCTCCACTTCGTCCACTTCCCGGCGCGCAGGTAATGCTCGCTTTCGGTCATGCGGCGGGCCGTGGCCATCAGCAATGCAAAGCCGAAGTCGGCCGTGGTCTCGGTCAGCACATCGGGCGTGTTGGTCCCCTGAACGCCTGCGGCGGTCATGGCATCCACGTCAAAGTTGTTGTAGCCCACGGCCATGTTGGCGCAGATCCTGAGGCGCGGCGCGGCCGCCAGCAGCGCGGCGTCGATGCGCTGGCTGCCGGTGGTCAGCACACCGTCCTTGTCGGCCAGGCGCGCGGCCAACTCGGCCGGGGTCCAGATCACATCGTCGGGGTTGGCTTCGACGTCGAAATGCTCACGCAGGCGGTCCACGATGTCGGGAAAGATCGCACGCGCGACCAGGATGCGGGGTTGGCTCATGGAGTTATCTAAACCAGATGAAAGTCATGACGATGAACAGCGGCACCAGAATGCCCCCCGACCACAGCATGTAGCCGAAGAAGCTCGGCATCTTCACGCCCCGGTCTTCGGCAATGGCCTTGACCATGAGGTTGGGTGCGTTGCCGATGTAGGTGTTGGCGCCCATGAACACGGCCCCTGCCGAGATGGCGGCCAGCGTGGGCGCCAGGGTGGTCATCAGCACCGCCGGGTCGCCACCAGCGGTATTGAAGAACACGAGGTAGGTGGGCGCGTTGTCGAGGAAGGAGCTGAGCGCGCCGGTGGCCCAGAAGTACATGGCCGGGTCGGGCGAACCATCGGGCCGCGTGACGGCCGACACGATGGCGCCGAACGGGCCGTTGACCCCGGCCTTGAGCATGGCGATGACGGGGATGATGGTGAGGAAGATGCCCGCAAACAGCTTGGCCACTTCCTGCATGGGCCCCCAGCCGAACTGATTGTCCTCGTGCACCTTCTTGGGCGTGAGCCACAGCGACGCCAACGTCACGACGATGAGGCCCACATCCCGCACGATGCCGGGCAGGCCGACCTCGGTGCCCGCGATGTTGAACACCACGGGCGACTTCCAAAAGCCGCTGAGCAGCACCAGCGCCACCACCGCGCCCAGCAGCGCAAAGTTGATCTTGCCGTCAAAACCAATGGAGCGGCTGTCGGGCGTGGGGTCGGCCTTGAACAGCTCTTCGCGGCGGCGGTAGTACCAGGTGTCGAGCACAAAGAAGATGGCCAGCAGCGCCCCCACGAGGAACAGGGTTTCCTGGAAGATGTGGCTCACCGTCCAGAAGAAGTCCACGCCCTTGAGGAAGCCCAGGAACAGTGGCGGATCGCCCAGCGGCGTGAGCGAGCCCCCGGCGTTGGAGACGATGAAAATGAAGAACACCACCACATGCGCCACATGCTTGCGGTTGTCGTTGGCGCGGATCAGCGGGCGGATCAGCAGCATGGACGCGCCGGTGGTGCCCATGAAGCTGGCCAGCACCGCGCCAATGGCCAGGATGGCGGTGTTGAGCCCTGGGCTGCCGTGCAGGTTGCCGCGGATGAAGATGCCGCCCGCCACGGTGAACAGCGCCGTCAGCAGGATCACGAACGGGATGTATTCGGCCAGCAGCGCATGCACCAGGCTCACACCCGCCACGCCCGGCCCGAAGGTGATGGCAAAGGGCAGCAGAAACGCCAGGCCCCAGGCGGCCGCGACCTTGCCGAAATGGTGGTGCCAGAAGATGGGTGCCAGCAGCGGCATGAGCGCAATCGACAGCAGGATGCCTGCAAACGGCACACCCCAAAGGACCGACAGCGTGCTGCCATCAATGTCTGCGGCCAGGGCCCAGCCGGGCAGTGCCGCCAGAAGACTGGCCACTGCCAGCCCGCGCGTGAGTTTCATGGGTTGTGTCTCCATCCAGTTTTAAAAATTCAGGGGCGCATCAGGGCGCCAGTCAGCGCGTGCTGTGCACCAGTTCCCGGGCTGTCAGGCAGGCACAGGGATGTCGAAGACCTGGCGCAGGTAGGCCAGGTATTTTTCGTCATCGCACATGCCCTTGCCGGGGGTGTCCGACAGCTTGGCCACGGGCTGGTCGTTGCAGCGTGTCATCTTGATCACCACCTGCAGCGGCTCGTGTGCGGGTGGGCTGCCGAGGTCGTTGGTCAGGTTGGTGCCAATGCCAAAGGCCAGCTGGCAGCGGCCCCGGAACTGCTGGTACAGCTCGATGGTGCGCGGAATCGTGAGCGCGTCGCTGAAGATCAGCGTCTTGGTCAGCGGATCGACGCGGTTTTTGCGGTAGTGCTCCAAGAGGCGCTCGCCCCAGGCAAACGGATCGCCGCTGTCGTGGCGCGCGCCGTCGAAAAGCTTGCAGAAGTACAGGTCGAAGTCGCGCAGGAAGGCGCTCATGCCATACACATCCGACAGCGCAATGCCCAGGTCGCCCCGGTATTCCTTGGCCCACATCTCGAAGCCGAACACCTGGCTGTCGCGCAGGCGCGGGCCCAGGGCCTGGCAGGCCTGCAGGTATTCGTGCGCCATGGTGCCCAGCGGCGTCACGCCCAGCTTCATCGCATACAGCACGTTGCTGGTGCCTGCAAACTGGCCCGGGCCAGCGGGCGAGCCCGGGCGGCGGTCGCCGGTGCCCAGGCGCGCCACCAGCACGCGCAGCACTTCTTCGTGCCAGGCGCGGCTGAAGCGGCGGCGCGTGCCGTAGTCGGCGATCTTGAGATCGCCCAGGCCTTCGCCCTGCAGCTGCATGATCTTGGTGTCGAGGCGCCTGCGGCCTTCCGGAAAGTCGGGCACCTTCTGCGTGTTGCGGAAGTACACCTCGTTGACGATGGCCAGCACCGGGATCTCGAACAGGATGGTGTGCAGCCAGGGCCCCCGGATGGATATCTCGATCTCGCCGTTGTGCTGGGGCGTGACGGTGATGTATTTCTCGTTGAGCCGGAACAGCCCGAGAAAGTCCACGAAGTCGCTCTTGATGAAACGCAGCGAGCGCAGGTAAGCCAGTTCGGCGTCCTGGAAATGCAGGCTGCAGAGCGACCGGATCTCGTCGCGGATCTCGTTGGCAAATGGCGCCAGCTGCACGCCGGGGTTGCGGCACTTGAACTTGTATTCGACCTGCGCCCCTGGAAACTGGTGCAGCACCACCTGCATCATGGTGAACTTGTACAGGTCGGTGTCGAGCAGGCTGGTGATGATCATGGACGGGGCGGGCGCAAGGTGGAGCCAGGGTGCGGGGGGCCGTTCAGCGAAGCCGCAAAGTGTAGGCCATAGGAGCCCGCAGCGCCGGGCGCGGCCCCCAGCGTCAGCCAGCGTTCAGGCGCTGCCGCCTGCGGGGCGATTATTTGAAATTTTTTGGCCGCCTGCGCGCACTGCTTATGGATTGTTTGCTATCAAATCCATTGCAAACACAGCCCCGGCGCGATGCAAGCCGTCAGGCGGGCACCACCAGCGCCTGCAGCACGCTGCGCAGCGCCTCGGGCACGGGCACCGGGCGGCGGGTGTCGCGGTCCACATATACATGGATGAAATGGCCTGCGGCGGCAGAGAGCGGCTCGCCCTGCGCGAACAGCCCCACCTCGTAGCGCACGCTGGAGCCCCCGAGCTTGGCCACCCGGATGCCCGCCTCCACCGTCTGCGGAAACGCCAGCGGCGCAAAGTAGTTGCACTGGGTCTCGATCACCAGGCCAATGGTGGCGCCCGCATGGATGTCGAGCACGCCCTGGTCGATGAGGTGGGCGTTGACCGCCGTATCGAACCAGCTGTAGTACACGACGTTGTTCACGTGGCCATACACATCGTTGTCGGCCCAGCGTGTGGTGATGGGGCGGAACACGCGGTAGGCGCTGCGCGGCTGCGGGGCCGGGCGGGTAGAAGCGGAAGGCGTGGCGGGGGTAGTGGACGGGGTGCTGGCGGCAGAGGTCATGGCCGCCCATTCTGCCAGCGCTGGTGGTACTGCAAAGCCACGCGCCAGGTGGTGAGCTGGGCCTTCAAGGTGTCTTCCAGATCATTGCCATATCCCCCCGCCATCGCGAACACCAGCGGGATCCGCCGCTGCCAGGCCCAGTCGAACACCCGCCGGTCGCGCGCCTCCAGGCCGTCGTGCGTCACGGCCAGGCGCCCCAGGCGGTCGCCCTCGTGCGGGTCGGCCCCGGCAAGGTAGAACACGAGGCCAGGCGTACAGCGCTGGTCCAGCGCCACCAGGGCTTCGTCGAGCGCCTGCAGATATTCCACATCGCCGCAGCCGTCCGGCAGATCCACATCGAGGTCGCCCGCCTCCTTGCGAAAAGGGAAGTTGCGCGCGCCGTGCAGCGACAGCGTGAACACGCTGTCATCGCCATGGAAGATATGCGCCGTGCCATTGCCCTGGTGCACATCCAGGTCGATCACGGCCACCTGCAGCGGTGGGGCGCCGTGGCCCCGCCCTGCGGCGTGCTCAGCCTGCATGCGCCGGGCGGCCACGGCCACGTCGTTGAAAACACAGAACCCGCTGCCCTTGTGGGCATAGGCATGGTGCGTGCCGCCCGCCAGGTTGCCCGCCACGCCATCGCGCAGGGCCTGGTGGCTGGCGGCCACCGTGGCGCCCACCGATCGCCGCGCGCGTTCGGCCATGGCCTCGCTCCAGGGGAAACCGATCTCGCGCTGCGCAGCGGGTGGCAGCGTGCCGTGTGTAATCGCGTCGATGTATTTCGGGGTATGGGCCAGCGCCAGGTCATCGTCTGACGCAGGCATTGCCACCTGCAGCGCCACACCGGGCAGCTGCTGCGCAATCCGGTCACGCAGCATGCGGTACTTGGCCATGGGGAAACGGTGGCCCTCGGGCAGGGGCAGCACAAAGTGGTCGGCGTAGTAGGCGAACATGACGCGATTGTGGCAAGCCCGGGATTTCTGGGGCGCCGTACCTAATTTGCTGCAGTGCAACAAAAAACCCTTGCAAACGCGCAGCAAGCCCCTAAAATTCAACCCATGCTGCACTGCAACATGACTCTACCGGGTCAAGGTCAGCGCAGATGTCTGTAAGCCACCCTGGCCCTCTGGGTCCCATTTTTAGGAGATATGACATGACGCTGACCGCTGAACAAATCCTGGCCTCGCACAAAGCCAACATCGAAACCCTGTTCGGTCTGACGACCAAGGCCTTTGAAGGCGTGGAAAAGCTGGTGGAACTGAACGTGACCGCTTCGCGCGCTGCCCTGTCGGAAGCCGCCAACCACACCCAAGCCGTGCTGGGCGTGAAGGACGCACAAGAACTGCTGGCCCTGCAAGCCGGCCTGTTCCAGCCCCTGGCTGAAAAGACCGCCGCCTACAGCCGTCACCTGTATGACATCGCTTCGGGCACCGGCGCCGAATTCGGCAAGGCTTTCGAGTCGCAAGCCACCGACGCGCAAAAGGCTTTCACCAACCTGGTGGACAGCGCCGCCAAGAACGCTCCCGCCGGTTCCGAAACCGCCGTGGCCGTGATGAAAAGCGCCGTCTCCGCCGCCAACAACGCTTTTGAGTCGGTGCAAAAGGCCGTCAAGCAAGCGTCTGACGTGGCCGAAGCCAACTTCAACGCCGTGGCCAGCACCGCTGCCAACGCCGCCAAGACGGCTGCGCCCCGCAAGCGTTAATCACCTACCTGCGGTCTGGAGTGCAACCTCTAGGCCGCGTTCAGGGAATACCCTGATAATTCACCCAAGCGCTGCGACACACACCCTGTGTTCAGCGCGCGAGTTGTCTCCTTGGATCCTCTCGAAACCCCCGTTTCAAGGATCCTTTTAAAGCCCGGTTTTACGACCGGGCTTTTTTTTGCCTGCTCGCGGCCCTCTCCTCTCGGGTGAGCACCATGGCGCGCGGCACATCCACCCAGGCACCAGTGACAAACATAGGCCTGCCGAACCCCACACAGATCGCTCTTGCGCTGCATCAGCCTCCCCGCGCATTCCCGGCCCCTATTCCGGACATTTATTAAGAATAATTCGCGTTTGTTTTATCATTGCGCCAGTAACAACCCCGAAAGACGCATCCCATGTCGAAGACTGTGAAAGCCTTGCTGAGTGTTTGTGCCCTGGCAGCCGCTGCGGGCACCGCCCATGCCCAGGAGCAGGTGGTGAACCTCTACTCGGCCCGCCACTACTCCACCGACGAAGCCCTGTACACCGGCTTCACCAAGGCCACCGGCATCAAGATCAACCGCGTGGACGCAGACGACGCCGGCATCCTGGCACGCCTCAAGGCCGAGGGTGCAGCGTCGCCTGCCGACGTGATCCTGCTGGTGGATGCAGCGCGTCTTTACAAGGGTGAAGTTGATGGCCTGTTTCAGCCCATCAAGTCCAAGGTGCTGAACGACGCCATTCCGGCCAACCTGCGCAGCAACCCTGTCGCCGACGGCGGCATCGCGTGGTACGGCCTGTCCACCCGCGCCCGCGTGGTCGTTTACAACAAGGTCAAGGTCCAGAAAGCCGATGTGGACACCTACGAAGAGCTGGGCGACCCCAAGAACAAGGGCAAGCTGTGCATCCGCTCGGGCTCGCACCCCTACAACCTGAGCCTGTTCGGCGCCGTGACCGAGCACATGGGCGAGCAGAAAGCAGAAGCCTGGCTCAAGGGCATGGTGGCCAACCTGGCCCGTCCGCCCAAGGGCGGCGACACCGACCAGATCAAAGCCGTGGCCGCTGGCGAATGCGACATTGCCGTGACCAACAGCTACTACCTGGCGCGCATGATGCGCTCCACCAAGCCCGAAGATGTGGCGGTGGTCAACAAGGTGGGCGTGGTGTTCCCCAACCAGGAATCCTGGGGCACGCACCTGAACATCGCGGGTGGCGCGGTGGCCAAGCATGCCAAGAACCAGGCCAATGCCGTCAAGTTCCTGGAGTACCTGGCCAGCCCTGAAGCCCAGAACTACTTCGCCAACGGCAACAACGAGTGGCCCGCAGCCAAGGGCGTGGCGCTGGACAACCCCGCCCTCAAGGCCATGACAGACGGCAAGCCCTTCAAGAGCGAGACCATCCCGATCAGCGCTGTGGGCGCCAATGTGACCAAGGTGCAGCAGATGCTGGACCGCGTCGGCTTCCAGTAAGCCCGCACTGCCCCCTTGCAAGCCCGGCTGGTCCGGGCTTTTTTTCGCCTTCAGCGTTGCGGAGAGATGCGCCATAATTGACGTTTACGTTAACGTAACTTACTGGAGACAGCACATGGACATCAAGGGCAAGGTATTCATCGTCACCGGCGGCGCATCGGGCCTGGGCGAAGGCACGGCACGCATGCTGGCCGCCCAGGGCGGCACGGTGGTCATTGCCGACATGCAGGCAGAAAAAGGCGAAGCCGTGGCCAAGGAGATTGGCGGCGCCTTCGTGAAATGTGATGTGAGCAACGAGGCCGATGGCCAGGCCGTGGTGGCCAAGGCGGTCTCGCTGGGCAAGCTCATGGGCCTGGTCAACTGCGCCGGCATCGCCCCCGCCGAAAAGACGGTGGGCAAGAACGGCGCCCACGCCCTGGCCCTGTTCAGCAAGACCATCACGGTCAACCTGATCGGCAGCTTCAACATGATCCGCCTGGCCGCCGAGGCCATGAGCAAGAACGAACCCGAGTCCACGGGTGAGCGCGGTGCGCTGATCTCGACCGCCAGCGTGGCAGCGTACGACGGCCAGATTGGCCAAGCCGCCTATTCCGCCTCCAAGGGCGGCGTGGTGGGCATGACCTTGCCCATCGCCCGCGATCTGGCGCGCAACGGCATCCGCAACATGACGATTGCCCCCGGCATCTTCGGCACGCCCATGCTGTTTGGCATGCCCCAGGAAGTGCAGGATGCGCTGGCTGCCGGAGTGCCCTTCCCCAGCCGACTGGGCACGCCGCAGGACTATGCCAAGCTCGTGCAGCACATTTTCGAGAACGACATGCTCAACGGCGAAGTGATTCGCCTGGACGGTGCCATCCGCCTGGCACCGCGCTGAAAGATGCCGATTGCTATCATAAATATAGCTATTCACGCCCGCTGATCAGGCGCGAAGGCCCTCCGGGGCCATGCAATGAGGCCCAGCTCCGCCGGGCCTCATGGGTTGGTGCTGGACCGGCGGGCACCAGGCGTAAAGCCAATCCACAACGCCAGCGCCACGCCGAACGCCAGCACCGCCACTCCCACCGACAGCCACAAGGCAGCCGCCGCCCCTGCGTGATCGATGACGGCCGCGTACACCACGGGCGCACAGGCCGACAGCACGAAACCTGGGGCCACCAGCCGCCCCACCTGAGCGCCGTAGGTGCGGTGATCGAAGAGCACCAGCGGTACGGTGCCACGGGTGATGGTCAAGAGGCCATTGCCCGCACCATAGGCCAGCACGAACACCAAAGCGGCCGCCAGCACCTGACCCGACCACAGTCCCGCCAGGCAGGCAAGCGGCAGCAGCAAGGCGGCGCCGGCGCCCAGCGCGAGCGGATGCCAGCGCCCGCCCCAGAGCACGTCGGCCAGCCGGGCCGATGACTGGCCCACGCCCCGCAACGACGCGATGCCCACCGCCCACGGCAGCGCAAGCCCCAGGCCCGCGAGCAACCCCACGGTGTGCGCCGACATGCCCGCGTTCAGAAAATTCACGAGCGTGGTCATGGCGGCGAACAGCGCCCCGGCCAGGGTGCGCCGTGCGCCCGCTATGGCCGGCGGCTCACCGCCGATCAGCGGCGCGGCATCCGTAGGCCCAGCAAGCTCTGCCGCCCGCAGCACCTGCGGAGCGCGCCGCGGCAACGCCAGGTGCAGCGGCACCATCAGCAAGGCTAGGACGGCGTACACCACCAGCGCACCACGCCATCCCCAGGCGCCTGCCAGGGCGTGCCCCGCAGGCCAGAAGGCACTGGATGCCAAGCCACCCAGCAAGGTGATCTGCGCCATGGGCCGACGCGCTTTCGGCCCCAGCCAATGCGCCAGGGCGGCAAAAGCGGCGTCGTACAGCGTCAGGCGCATGGCCACCCCCATCACCACCCAGGCCGCGTAGTAGGCCGCAACACCTTGGGCAGCAGCGAGGGCCAGGCATGCCACCGCCAGCAAGAGCGATCCCGCCACCATCACCTGTCGGCCGCCCCATCGGTCTACGCATCGCCCCGCCGCGCTGGACACGACGCCCATCACCAGCAGTGACGCCGCAAACCCGCCATGGACCACCGTGCGGCTCCAGCCGAGCCCGGCCGACATGGCGTCGCCCAGCGCGCCGATCAGGTAGTACGAGATGCCCCATGCGACGAACTGCGAGACGCCCAGATACAGCACGGCTCGGCCCGGAAGCCACTGACCTGGTGCCGTAGGAGCCGAGCTGGCCGCCGCAGCGGCGGACCCCGAAGGCACCGCCACTACGCCCCCGCCCTGCTCTGCACCGGTGCGCCGCAGAGCGGCATGCTGCTGGCGGGCCGCGTTTCGTTGCCTGCGCCGAGGGGCCGCTGCATCAACACTGTGTCCAGCCAGCGCTCTTTCTTGAACCCCACCGACCGCAGCGCGCCGATGCGCTCGAACCCCAGGCGCTCGTGCAGCGCCATCGAGCCGGCGTTCTCGTCACCCTGCCCAATCACCGCGAGCATCTGGCGCCAAGGCCCCGCCTCGCACTGCCGGATCACTTCGCCCAGCAATGCGGCGCCAATGCCGCGCCCCGCTAAGCCCGGCGCCACATAGACGGAATCCTCCACCGTGTGGCGGTACGCCGAGCGCGCACGGTACAGCGTGGCGTAGGCAAAGCCGACCACCCTGCCGTCGCACTCCGCCACCAGGTAGGGCAGCCCTGCAGCCACTACGGCGGCATGCCGCACGCGCAGCTCGCTCACACCGGGGGGCACCTCCTCGAAGGATGCGAGCCCGTGGAGCACGTGGTGCGCGTACAGCGCCTGAACAGCAGCCAGGTCGTCGTCGCGCAGGGCGCGTACGGCGGGTACGGTCGCGGGTTTCCCGTTGGCGGACTGGGCGGCCTGTACAGCAGCGGGAAGCAAGGGCGCGGCATGGCTGGCGCAGCCGGTGCTTGGGGGGTGTGGAGGGTGTGGAGTGCTTGAAAAGGTGTGCATAGCTGCCAGTGTGGCAAGCCTTTATCCATAAAAGAAGCTTTGTATTTTTATGCAGAGTATGAGAAATTCTTTGCCATGGAACGGATCAACCTCGACCAGCTGCATGGCTTTGCCACCGCCATCGAACTGGGCAGTTTTTCAGCGGCGGCACTGCATTTGGACCTGACGCAGCCGGCGGTGAGCCTGCAGGTGCGCCAGCTTGAAAAGCGTCTGGGCACGCCCCTGGTGGAGCGCGCAGGACGCGTGCTGCGCCCCACGGCCGCAGGTGCCGAGCTGCTGGCCCACGTGGGCCGCATCGATGCAGCCTTGAGCGACGCCCTGGAAGCGGTCGCCCGCCACGCCGACGGCACGGCAGGCCGCGTGCGGCTGGGTACGGGCGCCACAGCCTGCATCTTCCTGCTGCCCCCCGTGCTGCGGTCGCTGCGGCAGCGCTTTGCGGGTCTCGACATCACGGTGAGCACGGGCAACACCGCCGGCATCGTGCAGGCTGTGGAAGACAACACGCTGGACCTGGGCCTGGTCACGCTGCCCGCCAGCGGGCGTATGCTGCATGTCACCCCGCTGCTGGACGATGCCTTCGTGGCCATTGCCCCTCAAGGCACCGGGCTGCCAAAGCGCGTAGGCGCCAAGGAGCTGGCACGCCACCCCGTGCTGCTCTACGAGCCTGGCGGCCAGACCCGGCGCCTAGCCAACGTGTGGTTCGCCCGTGCCGGCGTGGCGCTGCAGCCGGCCATGTCGCTGGGCAGTGTGGAGGCAATCAAGGAACTGGTGGCCGCCGGCCTGGGCTGCGCGGTGCTGCCCGGCATGGCGGTGCATGACACGCACCACGGCAGCGCGCTGGAAGTGCGGCCCCTCTCGCCACCGCTGCGCCGCACGCTTGCCATCGTCCTGCGCAAGGACAAGCGGCTGCACCGTGGACTGCGGGAAACGGTGGCTGCATTGCAGGCGCTTCGTCGGTGACGCTGCGGCTGCGGTCTTCACCTTCAACGTTGTCAACGTGGTTACCCGGCGCAGGCTCACAGCCCATCGACGGACAAAGAAAAACGGACTGCAGTAATAGCTACTGCAGTCCGTTTAATTTTTCCTCATTGCGCCGCAAACGTTTAATGGTCTGCATTGTCATGAAAATTTGGCGGAGTGGACGGGACTCGAACCCGCGACCCCCGGCGTGACAGGCCGGTATTCTAACCAACTGAACTACCACTCCTGGCAGGCAGCTTTTTGCTTGCATTCTTCAATACAAGCCAAGCGCTACAAACTTGGCGACCCTACGGGGATTCGAACCCCGGTACTCACCGTGAAAGGGTGATGTCCTAGGCCTCTAGACGATAGGGTCAAAACCTTGGAACTAACCGATATCAAATTTTGGTGGAGGTAAACGGGATCGAACCGATGACCTCTTGCATGCCATGCAAGCGCTCTCCCAGCTGAGCTATACCCCCAAATTCCCTTAGCTTTCGCCAAAGAAAACCTTGCACACAAGAAGCCTGCAAGGGCTTTGAAACTGGCGGAGTGGACGGGACTCGAACCCGCGACCCCCGGCGTGACAGGCCGGTATTCTAACCAACTGAACTACCACTCCTGGCAGGCAGCTTTTTGCTTGCATTCTTCAACACAAGCCAAGCGCTACAAACTTGGCGACCCTACGGGGATTCGAACCCCGGTACTCACCGTGAAAGGGTGATGTCCTAGGCCTCTAGACGATAGGGTCAAAACCTTGGAACTAACCGATATCAAATTTTGGTGGAGGTAAACGGGATCGAACCGATGACCTCTTGCATGCCATGCAAGCGCTCTCCCAGCTGAGCTATACCCCCACTTAATGACTTCAAACACTTAGTATTTGTTGTCATCATCTGAGCCTTGAATTATAGACAGATTTTTAGCGGTTTCGCAAACGCGCTACAACTTTTTCACGTCCGACCAATTCCAGTACGGCATCGACCGACGGCGTATGGGCCGTGCCCACGGTCAGAACCCGTGCAGGCATGGCCAGTTGGGGCATCTTCAGACCCTGGCTTGCCAGCACCTGCTTGAAGGCGGCGCTGATAGACGACTTGTCCCATGCGCAGGCAGACAATGCGTCAGCCAATGCATCCAGTGCTGGCGCGATGGCATCGGTGACATGTTGCGTGCGCTCAGCCTCGACGGGCGTCACGTCGCCGTAGAACACCTGCGCCCACTGGGCGAGCACCACCGTGGTGTCGCAACGGTCCTTGAACAATGCACAGATGCGCACCAGGCGGCCATCGGCCAGTGCCTCGGCCGACACACCGCGCTGCTGCAGCTGCGGCGCCACCAGGGCGGCCAACGCATCGTCGGCCATGGCCTTGAGATGCTGGGCGTTCACCCAGCGCAGTTTGGCCTCGTCAAACTGGGCGGCGCTGCGCCCCAGGTGGTCGAGGTTGAACCATTCCAGGAACTGCGCGCGGCTGAAGATCTCATCGTCGCCGTGGCTCCAGCCCAAGCGCGCGAGGTAGTTGACCATGGCATCCGGCAGATAGCCTTCATCGCGGTACTGCGTGACGGGCTTGGCGCCGTTGCGCTTGCTCATCTTCTCGCCCTGCTCGTTCAGCACGGTGGGCAGGTGGGCGTACACGGGCGGCTCCTTGCCCAGCGCGCGGAAGATGTTGATCTGGCGCGGTGTGTTGTTCACATGGTCGTCGCCACGGATCACGTGGGTGATGTCCATGTCGATGTCGTCCACCACCACGCAGAAGTTGTAGGTGGGTGTGCCATCGGGGCGCGCGATCACGAGGTCATCCAGCTCATCGTTGCGGATCTCGATACGGCCCTTGACCTTGTCGTCCCAGGCCACGACACCCCCTTGCGGGTTCTTGAAGCGCAGCACGGGCAACACGCCTGCGGGCACCGGCGGCAAGGCCTTGCCGTCTTCGGGGCGCCAGGTGCCGTCGTAGCGGGGCTTCTCCTTGGCGGCCATCTGCTTCTCGCGCAGGGCATCCAGCTCGGCCACGCTCATGTAGCAGGGGTACACATGGCCTGCGGCCTGCAGATCGGCCAGCACCGCCTTGTAGCGGTCCATGCGCTGCATCTGGTAGAACGGACCTTCGTCGTGGTCCAGGCCTAGCCAGGCCATGCCTTCGATGATCACATCCACCGCCGCCTGGCTGGAACGCTCCAGATCGGTGTCTTCAATGCGCAGGATGAAGTCGCCACCTGTCGCCCGCGCAAACGCCCAAGGGTAGAGCGCCGAACGGATATTGCCCAGGTGGATAAAGCCCGTGGGGGACGGGGCAAACCGGGTGCGCACGCGGCCCGTGCTGGAAGCAGTGGTTTCAGTCATATCAATAAGGTCTGGCCCCTTGCGGGGCCAGTGTCACGATTCGGTCAATCCGTCTATCCATCCGATGGGCGGCGGGGCGAACATCCGCCACGCTGCCCCCAAAGCCTTCGGACCTTGGCGCTTACGCTTCTTGCGCGTTGGGCAGCGCGAGGCGGGAGGTGTCTTCCTCGCCTTCTTCCACCCCCACACGCCCTTCATTCAGGCTGGCAATGCCTTCTGCCGTGATGTCACCCGTGACATACACGCCGTCGAAACACGAGGCATCAAAGCCCGCGATGGACGCATTGAGCGAACCGACGGCCCTCTTCATGCCGTCCACATCCTGGTAGATCAACGCATCGCAGCCGATCGCCTGGCGGATCTCTTCCACCGTGCGGCCATGGGCCACCAGTTCGCTGCTCGTGGGCATGTCGATGCCATACACGTTGGGATAGCGCACAGGCGGCGCGGCGCTGGCCAGATACACCTTGCGCGCACCGGCGTCGCGCGCCATCTGCACGATTTCGCGGCTGGTCGTGCCACGCACGATGGAGTCGTCCACCAGCAGCACGTTGCGGCCCTTGAACTCGCTGCCGATTACGTTGAGCTTCTGGCGCACAGATTTTTTGCGCACGCCTTGGCCCGGCATGATGAAGGTACGGCCCACGTAGCGGTTCTTGACGAAGCCTTCGCGGTACGGGATGCCCAGCAGGTGCGCCAGTTGCGTGGCGCTGGGACGGCTGGATTCCGGGATCGGAATGATCACGTCGATCTCATTCGGCGGCACGGTGGAGACCACGCGTTTGGCCAGGGCCTCGCCCAGGTTCAGGCGCGCCTGGTAAACCGAGATGCCGTCCAGCACCGAATCCGGGCGCGCAAGGTACACGAATTCGAAGATGCAGGGGTTGAGTTGCGGCTTTTCGGCGCATTGGCTGGCATGGACCTGGCCATCCAGCGTGATGAACACGGCTTCGCCCGGATCGATGTTGCGCTCGAACACGTGGGAGGTTCCCTCCAGCGCCACGGACTCGCTGCCCACCATCACCGTGCCATCCTGGCTGCGGCCCAAGGCCAGCGGGCGGATACCGTGGGGATCACGGAACGCCAGCAAACCGTGGCCTGCGATCAGCGCGATCACGGCGTAAGAGCCCTTGACGCGCTTGTGCACTGCGCGCACAGCAGCAAACACATCCTCGACCTGCAGCGGCACACCCCGGGTGGAGCGCTCCAGCTCGTGCGCCAGAACGTTGAGCAGCACCTCGGAGTCGCTCTCGGTGTTGGTGTGGCGGTGGTCCGTCTGGAACAGTTCGGTGCGCAGTTCACGCGCATTGGTCAGGTTGCCGTTGTGCACCAGCACCAGACCAAAGGGCGCGTTCACGTAGAAAGGCTGCGCCTCTTCCTCGCTATAGGCATTGCCTGCCGTGGGGTAGCGCACCTGACCCAGGCCCACATTGCCCGGCAGGGCTCGCATGTTGCGCGTGCGGAACACATCGCGCACCATGCCCTTGGCCTTGTGCATGAAGAACTTGCGGCCCTGCTGGGTGACGATGCCCGCTGCGTCCTGACCACGGTGCTGCAACAGCAACAAAGCGTCATAGATCAGCTGATTGACGGGCGCTGCACTGACGACGCCGACGATTCCACACATAGTTGTTTTCCATCCGTTTGCGGGAACAGCCCCGCGGCAACCACTTGGCAGCGGCTTATGGCCCCTGCCCCATCGATATCAAGAAGGCAGATGCCTACCAAATTCTTCCGGCAACGCCGGTTTCAAGCCCCGAAGCACTTCTGCAAGCACCGGGGCCGCTTGCGACTCCTGCCACCAGGGGGCTTCATGCAGCGAGGTCAATCCCGCCACCACGGCCACCGCCAGCAGCAGCACCATCCCCCTCAGCACGCCAAACACCGCACCCAGCGTGCGGTCTGCCGGGCGCAGGCCGATGGCTTCGACCAGCTTCTTAGCCAGCCAGGTCACAAAGCCACAGGCAAACACCGACGCCACGAACACCACGGCAAAACCCGCTGCATAGCGCAGCGCCCCAGCCGACTCGCCCATGGGCAGCAGCTCTGCCATGTCTGCCGCGAACCACTGCGCGACAAAAAAAGACACCACCCACCCAAGCAGCGACAGCACTTCAAACACCAGGCCACGCCAGGCGCCAATCAGCATCGACGCCAGCAGCACCGCGACAAAAATCCAATCCAGCGCAGCCATGAACGCAAAAAATCAGAAAACGAGCCGCAGGCTTACAGCGTCAGCACCGAAGCCGACAGCTCCAGCGCCTTGATGCGCGCCGCAGCTTTGTCAGCCTCCGTCCGGTTGGTGAACGGACCGACACGCACCCGGGTGCGTTTTCCTTCCTTGGTGTCCACCACCTGGGTATAGGTCTTGAGGCCGGCGCGCTCCACCTTGGTGCGCGCTTCACGGGCTTTTTCAGCGTCGGCAAATGCCCCCACTTGCACGATGAAGCGAGCGTCTTCGGCATTGGCACTGGCCACTGGCTCTGCAGCGCGGCCTTCCAGCAGGGCACGCGCACGCGCCGAATCATCGGGGCGTTGCGCAGGCTTTGGCTCGGGTGCGGCCGGGGGCGTCGGTGCAGCGGCCGGCTTGGCGTCAGGCTTGGGGGCCGTAGCGGGCGTGGCAGCGGCCACCGCAGTGGCCGGTTTGGCTGTGGCTGGACGCGCACTTGGCACCAGCTCCTCCCCCTCCGTCAGCCCATTGGCCGCCGCGCTGCGCGGTGCAGAAGCACGCGGCGCCACCGGCGCTGGAGCCTGCGGTGCGGCAGTTGCTACGGGCTTGGCCGCAGGGGCTTCGGCCACTGGTGCGGGCACCACCAGGGGCGCCACCTTGTTGCGGTCAGGAATCTCGATGGGAATATCAACGGGAACAGGCCGGGGCTGGGTATCGAACAGCAAGGGGAATCCGATCACCCCCACCAGCACCAGCACGGCGGCACCGATCAGCCGGTGGCGGGCCCGGCGGCGCATCACCTCGATACTCTCGGCCTGCGGCGTGCGCGGGCGCTTGGACGGCTTCTCGGCCTGTTGCTGCTCACCCTGCCCGGGCCACCGAAACTTGAAAAATGCCATGGAGTAACGACTCGTTCGGACCTCGGAACCTGCCCTATTGGCCCAGATGTTTGGCCTGCAGGCGAGGTGTTCCGTTGATCAGCACACCACCCACCGTATAAAACGAGCCAAAGACCACGATTCTATCAGCGGGGTCTGCCGCAGCCACCGCCGCCTCCAGGGCCTGCATGGGGTCTGAGTGCACGCTCGATGCCACGTCCCGGCGGCCACCCGCCACCATGTGGACGGCGTTCCACTTCTGCTGCAGGGTGGCAGCGGTCTCGGCACGCGGGGTCGGCAGGTTGGTGAAGTACCAGCGGTCCACCAAGGGCCCCACTTTGGCCAGCATGGGGGCCAGGTCCTTGTCGGCCATGGCACCAAAAACGGCGTGTGTGGTGGGAAAGAACCCCATGGCGTCCAGATTGGCCGTGAGGGCGGCCACCGAATGGGGGTTGTGCGCTACATCCAGCACCAGGGTCGGTTGGCCGGGCACGATCTGGAAGCGGCCGGGCAACTCGACCAGGCCCAGGCCGTTGCGCACGGCCTGGGCCGTCACCGGCAGGCGGTCGCGCAGTGCCTCCAGCGCGGCCAACACGCCCGAGGCGTTGACAAGCTGGTTCGCGCCGCGCAGCGAGGGATAGGCCAGACCGGCATATCGCCGCCCCCGTCCCGCCCAGCTCCACTGCTGCTTGTCGCCCGAGAAGTTGAAATCACGCCCAAAACTCCACAGGTCCGCACCAATCTCGCGCGCATGGTCCACCACGCTCTGGGGGGCCATGGGATCGCTCACGATCACCGGGCGGCCGGTGCGCATGATGCCCGCCTTTTCCCGGCCAATGCTTTCGCGGTCGGGCCCCAGAAACTCGGTGTGATCGATGTCGATGCTGGTGATCACGGCACAGTCGGCATCGACGATGTTGGTCGCATCCAGCCGCCCGCCCAGCCCCACCTCCAGAATCGCCACATCCAGCCGCGCATGGCTCATCAGCCGCAGGATGGCCAGGGTGGTGAACTCGAAGTAGGTCAGCGAAACTTCATTGCCATTTTGGACTCTTGCGCGCTCCACAGCCTCGAAGTGCGCTATCAAATCAGAAGCAATCACGCTTTCACCATGCACACGGCAGCGCTCCTCGAAATGCACCAGGTGGGGCGAGGTGTACACCCCCGTGCGGTAGCCCGCCTGCTGGGCCACCGCCTCCAGCATGGCGCAGGTGGAGCCCTTGCCGTTGGTGCCCGCCACTGTGATCACGGGGCATTCAAAACGCAGCGCCATGCGGCGTGCGACCTCGCTGACCCGGTCCAGGCCCATGTCGATGTTGTGGGGATGCAGCTGCTCGCAATGGCGCAGCCAGCCTTCCAGGGTGTGGGGTTTGGTTTGCATACAGCACGGGATTGTCGCCGAGCGGCATTCACCACGGCGTTTTCGAGGATGATGCGCGGCATGACAAACGCCCGCATCACCCTCTACGGCATTCCCAACTGCGATACCGTCAAAAAATCCCGCGCCTGGTTCACCGAACAGGGGCTGGACTACCAGTTTCACGACTTCAAGAAACAAGGAGTCCCTGGCAGCCAATTGCCTGCCTGGCTGAGCGCGGTGGGCTGGCAGAAGCTGGTCAACCGCCAGGGCACCACCTGGCGCAAGCTGGATGCCGGCACCCAGGCAGCCGTCATGGACGACGCCAGCGCCTCCGCCCTGATGCAGGCGCAGCCGAGCGTGATCAAACGCCCCGTGGTCGAATGGCAGCATGCAGGCCGTACCCAGGTGTCTGTGGGCTTTTCGCCCGACCAATGGCAGGCCTGGCGCGACGCAGCGCCCCAGAGCTGACCAATCCAGCAGGTCGGACCGGCCGACCTGCTGACATTTGCCCGCCAACGCGGGAAAATCGCACAAATCTTTACGCAGATTTACGGCTGCCGGGGCCCGAATTGACAACACGGGCCTAAACTTTTCTTGTGTTCGGTGCGTTATGTACCGACCCGAAAGGAGTTTCTCCATGAAAAAGATCGTGATTTTTTCCGCCATGGCCGCCGTCGCGACCCTGGCAACCGCCCAGGAACAAGGCCGAGTGCTGTCGGCCACCCCCATCGTTCAACAGGTGGGCGTCCCCCAGCAGGTGTGCGGCAATGAAACCGTTTACAGCGGCAACCGCACCAGCGGCGCGGGCGCCGTGATGGGCGCCATTGCAGGCGGTGCCGCCGGCAATGCCATCGGCAAGGGCAGCGGCCGCGCAGCTGCCACGGCCATTGGCGTGATCGGTGGGGCCGTGCTGGGCAACCAGATCGAAGGTGGCCAGCCGCAGTACCAAAACGTGCAGCGCTGCACCACTGAGACCTACTACGAAAACCGCACCGTGGGCTACAACGTGGTCTACGAATATGCAGGCCGGCAATACACCACGCGCACCCAGAACGACCCCGGCCGCTGGATCCCGCTGAGCGTGCAGCCCACCGGCCAGACCTATTCCACCCAGCCGGACCCGTACGCGCAGCAAGGCGTGTACAGCCAGCCCGGTGTGGTGACATCCACCTACCCGGTGCAACCGGTCTACCAGCAGCCCACCTACGTGACGCCGCCCGTGACGGTGATCGAGTACGGCTACGACCGGCCGTACTACCCGCACCACCGCAACCCCTACTGGCGCTGAGCGCACGCTTGAGGACAGCAGGGCACCCAAGCCCTGAGCATTGGCCGCCAAGAAATGGAGCCCTTCGGGGCTCTTTTTTTTTGCGCCCAGACCCCGGGCGCAGGTTTCGTTGGGTCCGGCCGCCAGCGCTGCACCACCCCTGCCCTAAAATCGCGGGTTTCCTCTAACCCAATCCAGCGCATCCATGACCACCGAAAAAATCGACGGCGTGTCCGTCACCACCCAGGCCAATGTGTACTTTGACGGCAAGTGCGTGAGCCACGGCATCACCTTTGCCGATGGCACGAAGAAGTCGGTGGGCGTGGTGCTGCCTGCGACGCTGACCTTCAATACCGGTGCGCCCGAGATCATGGAATGCGTGGCCGGCTCCTGCGAATACAAGCTGGCAGGCACCGATGCCTGGGTGAAGTCGTCCGCAGGCGAAAAATTCAGCGTGCCCGGCAACTCGAAGTTCGACATTCGCGTGACCGAGGCTTATCACTACATCTGCCACTTCGGCTGATCGCTCCACACCGCAACGGACCCCGCACATGGCCACCATTCTCCAAAGCCTGCCCCTTGGGCAAAAAGTCGGCATCGCCTTCTCGGGCGGCCTCGATACCAGCGCCGCGCTGCACTGGATGAAGCTCAAGGGCGCCATGCCCTATGCCTATACCGCCAACCTGGGCCAGCCCGACGAGCCCGATTACGACGCCATTCCCCGCAAGGCGATGGAATACGGCGCCGAAAAAGCCCGCCTGGTGGACTGCCGCACACAGCTGGCCCATGAAGGCATTGCCGCCCTGCAGGCAGGCGCCTTCCACATCAGCACCGGCGGCCTGACCTACTTCAACACCACCCCCCTGGGCCGTGCCGTGACCGGCACCATGCTCGTGGCCGCGATGAAGGAAGACGACGTCAACATCTGGGGTGACGGCTCGACCTTCAAGGGCAACGACATCGAGCGCTTCTACCGCTACGGCCTGCTGACCAACCCTTCCCTCAAGATCTACAAGCCCTGGCTGGACCAGCTGTTCATCGACGAACTGGGCGGCCGCGCCGAAATGTCGGCGTTCATGACCCAGGCCGGCTTTGGCTACAAGATGAGTGCCGAAAAGGCGTACAGCACCGACAGCAACATGCTGGGTGCCACGCACGAGGCCAAGGACCTGGAGTTTCTGAACAGCGGCATCCGCATCGTCAACCCCATCATGGGCGTGGCGTTCTGGAAGCCCGAGGTCGAAGTCAAGGCCGAAGAAGTCTCGGTGCGCTTTGAAGAAGGCCAGCCTGTGGCCCTGAACGGCGTGGAGTTCAACGACCCGGTCGAGCTGATCCTCGAAGCCAACCGCATTGGCGGCCGCCACGGTCTGGGCATGAGCGACCAGATCGAGAACCGCATCATCGAAGCCAAGAGCCGTGGCATCTATGAAGCCCCCGGCCTGGCGCTGCTGCACATCGCCTACGAGCGCCTGGTGACCGGCATCCACAACGAGGACACCATCGAGCAGTACCGCCTGAACGGCCTGAAGCTGGGCCGCCTGCTGTACCAGGGCCGCTGGTTCGACCCCCAGGCCATCATGCTGCGCGAAACCGCCCAGCGCTGGGTGGCCCGCGCCGTGACCGGCACCGTGACGCTGGAACTGCGCCGTGGCAACGACTATTCGCTGCTCAACACCGAGTCGCCCAACCTGACCTACGCGCCAGAGCGCCTGTCGATGGAAAAGGTGGAAGACGCGCCGTTCAGCCCGCTGGACCGCATCGGCCAGCTGACCATGCGCAACCTGGACATCTCGGACACGCGCGACAAGCTGGGCGTGTACGCACGCGCAGGCCTGCTGTCACTGGGTGGCAATGCCGCCCTGGCGCAGCTCGAAAACGACCGCAAGTGAGTTTTGCGGAAGTTTGCCACTCAAAATAGTGGCAAAAAATGGCTCTCCCGCGCGACCATCATGCGCTAGCAGCTATCAAAAAATGAGTAAAGCCACCGGAGACGGTGGCTTTTTCTTTGCCCGTGTGGAGCGACTGGCGGGGCCTATCAGGGCCTGTCGGGTTTGCAGGCGATTTGACGGAGGCTTGCTGGGCCTACACCACCACCGGCTCCGGCTCCAGCCGGATGCCGAAGCGCTCATACACGCTGGTCTGGATGGCCTTGGCCAGCGTCATCACCTCGCCGCCCGTCACGCTGTCGGCGCCCTGCCCCCGGTTCACCAGCACCAGCGCCTGCTTTTCATACACACCGGCCTTGCCGATGGACTTGCCTTTCCAGCCGCAGGCATCAATCAGCCAGCCCGCCGCCAGCTTGATGCTGCCGTCCGCCATGGGGTAGTGCACGATGCGCGGCTCGCGCGCGATGATGTCGGCGCACTGGTCGGGCGACACCGTGGGGTTCTTGAAGAAGCTGCCTGCGTTGCCCACCACGGCCGGGTCGGGCAGCTTGGCGCGGCGGATGTCGCAGATCCAGTCAAAAATCTGCTGGGCCGTGGGCTGCGAGACGCCCTCCTCCACCATGCGGCGCTCCAGGTCCAGGTAGCCCAGCACCGGTTTCCAGGGTTTGGGCAGGTGAAAACGCACGTGGGTGATCACGGCGCGGCCCTCCAGGCCCATGCCCCGGGGCAAACCGTCTGCGCCGGGCGCATCCGAGGGCGCATGCTTGAACACCGAATCCCGGTAGCCAAATCCGCATTGCGCGGCATCCAGCGTGAAGGCACGACCCGTGGCCAGGTCGATCGCGTCCAGGGATTCAAAGCGGTCCTGCAACTCCACGCCGTAGGCACCAATGTTCTGAACGGGCGATGCGCCCACGGTGCCCGGAATCAGGGCCAGGTTCTCCAGCCCCGGGAACCCCTGCGCCAGCGTCCAGGCCACACAGTCGTGCCAGACCTCGCCAGCCCCAGCTTCCACGATCCAGGCCTTGGGGGTTTCTGCCACCAGGCGCAGGCCCTTGACCTCCATCTTGAGCACCACGGGCTTCACATCGCCGGTGAGGATGATGTTGCTGCCACCGCCCAGCACAAACTTGGGCGCTGCCGCCAGCTCAGGATCGGCCAGCACGGCCAGCACATCGGCGGCGGTGTGCACCCGCACCAGCGTCTGCGCACGTGCAGCGATACCGAAGGTGTTGCAGGGCTGCAAAGGGACGTTTTTCTCGACTACCATTGGCCCGATTGTCGCACCCGGCCCTGTCACCACCTGGTGCATTGACCCCGTTTCCCCTGAGATAGAGAACCACCATGCCATCTTTTGACACTGTCTGCGAAGCCAACCTGGTTGAAGTGAAAAACGCCGTAGAGAACACCGCCAAGGAAATCGGCACCCGCTTCGACTTCAAGGGCACCTCCGCCAGCATCGAGATCAAGGACAAGGACATCACCCTGATCGGCGATGCCGACTTCCAGCTCACCCAGATCGAAGACGTGCTGCGCAACAAGCTGACCAAGCGCAACGTGGACGTGCGCTTTCTGGACATGGGCGATGTCCAGAAAATGGGCGGCGACAAGGTCAAGCAGGTCATCAAGGTGCGCAACGGCATCGAAAGCGAGCTGGCCAAGAAGATCCAGAAGCTGCTCAAGGAAAGCAAGCTCAAGGTGCAAGGCGCCATCCAGGAAGACAAGGTGCGCGTGACCGGCGCCAAGCGCGACGACCTGCAGGCCGCCATGGCGCTGATCCGCAAGGACGTGACCGACGTGCCGCTGTCGTTCGACAACTTCCGCGACTGAGCCCCGCGCCCTGCACTACCCACCCACGTTCACCCCCACAACCATGACTAAGCTCCTGCACCTGCTGCCCACCGCCACGGTGGCCCTTGGCGGGCTCCTGCTGGCCGCCACCGGAGCAGTGCATGCGCAATCGGTGGCACTGGCCGGCATGCTGGGCAGCAAGGCCTTGCTGGTGGTGGATGCCCACCCGCCGCGCGCCGTGGGCGCCGGGGATGAATTCCAGGGGGTCAAGGTCATCGCGGTGCTCAAGGAAGAGGCCACCGTCGAGGTCAAGGGCGAACGGCGCATCTTGCGGCTGGGCGAAGCCCCGGTCCGCGTGGGGGGCCGCAGCGGTGCCAGCGGCAAGCGCCTTGTGCTGACCGCCGACAGCCGGGGGCATTTTGTGAACAGCGGCACCATCAATGGCAAGGTCATGCAGTACATGGTCGATACCGGCGCCTCCACCGTCGCCATTGGCCGCTCTGATGCAGACCGGATGGGGCTGAACTATCAAAACGGCCAGCCTGTGCGCATGGGCACGGCCAATGGCGTTGGGCAAGGCTGGCGCATGAAGCTTGACTCTGTGCGCGTTGGCGATGTGGAGGTGTTTGGGGTGGAGGCCATCGTCACCTCCCAACCCATGCCCTACGTGCTGCTGGGCAACAGTTTTCTGAACGAATTTCAGATGACCCGCAGCAACGACCAGATGGTGCTCGAAAAGCGCAACTGACCCCACCATGTCCGCCCACCCCGCCGCCAGCCACCCACATTCCGAAGGGGAGTACGAGGATCTTCTGAGCCTCTGGTCCGACCTGGAATCGGCGCTGTCGGTGCTGCTGGCCCGGCCCCTGCAGGTGCAGGACTTCCCCGGCAAGGTGCGGCAGTTCGACGTGTGGCTGCAGGACCTGGTGGCACATGACATCGATGCGGCGCTGTACCTGATGTTCCAGCTGGCGTCCACGTCCACCGTGGGCTACAGCGCCTCGCACGCGCTGGTCTGCGGCACGCTGTGCCACATCATGGCGCTCGAACTCAAGCTGCCCCAGCGCGAGCGTGACAGCCTGGTGCGTGCAGCACTGACCATGAACATCGGCATGACCGCGCTGCAGGACGAACTAGCAGAGCAGCGCGAGCGCCCCACCGCCGCACAGCAGGAAGCCATCAAGAGCCACCCCGAAGAAAGCATGCTGCTGCTGGAGCGCCTGTTCATCAGCGATGCGCTCTGGCTGGACGTGGTGGGCCAACACCACGCCAGCATTGCCGAGCGCGTGCCGCTGGCCAACCAGGACCCGGAAGACCGGCTCACGCGCATCCTGGGCACCATCGACCGCTATGCGGCCATGATCAGCCCGCGCAAGTCGCGCGCAGGCCGCAGCGCCACCGATTCGGTGCGCGCCATCGTGGGGCAAGAGGTGGATCAGCGCGACGAGGTGAGCTACACCCTCGTGCGCTCCATCGGGCTGTGCCCGCCGGGCACGTTTGTGAAACTGGACAACGGCGACACCGCCATCGTGCTGCGCCGCAGCGACAAGGCCAACCATCCCCTGGTGGCCAGCCTGCTCGACCGCAGCGGCAACCACCAGGCCCAGCCCAGCCTGTACCAGACAGCCTCGGGAAAGCCGCGCATCCAGTCGGCCCTGGCGCGCTCGGCCGTGAGCCTGGAACTCAACCACCGCACCATGGTGCGGCTGGGTTTGTATGCTGCCCAGCACAGCGCCGGGTTGCGCGGGCTGGTCACGGGGCCCGGAACGCTCTGAGCCCCGCCAGCCCTTTGGGCAGGGGCACGCCCGCAGCCCCTTCAGTGCTTGGGCGCTTTGCCCGCTGCAGCCTCGGCAACTGGCTTGTCTTTCTTGCTGCCCAGACGGGACTCCTTGCCCGCCACCAGGCGCTGGATGTTTTCCTTGTGCCGCCAGGCCAGCAGCAGTGCCATCGCCACCATCGCAGCGGCAATCGTGCCCTCGGCATACCAGACCACACCGTCCACCAGCAGGTAATAAACCGGGGCAAACACGGCTGCGACCAACGAGGCCAGCGATGAATAGCGGAAGAAAAAGGCGATGATGACCCAGGTCAGCGCAGTGGCCAGGCCCAGCCAGCCGCTGATGCCCACCAGCACCCCCAGCGCCGTGGCCACGCCCTTGCCGCCCTCAAAGCGGAAGAACACGGGCCAAAGGTGCCCCAGAAAAGCCGCCAGCCCCACCAGGGCCACGGTACCGTCCTCCAGGCCGTAAGGGTGGCCGAACCACATTACCAGCGCCACTGGCAGCCAGCCTTTCACGGCATCGAGCAGCAGCGTGATGATGGCGGCGGCCTTGGAGCCCGAGCGCAGCACATTGGTGGCGCCCGGATTCTTGCTGCCGTAGGTGCGCGGGTCACTCAGGCCCATCACACGCGTCACGATGACGGCGAACGACAGCGAACCCAGCAGGTAGGCGGCCACAGCGGCAAGAACGGGATAAACGGCGGTCAAAGCAACTCCTTGGAAATCAAATGGTCAGCCTTCTGAGGGGTTGCATCGCGCGGCGACCTATTCTGCCAGCGCACATTGCACGGGTTTGGCGCCCAGCAGCTGCACACACACCTGCGGGTCCAGCTGCACCAGAAAGCCCCGGCGCCCGCCATTGATGGCGATGCGGGGCAGCGCAAGGATGGTCTCTTCGATGTAGACCGGCATGGTGCGCCGCGTGCCAAACGGGGATGTGCCTCCCACCAAGTAGCCGCTGTGCCGGTTGGCCACCTCGGGCGCGCAGGGCTCGACCGACTTGGCGCCGATCTGGCGCGCGAGGTTCTTGGTAGAGACCTTGCGGTTGCCGTGCATCAGCACCAGGAGCGGCTTGGCGTCCTGGTCCTGCATGACGAGGGTTTTGACCACGGTGAACGGGTCCAGCCCCAGCACCTCGGCGCTGTGCATGGCACCGCCGTGCTCCAGGTACTCATATGGGTGTTCGGTGAAAACCACCTTGTTCGCCTTGAGCAGCTGGGTGGCTTGGGTCTCGGAAACGTGTTCTTTCTTGGCCATGGTGTGGTGCGGATAGGGCACCGATGGTATCCGTATCCAAATGTGAGCGCGTTGAATCCTGCAGCGAGGTGTCAGAACACCGTGGCAGGCGCTGCTGCGGCCTTACGGCGTCGCCCCACCTTGCGCTTGCCGTACTCCTCAATGGCCACCACCAGCGCTTGTGTGAACTGCTGCACCAGAGCGGAGGGCATACGCCCCTCGGCGGCCAGCACCTGCAGGCGCCGCTGCTGCAACTGGGCTTCGTCAAACGGCCGGGCCGCCAGCAGGCCCGCCTCCACCCAGCGCGCCGCCGTGAGATAGCTGGCCAGCACCACGTCCTGCCCGCTCAGCAAGGGCAGGAGGGCCGACGAGAAATTGCTCTCCACAGCGGGCACATAGCGCAGGCCCTGCACCGCACAGCTCAGGTCGAACAACTGCCGCCCCGTGGTGTTGGCCGCGCCCAGCAACAGCGGGTAGCGCACCACATCGGCCACGCGCACGCTGCGCTGGCGCGCCAGCGGGTGCTGTGCGGGCATGACGGCGTAGATGGGGGCGATGGCTGAGTGCAGCACCTGCAGGCCCTTCTCGGGTGCCATGCTGTACTTCAGCGCCAGATCGGCCTCGCCGCGCAGCACCAGGGCCGACACTTCTTGCGGCACGGCCACCTGCAACTGCAGTTGCACCTGCGGGTATGCCTGCCGAAAACCCGCCATGACCAGCGGCATGAAGGCTGCAGCAAACCCTTCGGTGCAGGCCAGCCGCACCCGCAGGGCGCCTTGGGCGGACAAATCCTGCAATTGCTCGACCAGCTCCAGCGCCTGCGCGTCGTGGGCACTGGCATGGGCCAGCAGCCGGGTGCCCGCCTCGGTCAGGGCCATGCCCCGCGCCTGGCGTTCGAATAGCACCACCCCCAGGCTGTCTTCCAGCTTGGCCAGTTGGCGGCTCACGGCCGAGGCGGCCACATGCAGGCGTTGCGCCGCTTGGTTGACAGACCCGGTGCGCGCGACTTCCAGAAAGTAGCGCAATGGAAGACTGAGGAAGGAAACAGGCATGGCTTACCACCCACAAAAAGGCAATACTCAGTTGCCAAATCTCTATTCCAAGCAATGGTAAACCAGCATCCATCTTGCATGGCTTGAGGCTCCAATTCACCCATGCCCCATCGCACCCGCTGATGCCGGGGCGCTTTCCACCGGAGTCCGCATGAAACACCTTGTTCGAGCCTCTTTGTCGTCTGCAGCCCTGGCCATCCTCGCCAGCGCCAGCAGCCTTTCGTTTGCCCAGGCCACCTCGCCGTCAGATGCCTGGCCCCAGCGCGCCGTGCGCATCGTGGTGCCTTTCCCGCCCGGTGGCGGCACCGATGCCGTGGCCCGCGCCCTGGGGCAGAAGCTGTCCGCACGCCTGGGCCAACCGGTGGTCACCGACAACAAACCCGGCGCGTCCACCATCATCGGCACCGAAACGGTGGTCAAGGCCGATCCCGACGGCTACACGCTCTTGGTATCGGGCTCCACCAGCTACACCGTGAATGCCGCGCTGCGTCCCAAACTGCCCTACGACCCGCTCAAGGACCTGGCCCCCGTGGCCATCGTTGCGCGCGCGCCGCTGGTGATCGTGGTCAACGCCAACTCGCCCTACAAGGACCTGGCCGCGCTGATGGCAGCAGCCAAGGCCGCGCCCAAAACCATCAACTACGCCACGTTCGGTTCGGGCTCGGCCCCGCACCTGGTCGGCGCGTTGCTGGAACAGGCAGCCGACGTTCGCCTGCAGGACGTGCCCTACCGGGGCAGCGCACAAGCCATGATGGGATTGATCGGCGGCGAGATCCAGATGGCCATCGACACCGTGGCCAGCGCCGCGCCGCATGTGCGCTCCGGCAAGTTGCGTGCCTTGGCGATTGCGGGCAATGAGCGTGCCCGCGCCCTGCCCTCGGTGCCCACGGTGGTGGAGCAAAAACTGCCCGACGCGGCCTTTGACGGCTGGTACGCCGTGGCCGCCCCTGCACGCACGCCCGCGCCCATCGTGGACAAGCTGATCAAGGAAGTGGAAGCCGCCCTGCGTGACCCCAATCTGCAAGAGCAGATCCGCGCCCAGGGCATGGAGCCCGTGTTTGTGGGCCCCAAAGCCATGCACACCGCCATGGACAACGAAATTGGCCGCTACCGCGCACTGGCCCACCGCGCCAAGATCGTGGTGGAGTGACGCCCCACCCAACCAGGACCCGCACGATGACCCGACAACACCTGATCGACAACGTCCAGCGCTACTTTGACGATGGCCGCTTTGCCACCGACCTGCGCCGCCGCGTGGCGTGGCGCACCGAAAGCGACACCGGCAAGGTGCCGCCCGAGTTGCGCGCCTACCTCACCGACGAAATGCTGCCCTGGCTCGCGCCCCTGGGTTTTGAATGTGAGGTGCTCGACAACCCGTCGCCACAAGGCGGCCCCTTTTTGGTGGCCCGCCGCGTGGAAGACCCCGCCCTGCCCACCGTGCTCACCTATGGCCACGGCGACGTAGTCAACGGGCAGGACGCGCAATGGCGCGAGGGCCTCTCGCCCTGGGAGCTGACCATCGAAGGCGAGCGCTGGTACGGCCGGGGCACGGCCGACAACAAGGGCCAGCACACCGTGAGCCTGGCCGCACTGGCCCACACCATCGAGGCCCGGGGTGGCCGCCTGGGCTACAACGTGACGCTGCTCATGGAGATGGGTGAAGAAGCGGGTTCGCCCGGCCTGGCCGCCTTCTGCGAGCAACACCGCGATGCGTTGAAGGCCGACCTGTTCGTAGCCAGCGACGGCCCGCGCGTGAATGCGGGCCACCCCACCCTCTTTCTGGGGTCGCGCGGTGCGATCAATTTCTCGCTCGCCGTGCGCAGCCGCGACAAGGCGTATCACTCGGGCAACTGGGGCGGCGTGCTGGCCAACCCAGCCACGGTGCTCACGCACTCGCTGGCCACGCTGGTGGATGGAAAGGGGCGCATCCTGGTCAAAGGCCTGCTGCCCCCGGCGGTACCCGACAAGCTGCGCACCGCCCTCCAGGACGTGGTGATTGGCACCGGTGCCGACGACCCCGCGCTCACTCCCGGCTGGGGGGAGCCTGGCCTGACACCGGCTGAACAGTTGGTCGGCTGGAACACGCTGGAGGTGCTGGCGCTGGGCGCAGGCAACGCACAGCGGCCCATCAATGCCATCCCCGCACAGGCGGTGGCGCACTGCCAGCTGCGTTTTGTGGTGGGCACCGATTGGCAGAACGTGCAGGCCACGCTGCGCGAGCACCTGGACGCGCATGGCTTCAGCCAGGTCGAGATCACCATGGGCATGCACTGCGGCGCCACGCGGCTCGACCTGCACAACCCCTGGGTGGACTGGACAATGGCCTCGCTGCAGGCCAGCGCAGGCCAGCCCGCAACGCTGTTGCCCAACCTGGCGGGCTCGCTGCCCAACGACATCTTTGCAGACCAGCTGGGCCTGCCCACGCTGTGGGTGCCCCACTCGTACCCCGCCTGCGCCCAGCATGCGCCCAACGAGCATTTGCTGGCGCCCGTGGCACGCGAAGGGCTGGCGGTGATGGCCGGTTTGTTCTGGGACCTGGGGGAGGCCCAAGGCACGCCGTGGACTGAAGGACGCACCACCCGCCAGGAGGCGACGGCCTAAAGGCTGTGCACGACGATTCGCCAATAAACAAAGGGGCCCTGCGGGGCCCCTTTGTTTTGCTCGTGCAGAGTCACAGGGCCACGCCCTGCCCCCGGTCACAGCGCCGGGTCGCGCAGCTCCCAGCGGATCGCGTCGATGGCCTTCAGCACTTCGGGAGACAGCGCCGTCCCCCAGGCGTTCAGGTCTTCCTCCAGTTGCGCCACGGATGTCACGCCGATGATGGTGCTGGCCACCTGCCACTTGGTGTAGCAGAACGCCAGCGCCATCTGCGTGGGCGTCATGCCGTTGGCACGCGCCAGCGCGTTGTAGCGGCGGGAGGCAGCCAGCGCCTCGGGGCGGCCCCAGCGCTGTTTGCGCACGGATTCATACGATGCAATGCGCGCACCCTGGGGGGCATTCGGGCCGGTGATGCCACTTTCGTCGTATTTGCCCGTCAGCAGCCCAAAGCCCAGGGGCGAGTAGGCCAGCAACGACACATCCAGGCGATGGCAGGTTTCGTCCATGCCATTTTCCCAGGTGCGGTTGATCAGGCAGTACGGGTTCTGCACGGTGGCGACACGCGGCAGGCCGTGCTGCTCGGCCAAGCGTACGAACTCGTGCACGCCATAAGGGGTTTCGTTGGACAGGCCGATGTAGCGCACCTTGCCCGCCTTCACCAGCCCGGCCAGCGCTTCCAGCTGCTCGCGGATGGGGGTTTGCGACGTTTCCTTGGCGGGGTCGTAATACATGTTGCCGAAGGCGGGTACATGGCGCTCGGGCCAGTGGATCTGGTAGAGGTCGATCACATCGGTCTGCAGGCGGCGCAGGCTGGCGTCGCACGACGCCACGATGTCGGCCGGGGTCATGCCCTTGCCCTCGCGCACCCAGGGCATGCCACGCGATGGGCCGGCCACCTTGGTGGCCACCACCAGCTTCTGGCGCGCGCCGGGGTTCTTGGCAAACCAGTTGCCGATGATGGTTTCAGTGGCGCCAAAGGTCTCGGCCTTGGCAGGCACGGCATACATCTCTGCCGTGTCGATAAAGTTCACGCCGCGCGCAAGCGACTGGCTCAGGATGGCGTGCGAGTCGGCCTCATTGACCTGCTCGCCGAAGGTCATGGTGCCCAGGCAAATGGGGGTGACAAGCAGGTCACTCTGACCCAAGCGGACGGTGTTCATGCGGTGAAGGCTCCAGATGGTGGAAAAGTAAACAGGGCCTGCTGCGGCCCCGGCTGGCGATGGTACAAGTGATTGCCAAAACCTGCCGGGCGCCGGACTCCTTGGCGACAGCACCGCCCCCCGGGCGACGGCGTCATCGACGTACCATTGGCAGAGCATGTACCAAGTTCTCAAACCCTCGCGCAGCAGCACGCTGCCCATGCGCCACCTGAACTACCACGTCCGCCACTGGGGGCCGGACACCAGCACCTTGCCCACGCTGGTGCTGCTGCACGGCTGGATGGATGTGAGCGCCTCGTACCAGTTCACGGTGGACGCGCTGCAGCACGAACGCCGCATCATCGCCCCCGACTGGCGTGGCTTTGGCCTGACCACCGGCGCGCCGGTAGACCACTATGTGTTTGCCGACTACCTGGCCGACCTGGATCTGCTGCTGGACCACTACGCCCCCGGCGAAGCCATCGACCTGGTGGGCCACAGCATGGGCGGCAACGTGGCCATGATGTATGCGGGCGTACGACCCGCGCGCATCCGCCGCCTGGTGAACCTGGAGGGCTTTGGCATGCCCGCCACGCGGCCTGCGCAGGCGCCCAAGCGCTACGCGCAGTGGATCGACGAGATCAAGCAGTTGCACACTGGCGACATGGCGCTCAAGAGCTACGACAGCCAGGAAGGCGTGGCCCGCAGGCTGATGAAAACCAACCCGCGCCTGTCCGAAGACAAAGCCCAATGGCTGGCAGGCCACTGGGCGCAGCCCAATGCGCAGGGCCAGTGGGAGATATTGGGCGACCCGGCCCACAAGATCACCAGCGCCCAGCTGTACCGCCTGGACGAGGCAATGGAGCTGTACAAGAACATCACCGCGCCCGTGCTGGCCGTGGAGGCCAGCGACGACAGCCTGGGCCAGTGGTGGAAGGGCCGCTACACGCTGGAGGAATACCACCAGCGCCTGACCCATGTGGGCAACTGCCGCACGGCCGTGGTGCACGACGCCGCGCACATGCTGCACCACGACCAGCCCGCCCAGGTGGCATGGCTGATCGAGGAGTTTCTGGAGCAGCCCTGACGCAGATTTGAATCAAATCAGGCCCTACCGCCTGATGGATAAGCTTTTATAGCTATCATTTTTGATTCAACAGCACACCAGGAGGGCCCCTGCCAACCCGGGCCCACGCGCTCCAAAGCCCTTCGCAGGGCTTTGGCAGGGCGGTTTGTCATCCCATGAGAAAATCGCGGGTTATTCCACAGAACACCCAGGACAAGAATCATGGACGCAGAACGCATCAACCTCATCGGCACCACCCTCAGCGACCTGGCTCTGCGCACGGCAGAGTTACGGAGGTATCTTTGACTTCGATGCCAAATTTGAACGCCTGCGCACGGTAAACGCGTCGCTGGAAGACCCTTCGGTCTGGAACGATCCCAAGAAGGCCCAGGAGCTGGGCAAGGAACAGAAGTCGCTCTCCAGCGTGGTCGTCACGCTCGACAAGCTCACCCGCGATCTGGCCGACAACGCCGAGCTGTACGAGATGAGCAAAGAGGAAGGCGATGAAGCCGGCCTTTTGACCATCGAGTCAGAAGCCGCCACGATGCGCGCAGCGGTGGAAGAGCTGGAGTTCCGCCGCATGTTCCGCAACGAGGCCGACCCGCTCAACTGCTTTGTGGACATCCAGGCCGGCGCCGGTGGCACCGAGGCCTGCGACTGGGCCAGCATGCTGCTGCGCCAGTACCTCAAGTACGCCGAGCGCAAGGGCTTCAAGGCCACCGTCGAAGACGAGACCCCCGGCGATGTGGCGGGCATCAAGAGCGCCACGATCAAGATCGAAGGCGAATACGCCTTTGGCCTGCTGCGCACCGAAACCGGCGTGCACCGCCTGGTGCGCAAGAGCCCGTTCGACAGCTCGGGCGGCCGCCACACCTCGTTCGCCTCGCTGTTCGTCTACCCAGAGATCGACGACTCCATCGAGATCAACATCAACCCCGCCGACGTGCGCACCGACACCTTCCGTGCCTCCGGCGCGGGCGGCCAGCACATCAACAAGACCGACTCGGCCGTGCGCCTGACGCACATCCCCACCGGCATCGTGGTGCAGTGCCAGGACGGCCGCAGCCAGCACAGCAATCGCGACGTGGCCTGGCAGCGCCTGCGCAGCCGCCTGTACGACTTTGAAATGCGCAAGCGCATGGAAGAGCAGCAGAAGCTGGAAGACACCAAGACCGACGTGGGCTGGGGCCATCAGATCCGCAGCTATGTGCTGGACAACAGCCGCATCAAGGACCTGCGCACCAACGTCGAAATCTCGGCCACGCAGAAGGTGCTGGACGGCGACCTGGACGCCTTCATCGAAGCTTCGTTGAAGCAAGGCGTGTAAGCGATGCCGACGCGGATACGCACCGACGCCATCATCTTCGACATGGACGGCACCATGATCGACTCCATGCCCTGGCACGCCCAGGCGTGGGTCGAGTTTGCACGCCGCCGGGGCATGGACATCGACGTGCCCGACCTCATGGCGCGCACCACGGGCCGCAATGGCACCGAGTGCATCGTGGAACTGCTGGGCCGCCCCGTGTCGCAGGACGAGGCAGACGCGCTCACGCACGAAAAAGAAACCATCTACCGCGAACTGTTCGCCCCCCGCTTTGCCGAGGTGGCGGGCTTTCGCCAGTTTGCCGCCCAGGTCCGCGCACGCGGCCTCAAGCTGGCCGTGGGCACGGCGGGCGACATCGGCAACGTGGAATTCGCCCTGGGCCACCTCGGCCTGGAGCCCGCGCCGCAGGCCATCGTGCGCGGCGACGAGGGCCTGCCTGGCAAGCCCCAGCCCGCCATCTTTCTCGAAGCCGCACGCCGCATCGCGGCTGACCCGGCGCACTGCATCGTTTTTGAAGATGCGCCCTTTGGCATTGAGGCCGCGCGCCGCGCGGGCATGCGCGCCGTGGCCATCTGCAGCACCCACACGCCCGAGCAACTGGCCGGGCCCCACGTGCTGGCCGCCGTGCGCGACTACACCGAACTCATGAACACCGACTTTCTGGAGAGCATCCATGTTGCAGCAACTGCTTAGCGCCGACGGAAGTGGAGACGGAGCAGGCCAGACCATCGCCATCCGCCGAGAGGACTACACCGCCCCCGCCTACTGGATCGACAGTGTCGAGCTGACCTTCGACCTGGACCCGGCCAAGACCCGCGTGCTCAACCGCATGACGGTGCGCCGCAACCCCGCAGCCCCCGCCCAGCCACTGAAGCTCGACGGCGAAGACCTGAACCTGGCCCGTGTGCTGGTCAACGGCCAGGGCACCTCGTTCAAGATGGAAGGCGCCCGCCTGGTGCTGGAGAACCTGCCCGAAGGCGAAGAGCCCTTCGCGCTGGAGATCTTCACCACCTGCTGCCCCGCCAAGAACACGCAGCTCATGGGCCTCTATGTGAGCCAGGGCACGTTCTTCACGCAGTGCGAGGCCGAGGGCTTCCGCCGCATCACCTACTTCCTGGACCGCCCCGATGTGATGGCCAGCTACACCGTCACGCTGCGCGCCGACAAGGCCCAGTACCCGGTGCTGCTTTCCAACGGCAATCTGGTGGACAGCGGCCCGCTGGAAGACGGCCCCAATGGCGCACGGCATTTCGCCAAATGGGTGGACCCGCACAAGAAGCCCTGCTACCTGTTCGCCCTGGTGGCAGGCAAACTGGTGGCGCGCGAGCAGCTCATCAAGAGCCGCTCGGGTAGCGACCACCTGCTGCAGGTCTACGTGCGCCCCGGTGATCTGGGCAAGACCGAACATGCCATGAACTCGCTGATGTACAGCGTCGCCTGGGACGAAGCCCGCTTCGGCCTGCCGCTGGACCTGGAGCGCTTCATGATCGTCGCCACCAGCGACTTCAACATGGGCGCCATGGAGAACAAGGGCTTGAACATCTTCAACACGAAGTACGTTCTGGCCAGCGAATCCACCGCCACCGACACCGACTTCGCCAACATCGAAAGTGTTGTCGGCCACGAATACTTCCACAACTGGACGGGCAACCGCGTGACCTGCCGCGACTGGTTCCAGCTGAGCCTGAAGGAGGGCCTCACCGTCTTCCGCGACCAGGAATTCAGCATGGACCTGGCGGGCAGCCCGTCCGCCCGTGCCGTCAAGCGCATCGAGGACGTGCGCGTGCTGCGCACGGCGCAGTTCCCCGAAGACGCGGGCCCGATGGCCCATCCGGTGCGGCCCGACAGCTACGTCGAGATCAACAACTTCTACACCGTCACCATCTACGAAAAGGGTGCGGAAGTGGTGCGCATGCAGCACAACCTGGTGGGCCGCGAAGGCTTTGCCAAAGGCATGAAGCTGTACTTCGAGCGCCACGACGGCAAGGCCGTGACCTGCGACGACTTCGTGCAGGCCATTGCCGATGCCAACCCGGGCAGCCCGCTGGCGCAGCACCTGCCCCAGTTCAAGCGCTGGTACAGCCAGGCTGGCACGCCCCGCGTGCGCGCTACGGGCCGCTATGACGCTGCCACGCGCTGCTATGCGCTCACGCTGTCGCAAAGCTGCGCGGCCACGCCCGGCCAGAGCGAGAAGCAGCCTTTCGTCATCCCGGTGGAGTTGGGCCTGATCGACGCCAGCGCCGGCGCCGCACTGCCCCTGCACCTGTCGGGCGAAGAATCGTCGGGCAGCACCTCGCGCGTGATCGTGCTCACCGAGGCATCGCAGACCCTGACCTTCACCAACCTGGATGCCGAGCCCGTGCCCTCGCTGCTGCGCGGCTTCAGCGCGCCCGTGGTGCTGGACATCGACTACACCGACGCACAGTTGCTCACCCTGCTGGCACACGACGCCGACGCCTTCAACCGCTGGGAAGCCGGTCAGCGCCTGGCGCTGCGAATCGCTATTAATTCAATAGCTAACAACGCTTTACAGATAGGCGGAAACGGCCGATTTGAGCATAAAATTCTGCCTGCAGAGTTTGTGGAAGCCATGCGCGCCGTGCTGCGCAACCCCCTGCTGGATGCCGCCTTCAAGGAACTGGTGCTCACGCTGCCGTCTGAAACTTACATTGCAGAGCAGCAGGACATGGTGGACCCCCAGCGCATTCACGCCGTGCGCGAAGCCATGCGCGAGCAACTGGCCGTCTCGCTGCAGGCCGACTGGGAATGGGCCTGGGAACAGAATCAGGACACCGGCGGCTACCGCCCCGATCCCGTTTCCTCCGGCCGCCGCGCACTCAGCGGCCTGGCGCTGCACATGCTGTGCATTGCCGCACAGAAGACGGGCGATGCAGTCTGGCCCGGCAAGGCCTACCAGCGCTTCAAGGTGGCGGGCAACATGACGGACCGCTTCAACGCGCTCACCGCCCTGGTGGCCAGTGGCAGCGAGCTGGCCGCCCCGGCGCTGGCGCGCTTTCACGCCCTGTTCAAGGACGAGCCCCTGGTCATCGACAAGTGGTTCGCGCTGCAAGCCGGTGCGCCGGACCGGGGTGGCAATGTGCTACCCGCCGTG
The DNA here is from genome assembly GCF_964254355.1 of Acidovorax sp. LjRoot74. Classification (NCBI taxonomy): domain Bacteria; kingdom Pseudomonadati; phylum Pseudomonadota; class Betaproteobacteria; order Burkholderiales; family Comamonadaceae; genus Acidovorax; species Acidovorax sp. LjRoot74. The sequence continues at coordinate 2,197,790 of NZ_CAXUTI020000001.1, read as the reverse complement.
CGCCAGCTCATGGCACACCCGGACTTCAGCCTCAAGAACCCGAACCGCGCGCGCAGCGTGATCTTCAGCTACTGCAGCGCCAACCCCGGCGCCTTCCACCGTGCCGACGCGGCAGGCTATGTGTTCTGGAGCGACCGCGTGATCGAGCTGGACGCCATCAACCCGCAGGTCGCCGCCCGCCTCGCGCGCGCGCTCGACCGCTGGAAGAAGCTGGCAGACCCTTGGCGCAGCGCTGCCCGCGAGGCCATCGCCCGCGTTGCAGCCAAGCCCGATCTGTCCAACGACGTGCGCGAGGTCGTCACCCGCGCCCTGGCCGACTAACCCACCTGAAAGCAAAACTCCCATGGCAAAAAGCATCAGCCTGACCCGCTACCTTGTTGAGCAGCAACGGGTGGACGGCCTCATCCCCTCGCAGCTGCGCCTGCTGCTCGAAGTGGTGGCCCGCGCCTGCAAAAGCATCAGCCACGCCGTGAACAAGGGCGCGCTGGGCGGCGTGCTGGGCACGGCCAGCAGCGAAAACGTGCAGGGCGAGATCCAGAAAAAGCTCGACATCATCGCCAACGAGGTGCTGATCGAAGCCAACGAATGGGGCGGCCACCTGGCCGCCATGGCGTCCGAGGAAATGGACGGCATCTACCTGGTGCCCAACCGCTACCCACAAGGCGAATACCTGCTGCTGTTCGATCCCCTCGACGGCTCCAGCAACATCGACGTGAACGTGAGCATCGGCACCATCTTCAGCGTGCTGAAGAAGCCCGATGGCGACCGGGGTGTGGAGGAAGGCGACTTCCTGCAACCCGGCACGCAGCAAGTGGCCGCGGGCTACTGCATCTATGGCCCGCAGACCACGCTGGTGCTCACCGTGGGCGACGGCGTGGCCATGTTCACGCTCGACCGCGAGCAGGGCTCGTTCGTGCTGACCGAAGAGAACATCCGCATTCCTGAGGACACCAAGGAGTTTGCGATCAACATGAGCAACATGCGCCACTGGGACGAGCCCGTGAAGCGCTACATCGACGAATGCCTGCAGGGCAAGGAAGGCCCGCGCGGCAAGGACTTCAACATGCGCTGGATTGCCAGCATGGTGGCAGACGTGCACCGCATCCTGACCCGTGGCGGCGTCTTCATGTACCCCTGGGACAAGCGTGAACCCAACAAGCCCGGCAAGCTGCGCCTGATGTACGAGGCCAACCCCATGGGCTGGCTGGTCGAGCAGGCGGGCGGCGCCGCCACCAACGGCAAGCAGCGCATCCTGGACATCCAGCCCACCCAGCTGCACGAGCGCGTCAGCGTGATCCTCGGCTCAAAAAATGAGGTCGAGCGCGTGACAAGCTACCATTCCAAGCTATAATATTAGGCTTACGCCGGTGTAGCTCAGTCGGTAGAGCAGCTCATTCGTAATGAGAAGGTCGGGTGTTCGATTCATCTCTCCGGCACCAAATGAAAAGCCCTGATTCGCAAGATTCAGGGCTTTTTTCATGGTTCTCGCAAAGGCCTTCTTTGCTGCGAACTCTGGGCATCGGCGCCATGGCGCTTGGCAGAGTGCAGACCTGTCTGGTGGGTCAAGCCTTTGAGAAAAACCACCGAGCCCTTCAGGGCCCGGGCTTGGAGTTTTGAGTCGCCTTCTGTGCAAATGCAAAATCCGGCAGCGACAGCGTGGCTTCGGCCACTTCCAGCAGACGACGGTTCTGGTCCATGGAGGTTTTCTGCAGTGCCCGGAAGGCCACCTCCTCGTTCATGCCCAGCCGCGCCATCAGCACACCCTTGGCCCGCTCGATCACCTTGCGCTCGTTGAGCGTGCGGCGGGCGACTTCCAGCTCGGCTTCCATGCTGGCCATGCGCGCAGACTGGGTCTGCAGCAGGTCCACCAGCGAGGCTGCTTCACCCGTGCGCCCTCCCCCTACCGGCTCAGGCAAGGCCGATGGCACCTGGGCCATGTCGAAGAAGCGGTCTACCGCATGGGTGCGTTGTGGCGGGTTGTCACGTAGGCCGCGCAGCAGGCCCTTGGAGTCCTGCAAGTCTTGCTGGGCCTCCAGGATGCGCGCCTCGCAGTCTTCACGCAGGCGCTTGACCAGATCCACCTGCAGGTGCCACAGCGCATTGATGCGTTCGGAGCACACATCGAACCAGGTGTCGCTGAGGTCGCTGTCGAGGGAGGCGCCCGGCCGGGCCACACACAATGCACGGCGCAGGCGCTCCAACTGGGCCATGCCAGGCACCAGCTGCTGCTGCTCCCAGCGCGCGCGCAGCGCAGGCTCTGCAAATTCAGAAAACACGCGCAGGCTGCGCTCCTGGGCATCGATGAGGTGAATCACCCGCTGCTGGTGCGCCTCGTTGCTGCTGCCGGAGGCATACAACAAGGCTCCCAGGGCCCGCTCCTGACCGGCTTCTTCCTCGGCCTGCACCAAGTGCAGCAAAGCCACCAGCATGCGCGACACGCTGGGCAGGCCTGCCGCGTCAGCAACGTGGAAAACCAGCTCTATCAGCCCCGCGATGAGGTGGCTGTAGGCCGCCACGGAGTCGTGCGCCGACATGGCCTGGCGCTCGATCTGGATGCGCAGCGCGGGCAGCGACTCCAGGCCCAGCAAAGCCCACGCCATCAGCGAAAGCGCCTTGGCAGTGGCGCCCTGCCCCGGTTCAATGTGCTGCGCAAACACGTCGCGCAGCCGCACCTCCAGGGGCACGACCTCCTCGATGACGCGCAAACGCACATCCGCAAACCGCTGCGCCTTGGACGCCAGGTACGCGCCCGAAACACCCCGCTCCCGCTGCAGGCCCTGGATCAGTTGCCCGATCACATCCACCAGCTCGGCACGGCTCGCCAGATGGCGCACGGCATCGATCTCCAGCTGTTTGGAGCGGAGCACAAGGTTCGATACCGACAAAGGCGCGGCCGGGTCTGGCATGCAGGATTCCTGTTTGTTGGGACGCAGCAGAAGTGCCGCGTCGTGACTGCAATTGTGTCAGGCCACGGCCACGCTGATACGGCCGCCCACAGCGCGCACGCTGTGTGCGCTCACCGATTGCCCCGGCAACTCCAGGCATTCGCCGGTCTGCAGATCAAAGTGGTTTTTGTACAGCGGTGAAGCCACCACCACACGATCGCCAATGCTGCCCACCAAGCCCCGAGCCAGCACGCTGGCACCGGACTTGGGGTCCACGTTGTCGATGGCAAAAAACTGATCGGCGCCGACACGAAACACCGCCACATGGCGGTTGGCCACCAGGGCGCATACGCCGGTGCTGGGCAGGATGTCATCGACCGCGCAAATGTCGGTCCATGCGAGGGCGTCGGTACTGGTCATGGGGAGTGCGCTCATGGTGTTCTCTTCTTTCTTCAAGCGGCCTGACGGATGGGGATCACTTTTGCAACGGCCTGGCCGCGTTCTTCGGCGCGCGCGGGGCGGATCTGACCGCGCTCCTCGACGAAGAGCACGTTCTCGTCGGCCTTGTCGCTGTTCACGAACGAGCGGAAGCGCTTGCGTGTTTCGGGGTCGGTCACCGCCGTCTTCCACTCGCACTGGTAGGTGTTCACCACGTTCTGCATCTGCGACTCCAGCTCTGCACACAGGCCCAGGCTGTCCTTCTGCAAAACGTCTTTCAGGTAGTCCAGGCCGCCTTCGAGGTTTTCGCGCCAGGTGCTGGTGCGCTGCAGCCGGTCGGCCGTACGCACGTAGAACATCAGCACCCGGTCAATCATGCGCACCAGGTCTTCCTTGGACAGATCGGACGCGAACAGCTCGGCATGGCGCGGCTTCATGCCGCCATTGCCGCAGATGTACAGGTTCCAGCCCTTCTCGGTCGCGATGACACCGATGTCCTTGCCCTGCGCTTCGGCGCATTCGCGCGTGCAGCCCGAGACGCCGAACTTGATCTTGTGCGGGGCGCGCAGGCCCTTGTAGCGGTTCTCCAGCTCCACGGCCAAGCCTACGCTGTCCTGCACTCCGTAACGGCACCAGGTAGAGCCCACGCAGCTCTTCACGGTGCGCAGGGACTTGCCGTAGGCATGGCCCGACTCGAAACCGGCGGCGATCAGCTCCTCCCAGATCAACGGCAACTGCTCGACCCGCGCGCCAAACATGTCCACGCGCGCGCCGCCCGTGACCTTGGTGTACAGGCCGTACTTCTTGGCCACCTGGCCCACGGCGATCAGGCCGTCGGGTGTGACCTCGCCACCGGGCATGCGCGGCACCACCGAGTAAGAGCCATCCTTCTGGATGTTGCCCAGGTAGTAGTCGTTGCTGTCCTGCAGGCTGGCCAGCTCCTTCTTGAGCACGAATTCGTTCCAGCACGAGGCGAACACGCTGGCCGCCACGGGCTTGCAGATGTCGCAGCCCATGCCCTTGCCGTGCTTGGCCAGCAGGTCCTCGAAGCTCTTGATCTGGCCCACGCGCACCAGGTGGTAGATCTCCTGGCGCGAGTACGCGAAGTGCTCGCAGAGGTGGTTGTTCACGGCCATGCCGCGGCGCGCCATCTCGGCCTTCATGACCTGGGTGACCAGGGGCACGCAGCCGCCGCAGGTGGCGCCAGCCTTGGTGCAGACTTTCATCTCGGCGATGGTGCAGGCGCCGTTGCCCACGGCCTCGCAGATGCCGCTCTTGGTGACGTTGTTGCACGAGCAGATCTGCGCGGTGTCGGGCAGTGCGTCCACGCCCAGGCCGGGCTTGGCCTTGCCGTCGCTGGACGGGAAGATCAGGAACTCGGGGTCCTCGGGCAGGGTGATGCCGTTGAGCGCCATCTGCAGCAGCGTGCCGTATTCGGTGGCGTCGCCGATCAGCACGGCGCCCAGCAGCTGCTTGCCGTCCTCACTGATGACGATCTTTTTGTAGACCTGGCGGCGCTCGTCCACGTACTGGCAGCTGCGGCTGTGCGGCGTCTTGCCATGGGCGTCGCCGATGCTGGCGACGTCCACGCCCATGAGCTTGAGCTTGGTGCTCATGTCGGCGCCGACGAAGGCCGCCTCGGCATCGCCCGCGATGTGGCGGGCCGCGACGCGGGCCATGTCGTAGCCCGGCGCCACAAGACCGAAGGTCTGCTCGTTCCACGAGGCACATTCGCCAATGGCATACACATTGTGGTCGCTGGTGCGGCAAGCGCTGTCGATGGCGACACCACCGCGCGGGCCGATGGCCAGTACACACTGGCGAGCCAGTTCATCGCGTGGGCGGATGCCAGCAGAGAACACGATCATGTCGGTCTCCAGGTACGAATCGTCCGCAAACTTCATGCGGTGGCGCGCACGCGCACCGTCCGTGATCTCCTGGGTGTTGCGGCCAGTGTGCACCTGCACGCCCAGCTCCTCGATCTTGGCCTTGAGCACACGCCCACCGCCTTCATCGACCTGGACGGCCATCAGGCGGGGGGCAAACTCGACCACATGGGTCTCCAGGCCCATGTCACGCAGCGCCTTGGCACATTCCAGGCCCAGCAGGCCGCCGCCCACCACCACACCGGTCTTGGACTTGGCGCCTGAGGCTTGCATGGCCTCCAGGTCCTCGATGGTGCGGTAGACGAAACAATGGTCGCGCTCACGCCCTGGCACCTGCGGCACAAACGGATTGGATCCAGTGGCCAACACCAGCTTGTCGTAGTGAAAGACGTCGCCGCTGACGGTGGTCACAGTGTGTGTGCGCCGGTCGATGGACGCGGCACGCGTCCCCAGTCGCAGCGAAAAGCCTGTGCGCTCAAAGAAACCCGCTTCGACCAGCGAGAGGTCCTCCGCCGTCTTGCCGCTGAAGAATTCGGACAAATGGACCCGGTCGTATGCAGCCCTGGGCTCTTCGCACAGCACCGTCACTTCGACATTGGACAGCCCCGTTTCAGCCAGGCTTTCCAGGAACTTGTGGCCCACCATACCGTGGCCAATAAGAACAATCTTCATGCTTTTCATCCTGCAAGGGCCCGGTGCGTCGCCAAGGGGGAGATACAGGCAGGATGCGCACCTCGGGCCCCGTCCAGGGCACCGAAGCAACACACCCTCCGCAGACAGCACGGGGCGTGGGTTGGAACAGCCAAACGTGGGCCACTGCGCCCAGCACTCGCTTGGGTTCCGCCATCTTTAGCGGAGGGTTTCATGGGATCCCGGGCAGCATTACCGGAGGATCACCAAGAGATCAGCAATATCCATGCCGATCTTTTTCATCCCAGGACAGGAAACGCAAACGCTCATTCCGAGCGGCAAAGGGCACAGCCCGGGCTGCTTGTTCGCCACCAAGGTGAAGGCGCATCAATGCGGTGCGCGAGGCATCCCCAACATGGGGAATCCCCAATGTCTGGCAAGGTGTTGATCTCCTCGCCAGCTCCTCACAGCGGGTCGCTTTTTTGGTTTGCAAACAGCATCAACTCGGGCAGACTGCGAAGCACACGCTTTGTGCAGGCCCAGGCGAGTGCAGGCGCCAAACCCCATTTTTGTAACGCCAACAGCAGATCACGACCATGAGCGTAGAACGCAGAGTCGCCACCGACCGGCGCAGCGGGAAGGACCGACGACTGACAGAAGCAGGCCCGCCAACCAACTTTGAGCGGCGGCGCAATGTAGAAGCACGACAACCCGAACTGACCGAGCTACACCTGAGTGAGGACGAACTCAAAGCCCTGGGATTTGCGCCTGGGAAACCCGCACCCCAAAAATAGAAGCGTCAATATCGCGGCAGCCTGGAACGGAACGGCCCACCGCGAGGCCCGCAACGGAGGCCTCACACTCTAAAAAACCAGCAGGTCACCCACCGCTCAGCACAAAGCGGGCGGCCACCATGTCAGCACGACGCAGCGCAGAGCCATGGTCGCCCGAAGCGGCGCTAAGCCCCTGCCTCAGATCACACCGACTCCACCCCTGGCAGCACGACCACCCGGTGCGCCACCATGTCCAGCGCGGGTCGGGTGTTGCCTTGTTTGTCGGTCCACACACGTGGAGTCAGGCTGCCAGAAAGCGCCACCGAGTCACCATCCTGCAGGGAGAGCAGCGAGGCGCAGACCCCTGCATCAAACGCAATCACGTTGACGAACAAAACCTCCCCATCGGCGGTGCTGGCCCGCACCTTGGCCAGAGCGAAGGTTTTGCCCGCCTTGTCCATACGCTGTTCGATTTCGCCGTAAAGCCGTCCGGCCACCAATCCGTCGATCATGAAGATCCTTGACCCAATGTGGGCGTTGTTTTGTTCCGTCTTGGCGCACTCAACACAAGGCAATGTGCTGCTTCGAACCCATGTCGAGAGCGGCTCCACCGTTTCAGCGCAAGAGAGGTGTGCGCAACCTCTCAGCCTGCCCAAAGCGGCGTAAAAGCAAAAAAGCCCAGAACCTTTCGGTTCTGGGCTTTTGCTAACAATGGTCGGCGTGGCGGGATTCGAACTCGCGACCCCTTGCACCCCATGCAAGTGCGCTACCAGGCTGCGCTACACGCCGACAAGACTTAGATTATATACACAAAAAACCTCAGCCCAGAGAAAGTAGCGCACGAATCTCAAATAACTCTTTGCGCACTGCATTGGAGTCCAATGCGAAGCCCACGGAAGGAATCGAAAGATCCTGAGTGCTGTCGAGCAGCATGCTCGGCAACTCGCTGTCGAACGACTCCACCGCAGCCCCTGCAGGCTCTTCACGTGTGGGATGGGCCAACTCCTGAAGTCGATTGCGGGCCCCGCTGATGGTGAAGCCCTGGTCGTACAGCAGGTCGCGGATGCGGCGAATCATGAGCACCTCATGGTGCTGGTAGTAGCGCCGATTTCCGCGCCGCTTCATGGGCCGCAGCTGCGTGAATTCCTGCTCCCAGTAGCGCAGCACATGGGGCTTGACGCCGCACAACTCCGCAACCTCACCAATCGTGAAGTATCGCTTGGCAGGAATGGAGGGAAGGGTGGTGCCCATGGGATGCGGATTCAAACCGGAAAGCCGACAAGCGTACTGCAGACGCGCCAATACTGCCAGCCACCGATTTCATCTTGCACACAAATTCGGTACAAATTCACACCACAGCCGCTGTCTGGATCTGCTCCTTGAGCTTGCTGCTGGCATGAAAAGTCACCACCCGGCGCGCCCTGATGGGAATGGCCTCCCCAGTACGCGGATTGCGCCCTGGACGCGGCGCCTTGGTGCGAATCTGGAAGTTGCCAAAACCCGAGAGTTTGACGTCCTTGCCCTCAACCAGGCTTTGCGCGATCAGATCGAAGAATGCGTCGATCATGTCCTTGGACTCGCGCTTGTTCAGGCCGATCTGGTCGAACAGCAGATCGGCCAGCTGTGCCTTGGTCAGTGCCGGTGTCTCCAGGCTTTCGACGGCAAATTCGATCATGGCATCCCTCCCCGGTTGGGCGTTATCTTTGTCGGTCATCAAACACGCAGCCTTGCACCCGTGCGCTGGACCAGCTGAGCCACCACGGCCTGCACCGCAGCATCGATCTCAGCCTCCGTCAGCGTGGCGTCGTCGCTGCCCAGCGTCAAGCGCACGGCAAGGCTCTTCTCACCTTGCGCCAGTCCACCTGCAGAGGCCTCTTCGCCTGCACGCAGCACCTTGGGGCGATACACATCAAACAGCACGGCCGAGCGAAGCGTGGCACCGGGCACCGCCTGCTGCACCGCCGCCATGATGTCAGCGTGCGTCACACGCTCCGCGACCACCACAGCCAGATCGCGCTCCACCGCCTGGTGCTTGGCCACAGATTTGAACTGCGGCACCACACGCTGCAATACGGCATCCAGCTCCAGCTCGAACATCACAGGGGCCTGGGGCAAATCCCAGGACTGGCGCCACTGAGGATGCAACTCGCCCACAAAACCGATCGCACGGCCTTGCACCAGCACGCGTGCGCAGCGGCCCGGGTGCATGGCGGGATGGGTGCCAGGCTCAAAGGTTGCCTGCAAAGGAGCCAGCAGTGCTTCCACATCCCCCTTCACGTCGAAGAAGTCAATGGACTGCTCTTTGCGGCCCCATTGCAGCATGTCGCCCGGGCCATAAGCCATCCCCGCCACGCGCATGGGCTGGTGGAAGCCTTCCACCGTCGTGTCGGTGTCGCGCACGGTCCCATCGCGCAGAAACACACGGCCCAGCTCAAACACGCGTACACGCTGGGCCTTGCGGTCCAGGTTGAACTTCAAAACCTGCAGCAGCGAACCCAGCAGGGTCGAGCGCATCACACTCATCTGGCTGGCAATCGGGTTGAGCAGCTTGATGGGCTGCGCATTGGCCGCCAGCTCGTGCTCCCAGCGCTCTTCCACAAAGCTGAAATTGATAGTTTCCTGGTAACCCAGCCCCGCCAGCAAGCGGCGCACAGCAAAGGGGCTGCGCGTGGCTTCGCGCGCCAGCTTGGGCGTGATGGGTGCCAGCGGAGGGGTTGTGGGCAGGTTGTTGTAGCCCACCATGCGCGCAACCTCTTCGATCAGGTCTTCCTCGAGGGTGATGTCGAAGCGGTACGAGGGCGGCACGACGGTGAGCAAGCCATCACCCTCCGTCACCGGCAGGCCCAGGCCGCGCAACGCATCAGCGCATTGCGCCTGCATGAGAGGCATGCCGATGACCTTGGCCGCGCGCGCCACGCGCAGCGTGACGGCTTGCGGCACCGGCAGGTTCACCGACTGGTCGTCCATCGGGCCGCAGGCGGTGTCCGGCGTGCCGCAGATATCGACGACCAGCTGGGTGATGCGTTCGATGTGCTCGACCGTCAGGCTCGGGTCCACACCACGCTCAAAGCGGTGGCCTGCATCGGTCGAGAAGTTGAAACGGCGAGAACGACCTGCCACCGCCTTAGGCCACCAGAAGGCCGCCTCAATGTAGATATGCTTCGTGTCGTCGGATACCGCGGTGGCATCGCCGCCCATGATGCCGGCCAGCGATTCCACCTGGTTGTCATCTGCGATCACACCCACTTTGTCATCCACCGTGATGGTGCTGCCATTGAGCAGCTTGAGCTGCTCGCCAGCCTTGCCCCAACGCACATCCAGGCCACCGTGGATCTTGTCCAGGTCAAAAATATGCGAAGGACGGCCCAGCTCGAACATCACGTAGTTGGAGATATCCACCAGGGGCGAAACGCCGCGCTGGCCGCAGCGTGCCAAGCGGTCCAGCATCCACTGGGGCGTGGCAGCGCGCGTATTCACGTTGCGCACGATGCGGCCGGAGAAGCGGCCACACAGGTCTGGTGCACTCACCTTTACAGCCAGCTTGTCGGACAGCTTGGCAGCCACCGCAGGGAACGACGGTTGCTGCAGCGGCGCGCCGGTCAAGGCCGACACTTCACGCGCAATACCGTAGACGCTCAGGCAATGCGCCAGATTGGGCGTGAGCTTGAGGGTGAACAGTGTGTCGTCCAGGTTCAGGTGCTTGCGGATGTCCTGGCCCACGGGCGCAGAGGTGTCTAGCTCCAGCAGACCACCGTGGTCTTCCGACAGCTTGAGCTCGCGGGCCGAGCACAGCATGCCCTGGCTTTCCACACCGCGCAGCTTGCCAACCTTGATGAGGAAGGGCTTGCCATCGTCACCAGGTGGTAGTTCAGCCCCCACCATGGCACAGGGCACCTTGATGCCCACGCGCGCATTGGGTGCACCACAGACGATGTTGAGCAAGGCGCCCTGCCCCACGTCCACCTGGCACACGCGCAGGCGGTCGGCGTCGGGGTGCTGCACGGCCTCCTTGATCTCGCCCACGACGATCTTGGAGAACGGTGGCGCCACAGGGCGCAGCTCCTCCACCTCCAGGCCGGCCATGGTCAGCGTCTCGGCCAGCTCGGCGGTCGAAAGGGGTGGGTTGCAGAACTCACGCAACCAGGATTCAGGGAATTGCATAGTCGAACTCTTGTACGGAAGGTGCCCGCGCGGCCAGGGTCAGTGCGCGCGCCAGGGCGAAAATGGCTTGTGGGCCCGGGCCTTGTTGCTTACTGGAACTGCGACAAGAAGCGGACGTCGCCGTCGAAGAACAAGCGCAGATCGTTCACACCATAGCGCAGCATGGTCAGGCGGTCGGGGCCCATGCCAAAGGCAAAGCCGATGTACTTCTCAGGGTCCAGCCCCATGTTGCGCACCACGTTGGGATGCACTTGGCCGGAGCCGGCCACCTCCAGCCAGCGGCCGGCGAGCGGGCCTGCCTGGAACTGGATATCGATTTCGGCGCTGGGCTCGGTGAAGGGGAAGAAACTCGGACGGAAACGCAGCACCAGATCGTCGCTTTCGAAGAAGGTGCGGCAGAAGGCGGTGAAGATCACCTTCAGGTCCTTGAAACTCACGTTCTCACCCACCCACAGGCCTTCGCACTGGTGGAACATGGGCGAATGCGTGGCATCGCTGTCCACGCGGTAGGTGCGGCCCGGGGCGATCACACGGATCTCGGGCATGGTCTGGCCCACGTCAAGCAGCGCACGGTGTTTTTTCACATGCTGCACCGCGTGGCGGATCTGCATGGGGCTGGTGTGGGTGCGCAGCAGGTTGGGCGCTTCGGGCGTGCCGCCTTCCACATAAAAAGTGTCGTGCATGGAACGCGCAGGATGGTCTTCCGGCGTGTTCAATGCTGTGAAGTTGAACCAGTCGGTTTCGATCTCGGGGCCTTCAGCCACATCAAAGCCCATGGAGCCGAAGATGCCCTGGATACGCTCCAGCGTGAGGGAAACGGGATGCAATCCACCCTGCCCGCGCTGGCGGCCTGGCAGGCTCACATCCAGCGCTTCGGCCTTGAGCTGCACTTGCAGTTCCGCATCGGCCAGGGCCTGACGGCGCGCCGTCAGTGCTGCCTCGATCGCCTGCTTGGCTACGTTGATGGCGGCACCGCGAGATTTTTTTTCCTCGACGGAAAGCTGTGCCATGCCCTTCATGAGTTCGGTCACGCGGCCCGACTTGCCCAGAAACTGCGCCTTGGCATTTTCCAGATCAGCGGGGGTAGCGCTTTGGGCAAACAACTGCGTCGCGCTTTCGATCAGGGAATCCAACTCGTTCATATCGACTCTTGAAAATGAACAAGGGCTAGCGCCTTTTCAAGCCCTAGCCCTTGCTGTTATTGCGCAAGCAGCTATCAGAACGATAGCCGCTCATCGTGAACTCAAGCAGCCAGCTTGGCCTTGACTTGCTCCACGATGCTACCGAAGGCAGCCTTGTCGTGCACTGCGAGGTCGGCCAGCATCTTGCGGTCGATCTCGATGGAAGCCTTCTTCAGGCCGTTGGCGAACTGGCTGTAGGTCAGGCCCAGTTCACGGGCAGCGGCGTTGATACGGGCGATCCACAGCTGGCGGAACACGCGCTTCTTGGTGCGGCGGTCACGGTAGGCATATTGCCCAGCCTTCATTACCGCCTGTTTGGCGATACGGTAGACATTACCGCGGCGACCACGGAAACCCTTAGCAAGGGCGAGAACTTTCTTGTGACGGGCACGGGCCGTTACACCACGTTTGACGCGAGGCATGTATGTACTCCTTGTTCGTCAGTAAATTAAACGCCCATGCCGGGCAGCATCTGTGAAATCGAGCCCATATTGGTCTCGTGCACAGCAACCGCACCACGCAGATGGCGCTTGTTCTTGGTGGTCTTCTTGGTCAAGATGTGACGCTTGAAGGCTTGACCGCGCTTGACGGTGCCACCGGGACGAACGCGGAAACGTTTTTTCGCGCTGCTCTTGGTCTTCATTTTGGGCATGTGAATGCTCCTTTTTCATTGTGCTCGTGAGGCGTTTGCAAACCGATCTGCAAACTTGTTGGCCCCGAGCCACTTTTTCGAAAGGCTTTAGCCTTTCGTTTGGCGGTGCTTTCACACCGCCTTCAAGCACCTTGCCCTTTCAGGCGCAATGCTCAAATCCTGGCATCTATGCCGATGCCGCTCAGGCAGATGCTCCTGGTGCCGGAGCGCCTTCTGCAGCCGGCTTGGCAGCCGGCTTCTTGCGGCCCGGCGCAATCATCATGATCATCTGACGGCCTTCCAGCTTGGGAAACTGCTCGATGATGATGGTGTCTGCCAGCTCATCGCGAATGCGGTTGAGCAGTGCAAGGCCCAGCTCCTGGTGCGTGATCTCGCGGCCACGAAAACGCAGCGTGATCTTGCACTTGTCGCCATCCGCCAGAAAGCGGCGGATATTGCGCATCTTGATGTTGTAGTCGCCATCGTCCGTCCCGGGACGGAACTTGACTTCCTTGATCTCAATGACCGTCTGCTTGGCTTTGGCTTCCGCCGCACGCTTTTGCTCTTGGTACTTGAACTTGCCGTAGTCCATGAGGCGGCACACCGGTGGATTTGCAGTGGCAGCAATTTCCACCAGATCCACATCCAGCTCGCCAGCCATGCGCAGGGCTTCCATCAGGCTGACAACACCCAAAGGCTCGTTATCAGGCCCGGAAAGACGCACTTCCGGGGCCATGATTTCACGGTTCAGACGGTGCTTGCGCTCTTCACGGTGGCGACGATCACGAAATTCAGTAGCGATGGCTATCTTCCTTGAATCAAAACACTACAATTTTTGTAGCAACAACCGCACAACTGGCAGGCGCCAAAGCACTTTTTCATGCAAGAATCAGGCTTTGGTGGCGATGTCTTGGGCGATCAGCTCGGCGAACGCTTCAACAGACATCACGCCGAGGTCACGATTGCCCCGGCCGCGCACTGCGACGGCTCCTGCGGCCTTCTCCTTGTCGCCCGCGACAAGGATGTACGGCAGCTTTTGCAACGAATGCTCACGTATTTTATACGTAATCTTCTCGTTGCGCAGATCGGTCTCCACTCTAAGGTCTTGATTCGGCAGTGCTTTTTGCAGCTTTGCTGCAATTTCGCGACAGTAATCGGCCTGTGCATCGGTGATGTTGAGCACCGCCACCTGCACGGGAGCAAGCCAGACAGGGAACGCGCCAGCGTAGTGCTCGATCAGCATGCCAATGAAACGCTCCATGCTGCCCACCGTCGCGCGGTGCAGCATCAGCGGGCGCTTGCGACTGCCGTCTTCGGCCACGTACTCGGCATCCAGGCGCTCGGGCAGATTGGGGTCGATCTGCATCGTGCCGCACTGCCACTGGCGACCCAGCGCGTCTTTCAGCGTGTACTCGATCTTGGGGCCATAGAACGCACCCTCACCTTCAGCGATCTCAAACTCGCAGCCCGAATAGCGCAAGCCATCCATCAGCGCCTTCTCTGCGCGGTCCCAGGCCTCTTCAGTGCCGATGCGCGCCTCCGGGCGCGTAGCCACCTTGTAGATGATGTCGGTGAAGCCGAAGTCCTTGTAGACCTTCTGCACCAGAGCCGTGTAATTTGCGCACTCCTCTTGCACCTGCTCTTCGGTGCAGAAGATGTGGCCATCGTCCTGCGTGAAACCGCGCACGCGCATGATGCCGTGCAGGCCACCCGTGGGCTCATTGCGGTGGCAGGCACCGAACTCGCCGTACCGCAGCGGCAGGTCGCGGTAGCTCTTGATGCCCTGCTTGTAGATCAGGATGTGGCCGGGGCAGTTCATCGGCTTGAGCGCGTAGTCGCGCTTTTCCGATTCGGTCGTGAACATGTTGTCGCGGTACTTGTCCCAGTGGCCCGTTTTCTCCCACAGGCTCTTGTCCAGGATCTGCGGGCCCTTGACTTCCTGGTAGCCGTTGTTGCGGTACACACGGCGCATGTACTGCTCGACCTCCTGCCACAGTGCCCAGCCCTTGGGGTGCCAGAACACGGTGCCGGGCGAATGCTCGTCCATATGGAACAGGTCCAGCTCACGCCCCAACTTGCGGTGGTCGCGCTTTTCAGCCTCTTCCAGCATGGTGAGGTACTGCTGCAGTTCTTCCTTGGAAGTCCAGGCCGTGCCGTAGATGCGCTGCAGCATCTCATTGCGGTGGTCGCCACGCCAGTAGGCGCCCGCCACCTTCATGAGCTTGAAGAACTTCAGTTTGCCCGTGCTGGGCACGTGGGGGCCACGGCACAGATCTTCAAAATTGCCTTCGCGGTACAGGCTCACATCCTCATTGCTGGGGATGCTCGCAATGATCTCGGCCTTGTAGTGCTCGCCTAGGCCCTTGAAATAGGCCACGGCCTCGTCGCGCGGCAGAACACGGCGCACCACGGGCTCGTCCTTGGCGGCGAGTTCGGCCATGCGCTTTTCGATGGCCACCAGGTCTTCGGGCGTGAAGGGGCGCTTGTACGAGAAATCGTAGAAGAAGCCATTCTCGATCACCGGGCCGATGGTGACCTGCGCATCAGGAAACAGCTCCTTCACCGCATAGGCCAGCAAGTGGGCCGTGGAGTGGCGAATGACTTCGAGGCCATCAGCATCCTTGGCAGTGACGATGGACAGCGGGCTGTCGGCCGTGATCTGGTAGCTGGTATCCACCACTTTGCCGTCAATCTTGCCCGCCAGGGCTGCCTTGGCCAGGCCCGCGCCAATGGAAGCCGCCACTTCGGCCACCGTCACAGGGCCCGGGAATTCGCGTTGCGAGCCATCAGGAAGCGTGATGTGAATCATGGGAGTAACTCTTTCTTTTCAATCAGTGCAAGGGGTGCGGGCACGCGCCAGGCCCGTAAAACAAAAAAGCGCGGAACAGGTCCGCGCTTTTTGGAGGTGTGTGCAATCTCGTGCAGGCGCGAACAGCCAGCCTTAGAGGCCGGTCAACATCTCCGATGTAGTTCGCGGTGTCATAACCAGATTGCCTTTCTCGCTCTTGTGCAGTGAATTTGCTGGCATTTTAACCTTGCCGCCAACAAAAAAGCCCGAAGCGGGCGCTTCGGGCTTTCATTCGGTGCATTTTGCGCCACACCCCGGCGGCGCATCAGCCCCTCAAGATCAGTGGAACTGCTCTTCTTCGGTCGAACCCGTCAGGGCCTTCACGGAGGACGAGCCGCCCTGGATCACCGTGGTCACGTCGTCGAAGTAGCCTGCGCCCACTTCTTGCTGGTGCGACACGAAGGTGTAGCCCTTTTCACGTGCTGCGAATTCAGGTTCCTGCACCATTTCGGTGTAGTGCTTCATGCCTTCGCCCTGGGCGTATGCATGGGCGAACTGGAAGGTGTTGAACCAGTTGATGTGGATGCCGGCCAGCGTGATGAACTGGTACTTGTAGCCCAGAGCCGACAGATCTTCCTGGAACGAGGCGATCTGCTTGTCGTTGAGGTTCTTCTTCCAGTTGAACGATGGCGAGCAGTTGTAGGACAGCAGCTTGCCAGGGCAGGCAGCGTGCACGGCCTGAGCGAATTCACGGGCAAAGCCGATGTCTGGCACGCCGGTTTCGCACCACACCAGGTCGGCGTAAGGAGCGTATGCCACGCCACGGCTGATGGCTTGCTCCAGGCCGTTCTTCACGCGGTAGAAGCCTTCTTGCGTGCGCTCGCCAGTCAGGAAAGGCTTGTCGTTGGCGTCGTGGTCGGACGTGATCAGGTTGGCGGCTTCGGCATCGGTACGGGCCAGCACGATGGTGGACACGCCCATCACGTCAGCAGCGAAACGTGCGGAGATCAGCTTTTCGCAGGCTTCTTGCGTAGGCACCAGCACCTTGCCACCCATGTGGCCGCACTTCTTCACGGCAGCCAGCTGGTCTTCAAAGTGAACGCCAGCAGCGCCGCTTTGAATCATGTTCTTCATCAGTTCGAAGGCGTTCAGCACGCCGCCGAAACCAGCTTCTGCGTCGGCCACGATGGGCAGGAAGTAGTCGATGAATTCCTTGTCGCCGGGGTTGATGCCACGGCCCCACTGGATTTCGTCAGCGCGCTTGAAGGTGTTGTTGATGCGGCGGACCATGGTGGGCACCGAGTCGTACGCATACAGCGACTGGTCGGGGTACATGGTTTCGCTGGTGTTGCCGTCAGCGGCCACTTGCCAGCCCGACAGGTACACGGCTTCGAGGCCGGCCTTGGCTTGTTGCATGGCTTGGCCGGCAGAGATGGCGCCGAACGCGTTCACGTAGCCCTTCTTGGCGCCGCCGTTGATCTTGTCCCACAGCTTTTCAGCGCCGCGCTTGGCCAGCGTGTGCTCGATAGGCAGCGAGCCGCGCAGGCGCACCACGTCGGCTGCGGAGTAACCGCGCTTCACGCCCTTCCAGCGGGGGTTGGTCGCCCAGTCTTTTTCGAGGGCGGCAATTTGCTGTTCGCGGCTCAGTTGTTCGTTGAGGGATTGGGGCATGAGATCACTCCAGGGTTGGTTGAAAACGCCGGGCTGCTGTGTGCCGCCCTTGAAGACAACTTTAAGTCTTCTATAAGACTTGTGCAAGCTCTTATGTCTTATAGAAGAGATAAATTTTCTCCTTGCAAAACAACCACTTAACCACGCGATTTCTCAATACAGAAATTGATTTCTCATATCGAGAAAAATTGCGGCAATGCAACATCTATCGCATTCCGCATCAAGAAAAATAACTTTCACATTGCGATAAATTCAATTGCTTTGGCGACCCACCGCACGGAGCCAGTCGCCGTGCGGGATCTCCGGGGCCGCCACCACATGCTGTGGGTTGATCTCGTACACCAGGCACCGCAGCAATTGCTCCGCCACCTGCACGGCCACTTCCCGCCGGATGTACTCGTCGCCGGGGTCGCCCTGCACGCCCTCGATGCCGTCGAGCACCGCCTCCAGCGCTGGCGTGATGGCATAGACCTCGCCCACCACGCACCGGCCACCGCCCAGCAACATGCCGGGGTAGGCCCCCAGGTGGTACAGCACCCCGGCCACTTGTGCAGGCCCTACATAGCGGGGCGCGGGCTTGAGCCGCGTGATGTCATTGCTGCCGCCACGGCGCAGCGTGCCGTAGACAAAAACGCAGCGGAGCGGCCGGGCGGGCACGGATTCGTCGGGCATGATGCGCACTCTTTTTTTGAACAGCGCCCAGTCTAGTGAACACGCCCAACCGCCCCTTTGCCTACCTGTGCCTAGCACTTAGCATGTCGCTGGTGGGCAGTTATGTGGCGCTGTCCAAACCGCTCGCGGCAGTGCTGCCGGTGTTTTTGCTGGCATGGATGCGTTTTGGGATCGGCGGTGTGGCCATGCTGCACTGGCTCAAGAAGCCAGCGGATGAGCCCCCGCTGACACCGCAGACCCGGCGGCTGCTGTTCCTGGAGTCGTTTTTGGGCAACTTCCTGTTCACCATCTGCATGATTTACGGTGTGAGCCTGACCGATGCCGTGTCGGCGGGCGTGACCATGGCCGCCATCCCGGCCGCCGTGGCGCTGATGGGCTGGGCTTTTCTGCGCGAACGGGTGGCGCCACGCACCTGGCTGGCCGTGGTCTGCGCGGTGGCAGGGATTGCGCTGTTTGCACTATCAAAACCAGAGCACTCATCCCATATGGGACAGGCGGCAGGCCCCAAAAATTCCCAAAACACGGCGTGGCTGGGGCAGTTGCTGTTGATAGGCGCAGTGGTTTGCGAAGCGGCCTATACGGTGATCGGCAAAAAACTCACGGGCAGCCTGGGGCCCAAACGCATCACCTCGCTCATCAACCTGTGGGGCTTTGTGCTGACCACGCCGTTCGGGCTGTACCTGGCGCTCGATTTCAACTTTGCGGCCGTCGGCTGGGGCACCTGGGCACTGCTGCTGTTCTATGCCCTGGCGGCCTGCATGTGGACCGTGTGGCTCTGGATGACAGGGCTCAAGGCCGTGCCTGCGGCACAGGGCGGCGTGTTCTCGGTGCTGCTGCCGGTCAGTGCGGCCCTGGTGGGTGTGCTGGTGCTGGGAGAGTCGCTCACGGGCATGCAGTGGTTTGCCTTCGCGATTGCCCTGGCCAGCGTCATCATGGCCACCCTGCCCTCGCGCGCCGCACTGCGCGTGGGGCGGGGCGACCGCAGCGGCTGACGCAGCCCCACTGCCGTGAGGCCGTCAGGCCGCCAGCGCCTGTGCGCTCACCACCATGCCGTCGGCATCGGCATACAGCCAATCGCCGGGCCGCACCCAGACGCCCTGGATCAGCACAGCCACATCGCGCTGCCCTTCGCCCCTGCGCTCTGTCGGGAGCGGCATGAGCGCCAGCGCCCGGATGCCCACGGCGGCGGCATTCAGCTCTGCCACGTCGCGCACGCAGCCGTCCACCACCAGGCCCGCCCAGCCATTGCGTGCCGCTGCAGCCGCCAAATTGCCCCCCACCAGCGCGCGGCGCAGCGAGCCCCCACCGTCCACCACCAGCACGCGGCCCTCGCCCGGCGACTCCACGGCCGCCTTGACCAGGGAGTTGTCTTCGTGGCACTTGACGGTGGTGACAGGGCCCGCAAAGACCGGTTTGCCACCATAGCTGTGAAAGACGGGTGGCAGAACGCGGAACGTGCCGCTCACATCGGTCTTGTGTTCGTCACAGAAGTCGCAGGTGGAGAAGGAGGAGGCGGAAGCTGCAGACATATCGACAAAAACCTTTCAGAAAGTGGGTCGGTGACACTGAAACGGGCCAAGCCAGGATTGTCAGCCCAACGCCTGCCCCAGGCCGCCCAGCTTTTGTCAAGGCTGGTGCGGCTTTGCGGTGAATTGCTGCGCGCTGCGCGGCGCCACAGCTACAAATCGAGGCAAAAAAAGCCGTTTCTCCCTTGGAAACCCGTTTTTTTCCCATTAGCATCGCTCTGCCAGTGGGAAAGCGTCGTTTTCGCTGGTGAAAATTTACTTCCAACAAGGAACACCCAACATGGCAACTGCAAAAAAAGCTCCGGCAACCACAGCCCCAGCAGCCAAGAAGGCCGCTGCCCCCGCCAAGAAGCGCACCCCCAACGCCGCCTTCATGAAGGCGCTCACGCCCAGCCCCGCGCTGGCCGCCGTGGTGGGCTCGGCACCGCTGCCACGCACGGAGATCATCAGCAAGCTGTGGGTCTACATCAAGGCCAACAACCTGCAGGACGCCACCAACAAGCGCAACATCAACGCCGATGCCAAGCTCAAGGAGCTGTTCGGCAAGCCCCAGGTCTCCATGTTTGAACTGGCTGGCCTGATCGGCAAGCACGTCAAGTAAACCGACGCACTGCACCCGCAGCACAAAAAAAGCCGGCTTTGCCGGCTTTTTTATTGGGCGTGTCACCGCAGTGTGGCATGCGAACATCAACACAAATGAGAATGACCCGCATTTGATGTAACATCAAGCAGCACGACGACGCACAGCCATGTTGATCTAGCCACTGCCTCTCGCCGCTTCTGGCGCCCCGCGCGCCATTCACACATCGCCCCCCTGCACCCCATCGATGGAGGCCATCTTGGCAAAATCACGCGCTCTGCGCCGCAGCTCCGCGCTGCGTAAAACCGCATCCCCCATTTCCCTCGCCCCCGTCGCCGCGTCCGACAAGGCCCTGCTGCCCCTGGGCGCGCTGATGCTGGCCGCCTCCATGGGCGCCATGGCACAGACCGCCACCAAGGAAGCCACCCTGTCCACCGTAACGGTGCAGGAAGCCGCCGACGTGCAAGGCAAGGACACCTTGCTGCTCAAGAAAACCACGGTCGGCAAGGGCAACCAGGACATCAAGGACATCCCCCAGTCCGTGACGGTGTTCACCGAAAAGCAGATGAACGACCGCAACCTGGACGACTTCCGCGAGGTGCTGCGCAACACCGCGGGCGTGACCTTCCAGTCGGGCGAAACGGGTGAAGAAGACGTGCGCCTGCGCGGTTTCTCGCTGGGCCAGGCGGGCGACATCTATGTGGACGGCATGAAGGACGCCCCGCTGATCGAGCGCGACACCTTCAATCTGGACCGCGTCGAAGTGCTCAAGGGCTCGGCATCCATGCTGTTCGGCAAGGGTTCGACCGGCGGCGTCGTCAACCAGGTCAACAAGGCCCCGCTGCTGATTGACCAGCACGAAGCCTCGTACACCTACGGCACCGGCCAATACCACCGCGCCACGGGCGACTTCAACTTCAAGACCGGCGAAAACGCGGCCTTCCGCCTGAACGCCATGGTGCAGGAGTTCGACAACTACGGCGCCAAGCAGGACAAGCGCGGCATTGCGCCCACGTTTGCCTGGGGCATCGGCACGCGCGATGAGTTCTCCATCGGCCTGTACTACCTCGAATCCAAGGGCCGCCCGCTCTACAACCACCCCTGGCGCGTGGTGGACGGCAAGATCAACACGCCGCTCGACGCCCGCAACTACTACGGCCTGGCCAGCGACCACAACAACACCTCGGCGCAGCACGTGACGCTGGGCCACATCCACCGCTTTGACAACAACGGCGAGCTGAACACGCGCCTGCGCTACGGCACGTACGAGCGCGATCTGCTGGCCAGCACCATCGGCTTCCAGAACAGCGCCATCACGCTCGACCAGATCAACGGCAACACCGCGCTGACGCGCGGCTCCAAGGGCCGCCTGGGTGAAAGCGACGTGCTGCAGGTGCAAAGCGACTACAGCAACACCTTCAACTGGGGCGGCAAGAAGCACGCCGTGCTGACCGGCGTGGACTACTACGACGACGACGCCAAACGCAACCAGAACTACCCCAACACCACCACCCGCCCCAACACCACCGTCGGCTCGCCCAACGATGGCGCCTGGGTGGCCGATGGCCGTGCACCCGTGCAGTGGAACACCTTCAAGTCGCGCAACCTGGGCCTGTATTTCCAGGACACGGTGGCGCTGAACGACAGCCTGAAGCTGGTGGGCGGCCTGCGCTATGACAACTTCAAGGCCTCTTACAAGAACGCCACCGGCGCGCTGAGCAACTCCCGCTCCGACAGCCTGGTCAGCCCGCGCGTGGGCCTACTGTTCCAGCCCAATGAGCTGGCTTCGTACTACGCCTCGTTCGGCACCTCGTACAACACCTCGGGCGACACCTACCAGTTCGGCAACCCCGGTGCCAACACGGCCCGCACCGCCAACACCGACCCCGAAAAGAGCCGCAACTTCGAGATCGGCAGCAAGTTCGAGCTGTTCGAGCGCCGCGCACTGCTGGGTGTGGCCCTGTTCCGCACCGAGAAGTACAACGAGCGCAACACCGACCCCGACACCGCCGCCGCGCAAGAGCTGCTGTCCGGCAAGCGCCACGCCACGGGCATGGAGTTCAACCTGGCAGGCCGCCTGACGCCGAAGTGGGAACTGTTCGTCAACCACACCTGGATCCCCTCGGCCAAGATCGACAAGAGCAACGTGGCATTGGCAGCCAACGGTGGTGGCGCACAGGTGCAGGGCGACCGCCCCGGCCTCACGCCCAAGCACAGCGGCAGCGTGTGGAGCACCTACGCCGTCACGTCCAAGCTGCGCGTGGGCGCAGGCCTGACCTACCGCAGCAAGCAGAACCCCGAGGGTTCGCGCGCGGTGTACGCCAGCGGCTTTGCCGTGATGGACGCCATGGCCGAGTACGCGTTTGACGACAAGACCTCGCTCAAGCTGAACGTGAGCAACCTGTTCGACCGCACCTACGCCGACGGCCTCTACCGTGGCTTCTACACGCCGGGCGCTCCCCGCGCCGTGCAGGTGTCCATCAAGACGCGCTTCTGACCTTTGATGCGCTGATGCTCTGACGAAACGACTCCGCCCCTTCACTGGGGCGGAGTCACAATGGCCCCCCATGTTCCTGCACATCCCCCACGTTCTCACGGCCGAAGAAGTCGCATTCTTCCGGCAACAGCTCTGGGCCTCCGACGCCCCCTGGGTGGACGGCGCCCGCAGCGCAGGCGGCCAGGCGGTGCACCAGAAGAACAACCTGCAGCTGGCGCAGGGCAGCGCGCTGTCGGCCCAATTGCAGGGCCTGGTCAAGGCCGCCCTGGCACGCAACGCACTGTTCTTCTCGGCCGCCCTGCCCCGCCGCATCTACAACCCGCTGTTCAACCGCTACGGCGACGGCGCCAACTTCTACGGCAAGCATGTGGACAGCGCCGTCATGCACTCCACAGCCGACAACGCCTGGGTGCGCAGCGACCTGTCGTGCACACTGTTCCTCACCCCGCCGGACGAATACGAAGGCGGCGAACTCGTGGCCACCGAAGCCTGGGGCGAGAAACGCATCAAGCTGCCTGCAGGCGACATGGTCCTATACCCCAGCAGCACCGTGCACCAGGTGTCGCCCGTCACACGCGGGCAGCGCATCAGCAGCTTCTTCTGGGTGGAGAGCATGGTGCGCGGGCTGGAGCAACGGCAGCTGCTGTTCGACATGGACATGTCGCTGCTGCGGCTGCGCCAGAGCGTGGGCGAAACGGAGCCCTCGGTCATTGCGCTGTCGGGCACGTACCACAACCTGCTGCGCATGTGGGCCGACGTGTGACCTGCCTCCTCCGGCACCCAGGCACCACAGCTCCTTCAGGCCATGGCCCCTGCCTTGCCAGATTCACTCCTATTTCAATAGCACCTCGCGCATACTGAACGCGCGCAAGGTGCTTTTTTCATTGGTATGACCTACACCCCCGCCCGCCACCGACTGCCGCCCGAGATCGCCAACCTGGCCGACCACGAAATGCAGGCGCGCCAGCAGCTGGACGACAACGCCTGGGCCTACTTCAGCGGAGGCGCGGGCGATGAAATCACCCTGCGCGCCAACCGCAGCGCCTGGGACGCCTTGCCCTTGTGGCCCCGCGTGCTGCGGCCGCTGGCGGGCGGCCACACCCGGGTGCAGCTGCTGGGCCGCACGCTGACCCACCCCATCCTGCTGGCCCCGGTGGCCTTCCAGCGCCTAGCCCATCCCGATGGCGAACTGGCCATGGCCTACGCGGCGGCGGCGCTGGGCGCGGGCGTGGTGCTCAGCACCCAGGCCAGCGTGTCGCTCGAAGCTGTTGCCGAGGCCGTGCAGCCCGACCCGGGGCGCGGCCCGCTGTGGTTCCAGCTCTATCTGCAGCATGACCGGGGCTTTACCCAGGCGCTGGTGCAGCGGGCTGAGGCAGCGGGCTACGAGGCCCTGGTACTCACGGTGGATGCACCCGCCAGCGGCGTGCGCGACCGCGAACGGCGCGCGGGCTTTCGGCTGCCGCCGGGCGTGGGCCCTGTCAACCTGGCGGGCCTGCCCCTCGCCCCTCAGCCCGACCTGCGCCCCGGGCAGAGCGCGCTGTTTGACGGCCTGCTGCACCAGGCCCCCACCTGGGACGACGTGGCCTGGCTGCAGTCCATCACCCGCCTGCCCGTGCTGCTCAAGGGCGTGCTGCACCCGGCCGACGCACGCCAAGCGGTGGCAGCGGGTGCGGCGGGCCTGATCGTCTCCAACCACGGCGGCCGCACGCTGGACACCGCGCCCGCCACCGCCACCGCTTTGCCCCGCGTGGTGCAGGCCGTGGGCGGCGCGGTGCCGGTGCTGGTGGACGGCGGCATTCGGCGCGGCACCGATGTGCTCAAGGCCCTGGCCCTGGGCGCCTCGGCCGTGCTGGTGGGACGCCCCGCCGTGTGGGGCCTGGCCAATGCCGGGGCCGCAGGCGTGGCCCATGTGCTGCGCGTGCTGCGCGACGAGCTGGAGGTTGCCATGGCCCTTACCGGCTGCGCCACACTGGCCGATGCCCGCCCTGCGCTGCTGGACGCCACAGAGAGCCAGGCGCTGCGCCCCGGCGCGTGATGTCTGGCGATGGCCGAGGATGGCCAAAAACCATGGCCAGCGACCATGGCCGGTGACAGGTGTTGACGCCGATCAAAGCCTTGCCCCTGTCGGCAGGAATGATTTATTGCAAATGCGATAGATTCGTATTTATAATCTCGTCATCCCTTCAACAGCCAGCCACACTGCCTGCTCCCCATGATCGTCTGTGTTTGCCGCCGGGTTTCCGACCGTGAGATTGCCCGCCATGCGCGTGCTGGCATGAGCTTCGATGAAATCCAGTTCGAACTGGGCGTGGCCACCCAATGTGGTTGCTGCGAAAGCTGCGCCCGCGACGTGGTGGCGCAGTGCAGTGTTTCGAATCCTGTAGCCGCCCTGCACAATGACGCGGCACCGCAGCCGATCCAGCTTGCCAGCTCCATCCTGGAAAGCAAGTCATGGAACTCCTCTCAACACTCGCTGGCAGCCTGATCCTCGTGGCAGGCTCTGCCTGGTGGATCTTCCGCAAGTAACATCGGTCTTTTAAGCCCCTGGCGCCTGATACACAAGCGCTGGTTGCTATCATTTTTATGTCTCACCCTGATCGTTTTGCCACTCCCGGGGGTGTCAGCCGCAACACCGTGATCGTGGGCTCCGTGATTGCCCTGCACGTGGCAGGCATCTGGGCCCTGCAGTCCGGCCTGCTGCGCCGTGCGGCCGAGGTCATCGTGCCCGCCGAGCTGCTGAGCGAGTTCATCGCCCCGCCCGCCCCCCCCAAGGTCACACCGCCGCCCCCGGCGCCGCCACCACCGCCCCGCCCGGCCCCCAAGGTCGCGCCGCGCCCGGCCCCCATGCCTGTGGCAATTGCCGACCCGACACCGGCGCCCAATGCCCCCACGGGCATCACCACGCCCCAGCCGCCCGCGCCGCCCATCGAGGCGCCTGTTGCACCCCCGGCGCCGCCCGCCCCACCGGCACCGCCTGCGCCGCCCAAGATCGAGCTGCCTTCCAGCGACGCCGCTTACCTGAACAACCCCAAGCCCAGCTACCCCGCCATCAGCAAACGCATGGGCGAGCAAGGCAAGGTGGTGCTGCGGGTGCTGATCGGCACCGACGGCACGCCGCAGAAGGTGGAAGTCAACAAGTCCAGCGGCTTTGAGCGCCTGGACCGCCAGGCCCAGGAGGCCGTCATGCGCTGGCGCTTCGTGCCCGGCAAACGCAACGGAGTGGTCGAGACCATGTGGAACCTGGTCCCGGTCAACTTCGTTCTCGAATAACCAGTTCACAGTTTCAGATCACCGCTTCAGGGAGTTTTTTCATGGAATCGCAATTCGGCATCGCCAACGTATGGATCCAGGGCGACTTCGTCACCCGCGCCGTCGCCATCATCCTGCTGGCCATGTCGCTGGCCTCGTGGGTCGTCATCCTCATCAAGGCGCTGGACATCATCAAGTTCAAGAAGCACACCCGCGCCGCGCAGGATTTCTGGCACAGCGAGGACTTCGCGGCCGGCCTGACCAAGCTGGGCGCCGACCCCACCAACCCCTTCCGCCACCTGGCGCTGGAAGGCCGTGAAGCCACGGCCCACCACCGCAACACCAAGGCCCACCTGCACGACAGCCTGGACGTGAGCGACTGGGTCACCCGCTGCCTGCGCAACTGCATCGACGAGTTCACCGCCCGCCTGCAATCGGGCCTGGCCATCCTGGCCTCGGTGGGCTCTACCGCCCCGTTCATCGGCCTGTTTGGCACCGTGTGGGGCATCTACCATGCGCTGGTGGCCATCGGCACTTCCGGCCAGTCCACCATCGACAAGGTGGCCGGCCCCATCGGCGAAGCGCTGATCATGACCGCCCTGGGCCTGGCCGTGGCCATCCCTGCCGTGCTGGGCTACAACGCGCTGGTGCGTGGCAACAAGTCCATCCTGGGCGGCCTCAACAGCTTTGCGCACGACTTGCATGCCTACTTCGTGACCGGTGCCCGCGTGTCTGCCAGTGGCGAACAGGGCAAGGTCCTGCCCATCAAGAAAGGCAACTAAGCCATGGCTTTCGGAACGCAAGACGATGCCGATGATGTGATGAACGAGATCAACATGACGCCCCTGGTGGACGTCATGCTGGTGCTGCTCATCATCTTCATCATCACCGTGCCGGTGATGAAACACTCGGTCAACGTAGACCTGCCCCGGGCCACGAACCAGCCCGAAAACGTCAAGCCCGAGACCGTGCGCCTGTCGGTGGCGGCAGATGGCAAGTTCTACTGGAACGAATCGCAGGTGACGGAAGAAGAACTCTTCCCCCGCCTGCAGGCCGAGGCCGCCAAGGAGCCCCAGCCGGACCTGCACATCCGGGGCGACAAGAGCGTGCGCTACGAATACGTGGCCCAGGCCATGGCCGCTGCGCAGCGCGCCGGGGTGCGCAAGATCGGGTTTGTGACCGACCCGCAGTAACAGCCCCCTGAAGGGTTTGTTGCCCCCGCCCGGCCAGCCTTGCTTGCCGGGCTTTTTTGTGGGCCGCCACATCGCCGAGCCTTGTCCGGCCCCACAGGCCCGGCGCAAGGCGGATCAACGCCAGGGCGTGCCGCCGTTCAACGCCCCCACACGCTGGACGCCGGAAAAAAGAACAAAAAGAAACATGCAATTCGCTTGACTCGTAATTGCGAATCGTTATCATTAGCAAAACGCAATGCAATGACACAGGAAAAAACCTCCATGCAAGCCACCATGACCGCCGCCTCGCTCCTGCGCTCTGCCGCCGCCGACAAGGCGGCCTCGCTCGCCCCTGGCGAAGGCGCCCAGAGCGCCGAAGCCGTGTCGGCCGCCGTGGACAGCAGCGCCTTGCTGCAGGGCCAGAAAGCCGTGGCGATCAGCCACAACGGCTCGGTGTACCGCCTGCAGGCCACCAAGCTGGGCAAGCTGATCCTGACCAAATAAGCGCAGCCGCCCTGCTCCCCTCCTCCCCCTCGGCAGCACATTCAGGCTGCTGCCAGGCCCCCAACAGTTTCATCGTGGGGCGACTCCCGGGCTTGCAACAAGCTCGCAAGGGTCGTTTTTGCCAGCCAACGGGTTCTCCCGCGTAGCCAGGCTTTTTTTCTCCACCGATCTCTCGGTCGCCGCTGTCAGAACATGCAGCGCAGGCACCATAAAAAAACCGGCTCTTCAGCCGGTTTTTTTGTGCGTGACGCGGAGTGCAGGTTTGTGACGCCCCCGCTTCAGGATGGCGCCACACGGCCCATCCATGCGTGCAGTTCAGTCCTTACAGGCCCAGGGCCGCAATCCCAGCGCGAGCAACCTGGGCGTCTTCGGTGGACTTCACACCACTCACGCCCACGGCACCCAGGCATTGGCCGTCCTTCATGATCGGCACGCCGCCTTCGAGCAGGCCGTCAATGGTGGGTGCACTCAGGAACGAGGTGCGGCCGCCGTTGATGACATCTTCGTACACCTTGCTCTCGCGGCGGCCCAGCGCGGCCGTGCGGGCCTTGGAGGGGGCAATGTGCGAGGACACGGCAGCGGCGCCGTCCAGGCGCTGCAGCCACAGCAGGTGGCCGCCGTCGTCCACGATGGCGATGGTCACGGCCCAGTTGTTCTTGAGGGCCTCGGCTTCGGCAGCGGCGGCAACGGCCTTGACGTCGGCCAGTTCGAGTTCATGCTTGGTTTTCATGGAGAGGTGTCCGGATAGGAGAAGGAAGTAGAAAGATCGCGCGGGCCACCCTGTTGGAGCGCCCAGGCCGAGGAAGCCGCAAGCATAGCGGCATCACGGGGCGCGCTCACCCCCACGCAGGGTGAAAGTACCCTTACCAAAAGTAGGTGACCGGATGCGGTTATTGGGTGGCCAAAAACCACCAACGCCTAAAATTTGGGGCGTCTGCGCTGTGCAGGCCAACAAGGAGAGACACAAGATGATGAACGACCAAGTCACCACCCTGGGCCACTCTGCGGGCTATGGCATCTCGCAGGAAGAGCGCCACAAGGTGCTGCGCAATACCTACTGGCTGCTGGCCCTGAGCATGATCCCCACGGTGCTGGGCGCCTGGATCGGCGTGGCCACCGGCATCACCCGCTCGCTGACCGGCGGCCTAGGCCTGATCGTGTTCCTGGGCGGCGCGTTCGGCTTCATGTTCGCCATCGAAAAGACCAAGCGCTCGGCCGCAGGCGTGCCCGTGCTGTTGGCCTTCACCTTCTTCATGGGCCTGATGCTCTCGCGCCTGATCGGCATGGTGCTGGGCTTCAAGAACGGCACCGACCTGATCATGACGGCGTTTGCCGGCACCGCCGGTGTGTTCTTCGTGATGGCCAGCCTGGCCAGCGTGATCAAGCGCGACCTGTCGGGCATGGGCAAGTGGCTGATGGTAGGCGCGCTGGTGCTCATGGTGGGCGGCATCATCAACGTGTTCGTCGGCTCCGGCGTGGGCATGATGGTGATCTCGATGCTGGCCATCGGCATCTTCAGCGCCTATATGCTGTATGACCTGAAGCAGATCCTGGACGGCGGCGAGACCAACTACATCAGCGCCACGCTGGCCCTGTACCTGGACATCTTCAACGTGTTCCAGAGCCTGCTGGCCCTGCTGGGCATCATGGGCGGCGAGCGCGAGTAACCCCGCTGATCCCTTGACCACCATCAAAAGGCTCCCTCGGGAGCCTTTTTTGTGGACCGCGCACCCGGATCAGGCCTCAATAGCGCGGCCAGTGTGCCGATAATGCAAGTACATGTATCCACAAAGCCCCTCCACCGCGATACGCCTGACGGTTCTGGCGGGCCTTCTGCTGCTTGCTGGCTGCGACAAGATCCCCGGCCTGGGCCCTGACCCCCGTGTTGCGCAACGCGACGCCGAGGCCAAGGCCATTGGCGGAGCCTGCCGCCACGCGCTGCGTGGACTGGAAGACTGCTACACCCTGAACCCCAAGGCCGCCAAGGCCTCGGTGTTTGCGGGGTGGAAAGAGATGGACGCCTACATGCGCGAGAACAAGATCGAGGGCACGCCCTCGGTGTTGACCAAGGTCGAAAAGCCCGAACCGCGCAAGGGCAGCAGCACGGAGATCGAAACCGAAACCCGCGACCCCGCATCCAGCCGCAGCCGCAGCTGAGCGGCCTGGCTCGCCAGGGGCAAGGCCCTGCCTTTTTTCCCCTTGTCTTCTTCAGCGGGCATGCACGCCAGGGCCACAGCCCCGGCAGCACAGCCCTCCTCCGCTACACCCGCTCGAACACCGCCATGCTCTCAACGTGCGCAGTGTGCGGGAACATGTTGACCATGCCCGCTGCCGTGCATTTGTAGCCTGCCAGATGCACCAGCAGGCCCGCATCACGCGCCAGGGTGGCGGGGTTGCAGCTCACGTACACGATGCGCTTCGGAGGCGTCCAGCCCTCAGCACCGGCAGGCAGCGGGCCAGCGCCCTCGGCACCGATGCGGGCCTGTTCGATGTCGGCCAGCGCCTTGGCCAGCGCAAACGCGCCTTCGCGCGGCGGGTCCACCAGCCACTTGTCGGCAGTGCCATCGGCCACCAGCATTTCGGGGGTCATCTCAAACAGGTTGCGCGCTACAAAATTAGTAGCTGCCAGCGCTTTCTGGTCGCGCGCAAGGGTCTGATTCAATGCATAGTTTTCGCGCGAACGGGCCACCAGGGCCTCACTGCCCTCTATGCCCAGCACCTCGCGCGCCTGCGTGGCCAACGGCAGCGTGAAGTTGCCCAGGCCGCAGAACCAGTCGATCACGCGCTCGTGCGGCTTCACATCCAGCAGGCGCAGCGCCCGGGTCACCAGCACCTGGTTGATGTGCGGGTTCACCTGGGTGAAATCCGTGGGCTTGAAGGGCATGGTGATGCCAAAGTCCGGCAGCGCATACGACAGCTGCTCGCCACCTTCATCCAGCAGCTTCACCGTGTCGGGGCCCTTGGGCTGCAGCCACCACTGCACGCCATGCTCCGTGCCAAAAGCACGCAGTCGGGTGATGTCGTCTGCGGAGAGCGGCTCCAGATGGCGCAGCACCATGGCAGTCACGCTGTCGCCACAGGCCAGCTCGATCTGCGGGCAGGTGTCGCGCGCGTCCATGCTGGCGATCAGCGCGCGCAGCGGCATCAGCATCGCGTCCACATGCGGTGGCAGGATCTTGCAGGTCTGCATGTCGGCGATGTAGCGGCTCTTGCGCTCATGAAAGCCCACCAGCACCTGGCCCTTCTTGATCACATGGCGCACAGCCAGGCGGGCACGGAAGCGGTAGCCCCAGGCGGGCCCTTCAATGGGGCGCATCACGGTCTCGGCCTTGACCTTGCCCAGGTGCCAGAGGTTGTCCTCCAGCACGCGCTGCTTGACGGCCACCTGCGCACCCACGTGCAAGTGCTGCATCTTGCAGCCACCGCAGGCCCCTGCATGCAGGCCAAAGTGCTGGCAGCCAGGGCGCACGCGCTGCGACGACTCGCGGTGGATGGCCACCAGGCTGGCCTGCTCCCAGTTGTTCTTCTTGCGGTGGGTGTTGGCGGTGACCAGCTCGGAAGGCAGGGCACCATCGATGAAGACGACCTTGCCATCGGGCTTGCGGGCTACGCCCTGGGCGTCAAGGTCCATGGACTGCACCTGCAGCCAGCCCTCGGGCAGGTCGGTGGCATCCTGCGCCACGGGTTCAAACGAGGGGGATAGTTCTTTCGGTTCGCTCATCCCCCGATTGTCTCAGGCCCAGGGCCGCCGCTGCAGCGGGCCGGGCCGTGGGGCTGGTTTAGCCCCGGTCTGCGCGTGCGGGGCGCATGCCCCCTGGCGCCGATACGGCTGAAGCGGCCGAAGCCAGCGGCAGCTTGTTGATGGTGAGTTCGCAGCCAAAATCGTCGGGTGAGAACACCAGGGTGCCCCCCGGAGCCACACGCGGCAGGGTTTCGTGGATCTGGCGCGACATATCGACCGGTGGCTCGGGGGCGCGGTAGACGATGTCCTTGTTGGGGCCATAGACCACATAACACCCGGCGGCGGCCGACTGGCTGAAAAGGGCGGCCAACAAGGCGGCGGCAGCGGTTGGAAGGGCTCTCATGGTTCTTCTCCTCGGTCTGGCGGTTGCTGCGTTGCATTATGCGGGCTTTGCCCTGCAGAGCCAATCTGGCTCGGGCTGCGGCCGTACTAGTCTTCTGCCACCGCCCCGCCCTCTCAGCGCAGGTGCAAATGGTTGGTGTGCTTGACCTCTTCCATCACTGCATAGGTGCGCGTCTCGCGCACGCCGGGCAGTTGCCACAACACATTGCCCGCAAACACGCGGTAGGCGTTCATGTCAGCGGATCGCGTCTTGAGCAGGTAGTCGAACCCGCCCGCCACCATGTGACATTCCATGATCTCGGGATGCACCTGGACCGCCGCCTTGAACTGGTCGAACACGTTGGGCGTGGTGCGGTCCAGCAGCACCTCCACAAACACCAGCATGCCTGCGCCCAACTTGAGCGGGTTCAGCCGTGCCTCGTAGCCCAGGATGAAGCCATCGCGCGTGAGGCGCTGCACCCGCGCCAGCACGGCTGTGGGCGACAGGGCCACGGCCTCGGCCAGCTTGAGGTTGGCGATGCGGCCGTCCTCCTGCAGGATTGACAGGATCTTGCGGTCAATGCGGTCCAGATCGGGTTCTGCTTGCATATTCATTAGCGATTTATTCGGCTTGACCCAGAATTTTCGAACATTTATTCACCAGAAACCCAAGGATCATCGCCAGTAACGCGCCCAACCCCTTGTTTGGCACTCCAAACCACCGAAAGACAACGCCATGACGCAGCCCTCCGCCCTGTTTGCAGACTTCGCGCCCCGCACGCCGCTGTCCAACCCGCTACGCACGGCCATCACCGCCGCCACCCGCCGCCCCGAGCCCGAGGCCCTGGCCCCGCTGCTGGCGCAGGCCCGCCTGCCTGCCGATCAAGCCGCAGCGGCCGAACAACTGGCCCTGCGAATCGCCAAGGCGCTGCGCGAACGCAAGGCCAGCGCCGGACGTGCGGGCATCGTGCAAGGGCTGCTGCAGGAGTTTTCGCTGTCTTCGCAAGAAGGCGTGGCGCTGATGTGCCTGGCCGAGGCGCTGCTGCGCATCCCCGACAAGGCCACACGCGACGCGCTCATCCGCGACAAGATCAGCAATGGCCAGTGGGATGCTCACTTGGGCAAGAGCCCCTCGCTCTTCGTCAACGCCGCCACCTGGGGCCTGCTCATCACCGGCAAGCTGGTGGCCACGCACAGCGAAGGCAGTCTCGGCAACTCGCTCAGCCGCCTCATCGGCAAGGGCGGCGAGCCCCTGATCCGCAAGGGCGTGGACATGGCCATGCGCATGATGGGCGAGCAGTTTGTGACCGGCGAAACCATTGACGAAGCCCTGCGTAATGCCCGCACGATGGAGGCCGAGGGCTTTCGTTATTCGTACGACATGCTGGGCGAGGCCGCGCTGACCAGCGAAGACGCCAAGCGCTACTACGCGTCGTACGAGCAGGCCATCCACGCGATTGGCAAGGCCTCTGCCGGGCGCGGCATCTACGAAGGCCCGGGCATTTCCATCAAGCTCTCGGCCCTGCACCCCCGCTACAGCCGCGCACAGTTTGGCCGGGTGATGGACGAGCTGTACCCGCTGGTGTTGCGCCTGACGGCACTGGCCAAGCAATACGACATCGGCCTGAACATCGACGCCGAAGAAACCGACCGCCTGGAGCTGTCGCTGGACCTGCTGGAGCGCCTGTGCCATGAGCCTACCCTGGCGGGCTGGAACGGCATTGGCTTTGTCATCCAGGCCTACCAAAAGCGCTGTCCCTTCGTCATCGACTACGTGGTTCAACTCGCCCGCCGCACCCAGCGCCGCTTGATGGTGCGCCTGGTCAAGGGCGCGTACTGGGACAGCGAAATCAAGCGCGCCCAAGTCGATGGACTGGAGGACTACCCCGTCTACACGCGCAAGGTGCACACCGACATTTCCTACATCGCCTGCGCCCGCAAGCTGTTGGCGGCACCCGAGGCCGTGTACCCCCAATTCGCCACGCACAACGCCGAAACGGTGGCCACCATCTACCAACTGGCGGGCAGCAACTACTACGCCGGGCAGTACGAGTTCCAGTGCCTACACGGCATGGGCGAGCCGCTGTATGAGCAGGTGGTGGGCGCCATCGCTGCAGGCAAGCTCGGCCGCCCGTGCCGCATCTACGCCCCCGTGGGCACGCACGAAACGCTGCTGGCCTATTTGGTGCGCCGTTTGCTCGAAAACGGCGCCAACACCTCGTTTGTGAACCGCATTGCCGACGAAACGATTGCGCTGGACGAGCTGGTGAAAAGCCCCGTGCAAGTGGTGGACCAGCAAGCTGCGGCAGAAGGCACCGCAGGCCTGCCCCACCCCCGCATTGCCACGCCCCAGGGCCTGTACGGCGCCCACCGCAGCAACTCGCGCGGGCTGGACCTGTCGAACGAAAACACGCTGACCGAACTGGCTGCCGCCCTGCAAGCCACGGCAAGCCACGCCTGGACGGCAGCGCCCCTGCTGGCTACTGACTTGCCCGCAGGCACCACCCAGCCCGTGCGCAATCCTGCTGACCACAGCGATGTGGTGGGCCAAGTGCAAGAAGCCACTACTGCCGACGTGGACCAGGCCCTGGCCCACGCCCAGGCCGCCGCAGCCCCCTGGGCCGCCACGCCGCCCGCCGAGCGCGCAGCGGCCCTGCTGCGCACCGCCGACCTGCTGGAAGCGCGCATGCAACCCCTGCTGGGCCTGCTGATGCGCGAAGCGGGCAAAAGCGCCAGCAACGCCGTGGCCGAGGTGCGCGAGGCGGTGGACTTCTTGCGCTACTACGCCGCGCAGGTGCAGAGCGCCTTCGACAACACCACCCACATCCCGCTGGGCCCGGTGGCCTGCATCAGCCCCTGGAACTTCCCGCTCGCCATCTTCATGGGCCAGGTGGCCGCTGCCCTGGCTGCAGGCAACCCGGTGCTGGCCAAGCCGGCAGAGCAAACCCCGCTGATCGCCGCCGAGGCCGTGCGCCTGCTGTGGCAGGCCGGTGTGCCCCGCGCAGCAGTGCAACTGCTGCCCGGCCAGGGCGAGACCGTGGGCGCGCGCCTGATTGGCGACGCCCGCGTGATGGGCGTGATGTTCACAGGCTCCACCGAGGTCGCGCGCATCCTGCAGCGCACCGTGGCCGGTCGGCTGGATGCCGCTGGCCGCCCCATCCCGCTGATTGCCGAAACGGGTGGGCAGAACGCGATGATCGTGGACTCGTCCGCGCTGGTGGAACAGGTGGTGGGCGATGCGGTGTCGTCCGCCTTTGACAGCGCAGGCCAGCGCTGCTCGGCACTGCGCGTGCTGTGCGTGCAGGAAGAAGCCGCCGACCGCGTGGTCGAAATGCTGCAAGGCGCCATGGGTGAGC
The DNA here is from genome assembly GCF_964254355.1 of Acidovorax sp. LjRoot74. NCBI lineage: Bacteria > Pseudomonadati > Pseudomonadota > Betaproteobacteria > Burkholderiales > Comamonadaceae > Acidovorax > Acidovorax sp. LjRoot74. The sequence continues at coordinate 2,163,127 of NZ_CAXUTI020000001.1, read as the reverse complement.
TGCGCGTGGGCAACCCCGCTGAGCTGCGCGTGGACGTGGGCCCCGTCATTGATGCCGAGGCGCAGGCAGGCATCACCCAGCACGTCAAAAGATTCAAGGCCCAAGGCCACCGTGTGTTCCAGCACTCCAGCCATCTGGCCATGAGCAGCGCACAGGGCACTTTCGTGCCGCCCACGCTGATCGAGCTGAAGCACATTGGCGAGTTGCAGCGCGAAGTCTTCGGCCCCGTGCTGCACCTGGTGCGCTATGCCCGCAACGACCTGGACCAGTTGCTGGACCAGATCAATGCCACTGGCTACGGCCTCACCCAGGGCGTGCACACCCGCATCGACGAAACCATTGCCCGGGTGGTCAACCGCGCCCATGCGGGCAACGTGTACGTGAACCGCAACATGGTGGGCGCTGTGGTGGGCGTGCAGCCCTTTGGTGGCGAAGGCCTGTCGGGCACGGGGCCCAAGGCCGGTGGGCCGCTGTACCTGTTGCGCCTGCTGTCGCAGCGCCCGGCCAATGCACTGGCGCGCACCTTGGCCGAGGCCGACCGCACCAGCCCGCCAGACACCGAGCGGCGCGAGCGCCAGCTGGCCCCGCTGGGCACCTTGCAGCAATGGGCGCACCACCAGGGCAACCTGGCCCTGGCGGGCCACTGCCAGCGTTTTGCGCGAGAAACACAGAGCGGCACCGCCCGCACCCTGCCCGGCCCCACGGGCGAGCGCAATGTCTACACACTGGCACCCCGCGCCCGCGTGCTGTGCATAGCGCACAGCGCGGACGACCTGCTGGTGCAGACAGCGGCGGTGCTCGCCAGCGGAGGGACAGCCCTGTGGCCCCACGCCCATGCAGGGCTACGCGCGAAGCTGCCCACCCACGTGCAGGCCCAAGTCATGCTGCAAGACAACGCCCTGAGCGATGGCTCCGTGGCACTGGACTCCGTGCTGCACCATGGCGACGCCGAATCCCTGCAGGCGGTGTGCACCGCCCTCGCCCGCCGCCCAGGGCCCATCGTAGGCGTGACCGCGCTGCAGCCCGGCGCCACCGACATCCCGCTGGAGCGCTTGCTGATCGAACGGGCGCTGAGTGTGAACACAGCAGCAGCTGGCGGAAACGCAAGCCTGATGACGATTGGATGAGGGCCCGTTACCAGACTACCAACCAAGGGGATTTTTTTGAACCAAAGGGGCTGCTACCGCCTGTTCATCATGTCTTGATAGCTATCAATTCAATAGCACTCAGGATGCTGATGCCAGCGGCAGATTGAGCAACAGGTTCTGCGGCTTGATGCGCACCACGCCCTCGGCGTTGGTCGCCAGCCCCAGGTACACCGGCTTGCCCGCCACATCGGCCCGCATCTCGGCCGGGTTCGCAAAGGTCAGCGTAAACAGGCTGACCAGCCGTGCCATGCGCTCTGGCTCCACGGGCCGGTCCTGGTACAGGTCGTTGAGGATGGCGGTGGACTCCACATCCAGCCCCACATGCCAGCGCCACGCGCTGTCGGTGACCTGGTGCACAGGCTCGATCTGCACCTGCACGCCAAGCAGATGTGCCACCCAGCGCTCCAGCACGCGGGCCAGGGCTTTCAGGCCTGAGCGTGCACGGGTCATCTTGAAGGTCAGGCCATGGCTCAGGTCCTGCGTCAGCTCGTGGGTCAAGTCGAGCAGAAAGTGGTGGCGATCGCTCTCCTGCCAATACTGCCCTGCGTTGTCGGCCGACAGCACTTTGACCTGCGCCGTGGGCTGCAGTGCGCCGCTTTGCAACAGCATGCGTCCCACCTCGCCCAGGCCCGCGGTCTCGTTGAGCATGTCGAGCGTCGCCCGGTCGCCTGCCAACATTTGCGCGTCCTGCAAGGTAACGCGCTGCGACCGAAACAGCATTTCGGCAGCGCGGGCTTCGAAGGCGTCGTTGCAGTTGTCCAGCAGGTTGCGCAGCAGGGCTTGCACCACGGCGTCGATGAACACGGCGGGCACGTTCACCGCACCACTGCGCATGAGTTGCAGGTAATAAGCCTCCAGCGTGCCAGCGGCCAGCAGGCCATCGCGGAAGCGCAAGAACACGGTGTAGTTTTCGCGAGCATCGTCGTCCTCCAAGGACGCGAGTTCAGCAGTTGCCACAGGTCTGAGCGGCGCGCTCTGCAAGCCCTTGTGCAAGGCCACCTCGGACACGCAAGATTCTGGCACCAGGGTCAGTTCTGGGCGATCCAGCAGAGAGCGCACATAGACCTCGGTGGGCGCCAGCCAGCCCCGTGCATTGCGTGCCAGCGCCTTGAAGCCACTAGCGGGCCAGAAATCAGTGGTGCTGATTGTCATGCAATGCCCGTCTCATCGGTACCGGGCATGCAGCGCCACAGAGGTACAAGGTAAAAAGCGAGTGAGTTCATCAGGATGGGTGTACATAAAAGGGCGATATGGTCACCGGATTGCATCGCCACATGCAAACCTCCGCCCAGCAAAAAACCGAGCGCGGAAAGGCCTGAGTGACCCCGGATGTTGCCGTGCATTCTGCACAAGTGGTGCGCCACAAACGCTCCTCCACCGAATACAACAAAGCGCTCCCGATATTGGGGGTGGCGGAGCTACAGAGTAGCGGCCAGCACCAGACGAACGCAGAGCATTCCTTTTTCGGCTGTTCGCAGAAAAAGCCCAGTCTTTTTGGCGCTTACACGGGGACTGGAAACATCTGATTCGAGGAGCATAGGAGCAACGTCCCACACAACCCAGGACAACCTATAGCTGGGCGATCAGCCCCACCAAGGAGTCACAAGATGCTCGATGTTTCTCAAGCCACCAACATGCTGACATCCATGGGAGTGTCCAGCACCTTGGCTGCGCGCGCCGCCGAGCGCACCGCACAAAACCATTCCAACGCAGACCCTCTCACCTTTCTCAAGGAGCTGCGAACAACGCTGGAGCAGCTGTCGGCTGAAGCCTCGCGTGCTGGAACCGCCAGTGCGGCAGCCAGCACCGCATCAAGCGGGAAAACTGCTTACACATCCACTGCAGACCTCTACAGCAAGGGGACGCAAAGCAACTCCGCTACCGCTACGGCATCCGCGACTAAAACATCAACCACTGCGGCCCCCTTCAGCAATCTGGAAGAATTCAAGCAGTGGGAAAAAGACTTGGGCGACACATTCGCAGCAGACTATGAGCCGCCAGACTACATTCGGGTCGCCTCCATGGTTCTGAATGGCGGTGATGACACGGTCGTTGGCCGCTACATGTTCTTCAAGAACCATCCCGAATTTGCAGCCGATTACGAATCCATCCGCAGTGGGCACCTATCGGAATTTCCCACCGATGGATCAACGCTGGTGAAGAGCGATTTGTCCAAGATGTCCACCGAAACGGCTGCCTACTACAAGAAAAACCCCGACAAACTGCTTGCCGCAGAAGGTTTCAGCATGGATCCCACGCTTGCCAAAATGCGAATGAGCGGAGAAATTTCGGCGCCGTTTGGGGTCAACATCTCAGAGTGGCTGACAGAAAACAAATGGGCCAAAGACGGAAACTTGGCCCAGAACAACCGAGTTGCTTATGCCAACGCAGATTACATCGGCCTGGATGGCAAAGGGGCCGGAACCTACAAGCTGAGCCGATTCGACACAGCCACCGGCAACATCATCAACTACGACGGCCGGGTCTACGACCCACTGACGGGCGAGGTGAAGGCATAGCCAGGGGCAAGTTCAAGTCCCCATCCTGCCCAGTTGGGCCCGACCATCGCGTGCGAGCAAAGCACCGTCGTGCGATGTGCCGCCTACCAGGGCAACGGGAGCTGGCGCGGCGACAATGACCAGCACCCAAGCAGATCATGTCTGCCTAATCCGTACCAACTATCAACCAGCATGAACTGGTTGACTCGCCAAGCCAGTGGCGCAACAGCACACCAATCGAACGGCTCGTGTCGATAGTTGAGGGTGACATGGGGATGAAAGTGCGTGCGAATCTGGCTTTCCGGGAATCCAGCCCGCAGCATCGCATGCGCCAGCGTGTGTTCCAGCCCCCGGATCCCTCGCAACCCCCAGCTGCGGCCCGTCAACCAGGCCATGCCACAGCCATCAACCCCACCGCTGTACTCCACCCGATCAAAAGCAACATCGAATGGTTCAAACGCTACGTAGTTCGCAGCGGCCAGGGCCTTGTCCACGGTGTCAGGGGGAATCGCCCCCCGAAACTGCCCAAGCTTTTCCAGGGTGATATGCAGTCGCGCCGCTGGCATGGGCGCCGCACGCCATGGGCAAGGCGTAAGCTCCAACCCGTTCAACAAGCCAAATGCCCGCTCAGCCACATGGCGCGGCGGACAAACGAAAAAGTACAGATCGTGGCGTTGCAACATGCGATCCCCAGAAGTGAGGATCAGATTTTGAATCAAAACACTGTTTAAATAAACAGTGTTTTGATTTTCACCCGCTCACTCCCACTCTATTGTTAATGGGAGCCATAAAGCATTGATTTTTATATGGTTTTCTCATGCGCCATGAGTCGATGCCATGATCAATACCATGCGCAGATTTACTATCGTTTTGAAGGGGTGAAGGCACCGACCACGACATTGAGGCCAGTCTACACTGCGGCCCCATGCCACTATCTGCTCCCGCCCTGCTCTGCCTCGTGGTCGCCGTCACCGACGGGGACACCATTACCGCGCGGTGTGGTGAGCCAGGCGCGTACGAGCGCATTACTGTACGCATTTCGGCCATTGATGCGCCTGAAAAGGCGCAACCATTCGGCCAAGTGTCTCGCCAGCATCTGGCCGGCCTGTGCTTTCAGACGCAGGCCGCCATCACCCCGCGCGCCAGGGACCGCTACGGGCGTACGGTCGGCGACGTGGAGTGCCAAGGCCAAGACGTGGCCACAGCGCAAGTGCACGCTGGCATGGCTTGGTTCTATGTGAAATACGGCAAGGGCTACGCGCAGCTGGAGGGCATCGAGCACACGGCGCGGCAAGCTGGCAGGGGTTTGTGGTCCCAGGCGGCCGTGCCCCCCTGGGAGTGGCGGAGGGCAACGCGTTAACCCACTGGGAATAGATACAGAAATTTACGCATTGGCACTCCCGGTTTACGAGCGCCATTCGGTAATTGTGTCGGTTACAATTCAGATTGCCCCAAAAGAGAACCGACCACTTCTTGCGAAATGGTCGGCTACTTCAGGCAAACGTTGCAGTCGCGTGGATCCCTGAGAAGAACCGCTTCTGCTGTCTTGTGCGTCTTGAATTCTACAGCGATATTGTTGTTTGCTCAATAATATTGTTGTAGGAGAAGGACGCATGGTTACCCCTTTGCGAAAGGCACACCATGCCAACTCATCAGTACTCCCTATCCCTCATCTCCCACCAAGTGCAGAACTCTGTCGTAGAGCAGCGTGCATCGGACGGGTACATCAACGCCACCGCAATGTGCAAGGCGGCAGGCCGAAAAATCAGTCATTACTTCGAAAATGATAGCTACATCGCCTTTATTGGCGCCCTAGCTTCCGATGCCGGAATTCCGGCATCGGAACTCGTGCAGTCGATCAAAGGAGGGAGCCCTTCGCTCCAGGGAACATGGGTACACCCACAGATCGCTATTCATCTCGCGCAATGGCTGTCTCCACAGTTCGCCGTGCAAGTGTCCAAGTGGGTCTTCGACTGGATGTCGGGCAAGGCGGGCCCCGCCAAGCTGCCCTACCATCTTGAGCGGCACCTTTTGAACCTGAACAAAATTCCGCTGGGCTACTTCTCGGTGCTACAGGAAATGACCAACTTCCTGGTGGGACCAATGGAGGCGAACGGCTACCGTCTTCCCGACAAGTGCATGCCCGACATCTCGCACGCCAAACTGCTCTGCAAGCATTTGCGTGACGAATGCGGCGTAGACACGAATTCCCTCGCCAAGTACAACCACGAGTTCCCGGATGGCCGAGTCGTTCCGGCCAATCTGTACTCTGTTGAATATCTTGGCGTCTTCCGTCGCTTGATGGCAGAGGTGTGGATGCCACAGCACGCCGCCACGTACTTCAAGGCACGCGACCCAGCAGCCCTGCCCGCGCTCGACAAAATCCTCTTGTTGAGCAAACCACATCAGCCCCCGACGCTGCCCGCCAATAAGCCCAGCTTCAAGCGCAAGGCATAACCCCCCGACCAGCCACCTCCGGGTGGCTTTTTTGCGCCCTGGCGCCCGCCCTGCTGCTGGCCATCCACAACTGCTTTGCAACCCACTTCCTCGGTGTGGCGGTTGCGTGGTCTACGACGCCACGGCTCGCGCATTTCAGGAGCCAGCCAGCAGCGCGGTGACCTGCAGTTCGAGCAGCGCCCCCCGCAGCGGGTCCTCCGTGTCGGCTACGAAAGTAGCGGGCCCCCGCTTCACCCAGATCAGCCGCCCTTCCCAATTCGGGTCGCGCTCCTCCAGATGCCGAGCGAGGTGCTCAACCTCTTTGACGGCCGCTTCCGATAGTTTTCTGTCCACGAAGACTGTAATGCTCATTGGCTCTTCCGTACCCAACCCACGTGCGGCGGCAAATATCCGAGCCTAGATTTCTGGCCGTGCGAGCCCGTAGGAAAGCGCTTACACCGCGGTCAGGGTGAAGCCATTTGCAGCGCGGTGCCTGCCTAAAGGGAGCCGAACAGCGAATCCGACTGCCCCTTCAGGGCTTCCTCCACCAGAAGCTGCAACAGCTCCCGACGTATCGGGTCTGAATCCTGAATGAGCACGGGCACAGTGTCTAGGCGCGCTCGAGTGACAGCAATGGCCACGCCCTCAAAGGTGACGTCCGTCGCGGCGATTGTTTCTGCCATGGAAGCCACTCGAGCAAACACATCATCTGGTACGTCATCAGATACAGCGATAGAGATCGATTGCGTCATGGCCCGCGCATTCTACGGTGGCCACCCGCCCATTTAAGGTCGAGATAGCTGCATGTGAAGAGCGCTGAGGCGCGACGTAGAGCGCCCATGAGGCGGTTTCCTTCTTCCTAAACGGACGCGCCCACAAAAGCATCAACCCCTGCCAGGCGCAGCAAGCCTTTCGCATCTTCCAATGTCCCAGCAAGCCACTGGTCATAGTCGGCAGGGTCCAGCGGGATCACGCTGCGCTTGTCCTGCGCATCCGCCCCCAGCTTGGGGTCTGGCTTGTGCATCCGGCTCATCAGCGGGTGGGCATCCGCATTGATGGTGAGCATGGTGTAGCTCTCGTGCACCTCGCCGGTGGTTTTGTCCGTCCACGTATTCCACAGCCCAGCCAGGCCCCAGGGGCGCCCGTCGGGACGTCGAAAGCGCCACCACACGTTTTTCCCGCTCTCCCAGTTGGGTTCATCAAAATCAGCCGCCGGGATGATGCAGCGCTGCCCGCGCGCCCATGGGTGCTTGTAACTGGCCTTCGCCTCCAGTTCTTCGCTCCGGGCGTTGTTCGTGGGGTACTTCAGCTTCGGTTCATTGGCGAACCACGGGATCAGACCCCACTGCCCCACGATCAGCTCGCGGCTGTATCCGGCGTCATCCCGGGCGCGCCGGATAAATGGGCCCTTGCCTCGCGGAAACAGAGTCTGGTCCCACCAGCGCACCGGGTTGCGGCTTGTGATAGACCACTCACGTTCGATGTCTGCGACTTCCGGAGGTGTGTACCGATTGCACATGGGAGCACTGTACACCCATCGCGCGAAAGACTGTATATTTGCACAGTGTTCTGCGAAGTCATCCCCCTCCGATCATCCGGCCTGCGGCTGCGGCCCGACGAATGGCCAGCGCCTGCCCGTGGGCGGCTGGAGATCTCGCATATGCCGGCGTCCATCTGCGCGGCGCGGCGCACGCTGCGCGAGGTGCGGCTGCTGGGCGAATGGGTGTCGCACCCGATGGTCACGCTGCTGATGTTTGACCCAGAGTTTGTAGACGTGGTGGGCGACGGCTTTCTGCTACGTGGCCACGTGATCGAAGTGGAGGACGGCCGCCAGTATGAGCATGAGCAGCTGTGGCTAGTGCGCCCAAGCGTGGAGCCCAACGTCGCGCTGCCAGGGTTTGACCTGTCACGGTGGGCGAGCAGCTTGCCTACGGGCGGGGTTGCCAAAGCCGGGCCCACGGTAAGCGAGCGCTGGCATGAGCAGCACGCCCATGGGGCGACCGATTAGCCAGACTGCACCAGTTGAGAAGGTTCCCGCAGGCTGTCCCCACAGCGCATCGAAAAGCGTCTGCGCCCTACCTTTTCCCGCTCGCTCACTGCTTGAATTGTGTGCAGAGGCGAGCTGCTCCGCGCGAGATTGATTTTGGCATGCGTATGGGTCTGCTACATTTCGCGACAAATGTGGAGATTTTCATGATGCGGTTAATCGTCGTCACATCTGTGTTGGCCATGCTTGCGGGCTGTGCCAGCACGTCTGTCTGGAGACACCCCGCCCGAATGGGCGACGGTCACGACGGCGCCACTATGGCCCTGGCTGAATGCCAGGCGTTTGCATCGGGCACGGGACCAGCGCCTATCCCCACCGCGCGAATGGACATACCCGCGCCCACCTCATACACAACTCGTGGAACGTACTCTCAATACGGCTCCCAAGGGACCTTCAACGCCACCACGACTGCCAACCCAGGGTTCGCATCAAACTTCGCATCAGGGTACAACTCTGGCGCAGCATTGGGCGATGCAATTGCATCGATCCAGTACCAAAAGCGTATCGCAGAGGTAACGACAGCGTGCATGCGGACGCAGGGCTGGATCGATACAAGCACTCCAGAAGGCCAAGCCCAGTTCAAACAAGGTGCGGACGCTAGGATTGCCAAAACTACGGCCAATCAGCAATCCGAGGCCAGGCAAAAAGCGAGTGACCAATGGGGCGCCGTTGTGAAAGCGTTCTTGGACTTCGAAGCTGCCAGCCCTGGCGGAATCGACTATCGAAAAGATCCGGTGAAATATGCGGCCCTTGACAAATACGTCAAGCAACTCGCGAATGACCCGAAGAACAATCCCGAGAACATGGCATGGTTCCTGATCGAGGCACACAAGATGGTGCTGGCTGATGAGAAAGCAGCATCAGCAACCGAGGCGAAATAGGAACAAGCATCACTGATCACCGCCTTTCCTGGCTTTGGCGACTTCTCGATTGAGCTGTTTCATCACCGCGCCAATTTCCTCGTTGAGTTCCTTGACCAGCTTCGCGTCACCCGCTTTCATCGCGAAGGAGCGCTCTCGGCGCAAAGTGCGCAGTTCTGACTCCGCTTGATTGCCCGCGCCAATCAGTTCAGTCAGTGGCTCCTTGGCAAGGAGCCCATGTACATCCCCCCCATCGCGGTCGCGCCCCTGCAGTTCATTCTCTAATTCGTTGAGCTCCTTGATGTTCTCGTAGAAACTGCCAGCCTCTGCAGATGCGCCGCGCACGTTGCCATACAGACGGCCGAGAAGTGGAATCTTGTGCGCTGGCAACTCGTCGCCATTGAACGGCGCAGCAGCCACCTGATTCACCTTCATGAGCTCGCGGCCCACCCCGCCCGTCAGCTGCCCGATCACATAGTCGATCTGGTCGGGCGTCAAGCTGATGGCACCAGGCCGATAGTCCGTGCCACCGGACATCTTGTTGAGCCACAGCGATGCAGCCTTAGACGGTGTTGAGGCTGTGTCCTTCGTGCGCAGGTGGCCCGGCGTCGGGTCCAAGGCGTTACTGTCCTTACGGTAAATCGGTTTGCCTGTCCAATCCGTGTTAAAGCCTAGCGAAATGCCTGGATCAGTGACGGTCGGAGACAGCATCAATGCGAGCTGGGCCCCGCTCAATTCCGAAGGGGCGCCGAACGGATTGAACGCGTTGACAGCCATGCCGAGCATTTCACCCAGCTGAGCACCAGTGCTCTTTTTCGATAAGCCGGACATGGCCTCCACGGCCTTTCGCCCCATGTTGGGCAACACATTGAACCCCAGCGGGAGCGGGATGGCGACGAAGTCCTCACGCCCGAGCGGGATCACCAGCGAGCGCTCGCGCACGAACTCGGGAATCTTCATCCACCCGTTTTCGTCGTCGCCTCCACCACCCATCATGGCAATGCCGACCATGGCATTCACGGCGCCCAGCATCACCCCTCCCAGCATGATCTTCTTGCCGGTCGGCCCGCGCAGCGTCTCGACCATGCGGGTGGTGCCCTGAACCGCTGCATTGAAGAACGCATAAAGCGCGCCAATCTCGCGTGCCTGGCGCCCCTTCCGATTGAAGTTCACTGTGAGATTCTTGGCGAGGCTTGCGGCCTGTGGGCGGCTCATGCCAGCCTCCAGCGCAACCTTGTAGGCTGCCAGCCGGGTTGCGCCTTCCATCGTCTCGTTGTAGTCACTGAGCCAGTCCAGGACCCCATGCAGGAACTGGCTCGTTTTCCCGCGCTCGAGCGCGGCCATCGCCTTCTCCAGAGACTCGGCCCGGTCCTTGGGATCGGCGTACAGGTCACGGTAACCGGTAGTGCCGCCATCGTTCTGCATCTGCTCCCAAAGTGCGCCCCACTGGCCGCCAGTCTGGCCTGACGTACCGCCTGCGCGAACAGCGCGGAGGTCTCTGTAGATCGCTCTCAGGGCCGGCAGCATGTGCTTTGCAACCTCCGCCTCTCTCCCTTTCAGCGGCGTCGTGCCCAGGTTCAGGAGCGCGCCTTGCACGTCCCGCGCGAAGTTGATGATGCCGAACACGGGGTTGTATTGCGTGTTGACCGAAGCGAACCACCGGGTAGCTTTCGACGCCCACCCCAGCACATAGTGAAGATCGCCGGAATCGAGGTTACGCAGCGACTGGGCGAGCCGGGCAGCCCTCTCGTTGCGCTCGTTGAATACGATGGCCGCATCCTTGCCGGCAATGCGCACCATGATCACGTTGGGCCGGTTTTTGTACAGAGGGTCCACACCCTCTGTCACGAGACCGGTTTGTGCATCAACACGGCGGGTCTTCGGTGGACGATCCACCTGCCACCAGTCCGCATCCGGGTTCTGAGCCGCCATGACGTACAGCTTTTGCCCAACCAGGTTCTTCTCGCCGCGAGTCAGCGCTGCTTCACGCTGCATTGCGATGTGTCCGAGGATGTGCGTCACCTTGGCGTTGCTGCCTGCGCGGCGCTTGCCGGCATCGCCCTTGACTGAGTAGCCCTGCCCGATGGGATGACTCACGCTATCGGGGTGAGCTTCGTCGCGATGTAGGGGAACATAGTGTTGGTATGCGCTGCGCCAAGCCTGCAGGGTTTGCGGATCCATCAGGCCGTACGACTGCAGCGCGTCCAACGTCTTTGCGTTGATGGCATCCACCTTGCCGGCCAGCACTTTCATGTCGGCAGCCCGCCTGGGGCTGAGCGCAGCCATGAACGACGCTGCGTCTTGGTCGCTCATGCCCGACAAGGAAAGCCGTTCGGCTTCTGTTCCCTTGAATGCCTGCGCGCCGCTCCAACGGTCGCGCTCGCGCATGGCATCTTCCAGCGCTTTCTCGATAGGGGCGACCGCTGTACCAGCTGCCTGCGCTCGCTGGAGCGCCAACTCCAGCTGCTTGATCTGGGCGTCAGCCCCCGCCTTCCCGGCGTCGATCATTTGCTGGTTGGGATTCCTGAACGACAGTTCCTTGTTTGCCTCGGGCGCGTGCCTGGCGTGGAGGTACTGCTCAAACTGCTGCAGCGTGATGCCGCGCGAGTTCATGTCGCCAAGCAGTGGCTTCAACTCGTTGGCAAGAAAATCCTCTGTGCGTTTAGCAACCCGCTTGTGGTACAGCTCTTCGCCCTGATAGGCGTCGTTCAGGTCATTGATCGTGCCGCCGAGCGTCTTGATGTGCTCACGCAGCCGCTTGAGGTCGATCAGCTTGTCCTGATACTCATACAGGAACTTGTCGACGTTTTCCGCGCTGATCAGGCGGTCAACTTTGGACTTGAGTTTTTGCCAACGATTGCTCGGCAGCTGCGTCGGAGTTAGGCCGGGCTGCCCACGGCTAAGTCTAGGAGTGGAAACTGCGGCAGGCCCTTCGCCATCCTCATCAAGCGTGAGGTTCTGGCCCTGAACCGCAGCGCCGCGGCTTAGGCGTTGGCCGTCTGTTTGCTCTGCAGTGCCGTCACCCGATGGAGCTTGGCCCCCGGGAATACCTTTTGCAGATAGGCGGCCGCCTCGTTCGCGTCCTGCCTTAGCGACTCGATCTCGGAGTTCGTCAGACGTTCGGAAACCGATGAGGTATTGCGCCTCTGGGGCCGTGAGTTGCTCTGGGCCGAAGCCGAAGAGCTTGCGGATGTCATCTCCATGGCGGGCCTCCAGTTGGTTGATGATCTTGCGATCAGCCTGCATTTTACCGCCGCGCATGGCATTGACCATCACAACCGAGCCTGACACTTCGCCACCGTTGCGCTGGATATACGCTGCCATGTCGGCAAGTGTGCTGCCCATGGTGGTCACATCGTCCACCAGCACATAGCGCCTTCCAGGCTCGACAGCACCCGAAAACTCTGCACGCGCGATCAACCGCTGCATCGCATCCGCGCCGGTATGGAACGCCTTGTTGGACTGAACCACGCCAGGATCGAAAGACCCTCCTGCAGCTTGGGCGTAGTGGGCCGCGAGCGCAATCGGCAATTTGTTTTGCCCGGACGCTTCTTGTGCGTGCACTGGGACAAAAATGACATCGGGCCCAAACTGAGCACGAGCTGCTGCGAGCGATTCGGGCTTGACCAGGTCCTGCACCAGTCTTGCGGCTGCCTGCACGTCGCCACCCTTCGCAGCCTTGTAGTCCGCATGAGCCTTCAGTGGATTGTCATTGCGGAAGTCGGCCAGCACCGTTGACACTGGCGTCCGGAAGGAGCCGCTTCCGCGCGCTCGGGACATCACCGGCATGGAGTCGGAGTTCTTGATCTTCCAGAGCGCGGCGAGCCGCTCAAAGAGCCCGTAATTGCGCTCCAGCAGGTCGTCGACACTGCTGTAGCCCCGCGCTCTCGCCTCCCGCCGAAGCCAAGTCTCCTGCTGCGCCATTTCCTTGGCGATGTGGTCGTACAGCCGCGTCAGCCCTTTCGCCTGGCGGGGGTTGCCGTTGACCTTGCCCCGCACATAGTCGCGAGCGGCGCGCACCACGTCCGCAGCCATAAGATCAGCGCGCTGCTGCTCCGTGAGGCTCGCGTCAATGCCGGTTTTCAGACGTTCAGCGAGAGCCGTGAACCCGTTTTGCGCCAGCCACGACGCCATGGCGTCTGCCAATGCGCGCCAGCCCTTCAACTTGACCAAGCGCGCGCTGGGCATGTCCACCAGCACCTCTTCCGTGGCCTCGATGTCGGTCAGGTTTCCTCGCTGCTGGAGATCTGCCACGGCCCGCTGGATGGCCGGGTTGCGATTGAAGATGGCGCGCATCGCTTGGGGCAAGCGGGGTCCAAGCACGGCCCGCAATCCGAAGTGGGCAGCCTCATGCTCGGCGAGAACGAACTCGGCCCGTTCGGGATCCTTCAGCCCGGAGGCGAACAGGTAGAGCTCGCCCTCGTGCATGGCGCCTTCCACATCCGCCCAAGCCCCCTGTTTGCGGATGTAGTCCTGCAGTGCTGGTGGCGCATTCGCGGGCGAGGCCAGCGTGTGCACAGTCGGCATGTTCGGCATGCTCGTCCTCACGCGCGTGGCAATGGCCGCCAATTCCGCGACAGGCATGCCCGCGGCGGGCGCCAAAGTGGCGGCATTGGCCGGCGCGGGAGCGCTTCGCATCTCCTTGCCGTTGAAAACCACAATCACATCCGGTTCAGCGACATCAGCTGTCTTGCTCGGGGGTGTGGCGCGGCGCTCCGCATCCGTCATGCCCTGGCGTGCCTGGGTGTTGCGGGCTTCTACTTCGCCAGCCAGATCGTTGTAGGCTTGGGATGGACCGCGCATGCCGTATCGCCCCATGCGCTCTCGCGCTTCTGCCATCTCGCGATAAGCCTTCGACATCTTTCTGGCACGAGGCTCTAGATCGTTAAGACGAGAAACCACATCAGAATCTTCGCCACCAGCCTCAAGGATCTCGTTTTCACGCTCGGCAAGCCATGCGCGTGCGGCAACGTAGTCAGGGTCGGATTCGAGCAGCTTCATCCGAGCGATGTCGGCCGTTTGCTGCTCGTTGATTGCGCCAGCGCTACCGCCCGAGGCAAATCCCTCGATGTCCTGGATACCGTGCTGGATCTCATGCAACAGCACGCTGTCCACGTCCTTCGCTAGCGGATTCCCAATCTTTATGACCTTGCCAACGGTGCCGTCCACGTAGTCGGTTACCGCAAATGTTGCCCCATTGCCCAGCTTGGCATCCACCTTCACCATGATCTCGCGCAGCGCCGGATACGCCCCGGCGGCCACCCAAACTGCCCCACTTATGGCCACCCAAACTGCTCCACCTGGCCGGGGTGAGTTGACCCATTGATTTCGGTGAGTCAGGCGCCTCAGCTCTGACGTGCAGGACGTAACTTCCACCCCCTTGATCACAAGGGGGGATTCACGAGGTGAACGTCTTGAAGCCACATCTACAAACCACGATCTGGACGCTCCTGCGCGCGGGTAACACCCAGCGCGAGATTGAGCGCCGCACCGGCATCTCCCGCCACACCATCCGCGCCTGGGCTAAGCGCTTTGAGGCCCAGGGCGATCCGCCGCCCCCGTCGCCTGACGATTCAAACTGCCCCGGGGTGGCCACCGACCTGGTTGTGCCCCTGGCCAGCCAAACTGCTCCACCCCGGCCACCGGCTTTACTGCTGGCGCCTGCGCCGGCGGCCACCTCGCTGTGTGAGCCCCACCGCGCCTTCATCGAAGCTCAGTTGCGCTTGGGCCGCAATGCCACGGCCATCTACCAGGACCTGGTCGATGCCCACGGCTTTGCTGCACGCTACAACTCCGTCAAACGCTTCGTGGCGCGCATCCGGGTGCGTGAGCCTGAGCAGTTCGACCGCCTGAGCTTCCTGCCCGGCGAGGAGATGCAGGTGGACTTCGGCGAAGGCGCGCCCACCCGCGTGCCCGGCACCGACCGCTGGCGCAAGCCACGCCTGTTCGTGGCCACGCTTCGGTATTCGCGCCGCAGTTTCCGCCGCGTGGTCTGGAATTCTGGCCAACAGGTCTGGGCCGAACTGCACGAACAAGCCTGGCGCTACTTTGGCGGCTCGTGCCGATACGTGGTCCTGGACAACCTCAAGGAAGGCGTGCTCAAGCCCGACCTGTACGAGCCCGAGCTCAACCCCGTGTACGCCGCCACCCTGGCACACTACGAGGTCGTGGCCGACCCGGCGCGGGTACGTGACCCCAACCGCAAGGGCAGTGTCGAGAATGCCATTGGTCACACTCAGGCCACGGCACTCAAGGGCAAGCGCTTCGAGACCATTGAAGAACAGAACACCTACCTGGAGCACTGGGAGACCAAGTGGGCGGCCTCTCGCATCCACGGCTCAGAGCGCCGCCAGGTACAGGCCATGTTCGAAGAAGAGCGGCCCCACCTGCAGCCCTTGCCCACGCTGCCCATGGCGTACTTCCGTGACGAGCAGCGCACCGTGTGCGACGACGGCTGCGTGCGCGTGGCCCATTGCAGCTACGCCGCGCGGCCGGCGCACATTGGCACCAAGGTGCTGGTGCGCATCTTCGAGCGCCGCCTGGAGATTCGCGACCTACAGACCCAGGCCCTGCTGCGCACGCACACCTTGGCCGAGCGGCCAGGCACCGTGGTGCTGCCCATGGACGAGCGCGTCTTCAACCCCTCCCGCGAGACCCTCCACATCCTCAAGCAGGCCGATGCCATCGGCGTGGACGCCGCCCGGCTGTGCCAGATGCTGTTTGCCATCGAAGGCCGTGTGGGCCAGCGCAAGCTGTGGGGCATCGTGCACCTGGCCGACCGCTATCCACGCCAGATGGTCAACACCGCCTGTGCCCAGGCCATCGACGACGGTGTGCACAGCTACCGCCACGTCAAGGCCATCACCGAACGCCTGGTGGCGCAGGCTCTGGCCCAACTCGATGCCGCCCCGACAGCGACGCAGGCCGCACCCGCGAGCACCACGCAAACGCACGACCTCATCCGCAACCCACAGGAGTACGGCGAACTCTTCGCCATGGCCACAGCGGCCACGACACCCGCCATCACACCTCAAGGAGATTTCTTCGCATGACCGCCATGACCCCCCACGACATCGAGGCCACCCTGCGCAAGCTGCGCCTGTCAGGCATGGCTGAGACCCTGCAGACGCGCCTGATGCAGGCCCAGGCCGCTCAGGAGCCCTTTCTGGATACGCTCTCAGCCTTGCTGCAAGACGAACTCGACCGACGCCACAGCAGGCTGATGGCACGTCGCTTCAAGCTCTCCGGCCTGGATGAGAAGCCCTCCCTGGCCGACTTCGACTGGCGCTTCAACCCAAAGCTGCCGCGCGCAGCCTGCTTCGAGTTGCACACCTTGAAGTTCCTCAGCGAAGGCGCCAACGCCCTGATCGTAGGCAAGCCCGGCACCGGCAAGAGCCACATCGCCAAGGCCGTGGCCTACCAAGCCACCTTGCTCGGTCATGACGTGTCCTACATCGAAGCTGACAGCGAGTTCGCTCGCTATGCGCTGGCCGACGCCGACGAGCGCGCCAGTCTGCTCAAGGGCTGGGTGGCGGCCGACTTGCTGGTGCTCGATGACCTGTTCCTGGCAAGGCGCATCAGCGAGCATGCCGCCGAGTTGCTGCAGGCCCTGGTCCACCAGCGTTACAAGCTGCGCCGCTCCATCGTCATCACCTCCAACCGCGTCGTGCAGGACTGGGGTCGCTACCTGGGCGACGCGACCATGGCCACCACCATCCTCGATCGCCTCATGCACCGCTGCGCCATGCTGGAGTTCGAGGGCAAGAGCTACAGGCTCAAAGAGGCTGCTGCACGCCTGATCATCACCTCAGACCCCGCATAATCACCCCGTCCTGCCTGGAGCAGTTTGACTGGCCAACAGTGGAGCAGTTTGGGGTGGCCATCGGGGCCGGATACGCTGCAAACAGCTTTGGGTGATCCATCACCGCATCCAGCGGCAGGGCATTGAACCCGGTGAATTCAAATGGTGCGCGAACTCGGCGCGCGTCATCCAAATTCGCGCCGATGAAGTCTTCTTCGCCCTGGTTTTTCTGGATGGCGTCCAGTGCGCTTTGGGGAAGCAGTGACGGCAGCAGCTTTTCCGGGATGCCACCCACGCTGACGAAATCGCTGACAGCACGAGGGCTCTTCGGCGCCAGCGTCAACCGGTAAGTGCCGTCAGGATCTTTGCGGTAGGAAACGTGCTCAATGGCACGTTCGTCGAATCCACCGCGGTGCAGATTTGCCAGCAGCGGCATATCCACCTTCGCGTCGTTGTCGCTGATTTCAAACCGCATGCGGCCGTCGACACCGCGATGCCACCCCGTCTCGCGCCGCACCAGCTCCGCGTCGTCCCCTGCATCCAGCCGATCCTGAGCAGTTCGCAACGCCATCGCGTCAGCCGAAGCAGCGCGGGCCCCAGCAAAGCTCAGGCGTGCCATTGCTGTCTTGTCGGTGTCGGGGGGTGCAGCGTCTAAAATTGGCTGCGAAGGAGTGCCAATGAGAGTCCCACCAACTTTCCCTGCAGGCTGCGAGTTTGTCTTCGGCTTCTCGGGCGACGAGTTCGTCAAGTTCCCGGACGGCAGTTGGTTCAAAGCTTCGGACGATGGCACTTCGCTGATCGCGTTGCCGGGCATGGACGCCAAAGGCCCACGTACCGGAGCTCCAGCTTCGGAGGCGGCATTTCTGTCTTGCCTTGCCCACTCCAGAGAATTTTCCGCGGCGGGCACTGGGCCCGCGCCGGCGCCATCGCTCTGCTGAACGCTTGGAAACTCGGCCACCACTTCGAGCAGGATGTCGATCGGAGCACCAAGCCGGATGACCTTGACCGGTTCGCCCTTCTCCAGCTTCGCCAGCCATTGGTGATGACCATCGAGCACGTGGTTGTCGGCCGATACCAGAATGGCCCGATCGCCTTGCGTCACGGCTTTCGCTTTTTCGACCTTTGCGGGCGAAAACTCAGCCTGGGTGGGCTTCAATCGATCCGGTGCAATTTCCTCCTGAGCGCTCTCAATTCCTCTCGCCTTGAGAAAGTTCACCAAGGCTCCCCGGTGCTCCGCGCGGATCTGAGGCATGTCGCCGCGTGGAATACCGAGGGATCCTGAATCCTCGGCAAACGCTGTCCACGACCGATTGATCTTCTCTCCGGCCAGGTCGTCGGCTTTCAGCCCTGGGGCGGTTCCTGCGGCTTCGCCCGCTGGTTTGCCTTGCTGTCCTCGACCGGCATCGGGTCGCGCAGCCCCATCGCCTTGATCGCTGCGGCCACGGCCCGGCGCATCCTGGGGTTTCCCTGCAGCCGGTTGGCCAGCTTGCGCACTTTCTCGATTGATTCCCCGCTCGGCGTCTTGTCCAGCGACCGGGGCATTGTTTTGCGTTCCGCCATCTGTGGCTCCTTGTGCTTGCTTCAAAAGGTCCGTGCGCGCCGGCGCAGGGCCGTCGTCGCCGAACATCGACGGCTGGCTCGGGTCACCCGCCTGCTCCAGTGCCTCGTAGTAGCGCTGGAAGAACTCTGCGATGCGGCGCGGGCTGCGGATGTTGTCCGACAGGAAGGCCAGCAAGTCGGCCGCCTCGGGCGAGTAGCGGATGCCGGTCAGGTCAGTCTGGGCCAGCTCCTGCGCAACGGTCCAGCCCTTTTCCTTGAGTGCCGACAGCCCCTCGACCGCGGCCAGCAGATCCGGGGCAATGTCTGCCTCGTACATGGTGCCGGCCTGCATGCGCTCGCGCGCGGCCGCGATGGTGGGCGCCACGCGCAGCAGGGCCTTTGACACGTTCACCAGGTTGTTGTCCAGGCTCTCGGTCATGCGGCGCAGGGAGGGCGAGTCGCCGTAGGCGCGGGCGAGCACGGCGTTTTGCACGCGGCGATAGCCAGCGGTCGACAGCCGCCCGTCCGACTCGATCAGGTCGCTCTGCTCGGTGATCGGCAGCGTGGCCATGAACTGGCGGATGAAATCATGGCTGTTGGTGAAGTTGCCTTCTTCGTCGGGGTTCAGCCCATCGAGGGTGGCCAGGCGCTTCGCATCCGACAGGGCCTGCTCGCTCGGACTCATGCGCTGCACGGTGCTGGCGTTGGCCTGGCGGGCGAACTCGGCGCGATTCACCGGCGTGCTGCGCACGCGCACCAGCACAGGCTGGGGCATGCCATCGACAGCCGCAGGGGTAAGGCCGAACTGCTCAGCGTTGCTGCGCAACCAGGTCTTGTAGTCCTCAGCCTTCTGGCCGTTGGCCTGATACACGCGCTTCATGGCGATGGTGCGGGCGTTGCCCGACTCCACTAGGCCGTCGGCGCCGACGATGGGCGCACCGGTGGCAGCGTCAGCCGATACGCCCAGGCGGGCGGGGTCCAGCTTCTGCACGATGCCCGACACCTGCAGCTCGCTGGCATTACGGCTGCGGTCGCGCGGCTGCAGCTCCTGTGGGTACAAGGGGTTTGCGCGCAGGCTCTCAGTGTGGGATGTCACCAGGTCGGCCGCGTCCATCAGGGCGTATTCACCTTCCAGGCGCGCACCCGACTCCGTGGCGAACGACGTGGGGGCGCCCTTGACGGCCGCTGGCCAGGTGCTGGCGATGCTCGCGCGCTCCTGCTCCAGTGTGGCTGCCTCTTGGGCCAGCGACTCGCGCTCCTGATTGAAGGCTGGACCGTAACCGTTTTCTGCCGAAATCTCCGCCAAACGTTCGCGGATACTGCCCACCTTGCTATCAATTTCACTTGCACGATCCAAGGCCGTGAGCGTCACGGGCGTGCGCAGCGCCTGCTCTGCAGCGGTCGTGTCGTTCGTGGCCGCCACTGGTGCAGCGCTGGTGCCAGTGCTGGTGACGGTCTTGCCGTCGGGCGTCTTGTAGGTCACGTCCACGGCGAGGCCGCGGTCGGCAGCGGGCGCGGCGGGCACGGCCGGCGCTTGTTGCGATGACTTGCCTTGCGCCTGAGTCGCTACATCGATACCTCCGCCCATCACAGCACCAAGAGTGCCAGCCACCACAAGCTGTTTACCTGCGCTCGTGATGCTGGGCACCTCTCCAGAGCCTGCGGCCTCCCCGGTGATCTGTCCGAGTTCCTCGCCCATCTCTTGCGCACCCTCTTTTCCGGAAGCCTTGAGCAACTGCGCAGCGCCTTGTTTTACGGCGCCTGTACCAGTCAGCGCACGGGTGATTGCGCCCTCGGCCCCCCCGCCCGTCAGCTTCCCCGCAATGACGGAGAACGGCACTGTGATCCCGGCCCCGAGATATGCATCACCCATCGACGCGCCCTTTTCGAGCAACTCAGTAAACGTGTCGGCAGCGTTTTGAGCGGTGACTGCGCCGATCCCCGCCGCCGCCTGAGCGGAAGCAACGCGGGCTGCGATTGCGGTCTTGTCCAGTGCCTGCACCGCCTTGCCAGCGGAGGCCAGCTTTCCTGCTCCCGCCGCAACCCCGACCGGCAGAAACATACTCCCGATAGTCGGCAACAATTGATCAGCGAGCGCTCCCTTGTTGTTCAGAAGTGCATCGCCAATGCTTACGTTGTCGTCAGCCATGTCGCGGGCAAAGTTTGCCCGCTGTACAGCCGCGCGCTCCGAGCCAACAGCATCCTGGATGGAGTGCATTCCGCCTTCCATCGCCTGCGACAGCGAAGTCCCAACGCGGTCTCCGGTCGCCAGTCGGGCAATGTCTGCGGCGCCCTTTACCGCGGTCGGACCAATTTGAAGAACGCCAGAAGCAATATCCCGCGCCACACTTCCGACACTCAACTCAGGGATGTCGGGCTTGGAAAGTTTCAGGGAGGGCTGCTCGTCAAATACGTCGAACGGGTTAGCGCCTGGGGCGCTGTCAAACTGGTCGAAGGGGTTTTGTGCCATGGTCCATCCGAGCAAAACAATGCCCGGATGAGGCCATGCTTGGCGCGATACGCCCTACTTCCCGAGCGCTTTCGCAGCAGCACCAGCGCCGTACTTGGCGTCGAATTGGGCCGCCAGGCTCGGATCTTTCTTGAGCATGTCCACGGCCGCGGGCGGCGCGGATGCGGCAGGCGTCCCGCCACCTGCGCCAGCGGCAGACCATCCGTTCCCGGACTTTCGGTAGCCCATATTGCTCATCACGTCATCGGCCGCCTTCACCGCGCGCGCCGCGCCATCGGAGCCGCGTGCGTTTTTCATACCAGCCGCTACAAAGTCTTTGTGCATTTCAGATGGCGACTGCGACTTGCGAGTAATGGCCATTTCCAGGCCGGCTTTCATGTCGGGCGCGAGGCCGGCAGACACCATGGCCTGCGCGAGCTTCACCTCGGATGGGGCGTTCTTTCCGGCCTCCGGCGTGGCGGACAGCACCCCCGTGCGCACGGCCTCCAGCTGCGCGGCCGTAGCGCCAGGGTTCGTTTCCTTGAACAGCGCCACCGCTGCGGATGCTTTCTTGTCGGCTTCGCCCCGGGCAAGGGCTCGCTCATCCCGACCGGCCGCCACAGATGCGCCCTGCAGCGCCAACGACTGATCGGCGCGTGCGTCAGCGCGCAGCGCCAGCGTGTTCTTGAATTCGTTTTGGCTCCACTGGTAAACCGCCATCGGGTCTTTGAAGGCGGCCAGGCCTGCGGCCAGCTGCCCCATGTCCTTCATGACCGTCTCCGGCATGGGGCGGCCGTCCAACGTCTCGCGCTGAATTACGATCTGCCCATTGCCCCCGCGCTTCACGTCGGTCACGCGCGCACCGTCGGGAATGAACTGGTTGTAGAAGTCCTTGACGGCGCCAAGGTCGCCAGCCGCCAGCGCGGCCGATGTTTTGCCCAGGGCCTGCTCGCGCGCGGCGCCATCGAGCTGGATCTTCACCATGGACTGGGCGCTGTATTCCTTGAGCACCTGGCCAGCCTGATCGAGTTTGCCCGCTTCGGTCAGCTGGGCGGCGCGGAACTGACTTGCCGCAAGGTGGTCGTCCACGCTGGCAGCGCGCTCGGTGCCGTCGGGGTTCTTGAGCCGGCCCTTGAACCACTCGCCCACCTTGGTATCGAGCTGCTTGCCAAACGCTTTGTCTGCATCCTGCTCGCTGGCCAGCTTGATCTCGCGCTCATTGCGCGATTGCTCCCAGCCGAAGCGCTGATCGTCCCGCTCCCCCTGCTTGGCTTCGCGCTGCATGCGCATGCCGGCGACCGGGTCGTACTTGGACATCACCCCAGCCATGGCCTTGAAGCGGGCGCTGTTCACCTGCTCTTCCGACATGGCGCCTGCGGTGCGCTTGCCCATGAAATCGGTCACGCCCTGCTGGGCGATGGCCTTTGGCTCTGCCGGGCCCATCTGATCGTCGGCCAGCTTGGGCGTCACGACATACGCCTTGCTCGCATCGTCGTAGCCGATGTGGTTCTGGCCCGATTCCGCGGCTGCGCTGATCTCGGCCCCCTGCTCGGGCGTGAAGCCCTGGGACTCCACGGGCTTCTCGCGCATGACGCCAGCAGTTTCAAAAGCCTGGCCTACCTGTCGCGTCGCGTTGAACGCCGCGTTGAAGTTGTTGAGGAATTCCTGCACCCCAGATCGTCGCGCCATGGTCAGCTCCCGATTTCAGTTTCGAGCTCATCGAGGTGCGACTGCATCGCACGCTTGATGGCCACAAGATTGCGTTTGTGCTCTCCCAGCAAATGGGGGTGCTTTGCGCTGAGGTACGCCGACTTCCCGTCGCCCCACCAGGCAGTGCAACCCATGCATTCCGGCGCGCTGATCTTGTGGAAGTGGTCGTAGATCGCGTTGCGCGGTGCCCCCACCTGCTCGAGGTATTCGAAAACCTGCTGGTGCGTCCAGTCGCGAACCGGCAGCAGCACGTCATAAAACGGGGTGGCCCCTTCGGCGGGGATCTTTCCGCCGTCGCAGAGCTTGGTCCCGCGAATGACCGCGTCCACTCCGTCATCAACCATGCGCTGGTGCAGCGGCGCCATGAGGTTGTGATAGCAGCAGTCAAACCGGTTGGTCAGCCGCACATGACCGAGCCCATGAAGAACCCCAATGAAATGGGAGTTCGCAGGCAGGAGATCCGTGGGGTACCCGTTCAAATCCCGCCAGCCCTTCACGTCGGTTGCGACCTCGACAAACCGCGGCACCCACTGGCGCACTTCGTGCACCACGGCCAGCGTCTCCGGTGGCGTGTCGCCCGCGTTCAGCCAGTACACGGTGATCTTGTCCAGCTGGTCGCGCAGCAGGTAGAGGCAGGCGAGCGAGTCCTTCCCGCCCGAAAACTGCAGGGCCGGGCTTGTGAATCGGCTCAGGTCAATGCTCTGCATCACATGATCGTCCCGACGCCCATGGCCAGCCCACCGAGGCCGCCCAGCACGCCACCGACGGAGTCACCGCCCTGCTGCCCGTAGTAGTTGCGCGACTGGGTGCCGTACATGCCGGTGGCGTTTTGGCCCATCTGGCCGGCCATGTTGCCGGCTGCGTTGAAACCGGCGCTCATGCCTGATGCCCCGGCGTTCGCGATGCCGATCCCAGACGCTGCGAAGCCCGCGCCTGCACCTGTAGCCTGCATGCCCATGGAGGGGTAGCCCGCCAGTGCGTTGGTGGCCCGGTCCGTCAACGCGTAACCCTCGGTGCGAGCCCGGTCGCGCGCGCCAGTGCCGGCCATCGCCAGTGCCGATGCCTTGGCAATGGCGGTTTGATTGCCAAGTGCTGCCGATCGGCCGTCCGAGGGGTTGACGCCCATGCGCGCCATGGCCCGTGCGTTCTGGCCTTCTGCGTTTGCAAAGCCCTGGTTGACATCGCCCATGGCCTGGCCAGCGAGCTGGTCGGCTTTGTCGGCGGTGTTGAACTCGGCGGCGTCTGCGACGAGCCTATCCTGAAGCCCGGACAAACTTTCACGCCGGCCCAGCATCCACGTGCGATCTTCCTGGGATTGCTGATGCGCGGTACGGGCAGAATCCAGGCCAAACTGCATCTGCTCGCGTTGAAGCGGAAGGTTCTCCTCGGACATTTGGAGCACGCGCTGGATGACGGAATCCTGGACGCCCATCGAGCGAACCTGGGCTTCCACCAGCCGAGGATCGGGCGCAGGCGCGCTGTTGCCCTTCCCTCCATGAAGCCGCATCCCCCCGCCCGGGCGAGGCTCGAAGGCGCCGAGCGGCAGCATATCGAAGTCAAACATACCGGCAGTCCTTTCGCCACATCACATACAGGATCACGTCGTCACCCTCGGGGCCCGCGCCTTGGAGCCGCGCCTCTTCCCGATAGCCGAAGTGCTCATTCAAACGCCGGGCCTCTGCATTGCTGGCGTTCACGTAGCCGCTCAGGCGCTTGACCCCGCACACAAGGAACGGGTACGCGAATCCCGCACGCAGGAACTCGCGGGTCATCCAGCGTGCACCTGGCGCGCCACACAGATGCACCCACATGTTTTCGCCGTTGAAGCCCTCGTAAATCGCCGCCGCCACAAGCTGGCCGTCTTTTCGCAGCCCGATGCACCGCATGTCTTGCGAACGCGACAACCCGGGGATCAGCGACTGCGCAAAGGGCAGCACGCTGTCCAGGTCGTAGTCGAGTGCATGGTGGGCCATGCGTCCATGCTTGCATGCTTGGCGCCTGAACCAGAGGGTCGCCGCTTACGCAATAGACAGCTTTGCAGCGGAGAAATGGACCGTCGCATTCGGTGCAGCCCCGATCCCGAGCTTTTCGACGTTGTTTGTCTCGTTGGGCGACTTGAAGTCTGGTCCAATGGCTGCGAAGTACGCCACGTGGCGCCCTGTCCAGTCCCAGCCCCAGGGTTTTGAGCCGGCAAAAATGACTTGGCCGTTCCCGCCTCCACGATGAATCGTGATCGCCATGTGATTGGCAAGCGCTCCGGTGCGATAGCCGGCCACAATCCGCACGGTGAAAATTGGGGTTGTGGCAGGACTGAACCCGGGCACGCTCGACGTAACTGGTTCCAGCGCTGGGTTAAACGTGCCGTTCCACTGCTCGGCCTGCACAGAGCCATCGCCGAAGATGATGAATCCGCGCGCCAGGGAAAAAAGGTTCTGCCCGTTGCGGATGACCGGAGCGTTGTGAGGGTTTCCACTGCCGGCTTCCCCCATGCAATCCAGGGCAAAGACGATGTGATTTCCCCCTTGCGAGAAGAAGTTGGCGGTGTTGACAGTGCACACCAGCTCTTGATAGGAGCTATCCACGCGACTGGTCGCTGAGGTTAGGCGGTAGAAATCCAGATCGTTGCGGACCAAACGCAGGGCATCTGGCGGAGTGTCCGACGACGATGCGGCGGCCGGCGCCGAAGCTGCTTCCCCCGCCATGGCGCCGACAAGCGGCTCTCCCGACGCGTTCGAGATCCGACGCAGTAGGTCGTTGTACATTCGCGTGTTGCGCAGCGCCTCTCCCAGATCTTCAACGTTGGAAATGGATTCCCACCATCCACCCTTCGTGCTGGGAGCTGGGCTGGTGCTCTCGGCCAGGAATGCCGCGAGATCGCGCTGCGTGAGGGCCCGCTCGTCGGCATCGCCGCGCTGGCCCTCCCGCACCTCCAGGCGTTCAGTAACAGCCTGCAGCCAGGCGCGCATGGACGCGTCCTGTGCGGACACGGGCGGCAGCGCTGGGAGGCGTGCTCTGTTCTTGGGGTTGGTCATACCGATTGCAGCTCTGTCGTGTCGCTGGCCACCACCACGCGCGTGACCCGCGCCCTCGATTCCACCTCGGCCTCATATTCCAGCCACCGCCCTGGGGGCAGGCGCACTGGGTCAATGTTCACTACGGTGGCCACATGGACCAGGGCGCCATCGCCGTAAAGGCGGATGACGGCAGGGGATGCCGGCGACTGATCGCCGTACACCTTCAACCAGACAAAGCCCGTTTGCCTGGGCAGCGTGATGAGGGGCGATTTCCACCGCCCATCGCGCCGGCTGGTACCACCAAACACTCGCCAGATCTTCCCGTCATCGACTGCATACAGCGAATCGGTGATCGTGTCGGAGAAAAATGCTGATCCGCGCAACGAGACGTGCCCGTACTTCCCACTCATTGGGTCGAACGACAGGCAGCCACCGCCCTGCCCCGCATAGATGATGTAGCAGATGTTCTCGTGAGCGCGCGCCACCATAGACTCGGGCACGAGCTTTTGCCAGTCCTCGCGCGTGATGAAGCCCGAGGAAACCACGCGCACGCCGTTGTGGTCGGCCAGGCACAGGCCGTCAGGTGATGCGTACAAGACGCCACCCTGCATCATGGCGATAGACCGGCTTGAGGCGCAGGCCTGGCGCACATCCTGCTTGACCGAGGAC
The DNA here is from genome assembly GCF_964254355.1 of Acidovorax sp. LjRoot74. Classification (NCBI taxonomy): domain Bacteria; kingdom Pseudomonadati; phylum Pseudomonadota; class Betaproteobacteria; order Burkholderiales; family Comamonadaceae; genus Acidovorax; species Acidovorax sp. LjRoot74. Next base: position 2,136,956 of record NZ_CAXUTI020000001.1, on the reverse strand, counting down.
ATGCTCGCGGAATCGGCTCCGCTGATGAAGTACGGGTTGCCCTTCGTGCCCACGAAAACAGTCTGGCCGAAGACGCCCAGGCCGACAATTGGAAACTCGGTGGTGATCTGGTACTCAACCGGCCAGGCGTAAGGGACGTAGGGCTCGCAGAACGCCACGGTATTGTCGAAAAAGCCGGCCATGATTCCGTTTGGCATCCCTACCAACCCGCGCAAGTGCGGATTCGTGCCGGTGTCCCGCTTGGGCGGCATGGCCCATGTCAGCGTGGGGCACACCTCACCAAGGGCTGAGGCCTTTTTGGTGTCCGTGTAGCTCAGGGTGTTGATGTTGAGCTCTTCCACAAACTGGAAAGCGGCCGACTGGCTGCCGCTGTTACTGCGGTAGATCCGCCACCTGTTGATGTTGCGTCCGGTGAAGGTTTCCCCGGGCGGAAGCTCTGGGCGCGCCACAGTCGCACTATCGTTTTGATCCAGATCCAACACGTCGGATGGCGTGCCCAGGGCGGATTCTTCGTCCCAGTCAGTGACGAACGTGGCGGCATAGAACCGGGTTTCGACGATGCGCAGCACGGTAGGGCCGACGACGGCCAGCGCACCACCGCGGGAGCTCAGCCACTCCTTTACCCAGAGGGTGTCGTCCGAAAACAGCTTCAACCGCTCAACAGAACGCTGATTCACCTCATGCGCTGCGGCTGCTATGCGGTTGCGCATCGCCTTGACCGTCTCATTGGCCCCGGCCGGCGCTGCGACCAGGAGCTTCACAAATGCCTGCACCTCGGCGTCCAAGCGCTCGCGCAGCGCGCGGGCATAGTTCGCAGGGTCAAACCACTTCACGGCGCGCGCGACCAGCTCGGCCACCTGCGTGTCTGTGAATAGCCGCTGGCCACTCTTTGCCCCGTACCCTGTCTCCGGAAAAACGATAGCCCGCAGGTTGTTGCTGGCAACAGTCGCATCGATCCAATAAGCGAAGGCGCCGGCGTTCACCGGAATGGCCATCAGGCTGTATGGCCCGGGGCCGTTAGGCAGGCCACGCGCATCCATTTCTGCGCCAATCAGCCCCATCTGCTCGCCAAAGTTGTACCCAATGACCGCCACTGCGTAGTACGGCTTGTCGGCGTATAGGCCGGCAAGCACAGGGTCATCGCACCAGCGCATGCCCCACAGCTGAAACGGGCCCGCCGTGGGCAGGCCATCCAACTTTCGCCGGCCGACATCCAGCACGGTGTTGCTGGGATTGCGCAGTGCAGACACCAGCGCCTTTTGAATCTCGACCACGGCCGTCTCGGTCATGAAGCTCGTGGCTTCCTCAGCCGTCAGCTCATCGCTGATGTTTGCGACCGCAGCCGTCTTCATTGGTGCCGGCACGCCCACCAGGCGAGGCGCGTTGGGGGTTGCCACGGTGATTGCTCGGAGGGGTTCCGAGCCGTCGTCGGTCGTGAAGTAGGTGCGCTCCGTGCGCTCGTCGTTGATCTGCCCTTTGACGTAGCTGCGGTCTTTTTCCGCTACGACCCAGCCGGTCGCCGTGCTGGTGTTCAGCTCCCCATTCGTCCCGCGAGCGAAACGGTACAGGGAAGTGGTGTTCCCCGGCGCCTGCGCCACCTCGACATCGGTAGCAAGCGGGCGGAACTCATTGGTACCCAAAAACAGATTGCGATTTTCCTGCGCAGCACTGGGCGGCAGGGCGCGCGGGGACACAGAAGGAATTTCACCTCCGAAGGTTTCGATCTTGAGGGCTGGCATTGCGTGCTCCCGGGTGGTTGTCGGCGCGCCCTAATGAATCACCGGCCAGGCTTCAAGGAGGGTTCGGACATCAGACGCGTGCCCGTCAGCCTTTGCTGCGAACTCTGATCGCTCTCGGCTGCAGACAGCGAGTAGCTCACTGCTGGCAGTGGCGTACTCAGCGACGGTGGCTGGGGGAGCGTCAGCGATACGGCGGGCGGCATCGGACAGTTGTGCGCGCAGCCCATCAGACTCGCGCTGAGCAACAGCAGCATCGCGCCGCAAAGAGTTTTGACGGGAGAGTGCAGCATTGAGGGCTCCTTGGTATTTAGTGTCGATGGCGCGTTGCTTGGCCTGCTCCCTGGAAGTGGCGGCCAAAACGTCGTTGGCATGCTCCAACCGCATCTCTGCGATGTCGGCGGTGTAGCGGGCGTCCTGGAATGCCCAGGCTGCCGCGGCCGCCACCGCGGCGGCGATCACGCTGGAGAGGAGGGTCAGGTTCATGGCTTGGCCCTTTTGCGCCGCAGCAAGTGAGCGATCGCGAGCGGCAGGAAGGCGACAAGGTTGGCTCTCATGGCCGCACCTCCGCAATCAGTCGTGCGCTGAAATGCCCGTCCCTGCCCCACTCCGCACATAGCTCGCGCGTGGCGCTGCGGCGCTCGACCAAGCCGGGCAGCACCACAGATTGGCCGTTGACCGTGCCGCGAACCCAACGGGTCATCTGCTGGCACATGCCCACCAGGTCGCCCGAGTTCCCCAGGCGTACCAGCGCTGTGTCAGTCAGCACGGCGGGCCCGAGGTTGTAAACCATGTCAATGATGCTGGCGCGCACCCAGACGTTGTACGTGGCCCAGCGCCGCAGCGCGGCCTTTGCTCGGCGCTCGGCGTCGAGGTATTTGGGCAGCTCCAGGCGCTTGCAGTCGTCGGGGGTGTAGTAGCGGCCCGCCACCACCTCGGGGCCGGTGACGCCGTTGCACACGGTGAGCGGTTGACCCTTGCCCAGCTTGTCGACGTAGGGCGTGCCGATGTGGCGGCCGCTGCTTTCGTAGTGGGCGCCCAGCTCCATGGCCAGCAGCACTTCGGCGCTGGGCTGCTGGGCTTGGTAGGTGGCCACGCCAGCGGCACCCATGGTGATGGCCAGGGCGGCCTGGATGAGCCGTTTGCGGATTGCCTCTTTCATTTGCCACCCCGAAAGTTGGCCCAGGCAACGCCGATGGCGGTGCAAGCAGCAACGATCGCACCTATGGGCTTGGCAGCTGAACCGACCCAGTTGAGCACCTTGAAGGCGCCCTTCATGGCGGAGAAAAATTCGACCAATTCAGCGGTGCTTGCCTCGATGCGCTGGGTAGCGGCAGTGTTTTCGGCTAGTTCCTTTTCCACCCGCGAAAAGCGCTCATCCCCTTCGTCAAGACGTTGTTTGAGGGCCGCAATATGTGGCACCTCAACGAGGTTGCCGAAGTTATCTGGGATCACAGGTGTCCTTCCTGGTGAATTACCGAAATGGGATGGTTGACCAGGTCACGGGAGCGCGCAGGTCGTGCCCTGGGATCGGATACCAAAGCTGCGTGCCGTCATCGCGCACCACGTTGTCGATCTCGTAGCCGATGCGAACGCGTACCGGAACGAGGCCGAGCCATTTGTCCTGCGCCACGATCTGCCAGGCGCCGTTGTTTTCGCGGACGGTCACGCCGTTGGCGCTCCACACCCGCGTTGCGCCAGGCGTGACCCGGTGACCGAGGCGCCAGGCGCGGTACTCCCCGGCGTTGCGCCGGTACCAGGCCTTGCGCGACTCGGTGCTGCGGGGGTGGGCGCCCTGGCACCAGTAGTTGGCGGCGCGTGCCTCGGGTGTGTCGTCCATCCAGGCGCCCGGAGCTGGTCGGCCGTTGGGCCAGGGCACGTTGTCGCCTTGGGCTGTGATGTTGACCATCGGCGCGATGTCCCAATCGGCCAGGTCGGGACGCACCTCGATCAGCCGTTCGGCATGCCACGGCAGCAGCTTGGCGATCTTGCCGGCGTGTAGCAGGCGTACCTTCCACTTGGTCCAGGTCAGGCCGTGGGCGCGTTCTTGGGCTTCGAGCAGCGAATCGACGGCATCCCGTTCATGCTCCACTGGAACACTGGCAGCCTGGAGGTATTGAAGGATGTTTTTCATTTGGGCCAGTCCAGGACGGGGAGTTCTGAGAGCACCTGCTCAACCGATGGCATGGGGCGCTGCCCAGCCTGAACGGCAGCCATGATCTGGTAGCAAGTGGCCCAGCTCGCATCGCGCGCGTTGACGGCGTACTGACCCTCAGCCGCGAACTTGGGCACAGTGCTTGTGGCGTAGGTGCAGGCGCTCAGGATGCTGTCGTAGTTGCGCGAGCGGGCAAAGGCGTCGAGCCGCTGCTGAACCGCTGCTGTGACGGAGGCAATCACTTGCTCTACCGGCGCGGGGTCAACGCGCCACTGTTGCATGTTGTTCGCGGGCATGATCTCAACCGCGACCTGGACGCGCGAGTCATGCGGTGGAGGGTTGCTGGGGACGTACCAGGTAAACACGCCGTGGTTCGCGCCTTCGGGAATTGAAACCCGTGGGTAGGCTGACCGAACAGTGCTGACGCTGTGGCCGAAGGTGTTGGTTTGGGTGTTGCGGTATGGCACGGGCGGGTACCTCAGAGCGTGAAAGCTTGCCAGCCGGACCATGCGGAAACACCGGAAAACGCCTTCACGTCGGTGAAGGTGGTGCCGTCTGCAGAGCCTTGGACGATGAAGTCACGGGGGCAATATGTTGTGGATGGACCCGGCTTGATTGCAACCTGTGCCACCGACTGGGCCGTACCAAGGTCATAGCGCGCCCAGTGCGGTGGCCCGCCTCCCGCGCTGAACCAAATCGAGAACTGGCTATCCACTATGTTGTCCACGGTGCCGCTTCCGGGGTATGCCCCTTCCTCTCCGTTGTCCAAATACGAACTCACGAGAACAGGCGTGCTACCGGTAGTAAGGTCTGCGCCTCCAACCGTCCCGCGCAGTTCAATTTCCTCAAGGCCAATGGTTATGCCACTGGAATTCAGCAGCGTGACGTAGATGCGCCAGTAACGGTACGGGACTGCCGTGCCGGCTTTTTTGACCATCACCCCTGCGCGTGTTGCTGCAAACATAGCGTCAGGCCCGCGTGAAGTTCTGGCCGCCGACAAAGCCGAGCCAGTAGGTGCCGTCGGACACGAACGAGATCACATCGGTGCGCGATGCTGTCCCGGTGATCGTGGGTGCCGTGCCGCCGGGCCAGCGCACCGTAGCGGGCCAGGTGGCGGTGCGTCCTCCCGTGGCATCCTGTGCCAGCAGTAGGGTGAACTGCCCTCCCGACGCGGGCGTGGGGTAGGTGAACGTGCAGTTCCCAGTGAGCGTGAGATTCAGGATTGAGCCGGCCGTGTTCGCCACGGTGTAGGCCGTCCCGGTGTTGGCCGTGATGAACGTTTCACGCACGCCCTGGAAGGTTGCGGTGCCGGTAAACGATGGCGATGCGATGAGCGCACGCAGCGACACCTGCGCCTGCAGCTTGCCGATGGCCGACAACACGGTGTCGGTTGCGTCTGCAACGGTCGATGTGGCGGTGGAAAGACCTGTGAGTACCGCAGCTCGCACGTCGGTGGCGAAGTCGCGCCACGTCTTATCTCCGCGCCAATATTGCGCGGTGGTTCCTGCCGTGATGCTTGGTTCAGTGCCATCCAGAGCGGCCTGCAGCCCGGTTACTGTGCTGATGGCCTGCCCGCCCGTGTGGTTAGCACGAGCAAGCAACGTGGCGTCAGAGCTGTTAGCCGTTGCACCGCTGGCAACGCTGTCCAGCTTGGTCTTGTCGGAGCCGGTCATGAACCCGGCTGCGCCACCCGCTACCGCATTTGAGTGTGCCGTCCCGCCAGCGCCGAAGTGATCTGTAAATTGCTTTTGCAGCTTGCCAATCGCAGCGAGCACCGAATCGGTGGCGACAACTGCTGCATTGGTTGCGGTGCTCAATCCTGTCAAGACAGCTGCGCGCACGTCGGCAGCAAAATCGCGCCATGTCTTGTCTCCGCGCCAATATTGCGCGGTGGTTCCCGACGTGATCGCGGCCTCCGCTCCGAGGTTCGTGCGCGCTGCTGCCGTGTCGGCAAGGCCGGCCAGGTTGTCACTACCTTGGAGCATGTTGGTGGCTGAGCCGGCCGTCATGCGCAAGCTGACCTTGTCCCCAATGGCGTAAGTGCGGGCGGTCGTTCCCTCCTGCGCACGCTGCACGGTCAAACGTGTTTCCGAGCCGCTGGTGGTGTCCACCGCGGTCACGCGCACGATCTCCAGATTTGTCTCTAGCCCACCGGACATGCTGAACAGGGTCAGCAGAAACCAGTTTCCATCGGTGAGGGCAGGCAGCACAGTGCCAGCAGCTCCTGACAGCTGGATGATCCCGTAGCCCAGTTCTGTCGCGGGGGAGCCGGTGTCCGGGAGGGCCTTGACGACACCGGTAAGGTCGGTGTCGAAGTTGTTGAGCCAAAGCTGCTTCGCCATTCAAGTCTCCCGAATCTTCACGATGAGTTCCACTTCCTTCACGCGGCCGTCTGTTGTCGATGCTTTGATGGAGAGCGTGTAGGTCAGGCCGTCCGAGCCACCGTCGTACACCCACACCTTCACGCGGCGCGCAGAGGGGGAAACGACAGCGGAGGGAGCCTCGGGCATCACAGGGGACGCGTTGACCACGGCCGACACGATCTGGTCACCGGAGGGAAACCACTGATCGAAGTCGATGTCGTAGTCCTTCACATCGCCAGGCTGCTGGGTTACTGTTGCTAGTGCCATTCAGACCACCACATAAAAAACGTTGTCCTCGGGGGGCACGATGAACACGCGCTCATCAGGGGCGTCCTCGTCGTATGGGAATTCGTTGAGCACTCCCGCTGTAAGCGTGATGCCGGCAGTGCCTTCAAACACCTCGGGTGACAGCCGCCAGCTGGTGAGGTCTTGGGGCAAAGAGGCCGAGGCAACGAAGTTCACCACTTGGCGCCGAACCGAGCGCGCGCCGATCACCACTTCTGCCGACACCGGCAAAGTCATCAGCGACCGGCGACCCACCCTTGCAGAAGCTGCGATGACTGCGGTACACGCTGCGTTGAACAAGCCCCGCAATAGAGGGATGGCAGTCACGGAAATGGCCGCTTCGACCAGTAAACCGAAGTTCTCCCGTATCGCCCGGCGCCCGCCCTGGCCGATGGCAGCAGACACGGTGAGCGGCCCAGTCAGCCGACGAACCACGCGCGACTGCGCTACAACGTAGGCAGAGGCGATCAAGTCCGCAGCGACACGGAAGGCTCCACCACGCTGCCCACGAGCGTTCAGCGCGTAACCGTTGATCGTGCCGCGATTCATGACCTGCTCGGTTAGACCAGCGTGATGGTCCAGTCGCCCGACACCGTCTCGGAATCAACGACAAACACGTCGTTCACCGACATCACCTTGGGTGAGCTGAGTGCCTGGCTGTACAACAGGGTGGCGGTGGGGTCCGTAGGGCTCGCTCCTTCGACAATCCCCACATGGGTGACGGTCACATCACTGCCCGTCAGGGGTGGAAATTGCACTCGGGTGCTGTTGTAGGACGCCCCGTTGGTCGGCGCAGCGAACGCGCCCGCAGGTTGTCGTGCATACCAGGCCGCGCTCACCTCAGTGCCCGCCGTGAAGGCATCGGTGGGGTCCGCGGAGAACAGCGCGAAATAGGTGGTGCGAATGGTGGGGAACGCCTGACCACGCAAGGTGGAGTTGATGATGGCGTTAGCGAGGGAGGCAGAAAAACCAGCCATGTGAGACTCCTAGAGTTAGATTTCCTTGACCTTCACCAGGATGTCGAGCTGCTTGACGCGGCCCCCCTGGGTGGTCAACGTGGCGCTCACCTTGTAGGAGCGGCCGGAAGTGCCACCGGACACGAAGGCGCGAACAACTCCGCGCTCCATGCTCGACGACTCGATGGTCACCCCCTCTGCGGCGGCGACGACGAAGCTCGCGGCCACGTCGTTGATCTCCTGGAGGTACTCGGTGAAATCGAAGGGGTAGTCCTGCACCTCGATGGGCTGCTTGACGTGTTTTGCGTGGTAGGCCATCGGTTATTCCTTGGGAGCCACGGTGGCCGTAGTCTGCAGGTCCACACCCAGCATCTGCTCAGCGCGCGCCAGGTGTCCGGTAGCAAGGGCGGCGTTCCCAGCGTGCTCTGCGTCCTTGGACCAAGCGTAGAAGAGCGCCAGGTGGTAGATCACTGGCGCCCACTGCGATGCGATGGCCAGATCGCTGTAAGCGCCCTGCTGCTGCGCCACCGCTGGCGTTGGGTAGGCTGAGAATTCGATGTCAACGCGCGCACCTGACGTGGCGGGCGGGTACACCTCAAAAATGCGCGGTGTGCGCAGGTCGTGCATGAAATGCACGATCCGCCCGGACGGGCTGCGGCTGCGCCAGTTCTGCTCAACCGCATCAAGCATCGGTTTGTCCACCTTAGTGATGGAGGGACCGTCGGCGTTGCTCGGGATGTCCATCAGCGAAGCGGCCTCGGCCGGCAGCGACTGACGGAACCCGGCACGCAAGGCAACAGCTTTCACGGTAGCGGTCGTGTCAGGACGGGCGCGGTGCACATCGTCCTGGGCCCGGTTGATATAGCGAACCAGCTCGGGCGTGCTCCATCGGATGCCGGTGGCGTCCTGCAGGGCAATCCGCAGGTCATCAATCAGGCTGGCAACGGCGATGGGCATGATCAAGCCCAGCCCACGCGAGCGCGTGGTGTGTTGCCGGTGGCGCTGCGCCAGGCAGTGACCGTCTTGGTGCCAATGGCGGACTCAAATTCCGTGCCAGCCATTGCAGCCAGATCAGGAGCGTAGAAGCTCGTGCCTCGGACCATCATCAGACGCCGCTTTGCACCCTCGACGATGTCTTGGCCGTGGTGCTCAAACAAGTCATCGGGCACGCCCATGGCCGTTTTTGTCGGCTTGAGCGATGCGAATACGGAAATTTGCTTGCCCGCTGGCAGCGCACGCGTCAGCGTAAAGACAGCGCGGTCCCTGCTCGTCAGGCCTGGCGATGTCTCAGACTGGGCGGGATCGCTGGGCAACTGGTTGAACGACAGCACGGCCAATGGTTCGCCGTCCAACGTTGTGCGCTCAATGCGCACAACCATTGCGCCATCCGGCACATCCAGGTCGTACTCGCGCACATTGGCCTGCACCGAGACGAGGTCCAGCCACTCGCGCCAGATGCGCGTGCGCTCAAAGAACACGCGGGCAGCTTCACGCAGCGCGATGTTTGCCATGGGCTGCGGGCAGCCCACAACATGCGGCATCAGCTCAGGATAGAAGTCTGCCCAGGTGGCCATGGCAAGCGATCAGGGTTTTGCAGCAGCAGCAGCAGCAGCGGTCGCCTTGGCCGCTGCCTTGGTAGCCTTTCCAGAGGCCGCTGGCGGGGTTCGAGCTTCAAGCGGAGGCGCGTCAGGATTCGGCGAGTCGTTCTCGTCGTTGCCTTCGTCATCGCCAGCAGCCGCCCCGCCCTGCGCGGATTTCATTGTGAGCAGTGCTCGGTCAAAGTCGGCTTCATCGGCAGGAAGGAATGAATCGAGCGACAGCAGGTGCGCTACGGTCGCCTCGTGTTCAACATCGGCATTCAACTCGCCGAACTCGTCGGGCTGGAATACGTAGGTCTTGCCGTTGAGGCCTTGGACGGTCACGGTGCCGTCACGGCGTGGCTTGATCGCGGTTTGCAGTTTCATGGGTATCTCCGGTGTGTGGAAAAAAGGGGCAGTGCATGCCCCTTTTCTGATTGCAGCCGGGTGGCTCTTCGGCGGCGCCTATCAGGCGGCGCGGTACTGCAGGGTCAGGCCGACGGTGCCGGCTGCCTTGGTGGCCGCGGCAGCGGTGAACTTGATGCCCACGCGGCGGTCGGTCGTGGCCGGGGCCACGCGCATCAGATCGCGGGACGTGAGCACGGCAGAGGTGCCGGTCTGACTCGCGGTAATCCCCGTCACCCAGGCGGTGGCCAGGTCGCTGTCGTCTGCGGTCATCAGGCCGACAGAGGCCACGATGGTCGGAGCACCGTTGGTGTCGAGGTCGTCGCTGTCGTACACGATGCCGACGGGCACGCAACCGGCCGGCAGAATGCACACCGAGCCTGCGTCGTTCGCGTCGAGGTCGGCGGCTACCAGCGCAATCGCGCCGCGCTGGGCCACCACTTCGCAGCCCGAGGGAGTGACTACAGGGCGGCGGCCGGTCAAGAGGTCATTGCTGTTGGTGAACATGGGGTTCTCCTAGAGGAAACATTCGGGGGTGGTCAGTACGCCCCGCCATCCCTGGCGGGGGTTCCTATCAGCGGCTGGCCGCTGCCGTGTCCAGGCTGAACAGGCCAAAGTCCTGCTGCGTGCCCTCGATGTCGAAGCGCACCTTCTTGGTACCGAAGATGCTCGACGTGGAAATCACGACCTTGTCGCCGTTGTCACGGGTTTCCTCGTGCCAGTCGTAGCGCATGTTCGTGCCGGGCGACCCGAAGGCGCAGACACCAGCCTGAGCACCCATGAACAGGGCACGGGCGGTTTCCACGTTGGCGCCAGCACCGCCGTCGGCGGAGCGGACCACGTTGCGGTGGCTGTGCAGGATCACGTTGCGGTACATGCCCAGGGAGCCCTTGAACAAGGGGTTGTTGCGGCCTTCTGCGCTCGCGGCGGCCTTTTGGATGTCCAGCCACTGGCCGGTCGCCGTGTTGGAGCGCAGGTCGTCTTCCTGATACGTGTGCATCACCAGCACGAACGTCTCGTTGCCGTCGATCTTGCAGGGCTGCAGCACCGGGATGTTGGTGCCGCCACCACCCTGGGCGTCGGCCCGGGTCTTCGCGCGGTCCACCAGGCGCAGGTCGAACTTGTCGGTGGCGTCCACGTTGTTGTACGCAGTCGCATCACCACCGTACAGGGTGTGATTCGCATCGGGCGCAGCCAGCCCATTGTTGGCGCGGCCGGTGTAGCCGATGGGCACCAGGAAGTTGGGGTTGATACCGCGACGACCCGACAGGTAGATGAAGATCAGTTCATCCTGCAGGCGGGCCCACCAGTTGGACTGCTGCTGCTTGGCGCGCAGGCGCAGGTCGTGCAGGGTGCGCTTGCGCGTCATCCGGCCGCCAGTGTTCACGCCGCAGCGAGCTTGGTCGATGTAGATCTGGTCGGTGTAGAAGCGCTGACGCTCCTCGTTGCCTTCCAGGTTGTCTTCGCCTTCAACGGGCGCCATGGTCAGTTCGGCCAGCAGGTCATACGTGATCTGCTCACCGGCGTCCGTTTCCAGATCAGTGAGGATCTGGATCGGGACTTCTGCATCAGCTCCGCGCTTCATGAAGCGGGGACCGAAGTAGGACTTCTGGCTGACGTCCATCGCCAGAAGACCCGAAAAGCGCTTGACGGCCTTTGCGTCGTTTACGCCAACAATCGTGCGTGCCATAGAGATACTCCTTGGGTTTAAACCTTGGGAGCACCTCCTGCGCTCAGGGAAAGCCGTGTTACTTATCGGCCGGTAGTCATCACACCATGCTTGGTACGGTGCGAGGGTCGCCGGCCCCGTGGGGCTCGGTCTGTTTTCTGATCGAGACTTCGGGCGGCGCAGTGACGCGCAAGCGCGCCAACTGCCCGCTCTTGTGCAGCAGCTCAACGGTGACAAGCCCGCCCTGCAGCTCCAGGCTTTCGCCCGGCCGCACGTCGACGATCATGCTGGTGGGCCGGTTGGAAGCCATCAGCGGCCGCGCTGGTACTTCTCGAGCTGGGCGGGCGACAGGCGGGCCAGCGCATCTTCCAGCGCCTCACCCTCCAGGGCATCCAGGTCGGAGAACTCGCCGGCCACATCGCCCGGGCCGTCGCTGCCAGGCACCTGGGCCAGCGTTGCGGGCACGGAACCCACAGGCGGCTTGCGCGATGGGGGCGGTGTTGGCGCGGTGGCGGTGGGGGGTGGCGGAGGCGCAGCCTTGGTGATGCCGTGCAGCGCCAGCACGCGGCGATGCCCTTCGGTCAGGAACCAGTCCATATCCTTGTCGGCGTTCGCCGGGTCTTCACCCAGGCGGCGCACGAACAGGTCCAGATCGGCCGCCTTGGCGCCGTCAGTGCGGTAGTCGATGCCGCCGCCGTCCGGCTTGGCGGCGTTGTCGAACGTGCGTTCGATGGCCGACTGCCAGGCTTGCTGCGCGTCCTGCTGTCGCATTTCCTGAGAAATCTCGGCCTTGATGACCGCCTTCTGCAGGTCATCGCGCTTGCCCAGCAACGTATCGCGCTGCGTCTCGTATTCGTCAACTTCCAGCTCGCCAGATTTGAACTTGTCGCGAAGCTGTGTCAGCTCGGTTGCAATGGCCTCCTGCTGCTCCTTGAAATCGCTGGGCACGTCGGCTGTGTACACCGCAGCGCTCGGCTTGGGCGCAGGCTTCGTATCGCCCTGATCATCGGCTGCTGGCGCAGGCTGGGGGGGTGGTGCTGGTGAGGCGGGCGGCGCTGCAGCGACATCGGCAGCCACATCGGCGGCGGTGTTGTCGTCTGGGTCGTCGTCGCCGTCGGCGTCATCCGGATCGTCGCCGTCGGCATCGTTGGCCAGGCGCTGCAGAGCAAGGCGCTCGGCCTCGTCCGGAGCACCGTCGTCGATGGCGGCACGCTCTTCGGGGGTCAGCAGATCCGGGTCGAGCTGGTCGTCGGCTGCCTGGGCGGGGGGCTGTTGAGCACTCATGCGCTTACTTTCAAGGGAGGTTGAGGATCAGGACTCGTCTTTACCCTCAGCGGCAATGGCTGCCAAACCCATCAGCCGGCTTTTCGCCAACTTGCGGACAGCCGCCATGCGCTTCGGGTCTTTCTCGATCTTCTCGGCCTCTATGAGGGTGCTCATGTCCGACTCAGTGCGCCAATCGTTTTCAGACGGCACCGCGGTGCTTAGCGACTTGCGTTTGGCCATTGCGTACTCCATAGGGGCTGTGGAAAGAGAGCCTGCAGAATTCCATGCTTGGTGCGTGCCCAGAAGGCAAAAAAGCCCGCGGGCGCGGGCTTTCCGGGGGTGTTGAGCGTCAAACCGACGGGCACATACGCCAGGACGATGGCTGTACCGTGGGTCGTCGCTTCATCAGCCGGTGCGCGAAGGCCTTGGCAGCGACCAGTACGACACGTGGCGAGGCCTGGCTCGGCACAGCACACGCAGCGCGGGGGGCATCGGTGAACGTGGCCACGATGAAATCGCGGGCATAGCCAAACCCGGCACTCACGGTACTGGCGACAGCCGAACAGGCGGCGGCTACGGCAACCGCGGCGAGGGAGAGCAGCGAGAACAGGGGGCGGGAACGTGTCATGTGAATCTCCGGTTGGTGTGCCGCGGCTGACGGCGGGTATCCCTTGCCATGGCGGGGGAATCGCTTTGTTCAGGCGGCGGGCAGTCTTTGCGACACGGCACCCAGGCGGGCATCGCTCTCACGCTGGATCTCGGCAATGCGCTCTCGGCTGGCTGCCTCAATGCGGGCCACCTCGATGGCGGTGTCTGCGTCCTTGTTGATCTTGAGCGTCTGGTTTCTCAGGTCGATCTGCAGGGTGCGCAGCTGCTCGGTCAGGCGCTCGATCTCCTGATCCATCTGGCCGCGCACCTGCATGGCCGTGCCATCGGCGGCGCCCCCCGCATCGGCTTCGAGCTTCGATGCCTTGGCATTGATCTCGCGGATCTTGGCGCGCTGCTCGTCCAGGGCTGCCATAGCCGTCTGGCGCTGCATTTCCATCGCCTCGGCCTGCTGCCGCTGCTGTTCCATGGCGGCCTGCTCCTCCTCGGGCGACATTTCCTTGTCTGGATCACGCTCGCCGGTGAGCTTGCGGAACTGGTCCGCGATCTCGTCCTTGTTGGGCAGGTCGGAAAACTCGTAGGCCATTGTCAGCAGGCGCATGGCCACGTCGGGCGTCACCCGGCCGGCGATGTTGTTGAGCGAGTCAAACATCACCTGGCGCAGCGTGCCCGCATAGTCCTGCTCCGACACCTGGAAGTCGGCCGCGCTGGAGGTGATGTCGTTGATCCAGCGAACGGAGCCGTCGGCCTGGGGTTCGGGCTGGTTGACCTTGACCCAGCGCAGCTTCCCCTTGTGGCCGGTGAGGCGGATGACCTTGGCCTCGGTGTAGAACTGCTCCGTCAAGGACAGCTGCTTTTCTCCCTGCAGCTGGGTGGCCAGGCGCAGGTTGTCGAATGGCTCGGTGGTGACCACGCTACCCTGCAGCTGGCGGGCCTTGATGGCTTCCCCACTGACCGCGTTGGTCTGGCGGCCCATGTTCTCCTGCGCCACGCCCGCGCTCTTCTGGATGCTCTGGGCCTGCAGCGTCATCATCTGCACCTGGCCGGTCGCACCTTCGGAATCCCGGTGAATCTCGAAATGCTTGCCGGGCTTCTTGATGATCCGACCGTCTGGCCGGCTGACCTCCTCGGATGCCACGTCCCAGTCCGCAACCGCGCCCTCGTCCGCGATGATCTGGTTGGTGTTCAACATGTGCAGCGCCTTGGACGCCCGCTTGTTCAGGTCCTGCTGCACATCCCGAACGCGCCGGATCGTCCCATAGGGCATGCGGTCGCGGTTGCGCCGGTAGCACCACACGGGCGTCAAGCTGAAGTTGTTGTGCCGGTAGAAGCTCGGGCCCATCGCCAGCATGTCGGTTTCGGTGAACACCGCCACGTGCAAGCGCATCATCACGCGGTCGATGATCGAGCCGCCGCGCAGCTTGACGGAGTCCACCAGCGCCATATCGCGCTCGTCGAACACCGCGCCCTTGTGCGGGCCATCGCTGATGACCTTGACCTTGACCGGCTTGCGGTACTGGGCTTCGATCAGCCGCACCTTGTTGCGCTTGGCGCCGACGGTTGTGCCGCCAAACCCCGACTGGATGGAGCCCGTTCGCGCCAGGCCCTGCAGCGGGTCGGTGCCTTCAATGGTGAGTTCGTCGTCCTGGAAGGTGATGAACCCGTGGCGTGAGTGCTCTTGCACCGCGCGCAGGATCTGGTCGCGCCGGTCGGGGAACATCATGACGGCGATGTCCACATCCACCCAGCGCCAGCGGAAGATGTACCGGCCGTCGCTCAGGTCCAGCTCATAGGCGTCCGAATCGTGAATGACGTTGCGCCAGTCCTCGGTCTTCGAATAGAGAATGTCCTTGGTCGGGTCATCGCGGGCGCCGTCATCGAGCCAGCCGATACCGCCCTTGATCGAGTCGGAAAACGCGCGCGAGCGCTGAAACGGCACGCGGTTGATGTCGCTGACGTACTTGAGCACGTCCTTCTTGACCGCCGCCAGCTCCACATCGTCTTCGGTGCGCGGCAGTACGTTCCAGTCCACGCGGCTGCGGCGCTCAGTGCCGATGAGCCAGTCCACCATGGGCGCGACTTCGTTGTACACCAGCGCAGCCTGGCCCCGGCCCTCGACCTCGGCCTTATCCTCGGCATTCCACTGGATGTTGTCGTAGAAATCGTGGTCAATCGCCATTTCCAGGCGGTTGGGGGCCTGCTTTTCCTTCTCGTAGTAGTACCACTCCAGCAGGCGTCGGTGCTCGGCACGCGCCTCGTCGGAGTCCAGCACATGAGGGGCCTTGGCCGCTGCCAGCGCAGTAGAGCCCTGCCCGGCGCCGTCGATGTCGTCTTCGAGATCGTCCAGCCAATCGACTTCGCCGCCCTGATTGAAGTCATCCATACGACACGCCCTCCTTGGGCAGGCGGATCTCTTCACCGCCCAGCACCTTGCCGTCTTCGCGCAGCAGCACCTGGCCGAAGCTGGCGTTGTGGAATTCCTTGGGCGGGGCGCTGGGCATGGCCACCAGGTCGGGCAGGCCCTCGTGAATGATCGTGGCCACCCGCACCCAGTTGGGCCGCGATGGCTCAATACCCAGCACGTCGCACGCCACGGCGCACTGGCGGGCCATGTAGTGCGGGTTGTCGTACTTATAGGCAGCGGATTCCTTGACGATGTACCAGGGCGCTCCCTTGCGGAGGTGGGGGATCAGGAACAGTGCCCGCTCGTCGTCGATCCACGAATAGACGGCCATCAGGTCGCCGTGGAAGCGTGAAAGGTGGGCTTTGCGAAGGTCGATAGATGCTGCCATAGCCGGATTGCGCCATGCTTGGTGCGTCAGGCAGTCATCCCGCTGGCCCTGCGCCGACCCGTCCGCTGGCTGCGCGCGGCCATGGCGGAAGAACCCCCGTTCGGGAACTGATTGCCGCCGTCGGCCTCCTGGCCAAACTGCCGGAAAGCGTCCGATGCGTGGCTGTTGTCGTCGTGTAAGGGGGTCGCCCGCCAGCATCCGCGGTTCTTGTCCCACTCCTTGCGATACCCGCCCAAGCGCTTCAAGCCCTGGGCGCACGCTGTTTCGTCAAAGTAGCAGGACGCGAACACGTTGCGCGTGGCCTGAATGCCCGCCGTGATGTTGCTGACCACTGGCACGATCTCGAAGAATTGGCCCGGCATCAGGGTTTCGAGCATTTCCTTGATCGTGCGGCTCGTGTCGGGATTCATGCCGATGCGCCGGGCGTTGGCGTCGTGCGGCAGGTAGTGCTTGCCGTAGGTGTAGCCCAGCTTTTGCAGCCAGGCTGCGAAATGGTCCAGGTCTTCCCCGCTCGCCTCGTAGTATCCGATGAAGCGGTTTTGCAAGCCCACACGCTGGTGCAGCCAGATCGTCGTCATGTCACCGCGGCCGATGTCCCAGAAGGTATTGACCGGCACCGCTTCACGCGGGATCGTGTGCACCACCCGGCCCTGCTTGCGCGCAAGCGACAGCTGGGCGGCGTAGTAGCAGCCCTCGGTGCTCACCTGGAACGCTTCCTTGGGCGTGCTCGGGTACTCCTGCCACATCAGCGGCGCGTCGCCGCCAAAGTCCGCTTCCATGGTGGCCACGTACCACTTGCGCCGGCCCAGGCTCAGCGTGCGCCCAATCTGGCCCTCCAACCGGTTGAAATAGTCGTGGTGCGCCTCGGTCAGCACCACTTCGGCATCTTCCGGCAGCACGTACTCAGGCGCCTCCCACCAGGCAAAGAAGTGGAAGGCGTAGTCCTTTTGTGTGAGCGCTCTGCCCTGCTCCTGCACAGCCTGGGCGCGCTCCGTCATGGCATAGAACGGGCCCTCTTGACCCTCGGCGGTCGACTCGATCACTAGCACACCCGACTTGGGCACGGCCGGGATGGAGCCGGTTACGACCTCCTTCGCCTTGTCGGGCGTCTTCGCGCAGATCTTCCCGAACTCGGAGACGTGCAGCCGGTGGAAGGTGCCGCCCCGTACGCTGGTGGCCACCTTGATGCTGCTCCCGTTGTGGGCCCACACCAGCTGCTTGGTCGTGGCCGATTTCAGGGGCATGCGCTCGCGCAGCGCCTCGGGCAGCTGGTCGTAGGCAAAGCGCACCTTGTCGCGGAAGATCTCTTCTGCCGTGTCTTTGTCCTGGGCAATGATCCCGCAGCGGATGGGCTCTTTGGAGAACAGCGCGGTATCCAGCCACAGGATGGCGATCAAGGTAGTAAAGCCCAGCTGGCGCGCCTTCAAGATGATGTTGCGGTGCCAGAGCCTGGCCAACAGGCGGCGCTGCGCCCGGTTCGGGCGGAACGGCACCACCAGCCCCTCATCGTCGTCGCCGTCGCCCTTGGTGATGATCTTGTACAGGTTGGAAAGCCGCCAAACCGGGTCGTCCAGGTTGGCGGCCAGCACCTCGGGGGTCAGCGCGACGCGTGCGCTCATGCGCGGGAAGCCTCAATGATCTCCAGCCCGAGCCCCACGGCGAGCTGGTGCTCAATGCACGCGCCCTTGGACCTCGACCACCCTGGCAGCAGCAGCACAGCATCACAGCTCGACAGCTGGGCCACGGCCAGGCGCATGTATCCCAGCCAGCTCCTGCAATGCGGCTCAGGGTTCTCCGCGGGGTTCTCGACGTGGTAGCCCTGGGCACGCAGGTCCAGCGCCATCGCGTGGAAGGCGGGATAGTTCAGGGCAGGCAGCCCGGACATGGGGCCGGCAATGTAGATGCGCTTGGTCATGGGGTCGCGTGTGTGATTTCGCCGCGGCGCGCGAAGCGCCAGCGGCCAACGGTGTTTCTCTCAATGGCTCCGTGGTGCAGCAACTGATCCATGTGCCATTGCGCGGCGCCCGGGCGTATCCCGAAGCGCTTGCCCACGGCCGACACGGGCGGTATCTGGTCGTTGTCGGCGAAGAACTCGTGCAGGTACGCAAGCACCTCGCCCTGCCTGGGCGTCAGGCCCTGGGCCTTGCGAGACTTCGGGGCCGACAGCGGGGCGCGCCCAGGGCGCAGGCTGGCGGCGATGGCATTGGCGGCGCGCGTCTCGTGCACAAAGGGGTTTTCATTCGCCATGCTGGTCCCCATCGTCGTCAGGGAAGTGCATCGCAGGGGACTCGGCGCCGGGGGCCGGGCCCATCACGTTGCCCGACAGGCCCTGCAGCAGCTCGCCCAGGGCGTCGGCCTTCTGCTTGTTGTCCACCTCGTACAGGCCCTTGATCTTGGCTGCCTTCTCCAGCGCGGCATTCTTGTCCCAGAACTTGTATTCAATGCGGCCGTACTCGTCGATCTTGAAGCTGGCGACCGCGGCGCGCGTGGCCGGGTCCAGCTCGTGGGGCAGCTTCACGCGCTTGCCGTCCTCGTGCATGATCCCGCCGATGTCGGACAGCGCCAGGCGCTTGATCTCTTTAAGGATCTCCGCCCCGTCCAGCTCCGCGCGCTCAGCAGCCCCGGCCTGGACCTCGGCAATGCGGGCAGCCACAATAGGTTGGGCCGCCAGGTGGCTGGCCTTCTGGTGCACGCTCACCGGCTTCCAGGTTGCGGAGGATGGGTAGCACTGGCGATAGGCCTCGGCCTGATTGATGCCAGAGCCCACCAGCTGGGCGAAGCGCTCGCGGGCCGGGGTCAGGCCTCGCTCGGGTTTGACAGCCATCAGCGCTCCCCTCGTGACGGTCCCGAAAGAGCAGCCAGCAAGCCTTCCGACAGGGTGCGGATACGCTGCTCGTATTGGTTGATCGCCCCGCGCTGTCCGGGAAGCCAGCTCGGGCGCAAGCGCAGCGCCAGCGCCTCGTCGCGCGTCGTGACAATCCAGCTTTCAACCCCGCCCGGCATCCGCAGCTTGTGGAACTCAAGAGTTACCTTGTGCATGGTGGGCTCGTGCATTGCCGCCACACGCCCAGGGGGGCTGAGGCTGATTTCCTCAACGACTGCGACATCCACGTAACGCAATGCGCCGCCCAACTCCAATGCCCGCATGGGCAAATCAAACACGGTGATGGGTTCCATGTCCTGTGTGTAGAGCACCACTTTCACGATCTCACCTCTTTCACTTCAATGCCATGCACATGCAGCATGAGCTTGCGTTTCAGCCTGAATTCGGGCGTCACTGCCCCCTTCACGTCCTCGACCACGCGGCCCCCCTGTTTCGTCTGGTACACAAAGTCGGCCAGGTACACCGTCGGCCGCTCCTTCTTGCCGCTGGGCGACACCTGGGCAGGGATCAGTTGAAACGGCACCTGCATGCGCAGCTCGCGGATCTCGCCAGCGCGCTCCAGCATGGCCAGGTACTGCCACCGCTTGTGCTCGGCCTTGCTGTCGAACTTGAGCCCGCCGTCCTCCACCTTGGTGTTGCCGTACTTCTGGTCGCGCCTGGCGCGCTCGGCCGGCGCGTCCCGCATCTCGGTCAGGGGGCGGGTTCCAGAGATTCGAGCCTGCAGGTTCACCAGCTCGGCGGGCGTCAGGCGCAGGGCTTTCGTGCTCATGCGGCGAGGCCCTCGAACAGGTCGCGGGTTTTCGGGTCGCGTTGTGGGGCATGCCGCTTGCCGGTCGACAGGCGTGAGCCGGGGCGCTTGGCCAGCTTGAGCAACCCCGCGCGGCGCGCGCATTTCGGGCCGATGGGCTCAGCACCCAGCATCACAGCAGGCTGCGGCGTGACGCGGCCGCAGATCGCGCAGCGCCACTTCACAGCAGGGCATCCCAGAAAGCAGGCGCGGCCAGCAGGCCAGTCGTCCTGCGCTCCCATGCCCCTGCGCGCAGCCAGCGCTGCTCCATGGGCCAGCTGTCGAACTCCCCGCACATCACTCCGGCCTGCACCTCGGCCGCGCTCAGCGGGGTTTCGTCAGCATCTGGGCCACGCACGCCAATATTTCGGCCCGGCCAGGGCTCCCCTCGAACCGGCCGATGCTCTCCAGCATTGCGGCAGCCTGCGGCTTGCTCGGGTGCGCAGACAGCACCAGCCGCGTACAGCAAGCCAAGCACCGCATCTGGTACCGCCCGCTTCGTGGGTTCGATGCCGCAGCCAGGCACGCATCGCATGGACTGGGGCTCGCACGTGCTGGGACTTCTGCAATCTCGTCTGGCATCTACAGGCACCTTGCCCAATCGTTGACTGTCCTGCTGGTTGGCACAATCCGCCGTCACTTTGCTCATTGCCATGATTGCCGCCCCTCAATTCCCAGCGCCAAACGAGCGGACTGCAGGGTGTAGGGGCGAATCTTGTCGCCTGCCTTCTCACGCGCCAGGATGCGGCGAGCCCAGTCCTTTCCATCGCCGCGCAACTCGAAACTCACCTCGATGGGAGCAGCTGGCGCCGGAGCTGGCAAGCGCGGCAACCCGGCTTCTTGGGCGTAGGTCTTGCGCGGCGCCACGGACACGCAGAGCGCCTCAAACTGCGGCAGGTTCGGCGGGAACTCGGGGTGTGCAGCAGCCAGCCGATCGGCAGCGGTTTCCACCACCTCGGGGGCGAAATTGGACAACTTCGCGTCCCACACCTTCATCGCTGCTCGGATGCCCTTGTCGCGCCCCTCGGCATCCCTCTCGCCCGTCGAAAACTTGGTCAGGAACAGGCTGCCGTACGACCCGTGCAGCAGCATGAACAGCTTGCGCACCGTGGGGCTCACCTGCAGCGGATTGGCCTGGGCTGGGGTGGGTTGAGCAGCGGAGAGCGCCCGTTCCAGGGCGCCGTCCACCATCGATCCAACGTCATGCAGCATTCCACACCCCCTCGTAGATCGTTGCCGCAGCAGCGGCGTGCTTGTGCTGGTTGGTGGCCGCGCGGGCAGGTGGCATGGGCGCTGTCGCAGCATCCCTGCGGCGTCCCTCGGCGGATGCAAGGGCATAGGCAAACGGTTTCCCCTTGGCCACCGCATCGGCAGTGGCCTCGACGAGCTCAGCGACCGTGATGCCTGCGTCCAGCAGAGCTCGAAGCTTCGGGCTTGAGGGGTTAACCGCCTGCATCCCTGCTTGCCGCATCGCGATGCAGGCCTCGGCTTCGCGTGTACGCGCCACACCCTCGATAGAGGGTGTTTCTGAACGTAGTGAAGAAGGTGATGGTGTAGGGCAATCCTCGTGCACTGCTTGTGGAATGCTTGGAGCATTGCCGGGAGCATTGCCAGGGGGAATGCTTGGAGCATTCTTTGCGGCTTGCCCCCAGCGTGCTTGCGCAGCCTTTTGCGCCTTGCTCGAAGACTTCTCGGACCGTTCCTTGGCGCCCGCCAATTCCTGCTGCATGCGCTTTTGCGTCCATACGCCATCCGCCACGGTGAAGAACTTGGCCATGCGCGGGCGCAGCTGGGCCCACTCCTTGGGGGTTGCCTTGACG
The DNA here is from genome assembly GCF_964254355.1 of Acidovorax sp. LjRoot74. Lineage (NCBI taxonomy): Bacteria > Pseudomonadati > Pseudomonadota > Betaproteobacteria > Burkholderiales > Comamonadaceae > Acidovorax > Acidovorax sp. LjRoot74. The sequence goes on along the minus strand of NZ_CAXUTI020000001.1, from coordinate 2,115,655 downwards.
ATGGCTGCAAGTTCTTCGTCGTCATCCGCAAGGGGCCCACCCTCTCGCCAGTACGCCATCAGCAGCAGCAGGTAGCCGCCGTGCTGGTCGCGAGTAAGTCGCTGCGTGTCCGCAAGGTAAGCGCCGATCCACAGCGGCATCCAAGCGTCCGTTTTCTTGTCCATGGTCACGCCCCATCCTTCGCCAGCCGATACCGCTGGTACCGTGCGTTGCGGCTGTCGTCAGGCGCGGACTCCACCATGCCCTGGGCTCTCAAATACAGCAGGGCCCAGCACACCGCCTTGGTGCTGCGCTGCGTGAGCACCAGCAGCTGGGCATGGGTCAACCATGAGCCTGAGCGCTGGTTAAGCGCCTGGAGCACGGCGTCGGTCGCTGACCCTTCACGGATCACGCCGGCCGGCCTGGGGTTGTAGCGGGGGACCGTAAGTGCCATGGCCCGGCGCCCGTCAGCTGCGCGCTGCAGCTGGTCAGCCATCCATGCCGCAGAGGTCATTCGGCACTTCCCCCGTGATTCGTCCGATGGCTTTGAACGTCAGTCCCTGCCATCCTTCGCAACATGGCCAGCTCACCAAACATCGCACGTTCAATCACCAGGCGCAGGAACTCCGCCTTCGGGACGCCGCGCAGCGTCGCCATGGCAATGGCCGCCTCGTTCAATTCCTCAGTCACCGGGATGTCAAAGCGGGCCGTGAGCTTGCCACCTGCATCCGTGCGCCCGCTGCGTGACATCATCGAGTCTGCGTCATGCATGAGCGACCTCCTGAACGTTGGAGTCCTGGCGCAGCTGATGACGAGCCCATTCACCCGCGATCCAGTCAATCCCCTTCGGGGTGAATTTGGTTGTGGTGTAGGCGTGCTCGTTCACTTCGGCGATGCCTGTGCGAACCTCGAAACGCCCGGCATCTATGTGCTGCTGATGCGCGGTGAGCGTGCCCCCGAGCCGGTACATGATCTTTCGGCACAACACGAACTCGCGAAACCGAGCTTCATTGGCCTTGAGCAGCTTGCAGACCTCGCGAAAGCCTTTCAGGCCTTCTGCGTGCACGTAGCGATCGACGAATTCAACCTTGGGGGCGGCTTGCACCAGAGCCGCCTGCTGCTGCTCAATCGTGGCCTGCAGTTCCTGATTGACCTCAATCAACTGCAGGGCAGCCATGGCCATCTGGCGGGGATCACGCATATTGAGCGAAGGGGCTGCGGCAGCTTCCAACTGCTGCCAACGCTTGACCACTTTCATGCGTGCTACAGCGTCGTAGCCCAGCAGCAGCGTCAGGCAGGTGTCCTTTTCAAGGGCAAACTCCTCGTAGCTCTGCCCGTTTTGGGGGTGTCTCCAGTTTTGGATTGCCCCCCCGAACAGGTCGCCGAGTTGTGCCTGGAGCATGCGCACGTCGCGCATGACATGGAAATGCTCTTTTCCGGTCAGCTCCGCGATCTCGCGGCTGGTCATCGTGATGCACGCGACGAGGTTCATGCGGCCTCCTTGGCTTCGGCCGCCGCGCCCAGCTCGGGCCAGATCAAATGCCAGTCGTCGGGGCGCAGGTCGCGCCGTGTGACAGCACCCTCCGTCGCGCGTTCAATCGCAAGGCAATGCTGAACCGGAACAGGACGGAGTCCCCCGCGCCACTGATGAACGATGGCGGGGGCAACGTCGATAGCTTTTGCAAGCACTGCCTGGCTACCGACTTTGTCGCAGGCCAGCTTGATGGCATGTTGATAGGTCATGCCAAAACTTTAGCATTGCTAACGACAAAACGCAAGCCATGCTAAATAAGCAAATCTATAGCATCGCTACATGTCCACTGACCAAATAGCTCAAGAAGAAGGCGCACGTCTTGCACTCCTGCTTGGTGCTCGCAGCAAGGCCCAGTTCGCCCGAGATTTCGGCGTCCCGGGCGGGCCGTCCATGGTGTCGCAGCACTTGAGCGGGCATCGGCCAATCAGCCTCAAAGCAGCTGTCGCCTACGCTCGCGGTCTGGGCGTACCAGTCGAGGCCTTCAGCCCACGACTCGCGCTCCAAATCAACTCGGTTCTACCCATCCCCGAGGGTTCATATATCGACGACGGCACCACCCCCGCTCCGATCGACCTTGAGAACAACCCCGAGTACCCGGCGATACGCCGCGTCGAGTTCAAGCTCTCCGCTGGAGCGTCAGGGTTCGGAGTCGAATACCGGGACAGCGATGGCGCACCCATGGTGTTTCAGCGCAAGTGGTACACCGACAACGGCTTCGAGCCGGGCCACCTATTCGCCGTGCGCGTGGCGAATGGATCCATGGAGCCCGGTCTCTATGACGGTGACACGGTCGTAGTGAACACCAAGAGCACCCAGCCCAAGGATGGGATCGTTTTCGCGGTCAACTATGAAGGTGAGATGGTCATCAAACGGCTGATCCGCGACGGCGGCCAGTGGTGGCTTTCCTCAGATAACCCAAACCAGCAGCGCTACCCAAGGAAGTTGTGCGATGAGCACAGTCGCCTGATCGGGGAAGTGGTGCACAAACAGAGCATGCGCATATGAGCAAAGCTGGTGTCTGGGTCGGCGTTTGCTTTTGGCTCATCAGCCTCGTGACCATAGTGTCAGGCACGACCTGCGTTCGTCAGCAAGCCTGCGGGTGGGAGGCAATGTCATTTGCTTATCTCCTCGGTGCAGGGATGCTTCTTCCTGCATGGGTGGCTGCGCGAGTGGTAAGTCAGGTGATCCGGCCCGGGAAGTCGGAAGATTGAAAGCCAGCAGGACGGCCTGGCCCTACGTCGTCCATCGAGAGGGAGTTCCATGAAAACCATCTTCGCCATCGCCATCATGCTGGCGGCAGGCCTCGCGCAGGCGCATTCAGGCGGCACCGATAAATCCGGCTGCCACAGGGATCACAAAACTGGCGGTTACCACTGCCATTGAGGCGAGGCAGTCCACCCAGTGAATTCAAGCCCTTGCTCTTGAAGAGCTACCTCAACCAAGACCGCCATCTGGGCGGTTTTTTTTCGTCTGCTAAAACTCTGCACTCGAAAAAATTTAGCAATGCTGTTGACTTGCTAATTTAGCATCGCTAAACTACAGGCACTGACAGGCAATGACCGGTCAGCGCCAGGCGGAGACGCTGGGCCCGATCCTTAAAACCGTCAACTGCCGATGTTGCTGGCCCCGCCTGCGGAGCCTTCGTCCGGCACATGAGCACCTTCGGGCATGGGCCGAAGCTCTGCGCGGCATCCCAGCCGGTCCCAGTCCGCCGAAGCGCGGTACACGGGCTAACAGGGTGAGGCGAACAGGGTTGCCAAGAAAAGCAAATCCCCGCCGCAAGGCTGACAGCTCGGAAAGCAACGGGCGAATCCAGAGCGCATTGCCTCAGTGCGCTGCGGATTCCTCCCTCCCCTGCCCGCGCAGGGTTCGCCCCACTCGCTGGGGCTTTTTTTATTCCACCACAAGGAGAGCCACATGGATGCCGTAGACCCGAACCTGCAGCAGGCGCTGCAGCCATTTCGCCCGCTCACCCGTGCCGAGCGGGAGGCCATGGCCGCCTCGCAGGCTCGCCTGAAGGCGGAGAACGAGCGACGCGAGCACCGCGCGCTGCAGGACCAGCAGCAGCACCTTGCCAACATCGGGGAACTGTCATGAATGACCCCCTCACCTACCGCTACAAACGCACCCTGGTTGAGGCCTTCGGGTGTGATGCCACCCAGGCGGTGGCGATCCACAAATACAAACCGCCCCTTCACCGGCGGTTTTTTTATGCCCTCATCCGCACCGGCTGGATGCTTGTCGTGCTGGCGCTGGCCGCTGCGGTGCTCACGGGTTGCGACGACACCCAGGCCGAAGAAGCCACGGCCGCCAGCTTGCGCGATGCGCTGGCCCAGGCCCAGCAAGAGAGCCCTGAGCAGTGGACTGCAGAGCGCCGTGCGCGCGCCGATGCAGCTGCTGGGCTGGTGGCGCGTGGGGTGCAGCCATGAAAGAAACCGGAATCCTGTTCACGGCGCCCATGGTGCGCGCGCTACCGCCTGGTCCGAAGACCATGACGCGACGGGCGATGCGTGATCAAACTGTTGTGCGGGCTGGGGCAGACGGCCCAGAACTCTGGACTGGGTTCATGGGTTGGCAGCCTGCCGCCGCAGTGATCGCCGATCCCGGCTTGAACGGGAACCCTGATGCACGCTGCCCGTACGGGGCACCCGGCAACCGCCTCGTGGTCCGCGAAACCTTCTTTGCCTGGGGTCGTTGGGAGAAGCGTTTCAGCGCAACGAAAAAACGCGATGAGTGGCACTTTGTGGATATGACCGCCGAATCTGGCAACAGCTACCTCTACGCCGCCGACGGCGTGAGTGACACACAAGCATTCATCAAGCGCCGCTCGGACCCAAAGCCGATGTACTGGAAGCGCCCCGCGATCTTCATGCCACGAGCGGCCAGCCGCATCACGCTGGAAATCACCAGCGTGCGCGTTGAGCGCCTGCAGGCCATCAGCGAAGCCGATGCGATTGCAGAAGGCATTGAGCAGATGCCGTGCGCCGTACCAGACACGCGCCTCTGGCGTAACTACGACCCAAGCAACGGCTGGACACCAAGCGTAGCCATCCCGCAGAACTCCTACCACTCCTTGTGGGGCGCGATCAACGGTGCGGAGTCCTGGGCCGCCAACCCCTGGGTGTGGGTCGTTTCCTTCCGGAGGCTCCCATGAAAGCCGCCCTCGCCTTCACCGCCTGGCTCCTGGCCACTTCCGCCGCCCTCGCCTTCTACATGGCTTGGGTCGCTCAACCCTTCATCTGACACCGAGGACCACATGACCGCAATCACGACCACTGAAAACAACGCCCTGGCCCCGCGCGGCATGGGCTTCGACCTCAGCCCGCAGACCTTCGAGCAGGCGATGAAATTCAGCCACATGCTGGCCGAGTCCGACCTGGTACCCAAGGACTTCAAGGGCAAGCCCGGCAACTGCCTGATCGCCATGCAGTGGGGTTCCGAGCTGGGTCTCAAGCCACTGCAGGCCCTGTCCAACATCGCAGTGGTGAATGGCCGCGCTGCCCTGTGGGGCGACGCTGTGATCGCCCTGGTGCGCAGCAGCCCCTTGTGCGAATACGTGCAGGAGTCCGACGACGGCCACACGGCCACCTGCCGCGCCAAGCGCCGGGGAGAGCCCGAGCAGGTGGTGACGTTCAGCATGGACGACGCCAAGCAGGCCGGGTTGGCTGGCAAGCAAGGGCCCTGGTCGCAGTACCCCAAGCGCATGCGCCAGATGCGCGCCCGGGCCTTCGCCCTGCGTGACGTTTTCCCCGACGTGCTGCGCGGTATGCCGGTGGCTGAGGAAGTGCAGGACACACCCTCGGAAATCCATATGGGCGACGCGGTGCGCGTGGAGGCCCAGGCTCAAGAGCAGCAGCCCGCCTACACCCCTGAGCAGTTCGCCCAGCTGCTGCCCACCTGGCGCGCGGCCATCGCGGACCGGAAGGCGACACCTGACAGCGTGATCAAGAAGATCAAAACGAAGGGGACGATAACGCCCGAGCAGGAGGCTGCCATTCGCGCACCCATCGAGCAGCCAGCGCCACAGGCCGATCCCGTCACCGATGTGCAGCCCAAGGGCGAGCCCGAGCCCATGGCCGAAAAGACGCTGGGCGATCGGATGCACAACGCCACCACCCTCGATGCGCTGTACGAGGCGGCCGACCTGATCGGAGAGGTTGCAGACCCAGAGGCCCGCGCCCGGCTGGCCCAGTACTTTGAAGAACGCAAGTTCGCACTCGAAGCCGAATAGCCAGCGAATTCCGCTACTCAATTGATAGCTAGCAGCGCTTTACCGATAAGCGCTGGCAGCCAATTTTCATAGGATTTTCCATGTACACCCCTCTAGAAAACGCTCCGCAGGGTAGCGCACCCTGGCACGCAGCACGGGCCAAACATTTTTGCGCCTCGGAAGCAGCCGCAGCCCTTGGCCTGTCCAAGTACACGACCCGCGACGAGCTGCTGCGCCAGAAGGCAACCGGCATCACCGAGGAAGTCGGCGCAGCCAAGCAGCGCATCTTTGACGCTGGCCACGACGCCGAGGCGCTGGCCCGCCCGATTGCTGAGGGTATTGCAGGCACTGAGTTTTACCCCGTGGTGGCCACACGCGAGGTCGAGGGCATGGCGCTGCTGGCTAGCTTTGACGGCATCGACGTGCTGGACGACCTGATCTGGGAAAACAAGCTGCTGAATCAGTCCCTGCTGCAACAGGTGCAGGCAGGCGACCTGGAGCCGCACTACTGGCTGCAGCTGGAGCACCAGCTTCTGGTCAGTGGCGCATCGCGCGCCCTGTTCACCACCAGCGACGGCACGCCAGAAGGCACGCACCCGCTGTGGTACGAGTCGAAGCCCGAGCGCCGCGCGCAGCTGATCGCCGGGTGGAAGCAGTTTGCTGCGGACGTGGCCGCATGGGTGCCGCCCGAGGCCCAGCCCGCCCCCGTGGTGCCAAAGACAGTAGGCAGCCTGCCAGTGGTGTTCGACATGCGCGTAGAGGGCAAGCTGGTGGCTTGCAACCTGGACGAATACAAACCAGCCGCGCTGGCCTACATTGCCGCCATCAACACCGAGCTGGCCACCGACCAGGACTTTGCCGACGCAGATGCCGACGCGAAGTTTTGCCGGGACTCTGCCGACAAGCTGGAGCTGGCCATCGAGCAGGCCATGGGCCACATGGGCGACATCAACACCGCCCTGAACACCGTGCGCGACATTGCCGCCGCGTTCGATGCCAAGGGCCTGGCCCTGGAAAAGCTGGTGAAGGCGCAAAAGGACAGCATCAAGCTCGCCGAGGTGCACCGCGGTCAACGCGAGTTGGCTGAGCACATCGCCCAGCTAAATGCGGCCATGCCGGTGAACTACATGCCGGCCGTGCCCGCGGACTTCGCCAGCGCTTTGAAGAACAAGCGCACCGTGGACAGCCTGCGCGGCGCCGTGAACGACGAGCTGGCCCGGGCCAAGATCGCCGCCAACGAGATCGCCACGCGCATCCATGCAAACCTCAAGGCCCTTGACGCCAGCGGGCTGGTGGTGCCGGATACGACAGCGCTGGTGCTCAAGGCGCCCGACGACCTGGCTGCAGTGATCGCCCAGCGCCAGGCCGCCGAGAACACGCGCCTCGCAGCCATCCGGGCAGAGGAAGCGGCGAAGCTCCAGCGCGAGGCGCAGGCAGCAGCACCGGCCCCAGGTTTGCAGCAAAACCAGGCTCCAGCGCTTACCCAGCAAGCGCAAGTAGCTATTGAATACGTAGCAACCCCGGTCGCCAACGTGGTGCCCATGCGCACAGCGCCACCGGCAGCGGCAGCAGAGCGCACCGGAACGCCGACGCTCAAGCTGGGCACCATCGCTGATCGCCTTGGGTTCGCGCTGACGGCCGAGTTCTTGAAGGGCCTGGGCTTCGAGCCAGCCGCCACCGAGCGCCGGTCCTGCTTGTTCCACGAGGCTGACTTTCCCTTGATCCTGGCCGCGCTGGTGCGGCACATCGAGGGCGTGCAGGCCAAGGCCGCAGCGTGATTTGAGGAGGCTCCTATGGCATCGGCCGACTTTTTCACGCGCCTTGTGGCATTGAATGCTGTGGGGCCAAACAAGATCCAACCCAGCACACCAGGTGGGTCCGGAGCCGTTTCGAAGGCGTACGAGTGCCAGGGCTGTTACGCGACGCACGACTTTGAAGACGACGCCGCTGAGTGCTGCCCGCCACTGGAGAAATGGAAGTGCGGCGCCTGCAATCAGGTGCATTTCGATGAGGATGACGCGGAGAGCTGCTGTCCTGAGTTGGTGTCTGCCGCTTCCGACTATCAGCCCATGCAATGCCCCGTTTGCATGCGGGGAGCCGAATCATTTGAGATCGCTGCGGACTGCTGCCTGCATACGCACCCGACTATGACGGCACTGGGACGCTGGCGCGTCGCAGAGCTGGTGGAGTCCGGCACCCCGTGGGCCGATGCTATTGCGCAGAACGTGAATCACTGACAACAAGCCCTACACCCGCGCGTGCGCGCTGTGCACGCCCCCCTTTCAACAGCCACCCGCCGAGGTGGCTTTTTTGTGGACACATCATGAATATCAGCATCACCCTCGACCTGCCCGGAATCATTGCGCAGGCCTGCGCCGCCGAGCGCCTGCAGCCACTCATCGACAAGGCGATTGGCGAAGCCCTGAAATCAGCCATTGGCGATGCCACCGGCTACAACAGCGAGTTTCGCAAGACCGTGGCCGCGCAGCTGACCGAGGCCCTGCCCCACGGCCTGAGCGCCGACGATGTGGCCAAGTTCCAGCAGGTGCTGAACCTGGCTGTCACCAGGCATGTGCACGACGCCAACGCGGCCACGGTTCAAACAGCGATCGACAAGATAGTGCGCGACGTGATGCCGGACGTGCCCGCAGTGGTGAAGCTGTCCGACTTCATCAAGGATGCTCGCGAAGGCCTCCACAAGGAACAGCACGAAGCGTTCTATGCCTACTGGGAGCCATCGCCCTACGGGGGCGGCCACCTGTACTTGGATGAGGACGAGCACCCGGAGCGCAGCAGCTATGGGTCCAAGACCCGCGACCGCGAGGACATGAAGTACAGCGCCGACTACCGCATTGCCGTGAACAAGGACGGCGAGGTGTACGCCCTGCGCCTGGACGGCAAGGACGTGACCCCGAAGTCACGCCCCGATGTGGTCGGCAGCTTCAAGGCAACGCTGATGGCGATGTACGTGGGCCGCACCCGGCTCGAAATCGACTGCGACGACGACGACGTGAGCAGCGTAGCTGAAGCGCAGTACGACTGAGTGCCCGCCCTGCTTCACATCCTCAGCCCGCATCACGCTGGCTTTTTCCCCGACCATCTCAAAGAACTCCCCATGGACACAACCAACACAGCAACGGCGGCGGCGCCCAAAGCAAAGCCCTACACCCCTATCCCGCTGACGCCCGTGCAGTCCAACCAGATTGGCGCGATCGGCTACGACGCCGCCACCCAGACGCTGGCCGTTTGCTTCGCCCGCGGCGCCGGCGCGATCTATCACTACCCCGGTGTTTCGCCCGAGCTGCATGCCGAGTTCATGGCCGCTGACTCCAAGGGGATTTTCTTCGGCCAGCGCATCAGGCCACTGCCGTTTGAGAAGTTCACCCCAAGCGCAGACGCACCCGGCAAGTAAGCCTAATCCCTATATCCACCGCCCGCCAGCGCGCGCGGGCTCTCTGGAGTGAGCATGTTCAAGAACCTCATCACCTACCGCATTTCTCCCTTGTGGCCCGCCGACCTGGCCGCCATCGAGCAGGCCCTGGCCGCGGCCCCATTCACCGAGTGCGGCGCCACGCAGGAGAAGTCCTGCGGCTGGGTGCCCCCTCGCGGTGAAGACCATGGCGCCCTGGCCGAGTCCGTCGGCGGCCAGTGGATCTTGCGATTCATGACCGAGTCCAAGACCATCCCGGCCACCGTGTTGGCGCGCAAGGTGGCCGAAAAGGCTGCCCGCATTGAGCAGGAAACAGGCCGCAAGCCCGGGCGCAAAGAGACGAAGGAGCTCAAGGACGAGGCCAAACTGGACCTGCTGCCCATGGCCTTCACCAAGCAGGCCAGCACCTGGGTGTGGATCGACCCAACCGCGCGCACGCTGGTGATCGACGCCAGCAGCCAGGGCCGTGCCGATGAAATCGTGACGCTGCTGGTGGAGAGCCTGCCCGGTCTGTCGGTGTCGCTGCTCAACACCCAGACGAGCCCGCAGGCTTGCATGGCGCACTGGCTGAAAGAGCAGGAGCCGCCCGTGGGGTTCACCACCGACCGCGAGTGCGAGCTGCGCAGCGCCAGCGAGGAAAAGGCCGTGGTGCGCTACGCCCGCCACCCGCTCGACATCGAGGAAGTACAGGCGCACATCGATGCCGGCAAGCTGCCCACGCGCCTGGCGCTGACCTGGGATGACCGGGTTTCGTTCGTGCTGACCGAGGGCCTGCAGCTGCGCAAGCTGCAGTTCCTGGACACGGTTTTCGAGGACGCCAAGGCCGACGAAGGCGGGTTTGACGCTGACGTGGCCATCGCCACCGGCGAGCTGTGCAAGCTGATCCCCGATCTGATTGAAGCACTGGGCGGCGAGCAGGAGCCCGGCGTGCTCTGCCCGAGGAGCCTGGCGGTCGACGCGGCTGGGAACGTGACGGCGGGCGCGCTCTAACGCTTTACCCGTACGCCAGGGTGATCTTTCGTCACCGTAGCCTCCGCTCCCTTAAGTTTTTCAGCCAATTGTTGCGCAACAGCTCTGGATTGCGGACCGAACGATGGATTCGCCGCTACCGCATCAGCTAACACTTTAAATTGAACAGCGATTGCGCGTGCGCCTTCAAACGCGCCAATCCACTCGATTTTCAAGAGTTCAGCGGGGATAGTGGCTGCCAAAGTGATTTGCTCATTCAGCAAAGCTGCCTGTCGCTTCATTTCGATTTCGTTGAAATCTTGGACATTCACGAATCTGTCTGCGTAGCTCGACAAAAATGCAATGAAGGTGCGGATTCTGCTTATTGCCGACCGCTTGACCATTAGTTCTTGATGCCTCATCTGATATCTGACGATCAGCGCTGACGCCAGAATGGCGACGACGCTGAACACCGCTTGCATCCATCCCGACCACTCAGCCTTACTCATGCAGGTGGCCCACCAGTCGATCCAGAGAAAACAGTATTCCTGCGGCGGCTGCGCTGCACTCGCAGCATCAGCAAGTGTCCCAACCGTCTGATTCACATCCATCGATTCCCTCCTTGTTTGGACCGATGGTATCTCTCACAAAGCCCGCAAACAGCGGGCTTTTTTTTTCCCATGACCCAACAGCCCACACCACAACAGCCCAAGCCAGAACCGAAGCGTTGCATCGGCTGCGGCCGCTTGCACCCCATCAACCCGGACGGTACGCCCGTTGGCGGCGCCCTCCCCTGCGGAAATTAAGGGCCTCAAATGGCATCACCGTTTCCATCCCTCCCCTCCGCCCGCGAACTGCGCCGCCTGCAAGGGCGCAACGAGCGCCGCGGCATCAAGCCACCCAGTGACCGCCACGAGGTCATCAACCCAGTGACCGAGGCGGTGATCCGCTCGCGCATCGAGGCAGACATCCAGCGCCTGCGCACGGACACCGGCCTGCAGGCCTACCTGGGCGATGACGCCGCGCGCATCGCCAGCATGGCCGGCCGGCTGGTTTACATCGTGTGCCACGCGGCCGGGGTGCATGGCCTGGGCGAGACACCAGAGGGACGCATCCTGGCCGGCACAGCGAACGCGCTGGCCGACATAGCCGGGACGCCCGCAGAGCTGGAGCGCCAACGCGGCGCGGTCATCGCCGGGCTCCAGGCCATCGACCGGTTGATGCCGCAGCTGCACACCCTGAGCCTTGCGGCTGGGGCGCTGGAGCTCGACAACCTGCTGGCCACCACGGCTGGCATGAGCACGGCTGATGTGCACCGCGCGCTTGGGATTGATATCGCTCCCAAATTTATAGCCGCCAGCGCTTAACCGATAAGCGCTGGAGGCTCATTCCAGGGAAATTTATGACTATCACAGCCTACCCCTTGACCTGGCCCACGGGCTGGAAGCGCACGCCTCAGGGCCAGCGCACGCACGGCCGATTCGGTGTGGCCAAGACCACGCCGGGCGGATGGAAGAGCCACAGCAGCGAACTGCCTGTTTCACAGGCGACGACGAGGCTGCTCAATGAGCTGGCGCGCATGGGCGCCCCGCACGCCGACATCATCCTGAGCACGAACCTGGTGCTGCGCCTTGACGGCCTGCCGCGCTCCGGGCAAGCAGCCCCAAGCGACCCGGGCGCCGCGGTGTACTGGCGCGACCCATACAACGGCCAGCCGCGCAGCATGGCAATCGACCAGTACACCCGGGTCGAGCAAAACATCGCCGCCCTGGCAGCCACCATCGAGGCCATGCGTGCCATTGAGCGCCACGGCGGCGCGGTGGTGATGGAGCGGGCATTCACCGGGTTCGCCGCCCTGCCGGCGCCCGCCACGGGCCGCGACTGGCAGGTTGTGCTCGACCTGATGGATATGCCAGAGCCCACCGCTGATGACGTGCGCAAGGCCTACCGCAGGCTGGCGGCCGTGCACCACCCGGACCGCGGTGGCGACCCCGCCAAGATGGCTGAGTTGAACCAGGCGCGCGACGAAGCGCTGCGGTTTTGTGCTATCTAATTTATAGCTACTAGCGCTTGCCTATTAAGCGCGGGCGCCACTTTTGATTGGAAGATATGGACCACACAAAAGACCACTGCCGTGTGACGCCCGAAGGCCGAGCCATCGGTGCGCAGTGGGTGCGCTTTGTAGAGCCCGTCATTGCGCATCTCGCTGCCCAGGGCGAGCCCGATGAGCGCTGCAAGTCCTGCGCCTTCCGCCCCGGGACGGTGCCCAACGGCTGCCTGCAAACCATGGCAGACGTCACCAAGGCAGTGCTGGAGCAAACGCCCTTCTCCTGTCACGTCCACCGCTGCCCAGACGGCATCCCGAAGCTGTGCGCCGGATGGCTGGCCAGCCAGTGGGGTGCAGCAGATCGCCCAGTGACTCCCTGCAAATGGGAATTCTCACCACCTGATGAGGAAGAACAACCATGACGAACACGACAAAACACGACGCACTGCTCATCGCCGATGAAATTGAGGCTGCTGCCGACTTCCCAGCGTACCCGCGCGCGCCCTACAAGGCCGCTGCGGCCCTACTTCGCAGCCAGCACGCCCACATCGTCGACATGGATGCCCAGCTGGCAGCAATCGGCGCGGGTGGGGTGGGGGGGCCGCTGATGGGCGCAGCACTCACGGCAGCGCCCGCCGCCGTGCCTGCGCTGAACCTCACCAAGGCGCATATCGACTACGTTGCTCGCTACGGCGGCAAGTGCCGCGACTGCGCCGACGAGAACGGCGTTTGTCCGGGTAGCGGACTACCCTGCGGCGGCGCGCGGAAAGCCATCCAGTTCGTCTTCGACGCCCTAACCTACGGCGTCACCCACGGCTACATCACCAGCCCTTTCGTCGCATCCCATGGGCAAGCGTTCGGCGGTCCTTGCGACAAGGCCCCGTCTGGATGGCTTTGCACACGCGCACACGGCCACGATGGACCTTGCGCTGCGACGCCCACATTGTCTGAAAGGTCGGATGACTGGGTAGCTGGCTATGCCGCAGGCGTGAATGATGGACGCGCCGACGCCCTGCGCGCATCCCATGGGCAAGCACCAGCCCAGCCCGAGGTGGCTGACGAATGCAAGCGTTGCAGCGGGAGTGGTGAAGACCCCGAAGGTTACTTTGATAAGTCACGCGGCCCTGACGGCGATACGCTAGATGGCCCATGTCGAGAATGTGACGGCACTGGCTTGACACACTCGCCCCAGGCGGCACAGCAAGCACCAGCCGGGGCGGCGCCTGACCCGTGGCGCGAGCATCTTGCGGAGCAGGCCGACGTGATCGACTGCAAGGCGCTCCAGCGCGCCATGGTCAAGCACGGCATTTCTTTCCCAGAAGGCGGAATGGAGCATTTCCGTGCATCGCTGGGCGAAATGGTGAATCGGTTTGTGCGTCATGCCGATCCAGCTGCCCAGGTGGACAGCGGCGTACAGGAGGATGCTGCGCGGACAGGGGGTGCAGCATGAGCCGCAGCGGATACACCGACGACTACGGCGACGACGATCCGCTGGCCATGGGGCGGTGGCGCGCAGCCGTCAACAGCGCGATCAACGGAAAGCGCGGTCAGGCTGCATTGCGCGAGACGCTGGCAGCGCTAGACGCCATGCCAGAGAAGGTATTGATCGGCGAGTCTCTGGTCACTGCCGATGGCGAGTTCTGCACTCTGGGCGTGTTGGGCGCGGCGCGTGGCCTGGACATGGCAGCCGTCGATCCAGAGGATTGGGATGCGGTCGCCGGGATGTTCGACCTTGCCCCAGCCATGGTGCGCGAAATAGTCTACGAGAACGACGAAATGATCGACACCTATAACTGGGCATGGATTGAAATCTGCGGCCCCATGCGACGCTGGGAAAGCCACCGACGAAACGTGCGCGTAGACATTGACCCTGCAGTGGTTGGCCGCCGCCGCTGGCAGCGCATGCGCGACTGGGTTGCCGCGTCGATCAAGCCAGCCGCACAACAGGAAGACACACCATGACCACCTACATCAACCGCAAGCAGCTGCTGGCAAAGGTGCCGCTCAGCGACCGGACAATCTATAACCTGGAAAAGCGCGGCGCCTTCCCCAAGCGCATCACGCTGACCGCACGCAACGTGGCCTGGGACCTGAACGAAGTGGAGGCATGGATGCGCACGCGCCGCGAGTCGGCGAACAAACCCATGCGCCCACCTTGCCTCAACCAGGATGAGCGCCAGGCCGCTTGATGGTCCACCCATCCACCATGTCAGCCCAGTCCTGGAGCATTGCGCGCCGCTGTTCAGCGTACTCCGCCTTGTTGTACACGGCGCGCACCCCCTTCTGCTCGTGGGCCAGACACTTCTCGATCCAATCGGTGTTGTAGTTGGCCTCGTGCAGCAGGGTGCTAGCCGTGCGCCGCAGGTCGTGGGGCCCGAACTTGCCCAGCGGCTTGCCGTCTTTCTGAGCGTGCGTGTAGGTCAGCGTCAGCACCTGATTCAGCGTGGCCTTGGACATGGGCAAATCACTGTCGTACCGCCCGGGCAGCACGTAGCGCGAGCCGCCCGCAAAGGTTTTCAGGGCGATGAAGTAATCCAAAGCCTGCTGGGACAGGTAGACGTTGTGCGGCCTGGCGCGCTTCATGCGCTCCTTGGGGATGGTCCACACCGCCTCTGTGAAGTTCACCTCGTCCCAGGTGGCCTCCGTCAACTCGCTTTTTCTCACGAGGGTCAGCAGCAGCAGCTTGCACGCGACCCGAAACGATGGACCCGTGCCCACGCGGTCCAGGTATTCATACATCAGGCCGATTTCCTCGGGTGAGAGGGATCGGTCCTTGGGGCTGAACTTGGCAATGGCGCTTGGACGCACCAGATCTGCCGGGTTCTCGACGCGCTCGCCGCGTTCGTTCGCCCATCTATACACCCACATCACCACTTCCCGCACATGCACCGCCGTGGCCGGGGCCCCGCGCGCCACGATGGTATCGGTCAGCCGGCGCAGGTCGTCATCCGTGATTTCCTTCATCTTGCGGTTGGCAAACTTCGGCTTGAGCTCGCGCTCGTACACCGACCGCCGCATGTCCCGCGTGGATTCCGCCATCTGGTGGCCACGCAGCCACTTCTCGGCCCACCCCCCGAACGTTTCCGCGTCCTTTTCCTTGGTCTTGGCCTTTGCCTTTTCCTTGGCCGGCGATTTCCCTGCCGCAATGAGGCGCTTGGCCTCGTGCAAACGCTCGCGCGCCTCAGCCAGGGTGATCCCCCCGCGGCCATGCCGCCCGAACGTCACCGTTTCCTGGCGTCCGTTGATCGAGTAGTTGTAGCGGAAGGAGACGGCGCCGGCCGGCGTCACGGCGACATACAGCCCGTCGCGGTCGGGCACCTTGTACAGCTTGTCCTGCGGCTTGAGGGTGCGCAGTTTGGTATCGGTCAGCATTTTCCGACCCACCCACGGGCTGCGAATACCATGATTTTGAAACGCATATCAGGAACTCCTTTCCTGTTTGATATCAATCACTTAGCCGGATTCAGTACCATGCAAACCGGGATTAACCCGGAATGGTATTGCCGCGCCGAATTGTGCATCAACGGCTCGATACCATGGGTTATGCCAGCAAAAATGACGTGCTTACCGATGCTCATCATTGCCAGACGTTGCGAGCCAGCAAAACAAAAGCCCGCGTAAATGCGGGCTCTCGGGGTGATTTTGTGCCAGTATCTGCCGGTGGTTGCCTAACGCCGGATCATTCCCACTCAATCGTCGCTGGCGGCTTGCTGCTCACGTCGTACGTCACGCGGTTGATGCCGCGCACTTCGTTGATGATGCGGCCCGACACCTTTTTGAGCAGCGCGTACGGCAGCTCAGCCCAGTCAGCGGTCATGAAGTCGCTGGTCTGCACGGCGCGCAGGGCGACCACGTAGTCATAAGTGCGCCCATCGCCCATCACGCCCACGCTCTTGACGGGCAGGAAGACCGTGAAAGCTTGGCTTGTCAGGTCGTACCAGGTCTTGCCTGTGGCGTCGTCCTTAAAGTTGCGCAGCTCTTCGATGAAGATCGCGTCGGCGCGGCGCAGCAGATCCGCGTACTCCTTCTTCACCTCGCCCAGGATGCGCACGCCCAGTCCAGGGCCTGGGAAGGGGTGGCGGTAGACCATGTCGGGCGGCAGGCCCAGGGCCACGCCCAGTTCGCGCACTTCGTCCTTGAACAAATCGCGCAGCGGTTCCAGCAGCTTGAGGCCTAGCTGCTCAGGCAGGCCACCCACGTTGTGGTGACTCTTGATGGTGACAGCCTTTTTGCTCTTGGCGCCGCCGGATTCGATGACGTCGGGATAGATCGTGCCTTGGGCCAAAAAGGTCGCGCCCTTGTGGCCACCGGTACCTGCCTTGAGCTTGGCAGCTTCGGCCTTGAACACGTCCACAAACAGGCCACCGATGATCTTGCGCTTTTGCTCGGGTTCACTCACACCCGCCAGCTTACCCAGGAACAAATCGCTGGCGTCCACGCGGATGACCTTGGCGTGGAGCTTGCCCTCGAACATGTCCATGACCATGTCGCCCTCGTTCAGCCGCAGCAGGCCGTGGTCCACAAACACGCAGGTGAGTTGGTCGCCAATGGCGCGGTGGATGAGCGCGGCAGCCACGGACGAATCCACACCACCCGACAGGCCCAGAATCACTTCTTCGTCACCGACCTGCTCACGGATTTTCTGGACGGCTTCTTCGATGTAGTCGCCCATGATCCAGTCGGCACGGGTGCCGCAGATGCCCAGCACAAAGCGCTCCAGCAGCGCCTTGCCCTGCACCGTATGCGTGACTTCGGGGTGGAACTGCACGGCGTAGTAGCGGCGGCTTTCGTCGGCCATGCCAGCGATGGGGCACGAGGGTGTGGAACACATCACCTTGAAGCCCGGGGGCAAGGCGGTGACCTTATCGCCGTGGCTCATCCACACCTTGAGCATGCCGTGGCCTTCGGGTGTCGCGAAGTCTTCGATGCCCTTGAGCAGCTCGGTGTGGCCATGGGCGCGCACTTCGGCATAGCCAAACTCACGGGTGTTGGAGCCTTCGACCTTGCCGCCCAGCTGCTGGGCCATGGTCTGCATGCCGTAGCAGATACCCAGCACGGGGATGCCCAGCTCAAACACCGCATCTGGCGCCTTGTCGTCCACCTCGTACACGCTGGCGTGGCTGCCAGACAGGATCACGCCTTTGAGCGAGCCGTCCTTGGCGTAGTCACGGACCCATTCGTCGGTCACATCGCAAGGGTGCACTTCGCAGTAGACGTTGGCCTCGCGCACGCGGCGAGCGATGAGCTGGGTGACTTGCGAGCCGAAATCGAGGATGAGGATTTTCTGGTGTTGCATGGTGGTGGTCCGTCAGAGGCTGGAGAGATCAAGAAGCGGGACGCCGCTGCGCTGGGCAGCAGCGATCTGCTGGGGGTCGAAAGTGGCCAGCGGCAGGCGCAACGAGCGCGCGAGCCACAGGTAGGCGGCATCGAAGGTGGGCAGGCCGGTGTCGAGCGCCACGTCCATCACGGCCTTGTGCTGGGCGGGGGCCAGGTCGTGCAGCTCTACGCGGTGGCGAATCGCCTCCAGCACGCTCCACAGGCCTTCAACCGAGGCGGCCGGGATGCGGCCGCTGTGCACGCCGCTGCTGATGAGGTTGCTGCACTCCCACTGCCAGAGGTTGGGCGCCTGCGGTTCGACCTCGTCGCGGCGGATCAGGGTGTACAGGCGGCGGGTGTGTTCGCTGGCCGCATCGGGCAGCAGCCAGGCGGCGGTGACGGAGGCGTCGAGGACAAAGGCGGTCATGCAGTGCTCCGGCCCTTGCGGCGCAAGGCATCCAAGGCCTCGCCTGCGGAGCGCAAAGTATCGGTAGGGTTCGCCCCGACTGCGGGGCGAACCGTGGCATGCAGCGCGTCAATCTGCCCCAGCTCGCGGGCGATCTGCTCGTCGGTGATCACGGGCCTGCGACGCACGGGCAGCATGCGCACCACCTCTTTGCCGTGGCGCGTGATGCGCACTTCCTCACCCTGCTCGACCAGCTCGATCAGGGCGGAGAACCGGCTCTTGGCTTCGTAGATACCAACGGACTGCATGGAAACGCGGACCCCAAAAAAGAAAAGTCTGGCCTGAACAATGAATTCAGACCAGACTATATCAGTCTGACCAGATTTTTTCAATCAGGCCAGATTAGATCAACAACGATCAGTCAGCGCGATAGTTAGGCGCTTCCTTGGTGATCTGCACGTCGTGCACGTGGCTTTCGCGGATACCGGCGGTCGTGATCTCGACGAACTCGGCCTTGTTGTTCATCTCTTCGATGGTGGCGCAACCGCAGTAGCCCATGGAGGCACGCACGCCGCCCGCCATCTGGTAGACGATGCTGACCATGGAGCCCTTGTAGGGCACGCGGCCCTCGATGCCTTCGGGCACGAGCTTGTCGGCGTTGGGGTTGCCCGTGCTCGACTCCTGGAAGTAGCGGTCGGCACTGCCCTGCTGCATGGCGCCGATGCTGCCCATGCCGCGGTAGCTCTTGTAGCTGCGGCCCTGGAACAGGATGACTTCACCAGGGGCTTCTTCAGTGCCCGCAAACATGCCGCCCATCATCACCGTGCCTGCGCCAGCTGCCAGGGCCTTGGCGATGTCGCCGCTGTAGCGGATGCCGCCGTCGGCAATCAGCGGCACGCCGGTGCCCTTGAGCGCCGTGGCCACGTTGTCGATGGCCATGATCTGGGGCACGCCCACACCGGCCACAATGCGGGTGGTGCAAATGGAGCCGGGGCCGATACCGACCTTGACGGCGTCCGCGCCCGCCTCGACCAGCGCCAGTGCCGCCGCGCCAGTGGCGATGTTGCCGCCGATCACGTCGATCTGGGGGTAGTTCTGCTTGACCCAGCGCACGCGGTCGATCACGCCCTTGCTGTGGCCGTGCGCGGTGTCCACCACGATGGCGTCCACACCGGCCTTGACCAGCGCCTCGACGCGCTCTTCGGTGCCCTCGCCCACACCCACCGCTGCGCCCACGCGCAGGCGGCCAGCAGCATCGCGCGCGGCGTTGGGGAAGCTGGTTTGCTTGGTGATGTCCTTCACCGTGATCAGGCCCTTGAGTTCAAAGGCGTCGTTCACGACCAGGATGCGTTCGAGCTTGTGCTTGTTGAGCAGCGCCTTGGCCTGTGCAGGCGTGGTGCCCTCTTTTTCATTGACCGTGATGAGCTTCTCACGCGGGGTCATGATCTGGTGGACCTTGACGTCGTAGCGGGTCTCGAAGCGCAAGTCACGGCCAGTGACGATGCCGACCACCTTGCCACCGTCGCACACCGGGAAGCCCGAGATGCCCAGCTGCTCGGACAGCTGCAGCACCTGCAGCACGGTGTGCTCGGGGGTGATGACCACGGGGTCGCGCAGCACGCCGGATTCGTAGCGCTTGACCTTGGCCACGTGGGCAGCCTGCTCCTGCGCGGTGAGGTTCTTATGCACGATGCCGATGCCGCCCTCCTGGGCGATAGCGATGGCCAAGCGTGCCTCGGTCACGGTGTCCATGGCGGCGGACACAAGCGGCAGGTTCAGTTGGATATTGCGGGAGAGTTTCGTCGCGAGGGACGTGTCCTTGGGCAGGACCTGGGAGTACGCTGGCACCAGCAACACATCGTCGAAGGTGAGCGCTTTTCCAAGAAGGCGCATGAGAAAGCTCCAAAAAACGGATTGTACCCGTGCCGCGTGTGGTGCACCGCCGACACGCCCATTTCCCCCGCGCTGCGCACCTACTCTGCCGTAGCAAATACCAGCGCAGCCCTCCACTGCGGGCCGCGCAAGCAGCATGGCCACACGCCAAGCGCCCGTGCAACACGCCAACCCAAAGTGGCCGCCTATCCGCCGCACTGGCGGGTGGCGGGCCACACGGCTAAACTTCCTCGCATGAAAATGCACAAGATTCTTCTGCTGGCCGTGGCCTGCACCTGGGCCATGGGCGCGGCAGCGCAGTGGCAGTGGATCGACAAGGACGGGCGCAAGGTCTTCAGCGACCGCCCGCCACCGGCTGATGTTCAGGAAAAAAATATCCTGAAGCAGCCCGGAGGCGCCCTCCCAGCGCGCCCGGCGCCAGCGCCCGCAGCAGCGGCCACGGGCGATGCGCCCGCCACCGCCGCCGCACCTGCGGCGGCACCAGCCCCCAAGCTCGCAGCCAGTGCCGCAGGCAGTGGCAAGGACAAGGAGCTGGAAGAGAAGAAGGCCCAGGCCGAAGCAGCCGAAGCAGCCAAGAAGAAGGCCGAAGACGAGAAAATCGCCAAAACCAAGGCCGAGAACTGCACCCGCGCCCGTGCCGCCAAAGCCGCATTCGATGCAGGAAAACCCATCACCCAGACCAACGCCCAGGGCGAGCGCATCTTCCTGGACGGCACCGCCCGCGCAGCGGAAGCCAAACGCATCGACGGCATCGTTGCCTCCGACTGCGCGCGCTGACCACGGCACGTCCCTGATGCCCTTGCCCTTGTGATGGGGCACAGGGCTGGCGGCGCGAGCCCGTAGTGCCCGACAGGGCCTTCAGTACCCTGACTTGCCCCCGGGGCGCTGACGAGCGAACAGGCCCGTGGAACGTGCCCCCTGGCGGGCAAACCGCTCCCGGCGGGCCACCTTGGGGTCCACCTTGAGGGGCCGGTAGACCTCCACACGGTCCAGGTGCTGCAATCGCGCCTCCAGCGCCACAGCCCGCCCCCACACCCCCACCAGCGGCGCAACGGTCTCGCTGGCCAACGCTGAAGACGATGGCGGCAGGGCACCGCAGGCCCGCAGGGCATCGGCCACCAAAGCGCCCTGGGGCAGATCCAGAATCCACTCCCGGGTCTCGCGCGGCGCCAGGCAGATCACCACGGTGACCTGCACCGTGGCGCCACCTCCACCGGGCCCCATAGTGCCCTCTGCGCACGCCTCAGCCATACACCTGCTCTGCGCGCTTCACAAACGCGTCCACCATGCTGCCCGCGATGCGGTCAAACACAGGCCCCACCAGAGCAGCCAGCGCGGCACTGTCAAAACCGTAGTTGAGGAGCAGTTCCACCTTGCAGGCGCGCTGCTGCCCATCGCCCACGGGGTGGAAATGCCAGTCCCCATCCAGGCGCGAGAACGGGCCCTTGACCAGGTGCATCTGTACACGCCGACCTGCCTCGTGGGTGTTGCGCGTCACAAAGGTCTGGCGAATGCCCCCCAAGGCTATGCCCACCTCGGCGGTCATGCCGTCCTCGGTCCGCTCCAGCACTGCAGAACGATCGCACCAGGGCAAGAACTGCGGGTAGTGCTCCACCCCGGTGACCAGGGCAAACATTTCTTCGGGGCTGTACCAGATGAGGACGGACTTTTGAACGGTTTTCATGCAGACGGCTGGCGCCAGACTTTCTGTGTAAGGGGAAGATGGGCCAGGGAACTAGAATCGCGGGTCTTTGAACGGCCACAATTGTATGTACGGAGATCTTTTATCTCCCGCAGAGCGCCGCATCTGAACTTCATGGCCAAGAAACCCGATTCCCCTTCCCGCATCGCCGAAAACAAAAAGGCAGCATTCAACTACTTCTTCGAAGAGCGCCACGAAGCAGGCATGGTGCTGCACGGTTGGGAAGTCAAGGCGCTGCGCGAGGGCAAGGTGCAGCTGACCGACGGCTATGTGCTGATACGCGAAGGCGAGCTGTACCTGCTGGGCTGCCTGATCAACCCGCTCAAGACGGCGTCCACCCACGTCAACCCTGAGTCGGCGCGCACCAAGAAGCTGCTGCTCAAGAAGGACGACATCAAGCGCCTGATCGGCAAGGTCGAGCAAAAGGGCTACACGCTGGTGCCCCTGAATCTGCACTGGAAGAACGGCTTTGTGAAGTGCGAGATCGCACTGGCCAAGGGCAAGGCCGAACATGACAAGCGCGACACCATCAAGGACCGCGAAGGCAAGCGCGAGGTGGAGCGCGCGATGAAGAGCAGGAACCGATAACCCCCTGAGGTGCCGCGCACCTTCCTCCCGTGGGGGAGGAACGCCCCTGGTGCGGCGGGGAAGTCCTTGCACGGGAGCGCTGGGCTGGCGCCGCGCCTCTTGGAGGCGCGGTGGAAAGCGGAGACCTGCCTGAGCAGGCCTGATCTTTGCGGATTTTTTTGTGTGCGTGGTGGAATAAACCGTCATGTCCATGTGTTTGTGGAGGTGCAAGGCGGCATGTGCCGTTGCCTGCAACCCCTCTTCTTGCACCTGGAGAAACCATGAAAAAAATCCTGTCCATCGCTGCGTTCCTGGCCATTGCCGGCTGCTCCACCATGGCGACCGATGGCCCTGTCAAAACCATCGACGGCGTGCTCGTTGGCGCGGGCGGCATGACGCTTTACACGTTCGACCGCGACACGGCTGGCAGCGGCAAGTCGGTGTGCAACGGCCCCTGCGCCACCAACTGGCCTCCACTGCTGGCCACCAAGGCCCCTGGCGGCGACTACGGCATCGTCACGCGCGACGACGGCAAGACCCAGCTGGCCTACAAAGGCAAGCCCCTGTACTACTGGGCCAAGGACACCAAGCCCGGCGACAAGACCGGGGAAGGCGTCAACCAGGTATGGCGCACTGCGCGCCCGTAAGTCTGTGGGAACGCCCCTGTCACGCCCCACGTCTCACTGCGTGACAGAGGCAATACAAACCGTGACGCCACACTCCGCATGAACCGCGCCCAAGTCATTGAGCAGTTGCCCGGCCTGCGGCGTTATGCCCGGGTGCTGACAGGCGACGCCTGGGCCGCAGACGACCTCGTACAGGACACACTGGAGCGCGCCTGCAGCAAATGGCTGCTGTGGCGCACTGGCACCGACCTGCGCGCCTGGCTGTTCACGCTGATGCACAACCTGTACCTCAACCAGCGCCGAGCCTTGCCCGCCCTGGCGCCTCTCGACATCGAGGAGGTGCAGGATCAGCTCCATGCCCGAAGTAGCCCTTCTGACGATGCCCTGGACCTTGAGCGCTGCCTGCAGCGCCTGCCCGCCGACCAGCGCGCCGTGCTGCTGCTGGTGGCCATGGAGGACATGAGCTACGAGGACACGGCGCGCATCCTGTCCATACCGGTGGGTACGGTAATGTCACGCCTGTCGCGCGCCCGTACGCGCCTGCGTGCGCTCATGGACCACACCGCTCCAGCAGTACCGCAGGTGGCAGCCCCCGCCGGCCAGCCGCCCACGCTGCGCCGCCTCAAGTGATGACGATGACGAAGAACACCCCCTCCCCCACCGCCGGCCGGGACTCAGACAGCGAAGACAGCCTGCGCTGGCATGCCTTGGTAGATGGCCAGTTGCCGCCCGATGAGGCAGCGGCGCTACGCAGCCAACTGACGGAGGATGCGACCAAGGCGGACATGTTGGCGCATTGGCAGTGGCAGCGCGAACAACTGAAGGCCTTGCACCGCGACCTGCTGCATGCACCGGCGCCCGATGCGCTGAATGCAGCCGCACTGCGCCTGGCAGACAGCCGCGCCGCGCAGGCGCAATGGTGGCGCTGGGGCGGCATGGCTGCTTCCGTGCTGCTCGCCTTTGTGCTGGGCTGGACCGGCCGAGCGCAGTGGCAGGCTCCGGCGGGCAGCACCATCGCATTGATGCCGAACAGCGCCAGCCAACCGGTGACTGTGGCCCACCGTTTTGTGCAGCAGGCAGCAATAGCGCACGCGGTGTACCAACCAGAAGTGCGCCACCCGGTTGAAGTGACCGCGGCGCAGCAGGATCACCTCGTGCAGTGGCTTTCCAAGCGCTTGGACCGGGCGCTGAAAGTGCCCAGCCTGGGCCCGCTGGGCTACGAGCTGGTGGGCGGCCGCCTGCTGCCGGGCGACACGGGCGCACGCGCGCAATTCATGTACCAGAACGGAGCGGGCCAGCGCGTGACGCTGTACCTGGGCGGGCTGGTGCCGACCACAACACCAGCGGCCTCCAAGTCATCAACTTCTGCAGCGAAGGCGCCTCAGCCCATGGCCGCAGACACAGGGTTCCAGTTCAGCCAGGAAGGCCGCGTCGCCGGGTTCTATTGGACGGACGGCGGTTTTGGCTACGCGCTGAGTGGGCAGATGCCCCGTGCCGAACTGCTGGAACTGGCCACTGCGGTCTACCAGCAGTTACAGCCCTGAGAGCGGCCTAGCCAAATTGTTCCGGCCACGGCGGTCAGCGCGTCATCGGCCTGCAGCGTCCGCAGGCTCAGGCACAGAGAGCCTCCCGTCTCCCTTTTCAACGCCCTCAGGCCAGCATGGCGAGCGGGTGCGCGTGGGCAGGCCAGGGGCTGGCAAAGAAGGGAGCCACCATCTCGGGCGCCACGTCTTCGATGCGCGCGGGGTTCCACTTCGGGGCGTGGTCCTTGTCCACCGCCAGGGCGCGGATGCCTTCCACCGTCTCGCTCTGGCCGGGGCGCAGGTAGAAACAATGGCGCACCATGTCGCGCTCCATGCGCAGGTCGTCGGCCAGGCCCATGCTGCGGGCGCGGCGGATCTGCTCCAGCACCACGTTCAGCATCAACGGCGAACGCTTGCGCAAGGTGGCGGCAGTGGCGCGCGCCCAGTCGCTGTCGGCGGACTCCAGGGCCAGCACGATCTCCCCCACCGTGGGCAGCGCAAAATACTGGTCAATTTGGCCCCTGTCGCCTGACTGCATTGCCTTTGTAGCTACAAATTTAGAAGCAACAAAGTCTTTCACTGCAGCGCCACTGGCAAAGGTCTGCGTGGCCAGGGCCTCCCACACGGCGGCCTGCTGGTCCGAAGGCAGGCAGCCGTCGGCCAGCTCGCTGTCGATGGCATCACCAGCGCCGATGGTGTCGCCCGTCAGTGCCAGCCACTCGCCCACGCGGCCGGGGCAGCGGCTCAGGAAGTAGCCGCCCCCAACATCGGGGAACAGGCCAATCGCGGTCTCGGGCATGGCCATCTTGGTGCGCTCGGTCACCACACGCAGCGCAGCGCCCTGGCTGATGCCCATGCCGCCACCCATCACGATGCCATCCATGAAAGCGATGTAGGGCTTGGCGTAGTTGTGGATGAGGTGGTTGAGCGCGTATTCCTCGGTGAAGAAGTCTTCGAGTTGCGGATTGCCCTGGCTGCCCGCCTGGTGCAGAAAGCGGATGTCGCCACCCGCGCAGAAGGCGCCAAACGGGCCTTCCTTGTTGCTGCCCCGGATCGCCACCGCCAGCACGCGTGCATCGTTCTGCCAGGCCAGCAGGATGCCCATGAGGTCGCGCACCATGGACAGCGACAGCGCATTGAGCGCCCGGGGGCGGTTCAGCGTAATGAAGCCTACCTGGCCCCGCACTTCACTCAACACTTCGCTTGCAACTGCCGACACAACCGTCTCCGTCATTTTTGTTCCTTCCAACCTAAGAGTTCATTGAACACCAGCGCACCGATCACCAATGCGCCCCCCGTCAGCACCGCTGCAGCGGGCTTTTCGCCCGCCCCCAGCCATGCCAGCAAAATGCCAAAAATCACTTCCAGCAGGCCCAGCAGTGCCAACTCGGGCGCCTTGAGCACGCGGCCGCAGCGCACGGCCAGCACGCAGGGAATCGCCAATTGCACCACGCCCAGCAGCGCCAGCAAGGCCAGGTCGTGTCCCGAGGCCTGAAACGGCAAGGCCAGCGGCAGTGTCGCCAGAGACGAGATCACCGCACCCACGATCACGGCGGGTACCAGGTCCACCGCATGGCCATGGCGCTGTGAATGCTGCACCACCGTCCAGTTGACGGCCGCCGCCACCGGCACACACAGGGCCACCAGCGTGCCCGCCAGCGGCAGGCCCGCCATCTGCGAGCCGTACATCCAGCCAATGCCCAGGCCCGCCACCGCAATCGCGCCCCAGGTGCGCGCGGCAATATGGTGGCCAATGAAGATGCGTGCAAACAAGGCCGTGAGCAGCGGCCCCACCGCCATGGTCACGAGCACATTGGCCACGGGCATGAGCACCAGGGCCACCATGAAGGCCGTGAACATCACGCTCCAGCAGATGCCGGAGATCCACAACGCGCTGCCACCCCGGCGCATGGCCACAAACACCGCCCGCCCCTGCAGCAGCGGCAGGATGACCAGCAGCGACACCAGCGTAAAAAAGCTGCGCCAGAAGGTCACCTCGAAACTCGCTGCGTGCTCCAGATGGCGCGTGACCACCCCGGCGATCGACCACATCAGGGTGACCGCCACCATCAGCAGCACAGCGCGGGAATGCGTGAGTTTCAACATGGATTTCGGGTTGCAGACGGAAAAAAGGCCACTGCGCAGCAGTGGCCCTTCCGGGAACGCTCAGCCCATCAGGACCGGGAAGCGCGCTTGCGCTCGTTTTCGGTCAGGTGGCGCTTGCGCAGGCGCACGGACTTGGGCGTGATTTCGACCAGTTCGTCGTCTTCGATGAATTCCACGCCGTATTCGAGCGTGAGGTCGATCGGAGGCGTGATCTTGATCGCATCTTCCTTGCCGGATACGCGGAAGTTGGTCAGCTGCTTGGTGCGCGTGGCGTTCACCACCAGGTCGTTGTCGCGGCTGTGAATGCCAACGATCATGCCTTCGTACACAGGGTCGTTGGCCTTCACGAACATGCGACCACGGTCGTCCAGCTTGCCCAGGGCGTAGGTGAAGATTTCACCGTCGTCCATGGAGATCAGCACGCCGTTCTTGCGGCCACCGATGTCGCCCTTGTGCGGCTCGTAGCTGTCGAAGATGTTGCTGATGAGGCCGGAGCCGCGCGTCAGGTTCAGGAATTCGTTGGTGAAACCGATCAGGCCACGGGCCGGGATGCGGTACTCCAGGCGAACGCGGCCACGGCCGTCGGACTCCATGTTCACCAGCTCGCCCTTGCGCTCGCCCAGTGCCTGCATCACGCCGCCCTGGTGGCCTTCTTCGATGTCGGCCGTCACCAGCTCGATAGGCTCGTGCTTGACACCGTCGATGTCCTTGAACACCACGCGGGGCTTGGACACGGCCAGCTCGTAACCTTCGCGGCGCATGTTTTCCAAGAGGATGGTCAGGTGCAGTTCACCACGGCCCATCACTTCGAAGATGCCTTCTTCGTCGGTTTCGTTCACGCGCAGGGCCACGTTGTGCTGCAGTTCCTTTTGCAGGCGGTCCCAGATCTGGCGGCTGGTCACGAACTTGCCTTCGCGGCCGGCCAGCGGGCTGGTGTTCACGCAGAAGTTCATGGTCAGCGTGGGCTCATCCACCTTCAGCATGGGCAGCGGCGCGGGGTTGGCGGGGTCGGTCACGGTCACGCCGATACCGATGTCTTCAATGCCGTTGATCAGCACGATGTCGCCAGGGCCCGCCAAGGGGGTCTGCATGCGATCGAGGCCCTGGAATGTCAGCACCTGGTTCACACGGCCCTTCACGGCCTTGCCATCGGGGCCTTCCATGACGATCACGTCCTGCATGGGCTTCAGGGTACCCTGGCTGATGCGGCCCACGCCGATGCGGCCCACGAAGCTGGAGAAGTCCAGCGCAGAGATCTGCAGCTGCAGCGGCGCATTGGCATCGCCCGTGTTGGGCGGAACGTGCGAGAGGATGGTGTCGAACAGGGCTGACATGTCGGGGCCCCACTGCTCACCGGGCGCGCCTTCTTCCAGCGATGACCAGCCGTTGATGCCCGAGGCGTATACCACGGGGAAGTCGAGCTGTTCATCGGTAGCACCGAGCTTGTCGAACAGGTCGAACGCGGCGTTCACCACCTTGTCAGGGTTGGCACCGGGCTTGTCCACCTTGTTCACCACCAGGATGGGGCGCAGGCCCAGCGCCAGGGCCTTCTTGGTCACGAAACGCGTCTGGGGCATGGGGCCTTCTTGCGCATCGATCAGCAGCACCACGCTGTCCACCATGGACAGCGCACGTTCCACTTCGCCACCGAAGTCCGCGTGGCCGGGGGTGTCCACGATGTTGATGTGCGTGCCCTTCCAGCTCACGGCGCAGTTCTTGGCCAGGATGGTGATGCCGCGTTCCTTTTCGATCGCGTTGTTGTCCATCACGGTATCGACGACCTTTTCGTGGTCGGCGAAGGTGCCGGACTGGCGCAGCAGCTGGTCCACCATGGTGGTTTTGCCATGGTCAACGTGGGCAATGATGGCGATATTGCGGATTTGTTTAGTCATAGTTTTTCCAATGTGCCGCTGGCTGTATCAGGCGCGGCGTGCTTCCAAGATTTGTTGAATTTCCAGCGGACTCAGGAGCCTGCCCGGCACCAGCTCCCCGCCAGCAATGTGGCCCACCCCCAGCAACGCCGGGGGGCTTTCTCCAAACACCGCCACCGCGCCAGCATCGGGCCAGGCGCCACGGCGGCGCACGCCCGACAGGAAACGAGCGGCATTGTCGCTGTCCAGCGTGACACGCGTGTGCCCGGCCAGCAACGATTCGGGGGCTTCCAGGCTGGCGAGGCGTTCGGCCTCGGGCATGGCCTCCAGCTGCGCCAGCGTGACGCAGCGCTCCACACCAATGCCACCGGTGTCGATGCGCCGCAGGAAGCTGAGGTGCGCCCCACAGCCCAGCGCAGCACCGATGTCCTCACCCAGGGTACGGATGTAGGTGCCTTTGCTGCAGTTTACTACCATTTTGATAGCAAACAGTGCTTGATCAGTGCGCGTAAGTGTCAGTTTTAATGCATGAATGACCACATCGCGCGGCTCACGCTCCACCGTGACCCCTGCACGTGCGTATTCGTACAGCGCCTTGCCGTCCTTCTTGAGCGCGCTGTGCATGGGCGGCACCTGGCGGATGGGGCCGGTGAACTGCTGTTGCACAGCGGCCAGGCGCTCGGGCGTGAGCTGGGCGGCGTCCACATCGCAGCGCTGCAGCACCTCGCCCTCGGCATCGCCGGTGGTGGTGGTGGTGCCCAGTAGCGCGATGGCTTCGTAGGTCTTGGGGGCTTCGAGCTGCAGCTGGCTGAACTTGGTGGCCGCGCCAAAACACAAGGGCAGCACACCCGAGGCGAGCGGGTCCAGCGTGCCGGTGTGGCCCGCTTTTTCGGCGCGCAGCAGCCATTTCGCCTTTTGCAAGGCGTCATTGCTGGACAGGCCCAGGGGTTTGTCGAGCAGCAGCACTCCGTGCACCGGGCGCCGCTGCACCCGGATGCGGGGAGCGCGCTCGGTCATGTTGCCTCGTCGTCTTTGGAACGGGAAGCCACAGCGCGCGCAATCAGCGCATTCATGTCGGCCGCACGCTCGGAGGTGCGGTCGAACACGAAGTGCAGTGTGGGCACCGTGTGGATGTGCAAGCGCTTGAACAGGCCATTGCGCAGGAAGCCCGCCGCCTGGTTGAGCGCCGCCTGGGTTTCCACAGGGTCACCTGTCAGCAGGCTGAAGAACACCTTGGCGTGGGCGTAGTCGGGGGTCACCTCCACGCCCTGCAGCGTCACCATGCCCACGCGCGGGTCTTTCAACTCGCGCGCGATCAGTTCCGTCAGATCACGCTGGATCTGATCGGCCACCTTGAAGGCGCGGTTGGGAGTGGCGGATTTCTTCGCAGCCATGTCGTTGTCGTTGCTCTCGTCGTCGCCTCGCCTTACAGCGTGCGTGCGATTTCCTTGATGTCAAAGAATTCGAGTTGATCGCCTTCCTTGATGTCGTTGTAGTTCTTGAGCTTGATACCGCACTCGAAGCCTTCCTTGACTTCCTTGACATCGTCCTTGAGGCGCTTGACCGAATCGACTTCGCCCGTGTAGACCACGACGTTGTCGCGCAGCAGGCGGAAGCGTGCGTTGCGATGGACCATGCCCGACGTGATGTACGAACCGGCAATCGTGCCGATCTTGGTGGCGACGAACACCGTGCGGATCTCGGCCGTGCCGATGACTTCCTCGCGTTGTTCGGGAGCCAGCATGCCGGACATCGCCACCTTCAGCTCATCCACAGCGTCGTAAATGATGCTGTAGTAGTGCAGGTCCACGCCATTGCTCTCGGCCGTCTTGCGCGCACCGGCATCGGCACGCACGTTGAAGCCGATCACGATGGCCTTGGAGGCGATCGCCAGGTTGATGTCGGACTCGCTGATACCGCCCACGCCGGCATACACCAGCTGGACCTTGATCTCGTCGGTCGAGAGCTTGAGCAGCGACTGCGACAGCGCTTCCTGCGAACCCTGCACGTCGGCCTTGACGATGATGGGCAGGGTCTTGACCTCGCCCGCCGTCATGTCGGCGAACATGTTCTCCAGCTTCGCAGCCTGCTGCTTGGCCAGCTTGGTGTTGCGGAACTTGCCAGCGCGGTAGGTAGCGATTTCGCGTGCACGGCGCTCGTCGGTGAGCACCATGAACTCGTCACCCGCCTGCGGCACTTCGGTCAGACCCTGGATTTCCACGGGGATCGAAGGACCGGCCGTCTTGGCCACGCGGCCGTTTTCGTCCAGCATGGCGCGCACGCGGCCAAAGGTCTGGCCAGCCAGCACCACATCGCCCACCTTGAGCGTGCCGGACTGCACCAGCACCGTGGCCACCGGGCCACGGCCCTTGTCCAGCTGGGCTTCGATCACCAGGCCCTTGGCCAGCGATTCGACAGGCGCCTTCAGTTCCAGCACTTCGGCCTGCAGCAGAACCTGCTCCAGCAGCGTGTCGATGCCCATACCGGTCTTGGAAGACACCGGCACGAACGGCGAATCACCGCCGTATTCTTCCGGCACCACCTCTTCCACCACCAGCTCCTGCTTGACGCGGTCTGGGTTGGCATCGGGCTTGTCGGCCTTGGTGATGGCCACAACGATAGGAACACCAGCCGCCTTGGCGTGCTTGATGGCTTCCTTGGTCTGGGGCATCACGCCGTCGTCGGCTGCCACCACCAGGATCACGATGTCGGTGGCCTGTGCGCCACGGGCACGCATGGCCGTGAAGGCCTCGTGACCCGGGGTATCGAGGAACGACACCATGCCGCGTGGCGTTTCCACGTGGTAGGCGCCGATGTGCTGCGTAATACCGCCCGCTTCGCCCGCTGCGACCTTGGCGCGGCGGATGTAGTCCAGCAGCGAGGTCTTGCCGTGGTCCACGTGGCCCATGACGGTGACAACTGGTGCGCGGGGCAGCAGTTCAGCGTTCTGCTGCTGCGAATCGTCGTCGGTGAACGCCTCGGGATCGTCCAGCGCCGCCACCACAGCCTTGTGGCCCAGCTCTTCCACCACGATCATGGCGGTGTCCTGGTCCAGCGGCTGGTTGATGGTGACCATCTGGCCCATCTTCATCAGCGCCTTGATGACTTCGGATGCCTTGATAGACATCTTGTGCGCCAGCTCTGCCACCGTGATGGTTTCGGGCACATGCACTTCAATGATGCGTGCCTCGACCGGGGCAGACTGCTGGTGATCGTCGCGCTGGTCGCGGCCATCGCCACGGCGGCCACGGGGGCCACCACGCCAGTTGTTGCGGCCCACACCACCGCTGCTGTCGCCACGGGTCTTGATTTCCTTCTTCTTGGCCGTGTCGTTGGCCCAGCTGGACGACAGCTTGGCCGACTTGACTTCCTTGCCCGCACCCGGGGCAGCACCAGCACCGGCCGGAGCTGCGGCACCCGCACGCGGGCCGCCTGTGCCAACGGCAGGCTTGTGCAGCGTGCCCTTCTTGGCATCGCCCACAGCAGCAGGCTTGGCCACTGGCTTGGGTTCTTCGGGCTTCTTGGCGACCATGACCGCCTTCTTGGGCGTGGCCATCATGGCGCGAATGGCTTCCGCCTCGGCCAGGGCCTTGCGGCGGCGCTCTTCCAGATCACGGGCGCGTGCAGACTCTTCATCCGCACGGGCCTTGGCTTCTGCCTGGGCCTTTTCACGGGCTTCCGTCTGGGCGGCGGCACGTGCAGCAGCTTCGGCAGCCTGCTCACGCGTGGCTTCTTGCTTGACGGCCGAGGCCTGGGCCTTCTTTTCGGCTTCCTGGGCGGCGTAGGCAGCAGCGCGCTCTTCGGCTTCGCGCTCGCGCTTTTCGCGGGCTTCGCGTTCGGCGCGCTTCTCGGCCAGCTCGGTTTCCTGGCGGCGGATCAGCTCGGCCTGGCGGCGGGCTTCTTCCTCACGGCGCGCCAGCTCCAGGTCTTCGCTCGACACGGCAGCCTCTTCCATGACCGAAGCCGTGGCCTCGGCGGCCGCCTCGGTGCCTTCATCACGCTGGATGAACGTGCGCTTCTTGCGCACTTCCACCTGGATGGTGCGGGCCTTGCCCGTGGCGTCGGCCTGCTTGATCTCGCTGGTGGACTTCTTGGTCAGCGTGATCTTCTTGCGATCGGCAGATGCCGTGCCGTGGCTGGCCTGCAGATAGGCGAGCAACTTTTGCTTGTCCGACTCGGTCAGTGCGTCGGAAGGGGCAGCCTTGCCCACGCCCGCAGCTTTGAGCTGGTCGAGCAGGGTTTCAGGCGATTTTTTGAGTTCGGTTGCGAACTCGGCGACAGTGTTACTGGACATATGTGGTTCGTGCCTCCCTGACCCTTACTCTTGTTGCCCCGCGAACCAATGTTCGCGCGCCTTCATGATCAAGGCTTTGGCGTCTTCCGCAGACTGTCCGGTCAGGTCGGTCAGCTCATCGATGGCCAGGTCGGCCAGGTCATCACGTGTGTGCACACCACCGTCAGCCAGCTTGGCAATCAGTTCGGGGGTGAGGCCTTCGAGGTCGCGCAGGTCCTGGGAGACCTCTTCCACGCTTTCCTCGCGGGCGATTTCCATCGTGAGCAGCGCATCCTTGGCGCGGGCGCGCAGCTCGTTGACGGTGTCTTCGTCGAAGCTTTCGATCTCCAGCATTTCCTGCAGCGGCACATAGGCCACTTCTTCCAGGCTGTTGAAGCCTTCGGAGATCAGGATGTCGGCGATTTCCTCGTCCACATCCAGCTTTTCCATGAACAGCTTGCGGGCCGTGTCGGTCTCGTTAGCCTGCTTCTGCGCGCTTTCGGCGGCGTCCATGATGTTGATCTTCCAGCCGGTCAGATCGGACGCCAGGCGCACGTTCTGGCCGCCGCGGCCAATCGCGATGGCGAGGTTTTCCTCGTCCACCACCACGTCCATGGCGTGTTTTTCTTCATCGACCACGATGGAGGACACGTTGGCCGGGGCCAGCGCACCAATCACAAACTGGGCTGGGTCTTCGGACCACAGCACGATGTCCACGCGCTCGCCAGCGAGTTCGTTGGTCACGGCATTCACGCGGGTGCCACGCACGCCGACGCAGGTGCCGATAGGGTCCACGCGCTTGTCGTGCGACAGCACAGCGATCTTGGCGCGCGAGCCAGGGTCACGGGCGCAGGACTTGATCTCCAGCAGGCCTTGCTCGATTTCGGGCACTTCGTTGCGGAAGAGTTCGATCATGAACTCAGGCGCCGAGCGCGACAGGATGATGGGCGCGCCACGCAGCGTGAGGTCCACTTCCATGATCATGGCCCGCACGCGGTCGCCGCTGCGCAGGTTTTCCTTGGGGATCATCTCGCCCCGGCGCAGGCGGCCTTCCACGCGGCCGGACTCAACAATGATGTCGCCCTTGTCCATGCGCTTGACGGTGCCGGTGAAGATCTTTTCGCCGCGCGACATGAAGTCGTTGAGCAGCATTTCACGCTCTGCGTCGCGGATCTTCTGCAGGATGACCTGCTTGGCAGCCATGGCGCCGATGCGGCCGATGGGCACGGACTCGACGCCTTCTTCGATGTATTCACCGACTTCGATGTCGGGGATACGCTCCTGCGCGTCCATCAGCAGCTCTTCGGCTTCGGGGTTCTGCAGGCCGGCGTCGTCGGGCACCACCAGCCAGCGGCGGAAAGTCTCGTAGTTGCCGCTGTCGCGATCAATCGCCACGCGGATGTCCACCTCGCCCTGGTACAGCTTCTTGGTAGCCTGGGCCAGGGCCGACTCCACGGCGCCCAAGACCACATCACGCTCCACGTTCTTCTCGCGCGAAATGGCCTCAACCAACATCAACAATTCGCGATTCATGCGACGACTCTCCTGTTTCAATCACCCGAAGATGGAAGGCTGCGCGCAGCGACCACCCACCCCAATCCATTCAGCAACTCAGGCAGCTGCCGACCCGGCCTTGCCTGCACGCCCCTTGAAGTCCACGATGGGCGCCAGGCGCGCATCCCGCAGCTCATCCAGGGTGAAGCCCAGCGCCTGCAAGGGGGCGGGCACACGTTTCTTGCTCACTTTTTGACCTGGCTTGACCGGCGGTTCGTCGCTCCAGACGATTTGCCAGCCACCTGCCTCGGCGCGCTCCAGCGTGCCGCGAAATTTCTTGCGGGTGGCGTTGACCTGCCCCCCGCCTGCAGCGCCAATGGGCGCCCTCAAGGTGATATCGATGACCGAGCCCTCGAAGCGCACAAAGTCTTGTTCATGGCGCAGGGGGCGGTCGATGCCGGGGGAAGACACTTCGAGGCGCTTGTACTCGACGCCATCGACCTCCAGCGCAAACTGCAGCTGGCGGGTGACCTTCTCGCAATCCTCGACGGTGACGAACTGCTCGACCACGGGGGCGGGCACATCGGCGGCCGGCTGCACCCAGGGCAAGTCGATGGTGACGCGCAGCAAACCACCGGCGGAGCGTTCAATCTCCACCAGGTCATAGTCCAGGCCCGTCACAATTTGTTCAACGACTTGCTGTAGCGCCACGTGTTCAGTTCAATCCCGGAAAAACAAAAAACCCGATAACCCCCGGAGACTTCTCCGGCAGCTTCGAGCTCGAAAAGCAATCGACCAAAAAAAACGGGCGGTTGGTACCCGCCCGTTTGGTCGTGAGGCTCTTATTGTAACGCGTAAAGCATGCTTTTGCCAAGACAGCACCAGTGGCGCACCCCGATGGCTGTTGTTAACCCGCCAGCGCGGCACACACGGCCCGAAAAGACTTGAAGCCTTGCCCAGCAAGCGCAAACAGCTACAACGACGATAGCGGCTGCAGCAGCTCTGCGAGATCGCTCTCGGTAAATAACGGTTGCTCGCGCGCGGCCGCGTCGCTGTAGAGGCTACCTGCGAGCTGCGCCTTGCGCTCCTGCAGCGCCAGGATGCGCTCCTCGATCGTGCCCTGCGCCACCAGCTTGACCACCCACACGCTCTGCGCCTGGCCAATGCGGTGGGCGCGGTCGGTGGCCTGGTTTTCCACGGCCGGGTTCCACCAGGGGTCGAAATGGATCACGGTGTCAGCCTGCGGCAGGTTGAGCCCCACCCCGCCCGCCTTCAGGCTGATGAGAAACAGCGGCACCTGTCCGCTGGTGAACCGCTCGATGATCGCGTCGCGCTTTTGGCTCTGCCCCGTGAGCTTGACCCAGGGCAGGCCCTGCTTCTTCAGCTCGGCCTCGATCAGCGTGAGCATGCTGGTGAATTGCGAGAACAGCAGGATGCGCCGCCCCTCGGCCAGCATTTCGGGCAGCAGCGCCATGAGCTGCTCCAGTTTGGCCGAGGTTGGGACCTGCCTGGCGGCATCCAGCGGCACCAGCGCCGGGTGGCAGCACACCTGGCGCAGCTTGAGCAGCGCATCGAGGATGGTGATCTGCGACTTGGCCAGGCCCTTGGTCTGCAGCGCCTCGCGCACGGTTTTCTCCATCCCCAGGCGGATGGTTTCATACAGATCGGCCTGCGGGCCGGTCAGCTCCACTGGCATCACCGACTCCACCTTGGGCGGCAGTTCGGCCGCCACCAGCGCCTTGGTGCGCCGCAGCATGAACGGCGTGACGCGGGCGCGCAGCTGCGCCAGGCGGGCGGTGTCGCCCTGCTTTTCGATGGGGTTGCGGAAGAGTTCCTTGAAGCGCTGCTGGCTGCCCAGAAACCCGGGCATCAGGAAGTGGAACAGGCTCCAGATTTCGCCCAGGTGGTTTTCCATGGGCGTGCCCGACAGGCACAAGCGGTGGCGCGTTTGCAGCTCGCCCACCACCTGCGCGGCGTGGGTGCTGGCGTTCTTGATGTTCTGGGCTTCGTCCAGCACCACCAGGTGCCAGGGCTGCGCCAGCCAGCGTTCGCGGTCGCGCTGCAGCAGCGAGTACGGGGCGATGACGATGTCGTGTTCGGTCACCGCATCCGCCACGGCGTGGCGGCCCGCGCCGTGCAGCACCAGGCAACGCAGGCCAGGACAAAAACGCGCGGCCTCGCGCTGCCAGTTGCCCATCAGGCTCACGGGCGCAATGATGAGGGCGGGGTCGCTCAGGCGGCCCGCGTCTTTTTCGACCTGG
This sequence comes from Acidovorax sp. LjRoot74, assembly GCF_964254355.1. Taxonomy (NCBI): domain Bacteria; kingdom Pseudomonadati; phylum Pseudomonadota; class Betaproteobacteria; order Burkholderiales; family Comamonadaceae; genus Acidovorax; species Acidovorax sp. LjRoot74. The sequence goes on along the minus strand of NZ_CAXUTI020000001.1, from coordinate 2,079,469 downwards.
ATGTGGGCCAGCGTCTGCAGCGTCTTGCCCAGGCCCATGTCATCGGCCAGCACCCCGGCCAGGCCATGCGCGCGCAAGAACTGCAGCCAGTTCAGCCCCTGCTGCTGGTACGGCCGCAAAGTGGCTTGCACACCCGCAGGCACGGGCACCGTGGGCAGCGCACTGGCGCCGCGCAGCTGCGCCACCAGGGCCTGCAACGCGTCGGCCCCCTTCCACACCGCGCCCTCGTCCAGCGCGCCCAACTCCCCCTCACTCAGCGCAGCGCTGGTGCGCAACGCGTCCAAGCGCGAGAGCTTCAGGCTGTCGCCGCGGAAGTCGTGCGCGCGGTCGCCCACCAAGTCGAGCAGGGCCGCCATCCAGGGACGCAGTGCGTCGGTCGGCACCCGCACAAAACCCGATACACCCACGCCCCGCAGGTAGGCAAACGGCGGCAGCTGCGGCTGGCCCGTGGCAGGGTCGGGCGGCTGCTGGGCGGCGGCCGCAATCAGCATGGGCAGCAGCGGCAGGATGTTGTGGCGCACACCATTGATTTCGATGCCCAGCGAGAGCGCAAACCAGGGCGATGTGGCTTCGTCCTCACCGCTGGGTTGCAATGCCACGCTCAGCGTCTCGGCATGGGTGATCCAGCCGTTCAAGGCGGCATCCAGGGTCAGCACAAAACCGGCCTCGCGCAGCACCACAAAGTCGTTGTCACACCAGTGCATCCAGTCGTCCTGCGATTCCTCGCCGGGGATGCCAAACAGGCCGTCGTCGGTGGCCAGCAGGCCCAGGTCCATCAGGCGCTCGACGGCGTCCAGCTCGGCGGCTGCGTCGCGCTGCAGCAGCACCTGGCCGCCGTCGGCGCCTGGCACCAGCACACCCAGGTCCTGCCCGGCCCACCAGCCCACATGGCCCTGGTAGTCAAAGCGCAGCTGGGCGGTGATGAGGCCCAGGCCCGGCACATCGGCCTCGGGCACGGGCGCCAGATGCAGGCGCGCCACGGGCTTCACGCCCTGCACCCGCGTGAGGGGGCTGAGCACGGGCGGCAGCGGTAGCGTGCCGCCCAGGCGGCTGGCCACATCGGCATGGTGTTTTTGCAGCGCGGCGGTGCCCAGCGGGGGGGCCTGCAGCAGCAGCTGCAGTTGTGCGGCGCTCAGGCCTTCGGCCAGCACGGGGCCACACAGGCCCTGATCGGTGTCCAGGTACAGCGGCGGGTCGTTGGCGCACAGCATGGCGCTGCCGCTGGGCAGGCGGGCCTGCAGGCGCCAGGCACTGTCACCACCCGCCTGGGGGGCCGGGGTCGCGTTCCAGGCCCAGGCAATGGGCAGCGGCTCGCCCCAGCGCAGCGGCGCCCCCACGGTGGAGCCCCCAGCGTCGGCAAACAGGCGGCCCGTGGCAGCGGCCTGCTGCAGTGCCAGCAGGCCCACCGTGCCCTCCAGCACACCCGACGGCGCGCCGCTGTAGGCCGAGTAATAACCGGTGCTGCGCGGCATGGCACGCAGCAGTTGCAACAGCTGGCGGTCGGCATCCGTGGCGCGGTCATACACCGCCTGGCCGGGGCCGGGCTGGGTGCGGATGGTCTTGGGCTTGGCCCAGCCGCCGGTGAGCTTGGCGTAGGAGACCACGGCCTCGATCTGCAGCTGCGGCGCGCCGGAGCGCAGGCGCCCCACGGTGGAGAGCAGATAGAGATAACACTCGGGCCGGTCGGCCCGCGCGTCGGGTGGGGGCTGTGCGGCGTTGCCGGCGGCCAGGTCCCAGTCGCTGAGCCAGCGCACCAGGCGCGCCTCGGCCTCGGCACGGGCCTGGGCGGCCACACGGTCCTGCATGGCCTGGAGCGCCTGCACGGCCTGGGCCGACAGGGGCGCAGGCACGGGTGAAGGTGCGGATGAAGGCGTGGGGGCCGGGCCCGAGCGCAGCTGCGCCGCCTTCAACGTCAGTGCCACAGCGTGTTTGCAGTCTTCCCCTACCGGGCAGCTGCATTCGCCCGACCAGGCGCTGACCTGGCCGTTGGGCGCCAGCTGCATTTCCACCGACAGCCCATATGGTTCGGGCTGGGTGCCCAGCACCTCGCCCCGGAGGGTGAAGGCGCTGTCGCCGCGCTCCTCAATGTCGATGTGGACCACCGCCGCCTGGCGAAAAAGGTCCATGCCCCGCGACCACGCGCCGGGGTCGCACTGGGCCTGCAGCGAGTTGGTGGAAAACCAGGGATCAGAGGAGGAAGACACAAATTCCAAGAAAAAAACGGCCCCTGCGCGCGACCATCAAGCCCAAATAGCTATCAAAAAAGGAGCATTCATTCCACGCGGCGCCACGGCACCCTATCGGCTGCGCGCAGCACGCACGCGCTCGAACACGCCCTGGGCCTCCTGCCCTGCCCCGGCACCGCTGCCGGGGGCGGCCGCCTGCAGGCTGGTCAGCAATCGCGCCAGCACTGGCGCCTGCGGCAGCAGCGGGCCCAAAAACAGCGCGCGCTGGCCATCGGCAATCAGCAGCGTGGGGAAGGTTTCCACATCCAGGTCGCCCGCCAGATCGGATTCGTCCTCGATGTCCACCCATTCAAAGCGCACGTCCGGGTGCGCACGGGCCAGCTCGTCAAACAGGGGGCGGTAGATGCCGCAGGTGCCGCACCAGGCCGCACACAGGCACACGGCCCACCAGCCGCCGGGCGTGGTGGCCGCTGGGCTTGGGGGGGCGGACGGGGGCAGTGCGGCGGGGCTGGACATCAAACAGGCTCCTGGGGCTGGCGCGGCGGGGCTAGTGCAGTGTTGCACAGGCGGCACCGGACCCCGCGCTACAAGCCGCGCCGTTCGCGGGCGCGGTAAACCTCGATGGTACCCACACCCGGCGCCTGGTTGCCCCAGCTGTTGCGCACAAAGGTGGTCACGGCCGCCACATCTTCGTCAGACAGAAACTGCTGGAACGGCGGCATGCCATGCGGGCGCGGGTTGCCTTGGGCGGCGGGCAGGTAGCCACCTTGCAGCACTACGCGCACCAGGTTGGTGGGGTCGGCCAGCATGACGGCGCGGTTGCCCGCCAGCGGCGGGAAGGCGCCCGGCTCGCCCTGGCCCTGGTCGCCATGGCACTGGGCGCATTGCTGTTCATACACCTTCGCGCCGCGCGCCAGGGCGCTGGCCGGGGGCGCGGCCCCGGCAGCAAGCGCCTTGTGCTCCTGCTGCGGCAGGGCTTGCAGGTACACAGCCATGGCGCGCGCATCGGCGTCGGTCAGGTACTGCGTGCTGCGGAACACCACCTCGGCCATGGGCCCCAGCACCGAGCCTTGCGGGGCCACGCCGGTTTTCAGCAAGGCCACCACATCGTCGGTTTTCCATTCTTTGACGCCCGCCTCGTGCGCCGCATTCAGCGCGGGGGCATACCAGTTTTGCACCGGGATCAGCCCGCCCGTGAAGGCCTTGGCGTCCGACGTGGCGCCCAGCGCATTGCGCGGCGTGTGGCAGGCGGTGCAGTGGCCCAGGCCGTTGACCAGGTAAGCGCCCCGGTTGTACTCAGCGGTTTGCTTGGCTTCAGGCTGCGGCGCCCCCGGTGCGAAGAACAGCGCCCGCCACACGCCCAGCGCCGCCTGCGTGTTGTACGGAAAACGCAGCGCATGCGCCCGGTTGGGCTCGGCCACGGCGGGTTGGCTTTGCAGGTAGGCAAAGATCGCATCCGCATCCTCGCGCGTGACCTGCGTGTAGTTGGGGTACGGAAAGGCGGGATACAGCAGCCGCCCATCCTTGCTGCGGCCATGGTGCATGGCGCGCCAGAACTCGGCAGACGTCCAGCTGCCAATGCCATGCGCCTTGTCGGGCGTGAGGTTGGAGCTGTGCACCACGCCAAACGGCGTCTCGATGCCGCGCCCGCCCGCAAACGGCGCCCCGCCCTGCGTGGTGTGGCAGGCCATGCAGTTGCCCACCCGGGCCAGGTATTCGCCACGCTGCACCAGCGCGGGCGTGGATTGCAGGGTTTCGGTGGTGGGCAGAGGCTCCTCGCCCCGCAGGTTCAAGGTGACCACCACGGCAGCGGCAATGCCCACGGCCGCGAGTGCACAAGAGATCGTCCAGAGGATGCGTTTCATCGTTGCGCCTCCTCAGTGTGCCGCTACCGGCACATCGGCCACGCCGCCGCACCGGGCGGGCATGGCGGCCGGCAGGGTGCGCGCAGGTTTACCGCCCGCCGCCACGGGCTGGGCGGCCAGCCAGGCTGACACGGCGCTCACCTCGTCGGGCGTGAGCTGGCGCGCGATGTCGGCCATGCAATCCGGCGCGTGGGCGCGGCGCTGGCCGGTTTTCCAGGCGCCCAACTGGCTGTTGAGGTAGTCGCGCGGCAGGCCCAGCAGGCCGGGGATGGACGGCGCCACGCCCGTCATGGCCGCGCCGTGGCAGGCCACGCAGGCGGGGATGTTGCGGGCCGCATCGCCCTGCTGCACCAGCTTGCGGCCCTGCTCCAGCGCGGCGGGCGGCGCCTGGGGTGGCGGGGGCGGTGGATAGGGCAAGTCCAGCGCGGCAAAGTGCTCCGCCATCTCGCGCAGGTAGCCGTCCGTCAGGTGCTCGATGAGGTAGGTCATCTGCGGGTAGCTGCGCCGCCCGTCCCGAAAGTTGAGCAGCTGGTTGGCCAAATAGCCCGCCGGTTTGCCCGCAATGCGGGGGAAGTAGCCGTCCGGCGTGGCACGCCCCTCCTTGCCGTGGCACACCGTGCAGGCCAGCACGCGCGGCGCCATGGCGGCGGCGGGTGCCGCAGTGGCAGGGGCGGGCTGCTGGGCCGCCACCCCGGCAGCCAGGCCCGCAGACAGAAAGAACACAACGGCAAGGGGACGCAGCAGGTGGCGCAAGCGATCAATCATGGGGATGTGGCGGCAAACAGAGCACGAGGAGAGCACGAAGAGATTCCACCGCCACTCTAAGCGCTCACCCAAAAACAGTACAGATTCAGTTTCAGGTTAAAAATACAGATCAGTTTGCCCTGCATCAACGCCCGCACCCGGTTTTTCGCCCATGAAACGCTACGAACGCCACGCCGACGCCATCGCCCAGCTCATCCACAGCGGCGCCCTGCGCCCCGGCGACCGCGTGCCCTCGGTGCGCGAGGCCAGCCGCACGCGGGGCATCAGCCCGTCCACCGTGTTCGAGGCCTATTACCTGCTGGAGGCCCAGGGCCTGATCCACGCCCGCCCGCGCTCGGGCTACTACGTCAGCGCCCGGCTGCCGGGCACGGCCGAGGCCCGCCCGGCCGAGCCACTGCCCTCGCAGCCCGCCGCCACCTCCACCGACGTGGCGATCAGCGACCTGGTGTTTGAGGTACTGGGCCTGGCGCGCGACCGCGATCTGGTGCCGCTGGGCTCGGCCTTCCCCGGGCTGGAGCTGTTTCCGCTCGATCGCCTGGCGCGGTGCCTGGCCAGCGGCATGCGCAAGCTCGATCCGTGGAACATCGTGCAAAGCCTGCCGCCCGGCGACGAACGCCTGCGCCAGCAGATCGCGCTGCGCTACGGCGTGCATGGCACGGCGGTGGATGTGGAAGAAATCATCATCACCAACGGTGCGATGGAGGCGCTCAACCTCTGCCTGGAGGCCGTCACCCAGCCCGGCGACGTGGTGGTGGTCGAATCGCCCACCTTCTATGCCGCGCTGCAGGCGCTGGAGCGGCTTAACCTGCAGGCGCTGGAAATCGCCACCCACCCGCGCGACGGCATCGATCTGGCCGCGCTGGCCGAGGCGCTGCAGCGCCAGCCCCCCCACCAGCCCATCAAGGCCTGCTGGCTCATGCCCAGCTTTCAGAACCCGCTGGGCAGCCTGATGCCCGAGGGCAAAAAACGCGAACTGGTCGCCCTGCTCGCCCGCCACGGCGTGCCGCTGATCGAAGACGATGTGTATGGCGAACTGCACTTTGGCCCCCAGCGCCCGCCCCCGGCCAAGGCGTTTGACGGCGCGGGGCTGGTGATGCACTGCAGCTCGTTCAGCAAAAGCCTGGCGCCCGGCTACCGCGTGGGCTGGGTGGCGGCGGGCCGCCAGGCCACGGCGGTGCAGCGGCTCAAGCTCATGACCACGCTCTCGGCCGCCACGCCATCGCAGCAGGCGCTGTCCGAATACCTGGCCCAGGGCGGGTACGACAGGCACCTGCGCGCCCTGCGCCGCAGCCTGGAACAACAACAGGCGATTGCGCTGGCAGCGGTGGCCCAGCACTTCCCGCCCGGCACGCGCGTGTCGCGGCCCGAGGGCGGGTACTTTTTGTGGGTGGAGCTGCCGCCTGCGGTCAATGCGCTGGATCTGCACCGCCTCGCACTGCAGCAAGGCATCAGCCTGGCGCCGGGTCAAATCTTCTCGGCCGACCAGCGGTTTGCGCACTGCGTGCGCATCAACTACGGCCACCCTGCCCACCACCGGCTGCAGGCCGCGCTGGCCACCGTGGGCCAGCTGGCGACCGGATTGGCCACAGGGTCAGCCACGGCCGTGGCAGATCACCAGCCACCACCGCGAAAACTACCAAAACAATAGCTAGAAAGGCATACTGGTCGCGCGCAGAGGCCGATTTTTTGTCAAACTTTTTCCGCCTGAGCCCACCGTACAGCCTCATCCGCACCACCCACGCACGGCATCGCCGCCCACCGCGCCAGCCTTGCACCAGGCTGACACCCAAGCCCCGCGTTGGAAAGGCCCAACCTCGGGTTCTCCCGCCCCAGGCACGGCGCTTGCAGCGGCATACTGACGCCCGCCCGCACCCCGGGCAGCGCAACGCCAGGCGGCCCACCCGCCCGCCCTTCAATCCCAACGCCCAGCACCCATGGCCGCACCCCAGCATGTTCCGTTTGTGATGGTGGAAGATGAAGACGACTGGGTCGTCTCGTTCGCGCTGGGCCCCCGGGGCGCCGACCGCCTGACGCTGGTGCGCACCCCCCACCTCGAATTCATGCTGCGCCCCGAACAGCGCGGCGTATCAGTCGGCGCCGATGCAGGCCAGCGCCCGGCCCTGCTGGTAGCGGTGCAGTGGGGGCACAAATGTGTGGACGTGGTCTCTACCGCCAAACGCTACAGCCTGGACATCAGCAAGGTAGACAACACCACCCGCAACGCCGCACTGCGTCTGCTGGGCAAGATGAACTTTGATCAGCGGTTTCAGCTGGCCGACGGCTACCCCTGAGCCCAGGTCGCTTGGGGCCGGATCACCCCAGCGCCGTCCACTTCTGCTCGCTGGCCGCAGAGGAAACCACTCGCTCGATGAAGCGCACGCCGCGTGCGCCGTCTTCCACGCGTGGGTAGTCGGCGTGCAGTGGGTCGGCCGCCGTGCCTGCCTGCCGTGCGCGGATGTCCGCCGCCACGCCCAGGTAGACGTTGGCAAAGGCTTCGATGAACGCCTCGGGGTGGCCCGCCGGGATGCGCCCGGCACGCAGCGCGGCCGGGCTGAGCCAGGGTGAGCCGCGCGTGAGGATGCGGCGCGGGCCGTCCACGGGGGAGTGGATGAGCTGGTTGGGTTCTTCCTGCCGCCAGGTGATGGTGCCCAGCGTGCCGGATACCTGCAGGCGCAGGTCGTTCTCCAGCCCCGCCGCCACTTGCGATGCCACGATGAAGCCGCGTGCGCCGCTGTCGTAGCGCAGCAGCAGCTGGGCGTCGTCGTCCAGCCTGCGCCCGGCGCCGAAGGTGGTGAGGTCGGCGCAGACCCAGGCGGGGTGCTGGCCGGTGACAGTGGCGGCCAGGTTCTCGGCGTGTGACCCGATGTCGCCCAGCGTGCCTGCGCTGCCGCTGCGCGCCGGGTCCAGCCGCCAGTCGGCCTGCTTGTTGGCGCCGCCCTCTTCCACTGCGGTGGCCAGCCAGCCTTGGTTGTATTCGACGGTGATCTTGCGCAGCGTGCCTAAAGCACCGCTTTGCACCAGGTGCCGCGCCTCGCGCACCATGGGGTAGCCGGTGTAGTTGTAGGTCACGCCGAACACGGTGCCTGCCTTCTTCACGGCAGCCACCAGTTCATCGGCCTGTGCGCGGGTGTGCACCAGCGGCTTGTCGCACACCACATGGAAGCCCGCCTGCACAAACGCCAGCGCCACCGGGTGATGCACATGGTTGGGGGTGACGATGCTCACCAGGTCGATGCGCTCATGCGCCGGGCGGCGCAGTTCGTCGGCCAGCAGGTCCTGCCAGCTGCCGTGGTTGCGGGCGTCCGCCAGGCCCAGTTCGGCGCCGGATGCGCGGGCCCGCTCGGGCGATGACGACAGCGCGCCCGCCACCAGTTCAAACTGGCCGTCGAGCGCCATCGCCTTGCGATGCACCGCACCGATGAACGCGCCGTGGCCGCCGCCGACCATGGCGTAGCGGAGCTTTCTAGGACTGGACATACGAAACGCCTTTGCTCGCTGTGTGTTGTTGTTATCGGTTTTATGGACGGATTGCGGTTAGGCCTGCTTGTCGCGCGCAAACACGGCGTCGAATGCGCCAGCTGCCGGCTTGAAATCCAGCCGTTTGCAGAACGCCGCGCTCTCCGTGGCGCCGTGCACGCGGTCCATGCGGCTGTCTTCCCACTCCACCGAGAGCGGGCCCTGGTAGCCGATGTCGTTCAGCGCGACGATGATGGATTCAAAGTCGATCATCCCGCGCCCCACGCTGCGAAAGTCCCAGTTCCGCCGCGCATCGCCAAAGCTGGTGTGCCCGCCAAACACGCCCACCGTGCCATCGCCCTTGCCCCACCACACGTCTTTCATGTGGGCGTTGTAGATGCGATTGCCAAACTGGCGGATGAATTTGATGTAGTCCACGCCCTGGTAGGCCAGGTGGCTCGGGTCGTAGTTGAAGCCAAAGCGCTTGTTGCCGCCCACCGCCGCAATCGCGCGCTCGGCCGATGCGATGTCGAACGCGATCTCGGTGGGGTGCACCTCCAGCGCAAAGTTGATGTCGTGCTGCTCGAACACATCGAGGATGGGGCCGAAGCGCTGGGCGAAGTCGGCAAAGCCCTTGTCCCAATATGCCTGCGTGGTGGGCGGGAAGGCATAGATCGAATGCCACACCGACGAGCCCGTGAAGCCCGTCACCGTCTTCACGCCAAATTGCGCGGCGGCACGCGCGGTGTCGGCCAGCTCGGCGGCTGCGCGCTGGCGCACGCCCTCGGGTTCGCCATCGCCCCACACATGCGGCGGCAGGATGGACTGGTGGCGCTCGTCGATCAGGTCGCACACGGCCTGGCCGACCAGGTGGTTGCCGATGGCAAAACACTGCAGGCCGTGCTGGGCCAGCAGTGCATGTTTGTCTTTGACGTACTGTGGCGAAGACAGCGCCCCCTGCACGTTGAAATGGTCGCCCCAGCAGGCCAGCTCCAGGCCGTCATAGCCCATGCTTTTGGCCAGCGGCGCGAGTTCGGCCAAAGGCAGGTCGGCCCACTGGCCGGTGAAGAGGGTGACTGGTCTTGGCATGGTGGCTCCAAGTGGCGTGGGATTGCAGGTTCAAAGCGACTATCAGCTATATTTTCAATAGCTACTAGCGATTACTGGATAAGCGCTATAGGCCAATTTGGCTTGATTTTTCACACATCTCAGATCGCCCCCCGCTCCCTCTCACCTGGTGGGAGAGGGCCGGGGAGAGGGGGGGAAACAGGCGCGGCGCGGGTGCAGCCCCCTCTCCCCCACCCTCTCCCGCGAGGGGAGAGGGAGTCAATCCCCGGCGCCGCTGCGGGTGCACGGGCTGATGTCCTCATCCGAGCAGTGTTCCCCATCAGGCAAATCAGGCTACTGTTTCCGCCATCAGAAAGGCGAGTCAGGGAAGTAGAAGTCCTTTGCCGTTTCCTTGGTGATCAGCACCGACGGAATGATGGTGTTGGCGGGCAGCTTCTCGCCCTTGATGCGCGCCTCGGCCGTGAGCTTGATCGAGTCGTAGATGAACTTGGGGCTGTACGACACGTTGGCCTGGATCAGCGGGTTGCTGCCGTCCATCAGCGTCTTGATCATGCCCTTGGCACCCGCGCCGCCAAACACCAGCTTGATGTCCTTGCGCTTGGCCTGCTCGATGGCCTTGAGCACGCCCACGGCCATGTCATCGTCGGCGGCCCACACGGCGTCGATCTGCGGGAAGCGGGTCAGGTAGTCCTGCATCACCTTGAAGGCATCGTCGCGGTTCCAGTTGGCGTATTTGGCGTCCAGCAGCTTGATGCCGGGGTGGTTCTTCAGCACGCTGTTGAACGCGTCCATGCGCTCGTTGTCCAGCGTGGTTGCAATGCCGCGCATGGCCACCACGTTGCCCTTGCCGCCCAGCGCCTTGGCGATGTACTCGCCAGGAATCTTGCCGAACGCGGTGTTGTCACCCGCCACATACGCGTCCTGCGCGCTGGTGTCGGTGAGGCCCCGGTCCACCACCGTCACGTACACGCCCTTGGCCTTGACCTGCGCCACGGGCTTGGTCAGCGCGGCCGATTCAAACGGGAAGATGACCAACGCGTTGATCTTGTTCACCGTCACCAAGTCTTGCAGCTGGTTGGCCTGCTCGGGCGCGCCGCCTGCGGTCTTCACGATCACCTGCAGGCCGGGGTGGGCCTTCTCCAGATCCTTCTTGGCCTGGTTGGCCCAGTACACGATGCCGCCCGTGAAGCCGTGCGTGGCCGAGGGGATGGCCACGCCCACCACCGTCTTGTTGGCCTGCGCCATCGCGGGGGCGGCCAATGCGAGCGCGGCTGCGCCCACGGCCGACAGGGCCAGGCGGCGGGTGAAGGAAGAAAGTTGGCTGTTCATGCGTTGTCTCCTGTTGCTGTTGCTTTGCTGAAAAATGGCCATGGAAGCTGGCCGGCTGGGGAACACGAAAGTCAAACGACCTACCGAGAAACCGAAACCCTCATCACCGCTTTCCGCGCTGCATGAACGCCACCGCGATGATCACGAAGCCCTGCACCGCCGCATTCAGGTACACGCTGATGATGCTGGTGAGGTTGAGGATGTTGCTGATGACCGACAGCAGGATGGCGCCCACCACCGTGCCGGTGATGCTGCCCGCCCCGCCCTTCAACACGGTGCCGCCCACGATGACCGCGGCAATCGCCTCCAGCTCCCACAGCAGGCCCGTGGTGGGCGATGCGGAGCCCAGGCGCGGCACATACAGCAGCGTGGCAATGCCCACGCACACCCCGAGCAGCATGTAGGTGAGGATCTTGATCTTGTGCACGTCCACCGCGGCGTACTGCGCCACCTGCTCGTTGGAGCCGATGGCCTGCACATAGCGGCCATAGGCCGTGCGGTTCAGGATGACGCCGCCGACAACCGCCACCAGCAGAAAGATCCACACAGGGATGGGCACACCCAGCAGGTTGGCGTAGTACACCGGGCTGTAGATGTCCGACAGATCGTTCTCCAGCGTGATCGCGCCGCCGTTGGAGAAGTACGTGAGGTACGCGCGGAAGATGCCCAGCGTACCCAGCGTGACGATGAAAGGCTCGATGCGCCCCTTGGTGATGAGCAGCCCATGCACCAGCCCGAACACCGCGCCCAGCACCACCGCCAGCAGCATGCCCACCACCACGGCCGCCATGGGGGAGCCCAGAACGGGCGCCATCGCGTTCATGAACAGGATGACCGAGCCCGCGATCAGCGCCGCCATCGACCCCACCGACAGGTCGATGCCGCCCGAGATGATGACGAAGCACATGCCCACCGCGATGATGCCGATGAAGGCCGTGCGCGTGAGCACGTTCATCACGTTGTCGTAGGTGGCGAAGTTGCTGTTGAGCAGCGTGCCCGCAATGCACAACAGCACCAGGCCGATGACCGGGCCCAGGCCATGCAGCTTGCCCCACCAGGCGCTGACGCCGGTGGCTCCCGCCGCAGTGGCTGCGGCATGGCGGCTGCCACCAGCCTGCGGGGCTGCGGCGTTTTCGGCCGGTACGTTAACGGGTGCCTGTGGCATGTGCGATCAACTCCTCTTCGGTCAAATGTGGTTCTTGGAGCGTGGTCTGCAGCCGCCCGGCGCGCATCACCGCCACGCGGTGGCACAGGCCAATCAGCTCCATCAGTTCGGAAGAAATCACCACCACCGCCAGGCCCTGCTCTGCCAGGCGCTGCACCAGGTGGTAAATCTCGCGCTTGGCGCCCACGTCCACGCCGCGCGTGGGCTCGTCCAGCACGACCACGCTGGGGCCGGGGTGCAGCACCTTGGCCAGCGCGAGTTTTTGCTGGTTGCCCCCCGACAGCGACGACGCGCGCACATCGAGTGAGCCGGTGCGAATGCCGAACTCCTGCACCGCATCGCGCAGCGCGGCCTGTTCGGCCGCCGGGTTAAGCCAGGGCTTGGCATAACGCTCCAGCGCCATCAGCGTCAGATTGGGCCGCAGGCCAAAGTGCACATGCAGGCCTTTGCCTTTGCGGTCTTCGCTCAGATACGTCAGGCCATGGCGCGCCGCATCTCGCGGGCTTTTGAGCTGCACGGGTTGGCCTGCAACCTCCACCGTGCCCGCCGTGCGCGGGCGCAGGCCCAGCAGGCCTTCAAACAGCTCGGTGCGCCCGGCGCCCACCAGCCCGGCAAAGCCCAGAATCTCGCCGCGCCGCACTTCAAAGCCAATGTCCTCGGCCCAGCCCGGCACCGTGAGGCCGCGCACCTGGATGGCCGGTGCTCCACCCTCCGGCGCAGGCAGCTTGGGCGGGAACAAATCCGCCAGCTCGCGCCCCACCATCAGGTTGGCCATCTGCCGCCGCGTCACGCTGGCCGTGGGCTCGCGCGCCACCAACAGGCCGTCGCGCATCACCACCACCTCGTCGGTGGTGCGCTCCACTTCATCGAGCTTGTGCGATATGTAGATGATGGTCACGCCCGCCGCCTTCAGCCCGGCCATCAGCGCAAACAGGCGCTCCGTCTCGCCGGGCGTCAGCGTGGCGGTGGGCTCGTCCATGATGAGCAGGCGCGCATTGCGGGCCAGCGCGCGGGCAATCTCCACCAGCTGCTTTTCGGCCACGATGAGCTTGCGCACCCGCGTGTCCGGGTCCAGCGGCAGGCCCACTTTGGCAAGCGCCTCGCGCGTCTTCTCGCGCATCGCCGTGTCATCCAGAAAGAGCCCACGCTTGATCTCATGGCCCAAAAAGATGTTCTGCGCAATCGTCAGGTCGTCCGCCAGGTTGAACTCCTGGTGGATCAGCACAATGCCCTGCGCCTCGGCCGCGCGCGATCCGCCACCCGGGGCGCGCACGGCACCGTCCACCACCACCTCTCCGGTGGTGGGGCTCTCGTACCCCGCCAGAATCTTCATCAGCGTGGACTTGCCCGCGCCGTTCTCGCCCAGCAGGCCATAGACGCGGCCCGGCTGCAGCGCAAAGTCCACCCCGTGCAACACGCGGACCGGGCCAAACTCTTTGGTGACGTTGCGGAAGGCGACGGCAACGCTCATCGCACAGCCCCCGCACCAGCGCCTATGCCCACACCCGCCACCGAGCCCGCGCGCGACAGGCTCTCCTGCATCGCCAGCACGCCCGCGCCCACCACACCCGCATCGTCGGCCAGCGGCGCATATTGAATCTCCAAATGCCGCGTAGAAAGCGCCAACGAGCGGTGGTACACACTCTGCCGCACCGACGCGAGGAACAGCGGCCCCATGTCCGTCACCCGCCCCGCAATGAACACATGCGACGGGTTAAAGAAGTTGACGATGGACGCCAGCATCTGCCCCACCAGGCTGCCCGCGCGCTGGATGATGGCGTTGGCCGCCACATCGCCCGTGCGGCTGGCCTGGGCCACGTCTTCAATCGTCAGCGTGCCCGTGCTTTGCAGCCGCTCGGCCAGCAGCGCACTTTCGCCACGCTGCGCGGCCTCAGTGGCCATGCGCGCCATGGCGGGCGCCGCCGCCATCGCCTCGACACAGCCCTGGTTGCCGCAGTGGCAACGCGGCCCGTGCTGGTCCACACAGATGTGGCCCACATCGCCCGCCGAGCCATTGGCGCCCCGGTACACCTGCCCGTGGCACACGATGCCGCAGCCAATGCCCGTGCCCACCTTGATGACCAAGAAGTTGGGCAGATTGCGCTGCAGCCGGTACATCTCGCCCAGCGCCATCAGGTTCACGTCGTTGTCCACAAACACCGGTGCGGCAAATGCCTCGCGCAGGTAGTCGCGGATCGAAAAGCCGTCCCAGTCGGGCATCAGCGGCGGGTTGACGAGTTGCCCGCTTTCAAAATCCACCGGCCCCGGCACGCCCATGCCGATAGCAATCACCTGGTTGGGGGCCAGCCCACAGCGCGCCAGCAGCTCGCGCATCAGCCCCCGCACCCGCGCCAGGATCACGCCCGGCCCCTGGCGCACATCGATGGGCTCGCGGTGCCGCGCCAGCACCGTCATGTCGGGGCGCATCACCGCAATCTGCATGCTGGTGGCGCCCAGGTCGGCGCCAATCACCACGCCCAGGGTTTCGCTGAGGCGAAGGGTTTCGGCCCGCCGGCCGCCAGAGGATTCCTGCAGGCCCACCTCGTCGAGCAGGCCTTCATCCAGCAACGCCGCCACCATGGCGTTGGCCTTGCTCTTGGAATAGGCCAGGCGCTGCGCCAGCGCATTGCGCGACGCGCCGGCGGACCAGAAGATGGTCTGCAAGACGCTCAGGTCTTCGGCGCCGCAGTGACTCCAGCGGGTGGATGGCAAGGCTTGTCTCCTGTCATGTTTTTGTGCGGCACCTCATGGGGGTGGGTGCTTGACAGGGATGCTATGCGGTCTACTTTGGCCGGGCAAGACTGAACTTTGACCTAATTCAGTCCAAACAGATTGTGCGGATTTACTCAGATTTTCGAGTGCGCTTTAATGATGTGTTTCAACACACGGCGTTGGCCTAGCGAGTTGCTACTTTTGCACGCTCAGCGATGCGTATGGTGCGCAAAAATATTGAACGTGAGTCGCCTCATTTTGAGCGCGAAAAATCAAGTACCAGTTGAATCACCAGAAGGTGAAGTTGGCGATACATCAGTTGGAAGGAAGCGCCTGACGCGCAGTGCCGCAATGGGATCGGTCGCAGCGAATGCAGCCAACCACGCGACAGTTTTCTCGTGCACCTTCCTTTCCTCCACACTTTCACCTCTTTCTCCAAACTTGAGGAGTGTGGTAAGCCTGCGCACGAACAGCCTGTTGTCTTTAGCACCGGTAAGCAGCAGCGCAATAGCGTCGAAGTTTGCTTCAGCAATATGCGTGAGATCCTTTGGACTCCAACCGCTGTGAAAATCGATTGCATCAAGCGTTTTCTCAAGGTCGATCGGTGCTTTGAGGCGGGCAACCTCCGCCTCAAGCGCGGATTTGAAGGTTGCGTCGTACTTTTCGCCGAAGTGCTCGCTCGGGGTCAGAGATGATGGGCGACCTTGATTCGCGGCAATAAACTGATTCAAAAGTTCCTCAGCCGCGTCTATCCTTCCAAGATCCCGCAACACTTCGTACACATAATAAATCTCGGTTGCATTAATAAATTTCAGCGAAGCATCGGTTGCTCTCAATAATTTTTCAAGCGCTGCATGACTATCATCGACACCCCACCAAAATTCCCGCAACGCATCGTTAAATGTTTCTTTAAGGCCGCCGGCTTCAATTTGACGAGATAGTTCTTCGGAGAGACTTCGAATCGCCGTTTCCTGAAAAAACCCAGACGTTATGCCCGCATGTACTTCCCTATCGAGTTGACTTGTATGTCCGTATCCATAACCTTCAATCAAATTATCCCAATCTGACTCTTGTTTTTCCCGCTCACTCTGCTCGTCTTCATTTTTCTTATTGAGATACTTTGACCAGTCGGCATCACCATATCCGAGAAGATATTCTATCGTAGGAAATTCTTTCCGAGGAATGAGGTGAGCAACTCCAAAGATTGCCAGTGTATTAATAACGTCGGCAAGTACCTTCGGGTGAAGGCCAACCACCATTTTTTCCAAATCTTCTGCAAGCGCGCCTAGGCGACCGATCACGCGAATGTTTGATACGCCAAGACGGATGAGATTCTCCGAAAGAAATTTGCCCGCTTGGCTAGGTGTCGAGCCGAGTGCAACGGTGCATGCTTCCTCGGGCGTCGGGGCGAAATTTACTACTTCTTCAACAACTTTTTCAAGGTAAGTGGCCAACTCGCCCTTGGCATCAACGTTCAGTTTTTGCTGATTTGAGATCAGGAGAACTCGACAATCTCTTTCCTCCTTTAGAAACGAAGCAAGACCCAATACGTCGGCAATGCGCAAAGTGCAGGGAGCGCGTTCAATATCATCAATACAAATGACAGCTTTTCGCACCATCGCAAACGAGAGCTCTTGAGCCAACCCCTCAAGTTTTCCGAGATAAGGAATCACTGGCAATATTTTTATTATCTGCATCGGTTTCAAACCAATGGCTCCGCCTTCAAGCTCATCTGCCACCGAACCGCGACCCGGAAGCTTTACAGCAGAAATAACTTCCTCCGCAATACGCTTCCTCACTTCCGCCAGCGACGTGAGACCGAAGAGCGAGACGTAGGCATATCGAGGGCTTACTCCCTTTTTGCTCGCTCTGTCGAGCGCTTGCTTCCACTGGTGTGTCTTACCAGAGCCCCAATCACCCGTGAGCAATGCGACTTTCGGCGTTTGCACGGCGAGTAGCTTGTCAAGACGATTTTGAACAATTTCTAGCGTCAAGGTTTTCTCCCTTTTGATAGAGCCATCTTAAATCCGACGGGCAAAAACTACGGTCTAAACTGAAGCCGTCCCGGCAACAGCCCCTCAGAGGGCCGTTGCTGGCAAATACTGAAGATAGCCGCTCAATCACATGCGACCCACCCCCTGAACGCAAACCCCATATAAAACATCCGTACATCGCCAAACCCCGCCTCGCGCAAAACCGACTCATCCTCCTCCGGCGTCAGCACCGCCAGCTCCGCAGCCACCTTGTCCCGCGCCCGGGCCGCATGCTCCGGCGCCACGCCGGACGCCACTTGAAACGCGGCATAGCGCGACAGCCACAGATCGCGCTCCCCTGGCCCGCCCTCTCCGCCAGCGCCTGCACCATCCGCCACGCTCAGATGCACCGCGACGAACGGCGCTCCGGGCTTCAACCGCCGCCGGATCTCCGAGGCCATGGGCACGCGCTCCTCGCGCGGCACAAAGTGAAAAGTCAGCAGGCACGTAGCGCCGTCAAACGGCCCGGCCGGTGCGCTCTGCGCATAGCCGTGATGCAGCGCCACGCGGTCACCGGGCACACCCGCGCTTTGCAGCCGCTGCGCCGCTAGGTCCAGCATGGGCTGGCTGGGGTCCACGCCGTCAAAACGCCAGCCGGAGTGCACCAGCGCCATGTCTTCCAGCTCCAGCCCGCCGCCTGCGCCCACCACCAGCACACGGCCGTTGGCGGGCACGCGCTCGGCCAGCAGGATGCGGACCATGGGCAGCAGGCTGTCGTAACCGGGCACGTTGCGGCGCGGGCCTTCGGCGTAGCGGGCGACAGCGGCGGGGTCGGTGAAGGGGGATGGGGTGTGGGGTTGGGTCATGGGGTGGTGGCTGGTGGGCGGGCCGGCGGTGTTGCCGGGCGGGGTTGGGCTGATGCGCCGGGCGGTGGCGGGGTGCCAATGCGGGGTTGGGGATGGCAGGGGTGTTGACCTTGCATTTTTGGCATCAAATTGGCCGCTACCGCCTGTCCATACTGTCTTTATAGCTATCTATTCAATAGCAAACTACCTACGCAGCAGACGCCACAGGCACGCTTGGCAGCGCCATGCTACCATCACGCAACTTTGAATGTTGCATGAAACGAGATAGCCGACTTTCCAACGTTCTCCACGCGCTGCTGCACATGGCAGAGATGGAGGGGCCCGCCACGTCTGAGGCGATGGCGCAGGCCATGCAGACCAACCCGGTGGTGGTGCGCCGCCTGATGGCGGGGCTGCGCTACGCGGGCTTTGTCACATCGGCCAAGGGGCATGGCGGCGGGTGGGTGCTGTCGTGCCCGCTCACCGACATCACGCTGCGCGACATCTACGAGGCGCTGGGCGCGCCCACGCTGCTGGCGGTGGGCAACAGGGTGGAGAGCCCCGGCTGCATCGTCGAACAAGCGGTGAACCGCGCGCTGACCGACGCCTACCAGGCGGCCGAAGAGGCGCTGCTGGCGCGGCTGGGCGAAGTGACGCTGGCGCTGTTGTCGGCCGAGTTTCATGAACGCATGGTGGCCGGGTGCCACGGGCACAAGGAGATTGAGCATGGCGACGAAAGCAGCAGTGATGACGACGACAACCACCCAGGCGTTTGACGTGATCGTGGTGGGCGGCAGCTTTGCGGGCCTGTCGGCCGCGATGCAGTTGGCGCGCGCCCGGCGGCGGGTGTGTGTGGTGGACGCAGGCCAGCCGCGCAACCGGTTTGCGGCGGCGTCGCACGGTTTCTTCGGGCAAGACGGCGAGCCGCCGCTGGCGATGATCGAACAGGCGCGGCGCAAGCTGGCGGCCTACCCCACGGTGACGTTGCGGCAGGGCACCGCCGTGTCTGCCACGCCGCAGCACATCGCGGGGTCACCCGAGAACGGGTTTGAAGTGGTGCTGGACGATGGCACCACCATGGAGGCGCACAAGCTGGTGCTGGCCTTTGGCGTGCAGGATGGTTTGCCCGAGATTGCAGGCCTGCGCGAGCGCTGGGGCGCATCGGTGCTGCACTGCCCGTATTGCCACGGCTACGAATTTGCAGGCCAGCGGCTGGGCGTGCTGTACCACTCGGCAGGCTCGGCCATGCACGCGCAGCTGATTGCCGACTGGGGCCCGACCACCCTGTTCCTGAACGGCGACACCACGCTGGAGAGCGCCGAGCGCGAGCGGCTGTTGGCGCTGGGCATCACCATCGAGCCCGCACCCATTGCCGCGCTGGAAGGCCCTGGCCAGGTACTGCAGGGTGTGCGGCTGCAAACTACCGGCGGCGGCGATGCGTGTGTGGTGCCGCTGGATGCGCTGTATGTGGCCGCCAGCACCCACCCTGCCAGCCCGCTGGCCGAGCAACTGGGCTGCGCGTTCGACGATGGGCCCATGGGGCCCTACATCCGCACCGATGCCAACAAGATGACCACCGTGCCCGGCGTGTATGCCGCTGGCGACCTGACGCTGATGCGGCACAACGCCACGCTGGCGTCGGCCGAAGGCGTGCTGGCGGGTGTGGGGGCGCATCAGGCGCTGGTGTTTGGGGCGTGAGTAGGGTGGTGCACTGAGACTTGTAGCAGCGCGCGCACAATGCGCGGCTGTTTCCCCAACCAGCCGCCATGCCAGCAAGCCGCTCCCCCGCCTTTCAATTCTTCTGCATCAGAGCGCAATGGCTGGTGTGGCTGTGCGCCCTGGGCGCGCTCACAGCGCCGCTGTCGCGCGTGCTGCCCACCAGCCATTCGCCCTGGCTGCAATGGTTGGTGGAGCTGGCCGCGCATTGGCAGTGGGCCTATGCCACGGTGGGCGCGGTGGCCTCAGCGCCCATCGTGGTGATGGCACTAGTGCTGCGGCAAAGCGCATCGTGGCTGCCCCTGCCTGCGTCGATGATTGCGGGCTCCTTAATATGGCAGCCCGGCCCCCTGCCCACAGCGGCTGCGGCGGCACCCGGCACCACCCACGCGCATGTGCTGAAGGTGGGCACCGCCAACCTGAACCTGGCCACCACCGACTTCGCACCGCTGCAGCAGTGGCTGGCGTCTGTCGATGCGCCCGATGTGGTGTTCTTGCAAGAGTTCACCGAGCTGGCCCAGCGCGCGCTGGCCGATGACCCCGCCCTTGCCGCGCGCTACCCGCACCGCCTGGCCGTGCCGCAGCCCGATCCGTTTGGCCTGGCGATTCTGTCGCGCCACCCGCTGGCTGATACACAAGTGATGCAGCCCCGCACCGACCATGACACCCTGCGCCTGCGCGCGACGATGACGTGGAGCGGCCGGCCCGTACAACTGAGCGCGCTGCACCCCATGCCCCCGATCAGCAGCGCCTTTGCCCAGGCACGTGACCGTGCACTGCAAGACGAGACCCAACATCTGGCACAGACCAGTGGTCTGAGCGTAATGGCGGGTGACCTGAACACCACGCCCTGGGCGCGCGGCTTGTGGGGCGCCGAGCAAGCGCAGATGCGCCGCGCAGGCCTTGCCGTGCCGACCTGGCCCAACGCCTGGGGCGGGCTGTCGGTGCTGCCGCTGGACCATGTGCTGGCCTCGCCGGGGTGGCAGCTGGTGGATGCACACACGGGGCCTGACCTGGGTTCGGACCATCGGCCGATGGTGGTGCGGCTGGTGGCGCAGTAGCCGCAAGGGGCACGCAGCCATCGGCTTTCCAGCCTCGGCCCTGCGCTGCCGGCAAGGTCGCAAGATCAGCAAAGTCGCATCCCGCAAGCTGCGGCACACTCGGCGGACAGTGCGTCACTAATCCCCATCCGCGCCAACACATCGCCATGCCCATTTCGTCCCTGCTTCGTTACCGCCCTCGTTCACGCCCAGACATTCGTTGGCTGTCGGCCGCTGCGCTCTGCGGCGCCGCCACCTTGGCCCAGGCGGCGGGCTTTACTTTCATCGAGGTGCCTGCCGACAAGGACGGGCCCGCGCTGCGCGGCGCCGTGTGGTCGCCCTGCAGCACGCCAGCGGGCCGCATCGACCTCGCGCCGTTGGTGCTGCAAGGCACGCGCGACTGCCCCGTGGCTGGCCAGGGCTTGCCGCTGGTGGTGGTGTCGCACGGCGCGGGTGGGTCGGCCCTGGGGCACCACGACACGGCGGCGGCGCTGGCCGATGCAGGCTATGTGGTGGCCGCCATCAACCACCCTGGCGACAACTTTCAGGACATGAGCCGCCAGGGCCACCTGTCTGCCTTTGCCACGCGGCCAGTGGACATGCGGCGGCTGACGGACTACATGCTGGGCGCCTGGCCCCAGCGCGCGCAGCTGGACGCGGGCAAGGTGGGCTTTTTTGGCTATTCGCGCGGCGGCTACACGGGGCTGGTGGCCATCGGTGCCAAGCCAGACTGGACGCTGCGCCCAGACCTGTGCCCGCCACTGTCCATGCGGCCCCTGTGTGGCGATATACGGCGCAATGAGATTCCCGCCACGCCAGCGCCAGATGCGCGCATCAAGGCGGCGGTCATCGTGGACCCGCTGAGCGTGTTCGACGCCAAGGGGCTGGGGCAGGTCGGTGTGCCGGTGCAGCTATGGGCCTCGGCACTGGGTGGCAGTGGCGTGACGCTGCCAAGCGTGGAGACGCTGCGCCAGAGCCTGCCCCGCGCACCCGACTGGCATGTGGCCGCCAACGCAGAGCACTATGCCTTTCTGGCGCCCTGCCCGCCCGCGCTGGCCGCGGCGGCGCCAGAGATTTGCCGCGATGCGCCGGGGTTTGACCGGGTGGCGTTTCACCAGGGGTTCAATGCGAAGGTGGTGGGGTTCTTCCAGCAACATCTGGCGGCGGGCAAGGCGCTCTGAGCGCAGTTCGGCATTCGCCGCACCGCACGACCGATGGCTTGACGCAGCCCGCAGCAGGCACCTACACTGCCCTCATCGCGCTTGACCTTTTGGGTCGGCGTGAACCGCAAAGCCCTCCACCACCGTCGAGGGCTTTTTTTCGTCCGCCGTATGGAAAGCTCTCTCTGCTTGCAGGGAGGGCTTTTTGCTTTTCTGGAGCCCTTTCTCATGCACACCACGTCAAACCACACAGCCCCCGCAGCCGATGCGCGCACCGCCCCTCGCATTCACCTGGTCATCGGCCCCGTGGGCGCAGGCAAGTCCACCTTTGTCCGCCAATTGGTACAGCAGCACAGCGCCGTGCCGCTGAACCTGGACGACTGGATGGCCACGCTGTTCTCGCCCGACCGGCCGGACCTGCCTGGCGCCGATGTGATGGCCTGGTACATCGCGCGCACTCAGCGCTGCCTCTCGCAGATCTGGAAAACTGCCGAAGCCGTTTTGCACGCTGGCACCGATGTCGTGCTGGAGATTGGCCTCATCCAGCAACTGGAGCGGGATGCGTTCTATACCCGCATGGGGCATTGGGCCGAGGCCATGACGGTGTACGTGCTGGACGCCCCGCGTGAGCTGCGCCGTGCGCGCGTGAACCAGCGCAACGCCGAAAGGGGCGAGACGTTTTCCATGGTGGTGCCGCCTCACATTTTTGAGCTGGCCAGCGACCTGTGGCAACCACCGGGCCAGGCTGAGTGCGAGGCGCACACGGTGGTGTTTGTGCCGCAGGCAGATCAGCCGCTGTGACGGAAGCCGGGCAGATCAGCCCGCGCTGGCGGCAGCCTTGCCCGGCCGCCGCAGCGTCCACAGCGCAGCCGCCATCAGCCCCACGCCCGCCAACTGCACGGGGGTGAGCGTGCGGCCGTACACGGCCCAGTCCACCAGCACGGCGGTGAGCGGGTACACAAACTGCAGCACCGCAATGCGCCCCAGCCCCAGGCGCGCCATGCCGGCAAACAGCACCACATAGGCCAGCCCGGTGTGCAGCACGCCCAGGCCCAGCAGCCAGCCCCAGGCGGCGCCCAGCGGCGGCCAGCCCAGCGCCCAGGGGGCCCACGCCAGCGCCACCGCGCCCACCAGGCACTGCCACAGCGCCATGGCGTAGGGGCTGATGGCTTTTTGTGTGTTGGCGAGCAGCGTGACGCCCGCATAGCAGAGCGAGCCGCCCAGGCACATCAGCACACCGGCCAGGTAGCCTTGGCTGCTGTTGCTTGCGGCGGCGGCAGCGGCGGCTGCGCCGTCGAGCAGCCCGGTGGTCAGCACCAGGCCCGCCAGCGCAGCCAGGGTGGCCAGCCACTGGATGGGCGAGATGGCCGCACGCAGAAACACCGCGCCAAACACAATGACCCAGATGGGCTGGATGTGAAAGATGACCGTGGCCACAGCGATGGAGGTGCGCGGGATGGCCGCAAAGAACAGCGCCCAGTTCAGCACCATGAGCACGCCCGAGGCGCAGGCCACCCAGCGGGCGCGGCCGTTCAGTACCAGTTCACGCCCCCGGCCGGTGGCCAGGCACCACGCCAGCAGCGCCATGGCGCCAAAGGCGCAGCGGAACCACACGGTGACCAGCGGGTGCTGGCCCGCCTCTTCCACAAACACACCGATGGTGCCCAGCAGCACGCCACCGGCAATCAGCAGCCACTGGCCGTCGCGCTCGCGGGTGGGGGCATTGGCGGGTTGCGGTGTGCTGGCAAGCGATGGCGATGTGGCGGTGCGGGATGGGGAGTGGTTCATGCGGCCGATGCTCCGGTTTTCAGGAAACTCTGTAAAACGGATAAATCGAACGGCTACCATTCGATAAACGAATTCAAAGCGAATCGCCTATGAACTACCCGGATTTTCAGATCGACTGGCTGCGCGCCTTTGTGGCGGTGGTAGATGCGGGCTCGCTCTCGGGCGCCGCGCCGCTGGTGCACCGCTCGCAGTCGGCGGTGAGCATGCAGATCAAGAAGCTGGAGACCGCGCTGGGCCGCCCGGTGCTGCTGCGCGGGCCGCGCCACCTGGAGGTGACGCCAGCGGGCGCCGAGCTGCTGTCGTATGCGCGCCGTGTGCTGGACCTGCAGGCCGAGGCGCATGCTGCGCTGTTTGGCCCCCGGCTGGCGGGCCGGGTGCGGCTGGGCGTGCCAGACGACTACGCCAGCGCCTACCTCACGCCGGTGCTGCGCAGCTTTGCGCACCGCTACCAGGGGGTGGAGATTGAGCTGACCTGTGAGCAGTCCACATCGCTGATCCCGCGCATCACGCGGGGCGAGCTGGACCTGGCGCTGGTCTCGCAAGACAAGCCGCAGCGCGGGCGCTTTCTGTTTGACGAACCGCTGGTGTGGGTGGGTTCGCCGCAGTTCGAGGTGTGGCGGCGCGACCCGCTGCCGATTGCGGTGTACGAATCCACCAGCATGGCGCGCCAGGCCACCCTGGCCGCGCTGGGCACGCGCCGGCGCGGCTACCACCTCGTGTACCACAGCCCCAGCCTGGCGGGCCAACTGGCCGCAGTGGAAAGTGGCTTGGCGGTGGCGGTGCTTACGCGCTGCAGTGTGCCGCCCCACCTGCAGATCTTGCAGAACCTGCCTGCCGAGTTTGACCTGCCGCCGCTGGATGCCATGCATGTGGCGGTGCTGCGCAGCAAGGTGTCGCAACGCTCGCCAGCAGTGAATGCGATGTATGAGCAGGTGGTGCGGACGCTGGGGGGTTGAGGGCGCAGGCGCATACAGGCCGACCTGCTGCCGCAAGGCACTTGCGCGACGGTGTTTGCGGCGCGGTCACGTTCTAATGCGTGACACCGGGCCGCGCTGTGGAACCGCTGTGGAACGCCAGGCGCGCCCTCTTTCCTCTCGAAAGGCATTCATGACCAACACCGCCACCATCCCCACCACCGCATTGCAACTGCGCTCCATCGTCACCGCAGACGGCACGCTGCAGATCAGCCTGGAGCCCACGCCCGTGCCCACGCCGGGGCCCGACGAGGTGCTGATCCAGGTGCAGGCTGCGCCCATCAACCCGTCGGACATCGGCCTGCTGCTGGGCCCGGCCGATTTGTCTACCGTGCAGGTGTCTGGCACGGCCGACCGGCCGGTGGCCACGGCGCGCATCCCGGAGCGCGCCATGCCGGGCATGGCAGCACGCCTGGGCCAGAGCATGCCGGTGGGCAACGAGGGCGCGGGCCTGGTGGTGGCCGCTGGTGCATCGCCCGCCGCGCAGGCGCTGCTGGGGCGCACGGTGGCAGTGATTGGCGGTGCCATGTACTCGCAATACCGCGCCATGCCTGCGGCGCAGTGCCTGCCGCTGCCCGAGGGCACGACGGCGGCCGAGGGCGCTTCGTGTTTTGTGAACCCGCTGACGGCGCTGAGCATGGTGGAGACCATGAAGCGCGAAGGCCACACCGCGCTGGTGCACACCGCTGCGGCCAGCAACCTGGGTCAGATGCTGCTCAAGATTTGCCAGAAGGACGGCATTGGCCTGGTCAACATCGTGCGTAAGCCCGAGCAGGCGGCGCTGCTGCGCGGGCTGGGCGCGCAGCATGTGTGCGACAGCAGTGCGCCCACGTTCATGGCCGACCTGACGGACGCACTGGCCGCCACGGGCGCCACCATTGCGTTTGATGCCACGGGCGGCGGCACGCTGGCCGGGCAGATCCTGCAGTGCATGGAGGCCGCCATCAACCGCACCGCCAAGGAGTACAGCCGCTACGGTTCGGCCGTGCACAAACAGGTGTACCTGTACGGCCACCTGGACACGCGCCCGACCGAAGTGCACCGCACCTTTGGCATGGCCTGGGGCATGGGCGGGTGGCTGCTGTTTCCGTTTCTGCAGAAGATTGGCGACGAGGCCGCACAGGCGCTGCGCCAGCGCGTAGTGGCCGAGCTGAAGACCACGTTCGCCAGCCACTATGCGCGCACCGTATCGCTGGCAGGGGCGCTGAGCGCCGAGTCGATTGCCTTCTATGGCCCCCGCAACACCGGGGCCAAGGTGCTGATTGATCCGTCGATGGAGTGAGGCGAAAGCGCGCACCTTCACGCCGCACCGCTCTCCATCACTCTCACCTTTTGGGACTGAGCTTGTCGATGCCCTGCGCGGCGCTTCGACAGGCTCAGCGTGAACGGTTCAAGTTGATTTAAGCCGACTCAATAAGCGTGAACGGCATTTTTTGAATTCACCGCCCTTCGTCCCATACCGTTCCGGCTGAGCCTGTCGAAGCCTCGCGCCGCGCTGGCTCCAACTTAGCGTGAACATTGGGCGGCTTTTGATCGAAGGCAGCGGGTCTCAGTCAGGCCGCAGCCGCAGCGCGCACCAGCGCCACCAGTTGCTCACGCGGCCCCAGCAGCGCATCGCCACCCAGCAGCCGCAGCGCCCCACCCTGCCCCGTGACCACCAGCTGCGGCACGCCACGCGCACCCACGGCGCGCAGCGTGGCCTGGGCGGTGGCGGTGCGTTCGGCGGTGGCGCGCAGCAAGGCGGTGTCTGGCGCCAAGGCCAGGGCGGCGGCTTCTGGCAGGCCCAGGGCGCGCAGCACTTCAGCGATCACAGCAGGATCTGCGTTGTCGCGGCCCTCCACATAGCGGGCGTGCTGCAGGGCGTGCAATGCATCCAGCTCGCGCTCAGGCGCAGTCTGCGCCACAGCAGTGAGGGCCAGCGTGGCGGGGCCGGAGTCAAAACGGCCGCCCTCAGCACCCAGGATGTGGTCGCGGTAGGCCTGTGTGAAGGGCTGGCCGGTGAGCTGCTGGATGCGCTGGTCGTTGGCCCAGGCGTAGGTGGCAAATTGCGCGTCCATGGGCCGCGCGCCTGCGCCTGCGAACAGGCCGGTGGGCGCGAGGGCCACATCAATCCCCGCCACGCCCTGCAGGTGCTGGAGCGCGGGTGCTGCGGCATAGCACCAGCCGCACAGGGGGTCGAACAGGTAGGTCACGGTGACGGTTTGCGTGGAGGGCATGGATCAAGGTCTTTCTTGGGAGGCTGGGCTTTCGGACGCGGCCAGTGCGGCTTCAAACGCCACAATTTCTTCGGCCAGCGTGCCTCGGCTTCGGAAGTGGCGGGCGGCGCGGTCGTACCAGTTTTCGGCGTCTTCCAGGTCGCCCTCTTGCAGGTGCAGGATGCCGTGCAGCCAGGCTGCGAGCATGGAGCCGTCGTGCTGCACCAGATCGTGCGCCGCGTTCCAGCGCCCGGCGTGCAGGTGCTGCAGGACTGGATGGAGCGGGTGCATGGTCACGATCTGGTTCCGTTCAACAACTTGGTTTGATAACCCTTACCACTTCATCTCGCCCTTGTTGACCTTGGCGCCGATGTCCAGCGACAGGCCCATGGGCGCAGCGGGGTAGGCCTTCTTCATCGCATCGATGAGTTCGGCGCTGGTCTTGGTGGCGGCGGCGTTCTTCTCGAACGCTTGCAGGTAGCCCTTGGTGTAGCTGATGTTGGCAGCATCCAGCGCGCCGCCAGCGGGCATGTGGCCGGGCACCACCACGGTGGGCTGCAGGGCGGCCATTTCGTCGAGCTGGGCCACCCAGGCGCTGCGCTCGGCCACGGTCTGCGTGTCGGCCGTCCACACATGGGTGTTGGTGCCAAACACGCCGATGGTGCCGACCACGGCCTTGATGGACGGAATCCACGCATAAGGGCGGTGCGCCAGCAGGCCGGTGGTGCCACGGATCTCCACCGCCTGGCCGTCCACGCTCAGCGTGTTGCCGCCGATGGCCTTGGGCAGCACGGGCGTGCGGGGGGCGTTGGGGCCCATCTTGGGGCCCCAGAACGAGAGCTTGGTAGCGAGCTTGGCATTGATCTTCTCCAGCACGGCGGGCGTGGTCACCACGTCAGCCTTGGGGAAGATTTCTTTCAGCGTCTCGACGCCGAAGTAGTAGTCGGGGTCGGCCTGGCTCACGTAGATGGTTTTCAGCTCTTTGCCGCTGTCGAGCACGTTGGCGGCAATGCGCAGCGCGTCTGCACGGGTGAAGCCGGCGTCGATGACCATGGCCTCTTTCTCGCCATAGACCAGCGTGGAGTTGACGTTGAAGCTGTTGCCGTCGGCGTTGTAGACCTTGACCTGCAGAGGCTGGGCGGCCTGGGCACCGGTGAAGGCAACAGCAAGGGTGGCGGCGATAAGGGTGGTGCGGAACATGGTGGTTTCTCCAGTGTTTTGAGAGGTTGTGCAGAGGACGGAATGAAGTTTATTTGCACCAATCGATCCAATAAACCCGATAATTCGCGCATATTTGTTTCACCAATCGATCAAATAACCCACCTATGGACCGCCTGACCGCCATGCATGTGTTTGCCGAAGTCGCCACCAGCGGCAGCTTCAGCGCCACGGCCGACAAGCTCGATATGTCGCGTGCCATGGTCACGCGCTATGTGGGCGAGATGGAGCAGTGGCTGCAGGCGCGGCTGCTCCAGCGCACCACCCGCAGCGTGACGCTGACCGACGCGGGCGAACACGCGCTGCGCCGCTGCCAGCAGATGCTGGCGCTCTCGCAAGACCTGGAGGAAGAAACCGCCAGCACCACGGAGGGCGCGCTGCGCGGGCAGTTGCGCATCACCTGCAGCGTGTCGTTTGCTTTCGCGCAGATGGGCGCAGCGATTGCGGACTTTCTGGCGCAGCACCCCCAACTCAAGATCGACCTGGACGCGAGCGAAGGATCATTGAACCTGGTGGAAAAGCGCATCGACCTGGCGATCCGCATCAGCGCCGAGCCCGACCCGTTGCTCATCGGCCGGCCGCTGGCGCGGTGCGATTCGGCGCTGGTGGCATCGCCCGCCTACCTGGCCGCGCACGGCGTGCCGCAGCAACCTGCCGACCTGGCGCAGCACCGCTGCCTGAGCTATGCCAACTTTGGCAAAAGCGTGTGGCAGCTGACGCGCGGCGATGTGGTGGAGCGTGTGGGCGTGAGCGGCCATTTCAGCGCCAACGAGGCCACCACGCTGATGCGCGCCGCGCTGGCGGGCGGTGGCATTGCGATGCAGCCGACGTATCTGGTCAACCCGTATTTGCACAGCGGCGAGCTGCAGGCGGTGTTGCCACAGTGGGACTTGCCGGTGATGACGATCTATGCGCTGTACCCGTCGCGCAGGCACTTGTCGCCTGCGGTACGGGCGTTGCTGGACTTTTTGGTGGAGCGGTTTGCGGGGGTGCCGTGGTGAGGGATGGTCGCCAAGGCTGAATTACTACCAAATTGATAGCTAATAGCGCTTACCCATCAGGCGGTAGAGGCCTATTTGGCTTGATATTCACACCCCTTTGAAAGCGCGCTGAAACTCCCTCTCCCCTGGTGGGAGAGGGTTGGGGAGAGGGGGAAGCATGGGCGCGGCGCTCGGAAGAAGAGCCCCCTCTCCCCCGCCCTCTCCCGCGAGGGGAGAGGGAGTGAACCCGGAGCAGCGCGTGTTACCCGCCGCCGCTACCAGGCCTTCGATTTACTCGGCCTCGATACCGGCCGCCTTGATCACCTTGCCCCACTTCTGGGTTTCGGCGGCCTGGAACTTGGCGAGCTCATCGGGCGTGGTGGTCCAGGCTTCGGAGCCTGCGTTGTCGTAGAAGCTCTTGGCCGCGGCGCTCTTGGTGGCGGCTGTGAGCAGCTCGTTGAGACGCGCCACCACCGGCGCGGGTGTGTTGGCGGGCACGTAGGCCGCAAACCAGTAACCCATGTCGTAGCCCTTCACACCCGCCTCGTCGATGGTGGGCACATCAGGCAGCTGGGTACTGCGCTTTTGCGTTGAATAGCCCAGCGCGCGCAGCTTGCCCGCCTTGACCTGCGGCACGCCGGTGGAGGTGTCGGTGATCATCAAATCGATCTGCCCGCCCAGCAGGTCGGTGATGGCCAGCGGGTTGCTCTTGTAGGGCACATGCAGGATATCCACGCTGGCCAGCTGTTTGAGCATTTCGCCCGCCATGCGGCTCGATGAGCTGCCGCTGCCAAAGCTGAGCTTGCCGGGGTTCTTCTTGGCAAAGGCCAGCAGCTCGCCCACGTTCTTGTACGGCGCACTGGCGTTGACCACCAGCACCTGACCGCCTTTGCCCAAGCCGGTGACGGGGGCAAAGTCCTTCACGGGGTCGTACGAGAGCTTTTTGTACAAGTGCTCGTTGGCGGCGTGCGTGGTGTTGGTGGTGATGAGCACGCTGTAGCCATCGGCCGCCGACTTGGCCACGGCCGACGCGGCGATCATGCCGCTGGCGCCCGCCTTGTTGTCGATGACCACGGGCTGCTTGGTGTCGTTGGTGATGGACTGGCCCAGCGCGCGCGCCAGCTGGTCGGTGGCGCTGCCTGCGGCAAAGGGCACGACGAAGGTGATGGCCTTGACGGGGTAGCCACCGGCCGCCTGGGCCAGCGCAGCGGGGGCGTGCAGTGTGCCGAGCGCCAGCACGGCCACAGTGGCGAGCAGAGCGCGGCGGGGGGATGAATGGGTCATGTTGTCTCCTGGTGTTGGTATGGATGGAAAAGCGAAATCAAAGGTCTAGGCCGTGGGGCCGCCAAAGTGCGCAGCCAGGTGTGCGGGCACAGTGACAGGCATATCAAGCAGCAGGTAGCTCAGTGCCTTGCCGTGGCTGTCGAGGTTGAGCGAATCGTTCACGCCGCCGTCGAGCACGTCGTCCAGCACGATGTTCATGGCCTGGAGTTGCGGCAGCAGATAGCGCGTGACCTGGCGGGGGCGGCGCTGGGCAAACTGCTGCGCCACGGCGGCTTCGGTGACCTGATCGACCAGCACATCCCACAGCGCGGGGTGCCAGGCGATGACGCTGATGTTGGAGCGGTTGCCTTTGTCGCCGGTGCGGCTGTGGGCCAGGCGATACAAGGGAACAGTGACGGTACGGTTTGTAGTGGTCATGGCTTGAGTCCTCAATCCACCATCTCGAAGTAAACGGACACGGCCTCGCGCGGCACCAGGCACGACACCGTGCCCAGGCGCGGACGCATGGCGGTGCGCACGCCGCCGCCCCCTGCGGGGCCGCAGGTGTAGAGCGCGGTCACTTCGCGCACCAGGCGCTGGGCGTTGGCGTGGTCGCGGTGCTGCAGGGCCACGCGCAGGCGCACGTCACGGGGGTCATTGCGAGCATCACCTGCTGCGGGGTCGTCCAGCCAGCGGCTGGTGTCGTCGCCAAAGATGCTGGTCACACCAATCAGGTCGATGCGCAGCGGGCCCAGGCCCTGCAGGCGCTCGCGCAGCACCTCGCCCGCCAGGCGGGCGCGGGCTTCGGCGCGCGGGCCGGCGTAGGAGATTTCGCCCTCGGCAAACCAGCCGGATTCAAAACACACGTTGACCTTGAGCGTGGCGGGCCGCGCGTGGCCCTGCACGCCTTCCAGACGCACTGCGTCGGGGCCCACGGTGGTCACGCGGGCGGTGGTGATGTCGGCCACCACGTCGGGCGTGAGGTAGGCCGCCGGGTCGTGCAGCTCGTACAGCAGCTGTTCCTTCACCGTGCGTTCGGTGATGCAGCCGCCCGTGCCCGGGGGCTTGGTGATGGTGCAGTGGCCGTCGGCGTCGATCTCAGCAATCGGGTAGCCCAGCTGGGCGAGGCCCGCCACATCTTTGTAGCCGGGGTCGGCAAAGTAGCCGCCCGACACCTGCGCGCCGCATTCCAGCAAGTGCCCGGCCATGGTGGCGCGGGCCAGCCGGTCCCAGTCGTCCAGCGCCCAGCCGTAGTGCGCGAGTGCGGGGCCCAGCACCAGCGAAGGGTCGGCCACGCGGCCGCACACCACGATGTCGGCGCCTGCGCACAGCGCATCGGCAATGGCCTGCGCGCCGATGTAGGCGTTGGCGCTGACGATGGGCTCGGTGGGCATCGCGCTGCCCAGCGCATCTTGCAGCAGCGCGCGGTGTTCGGGGCCGCTCAGGTCGTCGCCCTGCAGCACGGCAATGCGCGGGCGGGCCAGGCCCAGCTCGGCCGCCAGGGCGTGGATGCGGCGCGCGGCGCCGTGCGGGTTGGCCGCGCCAAAGTTGCTGACGATGCGCACGCCGTGGGCCAGGCACTGCGCCAGCACGAGGCGCAGCAGGTCCACCAGCAGCGGCTCATACCCAGCGTCGGGGTCGGTGCGGCGCGCCAGCTGGGCCAGGGCCAGCGTGCGCTCGGCCAGCGTCTCGAAGATGAGCACCGCAGGCTGGCCGCTGGCGATGAGCGCCTGCACCACGGGCAGGGCCGCGTCGGTGCGGTCGCCCGAGAAGCCGGCGGCGCAGCCCACCAGCAGTTTTTTGTCAGCGTTGTTCGCCATGGAATCGTTGTCTCCTGCGCCCACTGTAGGCAGGCTGCGGTATTCTGTGAAATCGATTGTTACGATCAATCCATCTGAAATCCAGATGAATCACCCCCACCCCGCATGAGCGCCCACCACCTCTCCAGCCGTCAGCTCGACGCCTTCCTCGCGCTGGCCGAGCAGCGCAGCTTTACGCGGGCCGCTACCTTGTGCCACCTGTCGCAGCCCGCGTTCAGCGCCCTCATCCGCGCGCTGGAGGACGACCTGGGCCTCCGCCTGTTTGACCGCAGCACGCGGCATGTGGACCTCACACCCGAGGGGCAGAACTTTCTGGAGTCGGCCCGCCGCATCCGCACCGAAATCACCAGCGCCCTGGCTGCCATGCGCAGTGCCGCCACGCTGCAGCGCGGGCGCGTGGCCGTGGCGCTGCTGCCGTCACTCGCGGCAGGCTGGCTGCCGGGCGTGCTGGCGCAGTACAGCGCGGCCCACCCGGGCATCGAGATCGACATTGCCGATGTGCTGTCAGAACCCTGCATCGACCGTGTGGCCAGCGGCCATGCCGACTTTGCGCTGGCCGCCATTCGCGCCGACACGCCCATGCTGCAGGCCGAGCCGTTTTGCAGCGACGACTTTTACCTGGTGTGCCCGGCCGACCACCCGCTGGCGCGCCGCCGCAAGGCCATCACCGCGCAGGACCTGGCGGCCTGGCCCTTTGTGCACCTGGCGCGCACCAGCAGCGTGCGCCAGTACCTGGAGGCCGCCCTGCACCCGCAGGCCATGCACACGCTGATGGAGGTGGAGCAGCTCGCCACCGTGATGGGCATGGTGCGCGCGGGGCTGGGTATCAGCGTGGTGCCCGCGCTCACGCTGTTCCACTTTGACCAGCCAGGGCTGGTCACGCGGCCGTTGTCACTGCCCGGCCTCACGCGGCAGATCTACCTGGTGCGGCGGCGGGACGAAAGCCTGTCGGTGGCGGCGCAGGCGCTGTATGCGCTGGTGATGGCGCAGCGGCCCTGAGGGGCCTAGCAGAGATGCTACATATTTGATAGCATAAAGCGCTTGATGGACGCGCGGTGAAGGCCGTTTTTGCTTCAGAAAACTAGCCCATCAGATCGAACTGGCCCCGGTGTTCAAACCGCCCGTCCACCACCTGCCCCACCCACAGCGCAGCCACCTGGCCGGGCACCGACACGCCCGCCTGGTTGCGCTCGGCGCACCATGCGCGCGCCATGGGCGCTGACTCGAAGGTGCCCACGGTGATGTGTGGCGTGTAGGGCAAATCCAGCCGCAGCGCATCCGCCAGCGGGCCCGTGTAGAGCGCGTCGTGGAGCAGCGACAACGCGGCATAGCCTTCGTCGGGCACCAGGTAGGCATGGGCGCGCGGGCTGTGGGCACCGGCCCCCAGCATGGCGTAGCGGCAGTGAAGTGTGATGGGCGCCGTGCGCGCCGCCACCCTAGCCACATGGGCAAGGTAGGTGGCTTCGTCCACCGCGTTGCTGGCAAACACCAGCGTGAAATGCGGGCGCACCAGCGCGTGGCCGGTGGGGTCGTTGGCGGCGCGCCAAGTGTCGATGGCCAACATGTCCTGGGGCGCACAAGAGGGGTAGGCAACGGTGTAGAGCGTGGGGTGCACGGTGGGGCCTTTGGAGCAATCGATCAGTCGATCCATTCAACAACCCCACAAGGGTAGCGCGCAGGCAGGGCATGGCCTTCACCGGCCGCCCCACCCAAGGTCGGGTTGTGCGCGCCCTGCCCGGCCGCCTAAGCTGCCCACAGGCCCCTAGCGCCCCTCACCCCCACCGATTGCGCCACCGGGCGCCCTACCCTGCCGCCCATGCACACACTCATGCCGCCCACCTCCACCACCATGTTCGCCTGGGTCTGCACCCAGTATGGCGGCACCGATGTGCTGCGGCTGCGCACCCTGCCCCGCCCGGTGCCCGGCCCGCGCGATGTGCTGGTGCGGGTGCTGGCGGCCAGTGTGTCGTCGGCCGACGTGCGCGTGCGCACGCAGAAACTGCCGCGCGGCTTTGGCCTGCTGGGGCGGCTGGCGTTTGGCATCACGCGGCCACGCCAGCCGGTGCTGGGCACCGATGTGGCGGGCGTGGTGGAGGCCGTGGGCCGCGACGTGACCGGCTTTGCGCCCGGCGACGCCGTGGTGGGCGCAACTGGCGTAACCATGGGCGGCCATGCCGAATACTGCGTGCTGCCCGGCCACAAGCCCCTGGTGCACAAGCCCGGCCGCCTGTCGTTTGTGGACGCGGCCTGCCTGCCATTTGGCGGCTTGGCGGCGCTGCACTTCTTGAACAAGGCGAACCTGCGCGCGGGCGAGTCGGTGCTGGTGATTGGCGCGGCGGGCGCCGTGGGCAGCGCCATGGTGCAGCTGGCACGGCACCGGGGCGCGCAGGTGACGGCGGTGTGCAGCGGTGGCAACGCCGCGCTGGCCCGAACGCTGGGCGCGCAGGCGGTGATCGACTACACCGAGCAGGACTTCACCCAGGCCCCGCAGCAGTGGGACGTGGTGGCCGACACCGTCGGCGCCAGCAGCTTTGCCGCCTGCCTGCCGCGCCTGAAGGAACATGGCCGCTACCTGGCCGTGGCAGGCAGCCTGGCCCAGGTGCTGGCCCGCCCGAGCGGCACACGCCGCAGCATCGGCGGCCCCGCAGCCGAGCGGCCCGAAGACCTGCACACCTTGATGGACCTGGCCCAGGCGGGCGCACTGCGGCCAGTGCTGGACTGCGCCTATCCGTTTACCGACCTGCCCGCTGCACACGCGTATGTGGAGACCGGGCGCAAGCGCGGGGCCGTGGTGGTGGCGCTGCCGTGAGCCTCAAGGCGCGCAGCGGATTACTATCAAATAAATAGCTAAAAGCGCTTATCCATAGCGCGGAAACGGCCTTTTTTGCTCATACTTTGGCGTCACTGCGCGCCAGCACGGCCAGCTCCTGGTGCAGCAGCAGTTCCACCTCGGTCGGCTCGAACTGGTCCTGCAGCAGCGGGATGGCAAAGCGGTATTCGCCCGCCTCGTGTTTGCGCAGCACATAGGCCAGTTGCAGGCGCGCCAGCGACTGGCGCAGCGCCTGCGCGTCGCCCGCGATGCCGTGGCTTTGCAGCAGCTGGGCCAGCGTGACCAGGCTGGACTGCCCCGCCTGGGCCGTGTGGTAAACCACGATGCGGTCGAGGCGGCAGGCGGCGTCGTCGTGGCTCAGGCGGCCCCATCCGGCCAGGGCGTCTTGCACGGCCTGCGAGGCCAGGGCCTGGTCGAGGTGGCGCTTTTCGATAACGCGCTCACCGGGCGCCAGCGCCTCCAGGCATTCCTGGCACAGGATGGCGACCAGGTTGGCGCGCTGGCCGCTGGCGTCCACCAGGCGGTCCACCAGGCGCTCGTTGTCAAAGCCCAGGCGCAATTTGCGCAGCGGTTCGGTGGCCAGCTCGCGGCAGGCATCGCGCTCCAGGCCGCCAATGGCCAGCACCTCGCCAAAGTTGCGCAGCGGGCTTTGGTAGTCCAGCACGGCGGTGGCGTACAGGTCCCAGAAGCCTGCCAGCATGAACCAGCAGCGGCCCTCCTCACTCAGTGCGCGCAGGGTGGACAGCTGCACGTAGCCGTTGGCCGATTCATCACGGAAGAACAGGTCGGCCTCGTCGATGAGCAGCACCAGGCGTTTGCCCTGGTACTGCGCCTGCAGGTGGTCCACGATGGCTTCGAGCGGTGTGTCGGCCGCCAGGCCAAACTGCAGCGCCATGCGCGGTGCCAGCCGGTGGTCGCGCAGCGAGACGTAGTGGCACACGGTGTGCGGGTGCCCCACCATGCGGCGCTGCACGGCCTTGAGCAGGCTGCTCTTGCCCAGCTGGCGCCCGCCCACCACCAGGTAGTTGGCGGGCTCGCGGTTGATGACGCGGGCCAGCAGTTGCGCGCGGCCAAAGAAGGCGCCTTCGCGCGTGACGCCGCCGCGCGTCTGGTAGGGCGATATGCGGGTGATGCGCAGTTGCGCGGCCAGCAGGCGCAGCAGCACTTGCAGGGCATCGCCGCCGATCAGCCATTCGGTCTGGCTGGCACTGTCGGCCATCACATGCAGGTTGGCGCGGTCTTGGGTGTGGGCGCTGAGCAGGGGCCAGGGCGTGTCCACGCTGTGTTCGCTCAGGATCAGCAGCACGTCGCTGCCGGTCTGCACGGCGCGCAGCTGGCGCAGCACGGTGGCTTCGTCGATGCCGGGCGTGGGCACAAAGACCAGGCAGCGGTCCAGCGACACGGGCAGGTCGGGCGGGAACGACCATTCAAACACCGCACCGGGCAGTGCCCAATCGGTGCTGGGCTGGCAGCGGGCCGACACACGTTCGGCCAGCGCACGGGCCAGGGCCGGGGCGCGCTCGCTGCCGGTGGCCTGGGCGCAGGCCACGGCGCGGCGCCAGTCCACCATGCGGATGTCGGCAGCCTGCAGTGTGGGCTCCAGCCGCCGCAGCCAGCGCAGCAGCCGGTCGATGTGCGGCAGTCGCGCCAACGGCGTGCGGCGTAGGCGCGCAGGGCGCAGCTGGCCCGCACCGATGAGTGGGTGACGCACCACCCACAGCACGGCACCCACGCCAAAGATCACCGCACACCACGCGATGAGCGAGCGCATCCAGCCAAAGGGGTCTGCGTCCGGCACCGGCTTGGCGGGCTCGAAATCGTCGGTGCTGCCTTGCTGGCAGTTGATGGGCAGGTAGCCCTGCGGGATGGGCGGGTTGCCGGGGCGGCAGGTCCAGGTGTGGGTGCCGGGCTGCAGCTCCACCACCACCTGGGTGCCCGCCAGCTTGCCGAATTCGGGGTTGTGGGCAATGTCGGCCTGCAGTACGTTGGAGCGCGGGGAGGTGACGCGCAACTGCGGGTTGGCGATGGGGGGCGCGTACTTCTGAATGTCGGTGGGCCAGCCATCCAGCTCGTTGCGGGCGTTGACCATGGCTACACGCCACTGCACCAGCTCGCCCCACAGCGGCCCCACGTTCATCGCCGCCATGAACTTGCCGCGCATGACCGGGTTGTGCTGGGGTGTGAACACGGCGCTGGCCACAAACAGCGTGACCAGTGCGATCACCACGGCGCGCACCACGGGCTTGGACACCAGGGGCTTCAATCCGTCGCGCATGATTCGAGCACCATGAAGCCTGCATCGCGGATGGTGGCGCAGCGCCAGTGCAACCGCGCCGCATCGCCCGTGCCGCGCGCGTGGATGAGGTTGCCCCAGAACAGGCTGCGCAGTTCGTCGTCCTGCAGGTAGGGCCGGGCGCGGCCCAGGTCGTCGGCCTGCAGCAGTTGCTGCAGGCGCGCTCGGCTGGCAGGCACCTGCGCCAGCGGCAGAAATGTTTGCCACAGGCGCGGGCTGCTGGCCAGGTGGGTGCGCAGTGCGCTGGACGATGCGGCCTCTTCGCTCACGCCCTCGCCCGCATCCGGGTGGTCCACCAGCCACTGCAGGCCTTCTTCAAACAGCGCGGGGTGGCCGCCGCTGAGCGCCTGCAGCGCAGCCACCACGGGGACGCTCCAGCGGTGCTCGGGCCAGCGGTGGTGGGCCAGTTGCAGTAGGTCGTCCAGCGTCGGGTCGGGCCAGTGGTTGACCTGTGCGATGTTGAGCAGCGACAGGTCGCCGCTGCGGTACTTGAGGTCGGCCAGCGCCTCGCCGCCGCACAGCAGCAGGTGCAGGCGGCCGCTGTGCATCTCGCTCAGGCTGCGCAAAATGCCCGCCAGGGTTTCGCGCAGCGCGGGCGTGCCCTGCTCAAAGCGGCTGACCAGGCAGAAGATGCGCTCACCCGCCAGCAGGCGGCGCTCCAGAGCGGACTCAAATTCGTAGTCCGACGCCACATCGCCCAGCCCGCATTGGCGGCCGATGGCGGCGAAGTATTCGGCGGGCACGGTGCTCACGCTGTAGGGCGGCTGGATGTGCAGCACCGAGCCCTCGCCATACTGCGCGCGGGCGCGCTGCAGCAGCTCGTGCCGAAACGGCGGCTGCCCCCAGTGCGCGGGCGACAGCAGCAGCGAGATGGGGTATGGCACGGCCTGCGCAAGCTGGGCAAACACCCGGTCCTGAAAGGCCGCAAACGGCTGCGCCGCACCCACGGCCTTGGCCTCGGCCTGCAGCGGAAACTCGGGCGCAAACCCTGCGGCGCTGAGCAGGCGGTTGGCCTCGTTTTCTGTCAGGCGCAGGTAGCGGGTGCAGGCCACCAGCTTGTCGCGCGAGCGGGGGTTGGGCACCGAGATGCCGTTGCGCCAGTTGTTCACCGCCTCGCGGCTCAGGCCGATTTCGGTGGCCACGCCGGAGGCGCTGGCGCGAATGCGGCGCATGTAGAGCGAGAGCAGGTCAGGAAAAGAGTCTGTGGCCATGAAGGGGAAGAAGCGGTGTGCAGCACTCTGCGGTGCAAGGGAAGATTAAAAGACGGGCCCGGTGGGCGGGCGGGAAGCGTGCGGGGCAGGCCAGCGGCAGCCCCGCCAGCACCCCAACCCAGGCCCCGCTACACCAGCACCTGCACCATGGGCCAGGCCTTGGCGCAGCCCAGGCCGCAGGCCACCAGCACCGGGCTGTAGAGCACAACCACCCCCAGCAGCGTCATCAGCCACCCTGGCGACCCGTCGTCCGCTGCAGCGGCGTCTGCTGCACCAGCGTCACCCTCACCAGCGTCGCCTGCATCGCCGGTCACCTCCTGCACCAGCATCACGGCCACGAGCAGCAGCGCGGCGCCCAGCACGCCCATGTAGGCGTACTGCCAACCGGCGCCCACCAGGGGGTAGAAGTACCCGGCCAGCACCACGGCGGGCAGCGCAAAAAAACCGTGCATCTGCCACCGGTGCCAGTCGATGCCCTCTTCCTTTTTATCGAGCGCCCCCAGCACCAGCCGGTGGGTAATGGCCCCCAGTACAAAAATCAGCCCACCCCACCATTCGATCTCTGTCAGCATCGTCCCATCCCTCTTTGTTGTGTGTCTGTTTGTTGGTCTTTGCAGACCTGCGCCGGATCAACCCGCTGCCGGCTGGACCGTGACCGGGCCCGCAGGATCGCCATCATCGCTGCCACCGGCAGCGTCGTCATCATCGTCCCCATCGCCGCGCAGGTCCTTGTACTCGCGCACCATGTAGAACAGGGGCAGCGCAATGGCCAGCACCAACCCCAGGCCCATCCACAGCCAGAACCCCTTGAACAGCAGCACCGTGGCCACCGTGAACACGATGGCGTGCAGCAACCCCTTGAACCCTGCGCGCAGCAGCAGTACCGCAATCAGGCCCTGCACGGGCGACTGGCCACTTTTGCCCATGGTGCGTGCCAGGTCGATGAAGGCCTGCGCGGCTTCTTCGCCCTGCTTTTTGCGGTCGGCCTCGTCCTTGCGCAGCCTGGCCACGCTCATGGGCTTGGCCGGGTCGCGGGAACAGGCATAGGGGTCGTGCTGCGCGTCGGCGTCCTCATCGGCGCCTGCTGCGCCGGGTTCATGCGCTGGCTCCACCACAGCGCGCCACTCGGGGTGGGCGCCCCAAAAGGCCTTGCGCGCCACCCACTGGCCCTGGTCGAAGTGCATGCGCTCGGTCTCGCCCACCTGGTCATAGAAGACCTCCAGCACCGCCGCCCGCAGGCCGTGGGCAAACAGCGTCTCCAAGGCGCGCAGCGGCAGGCCATCATGGGTGCCCGTGTCAAAACACAGCAGCAGGTGGGTGGGCTTGGCGGCCACCTGCTGGTTGAACCACTCTCCGTCCCACAGGTCATCCAGGTTCGCCACGCCCAGCTCACCAGCCCATCGCTGCGCCTGCTCGGTGTTGTCAGCCACCAGGTACTGGTAGACCAGCTGGGCGGTCTTGAGCTTGATGGCGTCGTCGAAGAGCAGGTGCAGGGTATGGGCGTTTTGCGACATGGCGGGATGAAAGACAAAGGGTTCGCGTTGAGTTGCACGAATTGTTACCGGATCAGCGGGCCCCGCCCCTCTCGACCTTGTCCATTGAGCGACCCGAACGGTTGACGTGCTGTCAAGCGCCCCTGCCCTGCAGGCCGGCAAGCGGTGATGCCGTGCCAGTCGCGTGGGTTACCCGCTCTGGCCACATGGCAGCGGGGCCTGCCAATGCTTCATGCATACTCAACAGCCGCCCACCGCAGCCAGCCGCCCGGCGCTCAGTCGCCCGCCAGCAGCCACCGCGTGGGCCCGGCCACAGGCATGGCTTGCGCGAACCGAATCAGGCGCTGCGCAGCCGACACATCACACAACACCGAGGGACATTCACCATGCGTTGCCACGCCCGCTCCGGCGCACTTTTGATCTGCACCACGCTCACGCTCGGCCCCGTGGCCGCGCAGGCACAGACGGATGCGGGCACGACGCCCCAGGCCCGCGCCGCTACCGCCCGCGCTGCGGCAGCCCCGGCACCCGCCTTCAGCGGGCAGCGCGAAAAGCTGGTGGTCGCCATGCCCAAGACCTACGCCAAGAGCGAGACCATGCTGCTGTGGGGCGACTACTTCAACCACCTGGCGCGCTGCGGCAACATCGACCTGCAGAACCTGCAGGGCGAATCGCTGGAGCGCAGCACCAACATCGATGTGCTAGCCGAAAAAGACCTCATCGACAACCTGCTGGCTGGCAAGGCCCAGCTGGCGCAGGTCAACCCGGGCCTGGTGCCGCAGCTGGTGGCTGCAGGACAGCCCGCGCCGTTCGGCGTGCCGGGCAACAAGGCCAGCGGGCAGCGCAATTCGTACAAGCTGATCCTGATCGCGCGGGTGGACAGCCCGTTCACCAAGCCGCAGGACCTGGTGGGCAAGAAGATCGCGCACACCACGCCCACCTCCAACTCGGGCAACCTGGCGCCGCGCGCGCTGTTCCCGGCCATTGGCCTGGTGCCGGACCAGAACTACGAGGTGGTGTTCTCCAACGGCCACGAGCGCTCGGTGACCGGCGTGATGCACGGCTTCTACCCCGCCGCTGCCGTAGCGAGCGACCTGTATCAGCGCATGGTGGTCAAGGGCGACGTGAAGGGATCGAGCATCCGCACGCTGTGGGAGAGCCCGCCCTTCATGACCGAGACCTGGACCCTGGGCAAGGACGTGTCGCCCGAGCTGCAGGCGCGCGTGAAGAAGTGCTCGTACAGCTACAGCTTCTCGCCCAAGCTGCGCCAGCTGCTGCCGGGCAACGACACCTTCTTGCCCATCAACTTCGAGCGTGACTTCTCCACCGTGATGGAGGTCTACAACAAGACCCAGAAGGCGGCGCAGGCGGCCAAGCCTGCCGCCAAGTAGCCAGCAGGCGGCCAAGCCTGCCGCCAGGTAGCCCGGCCCGGGCACCTGGGCCGCTCAAGCCGGGCCGGCCGCCGCAGCAAGGCGCTCGCGCGTGCGCCGCGCGACATCCTTCACCCAGGGCTGGGCCTCCCAGTGGCGCTGGGCAAATGCCGTGATCTGGTCCCGGTAGGTCAACGAGGCGCCGATCACATCCAGGCCGTCGATGAACATGCGCCGGTGCCGCTCGGAGATGGTGAACGGTGCGCTGTGCCCTGCCGTGCGCACCTGGCGCTGCTCCACATCGATCTCCATCGCCAGCGGCCCCCGGGTGGCACGGGCCTCGCGCATGAAGGCCTGGGCATCGTCCTCGCTCACCATGGCCAGCAGCAGGCGGTTGTTCATGGCGTTGGAGTAGAAGATCTCGCCAAAGCTTGACGCCACCACGGCCTGGAAGCCGTACTGCTGCATGCCCCACACCGCATGCTCGCGGCTGGAGCCGCAGCCATAGTTGCTGCCCGCCAGCAACACATCGGTGCCGGCAAACGCTGGCTGGTTGAGCACGAAGTCTTCGCGCGGCTGCCCGGCGCCGTCAAAGCGCAAGTCGTACAGCAGGCCCGGCGCCAGGCCCGATTTGTCGATGCCGCGCAGGAACTGCTTGGGCATGATCTGGTCGGTGTCCAGGTTGGCGATGTCGAGCAGTGCGGCCCTGCCGCGCAAGCTGGTGTTGTGGTCGGCGCTCATGCTGTCACCTCCAGGGTTCTGACGTCGGTGATGCAGCCGGTGACGGCCGCGGCGGCGGCCATGGCCGGGCTCATCAGGTGCGTGATCGCCCCCCTGCCCTGGCGGCCTTCGAAATTGCGGTTGGTGGTGGATGCGCAGCGCTGGCCCGGGGCCAGCACATCGTCGTTCATGGCCAGGCACATGGAGCAGCCGGGCTGGCGCCATTCGAAGCCGGCCGCCACCAGGCGCGCGGCGATGCCTTCGGCCTCGGCCTGGGCCTTCACCGCGCCCGAGCCGGGCACGACCATCGCGCGCACGCCCGGGGCCACGCGGCGGCTGCCGACGATGCGGTCCACCTCGCGCAGGTCTTCGATGCGGGCGTTGGTGCACGAGCCGATGAACACGTGCTGAACCGGCACGCCCGCCAGCGGCTGGCCGGCGGACAGGGCCGTGTAGCGCAGGGCCTGCTCGGCGCTGCCGCGCTGCACGTCGTCGGTGATGTCCTCGGGCCGGGGCACAGTGGCGTTGACGGCGATGGCCTGGTCGGGGCTGGTGCCCCAGGTGACGAAGGGGGCCACCTCGGCCGCGTGGAAAACATGCTCCACGTCGAACACGGCATCTTCGTCGCTGTGCAGCGTGGCCCAGTGGGCCAGGGCCTGCGCGCGCACGCCGCCGGTGATGTCGGGGGCCTTGGCCAGCACGTAGTCGATGGCGGTGGTGTCGGGCGCGATCAGCGCGCCGCGTGCACCCGCTTCCACTGCCATGTTGCACAGCGTGAAGCGCGCCTCCACCGACAGGGCGCTGATGGCGCTGCCGCTGAATTCGACGACAAAGCCGCGCGCGCCCTGCGCGCCGATGCGGCTGATGATGAGGAGGATCAGGTCCTTGGCGGTGGTGCCCGCAGGCAGCACGCCGTCCACGCGGATGCGCATGTCCTTGGCGAGGCGGTAGACGAGGGTCTGGGTGGCCAGCACATGCTCCACCTCGGACGTGCCGATGCCGAAGCCCAGCGCCCCCAGCGCGCCGTAGGTGGTGGTGTGGCTGTCGCCGCAGATGATGACCATGCCCGGGCGCACCATGCCGTGCTCGGGCGCGATCACGTGCTCGATGCCCTGCAGCGGGTCGTTGGTGTCGAACAGCGGGATGTGGTGGCGGTCGCAGTTGGCCTTGAGGTTGCTGGCCTGCAGGGCCGAGGGCGGGTCCTGGATGGTGCGCCAGCGCACGGGCTGGGTGGGGATGATGTGACTCACCACCGCCACGTTCTGCCCCGGCACGGGCACGCCGCGCCCGGCCTCGTGCAGGCCGGCGAAGGCCTGGGGGCTGGTGTATTCGTTCATCAGGTGCAGGTCGCAAAAGAGCAGCACGTTCTGTTCATCGAGAACGGCGACGGTGTGCGATGCGACCAGCTTCTGGTAGAGCGTGGTGGGGGTGGTCATGGTCATCGTGGTGTGTGTTTTTGTGTGCTGCTACTGGCCAGCGAGAAGGAACGGCAAGGCGGCACCGAGCAGCGCGTCGGGCGCCTCTTCGGCGATGTAGTGGCCGCAGGGCAGCGGGTGGCCGCGCACGTCGGCCGCCACGCGCTGCCACTCTGCAAGCGGCTTGAAGCACTGGTGCACCACGCCCTGCTCGCCCCACAGGGCCAGGAGCGGCATGGCGAGCTGGCGGCCCGCATCGCGGTCGGCCCTGTCGTGCACCAGGTCAATGCCGGCGGCGGCGCGGTAGTCCTCGCACACGCCGTGGGCCGCGCCCGGCAGGGCCAGGCAGCGCACGTACTCGGCCAGCGCCCGTGGGTCGAACGGCGCCAGGCCGGCGCTGCGCCGGCCCATCACGTCGCGCACGTAGGCGGCGGGGTCGGCCTCGATCAGGCGCTCGGGCAGCGGCGCGGGCTGGATCAAAAAGAACCAGTGCCAATAGGCGCGCGCGAATGCCTGGCTGGTCTGCTCGTACATAGCCAGCGTGGGCGCAATGTCCAGCAGCACCATGCGCTGCACGGCCTCGGGGTGGTCGGCCGCCAGGCGGTGCGCCACGCGGGCGCCCCGGTCATGGGCCAGCACGGCAAAGCGCGCATGGCCCAGGTGCGCCATCACGGCCAGCATGTCGGCGGCCATGGTGCGCTTGCTGTAGAGCAGATGTTCGGCATCGCCGGCGGGCTTGGCCGAGTCGCCATACCCGCGCAAATCCGCCAGCACCAGCGTGAAGTGCTGGGCCAGCACGGGCGCCACCTTGTGCCAGATGGCCGATGTCTGCGGGTGGCCGTGCAGCAGCAGCAAGGCCGGGCCCGTGCCGCCGACCAGTGCATGGATGTGCTGGCCGTCGGGCGTGGGCACCAGGGCGGGGGTGAAGCCGGGGAAAAGCGGGGTCGTGGTCATGGTGTCGTCGCAGTGGTCTATTCGGCCGTGATGCCACGCTCCTTGATGAGCTTGGCCCATTGCGGCATCTCTGTCTCCAGCCGGGCGCGGGCCTGCTCGGGGGTGGAGGGAATGGGGTCGAAGCCGTCCTTGGCCATGCGCTCCTTGAGCGCGGGGGTGCCCAGTGCCTGGTTCAGCGTGGCGTTGAGCTTGTCGATGATGGGCTTGGGCGTGCCGGCCGGCGCGAACACGATGAACCAGGTTTCAAACGCATAGCCCGGCAGGCCCGCCTCGGCAATGGTGGGCACATCGGGCATCAGCGCCGAGCGCTTCGTGCCGGTAACGCCCAGGGCCCGCAACTTGCCGGCCTGCACATGCGGCTGCGCGGCCGACAGCACGGGGAAGCTCATCGCCACCTGGCCCGACATGGTGTCGATCATGGCCGGGCCGCCGCCACGGTACGGAATATGGACGATGGGCGTGCCCGCCACGGCCTTGAACAGCTCGGCCGACATGTGGAAGGTGCTGCCCGGGCCGGCCGAGCCGTAGGAGTAGTGGCCCGGCTTGGCCTTGAGCAGCGCAAGCAGCTCCTTGAGGTTCTTGGCCGGCACCGCGTTGTTGACCACCAGCACGTGCTGAGAGCTGGCCACCATGCCGATGGGCGCGAGGTCCTTCAGGGTGTCGTAGGGCATCCGGGCCGTGAGGGCGGGGTTGATGGCCAGCGACACAGTCTGCAGGCCGATGGTGTAGCCGTCGGGCTGCGCCTTGGCGACCATGTCCACGCCGATGTTGCCGCCCGCACCGCCCTTGTTCTCGATGAACAGCGAGCCGCCCAGGGCCTTGCCCCATTCGTCCGTCACCATGCGCGCGGCGATGTCCGCGCTGCCGCCCGGGGCGTAT
This sequence comes from Acidovorax sp. LjRoot74, assembly GCF_964254355.1. NCBI lineage: Bacteria > Pseudomonadati > Pseudomonadota > Betaproteobacteria > Burkholderiales > Comamonadaceae > Acidovorax > Acidovorax sp. LjRoot74. The sequence goes on along the minus strand of NZ_CAXUTI020000001.1, from coordinate 2,034,786 downwards.
GGCACGACCAGCTTGATGGCCTTGCCGGGGTAGGCCGCGCCTTGGGCCAGGGCGGCGGGGGCCGCCAGCAGGGCGAGCGTGGCGGCGGCCACGGCCGCCACAGTGGCATGGGCCAGGCGGCGGCGGGGAATCGGAAGTGTCGTCATGGGGCTTGTCTCCTGCGGTATGTGTTGTGGTTGGGATCTTAGGAGTGATGTCCAAAGCCATAAATACCGTCACAATTACTTCATTCATAAATTCAACGCACGAATCAAGCACCATGGACGGCTTTTCGGACCTGCGCTTTTTTGCGCTGCTCATGAAGGAAGGCAGCCTGGCGGCGGCTGCGCAGCAGATGGGCATCACCCCGCCGGCGGTGAGCCGGCGCCTGGCGCAGCTGGAGCACCGCCTGGGCGTGCGCCTGCTGCACCGCACGACCCGGCGCATCCGCCTCACGCCCGAGGGTGAGACCTACCTGCTCGACGGCGCCCGCATCCTTGGCGACCTGGAGGCACTGGAGCGCACAGTGGCCGGCGCTCGCAGCTCGCCCCGGGGGCTGATCAAGCTGGCCGCCACGCTGGGCTTTGGCCGCGTGCACATCGCGCCTGCGCTGTCGGCGTTCGCCCGCGCCTACCCCGAGGTGGAGGTCCAGCTGCACCTCACGGACCGGCCCGTGAACCTGGTGGAGCAAGGCCTGGACGCCGCCGTGCGCTTTGGCGACCTGCCGGACTCGCGCCTCACGGCCCGGCGGCTGATGGCCAACCAGCGGCTGCTGTGCGCATCGCCCACCTATCTGGCCCAGGCCGGCGAGCCCGTGCAGCCGGCCGACCTGCTGGCCCACCAGTGCATCGTGATCCGCGAGAGCGACGAGACCTACGGCACCTGGCACCTGCACCAGGGCGCACGGCAGGAGACCGTGAAGGTGCGCGGCATGCTCAGCACCAACGACGGCGCAGCCGCCACCACCTGGGCCCTGGAAGGCCACGGCGTGCTCATGCGCTCCGAATGGGACGTGGCGGCCCACCTGGCCGCAGGCCGCCTCGTGCGCGTGCTGCCCGCGTGGGCCCCGCCCGCAGCCGACGTGACGCTGGTGTACCCCACGCGCAGCGACCTGTCGGCCAAGACGCGGGCGCTGGCAGACTTCCTGCGGGACTGGTTTGCGGCACCGCGACGGGCATGACGCGCCCAGGGCACGCGGTAGGCACCAGGACCAACACCATGCGCCAGCGCAACCCTTGAGATTGCCGCCGAATTGCCGATAAAGCAGCATGCAGATATCCAATGCCACCTCGTCTTCGGGCGCCGCGTCCAGCGCCAGCGCCGCCAGCGACATCAACAAACTGCAAAAACAGCTGCGCGAGCTGACCAACGAACTGCGCAGCTTGGCCGGGCAGAACATGGAGACCAAGGCGAAGCAGGCGAAGGCGAAGCTGCTGCAGGCGCAGATCCAGATGGTGCAGCAGCAGATCGCCGCCATCCAGCGCCAGACGCAGCAGGAGCAGGTGGACAGAATGCAGGCGCAGCAACAGGCTCAACAACGGGCCCGGGCAGACCAGCAGGCGCCCAGCAGTAGCACACACCGCCCCCGCCCCGCGCCAGGGCTGGGGGAGTCCGTCGATACCTTTGCCTGAAGGGCCCACAGCCCACGGAGGTGACTCCGGCAGGCACTTCAGCGACGCATGCCTGCCGCCCCTGCTAGCAGCACCTACCGGTTGTCCAGCAAGGTAACGTGCGCAAAAGGCATGTGGTGCATCAGCTCGCGCAAGATCAGCAGGCTGGCCGCAAAGGCGGGGCTGGCGGGCAGCCCCTCGTGCGCGACGGCGCGGCCTTGCGCCACTGCGGCGAGCCGGTTGAAAAGCCGCTCCATGGCCTCCAGCGTCAGCACCCGCTCGGGCCCCGGCGCAACGCCCGCCAAGGTGGCGATCTCATGCAGCATCGGATCGGCGGAAAACAGCAAGGCTGCGTGCCCCTCGGGCACCCATTGGCGGTGGCGCACATGGGCCGCATAGACCTCGTCTTCGACCCAGGCGATGGCGGTTTCCAGCTCCAGCGGTGTCGGCACAGCACTGCGAAAAAAATCACGCACCGTTTTCTGCTGGCCCAGGGCCAGCGTCAGCGTGGCCGAAGGCTTCGTGGGCTCCTGCCCCGTTGCAAGCTCACTGTCCTCGGAGCCCAAGTGCAGCGCGGTCACACATGAACCGGGAGCCACCAGGGCGCGGGCCTGGCGGTACACCACGTCCAAGTCTACCCGGGGCGCTGCGTCGTCGCCGCCAGGCAAGGTGAGGGGCTGGTCGGGCATGGTGTCAGGGGTGGTTGGGGGCATGGTGGCTGCGGCGGATGTGTGCTGGCGGGTTGCGGGAAATGCGGGCATCTTTCCACGGCCGGGAGGCATGCGCAACCGCGTGCATCCGGGCAAGCACGCTGGCGGGCCCAGCCCGTCCGTCCATCAGCCCGCCACGCCCGGTACGCTGGCAGCCGCCACCAAGCGCTGCGTGTAGGGGTGTTGCGGCGCATCCAGCACCGCATTCACAGGGCCGCTTTCCAGTACCGCGCCATCCTTCATCACCAGCACATCGTGCGCCATGGCGCGGATCACATCCACGTCGTGGGTGATGAGCAGGTAGCTCAGGCCTTTTTCTTTTTGCAGGCGCTGCAACAGGCCCAGCACCTGCTGCTGGATGGTCACGTCGAGGGCGCTGGTGGGTTCGTCCAGCACCAGCACCTGCGGCTGCACGATGAGGGCACGCGCAATGGCCAGGCGCTGGCGCTGGCCGCCCGAGAATTCGTGCGGATAGCGCGCCAGCAGGCGCGGGAACTGCGCTTCGGTCAGGCCCACCTCGGCCAGCATCGCTTCGACACGGCTGCGGCGCTCGGCCACGGTCAACGTTGGTTCGTGCACCTTCAGGCCTTCGCCCACGATCTCCTCGACCGTGAGGCGCGGCGACAGGGACGAGAACGGATCTTGAAACACCACCTGCACCCGGCGGCGCAACTGCTGGTTGGTGGGCGTGTTGCGCATGGCGGGCTGCTGCCACGCCTGGCCGCCCACCTGCAACTGCCCCTTGGCAGGCAACAGCCCCAGGATGGCCTGGGCCAGCGTGGACTTGCCCGAGCCCGACTCGCCCACCACGCCCAGCGTCTGGCCGGGCAGCAATTGCAGCGCGGCACCCTGCACCGCCACAAACTCGCCCTTTTGGAACCAGCCCTTCAGGCCCGGCAGCGGCGTGGGGTAGGCCACGCGCAGATCCTGCGTCTGCACCACGGGCGCGGTGTCAGCAGGCGGGTCGGCCTCGACCACATCGCGGCGGGGCTGGCTGGCGATCAGGCGGCGGGTGTAGGCATGCTGCGGGGCGCCAAACACATCGGCCACGGTGCCCTGCTCCACCAGCACGCCCTGCTCCATCACGGCCACGCGGTCGGCAAAGCGGCGCACCAGGTTCAGGTCGTGCGTGATGAGCAGCACGGCCATGCCGGTCTGGCGTTGCAGATCACTCAGCAGGTCCAGGATCTGGCAGCGCAAGCTCACGTCCAGCGCCGTGGTGGGCTCGTCGGCCAGCAGCAGCTTGGGCGCGCTGGCCAGGGCCATGGCGATCATGGCGCGCTGGCGCTGGCCGCCGCTGAGCTGGTGCGGAAAGCTGCCCGCACGGCGCGCGGGCTCGGGGATACCTGTTTGTGCCAACAAATCGATGGTGGCCTGCGCGCACTGGGGGCCCGTGAGGCCGCGCTTGAGCAAAAGGATTTCGGCAATCTGCGCGCCAATCGTCATCAGCGGGTTGAGCGCGGTCATGGGCTCCTGGAACACCATGGCAATGTCGTCGCCGCGCACACCGCGCATCTCGCGCTCGCTCAGCGCCAGCAGGTCGCCACGCCCTTGCAGGTGGGCCTGACCGGTGATGGTGGCATCGCCCACCAGGCGCAGCAGGCTCAAGGCAGTGATGGTCTTGCCCGAGCCGGACTCGCCCACGAGGGCAAGCTTTTCGCCTGCGGCAATGTGGAGGTTGACGCCACGCACCACTTCTTTGGCGCCAAAGCGCACATGCAGGTCCTGTACCTGCAGCAAGGGGAGATTCATGGCCGATGAGGTCGCTGTCACAGGTCGGCCTTTCTGGGGTCGAGCGCATCGCGCAGCGCATCGCCCATGAACGTCAGCAGCAACAGGGTCGTGACCAGCACGGCAAAGGTAGACAGCGAGATCCACCACGCATCAATGCTGTTCTTGCCCTGGCTCAGCAACTCGCCCAGCGACGGCGTGCCAGGCGGCACCCCCAGGCCCAGAAAGTCGAGCGACGTGAGTGCCAGGATGGCCGCACTCATGCGGAACGGCAAGAAGGTGACCACGGGCGTGAGGCTGTTGGGCAGGATGTGGCGCCAGATGATTTGCGTGTTGCTCACCCCCAGCGCGCGGGCCGCCTTCACGTAGTCGAGCTGGCGGTTGCGCAGGAACTCGGCGCGCACATAGTCCGACAGCCCCATCCAGCCAAACAGGCTCAGCAAAATGAGCAGCAGCGCCACGCTGGGCGCAAACACTGCGCTGAAGATGATGAGCAGGTACAGCTCCGGCATGGAGCCCCAGATCTCGATAAACCGCTGAAAGGCCAGGTCCGTCTTGCCACCAAAAAAGCCCTGGATGGCGCCCGTGACCACCCCCAGCAGCACGCCCGTCACGGTGAGCGCCAGACCAAACAGCACGCTCACCCGAAAGCCGTACAGCAGCTGCGCGAGCAGGTCACGCCCCCGGTCGTCCGTGCCCAGCCAGTTGTCGGCCGTGGGGGCCGAGGGGTTGGGCGCCTTGGCAAAGTAGTTGAGCGTGTTGGGGCCGTAGGGGTTCAGGGTGTACAGCGCCCAGTTGCTACCCATGTTCAGCCGCTCCTTGATGAAAGGGTCAAGGTAATCCGTGGGGGTCTCGAAGTCCCCCCCGAAAGTCTTTTCGGGGTAGTCCTTGAGCATGGGGAAATAGGTCTGCCCTTCGTAGCGCACGATGAGCGGCTTGTCGTTGCTGACCAGTTCAGCCCCCAGGCTGATCAGCACCAGGGCGCAGAAAATAAGCAGGCTCCAGTACCCCAGGCGGTTGCGCTTGAAGCGCAGCCAGGCGCGGCGGGACGGAGAGAGCGAAAGCGGTGTAGCGGCAAGACTCATCAGGGCCATCGGTGCGTTCGGGCTAGTCAAACTTCACGCGCGGGTCCACCCACACATAACAGAGGTCGCTGACGAGCTTGGTGACCAGCCCGATCAGCGTGAACAAATACAGCGTGCCCAGCACCACCGGGTAATCACGGCGGATCACGCTCTCGTAGCTGAGCAGGCCCAGGCCGTCGAGCGAAAACAAGGTTTCGATCAGCAGCGAGCCCGCAAAAAATGCACCGATGAACGCCGCCGGGAACCCGGTAACGATGGGGATGAGCGCGTTGCGGAACACATGCTTCCACAGCACCTGCCGCTCGCTCAAGCCTTTGGCGCGCGCCGTGAGCACATACTGTTTGCGGATCTCTTCGAGGAATGCATTCTTGGTCAGCATGGCGGTGACGGCAAAACTGCCCAGCACCATGGCCGTGACCGGCAGCGCGATGTGCCACAGGTAGTCCACGATGCGCGCACCCCAGGACAGCTGCTCCCAGTTGGCCGAGGTGAGCCCCCGCAGCGGAAACCACTGCAACTGCCCGCCAAAGATCACCAAGAGCGCCACGCCCAGCACGAAGCCAGGGATGGCGTAGCCGACCAGGATGAGCAAGGTGGTGACCAGATCAAACCGCGACCCGGCCCGCACCGCCTTGGCAACGCCCAGAGGCACAGCCACCAGATAGCTGATGAAAAAAGTCCACAGGCCCAGGCTGATGGAAACCGGGAGCTTTTCACGCACAAGGTCAGAGACGGCTTTTCGTTGATAGAAACTCTGCCCCAGGTCAAACCGTGCAAACGACCAAAGCATTTGCGCGAAGCGCTCATGCGCAGGCTTGTCGAACCCGTACAGCGCCTTGATTTCCTCCAGTTGCTTCGGGCTCAACCCTTGGCGGCCACGGTAGTCCCCTCCCGCTCCTGCACTCGGCGAAGCGCCCTCCCCACCAGAAGAGCGCCCCTGCAACTGCGACACCAGTTGCTCCACCGGCCCGCCAGGCACAAACTGGATGACCACAAAGGTCAGCAGCAGCACCCCCAGCAGCGTGGGCACCATCAACAAGATGCGTTTGAGTATGTAGCTGAGCATGCAGTGTGACCCTAGCGGTTGGTTGGCGCAGCCCACCACGTGGCGGCAGCCCAAGAATCCGGCTGGTAATAGGGCGGAATGGTCGAGGGCAAGACAAAACCTGCGGGCCGATAGCCTACAAAAAACTCATCGCTGTACCACTGCGGAATCGAGTAGTAGCCGTGCGACAAAACACGGTCCAGCGCACGCATCGCCGCAGAGACATCCGCCTTGGTCTGTGCACTGAGCACCGAACGGATCAGGCTGTCCACCGCCGGATCGGCGATGCCCCACATGTTGGCCGAGCCGGACGTCGCGGCGGCCTTGGAGCCAAAGTATTCAAAGAGCTCGCTGCCTGGAGAAGTGCGTCCTGGAATGCGAAGGCTGCCCAGCTCAAACTCGAACTCATCCATCCGCTGCTGGTAGAGGGCTCCGTCCACATTGCGTATCTTCAGATTGATCCCCAGCTTTTTCAAAGCAATCTGCATGGGGCTGACCAGCCGCACCGAGGACGGCTGTGCGTTCAGGTACTCCATCTCGAACGCATCGCCCTGGACATTTCTCAGGGCTCCGTCACGGTAGACCCAGCCTGCCTCCGCCAGCAACTGTTTCGCCTGGCGCAGGTTGTCCCGAAAACTGGATGGAGGCAGCGTGCTGGGTGACCGCAAGGCCGGGCCAAACACGTCGGGGCTCAGCTTGTCACGCAGCGGCTCCAGCAAAGCCATTTCTGCAGGCCCTGGCAGCCCCGAAGCATGGAAGTCACTGTTCGGGAAATACCCCTCCACCCGCTTGTACAAGCCATAAAACATCTGGCGATTGAGCCACTCGAAGTCCATCGTCAGCGCAATGGCCTTGCGAACGCGAATGTCCTTGAACTTGGGATTGCGCAGGTTGAATGTGTAGCCCTGGAAATCACCAGGATTGCGGTGCTCGAACACCTGCTTCTTGACGGCACCGGAGTCAAATGCCTTGCCCTTGTATTGGCGCGCCCAGTTTTTGGAAACGAACTCCCGCTTCAGGTCATATTCACCCGCTTTGAGTCCCTCAAATCGGCTGGTGTCATCGAGGTAGAGTTTGTAGGTGATGCGATCGAAGTTATAGAGCCCCTTGCGCACCGGCAAGGAAGCCCCCCAGTAGTTCTTGTCGCGAACGTAGGTGATGTCGCGCCCCAGTTGCCCACTGGAGGGCCGGTAGGGCCCCGAGGCAATAGGCACATCGGTGATGACTGCATCGAAGGGCTTTCCAGCCCCCCATTTCCGGCTGAAGACCGGGACACTCCCAGCCACAAGCGGCAGTTCTCGATTGGAACTGGCAAATTCAAATTTGACCAAGCGCTCAGCCAAGGCCCGGACCGCCTTGATATCCCCAAAGATCGTCTTGAACTGCGGCGATGCCTGCTTGCTCATCAAGGTGTTGAAAGAATGGACCACATCGGCGGCCATCACTGCAGACCCATCGCTGAATCGCGCTTCCTTGCGAATGCGAAAGGTGGCCGACAAACCATCCGGCGCCACCTCCACGTCTTCTGCGAGCAAGCCATACCCTGTGGACGGCTCCTCTGAATTACCGGTCAACAAGGACTCGAAAACCAACTCCAGCATCCCCGCAGGCGGTGTTCCCTTCAGCGTGAACGGATTGAATTTGTCGAAATTGGTGACTGCAATCGGCGGAACCAGGCGGATCTCCCCGCCTTTCGGAGCACTCGGATTGACATAGTCAAAATGCGTGAAACCAGGCGGGTACTTCACGTCGCCGAACTGGGCATAGGCATGTGCGGCCCAGGAGGTAGGACCCAAAACCATGCCACACACAGCACACAACGCCGCGCGGGCCCAGCGAGAACAGACTGCTACAAGGCGCATGCGACAATTCTGCACTACGTTCGCCGGCCCCCGTGGCACCTAGCGCATACCCCTATGCCCCTGCCCGCCGGCCCACATTCCGCTATTCCAAAAGGAGATTGAACATGGGTTTTCTGACCGGCAAGAAGCTGCTCATCACGGGCGTTCTGTCCAACCGCTCCATTGCCTATGGCATTGCCAAGGCCTGCCACGAGCAAGGTGCCGAGCTGGCGTTCAGCTACGTGGGCGAGCGCTTCAAGGACCGCATCACCGACTTCGCAGCCGAGTTCAACTCCAAGCTGGTGTTTGACTGCGACGTGGCCAGCGACGAGCAGATCGAGCGCATGTTCGCCGAGCTGTCGCAGACCTGGCCCCAATTCGACGGCTTTGTGCACAGCATCGGCTTTGCGCCGCGCGAGGCGATTGCGGGCAACTTCCTCGAAGGCCTGAGCCGCGAAGGTTTCCGCATCGCGCACGATATCAGCGCCTACAGCTTCCCGGCCATGGCCAAGGCGGCCCTGCCCTACCTGAATGACAAGTCGTCGCTGATCACCCTGAGCTACCTGGGCGCGCTGCGCTCCATCCCCAACTACAACACCATGGGCCTGGCCAAGGCCAGCCTCGAAGCCTCGGTGCGCTACCTGGCCGAAGCCGTGGGCCGCACCGAAGACGGCCGCAGCATCCGCGCCAACGGCATCAGCGCGGGCCCCATCAAGACCCTGGCCGCCAGCGGCATCAAGGACTTCGGCAAGCTGCTCAGCCGCGTGGCCGATGCCTCGCCCCTGCGCCGCAATGTGACGATTGAAGACGTGGGCAACGTAGCAGCCTTCCTGCTGTCGGACCTGGCCAGCGGCATGACGGCCGAGATCACCTACGTGGACGGCGGCTTCAGCCAGACGGCGGGCCTGTCGGCCGACCAAGTCTGAGCACACCACGCGTCGGATCACATTAAAAGCTGAAGAAAAATGGCTGCTACCGCGCGTCCATCAAGCGCAAGCAGCTACATTTTTGATAGCAATCTAACCCGCAGACACTGCCTGAGCCTGGCGATGCTGGGCCTGCTGCCCACGGCGACGGCAGTGCATGCGACAGAGCCCCCTGCCCTGCTGCTGGCCAACGTGTACCGCCCCGGCATGCCGCTGGCCGACTATTGGGTGAGCGAGAAGTACGACGGCGTGCGCGGCTATTGGGACGGCCACACGCTGCGTACGCGCGGCGGTGAAACCGTGGCGGCGCCCGCGTGGTTCACCGCAGGCTGGCCTGCCACCCCCATGGATGGCGAGCTGTGGGCCGGGCGCGGGCGCTTTGCGCATGCCCAATCCACCACCCGCCAGCAACAGCCTGACGATGCGGCCTGGCGGCAGATGCGCTTCATGGTGTTTGACCTGCCCGCCCAGAGCGGCCCGTTTGACGAACGCCTCACTGCCTTGAAAGCCCTGGTGGCGGAAATCCACCAGCCTTGGGTGCAGGCTGTGCCGCAGCAGCGTGTGGCCACCGATGCTGCCCTGCAGGCCCTGCTGCAGCGCACGGTGCGCGCTGGCGGCGAGGGGCTGATGCTGCACAAGGGCAGTTCGCTGTACCGCTCAGGCCGCAGCGACGATCTCATCAAACTCAAAACCCACGAAGACACCGAGGCCCTGGTGGTGGGCCACCTGCCCGGCAAGGGCAAACACGCCGGGCGTTTGGGCGCACTGCTGGTGGAAATGCCCACCGGCCAGCGCTTTAAGCTGGGCGCAGGGCTGACCGATGCCGACCGCGCCGATCCGCCGCCCATTGGCAGCTGGGTGACCTACCGCTTTCGCGGCACACACGACGGCGGCCTGCCGCGTTTTGCGAGTTTTGTGCGGGTGCGGAGCGATATGCAGCCACCTCGCTAAAGGCTGCGCGGAGGCTGCGGGCGACCCTACCTTTCGCCCATCATCACCCATCAGTTGGGCAACAACACCTTGTCCACCACGTGGATCACGCCGTTGGACTGGTACACATCGGCAATCGACACCGTGGCCGTACCGCCCTTTTCGTCCATCACCATGATGGCGTTGCCGCTGGCTTTGGCAGTGAGTGCGCCGCCCGCCACGGTCTTGAGGCTGGCCATGCCTTTGCCATCGGCAATCAGCTTGGACAAGGCTGCTGCGTCGTATTTGCCAGCCACCACGTGGTAGGTGAGCACCTTGGTCAAAGTGGGCTTGCTCTCGGGCTTGAGCAGCGTGTCCACCGTGCCTGCGGGCAATGCGGCAAATGCTGCATTGGTGGGCGCAAACACGGTGAACGGACCAGGGCCCTTGAGCGTATCCACCAGACCAGCCGCCTTGACTGCCGCCACCAGCGTGGTGTGGTCCTTGGAATTCACGGCGTTGTCGATGATGTCCTTGCTGGCCAGCATGGGCGCACCGCCCACCATGACCTGTGCCATCGCGGGCACTGCAGCAGCGGTCACTGCAGCAGCCAGGGCAATGGTGGCGAGGCGGGCGTTGAATCGGAAGGTCATGAGAATCTCCTGAAAGGTAGGTGAAGACAGTCGTCACCGCATGCGAACCACGCGGCTAAGAGTCAATACGGCAGCGCCACCTCAGCGGATTCAAGTGCACAAAAAAAAATCGCTCCGCCAGCCATGCCGGGGGAGCGATTTTTGGGAGGCAGGTGTATATGCACCCGCGCAAAGACAGTGACTACAGGTTGCGCCCGTAACACCCGTCTTCGTTTACTTTCGCCAGATTCTTGACAGGAGCCAAAGGCCCAGGCTCCTTGTCTGGCATGGTTGGCTACGCCACGCAGTCGGCGTAGAAGCGCACTTGGCCATTCTCGTCCTCCACCTCCACCAGGCCGTGGATGTCGGTCTCGAAACCCGGGCACAGCTTGGCGAACTCACGGGCGAACTTGAGGTAGTCCACGATCTTCTTGTTGAACACCTCGCCGGGGATTAGCAGCGGAATGCCCGGCGGGTACGGCGTGACCAGGCCCACGGTGATGCGGCCTTCGAGGTGGTCGATCTCGACCCGCTCGGTCGTGCGGTGCGCAATGTGTGCATAGGCGTCCGAGGGCTTCATGGCGGGCGTGAGGTCCGACAGGTACATCTCGGTCGTCAGGCGGGCGATGTCGTACTTGGCGTACATCTCGTGCACATGCTGGCACAGGTCGCGCAGGCCCATGCGCTCATAGCGCTTGTGCTGCTGGCAGAACTCCGGAAGGATGCGCCACATGGGCTGGTTCTTCTCGTAGTCGTCCTTGAACTGCTGCAGCGCCGTGAGCAGCGTGTTCCAGCGGCCCTTGGTGATGCCGATGGTGAACATGATGAAGAAGCTGTACAGGCCCGTCTTCTCCACCACCACACCGTGCTCGGCGAGGTACTTGGTCACGATGGACGCGGGGATGCCTGTCTTGTCGAACTTGCCGTCGAGGTTGAGGCCCGGCGTGACGATGGTGGACTTGATCGGGTCCAGCATGTTGAAGCCATCGGCCAGCTGGCCAAAGCCGTGCCACTTGCTGCCGCTCTTCTTGCCCTTGCCATCGCTGCGGATGATCCAGTCCTCGGCACGGCCCAGGCCCTCGTCCACGAGCTTGTCGGGGCCCCAGACCTTGAACCACCAGTCGTTCTTGCCGAAGTCTTCCTCCACCTGGCGCATGGCGCGGCGGAAGTCCAGGGCTTCGAGCAGGCTTTCCTCCACCAGCGCGGTGCCGCCGGGCGGCTCCATCATCGCTGCGGCCACGTCGCAGCTGGCGATGATGCTGTATTGAGGCGACGTGGACGTGTGCATCAGGTAGGCCTCGTTGAAGAGGTGCCTGTCGAGCTTGGCAGTCTGCGAGTCCTGCACCAGCACATGGCTGGCCTGGCTGATACCGGCCAGGAGCTTGTGGATGGACTGCGTGGCATACGTCACCGAATACTTGGGGCGCGTGCGCTTCTTGCCCATGGCGTGGTAGCTGCCGTAGAACGGGTGGAAAGCCGCGTGCGGCAGCCAGGCCTCGTCGAAGTGCAGGTTGTCCACGTAGCCATCGAGCATGCCCTTGATGGTCTCGGTGTTGTAGAGCACGCCGTCGTAGGTGCTCTGCGTGAGCGTGAGCACGCGCGGCTTGACCTTCTTGGCGTCCACGCCCTTGAGCAGCGGGTTGGCCTTGATCTTGGCCTGGATGGCAGAGGGCTCGAACTCGCTTTGCGGGATGGGCCCGATGATGCCGAAGTGGTTGCGCGTGGGCTTCATGAACACGGGAATCGCGCCGGTCATGATGATGCTGTGCAGGATGGACTTGTGGCAGTTGCGGTCCACCACCACCACGTCGCCCGGTGCCACCGTGTGGTGCCACACCATCTTGTTGGACGTGGACGTGCCGTTGGTCACGAAGAAACAGTGGTCGGCGTTGAAGATGCGTGCGGCGTTCCGCTCCGATTCGCCGATGGCGCCGTTGTGGTCCAGCAGCTGGCCCAGTTCTTCCACCGCGTTGCACACGTCGGCGCGCAGCATGTTCTCGCCGTAGAACTGGTGGTACATCTGGCCCACGGGGCTCTTCAAGAAAGCCACGCCGCCCGAGTGGCCGGGGCAGTGCCAGCTGTAGGAGCCGTCTTCGGCGTAGTCCAGCAGCGCCTTGAAGAACGGCGGCTGCACACTTTCCAAGTAGCTCTTGGCCTCGCGGATGATGTGGCGCGCCACGAATTCGGGGGTGTCCTCGAACATGTGGATGAAGCCGTGCAGCTCGCGCAGGATGTCGTTGGGCAGGTGGCGGCTGGTCTTGGTCTCGCCGTGCACATAAATCGGCACATCGGCGTTCTTGCGGCGCACCTCGCCGATGAAGTTGCGCAGGCTCAGAACGATGGGGTCCAGCCCCTCGCCCACGGTGAACTCTTCATCGTCGATGGACAAGATGAACGCACTGGCGCGGCTTTGCTGCTGCGCAAATTGGGACAAATCCCCATAGCTGGTGACCCCAACCACCTCGAAACCCTCGGCCTCGATGGCATGCGCCAGGGCGCGGATACCCAGACCCGAGGTGTTCTCGGAACGATAGTCTTCATCGATGATGATGATGGGAAAGCGAAACTTCATACGCAGCCTCCGTGCAAACGTGCCCTGCCCGGCCAAAAAACGAAATAGGCGCGAAGTGTAAGGAATAACGTTGACGCGCCTTTGAACTGCCATTCTTTTGACCCAGAATGTGGTGCACTAAACACAACCGACCCAAGGAGGATCAGCATGGAGGCATCCACCATCTGGTGGCTGGCAGCGGGGGCCGTGGTCGTTGCGGAGCTGCTTACCGGCACGTTTTATCTGCTCATGGTGGCCCTGGGGCTGGTGGCGGCGGCGATAGCGGCGCATCTGGGGGTACCAACTACCGCACAGATCGTAGCTGCGGCCGTGGTAGGTGGCGGCGCCGTGGTGGGCTGGTACTACCTCAAGAAAAAGCGCCCCGGAGACCCCTCCGCCCGCGCCGACCGGAGCGTGAACCTGGATGTCGGTGAAACCATCCTCGTCGAAGGCTGGAACCCCGACGGCACCGCCACCGTGAAGTACCGGGGCGCCGCCTGGATCGCCATCCACCGCCCTGGCGTTACGCCCTCCACCGGCATGCACCGCGTGGCGGAACTGGTAGGCAATCGCCTTCTGGTAGATCCACTCTAAAAATTGACCACCGCTTTAGCGTCGCAGCCCACCAAGTAAGAGAGGTTTCTCATGGAAGTCGCCATCGTCATTCTCATCATTGCCGTGATCTTCATAGCACGCGCCGTCAAGGTAGTGCCCCAGCAAAATGCCTGGGTCAAGGAACGGCTGGGCAAGTACGCCGGCACACTCACACCGGGCCTGAACTTTCTGGTGCCGTTTGTGGACAAGGTGGCCTACAAACACAGCCTCAAGGAAATCCCGCTCGACGTGCCCAGCCAAGTCTGCATCACGCGCGACAACACGCAGCTGCAGGTGGACGGCATCCTGTACTTCCAGGTAACCGACCCCATGCGCGCGAGCTACGGCTCCAGCAACTACATCATGGCTGTCACGCAACTGGCGCAAACTTCGCTGCGCTCGGTGATCGGCAAGCTGGAGCTGGACAAGACCTTTGAAGAGCGCGACATCATCAACGCGCAGGTCGTGCAGGCCATCGACGAAGCCGCGCTGAACTGGGGCGTCAAGGTGCTGCGCTACGAGATCAAGGACCTCACGCCGCCGAAGGAAATCCTGCACGCCATGCAGGCCCAGATCACCGCCGAGCGCGAAAAGCGCGCGCTGATCGCAGCCTCCGAAGGCCGCCGCCAGGAACAGATCAACATCGCCACCGGTGAGCGCGAGGCCTTCATTGCCCGCTCCGAAGGTGAAAAGCAGGCCGTCATCAACAAGGCCATCGGCGAGGCCGAATCCATCCGTGCTGTGGCCCAGGCCACCGCAGAGGCCATCGAACGCGTGGCCACCGCCATTCGCCAGCCTGGCGGCGAACAGGCCGTGCAGCTCAAGGTCGCAGAGAAGGCCGTGGACGCCTACAGCCAGGTGGCATCCGACGCCACCACCACCCTCATCGTGCCCAGCAACATGACCGAGGTGTCGGCGTTGATCGGCTCGGCCATGAAAATGGTGCAGGCGTCGCAGAAAACAGGCTGAAGACGGACAAGCACCAGTTTTTTTGCCTTCGATGCCACCGTTCTCTCAGATCGGTGGGAACCTGTGGCTATAATCGAGGGCTTCGGAGAGGTGGATGAGCGGTTTAAGTCGCACGCCTGGAAAGCGTGTGTGGGCTAATCCCCACCGCGGGTTCGAATCCCGCCCTCTCCGCCAACACACAACCCCAAGTGATTGATTCACTTGGGGTTTTTTGTTTTCCGAGTCGATTGGCATGCCATTTGGTATGCCATGGCATGTTGGCTTTCGATAAACGTCTTTGGACAACTATGCAGCGTGGTCCGCCCCATCGCCTGGACGCAAGTACGGCCCTCGCGAAATGTCCTACCACCAGGTGATGGATGCCTTGCATGCCAAGACCTTGGAGGCGCTGATCGCCGCATACGACGAGGGCAAGGAGTCTCTTCTTGTCATCCACGGCCATTCCACTTCATGTCCAGGAAAACAGACGAGTCGCTCCGTTGTCCGCGCCTTGATGCGTGGCAAGGAAGCCACCCCCTACATCGTCCGGAAAAAATGCGTTCAGCACGGCACCGCGTTTTTGGCACACCTCAAACAAAAACCGTGATGTTCAACAAGGTACTCCGATAGGCATACCGTCCCTGGTGGCACCGCTGACAGCAATCAGCATCAGGCGGTTTTGTACCGACGCTGAGAGCCGAAGCCACGATCGACAGCAAAGTTGATCCTAAAAAATCTCAGCGATATATCCCCTCCTTGAGCCTGTGCAAGCCCCGCGCTTGCATGGGCTTTTTGCCGTCTGCGCCCCCTCTTTTCGTCGGGGCACAGACATCACTCAAGCAACCAAGGAGCCACCATGTCAGAAACCCCCTCTCCCCTGGAGAACCTCGCCGCCTGCGCCGCCGCCTACTTGGCAGGCATACTTTTCACGCTCGTCCTCATCAGTTACATCGACGCAGCCTTGGCCAGCGAAGGCCGCAGCCGCCGCACCGCGTCACCCGCGCCCTCCCCGCTGGAGGGCTGACGCATGCTGACTGGGATGTCCCCGGGCAGTCACCCAAGGCAATCGACCTACCCGGACGATCCTGACGACGACGTCGATCTTGAAGACCATCCAGGCGGTGCCCCGCCTCAACCGGCACTTTTTGGGTCGGGCTCTGGGCCTGTTCACCACCAGGGGCGCTACCAGACGGCACCTCCGCACGGACTCATTGGAATCTGTTGTCCCCACTGCGGCTCAGCCCGCACCACCCCCAGCCATCTGGGCCGTCGCATCGGCAGCGCCGTCGGCACCCTCGCCGGTGCTGCCACGGCAACGGCTCGCACGGCAGGGGGCGCTCAGTTGGGAGCGCAATGGGGTGCTGTGGTGGGCTCCTCCGCTGGCCCTGCCGGTACCACTCTGGGCGCGATCGCTGGCGCCGTCCTTGGCGCCATGGTCGGCGCTGCTGCAGGCTGCGCTGTCGGCGCCGCTCTGGGTGAAGCCATCGACGCCAAGATCCTGCACAACCGCCACTGTCGCCACTGCGGGCGGGGGTTCAGCGTCGAGACGACGTAAGGCCTTGCGGCTCTGACCGCAGGGGCTGGCTTCGGCATCTCTGGCACGGGGCTTCAACGCCTTCCTGCCTTTTCTACACAACGCACATGGCTGACCACGGCTTCGTGGTGGCGCAGCCATGGGCGTTGGTTTGTTTTTCTGTTCGTTCCTTGTTTTTTCACTGGAGTTTTTTCAATGGCACATCTCGTTCAAACCATGGCCTATGTCGGCGAGACCCCCTGGCACAACCTGGGTCAGCAACTGCCCGCCAAACAACCCATCGATGTCTGGGCCCGTGAAGCAGGCATGGACTGGACCATCCGTGAGACCCCCGTGCGCTACATGGCCGCGGAGTCCGGTACCACGTCTTCTGTCTCGGACCTCTATGGCGAACCCATGGAGTTCCCCGACCAGAAGGTGCTGTACCGCAGCGATACCAAGGCCCCCCTGTCAGTGGTCAGTGCGCGCTACCAGGTGGTGCAGCCCAAGCAGGTGCTGGAGTTCTACCGCGATCTGACGGAAGTCTCTGGGTATGAGCTGGAGACCGCCGGGGTTCTGAAGGCCGGGCGCAAGTTCTGGGCTTTGGCCCGCACGGGCAAGTCCTCGGCGCTCAAGGGCAACGATGTGGTCAATGGCTATCTGCTGCTGGCCACTTCCTGCGATGGGACGCTGGCAACCACGGCCACCCCGACGACCGTTCGGGTGGTCTGCAACAACACCCTCTCGATTGCCCTGTCTGGAACATCGAGTGCGATCAAGGTGCCCCACAGCACCAGCTTTGATGCGCAGGCGGTCAAGAAGCAGTTGGGCATTGCCGTCTCGCAATGGGACGGCTTCATGTACCGCATGAAGACCCTATCCGAGCGCAAGGTCAAGAGCCACGAGTCCATGAACTACTTCCTCAAGGTGCTCTGCCAGACGGATGGGCATGCGGATGCGTCTGCAGGTCTCACCAACGAACGTGCTCTCAAGAAGGTGCAGGCCATGTACGAGGGCAAGGGCCGGGGTGCGGAGTTGGCAGCAGCCAAGGGCACGGCCTGGGGTCTGCTGTGCGCTGTCACGGAGTTCGTGGACCACGAGCGCCGGGCGCGCAGTCAGGAGTACCGCCTGGACAGTGCCTGGTTTGGCCAGGGGGCAGCGCTCAAACAGCGGGCACTGGATCAAGCCTTGCAGTTGGCATCTTGAGAGGGGCTTGCTCTTCAACCCCTGCCCCCTACGCGACATAAGCCCCGGCCCCTTCATGGGAACCGGGGCTTTTTTGGTTATGGGGTGGCGTGGCATTTCTTCTATTCATGTTCAAGGAGTCAGCATGGTTCATTCCGTTGTTTCGCCCGGGGCTGACGGCAGGGCGCGAGCCCGCCCAGCTCTCAGGCTGGTCAAGACCCAGGACCTGGATCGCGATCAGTGGTTGCAGGTACGTCAAGGAGGCATTGGCAGTTCGGATGCTGCGGCGGCGGTGGGGCTCAATCCCTACCAGTCGCAGCTGGAGTTGTGGATGGTGAAGACCGGTCGTGCCCCTGTCGCCCCACCGGGCGATGGGGGTGCGGATGATCAGAGTCCGATGTACTGGGGATCCCTCTTGGAACCCATCGTGGCGGCGCATTACACCCGCCGAACCGGCAACCGGGTGCGGCGTATCAACGCGGTGCTGCAGCATCCCGAGCACCCCTGGATGCTGGCCAATATTGACCGGGAGGTCATGGGAGCCCCGGATGTCCAGTTGCTGGAGTGCAAGACCGCTGGCATTCAGGGGGCCTGGCTTTGGCGGGATGGGGTGCCGGAGTATGTGCAGTTGCAGGTCCAGCACCAGTTGGCCGTGACGGGCAAGCAGGCGGCGGATGTGGCCTTACTGCTGGGAGGCCAGGAGCTGCAGATTTTTCGGATCGAGCGGGATGAGGAGTTGATCGCTCAGCTCATCACCCTGGAGCGGGAGTTCTGGGGCTATGTGGAGCGGGGCCAGGCGCCGCCAGCCGATGGGTCGGATTCGGCAGACCGGGCTTTGCGGGCGCTGTATCCCCGGGACACGGGTTTCACACTGAACCTTAAGCATGACTTGGTGATGGGGGCGGTGTTTTCTGACCTGCTGGCAGTGCGGGAGGTGTTGGCGACCAACACGGCGCTGGAAGCCCAGCTCAAGCAAACCATTCAGCAGCGCATGGGGGATTCGAGCCGGGCGGTGTTCGAGAACGGCGAGGTGAGTTTCAAACGCAGTCGGGATGGGACGCAGCTCGATACAGCGCGGCTGGCCAAGGAGCAGCCAGAGGTCGCGCGGGCGTACACGGTGACTAAGCCGGGGAGTCGGAGGTTTCTGGTGCAGACCTGAGGTGGGCTGGGGACATCGGAGTCCAGGTTCATTCAGTTCATTTTTCGTACACGCATCCCCAGACGGGCTTCATCGGTGACGGTGAGGCCCGTTGTGCTTTGGGGGTGTTTTGACATTCAACAAGGAGATTCACATGCTCAAAGGTTTGGCTTTGACACCGCCCGTGATCGGGCGCATTGCGATTGGGCGGGTGGTGGAGAAGGCTGGGCGTCGTCTTCCTGAGAAGGACGATGAGTTCACCCTGACCAGCCAGGTACAGAACAAGGAAGGGTGGGTTCCACATCCGGTGGATGCGCAGTTGCGCAAGGAGCCGGGGGCCAAGCTGCGCAGCATTCCGGTGCGTTTGCTGTTTGATGATCCGGATCTGAGCCTGCGGGCGAACTACACGATGTTTGACCGGGCCACGGGAAGGCCGCTGTGTGTCGGAGATGGGGAGAGTTGCAAGCGGGTGACCCTGTCGGGGATGCAGTCCCTGCCCTGCCCTTCACCTGCGGTGTGTCCACTCGCCCAGGACGGGAACTGCAAGCCGTATGGGCGGCTGCATGTGCGGGTGGAGGCTGAAGGCGGTACCGAAGCATGCTTGGCTGGCGATGAACTGGGCAGCTTTGTGTTCCGAACGACAGGGTTCAACAGCATTCGGACGCTCTCGGCCCGGCTGCGATACCTGTTTGCAGTGTCGGGTGGGTTGCTTGCCGGGTTGCCTTTGGAGCTTCGGCTGCGGGGCAAGTCCACCACGCTGTCGCACCGCACGCCGATCTACTACGTGGATCTGACGCTGCGCTCTGGTGCCTCACTGGCCCAGGTCGTGGCGTTGGCGCGGCAGGAACGGGATCAGCAGGCTGCGCTGGGGCTGGATCAGGCGGCGCTGGATGACGCGGCGCGGCAGGGTTTGGCGCTGGGGGAGTTTGAGGAGTCGGTGGAGGAAGGGATAGACGTTGTGGAGGAGTTCTATACGGAATCCGATACGGACGGCGATTGCGCCGGAGCCTCTCCACAAGCAGCCAAAGACGCCCCCGGCCCCGTCTCCCTGCGCAGCAAGCTGAACCGGCGGCATGAAGCTGCCCCGATGGCCACCCCAAACTGCTCCACTGTTGGCCAGTCAAACTGCTCCAGGCAGGACGGGGTGATTATGCGGGGTCTGAGGTGATGATCAGGCGTGCAGCAGCCTCTTTGAGCCTGTAGCTCTTGCCCTCGAACTCCAGCATGGCGCAGCGGTGCATGAGGCGATCGAGGATGGTGGTGGCCATGGTCGCGTCGCCCAGGTAGCGACCCCAGTCCTGCACGACGCGGTTGGAGGTGATGACGATGGAGCGGCGCAGCTTGTAACGCTGGTGGACCAGGGCCTGCAGCAACTCGGCGGCATGCTCGCTGATGCGCCTTGCCAGGAACAGGTCATCGAGCACCAGCAAGTCGGCCGCCACCCAGCCCTTGAGCAGACTGGCGCGCTCGTCGGCGTCGGCCAGCGCATAGCGAGCGAACTCGCTGTCAGCTTCGATGTAGGACACGTCATGACCGAGCAAGGTGGCTTGGTAGGCCACGGCCTTGGCGATGTGGCTCTTGCCGGTGCCGGGCTTGCCTACGATCAGGGCGTTGGCGCCTTCGCTGAGGAACTTCAAGGTGTGCAACTCGAAGCAGGCTGCGCGCGGCAGCTTTGGGTTGAAGCGCCAGTCGAAGTCGGCCAGGGAGGGCTTCTCATCCAGGCCGGAGAGCTTGAAGCGACGTGCCATCAGCCTGCTGTGGCGTCGGTCGAGTTCGTCTTGCAGCAAGGCTGAGAGCGTATCCAGAAAGGGCTCCTGAGCGGCCTGGGCCTGCATCAGGCGCGTCTGCAGGGTCTCAGCCATGCCTGACAGGCGCAGCTTGCGCAGGGTGGCCTCGATGTCGTGGGGGGTCATGGCGGTCATGCGAAGAAATCTCCTTGAGGTGTGATGGCGGGTGTCGTGGCCGCTGTGGCCATGGCGAAGAGTTCGCCGTACTCCTGTGGGTTGCGGATGAGGTCGTGCGTTTGCGTGGTGCTCGCGGGTGCGGCCTGCGTCGCTGTCGGGGCGGCATCGAGTTGGGCCAGAGCCTGCGCCACCAGGCGTTCGGTGATGGCCTTGACGTGGCGGTAGCTGTGCACACCGTCGTCGATGGCCTGGGCACAGGCGGTGTTGACCATCTGGCGTGGATAGCGGTCGGCCAGGTGCACGATGCCCCACAGCTTGCGCTGGCCCACACGGCCTTCGATGGCAAACAGCATCTGGCACAGCCGGGCGGCGTCCACGCCGATGGCATCGGCCTGCTTGAGGATGTGGAGGGTCTCGCGGGAGGGGTTGAAGACGCGCTCGTCCATGGGCAGCACCACGGTGCCTGGCCGCTCGGCCAAGGTGTGCGTGCGCAGCAGGGCCTGGGTCTGTAGGTCGCGAATCTCCAGGCGGCGCTCGAAGATGCGCACCAGCACCTTGGTGCCAATGTGCGCCGGCCGCGCGGCGTAGCTGCAATGGGCCACGCGCACGCAGCCGTCGTCGCACACGGTGCGCTGCTCGTCACGGAAGTACGCCATGGGCAGCGTGGGCAAGGGCTGCAGGTGGGGCCGCTCTTCTTCGAACATGGCCTGTACCTGGCGGCGCTCTGAGCCGTGGATGCGAGAGGCCGCCCACTTGGTCTCCCAGTGCTCCAGGTAGGTGTTCTGTTCTTCAATGGTCTCGAAGCGCTTGCCCTTGAGTGCCGTGGCCTGAGTGTGACCAATGGCATTCTCGACACTGCCCTTGCGGTTGGGGTCACGTACCCGCGCCGGGTCGGCCACGACCTCGTAGTGTGCCAGGGTGGCGGCGTACACGGGGTTGAGCTCGGGCTCGTACAGGTCGGGCTTGAGCACGCCTTCCTTGAGGTTGTCCAGGACCACGTATCGGCACGAGCCGCCAAAGTAGCGCCAGGCTTGTTCGTGCAGTTCGGCCCAGACCTGTTGGCCAGAATTCCAGACCACGCGGCGGAAACTGCGGCGCGAATACCGAAGCGTGGCCACGAACAGGCGTGGCTTGCGCCAGCGGTCGGTGCCGGGCACGCGGGTGGGCGCGCCTTCGCCGAAGTCCACCTGCATCTCCTCGCCGGGCAGGAAGCTCAGGCGGTCGAACTGCTCAGGCTCACGCACCCGGATGCGCGCCACGAAGCGTTTGACGGAGTTGTAGCGTGCAGCAAAGCCGTGGGCATCGACCAGGTCCTGGTAGATGGCCGTGGCATTGCGGCCCAAGCGCAACTGAGCTTCGATGAAGGCGCGGTGGGGCTCACACAGCGAGGTGGCCGCCGGCGCAGGCGCCAGCAGTAAAGCCGGTGGCCGGGGTGGAGCAGTTTGGCTGGCCAGGGGCACAACCAGGTCGGTGGCCACCCCGGGGCAGTTTGAATCGTCAGGCGACGGGGGCGGCGGATCGCCCTGGGCCTCAAAGCGCTTAGCCCAGGCGCGGATGGTGTGGCGGGAGATGCCGGTGCGGCGCTCAATCTCGCGCTGGGTGTTACCCGCGCGCAGGAGCGTCCAGATCGTGGTTTGTAGATGTGGCTTCAAGACGTTCACCTCGTGAATCCCCCCTTGTGATCAAGGGGGTGGAAGTTACGTCCTGCACGTCAGAGCTGAGGCGCCTGACTCACCGAAATCAATGGGTCAACTCACCCCGGCCAGGTGGAGCAGTTTGGGTGGCCATAAGTGGGGCAGTTTGGGTGGCCGCCGGGGGAAGCTGTGGCGGCGCTTACAGCGGCCACCGGTGATCCTGGGGCGGCCCATGCCGTCGCCTGAGGGCGTGGTCCGTCGGTATGCCTTGGGGTTGGTGATGGAGACAGCTCCCAGCTATCGGCGCAGCACGGATCCAGAAGCAGGCCCCGTGGCATTGCCTGGAACCCAGGTTCGCTCTCCGGTGCCGCCCCACCGCACGGGAGCTGTGGCACTTCAGCAAGCGGTGGCCTTGCTCGCCGGGAAGCGCGTTGCGGTTCCTTCGGTGGTCACTGCGGCAGCGATGTGGCGCCATGCCAGGCGGCATCTGGGAAGGTTTCGTGTGGAGCTGGCCTGGGAGCAGGAATCTTCGGCCTTGCTGGCGCAGTGCCTGGGTGCGGTGTCGGCTGGTGGTCTGGTGTTGCTGCAGTGGCAGTCTTTGTCTCAGAACCCGCACCACTCTCTGCGCACACACGCCCCGCCTTCGCGCTGGATGCTCGTGGTCGGGGTGGAAGGGCCTTGGCATTCAGGCGGGGTGGGCGATCTGGTGCAGGCAGAGACTGGGGCTTCGGCTTCGGCCTTGCTCGTGCTGGATGCCACGGTGCCGCCGGTCTGGGGGTGTGGGCACAACCAGCATCTCAAGCCTGGGGTCCATCCGGACCATGCGGGAGCACGGCGGGCGGGGTTGTTTCGGCCGGTGTGGACGGCACGCACTTTGGACGGCGGGTTGGACTGTGGGTTGGTGATTGCGGCTGTGGTCCTTCTGCCCTCGACGTCTTTGTGACGGCAGTCCTGCCTCTTGCTCAAGCTGGCTCTGGGGCTGGATCCGTCGGGGGTGTTACTGCGCCACGCCCGGGGCGCTTGCGTTCCTTGGTCCCGCTGCGTGGTGGGCTCGGGGGGCGCAGGCGTACCCAGGCGGTTTTGGGGCCCGTTTGGGAATCGCGGCGGTACGTGAGATCGAACTCGCAGGATTCGGTGAGTACCTGTTGCCAGCTGCTGCAGCGGTATTTTTGCGGGGTCTGGGTGGGATGGCGCGCGTGCATCTGCGCCTGGAGGGTTTTGAGGGGAACCCCGTCGTCACTTGCGAGGGCCTGCACCTCCTCGCGCAGCGCTCGCACGATGCCGGTATCTCGCCATTCGAAGCTACCGTCGGGGTTGATGCCGTTGATCAACAGATTGAGATAGGCGTCAGACTGCACGAAGGAGGCCAGAGCCACTCTCCCTTGGTGCAAGGTCATCAACCATGCTCTCAGTTCCTGGTAATGGGTGTCGATCCGCTGGAAGGCCTCCTGCAGGTAGGCCATGGCATTTATGCACCCTTGTTCATCCCAGAGATCGAAACGGTACAGGAAGTGATGCACCAGCTCGTTGCGCAGGGACACAAGCTCCTGGATGGCGGCCTTGGTCTGCTCCCATTGCTCTGGAGCCTGGGTTATTCGGAAGCTGTGAGCGAATGAGATGCGGTCGGTCGGTGTCTTGTCTTCGGGCAGGAGCTCACGCTCGAATCCCTCTGGGACTACGAAGGTTTCGAAGAGGAGGCCCGCCAGCTGTCCGAGTGTCTGGTTGGACAGCTTCTGTGCGCGCAAAGTCTGCTGGACTTCCAGTGTCTCTGCGGGGCCCGCGAGCTCGTGGTGTGCGAGCAGGACCTTCAGGGATTTTTCATACTGCTGGATGCGCACCATGCAGCGTCCCAGCAGGCGCTGGACTTCCAGCTGGATTTCTGGGCCAAGCTTCTCTGGTGGCAACAAGTCGGTCGTCATCGGTTTGGCTCTGCCGTATGCTCTTCTGGCTTCACCTGCCCAAGACCTGACCCAATCGATTTAGCCGATCACAAAGTGCGTGCGGTCCTTGCCCGCAATCCACTGGGGCGGCTTGCCTCGGCCGGACCAGGTGGCACCGGTCGCGGGATCTCGGTACTTGGCTTCTACCTTCTTCTTGGGTTTGCTCGGCTTCCAGGGGAAGACCTGCTGGGCCGTGAAGCCGAATTCCTGAACGAGTTGCAGGACAGTTTGCAGGGCCTGGGCGGACTCGGCCTTCTTGGCGTTGGCGATTTGTTCGTCGAGGAGTGTTTTTTGGGCCAGGAGTTCGGCGTAGGTGGTCATGGAGAAGGGGCTTCGGAAAAGCGTCGATCAAGATTGTGGAAAAGTGTTTTGGCTTTGTAGCACCAAAACAGGAGAAATCTGACGCCGGGCGTTCCATCCAGACCCCTCAATCCTCGAATTGGGGAATGAACAGACTGGCAGGTATACGGCGCTGCCAACGTCCCATCTACTCTCGCAAGGGACTGGTTAAGGCTGATCTCAGTCATTCGTCGATCGAGGCTGCAGTGACTGCTGTTGCCACAAGCCGTCGTGTGCCCTGAGCAATCGTCTTGGAAGTCAAGCGCAATGGTGATTTGGATCCCAAGGGGAGCCGTGCTTGGCGATGGCGTTACACAGCAGCACCGCCGTGAACGTCGGCATGACGACGCGGCAGCCCAGGCGCCTCGTCAGCAGTGCAATGACGGCGCCCCGACAGCTCCGACCAGCGCTGTGACCGTGATCGCTTGGCCGGCGGCGCCGTCGCTGATGCCCAGGTCGGTGGCCATCGCCGTCAGCAGGCTGATCGACAGGAATTCGGCCATCACTAGGCCGAACACGCCCAGCGTCAGTGATGCGATGGCGGGCCAGTATGAAGTGTCTGCAGCTGGCTTGGAAGGCGATTGCACGGGGTTGCCCGAGCAGGTTGAGCCACTGGACAAGGAAGACACTAGAACCCCTTCAAGAAGACGGGAGGCGATACCAAGCTTGGCAACCAGCCATTGCCAGAAAAGACCGGGATCGAAGACGGCTGCTTTCACAACCGCTCCACGCCGTGACCAAAAGCAGCTTGATGATCCGCCGGGAAACATTGCCGAGCTCAGCCGCATTTGTAAGTTGGTTTTTGTGGCTTTGCTGCGCAAAATGCTTCCAAAAAAAAGCCAACTTACAAACTGTCGAGCACAAGAAGTGTGCGGTGCTGGAGCGCCTTGTTATGAATTTCCACCACATGATGTACGATCTATGGTGTATTCAGTAATATTTTTTCCATCATTACCTTGATATACATATCTAAACACGACACCTTTAGATAAAGCGATCAACATGTTTTCGTTTCCACACAGGCTTTTTGACATAACTGGAAAATAGATTGATTTTACTTCTTCTGGGTCCACTTCATTAGAGGATGCAGAGACTACTGTATTCAAGAAAGTGATTTGCCGTCCATTCTTTTTAACGTTTTCCAATCTCATTTCATCATTTATCATTTTTGGTGTTTTGCCACTTGACTCGGCAACCAAAGCATCAACAATGTCTTCGGCATTAATTTTTTCAATCTCTTTTGCACTTGTATTGAGTGTCGCAATACCTCTATAGGCTCCAAAAACAATGACCGCCAATAAAATAATTGCTGATATATTCTTAATCATATAATAACCTCTAATATTCTCATAAGTTGGCGATGGCAAAGTCCAGAGGTGGCGCACGTACATCGCTACTACGCCGTCCCGAACGAGAAGATCGCTCGCTGCAACAACGTGATGAGGCAAATTTATGCGTTGGCTGCGCCGTCCACCGTAAGTTCCGCTCCGTTGATCGACCTAGCCTGCGGACTGGCAACAAAGGCATACAGAGCGGCCAACTCGTCGGGGTCCGCGTAACGCGGAATCGCCATGCGCTGCAACTGGAACTGCGCATGCTCGCCGTCCGCAGGATTCATGTCCGTGTCGGTTGAGTCCGGGTGGATGACGTTGACGGTGATGCTGCGGGAGCCGAGGTCGCGTGCCAGGCCCTTGGTGAGGCCGATCAATGCGGCTTTGCTTGCCGCATACAAGGTCATTCCGCCTCCCGGCACACGAGTCGCGAGGTTGCTGCCTGTATTGATGATTCGGCCGCCATCGCTCATGTAGGCGAGCACCGCTTGCGTGGCGACGACTACCGCGCGCAGGTTGACTGAAAGGGTCTCGTCAATATCCGCGAGGCTGGCGGATTCGATGGAGCCCGTGCGGAAGATCCCGGCGTTGTTGACCAGGATGTCGAGCCCGCCGAGTTCTGCCGCTGCGCGATCGACTGCTGCTTTCACTGAAGTGGGGTCGGCTGCGCTCATCGGGACCGTGACGGCATTGCGTCCGGTGCTGCGAATCGCCTTGGCAATCGCATCCGCTGCCGCGGCAGACTTCTCGTAGCCAATTGCGACATCGGCACCTTCGGACGCAAGGCGACGCGCGACCGCAGCTCCGATTCCGCGGCTTGCGCCAGTGACAAAAGCGCGTTTTCCAAGAAGTGTGTTCATGATTGCAAGTCCATTTATGTATCGAACGGTGCTGAATGTTGGCGAGCAGCCGAGTTGGGCCGCGCACAGACGCAACCTGTCCCGACCAACTGGCCGGAACTGGATGCCGAGATTCCCGAAGGGGGCTGGCCCTGCGGCTGAAGCCTAGGGTGCTGAAAAGAGTTGCCTCTTACGCCTCGTGAGGCGACGCATTCGAGTAGCGCTTCGCAACGTCCCGAAGCCGTTCACCAAAACATCTGCCCGTCTCGATATCACCTTCCAGCATTTCGTCAACCGACGCATCGACCGGGGTTGTGGCCATCGCGCCGGAGGAAGAGCCCACATAGTTCAGGTCGTTGCGCAGAGCTGCCTTGGTATTGGAGGGCATCATGCCGGTGCCTACCCACAGGCCGCTGTGTTGCATGGCAAATGTCATGAAGTACTGCAAGGTGGACAGCTTGTCGCCGTTCATGCTTCCGCTGTTGGTGAAGCCTGCGAAGAGTTTGTCTTTCCATTTCTGGGCCATCCAAGCCGCGGAAGAGTCATCGGCAAATCGCTTGAACTGCCAACTCGCGCTGCCCATGTAAGTGGGTGAGCCCAGCACAATCAAATCCGCGGCAGCCAGCTCCATCCAGGCGGACTCAGGCAGAGTACCTTGCGCATCAATCTCCAGCAATGCGGCCTCCGCACCCTGTGCAACCGCCTGCGCCAATCGACGTGTGTGGCCGTAACCGGAATGGTAGACAACGACAATGGATGGCATGTTGTGCCCCGCCCTCATTGGGCAGCCCTCCAGCGCGCAGACGTTTCCAGCGCATAGTCGCGGTAGCTCCGCAACGGGGCGCCCAGTTCTTGCTGCATGCGCTCGACTGCGGCAGCGCAGCCCAGCTCGCCATCCATCTGCATTCGCGCCATCATGAGCCGCATGTCATACGCCATCCACCCGGGTGCAAAGCTCTGGAACCGCGTTTCAAAAGGTCCGATGTCGTCACCGGCATACCGGACTGCCTTGCCCAGCACGTCGCTCCACACCGCGGCGGCGGTTTGACCCGACAACGCTGTTGGACCCACGACATCCAGCACCTCCGTTGGCAAGGGTGTGCTGGCAGCGTCTCGAAGCAGCAGATGTCGTGTGGCAACCTCTGCCACGTCACGCGCGTCCACCATGGAGACGCCTGCACTGCCGATAGGCATGGGATACACGCCACGCTCCAGAACGTCGGACTGAATCAAGGCATCGTCGTTCTGCATGAAGTAGGCGGGGCGCAGGATGGTCGCATGCATGCCAAGCTGTTCGATCATGCGTTCCACTGTGTGCTTTCCAGTGAAATGCGGAACGTCGGTGAAAAGGTCGCTGTGCATGACTGACAGGTAAACGATGCGCTCGATACCCGCTTCGCGCGCCAGGTTGAGTGCAATCAGTGCCTGGGTGACTTCGTCTGCGGCCACGGTGTTGAGCAAGAAAAGTGTTCTTGTGCCGGCCATGGCAGCGCGTATCGAATCCACATCCTGAAAGTCTCCCTTGACGGCCGTGACGCCGGGTGGAAACCGCCTCTTTTCTGGTGTTCTGGTGAGGGCATGAACGTCTGCGCCTTGCGCGGCTAGCAGCGCTACCACATGTGAGCCGATAAGCCCCGTGCTGCCCGTAACGAGTATGGTCATTTAAGTTCCTTGAGAGTGTGCAATGGTTTCGTGAAGCGGGTCTGCGGGCAGGCAAGGAAGCGATCCGTGTGTGCTCGTTCGACCCGGCAACAAGCTGAATTGTTTATGGTTTAACCTTGCACAAATAGACTCGTTGTGTAGACACCGGCGTACCGAAATATGAACAATGAAACCTACTCGATCGACGATCTCCAGTGGTTCATCAAGATCGCGGAGGCAGGGAGCCTCTCAGGGGCCTCTCGCCAATTGGAGGCTCCCAAATCAACCTTGTCCCGCCGCCTGGCGCGCATGGAAACGGCAGCAGGGGTCAGCCTCGTCAAGCGCAATACCCGAGCCTTCGCATTGACCGACGCTGGCCAACGCCTGCTGGACGGAACAAGTCCGCTGATCCATAAACTGAACGCCGTCACCCATGACCTTCTTTCTCAGGATCAAACGCCAAGTGGTCGAGTTCGCCTAGCTGCGTCAGCGACATTTGGCAAAGTTGTGCTGCTTCCGCTGGTGACTGAGTACCTGTTCAAACACGAACATTTGGAACTGGATGTCAAGCTCAGCAACCGCCACGTCAACATCGTCGAAGAAGGCATTGATCTGGCGGTGCGCATTGGCGAACTTGCCGATTCCAGCCTGAAGGCCCGTGCCATCGGCACCGTACGTCCAGCCCTATTTGCAAGCCCCGCTTATGCGAACCAACATGGGTTGCCGGCGCATCCCGGTGAACTCAGTGCTCACGCTGGCCTGCTGCAGTCGAGGGAAGCCGCAGAAATCAAGCTGCATTCGCGAAGCAGAACCGCAAAAGGACTTTTGCGCTCACGTTTGATCATCGGCCCTTCCGACGCCTTGCTGGCGCCGACATTGGACGGACTGGGAATCGCCGTACTGCCCGAGTTCCAGGCAGCGCCGCTGGTCGCATCAGGTCAATTGGTCAGAGTGCTGGAGGGCTGGCAAATGTCCGCGCTGAAAGTCCAGCTTGTCTACCCCATGCAACGCCATCAATCGCCAACAGTTCGGGCACTGATGGCGTTTCTCGCTGAACAGATCCCCAAAAGGTTGAAGACACTGTCGATCTGATTTGCCTCGGGGTGACTAGACACTTTTTAGCTGCCGAGATCGGGTTTTGGGAGAGCTGCCTGCCTCAAATCAGTCGTTCATCAAGGTCAGCAGATGGCTGAGAGCAGTTTGTTATAAATTCTCCTGAATGCTCAGCGCCAATTTAATCGTTGGAGTCAACTTGAAAGTTTCTACCGAATTCGGAAGCTCTTCTACTTTGCTGAATTTTATTTCGGCAATTTGATTTGTACTACGGGAGCATTCAAATATTCGCCAATCTCTTGTGACAATTATTGAATACTCCATTTCATCTTCGCTTTCCGCAAATGCGACAAGCAGTGTTTCCGCCGGATCATAGCCAAGCAGCTCAATGCATAGCCTGACATCAAGCCACTCATTCCTCATTAAATCGGTTAGCTCCTCTATTTCTTGAAGATGGCTGGACATTATTTCCCTCATTTGTATATGGTGAGCTTTCCCTGAAGGCGGTTCCAAAACTTACAGTTATGTACTCTCAGCTGCACGGCTTCAACTCAAGCCCGTTTTTCCATCATTCGAGATCGAAGCGGCGACGTTCAAGCCCCTCGAGAAAATCACCGATTGAAGCAGCCTTGAGCACGTATTCAGGTGAGCAGCGCGAATAAAATAGATTTTATTATCAGACGTTGGACAAGCATATTGGTTGCCACCGTCATCCTGAGCAAATGACACACCCAGCCAACTTTCCACGATCAATCAGGTGCATCCACTCTGCGCGGAAGCTCAGTACTTCAGCGATATCGCCGTAGCCGGTCGCGGTAAGGAACGCCTCGGCGCTCTCAGGAACTGGCACTTCCCCGCCGGTACCTGGGCTTGGGCGGCGGTACGGCTCAAACGGTTTGAACAACGGATGCAGTCGCCGCAACGTCGTTCGCTGGCCGGTCATCAGACGAACGATAAAGTCATTGATCTGTGTTATAGCCATGCTCCTCCAATGTCTCCTTCAGGCCGATAGTACGCGCTCGACCTCAAAACACGGTTGACTGCAATCGCTGCAAACCCGCCCCATCAACAACTCCCGGGCCCATCACAACGCAGCCGCAGCATCAGAACCCCATCTCCCCCACCCTGCCGCCAATCCCGCACATCCGCACACTCCCGCCCACATCCCGAGCACTGCAGCCTCTCGGTGTACTTCATCGCCCCCGACTCATCCCGCGCCACCACCCTGTGGTAGCTGGTCGCACCACACAAGCCGCAGCAGTTGGGAGAAGTAGGTGGGTTTGTCTGCATGGCTCTGCAAGAAATACGGGTACGGGTACGGGTACGGCACGGGTCGGGTCAGCTGTCAGACAGATGGTAGCAATCCACACGGCATACGAGCCAGGTCGCCCCTCGGCAACCTGGCTTTGTTTTCATGGGGGTTCCGCAGCAAACGCCGCCTCTCGCGGCTCCAACCCGGGCAGGGATAGCACCTCTCGCGCGGAAACAGCGACACGTCTGAGGGGTCCACCACGGAAACAACGACATGGCGACATTCATGGTCCCTGCCCGGGGGCAACGGATATGGGGAGTTGGGATGGTGGGGTACCGGGGCACCAGAGCACCGAAGTTCTGGCCATGCTTGTAGGCCAGCGTCAACGTGTGGCCTTCTGGCGCGTTCATATGATGAGTTTGCATCACATATCATTCACGCCATTCCGGCACAGAGAGGGGAGGCCTGACCATGCTGTCGCTTCAAACGCACCGTGTGCGTCTGGTCTTTCACAGGCTGGCCTGGTTCTTGGCCAGCGCGCTCGTCGCTGGTCCTGTTGTGGCAAGCCCAGCATCCAGCGCGGAGTTCAGCGCAATCCTGGAGACCCAGGGGCCCTACTCCGCCCTTTTTCGGGTGAGCCCAGAGTCTGGCGACCTGGTGGGCCATGTGTTTCGGACGGACTCGATGGTGGGTCGTCGGATCATGGAGGGCTGTCTTGTGGGCATGCCTTGTGTCCTGGACAGCGTGCGCACCAGGGCGTTCGACAGTGCTGCGGGATTTGGGCTGGGGTTTTCGGACCAGCCTGCGGGGTGGCGGGAGATCACCGCAGCCGAAGGGGCTCGGGTGGGTTCGGCCATTGAGGACTACCGCAGCGAGGTCGTGACCCGCTATGGAGTGGTCGCTGCAGACCAGGAGAACCTGACCTTGCTGTGGCGCGGCAAGCCTTTGTGGCCTGCGGGGTCGGGAAGCTTTTCTGTGGTGCGCCATGTCTCTTCCTGGGGGCAAGGAGAGTTGCTGCTGGTGCAAAACACCGGTGGCTCTGCTTGCCCTGCCCTGTACCGATGGATAGAGGTGTCGCAGCGGGGTGTCCGTGCATCACCCGAGTTCGGGACTTGTTCCGATCTGGCCTACCCCTTTGTGGAAGAGAGCCCCCAGGGCCAACCCCGGGCTGTGGTGCGGATGGTGGAGCACGTGGGGCCGTTGGGGGCAGAGGCGCTGCGGCGCAAGGCGGGACGCACCCGGGTGGAGTTCGTGTTCAGCGGGGGGCAGCTCACGCAGAGCGGCCCGGGGACAGCGCGGGGGGATGCGCCGTTGGACGCCCATCCGAGCCACCGGCATTCGCCAGCCACGGGCTCAACCACACGCTCAGCCAGTGGACTTCGATGACCGGGAGGTTTTCGGGCGGGGTGTGGGTTTGGATTCTGGCGGTGGGCGCAGCAGGGTCCAGGGCTCAACGCCCAGGGCCTGGGCAAAGCGCCCGATGTTCTCCAGCGCGACGTTCCAGGTGGAGCGCTCAACGCCTGAGACATAGGTGCGGTCCAACCCGGTCTCATGGGCCAGGCGTTCCTGGGACCAGCCTTTTTCTACGCGCAACAAACGGATCTGGTACGCGAGCACGTCACGCAGGTTATCGCTTGCTGGCAGGCGGGTAGGTCCGGAGGGTTTGGCTGGCACCCCGAGAGGATGCTTTTTTGGTTTGTTTGCATCTACGGAGTTTGCTTTTCACTTGAAGGAGGGAGAGATCGGTATCGGGTTGTTTTGAGGTGGAGGTGGGTGTGTTTTGGGATTTTGGGTTGATGGGTTTGTTTTCTTTTTCTATTTCCATACAGGAGGGTTGATCTATGCGTCGGTTGTCAGTGGTTTTTGTGGCCTGTGCGGCCTTGTTATCGGGGTGCTTGGGCGGCGATGTTTCGCGCGTCAAGGAGTCGCGGATGAAGGGGTGGCCGGATTTCACGGTGGGGCAGTTGCTGGGCACGCGCAAGGCTTGTTCCAGTACAGAGTGGAAGAGTTTCACGGATACGCGGGATCGCAAGGTGGTGGAGTACAGCTGTGACTACGCTCCGGGTACGGCCTATCTGAAGGCCAAGCACGTAGAAGATATGGAGGAGGCGCGCAAGCACCGCGAGGCCAGCTTGGCCGATCTGGTGAAGTCCGCCGAGTACGACCAGGAGCGAATTGCACTGGCACAGGCCAAAGTGCGTGGCCAGCTGGAAGGCTCTGCGGAGCTGGAGGGTCAGCTCGAGGGTCTGAAGGTCGATGTTCAGCGCCTTCAGCAACTGAGCAAAAACTCTACCTGTCGGGACCTGGACAAGAACCAGTTCAACCACCCCCAGGTGGTCCGCTTTCTGCAAGAGCTGACCAAGGCTTGCGACGACGGCTCCGCATCTCGAGATCCGGATTTTGGGCGGTCTGTCGAGCTCACCAAGGTCCGGGCGATCAGTTGGGCGCGGCAAACGCTTCCGAGCCTGGAGTCAGGCCTGGCACGCCAGGAGACAACGGGGCTGGAAAGCGCCATGCGTGAAGTCCAGCAGTTGACCGAGTATGCCGAGAAGAACAAGGCCAGCCGTGAGCGGTTAGCCCCTCAACGCCAGGCAGAGCATGAGGCACGCATGGCTCGGCTGGAGCGACGTGGAACGAACTTTGAGAAGGTCCGAGAAGTGTCGCAATGGGCTGTTCAAGAGCAGGGACCGGTGTATCTGGGCTCGCGCGTGGACCTTGTCTTTAGCGACGGGGTCTTGGAGCAGCCTGTGGAGGCGGACTTCGTGTTCACCCACGCCTCCCGGGATTCTGCGGACCTCCATGCGATTTACCAGATCGTCCTGGATCAAACCTGGTCGTTGTACGGCAAAAAGCAGTGAGAGAAACCTCTTAACCCCACTCCTCCTCGCAGGCGCCATCAATTGAAGGCGTCTGCGGGGGGCGTTGGGGGTTCTTTTTTTGGAGAGCGCAAATGAATCGAGAGAAGCCAGAACAGGCGGTCAACGGGACAACAAGAGGCAGGTTTTTTGCAGCAACGGGAATCCTACTGGTGGTCTGCTTACTCAGCGCGTGCGGCCAGTCACTGGACAGCGCATTGCTGGAGGTGGGGCGCTGCTACAAGGCGGGCAATCATCTGCAGGATGAAACGCTGCGCCTGGCGGCCGGTGCAGAGATGGAACGGCTGCTGGCGCAAAAGCGCGATGCGTTCAAGGGGAGCACGGTCTCGGCGACGATGCACTACTTTGCGCCCATCAATGAGCAACTCAACCATGAGATTTTTCCACAGGGAAGATCCACGCCGGTGGACCATTCTCTGAAGCTGCTGCGCAAATGGCAGCAGTCTTCGTACTGCCAGGGGCTGATCGAGAAATCACTGCGGGTGAAGTAGCTGCGCAACGGATGGTGTCGGCATGTGCGTGGCACCTGGGGCGGTGGGCCATAGAGACCGGAGAGCTAAGACAGGCGTCATTCAGGCAATGGTATGGGCGGTTCACATTCGGTGGACTGCTCCTGTCAATGTCGATGGATTTTTGTCGTCTTTCTTCGAGGAGTTTCTTATGCCGTCCCCTATTTCTGTGCAGATTGGACAACGGGAGTTTCGCAGCATGAACCAGGCCCGGTTGCACTATCGCGATGTACTGCACCGCAGCGAGCCGAACCGTCCTGTGGTTGAAGCGGACAGGATGGAAGTGATGGCGTTGGTGAAGGCCGCCGCTCTGGGAGCGCCCTGCCCTGCAGACTCCCAGGTTCATGTGGTCAAGGTCAGCTACGGTCGCAGGGGCTTTGAAGTGCGGGGGAATGAAGGCACCATGTGCCGCGTGTCGATCATGCGGGCCGTGCGCGAGTGTGCTGTGGTGCCACCGGTGTCTTCCACCCCATCGCCCGGCGCCTAAGGCATTGCAGCGACGTTGGCGAGAAAGAACCACGGCGACTTCCACCGGTGGCTACGGCACCCACCTGCAAACATCCGTCGCTGTTCCATGCTGCCGCGTCAACAGGAAGCGGCTAGCTGCAGGCTTTTTGGTAGCCCGCATGCTGAATGCGGAATCACCACCCCATGCGGGACGTCACTGGCCGACGGTAGCGGTTCTCCAGCGTCACACCAGCCGCACGTCAAAGTAGGCCCCCTCCCCTTCCCCCAGATCCCGGAACCCCGCCTGCTTGGCAGCAGCACTGGCCTTGCCCCAAGCCTTGAGCAAAGTGAGATCACCAGGAGACACCACCTCGGGCGGCGACTCTTCCAGACTGTGCATGGTGTCCAGGGCGGCGGCCACCTGTTCGGGACCGCCGAGTTGCTTTTCCAGAGCTTGGGCGTACCGGGCTTCTGCGGCAATGCGCTCCTTGGCAGGGATCTCTTCGGGGTAGTCGCGCAGGGTGACGACATAGGTGGATTCGATGACTTGCATGGCGCTGCTTCTCCTGTGGCTGAATACTGGATAAATATACAGCTTTTGACGCAAATGTGCATGCAGGATGAACCCAAGGAGGCCTCCCCATAGAGCACTCCTTTACCCCCACATTCCTGGCTTCAGCCCCCTGGTCAGACAAGAGCCAGCTCAATGCGCGGGAGTTTCTGGCAGCCTTGAAGGCCGGGTGAATGAGAAGCGAAGACGCGGAGGTACAGCGTAGAAAGGTTCCGAAAGATTGTTTTTAATACTGGAACAGTTAGTTTGCGACTGAGTAGTTTTTCTGTAAACACCATCGGCGTACAGTTCAACCCATCGATGAGCCGAACCCGCAAGGCGACTCACCGAACCCGGTTCAGGAATGGTTTTTGATCCGGCTTTTTTGAGACGCTTTTTTAGCTTTTAAGGATTTTCATCATGAACAAGACCGCCCGTTTCCTCTCCGTCGCCGCTGTTGCCGCTTTCGCCTCGTTTGGCGCCCATGCTGACGAAGCCGATGGCTCGCAATTCGCCCTGAAGTTCGACACGAACCGCACCCGCGCTGAAGTGCAAGCCGAAGCCGTAGTGGAAGCCAAGACCCACAGCATGGAACCCGCAGGCTCGCGCGTCGTGACCTACAAGTCCAACGCTGACCGCGCTGCCGTGCGCGCCCAGGCTGCCGAAGCCGTGCGCACCGGCCAGATCCCCCACGGCGAATTCAGCGCCATGTAATGGGTAGACCAACTGCTTGAGTTGGATTGAAGCAGTTGCGGGACTTCCCATGGTGGTGGCACTTTGCATTTGCGGGTGTTGCTGCCATGGGGAGTGTTAACTGAGCCGCAGGGGCGGGCAGGCAGATCGGGCTCCCTTTGGGGAGCCCTTTCTGTTTGTGGCCCCATCTCTGCAAGCAGCTGTAAAACCCTGCGGGATCCGAGCATTCGGGCCCAAAGTGAGAGATGAACGGTGCTCCAATCTAGCACCTTTTTGTTCCACTTGCTCGTCTCTTCTGTGAATCGTTTGTTCTCTTGGCCAGGCCGTGTGCGCCTGGCAGCAGTGCTGGTTCTGTCTCTCGCCAGCGTTGCTCTCCTGAATCCTTCCTGGGCACGTTCTCCGCAGTTCGATAGTGCGGCGCTGCTCACGCCCGAGCCCACCTCCTTTGCCCAGTGCCCGCAGTTCTTTGCGAATGGCGCGCCACCGGCCATCACGCCCCGGCCGCAGTTGCGCGAGCTTTGCTATGAAGCGTTTGCGGTGCTGCACTCCGGTACCACCAAGACACCGGTGTTCGTAGCCCAGCGCTTGAACCGCAGGCTCATCGAGGATGCGGACGAGAAGCGGGCCAAGCGGTTCTTTGCGGATGCGCGCTTGCCCAGTGGCGAACGGGCGGAGCTGGAGGACTACAAGAACTCAGGCTACAGCCGGGGTCACATGGCGCCTGCGGGAGATATGCCGACGCCGACGGCCATGGCGCAGAGCTTCAGCCTCGCGAACATGGTTCCCCAGATTGCCCAACACAACGGGGGCGCCTGGAACAAGATTGAGCAGGACACACGGCACTATGTGAAGCGGGCCAAGGGGGATGTGTTCGTGATCACCGGGCCGGTGTTCACGGATGCGGGGCCACGCATTGGAGCCAATGGGGTGAAGGTTCCGACCTATCTGTACAAGCTGGTGTACGACGCCACGACCAACAAGGCCTGGGCGCATTGGCAGGAGAACCGGGAGGGGGAGACAGTGGGTCGGCCGATCAGCTACCAGGAGTTGGTGAAGCGCACGGGCGTGGAGTTTCTGCCAAAAAGTGCACTGCAGCACTGAGTGGCGACAAGGCCTGTGGCTGCGGTAGCGCCGTAAATCGGCCTTCTCTGCCTCTTTTTGACAGTGAGCATCCATGAACCGCGCAGAACTTGTTGAAATCCTGGCTTCCATGAATGACCTGTCCAAGACCGCAACCAATACGCATCGGTGCTCATTCCGAAATGGCGCCGGTAGCGGGAGACTCTGCGGCTTGACTGGCTGCGAGGCCTTTCGTGCCGTCAAAATCGAGCAGGCGCTGAGTCCGCTCTTCGCCCCCCAGCACCGGGCAGGCCTTGCTCAGAGGTTCACACCAATCGATACCGGGCAATGGTCACTGAGATGGCGTACCTTGTCTTTTGCAATGGGCTTGCCATCCTTGTCAATGTAAGCATGGCTGCGGACCGAGTTGGCAATGTAAGCTGACTCTGCACCGCCCCCCAGCAAGATGTGATCGATGAGGTTCAGGTCGCCCTTGAAACCGCACTCGGGAACGTGCTTCGCATCTGCTGTGGGGATCAGAATGGGCAACTGGTCTACGGCATTGCCGTCCAGCGATGCCCGCAGCGAAACCTTGGTACAGACCACGCCGGTTCCACACTGTTCATGCTGAGCGGACGACGCCAGAACGCGGTTGAAGTCGCCCAGCACGAGGAAAGGCTTGCCCTCATCCTGGCGTTGTCGGATCCAGCCTTGAAGAATGGGGGCTTGGGCGGACAGTTGCTGGCAGTCATCCGAGGCCGCGTCCAGCGGCACGCGGTGGCAGGCTGACTTCAAGTGCACCACCAGCACCCGCAGAGTGCCGGTTTTCAGCGGTACTTTCACATCCAGTGCCGAGCGGTGGTCTCTTTTCACGGGAACGCCAATTTCGGTGAACGGCTCTGCGATCAGGTCCTGGCCGGGAGCCAGCAGAGACGTTTTCACCGCCAGCCCCACCTTTTGCCATCCACCGTCTGGGTTCACGACCACCTTGTATGTGCCTGGCGCGACCATCGATTTGGGATCACCCGATGCAATGGGCCTGTCCCCCAGGATCAGCTTCGCCGCGTCGGCACTTTGCACCTCCTGCATACCTATCAGGTCAAAATCCAGCCACTTCACGTGATGGGCCAGTCCGGCATAGGCGCCAGCCATCCGAAATGGGCTCCCCTTGCGACACCCTTCGGGCGTACGCTTGTCGAAGTCCACCTTGGCTTCGTCCTGCTTCTGACAGTCTTTCACCAGGTCCATGCTGGAGATCGGATCGTTGGCCAGCCATGCCAGATTCCAGGTGGCGACCTTGATCTGGTCAGCACCTGCAGTCACTGCTCCTGTGCTTGCGACTACTGCCAGTACCCAACTTCTCATCCGTCTGTGCTTCATGTGTTCTCCTGTGGGTGAATGGGTCTCCCAAGTGCGAGACCACGGTTCAGACTATTCAGTCTGTGTGACAGATTCAAGAGCTTGCACAATGGCCGCGTTACCAGAACCCGTGTACCAGACAAGTCCAGACACCGTGGCGCCGCTCTCGCGCACAAATACAGGCGCACCTACAACCACAACCGGGTGGTCACGTCCAACGGCTGGAAGCGGCCCTGGCGAGTGCCCCAGGAGGTCGAGTTTTTTTCACCTGATAGCGGAAACCATCCGTGCGGGAAATGCCTCCTGATTTCAAGCTCCCCTTGGGGAAACAGCGGCCAGAATCCCAACCCAACCATTAACAGGCTGCTGAAATACTCCCCTTGCCCACGAGTATCTTCCTCGACCCTCGCGCATTTCTCGCGCCAGTTTTCCGTATCTTGAAATTCAGCGCTCCATACTGGCGCTTTTTACCCTCGCACGCCCGATTTTTTGCCCTTTTGCCCTCATGCCTGCCCCTGCAGGCGGATTTGCCCCAGGCTGCGCAATCGCGTGAGGTTGTAGCCCGCCATCGTCAGCACAAACATCTGGTCCACTTTTTTGATCCCGCGCACCAGCACCTGACGCATGTGCCCCACCGTCTTGGCCCAGCCAAAGCCTTGTTCGATCAGCTTTCTCTTTTGCTGCGAGATGGCGTAGCCTTCGCTGTCTGCAATCGCGTCAGTAACTGCCGACTGGCGCCCCGACTTGTTCTGCGCTACATGGGGCAGCACGTTCATCTCCTGCAGGGCTTCGATGAATTCCTTGGCGTCGTAGCCTTTGTCTGCCCCCAGGGTGATGGTGATGGGTTCATCGCCGGGCAGCGCCTGGCGGGCATCGTTGATCATGGCCTTGGCCGCTTCACGTTCTGCATACCCGTCAGCCTGGGTGACCACGGCACTGACCACCAGGCCGTGGCGGTTGTCGGTGAGTGTGTGGCCCATGAAGCGCAACTCGCTGGCCGTCTTGCCCTTGCGGTACAGCCTTGCATCCCCATCCGTAGTGGATTCATGGGTGTCGTTGCTGCGCTTTTGGTCTTTGAAGTTGCCCGCGTTGGCGTTGCCGTCATCGTCCGTGCGGTCTTTGCGCACGAAGCTCTTGTGGCCCGCCCAGGCCTGGATCAGGGTGCCATCCACGCTGAAGTGCTCGCCCGAGAGCAGTTCCTGCTCCTGGGCTTGTTGCACGATCTGGTTGAAGAACTCGATGACGGCATCGTGCTCGATCAGGCGCTCCCGGTTCTTGCTGAACACGGTAGGAACCCAGACTGCGTCGTCCATGGCCAGGCCGATGAACCAGCGAAACAGCAGGTTGTATTGGGTCTGCTCCATGAGTTGGCGTTCTGAGCGCACGCTGTAGAGCACTTGAATGAGCATGGCCCGCAGCAGCTTCTCGGGGGCAATGCTGGGACGCCCGCCTTTGATGTCGGCCGCGTACATCTGACCAAACAGGTTGTCCATGTTCGCCAGGGCCTTGTTGACCATCACGCGGATCATGCGCAGGGGGTGATCAAGGGGCACGAAGTCATCGAGGTGGCGCATGGTGAACAGGCTCTCGGTGAAGGTGTCGGCTCCGCGCATGGATGGCTCTTTCTTCTATCTCATCGGTGGGGTGTGCCTCGATTGTCCTGGCAAGGCGGCAGCTGGGCAGTGACGTTGGGGAGTATTTCAGCAGCCTGTTAAAGCAATGGAAGGCAATCGCGTCAGCTTTTTTGTGACCAACAAGCTGCCCGAGCACACCAGCAACTACTGGTACGGGTAGCGTTACTTATTCGTACTTTCTCAGTCTTCAATATGCTGAAAGTGTTGAGTCCCCCCAAGCAACCCAGAGCGACTAACACTGCCTGCTCAACTCGCAAGAAAAGGCCACGGCCCCCGCTCACGACCGGATGCTTGTTCTGAAAAAGGCAGCACACCTTGCCCCTGGTGCGGGCTTCTTCCCGCTCCGTCGTAGGACAGCACGTAGTCGCCCAAGCTCAAATAAGCCGCAGCGTTGTACAACACATTTGCAAGTCCCCCCGGATGGAACTCCAAAATAGGCAAACCACCCCGGACAGAAAAAGGACTACCGGCTGCAGATAGACAGTTGAAACAAATGCCCTGCCCTCCAGTGATTCGAGCTTGCCACTCCCACATAAGTCCCTGCACCATGACATCGAGTTCGTGCTCACGTGGTCCATCAACCACGAGCACCAGATGGAACACCGTGCCTCGCGTCACCCCGTAGTCGCGTTTCCAGGCATGCCCCACCATGGATGGTCCAATCCTTTCTGCAATATGAGACTGCAGTGCACGCCACTGCGCCGCGATGGCATCGTCAATCCCTTGATCAGACGGGAGCAGCCCCCACTGTGCAGGCCAAAAACTGAAGTCAATGCGCACCACGCGAGATGCGGGGTATGCATCGGCAAGCGCTTCAAAGTAGGACGTCAACTCGCTGAAGCGGTTTTTCACTGCTTCGCTCCAACGGTTGGACTTGGCCTTGAAGTCCATGCGCTTCGCCTTTCTGCGAATGGCATTCACGCAGCCGTTCAAACTGTCTGCAGCCGACATCATCATGTCCGCACTGCGAGGTCCTCCGCCAACCCAGGCCATACCAATACCGCGCCGATCACATTCTTCAAACAGCAGTGCCACCAACGGGTCCACCTTGTGACCAGGGCGCAGCAGGCTACGGGCGTGGACCGATTCGACGACAGTACTCAAGAACCGCTTGCCCAAATCGGTTGGCCGTAGGGCCGCCTCCCCAGAACGTGACGCTATCCGAAAAAGCTCGGCCTGAGAGCGCGTGACACTGGCAGTCAACTCGCGCGCCTCCATCAGAAAATGGACCAGATTCCACTCTGGCGTTTGAACAGGCATCACACCGCCTTGATAAGGATGCAGGGCTACCGTACGCTCCTGGACAGCACATCGAATAATCTCGGCTTGAAAAAAACGC
The DNA here is from genome assembly GCF_964254355.1 of Acidovorax sp. LjRoot74. Taxonomy (NCBI): domain Bacteria; kingdom Pseudomonadati; phylum Pseudomonadota; class Betaproteobacteria; order Burkholderiales; family Comamonadaceae; genus Acidovorax; species Acidovorax sp. LjRoot74. The sequence continues at coordinate 1,993,990 of NZ_CAXUTI020000001.1, read as the reverse complement.
ATTCTTACCCCTTTACAAAATGAGAACTTACGAGCATAAAAATGATCCCCCCATGTCAAGGCCCGACATCGAGACAGAGATCCACCTGCTAAAAAAATATATTGAGGGAGTTCATCTTCGCTTTTACCAGAGCGATTTTGAACAATACTTCGCATCAATTGACCTTCAGGAAATATCCGAAGAAAATTTTCGACTTGGCATCACAAGCACACATATCAAATCATTTGTAAGCGAAGCCGAGAACCTGCAATACGCGTATGAACAGAACATCGCCGTTCTCTCCATAGCGATCAAATTCGCGGCCATGCACCACTCCGCAGGACGTCCTGATCATGCATGGTTCTGGCTATTCACCGCTAACAAGTCCCGAGGAATACTCACACAAATCGATCAGTACAACTATCTGGAAGAGCGATTGAGTGAGAGGTCAAAAAGTGCGAGGCATGCAGCCCTAGCACGTCACAAAAATACCATAGCACTGAAAACCAAAGTCTTACTGATCCTCTCCGAGCACAAACCCGAGGGTGGTTGGCGCAACTTCAAGACTGCCATGCACACCATCAAAAGCGAAATCGAGTTAGCCATCATCGAATTGGGGATCACTGAAATCCATGCAGGCAAGAAAGATCAGCGCAACGCAGACACTGTCATCGACCTCTTCTATAAATGGCGACACAACGATCCAGAATTCAAAAAGGAATCCAATCAATTTGTAAAAACTTCGAGAAAACTACGCGAATCCATCAGAATGCCTCGCAAGCCAGCAGGCTCAGAGCAAGAGAGTCTTCAGGCTGCTCTACAGTTATTTTCGCGCCCCATCCATGGCTGACTCTTTCTGGCGCTTACGCCCCGACTTTTTCAACGGGGGTTTTGGTGAAAAGCTGGCATGAAATGCTCGGTGGCACCCCGGCAAAACAAGCTGCATATGGAAGTCCGGCTTGGTCAAATAAGCTACCGCCATCACATAACCAGTAAAAAACTCATCGTCCGCATAAGTTGCCATACCCACACCCACATACATATAGCTCTCCTTGTGGGCATTGCACAGATAAAATGTTCCAGCGCCATCCGGAACCAATCGCTTCCAAATTCCACCTATTCGAATTCCATTCTGAATATCCTTTTGATGCTTTGAGCCATCAAGAAATACAAGAGCGTGAAAGTGATAACCCCGGCTGTAGCCATACTCGAGCTTACTAGCACGCCCCAGCAAACCATCCCCATAAGTCTTCTCAACCTCCTTCCAAAAATTCACTCGTAGATTTCTGACTTTTTCATATACAGGTCCCAGCCTACCGTTATCACCAATAGAATTTTCGTTCGGCTCATGCGGTTCAAGCTCTACACCCGCACCATTGGCAAAGCTCAGGTCAAGGCGGATCACTAACACGCGCGCATGTGCATCCAACTGTGTTTTCAGATCCAAAATCAAGCCACGAGCGTTCTTATTGGCATTGCGCCGAAAGTCTTTTTCAAGCTTTTTCCAGCCGCAATCGACAGCCTTTTGGCAGACATCAGCAACCGCGCAATTCAAGCGATTCACTAGCTCGCCAGCAGCCTCAAAGACGCTCGCCGGAAGCACAAAACGACGATCGCGCGGCCTCGCATACATATAAGAATCCACATCCAGGCCAAGCAACCCATGCGCCTGAAAAGCCTCAACAAAAATCAGAAGTAACGGATGAAATTTATGATACTTATTGAGTGCAATGAGATTTACATTAGGACTCACAAGAGCCTTCAGCAATAGACGACGTTCAATACTTACAGACTCCTTCTTTCCCAAATCAAAGTCCTCACACTGAAAATCAAAGCGACGTGGACTGCGGATCATCTTCCTAACCAAGTCAACGATCATCATGAGCAGCTCAACATCATCGAGTTGCTTATCCACAGTGATCTTCAACTTCCCATCAACCTCCTCCAAATGCATTACCGCTTTACGCAGCGCATCTGCTGGACTCAGTGTGATGGGTAAATCAAGTTTCTTCTTCATAAGACTTTCCTATCTTCCTCAATAAGCATCATTGACTGTTACTTGATACTTTTACTTAATAAAATAAGTAGCAGAAATAGATTCAAACCACTCAATCTGAAAACCTAGTGTTTACGATTGCCGCGGCATGCGGGTATCTCGTGAAATCGAAATCCCGCGCCAACAGAAATTAGTGTTCCTAATTGGCCTACTTCGAGTGACGCGCACGGGCCGTTTGCAAGTCGATCCAACGCTGTACATCGCCATCGCGCCACCCCACTGACGCCAAGCCCAATGGGATGGGATCGGGGAACTGGGGGTCGAAGTACTTGGAACGCGGGTTCAGCTTGAGATAGATCGACGAGCGTGAAATACCCAATCGTTCGCGAAGCTCAGGCATGCGCAGCACCCGGGTGGAAGGGGAAGAAGGGAGGGATTCCATGGCTTTTTTCCTTTCGTTTGGTTGATGAGTGAATTGTTCTCGATCACCTCAATATGGAAAAATCCCATGCGCACTGTATTTTTTCACCCGAAAAAATGAGGTAAAAATGGCAAATTTCGAGCTGACTAAGCCTTTGTGCGGCTAGCGTCCACCGCCCGTGCGTGCCACTTGTGTGCACTTTCTCGAGGGGCTCCGACGGCTGGCTGATGCGGCATGGCCTGAGAGGGGATGCCCAGTACCCCCGGGCCGATGCAAGCCAATAGGAAGAGCGGTTCGGTGCTCAATGGCTGCTCATCCATGAGCCTGACGTCTTCGCCGATGACATCCGCTCACTGGAGCCAGGTCCGCAGTCGCCCGAGGCGAGCATGGAGACGCCACGGTGCGCAGCTAGGCTTGGCAGACTTGGGGCACTGGCGCCGCGCACGGCAGAAACAGCTTGCAGTCCGTGGGTGCATCCTTCTCGCGGCCTCTCTCATGCCTCCCGGTCTGGGCAAACCCAGGCAACTTCGCCAGAAAAAGTGCCCCCACCACGCCAAAAAAATTAGTTCCCTACCTCGAAAAATTAGTTCTTCCAAGAGGGATAGCGGGTGGCGAACAGGCACAAGCTCTGCGGCATGCATCGCGTGGCGCGGTTGCTCAGGCTCGAAGGCGCGCGCTGACAGATCGGCTAGGGCCGGAGGCCTGGAATGCGAGGTGGCAAGCCCGTGGTGGTCGCGCCAAATCACCTCGAGAGTGAGCTCAAGGTGGCCCAGCCCAATCAGTCCTGGGTCACCAACGTCACCGACACCCGAACCCACGAAGGCTGGCTGTACCTAGCGGTTGTGGTCGATCTGTTCTCGCGCCAAGTAGTCGGGTGGTCCATGGGCATCCGTTGGCGCAAGTCCGATCCATGTAGCGCCTGCAGCATTGCACCTGGCGTAAATCTCCGGGCTACGGCTTTCCAATCTTGCGGAGAATTTTCACCGCCAAGCAACTGCAGCCACCGACAAACGTAATGGCGTGTAAATCAGCGATCCGTTTGATAACCCTGCTGCATAGGACTGATAGTGTCGCTCTGATTTCTGGCAGAAGACACGGCCTGCGTGATACAGCGCAGGGCCTGAAAAAACCACCAATCGTGGGAGCACTAGCAGGCTGCTGAAATACTCCCCTTGCCCACGAGTATCTTCCTCGACCCTCGCGCATTTCTCGCGCCAGTTTTCCGTATCTTGAAATTCAGCGCTCCATACTGGCGCTTTTTACCCTCGCACGCCCGATTTTTTGCCCTTTTGCCCTCATGCCTGCCCCTGCAGGCGGATTTGCCCCAGGCTGCGCAATCGCGTGAGGTTGTAGCCCGCCATCGTCAGCACAAACATCTGGTCCACTTTTTTGATCCCGCGCACCAGCACCTGACGCATGTGCCCCACCGTCTTGGCCCAGCCAAAGCCTTGTTCGATCAGCTTTCTCTTTTGCTGCGAGATGGCGTAGCCTTCGCTGTCTGCAATCGCGTCAGTAACTGCCGACTGGCGCCCCGACTTGTTCTGCGCTACATGGGGCAGCACGTTCATCTCCTGCAGGGCTTCGATGAATTCCTTGGCGTCGTAGCCTTTGTCTGCCCCCAGGGTGATGGTGATGGGTTCATCGCCGGGCAGCGCCTGGCGGGCATCGTTGATCATGGCCTTGGCCGCTTCACGTTCTGCATACCCGTCAGCCTGGGTGACCACGGCACTGACCACCAGGCCGTGGCGGTTGTCGGTGAGTGTGTGGCCCATGAAGCGCAACTCGCTGGCCGTCTTGCCCTTGCGGTACAGCCTTGCATCCCCATCCGTAGTGGATTCATGGGTGTCGTTGCTGCGCTTTTGGTCTTTGAAGTTGCCCGCGTTGGCGTTGCCGTCATCGTCCGTGCGGTCTTTGCGCACGAAGCTCTTGTGGCCCGCCCAGGCCTGGATCAGGGTGCCATCCACGCTGAAGTGCTCGCCCGAGAGCAGTTCCTGCTCCTGGGCTTGTTGCACGATCTGGTTGAAGAACTCGATGACGGCATCGTGCTCGATCAGGCGCTCCCGGTTCTTGCTGAACACGGTAGGAACCCAGACTGCGTCGTCCATGGCCAGGCCGATGAACCAGCGAAACAGCAGGTTGTATTGGGTCTGCTCCATGAGTTGGCGTTCTGAGCGCACGCTGTAGAGCACTTGAATGAGCATGGCCCGCAGCAGCTTCTCGGGGGCAATGCTGGGACGCCCGCCTTTGATGTCGGCCGCGTACATCTGACCAAACAGGTTGTCCATGTTCGCCAGGGCCTTGTTGACCATCACGCGGATCATGCGCAGGGGGTGATCAAGGGGCACGAAGTCATCGAGGTGGCGCATGGTGAACAGGCTCTCGGTGAAGGTGTCGGCTCCGCGCATGGATGGCTCTTTCTTCTATCTCATCGGTGGGGTGTGCCTCGATTGTCCTGGCAAGGCGGCAGCTGGGCAGTGACGTTGGGGAGTATTTCAGCAGCCTGCTAGACAGTATTAGGATTTCCATTATTTTCCCAAAAGCGCAGGCGCGGTCTCCCGCTGCAACTCTCTTAAATTACTGCCTGCGGATTGCATCAACGCTGCCGAAGAAATGACGTCAAGACCCAAGTCGTAGCGTTACCCTGCCCCAACGCCAACGGCCCCTTCCGCGTCCCCACTGTTGAGTTTTTCCCCAGATGGTTGGTATCCGCAATCAGACAACAGCCGCAAATGAGGCGGAGTCGGCTTCGAGGAATACCCGGGAACCAAGTCTATTTTTCGGATAGGGAAAATTTGCGGCCTGACGATAGGGAGTGAGGGACGACTGCTGAGCAGCGAAAGCTGACAATGGACATAATCAGGCCAAATGATCTTTACCCCGAGCGGTCGTTCGACTTGGAGAGGCGTGCCGACCTGTGTGACGGCTGCATAGAGTTCTGCGGTCAGCAGTCCATCATTATCGCTATGAAGTCAAGTGGTTGCCAATCGACGTCGGAGAGCCTCTGGAAGCTCGGAAAGCTTCGGCACGACCAGGGTGGGAAACCGAATGACCTGCTTTGAAACGTAGTCCGCCATAAAACCGTCAGCCCTAAACACATCCACATATGGTGCGTACACAGCGTGCAAAGCATCCACAAAATCGCTATCTTTCGGCTTGCGTGGTTTCGCAAAAGTGATCGAGCGCCAAGATGTGTGCAACGTACGAATTCCAGTAGAGAGTCCTGGACAGTGTGTGTCAATCTCTGCGGTCTTTAACTTGGCTCCCGGCTTAAGCTCCTCCGCAAAGCGATTCCCAATCCCGATCAGCATGTTCTCCTGCCATTCCTCCCATTTAGATGATCCATATATGGACGTGAGGAACTCGGAGTTGAGCATGGGATTCGCACGCAAAGACTCAACCAGTCGGGATAACTCGCGCATCTTGCCTGTGATATCCGCAGCCGGCCCTCTGGCCCAAGACACAAAGGGCGTTAAATCACCGTGATGCTTCTCAAACCACTGCATCATCCAGCGGGGATCTCTGAGACTCGCTTCATACGCGCCTGTTGCTTCTGCCGCAGTTGCGCCTCCTGCGACGTACAGTGCAAGCGTACGAGCAGCGTCTTGTCGCATGGGAAAGACTGCGAGGATCTCATCAAGGTCTTGCCTTTCAACATTTCGCAAGAGCGTACTTCGTAAGGTGGGGCGAACCTTTCTCCCCTTAGTCATCAATCGTTTTGCCTGCCTCTTCTGTGCGCGAGTCGCGTTTGGAAGAACTGCTTCAATGGTGCTTTGAATTGACTGTAGATGATCCGTTTCTGTGATCGGCAGCATTTCACATGCTCCCTCTGGAAACCATCTGCCGTTATGGTCAAAGGGATTGACGCAACCTGATGAAAGCCCCAGCGCGGCCCTGACCTCCTCTTTGAAAAGAGTTTGGAGGTGAATCATGCAGTTCCCCCCACACAGATCCGCAAGCATGTTGGTACGCTGTACCGCAGCACTTGTGTAGGTTGACTGTACGGGGGCCATTTCGGTCAGATGTGCGGCTGAAAAGTAGAAATTCACTTTCCCCGAATCTTTAAAACTAAGGAGTTCCTCAAGAACTCCTGGTACCTCCCTTGAGGCTTTTCCAGGGTCCGACAGCGTCGAGTAGTCGCTGCTATCAAGATATACACGTAATGGCATGAAATGGTGTCGATACCCGGTTGGTGGGATGCGCTGCCCGTAGATGGCAGGGATGATTTGCAAACAATCTGCGAAGCAGTTCCCTCGTAGCAGAGTAAAGCCTAGGCCGGGCTTCGAGTATGGCAGCCCAACCATTGGGGGGGGTGGAGCGGTGTGCAGACTTGGAGCTTTGACGGAACAATTTTTGGTAGAAGCACGTTGGGTACAACGTACAGCAAACTGACTCTTGGTGGCCGCTACTGATGGTGTAGCGGCAGAACGCCTCGCGGGATGACGGATGGCATGTTCCAACGATGAATATCATTTGACAGCAAACCTGACCGGCAGGAGTCAGCCTGAAGATGCCGCGCCAGAGGTCTGTTCTGCAGCGGTTGCGGTCGCTCGTGCTGCCGCCATGGAGGTCCGCTGACGATCTCTCATCAGTCGTTCGGAGCTGTGGGCCATATTTTTGGATGGAGGTGAAGAACACCAAGCTATTAGCTCCTGACATGGCTTGCGCTTTCAAGCCAGCTTAAGCAGGTCCTCGAGGTCCATAGGCGGCTCGATAAAACGTTAAGTGCCTTCCAGTATGCAACTCGCCAAGCATGATTGCATCGGCATAGCCTTATATGCCTTGGCGACTGCCGCTCTCGATCTTGATGCCCGGCTGATCTTTGCGCATGGGCTTGACCTTCTCATCATGACAAGGCTCATAGTCAAACCGTGAATCAACCGAAGGAGGCTCACATGGTCCATTTCAATGTTCCTGATATGACGTGCGGCGGTTGTGTTCAGCGCATTCGTCGAGCAATAGCTCAGGCTCAAATGCTGGCGGGCATCGACGTAGAAATCGATTTGGCCGCGCGGCAGGTCAGCGTTCCTGGGCAAGCCGAAGACGGCATTGTGGAGCTTGTACGCTCCGCAATTGAGCGTGCCGGATACAAAGCAGACGCCGTGATGGGGACTTCATCGCGCCGAGCAACCGGTGGCTGCTGCTGCGCGTCTCGGCCCGCAATCTCGGTTGACGTGGATCATGACGATGCAAGGCAGACGTCGTCATGCTGTAGTTGAACTACCAAGGAGACCATCATGCGTCTGAACATCGTCGCTGGGCTATTGACAACCCTTTTCGTGGCAGGCTGTGCCATCGCGCAATCTCCGAAACCTGCGGACGAACACGCAGGCCACCACCCTGCCGGTGGCGTGCAGAGCGGTGGCGCGGTCACCCAACCGGCCCCGGCCGCTACTGCTGCGCCTGCACCGGACGCCTTCGATCATCAAATGAAGGCGATGCAGGAAATGCACAAAAAAATGCAGGCGGCCAAGACTCCCGCCGAACGTTCTGCCCTGATGGATGAGCACATGAGGCTCATGCAGTCAGGCATGGCCATGATGGGGGCCGGTAATTCTGGTGGTATGGGCATGGGGATGATGCAGCAGGGGGCGCAGGGCAAACCTGCCGTACCCTCAGCCCCTGGGAACGCAGGCATGGGAGGCATGATGGGTATGCATGCTCAAATGGAGCGCCGTATGGCCATGATGGAACAGATGATGCAAATGATGGTGGACCGCCAAGCGACCATGCCATCCAAGTAGCCTCCTGGCGAACGATCTTTGCGGCGGCAAGCTATCACTATTCCAAGTGCTGGTGAGCCGCGCGAGGCTTGACGACTCAGTCACGAACCACTGTGCAGTTGCGCCCGAGCGCCTTTGCACTGTAAACAGCTTCATCAGAGCGCTTTAACAGTCGGGCAAGGAAGTCCGCTCCGGTTTCGTGTACAGCACATGCCAGCCCAACACTGACCGTTACTGGCCCCGCCGCTGAGCGCACCCGTCTGGCGCATTTGTGTACCCGCTCGGCGACGCGGGCTGCTGCTTCCACCTCCGCATCGGGCAACCATACAACGAACTCTTCCCCGCCGTATCGCGCGACCAAGTCCGAACCTCGGGCGCCTGCCTGTAACTGGCGCGCTAAATTGACCAGCACCCGGTCGTCCTCGGGATGGCCATGTGCGTCGTTGATACGTTTGAAGTAATCCACATCCACCATCAACAACGACGCCGAGCTGTTTGGAGAGGCAGACCGCTGCCAATCTTGCACGGTCAACTCTAGCGCACGGCGGTTTTTGAGACCTGTGAGTGGATCAGAAAGACTCAGTTCCGAAAGCTGGCGATTCTGCAGTTCAACCTGTTCATTGCTGGCCGCCAAGCGCTGGGCAAGGGCCTGTGCCTCTGCACGCGCCTTGATCAACTCGCCCTCGAAACGGCTGCGTTCGCGGGCCACAAAGAAAGCCCATACGATGTTGTCACCCATCTCCAGTCGCTTGTTTACTGCATTGATCATGACAGGAACAGTTTCGCCATCGAAACCGCGCAGGTGGAGAAAAACTTCGCGCGCACTCTTTGCGTGATGCAGCGTGGGGAACAGGTGGGTCTGACTGAAAATTCGAGAAGCTGGTGTCAACAGCTCATCCATGGAGTGGCCGAGCCAAAAAGCCTCTGTGCCCCCGATCAGTACAAGGAACTCCCTGTTTATCCGCACGATGTGCCCCTCCGGGTCCGTAATCATCATCGCGCAAGGGATGTCATCAACCGCCAGCATATCCAGCCCTCTCGGTCTCGCTCAGGTGAGTGAGAGATATCGTTGCATGGCGGCCGTCACCAGATGTGGGTGACTCATGTGAGCGCAGTGTCCGGTCACGTCCAGCACTTCCAACGTGCTGCCCCTGAGCTTCTTGTGCATGTACTCCCCGACAGAAAGGGGCGCCAATGCATCTTTGCCATGCTGCAGGATCAGACTTGGCCGGGTCACGCGCGGTAGATCCTCTCTGCTATCTGCAAAGAAGGTTGCCTGCGCAAAGATACGAGCCATCGTAGGATCGGTTGAGCAGAAGCTCTCGGACAACTCTCCGCCCAGACTGTCTGCCTGCGGCGCTCCTGCCACAATAGGTGCGAGATAGCTGGACCAGCCCATGAAGTTCTGGTCCATGAGGTCCAATAGGCCATCCAAATCCTTGCGCTCGAATCCTCCAAAATAATCCGGTGCGTGATTGAGGTAGCAAGGCGACGGGCCAACCAGAATCAGGCGGTCAAAAAGCGTAGGTCGCTCGATGGAGGCCAGCAGGCCGATGCTGGCGCTGACCGAATGTCCAACAAAATGCACTCCGCGCTCGATGCCCAATGCGTCGCATACATCCAGCAGATCTTGCACGTAGCCTTTCAGACTTGCGTACTTCACGGGGTCAAAGGCGGCCAAGTCTGATTGGCCGCAGCCGACGTAGTCGAACAAGACCTGGTGGCACTTACCTTCAAAGGCCGGAGTGATGTGTCGCCACATATGCTGGCTACACCCAAAGCCGTGCGCATAGACGAGCACGGGGACGTCCGGGCGAATTGCATCGATCACATGCACGTTGTTGCGCTTACGAATTTCCACTGTTGTTCTTTCCGGGCGGTCAGTCCGCAGATTTTGCACGCCTGACGCTTGCACCGTGCGCAAAATAGCATGCAAGCGTGCGCGATTGGGAGTGAGAAACAACTGGTTTATCGCTAGCACCAGCTTGCGCAACGCAGCGTTCAGCCTCCGGATGCTTCTGTTTTTACTCTCCTAGGCTTACGCATCAGCACATAGGCCGCAGGAATCACGAACAAGGACAGCAGCGGCGCTGTCACCATGCCGCCCAGCATAGGGGCCGCGATGCGGCTCATGACCTCCGAGCCTGTCCCGCTGCTCCACACGATGGGCACCAGGCCCGCAAGGATGACAGCCACGGTCATGGCCTTGGGTCGCACGCGCAGCACAGCACCTTCCCGGATCGCATCCAGCAGCTCTTCCAGCGTGGGCTGCCTGCCGTCTGGACACCTCTCTGCGAGTGCCTGCTTGAGGTAGATGAGCATGACCACCCCGAACTCAGCCGCGACCCCCGCCAGGGCGATGAAGCCCACACCGGTGGCGATCGAAAGGTTGTAGTTCATGAGGTACAGGAACCAGATGCCCCCGGTGAGCGCAAATGGCAGCGTCGCCATGATCAGTCCCGCCTCACCCATGCGCGAGAAGGTCAGGTACAACAGCACGAAGATGATCAACAAGGTGGCAGGCACCACCACCTTGAGGCGGGCATTGGCCCGCTCCAGGTACTCGAACTGGCCTGAGTACGTGATGCTGACCCCGGGCTCCAGCTTGATCTGGCGGCTCACCGCATCGCGCAGGTCACTGGCCACGGACGCCAGATCGCGGCCCCGCACATCGACATACACCCAGCCCGATGGGCGGGCGTTCTCGCTCTTGAGCATGGGTGGTCCATCGGTGATAGAAACGCTGGCCACCGTTGCCAGCGTGATTTGCTGCCCCATGGGGGTGGAGATGGGCAACTGGGCCAGCCGTTCGGGCGAGTCTCTCCACTCACGCGGGTAGCGCAGGTTGATGGGGAAGCGCGCCAGGCCCTCGACCGTTTCCGAGACGTTTTCTCCACCGATGGCCCCGGAGACCACGGCCTGGATATCGGACACATTCAGCCCGTAGCGCCCCGCGGCCGTGCGATCGATGCGGACATCGACGTAGCGGCCCCCCGTCAGGCGCTCGGCCAGTGACGAGCTCACTCCCGGAATGCCCTTGGCGACCTGCTCGACCTGTGCCGCGATCCCATCGATCACCTGCAGGTCGTTGCCCGTCACCTTGACACCGATGGGGCTCTTGATGCCGGTGGCCAGCATGTCGATGCGGTTACGGATGGGCGGAATCCAGATGTTGGACAGGCCGGGGATCTTGACGGCCTTGTCCAGCTCTTCGATCAGGCCCTCGGGCGTCATTCCTGGACGCCACTGGTCTCTGGGCTTGAGCTTCACCGTGGTCTCGAACATTTCCAGCGGCGCCGGATCGGTGGCGGTCTCTGCTCGGCCCGCCTTGCCGAAGACGCGCTCGACCTCGGGCACCGTCTTGATCATCCGGTTGCTCAATTGCAGAAGCTCCGTGGCTCGCTGTGCCGACAGGCCCGGCAGGGCTGACGGCATGTACAGCAGATCGCCTTCATCCAGCCTGGGCAGGAACTCGCCCCCCAACCGCGACAGGGGCCAGATCGTGGTCGTCAGCGCCAGCACGGCGATGACCAGGGTGGATTTGGGACGATGCAAGACCCACTCCAGGCAAGGTCGGTACACGGCAATCAGCGCGCGGGTGATGGGGTTTTTCTGCTCGTCAGGGATACGCCCTCGGATCCAGTAGCCCATGAGGACGGGGATGAGCGTGACCGAGAGAGCCGCTGCTGCGGCCATCGCATAGGTCTTGGTGAACGCCAGGGGGCCGAACAACCGACCTTCCTGCGCTTCCAGCGTGAAGACCGGCACGAAGGACAAGGTGATGATGAGCAGCGAGAAGAACAGCGCGGGGCCGACCTCCTCGGCAGCTTCGGTGATCACCTTCCAGCGTTCTTCCCCCACCAGCTGGCGGTCGGGATGCTTGCGCTGCCAGGCCTCCAGCTTCTTGTGAGCGTTCTCAATCATGACCACTGCCGCATCGACCATGGCGCCCACGGCGATTGCGATCCCGCCCAGGGACATGATGTTGGCGTTGATGCCCTGGTAGCGCATCACCAGAAACGCCGCCATGATCCCCAGAGGCAGAGAAATGATGGCGACCAGCGCAGAGCGCAGGTGCCAGAGAAACAAAACACAGACCAGGGCCACCACGATGAACTCCTCTACGAGTTTGGTGGTGAGGTTTTGGATCGCACGCTCAATGAGTGCACTGCGGTCGTAGGTGGTGACGATCTCCACGCCCTTGGGCAGGCTGCTTTGCAGCTCACTGAGCTTGGCCTTGACGGCTTTGATGGTTTCCTGGGCATTTTTGCCCGAGCGCAGGACCACCACGCCCCCGGCCACTTCCCCCTCGCCGTCGAGTTCGGCGATGCCGCGCCGCATCTCCGGCCCGATTTGTAGCGTCGCGACATCGCCCAGGCGAATAGGAATTCCGGCGCGGGACACCAGGGGGATGGCCCGGAAATCGTCCAGCGTCTTGAGGTAGCCGCTGGCGCGCACCATGTACTCGGCCCCGGACAACTCCAGCACCGATCCCCCCGTTTCCTGGTTGGCTCCCATGATGGCTTCGCGGACCTGCGTCTGGGTCAGCCCTTGGGCTGCGAGCTTGATGGGGTCGAGCACCACCTGGTACTGCTTGACCATGCCGCCCACCGACGCCACTTCTGCGACGTTGGGCAGGCTCTTGAGTTCGAACTTCAGGAACCAGTCCTGCAGAGCGCGCAGCTGGGCCAAGTCGTTTTTGCCGGTGCGATCTACCAGGGCGTACTGGAAGATCCAGCCCACCCCGGTGGCATCTGGGCCCAACGATGACTTGGCCGTAGCGGGTAGTCGTCCCTGCACCTGGTTCATGTACTCCAGTACCCGCGAACGCGCCCAGTACAGGTCCGTGCCATCCTCGAACAGGATGTAGACGAATGAGTCGCCGAAGAACGAGAAACCTCGCACCGTCTTGGCGCCCGGGACGGACAGCATGGTGGTGGACAGTGGGTAGGTGACCTGGTTCTCCACAATCTGAGGCGCCTGGCCGGGATAGGATGTGCGGATGATGACCTGGACATCGGACAAGTCGGGAAGAGCGTCCACGGGGGTACTGCGCACGCCCCACACGCCCCAAGCGGTCAGCATCACGGTCGCCAGCAGAACCAGAAATCGGTTCGCCACCGACCAGCGGATCAGACGCGCGATCATGGCTTGATCCTTTCCACGGCGGTGATCACAAAGTCCTTGCCTTGCTGCTGGAAGGTGAACTTGACCTGCTGCTCGGGTTTGAGGGCCTTTGCCAGCTCCGGGTTTGCCAGCTTGAATGGCATGGTCATGCCGGGCCACTTCAGTTCAGGGACCGCCTCATGGGTCAGGGTCAGCTCGGTGGGGGTGACCTCATCGACCACCCCTCGCACCGTAAAGCTCTTCGATGCCGGAGCAGCAGACTTTGAAGACCCCTGTTCGTTGATCGGCTGTACGCCGCTGCTTGGAGGCTGTGTGGGCATGATGCCTCGCAGGCTGGCTTCCGAGTCGATCAGGAACTGTGCCGAGGCGACCACCTGTTGCCCTGCGGTGAGGCCGCTTTGAATGACGAGGCGGTCATCGATTTCCGCGCCGAGTTGGACCTGGACGGGGTGGTACTTGCCGGGGCCATCCACCACGTAGACCAGCGCCCGCTTGCCGGTGCGGATCACCGCTTCGCTGGGCACCAGCAGCGCTGGTTGTGTCCGTCCGGCCAGAACGATCTGTCCGGACATGCCCGCCTTCAGCCGCTGGGCGGGGTTGGGTAGCTCCAGCCGCACACGCACCGTGCGGGTGTCCCGATTGGCTTCTGGGAGGATGCTCACAATCCGGGCTTTGAGGGTTTCGCCTGGAAACGCGGCCAGGCGGACCTGGGCATCCTGCCCCAGTTGCAAGGGACCGCTTTGCGCTTCGGGAACGGCTGCCTCGATCCAGACACTGGCCAAACCGTTCACGCGCACCAGGTTGGCCCCCGCAGAGACCGTCATGCCTTGGCGCACCATCAGTTCGGCCACCATCCCAGCCTGCGGGAAGGTCACCGTGTAGCGGCCTTGAGGTTCGCCCGTGCGCTCCACCTGGGCCACCAGCGAGGCCGGCATACCCAGCAGCAACAACCGCTGGCGCGCCGCTGCCGTCAACGATTCGTCCTTGAGCGCCCGGACCGCGAGAAACTCGCGCTGCGCCGCCAACCATTCGGGCAGCAGCAGGTCGGCCAATGGCGCGCCTGCGGCCACCACGTCGCCCGGGGCGCGGGCGTAGACCCGTTCCACAAACCCGGCTGAGCGCGCCTGAACGATGCTCACATCCCGGTCATTCAGCTGGACCGTGCCCAGCACATCCACATCGGACCCAATGTCGCGCTGCTCCACCGTGGCGGTGCGCAGGCCGAGGGCTTGCACCGCCTGGGCAGAGACATTCAAACCGGAGCCTTGTTGTGTGTCCTCATCGGCATACTTGGGGACCAGGGCCATGTCCATGTAGGGCGACTTGCCGGGCTTGTCGAACTTCTGCGTCGGCACCATGGGGTCGTACCAGTACAGTACCTTGCGGTCGGCCTTCGCCGCTTCTGCCGATGGAGGGGTAGCGCCAGACGGATGACTGCTCGCCATGCGCCATTGGGAGACGCCCCAGCCGAGGGCGATGCCAGCAGCCACCAGTGCCACGGCCACGGCGGTCTTCTTGAAAACGGTATTGGTCATGTGGTTCTCCCTTCAGTCCGCGATCAGGCTGTTCAGGCGGGCAATCACGGTGTCCCGCTGTGCCTGCAGCTCAATGAGTCGCCAGTGCGCCTCCCGCACCTGGGCCCTTGTAGCCAGCACGGCGCTCAAGTCGCCCTTGGCAGACTGGTAGTTGGCCAACGCGAGTTCGGCGCGCCCTTGTGCCAAGCCGATGCCAGCCGATTGCAGCCGCTCGATCTGACTGTTCAGTGCCGCCAGCTCTGAGGCGCTGTCCTCCAGCTCCTGTAGGTGCCTGCGGGTCACGTCCTCCTGCTCGGCTTCCAGGCGCTGCAGCTCCAGCTGCTTGGCCTTGATCTGGGGTCCCTGACGCCGCTCCTGTTGCCAGGGAAGATCAAAGGTCACCTGGAAAGACACCATGTCGCCCCAGCGGCGGTCGCGGCGGCTGTAGGCGACTTCCCAGGACCAATCACCCTTGGTTTCTGCCTGGGCTTCGCGCGTTTCCGCCAAGGCCATGGCTTGCATGGCCGGGTACTGCGCGAGTTCCGCGTGGCGGTGTACCTCTGACCGAAGCTGGTCCAAAGGGCGGCTCAGCGGCCCGGGAACTCCCTGCAGCGCCTCGTCGGCGCGGGCGCCAACCCAGCGCCGCAACATCGCCCTGGCCTTGGATCGGTCCCGCTGCAGATCGTCCCTGCGGTCCGACAGCGCAAGAGCCTCCTGCCTGGCCATCAAGAGTTCGCCCGCCTGGGCCGTCCCTCCCGCGATGCGGGCGGGCAGACTGTCCTGCAGGCGCTGGTTCTCACTCAGTAGACCGGCAAGCACCTGGTCGCGCTGTTCAATGGCCTGGGCCATGATCCAGGCTTGGCTCAGCTCCTGGCGGATCTGCAGGCGCTGGACGCCCAGGGCGGCGCGCTCGCGTTCCACTTTGGCCTGGGCACTGGCGATCTGGGCATCGCGCTTGGCCCGGTTGGGCACCTCCTGCATCAGCGCAAGGCGCTGCATGGTCATGGACTCGCGTGTGAGGCTGAACCGGTCCATGCCGCTGACGGGAAAGTTCTCGATGCCGACTGACAGCTTGGGATCCGGCAACGTCCCTGCGGCCTTCTGGGTGCTGCTGGCTGCGTCAATCTGCAGTCGCTGCGCCGCGATGCGGGGACTTTGCTGTTCCGCCAAGTCCAATGCCTCGGCAAAGCCCAGGGCGTGCGCCGGGTTCCCAGCCAAGCCGGTGCCGGCCAGCAGGAACCCGAGAGCGCCCAGGCGCAGATGGTGGAGGTTGCGCACCTGGATGCGCTGCGAGATGGGACGAATGCGCTGGTGCGCAGACAGGCGCTCGCAGGGAACGCCGAAGGAGATGTTGGGCATGATGGTCCTCGAAATGAAGGGGCACGAAGTCAGACTTGCGCAAACGCTGCAAGGCAGCGCGCAAGACGTGCACGATCAATTCCGAAAGACCTGATGGGTTAGATAGATGGGGGGAGCGCCCGCTCGACTGTCCAGCTCCGCGTAGACAGCCCGAGGGTCAATATGGCGCTCGGAGTCCAGGATCACAGGCAGCACATAGGCGACCCAGATAGCGTGCGCCGCGATCGCCTGCAGATCGAGACCTTGGAGCGAGGGGGAGGACAAGCTGTCGCCGTCACAATGGGCTCGGCACAGCTGAGGATCCTGCTCATCCATGGTGCCCGCCATCGCGTGGCAATCGGGCATGGAGGGCATGCCGACGGCATCTCCCATGGCCATGCCCGCTTTTTGCATCGATGCCGCATGGGCTGCGGAGTCCAGCTTGGGACAGGCATAGGCGGCCAACGCGAACTGCATCAGAAGCAACGCCGCGACCAGGAAGCTGGTTATCCAGCGTCCTTGGCGCGATACGGTGCTTCTGGCGAAGATCATGGTGCGAATGGTATCCCCAGCGGCGGCCACAGACTTAACCTAGATCAAATCCGAGCCTGCCGAGCCAACTCAGCCCTTGCGAAGCCGCAAGGCGTTGGCGATCACGGACGCCGAACTCAGGCTCATCGCCAAGGCCGCGATCATCGGCGATAGCAGCCAACCGGTGAAGGGATACAGCAGCCCCGCCGCAATCGGTATGCCCAGCGCGTTGTAGAGGAAGGCAAACATCAGATTCTGCTTCATGTTGCCCACCGTCGCCTCAGACAGCTCCCGCGCAGTGGAAATACCCCGCAGATCACCCTTGACCAGGGTAACCTGGGCGCTGTTCATCGCCACATCGGTTCCGGTACCCATCGCGATCCCTACATCTGCCTTGGCAAGGGCGGGCGCGTCGTTGATCCCATCCCCTGCCATGGCAACAACCCGGCCTTCGGCCTGCAGCCGCGACACCAGCGCCAGCTTGTCGGCAGGCTTGACCTCCCCATGGACCTCATCAATCCCCAGCTTTGCACCTACCGCCTTGGCGGTGGTCATGCCGTCGCCCGTGGCCATGACGATGCGCAGTCCCGCCGCATGCAGATTCGCAAGGGCCTCCGGCGTGCTCGCCTTGACGGCATCCGAGACCGCCAGTAGGCCTTGCAGTTGCCCATCGGCTGCTAAGTACATGACGCTCGCACCTGTGGCGCGCAAGGACTCTGCCTGCGCAAGCAGCGGATTTGCCGAAACGCCCACCTGCTCCATGAGGACCGTGTTTCCCAAGGCGAGCTGGCGTCCAGCGACCTGTCCGCGCACACCGATACCCGACCCGGACTCGAAGTCCTCGGGTTTGTCCAGGGCCAGCCCTTTGGCGCGGGCCGCCTCGACAATGGCATCGGCCAGCGGATGCTCGCTGCCCTGGTCCAGGCTGGCCGCCAGGCGAAGAACCTCGTCCTCGGACAAACCGGGCATGGCCACCACGCGCTCGAACGAGGGCTTGCCTTCGGTGAGCGTTCCCGTCTTGTCCACGATCAGCGTGTCCACTTTGCGTAGGTTTTCGATGGCAGCGGCGTCCCGGAACAGCACGCCGCTGGTCGCGCCCCGGCCCGTGGCCACCATGATGGACATGGGGGTTGCCAATCCCAACGCGCAGGGACACGCGATGATCAGCACGGCCACGGCATTGACCAGGCCATAGACCCAACGTGGCTCCGGGCCGAACAGGCCCCACGCGAACAGCGTGAGCAACGCGATGCCCACCACGGCCATGACAAAGTACCCCGCCACCTGGTCCGCCATGCGCTGCATGGGGGCCCGTGAGCGCTGCGCCTGGGCCACCATTTGAACGATCTGCGACAGCATGGTGGCCGAGCCCACCCGCTCGGACCGGATCACCAGAGCGCCGTTGGTATTGAGCGTGGCTCCGATGACGGCGTCCCCAGGTCCTTTGACGATGGGCACAGGCTCGCCAGTGAGCATGGCTTCGTCCACCGCGCTGCTCCCCTCGACCACCACGCCATCCACCGGCACCTTCTCACCGGGACGTACGCGCAAGAGGTCTCCCACATGGACATGGGACAACGGGACATCACTCTCCTGACCGTTGGCGTCGATACGCCGTGCGGTCTTGGGGGCCAGGCCCAGCAGCGATTTGATGGCGGCCGAGGTCTGCGAGCGTGCCTTCAGCTCCAGCATCTGGCCGAGCAGCGTAAGCGAGATGATGACGGCTGCTGCTTCGAAGTAAACCGCCACGCGGCCCATGGCCTGGAACGAGGCCGGAAATACCCCAGGCGCCACGGTGGCGACCACGCTGTAGACAAATGCGGCACCCGTGCCCAGACCGATCAGCGTCCACATGTTGGGACTGCGGTTCGCGATGGATTGGGCACCACGCACAAAGAAGGGCCAGCCAGCCCACAGCACGATGGGAACCGTCAGCACGAGCTCAATCCAGCTCTGTGTGGCCATTTCGAACCACTGCAGCCTGTGCCCCACCATGGCCAGAACAGTGACCACCACGGTCAGTGGCAACGTCCACCAGAAGCGATGCCGGAAATCCACGAGTTCGGCGTTTTCTCCCTCATCCAGCGTGGGGAGCATGGGCTCCAGCGTCATGCCGCATTTAGGGCAGTTCCCGGGGTGGTCCTGCTGCACCTCAGGGTGCATGGGGCAGGTGTAGATGGTGCCGGGCTGAGTGGCTTCTGGCTCTCGCGCAACCTTGTCGGTACCGGGAGGCGTGACAGCGTACTTGTCCGGGTCCTCAACAAACTTCGTTTGGCACTTGGCGCTACAGAAGTAGTAGTGCCGCCCCTCATGCTCCGCCGAGTGATGCGATTGTTCCGTCACGTCCATACCGCAGACTGGATCTTTCAGTTTCGTCATGGGCGGCGGTGTATCCCCGTGGACCCCCTCATGATGCTGATGGCCATGGTGGGTGTGATCGTGCGGTTCCGCGTTGGACATGAATGGCCTCCCTGCAAATGTGTTGTGTGCCTGCAAGATTACTTTTTGCTCGAATCGCCTTCGTGAGAGCCGTGCCCCCCGTGCCCATGGAAGAGGTGCATCAACGGGCAAGCCAGCAAGAGCAGATACGGCCAGTAGCCCGCGATGTGCGACCAATGCTCCCTGAGCAAGAAGAATGCCCCGATGAGCGCAAGCATGATCACCGCGCCGATCAATTTGCGGCTGCCTCCGCTGGCGTTGGCAGCTTCTGAATGCCCTGTGGTGTGGTCGTGGTTCATGGCGATCTCCAAGAAGTGGTCATCGAGATGGTGATGGACCTTGGGGGAACGATAAGGGTTTACATGGTGGCAATGTCAAGCATGATCATCATCAATCCTTGACTTGCGTCACATGAATGGCGGTATGTCCAGGCGTTCAACTTTGATCGCAGCAATGCTCCCTTGCCGCCTTCCCTGGACGCTACGGGTGTTGCACCGCCTCGCCGGGGTGCGTCAACGTGTGCGGGTCGAGGGATTGCCGGAAGGAGCTGCAGATCGCGCAGCATCATCCTTGGCAGAGTCACCCGTGAGCATGCGGCCAGCGGCGTCCACCTTGACCATTCCCAGCCTCGGATGACTCCAGTAGCGTGCCGTTTCTTCCCCGACCTGCATCTTGACCGGCGATGCCTGGTCGCGTGCCTCGTTGCCAGCGGAAGCTGCGAAAGCAACTGCACAAGCCATCGACAGCGCCGCGACAACGGCGGGTGCAAAGATCTTTTTGAACATGGTCTTAACCCTCATCATGAGTCATTGAAACGTCAGCCAGGCTGACGGCCCCACGCGGTCCGATGGGCTCGGTGCGCGTCGTGACGAGGGGAAGTTTGGAATACAGCAACACACCAGAAGATGATGGGTCGATGATATTTCTGTAATGCTGGCAGGCGCCGCTTTGGGCGCGCCGTGAAGCGTTTCGGATGCTGAGAAATTTCACTCAGAAAAGTGTCCCTGCACCAAGTTCGCTCGGCGTTGGCTGTTGCTTGGCAAGTCGGCGCCAATCAATAGCGATTTGAGCTACTGTGCGGGCACTCTCATCATCTCGCCCGCTTCTCATCCTGCACAGCAAGAAAGCTGCTTGACGTCCTTGCTGAAGGTCTGCGCCGCGAGCTTGAGTCCCTCGACCATCGTCAAATAGGGGAACAACTGGTCGGCCAGCTCCTGCACTGTCATGCGGTGCCGAATTGCCAGGGCCGCCGTCTGGATCAGTTCGCCAGCTTCCGGCGCGACCGCCTGCACGCCAATCAAGTGCCCGGTGGTATCGGTCACCAGCTTGATAAAACCACGCGTGTCGAAGTTGGCGAGCGCACGTGGCACGTTGTCCAGCGTCAACAGCCGGCTGTCGGTCTCAATGCCGCCATTGCGCGCTCCTGCTTCGGTGTAGCCCACGGTTGCTACTTGTGGATCGGTGAACACCACGGCGGGCATCGCGGTCAGGTCGAGTGCCGCTTCCCCACCGGTCATGTTGATGGCCGCGCGCGTGCCTGCGGTTGCGGCCACATAGACGAATTGAGGCTGGTCGGTGCAATCGCCTGCCGCGTAAATGTTCCGGCCACTGGTGCGCATGCCCTTGTCAACGACGATGCCCCCCTGCGCATTGACTGTGACCCCCGCCGCGTCCAGCGCGAGGCTGTGCGTGTTCGGTGTCCGCCCCGTTGCGACCAGCAGCCTGTCAGCGCGGATATCTCCGTGCCCCGTCGTCAGCACAAATTCACCGTCAACATGCGCGACCTGGCTGGCTTCCCTGTGCTCCAGCACCTCGATGCCTTCGGCACGAAAAGCAGCAGTCATGGCCTCTCCGATGGCCGGGTCCTCCCGGAAAAACAAGGTGGTGCGCGCCAGAATCACTACTTTGCTGCCTAGCCGGGCAAAAGCCTGGGCCAGCTCCAGCGCCACCACCGACGAGCCAATCACAGCCAGCCGTTCGGGAACGGTGGCACTGGCGAGCGCCTCCGTCGAAGTCCAGTAGGGTGACTCTTTCAAACCCGGAATCGGCGGTAGGGCCGGGCTGGCTCCTGTCGCGACCAAACAGCGGTCGAACACCACGATCTGCTCGTCCCCCTCGCTCAAACGGACGACAAGGCTCCGATCGTCCTTGAAACGCGCTTCACCGTGCAACACCGTGATGCCTGGGTTGCCGTCCAGGATGCCTTCGTACTTGGCATGGCGGAGTTCTTCGACACGTGCCTGCTGCTGCGCTAGCAACCGCTCGCGCAGGATCGTCGGCGGTGTGGGTGACATGCCCCCATCGAACGGGCTTTCTCGGCGCAGATGCGCGATATGC
This sequence comes from Acidovorax sp. LjRoot74, assembly GCF_964254355.1. Lineage (NCBI taxonomy): Bacteria > Pseudomonadati > Pseudomonadota > Betaproteobacteria > Burkholderiales > Comamonadaceae > Acidovorax > Acidovorax sp. LjRoot74. The sequence goes on along the minus strand of NZ_CAXUTI020000001.1, from coordinate 1,972,588 downwards.
GCGGCGCGGATCATGATTTTGGACGGCACACAGCCAATGTTCACACAAGTTCCGCCGATGGTGCCTCGCTCCACCAGCGTGACGTGCGCGCCTTGCTCGACGGCCTTCAGTGCTGCCGCCATAGCGGCTCCACCACTTCCGATCACGGCTATTTGCAGCGGACGCTCGTTGCCACGGCGCTTGTCAGCGCCCCCTGTCCACTGACGCACCTGATCGAGCGATCCAGCGTGGTTGTGTTTGGGGGGGACATCGGCGAGCATTGCTTTGTAGCCCAGTCTGGCCACAGCGGCAGTCAGAGCATCGGGCAATGTGCCCGGCAGGGTGACAAGTTGGGCAGTGCCTTCGGGGTGGGAGACAAATGCCGACTGTACGCCGGGCACGTCTTCCAAGGCTTTTTTGACGTGTGCCGCACACGAACCGCAGGTCATGCCGGTGATTGTCAGATGGGTCATGCGACAGATCCTTTTTGCTTGTGCGCGCCAGGTAACGGCATCACATGCGCTGCAGTGCAGTTGTCAATGCTTCACCGCTTGACACTGGATGGAAACCCCACCTCTGCGGTTGCCTTGGTCAGCTTCTGCACGCTGGTCTTTGCGTCATCGAAGGTGACAGCTGCGTCGCGCGTCTCAAAGGTCACCTCAACTTCGCTAACGCCTTCGATCTTGGAAAGCGCTTTTTTGACGATGATCGGGCAGGTGGAGCAAGTCATGCCGGGAATGGCCAGCATGACGGTCTGGGTGGCGGCCCACACGGGGACAACGGCCAGGGTGAGCGCCAGGGAGGCAAGTAGTTGTTTCATGAAGAACTCCTGTGATCAATAGAAAAATGGCATGACATAGGGGAACCCGAGCGCGACCACAATCAGTGCGGCCACGCTCCAGAAAATAAGCTTGTAGGCAGCTCGCACCTGGGGAATCGCGCAGATCTCCCCCGGTTTACAGGCTTGCACCGGGCGGTAAATGCGCCGCCAGGCGAAGAACAGCGCCACCAGCGCGACCCCGATGAAGATCGGGCGGTAGGGCTCCAGCGCGGTCAGGTTGCCAATCCATGCCCCGCTGAATCCCAGGGTGATCAGGACCAGCGGTCCGAGGCAGCAAGTCGAGGCAAGGATGGCCGCCAGCCCTCCGGCGAAGAGCGCTGTGCGCCCGTTGTTTGGCTCCGACATGCGCTTGACCTTTCAAAATTGGTTGAATCCCGTAACCTTACTTCCGTAGTCATGTACGGAGTCAAGCGGTATGAAAGCCAATTTGGAGAGTTTTACGATCGGCGCTTTTGCCGAGGCGGCCGGGGTCAATGTAGAGACCATCCGGTTCTATCAGCGCAAGGGATTGTTGCCCGAGCCGGCCAAGCCTCACGGCAGCATCCGCCGCTATGGAGATGCAGATGTGACGCGGGTGCGCTTCGTCAAAGCGGCTCAGCGCCTGGGCTTCAGCCTGGATGCAATAGCCGAGCTGCTGCGGCTAGACGATGGAACTCATTGTGAAGAAGCCAGCGCACTGGCTGAGTCCAAGCTCAAGGATGTGCGCGAGAAGATAGCCGATTTGGCACGCATGGAGTCGGTGCTGTCTGAACTGGTATGCGCATGCCATGCGAGAAAAGGGAATGTCTCCTGCCCGCTGATTGCGTCGCTGCAGGACGGCGGGAGACTCTCGTTGCCGCAATGAGGTGGCCGCAGTGTCGTATGACGCCCAGAACCGACGCGGGGGATGCACTCGGGTTTTAGTGGATTGCAGATTGCTGTCGAAAGCGTAATCAGGAGGTCACCTCCATGTGGGGCGGCAATTTTTAGACTTCTCTCCGTGGTGCAGAAAACGCCACCTGGATGAACCATATCGGGCATCCGGCGCCACAGGAGACCATCATGAAAGTTCGTACCGCAATCCTCGTCGCCAGCCTTGCTGCATCCGCCACCGCCTCTTTCGCAACTTCCGTTTACCACGCAAGCCCAAGCCAGGAGGAAGGCGTGAGCCTGGCCGCCGACCATTTGGGCAATGCGGTGAGCCGCCAAGCGGTCGAAAGCACCGTGCTGGCCGCTCAGAAGGACGGTTCGCTGTACTGGATCAGCCGTGGCTACCCTGCCACTTATCCACTCGTTCCGGGCCCCAAACTGACCAAGACCCGCCAGCAAGTCCTCGATGAGTTGCAGTCAGCCAAGCGCAACCCCGTCAGTCGTGACGGTGTACGGGATATGGGCGGCGAAGCTGGCTGGGTCGATGCCCGCCAACTGCCCTGAACCCTCTCAACGATCACCGGCAACCGCGTGCCCTCCCAAACCGGCCTGCGGTTGCACCTGAACCATTGCCATCTACCCAAAAAGGAAACCCCATCATGAAACTGAAGTCCACCCTCATCGTCCTTTCCCTCATCGCCGCCCCCGCTTTTGCGTCGGACCAAGCTGTCAGCAAGACGCGCGAACAAGTGCTGGCTGAATTGGCGCAGGCTCAGCAAAGCGGCGAGATGCTTGCTGCTGGCGACTCGGGGATGACTCTCAAGCAAATCAATCCCGGAGCCTATCGCTCGGCTACTTCTACTCAGGCTAGCAAATCCCGCGAGCAAGTGCGGGAAGAATTGGAGCAGGCTATCCGTACGGGTGACATCATGGTGGCCGGTGAATTCGGAGTCAAACGCAATGAGTTGATGTCTGGTCGCTATCCGATCGTGGCAGGCAAGTCGTTGAAGACGCGGGAACAAGTCAAGAGTGAGTTGGCACGCGCCATCCGCGAAGGCGAAATCGTCGCTGTGGGCGAAGACGGCCGCAAGCTCAACGAAATCTATCCTGACCGCTACCACGCTGCGCACCATGCTGCCGTGGCCACCACCTCGGACGAAGTCACCCAGGCCCCTCGGTTCTAAACGGGTTCTCCGGGCGGTCGGCTGCTGATCTGGAGGGGTCTTTCGAAACAGGGCCTCCTCCAATTGGCTCGCCATGCATGTCTGCGGCGCTAGCAGCAAGTGCGTGCGACATCTACTTTTGCATTGCTCTGGCCTCCGAGCATCAGACTTGCATGTTCATCACATCGGTGTAGGCCTGGACAATGCGGTTGCGGCTCTGAAGAGTGGCCTGAAACGCGATGTTCGACTTGACTCCAGCGAGCATCGTTTCTTCAAGACTGACCGTGGGATTGCCGAATGTGACCTCGCGGCTTAGGCGACCAGACTCACTCTGCAACTGGCTTGTGGTTGAAAGCGCCTGCTTCATCGCGTCCAGAAAACCGCCTCCCTGGATGCTCGGTGCTTTGGGCACAGAGTTTCCCAGCGAACTGACAGGCAATAGTGCATCCAATGGCTTTGTCGTGACGTTCATGCCGAGGCTTTCTGGGGCGAAGAGTTTGCGAAGTTCTGCCTCGAAATCTGTACCGAGGCAACGCCCAATCGTAGAGATTGGAGTTCGATCTGTAGCTTTCGCAACGCAAGGCGCCACCCGTCAATCCCGCCGTTCGGGATAACAGAAACTTCATCTTGCCGACATCGCCGTGGGTCGCCGCATCCCTGGGGCCCAAAGAGCCGAGCGCAGCGAAGCGCGCCGCACGAAATAGCCGTGGCTCACAGCCGCTGCGAAATCTCCAGCAGCGGCTTGATGCTGGACCCAAAGCGGCTCATGGAGGCATGGTTCTGCTCCAGCTGGCTGTAGGGCAGGTACCGGATTCCCAGCTCCGACACCCTGGAGAAGGCGGGCCTTTGAAGTTGCTCAGCGACCTTGTCTCTGCGATTGTCTGGAGCCACCAGAAACAGGGCGCAGTTGCCTGCAACCGGCGTGCCCAGGGCCAGATCGAGCATGCGTACGATGCCCGAATAGATGGACGTGGTGTGTTCGACTTCGAATGCGGCGGCGAATTGCGAGGTCTGGGGATCAACCCATACGACATCGATCAGTCGCACGGACTCCAGTCCTCGGTCCAGGCTGGCGGGCAACTGCGCCATGCATCCATCTCCCAGCAGCCCCCCGCCATAGGCGCGGCCCCGGTCGTTGGACGCTATCCAGACCTCAAATCCGAGCGCCTTACCCAGGTCGCGCAGCGAAGCCTGGATACCCGTGTGGGTCGCATCGCTCTCGGTCGCTTGGGACAGTTCTCGTTGCAATGCGGTGGATTCCTGCCGCACACGTTCAAGGTCTTCTTGCCAGAGAGCTGTCGCCGCTACATCCATTGCTTGTGGCGGCGCTTCATATCGGCCACTGCCAATGTCAAACATGAGTCCTGCAATCGCGCCCAGATCGTTCGACAGTTTTAGCCGGTACCGCGCGTTCAAGCGCAGCAAGCCCTCCCGCATGGAGAGATAGTGGTCCCAGCGCCCAAGCTTCACGCGCCCCCCGGTCACCGCGTTGAAACCATTGACGATGGCCGTGTTGAAGGGAGAGACCAGCGTTGGGTGGATGAAATACAGCAAGTTGGCGACCGCTGGGCCCAAGCCTTTGATGCCAATCGCATCAATGCGCTGTATGGCGGCCACTACGTCTTCTGCGCAGTCACAGTGATCGCAGGTGTGCAGGAGGTCCGCAAAGGCGCGCTGGTTGCTCGTGTTCTCGTAGATGTCCGGAATCCGCAGCTTGGGCTTCCAGAGGAACGCGTGGTCCGCTCCCTTGAAAATCTGGCGCTGCTCTGCCACGGAACCCACGATCGTCTCCAGCGAGGAGCCTCGGTAAGCGTTGCCAAACGTTCCGCCCCGGATGTCCTCCACCACCTGCGCGATGCCTCGGCGAATGGAGCGGAAGTTCTTGATCCGCTGATCCCACAGGAACCAGGTGTTGTAGGTGCTGCTTGGATCTGCCTTCCAGCAGTCTATGAGGGTTGCCAGGGGGTCATGCATCTGTCGTGAGGTGCTTGCCAATGCTTTGTGCTCTGGGGAAATACATCGAAAAACAAGTCCTGCCATCGGCCGAACTCACGGAAATCCGCCCCCGGTGCGCATGAACAATCGCCTGGGTAATGGACAAGCCCAGGCCCGCGCCGTCCGAGTCCAGCTGCTTGCGCGACTTGTCCGCCCGAAAGAAGCGGTCGAACAGGCGGGGGATCATCTGAGCATCGATGGAAGGTCCGGTGTTGACGACATCCACGGTGGTTCCGTGCAGGTCCCCTTGGATGTCCACGACCACCTGCTCGCCAGGTGGGGTGTAGCGAATGGCGTTGGACAGGAGGTTGCTGAGCGCCCGGCGCAGCATCAACCGGTCGCCAACGATCTCCGCCGCCCCGACCAATTGCAGTCGGACCTGCTTTTCTTCTGCAAGGGCCTCGTAGAAATCAAACAGGGCCTGTGCTTCATCGTGAACAGCGATCTTCTCCGTGCTGGGAAGAATGAGACCGTGGTCAGCCTTGGCCAGGAACAACATGTCAGCCACCATGCGGGCCAGGCGCTGGTACTCCTCGGCGTTGGAAGCCAGTATGTCCTGGTACTCCTCGGAAGAACGAGCCTGGCTGAGCGTGACCTGGGTCTGTGTCATCAGATTGTTGATGGGCGTACGCAGCTCGTGGGCCAGGTCCGAAGAAAACTCGGACAGGCGGTCGAACTCCTCCTTCAGGCGCCGGAGCATCTCGTTGAGGGTGGTCGCCAGGTCGGCCATCTCCACCGGAAACTCCTGGGTTGGCATCCGCTCATCCAGTCGCTGTGCCGTGATGGCCATAGCGCGGGACCGCATGGCGCGAAGGGGGGCCAATCCATTCTTTGCGGCCCACCAGCCCAGGACCCCAGCCACCAGTGTTGCCAATGCCACGTAGCCCACAAGCACCCAAATCAATTCGTACATGAAGTGCTTGTGGTGGGCAATGTCCACCGCCACCCAGACCTGCAGCGGAGGCTCTGCGGAACCTGGCAGCGTCACGGCTTCGGTCATCCCCCGGTACTCACGCTCCTTCATTCGCCACGAGGCAACCCCCAAGCGGGAATGCTGGGTCCGCACGCTCAAGTCCGCAGGAAACTCAAAGTCCTCCGTCGAGTACAGCGATTGACCATTGCGAAGCACGGTGACGAAGAGGCCCTCATGGCTGTGCAAAACGTCATCCAGCCGCGTCTTCAGATCCTGCGGCGACTTCGATTTGCCGATGACTTCACGCGTCAGGTGAACCTTGTCACGCAGTGCATCGCGGTCAAGCTCCACAAAATGCCGGTCGATGGAAATCGCCACGAGAGACCCCAGGCCGATCAGCACCAGGGCGGACGCCAAAGTAAAAAAGACCGTCAGCCGCGTGGTGAGCGAGTACCTTGCCTTCACGCACTCTCCTCGGGCGCCTCAAGCACATACCCCATGCCTCGGACCGTCTGGATCAGCTTGGCGTCATAGGCATCGTCAATCTTGGCCCGAAGCCTGCGCATCGCCACCTCAATCACGTTGGAATCGCTGTCGAAATTCATATCCCACACCTGCGACGCGATCAGAGAGCGCGGCAGAACTTCCCCTTGGCGGCGCATCAGCAGCTCCAGGAGTCCGAACTCCTTGGCCGTGAGGTCGATGCGTTTGCCAGATCTGCTGACTCGCCGCCGCAAGAGGTCTAGTTCTAGATCGGCCACCTGGAGGACCGTCACCTCGGTGCGATTGCGACCACGCCTGAGGATGGTGCGCGCTCGCGCCAATAGCTCGGCAAAGGAAAACGGTTTGACCAGGTAGTCGTCCGCCCCCAGTTCCAACCCTTTGATCCGGTCTTGCACCTGATCCTTGGCCGTGAGAAACAGTACGGGCATCTCCAGGCCCCGGCGACGCAGATTGGTGAGCACCTGCCAGCCATCCATCCCAGGAAGCATCACATCCAGGATCACCAGGTCGTAGTCACCTTCCTGGGCCAGATGCAGGCCATCGACTCCGTTGTGAACCAGATCGGCGTTGAACCCTGCCTCACGCAAGCCTTGGCGCAGGTATTCGCCGGTTTTGATTTCATCCTCGACGATCAATATCTTCACGGGATCTCCCTGTCTGCGAATGACGGCAAGTGTGCCTGCAGATCGCGGGCTTTCTTTCAGATGACAAAGATGTAATTAAGCCGTTATGTCGGCGGAAGCCTTGGGATCACACAATGCGTTGCATCAAGAACGCATGGTGAACCTATGAAAATTTCCTGGCTTTCACGACCTATATCAACCCCCTGGCTGGCCGCCGCGCTAATAGCGCCGTCCCTGGCTCTGGCTCAGATGCCAGAGGGCGAATCCGCCAAGGTGGACTATCAGCTTTCGTACCGATCAGCCCTCTCGGGCTACGAAGCCTACAAAGAGCAATCCGTCCAGCCCTGGAAAGCGGCCAATGACAAGGTGGGCGAGATCGGAGGCTGGCGCACCTATGCCAAGGAAATGCGCCAGACGGCACCGGCAACCGGGCAGGAACAACCCGTGCAGGGCCATGATGCACACCACGGGGGCAAACAATGAACCGCCGCTTGCGCATGCCCCGCGCCCAACTCGTGATCGCCGTGGCCGCAGTGGCGGTGTTGTCTGGCTGCGCCAGTGTGAATCTGGAGCAAAACATCTCCAGCGCCAACGCAGCCGCAAGCGGTTTCACGGACGGCCAGCTCACCTTGGCCCGGGACCAGAACGAGCGCGATACCTTGCGCCAGCGCGCTTCGGATCTGCTGGCCAAGCCGCTCAGTCAGAAGGATGCCGTTCAACTCGCACTCGTCAATAGCCCATCCCTGCAGGCCATCGTGGCCCAAAACTGGGCGGACGCTTCCACGGCAGCCCAGTCCGGCCGCATCGCCAACCCCATCCTGAGCCTGGAGCGCGTTCGCCTGGGCAGCGAGACGGAGATCGGCCGCCTCCTGTCCTTCGGGCTGCTGGACCTGCTGACCTTGCCTACGCGCAAAGGCATCGCCGAGCAGCGCATCAAGCAGACCCAGTTGCGCCTGAGCAGCGATGTAGTGGACCAAGTCACGCAGGTACGTCAGGCCTGGGTACGCGCCGTTGCCGCGCAACAGACGCTGGCCTACACCCAACAGGTCGTCGCCAGCGCCCAAGCCAGTGCCGAACTGGCCAAGCGCATGCAATCGGTGGGCAATTTCAACAAGCTTGACCGTGCACGCCAGCAAGCGTTCTATGCCGACACAGCGACCCAGCTGGCCAGTGCGCAGCACCAGGTCGCGGCAGCCCGTGAGGAGCTGGTGCGGCTGCTGGGTCTGGACGACAGCCAAGCCCAACAGCTCAAATTGCCTGAACGCCTGCCCACACTGCCCAAGGAGCCGCTGTCTGCATCGGACGCTGGCCGCCAGGCATCCAAGGGGCGGCTGGATCTGCAGATCGCGAAAGCCGACTACGACGCAGCTGCACGCGCGCAAGGCTGGAACAGGATCACGACCTTCACAGACATCGAGTTGGGCGTGCGGCGCGACTCTGTCTTCGATGCAGCAGAGAACACCCACTCCACGCGGCGCGGCTTCGAGATCAGCCTGCAGCTGCCGATCTTCGACTGGGGGGGCATGCGGCGCGACGCCATGAATGCGCAGACCCTGGCTGCGGCCAACCGCCTGGAAGCAACTGCACGCGCGGCGGGTTCGAACCTTAGGGAGAGCTACTCTGCGTACCGCACTGCATATGACATCGCGCGTCACCACCGCGACGAGGTGATTCCCCTGCGAAAAACCATCTCCGAAGAAAACCAGCTTCGCTACAACGGGATGCTGATCAGCGTTTTCGAGTTGCTCGCCGATTCTCGCGACCAGGTGAACTCGGTGATGGCGGCCCTGAACGCCGAACAGCAGTTCTGGCAGGCGGATGCGGCCCTTCAGGCCTCTCTCATCGGCAAGCCCACCAGCGCTGGCGTCTCGGGCGGCGGCGCAGCCGCTGCCGAAGCTGGTGCAGGCCACTGATCCCCTCAAGGAAACCAACATGAATTCAAGAAGAGATTTTTTCCGCTTTGCAGGCATCGCCGGAGGAGCTGTCGCTGCCGCAAGCGTAAGCCGAGTCGCGATGGCGGCTTTGCCAGAGCCCATTTTCCAGGGCAGCGCCGACACCATGGCGCCCCTGGTTCCCAACTCCGGGCGCCCCTACAACCCGGTAGTCACGCTCAACGGCTGGACGCTGCCCTGGCGCATGAACCAGGGGGTCAAAGAGTTCCACCTGGTGGCAGAACCCGTCGTGCGCGAAATGGCCCCTGGCTTCAAGGCCCACCTGTGGGGATACAACGGCCAGAGTCCCGGGCCCACCATCGAAGTGGTGGAAGGCGATCGCGTTCGCATTTTTGTGACCAACAAGCTGCCCGAGCACACCAGCATCCACTGGCATGGACAGCGTTTGCCCAATGGCATGGACGGCGTCGCGGGCTTGAACCAGCCCGCAATCCAGTCGGGCAAGACCTTCGTCTACGAGTTCGTGGCGCGCCGCCCGGGCACCTTCATGTACCACCCGCATGCCGATGAAATGACCCAGATGGCCATGGGCATGATGGGCTTCTGGATCACGCACCCCAAGGCCAAGCATCCGCTGATCGACGAAGTGCACCGTGATTTCTGCTTCCTGCTCAGTGCTTATGACATTGAGCCAGGGGCCGCGACGCCCAAGGTTGCAGAGATGACGAACTTCAATCTGTGGACATGGAACAGCCGCATCTTTCCTGGCATCGACTCCTTGAACGTCCGGCTCAACGACAAGGTGCGTATTCGCATCGGCAACCTCACCATGACCAACCACCCGATGCACTTGCACGGTCACGAGTTTTTGGTCACCGGCACGGATGGTGGTCCTACACCCAAGAGCACCCGTCTCTATGAAGTGACCACCGACGTGGCCGTGGGCCAGATGCGCCAGATCGAGTTCCTCGCGGACGAAGAAGGTGACTGGGCATTCCACTGCCACAAGAGCCACCACACCATGAACGCAATGGGTCACGACATTCCCACCATGATTGGCGTAGACCACCGGGGCGTGGCCAAGAAGATCAACAACCTGATTCCCGACTACATGGTCATGGGCGAACGGGGCATGGCGGACATGACCGAGATGGAGATGCCCATTCCGGACAACACCGTCCCCATGATGACCGGGGAAGGCCCCTTCGGCTCGGTGGAGATGGGTGGCATGTTCAGTGTCCTGAAGGTGCGCCGCGACCAGAAGCCAGGCGACTACAAGAACCCGGGTTGGTACAAAAACCCGGAGGGCACGGTGGCGTATGAGTACACCGGTCCGATGGCGGAGCCTGCCCGCTTCAAAGCCGAGGGCGGCCAGTCCATGCCCCGCAAAGAGAAGTCCAGTTCGGACACTGTCGTCAAGGTCAAAAAGCCGTCTTCGCACAGCGGCCACTGATCGCCTCCTTTCCTCATCCACAACCCAAGGTAACTATGAAACGCACTCTTTCCCTGATCGCCGCCTCCGCCCTGGTGGCCCTGTCCTTCAACAGCTTCGCCGGTGGCAACCACGGCGGTGGCCATGACGGCGGTGGCGCCCACGGCCACGGCAGCGCTGAATCGGCCATTGGTCAGCCCGGCAAGGCTTCCCGTGTTAGCCGCACGATCAACGTGGACATGACGGACAACATGCGCTTCACGCCCGCTGCGATCTCCGTCAAGCAGGGCGAAACCGTCAGGTTCGTGATCAAGAACAGTGGCCAGGTCAAACACGAGTTCAGCATGGGCACCGATGCCGAACTCAAGGAACACTACGAGACGATGAAGAAGTTCCCGGACATGGAGCATGACGAACCCAGCAAGGTGTCGCTGGCCCCCGGCAAGCAAGGCGAAATCATCTGGCAGTTCACCAAGGCTGGTGAAGTGAAGTTCGCCTGCCTGTACCCAGGCCACTACGACGCTGGCATGAAGGGTCAGGTCACGGTGGTCAAGAAGTAATCGGGGAATCCCTGCACGCAATTGAACAAGGAGCTCGTATGAAAAACGCAAACACTCTGTTGATCGGCGCCATGTTGTCGCTGGCCACTCTCATGCCGCTGTCGGCCGTGGCGCAGGCCGCTGGAGACGCCGGAAAAGCCGCAACCACGACCGCAGCCTCCATGACCGATGGAGAGGTGCGCAAGATCGACAAGGACGCCGGAAAAATCACCATCAAGCATGGCGACATCAAGCACTTGGAGATGCCGGGGATGACCATGGTGTTCACAGCCAAGGACAAGGCCTTGCTCGACAAGGCCCAGGCCGGCGACAAGATCCGCTTCATGGTGATCAACGAGGGCGGAAAGATGGTCGTCACTGCCATCGAGCCTGCCAAGTAAGCGCAAAAAGTGTCTCGCTACGCCCTCAAGAAAAGGGGGGCGTTCTTCTGTTCGCACGTCAACCTACCAAGGAAAAATCATGAAAACGCTCCTTATTGCCCTGGCCATGACAGCAGCATCGTCCGCATTCGCCGCTGGCGACACACAGGAAGCCACGCCCTATACCAACTCCAAGGCGCAAGCGCATGGCGAAGACCACAAGAAAGCCCGTCCTGCAACCGGTGTGAAGCGGACCAAGGATGGCGGTACGGCGCGAGGTGAAGGCTCTGGCCTTACGGACACCAGCAAGGCCGAAGCCCGTGGTCAGGAAAAGGCCAATGCGCGTGAAGCCATGCCGCACAAGGAAGCCACTCCGGGCTCCACGCCTAAGTAATGCAAACGGGTGGGCCACAAGCGTGGCCCACCCAAGTACGGGCGGGCCGCAATCGTGGTGCAAGGTGATGGCTTCGCAAGCCCCCCTCAGGGCCTAGTTCAGTGCCCGCTCCGATGTACGTGGACTCCGCGCATCCACGTCATAAGGTCTAGATGGCTGTTCGTCGGCGTGTCGGTCACACCAGAGTGCGCTTTGGAAACCTTGGCTCCGCGCCGAGTCGGCTTGACGAAACTTGCGTTGTGGTTGGGCTTCGAGGGACTGTCCGCCGCCAGGTTGTCAAGAATTGCGCAGTTCGAGTGGTCGTCGCCAGCGCACACAGAAACCAACTGCTCCAAGGCTGATTTCATCTCGATAATCTCCCGCAGCTTCTCCTCCAGATCCGCCAGATGGCGCTTCGCAATCGCCTTTACCTGCCGACTGGTGCGGTGCGTGTCACCCCATTGGCCGATCAACTCCGCAATCTGGGGCATTGAGAACCCGAGGCGGCGCGACTGGCGGATGAAGCGCAGTACCGAAACTTCGCGCTCACCGTACTTTCGATAGCCAGACTCACTGCGCTCAGCTTCTGGCAACAACCCTGTTTGCTCGTAGTGGCGGATCATCTTGGCCGATACACCTGCCGCCTTGGCTGCATCGCCGATGTTCATGAGTGTGGTCATGGATGCTCCTGTGCAATGGAATAACACGGTAGCAAGGACTTTCGTCCTTACCACCGTGTCAATGTCAAGCGCTCTGAGTATTACGTTCTGTAAAACCTAGATCAGGCGGGCGGATATCCAGCTTCGGTCAATGCCTCGACCAGTGTCTTGCGATCTTCCGCACTTTGCACAGTGACCATGCGTTTGGACATATCCACCTGCACTTTGCATTCAGGGTCTGTCATCTGAAGCGTCTGGCTCACCATACCAGCGCAGTGTCCGCAGGTCATGTCGGGGAGTTGGAATTCATGCATTTTTCACCTCTTGGAAAAAGTTAAGAGGCTTTCAGTCTCCGGTTTGCCACTGGGGCAAGGTCAAGTGGCCAGACAGATATTCAAACAAGGAGCGCCGGCTCGCTTGCGTCTCCCATCGTGTCAACCCTGAAAGTTCGAACTCTGCCGGTTAACGCCGTAGTTGAACACCACATGGAGATTGCTATGAACACCTCTGCCCATGAAGCGGGGCCGTCCGCCTCACTATCTATCGCACACCTGAATATTCCCATACTTGGCATGACCTGCGGCTCTTGCGTTGGACGGGTTGAAAAGGCCCTCAAAGCCGTCCCTGGGGTCCGTGAGGTGACTGTGAATATTGCTACTGAGCGCGCCTCCGTGGTTGCCGCCTCCACGGTACCGGTCCCGGCCTTGGCTGCGGCTGTCGAAAAGGCTGGATACGCAGTGGCGGAAGAGTCCGTGGAGCTGTTGATCGGTGGGATGACCTGCGCGTCGTGCGTGGGACGTGTCGAAAAAGCGCTGAAGGGTGTACCAGGCGTCCAGCACGCGGAAGTCAATCTAGCCACGGAGCGTGCGCAGGTTCGTTTCGATGCAGGATTGCCTCCCGAACGCCTGGTCGCCGCCGTTGTTAAGGCGGGCTATGAGGCACAGGTTGCGGATACGAGCACTTCCACTGAACACGACAAGCAGTCGGCGCCCTGGTGGCCTGTCGCTCTAGCCGCTGGTCTGTCCTTCCCCCTGGTACTGCCCATGCTTGGCATGCTGTTCGGTCAAGACTGGACACTCAACGGCTGGATTCAACTGGTCCTGGCCACCCCTGTGCAGTTCTGGCTGGGCGCGAGGTTCTACCGCGCTGGCTGGAAGGCTCTTCGTGCAGGCGCAGGCAACATGGATCTGCTGGTCGCATTGGGTACGTCGGCCGGGTACGGCTTGAGCTTGTACCTGCTGTTCAAGCACGCTGAGCACGGGACGCCCCACCTGTACTTTGAAGCCTCCGCTGTCATCGTCACGCTAGTCCTTCTCGGGAAGTGGCTGGAAGCCCGAGCCAAGCGGCAAACCACGGAAGCGATCCGGGCGCTGCATGCGCTGCGCCCAGAAATTGCGCGTGTGCGCACCGATGCCGGTGACATGGATCTACCACTCTCACGCGTGAAAGTAGGTGATACGGTGGTTGTCCGCCCAGGGGAGAGAGTCCCGGTAGACGGCTCGGTGATCGAAGGCGCAAGCCAGGTGGATGAGTCATTGATCACCGGGGAGAGCCTGCCCGTTGCGAAGCACGTCGGCGACAAGGTGACGGGAGGCTCCGTGAACGCGGAGGGCTTGTTGTTGGTACGGACGACTGCGATTGGCGCAGAGTCAACTCTGTCGCGCATCGTGCGGATGGTTGAGTCGGCGCAGGCGAAGAAGGCTCCCATCCAGCGGATTGTTGATGAAGTGAGTGCGGTCTTTGTGCCCGTGGTGCTCGGCCTTGCTGCCATCACACTGATGGGCTGGGGCTTCGCCACTGGCAACTGGGAACAGGCGATCCTCAATGCTGTCGCGGTACTTGTCATTGCATGCCCTTGTGCGCTGGGTTTGGCTACTCCCACCGCGATCATGGCGGGCACCGGCGTTGCAGCACGCCACGGTATTCTGATCAAGGATGCAGAAGCACTGGAGGTTGCCCACCGCATCGACACCGTGGCGTTCGACAAGACCGGCACCCTGACCGAGGGGAAGCCCACTTTGACGGCTGCGATGCCTGCCGAAGGCCTCCAGGATCAGTTACTGCCGTTTGCTGCGGCCATTCAGAACGGCAGCGAGCATCCACTGGCAAAGGCCGTGATGGACGCTGCACGCACCCAGGGAGTGACCGTTCCTCGCGCCACTGAGGTCACAGCGGTCGCTGGCAGAGGCATGTCTGCTGTCATCAAAGGACGCCAGATCCGCCTCGGGAGTACACGTTATATGGAGGAGTTGGGTGTCAACATGGCCGGTCTGACCGGGGCTGCAGCACAGATGCAACAAGAGGGCCGCACAGTATCCTGGTTGGCTGACGTGACCGATGCGCCAGAAGTGATGGGTTTATTGGCATTTGGAGACACAGTGAAGCCCAGCTCGCAACAGGCCATTGCCCAACTGCATGCTCTCGGCATCCAGACCGTCTTGGTCACCGGGGACAACAAGGGAAGCGCAAGCGCAGTAGCCAGCGCGTTGGGCATCGATCAGGTTCGTGCTGATGTGCTGCCGGAAGGCAAGGCGGATATCGTGGCGCAGCTCAAGTCAGGTGGCAGGCACGTTGCGATGGTGGGTGACGGCATCAACGACGCGCCCGCTCTGGCTGCGGCGAATGTGGGAATTGCCATGTCCACGGGCACCGACGTGGCCATGCATGCTGCGGGGATCACGCTGATGCATGGTGACCCCGCGTTGATCGCAGATGCCATCGACATCTCTCGGCGCACGTACGCAAAGATCCGTCAGAACCTTTTCTGGGCATTCGCGTACAACGTGGTCGGGATCCCCTTGGCTGCATTTGGCCTGTTGAATCCCATGGTGGCGGGAGCAGCTATGGCCCTCAGCAGCGTGAGCGTGGTGACCAATGCGTTGCTGCTGCGTTCTTGGAAGAGGTAAGGACTAGCGCCAGATCCGACAACAGATCCTGTCAGATGCAGACCGCGTATGTCCATCGCTATCCGGTCGAACTCAAGAGGTTCTGTGAACATGCTGATGGTGCACATCTGGTGCGTGGGGATGGGCGTGGATCACAGGTTCATGGGTGTGCTTGTGACTGTGACTGCCCTTTGGCATCACATCGTGCACATGTGAATGGTGCCCGTCGTCATGGCGGTGGGCATGCTCATGCTCCATCGGTTCATGCGTATGTTCATGCCCGTGGCTCTCGGCCAAATGCAGCAGCACACCCGCAAGCATCAGAAGACCACCGAGCAGCATCAGCCACCCCGCAGACCGTTCACCGAAGCCGAACGCTACAGCCGCACCTATGAAAGGGGCAAAGGCGAACACGGAGCCAGTCCGCGCCGCACCAAAAGCCCGCTGTGCCAGAAGGTAGAACCGAAGACTCAAGCCATACCCTGTGGCCCCCACGGCAAAGAGCCCTAGAGCTGCCGCCAGGGGGGGCAAAGGCTCTCCCCACAACATGGCAAGACATGCTGTCGCAGCAGCACCCAGCGATGCCTTCGCCATCACAACCTGGCTGGGATCGCGTTCGGCCAGTCCCCGGGACAGGGTGTTGTCCACGCCCCAAGCCACGGTTGCCAGCAGCACCGCAAGCAGACCGAGCAGCTGCGTGCCGCCCTGCAGGCCCTGGTCCATCACCAAAGCCATGCCCCCCGCCAGCAAAAGAAGCATGGCAGCCCACACACGGCGGTCCATGGTCTCGCTGTACAGCCACCACGCCAGTGTGGCAGTGAACAGGGCTTCCAGAGTGAGCATGAGCGAGGCACTGGCACCACTGGTGTGTTGAAGGCCCCAGGCCAGGGCGACAGGGCCCAGAGCGGCACCGAACCCCGCCATAGCTATGAGGCGCCAGGCGTCAGATCTCTGCAACCTTGCCTCGTGGGTTGGGGTTCGCAGGGACAAAGCTCCGACTACAGCTGCTCCAGCGTACAGAAGCGCGGCCGTCGTGAACGCACCCAGCCCAGCACCCAGCCTCTGGACCATGGGGGTGCTGATGCCGAACAAGGCTGCAGCCAGCAGTGCTAACAGGCTGCCGCGCAATGCAGGAAGGTGCAAAGAGTTGATCATGGTGCACACCTTATCCCTCCACGGTACGCTGTAGTGATGTGATGTCGGAGGTGCCCCCTGTAGCTGTGCCAGCGTGGCCTCGCCCAGCTGACTTTAAGCCGCGAGAACGGTGACAACTTGATGGCTCATGTTTTTGCTCCCTTTCGGCCGACGCGCTGAGCTGCTAATTCACTTGTTTTGGTGGGTGAGAACCCAAGGCATATCTGATTGGAATTTCCGTTGCGCCCTTGGTTCACCGCGGCTCTTTCGCTGCGTTAGGACAGTCCCCGCTCATCAGCGATGCAAGCACCAGTACGATCGCTCCCCCCACAATGGCCATGTCGGCAATGTTGAAGGCAGGCCAGTGCCGTCCGCGCAGGTGAAAGTCGAGGTAGTCAATGACTTGACCGCGCATGGCCCGGTCAAATGCGTTACCCAATGCGCCGCCCAGAATGAGGCAATATGAAAGGCTTTCCAGTTTCCGCAATCGGCTGTACAGCTGCCGTACCAACCAGACTGAAACCGCGAGGGCAATCGCGAGGAAGAACCACCGCTGCCAACCACCAGCGTCAGCGAGGAAGCTGAATGCCGCACCGGGATTGAGCGCATGGACCAGGTTAAAAAATGACGTGACTTCATGCGACCATCCCAAAGGGGTAGTCGCGTCGATGTAGCTCTTGGCAGTCTGATCGGCTAGAAACACAGTGATCGCGAGTGCATACCACTGGATTCTCTTCGAGAGGTTATTCATATCAGTTAAGTTGGGGTGGAGGCTTCCCGCGCGCCTCCGGCAATAGCGGGAGGACGATGATGTTGTCTTCGCTGGCGCGGGTAGAGCCACAAGGAGCTCAAGTCCGAACCGAACCAGATCGTCTGTATTCTGGCAGTACAGCCAGACTCCGACGGCATCCTGCACGGCTTGAAAGCGGCATTCACCATCCCGGCCCTGCCGTCGGCACACCTCGCGCCATGCGTTGAGTCCAATAGCCCGTAACCGTCGTGCATGCACTCCCAAGTGCCAATCCGGTGATCACGTCCATCGGAAAATGCGCACCCAGCACGATGCGCGACCAGCCCACTGCGGCGGCAAACACCAGCAAGCCTATCCTGCCCGCCCGGCCCAGTGTAGGCCAAAGCGCTGTCGCCAGGACCCCAACGTAGACCGAGTGACCACTGGGCATGGTGTAGCGGCTGTCAGGTGCAGCGTGGGCTCGGTAGACAGGATCTCCCAAGACCACGGACGGACGCGGCAGCGCAAACATCGCCTTGAAGGTCGCTGCACCGGCGAATGCAAGCGCCAGCCCGAGCACAAATCTGCATAAGGTCAGGTCGAGCGGAGTTGACCTTTCACTGACCTGCATTCGCCGCCAAACCAGCATCAGAACCACGACGGCCGGCGCTCCCCAGTAGCTGCCGAGCACGCTCAGGATTTCGGGCAGCCAGATCCAGCCGTCAGGCAGTGCGCGCTGGATGCCCAAGAAAAGGTCCACGTTGGCGCCGCCCCAGTCATACAGCCAGCGTCTAGTCCACTGCGTCACGGTATCAGGCACTTGCATGTCCGTCAGGCCGTCTTGAGCTTGAGCAGGCGCAAGCCATTGAAGACGACGAGCATGCTGGCCCCCATGTCTGCGAACACTGCCATCCACATCGTGGCATGACCCGTGAACGTCAGCGCCAGAAAAACTGCCTTGATGCCCAAAGCCAGCACGATGTTCTGCGTCAGGATCGAGGCGGTGGTGCGCGACAAGCGGATGAACGTCGGAATCTTGCGCAGGTCGTCGTCCATCAGCGCGACGTCGGCCGTCTCGATGGCGGTGTCGGTGCCAGCCGCGCCCATGGCGAAACCAATGTCGGAACGCGCAAGGGCGGGCGAGTCGTTGATGCCGTCGCCCACCATGCCGACCTGGCCGTCTGCGCTGATGAGGCTTTCAATAGTCTTGAGCTTGTCCTCGGGCAACTGGTCGCCACGGGCTTCGGAGATCCCGACCTGGGCCGCGATAGCGTCAGCCGTGTACTGGTTGTCCCCGGTGAGCATCAGCGTGCGAACCCCAAGCGCCTGCAGGTCGGCCACGGCTTCACGGCTGGTTTCCTTCACCGTGTCAGCGACAGCGAAGACGCCGAGCACGGTGGTCTCGCTCATCAGCAGGATGGCTGTCTTGCCTTGGCGCTCAAGGGCTTCCAGTTGCGACTGCAACGCGACCTCGCTAAGGCCCAGCTCTTTTGCAAGACGGTGATTGCCCATCCGCAGCGTCCGGCCGGCAATGCGGCCGCGTACGCCACGCCCCGGCAACGCTGCGAAGTCATCGACTTCGTGCAGAGAGACGCCGTCACGTTTTGCCTTGCGGGCAATGGCTTGAGAAACCGGATGGTCCGAGCGCGCAGCAAGGCTCGCAGCCCATGCGGTCACCTCCTGGGCGTCGCCGATCAGCGGCAGGAAGTCGGTCTGCTCTGGCTTGCCGTGCGTGAGCGTGCCAGTCTTGTCCAGGGCCAAGGCCTTGAGTTTGCGCCCGCCCTCCAGGTAGACGCCGCCCTTGATCAGGATACCGCGCCTGGCGGCGGCGGCCAGACCGCTGACGATAGTGACGGGCGTGGAAATGACCAGGGCGCAGGGGCATGCGATCACCAGCAGCACCAGCGCCTTGTAGATCCAGTCGAACCAGGCGCCACCGAAGGCGAGCGGCGGAACGACCGCGACCAGCACAGCCACCACGAATACAGCCGGGGTATAGACCCGCGCGAACTGGTCAACGAAGCGCTGCGTGGGCGCTCGGTTGCCCTGCGCGGACTCCACCGCGTAGATGATGCGCGCGAGCGTCGAGTCGCTTGCGCCAGCGGTCACCTTGTACTCAAAGGAGCCGGTCTCGTTGATGGTGCCCGCGAAAACTTGGTCGCCTTCCGCCTTCTCCACGGGAAGGCTCTCGCCAGTGATGGGGGCCTGGTTGATGGCTGAACGGCCTGCGGTGATGAAGCCGTCAAGTGCAATGCGCTCGCCCGGACGCACCCGGACCACCGCTCCCTTGGCGATCTCCTTGGCCGGCATTTCCTTCCACGAGCCGTCGGCCTGCCGTATGGTCGCGGTCTCTGGTGCCAGGTCCATCAGCCCGCGAATCGCATTGCGGGCGCGGTCCAACGACTTCGCCTCGATCACTTCGGCCAGCGCAAAGAGGAACATGACCATGGCTGCTTCGGGCCAGTGGCCGATTGCCATACCGCCCGTGACCGCGATGGACATCAGGGCGTTCATGTTCAAGTTGCGGTTTTTCAGGGCGATCCAGCCCTTCTTGTAAGTGCTCAGGCCACCAGTGAAGATGGAAACCAGGGCCAGCACTATCACCGTCCAGTGGTTCCCATCGTTGACCCAGTAGACACCTTCGGCAAGCACTGCCGCGATGCCGGACGCAGCCATTGGCACCCAACTGGTCTTCTGTTCGGGAGGCCGTGAATCGCGCGGTTCATTGGTCTTGTGCACCTCGGTTTGCATTCCCAGCGACTCGATGGCCTCGATTGCCGGCTTGATCGCGTCAGGCGCGTGCCGGACTGTGAGCGTGCGCTGCATCAGGTTGAAGTCCAATCCCTGCACGCCGGGCATGCCTCGCAGCTTGCCGCGGATCAGGCTTTCCTCGGTCGGGCAATCCATTTTTGCGATGCGCAGCAGGGTGGTGACCGTTTGCAGGTCCTGCCGCTCGGCCCGCATGCCGATGGAAACGAGCGCCTTCTCGATCGGTGTCGTCGAAGGGAGGGTGTGCTGGACGCCCAGCACCCGTTGCATCAGGTTAAAGTCCAAGGCAGTGACGCCTGGCTCCTTGCCCAGGCAGTTGCGGATCAGCGCTTCCTCCGTTGGGCAATCCATGTTCTCGATCCGGTACGTCACGCGCTCTCCGGCGGGCATTGCGGAAGCTGGGTCGGTTGGCTGGGGCTGAGAGGTCGCAGACTCGAACAGTGGCGCGGTTGCGGCCGGCGCACCGAGGCTTACGGTCTGTTCCTTGGCACGCATGCCAATGGACGCCAGAACCTGCTCCATCTGCGCGCGCGCCTCGGCGCGGTGCTTCACCGACAAGGTGCGCTCGGCCAGGTCAAATTCCAGGTTCTGCACTCCCTGGACTGCGCCCAGGTGCGCGCGAATGAGTTTCTCCTCGCTCGGGCAGCCCATGTTCTCGATACAGTAGGTGGTCAACACCGCCCCATCCCGGACGGCCTGCGCCTTCATGCCCACCGCATTCAGAGCCTGCTCCAGTGCATCGACCGTGACCAGGCTGTGTGAAACGGTCAGTTTGCGCTGTGGAAGATCGAATTGCAGCCGCTCGACGCCGGGTACCTCCTCCAAGGTGTACCGCACCAGTCCTTCCTCGCGGCGGCAGTCCATGTTGCCGATGTAAAAGATGGTTGTTTCCGAGCTGGCTTGGTCCTGGGCACAGTTTGCCCCTTGCTCTTTTGCGCCCGAGCAGCCGCATGAATTGAAAGGGTCTTTGTTCATAAATCGCTCACTCTTCGTTGGCAGGGGTTTCCCCCAAATACCATGATTGAACAACCTCTAGTTGATATAGAGTCAAGCTTTTACGGAGAACAACCATGCTGCGGATCGGTGAACTGGCCAAGAGGGCGGACTGTCTGGTGCAGACGGTGCGCTTTTACGAATCCGAGGGCTTGCTGCTCGAGCCGGCGCGCAGCGAGGGTAATTTCAGGCTCTATGACAGCACCCACCTGCAGCGCCTGCTGTTCATCCGCCGCTGCCGGGCCAAGGACATGACTCTCGGTGAAATCCGGCAATTGCTGAGTTTCCGTGATCGGCCTGAGCTGGACTGCGGCGAGGTGAGCTCGCTGGTGGACTCCCATATTGCGCAGGTACGCGCCAAGATAAAGGAATTGCGAGAGCTTGAGCGTGAGTTGACGGATCTGCGTCGATCCTGTGACAGTGCCCGCACGACGCGCGAGTGCGGCATTCTTAATGGCTTGGCCGAACCCCGTCTGACTTCGCTCAAACAGCGCTCTGCAAAGCCGGGACGACGGATCGCGCGCACTGAATAGTCTATGCAGGTGCATCGAAGTTTGGATTGACGCTCAGCTTGGCCAACAACGCGATTCTGTTCTTCTGTCATAGCCAGACGTCCCAGCGGCGCTGGAAGGTGACTGGGTCCAACTCCGAGGGCCATGTCCCGCGCTCCATCACACCGAAGCGCCCGGTGCCAACGTTCTGGGGCGGCGTACGCCCAAGGGCATGGCCCACGGGAGACAGTGTGAGACGGATGAGCTGCGCCAAACACTCCGAATAGAAGTAGGTCCTCCATGCGAGACCGAGCATTGCCAGGTGACTGCGCAGATGCAGGTCAAGATGCGGCTGGGACACGATATGGGCCAGCTCAAGTGCGCGCCATGCAGCGAGCCGGTCGCCGGCCGCTTCGCGAGAAGCTGCAAGTTCCTTCTCACGCAGGAATGCGGCTCTGGCGCGCCCATAGTCCTCAACGCGAACAGCTTTCGCCGCAGGCTGACGCCGGAAGGGGTAGACCAGTTGAGTGCCGTAGTCCATCGGAAAGTCCGCTTCCTTCAGTCCCACTTCGCTGGCGCCAAGCCGGTGCTTTGGCAGCCGGAAGGTGCCGAAGAGGTGGTCCCAAACCATCCAGAACTCACCGTAGTTGACCTGGGCATCCTCGTACTCGCGCTTGTGATGCCAGCGGTGCACTTCGGCTGCACCGATCACAAAACGCAGCGGCCCGATCCGGTAGTCCAGGTTGGAGTGTTGGAAAGCCAGGTGCACGGCCAGCAGGCCGAGCCATGCCCCGACGGCGATGGCCGGTGCTCCCATCAGCATCAAGGCGAGCAAACCGGGCGCAGCCATTACCCCCGCATGCAGGGGGTGTCGGCGCTCTCCGTTGAGCCAATACAGGCGTTCCGAGCTGTGGTGGATTGCGTGGAACCGCCAGAGCCAGGCGACACGGTGGCTCAGCCGATGAATGCCATAGAGGCTGAGGTCGAGAACCACACCGACGGCGAGAGCTTGCGCCCACAACGGCCACTGGACCGGCCACAATATCCCGGCTGACCACAGCGGTGTCAGTGCAGCAACAACGCCGTGGACAGTGAGGAGCACAACGAGGTTGACCGCTGCGTGGATCGCGTCGCAAGTGCTATCCCGGTGGTCGTGGGCCCAGGCAGCATGAAAAGGCAGTCGCCGCTCCAACAGGGCGACGCAAGCGAGGGCGGCGGCTACCGTGAGTGGCACCGTAGGGACGTACGGCCAGCCGCCAGCGAGCCCGCCAAAGAGAACCAACGCAGTGACTCCAATGACTAACGGATAGCTGCCGTACCGGATGACAGCCTCCAGGAAGGGGGGATATTTCGTACTCATCATCTCTCCTCACAAAGGTCTATTACGAATTGGAAACCCTATAGTCACGGTAGAGTCAAGCAGCTTGATCAGCGACCATTGCCAGACTTGCGCTGCCGATGCTTCGCACCCGCAGTACACCTATGGTCCCGTCCGGTGGCGCGCATCGAGTGCCCCACAAGTGCACTTTCTGCTGCTCCTTCTTTTGTGGGGCGGCGCAGCTTTCGCTGCAAGAGCGTAGTGGTGATCAACTACGGCAAAGAGCGCACCGTGCTGTCGCCGTCCCCTTGAACATCTCATCTGATTTCAAGCCCTCACTCCTGGGTAGCGCGCTGGAAATCAAGCTCAAGGCGCAGTGGTTGGTGTGCCGCAAAGAGTGCGTCTCCAAGAAAGGCGAGTTTCCACTGACGATCCCCGCCAAGAGTGCAGTAGCCCTGCATATCCTCGTCTTTCGGGCGAGCTTCGCGGAACAGCCCAAGCCGCTGGCAAACAACGCCACCGCTTTTGAACCTGATGCCTTGCCTCTTTCCGGTGCTTGCGATCAAGGTGCAATATCTCTTTGGTGCCAACACTTGACTCTCTAGCTACTTTAGGTTTAAAGATGTGTGGACCTCAAAGGAACACACATGGCTGAACACGACGAAGACGACGAACTCGGTGGGTTGGACGCGAGCAACGCGGCTGATCGAAAAATCTTGCGGACCGTGTTGCTGATCAACCTGGGACAGTCCGCTGCTGGAATAGGCCTTGGCATATGGGCCGCTTCCACTGCGCTGATGGGCGCCGGGTTGGACAACCTCGCCGATGCATCGGTCTATGCCGTCAGCTTGTATGCCGTCGGGCGTGCGGCGATGGTCAAGGTGCGCGCAGCGCGTCTTTCGGGCTACCTGCTCGTAGGCCTTGCCGTTCTGCTGTTGGTGGAGGTTCTACGCCGCTTCGCCGGGGGTGAGGAGCCTGTGGGTCCAGCTATGATGACGATAGCTGCTGCGAACGCGGCTTTGAACCTAGTGTGCTTGAGGCTGCTGCGCCGTCATCGCGGTGAGGATGTGAACTTCAAGGCATCGGCAATCTTCACCAATAACGACTCCATCGTCAACGGTGCTATTGTGCTGTCCGGGGCGCTGGTCATGTGGCTGGGATCGAACATCCCGGACTTACTGCTTGGCGTTGTCGTAGCTGCAATTGCCGCTAATGGTGGTCGCGAAATACTGAGGGAAGCATCGGAAGCCGTGCCGGACTGACTTTGGCTTACATGCAGCATGACGCTGACGACAAGTGCGCTCAGCCTGGTCTTTTCCGCGACCAGGGTCAACCAGAGCCCAGGCTGCACACTCTCTCAACGTGGGGCGCCTTATTGAAGGCGCCGCTGCACAGGCCGACGTCAACAACATTGTTTCAAACCACCGACCATCCCAACAGTGCCAGAAAAGCAGAAACCGCGTCGAGTGCTGCGGACTAAGTGGCTGCCGCGTTGGATCACAGTGATTGGAGCCGAAACCGGCCTGACTGATAGCTGATACCCCATAGATGAATCGTCTGAACCAATAACATCGAAGCCGCCGAACGTGACGATACCCGCGAGCCCCAACCCATCGATGAGCTGAACCCGCTCAGTTTTGCTCACACCCCTTGCCAGTGACCAACGCCTCCCAAGCATTCATAAGGCCTCGTCGCTGCTCCAGCAAGTCAGTGCGATGGTATGCAGCCTCCACCTTGTCCTTGATGACGTGAGCTAGGGACCGCTCAGCCAGATCACGCGAGTGCCCATTCTCGCTGCACCAATCTCGAAAGCTAGATCGAAAACCGTGCGCGGTTGCAACCCTCCCTGGGGTGTCGCTCTGGGCCTTCAGCCTGCGGAGAAGTGAAGTGAGGGCCATGTCGGAAAGTTCAACGCGGTCTCGAACCGAAGGGAACACGAGGGTTTCGTGTAGGCCCTTCTGCTCTTCAAGGATCGCCATCACCCGTGGAGACAGCGGGACGCGATGGGGAAACTTTGCCTTCATGCGCTCGGCAGGGATCGTCCAGATCTTGTTCTTGAAGTCGGCCTCGTTCCAGGTCATCCCTCGCGCCTCACCTGAGCGGCAGGCGGTCAGAATCACAAATTCAAGCAACGTGCGTGTCACCTCAGGCCGGTTTCCCGGCCTGAGGTGCTTTTGCACGAATTTTGGGATGTCTCGCCAGGGCATGGCGGGGTGATGTTGAGTCCGCACGGTTTTGCCTGGCTGCTGCGCGAGCAGGTGTCCCACTACATCCACAGGGTTCGAATGGCAGTAACCATGAGCCCAGCCCCAGGCAATCACGGCATGGATTCGCTGTTTGACCCGGCTGGCTGTTTCTGCCTTCGTCAGCCAGATGGGCCTCAGTACCTCGGCAACGTCACCCGGTTGAATCTCGTGCAGAAGTTTGCTCCCGAGCTTTGGGAAGACGTACTCCTGCAGGGTGTTGATCCATTGCTGGCCATGCTTGGGGTTCTTCCAACCAAGAAGGAGGTCTCCATGAAGCATTTGAGCGGCCTCTTTGAAGGTGGGAGCCTTGGGCTTGTCTTCGATCTTGGCCTTCTCTTCCAGCGGGTCCTTGCCCTCCGCTAGTTCGATGCGCATGGCAGTGGCCCGCTTACCGACTTCCGCGATGCCAATCTCAGGGTAAGAGCCCAGGCCAGCATTTCGGCGTTTACCCGATACGGGGCTGACGTATCGCAGGACCCACTTACCGTGGCCCTTCGTACTGGAGGGATGCAAGGCCAGGCCGGTGATGCTGCCGTGGGGAATTGCCGGATCAGTTGGCTTGATGCTCCGGGCTTTGGT
Organism: Acidovorax sp. LjRoot74; assembly: GCF_964254355.1. Classification (NCBI taxonomy): domain Bacteria; kingdom Pseudomonadati; phylum Pseudomonadota; class Betaproteobacteria; order Burkholderiales; family Comamonadaceae; genus Acidovorax; species Acidovorax sp. LjRoot74. The sequence continues at coordinate 1,947,301 of NZ_CAXUTI020000001.1, read as the reverse complement.
GTCAGTGATGGTAGCCATTGATTGCCTGAATGGGTATGCCAATCAGTATGCCACCATCACTTCCATCTCATTGGACACCATTGCATCACACTGGGACCATCTTCATACAAAACAACAACTTACAGCTAAAATTTGGACACCATGGAACCTCATTGAATAACACTCTGGCAGACGCCCTCTCCGCCATTATTAAATTTCAGAGCGCTCCAACGCGCTGAAAAAGCCAACAAAAAATCCCCGCATGTCGGGGATTTTTCATTTCTGCGGCACACACCAGACCGCAGTCCAACACTACACCACACAGCCCAGAAGTACATCCGCCCACATGGGCAGATGCCTGGATGCATGGCACATCCTCGGGCAGCCTTCCGGCCACCCGAGGAGCACCCTCTTTTACTTGCGCAGCAGCGTTTTCAGTACATTCTGCAGACGCCGCGCACTGGCCGCGTCGCTGGCGCTTGCCAGCACCCGCGCGGCATCCTGGCCCCAGGTCTGAGCAGGGTCCGGATCGTTGCGGCGCGTCAGCAGTTGCAGTTGCAGCATGCGCCGTGCGGCGATGTGTTCTGCAGGCGTGGGGGCCTCTGCCGCCATTTCCAGGCGCAGCAGGGCTTCGGAGGCATCGCCCTGGGGTGCCGCAGACAGCGCCTGGGCCCACGCGGTGCGCACGGAGGCCGTCACGCGGCCACCGAGGTCCTGGGCACTGGGGACCTGGGCCGGGTCACGCTTGTCCCAGGCGGCAAGCAACTGGGTCAGGGTTTCGCCATGGGCCTGGGCCGCCAGCTTTTTCAGCGCCAGCTGCGCGTGCTCCATGGCATCGCGTTGTGCGCGAAACGCTACGTCACCCAGGCGGGGGCCGCGGTCTTCGTAGGCAGGACGCTCTCCCATGCGGCCACCACGGTCGTTGCGGTCGCCAAATCGGCCTTCGGTACGTGGACCACGCCCGGCATCACGGTCACCAGGACGGCCATCGCGGCGGTCACCTGGGCGTGCACCACGCCCAGGGGCTGCTGGGGCGTCCTTTTTCATGCCGGGGCGATCGTCACCACGCACCGCCACCACAGGGCGGGCGGGCTTGGGCGGTGCCACGGGCGCCGCTGCAGGAGCTGCCGCTTCGCCATCGGCAGCAGCACCATCTCCCTCCGTGGCTGCATCGCCCGCAGGGGCATCGCCACCCACAGCCTGCTCTGCCGGTGCTGCTGCGCTTTGCTCCGCCTTCTGCGCAGAGGCGACTGCTTCGGCCGCCTGGGCCTGGCCGCGCAATGCCGCTTCGAGCGCTTGCACGGCAGCACGGATCTGCTGCGCATCGCCCGTGGCATTGGCCGCCTCCAGGGCCTTGGAGGCCTCCAGCACCACGCGGTCGCGTGCGCTCAGCTCGGTGGCGGCCTTTTCACGGTCAGCCGACTTGCGGTTGAAGGCCTCGTCAATGGGCTTGCGGAAGGCATCCCACAGCTTTTGCTCGTGCTTGCGATCGAGCGGCACCGACTGCGCCTCGCCCTGCCAGCGCTGCTGCAAGGCCTTGACGGCGTCAATGCGCAGCATGGGCGCCGCGCCCAGCGCCGTTGCTTCTTCGATCATGGCGTGGCGGCGGGCAAGGCTGTCTTTTTGCGCAGCCTCCAGGGGCGCTGCAGCCAGGGCAATGGCCTGTTTCCACAGCGGCTGCAGTTCGGCGAACAGCTTTTCACCCACGTGGCCACCTTCGCGCCAGCGGTCGCCAAACTGGTACAGCGCACGGTTGATGCCCTTCCAGTCGGTGGACGTGGCATGGGCCTGCGCCCAGGCCTTGACCTCCTCGATCAGCGCCAGGCGCTGTGCCTTGTGCTCAGCTGCCTCGGTACGGATCTTGTCCAGCCATGCCTCGACGACCTTGTGCGCAGCGTTGCAGGCCTCGTCGAACTTCTTCCACAACGCATGGTTGGGCGCGCCGCCTTGGTCTGCCTGCTTCCATTGGTCGCGCAGGTTGCGCAGGGTTTCCTGCATCTTGCGGCCGCCGAGGGCCTGACCCTCGGGGCGGTTGAGCAAGGCTTCTGCCTTGGCAACCAGGTCTTCACGCACCTGGTCGGCACTCCAGCGCTGCCAGCCTTCCAGCTCGCCAGCGGCGACCAGTGCCGTGTGCACCTGCTGCTCCAGGGCGTTGTCAATGTGCTTGCCGTGCACCTTGAGCACCGCACGCAGGGCGGCTGCAGCACCGGCGCTGGCCTTGCCATGGCCTTCGGCCGTTTCTTTTTCGAGCGTGGCCAAGGCCTCGCGCACCACCTGTGCGGCTTTTTCCACCACTTCAGGGGCTACCTTGGGCCTTACAGCACGCGCTGGCTTGACCGCAGCTGCAGCGGCGGCCGATGCTTCGGTCGGCAGGCCACGGGCAGCGCGCAGCTCATCGGCCCACACGGGCACGGGTGGCAGGGGGGCTGCGGCGTCTTCAGCAGCAGCGGCGGCCTGGGCCACGGCGGGCTGGAAAGCTTCCCACACCACCAGCAGCTGGGTGCGGGAGGCATCCAGAAGCGGAGGGAAGCGCGCTTCCACGCTCACCCAGCTGGCGTCGCCCGTCAGTTCCTGGGCCTGCTCCTGCCAGCGAGCCACATCGGCGCGCAGCAACTCCAGCGCAGCATGGGCGTCGCGCCAAGGCTTGGTTGAGAGCACTTCGATGCGCTGGGCCAGCAACACGGCCGCCTCGCGTTGCACCTGCACGCGGTGCTGCAGATCTTCAATGACCTTGACGCGGTCAGCCATCTGCACCTTGAGCAACGACAGCGGTTCGCGCGACAAAGGGGCACCCGCCTTGGCGGCATCGCGCTGCCAGGCCAGGGCATCGGCAATATTGAGCTTGGGGGCTGCCAGCAGCGCCTGGGCCTTCTCGGCCCACTCTGCAGCGATGGCTTCCTGCCCCTTGGCGCGGCGGATTTCATCGAGGCGCTCGCGCACGGCACGGGCAGCGCCCTTATCGCGGCCGCTCAGCTCCTTGAAGACTTCCTGCAGCTGTTCGGGCGCAGGCTGGGTGGCCAGCCAGTCACGGATGCGGGAGGCGCGCTCGCCAGAGGTGGCGGCAGAAAAGGCGCCGCCGGTCAGCGCATCGAGCGGATGCAGCTCTTGGGTTTTGGCCGGGGCCGGATTCACTTCAGGTGCGTCGGACATTTTGCTGCGGGAAAAAAATGGAAACATGGATCCAATGGATAACAAAGCGCCTTCGAAGGCAAAGCCTGAAGGCTGGCCAGGGCCACGTGCCAGACGCGCGCCAAGGCCACAAAAGAGCTATTTTCACCGGGTTCGGCCCACGGGCCTCTGGGTAGCGCGGGGTCACACCGCCGGACTGATCTGGCACAAGGCACGGCCAGGCAAGGCGGCAGGCTGAGCACCCCTCTCGGCGGCGGACTCCACCACTGCGAGCGCGCCACCATGGCTCAAGGGAACAACCCCCATTATCTATATATAAGAGCCTACCCCAGGACTTTCCAGGAATCGTGCGGCCGCACAGCCTCCAACGGGTGCCTTGAAAGAGCGCCGTCCACGAACATCTAGCGCCCCCAACAACCCCTTGACCACGCATGCCCCCCGCCCCACGCATCGCAACCTTGCGCATGGCGAAGCTTCCCCCCCACAAAGCACAAAAACACGGCAGCAAATAAGAAAGCCCGGCGGACAGGGCCTCGTGGCCTGCCCGCCGGGCTTGACGGCTGACACAACGGTCTTTGCCATCGGTCGCGATGTGGAGATGAAGGTCCACATGGCGAGGAGGCAAGGGATTGCCTCCAGGGGGTGCCTTAGAAGCGGCATCTGCTGCACCTTGGCACTGAATGCCCTCGGAGGGAGACTTCGCTTCGTCTGGCGATGCCTGAAATCTACAGGCGCCTCCACCTTACCAAAGTCGCTCGCCGGGCTCAAATCGGATTCTCAATGGCGGCCAAACGGCCGATTGAATTTGACATGAAGGCGTCACAACGGCCACCCACGCCAGGCGACTCCACACCCCCAAAAGACTGCCGAGACTGTGATTTTTTACATACTTTTCATAACTCAAGTGTCTAAAAAAATTAAACGTTAGTATTGACTATGCATTTAGTGACCTCCTAGAATCCGCCAGCCCCGAAAACGGGCTAGTAAAAACCCCAACCCGCTGCCGACCCCGGCTAAGTCAAACCAGGCAACAAGCACTCCACAGACGTGCAGCCCGGACTTGATGGCGTACCAATCCAGGCGAATTGCCGGGTAGGTGCAGTCCTCGCGACTGCCCCTCTTCCCGCTGCGTCTCAGAAAGGAAGAGCTATGACAGCGTCAGGAAAAATAGTCTCCGGCGTGCGAACCTTCGCGGCCGATGTGACCGAAGGTTTTCTTGAAATCACCCACAACAGCTTTGCCCTCATCGGCCTTGCCGTTGCTTTCATAATCATTGCCCTCACGGCCCGGCCCGATCTGCGCCAGGCAGGCGAAGAGCGCCTCATGGGCTGGCTGCAAGCCCGCCAGGTGGAAATGCTGGGCATGCCCATCGAGCCCGAAGCCAGCGAGCGCGCCACGGCCGCCAACCCCAAGGACCTGCCCAAAGAGCAGGCAGCGGTGGCCTTCTGGCTCAGCAAGAAGTACCGCGTGGCCCCCGAGCCGCTCAGCGTGCTGGTGGCCGAGGCCTACGACATTGGCACACGTGCCAAGATCGACCCCACGCTGATCCTGGCCATCATGGCCATCGAGTCGAGCTTCAATCCGTTCGCCGAGAGCGCCGTGGGCGCCCAGGGCCTCATGCAAGTCATGACCCGCGTGCACACCGACAAGTACCAGAGCTTCGGCGGCCACTTTGCCGCCTTTGACCCGGTGAGCAACCTGCGCGTGGGCGTCAAGGTGCTGCAGGAGTGCATTGCGCGTGCTGGCTCTGTCGAGGGCGGCCTGCGCTACTACGTGGGCGCGGCCAACATGGCCGACGATGGTGGCTACGCGGCGAAGGTGATGGCGGAGCATTTCCGGCTGCGCCAGGTGGCCAACGGCCGGGCCATGCCTTTCAATCCCCCACCATCGCTGTCCACCCAGGCGCCCGCGCAGAGCATCCCGGCTGCTGCCCCTGCAGTGGTGCCCTCGGCGGCCACCGACAAGGTGGCCCTGCTGTCGGGCCTTTGAGGAATGCGCTACCGCGTCGGCTACACTAGCAAGGTACGCGACTGGCGATAGGCGCTGCATCCCACACCAGGGTGCTGCCGCTGACGTGGAAACCGGCAAGGGCCCGCCCCTTGTGAACCACTGGGAAGCGTGCCGCACGGGGCCACCCGCTGCGTTCAGCCGTTCGCCTGGGCAGCCCTTGTTTCAAGGGACACAAGTTCTTAGGACTGCCAAACCATGTACGACCGCAATATTCTTGTCGAGCAAACCGATCCCGAACTCTTTGCCGCCATCCAGGCTGAAAACGCCCGGCAAGAGCACCACATCGAGCTGATCGCCAGCGAGAACTACGCCTCCCCCGCCGTGATGTGGGCGCAAGGCACCCAGCTGACCAACAAGTACGCCGAAGGCTACCCCGGCAAGCGCTACTACGGTGGCTGCGAGCATGTGGACGTGGCCGAGCAGCTGGCCATCGACCGCGTCAAGAAGATCTTCGGCGCCGATGCCGCCAACGTGCAGCCCCACTGCGGCGCATCTGCCAACGAAGCCGTGTTCCTGGCCTTCCTCAAGCCCGGCGACACCATCATGGGCATGAGCCTGGCCGAAGGCGGCCACCTGACCCACGGCATGCCGCTGAACATGTCGGGCAAGTGGTTCAACGTGGTCAGCTACGGCCTGGACAAGAACGAAGCCATTGACTACGACGCGATGGAAGCCAAGGCCCGCGAGCACAAGCCCAAGCTGATCGTGGCTGGTGCATCCGCCTACAGCCTGCACATCGATTTCGAGCGCTTCGCCAAGATCGCCAAGGAAATCGGCGCGATCTTCATGGTGGACATGGCCCACTACGCCGGCCTGATCGCTGCGGGCGTGTACCCCAACCCCGTGCCCCACGCCGACGTGGTGACATCGACCACGCACAAGAGCCTGCGCGGCCCCCGTGGCGGCATCATCCTGATGAAGGCTGAGCACGAAAAGGCCATCAACAGCGCCATCTTCCCCGGCCTGCAAGGCGGCCCGCTGATGCACGTGATCGCAGCCAAGGCCGTGGCCTTCAAGGAAGCGATGCAGCCCGAGTTCAAGGCTTATCAAGAGCAAGTGGCCAAGAACGCGAAGGTCGTGGCCGAGACGCTGACCGCACGCGGCCTGCGCATCGTGTCCGGCGGCACGCAAAGCCACGTGATGCTGGTGGACCTGCGCGCCAAGGGCATCACCGGCAAGGAAGCCGAGGCCGTGCTCGGTGCTGCCCACATGACCATCAACAAGAACGCGATCCCCAACGACCCTGAAAAGCCGATGGTGACCAGCGGCGTGCGCATTGGCACCCCCGCCATGACCACGCGCGGCTTCAAGGAAGAAGAAGCCCGCATCACGGCCAACCTGATTGCCGACGTGCTGGACAACCCCCGCGACGAAGCCAACATCGCCGCCGTGCGCGCCAAGGTCAACGCCCTGACCGCACGTTTCCCGGTCTACCGCTAAGCAAGCCGGTTCTCAGCGTCCATGAAGTGCCCCTTCTGCAGCCACCTCGAAACGCAAGTCGTTGAAACGCGGGTGTCTGAGGATGGGGTCTTCATCCGCCGCCGCCGCCAGTGCGGCGCGTGCGACAAGCGCTTCACCACCTACGAGCGGCCGGAAGTGAACTTCCCGGCCATCGTCAAGAAAGACGGTCGGCGCATTGAATACGACCGCAGCAAGCTGCTCGGCTCGTTCAACCTGGCGTTGCGCAAGCGCCCCGTGAGCACCGACCAGATCGACACGGCCATTGAGCGCATTGAAGAAAAGCTGCTCAACCTGGGCCAGCGCGAGGTGATCTCCAGCCGCATTGGCGAGCTGGTGATGCGCGAACTCAAGAAGCTCGACAAGGTGGCCTACATTCGCTTTGCCAGCGTGTACCGCAGCTTTGAAGACATCGACGACTTCCGCGCCATGGTCGATGAAGTGCGCAAGTAGCCGCGCACCGCGCCCCAGTTGCCCAGCAGGCATGAGTTCAAGCTTTTTTGGCCACCACCGCGCGCCCATCAAGCACCGATAGCTATCAATAGCATAGCAAAAACAAGCCACCCACCTGCCCTGCCTGGACAACACGCAGCGCTGCCCCCGAAGCTACAAGGCCATTCACTCCTGAAAATATAGCTACCAAGGCTTACTGGGCGCGCTCAGAAAGCCATTTTGGCTCGATATTTTTCGTTCGAGCCAGCAGCACGCCCTGCGCCCGTGCCCGACAATCCCTGCGGTGAAAACCCGCCACTTCCTGCAGCTGGTGCTGCTGTCTGCCCTGTGGGGCGCCTCGTTCCTCTTCATCCGCGTCGCCAGCCCCGTGCTGGGCCCCAATGTGATGGCTGCGCTGCGCATTGGCCTGGCCACGCTCACGCTGATTGGCATCATGCGCATTGCCAACGAGTCCTGGCCCTGGCGCCACTGGCGCGAGCTGTTCGGTCTGGGCACGCTCACCGTCGCCCTGCCCTTTTCGATGTACGCCTGGGCGGCCCTGCATTTGCCTGCTGGCTACAGCTCGCTGCTCAACACCATGGCCGTGCCATTTGGCGTGATCGCCGCCGCCTGGATGAAGGAAGACACGCTGAGTGCACGCAAATGGCTGGGCTGCATCAGCGGTTTCGCCGGGGTGGCGCTCATCGTACAGCTGGGGCCGGTGGAGCCAACCCCCGCCCTGCTGCTGGCGGCGGTGGCCTGCGTGACGGCATCGGCCTGCTACGGCATCTCGACCACCTGGATGAAACGTGCCACCCAGCGCATGTCGCCGCTGTCGATTGCGGCGGGCATCCACGCCGCGGCCCTGGTGCTGCTGCTGCCGGGCGCGGCCTGGAGCCTGCCTGAAGCGCGTTTCACGCCTGGGGCATTGGCCGCCGTGGCGGTGATGGGCATCGTGACCTCGGGCCTGGCATATTGGCTGAACCTGCGGGTGCTCAAGCATGTCTCGCCGGTGGCCGCCATGAGTTCGGCCTTCATGATCCCGCTGTTTGGCGTGGCCTGGGGCCATATTTTTCTGGGCGAGGCCCTGGGGCCAGGCATGCTCTGGGGCGGCGCGCTGGTGCTGGTGGCGACCGGGCTGGTCACCGGCTTCAACCCGCTGCAATGGCTGGGTGCGCTGCGCCGCCGCAGCTGACCCATGCCTCAGCGAATGACCTAAGCCACGACCGCAGTGCGGCCCCGCCTCAGCGGCCCACGCGCATGATGCGGTCCGTCGCGGGTGGCGCCACCGGGCTCTGCTGGCGGAAGTACGCCTCCAGCGCATCCAGGTCCAGCTCGCCCACGCGCCGGTCCTGGCCTTGCGTCAGCACCGTGAAGTTGTCCCCGCCGCTGTCCAGAAAGCTGCTCATCACCACACGCACTGACTGCGTGTCTGTCATCGGCGCACCGTTCAACGCCATGTGGCTGATGCGCGCCCCGGCGGGCTGGCTCAGGTCGTAGCGGTAGCTGAAGCCGCTGGACACCGACAGCACCCGGGGCCGCTGCACCGTATTGCCCGCGCTGGCGAACTGCTGCTCCAGCACTGCGCGGATCTGCGCACCCGTGAAGGTCTTGACCACCAGTTGGTTGCCAAAGGGCTGCACCGCATACAGCTGGCCATAACGCACCAGCCCTTGTTCATCCGGCACCAGGTCGGCACGCAGGCCGCCGGGGTTCATGAACGACAACTGCGCACTACCGTCTTCGGGCGAGCGCGTGGCCAGCAGCTGGGCGTCGGCCACCAGATTGCCCAAGACGCTCTCCAGCGCCGCGTTGGGCTGGCGGCGCATGGGGCCCCTCGCCTGCCCCACGGGCCGCTGGGCCAGCGGCACGGCAGCGGCGCGGTAGGTGTCGATGATTTTCTGCACCCCGGGATCGGCGGGAAAGGTCGGCACGGCGCTCGTGAGGGGCACCAGGCCCTGGGCGCCCGTGAAGGCCTCGCCCTGCACCACCACATTGCGCGCCGCCTTGCGGATCACGCGGCGGGTCTGCGTATCCACGCGCAGCTGGATGTCGGTGAGCAGCGTGCCGTACTGGCCTGCACTGGTCAGCAAGAACGGCTTGGCCGGGTTCACACGGCTGTAGTCGCAAACATAAGCCTGGTGCGTGTGGCCGGACACCACCACATCCACTGCCGGGTCCAGACGCTCCAGGATGGGCACGATGTCACCCGACAGGCCTGCGCAGCTGGTCTCCTGCACGCCGGCGGTGGTGCCGCCACCTTCATGGATGGCCACCACGATCACATCGGCGCCCTGGGCCTTGAGTTTCGGGATCAGCGCATTGGCCGTGGCAGCCTCGTCTTCAAACCGCAGCCCTGCCACGCCTGAAGGGCTGACCATGGTCGGCGTGGCCTGCAGCGTGAGGCCAATAAACCCCATGGTGATGGTGACGCCGCCTTCAGTAAACCGCTTGAGCCCCGTGGCGGGCAGCAGGGTGCGTCCATCCTCGCGCACCGTGTTGGCCGCCAGCAGGCCAAATTGGGCTCCCTGAAAAGGCTTGCTGATGCGGCAGGGCTCGCGCGAGGTGAATTTCTCGCAGCCACCGTTCTGCAGCCGCAGCAGCTCGCGCCAGCCCCGGTCGAATTCGTGGTTGCCGACCGCACTGAAGTCGATCTGCATGCGATTGACCGCTTCAATCGTGGGCTCGTCCAGGAACAGCGACGACACTAGCGGCGAGGCGCCCACCATGTCGCCCGCCGACACCACCGCGTGGTGGCGGGACTGTGCCTTGAGGGCCGCCATGGCGCTGGCGAAGTAGGCCATGCCCCCGGCAGGCGCCAGCACCGGGCCCGCAGGCCCTTGCACCCGGTGCGCCATGTGGGGCGGCTCCAGGTTACCGTGCAGGTCGTTGAAGCCGATGAGGGTGATATCGATGTGGGACGGCGCGCTGCCCGCCACGGGTGCGGTGGGCGCCATGCTGCCGCAGCCCGCCAGCCACAGCGGGACGGCCAATGCGGCCAGCGCCCGGCGGCGGAAGGCCCGGAACAAGCGGTTGCTCATACAGAGGGACCGCCCCTGGGACGGTAAGAGTTGGTGTTACAGAAACGAGGCCTGGATGGGCGGCACGGGCGGCACCACGTCGCCACACTGGGCGCGGTGGCGCAGGGCATGCTCCATCACCACCAGCGCCAGCAGCGCCTCGGCAATCGGAGCGGCGCGAATGCCCACGCAGGGGTCGTGACGACCCTTGGTAATCACCTCGGTGCTCTTGCCATGCACATCGATCGATTCGCGCGGGCTGATGATGGAGCTGGTGGGCTTGATGGCAATGCTCACCTCCAGGTCCTGCCCCGTGCTGATGCCGCCCAGCACACCACCCGCGTTGTTGGTGCGAAAGCCCTGCGGCGTCATCGAGTCGCCGTGCATGGTGCCCCGGTGGGCCACACTGGCAAAGCCTGCGCCAATCTCCACGCCCTTCACCGCGTTCAGGCCCATCATGGCATGGGCAATGTCGGCGTCGAGCTTGTCATACAGCGGCTCGCCCAGGCCCACCGGCACGCCGGTGGCCTGCACGCGGATGCGCGCGCCGCACGAATCACCCGCCTTGCGCAGCGCGTCCATGTAATCCTCGAACTGCTGCACATCGGCCACGGGGGCAAAGAAAGGGTTGTTGCGAACGTGGTCCCAGCTCTCGAAAGGGATGGGCAGCTCGCCCAGCTGAGTCATGCAGGCGCGGAACTCGGCGCCGTATTGCTGCGCCAGCCACTTCTTGGCCACGGCACCTGCAGCCACCGTGGGCGCCGTGAGGCGGGCCGAAGAGCGGCCGCCGCCCCGCGGGTCGCGGATGCCGTATTTGTGCCAATAGGTGTAGTCGGCATGGCCCGGGCGGAAGCTTTCGGCGATGTTGCTGTAGTCCTTGCTGCGCTGGTCGGTGTTGCGGATCAGCAAAGCAATAGGGGTGCCCGTGGTCTTGCCCTCGTACACACCCGACAGGATCTCCACCGCGTCCGGCTCATTGCGCTGCGTGACGTGGCGGCTGGTGCCGGGGCGGCGCCGGTCCAGGTCGGCCTGGATGTCGGCTTCAGAAAGGAGCATGCCGGGCGGGCAGCCGTCGATCACACAGCCAATGGCTGGGCCGTGGGATTCACCAAAGTTGGTGACTGCGAATAGGGTACCGATGGTGTTGCCGCTCATAGGCTGGATTATTCCAGACGCACGGATTGCAGAGGCGCTGGCCACGCCCTTTTCTGATTGGCGGACGGCACCTATGCCGATATAGTGGGCCCGCAAAACAAGTTTGGAGGAGCGGCCAGTGATCCAGGTCTTCGCAGTATCGCGGCATGCACAACGGTTTTTTGCGCGTGGGCTGGTGGCCCTGGGCGCGCTGGCGGCCTCGGCGCAGGCCAATGCCCCCGTGGACATACGGATCGCACTGGTCATCGGCAACTCGGCTTACCCAGGCACCGCCGCGCTGTCCAACCCTGCCAATGATGCAAAGGCGATGTCCGAGCAGCTGCGCAAGCTGGGCTTTCAGGTACTGGAGTTGCGCGACGGATCGCGGGGCCAGATGACCGAAGCCATTGACGACGCCCGCAAGCGGCTGCAGGGCAAGAACGGGGTCGGCATGCTGTACTACGCAGGCCACGGGCTGCAGATCAACTGGCGCAACTACATGGTGCCTGTGGATGCACAGCCCAAGACACAGAACGATGTGGTCGCACAGGCCGTGGATGTGGATGCGGTGATCAACGCCTTCAAGCAGGCGGGCAACCGGGTCAACATCCTGGTGCTTGATGCCTGCCGGAACAACCCCTACGACGGCACCGCGTCAGCCAAGGGGTTGGCGCAAATCGACGCCGTGCCCGGGACTTTTCTCGCCTACGCGACGGCACCGGGCAACACCGCAGACGACGGCGAAGGCAGCAATGGCCTGTACACCGGCTACCTGCTGCAGGAACTGGCCAAGCCGGTTTCCCGCATCGAGGATGTCTTCAAGCGCGTGCGCCTGCAGGTGCGGCAAAAAAGCCGGGGGCAACAGATTCCGTGGGAGAGCACCAGCCTCGAAGAAGACTTTGTCTTCAACGATGGCAGAGGCCCAGGTGCTACCACGCCGATTGCACCGCTCCCTAAACCCAAGCCTGAAGAGCGCGATCAATTGTTCCTCCGCGAGAAAACGGAGTGGGATCGCATCAAGCAATCGCGCAACCCAGACGATTTTTATGCGTTTTTGCAGACCTATCCCAACGGGATGGTGAGTGAAGCCGCTCAAAGTCGATTGGACCAGCTATCCAAACCCCAGATCACCCCCACTCCTGTGCAGGGACGCCACTCTGCGCAAAGAGACGTTCAGGTCGGAGACGAAGTCGAGTACGTGTACCGCGACTACCTCACCAAACTGGAAACACGCCGGGAAACCATCCGAGTCACCGCAATCAAGGACGGTTTTGTCGAAGTCAACGGCGGTCAACAGGTCGTGACCCTTGCTGGTGGCACCGTACGAAATGACATGGGTATCGAATTCGACCCCCCTCTTCAGGCGCTACCTGCAGATGAGTTTCAGATTGGCAAAAGATGGGTCAGCCGTTCACAGCAAACTCTGCCAAGAAACACGCCTACGCTGCTGGGCAATACAGGATGGGTGGAGCAGGACATGAAAGTGACTGCGTACGAACAAGTGACCGTGCCTGCTGGCACCATGTACGCGTACCGCGTCGAAGCCAGTTTGCAGACGTTCAGCGGCCTGTCCGGCAAGCTGACTTATTGGGTGGACCACAGAGGAACCATCCTGAAGTATGTCCGCCAAGCAAAGCTCAGCCTGCCCAACGGAGTAACCCGGGACAGCAGCTGGACACGCGAAGTCGCGCGCATCCACAAGCCACGGTGATCAAAAGCTGCCCGTTTTTATCTCCACGCAACAGCTCGCAAGCGAGCAGTCGTGGGGGCGAAAGGCACTTCAGGGCGTGTTCGCATCGCCCTTGAAGGTTTCCTCTTCCGCAGGCCAGTCGCGGATATACGCCTTGAGCATCTTGTTCTCGAAGTTCTGGCTGTCCACCACGGCTTTGGCCACGTCGTAGAAGCTGATCACGCCCATGAGCATGCGCTTGTCCATCACGGGCATGTAGCGGGCGTGGCGGTCCAGCATCATGCGGCGCACTTCGTCCATGTCGGTTTCGAGCGTGCAGGTCAGGGGCGCATCGTCCATGGCCGTGCGCACCAGCATCGTGCCCACGTTGCCACCGTTTTTGACCAGCGCCTGGATCACTTCGCGGAAGGTGAGCATGCCCACCAGGTCGCCATGCTCCATCACCACCAGCGAGCCGATGTCGCGCTCGGCCATCAGGCCCACGGCACCCGCCAGCGGCTCGTCGGGCGAGGCGGTGTAGAGGGTGTTGCCTTTGACGCGAAGGATGTCGCTGACTTTCATGGTGCTGGGTCTCCGAGAGGGCGAGAGGAGCGCGGCAGGCGCTATAGACAATTTGCTACCAAATATAGCCCACAATGCCCGCCTGCATTGACAACATGGGAGACACCCGATGCCCGGTTATTCAGACCCTGGCTTTGACACGCTGGCCCTGCACGCAGGCGCGAGCCCCGACCCTGCCACCGGCGCACGCGCCACCCCCATCCACCTGACCACCTCGTTCGTCTTCGAATCGAGCGACCACGCAGCCTCCCTCTTCAACCTGGAACGCGGCGGCCATGTGTACAGCCGAATCAGCAACCCGACCAACGCGGTGCTGGAGCAGCGCGTGGCCGCCCTGGAAGGCGGTGTGGGCGCCATTGCCACCGCCAGCGGCCAGGCCGCGCTGCACCTGGCGATTGCCACGCTGATGGGCGCGGGCAGCCACATCGTGGCCAGCACGGCGCTGTATGGCGGATCGCAGAACCTGCTGCACTACACACTCTCGCGCTTCGGCATCGAGACCACGTTCGTGAAGCCCGGCGACATCGACGGATGGCGCGCTGCGGTGCGCCCCAACACCAAGCTGTTCTTTGGCGAGACCGTGGGCAACCCCGGCTTGGATGTGCTGGACATCCCCACCGTGTCATCCATAGCGCACGAGGCGGGCGTGCCGCTACTGGTGGACTCCACCCTCACCTCGCCCTGGCTCATCAAGCCTTTTGAACACGGTGCAGATCTGGTCTACCACTCGGCCACCAAGTTTCTCTCGGGCCACGGCACCGTCGTAGGCGGCATCGTGGTGGATGGCGGCAGCTTTGACTGGGACGGTCCGAAGTCGGCCGGCAAGTTTGCCGAGCTCACGCAGCCCTACGATGGCTTTCACAACATGGTGTTCACTGAAGAAAGCACTGTGGGCGCCTTTCTGCTGCGCGCGCGGCGCGAGGGCCTGCGCGACTTTGGCGCCTGCATGAGCCCGCACACCGCCTGGCTGATCCTGCAAGGCATTGAAACCCTGCCGCTGCGCATGGCGCAGCACATGCGCAACACCGAGAAGGTGGTCGAATTTCTGGCCGCGCAGCCGTTTGTGTCGCGCGTGGGCCACCCGTTGCTGGAGTCTCACCCCAGTCATGCCTTGGCGCAAAAGCTGCTGCCACGCGGCGCGGGCTCGGTGTTCAGCTTTGACCTCAAGGGCAACCGCGAGCAGGGCAAGAAGTTCATCGAAACCCTCAAGGTTTTCAGCCACCTGGCCAACGTGGGCGACTGCCGCAGCCTGGTGATCCACCCGGCCAGCACCACGCATTTCCGCATGAGCGACGACGCGCTGGCGGGCGCGGGCATCAGCCAGGGCACGATCCGCCTGTCCATTGGCCTCGAAGACGCCGACGACCTAATTGACGACCTGAAACGCGCGCTCAAAGCCGCAGAAAAGGCGGGGGCCTGACCATGCACATCCAAGTCAACGGCGCCGCCATCTACTGCTACACCGGCGGCAAGGCCTTCGATGCCGCCAAGCCTACCGTGGTGTTCATCCACGGCGTGCTTAACGACCACAGCGTGTGGGCCCTGCAAAGCCGCTACATGGCCAACCACGGCTGGAACGTGCTGGCCATTGACCTGCCCGGCCACTGCCGCAGTGGCGGCGATGCGCCCGCCACGGTGGAACAAGGCGCGGACTTCATCGGCGCGCTGCTGGATGCTGCGGGCGTGCAGCGCGCGGCGCTGGTGGGCCACAGCTGGGGTTCGCTGATTGCGATGGAAGCCACCGCGCGGCTCAAGGACCGCATCAGCCACCTGGTGTTGGTGGGCACGGCGTTTCCGATGAAGGTGTCGCCCGCACTCATCGAGGCCTCGCAGACCGACCCGGAGAAAGCGATGCGCATGGTCAATGTGTTCTCACGCAGCACCTTGTCAGCGCCCCCGTCGGCCCTGGGCCCGGGCACCTGGGTGTTTGGCGCAGGCATGGCACTGGGCCGCAAGGTGCTGCGCAGCAACCCGGCCGTCAACGTGTTTCACCGGGGTTTCGTTGCCTGTGACAGCTATGCGGGTGGCGAGGCGGCCATGGCGGCGCTCACCTGCCCTGTGCTGTTTGCGCTGGGCAGCCAGGACCAGATGACGGCGCCCAAGGCGGCACAGGGCCTCGTCAAGGCTGCCCAAGCGGCTGGCAAGCAGGTGCAGATAACCCACCTGCCCGTGGGCCACAACCAGATGACCGAGGCGCCGGAAGAAACGCTGTTCGCGCTGCGCGACTTTCTGGCCCGCTGACTCTCGCCAGGCCCACCCTGTCGCTGGCCTGCCGCACCGCAGGTCAGCGCGCAGCCCGCCGCCAAGCGGGCCATTGCCAGAGCGTGAAGGCCCGCAGCAGCCACTCCACCGGGCCATAGGCGTGTGTGACCATCCAGCGGCGGCTCCACACCAGTTGGGCCGCGTACAGCATGAACACACCCAGCACCACCAACCAGGGCGCCACCCGGCCCACCAGTGCCAAGCCATAGGCCGTGAAAACCAGCGCCCCCACCAGCGACTGCAGCAGGTAGTTGGACAGCGCCATGCGCCCGGCAGGCTCCAGCACAGCGCCCAGGCGCTGGCCCAAGGGGTTGCGCTGCAACAACCACAGCAGCAGCGCCACGTAGCCAAAGGCCATCAGCGGCGCCGTGGCCAGGCCCACTGCCAGTGCGGCCAGCCCCACGTATTCAGGTTGCTGCACGCTGCTGACGCCGACCTGCGCCGTGGCGTAGAACAAGGCCCCGGCCACGCCCACCGGCAGGCAGCACAGCATCCACCGGCGCAGGTGCGCAGGCTGCTGCGCCATCCGGGCCAGGTAGCCCGAGCGGTGCGCTGCGAGCCCCAGCAGGAACATGGCCAGCGCACAGGGCCCTTGCACAAACACCAGCACAAACCAGACGCCTTCGGCCATGTCGCGCCCACGCTGGGCGATCGTGTCCAGGGCGCTGGCACGGTAAGCCTGTGCGGCCTGCTCGGCCTTGGCATGCAGCTCGGCCAGCGGTACCTCCACGGGCGGCACATGCGCCACCAGCCAGGCCAGCAGGCCCCAGCCTCCGGCCACCATGCCCAGCAGGGCCAGGGCCAGCACGGTGGCAGCGGCGGGCTTCAGCCCGCGCCAGGCCAACAGCAGCACGCCCAGCAGCGCGTAGGTGACCAGGATGTCGCCCGCAAACAGCAGCCAGGCATGCGCAAGCCCCAGCAGCAAGAGCCCCAGCAGGCGGCGCAGGAAACGCGGCACGAAGGCACTGCCGGAGCGCTCCGCCGAATCCATCTGCAGCGCAAAGCTGTAGCCAAACAGCAGCGAGAACAGCAGGTAGAACTTGGTTTCAAACACCAGGCTCACCAGCCAGCGCACGGCGTGGTCCACAGGCCGGGAGAAGGCCGGGTCTGCCACGCCCACACCAAAGTAGGTGGATGCAAAACTGCCCGCGTTGACCATGAGGATGCCCAGCAGCGCAAAGCCGCGCAGCGCGTCGATGGCGCGCTCGCGGTCCACGGCGGGGGAAGATGTGTGGGTGGTGGATTCAGCAGAAGTCATCATGGCCATGGTGGCAGAACCTGTTCATGCACAAGCCTCAGCAACCCCTGTCCATCACGGCACAGCATTGTCCCGAGCTTGAGCGTATAAATCGTTTGGCAGCGGCGCAGCCCCCCGGGGAGTCTGCGCGCAAGCAAAGCCACACACAGATGGCTCAAGGATCACCCATAGATCACAAGCAGACCGCCCACCAGGAGACAACGATGGACATCAGCGCCCCCCACACGCCCACCGACCCACGCAGCTTCAAGAGCTTTGCGGAGTTCTACCCTTTCTACCTCACCGAGCACAGCAACCGCACCTGCCGGCGCCTGCACTTTGTGGGCTCGACGCTTACCCTGGTCTGCCTGGCCATGCTGGTGACCACGGGCAAGCCGCAGTACCTGCTGTATGGCCTGCTCTGTGGCTATGGCTTTGCCTGGGTGGGGCACTTCGGCTTCGAGAAGAACAAGCCCGCCAGCTTCAAGCGCCCGCTCTACAGCTTCATGGGCGACTGGGTGATGTACAAGGACATCTGGACGGGCAAGGTGTCGTTCTGACAGACAAATTCAAAGAAAAATGGGCGCTACCGCGCGTCCATCATGCGATTTAAGCTATATATTTAATAGCAAATAAGCACAGTAACAGATCATCTGGCCTGCGCAGTGACTTCCAGCACATCAGCCATATGCAGGGTCTCCAGGCCCGTGCGCTCCCACAGCGGGCCGAGGCTTGGTGCACGCTCCAGCAGCAGCTTTTGCACCAGGGGCGCCAACGGGGTGTGGGCCGGGTCGGCCAGCAGCACATAGCGCGGCTCGGGCACGTCGGAGGCACTCACCGCCGCATCGGCCACCTCGCCCGCCCAGTCGAGTGCGGTCAGCGCTTCCAGCACGGGTTCGAGCTGCAGAACGTCCACGCGCAGCAGTTGCGCCAGCTGGCTGGGGCGCAGGCCCTTCATGGGCTGGCTGCGCGCGCGGTGCAGCTCCTGCAACACCTCCACCGCCAACTGAAACGTCCAGCCCGCCACGGTGCCACGCCGCGCCACGCCCGCCAGCAGGCTGGGCAAGTAAGCCGTGACCACCGCCCCCAGCAGCACGATGACCCAGGCCACATAGATCCACACCAGCAGGATGGGCAGCGTGGCAAACGCACCGTACACCACCGAATAGGTGGGCACCTTGCCCAGGTACAGCGCCAGCACCTTCTTGGCCAGCTCGATGCACACGGCCACAAACAGCCCGCCCGTCCAGGCATGGCGCCACTTGACCGGCGTGTTGGGCACGTAGTGGTACAGCGAGGCCATGCCGCCCGCCAGCACCACAAACTGGATCGAATCGAACAGCAGCTGCACCCCATCGGGCAGGCGCTTGACCAGCCCGCCCGAGGCCGACATCACATACGAGGTGAGCGCCAGGCTCGCCCCCATCAGCAACGGGCCCAGCGTGATGGCCGCCCAGTAGATCAGCACCCGCTGCCCCAACGGGCGCAGGCGCTGCACGCGCCAGATGTCGTTGAGCGTGCGGTCGATGGTCAGGATCAGCGCCAACGCCGTGGCCAGCAGGATGCTGAAGCCCGCCACACCCAGGCCGCTGGCCTTGGAGGCAAACTGATTCAGGTAGCCAATCACCTGGCGCGAGATGCTGTCGGGCACCAGGCTGCTCACCAGCCAGCCCTGCAGCGCATCCTGCAGCTTGCCGAAGATGGGGAACGCGGTGAACACCGCCAGCGCCACGGTAAAAAAGGGCACCAGCGCCAGGATGGTGGTGAAGGTCAGGCTGCTGGCCGTGAGCCCCAGGTGGTCCTCGCGAAAGCGTTCACGCAGCGTCTGGGCCGTGGTCTTCCACGGGAAGTGCGACAGTTCATTGATCAACGCTTCGGTGCGTGATGCGACTGTCTGGAGCGTGCTATGCACTTTTACGTGCCCACGAAAGCCGGGGAAAGGCCCGGCAACTAGGCACAGGACGCGCCGCGGTATGGATACCGCAAGCGTTCTGCAACAACGTGGCCGGTCCTTTCCCCGGCTTTCCCGAAGGGTTGGGCCACAAGGCCAGCGCTCGCTGCGTTGCAACCCTTGCCAAGGCCCCAGCCTTGGCGGCGGCTTGCGCCTTGCGATCACGGGCCTTGTGGCCCAACGTGGGTACGTAAAAGTGCATAGCACGCTCTAGAAAGGACATGGCCGATATGATGCCACCCCAATGACTGCATCCCCCGCCATCCCCCTCGCGCCGCCTGACAGCGGCGTCGCCGCCACCCGCTGGCTGGCCACCGGCAGCCTGCTGGCCCTGATTGTTCTTTGCCTGGCCTGGGAGCTGGTGCTGGCGCCCTTGCGCCCCGGTGGCACCTGGCTGGCCATCAAGGCCCTGCCACTGTGCATCCCGCTGGCGGGCATCCTCAAGAACCGCATGTACACCTACCGCTGGGTCAGCCTGGTGATCTGGCTGTATTTCACCGAAGGCGTGGTGCGCGGCTGGAGCGACAAGCCCCCGTCACAGTGGCTGGCCTGGGCAGAAGTGGCCCTGTGCCTGGTGCTGTTCACCGCCTGCACGCTGCATGTGCGGCTGCGCCAGCGCAATGCCAAGGCGGCCGCAGCCGCTGCCGAGGCCAGCGCGGCAGCCCCCGCTCCCTGACAAGCCCCGCACATCCATCGCCCTGCACTTTTCAACGCACTGCACACCCGTTTGCCCATGACCACTTTGCTTGACACCCTGCGCGCCATCGTTGGCCCCACCCATGTGCTCGCTGATGGCGACCTGACCGCCTGGGAACAGGACTGGCGCCGCCGCGTGCGCGGCAAGGCCCTGGCCGTGGTACGCCCTGCCAATACGCAAGAGGTGGCCGCTGTGGTCAAAGCCTGCGCGGCAGCGGGCACCGCCATCGTTCCGCAGGGCGGCAACACCGGCCTGGCTGTGGGCTCGACGCCCGACGACAGCCGCACGCAGATCGTGCTGAGCCTCACGCGCATGAACACGGTGCGCAGCGTGGACACCGACAACCTGACCATGACCGTGGAAGCGGGCTGCATCCTGCAGAACCTGCAGGACGTGGCGCAGAACGCAGGCGTGCTCTTCCCTCTGAGCCTCGCGGCCGAGGGCAGCTGCACCATTGGCGGCAACCTGGGCACCAACGCAGGCGGCACGCAGGTGGTGCGCTACGGCAACGCACGCGACCTGTGCCTGGGCCTGGAAGTGGTCACGCCCCAGGGCGAGGTGTGGGACGGCCTCAAGGGCCTGCGCAAGGACAACACCGGCTACGACCTGCGCGACCTGTTCATCGGCAGCGAAGGCACGCTGGGCATCATCACCGCCGCGACGATGAAGCTCTACCCCCAGCCCGCCGCCATCCTTACCGCGTGGGCGGCAGTGCCGTCGATGGAACACGCAGTGGCCTTGCTGGGCCTGACGCACAAGCAGTTGGGCGCGGGCCTCACGGGCTTTGAAGTGATGGGCCAGTTTGCGCTGAGCCTGGTGGGCAAACACATGCCCCAGCTGCGCGTACCTTTCCTCGGCGACGATAACGCACCTTGGTGCGTGCTGCTCGAAAACTCCGACAGCGAATCCGAAGAGCACGCCCGCGCACGGTTTGAATCGCTGCTGGAAACCGCGTTTGAAATGGGCTGCGTGACCGACGCCGTGGTGGCCGAGAACCTCACGCAGGCCCACCAGCTGTGGCACATCCGCGAGAGCATTCCGCTGGCCCAAGCCGAAGAAGGCCTGAACATCAAGCACGACATCTCGGTGCAGATCTCGCGCATCCCCGCCTTTGTGGCCCACACCGACGCGATGCTGCAGCGTGAGATCCCCGGCGTGCGCCTGGTCAACTTCGGGCACCTGGGCGACGGCAACCTGCACTACAACGTGCAGGCACCGGCAGAGGGCGACCCCAAGGCCTTCCTGCGCGAGCATGAGGAGCATGTGAACCACCTCGTGTACGAGGCCGTGGCCGAGTTCGGCGGGTCTTTCTCGGCCGAGCACGGCATCGGCGAGCTCAAGGCCGACAAGCTCGCCAAGTACCAGTCGCCCGTGGCACTCGGCATGATGCGCGCCATCAAGCAGGCGCTGGACCCGCAGGGCATCATGAACCCGAAGCGCGTACTGCAATAAGAGCGGCTAAAAACACTCAGCGAAGCGGTTCTGGCTAGGCGCTGTGTCGCAGGCAGTACGAGCAGTACGACAAGACACAGCAACGACGCCAGAAGAGTTTTGTTAGCCGCTCTAAACCCACAGAAAGCTGCCCCATGACCGCTGCCATCACCGTGCGCCCGGTTCAACCCGAAGACTACACTGCCTGGCGCCCGCTCTGGGACGGCTACAACGCGTTCTACGGCCGCTTTGGCGCTACCGCCCTGCCGGAGCACATCACGCAAACCACCTGGCAGCGCTTTCACGATGCGGCCGAGCCCATGTTCTGCCTGGTGGCACAGGACGATGCCAGCGGCGAGCTGCTGGGACTCACGCACTACGTGTTTCACCGCAGCATGACGCGCATCGAACCCGTGTGCTACCTGAGCGACCTTTTCACCCGCGAGGCCGCACGCGGCCGGGGTGTGGGACGCGCACTTATCGATGCGGTGTATGGCGCAGCGCGCGCCGCCCAATCTACGCGCGTGTACTGGCAAACCCACGAGACCAATGCCGCCGGGCGCCAGCTGTATGACAAGCTGGCCAAGCACCACGGCTTCATCGTTTACGCACAAGAACTCTGAGCGCTGCGCACAAGCCGCAGTCCACGACAGGACCACCCATGACACTGCCCGACCTGCACCGCGCCATTGCCGAACACACCGGCACGTTCTCCTGCGAGCGCATCAACAAGCCGCAGGAAACCAAAACGGTGAACTTCCAGCACCACATCCAGCCGCCCGCAGTGCTGGATGCGCCGCTGCCCGATGTAGGCCGCCTACCCGCGTTCTACGCCACGTTGGGCGGTGTCTTGCTGTACCACGACGCACTCAGCGGCGATGCGGCCCGCTACATCGCCCCGCCCGCCGAATGGGCCGAGCTGCACGAGGCCTTCAGCGGCTGGATCGAACACCTGGGCGACGAAGAACGTGAGGACATCCTGCCCGACTGGATCGATCACTGCCTGGTGATCGGCGAAACACCCCACTCGGGCAACTACATCCTGATGGCCACCGAGGG
Organism: Acidovorax sp. LjRoot74; assembly: GCF_964254355.1. Classification (NCBI taxonomy): domain Bacteria; kingdom Pseudomonadati; phylum Pseudomonadota; class Betaproteobacteria; order Burkholderiales; family Comamonadaceae; genus Acidovorax; species Acidovorax sp. LjRoot74. Next base: position 1,925,251 of record NZ_CAXUTI020000001.1, on the reverse strand, counting down.
CGAATGTGCCGGACAAGTGTTCGAGTTCGATCACGATGGCTACGAGTTCACCCACGGTGCCAACGACCTGGTGGCGTATGTGGAGGGCATGCTCCACCTCAGCAGCGAAACGCTGGCCAACTTCGCCTCCCACATGCGCTTCATCGACAAGAACAACGGAGCCCAGTGGTGGATTCTGGAAATGAACGACAACCGGGGACAGCGGGTGCGTACCGATGTGTGAGGTACGGCGGGGGTGAAAGCACCTATCGCTATAAAAGTGAGAGCTGCAAGCGCATACAGATCAGGCGCCAGAAGCCATTTCAACTAAAAATCTCACGCGCTCGCCTACGGCTCGATAGGCAACGCAGCAGCAGAGGTGACGTCACAACACCTTGCGCATCGGCTGTGCCTGCAACCCTGCCCACGTTTGCGCCGCTCCATGCGGCGCATAACCATTGCGACGGTAAAAGGCCTCGGCAGTACGCGTGCTCTCCAACCCCACAGCTGCAAGCCCCACCTCGCGGGCATGGGCCTCGACGTGCTGCAGCAGGGCCCGCCCCACCCCCTGGTGCAAGGCATCCGGCACCACGTAGCACAGCGCCAGCACGGCCTGCGCCCGCAGCGCAAAGCCCACCATCGTTTCGCCCCGGTATGCGCCCCACGCCACTGCACCCGGCGCGGCGATCCACGCGGCCAGGTTCTCGGGTGTCTTGTTGGCCAGCCAAGCTGTCAGGATGGTGGCGTCATTGGCATGGTCGAGCACGCAGCAGTGGGTGATGGACTGGCGGACGACGGCACAGGCGGTTTCTGCGGTACCAGGGCCGACGGGAACGATCTCTGTGCCCTGAGGCACTGCGCTATCCGCAATCACACCGAAACCAGCCTGGAAAGCGCGACCGCCAACACAGCAAGCAGCGCATAGAACAACAGTCCCACAAATATCAGGCCGTTGGTCGTCACCACACGTTGCCCTTCATGCCGGAACGACAGTGCACCAGCGGCACTCAAGGTGCGCGCTTCGTTGCTGCCCCTGCGCTCAGAGCGCCAGCGGCCCAGGCTGACCACCCGGACCACCTGCGCACCGGTGAAGACGATCAGCACTTCGACGACTGACCACAGCATCGCAACCAGAAACTCCGTCATCGGCATCCTCCGCGAATCTGCGACGGGAAATGATAGACGGCCAGCCTTGACGAGGGCGATGCCCTTGCCCCGACGTCAACGCGGGTCTTGGGCTGCGGGGTGCTGCTCGCTCCACGCGAGGGCGGCCTCCCAGCCCGGCGGCACGCAGCCCTGCTCCATCACACACAGGCTGGCGCTGGCCAGCGCATGGCGCAGCGCCTGCTGGCAGGCATCAGCCGTCAGCCCATCAACGCACTGCACAAAACGGGCAACCCCGGCGGCCTCTGACTGCCGCAGCAGATGCGCCAGCAACCCGGCCAGAAAGCTGTCGCCCGCGCCCACGGTGTCCACCACCTGCAGCGGCTGGGTCTCTTTGGCAAAACACTGCGCGCCATTGCGATGCAGCAGCCAGGCGCCTTCCGCGCCCAGCGTCAGCGCCATCAGGTGGGCCTGCGGGTTAGCGGCCAGCAAATGCTTCGCGCGGGCCAACGCATCGGCACCCGGCACGGCCAAGTGCTCCAGGTCTTCGTCGCTCGCCTTGATGATGTGGGCGTGGGCCAGCGCGGCGTACACCGTGGTGCGGTAGACCACCAGGTCGGGCATGACGGAGGGGCGCAGGTTGGCATCGACCACCACGCAGCGGCCAGCGGCGCGCTGGGCGGCCAGCCAAGGCAGGTAGATGGCGGTGTCACGCGCGTCGAGTGCCAGTGCGCCAGTGCAGACCAGCTGCAGCGCGGGCAAGGCGGCGCAGCTGTTCTGCAAGCCCTCTGCAGTCACGGCACGGTCTGCGACGCCTTCGCGGTAGAAGGCGTAATCGGGGTGGCCTTGCGCATCGAGGTTGACCACGGCCAGGGACGTGACTTGCTGCACAGGCTCAGGCCGGGCCAGCACCACGCCGTCGGCCACCAACTGCGCCGCCAGCTCGCAGCCAAAGCGGTCTCGCGACAAGGGGTTGAGGTACTGCGTGCCCACACCCTGCCGGGCCAGCGCACGACACAGGTTGTAGAGCGCGCCGCCCAGGCACGGCAGGTAGCTGCCATCGGGGCGGCGGATGAGGTCGATGAGGGCCTCCCCGGCGATGGCGGCTTGGACGGGCGTCGTAGCGGTAGAGGTGTCGGGTGCAGAAGTCATGGTGGCTTGGGATTTAGAAGGCAGCACGTCAGAACTGCGATTGCAGCGCGGGGTACAGCGCCACAAAGCGGGCATAGCGTTCGGCCAGCAGGGCTTGTTGCGCAGGCTGCGGCAGGAAGGTGGTGTCAGCGGGCAGGGGTTGGCACCAGCGGGCTTCGTCGCCACCGCAGGCCATGGCGGCCAGCCGCGCGGCGCCCAGAGCCGCTGCGGCGTGTGCGCCCTGCGGGCGTTGCAGTGCTGTGCACAGCGCACTGGCCAGCAGCTGCGCCCAGGGGTTGCTGCGGGCACCGCCGCCGACGAGGGCGAGGGCCGCTTCACTCCCACTGGCAGCAGCTCCCTGCCCAGCCCCTGCAGCGCGCATCGCGTTGAGGCCATCCAGCAGGCCAAAGCCCACGCCTTCCATCACGGCATAGGCCAGGTCGGCCGCTTCGTGCTCAGCGCGCAGGCCCATGAAGACGCCGGTGGCAGCCGCGTTGTTGTGCGGGGTGCGCTCGCCACTCAGGTAGGGCAAAAACAGCGGGGCCTGCGCCTGGCGGGTGGTGCTGAGGGTGCCCACTGCGTCCGACAGTTGCGCCTCGTCGCCGCGCCCTGTGAGCCGCGTGACCCAGCCGAAGGCACTGGCCGCGCTGAGCATGACCGACATGTGGTGCCAGCGCTGCGGCAGCGCGTGGGCGAAGGCATGCACGGCACGTTCGGTGGCGGGCGCAAAGGCATCCGTCACACGAAAGACCACGCCCGAGGTGCCCAGCGACACAAAACCCTGGCCCGCAGTGCGGGCGCCCACGCCCACGGCGCTGGCGGCGTTGTCGCCCGCGCCTGCAGCCACAACGACGCTGCCACGGAGCCCCCAGCGCCGGGCCACATCGCTACGCAGCGTGCCCGTGGGCGCACTGCCCTCGGCCAGCGCGGGCATGTGCGATGTATCGAGCCCGCAGGCCTGCAGCATGGCCGGGCTCCAGGCGCGGGCCTGCACGTCCAGCCACAGGGTGCCCGATGCGTCGGACATGTCGCTCACCGCATCACCGGTGAGCTGCAGGCGCAGCCAGTCCTTGGGCAGCAGCACGGTGCGGATCTGCGCAAACACGGCAGGCTCTTGCGTGCGCAGCCACAGCAGCTTGGGCGCGGTAAAGCCGGGCATGGCGAGGTTGCCGGTGATCTTGCGTGAGGTGGGCACTGCGGCCTCCAACTGCGCACATTCGGCGCTGGCGCGGCCGTCGTTCCACAAGATGGCCGGGCGCAGCACCTGGCCCTGCGCGCCCAACACCACGGCGCCATGCATGTGGCCCGAGAGGCCGATGCCCCGCACCTGCGCCCACGCAGCGGGCACCTGTGCGCGCATTTGCGCCACGGCGGCTTCCACGGCCGCCCACCAGTCAGCCGGGTGCTGTTCACTCCACGTGGGCTGGGGGCGGTGCTGGGGCACGGCAGCATCGGCCGTGGCGACCACGGCGTGCGCGTCGTCCATCAGCAGGAGCTTGACACCCGAGGTGCCCAAATCGATTCCGAGGTACATGGTGAATGAAGGGTCGATGGCTGGCCCTGGCTTCGACAGGCCCAGCCCGAAAGGTGGTTAGGTGATGGGCGGCTTGCAGCGTTGAGCCGGTGATGGGATGTGGGGCGGGGCCGCCCGCACACTCACTGGCCCTCACCACCACACAAGGCGCTGCGGGGCCTCACACCTTGCCAAACCTCCCCGCACCCTGCTTGCGGAACTCGCTGGGCGTCATGCCCTTGATGTCCAGAAAGCGGCGGTTGAAGTTGGCCATGTTGTTGAAACCCACGTCGTACGCGATGTGGGTGATGTAGCGGTCGGACTCCATGAGCAGCTGGCAGGCACGGTTCACGCGCACCAGGTTCACGAAGTCGGTGAAGGTATTGCCGGTGGCGCGCCGGAAGAAGCGCGAGAAGCGGCTTTCCGTCATGCCCAGCTCCTGGGCCAGGTCGGCGGCGGCCAGCGGCTCGGCCAGGTGGTCGGTGATGCGGCTCACGATGGCGTTGATCTGGTCCAGTTGCGCATCGTTGTCCTCGCTTTGCAGCTGCGTGCTCGATAGCAGGCGAAAGTCGGTGCAGCCCGCCAGGTCGCTCAGGAATTCGCAGAACGCGCCGAACCGGGCCAGGCCCTGGCGCGCCTTGATGCGGTGCCAGTGCTCCTGCGCCTGCGATTCCATGCCGAAGAACTCGATGCCGTGGCGCGCGCGCTCCAGCAGGGGCAGCACCTCGCGCAGCTCGGGGATGCTCTCGCTGCTGGCCACCAGCGGCGCGTGCGAGAACTGGATCACCAGGTCGCGCAGCGGCACGCCGCCTTCGGGCAGGTCCATGCTGATCCAGTTGTGCGGCAGGCGCGGGCCGGTCAGCACCAGGTGGCCGGGCTGGAACTGCCCGATCCAGTCGCCCACGAACACCTTGCCCGAGGTGGCCGTGATGAGATGCAACTCGTACTCGTCGTGGTAATGCCAGCGCGCCAGCGGCGTGGGAAAGCCATGCGAGAGGCAGCGGATGAAGCCCGCCGTGTCCGGCGACTCGTAGCCCAGCTCGGGCGAGCGCACATAGTCGTGCTCCAGCTCAGGCTTGGTCTGGCGCGGGGCGGTGGGCGTTTTCACGGTCATGGCTGTGCGTGGGTCGAAGTTACACCAGCATCAGGCGCTCGTCCGCTGCGCCACAAAGGCCACCACGCGGGCGTAGGCTTTGCGCAGGGCGTTCACCAGCTGGGGGTGGCTTGCCATTTCGCCCCACAGGGTCGTGTCTGCCGCATAGGCCGCCACCGGGTCAGGCGCGTCGCAGATGGCATGGGCCATGGCCGGGTCCATGGCCTGGTCCTGGTAGGTGTAGGGAATCTGCCCTGCGTGCCAGCGTTGCAGGTAGGCCAGGAACAGCGCAGGCAGCATGGCCACGCTGTCAAACGATGCATTGCGCGCCAGCTTGTCACGGATGGTGGGTGCGATCATGCCGGGGATCTTGGAGAACGCGTCCATGGCCACACGCTGGTTGGTGTCTGCGATGGCGGGGTTGCCGAAGCGGTCCAGCACCACGTCGCGGTAACGTTCCAGATCGATGGGGCACGGCAGCAGCACGGGGATCGCATCGTCGGTCACGTAGTCGTAGGCCATCTGGCGGATGGCCGCATCGTGCGTGCCTTCGTGGATGTACTGGTAGCCCGCCAGCGTGCCCGCCCAGGCAATGCAGCTGTGAGTGGCGTTGAGCAGGCGGATCTTGGCCTCTTCGTGCGCCTGCACCGATTGCACCATCTCCACGCCCACCGTCTCCCACGCGGGGCGGCCGGCGATGAAGTCGTCTTCGATGACCCACTGGATGAAGCTCTCGCCCATGAGCGCTGCCTTGTCGTCCCAGCCGGTGGCGGCGCGCACGCGCTCGGCTACATCGGGTGTGGGGCGCGGGGTGATGCGGTCCACCATGGCATTGGGGCTGCGGGTGTGCTCCACCACCCAGGCCCTCAACTCCTGGTCGCCCAGGGCGTCGATGAACTGCAGCAGGCCGCCACGCGACCGCTCGCCGTTATGGCGCAGGTTGTCGCAGTTCATCAGCGTGACGGGGCCTGCGCCCGAGCGCATGCGTGCGCGCAGGATGCTCACCAGGCCGCCGTAGATGGTGTGGCCCGCCTGGCCGGCCTTCACGGCTGCAAGGTCGGCGCGCAGGTCGGCGAAGGTGGCCCAGTCGAGCTCGTTGCGCGCGTCCAGGTAGTAGCCCGCTTCAGTGACCGTGAACGAGATGATGCGCGTGGCCGGATCTGAACCCATGGCGATGAGCGGGGCCAGGTCATCCTGATAGGGAATCACGCGCTGAATGGACTCGATGACGGTGTAGCTGCGCTCGCCCTGGGGCGTGACCGTCTCCAGCGTGTAGCGCCCACCCTGCGCTTGCAGTGCGGCGATGGTCTCGGCCATGTCGGGGCGCAGGTTGCCGCCCGCGATGGCCCAGTCGCGGTCATCGGTGGTGCCCTGTTGGCGCATTGCGTGGACATAGACGGCCTGGTGCGCGCGATGAAACGAGCCCAGGCCCAGGTGCAGGATGAAATTCATGGTGCGTGAAGACAACAGGGTTCTAGAGGTCGAAATTCGTCGGCATCATCACGACGTCGCGGATGGTCATGCCGCGTGGGCGGGTGAGCATGAAGAGCACCACGTCGGCCACTTCGGACGCCTCGATGAGGCTGCCGCTGGCCTTGGCCTCGGCGAGCTTTTCCGCAGGCCAGTCGGCCAGCAGCGAGGTGATGACGGGCCCGGGCGAGATGGAGCCCACGCGGATGCCGTGCTTGAACACCTGGCGGCGCACGGTCTGCACGAAGCAGTTGACCGCCCACTTGGACGAGGCGTAGACCGGTTCCCACGGCGTGGGGAAGTGCGCGGCCAGCGAGCTGGTGACGATGATGTCGCCCCGGCCGCGCTCGATCATGTGGGGCAGCACGCTGTGCACGTTCTTCATCACCACGTTGACGTTCAGGTTGAGCATGCGGTCGATGGCGTCGGGGTCGGCATCCACCAGGTCTCCGCCCACGTACAGCCCCGCATTGGCGTGGAAGATGTCGAGCTGCCCAGCGAGCGCCAGCGTACGCTGCAGCAAGCTGGCGCACTGCCTGGCATCGAGCAGATCCAGCACCAGCGGCGAGGCGTTCGCGCCGATGGCTGCGCAGGCTTTGCCCAGCGCGGCCTCGTCGCGGTCGATCAGCACCACGCGCGCGCCCGCATCGGCCATGGCCTTGGCGCTGGCGAACCCGATGCCCGAAGCTGCGCCGGTGACGGCCGCCACATGCCCTTGCAGATCTTGTGCCGCGCTCATGCTGCGTGGCCCGCCACGACGCGGCCGGCGGTATCGAACCAGTGGGCCTCGGAGGCATCGATGTCCAGGCTCACCGCGTCGCCCGCGCGCAGCCCCGTGCGGTCGTTCTGGCGCGAGACGAACTGCGCGCCGCCGGACGTGGTCACGTAGATCAGCGTTTCGGCGCCCAGCGCCTCGATCAAGTCCACCTGGCCCGTGACCGGTGTCGCGCCCGTACCGCGCACAGCGATGTTCTCGGGCCGCAGGCCGATGGCCCCGCCCGCCGCGCCCGCCGGGGCTTGCTGCTGCACGGGTTGCGGCAGCTTCTGCAGGGGCACCACGTTCATCTGCGGCGTGCCGATGAACTGGGCCACGAACTGGTTGGCGGGCTGGTCGTACAGCTCCAGGGGCGTGCCCACCTGCTCGATGATGCCGTCGCGCAGCACCACCACGCGGTCGGCCAGGGTCATGGCCTCCACCTGGTCGTGCGTCACGTAGATGGTGGTGGCGCCCAGGTCGCGGTGCAGCTTGGCGATCTCCACCCGCGTCTGGCCGCGCAGCGCCGCGTCGAGGTTGGACAGCGGCTCGTCGAACAGGAACACCTTGGGTGCACGCACGATGGCGCGGCCGATGGCCACGCGCTGGCGCTGCCCGCCCGACAGCTCCTTGGGCGTGCGCTGCAGGTACTGCGTGAGGTTGAGGATGCGCGCGGCGTTCTGCACCTTCTCATCGATCACCTCTTTGTCCACCTTGGCGAGCTTGAGTGCGAAGCTCATGTTCTCGTACACGCTCATGTGTGGGTACAGCGCGTAGCTCTGGAACACCATGGCCAGGTCGCGCTTGCTCGACGGCTGGTCGGTGATGTCGCGGCCGTCGAGCATGAGCGAGCCGCCGTCGATGCCTTCGAGCCCCGCGATCAGCCGCAGCAGCGTGGATTTGCCGCAGCCCGAGGGGCCGACGAAGACGATGAACTCGCCCTGCTGGATGGTGAGGTCGATGCCCTTGATGGCGCGGTGCTCGCCGAAGAATTTTTCGATGCCGCGCAGTTGAAGGTAGGCCATGGAATCGGGTTCCTGAAATCTTGAAAACTGGGAGATGAGCGCTGCGCTTTACTTGACCGCGCCGAACGTGAGACCTTGAACGAGCTGCTTCTGGCTAAACCAGCCGAACACCACGATGGGCGCAATCGCCATCAGCGAGGCTGCCGACAACTTGGCCCAGAACAAACCTTCAGGGCTGGAGTACGAGGCGATCAGCGTGGCCAGCGTGCCGGCCTTGGCGGCGCTCAGGTTCAGGCTCCAGAAGGCCTCGTTCCACGAAAGCACCAGGCACAGGAGCCCGGTGGATGCGAGGCCCCCCATGCCCAGGGGCAGCAGCACCAGGCGCACCTCCTGCCACAGCGTGGCGCCGTCCATGCGCGCAGCCTCCAGGATCTCGTGCGGGATGTCCTTGAAGTGCGAATACAGCATCCAGACCATGATGGGCAGGTTGGACAGCGCGAACACGATGATCAGCGCGAGCTGCGTGTCGAGCAGGTGGCTCTTTTGCGCCAGCACGTAAATGGGCACCAGCGCGCCCACGGCGGGCATCATCTTGGTCGAGAGCATCCACATGAGGATGTCCTTGGTGTACTTGCCCTTGAAGAAGGCCATGGCGTAGGCCGCAGGGGCGGCCAGCATCAGGCCCAGCACGGTGGACAGCACGCTGGTGATGACCGAGTTCTTGGCGTACAGCAGGTAGTCGCTGCGCTCCTGCACCTCATGGAAATTCTCCAGCGTGGGCGTGAAGACGAACAGCGGCGGCACGGCAATGGCCTGCAGCTCGGTCTTGAAGGCCGTGAGGAACAGCCACCCCAGCGGGAAGAACAGCAGCAGGGCCACGCCCCAGGCGGCTGCGGTGCGCAGCGCGAGCAGACCGAGCGGAAAGTTGGATCGGCGTCGAGTTGTGGTTGTCATGATCGTTGCCCCTGGGTCTTACTTGTCGAGGTTCTTGCCGACCATGCGGATCAGGAACACGGCCGCGATGTTGGCCAGCACCACCGCGAACAGCGCTCCGGCCGAGGCCACGCCTGCGTCGAAGTTGAGCAGCGCCTGCTTGAAGATCAGGAAGGTGACGTTGGTGCTCGCATCGCCGGGGCCACCGGCGGTGGTCGTGTAGATCTCGGCAAAGATGCTGAGCAGGAAGATGAGTTCGATCATGACCACCACGGCCACCGAGCGGCCCAGGTGGGGCACGTACAGGTAGCGCAGCTGCTGCAGGTAGTTGGCGCCGTCCATGCGCGACGCTTCCAGCTGCTCGTGGTTCATGCTCTGCAGCGCGGTCATGAAGATCAGCGTGGCGAAGGGCAGCCACTGCCACGACACCATGACGATGACCGAGAACAGCGGGTGGTCGGTGAGCCAGTCCACCGGCGCCGCGCCGAAGAACATCCACACCTGCGCGAGCACGCCGTAGATGGGGTTCATCATCATGTTCTTCCACATCAGTGCATTCACCGTGGGCATGACGAAGAACGGCGAGATCAGCAGCACCCGCACGATGCCCCGGCCCGGAAACGGCTCGTTGATGAGCAGCGCTATCGCCACGCCCAGCACCACGGTGATGAGGATCACACTGCCGAGCAGCAAGATGGTGTTGACCACCGCCGTACCGAACGATGGGTCGGTGACGAAGAATTCGAAATTCTCCAGACCCGCAAAACCCGACTGGTCGGGCTGCATCAGGTTGTAGCGGATGAGCGAGAAATAGATCGTCATCACCAGCGGCACGATCATCCACAGGAAGAGCGTGGCCATGGCTGGCGTGAGCAGCAAGCGGGGGAGCAGGCGGCGGTTCATGGAGAGTCTCGGGGAATCCGGCTGTGCCAGAGGAAGTTAAAACCAGCGGCGCAATAGGCGTTCAGTCGGCGTAGCGAGCGGGCTGAGGCGGGGTCGCTGTACCGCAGCCGTACGTCTGTACGGCGAGGAACACCGGCCCCGGATCGGCCCGCGCAGTAGCCGAATGAATGCCTATTACTTGTAGTAGCCGGCCTTCTTCATTTCGCGGTCGGCCGACACCTGCGATGCCTTCAGCGCCGCATCCACCGTCGTCTTGCCCGCCAGCGCAGCGCTCATCTGCTGCCCCACGGCGATGCCGATGGCCTGGAACTCAGGGATGGCCGCGAACTGCACGCCCACGTACGGGCTCTTGGGCAGGGTCGAATCGGTCGGGTTGGCCGAGTCGATGGCGACCTTCTCGGCGGCGGCAAAGCGCGCGGCCTTCTGGAACTCGGGCGATGCGTAAGTGCTCTTGCGCGTGCCGGTGGGCACGTTGGCCCAGCCGTTGGTCTTGGCCACGAGCTGCACGTACTCCTTGCTGGTGGACCAGGTGATGAACTTCTGCGCGGCATCCACCTTCTTCGAGCCGGCGGGGATGGCCAGGTTCCAGGACCACAGCCAGTTGGCGCCCTTGGGGGTGTTCATGGTGGGTGCCTGGGCAAAGGCCATCTGGTCGGCGACCTTGGACTGCTTGGGATCGCTCACGAACGATGCGGCGATGGTCGCATCGATCCACATGCCGCACTTGCCGGAGTTGGTCAGCGCCAGGATCTCGTTGAAGCTGTTGGCCGACGAACCGGGAGGGCCGTAGTTCTTGAGCAGGTCCACGTAGAAGGTGATCGCGTCCTTCCAGGGCTTGGATTCGAGCTGCGGCTTCCACTGCATGTCGAACCACTGGCCGCCGAAGGTGTTGACCAGCGTGGACAGGAAGGCCATGTTGTCGCCCCAGCCCGGCTTGCCGCGCAGGCAGATGCCGTACACGCCGTTCTTGGGGTCGTGGATCTTGGCGGCCAGGTCCTTGATCTGCGGCCAGGTGGGGCGCTCGGGCACCTGCACGCCGGCCTTGTCGGCCAGGTCCTTGCGGTACATGAGCATCGAGCTTTCGCCGTAGAACGGCGCGGCAAACAGCTTGCCGTCGATGGACAGGCCGTTGCGCACGGCGGGCAGCAGGTCGTCCACGTCGTAGGCGGCGTCAGTCTTCAACTCCTGCAGCCAGCCCTTCTTGCCCCAGATGGGCGCTTCGTACATGCCGATGGTCATCACGTCGAACTGGCCGCCCTTGGTGGCGATATCGGTCGTGACGCGCTGGCGCAGCACGCCTTCTTCGAGCGTGACCCACTTGAGCTTGATGTCGGGATTGGCCTGCTCGAAGTTCTTGCTGAGCTTTTGCATCTCGATCATGTGGCCGTTGTTCACGGTGGCAATCACGAGTTCGGTCTGCGCGTGCGCAGCGGCGCCGCACAGCGATGCCGCCAGGGCGGCAACGCCCAGGGCCAGGCGGGTGTGTGGACGGGTGGAACGGGGCATCGGAACGTCTCCTGCGTAGTTGGTATGGATCTGCCATTCAACGCCGGTCGGATCGCGGCATTGATGGCCTGAACGATACCGATGCTCTGATGCTCAGTTGATACTTTGAAAAGCCTTACACATACTAATTTTCGCCAGAATCTCAGGATTTATACCTAGATACATCAACTGGGTATGTGCATTGTGTGCCTGGGATGCCTGCCATGGCCCGGCGGTGCGCTCGCAAATTTCGGCACAGGTGCGCGCCCCATGTGCGCCAACTGTTTCCAATACTGGAACAGTCAGTTCGCGACCCGGTGGTTTTTCCCTGAACACCATCGGCGTACAGTTCAACCCATCGATGAGCCGAACCCGCAAGGCGACTCACCGAACCCGGTTCAGGAATGGTTTTTTGGCCCGGCTTTTTTGAGACGCTTTTTAACTTCAAGGATTTTCATCATGAACAACACCGCACGTTTCCTCTCCATTGCCGCTGTCGCTGCTTTCGCCTCTTTCGGCGCCCACGCTGACGAAGCCGATGCTTCGCAATTCGCCACCAAGTTCGAAACGAACCGCACCCGCGCTGAAGTGGCTGCCGAAGCCGCCACTGTGGCCCAGACCCGCAGCATTGAGCCTGCTGGTTCCCGCGTCGTGACCTACAAGAGCACCGCTGATCGCGCTGCTGTGCGTGCCCAGGCTGCTGAAGCTGTGCGCACTGGCCAGATCTCTTACGGCGAGCGTGGTTGATTGATCAGCGCTTGATTCGCTGAATCCACCGCTCTTCCTGTTTCGTATTGCCTAGTACATCCCTCTTTTTTGAATTTCATCGGAGTTTCACCATGAACAAGACCGCTCGCATCATCTCCATCGCTGCTGTGGCTGCTTTCTCTGCTTTCGGCGCCCACGCTGACGAAGCCGATGGCTCGCAGTTCGCTCTGAAGTTCGACACCAACCGCACCCGTGCTGAAGTGGCTGCTGAAGCCGCTACTGTGGCCCAGACCCGCTCCATCGAACCCGCAGGTTCGCGTGTGGTGACCTACAAGTCCACGGCCGACCGCGCTGCGGTGCGTGCCCAGGCTGCTGAAGCCCTGCGCACGGGTCAGATCCCTTCGGGCGAATTCAGCGCCATGTAATCGGTTGACGCAGTTGCGGGCCTTCCCATGGTGGTGGCACGCCGCGTTGGCGGGGTGTTGCTGCCATGGGGAGTGTTTTTCCCCTGACTCCCTGAAAGGGCTCCTGTGTGGGAGCCCTTTTCACATTTGAAAAAGCTCAGGCCACCAGCGTCTTGAACATCACGTGGGCATCGACATAGCCCAGTGTGTGGTGCCTGAAAGCCCCGGGCAGCGTGCCCACGACCGCAAAGCCCAGGTGCTGCCACAGCCGCACGGCGCGCACGTTGCTGGCCACCACCAGGTTGAATTGCATGGCCCGAAAGCCCATGGCCACGGCCTGTTGCTGGGAGTGATTGCACATCAACGAGGCCACGCCCTGCCCCTGCGCGGCCGGCGCCACCACATAGCCACAGTTGCACACATGGGCGCCCAGCCCCACCTGGTTGGGCTTGATGAAGTACGTGCCAAAAATTTCCTCACCTGCGCCCACGGCGACAAAGGTAGCCGCAGGCAGCTCTACCCAAGTTTTGTGGATCTCGGCCTCGCTGCTGTCAGGGGCAAAGGCATACGTGTCGCCCGCCTGGAAGGTGGTGCGCAGGATGGGCCATACGGCGGGCCAGTCGGCGGCTTCGAAAGGCCGGATGGTGAAGGGAGTAGCAGAAGTTGTCATGGCAGGTGCAAGAGAGGGAAGGCAGGTCCCGCATTCTCCCGCTCCGCATAAAATCCGCCGTCGGCAACGGCCACCCCTTGATGGCGGCGCCCCACTCTGAGTGATCCATCCCATGACCCAGCCTTCTGCCGCCCCGGCAGCCTCTGCCCTGCCCGCCCGCCCCGTGCGCTCCCAGTACGAAGACTTCATGCGCCATGTGTTCACCCACGGCGTGGACAAGTCAGACCGCACCGGCACCGGCACCAAGAGCGTGTTCGGCCACCAGATGCGGTTTGACCTGAAGGAAGGTTTTCCGCTGGTCACGACCAAGAAGGTGCACCTCAAATCCATCATCCAGGAGCTGCTGTGGTTCCTGACTGGCTCCAGCAACAACAACTGGCTGAAAGAGCGCGGTGTGACCATCTGGGACGAATGGGCGCGCGAGGACGGCGACCTGGGCCCCGTGTATGGCGTGCAGTGGCGCAGCTGGCCCACGCCGGATGGCGGGCACATCGACCAGATCAGCGACGTCATCCAAACCCTCAAGACCAACCCCGACTCGCGCCGCATCATCGTGAGCGCCTGGAACGTGGCCGAGCTGCACAAGATGGCGCTGATGCCCTGCCACGCGTTTTTTCAGTTCTACGTGGCCCCAGCGCAAGAGCCTGGCGGACGCGGCACGCTGAGCTGCCAGCTGTACCAGCGCAGCGCCGACATCTTCCTGGGTGTGCCCTTCAACATCGCCAGCTACGCGCTGCTGACCCACATGGTGGCGCAGCAGTGCGACTTGGATGTGGGCGACTTCATCTGGACCGGCGGCGATTGTCATATTTACAGCAACCACCACGAACAGGTGCAGACGCAGCTGGCGCGCACGCCCTATCCCTACCCTGTGCTGAACATCAAGCGCAAGCCAGACAGCATCTTCGACTACCAGTTCGAAGACTTTGAAGTGGTGGACTACCAGTGCCACCCCGCCATCAAGGCCCCCGTGGCGGTGTAGCCTCGACCCGCACCCGCCCCAACCGCAGCCACTGGCAACAACCTGTTGCCGCAGGCCCGCGCCAGAGCGCTGGCCCGGCGTCCATCCATCCACCACAACCACCCCACGCTTACCCATGTCTTCCGGCGGATTTCACGTACACGGCCCCCACGACCACGCAGTCGAGCATGCCACCCATGGCCAACATGACGACCACTCCAGCAGCCACGGCCAGGAGAGCAATGGCTCGTCCATGAACAAGATCGCGATGTTCACGGCCATCGTGGCCACGGTGGGCGCCATCTTTTCCTACATGGGCGGCGCCACGCAGGCCAATGCAGGCCTGATGAAGAACGACGCGGCCATCAAGAAGACCGAGGCCTCCAACCAGTGGAATTACTTCCAGTCCAAGAGCACCAAACAAAGCCTGGCCGAGCTGGCGCGTGACCTGACCCCGGCCGAGACCGAAAAGGCCAAGTACCAGGGCAAGATCGACCGCTACGAAAAAGAAAAGAACGAGATCAAGGCCGTAGCCGAAAAGCTGGAGGCCGATGCCCACGCCTTCGACCAGAAAAGCGAAGCCCAGATGCACCAGCACCACCGTTGGGCCCAGGCCACCACCGCGCTGCAGGTGGCGATTGCGCTGGCCGCGATTGCGCTGCTGACCAAGAAGAAGTGGCTGGAATACGGCATGTACGGCGTGGCCGCCGTGGGCCTGGGCGTGGGTGCACTCGCCGCCCTGCACATCTGACCGGATCACCCCCCCCAAAGCACTGCGCCCCATGCCCCTGCACCTCATCTACGCCCGCGCCGCCAATGGCGTCATCGGCCGGGACAACCAGCTCCCCTGGCACCTGGCCGAAGACATGGCGCATTTCAAGCAGCTCACCCAGGGCTGCCCGGTAGTCATGGGCCGCAAGACCTGGGACTCGCTGCCCCCGCGTTTTCGCCCCCTGCCCGGCCGCACCAACATCGTGGTGACGCGCCAGGCGGGCTGGCAGGCCGAGGGCGCGCACCGCGCGGGCAGCCTGGCCGAGGCCCTGGCACAGTGCGACGCAGGCCAGACGGTGTGGGTGATTGGCGGCGCACAGATCTACGCCGAAGCCCTGCCCCTGGCTGACCGCCTGGAAGTGACCGAGATCGAGCAGCCGTTCGATGGCGATGCCTATGCCCCCACGCTGGGCCCGGAGTGGGCAGAATCGGCCCGCAGCCGCCATGTGGGCAGCAACGGCTTGCCCTTCAGCTTTGTGACCTACGTGCGTGCGGCCTGAGCGCTGCCACCCTTTTTACTCACTTATTGATAGCTGATAGCGCTTGATGGACGGGCGCAGAAGGCCAAAAAACCCATGCAAATAGCCACTTGGAACGTGAACTCCCTGTCGGTGCGCCTGCCCCAGGTGCTGGCCTGGCTGGCCGCCAACCCGGTCGATGCGCTGTGCCTGCAGGAGCTCAAGCTCACCGACGACAAGTTTCCGCACGAGGCGCTGAAAGAGGCGGGCTACGAAGCCGCCGCCTTTGGCCAGAAGACCTACAACGGCGTGGCCATCCTGAGCCGCCACCCGCTGCGCGACGTGGTGCGCAACATCCCCGGGTTTGGCGACGAGCAGGCCCGCGTCATCGCGGCCACGCTGGACACGCCTGCGGGCCCGCTGCGCCTGCTCAATGGCTATTTCGTCAACGGCCAGGAGCCGGGCTCAGAAAAGTTTGCCTACAAGATGCGCTGGCTGCAGGCGCTGCAGGACATGGTGCGCGCCGAGATGGCCGCGCACCCGCGCCTGGTGCTGGTAGGCGACTTCAACGTGGCGCCGGAAGATCGCGACTCTTACGACCCTGACGGCCTGCGCGAAACCATCCACCACACCACCGAAGAGCGCAACCATTTCCAGGCCCTGCTGGCGCTGGGGCTGACGGATGCGTTCCGTATGTTCGACCAGCCCGAAAAGAGCTTCTCATGGTGGGACTACCGCATGCTGGGCTTCCAGAAGAACCGGGGCCTGCGCATCGACCACATCCTGGTCAGCGATGCCCTCAAGCCCACGGTGACCGCCTGCGTGGTGGACCGCGCCCCGCGCAAGAACCCGCAGCCCAGCGACCACACCCCCGTGGTCGTGACCCTGGGTTGATTTGCTACTGAATCAATAGCAAATAAGGCAATAGGGTCGCGCGCAAACGGCCTTTTTTCCTTGATTTTTTGTAGTACCAAAGCCCAAGGGCCCCTGGCAGCTTGCCGCTGCCAGGGGCCCTTTCGTATCTAGCTGCTAGGCTACACGCTCAGGCCTCGTCGGGTGCGTCCAGCCCCAGCTCCTGGATCTTGCGCGTGATGGTGTTGCGCCCGATGCCCAGGCGCTGCGCGGCCTCCATGCGGCGCCCGTGGGTGGCCACCAAGGCGGTGCGGATCAGACGCGACTCAAAGCGCCGGGTGAGCGCATCCCACACTTCGGGCTGGCCGCCTGCGAGCAGTTTTTGCGCCTCAGTTTCCAGGGCCTGTTCCCAGCTGAAGGCAGTGGCAACCGGAGCCGCCGCAGCGGTGTCGGCGGACCAGGACGGCACGGCGGCAGGCATTGGCGCCGGCACG
The DNA here is from genome assembly GCF_964254355.1 of Acidovorax sp. LjRoot74. NCBI lineage: Bacteria > Pseudomonadati > Pseudomonadota > Betaproteobacteria > Burkholderiales > Comamonadaceae > Acidovorax > Acidovorax sp. LjRoot74. Next base: position 1,908,603 of record NZ_CAXUTI020000001.1, on the reverse strand, counting down.
GGGGCCGCGGGGTGCAGCCCTCCCACCATGTCGGCCGGGGGCTGCGGCGCGGCGGGGGCCTGCGCCACAGGCACCACAGCGGCCAGCGGCGCCACGGGCATGGAGGTGACCGTGGCCGCCGCAGGTTCTGCGCCCGGCGTGGCACGCACGGGCGGCTGGTAGACCGGGGCTTCCAGCACCTCGGGCGGCAGGTCTTGCAGCGAGATCACCTGTGCAGGCGCCATCACCGTGAGCCAGTGGCAGATGTTCTCCAGCTGGCGCACGTTGCCAGGGAAGGCGAACTGCTCCAGCCGCGCCAGCGCCGAGTCGGCAATGCGCTTGGGCTCCACGCCCAGCTGCCGCGCGCTTTGCTGCAGGAAGTGGCGCGTGAGCATGGGCACGTCCTCGTGCCGCTCGCGCAGCGCGGGCAGGCGCAGGCGGATCACATTGAGGCGGTGGAACAAGTCCTCGCGGAAACCGCCTTCCTTGACGCGCTGCTCCAGGTTCTGGTGCGTGGCGGCAATCACGCGCACATGGGCCTTGACGGCCGCGTGACCGCCCACGCGGTAGAACTGGCCGTCCGACAGCACGCGCAGCAGGCGCGTCTGCAGGTCAAACGGCATATCGCCAATTTCGTCGAGGAACAGCGTGCCGCCCTCGGCCTGCTCGAAACGGCCGCGCCGCTGGGTCTGTGCGCCGGTGAAGGCCCCGCGCTCGTGCCCAAAGAGTTCGCTCTCCAGCAGGTCCTTGGGGATGGCTGCGGTGTTGATGGCCACAAAGGGGCCGTCTGCCACGGGCGAGTGCTTGTGCAGCGCGCGCGCCACCAGCTCCTTGCCCGAGCCCGACTCGCCGGTGATGAGCACCGTGACCTGGCTTTGCGACAGCCGCCCGATGGCGCGGAACACGTCCTGCATGGCGGGCGCCTGGCCCAGCATTTCGGGGGTTGCCGTCTGGCGCTCTTCGGTGACTTCTTCGCGCTGGCTTTCTTCGACCGCCCGGCGGATCAGCTCCACCGCCTTGGGCAGGTCAAACGGCTTGGGCAGGTATTCGAACGCGCCGCGCTGAAAGGCCGACACCGCGCTGTCGAGGTCGGAGTACGCCGTCATGATGATGACGGGCAGGCCGGGCTGCAGCTCGCGCACCTTCTCCAGCAGTTGCAGGCCCGAGCCCCCGGGCATGCGGATGTCGCTCACCAGGACCTGGGGGCCCTGGCGGGCGGGGTCGCCTGCCGTGATGTCGGCCAGCGCGTCCAGCACTTCGCGGGGGTGCGTGAAGCTGCGCGTGGGCAGGTTCTCGCGGGCCAGCGCCTTTTCCAGGACGAAGCGGATCGAGGGGTCGTCATCTACTATCCAGATCGGCTTCATATGTTTTTCTAACCTTCCCTGTGGTTGCGTGTCAGGGACCGTCGTGCGCTGTCAAGGCAAGGGGATCAGGATGCGGAAGTCGGTGCGACCCGGTACGCTGTCGCATTCGATCAACCCGTGGTGGCGCTGCACGAAGGTTTGCGCCAACGTCAGCCCCAGCCCTGATCCGCCGTCCCGCCCCGACACCAGTGGATAAAAAATCCGTTCCTTGATGGCGTCGGGTACGCCCGGTCCGTTGTCGATGACATGCAATTCCAGTGCCAGCCGGTAGCGCTGGCGACCGAACGTGACCTGGCGGGCCACACGGGTGCGCAGCGTGATCACCGCATCGCCCGCCGCAATGCGGTCGGTGAGCGCCTGGGCGCCGTTTTGCACGATGTTCAGCAGCGCCTGGATAAGCTGCGCGCGGTCGCCCCGGAACTCGGGGATGGAGGTGTCGTAGTCGCGCTGGACCTTGAGGCCCTGCGGGTATTCAACCAGCACGAGCGAACGCACACGCTCGCACACCTCGTGGATGTTCACGTCGCCCACCAAGTGCGGGTGGCGGTGCGGCGCCAGCAGCCGGTCCACCAGGCTCTGCAGGCGGTCGGCCTCGTGGATGATGACCTGGGTGTATTCCGTCAGTTCGCGGTTGTCCAGCTCCATCTCCAGCAGCTGCGCCGCGCCTCGGATGCCGCCCAGCGGGTTCTTGATCTCGTGGGCCAGGTTGCGGATCAGTTCCTTGTTGGCCTGGGCCTGGTCGCGCAGGCGCTCTTCGCGGTCCTGGCGGGCCTGCTGCTCCAGCGGCCACAGCTCTACCAGGATTTCGCCCACCTGCTCGGCATCGGCCACGTTGACATGCACAGGCACGGGCTCCTGGTGCAGGCGCTTCAGGCTGGCCTCGTAGCGCAGCGCGGCAAAGTCCTTGCCCCGGGCGCCTGCCAGGGCGGTCTGCAGCAAGGCAGGGTCGGTGAAGAAGGTGGAGAAGTCCGCGCCCTCCAGGGTGCGGCGCGACAGGCCCAGGGTGTTTTCGAGGGCGGCGTTGGCAAACTGCACGGCGCCATCGGCACGCAGCACCGCCACCAGGGTGGACATCAGGTCCAGCGAATGAAAACGCCCGGTGTCGGTGCCGGGCAGTTCAGGGGATGAAGGGACACTCACACGCAGGGGTGGTTGTTGGTTAGTTGGCGGGCGCTGGCAGGCGGGCGATCTCGCGCTTGATGCCTGCGATGTCACTTTCGCTGCGGGCCACGCTGGCCTTGAGTTCGGCCGTGCGCTCCGTGTAGCGCTGGGGGTTGCGCAGGTCGAGCGCGTTGCGCTCGGGGGCCCCGTTGTTGTATTCCTTGACGAGGTCGGCGTGGCGTGTTTCGGCCTTGCGCAGCTCGGACTCCAGGATGGCGCGGGCGTCGGAATCACGGGCCTTCTGGTCGTTGCTGCTGACCTTGGGGGCCGATGGGGGCGACGTGGCCGCCCCGCCGCCAGAGGAAGAAGACGCTGGCGCTGGCCCTGCCGCAGGCCGGCTGCCCTGCACCACGGTGACATTGCCCCCTTCTACCAGCCTGCAGCCGCGCTCCTTGGCCTGGGTGGCGTTGTTCGTGTATTCGTTGCCGCAGCGGTAGATGCGGTCTTGGGCCCAGGCGGCAAAAGGCGTGGAGGCAATGAGGAGCAGGGTGAAGAGCGTTTTTTTCATTCAGGATCCTCGCACGGACATGCAGGAGAGAAAGGAGTATCCACCAATCGCCACACATCGCCAATCGAGCAAGGGCAGACCTGGGAAGGGCTTTGACTAAAGATGCAACACATGCACACGGGGTTCCATCACGGCATGTAAACATGCCTTCCGCCCATGAAAAAAGGCGGCTTGCGCCGCCTTTTTCTGAGCAATGGTCTGCAGGCAGACGATTACAGCGAGTAGTACATGTCGTACTCGACAGGGTGCACGGCCATGCGGAAGCGGGTCACTTCGTTCATCTTCAGATCGATGTAGGCGTCGATCATGCTGTCGGTGAACACGCCACCCTTGGTCAGGAACGCGCGGTCCTTGTCCAAGTGCTCCAGGGCCTGGTCCAGGCTGTGGCACACGGTAGGCACCAGCTTGTCTTCTTCTGGGGGCAGGTGGTACAGGTCCTTCGTGGCGGCTTCGCCGGGATGGATCTTGTTTTCCACGCCGTCCAGACCCGCCATCAGCAGGGCAGCAAAGCCCAGGTAGGGGTTCATCAGTGGATCGGGGAAGCGGGCTTCCACGCGACGGCCCTTGGGGTTGGCCACGTAGGGGATGCGGATCGATGCAGAACGGTTCTTGGCCGAGTAGGCCAGCTTCACCGGGGCTTCGAAGTGAGGCACCAGGCGCTTGTAGCTGTTGGTACCGGGGTTGGTGATGGCATTCAGAGCACGGGCGTGCTTGATGATGCCGCCGATGTAGTACAGCGCGAAGTCCGACAGACCGGCATAGCCGTCGCCTGCGAACAGGTTCTTGCCGTCCTTCCAGACGGACTGGTGCACGTGCATGCCGGAGCCGTTGTCGCCATGGTAAGGCTTGGGCATGAACGTGGCGGTCTTGCCGTAGGCGTTGGCCACGTTGTGGATCACGTACTTTTGCAGGATGGTCCAGTCAGCGCGCTCGACCAGCGTGCTGAAACGGGTGCCGATTTCGTTCTGGCCAGCGCCCGCCACTTCGTGGTGGAACACTTCGACAGGGATGCCCAGAGATTCGAGGATCAGGGACATCTCGGCGCGCATGTCTTGCGTGCTATCAACCGGAGGCACGGGGAAGTAGCCGCCCTTGACGGTGGGGCGGTGGCCACGGTTGCCACCTTCGAGCTTGGCGCCCGTGTTCCAGGGAGCTTCGTACTCTTCGATTTCGTAGAAGGTGTGGTTGGGTTCGGTGCTCCAGCGCACGCCGTCGAAGATGAAGAATTCTGGCTCGGGACCGAAGTAGGCGGTGTCGCCCAGGCCGGAGGCCTTCAGGTAGGCTTCAGCGCGCTTGGCGATGGAGCGGGGGTCGCGGTCATAGGCCTTGCCGTCGGTGGGCTCGATCACGTCGCAGGTCAGGATCAGCGTCGTTTCTTCAAAGAAAGGATCGATGTTGGCCGTGCTGGGATCGGGGATCAGCTGCATGTCGGAGGCTTCAATGCCCTTCCAGCCGGCAATCGACGAACCGTCGAAGGCGTGGCCCGAAATGAACTTGTCTTCGTCGAAGTGAGAGACGGGCACCGTGGTGTGCTGTTGTTTGCCACGGGTGTCGGTGAAACGAAAGTCAATGAACTTGACTTCGTTTTCCTTCACCATCTTCATCACGTCTGCAACGGTCTTGGCCATCAGGTTCTCCTGGGTAAAGCGCTTGTTGAAAAAAGATTTTGCCGAAATAAAAGCAGTTTGCGTGCCAGCCGAGTGCACTACCGCACTATGAAGGAGCGCCGCAGACTACGGGTTGGCACGGCATCCGCCAAAAAGCACCAAAACAGTGCAATCCATAGATCAAGCCTGAGCGTCACAGGTTGCGCACCAATTCGGGGCCGCAATTTGCACCAAAATCGTGCAAACCTTTTTTCAGCTCCTGCCATGCGGCAGGAACCAATGGTGCGGGCCCTTTGACGCCCAGCTCGATGTGCCGCCCGTATTGTGGATGATCCACACTGGGCAGACTGAACACCCGCACCTGCGGGTGCATTTTTTCGATGCGTTCCATGAGAGGCGTCAACGCAGCCTCCATGGCGCCATACACCACGACTGACTGCTCGGTCTGGGGGGTGCGATTGAAGTGCGCCGCATAGTGCTGGTCCAGCACCCCTTCGATCATGGGCCAGGCCATGACGGGAAAGCCCGGCACAAAATGCACCGCCCCGCCCCCGGCCCCATCGCAGCTGAAGCCCGGAATCTTGTTGTAGGGGTTGGAAATGATGCGGGCCCCTGCCGGAAACACCCCCATGTTGAGCCTGTGGATGTTGTCGGGCCGGTCAGCCTCGTAGGGCACGCCTTGCTCGCGTGCAACGTCCTGCATGCGTTCGCGAATCAGTGCCTCGGCCTCGGGGCGCAGCACCAGTTCACGCTCCAGGGCGCGGGCGGCACACTGGCGTGTGTGGTCGTCGGGCGTGGCGCCAATGCCGCCACACGAGAACACCACGTCGCCCGATGCAAAGGCGCGCTGCAGAGTCGCCGTGATGCGGTCGGGGCTGTCGCCCACATAGTCCGCATAGGCCAGCGACAGGCCCCGCGCCGACAAAAGCTCGATCACCTTGGGCATGTGCTTGTCGGCGCGCTTGCCCGAGAGGATTTCGTCGCCCACGATGATGAGGCCGAAGGTGGGTGTCATGGTGCTGGGTTTTCGTTGGACGGGGAAGATGGAGCAGGCAAGGACGCTGCAGCGGGCGCTGCTGGCAGGGCCGGTGCTGCCGCCGCAGCGGGAGGCCCGGCGGCATCCACCACCCCGGCGGGGGCGGAGACCGGTGCCTGCCCGGCAGATTCGGCCCGCAAGCGCTGTAGCGCCGCCAGGCCATAGTGGGTGAACCAGAGCGACGAAAACGCGAACACCAGGGTGTAGATCCAGATGGCCAGTGGCACCAGGATGAAAAACGCAGCCGCAAACACCACCCCGGAGGCCCACACAATGCTGGGCGCCGCTCCCAGGTAGCCCGTGACGATGCCAATGCCCAGCAGGCTGCTGCGGTGGCGGCGGAAGATCTCCTGCCGCTCTTCCTTACTGGCGTGGTCGGCCAGCGCGTCAAACACCATCACCCGGTAGGTCAGCCAGCCCCAGATCAGAGGCGGCAGGATGAGCACCAGCGGCGGCACAAGCCACAGCGGAACAGACACCACCAAGGCAACCAGCGCCAGCAGGGTCGAGCCCACCGACCAAGCCACGCTGGCGATGAAGGAGCCGCCCTTCTTGCGCTCCAGATCGGGGAACCGCCGCTCTGCCACCAAGGCCACCAAGGCAGGCGTCATGAGCACCGCCACGGCGAGCAGCGACACCACCACCAGCACGGGCGCCACGGCCAGCACTACCATCAGAGGGGCCATCACGGCGGTGACATCCCCCAACCCCCAGCCCTGCAGCCAGCTCCAGACGCTGGCCAGCAGCGTGGAGGCATCCAGCATCGCGCGCATACCCTGAACTGCTGCATCCCAATAGAAATAGCCCAACCCCAGTGCCAGGGCCACCATCAGCAGCAGGGGCAGAACCGACAGGGCCACCACACGTGGCCGCAGGCAGTAGGCGGCCGCGCGCCAGAAAGAATCAAGCAGAAGTCCCATGTCGGCAAGCATACCTTGGGTGCCTATGACAGGAAGACGAATCAGGCTTTGCCGAACAACCTCAGCACGCCCCGCCACTGCTGGGACCAGAATCCCTGGCCGTAGTCGCGCAGCTGACCCTGGGCATCGGGTTCGACCTGGTCTCGCACACCGGTAGGGTCAAAGCGCCACTCGAAGTTGGCCGTGCGCATCAGCATGTCCCACCAGGGCAGCAACACGCCGAAGTTGTGCCCACCCAGCACCACGCGGTGCGTCCCAGCGGAGGCATCGGCGGGTTTGATCGTCTCATGGCCAATGCCAATGCTGTGGTGCAGGCGGTGAAAACGCGGGCTGATCCACAGGCGCTCCCCCCAGCGACCAAACCACAGGCGCACATTGGCGTGCTGAAAACTCTCGCTGAGCTGCGTGATGGCCACGATGGCAATGAACTGCCCGGGGGCCACACCGATCGCCTGGGCAACGACCACCAGAATCGTGTCCCGTAGCAGGTCATCGAGCAGGTGGTTACGGTTGTCGCTCCACATGGTCATCTGCTGCTGCGCGTGGTGCAGGGAGTGCAGGCGCCACCACCATTCAAAGTGGTGCTGGCCCCGGTGGATCCAGTAGTCCACAAAATCGAACACCACCAGGTACAGCAGCAAGCTCACCCAGGGGATGTCGGTGATGCCCGGCCAGAGGCCATCGAGCTGGAAGGTACTCACCCCAGCCACGCGCAAGGCGCCAAACAGGGAATCGGCCAGCGGGTCCACCGTGAAGAACAGCGCCAGACGAAACACACCCAGCCGGTGGATCAGCGTGTAGAGGATGTCGGTGCGGATGGTGGCACGGTTGGTCACGGGCTCCACCGGCCACAGGCGCTGCATGGGGCCGATCACCGCCACGATCACCAGCAGCTGCAGCAGCCCCACCAGCAGCCAGCCTGCGGCCTCATAGCCCGTCTCCAGCACGCTGCTCAGGCCCAGCCAGAACATCAGCGGCTGCAGCACGCTCTCGAACAGCCACTGCTGCACACCATCGAACCAACTGCCCAGCGATCCCATCACATCACGCTCCCTTGCCTGCGGCTTGGCGGGCCACCAGGCAGAACCCTGCCCCGCCCCCTGTGCAGCCAACCACCGTCTTGTCCATCAGCGCCCCACCCCATACACGGGGTGCTCCCGCAGGGTGCGAAAGCAAAAGCCCTGCTCCTTGAGACCCACAATCAACGGCTCCAGCACGGCCGGTGCCCAGGGGTCTTTGCGCGACCAAATTCCCAAGTGAGCCAGCAAAATATCGCCGCTGCGTACGTCGCGCAGGGCCTTGCGCAGCAGGGCCACATTGCTGGCGCTCTCGCTGGGCAACTCATCGCCGAGGAAACCTGCAGGCGACCAGCCAACATGCGCAAAGCCGCAGGCCTGTGCGCTGGCAAGGAGCTGCGGAGATGTTTTGCCCCCCGGGGCGCGGAACAGGGGCAGTGGCGTCCTACCCGTCACCACCTTCAGGCGATCGGCAGAGCGGCGAATCTCTGCGCAGTATTCGGCAGCCGACAGCTGAAAGTTCTGCCCTTCCCTGGGACCTGCAGAAGGACGCACACGGAACACGGGGGCCTGCGGAGTGCCCACATCGGCACGCCAGTAGGTGTGGTCCCAGGTATGCGAGGCGAACTCGTGGCCTTCTGCCGCACGGGCACGCCACCAGGGAGCCCAGTGCTTACCCAGGCTGCCATCGCCTTCCTTGGTCCGCTCGTTGGCAGCAAAAAAAGTCACGCGCACCTGGTGCCGGTTCAGCACGTCGGCCACCAGCGGGGCGACCTCCATGTGCCCGGTATCGAATGTCAGGTAGAGGGGTTTTTTGCAATCATTTGGGGCGTTTGCGCCTGCTGGGTGGGCGCAAATAGCTATAAATAGTATAGCAATAGGCCGCCAGGGCCTGGGCATGCAACACAGCTTGGCGCCCATTGCCCTCACCCGCCCCTTCAGCGCGGCGCGTGGTGCAGTGTCCAGACGCCGTGGGGCGATTTGCCCACCGTCACCTGCCGCACGACCTTCTTGGTCTCTGTATCGACCACGGACAGCTTGCGGGCCCAGCGCGAACTGACATAAATGAACCGCCCGTCGGCGGACACGTCCATGCAGTCCGGCCCGCCCGGCACAGGATAGGACTCCACCACCTGGTAAGTCGTCATATCGATCTTGCTGATGGAGTTGGCCACCCGATTGCTCACATAGAGGTGGCGTCCATCCCCTGCGGCACGGAATGCATGGGCGCCGTTACCAGTTTTGATCTTATTGATGCTCACCGGCTCGCGCCCCGAGACGTCAAACACTTCAACACTGTCACTCCCAGTCAACCCCACAAACAGGCGTTTGTCGTCTGGGCTGCCATACACATCCGCAGGCATGGCGCCTGTCTTGATGCGCCATTTGATGGTCTGCGTGGCAAGGTCCATGGCCACCAGCTCATCACTGTCCTGCATGGTGGAATACACCGTGGTGCTGCGGCTGTCGATCCACAGGTGGCTGGGCGTGCGTGACGTAGCAACACGTTGCACAAGCGTCAAGTCCTTGCCATCCCAGCGGTAGAAATCCACGTGGTTCAGCCGGTTGGCAGCGGTGACGAACCACTTCATATCGGGACTGAAGCGCAGGTGGTAGGGGTCCACAATGCCCCGCACCGTGCGCTGTACCTGCGCCGTGCGAGGATCGATGAACGTCAGCGTATCGCCCAGCGCATTGGCCACGATGACCGATTTTTCGTCGGGCGTCAGGTACAGATGGTGCGGCTCTTTGCCCGTAGGAATCCGGGTCGTTTCCGTCCAGGTCGCAGGGTCAATGACACTGACATTGGCCTCCAGCGAATTCAGAACAAACAGGGGTGGCTCAGCAGCCCCCGCAGCACCAATGGACAGCCATAGCCCGCAAAGGGCAACACATGTACGTGCAATCGAAAAAATCTTCACAGAACCACTTTCAACACAGCCGCTGAGTGTAGCGCTCTACCCGCCCGCCCCTGGTTATTGCTGAACGAACATCGTGGATGGGGCAGAAACATTGATCCAGGTCATGCGCCTACCCGGAGACAGGTGCAGCAGCGCTGACGCGGCCGAGCGCCGAGAATAATCTTCCGAACCGAGCCGAGAGAATATGGGGCGAATCTGAATAGGCCTCAGTGACGAATGGCCATGACTGTTACGAGCATTAATTTGCTTGCGAAACCGCAAACCAGAGCCACTGGTGTCCTTGCTGAGTTGATTCGTGAAGGGCTCAACCTTGAGCACCGTCGGCCACGCTGCCTTCAGTCGCTCTGCGTCAGCAACCGCAGCTCGTCTGCATCCAGCCAGCGCCAGTCACCGGGAGCCAGGTCAAGAGGCAAATCCATGCCCCCAATTCGGGCACGGTGCAGTCCTTCGACCCGATTGCCCACCGCAGCCAACATGCGCTTGACTTGGTGGTATTTGCCTTCCGTCAAGGTCAGATCCAGCCGGTGACTACCCTCCACCACACAGTCCGCCGCGCGAACCGGCTTGGGGTCGTCGTCCAGCACGACCCCTGCGAGCAATCGGGATACCTGAGTCTCATCCACCGGGTGCTTCGTTGTGACTTGGTACACCTTGGGGACATGCTTCTTGGGCGAACTCATTCGGTGAATGAACTGCCCGTCGTCGCTCAGCAACAACATGCCCGTTGTGTCCTGGTCTAACCGGCCCACGGCCTGAACTCCTTGCACCGCACTCTTTGTTGGCCGCTGGCGCAAGGGCGCGGGCAACAAGGTGTAGATGCTGGGATAGGTGGATGGCTTCTGGGAGCACTCTGTACCAGCTGGCTTGTGCAACAACACGTAGGCCTTGGCATGGTAGGGCCAGTCAATGCCCTGGACCCGCAAGAGCAGCCCTTCGGGGTCATAGTCGGCCGTCGCATCGGTGCAGGTGCGGTACTCGTAACCGCCCGCATTCACTGCCGGCTCACGCACGGACACCCAGCCTTGCTGCACCAATCCAACGCAGACACGGCGTGTGCCAAACCCTTGGGAATACAAAATCTCTTGTAGTTGCATGGCAAAAGCAAAGTGAATCAGCGGAGCATTATTAAAGTAGTCCTATAACTCCGCATCCCCAAAGCAAACCGCCCTTCTACTCGGTCGAGTAGAAGGGCGGTTTGGGCTGTAAGAGCCTGACGATGACCTACTTTCACACGGGAACCCGCACTATCATCGGCGCAAAGTCGTTTCACTGTCCTGTTCGGGATGGGAAGGAGTGGTACCAACTTGCTATGGTCATCAGGCATAACTTGGTGCTGGGCTGTTCGTGTGAACAGCCTGGCGAATTCATAGAGTCTGGAATCAGATTTTGTGTCTTTTGACTGCGTCTAACTTGGCATAACAGACTTTGAGCTTCACGCTGGAGAGCGTGTTGGCTATCAAAGTTATAGGGTCAAGCCGCACGAGCAATTAGTATCAGTTAGCTTAACGCATTACTGCGCTTCCACACCTGACCTATCAACGTCCTGGTCTTGAACGACTCTTTAGGGGGCTCAAGGCCCCGGCAGATCTCATCTTGAAACGAGTTTCCCGCTTAGATGCTTTCAGCGGTTATCTCTTCCACACTTAGCTACTCGGCAATGCCACTGGCGTGACAACCGATACACCAGAGGTGTGTCCACTCCGGTCCTCTCGTACTAGGAGCAGGCTTCCTCAAATCTGCAGCGCCCACGGAAGATAGGGACCAAACTGTCTCACGACGTTTTAAACCCAGCTCACGTACCTCTTTAAATGGCGAACAGCCATACCCTTGGGACCGGCTACAGCCCCAGGATGAGATGAGCCGACATCGAGGTGCCAAACACCGCCGTCGATATGAACTCTTGGGCGGTATCAGCCTGTTATCCCCAGAGTACCTTTTATCCGTTGAGCGATGGCCCTTCCATACAGAACCACCGGATCACTATGTCCTGCTTTCGCATCTGCTCGACTTGTCAGTCTCGCAGTTAAGCACGCTTATGCCATTGCACTATCGTCACGATGTCCGACCGTAACTAGCGTACCTTCGAACTCCTCCGTTACGCTTTGGGAGGAGACCGCCCCAGTCAAACTGCCTACCATGCACTGTCCCCGATCCAGATAATGGACCTAGGTTAGAACCTCAAACACACCAGGGTGGTATTTCAACGTTGGCTCCATGAGATCTAGCGACCTCACTTCAAAGCCTCCCACCTATCCTACACAGATCTGTTCAAAGTCCAATACAAAGCTACAGTAAAGGTTCATGGGGTCTTTCCGTCTTTCCGCGGGGAGATTGCATCATCACAAACATTTCAACTTCGCTGAGTCTCAGGAGGAGACAGTGTGGCCATCGTTACGCCATTCGTGCAGGTCGGAACTTACCCGACAAGGAATTTCGCTACCTTAGGACCGTTATAGTTACGGCCGCCGTTTACTGGGACTTCAATCAAGAGCTTGCACCCCATCATTTAATCTTCCAGCACCGGGCAGGCGTCACACCCTATACGTCCACTTTCGTGTTTGCAGAGTGCTGTGTTTTTATTAAACAGTCGCAGCCACCGATTTTTTGCAACCCCGTTGGGCTCCCTCTGTACGAGTTCACCTACTTGGGGCATACCTTCTCCCGAAGTTACGGTATCAATTTGCCGAGTTCCTTCTCCTGAGTTCTCTCAAGCGCCTTAGAATACTCATCTCGCGCACCAGTGTCGGTTTGCGGTACGGTCGTCAATAGCTGAAGCTTAGTGGCTTTTCCTGGAAGCAGGGTATCACTCACTTCGTCTGCAAGCAGACTCGTTATCACCCCTCATCTAAGCCCGGCGGATTTGCCTACCAGGCACGACTACAGGCTTGAACCAACATATCCAACAGTTGGCTGAGCTAACCTTCTCCGTCCCCACATCGCACTATTGATCGGTACAGGAATATTGACCTGTTTCCCATCAGCTACGCATCTCTGCCTCGCCTTAGGGGCCGACTCACTCTACGCCGATGAACGTTGCGTAGAAAACCTTGCGCTTACGGCGAGGGGGCTTTTCACCCCCTTTAACGCTACTCATGTCAGCATTCGCACTTCTGATACCTCCAGCATCCGTTACCAGACACCTTCACAGGCCTACAGAACGCTCTCCTACCACTTGCAATAAATTGCAAATCCGCAGCTTCGGTAACTGGCTTAGCCCCGTTACATCTTCCGCGCAGGACGACTCGATCAGTGAGCTATTACGCTTTCTTTAAATGATGGCTGCTTCTAAGCCAACATCCTGACTGTTTTAGCCTTCCCACTTCGTTTCCCACTTAGCCAATTTTAGGGACCTTAGCTGGCGGTCTGGGTTGTTTCCCTCTTGAGTCCGGACGTTAGCACCCGGTGCTCTGTCTCCCAAGCTGTACTCTGCGGTATTCGGAGTTTGCATAGGTTTGGTAAGTCGCCATGACCCCCTAGCCTAAACAGTGCTCTACCCCCGCAGGTAATACTTGAGGCACTACCTAAATAGTTTTCGGAGAGAACCAGCTATTTCCAAGTTTGTTTAGCCTTTCACCCCTATCCACAGCTCATCCCCTAGTTTTGCAACACTAGTGGGTTCGGACCTCCAGTACCTGTTACGGCACCTTCATCCTGGCCATGGATAGATCACTTGGTTTCGGGTCTACACCCAGCGACTGATTCGCCCTATTCGGACTCGATTTCTCTACGGCTTCCCTATTCGGTTAACCTTGCCACTGAATGTAAGTCGCTGACCCATTATACAAAAGGTACGCAGTCACCCTTGCGGGCTCCTACTTTTTGTAAGCATGCGGTTTCAGGATCTATTTCACTCCCCTCCCGGGGTTCTTTTCGCCTTTCCCTCACGGTACTGGTTCACTATCGGTCGATTACGAGTATTTAGCCTTGGAGGATGGTCCCCCCATATTCAGACAGGATTTCTCGTGTCCCGCCCTACTTTTCTCTAACTTAGTACCACACGTCTGTTTTCGCATACAGGGCTATCACCTGCTATGGCCGGGCTTTCCATCCCGTTTTGCTAACAGTCGTGCTATCACTAGAAGGCTCTTCC
>NZ_CAXUTI020000001.1:0-1890000 GCF_964254355.1 Acidovorax sp. LjRoot74 | reverse complement strand
ACCTGGACCAGTTCACGGTCGCAGTGGAACTCATCCACTTCACTGCCGTGACCCGGCAAAACACAAACGACTGTTTCCCCTGCAGAGCGCAGCTCGGAAATAGCGGCATGCACGTCTGCACCTTCGCCCCAAGGGGCACGAATGGCTGCTTTCAGGGGACGTGGCGGCACGACACCAACGACCTGCTTGATGTCCAGGCTGAATCCGGCAGCAGGCCGATTGCGCCCAAACACCGCACCGACCTCGTCGTAGCGGCCGCCACGGACCAGTGCATCACTGGCACCACGGGCATAGATCGCAAACCGGGCGCCGCTGTAGTAAGCGTAACCACGCAGATCTGCCAAATCAAACGTGACCGTTGCACCCTCCAGGCGGGCGCCAAGCCACTTCAAGTTTGATAGCACTTCAGGCACACCAGGCACGCGGTGAAGGGCTTTTTCAGCTTCAACCAACACACCAGAGTCGCCATACAGCTGCAGCAGTGCCAGGAAACCCTCCCGCGATGCCGCAGGGAAATCGCGGGTCAGGGCCTTCAGCTCCTGGGCATCCTTGGCAGCCAGTGCTGCATGGATCGCGCTGAGCAATTGCGGCCCCACAGTAAGGCCAGCGAGAAGGCTGCGGACGATGCGAACATCTGCCAGGTCAACGGTGGTGTCACGGACCTCCGCGACACGCAGGCATTCACGGGCCAGCTGCAACGCTTCCAGATCAGCCTCAGCCCCTGGGTGGCCGTAAATCTCGGCACCAAATTGCAGAGGCTCACGAGTCGCGTGGGGGCGGTCGGGGCGCGTGTGCAGTACGGGGCCGCAGTAACACAGGCGCGTTACCCCTTTGCGATTGAGCAGGTGGGCATCAATGCGGGCGACCTGGGGAGTTGTATCTGCCCGCAGCCCCATGGAGCGGCCTGACAACTGATCGACCAGCTTGAAAGTCTGGAGGTCCAGTGCTTCGCCTGTGCCGGTCAAGAGCGACTCAAGGTGCTCCATCAACGGCGGCATGACCAGCTCATAGCCATAACAGCGGGCTGTATCAAGCAGCCCGCGACGCAATTCTTCGATGTGCCGGGCTTCAGACGGCAAGACATCGGCAATGTGATCCGGAAGGACCCAAGCAGACATGGAGAAAAGGGGAGGCTGTTAAAACCGTGATTCTACCGGCACCTGTCGAAGGCACCCAAGGAATCTCTAGCAGCGCCAGATGACAAGCGTTAGAGCCAGAGCATCAGCAGGCCTGCAACGATGGCCAAAAACGCGAAAAAACGAATCTGACCATCTTGCAGGTGCGCAATCTGCTGGACTGTGCGTCGCCAGGTTTGTGGCGAGAAGAAGGGCAACAAACCTTCAATCACCAGGACCAGCGCCAACGCTGTCCAGAGACTTTCCCACGTCATGCAGCAACCTGGTGCCCGCGCAGACTACTTGCGTGGAGCCGCCTGGGCTGCGGCAGGCGTGCCGCCGCGGAAAACCTTGAAAAAGTCAGACGAAGATGGATCCAGCACCATGACATCGCTTTTCTTGCTGAAGCTGGATTTGTAGGCATCCAGACTGCGATAGAACTGCGCGAACTGAGGATCACGCCCAAAAGCCTCTGCATAAATGCGCGCAGCCTCGGCATCGCCCTCGCCCTTTACCTTCTGTGCATCTCGGTAGGCATTGGCAATAGCGATCTCGCGCTGACGGTCCGCATCAGCCCGGATTTTTTCCCCTTCGGCAGCTCCGGTAGAACGCAACTCGTTGGCCACGCGCTTGCGCTCAGCCTCCATGCGCCGGTACACCGACTCCGTAATGGCTTCCACGTAGTCCACCCGGGTAATCCGAACGTCCACCACGTCCACACCCCAAGGCTTGGCTCCGCGCACCGTGTCGAGCACTTCACGCTTTACATCCGCCATCAAGGCCTCGCGTTTGACGGACAGCAGTTCCTTGACGGTGCGCTTGTTGATCTCTTCCTGGAAGGCGTTGCGCACCACGCGGTTGAGTTGCATGGCGCCTGCGCTCTCATCCAGACCCACATTGCGGATGTACTCGGTGGGCTCCGAAATGCGCCAGCGCACATACCAGTCGATCACCACACGCTGCTTCTCGGCGGTCAGCATGGGCTCGGTGTCCGTGCTGTCCAACGTCAACAGACGTTTGTCGATGTAAGTCACGTTCTGGAACGGCGGGGGCAGCTTGAAATTCAGACCGGGCTCTGTAATCACCTCTTTGATCTGCCCCAGCGCATAAAGAACGCCAAACTGCCGCTGGTCTACCACAAAAAGCATCGAGCTCATGAGAGCAAGCACCACCAGAATAGTGGACGCAATAAATCCGACTCTGTTCACGAACGGCTCCTAGCGAGATTCACGGTCACGGGTGCGGTTGGAGTCTCGCGCCCGGGGGTCATTGGAGAAATTGGCCGCAGGTGCCGCTGGCACCGCAGCAGGTGCGGCATTAGCGGCAGGAGCATCCAGCGCAACCCCACCACTGGCCACGTTTTGCATGATCTTGTCGAGCGGCAGATACAGCAGATTGGAGCCTTGGCGAGACTCCACCAGGACCTTGGTCACATTGCCATAGATCTGTTGCATGGTGTCCAGGTACATGCGGTCCCGCGTGACCTGAGGAGCCTTCTGGTACTCGGCCAGTACCGAGGAAAACCGCTGTGCATCACCTTGGGCCTGGGCCACGATACGTGCCTTGTAAGCTGCCGCTTCCTCATTCAGACGCGAGGCCGAACCCACCGCGCGCGGTACAACGTCGTTGGCATAGGCCTGCGCTTCATTCTTGGCGCGCTCACGCTCCTGCCCCGCTTTCAGAACATCGTCAAATGATGCCTGCACCTGTTCGGGCGGGCGCACCCCGCCCTGCTGCAGGTTGATCCCTACCACTTCCACACCCACCTTGTAGCGGTCGAGAATGGTTTGCATCAGCGCGCGAACCCTGGGGGCAATCTGGTCGCGTTCTTCGGCCAAAGCCGTGTCCATGCGCATCTTGCCCACCACCTCCCGCACCGCCGTCTCGGCAGCCTGAACCACCGCATCGGATGGATTTTTGCTCTCAAACAGCCAAGCCCGCGCGTCGCTCAGGCGGTATTGCACAGCGAACTTGATTTCGACGATGTTCTCGTCTTCCGTGAGCATGGCGGATTCCCGCAGGCCCGTGCTCTTGATGACGGTATCGCGGCCCACATCCGCAGAACGGATCTGGGTCACAAAAACCAGCTCGTGGCGCTCGATCGGGTAAGGCAAGCGCCAGTTAAAACCAGCCCCGACAGTGCTCTTGTACTTGCCAAACTGGGTGATAACAGCCTGCTGACCTTCCTGGACGATGAAGAAGCCCGTTCCCATCCAGATCACAAAAACAATGCCTGCGATCAGACCAACACCAACCCCAGCGCTCTTCATGTCGGGCTGAAACCCGCCGCCCGTTCCGCCGCCATTGCCAGGGCCGCGCGATCCACCGTTCTTGCCGCCAAACAGACCACCCAACTTGCGGTTCAGGTCGCGCCAGAGTTCATCCAGATCCGGAGGCTGCTGGCCATTGCCAGGGCGCTGGTCGCCTCCCCGAGGCCCGTTCTGGGACGAACCCGGCCGATCGTCAGGACGCCCCCCCTCTTCCGATTTGTCCTCACCACGACCCCAGCGGGGATCATTCAGATTGAACATGCCCCGAATACGTTCTGGCAACGAAGCCCAGCGTAGGGTGCGATTTTGGAAATTCATGCGCAAAGTCTCTGGTTCTCGGATGGGGTCAGTCAGTCCGTCATTGTGCCCAATCAAGGCATTGCATCCGGCAATTCAACGGCATCACCTGGGGTCATGTCCAAATGTGTGGCCAGCACGCGGCTCGAAAGCGCATGGCGCAAGTTATCAAGCCCTTCGCCAGAACGCGCACTCACGAACAACCGGGGCAAGAGATGCCCAGCCACCTCGTACCGATCCTGCAGATCGGACGGGCGTCGCTCCTCAGCTAGCGCATCCAGCTTGTTGAACACCAGAATCTGCGGGATGTCGGCAGCGCCAATTTCCTGCAGAACACGCTCGACCTGCGCCATCTGCTCGGGGAAGTCCGCATTGGAGGCATCCACCACGTGCAGCAGCAGGTCTGCATCAATCGCCTCCTGCAAGGTGGCCTGAAAGGCATCCACCAGCCCGTGCGGGAGATCGCGGATAAAACCCACCGTGTCGGACAAGGAGACCGACCTGCCCGCGTCGGCCAGGTACAGCTGGCGGGTTGTGGTATCGAGTGTTGCAAACAACTGGTCGGCCGCATAGGCGCGAGCCTTGACTAGGGCGTTGAACAACGTGGACTTGCCAGCGTTGGTATAGCCAACGAGCGAAATATTGAAGGTGTCTCGCCGCTCACGCTGCCTGCGCTGCGTAGACCGCTGACGCTTGACCTTGACGAGGCGCTCACGCGTTCGCTTGATGGCATCGCCGATCATGCGCCGGTCCAACTCAATCTGCTTTTCGCCGGGACCACCGCGGGCACCAATCCCGCCAGTCTGGCGCTCCAGGTGCGACCAGCGCCGCACCAGGCGGGTGCTCACGTATTGCAGTTTGGCAAGTTCAACCTGCAACTTCCCTTCGTGGCTGCGCGCACGCTGGGCGAAAATCTCGAGAATGAGCAGCGTGCGGTCATTGACCGGCAGCTCAATGTGACGTTCGAGATTGCGTTGCTGGGCCGGGCTCAGGGACTGGTCAAACAGCACTTCCACGGCGCCGTGCATCTGGGCCAATGCACGGATTTCATCGGCCTTCCCGCTGCCTATGAACAGGGCTGCGTCTGGCGCCTTGCGCTTGCAGGTGATGCGGGCCACGGGCTGCATGCCTGCGGTCTGGGCCAACAGACCCAACTCTTCCAGCTCGCCATCAAAGTGAGGCAGACCAAAGTCCACCCCGACCAGCAATACCGGAGCGGTGCCTGCCTGAGGGGGCGTAGCCGAACTCAAAGTAGGCCGCCCTTGTGTACCACCTGACTCAGAAACGAAAACCGGCTAGCAAACGGCAACCATTCAAGGGTTGCTGCTGTCGGCATCAGGGGTATCTGCTGTGGAGAAATTGACCGCACGACCCGGGACGATGGTCGAGATCGCGTGCTTGTAGACCATCTGGGTCACCGTGTTGCGCAGCAACACCACGTATTGGTCAAACGACTCGATCTGCCCCTGCAGCTTGATGCCGTTCACCAAATAAATGGAGACTGGCACATGCTCCCGACGCAGGGCGTTGAGGAAGGGATCTTGCAAAAGCTGGCCTTTATTGCTCACGATATTCTCCGTGTTCAAAAATGTTGTTGTAAACCAGCACCTTACCACAGCCAGGCCCCCGCCCGGGCAGGTTCGGGCATGGCCCTTCTCCACTCGCGACTTTGTCCTAACCCTCGTCCTTGTCGGCAAATGGGTTGTGGGATGTCTTCATCTCGATCCTGAGCGGCGTTCCCACCAGATCAAACTCTTTCCGGAAACGCCCTTCCAGAAAGCGCTTGTAGGCGTCCGTCACATGCTCCAGCGAGTTTCCGTGGATCACGATCACCGGCGGATTCATGCCCCCCTGGTGCGCATACCGCATCTTGGGGCGGAACATGCCCGCCCGCTTCGGGCTCTGGAACTGAACAGCCTCCAGAAGCAAGCGTGTGAGCACTGGCGTGGACATCTTGCAAGTCGCCGCCCGGTGGGCTTGGGCGATGGAGGTCCAGAGCGGCCCCAGGCCCTGGCGCTTCTTGGCCGAGATGAAATGCAGGGAGGCGAATTTCAGGAACGCCAGCCGGGTCTCGATAGAGCGCTCCAGTTGCTGGCGCTGGTAGTCATCCACCGCATCCCATTTATTCACCGCCACCACCACAGCACGGCCACTCTCCAGGATGTACCCCGCGATGTGCGCATCCTGGTCCGTAACCCCCTGGGTGGCATCCAGCAGGAGCAGCACCACGTTCGCCGATTCAATCGCCTGGAGCGTTTTGACCACCGAGAACTTCTCGATCGCCTCGAACACCTTGCCCTTGCGCCGCAAGCCGGCTGTGTCCACCAGCTCAAACCGCTGGCCATTGCGCTCAAACGGCACCGTGATCGCATCACGGGTGGTCCCCGGCATGTCGAACGCAACCAGTCGTTCTTCGCCCAGCCAGGTGTTGATCAGGGTGGATTTGCCTACATTGGGGCGGCCCGCCACTGCCAGTTTGATGACGCTCTTGTCGGCTGCGGCATCCGGCTCTTCGGGGTCGGGCAGATGCAACGGCTCAAGCGCCAGGTCCACGAGACCGCGGATCCCCTGGCCATGCGCTGCGGACACGGGATAGACCTCGCCCAGCCCCAGCTCATAGAACTCAGCCAGTTGAACGCCCTGCACCATGCCTTCGGCCTTGTTGGCCACCAGCACGCAGGGCTTGCCCAGGCGGCGCAGGTAGTTGGCAATGTCGTGGTCTTGCGCGGACAGGCCCGCGCGGGCATCGACCACAAAAACGACTACGTCGGCTTCGGCCACCGCCTGCTGGGTTTGCTTGGCCATCTCGCGGTAAATACCGCTCGAAGCGTCGGGCTCGAAGCCCCCCGTGTCGATGACGATGTACTCGTGCTTGCCCTGCTTGCCATTGCCGTAATGCCGGTCACGCGTGAGCCCGGCAAAGTCGGCCACGATCGCGTCGCGGGACTTGGTCAGACGGTTGAAAAGCGTGGATTTGCCGACATTCGGACGCCCCACGAGGGCGATAACTGGCTTCATTGAATACAACCGATCAATCTGGACGGAATCCGTAAATACTGCCGTTGCGGGTCACGACCACCAAGGTGTCGGCAGCCACTGCGGGTGCCGCCGCAATGCCAGACCCATCTGTGGCAATGCGGTTGAGGGGAGCGCCATCGGTTCGGGACAACAAATGGACCACACCCGTGCTGTCGCCAATCACCACCGAGCGCCCCAGCAACAGCGGCGCCGTCAGCTTGCGATGCTTGAGCCGGTCACTGCCCCACAGGCGCGAACCATCGCTTCGGCGCCATGCGGCCACCGTGCCATTGCTTTCGACGCCAAAAAGTGCATCCGCATCGCCATGGACGCCTTCGGCGCCGCTGGCAGGCTGCGTCCATACGACAGAGCCCCGGGCCGTGTTCACACAGCCCACGGCCGCCTGGAACGAGCGCGCGCACACGCTGTCACCCACCCGGCTGGTGCGCCCCACCAGCTCAACAAGGCGTTCCACATCATTGGTTCCCCGCGCACTGGCCAGAGGGGCCTCCCAACGCACGCTGCCGTTGTCAGGGTTCAGGCCCACCAGGCGACCTGACAGACCGACCACCAGGGTGTCCCCCACGGCCAGCAGCACGCCCGCCTGCCGCAGCACCAGGGGTTCGCCGGGGCGCTGTTGCGCCCACAGGCGCCGCCCTGTGGTGGCGTCATACGCGGAGACCGAACGGTCTGCCGACAAAACAAAAACGCGCCCACCAGCCACCAGCGGCGGCGTAAACACCTGGGCGGCCAAGGTTTCACGCCAGCGCTCGCGGCCAGAATCCAGCACGATCAGGGCATTGCTGCGCGAGACCACGGCTGCCGACTTGCCATCGCTGCCGACAGCCGCCGACAGCGGCTCGCCCAACGCAGTGCGCCAGACATCCCCCCCCGTGCGCGCATCGATCGCAGCCACCACGCCATCCGAGGACGCTACGGTCACCACATTGCCCGCAGCATGCACCTCCAGGGGCAGGCCGGCAACGTTGCCCACGCGGGCCGTCCAGGCCTGCCGCACCCCCAGGACCGCCACATTGGCACCCAGATCGGCGGGCACAGGCTTCGCGCTGCCACCGCCGCTCCACAGCGAACAGCCCGCCAGAGACGCAGCCAACACCACCAACGCAGTGCCACGCAGGAAAGAAGAGCGGCCAGACACCGCATGTGGAGTCAATGTCATGTTTACTTGGTTTCTACGGAGGAAGCAGCCGCAGCCACGGTTGCAGCTTGGGGCGAAACACCCAGCGCATTCAGCTTGATCTCGACCAGGCGACGGTACTCGACGCCCTCTTCAAGGCCCTTGTAGGCCTTGGTGTATTCGGTGATCGCTTCCTGGCGCTTCTCCTGCAAAAGCAGGACGTCGCCCTTGCGGTCCGCAGCAATCGATGCGAATTCGGGTGGGAAGCTGCCGGACACGTGCTTGAGTGCCTCGTCATAGTTTTTCTGGTCCATCAGCACGCTGGCCAGGCGCAGCTTCGCCAGCGCCTTGAGGCCATCATCCGATGACTTCTCAGCCACCCAACCCAGCGCGTCCTTGGCGGCATCGGCATTGCCGGTGTCCTGCATGGCCTTGGCAAAAGTCAACCCAGCCTGGCCCGCCTGCGTGGTGCCGGCGTACTTGGACTTCAGGTCGCCAAAAGCTTGTTCCAGGCGCGTCTTGTCACCCGAACGGGCTGCCACATCCACCGCGTCATAGAGTGCCGCGGCCTGGGTGGCCTGCCGGTTCTGCCAATACTGGTAGCCATTCCAGGCGGCAGCGCCGCCAGCCACCACCAGCACCACGGCGCTGATGAGGGTGCCCCAGGTGTTCCAAAAATGCTTGAGCTGGTCAAGCTGCTCTTGTTCTTCTAGATCGAGATGATTGGCCATAGAAATCAGCGGTTCTGTATTCGGATTAAGCGTTGGATTGTAGGGTGGCGGCCCATTGCGCCACATCGGCCAGGGCGTGCTCGGCCTGGGCGCCGCTGCCATCGCGCAAGGCCTTGACGGTGACCTGGCCGCGTGCAAGCTCGTCCTCGCCAAAGATGAGCGCATGGCGCGCGCCACTGGCGTCGGCCTTCTTGAACTGCGACTTCATGCTGCCCGCACCCTCGGCACCGCCCGCATGCTGCACCACGTTCAGTCCGGCGGTGCGCAGCGCCTCCAGCGTGGCGATGACGGGGGCCAGGGGCGTGCCGGGGGGCACGATGGCGTAGACATCCGCTGCAGCGGAAGGCATGGGCAGGTCCAGCTCATCGGCCAGCAGCAGCAGGCGTTCGATGCCGAGGCCAAAGCCCACGGCAGGTGCGCTCTTGCCGCCCAGTTGCTCGATCAGGCCGTCATAACGACCACCGCCACACACGGTGCCCTGAGAGCCGAGCTGGTCGGTCACCCACTCGAACACCGTGAGGTTGTAGTAATCCATGCCGCGCACCAGGCGCGGGTTCACGCGGTACTCCAGCCCCACGGCCTCCAGCACGGCGCGCACGGCGTCGAAGTGGGCGCGCGAGGCGTCGCCCAGGAAGTCCATGAGCTTTGGCGCCGCCTCGATCAATGCCTGCATCGCCGGGTTTTTGCTGTCCAGAATGCGCAGCGGGTTGCTGTGCAGGCGGCGACGGGCTTCTTCGTCCAGCTGGTCCAGGTGCTGCTCGAAATAGCGGATCAACGCCTCACGGTGCTCTCGGCGCTCGGCGGGTTGGCCCAGGCTGTTGATTTCCAGCCGCACGTGCTCGCCTTCCACCAGGCCCAGCTCGCGCCACAGCGCGCGGGCGACCAGGATGATTTCCGCATCCACATCCGGCCCGGCAAAACCCAGCGCCTCCACGTCCAGCTGATTGAACTGGCGGTAGCGCCCCTTTTGCGGGCGCTCGTGGCGGAACATCGGACCCTGGGTCCACACGCGCAGCGGACCGTTGTAGAGCGCGTTGTGCTCGACCATGGCGCGCACAATGCCGGCCGTGGCCTCGGGGCGCAAGGTAAGCTTGTCACCGTTCATCGAATCGGTGAAGGAATACATCTCCTTCTCCACGATGTCCGTCACTTCACCCAGCCCGCGCACAAACAGCGCCGTGGGCTCGACGATGGGTGTCAGCAGGTATTGGTAGCCATAGCGGGCAAGCACCTTGCGCACTGCTGCCTCGAACCACTGCCAGCGCGCTGACGTTGGCAGCTTCTCGGTGCGCGGCACCGAGGCGGGCAGGATGTCGTTCATGCCTTTGACGGCGCTCAGCTTCTGCACTTTGCTCACTGCGGTATTTTCCTGGTACTTTTCTTGAACTAAATCAGGCCCTACCGCCTGATAGATATACGTCGATAGCTATTAATTTTATAGCAATCAATGGCGCCCATAGCGACGTTCGACATACTGCTCGACGAGGGCATGGAACTCTTCTGCAATGCGCTCGCCGCGCAGCGTCAGGGCCTTTTCGCCGTCAATGAACACAGGCGCTGCCGGGGCTTCGCCTGTGCCGGGCAGGCTGATGCCGATGTCGGCATGTTTGCTCTCTCCAGGGCCGTTGACGATGCAGCCCATCACGGCCACCTTCATGCCCTCCACCCCCGGATAGCGCACACGCCACACGGGCATTTGTGCACGCAGGTAGTCGTCGATCTGCTTGGCCAGTTCCTGGAACGTGGTGCTGGTGGTGCGGCCACACCCCGGGCAGGCCGTCACGCTGGGCACAAACACACGCAGGCCCAGCGACTGCAGGATCTCGGACGCGACCACCACCTCCTGCGTGCGCGCCTCGCCCGGCTGGGGCGTGAGCGATACGCGAATGGTGTCGCCAATGCCCTCCTGCAGCAGGATGCCCAACGCCGTGCTGGAAGCCACGGTGCCTTTGGTGCCCATGCCCGCCTCAGTAAGCCCCAGGTGCAGCGCATAGTCGCAGCGGCGCGCAAGCTCGCGGTACACAGCGATCAGGTCCTGCACACCACTGACCTTGCACGACAGGATGATCTGGTCACCGCTCAGGCCCATGGATTCAGCCAGCCGGGCCGATTCGATGGCCGAGGTAATCAGCGCCTCGTACATCACCTGGCGCGCCTCCCAGGGCTGCGCGCGCTGGCTGTTGGCATCCATCAGGCTCGCAAGCAGATCCTGGTCCAGGCTGCCCCAGTTCACACCGATGCGCACCGCCTTGTTCCAGCGCATGGCAGCTTCGATCATCTGGCCGAACTGCTTGTCCTTCTTGTCGCCCTTGCCCACGTTCCCCGGGTTGATCCGGTACTTGGAGAGCGCCTGCGCGCAGTCGGGAAACTCCGTCAGCAGACGGTGACCGTTGTAGTGGAAATCGCCCACCAGGGGCACGCTCTCGCCCATCCGGTCCAACTGCTCACGAATGTAGGGCACCGCGGCGGCAGCCTCGGGGGTGTTGACGGTGATACGAACAAACTCCGAACCCGCCTGGGCCAGTTCCTTGACCTGGATTGCGGTGCCGATGGCATCCACGGTGTCCGTGTTGGTCATGGACTGCACACGCACCGGCGCATCGCCGCCTACAGTGACGATCCGCGAGCCCCAGGTAATTTTGGCCTGGCGCGAACGGCGGGGCAAAGGGGCAGCGACCGCAACAGGGCCAAAATCACGCAAAGGGTTTTGCACGTTACTTCACCTCGAAACGAGCGACGTTCTCGCGCGACACGGCGGCCAGGTCAAATGGCTTGCCACGCACCGTCACCTCCGTCGCATCGGCACGCCCCACCACCACCGCAAGCGGGGGCTGGGCCGACACCGACACGGACTCCCCCGCAGCTAGGTTGCGCTGCAAGGCCAAAGCGCCGGTGGCGTCTTTCACCTGGACCCAGGATTCGCTGCGGGCACGCAACACCAGCGTACCCGTTGGCGTGTCGGCTGCCGAAGCGGGCGCACTGGCAACCATCGCAGGCACTGATGCCGGGGCAGCCACGGGCGCGGGTGCAGGAGCAATCAGTGGCGCCGCTGGGGCCACTGTCACGGCCGGAACGGCTGCAGAGGGTGCAGCAGGCGCTGAAGTGGACTCGGAAAGCCGCCCTGCCACCACAGGCGCTGCTGCGGCCACTGGTGCATCCGCAACACCAGACGGCACAGCGTCCGGCGGTGTTGCAACAGGCGCAGACGCAGTGCTGGAGGCCGCGCGGTCTTCGCCCCGAGGGAGAAAGTACAAGGCCAGAGCTCCCACCAGCAGGGCCAGCACCACAAACCCCACGGACCGCGACGCAGACCCGCCCCCGGCGAACGAGGAAGAGGACACAGGGGATTTGGCCGCACTGCCCTTGACCGGGGCATTGATGCCGGCGCTGTCCGCCGCCAGGCTCGGACTCGGGCTTTGGGGCAACAGGGCCAGAACGGGGGCCGCATCCACCTTGAGTGCCCGGCACACACTGGAGGCCAGGGCCCGCACGAACACGGTGTCGGGCAGCACCGTGAAGTTATCGGCTTCCAGCGCCTCCAGCTTGCTGACTGGCACCTTCAGCGCCACAGCCAGGGCCGCAATATGCATTCCAGATGCCAGGCGTGCCTCCCTGAGCAAAACACCCGCTGTCAAACCACTCTCCACAACCTCACTCATTGAAAGCCCCGCGTTCGTAAGCACCCAACTCCCGCGAATCCGGGAACCGCTTGCGCAACTGGACTGCCAGCTGCCGCATTGCCACAGAGTCGCCCAAGGCGCGCTCCACCTTTATGCCCAGCCACAACGATTCGGAGTTGGCAAACTCGCTGTTGTTGAGGCGCCGGATGTAAAACTGCGACCGGGTCAGCTCGTTGCGCCGCAGCAGCAGCGAGGCCAGCTGGTATGCCACCACCGGGTTGGCGGCATCCATTTCGTAGGCCTTCAGAAACGACTGCTCCGCCTCGACAAGCTGGCCCGCCCGGGACTGGCACAGGCCACGCGCCATCAGGGTCTTGCCACGCGCCATGTAGGTCGGATTGGCAATCGCGCGGCCAAAATACTGGTCTGCGTCTGCATATTTCTGCTGCTGGCACAACAGCCAGCCGTAGTTGTGCAGCACATTGGCATCATTGCCCCGCAAAGCCAAGGCACGCCGAAAACTGTCGTCGGCCTGCGCCAGGTCATTCAAGCGCATGAAGATCAGGCCGCGCAGGTTGAATGCATCTGCGTAGGAGGGGTCGGCAGCAAGGGCCTGCTTGACTTCATCCAGCGCCACGGCAGTCTGGCCCATTTCAAAATAATTGGCCGCCAGCTCCAGCCGGATGCGGGCACGGCGGCGGGATTCAGGCTCGTCCGAGGGCGTCACCACATCAGCCTCTGCGTCAACCCGGGTGGCCGCGTTGTTGGCCGCACATCCTTGCAGTGCCGCGATGCAAACCAGTGCACTGCATGCCGCGAGTGTCCAGCGGCCAAAATGCTGCCAGCGTCCAACCAATCCCGCCATGTAGAGCCTCCTTGAAGTTTGCCGATCGCCTGCTGATCAAGTCACCGGTTTGAGCACGATTGTGCGCTGCTTTGCCATGCGTTCCGCCGCACGGGTGCGGTCCTTGACATCGCCCGCCAATTGCCCACAGGCCGCATCAATATCATCGCCCCGGGTCTTGCGCACCGTTGTGACAATACCGGCATCGCTCAAGACCTTGGAAAAAGCGAGGACCTGATTCTGCGCTGACCGTAAGAGACCCGATGCGGGAAACGGATTGAAGGGAATCAGGTTGAATTTGCAACGCACCCCGGAGCGCTTGACCAGCTCGATGAGCTGCTGCGCATGCTCCAGCTGATCGTTGACGCCATCCAGCATGCAGTATTCGAACGTGATGAAGTCGCGGGGTGCATGGGCAAGATAACGGCCACAGGCTTCCAGCAACTCGTGAATCGGGTACTTGCGGTTGAGCGGCACCAAGTTGTCGCGCAGAGGATCGTTTGGCGCATGCAACGACACTGCCAAAGCCACCGGGCAATCCTGCGAGAGCCGGTCCATCATGGGGACAACCCCCGAGGTGGACACCGTCACCCGCCGCCGCGACAGGCCGTAGCCATGATCGTCCAGCATCACGCGCAGGGCCGGCACCAAGGCCGCGTAGTTCTGCAGCGGCTCGCCCATGCCCATCATGACCACATTGGAGATCACGCGGTCTTCGGTGCCAAAGCGCTGGCGCAAAGAATGTTCGGCAAACCACAGTTGGGCCAGGATCTCGCCCGTGGTCAGGTTGCGGCTGAAACCCTGATGCCCCGTGGAGCAAAAACGGCATCCCACGGCACATCCAGCCTGGGATGAAACACAGAGGGTTCCGCGGTCATCCTCGGGAATGAACACAGCCTCGACCGCGTTGCCATCCCCGACATCAAACAGCCACTTCACCGTGCCGTCCGCCGAGACATGCTCGGAAACGACAGGCAGGGCCTCGACCTTGGCGCATCCCTTGAGCTTGTCGCGCAAGGCCTTGGCCAGGTCGCTCATGGCGTCGAAGTTGCTCGCGCCACGCTGGTGGATCCAGCGGAACAGCTGGGTCGCACGAAAACGTTTCTCGCCCAACTGCTCGCAGAAGGCTGCAAGGCCGTCGAGGTCAAATTCCAGCAGATTGGTAGTCATTGCGCCGACCTCCCGAAGGGCCGGGCGCAACCGTCCCCATGGCGCAGACATCCCACAGTTGCGGGAACAGGCATGGGGATCACCATATCAACGCGAGTAGATGTTCAGGCCGGGGAAGAAGAAGGCCACTTCCACGGCAGCCGTTTCGGCAGCGTCGGAACCGTGCACGGCGTTGGCATCGATGCTGTCAGCGAAGTCGGCGCGGATGGTGCCGGCTTCTGCCTTCTTGGGATCGGTAGCGCCCATCAGTTCGCGGTTCTTCAGGATCGCGTTTTCGCCTTCCAGGGCCTGGATCATCACAGGGCCGGAGATCATGAAGTCCACCAGGTCCTTGAAGAACGGACGTGCCTTGTGCACGCCGTAGAACTGCTCGGCTTCCAGGCGCGACAGGTGCACCATGCGGGCAGCCACAACCTTCAGGCCAGCGGCTTCAAAGCGGGCGTAGATCTGGCCGATCACGTTCTTGGCCACTGCGTCAGGCTTGATGATGGAGAGAGTGCGTTCGATAGCCATGTTGATTTTCCTGAATGAATAATGTTGCTGTGATTCGTTTGTCCACCGGACAAAGCCCTCGATTCTAACCGTGGAAGCCTAACGCCGGATCAACGCCCGCCACCACCACGGCGGGGACCGCCGCCGCCGGGGCGGCGTTTGTCCTGGCGGTGCCGCGCCAAGCTGTCCACACCGATGTAGCCCACAGATGTTTTCATGGGATCGGGCTGGGCCGCGCCGCGCTGGCGGTCGCCCCCCGCAGCATTGTTGCCACGCCCCCCCTGCCCGCCGCCGTCACGCCGAGGCTTCTGGCCACGGGGCCCCGCCCCGCCGCCGCCCTGGGACATGTCACGGCGCGGACCATCGCCCGCCCGGGGGCCGCCACGGCCGCGATTGCGCGCGTTGCCATTGCCGCTGCGCCCACCCGCCCCGGGGCCGGCTTCTGCCCGGCCTTCGCCCGATTCCGGGCGCCCCGCACCCGCTGCCTGAACCAGGGCCCGGATATCGCTGTCGTCCAGCTCCAGCCAGGCGCCTCGCTTGAGACCCCGAGGCAGCACCATGGCGCCGTAGCGGATGCGGATGAGTCGGCTCACCGCATGGCCCACCGACTCCATCATGCGGCGCACTTCACGGTTACGCCCCTCAGAAATGGTGACCCGGTACCAGCAGTTGGAACCTTCACCGCCACCGTCTTCGATGGAGCCAAACGACGCCATGCCGTCGTCCAGGCGCACACCATCCAGCAGCTTCTGCTTTTCTTCGTTGCTGAGCGCGCCCAACACACGCACAGCGTACTCGCGCTCCAGACCAAACCGGGGGTGCATGAGCTTGTTGGCCAGCTCGCCCGAGCTGGTGAACAGCAAAAGCCCTTCGGTGTTCAAGTCCAGCCGCCCCACAGACTGCCACTTGCCCTGCATCAGCCGGGGCAGCTTGCGAAAGACAGTCGGCCGGTTTTGCGGATCGTCATGCGTCACCACCTCGCCCACAGGCTTGTGGTACGCGATCACCCGGGCTGGCGGTGGATCAATGCGGTAGCGGATGGGCTTGCCATTGACCTTGACCTGGTCCCCGAACTGGATGCGCTGGCCAATGTGGGCCGGCTCGTTGTTCACGGAGATGCGCCCCTCCAGGATGAGCTGCTCCATCTCCAGCCGCGAGCCCAGCCCCGCCTGGGCCAGCACCTTGTGGAGCTTGGGCGTTTCCACCTGGGGGAGCAGCACCCGCTTGGCGGGAGCCAGATCGGCCGATGCGTCGTCCTGATCAAAACGACCCGAGACCACATCTTCAAATTGATAGCCCTCGACCGCTGGCGCGGGCTTGCGCTTGTCGCGGCCCATGCCTTCGGCGCGGGGAGCACGCCCCGAGGATTCGACCTGGGCCGGGCCCTTGGGCTCAGCGCGTGGCGCGGAGCCATCGACCTCAACACCCGCTGCGGGCTCCACAGCTACGGGTGCTTCAACCTGAGCCGAAGGCTCCGCGAGCGCCACCACGGCGGGCGCGTCTGCCGACACATCGGAGTCCGCCCCGACCGCATCAACGCCTTCAGCAGAAACCGGCGCAGCCTTCTTGCGTGGTGCGCGCTTGGCAGCAGGCTTTTTCGCTGCAGGAGCCACATCAGCAGCGCCAGCTTCTGGCGTTGCACCCGGATTGTCGGGAGTCGAATCGTTCATCAAGTGTTTCCCTGGACACCCCCCGGGGTGTCCATCTGGTCGTCACGGAGGTCCGTCTCCGTGTCATTAAAAAAATCATCCACAAGCGGCAGATTTCCGCTCTCTGCCGCAGAAGAAACGGATACCGGCGACTGCTCCATAGCAGGCTCCGCAACCACCACCTCGGGCTCAAGTCCCGGAGGCTCCAGCTCTGGCTCGATCACACCCTGAGCCGCTGCAGCCATAGCCTCCAGCACGTTCGCATTACCGGTGGGGTCGTCCAGCACCGGCAGTTGGTCCAGCGACTGCAGCCCCATGTCGTCCAGGAACTGGCGGGTGGTGGCAAACAATGCAGGACGGCCCACGGTTTCCCGGTGCCCGATGACCTCCACCCAGCCCCGATCCTCCAACTGCTTGATGATCAGGCTGTTGACGGTCACACCACGGATATCTTCAATATCCCCCCGCGTCACCGGCTGGCGATACGCAATGATGGCGAGCGTTTCCATAGTGGCCCGCGTGTAGCGCGGAGGCTTTTCTGGGTGCAGCCTGTCGAGGTACTCCCGCATCTCCGGGCGGCTCTGAAAGCGCCAGCCCGTGGCCACCTGCACCAGCTCCACCCCGCGCTGCGCCCAGTCCTGCTGCAACTCCTGCAGCAGAAGCTTGAGCGTGTCAGCCCCCAGCGCATCATTGAAAAGCACCCGCATCTCGCGCACAGGCACAGGCTGCTGCGCACAGATCAGCGCAGTTTCGAGGACCCTTTTGGCATCCACCGTGTTCATGGTTCAGCGATTCCTGGAAAAAGTGCCACGCGTTGCAACGGGTGTCACATCAACAGCAGGGGGCAGTCAAATTGGCGCGCAGTGCGAGGACGTTGGCGCGACGCAGGAGCCCGGCGGGATTCCGTCTTCGGGCAGGGGGCCGATATGGCCGTCAAGGCGCATTGTAGCCCAGCCCCCAGGAAGACAGTGCCTGCTGCATGTCCTCGGGCACCTGCGCATGAAACTCCAGCGCCTTGCCCGTCACCGGGTGCACAAAGGCCAGGCGGTAGGCGTGCAACGCCTGACGCTGCAGCCCCCCCAAAGGCGCCCCACCATACAGACTGTCGGCCACCAGCGGGTGCCTGAGCGACGCCATATGCACCCGAATCTGGTGAGTCCGGCCCGTGTGCAAGGTGCATTGCACCCAGCAGCCCTGGTCGGTTCCATCCAGCCAAAGCACGTCGGTGCGAGCTGTCTTACCCGCATGCAAGGCCAGGTCCACCACCGCCATGCGCAGCCGGTTGCGCGGGTCGCGCCCGATGGGCGCATCGACCGACCGGCTCTTAGGGCCCGTCCAGGCGCCATGGGCCATGGCAAGGTACTGACGCTTGACCTTGCGCTCAGCAATCAGGGCAACCAGCGCATCCATGGTGGCGCGATTCCGGGCCACCACCATGAGGCCACTGGTGTCCTTGTCCAGCCGGTGCACGATCCCGGCACGCGGGACCAGCAGGGCTTTTTCGTCCCGGGCCAGCAGGCCATTGAGCAAGGTCCCGCTCCAGTTACCAGGTGCCGGGTGCACTACCAGGCCTGCGGGTTTATTCACGACCAGGAGATGTTCGTCCTCATAGACCACATCGATGGCCATGGGCTCGGGGCGGAACGCCTGGCTCTGCAGGGTGGGCCGCATCTCCAGCACCAGCTGGTCACCAGCCTTGACGCGGGCAGAGGCCTTGAGCACCGGCTTGCCATTGAGGCTGACCAGCCCCTGCGCCAGCAACTGCTGCAGATAGCTGCGGGAGAACTCGGGAACCAGATCCGCCAGCGCCTTGTCCAGCCGAGCGGCATGCTGCGGCGCTGCCACGAGCATGTGGCGCATTTCACTGCTGGCCTCGGCCAGCGCTTCCGACTCCTCGACGAGCAGATCATCGCCCGCATCGGCGGGCGCCCCGGCCGCTCTGCCATCGCCGCTGTGCGGCAGCTCAGCCACCATCGGGATCAACGCGCCGGCAGGTAGCGCGAAGGGTCCACCGGCTTGCCTTGTCGGCGGATTTCAAAGTGCAGCTTGACGCGGTCTGCATCGGTGTTGCCCATCTCGGCGATCTTCTGGCCCTTGCGCACGGCCTGGTCTTCCTTGACCAGCAGCGCCTGGTTGTGCGCGTAAGCCGTGAGGAAGGTGTTGTTGTGTTTCAGGATCACCAGGTTGCCATAGCCACGCAGGCCTGCGCCCGCATACACCACGCGGCCATCGGCAGCTGCCAGCACAGGCTCGCCCGCCTTGCCTGCAATGTCAAAACCCTTGTTGCGCGCCTCGTCGAAGCCTGCAATCAGCGAACCCGAGGCAGGCCAGATGAAGGCCAGGTCGTCCTCTCCCGCAGGTGCCGCTGCAGGCGCCGGTGTGGCGGGCGCCACCGCGACCACGGTAGCGGAGGCCGCCGAGGCAGGGGCCTTGGGCGTGCTGGCGGCCGATGTTGCCGGTGCAGGCGCACTGGCAGGCGCCACGGTGGACGAGGTCACGGGCCGCGTCACCACCCCATTGTCGGAGGCCACGGCCGTGGCGGCCACTGCGGCAGAGGGAGGCGCCACACGCAGCACCTGGCCCACTTCGATGAGGTTGGCGTTTTCAAGGTTGTTCCAGCGGGCGAGGTCTTTCCAGCTCTGGCCGGACTCCAGCCCGATGCGAATCAGGGTATCCCCCGGCTTGACCGTGTAGTAACCCGGCTTGCCTGCGTTCTCGGCCCCGGGCAACGGCTTGATGGGAGCGCCCACCACCACGCCAGGCTGGCCAGCCTGCGCAGGCGCAGAAGAGGTGGAGGTGCCCCGATCTTCCACAGGAGCCTTGTTCAGGCGGGTGCCACAGCCGGAGAGCACCAGCCCCGCCACTGCCACGGTAAACCCCATCACAAGACCACGCGATACGAACATAAGCAATTCCCTTTACGCAATCCCCGATTTTAGGGGGACAAAATGCACCGGCTCGAGCACGTTTTGTTTCAATCCGTGCGGGGTTTTGTCGATCACCAGCAACATCTGCTGCCCGCCCGACAGCGCCATGGGCGCCACCAGCCGCCCCCCCACCGCCAACTGATCGCACCAGGCCTGGGGCACGGCGTCACCGCCAGCGGCCGCAATGATGGCCGCATACGGCGCCCCTTTGGCATAGCCCAGCATGCCGTCGCCAAACAGCAGATGGACATTGGCCAGCCGGAACGGACGCAGGTTGTCGCGGGCCCTGTCGTGCAGGCCACGCAGGCGCTCCAGCGTGTAGACCTCGCGGGCCAGCAGGCTCAGCACCGCTGCCTGGTAACCGCAGCCTGTGCCGATCTCAAGCACCCGCCCCAGGCCGCCTGCGCGGGCCCCTTCGGCACCGAGCAGCAATTCGCACATGCGTGCCACCACGCTGGGCTTGGAGATGGTCTGGCCCAGCCCGATGGGCAGGCTGGTGTCCTCATAGGCCTGATTGACCAGCGCACTGTCCACAAACCGGTGGCGCTCCACCGCACCCATGGCCTGCAGCACGGCGGGCGACGTGATGCCCCCCGCCGCCAACTTTTGCACCATGCGCGCGCGCACGGCAGCAGAATCGAGCCCCAGCCCCACGGGTGGCGCAGCCACGGCCTGCCGGGCCGCTTGCACGACGGGCGCAGGCCTAGCGGGCACCGAAGACGCTGACGGCGTCGAGCCCGGCAGCCGGGCCGGAAACCCAGGGCGGCGCTGCATCACACACCCGGGGCGGAACCCGCCCCTGCCCCCGCAGCCCACCGGGACGCTGCCTGCGCCCAGGTGCCCAGGCTCTCGTGATCGGTCAGGTCCACCTTCAGCGGCGTGATGGACACATGGCCCTGCGCCGTGGCGTGAAAGTCCGTGCCCTCGGCATCGTCCTTGGCAGCGCCAGCCCCGCCAATCCAGTACATGGCATCGCCACGTGGGCTTTCCTGCACGATGACACGCTCGGCCGCATGGCGGCGCCCCAGGCGGCACCACTTGGCGGGCCGCAGCGCGCCCAGCGGCATGTTGGGAATATTCACATTCAGCAGCCAGGGGGTTTCGTTCACCAGCCCCTGGTTGCGCATCTGCGCCACGATCTCCCGGGCCTTGGCGGCGGCAGCTTCCAGTTCGCCCCAGCCTTTGTCCACCTGTGAGAAGGCGATGGCCGGGATGCCAAACAAATAACCCTCCATGGCCGCACCCACCGTGCCCGAATAGATGGTGTCATCGCCCATGTTGGCGCCATTGTTGATGCCCGACACCACCAGATCGGGCCGGTAGCCCAGCAGCCCGGTCAACGCGATGTGCACGCAGTCAGCCGGTGTTCCATTCACATACCGAAAACCATTGGCCGCCTTGTGGACATACAGCGGCGAATGCAGGGTCAACGCGTTCGACTTGGCACTGTTGTTGTGCTCGGGCGCGACCACCTCTACCTCCACGCCCTCCAGGGTCTTGAGCGCGTCATGCAGGGCCACGATGCCCGGGGCCTGGTAGCCATCGTCGTTGGAAATCAGAATTTTCATGGTTGCAGCAGAGGTTGCAACGGATTGTAGGTGGGGCGCCCCATGCCTGCGCTGCCCGAGCGGGGGCAGGCGGTGCCGGTCGCTCGTGGGACAACAGCCCCCATGCACCCCGGCCTATCATGCGCCCGAACATTGACAGGAGACCATCCCATGCACGCTTGGCTTTGCACCAACCCCGTCGGCGTTGACGCCCTGACCTGGACCGAACTGCCCACCCCCACACCCAAGGCGGGCGAGGTGCTCATCGAGATCAAGGCCGCCAGCCTGAACTTTCCCGACCTGCTCATCGTGCAGAACAAGTACCAGATGAAGCCGCCACTGCCCTTTGTGCCGGGCTCGGAATACGCAGGCGTGGTGGCCGCCGTGGGCGACGGCGTCACGCACCTCAAGGTCGGCCAGAACGTGGCCTGCCTGTCGGGCACGGGCGGTTTTGGCACCCACACCATTGCACCCGCAGCCCTATGCATGCCGCTGCCAGATGGTTTTTCGCATGTCGATGCCGCCGCTTTCATCATGATCTACGCCACGTCGTACCACGCACTGGTGGACCGCGCGCAGCTCAAGGCGGGCGAGACGGTGCTGGTGCTCGGCGCCGCAGGTGGCGTGGGCACCTCGGCCATCCAGATCGCCAAAGCCATGGGCGCACGCGTGATTGCAGCCGCCTCCAGCGACGAAAAGTGCGCACTGTGCACCTCCATCGGGGCCGACGCCACCATCAACTACAGCAAGGACAACCTGCGCGACGCCATCAAGGCGCTCACGGACGGCAAGGGCCCGGACGTGATCTATGACCCCGTGGGCGGCGACTTTGCCGAGCCCGCCTTCCGCTCCATTGCCTGGCGCGGCCGCTATCTGGTGGTGGGGTTTGCGTCCGGCCCCATCCCTGCCCTGCCCTTCAACCTGGCGCTGCTCAAGGGCGCATCCATCGTGGGCGTGTTCTGGGGCGATTTTTCCAAGCGCGAGCCAAAAGCCAACGCGGCCATGATGGGCGAGTTGGCGCAGTGGTACGCCCAGGGCAAGATCAAGCCGGTGATCGACCGCACCATGCCCATGGCAGAACTGCCTGCCGCCTACGCCCACATGGGCTCGCGCGGCGTGATGGGCAAGCTCGTGATGGTGAACTGAGCCCTGCACCTCTTTCACGGCAGGCGGCGCCAGGGAGCGCATACAAGAGCATGCGCCCCTGCCCCAAAAAGCGGCTCCCTGTGTCACACTTGCGCACCCCCGTCCCTCCTGACACTGGTGCCCTCCCATGGCCGACCGCCTCCCCTCCGAGATCGCGCGCGAGACACTCAAACAACTGGCCGCACGCCGGTTGCAACCCACCCCCGACAACTACCTGGCGCTGTACGACGAGATTGCGGGCACCCGCAGTACGCAGCCCTTCCCCGAAGGGCCGCTGAGCGGCATCCAGCGGGTGCTGCCCGCTCAGACCCCGGCCCAAAAGCGCCTGCTCTCCCAGTTTGAGCGCGCCATCATCACCAAGGACTGGACCGCGCTGCAAAGCGTGATGGTGGGCTATGCCAACCTGGGCCTGCACCCTGCAGCCGCCACCCCCATCGAAACCGCCGATGCCCCCGCAGCCCTGGGCGAGCTGCCGCCCGAGCTGGCCGAGACGCTCGCACGCCTCATCGACAACACCCTGCCTGCGCTGGGCGAAGACGACGCCCGCGTGATCGAGATGGCCAAGCAGCTCGTCACCTTCCTGCGCGAGCCTTCGCCCCCCGTCGCCACGGCGCAGCTCATGCTGGGCAACTTCACCTACCGGCTGTCGTTTGCCACCGAAGACCAGGCCGCCATCCGCGCCAGCCTGCTGGAGCTGCTGCACATGATCTTCGAGAACATCGCGGTGCTCAGCGTGGATGACCGCTGGCTGCATGGCCAGGCCGAGGCGCTGATGACCGCCTCCACCCCGCCACTCACCTTGCGCCGCCTCGACGACGTGCAGCGCCGCCTCAAGGACGTGATCTTCAAGCAGACCGAGGCCAAGGCCCGGACGCTCGAAGCACAGGAGCAGATGAAGGACATGCTCGCCACCTTCATCGAACGGCTGGCCAAGATCACCGCATCCAGCACCAGCTACCAGGGCACCATGGAACGCTGTGCGGACCTGATTGGCAAAGCCAACACCCTGCAGGACATCGCCCCCGTGCTGCAAGAGGTGATGAGCGCTACCCGCGCCATGGCACTGGACAGCCGTGTGACCCACGACGAGCTGCAAGACCTGCGCGAGCGCACCGAAGCCAAGCGCGCCGAGGTGGCCAAGCTGCAGGAAGAACTCGACCGCGCCAGCGCCCAGGCGCGGCACGACCCGCTCACCGGCAGCCTCAACCGCAAGGGCCTGGACGAGGCCATGGAACGCGAGATAGCACGCGCCCGGCGCCTGGGCTCCACCCTGTGCCTGGCGCTGCTGGACGTGGATAACTTCAAGACCATCAACGACCGGCTCGGCCACGCGGGTGGCGATGCCGCGCTGGTGCATCTGGCCCAGGTCACACGCGAGGTCATGCGCCCGCAAGACCTGCTGGCACGCTACGGCGGCGAAGAATTTGTCATCGTGCTGCCCGACACCAACGTGGACAGCGGCGTGGCCGCCATGACGCGGCTGCAGCGCGAGCTGACCACCCGCTTCTTCCTGCAAGGCAGCGAAAAGGTGCTCATCACCTTCAGTGCGGGCGTGGCCCAGCTGAGCGACACCGAAACCAGCACCGACGCCATCGTGCGCGCCGACCAGGCCATGTACCTCGCCAAACGCTCGGGCAAGAACCGGGTGATGGCGGCGTAGTGACTCCCCCTGTGTCACCTTCGGCGCCTTCCCCCAAAAGGGGACGCCACCCGTGGCCTGGCAAAGCCAGCTCCACGGTGGCACTGGCCTGGGGCGTGACGGTATCGACGAGCGGCTGGCTCGGCATGCCGTTGGCGACCGCCTGAAATGCTCCCGATCTTGGACCGCCGCACCTTTTTGCAAAACGCCGCCTGCGCGGCCACGGCGGCCGTCTTGCCGCGCTGGGCCTGGAGCACCCCGCCCACACTGCAAAGCAACCCCTTCACGCTGGGCGTGGCCAGCGGCGACCCCACGCCCGATGGCGTGGTGCTCTGGACTCGCCTGGTGCTGACCCAGCCCGCACAGATGTTGGCCGCCCACACCGTGCGCTGGGAAGTGGCACACGACGCCCGTTTTGCGCAGATCGTGCAAAAAGGCGAAGCCCCTGCGCTGCCGCAGCTGGGGCACAGCGTGCATGTGGAGCTGCGTGGCCTGCAGCCTGGGCGTTGGTACCACTACCGCTTCATGCTGGGCGATGCCGTGAGCACCGTGGGCCGCACGCGCACTGCGCCTGCAGCAGGCGACCTGCCCGGCGCTCTGCGCATCGCCTTTGCCTCCTGCCAGCGGTGGGAACACGGCCACTACGCCGCGTGGCGCCACCTGGCGGCCGAGCAGCCAGACCTGGTGCTGTTCCTGGGCGACTACATCTACGAATACGCCACGCCCAAGAACACGGCCGACCTGGCCCGCACCCACAGCCTGCGCCTGGCCACCACGCTGGCCGACTACCGCGACCGCTATGCACTGCACAAAAGCGACCCGGCCCTGCAAGCCGCCCACGCCACCTGCCCCTGGTCCGTGACCTGGGACGACCATGAGGTGCAAAACGACTACGCCGCCAGCACAGGGCTGGCAGGCCGGGGCGATGCCATCAGCTTTCTGGCACAGCGCGATGCCGCCTGGCAGGCCTTTTACGAAAACATGCCCCTGCGTGCAGCCAGCCTGGCCCGGCCTGCGCCCGATACCGCATGGGATGCCCTGCAGATCTACCGCCGCCTGCGCTGGGGCCAGCTTGCACACATCCACCTGCTCGACAGCCGCCAATACCGCAGCTGGCAGGCCTGCCGCGCCCCCGAATCGCCCAGCGCAGGCGCCGTGCGCGGCAGCAGCTGTGCCGAACTGGCCGCCCCCACCCGCACCCTGCTGGGCACCGCGCAAGAGCAATGGCTGGACGCGGGCCTGGCCGCCGACGCCACCGCACAAGGCGCCACCCGCTGGAGCGTGATCGCGCAGCAGACCCTGTTCTCGCCCCGCCACTACCCCTCGGGCACCGTGACCACCGACAACTGGGACGGCTACCCCGCCGCCCGCGCGCGCCTGCTGCAATCGGTGGGCCGCCACGCCCCGCGCAACACCGTGCTGCTGGGCGGCGACATCCACCAGAACTACGTCTGCCGCGTGCATGCCGACGCCGACCGCCCCGACTCGCCCGTCATCGCCAGCGAGTTCTGCGGCACCTCCATCAGCTCCCGCTCGGGCACCACCCAAGACAAGGTGGACGCCGTGGTGCGCCACAACCCGCATGTGCTGCTGGCCCGCTGCGACCTGCGCGGCTACGGCCTGGCCGACATCACGCCCAGGCAGTGGACCACCACCCTGCGCGTGCTCGACGACCCAATGCAACCCGGGAGCGGCGTGCGCACCTTGGCCCGCTTTGTGGTGCAGGACGGCCACGCAGGGCCCGTGGCGGCGTAACCCGCAGGTGATGGCCACGCCCTGCTGGGGGCAATAGCTATGTTTTTCATAGCTACAAAGGCATACCCATCGCGCGCAAAGGCCTTAAAAACCTTTGAATCCGGAGGCTGTAGCGCAATGTAACACCGCGCCCCCAAGCTGCGCATCGCGCCGTACGATGGCCGCTTCTTGTGTCCTGCCTGCTCGTTCTTTCTCTTTAGCTTGTCACTTCTTGCCACCCAGGAGAAACCAGCCCATGCCCACCACCACGCCCTCCACCACTGCCGCTGCCCGCACATTCGCGCCACGGCTCCACCTTGTGGCCTACGGCGCACTCGCGGCCCTGCTGGTGGGCTGCGCCAGCAGCCCCACCCAGTTCGCCTACACCGTGCCCGCCCAGCCCGAAGGCGCGTCGGGCTACACCGAAAAACCCGGCTGGGCCACCGAGAAGTTCGCCGTGGCCGCCGCCAACCCGCTGGCCACCGATGCGGGCTACCAGATCCTCAAGGCCGGAGGCTCGGCGGTGGATGCCGCCATCGCCGTGCAGATGGTGCTGACGCTGGTGGAGCCCCAGTCCAGCGGCATCGGCGGCGGCGCCTTCCTGCTGCACAGCAACGGCAAGGTGGTCGAGGCGTTTGATGGCCGCGAAACCGCCCCCGCAGCGGCCAACGAAAAACTCTTCCTGGGCGCCGACGGCAAACCCGTGCCGTTCTACGACGGCGTGGTGGGTGGCCGCTCGGTCGGCGTGCCCGGCACCGTGCGCATGCTGGAGCTGGCGCACAAGCAGCACGGCAAGCTGCCCTGGGCCACGCTGTTCCAGCCCGCCATCACGCTGGCCGAAGGCGGCTTCAAGGTCAGCGCGCGGCTCCACACCCTGGTCAAGGCCGATGCCCACCTCAAGAAAGACCCGGTGGCCGCCGCCTACTTCTACAAGGCCGATGGCGACGCGCGCGACGTGGGCGTGAACCTGCGCAACCCCGAGCTGGCCGCCGTGCTGCGCAAGATCGCCGCCGAAGGCAGCAAGGCCCTGCACGAAGGCGAGATCGCCCAGGCCATCGTGGACAAGGTGCAAAAACACCCCACCAACCCCGGCAAGCTCAGCCTATCCGACCTGGCGGGCTACCAGCCCAAGAAGCGCGAGGCGCTTTGCCACGACTACCAGGTGGCCAGCAAGGACTACCGCGTGTGCGGCTTTCCACCCCCCAGCTCCGGGGCCATCGCCATCGGGCAGATCCTGGGCATCCTGAAAAACACCGACGCCGCTGCCAAGCCGCTGCAGGACGGCATCCCATCGGCCGACTGGCTGCACCTGTACACCGAAGCCGCCCGCCTGGCCTTTGCCGACCGCGCCCAGTACGTGGCCGACCCAGACTTTGTGCAGCCCCCTGCGGGCAGCTGGACCAGCCTGCTCGCGCCCGCCTACCTGGCCGAGCGCGCCAAGCTCATTGGCACGCAGAGCATGAAGGTCGCCCAGCCTGGCAACCCCGGCGCCGTCAAGACGGGCTTTGCGCCCATGCCTGACCAGCCCGAATACGGCACCAGCCACATCAGCATCGTCGATGCCTTTGGCAACGCCGTGGCCATGACCACCACCATCGAAGACCAGTTCGGCGCGCGGCAAATGGTGAAAGGCTTCCTGCTCAACAACGAACTCACCGACTTCAGCTTCGCCCCCGCCGACGCCCAGGGCCAGCCCATTGCCAACCGCGTACAGCCCGGCAAACGCCCGCGCTCGTCCATGGCCCCCACGCTGGTGTTCGACAAGGCCACGGGCGAGCTGCTGATGAGCGGCGGCAGCCCTGGCGGCGCGGCCATCATCCACTACACCGCCAAGACGCTGTATGGCGTCTTCAACTGGGGCCTGATGCCCCAACAGGCCATCAACCTGCCCAACTTCGGCTCCATGAACGGCCCCACGCTGCTGGAAGAAAAACGCTTCCCGCCCGCCACCGTCGAAGCCCTGCGCGCCCGGGGCGCCGAAGTGCGTGAGATGAACATGACCAGCGGCCTGCAAGCCATCACCCGCGGGCAGGCACATGGCAAGAAGCTATGGATGGGCGGGGCTGACCCACGGCGTGAGGGTGTGGTGATGGGCGACTGAGAGCCTGCACTGCAACGCTTGCCCGCTGGCCTGCACGCACGCCAGCGAAAATCCCCACCATGAACCTCTACCGATTCATCCCCGCACTATCGCTGACCATGCACCGGCACCTGTGGCGCAGCGTCCAGGGCGCAACCCTTGCCTGCGCCCTGGGCATGGCGCCCGCCCAGGCCCAGGTGCGTGCGACTGCGCCACCACCCGCGCAGTGGCCCGCTACGCTGGCCATGGCCGCGCCATCCCCATCGCACGCACCTGCCCCGCTACAACCGCTGCCTGCAGGCGTCGAGCTGGGCATGGGCGCGGACGCCTTGCGTGACGCCGTACCCGGCGCGGCCCGCGTGCCGCGCCCACAGCGCCTGGCTGGAGGGCTGGCGGGCCTCTGGCGGCTGGAGCCTGTGGTGATTGCCGGATTGTCCGGTGCGCAAACCTTCTTTTTCAGCGGGCGGGAGCTGCGGCGGGTCGAATTCGTCGCCGATGCCAGTGACCTGGCCGATGGCGGCGCAGCCGCATTCGGCGCCCTGCTCGCGTTTGGCCGCAGCACCTATGGGCCGGAGACTGCCGCCAACGACCCCAGCGGCAGCTATGCCGCGTGGACCCAAGGGGGCCTGGAGGTATACGCCCAGCGCGTGCCCGCACCGCGCGCCACGGTGCGGTGGGTGATCAAGCAGAGCGAGAGCAAGGACGCCAGCGAGCTGTGATGTGCGGCCGGGCCATCGCGCGCCCAGCTTTACGCGCCCAACGCGGTGATCTGAGTGAAAAGGCTGCTATCGCTCATGAATAAAGCGCTGATAGCTCCCAACTAAATAGAACCAGCATCAGCTGCAAAGCACCACCAGGCGCCTGTCAGCCCAACGGACCTGCAACACCCCCATCGGCCAGCGGGCTCAGTGCGGTATCGATGCTGAACCGGTTCTTGCCCGCCTGCTTGGCCGCGTACATCGCTGCGTCGGCCCGGGCGAGCAGCGCATCGGCATCGGCGCCATGGCGCGGGTAAAGCGCCGCGCCCACACTGGCCGAGATGTGGGCAACAGCCCCCTCCAGCACAAAAGGCTGCTCCATCGCCAACAGCACCTTGCCGGCCACGACCTCGCAGTGGTCTGCCCGCTCGATGGTGGCCAGCACGATGCCGAACTCGTCCCCGCCCAGGCGCGCCACGGTGTCTTCGGCGCGCACACAGTCTTCCAGCCGCCGGGCGACCTGCTGCAGCAACAGGTCGCCCGCTGCATGGCCCCACTGGTCGTTGACGGACTTGAACCCGTCCAGGTCCACATAAAGCACGGCGGCATGGCGCCCGTAGCGGCGGGCCGATTCGAGCACGCGCTCAAAGCGGTCGTGGAACATCACGCGGTTGGGCAGGCCGGTGAGCGCGTCGTGCAGCGCATCGTGCGACAGGCGCATCTCCAACTCCTTGCGTGCGCTGATGTCCTGCGTCACCACCACCAGAAAGTCGGGCTGGCCCTCGGAGTCCTTGACCACGCCCAGCGCCTCGTACACCCACAGCAGGCCACCGTCCTTGCGCCGGTAGGCTTTTTCGATCTCGGGGGAGAACACGGGCGAGTGCGCCACCAGCCGCCGCGCCAGAAAGCGGCGCAGGGCTTCGCGCTCGCCCTCGTCGCTCAGTGCAAACAGGTCGCGCTGGCGCAGCTCCTCCAGCGAATAGCCCAGCATGCGGCAGAACTTGTCGTTGGCGCGCAGGATGTGGCCTTCGGGCGTGATGTGGGCGATGCCGGTGGCCGCCTGGTGGAAAGTGGCGCGGAACAGGCCCTCGCTGGACGCGAGTGCATCGGCCACAGCCCGCTGGCGCGCCAGCACTCCGATGAGCAGTGCGCCAAAACACAGCAGCGCCACGCTGGCAGCCGCAGCCAGAACCAGGTAGTCAACGCGCCGCTGCATCACCGGCGCCAGCACCTCGTCGGAGGCCGAACCCACCGTCACCATCAGCGGGTAGCCCGCCATGCTGCGGTAGCTGAGGATGCGCGGCACACCGTCCACCGCGCCGGTGTCATCGATCAGTTCGCCTTCGGGGTCCTGCGTGCGGTGCTGAAACCAGGGCAGGCCCCGCGCATCGGCGCCAAAGCTGGTTTGCCCCCCCGCCTTGCGGCCACGCACCACGCCGTCCAGCCCCGCCAGCTCCAACAGCCCCTGCGCGCCCAGGTCGGCCTGGCGGTAAAAGTCGGTGAAATTCGTCGGGTCCACCGACATCACCACCACGCCGCCAAAGCGGCCCCCCTCGCTCACGATGCGCAGCGCCATCGGTATGCGCCACTGCCCCGACACACGGCCCAGCACGGGCTCGCTCACAAACAAGTCATCGCGATCACTGGCCTGCAGCGCCTTGAAAAAAGCGCGGTCGCTGTAGTTGACGGCGCCTGTCTCCTGGCTGCTGCTGACGATGTCGCCCTGCTCGTTGACCACGCTGATGATGGTGAACATGGGCTCGCGGATCACCCCCCTCTCCACCCAGTCGCGCAGGTCGATGTCGGTGCCCTGCTGCAGGTACTGCTCGCGCACAAAGGCGGCCACCTGCTCGGCCGCCTTGAGGGTGCGGAACACCTGCTGCTCGAAGGCGATGGCCAGGTTGGCGTTGGACTGCATGGCGGAGGCCACCGCCTGCTCACGCTCGAACGCCACGCGCTGCAGCGTGACCAGCCAGAAGCCCGCCACGGCAACGATGCAGCCCAGCGCGATCGCCAGGCTCAGCGGCGTGGCGAGGCGATAGCGGCGACGCGGCGCCCCGGCCTCAAGACGGTCGTTCGCGTCCGGTGGCCGCGTGGTGTCATCTTTTTGCTCCATGCCCCTCGAAATGTAGCGGGGCATGGGCGCCAGGTCGATGAAAGGATGGCCACCGACGGGCGCGCCTGCAAATTCAGCGGGATAACCTAGCCCAGCCGCGCCAGCACCTTGGGCAGGCTGGCCACGAGCATTGCCACTCCCGACAGGGTCAACATGCCCAGCACGATCTGCCGGAACCGCGCATCGCTGATGCCGTGGTACAGACGCGCACCCAGCAGCACAGGCACCAGCATGGCGGGTACCACGATGGCCAGCAGCGGCAGCGCCTCGCGGGTGACGAGGCCGGTGGCCAGGTAGGTGATGAAGGTCACCAGCAGCATGGCCAGGTTGAAGTTCTGGATGATGGCGCGCTGCACGT
This sequence comes from Acidovorax sp. LjRoot74, assembly GCF_964254355.1. Classification (NCBI taxonomy): domain Bacteria; kingdom Pseudomonadati; phylum Pseudomonadota; class Betaproteobacteria; order Burkholderiales; family Comamonadaceae; genus Acidovorax; species Acidovorax sp. LjRoot74. The sequence goes on along the minus strand of NZ_CAXUTI020000001.1, from coordinate 1,859,411 downwards.
CCTTGTCCAGCCCGCGCAAGGTGCACCACAGCGTGGGCAGCACGCCGGTGAAGCCGCCCAGCCCGCCCATCACGCCGCCCGCCATGCCCACCAGCGCGTCGGCCACGCGGCCGCCACGGGTGATGCGGGGCAGATTCTTGGCCATCAGCATCGCCGGGCACCACAGCACCAGCAGCGTGCCCAGGATGACCTTGAACGCGTCCATGTCCAGCCGGGGCAACACAGCCACCCCGATGGGGATGCCCACCAGGCCGCCCAGCACAAAGGGCAGCAGGCGCACCCGGTCAAAACCCCGGCGCACCGTGGCCGCCGCCACCAGCTGGCCGGTGAGCGCGCCGCACACGGCCAGCAGCGCGGCCAGGCGGGGCTCCAGCGTCCAGGCCCAGAACGACATGGCCACCATGCCAAAGCCGAAGCCCGACAGGCCCTGCACAAACCCGGCGGCCACTGCGCCCAGGGCCACGATCAACAGCACGGAATCCATGTCTCCCCCTCACTTGGTGTGAACGTGCGCGGGGGCTGGCTTCAAGCCCCACGGAGCCCCACGCTCCTTAAGCATCTGCGTGTTCGGCCGGAGAGCCCATGAAGCGCAAGCCCTGCGCACCCAGCCGCCATTGTGTGCGCTGGCGGCGGGGGCAGCGCTGTGGCGGCGGATCGCAGGGCCCGTTCAATACAGCGTGGCCTGCTGGCGCGCTGGCAGCTCGCGGTCGTAGGTCACACCGTCAAACTCGCCCTGCGTGATGGACGCCAGAATGGCGCCCGGAGTGGGCACGGGGCGCGCGGTGCCGGGTGGCACGGCGTCCCACAGGCGCGAGCGCTGGATGGCGCGCGCGCACTGGAAGTACACCGCCTGCACATCGACCACGATCACACACTTTGGCGGCTGGCCGTTGACCACGAAACGCGCCAGCAGGTCGGGCGCGACGCTGATGCGCGCGTGGCCGTTGACGCGCAGCGTCTCGCCCACGCCGGGGATGAGGAACAGCAGCGCCACGCGCGGGTCGGCCACGATGTTGCGCAGGCTGTCGGCGCGGTTGTTGCCACGGCGCTCGGGCAGCAGCAGGGTTTTGTCGTCCAGCAATTGCACAAAGCCGGCCGGGTCGCCACGCGGCGAGGCGTCCAGCCCGCCGGGGCCGGTGGTGGCCAGCACGGCAAAGGGCGATGCCGCGATCATGGCGCGGTAGGCAGGGTGCACATACGGCAGCTCTTTGTGGACGGAGGCATCGCTCAGCGGGCCCAGCAGGGCCTCCAGGCGTGGCAGGGTGTCGATGGCGTGCGCGTCGCGGGCGGGGGTCATGGGGGCGGCTTCCTTTGGGTGGGTGGCAAGGGAGCAGCCATGGTGCAGCAGGCCTGCCGGGCTGACAAACGACTTTGCAGCCGGTGATGCATGCAGAAAACGCACGCATGGGCATCGTCGCCATGGATGCGCCCCAAGCCCTGCCCCAGAGCCCGCGACGGCATCCGTTGGGGCGGTGCGCACCCAGCCCACCGGCCAGACACGCACCGCCCCATCGTTCAGCGCGCCGGGCGCAGCTTGACGCCCGGGAAGTCCACCGGCACGCCCAACGCCACATTCACGTAGTTCGTGAACAGGTTGAGCGCCACGTGGGCCACGATCTCGACGATCTGCTCGTCGTTCACGCCCTGGTCGCGCAAGGCCTGCACATCGGCCGCATCGACCTGGCCGCGTTCGTTGACCAGTTGCAGCACAAAGCGCAGCACGGCCGCGGTGCGCGGGTCGGCCGATTCGCCCGCTTGCGCGGCGGCCAGGGCCTCGCCACTCACGCCTGCCTTGCGGCCGAGGGCCGTGTGGGCGGCCAGGCAGTAGTCGCAGGCATTGCGGTTGGCCACGGCCACAGCGATCTGCTCACCCAGGGCGGCGCCAATCACGCCGCCGCCCAGCGCACCAAACGCGCCCCACATGCTTTGCAGCGCAGCGGGCGAATTGGCCACGGCGCGGAACATGTTGGGTGTGGCACCAAAGGCTCCGTGGACCTGGTCGAGCACGGCGCGCACAGTGCCGGTGGCGGCAGTGCGATCGACGAGGGGGACGCGGGCGACGGAGGAAGAAGTAGCGGACATGGTGTGTTCCTTGAAGGTCATGAAGGGTGGTTGAGAACTTGTGCCTGCTCTCGGCACCCCTGCAGTGTCCGGCGCCAGTGCGTACCATTTGGCACATAAAATCCACAATTCATACCCAATCATCCAAAACCATGCCACCAAGCATTCCCACACCCGCGCAGGCCTCCACCCCGCTCGACCGGTTGTCGCCACTGCTGGAGCGGTTTCGGGTGCGGGCGCACCTGTTCCACAACGGGCCGCTGTGTGGCGTGACGCACTTTGCGGCTGCGCCCGGCCGGGGCTTTTTGCATGTGTTGCGCCGGGGCGAGATGGTGGTCACGCACCAACCCCAGGCGGGCCCACCCGAGCGGCTTCAGGTGTGCGAGCCCAGCCTGCTGTTCTATGCCCGGCCGCTGGAGCACTTCTTTCACAACGCGCCCACCGAGGGCTCGGACTTCACCTGCGCGGCGCTGGACTTTGACGGCGGCGCCAGCCACCCGCTGGCCCGCGCCCTGCCCCCGCTGGTGGTGCTGCCGCTGGGCGCGGTGGACGGGCTGCAGCAGTCGCTGGACCTGCTGTTTGCCGAAACCGACCGCCTGCGCTGCGGCCACCGCGTGCTGGCCGACCGCTTGTTTGAAGTGGTGCTGCTACAGCTGCTGCGTTGGCTGCTGGACCACCCGCAGCAGGCGCAGATGCCACCGGGCCTGCTCACCGGCCTGGCCGACCCGGCCCTGGCGCGCACCCTGACGGCGCTGCACGCAGCCCCCGGTGAGGCGTGGAGCCTGGAACAGATGGCGCAGCAGGCAGGCCTGTCGCGCAGCGCATTTGCTGCGCGCTTCAAGACCGTGGTGGGCGAGACACCGGCGGACTACCTGGTGCACTGGCGGCTGACGCTGGCGCAGGCGCACCTGCGCAGCGGCCGGTCGCTGAAGTCGATTGCCAACGAGCTGGGTTATGCCAACCCGTCGGCGCTGTCACGGGTGTTTGCGCAAAAGCTGGGGTTGTCGGTGAGGGCGTGGCTGGATGCTGTGAACGCGGAGTCTTGAGGCGCTTGGCTGACAGGGGGTTTTGACTCCCTCTCCCCTTGCGGGAGAGGGTCGGGGAGAGGGAGCAACAGCCGGGCGCAGAGGGGAAATTGATAACGTTGGGCGCGTTGTCAAAACCGCACCACCCAAGACACCTATTTATTCAATAAAAAAGGCCTTCTCCGCGCGACCATCGAGCATTTATAGCTATTAAACATATAGCAATCAACTCAATAAGACGCAAGCCGGGTGCGCGTCGGCATGCGGCACCCGCCCCGCCTGCGCCGTTCACACATCAATCGCCGCTGCCGACCCGGCCTGCTTGCGCAGCTCGAACTTCTGGATCTTGCCGGTGCTGGTTTTGGGCAGCTCGCCAAACACCACGGCGCGCGGCACCTTGAAGCCCGCCAGGTGCTTCTTGCAGTGCGCCACGATGTCTTCGGGCGTGGTCTGCGCGCCAGCCTTCAGCTCCACAAAGGCGCAGGGTGTCTCGCCCCACTTGGGGTCGGGCCTGGCCACCACGGCGGCGGCCAGCACGTCGGGGTGGCGGTAGAGCACGTCTTCGACCTCGATGGACGAGATGTTCTCGCCACCCGAGATGATGATGTCCTTGCTGCGGTCCTTGATCTTGATGTAGCCGTCGGGGTACTGCACGGCCAGGTCGCCGCTGTGGAACCAGCCGCCCGCAAACGCCTCGTCGGTGGCCTTGGGGTTCTTGAGGTAGCCCTTCATGGCGATGTTGCCCTTGAACATGATCTCGCCCATGGTTTCGCCGTCTTGCGGCACGGGTTGCATCGTCTCTGGGTCGAGCACGCGCACGTCGCGCTCCAGGTGGTAGCGCACGCCCTGGCGGGCGTTGAGGCGCGCGCGCTCACCGATGTCGAGCGCATCCCAGGCCTCGTGTTTGGCGCACACGGTGGCGGGGCCGTACACCTCGGTGAGGCCGTACACATGGGTCAGGTCGAACCCCATCTTTTCCATGCCCTCGATCATCGAGGCCGGTGGCGCCGCGCCCGCCACCATGGCCTTGACGCCTGCGGGCACACCCGCCTTCATGGCATCGGGCGCATTCACCAGCAGCCCGTGCACGATGGGCGCGCCGCAGTAGTGCGTGACGCCGTGATTGCGGATGGCGTCGAAGATGGCCTGCGCGTCCACCCGGCGCAGGCACACGTTGACACCCGCACGCGCTGCGATGGTCCACGGAAAGCACCAGCCATTGCAGTGGAACATCGGCAAGGTCCACAGGTACACCACGTGCTTGGGCATGTCCCACTCCAGCACATTGCTGATGGCGTTGGTGGCGGCGCCCCGGTGGTGGTAGACCACGCCCTTGGGGTTGCCGGTGGTGCCGGATGTGTAGTTGAGCGCAATCGCATCCCACTCGTCGGCGGGCAGGCTCCAGGCAAAGGCCGCATCGCCGCTGGCCACAAAGGCGTCGTAGTCGGTGCCGCCCAGGCTTTGCACGGCGGGGCCGTAGAGGGCGTCCTGCACCTCGATCACGCGCAGGGGCGTGGTGGCGGTGCGCAGGGCCAGTGCCTTGGCCATGGTGCCGCTGAACTCCGGGTCCACGATCACGGCCTTGGCCTCGCCATGGTCGAGCATGAAGGCGATGGCCTCGGGGTCGAGCCGGGTGTTGAGGGTGTTGAGCACGGCACCTGCCATGGGCACGCCAAAGTGCGCCTCCACCATCGGGGGCGTGTTGGGCAACATCACGGCCACGGTGTCGTTCTTGCCGATGCCCACCTGGGTCAGCGCGCTGGCCAGCTGGCGGCAGCGCGCGTAGGTCTGGGCCCAGGTCTGGCGCAGCGCGCCGTGCACGATGGCCAGGCGGTCGGGGTAGACCTCGGCCGTGCGTTCGATGAACGACAGGGGCGACAGGGCGGCAAAGTTGGCTTCGTTGCGGGGCAGGTGCTGGTCAAAGATGGAGGTCATGGGTGGGTGCAAGAAGGTGAACCTGAAGTGAACGTTATGGAGCCTAGCGCCGCAGGCTGACACGAAGGCAACACGGTGTGCAAACCCAGCGCCAGGGCGCCAACTCACAGCCTTCGGCGGTGGCCTTGCTTGACACGGTACATGGCCGCGTCGGCGCTGGCCAGCAGCGTGTGCGCATCCTGGGCGTCGCGCGGGAATAGGCTCACACCGATGCTGGCGCGCACCGGGAAGGGCTGGCCCTCGATGTCGAGCGGCGGCGCAAAGGCCTGCTCCAGCTTGGCAACGATCTGCAGCGCGGCTTCTTCGGAGTCCACGTTTTCACAGAGCACGGTGAACTCGTCGCCCGCCAGCCGGGCCACGGTGTCGGCCTGCCGCACGGCACCCAGGATGACGCGGGCCACGGCCTGCAGCACCAGGTCGCCCACGGCGTGGCCACGGGTGTCGTTGATAGCCTTGAAGTCGTCCAGGTCCACAAACAGCAGGGCGCAGTCGCGGCCGCTGCGGCGCGAGAGTTCGAGCGCCTGCGCCAGGCGCTGCTCGAACATGCGGCGGTTGGGCAAACCGGTGAGTGCGTCGTGGTGCGCCAGGTGGGCCATGGCGTCGCGGCTGGCGTTCAACTCGGTGATCTGGCGGCTGATCTGCTGCTCCATGTCATGGAAGCTGCGGGCCAGGTCGCCCACCTCGTCCTTGCGGTGCACGGGCAGCGCCCCATGCGTCTGCCCCCGCGAGAACGCCTGCGCGGCCGCCACCATGGCCTGCAGGGGCTGCGTGACCACACGCGACACGCCTGCCGCCAGCGCCACGCCCACCAGGCTGAGCACCAGCAGGATCTTGAGGATGCTGCGGCCCAGGTCCAGCACCTCGCCCTGCACGGCGGCCAGGGGCTGCGACAGGCCCACCACCATGAAGCGCCCTTCTTCCTCGCCACCAAAGGGCATGCGCACGAAAGAGAACACGCGTGCCTCGTCCTCGGTGGTGGCGGGCCGACTGAGCACGGCCTCCTGGGCGCGCCCCTCGACCAGTGCCGCCACTGGAGCAAAAGCCTCCTGGATCAGGATGCGCTGGCCCCGGTCAAAGCCAAAGGTCTGGGTGGCATCCGGGTGTACCAGGAAGTCACCCCAGCGGTTGCTGAGGTAAAAACCATAGGGCGTGGGCAGCGCGGCGTCGAAGTTGCGCAAGAACGGCTCGGCCGCCACGCGCACCACCACCACCCCCTGCACCTGGCCGCCCTGCACCACGGGCGACGCCATGTTGAACACCGGCACCGCGTCCTCCCCCGGGGAGCCCTCGTGGTTGATGCCGAACTCGGACACGTAAACCTCTCCCGCCGACAGCGCCAGGGCTTCAAACACAAACGGGAAATGCGCCTTCTCCTGCAGCGCGTCATCGGCAATCCGCACCGGTACCCCGCCCTGGCGGTCGATGCGCACCAGCTCCAGGCCATAGTCCTGCGCGCTGATGAAGCGGATTTGCAGGTAGCTGGGGTGCGCGGCCAGGCTGGCGCGGAAGATCTCGGCCAGGCGGGCGTGGTCTGGCTCCTGGGCCACCACGCTAGCCAGGAAGGAGGTGTCGCGCGCCACCGTGCCAAACCCGGCCTGCATGTGGCGCGCCAGCACCTGCGTGGTGGCCATCAGCGCGCGTTCGGCCCGCCCCTGCAGGCGGTCGCGGCTCGAATCAAAGGTGTAGTAGCCCGCCAGGATGGCCGCGAACACGCTGAACGAGGCCAGCAACACGCCCAGGCGCAGTGCAATGCCCCATTTCATGCGCGGCATGCCCATGTGTCAGAACCTCGCGGGGCGGTCGCCCGCCACGATGCGCTGCCACAGTTGCGCGCGCCGGGTTTCGTCCTCCACCGGCTCCAGCCAGACGATGGGGCCCATGGGCACGTCTCCCGAAAGCGCGGAGGGCTCCTCCAGGGTGTTGGCCAGACCCTGGCGCCGAGTGAATTCTCGGCTCAGCGCCGGGTCGAGCATGTAGTTGATCCACTCTGCGGCCAGGGCCACCTGGGTAGAGCGGCGGGTGATGGCCCAGCAGTCGAGCCAGGCCAGCGCGCCTTCCTTGGGCACCACATAGCCCACATCCAGCCCTGCATCGCGCAGTTGCTTGAGCTGCTGCTGGCCGTAGTTGGCATGCATCACAGCCACCTTGTGTTTGCGGAACAGCTCCACGGACTCCTCGGGCAGGCTGTAGAACGAGCGCACGTTGCGGCGCAGGGCCACAAGGTCCCTGGCCAGCGGGCTGAACCGCTCGGGATCGATGCGAAACGGCGCCAGCCCCCGGTACATGGCGGCCAGCGAAAACCCGTGGCTGCTGCCATCAAACGCCAGCACCTTGCCCTGCCAGCGCGGGTCCCACAGCACGGCAATCGAGTCCGGGGGCGTGCTGAACTGCTGGCGGTCGTAGACCAGCCCCATCTCGGAATAGGTGAAGGGCATGGCATACACCTCGCCCCCTGCCGTGATGCCTGCGATGGACTGCAGCTGCCGAAAGCGCGGCAACTGGCGTGCCGCGTTCGGAATGTTGCTTACAGGCAACGGTGCCAGCATCTTCTGGGCCACCAAACGCGCGATTTCGGCGGTGTTGGCGGCCACCAGGTCAAAGCCGGAGCCACCCGGGCTGGCCAGCTTGGCGCGCAGGGTGTCGTCAGAGGCCACGGTGGTGATCTCGACCTTGACCCCGTGGCGCTTCTCGAACACGGCCACCAGGTCGGGGTCGGCATAGCCCGGCCACGCCAGCACGCGCAGAACGGTGGCGGCTTGCGCCGTGGCAGGCAAAAAAGCCCCCAGGCCCACGGCCAGCAGCGCTGCCGCCACACTGCGGCGCCGCGTCTGCTGCGCCCCAATGACCGCTGCCTGCTGCCACGCCATGCCTGCCATGCCGAAAGCCCCGTTTTGTAATAACTGGTAACAAACAGTTTACGCGGACAATACACCGCGTGACGATCCCTCAGTCTTTCATTCAGGAACTGCTTGCCCGTGTCGATGTGGTGGACATCGTGGGCCGCTACGTTCAGCTGAAGAAGGGTGGGGCCAATTTCATGGGACTGTGCCCTTTTCACGGGGAAAAGTCGCCATCTTTCAGCGTCAGTCCTGCCAAACAGTTCTATCACTGCTTTGGCTGCGGCAAAAATGGCAATGCCATCAGCTTCTTGATGGACCACGCGGGCATGGGTTTTGTCGAGGCCGTGCAGGACCTGGCCCAGGGCGTGGGCCTGCAGGTGCCCGATGACGACATCTCTCCCCAGGAGCGCGAACGCGCCGCCGCAGCCCGCCAGAAACAGGCCACGCTGAGCGATGTGCTCGAAAAAGCCGCCGATGCCTACCGCCGCCACCTGCGCGAGTCGCAGCGGGCGATTGGCTACTTCAAGGGTCGGGGCGTATCGGGCGCGGTGGCCAAGCGCTACGGCCTGGGCTACGCGCCCGAGGGCTGGCGCAGCCTGGCCAGTGTCTTCCCACGCTACGACGACCCGCTGCTCGAAGAAAGCGGCCTGGTCATCGTGGGCGAAGAAGGGCAGGACAAGCGCTACGACCGGTTCCGCGACCGGGTGATGTTCCCCATCCGCAACGTCAAGGGCGAGTGCATCGGCTTTGGCGGCCGGGTGCTGGGCGACGACAAACCCAAGTACCTCAACTCACCCGAAACGCCGGTGTTCCACAAGGGGCGCGAGCTGTATGGCCTGTTCGAGGCCCGCACCGCCATCCGCGAGCACGGCTACGCCCTGGTCACCGAAGGCTACATGGACGTGGTGGCACTGGCGCAGCTCGGGTTCCCGAACGCCGTGGCCACACTGGGCACGGCCTGTACGCCCGAGCATGTGCACAAGCTGCTGCGTTTTACGGATGCGGTGGTGTTCAGCTTTGACGGCGACAACGCGGGCCGCCGCGCTGCCCGCAAGGCGCTGGACGGGGCCCTGCCCCACGCCACCGACACGCGCAGCATCAAGTTTCTGTTCTTGCCCGCAGAGCACGACCCGGACAGCTTCATCCGTGCCAACGGTACGGACGCATTTGCCCAGCATGTGGGCAACGCCGTGCCACTCAGCCGCTTTCTGATCGAATCGGCCAGCGATGGCTGCGACCTGGCCACTGCAGAGGGCCGTGCCCACATGGCGAGCAACGCCCGCCCGCTGTGGACGGCCCTGCCCGATGGCGTGCTCAAGCGCCAGCTGCTGGGCGAGCTGGCCGAACTCACGCAGCTCAACGCGCGCGACCTGTCGGAACTGTGGAACTCCGGCAGTGGCCGCGAACCCGCGCGCACTGCGGCCCCCGCGCCACGCACCCAGGCGCCGCCGAAGGCATCCAACCCCTATGCCGACGAGCCCCCATGGGGCGAAACACCGCCCCCCGACCTGGACGGCTGGCAGCCTCACCACGAGCCCGAGTACGTGGGTGGCGGGGGCGGCGCATCTGGCGGCCACGAGCCCCCGGGCGCTGGAGGTTATGGCGGCGGCAAGCCCCCCTTCCGCAAGAACAGTGGCGGTGGCGGCTGGAAAAAGGACAGCAAAGGCAAGTGGAGCAAGCGGGACAACGATGCCCCCTGGCCGCCCCAGCCGCGCCTGCCCCGCACGCCTGCCATGGGCCGGGCCGACCACGCTGCGCGGCTGCTGCTGTCGCACATGGCGTTTCTGGAAGAACTGACCCACGACGACCACACGGCCTTGTGTGCCCAGCCCTCGCCCCACGGTCCGCTGTTCACCTGGCTGGAGGCGCAGTTTCACGAACATGGCCCCCTGGCCTGGGCGGTGCTGCGCGAGAGCCTGCGTGACCACGAATGCGAAGACCTGGCGGTGAAGGTGATGACCGGCGCCCATGCCCAGACAGAGGGCGAGTTGGCCGAACTCCGGCTGGAGCTCCGCGACCTGCTGAACCGCATGCTCATCGAAGACATCGCCGAGCAGCAAAAGCTGCTGATGCTGCAAGCCGCCCAGGACCCCACGGCCCTGGAGCGCTACCGCGCCCTGGAGCAAAAACGCAAGATCTTGTTGGGCCTCCACCAGCCAAAGGCTTGAAAATTTCGCCACATGGCATAATGTAGGGTTAGGCAAGAGCGACAGCAGCACCTCCGAGCCGGGCCACCGTGACAAACGCGCACCTATGCGCTGATGGGCCCACTTATCGCAAGGACTGCACACCAAATGATCGCCCAGACATCTTGCCGCTGAGGGCCTCCCCTCGAAGTGCGAAGACCGTTCAGCTTCGCACCGCCACCCGCGCCGGGATCTGTGGCGCTTGCGATTTCTTTGTGTGTCCGTTTTTGATTCTGAGGTTGTTCCATGCCCGCTCAAAAGTCCGCGAAGCCGCCCAAGTCTGCTCCAGGCACTGCCGCAAAGGCTGTTCCCACCCCTGCTGCCAAAGCAACTGCGAAAGCTCCGGCCAAGAAGCCTGCAGCCGCCGCGCCCGCTCCAGCAGCCAAGAAAGTCAAAACTGTGTCCGTGAAAAGTACCGCCGAGCTGATCAAAGCTGCCGATGAGCTGCTGAAGAAAAAACCTGCCCGCGCCAAGGCTGTCGCCGCTGCCGCCGACGAAGAGGAAACCCCGAAGAAGCGCCCCGGCCGCCCTGCCAAGGCCGCAGGCACCGCAGAAGCCAAAGCCCCCGCCAAGCGCGGCCGCAAGCCCAAGGCTGCCGCCGCCGGTGACGAAGGCGGTGACGACACCGACCTGTCCGACATTGAGTCGGACCTCGAAGGCGAAGTCGAAGAGACCCCTGAAGCGGCCGCCACGGTCGAGAAGGTCAAGCCCCTGCGCATGAAGATCAGCAAGGCGAAGGAACGCGCCTTGATGAAGGAATTCGGTCTGGACGAAACCGTCCTGTCCGAAGAAGACATGCAAAAGCGCCGCCAGCGCCTGAAGGCCCTGATCAAGCTGGGCAAGACGCGCGGCTACCTCACGCACGTTGAAATCAACGACCACTTGCCCGACAAGCTGGTCGATGCCGAAACCCTCGAAGCCGTCATCACCACGCTGAACGACCTGGGCGTGGCGGTGTACGAGCAGACGCCCGATGCCGAAGCGCTGATCATCACGGACAACGCCCCCGCTGGCGCCACCGAGGAAGAAGCCGAAGAAGCCGCCGAAGCCGCTCTGTCCACCGTGGACTCGGAATTCGGCCGCACCACCGACCCCGTTCGCATGTACATGCGCGAAATGGGCACCGTGGAGCTGCTGACCCGCGAAGGCGAAATCGAAATCGCCAAGCGCATCGAAGGCGGCCTGATGGCCATGATGGAGGCGATCAGCGCATCGCCCGCCACCATCGCCGAAATCCTCAACATGGGTGAGGAAATCCGCGAAGGCAAGGTCGTCATCTCCACCATCGTGGACGGCTTCTCCAACCCCAACGAGGCCGACGACTATGTGGCCGAAGAAGACTTTGACGAGTTCGACGAAGCCGACGATGACGACGGCAAGGGCGGCTCCAAGGCGCTGACCAAGAAGCTCGAAGAACTCAAGAAGCAGGCACTGGAGCGCTTCGACAAGCTGCGCGAGCTGTTTGAAAAAGTGCACAAGGTGTACGACAAGGAAGGCTACGGCACCCCTGCGTACGTGAAGGCCCAGCACGCCCTGTCGGCCGAGCTGATGACCATCCGCTTCACCGCCAAGACCATCGAAAAGCTGTGCGACATGGTGCGCGGCCAGGTGGACGATGTGCGCAAGAAGGAACGCGAGCTGCGCCGCATCATCGTGGACAAGTGCGGCATGCCCCAGGAGACGTTTATCAAGGACTTCCCGCCCAACCTGCTGAACCTGCAATGGGTCGAGAAGCAGGCCGCCGCAGGCAAGCCCTGGTCGGCCGTGATCGCGCGCAACATCCCACCCATCCAGGACCTGCAGCAAAAGCTGATGGACCTGCAATCGCGTGTTGTGGTGCCGCTGGCCGAGCTGAAGGGCATCAACAAGCGCATGAACGAAGGTGAAGCCACCTCGCGCGATGCCAAGAAGGAAATGATCGAGGCCAACCTGCGCCTTGTGATCTCGATTGCCAAGAAGTACACCAACCGTGGCCTGCAGTTCCTCGACCTGATCCAGGAAGGCAACATCGGCCTGATGAAGGCGGTGGACAAGTTCGAATACCGCCGCGGCTACAAGTTCTCGACGTACGCCACGTGGTGGATTCGCCAGGCCATCACCCGCTCGATCGCCGACCAGGCGCGCACCATCCGTATCCCGGTGCACATGATCGAGACGATCAACAAGATGAACCGCATCAGCCGCCAGCACTTGCAAGAGTTTGGTTTTGAGCCCGATGCATCCATCCTGGCGGCCAAGATGGAAATCCCCGAGGACAAGATCCGCAAGATCATGAAGATCGCCAAGGAGCCGATCTCCATGGAAACGCCGATCGGGGATGACGACGACAGCCACCTGGGCGATTTCATCGAGGACGGTGCCAACACCGCGCCCATCGAAGCCGCCATGCAGGCTGGCCTGCGCGACGTGGTCAAGGACATCCTGGACGGCCTCACGCCACGCGAAGCCAAGGTGCTGCGCATGCGCTTCGGTATTGAAATGACCAGCGACCACACCCTGGAAGAAGTGGGCAAGCAGTTCGACGTGACCCGCGAGCGCATTCGCCAAATAGAAGCCAAGGCGCTGCGCAAGCTCAAGCACCCCAGCCGCTCGGACAAGTTGCGCAGCTTCATCGACTCGCTGTAAGCCAGCACCAAGCCCTACCGGCCGCACTGCGGCCTGCCCAGGCGCCAACGCCCTGCCCCGCAACTGCGGCGCAGGGCGTTTCTTTTGGCTTTGCGCAGTACAGGCCTCCACGTTTACCCCCATGCCACCGACAGCAGACTGACAGCTTGGATGGTGACCATTGCCACACGGCTGAAGGAGACTGCCATGCAGTTCGGTTCTCTCCTGTCGCAATACGCACAGGCCGACCCAGCGATCTGCCCCTCCCCCCTTTTTTCAAAGACCGTATGACGACCTCCTTCAATCGCCGCCAGATCCTTGCCCGCGCCACTGCCACGGGCGCCATCGGCGCACTCGGCGCCCCGTTCGCCACCTCTGCCTGGGCCCAGGCAGGCGCGGCCGCGCGCAGCGCGCCGCCCAAGGCGCCCAGGCTGGCGGGCACGCTGCGCATCGTGATCCCCGCCAACCCCGGCGGCGGCTGGGACCAGACCGGCCGCGCACTGGGCGCGGCGCTGGTGGGCGCGGGTGCGGCCGACCAGGTGGAATATGAAAACATCGGCGGCAAGGGCGGCACCATCGGGCTGGCCAAGTACGCTGAAAAATACGGCAATGACGCCAACACCCTGCTCATGGGCGGCATGGTGATGGTGGGCGCCGTGGCACTGCAAAAACCAGCCGTGGACATGGCCCAGATACAGCCCATTGCCCGCCTGACCAGCGACTACCTGGTGGCGGCCGTGGCGGCCAAATCGCCTATCAAGAACACCAAGGACCTGACCGATGCACTGCGTGCAGACCTGCGCGGCATGCCGGTGGCCGGAGGCTCTGCCGGGGGCGTGGACCACATGTTTGCAGGCGTGCTGGCGCGCGCCGCCAAGGCCAAACCCGAGGAACTGGTCTACAAGCCATTCCCCGGAGGCGCCGACGTGGTCGAGGCGCTGGTGTCCGGCAGCGCTGCCGTGGGCCTGTCGGGCTACAGCGAGTTCAGCGACGCCATTGCGGCAGGGAAGCTGCGGGCCATCGGGGTCTCGTCCCGCCGCAGCGCGTTTGGCCTGCCGTCCTTCCGCGAACAGGGGCTGGACGCAGTGATGGCCAACTGGCGTGGCGTGTTCACGGGCAAAGGCGTGGCGCCCGCCCGCATGGCCGAGATGCTGACCGCCGTCGAGGCGGCCACGCACCACGAGTCCTGGACGCGCACGCTCAAGCAGAACCGGTGGGAACCCTCTTGGCTCACCGGCAAGGATTTGGCAGAGTTCATGGAGCTGGACCTCACCACCGCCCGCGTGATGGTGTACCTGCTCAAGTTGAAGGCCTGATCCCACCGCCAGGCCCTCCGGGCCCGCTGCAGAACCTTTGGAGCCTCTGATGAAAATGTCCAACCACTCCATCGGCGCACGCATGGCCACGGCCCTGGGCCTGGTGCTGGCGCTGCTGCTGGGTGCCGCGCTGTTCGGCATTGCCACGCTGTACCACACGCTGGGCACCTACGACACCACGGTGCTGGGGCGCGTGGCGCAGGAACGCGCCGTGAGCCGCATCGAAAGCGAGTTCAAGACCCAGGTGCTGGAGTGGAAGAACACCCTGCTGCGCGGCGAAGACTCGCGCAAGCGCGAGTTGCACTGGGCCGCCTTCCAGGCCAGCGAGAAGCGCGTGGCCGACGCCGCCAAGGCGCTGGAGCCCCAGTTGACCGACGCCCAGGAAAAGGCCGCGCTGCAAAAGTTCACCCAGGCCCACGCGCAGATGGCACAGGGCTACCGCAAAGGCTTCGAGGTGTTCCAGTCGCTGGGTTTTGTGCCCTCGGCCGGGGATGCCGACGTGGCCGACATCGACCAGGGCCCCGCCAGGCTGCTCGCCGAGCTGAGCCAGCAGGTGGCCGCCAGCAGTGCAGCGATTGCCGAGAAAGCTGCGCAGGACGCGCGGCGCGCGTTGGTCAGCAGCCTGGTGGCGCTGGCGCTGGTCACGGCGCTGGGCGCGTGCGCGGGCTGGCTGCTCACCCGCTCGGTGGTGCGCCCGCTGGGCGTGGCCGTGTCGCTGGCCCACAAGGTGGCGGCGGGCGACCTCACCACCAGCATCCGCGTGGAGGGCCGCGACGAGCCCGCCCGGCTACTCGAAGCCCTGCGCGCCATGCAGGACAACCTGGAGACCGTGGTCGCCGGGGTGCGCAGCAACGCCGAAGGTGTGGCCAGCGCCAGCGCCGAGATTGCACAGGGCAATGCCGACCTGAGCATGCGCACCGAAGAGCAGGCCTCGTCACTCGACGAAACCGCTTCGTCCATGCAGCAGCTGCAGTCCACCGTGCAGCAGAACGCCTCGAACGCGCAACGCGCCAACGAACTGGCCAAGAGCGGAGCCACCGTGGCGCAGCGCGGCGGCGATGTGGTGACGCAAATGGTGGAGGTGGTGCAGGGCATCCAGGAGAGTTCGCGCCGCATTGCCGACATCATTGGCGTGATCGACGGCATCGCCTTCCAGACCAACATCCTTGCGCTGAACGCGGCCGTCGAGGCCGCCCGTGCAGGCGAACAAGGCCGGGGTTTTGCCGTGGTGGCGAGCGAAGTGCGCAACCTGGCCACGCGCAGCGCCAGTGCGGCACGCGAAATCAAGGCCCTGATCCAGACCAGCGTGGAGCGCGTGCAGGCAGGCTCGGACCTGGCGCGGGATGCCGGCACGACCATGACCGAGGTCGTGGCGTCTATCCGCGAGGTGAGCGCCCTGATGGAGGAAATCAGCCAGGCCAGCGCCGCGCAGACCTCGGACATGCAGCGTGTGACGCAGGCCATCGTGCGCATGGACGATGTGACGCAGCAAAACGCCGCCCTGGTGGAAGAAAGCGCCGCCGCCGCTGGCAGCCTGAGCGGCCAGGCCCGCCAGATGGTGGATGCGGTGGCGGTGTTCCGCCTGCGGCACCAGACACATGCCCAGAGCAACACCGGAGCGCCTGCACTGCCAGCGCCACGCGGCTGAGGTTTTGCTACCGAAAGAATAGCTGACAGCGATTTCTGGACAGGCGCTGGAGCCCTAAAAGCAGCCCCAAAAAAGCCCCAAAAGCAGCCACAAGGCACCCCAAACGCAGCTCGGGTTAGCGCAGAGCAACCAGAAAGAAAATGCCATCAGAAACGGTGTTCTGCGCCATGGGCAGAGCCGGGTACGCCCTTCCAACTGCTGCGGCCTGCGATTACTACAAAAACAATAGCTACAAAGGCATACCCATCGCGCGGTAACGGCCTGAAAAGCTTCAAGCTTTTGCTTCCCGGCCACCGTGCAGGCAGCCGCATGGCCAGATGAGCGGGCGCCGCCCTCCCCTGCCCATCGACCGGCTCGCCGCTTGGCTGGCCCGCCCCAGCTCACCCCAGCCAACCGACTGGCCAACCGACCAGACAACCAACCCGACGCCCGATCAGTCAATTTTCACGTGGGCGTTTTTCACCACCTGCGCCATGCGCGCGGCTTCGGTGCGGAAGAAGGCGGCGGCGGGCTCAGGCTGCGTGAGCTTGATCTCGTAGCCCTGGGCGATCAGCGCGTCACGCGCCTCGGGCATCTCCATGGCGGCCTTGAAGCCGTTGTACAGCCGCGCCAGCTCGGCCTTGGGCAGGCCTGCGGGCGCCACGGGGGCGATCCAGCCATCCAGCTCGTAGCTGGGCAGGCCCTGTTCGGCAATGGTGGGCACACCGGGCAGCATGGGCACGCGGCTGACCGTGGTCACGCCCAGCGCGCGCAACGAGCCTGCCTTGATGTGCGCCGCAGCGGGTGCCACCGCCACCACGCCCAGCTGCACCTGCCCGCCCAGGATGTCGTTCATCAGCGGGCCCATGCCCCGGTAGGGGATGTGTTTGATGTCGAGCTGCGCCTGGTCCACAAACATGGCCGCGCCCAGGTGCAGGATGGTGCCGTTGCCCGACGAGCCGTAATTGAGCACGCCAGGTTTGGACTTGGCCAGCGCGATCAGCTCCTGCACCGTCTTGGCGGGCACTGCAGGGTGCGCGACCAGCACGAACGGCGTGGCGCCCAGGATGGTGATGGGCGTGATGTCGGCCAGCGAGTCGAACGGGATGTTCTTGTACACGCTGGGGTTGACCACGTGGTTGTTGGACACCACGCCGATCACCGAGCCATCCTTGGGCGCCCGCACGATCTGCGTGGTGCCGGTGATGCCGCCCGCGCCCGGCAGGTTTTCGATGACCACAGGCTGGCCCAGCGCCTTGGCCAGGCTGGTGCTGATGGCGCGGATGGCGCCGTCCGCCCCCGAGCCCGCCGACAGCGGCAGGATCACGCGCAGCGGCTTGCCGTCTCCTTGGGCGCGCGCCGTGCGGGGCAGGCCCCAGGCCGCAGCCGCCAGCGCGGCGGCGCCGGTGGCCAGGGCCTGGCGGCGCGTGGGCAGGACGTGGATGGCGGGCGCGGTGCGGGGCGAGTCAAAAGCGGGGGTGGACTGGGGCACGGTTGTCTCCGGTGGTGGGTGTGGGGAATCCGGGGGCCTGCGGTCTGCGCCGCGTGAGGTGCCCCGGTCGTCAAGGAAAAATCAGGCAATGGCCCCGCTGGTGTGCAGCGCGGCCACTTCATCGGCCGTGTAGCCCAGGCCCTGCAGCAGCTCGGTCGTGTGCTGGCCCAGGCGCGGCGGGTCGCAGCGCACATCAAGCCGCTGGCCGTCCAGGCGCAGCGGCATCAGCGTGATCTGCGCGGTCTGCCCGGCGCGCTCGCCGTCGGGCAGCGTGATGTTGGCCAGGCCACCGGTGGCCTGCAGGTGCGGGTCGTCAAACAGTTCTTCGGGCCGGCGGATGGGTGCAAACGGCAGGCCATGGCGCTCGAAGATGGCCGCCAGTTCGTCGGCCGTGTGCTGCGCCAGGCGCTCGCGCAGCACGGGCATCAGCGTGGGGCGGGCGCGCACCCGGTCGTTGTTGGTGGCCAGGCCGGTGTCGGCCTTCAGGTCGGCATAGCCCATGGCGTCGCAGAAGGTCTGCCACTGCGCATCGCTCACGGCGGCCAAAAAGATCTGCCCGCCGTCCTTCACACTGAACACGTCGTACACGGCCCAGGACGAGATGCGGTCGGGCATGGGCGCTGCGGGTTTGCCGGTGACGGCGTACTGCATCATGTGCTGGCCGACCAGGAAGACGTTGTTCTCGAACAGGGCCGAGTCCACCTCCTGCCCGCGCCCGGTGATGCCGCGCTGCATCAGCGCGGCCATGGCGCCGATCGCACCAAACATGCCGCCCATGATGTCGTTCACGCTGCTGCCCGCGCGCAGCGGGTCGCCTGGGCGGCCGGTCATGTAGGCCAGGCCGCCCATCATCTGCACCACCTCGTCGAGCGCCGTGCGGTGCTCGTACGGGCCGGGCAAAAAGCCCGTGTGGTTGACGTAGATAAGGCGCGGGTTGACCTGGCTCAGCGCGGCGTAGTCCAGGCCGTATTTCGTCATCACGCCGGGCTTGAAGTTCTGCGCCACCACGTCGGCCGATGCGGCCAGCTTGCGCGCCACCGCCAGGCCCTCGGGGCTGCGCAGGTCAAGCGCAATGCTCTTCTTGTTGCGGTTGAACATGGGGAAGAAGCCCGCGCCCGCGCCCAGCAGGTGGCGCGTGCGGTCGCCGTCCACGGGCTCGACCTTGATGACCTCGGCCCCCAGGTCGGCCAGCACCATGCCGCAGGTGGGGCCCATGACCATGTGGGTGAACTCCACCACGCGCAGGCCTTCCAGCGGCAGGCGGGGGGACGGAGAGGTGGCGGGTGTGTGGTCGTTCATGTTCAGGGCGTTCCGAAAAAGGGGTCAGGCCGTTGTGGCTTCGCGCAGTGCGGCGGGTGCGGCATTCTGCGGTAGCCCGGCCTGCCACAGCGTGCCATGCAGAGTCTCGCCCGCCAACCATCCGGCCACGCGCTGGCGCAGCGCGAGCAGCGCGGTCACGTCGATGCCGGTGGCAACGCCCATGCGCTCCAGCATGAACACCAGGTCTTCGGTGGTGACATTACCGCTGGCGCCCGGCGCGTGTGGGCAGCCGCCGATGCCGGCCAGACAGGCGTCGAAGCGGGTGATGCCGGTCTGCCAGGCGGCATACACATTGGCCAGGCCCATGCCGCGCGTGTCGTGGAAATGCGCACAGGCCAGGCGGTCGCCCACCAGGGCGCGGGCCTTTTCAAACAGACGGGCGACCGATGCGGGGTCGGCAAAACCCACGGTGTCGGCCAGGCTCACGTGGTCGGCGCCGGCGTCCAGCAGCGCCTGCATCAGGCGCAGCACTTCGGTTTCTGCCACCTCGCCCTGCAGGGTGCAGCCAAAGGCCGTGCCCACGCCGCCTTCGATCAAGGTTCGGCGGCCGCAGCTGTCGCGCAGCGCACGGATGCGGGCCACCTCGGCCACCACCTCGTCGGGCGTCTTGCGCAGGTTGGCCAGGCTGTGGGCGTGGCTGGCAGACAAGGGCACCACCATCAGGTCGGCACCACACTCCAGCGCGCGCTCGGCGCCCTTGAAATTGGGCACCAGCACCGAGGCCACCAGGCCCGGCAGCGTTTTGGCATGGGCCAGCACCTCAGCCGTGTCGGCCAGTTGGGGCAGCAGCCGGGCGGGCACGAAGGAGCCCACCTCGATCTCGCGCTGGCCGGCGGCGTAGGCGGCGTTGATCCATTCGATCTTGTGCGCGGTGGACACCACAGTGGCAATGCTTTGCAGGCCGTCGCGCAGGCCGACTTCACGGACGGTGGCGCGGGCCGCCGGGGGCTGCAGGTCGGACGGGATCGGGGAGGTGTGCACGGGATGTCTCTTTCAGGTGGGTCTGGGCAAGATTCTAAAAATTCCCGAATGAATCAGAAAATACATCTCGGAATCCATAAAATTCCCAAACGGAACACCACAACACTTGGAGGGTTGCCATGCGCGACCTGGATCTGCAGACCCTGCGCCTCTTTGCCGCCGTGTGCGAGCAGCGCAGCATCGCGCGCGTGGCCGAGCAGGAATCCATCGTGGGCTCGGCCATCAGCAAGCGGCTGGCGCAGCTGGAAGACACCGTGGGCACCCCGCTGCTGCTGCGCAAGCGCCGGGGCGTGGTGCCCACCCCGGCGGGCGAGACGCTGCTGGAGCATGCCCGCACCATGCTGGCCAGCGTGGGGCAGATCGAGCGCGACATGGCGGCCTACGCCACCGGCACGCGCGGCCATGTGCGCATGCTGGTCACCGCGTCGGTCATGGCCGAGTCGCTGGCCGATGATGTGGCGGCCTTCTTGCAAGACCCGGCGCACCGCAACATCCAGATCAGCCTGGAAGAGCGTGTGAGCCCCGACGTGGTGCTGGGCGTGCGCGATGGCAGCGCCTCCATCGGCATCTGCTGGGACGCGGCCGACCTGTCGGGTCTGGAAACCAGCGCCTACCGCAGCGACCACCTGGCCGTGGTGGCGCATGAGTCGCACCCCGTGGCCCGGCTGCAGAGCGTGCGGTTTGCCGACGTGCTGGAGCATGAATTCGTCAGCATGCCCGCGCTGAGTGCGGTGCAGGTGCTGCTGGCGCGCGCAGCGGCTGTCGAGGGAAAACTGCTGGCCCACCGGGTGCTGGTGTCCAACTTTGACGCCGCCCTGCGGGTGGTGCGCGCCAATCTGGCCATCAGCGTGGTGCCACGTGAGGTGGCCCAGCCGTTTGCCGATTCCGCCCCCGTGCGCATCGTGCCTCTGAGCGACCCCTGGGCCCAGCGGCGCTTTGCGATTTGCTACCGCAGCGCCAGCGCCCTGCCCCCGGCGGCGCAGTTGCTGGTGGGGTATCTGGCGCGCTAGGGATCCTCTGCACGAATCGAGCGGCAAGTGTGCGATGCGGATCGGGATGGACTGCAAGGCGCAAAACGCAGCAATAGCCGTAGCTATTGCGAGCATTTGCAACGCGGCAGACCGCCCGAGCCCGCAGATGCACACGGCGCGACGATTCGTGCAGAGGATCCCTAAGGCCACCCGCTCACGGCCCCCTGATCCGTGGCCGGTGCGCAACATTTTGGCAGGGAATAGCCCAAATTTCCCCCTCAGCGCATATGTGACGTACGTTCTGAGCTACCAAACTTGTAGCAAAACGGGTTCCGCGCTATAGTTTCAGCACATCACGGGCCCGGAAACCGTCCGCCCGATCCGAATCGAGATCCAATACTTGCGCGAGGAGAAGCGTCCATGAGCTCCAAAGAAAATGTCGCCATCAACCAACTGTTCGAGCGGCTTGAATGCCGTTACGCGCTGCGCGTGCTGTGGGCCCTGAAGGACGGCCACCCCCAGACCTTCCGCCTGCTGCAGGACAGCGTGGGTGGCATCACCCCCAACACGCTCAACACCCGCATCAAGGAATTGCGCGAAGCCGGTTTTGTGGACCATGGCAGCGACGGCTACACCGTCACCCCCTCGGGCGCCGACCTGCTCAAGCGCCTGTCGGACGTGCAGGCCTTTGCCACCCGCTGGGTCGCGGGCCGCGCCAAGAAAGCCTGAGCCCCCGCCCCGCACGGGGCATTCGCTAAAATAGCACTCTAAATAGCTTCTAGCGCGCGATGAGCAAGCGCTAGAAGCTATATTTTTAATAGCATCAAGGAATTTCACCATGGCACTGACCACCACCGCATCCGGCCTGCAGTACGAAGACACCACCGTGGGCGAAGGCGCCGAGGCCACCAAGGGCCAGAACGTGTCGGTGCACTACACCGGCTGGCTGTACAACAACGGCGAACAAGGCGCCAAGTTCGACTCCAGCCGCGACCGCAACGATCCCTTCGAATTTGCACTGGGCGCAGGCATGGTCATCAAGGGCTGGGACGAAGGCGTGCAGGGCATGAAGATCGGCGGCCAGCGCACGCTGATCATCCCCGCCGCCCTGGGCTACGGCGCCCGTGGCGCGGGCGGCGTGATCCCCCCGAACGCCACGCTCAAGTTCGACGTGGAACTGCTCAAGGTCGGCCGCTGATCGCAGCGCCTTCTGGCACCCCAAAAGCAAAAAGCGGCCTTCGGGCCGCTTTTTGCTTTGTGCTGCTGCAATCGCTGCGGGTCACCGCCCGCAGGCTTGCAGGATGTGGGGCAAGCCCCCGGGGCCGCCACGCAGCAACTCGGGAGAAGTCAGTCGAACAGCGCGTGGTCCAGCCGCTCGAACTTGTCGTCGCCCACGGCCTCGCGGATCTTGGGGGCCAGGGCCGCCAGATCGTCAAAGCTGCCTGCCCCCTCCACTGCCAGGTTCAGGCGGAACCCGCGCAGCCCCAGGCCCGCCGTCAGCTCTGTCGCAATGGGGTAAGCAGCCTGGTAGCGCTCCTTGGGCGAGCGCCCCGAACCTTCCATGGGCGAGGCAATGGTGCCCAGGTCGGTGCCCAGGGCCTCTGCGGCATCGGCAGACGCCGGGCTGGCGGCCTTGGCAAACACCGGCATGGGCTGGCCTGACAGCGGGGCCAGCAGCCCTTGCGCAATCATGGCCTGGACATCGTCCTGCGTGATGCCCATGGCCGCCGTGGCCGCCAGGACTTCGCCCATGCTGCGCTTGCCGTCAAAAAGAATGAAAGCCGAACGCTGGCGCGAACTCAAACTGCCACGGCGATCCTTGAGCGCCTCTTGCCCGGCCTGGGTTTTGACAAGAACCATGCCTCTCCTAGGGAATAAAAAACGGTGGCCGCAGGGGCCAAACGGTCGCAACGGCCAGAGGGCCACGCACTGCAGCCCAGAATCCCATGTTTTGATACCCGTGGAAATCGGGGTTTACACATAAATACAGACACTGGCGCCGACCAGGCCAACCGGGCCATCCCCCGGAAGCCTGGCAGGTGGTGTTGCCTACATTTCCGAGCGGATGCGCGGCTGTGCCGGAGCTGGGCGCGTCATCCAGCTCAAGACCACCGTGACCAGCAGCCCGCAGGGCACGCCAAACACACCGGCCGAGATGGGCTGGATGCCAAACCAGAGCCCGTCCGCCAGCAGCCAGCGGGGCAGCACGCCCTGCACGGCGGGCACATGCGACAGCATGTAGTAGACGGCGATGCCCAGCCCGGCCAGCATGCCCGCCACCACGCCCTGCCGCGTGGTGCCGCGCCAGAAGATGCCCAGCACCATGGCAGGCACAAAGGCCGATGCCGCCAGCGAAAACGACGCCGACACCATGGGCAGGATCTCTGAAGGCTTGAGCGCCGCCACAAAAGCCGCCGACAGGGCCACAGCCAGCAAGGCAAACTTGCTCAGAATCACCCGCTGCTCGGGCGAGGCCTTGCGCTGCGCGTCCTGGAAGTACAGGTCGCGCACCAGTGCATTGCTGATGGTGAGCAACAGGCCGTCGGCGGTAGACAGCGCTGCTGCCAGCCCACCCGCCGCCACCAGACCCGACACCACATAGGGCAGCCCGCCCAGCTCGGGCGTGGCCAGCATGATGAGGTCGGCCCCCAGCCGGATCTCGCCAAACTGGATCAGGCCGTCGCCATTCACGTCTTCCAGCGACAGGAGTGAGCTGTCCACCCGCGACCATTGGGCCATCCAGGTGGGCAGCGCCTCAAAACTGCTGCCCACCAAGTTCTGCATGACCTCGAACTTGACCAGCACTGCCAGCGCCGGAGCGCTGAGGTACAGCAGCGCAATAAAAAACAGCGACCAGCCCACCGAGGCACGCGCCGCCGACACGGAGGGCGAGGTGTAGAACCGCGTGAGCAGGTGCGGCAGGCCCGCCGTGCCGACCATCAGGCAGAACATGAGCGCCAGAAAGTTGCGCCGCGTCAGCTCGTAGTCGCGCTGTTCCTCAGGGGTGCCATCAGGGTCGCCCACATAGGCCTGGCTGTGGGGCGGCAGCCCGCCCAGGGGGCGTGCGCGCTCGTAGTTCTCGCGCATCTCGCGGGCCCAGCGCTCGCGCGCGGCATTGGCGTCGCGTGGCAGCGCAGCCAGCTCGCGGCTGGCGGCCACGATCAGGCCCACGTCGGCATTCTGCGCACGCAGCGCCCGGATGCGCTCGCGCCCCTTCTCGCGCTCATGCTCAAGCGAGGCCTCCACGTTCTGCAAGCGGGCCTCAAAATCCTTGGCGCGCTGCAGGTAGGCCTGCACCACCTGGTGCTCGGCCGGGGAATCCAGAAGCTGCGCCTCCAGGTCGGCAATCTTGCCAATCTGCGCCCCATAGACCAGCGGCGCCAGCGGGTTGCCCAGCTGCTTGTACGCCAGCCACGACACCGGGATCATGAACGCCAGCAGCAGCACCACGTACTGCGCCACCTGCGTCCAGGTGATAGCCCGCATGCCACCCAGGAACGAGCACAGCAGCACCCCACCCAGGCCCAGCATGATGCCGATCTCGAACTGCACCCCCGTGAGGCGCGAGGCGATCAGCCCCACACCGTAGATCTGCGCCACCACATAAGTGAACGAGCACAGCACGGCCGCCAGCGCGGCAATCACGCGCGGCCAGCGCCCACCAAAACGCACGTGAAAAAAGTCGGGCACGGTGTAGAGGCCCATGGCACGCAGGTGTGGCGCAATCAGCATGGCCACCAGGCAGAAGCCCCCCGTCCAGCCCAGCAGGTAAGCCAGGCCACCAGCCTGCCCCGGCGTGCCCGAAAACCCCTGCAGGTAAAGCGCGCCCGACAGGCTGATGAACGACGCAGCGCTCATCCAGTCGGCCGCAGTGGCCATGCCGTTGTACATGGGCGGAATGCGCCGCCCGGCCACGTAATAGTCCTCGGGATCGGTGGTGCGGCCATACACGCCGATACCGGCGTACACCATCACGGTGAGAAACAGGAAGATCGGGCCGATCCAGTGGCGCGACAGCCCCTGGTGCTCAGCCCAGGTCATCAGGGCCAGAAAACCCAGAACCCCCGCTACGTACAGCGCCAGAATGCGGTGCAACCGCCACAGGTAGGCGCGGTCACCATCGGCAGGGCCCGGCTTGCGCTCAGCCATGGGAACGGTCGGGGGCCTGTGCAGAAGGCGGTGGCGGGGCCTCGCGGCCCTCCAGGTCCTCCCGCTCGAAACGGTTCATGGCCCAGCCATAGACCACCACAATGCCAATGAACACCAGCACGGCGCCTTGGGCCGCGATCCAGTACCCGAGGGGCCACCCACCGAACACCAGCACCTGCAGGTCACGGGCGAAATAGGTGGCACCAAACGACACCACAGCCCACAGCACCAGCAGCCCCGCCTTGAGCTTGAGGTGGCGCACATCGTGCAGGTCGGGCGGGAAAGGCCCCGCCATCTCCGGCTCGCTCGGGTGGGGGCTGGGCTGCTGAGAACGCATCACGGTCACATCACAAACACATCACGAACTTTGGCGCGAGCGATGTGGTGACCCATGGCGGTACAGCAGCCCCTTGCGTCAGCCCGCAGCCAGTTGCTGCCAGGTGGCAATCACGCTGTCGGGGTTGAGCGAGATCGACGAGATGCCTTCCTGGGCCAGCCACTGCGCAAAGTCGGGGTGGTCGCTGGGGCCCTGACCGCAGATGCCGATGTACTTGCCCTGGGCCAGGCAGGCCTTGATAACCTTCTCGATCAACGCCAACACGGCCGGATCGCGTTCGTCAAAGTCTTGCGCCAGCAGCTCCAGGCCCGAATCGCGGTCCAACCCCAGGGTGAGCTGGGTCAGGTCGTTGGAGCCGATGGAGAAGCCGTCGAAGAACTCCAGGAAACGCTCAGCCAGGATGGCATTGCTCGGCACCTCGCACATCATGATGACCTTGAGGTCGTCCTTGCCACGCTGCAGGCCATGCGATGCGAGCAGTTTGGTCACGCGCTCAGCCTGGCCAAGCGTGCGCACAAACGGCACCATCACCTGCACATTGGTCAGGCCCATGTCGTTGCGCACGCGCTTGAGCGCTTCGCACTCCATGGCAAAGGCTTCGCCGAAGTCTTCGCTGATGTAGCGGGCCGCGCCGCGGAAGCCCAGCATCGGGTTTTCTTCCTCGGGCTCGTAGCGGCTGCCGCCGATGAGCTTGCGGTATTCGTTGGACTTGAAGTCCGACAGGCGCACGATGACGGGCTTGGGCCAGAAGGCGGCAGCGATGGTGGCCACACCTTCGGCGACCTTGTCCACGTAGAACGCACGGGGCGATGCATGGCCACGGGCCACGGACTCGACGGCCTTCTTCAGGTCGGCATCGATCTGGGGGTAGTCCAGGATCGCCTTGGGGTGCACACCAATGTTGTTGTTGATGATGAACTCCAGGCGCGCCAGGCCCACGCCCTCATTGGGCAGCTGGGCAAAGTCAAACGCCAGCTGGGGGTTGCCCACGTTCATCATGATTTTGGTCTTGATGGGGGGCATCTCGCCGCGCTGCACTTCCGTCACTTCGGTTTCGAGCAGGCCGTCGTAGATCTTGCCCGTGTCGCCCTCAGAGCAGCTCACCGTGACCAGCGTGCCGTCCTTCAGCAGCTCGGTCGCATCGCCACAACCCACCACGGCGGGGATGCCCAGCTCGCGCGCAATGATGGCGGCGTGGCAGGTGCGGCCACCCCGGTTGGTGACGATGGCGCTGGCGCGCTTCATCACGGGCTCCCAGTTGGGGTCGGTCATGTCGGTCACGAGCACATCACCGGGCTGGACCTTGTCCATCTCGCTGATGTTGTGCACCAGGCGCACGGGGCCGGTGCCGATCTTCTGGCCAATCGCGCGGCCTTCGGCCAGCACGGTGCCCTGGCCCTTGAGCTTGTAGCGCAGCTCGGCCTGGCCCTTGGCCTGGCTCTTCACGGTTTCGGGGCGGGCCTGCAGGATGTAGAGCTGGCCGTCGGTGCCGTCCTTGCCCCATTCGATATCCATGGGGCGGCCATAGTGCTGCTCGATCACCAGTGCGTAGCGGGCCAGCTGCTCCACGTCGGCATCGGTCAGCGAGTAGCGGTTGCGCTGCTCGGTGGGCACATCAATGGTCTTGACCAGCTTGCCGCTGGCAGCCTTTTCCTCGGGCGTGGAGAACACCATCTGGATCAGCTTGCTGCCCAGGTTGCGGCGGATCAGCGCCTTCTTGCCCGCCTTGAGCATGGGCTTGTGCACGTAGAACTCGTCGGGGTTCACGGCGCCCTGCACCACCGTCTCGCCCAGGCCGTAGCTGCTGGTGATGAACACCACGTCTTCAAAGCCAGATTCGGTGTCGATGGTGAACATCACACCTGCAGCGCCCAGGTCGGAGCGCACCATGCGCTGCACGCCGGCCGACAGGGCGACCACATCGTGTTCAAAACCCTTGTGCACGCGGTAGGAGATGGCGCGGTCGTTGTACAGCGACGCGAACACTTCCTTCATCTTGTGCATGACTTCGTCGATGCCCACCACGTTCAGGAAGGTTTCCTGCTGGCCGGCAAACGATGC
The DNA here is from genome assembly GCF_964254355.1 of Acidovorax sp. LjRoot74. Taxonomy (NCBI): domain Bacteria; kingdom Pseudomonadati; phylum Pseudomonadota; class Betaproteobacteria; order Burkholderiales; family Comamonadaceae; genus Acidovorax; species Acidovorax sp. LjRoot74. The sequence goes on along the minus strand of NZ_CAXUTI020000001.1, from coordinate 1,832,506 downwards.
GTCGGGCAGGTCCTCGGCCGTGGCGGACGAACGCACGGCAAACGAGGCAGCAGGGTTGCCAGCGCTCAACTTGGCAAATTCGTCGGCAATGGCCTTTTGCAGGTCGGCCGGGAAAGGCTGGGCCTCGACCATGGCGCGGATTTCTGCGCCGACCTGCGCGAGGGCGCGCACGTCTTCAGTGTCCAGGCTCTTGAGCTTGGCGCTGATTTTGTCGGCCAGGCCGTCGTAGGCCAGGAATTCGCGGAACGCGTGGGCGGTGGTGGCAAAGCCCGTGGGCACGCGCACGCCCTGCGGCAGCTGGGAGATCATCTCGCCGAGGCTGGCGTTTTTACCGCCAACGGCCTCGACATCGGTCATTCTCAGGTTTTCAAACGGTACGACCAGGGCGGTCGGGCTGAAAAGTGCAGACATGGGAAAGCTCCAGAAGTTGAAACCGGGTCTGCGTGCCGGGCCCTGGATGGCTCCTGGCAGGCGGCCATGCACGGCCTGAGGCTTTGTCGTTGTGGTTGTGGGCCGACGCGGTGCATGGTGAGAATTGGATAATTGTGACAATTGTAGGCCCGAGCTTCTGGCAACGGGCTGACGCTTTCACGCGACTGACGCAAAACGGGGAATCGCCACTTCTTTGTGGTGTCCACCCCGCTGGCGCAAGCCGCATCCAAAAAAAGGGCCTCCATGCATTCGCGCACCGTGTTTTTTGTCTCTGACGGCACCGGCATCACTGCCGAAACCTTCGGCAACGCCATCCTGGCCCAGTTCGAGATGAAGCCGCGCCATGTGCGCCTGCCCTTCATCGACACCGTGGACAAGGCCCACCAGGCGGTGCGGCAGATCAACCACACCGGCGAGGTCGAGGGCAAAAAACCAATCGTCTTCACCACCCTGGTCAACATGGAAGTGCTCAAGGTCATCCAGGAAGGCTGCAAGGGCATGCTGCTCGACATGTTCGGCACCTTTGTGCACCCGCTCGAAGACGAGTTAGGCATCAAGTCCAACCACCGCATCGGCCGCTTCAGCGACGTAAGCCGCAGCAAGGAATACACCGACCGCATCGAAGCCATTAACTTCAGCCTTGCGCATGACGACGGCCAGAGCAACCGCGACCTGGCCGGCGCCGACGTGATCCTGGTGGGCGTGAGCCGCAGCGGCAAAACCCCCACCAGCCTCTACCTGGCCATGCAATGTGGCCTGAAAGCCGCCAACTACCCGCTGATCCCCGAAGACTTCGAACGCCGCCAGCTGCCCCCGGCGCTGGTGCCATTTCGCAGCAAGATCTTTGGACTGACCATCAGCCCCGACCGCCTGGCCGAGATCCGCGCCGAGCGCCGCCCCAACTCGCGCTATGCCAGCCTGGAGAACTGCCGCATGGAAGTCTCCGAAGCCGAGGCCATGATGCGCCGCGCGGGTATCCGCTGGTTGTCCACCACCACCAAGTCGATTGAAGAGATTGCCACCACCATCCTGCAGGAGATCCGGCCGGAGAAGCTGGTGTATTGATCAGCGTTGCGTGACAAATGCCATCCACCATAAAACCATCAAAGTGGTGGAAAGATTATTGATAAAAATCGGCCTCTCCGCGCGACTGACAAGCGCAATTAGCTATAAATAGAATAGCGCCCCCTAGCGGGACCTGCCGCGCAGTTAGGCATGCGCCGCTGGCCCGCCCCAAAGATCACGGCAACCCACCGCCAGCGGCGGCATCGCCCCCAAACAGCTCAAACACCATGCCGCGCAGCCACTGGTTGACGGGCTCGCGGTGCACCTTGGCATGCCAGAACACACTGATGGGCGCGTCGGGTAGCTTGACTGGGTGCGCGCGCACCACCAGGCCAAAGGGCTCCACCAGCTTGAGCGCCAGCCGCTCGGGCACCGTGGCCACCAGCGCCGTGCTTTGGAGGATGTGGCCCACACTCACAAAGTGCGGCACGCTCAGCCGCACCAGGCGGTCGATGCCGGCTTTCTGGATCAGCTCGTCCACCTTGCCGTGCCCCGTGCCCGCCGACACGATCACCAGGTGCTCTGCCGCCTTGTAGTCGGGCAGCAGCAGCTTGGGCCGGTCCAGCGCGTGGCCCTTGCGGAACAGGCACACATAACGCTGGCGAAACAAGCGCCGCTGGAAGAACCCCGCTTTGAGCTGCGGCAGCAGGCCGATGGCCAGGTCCACCTTGCCCGCCTCCATGTCTTCGCGCAGATGGGCGGCGTTGTTGCGCACGGTGTTCAGCGTGACCCCCGGCGCCTCGCGCCCCAGGCGCTCCAGCAGCGCGGGCAGGAAGACGATCTCGCCAATGTCCGTCATGCCGATGGTGATGGTGCGCTTGAGCGTTGCGGGCGTGAACTGCGTGCGCTGGTTCAGCCCGCTGTGGATCATGCCCAGCGCATAGCCCACGGATTCGCCCAGTTGCTCGGCAAACGGCGTAGGCACCATGCCGGCCGAGGTGCGCAGGAACAGCTCGTCGCCAAAAATGCGCCGCAGCTTGGCCAGCGCGTTGCTCACGGCAGGCTGCGTCAGCCCCAGGTTGTCGGCCACTTTGGACACGCGCCGCTCGACCATGAGTTGCTGAAACAGTACCAGCAGGTTCAGGTCGATATCCGATAGCTCCATCGCCACTCCATCAGCTCAGGTGATATGAAGTGGCGATGGTATTGCAGCCAGTGATTGGGTGGCGCGGTTCTGGGCACAATCGCCCACATGACCTTGCATCCAGCCTGCCATGGACATCCTCGTTCAGCCGCATAACCGCGTGATCCGCGCCGAGCCCGGCGTGAACCTGCTCGACGCCCTGCGTGCGGCGCAGGTTCCGATGTCGTATTCGTGCCTGTCAGGCCGCTGCGGCATCTGCCGCTGCCGGGTGCTGTCCGGCGAGGTACTGGATGGCGGGCGTGAGCAGCAGCGCCCACTGGACGGCGTGGACGGCGCCGTGCTGGCCTGCCAGACCTATGTGACCGAGCCTTGCACAATCGAAGTGCCCGCCCCCGAAGAGGCCGTGGTGCACCGCGCCCGCGTGGCCAAGGCCACCGTGGTGGCCATCGAGCCGCTGGCGGCAGACATCCGGCGCCTGCTGCTCAAAGTAGCAAAACCCATTGCGTATTCGCCGGGGCAGTACATGCAGCTCGGGTTCACGCCAACGCATGTGCGCCCGTATTCGATGGCGAACCTGCCGGGCGAACAGTTGCTGGAGTTCCATATCCAGCTCATGCCCCAGGGCCGGGTCAGCGGCTACGTCGCCGGGCAACTGAAGGTGGGGGACAAGGTCAAGGTCAGCGGGCCGCTGGGTGCGGCGTATTTGCGCCAGCAGCACATGGGGCCCATGCTGTGCGTGGCTGGGGGCACCGGGCTGGCGTCGGTGCTGTCGGTGGTGCGCGGCGCGGTGGCTGCTGGCATGCGCAACCCCATCCACCTGTACTTTGGCCTGCGCTCGCCGCGCGAGCTGTATGGCTTGGCATGGCTGGAGCAACTGCGCAGCCTGCACCCTGCCCTGCAGGTGCACGTGGTGGTGGCCTCGGGCGCCGACCCGGCCACCCAGCGGCGCGGGCTGGTGACCCAGGCCATCGAGCAGGACCACTCCAGCCTGCGCGGTTGGCAGGCATATCTATGCGGATCGCCGCCGATGGTGGAGACCACCACGCTGCTGGCGCTGGGCAAGGGACTGGAGGCGGCGCACCTCCATGCCGAGGCGTTTTATATGCAGGGAGACTGAGGTTCAGCTGGCATCCGGCTGCGCACTGGGCGCCGCCTTGCGAAACGCCTCCAGCTGCGCGCAGGCCGCATCCACCGCCTGCACGCGCGGCCAGCGCGACAAGTCCACCTTGAAGCGGCGCGCACTCTCCACCTGCGGGACCAGATACACATCGGCCAGCGTGGGGGTGCTGCCAAAGCAGAAATCCCCGCGCTGCGGGTTCTTCGACAGTAGCGCCTCGATGGCGTCAAAACCCGCGCTGATCCAGGTGCCGCACCAGTCGTTCACGGCCGCCTCGTCGGCACCGAAGCGGTGGCGCAGCGCCTCCAGAATGCGGCGGCTGTTGATGGGATGGATGTCGCAGCCCACGATGGCGGCCAGGGCGCGCACCTGGGCGCGGTCACCGGCATCACCGGGCAGCAGCGGTGGGTGGGGATAGCGTTCTTCGAGCCACTCGATGATGGCGGGCGACTGGATCATCAGACGCTCGTCGGCCTCCAGCACGGGCACGAACTGCTGCGGGTTGATGGCCTTGAAGGCATCGGCCAGATGCTCCTCGCGCCGCAAATCGACCGCCACCTGCTCGTAGGCCAGCCCCTTGAGGTTGAGCGCAATGCGCAAGCGGTGGGATGTTCCGCTGCGGAAGAAGGAATAGAGTTTCATGCTCAGTCTCAGTCTTAGTCCAAGGCAATCTTGGCGCGCTTGACGACTTCGCCAAACGTGCGCGAATCGCGTTCGATGGCCTTGGTGAGTTCAGCGGGCGGGCCGATGTAGGGCTCGAAACCAAAGGTCGCCAGGCGCTCCTTGACCTCTGGCGTGGCCAGCACCTTGCCCACATCGGCATTGATCTTCTCGATGGTGGCCTTGGGCGTGCCTGTGGGCGCGAACAGGCCCACCCAGGTCTTCACCTCAAACCCGGCCGGGCCACCGGCCTCGCCCATGGTCGGAATATCGGTAAAGCCCGCCAGGCGCTGGGGCGCCGCCAGGGCCAGAAACTTCACCTTCTTGGCCTGGAACATCGGCCCGGCCGTCGCCGCCGTGCCAAACGCCCACTTGATGTCCCCCGTGGCCACCGAGGTGTAGACGCTGCCCATGTCCTTGTAGGGCACATGCATCATCTTGGTGCCCGTTGCCGCCTCCAGACTCGCCGCGCCCACATGGGCCACGCTGCCAATGCCCCAGGAGCCGTAGGTGATGTCGCCCGGCGCGGCCTTGGCGGCCTTGATCAGATCGCCCACATCCTTCCAGGGCGAATTGGCGGCCACCACCACAAAGAAGTTGGTGAAATACACCGGTGCCACGGGCTCAAAGTCTTTCATTGGGTCGTAGGGCAGTTGCTTGAACACATGCGGCTGCAAGGCCATGTGCGTGTTGTCCACCTGCAGCAGGGTGTAGCCGTCGGGCGCAGAGCGCTTGGCATCGGCGATGGCAATGAATCCGTTGGCCCCCGGCTTGTTGTCGATGACGAGTTGCTGCCCCCAGTTGCGCGACAGGCGCTCACTGAGGATGCGCATCACCGCATCCGGGCCGCTGCCGGGTGAATACGGCGCGACCGAGCGCACGGGCTTGGCAGGGAAGGTCTGCGCCACGGCGTGGGGCACGCCTGCGGCGGCCACAAGCGCCAGCGCGCAAAGCGCCAGGGCAGGTCTCAAAATCTGTGAACGAATGGCGGTCAGCATGGGGTTGTCTCCTTGGTTTTATGAAAGCCGAATCCGGCTGGGTGAGTGATGGATCAAACAGTGACTTGCACACGGTGGCTGTGCAGCGCCTCAAAAATCGGCGCATCGCTGAAGCGGAACAGATCGAGCGCGCCCGCCTCCGATGCCTGGGCCGAGAACGGCTGCCACGACGGCACCACAAACAAGTCGCCCCGCGCCACTTGCCATGTGCGCTCACCCACCGTCACGGTGCCATGGCCGTCAAACACCTGGAACACGGACGAGCCCACCTCGCGCTGTACCCGCGTTGCAGCGCCTGCGCGCACGCGGTGCATTTCGGTCCGCATCGTGGGCAGCACATCGGCGCCGGTGGTGGGGTTGGTAAAGCGCACCGCCGCATGCCCAGGGCTCAGCGTGCCCGGCTGGCCTTCGTCTTCCAATGCGAGCTGGTCGGCCAGCGCACGGTCGGTGTCCACCCAGCGGTAAGCCAGCAGCGGCGTGGCGGGCTGGGCCTGCACCATCGACACCGGGCGCAGGCCGGGGTGGCCCCACAGCCTTTCCGAATACGAACGCTCGGCGGTGGTGCGCTCGGCGGGCGGGAGCTTCTCGCGCCCCACTTCAAAAAACTGGCTCTCGGTGTAGTACGAAAACGGAATGTCCAGGCCGTCGATCCAGGCCATGGGCTCGGTGGCAGCGTTGTGGTGGGCGTGCCAGTTCCAGCCCGCCTGCGGCAAAAAATCGCCCCGCGACATGCGCACGGAATCGCCATTCACCACCGTCCACACGCCCTCGCCTTCCACCACAAACCGAAACGCGTGCTGCGTGTGCCGGTGCTCGGGGGCGTCTTCGCCGGGCATCAGGTACTGAATGGCGGCCCACAGCGTGGGCGTGGCAAACGGGCGCCCGCCGAGGGCTGGGTTGGCCAGCGCAATCGCCCGGCGCTCGCCGCCCCGGCCCACGGGCACGATGGCGCCCGCCTGCGCGGCCAGGGCCTTCAAGCGATCCCAGCGCCACAGGTGCGGCACGGCCTTGGACTGGGGCTGGCGGGGCATCAGGTCGCCAATCTGCGTCCACAGCGGCACCAGCAGCTCTTGCTCGAAGCCCCGGTACAGCTGCTCCAGTTCGGGCGTCGGCTCGGGCTGGCCCTTGCCCGCAACGGCGTGCAGCCGCACGGGGGAAGGCGTGAGGTCGGTGGTCATGGTGGGGTTGTCTCCTTCGTTGTTTCCATCAGCTTCTTCGAGCTTCAAACACCCGTTCAGGCTGAGCCTGTCGAAGCCCTGCGCGGCGCTTTGGCTGCGCTCAGCGTGAACGGTTCGTCTGTGTTCGTGCGGGTTCCTTCGCCTTGCCCTGGCGCTATTCCGCCGCGCCCACGTGCAGCGAGATGCTGCCCACGCCTTCAATCTGGCCATCGATGCGGTCGCCCGCCAGCACGGGGCCTACGCCCTCGGGCGTGCCGGTAAAGATCAGGTCACCTGGCTGCAGGTGGTAGAACTTGGACAGATCGGCAATCAGCTCGGGGATGTTCCAGATCAGCTTGGACAGGTCGGACTTCTGGCGCGCGGTGCCGTTGACCGACAGCTCCAAGTTGCCCTGGCCCAGCACCACCTGCGGCATGGGCACGATCTCCGAAACCACCGACGACTGCTCCACATCCTTGCCCAAGTCCCACGGGCGGCCCTTGTCACGCGCCACCAGTTGCAGGTCGCGGCGCGTCATGTCCAGGCCGCAGGCGTAGCCGTAGATGAGGCCGGGCGCATCGGCCTCGCTCACACGAAAACCCGGCGCGCCAATGGCCAGCACCAGCTCCATTTCGTGGTGGTAATTCTGGGTGCCGGGCGGGTAGGCCACGGTGGCACCCGACTCGACCAACGTGGATGGCGCCTTGGTGAAATAGAACGGCACTTCCACCGACTTGTCCACCGGCCGCCCCATCTCGACCGCATGCGCGTGGTAGTTGCGGCCCACAAAGAACAGGCGGTGGATGGGCAGGCGCTCGCTGCGGCCACGCACAGGCAGCGAATAGACGGGGGGCGGGGTCCAGAGGTAAGTGGTTGACGTGGTTGCGGTCATCGGGGGTTTCCTTAGCGGGTTGTCGTGTTCGGTTCTGGTGGGTTTGGGTGCGGGCTTCTGTGCTGCGCGGCATCCATGTGGGTTCACAGCTTTGCCATCGGCGTGTTCAGGTCGGCCAGCCGCTCGGCATCCACCGGCTTGCGCTGCTCGATCAGCCTGCGGGCAAAGCGCAGGTCGCGCGTTGCGTTGGCCCCTACGGCGGCCTGCACCACATCGCCCGCCAGGTAAAACAGCACAAAGCTGCCGCTGGCCGCATCGCCGCGCTGCACCACGCGGTGCGCAGGCGTGGGCATGCCGTAAATCTGCAGGTTCATGCCGTACTGGTCGGACCAGAACCACGGCAGCGGCTGGTAGTCCACGGCCTGGCCCAGGGCCGCGCGCGCAGCGGCCACGCCCTGTTCTTGCGCGTTCTGCCACGACTCCAGCCGCAGGCTGCGGCCCGCCCAGGGGCTGGGCGCCACGGCCACATCGCCCGCAGCCAGAATGTCGGGGTCGGACGTGCGGCATTGGGCATCGACCTGCACGCCACCCTCGCAGGCCAGGCCCGCCTCGCGTGCCAGCTCGTCGTTGGGCACCAGGCCCACGCCCAGCACGATGGTGTTGCACGCCAGCGCGCTGCCATCGGCCAGCAAGACTTCCAAGCGGTCATCTGCAGCACGGGCAAAGCCCCGCACCCCCGCGCCCAGCAGCACGCGCACGCCCTGGGCGCGGTGCAGCGCCAACAGATACGCCGACACCTCCGCAGGCACGGTGCGTTCGCACAAGCGGCTTTGCGTCTCCACCACCACCACTTCCGCGCCCTGCTGGCGTGCGGTGGCCGCCACCTCCAGGCCGATCCAGCCACCGCCCACCACCACCACGCGGCGGCCAGGCCGAAGGGCTGGGGCCAGCGCCTGTGCGTCTTCGATGGTGCGCAGCGTGTGCAGCGGCACTTGGTCTGCCCCCGGCACGGCCAGCCGCCGGGCGCGCCCGCCGGTGCACAGAATCAGCTTGTCGTAGGGCTGCATCGTGCCATCGGACAACAGCACCTGTTTGCCAGCGCGGTCAATGCGGCGCACCTGCACGCCGGGCCGCCACTGCACCGCCAGGGCATCAAAGGCCTCGGGCTTCATCAGGCGCGTGGTCTCTGGTGCGGCAGCACCCGATAGCACGGCCTTCGACAGCGGTGGCCGCTCGTGCGGCGGATGGGCTTCGTCACCGATCAGCACCACACGGCCCGCAAAGCCTTCGCTGCGCAGCGTTTGCGCCGCCCAGCCGCCCGCCTGGCCCGCACCGACGATCACGATGGTGTGGGCCGAGTGGGCGTTTACGCCTTCATGCGGCAATGCGGCGGCCTCGACCTCAGGTCGTTCGGCAGTCATGAGGGTCTCCTTGAGAGGTTCAGTCCAGGGCCAGCCACACGCGGCCGCCCTCGATCTTCACGGGGTAGCTGCGCAGCGGCTCGGTCACCGGCGCACAGGTGGGCTGGCCTGATCGCACATCAAACTTGCCCTGGTGCAGAGGGCATTCGATCTCGTGCCCTTCCAGAAACCCATCGCACAGGCGCGCATGGCCGTGGGTGCAGATGTTGTCGGTGGCAAACACCTCGCCGCCCACGCCATACAGCGCAATGTCGCGCCCGGCCACGGCCAGGCCCATCACGTCATCCTCTGGCACATCGTCCCGCGCTGCGGCGTCAATCCAGTTCGTCGTCATCGTCGTCATGGCAGCTCCTCAGATGGGGTAGATCAGCGAGTTGGGGATCATCTCGCTGTCGTAAACGACGAGGCGCGACGCGAACTTCAGGCCCTCGGGCGTGGGCACCACCTCATCCAGCGTGCGTCCCACGTTGAACACCGTCGATTCCTTCGACAGGCGCGTGCGCAGCACCGCATAGTTGGCCTCGCAGTGGATGCGGCCATCGGCATCCACCTTGTGCACCAGCGGCACACCCACCACATGGCGCTGGTAGTAGGGGTCGTGGAACAACGTCTCGCGAATGCCGTAGACGCGATCTTTCAGCATGCCCTTGCTGTCAAACGCCAGTGTGGCCAGCGGAAACCCGCGCTCGTGGTTCTCGCGCGGCTGCAGCTTGTACACGCAGTTCTCGATGAAAAACTCTGGCCACGCCTCCCAGTCCGCCGCGTCGAGTGCGCGGGCGTAGCGGGCGTAGAGCTGGTTCAGTTCGAAGTAGGTGTGGAAGTCCATGGTCAAGCCTCCGCCTCCATCACCTTGCGCCAGTATTCGTACATGCCCCGGATCAGCGTCTCGGTCACCATGTGGTCTGTGTCGCCTACCTCACGCCCGCCCAGCTCGGCCAGCGTGCGGTGCGCGGGCTTGGTCTCAAAGCCCTCTTGCGACCACTCGATCACCTCGCCATCGTCGGCCGACACAAAGCCCGCCGGGCCGAACAGATTGGCCTGGCGCAGGCGGCGCTGCGTCATCTCTGCGCTATCGTCCTCAAAGCCGAAGTGCGTCCACACAAAATCAAAAGCCCCCTTGCCATCGGGCTGGATGTGCCGCGTGGACACGCTGTTGACCTGCTGCTGAAAAATCACGCTGGGGAACACGGTCATCATCACCGCCGTGGGCACCGATGCTGGCGCGCTGGGCACCGCAGCGCCGTCCCCGCTGGCTGCCGGGGGTGGCCCCGCCCACCAGTCCTCTTGCGCAATGTCCAGAAAGCGCGGGTCGTTCAGCTCCATGCTGGCCTTGAAGCTCGACACCTGCGTCACATCCGCCGCCTTGCCCGCCGCGCCACGGGTCGAGACCATGGCCGCGTGGCGGTGCTGCGCGTCCATCAGCAGTTGCGACTTGTTGTCGGCACGCCAGAGCCCGAAGGTGACGAACCAGGTGTGCAGCAGGCCGGGGTGGTACGGGTCTTTGATGTTCTCTTGCATCAGCTTCCAGTTGCCCGGAATGCGCTGGCGGTTGTAGCCCAGGATGGTGAGCTTGCGGCCATTGAACAGCCGATCAAAGTAGCCCAGGATGGTGGGGCCCAGAAACTCCTCCAGCGGCTCCACGCTGTGGTCAAACGACGCAAACACCACACCGCCACGGGTGGCCACCTTGAGCTTGGTCAGCCCATGCTCTGCCGGGTTGAAGTCTGCAGGCATGCCGCCGTTGACCTTGCCATCCTGCTTCACGCCGCGCCGAAACGGCACGCCCTGCAAGTCGCCCGACAGGGTGTAGTTCCACTGGTGGTACGGGCAGGTCAGGCTCTCGCGGTTGCCATGCCGCTCGCGGCAAAACGCCATGCCCCGGTGGGCGCAGACGTTTTCCACCACGTGGATCGAAGCGTCCTTGTCACGCACCAACAGCACCGAACGCTCGCCAATCACCGTGCGCTTGAAATCCCCCGCGTTGGGAATCTCGGCCTCCAGGCCAACGTAGCACCAGTGCCCGTTGTAGAACAAACGGTCCAGCTCCCTGCGGTACAGCGCCTCATCGGTATAGGCCTGAAAGGGAATGCGGCTGGTGCCGTCCGTCTCCCAGCGGATCTGCTGCGGGAACACGGTCACGGGGCATTCATGCATGGGCGTCTCCTTTGTTTTTGTCATCGCCAATCAATCAGTCGATCCATCAATCCATCAGTCTTTCGGGGCCAGTGCGGATGCACCCAGCGCCTGGGGACCGATCATTCGCGCTGCAGCAATATCAGTCAATGGAACGCTAGTGATGTTTCACATCACTCGTGTGAATATGACTTTGACGGCAGCGCGGGAGATAACAGGGCCATGTGGCGGTGCAAGGCGCGCAAGGCCACGTTGCATGCAGGTGGCGTGAGCGAGTGAAGCGGAAGGTGGTCTTGGGGGAATCGGTCAGGCGCAAACTTCTTCCGATGGGTGCGGGCCGGATGGAAAGCCTGCATAGCATTGAGGCCGTTGGGGCCAACGCTCAACCGATGGGTGGCTCGGCCATCCTCCACCTTCAGGCGCTTGATCCGCTGTCGGGTGAGCCAGGGCTGGTCTAGTTGACATTTCGGGCTAGCCCACCTTGCGCATTCTTTGTAGACTAAATCAACATTCTGTTGCAAATAGCCGCAAGACAACTATGGGGGATGGGATCGGTGATCAATCAGATCGACATAGCCAGCTTTGGCAGCTTTCAGGGTTTGGAGTGGAAGAAGACCGTCCGAGACAGTGGCAAGAACGTCAAGCCGTTCCAGCGGCTAAACATCCTCTATGGGCGCAACTACTCAGGCAAGACAACCCTGTCACGCGTCTTCCGCTCGCTGGAGACCCGCAAACTTCCGCTGAACTACGTGGGCTCTTCCTTCACGGTGTACGGGGAGAAAGGCAACGTTGCCCACACTGGGCTTGCAGGTCACGACTACGACGTGCGGGTCTACAACCGCGACTTCGTCACCGACAACCTTAGCTTCCTAGTCAATCAGGAGATTGGGGGGGTCATCAAGACCTTCGCCATCGTCGGTGAGCAGAACAAGGAGATCGACGACGCCATCGCTGCGATTGAAGCCAAGCTTGGCAGCGTGGAAGGTAAAGCGGGCCTTCGGTTTGACCTGGAAGCCAAAAGGAAAGAGCGCGATCGCGCCAAGTCTGCTCACATCACAGCGTCCAGTGGGTTGGACGACAAGCTGCGCTCACATGCCGCCGAGAAGATCAAGAAGAACCCGAACTTTCGCAGCCCTGTCTACAACATCGAGCACATCAGACGTGACATCGCCACGACCAGCAAGCCAGGGTTCGTCGCTCTCACGACCGAAGAACAAGCAGGTCGGATCAAGCTGCTCAAGCAAGAAGCGCTACCCGACATCACAGACACCTTGGTTGTCGCTCTCAAGCTGGACTCGTTGACGGCCACTGCCGAACCGTTACTTTCCAAGGCGATCACGCCAACCAAGGCCATTGAAGAACTGCTTAAAGACAGCGCCCTGCAACTCTGGGTCAAGCAAGGTATGGCGCACCACCGCGAGAAACGGAGCACCTGCGCCTTCTGCCGACAGGATCTGCCGCACGACATTTGGCAGGTGCTCGATGAGCATTTCAGCAAGGAGTCTGGCGAACTGGAAACTTCGTTGGACGCGGCAATCACATCAGTAACGAACGAGATTGGCACCATCGCTGGACTAAACACCTTTACAGGTGCGCAGTTCTACGCTGACGAGCGCACCGCGTTTGAAGTCAGCAGCAAAGCTCTGTCTCAAGCACTGGCCGTCTACAAGAAGGATCTGGAGTCGCTGAAGAAGTCGCTTGAGACTCGGAAGAACAACCTGTTCCAGCCGGCGGCTCTCAAGACACCCTCCCATGACGCCCTGGAAATCGCAAAGTATGTTGCCGACATCAATGCACTGATCGCCACGAGCAACAGCAAGACTGCCACGCTAGAAAGGGACAAGACCGCAGCTAGAGATGCACTTCGCCTGGCTGACGTGTTCGCCTTTGCTGACGCCATCACCTATGACACCGAGCTTGCCCGGATCGCCACCCTCAAGGCCGCCTCAGATACTGCAGGTACGGTCTTCACCGATGCGGAGAAAGAGATCCGTGACGCCGAGACTGAAGTCCAAGCCTTGAGGGCTAAACAGAAGGATGAGCGCAAGGGGGCGGAACGGGTCAATGCACTGCTAAACAACTTCTTCGGCCATGACGGAATCAAGCTGGAAGCTCGTGACGGAGCGGACAAGGCCACCGTCAAGTTTGAGATCACCCGCAATGGAAAGTCGGCATACAACCTTAGTGAAGGCGAATGCAGCCTGATCGCCTTCTGCTACTTCATTGCCAAGCTTGATGACCCTGAGAGCAAGGGAAAAGATCTGATCATCTACATTGACGATCCAATCTCAAGCTTGGACGGAAATCACATCTTCTTCATGTTCAGTTTGATTGAAAGCTTGATCACCAAGCCAGTGAAAAAGCCAGATGGCTCAAATTCTTACCGCTACAAGCAACTGTTCATCTCCACGCACAATTTGGACTTCCTGAAGTATCTCAAGCGCCTTTCCATTCCGATGAAAAAGCTGCCAGCGGCAGAGGGGGTAAAGGCAAAGAGTGTCAGTGATCATGAACACTTCATGATTGAGCGAAACGGCGCATCAAGCAGCATCATGCTTATGCCGTCTTACTTAAAAGACTACATCACTGAATTTCACTATCTCTTTCACCAAATCTATAAGTGCAAAGACCAAGCTGCCGCAGCGGAGAACCACGAGCCGTTTTTTGGCTTCGGCAACAACTTGCGCAAATTCCTGGAGGCTTTTTTGTTCTTCAAGTTTCCATATCACGACGACAAAAACGATTCCTTTGAACGGATCAAGAAGTTCTTTGGTGAAGAGGAAGACACAGCGGTTGCACTTGTCAATCGCCTCAACAACGAGTTCTCGCATCTAGAAGCCGTTCCAGACAGAGGCTTCAAGCCCGTTGAAATCCCAGAGATTGCTAAGGTTGCCAACTATGTATTGGACAAAATCTATGCCTCAGACAAAGTGCAATACAACTCTCTTTTGAAAAGCATTGGTGAGCCTGAGCGAGTGGGCTGACATTTTCAATGCGCCAACCCTAAAACACTGCACCCGACCGGGTTCTTTGTTTTATGTCGCAGCGTCAACCGTCTCGGCTAGGCGCACGCGCACGCGGGAACATGAATATGCACATGCTTGGCTTCCAGTTGAGCGTTACCGCTGTCGATCACGCACTATGCGATCACAGCCGGACCGAGCGTCGCGGTTGCAAGGTTCACAACGTTGCTGGTCGAAGGCACATCGGACTGAGGATGCGCGGCATCACAGACGGCTTTGTAGTTCCCTCGGAACTCAATGACCTTGTGGTGTCCAGATAAAAAGGCGAGCCAGTCGGACCAAGACCGACAGCCTTCGGTGCCAGCGGTCGCTCACGAGTCGGACCCGAGAAACCGCAACCAGCCTAAAAAAAGCCAGACACTGCGTACCCAAAAATCCAACTTCTCCCGCCCACGGACGCTCAGCACCCTGCGCCCAGCGTCAACCATGTAGCTACTAATTCGATAGCAATAAGCGCTTTACAGACAGGCGGTAGAGCCCAATTTTCTTCAAATTTCAGCACACCGCACTACTGAAACCACGCACGCACCAATCTCGCCGGTGCTCAAGGCGCACTGCAACTGAGACAGACAACACACCGCCGCGCCAGCAAAAGCCAGCGCGGCGGCGCGTGGTGCGCAACGCTTTCTTTCTCTCTCAGGCAACGGCTTACTTCACCGCAAACCGCACATTCGCTGCCTTCTTGCCCGGTAGCGTCACCAGCGCCACCACCTTGGTGCCTGCTGCGACCTTGAAGGTGCCTTTGGTTTCGAGCCTACCCTCGCCTGCCGGTACAAGCACAGCCTCGGATTTTTCGGTGCCGTTCAGCAGGGTGAGCTTGGCGCTCACGCCCTCGGTCTTGGCGGGTTTGCCGTGGTCGCGCAGGTGCAGGGTCAGGGTGTCGGGCTTGGCGACCAGTTCGTAGTCCATGTCGTTGGCTTCGACCACGATGCCACCGTGTTGGGGCTTGTGGTCGTGGCCCGCGCCGTGGTCGCCAGCGGCGTAAGCGGCGGTGGTGGCCACAGCAGCGAGGGCCAGGGCGGCGAAAAGTTGGCGGGTGGTTTTCATGAGAGTCCTTTCAACGGGTGAATGAAAAAGCAAACGAACAAATAAAGAGAACAAAAACAAAACAAGAAAAGCTCAGAACGCCTCGGCGTTCTTGTCGTCCAGCAGGCGTTCGGCATCCTTGCGGCCAAACAGCCAGAACAACGCCGGGGTGAGGAAGGTGTCGAGCAGGGTGGAGCTGATGAGGCCGCTGAAGATGACCACCGCCACCGGGTGCAGGATTTCGGTGCCGGGGCGTTCGGCCTCCAGCAGCAGCGGGGCCAGGGCAAAGGCGGTGACCAGGGCGGTCATCAGCACGGGGCTCAGGCGCTCTAGCGAGCCGCGCACGATCATGGCGGTATCAAAGCGCTCGCCTTCCACGCGCATCAGGTTGAGGTAGTGGCTCACCTTCAAAATGCCGTTGCGCACCGAGATGCCCGCCAGTGTGATGAAGCCGATCAGCGCCGCCACCGACAGCGGCTGGCCCGACACCCACAGCCCCAGCACCGCACCCACCAGCGCCAGCGGGATGTTGGCCATGATGAGTGCCGACAGCGTGGCCGAGCGGTAGCGCGTGTACAGCACCACAAACATCAGCACCAGCGAGACGATAGCCAGCAGGCCCACCAGGCGGCTGGCGTCTTCCTGCGCCTGGAACTGGCCGCCCAAGGTGATGAAGTAGCCCTCGGGCAGGCGGGTGTCGCCCACGGCCTGGCGGATGTCGGCCACCACGTCGGACAGCGCCCTGCCCTGCGCGTTGGCTGACAGCACGATGCGGCGCTTGCCGTCGTCGCGGCTGATCTGGTTGGGGCCGTCGCCCTCTTCGATGGTGGCCAGGCGCGACAGGGGCACGGGGCCACGGGGCGTGTCGATGAGCACGCGTGCCAGGCCGTCGATAGAGCGTGCGCTGTCGGGCAGGCGCACCACCAGCGCAAAGCGGCGGCTGCCTTCTACCACCTGGGCGACTTTTTCGCCCTCTACCAGCGTCTGCAGCGCGGCCAGCACCTGGGGGGCGGGCACGCCCATGTGGGCGGCGGCGGCGTAGTCCACGCGCACGGCGATCTGCGGGGCCAGCACCTGTTTTTCGACCTCCAGGTCGGCCAGGCCGGGGATGGTGGCCAGCCGGGCGCGCAGGGCTTCGGCCTGGCCGCGCAGGGTGTCCAGGTCGTCGCCAAAGAGCTTGATGGCGATTTGCGAGCGCACGCCCGAGAGCATGTGATCAATGCGGTGCGAGATGGGCTGGCCGATGGCGATGGCCGCAGGCAGGTGGGCGATGCGGCTGCGGATGTCGGCCTGCACCTCGGCCATGCTGCGTTTCAGCTCTGCTGCGGGCAGCAGGCCCACGTCCAACTCGCTCACGTGCACGCCTTCGGCATGCTCGTCCAGCTCGGCCCGGCCACTGCGCCGGCCCACGTGCGTGACCTCGGGCACCTGGCGCACCAGCACCTCGGCCTGGCGGGCCAGCGCGCTCGATTCGGCCAGCGTGACGCCGGGGTTGAGCCGCATGCCGATGAGCAGCGTGCCTTCGTTGAACGGCGGCAGGAAGGTGGTGGGGAAAAACGGCACCGCCGCTGCCGACAGCGCCACCGCCGCCGCGCTCACGGCCAGCGCGGTGCGTGGGCGCGCCAGCACGGCCGAGAGCCCGTTGCGGTAGCGCGCCTTGAGCCAGGCCACCACGCGGGTGTCGCCATGGTCGAGGTTCTTCATGCGCGGCAGCAGGTAGAACGCCAGCACCGGCGTGACGGTGACCGACACCAAGAGCGATGCCAGCGTGGACACGATGAACGCAATGCCCAGCGGCACAAACAGCCGCCCCTCGATGCCCGGCAGTGCAAACAGCGGCAAGAACACCAGCACGATGATGGCCGTGGCATACAGGATGCCCGAGCGCACTTCCATCGACGCGAGCTTGACCACCTCGATGGGGTGCAGGCGGTGGTGGGGGTGCTTGGCGCGGTCCATCTTCAGGCGGCGCAGCACGTTTTCTACATCGACCACCGCATCGTCAACCAGCCCGCCGATGGCAATGGCCAGGCCGCCCAGCGTCATGGTGTTGATCGACAGGCCGAAATACTTGAACACCAGCGCGGTGATGAAGATGGACACCGGGATGGCCGTGAGCGCAATCACCGTGGGCCGCAGCGTGCCAAGGAACACGAACAAAATCACCGCCACGAACACCGAGGCGCCCATGAGCTTGCCTTGCAAGGTGGTGACCGAGGCCTCGATGAAGCTCGCCTGGCGGAAGGTGACGCGGGGCGCCTCCATGCCGGTGGGCAGCGAATTTTTCAGGTCCACCAGCGCGGCCTCGATGCTGCGCGTGAGGCCGATGGTGTCGGCCGTGGGCTGCTTCTGGATGCCCAGGATGACGGCGCCCTGCCCTTCGAAGCCTGCGTCGCCGCGTTTGGTGGCTGCGGCAAAAGTCGCGTCTGCCACCTGGCGCAGCAGCACGCTCTGGCCGTTTTTGGCGGTGAGGGCGAGGTTCTGCAGGTCTTCGAGCCGCGAGGTGCGGCCCAGGTGACGGATGAGGTATTCGCGCCCGCCCAGCTCCAGAAACCCGCCCGAGGTGTTGGCCGCAAAGCCCTTGAGCGCGCCCGTGAGCTGGTCGTGCGTGATGCCCAGCGCTGCCATGCGGGCCGTGTCGGGCAGCACCTGGAACTGGCGCACCTCACCCCCGATGGGGATGACCTGCGCCACACCGGGGATGGCCATGAGGCGCGGGCGCAGCACCCAGTCGGCGTACTCGCGCACGGCCATGGGGGTTGTCTTGGCCGCGTCGATGGGGATGGCCACCTGCATGATCTCGCCCATGATGGAGCTGATGGGCCCCATGCGCGGCGTGATGCCGGTGGGCAGGCCTTCTTCCATGGACGACAGGCGCTCCGACACCATCTGGCGCGCGCGGTAGATGTCGGTGCTCCAGTCAAAGGTGACGTAGATGAACGACAGGCCCGCGCTGGAGGTGGAGCGCACGCTCTCCACACCGGGCAGGCCGTTCATCGTGGTCTCCAGCGGGAAGGTGATGAGCTGCTCTACCTCTTCGGCGGCCATGCCGCCCGCCTCGGTCATGAGGGTGACGGTGGGTTTGTTGAGGTCCGGGAACACGTCCACCGGCGTGCGCGAGAGCGTGAAGGCGCCGTAGGCCATGAGCACGGCGGCGGCGATGAGCACCAGCAGCCGGTTGGTCAGGCTGTTTTCTAGAAGCCACTTGAACATTGCGACTCCTTAGCGAACCTGGTTGATGAGCGTGGCGCCCTGCGTGGCCACGCGGTCGCCGGGCTGGAGGCCCGAGGTCACGGCCACCGAGGTGCCATCGAGCGGCACCGCCGTGACCACCCGTGGCGCAAAGCGCTCGGGCGACTCCTTGACCCAGACGATGGTCTGGTTGGCCGGGTTGCGCAACAGCGCGGCAGCGGGCACTTGCACGCCATCGACCTTGTCGGTGGACTGCACGAACACGCGCACGGGTTGCCCTATCGCTAAGTGAGCCAGGTTGCCCAGCACGGCAGAGTCACCGGCAAACTGCAGCGGCTGCGCCTGATCACGCAGGCTGCGCGCCGCGCCCACAAAGCGCAGCGGCACGCGCTGCCCACCCACGGCCAGCGTGGCACCGGCCACGCCCTGCGCCTGGGCCGGGTCGTAGGCCAAGGCCTCGATGCGCAGGCGCGATGGGTCTACCACCTCAAACACCAGCTCGCGCGCATCCACCACTTGGCCCGCCACGGCGTTGGCCGATGCGATGACGCCCGACACCGGGGCCACCAGCGCATCCCGCGTAGCCAAGCCCGCGCCCACAGCGCCCAGGCGCTGGGTGAGGCTCTGCAGCTCACTCTCGGCAGCCTCGATGTCTTTGCGCGGCACGGTGTCGGCCAGCTCTGCCAGGCGCGCCACGCGCCGTGCGGCCAGGTCGCGTGCGGCGCGCAACTCGGCCTGCTGGGCCAGTTGGTTGGATCGCTCAATGGCGCCCGCCGTGGGCGCCACATAGGCCAGCACCTCGCCCTTGCGCACGGCCTGGCCCACGCCAGGCAGGCCCTTGGGCCTGGCCTCCAGCCGCCCGGCCAGCACGGCCTGCACCTTGCCGCCTGCGTTGGGGTCCATCACCACGGTGCCTGCCAGTTCAAAGGCCTTGGCGTGCTGCCCGGCGGCAGTCACCAGGGTGCGCACGCCCAGTTGGCGCTGCGCGGGCTTGGGCAGAAACACGCTGCCATCGGCCTGGCGGCTGGGGCCGTTGCCGGTGGGTGCGGGCGGTGCGTCACCATGGTCGTGGCCGGGGCCTGCCGAAGCAGGCAGGGGTGCGCTGAGCGCGGTAGCCATGAGCAGGGCTAGCAGAGAGGGCATGGGGTGGAAGCGCTTCATGCTGCACCTCCCACGCGCTGGTTGTCGCCCATGCGGGCAGCACGGCCCCGGCGCAAACCCCACACGGCGACCAGCGCCAGCAGAACGGCGGCCACGGCGCCTGCGATCAGCACAGTGCGGCGGGCCAGCCCTGCGGGTGCGGCTTCGGTGTGGGCGGCGGGGTGCAGGTCGATCTCGCCTGCGAGCAGGTCAGTCTCATTGCCTGCGGCCACGGTGGCGGTGACGGGGCTCACACCCTCGGCCAGCGGCGCGGCCAGGGTGGCCTGGAACTCGCCCTCGGCCACGCGGGTGACGGGCACGCTGGTGCCCGCAATGTCCAGCTCCAGCCGGGCGTCTTTTACGGGGCTGTTGTCGCCCGCGTGGTCCAGGTAGAGCGCGATTTTTTGCCCGTCGAGCACGCCCACCAGTTCAAACAGGTCGGAGGTGGCGGCAAAGCGCGGCAGGGCCGTGCCCGCTGCGGCAGCGGGGGCTTCGCCATGGTCGTGGCCATCACCGGCCAGTGCGGTGGGCGGTAGCAAGCCCAGCAGCAGGGCCAGGGCCAGGGTGGAGAAAGTGGAAGAGCGTTTCATGGTGATTTTCAAAAATGGTGAGAGCCCCAAGGGCGTCATTGCGGCAGCAGGCCCAGGGCCTGGCGCAGGGTGGAGACGGCGGCGGCAGCGTCGATGCGGGCGCGGGCGAGTTGGCGTTCGGCCTGGGCGGCCTCCAGCTCCACACGCAGGCGCGTGGGGCCGTCGGCTTCGCCCAGGCGAAAGGCCTTGTCGATAAAGCCGCGTGTGCCCTGCGCCAATGCCGCGTGGCGCGCCAGGGCATCGCGCTGGGCCTGGGTGGCTTTGACGCGGGCCGCGGCGGCGGCGATGTCAGCAGCCAGCCGATCACGCTCTGCCGTAGCGCGTGCTTCTGCGGCCAGGGCTTCGGCGCGGGCGGCGGCCTGCTTGGCCTGCACACGGTCGCCCCCACCCAGGGGCACGCGCAGGCCCACGGTGAAGGTCTGCTGGTAGCGGTCGCCCGCCTGCTCGCGCCCCCGCGTGGCGGCCACCGTCAGCTCCGGGTTGGCGCGGGTCTGCACGGCGGCCAGGTCGGCGGCGCGGCGGGCCACTTCGGCCTGGTCCTGCCAGTCGGCAGCCGCAGGGTGCTGCGCAGCGGCTGCCGTGGCGTCAGGCACGGTGGGCTCGGGCTCCGCTGCGTCGGCCAGCGCGAGGGGGGGCACGGCCTTGATGCCCCAGGCCGCCAGCGACGCCTGCGCTGCATCGAGTGCGCCCTGGGCCTCGGCCATGGCGGCTTCGGCCTGGGCTACGGCGCCGTCGGCCTGGGCCTGGTCGGCGCGTGCCAGGTCGCCTGCGCGCACGCGGCGCGCCACATCAGCGGCCAGGCGCTGGGCATTCAGCAGCCGGTCTTGCGCCAGCGCCCAGTCGGCCTGCGCACGCTGTGCAGCCCACCAGGCTTCGCGCACGGTGGCGGCCAGTTGCAGCTGCGCGGCGCGCTGGCGGCTGTTCAGCGCCTGCAGTTCAGCGTCGGCCCAAGCCGCCTTGCGGGCGCGCTCGCCGGGCAGCCACAGCGGCAGGGCCAGGCCCACCTCGGCTTCGCGGCTGCCCTGGTTGCTGCCGGGGCGGTCGGTTTTGGTGGCCAGCTCCAGCGCCACGGGCTCGGCCGTCCAGGCCGCCGCTGCGCTGCGCGTGGCCTGCGCAGCCTCGCGCCGCAAGGCGGCAGACTGCGCTTCGGGCTGGCGTTGCCAGGCCTGGTCAAACAGGGCCTGGAGTGTGAGCGGCGCTGTGCCGGGGTTGGAGGTCTGGGCCTGTGCGGCACTGCCCAGCAGTGCCCAGCCCAGTGCCATCACCACCAGCGCGGCAATGGACGTGTGTTGTCGTTGTTTCGTTGGTTGCATCCGATTCCTCTGCAGTGGCCGGGGCCACAGGTTGAAATCGGCGAGACGCGATGGATGATGGAGGAGGCGGTCAGCAGTGCACGCACGCCAACAGCAAGACGCGCACCGCTACTGCCAGGGACGGCAGGTCTCCAACATCATCAGGAAAAGAAACGGAGCCACCCAAGCCCCCGCCTCGCCGCTCAGGCGAGGACAGGCCAGTTGGGGCGTTCGGGGCGTGCGAGGGGAGCTGGCGGCCAGGCGGGTTTAACCTGACCTGGGGGGTGCGCCACGGCCACCACGATGGCCTGGGCGCTGGCGCTGTGCGCCAAACCACTGCCTGCACCATGGCAGGCATGGCAGTCCATGTCGGCCAGCGTGCTGGGGGTGGCGCCCGGGGCCGAGTGGTCCGCCCCTTCGTCGCCATGGTGCTCGTGCACATGGTGGCCAAAGTGCGATGCCTGCGGCGCTGACTCGTGCCCGCAATAGGGCGAGGCCGCCGCCCAGATGGACTGGAGCGGCATGAACACCAACAGAAAGACGAGCAGCAAGCGGCGCATGGGCAGCGGGATTCTAAGCAGGCCACGCCACCCGTCCCGCCAGATAGCCTGACGGGTTGAGGGGCCTAGCCCGGTGGGTTGCACAGGCACACCATGCAGATGCTTCACTTTTTATAGCAATTTTTGAGACCCATAGCGCGGCAGAGGCCATTTTGACTACAGAAATGCCATTCACTGCGCCGCCACCAGGTACTGCGGCACCCCGTCGGCCGCCAGCACCGGCGTGCTGTGCACGCCCCACACCTGCGCGATGGTGGCGGGGGTGAGCAGGTGGGCCGTGGCGTGCACGCTGCGCGGGCCTGCCAGGCCCGGGGCGAGCAGCAGGCTGTCGTGTGCGTAGCGCAGGGCCAGGTTCAGGTCGTGCAGCACCGCGACCACGCCCACGCCCTGCTCCACCGCCCAGCGGCGCACCAGGGCCAGCGTGTGGTGCTGGTGGGCCAGGTCGAGGGCGGCGGTGGGCTCGTCCAGCAGCAGCCAGCGGGGGGCGCCATCGGGCAGGGGTTCCCAGATTTGCGCCAGGGCGCGGGCCAGGTGGCTGCGGGCGCGTTCGCCGCCCGACAAGGTGTTGATGCTGCGCCCGGCCAGGTGGGCCACGCCCGTGGCCTCCATGGCCTGGGCGACGATGTGCGCCTCGTGCCGGCTGGGCTGCTGGCGGTGCGCAAAGCGCCCCATCTCCACCACCTCTTGCACCGTGAAGTCAAACGCCACCGCCGTGTCTTGCGGCAGCACGGCGCGCTGGCGGGCCAGAGCCTGGGCGCCTTTGCCGGACACCGGTTGCCCGCCCATCCACACATGGCCCGAGCGCGGCGCGCGCTGGCCCGAAAGCATGGCCAGCAGGGTGGACTTGCCCGCGCCGTTGGGCCCCAGGATGGCCGTGACGCGCCCGGGCACCAACTGCGTATGCACGGTGGCCAGCAAGGGCCTGCCGGGCACGCCCACACCCAGCTGGTCGCACACCAGCAGATCGGCGGTGGTGGTGACCGGGGATGCGACGGCGGCATTCATACCTTGCTCCGGAACTGGCGCAGCATGACCAGAAACAGCGGCACGCCAATGAAGGCCGTGAGCACGCCGAGCGGCAGCTCGGCAGGCTGCACGATAGTGCGCGCCACGCCGTCGGCCGCAAGCACCAGCGCGGCGCCCAGCAGGGCCGAGCCCGGCAGCACCACGCGGTGGTCCGGCCCCGCCACCAGGCGCACCCAGTGCGGCGCCACCAGGCCGATAAAGCCAATGATGCCGGTGGCCGCCGTCACCGCGCCCACGGCCAGCGCGGTGACCAGGACCGCCAGGCGCTTGGTGCGCTCCACCGGCACGCCCAGCAGCGCGGCCTGCGCCTCGCCCAGCGCAATCGCGTTGAGCGGGCGCGCCAGCGCCAGGCCCAGGCCGCAGGCCACCGCCACGATGGCGCCCACCAGCGCCACGGCGCTCCAGCGCGCACCGCCCAGGCTGCCCAGCAGCCACATCTGGAGGTTGCGCAACTGCTCGTCAGTAGAGATGAAGTTGAGGTAGCCCAGGCCCGACAGCGCCAGCGCATTGACCGCCACGCCCGCAAGCAGCATCAGCCCCATGCGCGTGCCGCCATCGGCCTGCGCCAGTGCATAGATCAGCGCCGTGACCAGCAGGCCGCCGCCAAAGGCCATGGCCACCAGCGCCCAGCTGCCCAGGGTGCGCGGCATGTCGGGCAGCCAGTGGCTACCCAGCACAATGGTGGCAGCCGCTGCCAGTGCGGCGCCGCTGCTCACGCCCACCAGCCCAGGATCGGCCAGCGGGTTGCGGAACAGGCCCTGCATCAGCGCCCCGGCCAGGCCCAGGCCCGCACCAGCGGCCACGCCCATCCACAAGCGCGGCAGGCGGATGTTCATGAACACCAGGTATTCGGGCGCGGGCTCGGCCGCCGGGGCCAGGCCCAGGGCCTGCAGCAGCACCTGCCCCAGCATTTGCACCAGTTGGGCGGGTGCGATGGCGTAGGCGCCGCGTGTGGCCGCCCACACCAGGGCCAGCAGCACCAGCGCCGCCCCCAGCAGCAAGGCGGTGCGCGGCGCCAGCCGCCCTGGAGCCAAGCGCGCGCTGCGCAGGCTGCGCCGTGGCAGCGGAACCGCGCTCACGCCAGGGCCGCCAGCATGCGGGTGTGCAGCTCGCGCACGGCGCCGGGCAGGCGCGGGCCAAAGCCCAGCAGGTGGCTGGCCTCCATGGCCACCAGGGCCTTGCGGCGGAAGGCGGGCGTGAGGGCCAGCTCGGGCCGCTGCCAAAACGCCGCCTCCCCGCCCAGCGCCTCGATGCCCTGCGTGCTGTTGAGCAGCACCTCGGGCGCCGCGCTGGCCATGGCCTCGGCCGTGAGGGGCCGGTAGCCCGCAAACTGGGTGATGGCGTTGGTGCCGCCCGCAAAGCGGATCAGCGCATCGGCCGCTGTGCCGGTGCCCGCCACCATGGGGCTGCCACCGTGCGACAGGATGAAGAGGGCACGCGGGCGCCGTGTGGCGGTTGCCACCACTTTGTTCACCGCCGCCCACTGCGCGTCCAGCTCGGCCTGCAGGGCCTGGGCCTCGCGCTCGCGGCCCGCCACGCGGCCCACGGTGCTGACCTTGCGGCGCACCTCGTCCCAGGTGTGGTCGGCCTGCACCAGCTCCACGCGCACACCGGCGCTGCGCACCTGGTCCAGCACCACGGGCGGCCCGGCTTCGGTGGTACCCACCACGGCATCCGGCTTGAGGGACAACAACCCCTCGGCCGAAAGCTGGCGCATGTAGCCGACCTTGGCGGTCTTGAGCGCGGCCTCGGGGAACAGGCTGGTGGTGTCGGTGCCCACCAGCTGGCCCTGGGCGCCCAGCAGGTAGACCACCTCGGTCAGCGCGCCGCCCAGCGAGACGATGCGCGGCGGCCGGGCCGGGGTGGCGGCCCAGGCAGCGCCGCCACCCAAGGCCGACAGCCAGGGGGCTGCCAGCGCACCGCGCAGCAGTTGCCTGCGCCTGCCATCTTGCACAGCCATCGGGTCACGCAGCATGGGCCAGCTCCTGCACGCCAGGCAAGCGCGCCACCAGGTCGCGCCAGCCCTGCAGCTCGGGTTTGCCGGGCTTGCGCGCACCAAAGAACATGGCCATCAGCTCGCCGCTGTGGTCAAAGGCCTCGACCGAGGTGACGATGCCGTCGGCCGTGGGTTTCTCGACCACCCACACGTGGGCGATCATGTCGGTGCGCAGGTGCAGGTTGAAGCCTTCGTCCAGCACATTGATCCACTGCGCACGCGGCGTATCGAGCGGCTGGATGTTGCGCACTGGCCCGGTGTGGATCTGGATGCAGCCGCCGCTGCCCACAAACACCATGATGGGCAGGCCGTCCACCGCCGCTTCGTCCAGCAGGCGCGCCACGGCCTGCGGTGCGGCGCGCCAGGCAAACTGGCCTTCGACCAGGCGAAAGCTTTGCTGGCGCTCCACGCCGAATTTTTTGGTCAGGCCAAAGAACTCGTGCGTGTCCTGCATGGCGGCCCAGGCCTCGCGCAGGCCCTGGGCGTCGATGTCGGCGTCAGGCAGCAAGGCCGCTGGCGCGGGCTCCGGACCAAACACGTAACCCGCGCTGGGTTGCACGAAGCGGCTCACCACTGCGTCGAACGCAGCCAGGTCGGTGGCATCGCGCGTGAAGATCTTGTGCACCGCGCGGCCATGTGCGTTGTAGAACTGCAGGCTGCGCGATGGCGGTTTGGCGGGGTCGCTGGCCAGCTCGGTCACTGCAAAACCCGCATGCCACTGCGCAAAGAACAGGCGCAGGTCGATGTCTTCGCCCAGCGCGATGCCCACCGGCCCGGTGGCCGACACGTGCGTATACACGCCGGTCTTCTCGTGCACCGTGCCTTCGTTGCGCGTGAGCGCCATCAGCGGGCCGCAGGCTTCGAGCGCCTGCAACAGTTCCAGCCACGAACCCTGCAGCGGCTGGGCCTTGAGCGGGTGGGCGTGCTCGCCCGCATGGGCGGCCACGGCGGCGCCTTCCGACAGCCCCAGGCTCTCGGCGGCGTCCTTGGCGCGCTTGCCCGCTGCGCGGGCTGCGGCGAACCGCTCACGGATGTCAGGGGCGGCCTGCGGCGGATGGGCAGGAGCGCTTGGGGGGCTCGTCACAGCGGCATTCATTGCACAGCCTCCGGCGCGTTGTGCCACAGCACGCGGCGTTGTTCGGCAGCCACCATCGCGGCGCTGGCGGCCACGTCCTGGCGCGCCTTGCATTGCTGGTCCCAGCGGCCTTGCAGGCTCCAGACCACGGTGCGGAAGTGCGGCGTGAAGCCCTGGGCGTCGGCCAGCATCTGCAGGTTGGCCGCAATCTTGCGGCCCATGGCGTCGCGGTGGCTGTCGCAGCAGGCTTGCACATAGCCCGTCATCAGGGCCAGGGTGCCCGCCAGCAGCGCCTCAGCGCAGGGCAGGCTGTATTCCTCGTCGCAATGAGCGCCAGACGTGGGCGTATCGGGCGTGTCAGGTGCATGGCTCATGAACTGTCTCCTTGATGAAGTGCCTGAAAAGGTGCCTAGGGAGGTGACTTAGAAATCCGCCACCAGCGACACGCGCACTGCCCGGCCCGGCTGGCTGTAGGCGTCGATAAAACTAGCGTTCGCTGCCAGGCCGCGCACGTCGGCCCAGCGCCAGTGTTTTTTGTCGGTGAGGTTGTAGATGCCCGCGTTCAGGCGCAGGTCCTTGCGGATGCGCCACTGGGCCGCCAGGTCCAGCACCGTGTACGACAGCGTGAGGAACTGCGTGCTGCCCGTGGCCACCGTCACATCGCTGGCCTTCTTGGCGGCGGCATGGGTCATGTCCAGCCGGGCCATCCAGCCGCCGCTGTCATAGCGCAGGCCTGCTGTCAGGCGCGAGGGGTCCACGGTGTTCACCGGCTTGCCGGTGGCGGTGTCGCGGCCGCGTGTCTGGCCGTAGGCAAACGGACTGCTCCACTGCCCGCCCGCCCACTGGCCCCAGCGCATGTCGCCCTTGACCTCGAAGCCGCTCAGCTTGACGCGGCCGATGTTGACCGACTGGAACACCAGCGGGTTGCCCGGCGCGCCCGTGCCGCTGACCTGGCGCAGGTCTTCGATGAAGTCCCTGTAGCGGCCCGTGAATGCTGCGGCTTCGATGGACAGACGCTCCATGCGCCCGCGCACGCCCAGCTCGAAGTTCTGGCTCTTCTCGGGCTTGAGGTTGGCGTTGGGCACTGTGCGGTAGTTACCCACCGGGTTCTCGAAGAAGGCGTTGACCTGCCCCGCATTGGGCGCACGGAAGCCCGCCGCGTAGTTGCCAAACACGCTCCACTGCTCGCTGGCGCGGTACAGCACGCCGAACTTGGGCGAGGTGGCATTGCTCGACAGCGACACGGCCTGCGCGCCAAAGCCCGCCTGGTCGGCCTGGATGCGGAAGGTGTCAAAGCGCACGCCGGGCGTGATGCTCCAGGGCCCGCTCACGAACTCGTCCTGCACATACAGGGCCGTGCTGGTCTCGGTGGTGTCGGGGAATCGCTTGAGCGGGAAGGTTTCGCCCGTGGGCGGCGTCACGCCGGTCTGCAGGTTCTCGACTTTGGCCGCCGTGTAGTCCAGGCCGTAGGTGATCTTCTGCACCCACGGCCCGCCGTTGCGCAGCACCTTGCTGCCCTGCAGGTTGGCCTGCCAGGTGCGCTCGTCATAGGTCACGTCGCGCACGCGGTCGGCGGCGGTGTTGCGGTCTTCGGTGATGTACTCGCGCGAATGCGCGTCCTGCCAGCTCAGCGTGGCCTTCACATCATCGGCCAACGCGGTGTTCACACGCCAGTTGCCTTCCCACGTCGCGCGGCTGCGCTGCATGTCGGTGAACGAGGTGGAGCCGAGCACGGACGTGGCGGCCAGCGGCGGCTTGGAGCGTGCGGTGAGCAGTTCGTAGTCGGAGGTCTTGTCCACATGCTCCAGCGTGAACACATGGCGTTGGCCGCCGCCGGGCGTCAGCACCACTTTGCCCAGCAAAGCGCCGCTTTTGTCCTTTTGTGGGTTGGGCTTGGTGCGGTCAGCATTGGCCGCATCGTTGGTGCCCATGTTGTCCAGTTCGCTGGCGCGCGTGACATTGCCACCCAGCAGCCACTGCACCGTGTCGCCCGCCTTGCCCGCCACCGTGGCGCCCACGCGCTTGCCGTGCTCGTCGCCGTCATAACCCAAGCTCACCCGGCCGCCAATGCGCTTGTCGCCATCGAGGAAGGCCGCAGGGTCTGCCGTGATGAAGTTGACCAGGCCCGCCATGCCGTCGGAGCCATACAGCGCCGACGTGGCGCCGCGCACCACTTCCACACGCTGCAGCAGGCCGATGTCCAGGTAGTCGCGCCCAAAGGCGTTGGCGCTGAACACATAGCTGCGCGGCAGGCGGATGCCGTCCACCATCATCAGCACGCGGTTGCCATCCAGCCCCCGGATGTTGAAGCCCGCGTTCTGCTCACGCCCCGTAGAGCCACTGGCCAGCGAGAAGCGCGCAGGCGAACGCGTGACCGACACATTGGGCAGCTCGCGCGCCACGTCGCGGATGTCGCGCACCTGGCCCTCTTCGATGGCCTGCGCATTGATCACGTCGATGCTCATGGGCAGCTCGTCGCGGTCCTGCTCGCTGCGCGAGCCACTGATGACCACTTCTTTGAGCTGCGGCGCTGCAGCCACCAGCTGGACCACATCTTGCGCATGCGCGCTGCCAATCGCCACACATGCACAGGCCACCAGCCATGCAAGCGGCCGCAGACGGCCTTGGAGCCATTGATCGGAGGCGTGCGCTTGTGCGCGCCGGGAAGAAAACGAAGGGGAACGGAATGCCTGCGCCACGGAGGGGAGTCCTTCTCTGAAACGACAACGAATACAGAGCTGGCTCCATGCAGACGGACCGGGCTTCTGCATGCAGAAGATCGGTCGGTTGTGGCTGGCTGATTAACCAATTATATGAGAATAATTCTCAATATCAACTGGTGATTGGATATTCCACAAAAACAAAGCGGCTGACCGCTCCACGCAGTCAGCCGCTCATCTTTTGATAGCTATCAGCGCACTACCATTGCGCGCAGGCAGCCATTTCTATTGAAAAATCACGCAGCCCCGGCCACCACCGGCATGCGGATCAGGTGATCGAACGCGCTCAGCGCGGCCTTCGACCCTTCGCCTGCTGCGATCACGATCTGCTTGAACGGTACCGTGGTGCAGTCGCCCGCTGCAAACACGCCAGGCAGGTTGGTGCGGCCGTGCGAATCGACAATGATTTCGCCAAAGCGCGACAGCTCCACCGTGCCCTTGAGCCATTCGGTGTTGGGCACGAGGCCGATCTGCACAAACACACCTTCCAGCGCCACGGTGTGCTCCACGTTGGTGGCGCGGTCCTTGTACTTGAGGCCGTTCACCTTGCCGTCGGCGCCGGTGATTTCGGTCGTCTGCGCATTGGTGTGGATGGTCACGTTGGGCAGGCTCTTGAGCTTGTTGACCAGCACGGCGTCGGCCTTGAGCTGGTCGGCGAACTCGATCAGCGTGACATGCGCCACGATGCCAGCCAGATCGATGGCTGCTTCCACGCCGCTGTTGCCGCCACCGATCACGGACACGCGCTTGCCCTTGAACAGCGGGCCGTCGCAGTGCGGGCAGTAGGCCACGCCCTTGTTCTTGTACTCGGCTTCGCCGGGCACGTTCACGTTGCGCCAGCGGGCACCGGTGGACAGGATCACGGTCTTGGATTTGAGCGTGCCGCCGTTGGCCAGCTGCACTTCGATCAGGCCCCCGGGCTCGGTCGCAGGGACCAGCTTGTCGGCGCGCTGCAGGTTCATGATGTCCACGTCGTAGGCGCGGGTGTGGGCCTCCAGCGCGGCGGCAAACTTCGGGCCGTCGGTCTCCAGCACCGAGATGTAGTTCTCGATGGCCAGCGTGTCGTTGACCTGGCCGCCAAAACGCTCGGCCGCCACACCGGTGCGGATGCCCTTGCGGGCGGCGTACACGGCGGCTGCGGCACCTGCAGGGCCGCCACCGACGATGAGCACGTCATACGGCGCCTTGGCCGACAGCTTGGCGGCGTCGCGGGCGGCGGCGCCGGTGTCGAGCTTGGCCACGATCTCTTCGACCGACATGCGGCCCGAGCCGAACACCTTGCCGTTGAGGAACACCATGGGCACGGCCATGATTTCGCGGTCGGCCACTTCCTGCTGGAAGGCACCGCCTTCGATCACGGTGGTCTTGACCTGGGGGTTGACGATGGCCATGAGCGACAGCGCCTGCACCACGTCCGGGCAGTTGTGGCAGGTCAGGCTCATGTAGACCTCGAAGTTGAAGTCCCCTTCGAGCGCAGCGATCTGCTCGATCACCTCGGGCTCGACCTTGGGCGGGTGGCCGCCGGTCCACAAGAGGGCCAGCACCAGCGAAGTGAATTCATGGCCCAGGGGCAGGCCCGCAAAACGCAGGCTGTTGGTGGCGCCCACGCGCTGCAGGCTGAACGATGGCTTGCGCGCATCGTTGCCGTCGGTGCGCAGCGTGATCTTGTCGCTGCGCAGGGTTTGGATGGTCGTCAGCAGCTCGCGCATCTCGCGGGCGGTGTCGCTGTCGTCCAGGGACGCCACCAGCTCAAAAGGCTGCTGCACGCGCTCCAGGTAGGCAGAAAGCTGAGTCTTGAGTTGTTCGTCGAGCATGGTGGTGTCCTTTGAATTTCGATTTATAAGTTGGGGGCTGGGGTTGCTTTTGGCAACCCTGAAACCGCAACGGAGCCTGAGAAAAGGCGGAATACGGCGAAGTACGGGCGTAAAAAAGCCGGACGGCATGGCGCACAGGCACCATGACGCTGTCCGGCTGGGGAGCCCCACTCAAGGGGCTCTGCCGAATCAGTGGCAGCTTAGATCTTGCCGACCAGGTCCAGCGAAGGAGCCAGGGTCTTGGCACCTTCGTTCCACTTGGCAGGGCACACTTGGCCGGGGTTGGCAGCGGTGTACTGGGCAGCCTTGAGCTTGCGCACGGTTTCCTTCACGTCGCGGGCGATTTCGTTGGAGTGGATTTCGGCGGTCTTGATGATGCCGTCGGGGTTGATCACAAAGGTGCCGCGCAGTGCCAGGCCTTCTTCAGGGATGTGCACGCCGAAAGCGTTGGTCAGCTGGTGCGTTGGGTCGCCAACCAGGGGGAACTTGGCCTTGCCCACGGCGGGGCTGGTTTCGTGCCAGACCTTGTGCGAGAAGTGCGTGTCGGTCGTGACGATGTATACCTCGGTGCCAGCCTTCTGGAATTCTGCGTAGTGCTCGGCAGCGTCTTCGATTTCGGTGGGGCAGTTGAAGGTGAAGGCTGCAGGCATGAAGATCAGCACGGACCACTTGCCCTTCAGGTCGGCTTCGGTCAGGTCGATGAACTCGCCCTTGCCATTGCGGTTGACGAAAGCGGTGGTCTTGAACGGCTGAACGGGAGTGTTGATCAGGGACATTGCTGTTTCCTTTAGTGGTTGGTTGGTTAACTGAACAGGACTGAAGTCTAGGCCCTTTGAAGCCATGAATCCAATCAATTGATTTAATTCAATCAATTGTCTATGACTATATAACGACACACCTGCAACCCCAGAATCGGCCTTCACCACCCCAACGCCGCAAACGCGAACACAACTCAGCATCAAACGCAGCCATTGCGCAAAAACATGGGATTGCCTTGCACGGGTTGACGGGGGTCACGACAATCGGGGCCGCATTCACAGACACAACGAACCAGGAAGGAGTCCCCCATGAAAGGCGACGCACAAGTCATCGGCCATCTGCAGGCCCAGCTCAAGAACGAACTGACCGCCATCAACCAGTACTTCCTGCACTACCGCATGCTCAAGCACTGGGGCTTCGACAAGCTGGCCAAGAAGGAATACTCCGAATCCATCGGCGAGATGAAGCATGCCGACTGGCTCATGGACCGCATCTTCATGCTGGATGGCCTGCCCAATCTGCAGGACCTGGCCAAGCTGCAAGTGGGTGAGGATGTGCCCGAGATCCTGGCCTGCGACCTGCGTTCCGAACAAGGGGCCCAGGCCACCATCAAGGAAGGCATTGCCTACTGCGAAACGGTGCGCGACTATGTCTCGCGCGACCTTCTGCAAAAGATCCTCGACGACACCGAAGAGCACATCGACTTCCTCGAAACCCAGATCGATCTGATCGACAAGGTGGGCATTCAGAACTACCTGCAGTCGCAAATGAGCGACGCGGACTGATCCACAGAATTCTCCAGAGCGCTCCACGAAAACCGCCAAGAAGAAGAGAATCAAAAAAACGGGCTCCGGCCCGTTTTTTTGTGCCCGCTCGCTGCCTTTTTTATCGCCCTTGCCCCGGCTGCCATGCCCCCAGCCGTCACGGGTTGTTGCAAGTGCACATCAAAGACAGAAAATTCCCGCATTCATAAATGCGAATGCTTCTCAACAAAAGTAGAATACCGGCCTACGATCGGCGCCCGCGCCTGTGTCGCCCCTGCGATGTTGCTGTGGGTACCAGGCACGTGCTGCAGCCGAGTCCCATGACTTCCTGACTACCGAGCCAGCCAGTCAGCCCGGCCCCGCCGTCGGCTGCAGCCAGCGTTTGTGTGTTTTTTGTACCCACACCTGCCTGGAGCCTCCTTGCTGATGCTGCGCCGCACCGCCCGTCCCTGCCTTGCAGGGCCACGACCCCCTTCCTCTTGCCCCCGTACGCCCGGCGCCACCCGGGCACGGCCATGAAGGCCGCGCGCGTCGATGGACGCTACCGGCTGGCCATCACCTCCCGCGCCGTGGCCGCAGTAGGGGGCGGCTATGCGCTGGCGGCAGGTTTCACGGCGGCGCTGTCGCTGCTGCTTGCGCAGTGCATGCCGCGTGTGGAGGCCGTGCTCACGGCCACCATGCTCTCCTGGGTGGTGTATGCCGTCGCCGCAGGCTGGGCTTTTTATGCGCGCACCGCCTGGGGCGCCTGGGGCGGCACGCTGCTGCCCGCACTGGCGCTGGGCGCTTGCGCCATGGCACCGCAATGGATGAAAGCCGCCGCATGACCAGCACCACACTCCCCTCCCACACCCCGGCAGAACGGGCCCCAACAGCCACCGCCGCCAGCACCGCCCCTGAAGCTGCCCGCAAAGCCCAAAAGCCGAAGGTGCCCAACGACCGCGAAGGCTTTCGCCAGGCCATGTCGTGGCTGCACACCTGGGCGGGGCTGATCCTGGGCTGGCTGCTGTTTGCAATCTTCCTCACCGGCACGCTGTCCTTCTTCAAGAACGAGTTCAACCTGTGGATGCGCCCCGAGATGCATGGCCTGCAGCCGGTGGATGCCACCGACCCGCAGGTGGCGCAGAAGGCCCTGGACGCGCTGGTGCGCAAGGCACCCAGCGTCACACAGTGGATCATGCACCTGCCTGACGACCGCGACCCCGCCGTCAACATCCTGTGGCGCGGCACGGGCAACGGCCGCTTCGAGACGCTGCGCATGAACCCGCAAACCGGCGAGGCCATCGACACCCGCCAGACCATGGGCGGCGACTTCTTCTACCGCTTTCACTTCGAGCTGCGCACGGCGCAAAAGGGCCGCTGGGCCATCGAGGGCCGCTGGGTCGTGGGTGTGGCCACCATGCTGATGTTTGTGGCGCTGATCTCGGGGGTGATCACGCACCGCCGCATCTTCAAGGACTTCTTCACATTCCGCCCCACCAAGGGCGGGCAGCGTGCCTGGCTGGACGCGCACAACGTCACCGGCGTGCTGGTGCTGCCGTTTTACCTGATGATCACCTTCAGCGGGCTGATGATCTTCCACACGCTGTACATGCCTGCGGGCATTGCCACGGCCTACAAGGGGGAGAAAGGCGTGGACTCCAACGCGTACTTTGCCGACCTGCAGGGCGAGAAGGCCGAAAGCCGCCCCCGCCGTGGCGCCACCGACAAGGTCGAGCCCCTGCCCGCCATCGCCCTGCCGCCCATCCTGGCCGAGGCGCGCACCCGCTGGGACGGCGGGCGCATTGGCAGCGTGCAGGCGCGCCGCGATGCCAAGGGCCGCGCCGTGGTCGAAGTCACCCGCCACGAGGGTGACCGCCTGCAATACCGCCCGCCACGCCTGCTGTTTGATGCCACCACCGGCCAGTGGCTGGACCAGGCCGATGCCACCGGCCCTGCCGTCAAGACCTACGGCGTGCTGTATGGCCTGCACATGGCGCGGTTTGCCGATGTGAGCCTGCGCTGGGCGCTGTTTGGCTTTGGCCTGCTGGGCAGCCTGATGATTGCCACCGGTATGGTGCTGTGGTCGGTCAAGCGCAGCGCCAAGTCGCAGACGCAGGCCAGCCGCAAGGGCGCTGCCAACGCAGCGGATGCCGCCACACTAAAGATGCCGTTTGGAGAGCGCCTGGTGGCGGCCATCAACATCGCCACGCTGGCGGGGCTGCCGCTGGCCTGCGGCGTGTACATCGCCTCCAACCGCCTGATCCCGCTGGGCACCGAGGGCCGGGCCGATGTGGAGCTGGCCTGGTTCTTCAGCACCTGGGGCCTGGCCCTGCTGTGGGCGCTGGCCAGCGCCGTGGTGCGGCCCAGCCGCGTGGGCTGGTCGGTGCCGCTGGGCGCTGCGGGGCTGGTGTGGGCGCTGCTGCCGGCCATCAACGCCCTGACCACCCACACCCACCTCGGCATCACGCTGCCTGCAGGTGAGTGGGTATGGGCCAGCATGGACCTGGCCTTCCTGGCCACCGGGCTGCTGCTGGGCTGGCTGTCATGGCGCCTGCGCCCGGGCCGCTTGCCCCGGGGCACCACCGCAGCGGCCAAGGCGCCCCGCGCGGCACCAGCGGCAGCCTTGCCCGCTGCGCCCGATGTGTCTGTTTCAACGTCGGGGGCCTGAGCACCATGTCCGCTTTTCTGCTGTGTTTTGCGGCCTGGTCGGCCATTGCGCTGGGCATGGACCGCCACCACGAAGACGCCACAGGCCGCGAAGGTGCGGCCCGCCGCCTGCAACAGCTGCGCCGCGCCGGATGGTTGCTGCTGTTGCTGTCGCTGTGGCTGGCCGCACACCCCGCCGGTGGCGTGCCTGCCTCGCTGGGCGTGACCGCATGGACGGTGGCCCTGTCGGTGGCCGCTGTGGCCGTGACGGCCGCCGTGACCTGGCAGCCCCGCCGCGCGCCCCTGCTGGCAGGGGTGGCCCTGGTGGCGGGCCTCTCCGCCTGGGCCTGGGGTTGGTGAGCGCGAAGGACGCTGCGGCCCTGCTGGCGCGTCGCTCCTCCTGATCCGCCCCCTCTACTGCTTTCTTTTTCACCCGCTCTCCGCGCCCCTCCCAGCCAAGGCCCCATGGGCCTGCGCCAGGCCCGGTGCCAGCGGAGCCGTTCTCCACCGCGTTGCGCACACACCAAGGACAAACCATGCACGCACCTTCCCACCGCCCCTTCCGCCACCCCCAGGCCCTGCACCCGCTGGCTGCCGCCGTGCTGGCTGCTTTCTGCGGCACCGCACTGGCACAAACCACCGCGCCTGCCGCCCCGACCCAGACGCTGGGCGAGGTCACCGTGCAATCCACCAGTGGCGATGACGGCTATGCGCCCGCCGCCAGCACCTCGGCCACCAAAGGCAGCGCACCGCTGCGCGACGTGCCCCAGGCCGTGAACGTGGTGCCCGAGCAGCTGCTGCGCGACCAGGGCGCGCGGTCGATGGAAGACGCGCTGCGCAACGTGCCCGGCGTGGCCATGAGCCATGGCGACGGCCAGCGCGACCAGGTGGTGATCCGTGGCTTCACCGCGATTGCCGACCAGTTTGTGGACGGCGTGCGCGACGACGCGCTGTACTTCCGCGACCTGGCCGACATCGAGCGCGTGGAAGTGCTCAAGGGCCCTGCCGCCGTGCTGTACGGACGTGGTTCGTCGGGCGGCCTGATCAACCGCGTGACCAAGAAACCCAAGTTTGGCGAGACCTCGGGCGAGGCATCGCTGGGCCTGGGCAATTTCGACTACCGCCGCGCCACGGCCGACGTGAACGTGGGCATCAGCGACACCGCAGCCTTCCGCATCAATGCCGCCGTCGAAGACTCGGGCAGCTACCGCGACCAGCAGTTTGTGAAGCGCCACAACTTCGCGCCGTCGCTCGCGCTCAAGCTCGCCGCGCAGACCGACCTGCTGCTGCAGTACACCAACGCACGCGACAAGCGCCTCACGGACTTCGGCATCCCGGCGCTGAACGGTCGCCCCGTCAACGTGCCCGCCAGCACCTACTACGGCTCCAGCAACGCGGCGCAGGACGACACCACCACCAGCACCATGCAGTCGTTCACGGCCACGCTCAACCACCGCTTCAACGACGACTGGTCGGTGCGCAACGTCACGCGCCTGTACGACTACACGCTGGACCGCTACAACACCCTGCCCGGCGGCACCACCGACCCGGTGAACCTGACGGTGGGGCGCACCCGGGCCTTCATCCTGCGCGACGAAAAAGGCGTCTTCAACCAGACCGACGTCACCTGGCGCAACCAGCTCGGCGGCTTCAAGCAAGAGTGGCTGATGGGCGTGGAACTGGGCCAGCAGAAAAAACGCTCTGAATCCGTCTCTGGCGGTGCGGACCGTGTGTCCATCTTTAACCCCATCGCCGCAGCACCCGTCATCCCGGCAGCCAACTACAACGCCGACAACGCCATCCCCAGCCACACCACGCAGGACACTGCCGCGCTCTACTGGCAAAACCAGATCACACTCGCGCCCCAATGGAAGGCACTGGTGGGCGCACGCTACGACGTGTTCGGGCAAGAGACCACGTTCGACCGCAAGCTCGCCACACTCTCGCGCACCGACAAAAAGTTCAGCCCCCGCGCAGGCCTGGTGTGGCAGCCCAGCGATGCCGTCTCGTACTACGTGTCGTACAGCAAATCCTTCCAGCCCTCGGCTGAAGCGTTTGCCCTGGCAACCAACATCGCGGCCGCCGAGCCAGAGATCACCGAAAACAAGGAAATCGGCGTCAAGCTCGACCTGCTCGATGGCCGCATGAATGTGACCGGCGCGCTCTTCAACCTGGAGCGCACCAACATCAAGAACACCGACCCCACCAACCCCTCGCGCCAGATCAACGTGGGCACCCAGCGCACCAACGGCCTGGAGCTGACCATGAGCGGCCGCCTGCCCGGCCGCTGGGACGTGAGCGCAGGCTACGCCTGGCTGGACGGCCGCATGACGAAGTCACTGGCCACCACCACCTCCACCCAGTTGCCCACCGCCGCCATCGCAGCCCAGGGCAAAGTGCCCGCACTCACGCCCCGCAACTCGGCCTTCCTCTGGGCCATGAAGGACCTGGGCCACGGCCTGCGCGTGGGTGGCGGCGTGAACCACGTGGGCGCCCGCTTCACCTCGCTCACCAACCTGGTCACCCTGCCCGCCTACACCACGGTAGACGCCGCCCTGCAGTACACGCTGGGCCAGTGGGATGTGGACGTGAACATCAAGAACCTGGCCAACCGCAAGTACTACGTGTCCAGCCACGGCAGCAATGACAACCTGATCCTGCCCGGCTCGCCGCGCGCGGTGCAGGTGACATTGCGGACGCGGTTCTGAGGGGGGGGTGAGTGGCGGAAGGGGGCAAGCCCAAATTTTTCAAGAGATTTTGGCCTCTTCCGCCTGATGGTCATCGCTTCATAGCTACTAATTCAATAGCAAAAGACCTACCCATCGGAGTACCTCTTTTTGCCAGAGCGCCAAACGCCGGATGCCTCACAAGGGCAGTGAACGGGTCGCAGTAGAGCGCTTAGAACCCGGCGTGACGGTCATGCCCATTGCGCTGCGAGCCCCTCCAACAAACCCGCTCCGCCTCATGGCGGCGTCCCGCCCTTCTTGTGCACCTTGAAACTTTCATCCAGGTAGACCGAAGAACCCGTCATGCCATAGCCTTCACAGACGAACCCGCTCAAAGGAAGCACACCCGGAGGATCAATGATCCGGCCTCTCGCCTCCTTGTACTTCTTGCCAGCACGCCGCGAATCAATGGTGGTGTTGGTCAGGTAGTTGAGGCTCACGCGGTGGGAGGCGTTGCTGGAATAGTCTTCGTCGTCCTGCTGCTCGCCGATGTGTTCCAGGTCTTTGATCTTGGCGTTATAGCGGAACTGCAGCGTGAAGCCCAAGAACCGGGCGGCGTCTGCGTAGTAGACCGCCTGAACGAACAATGAATTGTTCTTGATTTCCAGGTTGTAGAACTTGCTGGGGTGGCAGAACTCGCCAGACGTTGAGAGCACCTGATAGCTGCCATCCGCCCTTCCGGTCAGGACAAGCAACCGCTCCTCTCGCTGCCCTTCTCCTTTGTGCTTTGTCAGTAAAAGGGCCAGATCGGGGACGCCATCGCCGTTCAAGTCGCCTTCTGCAGTGGTCCAGACAAAGTCGGGATGCCGAAACTCGGGGGCTATTGCGAGCCGGGCCCTTTGCTCTGCGGATGTGTTTCCGTCTGCGGCATGTGCATTGCCCACACACAGCATGGCCAGAACAGCGGGCCCGAGCAAGGCAGCCCCGTGCAGCGCCCGACACAAGGCACCCATGCAAGCCGCAGATGCGTGCGCGGCAGGCTGAACAGCGCGGGATATCGTGGACACGGAACTCTCCTGAAAGCGGCTAGCAGCCTGGGTTTGAAGCCGATGCACGGCTTTCAAACGCAAGTGTGAATGCCTGCAAAACCAGCGTGTTGTGGCGATGGGAATATAGCCTGCAGACTCCAACCCCGCCCTGTATCCGCAGCCCCTGCGCGCAACCCCCCCCCTCCCGCACAGCGCCTGATGGGCAGCAGGCGGAGCCGATTTCGCAACACCCCGACTCCATACGCAATCACGAATAAAAACAATTCCTATTTGCAATGTAAAATTAGGTTTCCGCAAGCCACAGCCCTCCCCCGGAGCCTTTTTTGAACAGGCCTCCCGGCTGCAGCCAGCACCCACCGTCTTTCGATGTTTCCGGGTTGTCTGGCTTGATGAACCACTTTTTCGCCTTCTCTGTTGCGACAGCGCGCCCCGTGCCGTGGGCGGCGCTGACGGTGGTGCGACTGCCCGACGGCCCTTGCCACCCCGCCCCCACGCCATGCTGAGCCCCACCGCCCTGCGCCGCTGGAGCTGGACCCACAAGTGGTCCAGCCTGGTGTGCACCGTCTTCATGCTGCTGCTGTGCATCACCGGCCTGCCGCTGATCTTTCACCACGAAATTGGCCACCTGCTGGGCACCGAGGTCGAAGCGCCCGCCATGCCCGCCAACACGCCGCGCGCCAGCCTCGACAAGGTGCTGGCCACCGCGCACGCGCTGCACCCCGAGCGCGTGGTGCAGTTCGCGTCGCACGCCGAGGACGACAACAACGTGTGGTTCGTCACGCTGACACCCACACCGGCGCCCACGGACGATTTCAAGTCGGTGGCGGTGGATGCGCGCACGGCCCAGGTGCTGGCGCAGCCACGGTTTGACGAGGGTTTCATGCATGTGATGTTCCGCCTGCATGTAGACCTGTTCGCGGGGCTGCCGGGCAAGCTGTTCCTGGGTTTCATGGGCTTGCTTCTGCTGGTGGCCATCGTCACGGGCGTGGTGCTGTATGCGCCGTTCATGCGCAAGCTGGCGTTTGGCGAGGTGCGGCGGGACCGCTCCACTCGGGTGAAGTGGCTGGACCTGCACAACCTGCTGGGCATCGTCACGCTGGTGTGGGCGTTTGTGGTGGGCGGCACGGGCATGATCAATACGTGGGCCGACCTGCTCATCAAATACTGGCAGTACGACCAGCTCTCGGTGCTGCTCAAGCCCTATGAAGGCCAGCCCACTGTGCCCGCCGCCGAGCGCGGCCCGCTGCAGCAGGCGCTGGAGGTGGCGCAGGCCCAGGCGCCGGGCACCAAGCTGTCGTTCATTGCGTTCCCGGGCACGGCGTTCTCCAGCCCGCACCACAACACGTTTTTCATGCGCGGGAACGAGCCGCTCACCTCCAAGCTGCTCAAGCCGGTGCTGGTGGATGCACGCACGGCGCAGGTCACCGCGTCGCCCACGCTGCCGTGGTACCTGACGGCGCTGCTGGTGTCGCAGCCGCTGCACTTTGGCGACTACGGCGGCATGCCGATGAAGATCCTCTGGGCGCTGCTCGACATCGCCACCATCGTGGTGCTGGGCAGCGGGCTGTACCTGTGGCTGCGCAAGGGCGTGCAGACGGCGAGCCCATCGGCCCACGCGGCTGGCCACCCCACGGGCGGTTTTGCAGGCGGCGCATTGCCTGCATCGGGTGCGGCGCGCACCACCGAGGGGGCCGCATGAAAAAGCACAGCCCTTTCTGGACCCTGTGGGGCTGGCCCATCGTGATGGGCGTGCTCTCCACCACCGGGCTGCTCACGGCCCTGGTATCCGACACCTGGGGCGACTGGTGGTCGTGGGTGGCGCTGGGTGTGCCGGTGGCGGTGATGGGCTGGTACAGCTGGCCACGCACATCGGCTGCAGCCGATGTTTCCGGCACGTCTTCCTCTGCTCCGCGCTGAGTTCCTTGTTTCTTTGATCTTCTTCTCCATGCGTTCCGCACCCTCACCCCACACCGCCCCGCTGCTGCGCCCTGCGTTTTCTGCCACCCCTGCTGCACTGGCTGCGGCCGTGATGGTGCTGGCCCTGGCCGCACCTGCGCTGCATGCGCAGCAAGCCGCCGCCCGCGCCACTGCGGGCGAGGCCAGGACCCTGTCTACCGTCACCGTGAACGCCAGTGCAGACGCTTCGGCCCAGGGCCTGTCGCCCGCCTACCCCGGCGGCCAGGTGGCACGTGGCGGCCGCGCGGGCATCCTGGGCACCAAGGACGCGATGGAGACACCGTTCTCCGTCACCAGCTACACCAACGAGCTGATCCAGGACCGCCACGCCCGCAGCGTGGGTGACGTGCTGCAGAACGACCCCACGGTGCGCGTGGCGCGGGGCTTTGGCAATTTTCAGGAGTCGTACTTCATTCGCGGCTTCCTGCTGGGATCGGACGACACGGCGTACAACGGCCTGTACAGCCTGTTGCCGCGCCAGTACATCGCCACCGAGCTGTTCGAGCGCGTGGAGGTGCTGCGCGGTGCATCGGCCTTTTTGAACGGTGCCAGCCCCAATGGCGGCGGCATTGGCGGCAGCATCAACCTGCTGCCCAAGCGTGCGCCCAACGAGCCCCTGAACCGCGTGACCTTTGGCGTGGCCAGCGGCGGCCAGACGCAGGTGGCTGCCGACGTGGCCCGCCGCTTCGGGCCGGACGGCAACACCGGCATCCGCGTGAATGCCGCCTCGCACAATGGCGGCACCGGCGTGAAGGATGAAGATGTGCAACTGGGCCTGCTGGCTGTGGGCCTGGACTGGCGCAGCCGCGACGTGCGCCTGTCGGGCGACATCGGCTGGCAAGAGCACAAGCTCAAGAACACCCGCACCAACGTGACGCTGGGTGCCACCGCCACGCAGGTACCCACGGCACCCGACAACGCCACCAACTTCGCCCAGCCCTGGACCTATTCCAACGAGCGCGACACCTTTGGCACGCTGCGCGGCGAGTGGGACATCACGCCCGACGTGACCGGCTGGGCTGCGGCAGGCGCGCGCCGGGGCACCGAGGCGAATTCGCTGGCCAACCTCACGGTGGCCAACAGCAGCACGGGCGCAGGCACCACCTACCGTTTTGACAACACCCGCAAAGACAGCGTGAACACCGGCGAGCTGGGCCTGCGCGGCAAGCTGCAGACCGGCAGCGTGGGCCACGAATGGGTGATGGTGGCCTCGCACTTCAGCGCAGACAAGAAGAACGCGTATGCCATGGACTTTGGCAACACGCAGGCCACCAACCTCTACCACCCCGTGTCCTCGGCCCTGCCCGCCCTGAGCACCAACACCCTCCGGGGCGGCGACCTGGCCGACCCGCGCCCGACCGGCAGCACGCGCCTGAGCAGCCTGGCCTTAGGCGACACCCTGTCGCTGCTCGGCAACCGCCTGCTGCTCACGGCCGGCCTGCGCCACCAGTCGCTGGAGATCGCCAACTACGCCTACGGCACGGCCGTGCAGACCGACCGCTACGACCAGAGCCGCACCAGCCCGCTGCTGGCCGCCGTCTACAAGCTGGACAAGGGCGTGTCGGTGTATGCCAACTATGTGGAAGGCCTGAGCCAGGGCCAGACCGCGCCCAGCACGGCCGCCAACCGGGGCGAGATGCTGGAGCCCTATGTCTCCAGGCAAAAAGAAGTGGGCGTGAAGTTTGACGGCGGCCGCGTGGGCGGCAGCGTGGCCCTGTTCACCACCACCAAGCCGCGCGCCTATGTGGGCAGCGACAACCTGTTCCGCAGCAATGGCCGGGACCGCCACCAGGGCATCGAGCTGGCCGTGCAGGGCGAAGCCACCAAGGGCCTGCGCCTGCTGGGCGGCCTGACCTGGCTGGATGCCAAGCAGCAGAACACCGGTGCCGCCAGCACCGACGGCCGCCGCGTGATTGGCGTGCCCAAGCTGCAGGCCAACGTGGGCGCCGAATGGGATGTGCCCGGCGTGAGCGGCCTGGCCGTGGACGGCCGCATGGTGCACACCGGCGCCGTGTATGCCAACGCCACCAACACCCTGCGCGTGCCGGGCTGGAACCGCCTGGACCTGGGCGTGCGCTACCTTACCGAGGTGCAGGGCCGCCTGGTGACCCTGCGCGCCCGTGTGGACAACGCGACCAACCGCAACTACTGGGCTTCATCGGGCGGCTACCCCGGCGCGGGCTACCTGGTGGTGGGCGCACCACGCACGTTCTCTTTGAGCGCCAGCGTCGATTTCTGACGCACCCCGGGCGGCGCCGTTCAGCCAGCCGCCCGGCAACCAGCCACCCAGCGCCTGACCACCGGGCGCAGGCAGCCAACTTCTTTCGCACAGGTATTGCGCGTGGCCCCGCCGGGGGCTCGCACGCCCTGTGCACTCACCAATTTTTGTTGAAACCACCGAAAGGAAACTGCCATGCCATCGTCCCTGCGCCTCAAGGCCCCGCTGCTCGCCACCCTGCTCGCCTGCGCGTCCATCGCGGCCGTCACCAGCGCCCACGCCCACCAGGTGTGGCTGGAAAACGCGGGCGGCCAGGCCCGCCTGCACTTTGGTGAGTTCAATGAAAACCTGCGCGAATCCTCGCCCGGCGCGCTCGACAAGTTCCTGGGTGCGCCCGCGCTCGACCAGCGCAGTACGGCAGGCACGCAGCGCCTGGAAGGCAAGCTGGGCAAAGACGCCTTCAGCTACACCACGCAAGCCGATGCGCAGGCGCTGTTTGCCACGGCCAGCTACCCGCTGATCGACCGCAGCAAGCGCAACCAGCCCGCCATGCTGTGGGTGCCCGCCGCGCGCTGGGTGGCCAACGCGGGCCAGGCCACCGAAGCCAATGCCAAGGCGCTGGACCTGGTGCCCACCGGCAAGCCCGGCGAGTTCAAGGTGGTGTTCAACGGCGCCCCCCTGCCCAAGGTGCAGGTGGAAATGGTGGCGCCCTCGGGCTGGTCGCGCGGCGAACAAAGCGGCGACGACGGCACGGTGACCTTTGCCCTGCCCTGGAAGGGCCAGTACGTGGCCGAAGTCAAGCACAGCGACAAGACCGCCGGTGAAGCCCAGGGCAAGCCTTATGGCGAAGCCAGCTACGTGACCACGCTGAGCTTTGTGCAGAAGGACGGCATGGCGTCGCCCGCCCTGCCCGAGCCACCCGCCAAGGGACACTGATCTGCGGGGCCCATCGGGCCCCCGCACCACCTTGAACCTGCCCCACCCGTGCAGCGCCGCAGCGCCACGGGTTTTTTGTGGCTGCGCCGCGCCTTTCTTTTGAAAGAAAAAGGCTTCTCCGCGCTCTGCACAACGGTTTTAAGCTACTAAATCAATAGCATATGATCCACCATCATCTTCTGCGCACCGCCATCGCCCAGGCCGTGCTGCTGGCCCTGTACGGCACCGCCCAGGCACAGACGGCCAGGACCGACGACACGGCCCCCGCCGCTCCCGCCACCACCACGGCCGCACCCTCTC
The DNA here is from genome assembly GCF_964254355.1 of Acidovorax sp. LjRoot74. Classification (NCBI taxonomy): domain Bacteria; kingdom Pseudomonadati; phylum Pseudomonadota; class Betaproteobacteria; order Burkholderiales; family Comamonadaceae; genus Acidovorax; species Acidovorax sp. LjRoot74. The sequence goes on along the minus strand of NZ_CAXUTI020000001.1, from coordinate 1,788,880 downwards.
TGCGCCAGGTGGATGTGGTGGACTCCACCGCAGGCGCTGCCGCCACGCCCGCGCGCCGCGCACAAAGCAGCTCGCGCCTGGGCTTGTCGGTGCTGGAGACGCCGCGCTCGGTCAGCGTGATCGACGGCGCACTGCTGGAGCAGCAGATGGCCACCACCGAACGCGACGTGCTGCGCAACGCATCGGGCGTGTCGGCGCGCACCGAGTATTACGGCTCGTACTCGCAGTTCGCCATCCGGGGGCTGTGGGCCAACAACATCAACAACTACCTGCGCGACGGCGCCAAGTTCTCGCACCTGCTGGACCCACCGCTGTTCAACATCGACCGCGTGGAAGTCATCAAGGGCCCTGCCGCGCTGGAGTTTGGCCAGGTCGCGCCCGGCGGCCTGATCAACTACGTGAGCAAGCGCCCCCAGGCCGAGGCCCTGCGCACGGTGAAGATCGGCGCAGGCAGCCACGGCTGGCGCAATGCCGACTTCGACCTGACCGGCCCGCTCAATGCCGATGGCACGCTGCGCTACCGCCTGGACGGCGGCGCCAGCCGGGGCGGCAGTTTTGTGGATGGCAACACACCGCGCAAACAGGGCGTGGCGGGCAGCCTGGAGTGGCAGATCACGCCCGACACCCTCTGGCGCGCGCAGGCCGAGACCCAGAGCAGCGAGGGCGTATCGACCGTAGGCCTGGCCGTACCCGACCCCAAGAACCCACGCAGCGCCGATGTGCTGCCCGTGGGTGCGTTCTATGGCGAGCGCTGGCTCAACACCAAAGGGAGCCTGCGCTTTTACTCCACCGAGCTGCAGCACCGCTTCGCCAACGGCATCGAAGGCCGCGTTCACCTCTCGCGCAACGAAACCAACCGCAACGTAAACCTCCCCTCGCCCATGGGCCCCGTCACCAATGGCAAGGTGACGCGCGGCTACTGGCTGGCGCCGGGGCAGGAATACACCTCGGACACCGCGCTGGCCGAACTGCGCGCCAAGGTGCAGACCGGAGCCGTGCAGCACCAGCTGCTGGCGGGGCTGGACTGGCGCGCCAACGCAGGCATCTACGGCGCAGTCACCCGGGGCAACCTGGGCACCATCGACCTCTACAACCCCATCGCGGGCCTGGTGCCGCCCGTGGCTTCCACGGGCGTGACCCGGCTGTCCACGGATGCACGCAACACCGGCCTGTTTGTGCAGGACCGCCTGACGCTGGGCGACTTTGGCCTGCTGCTGGGCCTGCGCCATGACCGCTTCAAGGACGCCTACACCACCCCCGTCACCGACCTGGGCAAGACCCAGCCCAGCGCCGCACTGACCTGGCAGCCGCGCCCGGGCAGCATGGTCTACGCCAGCCACGCGCGCTCGTTCCAGGCCAACTCGGGCACGCTGGTGTGGGGCGCGCAGTCGGCCCCGCCTTCGGAGGGCAAGCAGCTGGAAGTGGGCTGGAAGCAGGAATGGCTGGACCAGCGCCTGATGACCACCGTGTCGGCCTTTGACCTGGAGTTCACCAACGCCCCCGCCAACGACCCCGCGCACCCGGGCTACTCGGTGCTCACGGCCCGCCAGCGCATCAAGGGCATCGAGCTGGAGCTGCAAGGCCGCATCACCCCCGGCTGGACGGTGACGGCCAATGCGAGCTTCCACGACCCCAAGGTGCTGGCAGACACCGTAGCCGGTGCCAACGTGGGCAACCGCGTGGGGCTGGCCACGCGCCGCACCGCATCGCTGTGGACGCAGTACCGCCTGCCCCAGCTGCCCGGCCTGTGGGTGGGTGGCGGCCTGGTGCACCAGGGCGACAAGTTCACCGCCAACGACAACCTGTGGCGCCTGCCCGGCTACACCGTGGCGGACCTGGCCGTGGGCTACCAGTTTGCGGGTGGCGTGCGAATACAGGCCAACCTGAAGAACGCGGGCAACCGCCGCTACTACCTGGATGGATCGACCACCGCCGCAGGCTTTGCCGCGGTGGTGCCTGGCACGCCCCGCAGCCTGCAGGTGTCGCTGGACTACACGTTCTGACGGCCCGCTCGCAGGCTCCGCGCATCCCTACCGCCCGGCCCGCCTTCCAGCCCGCAATCAGGCATGCACCACGCCGTGCCTGGTTGCGGGCTTGAACCTCTTTTCAACCATCGGAGAAACAGCACCATGCCATCTCGCATCACCGTTTGCCGCACGGCCATCGCGCACGCGGCCCTGCTCGCCCTGTGCGGCGCGGCCCACGCGCAGCAGGCCGCGCCCAATGCACCTAACGCGCCTGCCGCAGAGAAGGCCCTCGCCCCCGTCACCGTGAGCGCAGGCGCCGAGCAGGAGAACCCCACCGCGCCCGTCAGCGGCTTTGTGGCCAAGCGCGCCCTGAGCGCCACCAAGACCGACACCCCGCTCATCGAAACCCCGCAGGCCATCAGCGTGATCACGCGCGACCAGATGGAAGCCCAGGGCGTGCAGACGCTGCGCCAGGTGACGGCGTACACGGCCGGTGCGGTGTCGAACTATTTCGACAGCCGGGTGGACAGCTTCAGCGCGCGCGGCGGCACCGTCAGCCAGTACCAGGACGGCCTGCTGCGCATCTACGGCACCTACAACACCAGCCGCCCCGACCCCTACACGCTGGAGCGGGTGGAGTTTCTGCGGGGCCCCACCTCGGTGCTGTATGGCCAGGGCAGCGTGGGCGGTGTGCTCAACCTCACCAGCAAACGCCCGCAGGCCGAAACGCTGCGCGAGGTGCAGGTGCAACTGGGCAATAACAACCGCAAGCAGATCGCGGCCGACATGACCGGTGCGCTCGACGCTGAAGGCCAGTGGCTCTACCGCCTGGTGGCGGTGGGCCGCGACAGCGGAACACAGGTGGACCATGTCAGCGACGACCGTGTCGTGCTCATGCCCAGTTTGACGTGGAAGCCTAATGCCGACACATCCCTCACGCTGCAGGCAATGCATCAGCAGGACAAGAGTGGCTCGCTGATCGGCTTTTTCCCATGGCAGGGCACGCAGTTGCCCAGCCGCTACGGCCAGATCCCGCGCAACACCTTCATCAGCGAACCGGGCTGGGACGCGTACGACACCACCAACAACTCGTGGGGCTACCTGTTCAGCCACCGCCTGAACGCCGACTGGACTGTGCGCCAGAACCTGCGCCGCACCGTGAGCGAAGTGGACTACCGCACCATCTACACCAGCTTCACGGCCAACGCCGCCACCGGCCGCCCGGCGCGCCCCGTGTTCAACAGCGACAACCGCACCCTCGTGCGCGACGCGGTGTGGAACCTCAACACCGGCCGCATGTTGCTCATTGATACGCAGCTTGAAGGCAAGCTGCAGGCAGGCAGCACTGAACACACCGTGCTGGCGGGCCTGGACGTGCAGCGCAACCACACCGGCCAGAAAGCCTGGCGCGCCGTGGCACCGGCCATCGATGTCTACAACCCCGTGTACGGCAACTTCACGCCGCCCACAGCCGCGCAGCTGGTGCGCCAGCCGAACGTCGTGCAAAAACAGCTGGGCTTCTACGCCCAGGACCAGATCCAATGGGGCCGCTGGACCGCCACGCTGGGCCTGCGCCATGACAGCGTGCAGACCGACACCGAAGGCCGCCCCGCAGCCGCAGTGGACGACAAGGCCTGGACCAAGCGCGCAGGCGCCACCTACCAGATGGACGGCGGCTGGGCACCGTATGTGGGCTACTCTGAATCCTTCCAGCCCCTGGGCGGCGTGGACGTGTACGGCACACCCTACAAGCCCCAGCGCGGTGAGCAGTGGGAGGCCGGCGTGAAATGGCAGCCACCCGGCCAGGGCATCAGCGCCTTTGCCGCCGTCTACCAGTTGCGCGAGAAGAACCGCAAGACCACCGACCCGAGCAACCCGCTCAACAGCCTGCAGATCGGCGAAGTCAAGGTCAAGGGCTTCGAAGCCGAGGTGCAAGCCAGCCTGGCCCGCAACTGGGACTTCACCGTGGGGTATGCCTTCACCGACGCCAAGATCAGCCGCAGCAACGCGGGCGACCAGGGCACCCCGGTGGCCAGCGTGCCCAAGCACACCGCATCCGCCTGGCTGAGCCACCGCTTTGCCAGCGAAGGCCGTGGCGGCTGGACCGTGGGCGCGGGCGTGCGCTACACCGGCTCGCAGTGGAGCGGCACCAGCGCCATCAGCACCCCGGCCGCCACCCTGGCCGATGCCATGGTGGCCTACGACGCAGGCGACTGGCGCGTGGCCTTCAACGTGGTCAACCTGACCGACAAGGTGCACATCACCCAGTGCCTGGCGCGCGGCGATTGCTTCTATGGCCAAGCGCGGACGTACACGCTGACTTCGACGTACCGGTTCTGAAGCGGTGGGAAGATTCTGGTTTAAAGAAATTCAAGCCAGAACGGGCTTCTCCGCACAATGGATAAGCGGTTTCAGCTATCAAAACAGGAGTAAATAAAAAGCCCCGGCTCACGGATGAGCCGGGGCTTTTTTTGCGGTCTGCTGACCAAAAGCACTTCGTTGGCCCTTAAGGCGATGGCACATCCCTCGCCGACCGCTGCCCTTGCCGGTAGAAATAGAAGCTCATCAGCCCTCCGCCAAGAATCTGCAACCAGCCCCAAAAGAAGGCTGAACCACCGGCAAACAGCAGGCAGTGCAATACAAGAGCCGTCCCTGCAAGAACCGACAGGATTCTGGGCAAGCGCTTGTCGATTCGATCAGCTTTTGCCCCCATCCGGTGGGAACCAAGCTGACATGCAGCGGCATCAGTGGCCCCCAAACCGCCCCACCTGCCGCAGCCCACCCGTCAAGCGCCACAGGCTGATGCACCAGCCATCACACCCTTCCGACACCACCAGCCCGGGCAGGTCGTTGCCATCGATATCGACATGGCTCTCGGGGGTGCCAGGCACCTCGCCCATGTAGGCAAAAGCACCTTCGCTACCGCGCACAAAAACATGGTGCCTTTGCGCCTGGTAAAACGCGGCCGCGTCGCGCACCACCTTGCCGGGCACCACCACCGTGGTGCGCGCGCCTGGGGCGCTGTGGGGCTGCTGGATCGACCTGGCACCGTCCCACTGGAGCTGGCGCGACAGCCCGCCAAAGCGGCGCGTGTCGGACTGGATGTAGGCCTGCAGCTCGGTGCGGTGGTCGGGGTCGATCTTGCGCACATCCCACTGAGGGGTGGCGGGTGGTGCGAGCGAGAACAGCGCGTACTGGCGGCGGTCACTCTGGCGGGCCGGACCTTGCACCGTCACCCCGGTCACGTCCCCGTCATCGGCGCCGGACTGGGTCTTGAACACCTCAGCTTGGCACTGGTACTTCGCCCCGGCTTGCAAGGCAAACACCGCCTTGCCCATGTTGCAGTGCTGCACCAACCGCTGAACCTGGGCCTTGTCGTCAAAACGGGCCATGACCTGGTCGGCATCGGGGGGCAAAAGAGCAAAGAAGAGTCCACCAAGGGTGCTGTGGCTTTCTTTCTCCGTGCCCGCGATGGCAGGCCATGCGCAGGACAGAACCAGCAATGGAACAAGCAGACGCTTCAACAGCATGGGCCCAACCTCCTGAAGAGAAGGAATGGTAGCGATCCTCCGCAAAGGCACAGGCTCGGCCTCACCACGCTGCTGGCCTGCGCTGCCCTCACCGCCCCAGCACCACCACATGCACCCCGGTGCGAATGCGAAACCCCAGGCTTTCATACAAGGCAATCGCCGCGGCGTTCGTCGTCCAAGCGTGCAGAAACGCCTGGTCGCCCCGCTGCTGGATGGCGTGCGCCACCACGGATGACAGCCTGCGTGCAAAGCCGTGGCCGCGAAAGTCGGGGTGGGTGCACACACCACTCACCTCGGTGCCGCCCGCAAAGCGCATGCGCTCACCTGCCATGGCCGCCAGCCGGCCGCCCACGCGGATGCCAATGAAGCGGCCCATGGTGTGGGTACGGGGCAGAAACGGGCCGGGCTCTGTCAGTTGCGCCAGCGCCAGCATCTCGGCGGCATCGGCGTTGCCCAGTTCCACGATGTCTTCCTTGCCGGGCTCTGGCGCAATCGGCTGGGTGGCCAGCATCTGCACGCCCTCGGCGCGGCGCAGGGCCTGAAGGCCAAGGGGCACCGGCGCGGGCTGGGCTTGCAGCACAAACACGGTCTCGCCGTCGGCCACCAAAGGGGCCAGGGCCGCCACGCTGGCGTCGTCGCTGTCATCCCGGGCAGATGCAAACAGGTTGACATCGCGCCGGTAGCGCCGTGCCAGATCGCCGCCTTCAGCAAGGGCGGGCGCATGGGCCAGCGATGCCCAGACGGGCCGGTCAAAGGGGTTGGGGGTGGTCATCGTGGGGGCTCCTGGGTCTTTTTTGCCGATGTGCGGCGGGCGGGGGTTTTGCGCTGGCGTGGAGATGGCTCACCCGCGATGACGGCCGCCGAGCGTTGCAGCAACGAGGTGCGTTGCAGACCGACCTCCAGCGCCGCGAGCTGTTGCAGCAAGGGGCCTTCGAGTGACGCACATACCTGGGCCACCGAGGCCTCGATCACGGGCCAGACCTCGCGCTGGGCGCGCTGGACCAAAGCCTGCCCCTCAGGGCTGAGCGCCACACGGCGCACACGCCGGTCGCCCTCCACCACTTCGGACACCACCAGGCCACTCTCTTCCAACCCCTTGAGAGAACGCGTGACCACGGGCTGGCTCACGCCCACGGCCTGGCTCAACTCGCCCACACCCAGCGGGCCATGCCAGTCCAGCGCCGCTAGCAGCGGGAAGTGCGCCGCAGGCATGCCGATGCCGTGCTCGGTCAGCAGCGCCTGGGTTTGCGCCTGCAGTGCCTCGCCGATGCGCTTGAAGCGCGTACCGAGGGTGAGAAATCCCAGTTCCTTGACGATGTCTTCGATCATGTTGAATCACCTAGATATATATCATGATATGTTTTTAGAGAACGCCGTCAACCCATTTCTTCAGGCACACCCGAGCGCACCTTGTCGTGCTGAAGCAGCCCACGCATACCGCTGAAAAGCACAAAGAGCCTGCGGGCAGCCTCGCGGGAAATTCCCGGGAGACCACCCGCAGGCTCTTCTGTGCACCTTTGCCGTCGGGCAGCGCGCACCCCGGCGCACTGCCCGACGGCGCTTTGACTTACAGGTTCATGATCGACACCAGGCGCGTGTTCATGTGCGCCTCGATGGCTTCGGGGCCGCCTTCAGAGCCGTAGCCCGAATCCTTCAGGCCGCCAAACGGCAGCTCTGCGGCCGGAGCCGCCGCCTGGTTGATCCAGAGCATGCCCACTTCCAGCCGCTGGGCCAGCAGGTGCGCGTTCTTGAGCGACGTGGTGAAGGCATAGCCTGCCAGGCCAAACGGCAGGCGGTTGGCTTCGGCAATGGCGTCTTCGATCTTCTCGAAACCGCGCACGGCGGCCACGGGGCCAAAGGGCTCTTCGTTGACGATGCGGGCCGAGAGGGGCACATCGTTCAGCACGGTGGGGGCAAAGAAGTTGCCTTCGCTACCAATGCGCTCGCCACCGGCCAGCACCTTGGCACCTTGCTGCACCGCGTCGGCCAGCAGGTCGGCCATGGCGGTGATGCGGCGCGGGTTGGCCAGCGGGCCCATCTGCGTGCCTGCCGTGAGGCCGTCGCCGACCTTCAGGCCCTGGGCGTACTTGGCAAACGCGGCCACAAAGTCGGCGCGGATGCTTTCGTGCACCAGGTAGCGTGTTGGCGAGATGCAGACCTGGCCCGCGTTGCGGAACTTGGCGCCGCTGCCGATCTTGATGGCCAGTTCCAGGTCGGCGTCTTCCGCCACGATCACCGGCGCGTGGCCGCCCAGTTCCATCGTCACACGCTTCATGTGCTTGCCCGCCAGCGCGGCCAACTGCTTGCCCACAGGCGTGGAGCCCGTGAACGTGACCTTGCGGATGATGGGGTGCGGGATCAGGTAGCTGGAGATTTCAGCCGGGTCGCCATAGACCAGGCCCACGGTGCCCACCGGCACGCCCGCATCAGCAAACGCACGGATCAGCTCGGCCGGGCTGGCGGGGGTTTCCTCCGGTGCCTTGACCAGGATGGAGCAACCTGCGGCCAGCGCGGCGGCGAGCTTGCGCACGACCTGGTTGATGGGAAAGTTCCAGGGGGTGAAGGCAGCCACCGGGCCCACGGGGTCTTTCAGCACCATCTGCGTGGCCTTGAGGTTGCGCGATGGCACGATGCGGCCATACACACGCAGCGACTCATCGGCAAACCATTCGATGATGTCGGCAGACGCCATGGTCTCGACCTTGGCCTCGGCCAGGGGCTTGCCCTGCTCTTGCACCATGATGGCGGCTATTGATTCGGCACGTTCGCGCATCAGGGCCGCAGCACGGCGCATGGTCTTGGCACGCTCGGCAGCGGGAATGTCGCGCCAAGCTTCAAAGCCCTTTTGTGCGGCGTCCAGTGCGCGGTCCAGATCGACCTTGGTGGCATGGGCCACACGGCCGATTTCTTTGCCCGTGGCGGGGTTGAACACGGCAAGGGTCTTGCCTTCGGCGGCGTCTTGCCACTGGCCTGCGATGAAGAGCTGGGTGTTGGGATAGGTCATGAGCGTTGGTTGGTCAGCCAATGTGGTGAAAAATCGAAAAAACGACTATACGCCTGCGATGATGACTGTGTTGTTCAAGGAGATTGCATGCGAGAAGTAGTCCAAAGCCTCGAAGAGTCGCGCATCCGCGAAGTGGCCAACGAGGGCCTGGGGCGCAGCGATGTGCTCAAGTTCTGGTTTGGCGAGAGTGACGAGGTGACGCCCGATTTCATCCGGGACGCGGCCATTGCGTCGCTACAAAAGGGCGAAACCTTCTACGCCCACAACCTGGGCCTGCCCGAGCTGCGCCACGCGATTGCGGGCTACATGCATGGCCTGCACCCACAGCAGCACACCGATGCGTGGTTCGACCGGATTGCAGTCACATCCGGCGGCGTGAACGGCCTGATGGTGGCCGTGCAGGCCTTGGTGGACGCGGGCGACGAGGTGGTGCTGGTGACGCCCGTGTGGCCCAACCTGGTGGCGCAGCCGCGCATTCTGGGCGCACAGGTGCGCACGGTGCCGCTGGTGGCCGACGCACAGGGCGCTTGGCGCCTGGACATGGACGCACTGCTCGGTGCCATCACGCCCACCACGCGCCTGCTGGTCGTCAACGCCCCCAACAACCCCACGGGCTGGACGCTGACGCGTGAGGAGCAAGCCACCATCCTGGCGCACTGCCGCCGCACGGGCACGTGGATTTTGGCGGACGAGGTGTATGAGCGGCTGTACTACGCAGGCGACACGGCCAACGGCGCCGCCCCCAGCTTTCTGGACGTGGCCGAGCCCGAGGACCGCTTGGTGGTGACGCACAGCTTTTCCAAGAGTTTTCTGATGACCGGCTGGCGACTGGGCTGGCTGGTGCTGCCGCCATCGCTGACGCCAGCGGTGGCCAAGCTGATCGAGTTCAACACCTCGTGCGCGCCGGTGTTTGTGCAGCGCGGGGCTACGGTGGCGCTGCAGCGCACCCATGAAGTGACGCCTGCGCTGGTGGCGCATCTGAAGACCTGCCGGGATACGCTGGTGCCGTTGCTGGCGGATGTGCCGGGGGTGTCGGTGGCCACGCCGCGTGGGGGGATGTATGCGTTCTTCCACATTGACGGGCATGACGACTGCCTGACGCTGGCCAAGCGGCTGGTGCGGGAGGCGGGGTTGGGGTTGGCGCCGGGCAGCGCGTTTGGGGGGGAGGCGTCGGGGTGGTTGCGGTGGTGTTTTGCGAGTCGGGATGTGGGGAGGTTGGAGGAAGGGGTGGGGAGGTTGAGGGGGTGGTTGGAGGGGTGACGGAGAGTTGCTCTTTGAGCCTTTTTTACCGTCACCGCCTGCTAGATAAGCGCTATTAGCTATTATTTTTATAGCCAACTATCGCTCTGCTCGGTCGGGCTGAGCCTGTCGGGGCCAGTTTGTAGATTGGGCTGCATGCTCGGGTTGAGGGCGGAGGCCGGGGTGTGCGCCCGGCGGCGCAGTGGCTTTCTTTTGCTTCGCCAAAAGAAAGTCACCAAAGAAAAGGCGACCCTACAGGCTGCGTCCCTTCGCTTCGCTGCGGGCAACCTGCGGTGCTCGCGTCCAGCGGGGTCTCGCTCCAACTCGCTTCGTTTCACTGCGCTCAGACAATCGCGAGCCCTGATCCGCTGGCCGCTGCGCTCCTCGGCGCATCCTGAAGGGAACCCGGGGTGCGGACATCCACACGGGCCTTTGCTTCGCTCGGCCCCGCCTGCGCAGCGCTTGCGCTCGCGAAATCGGGCCGAGCGAAGCAATGGCCCGCGTGGCTGTTCGGCTGTTTGGATGTTCGGCTGCCCACCCCCTGCTGGCTGCGCCTGCGGCGGGGCGGTTGCGGGGTGAGCATGGGCGTCGAAGCGCCCATGCTTCGTGCTCTGACTCGCCGTGGCTGTCCGAGCGGCGCGCGCAGCGCAAAGCGAGTTCCACGGCGCACCCCGCAACCGACACGACGCAGGTTTGCCCCGGAGCGAAGCGCAGGGGTCGCAGACTGGGGGTCGCCTTTTCTTTGCTTACTTTCTTTTGGCGAAGCAAAAGAAAGTGAGTCGCCCGCCGGGGCGACAACCCGGCTCCCGCCCTCAGCAAAGGCATGCGGCTACATCAGCACACCTAACCAAGCGCTACAAAATCAATAGCTATCAGCGCTTACCCTCCTGGCGCCAGCAGCCAAAACCTCTCAAAACTACTGCGACACAGCAGCCATCTTCACCGCAGGCTGATCCCCCCACCCTCCCCCGAGCGCCCGAATCAACCCCACCGTCGCCACATACTGCGCCGTCCGCACCTGCAACTCCTGCCGCCGATTGCGCAACTCGCTGCGCCGCGCGTCCAGCAACTCCAGCTGGCTCACCAGCCCATTGCGATACCGCACATCCGACAACTGCGTCGCCCGCCGCGCGGCCGTCACCGCCCGCCCCTGCGCCTCGGCCTGGCCGGACAATAGACGCAGCGAGGTCAGCTGGTCCTCCACGTCACGGAACGCATTGAGCACCTGCCCCCGGTGGTCCGCCAGCGCAGCCTCCAGGCGCGCCTTGGCGCCCTCAATCTGCGCATCGCGCTGGCCGCCATCAAAGATCGGCATCGACAGCAGCGCACTCACCCCCCAGGCGCGGGCCGACCACTTGAACAGATCGCCCAGCTCGGGCGACGCATGCCCCGCATTGCCGGTGAGCGTGACCGCCGGGAACCAAGCCTTCTGCGCCACGCCCACGCGCGCTTGCGCGGCCAGCACGGCGGCTTGTGCGGCCGACACATCGGGCCGGCGCGCCAGTACCGTGCCGGGCACGCCCGGTGGGATCACGGGCAACGCAGCATCGCCCGTCGCGGGTGGCAGCACAAAGCCGCTGGCCACCTCGCCCGCCAGCACGGCCAGCGCGTTGATGAGCAGGGCCTGCTGGCGCTGCAAGGCCAGGGCATCGGACTCGGTAGCGGCCACCTCGGTCTGCACACGGGCCACATCCAGCTCGGCCACATCGCCTGCCTGCAGGCGGCGCTGCGTCAGGCGCAGGGTGTCCTGGTACGCGACCAGGCTCTCTTGCACCAGCACCTGCTCGGCCTGCACGGCGCGCAGTTGCAGGTACGTTTGCGCCACGTCGGCCTGCACCATCAGGCGCGTGCTTTGCAGCAAGGCTTCGCGCGCATCGGCGTCCAGCCGTGCGGCATCGCTGGTTTGCGACAGGCGGCCGAACAGGTCCAGCTCGTACGAGGCATTGAGCCCCGCCGTGCCCAGCGTGGCAGGTGCTGCGCTGCCGGTGGTGGCAGCGCCCGCCTGGCGCGTTACACCGGCCGATGCGCCCACCTGCACCGAGCGCGCGGCGTCGGCAGAGCGCAGCAGCGTTCGCGCCTCGGCCAGCCGTGCTGCCGCCTGCTGGATGCTGGTGTTGGCCGTGCCCGCGCGCTGCACCAAGTCGGCCAACACCGGGTCTTGAAACCCCAGCCACCACTCGCCGCGCGGCTGTGCCTCGGCGGGGGCGGCCACCGTCCAGGGGGCCGTGGGCAGCGCGTCGCCCCCTGCCGTGAAGCTGGCGGGCACGGGCACACCCGCATGCGGCGCGGGGGCCACGGGCTGGGTCATGCAACCGGCCAGCACCAGGGCGGCGGCCAGGGGAGCCAGCAGGCTGCGCTTGCGCACTGCGAGGGCTCCGTCGGTCGAGTTCTTTGTCAAAAGCAAATCAGTCATGGTTGTTCTCCTGCCCCGGCCGCTGCGCCCGCTGCATTCAGCAGCGCGGAGCACGTGGCGAGGGCCACAAAGATCTTTGTTGTCACCGTGGTCAGAAGCATCACTCGTGCTCCTTGCGCGGCGCAGCCAGCACGGGGTGGGCCGTGCCACCGGTGCCTGGGGCGTGCGAGATGGGTGCCACATGCGCGCCATGCTCCACCAGCGGTCGGTTGCCGGCCAGCTTGCGCAGCAGCACATAGAACACGGGCGTGAGGAACAGGCCGAAGGCCGTCACACCAATCATCCCGGCGAACACCGCCACACCCATGGCGCTGCGCATTTCGGCGCCCGCGCCGGTGGACAGCACCAGGGGCAGCACGCCCATCACAAAGGCCAGCGAGGTCATCAGGATGGGGCGCAGCCGCAGTCGGCTGGCCTCAATGGCGGCCTGTACGGGGGTGCGCCCGGCAAACTCCAGCTCGCGGGCGAACTCCACGATCAGGATCGCGTTCTTGGCCGATAGCCCCACCAGCACGATGAGCCCGATCTGCGTGAACACGTTGTTGTCGCCCTTGGTGAGCCACACGCCCGTCATCGCGGCCAGGATGCCCATGGGCACGATCAGGATGATGGCGATGGGCAGCGTCAGGCTTTCATACTGCGCGGCCAGCACCAGGAACACCAGCAGGATGGCCAGCGGGAACACCAGCACGGCAGAGTTGCCGGCCAGGATTTCCTGGTAGGTCAGCTCGGTCCATTCGAATGTGATGCCCTGGGGCAGCGTCTCCTTGGCGATGCGCTCGATGGCCGCCTGGGCCTGGCCCGAAGAGAAGCCGGGCGCGGGGCCACCGTTCACGTCAGCCGCCAGGTACCCGTTGTAGCGCATGGCGCGCTCGGGGCCGAAGCTCGGCTCCATCTTCATCAGGGCCGACAGCGGCACCATCTCGCCGGTGCTGGAACGCACCTTGAGCAAGCCCACGTCTTCGGCCCGCGCACGGTAGGCTGCATCGGCCTGCACGCGCACGCTGTAGGTGCGGCCAAACTGGTTGAAGTCGTTGGCGTAGAGGCTGCCCAGGTAGATCTGCAGCGTGTCGAAGATGTCCGTCACCGGCACACCCAGCTGGCGCGCCTTGGTGCGGTCGATGTTGGCGTACAGCTGCGGCACGTTGACCTGCCAGCTCGTGAACATGCCCGCCAGTTCGGGCGTCTGGTAGGCCTTGCCCATGAAGGCCTTCACGGCGTTGTCCATGGCTTCGTAACCCAGCGAGGCGCGGTCTTCGATCTGCAGCTTGAAACCGCCGGTGGTGCCCAGGCCCGCCACGGGGGGCGGCGGGAACATGGCGATGAACGCGTCCTGGATGCTGCCGAAGGCCTGGTTCAGCTGGCCCGCCACGGCGCCGCCGCTCTGGTCGGCGCGGGTGCGCTCGGCAAAGGGCTTGAGCGTGGCGAACACGATGCCGGAGTTTGAGCTGTTGGTGAAGCCGTTGATCGACAGGCCTGGGAAGGCAATCGCGTCTTCGACGTTCGGGTTCTCCTTCATGATTTCGCCCATACGGCGGATCACGTTCTCGGTGCGGTCCAGCGTGGCGCCATCGGGCAGTTGGGCAAAGCCGATCAGGTACTGCTTGTCCTGCGCGGGCACGAAGCCACCGGGCACGATCTTGAACAGGCCCATGGTGGCACCCACCAGTGCGAGGTAGATCACGAACATCAGCGCCTTGCGGCCGATCACACGCTTGACGCCGCCGCTGTACGCCTCGGAGCCACGATGGAACAGGCGGTTGAAGCCACGGAACAAGCCGCCAAACACCTTGTCCATGCCACGCGTGAGCGCGTCCTTGGGCTCGTTGTGGCCCTTGAGCAGCAAGGCGCTCAGCGCTGGCGACAGGGTCAGCGAGTTGATGGCCGAGATGACGGTGGAGATCGCGATCGTCACCGCGAACTGGCGGTAGAACTGGCCCGTGAGCCCGCTGATGAAGGCCAGCGGCACGAACACCGCCACCAGCACCAGCGCGATGGCGATGATGGGGCCGGACACTTCACGCATGGCGCGGTAGGTGGCCTCGCGCGGGGTCAGGCCCGCCTCGATGTTGCGCTCCACGTTCTCCACCACCACGATGGCGTCGTCCACCACGATGCCGATGGCCAGCACCAAGCCGAACAGGCTCAGTGCGTTGATCGAAAAGCCCAGCAGGTGCAGCACCGCGAACGTGCCCACCACCGACACCGGCACTGCCAGCAGCGGAATGATGGAGGCGCGCCAGGTCTGCAGGAACAGGATCACCACCAGCACCACGAGGGCGATGGCTTCCAGCAGCGTGTGGATGACCGACTGAATGGACGCGCGCACGAACTGCGTGGGGTCATACGCAATGCGGTACTCCACGCCTTCGGGCATGTTCTTCTGGATCTCGTCCATGGTCTTGCGCACGTTGGACGAGATATCCAGCGCGTTGGAGCCCGGCGCCTGGAACACGCCCATGCCCACGGCCGGGTCGTTGTTGAGCAGCGAACGCAGCGAGTAGTCGGCCGCGCCCAGCTCCAGCCGGGCAATGTCGCGCAGGCGCGTCACCGCGCCATCAGCACCGGTCTTGACGATGATGTCGCCGAACTCTTCTTCGGTCTGCAAACGGCCCTGTGCGTTGATGGACAGCTGCAGGTCCACGCCGGGCAGACCAGGCGATGCGCCCACCACGCCGGCAGCCGCCTGCACGTTCTGGCCGCGGATGGCCGTGACCACGTCGCTGGCTGACAGACCGCGCTGCGCGACCTTCTGCGGGTCCAGCCACACACGCATGGAGTAGTCGCCACCGCCAAAGATCTGCACCTGACCCACGCCCTGGATGCGCGCGAGGCGGTCCTTCACGTTGAGCACGGCGTAGTTGCGCAGGTAGTCGATGTCGTAGCGGTTGTTGGGCGAGACCAGGTGGACCACCATGGTCAGGTCTGGCGCGCTCTTGACGGTCGTGACGCCCAGGCGGCGCACTTCCTCGGGCAGGCGCGGCTCGGCCTGCGAGACGCGGTTTTGCACCAGCTGCTGGGCCTTGTCGGGGTCGGTGCCGAGCGCAAACGTCACCGTGAGCGTCATCACGCCGTCGGTGGTGGCCTGGCTGCCCATGTAGAGCATGCCTTCCACGCCGTTGATGGATTCCTCCAGCGGCGTGGCCACGGTCTCGGCGATCACCTTGGGGTTGGCGCCGGGGTACTGTGCGCGCACCACCACGGAGGGCGGCGCGACTTCAGGGTATTCGGAGATGGGCAGACCGCGCAATGCGATGAGCCCCCCGAGGAAGATGAGCACCGACAGCACCCCGGCAAAGATGGGGCGGTCGATGAAAAAGCGGGACAGGTTCATGGATGCAAATTCCTTGCGTCGCTGGTTCGCACGCTCAGGCGGCGGGCGACTTGCTGTTGTTCTTGGCTTCCTTGCGATCACCCGCAATCTCGGCCTTGGCGGTCATGGGCACGGGCTGGGGCGCCACCACGGCACCGGGGCGCACGCGCTGCAGGCCGTTGACGACGATGTTCTCGCCCGCCTTCAGGCCCGAGGTGACCACGCGCAGGCCGTCAATCGGCGCGCCCAGGGTGACCTCGCGGTACTCGGCCTTGTTGCCCTCGCCCACCACCATCACGAACTTCTTGTTCTGGTCGGTGCCCACGGCGCGTTCGTTGATCAGCAGCGCCTGGGTGTTGCGGGCCTGGCCCATGCGGACGCGGGCGAACTGGCCGGGGATCAGCGAGCCGTCTTCGTTGTCGAACACGGCGCGCACGCGTACGGTGCCGCTCTTGGCATCGACCTGGTTGTCGATGAGCTGTAGGCGCCCAGCGTAGGGCGTGCCGCCCGTGGTGCCCGTGCCCATCTGCACGGGGATGCGCTCGATGAGCTGGCGGGCGCTCTGGCCCTTGGAGCCGCTTTGCAGGTCCGCCAGCGCCTTCACCACGATCTGCTCGTCGGTGTCAAAACTGGCGTAGATGGGGCTGACCGACACCAGTGTGGTCAGCACGGGGGCGCCCGCACCGGCCGCCACCAGGTTGCCCACAGTGACTTCGATGCGGCCCACACGGCCCGCCACGGGGGCGCGCACCTGGGTGTACGAGAGGTTCAGCTTCGCGGTCTGCAGCGCGGCCTGGGCCGCACGCAGGTTGGCATCGGCCTCGCGCTGGGCGTTCAGGCGTTCGTCATGCTCGCGCTGGGCAATGGCTTTTTCGTCGAGCAGGCGCGTGGCGCGCTCCAGCTCGCTGCGGGTGTACGACACGCGGGCCTGCGCAGCCACCACCTGGGCTTCGGCGCGGTCCACCTCGGCGGCGTAGGGGGCGGGGTCCACGGTCACCAGCAGGTCGCCCTGCTTGACCAAAGAGCCTTCGCGGAAGTGCACAGCCTGCACGGCGCCCGAGACGCGGGGGCGCACATCCACGCGCTGCACGGCTTCGAGGCGGCCAGAAAACTCGTCCCACAGCGAGATGTCTTTTTGCACCACAGCAGCAACCGACACCGGCATGGCGGGGGGCATGGCGCCTTCGCCATTGGCCTTGGCTGTGGGCGCCTGGAAGACAAGGACCAGGGCAGCCACAGCGGCCGTCACGGCGGTGGCGATGGTGGCCAGGCCCAGGGGGCGGTTCTTGGAGAGCGGGTTGGAGTTCATGGTCATTTCAATCAATCGTTGGGGCCTGCCTGGCAGGGCAAGCCAATGAAGGGGTTCTGCGGCACCACCTGCGTCCCTGCAGCGGGAGTGGCAGGGGCCCAGGCAGTGAGCGGAAAAGGCAGTCTCGGCATTGACACAGTGAGAGAGTCAAGCAGCCCAGCCATGTGCCGCTGGCGGGCGCTGGTTGGCGTCAGACAAAGACGCGGCCGTGCCCTGTGCTGTGACAGCCGTGGCTGTGGGCCCGCGAAAAGTGCAGTCTGTTTTTCATGCTGTTATTTCCTCCATATCGTTGACATCAATGGCTCCGCCAGCCGTCCTGCCCTGGAGGGCACGGCTTGCAGAAATGCGCGGGCAAAGCTTCTCCCTCCGGCATGGCGAGCCGGAAAAATCAGCGTGGGAAACCAGGTGGCTGGTGGGAAGGCCGCAGTATCAAACCTCAACCTATGTTGAGGTCAATGACTTTTTACGGCCAGGGTTTTCTCAGGAAGGCACCGGACATCGAGTGGCTTCGAAGAACTGGCGAAACTGGTCCTGCGCCGCAGCGGCACAAGGGCACTCATGCTCGCCCGCCTGCAGCAGGGTGTCGGGCCACTGCGCAGCCTTGGCGAACACATGGCATGTCACCTGCAGGCCTGCGGCATCCAGGCGCGCGGCATAGGCCAAGGCCTCGTCGTGCATGGGGTCGGTGTCGCCCACCAGCACCAGTGTGGGCGGCAAACCGGCCAGACGGTGGGCCCCCGCAGGCACAGCGTAGGGATGTTCGGCATCGCGCGGGCAGCGCAGAAAATTGCGCCAGCCTTCGGTCCACTTGCAACCGGTGGCATCGCCCGTGGCTTCACGCAGCGAGGCCGTGCCAACACAGGGGTCGAGCATGGGCGACAGCAGGATCTGCCCTGCCAGCGGGGGGTGCGACTGGTCGCGCGCCACCAGGCTCACGGCAGCAGCGAGGTTGCCACCCGCTTCTTCACCCGCCAGGTACACCAGTGCCCCCTGGCCGCCGAGCTTGTTGCGGTTGCGGTGCACCCACTTGAGCACGTCATACCCCGTGTCCACGGGCTGCGGAAATGGTGTGAGCGGATACGCCACCGAAACCACCACCGCGCCCGCACCTTCGAGCAGCGAGGCCACGGTGCAGCCGTTGTCCAGATCCCCAGACACAAACGCGCCGCCATGAAAATGGACCACCACCGGGGAGGCTTGACCTGACTTCTTGCGGCCATACATGCGTACGGCCACCTGCTGGCCCTTGGCCACCTCAATGGTGGAATCGGCGCACACGGACTTTGCCGCCCCAGCCGCCTTGGCGGGCGCGGCGGCAGGCTGCGATGGCGAGGATGACGAAGACGGGTGGTCGGGCTGCATGGCAGGTACCCAAGTTAGTAGGTGGAGGGTCGGTTGACGATGGATGAAATGTAGTGGCTTGGGACATTCTGATAAACAGGTCAAACACCACTGCACTGTTTCCAAAAGCTCAACAATCAAACGCTTGCTCGCGTGTGAGAATTCCTCAGCACCCACTGGTGGGTGCTGCAGTTCCAGATTCAAGGAGAAGCCATGGACCAGATACAGGCCATGCGCATATTCGTGCGGGTGGTGGAGGCCGGCACGTTTACCCGGGCAGCGGATTCGCTGAACCTGCCCAAAGCCACAGTGACCAAGCATGTGCAGGCGCTGGAGGAGCGGCTGCGCGTGAAACTGCTCAACCGCACCACCCGCCGCGTGACCGTGACGCCCGACGGTGCTGCCTATTACGACCGCACGGTGCGGCTGCTGACCGACCTGGACGACATCGAGGCCAGCATGACCAACGCGCGCGCCAACCCGCGCGGGCGGCTGCGCATCGACGTGGGCACATCGGTGGCGCAGTTGCTCATCATTCCGCACCTGGCGGAGTTCCATGCCCGCTACCCGGACATCCAGGTGGACCTGGGCGTGAGTGACCGCACGGTGGACCTGATCGGCGACAACGTGGACTGCGTGATCCGGGGGGGCGAGCTGAGCGACCAGTCGCTGGTGGCACGCCGCATTGGCAGCCTGGAGTTCATCACCGTCGCCGCGCCCGCCTACCTGGAGCGCAAGGGCACACCCATGCACCCGCTGGAGATCGAGGAAAAACACGCCAGCGTGATTTACTTTTCGCCCCAAAGCGGGCGGCACTACCCGCTGGAGTTTCGCCGGGGCGATGAATCCATCGACGTCACCGGCCCTTACCAGCTGAGCGTGAACGAGAGCAACGCCTACGTCACCTCCATCGTGGCAG
The DNA here is from genome assembly GCF_964254355.1 of Acidovorax sp. LjRoot74. Classification (NCBI taxonomy): domain Bacteria; kingdom Pseudomonadati; phylum Pseudomonadota; class Betaproteobacteria; order Burkholderiales; family Comamonadaceae; genus Acidovorax; species Acidovorax sp. LjRoot74. The sequence goes on along the minus strand of NZ_CAXUTI020000001.1, from coordinate 1,769,845 downwards.
GACTGGGCATCGGCCAGATCACCAGCTGGCAGGCGCAGCGGCATTTCGACGGCGGATCCCTGGTGCGTCTGCTGCCCGAATGGACCCAGCCCCTGCTGCCGGTGTATGTGGTGTACCCGCCCAATCGCCACCTGAGCGCCAAGGTGCGCGCGTTTGTGGACTGGGCGGCCGAACTGTTCCAGCGCGAGGACCATCTGCAACGCAAAGCCTGATTGCCCCTGTGCTGCGTCGCGTTATCTCTCGGAGGATGCCCCCCTGGCCTGGCCAAGCGAGCTCCATGGGGGCTCTGGTGGCATTCACGCCCGTTGCGCAGGACAGGGTAGCCTGGATGAAGTGGGCACGGTTTCAGTCTGTATGCTTGGCGCCATGAGCACCCCAGACACCCCGCCGCCAGCCCCACCCGCCAGCAAGCCCGCCCAGCCGCGCAACCCCCTGCACGGCGTCACCCTCGAAGCCATGGTGGTGGGCCTGGCCGATTACTTTGGCTGGGATGAACTGGGGCGGCAGATTCCCATCCGCTGCTTCCAGATCGACCCCAGCGTAGGCTCCAGCCTCAAGTTCCTGCGCAAGACCCCCTGGGCGCGCGAGAAGGTCGAAAGCCTCTACCTCTTCATGCTGCGGGACCAGCGGCGCAACGCGCAGGAGTGAGCAGCAGCCCCCCTGCACTGCGCCCAGTTCATCGGGCCTTTCAGTCGCCCGAGGTCACCAGAAAATCGCGGCTGATGCCGCCACCCAGGTCGTTCACCCGGTCCAGAAACTGCGTGAGGAACGCATGCAGGCCCGTGGCCAGGATCTCGTCGATGCGGCCGTATTGCAGGTCGGCCAGCAGGCGCCCAGCGCGGCGGCTTGTTTCGACAGACTGGCCGTTGGCCAGCACGGCCAGGTTGTCCACCACTTCGCGCATGCAGGCATGCAGCGAGCGCGGCATGTCGCGGCGCAGGATCAGCAGGTCGGCCACACGGCCCGGCGTGATCACGTCACGGTAGACCTTGCGGTACACCTCGAACGCCGAGACGCTGCGCAGGATGGCGCTCCAGTGGTAGAAGTCGCTCTCCTGGTTGCGCTCGCTGGCGCGGCCAAAAAAATCGTTCTTGACGGCGTGGAACTTCACATCCAGCAGGCGCGCCGTGTTGTCGGCACGCTCCAGGAACGTGCCCATGCGCAGAAAGTGAAACGCCTCGTCCTGCAGCATGGTGCCCAGCACCACACCGCGCGACAGGTGAGAGCGGTACTTCACCCACTCAAAAAACTGGCCCGGGTCGCGCTCGAAGGCGCCGCCCTCCAGCTGCCGGTGCAGTTCCAGCCAGGTCTGGTTCTGTGTCTCCCAGACCTCGGTGGTGAGCGCCCCGCGAACAGCGCGCGCGTTCTCGCGGGCGGCACGCAGGCATGACAGGATGGACGACGGGTTGTTGCCGTCGCGCACCATGAACTCCAGGACCCGCGCGGGGGTCACCTCGCCGTGCCTGGCGGTGTAGGCAGGGATCAGCTCGCTGATGGACAGCAGCCCCTCCCAGCCTTTTTGCGCCACATCGGCGGCCTGGGGCAGCAGGGAGGTCTCGTAGCTGACATTCAGCATTCTTGCCGTGTTCTCCGCCCGCTCGGTGTAGCGGGACATCCAGAACAGGTGGTCTGCGGTGCGGCTCAGCATGTTCAGAAGCTCCCTTGCGTTTGACTTTGCGACTGGCCCTGGGACTGCGACTGCACGGCCTTGGGCTGCGCTGCGGGCGTGCCCTCGCCCAGCACCCAGGTGTCCTTGGTGCCACCGCCCTGCGACGAATTCACCACCAACGAACCTTCCTGCAGCGCCACACGCGTGAGGCCGCCTGCGGCCATCTGCACCTCGCGCCCGCTGAGCACGAAGGGGCGCAGGTCGATGTGGCGCGGGGCGATGCCGCTTTCCACATAGGTGGGGCAGCTGGAGAGGCTGAGCGTGGGCTGGGCGATGTAGCCCGACGGGTTGGCAATCAACGCACGGCGGAAGTCCTCGATCTCGGCCTGCGTGGCGGCAGGACCGATCAGCATGCCGTAGCCACCCGCGCCGTGCACTTCCTTGACCACGAGGTCCTTGAGGTTGGCCAGCACATGCTGCAGGTCGTCCGGCTTGCGGCACATCCAGGTGGGCACGTTTTTCAGGATGGGCTCTTCGCCCAGGTAGAAGCGGATCATCTCGGGCACATAGGGGTAGACCGACTTGTCGTCCGCCACGCCCGTGCCCACGGCATTGCAGATGCCCACATTGCCTGCGCGGTAGGCCTCCATGAGGCCGTAGCAGCCCAGCGTGGAATTGGGGCGGAACACCTGTGGGTCGAGGAAGTCGTCGTCCACGCGGCGGTAGATCACGTCCACCCGCTGCAGGCCGCGCGTGGTGCGCATGTACACAAACTTGTCCTTGACCACGAGGTCCTGTCCTTCGACCAGCTCCACCCCCATCTGCTGGGCCAGGAAGGCGTGCTCGAAGTACGCACTGTTGTGCATGCCGGGCGTGAGCACCACCACCGTGGGCTCATCGGCTGCGGCCGGGGCACTGGCGCGCAGGGTTTCGAGCAGCATGTCGGGGTAATGCGCCACCGGCGCCACCTTGTGCAGGCTGAACAGCTCGGGGAAAAGCCGCATCATCATCTTGCGGTTTTCGAGCATGTAGCTCACGCCGCTGGGCACGCGCAGGTTGTCTTCGAGCACGTAGTACTCGCCGTTGCCCTGGGCGTCCGGCGCGCGCACGATGTCGATGCCTGCAATGTGCGCGTAGATGTTCTGCGGCACATGCAGCCCGGCCATCTCGGGCCGGTACTGGGCATTGTTCAGGATCAGGTCGGCGGGCACGATGCCCGCGCGGATGATGTCCTGGCCGTGGTACACGTCGTGGATGAAGCGGTTGAGGGCGGTGACGCGCTGCACCAGGCCCTGCTGCATGCTGGCCCACTCGTGGGCGGGGATGATGCGGGGGATGAGGTCAAACGGAATCAGCCGTTCGTTGCCTGCGCCACCTTCGTCCTTGGCGCCATAGACGGCGAAGGTGATGCCCACGCGCCGGAAGATCATCTCGGCCTCGGCCCGGCGGGCCTGCATCACGTCAGGGGGCTGTTTGCTCAACCACTGTGCATAGCGCTTGTAGTGTTCCCGCACGTCGCTGCCATCAAACGGCAGCATGGCGTACATCTCGTCAAATTTCTGCATGAACGGGCCTCCTGTGAACAGGATAGCAAGTTGCGCGCCCACCCATTGGGCAACAGCCCCTGAGCGCGCTGCGCCATGCTTTCGCAATCAATCGCTCCGTGGCACCATGCTGTGCTGCCAATACCGGCGGCCGGTGTCGCGTTCACACGCCACCCCGCCCGGGGCGCTGGACACCCAGGTGGCCGCCCCGCAGCGTGCCGATTCCACCACGTGGATGTTGCGCTCGCGGTAGCGCTGCAGCACATCGGGCGCCGGATGCCCGAAGCGGTTGCGGTAACCCGCCTGCACCAAAGCGGTGCGCGGCCGCACAGCCTCCAGCAAGGCGGGCGACGACGAGGTCTTGCTGCCGTGGTGGGGCACCAGCAGCACATCGGCCTGCAGCGTGGCGCCCCGCGCCACCAGGGCTTGCTCCTGCGCAGCCTCGATGTCTCCCACCAGCAGCGCCGATGGCCCCGAGCCCCCGGCCGCCGCCACGCGCAGCACACAGCTCAAGGTGTTGGGCCGCGGCGCACGGGGCGCGGGGGCATCGTCCCCGGCCAGCGGGTGCAGCACCTCAAAGGTGACCCCATCCCACTCCCAGCGCTGGCCCGCAAGGCAGGGCTTGGCCGGGCGCTGGGCCTGCAGCACATGGTCGGCCTCGATGGAGCCGGTGAGTTCGGCCCGGGGCTGCTGCGCCAGCACCGCCGCCGCGCCGCCCGTGTGGTCGGCATCGCGGTGGCTTAGCATCAGCACATCCACCCGCTCGCCCAACGCGCGCAGCAGCGGCACCAGCACCCGGTGGCCCGCGTCGCTTTCGCGGCTGAAGCGCGGGCCCGCGTCATACAGCAGCGTGTGCGTGGCCGTGCGCACCAGCACCGCGTTGCCCTGGCCGATGTCGGCCGCCAGCAGCTCGAACTGCCCTGCCGCTGGCCGCGCGGGCTGCCACCAGAACACGGGCAGCAACAGGGGCAGCGCCAGCAGACGCAGCCGCCACGGCAGGCGCATGGCCAGCAGTGCACCACCCGCCACGGCGGCCATGCCCGCCCACAAGGGCGCAGCGGGCAGGAACAGCACCGCCCCGGGCCACTGCGCCAGCCACTGCAGCAGCACCGTGAGGGGCTGAAGGCTCCAGGCCGCCAGACTCCACAGCGGCCCCCACACCACGCCACCCAATGCCAGCGGCGTCACCACCAGCGTCACCCACGGAATCGCCACCAGATTGGCCACCAGGCCCACCACCGACACCTGGCCAAACAGCAACAGGCTCAGGGGCGTGAGGGCCAGCGTGACCACCCATTGCTCCCGAAAGAGTGCATAAAAATGGCCTTTTGCGCCTGATCCATATGCTTTTTTAGCTATCGGATTAGTAGCAAATAGCACCCCTACCGCCACAAAACTCAGCCAGAAGCCCGGCTGCGCCAGCGCCCAGGGGTCTGCCACCACCACGGCCGCGCAGGCCAGCAGCCACACCTGGGGCCAGGGCCAGCTGCGCCCGCTCCACTGCAGCAGCGCCACGATGCCCAGCATGGTGACGGTGCGCTGCGCTGGCACACCCCAGCCACTGAACAGTGCATAGGCGCTGGCCAGCACAACCCCGGCCAGCAGCGCCGCCGTTGGCGCGGGTGCCCACAGGCACAGCCGTGTGGACCGCCGCCACAGCGCCCCCACCACGGCCGCCGCCAGCCAGGCAAACAACGTGATGTGCAAGCCTGAAATGCTCATGAGGTGCGCCACCCCCGTGGCGCGGAACATGTCCCAGTCCGCCCGGTCGATGGCGCGCTGGTCGCCCGTGACCAGGGCTGCCACCACGCCTGCGATGCGTGCTCGGCCGGGGTCGCTGGCATCCTCCGCGCCGCGCCCGAGCCGGTCCAGGATGGCATCGCGCACACTTTGGCGCGCCTGCTCTACCGGGTGCTGCCAGGTGGAGGCCTGGCGGCGCGGCGGTTCGTCCTTGGGGCCTGCGCGCACATAGCCGGTGGCCTGCACGCCCTGCTCCCACATCCACAGTTCAAAGTCGAACCCGTAGGGGTTGCGCAGGCCGTGGGGCGCTTTCAGCCGCACCGTCATCTCCCAGCGCTCGCCCGCACGCACCGGGGCGGGCTGGCGCTGCAGGTCCACGGCATCGCCCGCCTCGCGCAAAAAGGCGCCGCCGTACCAGGCGACCTCGATCCGGGGCGGCAACTGCACGGGGGTGCCTTGGAGCAGCGCAGATTCCACCTCCAGCCGCAGCCGGGTGCCCGCCTCGTTGGCCTGCGGCATGGCCGACACCACCCCGGTCACGCGGATGTCCTGGCCCTCCAGCGCCGGGGCCAGGCCCTGCTGCAGGTAGGCCGTGGCCCGCAAACCACTGACCCCAGCCATGGCCAGCGCGCCCGCACACAGCGCCAGCGCCACAGACGCCACCGCGCGCCACCGGGACGGGGGCACGGCCCCGGGCCCGCCAGTGCGGCCGGTGCTGCGCATAGCAGCCCCCACCCAACCTGCCACCAATGCAGCGCACAACAGCGCGGCATAAGCGCCCATGCTCCACAAGCCCGGTTGCTGCAACTGCAACGCCGCCCCCGCCACCACCCCCAGCAGCAGGGTTGGCAGCCGCCAGGGCACCACGGGCTGCGCCGGCTCCGCCACACCGGGCGGGACCTCGGAGCCGGGCAAGGTGGAGGCATTAGGAGCACTTATGGCGGGCATGGGCTGATGCTACTGCCGCCCCGGCACCGGGGCGGCTGGATTCGGTGCGCGCGGCTGTGTAACACTCATCCCCACCCGGCGCCGGGGCCCTTGCCACCCGCGCCACTCTCCTCTACCCACCCTTCACTTCAACCCGAGGAAGCACCATGAGCGTTTACGACAAGCTGAAAGAACTCAACATCACCCTGCCCCCCGTGTCGGTTCCCGCAGCCGCCTACGTGCCCTATGTGCAGACCGGCAACCTGGTGTTTCTGAGCGGCCACATCGCCCGCAAGGACGGCAAGCCCTGGGCCGCGCAGTTCGGCCGCGATATCGGCACCGAAGAAGGCAAGGCCGCCGCACGCGCCGTGGCCATCGACCTCATGGGCACGCTGCATGCCGCCACCGGCGGCGATCTGAACCGCGTGCAACGCATCGTGAAGGTGATGAGCCTGGTCAACTCCACCGGCGACTTCACCGAGCAGCACCTTGTGACCAACGGCGCCAGCGAGCTGCTGGGCCAGGTGTTTGGCGACAAGGGCGTGCACGCGCGCAGCGCCTTTGGCGTAGCCCAGGTGCCCATGGGCGCCTGTGTGGAGATTGAGCTGATCGCTGAATTGGCATGACCCCCTGAGTCGCTGCGCGCCTTCCCCCCAAGGGGGGACGCTCCCAGCGCGGCGGGGCGGCCCTTGCGCGGGAGCGCTGGCTTACGGCGTGCCAGTTTCAACGGCCTGCTGCACGGGCCGCGCTGCGGTTTAGAAGGACTCCCAGTCCTCATCCGCGCCCTGGGCCAACGCGGGGGCCGGGGCTTTGGTCTTGGCAGGCGCGGGTTTGCTGCCCGCTGGGGCGGCCTGGGTGATGCGCTGGGCGCCCGGCTTGCTTGCCACGGCAGCCTTGGCGGGCGTTGAGGGCACACGCGGGGCCTGAGGTGCTGGGGCGTGTGACGCACGCGCTGGCGGCGCCACCCCGCCATAGGCAGCCCCGTTGACCTTGAACACCGCCACCACCTGCGCCAGGTGTTCGGCCTGTTCGCGCAGGCTTTGCGCGGCGGCGGCGCTTTCTTCCACCAGGGCAGCGTTTTGCTGGGTCATCTGGTCGAGGTTGCCCACGGCCTGATTGACCTGCGAGATGCCCGCGCTCTGCTCGGACGAAGCCGCCGTGATCTCGCCAATCATGTCCGTCACGCTTTGCACCGAGCGCACGATGTCGGTCATGGTCGTGCCTGCATCGGCCACCAGGCGGGTGCCGGTTTCCACCTTCTCCACCGACGCACTGATCAGCGCCTTGATCTCCTTGGCGGCAGAGGCAGAGCGCTGCGCCAGGTTGCGCACCTCGCTGGCCACCACCGCAAAGCCCCGGCCCTGCTCACCCGCACGCGCCGCCTCCACCGCCGCATTCAGCGCGAGGATGTTGGTCTGGAACGCAATCGAGTCGATCACGCCGATGATGTCGTTGATCTTCTTGCTGCTGTGGTTGATGTCTTCCATGGTCGAGACCACCTGCGTCACCACCGTGCCTCCCCGCTCGGCAACACCTGTGGCGCTCGCAGCCAGGGTGCTGGCCTGGCGTGCGCTGCTGGCGCTTTGCGCAATGGTGCTGGTGAACTCCTCCATGGCCGCCGCCGTCTGCTGCAGGTTGCTCGACGTCTGCTCGGTGCGCGCCGACAGGTCGTGGTTGCCGGTGGCGATCTCGGCACTGGCGATGGCGATGCTGTCGGTGCTCTGGCGCACCTGGTGGACCATGCGCCCGAGCGAATCGCTCATCGCGTACTGCGAGCGCAGCAGGTCGCCAAACTCGTCGCCGCGCGTGACAGCACCTTGTTCGCTCAAATCGCCCGCCGCAATCTTGGCCGCCAGGTCATTGGCCTGCGCCAGCGGCCGCTGGATGCTGCCGATCAGGTAGTAGGCCCCGGCAATGATGGCCAGCAGCAACGCCGCCACCGCGACGGCCGCAATCTTCACCGTCAGCATGCGCGATGCTGCCATCTCGGCCAGGCGGGTCTGCGCCGTGCTCTGCTGCAGCTCCACGAAGTCGCGCAGGGTTTTGAGGTAAGCCGCCACGGCCGGGTTGTAGGTCTGCTTGACCAGGGTGACGGCCTCGTCGGCCTTGCCATCGGCCTTGAGCTGGCGGGCCTTGCCGCGCAGGTCGATCATGGTCTTGCGCGCGTCGGCAACCTTGGCCATCTGCGCCTTGTCGGCATCGGACAGCGCCATGCCCTCCAGCGACTTCTGCACCTCGGTGATCTGCGCCGAGGTGGCGGCAATCACGTCCTTGAACTCGGCCTCGACCGCCGGATCGCTGCTCACGATCAGCGCCTGGGTGCGGGCCGCATTGGTCTCCGTCAGGCCCGCCCAGCGGATGGCGGTGCTCACGCGGGTCTGCATCTCACGCGACACGGCGTCGGCCTCGGCCTGCACCTTGGCAGAACGGTAGGCCGAAAACCCCACCACACCAGCGAGCATGACCACGATAAAAATGACGGCGAGCCACAGCTTCTGAGCAATACGGATGCGTTTGAACATCATGGTCTCCTCTGGTTATGGGGCGGCCCCGGTACTGCTGGCATGCATGCTGACGGCCTGGGACGCAGGCCAGCACAGACATTCACTTACATATGGTGCGCCCGTTCGCGCATTTCGTCCAATCCGTAGCAACCCGTGGAAAACTGCTGCGGCCATGAAAAAAGCCACCCGGAGGTGGCTTCTTCGTCTGGAACGGGGGCTTACTCCACCCGCGTCACCGCTGTGGGCTTGAAGCCCAGGTCCGCCGCCTTGCCCTTGCGGCCGCGTGCGGCGCGGGCGTTGTTCAGGCTGCGGATCTCCAGCGTTTCGTCGCGCTGCTTGCCACCCCGGCCAATACCATCAAGGCGAATGCTGCGCGTGTAGGCCGCCGCGCCTGCGAGCTGGTCCGTGTCTTCCAGATCGATCAGCATCAGGCCCCGGCCGCCGTTGGCCATGGTTTTCAGCTCGGTGATCTCGAACGTGAGGATGCGCCCGCCCGTGGAGGCGCAGGCCACATGCGTGGCGGGCAGCACCGGCTTGCTGCCTGTGGTGCCTGCGGCGTGCGAGGGCACACACACGGTTTCGCCCTCGCCCAGGGTGATGAAGGCCTTGCCGCCCTTCTGGCGCGACACCATGTTCTCGACCGCCGCCAGGAAGCCGTAGCCGCCCGAGTTGGACAGCAGCAGTGTGGCGTTGGCGGGGCCTGCAAAGTAGTGCAGCAGCTGCGTGCCTGCTTCCAGCTCAATCAGCGTGGTCACCGGCTGGCCATCACCCCGCGCACCCGGCAGCAGCGACACGGCCACCGAATACACGCGGCCGTTGCTGCCAAAGGCCAGCAGGGTATCAACCGTGCGGCACTCGAACGTGCCATACAGCCCGTCGCCCGCCTTGAAGGCAAAGCTGGCGGCCTCGTGGCCATGGCCGGTGCGCGCGCGCACCCAGCCCTTTTCAGACACCACAACGGTGACAGGCTCGTCCACCACCTTCACTTCGGCCACGGCCTTTTTCTCGGCCTGGATCAGCGTGCGGCGAGCGTCGGCAAAGGTCTTGGCGTCGGCCTCGATCTCCTTGACCATGGTGCGGCGCAGCGAGCCTGGGTTGTTCAGGATGTCTTCGAGCTTGCCCTGGCTTTCGCGCAGTTCTTTCAGCTCTTGCTCGATCTTGATGGCTTCGAGCCGCGCGAGCTGGCGCAGGCGGATTTCGAGGATGTCCTCGGCCTGCCGGTCACTGAGGTTGAAGCGTGCAATCAGCGCGGCCTTGGGGTCTTCGGCCTGGCGGATGATGGCAATCACCTCGTCGATGTTGAGCAGCACCAGCTGCCGCCCTTCGAGGATGTGGATGCGGTCCAGCACCTTGTTCAGCCGATGCTGGCTGCGGCGGGTGATGGTGGTCTGGCGGAAGGCGATCCACTCTTCCAGCATCTGGCGCAGCGACTTCTGCACGGGCTTGCCATCGAGCCCCACCATGGTCAGGTTGATGGGCGCCGAGGTCTCCAGGCTGGTGTGGGCCAGCAGCGCGGTGATCAGCTCTTGCTGCGGGGTCTTGCCCGTCTTGGGCTCGAACACCAGGCGCACGGGCGCGTCCTTGCTCGACTCGTCGCGCACCACGTCCAGCACGGCCAGCATGCTGGCCTTGAGTTGCGTCTGGTCCTGCGTCAGCGCCTTCTTGCCGGCCTTGACCTTGGGGTTGGTGATTTCCTCGATTTCTTCGAGCACCTTTTGCGTGCTCACACCGGGCGGCAGTTCGTTGACCACCAGTTGCCACTGGCCGCGCGCCATGTCCTCGATCTTCCAGCGCGCGCGCACCTTGAGGCTGCCGCGCCCCGTGCGGTAGGCGTCGGCAATGTCGCCGGGGCTGCTGATGATCTGGCCGCCACCGGGGTAGTCGGGCCCGGGCACGATGGCCAGCAGCTCGTCCTGGCTGAGCGATGGCGTCTTGATGAGCGCCACACACGCATCGGCAATCTCGCGCAGGTTGTGGCTGGGGATCTCGGTGGCCAGGCCCACTGCGATGCCGCTGGCGCCATTGAGCAGCGCAAACGGCAGGCGGGCGGGCAGCTGGCGGGGCTCATCGGTGCTGCCGTCGTAGTTGGGCATGAAATCGACCGTGCCTTCGTCGATTTCGTCGAGCAGCAGGCTGGTGATGCGCGACAGGCGCGCCTCGGTGTAGCGCATGGCGGCGGCGCCGTCACCGTCGCGGCTGCCGAAGTTGCCCTGGCCATCGATCAGAGGGTAGCGCTGGGCAAAGTCCTGCGCCATGCGCACGAGCGCGTCGTAGGCCGACTGGTCGCCGTGCGGGTGGAAGCGGCCCAGCACATCGCCCACCACGCGGGCGCTCTTGACCGGTTTGGCTGCCGTGTTGCGCGTGGGGCCGCTGTAGCCCAGGCCCATGCGGTCCATCGAATAAAGGATGCGCCGCTGCACGGGCTTGAGGCCGTCGCACACATCGGGCAGTGCACGGCCCTTGACGACCGAGAGCGCGTATTCCAGGTAGGCGCGCTGGGCGTAGCCCGCCAGGCCCAGGGAGTCGCCTCCGTCATCGCCTGCGGTGGTGAAATCAAGAGTGGGTTGGTCGCTCATTCGTTCGGAATCGTCGGTAAGGGTTCAAACGCGGTCTGCGGCGCGCTGCGGGTCTGTGCCACCTGAGTGGGCGGCAGGTTGCCCCGGTTCTGCGCGCCGCCCGACAGCTCCATGCGCACGCGGCCCGGCAGGGCGCGCTGTGTCAGCACGGGGGCTGGCGGCTTGAGCTGGGCGTACAGGCCCAGCACGGTGCGCACGTAGTTCTGGGTTTCCTTGAAAGCTGGTACCTGGTTGCCCGCCTTTTGCACGGCGCCTTCGCCCGCGTTGTAGGCGGCCACCGCGAGGTCCATGCGGCCGGGGAACAGGTCCAGCAGATGCCGCAAATAGCGGGTGCCGGTGGGTACGTTCACGGCGGGGTCGGCCAGTTTTTGCTCCACCGTGCGCTTCTTGTCCGCACTCACGCCAAAACGGCTGGCCGTGGCGGGCATCACCTGCATCAGGCCCACGGCGCCCTTGGGCGATACGGCGGTGGCGTCAAAGCCGGACTCGGTGGCGATCACTGCCTGCAGCAGCTCGTAGTCCACGCCATGCTGGGTGGCCGCAGCGCGCAGGTGGTGCTTGACGCGTTTGTAGTCAGGCGCGATATCGAAAAACGCCAGCAGGCGCGCGCCTGCGGCAGGCAGTGCGTAGGGCATGGGCGAGGCATTGACGGGCGCATCCCGGGTCGAGTCGAAGTCATTGCCGCGAAAAAACAGCTGGTAGCGCGCATCGACCTGCTCCGCCGCAAAGTGCGTCACGCCGCGCTCGTCCACATGCGCCCACAGGTCTGCATGGGCGAATTGCTGCACAAAACATAGCAACAAACCCAATACAGATGCGCGGAAAGCACTGTTTTTAGTCATATTCCTCATCACAGGCACTGCGTGCAGCCAGCCGGTGCGTCAGATATCAATCTCCACCGCGTCGCCATGCAGCTCCATCAGCTCGCGGCGCGCGGCGGCTTCGCCCTTGCCCATGAGCTTGGTGATCAGCCCTTCGGTGGCGGCAAAGTCCATGTCGCCCAGTTGCACGGGCAACAGGCGGCGGGTGTCGGGGTTGAGCGTGGTTTCCCACAGCTGCTCGGCGTTCATCTCGCCCAGGCCCTTGAAGCGGCTGATCTGGCACTTCTCGCGCGGCACGCCGTCTTTTTCGGCCTTGTCCAGGATGGCGGCCAGCTCGCCGTCGTCCAGCGCATACATCTTGGCCGCAGGCTTCTTGCCACGCGCGGGCACGTCCACGCGGAACAGCGGGGGGCGCGCCACGTAGATGTGGCCGGTCTCGATGAGCTTGGGGAAATGGCGGAAGAACAGCGTGAGCAGCAGCACCTGGATGTGCGAGCCGTCCACGTCGGCGTCTGACAGGATGCAGACCTTGCCATAGCGCAGGCCGCTCAGGTCGGGCGTGTCGTTGGGCCCATGCGGGTCCACGCCAATCGCCACCGAGATGTCGTGGATTTCGTTGTTGGCAAACAGGCGGTCGCGCTCCACCTCCCAGGTGTTGAGCACCTTGCCGCGCAGCGGCAGGATGGCCTGGCTTTCCTTGTCGCGGCCCATCTTGGCGCTGCCACCGGCCGAGTCGCCCTCGACCAGGAACACTTCGTTGTGGGCAATGTCGCGGCTTTCACAGTCGGTGAGCTTGCCGGGCAGCACGGCCACGCCGGAGCCCTTGCGCTTTTCGACCTTCTGGCCCGCCTTCTGGCGCGTCTGCGCGGCCTTGATGGCCAGCTCAGCGAGCTTCTTGCCGTATTCGACGTGCTGGTTCAGCCACAGCTCCAGCGCCGGGCGCACAAAACCGCTGACCAGGCGCACCGCGTCGCGCGAGTTCAGGCGTTCCTTGATCTGGCCCTGAAACTGCGGGTCAAGCACCTTGGCCGACAGCACATAGCTGGCGCGCGCAAACACGTCCTCGGGCAGCAGCTTTACGCCCTTGGGCAGCAGGCTGTGCAGTTCGATGAAGCTCTTGACGGCGTTAAACAGGCCGTCGCGCAGGCCGCTTTCGTGCGTGCCACCCGCGCTGGTGGGGATCAGGTTGACGTAGCTCTCGCGCATGGGCTGGCCGTCTTCCGTGAAGGCCACGGCCCAGGATGCGCCCTCGCCTTCGGCAAAACTTTCGTTGTTGCGGTCGGCAAAACCCTCGCCCTCAAACAGCGGGATCACCGGGTCGCCGTTCAGCGTCTGCATCAGGTAGTCGCGCAGACCGCCCTTGTACTGCCAGGTTTGCGTGTCGCGGGTTTTCTCGTTGACCAGCTGCACCGTCACGCCCGGCATGAGCACAGCCTTGCTGCGCAGCAGGTGGGTGAGTTCGCCCATGGGCAGGGCGCTGGATTCGAAATATTTCGCATCGGGCCACACGCGCACCGAGGTGCCCTGCTTGCGCTCGCCCGCCTCCAGCGGCCGGGCCACCAGGGGCTCGACCACATCACCGGCGGCAAACACCAGGCGCGCCACCTTGCCCTCGCGGTAGCTGGTGGCTTCGAGCCGGGTGGCCAGCGCGTTGGTGACCGACACGCCCACGCCGTGCAGGCCGCCCGAGAAGCTGTAGGCGCCGCCCTTGCCCTTGTCGAACTTGCCGCCCGCGTGCAGGCGGGTGAAGACCAGTTCGATCACCGGCGCGTTTTCCTCCGGGTGCATGCCGAAGGGGATACCCCGGCCATCGTCTTCCACACTGACCGAGCCGTCGGCGTGCAGGGTGACGCGGATCTTCTTGCCGTACCCGGCCAGCGCCTCGTCGGCGGCGTTGTCCAGCACCTCCTGGATGATGTGCAGGGGGTTGTCGGTGCGGGTGTACATGCCCGGGCGCTGTTTGACGGGCTCCAGGCCCTTGAGCACGCGGATCGAACCTTCGGAGTATTCGCTGGCGGAAGCAGAAGACGGTTTGGCAGACATAGCGGCGGATTGTAGTGCGGCATGCGGGGCGTAGCTGGATAAAAAACCAGTCATCACCACCCCTATGGGGCACTGTATTGGTCACGTGTGTATCAGCACGTTTCACGCAATCTGGCTACATTCCTGCGCATGCATATGAATATTCCCAAACTGTCCATGTTCCAGGTGCTGGCCTGCGGCGCGGCCATCGTGACCCTGTCCATGGGCATCCGCCACGGGTTCGGGCTGTGGCTGCTGCCCATCACCCAGGAGATGGGCTGGACGCGCCAGTCGTTCGCGCTGGCCATCGCCATCCAGAACCTGTCCTGGGGCCTGATCGGGATTTTTGCGGGCATGGTGGCCGACCGGTTTGGGGCCTTCCGTGTGCTGATGGGCGGCGCGGTGCTGTATGGCCTGGGCCTGGCGGGCATGGCGCTGTCGCCCACACCCACGCTGTTTGCGCTGACGGCGGGCGTGCTGATTGGCGCGGCGCAGGCGGGCACCACCTACGCCGTGATCTACGGCGTGCTGGGGCGGCAGATTGCACCCGAAAAACGCTCCTGGGCCATGGGGGTGGCGGCGGCGGCGGGTTCGTTCGGCCAGTTCCTGATGGTACCGGTGGAAGGCTGGCTCATTGCGGGCCTGGGCTGGCAGCAGGCGCTGCTGGTGCTGTCAATGGCGGTGCTGCTCATCGTGCCCCTGGCATTTGGCCTGCGGGAGCCGGGCTTCAAGGGAGCGGCCCCGGTCAAGCGTGAGCAGACCATCGTGCAGGCACTGGGCGAGGCGTTCCGCTACCCCAGCTTCAACCTGCTGATGGCGGGTTACTTTGTGTGCGGCTTCCAGGTGGTGTTCATTGGCGTGCACATGCCCAGCTACCTCAAGGACCATGGCCTGTCGCCCCAGGTGGCCAGCTATGCGCTGGCGCTGATCGGGCTGTTCAACGTGTTTGGCACCTACATTGCGGGCACGCTGGGCCAGCGCATGCCCAAGCGCCACATCCTCGCCTTCATTTACTTTGCCCGTGCGGTGGCCATCAGCATCTTCTTGCTGGTGCCGCTGTCGCCACTGTCGGTGTACGTGTTCTCGGCCGTGATGGGCACGCTGTGGCTGTCCACCGTGCCACCCACCAACGCCACCATTGCGCAGATTTTTGGCGTGCAGCACCTGTCGATGCTGGGCGGCTTTGTGTTCTTCAGCCACCAGATCGGTAGCTTCCTGGGCGTGTGGCTGGGTGGCTATCTGTATGACGCCACGGGCAACTACGATATCGTCTGGTACATCGCCATCGGCCTGGGCGTGTTTGCCGGGCTGGTGAACCTGCCCGTCAAGGAAAGCCCCATCCAGCGCTCAGCCCCCCAACCCGCCTGACCGGACCGCCTGATTGACCCACCATGCACCAACCGCCCCCGCCCCCCACACCCCGGTCGCGCGCCCTGCGCTGGCTGGGTCGGGCCGTGGCCGTGCTGTTATGCCTGTTGGTGTTTGGCATGTACACCGTGCCCGAGTTCATGGTGATGCTGGCCGACCAGATGTGGGCGTGTTTCTGACGGCCACAGTCAGAGATTCAAAGCTTTTTGGGGCTTCTGCGCGCGCTGGAAAAGCCCTTTAAGCTGTAAATTTAATAGCATTATGCATGACACAGAAGCCCCCTCCGCATGGGTCCGCCGCTGGACCCACCTGATCCCCCCGGGCGCCACAGCCCTGGACCTGGCCTGCGGTGCGGGCCGCCACCTGCGCTGGCTGCACAGCCAGGGGCACCCGGTGGTGGGGGTGGACCGCTCTGCCGAGGCCCTCGCCGCCTGCGAAGGGCTGGGCGAATTGCTCCTGGCAGACATTGAAAACGGGCCCTGGCCCCTGCCGGGCCGCCAGTTTGGCGCCGTGGTGGTCACCAACTACCTGTGGCGGCCCCTGCTGCCCGCCATTGTGGACAGCGTCGCTCCGGGTGGCGTGCTGATCTACGAAACATTTGCCCTGGGCAACGAAACCGTGGGGCGCCCTGCACGGCCTGAATTCCTGCTGGCACCCGGCGAGCTGCTGGGCGCCAGCCAGGGGCTGCGCGTGGTGGCCTACGAGGACGGGTTCCTGGATGAACCCGCGCGTTTCGTGCAACGCATCACGGCCGTGCGGGAACTCCCGCAGCCTGGCGGGGCCCCACGGCATCTTTTGCCCATCGCGGCTAGTTAGAATGCCCTTTTACCGTTTTTCACTGCGGACATGACCTCTTCCTCCGTGCCCCTCACCGGCAGCATCGTCGCCCTCGTCACCCCCATGCACGAGGATGGCAGCGTGGACTACCCCACCCTGCGCAAACTGATCGACTGGCATATCGCCGAAGGCACCGACTGCATCGGCGTGGTGGGCACCACGGGCGAGTCGCCCACGGTCAATGTCGAAGAACACTGCGAGATCATCCGCGTGGCCGTGGAGCAATCGGCCAAGCGCGTGCCCATCATGGCGGGCTGTGGCGCCAACTCCACCGCCGAAGCCATCGAACTGGCCAAGTTCGCGCGCGGCGTGGGCGCCGACAGCCAGCTGCAGGTCGTGCCCTACTACAACAAGCCCACGCAAGAGGGCCAGTACCAGCATTTCAAGGCCATTGCAGAAGCCACGGGCGACCTGCCCATCGTGCTCTACAACGTGCCCGGCCGCTCGGTGGCCGATATGCAGCACGACACCGTGCTGCGCCTGGCCCAGGTGCCCGGCATCATCGGCATCAAGGAAGCCACCGGCAACATCGAGCGCGCGCAGTGGCTCATCCGTGACGTACCCAAGGGCTTTGGCGTGTACTCGGGCGACGACCCGACCGCCGTGGCCCTGATGCTGTGCGGCGGCCATGGCAACATCAGCGTGACGGCCAACGTGGCCCCGCGCCTGATGCACGAGCTGTGTGTGGCGGCCCTCGCGGGCGACTCGCGCCGCGCCATGGAAATCCAGTTCAAGCTGATGCCCGTGCACAAGCACCTGTTCGTCGAAGCCAATCCCATCCCGGTCAAGTGGGCCATGGCCCGCATGGGCCTGTGTGGTGGCACCATGCGCCTGCCCATGACGCCGCTGTCCAGCGGCAACGAGGCCGTCGTCGAAGCCGCACTGCGCACCAGCGGCCTGCTGGCCTGATCCAAGCCGGGCAGCGCCCGGCTCCCTGAGACACTTTTTCCCGAGGATTTCCGCGTGAAAGCTGCTACCACCCGCCTGAGCCTGCTGGCCCTCGCCATGGCCCTGTCCGCCTGCGCCGCCCTCGAAGGCGACAAGATCGACTACAAAAGCGCCTCCAGAGGCTCGACCCTGGAAGTCCCCCCGGACCTGACCCAGCTGTCGCGCGACTCCCGCTACGCCGTCCCGGGTGGCACGGTGTCTGCAGCCGCCATGCAGGCTGGCCAAGCTGCGCAGCCCTCGGGCACCGCTGCCAACGCCGCCGCCCTGCAGCTGGGTGACGTACGCATCGAGCGTGACGGCAACCAGCGCTGGCTGGTGGTCAACCGCCCTGCCGACAAGCTGTGGGAGCCCGTGCGCGACTTCTGGCAAGAAAGTGGCTTCAACCTGGACCAGGCCGAGCCCAACGTCGGCATCATGGAAACCGACTGGGCCGAGAACCGCGCCAAGCTGCCGCAGGACTTCATCCGCTCCACGCTGGGCAAGATGCTGGACTCGCTGTACTCCACCGGCGAGCGCGATAAGTTCCGCACCCGCCTGGAGCGCAACGCCAATGGCAGCACCGAGATCTACATCACCCATCGCGGCATGATCGAGGTCTATGGCACCACCACCAAGGACAACACGGTGTGGCAGCCCCGCCCCTCCGACCCGGAACTCGAAACCGAATTCCTGCGCCGCCTGATGGTCAAGCTGGGCGTGAGCCAGGAGCAGTCCAAAGCCATCGTGGCGGCCCCCGCCCCCCGCGCACAGGCTGCGCGCATGGCCACCGTCAACAACCAGCCCGTGGTGCAGCTGAATGAGGGCTTTGACCGCGCATGGCGCCGCGTGGGCCTGGCACTCGACCGCACAGGCTTCACCGTGGAAGACCGCAACCGCAACGAAGGCATGTATTTCGTGCGCTACGTGGCCCCCAATGCCGACAAGAAGGAACCCGGCTTCTTCGGCAAACTGTTTAGCAGCTCCTCGGCCGCCACACCACCGCTCAAGTACCGCATCGCGGTACGCAGCCAGGGTGAGTCCACCACGGTCTCCGTGCTCAACGAGTCAGGCGCCCCCGACACCTCGGCCAACGCCGAGCGCATCGTGCGCGTCATCACCGACGACCTGAAGTAACAACAAAGGGCGCTCCCACACCACCACCCTGCCCTGGGCTCCCGGCCCCTGGCAGGGTGTGTTTTTTGCGCCCCCGTATCCAACCGACCACCAACGTTCCATGCTGCGCTTCAAGAACCTGGGCAGCGGCAGCACGGGCAACGCCACCGTGGTCGAAGGCAGCAGCGGTGGACACATCCACCGCCTGCTGATCGACTGCGGTTTTGGCATCCGACAGCTGCAAGCCCGGCTGGCCCAGGCCCAGTTGCAGCCCGAAGACCTCGACGCCGTCTTCATCACCCACGAACATTCCGACCACATCGGCTGCGCCCAGGCGCTGGCCGTGCGCTACCGGATTCCGGTGTGGATGAGCGAAGGAACCCACGCAGCGCTGGGATTCCCGGATTTCGACGGCATGCTGCATGTGGCGCACGACATGCACGCCCTGGACCTGGGCAGCTTCCAGGCCCTGCCCTTCACGGTGCCCCACGACGCGCGGGAGCCACTGCAGCTTCGTTGCTCCGACGGCGATGCCCACCTGGCGGTACTCACCGACCTGGGGCACGCCAGCGCCCATGTGCTGGAGCAGCTCCAGGGCTGCCATACCCTCATGATTGAAGCCAACCACGACCCTGGCATGCTGCAGGCCTCGCGCTACCCACCCTTTCTGAAGCGCCGTGTGGGGGGCCCTTATGGCCATCTGGCCAATGCCGCCACGGCCGACATTCTGCGCGCCGTGCAGCACGCGGGCCTGGGGCAGGTGGTGGCTGCCCACCTGAGCGCGCAGAACAATGTGCCCTCTCTCGCCCAGGAGACATTGGCCGCCGCACTGGGCTGGACGGCAGAGGACATCATCGTGGCCAACCCCACCCAGGGCACCGACTGGCTGCGGGTGGACAGCCGCTGCCATGGCGGTTGACCGCGCCCCGCAGCTGCCACGCCACTTCGCACCACATACAGGTGAGCCGTCAGGGCACAAAAAAAGCCCCGACCTTGCGGTGCGGGGCCTGGGCACGGGCCGGTACAAACCGGCCCAGCACCTGCAGCGAATTACTTGGCTGCGGAAGCGCCAGTAGCAGCGGTGGCAGCAGCGTCAGCGGCAGCCTTGGCAGCGTCGGCAGCAGGAGCAGCGTCAGCAGCAGGAGCGGCGGCTGGAGCAGCAGCTGCGTCGGAAGCAGCAGGAGCTGCGGGTTCGGCGGCAGGAGCGGGTGCAGCGGCAGGAGCTTCCACGGGAGCGGGAGCAGGTGCTGGAGCGGGCTCTTCCTTCTTGCCACAAGCGGCGAGTGCAGCAGCAGCGATCAGGGCGGCCAGAACGAGAGAGTTCTTCATTTCGATTTTCCTAGTTGGACAGACAGAATCTTGAAAAGCCACAGCGTCAGGCCCACTGAAGCCCTGGTACGCATTGGCACAAAGCGTTTGATTTGCACCTTTTTGGCGCAACCACCGATTATATTGATTTTTAGTCAATACTGACTAACACTGACGAAAGCTTTACACCCGCTTGACTTCACGCAGTGCGGTCGCCGCCATGTTGGTCTTGCCACACAAGCTCCGCGCACCCCCATGCAGAGGCTACAGGCCAAGCGTGGTGGAAGGAAAACCGGGGGTGCTTTTGCTGCGCACCCATTCGTTGAGCGACTCCCGCAGCAGCACCCGGCGATCGGGCTCGCTGCCCGTCACCCCCATGCAGCGCTCCGGATCCAGGCGATGCATGACCCACTGGGGCGACCACAAGGCACTGGGCAGGTCCAGAGGGTCGGCCGCCGGGCTGCGGCGGCAGGTGATGATGTGG
Organism: Acidovorax sp. LjRoot74; assembly: GCF_964254355.1. Classification (NCBI taxonomy): domain Bacteria; kingdom Pseudomonadati; phylum Pseudomonadota; class Betaproteobacteria; order Burkholderiales; family Comamonadaceae; genus Acidovorax; species Acidovorax sp. LjRoot74. The sequence continues at coordinate 1,750,065 of NZ_CAXUTI020000001.1, read as the reverse complement.
TCCCAGGTGCCACGCCAGCGCACGAACCGGGCATGGCGCCGGATCACGTCGTCATAGCTGCAGGCCAGCATGGTGAAACGCCGCCCGCTGTGGGCCCAGGCCTGCAGGGATTCGACCACCGCGCGCTCGCCCAACGGCCAGTCGTGGAAATGGGCGTCACTGATCACGATCTCCTGCCATCCGTCCCGGGCTGCGGTGGCAAAGGCATCGCGCACCAGCTGCTGGAACGTTTCCCGCCCACTGAACCGCCCTGCGGGCAGGTCACGCAAAGGTTCGGGCGAAGGGGCCGCCACATCGGTCATCATGGTCTCCTGGTCAGTGGCTGCCCGCCCAGACGTGGACCCAGCCCGCGTCGCACCACGAGGAGAGCAGCTCCAGCGCGTCGTCGCTGGCGCGGGCCAGATCGCGCGCCGTCAGCTGGCGCTCGTCGGCCAGGCGCCGCATCAGCGTGGCATCACGCCCGGCGGCGCGGTAACTCTCTCCATTGATGAAGATGTGCTGCGCGTCATACATCATGCGGCTCTTGCGGTCCAGGCGTACCCCCTCCAGCATCACCCTCGCATCCCCGGGCTCGAACCACACGCTGGGCTTGGGCTCGGTCAGGTATTCGCCCAGCGCGCGCTCCAGCACCAGGGGCTGCGCCAACGCGCGGGCGAGCGCTTCGCGCGCGAATTCATGCAAGACGGCAGGAATGTGAGCAGGCTGCGCCACAGCCTCCTGTCCAGCATCCCGATAGAGCAGCGGCTTGTCCTCGTCTGAATCCCCGGCGTCTTCCGCCAGACGCACCAGCAGCTCCTGGGCCAGTTCTGCACGCGCCGGGGCACGGAAACCGATGGAGTAGGTCATGCACTCGCCTTCGGCAATGCCATCGTGGGCGTAGCGCGGCGGCAGGTACAACATATCGCCCGGCTCCAGCACAAACTCTTCTTCGGGTTCAAACTGCGCCAGCACCTTCAAAGGAATATCGTCTCGCAGCGCCAGGTCTTTCTGCCGGCCAATGCGCCAGCGGCGCTTGCCATGGGCCTGGAGCAAAAAGACATCGTAGCTATCGAAGTGCGGCCCCACACCACCGCCGTTGCTGGCGTAGCTGATCATGAGATCGTCCAGCCGCGCCTCGGGCACAAAACGGAACTGCTGCATCAGCGCATGGACCGCATCGTTGTGCAGATCCACCCCTTGCACCAGCAAGGTCCAGTCGGGCTGCTGCAGCGCGGGCAATGCACGGCGGCTGAAGGGGCCATGGCGCAGCTTCCAGGCACCTTTGACCAATTGCACCAAGCGCGACTCCACCCCTTCCTGGGCGGCCAGCGCAAACAGCTCGGACCGCAGCACGGGCGGCACAAACTGGGGAATGGCCTGGCGCACCAGCAAGGGCTTCTTCTGCCAGTGGCGGCGCATGAATTGCGCGGGGCTGAGCCCCCCGAGCAGGGAAAGGGGTTGCTGGATATCCATGGGAAAACAGGGCCCCTTGGCGGGGCGGTTGGTCAAACTGCGACAATTCTCCTATGGAAATTACCCAACAATGTGTGGTCGCACTGACCTGGACGCTCAAGGACACGCTGGGCGAAGAGCTGGACGTGCTCGATGAGCCCGTGGAGTTTCTGGTCGGCGGCGATGATCTTCTGCCCCGCATCGAAGAGGCCCTGCAAGGCCACGGCCCCGGCGCCACCTTGGCGCTGCACCTCGAACCCGAAGATGCTTTCGGCGACTTCAACGACCAGTTGCTGTTTCTGGAGCCCCGCGCGCTGTTCCCCGCAGAAATCGAAGAAGGCATGACGTTTGACGGCATGGCCCTGCCAGAAGGCTGCAACCCCGATGCCCCCCGCACCGCTCTTTACACCGTGGCCGAGATCTATCCCGACCATATCGTGCTCGACGGCAACCACCCGCTGGCGGGCATAGCCTTGCGCCTGCAACTGACCGTGCAGGCCGTGCGCGAAGCCACCGAAGAGGAAATCGGACGCGGAACCGCCGGTACAGGCTTCTTTCGCGTTCAACCCCAGGCGCCCGGCAACTCGTTGCTGCACTGAGCCCCGCCAAAGCACAACGGGCGCCCCGAACAAACTCGGGACGCCCGTTTTTTTGGTCAGTAGTCAGCTAAATCACATGCGCGAAATCTGGCCGTTGTACAAACGCACGCGGTCGCCAATACGCAGGTCACCCGGGCTGCTCACGTCATACACGCGGTAACCGCCCTGGTCCAGATGCACGGACAGGCGGTAACCTTGCACATACTCTTGGTTGTTGCGCCCCTCGATGGCGTTGCCCGCCACCGCGCCCCCCAGAACCCCTACCGCCGTGGCCGCAGCACGGCCAGAGCCCTTGCCCACCTGGTTGCCCAGGACACCGCCCACCACCGCGCCCAGCACAGCCCCCGCGCCGGAAGTCTGGCCTTGGGAGCGGCCCTGCATTACCTCGATATTGGACACGCGGCCATACTCAGTGCCCGCAGGGTTGTTGGGATAGGCAGGTGCGGTCTGGTAGCCGCTGGAATAGCCCCCCGAATACTGGGGCGCCGGTGCCGGGCGGTTGTGGCCGCAGGCCGCCAAAGAGCTGGCCAGAACAACCACGCCAGCAATGGCGAGAGGGCGGGTGAATTGCAGCATTTCAATCTCCTGAAGTCTTGAGGACCAGTCCGAGGCCATGGCGCATTGCATGGCGTCTTGGACACATGGTTGATTGGAACAACGCACCGGGGTTCTGTTGCGTAGACAGAAAACCCTCTGACTTGTCGGTAACAGACACGCAAAAAAGTAAGCGCCGTCTTACAAATGCAGCACCCACCACTGCTACCGCAAGCGTCAGGCCTTGCCCGTCGAGCCGTAGCCGCCTTCGCCCCGCTCGGTGGCTTCAAACTCCGTAACAACATTGAACTGCGCCTGCACCACCGGCACGATGACCAACTGGGCCAGGCGTTCCATGGGCTCCAGCGTAAAGGCCACACTGCTGCGGTTCCAGGCACTCACCATGAGCTGCCCTTGGTAGTCGCTATCGATCAAACCCACGAGGTTGCCCAGCACGATGCCATGCTTGTGACCCAGGCCCGAACGCGGAAGGATCAAGGCTGCGTACCCCGGGTCCTTGATGTAGACGGAAATGCCGGTGGGCACCAGCTGCCATGCATTGGGCTGCAGGGTGAGGGGCGCATCCAGGCAGGCCCTCAGGTCCAGCCCAGCACTGCCGGGCGTAGCATAGGTAGGCAGTTGGTCCGCCATGCGCGGATCCAGAATCTTCACGTCAATCTTCACGGTTGTTTCTTCTTTCCAGTTGTGCGCTGCTTGGCTACTTGCCGCAGCCGCTCCTGCAAGGGCTCTATGCCTGAGGCGGCCCCGGAGGCTGCGGATGATAGAGCCTTGGGAGCCACCTCCATCAAACGCCCAAGGGCCCACCAGATGGCCGCCATGACCACCAGCCCGGGCAAAGACCCCTGGTCGAACATGAACAGAGTGACCCCATGCAGTGCAATCAACACCAGGAGCAGGGCGCGGACCGCACGCACAACGCCAAACAAAGGCGCCAAAACCAGCGCAAGATCGGGCGGATTGGACGGGGGCGCCGAGCGCCCTCCAGCCGCCGCAACAGGCTTTGGCGACGCCGTGGCGCCAGGTTGATGGCGCCTGTGCGGCCCGGGCAGGTGCTGGCGCCGTAAGCCGCTCCACATAACGCGCAAAGTCGCCGTCGGGTGGCGTGTCCCATTCAGGCTTGGTGGCACCAGTCTTCATACAGCCTCCCGGCAAAGACCCCTACGACCCCACAGGCGGCAACCGCGCCGCAATGTCCTCGATCAGTTGCCGGGCCAGCACCCGCTTGGAGGCCCGGGGTAACTCGCTGTGCCCCTGGGCGTCCACCAGCAGCAAGGCATTGTCATCCTGCCCGAAGGTGGCCGGGCCGATATTTCCCACCAACAGCGGCACGCCCTTGCGTACACGCTTGGCCGTGGCATGGGCGAGCAAATCGTGGCTTTCGGCGGCAAACCCCACACAGAACAAATCCCCCTGCAGGGCGTGGGGCGACCGGGCCACCGCAGCCAGGATGTCCGGGTTCTCCACAAACTCCAAGCTTGGCGTCTGGCCCGAGCCGTCTTTTTTGATCTTCTCTGAAGACTGGTTGGCAGGCCGCCAGTCCGCCACGGCTGCAGTGGCAATGAATACCGAAGCGGCCTGCACATGGCGCTCCACAGCGGTCAGCATCTCCTGGGCGGACTGCACGTTCACCCGGCGCACCCCGCGCGGCGTAGGCACATGCACCGGCCCCGCCACCACCGTGACATCGGCACCGGCTTCTCGGGCGGCACGCGCAATCGCAAAACCCATCTTCCCGCTCGACAGATTGGTGATGCCCCGCACCGGGTCGATCGCCTCGAACGTGGGGCCCGCCGTCACCAGCACCCGGCGCCCTGCCAACGCCTTGGGGGCAAAGAAGGCAATCAACTCCTCCAGCAGCTCTTCGGGTTCCAGCATGCGGCCATCACCCGTCTCGCCACAGGCCTGGTCACCATTCCCTACGCCCAGAACCACCGCGCCATCCTGCGACACCTGGGCCAGGTTGCGCTGGGTGGCGGGATGCGCCCACATCTCGCGGTTCATGGCCGGGGCCAGCAACAGGGGCACCTGTTGCACAGGACGGGCCAGGCACAGCAGGCTGAGCAATTCATCCGCCCGCCCCTGCACCAGCCGTGCGATGAAATCAGCGCTGCAAGGCGCGATCAGGATCGCATCGGCCTCGCGACTGAGGTTGATGTGCGGCATGTTGTTGGGCTCGCGTGCATCCCATTGCGAGCCATACACCGTGCGGCCAGACAGGGCCTGCATCGTGACCGGGGTGATGAAACGTTCAGCCGCCTCGGTCATCACCACCTGGACAGTGGCGCCCTCCTTGATGAGCTGGCGGCACAGATCGGCTGCCTTGTAGCAAGCCACGCCCCCACTCAGACCCAGAACAATGTGTTTGCCAGCAAGCTCATTCATGGGCTGAATTTAGCAGACGGGCCAGAGCCCTTCGGCGGGGGTGTCTCCGGGGTGCCATCTATAATCCCAATTTCCCACCACCAAAAAAGACATGACCAAATTTGTCTTCGTCACCGGCGGTGTGGTGTCTTCCCTCGGTAAGGGAATCGCCTCAGCCTCCCTTGCCGCGATCCTCGAATCGCGGGGACTCAAAGTCACCCTCATCAAGCTTGACCCCTACATCAACGTAGACCCGGGCACCATGTCGCCGTTCCAGCACGGCGAGGTGTTCGTGACCGATGACGGCGCAGAAACCGACCTGGATCTGGGCCACTACGAGCGTTTCATCGAAACGCGCATGAAGAAAACCAACAACTTCACCACGGGCAAGATTTACCAGTCCGTGCTGGAGAAGGAACGCCGCGGCGACTACCTGGGCAAGACCGTACAGGTCATCCCGCACGTCACCAACGAAATCCAGGAATTCATCAAGCGCGGCGCCGGCATTGGCACGCCCGATGCCGTGGATGTGGCCATCGTCGAGATCGGCGGCACAGTAGGGGACATCGAATCGCTGCCCTTCCTCGAAGCTGTGCGCCAGATGAGCCTGCGTATGGGCCCGAACAACGCAGCCTTTGTGCACCTGACCTACCTGCCCTGGATTGCGGCAGCGGGCGAACTCAAGACCAAGCCCACCCAGCACACGGTGCAGAAGCTGCGCGAAATCGGGATCCAGGCCGACGCCCTGCTGTGCCGCGCCGACCGCCGCATTCCCGAGGAAGAGCGCGCCAAGATCTCGCTGTTCACCAACGTGCCCGAATGGGGCGTGATCAGCATGTGGGACGTGGACACCATCTACAAGGTGCCGCGCATGCTGCACGAGCAGGGCCTGGACGGCCTCATCTGCGACAAGCTGCGCCTGAACACGCCGCCCACCAGCCTCAAGCGCTGGGACGACCTGGTGTATGAAACCGAACACCCCCAAGGCGAAGTCACCATCGCCATGGTCGGCAAATACGTGGACCTGTCGGACAGCTACAAGTCGGTCAACGAGGCCCTGCGCCACGCGGGCATGCGCAACCATGTGCGCGTGAAGATCGACCATGTCGATTCCGAAACCATCGACAGCGCCGACGCAGTCGCCAAGCTCGCCAAGTACGACGCCATCCTGGTGCCCGGCGGCTTCGGCCAGCGCGGCGTGGAAGGCAAGATCGCCACGGCCCAGTTTGCCCGCGAGCGCAAGGTGCCTTACCTGGGCATCTGCCTGGGCATGCAGGTAGCTACGATTGAGTACGCGCGCCATGTGGCGGGCCTGGCTCATGCCAACAGCACCGAGTTCGATCCCGCCACGCCCCACCCCGTGATCGCTCTGATCACCGAGTGGAAGGATGCGGACGGCACCATCAAGACACGCGACGAGAACTCCGACCTGGGCGGCACCATGCGCCTGGGCGCGCAAAGCTCAGACGTGTCCAAGGACACGCTGGCCCACAGCATCTACGGCGACGTGGTCACCGAGCGCCATCGCCACCGCTACGAAGCCAACGTGAACTACCTGGACCAGCTGCGCAAGGCGGGCCTCGTGATCTCTGCTCTGACGCAGCGCGAGCAGCTCACCGAGATCGTGGAGCTGCCCCAAAATGTCCACCCCTGGTTCATCGGCGTGCAATTTCACCCCGAGTTCAAGTCCACACCCTGGAACGGCCACCCGCTGTTCAACGCCTTCATCAAGGCGGCCGTGGACCACCAGCAAGCCGCGAAAAAAGCCTAAGGGGACCTCACCATGCAGCTGTGCGGATTCAATGTTGGCCTTCAACATCGCTTTTTCCTGATCGCGGGAACCTGCTCCATTGAAGGCTTGGAGATGTCGCTTGACGTCGCGGGCCAGCTCAAGGAAGCCTGCGCGCCGCTGGGCATTCCGCTGATCTACAAGGGCTCCTTCGACAAGGCCAACCGCTCTTCCGGCACCAGCAAGCGCGGTGTCGGCCTCGACGCCGGTTTGAAGATCCTTGATGAGGTGCGCCGCCAGCTGCAGCTGCCCATCCTGACCGACGTGCACGACACCTCGCACGTGGCCGAGGTGGCCAGCGTGGTGGATGTGCTGCAAACGCCCGCCTTCCTGTGCCGCCAGACGGATTTCATCCGCGCCGTGGCGCAGTCCGGCAAGCCGGTGAACATCAAGAAGGGCCAGTTCCTCGCGCCCTGGGACATGAAGAACGTTATCGACAAGGCCCGGTCTGCAGCAGCCGAAGTCGGCCTGTCGGAAGACCGCTTCCTGGCCTGCGAGCGTGGTGTGAGCTTTGGCTACAACAACCTCGTTGCCGACATGACCAGCCTGGCCGAGATGCGCAACTCTGGCGCGCCCGTGGTGTTCGACGTGACCCACTCGGTGCAAAAGCCTGGCGGCCTGGGCGCCGTGAGTGGCGGCGCGCGCGACATGGTGCCCGTGCTGGCGCGTGCCGGTGTGGCCGTGGGCGTGGCGGGCCTGTTCATGGAAACCCACCCTCGCCCCGCCGAGGCCTGGTCGGACGGCCCCAACGCCGTGCCGCTCAAGCACATGAAAGCCTTGCTGGAAACCTTGGTGGCGCTCGACGACGTCACCAAGAAAAGCGGATTCCTCGAAAACAACTTTGGAGCTTGAGACATGAGCAGTGGTTACGTCATCGCATCCGTCACCGTCACCAACCCTGAGCAGTACGAAGAGTACAAAAAGTGGAGCACGCTGGCGATGCAGGCGCATGGCGCCGAGGTGTGCATTCGCGGCGGCAAGGTGGAAGTGCTGGAAGGCGACTGGAACCCCGGCCGCACCGTGCTGCTCAAGTTCCCGAGCTTTGAGGCTGCCCGCGCCTTCTACGACACGCCCGAGTACCAAAAAGCCAAGGCCGCCCGCGAAGGCGCAGCCATCATGCGCATGGTGTGTGTCGAGGGCGTCTGAGCGCGCGGTGGCCAGCTTACGCTGGTCGGGTTGTACCCGGTTCGTACCTGCAGACTGATTCACTATCAAATCAGTAGCATAAAATGACTACAGACGCGCGCAAACGGCCATTTTTCCATTTGGTCTGAACACGCGAGGCCCGTCCCGCCCGTCTGAATGAATTTCAAAAACCCCAAGGAAAATCATGAGTGCCATTGTTGACATCGTAGGCCGCGAAGTGCTGGACAGCCGCGGCAACCCCACCGTCGAATGCGACGTACTGCTGGAGTCGGGCGTGATGGGCCGCGCCGCCGTGCCTTCGGGTGCCTCCACCGGCAGCCGCGAAGCCATTGAAATGCGCGACGGCGACAAGAGCCGCTACCTGGGCAAGGGCGTGCTCAAGGCCGTAGAGCACATCAACACCGAAATCAGCGAAGCCGTGCTGGGCCTGGATGCCTCCGAGCAGGCCTTCCTGGACAAGACCCTGATCGACCTCGACGGCACCGAGAACAAGAGCCGCCTGGGCGCCAATGCCATGCTGGCCGTCTCCATGGCCGTGGCCCGTGCTGCCGCCGAAGAGTCCGGCCTGCCGCTGTACCGCTACCTGGGCGGCATGGGCAGCGTGCAGTTGCCCGTGCCGATGATGAACGTGATCAACGGCGGCGCTCACGCCAACAACAGCCTGGACCTGCAGGAGTTCATGATCATCCCCGTGGGCGCGCCCACGTTCCGCGAAGCCGTGCGCTGGGGCGCCGAAGTGTTCCACGCGCTCAAGAAGATCATCCACGACAAGGGCATGAGCACCGCCGTGGGCGACGAAGGCGGCTTTGCCCCCAGCGTTGAGAACCACGAAGCAGCCATCCGCCTGATCCTGCAGGCCATCGAAGCAGCGGGCTACACGGCGGGCGAGCAGATCGCCCTGGGCCTCGATTGCGCGGCCAGCGAGTTCTACAAGGACGGCATGTATGTACTGGAAGGCGAAGGTGGCCTCAAGCTCACCGCCCAGCAATGGACGGACATGCTGGCCGCCTGGGTGGACAAGTACCCCATCATCAGCATCGAAGACGGCATGCACGAAGGCGACTGGGACGGCTGGAAGCACCTGACCGAACGCCTGGGCGACAAGGTGCAGCTGGTGGGCGACGATTTGTTCGTGACCAACACCAAGATCCTCAAGGAAGGCATCGACAAGGGCATCGGCAACTCGATCCTGATCAAGATCAACCAGATCGGCACGCTGACCGAAACCTTCGCCGCCATCGAGATGGCCAAGCGCGCGGGCTACACCGCCGTGATCTCGCACCGCTCGGGCGAGACCGAGGACAGCACCATCGCTGACATCTCGGTGGGCACCAACGCCGGCCAGATCAAGACCGGCTCGCTGTCGCGCTCGGACCGCATCGCCAAGTACAACCAGCTGCTGCGCATCGAGGAAGACCTGGGCGAAATCGCGCAGTACCCTGGCCGCGCTGCGTTCTACAACTTGAAATGATGCTCCCCCTGAGCCGCTTCGCGTCTTCCCCCTCTCCCGCGGGAGGGGGGCGCACCCAGTGGCCCGGCCAAGCCGGCTCCACGGGTGCACTGGCGTGCAGCGCGCCCAGAACACAGGCATGGCCCAGTGCGGTCGGCCTAGTGACTCAACATCGTGCAAGGGACTGAACCACCGCCATGGTCTCCCGCATCGTCCCCGTCATCCTGCTGGCCTTGCTGGGGGCGCTGCACGCCCAGCTGTGGCTAGGACGGGGCAGTGTGCCGCGTGTCAATGAGATGCAGCGGCAGATCGATGCGCAGAAGGCGGCCAATGACCATGCCCGCCAGATCAATGCACGCCTGACCTCCGAGGTGCACGACCTCAAGGAGGGCCTGGACATGGTGGAAGAAAAGGCACGCAGTGAGTTGGGCATGGTCAGGCCCAACGAGGTCTACGTGCAGTTCACGCCCCGCTGAACGGCGGAGTCAGGCGCCACCCGGCGCGTGCCTGGCCGCTGCTCTCCAGCCACCTGAACCTCTCTTCTCCGTGCTTCAGCCTCCCCCTGCCGCCCCCCTGCCCGTGGTGGTTCTGCTGGGCGCCCCACACACAGGTGCCGAGGCACTGGCCGGGGCGCTGCGGCAGCATATTGCGCTGGGTGCAGCGCACATCGTGGCCGCACCTGAGATGTCGCCCACCCTGCCAGTGGCACAACACGACCCTCTGCCCACAGCCCGCACTGCCACGCTGGTGCTGCTGATGGGGCTGGACACCCCATGCCCGCCCGAAGACCGCGCCATCCAGGAAGCCGTCGATGCGCAGTTGCGCTCGGCACTGCAGCAGGCCGAGGTCCCATACCGGGTGATTTATGGCCAGGGGGAGAAGCGCGCAGAACATGCGCTTAACGCTATTAAATCAATAGCTACAAAGGCACACCCAACAGGCGGAAACGGGGTATTTGATGCCGAAAGCAGCACACACACCCAGCGGCTGCGCGCCTGGAACTGCGAAAAATGCAGTGACCCCGTCTGCGAACACCGCCTGTTCACCAGCCTGGTAGGCAGTCGGCAGACGCGCCCGGATTGAGACTGGGCCAGCTCCCAGTCTCGCAGGGCCTTCGGCCCTTACTCGGCCAACGACCGCACCAGCCCGCGCTGCAGCTCCTTGAGCAACAGCACCACCTGGCTGGAGCCATAGCGGTAGCCGCCATTGAGCACCTGCACCGCCTTGTCCCACTCGCCTTGCTGGGCCAGCTCGACCAGGGTGGCAGCCTGCTCGTGGAAATACTGGTAACGCGCCACCAGCAGTGGAAACGCCGGCTGGTCACCCAACACCTCGCCCCCCACGCCGTGCAGCCAGCGGCCCAGCACGCTATGGTCTGCACGGCGCACCAGGGCTGGGTCCAGCCCTACGGCCGTACGGCCCTCCAGGTAGTCCATCAGGCGGGCTTTCCAGCGTTCATGGGCGTTGATGGCGGCGTCGATGTCCAGGGCCGCCAGCAGGCTGTCGCCACGGCGCGAGTCAGGCACTGCGGCGCTGTCGAACAGCAGCTGCGCGGGCGCTGCAACCGCCGGACCGGCACGGCGGACACCCAGAACGCGACGTAGTAACTCCATGACACCCTCAGAACAGGTTCTCTCAGATCCATCAGCGGCCGCATGCCGCCACCACGGCGCTAGCAGCGCCCCTGCCCCGCGCTGCGGCCGGAACGGCAGCCGCGCGATGGCCCATGAATCCTAAGCGGGGATGGAAAAATTGAATGTCAACGATGGTCAGCCATGCAAGGCACGGCCACGGGACTGCCGCCCTGCACCGGGCGGACCCCAGACGGGTTGTTGCTGACCAGGAGGGCCCTACTGGATGCCCGTGGGCCCGGGTGGCTGGCTGGCTGCGGGCGAGACAAAAATCTGCGCCGCATCCACGGCATCGAATCGGTACTGCTGGCCGCAAAACTCGCACCCGACCTCGATGTCGTCGCGCTCGGCAAGGATGCTCTCGGCCTCTTCCACACCCAGGTTGCGCAGCATGTTGCTGACGCGTTCACGGCTGCAGGTGCAGGCAAAACGCGGGCCGCTGGCGCCCTGCTGCGGCTCGAAGCGCAGCAGCTTCTCTTCCCAGAACAGGCGGCGCAGGATGGTGTCCACGTCCAGCGTCAGCAGCTCTTCGCGCGTGAGGCTCGCGGCCAGATGGGCGATGCGGTTGTAATCCTCGTTGTGGCCGATCTGGTCTTCGTTCTCGCGGTGCGAGAGGCCCGCAGCCAGGTTGCCTTCGCCCTTGATGGGCATGCGCTGGATCAAAAGGCCTGCCGCCACCTGCTCGTTGGCGCCCAGCACCAGAATGGTGTCGAGCTGCTCGGACTGCAGCATGTAGTGCTGCAGCACATCCGACAGCCGCTCCAGCTTTTCATGGTGGTCGCCATGCAGCGGAACCACACCCTGGTAGGGCTGCTGGCCGGGGTGGCGGTCCTTGGGGTCCAGCGTGATGGCGCAGCGGCCACCGCCGCCCACATTGACCATCTGGCTCAGCTTCGCATCCGGCAGCACCTCGCCATTCACCGTGGCCGTGGCGCGCAGGCTCAGGTCCGACTGCACCTCGGTCACGGCCAGCTTGACGGGGCCATCACCAAACACCTGCAGCACCAGCGCACCGTTGAACTTGATGTTGGACTGCATGAGCACCCCGGCTGCCGCCATCTCGCCCAGCAGCTCACTCACGGGCGCGGGGTAGGCGCCCGTGCTGGTGTTGCTGGCGCGGCGGCGCAAGATTTCGGTCCAGGCATCGGTCAGGCGCACGATCATGCCGCGCACAGGCAGGCCATCAAAAAGAAACTTGTGGAGTTCAGACACGCAGGGGTTCCAGAAAAAATGAGGTGGCAGGCGGCGGCGATGCCCGCTCAGCCGATCTTGCGCAGGCCGCTTCGGAAACGGCGCGCATTGTCGATGTAGTGTTGGGCGCTTTGGCGCAGGCCCTCGATCTGCTCGGGCGTGAGTTCGCGTACGGCCTTGGCAGGGCTGCCGATGATCATGGAACCATCGGGAAACTCCTTGCCTTCGGTGACCAGCGCGCCCGCGCCCACCAGGCAGTTTTTGCCGATCTTGGCGCCATTGAGCACCACGGCGCCAATGCCGATCAAGGATTCGTCGCCAATCGTGCAGCCGTGCAGCATGACCTGGTGGCCCACCGTCACGCGCTCGCCCACCACCAGGGGCTTGCCGATGTCGGCGTGCAGCACGCTGGCGTCCTGGATGTTGGAGCCCGCGCCGATGGTGATGGTCTCGGTATCGCCCCGGACCACGGTGCCAAACCACACGCTGGCGTCTTCGCCCAGCACCACATTGCCCATCACCTGGGCGCTGTCAGCCACCCAGGCCGATGTCGGCACCTGGGGCGCCACACCATCGAGTTCGTAAATCGCCATGCAAAAGTCTCCGTGGGGGCAGGCATCCGGGCCTGCGTTTTGGAATGGGGGAAGCGCCAGCCAGTGGCGCCACGCGTCTGTGGGCACCGTTGGCAACGGCCTAGAATTGTAAGGATGGAGCTTCGCCAACGTGCACTGCAGGTCTTGTGCCTTGCAGACCCTGAACAAAAAGCGGCCGCTGCGCTGGACCTGTATACCCAAGCAGCTACGCTTTCGATAGCAGACAATACCCCCACCCCGCCCAGCAACGCGCACGACCTGCCCGGCCGCCCCGCGCGGCCGGAATTGCGGCGCCATACGGATGTGGCCCGGCGCTCGCCTGCTACCCCCGAAGGCCGCGCAGTGCTGATCCACGCAATTGCCCACATCGAATTCAACGCCATCAACCTGGCGCTGGACGCCGTGTGGCGCTTCGGCGGCATGCCACAGGCCTATTACCTTGACTGGGTGCTGGTCGCGGCCGAGGAGGCACGGCATTTCAGGCTGCTGCGCGACCACCTGCGCAGCCTGGGGCATGACTACGGCGACTTCCCAGCCCACCAGGGCTTGTGGACCATGTGCGAGAAGACCAGCCACGACATCCTGGCCCGCATGGCCCTGGTGCCGCGCACGCTGGAGGCTCGCGGGCTGGACGCCACGCCCCAGATTCAGGCCAAGCTGCGCCAGGTGGGCGCACCCGATGCGCTGGCGGCGGTGGCCATCCTGGACATCATCCTGCGCGACGAAGTCGGCCACGTGGCCATCGGCAACCACTGGTACCGCTGGCTGTGCGAGCGTGCGGGGCACGACCCCGAAACCCACTACGGCACCCTGGTCGCACAATACGAGGCCCCGCGCCTGAAGCCGCCATTCAACGAAACCGCCCGCCGCAAGGCAGGTTTTACCGACAACGAACTGCGCTGGCTGCAGCAGCTCTGATCTTCTGGTTACAGCCGAACTGGCTCGGGCTTTTAAAATTCGCTGTGCAGGCCGCCACAGGTCGCCGCAGACACCGGCCCCTCTTTCTTCCATACTCCCCCCATGACTTCACCCACCTCCCCCGGGCTCTCCCTCACGCCCCCGCCTCCTGGCAACCAGTCCTCGGTCGCCATGATTGCGCGGCAAGCCATCGTGAACGCACAGCAGGTGGTGGTGGGCTACGAGCTGTTCAACCGCTCGCGCAGCGGCGCGGCGCACACGGCGGCCACCGATGTGATCCTGGTCTTCACGGCGCTCTCGCATGCGGGCACCGAAGAGCTGGTGGGCAAGAAGCTCATCTTTGTGAACTGCACGCACGAAAGCCTCTCGGGCGGCCACCTGGAGCTGGTGGACCCCGACAAGGTGGTGCTGGAGATCCCACCCCTGGGCCATGCTGCCGCCGAAGAAGTCGCCACCCGCATGCCCATCCTGGCCGGGCTGCGCGACCGCGGCTTTCACCTGGCGTTCAACCACACGGTGCTGCAATCGGCCTACGCGCCCTGGTTGCCACTGGCCGACTACATCAAGCTCGACCTCTCCGTGCTGGCGCCGGACCAGCTGGCAGTGCTCATCAGCTATGCGGGGCGCAACTCTCAGGCCGAGCTGATCGCTGAAAAGGTCGAAACCGCACAGCAGTACGACATGGTGTCCAGCCAGGGCGTGCAGATGTTCCAGGGCTACTGGTTTGCGCGGCCCTCTCTGGTGGAAGCCAAACTGCTCGCGCCCTCGCAGGCCAGCATCATCGAACTCATCAACCAGGTGCGCAAACAGGCGAGTACCGACGACATCGAGGAAACCCTCAAGAAGGATGCAGGCCTGGCCTTCAACCTCATGCGCCTGATCAACTCAGCAGGCTTCGGCCTGTCGCGCGAGATCACCTCCTTCCGCCAGGCCGTGATGCTCATGGGCCTGAAAAAACTGTTCCGCTGGGCGGCACTGCTGCTCACGGCCTCGCGCGCAGGGGGCACACCCTCGTCCGTGGGCCAGACGGCCGTGGTGCGGGGCCGCCTCATGGAACTGCTGGCGCTGGAGACCCTGCCCCCCGAAGAAGCCGATCAGGCCTTTGTGGTCGGTATCTTCTCGCTGCTGGACGTGATGCTGTCCATGCCCATGGAGTCCGCCCTGGGCCTGCTGAACGTGCCCGAACCCGTGGCAGCAGCGCTGCTGCGCCGCGAAGGCTTCCTGGGCGACCTGCTCACGCTGGCCGAAGCCTGCGAGTCAAGTGACGATGCCGTTTTCGACCGCACAGCCGGGCTGCTGCACCTCACCAGCCAGCAAATCAACTTTGCCCACCTGCAGGCGCTGGCCTGGGCAGACCACCTGGGCGACTGATCCGCCCCCCTGCCAGCACAGCAGCGCGGCCTGCTGCCATCCATTGGTTCGCGGCAAGGCCACGGGGGTCTAGAATCGCCAAGAACTAGCCTTTCACTACAGCAGACCCCATGTCGAGCACACCTGAACAAGACACCCCGGACGCTGCACCCCCAGCGGTGGAGCCGGTGGACGAGAACCTCGCCATCATTGCCCGCCAGGCCATCGTGGACGAAAGCCGAGCGGTTTATGGCTACGAACTGTTTGACCGCTCCACGGCCTCCGACTCGCACACCGCCGCCAGCGACGCCGCCCTGCTGTTCAACGCCCTGTCCTACGCGGGCACCGAGGCCCTGGTAGGCAAGAAGACGGTGTTCATCAACTGCACGCACGACAGCCTCTCGGGCGGCCACCTGGAGCTGATCCACCCCGAAAAGGTAGTGCTTGAAGTCCCACCCCTGCCCGATGGCGCAACGCCCGAGGAAATCGAAGGTCGCCTGCCCACGCTGGAGGCCCTGCGCACCCGAGGCTTCCGCCTGGCGTTTGACCAGCAGGCCCTCAAGCGTGCCTACACCAGCTGGCTGCCCCTGGCAGCCTTCATCAAGCTGGACATGCAGGCCTTCAAACCCGAGCTGGCCGCGCCGCTGGTCAAGTTTGCCACCACCCACAGCAAGGCCACCCTGGTGGCCGAAAAGGTGGAAACGGCCGAGCAGTACGAGCTGATGAAGGGCCTGGGCGTGAAGCTGTTCCAGGGCTACTGGTTCGCCCTGCCCTCGCTGGTCAAGGCCACCACCATCCGCCCCTCGCAGGCCACGATCATCCAGCTCATCAACCTGGTGCGCAAACAGGCCAGCACGGCCGAGATCGAAGACCTGCTCAAGAAAGACCCCACCCTGTCTTTCAACCTGCTGCGTTTCATCAACTCGTCGGGTTTTGGCCTGTCGTGCGAGATCACCTCGTTCCGCCACGCGGTGATGATCCTGGGCCTGAAAAAGCTGTTCCGCTGGGCGGCACTTTTGATGACCACCTCGCGCGCTGGCGGTGCGCCACCGGCTGTGGGCCAGACCGCCGTGGTCCGTGGCCGCCTGATGGAGCTGCTGGCCGCCGAGTTGCTGCCGCCTGAAGACTGCGACAACGCCTTTGTGGTGGGCGTGTTCTCGCTGCTCGACACCATGCTGGGTGTGCCACTCGAAAAAGCCCTGGAATCCGTGGCCCTGCCCGAGCCTGTGATGGACGCCCTGCTGCGCGGCACCGGTGTGTTTGCGCCCTTCCTGGAGCTGACCAAGGCTTGCGAGAGTGGTGACGAAGTGGCCTTTGCCAAGAACGCTGAAGCGCTGCACCTGTCCAACCGCCAGGTCAACTGGGCCCACCTTCAGGCGCTGACCTGGGCCGAAAGCCTCAACGAGGAGTGACGCACCGGCCTGTGGCGCGCATGGCCGCCGCAGCCGCCCAAAGTCAAAGGGCCCTGGTCATCCAGGGCCCTTTTTGTTTGTTTATGAAGAAAGCACAAACTCTCAGTTGCTGGCCTGGATGCCCGCCGCGCGAATGATGCGCGCGTTGTTCTCCGACTCTTGCGCAATCTGGCGCGCAAACTCGGCCGCCGTACCGCCTGTCGGCACGTTGTCGGTGGCTTCCAGCTTGCTGCGGATATCGGGCTGGGCGAGCGCCTTGTTCACCTCGGCATTGATACGGTCGAGCACGGCCGCAGGCGTCTGTGCGGGCGCATAGAGGCCAAACAACGACGACAGGTTGGCAGCGGGCTGGCCCAGCTCAGCCAGCGTGGGCACCTGCGGCAGCGAATCAAGCCGCGCAGGCGCCCCTACCGCCAGCGGCTTGAGCTTGCCCGCCTTGATGTGCTGCAGCACGGCTGGCCCCGCGTTGGTGGACAGCACTTCGTACTGCCCGCCCAACGCGTCGTTCATCTGCTGGCCACCGCCTTTGTAGGGCACGTGGGTGATCTGCACCTGGCTCTTGCCCGCAATCTGCTCCAGCATGATGTGGCCCAGCGACGCCTGCCCCGAAGTCGCCCAGCGCACGGCCCCAGGCTTCGCCTGCGCGGTGGCCAGCAAGTCCTTGAAATCTGCCGCCTTGCTGGCGGACGTGCCCAGCAGCAGCACGGGCGAATACATCACGCTCACCACCGGGGCAATGTCTTTTTGCGGGTCGAACGGCGACTTACCCAGGTGCGGGTTGAGCGCCAGCGGGCTCACTGCTGCAAAGCCCAGGGTGTAGCCATCTGGCGCCGCCTTGGCGACGGCATCCACGCCCAGGCTGCCACTGGCACCGGCCTTGTTCTCGATGACCACCGGCGTGCCCAACTGCGCGGCCAGCTTGTCTGCCAGGGCACGCGCCACGTTGTCGCTCACACCACCCGCCGGGTAGGCCACCACGATGCGGATCGGCTTGGCCGTGGGCCAGGACTGCGCCAAAGCCATGGCCGGTGCAAGGGCCAGCGCGGCGGTGGCAAGGAGGAAGCGGCGGGACAGCGGGGGTAAGTAGGTCATCGCAAAGAAGCCGCCATCAGGCGGTCGGTGAATCCATCAATCGAGTTCGAGCTTGCGCTCGCGGATGAGCCGGGCCCATTTCTCGTTCTCGCCCTTCACGAAGCTGAAGAACTCCACAAGGCCCAGCGAATGTACTTCGGAACCCGTGGATGCGAACTTGGCCCTCACGTCCGCCTGCGCCAGCACCTTGGCCAGTTCGGCGGCCAGCTTGTCCACCACCTCCTTGGGCAGGCCGGCCGGGCCGACCAGGCCCTGAAAGCCCACCGACTCCATGGCGGCAAAGCCCAGCTCGCCCACCGTGGGCACATCGGGCAGTTGCGGGTCGCGCCGGGGCCCGGTCACGGCCAGCGCCTTGAGCTTGCCGCCCTTGATCTGCGGCAGCAGCACCGGCCCCGCATCGATGAGCAATTGCGTCTGGCCGCCGATCAGGTCCTGCACCGCCGGCGCGCTGCCCTTGTACGGCACATGCGTCACATCGAGGCCGGTGGCCTGGTTCATGAGTTCGCCGTTGAGGTGTGTGGACGTGCCCGCGCCGCCCGAGGCAAAGTTCACCTTGCCCACATTGGCCTTGGCCCACGCCACCCAGTCCTTGAGGTCTTTGGCGGGGTGGTCGGGCCGGGTCACGGCGATGTAGCTGCCCTGGCTGATCTGGCCGACATACGTGAACTGCTTGAGCGGCTCGTAGGGCATCTTGCGCTGCAGGTAGGGCGCGATGGCAAACGGCCCGGTGTTGGCGAGCAGGAGGGTGTAGCCGTCCGGCGCTGCGCGCGTGAGTTCGGTGGCGGCCAGCATGCCGCCAGCGCCCGGCTTGTAGTCCACCACGATCTGCTGCTTGAGCGCCTCCTGCAAAGGCACCTGCACGGTGCGGGCGGCAAAGTCGATGCCGCCGCCTGGCGGGTACCCCACGATGAGGCGGATGGGCTTGGCCGAAGGCCAGCCCTGGGCCATGGACAGGGTGGCCAACCCCAGCAGCAAAGTGCCTGCTACCAGTTTCTTCATGCTCTTGTCTCCTTGTGTTGTTGTGAGGAATCTAGGCTTGGGCAACCCAGCGGGCCTCCATCTCCAATCATCCGCGCGGATGGTGCTGGGCATGCAGCGATTTGAGCCGCTCGCGCGCCACATGGGTGTAGATGGTGGTGGTCGAGATGTCGGCGTGGCCCAGCAGCAGCTGCACCACACGCAAGTCGGCACCATGGTTGAGCAGGTGGGTGGCAAACGCGTGGCGCAGCGTGTGCGGCGACAGCGGCACCGTGATGCCCGCCACCTGCGCCCATTTTTTGACGATGACCCAGAACATCGCCCGCGTCATGCCGCTGCCCCGCTGGGTCACAAACAGATCATCGGTCTGCTGCCCGCCCAGGATGGCGCCGCGCGCCTCATGCAGGTAGCGCTCCAGCCAGGCATGCGCCTCATCGCCAAACGGCACCAGGCGCTCTTTGCTGCCCTTGCCCATCACCCGCAGCACGCCTTCGTTCAGCCCGAGCTGGAAGGTCTTGAGCGTGACCAGCTCGGTCACGCGCAGGCCGCTGGCGTACATCAGCTCCAGCATGGTGCGGTCGCGCAGGCCCAGGGGGTTGCCCAGATCGGGCGCGTTGAGCAGGGCTTCCACCTGGGCCTGCGACAAGGTCTTGGGCACCCGCAGGGGCTGGCGCGCGGCCTGCAGCCGCAGCGTGGGGTCGGCTGTGATGCGCCGCTCGCGCAGCGCCCAGTGGAAGTAACGGCGCAACACCGTGAGCCGCCGGTTGGCCGAGGTGGCACGCGTCTGCGCATGGCGGGCCGCAAAGTAAGCGTTGAGGTGCAGCTCGGCCGTGTCGTCCAGCGCCAGCGCGGGCTGCTGGGCCGCCAGCCACTGGGCGTACAGCGTAAGGTCGCGCCGGTAGGCCGCCAAGGTATTGCGCGAAAGACCGTCTTCCAGCCACAGGGCGTCCACAAAGGCATCAATCGCGTTCAGGCTGGCGGCAAGCATACAAAAACGATAGCACGTAAAAAAGCCGCCCGGGCGAAGGGGCGGCTTTGGGGTGCGAAAGCGCAGCGCTTATTCGAGCGTCAGCTTCTGCTTGACCACCACATCCTTGTAGACCGCGAACTCGGCCTTGATCTGCTCGGCAAACTGCTCGGGCGTGTTGCCGATCACGAGGGAGCCAGTGTCTTCGATGCGCTTCTTCACGGCTGGGTCTTGCAATGCCGTGCGCACGGCGGCGTTGATCTTGTCCACCACATCCTTGGGCAGGCCCTTGGGGCCCACGATGCCGTAGTAGGCCATGCGGTTCACCGGCTCCAGGCCCAGTTCCTTGAACGTGGGCGTGTTGGGCAAGGCTGCCACGCGCTGGGGGGCAGCCACCACGATGGGCACCAGGCGGTTTTCCTTGATGAAAGGCAGGGCCGACGGCAGGTTGTCAAAAATCATGGGCACCTGGCCCGCCACCGTGTCGTTGAGGGCGGGGCCCGCACCACGGTAGGGGATGTGGGTCACAAAGGTGCCCGAGAGGTTCTTGTACAGCTCCATCTGCAGGTGGCCGATGCCGCCCGTGCCGGAGGACGAGTACGAATACTTGCCTGGCGACTTCTTGACTTCGGCCACAAAGGCCTTGTAGTCCTTGGCCGGGAAGCTGGGGTGCACCGCAATGATGTTGGGGGTGGCCGCAATGTTGATGATGGGCGTGAAGTCCGTCAGCGGGTTGTACGGCGTCTTGGGGTTGATGGCCGGGTTGGCCGCCGTGGTGGACACGGTGGCCACGCCCAGCGTGTAGCCGTCTGGCGCCGAGCGGGCCGTTTCAGCTGCGCCCACGATGCCGCCGCCACCGGCCTTGTTCTCCACGATCACGCTCTGGCCCAGGGCCTTGCCCAGGGGGTCGGCGATCACGCGCGCAATGATGTCGGTGGTGCCACCGGGTGCAAACGGCACCTGCAGCTTGATCACCTTGTTGGGATAGCCTTGGGCGGCAGCGGTGCCTGCTGCGGCAGCCAGTACGGTCAGCGCAAGCCATTGACGACGATGCATGGAGTTCTCCTTCGTGCGGGTAACAAACAGCGCCGATGGTATGCGCAACCACCGCGTTGGCGCCCTGCGGATTCCACATAAGGGCTAACCCCAAGGCCTTGCTGCGCATCAAGTATTCTCGGCAGCGTGAACTACGCCCAGCTCCTGCTCCCCGACTTCTCCCTCATCCTGTGCGGCTACCTGATCTGCCGCTACACCGCCCTCAACCGCTCGGTCTGGCAGCCGGTAGAGAGCCTGGTGTACTACCTGCTCTTTCCCGTGCTGCTGTTCCAGTCCATCGTCAAGAGCCCGGTGGACATCAGCGCCGCATCGGGGCTGATCGGCGCGGGCATGCTCTCGGGCGTGATCGGCATTGCGCTGGCCTACAGCCTGCCGCACTGGCCGTGGCTCGGCAAACACATCGATGTGCGCGACCATGCGGCCAGCGCGCAGGTGGCGTTCCGCTTCAACTCCTTCATTGGCCTTGCGATTGCCGAACGGCTGGCGGGCACGCAGGGCCTCTTGATGATTGCCGTGCTGATCGGGGTATGTGTGCCACTGTTCAACGTGGCGGCCGTGTGGCCCATGGCGCGGCAGGGCCAGCACAGTTTTGCGCGCGAGCTGGTGCGCAACCCGCTGATCATTGCCACGGGGTCGGGCCTGGCGGCCAACCTGCTGGGCTTTCAGATTCCGGAGTGGGCCGTGCCCACGGTCAGCCGCATCAGCGCCGCATCGCTGGCCCTCGGGCTGATGGCCGCCGGCGCCGGCCTGCAGTTTGGCCTGCTCACGCGCGGCAAGGCGCTGAGCGTGGCGGTGCTGTCCATCCGCCACCTGGTGCAGCCCCTGTTGGCCTTTGCGCTGGCGCGGCTGTTTGGGCTGGACCCGGTGCAGACCACGGTGCTGCTGGCCTTCTCGGCCCTGCCCACGGCATCGACTTGTTATGTGCTGGCCGCCCGCATGGGCTACAACGGGCCCTATGTGGCGGGGCTGGTGACGCTGTCCACCCTGCTGGGCGTGGTGAGCCTGCCTTTTGCCCTGGGGGTTCTGCGATGACGAATTTTCTGCACCCTGATTTGCACCCCATTGCACCGGGCGCGGTACGGCGCCGCACCCTGCTGGCCCGCCTGGCCGCGGTGGCACTTGCTGCGCCGCTGGCCGCCTGCGGGCGCAAGTCCCCCCGGGCGCAGGCGCTGCCCGCCGGGGCCACGGTGCTGGCGCTGGGCGACTCGCTGACCTCGGGCCTGGGCGCATCGGCCGACACCGCCTACCCCGCCGTGCTGCAGCGCCTGACGGGCTGGAAGGTGGTCAATGGCGGTGTGTCGGGTGACACCTCGGCCCAGGCATTGGCGCGCCTGCCGGGCCTGCTGCAACAGCACAATCCTGCGCTGGTGATCGTGAGCATCGGCGGCAACGACTTTCTGCGCCGCCAGAGCAGCGCCACCACCCGCACCAACGTGGAGCGCATCTGCACCGACGCGCGCGCCAGCGGCGCCCAGGTGCTGCTGGTGGCCGTGCCCGAGCTGTCGCTGATGGCCGCTGCAGGCAGGCTCAGCGACCATGCACTGTACGAAGAGGTGGCCGACGCGTTGAAGATCCCCCTGCACAGCAAAGGCTGGTCGGGCGTGCTGGCGCAAGACCGACTGCGGTCAGACCAGATCCATGCGAATGCAGCGGGCTACGAGCAGTTTGCGCAGGGGCTGGTGGAGACCCTCAAAACCACCGGATTGCTGGTGCAGTAACACCGCAGGGCCCAACAACCCAAAAACTATCATTTTGATAGCTTAAAACGCTTACCCATCGCGCGGAGAGGCCGTTTTTTATTCACATTTTCAGCGCCCAGGCCACATGCTCGCGCACCAGATCACTCGGGTCTTCAGCGCGGGTCTGCAATGCGGCGCGCACCGCGCCATCGCCCGTGGCCCGCAGCGCATTGCCCAGCGCCACAGCCACGTTGCGCAGCCAGCGCTCGTGGCCAATGCGGCGGATGGGGCCGCCCTCTGTCATGCGCAAAAAGGTGGCTTCGTCCCACGCAAACAGGTGCACTAGCTGCTGCCCCGACAGACCCTTGCGCTCGTCAAAGTCGGGCAGGCGGCTGACCTGGGCAAACTTGTTCCAGGGGCAGATGAGCTGGCAGTCGTCACAGCCATAGATGCGGTTGCCCAGCAGGGGCCGCAGCTCCAGCGGGATGGGCCCCGCATGCTCGATGGTGAGGTACGAGATGCAGCGGCGCGCATCGATGCGGTACGGCGCAATGATCGCCTGCGTAGGGCACACATCGACGCACGCGCTGCAGCTGCCGCAGTGGGCCGTAACGGGCGCGCTCGGTGGCAGCGCCATGTCCACATAAACTTCGCCCAGGAAGAACATGGACCCGGCCTCGCGGTTGAGCACCAGCGTGTGCTTGCCGCGCCAGCCCTGGCCGCTGCGCGCGGCCAGTTCGGCCTCCAGCACCGGGGCGGAGTCGGTGAACACGCGGTGCCCGAACGGGCCGATGGCCTCCGCGATGCGGTCGCTGAGCTTTTGCAGTCGGGCGCGCAGCACCTTGTGGTAGTCCCTGCCACGGGCGTAGACGGAGACGATGCCCTCCTGGGGGCGGGTCAGGCGCGAAAGCTCCACCGCTTGCCAGCCTTCGGGCGCGTCCATGGCAGTGTCGCGCGGCAAATAATCCATGCGCGCCGTGATCACGCTAACAGTGCCGGGCACCAGTTCGGCGGGGCGCGCGCGCTTCATGCCATGGGATGCCATGTAATGCATCTCGCCATGAAAACCCTGCGCCAGCCAGGCCGAAAGCCCGGGTTCTGCCGCAGACAAGTCCACCCCCGCCACGCCGATTTGGGAAAATCCCAGCTCGCGGGCCCACTCCTGCATTTGAGGAACGAGTTGACTGTTGCACCACATACCGGCCAGATTGTAGAAAGCGGCACCGATGCCCTTGCCGAAGCTACACGCCATTTCACCTGGCACAGCGAAGCCGACACCGACGCCTTCGCGCGCCAGCTGGCAGCGCAGCCGCTGCTGGCCAACGCCTACCTCACCCTGCATGGCGACCTGGGCGCAGGAAAAACCACGCTGGTGCGCCACCTGCTGCGCGCCCTGGGCGTGCAGGGCCGCATCAAGAGCCCCACCTATGCCGTGGTGGAGCCCCACGAGGCGCCCAACCTCTCGATCTGGCACTTCGACTTCTACCGCTTCGACGACCCGCGCGAGTGGGAGGACGCGGGTTTCAGGGACATTTTTGCCAACCCGGGCCTCAAGGTGGCAGAATGGCCGGAAAAGGCTGCAGCGCTTACCCCGCCTGCGGACCTTGCTATCCACATTGAAGCAATCGATGACACCGAAAGGAAGGTCACACTGCACGCCCACACCCCCGCAGGGCGCGCACTGCTGCAAGGACTCTGATACACCGTGAACCAGCCCCACATGCCCACCCCCTCCACAAAGCCGCCCTCGCGCCGCGCTGTGCTGCAGATGGGCTCCCTGGTGTTGCTGCTGGGCACGCAGCAGATTGCGCGTGGCGCCACCATCCTGGCCGTGCGCGTGTGGCCCGCCCCCGAGTATTCGCGGGTGACCATCGAATCCGATGGCGCCCTGGTGGCCAAACAGTTCTTCGTGACCACACCACCGCGCCTGGCGGTGGACATCGAAGGCATCGACCTCAGCCCCGCGCTGCGCGAGCTGGTGGCCAAGGTCAAGCCCGACGACCCCAACATCGCAGGCATCCGGGTGGGCCAGAACGCGCCCGGTGTGGTGCGCCTAGTGGTGGACCTGAAGCAGGCTGCCCTGCCCCAGGTCTTCACCCTGCCACCCGTGGCCGCCTACCAGCACCGGCTGGTGTTCGACCTGTACCCCGCCGCGCCGGTGGACCCGCTGGAGGCACTGATCGCCGAGCGCCTGCGCGAGACACCCTCCGCCGACAAAGCCGCCCCCCCGGCACCTACGCCCACCGTGGCTACGCGCCCGAGCACTCCTGCCGAACATGACCCGCTGGGTGACCTGATCGCCCAGCGGGCCCAACGCCCTGCCCCTGCAGAGGCCCCGCCGCCCGCCGTGGCGGCCGCGCCCGCACCGGCCGAGCCGCCCCGCACCGGCAACCGCGCCACCGCCACCCAGACCGACCGCCTCATCATCGTGGCGCTGGACCCGGGCCACGGCGGCGAAGACCCCGGCGCCATCGGCCCCGCAGGCACGCGCGAAAAAGACGTGGTGCTGCGCGTGGCCTACCTGCTGCGCGACCGCATCAACGCCACCACCGTGGGCGGCAACCCCATGCGAGCCTACCTCACGCGCGACGGCGACTACTTTGTGCCGCTAGGCACACGCGTGCAGAAAGCCCGGCGCGTGCAGGCCGACCTGTTCGTTTCCATCCACGCCGACGCCTTCACCACCCCCGAAGCCCGGGGCGCCAGCGTGTTCGCGCTGAGCCAGGGCGGCGCCTCCAGCACCGCTGCGCGCTGGCTGGCCAACAAAGAAAACCAGGCCGACCTAGTGGGCGGCATCAACGTGCAATCCAAAGACCAGCATGTGCAGCGCGCGCTGCTGGACATGAGCACCACGGCGCAGATCAACGACAGCCTCAAGCTCGGCTCCGTGCTACTGGGCGAGATTGGCGGCATGGCCAAGCTGCACAAGCCGCGCGTGGAGCAGGCCGGTTTTGCGGTGCTGAAGGCGCCCGACATCCCCAGCGTGCTGGTCGAGACCGCCTTCATCAGCAACCCCGAAGAAGAAAAGCGCCTGCGCAGCAGCGCCTACCAGGAGCAGCTGGCCGATGCGCTGATGCGCGGCATCACGCGCTACTTCGCAAAGAACCCGCCGCTGGCGCGCAGCCGGTCGGTGTAGGCCTCGGCGTCTAACTGGGTGCAGACCCTGTTGCAGGTGCGTGGGGATGGGGTGCCAGCAGGTGGTACAGCACCGGCTAACCCGGTGATTCCCCGGCCTTGCGCCCCCTGCCAAGAGCGGGCAAAGTAGGCTCACAGCCCCGCCTTCGCACCGGCATTTCGCCCTGCACCCGCACCGTGCCGCCGATGCGCCGAGGCAAGACAGGAAGGAAAACCGCCATGGCCCTGCCCCACGCCCAATCCGGCCAGATCGTCAGCGTGCGCCCCCTGGGCGAGCGCCTGCCCGACACCCTCACCACCGCCATCCTCAAGGCCGGCCAGCTCGAAGTCATGCGCGTGGTCCTGCCGGTGGGCAAATCCATGAAGGAACACCAGACACCCGGCGAAGCCACCGTGCAGTGCATCGAAGGCGTGGTCGAATTTGCCAGCGACGGCGCCGTGCAGCGGCTGCACCCTGGCGACTTTGTGCACCTCGCGCCACGCGCGCTGCACGCACTCAAGGCGGTGCAGCCCGCCTCGCTGCTGGTCACGCTGTGCCTGCAGCCGGGGTGACGCGGCAGCCACCGCGCTCCACGCTCATCGGGCGCAGCCCGTTCACTGCCCCAGGCGAAACACGCTCACGATCTGGGCCAGCTTGGCCGCCTGGTGCTTGAGGCTGTCGGCCGCCGCCGCGCTCTCCTCCACCAACGCAGCGTTCTGCTGGGTGACCTGATCGAGCTGTGTCACGGCCTCGCCCACCTGGCTGATGCCGATGGTCTGCTCGCCCGTGGCGCTGGAGATCTCGCCGATCAGGTCGCTCACGCGTTTGACCTGGGTGACGATGTCTTCCATGCTCTGGCCCGCATTGCTTACCAGCTGGGCACCGTTGTCCACCTTCTCCACGCTCGCGCCGATCAGGGTCTTGATCTCCTTGGCCGCCTCTGCGCTGCGCTGTGCCAAGCTGCGCACCTCGCTGGCCACCACCGCAAAACCCCGGCCCTGCTCGCCTGCACGGGCGGCTTCCACTGCCGCGTTCAACGCGAGGATGTTGGTCTGAAACGCAATGCCGTCGATCACTGCAATGATGTCGGTGATTTTTTTGGAGGCTGCCGCAATGTCCTGCATGGTGGCCACCACCTGGCCCACTACCTCGCCGCCCTTGACGGCCGCTGCCGATGCCGAGCCCGCCAGCACCGCCGCGCGCTGCGCGGTGTCGGAGTTGTTCTTGACGGTGCTGGTGATCTGCTCCATCGACGCCGCCGTCTGCTGCAGGTTGCTGGCCTGCTCCTCCGTGCGCTGGCTCAGGTCGGCATTGCCCGTGGCGATTTCGCTGGAGCCGGTGGCAATGCTGTCGCTGCTCTGGCGCACATCACCCACGATGCGCACCAGCGAGGTCTGCATGCCTTCCATAGCGCGCATCATCTGCGCCACCTCGCCACGCCCCTGCGCGTGGATGGGTTGCGACAGGTCGCCCTCGCCAATGCGCTGCGCCACCTGGGCCACTTCGGCCAGCGACCGGCGGATGCGCTGCACCACCACCCACGACAGCAGCACCAGCAGCGCCAGGCTCGCACCCCCCGCCACCAGCACCGTGGTGCGGTAGGACTGGATCAGCCCCGCCGCTTCGCCCGCCTGCTCGGCCGAGCGCCGCACCTGGTAGGCCACCATCTTGTCGGCCACCGCGTTGTACTGGTCCACCACCGGGGCAAAGCTGCCCAGCGCAAAGCTCTTGGCCTGCGCCATGTCGCCTGCCTTTTTCAGTGCCAACGCCTTGTCGCGCACCTCCAGGTAGGGCTTGCGCACCGCCCCCAGCTCCTCCTGGATGCGCAGGCCCTCCGGGCTGTTCTCCAGCTCGGTGTAGCGTTTTTGCACCTTGCTGGTGTCCGCCGTGGTGGCCGCCACCATGTCCTTGAAGTAGTTCTGCAAATCGTCGCCTTCGGACTGGACGATGGAGAACACGCGCGTGGAGTTGACGGCAATGTTGCTGCGCCAGCGCAGTGCCAGCTGCAGCCGTTCGACCTGTTCGTTGGCCAGCCGGTCCACCGTGGCGCCCAGGTGCTGTACCCGCACCAGGCTCAGCCCCAGCACCACCACCAGCGCCAGAATGGCCACCCCCACGATCAGCCCGATCTGCTGCGCCACCGTGAGCTGGGTGCCCAGCCCTCCCCGGCTCGCCTGCTGTGCTTGTGGGTCCATGGGGTGCCTCCTTGTAAGAATGTGTGCACAGGAAATGATCTGCCTGCGCCACGCGGTTGGCAACAGCCGCCGGAGCCACGTAAACCCTTATGGGGTGTAACAGGCAAGCGTGCTCAGCGCCCCGAGATACATGGCCCTGTGTCCTACACAGGGCGCCCCAGGCGGCCTACACCCGCCGCCCACTCCAACACTCATAGTCGAGGCACAGGCCCGGCATCACGGGCCAGCCCCGGCGGGCAAGCCGCCCGCCCCCTTCTTTCAAGACCGACAAGGACTACGCCATGAAACTCCGCCACATCCTTCTTGCAAGCACCTGCACCGCCGCCCTCGCGCTGGGGGGTTGTGCATCCAACCCGTCACGCACCCAGGTGGGCACTGGTGTGGGCGCTGTCGTTGGCGGCGTGGCCGGCAACGCGATTTTTGGCGGCCCGGTGGGCACCATCGGCGGCGCAGCGGCCGGTGCACTCATCGGCCACGAGATCGGCGAAGACCGCGACCAGCGCCGCTACCGCCGCCGTTGATGCGGGCCCAACCAAAAAACAGGCATAAAAAAGGCTGCTTGCGCGCATTCATCATGCGCGAGCAGCTCTAATTTTTGTAGCAAAAAGCCTATCAGGCAATCTTGGCCTGGCGCCCCGCGCGCCATGCGCCAAAGATGGCGATCAGGCCGGGCACAAAAATCAGCGCCCAGATGATCTTGTCCAGGTGCTCCCGCACAAACGGCAGGTTGCCGAAGAAGTAACCGGCCGTGCAAATGCCCAGCACCCAAATCAGCGCACCGCCCACGTTGAAGGCAGTGAACTTGGCCCGGTTCATCTCGGCCACACCCGCCACAAAAGGCGCAAAGGTGCGAATGAACGGCATGAAACGCGCCAGCACAATGGTGATGCCGCCATACTTTTCGTAGAAGTTATGCGCCTGGTCGAACGCACGGCGGTTGAACCAGCGCGAGTCCTCCCACTGGAAAACCTTGGGCCCAAAAAAGCGGCCAATCGAATAATTGCACTGGTCGCCCAGGATGGCCGCCACCACCAGGATCACGCAGGCCAGCGAAAAATTCATCATGCCCGCACCACACAGCGCCCCCACGATGAACAGCAGTGAATCGCCGGGCAAAAACGGCATCACCACCAGGCCCGTCTCCACAAACACGATCAGGAACAACAGCGCATACACCCACGCGCCGTAGGTTTGTACAAACATCTCAAGGTACTTATCGACATGCAGGATGAAGTCGATGAGGAAGGTGACCAGTTCCATGGGGAGGCCGGTGGGGAAACCACTGGGCAGTAAAAAACAGCGGGCATTATCCCCATCGGCCCGCTGCGCACGCACCGATACCCCTCCACCCTAAAATGCCCCGGGTGAACGACGCACCATCCCCCCTCGCAGCGGCGCAGCCCGCACCAGCCCCCCATCGCCGCCCCATCCGCGACCTGCCCGACGAGCTGATCAGCCAGATCGCCGCCGGTGAAGTGGTGGAGCGCCCTGCCTCGGTGGTGCGCGAGCTGGTGGACAACGCGCTGGATGCTGGCGCCACGCAGATCACCCTGCGCCTGTCGGCCGGGGGCGTGCGCCTGATCACGGTGGAAGACGATGGCGGCGGCATCCCGCAGGAGGAACTGCCCGTGGCCCTGCGCCGCCACGCCACCAGCAAGATCACCAACCTGGACGACCTGGAAACCGTGGCCACCATGGGCTTTCGGGGCGAAGCGCTAGCGGCGATTGCCTCGGTGTCGGAGATGTCGCTGCTCTCGCGCCCGGCGCAGCAGGCCAGCGCCTTCTTGCTGGACGCGCGCAGCGGCGAGCTGTGCCCTGCAGCACGCGCCACCGGCACTACGGTGGAGGTGAAGGAACTGTTCTTCTCCACCCCCGCGCGCCGCAAGTTCTTGAAAACCGATGCCACCGAGCTGGCCCACTGCATTGAATCCGTGCGCCGCCATGCACTGGCGCGGCCCGACGTGGGTTTTGCCATCTGGCACGAAGGCAAGCTGGTGGAGCAGTGGCGCGCCACCTTTGTGCCCGGCCAGGGGGATGCGCAGGATGCCCTGGCCCGCCGCCTGTCGGACGTGCTGGGCGAGGACTTCGTCACCCAATCGGTCGCCGTGCAACACCGCGTGGGCCCCGTCACCGTCACCGGCCGCGCGGGCCTGCCCGACGCCGCCCGCTCGCGCCCCGACCACCAGTACTGCTACGTCAACGGCCGCTTTGTGCGCGACAAGGTGCTGACCCACGCCGCCCGCAGCGCGTACGAAGACGTGCTGCACGGCCACAAGCAGCCTATCTATGCGCTGTATGTCGAGATCGACCCGGCGCGTGTGGACGTGAACGTGCACCCCACCAAGATCGAGGTGCGCTTTCGCGACAGCCGCGAGGTGCACCAGGCTGTGCGCCACGCGGTGGAAAACGCACTGGCCGCCCCCCGCGCCGCGGCGCTGGCGGCGGTCAACGCAGCAGTCGCCACGCCCGCCAGCGCTACAGATTCAGATAAAAAACAGCCCCTACCGCCCGTCTGGCAAGCCCAAGCAGCTATCAAATTTGAAGAACGTGGCCACCGCGTGCAAGACCTGCAGGCGCTGTGGGCGCCCCGTGGCGGCGATGCCCCGGAAACACCGCCCACGGCCATTGGCGGCCTCTGGGCGCCCTCTGCCCAACCTGCCACCTACCCGGTGCCGCCCACCGGCCAGCCACAGGCAACCGCCACCACAGCAGAACAACCCGCCGAAGCTGCTACAGCCAACGCCCCGGGCACTGCCGACACCACGGCCTGGCCCACCGGGCGCGACGCCCCCTCGGCCTGGCCCCTGGGCCGCGCCGTGGCACAACTGCACGGCGTCTATATCCTGGCCGAAAACGCCCAGGGCATGGTCATCGTGGACATGCACGCCGCCCACGAACGCATCGTGTACGAGCGCCTCAAGGCCCAGGTGGACAGCGGCGCCCGCATTGCCAGCCAGCCCCTGCTGATCCCCGCCACCTTCGCTGCTACCCCGCAAGAGGTCGCCACCGCCGAAGAGTCCACCGAAGTACTGGCCATGCTGGGCCTGGAGGTCGTGCCCTTCTCCCCCAAAACCCTCGCCGTGCGCGCCGTGCCCACCACGCTTGCGCAAGGCGACCCGGTCGAACTGGCCCGCAGCGTGCTGGCCGAACTGGCCCAGCACGACGCCACCACCGTGGTGCAACGCGCCCGCAATGAAATCCTGGGCACCATGGCCTGCCACGGCGCCGTGCGCGCCAACCGCAAACTCACGCTGGATGAGATGAACGCGCTGCTGCGGCAGATGGAAACCACCGACCGGTCGGACCAGTGCAACCACGGGCGGCCCACTTGGCGGCAACTCAGCATGAAGGAGCTGGACGCGCTGTTCCTGCGGGGCCGGTAACGGCTACAAGACGGAACGCCGGAGCCCCCAAAAAAAGTGGCCCCGGAGGGCCAACAGGGCAGAAAACAAGGCACCGCGGTCACGCCCGCGCTGCCGCAGGCCAGCGCTCCCGCGCAAGGGCCGCCCCGCCGCGCTGGGAGCGTCCCCCTCGGGGGAAGGCGCGCAGCGCCACAGGGGGGCTTCACTCAATTATCCCGCGCCGCCTTGGCCGTATCCGGGAAGTCGCTGAACAAACCATCCACACCCAGGTTGTAGAACAGCTTGTATTCAGCCTTGGGGTCGCCCTTGAAGTCCGAGGCCAGGCGCCGGGCTTCGCTGCGGAAGGTGTAGGGGTGCACCATCAGGCCCTCGGCGTGGGCGTTTTTCACCACGTCGGTGGGGGGCATCATCACGCGGTCGCGGTCGTCGATCTTGCCGTCGCCGTTCAGGTCGTCGGGCTTGCCGTCCTTGTTGGCGTCCACTTGCTTGGAGGGGATGAGGTACGGCTTCCAGGGGCCGATGCCGTCGGCGTAGGTCTTGACTTCCTTCAGGCCTGCGGGGGTGAGCAGGCTGGCAAAGGTGCGCTTGTCACCGGCCACGGCGAAGTCGTAGGGCTTGTCGTAGGGGGCCGTGAGGTCCATGCTGCCGTCGGCGTTCACGTCGTTGGCGTCCACCAGTTGCACCAGGCGGATCTGCGTCTTGGTGCGCAGGTATTTGAGGTTGGACACCTCGAACGACTGCACGATGACGGGCGAGGTCTTGCTGGTGTAGCCGTACTGGGCCAGCACGTCCAGCAGGCGGTCTTCCAGCTTCAGGCCCAGGTTGACGTGGTAGGTGGGGTGCTTGGTTTCGGGGTACACGCCCACGGTGCGGCCGGCCTTGGCGCCTTCGCTCTTGGCCAGGTCGAGCACTTCCTGCAGCGTGGGGATCTGGTACTTGCCGTTGTACGACTGGTCGCGCTCGGCCATGGGCTGGATGGCGCGCAGGGTCTTGATTTCGGCCAGGGTGAAGTCCGAGGCAAACCAGCCTTCTTCCTCCACGCCGTCCACCATCTTCTTGGTCTTGCGGCCGGCAAATTCAGCGCGGGTAGACACGTCGGTGGTGCCGGTGATGTTGGGCTCGTGGCGGGCAATCAGCACGCCGTCCTTGGTGGCCACCAGGTCGGGCTCGATGAAGTCGGCACCCAGCTCGACGGCGCGCTTGTAGCTCTCCAGCGTGTGCTCGGGCAGGTAGCCGCTGGCACCACGGTGGCCGATGACCAGGGGCTTGTCGCCGTTCAATGTGGGGTAAGGGCTGTCGTTGCTGCCGCCGCAGGCTGCCAGCATGGCTGCCACGGCCAAAACTCCCCACTTCGCACCAGAAATGTGCATGCTCTTCTCCTCGTTGTGTTTAGAACCGCCGAACTGTGGGCCAGCCTTGTGACAAGGCCGTGACGCCCTTCTTGCCAACCGGTGACGGTTTTGTGCCGCTCACCAGATGCACCAACATGTGGCAAGTCACCTGCCACATTCCCCACCATTGTGCGCAGTCATGCGCATAAACGTATAACTTTTGAACATAATTCGATGTTGCAGTGCGCCATGCCTGCACACGCTCTTGATCTTCTGAAAGTCTTTTGAAACATGAAACACGCGTCCGCAGGCAGCTTCCTTTCCCACGTCGCCCTCCGCAATCCGGGTCAGCCCGAATTTCTGCAGGCCGTCACCGAAGTCATGGAGAGCTTGTGGCCATTCATTACCGAGCACCCCCGCTATGCCGAACACGGCCTGCTGGAGCGGCTGGTGGAGCCCGAGCGCATCGTGATGTTTCGTGTGTCGTGGGTGGACGACCACGGCACGGTGCAGGTCAACCGGGGCTACCGCATCCAGCACAGCATGGCGATCGGCCCGTTCAAGGGTGGCATCCGCTTCCACCCCTCGGTGAACCTGTCGGTGCTCAAGTTTCTGGCGTTTGAGCAGACCTTCAAGAACGCGCTGACCACGCTGCCCATGGGCGGCGGCAAGGGCGGCAGCGACTTCGACCCCAAGGGCCGCAGCCCCGGTGAAGTGATGCGGTTCTGCCAGGCCTTTGTGTCCGAGCTGTTCCGCCATGTGGGCGCAGACACCGATGTGCCCGCAGGCGACATCGGCGTGGGCGGCCGCGAGGTGGGCTTCATGGCGGGCATGATGAAAAAGCTCTCCAACCGGTCGGACTGCGTGTTCACCGGCAAGGGCCTGTCGTTCGGCGGCTCGCTGATCCGCCCCGAGGCCACGGGCTATGGCACGGTCTACTTTGCGCAAGAGATGCTGCGCGCCAACGGCCGCTCGCTGGACGGCCTGCGCGTGTCGGTGTCGGGCTCGGGCAATGTGGCGCAGTACGCGGTGGAAAAGGCCCTGCAGCTGGGCGCCAAGGTGGTCACCGTGTCGGATTCGAGCGGCACCATCGTGGACGAGGACGGCTTCACGCCCGAAAAGCTCGCCATCCTGATGGACGTGAAGAACCACCACTACGGCCGCGTGAGCGACTATGCCGAGCGCACCGGTGTGAAGTTTGAGGCCGGTGTGCGCCCCTGGCATGTGCCGGTGGACGTGGCCCTGCCCTGTGCCACCCAGAACGAGCTGGACGCGCGCGACGCCGCCACCTTGATCAAAAACGGCGTGGTCTGCGTGGCCGAGGGGGCCAACATGCCCTCGACCATCGAGGCTGCCAAGGCTTTTGAAGCCGCTGGCGTGCTGTATGCGCCCGGCAAGGCCAGCAACGCAGGTGGCGTGGCCACCTCGGGCCTGGAGATGAGCCAGAACGCCGCCCGCCTGGCCTGGCCGCGCGAGGAGGTCGATGCGCGCCTGCTGCAGATCATGCAAGGCATTCACGCCGCCTGCCTGCGCTATGGCAAACATGCCGATGGCCGTGTGAGCTACGTGGACGGCGCCAACATCGCGGGCTTTGTGAAGGTGGCCGACGCGATGCTGGCGCAGGGCGTGGTCTGAGCAAACGCCCGCAATTCCCCCGCAAATGAGGGGAAAAGACAGGGGATAAACCACCATTGGGCGGCGTTCTTCGCACAATGGGCACAGAGCGTGCATGGGGGGAAGGACAGAACTTTCCGGCATGGCGCCGATCTGTCCTCCTCATGAAACGCACCCCTGTC
Source organism: Acidovorax sp. LjRoot74 (assembly GCF_964254355.1). NCBI lineage: Bacteria > Pseudomonadati > Pseudomonadota > Betaproteobacteria > Burkholderiales > Comamonadaceae > Acidovorax > Acidovorax sp. LjRoot74. The sequence continues at coordinate 1,716,068 of NZ_CAXUTI020000001.1, read as the reverse complement.
CTGATCTCCCTGGCGCTGACCGTCGCCGTCCTGGCGGGCTGCGCCACCCTCGACGCCAAGCAGCGCGAGTGGATCTTCCAGCCCAGCGACCGCAGCTGGGGCGGCGCGCCCTCTACCGAGGGCATGGAGGATGTGTGGATCGACTTCCAGTCCGACACCAGCGGCAAGGCCGAGCGCCTGCACGGCCTGTGGCTGCCCCACGAGCGCAAGGATGCGCCCGTGCTGCTGTACCTGCATGGCGCACGCTGGAACGTGGCGGGCTCATCCAACCGCATCCGGCGCATGCAGGAGCTGGGTTTTTCGGTGCTGGCCATCGACTACCGGGGATTTGGCCGCAGCAGCGCGGGCCTGCCGTCTGAAGCCACCGCCGCCGAGGATGCCCGCGCCGCCTGGGCCTGGCTGGCGCAGCAAAAACCGGACAAGCCCCGCTACATCTTTGGTCACTCGCTCGGCGGCGCCATTGCCATCGACCTGGCGCGCCAGGTGCAGGACGAGCAGGGCACCATCGTCGAAGGCACCTTCACCAGCATCCCTGAAGTGGTCAGCACCTTCAAGTGGGGCTGGCTGCCGGTGTCGGGCCTGATCACCCAGCGGTTTGAATCGGTGCGCAAGGTGGCTGAGATCGGCTCGCCCCTGCTGGTGGTGCATGGCAGCGAAGACCGCCTCATCCCGCCCAGCCTGGGCCGCAAGCTGTACGAGGCGGCGGCCGAGCCCAAGCGGTTTGTGCTGGTGGAGGGTGGCTCGCACCACAACACCAACGCCGTGGGCCAGGGCCTCTACCGCGAGGCCATGGTGGCCCTCTTCAAGCTGAAGTAAGCGCCAAGGCCGAAGCCCAGGCGCTGCCACCTCAGCGCCGCACCGCCTGCGCCAGTGCCGCCCAGGCCTTGAGCGTGAGCGGGTGGGTGAAGGCCGCGCCCGCCACCGGGTGCGACGAGAGCTTGATCACCACCATCTCGGCAGCAGGGTTCACATGGATGAACTGGCCGTGGATGCCTGCGGCTTCGTAGGCGCCGTCGGCGTTGTGCAGCACCCACCACTGGTTGCGGTAGCTGTAGCCGGGGCGAAACGCCATGCCACCCATCTTGAACTTCTCGCGGTCGCCGCCCTTGGCGGTGTCGTCGATCACGGCCTTGTCAAACACCTTCTGGCCGTTGTAGCTACCGCCCAGGCGCAGCATTTCGCCAAACCGCGCCAGGTCGCGCGCCGTGGCATTGAGCCCCGCGCCCTGCAGCGGCGTGCCCACGCTGTCCACCATCACGTGGGCGTCTTCCTCCATGCCCAGCTTCTGCCAGATGTTCTCGCTCATCAGCTCGGCCCAATGTTTGCCGGTGGCGCGCGAGACGATCCAGCCCAGCACCTCGGAATGCACGGTGCGGTACACAAAACCCGCGCCGTGTTCGCCTTCCTTCTTCAGGGTCTTGAGGAAGTCATACACATTGGTCGGCCCCTGGTAGCCCGGCGGGCGCGGCAGCATGCCGCTGGACCAGCTGTAGCCAAAGATCTCGGTGGTGGGGTCGGTGTAGACCTCGCGGAAACGCACGGCGCCCGTCATGTCCATCACCTCGCGCACCTTCATGTCGCCCCAGGCCGAGTCGGCCAGCTCGGGCACATACTTGGTGACCAGCGCGTTGGGGTCGATCTTGCCCTCGTGCGCCAGTTGCGCCGCCATGAGCCCGGTGAACGACTTGGTGACCGAGAACAGCAGGTGCGGCGTGTACGGCTTCATCTGGTTGTCGTAGCGCTCGTACACCACGCGGCCCTTGTGCATCACCACCAAGGCGTCGGTGTAGGTGCGGGTGAGCCACTGGTCCACCGTGATGGGCTGGCCCTTGTCGTCGTCAAACACCACGCCGCCCAAGGGTTTAGGGTCTGCAGGCAAGGCCGATGCGGCCGCCCCGCCCCGGCGGATGTTGTGCGTGGGCTGCAGCTCGCGCAGGTGCTGCAGCGCCCAGCGCATCTGGGGGTATTTGAAGGAATTGCTCAGGTCCACCCGCTGCGCGCCCTCGGGCGGGAAGGTGGTCATGTAGCCCAGCTTGTCGAGTGTCACGCTCTCGGGTGCGGGCAAGGCCGGGGCCTGTGCCTGGGCGGCCAAGGCCGTGCCCAGGGTGGCCAGCGCCAGTGCGCTGCGCAGCCGGATGGCCACGGCAGGGCGCCAGCCCTGGGCCCTGGGGAGGGGTTTGATCTTGTGCATGGGATGTCTCCTGGATTGTTGTGTTGTGGTGCGGCGGCCTGGGCCCGGCCAGCCGCACCACCATGGTGCTGCGCCACCGGCCCCGCCCACTGTCACCCGCGCGACGCGCATCACACACCATTTCTCACAGCCTCTCACCAGCCCCGGCCCGCCGGGCGCGGGCGCCCCTTCTGGTACCCTCAGACAGATATGTCTGCCCCCTCCGCCACCGCTGTGCCTGCGGCGCACGCCCCTGTCTCGATCCATCCCGGCCTGGCCATCCTGGTGCTGGCCCTGCTGCTGTCCATCCAGCCCGTCACCACTGACCTCTACCTGCCTGCCCTGCCTGCGCTCACCCGCAGCCTGGGCGCACCGCTCTCGGCGGCGCAGCTCACCCTGAGCGGCCTGCTGCTGGCGTTTGGCTGCTCACAAATGGTGTGGGGCCCGCTGTCCGACCGCTTTGGCCGCCGCCCCGTGCTGCTGGCAGGCCTGGCCATCTACACCGTGGCCTCGGTGGGCAGCGCGCTGGCGCCCAGCATGGCGCTGCTCATCGTGTGGCGCATTGCCCAGGGCGCGGCCATGGGCGCGGTGGTGATGTGCGCACGCGCCATCGTGCGCGACCTGTACACGCCGCTCGAAGGCGCGCGCGCCATGTCCAAGGCGCTCACCGGCCTGGGCATCGTGGCCTGCATCTGCGCGCCGCTGGGCGGGCTGCTGAGCGAGTGGCTGGGCTGGCGCGCCGCGCTGTCCGCCTTGACCGTGTACGCGATCGTTACCCTGGCCCTGGTGGCCCTGCGCATGCCCGAGACGCTGGCGCAGCGCAACCCGCTGGCCCTGCAGCCGCGTGCGCTGGTCGGCACCTGGCTGCATGTGCTGAAGAGCCCCACCTTCTGGGCGTTTTCGCTGCAGACCACGGCCACCTATGGCGGGCTGTTCACCTTTCTGGCGGCGTCGTCGTTTGTGTATATCGACGTGCTGGGCCTCACACGCACGCAGTACGGCTGGACCATGGCCTCGGCCTGCGCGGCCTACCTGGGCGGCACCTTCCTGTGCCGCCGCCTGCTGGCCCGCCATGGGCTGCAGCGCACGGTGGCCATTGCCGGGGGCCTGAGCGTGGCGGGCGGCACGCTGATGGCACTGGTGGCCTGGATGGGCTGGCACCACCCCTGGGCATTGCTGCTGCCGTTCTACCTGTTCATGCTGGGCCATGGCATCCACCAACCCTGCGGGCAAAGCGGGGCCGTGGGGCCGTTTCCGCAGGCGGCGGGCGTGGCGTCGGCCCTCAACGGTTTCATGATGATGCTGGCGGCCTTTGCGATTGGCGGCTGGCTCGGCCAGCGGCTGGACGGCACGGTGTGGCCGCTGGTCAACGGCATCTGGTTCTGGTCGGTGGTGCTGGCCATCATCTCGTGGACGCTGGTGCAGAAGTTTGGAGCCGCCCGTGACCGCGCCTGAGACCCAAGATAGCCTGCCAGACCACCTCCCGGCCATCGCCCTGGCAGGCCCCACCGCATCGGGCAAGACCGCCGGGGCCCTGGCCCTGGCCGCCGTGCTGGGCAAGCAAGGCCAGCCCGTCGAGATCATCAGCGTGGATTCGGCCCTGGTGTACCGGGGCATGGACATTGGCACCGCCAAGCCCACGCCGGAGGAGCGCGCTGCCGTGCCGCACCACCTGATCGACATCCGCGACCCGCTGCAGGCCTACAGCGCCGCCGAGTTTGTGCAGGACGCCACCCAGCTGATGGCCGAGATCCGCGCCCGTGGCGCCCTGCCACTGCTGGTGGGCGGCACCATGCTGTACTTCAAGGCACTGTTCGACGGCATCGACGACATGCCCGCTGCCGACCCCGAGGTGCGCGCCAAGATCGAGGCCCAGGCCGCCGAGCAGGGCTGGCCCGCCCTGCACGCCGAACTGGCGCGGGTGGACCCGGTCACGGCCGCGCGCCTGGCGCCCGGCGACAGCCAGCGCATCCAGCGCGCGCTGGAGGTGTGGCAGGTGTCCGGCCAGCCGCTGTCGAGCTTTCACACTACAAAAAAAGGAGCTAACAACGCTTTACCAGAGCGCGGGAAAGCCCTTTTTTCCTTGGAACCTGACGACCGGGCCTGGCTGCACGGGCGCATTGCCCAGCGTTTTGACGCCATGCTGGCCGGTGGCTTCATCGACGAGGTGAAGGCCCTGCGCGCGCGCGGCGACCTGCACCCGGACCTGCCCTCCATGCGCTGCGTGGGCTACCGCCAGGTGTGGGACGAGCTGGACTTTCTGGCCGCGCAGGCGCCCGGCCGCCCCATCAACATGGGCCTGCTACGCGAGCGCGGCATTGCCGCCACGCGCCAGCTGGCCAAGCGCCAGATCACCTGGCTGCGCAGCATGCCCACACGCCACGCCATCGCCTGCGACCACCCCCACGCCGTGGCCCAGCTGGTGCAGGCCGTGCTGCAGCGGCTGGCGCAGCGCGCCCCATCATGACCCTGCTACGCGTGGACGGCCTGGGCAAACACTATGGCGGCACGCCGGTGTTTGCCAACGTGCACTTCAGCGTGGCGCCCGGCGAGTTTGTGGCCATCGTGGGTGACTCGGGCGTGGGCAAGTCCACACTGCTCAACTGCCTGGCGGGCCTCGATAGCTGGGACACCGGCAGCATCACCCACGGCAACACCGACCTGGGCCAGCTGGACGACACCGCCCGCGCGCTGTGGCGGCGCGGCCACGTGGGTTTTGTGTTCCAGGCCTTCCACGTGCTGCCGCACCTGGACGTGGCGCAGAACGTGGCCCTGCCGCTGATGCTGCTGGGCAAGACCGGTACCGAGCCCGAACGCGTGCAGCACATGCTCGATGCCGTAGGGCTTGAAGGCCTGGGCGCCCGCCTGCCGCAGCAGCTCAGCGGCGGCCAACTGCAGCGCGTGGCCATCGCCCGCGCCCTGGTGCACCGCCCCGCCCTGCTGCTGGCCGACGAGCCCACCGGCAACCTCGACCCCACCACCGCCACCCGCGTGATGGACCTGCTGCTGGCGCAGACGCGCGAGCATGGCGCATCGCTGGTGCTGGTCACGCATTCGGATGCAGCGGCGGCGCGGGCGGACCGGGTGCTGCGCCTTACCGCAGACGGCATCGCCCCCCACTGAAGCTGCGCGCCAGGCCTGCAGCGGCACAACAGCCGGGGTACACGGGTTGCCCCGCGCACCCCGGATGCGGCAGCCCCACCAGGAACCCTGTGCCTTGCATTCCAGCCCACGCGCATCGCCGCAGGCGCCCGGCACATGCGCCTTTGTATCCATTCGTGTTGTCCTCGGCATCCCCCAAACGTATGATTTGGCAGACTGCACGGCCCGATCGCCCCCCGGAACGAGGACCCATGACCACGCTGCCGACCTACGCCCACAACGACATCGGAATGCCAGGCCTGATCAGGAGCGTCTACGACGCCGCGCTGGACGCGAGCCGGTGGCAGGAATTTTTGGCGCGCTTTGCGGCCGAGTTCTCGTCGCAGACCACGATGATCTTTGGGCAGGATTTCTCTGACGGATCGGTGGAGGTGACGGGTGGGATGACCTCGCTCGCCGCCCACCATGGGGTGGATGAAGAGTCCATGGCCAGCTTTGCGGCCCACTACTGCCGCACCAATGTCTGGACGCAGGATGAGCGCATGCACCACGAGGGCTGCATCGTCAATGGGTCCAAGTTTTATCCGGACAAGCATTTGCCGCGCACCGAATGGCATTGCGACTGGCTGCGCCCGCTCGACCTGTTCTACACGCTGGCTGCGGTGGTTGAAAAACGCCGTCATCGCTCCTTCAACGTCACGGCCGTGCGCAGCAAGCGCTGCGGCCCCTACACGGACGATGAAGAGCTGCGGCTGCAGTCGCTGGTGCCGCACCTGCAGACGGCGTTTGCGCTGCACCGGCGCCTGCACCGCGCCGAGGCCCTGGCGAATGCATCGCTCTCGGTGATGGAAAGCCTGCCCATGGGCGTGGTGCTGCTGGGCGAAGGCGCCTGCCTGCTGCACGCCAACGGCCGCGCGCACACGCTGGCCCGGTCCAGCGGGCTGCTGGGCATCAACGAACGTGAGGGCCTGCACGCCACACAACACGCAGACGACCAGCGCCTGCAGGCCGCCATGCGGGCGGTGGTCTCGACACCGACCGGCGCCCCCATGCACGCGGGCACCGGCCTGCGGCTGCGCGGCCTCACAGGCAACGAGCTGCATGTGATGGTGGCACCGCTGCCGCATTGGTCCGAGCCCTTTGGCGCCCATGCCTGCGGCGCGGTTTTCATCAGCAACCCCGACAGCGCACTGCAGTCGCTCGAAGGGGTGCTGCGCAGCCTGTATGGCCTTACGCCAGCCGAGGCCCGTCTGGCCCAGGCGCTGGTCAACGGGCTCTCGCTGCAGGAATATGCCGACCAGCAGTCGGTGTCCATCCACACCGTGCGCAGCCAGTTCCGCACCATCGCCACCAAGGCGGGCGTGGGGCGCCAGACAGATTTTGTGCGCACCGTGCTCACAGGCCCCGCCATGCTGCGACGGGCCGATGCCGCCATGGCCATGCCCTGACGTGCTGGCACGGCCCAGGCCTGGCGGTCACTCGATGTGCAGCCGCTGCGCCGCCTTGTTCACCTTCTTGGGCAGGTTCAGCGTCAGCACGCCGTTGTCGTACTTGGCCTTGGCCTGTGCGGCATCCACATCGGCGGGCAGCTGGAAGCTGCGGGCCACGGCGCCGTAATAGCGCTCGCTGCGCAGCAGCTTTTCGCCTTCGCGCTTTTCGTCGTGCTGGCGCACCTCGGCGCGCAGGCTCACCACGTTGCCTTCGAGCGAGACATGGATGTCCTCCTTGGCCACGCCAGGCACTTCGGCCTGCACCGTGTAGCCGCCTTCGGTCTCTTTCACATCCACCTTGATCTGGCTGGGTGATGGCAGGTTGTCGCCATGCAGCGGGCGCACATAAAAGCCGGGGGCAACGTCCTTGAAGAAGTCGTCGAACAGACTGCCACGGGTCACAAGAGAGTTCATGGTTCTTTGCTCCTGAAAAGGGGTTGAAACGGACAACTGAGCCTGCGCAGGAGGGCGGGCCCTGGCTCCAAGATAGGCCTGCGGTATCGCGTCTTCAAGGGGGTTGAAATGCAAGGCTGATGTGCATCAAAAACCCAGGCTCCCAAAGCCTGCGGCCACAATGCAACCCATGCTCGCCCTGCTCCGCACCTTCTCCTGGCAAGACCTGCGCCACCACCCCTGGCGCAGTGCCGCAGCGGTGGCGGCCGTGATGCTTGGCGTGGCGCTGGCGTTTGCGGTGCATGTGATCAATGCGTCGGCACTGGACGAGTTTTCGCAGGCCGTGCGCGCCGTCAACGGCCAGCCCGACCTGGAGCTGCGCGCCATGCAAGGCCCCCTGCCCGAGGCGCTGTACGAACGCCTGGCCACCGACCCGCAGGTGGCCCGCGCCAGCCCGTTGCTGGAGCTGTCGGCAGTCGCGCAGGCCGTGGATGCCGCTGCCACGCCGAACCCCACCCGCACCCCGCTGCGCGTGCTGGGCGCCGATGCCCTGTTACTGCCCCCCATGGCCCCCGCGCTCATGCCGCGCCCATGGGGTGGCACCGACCGCTTTGCGCTGTTTGCCCCCGCCACCGTGTTCCTCAACACCGCCGCGCTGCAGGCGCTGGGCCTGCCCACCAGTGGCCCGCAAGGTGACGGCCCGCCGCCCACCGTGCTGCTGATCACCGGCCTGCAGCAGCGCGTGCAGGTGCAGGTTGCAGGCACCGTGGCCGCCGGTGGCGCGCCGCTGGCGGTGATGGACATTGGCGCCGCGCAAGACCTGTTTGGCCGCCAGGGTGCGCTCACGCGCATCGACCTGCAACTGCAGCCCGGCACCGATGCCACCGCCTGGCAGCGCACGCTGCGCGCCGAGCCCGGCTGGCCCGCCAATGCCGTGTTTGCACAGCCCGGCGACGCAGCGCAGCGCATCAGCAACCTCTCGCGCGCGTACCGCGTCAACCTCACGGTGCTGGCGCTGGTGGCGCTGTTCACCGGGGCCTTTTTGGTGTTCTCGGTGCTGGCGCTCAGCGTGGCGCAGCGCGGGCCGCAGTTTGCGCTGCTGGCCGTGCTGGGCGCCACGCCGCGCCAGCGCCTGCTGCTGGTGCTGGCCGAATCGGCCGCGCTGGGGCTGCTGGGCAGCGTGCTGGGCATTGCGCTGGGCACCGCCCTGGCTGCCACCGCCCTGCAGCTGCTGGGCGGCGACCTGGGCGGCGGCTACTTTGCGGGCGTGCAGCCCGCGCTGCAGTGGAGCGCCCCCGCCGCGCTGGTGTACGGCGCGCTGGGCGTGGCCGCAGCCCTTGCAGGCGGCTGGTGGCCCGCACGCGCCGCGCAGCAACTGCCCCCGGCCCAGACGCTGAAGGGCCTGGGCACCGCTGCCAGCCAGGCCGACCGGGGCACCCTGGGCTTGGTGCTGCTGGCAGGCGGCGGGCTGCTGGCCCTGGCGCCCCCGGTGGGCGGCGTGCCGCTGGCGGCGTATGTGGCCATTGGCCTCTTGCTGGTGGGCGGCATCGCGCTGCTGCCCTGGGGCATGGCGCAGCTGCTGGCCGCATTGCAGCCACTGGCCGCGCGCCACACGCTGCCGCTGCTGGCGCTGGAGCGCGCGCGGCGCATGCGCGGCAGCGCCGCCATTGCGGTGGGCGGCGTGGTGGCATCGCTCAGCCTGGCCGTGGCGCTGACGGTGATGGTGGCCAGCTTTCGCGGCTCGGTCACCCAGTGGCTGGACGCCGTGCTGCCCTCTCCGCTGTATGTGCGCTCGGCCCTCAGCACCAGTGGCACCACCGGCACCGAGGCCGCGCTGCTGCCCGCCGGTTTTGCCGAAGCCGTGGCCCAGCTGCCCGGCGTGGAACGCGTGCAGGCCCTGCGCGCCAGCCCCGTGCAGCTCTCCCCCACCCTGCCCCCCCTGGCCATGCTGAGCCGCCCCCTGGGCGACAACCCCGCCCAAAGCCTGCCCCTGGTGGGCGAGCCCCTCAGCGTGCCTGCAGGCCGCGTGGCCGTCTACATCAGCGAAGCGGTGGTGGACCTGTATGGCGTGCGCCCTGGCATGGAGTGGCCCGCACTTTCAGAGTCTTTTAGGCCGCTTGCGCCCGATGGATATGCCCAAGCAGCTATCTTTTACATAGCAGGCGTGTGGCGCGACTACGCCCGCCAGTCCGGCGCCGTGGCCCTGGACCGCGCCGCCTGGCTGCACCTGACCGGCGACGCCCGCGCCAGCGACCTGGCCCTGTGGCCCCGCGAAGGCACCGACACCGCCGCATTGCAGGCAGCCATCCGCACCCTGGCCGCCACCCACGCAGGCCGCACAGCAGGCGCGGGCGACAACGGCGACGCCCTGGTCGAATTCGCCTCCTCCGGCGCCATCCGCGACCGCTCCCTGCGCATCTTCGACCGCAGCTTTGCCGTCACCTACTGGCTGCAGGCCGTCGCCATCGCCATCGGCCTCTTCGGCGTGGCCGCCAGCTTCAGCGCCCAGGTGCTGGCACGCCGCAAAGAGTTCGGCCTGCTCGCCCACCTGGGCCTCACGCGGCGGCAGATCCTGACCGTGGTGGCAGGCGAAGGCGCTGCGTGGACGGCCGTGGGCGCGGCGGCAGGCGTGCTGCTGGGGCTGGCCGTGTCGGTGGTGCTGGTGCACGTGGTCAACCCGCAGAGTTTTCACTGGACGATGGACTTGGCGGTGCCTGGATGGAGATTGCTCACGCTATGTGCTGCCGTTGTGGTGTCAGGCACGGTCACCGCGTGGCTGGCGGGGCGAGCGGCGGCGGTGAGGGATGCGGTTATGGCGGTGAAGGAGGATTGGTGATGCCGCATTGAGAGGCTCTGTCAGCACTACCAGCCGCCCGGTTTCCGTACCATTTTTGTCTAAGGACACCATCAACCCAAAGCCATCCGAAGGTCGATCGGGACGTCAATATTTGAAAGAAATCAATGGCCCAAATCTCAACAGCGGTCCGAAAACGCTTGAAGCGCGGCATGCGACGCCGAGAAAAAATTCTTGTCAAACCTTCGCATGTCGGCAAACACCGCCTCTATCACTTTGATGCATCGCTGCGAATCGCCGGAATTGGTGAACACCACAAAGCAATTTCGGAACGGACAGGCATTGCACCTACGCGCGCGCATCGTGAAGGCGAGACGCGATTTGCCCAGAAAAAGTGGCTAGAAGATATCTGGATACTCGAATCACCTCGAGGGGCATCGGCCTCACTGGATGAGCACATCGAATGGCTTTGGCACGCCGTTGCTCCCCATCGAGACTATTTTCAACAGCTGATTTCACAGTCATCGTCTGCTCACGTAGTTCTAGGGTGTTTTTCTGAAAGCCCATACCCTTACCTGACAGTACAACCTGATTCCTTGCGATTGCTCAGAGAGCTGAACTTGGGGATCTCGTTCAACTTCACATGCGTCTAGCCAAGACAACCGCTTAAAAGACGAATGCCCACGCCTATCGTGTCGCGCGGTACTGCTGCCCCTGCGACTCGCGGCCACAGTACCAACGGCCAATCCAACCTCCCCGACAATCCCCCCATGACCCTCCCCTCCCCCTGGCTCCACGAAGCCATCGCCCGCATCGAAGCCGACTACCAGCGCAGTGCCGACACGCACCTGATCCCGCTGCGGCTGCCCGCGTTTGCTGCGCATGGCATTGACCTGTACCTCAAGGACGAATCCACCCACCCCACGGGCAGCCTGAAGCACAGGCTGGCGCGGTCGCTGTTCTTGTATGCGCTGTGCAACGGCTGGGTGCATGAGGGCTCGACCATCGTCGAGTCGTCCAGCGGCTCCACGGCGGTGAGCGAGGCTTACTTTGCGCGGCTGCTGGGCCTGCCGTTTGTGGCGGTGATGCCCCGCAGCACCTCGCCCGAGAAGGTCGCGCAGATCGAGTTCCATGGCGGGCGTTGCCACTTTGTGGACAGCGCGGGCGCGGTGTATGACGCGGCACGAGCGATTGCCGAGGAGACGGGCGGCCACTACATGGACCAGTTCACCTATGCCGAGCGCGCGACCGACTGGCGCGGCAACAACAACATTGCCGAGAGCATGTTCACGCAGATGGCACGCGAGCCGCACCCGGTGCCGCGCTGGATTGTGGTGGGTGCGGGCACGGGTGGCACCAGCGCCACGATTGGCCGTTATGTGCGCTACCAGCGGCATGCCACGCAGGTGTGTGTGGCCGACCCGGTGGGGTCGGTGTTCAGCGCCTACCACCGCACGGGCGATGAGCTGCTCACAGCGCCGGGCTCGCGCATCGAGGGCATTGGGCGCCCGCGTGTGGAGCCGAGCTTTATCCGCACGCTGGTGGACCGCATGGTGGATGTGACGGACTGCGAATCCATTGCCGCCATGCGTGCGCTGTCGCAGCTGCTGGGGCGGCGCGTGGGGCCGTCCACCGGCACCAACTTTGTGGCCATGCTGACGCTGGCCAGCGAGATGCGCGAGCGGGGCGAGCGCGGCTCCATCCTGTCGCTGCTGTGTGATGCGGGCGAGCGCTACTTGCCCACGTATTTCGACACCGAGTGGGTGGACCGCACGTTTGGCGATTGCTCGGCCGCGCAGCAGAAGGTGGATGCGTTGATGGGCTGAGGGCCCTGCCCCACCCCGCCATTCACATTCCGCAATTCCATCCCGTACCTCGATGCCCACACCATGCACAGCTCCACACGCCGCCACTGGCTGATGGGGGCCAGCCTGCAGGCAGCCGGGCTGGGCGCGCTGCTTTGGCCGGGGGCGGCGCAAGCACTGCCTGCGCGGACGCTGGCCTTCCCGCGCGACCATGGCAGCCACCCGGAGCTGCGCACCGAGTGGTGGTACATCACCGGCCATGTGCAAGCGCAGGGGCAGCCGTGGGGCTTTCAGCTCACGTTTTTCCGGTCACGGGTGGACGCGACGCAAAGCCTGCAATCGGCTTTTGCGGCCAAGCAGCTGCTGTTTGCGCATGCTGCCATCACCGATGTGAAGGGCCAGCGCCTGCGGCACGACCAGCGCATTGCGCGTGCGGGCTTTGGCGTGGCGCAGGCCAGTGAGGCGGACACGCACATCCGCCTGCAGGACTGGACGCTGGAACGCAGCGACACGGCGCGTGAAAAGCCAGATTTCATGACCAGTCGATACACCACGCGCATCACCGGCAGCGAGCTGGGGCTGGAGCTGCAGTTCGACAGCACACAGCCGGTGCTGCTGCAGGGCCAGCAAGGCCTTTCGCGCAAGGGGCCGGATGCGGCGCAGGCCAGCTACTACTACAGCCAGCCGCAGCTGGCCGTGAGCGGGCACCTGACGGTGGCGGGCCGCCGCATGGCAGTGGAGCCAGGCACCGGCCGCGCGTGGATGGACCACGAGTGGAGCGAGGCGCTGATGCACCCCGAGGCCCAGGGCTGGGACTGGATTGGCATGAACCTGGCCAATGGAAGCGCGCTCACGGCCTTCCGACTGCGGCGCTCAGATGGGTCGGCGCTGTGGGCGGGCGGGTCATGGCGGGCACCTGGGCAGCCCATACAGGTGTTTGGCGCGCAGGCCGTGGTGTTCACCCCCCTGCGCACCTGGGCCAGTCCGCACAGCGGTGCACGCTACCCGGTGCAGTGGCGGGTGTTGACGCCCGTGGGCCAATTTGAGGTGCGTGCGCTGCTGGACAACCAGGAGCTGGACAGCAGCGGATCCAGCGGCGCGATTTATTGGGAGGGGCTGTCCGATCTGCTGGAGGGCAACGGGCAGCCCGTGGGCAGAGGCTATCTGGAGATGACCGGATATGCAAAGCCGCTGCGCCTGTGAGGGCTGCAGCTGCTTTTTTATCAAAAGATACCGCTAGAGCAGGCGGCGTCACATCCTCAATGTTTGGCGGAGCTGCCCGCGCGGCGCTGTGCCAGCCAGGCAATGATTTCGCCCATGATGCCCCGGCGGAAGGCCAGCACGCAGATCACGAAGATCAGGCCCGTGACCATGGTGACGGATTCGCCCAGGGTCTTGAACCATTCCACGCTGGTCAAGGCGGCCAGCAGGTTGCCGAATTCGCCAATCTTGTTTTCGAGCAGCACCACCACGGCCGAGCCGATGAGCGGGCCCGACAGCGTGCCGAGGCCGCCCACCAGCGTCATCAGGATGACCTGGCCCGATGCGGTCCAATGCACGTCCGACAGCGTGGCAAAGCCCAGCACCAGGGTCTTGAGCGAACCTGCCAGGCCTGCCAGCGCTGCCGACAGCACAAAGGCCAGCAGCTTGAAGCGGTGCGTGTCGTAGCCCAGCGAGATGGCGCGGGGCTCGTTCTCCTTGATGCCCTTGAGCACCTGGCCAAATGGTGAATGGATGGTGCGAACGATGAGCAAAAACGCCAGCGTCACGATTACCAGCGCCACGTAGTACATGACCAGATCACTCTGCAGGTCGATCACGCCAAACAGCTTGCCGCGTGGCACGCCTTGCAGGCCGTCTTCGCCGCCGGTGAACTTGGCCTGCAGGCAGGCGAAGAAAAGCATCTGCGCCAGCGCCAGTGTGATCATCGAGAAGTAGATGCCCTGGCGGCGGATGGCGAGCCAGCCAAAGAGCAGGCCCAGTAGCGCGCCCCCCGCCGTGCCCAGAAGCAGGCCCACCTCGGGCGTGAGGCCCCAGACCTTGATCGCGTGGCCCGCCACGTAGGCAGCGCCACCCAGAAAGGCCGCGTGGCCAAACGACAGCAGCCCTGTGTAGCCCAGCAGCAGGTTGAAGGCCGAAGCAAACAGTGCAAAGCACATGAGCTTCATCACGAAAACAGGGTAGGCACCGAGGAACGGCGCGGCAACCAGGCCCAGCAGCAGCAGGCCGTATCCGATGGGGGCAATGTTCTTGAAGTTCATGCTGGCGGCCCCTTATTTTTCTTTGCCGAACAGGCCGGCGGGGCGAATGAGAAGAACGATGACCATGATGACAAACACCACGGTGGACGATGCTTCGGGGTAGAACACCTTGGTGAAGCCTTCGATGATGCCCAGGCCCAGCCCGGTAAGAATGGAGCCCATGATGGAGCCCATGCCACCAATCACCACCACGGCAAACACCACGATGATGAGGTTCTGGCCCATGAGCGGTGTGACCTGGTACACAGGGGCCGCCAGCACCCCGGCAAACGCAGCCAGCGCTGCGCCAAAGGCGTAGGTCAATGTCACCATCACCGGCACGTTGATGCCGAAGGCCTCGACCAGACGCGGGTTTTCAGTGCCGGCGCGCAGGTAGGCGCCAAGCTTGGTTTTTTCGATCACGTACCAGGTGGCCAGACACACGACCACCGACGCCACCACAACCCAGGCGCGGTAGTTGGGCATGATCATGAAGCCGAGGTTGGTCGCGCCTTCGAGCAGCTCGGGCGTGTCATAGCCCAGGCCCGACACACCGTAGATGGAGCGGAACACGCCTTCGATCAGCAGCGTGAGGCCCAGCGTGAGCAACAGGCCGTACAGATGATCGAGCTTGTAGATCCAGCGCAGCAGCAGGCGCTCGATCAGCACTCCGAACAGCCCCACCACGAGCGGCGCCAGCACCAGCATCAACCAGTAGTTAATGCCGAAGTAGTTCATGGCCATCCATGTCAGCAACGCCCCGGTCATGAACAGCGCACCGTGCGCAAAGTTGATGACGTTGAGCAGGCCGAAGATCACGGCCAGCCCCAGGCTGAGGATTGCGTAAAACGATCCGTTGACCAGCCCCAGAAGGAGCTGGCTCAACAGGCCGGGCAATGAGACACCAAAGATTTCCATGGGAGGCAGCAGCAGGTGGAGGGGTTCAGGTCAGAGGGCGCCCGCAGGCCGGGCCCCGCCCGCAGCGGCAGGGTTGGGCCCGGGTGCGTACTCTCAGGGGTTTACTTCCAGAGCGCGCACTTGCTCTCGGCCTTGGTGGTGAACACGGAGTCACCAGGCAGCTTCTTGATCAGCTTGTAGTAGTCCCAGGGCTTGGTGGACTCTGCAGGCTTCTTCACTTCCATCAGGTACATGTCGTGCACATACCGGCCATCAGGACGAATCTGTCCCGAGGCAAAGAAGTCGTTCATCTTCATCTTGCGCCAGGTTTCCATGACCTTGTCGGCATCCACCGTCTTGGCGGCTTCCACGGCCTTGAGGTAGTTCATGGTGGCCGAGTAGTCGGCCGCTTGAATCTCACCGGGCATGCGCTTGGTCTTCTCGAAGAAGCGGGCCGAGAACTTGCGGGTCTCGTCGTTCAGGTCCCAGTACCAGCTGGTGGTGAACTGCAGGCCTTCGGTGTTGCGCAGGCCGAGGCTGTGCACGTCAGAGATGAAGATCAGCAGGCCAGCAAGCTTCATGCTCTTGCCGATGCCAAACTCCTTGGCGGCCTTGATGGAGTTGATGGTGTCGCCGCCCGCATTGGCCAGGCCCAGGATCTGGGCCTTGGAGTTCTGCGCCTGCAGCAGGAAGGACGAGAAGTCCGATGCGTTCAGTGGGTGGCGCACAGCACCCACCACATTGCCGCCCTTGGCCTTGACCACGGCGGTGGTGTCGGCTTCAAGCGCGTGGCCGAAAGCGTAGTCAGCCGTCAGGAAGTACCAGCTCTTGCCGCCGCCATCCACAATGGCAGAGCCCGTGCCCTTGGCCAGAGCCACGGTGTCATACGCATAGTGCACGGTATACGGCGAGCACTGTTCGTTGGTAAGGGCGGAGCTGGCGGCGCCGTTGTTGATGTAGACACGCTTCTTCTCCTGCGCCACCTTGGCGATGGCCAGTGCGGTGCCCGAGTTGGTGCCACCAAACACCATGGTGAGGCCCTGTGTGTCGATCCATTCGCGCGCCTTGGAGGCGGCGATGTCGGCCTTGTTCTGGTGGTCGGCGCTCATCAGTTCGATGGGCATGCCCAGCACCTTGCCACCAAAGTCATCAATCGCCATCTGGATGGCGACCGCGCCGTTCTTGCCTTCCACGTCCGCGTACAGGCTGGACATGTCGGTGATGAAACCGATCTTGACCTTGTCCTGCGCGTGCGCAGCCGAGGTGGCCAAGCCAGCAACGCCCAGCATCAGTGCCAGCACTTTGAGTTGTTTCTTCATGGATTTGTCTCCTGTAGGTGTGGTGGAAGAAAACGGTGGGGAAAGAGTGTGGGCGTGTCTCAGACGCCCAGCAGTTCGTTGAGCACAGGCATCTTGGCTTCAAGCTCGGCAGCCCCGAACTTCTCCACGATGCGCCCGTGTTCCATCACGTAGAAGCGGTCGGCCAGCGGCGCGGCAAAGCGGAAGTTCTGCTCGACCATGACCACGGTGTAGCCCTTTTCGCGCAGCATCTTGATCATGCGGGCCAGGGCCTGCACGATGACAGGCGCCAGGCCCTCGGAGATTTCGTCGAGCAGCAGCAGGTTGGCGCCGGTGCGCAGAATGCGGGCCACGGCCAGCATCTGCTGCTCGCCGCCCGACAGGCGTGTGCCCTGGCTGTTCTTGCGCTCAGCCAGATTGGGGAACATGGCATAGATTTCCTGCACCGACATGCCGGCTTTTCCGGTCTTGAGCGCCGGTGGCAGCAGCAGGTTCTCTTCACACGACAAGCTGGAAAAAATGCCGCGCTCTTCGGGGCAGTAGCCCACGCCCAGGTGGGCGATGCGGTGCGTGGGCATGTTCACGGTTTCCACGCCGTTGATCTTGACCGAGCCCTTGCGCGCGCCGGTCAGGCCCATGATGGCGCGCATGGTGGTGGTGCGGCCTGCGCCGTTGCGGCCCAGCAGCGTGACCACCTCGCCGGGCTGCACGACGATGTCCACGCCGTGCAGCACATGCGATTCGCCGTACCAGGCTTCGAGGTTCTTGATTTCGAGTGCGGGAGCGGCAGCCATCAATGCGCTCCTTGGAGTTGGCCGTCTGTCGTGCCCATGTAGGCTTCCATCACTTGCGGGTTGTTCGAGACTTCTGCATAGGGCCCTTCAGCCAGCACTGCGCCACGCTGCAGCACGGTGATGCGGTCCGCAATGGTGGAGACGACCTTCATGTTGTGCTCCACCATCAGGATGGTGCGACCGGCAGAGACCTTCTTGATGAGCTGGGTGACGCGGTCCACGTCCTCGTGGCCCATGCCCTGCGTGGGCTCGTCGAGCAGCATCAACTCGGGCTCCATCGACAGCGTGGTGGCGATCTCCAGCGCGCGCTTGCGGCCATAGGGCAGGTTCACGGTGACCTCGTCGGCCAGGTCTTCCAGGCCCACCTCGGTCAGCAGTTGCATGGCGCGGTCATCCAGTTGGCTCAGGGTGCGTTCACTGCGCCAGAAATGGAACGAGGTGCCGAGTTTGCGCTGCAGGCCCAGGCGCACGTTCTCCATCAGCGTGAGGTGGGGAAACACCGCCGAGATCTGGAACGAACGAATCACGCCGCGCCGGGCAATCTGCGCGGGCTGTTCCCGCGTGATGTCGTGCCCGTTGAAGCGGATGAGCCCCGAGGTGGGTTCCAGGAACTTGGTCAGCAGGTTGAAGCAGGTGGTCTTGCCTGCGCCATTGGGGCCGATCAGCGCATGGATGGAGCCCCGGCGCACCGCCAGGTTCACATCGCTCACGGCAGTGAAGCCCTTGAACTCTTTGGTCAGGCTTTTGGTTTCAAGAATGACGTCGCTCATTGCGCCTTGGCCGCTCCGTAGGGTGCTGAGGAAGGGAGCCTTGCAACAAGGTCTCCACGTGTGTGGGTCTCGGCGCATCGTATGTCCCCCTACCCTGCGGTAGATACTGGGACTAATGCCTATGTATAAATGCCTACGTAGCGGTCGCCCGCCGTGCAGGCACGCCACCGGCGACAGGCCTGCACCGCAGGCCAGCGCTCAATCCAGCGGCTCACACGGTGGGCTGGCGATGCAGATCGCTGCGGCCCGTGCGTGCGACGCATCACTGACTTTTTGCTGACAGCGCTCCGGGGCTCGGCAAACCCTTGCCCCGGTGGCACCTGCTCTGACCGGGCCTACACTGCCACCATGGCATCCACCCCCTCCTCCACCCCGGCACGCAGGGCACCCCGCTCGTTAACCGGCCTGCTCCCGTTTTTGCGCCCCTACCGCATACGCATCCTGCTGTCAGGGGTCTTCCTGGTGCTGGCGGCTCTGGCCACGCTGGCGTTTCCTGTGGCGCTGCGCGGCCTGGTCGATGGGGGTCTGGTGGGGGGCGCAGCCGCTGACAAGGGCGCTCAGGCCATGGCGTTGCGGGGCCATTTCGAGGCGCTGTTCGCCGTTGCCGTTGCCTTGGGGGTGTTTTCTGCGGCACGCTTTTACATGGTGAGCTGGCTGGGCGAGCGGGTGACCGCCGACCTGCGCAATGCCGTGTACAGCCATGTGCTGCGGCAAAGCCCGCAGTTTTTTGAAACTACGCAGACCGGGGAAGTGTTGTCCCGCCTCACAGCCGACACGACCCTGGTGCAGGCTGTGGTCGGGTCCTCGCTGTCGATGGGCCTGCGCAATGCGGTGATGGGCATCGGTGCGCTGGCCATGCTGGTGTGGACCAATCCCTATGTCATGTCGGTCGTGCTGTTGGCGGTGGTGTTGGTGGTCTTGCCCACCATGTGGATCGGTCGGCGCGTGCGGAGTTTGTCGCGCGACAGCCAGGACCGTGTGGCCGACTCCAGCGCCATCGCGGCCGAGGTGCTGAACGCCGTGCCGGTGGTGCAAAGCCACGCCGCCGAACCCCGCGAGACGGCCCGCTTCATGCGCGCCACCGAGAACGCCTTCCAGGCCGCCATCCAGCGCACCCGCGCACGGGCCGTGCTGGTCGCCTTCATCATCATTGCCAATGCCGCCCTGCTGCTGTGGGGGCTGTACCGTGGCACCGAGGCCGTGCTGGCAGGCCAGATGAGTGCAGGCCACCTGGGGCAGACCGTGGTCTATGTGATCCTGCTGGCGGGTGCCGTGGCGGTGCTGGGGGAGGTGTACGGAGACCTGCTACGCGCTGCGGGCGCCACCGAAAGGCTGATGGAACTGCTGGGAAGCCGCTCCCCCGTGGCAGACCCCGCAACGCCCCGGCCCTTGCCCACGTCGGGCCAGGGCCTGGAGGTGCAGTTTGACGATGTGTGGTTTCACTATCCATCGCGCCCGGAGCAGGCCGCGCTGCATGGCTTTTCGCTGCACCTGGCCCCCGGGGAAACCGTGGCCCTGGTGGGCTCCAGCGGTGCGGGCAAGACCACAGTGTTCCAGTTGCTGCAGCGGTTTTATGACGTGGATGCCACGACCCCACCCAGCCCTATCGGTACACCGGAGCCCAGGCGCGGGCGCATCCTGCTCAACGGAGTGGACATCCGCGACGTCGCGCTCGACACCCTGCGCGCCCACACCGGGACGGTGCCACAGGACGCCGTGATCTTTTCGACCTCGGCCATGGACAACATCCGCTATGGGCGCCCCGAAGCCACGGACGACGAGGTACTGGCCGCCGCCCGTGCCGCGTTTGCGCATGACTTCATCACGGCCCTGCCCGAAGGTTATGCCACCTTCCTGGGCGAACGTGGCGTGCGGCTGTCAGGCGGACAGCGCCAGCGCATCGCGATTGCACGCGCCATGCTCAAGAACCCGCCGCTGCTGCTGCTGGACGAAGCCACCAGCGCCCTCGATGCCGAGAGCGAACGCATGGTGCAGGCGGCCCTTGACACCGCCATGCAACGCCACACCGGGCGCCGCACCACGCTGGTCATTGCACACCGGCTGGCCACGGTGCAGAACGCAGATCGCATCGTGGTGCTGGACCATGGGCGCATCGTGGAACAAGGCACCCACGCCAGCCTGCTGGCACTGGGCGGGGTCTACGCCCGGCTGGCGGCGCTGCAATTCGCAGCGTGAGGCAGGCAGAGCGGCGTGGAGCAGCGTTCAAATACTACAAAAACAATAGCATTAAAGTCATACAGGTCGCGCGCAGAAGGGCAAAAAAGGCAGAAATCCAGGCCCCTCCTGCCCCGCCCCAACCCATGCAAGCTACTGCAGAGTTTCTTTGGCAGCCGCTGGCAGCGGCAAAGGCATCACGGCAATGCCCTCTTCCAGCAGCTGTACCGCCTCGTCGGGCGTGGCTTGGCCCCGGATGGCGCGCTCTTCCACCTCACCATGGTGCATGCGCCGGGCTTCCTGCGCAAAACGCGAACCCACGTCTTCCGTGTTGGCCACCACCTTGCGAGCCAGTTCCAGCCACGCAGCCTGCAAGGCCGGGGGCAGCATGGCTGCCTCCGACGCTGCAACGCTATGGGTACCTTGAGGCGCGGAAGGGGTGACGGCTTCGGGGGCTGCTGGTGCCCGGGCGCCCAGGTTCAGGCGCGGGGCGCTGAGCCGTTTTTCGATGTGGTCGTCACCACACAGTGGGCATTGCACCAAGCCCCGCTGCTTCTGGCCCTGAAAGTCGTCCTCGGAGCCAAACCAGCCCTCGAAGACATGGCCTTGGCGACATTGGAGGTCCAGCACCTTCATGGCAACTAGCGTGTAGAGGCCGTTCCGCTTGGCTCAACCGTGGTGGCGCCGCAGCAGGTAGCGGTACACAAAACCGGGAAACGCAAAGGTCAGGAACATGGTGCCGGTGATGGCATAGAACTCCCAACCCTGGGGAGCAATCTGACCGGCCCGGCGCTCCAGCAGCAGGGCCAGCGCACCGACCACAAAGTAGAGCGCGATAAGCTCCATCAACCGCCCCACCAGCGGCTTGGCGGGCGCAGCCACCGGCCCCGCCACCAGCCAGCGCTGGTTGACAAAAGGCAGGTTGGCAGCAACGAAGGCCGCCACGATGATGAGCCAGACCGATCCGGTGAGCGACACGGAAGAACGAGCCGGTGACCGGTCAGCGACCGAAGGGGACAAAAGCAGCGCGCTGCTGCAGCATCAGCATGTCGGCCGCATCCAGATCAGGTTGCCAGCGCGCGCACCACGGCGTCTGCGCACAGCGCCATCAGGCCACCGGGCAACAGGCCCAGCACCAGGACCAGGGCGCCATTGATGGTCAACACCACACGCACATCCACGGGGGCAGACACATTGGTGGCCGTCAGCGGAGCATCAAAGTACATGACCTTGACCACACGCAGGTAGTAGAAGGCGCCGATCAGCGACATGATGACGGCGAACACGGCCATGGCGATGTACAGGCTCTGGCCGGAGGCCACCAAGGCCTGCAGCACCGACAGCTTGGCGTAGAAGCCCACCATCGGGGGGATACCGGCCATCGAGAACAGGCACACGGCCATCACGCCGGCGTACAGCGGGCTGCGCTGGTTCAGGCCGGCGAAGTCGGAGATTTCTTCGCTCTCGAAGCCTTCACGCGCCAGCAGCAGGATCACGCCGAAGGCGGCCAGCGTGGTCAGCACATAGGTCACCACGTAGAACATGGACGCGCTGTAGGCGTTCTCGACCGCCGTGGCATCGACATTGCCATTGACCACACCCGACATCAGGCCCAGCAGCACAAAACCCATCTGCGAAATGGTGGAGTAAGCCAGCATGCGCTTGAGGTTGGTCTGCGCAATGGCAGCCAGGTTACCCACTAGCAGCGAACCGATCGCCAACACCGCCAGCATCTGCTGCCAGTCGATCGCCAGGGGCAGCAGGCCATCGACCAGCAGGCGGATGGTGATCGCGAATGCCGCCAGCTTGGGCGCGCCACCGATCATCAGCGTGATGGCTGTGGGAGCGCCCTGGTACACGTCAGGAATCCACATGTGGAAAGGCACCACGCCAAGCTTGAACGCCAGACCCGCCACCACAAACACGAGGCCAAACACCAGCACCTGGTGCTTGATCTGACCGGAGTTGACGGCCTTGAAGACCTGGCCGATATCGAGCGAACCGGTGGCGCCGTAGACCATGGACAGGCCATACAACAGGAAACCGCTGGCCATGGCACCAAGCACGAAATACTTCATGGCCGCTTCGGTGGCTGTGGCGTTGTCGCGGCGCAGAGCCACGAGTGCGTAGCTCGACAGCGTGAGCAGTTCCAGGCCCAGGTAGATCACCAGGAAGTTGTTGCCGGAGATCATGATGAACATGCCCAGCAGCGCAAACATCGACAGCGTGAACATCTCGCCGCCGCGCATCATGTCGCGGTCCGCCGCGTAGGGACGGCCATAGACCAGCGTGATCATCATGGCCACGGTGGCAAAGCACTTGAGCCAGTTGCCCATTGCATCGCTCACCACCATGTTGCCAAAACCGTAGAAGGTGTTGCCGCTGCTGGCGTACATGGCCTGCAAGGCAGCCACCACGGCCAGCGTGAGCATGGTCAGCACATAGGTGCCGGTGCGGCGTGCGCTGTGAACACCCAGATCGACCAGCGCGATCACGCAGGCCATGGTCAACAGCACGATTTCGGGGTAAATCGCGAGCCAGCTGATGTTGTCAATCATCTCGAATCTCTCAGTTCAGTCTGGTCAGTTCAGCTTCGTCAGCGCGACATGCTTGAGCAGTTCCGCGACCGAGGTGTCCATCACGTCCGTGAAGGGGCGTGGGTACAGGCCCATGGCCAGCACGGCAATCGCCAGCAGCGACATCACCAGGAACTCGCGGCTGTTGATGTCGGTGAGTTCCTTGACGTGGTCGTTGGCCACAGGGCCCAGGTACACGCGCTTGAACATCCACAGCGTGTAGGCGGCTCCGAAGATCAGTGCCGTGGCCGAAGCTAGGCCGATCCAGAAGTTGGCCTTGGTCGCGCCCAGGATCACCATCCACTCGCCCACAAAACCGGCCGTGCCCGGTAGGCCACAGTTGGCCATGGCGAACAGCAGCGCGAAGGCCGTGAAGTTGGGCATGGTGTTGACCACGCCACCGTAGGCAGCGATCTCACGCGAATGCACGCGGTCGTACAGCACACCGATGGACAGGAACATCGCGCCCGACACGAAGCCGTGGGCAATCATCTGCACCAGGCCGCCAGACACACCCAGATCGTTGAAGATAAAGAAGCCCAGGGTCACGAAGCCCATGTGGGCCACGGACGAATACGCCACCAGCTTCTTCATGTCCTTCTGGACCATGGCCACCAGGCCCACGTAGATCACGGCGATCAGCGACAGCGCAATCATCAGCCAGGCCCACTCACGGGCGGCATCAGGGGCGATAGGCATCGAGAAGCGCAGGAAACCATAAGCACCCAGCTTCAGCATGATCGCCGCCAGTACGGCGGAGCCGCCGGTAGGCGCTTCCACGTGCACGTCGGGCAGCCAGGTGTGCACCGGCCACATGGGGACCTTCACAGCAAACGCAGCGAAGAACGCGAAGAACAGCATGGTCTGTGCGCGGCGGCTCAGAGGCAACTGGTGCCAGGTCGCGATGTCAAAGCTGCCGCCCGACTGGTTGTACAGGTAGATCAGCGCGATCAGCATCAGCAGCGAGCCGAGCAGCGTGTACAGGAAGAACTTGAACGCCGCGTAGATCTTGTTGGGGCCGCCCCAGATACCGATGATCAGGTACATCGGGATCAGCGTGGCTTCGAAGAAAACGTAGAACAGGATGCCGTCGAGCGCGCTGAACACGCCAATCATCAGACCCGAGAGGATCAGGAACGCGCCCATGTACTGGTTCACGCGCTCGGTGATGGCCTCCCACGAGGCGATCACCACGATCACCGTGATGAACGCGGTGAGCGGTACAAACCAGAACGAAATGCCGTCCACCCCCAGGTGGTAGTGCACATTGAAGCGCTCGATCCAGGAGGCCTTCTCGACAAACTGCATGGCTGCAGTGCCCAGCTTGAAGCCGTCATACAAAGGCAGCGTGACCAGGAAACCCAGCAGCGCCCCCAGCAACGCCAGCCAGCGCACGGCGCGTGCGTGCTCATCCCGACCAATGGCCAGCAGCAGCACACCGAAGGCAATCGGTGTCCAGATTGCAAGACTCAACAGACCCATTTGTTGTTTTCCTTATTTGATGAGCTGCAGGAACGTGTCGCCCCAGACGAACCAGGTCATCAGTGCAAAGACACCCAGAATCATCACCAGCGCGTAGTGGAAGACAAAGCCGGACTGCACCCAGCGGACCACACCGGAGACTCCGCGCACAAGCTTCCAGGAGCCGTTCACCAGGGCGCCGTCAATAATGGCTTGATCGCCCCCCTTCCAGAGGCCGACACCCAATGCCCGTGCACCACGGGCCAGGATGTTCTCGTTGATCCAGTCCAGGTAGTACTTGTTCTCGAACAACGTGTAGATGGGCATGCAGATGCGCTTTATCGCAGCGGGCAGCGCCGGATTCACCATGTACATGTAGTACGACAGCGCCACACCAGCCACAGCCAACCAGAACGGGGCCGTCTGCAAACCGTGCACCGCCATGGCTACGGGGCCGTGGAAGATTTCTGCCAGCTTGGCCATCGCAGGGTGCTTGGCAGCATCCACAAAGATCACATCCTTGAAGAAGTCACCGAACAGCATGGGCTGGATGAACATGAAGCCCACCACCACCGAAGGGATGGCCAGCAGCACCAGGGGTACCGTCACCACCCAGGGCGACTCGTGTGGCTTGGCATCATGACCGTGGTGGTCATCATGACCATGGTGATCGTCGTGGTGAGCATCAGGATTCTGGTCGTAACGCTCCTTGCCGTGGAAGACCAAGAAGTACATGCGGAACGAGTAGAACGCCGTGATGAACACACCCGCAAGCACGGCAAAGTGCGCGAAGCCCGCTGCAGGAAGGTGGCTGAAGTGCACCGCCTCAATGATGCTGTCCTTGGAATAGAAGCCCGAGAACAGCGGCGTACCGATCAGCGCCAGCGAACCCAGCAACGAGGTGATCCAGGTGATGGGCATGTACTTGCGCACGCCGCCCATCCAGCGGATGTCCTGGTTGTGGTGCATGCCCATGATGACCGAGCCAGCGCCGAGGAACAGCAGCGCCTTGAAGAACGCGTGGGTCATCAGGTGGAACACGGCGACCGAGTAGGCCGAGGCACCCAGCGCCACAGTCATGTAGCCCAGCTGCGACAGCGTGGAATACGCCACCACGCGCTTGATGTCGTTCTGAATGATGCCCAGGAAGCCCATGAACAGCGCCGTGATGGCACCAATCACCAGGATGAAGTTGAGCGCGGTATCCGACAGCTCGAACAGCGGCGACATGCGGGACACCATGAAGATGCCTGCGGTCACCATGGTGGCCGCGTGGATCAGTGCCGAGATGGGGGTCGGGCCTTCCATCGAATCGGGCAGCCAGACGTGCAGCGGAAACTGGGCGGACTTGCCCATGGCGCCAATGAACAGGCAGATGCAGATCACGGTGATCAGCATCCAGCTGGTGCCTGGGAACGACAGCGCACCGAGTTCACCAGCCTTGGCAAAGATTTCGCTGTAATTCAACGTGCCGGTGTAGGCGGCAATCAGGCCGATGCCCAGGATGAAGCCAAAGTCCCCCACGCGGTTGACCAGAAAAGCCTTCATGTTGGCGAAGATCGCCGTGGGCTTGTTGAACCAGAAGCCGATCAGCAGGTAGGACACCAGGCCCACAGCTTCCCAGCCGAAGAACAGCTGCAGCAGGTTGTTGCTCATGACCAGCATGAGCATGGAGAAGGTGAACAGCGAGATGTAGGCAAAGAAGCGGTTGTAGCCGTCGTCTTCTTCCATGTAGCCAATGGTGTAGATGTGCACCATCAACGACACGAAGGTCACCACCACCATCATCATGGCTGTGAGGCTGTCGATCAGGAAACCCACTTCCATCTTCAGGCCACCCACCACCATCCAGGTGTAGAGCGTCTCATTGAAGCGAGCGCCATCCACGGCAACGCTCTTGAGCGTCATGGCCGAAAGGATGAAAGCGACGAGCACGCCCAGAATCGTCAGCGTGTGGCTCAGGCGGCGGCCGATCCAGTTGCCGCCAAAGGTTGTGCCGAAGATGCCGGCCAGCAAAGCGCCCGCCAGCGGGGCCAGCGGCACGGCCAGGAGCGTTGAAGCAGAGAGGGTTTGACTCATTCTTGAGAACCTTGCGAATACGGGTGGCTCATCAACCCTTGAGGGTGTTGAGGTCTTCCGCGTTGATGCTGGACTTGTTGCGGAACAGCAGCACCAGAATGGCCAGGCCGATGGCCGACTCGGCCGCGGCCACCGTCAGGATGAAGAACACGAACACCTGTCCGTGCATGTCACCCAGGTAGTGCGAGAACGCCACGAAGTTCATGTTCACGGCGAGCAGCATCAGCTCGATCGCCATCAGCAGCACGATCAGGTTCTTGCGGTTCAGGAAGATGCCGATCACGGCCAGCGCGAACAACATGGCCCCCAGAGAGAGGAAATGGCCCAAAGTCAGCGTCATGCTTTTTTCTCCTCGGCAACAGGTTCGGCAGGCGCTTCTGGCCCAGCTTTCTGGGTTGCTGCCACCTTCACAACCTCCAGACGATCGCTCGCACGCACCCGAACTTGCAGCGAAGGATTGATGGCCTTGCTGTCCTTGCGCTGGCGCAGCGTCAGCGCAATGGCCGCGATCATGGCGACCAGCAGAATCA
Source organism: Acidovorax sp. LjRoot74 (assembly GCF_964254355.1). NCBI lineage: Bacteria > Pseudomonadati > Pseudomonadota > Betaproteobacteria > Burkholderiales > Comamonadaceae > Acidovorax > Acidovorax sp. LjRoot74. The sequence continues at coordinate 1,689,494 of NZ_CAXUTI020000001.1, read as the reverse complement.
CGGCCGCAATCTCAACGGGGTACAGGTATTCGGTATAGAGCAGCTTGCCCAGCGCCTTGGTGTTGGAGTACTGAACCACCTGGCCAGCGGCATCCACGGCAGCAGCAACTGCCTTGGGCTCGTCCATGCTGCGGAAACCACCCATCAACACAGCAGCCATTTCGAGGGCGATCAGTGCACCCACCGTCGCGGCCAAGGGAAAGTGCTTCCAGAAGCCTTTGCGCACGGTATCAATGTGGATGTCCAGCATCATCACCACGAACAGGAACAGCACCATCACCGCGCCCAGATACACCAGCACCAGGGCAATGGCCAGGAACTCCGCCTTGAGCAGCAACCACACGGCTGCGGCCTGCGAGAAAGCAAGGATGAGATAGAGCACTGCATGCACGGGATTGCGCGCAGTGATCACCCGGAAGGCTGCAAACAGCAGCACAACCGAGAAGAGGTAGAAGAAACCGGTCTTGGCGTCCATGAATCGGGTCTTTATAGAAAGTCTGGCAAAAAAGCTGCGCTCAGCACCGCTCAGCGGTACTTGGCATCCGCAGCCTTGGCCGCCGCGATTTCACCTTCGTACCGGTCGCCCACGGCGAGGAGCATGTCTTTCGTGAAATACAGGTCGCCACGTTTTTCACCGTGGTATTCGAAGATGTGCGTCTCGACAATCGAATCCACCGGGCAACTCTCTTCGCAAAAGCCGCAGAAGATGCACTTGGTCAGGTCGATGTCGTAGCGCGTGGTGCGGCGCGAGCCATCTTCACGCACGTCCGATTCAATGGTGATGGCCATGGCGGGGCACACGGCCTCGCACAGCTTGCAGGCAATGCAGCGCTCTTCACCGTTTTCATAGCGGCGCAGTGCATGCAGGCCGCGGAAACGAGGCGACAGAGGTGTTTTTTCTTCCGGGAACTGGACAGTCACCTTGCGGCGGAAGGCGTACCGACCGGTCAGGGCCATGCCCTTGACCAGCTCCACGAGCATGAAGCTCTTGAAGAAATCTTTGAACGAAAAAGGTGCAGCAGCAACAACGGCAGTCATTTGTGTGTCCCCGCTTATTTCCAGATGTTCCAGGGCGAGAGCAGCCACCCGCCCACGAAGAGCAGGTAGACCAGCGTCACCGGGATGAAGATCTTCCAGCCCAGACGCATGATCTGGTCATAGCGGAAGCGTGGGAAGGTGGCGCGGATCCAGATGAACATGGACACCACGAGGAAGGTCTTGAGCCCCAGCCAGATCCAGCCAGGGATCCAGTTGAACAGCGCGCTGTCGATGGGCGACAGCCAACCGCCCAAGAACATGAGCGCGGCCAGGATGGACACAAGCCACATGCTGGCGTATTCCGCCAGGAAGAAGATGGCAAAGCCCATGCCCGAGTACTCGACCATGTGACCGGCCACGATTTCGGCTTCGCCTTCGACCACGTCGAAGGGATGGCGGTTGGTTTCAGCAACGCCGGAGATCAGGTACACCAGGAAGATGGGCAGCAGGGGCAGCCAGTTCCACGACAGGAACACCAGGCCCTTGTCGGCAGCCATGCCCTTGCCCTGCGACATCACGATTTCAGTCAGGTTCATGCTGCCCGACACCATGATCACCACCAGGAAGCAGAAGCCCATGGCGATTTCGTAGCTCACCATCTGTGCTGAAGCACGCAGTGCACCCAAAAAGGCGTACTTGGAGTTCGATGCCCAGCCAGCGATGATCACGCCGTACACCTCGATGGAAGTGATAGCCATCACGAGCAGCAAGCCGGCGTTCACGTTGGCCAGCGCGACATCGGGACCAAAGGGAATCGCGACCCAGGCTGCCAACGCCGGCATGATGGCCATGACTGGACCCAGCACGAACAGGCCCTTGCTTGCAGCGGTGGGCTGAATGATTTCCTTGGTCAGCAGCTTGAGCGCATCGGCAATCGGTTGCAGCAGCCCCATGGGGCCCACGCGGTTGGGGCCATGGCGCACTTGCATGAAACCCAGCAGCTTGCGCTCCCACAAGGTGAGGTAAGCCACTGCGCCCATCAGGGGCGCCAGGATGCAGACGATCTTGATCAGGATCCAGAGTACCGGCCAGACGATACCGGTCCACCAGCCAAAGGAGAGCAGGTTCAGGCCCGCGTTGTAGATCGCGTCGATCATGCGGCCACTCCTTCACGTGCCATGCGCGCGTCGGCAGTGAGCTGCAGCGACGTGGAGCGGCGCACCAGGCCGTCCAATTGATAGATGGAAGCCACCACGGGCTCGCCTGTTGTGGCTACCGCTGCGGGCACCGCCTTCACTGCATTCGACAGCTGTGCAGCCGGCAATTGCGTGACCGAACCCGCTGGGGCATTCGTAGCGCGGGCCAGCACGTCCTGCGAGGTTTCGAAATCGAAGCCAGACACGCCCAGCAGGTTGGCCAGCACTCGCAGGACCTTCCAGGCGGGGCGGGTATCGCCCAGGGGTCGCACCACGGCATGGAAACTCTGAAGACGCCCTTCGGCATTGACAAAGCTGCCCGAAGTTTCGGTGAACGGAGCAATTGGCAACAGAACGTCACTGAACTCCATGTTGGCCTTGAAGGGGCTCATGGTCACCACCATGTCAGCACCAGACAGCGCAGCAGCGGCGCTGGCACCGGCAGCCGAGTCATGTACCGGCTCGGTGTTGAGCAGCACAGCCGCCTTCAGACCACCGGAGAGCATCTGACCCGCATTCAAACCACCGTCGACAGGATGAGCGCCCGCGAACTGTGCGCCCACCGTATTGGCGGCTTCCGTCAGGTAGCCCACGGAAGCTCCCGTGTTCTCGCCAATCCAGTTGGCCAGCGCCAGGAGTTGCGTCGCCTGCGCGTGGTGCGCGGCAGCATTGCCCAGCAACACGGCCTTGCGTTCGCCACCGAGCAGCGAGCTGGCGATGGCATGGGTCGCTTCCGTGGCTGCGGTCGCGCCTTGCGGAGCGGCAACACCCTTTTCCTGGGCGATGGCTGCAGCGATGCCGCCCAGCGTGTGCAGCCATTCGCTCGCATCCTGGGCGACGAACGATTGCACGGGCATGGCCCAGTCGTAGGCCATGGCCGCGATGGCGCTGACCTGGCCGCCATGGCGCGCGGCCTGGCGGATGCGCTGCGCGAACAGCGGATGGTCCTTGCGCAGGTTGGAGCCCACGACCAGAACACGCTGCAGCGTGGACAGCGAAGCGATCGATGTGCCGAGCCAGCGGATGCCTTCAGGGGCAGCGAATTGGGCGTTGCGCAGACGGTAGTCGATGTTGTCGCTGCCGATGCCGCGCACAAAGGCGCTGGCAAGGTACAGCTCTTCCACGGTGCTGTGCGGGCTCACCAAGGCACCGATGCTGTTGGCGCCGTGGTCGTTCTTGATGTTCTTGAGGCCGTTGGCCACGTACTCGAGCGCCGTCTGCCAGTCGACTTCCTTCCACACCCCGCCCTGCTTGAGCATGGGCTGGGTCAGGCGGTCGTCGCTGTTGAGCGACTCGTACGAGAAGCGGTCGCGGTCGGCGATCCAGCATTCGTTCACGGCTTCGTTCTCCAGCGGAACGACGCGCATGACCTTGTGGTTCTTGACCTGGACGATCAGGTTCGAGCCGGTGGAGTCGTGCGGGCTGACGGAGCGGCGGCGCGACAGTTCCCAGGTGCGGGCGCTGTAGCGGAACGGCTTGCTGGTCAGGGCACCCACAGGGCAGATGTCGATCATGTTGCCCGACAGCTCGGAGTCGATCGTGTCGCCCACCACGGTGGTGATCTCGGAGTGTTCGCCCCGATGGATCATCCCGAGCTCCATCACGCCGGCCACTTCCTGGCCGAAGCGCACGCAGCGGGTGCAGTGGATGCAGCGGCTCATTTCCTGCATGGAAATCAGCGGACCCACGTCCTTGACGGGCACCACGCGCTTTTCCTCTTCGTAGCGCGAGGAAGAGCCGCCGTAGCCCACGGCCAGATCCTGCAGCTGGCACTCACCGCCCTGGTCGCAGATCGGGCAATCCAGCGGGTGGTTGATCAGCAGGAATTCCATGACCGACTGCTGGGCCTTGATGGCCTTGTCGCTCTTGGTGCGCACGATCATGCCCTGCGTGACCGGCGTGGCGCAGGCGGGCATGGGCTTGGGAGCCTTCTCCACGTCCACCAGGCACATGCGGCAGTTGGCGGCGATCGAGAGCTTCTTGTGGTAGCAGAAATGCGGAATGTAGGTGCCTGCCTTTTCAGCTGCATGCATCACCATGCAGCCTTCGGCGACTTCCACTTTCTGACCGTCCAGTTCAATTTCAACCATATGTCTTCTCGCGATCAGGCGGAGGTCGCGGCCTGGGAGGCGTTGTTCCGGATCAGTCCTTCAAACTCGGGACGGAAATGCTTGATCATGGCGCGCACCGGCATCGCGGCAGCGTCGCCCAGCGCGCAGATCGTGCGGCCCTGGATGTTGTCTGCCACCGAATTGAGCAGGTCCAGGTCGCCCGTGCGGCCCTGGTTGTGCTGGATGCGGTCGATCACGCGCCACATCCAGCCCGTGCCTTCGCGGCAGGGCGTGCATTGGCCGCAGGATTCGTGCGAGTAGAAGTACGACAGGCGCAGCAGGCTCTCGACCATGCTGCGGGAATCGTCCATCACGATGACGGCGCCCGAGCCCAGCATGGAGCCGGCCTTGGCGATGGAGTCGTAGTCCATCGTGCATTCCATGATGATGGACGCTGGCAGCACCGGGGCGGACGAGCCGCCGGGGATCACCGCCTTGAGCTGGCGGCCCTTGCGCACGCCACCGGCGAGTTCAAGCAGCTTCGCGAACGGCGTGCCCAGTGGAACTTCGTAGTTGCCAGGCTTTTCCACGTCGCCCGAGACCGAGAAGATCTTGGTGCCGCCGTTGTTGGGCTTGCCGCATTCAAGGTAGGCAGCCCCGCCATTGCGGATGATCCACGGCACGGCCGCGAAGGTCTCGGTGTTGTTGATGGTGGTGGGCTTGCCGTACAGGCCAAAGCTGGCCGGGAACGGCGGCTTGAAGCGCGGTTGGCCCTTCTTGCCTTCCAGCGATTCGAGCAGAGCTGTCTCTTCGCCGCAGATGTACGCACCGAAGCCGTGTGCGGCATGCAGCTGGAAGCTGAAATTGCTGCCCAGGATCTTGTCGCCCAGGTAGCCGGCGGCGCGCGCCTCTTCGAGCGCTTCCTCGAAGCGGTCGTAGGTCTGGAAGATTTCGCCGTGGATGTAGTTGTAGCCCACGGAGATGCCCATCGCGTAGGCCGCGATGATCATGCCTTCGATGACGATGTGCGGGTTGAACTGCAGGATGTCGCGGTCCTTGCAGGTGCCTGGCTCGCCCTCGTCGGAGTTGCACACCAGGTACTTCTGGCCGGGGAACGAGCGGGGCATGAAGCTCCACTTGAGACCGGTGGGGAAGCCTGCGCCGCCGCGGCCGCGCAGGCCCGATTCCTTGACGGTGGCGATCACCTGGTCCTGGGTGAGGCCCTCGCCTTCACCCTGCGCCAGGATCTTGCGCAGCGCGGCATAGCCGCCACGTGCTTCGTAGTCCTTGATGCTCCAGTTCGTGCCATCGAGGCCCGCGTAGATCTGTGGGTTGATGTGGCGGTCATGAAAGCAGGTCTGGACGCCGGTGGCCTGGAACTGCGAGAGGATCTGTGCGGCGGTGGTCATGCTTGTCCTTCCGCTGCCTTGAGGCCATCGACGAGCTGATCGAGCTTGTCGTTGTCCATGAAGCTGCACATGGTGCGGTCGTTGACCAGCATCACGGGTGCGTCGGCGCAAGCGCCCAGGCATTCGCACTGCTGGAGCGTGAACAGGCCGTCGGGCGTGGTCTCGCCCATGGTCACGCCGAGCTTCTTCTCGAGGTGGTGCAACGCCTTCTGGCCGTCGCGCAGCTGGCAAGGCAGGTTGGTGCAGACGTTGAGCTTGTACTTGCCCGTCGGCTGCTGGTTGTACATGTTGTAGAACGTGGTGACTTCGTGCACCGCGATCTGGGCCATGCCCAGGTAGTCGGCGATCACGGCCTCGCTCTCGACACTGACCCAGCCCTGCTCCTGCTGCACGATGGACAGGCAAGCCATCACGGCGGATTGCGCCTGCTCGGCCGGGTACTTGGCCACTTCGCGCGCAAAACGGGCGAGCGTGGCGTCAGTGATCTTGGTATTGCTGTTGTTGCTCATCGGTCGATCTCTCCGAACACGATATCCATGGTGCCGATGATGGCTACCGCGTCGGCAATCATGTGACCCCGGGCCATTTCATCCAATGTGGCCAGATGTGCAAAGCCGGGCGCACGAATCTTCAAGCGATAGGGCTTGTTGGCGCCATCGCTCACCAGGTAGATGCCGAACTCGCCCTTAGGGTGCTCGACGGCCGCGTAGGCTTCGCCTTCAGGCACGTGGAAGCCTTCGGTAAACAGCTTGAAGTGGTGGATCAGCTCTTCCATGTTGGACTTCATGGATTCACGTGCCGGTGCAGCCACCTTGTGGTTGTCCGTGATCACGGGGCCGGGGTTGGCACGCAGCCAGTCCACGCACTGCTTGATGATGCGATTGGACTCGCGCATCTCCTGCACACGCACCAGATAGCGGTCATAGCAGTCCCCCGTCTTGCCCACAGGCACGTCGAAGTCCATGCGGTCATAGACGTCGTAGGGCTGGGTCTTGCGCAGGTCCCAAGCGATACCGGAGCCGCGAATCATGGGGCCGGTCATGCCCAGGTTGAGCGCGCGCTCGGGCGGCACCACGCCGATCCCGACAGTGCGCTGCTTCCAGATGCGATTGTCGGTGAGCAGCGTCTCATACTCATCCACGCAACCAGGGAAGCGCTTGGTGAAGTCATCGATGAAATCGAGCAGCGAGCCTTGGCGGTTCTGATTCAGAGCCTCCAGCGCCTTGGCGTTCTTGATCTTGCTGACCTTGTACTGCGGCATCGAGTCCGGCAAGTCGCGGTACACACCACCGGGACGAAAGTACGCCGCGTGCATGCGCGCGCCCGAAACAGCCTCGTACATGTCGAACAGGTCTTCACGCTCGCGGAAGGTGTAGATGAGGATCGTGGAGCTGCCGCAGTCGTTGCCGTGCGAACCCAGCCACATCAGGTGGTTCAGCAAGCGCGTGATCTCGGAAAACATCACACGGATGTACTGCGCACGCACGGGCACTTCCAGGCCGAGCAGCTTTTCGATGGCCAAGCAGTAAGCATGCTCGTTGGACATCATCGACACATAGTCCAGACGGTCCATGTAGGGCAACGACTGGATGTAGGTCTTGTGCTCGGCCAGCTTTTCGGTAGCGCGGTGCAGCAGGCCGATGTGCGGGTCGGCACGCTGGACGACTTCGCCATCCAGCTCCAGCACCAAGCGCAGCACGCCGTGCGCTGCAGGGTGCTGCGGACCAAAGTTCAGGGAATAGTTCTTGATTTCAGCCATGATGGTTCACATAGGGCGACGAGCGCCTTAGTGCAGGCCTCCGTACTTGTCTTCGCGGATGATGCGCGGCGTGATTTCACGCGGCTCGATCGACACAGGCTCATAGACCACCCGACGCTGCTCGGCGTCGTAGCGCATCTCGACATGGCCCGAGAGTGGGAAGTCTTTGCGGAACGGGTGACCAATGAAACCGTAGTCAGTCAGGATGCGACGCAAGTCGTTGTGACCATCGAACACGATGCCAAACAGATCAAACGCCTCACGTTCGTACCAATTGGCTGAATTCCACAGATCAGACACCGATGCCACCACAGGAAAATCATCGTCAGCGCAGAACACCTTCACCCGCACGCGCTGATTGAGACTCACCGACAAAAGGTGCGACACCACGCAGTAGCGAGCGCCTTCATTCACCACATCGCCGTAAGCGGAGTAATCCACACCGCACAGATCCACCAATTGCTCAAAGCGGCAGCCCTCGGCGTCGCGCAACAGACGCATGGAATCCAGGTAGTCTGCAGCAGACACCACCACCGTGACCTCGTCCAGGGCCACTGTGATCTGACGCACCTTGGCGCCCAGCGCGGCAGCAATGTTGTCTTTGAGTTTCTCAGGCCGAATGGCAACAGCAGTCATCATCAACCCTTCAGACACGAGCAATGGTGTTGGTGCGGCGAATCTTCTGCTGCAACTGGATGATCCCGTAGATCAGCGCTTCTGCTGTAGGGGGGCAACCAGGCACATATACATCCACAGGCACGATGCGATCGCACCCACGCACCACAGAATAACTGTAGTGGTAGTAGCCACCGCCGTTGGCACACGAGCCCATCGACAGCACCCACCGAGGCTCCGACATCTGGTCGTACACCTTACGCAGCGCAGGCGCCATTTTGTTGCACAGCGTGCCCGCCACAATCATCAGATCGGACTGGCGAGGGCTGGCGCGGAAAACCTCGGCGCCGAAACGGCCGATGTCATAGCGAGCAGCCGCCGCGTGCATCATCTCCACAGCACAGCAGGCCAAACCAAAAGTCATCGGCCACAGGGAACCGGTCTTGGCCCAATTCACCACAGAGTCGTAACTCGTGGTGATGAAGCCTTCCTTCATCACGCCTTCAATCATTGCATCGATCCTTGTTGAAGCCCGCTCATTCCCAGTCCAGGGCACCCTTTTTCCACTCGTAGGCAAAACCCACGACCAGGATGGCCAAGAAGATCACAACAGCCACAAAACCGGCCATGCCCACTTCATGCAGCGTCACCGCCCAAGGGAAGAGGAATGCGATTTCGAGGTCGAACAGAATGAAGAGAATGGCCACGAGGTAGTAGCGCACGTCGAACTTCATGCGCGCATCCTCGAAGGCTTCAAAGCCACATTCGTAGGGGGAGTTCTTTGCGGCATCCGGGCGATTGGGGCCCAGTATGTAGCCGAGTACGAGGGGGACAACGCCGACGGCGATGCCAACCAAGATGAACAAAAGGACGGGGAGGTACTGATCGAGGTTCATCTTGAGGATGTGCTCACCGCTGTGGCCTTGCCCGACATGAGCCCGGATGGGTCATGCGGGGAGGCCTTTGTTTTGGTGCCGTCGGCGAGACTCGAACTCGCACAGCTTTCGCCACTACCCCCTCAAGATAGCGTGTCTACCAATTTCACCACGACGGCTGGTTGCTGCGTCTGGATGGCATGAGGAACCTTGCGGTTTTGGCTTTCCAGACAATCCGGAATTCTACTCCGGAAAAACCCTGCTTCAGCTTGCAGGACCCAAATTAGTGCAGATTATTTGGTCGGGATCTGTGCAGCGCCCGATGCAGGCACGGCAGGTGTCACTGCGGCATCCGGAGCGGCTGCAGGCGCCACAGCCGCAGGGGCCTCAAGCACGCTGCCCGAGCTGGCGGGACGAGCGTTGCCAAAGTAGGCCAGCGCCAAAGTACACACAAAAAAGACCGCAGCCAGCACACCCGTCGTACGGGACAGAAAGTTGGCGCTGCCGCTGGCACCGAACAGGCTGCCAGAACTGCCACTGCCGAATGCAGCCCCCATGTCGGCCCCCTTGCCGTGCTGGATGAGGATCAGACCAATCATCACCAGGGCTGCCAACATCTGCACCGCCAAAATCACATTCACGATCACGTTCATTCTCTGTTCACTCCTGATTGAATAACTTCGGCAGCCTCAACGGGCTGCCGCAATGATTTGCAAAAAGTCGGCCGCCTTCAACGAGGCGCCACCCACCAATCCACCATCAATGTCCGGCTGAGCCAGCAGCTGCGCCGCATTGGCGGCATTCATGCTGCCGCCATAGAGTAGACGGATGCGGTCGGCATGTTCGCTGGCTGCCGAGAGCTGCGCACGCAGCACGGCATGGACAGCCTGCGCCTGCTCTGGCGATGCCGTGCGGCCCGTGCCAATGGCCCAGACTGGCTCGTACGCCACTACGATCTCGCTGATGCAATGGCCATTGAGGTGGATCACAGCCGCGAGCTGGCGCTTGACGACAGCTTCGGTCTGACCCGCTTCGCGCTCTTGCAAGGTTTCCCCCACACAAACGATGGGCGTGACTCCGGCCGCCAGGGCACGCTGCGCCTTCTCCGCCACCACCACGTCGGTTTCGCCGTGGTACTGACGGCGCTCCGAGTGCCCGACCAAGGCATAGCGCACACCAAACTCCTTGAGCATGGCCACGGAGACTTCGCCGGTATAGGCACCCGATTCGTTCCGAGACACATCCTGCGCCGCGACTGCAACCACCGTTCCAGCGGCGAGCATTTGCACCTGCGCCAGATAAGGCGTGGGCACAGCGACCGCCACGTCGCACGCCACATCACCCAGACCAGCAACAAGCGCCTTCAGCAAAGCCTCGTTGGCGGCCAGACCGCCGTTCATCTTCCAGTTGCCTGCGATGAGTTTTTTCTTGTTGTTCATGGTTACCACGTCAAAACAATCTTGCCGATGTGCTGATTCGACTCCATCAAGGCATGAGCCTGCGAAGCGTCTGCTGCCGCAAATGTGCTGTGGATGACCGGGCGCACTTTGCCAACCGCCAGCAAAGGCCACACCTGCTCGCGCAGCGCCCGGGCAATGGCCCCTTTGAAGCCGACAGGGCGCGGACGCAACGTAGACCCAGTGATGGTCAGACGGCGCCGCAACACCAGCCCCGCATTGAAGTCACTCTTGACACCACCCTGCACGGCGATGATGACCAGGCGGCCATCCTCCGCAAGGCACTCCACCTCCCGCGCAACATAGTCGCCCGCAACCATGTCGAGCACTACATCCACACCCCGCCCCTCGGTGATGCGCCGAGCCTCGGCCACAAAGTCCTGCGACTTGTAGTTGACGGCATGGTGCGCACCCAGCGCGAGGCACGCTGCGCATTTGTCATCACTGCCCGCGGTGGCAATGACCACCGCACCGAGCGCCCGGGCCAGCTGGATCGCCGTGACACCAATGCCGCTTGTGCCCCCCTGCACCAGCAGGGTCTCACCCGCCTGCAGGCGGCCACGGTCAAAGACATTGCTCCACACCGTGAAGAAGGTTTCGGGAAGCGATGCCGCCTCCACGTCACTCAACCCCTCTGGCACGGGCAAGCACTGCGCCACCGGAGCGACACACCATTCGGCATAACCACCACCAGCCACCAGTGCACACACGCGGTCACCCACCTGCAGCCCCGCCTCGGCCAACGCGGCAGCGTCACCAGACTCCACCCCCCCCGCCACCTCCAGACCTGGAAGGTCCGATGCACCCGGCGGCGGAGCATAGTGCCCCATGCGCTGAAGCACATCGGGGCGATTGATGCCGCTGGCGGCAACGCGGATCAACAGCTCACCCACTCCAGGCTGCGGCATGGGGCGCTGCCCCAAAGCCAACACCTGAGGCCCGCCAAAAGACGTGATCTCAACTGCACGCATATTGCGATCCAAAAAGGATAGGGTTCAAAAGATTTTGGCAGCTTGCGCGCTATGGATAAGCGCTTCAAGCTACAAAATCAATAGCAATCAAGCTTTTAGCCAACCACCTGCTCGGACGCACCGTCCGACAGCAAGGATTGCTGCTGTTGTTGCTGCTCAGCAGGCTGGCGGCCACCGTCACGACCATGGTCGCGGCGGGGCTCGCGGTCGCCACGCTCAGCGGGCGCGGGACGATCACTGCCACCGGCTGGGCGCTCGGCCAGCACCTTCATCGACAGCTTGATGCGGCCCTTCTCGTCGGTTTCCATGACCTTGACCTTCACGATCTGGCCTTCGGTCAGGTAGTCGGAAACCTTCTCGACGCGCTCGTGCGCGATCTGGCTGATGTGCAGCAGGCCGTCCTTGCCGGGCAGCAGGTTGATCAGTGCGCCGAAGTCCAGGATCTTGGTCACAGGGCCTTCGTAGATCTTGCCGATCTCGACTTCGGCCGTGATCTGCTCGATGCGCTTCTTGGCCTCGTCGGCCTTCGCCGCATCGGTGGCGGCGATGGTGATGGTGCCGTCTTCCTCGATGTTGATCTGGCAGCCGGTTTCCTCGGTCAGCGCACGGATCACCGCACCACCCTTGCCGATCACGTCGCGGATCTTCTCGGGGTTGATCTTCATCGTGTAGAGCTTGGGCGCGAAGTTGGACACTTCGGTCTTGGCTTCGCCCATGGCGTCCTGCATCTTGCCCAGGATGTGCATGCGCGCTTCCTTGGCCTGTGCCAGGGCGACCTGCATGATTTCCTTGGTGATGCCCTGGATCTTGATGTCCATCTGCAGGGCGGTGATGCCGCTGGTGGTCCCGGCCACCTTGAAGTCCATGTCGCCCAGATGATCTTCGTCACCCAGGATGTCGGTCAGCACAGCAAAGCGGTTGTCTTCCTTGATCAGGCCCATGGCGATGCCGGCCACGTGGGCCTTCATGGGCACGCCGGCGTCCATCATGGACAGGCAGCCGCCGCAAACCGACGCCATCGACGACGAGCCGTTGGACTCGGTGATCTCGGACACCACGCGGATGGTGTAGGGGAATTCTTCCTTGGTCGGCAGCACGGCGACCAGCGCGCGCTTGGCCAGGCGGCCGTGGCCGATTTCGCGGCGCTTGGTGGAGCCCATGCGACCCACTTCGCCGGTGGCGAAGGGAGGCATGTTGTAGTGGAACATGAAGCGGTCTTCGAACTCGCCAGCCAGCGCATCGATGCGCTGCGCATCGCGCTCGGTGCCCAGCGTGGAGATCACCAGCGCCTGGGTTTCACCGCGCGTGAACAGTGCCGAACCGTGGGTGCGGGGCAGCACAGAGTTGCGGATTTCGATGGGGCGCACGGTGCGCGTGTCGCGGCCGTCGATGCGGGGCTCGCCGGCCAGGATCTGGCTGCGCACGATCTTGGCTTCGATGTCGAACAGCAGGCCCTCGACCTTCACGGAGTCGAACTCGACGCCTTCGGCCTTGAGCGACGCGAACACGGAGGCTGTGGCTTCGCGCAGGGCGTGCGTGCGGGCTTGCTTGCTGCGGATCTGGTAGGCAGCGCGCAGCTTTTCTTCGGCAAGGCCAGCGACCTTGGCGATGAAGGGTTCGTCCTTGGCAGGAGCTTGCCAATCCCATACGGGCTTGCCGGCTTCGCGTACCAGTTCGTGAATGGCGTTGATCGCGATCTTGCCTTGTTCGTGACCGAACACCACGGCGCCCAGCATGATGTCCTCAGGCAATTGCTGCGCTTCGGACTCAACCATCAGCACGGCGGCTTCGGTACCGGCCACCACCAGATCCATCTGCGAGTTCTTGCGCAGGGTCTGGCCAGGGTTCAGCACGTATTCGCCGTTGATGTAGCCCACGCGCGCGGCGCCGATGGGGCCGTTGAATGGGATGCCGGAGATCGACAGAGCGGCGCTCACGGCGATCATGGCAGCGATGTCAGCATCCACTTCGGGGTTCAGCGAGACGGTGTGGATGACCACATGCACGTCGTTGTAGAAGCCTTCGGGGAACAGCGGGCGGATTGGGCGGTCGATCAGGCGGCTGGTCAGCGTTTCGAGCTCGCTGGGCTTGGCTTCGCGCTTGAAGAAACTGCCAGGAATCTTGCCGGCGGCGTACGTCTTCTCGATGTAGTCCACGGTCAGAGGGAAGAAGTCCTGACCTGCCTTCGCGATCTTGGAGCCCACCACAGTGGCCAGCACCACCGTGTCGTCGATGTTGACCAGCACGGCGCCGGAGGCCTGGCGGGCGATTTCACCCGTTTCCATGACGACGGTCTTGTCGCCCCATTGGAAGGACTTGGTGACTTTGTTGAAAATGCTCATGTTCAGCTCCTGTTTTAATAGCTGGCAGCTGGCTGCCAGATTGTCATGGAGGGCAATTCAGAACACGATGCCATTCCAGGGAACCTGCCCACCAAGCCATGGCGGCAACTTCATTGGAATGACACAGCTTCGCTCTGTTTTGCGACTCCGAAGTAAAAAACGCCTGAGCTAGCGGACTAACCCAGGCGTTTTCGCATGCAATGAAAATTACTTGCGCAGACCCAACTTGGCGATCAGCGCGGTGTAACGGTCAGCGTCCTTGGCCTTCAGATAGTCCAGCAGCTTGCGACGACGGCTCACCATGCGCAGCAGGCCGCGACGACCGTGGTGGTCCTTGGCATGCGTCTTGAAGTGGGGGGTCAGTTCGTTGATGCGGGCGGTCAGCAGGGCCACTTGCACTTCTGGGCTGCCAGTGTCATTGGCAGCACGGGCGTTCGCCTTGACGACTTCGGCCTTGATGGAGGATGCGATCATGTTTTTCCTTGGATGTGGCCTAGCGCGAAGCAGGCCATGGTTTTTACTTGCGCCAGCAGCTGGAAGGGCCGCTGACGTGCGTCTTGCACCATGCAAAACCTTTAGATTATAACCTGAGCCAGGTTTTCGACTACTCCACCGAACAGGCGGGCCGCCTGGTGCTGCCAGAACAAATCCAGAGCAACCAACTTCACCCTACAGAGCCAAGCGCGCTACCTGGGGCAACCCCAACCATGCCGCCGCCAGCCGCTTGGCCGCATCGAAATAGTCACCCCGACCTGCAATGAAACCCGCCCAGCGCAACTCCATCATCCACACCAGGAAGCACCAAAAAGCCGCCATGGCGGCGTGGACGTGATTCAGATGCTCAACCACCCGTACCTATACACAAATCCACGCGCGCAGACATCGCCGGCCAGGCGCGCAGCGCAAACGCATTGAAATAAGAGGTCACGAACGCCCCCCCCCCCCCGCCGACGCTGACTCATTTTCAACAAGCTTGTGAAACACCATGCATCAACATCAGGCGTCATTCAGACTACACGAATCCAGAAACCAGAGAGCACAACCCCCGATAGAGTCTGGATTGCAAAGGTATCCACAGCACTAATCCAGCAGAATCCATGCGCCATTTTCACGGAAGCGGGACAGAACGACTTACGACTTAGCAACACCGAATCCGCGAAGTTTTTTGAGACCCAGCGATCAGTAACCGAATTGCGGAGATGGTAGCCGACAAACTCTTACCGGAGAAGAACGAAAGGCAATCAAAGATCACTCCTACCCCCCTCAGTAACCACACCTTCATCTTCGCCAAACTTTGAGCCCCCCAGAAACACCATACCTGCGCTAGCGCCTTCACAGGCAAGGAACTCCTCAAGATTTATCCGAGCTGAGCGAAAAATAGACAAAAGGGGGGCCAGATGATTCTAGAGCAGACAATGAAAAATAATAAAACCGCCACTAAAAATCTACTTGACTTTGAAATTATAATTCAGTCAGATATGAAAATTAATGCAAAAAATAATTTAAAATTCTTCGTTGAAATTAACTACAACCTTACATCAAAAAAATTGAAATCACTTACAAATATACAAAACCCCTCAATCAATGCCACCAAAATTCCGAATTCACCCATCCCAAAATGCGATCAATAAATTTTCAGTTATTTTGTGCACTTATTTTCCTGACAACTCTAGGCGCTCCAAATGCAGCCCATTCACAAGTCTATGCAAAAAAGGATCCCAACATGGCACAAAGCACTAGTGGCCATACAAAAAAACAGGCTCGAGCCAAGCAACCTAAAAGCAGCTCTGAAGAGTCCAGTACAGAGAGAGACCGCCGATTGAAACGCGAGTGTCGAGGCCGAAACAATGCGGGCGCATGCCTCGGCTACACGCGCTAGGGAGCGCCACTCATCCCCCCCCCGAAGCCACCTGTCCAGCCCCCCCCCTCAGAGCAGACTCCGAGCAAATATGATGCGGAACATGCATGCACCCCACCCTTATTCAACAAGGCAGCTAGTACAGATGCGGCCACGCGCACTGGGCTTTACAGTTATTGAACTGCTTGTTGTGGTCACGATCCTGGCTGTACTGGCAGCTCTGGCGGGGCCAAGCTTTGGCCCCTTAATTGAGCGCTGGCGCACCAACCAAGCAGTGAACAATATCACAAGCACACTTTATCTAGCGCGCTCGGAGGCTATCAAACGTGGCGGCAAGGTTAGCGTTAGGAAAATTGCAAATGGAACAGATGGCTGCAATTTCGCCTCGACCACCCAAGAATGGAGTTGTGGCTGGATTATTTTTGTGGATGCAGATGAAGATGGCAACTTAGATGCAGGAGAGGAAATTCTCCAGTCTTTTCAAATGCCCACGAATGTAGATATCATGAACATTAATCTTGTAGCATCATTTCGATTTGACAGATGGGGGCGAACCAATAACATTAACGCAGCCAGCTTCGCAATTGTACCGAGAGCAGGCGGCGTCGCCTCACCTGCAGCAACCGCAGTTTGTTTCTCATCTGGCGGGCGGGTCCGTGTTGTTAAAGAAAGCGTAACATGCTAATTTATGACATCTCCTGCGAGCGCAAGGCCCTCCAAAAGGGGATTACGCTTCTCGAGTCTCTTGTAGCCATTGTGGTAATGGCGCTAGGCCTGCTTGGAATAGTTGGCATCCAGATGCGAACCTTGGCCGACACTCAAACCGGCGTGAGACGCGCCCAAGCTGTCAAACTTATTGAGGATCTCAGCGAAAGGGTCCGCGCCAACCCGAATGCAATTGGAAACGCCACAAGCTACGCAGTTGCATGGGGATCCACACTAGGCACCCCCCCTGCCTGCGCGATTAACTCAGGTTTCCCGGCCTCGAGCTGTACCGCTGCGCAGTTAGTTACTTATGACGTCGATCGTTGGCTGCGCAGCGTAAGGGCCAATCTCCCTATTGGTGATGCTGCTGTATTTGTTTCTGGAAGCGACGCAAGACAACTGGGAGTGATGCTCGCTTGGCGAGAAAACGAACGAGCCCGCGAGGGAGACTCCGCATCAGAGACTTCTGCATATAAATCTATTTTTTCAGTAACGGGCACTTCAACTTCTGGATCTGTAACTTGCCCTGCTGGAAAAATATGTCACTTGCAATACATCAATCTCACTCAACGGTGCATACCCAGCGGCGCATTGGTCTACTGCTCCGAAATTTGAACAAAGCCTATGATGCACTCTAGCTCAAAAGCGGATAGCGCCTTCAACCCATATACCTCAAATCGCATATGGAGTAAAAGAGAACGCGGTGTAACGCTTATAGAATTATTGGTTGGATTGACAATTGGCCTACTCACAGTCAGTGTAGGCCTGGGAGCAATTATGTTGTCGCGAGGAGTAACTACGACAGTTACCGACACCACGACGTTACAACAACAAGCCTCCTATGCTTTCAGGGTAATTGGCCAACAACTGCGTCAAGCAGGGGGAAGGCCGCTGAACGCAGTGGCGGACCCACGGGACGCGGCAACATTTGTTCAACCAACCGCCATTTCGTTAGCTGGCCTCCCGCCCATAGCAGGACTGGACGCACCGACCGCCAGTCAGTTCATTATTTCGCTGCGGTATGTCAACGCAAGCGAGTCCGTCTATCCAGCCCCCCCCTCATCAACACCAGTCGCTGGATACCTTACAAGCGACTGCTTAGGAAGCAACCCCGGCATAGCATCAGCCCCGATGATTCTGAATCAGCTTCGAAAAAATGGCACGGATCTGGAGTGTGCAAATAGTATTGGTAGCATACAACCCATCATTAGCAATCTCGTAGATCTACAAATCCGCTACCTGCAGCAGAGATTGAATATAGCAGATAGCCAACCACAATTTCGCTATGCATCGGCGGCCAACCTAGGTCCCACAGATTGGCCTGAGGTCTATGGCATTGAAGTTTGCTTGGAGTTGGAGGGTGAGCAATCGATAGATACTGTAGGCGCCAGTTATACCAAATGCGATGGAACCACTGCAACCCGTGGCAATAAGCTGCGAATGATTTTCAAGAACGTCTTTCATATTCGCAACCATGCCTGGCCTAAAGCAATATCGTGAGTAAATCATGAAAAAATACAAAAATCAGCAAGGCATCTCACTTTTCATTGTCATTGTACTGGTTTTAATGTCGATGCTGCTGGCCTTGTGGGCATCGCGCACAGCGTTTTTCAATGAACTCATTGTGAGCAACGATACAGATTACCAAAGAGCATTTGAGGCGGCACAAGTTATGCTACAAGATGCAGAACTTGATATTCGACAAGGCTCGGAATTGATTACAAACCAACGCGCTGTTGTCAGTTCAACTTTTTATCCCACCGCTCATGATGAACTGGACGCACTGACATACACACTTGATGCTCAGACCACAAAATGCTTCAACGGCATTTGTCAGTTTCGCACTGGCGCACAAGATTTCTGGAATGACTCCACCACAATGAATGCCATGATTGCCGCCAATATTGGTGCTAGGTATGGCCAATACACAGGCGTAAGCGCGGGCACTTCCAGCAACCCCATCTTGGCAGACACGACTGCAGGGCGAGGCGCCTGGTATTGGGTTGAAGCCATTAAATACGAACCCAAAGAAACAGGCTCAGGCATATTAGCCGGCGCTGAACCTGAGGTGGTAAATGCCAAAATTTTCTATCGCATTACCGCCATTGCTCGTGGCCTAAAACCAAGCACGCAGGTTGTTTTACAAAATATTGTTGCATTCCCCTCCATATCTGGTGAAGCGAAGTAATTAACGGCAAAATCAGGAAATCATATGAAAAAAAATCATAACTTTCAGAAAACTGCCATCGCGCTGATAATTAGCACTATTGGCCTTCCCCAAATAGTCCTTGCGGGCGAATTTCTGAGTCTTGTTCAGTACCCAGCCGGATCAGCCAGTAGAGAACCAGCACCAAACATCATCGTATCGGTTGACAATTCTGGCAGCATGGGCGCAGTAGGAATTACTGCTTTGAAAAATGCACTGAAAGAGACTTTCAGGCCGGCCAACGTACCAGATGACTCCATAAGACTTGCCTATCAGGCACTTTGGGGTTGCAATACAATTCCGAGTAATGATGCGAGCTGCAACAATAAAAACTCGATGAAAGTCTTGCGAGGTCTTGACGATGCCGCCGACAACAGCCACCGAGGAAACTTCATCAAATGGGTGGACACATTAGTTGCGGGCGGAAACACGCCAACCCATCGCATGCAAGGCGTTGCAGGTGAATATCTGAAAACCACAGGAATCAACAACCCATATAATTTTGATCCTGGCACTACCGAAGCTCCCGTCCATGCATGCCGTCGTTCGTACAACATTTTGATGACCGATGGCGGCTGGAATAATAACCCAGCCAATACGATTAATAATGACGACGGAACTAACCATACCTTCCCAGACGGGACATCCTACGACATAACCGCACCTGAAACTCGAATATACCGGGATGATTGGGGCACCAATGCTGTATCCACATTGTCTGATATGGCCTTTTACTACTGGAGAAATGACCTCCAATCGGGGATCAACAATCAAGTTGTCCCACTAATTAAAAAATCGGGCTCCGAAACATTTGCAGATGGGGCGACCACGGTAACTATTCCACAGTACTGGAACCCAAAAAATAATCCTGCCAACTGGCAGCACATGGTAACCTATACGATTGGATATAACGGCGCTGCAGCATGGCCCAATATAGGCACCAATCCAATTTTCAACACTGCTCAAGGCATGTATGGAGGAGATTTCTCGCGCGCAATCGTTGGCACCCGACTCTGGCGCGACCCATTGACAACCAATGAAAGTGGCCGCCAGGAAGAGCTTTGGCATACTGCTATCAATAGCAGAGGCAAGTTTTACCCCGCGCAGACATCTCAAGATTTGGTCAATGCCTTTAAAGACATTGTTGGAACCATTATTGCTGACTCCACAAGACCTATTACAGGGTTTTCAAGCTCGTCTAGCTCTATCAGCAACTTGGGCTCCACCGCCTTCTTTTCAACCTATGAGGCAGATGGCTGGATTGGTGGCATCGGATCAAAAACGGTTGCTGCTGCTACTGGTGCACTTTCGGATAATTCGGCCTGGGGAGTAACTTCGACCCTCCCAGTGCGAGGAAAAACCACAGGAGACAAGCTGGATGAACTGTCAGCGAGTGATATATCCTCAAGACTCATCTTTACCTATAATGACGCAACGGCGGCTGGCGCGACCTTTATCTGGTCCAATATAAGCCCAGCCCAGCAAATTCTGCTGAATACAGTCGATACTGTGACCGATACGTCGGGAGAGGATCGACTGAACTATATTCGCGGAGATAGAACCAAGGAGGGGACAACCACAACAGCCCCTTTCCGCGTCCGTAGGTCCAGACAAGGCGACATCGCGAACTCTACACTATGGTATGTGAGTCGCCCAAATAACGGCCTGACTGCTGATGGGTATCGGACTTTTGCAAACGCCCAACGCTATCGTATGCCCATGATTTACGTCGGCGGAAATGATGGCATGTTGCATGGCTTTTCTGCTGCAGATGGCACAGAGAAGATTGCATATGTTCCCCAGGGAATTATCAAAAATCTCTCTCAATTAACCAAACAAAACTACAGCCATCGCTATTTTGTTGACGGATCACCTTTTACGGGCGATGTAAATACGGGAACCAGCGCACTTCCGTCTTGGAAAACAATGCTGGTTGGAACACTAGGAGCAGGCGGCAAAGGCTATTATATTCTCGACGTTACAAGCCCTGGATACACGGGTGGAACAGAGACTTCTAATTTTCTGGCCGCCAATGCATCTTCGCTCGTCGTAATGGATAAAACCGACGGGGCTGATGCTGATATCGGCCATATTTTCGGAGACCCTGTAACATCAGAAAACAATTCACAAATCGCTACGCAAATCACGCGCATGAACAATGGGCGCTGGGCGGTAATTCTCGGCAATGGATATAATAGCGGCAGCGAAGATCCTGTTCTTTTGATTCAATATCTTGATGGTGACAAATCCATCAAAAAGATCAATGCGGCGAGCACTGGCACAGAATCCTCCGCGAATGGCCTTTCCACTCCACGCATGCTGGATGTCAATGGTGACGGCACAGTAGATTTTGTGTATGCAGGTGACTTGCGTGGAAATATTTGGAAGTTCGACGTCTCTAATGCAGATGCTAGCAATTGGAAAGTGGCATTTTCTGCTGCTGGATGTACTGCGTGTACGCCCTTCTATACCGCTGTAGAAAAAGCAAACACCGCGAATCGCCAGCCAATTTCTTCTGCACCTAACCTCCGGCCGAATACAACCGTGGGTGGCATGATGGTCGTTTTTGGAACGGGGAGAAACGTGACTGAAGGCGATCGTACCGATGTGACTGTACAAACGCTGTATTCGATACTGGACAACACACGCTACAAGCTGGATACGGTCGCAGGGCCCAACCTTGGTAAGGTGGTCATAGATACGGCCGTTGTTACGCCTGCTGCCATAGGGACTAATGGACGGGATACCAAGCTAGCGGAGCGCGTTTTCAGTGCACCAGTCATTGCTGGTCAAGGGGTGAATAGCAATGCAAGCTTTTGGCGCATGCCAGCCAGCCAGACAACATTGACTTACTCTGTTGCTGGAACCCAAAAGGGTTGGTATTTCGAATTGCCCATTACAGGTGAGAGAGTTTTGAATATGCCCACCTTCTATGACGGTAGTGACGTCATTGATCTCTTGAGCATTGTTCCAGCATCTGGTGGTAACACTTCTGGAGAAACCTGCCAGCCAAGCTCTACCCCTGCACGTGGCTACCGGACCTTTCTAGGTGTTGAGTATGGTTTAAAACCGACACAACAAATCTTGGACGCGAATGGTGATGGCCTCTATCAGGCGGCCGCTGCACAGGACAATGACACTAATCGCACCACTACATCCCCAAAGGGTATCTCCTTTAAAGGAAAGGGAATTGTTGTTTCCATCGGTGGCGGTGGCGGTGGTGGCGGCGGCGGCGGTGGCCCTGGCAATGACCCTGGTGATAAGGAAAAAAATCAACTCGCGAAGCCAGCCTCGACTATCAATTGGCGACAATTACAGTAACTCTGAAGAATCGAAATGGATTGCAAATGAATCACCCGCACCGAGGCTTCACTCTGATTGAGGTCATGATCGTGGTCGCCATCGTGGCCATCCTTACCGCCTTGGCATTTCCGAGCTACACGGAATACATTCGGCGTGGGCATCGCGCTGAAGCGCGTGCGGCATTGCTTCAAGCGTCCCAATGGATGGAACGTGCCGCGACGGCGACGGGCACTTATCCCCTGACGGCGTCGTTTCCAACGACACTCACTACGATCAAGTCTGGTCGGTACACCATTGCAGTGGCATCGCCGCCAGCGAGCGCTGCGTCAGGTACCGCTTACACACTGACTGCAACTCCTGCTGGCGGACAACTAGGTGACAAATGCGGCAATTACACCTTGACCCATACCGGGGTTCGAGGAGCAGCATCGGGTGCATTGCCTTTGATGACAGAGTGCTGGAACAAGTGATAGAGATCGATCTGCCGCCACTGGTTGCCCATGCATTAGCATCCGCCCATGCACCGCACTGACGAGTTGACGACCATGATGAACAAAGCGCTTGGGCTAGCCGCCCAGGCGCTTTTTGTTTCCAACCCCAATCCGCGTGTCGGCTGTGTGCTGGTGGCGCCAGACGGGCGGGAAATAGGCAGTGGTCACACCCAGCGGGCCGGAGGACCTCATGCGGAGGTTATGGCGCTGCGATCTGCGCAAGAAGCGGGGCACGGCACCCAAGGCGCGACTGCCTACGTGACCTTGGAACCCTGCGCGCACCAGGGGCGTACAGGGCCGTGCTGCGACGCCTTGGTGGCGGCCGGGATTGGCAAAGTGGTGGCGTCCCTCACCGACCCGAACCCCTTGGTCGCCGGGCAGGGATTTGCCCGGTTGCGTGCGGCAGGGGTGAAGGTGGAGGTCGGCCCTGGGGCGGCTGAATCACGCGAACTCAATATTGGGTTTTTCAGTCGGATGGTGCGGGGTACGCCCTGGGTGCGCCTGAAAGCTGCGGCTTCGCTCGATGGCACCACCGCGCTCTCCAACGGAGCCAGCCAGTGGATCACGTCGCCCTCTGCCCGTGCCGATGGCCATGCCTGGCGCGCGCGCGCCTGTGCAGTGCTCACAGGCATTGGCACCGTGCTGGACGACAACCCCCGCCTGGATGTGCGCGAGGTGTCCACCCCGCGCCAACCCCATGTGGTGGTGGTGGACAGCCAGTTGCAGACCCCACCGGACGCCCGCCTGTTCATGGAGGGCCGCGCCACCTACATCTACGCAGCCATCCAGGATGATGAAAAGAAAGCCGCCCTGGAGGCACGTGGTGCCACCGTGATCTGCTTGCCCACCGCGCAGGGCAAAGTGGATTTGCCTGCAATGCTGCGCGACCTGGCCTCTCGTGGGGTGAATGAGCTGCACGTCGAAGCCGGCCACAAGCTCAATGGTTCGCTGGTGCGCGAGGGGCTGGTGGATGAGATGCTGGTGTATCTGGCACCCATGCTGCTGGGCTCTGGGTTCGGACTGGCCCAGCTGGGGCCTTTCGAAGTGCTGTCGCAGGGGCTGCAGCTTAACTTCAGGTCGGTGGAAGCACTGGGACCGGACCTGCGCATCGTGGCCCGGGTGCCTGGGCGCGAAGCTTTTTGACGCAGCAGGCATCCCCTGTCTTTCACTGCGTCAAGGTTTTGCACCGCGCGACCAGCGCCCGCCCCGGTGGAATCGCAACCCGGCAGGCGCCCACCTCCATAGGCCGCATGCCGCCACAGCTTGGGTTCAGCAGGCCCCAGTAGCAACCACTCTTCTCAATACTCTTTCTGCTACACGCGCGGCCATAGGCCTATTCAGAGGACTCCAGGCATCAAGCCCTCTCCAGCGGCGCCGGACGAGCGCTTACGGGGAAATGTTTCGCGAACCAGGCAGGGGGCAATGAGTCCAGAGCAGATTGGGACGGGCTGCGGGGAGTCCCAGGGCATGCTCAGCAGTTGGCCCCCCAAGAGCATTGAAATGCCGCAGGCCGCCAGCGCCCGCAGACGCCACCATCGCAGTGATGCGCGGTGATCTGCAAGAAAGCTCCCCAAGCACCTCGGTGGATTGACCACAGCCCCTGGTCCAACGAACCGTGCCCGCAGGGCACCCCGCCACCCATTGCCACGCCGCCCCATCTCAGTGCAGATACTCGCACCAATATCTGGCACGACTTTTGCATCAATCTGGTGCAAATCTGCTGCAGACACTCAAAATGCACCAGAGTCGATCAATCACTAGCGCGAGGACGTTATGGAAGCACTCAAACAGGGCACGGATGCTCTGTTCATTCTGCTCGGGGCGATCATGGTGTTGGCCATGCACGCCGGTTTTGCCTTTCTGGAGCTGGGCACGGTCCGCAAGAAGAACCAGGTGAATGCGCTGGTGAAGATCCTGGTGGACTTCTCGGTGTCCACCGTCGTCTACTTTGTGGTGGGGTACAGCGTGGCCTACGGCACGCATTTCTTCATGGGGGCAGAAGCGCTGGCGCAGCAAAGCGGCTACGCGCTGGTCAAGTTCTTCTTCCTGCTCACGTTTGCGGCCGCCATTCCGGCCATCGTGTCCGGGGGGATTGCCGAGCGGGCCAAGTTCTGGCCCCAGCTCATGGCCACGGCGGTCATTGTGGGTTTTGTGTATCCCTTCTTTGAGGGCATTGCCTGGAACCAGCATTTCGGCGTGCAGGCCTGGATCAAGGCCGTCACGGGCGAAGAGTTTCATGACTTTGCGGGCTCGGTGGTGGTGCATGCCATGGGCGGCTGGATTGCCCTGCCCGCCGTGATCCTGCTGGGCTCGCGCGCCAACCGCTACCGCAAGGATGGCGCGATCTCGGCCCACCCACCTTCCAACATCCCCTTCCTGGCGCTGGGCGCCTGGGTGCTCGTGGTGGGCTGGTTTGGCTTCAACGTGATGAGCGCCCAGACCCTGGACAAAATCTCCGGCCTGGTAGCGGTCAACTCGCTCATGGCCATGGTGGGCGGAACGCTGGCAGCGCTGGTGCTGGGCAAAAACGACCCGGGCTTTGTGCACAACGGCCCGCTGGCCGGGCTGGTGGCCGTGTGTGCAGGCTCGGACCTGATGCATCCCCTGGGGGCGCTGGTGGTGGGCGCTGTGGCGGGCGCCATCTTTGTGCTGATGTTCACCCTTACCCAGAACAAATGGAAGATTGACGACGTTCTGGGCGTCTGGCCTCTGCATGGCCTGTGTGGCACCTGGGGCGGGCTGGCGGCGGGGATCTTCGGCAGCAAGGCGCTGGGGGGCTTGGGCGGCGTCAGCCTGTCGGCACAGCTGATCGGCACGGGCCTGGGGGTGGTCTGGGCTCTGCTGGGGGGCTTCATCGTCTATGGCCTGCTCAAACACACAGTCGGCCTGCGCCTCACGCAGGAAGAAGAGTTCGACGGCGCCGACCTGTCCATCCACAAGATCAGTGCCACACCCGACCGCGAAGTGAGCTGGTAAGCCGCCAGCGCAGGGCCGGACGTGAGAGGCCTGGGATTGGTGCATCCGTAGGGCAGTAGGGCAAATTGGGGGCCGCGTCCGACAGGCGCGGGCCTGATGGCGGGATACACCTTGGAGCAACGCCCCTGCGGCTCCAAGGTCACAATCCCCCATCCTCTCATCCCACCATGGCCCCGTTGCTGCCCTTCCCTCTCTTCCTGACACCCCTTGCCCGCCATACCCAACGGAGCCTGGTCCTGCTGGCCACTGTGGCCCTCATGGGCTGCGCGGGTCTGCCCAAGGATGTGGAGCGGCCTGTGTCCACCGCACTGCAAAACCCCAGCGACACCACACTGGGCCAATGGGTAGAGGCCCGCCGCATGGCCCAGAAGGCCCGCCATCCCTCGGGCTTTGTATTGCTCAGCGGCCCCCAGGCGGCCTACAGCAGCCGCCTGGCCCTGGTGGATGCCGCCCAGAAAACGCTGGACCTGCAGTACTACGCCATCCACGCCGACGCGAGCAGCGAGCGCCTGCTGCTCAGCGTGGCAGCCGCCGCCCGGCGCGGTGTGCGCGTGCGGCTGCTGCTGGACGACTTTCACAGCACCGGGCGTGATGCGCTGGTGATGCGGCTGGCCTTTGTGCCCAATGTCGAGATGCGAATGTTCAACCCGCTCACAGGCGCGCGCGGGTCGCCCGTGGGCCGCATGTTCAGCCTGCTGGGTGATTTTTCGCGGGTGCAGCAGCGCATGCACAACAAGCTCTTCATCGCTGACAACGCACTCGGCGTAACGGGCGGGCGCAACCTGGGGGATGCCTACTTTGGCAATTCCGAATCGGGCAACTTTGTGGACCTGGACGTGCTGGCTGCTGGTAGCGTCGTGCAGGAGCTTTCGCACAGTTTTGACAGCTACTGGAACAACGAGCGCGCCTACCCGGTGCAGTCGCTCATCACCCGTGAAGAGCTGGACCGCTTGCGCGAGAGCATCCGCGCCGCCGAGGCCACGCAGCAAGAGCGCGTGGAAAGCGCAAGTACCAGCGCAACCGCACCCGGGGCCCCGCCCGCCCCCACCGGGCGCAACACAACGGACACGCGGCGTGCACGCATCTGGAACCAGGAGCCCATGGACCTGAAGCAGGTGCAGTTTGTCTGGGCACCCGCCGCCGTCCTGGCGGACCGGCCCGCCAAGATCCCGCCCGATGGCACCTCCGCCACCCCCCTGCCCGACCAGAACCCGCCGCGCGCCACGCCCGCCAACATCGCGGCGCTGGTCCGCCCTCGGGGCACTGCAATCACAACCACATCCGCTTCGGCGGATGCGCCCACGGCTTCCCAGACAGTCGCCCAGCCCGTGGCGCCACCTGCCTTGTCAGCCAATCCCGCCCTGAGCAATGGCAATGGCAATGGCAACACCGCCCCCTCGCTCCCACCCGACGGCGAAACCACCGCCGAAACCCAGACCGACACCGTGGTGGACGGCCTGCTGCAGCTCATGGGCCAGGCGCGGCGCGACCTGCTGATCATCTCGCCCTACTTCGTGCCCGGGCCCGACATGGAGCGTGCCTTTGCCGCCGCACGGGCACGGGGCGTGCGTGTGCGGGTGCTCACCAACTCGCTGGCGTCGAACGACGCCCCCATTGCCCACGCGGGCTACGCGCGCCACCGGCCCACGCTGCTGGCCATGGGGGTGGAGCTGTACGAGATGCGCAGCGAACTCACCGGGGTGCTGCGCGGGGCCTTCGGTGGCACCGGCAGCATGGGGGGCTCAGGCGGCAGCGGAGCTGGCGGCAGCTCGCGCGCCATGCTGCACTCCAAGCTGATGATCGTGGACGGCCGCCTGCTCGTCATCGGCTCGATGAACCTGGACCTGCGCTCGCAGCGGCAGAACACCGAAGTGGCGCTGCTGATCCGCAGCGGCGAGCTGTCACGCCGTGCCACGGTACAGATCGACACCGCCCTGCAAGACGCCGCGTGGCAGGTGCAGCAGACCGACCAGGGCCTGGTGTGGCGCGCGCCCAAGGACAGCGGCCTGCCCGACGCCACCACCGAGCCCGATGCCAGCCTGCCCCTGCGCCTGATGCTGCAACTGCTGGGCCCCCTCGCGCCCGATCACCTGCTGTAATCCGCCGCCCGCGCACCTACAGGCCGTGGTGGATCAGACGCCGTTTTGCGCCTGGGCCTATTGCGCCGCCACCCACGCGGTGATGGCGCGCTGGTCCGTCATGGTGCGCACATGCTGGTACGCCACCTCGGCCTCCACAAACCGCCTGCGCAGCAGGTTGAGCCACTGCTTGAGGCGCCCCGCGCGCTGGCGGGGTTCCAGGTCGTCACACACCAGCTGCCAGAAGGCCGCCAGGTGGGGAATCAGGTCGGCCCAGACCACGGGGTCCGCCCCCGGCTGCCCGGCGTCCAAGGCACGGATGGCACGGGCCAGCCCCGGGTCGGCCACCATGCCGCGCCCCAGCATGAGGGCATCGCAGCCCGAGACCTCGCGGCAGCGCTGCGCGTCGGCCACCGTCCAGATCTCGCCATTGGCCACCACCGGGATGGCCACGGCAGCGCGGATGGTGGGGATGTGCTCCCAGTACGCAGGTGGGCGGTAGCCATCGGCCTTGGTGCGGGCATGCACAACCAGCTCGGCCGCGCCCCCGGCCTGCATGGCCTGGGCGCATTCGCGCATCAACCCCGTGTCGTTGAAGCCCAGGCGCATCTTGGCCGACACCGGCAGGTGCGCGGGCACGGCGCGGCGCACGGCCCCCACCACAGCGGCAATGCGCTCGGGCTCCTGCAGCAGGGCGGCCCCGCCACCGTGGCGGTTGACCACCTTGGCCGGGCAGCCAAAGTTCAGGTCGATGCCCTCCGGCCCCAGCGCGGCCAGGCGTGCTGCGTTCTCGGCCATGCTGACCGGGTCGGAGCCCAGCAGCTGCGCCCGCACGGGCACGCCCGCCAGCGTGCGGCTGCCGTTGCGCAGCTCGGGCAGGTAGCGAAGGAATACCTTGTCGGGCAGCAGCGTGCCGGTGATGCGGATGAACTCCGACACGCAGCGGTCCACCCCGCCCACGCGCGTGAGCACGTCGCGCAGCACAAAATCCAGAAGCCCCTCCATGGGGGCAAGCAGCAGGGTCATCGCGGTCGGGGGCGGTGCAGGGCCGCGCACACACGGCACAGTCCTAAGAATATGAATAAAAACAGGTGTTTCCGCCTGATGGATATGCCTTTAAAGCTATCAAAAAGTGAGCAATCCCCAGTCTGCGGCTAAACGCTACAGGGCGAAGCCCCCGGATTGTGCGGCAAAGGGTCATCACGGCGTCATGGCGGGCGGCTGCAATGGCGGGCATTCGTGCCCGAACGGAGCCCCCCATGCTGCTGCAAAAGACCGACAAAGCCCGCCAGGAGCTATCGCCCGGCGTACGCACCCTGAGCCTGCGCGAACGCTCGCTGCTACTGCTGGCCGACGGCAAACCGCTGTCCGACCTGCAGGCCATGTACAACGGCATCGGCGCGCAGATTGTGGACAACCTCATGCGCCAGGGCTACCTGACGGGCCCGGCCGAGCTGCCCACGCCCTCCACAGCCCCCCTCCCCCCACCCGCTGAGGCGGAGGCCACCAGCCAGGCCCCGTCCATCGAGCGGCCGGAGCCGGGTGAATCCCTGCGCTCGCTCGCCGGTGCGCGCATGTACCTGTTCGACACCTGCGAGCGGCTGTTTGCCCGCCGCGACCCGTTGCTGGCACAGCATTTTCGCGAGGCCCTGCGCACCGCGCGGGACCGCACCAGCATGCTGGACGTGGGAGATGCCATGTTCGAGGAAGTGGCCCTGGCCGCGGGCGCAGAACGCGCCGCCAGCCTGCGCGAGCGGCTGGAGCAACTGCTGCCACGTGCCCCCGGGGCCGCGCCCGGCGTCTATGCCGCCACGCAGCCCGCGCTGCTGGAGGGCTGAAGCTCTGAAACTCCAGCCTCAGACCGCTGCAGCCAGCCGCCAGAGCGAAGTCACCTCCGCCGCCCGCGCCGCATGCAGGGCATCCCCCGCATCGGCCGCCTTGGCATGGACCGGCTTGACATCGTGCCGCCCCAGGACCACGAGGCCTGCTTCGGCAATCCAGCCCAGCAGTTGCTCACGCGGGCGCAGGCCCAGGTGCTCGGCCAGGTCCGACAGGATCAGCCAGCCCTCGCCGCCGGGCTCCAGGTGCTCGGGCAACCCCGCCAGAAAACCCCGCAGCATGCGGCTGCCTTCGTCGTACACGGCGTGTTCGATGGGCGAACTGGCACGCGCAGGCACCCAGGGCGGATTGCACACCACCAGCGGCGCACGGCCGGGCGGAAACAGGTGGGTCTGCAGCAGCTCAACCTGGGGCAGCACCCCCAGGCGCTGCAGGTTGTCGTGTGCGCAAGCCAGGGCCCGGGGGTCCTGGTCGGTCGCAACCACCCGCTGCACCCCCCGGCGCACCAGAACGGCAGACAACACGCCCGTGCCCACGCCAATGTCAAAGGCCAACGCCTGGCTGGGCAGCGGGGTGCTGGCCACCAGGTCCACATACTCGCCCCGCACGGGCGAGAAAACGCCGTAGTGCGGATGGATCCGGTCGCGGGGCGCTGCGCCCAGCGCGGGCACCTCCACCCCCTTCTTGCGCCATTCGTAGGCACCCACCAGGCCCAGCAGCTCGCGCAGCGTGGCCACGCAGCGCTCGCCGGTGGAAGGCCCCCAGGCCTGGGTGCAGGCCTCGCGCCAGTCGGGCGCGCGGCGCAGCGCGATGCTGTAGTCGCCTTCCAGCGGGATCAGGATGGACGCCAGCACCCGCGCACGCTGCGCCTGGGCCTGGCGGTGCAGGTGAAAAGCCTCGGAAGGCGTGGCCACTGCCGCCTTCTGGGCGGCCTTGGCAGCCGAGCGGCGGTGTTTGCCGGTCTTGGAATCGGTACGCCGCATGAGCGCCTGCAGCAGGTGCCGGGCGTTCTGGAAATCGCCCTGCCACAGCAGGCCCGTGCCTTCACAGGCCATGCGGTAGGCCGTGTCGGCGGGCAGCGTGTCGTCGGCGGTGACCACCCGGCGCGGTGCCGGGGCGCCAGCTTCGGAGCGCCACTGGGCTTGTTGTGTCTGGCCCTGGCGGCTCCATTCAATCATCGTGTGGCCTATGCGTTGATGGGCCGTTTCAGGCGCACTTCTTCGATCTTCACGCCGCCAATCACATTGGTCTTGGCGGTAGAGAGTTCTTGCTTGAAGCCCGCCATTTCGTGGAAACGAATGGCGCGCTCGTTGCGCAGCGGCACCCATGCGGTGACGTTGGTGCAGCCTTCTTCGTGCAGGCCGTCACGGGCGGCATCCCACAGCGCCAGGCCAACGCCCTGGTTCCAGTGGGTGGGGGCGGCGTAGATGGCCCAGATTTCGCCGGTGGTGGGGCGGGACTTTTCATCGCGCGAGCGGTCGTAGCCGACAAAGCCGACGATCTTCTCGCCGTCCACCGCCACCTGCACCTGGGGCTCGCAATACTCAATGGCCTCGCGCCAGTAGGCCTGGCGCTTTTCGACCGACGACATGGATTTCAACTGCTCGTCTGGCACCAGCCCTTTGTAAGCCTCTTGGGCGGAAACGGTGTGGATCTGGGCGATGGCTTTTGCATCGCGAAGCGTAGCGGGACGAACCTGGATACTGGACATGAAAAAACCGAACGAAAACAGAGAATGAAAATGCGAAAGGTCGGCATTGTCGCCGCAAACGGTTTTTTGCCCCCCAGAGGCCCCTGTTTTGTCCTCGTCAAACGTTCGGCTTCGCTCCCCAAAATGCGGTGTTTGTGGCATGCACGGCCGGGCACCCGGCCCCGCTCTGCCGCATGGTTCAGGCCATGGCCATCGAGCCCGACAGCGCAGCGCCCACCCCCACCGAGGCCGCCGCACGCTGCACCATGGCCCGCTTGTTGCGCGGGCGCGGCACATGCACCACGGGCGGTGCACCGTTGATGGCCGCGAGGCTGAGCACCAACGTCACGGTGCGCGAGCCGCCGTCCCGCTCATCCGGGGCATAGGCGCGGTAGCTGCCGTTGCCTTGCCCGTGGCTGCGCTGCACGGCATGGAAAGCCACCCGTGCGCCCGTTACCCGGTGGCCGCCAAAGGGCAGCACCCGCAGGCGCGCATCGCGGTCCAGCGCCAGGCCCAGGTTGCCTGGGCGGTTGATGAGGTCGGTGCGGATGGCGCGCCAGGTCTGTCCCTGGTCGGCAGAAAACTGCCAGGCTCCGGCCTGGGCATCCAGGTGCTCGATCACCACCCCTGCGGCGGCCAGCATGTCGGGGCAGTTTTCTTCCATGATCTGTGCCAGCGTATTGCCCCCGAGTCCGGCGCCCGCAGGGGCGGCCGGTCGCCGCTCGCCCCCCCGGTGGGCACTTGCAGAAGGGGTGGAACCGTGGATCAGCGCATTGGTGGTCATGGGAAGCCCTTTGAAAACGAGGTGGAAGACGAAGGTTTGCGCATCGGCGGGCACTCCAGAAATCTGTTCAACGTGCTTTTCAATGCTTGACGGAAAGTCTAGAAAGTGACCTAGCCTGCGTCCATCGCACAAATGGACTAGCCAACAACACCCGGTTGTGCGCAATACTTGCCCAATGAGTGCCCTACAAAGTGCCCGGACGAATGCCCGCCTGCTGCTGGTGGACGACCACGCCCTGTTCCGCACCGGGCTGCGCCTGATCGTGCAGGACCACCCCAGCGTGGGCACGATTGCCGAGGCGGGCTCGATTGCCGACGCCTGTGCACTGCAGCAGGCCGACATCGACCTGGTGCTGCTCGACATCCAGCTGCCCGGCATGAGTGGCCTGGACGGCCTGCGCCTGGTGCGCCAGGCCTGTCCCCAAGCCCGCATCGTGCTGGTGTCCGCCAGCGTGGCGCCCGACGCGGTCCACGAGGCGCGGGCCCGGGGCGCCGACGGTTTTCTGCCCAAGTCAGCCAATGCCGAAGACATCCTGGAGGCCATCACCTGCGCGCTGTCGGGCCAGCCCTGCTTCCCGATCAACAGCGGCAACGGCGCCACCACGCGCGGGCCCGATGCGCCCTCGCTCACGGCGCGCCAGCTCGATGTGCTCTCGCTGCTGTGCACCGGCAAACCCAACAAGGTGATCGCCCGCGACCTGGGCCTGAGCGAAAACACGGTGCGTGTGCATGTGGCCGCCATCTTTTCGCAGCTGGGCGTGAACAGCCGCAGCGCCGCGCTGCTGGCCGCGCAGCGCCTGGGCCTGTCTACACCACAGCTCCATGACCCCCTCTGACACCGCGCCCGAGCCCCCAGGCGCCCAGCCCCCCACCCGCTGGGGTTGGCCCGTGTGGGAACGCGACGAGGTGCTGCGCGAGCAAGTAGCCCTGCTGCGGCAGAACTTCCCGATGACGCTGCTGGCGTCGCTGGCCACTGCGCTGGGCACCCTGTGGGTCATGGCCCGGGTGGCCGATACGCAGGCCACCACCGTCTGGCTGGCCACCCACGCGCTGGTGGTTGCGGGTGTCTACCTCACGCTGCGCAGCATCTCCCCCTTCTCCGACCCGGCCCCCCAGGCCGCGCGCAAGCTGATTGCCTGCATGGCCGCCATGGGGCTGAGCTGGGGCAGCCTGGGTTATGTGGTGCTGTACTGGGGTACGTCCGATAGCGTGATCTATGCCATCGGCATCATCAGCACCGTGTCCTCGGGCGCACTGGGCCTGGGGGCGCCGCTGTACCGGGCCTATGTCACCTACCTCACCAGCGCCATCGGCGGGGTGATGACAGCCGTGGCGCTGGCCGGCGGGCCAGTGATGTGGCCCGCGCTGTTCCTGAGCGGCGTGTACTACGCGCTGACCTGCCTGCAGGCCCGCACCGCCGACCGGGCCACGCGGCGCAGCATTGCGCTCAAGCTCGAAAACGAGCGCCTGGTGAACGAACTGCGCGCCGAGTCCCAGCGCGCCCTGGCCGCACAAGGGGCCGCCGAGCAGGCCGACCGCGACAAATCGCGTTTTCTGGCGGCCGCCAGCCACGACCTGCGCCAGCCCCTGCATGCCATGGGGCTCTTCCTCGAATCGCTGCAGCGCAGCCCGCTCAACGACCACCAGCGCACGGTGCTCCAGCACGCGCACGCCGCCTCGGGCGCGGCAGCCGAAATGCTCACCACGCTGCTGGACTATTCGCGGCTGGAAGCCGGTGTGGTGAAGGTGCGGCCAGCGGCCTTTGCCGTGCAGCCGCTGCTCACGGCGCTGGAGCAGGAATTCGGCGTGCAGGCCGACACGGCGGGGCTGGTGTACCGCACCCGCGAGACATCAGCCGCCGCCTTTGCCGACCGTTCGCTGGTCGGGCTGGTGATGCACAACTTCATCTCCAACGCACTGCGCTACACCGCGCGCGGCGGTGTGCTCATCGCCTGCCGCACGCGCGGCAAACGGCTGGCGCTGGAGGTGTGGGACACCGGGGCGGGCATCCCCGTGCACCAGTGGGAGGACATCTTCAAGGAGTTCCACCAGCTCGGCAACCCCGAGCGCGACCGGCGCAAGGGCCTGGGCCTGGGCCTGGCCATCGTGCAGCGGCTGGCGCGCGAGATGAAGACTTCGGTGGAGCTGCGTTCGCACCCCGGCCGGGGCTCGGTGTTTCGGCTGTGGCTGGACCGCTGGCAGGGCGCGCTGGAGGACGATGCCAGCCCCACGCCCTCGGCCCGCAGCCTGGCGGGGTTGAAGGTGCTGGCCATCGACGATGACGAGGCGGTGCGCCTGGGCATGCAGTCACTGCTGCAAAGCTGGGGCTGCCAGTGCCTCACCGCCGAGTCCAGCGCCGATGCCCTGGAGGCGCTGGAAGACGTGACCCCCGACATCATCATCACGGACTTCCGCCTGCGCCACGAAGAGACCGGCAAGCAGGTGCTGCAGGCGCTGCGCACCTACCTGGGCACGCCGGTGCCCGCCATCATCATGACGGGAGACACCTCGCCCCAGCGCCTGCGCGATGCGCAGTCCACCTCGGCACTGCTGCTGCACAAACCGGTGTCCACCGGCCAGCTGCGCGATGCCATCGTGCAGCTCATCACCCGCCCCCCAGCCCCGCCGAGCGATGGGACCGCAGCGACACAAGCGCAGGCGCAGGTGCAGGAGGGCCCTGAGAGCGAGCCCCCCACGACGGCTACAGCCAGCGGCGCAACAAACCCATGATCTGGTCGAACCGGGCGCCATAGGGCGGGTAGAACAGCGCGCCCATCGCCCAGCGCGACTGCACCAGCACCGACTTCTGGTGACAAAAGCGCAGAAAGCCCTGCTCGCCGTGGTAGGCGCCCCAGCCGCTGTCGCCCACGCCGCCAAAGGGCAGGTTGTCGTGGGCAATGTGCATCAACGTGTCGTTCACCGTCACGCCGCCACTCACGGTGCGGCGCAGCACGTCGTCACGCACGGCCTCGCTGTCGCCAAACCAGTACAGCGCCAGCGGGCGCGGCCCGGTGTTGATGTGGGCAATGGCGTCATCCAGCCGCTCGTACGAGATCACCGGCAGGATGGGGCCAAAAATTTCCTCCTGCATGAGCTGCATCTGGGAGGTGGCGCCAAACACCAGCGTGGGCAGCATCTGGCGGCTGGCGCCATCGCCCAGCGTGCCCACCGTGTGGACCACGGGCTTGCCTGCGGCCGGGTCGATGGTCTGCACCTCGGCCCCCTGGGTCTGGGCCTGCTGCAGCATGGTGCGCAGACGCGCATGGTGGCGCGGGGTGATGATGGAGGCGTAGTCAGCGTTGCCCTCGATGGTGGGGAACAGGCGGGCCACCGCTGCGCGGTAGGCCTGCGCAAATTCGCCCTCGCGCCCCCGGGGCAGCAGAACGTAGTCGGGTGCGATGCAGGTCTGCCCGGCATTCAGCAGCTTGCCGTGGGCGATCTTGAGCGCCGCGTCCTGCATGTTGCAGTGGCCGTCGATGATGCAGGGCGACTTGCCGCCCAGCTCCAGCGTGGTGGGCGTGAGGTGCTGCGCCGCCGCCTGCGCCACCTTGCGCCCCACGGCGGTAGAACCGGTGAACACCAGGTGGTCGAACGGCAGCGAGGCAAACAGCGCCGACAGGTTGGCATCGCCCTGCACCACACAGAACTCGTCGGGGGTAAAAAACTGGGCCACCAGGGCCGCCAGCTGGGCCGAGGTGTGGGGCGTGAGCTCGCTGGGCTTGAGCATCACCCGATTGCCCGCTGCCAGTGCCGTGATGGCGGGTGCCAGGGCCAGTTGCACCGGGTAGTTCCACGGCGCAATCACGCCCACCACACCCAGCGGCTGGCGCTGGATGAAGGCATGGGCGGGCTGCAGATACAGCGGCGTGCGCACCTTCTGGGGTTTGGTCCACTTCGCCAGGTGGCGCAGCGTGTGCGACAGCAGCGCGCGCAGCACAAAGAAGTCGGCCACCTCGGTCAGGCGCGGCGAGCGCATGCCAAAGTCGGCCTGCACCGCTGCGGCCAGCACGGGGCCATGCTCGTCGAGCATCTTGGACAGGCGCAGCAAGCGCTCGCGGCGCACCAGCAGGGGCACATCCACCTGCGCGCGGCTGGCCTGGCGTTGTGAGTCGAAATGGGCGTGGATATCGGCAGGTGTCATGGATCAGGGCGTGTCACGAAAAAACGAACGCACCCACAGGGTAAACGCCCTGTGGGTGCGTCCCGGCAGCCACTCTCAGCGCACTTCGCGCGCTTCGACGTCGGTGACTTCGGCAGATCCCGGCAGGATACCGCCCCGGCGCGATGCCGCTGCATCGCCGCCCGCGTCGCCCGCGTCTGGCGCTGCTGCGCCACGGCGGCCAGACGACCAGCGCTCGGTGGAGCGGAACACGGTGCTGAAACCCGTGCGGGGGTCCATGCGCATGGCCCAGGGGGTCACAGGCTTGCCCGTCAGGCGCGCCCAGCCTGCGCGCAGCATCCACACCAGCGCCAGCACCAGGGCCGCCACCAGCAGGCTGGCAAACAGCACCAGCCCCATGGCCAGGACCACGACACGCAGCAGCAGGCGCACAAGGCCTGCAACAAATTCATTCAAACGACACCTCTCCTTCACATCTTGGGGAAAGGGTAAAGGTCACCCTTTCCCGCCGGGCTCATCCCCGCTCGGCCACGCCGAACTGGAACACACCCGGCTCCAGCACCGGATTGACGGTGACCGGAATCACGCTCTTGGGCGGGAATCGCCCTTCGAGCAGCAACTTCGACAACGGATTCTCGATGCGCTGCTGGATCGCCCGCTTGAGCGGCCGCGCACCAAACACCGGGTCAAACCCCACCTTGGCCAATTCTGCCAAGGCGGCGTCGGACACCTGCAGCTCCAAATCCATCTTGGCCAACCGGGATTGCAGCAGCTGCAACTGGATCTTGGCGATGGACGCAATGTGCTGCGCATCCAGCGCGTGGAACACCACCGTCTCGTCGATGCGGTTCAAGAACTCGGGCCGGAAGTGGTTCTTGAGTTCGCCCCACACCGCGTCCTTGATGTCCTGTGAGTCCTGCCCGACCATCGCCTGGATCAGGTGCGAGCCAATGTTGCTCGTCATCACGATCACCGTGTTCTTGAAGTCCACGGTACGGCCCTGGCCGTCGGTCAGGCGGCCATCGTCCAGCACCTGCAGCAGCACGTTGAACACATCGGGGTGAGCCTTTTCCACCTCGTCGAGCAGCAGCACGCTGTAGGGCTTGCGGCGCACGGCCTCGGTCAGGTAGCCGCCTTCCTCATAGCCCACATAGCCGGGCGGCGCGCCGATCAGGCGGGCCACGGAATGCTTCTCCATGAACTCGCTCATGTCGATGCGGATCAGGTGGTCCTCGCTGTCGAACAAGAAGCCCGCCAGCGCCTTGCACAGCTCGGTCTTGCCCACGCCCGTGGGGCCCAGGAACAGGAACGAGCCCGTGGGGCGGTTGGGGTCGGACAGGCCCGAGCGCGAGCGGCGGATGGCGTTGGCCACGGCGGCAATCGCTTCTTGCTGGCCCACCACGCGCTCGTGCAGCTTGTCTTCCATCTGCAAGAGCTTGTCCTTCTCGCCCTGCATCATCTTGGACACGGGGATGCCGGTGGCACGGCTCACCACCTCGGCGATTTCTTCGGCACCCACCTGGGTGCGCAGCAGGCGGCGCGCGGCAGGGGCACCGTCCTTGCCAGCCTCTTGCGCCTGGGCTTCCTTGAGCTGCTTTTCCAGCTCAGGCAGCTTGCCGTACTGCAGCTCGGCCACCTTGTTGAAGTCGCCCTTGCGGGTGAACTCTTCGATCTGGAACTTGAGCTTGTCGATGGCCTCGCGCACATGGGCACTGCCCTGCGCCTGGGCTTTTTCGGACTGCCAGATCTCGTCGTAGTCGGCGATCTCCTTTTGCAGCTTGGCGATCTCTTCCTCGATCAGCGCAAAGCGCTTTTGCGAAGACTCATCCTTCTCGCGGCGCACGGCCTCGCGCTCGATCTGCAGCTGGATCAGGCGGCGGTCCAGGCGGTCCATGACCTCGGGCTTGGAGTCCATCTCGATCTTGATCTTGGACGCCGCCTCGTCGATCAGGTCGATCGCCTTGTCCGGCAGGAAGCGATCCGTGATGTAGCGATTGCTCAGCTCGGCCGCTGCGACGATTGCCGGGTCGGTAATGTCCACGCCGTGGTGCACCTCGTACTTCTCCTGCAGACCGCGCAGGATGGCGATGGTGGCCTCGACGCTCGGCTCGCCCACCAAGATCTTCTGGAAGCGCCGCTCCAGCGCGGCGTCCTTCTCGATGTACTTGCGGTATTCGTCCAGCGTGGTGGCGCCCACGCAGTGCAGCTCGCCACGCGCCAGGGCCGGCTTGAGCATGTTGCCCGCGTCCATCGCGCCTTCGCCCTTGCCCGCGCCCACCATGGTGTGCAGCTCGTCGATGAAGACGATGGTCTGGCCCTCGTCCTTGGCCAGCTCGTTGAGCACGGCTTTGAGGCGCTCCTCAAACTCGCCGCGGAACTTGGCGCCTGCCAGCAACGCTGCCATGTCCAGGCTCAGCACGCGCTTGCCCTTGAGGGACTCCGGCACCTCGCCCGCAACGATGCGCTGGGCCAGGCCTTCGACGATGGCGGTCTTGCCCACGCCGGGTTCGCCGATGAGCACGGGGTTGTTCTTGGTGCGACGCTGCAGCACCTGGATGGCGCGGCGGATCTCGTCGTCACGGCCGATCACGGGGTCGAGCTTGCCCAGGCGCGCGCGCTCGGTCAGGTCCAGGCAGTATTTGGCGAGCGCGCCGCGCTGGCCTTCGGCCTCGGCACTGTCCACCTTCTGGCCGCCGCGCACGGCGTCGATCGCGGCCTCCAGGCTCTTGCGGGTCAGGCCATTGTCCTTCGCAATCTTGGCGGCATCGCCCTTGCTGTCGATCACGGCCAGCAAAAACAGCTCGCTGGCAATGAAGGGGTCGCCGCGTTTGATGGCCTCCTTCTCGGTGGCCTGCAGCACGCGGCCCAGCTCGGGCCCGCCCTGCACCTGGTCGTTGCCCTGCACCTGGGGCAGGCGCTTGACGGCCGCCTCGGCCGCAGCCAGCAGGCCGGACACATTGGCGCCCGCGCGCTGCAGCAGCGCCTTGGGGCCGTCATCCTGCTGCAGCATGGCCAGCAGCACATGCACGGGTTCGATGTAGGCGTTGTCATGGCCCAGCGCAATGCTCTGCGCATCGCTCAGGGCTTCCTGGAACTTGGTGGTGAATTTGTCGAGACGCATGGGTGAATGTCCTCCGAATTGCAGAACACTTGAGGCGCGGCCTGCCTGATTTCAAGACAGTTCCCTGGCCCACCCCATGGCCCCTTGTTGACCTGCGTCAGTGATTTACCCCATCACACAAGCATCAGTTACTATAATTTTTATAGCTATAAACGCTTTACCAGAGCGCGGAGACGGCCAATTTTTTCCAATTTCCAGCGCCCAAAGCGCACAACGCATCAGGCCGCGTTGCCCAGCGTGATACCCCAGCGCGCCAGCGCCGCGTCGTCGCTCACCCGCGCATCCACCCAGCGGGCGCCCTGGGCGGTTTCTTCCTTCTTCCAGAAGGGCGCCTGGGTCTTGAGGTAGTCCATCAAGAACTCGCAGGCCTGAAAGCTCTGGCCCCGGTGGGCGCTGGTCACGGCCACCAGAACGATCTGGTCGAGCGGCTGCAGCAGCCCCACGCGGTGGATGACGCGGGCGCCAAAGATGTCGAAGCGGCGAAAGGCTTCGTCCACCATGGCCTCGATGGATTTTTCGGTCATGCCCGGGTAGTGCTCTAGCTCCATGGACGCCACCTGGTCCCCTTCATTGCGGTCGCGCACCGTGCCCACAAAGCTACACACCGCGCCCACGCCCTTGTTCTCGCGGCGCAGGGCCGCCACTTCGGCGGACAGGTCGAAATCTTCAGTCTGGATGGAAACGCGGGGCAGGCTCATGGCGGCAGGGCTTTCAGGCTGGGGGGCATGCGGCGCGCTCATGGCGAGCGGTGCAGCCGGGGGGCCGAGAGCAGGGCATGCTCTTCTTCCACCACCTTGTTCAGCTGGGCTAGCGCGGGGGTGGGCGGCAGCTTCGCCAGCAGGGTCTGCAGACGTGTCACGTCGGACACCGAAGGCGCCACCTTGATCTGTGCGATGGCCGCAGGCAGGTTGCCGCCCTGGATCAGGGCCAGGACCTTGGCAGGCCATTCGCTTTTGTTTCGTGCCATAGAGGGGTAAAAGGGTTTTTCTGTACGATTCGCCCGCACTGTACCCGCACCGCAGCCCCTTTTTCCACCATGGCCACGCAAACCATCACCACCGAGCTGTACAAGCTCTACCCCTCGCCCCGCAATACGCACAAGGAGGTGTTCGAGCACCAGGTGTTCGTGCCCTACCCCTACGCCATCATCGACCTGGAGGTGATGGAGCTGGCAGGCAAGACCACGCTGTTTGCCGCCTGCCGACTGTCGGACATGAAGATGGGCCAGCTCGTGAGCTTTGCGCTGGCGGCGGACCAGGCCAAGTTCGAGCGCCTGTTCACCCCCGACTGAAGGGCGCCCATGGACGACAACGACAACCAGATCCATGTGCCGCCCTCGTTCATGGCGGTGTACAGCGATACACGCCAACGCCTGTCCGAAAAACCTGCCGTGGTGCGCACCCGCTATGAGCTGTGCGAAGACCTCACGGGCCACCTGGTGGAGCATGCGCAGACGCTCTACCACGTGCAGGCCCCGTCAGAGGCCGAGATCCTGCTGCGCATTCACGCCGGGCTGTGCACGGCCGAATCGGGCGTGTCAGTGGCCGAGGCCACCTGGATCACCACCCGCCTGGCCGAGCTGCTGAACTGGCCCTGCCCCGAACTGATCCCCGAGCAACCCGCTGCGGCCCCTGCACAACCCTAGAGCCGCGCCGTGGCGGCTTTCAGACAAGCTTTTCACAACGGCCTCGCTATACTGCGCCCCATGCCCACGCACACCCTTCTCGCCATGACGACCGCACCCGCGGGCGCATTGCAGTGCGTGGTCAAAGCCAAAAAACCAGAGCTCATCTGACCGGAGCTGTGGTTCCGTCCGGATGAGCGACGGAACCACCTGGTAGAGAAATCCCCTTCTTTCTTTTCTCTTTTCCCTCCCCGGCATTCCGCGCGCATTCCTTCCGGACGGTTCTTCCCCTGGTCGAACCCTGAAAGGATGTTTTGCATGTCTGCCACCGCTACCAATCCAACCACTGCCACCAAGCCCTCCCCGCAGCCGCTGTTCAGCGGGCTCTGGATCGCCTTGGTCACGCCCTTCAAGGACGGGGCCGTGGACCACCTGGCGCTCGCTGCCCTCACCACCCGGCTGCGTGCCCAGGGGGTAGCAGGCTTTGTCGCCTGCGGCTCCACGGGCGAAGCCGCCGCACTCGACAAGGCCGAGCAGCTGCAGGTGCTGGAAACAGTGCTCACGGCCGCCCAGGGCCTGCCCGTGGTGATGGGCGTGTCGGGCTACCACCAGGGCCAGGTGCTGGAGCAGGTGCAGGCCCTGGCACGCTATCCGGCGGCGGGCCTGCTGGTGTCGGCCCCGCACTACATCCGCCCCTCGCAGGAGGGCCTGCTGCACTGGTTCCGCACCCTGGCCGACGCCAGCGCCGCGCCCCTGCTGATCTACGACATTCCCTACCGCACAGGGGCCACGCTCAGCACCGAAACGCTGCTGGCGCTGGCCGCACATCCGCGCATTACGGCCATCAAGGACTGCGGCGGCAACCCTGCCAAGACACAGGCCCTGATCGCCGATGGCCGC
Organism: Acidovorax sp. LjRoot74; assembly: GCF_964254355.1. Taxonomy (NCBI): domain Bacteria; kingdom Pseudomonadati; phylum Pseudomonadota; class Betaproteobacteria; order Burkholderiales; family Comamonadaceae; genus Acidovorax; species Acidovorax sp. LjRoot74. The sequence continues at coordinate 1,648,147 of NZ_CAXUTI020000001.1, read as the reverse complement.
CTGCAGGTGCTGACGGGCGAAGACGCGCAGATCTTCCATACCCTGGCCCTGGGCGGTGCGGGCGCGATCTCGGCCAGCGCGCACTGGCAGACACCCCGCTTTGTGGAGCTGATGGAGTTGCTGCGCGCAGGCCACCTGGGCGAAGCCCGCCGCGTGTGGCAGGCCTTGCTGCCCTGGATCGAGGTCTGCTTTGCCGAGCCCAACCCGGCGCCGCTGAAGGCCGTTCTGGCCCATGCGGGCGAGCTGTGCAATGAACTGCGGGCGCCGATGATGGGCGCATCGGAAGCTCTGAACCTGCGCCTTCAGGCCCTGGCCTCTGCCGGACTCAGCCCCCGGTAACGGGCGGGAAAAACGCCACCTCGGCCCCTTCGGCCAGGGGGGCGGATTCATCGCTCAGGGTCTGGTTGAGTGCCATGCGCACGGCCCGGCCCCGCGCGAGGCTGCTGGCATGGTCACCGCCGCGCGCAATGAGTTCGTCGCGCAGTGCGCCCAGCGTGGCGGCGGCCGTCTCCACCCCCTCCTGCCCGGTGCCAATGGCCTCGCGGATGGAGGCGAAATAGCGGACAGATATCTTCATGACAGGAGTTCCGAGAAGGCGATGTACTGCACGGTATCGCCCGCAGCAATGGTCTGGCCCGCCGGGTTGTCCACCACCCCGTCGCCCCAGGCGGCCGAGGTGAGCACGCCCGAACTCTGGTTGTTGAACAGGTCCAGCCCGCCTGCGGCGTTGTGGCGCACGCGCAGAAATTCGCGGCGCTTGTCGGCCTTGGGCCACACAAAATCAGCGCGGGCCGCGATGGATTGGGGAGCCACACCCAGCACGCCCTGCAGCCGCAGCACAAAGGGCCGCACCAGCAGCGCAAAGGTCAGAAAACTCGACACCGGGTTGCCGGGCAGGCCCATGAAGTGGGCGGCACCACCTTCACGCGGAATTTGGCCGTAGGCGAAGGGCTTGCCGGGTTTCATGGCGATCTGCCACAGGTCCAGCGTGCCCAGCGTTTCCACTGCGGGCTTGATGTGGTCTTCCTCGCCCACACTCACGCCGCCGCTGGTCAGGATCAGGTCGTGGGCGGCGCTCGCATCGCGCAAGGCCGCAATGGTGGCATCACGCCGGTCGGGCACGATGCCGAAGTCGGTCACCTCGCAGCCCAGGCGCAGCAGCATGGCGCGCAAAAAGAAACGGTTGCTGTTGTAGATGGCGCCGGGGCGCATCTGCTCAGGCGGCACCTCGCCGGGCATGACCAGTTCGTCGCCCGTGGAGAACAGCGCCACGCGCGGGCGGCGGGCCACCTGCAGCTGGTGCAGGCCGATGCTGGCCGCCAGGCCCAGCTCGGCCGGGGTGAGGCGTGTGCCCGCCGCCAGCACCACAGCACCCCGGGTGATGTCCTCGCCCGCGCTGCGGATCCACTGGCCGGCCTGGGGAACGGCGTTGATACGCACCGAACCCAGGCCATCGGCGGCGGCAAGGGCCTCACAGTCTTCCTGCATCAGGATGGCATCGGCGCCTGCAGGCACCGGTGCGCCGGTGAAGATCCGTGCCGCCGTGCCGGGCTGCAGGGGGGCACCCGCACTGCCCGCAGGTATGCGCTGCGACACGGGCAACACCACCCCTGCCGCCGCCACATCAGCGCAGCGCACGGCGTAGCCGTCCATCGAGCTGTTGTCCTGAGGGGGCACCTGCAGGGCCGAGACGCAGTCTTGCGCCAGCACACGGCCGTCGGCGTCGAAGGTGGTGACGGTGTCCGTGCCCGGCAGCGGCGCGGCCTGGGCCAGCAGCTCGGCCAGCGCGTCGTCCAGCGCCTTGAGGGGCTTCATTGGGGGGCGCATGGCACCAGCCCTCCGTGCAGTTCCCAGTTGTATTCAAAGCGGTGCCCGTACTCGATCAGCCAGTCCACCACCTGTGCGGGCTGGTTCAGGTCCAGCAGCGGCAGCTGGGTGGGCTGGGGCAGGCTCGCGGCGGCGTCGGTGGCCACGGCCACCACAAAGTCGTCCTCGGGGTAGCGCACGGGCTTGGCCAACTGGCCGGGCTCGGGGGCGCGCCAGACTTCGACCTTGAGCAGATCGCTGTCCTTGAAGCCTTCCACCAGCACCCAGTCCACGCCCTGATACAGCTCGGCCAGCAGGTGGTGCACGCTGAGCGTGGCGGGCTGCTCGAACTCGCGCACCAGCATCAGGCGCTTGTCCGACGCAGCCACCACCTCAAAGGCGCCTGCCTCGCGGTGGCGGTAGGTGTCCTTGCCCGGGTGGTCGATGTCGAAACTGTGGTGGGCATGCTTGACCACCGACACGCGCAGCCCGCGCAGCCGCAGCTCGGGGATCAGCTGCTCGACCAGCGTGGTCTTGCCACTGCCGGAGAACCCGGCAAAACCGACAACCTTCATCCAGTGCTCCTTGGTTAGCTATCGTATTTATAGCTACTAGCGCTTACCAGACGCGCGCCAGGGGCGTTTTTTTCTCAAACATTCCCCTCCAGGAAGGGGAAACAGCCTCAACCCTGCGCAGCGGGAGCGCAGTGGCGCTCGATGTAGGCCTTGACCTGCTCCACATCGGCGGGCATCACGTGCACGCGCTTGGGCAGGTCTTCGATGCCTGCAAACTTGGCGGGGCGCTCGGGCGCATGGCCCAGGGCCTCGACGATGGTCTCGGCAAACTTGATGGGCAGTGCAGTCTCCAGCACGATCATGGGCACCTTGGCATCGCTGTGGTGCTCGCGGGCCACCTTCACGCCGTCGGCGGTGTGGGTGTCGATGGTGACGCCGTAGCGCTCGAAGGTGTCCTTGATGGTGGCCAGGCGGTCGGCGTGGGTGCTCTTGCCGCTTTCAAAACCGTATTTCTTGGCGGCGTCGGCAAACAGCGGGTCGGCGCTCAGGTCAAAGCGGCCATAGGTTTGCAGCGCTGCGCTGAACAGCGCCTTGGTGCGCTGGCCATTGCGGCCCAGCAGATCAAAAATGAAGCGCTCGAAGTTGCTGGCCTTGCTGATGTCCATCGAAGGGCTCGATGTTTCGTGCGTATCGGCACTGCCCCGCACGCGGTACACACCGGTGCGGAAGAACTCGTCGAGTACGTCGTTCTCGTTGGTGGCCACCACCAGCTTGGCGATGGGCAGGCCCATCATGCGCGCCACATGGCCTGCGCACACGTTGCCAAAGTTGCCCGAGGGCACCGTGAAGCTGACCTTCTGGCTATTGCTCTCGGTGGCCTGGATGTAGCCCGCGAAGTAGTACACCACCTGCGCCAGCAGGCGCGCCCAGTTGATGGAGTTGACCGTGCCGATCTTGTACTTGGCCTTGAAGGCGTGGTCGTTGGAGACGGCCTTGACGATGTCCTGGCAGTCGTCGAACACGCCTTCGATGGCGATGTTGTGGATGTTCGCGTCCTGCAGGCTGAACATCTGTGCTTGCTGGAAGGCGCTCATGCGGCCGTGGGGCGAGGTCATGAACACGCGCACGCCCTCTTTGCCGCGCATGGCGTATTCGGCCGCGCTGCCGGTGTCGCCGCTGGTGGCGCCCAGGATGTTGAGCTGCTCGCCACGGCGGCCCAGTTCGTACTCGAACAGGTTACCAAGCAGTTGCATCGCCATGTCCTTGAAGGCCAGCGTGGGGCCGTTGGACAGGGCTTCGAGCCACAGGCCGTCTTCGAGGTGGCGCAGGGGCACGATCTCGCCCGTGCCGAAGACTTCAGCGGTGTAGGTCTTGGCGCAGATGGCCTTGAGGTCCGCAGCAGGGATGTCGTCGATGTACAGCGACAGGATCTGGAACGCCAGCTCGGCGTAGCCCTGCTCGTGGTACGCCTTGCGCAGCTTGGTCAAGGCGGCGGCGGTGATCTTGGGGTACGTCTCGGGCAGGTACAGGCCACCATCGGGCGCCAAACCTTCGAGCAGGATGTCGCAGAACTGTTTGCGGTCTGCGTGGCCGCGTGTGCTGAGGTATTTCATGAAAGTGTCCCTCCGGTGTCGCTCAAAGACTGATGCCGTACACGCGGATATCAAGGTAAAAACGCGAGGCGATCAGCAGCAGGAAGCCGCCGATCAGGACCAGCCAGTGCAGTGGCTTGTCCTCGTAGTTGTCCGTGCGCTCCAGCAGCACGAAGTACAGCCAGGCTGCCAGAAAACTGCCCACCCCGTTGAGGATGGCCTGCGCGCGCGGCATGAACCCGAACAAGGTCAGCATGACCAGCAGGCCGAACCAGAACGCCAGATGCCAGCGCGGCAGATCGACATGCGCCATTTTGAGCAGCGCCGACAGCGTGAGGGCGGCAACCAGGGTGGGCATGGCGGGGCGGCATCATGGCGCGTGGGGGCTGGCTCAGTTCAGCTCTTCCTTGCGGATGCGCGTGATGGGGGCCAGCACCGTGGGCAGGGCCTGCATCTGGGCGATCACGGCGTCCATGGTGCCTTCGCGGGTGTCGTGGGTCAGGATGATCAGGTCGGTCTGTGTGGAGCCTTCACCGCCCACTTCATCGGCCTCGCGCTGCAGCACGGCGTCGATGCTCACACCGGCCTCGGCCAGCAGGCCCGTGACCTTGGCGAGCACGCCGGCCTGGTCGGCCACACGCAGACGCAGGTAGTAGCTGGTGACCACTTCGCTCATCGGCAGCACGGGCAGCTGGTCCATGGCACCTTGCAGCGTGTTGGCCTGGAAGGCCAGGTGCGGCACGCGGTGCTCGGGGTCTGCGGTGTGCAGGCGGGCAATGTCCACCAGGTCGGCGATCACGGCGCTGGCAGTGGGCTCGGAGCCCGCACCCTTGCCGTAGTACAGCGTGGTGCCCACGGCGTCGCCCTGCACCACCACGGCATTCATCGCACCTTCGACGTTGGCGATCAGGCGCTTGGAGGGCACGAGGCTCGGGTGCACGCGCAGCTCGATGCCCTTTTCAGCGCGCTTGGTGATGCCCAGCAGCTTGATGCGGTAGCCCAGCTGCTCGGCGTACTTGATGTCGGCTGCGCCCAGCTTGGTGATGCCTTCGACATAGGCCTTGTCGAACTGCACCGGAATGCCGAACGCAATCGCACTCATCAGCGTGACCTTGTGGGCCGCGTCCACACCTTCGATGTCGAAGGTCGGGTCGGCCTCGGCATAGCCCAGGCGTTGCGCTTCCTTGAGCACCACGTCGAAGTCCAGGCCCTTGCTGCGCATCTCGGACAGGATGAAGTTGGTGGTGCCGTTGATGATGCCGGCAAGCCACTGGATGCGGTTGGCCGTGAGGCCTTCACGCAGCGCCTTGATGATGGGGATGCCACCGGCCACGGCGGCCTCGAAGGCCACCATCACGCCCTTGGCCGATGCGGCCGCGAAGATCTCGGTGCCGTGCACGGCCAGCAGCGCTTTGTTGGCGGTGACCACATGCTTGCCCGCCGCAATGGCTTCCAGCACCAGCGCACGCGCAATGCCGTAGCCACCGATCAGCTCGATGACGATGTCGATGTCAGGGTTGGCAATGATGGCGCGGGCGTCGTTGACGACCTGGATGCCATCGCCCACCACGGCCCTGGCGCGCTCCACGTCCAGATCGGCCACCATGGTGATCTCGATGCCACGGCCCGCGCGGCGGCTGATTTCGTCCTGGTTGCGTGCAAGCACGTTGAACACGCCGCTGCCGACGGTGCCGATGCCCAGAAGGCCTACTTGGATGGGTTTCATGAAGTTTTTGCCAATCAAAATGGGGGTTTGCGCCTGTCCAGCAAGCGCTAGCAGCTATCAAAAAATGAGTATCAACCGACGCGCCGCAGATCGGTGCCGCAGCGCTTGCGGTACTGCTCCAGGAAACGTGCCACGCGGCCGATGGCGTCGCGCAGGTCGTCTTCGTGCGGCAGGAACACGATGCGGAAGTGGTCGGGTGCGGCCCAGTTGAAGCCCGTGCCCTGCACCAGCATCACTTTGGTTTCCTGCAGCAGCTCCAGGAAGAACTGCTGGTCGTCCGCGATGGGGTAGACGGCCGGGTCCAGGCGCGGGAACATGTAGAGCGCCGCCTGCGGCTTCACGCAGCTCACGCCGGGGATGGCGGTGATCAGCTCATAGGCCAGGTCGCGCTGCTTGCGCAGGCGGCCGCCCTCGCCTACCAGCTCATTGATGCTCTGGTAGCCGCCCAACGCCGTCTGCACCGCCCACTGGCCGGGCACGTTGGCGCACAGGCGCATGTTGGAGAGCATGTTCAGGCCCTCGATGTAGTCCTTGGCAGGCTTCTTGTCGCCCGACACCACCAGCCAGCCAGCGCGGTAGCCGCAGGAACGGTAGCTCTTGGACAGCGAGTTGAAGGTGAGCGTGAGCACATCCTCGCTCAGCGAGCCAATCGCCGTGTGCTTGGCGCCGTCGTACAGCACCTTGTCATACACCTCGTCGGCAAAGATCACCAGGCCATGCTCGCGGGCGATGGCGACGATGCCCTTGAGCAGATCATCAGAGTACAGAGCGCCCGTGGGGTTGTTGGGGTTGATGACCACGATGCCCTTGGTGCGGGGCGTGATCTTGGCGCGGATGTCGGCCAGGTCGGGCATCCAGCCGTTGGCCTCGTCGCACAGGTAGTGCACGGGCGAGCCGCCCGAGAGGCTGGCAGCCGCCGTCCACAGCGGGTAATCGGGCGAGGGCAACAGCAGCTCGTCGCCCGTGTCCAGCAGCGCATTCGTGGCCATCACGATGAGTTCGCTGGCACCGTTACCCAGGTAGATGTCGTCCAGCGCGACGCCCTTGATGCCCTGCTTCTGGGTTTCGTGCATCACCGCCTTGCGCGCGGCAAAAATGCCCTTGCTGTCCGAGTAGCCCGCCGAGTTGGGCAGGTTGCGGATCATGTCGAGCTGGATCTCTTCGGGGGCATCAAAGCCGAACACCGCCAGATTGCCGATGTTGAGCTTGATGATCTTGTGCCCGTCTTCCTCCATCTTCTTGGCCGCGTCCATGATCGGCCCCCGGATGTCGTAGCAGACGTTGGCGAGCTTGGCGGATTTTTGGACGGTTTTCATGCGCTGACGAAAAAGCGAGGCGGTGGAAAAGACGGCGAGACAGCGGCGACAAGGCAGCCAGGGCCGCTGGGCACTCGGCGAAACCTATAATTTGACCACAGAACCGGCCCCCTCCCCTCTGGCGCGCGCCTGCGGCGGCGCCCTGCAGACCGCACCACACGCACATCCATGAAATTCCAGCCCGACCGCTCGAACGCACAGACCATCAGCGGCTATGGCCCCGGCTGGATCAGCGTGGACGCAGAGAAGATCACCCACAGCGTCCTTCTGGGCTCAAGCGGTCTGCGCCAGGCATGGCCCTGCGCGCGTTACGAAGACCTGACCCCGGAGCACTTCGCACAGCTGGCGACACTGGAAACCGAACTTGTGATCTTCGGCAGCGGCACACGCAACCGTTTCCCGCCCCCCGCCTGGCTGGCACCGCTGATGACCCGGCGGCTCGGGCTGGAAACCATGGACACGGCAGCGGCCTGCCGCACTTACAACATCCTGGCCGGGGAAGGCCGCAACGTGGTGGCAGCGCTGATTCTGGAGCCCTGAGGGCCGCCCGCAGCCCCCGCGCCAGGCGCGCAGAGCCTATGCAAAGCCTTGCAAAAGTGCGCGCCACCAAAGGCAAGACACACAGTCTTACATTTGGCCGGCAATCGATTTCGGGGTAAAATCACCGGTTGCGGTCGGGGGCACCACCAAGAGCAATAACACACCCCACTCCCCCGGCTTACCAACGACTACATCCTGAGAGATTGAAGTGATATGGCGATCGTTGTCAACAAACCCCTCCCTGAATTTGAAGCCAACGCGACCGGTGGAATCAAGGTCTCCAACACCTCCCACCTTGGCCAAATTCTGGTTCTGTACTTCTATCCCAAGGACAACACGCCTGGCTGCACCACGGAGGCCATGCAGTTTCGCGACAAGTACAAGGATTTCGTGAAAGCGGGCGCTGCAGTGTTCGGCGTGTCGCGCGACAACATGAAGTCGCACGACGACTTCAAGGAAAAGCTGGAACTGCCTTTCGAGCTGATCGCCGACACCGAAGAGAAGATGTGCCACATGTTCGGCGTGGTCAAGAACAAGATCATGTACGGCAAGAAGGTCAAGGGCATCGAGCGCAGCACCTTCCTGATCGGCCCCGACGGCCTGCTGGTGCAAGAGTGGCGCGGCCTCAAGGTGCCCGGCCATGTGGACGAAGTCCTCAAGACCGTCAAATCCATCAAGGCCCTGAAAAAGGCCGCCTGATCCTCCACTGCCTACGCGCCTGGATCAAGCCCCTGGAGCATCGACGCGACACCCCCTTGGTTTTGCCCTGGCAAGACATCCAGAGTGGGCATAATGGATTTATGCCCCTGGTTATCGCGACGTTTGCCCCACCCCAAAAAGCCGCCTTGGCCTCCAGGCGGCTTTTTGCTTTCTGACCCGTCTTTCTTCATTTACCGACCGAGGCCCTGCCACCATGCCCCTGCCCCCCGCCCCCAGCCGGCGCGCTGCACTCCTCGCGCCCGAAGCCTTTGAAGTCACGGCCCGTCCACGGGTGTCACCCACATCCGCCAATGAACCCGTTGCCGCCCCCGTGCGTGCAGCCACCCCATCGGCCCGCACCGGGCGCAAAACAGGCAACGCGGCGCCGCTGGCGCCCGTCGCCCTAGTCGCCACTCCTCTGGTCTCGGCAGAGAGCCTGGCCCGCGCCCCCGAGCCTGCAGCATCGCCCGCCGCCCGCGCGACAGGCGCGCGCAAGGCCCGCGCCACCACTGCGACCACAACCCCCAGCGCTGCAGCACCTGCCACTACGCCACGGGGCAAGAAGGCCGCACCGCAAGGCCCGACCAAGCTCTTCGTGCTGGACACCAATGTGCTGCTGCACGACCCGACCAGCCTCTTCCGCTTCGAAGAGCACGACATCTTCCTGCCGATGATCGTGCTGGAGGAGCTGGACGGCCACAAGAAGGGCATGACCGAAGTCGCCCGCAATGGCCGCCAAGCCAGTCGCACGCTGGATGCGCTGGCCGCCGCCCAGGGCGCCGACATGGCCAAGGGCCTGAAGCTCGACTCCACCGGCCAGCGTGCTGCGGGCGGCCACCTGTTCTTCCAGACGGTGCCGCTGGACTACAGCCTGCCCACCAGCCTGCCACCCGGCAAGGCCGACAACCAGATCCTGGGCGTGGTGGAAGCCTTGCGCAAGCTGCACGCACCGCGCGAGGTGGTGCTGGTGTCCAAGGACATCAATATGCGCGTCAAGGCACGCGCCCTCGGCCTGAACGCTGAGGACTACCAGAACGACAAGACACTCGAAGACGGCGACCTGCTCTATGCAGGTGTGCTGGCCCTGCCGCCCGACTTCTGGGCCAAGAGCGGCAAGAATGTGGAAAGCTGGCAGAGCGGCGCCCACACCTACTACCGCATCGGCGGGCCCATCGTGCCGCAGCTGATGATCAACCAGTTCGTGTACTTCGAGGCCCCCGGCGAGCCCAGCCTGTTTGCGCGCGTGAGCGAGATCCGCGAAAAAACGGCGGTGCTACAGACGCTCAAGGACTATGGCTCGGCCAAGAACGCTGTGTGGGGCGTGACCACGCGCAACCGCGAGCAGAACTACGCCATGAACCTGCTCATGGACCCGGAGATCGACTTCGTGACGCTGACCGGCACAGCCGGCACCGGCAAGACCCTGCTGGCCCTGGCCGCAGGCCTCACCCAGGTGCTGGACGACCGCCGCTACACAGAGATCATCATGACCCGCGCCACCGTGAGCGTGGGTGAGGACATCGGCTTCCTGCCCGGCACTGAAGAAGAGAAGATGGGTCCCTGGATGGGCGCTCTGGACGACAACCTGGAGTTTCTGGCCAAGGGGGACGGCGGCAACGCAGGCGAATGGGGCCGCGCAGCCACCAATGAGCTGATCCGCAGCCGCATCAAGATCAAGAGCATGAACTTCATGCGCGGACGCACTTTCCTGAACAAGTACGTGATCATCGACGAGGCGCAAAACCTGACCCCCAAACAGATGAAGACCCTGATCACCCGTGCAGGCCCGGGCACCAAGATCATCTGCATGGGCAACCTGGCGCAGATTGATACACCCTATCTGACCGAAGGCTCGTCGGGCCTGACCTATGCGGTGGACCGCTTCAAGGGCTGGCCACACAGCGGGCACATCACGCTGGCACGGGGTGAGCGCTCGCGCCTGGCGGACTTTGCCAGCGAAGTTCTCTGACATCGCACCAAAAATGAAAAGGCCCCTGCCGTCGGCAGGGGCCTTTTGTTTTTGGAGATCGATTTCCGCGCTTCAGTAGTCGTCGCCGCCGCCCATGGCCAAATTTTCGAAGCGGGTCTGGTTCTTCTGGAAGAACAGCTTCACGGTCCCCGTCGGGCCGTTACGCTGCTTGCCGATGATGACCTCGGCCACGTTGGGCTCCTTGCTGTCCTTGTTGTAGTAGTCGTCGCGGTAAATGAACATGATGATGTCCGCGTCCTGCTCGATAGCGCCCGATTCGCGCAGGTCGGACATCATGGGGCGCTTGTCGGTGCGCTGCTCCACCGAGCGGTTGAGCTGCGACAGCGCGATCACCGGGCACTGCAGCTCCTTGGCCAGCATCTTGAGACCCCGGGAGATTTCGCCCAGCTCGGTGGCCCGGTTGTCCGAACTTGCTGCCGATCCGGAACCGCTCATGAGTTGCAGATAGTCCACCACGATCAGGCCCAGCTTGCCGCACTGGCGTGCAAGACGGCGCGCGTTGGCGCGCAGCTCGCCAGGAGACAGGCCCGGGGTCTCGTCGATGTGCAGCGAGACGGTGCGCAACCGTTCGATGGCCTCGGTCAGGCGCGGCCATTCATCATCCGTGAGTTTGCCAGTGCGCAGGTTGCCTTGGTTCACCCGACCGATCGAGCCCACGATACGGACCGCCAGTTGGGCGGCCCCCATTTCCATCGAGAAAATTGCAACCGGCAGACCTTCGTTAAGGGCCACATGCTCGGCGATGTTCACGGCAAACGAGGTCTTGCCCATGGAGGGGCGGGCCGCCAGCACGATCATGTCCCCCGCCTGCAGGCCCGAGGTCATGCGGTCCAGGTCCGCAAAACCGGTGGGTACACCAGTCACGTCGGCCGGGTTGTCGGCCATCTCCTGCACCTTGTCGAGCAGGTCGATCACCAGATTATCGAGCGACTGAAAACCTTGCTTGTTGCGCGACCCCTCTTCGCCAATGGCGAAGATCTTGGCCTCGGCTTCGTCCAGGATCCGCTCCACCGTCTTGCCTTGTGGGTTGAAGGCGTTGGTGGAGATCTCGTCGCTGGCCGTGACCAGCTTGCGCAGGATGGCCCGCTCGCGCACGATCTCCGCGTAACGGCGGATGTTAGTGGCGCTCGGAACGTACTGCGCCAGATTGTTCAGGTAGGTGAGCCCGCCCATCTCCTGGGCCTTACCCTGGTTCTTGAGCTGCTCAAACACCGTGATCACGTCGGCAGGCTTGCTGGCGTTGATCAGTGCGCCGATGGCCGCATAGATGGCCTGGTGTTCGTAGCGGTAGAAATCGCCTTCCTTGAGCAGGTCTCCCACACGGTCCCAGGCGTTGTTATCCAGCAGCAGACCGCCCAACACGCTGGACTCGGCCTCAATGGAATGCGGCGGCGTGCGCAGCTTGGCGATTTCTTGATCCTCGCTGGGGGATGGCAGCGAGCCCTGTTCATCGAGCGGAGGGAAAACAGCGGACATGGATTTCTCCGGGACAGGTCTGAAAACAGGCCACCCCATGGACCACGGGGCGGCGGCCTGGATGGATAAGCCTTGGGACAATCTGTGGATGACCGGTGGGCAACCCTGTACAAATGCCCCGATCGAAAACACGAAAGCCGCCCGGAGGCGGCTTTCGCAGTGAGTCGCGCAGATTATCTACGCGCTGTCGATCAAGCGGTTTCGCCGTAGACCGACACGTTGACTTCCACCACCACATCGGTGTGCAGAGCCACGTTCACAGCGCTTTCGCTCACGACCTTGATGGGGCCGTTGGGCAGGCGGATCTGGGCCTTGGCAACCTTGTAGCCCAGCTTGTTCAGCTCTTCGGCGATGTCATGGTTCGTCACGGAACCAAACAGGCGGCCGTCCACGCCCGCCTTTTGGGTCAGCTTGACGGTGGTGCCAGCCAGCTTCTCGCCTTGGGCTTGGGCTTCTGCCAGCTTGGCGGCAGCAGCCTTTTCGAGTTCAGCGCGCTTGGCTTCGAACTCTGCCTTGGCAGCTTCGGTGGCACGGCGTGCACGGCCCGAAGGGATCAGGAAGTTGCGGGCGTAGCCGTCCTTGACCTTGACGATTTCACCGAGGTTGCCGAGGTTCACAACCTTGTCGAGCAGAATGATTTGCATGGGTTGTGCTCCTTAGATCTTGTGCTGGTCGCTGTAAGGCACCAGGGCCAGGAAGCGGGCGCGCTTGATGGCGGTGTTCAGCTGACGCTGGAAGATGGCGCGCGTGCCGGTCAGGCGCGCGGGGATGATCTTGCCGTTTTCGGCGATGAAATCGCGCAGCGTATCGACATCCTTGTAGTCGATTTCTTCAACGCCCGTCACCGTGAAGCGGCAGAAGCGCTTGCGCTTGAACAGCAGGGACTGGGTGTTGCGCTTTGGGCGCTTGTCTTTGTTGAACTTCTTGAACGTGGCCATTGCGGACCCCTTGAAAATTAATTTTGTTGAATATCCTGGATGTGGAGCACTGCAGTCTTGCCATTGCGCTGGTTGGCCAGAAATCCATGGAAAGTCCAGAGACTTCCGATGTTCTGCCTTGCCAGCCGCTCGGCCATTGCACCAAAGGCAACGGCTTTCATGGCTGCCCTGACTTCGCGGGGATGGTCTGCCTCAGTTTGCTGGGACTCGTGTTCGAGACGCAGGGTGATGGCAGGCAATCCGGCGGGGGTGTAGCGCAGGGGTTCAGCCTCTGCGATACAGGCGGTCAGGACAACGCGGTTCTCCACTCCAAAGAGTGATGGATCAGCGCTCGCCGCGCTCGCCGCCGGCAGCTGCGTATTCCGCTTGGCTGGCCTTGCGGGCTTCTTCGCGCTCGACGGTCTTCATCATGGAAGATGGGCCCGTGTCGGCCTTCTTCTTCTGAACCGTCAGGTGGCGCAGCACGGCGTCGTTGAACTTGAAGGCGTGCTCCAGTTCAGCCATCACAGCTTGGTCGGCTTCGATGTTCACGCACAGGTAGTGGGCTTTGGCCAGCTTGTTGATCAGGTACGCCAGTTGACGACGGCCCCAGTCTTCCACACGGTGCACCTTGCCACCGCCAGCGGTGATCATGCCCTTGTAGCGCTCCAGCATGGCTGGAACTTGTTCGCTTTGATCCGGATGGATCAACAAAATGATTTCGTAATGACGCATGCAAACTCCTTTTGGGTGAGACCACCCACCGCGTCTAGAAGTGGTGTGGCAAGGGAAAGCCTGCGATTATAGCCCGGCCGCTGCCGCTTGTACACTCTGCACGCGGCAAGCCTCACCCAGCACAGCGCAAGTGCAGGCCCAAAGGGCACTCCACCCTTGCAAAACCCGGGGTTGGGCCGACATGCTCACCACCGCCGCGCGCTGCATGCAGGGCCCCAAAAGACAAATCCCTGGTGCAGACCTTGATTTGTGGTGGCATGCCCCCAACTCCCGCGCGTACTGTTTCATTCACCTTCAGACCAAGACATGTCAGACCACAGCCAAACCACCCCGCCCCAGAGCGCCCCCGCCCCCGAAGAAGTCGAAGCCGCCATGGCTGCCCACGCCTCCGACGAGCTGGCCCGCCTGCAGGGCGAGCTGGCCGAGCTGAAGGCCAAGAGTGCCGACCTGGCCGACCAGTTCCTGCGTGCCAAGGCCGAGGCCGAGAACGCCCGCCGCCGTGCCGATGACGAAGTGGCCAAGGCCCGCAAGTTCGGCATCGAGAGCTTTGCCGAAAGCCTGCTGCCCGTGGCCGACAGCCTGGACGCCGCCTTGGCCATCAAGGAAGCCACGCCCCAGCAGCTGCGCGAAGGCGCTGACGCCACCCTGCGCCAGCTGACCTCGGCCCTGGAGCGCAACAAGGTGATCGCCATCAACCCCGCCGCCGGTGCCAAGTTCGACCCGCACCAGCACCAGGCCATCAGCGTGGTGCCCGCAGAACAAGAAGCCAACACCGTCGTGGCCGTGCTGCAAAAGGGCTATGTGATCGCCGAGCGCGTGCTGCGCCCAGCCCTGGTCACCGTCACGGCCCCGAAGTAAATCTTCAAATAAATCAGCACGGATGACTTGAACCCCCACGAGTTATCCACAAGTTACTAGCCATCCAAACCATTCAAGCATTCGGAGAAAAATCATGGGAAAAATCATCGGCATTGACCTGGGCACCACCAACAGCTGCGTGTCCATCATGGAAGGCAACACCACGCGCGTGATCGAGAACAGCGAAGGTGCGCGCACCACGCCGTCCATCGTGGCCTACCAGGAAGATGGCGAGATCCTCGTCGGCGCCTCGGCCAAACGCCAGGCCGTGACCAACCCCAAGAACACGCTGTACGCGATCAAGCGCCTGATTGGCCGCAAGTTCACCGAAAAGGAAGTGCAAAAGGACATCGACCTGATGCCCTACTCCATCGTGGCTGCCGACAACGGCGATGCCTGGGTGGAAGTGCGTGGCAGCAAGCTGTCGGCCCAGCAGGTGTCGGCCGATATCCTGCGCAAGATGAAAAAGACCGCCGAGGACTACCTGGGCGAGCCCGTCACGGAAGCCGTGATCACCGTGCCCGCGTACTTCAACGACGCCCAGCGCCAGGCCACCAAGGACGCCGGCCGCATCGCCGGCCTGGAAGTCAAGCGCATCATCAACGAACCCACCGCAGCGGCCCTGGCCTTTGGCCTGGACAAGCAGGAAAAGGGCGACCGCAAGATCGCCGTGTATGACCTGGGTGGCGGCACGTTCGACGTGTCCATCATCGAAATCGCCGACGTGGACGGCGAAAAGCAGTTCGAAGTGCTGTCCACCAACGGCGACACCTTCCTGGGCGGCGAAGACTTCGACCAGCGCATCATCGACTTCATCATCAGCGAGTTCAAGAAGGAACAGGGCGTGGACCTGTCCAAGGACGTGCTGGCCCTGCAACGCCTGAAGGAAGCCGCTGAAAAGGCCAAGATCGAGCTGTCGAACTCGGCCTCCACCGACATCAACCTGCCCTACATCACGGCCGACGCGTCGGGCCCCAAGCACCTGAACATCAAGCTGACCCGCGCCAAGCTGGAAGCCCTGGTGGAAGAGCTGATCGAGCGCACCATCGCGCCTTGCCGCGTGGCGATCAAGGATGCCGGCGTGTCCGTGTCCGACATCCACGACGTGATCCTGGTCGGCGGCATGACCCGCATGCCCAAGGTGCAGGAGAAGGTCAAGGAATTCTTCGGCAAGGACCCCCGCAAGGACGTGAACCCTGACGAAGCCGTGGCCGTGGGCGCTGCCATCCAGGGCCAGGTGCTGTCGGGCGACCGCAAGGACGTGCTGCTGCTGGACGTGACCCCCCTGTCCCTGGGTATCGAGACCCTGGGCGGCGTCATGACCAAGATGATCACCAAGAACACCACGATTCCGACGAAGTTCGCGCAGACCTTCTCGACGGCCGACGACAACCAGCCCGCCGTGACGATCAAGGTGTTCCAGGGCGAGCGCGAGATGGCATCGGGCAACAAGGCCCTGGGCGAGTTCAACCTCGAAGGCATTCCACCCGCAGCGCGTGGCGTGCCCCAGATCGAAGTGTCGTTCGACATCGACGCCAACGGCATCCTGCACGTGGGCGCCAAGGACAAGGGCACGGGCAAGGAAAACAAGATCACCATCAAGGCCAGCTCCGGCCTGTCGGAAGAAGAAATCCAGAAGATGGTGAAGGATGCCGAGCTGAACGCCGCCGACGACAAGAAAAAGCTGGAACTGGTGCAGGCCAAGAACCAGGGCGAAGCTGCCGTTCACAGCGTGAACAAGAGCCTGGCCGAGCACGGCGACAAGCTGGACGCAGGCGAAAAGGACGCGATCACGGCCGCCGTGAAGGCACTGGAAGAAGCCCTGAAGGGCGAGGACAAGGCCTCCATCGACGAAAAGACCACCGCCCTGATGGCCGCCAGCCAGAAGCTGGGCGAGAAGATGTACGCCGAGTCCCAGGCTGCACAAGCCGCCCAGGCCGCCGGTGGTGCCGACGCAGCAGGTGCTGCAGGCGCCGCATCTTCCGCAAAGCCTGCGGACGATGACAACGTGGTGGACGCCGAGGTCAAGGAAGTCAAGAAGGGCTGAACACCTTCCCGTTGATCCCAGCCGCCGCGCGGTGCCGTTGACGGTGCTTGCGCGGCGTTCCTGTTCCAACCGGACCGCAGATCACCATGTCGAAAAGAGACTTTTACGAAATCCTGGGCGTTCCCAAGAACGCCTCGGACGAAGAAATCAAGAAGGCCTATCGCAAGCTCGCGATGAAGCACCACCCTGACCGCAACCAGGGTGACGCGGCCAAGCCTGCCGAAGAGAAATTCAAGGAGGCCAAGGAGGCCTACGAGATGCTCTCGGACCCGCAAAAGCGGGCCGCCTACGACCAGTACGGCCACGCCGGGGTAGACCCCAACATGCGCGGCCCCGGTGGTGCGGGGGCGGAGGGCTTTGGCGGGTTTGCCGAGGCCTTTGGCGACATCTTTGGCGACATGTTCGGCCAGCAGGGCGGGCGTGGGCGCGGTGCCGGTGGCCGCCAGGTCTACCGGGGCAGCGACCTCAGCTATGCCATGGAGATCACGCTGGAAGAGGCCGCACGTGGCAAGGACGCGCAGATCCGCATCCCTTCGTGGGAAAGCTGCGACACCTGCCATGGCAGCGGCGCCAAGCCCGGCACCAGCGCCAAGACCTGCGGCACCTGCCAGGGTGCGGGCACGGTGCAGATGCGCCAGGGCTTTTTCAGCGTGCAGCAAACCTGCCCGCACTGCCGGGGCACGGGCAAGATCATTCCCGAGCCCTGCACAGCCTGCCATGGCCAGGGCAAGCTCAAGAAGCAAAAGACGCTGGAAGTGAAGATCCCTGCCGGCATCGACGACGGCATGCGCATCCGCTCCACCGGCAACGGCGAGCCAGGCACCAACGGTGGCCCACCGGGTGACCTGTACATCGAGATTCGCCTGAAGAAGCACGACATCTTTGAGCGCGACGGCGACGACCTGCACTGCCAGGTGCCTGTGAGCTTCATCACGGCTGCGCTGGGTGGCGAGATCGAGGTGCCTACGCTGGCCGGCAAGGCTGCCATCGACATCCCTGAAGGCACCCAGGCCGGCAAACAGTTCCGCCTGCGCGGCAAGGGCATCAAAGGCGTGCGCGCCAGCTACCCCGGCGACCTGTACTGCCACATCGCCGTCGAGACGCCCGTGAAGCTGACCGAGCACCAGCGCAAGCTGCTGCGCGAGCTGGAAGATTCGCTCAAGAAGGGCGGCGCCCGCCACTCGCCCAGCGGCGAGAGCTGGACAGACCGGTTGAAGAATTTCTTCAGCTGATCAGGCCACCGCAACGCCCGACTGCCAACCGCCCTCGGCCTCACGGCCCGGGGGGTTTTTTCATGCGCACAACCGGCTGCGCTACAAGCCCCGTGGCCTTGCCAGGCCGCTCATGCTGCGGCGCGCGGTAAAAGCCCAGAATGCGGCGCACGTACTCGCGCGTCTCGCTGTAGGGCGGCACACCGCCATGGCGCTCCACCGCTTTCTCGCCCGCGTTGTAGGCGGCCGAGGCCAGTGCCACATCGCCCCCGAAGCGGTCGAGCAACCAGCGCAGGTAGGTCAACCCGCCCCGCACGTTCTGCTCGGGGTTCCACACATCGCGCACGCCAAAACGCTCGGCCGTCTCGGGGATCAGCTGCATCAGCCCCTGCGCATTCTTGGGCGACAGCGCGCGGGCCTGGAAGTTGGATTCGGAGCGCACGATGGCCAGCGCCAGGCGCGGGTCCACCTCGAAGCGGGGTGCAAGCCGCTGCACCAGCTCGGCGTGGCGGCGCTTGTCGTCGGGCAGGTTGCTGACATAGCGGTCCACCACCTCCTGGGGCACGACCTCCTGGGCAGAATCGCGCACCTCCAGCCGGGGCGCATCACCCGTGGTGAGGCAGTCCGGCAGCTGATCACCAAGCACCAGGCCTTCGGCCAGGCTGCGCGCCTTCTCGTGTCCCCGCTGGGCGGCCAGGGCCAGCAAGGTGGCGGCGGCCGCCGGGTCGGGGACCACATCGCGCCCCCGCATCAGCAGGCGACCCAGGCGGTATTGCGCCTCCACACTGCCATAGCGTGCGGCATCGCAGTACCGCTGCGCGGCGCGGTGCGGCTGGCGCCGCACTTCGGCGTCGTAGCCCTCCTCCAGCCAGCGCGACAGCACGGGCGGCTCGTCCGCCCACTCGGGCGGATCGTCCAGGGCCTGCGCGCGCACCTGCGGCCCGCCCGTCAGCAAAACTGCTGCCAGCAAGGCGCCATGCGCGTGACAGGAAAACCTGGGTTGCATACCTCAACCTTTGGGATGAAGGTCCCGCCAAAACGGGGCATCAGGGAGATGGGCTGCCCACTGTAGTACCGCCGGGGGATTTGCAACAGAAAAACATTGCCAGCGGTAATTTCTTGATCTGAGGCAAGAATCCTCCCGCCCGCCGCAACCCTGGGCGATCTGCGCAGTAGCATGAAAGCCCACCGGCCGGTCAAAGGGCCGCAATCCGGGAAAAAAGGGAACAAGGGGCATCGGCATGAACGTCAATATCACCTTCCTGGGCGGCTCGGGCACGGTCACCGGCTCCAAGTACCTGGTGCGCCACAACGGCAAGAGCCTGCTGCTGGATTGCGGCCTGTTCCAGGGCTACAAGCAGCTGCGCCTGCGCAACTGGCAGCCCCTGCCCGTCACGCCCCACCAGATCGATGCCGTGGTGCTGACCCATGCGCACCTGGACCACAGCGGCTACCTGCCATTGCTCACCCGCGATGGCTATGCCCGCGCCATCCACTGCACGCCAGGCACACGCGACCTGTGCACCATCCTGATGCCCGACAGCGGGCATCTTCAGGAAGAGGACGCCGCCTTCCTCAACCGCCACCAGCTCAGCAGCCACAGCCCGGCCCTGCCGCTGTACACCCGGCTGGATGCGCTGCATTGCCTCAAGCAGTTCCAGACCCACGCCTTCCACAAGGCATTTGAGCCCCTGCCCGGCTGGCGGGTGACGTTCTCCCCGGCAGGCCACATCCTGGGCGCCGCCAGCGTGTTGCTGGAGGTGGGCGGCCGGCGCATCCTGTTCTCGGGCGACCTGGGGCGGCCCGATGACCTGCTCATGAACCCACCCGATGCCCCGCCCCCGGCCGACACGGTGCTCATCGAATCCACCTACGGCGACCGCGAACACCCGCCCGAGGGGTTGCTGGACGAACTGGGCCCCGCCCTGCAGCGCCTGGCCGCGCGCGGCGGCACGGCCGTGGTGCCGGTGTTCGCCGTAGGCCGCGCCCAGGTGGTGCTGCATGCCATTGGCCTGCTCAAGGCGCAGGGGGTGGTGCCTGCATCGCTCAAGGTGTTTCTGGACAGCCCCATGGCCGTGAGCACCACAGGCCTGTTCCAGCACCACATGCAGGAGCACCGACTGAGCGACCGCGAGGTGCAGGCGCTGGAGCATGGCGCCACCATGGTCCAGACGCCCGAGCAGTCCAAGGGCCTGGCCCGGCTGCATGGCCCCATGGTCATCCTGTCGGCCAGCGGCATGGCCACCGGCGGGCGCGTGCTGCACCACCTGGCGCTGCACGCGGGCGATCACCGCAACATGATCATCCTGACCGGCCACCAGGCGCCGGGCACACGCGGCGCCCGCCTGGCCGAGGGCGAAAAGACGATCCGCATCCACGGCCAGGACGTGGCGGTGCGCGCAGAGGTGGTGCGGCTGTCGTCCGCCTCGGCCCATGCCGACGGCAACCAGCTCATCGCCTGGCTGCGCAGCATGGGCCATGCGCCCGACCAGGTGTATGTGGTGCATGGCGAAATGGGCGCGGCCGACCACCTGCGCCAGCGCATCGCGCACGAGCTGCGCTGGAATGCGGCAGTGCCGGAGCACGGCAGCACCTGCGCGGCCTGAATCCACCACCTCGGCCCGCCCGGGGCCCGCCAGCTCGCCATTCACACGCGGACGGGCAGCCAAGCCATCGCACATGGCGATGACAAACAAAACATAATGGGCAGAAAATAGCCAACCTTCTCATTCAGAGAAGACAAACGCCCCATGAAAAGCTCAGAGCGCAGTTTTGCGCGCCGTATCGACCTCACCTCGCTGCAACTGTTTGTGGCGGTGTGCGAACTCGGCAGTATCGGCCGGGCGGCCGAGCGCGAATTCATTGCCGCATCGGCCGTCAGCAAGCGCCTGTCCGACCTGGAAACGGCCGTGGACACCGCCCTGCTCTACCGCCACAGCCGGGGCGTGACCCTGACCCCCGCGGGCGAGAGCCTGCTGCACCACGCCCGCACTGTGTTGTTTGGCCTGGAGCGCATGCAGGGCGAGCTGAGCGAATACGCCGACGGCGTGCGCGGCCATGTGCGCATGCACGCCAACATCTCGGCCATCTTCCAGTTTCTGCCCGAAGACCTGGGCGCGTTTGCTCGCGAGCACAGCCAGATCAAGATCGACTTGCAGGAACACCTCTCCAGCGACGTGCTGCACGCCGTGCAGGAGGGCGCGGCCGATCTGGGCATCTGCAACATCGGCACCGCCAGCGCCGGGGGCAGCCCTGCCTTGCAAAGCCGCCCGTACCGGTCAGACCGTTTGGTGCTTGTAGTGCCGTCTGGGCACGCCCTGTCTGCCCAAGCAGCTATCAATTTTGAAGAAGTCCTGGACTGGGACATCGTCGGCCTGCACGCCAACAGCAGCATCAGCCTGGCCATGCGCGCAGCCGCCGCTGCTGCCGGGCGGCCGCTGCGCCAGCGCATCCAGGTAACCGGGCTTGATGCCATGTGCCGCATGATCGACAACGGCCTGGGTGTGGGTCTGCTGCCCGACCGGGCATTTGCGCTCATGCGCGGCGTGGGCCAGCTGCAGGCCATCCCGCTGACCGACGCCTGGGCCCACCGCGAACTGCGGGTGGTGGCCCGCGACTTTGAGGCCCTGCCCATCACGGCACGCCTGCTGGTGGAACACCTCGCGCCACAGCCTGAACCGGCGCCAGTGCACCCGGCCCCCGACACTAAAATCCAATCCCCCACCTGAAAGTAGAAAGCCACGCCATGGGACGCACCCTGTACGACAAGATCTGGGACGAGCATGTCGTCCACACCGAAGAGGACGGCACCTCCATCCTCTACATCGACCGCCACCTGGTGCACGAAGTCACCAGCCCGCAGGCGTTCGAAGGCCTGCGCGAAGCGGGCCGCAAGGTGTGGCGCATGAGTTCCATCGTGGGCACGGCCGACCACAACACGCCCACGACAGGCTGGGAGAACGGCTATGACGGCATCACCGACCCGGTCAGCAAGGAACAGATCACCACGCTGAACGACAACATGGCGACCATCTCGCCGGCGGCGTTCTTCCCCTTCATGCACAAGCGCCAGGGCATCGTGCACGTGATCGGCCCCGAAAACGGCGCCACCCTGCCCGGCATGACCGTGGTGTGCGGCGACAGCCACACCAGCACGCACGGCGCGTTTGGCGCGCTGGCCCACGGCATAGGCACCTCCGAGGTCGAACACGTGATGGCCACCCAGACCCTGCTGGCCAAGAAGGCCAAGAACATGCTGGTGCAGGTGGACGGCCAGCTGGCCAAAGGCGTGACCCCCAAGGACGTCGTGCTGGCCATCATTGGCAAGATCGGCACGGCGGGCGGCACGGGCTACACCATCGAATTCGCAGGCTCGGTGTTCCGTGCCATGAGCATGGAAGGCCGCATGACCGTGTGCAACATGGCCATCGAAGGCGGCGCACGCGCGGGCCTGGTGGCGGTGGACGACAAGACGATTGAATATGTGAAGGGCCGCCCCCTGTCGCCCACCGGTGTGGAGTGGGACCAGGCCGTGGCGTACTGGAAGACGCTGCACTCCGATGCAGACGCTGTGTTCGACACCGTGGTCAAGCTCGACGCGGCCGAGATCGTGCCGCAGGTCACCTGGGGCACCAGCCCCGAGATGGTGCTGGGCGTGGACGCCCGCGTGCCCGACCCCGACAAGGAAAAGGACGCCAACAAGCGTGGTGCCATCGAGCGTGCGCTCACCTACATGGGCCTGCAACCGGGCAAGCCCATCAACGACATCACCATCGACAAGGTGTTCATCGGCAGTTGCACCAACAGCCGCATCGAAGACATGCGCGAAGCCGCCGCAGTGGTCAAGAACCTGGGCCGCAAGGTGGCCAGCAACGTGAAGCTGGCCATGGTGGTGCCCGGCTCGGGCCTCGTCAAAGAGCAGGCCGAGCGTGAAGGCCTGGACCAGATCTTCAAGGCCGCAGGCTTTGAATGGCGCGAGCCCGGCTGCAGCATGTGCCTGGCCATGAACGCCGACCGCCTGGAACCCGGCGAGCGCTGCGCCAGCACCAGCAACCGCAATTTCGAAGGCCGCCAGGGCGCTGGGGGCCGCACCCATCTCGTCAGCCCCGCCATGGCCGCCGCCGCGGCCGTGCACGGCCATTTTGTGGACATTCGCCAATTCGCCTGAAGGAGCCCGCCATGAAGAAAATTGCCGCAACCCTCATCGCACTGTCTGCCGCCTTGCTGCTGGCCGGATGCAACACCGTCAAGGGCGTGGGCCAGGACGTTCAACGGGCAGGGGGCGCGCTTGAACGCGCCGCCAACAAGTAACACAAGGCAGCCATGCAGAAATTCACCGTGCACAAGGGCCTGGTGGCCCCGATGGACCGCGAGAACGTCGATACCGACGCCATCATCCCCAAGCAATTCCTCAAGTCGATCAAGAAGACGGGCTTTGGCCCCAACCTGTTTGACGAGTGGCGCTACCTGGACAAGGGCGAGCCCGGCATCCCCGAAAGCCAGCGCAAGCCCAACCCCGACTTCGTGCTGAACCTGCCGCGCTACAAAGGCGCCAGCATCCTGATCGCGCGCAAGAATTTTGGCTGCGGCTCCAGCCGCGAACACGCGCCCTGGGCGCTGGACCAGTTCGGCTTTCGCGCCGTGATCGCGCCCAGCTTTGCCGACATCTTCTTCAACAACTGCTTCAAGAACGGCCTGTTGCCCATCGTGCTGCCCGAGTCCACCGTGGCCCAGCTGTTCGACGAAGTGGCCGCCTTCCCCGGCTACCAGCTCACCATCGACCTGGAGCGCCAGGTGGTCGTGCGCCCGCAGGGCGAGGAGATCCCGTTCGATGTGATCGCCTTCCGCAAGTACTGCCTGCTCAACGGCTTCGACGACATCGGCCTGACCCTGCGCAAGTCCGACAAGATCAAGGCTTTCGAGGCCGAACGCCTGGCAACCAAGCCCTGGCTGGCGCACACCATGGTGTCCTGAGCCCCAAAATATCCATCAAAAATGGCCGTTTCCGCGCATCCATAAAGCGCAAGCAGCTATCAAAATAGAAGCAAACCAATGAAAATCGCAGTTCTGCCGGGTGACGGCATTGGCACCGAAATCGTGGCCGAGGCCGTCAAGGTCTTGAAGGCGCTCGACCTGAAGTTCGAGATGGAATCCGCCCTGGTGGGCGGCGCCGCCTACGAAGCCCATGGCCACCCGCTGCCCGAAGCCACGCTGAATCTGGCCAAGAGCGCCGACGCCATCCTCTTCGGCGCCGTGGGCGACTGGAAGTACGACAAGCTCGACCGCCCCCTGCGCCCCGAGCAGGCCATCCTCGGCCTGCGCAAGAACCTGGGCCTGTTCGCCAACTTCCGCCCCGCCATCTGCTACGAGCAGCTGGTGGGTGCATCCAGCCTCAAGCCCGAGCTGATCGCGGGCCTCGATATCCTCATCATCCGCGAGCTGACGGGCGACATCTACTTCGGCCAGCCCCGTGGCCGCCGCGTGGCCACCGACGGCCACTTCCCCGGCGCTGAAGAAGCCTTCGACACCATGCGCTACTCGCGCCCCGAGATCGAACGCATCGCCCGCGTGGCCTTCGAAGCCGCCCGCAAGCGCAACAAGAAGGTCACGAGCGTAGACAAGGCCAACGTGCTGGAAACCTTCCAGTTCTGGAAGGACGTGGTCATCGACGTGCACAAGGACTACCAGGACGTGGAACTGGAGCACATGTACGTGGACAACGCCGCCATGCAACTCGTGAAGAAGCCCAAGGCCTTCGATGTGATCGTGACCGGCAACATGTTTGGCGACATCCTGTCCGACGAAGCGTCGATGCTGACAGGCTCCATCGGCATGCTGCCTTCGGCCAGCCTGAACAGCAGCAACCAGGGCCTGTACGAGCCCAGCCACGGTAGCGCCCCCGACATCGCGGGCAAGGGCGTGGCCAACCCGCTGGCCACCATCCTGAGCGCCGCCATGATGCTGCGCTTCTCGCTGAACCAGGACGAAGCCGCCAAGCGCATCGAGGCCGCCGTGCAGAAGGTGCTGGAGCAAGGCCTGCGCACACCGGACATCTATAGTGAAGGCACGACCAAGGTGGGCACCTCGCAGATGGGCGACGCCGTGGTGAAGGCGCTGTCCGCGCAGTGATGAACTGATGAAGACGGGCCCCGCCAGCGGGCCCGATCTTCCCGAGAAGCGCCGCACTGCGGCGCTTTTTTTGTGGGTGCCTGCTCTCCACCTGTCTCAAGAAAGCATCGCCCATCCCTGAAATCCGGTGGTTTGGGCTTAAAAATGCTGCATTCGCAGGCAATCCGCTACAATCTCGCCCATGTTTGCCGCCCGCCCGTTCGACCTGAACACCGCTACTGCCGCCCTGGCAGGCGTGGCTGTGCGCGCAATCACCACCAAAACCACGACCATTAAGGGCTGACCCAGCTCCGGTATCGTCGTGCGCCCTCCCTGGCCCAGACGAGCCGGGGCAAAGGTCAGTCCCGGTCGGGCACTGTTTCTTACACTGAAAAGGGGCGTTGAAATGAGCAAGTTGGTAGGGTTGGTCGGCTGGCGCGGCATGGTCGGCTCGGTCCTGATGGACCGCATGGAACAAGAGAAGGACTTCGATCTGATCGAGCCCATGTTCTTCTCCACCTCGAACGCAGGCGGCAAGGCCCCTGCCCAGGCCAAGAACGAAACTGCGCTGCAGGACGCGTTCAACATCGAGGCCCTCAAGCGCTGCGAAATCATCATCACCGCCCAGGGCGGTGACTACACCAACGAGGTCTACCCCAAGCTGCGCGCCGCCGGCTGGAATGGCCACTGGATCGACGCCGCCTCCTCCCTGCGCATGGAGAAGAACGCCGTCATCGTGCTGGACCCGGTCAACATGCCCGTCATCAAGAACGCCCTGGCCAACGGCGGCAAGGACTGGATCGGCGGCAACTGTACCGTGAGCTGCATGCTGATGGGCGTGGGCGCGCTGTACAAGGCCGGCCTCGTGGAGTGGATGAGCACCCAGACCTACCAGGCGGCCTCCGGCGGCGGTGCACAGCACATGCGCGAGCTGCTCACCCAGTACGGCACGCTGAACGCCGAAGTGCGCTCGCTGCTGGACGACCCCAAGAGCGCCATCCTGGAAATCGACCGCAAGGTCATCGCCAAGCAGCGTGCCCTGACCGGCGCCGAAACCGCCAACTTCGGCGTGCCCCTGGGCGGCAGCCTGATCCCCTGGATCGACAAGGATCTGGGTATTGGCAAGAGCCAGGACGATCCTGCCTGGGGCATGTCCAAGGAAGAATGGAAGGGCATGGCCGAGACCAACAAGATCCTCGGCCAGGGCGAAGGCTTTGATGCCGCCGCTGTGCCGGTGGACGGTTTCTGCGTGCGCGTGGGTGCCATGCGCTGCCACAGCCAGGCGCTGACCTTCAAGCTCAAGAAGAATGTGCCCCTTGCGGACATCGAAGCCATGATCGCTGCCGACAACGAGTGGGCCAAGGTAGTGCCCAACACCCGCGAAGCCACGATCAAGGATCTGACGCCCGTGGCGGTGACTGGCACGATGACCATCCCGGTCGGCCGCATCCGCAAGCTGGCCATGGGCCCTGAATACGTGGGCGCTTTCACCATCGGCGACCAGCTGCTGTGGGGCGCTGCCGAGCCACTGCGCCGCATGCTGCGCATCCTGCTGGACGCCTGATCCCGGGGGCTACCGGCCCTGCCCTAGAAGCGCGCATACCCCCCGTGTGCGCGCTTTTTTACGTCCAGGCTGCAGACACACTCCGTTACGGGACGTTGGCAATTGGCAACAGCCACATGCCCCAAGTTGGGGCCCCGGCGCCCCTCTCAAAGCTTCGGCGCCACCTCAGCTTGTCAGTGCAAAACATTGATGCTATGGTGCTTTTTACATATTTTCACGCGCCGGGGCGGGACCAGACCATGACAAAAAAAGCACCGCTCGTCCGAGCCGCAAAAAATCCTCATCAGTTGTTGGCAAACATGCATCGTTGGAAATTCTCTGTCCTGGCGGCTGCGGCCGTGGTGTCGGCCGGCTTTTACGCCCCCGATGCGTCCGCTCTCGCGCTGGGTCGCATCACTGTGCAGTCTGCCCTGGGCGAGCCCCTGCGTGCAGAAATCGATCTGCCCCAGATCACCCCGGCCGAAGCCGACACGCTGCGCGCCACGGCAGCCGCCCCTGAAGTGTTCCGCGCCCAGGGCATGGAATACACCCAGACGATGAACAACCTGCAGATCCAGCTGCAGCGCCGCCCCGATGGCACGGCCGTGTTGCGCCTGACCAGCGACCGCCCCGTGAACGAACCCTTCCTCGACCTGGTGCTGGACGCCAACTGGGGCACCGGCCGCCTGGTGCGCAGCTACACCATGCTGTTCGATCCGCCCGCGCTGCGCCGCCCTGCGCCTGCGGTTACGGCATCACCCCAAATTTCCGCACCAGCGGTGCAGGCCGCGCCCGCCGTGCGCGCACCCGCCGCGCCAAGGCCTGCCGAATCCGCCGCTGCACCAGCGCCCCCCCGTCCCGCTCCTGCCCCAGCACCACGCGTAGCACCTGCCGATGGTGTGACCGTGCAAGCTGGCGATACAGCCGGCCGCCTTGCCAACGCCTACAAGCCCGCGGGCGTGTCGCTGGACCAGATGCTGGTCGCCATGATGCGCGCCAACCCCGATGCCTTCATCCAGGGCAACGTCAACCGCATCAAGGCTGGCGCCGTGCTGCAGATGCCCGACGAGGCAGCAGCCCAGTCCACCACCGCCCCCGAGGCGCGCCAGATCCTCGCCGCACAGGCGCGCGACTTCAACGATTTCCGCCGCAAGCTTGCTGGCGCAGCGCCCACCACCGAAGTGGCTGCGGCGCAGCGATCCGCTTCCGGCTCTGTGCAAACCCGCGTCGAAGACAAAAAGCCCGCAACAGCCGCTCCGGACAAGCTCACGCTCTCCAAGGGCTCCGTCAAGGGCCAGAAGGCTGCTGAAGAGCAGGTTGCCAAAGACAAGCAAGCTGGCGAAGCCGCCACCCGGATGGCCGAGCTGTCCAAGAACATCACCGACCTGAACAAGCTGGGTGCCGCCTCGTCGGCCGCAGGCGGCAGTGCGGCCCCTGCGGCGGCTGGCGCAGCAAGCGCCCCCGCAGGCGTGGCAGTGCAAGCACCCGCTGTGCCCGCAACGCCCACGGCACCACCGGCACCTGAAGCCCCTGCCCCCGTCGCTGCAGCCAGCGCCCCGGCAGAAGCCACGGTTCCCGCCGAAGCCGCAGCCTCGGCACCCGCAGCCGAAGCATCTGCCCCGGCACCAACGCCAGCCCCCATGCCCGTCCCAGCCCCGGTGCCTGCACCAGCTGAGGAGCCCGGCTTCCTTGCAGGCCTGTTGGACGACCCACTGCTACCGATTGGTGGTGGCATCGTGCTGGCGGGCCTGCTGGGTTTTGGCGCCTACCGCGTCATCCAACGGCGCCGCCAGAACAATGGGGTGGACAGCTCCTTCCTCGAAAGCCGTATCCAGCCCGACTCCTTCTTCGGCGCCAGCGGTGGCCAGCGCGTGGACACGGCCAACAGCGAGATGACCACCGGTTCCTCCATGGCCTACTCGCCCAGCCAGCTGGACGCGGGCGGCGATGTGGACCCCGTGGCCGAAGCCGATGTGTACCTGGCCTATGGCCGCGATCTGCAAGCCGAAGAAATTCTGAAAGAAGCGGTCCGCCACAACCCAGGCCGTGTTTCCGTGCACGTCAAGCTGGGCGAGATCTACGCCAAGCGCCAAGACCGCAAGGCCCTGGAGGCCGTGGCAGGTGAAGTCTTCAAGCTGACCCAAGGCGAAGGGCCGGACTGGGCCCGCGTTGCCGAACTGGGCCGCGACCTGGAACCCGACAACCGCCTGTACCAGCCTGGCGGCCGCCCTGGCATGGGCGAAGACGAATCTCCATCGCTGCCTCCCGGTGGCTTCCCCAGCACCTTCACCGGCGCAGCCGGCCCGGCCGCTGCGGCACTGCCGCCCGACCTGGACCTCGATCTCGACCTGGACCTGCCTGACGACGCACTCACTGATGCGCCGCCCGCAGCACCTGGCGGTTTTGCAGCAGCCGCTGCCGCAGCCACCGGTGCCCGCAACGACGACGAGCCCCCGACGCTGCGCCCGGAACTGGATCTGCCCCCACCCTCCGCAGAACCCCCTGCTGCCTGGAACAGCCCCGACACGGCGCCCAGCTCCATGATCGCGCCCCCGCCGGTGGCCAATCTGGACTTCCCCAGCGCGGACGACCTGAGCATGGCGCCCTCCGGCCCCATGCCACTGACGGGCGACGCCAAAGACTCCGGCCCCATGGAGTTCGACCTGGGCGAACTGTCACTGGACCTGAATGCGCCCAGCAAGCCCATGGCCGCTCCTGCAGCCAAGGCCCCAGCGCCCGCCCCCGAGCCCTCTGACGATGGTTCCGCCGCCGCGCAGGACGATCCCCTGGCCACCAAACTGGCGCTGGCGGAAGAGTTCAACGCCATTGGCGACACAGACGGCGCCCGCACGCTGATCGAAGAGGTGGTGGCCGAATCCAGCGGCGCGCTCAAGACCCGCGCCCAGCGCATGCTGGCCGAACTGGGCTGATGCAGCCCGTTTCGTCAAGCACCTCCCTACCCACCCCGTCCCCAGGCCTCCCCATGACGCGGGTGGCACTGGGTGTCAGCTACAACGGTCAAACCTACAGTGGCTGGCAAAGCCAACTGTCGGGCAACACGATTCAGGACAAACTCGAAGCGGCCCTGGGCCGCTTTGCCACGCACCCTGTGAGCACCCTGTGCGCGGGCCGCACCGATGCAGGGGTGCACGGCTTGATGCAGGTGGTGCACTTTGACACCCCGCTGCATCGGCCCGCATCGTCCTGGGTGCGCGGCACCAACACCTTTCTCCCGGCCGACATTGCCGTTCAGTGGGCACAGCCCGTTCCTGACGACTTCCATGCCCGCGCCAGCGCCGTCGCACGGCGCTACGCCTACGTGCTGCTGCAATCTCCCGTGCGGCCCAGCGTAGATGCTGGCCGCGTGGGCTGGGTCTACCACCCGCTGGACCACAGCGCCATGCGGCAAGCCGCCGACATCCTGCTGGGCGAGCATGACTTCACGTCGTTTCGCGCATCGGCCTGCCAGGCCAAGTCGCCCGTCAAGACGCTACAGCGCATCGACATCACCCACCGAGGCCTGGGCGAGCCCCACCCAGAGCTGGGCTGGAGCCCCTGTTACTGGCGCTTCGAGTTCCAGGCCAACGCGTTTTTGCACCATATGATCCGTAACATCATGGGCTGCCTGATCGCCGTGGGCCAGGGAAACCAGCCGCCCCAGTGGGTGGCGCAGGTGCTGGCGGCCAGATCACGCGACGCTGCGGCGCCCACCTTTTCGCCAGATGGGCTGTACTTCCAGGGCCCGGTCTACGACGCCCGCTGGGGCCTGCCCCAGCGCACGGCTGCGTATGATTGGTTGCCATGAAAGCCCAAGACAACCACCCCCTCCCCCCCGCCCGTACCCGCATCAAGATCTGCGGCCTGACGCGTGAGGAAGACGTGGATGCGGCGGTGGACGCCGGCGCCGACGCGATCGGTTTCGTGCTGTATGCGCCAAGCCCCCGTGCCGTCACACCCGCGCGCGCAGCACAGCTGGCCAGGCGGTTACCACCTTTCGTGACCCCCGTGCTGCTCTGCGTGAACGAATCAGCTACAAATGTGATAGCTGCAAGCGCTTTGATAGCAGGCGCAACCATCCAGTTTCACGGCGATGAATCCCCCGAAGACTGCCTCGCCGCCACCGGCCAGGGCGCACGACCCTACCTGCGTGCCGCACGCATTCCTCTGGGTGATGGTGCCGCCCGGTTCGACCTCGTAAAATACGCGCACGATTATTCTCACGCCCAGGCCATCCTGCTCGACGCGCATGTCGAAGGCTATGGCGGCGGCGGCAAGGCATTCAATTGGTCACTCCTTCCACCAAGCGTCAGCTCTCACCTCGTTTTGTCTGGTGGACTCACGCCTGCAAACGTGACCGATGGCATTTTGCAAGTCCGCCCGCGTTGCAAGACGCTGGCGGTTGATGTCAGCTCCGGCGTCGAAGCCACCGACCCCAACAGCCCCGATGGCGCCCCCCTGAAGGGCATCAAGGACGCCGGAAAAATCCAACGGTTCATCGCCGCCGTGCGTGCGGCCGATGCCCAACTTGCAAAGAACCCCCATGAATTCCTATCAGCAACCTGATGCATCGGGCCATTTCGGCCCCTACGGCGGCAGTTTTGTCAGCGAGACGCTGACCCACGCGATCCAAGAACTGCGCGAGGCCTACGCCCGCTACCAGAACGACCCGGACTTCCTCGCCGAGTTCGAGTACGAGCTCAAGCACTTCGTAGGCCGTCCTTCCCCCATCTACCATGCCGCACGCACCAGCCGCGAAATGGGTGGCGCGCAGATTTACCTCAAGCGCGAAGACCTCAACCACACGGGCGCCCACAAGATCAATAACGTGATCGGCCAAGCCATGCTGGCCAAGCGCATGGGCAAGCCCCGTGTGATTGCCGAGACTGGCGCAGGCCAGCACGGCGTGGCCACCGCCACCATCTGCGCGCGCTACGGCCTGGAATGTGTGGTCTACATGGGTGCCGAGGACGTCAAGCGCCAAAGCCCCAACGTGTACCGCATGAAGCTGCTAGGCGCCACCGTGGTGCCTGTCGAGTCGGGCAGCAAGACCCTGAAGGACGCGCTGAACGAGGCCATGCGCGACTGGGTGGCCAATGTGGACAACACCTTCTACATCATCGGCACCGTGGCAGGCCCGCACCCCTACCCGATGATGGTGCGCGACTTCCAGAGCGTGATAGGCAAAGAAGCCATCACGCAGATGCCTGCCATGCTGGCAGAGCAAAAGGTACTGGGCAACCAGCCGGATGCCGTCATCGCCTGCGTGGGTGGCGGCAGTAATGCCATGGGTATCTTCCACCCCTATATCCCGTTCGAGAAGACGCGCCTCATCGGCGTGGAGGCCGCAGGTGAAGGACTGGAATCGGGCAAACACTCGGCATCGCTGCAAAAAGGCAGCGCGGGCGTGCTGCACGGCAACCGCACCTTTATCCTGCAAGATGACAACGGCCAGATTACCGAAACCCACAGCATCAGCGCGGGCCTGGACTACCCCGGCGTGGGCCCCGAGCACGCCTGGCTGCAGGAGATCGGCCGCGCCGAATACGTCGGCATCACCGACCAGGAAGCGCTGGACGCCTTCCACTACCTGTGCCGCACCGAGGGGATCATCCCCGCGCTGGAATCCAGCCACGCCATGGCCTATGCCATGAAGCTGGCCAAAACCATGCGCCCAGACCAGTCCATCCTGGTCAACCTCTCGGGCCGAGGCGACAAGGACATCGGCACCGTGGCCGACCTGAGCGGCGCCGACTTTTACTGCCGACCCAGCTGCCAGGGGCAGTCCGTCAAGGGTGGCGAGCAACCCATCAAGGTGGTGAAATAAATGAGCCGTATCGCATCCACCTTCTCTGCCCTGCAAGCGCAGGGCCGCAAGGCGCTGATTCCTTATGTGACCGCCGGTTTCCCGTTCGCCGACATCACCCCCGCGCTCATGCACGGCATGGTCGAGGCAGGTGCCGACGTGATCGAACTGGGCGTGCCCTTCTCCGACCCCATGGCCGATGGCCCGGTGATCCAGAAGGCGGGCGAAAAGGCCCTCAGCCTGGGCATTGGCATGACGCAGGTGCTCGACCATGTGCGTGAGTTCCGCAAGCGCAACAGCACCACACCCGTGGTGTTGATGGGCTATGCCAACCCCGTGGAACGCTACGACCAGAAGCACGGCGAAGGCGCGTTTGTGCGCGACTCTGCTGCGGCGGGCGTGGACGGCGTGCTCATCGTGGACTACCCGCCCGAAGAATGCGAAGCCTTTGCCGCCAGCCTGCGTGAGCACGGCATGGACCTGATCTTCCTGCTGGCCCCCACCAGCACGGATGAACGCATGGCCCAGGTAGCGCGCGTGGCCAGTGGCTATGTGTACTACGTGTCACTCAAGGGCGTGACTGGCTCCGGCGCGCTGGATACGGCGGCTGTGGAGCAGATGCTGCCCCGCATCCGCCAGCATGTGACCATTCCCGTGGGTGTGGGCTTCGGCATCCGCGACGCCGCCACTGCCCAGGCCATCGGCAAGGTGGCCGACGCCGTGGTCATCGGCAGTCGCATCATCCAGCTGATCGAAGACCAGGAGCACGCCAAGGTGGTGCCCCTCACCGTGGACTTCCTGCGTGGTGTGCGTAAAGCACTCGACGCATAATGCTGCCCGGCGCGCGCCGCATGGTGCGCGCCCTCATTTCACTCAAGACCTGTCCCCAAACGCCTACCGGCTGCGCTGACAGATCTCGCCACTGAAGAGGAAAACACCATGTCCTGGCTCGAAAAACTTCTGCCCTCCAAGATCCAGCAAACCGACCCTACCGAGCGCCGCCAGGTGCCCGAAGGCCTGTGGATCAAGTGCCCGAGCTGCGAAACGGTGCTCTACAAAGCTGACCTGGAACACAACCAGAACGTCTGCCCCCACTGCAGCCACCACCACCGCATCGGCGCCCGTGCGCGCCTGGACTCGTTTCTGGATGCCGAGGGCCGTTACGAGATCGGCCAGGAAGTGCTGCCCGTGGACGCTCTCAAGTTCAAGGACAGCCGCAAGTACCCTGAACGCCTGAAGGAAGCACTGGAGAACACCGGCGAGACCGATGCCCTCATCGTGATGGGCGGTGCGGTCAAGAGCATCAACGTGGTGGCCGCATGCTTCGAGTTCGACTTCATGGGCGGCTCCATGGGCTCCGTGGTGGGCGAGCGCTTCGTGCGCGGCGTGGAAACCGCCATCGAGCAAAAGGTGCCCTTCATCTGCTTTACCGCCACCGGCGGCGCACGCATGCAGGAAGGCCTGCTGTCGCTGATGCAGATGGCCAAGACCAACGCGGCCCTCACCCGCTTGGCCAAGAAGGGCCTGCCCTACATCAGCGTGCTGACCGACCCGACCATGGGCGGCGTGAGCGCTGGCTTCGCCTTCGTGGGCGACATCGTGATCGCCGAGCCTAAGGCCCTGATCGGTTTTGCGGGCCCCCGCGTGATCGAATCCACCGTGCGCGTGACCCTGCCCGAAGGCTTCCAGCGCGCCGAATTCCTGCAGACCAAGGGTGCTGTGGACTTCATCTGTGACCGACGCGAACTGCGCAACACCGTGTCCAGCAGCCTGGCCATGCTGCAGCGCCTGCCGGCTGACGCAGTGATGTAACGCCTGATGGGATCAATGGCCTGCGCGACTTGCACGGCCATTTGCTCCTCAATTGATAGCTAAAAAAGCTTACCTATTGCGCGGAAGAGTCATTTTTTGGACTCTCCCGTTCAACGCATGACGCTGGCCTGCACATGGCCCAGCACAATCATCACGACCTGCAGCAGCACCAGGGCCACCAAGGGCGAGAGGTCGATTCCCCCCACCAGCGGGATGATCCTGCGCAAGGGCCGCAGCACCGGCTCGCACAGTCTGGCGATCACGTCGGACAACGACGAACGCGCCTGCACCCACGACATCACCGCGTAGACGATCAACAGGCCAATCAGCCCTGACACTGCCACCCGCGCCAGGCCACACAGGGCCAACCACGGCAACCAGGCCCACGCCGATGCCGCGCCAAGCAACAAAGTCAGCAGGAAATACTGCGCCAGCTGCAGCAGCGCAGCGGCCACCAGGCTGGACACATCCCAGCGCCCCACCGGAGGAATGACCCGGCGCAGCGGCATGATCAACCAGTCCGTCAGGGCAAACACGAGCCCCCCCACCGGGTTGCCAAACGGAACACGCTGCCACTGCATGTACAGCCGCAGCAAACACGCGCCCGTGAGCAAGCCACCAACAACGTCGAGCAGGAAAGAGGCGATCTGGAAGAGCATGGGTGAATAAGAGGCAGGCGGAACAAAAACCGGTGGCGGCACTGAAAGCGGGTTGCTCCGTGGGATGATAGCGGGCCCAGGCGCCTCACCACGGTCATGTCCCAGTCCCTCACACTGTCATCTCTGCCCCTGTTCCCGCTGAACTCCGTGTTGTTCCCGGGCGGCGTGCTGACGCTGCGAGTGTTCGAGGTGCGCTACCTGGACATGGTGCGCAAATGCCACCAAGCAGGCGCCCCCTTTGGCGTGGTATCTCTGACCCACGGCCACGAAGTGCGCCAAGCGGGTGCGCCAGAAGAGCGTTTCAACGATGTCGGTACCCTGGCCATCATTGAGCAACTGGATCATCCCCAGCCAGGCCTGATCACCCTGCTCTGCCGCGCCAGCCAGCGTTTTCGCATTACCCAGCGCCATCACCTGCCCTACGGCCTATGGACCGCAGACGTGAACCACATGGCCCCTGACCTCCCCGTGCCCGTCCCCGAAGACCTCAAGAAGGCGGCGATTGCTCTGGCGCAGGTGCTTCACACACTCCAACAACGCGACCCCGAAACCCCCAATGCCATCACGCCCACAGACGCCCAACTTGACGATTGCGGCTGGGTGTCCAATCGCTGGTGCGAGCTGCTGCCTGTCCCGCTGGAACTCAAGCAACGGCTGATGGAACTCGACAACCCTTTGGTGCGGCTGGAGTTGGTGGGGGATGTGCTGGAGAGGACGGGGATTGCGCAGTAGCAACAACCAATGACTATCTTCACCAGAAGACAGCTAGCGCATTGGCGTGTATTCCTGCACGTGGCTACGCAACCATTCTCGCACCCGAACTTCATCTGGCTCCGGCCCTGCATTTTCAATCCAAGACAGGACTGCGTTTAAATCAATATCATGTCCGTTCGATGTCTTGGCAATTCTCAATTTGGGGTGATGGGTCGCTACGCTAGTCTCGTCATCCGCTAGCAATTCCTCATACAGCTTTTCGCCAGGACGAAGACCCGTAAACACAATAGGAACGTCTTGTTCCGCTTTTCCTGATAGCCGAATCATCATGCGGGCCAATTCGACTATTTTTACAGGCTCTCCCATATCCAGCACATAGATCTGTCCCGAACGACCCATGAGCCCTGCTTGCAGCACCAATTGGGCCGCCTCAGGAATTGTCATAAAAAATCGAACGATATCAGGATGAGTGACTGTGACGGGCCCACCCTCTGCAATCTGGCGTGTGAACAATGGCACGACAGACCCGCTTGAACCCAGAACATTTCCAAACCGAACCGAGACATACTGCGTGCCCGAATACCTCGACGCAACAGTTTGCACCAGTTGCTCGGCCAGCCTTTTGCTAGCGCCCATCACGTTTGTCGGATTGACTGCTTTGTCAGTAGAAATCATGACAAAACGACTGGCACCACACTCTCCTGCTGCACGTGCTGAATGAAGCGTGCCAGCGACATTTGTACGAAGCGCCTCAATCTCGTTAAGTTGCTCCATGAGTGGCACATGCTTGTACGCAGCAGCATGGAAAAAGGCTACAGGCCGATGCTTGCGCGCGATAGCCGATAGCCGCTCGGGCTCGCGCACGTTTGCCGTGTAGTAAACGCCTCGCATTTGGGGATGCGCCTCGCGAAGCTCCTGCTCCAATTGATAGACTGCGAATTCCGACACGTCCACGCACACCAGGCACTGAGCTCCGAAGCGCGCGATCTGGCGGCACAATTCCGAGCCGATAGACCCTCCCGCCCCGGTGACCAACACTGTTTGACCTGAAAACAGGTCCGCCAGACCAGCAACGTCCAACTGCACAGGCATACGCCCCAAGAGGTCCTCAAGCTCCAGTTTGCGAGGAGCCGTGCCATCATTTCTGATCCACTCGTCAGGCCGTGGCAGTGTCAACAATGGAATGCCTGTATCAGCCGCGCGCAACAACATCTCCTGTCGCCCTGCGGAGCCAGGTTGGCTCGCAACAAGCAAGGCCCTCACATCCATCGATCCGGCCAGTTGCACCATGCCTTCCGACACCCCCCAAACACGGACCGAGTGCAACGCACGCCCAATATCAGCCTTCTGTGGCGACAAAATTCCGACGGCATGCCATTGAGAAGACCCCTTGAGTGCGCGCAATGCATCCGAAGCCTCTTGCAATGTGCCGAGTATCAGCACAGCTTTACCGTGCTTACCCCCCTGCCGCCGCTCCACCAAAGTACGCCAACCGGCCCGCGCAGCCCCCAGAAGCACCAAAGCAATCAACGGCTGCAACAACAGAATGGAACGAGGGAAAGCTGGCAAACGCAGCATGACCACACCTGCTGTCACAAGCAAAGCGCCTAGCCCAATGCCAATAACCAGTTGACGCAACTCAGACAAGCCAATATAGCTCCAGACTTGTCGATGGACTCTCGCTGATGCAAGCCCCACCGTATAGGCAACCAAACACCACGGACTCGCTAACAACGCCAGCTGGATGAACTCATCTGGAATATCCAGGTTGAAACGCAGCCAGAAGGCCCCCCACCAAGCCAGCAGCGTTAGCGCCAAGTCAGCCGCGAACAAAGGCAAGGTAGAACGAAACAACTGCACGTGCGAACTGCCTTCAGAGTGCAATAAAAGACTGCAGCACGCATAAACCACTTTCACCACTGCGCTCGGGGTGAAATTGGCAACCCCAGACATTGCCCTTGCCAACCGCAGCACAGATGCGAACGCCGTCGTAGTAGGTATCGGCCAAGCGGTGCGCATCCTCAGCAGGAACCGGCGCATATGAATGCACGAAGTACACGGACGCCCCCTCCGGCACACGGGCCAACGGCGACTCCGCCCAATCCGAACCAGCAGGCGACCGATACAACTCGCTCCACCCGATGTGGGGAATGCGGTGTGCAACACCAGTCGGCGTCATCTCAGGTACCGGCTGTACACGGCCAGGGATCAAACCCAAACCCGGGTGTTCACCAAACTCTTCACCAGCCTCAAACAACATCTGTGCGCCAACGCATATGCCCAAGAAAGGCCTACCAGTATCGGCAAAACGCTTGACCAAGTCATCAAAACCGCGATGGCGCATCTCTTGCATTCCACCAATGAAGGCGCCTACTCCCGGCAGCACAAGGCGATCAGGCAAATCTCTGATCTGCGTGGCCCGGTCTATGACAGTCACCGCCGCCCCGCAACGCTGCAATGCACGCACAACATTGAGCAGGTTACCTATACCGTAGTCGATGACAGTTACTTCAGGGGCAATCACAGCCGGACCTCCAGCCCGGCAGCGCGCGCTTCAGTTTTCAGTGCACGCACGGAGGTACGCTTCCAATGCAACGCGTCAGCGACAGCCAACCCAGAAGCCCCCCCCTTCGCTGCCAGGGCAAGATCAACGGGCTGCCCATAACCACCGCTAGCAATGATGGGAACCTTGACTAGTGCTGCAACAGTTCGCACAAGGTCCACATCGAAACCTTTGCGTGTACCCTCCTGGTCAACCGACGTGAGCATGATCTCACCAGCGCCAAGAGCGACGGCACGCACAATCCACTCAGCCACATCCAACCCGGTATGCTCGCGTCCGTTGTCAATAAATGCTTCCCACCCCCCCCCACCAGCCCTGCGCTTTGCCTCTACCGACAACACCATGCACTGCGCCCCGAAGCGTTGAGATACTTCAGTGATCAGTTCAGGCCTTGCCACGGCCGCAGTATTGATAGCGACCTTGTCAGCGCCCGAACGCAGCATCGTGTGCACGTCATCCAAAGAGCGAATGCCACCACCCACGGTGATTGGCACGAAAATTTGATCGGCTGCCCGCTTAATAATCTCTGCAAGGTTGTTGCGCTGATACAGACTAGCAACGATATCCATAAAAACCAACTCATCCGCACCCTGGCGGTAGTAGTCCAAAGCGAATGCGTGGGGGTCGCCTACGACCCTAAGCCCCTCAAGGTGGATACCCTTGATCAGATTGGAGCCCTTGATATCAAGTCGAGGAATGATGCGAATGCCAGCCAAAGCGGTTATCAAAGTTCTATGGAGATGGGCTTGTATAGTACCTGCTTAAGAGCAAGAGCAGACAGCTTCCCATGACACAGTTTCAGCACATTTTGGTCACTGGCGCCGAAGGTTTTATCGGTTCGCACCTCGTTGAAGCCCTGGTCGCCCAGGGCCGCCAAGTCAGGGCCATGGGCATGTACAACTCTTTTGGCAGCTACGGCTGGCTGGACACACTCCAGCCAGCAACCCGTGCCAAGATTGATTTGGTAATGGGCGACGTGCGGGACGCATTTTCCGTGCGAGAAACAATGCGCGATTGCGACGCGGTGATGCATCTGGCTGCGCTGATCGCCATCCCTTACTCCTACTCAGCTCCATCGTCATACGTAGATACCAACGTGACCGGCACCCTGAACGTGGTGCAAGCCGCTCGTGACCTGGGTATCGGCAAGGTAGTACACACCTCCACATCCGAGGTTTACGGAACCGCGCAGGTAGTCCCGATCTCGGAAACTCATCGCCTGGTCGGCCAGTCGCCCTACTCAGCCAGCAAGATCGGCGCAGACCAGATGGCGCACAGTTACTTCTGCGCCTTCGGCACGCCGGTGGCAACTGCCCGCCCATTCAACACCTACGGCCCGCGCCAGAGCCTACGCGCGGTGCTACCCACCATCATGCTGCAGGCGCTTGGCGATGCGCCCTCGCTCAAGCTCGGCGCGCTCACGCCCACCCGCGACTTCAACTTCGTCACCGACACCGTGTCGGGCCTGATCGCCGTGCTCGACAGCGACAAGTCCGTCGGCGAAGTGATCAACCTGGGCAGCGGACACGAAATCTCCATCGCAGACTCGGTGCGGCTGATCGCCGAGATCACCGGCAAGCCGCTGGAAGTCGAGACCGACGAGGCACGTCTGCGTCCCTCCGCCAGCGAGGTGGAACGCCTGGTCTGCGACCCGACCAAGGCGCAGGCCCTGATTGGCTGGCGCAGCGCCATGGCCGACCGTGAAGGTCTGAAGCTGGGCTTCGCTCGCAGCCTCGAATGGTTCGCCAACCCCGTCAACCGTAGTCACTACCATGACGTCCAGCGCTATGTCGTCTGAGATCATCGCCGCCGTCTCGGCGGTCGTCGGCGAGGCTCCACGCCCCGTCGCGCTGCACGAGCCGCTGTTCGTTGGTAACGAGAATGCGTACGTCAAGTCCTGCATCGATGAGGGCTGGGTGTCGTCGGTCGGCGAATTCGTCAATCGCTTCGAGAAGGATCTGGCAGCCTTCTGTAATGCACCGCACGCCGTGGTCGTCGTCAATGGCACCTGCGCTATTCACGCGGCCCTGATGGTGCTGGGTATCCAGCCAGGCGACGAGGTCATCATTCCCGCCCTGACCTTCGTGGCAACAGCTAACGCCGTAGTTCATGCGGGTGCAGTGCCGCATTTCGTGGACGTGGAGGAAACCTCACTGGGCATGGACCCGCAGACCCTGATCACCCACCTCGAGAAGATCGCAACGCGCCAGGGCAACCAGACCGTCAACAAGCTCACTGGGCGGCCCATTCGCGCAATGATGCCGGTCCACATCTTCGGCCATCCCTGCCGCCTGGAAGAGCTGGCGGCCATCGCACGCGAATGGAACCTAATGCTGGTAGAGGACGCCACCGAGGCGCTGGGCTCGACACAGGAGGGCCGCCCCGTGGGCAGTCGCT
Source organism: Acidovorax sp. LjRoot74 (assembly GCF_964254355.1). NCBI lineage: Bacteria > Pseudomonadati > Pseudomonadota > Betaproteobacteria > Burkholderiales > Comamonadaceae > Acidovorax > Acidovorax sp. LjRoot74. The sequence continues at coordinate 1,608,121 of NZ_CAXUTI020000001.1, read as the reverse complement.
ATACGGCTGTCTTTAGCTTTAACGGCAACAAGATGGTCACCACCGGCGGCGGTGGTGCAGTGACCACGCACGACGAAGATCTGTACCAGCGCCTCAAGCACCTGACGACCACAGCCAAACAGCCACACAAGTGGGCGTTTCTGCATGACCAGGTGGGCTACAACTACCGCATGCCCAACCTCAATGCCGCCCTGGGCGTGGCCCAACTGGAGCAAGCACCACGCTTCCTCGCGGCAAAGCGAGCTCTCGCGGCCGCGTATATGCGCGCATTCGAGGGAATGAAAGGGGTACGCATCCTGCCCACCCCTCCGGACACTGAGAGCAACTACTGGCTTGTGAGCATGGTCGCCGACCAGCCCGACGAGGGGTGGCTGGATACCACCCTGAAGGCCCTGCACGACGTCGGACTGCAATGCCGGCCCATCTGGCAGCCACTGCACATGCTGCCCATGTATCAAGAGCACCCCCGCAGCGATTTAACCCGGACGGAATCGCTGGCGAAGCGCCTCATCAGCCTGCCCTCCAGCGTCAAGCTGGGCCTTTCACTGATCGGAGGCTAATGCGATGCAGTTGGACGCCCGACAGAATATGCTGCCCGAGAGCGCTTCGGTCCTGCAGGCCATCCAGGTATTGGACCAGGCCCAAGCCAAGATCGTGCTGGTGGTGGATGCCGCCGAAAAGCTGACCGGGTCCGTCGTGGACGGCGATGTGCGCCGTGGCCTGCTACGAGGGCACGGCCTGCAATCGCCTGTGCACGAAATCATGCACCGCCAGCCATACGTGCTGCCGGCACACTCGCCCCGCCAGAAGATCCTTGAGGCGATGCATCTGCTGGAGATCAAGCAAGTACCGCTAGTGACGCCAGAGGGCTCGGTGGCAGGTATCGCCGTACATGACATCCTGCTAGGCCTGCAGCATGGCGAACGTCCCAATCATGTGGTGGTGATGGCGGGCGGCAAGGGCAAGCGGCTGCTGCCAATTACCCAAGACATGCCAAAGCCCATGGTGCCCGTGGGTGGCAAACCCATCCTCGAATGGATCCTGCTTCGCCTCACGCACTACGGCTTCCGCGAGTTCACCTTCGCCATCAACTACCTCGGTCACATCATCGAGGATTACTTTGGCGACGGCAGCGCTTTCGGCTGCCGCATCCGCTACGTCAAGGAAAAAGAGTTCCTTGGCACGGCCGGCGCGCTCTCGCTGCTGCCACCGGGTGATCAGCACCCGCTGGTGGTGACCAACGGCGACATCCTCACCGGGCTAGACTTCGGTAGTCTGGTCGACTTCCACGCCGATGGCGGTTACACCGCCACGGTCTGCGCCCGCGCCCACCGCGTGGAAGTACCCTATGGAGTGATCGAAATGCGTGACGGCTGTCTACACGGGATCGTCGAAAAGCCCGTCTACGACAACCTGATCAGCGCCGGCATCTATGTGCTTTCGCCATCGACGCTGCCGCGCATTCCCAAGGAGCAGGTCCTGGACATGCCCGACCTGCTGCTGTCGCTGGTCGGTGAAGGCCGTAAGATCGGCGTATTTGCCCTCGAAGACGAATGGATCGACGTTGGCCGCCACGACGACCTTGAACGCGCCAAGCGTACTTTGGCAGCTTCAAGCGGCTGAGCTTATCGGGCGCAGGCTGATGCGTATCAACTCCTCCCCACCGAGCCACGGTTATTCTCGGCAGCGGCAAAGCGCCGCCACATGGAGCGATTTTTATGGGTAAGGTTTACGTGGTCGTTGGGGCCGGGTTTCGGGGCTATTGCGACACTCTGCAGCTGCTGCAAGAACCGGGGGCGAAAATCTACATGATCGACCGAGAGCCCTTTTTTGGCGGCATCTCCTACTCGGCCAAGCTCAAGGGCTTTTCGGTCGACAAGGGCGTTCATATGTTTGACGGCATCCCGCAGGCACTGGCCGACAACGTCACCGAGATCATGGAGGGCAAGGTCCGTACCATCGACTTCGTTTCGGTGAGCGCCTTCAACGGCCTGCGCACTGATGGCTTCTCACTGCCGGACCTGGCTTCGCTGCCCGCCGACACCAAAGCACGCATCACGGCGGAACTCCAAGCGCTCTCGCCCAATGCCGGCAAGGGCCCAGCGCACCGCAACCTGCATGAGTTACTCGAAGCGCGCTACGGAGCGACCGCCGGAGGTATCTTCGCCGGCATCTTCAAGAACCTATACAACCTGGACGCCACCGAGGCCCAACCCGACGCCCTGTCCAAGACCTCACTGGGCCGCCTGAAGCATCTGGATGACGCGGAGATGATCGCGCTCAAGGCGTCCGACCCTTTTCTGGATTCGGTGCTGGCCGCACGCCGCAAGGCACTGGGCAAAGTGGACGACTTCGTCTCGATCTATCCCGACACAGGAGAGGCAATGCGTGGCTGGTGCGTGCGAGCCCAGAAATGGCTGGAGGACCGCGGTGTCACCATGTGCCTGGGCCAGGGCATCCAGTCCATCGAAGCCGTGGGTGGCAAGCTGCGCCTGAAGACCGAGGGCCACACCATCGATGCCGACCGCATCGTCTGGACCAACGACAACACCCAGGCCCTGGCCTCGCTGCTGGGCTTCGACTTCGACACCAGCACCCACGTGTCGGGCACGCCGATGCTGTTCGCCACCTTGATCACCAAGGCGGAGCACATCAAGGACTTCACCTACCTGCAGAACTTCGACCCCGAGGGCAAGACCTACCGCACAGCCTCGGCCGGCATCTACAGCGGCCAGGTCGACGCCAACGGCAACAGCTTCGTCACCTCCGAGTGCCCCACGCCCATCGGTTCGGAACGCTGGAACAACCACACCGAGGCACACCACGCCATCTGGAGGGAATGCAAGGACTTGGGCATCGTCAGCCCCGACGCCGTGCTGGCCGACCACGCGGTGATGCGCCTGCCCTCGACCTTCAAGGTCGCCAAGCTCGGCTACGACGAGCGGATCGCGGCGTTCCAGGCCGAAGTGGCCAAGCGCGCGCCGGCCGTGATCTTCCGCGACGTCAAGCCCTTCTTCCGGCGCGACATCTACCTCGACTCGTTCAAGGTTCGCGACCTGGTGAATGCATGACCCCTGCGGACTACACCGGGCACTGGGACGAGAAATTCCGCACGCGAGCCTGGGGACGCTACCCGCCGGAAGACTTGGTGCGCTTCATGGGACGCAACTGGCGCGACGCCAACAAGGCTAGTGTGAAGGTTCTGGAGGTCGGCTGCGGCCCGGGCGCCAACCTGTGGTTCATGCACCGCGAAGGTTTCGCTGTGCATGGCATCGACGTGTCGCCCTCCGCCATAGGAATCGCCCGCGCCCGGATCGCGCACGAGAACGCGGGCATCCCCGCGCCGGCGCCGGACCTGCGCGTGGGCAACTTCAGCAGCCTGCCCTGGCCCGATGCCCACTTTGACGCTGCCGTGGACATCTTCGCGCTGTACGCCAACACCGCCAGCGTGATCCGCGCCACCCTGGCGGAGATCGCCCGCGTGCTCAAGCCCGGCGCGCTGTTCTACAGCAAGCTCTGGGGTACAGGCTGCACCGGCTACGGCACCGGCCGGCAACTGGAGCCCGGCACCTACGACGATATTCCCGAGGGCCCCTGCAAGAGCATGGGCGTTTCGCACTTCTTCACCCGTGAAGAGATTGCACCGATGTTCGGCGCCTGGTTCGACGCGAAAGCCATCGACAGCGTCCAGCGCACGGACGTGGTTGCGAACCAGCGGATCGAGGAATTCCATTGCCAGTTCATCCGGACGGCACGCTGACATGCCCTCGGCCTGCTTCGTCACCCTGAGCCGCTCCGACTACGCCAGCCTGCGGCCGGTGGCGCTGGCGGCGCTGGCGGACCCGGCCATCGACCTGCGCCTAGTCGCCGGCGGCAGCCACGCCCTGGCGCGCTATGGCAACACGCTGCAGCAGATCGAAGCGGATGGGCTGCCGCTGCATGCCGTCACGACGTTCCTGCGCGAAACGGACGACACGCCCGCCGAACTGGCGGCCGCCTTCGCGCGCGCCACGGCCGAGTTCACTCGAATCCTTACCGAGCAGCGGCCCGACTATGTTTTCATCATCGGCGACCGCTGGGAGATGCTGGCCGTGGTGTCGGTGGCTTCGATGCTACAGATACCCGTCGTTCACCATTCCGGCGGCGACATCACGCAGGGCTCGGCCGACAACCAGACGCGCTACGCGCTCACCACGCTGTCGCACCTGCACCTGACGGCACTGCCCGAGCACCGCGACCGCCTGCTGCGCATGGGCGAGGAGGCGTGGCGAGTCATCGCCACCGGCGAGCCGGCCTTGACGGCGTTGGCCGACTATGCACAGGCCTCGCCCGACATCCACGGCCGCCTGGGGCTCAAACCCGGCGAGCCCTTCGTGCTGGCCACTTTCCACCCCACCTCGTTCGACACCGCCGCGCCGGTGCGACAGGTGGAAGTGTTCCTGCAGGCGCTAGACGGCATCACCAACGCCGTGGTGCTGACGGCACCCAACCCGGACGCGGCCAGCGAGCTGTTCCTCACCAAGTTCCGCGACTATGCGGCCGCGCATCCCCATGTCCGGCTGTACGAGGCCCTCGGCGCGCAGAACTACTACGCCGCCATGGCCCGGGCGCGGTACATGATTGGCAATTCCTCCAGCGGCATGTGGGAGAGCGCGAGCTTCCGGCTGCCGGTGGTGAACATCGGGCCGCGGCAGCAGGGCCGTGTGCATGGCGACAACGTGGTGAACTGCGGACTGGAGCCGGCCGCGATCGCGGCGGCCATCGCCGAGGCCACCGATCCGGCCTTCCGCGCAGGCCTAGACGGCCGCAACCCATACGTTCAACCCGACACCGTCACGCGCATCCTGGACTGCCTGAAGCACCCCTGGGACCGCCAGCGCCTGCTGGCCAAGCACTTCGTCGACCCGCTGGGACTGCGCTGAACCATGGACAGGCTGATCCCCGCGAGCGAGCGAGACGGCTGGCGCGAGGCGCTGGCCCCGCTGGGCGAGGTCGATGCGACCTACCTGCCCGAATACCACTTGGCCTACGCCCTGCGCATTCAGGGCTCATCGCCGCTGCTGTGGCACTTCGAGCAGAGTGGTGCGCACTTCCTCTACCCTTTCCTGCTGACGCCGGTGACGCTGGGTGGCAAGGCCACGCCTTACTTCGACATCACCGGGATCTACGGCTATACAGGCCCCATCGCCACCACAGCCGACGCGGCCTTCCTGCGCGCCGCCTGGGCCGCATTCGACGCCTACACGGCGCGGCAGAAAATCATCGCGGAGTTCGTGCGCTTCAGCCCTTTCAACCGCAACGAGGGCTTTGCCCACCCCGGCACCACGGTGATCGCCAACCGCACTCTGGCGGCCTCGCAGTTGCCGACAACCACGGAGGCGTTGCTGCAGTCGCTAGGCTCTAAAACGCGCAACATGTTGCGAAAGGCCGAGCGCGAGGGGCTGGCGGCGCGTGAGTTACCAATGCCGAGATATCTGCCGGCCTTCCGCGCGCTGTACGATGAAACAATGCAGCGGAATCAGGCGCCGGTGTTCTTCCGCTACGACGACGCCTACTGGGAGCAACTGCTGAACCTCGGTGCGCAGGGCCTGCGGCTATTTGGCACGTTCGCAGGCGACAGGCTCGTCGCAGCCTCCATGGCCGTAGCCCATGGCCGCTCGGGCCTGTACCACCTGGGTGCGAGCCTGACGGAGTACGCCCGACTTGGCGCCGGTAATCTGAGCCTTTTCGCAATGTCTCGCGGCCTCGCAGAAGGCGGCGTGGAGTTCCTCAACATGACTGGCGGCCGCACTGCTTCGGTAGACGACCCTTTACTGCTGTTCAAGCGCAGCAACGCCAATGCTACGGCCACCTTCCATATCGGCAAGAGAGTCGTGGACCCCCTCGCTTACAATACCATGGCGACCCTGTGGCACGAGCTGCAGGGGTCGCCACCCGACGCCGAGAAAATCGTTTTCTGGCGCCCTTGAGGGGAAGGCATGGATTTCGTATCAAAGCAGTTTGGCTTCAGGCCGGGTGAACGCTGTATCGTCATCGGCGAGATCGGCGTCAACCACAACCGGCAGGAGGACATGCTCTTCCGCCTGATCGACGAAGGCATCGCCGCCGGACTCGACATCATCAAGCTACAGCGGTTCAAGGCCGAGGAGGAGATCGCCGCCCTGGCGCCGTCCACCGACTACCAGAAAAAGGCCGGGGAAGGCGACGGCCAGTTGGAGATGGCCCGCAAGCTGGAGCTGCCCGACGAATGGCTGGCCAAGGCCTTCGACTATTGCAAGTCGCGCGGCGTCGGCTTCCTGTGCACCGCGTTCGACCACAGCAGTGTCGACTTCCTGGCCGACCGGCTGGGTTGCAAGACCGTCAAGATTCCCTCGCCGGAGGTCAGCAACAAGCCGCTGCTGCAGCACATGGCCCGCAAGTTCGACGGCCTGCTGCTGTCCACCGGCGCCAGCTATCTGGGCGAGGTGGCCAACGCCGTCGACTGGATCGGCCAGGTCGGCACGCGCGAGCTGGCACTCATGCATTGCCTGTCCGAATACCCCGCCCCGGCGGAGCAGGCCAACCTGCGCGCCATGGTGAGCATGCGCGACGCCTTCAATGTGCCCGTAGGCTATTCCGACCACACGCTGGGCCACGTGGTCGCGTCGGTGGCCGCAGGCCTGGGCGCTGCCATGATCGAGAAGCACTACACGCTGGACAAGAACCTGCCGGGCCCGGACCACCAGGCCTCCCTGGACATCGGGGAACTGCGGACCTTCGTCGCCGCCGTGCGCGATGCCAGCGCCAGCCTGGGCGATGGTGTCAAGCGCCCGGTTCCAGCCGAGGTAGCCAACCGCCCGCTGATCCGCAAGAGTGTGGTCTGTGCCGTACCGGCGCTGAAAGCCGGCATCGCCCTTACCGAAGCCATGCTGGGCGTCAAACGGCCATGGACCCAGGGCGCCGTGGAGCCGTTCGAGATCGAGAAGGTGCTGGGCCTGAAGCTGCGCCGCGACAAGCAACACGATGAAGCCATCCTCTGGTCCGATTTCCACTAGCCCGAGGATCCTGTGCATCAGCCTGGGCAGCATCGGCAAGCGCCATCTACGCAACGCGCGCAGCCTGCTGCCGAACGCCCGCATCGCCGTCTGGCGGCAACACACGGCGCCTGACAGCGAGGTGCCCGAGGGCGCAGACGAAGTAGCCGGTAGCCTGCAAGCCGCGTTGGGCTTCGCGCCCGACGCGGTGCTCGTGTCCTCCCCCGCCAGCGAGCACGTCGCCAACGCACGGCCCTTCGCGCAGCGCCATATCCCGATGTTCCTGGAGAAGCCGCTCGCGGCGCGCGGTGATGACCTGGGCGACTTCCCCGCGCTGTGCAGCGCCTCGCGCGGCTTCACGATGGTCGGCTACGTACTCCGCTTCCTGCCCGCGCTGCACGCTATCCGGCAATACATAGCAGATGGCTTCCTGGGCCAGGTACACACCGCGCGCGTCGAAGTCGGCCAGTACCTGCCCGACTGGCGCCCTGGCAGCGACTACCGCCAGGGCGTGAGCGGCCAGAACAAGCTGGGCGGCGGCGCCCTGCTGGAGTTGAGCCACGAGATCGACTACACCACCTGGCTGTTCGGCTGGCCGGCCTCGCTGCAATGCAGCCGCGCGCGCCTCAGCCCACTGGAGATCGACGTCGAAGATTCGGCCCATGTCCTGCTCGAATACTCGGACAAGCGCGTCAGCCTGCAACTGGACTTCCTGCAGCGTGTGGCCAACATGGCTGTGCAGGTCGTGGGCAGCAAGGGCACGCTGATGGCCGACCTGATCAAGGAAGAACTCCGCTTGATCACGCCGGAGCAACCCCAGGGCCTCGCGCTGGAGGCGCCAAAGCTGCCCAACGGCAACGACATCTACCTGCGCCAGTTCGACTTATTCTTCAGCAAAGCCCTGCCCGGCTACCAGCCGGTGTATCCCCAGACAGCGGGTTTCGAAGGCTGGGCCGACGTCGACAGCGCGCAGAAGGTGCTGCGGATCGTCGACCTCGCCAAGCGCGCCAGCGATACCGGCACCCGCCAGGAAATGAAACCATGAGCGCCACCGCCTTCATCTTCGCCCGCGGCGGTTCCAAGGGCGTGAAGAACAAGAACATCTACCGGGTCGCCGGCAAGCCGCTGATTGCGCACAGCATCGCTGGCGCGCTGGCGAGCAAGTCCGTGAGCCGCGTCGTGGTCTCCACCGATGACGCACAGATCGCGGCAGCCGCGCGCGAACATGGCGCCGAGGTGCTGGACCGGCCCGCCGCCTTCGCCGGCGACACCACGCCTGAGATCGTCGCCTGGCGTCACGCCATCGACAGCTTCCCCGAACTTTTCAAGGGCGCCGATACGCAGCCCTTCATCTCGCTGCCGGCCACGTCTCCACTGCGCGCCCCGCAGGACATCGACGCCGCCGTCGAGCGCTTCCGCACGCATCCTTGCGACATACTGTTCAGCATCAGTCCGGCCCATCGGAACCCGCATCTGAACATGGTGACGGTGGATTCAGAGGGCCTGATCCACATTGCTATCCCCGGTTCAGCCGCCGTGCGCCGGCAGGACGTGCCCGAGATGTACGACGTGACAACCTGCGTGTATGTCGGCGATGCCAACTACATCCAGAGCTGCGCGCGCCTGATGGAAGGCCGCGTGGGCCACGTCATCATCCCACCCGAACGGGCGCTGGACATCGACACCTACTACGACATCCACCTGGCCGGGTTGCTGCTCAGCCATCCGTTCGATCCGGCCGGAAAGGGCCAGCCATGACGCGTTACGTTGCCGCCATCACCGGCGGTGCCGGCCACATCGGCCGAGCCATCGCCCGCAAGCTCGCCGGCCGCGGCGTGCTCATCGCCGTGCTCGACAAGAACGCGGATGCGGGCCGCGCCTTCGCCGCCGAGCTGGAAGCCGCCCACCCCGGCGGCCACCGCTTCATCGACGCCGACCTGATGCAGCCGGAGTCTTTTGCCGCCATCCGCGCGCAGATCGAATCCGCGTTCGGCCAGCTCGACTACCTGGTGAACAACGCCGCCTTCTACGACGACGCGCCCGGTTGGGGCGTGCCCTTCGCGCAGGAAGGCTACGAGGCCTGGCTGAAGGTGATGCGCGTCAACTTGCTGGCACCCTTCTTCCTCACGCAGGCACTGCACCCGCTACTGGAGAAGTCCGACGACGCGTCCATCGTCAACATCGGCACGATGTACAGCGCCGTGGGCCCGGACTGGGGTCTGTACGAAGGAACGGACATGACCAACCCTGCGGCGTACTCTGCCAGCAAAGGCGGCATGCTGTCCACCACCCGCTGGCTGGCGACAGCCTTGGCGCCGAAAGTGCGCGTGAACATGGTTTCGCCCGGCGGCATCGAGCGCGGCCATAACGCGCAATTCCTGGAGCGCTACAACAAGCGCACCCCCCTGGGCCGCATGGGCACCGAGAACGACATCTCCGGCATGGTTTCGCTGCTGCTATCGCCCGAGGGGGCCTACATCACCGGCCAGCACATGCTGATCGACGGAGGGTGGACAGCGTGGTGACCGAAACGCAAGCCAACACCCTCAAGGCCTACGACACCATCGCGCCACTGTATGCGGAGTACAGTAGTCGTTACCGCAACTACCTTAATGCGGTAGACCAGCTCATCATCGACCGCATCTCGCCCGGTGCACGCTTACTGGACCTGGGTTCAGGCGATGGCCGCCGGCTACACAAGATAGCCTCGCAGCATCAGCTCACCGACGTCGTCGCCATAGAGCCCAGCGCTGAGATGGCTGCGCTGTGCCGCAAGACCACCGGCTTTCCAGTGCACCAGCTGTTCGGCGACGAGCTGGACCGGTTGGCGGATAGCGGCTTTTCCGCCGTCACCGTGCTGTGGAACGTGTTCGGGCACATGGCCGATTCTGCAGTGCGACTGAAGACACTGGGCCTGCTCAAGGCCAAACTGGCGCCGGATGGATCCATACTGCTAGACGTGAACAATCGCCACAACCGGCTAGCCTACGGGCGCTGGAACGTGAGGAAGCGACGCATGCTGGACGCCGTTGCGTTCAACGAGAAGCGCGGCGACGTGCACTACCAGTGGAAAATCGGCAGCGAGTCGGTGCCTTCCTCGGGCCACCTGTTCACGCCGGGCGAGATGGCCGGGCTGTTCCAGAGCTCGGGCCTGCGGGTGGTCGAGCGGCTGTCGGTCAACTACGCCACGGGCGCGATTTCGACCTCGCCGTTCGACGGTCAGCTTTTCTTCCGCCTCCAACACGCCTGAAACCGGCGTGCTCGCTCAGGGGTTGAAGACGGTGTGGCGCAGCTTCCACTGGCCGTTCTCGTACTTCCACAAGTGCGGCGAGCGGAACTCGTCGCACAGCCTGTCGAAGTATTCGCGCGTCATCACCGGCTGCTTGAACTTGGACGAGATCGCCTTGCCGAACTCGTTCTCGCGGATCGACAGGTACTCGAACAACTCCTTCTCGAAGCGTGCTGGGTATTCGCCGTCGAACTTCCGCACCAGCGCCACGCCTTCATCACGATCGATGTCGCTCGAGCGGATTTCCTGCGAAGCATCGTAGGTGGCGCGGCCGATGCCGAACTTGATGAAGGTGGTGTAGTAGTGCAGGTCGTCCATCTTGTCGTCGATGGAGTTGTACTTTGAGTACGTGCCCAGCGTGCGTTCGGGCGCAGCCTGGAAACCGCCGTGCTCCACCGCGTAGTAGTACGCGCTCTGCGGATGCCACTTCACGTAGTGGCCCAGCCAGTGCACCTCGATGCCCTTGTCGTCACACAACTGCGGGTCGATCGGCAGGTAGGGTTCGAAGTCCTGCGCCTTGAAGTCGAAGTCCTGCTTGAGCTCCTTGAACGAGGTACCGCCCAGGTACACGTCGGAATCGTCGGACATAGTGAAGTACTCGAACTCCTGCATGTCGCGGCGCGAGCTCTTGTTGTGCGCCGAGGAATTGCCATATTCGGCCCCGCTCTCGCCGTAGAAGATGAGCTTGATATCGTACTTGGCCGCCATCTTGGCCGCCAGGTGGCGCTGCCCGATGATGAAGGGCTGAAAAGGGTGCAGTAGGCGGTCAGTCGACAGGCGCGTGAGAAGACGGTGCACGCGGCCGTTGGGCGTAATCAGCACGTTGTCGAAGCCAGCGTGAATCCATGACTGGAAGTTCTTCCAACCCCAATCAGTGTAGATATGGGGGGCCCAGGTCACCGTCAGCGGGGTCATGCCGTACTTGTACTTGAGCAGGTGGGCCTGCATGAAGCTATCCTTGCCACCCGAGCCCGGAATAAGTACGTCGTAGCGCTCGCCATTGCTGCGGTGTGGTGCTAGCAATGCCTCCAGTTCCTTCTCGCGCTCGGCCCAGTCGATGCTCTGCTTCCAGTCTTTGGTCAGACACGCGTCACAGATACCATCCTTGAAGGCAATCACTTCCTTTTTGGTCTCGCGCGTGTGCTTCTGCTCGATGGTGGAATTGGGTCGCTGATTGGAGATGACGCAACTGCGGCAGAACTCCACCCTCTTTGGCAGACCGTAATAGGCCTCATGCGGTGTATCGGTTTCATACTTTGCGTGATCGATCATCCGGTTCTCCAAAGCTCCGGCCGTCACGCCAGGTGCAACTTGTCCAAAATAATGCTGGCGATTTTAAGCGCCGCCGGCTGCGTGGGCAGCTTGCGGGAAATCTCCGCCAGGATGGCTGCAAAGGCCTCGTCGTCGTCCAGCGCCTTGCCGATCTCGCCCGGCAGGTGCTGGTAGCCTAGGCTGCCCCAGGCCACACCCATGGCGGCCAGCGGCAGATCAGGATGCAGATGCGCTTCCAGTTGCAGGATGCGCTTGCGCATGAGGGCCGCTTCCAGGCCAACGGTGGTGGAGCGGGCCAGCAACAGGTCCACGTTGGCCAGCAACTCGTGCAGCGGGCAGTCGGCGGCCAAGAAAGAGCCTGGACGGTGGGTCAGCCAGCGCTCATAGAAGGCACGGTCCTGCGAGGGGTGAGGACGCACCAAGTAGGCCGCACCGTTGGCCGCCGTGGCTGTGTAACAGGCTTCGAGTTCAGCCGTGAGGTCGGCCTCAGTCTTGAAATAGGAGCGTTTGTTAACCGCATCCCACCAAGCGGGCATGTCCGCATGCAGCACCGTCCGGCGGCTGCCAACGCCGGGGAAGTGCCGCTCCATCCAGCCCGACGTCTTGCCATGCGGCAGGACAAGGATTTTGTCGAAAGCCGGATTGCCCGTGAGGTGGAGTTCGCTGATCGCCGGGTTCACCAGGCCATCGGCCAGGAACATTTCCCGCGCCAACTCGTTCAGGAATGTAATGCTCCTGGCCCTGAGCACATGGCCGCCCAGGCCTGTGAACAGGTCGGTCATCGCCAGGTTGGGAATGCCGCGGTCGTTAGCAACAGCCAGCGCCGCCGCTTCGGCGCGCGGCGAATTGGAAGTCACCACGAAATCGGGTCGGAGCCGGTCGAAGACGCGTGCCATCGCATGCAACGGCAGGAAACATTGACGGCCGCGCTGCGCGAATAGCTCGGCCGCCTTTGCGTCGCCGTGCTGCAGCACCAGGTCCTTGTAATTTAAACCCAGGTAGGCGACCGAATCCTCGCGGCTCACGCCCAAGGTGGGTGAATGGTGCTGGCGCGCCAACTCGTCACCCCAAGCACTCGCGTCAGCGTCCTGCGCCGGATCCAGGAAATCGCGGAAACGCAGGCAGTCGATGCCGTTGGCGTTGAGCATGTAAGTTGCCGCAGGGAGGCCCAGCACGTCGATGGTGATACGGCCCTGATTGAACGCCTCGGTTGCGCGCAGTGCGTGCACGACCGGGTAGATCATGTGCACGTGACCGCCGCCATAGGTGACGAACAGCAGACGCTTCGCACAGAACGGACTCATCGCAGGTCCTGATACCAAAGCGCCAACGCCGCCAGCGCGCGCAGCTCGCGCGTTAGATTACAAGTACCGGCCACGTGGCTGTCAAGCATCCGCGTCACTTCCGCGCGCTCGAAGTGCGCGTTCAGTAGCTCACTACCACCCAGCAAGCCGCGCAGCCAAGCTTGGCGTTCGCCGCGGAACCACTCCCCTATGGGCACGGTGAACATCTGCTTCTTGCGGTAGGCCAAGTTCTGGCCTATCAGCGGCGCGACAGCCTTCTTGAGCCAGTGCTTCTTGTCGCCGCTGGCCAGATCCAGCTTAGTAGAGCCGCGCGAACGGAAGGCCAACTCCATCATCCGCCAGTCCAGGAAAGGCGTACGCGCCTCAATGCTCGCAGCCATACCCATACGGTCGGGCTTGACCAGATTGTTGCCACTAAGTAGCAGTTGCATATCCAGGTACAGCGCTTGGTTGATACGATCGAAGTGCGCGGCTTCCTCCAACCATGGCTGGGCAGCGCGCTCGTAGCTGTCGAAACCGTCCAGTTTCGCGCGCATCGCTGGCCGGTACAACGCGGATTTCGCCTGCGGCGTGAACAGCGAAATGCTGTCGAAGTAACGGCGGCGGAACTGATCTACCGGCAGGTCCGCCGCGCCGGGCTGCGAGAAGAATGCATGGTACTTTTCATAGCCCGCGAACAGCTCGTCGCCGCCGTCGCCGGTGAGCACCACTTTCACGTGCTTGGCCGCGAGCTCGCTGACACGCAACATAGGCATGAAGGACGCGTCGCCATGCGGCTGATCCAGGTGATGTAGCACCGTCGGCCAGCGGTCCAACATGTTTAACGCTGCCACTTCCATGGTGTGGGAGCACCCAAAGCGCATAGCAGCTTCGGATGCATACAGCGACTCATCGTAGAGCGGGTCAACAAAGCCGATACAGAATGTTTTGACCGGCTCCTTAACATGACGCGCCATCAGGCCGACGATGGTGCTTGAGTCCACCCCCCCTGAGAGGAAGGCCCCCCAAGGCACGTCGGCGCGCAGCCTGATACGCGTTGAGTCGTCCAGCGTGGCCATGAATTCGGTAGACCATTCTTCAAAGCAGTAGTCGCGCTCTTGCTGGTCGGCCAAACTCCACCAACGCTTCACCTGTGGTACGCCCGAGCGCGTCAGCCTCATCCACGTGCCAGGCATCACGTGTTTCACGTCTTTCCAAATGGTCCAAGGAGCCGGAATGTAATTGAACGTCAAGAAATGGTGAATTGCTTCCAGATCGATAGCAGACTCCAAGGAGTCCACATGCGCAATAGGCCGAAAAGCCTTTATTTCTGAGCCGAAGAAGCAACGCTGACCGTTATCGCTGAAGTACAACGGCTTGACACCGATACGATCGCGGACAAGGTACAGCGAATCTTGGGACGCGTCGTCGATCGCGATTGCGAACATGCCATTGAGTCGGCGCACGAAATCGATGCCCTCGCGCTCGTACAGCCGCAGGATCACTTCGGTATCCGAAGCAGTGTCCAGCTTCACCCCCTGAGCGCGCAGTTCGGCGGCCAGCTCCACGTAGTTGAAGATCTCGCCGTTCTGCACCACCGCCACACGGCCGTCGGCCGAGTACATGGGCTGGTGACCTCCGGCAATGTCGATGATCGACAATCTCTGATTACCGATGGCCACTCCGCGTTCGGGTCGATGGTGTATGCCACCGTCGTCCGGGCCACGGTGGACAATCCGCTGCGCCATACCGGTCAATGCTTCATCGGCAATCGCACGACGTCCACGGTCCCAATAACCAAAGATACCGCACATCGCTAGTTGCTTCCTTTGCCAGCCAAGCGGCCAAGGGTCCAGAAAATTACCTTCAAATCCAGCCAGAGGCTGGCCTCGCGCACATAGCGCAGATCGGCCTCCAATCGCTGATCCCCTACTGCATTAGATCTGTACAGAACCTGCGCCAACCCCGTGATGCCTGGTCGCACCCGGTGCCGCTCCTCCCACTGCGCAACCGTATAGTCCCGACGCTGCACAGGAACATCAGGCCTAGGGCCGACTACACTCATTTCACCTTTCAGCACGTTCAGCAACTGGGGCAGCTCATCCAAGCTGGTGCGACGAAGGAATCGGCCCACTCTGGTAATACGCGGATCATCGACGACCGTCTGATAGGAGCCAAGGGCGGCAGCGTTTTTTACCATGCTGCGGAATTTGAGCATTCCAAACTCGCGCCCATTCAGCCCAACACGTACCTGTCGAAAAAAAACTGGCTGCCCTGACTCCAAGAAAACTGCTAGTGCTGAGCCAAAAAGCAGGGGACTGAGCAATGCCAGCGCAAGCAGCGAGAACAAAATATCAAACACCCGCTTCAAGGGAACTCCTAGGTGTGCGTGCCCATCGCCTGGGTAATATCGCCGATCTTCGCAGCAACCCGCTGTCTATCCACCTCAATTACGGCGGGCGAGCGCTTCACGAGCTTATGCTCCGCGTCCCGTAAGCTCCCGACCTGAGCCTCCAGAAGCGCAAGGTCAGCGCAATGGAACGTACGCGACAAAATAACCGCCCCAGATCCCAGCCGCAGGTGCTCAGCCAACACATCCCGCCCCGGTAAAAGGCCATCATCCAGCCGGGCAATTCCCCCAAATCCAAAGCGCAGCCCCTGAGCTTGCACCCTGGCCGCCACCCGGTCCAGCACACCTTGCGCCAGAGGTTCAAACATGAAGCGGCAACCCAAGGAAAGATGCAGGTCGTTGAGCCCCACGAACACTTCACACAACCCCTGGGTCCCCACCCAATCATCCAGCGACTGTAGAGCCCCCGCTGTCTCCAGCAATGCCACGATGGGCGCCCGCCCTGCGACAAGGCGACTGAACGTCTGCAGCTCATCAGGGGAGTGAAACATGGGCAACATCACCCAATCAGCGCCTTGAGCCAAAACGGCGTCCAGCTCGCCAGACGTGCCCGCGTGCAGGGGATTGACGCGCACCATGAGCCGTGAATGCTTGAGCTGCGACTTGATGCGGCCAACGTCATCCAGCCGGTGGGTACTGATAAAGGTGTTACGGCCAGCTTGGCGCTCCGCCTTGCCGTTTACTTCCAGATCAACAAACAGGCGCATGCCCGGCAATGCGTCGCAGCGGCGCGCCAGGGCGGGGTCGTTGGTGATCTGGAGGAGTTCAATCATGGCGTGGCGCAGATTATGACCGCAGGGCACGGCGCAATCCGGGGCTGGAAAACCAGCATATCGCTACAACAAAGATAGCAGATAGTGCACTACCAACAAGCGGGAGGGCCTGTTTTAAACCGAATTCACGAACCGGTACAGGCGCAGCGTCAGCGCTTCCCCACCAGAGCGCCAAACCAGCAACCGCCACCAAGCCGCACAGCGGTGCCAAGAGTGCTCGCACGGGAATCCAATGCCGCAGGGCAGAAGCGCCCAGCGCACCCCAGGCGATCAGGACGGCAACAACAAACCCGGCGTTCAAGCCCCACATGAGCGCACCACCTGCCGTCCACCCCACAGCCCCCACCGCCAGCAACAGCGCCAGCGCCACGCCGTAGGCCAACACGGCAAAACGCATGCGCCCTACCGAAGCCAGTACCGTCAAGGCCACCGCCAGCAGCGCCTGCGGCAACAAGCCCCATGCCCCCACGCGGCCCCAGGCAGCGATCTGCGCCAAGGCGGATGCATCCATGCGCCCCCAGCCGAACAACAGGGACGCAATAGCAGGCGCGCCCACCAGCAATGCCGCAGCCGCAGCGCAGGCCAAGGTCCAGGCCAGCACCAGGGCATTGCGTACCGATGTCGCCATGCCCTCGGCGCCAGAGGACCCCGCGCCAGACTGCGCCGCATGCGCCCGCGCGATCGCAGGGAAAGCCAGCGACGCCACAAGCTGGATGGCCAGCACCAGCGGTAACTCCACCAGCTTCCAGGCATAGTTGAAGGTCGCCAAAGCCCCCTCGCCCGCACCGGACGCAAAGGTGCGAGCCACAAAAGGCAATGTCAAAGGCAGGCCAGCCCCCAAGGCAGCCCACATCCAGATTCGCCATCCCGGCAAAGGCGCCGCCGCTGAAGGCGGATTCACCCGCAATGCGGGTTGGCGCAAATGCCGCATGCGCCACCCCTGCCACAACAACCGCAAAACAACCGCCAACAAGAGGAACATGCCCAGTGTTCGCGTCGCCCCTTCTGCCGTGCCATACAAACCTAAAAACAGCAGCGCGGCGATGAGCACGCTGTTCACCACCAGGTTTGCGCTGTACAGGCCCACAAAATCACGCTCATGCTGCAGCCTGGTCGCCCACAGACCGGCCAGCATGGCGGCGGGCAGGGCCAGAGCGCTCCAAACCACCGCACTGCTGGCCGCCTGCTGCAAATCGGCTGAGACACCCGGCACCAGCAAGCCGCCCAACGGGACTTGAAACACGCACATCGCGCCCGCCAGGGCGACGCTCCCCCACAGCAAGCGGCGGGCCACGCGGTTCTGGGTGGCGTTTTGCCCCTCGACGGGCTCTTTGGCCCATTGTGGCAACAGCACATAGGCCAGTGCACCGGTGACAAGCACGCCAGCGAGCCAGTCCGGCAGCGTCAGCAAGACGACGGCCACGTCGGCCATGCCAGAGCTGCCAAAAGCGGCCGCCAACGCCGTTTCGCGCAATACCCCCAGCACGCGGCTGACAAGCAGCAACAACAGCGAAAGCAGGCCAGCTTTAAGGAACATGCAGCAAATTATCCGGGCTCAGGCCAGCGCAAACTCCACACGGCACGGCCAAAAAACTAAAATCACGGGTTTTGGTCCGAAACAACGCCTCTGAACGCCTCCATCTGCGGGCGGCCCTCCATGTCTGACAACAACACAACACTCCCCTCCCAGGACGACAACCAGCTCATCGCCGAGCGCCGTGAAAAGCTCCGCGCCTTGCGCGAAGTGCAAGCCAATGGTGGCGGCGTGGCCTTCCCCAACAACTTCAAGCCTGCCCACAAAGCGGCGCAGTTGCACCTGGAGCATGGCGAGACTGCAAACGAAACGTTGGAGGCAGCACCCGTCAGCGTCTCCGTGGCTGGCCGCATGATGCTCAAGCGCGTGATGGGCAAAGCCAGTTTCGCCACCATCCAGGACGGCTCGCTGGGCGACGTGGGCGGCCGCATCCAGCTCTATGTGACCCGTGACGCCGTGGGCGAAGACCTGTACGCCGCGTTCAAGCACTGGGACCTGGGCGACATCGTGGGCGCCGAGGGCACGCTGATGAAGACCAAGACCGGCGAGCTGTCGATCAAGGTGACCAGCCTGCGCCTCTTGACCAAGAGCCTGCGCCCCCTGCCCGACAAGTTCCACGGCATGGCTGACCAGGAGCAAAAATACCGCCAGCGCTATGTGGACCTGATCACCGACGAGCAGGCCCGCAAGCGCTTCATGGCGCGCAGCAAGGCGGTGAGCGGCCTGCGCGAGTTCATGGTGAGCCACGGTTTCCTGGAAGTCGAAACCCCCATGCTGCACCCCATCCCGGGTGGGGCCAACGCCAAGCCGTTCGTCACGCACCACAACGCGCTGGAGCAGGAGATGTACCTGCGCATTGCGCCGGAGCTGTACCTCAAGCGCCTGATCGTGGGTGGCTTCGAGCGCGTGTTCGAGATCAACCGCAGCTACCGCAACGAAGGTATCTCGGTGCGCCACAACCCCGAGTTCACCATGATGGAGTTCTACGCGGCGTACTGGAACTACCTGGACCTGATGGACTTCACCGAGACGCTGATCCGCGAGGTGGCTTTGAAGGCCACAGGCTCACTGCAGCTGAGCTACGGTGGGCGCGACGTGGATCTGAGCCAGCCTTTTGCCCGCCTGACCATCCGCGAAGCCATCTTCCAATACACAGAAGCAGGCGCCCATGTGGACGATGCCGCCTGGCTCATCAGCGCCCTCAAGAAGCTGGGCATGACGGAAGAGAAGGACAAGCTCTCCACCCGCTCGCTGGCCAGCCTGCAGGTGTTCTACTTTGAAGAAACCGTGGAAGACAAGCTCTGGCAGCCCACCTTCATCATGGAGCACCCCACCGAAATCTCGCCCCTGGCACGTGCCAACGACACCCGCCCCGAAGTGACGGAGCGCTTCGAGCTGTACATCACCGGCCGCGAGTTCGGCAACGGCTTCAGCGAGTTGAACGATGCCGAAGACCAGGCCGCGCGCTTCCACGCCCAGGTGGCGGCCAAAGACAGTGGCGACGACGAGGCCATGTTCTATGACCACGACTTCGTGCGCGCGCTGGAATACGGCATGCCCCCCACAGGGGGTTGCGGCATTGGCATTGACCGGCTCATGATGCTGCTGACCGACAGCCCGAGCATCCGCGACGTGATCCTGTTCCCGGCGCTGCGCCGCGAATCCTGAGCCTGTGCGAGGCTCCGGGGCCATGTACTCCGGGAGCCCGAGACCGCGCCTTTCTTGAAGGCGCCAAGGAGACCCACCGTGCCTTTCAGCTCCAGCAACGCCCCCTACCCGGCCCCCGAGCCCCTGCCCACCGGCAATGCGTTCTCGGTGCTGGTGGTGGAGGACCAGGGCTCCGTGCGCGCAGCGCTGGTGGCCGAGTTGCGGCGTGCTGGCGTGTCCGACATTTTCGAGGCGCCCGAGGGCCAGGCTGCACTGCACCTCTTCAAGACCCACCGCCCAGACCTGGTGCTGCTCGACATCAAGCTGCCTGGCCAGGACGGCTACTGGGTGGCCCAGCAGATGCGCGAAAGCGAGGCGGGCGACTGGACACCCATCATCTTCCTGTCCGGCCTGGACAACGAGCTGGATGTGTGGCGCGGCATCGAGGTGGGCGGCGACGACTACCTGGTCAAACCCGTCAAACCCATCGTGCTCATGGCCAAGCTGCGTGCCATGCGGCGCCTGCTGGACATGCGCCGTCGGCTGGTGACGATGTCGGCCGAGCTGCATGCGGCCAACCAGCGCCTCAATGAGATGGTGGAGATCGACGCCCTCACCGGCCTGGTCAACCGCCGAGGCTTTGACCGCATCCTGCACAACGAGATCCTGGCCGCACGGCGCGACGGCACGCCGCTCACGCTGATGCTGTGCGACCTGGACCACTTCAAGCTCTTCAACGACGCCAGCGGCCACGTGCAAGGCGACGCCTGCCTGAAAGAGGTGGGCCGCCTGCTGCGCGAAGTGTGCGTGCGCCCCCGGGACGTGGCCTCGCGGTACGGCGGCGAAGAGTTCGCCCTCATCCTGCCCAACACGCCCCGCTCGGGCGCGATGACGTTTGCGCGTGCGCTGGGGCAGTTGCTCAAGGTGCGGGCCATTGCGCATGCCAACTCGCCCCTGGGCAGCACGCTCACGCTGTCGGGGGGCATTACCACCTGCGTGCCCGACGACAGCACCAATGCCGAGAGCATGATCATGCGTGCCGACCAGGCCCTGTATGCCGCCAAGGCCCAGGGCCGCAACCGTTTCTTCAGTTTTGAAATGCAGATGGACACCGTGGAGCAACTGCGCAATTGAGTTTCTTTTCCGCCTTCTCGTTTGACGCCACGGAGCGCAATGCACGCACCGTGGCCTCCCGCATGCAGCTCTTGAAAACCCGCCTGCCCGACTGGGTGCAGGACTGGCTGGAGGTCATCATCCCCGGCACGCAGATCCTGCTGATCCTGTTCGCCGCCTGGCTGCTGCAGCGTGTGCTGCGCCGCATCGTGCGCCGCGCTAGCAGCCACTACCAGGTGCCCGACGAACTGGTGGTGCCCATGAACGGGCTGATCCGCTGGACCATCGTGGCCAGTGCAGTGCTACTGGTACTGGAGCGCATGGGCGTGTCAGCCACCGTGCTCTGGACCGCTTTCACCGGCTTTGCCACGGTGGGGGCCGTCGCCTTCTTCGCGGCGTGGAGCGTGCTGTCCAACCTGTTTTGTGCGCTGCTGATCTTCACCGTGCGGCCGTTCAAGATTGGTGACTACATCGAAGTGCTGGACACCGCCGAAAAGCCTGGCGCCAAGGGCCGCGTGGTGGACATCAACCTGCTCTACACCACGCTGGAAGACCACGGCGCCGCAGCCGGACAGGTGGCCTGGCTGCAGATTCCCAATGCGCTGGTGTTCCAGCGTGTGGTGCGCAGGTTTCAGGGGGTACCACCACCCCCTGCCCCACCGCTCACCGCCGCAGCGCAGGCAGATGCGGCCGCCAATGCCTCAGCTGCCGCACCGGCGCCCGTGACGCCGAGCCCTTTCAACACCCCCTAACGCTGCACCTGACGAGGGGACAGGGCACAGCAAGGCCTGTCTGCCTGCCGCTGGCAGGTCGGGGCATGGAGGTCAGGGCAAGAGATCCAGCGCCTGCATGTACGCAGGCTGCAGCATCAGTTCGTCCCAGGGCTGGGGCAGGGTTTCGGGCAGCAGCGCCAGGCGGCGCGATTCGCTGTCTGCGCTGGGCTGCCAGCGGCCCTGCTTGCGGGCCTTTTCCAAGCCGTCGATCAGCTCGTCCACCGCCTGGCCGTCGCCCAGGCTCTGGTTGCACAGCAGCACCAGGTCGCAACCCGCTTGCAGTGCCGCAATGCCGGCATCGGTGTAGCTCACCACCTGGCCGTCCAGGCGGCGCGCGCCCTCCATGCTCAGGTCGTCGCTGAAGATGGCGCCATCAAACCGCATCTGGCGGCGCAGGATGTCTTGCAGCCATCGTTGCGAAAAACCGGCGGGGCGGCTGTCCACCTTGGGATAGATGACGTGGGCGGGCATCACGCTGGTGAGCGTGCTGCTGAGCCAGGGGTACGGTGCGGCGTCGTCGGCCAGGATGGCCTTGAGGCTGCGCTTGTCCACCGGCACATCGGTGTGCGAATCGGCCTTGACGAAGCCGTGGCCGGGAAAGTGCTTGCCGCAGTTGGCCATGCCCGCCTGCAGCAGGCCGTGCATGAGGCTCTTGGCCAGCAGCGCCACCACGCGTGGGTCGCGGTGGAAGGAGCGGTCGCCAATCACGCCGCTTTCGCCCCAGTCAAGATCGAGCACGGGCGTGAAGCTGAAGTCCACGCCACAGGCGCGCAACTCGGCCCCCAGCACATAGCCCGCTGCTGTGGCCGCATTGGTGGCGCGCAGCGCGCCGCTGCCAGGCACGGCCTTGGCGCCCTGGCCGTCATCCATCCACATCTCGCCCAGCGCGCGCATAGGCGGCAGGTGGGTGAAGCCATCGGTGCGAAAGCGCTGCACACGGCCGCCTTCGTGGTCCACACAGATCAGCAGGTCGTCGCGCACCGCCTTGATGCTGCTGGTGAGCTGCAGCAGCTGCGCGCGGCTTTCCCAGTTGCGGGCAAACAGGATCACACCGCCGGTCAGCGGGTGGACCAGGCGGCGGCGGTCCACGTCGGTGAGTGTGGTGCCCGCCACGTCGAGAATCAGGGGTGCGTGTTCAGTCATCGGAATCCATCAGAGATTTACTATCAAAACAATAGCTATCAGCGCTTACCAGTTGCGCGGGAAAGGCCAATTTTCTTTAAATTTTCTCGACCACACAGAAGCTGGCGGCGTAGTCGGTCTCGTCGGTCACGCTCAGGTGTGCCTTCAGCCCCTGGGTCTCGAACCACTCCTTGAGCGCGCCGTGCAGCACGATCACCGGCTGGCCGCTTGGCAGCTTGGCCACCTCGCAGTGGCGCCAGGTCATGGGCATGCGCATGCCCAGGCCCACGGCTTTGCTGAACGCTTCCTTGGCTGAAAACCGCGTGGCCAGGTAGCGCAGGCCCCGGTCGGGCCAGCGGCGGCTGCGCTCGCGCCAGGTGGCCAGCTCGCCTTCGGCCAGCACCTTCTCGGCAAACCGATCGCCATGGCGCTCCAGGCTGGCGGCGATGCGGCGCACGTCGCAGATGTCGGTGCCAATGCCGTAGATCATGGGGTTTTTTGAATAAAAATGGCTTCTACCGCGCGACCATCATGCCTTTGCAGCTATCAAATCAGGAGTTAGTGGCTGAACGAGCAAACCCCGCCTGGATACACGCCAGGTAGGCCAGCACCGTGGCGTTGTAGCCCAGCTCCAGCGCGTCGGCGATGAGGGCGTGGCCAATCGAGACTTCGAGCACGCCGGGCACTTCGCGCACAAAGGCTTCCAGGTTGTCGCGGTTGAGGTCGTGGCCTGCGTTCACGCCCAGGCCTGCATCCAGCGCAGCCTGGGCAGCGGCGGCGTAGCGCTTCAGCTCCACAGCGTGCTGCGGCGTGCCCCAGGCAGCGGCGTAGGGCTCGGTGTACAGCTCCACCCGGTCGGCGCCCACGGCCCGGGCGGCGGCCATTTGCTCGGGCACCGGGTCCATGAACAGGCTCACGCGCACGCCCAGCGCCTTGCATTCGGCGATCAGGGGCTTGAGGCGCTCGGCGTCTTGCGGAAAGCTCCAGCCGTGGTCGCTGGTGAACTGGTCTTCGCTGTCGGGCACAAAGGTGGCCTGGTGGGGCCGCACCTGGCGGATGAACTCCATCAGGTTCTGCGAGGGGTTGCCTTCGATGTTGTATTCGCGGTCGGGCCAGGCCTTCATCAGCGCGGCCAGCTCGAACACATCGCCGCTGCGAATGTGGCGCTCATCCGGCCGGGGGTGCACCGTGATGCCCTGCGCGCCCGCCTGCAGGCACAACTCGGCCGCGCGCGTGACGCTGGGGATGCCCAGGTGGCGCGTGTTGCGCAGCAGCGCGACTTTGTTGACGTTGACCGAGAGGGCGGTGGTCGGATGCGAAGCGGGGTGGGAGGGCTGGTTCATAGGGCCTGCAGATCGATCATGAGCTGGCGGGTGCGCAGCATCGGGCTGCCGCAATGGTATTGCAGCACGGTGCGCAGCTGGGGCTTGAGTTCCGCTGCGATGGGGGCACAGGCGCGCAGCGTGGCGGTGTAGCTGGCTGAGCCATCGTCCAGCGCGCGTTGCAAGGCGATCCACTGGCGACCCGCCAGAGCCGCGCGGTCGGTGGCGGACGCTACCCGCAGGCCGCCTTCGGCCACCAGGGTGTAGCGCGCGTCGGCGTTCAGCGGCTCCAACGTCATGGTCTGCGCATCCAGGCTGGGCAAGAGGCCGATCTCGCGCAGCAGCAGCAATTCAAAGCTGCGCAGCACGGGCTCCAGCGCGTCGCCATGTTCGCTGGCCAGCACGCGCACGACACCGGCATAGGCGTCAAACAGCGCGGTGTGTGCATCGGCCCGCGCCAGCAGGCGCAGCAGCAGTTCGTTAAGGTACAGGCCCGAGAGCAGCGCATCGCCGGTGGGCATCACATGGCCGCCCACCCACTCGGCACCCTTGAGGGTGTGGATGTCGGCCGTGCCGTCGCCCGCCAGGGTGTATGTGAGCAGCAGTGGCTGCAGGGGCAGCAGCACGGGGCGGAAGTTGGAGCTGGGCTTCTTGGCGCCCTTGGCCACGAGGGCCACACGCCCCTGGCGGCGGCAAAAGACTTCCAGGATCAGGCTGGACTCGCTCCAGTCGTAGCTGTGCAGCACGAAGGCGGGCTCATCGGCAATGCGCTTGGCGGCAGCCACGGTGCTTTTTCTGGAAAGGTGGTGCGAGAGGGTGACAACAACAACCTGCCGCTGGGGACGGCAGGCCAGCCGGTGGGCGAATCAGGGCCCGCAGTTCACTCGTAGCCGAAGGAGCGCACGCGCGCTTCGTCGTCGGCCCAGCCCGAGCGCACCTTGACCCAGAGTTCGAGGAACACCTTGGCATCCATGAGTTTTTCCAGCTCCTGGCGGGCCTCAGTGCCGATGCGCTTGAGGCGCTCGCCCTTGTCGCCAATGACCATCATCTTGTGGTTGTCGCGCTCGACCACGATGGTGGCGGCGATCTTGACCAGGCGCTTGTGCTGCTTGCTCTTTTCTTCATCGAACTTATCGATGACCACCGTCGAGGTGTAGGGCAGCTCATCACCCGTGAAGCGGAAGAGCTTTTCGCGCACGGTTTCGGAGGCCAGGAACTTCTCGCTGCGGTCGGTCAGCTCGTCCTCGGCGTACCACCAGGCCTGCTCGGGCAGGTACTTGGCGCAGATGCCAAACATGCGCTCGATGTCGCCCTTGTTCTTGGCCGACATGGGCACGAATTCGGCGAACGGGTGGCGCTCCTGCATGCTCTTGAGCCAGGGTGCCAGCTCGGCACGGCGGTGCACCATATCGAGCTTGTTGGCCACCAGCAGCGTGGGAATGCCGGGCTTGAACAGGGAAAGCACCTTGGCGTCAGCCAGCGTGAAGTTGCCGGCTTCGACCACAAAGAGGATCAGGTCCACATCGCCGATCGCGCCCATCACGGTCTTGTTCAGCGACTTGTTGAGCGCCGTGGCGTGGCGTGTCTGGAAACCCGGCGTGTCCACAAAGATGAACTGGGTTTGCTCCCGCGTGCGGATGCCCGTGATGCGATGGCGCGTGGTCTGCGCCTTGCGCGAGGTGATGCTGATCTTCTGCCCCACCAACGCATTGAGCAGCGTGGACTTGCCCACGTTGGGCTTGCCCACAATGGCGATCACGCCACAGCGCTGCCCCGGCACGGCAGCAGGCACCGCAGCGGCGGCCAGCATGGCCTCCAGGTCGTTTTGCACGGGAGCGCCTTCTGCACTCTCGTCACCAGCTACATTTTTCGTAGCATCATTCATAAATTCTTTGCTTTCAATGTGGCCAGCATGGCCGCCGCAGCCGCCTGCTCACCCGCCCGGCGCGAACCACCGATGCCACGCTCGGTCAGGCCCAGTTCGGGAATATCGCACTCGACATCAAAGGTCTGGCGGTGGGCCGCGCCCACAGTCGCCACCACCTGGTACTGCGGCAGCTTCATTTTGCGGCCCTGGAGCCACTCCTGCAACGCGGTTTTGGCATCCTTGGAAGCGGCCTGCATCTGGGGGTTGATCTCCACCCCTTCAAACAGCCGGTGCACCAGCGCTTCGGCACTGGCATAACCCGCATCAAGGTACACCGCGCCAATCAGGGCCTCAAGGGCGTCGGCCAGAATGGACGGGCGCTGCTGCCCACCCGACTTGGCCTCGCCCTCGCCCAGGCGCAACACCTCGGAAACCTTGAGCCGCAATGCCAGCTGGTGCAAGGTATCTTGCTTGACCAGGTTGGCGCGCACCCGCGAAAGATCGCCCTCGGGCAATGCGGACAGCCGTTGGTATAGCAGACTGGCCACCGCCAGGTTCAGGACGGAGTCGCCCAGAAATTCGAGCCGCTCGTTGTGGTCCGCAGAAAAACTGCGGTGCGTGGTGGCACGCTGGAGCAGCGCAGGATTGGAAAAGACATGCTGCAGGCGGCCCTGCAGCGCGATGAGACCTGACTGCACCTAGTTGGTCTGCGCTTCAAAGCGGTAGACCAGGTATGCCGGCCCCGCCAGAGGGATCTCACGCGCGTACTTGAACGACACGATCACTTTGTCACCGCGTTTGGTGACTTCAAGGTCTTTACCCTGAATGGAGTAGATGTCATCAATTGCAGCGGCACGATCAAAAGCGGCACGCACACCAGGCACCGTGCTTTCGACTTTGGCCTTTTCAATAGCCTTCTTCGCGGAGGAGTACTCCAGGAAGATCGGAAAGGACTGCCCCCCAATGGCAAACACGGCCACCGCAATCAGGCCAATAAAGATCAGTCCAAAAAAAGACAGGCCACGCTGGCGCGAACGGCTTGCGGTGCGATTCTTATGCATAAATAACCCCCTCACTATGTGGTGTGCGGCAACTGCGCGCGTCAGTGGAACGAACCGATGCGCTTGAGATTACCGAAATTCATCCAGACAAAAAAGGCCTTGCCCACAATATTTCCCTCGGGAACAAACCCCCAGTAGCGGGAGTCCAGCGAGTTATCGCGGTTGTCGCCCATCATGAAATAGTGGCCCTCAGGGACTTTGCAGGCAACGCCTTCAACACTGTAGCGGCAGTTTTCGCGATAAGCAAAATTGCTGGCACCCTGCACAAAAGCGGGCACGTCGGGGTTGTTCAGCAAACGGTGCGGCTTCTCACCCAGCGTTTCCTCAAACTGCTTGAAGTAACGCATCGCGTCTTCTTCAAAAAAATCTGGCACCGCTTTGGTGTCGATGGCCTTGCCATTGATGGTGAGGCGCTTGTTGATGTAGGCCACTTCGTCTCCGGGCACGCCCACCACACGCTTGATGTAGTCCATGCTGGGCTGAGGCGGATACCGGAACACCAACACATCGCCACGCACCGGCTTGTTGCCTTCCGTGATCTTCGTGTTGATCACCGGAAGGCGCAGACCGTAGGTGAATTTGTTCACCAGGATCAGGTCCCCCACCAGCAGGGTCGGGATCATGGAGCCAGACGGAATCTTGAACGGCTCGAAAAGGAACGAGCGCAAGAAAAACACCGCAACGATCACAGGGAAGAGCCCGGCAGTCCAGTCCAACCACCAGGGCTGCATCAGGATCTGGCCCTTGGCCTCCTGCACATCAACATCGATCTTCTGAATGCCCATGCGGTCCAGCTCGGCGCGGCGCGCCACCGCCGCATCTTCGATCGCCTGCGCAGCAAGGCGGCGGCGCGGCAAGAAGTAGAACCGCTCTGCCACCCAGTAAGCGCCGGTAATCACCGTGGCCAGGAACAGCAGCAACGCGAAGTTGCCCTCAATGGCACCAAAATACCAGGCACCGACATAACCAGCGAACCCGGCCAGCACCAGGGACGTGAGAATTTGCATGAACTGCATCAATCTTCTACCTGCAAAATGGCCAGGAACGCCTCCTGGGGCACCTCGACCGAACCGATCTGCTTCATCCGCTTCTTGCCTGCCTTCTGCTTTTCGAGCAGCTTGCGCTTGCGGGAGATGTCCCCGCCGTAGCACTTGGCCAGCACGTTCTTGCGCAAGGCCTTGATGGTCTCGCGCGCAATGATGTTGGCGCCGATCGCAGCCTGGATGGCCACGTCATACATCTGGCGGCTGATGATCTCGCGCATCTTGGCAACTACGGCGCGACCCCGGTACTGAGATTGCGAGCGGTGCACGATGATGGAGAGTGCATCGACCTTTTCGCCGTTCAGAAGGATGTCCACCTTCACCACGTCGGACGCACGGTATTCCTTGAACTCGTAGTCCATGGAGGCATAGCCGCGCGACACCGACTTGAGCTTGTCGAAGAAGTCGAGCACGATTTCGCCGAGTGGCATTTCGTAGGTAAGCATCACCTGGCGACCGTGGTACGCCATGTTCATCTGCACACCACGCTTCTGGTTGGCCAGAGTCATCACCGGGCCCACGTAGTCCTGGGGCATGTACAGATGCACCGTGACGATGGGCTCGCGGATCTCCTCCAGCCGCCCCTGGTCGGGCATCTTGGAAGGGTTCTCGACCATGATCACTTCGCCATCGGCCTTGACCACCTGGTAGACCACGCTGGGCGCCGTCGTGATGAGGTCCTGGTCAAACTCGCGCTCCAGACGCTCTTGCACGATTTCCATGTGCAACAAGCCCAGGAAGCCGCAGCGGAAACCGAAACCCAGCGCCTGGCTGACTTCCGGCTCGTAATGCAAAGAGGCGTCATTGAGCTTGAGCTTTTCGAGTGCATCGCGCAGCGAGTCGTATTCGCTCGCCTCGGTCGGGTACAGACCGGCAAACACCTGGGGCTGGATTTCCTTGAAGCCGGGCAGCGCCTCGGCGGCAGGGCCCGCATTGTTGGGCAACTTCTTTTCGAGGGTGATCGTGTCGCCCACCTTGGCTGCCTGCAGCTCCTTGATGCCGGCGATGATGTAGCCCACCTGCCCTGCGTCGAGCGAATTGCGCGGCTCGTTGGCAGGCGTGAACACACCCAGGTTGTCCGCGTTGTACACCGCGCCACTGGCCATCATCTTGATGCGTTCGCCTTTCAGCAAACGGCCATCGACCACGCGCACCAGCATCACCACGCCCACGTAGCTGTCAAACCAACTATCAATGATCATCGCGCGCAGCGGGCCGTCCGCAGCGCCACGCGGCGCGGGCACCTTGGCCACAATGGCTTCAAGAATCTCGTCGATGCCCATGCCCGTTTTTGCCGAGCAGGGGATGGCATCGGTCGCGTCGATGCCGATCACATCTTCCACTTCGGCCTTGGCGTTGTCTGGGTCGGCGTTGGGCAGATCCATCTTGTTGAGGACTGGCACCACCTCCACACCCAGGTCCAGCGCCGTGTAGCAGTTCGCCACCGTCTGGGCTTCCACTCCCTGCGAGGCATCGACGACGAGCAGTGCGCCCTCACATGCAGACAGTGAACGAGAGACCTCGTAGGAGAAGTCCACATGGCCCGGCGTATCGATCAGATTGAGGTTGTAGGTCTGGCCATCGCGCGCCTTGTACTGCAGCGCAGCGGTCTGCGCCTTGATGGTTATCCCACGCTCTTTTTCGATGTCCATCGAGTCCAGGACCTGGGCCTCCATCTCGCGCTCCGCAAGCCCGCCACACCGCTGGATCAAGCGGTCAGCCAGCGTCGACTTGCCATGGTCGATGTGCGCAATGATGGAAAAATTTCTGATGTGATTCATCAACGGAAAGCGTCAAGTGATTGAATTAAAACGGCGCCCACAAGAAAAAAGGGCGCGTCGAGTGGCGACGCGCCCTGAACCAACAATCATTGGCAACTGCGATAGTTGGATCTTCATTGTAGGCAAAAAGGCCGCTTGGAAAAGCCCGCCTGACTGTACCCAAGGGAAGTTGCCGGTCTGCAACAGGGATTTTATACACAGTTTATTCACAGTTGGCGCAACAACAACGCTGGACAACTTGTGGGTGAGCTGTGGATCAGCTGTGCATTGCACAGAAACATCCCGCATCGTGAACCCGACGCCAGTCAATATGCAAATAAGCGTTTAACGGAAGCCTCTATTCTATCGAATTCGGTTGAAGGAGCTTCAAAAAGTTAGCAAAAGCTAACATCTAGACATCCTCGGAAGGCAACCGCAAAAAACACAAAAAAAGAAATGAGCCCCCAAAGGCCTGATCAAAGACAAGGGGAATCGGTCACCCGCAACTCCCCTTCCCTGTCGCCGCCTCTTCAGCGGCCAGACCGGATCAGGGCGTATTGGGCCCACTCACCACGCCGGTACAGCACATTGATGGACTTGCTTTTGTCGGCTTTAGCCAGCACGGACTCGAACTCCTTCACGCCCGAGATTTCCGTATTGGCCACCGACAGAATGATGTCCCCCTCACGCAGGCCTGCACGGGCGGCAGCGTCGGTGGCAGTCACCACCACCACGCCACCCTTGAGCTTGAACTCTTTCTTTTGCGCGTCCGTCAGTTCCGTCACCGACAGCCCCACCTGTTGTGCGGCCGCAGATGCCTTGGGTTTTTCTTCGCGCTCAGCGAGCTTTGCAGCAGGTTTGTCGGGTTCGATCTCGGCGATGGTGATGCCGAGATCACGCGACGCCCCGCGACGGAACACCGTCACCGTGCTCTTGCTTCCAGGCTTGGTGTTGCCCACAAGACGCGGCAGATCGGCCACTTTCTCGATAGGCTTCCCGTCGAACCGCGTGATGATGTCACCCGCCTCCACTCCGGCTTTGTCGGCGGGCGACCCACCCTCCACGCCAGTGACCAGGGCGCCTTGCGCCTTGCCCAGGCCAATCGACTCGGCCACATCCTTGGTGACTGCGCCAATCTGCACGCCGATGCGCCCGCGCGTCACGCGCCCCGAGGCGCGCAACTGCTCACTCACCCGCATGGCTTCATCCATGGGAATGGCAAACGAGATGCCCATGAAGCCACCCGAACGGGAATAGATCTGGCTGTTGATGCCCACCACCTCGCCACGCATGTTGATCAGCGGACCGCCTGAATTGCCGGGGTTGATGGCCACATCGGTCTGAATGAACGGCAGGTAGTCGCCCGTGTCGCGCTGCTTGGCGCTCACGATGCCAGCCGTGACCGTGTTCTCCAGCCCGAAGGGAGAGCCAATCGCCATGACCCACTCACCCACACGCAGGCGGCTCACGTCCCCCACCTTGACTGCAGGCAGGCCCGTCGCCTCGATCTTGACCACTGCCACATCCGTGCGCTTGTCTGCCCCCACGATCTTGGCCTTGAACTCGCGCTTGTCCGGAAGCGTCACGATGACCTCATCAGCCCCCTCCACCACGTGGGCGTTGGTCATGACAAAACCGTCCGCCGTCAGGATGAACCCGGATCCCACTCCCCGTGGCTGCTGCTCCTCTTCCTGCTGCGGCCTCTGCGGGCGCTGCTGGCGCGGCTGGTTGGGAATAGGCACACCAAACCGCCGGAAAAACTCCAGCATCTCCTCATCCATACCATTGGCACCAGCGCGGGACGATGCTTTTTCGACCGTTCGGATATTGACCACCGATGGACCCACTTGGTCCACCAATTCGGTGAAATCTGGCAAACCCCGGACCACCGCCGCTGGCTGGGCACCCACGGCCTGGGGCAACGCCACAGCGCTGGCGACCCCGGCAAACATGCACGCCAATGCCACAGAGCGCAGCTTATTTCCATCGAACTTCGTCATCTTCGACCTTTCGTGAATTGTGCAAATGCTGTCCATCAACTTGCTGTGACTGTGAAGAGTGTGCCGCGAATTGGTTCCCGGAGAGGGCCCCACTTTCGCAGTGCGTCAGCAGCTGGACAGCGGTGGCGCCCAACACAGAACACGAAGCCGTTCAGCGCAAGCGTTCGAGCTGCCCGGCAAAGAGGCGTAGCGTCTGCTGCGGAACCTCGCCAACCGCCGTGAGCCAGGTATCGGGCGATACCCGCTGGGCCAGCAACTGCGTCGCGCCCATACCTGACACCTGGGATTGCGCCGGGTGGCGCTGGGGATCGAAGGACTCCAGGAACAAAGACACGGAAGCCAGGCCGTCGGAGTAGAGGCACTGCAGCACACTCTGGGCATCGTCTGCCGCAGAGACCGCACGCCGATGGCAGCTGACGGGCACGAAGCCAGCCACCGGCTGCCGCAACGCCCAACCTTCGGCCTGGGCCGTCGTCTTCACCACAGTCGAGGCGACCACCTTGTAGCCCGATGTGGAATCCATCAATCGGGAGAGTTGCTCCACCCGCACCGATGCGTTCAAATCCAGCTCCGAAAAAGCCGCCTGCTCCAGCACCCGGCCATCCAGAGCCAAGGTTTGCAATTTCACCACCAACCCGGTATCGCGCTCTACCCAGAGGCGGTAACCGAACCGCAAGGCGTCCATAGGCTTGAACCACACCACATCGGCCACAAACCCTGCCACCCGCTCCTGCCCAAGCAGCTGGGATGTATAGAACTGGGCCATGGACGTACCGCTGACTACGGGCACTCGCGGGAAAAGCCCGGCAGCGTCGCGACGGTCCGTGCGCACAACACGCGCCTGCGGCAAGAAAGTGCGCACCTCATCGTTGCGCCGGAACACAGTGCGCGGCGTACCACTCAGCGACTCCACCCGCTCCATCTGCTGCGCCCCGTCGCACGCGTGCCAAATGCGAGAACTGGACATCGCCCCGTTCGCAGACATCACCACGAACACCCCGGCATAGGATTTCCGGCAGGGCGCACTGTGCATGCGCTCCACCCACTGCGCCATATCACGCTCAGCGGGTGCAGCAGCCACATCTCCAGAAGGAGCGGCAGCATGGCTGCCCCCCGGGGCCGCAGCCATCACCGCAGAAGCCCCCAGACCACATGCAACAGCGACCCACCAGGGCATCAGCCACCGATTGCGAAGGATTCTGACAGCGCCCAGCACTCCCGATGTGTTCATCACGCGATCTCAACGCCTGTAGCAGGCATACCTATTCCAGACTCACCGACCTGGAGTTTCAAACGTTGCATTGCGCAGAAAGCCGGCAGGCATCTGCAGTGCGGATGTGCTACCAAACTGCTTGTGGGCAGCCAGCAGCTCATCCAGCCGGGGATCTCGGAGCATCACTTGTTGCCCATCAGCATCCGCCACGGCCACCACAGGCGCCCCCTGGACAGGGGTGCTGCGCTCGGGCACCGCCGCCAACTGGGCGCCCGCTCCGGCAGGTCCCGCCCCCTGCAAGCTGGCCAAGGACGTCCAGCCTATAGCCGCCACAGCGGCCAATGAAGCAAAGCCCGCCACCATCTTCCAGCGGAACACGGACGCATTGGCCGCCTCGGGCAAACCGGCGGCAACCACCTCCACCGGGGTCGGGACATGGGGGCGTACAGGAGGCGCCTCCTGGGCCAACTGCTCACGCAAGCGGGCCATGAAGGCCGGATTCGCAGGCTGTGCAAGATCTGCGGAGCGCAGCACATCACCCACCATGTGATACAGCTGCCAAGTCTTGGCCCCTTCTTCATCCCCAGACGCGTAGGCGAATGCAGCCTCCAGTTCATCACCGTGGAGCTGGCCATCGGCCAGGGCAGAGAGCCGCTCCCTGGGATCCACCCCTTGGGCCGCAGGGCCGCTCGCCCATTCATTGGTACCTGTTTTAACCTTGTTCATTCCATCACCTCACCACCGTTTGCCCGACTGGTTCTCAAGCAGGGGACGCACTTTGGCCGAGATGGCCTCGCGCGCCCGGAATATCCGGGACCGCACCGTGCCGATGGGGCATCCCATGGCCGCTGCGATCTCTTCGTAACTCAGGCCCTCAATCTCGCGCAGCGTTACTGCCTGGCGCAAGTCATCGGGCAATGCCTCCATGGCCGCATTCACCACCTGCGCAATCTCTTGGGCGGCCAGCACGGTCTCGGGGGTTTCGTCGCTGGTTAGTTCGTGTCCGAGCCGGGAAGTTTCATCCTCGTCGTCACTGCCCCGAAAGGCATTCTCGGAAATGACCGGGTTGCGCTTCATGTCCATCAACGCCTTTTTGGCAGTATTGACGGCAATGCGGTACAGCCAGGTGTAGAACTGCGCATCGCCACGGAACTGGTGGAGCGCCCGGTAGGCCCGGATAAAAGTCTCTTGCGCAATGTCCTGGACGATATCCGAGTCGCGCACCATGCGCCCGATCAAACGCTCGATGCGGCGCTGGTACTTGACGACCAGCAGTTCATAGGCGCGCTGATCGCCCGCTACCGTGCGCTCCACCAGGTGGAGATCGCTGTCTTCGGAGGGAGAAGGCGAATTTACAGTCATGGATACTCAGGATTCACGCCCAGCGGCCGTGGCCGGGGCGGTTGCATCAGGGTTGTCAGCGCCCGGTACGGCGCGCGAATATACCGCACGGCGCATGTCCAGCCAGCGCCCGGGCTGGCTTGCACGCTCCAGCCAAAGCCAGGTACGGCGATGCCCCGCAGGAGAGACACACACCCAAAGGTGGGCCTGCAGGTCAAGAAGGACTTCAGGTGGTGCAGAAAGTGCCCAGAATATTTCGCCAGGCCCGTCGCCCTCCATCGTCCAGCCCTGCCCGTCCCAACGCAGGGCACCCACCCACTGGCGGCGCCAGAAATGCATTGCACCAACGGCAGCCGTCAACCAAAGAGCGCCAGCCGCAATCACAGCGCCCCAGGACGGCCTCGCCCCGCTTGCAAGCCAAGCACCTAGCACCGCCGCCCCCGCAAGCACCAAACCAGCCAACACGACACCCAAAGTCCTGCTGCGCCGCAAGGGGTAAAACACCGCAGGCGCGCGCCGCGTGAGACGGGTCATGGGTACAGCACCGCCAGCGAGCCAACAAAAAAACACCCGGCAAACACCCATCGCCCTGCCAAGCAGGGGATGGGCACCTGAGGTGTTTCGCAATGGCAGTCCACGGGCATACACGCCGCGATGGAGCAAGCAGCCAAAGGGATCAGATACGCTTGAAAACCAGCGTCCCGTTGGTGCCGCCAAAACCGAAGTTGTTCTTGACGGCCACGTCGATCTTCATGTCACGCGCCGTGTTGGCGCAGTAGTCCAGATCGCACTCGGGGTCCTGGTTGAACAGATTGATGGTGGGAGGCACCTTCTGTTCGTGCAAGGCCAGCACAGTGAAAACGCTTTCAATCCCCCCGGCACCACCGAGCAGATGGCCCGTCATGGATTTGGTGGAACTGACGACGGTCTTGTAGGCATGTGCACCCAAGGCCGCCTTGATGGCGTTGGTCTCGTTGATATCGCCCAGCGGAGTAGACGTGCCGTGCGCATTCAGGTAATCCACCTGGTCGGCATTGATACCCGCATTGCGCAAGGCGCTGAGCATGGCGCGGCGGGGGCCGTCCATATTGGGGGCCGTCATGTGGCCCGCATCCGCGCTCATGCCAAAGCCACTGAGCTCGGCGTAAATCTTGGCGCCACGGGCCTTGGCGTGTTCATACTCTTCGAGCACCATCACGCCAGCGCCTTCGCCCAGCACAAAACCGTCGCGGTCCTTGTCCCAGGGGCGGGAGGCAGTTTGGGGATCGTCATTGCGGGTGGACAAGGCACGCATGGCCGCAAAGCCACCAATGCCCAGCGGCGAGACCGTGGACTCCGTGCCGCCGGCCACCACCACATCCGCGTCGCCGTATTCGATCATGCGGCCCGCTTCTCCGATGCAGTGCAAGCCCGTTGTACAGGCAGTCACCACAGCCAGATTCGGCCCCTTGAAGCCAAAGCGCATGGACACATGGCCGGCCACCATATTGATGATGGACGCAGGCACAAAAAACGGCGTGATACGCCGCGGCCCACGGCTGGCCAGTTCCGCATGGGTGTCTTCGATCAGCGGGAGGCCACCAATGCCAGAGCCGATCACGCAGGCAATGCGCGTGGCGAACTCGTCACTGAGCGCTTCGCCCGTGGGCAAGCCAGCATCCTGCACAGCCTGTGCAGCAGCGGCAATGCCGAAGTGGATGAAGGTGTCCATCGCGCGCGCATCCTTGGCGCTGATGTACGACTCCAGGTCAAGACCTTTGACCTCTCCTGCAATCTTGCAGGCAAAGTTCGACGCGTCGAACTTGGTGATGAGATCAATGCCGGACTTGCCGGCAAGGAGGTTGGCCCAGGAATCGGCCACCGTGTTACCCACGGGGCTGACGCAACCCAGGCCGGTCACGACAACGCGACGACGGCTCATGCGTAAAAACCTTCTGCTGATCGCTTGAGTCAGGCGCAGGGCGCCGCTCAGGCCTTCTGGTGGGTATTGGCGTAGTCGATGGCGTTTTGCACCGTGGTGATCTTCTCGGCGTCTTCGTCCGGGATCTCGATGCCGAATTCGTCTTCCAGAGCCATCACCAGTTCCACCGTGTCGAGCGAGTCGGCACCGAGGTCTGCCACGAAGGACTTTTCATTGGTGACTTGGGACTCTTCCACACCGAGTTGTTCGGCAATGATTTTTTTGACGCGTGCTTCGATATCGCTCATGGTTTCCCTCTGGGGGTTGTGAATGAATCCGCGATTCTAGCCGCTTAAGGAGAAGCCCCTAAACGACCCGCCGTCCGGATGAACCGGCGTTAACTTGTCTCAATTACATGTACATGCCGCCATTGACGTGCAACTCCTGCCCCGTCACATAGCCAGCCTCGCGCGAGGCGAGGTATGCCACGGCGTGTGCGATGTCCGCTGTCTTGCCCATGTGGCCCAGCGGGATCTGTGCATTGAGTGCTTTTTGCTGGTCTTCGGGCAGCACGGAGGTCATGTCGGTCTCGATGAAACCCGGCGCCACGCAGTTCACGGTGATGTTGCGGCTGCCCAGTTCACGGGCCAGTGCGCGCGTCATGCCGGCCACGCCAGCCTTGGCCGCCGCATAGTTGGCCTGACCCGGATTGCCCGATGCACCCACCACACTGGTGATGCTGATGATGCGGCCAAAACGCTGCTTCATCATCGGGCGGATGGCCGCACGGCTCATGCGGAACACGGCCTTGAGGTTGGTGTCGAGCACCGCATCCCAGTCGTCGTCCTTCATGCGCATGGCCAGGGTGTCGCGCGTGATGCCAGCGTTGTTCACAAGCACATGCAGGCCGCCCTGCTGCTTCACAATGGCATCCATCAGCGCCTCGACAGCCGCAGCGTCGTTCACATTGAGGTTCGCACCACGGCAACCTGGGTAGGCCGACAACGCCTGGCTGATCCGCCCAGCGCCCTCGTCCGTGGTGGCCGTACCCACGACCTGGTAGCCACGCACAGCCAGCTCCAAGGCAATCGCCGCGCCAATGCCGCGCGATGCGCCGGTCACCAGCGCCACCTGCGCTGCCTGTACTGCTGTCTGGGTCGATTCCGTCATGCCAACAACTCCCGGGTTTCGGCCAGCGTGGCCGAGTCAAACAATGCAGCGCCGACCAGTTCGGGGTCGATGCGTTTGGTGAGGCCTGCCAATACCTTGCCAGGGCCACTTTCAATGATGTGGGTCACGCCACGGCCTTTGAGCGCTTGCACGCACTCCACCCAGCGCACCGGACCAAAGGCCTGGCGGTAGAGCGCATCGCGAATGGCTTCGGCGCCCTGCTGCACCGCCACGTCCACGTTGTTGACCACCGGAATCTGCGGCGCAGCCAAAGCAACGTCGGCCAGGGCCACGCGCAGCTTTTCGGCTGCAGGCTTCATCAGGCTGGAGTGGAAAGGCGCCGACACCGGCAACAGCAGCGCGCGCTTGGCACCCGCAGCCTTGAGCACTTCACATGCTTTGTCCACGCCCGCCTTGGTGCCAGCAATCACGGTCTGGATCGGGTCGTTGAAATTAACAGCCTCGACCACCTCGGCGGTGCCGGGCCCGAACGATGCCAGCGCCTCGGCACACCCGGCGATGACCTTGGAGGCCTCCATGCCCAGGATGGCTGCCATGGCGCCGGTGCCCACCGGCACGGCCTCTTGCATGGCCGCAGCGCGCAGTCGCACCAGCGGAGCCGCCTGCGCCAGCGTCAGGACACCCGCAGCCACCAGGGCCGAATACTCACCGAGCGAATGCCCAGCCAACGCCACCGGGGCCGCGCCCCCCTCGGCACGCCAGACACGCCAAGCCGCCACACCCGCCACCAGCATCACAGGCTGGGTGTTGGTGGTCAGCGCCAGCGCCTCCTTGGGGCCCTCTTTGATCAGGGCGCCCACATCTTCACCCAAGGCATCCGATGCTTCCTGCAGGGTCTGCGCCACCACGGGGTGGTCGCCCCAACCATCGAGCATGCCCACGGACTGTGAGCCTTGTCCGGGAAAGACAAATGCAAAAGACGTCATGAAAAATCCAGAAGTTTGAGAGAAATTGGGCGCTACCGCCTGCCCATATTGGATTTATAGCTACAACTTCAGGAGCACGGCACCCCAAGTGAAGCCACCACCCACCCCCTCCAGCAGCAGGGTCTCATCCTTTTTGACCTGGCCGGAACGCACCGCGTGGTCGAGCGCCAGCGGAATGGACGCCGCAGACGTGTTGCCATGCTGATCCACCGTGACCACCACCTTGTCCATGGACAGCTTCAGCTTGCGGGCCGTGCCCTGCATGATGCGGATGTTGGCCTGGTGCGGAATCAGCCAGTCGATATCGGCCTCGGTCAGCCCGGCCTTAGCCAGCGCGGCGTGGGCGGCCTTTTCCAGCACCCCCACTGCCAACTTGAAAACCGCCTGCCCATCCATCTTGAGGAGGGGATCCCCCAGCACCTGGCCACCCGACACATTGCCTGGCACACACAGGATGCCCACATGCTTGCCGTCAGCGTGCAGGTCGCTCGACAGAATGCCGGGCGTCTCCGACGCCTCCAGCACCACCGCACCAGCGCCATCACCAAACAGCACGCAGGTGGTGCGGTCATTGAAGTCCAGGATGCGGCTGAAAACCTCGGCACCGATCACCAACGCACGGCTGGCCGCCCCCGTCTGGATCATGGCGTCCGCCACTGACAGCGCGTACACAAAGCCGCTGCAGACCGCCTGCACGTCGAACGCAGGGCAGCCATTGGCCCCCAGCTTGTTCTGCAAGATACAGGCGGTGGAGGGGAACACCATGTCGGGCGTGGACGTGGCCACGATGATCAGGTCGATGTCCGTCGGCTGCAAACCGGCCGCCTGCAGGGCATGGCGAGCCGCCTCCACACCCAGATCACTGCTGGCCACATCGGGGGCCGCAAAGTGGCGCGCCCGGATACCAGTGCGCTCCACAATCCATTCGTCCGAGGTTTCGATGCCGCGTTGGCCCAGTTCGGCCACCAGATCGGCGTTGGTCAACCGGCGGGGGGGCAGGCAGCTGCCGGTGCCGGTAATGCGGGAATAACGTCTCATTATTGTGCGGTCGCCGCAACGCCAGGCTGGGGCTGGGCATCTGCAGGCACCAAAAGCGGCGCCGCATGCGCAATCCGGGTCCGGACACGGTCGAGCAGGTTGTTGCGGGCTGCATCATACGCCCGGTTCAAAGCCTGCTCGAAGGCCATGGCGTCGGCCGATCCATGGCTCTTGAACACCAGTCCGCGCAGGCCCAGCAGGGCTGCGCCGTTGTACCGACGGTAGTCCATGCGCTTCATGAGCGCTTTTAGAATCGGATAAGCGATGATCGCAGCCATTTTCGTAAAGATGTGGCGCGAGAACTCGGTCTTGAGCGCACCGATGATCATCGAGGCCACACCTTCGCTGGCCTTGAGTGCCACATTGCCCACAAAACCGTCACACACCACGATGTCCACGGTGCCTTTGAAAATGTCGTTGCCCTCAACATTGCCAAAAAAGTTCAAATCGCCAGACTTGGCGGCAGATCGCAGCAGTTCACCCGCTTTTTTGATGACTTCGCTGCCTTTGATGACCTCTTCGCCGATGTTCAGCAAACCCACCGTGGGCTCACCCCCCTCCTGAAGGACCGACACCAGGGCCGAGCCCATCACCGCGAACTGCAGCAGATGCTCGGCTGAGCAGTCCACATTGGCCCCCAGGTCCAGCACCGTGGTGGCGCCGCCCGTGGCATTGGGCAACTGGGTGGCAATGGCGGGGCGGTCAATGCCATCCAGTGTTTTAAGCAGATAACGGGCAATGGCCATCAAAGCGCCGGTGTTGCCCGCAGAGACAGCCGCCGCCGCCGCGCCATCCTTGACCTGCTGGATGGCCACACGCATCGAAGAGTCCTTCTTCTTGCGCAACGCCACCTCCACCGGATCGTCCATGGCCACCACCTCGGAGGCCGGGACGATGACGGCGCGGTCGTGCGCAAATGCTTGCAGGCTGTCGGGCAGCCCCACAAGCAGCAGGCGGGCGTCGGGGTGGTGTTCGAGAAACTGGCGGCACGCCGCGAGCGTGACGCGGGGGCCATGGTCGCCCCCCATGCAGTCAACAGCCAGTGTGATCATGGGCGACTTGTCCGACCAACGGATGGGGCCGGAAGAAAAATACGACGGTCAAAACAAAGGCCCGCACTACGCAAAGTAGTTGCGGGCCTTGGTGGAGGCTGAAATCAGGCTTCAGACTTGTTTTTCAGCACCTGACGGCCACGGTAGAAACCGTTGGGGCTGATGTGGTGACGCAGGTGCGTTTCACCGGTGGTGGGTTCCACAGCAATGCCTGGCACGTTCAGGGCATTGTGCGAGCGGTGCATGCCGCGCTTGGAAGGGGACTTTTTGTTTTGCTGAACGGCCATGATGGCTCCTGATCTTGAGTAGGTTGGTAAAAACGCGATCAGCCCAAAAGACACGATGGGATTCGCGTGAAGCCCACGATTATAACCCAAATGATTTTTGGGTCAGCCAATCACCCCTTGGGGTCCTTGCGCAGCCCGGCAAGCGCGGCAAAGGGGTTGGGCTTTTCGGCGTTGGCTTCTTCGAAATCCTCGTCGGAAGACGCCAGCGGCACGGCCGTGGGGCACTCGTCGTGTTTGGGCACCACGGGCAAGGCCATCAGCAGCTCGTCCTCGATGAGTTCGTGCAGGTCAAATTCGCGGCTCAGGGCGAGCAGGTCTTCCTCGCTCTCGTCGTCCAGGGCCTCGGCCGTGGCCTCATCGGCCACAAAACGGAACTCGCGGTCCACCTCCAGCGGCACGTCCACGGGGGTCATGCAGCGCTGGCACTCCATGGGGAAACTTGCGCGCACCTTGATGTGCAGCCACACCTGCCCCATGCCCCCCAGCGCGGTACGCACTTCGCCCACCGCCTCCCAGTCCACCAGCAGGTCCGGGTGCAGGCCCTTGGCCTCCTGGGCCAGCCGTTCGTACTTCAGCAGCGAGTCGTGGCCCGCCAGCCGTCCGCCCGCCTGTGCAAAGGCTTTCACGTCCAGGCGCTGCGGGGAGAATTCCTTGGTCATGGCGGCAGTGTAAGAGAATCGGCGCATGCATCAATCCCCCTCCCTGCAGCGTCCTCTGGTATTGGGCTCCACCTCGCGCTACCGGCGTGAATTGCTAGAGCGGCTGAACCTGCCTTTTGCCGTGGTGGCCCCGGATGTGGACGAAACCCCCCTGCCCGGCGAAGCGCCGCGTGCGCTGGCCCTGCGCCTGGCGCTGGCCAAGGCACGCGCCGTGGCGCAACAACACCCCGAGGCCGTGGTGATTGGCTCCGACCAGGTGGCCGAC
The DNA here is from genome assembly GCF_964254355.1 of Acidovorax sp. LjRoot74. Lineage (NCBI taxonomy): Bacteria > Pseudomonadati > Pseudomonadota > Betaproteobacteria > Burkholderiales > Comamonadaceae > Acidovorax > Acidovorax sp. LjRoot74. The sequence goes on along the minus strand of NZ_CAXUTI020000001.1, from coordinate 1,566,967 downwards.
CTGGCCGGTGAGCCACTGGGCAAGCCGGGCCAGCATGAGCGCGCCGTGCAGCAGTTGCGCCAGATGCGCGGCCAGACAGTGGTGTTCCAGACCGCGCTGGCCGTGGTGTGCGCCGCCACCGGCTTTGAGCAAGCAGATCTCGCCCCGGTGGAGGTGAAGTTCCGCGACCTGTCCGACGAAGAAATCGAGCGCTACCTGCGCGCCGAGCAGCCCTACGACTGCGCAGGCAGCGCCAAAAGCGAAGGCCTGGGCATCGCCCTGCTCGACGCCATCCACAGCGACGACCCCACAGCGCTCATCGGCCTGCCGCTGATCCGCACCTGCCGCATGCTGCGCGCTGCAGGACTGGTGCTGCCATGAGCGCGAAAACCGGCACGCTGTACCTGGTTCCTGCCCCCCTCGACTTTGGCTGCGACACCCAGGCCCCGCTGCAGGACGCTCTGCCCTCGGCCACCCTGCAGACGGCCGCACGCCTGACCCACTGGGTCTGCGAAAACGCCAAGAGCACACGCGCATACCTCAAGCGCATTGACGCCCTTCATCCCCTGGCAGCCTCCCTGCAGCAACAGCAGATCACCGAGTTGCCACGCGAAGTCCACAAAAAAGGCGACCACGGCGACAAAGGCTCGGCCCCGTTCGACGCGCGCCCGCTGTTGGCCGCAGCACTGAACGGGCACGACATCGGCCTGGTCAGCGAGGCGGGCATGCCCGCTGTGGCCGACCCCGGCTCGTCCGTGGTGCGCGCTGCGCATGACCTTGGCATCCCGGTGGTTCCCCTGGTCGGCCCGGTGTCGCTGCTGCTGGCCCTGGCGGCCAGCGGGCTGAACGGACAGAACTTCGCCTTTGTGGGCTACCTGCCCCAGGACAGCCAGGAGCGCACCCAGCGCATCAAGGAGCTGGAGGGCCTGGCCCTCAAGACGGGGCAGACCCAGCTTTTCATCGAAACCCCGTACCGCAACCCCGCCTTGTGGCAGGCCCTGGTACAGACACTGCAGCCCCACACCCGGCTGGCACTGGCCAGCGGGCTGACGCTGCCCGACGCACGCATCCACAGCCAGCTGGTGCGGCAATGGCGCCAACAACCCGCACCGCCCGACAACCGCACCCCGGTCGTGTTTGCACTGGGCCGCTGAGCATGGCAAAGCATTTCCACCCAATTGCTATATTCTTAATAGCTATTGGTGCTTATGGAACGCGCGCAGAGGCCATTATTCGTTGCGAATTGAATGGCAAGGCGATCAATATTTCCAATGGCGCTGAAACAGCGGGCCAGTCAGGCCTGGTGCGCTGCCGTGACGAGAACACCGGCCATGTGCAGCGTGAACAGCAGTTGCAAAACGGCAAGTTCATGGGCCTGGAGCGCATGTTCGACCGCGACGGCCGCCCGCAGCGCGAACGCACGGTGAACGACCGTGGCAACAGCCACGGCCGGGTGGCGGAGTTCTGGCCCAACGGCCAGGTGCGGCGCGAGGAAACCGCCGACAACGGCCGCACCCAGGGCGCGGTGCGCCGCTTCGACGCCAGCGGCCGTGTGGAGCGCGTGTCCTTCCACGGTGAGGGCCAGGAGCTTTTTTACGTGGAGTACACCAGCAAAGGCCAGCCAGCGCGCCTGCTGTGCCCGCGCACCAGCGTGCTGCCTGAAGACCGCAAACTCTGCGGTTTTGATGGTGCCACCGACACCCTGCTTTATGCCGAAAGCGGTGCGCGCTCGGCCCAGCTGCGCTACGACCAGGGCCGGCTGCTGAACGCCACCGAATGGACTGCCGACGGCATCGTCTCTGCCCAGCAACTGGTGGTGGATGGCCGAAGGGTGCACAAGGGCTTCACCACCGAAGGCGGCAAGAGCGTGCTGCGCGAGGAACGCGTCTTCGCGCCCGACGAACGCACCTTGCGGGACACCCGCGGCCACTTGCTGAGCGCCAAGCGCTATGGCGCCTCGGGCCAGCTCATCGAGCAGCGCAGCTTTGCCGAAGGCCGCGAGGTGCAGGTGGAGCGCTGGTACCTGAACGGCGCGGTGCGCGAGCGCAGCGCCTGGAGCGGCACCGGCAAGGACGCCCGCCTGCTGCGCGAGATGTACCGTGACGATGGCAAGCTGGCGCGGCGAGACCAGCTCAATGCCGACCAGTGGCCCGCGGGCACGCAGCAGGCCTTTCACGACAACGGCCGCCTGGCGCTGGAAGAGCAGTACTCCGACCCCGATGCACGCGGGCGCACCCGGCTCACGGCACGCAAGCAGTGGGACGAAAGTGGCAAGCTGGTGGCGGACGACACCATCCTGGAAGACGGCTCGCGCCAGCGCAAGGCCGGCGGGGTGGACAGCTGAGGGCGTCACCCCTTGATGCGCCCCCAAGGCAATGCCCCCTCTCCTTCTGAGAGTCACCGCAGGCGCGGCACAGCCAGCAACCCCAACGCAAAATGCCCCGGATGGAGTCTCCATCCGGGGCATTTTTTGGTGGTCACCGGCCGTCAGGCCGGGTGGATCACAGTCAGCGAAGCTGGGGCCCCGCCAACGACAGTGACTTGACCGCGCCCACCCCCATCGCAGCGCCAAAGCGCTTGACCAGGCGTTCGGCCACGTTGTCGCGGCGGGTGTAGTCAATGATGTCTTCGGCCTTGACCACCTCACGCGCCACGTAGTCCAGGTTGCCCAGCTTGTCAGCCAGGCCCATCTCCACGGCCTGCTGGCCGGTCCAGAACAGGCCGCTGAACGTGTCGGGCGTGGTCTTGAGGCGGTCGCCCCGGCCGGCCTTCACCACGGCGATGAACTGCTGGTGGATCTGGTCGAGCATGGTCTGCGCATAGGCACGCTGCTTTTCGGTCTGCGGGCTGAAGGGGTCGAGAAAGCCCTTGTTTTCGCCTGCGGTGAGCAGGCGGCGCTCCACACCCAGTTTTTCCATGGTGCCGGTGAAGCCAAAACCATCCATCAGCACACCGATGCTGCCCACGATGCTGGCCTTGTCCACGTAGATGTCGTCGGCAGCAGCGGCAATGTAGTAGGCGGCCGAGGCACAGGTTTCTTCCACCACAGCATAGATGGGCTTCTTGTGCTTGGCCTTGAGGCGAATGATCTCGTCATTGATGATGCCAGCCTGCACCGGGCTGCCGCCCGGCGAGTTGATCAGCAGCACCAGCGCCTGCGAGCCTTCGTCTTCGAGCGCGCTGCGCATGGCGGCGACGACAAATTCGGCACTGGCCTCGGCGCCGCTGGCGATTTCGCCCTTGATGTCCACCACCGCCGTGTGGGGGGTACTCTTGCTGGCGCTGGGCGAGGCCTGGCGCAGGGCGGTGAAGGCCACGGCGGCAATCAGCGCCAGCCATACCAGGCGGAAAAAAATCTTCCAGCGGCGGGCGCTGCGCTGTTCGTTGAGGGCAGAGAAGGCCAGCTTTTCCAGCGTGGCGCGCTCCCAGCCGGGTTCACGCGATGGGTCGCTCACAGATGCTCCTGAATTTGTAGCTGCTTGCACCCACAGGTCGGGCGCAGGATTGGTTTTTGGATCAAAACCCGAGGATCCGGGCGATTGGGGGTCGGTCATGTCTTGTGTCCTGGGCGCTGCACCGCTGCTGCCTGAGCCCCCACACAGGCGGCGGGTGGCAAGTGGCTGCCGGTGGAGGTTTTCGTCTGGATTGTCTAGAACTCCACGGGCTGCAGGTTGTAGGCAGTATGCCAGTGCACCACACCCTCGCTTTCTGACAAAACTATTTTCACCAACCCGCCCCGGCAGGGGCCTCCGGCACACTGGCCCGTGTGGGGCAGGTAGGCCGCCCCATGGGTGGCGCAGAGCAGCCACTGGCCGGTGTCGTCAAAAAACTGGCCTTCCTGGTAGTCCATCTCCATCGCCACATGGGTGCAGCGATTCAGATAGGCGTGGGGCAGGCCCCGGTAACGGATGGCGAAGGCCCGGCAGGTCTGCCCTGCATAGTGCACATCAAACGCCACGGCCCGGCCACCATCGACCAGGTCGGTGCTGTTGCACAGGGGAATGGCCTGCTCAGGGGGCGTGGGCATGGAAGGGGTCACGTCGCGCCAACCAGCCTCAGCCGTGCTGTAGCAGCCAGTCGTGCAGTTCGCGCACCGAATGCACCACCGCCAGCGGATTCAGCGCGTGGAAGACATCGGGCTCGTGGGCGCCATAGCTCACCCCCACGCTGGCACAGCCCGCGTTGACCGCCATCTGCAGATCGTGGGTGGTGTCCCCGATCATCAAGAGGCGCTCGGGTGCCACGTCGAATTCGGCCATCAGCTCCTGCAGCATCAACGGGTGAGGCTTGCCAGCGGTCTGATCGGCGGTGCGCGAGCCGTCGAACACACCGCGCAAGTCCACCGAGTGCAGTGCCTCGTCCAGCCCGCGCCGGCTTTTGCCCGTGGCCACGGCCAGCAGGTGGCCGCGCTCGCGCAGGTCGTTCAGCAGGGGCAACACGCCGTCGAACAGGCTCAGGTCGTCCTGCTGCTGGATGTAGTGAAAGCGGTAGCGGTTGCCCAGCTCGGTGTACTTCTCGGGCGGCACATCGGGCGCTGCATGGGCCAGCGCCTGCATCAGGCCCATGCCGATCACATAGGCGGCCTCTTTGTCGGTGGGCACGGTGCCGCCCACATCGCGCACCGCCGCCTGAATGCAGCGCACGATGATGGCAGTGGAGTCGAACAAGGTGCCATCCCAGTCAAAGGCAATCAGGTCAAAGCGGCGCGGACGGAAGTTTTTGGCGGACATGGAAGCAGAGTTTTTTCGCGCAGGATCGTCAGGCGCGGGGCACAAAATCGGCCAGCTCGGGGGGCAGCTCGGCGTTCAGTTGCACACGTTCGCCCGAGGCGGGGTGGTTGAACTGTAACCGCCATGCATGCAGGAACATGCGCTTCATCCCCTGCTTCTGCAGGCGTTTGTTGAGGTCGAAATCGCCATATTTGTCGTCGCCCACAATGGCGTGGCCCTGGCTGGCAAGATGCACGCGGATCTGGTGGGTGCGACCGGTCTTGATGGTCACCTCCAGCAGCGACATCGCAGGCAGGCCCTGCTCCGGCCGGGCAGCTGCCGTGCTGCGCACCTTGACCAGGGTGATGGAGCGCATGCCGTCCGGGTCGTCGGCCGTGGTCACACGCACGCGGCGTTCTCCATCCGCTTGCAAATATTTGTGCAGCGGCAGGTCGATGACCTTCTTGTTGGCAGGCCAGGTGCCGGTGACCAGCGCCAGATAGGTCTTGCCCGTCTCGCGCTCGCGGAACTGGTCTTGCAAGTGAGTGAGCGCTGACCGCTTCTTGGCCACCAGCAGGATGCCCGAGGTTTCGCGGTCCAGTCGGTGCACCAGCTCCAGGAATTTGGAGGCCGGGCGCGCCTGGCGCAGTTGCTCGATCACGCCAAAACTCACGCCGCTGCCGCCGTGCACCGCCACGCCCGCAGGTTTGTCGATGGCGATCAGGTGCTCGTCTTCGAGCAGGATGGGAAATTCGCGCGCGGGCGCCGGGCGCTCGGCCTTTTCGGCCACCTTGTCGGAAATGCGCACGGGCGGCAGGCGCACCACGTCCCCTGCTTCCACGCGCGTGTCAGCACTCACGCGGCCTTTGTTGATGCGTACCTCGCCGCTGCGGATGATGCGGTAGACATGCGTTTTTGGCACACCTTTCAGGTGGCGTATCAAAAAGTTGTCGAGCCGCTGGCCTGCGGAGTCTTCGTCCACCTCCACCAGGCGGGCTGCGGGTAGCCCCGCAGGGGCGATGGGCGGTTTGGCCCCTATAATGTGTTTCACCTGCGCGTTGTCATGTAAGTGGTTGATTTGTCTGGAGTTTAGTCCACTCAGCCCTTTGCTTCACGCAGGCAGGTCGATGCCAGCGGGTGTCGTGCGCGCAGATTGCAGGCCAGATGCCTGTGGTGGCCCGCATGCCACGCGGCGGGCTGACAGATTGAAACACTGATACGGAATCCCCCAAGCTGGCAGATGTTCCCTACCCGGGCGCAGCCTGCCAGCGGATCGAAGCGAGCATGTGGCTGTTGATGGCATGGATGATGACCCTGTGGCGGAGGCTGCGGCCTCTGGCTGCATGCTCAAAATCGCCTTTAACGCCCAGCCAGCAAGCGCAATCAGCTACTTTTTTGCTAGCAAAACTGCGCTCCTACCACTCGCCCCCATCCACGCGCCCCTGCCTCACGATGCTGCGCTAGAGCGCGGCAGATCATTGGCATTCCCGGCAATTCCCTTCGTTTCGATGCGTCAGTCCAGGCATTCACAGCTCCTGTAGAGCTTGTTGTTAATGGTTTGGAACTGTGGGCGGCAGCCTGCGCAGCTTTCCCCGCTGAGAGGGATGGTTGCACCGCTGCTGTCCGCAACACACTGAAGGAATCGCATCATGAAGCGGATGCTCATCAACGCCACGCAGCCCGAAGAACGGCGCCTGGCCATCGTCGATGGACAAAAACTCCTCGACTACGAAATCGAAATCGAAGGGCGCGAGCAGCGCAAGGGCAACATCTACAAGGCCGTCGTCACCCGCGTCGAGCCCTCGCTGGAAGCCTGTTTTGTCGATTACGGCGAAGACCGCCACGGTTTCCTGCCCTTCAAGGAAATTTCGCGCCAGTACTTTGCCCCCGGCGTGTCGCCCAGCCAGGCGCGCATCAACGAAGTCATCAAGGAAGGCCAGGAGCTGCTGGTCCAGGTCGAAAAGGAAGAACGTGGCAACAAGGGCGCAGCCCTGACCACCTTCATCAGCCTGGCAGGCCGCTATGTGGTGCTGATGCCCAACAACCCCCGTGGCGGTGGCGTGTCGCGCCGCATCGAGGGCGAGGACCGCGCCGAGCTCAAGGAGGCGATGGACCAGCTGGAGTACCCCAATGGCATGTCCATCATTGCGCGCACCGCAGGCATTGGCCGCACCGCGCCTGAGCTGCAGTGGGATCTGAACTACCTGCTCAAGCTCTGGAACGCCATCGACGGCGCCGCCAAGGGTGGCCGGGGCGCGTTCCTGATCTACCAAGAATCGAGCTTGGTGATCCGCGCGATCCGCGACTACTTCAACAACGACATCGGTGACATCCTCATCGATACCGACGACATCTACGAACAGGCGCAGCAGTTCATGGCGCACGTCATGCCCGAGCATGCCGCCCGTGTGAAGCGCTACCGCGACGACGCCGCCCTGTTCAGCCGCTTCCAGATCGAGCACCAGATCGAGTCGGCCTACGCCCGCACCGTGAGCCTGCCCTCGGGCGGCGCCATCGTGATCGACCACACTGAAGCGCTGGTCTCGGTGGACGTGAACTCGGCCCGCGCCATCAAGGGCGGCGACATCGAGGAAACCGCCACCCGCACCAACCTGGAAGCCGCCGATGAAGTGGCCCGCCAGATGCGCCTGCGCGACCTGGGCGGCCTGATCGTGATCGACTTCATCGACATGGAGGAGAGCAAGAACCGCCGCGAAGTGGAAAACCGCCTGCGCGACGCGCTGCGCCAGGACCGCGCCCGCGTGCAGTTCGGCACCATCAGCAAGTTCGGCCTCATGGAAATGAGCCGCCAGCGCCTCAAGCCGGCGCTGTCCGAAGGCTCCTCCATCCCCTGCCCCCGCTGCGGCGGCTCGGGCCACATCCGTGACACCGAATCGTCGGCGCTGCAGATCCTGCGCATCATTCAAGAAGAATCGATGAAGGACAACACGGCTGCCGTGCACTGCCAGGTGCCGGTGGAAGTGGCCTCGTTCCTGCTGAACGAAAAGCGCACCGAGATCGCCAAGATCGAACTCAAGCAGCGCGTGGCCGTGCTGATGGTGCCCAACAAGACGCTGGAAACCCCCAACTACCGCCTGGAACGCCTCAAGCACGACGACCCGCGCCTGGACCACATCGAGGCCAGCTACAAGCTTGCCGAAGAAGTGGAAGACCCGACGTCTGTCACGCGTCGCTCGCAGGAGCCCACCAACAAGCAAACCCCGGTGATCAAGGGCGTGTTGCCTGATGCTCCCGCCCCCGTGGCCGAGCCCCGCCCCGAAGGCGCAGCCCGCCCACCACGTGCAGGCCAGCCACAACGTGGCGCCGCAGCACCGACACCCGCACCAGCCCCCGTGGCCGCGCCTGCACCGGCAGCTCCCCAAGAACAAGGCTTCTTTGCCTGGCTCAAGAGCCTGTTCGGCTTTGGTGGCACCCCCGCAGCGGCCCCTGCCCCGGTGGCAGCCCCCGCAGCTGCACCGGCCGCCGAGCCTGCTGGCCGTGGTGAACCCCGCCGCGAAGGCCGCAATGGCGAAGGCCGTGGCCGCCGCAGCGGTGGCCGCGATGGCAACCGGGACAGCAGCCGTGATGGCCAGCGCGAAGGTGCCCGTGACGGCAACCGCGAAGCGGGCAGCGGCGAAGGCCGTGGCCGCCGTGGCGAACGTTCGGCCGAAGGCCGCGCCCCCCGCGACGCAGAGAGCCGCCCACCGCGTGACGCCGACCGCCGCCCCGAAGGCGAAGGCCGCGAAGGTGGTGGCCGCAACGGACGCGATGGCCGTGACGGTGGCCGTGGCCGCCGCGATGCCGAGCCCCGCCAGCACACCGCCGGCCTGAATGGTGACAACACCGCCGCCAGTGCGCAGGTGGAGGGCCCAGGCAACCAGGGCACCGGCACCGAAGGCGCTCCAGCCCAGCAACCCCGTGGCGAACGGGGCCCCCGCCGCGAACGCGGTGACCGTGGTGACCGCGCTCCCCGTGGCGAACGCGCACCCCGCGCCGTAGAAGCCCAGGAAGCCGCAGCGGCCACAGCCCCCGCCGTGCCTGGCGACTTTGTGGACACCGCGCCCATGGCCTCGTTGCCCGACCTGGACCTGAGCGGCAATGACGCCCCTGGCAATGGCCAGGGTGCCGGTGGAGAAGAACAGCGCCGCGAGCGCCGTTCGCGTGACCGCTATGGCCGTGACCGCCGTGAACGCGGTGAACGTGGCCCCCGCGATGGCAACGGTGCCGACGCAGCCGCCGCACCGGCCATGCTGGACTTCGACCCCACCCAGGCAGAGCCCGCTGCAGCCCCTGTGGCGCCCGTAGCCTCCGAGCAGGACGAGCCACCACGCCGCAGCTACTTCAGTGCCCCGGCCGCCACGCCCGCGGCTCCAGTGGCCGCAGCGCCCGAAGCCACCGAAGCCGTAGCCACTGCGGCAGCCCCCGTGGCTGCTGCGCCCGCGCCCGTAGCGGCAGCTGCAGCGCCTGTGGCTGCAGCCCCTGCCGCGCCCGCTGCAGTGACACCCGCTCCGGCGGCCGCCCCTGCAAGCGCCCCAGCCAAGGGCGGTCTGCCCCGCGTGCAGGCGTTCACGCTGCCTGTCGATGCGCTGCAGCAAGTGGCTGCCTCGTCGGGTCTGCAATGGGTGAACTCCGATGTGGACAAGATCGCTGCCGTGCAGGCCGCGATTGCCGCCGAACCCAAGCCCATCCACGTGCCCCGCGAACGCCCCCCCGTGGTGGTGCTGGACGAAGGCCCGCTGGTGCTGGTGGAAACCCGCCGCGACCTGTCGGCCATGGCGCTGCCTTTTGAGCAGCCGCCAGCGGCGTAAGGCGCGCACACATGGCTGCTGCCCCCGGGCGGTGGCTGTGCCCCCAGAAGGCGGCCCCGGCCGCCTTCTTTTTTTGGTGCGCGGCAAAACAATCCAAACGGTTTGCAAGTGCTGCCTGCGCCCCCGCCATTACCCTTGGGCAACCAGCGGCCAGAGCTCAGCAAGTACCATTTCCTGTAGCGCCAGCACCGCTGCTGGCCGATCGCCCCCCAAAGACCCGAGAGCTTTTCGCCCCCATGCTGTTCCTGCTGTCCCCCGCCAAATCGCTCGACTACGACACGCCCCTGCCCGAGGGCCTGCCACACACCACGCCGCAGTTTGTGCCGCAATCCACGGCCCTCATCGAGGTGCTGCGTGCGCAGTCCCCGCAGCAGATCGCCTCGCTGATGGCGCTGAGCGACACGCTCGCAGCCCTGAACGTGGCGCGCTACCAGGCCTGGCGCCCGCGTTTCACGGCCAGCAATTCGCGCCAAGCCGTGCTGGCTTTCAACGGCGATGTGTACGAAGGGCTGCAAGCCCGCAGCCTGAGCCCCGACGACCTGGGCTGGGCACAAAGCCACGTGGCCATCCTGAGCGGCCTGTATGGTGTGCTGCGGCCGCTGGACCGCATGCAGCCCTACCGCCTGGAGATGGGCACGCGCCTGGCCACCGGCGCGGGCAGCAACCTGTACCAGTTCTGGGGCAGCCAGATTGCCGAGCACCTGAACACCCGGCTGCGTGCCGACACCACACCGGTGGTGGTCAACCTCGCCTCGCAGGAATACTTCAAGGCCGTGGACCACAAGGCACTCAAGGCCCGCGTCATCGAATGTGTGTTCGAGGACTGGAAAGGCGGCAACTACAAGATCATCAGCTTCTTTGCCAAGCGCGCGCGCGGCCTGATGGCGCGCTATGCCATCACCCACCGCATTGCCACGCCACACAAGCTCGAAGGTTTTGATCTGGACGGCTATGCCTTTGCACCGGCATCATCCGAGCCCGAGCGCCTGGTGTTCCGGCGCAAGGCGGCGCCTGCCGTGTAAATTGCTCTGCCCAACCGCCTGTACCCCGTTGAAGGACCGCCATGGCATCACGCTCTGACACGCATTCCGACAGCACCGCCACAGCCCAGCGCACCCACACGGCGCGCCAGGCCATCACGCCCGAGCTGCGCCGCTGGATCATCGAGCAGGCGCAGGCCGGCCACGCAGCGCCCGTGGTGCTGCAGTCCATGCGCGACGCAGGCTGGGACGAGGACGTAGCCGCCGACGCGCTGGAGATCACGCTGCAGGACCACCTGAACGAGCTGGCGGTGCAACAGGGCCTGCCCTCGGCCGTGCCCGTGCCCGAGCCACCGCTCGATGCATCGCCGTCGCAGGTGGACTGCGGCGACCGCATGGTCAACGTGCTGCTGGCCATGGCCCAGCCGCGCATCGTGGTATTTGGCAACCTGCTCTCGCCCGAGGAATGTGATGCCCTGATTGCCGACGCCGAGCCCCGCCTGGCACGTTCGCTCACGGTGGCCACCAAGACGGGTGGCGAAGAGGTCAACGACGACCGCACCAGCGACGGCATGTTCTTCCAGCGCGGCGAAACCCCGCTGATCCAGCGCATCGAGGCCCGCATCGCGCGCCTCCTGAACTGGCCCATCGAAAACGGCGAAGGCCTGCAGGTGCTGCACTACCGCCCCGGCGCCGAGTACAAGCCCCACTACGACTACTTCGACCCCGCCGAGCCCGGCACCGCCACCATCGTCAAGCGCGGCGGGCAGCGTGTGGGCACGCTGGTGATGTACCTCAACACCCCCGAAAAAGGCGGCGGCACCACCTTCCCCGACGTGCATGTCGAGGTCGGCCCGCAGCGTGGCAATGCGGTGTTCTTCAGCTACGACCGCCCCCACACCTCCACACGCACCCTGCACGGCGGCGCCCCGGTGATTGCAGGCGAGAAGTGGATAGCCACCAAGTGGATGCGCGAGCGAGAATTCAAATAGAAACAGGCCCTACCGCCTGTCCATCATACCTTTATAGCTATTAAAATAATAGCAAACATTCATATCACCGCACCAGCATGAACACGCCAGAACAATCCCAGCTCGGCAAAACATCGGCCTATGTGGACCAGTACGACGCCTCGCTGCTGTTCCCCATCCCGCGCGCGGGCAAGCGGGCCGAAATCGGCATCACGGGCGCTGCGCCCTTCTTCGGTGCCGACCTGTGGACAGCGTTCGAGCTGTCGTGGCTGAATGCGCGCGGCAAGCCGCAGGTGGCGCTGGCGCACATCACCGTGCCCTGCGAAACGCCCAACATCGTCGAAAGCAAGTCGTTCAAGCTCTACCTCAACAGCTTCAACAACACGCGTTTTGCCGACATGGCCGAGGTACAGGCGCGCATCCGCACCGACATCAGCGAGGCCGCGTGGCGCGGCGCGGAGCACCCCGCCACCGTGGGCGTGCGGCTCATCAGCCCCGAGCTGTTCGACCAGGAGCCCGTGCACGAGCTGGACGGCCTGAGCCTGGACCGGCTGGACGTGGAATGCACGCAGTACCAGCCCGCGCCCGAGCTGCTGACGGCCGAATTCAACGCGGGCCCGGTGACCGAAACCCTGACCAGCAACCTGCTGAAAAGCAACTGCCTCGTCACCGGCCAGCCCGACTGGGGCAGCGTGCAGATCAGCTACAGCGGCCCGCAAATCAACCAGGAAGGCCTGCTGCAGTACCTGGTGAGCTTTCGCAACCACAACGAATTTCACGAGCAGTGCGTGGAGCGCATCTTCATGGATCTGTGGGCGCGCTGCAAACCCATCAAGCTCACCGTGTATGCGCGCTACACGCGCCGGGGCGGGCTGGACATCAACCCCCTGCGCACCAGCCACCCGCAGGGCCTGCCGCGCAACGTGCGCACGGCACGGCAGTAAGGCGCAGCGGCCTGCCCCCGACAGGGCTTCAAAAAACACCCAACCTTTGACGCAGGGCCCGTCGAAATGCCGCGCAAGGCTTCGACAGACTCAGCATGAACGGTTTGATGGATCGGATGCAACGCCGCCGCAACCGCCCGTCATCCCCGCCCGTCCACCTCGATCCAGTCACACCGCAAGGTGTGCCGCAGGTGTGCGCGCGTGCGCCACGTCACATACAGGCTGGGTACAAAAATGCCGATCACACACACCGGGGCGGTCCAGGCGTCGCCAAAGGCGCAGATGGGAAACCAGCCCACCCAACCCAGCACCCAGAGCGTCAGCACCAGGTCCCACAGGTGATACTCCAGCGGGTGGTCTGCCTTGTGCGCAACATGCCATTGCTTGATGCGTTGCAGCTCGTTGAGGGTCATGGTGATCTCCCGGAAAACGGGAAAATCACTGTAAGTTACGAGTAAGAATTCGTCAAGATCCGGATGGCTGCGGGCGGCTTCTTGCGGCGCCGCTCACCCCAGCCGGAACACATCCACCGAGCGACCCAGCGAGACCGCGCTCTCCTTGAGACCCTGGGCGGCGGCGGCCGACTCCTCCACCAGCGCGGCGTTCTGCTGCGTCACGGTGTCAAGCTGCGTCACCGCCTCGTTGACCTGGGCGATGCCCTGCGACTGTTCCTTGGTGGCACTGCTGATCTGCTGTACCAGCGTGCTCACGCGCTCCACGGCATGCACCACGCCTTCGATGGTGGAGCCCGCGTGGTCCATCTGCTGCGCTCCGCTGGCGATCTGGTTCACCGTCACGCCAATCAGGGCACTGATCTCCTTGGCCGAACTGGCACTGCGCTGCGCCAGCGCCCGCACCTCGCCCGCCACCACCGCAAAGCCCCGGCCCTGCTCCCCCGCACGGGCCGCCTCCACAGCGGCGTTGAGGGCCAGCAGGTTGGTCTGGAAGGCAATGCCCTCGATCACGCCGACGATCTCGCTGATCTTGGCGGACGACTGCTTCATCTGCTGCATGGCAGCGCCCACTTCCTGCACGGCCTGGCCGCCCCGGGTGGCGATGTCGCTGCTTTGCGCACTCTCGTGCGACACCTTGGCCGCAGTCTCGGAGGTCTGCAGCACCGTGCTGGCCAGTTGCTCCATGGCTGCGGCGGTTTCCTCCAGGCTGCTGGCCTGCGACTCGGTGCGCGCCGACAGGTCGAGCCCTCCGCGCGAGATCTCTTCGGCCGACTGGATGAAGTTGCGCACCTCGGTGCGTACATCCCCCACCACGGCGCGCAGGTTGACCTGGGTCTGCTGCAGGCGCTGCATCAGCGCGCCCAGGGGTTGGGGGTAGTCGGTGCCCACCGATGTGGCCAGATTGCAGGCCGAGATGTCGGATGCAAACCGGGTGGCGTCGTGCACCCCTTGCAGCACGGTGGCCTGAAAGCGCCACAGCGTCCACCCCGCGCCCAGCAGCATCAACACCACGCGGGCCACCCAGGCCGCAGTGCCCTGCAGGCCCAGCACATCGGGCACCAGGGCCAGCAGCACCAGCACGAAAAGCATCCATGCCATGCGCGGCAGCAAGGCCATGTCCTTCAGCCGCTGCCACTGACCGCGCAGGCCGTGCTGGCGCACCACGCCCGCCTGCAGGCTGAAGCTGCTGGTGCCTGCCGCTGCTTCGTCACGCATTTGCGCATACAGCGCCTCGGCAGCGACCACTTCGGCGGCAGCGGGCTTGGTGCGCACCGACATGTAGGCACGTGGTTTGCCACCTTCCAGGATGGGCGTGACGTTGGCCCGCACCCAATAGTGGTCGCCGTTCTTGCGGCGGTTCTTAACCAATCCCGTCCACGGCTCGCCCCGGCCGATGGTGCGCCACATGTCCTTGAAAGCCTCGGCCGGCATGTCGGGGTGGCGAATCAGGTTGTGCGGCTGGCCGATCAGCTCTTCATAGCTGTAGCCGCTCACGCGCACAAAGGCAGGGTTGCAGTGGGTGATCTCGCCCTTGGTGTTGGTGCTGGACACCAGCAGCTCGTCGCCTGGGAAGTCGAAGTTCTGCTGGGTGACAGGCATGTTGATACGCATGGGGGACCTCCTGAACGGTCTGCCGAAACGGCAAGGAGCGCGGCGTGATGCTGCCGTTGTTGTAACCGCTTGATACTGATCAAGTCTAATGGGCGAAACACATCTCGCACCACAAAAAAGGAACACCAAAACGCATTCGCACCAGCGCGCACGGGGCACCAGTGCACGGTGCTCCGTGGCTCAGAAAAGCTGGCCGGTCTCCGCTCCGCCATCACCCGCGCCCACATTGCGGCGCCCAGACCGCGTGTCCAGCACCGGCTCCTCGCCCAGGCGCGCCAGCGTGCTGGCCCGCACCCCCAGCAGCCGCAGGCGCTTGTCCAGCGGTACGCGCTTGAGGCACTGGCCCGCCAGACGCCGGATGGTGCCGCCATCGGCCGTGTAGATGTCTGCCGTGTGGTCGCGCGTGGCGATCTTGAAGTCGTCGTAGCGCAGCTTGATGCCAATGGTGCGCGCCACATAGCCCTTGCGCTGCAGGTCCTCGGCCAGACGCAGGCACAGGTCGGTGAAGATCGCGCCCAGTTCCGCCTTGTCGCGCACGGCGTGCAGGTCGCGGTCGAACGTGGTCTCGCGGCTCATGCTCACGGGCTCGCTTTCGGTCACCACGGGGCTGTCGTCACGGCCCCAGGCCACGCGGTGCATCCAGGCGCCGGTGGACTTGCCAAAGTGGCCGATGAGCCACTGCGGGTCTTGCGCCGCCAGCTGGCCGATGGTCTCGATGCCCAGGCGCGCGAGCCTCTCGCCCGCCTTGGGGCCGATGCCGTTGACCTTGCGCACATTCAACGGCCAGATCTTTTCCTGCAGGTCTTCTGCATAGACGATGGAGATGCCGTTGGGTTTGTTGAACTCGCTCGCCATCTTGGCCAGCAGGCGGTTAGGCGCCACGCCAATAGAGCAGGTCAACCCGGTCTTGTCGAAGATGCTTTTCTGGATGAGCCGCGCCAACACGCGCCCACCCTCACGCTGCCCGCCGGGCACGTCGGTGAAGTCGATGTACACCTCGTCCACACCCCGGTCCTGCATCACGGGCGCGATCTCGGTAATGGCGGCCTTGAAGGTGCGCGAGAAGCGCCGCACCTCGTCAAAATCCACCGGCAGCACGATGGCCTGGGGGCACAGCTTGGCCGCCTTCATCATGCCCATGGCCGACCCCACGCCGAACTGCCGCGCGGCGTAGGTGGCGGTGGTGATCACGCCCCGGCCCACATAGTCCTTGAGCAGAGGGAAATCTTCCACAGGAATAAAACGGCGCTCGCGCTCCTCGGTGCCATCCGGGCCGCGCAGCAGCAACTCGTCCACCTTGCGCCGCCCGCCGCCAATGACCACCGGCAGGCCCTTGAGTTGCGGGTAGCGCAGCAGCTCGACGGACGCGAAGAAGGCGTCCATGTCGAGGTGGGCAATGCGGCGCAGCTTGCCCCCGGTCTGGGCCGGGGTTGCGGGGTCGCTTTCAGCAAATTCAGATGCGGGAACGGTCACGCCCGCTATTGTGCGCGGCGGTGCGACAGCCTGCTGCCACACCGCGCCCACACACCGCTCCCCGGCGCTACCGCCGGATCGCCATCACTGCTTTGCCAACGCCGCTGTGCGAATGCCCTGCAGCGTGCCCGTGGGCGTGATCGCCTCCGGATCGATCAGGCAGTGCAGCACGCTGGGCAGGCCGCTGGCACGGGCGCGGGCCAATGCCGGGCCGAACTCCTCGGTGGTGGTCACGCGTTCACCGTGGCCACCAAAGGCTTGGGCGTAGGCCTTGAAGTCGGGGTTCTTGAGCTGCGTGGCGCTGATACGGCCCGGGTACTCGCGCTCCTGGTGCATGCGGATGGTGCCGTACATGGCGTTGTCCAGCAGCACCACGATGATGGGCAAGCCGTATTGCACGGCGGTCGCAAATTCCTGGCCGTGCATCAGAAAGTCGCCATCGCCCGCAAAGACCACTACCTCACGCTGGGGCCACAGGCGCTTCCCACCGACGCCTGCGGGCAGGCCGTAGCCCATCGACCCGCTGGTGGGCGCAAGCTGGCTCGCGTAGGTGGTGAAGGGCCAGAAGCGGTGAACCCAGGTGGCGAAGTTGCCCGCGCCATTGCAGAAGATGGTGTCAGCGGGCAGCACTTCCTTAAGGTGCTGCATCACCTGGCCCATTTGCAGGTTGCCGGGGATGCGGATGGGCGCCGTGTCGCTCCAGGCCAGGTACTCGGCATGGGCGGCCTCGGCGTGCGCCCTCCAGGGTACAGCGGTCGTAGGGCGCACCGTATTGAGCGCTGCAGCAAACGCCTGTGGCGTGGCGTGGATGGCCTGCGTGGGGCGGTAGAGCTTGCCCAGTTCATCCGCGTCGGCATGCACATGCACCAAGGGTTGCGCGGGCGTGGGAATGTTGAACAGCTCGTAGCCCTGCGACGGCACTTCGGACAGGCGCCCCCCCACCACCAGCACCAGGTCTGACGCCTTGATGCGGGCCAGCAGCTTGGGGTTGACGCCCAGGCCCAGGTCGCCGCCGTAGCAGGCGTGCGTAGCCGGGAACAGCATCTGGCGGCGGAACGAGCAGTACACGGGAAGGGACCACGCTTCGGCAAACGCCGTGAACTCGCGCACCGCTTGCTCAGACCAGCGACTGCCGCCCAGGATGGCCACGGGATTTTTGGCGGCTTGCAGGCGCTGGGCCAGCTCGGCCATCTGCGCAGTGCCGGGGTGGGTCTCCGTCACCTGATAGGGCAAGGCATCGGCCACAGTGGCGGCCTCGGTCAGCATGTCTTCGGGCAGCGCCACCACCACGGGGCCAGGGCGGCCCGAGGTGGCGACATGGAATGCGCGCGAGATCAGCTCCGGCACGCGCGCCGGGTCGTCAATCTCCACCACCCACTTGGCCATGGTGCCGAAGACGGCGCTGTAGTCCAGTTCCTGAAACGCCTCACGCCCCATGGCGCCGCGCGCCACCTGGCCCACAAACAGAATCATGGGCGTCGAGTCCTGGTGCGCAATATGCACACCGGCCGACGCATTGGTGGCACCCGGCCCTCGCGTCACAAAGCAGATGCCGGGCTGACCGGTGAGCTTGCCTTGCGCCTCGGCCATCATGGCCGCACCGCCTTCCTGGCGACACACGGTCACGGCGATGTTGGCATCGTGCAGCGCATCCAGCACGGCCAGGTAGCTTTCGCCGGGCACGCAAAAAAGCTGCTCCACGCCATGGGTGATGAGCTGCTGCACCAGAATCTGGCCGCCAGTGCGGGGGGTGAGGGAGGTCGTTTTCATGTCAACGGTATCGGATCAAAAATTCAGAACAAGGCTTGGCAGGCGCGCTGGATGCGTGTGCAGGCCTCTTGCAGATCGGCAGTAGAGGCGGCATACGAGATGCGGAAGTATGGCGCCAGCCCCAGCACCCCGCCGGGCACCACGGCGACATGGTGTTCGCGTAGCAGGTAGGCGCAGAAGTCGGCATCGGTGCGCAGCAGCATGCCTCCCGGCGTGGTGCGGCCCAGCACGCCCTCGCAGCTGGCAAAGGTGTAGAACGCGCCCTCGGGCACACGGCAGCGCAGGCCGGGCGATGCGTTGAGCGCGGCCACGACCAGATCACGCCGGTCCTGGAATGCTTGGCAACGCTCGCGCACCACGTCTTGCGGTCCCGTCAGCGCCGCCACAGCTGCCGCCTGGCTGATGGACGACGGGCACGATGTGGCCTGGCTCTGCACCACCGCCATCGCCGCAATCAGCGCCTTGGGCCCTGCGCCGTAGCCCAGGCGCCAGCCGGTCATGGCATACGACTTGGAGACGCCGTTCACCGTGAGCGTTCGATCGCGCAGCGAGGGCAGCACAGCAGCCGGCGTGGCAAACGCGCGGCCGTCGTACAGGATGTGTTCGTAGATATCGTCCGCCAGCAGCCACACCTGCGGGTGGCGCTCCACAACCTCCAGCACCGGCCGCAGTTGCTCGGCGCTGTAGGCCGCGCCGCTGGGGTTGGAGGGCGAATTGATGAACACCCAGCGCGTGCGCGGCGTGATGGCCGCCTCCAGCTGCTCGGGCGTGATGCGAAAGCCGTTGGCCTCGCTGCAGGGCACGACCACGGGCACGCCGCCCGCAATCAGCACCATGTCGGCGTACGACGTCCAGTACGGCGCGGGCAGGATCACCTCGTCACCCGGGTTCACCGACGCCATCAGCGCGTTGTAGAGGATCTGTTTGGCACCTGCACCCGCAGTGATTTCGTTCAGCGCAAAGTCCAGCCCGTTGTCGTGCTTGAACTTGTGCTGGATGGCGGCCTTGAGTTCGGCCGTGCCATCCAGCACCGTGTAGTGCGTCTCCCCCCGCACCATGGCTTTTTGCGCGGCCTCCAGGATGTGGGCTGGCGTGTCGAAATCGGGCTCGCCCAGGCCCAGAACGATGACGGGCTGGCCCTGGCGCTTGAGCTGGTTGGCCTCTTGCGTCAGGCGCACGATTTCGGAGACGCCAATGGCGCCCAGGCGGTCGGCCGCGCGGAAGGCAGTGGCGGGGATGGGGGCGTTCATTGCTGGTAGGTCTCCAGGGGCTTGTCGTTAGGGGTGGCAAACAGCTGGCGCAGTGTGGTGCCCAGCGGCAGGTTCAGGCCCATGCTCTTGGGCGGGATGGGGTTCACAAACCACTTGGTGTAGATCTTTTCCATCTCACCGGACTGCATCAACTTGGTGAGCACACCGTCCACAGCGGCCTTGAAGGTCGGGTCGTCCTTGCGGAACAGCAGCGCAATCGGCTCAGCGCCCAGCGGCTCACCCACGATGCGGAAGGCCGACGGGTCCTTGGAGTTGGCGATCATCCCGGCCAGCAGGTTGTCGTCGAGCACAAACGCATCAGCGCGGCCCGATTCGAGTAGCAAGAAGCTCTCGTGGTGGTCCTTGCCCAGCACGGTCTTGATGGGGGCGCCACCCAGTGCGCGCTCTTGCTTGCGCAGCAGTTGCACGGCCGTGGTACCGGTGGACGCCGCAATGGTGCGGCCTGCGAGCTGGCTGATGGACTTCAGGTCCGAATCCTTGCGCACCGCCATGCGCACTTCGCTCACGTAGGTGGTCACGGCAAAGGCCACCTGTTGCTGGCGTGCGGTG
Organism: Acidovorax sp. LjRoot74; assembly: GCF_964254355.1. Lineage (NCBI taxonomy): Bacteria > Pseudomonadati > Pseudomonadota > Betaproteobacteria > Burkholderiales > Comamonadaceae > Acidovorax > Acidovorax sp. LjRoot74. The sequence continues at coordinate 1,547,447 of NZ_CAXUTI020000001.1, read as the reverse complement.
TTGTTGGTGGTGGGGCCGCAGCCGATATCCAACGTGCCGTTCTGCACCAGGGGCAGCGTGTTCTGCGCGGTCACGGCCATGTACTCGAGCTTGGCGTCGGGCGCGATTTCTTTCAGCACGCGCTCGCACAGCTCCACGTGGTAGCCCACATATTTTTCATTCGCGCCCAACGCGTAGGCCATGGGCGGCGAAGTCTCGCGCACGCCGAGTACGGCCTTGCCGCTGGCCTTGATCTTTTCCAGCGTGGGCTGGGTGACCGTCTGCGCCTGCGCGGGGGCTGTGGCCATGCAGGCCAGGGCCAGGCCTGCGGCGAGCGCAGTGAAGGTCTTGCGGGAAATTGCCATGTCGTTGTCTCCTTGTGTGTTGTGGTTGGCAGTTGGATGAATCGGTGAGAGAGAAATCGGGCGGCTTTGGTGACGCTCAAATCACGTTTTTTTCGAGCAGCGGCGCGTTGCGCGCAATGCGTTCGATGGACAGCGGCGACAGGTCCAGGCTTTGGTAGCTGCCCGTGAGCAACAACTCGGCCACGCCCCGGCCCACGGCAGGGCACTGCTGCAGGCCGTGGCCCGAAAAGCCGTTGGCAAACACCAGGTTGTCGCACGCCGGATGCAGGCCCACGATGGCGTTGTGGTCGAAGGTGTTCATCTCGTAGTAGCCCGCCCAGGCGCCCTGCATGCGCAGTGCCTCAAAGCCCGGGATACGCTCGGCCAGGGTGGGCCAGATGTGGTGGTCAAACGCGTCGTACTCGGGCTCCAGCGGGGCAAAGTCGGCGTCGTTGTCCGCGTCAGGCGCAAAGCCGCAAATAAAGCCTTGGCCCTCGGGCCGCAGCCAGATGCCGCTGGTGTCGATGAGCAGCGGGCAACCCGGCAGCGCGGCAGGGCTGGCAAGGTTGAACACCGTGCGGCGCTTGCCCACCACGGGCAGGTCAATGCCCGCCCAGCCCGCAATCGCCGCAGCCCAGGGGCCACCGGCATTCACGGCATAGCGGCATGGCAGCACAGCACCGCTTTGCAGGCGCACCGCGTTCACATGCAGCACGCCATCGCTGGCCGCCGTATCCAGCCCCACGGCCTCATCGGCCACGTAGCGCACGCCCTGGCTCTGCGCCTTTTTGCGCAAGGCCGTCAGCAGCAGGTAGCCATCAAACCAGCCCTCGCCCGATAGACCCAGTGAGCCCAGCACCACATCCTGCAACGCCAGCCACGGAAAGCGCTCGGCCAGTTGCTGCGGGATCAGCAGCGCCACATCGGCGCCATGCTGCGTTTGCAGAGCGTGGTTCTCGCGCAGCGTGGCCTCGCCCGCCTGGGTGGCCAGGTACAGGTAGCCGCCTTCGTGCAGACCAATGTCGGGCACATCGCCATGGCACGCCAACAGTTGGCCCACGTTGCGCAAAAAGCCGATGCCAAACGCTGAGATCTGGATGTTGATGTCGGTAGAAAACTGCTGGCGGATCGAGCTGGCCGACAGCGCTGACGACGCCCGCGCGTAGGTCGGGTCGCGCTCGACCACCACCACCTCGCAGCCCGGTTGCTGCAGCGTGAGGAAGTACGCAATCGCGCTGCCGATGACGCCACCGCCAATGATGACGATGGGGTGTGGGGCTGTAGCGGTCAACATGAACGGTGCCAGCAGCGCGTGGCTTACACGTCAAACGTCACGCCCTGCGCCAGCGGCAAAGCGGTGGAGTAGTTGATGGTGTTGGTGGCGCGGCGCATGTAGGCCTTCCAGCTGTCCGAGCCCGCTTCGCGGCCACCGCCGGTTTCCTTCTCACCACCAAACGCGCCGCCAATTTCGGCGCCGCTGGGGCCAATGTTCACGTTGGCAATGCCGCAGTCCGAGCCTGCTGCAGACATGAACTGTTCGGCCTCGCGCACATTGAGCGTGAAGATGGACGACGACAGGCCTGCTCCCACGGCGTTGTTCATGGCAATGGCTTCGTCAATGGTGCCGTAGCGCACCACGTAAAGGATGGGCGCAAAGGTTTCGTGCAGCGCGGGGCCTTCGTGTTTTTGCAGCTCCACCAGTGCGGGGCGCACGTAATACGCTTCGCCACCACCGATGCCTTCCACGCGACCTCCGCCGTGCACCGTGGCACCCAGCGCACGGCTTTGCTCCAGCGCCTTTTGCATGCCGTCAAACGCGGGGCGGTCAATCAGCGGGCCTACCAGCGTGCCAGCGGTGCGCGGGTCGCCCACCTGCACGTTGGCGTACACCTTGGCCAGCTGGGGCACCAGCTGGTCGTAAATGCTTTCGTGCACAAACAGGCGGCGCAGCGTGGTGCAGCGCTGGCCTGCCGTGCCCATAGCGGCAAACGCGATGCCGCGCAATGCCAGGTTCAGGTCGGCCGTGGGCGCAACGATGGCCGCGTTGTTGCCGCCCAGCTCCAGGATGCCGCGCGCAAACCGCGCTGCCAGGCGCGGGCCCACGGCGCGGCCCATGGCGGTGGAGCCTGTGGCGGACAGCACGGGCACGCGGGCGTCATCCACCAGCACCTCACCAATGTCGCGCTGGCCCACGATCAGCTCCAGCAGGCCTTCGGGTGCATCGCTTCCAAAGCGGGCGATGGCACGCTGCGCAATCGCGTGCGTGGCCAGGGCGGTGAGCGGGGTCTTTTCCGACGGTTTCCACACCACCGAATCACCGCACACCAGCGCCAGCGCGGCGTTCCACGACCACACAGCCACGGGGAAGTTGAAGGCCGAGATCACGCCGCACACGCCCAGCGGGTGCCAGGTTTCCATCATGCGGTGGCCGGGGCGCTCGGTGGCAATCGTCAGGCCGTACAGCTGGCGCGACAGGCCCACGGCAAAGTCGCAGATGTCGATCATCTCTTGCACCTCGCCCAAGCCTTCGGACGGGATCTTGCCCGCCTCGATGGTCACCAGCAGGCCCAGGTCGGCCTTGGCGGCGCGCAGCTCTTCGCCCAGCAGGCGCACCAGCTCGCCCCGGCGTGGTGCGGGCACATTGCGCCATGCCAAAAAGGCCGCATGCGCGCGGCCGATGGCGGCCGTGGCGTCGGCCGCGCTTTGCTGCGGCACCTGGGCCAGCACCTCGCCCGAGATGGGCGAACGCGCCGCCAGCGTGCCGCCGGTGTAGGCGGCGCGGGGCACGCCCAGACGTTGCAGCAGTTGATCGACTTCGGACACAAGGGGGGTGGCGACAGGGGTGGCAGACATGGCGGCTCGCAAAGGTGAATAGAGGCAGAGAGATGGCAACAGCGTGGGAGAACACACGCAATGAATGCGCCAATATCCGCCAATCGCGCCGAGCTGGATAGCAAAAAAATGGAACTACTTGATCACACATCAGAATGAAGTACCTGAAAATATCAGGACCGCTGTCCTATACCCAATGCGCGGCAGGGACTCAAAAGGCTCAATTTTTGGCATACACCATCATTCCCCCAGTGCATAACCCGGTATGACCTTGCTGCGCCGCGCCTTTCTCCCCTCCACCGCCGACCTGCTGGCCTTTGAGGCCGCCGCCCGCCACCAGAGCGTGTCGCGAGCGGCCGAGGAGCTGCACCTCACCCAAAGCGCGGTGTCGCGCCAGATCCGCCAGCTGGAAGAACAGATTGGCACCGCCCTCTTCCACCGCGTGCGCCAGCGTGTGGTGCTGACCGACGCAGGGCGCGTCTACGCGGCCGATGTGCAAAACGTGCTGCAGCAGCTGTCGGCCAGCACGCAGAAAGCCATGGCGTTTTCCAGCACCGATGGCCTGCTCAACCTGGCCGTGCTGCCCACGCTGGGCACCCGCTGGCTCATCCCGCGCCTGGGCGGCTTCATGGCGCTGCACCCCGAGGCCATGGTCAACTTCTCGGCCCGCACCGAGCCGTTTGACTTTGCGGGCACACCGTTCGACGCCGCCATCCACTTCGGCACCCCACACTGGGCGGGCGCCGTGTGCGAATACCTGATGCACGAAGAGACCGTGCCCGTGTGCAGCCCCACCTACCGCGACCGCCACCACATCCGCACCCCGCAGGACCTGACGCGTGTGGTGCTGCTGCAGCAAAGCACCCGCCCCACGCAGTGGGCCGAGTGGTTTGAGCTGGTGGGCGCCCCCACCGCCCTGGCCCTGCGCGGCCCTCAGTCTGAACACTTCGCCATGATTGCCCAGGCTGCGGTTTCGCACCTGGGCGCGGCGCTGCTGCCGCGCTTTTTGATTGAGCAGGAGCTGGCAGCAGGCAGCCTGGTGGAGCTGTCAGACCAGGTGCTGACGAGCACCGATGCGTACTACCTCGTGTACCCAGAGACGCGGGCGCAGACGCCTCTGGTGAAGGCGTTCAGGGATTGGGTGGTGGGGGAGTGTGCGGGGCACGGACAGTAACTGAGGTGGGTACGGCCAGAGCCCTTCACACCCTCACGTGCGAACATAGGGGGGGCCACCCTGCGCGAGGATGCGCGGCAGGTTCAGGCTGGTGTGAGTACCATTTCCACGCGGTGCAACCCAGGGCCGTAAAAGTCCAGGGTACAGTCCATTGCCCTGAACCCCTGGTGGCTATAGAAGTCTTGGGTGTGCTGGCTGGTCTCCAGACGAATGGGGGCGCCGGGATGGGCCTGCAGGATCCTTTGGACACGCTGGTGGACCAGTACCTTTCCCAGGCCTCGTCGGTGCAGGTCACGGCGGACCATGCCCCAAACCAGCACCATGCCACCTTGCGCATCCTCGCAGTATCCGCCGCAAGCCACCACGGCCTGCGCCTGCTCCAGAACAAAGTAGTGGCAACTGTTCTCCTCCAAGAACTTCACGAAATAGGCACGTTCGGATGGATCAAAAAACGGCGGGGTGTTGCTGTCAAAGATTTCAAGACAGCCCGCTGCATCCCCAGGGGAACAGGGGCGAAAAACTGGGTACATGGGAAAAGGCTGGTTTCAAGTCTCAGGAATATCAGGTAGCTGCAGGTCTGCACAGCGGCAATCGTCGGCGTCTTGCACTTGCTCTCACATCGGCAGCGGCTCCATCACCATCTCGTGCCAAGCAAGTCCCGCATGGCCAGAGGCCGACGGCCTGACATACCGGTAGCCCATGCGTTCATACAGACCAACATGGCGCTCCCTGCACATCAGATGGATACTGGTCTTGCCCCGCTCTACCATCCCGCGGACAAACCGCTCCATCATGCGACGGGAGTAGCCCTTACCCTGGTGCACGGGATCCACCGCAACAGACATGATGACCACGTGCGACGCAGCAGGGTCATGACCCACCAACTGCTTGAATGCATCATCCGCCATAGCAACCTCGTGTGCGCAGCCGCTGTTGATGAAACCCACCACCTGCCCCTCCAGCTCCATCACCAGGAAACCTTCGGGATAGTCGGCGATGCGCTTCGTTATCTTCTCCAGCGTCGCCGCCTCGTCACCGCCGTACGCAGCCGATTCGATCTGAAAGCAGCGCTGCGCATCGCAGGCGATGGCGTTGCGAAAAGGGGAGCAAGCAGAGGAGGCAACAGACATGGTGGAGGAAAGGGGCGAAAAAAAGAACTGTGAGAACAGGCCAATGGTACGCATGCCCCTCAATGCATGTACTGCATTTTCTTCAGGCTATAGTGAACAGCATGCACGATGCTCTTCGCCAATTGGACCTGAACCTGCTGTTGGTATTCGACGCCCTGCTGCGGCACCGCAGCGTGGCGGTGGCTGCTGACGAGCTGGCGATCAGCCCTTCGGCGTGCAGCCATGCGCTGGCGCGTCTTCGCTCCGCCTTGCTGGACGAGTTGTTCGTTCGCGAGGGGACGGTCATGGAGCCCACGGCAAAGGCCAGGAGGCTGGCGGACGGCGTGCAGGATGGATTGCGCCTGCTCTCGACGAGCCTGGGCGAAGGCCGCTCGTTCAACCCGGCAAGCAGTCGGCAAACCTTCGTTTTCACGGCCACGGACTTCACCACATTCGCACTCCTGCCTCCATTGGTTGCTGCCGTGGCGGCCGTGGCGCCCCGGATACGCATCAAGGTGGAGCATTCGCGACGCCGTGATTCCGTGGAAGCACTGGCATGTGGCCGCGCGCATTTCGCCCTGGGGTTCGCAGACGAAAGCGCCACCATCCATAAGGGCCTAGATTCCGTCACCTTCATGGAAGGCGACTACGTGGTGCTCGCGCGGGCCGACCATCCACGCATCCAAGGCAAGCTTACGCTAGCCCAATACCTGAAGGAACGGCATGTCGCCGTTCTTCCCTGGGAGCATGAAACGAGTGTGATTGACGGAGCGCTGCTTCAGATGAAGCAAGCGCGCGATGTAGCGCTGGAGCTTCCGAGCATGCTGGCTGCGACCAGCATCATTGCAGCCACCGATCTCCTTCTGACACTTCCGCACAGTGCGGCGGTTCATGCTGCGGCGAGCCTGCCGCTCGCCATCCACCCAGCGCCCTTGCGCACGCCGCCGTACACGCTCAAGGCGTTCTTCCATCCCCGGCATGCAAGCACCCCGGGCCATCGGTGGATGCTGACGCAAATGTCCCAGGTGCTGGGCTCTGCGGCCCAAACACAGCGCTGACATTTGCCCACATACCCACAGAGCAAGACACATCAGCACCCAGAGCCCAGTGTCGCCTTCGTTCAAGACCCCACCCCCCTCGCAAAGGCACCATCCCGCGCCATGCAACTTGAACCCCTCGACACCCACCTCTGGCACGCCACCCACGCCTTCAAGGCCAACGGCCTTCCCATCACCACGCGCATGACGGTGGTGCGCCTGCCAGGGCGCAAGCTTTTGATCCACTCGCCCATTCCGATGCCGCCCGGCAGCGCGTTGTTGCGCCAGGTGCAAGACCTCGGCAGCGTGGCCTTTATCGTGGCGCCGAACAAGATGCACCACCTGTTTCTGGCGCCCTGTGCACAGGCCTTTCCGGGCGCGGTGGTCTACGGCCCGCAAGGGCTTGCGCAGAAGCGGCGGGACCTGGCCGCAACCTTGCGTGCGCTGCCTGCGGGCGACCTGCCCGAGTGGCTGCCGGAGCTGGAGCACTTTGCATTCGAGGGCATTCCAGCGGGCAATGAATCGGTGTGGTTTCACCGGCCATCGGCCACGCTGATCGTGACGGACCTGCTGCAGTGGATGGCGGGTGATCTGCCCTGGCCCACGCGGGCCTATGCCACGCTGACGGGGGTGCGGGGCAAGCTGGCCGTGCCGCTCACGGTGCGTGCGCTGGTGCGCGACCGGGCTGCAGCGGCCCGCAGTGCGGAGCGTTTGTTGCGCTGGCCCTTCACACGGGTGGTGGTGGCCCACAACTGCGTCATTGACACCGATGCGCACGCGCAAGTGGCCCGGGCACTGGCGGTGTTCTGACTCCGAAGCGCACCCAGGTCGGCAGGGATTGGAGGGCGGCGGAGGAGCACAACAGCCTGACATCCAGCCCTGCCGATGATTTTTTGCGCTGGCCCGTCCATCACAACGGTGTACATCGCCCATTGGCGTGCTCACAAATGCCGCAACAAGTACCCCAGCCCGGTATTCGCCACCAGCCCCAGCACCACCAGTGCCCCTGCCACCAGCGCGGCATGCCCGGCACCCAGCCCCGCACGTTCGCGCACCCATTGCCACTCAGCGACACAAAACCACAGTAGCGCCAGCCCCGCCAGCCCCACGCCCACTGCCGGCAGAACCCCGCCAGACAGAGCGAACGAGGTACTGATGGACATGGCCAGCGCGAATGGCGCCACCAGGTAGCACGGCTCGTAAAACGGGTTGCGCAAATTCACGCGGTGGATGGGCTGCCGGCTGTGGCGCATGTACCAGACAGCGCCTGCCAGCGACCAGATGCCGAAGGCCATGGTGCGGTACAGCAGCAGGTTTTGCTCGGACTTGAGCAGTGCGGCGGCCAGCGAGCCCATCTCTTGGTCGGCCTGCTTGCGCAGCGCCAGATCCAGCACATGGGCCACCAGCACGCACAGGATGAGCAGCAGCGGCGGGCTGATGGCGTCGCCGTAGCGGTCGTCGCCCTCGCGGGTTTGCTCCGTCTGCACGTAAGCCACCATCTGGCGGGGATGCAGCACGATGCGCCACAACGTTTTGGGCAACAACACCAGCCAGATCAGGGCTTCGTACACAAAGTCTTCAAACGACTTGAGGATCTTGAGAAAGTCCACCAGCAACTCCTTGAGGCCAAGGGCCCGTTCAGTCAGGTGCCCACGCTGCTTGAAAAGGCCAGCGCAAAGGCCATGATCGCCCAGTCGTTGGCAATGTGGGCGATGGTGCTGGCCCACAGGTTGCGGGTGTAGATGAAGACGGCCGTGAGCACCAGACGCGCGGTGCCGATGACCAGCAGGGCCTGGCCGACATGCCATTGGTAGGTGGGCAGGTGCAGCGCACCAAACAGCAGCGCCGTGGCCACCCACGCAAAGGCAACAGCCCAGCGGGCAGGCATGCCAGCGCGGTGCAGCAAAGCCACGGTGGCCAGCAGGGGCAGGATGGTGACCAGTTCCTCACCCAGCAATTGCACGGCCGTCAACGCAAACCGCACCACCAGCTGTGCCGAAGTCAGGCCCGCCGCAACATCCAAACTGGCGTTGGCACTGAGGTGTGACATGCCGAGCCCGTACACCGCCACCAGGGCAGGCAAGCCCAACACCAGCGGCACGGCGGCCAATGCCAACGCCACATCGCGCCAACGGGGGCGTCTGAACAGGGCCACCCAGTCCTGGCCCACGGCGACGCGCAACCCCGCCCACTGCACGCCCACAAACAGCAGCGCGGCCAAAACGCCGACCCACGCACCCTGCCACCAACGCGGAACCAGCAACAACAGGGCGAACGCCAGGGCACTTGCAACCCATAGCAGCAGGCAGGCGCCGTTGTGCAGTGGCACAGGGCTACCAAAGCTGTACGGCAGGCTGGAAGCCAGTGGCGGCTGCAAGGTCGCAGAGAGTGCAATAGGTTTGAGAGTCAAAGCAGCCTCCAGGGGTGTGCGACCCCAAAAAACGACAAGCAGGAGCCGCGAGATTACCCGGGCTTACCTGCTGCTGTATGCCACCCGTTGGCGACCTGCAGGCCTTGCGGGGCGATGCCCCATCTCTGCACAATGGCCTGCGCCGAGGCTCTCTGCAGGTATTACTGCAGGTTCTGCAGCGCGTAGCAATATGCGGCGTCGCCCAGAAACTCCACCATGCGCGGGTGGTAGGTGTTGTGAAAGGTCTTCATATCGGCGTTGTCGGCGTAGAACAGCGCGGTGCCCACGTAAGCATCGCGCGATGGCACGTAGAACCGCGCAACGATGGCAAAGTGTCTTTCCATCAGTGCCTGAATCGCCTCGGACTCGGGGGCATTGGCGTCGATCAGCGGCGCCAGCTCTTTGTAGAAGGCGTCGAAGTCGGCATGCACCTTAGTTTTGTCCACATGCGCCCAGTTGTCGGTGATGGCCAGGGATTGTTCTTGTTCGGCACGCTGTGCGGCGCGGCATTGGTCGAGGTACCCGGGGGTGGTTTGTTGCAGGCTCATGGGGTCGCGTTGGCTCGGTGAATGGGTGGCAGTGCCGCAATCTGCATCCACCTGCCGGTGGAGCTGCCTGCGCACAGGAAAGCGCGGACTATAGCGACGCAAAGCCACCTTGGTAGTGCTGCGTTCTATCGGCACCACACCTCTGGGATTTGGCGCTTTTTTGCAGCGGCTGGGCGGGCGGTCTGCGCACTGGAACAACAGGCCACATCCAATCCGTCATCACAGCGAACCGCACGTCGGGTGCAGCACGCGCGTGCCATCACACCGAAGAGTTGGCGGCGCCGGGCGGCGCCAGCAGTTGCTCAGACGGCTGCCCCGCCAGGCTTTGTGCGGGGCGGCGCAGCGTGGCGTCGAAGGGGTGGATGCGCGGGCCGATGGCGGCGGCCTCGCGCTTGAGCAGTTCCACCACTGTGGGCAGTCGGTCTTCGTTGAGGCGGGCAGAGATGGTGCCCACGCTCAGCGCGGCCACGGCGCGGCCTTCGCGGTCGAGCACGGGCACGCCCACGCCGGCCATGCCTTCGAGCAGGCCGGTGTTGCGCGCGGCATAGCCAGTCTGGCGCACACGCTCGATCTCGGTGCGCAGATAGACCTCGTCGTACACGCCGTACTCGCGCACGCGCGAGAGGTTGAAACGGATCACTTCTTCGCGCTCGGCCTCGGGCAGGAAGGCGAGGATGGACAAGGCCCCCTGCCCCACCCCCAGCGCCACGCGGCCGCCAATGTCGCCGGTGAACGAGCGGATGGGGAACGGCCCTTCGCTGCGGTCCAGGCAGATCGCGTCGAACCCGCTGCGCACCAACAAGAAGATGCTGTCACCCAGGCTGGCGCTCAGGCGCAGCAGCGCAGGGCGGCAGATGCTGCGCAGGTCGCCAGGGTTGCCCGCCTTGGCCGCAAGCGCAAAAAACTCGGTGGAAAGGCGATAGAGCTTGCTGCGCTCGTCCTGCTCGACCATGCCCTCGGCGACCAGCGATTGCAGCAAACGGTGCGTGGTGCCCTGCGTCAGGCCAATGGCACGCGCCAATTGGGTGACTCGGCCACCTTCGGCCTGAACGGCCACCAGGGCGCGGATGAGGGCAAAGACCCGGGGTACGCCGCCCGTGCCTGCGGATGCTGCTTCCATGCGTCACTCCTGCGGAATAGATGGGTTGCATTCTAATCTTCATATTTCATCAAACGGAATAAATTGAATAAAAATTCTGTTTAATGGAATACCCGAGTCAGGCTGGTTCGCATATTGCAATAGAGTGAATCAACATCACCGGGCAAGTCCAATTTCAGGGAACAAGGTGCACCACAGCGGTGCACACCGCTCCACAAACTGGAACACAGGCAACCCGGCGTTCCAAGACACCGTCTGTTGCCCCGTATCCCCTCAAGGAAACCGGGCGACGGCATCCAGAAAAGACAGACAGCAGAAAGGCCCACGCATGTCCTTCCTTCAACTCACGGATGTGACCAAGTTCTATGGCAGCACCTGCGCGGTGCAGTCCATGAATCTTTCGGTGGAAAAAGGCGAATTCGTATCGCTGCTGGGCCCCTCGGGCTGCGGCAAGACCACCACCTTGCAGATGGTGGCGGGCTTCGAGGCGGTGAGCAGTGGCCGCATAGCACTGGCTGGGCGCGACATCACGCATGCCAAGGCCAACACGCGCGGGCTGGGCATCGTGTTCCAGAGCTACGCCCTTTTCCCGCACATGACGGTGGCCGACAACGTGAGCTTTGGCCTGGAGATGCGCAAGGTGCCCAAGGCCGAGCGCAAGGAGCGCGTCGCCCAGGCGCTGGGCCTGGTGCACCTGGAAAAACATGCAGGCCGCTACCCGCGCGAGCTGTCGGGCGGGCAGCGCCAGCGCGTGGCGCTGGCCCGCGCGCTGGTGATCGAGCCGCCCGTGCTGCTGCTGGACGAGCCCCTGTCCAACCTCGACGCCAAGCTGCGCGAAGAGATGCAGTTCGAGCTGCGCCAGATCCAGCGCAAGGTGGGCACCACCACGGTGATGGTCACCCACGACCAGAGCGAGGCCATGTCCATCAGCGACCGCGTGGTGGTGATGGAGGCGGGCCGCGCCACGCAGATCGACCACCCGCACCGCGTGTATGAACACCCGCGCACGCGCTTCATCTCCACCTTTGTGGGCAAGGCCAACCTGGTGCCCGGCAAGGTGACCACGGCCAGCGCCACACACACCCATGTGGGCACAGGCCCCATCGAGGTGCGCGTGGAAGGCGCACCGTTTCGCCCCGGTGCGGCCGTGCTGCTGAGCGTACGGCCCGAAAAGCTGCAACTGGTGCCAACGGTGCAGGGCCGCATCGACGGCGAGGTGTGCGAGCGCTTCTTCCTGGGCAGCCAGTGGCTGTACCGCGTGGGCACAGCCATGGGCGACCTGATGGTGCTGGCCCCCAACGATGGCCGCAGCGCACTCGACGAAGGCGAGCGCACGGGCCTGGACTGGCCCGACCACTGCATGCGCCTGCTGCCTGCCGATGAAGCGGCCATGGCCGAAGCCGAGGCCACGCCATGACAAGCGCTACGACAACGACGACGGCAGCAACGCCCCATCCGTTGCTGGGCAAAAAGGCACTGCCCTGGTGGCTGTCCGGCCCGGCGCTGCTGCTATTCACCGTGCTGCTGCTGGTGCCGCTGGCACTCACAGCCGTGCTCTCGTTCAACGCCTTCGACCCGGCCACGGGGGTGAAAGCGGGCGAGTTCACGCTGGAGCACTACGGCCATGTGTTTGCCGATTCGTACTACCACGCGATCTTCTGGCGCACGTTCTGGATCGCCGGTCTGGTCACGCTGATCTGCGTGCTGATTGGCGCACCCGAGGCCTATGTGCTCAGCCGCATGCGCAACCCGTGGCGCTCCATCTTGCTGCTGGTGGTGCTGGCGCCGCTCTTGGTGTCGGTGGTGGTGCGCGCCTTTGGCTGGAGCATGCTGCTGGGCCCCGAGGGGCTGGTGAATGCCGCCTTCGGCCTGGTGGGCATCGGCCCAGTGAAGATGCTCTACACCGAGATTGCGGTGGTGATTGCGCTGGTGCACGTGATGCTGCCGTTCATGGTGATCCCTGTGTGGACATCACTGCAGAAGCTCGACCCGGGTGTGGAGAACGCGGCCCTGTCGCTGCAGGCCTCGCCCTTCACCACGCTGCGGCGCATTGTGTTGCCGCAGGTGCTGCCCGGCATTCTGTCGGGCAGCCTGATCGTGTTTGGCCTGGCGGCCAGCTCGTTCGCCATCCCCGGCCTGCTGGGCGGGCGGCGGCTGAAGATGGTGGCCACGGTGGTGTACGACGAGTACCTGCACGAGCTGAACTGGCCGCTGGGCGCTGCGATTGCGCTGACCCTGCTGGTGGCCAACCTGGTGGTCATGCTGAGCTACAACCGGCTGGTTGAAGGCCGCTACAAAAAGTCTTTGGGATAACCAAGATGCAAAAGAACGGCCCCCTCGCCCTCGCGTTCAACGCGCTGGTCATCACCTTCATGCTTGCCCCGTTGCTGGTGGTGTGCATCGTCGCCTTCACGCCGCACAACACGCTGACGCTGCCCACCACCGAGTTCTCGCTGCGCTGGTTCAAGGCGGTGTTCGAGCACTCCGACTTTGTGCAGTCGTTCTGGAACAGCCTGTGGCTGGCCCTGGCATCGGCCACGCTGGCCACGGTGCTGGCCGTTCCTGCGGGCATTGCGATCACGCGCTACGACTTTCCCGGGCGCGGCTTTCTCAATGGTTTGTTCCTGTCACCGCTGATCATTCCGCACCTGGTGTTGGGCGTGGCCCTGCTGCGCCTGTTTGCACTGATCGGCGGCACGGGCAGCTTTGGCTGGCTGGTGGTGGCGCATGCGCTCATCGTCACGCCCTACACGCTGCGGCTGGTGGTGGCGGCGCTGGTGGGGTTTGACCGCAGTGCCGAGCATGCAGCCCTGTCGCTGGGCGCGAGCCAGGCCACGGTGTTCACGCGCATCACGCTGCCGATGATCCTGCCGGGCGTGACGGGTGGCTGGATGCTGGCTTTCATCAACAGCTTTGACGAAGTGACCATGTCGATCTTCGTCACCTCGCCCAGCACGGTGACGCTGCCAGTGCGCATGTACATGTACGCCACCGAATCCATCGACCCGCTGATGGCCGCCGTGTCGGCGCTGATGGTGGCGGTCACGGCCTGCGCCATGGTGCTGCTGGACCGTGTGTATGGACTGGACCGCGTCCTCGTGGGCCGGAAGTAGATGAGCACCCACACCATGAGTTCCAGCCCAGCCTTGCTGCACCGCGTGGCCGAAAAGAGCCGTGCGCCTGTGCACTTCACCCTCAACGGCCAACCCGCCACCGCCCTGCAAGGCGACACGGTGCTGACCGCCATCCTCACCCAGCATGCGCAACTGCGCCGCAACGAGTTCAGCCACGAGCCCCGCGCAGGTTTTTGTTTGATGGGCGCCTGCCAGGACTGCTGGGTGCAGACCGACAGCGGCGAACGCCTGCGCGCCTGCAGCACATTCATTGCACCGGGTCTGGCACTGCACACCGAGCCCGTGGACACGATGGCCTTGGCCAGCGGAGGCCAGGCATGACAACCGCGCCCTCTTTGCAACCCGTGATCGTGGGCGCAGGCCCGGCGGGTATCCGCGCCGCGCAGACACTGGCGGCCCATGGCGTGCGACCTGTGCTGATCGACGAGGCCGCGCGCGGCGGTGGGCAGATCTACCGCCGCCCGCCCGCGCACTTTGAACGCCCCCCGGCCACGCTGTATGGCACCGAGGCGCCGCGCGCCACTGCCGTGCACAGCGCGCTCGATGGCCTGCAGAACCATATCGACTACCAGCCCGACAGCCTGGTGTGGAACGCCCAGGGCGGCCAGCTGGACGTGCTGCATGGCCCCACACAGACCACGCGCACGGTGCCCTACAGCCAGCTCATCGTAGCCAGCGGCGCCACAGACCGCGTGCTGCCCATCCCGGGCTGGACGCTGCCGGGCGTGTACACGCTGGGCGGCGCGCAGGTGGCGCTCAAGTTCCAGGGTTGTGCGATTGGTAGCCGCGTGGTGCTGATGGGCACGGGCCCGCTGCTCTACCTGGTGGCCTACCAGTATGTGAAGGCCGGGGCCAGCGTGGCCGCCGTGCTGGATACCGCAAAGCTCACCGACCAGATGGCCGCCGTGCCCGCCATGCTCACCCAGCCTGCGGTGTTTGCCAAAGGCGTGTACTACGTGGCCTGGCTGCGCACGCACGGCGTGTCCATCCACAGCGGAGTGCGCCCCGTGCGGGTGCAGGGCGACGCCCGCGTGGCGGGTGTGGTGTGGGCCGATGGTGCTGGGCGCGAACACACGCTCCCGTGCGACGCCGTGGGCTTTGGCTACGCACTGCGCTCCGAAACCCAGCTGGCCGACCTGCTGGGCTGCCGATTTGCCTGGGCCCCCCTGCACCGCGCCCACTTGCCCGAGCGGGATGCCGACGGCCGCAGCAGCGTGCAGGGCGTGTACCTGGCGGGTGATGGCGCGGGCATCATGGGCGCCGACGCGGCCGAGTGGGCCGGCGAGCTGGCGGCACTGGCGTTGCTGCAGGACCACGGTGTGGCTGTCGATGCTGCCCGCATGCAAACGCTGCGCGGCCAGCTAGGCCACCTGATGCGCTTTCGCCAGGGGCTGGAGCGCGCCTTCCCCTTCCCCACCGACTGGGCCACACATGCACCCGATGCGCTGGTGGTGTGCCGCTGCGAGAACATCACGGCCGGTGCGCTGCGTGCCTGCGTGCGCGACACCGGCGCCGACGAGATGAACCGGCTCAAAGCCCTCACCCGCGTGGGCATGGGCCGCTGCCAGGGCCGCAGCTGCGGTGTGGCAGCCGCCGAAATCCTGGCCCAGGCCACTGGCAAGCCCGTGGAGCTGGTGGGCCGCCTGCGCGGGCAGGCCCCCATCAAGCCGATACCGATCCACCTGCAGGCACGGCAAGTGCGGCAGAGCGCCGATGCGGGAGCCAGCGCATGAGCACCAGCCCCCCCCGCACCATCCAAACCGACGTCGCCATCGTGGGCGGCGGCATCGTGGGCGCATCGGCCGCGCTGGCGCTGCGCCGCAAGGGCGTGGATGTGGTGCTGCTCGAACGCGACCTGTGTGGCTCGCGCTCCAGCGGCGTGAACTACGGCGGCGTGCGCCGCCAAGGCCGCCCGCTGAGCCAGTTGCCCCTGGCGCAGCGCGCCCACCAGATCTGGGCGCGCCTGCCCGAGCTGATCGGCACCGATGGCGAATACGCGCGCACCGGGCATTTCAAGATCGCACGCAGCGAGGCGGACATGGCCTCGCTGGAGCACTACGCAGACATCAGCCGCGACTTCGAACTGGGCATCCAGCTGATCAGTGGCGAGCGCCTGCGCGCCGAATGCCCGTGGCTGGGTGGCAAGGCCGTGGGCGGCTCGCTGTGTGTGGACGATGGGCAGGCCAACCCACGCCTGGTGTCGCCCGCGTTCGCACTGGCAGCCCAACGTGCCGGGGCACAGATCTTCGAGCGCTCGCCGCTCACGCACATCGAGCACAGTGGCGGGCAATTCACGCTGCAGTCGGGCAACACACTGCAGGTGCAGGCGCCTGTGGTGCTCAACTGCGCGGGTGCCTGGGCGGGTGCCCTGGCCGCGCAGTTTGGAGAGGCCGTGCCGCTGCGCTCCGGCCACCCGGCCATGATGGTCACCGAGCCCCTGCCCTACTTCATGCGCTGGAGCCTGGGCGTGGAAGGTGGTGGCATCTACTGCCGCCAGGTAGAACGCGGCAACCTGGTGCTGGGCGGCGGCTCGGGCTTCTGGCTCGATGCCGACCGCGCGCGCTCGGAGCGCGGCGCCATCGCATCGCTCACAGAGCAGGCCATCGAGCTGCTGCCTGCGCTCAAACACGCGCATTTCATCCGCACCTGGAGCGGCACCGAAGGCTACCTGCCCGACCGCCAGCCCGTGCTGTGCAAAAGCCGCACCACGCCGGGCCTGGTCCACGGCTTCGGCTTTGCGGGCGCGGGTTTCCAGATCGGCCCCGCCGTGGGCGAGGTGCTGGCCGAACTGGCGCGCGACGGGCAGACCAGCACACCCATCGACGCGTTTTCTCTCGCTCGCTTTGACGAACCGCCCGCGCCCGCCGCTGGCGCCATCCCCACAACCACAGTGCAGGCCCACTGAGCCCGCCGATCTTTCATCACCCCCCTCCCCACCCGAAAGGCAATCACCATGAACTTCGCTTTCCGCTCGAACGTTGTCTCCCTGCGCCGTGGCCTGCTGGCCGCAGCGGCTGCTGCCACGGCCCTGGCCGCCAGCGGCGCCGCCGTTGCACAAACCAAGACGCTGTACATCGGCATGAACGGCGGCACCATGGAGAAGGCATACACGCAGTACGTGTTCCCGGCCTTTGAAAAGCTGCACGGCGCGCGCGTGGTGGTGGTGCCCGGCACGTCCTCGGACATCCTGGCCAAGGCCCAGGCCAACAAGGACAAGCCGCAGATGCACGTGATGTTCCTCGATGACGGCATCATGGTGCGCGCCATGGGCATGGGCCTGTGCGAGAAGCAAAAGCCCAACCCGCACCTGAACGACATCTACCCTGCCGCGCGCTTCAAGGACGACCTGGCCAGCGGCGTGAGCCTGGGCATGACGGGCATTGCCTACAACACCAAGATGTTTGCCGAAAAGGGCTGGGCCGCGCCCACGTCGTGGATGGACTTTGCCGACCCCAAGTTCAAGGGCAAGGTGGTGTTCCAGTCCATGCCGTCGTCGTCCTTCGGGCTGCACGGCTTCTTGATGTTCAACCGCATCCAGGGCGGCAACGACAAGAACGTGGAGCCGGGCTTCAACAACTGGGCCAAGACCATCGGCCCCAATGTGCTGGAGTACATCCCCAGCTCGGCCAAGATCTCCGAGATGGTGCAGACGGGTGAGGCCGCGCTGTTCCCGCTCACACCCACGGCGGTGGCAGCGCTCAAGTCCAAGGGCATCCCGGTGGAATATGCACAGCCCAAGGAAGGCTCGGTGGTGCTCATGACCGGCCAGTGCGTGATTGCGAAAAACAGTGAGCCCGAGCTGGCACAGAAGCTCGCCGAATTTTTGCTGAGCCCGCTGGCCCAGGCCAACGTGCTGCAATTTGGCGCACAGATCCCCACCAACCCCAAGGCACCGGCCGTGGGCGAAGGCGCGGCCCAGGTCGCCCAGATCAGCCAGTGGATGAAAAATGCCGTGACGCTGGACTGGGACAGCGTGAACGCCAACCGCCCCGCCTGGAACACGCGCTGGAACAAGACCGTCGAGCGCTGAGAAGGGTGTGAACAGGCAACGCCTGCTCACACCAGCGGGCTGTTTGTGACAAATGTCACCGGCCCTGCCACACACTGCGGCATGGGGGTGACCCAAACCGCTGCTTCGAATTCAGAATCCGCCGCCTGAACACGGCAATTGGGTCGTTGAATCGAAGAAGAGGGATACCACCATGAAACGCTGGATCAAATGGACTGCAGGCGGCGCCATGCTGCTGGGCGTGATCGTGGCCGCCACCGCAACCAGCGGCCTGTACCTGGCCGAGCAGCGGCGCAACCGCTACATCGACATCAAGCCGCGCCCCGTGGCCTACACCACCGATGCGCAAACGATTGAACGCGGGCGCTACCTGTATGCATCGCGCGGCTGCACCGACTGCCATGGCGCGCAGGGCACGGGCCGCGAGTTTGTGAACGATGGCAAGGGCACGCGCATCGCAGGGCCCAATATCACTTCCGCAGGCGTGGTGGGCCGCTACCAGCCCGAGGACTGGAACAGCGTGATCCGCCATGGCGTCAAGCCCAACGGCCGCCCCGTGATGGTGATGCCCAGCGAAGACTACAACCGCTTCACCAACGACGACCTGAACGCACTGGTGTCGTACATCCGCCAGCTGCCGCCCCAGGAGAGCACCCAGCAGGCGGTGGTGGAGCTGCCCCGCCCCGCCTGGGTGCTGTATGGCCTGGGCGCCGTCCCCGATGCCGCCGCACGCATCGACCACCAAATGGCGCCATCGCGCCCCGTGCCTGCTGGCCTGACAGTGGCCAACGGGCAATACGTCGCCAACATGTGCATCGGTTGCCATGGCGCCGACCTGTCGGGCGGCAAGATTCCGGGCGGCCCTCCGGACTGGCCCGCTGCATCCGACATTCGTCCCGGCAAGGACAGCGCTATGGCCCGCTACGCCAGCAGCGCCAGCTTTGTCACCATGCTGCGTTCCGGCAAGCGCCCGGATGGTACGCCGATCAAGGTGATGCCGTTTGAGTCTTTGGGGCAACTGAGCGACGTGGATGCCCAGGCGCTGTATTTGTTTCTGACCGCGCAAGGCGAAAGTGCGAAGACAGTGGGCACCGGCGCGAACGTGGGCACGACAGCACCCAGTGGCGACGGGGTGCGGGGGGCCCTCACCACGGAGGCACAGGTGGTGCGCGTGGAACAACCGCTGGGGCAGCCGCATCGCCCATCCAGCTTGCCTTCGGTTTCTTCGGGGTTGCGGATGCCGGGTTGACGCGTTTTGATGCGCGATTGCGGGATGTTTTTAGCCCTTGGCGCTTTCTGACAAAGCGCTAACAGCTATTATTTTGATAGTCGACTGAGCGCAGGCAGAGGGGATGAGCGCTGGGCTGATACCCGGGAAGGCGACCTTCGGCCACCGCAATCTGCGCAATCAACGCAGCCCAGTCCCAGCACCTCAAACCCCAATCGCACCGCGCTTCGGTCAATGGCGGTGCGCCACCTGCTCCGTCGACCCCGCAGGCCCCTGGCTATAGCCCCCCGTCGGTCCCCCTGGTGTGGTGGAGGGCGCAGGCCCCGCCGGAGGCGCACGGCGCACGCGCGGCACCACGCTCAGCTGCACGGTGTCCAGGACCGGCCCTGGCACCACGTTCAGGGCCTTGCGCGGTAGATCAATCAACTGCTCAGCATGCCAAACGCGCACCTGTGCAGCGCCATCCGGCACGCCCGGAAAACGCGCAATGCCGTCGGCGTCGGTCTTCAGCGTCCAGCGCGAATCCGTCACAAACACATGGCCACGCATGGAGCCATGCAAATGGCAGGACAGCAGCATCACCCCCGGCGCATCGAGCTTGACCTCGGCGGAGTTCGCGGGCTTGCCATCGGCCTTGCCCGCCAGACGCAACTCAAACCCGGCATTGGCGTTGGAAGCCGTGGCCGACAGACCGGCCGCCGCACCACGCACATGGTGGTCCCAGCGGTCCTGGTTGGTGAACCGCACCGTGGCGCCGGGCTCGACCACCGTGACCGCGGGCAAAAAGCGCATTTTTTCCTGCTCGATGGTGGGGTTGGGTTGCAGCAGGCCGGGGGGCGTGCCGCCGGTGCCGCTGGGGTACAGCACCACCACGGCCTCGGGCACCGGTTTTCCGTCGCGGTCCAGCACCTGAATCTGAACGTTTCCGGCGCTAGCGCTTGCCCACAAAGCGCTGGCAGCTATAAAAACCAGAGTGTTTTTCATGAAAGCAGTGTGTTAACGGATGGTGATCACATCACGGTGCATGGGCGCCAGCAGTGCCAGAAGACGGTTTTGCTGAGCGAACGGTATGCCCTGGGCATCCATGGCGCTTTGCAGCACCTCCACCAGGGCATTGAAATGGCCCTTGTTGATGTCCATGTCGGCATGGGCCGATTTCATGTCAGCGCCTTCATATTTGCAAGGCCCGCCGCTCAGCTGGCAGATCTGGTCGGTCAGGCTTTCCTTCAGAGCGGCTGGTTTCACGTCCTTGAAGTGGCTGCCGATGCGCGG
The DNA here is from genome assembly GCF_964254355.1 of Acidovorax sp. LjRoot74. Taxonomy (NCBI): domain Bacteria; kingdom Pseudomonadati; phylum Pseudomonadota; class Betaproteobacteria; order Burkholderiales; family Comamonadaceae; genus Acidovorax; species Acidovorax sp. LjRoot74. The sequence continues at coordinate 1,527,272 of NZ_CAXUTI020000001.1, read as the reverse complement.
GTCCTTGACCAGGCGGTTCACAAAGTCATCCATCAGGCGGGTGATACCGGGCTTTTCACCCAGCGCCTGGTACAGGCCCGCAGGCGCTGCGGCCGTGCCCATGCTGGTGGTTTGTGCAAACGCTGGCTGGGCCAGCAGGCCACCCAGGGCAAGGGCAATGGCGATGAGGGTTTTGGAGTCCGTCATGGAAAAAATCTCCTTAGAAAGCGACTTGGGCCGACAGGTAATAGCCCGTCTGGCGGCGGTTGTTGGTGATGCCGGGCACGATGCGACCCAGGTCCACATAGGCCAGCGTCAGCGACACGTTCTTGTTGGGGGCCCAGGCAATGAAGATGTCTTTCCAGTCGTCCTCGCGCAGTGCGGCGCCCAACCCGGCGGCGGCGCCCAGCGCCTGCAGGTTGTTGGGCTTGAAACGGTATTCGGCGCCCACGGCCAGGTTCTTGTTGATGAGGTACGCAATCGAGAATTCGGGCTGCAGGCTGCGGCTGTTCTTGCCGGGGGCGGCAGAGCCAAAGCCCAGCAGGCCGTTCTGGTTGGCATTGGTGTAGCGCAGCGTGCCGTTGACGAGCAGGCTTTGTGCAAGCAGCAGCTTGGTGGCGCTGACGTACACATCCGTCCCGCTGGTCTTGGTGCCCAGGAAATCCAGCACCGAACCGATGGAGCCGGGACGCGTTTGTTTGTGCTCCAGGCCCACAGCGATCTGCGGCATGAACGAATCGGCGTTCAGCACAGCATCGCCCGCCACCTTGACCTTGATGCCGATCACATCCATCTTGATGTGCTGCCCCGGCGTGACACCAAACGGCGCAATGCCGTTCAGTGCAATGGCTGGCGATGCATCAAAGTCCTGCCGGGCCAGCGACAGCTCCACCCGGTCATGCAGGCCCAACGCCACACCGTAGCCGTTCAGGCTGTAGTCCTGCGTTGCCGCACGCGTGACGTAGCCCGAAAACCCCACCTCGCCTGCGGTGGCGTTGCTGCCGATGACCGCCCAGGGCGTCAGGCCCCCGCCCGCCGACCCGGCGATGGTGCTGACGCCGCCCGTGAGCAGGAGCTTGCCCGTGTCGGCATGGGCAACACCGCAGGTGGCAAGTGCCAGCGCTGCGGCCGCAGCGAGCAAAGTGAAGGGGGGCCTGAGTGTCATCGCGGTCTCCAGTGAAGAAACAGGTTGTAAAAAGTTGTTGCAACTTAGATACGACCATAGATCCAAACCGGATTCAGGAACAGCGAATATTTTTTGGCCAGTTGCCAAAAACCCAGTCCTCTCCCCACACAGGCAGGTACAAACCCTGAGGGACTTCTGCCCGGATCAGCATGCTGCGTGCAGCGGCAGACCCAGGGCCCCCAGCCTGGACTGGTGGGGACGGCCCGGCGATCCTCGGCTTTCGGGCGTTTGGCCTCGATGCCTTCTGCCGCGCTCCGAGCGAGCGCCTACGCGCTTACAGCATCCGCTGGATCAGCTCGCCCTTGAACAGCACCGGCCCCGTCGGCCCGGTAGCGCTTGGCACACCACCTTTGGGCTCCAGGCTGATGGCCAGCGTGGGCACTTGGCGCACATCGGCCTCACCGGCCACCAGGGTCAGTAGCTTGTCTTGTCCCAGAACCCCCAGCGAGCGCGGCCCACCCGCAGGCGGCAACGCCCACAGTTGCAGCGACTTGTCCGCGCTCTCCTGAAAGCTGCCCACCCGCTGCAGCTTCAGCTGGTTGTTCTTGGGATCGAAGGTGACCAGCATCGAAGCGGCAGCCTTGTCGTCGGCCAGCACGGCCACGTACTGGATCTGCGGCGTGGCCTGCAGTTGCTGCTGCAGCGTGGCAATCTGCGCGCCGGTCGTAGCCCGCAGGCCACCGTTGACCTGCACGCCCACCACCACCGCGGCCAGCGTGGCAATGGCACCCGCGGCTGCGGCACCTCGCCACACCAGCAGGTTACGCCACCAGCCACCGGGGGCCGTGGCTGGGGTGGGGGCGCGCGCTGCCTGCATGGCCGCCGCCGACTTGTCGGCTTGCACGAGGTTGTCGATGCGGGTCCACACGACCGGTGCGGGCGTGATGGCGGGTTGCAATTCGGTCAGGCCCGACCAGCGGGTCTGCCACACCAGGGCGGCGGCGCGCACGGTGGCGTGCTCGCGCGCCAGGGTTTCAAAGCGGCGGCGGGCGCCACCGCGCAGCGTGCCCAGGGCGTAGCTGGCGGCCAGGCGGTCGAGCAGATCGGGGTGTTGGGTGATGTTCATGGCGACGACCTCAGGCATAGCGCGCCATGCAGGCACGCAGTTGCTCCAGCCCCCGGCGAATCCAGGTCTTGACGGTGCCCAGCGGCAGCTTGAGCTGCTCGGCCAGCTCACCATGGCTCTGGTCGCGCAGGTAGGCCAGGCTCACTACCTCGCGCTGTTTGCTCTCCAGCTTGCCCAGGCAGTGGTGCAGGGCAAAGGCCTGCTCGCTGGCATCGGCAGCGTCCATGGGGTTGGGCGAGTCGCCTTCCAGCGTCTGCGCCATGTCATCGTCCAGCTCGTTCATCAGATCGGCCCGGTCGGAGGTGCGCTTGCGCAGGGCATCCAGCGCCCGGCTGCGCACGATAAGCCCCATCCACGCCATGGGCGGGCTCAGCGAAGCCCGGTAACTGCCTGCGCTGCGCCAGATGGTCAAGAACGCCTCCTGCAGCACATCCTCCGCAGCGTCACGGTTGCGGACGATGCGCAGGGCCAGGCCAAAAAGCTGCGACGAGGTGCGCTCGTACAGTCTCTTCAGCGCGGAATCGTCCTGCGCGGCAATACGATCTAGGAGGTCCATCAGTTCACTGTCTGGGTGGAGGGTGCTCATGCGCCCATTCTCTGGGATTGGTCGGTTCGGCAGTGCCTGCAGGGCATTGCTGTAGGTGAATACGCAACAGCGGGCACTTTGGATGTAGTGGGGGCACAAACAGCGTCTCGGCAGCGGAGTCACGTGTCGCCGGATTTTCCCCACCCGGACAGGGCCGAATGAATCCAGATGGATGGAGAGGCCGTATTGCAAGGGTTCGCCTGCTCGCGCCCAAGGCGCTTTCCACCCGTCGCTCCCCGCCATGCCCCTGCCTCGCCCAGTGCCCCTTGTTCATTGTGTAGCCGTGGCAGCCGCCCTGCTATGGACGGCCCACAGCCCCGCTGCCGCCCAGTCGGTAGAACGTGGTGCCGCGCTGTATGCCGCGCACTGCAGTAGCTGCCACAGCGCCGACCAGCATGGAGACGGCCCGGCTCACCGGGGCGTGCTGGGGCGCCGCGCGGGGGCGCTGAAGGACTTTGACTATTCGCCCGCGCTGAGCGCAAGCAAGATTCTGTGGACGCGGGACACGCTCAAGGCCTGGCTGCGCGACCCCGAGGCGCTGATCCCCGGCCAAGCCATGGACTACCAACTCGACAAGGCGCGCGACCGTGAGGACGTGGTGGCCTATCTGGCCACTCTCAAACGCCTGCCGTCACCGGAGGCAGCCGCCCGGTAACGCCTCCCGGCTCAGGCGACGGGAAACGTACCCGGCAGCAGGATGGAGCGGTCCACGTTGTTGATGTTGGTGTGGCCACAAAACGCCATGGTGATGTCCAGCTCCTTCTGGATGATCTGCAGCGCGCGGGTCACGCCCGCCTCGCCAAAGGCGCCCAGGCCGTACAGGAAGCTGCGCCCGATCAGCGTGCCCTGCGCGCCCAGCGCGCGGGCCTTGAGCACGTCCTGCCCGCTGCGGATGCCGCCATCCATCCACACCTCGATGTCCTTGCCTGCCGCTGCGGCAATGCCTGGCAGCGCGGCAATGGAGGATGGCGCGCCATCGAGCTGGCGGCCGCCATGGTTGCTGACGATGAGTGCATCTGCGCCGCTGTTCACGGCCAGGCGTGCGTCTTCGGCGTCCATGATGCCCTTCAGGATCAGCTTGCCGCCCCAGCGCTTCTTGATCCACTCCACATCACCCCAGTTGAGTTGTGGGTCGAACTGCTCGGCCGTCCACGACGACAGCGACGACAGATCGCCCACGCCCTTGGCATGGCCCACGATGTTGCCAAAGCTGCGGCGGCGGGTAGCAAGCATGCCCAGGCACCAGCGGGGTTTGGTGGCCAGGTTGATGAGGTTGGCAATGGTGGGCTTGGGCGGGGCCGACAGGCCGTTCTTGATGTCCTTGTGGCGCTGGCCCAGGATCTGCAGGTCCAGCGTGAGCTGCAGCGCCGAGCAGTTGGCGGCCTTGGCGCGGTCGATCAGGCGCTCGATGAAGTCGCGGTCGCGCATCACATACACCTGGAACCAGAACGGGTGGCGGCCCGTGTGTTCGGCAATGTCTTCGATGGAGCAGATGCTCATGGTCGAGAGCGTGAACGGGATGCCGAAGGCCTTGGCCGCCTTGGCGCCCAGGATCTCGCCGTCGGCATGCTGCATGCCGGTGAGCCCCGTGGGCGCAATCGCCACGGGCATGGCCACGTCCTGGCCCACCATGGTGGTGCGGGTGGTGCGGCCTTCCATGTTCACCGCCACGCGCTGGCGCAGCTTGATGCGCTGGAAGTCGCTTTCGTTGGCGCGGTAGGTGCCCTCGGTGTACGAGCCTGAATCGGCGTAGTCATAGAACATGCGCGGCACGCGGCGCTGGGCGATGGCACGCAGGTCTTCGATGCAGGTGATTTTGGACAGGTCAGGCACGCAGGCTCTCCAGGGTGGGGAATGCGCCAGATGGTAGGCGCAGGCGCCGGGGGCAGCCATCAAAATTATTTCGACGGGCTGCAACAAATTTTCAGCGCAGCCTCTGTGTGTGGCGCGCGGGCGGCCGCTTTTCAAGAAAAAAGTGCCTTCTCCGCGCAATGGTCATGCGGTGATAGCTACAAATTTAGTAGCAAATCATGCACCCAGCCCCGCCGCTCACCCTTCGGCACCCACCACCACGTCGGGCAACACCACCTCGGGTTCCACGTCAGCCCCCCGGTACAGCATGAAGCGCATGCGGCCACCGCGCTTGGCGGCGTACATGGCGCTGTCGGCGTGGCGCGAGAGTGCGTCGAAGGTGTCGCCATGCTGCGGGAACAGCGCGATGCCACCGCTGAGCCCCACGCGCATGGGCTCGCCCGCCAGCTCGAAGGGCGCGTCGCACGACGCCAGGATCTTGCGCGCCACACTGCGCGCGGGCTCGGCGCCCTCCAGGCCGGGCAACAGCACCACAAATTCGTCGCCGCCCTGGCGGCACACGGTGTCAGACGCACGCACGGCCGCCTTCAGGCGCTGGGCAAACTGCACCAGCAGCACATCGCCCACATCGTGGCCCAGGCGGTCATTGACTTCCTTGAAGCCATCCAGGTCCAGGTACATCACGGCCAGCGACTTGCCATCGCGCCGGGCCTGGGCAATGGCCAGCTGCGCGCGGTCGTGCAACAGCACGCGGTTGGGCAGATCGGTCAGTGCGTCGTACTGCGCCAGGTGCGCCATGCGCTCGGCCATGGCCACGGCCTCGGTCACGTCGCGCAGCACGGCCACCGCACCTTTGACGGCGCCATGGCGGTCGGTGATGGGGCTGGCGGTTTCCTCCACCTGAAAGCGCTGGCCGCTGCGGCGGTGCACCACGATGCCCCGCACGGCCTCCATCACAGAGCCTTGCTGGATGGCGGTGCGCAACGGGCTGGGCAGCAGCGCATCGTTGTCTGGGCTGCGCAGGCACACCACCCCATCGACGTTGTGGCCTGCGGCATCAAAGGCCTGCCAGCCCGTGAGCCGCTCGGCCGCCGGGTTGAGGTAAGTGACAGCGCCCCGGGCGTCCGAGCAGACCACGGCATCGCCAATGGACTGCAGCGTGAGGCGCACGCGCTCCTTTTCGTCAAACAGCTCGTCCTCCATGCGCTTTCGGTCGGAGATGTCGGTGGTCTGCACAAAAATGCCGCGCACGGCGCCCGCCTCGGTGTCGGGCACATACGAGACGATGATGTGGCGCGACACGCCATGCACATCCAGCAAGGTGCTTTCGAACAGCTGCGGCTCGCCCTGCAGCGCGCGCTCCAGAAACGGCTTGTTCACTGCAAAACGCTCGGGGCCCACCAGCTCGCTGAAGTGCATGCCCCGCAGCCGCTCAGGCTGGATGCCAAACCACTCGAAGTGGGACTTGTTGGCAAAGCGGTTGAGCAGCTGCGCGTCCCAGTAGCCGATCATCGACGGCATGTTGTTGAGGATGGTGCGCACATCGTGCTCGGCCTCGCTGAGCCGGGCCGCCACCTTCTGGCGCAGGGTCAGCTCGCGCACGAACAAAAGGGCCAGCCCCAGGCAGGCAGCCATCAGCAATAGCGCAAAGCCACCCAACCACAGGGAGCTGCGGTACCACTTGCCCAGGATGGTGTCGGTGGCCTGGGCCACGTTGATGATGAGCGGGAACTCGCCAACCTGCCGGAAGGCATACAGGCGCTCGACCCCATCGAGCGCCGCCGTGCCCACAAAAGCGCCATTGCCCTCTTTCTGAAAGCGCAGCATGTTGGGCGACCCGGCAATCGTCTTGCCCACATCCATGTCACCGTAGGGGAAGCGCGAGATCACCACGCCATCGCTGCGGAACAGATTCACGCCGCTGTTGGAGCCCATGTCCAGCGCACCAAAGAGTTCGTTGAAGTAACTCAGGCGCACGGCCCCCACCACCACGCCCGCAAAGCTGCCATCGGCATGGAAATACGCCCGCGACAAGGGCAGGATATTGAGCCCTGTGATGCGCGAAGGCACGGGCTTGCCGATGTACAGGCCCTGGTGCCCGTCTTTCTTGAACGCCAGGAAGTAGTCCCGATCGGCGAGGTTGGCCTTGCGCGGCACGAGCGAGCCGGAATCCAGGATGATGTTGCCCTGGGCATCTAGCACCAGCACATCCCCCGCGCCTCGGGCGCGCAGCGAGTTGTCGAACACCACCCGCGCGCGCAGCTCGGCGGGCAGCGCCCACACCTCGGGGCGGCCTACCTCACGGGCCACGCCCTCCAGGGACTTGTCGAACGAATCCAGCACCCAGCCCAGGCCCTGCTCCAGGGTCTGCACCAGGTTGGCATTGGTCTGCGCAGCGTAGTTCCATTCGTCCTGGCGGATGGTCCAGATCGAGCGCGCAAACAGCGCACCGATCCCCAAAGAGACCAACACAGCAAGCCAGATCAGGCGATGCGAAAAGAACTGGCGCAAAAACGGCATAGAAATAATTTGTAACCATTTTAGGCGACCCGTATCGGGGCGCTGAATGGGGAAATCACACCGTATTCCTCGGCTTTGGGCGCGTCAAGGCGTTGCCGCACGGGTTAGGGATGTCCCTGTGCCTGCCACCACGCCCGCTCCGCGCACCTCGATGCGGATCTCGTCCAGCACCTGCCCTCGGGCATCGGTGATCTGCACCACATGCCGCCCCGGCCAGGGCAGCCAGGCCACACGCGGGCCCCGGCCCAGGGGCTTGCCATCCATGCGCCAGAGCAGCCCGTCGCCCGTGGCCGTGAACTGCAGGCGCTGGCGCGCGGGGGGAATGTCCGGGTCCAGCGCAATGATGGTGCCGGGAGCGGGCGCGGTGATGCGGGCCGGACTGCCGGGTGCCTCGGCCGCCTGGGCAAGCTCTTTTTTGAAGCTTTTTGGGCCTTCTGCGCGCGATGGATATGGCGTATCAGCTACTGAATCAATAGCAAACAAGGGCTGCTGCGTGCCCTGCACAAACCACTCTTCGCGCGCGGCCTCCAGCGGCAGGCGGAGGTCGGGCGCACGGCCCAGCATGCCATCTGCCACGGGCCCGGGACCAAACCGCACCTTCGCCTGCAGCAGCCCCTGCGCCGGCCTGGGTGCACGGCTGGGCTCGCGCGCGTGCAAAAAGCCCATCACCGCCGCCCAGATGGGCGCGGCGCCGCTGGTGCCGCTCACGTCGTGCATGGCCGCGCCGCTGGCGTTGCCCACCCACACGCCCACGGTGTAGCGCTCGGACCAGCCCACGGCCCAGTTGTCGCGCATGTCCTTGCTGGTGCCGGTCTTCACTGCCGTCCAGAAGCGCGTGGCCAGCACGCTGTCAGTGCCGAAGGTGCGGGCGCGTGCGTTCACATCCGAGAGGATGTCGCCCACGATGAAGGCCGCGCGCGGGTCCATCCCTGGGGTGAACGCGGGTGCCCGGCCCGTGGCAGGCCAGGCCAGGGCCACGGGGCTCAACCGCCCACCATTCGCCAGCGTGCGAAAGGCGTTGGTCAGATGCAAGAGCGGCACCTCGGGACTGCCCAGCGCCAGGCTGTAGCCGAAGTAATCACCACTCTCGCGCAGCGGCAGGCCCACGGCACCGAGCTGGCGGTGGAACGCATCGGGCGTGACCATGACCAGCGTGCGCACCGCCGGCACGTTGAGCGACGCCGCCAGCGCCGTGCGCACCGACACCCAGCCCTTGAACTGCCGGTCGTAGTTCTGCGGGATGTAGAGCCCGCCCGCCGTGGCGATGTGCGCGGGCGAGTCATCCACCAGCGACGCGGCCGTAAGGCGCCGCTCTGCAATCGCCTGCCCATACAAAAACGGCTTGAGCGTAGAGCCCGGCTGGCGCAGCGCCAGCACGCCATCCACCTCGCTCGCCTGGCTGAGCTGGCCCGACGATCCCACCCAGGCCAGCACCACGCCCGTGGCGTTGTCGAGCACCAGCAGCGCCCCGTCTTCCACATTGCGGCCGCGCAGCTCGCGCAGGTGCTGCTGCAGGGTCTGCACGGCAAAGCGCTGCAGCGGCGCGCGCAGCGTGCTCTGCACACGCTCGGGAACCGCTACATCCTTGCCAAAGCGCTGGCGCAGCAGGTGGCGCGCAAAGTGCGGGGCCACGCCTTCGCTCGCGTCAAACGCGCGGCGCTGCAGCGCGGCGGTGGTGAACAGGTCGAGCGCATCGCAGTCGATGCGGGCCCCACCGCTACCACCGCTACCACCGCTACCACTACCGCCAACGCCACCCCTCTGCATGTCGCGCAGCACCCCACACGCCCGCTGCGCGACCAGCGCAGGCCGGGCATTGGGCGCGCGCACCAGCGCGGCGGCCACTGCGGCCTCGCGGTCGTCCAGGCCATGGGCAGCCTTGCCAAACAGCGTGCGGCTCAGCGCGTCGATGCCCACCAGCTCGCTGCGAAACGGCACAAGGTTGAGGTAGGCCTCCAGGATCTGGTCCTTGCGCCAGCGCCGGTCCAGCACCTGGGCCGCCACCGTCTGGCCGACCTTCTGCACCACAGTGCGTCCGCCGGGGCCCTGGCGCCAGTCGCCGTCGAGCAAACCAGCGAGCTGCATGGTGATGGTGCTGGCCCCGCGCGTGCGCTGGTTCCACAGGTTGCCCCAGGCGGCGGCCGATGCGGCGCGCCAGTCCACCCCGCTGTGTTCAAAAAAGCGCTTGTCCTCGCTCAGCACCAGCGCCTGGCGCAGCGCGGGCGAGATGTCGGCCAGCGGCACCCACTGCCCGCGCCGCACCGTGGGGTCGGTGCGCAGGCGCTGCAGCACCTCGCCTTCGCGCGAGAGCAGCACGGTGTCGGAGGGTTTGAAATCAGCCCGCACCTCGTCAAAAGTGGGTATTGCGCGCGCTGGGCTTGCCGCAATAGCTATCAAAAACGCAGCAAACAACACCAACGGGCTGGGGGCATGCTGCCGCCACCAGCGCCCCACCCGCGCAGCCACGCCGATGTCAGCGGCCATGGCGGCCTCGGCGCACCCAGGCCCAGAACACGGCCATAGCGGCGCCCAGCAGCGGCGAGAGCATCATCCAGGCCATGGTCTCTGCCGCGTGGGCCTGGCGGGGCACATCCAGCACCCGCGCCCATGCCAGCACCACCCCGGCCGCGCAGCCCAGCGCCGCAGCCCAGCGGGCCGCACGCAGCCCAGGCACCCACCATGCCAGCAGCAGGCACGCCGCCACCACCACCGCTTGGGCGTACACCACGGCCAGCACCTCCTGCCCATGGGCGTGGGGGGCCAGAGGGGTGCCAGCCAGCACCGCGCACCACCTGGGGCGCAAGGGAGATCGCCACCGTTCAATCATCGGGATGCTCCCGGTCAAACCGGGTTTCTGCCTCGCTCAGGTGGCGCAGCAGCACATGCGACATCAGGTTGACGCCAATGCCACCAAACACCACGGGCAGCACATACAGCGCGATGCTGAGTTCGGAGAGGAACACCGCGTCGTCCGCCAGCGACGGCGTGGTCTTGGCCAGCGATGCGAGCGACTGCAGCAGGTAAACATCCACCCCCGCGATCAACACCAGCGCCACGCCAAAGCCCAACACCGCCATGCGCGAGATGGACCGGGTGGCCAACAGCAGCGCATAGATGCCCACGGGCAGCACCACCGAAAACACCACCAGCAGCCAGAACCGCAGCTCGACAAATACGCTGAGGCTCATGGCCGTGATGGAGCGGGTTGGGGTGGCTGAAGAGGCATGTGGTGCAACAGCGAATTATTTCGCCGCTTCGACCTTCACCCGCGCGTTGGGAAACTCGCCAAACATCTCGGGCGCGTACATCGCCTCGACACGGCTCGGGGGCAGCGCGAAGTCGCCCACGTTGTTGAGGCGCACGGTGTATTCCATCTTGACAGTGCCCTTGGGCAGGTACTCGTAGTAGCTGCGGAAGGACTCGAAGCTGCGCTCCTCAAACGCGGGCCAGCCGGGGCCGGTGCGCGCCTTTTCGCCCTGCGTGGCGATGGCGGAGTCGCGGCCCAGGCCGCTGCCCAGGATCGTGGCGCCGCCCGGGACGGGGTCGGTGATGGCCACCCAGGTCATGTCGGCGCTGGCGTTGACTTCCAGCGTCACGCGCAGCACGTCGCCGCGCGTGTACTGGCCTGCGGGCAGCGACTTGTTGGCCTGCTCCACCGGCGTGATGGTCTTGGTGATGGCATAGCCTGCCGCAAACGGCGCCTTGAGCTGGATGGCGGCCACCGACTGCAGCGTGAGCCAGGGCTTGCCGGGGCCCTGGTGCGCGACGGCGAGCTGCTCCTTGCCACCTGCCTTGCCCGCCGCATTGGCCCAAGGCAGGAACATGCCGTTGTTCTTGAGGTTGCCCGGCGAAGCAGGCGCACCAAACCAGGTACCCTGGTGGGGCGCACCGGTCAGGTCGCTGGTCTTCACACGCTCGACCTTGCTCCAGTCCACGCTGGCGGTGTTGCCACCCATGCTGGCCTTGGTGGTGCCGGAGACTGGCACCGCCTCGAACTTGGCACTGAATTTTTCCAGCGCCAGCCCACCCCACAGGTTGGCCGTGGTGGTGTGCCAGGCGCCCGCCTGCTGGCGGCCGATGAAGCCGTTGGCTAGGCGGCCCATGTCGTCCTTCCAGGTGGGGTCGTCCATCACGGCCAGCATCAGGCGGGCGGTGTTCACGTCGCCGTTCTGCATCAGCCACCACCAGTAGTCGTCCTGCTCGGTGCTGAAGATGAGCTTGGTGCCCTGGAACGACAGGCGTGCGCGTAGCACCTGCATGGCTTCGGCCAGGCGCTGGTCGCGCTGCGGCACATCGGCCACGCGCTTCAAGACATTCACCCAGTCGATCACCGCGTGCGTGGGCCACTGGTTGGGCGCAATGGTGATGCTGCTCACCATGCGGCCCTGGGCCTTGCCGTAGCGCGAGAGCGCCTCGATGGCGGCGAGCTTGCGCATGTCCAGGTCCTTGCGCGGGCTCCAGAAGCTGCGTTCGATGCGGCCTTCGATGAAGGCGATCAGGCCGCGCTCCATGGGGGCGCGCACGTCGTCGGGCAGCGCAAACGCGGGGTTGATGGCGGCGGCCTCGTGCGTGGCGGCCAGCACGTAGGCGGTGAGCGTGTCGCTGCCCCGGTTAGCGTCCCCATCGCGCGGTGGGAAGTAGTTGGCCAGGCCATCGCTGTCGAGGTAGGTGGGCAGCTGCGCCACCACGGTCTGCCACAGCGCGCCGTCGCGCAGGCCCACGGCCTTGCTGGTCTTTTGCTCCAGGCAGGCAAATGGGTAGCGCGCCCACCAGTCGCGCACGCCGGGCAGGCCTTCGGCCAGCTTGGGCTGCAGCGACATCTTCAACCCACCGCGCCCGGGGATGGCGTCAGCGGGTGGATTCACGTCCAGGTTGAAGCTGCCATCCACCTGCACCAGCGTGGCCTGCTGCACCGCGAGCGGCACGGCCGGGATCAGCCTCTGGCTGGCCTTGAGCGCGTCGCGCGCGCCACTCACGGTGTCCTTGGCCTCGATCTCCCACAGGATGGCCTGGGTGCGGGTCTGCGCCAGTTGCGCGGGCGCGGTCACCGTCCAGGCCACCTCGCGCGATTCCCCTGCGGGGATGTCCACCGTCTGGGGCTTCAAGTCGAGCAGCGTGGCGCGCGGGGCCACTTCGACCTTCATCGCCGCCTTGGTGGTGTTGCGCAGCGTGAGCTGGGCGCGGAACTGGTCGTCCTCGCGCACCAGGGGCGGCAGGCCGCTGATGATCTGCAGGTCTTGCGTGGCGCGGATGCTGGTGCTGCCCGTGCCAAACAGGCCGGTGGACGCATCAGCCACGGCCACGATCTTGAAGGTGGTCAGCGCATCGTTGAGCGGCACCGTCACCTTGGCCTGGCCATTGGCGTCGAGCTGGATGGCGGGCTGCCACAGCAGCAAGGTGTCGAGCAGCTCGCGCGTCTGCGCCTTGCCACCGCCACCACCTGCGGGCACGGCCTTCTTGCCATAGTGGCGGCGCCCGATGATTTCCATCTGCGCGGTCGATGTCTCCACCCCCCAGCTGCGGCGCTGCAGCATGGCTTCGAGCAGGTTCCAGCTGGTGTTGGGCATCAGCTCCAGCAGGGCCTGGTCCACGGCGGCCACGGCCACTTCGGCATTCGCGGCGGGCTTGCCACCTGGGAGGGTGGCCGTGATGGTGACCTGTGCCTTGCCGCGCACGGCATAGCTTTCCTTGTCGGCCTGCACCTTCACGTCAATCTGGTGGGCCTGCGTGCCCACGCGGATCTCGGCCAGGCCCAGGCGGTAGGCGGGCTTGGAGAGGTCCACCAGCGCCGTGGGCGCCTGGTACTCACGGCCTTCGTACCAGAACGAGGTCCACCACTCACGCGGCGACTTGAAGCCCCAGGTGAAGAAGCTGTACCACGGCACCTCGCGCAGGCGGCCGCGCAGGGCCAGCACGCTCACGTACACGTTGGGCCCCCACTCGGGCTGGATCTTGAGGCTCACCGTGGGGTCCTGCCCGTTGAGCTGCACCACCTGCGTGTCGATGATGCCCTCGCGCTCCACCGCCACCAGCGCCGTGGCAAAGCGGAACGGCATGCGCACCTGGAACTTGGCGGTCTCGCCGGGCTGGTAGCTCTTCTTCTCGGGCAGCAGGTCGATGCGGTCGTGGTCTTCGCCGCCAAACCACAGCTCGCCCTGGCGCGTGACCCACACCGACGATGCGGCCACGCTGGTGTTGCCGTCCTTGTCGGTGGCGGTCACCACCAGTTCCACCTCGCCCGCCTCGTCGAGTTTGGACTCGCACAGCAGCAGGCCGCGCGAATCACTCTTGCCGCTGCACAGCGTGCCCAGGTCCTTGGTTTCGGTCTGGTTGTCGTAGCTGTAGAAGCCGCCCACCATGCGCTTGCGCGTGGTGGTGGTGATGCGCGCAATCGCCTGCACCTGCAGCGCGACGTCAGGCGCGGGCTTGCCGGTGTGCTGCAGCGCCAGCGCCTGGAAGCGGATCTTCTGGCGGGCCGACACCCAGCCCTCGGTCTTGATGCCTGCCACCACACCGGCGGGCCACAGGGTTTGTGTGCTGCGCAGGGTCTGCACCTCGCCGTTGGGGTCGGCGTAGGTGGCTTCCATCACCAGCTCCTGCGGCTGGCGCGCCTGGGGCACGTTGTCGATGGTGAGCTTGCCCGCGCCGTCCTTGTTGAGCGTGAGCGGCAGCTTGTCGGCAATCACGCGCGCGTCCTGGCTGGCCGTGGCTTCTTCGTCATCGCTGTTGGCGTTGGACTGGTCGCGCTTGCGCGGGGGGGTGAAGCTGAACGCCTCGTAGTCGCTGAAGTTCAGCGACTTGCCGCGCACCATGGCCGACACGCGCACCGGCAGGTTGGCCGCGCCACCACCGGCCACGTAGTTGATCTGCACGTCGGTGGGCACGGAGCGCACGCGCACCAGCGCCTTCTTGTCGGCAGGTGCGATGCGGCCTTCCAGCACCGGCAGGCGGAACTCCTCGACCCGGAACTCGCCCGAGCTGAAGCTGCGTTCGTTGTCCGCATCGTTACGCAGCTCCACCTGGTAAACGCCCAGCTTGGCCGCAGGCGGAATGGCAAAACTGCTTTGCGCACTGAGGCCGCCGGTGGCGGTGTCGCGCCAGGCCAGCGGTTGGGTGAACTGCTGGCCGCTGCCCAGGTGGGTGATCACCAGGGTCTCGGGCCGCTCCTTGGGCAGGCCAAAGCCCTTGCGGGTTTCGGTGCGCAGCACATGTTTCATCGACACGGTTTCGCCTGCGCGCAGCAGGGTGCGGTCGAAAATGGTGTGGGCCCGCTCGGTAGGGCGCGGGCCGGTGTGCGTGGGCACGTTGAAGCGCCAGGGCTCGATGCCACGCTGCCAGTCGCTCCAGGTGAAGGCCATGTCTTCCACGCCGTCGGCCCCCTTGGAGCGTGCGCTCACGAAATAGGCCTGGGTCCAGTCATCGCCGCTGCAGGTGGGTGCCTCGGGCGACAGCCCCTCGATCCGGGCCACACCCTGGGCGTCGGTGGTGGCGGTGCCCACCTCGTTGCCCCGGCAGTCGGACACGCGCACCTTGGCGCCCTGCACGGGCTGGCCCTTGTCCAGCGTGGTCACCCAGGCCAGCGCGTTCTCGCGGCCCAGCTTGAAATGCACGCCCAGGTTGGTCACCAGGGCCGAGGTGCGCACGTACATCGTGCGGCCTTCGCCATGGCGGTCGTCCAGCAGCGAGGCGCCGAGTTTTTGCGATGCGATCTCCACCACATGAAAGCCGGGCGAGAGCGGAATGCCCACCACCTCGAATGGGCGCGGGTCGTTGCTCGATGGTTTGGGCAGGTCCAGCGTCTTCACGCCACCCTTGCCCGCCAGCAGCGACAGCATGCGTGTCTGCACATGGCTGCGGTCGTCGTCCAGCACCTTGGGCAGCGGGCCGGTCACGTCCTGGCGGGCCTGCTTGCGGTCCACCAGGTAGTTGTCATAGCGCTTGACCTTGCGGAACCACGCAATGATCTCGGCATCGGTGCCGGGCTGGAGCGTGCTGACCTTGCCTGCCGGTGCCGCTGCACCGGGCGTGCCCGGCTGCAGGCCCTGCACGCGCAGGGCGGCCTCCACATTGCGCAAAGTCACCGGCAGCAGCGCGGGCGGCTTGTCTGATGCGGGGCCTTCGGCAAAACGCTCGACGATGCCAAACGGCGCCGCTGCAAATTTGGCCAGGGGCGGCATGCCGCCGGTGGACACCTTGAGCGGGAAGTTGTCTGCATTGCGCAGCGGGCGGCCCGAGGCGTCCTTGAAGTCCTTGGGCAGCTCCAGCGTGAAGGCTGTGTTCTCGGCCAGGGGCGCCGCAAACTGCACGCTGTTGACCAGCGCATCGCCCTTCTGGCTTTCGATGCCGCCATCGGTCTGGGGCTTGAGGGTTTCCTTGGCCGACTTGAGGCGGATGGCCGTGGCCAGGCTGCGCGGCACCGGCGTGTTGAAGGACAGCTGCAGGGGCCGGATGGGCAGACAGGCGGCCTGCGCGTTCTCGCGCTCGCAGCTGAACTCGGCCGAAAACGGCTCGCGCACCTTGAAGTCAAAGCGCTTTTCTACCGTGTTGGGCACCCCGCTGGGCGTGGCCACGCCCTTGCCAAACACGATCTGCATGCGCGAGCCCGAGGTGAAGCGCCGGTTGCAGGCCAGCGTGGCGTACTGCAGCGGGTCCTGCTGCGCGCTTTTCTCCAGGCCCAGCGCCTTGAGGATTTCGGCGCGTTGCGCACCCTCGATCAAGCGCACGGGAATGCGCTCGCCCACTCCCTCGGCAGTGCACCACACATGCTCCTGCACGCTGGCCACGGTGGCAGGGCCGTTGAGCTGCAGCACGAAGAACTGTTCTTCGTCGATCTGTTCGTAGGGGTTGGGGCGGATGACCTGCACAAACGGGCCACCGCTATTGAATTGATAGCTTTTGGTGCCCGTCAGCTCAGCGCCAAGGGCCGATTTGAACCCCATCTTGACGGTGGCCGTGCAGCGCACGCCGGGCGGCAGGTCGCGCTCGAAGTCAAACACCCATTCCCGCTCACCCGTCCAGCGGCCCGTGCCTTTGGCGGCGTTGGCGTCGCTGCAGCTCAGGCTCAGGGGCGCGGGGGCCTTGGGGTCGCCAAAGTTGACCGCAGCGGCATCGAACTTGGCCACCACCTGGCGCACACGCGCCACCTCGCCCTGCGGCGAGAAGCTGCTGATCTGCAGGGCCTGCGCCCCCCAGGCCGCCAGCGACAGGCTGACCGCCAGCATCCATTGTTTCTTGTTCATTTTTCCCCTCCGAAGGAACTGGGAGCCTGTCGGGCTGCCCAGGGCAGGCGTCCCCAGTGCCCCCGCGCGGGGAAGGGGATTGGCGCGACCTGCGAGCGTAACAAAACGGCACCTGGGCCAGCGCAGCGTTGCAAGCGCTTACGTATAGGGTCCGCGATGCAGGCAGCTGGGGTAGCCATCGGGCTTTTCTCCCGATGGACAGGCCCGCCCAAAGTGCGCACACTGGCAAAAAAACCTGTTCCAAGCTGCTGCGTTGCGCGGCCCTCCCCCTGCCTAGCGCGCGGCCCACGCCAATCCCACTGCAAGGAGATGCCATGAACCGCGTGCATTACGACAGCCACCAGCTGGACGAGCTGGTGCTGCAGATGATGGAGACCGAACAGGTGGGCGAGAGGGTGTACCGCGCCGCCCTTGCCTGCGCCCACCACCCCGCCCTGAAGAAAGAATGGCAGGGCTACCTGAGAGACAGCCAGGCGCACCAGGGCGTGGTGCGCCGCATGTGCGACGCGCTGGGCCTGGACCCACAGGCCCCCACGGCCGCGCGGGCCGTGGTCCGGCAACTGGGCGACGCCTGGGTGCAAGCCATTGAGACCGCCCAGCGCACCAGCGACCCGGACACCGCCCAGCGCGTGGCCTGCGAATGTGTGCTGCACGCCGAAACCAAGGACCACGCCAACTGGGAGCTGCTGGGCCGGGTGGCCCGGGTGGCCGTGGGCGACGTGGGCCAGACGCTGAAGGCCGCCCACAAGGCTGTGGAGAAAAACGAGGAGCACCACCTGCAGCACATCCAGGGCTGGCACCGCGAACTGGCTATTCAGGCGCTGGGCCTGCCCGCCGTGCTGCCACCACCCGAGGCGGGCAAGAAGATGGGCCTGGGCGGCACGCCCCGCAGCGAACCCCAGGTGGCCCTGCACTGACGAATGAGCGATGGGGGTGCGCCAGCGCACGCCCCAGCCGGTCAGCCCGGCTGCGCCGTGACACCGCCCGCCGGTGCATCGGCCAACGTGGCCTGACCCTTGCCGCCATGTTTGCTGGCGTAGAGCGCGCGGTCCGCACGGTCCATCAGCGCGGACAGGGACTCCACCGCCGGGCCCTGGAACAGCGCCACACCGATGCTGGCCCCCGTGAGCACATGCTGGCCGTTGTCGAGCCCGATGGGCGCCACCAGCGCCGCCAGCACTTTGTGCGCCTGCTCCATGGCGGCCTCGGGCGAGGCCACGGCGTTGAGCACCAGCGCAAATTCATCGCCCCCCAGGCGGGCCGCCGTGTCGCTGGCGCGCGCCAGCCCCGTCAGGCGCTGCGCCACACGCACCAGCACCTGGTCGCCACTGCCATGGCCCAGGCTGTCGTTGACGGCCTTGAAGCCATCCAGGTCCACCAGCAGCAGCGCACCGGCGCGGTGGTCGCGGTAGGCCGCCAGCACGGCTTGCGACAGGCGGTCTTCAAACAGGCGCCGGTTGGGCAGCCCCGTGAGGCGGTCGTGGCTGGCCAGGGCCAGCACCTGCTGGTGCGCTCGCACCAGCCGCGCACTCAGCAGACCCAGCACCAGCGCAAAGGCATAGGCCAGCATCACCACCAATGCGGGCGCACGGCCTGCGGCGCCCCAGCCGCCCGTGGGCACAGCCCCCAAAATCCAGCTGCCGCCGCCGGGCAGCGGCACATCGAGCGTGGCCGGGGCTTCGTCAAACAGCTGGGGGCGGCCCACAAATACTGCGCCCTGCGCGCCCATGGCGTCCAGGCCCCGCGCCGCCACCTGAAAGCCCATCTGCTCGGAGTTGAGCCCCACGTCGGCAAACAGGGTGTCGGCATTGACCGTGAGCGACACGATGCCCCAGTACTGCGGCCCGCCCACGGGCGGCCGCTCGGGCGGGTGGGCCAGAAACACGGGCGTGCGGCTGATAATGCCCAGCCCCCCTTGCACCAGGGGGATGGGGCCCGCCACCACCGTGCGGCGGGACTGGATGGCCCGCTCCAC
This sequence comes from Acidovorax sp. LjRoot74, assembly GCF_964254355.1. Classification (NCBI taxonomy): domain Bacteria; kingdom Pseudomonadati; phylum Pseudomonadota; class Betaproteobacteria; order Burkholderiales; family Comamonadaceae; genus Acidovorax; species Acidovorax sp. LjRoot74. The sequence goes on along the minus strand of NZ_CAXUTI020000001.1, from coordinate 1,508,909 downwards.
GGCGCCGCGCTGCTGTGGATTGTCCAGGTAGCGCAGGCCGATGGCGCGCTCGTTGCCCACGCGCGGATACACGTCGGCGATCACGTTGTCGGGCGCCAGCGCCAGGTTGCGGATGTTGCGCTGGTGCTCCAGCAGGCGGCCGACCACGGTGGCAAAGATGTCGGGCGCCATGCTGCCCTGCGCGGCAATGAAGGCAGCCACCGTTTCAGGCACCGACAAGGTGCTTTGCAGCTGCCGGTCCAGCCGATCGCGGATCTGCAGCAGGTGGCTTTGCGCCTGGGCCGCAATCTCGGCCCGGGCCTTGGTGTGCGAAATGTCGATGACCACCCAGGCCAGCAGCGCGGCCAGCGCGCCGCTGCACACCCCCACCACCAGGGGCAGGTACCGATGCTGGATCCAGTTGGAAGGAAGGCGGCTGGTGGGCATGGGAAAAGAAGGAGTGCAAAAAAATGCGACCCCTCGCACACCGGAACTGCGCCCGGAGCGCGGAGGCCGGGCACAGCATAAGCGAACGCAGCCTGCGCGCGGCAGGCCCGCCCGCATCTTGGGCGCCAGCCCCGGCCTGCCTGGGCCGGCTTACTGCGCCACGAAGCCGCTGGTCTTGATGATGCGCGCCCAGGCCTCGGTGTAGGCCTTCTCGCGCGCGGCCAGTTGCTGGGGCGACATATGGCCCACCGTGAGGCCCATGGCCGTGAGGTGGTCGCGCACATCGGGCTGGGCCACCACCTTGGCCAATGCATTCGAGAAGTCGGTGACGAACTTCTGCGGCGTGCCAGTGGGGGCGTAGATGCCGTAGTACGGCAGGTCTTCAAAGCCCTTGAGGCCCATCTCATCGAACGTGGGCACGTCGGGCATCGCAGCCTGGCGCTTGGTGCCCAGCACGCCCACCACGCGCACCTTGCCCGCCTTGTGGTTTTCCATGAAATCCTGCACCGAGGCCACGCCCGCGCTGATCTGGTTGCCCAGCATGTCAGCCATCATGGGGGCGCTGCCCCGGTAGGGTGCGGACACCAGGTCCAGCTGGTACTTCTGCCCGACCAGCTTGACCAGGAACTCCGGCGTGGACGCCGGGGCAGGAATGCCCACCGCCCCCTTGCCACCGCCCGATGCCTTGAGCCAGCCCACGTATTCGGTGAACGACTTGGCGGGGGTGCCACCCGAGACGGCAAACGCGTTCACAAAGGTGGCAAAGCCGCCCACGGCCACAAAGTCGCGCGCGGGGTCGAAGCCGGGGTTCTTGACCACCTGGGGCAGGATGGAGATGGTGTGGTCGTGCGTGAGGAACAGCGTGGTGCCGTCTGGCGCCGAGGCCTTGAGCGCCTGCGCGGCAATCTGGCCGCCCGCACCGGGACGGTTCTCGACCACCACGGGCTGGCCCAGCTCATCCTTGAGTTTTTCGGCCAGCGTGCGCGCAATGGCGTCGGTGCCGCCGCCGGGTGGAAAACCCACAAGCAGGCGGATGGGTTTGGCCGATTGGGCCGATGCCAGGCCCACAGCCAGTGCGGCGCCCACAAAGGCACCGGTGCGCACCAGGCGGGACAGCAGTTTGCGGCGGGAGGTTGTTGTCATGGCAGAACTCAGGTTGATTCAACAAAAAAAGGGCTGCGGGGATCGCCCGTGCACCAAGCACGACCCGGGCCAGCGGCCACCGCACTGCGGCGGCGGAATCCCCCTTCTCGCATTGCGCAGCCATGCGATGGAAGGAGGACGGCGCGCAGCGCCTCAGGGCGCCGCCCTTATTTTTCCAGGCGCGCGCGGTGGCGGGCGACTTGGATACGCACCTGGGCGGGCGCGGTGCCACCCAGCGTGTTGCGCGCATTGAGCGAGCCGCGCAGGCTCAGCACTTCGTAGACATCCTTCTCGATCTGCGGGTGAAAACCCTGCAGCACGTTGAGGGGCAGCTCCGAGAGGTCGCAGTTGTGCGAGGTGGCGGCCTTCACCGCGTGCGCCACCGTTTCGTGCGCGTCACGGAACGGCAGGCCCTTCTTCACCAGGTAGTCGGCCAGGTCGGTGGCGGTGGCGTAGCCCTTGAGTGCGGCCTGCTCCATGGCCTGCGGATTGACGGTGATGCCGCCTTCCTTCTTACCGGTGGCAGGGTTCAACTGGCCGCCGACCATCTCGGCAAAGATGCGCAGCGTGTCCTTGAGCGTGTCCACGGTGTCGAACAGCGGCTCCTTGTCTTCCTGGTTGTCCTTGTTGTAGGCCAGGGGCTGACCCTTCATCAGCGTGATGAGGCCCATCAGGTGGCCCACCACGCGGCCGGTCTTGCCGCGCGCGAGTTCGGGCACGTCGGGGTTCTTCTTCTGCGGCATGATCGACGAGCCGGTGGTAAAGCGGTCGGCAATCTTGATGAAGCCGAAGTTCTGGCTCATCCAGATGATGAGTTCTTCAGAGAGGCGGCTCACGTGCACCATGCACAGGCTGGCGGCGGCGGTGAACTCGATGGCAAAGTCACGGTCGCTCACTGCGTCCAGGCTGTTCTGGCACACCACGGGGAACCCGTTCACATCCACCATGCCCAAGGTTTTTGCGACGCGTTCGCGGTCCAGCGGGTAGGTGGTGCCCGCCAGCGCGGCGCTGCCCAGCGGCAGCACATTGGTGCGGCGGCGCACGTCGGCCATGCGCTCGGCGTCGCGCTTGAACATTTCCACATAGGCGAGCATGTGGTGGCCAAAGCTCACGGGCTGGGCCACCTGCAGGTGGGTGAAGCCGGGCAGGATCACCTCGACGTTCTGCTCGGCCACATCCACCAGCGACACCTGCAGTTCTTTCAGCAGGTCGCCGATCAAATCAATTTCGCCGCGCAGCCACAGGCGCACGTCGGTGGCCACCTGGTCGTTGCGGCTGCGGCCGGTATGCAGGCGTTTGCCCGCGTCGCCCACCAGCTGGGTCAGGCGCGCCTCGATGTTCAGATGCACGTCTTCCAGGTCCAGCTTCCATTCAAAGGCGCCGGACTCGATTTCGGCGGTGATCTGTGCCATGCCCTTCTGGATGGAGGCGTGGTCGGCGGCAGAGATCACGCCCTGGGCTGCCAGCATCTCGGCGTGCGCCAGGCTGCCCGCAATGTCGGCCTGCCACAGGCGCTTGTCGAAGAACACGCTGGAGGTGTAGCGCTTGACCAGGTCGCTCATGGGCTCGGAAAACAGCGCCGACCAGGCCTGGGCCTTGGTGTCGAGCTGGTTGTGGGACGGCGCAGAGTCAGCGCTGGTGGCTTGGGCTTTGGACATAAGGAGGGCAATAATCCGGAAGTTCAGACACCCGGACAACCCGGGCGCCGCAATGCAAAACACGCAAATTTTATCGACCCCGCCCCCGCTGCCGGATTCTGCGCCTCCAGAACGGTCCGTGCGCAGCGTGCGGGCCGCTGCGGGCGCCTGGCCGGGCGGGCAGCCGCCGCGTGGTCGGGCCCTGGTGTTTGACGCCTGCCAGGTCGGCGTGGTGCTGCGGGCCGTGCTGTTTGTGGAGGTGGTGGTGGGCGTGGGGGCCATGTATGGCGCCAGCAGCCCGCTACAGTGGCTGGCCAGCCTGGCGCTGCTCACGGGCGGCGCCCTGCCCGCCACGCTGGTGTGGCTGATCACGGCCTGCAGCCTCAAGACCGTGCTGCAGCGCCTGTCCACCGCGCAGCAGTATGCGGCCGGCGTGCTGCTGGGCGCACTGGCCGGTGCCTATGGCTGCGGCATGCTGGCGCTGGTGGGCATGGCCGCCTCGCCCCCCTGGCTGGCAAGTGCGGCCACGGGCGCCCTGCTGGCCGCGATGCTGGTGGCCGCGCTGGTGCTGCGCGCACGGGGCCGCACTCCGGCGGCCACCACGGCTCGCCTGACCGAGCTGCAGTCGCGCATCCGCCCGCATTTTTTGTTCAACACCCTCAACAGCGCCATCGCCCTGGTGCGCGAAGAACCCGCCAAGGCCGAATCGCTGCTGGAGGACCTCTCCGACCTGTTCCGCGTGGCCCTGGTGGAGCAAGGTGAATCGGTCACGCTGGCCGAAGAGATCACGCTGGCGCGCCGCTACCTCGCCATCGAGGAGGTGCGTTTTGGCAAACGCCTGCAGGTGCAGTGGAACCTGGACCCGCGCACCGACAACGCCCGCCTGCCCCCACTGCTGCTGCAGCCGCTGGTCGAGAACGCCGTCAAACATGGCGTGGAGCCCAGTGCGCGCGGCGGCAAGCTGCGGGTGCTGACTGAGCTGCGTGGCAGCCGCGTGGTGGTGCGCATCACCAACACCCTGCCTCCAAAGGAAAACCGCCATGGCGCGCACGACGACACCGGCGCGGGCAGTAGCAAAGGGCATGGCATTGCGCTGGCCAATGTGCGGGCCCGGCTGGCGCTGCTGCACGATGTGCAGGGCGAATTCACGGCGGGCGTGCAGGATGGCCTGTACCAGGTGCGCATCTCGCTGCCGTTGCCCGAATCCAGACAACGCCCCGGCCAGCCGGCCCGCGTGCGGCCCCCCCTGCGCCGGGGGGCGCCACCGCTGCGCCGGGGGGCGGTTGCAGCCCCTGACGAGCATCCGCTCCCGGACGATCCCCACTCCCCATGACCGCTGCCATGAACATCCTCATCGTTGACGACGAAGCCCTGGCCCGCAGCCGCCTGCGCACCCTGCTGTCCGACTGCGCCGACACCCAGCGCATCTCCGTGGCCGAGGCCGCCAACGCGGGCGAGGCACTGGCGCAGTTGGGGCCCACTGGGGGGCGCGCGTTCGACCTGGTGTTGCTGGACATCCACATGCCGGGGCAGGACGGCCTCTCGCTGGCGCATGCGCTGCAGGCCCTGCCCCAGCCCCCGGCGGTGGTGTTTGTCACGGCCCACGCCGACCATGCGGTGAGCGCGTTCGAGCTGGATGCCGTGGATTACCTCACCAAACCCGTGCGCCGCGAGCGCCTGCAGCAGGCGCTGGCCAAGGTGCAGCGCAGCGCCCGCGCCCCGGCTCCGGCCGCAGCCCCCAGCGTACCCGAGGGCGAAACCCTGCTGATCCAGGACCGGGGCCGCACCGAGCGCCTGCCCCTGGCCGAGGTGCTGTACTTCAAGGCCGAGCAAAAGTACGTGACCGTGCGCACCCCCACCCGCAGCTACATCATGGATGGCTCGCTCAGCGAGATCGAGATCAAGTTCGCGCCACGCTTCATGCGCATCCATCGCAATGCCCTGGTGGCTCGCCGCGCCGTGCGCGCGCTCGAAAAACACTACGACCCCGAAGAAGGCGAGGGCTGGGCCGTGCGGCTGCAGGGATCGACCGAGCTGCTGGCAGTGTCGCGCAGGCAGGTGGCGGCGGTGCGGGAAGAGTTGGCGCGGTAGATTGGAAGCTTTTTAGAGCCCCTCCGCGCTACCATCAAAAGAAGTTAGCTACAAACAATATAGCAATCGACAAATATAGGCTTGCCGGGGCGGTAGTCGGGGGCTACTCCCTCTGAAAAGGCGGGGCCAGGCCCGGCTGGCACCCACCGGTACCCACCCGCAACATCAATGCGCGTGCGCCGCCCCGCTCACCAGCGTGACGATCACCATGCCCGCGATCAGCCAGGTGATCTGCGCAATGGTTTCCCTGGCCGTGAGGCGCTTTTGCAGCTGGGGGATCAGGTCGGCCAGCGCCACATACACAAAGCTGCTGGACGCCACCGCCAGGAAGTAGGGCAAAAGGTCTTGCAGCTGCCCCACCAGGAAGTAGCCCACCACGCCGCCCAGCGCTGTCACCGCCCCGGCCAGCGACACCTTGACCAGCGCCATGCGGCGGTTGGTGCTGGTCTGGCGCAGCACCACCAGGTCGCCCATGTGGTGCGGCACCTCGTGCGCCAGCACCGACACGGCAGCAATCACCCCCAGGCGCAGGTCGGCCATGAAGGCCGAGGCGATCAGGATGCCGTCGCCGAAACAATGCACGCTGTCGCCGGTGAGCACGGCCCACCCGCCCGAGCGCGGGCCGTGGTGATGGTGGGCGTGGCCATGGTCATGGCCGTGGTGGGCATCGTGGGAATGCCCGTGGCCTTGCGGTGCGGGCTCCGGGTGGCTGTGTTCATGCCCGTGGTGCCACAGCTCGGCCTTGTCGAGCAAAAAGAAGAACACCACGCCCACTAGCAGCGTGGCAAACAGGTCGTGCGCGCCCGCCTGGCTCTCGAACGCCTCGGGCAGCAGGTGCATGAAGGCCGTGGCCAGCAGCGCGCCCGCCGCCAGGCTGAGCAGGTGCTGGGGCCCCACGCTGTCGGCCCGCCCGCCCAGGCCCAGCCGCATGAGCAGCGCGGCCAACCACACGCTGCCAATGCCTGCGGCCAGTGTGGCCAGGATGATTGCTACCAAAGTCATAGCTAAATACGCTTTATAGATAGGCGCAAAGGCCTATTTTTCTCTTCAAAAAACACACCCCAACCCGCGACAAAAAAGCCGCCCCCGTGGGGGCGGCTGCTGTCAACCCACCGGCACAGCGCCGGACTCGGTCACGCGGGAGGGGTCACACCACGCCCTGGGCCTTGAACCAGGCCAGCGCACGCTTCCAGCCATCCTCGGCCGCTTCCTTGCGGTAGCTTGGGCGGTAGTCGGCATGGAAGGCGTGGGGCGCGTCGGGGTACACCACAAAATCCGATGCCTTGGCCTGCGGCGAGCCACCGGCCAGGGCAGCTTTCATCTTATCAACCGTGTCAAGAGGGATGCCGGTGTCTTTTTCGCCATACAGGCCCAGCACCGGCGCCTTGAGGATGGGGGCGATGTCCACGGGGTGCTTGGGCGTGAGTTCGCTGGCCTGGCCCACCAGGCGGCCATACCAGGCCACACCGGCCTTGACCGGGCCATGTGCGGCATACAGCCAGGTGATCCGGCCACCCCAGCAAAAGCCGGTGATGCCCACACGCGCCGCGTCGCCACCGTTGGCGGCGGCCCACTGCACGGCGCCGTCCAGGTCGGCCATCACCTGGGCATCGGGCACCTTGGAGACCACCTCGGCCATGAGCTTGGCGATTTCGGTGTACTGCGAGGGATCGCCCTGACGCGCATACAACTGCGGCGCGATGGCCAGGTAGCCCGCCTTGGCGAACCGGCGGCAGGTGTCGGCGATGTACTCGTGCACGCCAAAAATCTCCTGGACCACCAGCACCACCGGCAGGCCCGTCTTGCCCGCGGGCGCCGCGCGGTAGGCGGGCACCTTGAAGCCGTTGACGGTGAAACTCACCTCCCCCACCGTGAGCCCATCGGCGGGTGTGGCAATGGCCGTCTGGGCCATGATGGGCGCGGCTGCAGCCGCATAACCAAGGCCCAGCGCCGCCTGCAGCGCGGTGCGGCGGGTGGCGCCCGCGTCGGTGGTGCGCCCGGGCAACAGGGCGTGGGCATCGGCGTGGAGGTCGTCATTGAACATGGGGGTTCTCCAAAAAAGGGGGCCAAGAAGGGGACGAGCCCCGCAGTCTAGGGCTTGTTGCGGGGTTTTGCAGGCCGCCTTGCGGCAGCCCCCGGAGCGGGCTCAAGGCGACGTCTGCAGCCTGCTGGGGTTTACCGCAGGGCGGCATTTTCGGGTATCGAAATTGGGGCAGCACTGCTAGACTTTCTTCGAACTGCCCGGCTTTTGCCGCGTGCGCCCCACCCACCCACCCCATACCCGCCAGGTAAACCAGCCCCTCAGCCCCTAGCCGCGACTGCCCCACCGCATGCACCGCACCACGCCCTCCACCCTGCCGCGCGGACACCTGCTGGCGTTGCTGGTGGCGGGGGCTTGTGGCAGCGGCGGCCTGGCCTTGCTGACCTGGGCCCTGGCCAGCCGGTCGATGGACCTGGTCACCCGCATCGCGTTCACCACCGCAGGCGCCGGTCTGCTGGCCAGCGCCCTGCTGTCATGGTGGCTGGTGCGGCAGGTGCAGGCGCTGCGCGCCACCGCCCACGATGCCCAGGCGGCCGCACAGCGCGCCAACACCCAGCTGTCGGCCACGCTCGACATCCTGCCGGACGGGCTGGCCATCTATGACGCCGACGACCGCCTGGTGCTGTGCAACGCCCAGTACCGAGAGGTGAACACGGGCACCTCGATGGCCCTCGACTACGGCACCCTGTTCGAGGATGTGCTGCGCCGCGCCGCACGTTCCGGCCACATCGTGGACGCCCGGCCCGACGTGGACACCTGGCTGGCCCACCGCATGGCCCGCCACCGCGCCCCCAACCTGCCCGAGGTGCAGGAAGTCGAAGGCGACCGCTGGATGCGGATCACCGAGCGACTCACCGAAGGCGGCGGCGTGGTGGTGCTGCGTGCCGACATCACCGATGTGGTGCACAAGGAGCGCGCACTCAAGCAGGCGCTGCACGACGCCGAGCGCGCCGAACGCAGCCTGCGCGAGGCCGTCAACGCCATGCCCGCCGGGCTCGAAATCTACGACGAAGAAGACCGCCTGGTGCTGTGCAACGACCAGATGGCACGCCTGCGTCCGCACCTGCCCGTGGCCGACTCGCTGGGCAAGACCTACGAAGAGCTGCTGCGCGCGGGCCTGCGCCACGGCATCCCCGAGGAGGCCAGCGGCCAGGAAGAGCTGTGGCTGGCACACGAAATGGCACTGCGTGGCCACCGGCCCGGCCCCGAGGTGCGCCACTACCCCAATGGCGCCTGGATGCACATGCACGAAAGCCGCACGCCCTCGGGCATGACGGTGGTGGTGCGCCTGGACATCAGCGACCTGATCGAGCAGCGCCACCAGGTCGATGCCGCGCGCCAGGAAAACCAGCGCATCCGGCAGCTTCTGGAGCGTGCGGTCGAGGCCCTGCCCGTGAGCATCGAGATCTTTGACGAGCAGGACCGGCTGGTGCTCTTCAACCAGCAGCTCTCGCGCATGTACCCGCACATGAACTACCCGGAGCACCTGGGCAAAGGGTTTGCCGACATCCTGCGCTACTCGGTGGAGCGGGGCCTGATCCCTTCGGCCCAGGGCCGCGAGGAAGCCTGGATTGCCGAGCGCCTGTCCGAGCATGGCAGTCGCACATCCACCCTGGTGCAGCGCCTGGCCGACGGGCGCTGGATCAACATCTACGAAACCCGCACCCCCGAGAACTACGTGGTGGCCGTGCGCCTGGACATCACCGACCTGATCGAGCAGCGCCAGGCCCTGGAAAGCGCTCAGGAAGCCGCCCAGCAGGCGCGCGAGCTGCTGCAGGACGCCGTCGAATCGCTGCCCGAAGGGTTTGCCCTGTTTGATGCAGACGACCGGCTGGTGGTGTGCAACGCCCAGTACCGCAGGCTCTACCCCATCTCCGCACCGGTGATCGTGCCAGGCAGCACCTTCGAGCAGATTGCACGCTACGGCGCCGAGCGGGGCCAGTACCTGGACGCCGTGGGCAACGAAGAGGGCTGGGTCGCCCAGCGCGTGGCCGACCACCGTGCCGCCAACCAGGCCGTGCTGCAGCGCCTGCCCGAGGGCCGCTGGCTGCAGGCCGACGAGCGGCGCACGCCCCAAGGCGGCATCGCCGGTGTGCGCACCGATGTGACCCAGCTGGTGCGCAAGGAGCAGGAACTGGCCGCCGCCAACGCCAAGCTGGCCCTGCTGTCCACCACCGACGGCGTGACCGGCATCAGCAACCGGCGCCGCTTTGACGAGCGGCTGGCCGCCGAGTGGATGCGCTGCGGGCGCCACCACTTGCCACTGGCCGTGGTGCTGATCGACATCGACCATTTCAAGCTCTACAACGACCACTACGGCCACCTGGCGGGCGATGAATGCCTGCGCCGCGTGGCCCAGCTGCTGCAGGGCAACATCCGCCGTGCGGACGAAATTGCTGCGCGGTATGGCGGCGAAGAATTTGTGCTGCTGCTGCCCGACGCCACCGTGGCCGATGCGGTGACGGCCGCCCAGCGCTGCATGGACAGCCTGCGCGCAGCCGCCCTGGCCCACCCCCGCTCGCCCACGGCGCCCATCATCACGCTCAGTGCGGGGGTGGCCAGCGTGGTGCCGCGCCCTGGGGCCCAGCCAGACAGCCTGGTGCAGTCCGCCGACGCGGCCCTGTACCGCGCCAAACATGGCGGCCGCAACCGGCTGGAGGTGTTTGACGAGGCGGGCTGATCCTGCTGGGGGCCCAATGCGCCACACACGCCGCCTGCGGTGACCCTCAAGGCTCCCGGACTGAAAACTTTCAGGCCTGGGCAATGCCCACGGTGACCATATCGCAGTAGGCATGCCGGGCCAGCGCCGAGGCCAGCACCACCGAGGGGTTCACCAGCGCTATCCCTTCCAGCCGGGGGTGCTCTGACAGCGCCAGCGGAATCTCGGTGCAGCCCATGATCAGCGTGGACACGCCGTAGCGCTCCTGCAGCGCCATCGACACGGCTTCAAAGCGCTGGCGCGCCAAGGGGTAGTTGCCCGCCTTCACACCTTCATAGATGCCCTGCATCAGCTGCTCGCGCTCGGGGTCTTCGGGCAAAAAGCAGGCGATGCGTGCACGCTCCAGCTCGCGCTGGTACAGACCGGCATCGTAGGCACCGCGCGTGGCCAGCAGCCCCACGCCCTGCACTTTGCGCGCCGACAGCTCGGCCACCACCTCCTGCACACCGTGCAAAACCACCATCTGCGGAAACCGCTGCTGCAGGATGCCGTGCCACGCGTGGGCCGTGTTGCAGGCAATCGCCACCACCCGCGCCCCCAGCGCGGCCAGCCGCCCGGTGGCCTGCAGCATCGGGTCTGCTGGCTGGTGGGCACCGGGGCGCGTGTCGTTCAGCGCGGCCGTGCGGTCCGGGATGGGCACCTGCGCCAGCCAGTGCTCGGGGTAGGCCTGATCACGCACCGGAATACCCAGCACCTCCATGCGTGTTGTGCAGGCCTGCACAAAAAGGCGCACAAAATCCGCCCCGGCAGCCGGGCCCATCCCGCCCAGGATGCCCACCACCTGCGGGACGTGCGTGGGGCTTGCAGACACCAAAGACATACGCGCTCCGGCTTACTGTGCGGGCTTGTCGCTCTGCGCCACCAGGTTCTCGCGCAGCTCTTTGCTCATGGCCAGGTTCAGATTCTGGTTGCGCGGCGGCACGGGCGACATGAACCACTTGCTGTAGAGCTTGTCGAATTCGCCGGACTTCATCATCCCGCCGATCACGCCGTTGACCAGCGCCTGGAACTGCGGATCGTCCTTGCGCAGCATGCAGGCGTAGGGCTCCACTTGCAGTGAATCGCCCACCACCGTCCACTCGGCAGGGTTGCGCTGATTGCCCATCAGGCCAAACAGCAGGATGTCGTCCATCGCAAAAGCCTCAGCCCGCCCCGAATCCACCAACAACAGGGAGTCGTCATGGTCCTTGCCCAGCACGATGTCCATGTCGAGATTGTTGTCGCGGTTGTACTTGCGGATGACCTGCGCGTTGGTGGTCCCCGAGGTGCTGGCCACCTTCTTCCTGGCCAGGTCGGCGTAGTTCTTGACGCCCGAGGTCTTCTTGGTCAGCAGGCGTGTGCCGGTGTAGAAGTAGTTGATGGCAAATTGCACATCCTTGCCACGCACCGTGTTGTTGGTGGTCGATCCGCACTCCAGGTCAATGGTGCCGTTGGTCAGCAGCGGAATGCGGTTCTGCGATGTCACGGCCTGCAGCTCCACCTTGATGGCCGGGTTGTTCAGGCGCTTCTTCACCGCGTCCACCACCGCGTTGGAAATGTCCACCGAAAACCCCACGGGCACACCCGGGCCCGACAGGTAGCTGAAGGGCACCGACGACTCACGGTAGGCCAGCGTGATCTTGCCCGAGTCGGCAATCTTCTTGAGGGTGTCGGCATGGGCCACGGTGCAGGACAGCAGGCCAACCCACACCAGGGCAGCAGACGTGACGGCGGAGAGCTTCATGGGGATCCCTTTGCAAAAAAAGCAGGTAAGCGGGTACGCGGGTTGAGGAAAAACAGAACGCAGGGGCACTGTAAAAACTCGCGGCGCCGTTGAACAATTCATTCGCGGGGGTGCGTCATGATGAAAAGTTATGGCCCTTTTGCGGTGCACAACACTGCACCAAATTGCTTCAGCACGCACCATCTGCGCTACGCCCCACGCAAAGGCCAGGCCTGGGGCGATGGAGGCTGAAGCACATAACTTACCGGCATAGGCAGGCTCGGCATTGGCATTGTTCAAAGCGCAGACCGCGCCCTACATTGGCCTGCAATCAGTCAACCATCCATTCCCCACAAGATGCAGGTATGTGTATTGGGCGCAGGCATTGTCGGCCTGGCCACGGCGTATGAACTCCAGCAGCGCGGCTTGCAGGTCACCGTCATCGACCAGGCCCGGCCTGGCATGGGCGCCAGTGGCGGCAACGGCGCCCAACTCAGCTACAGCTATGTGCAACCTCTGGCCGACGCCAGCATCTGGCGCCAGCTGCCCCGCCTGCTGCTGTCGCCCAGCTCCCCGCTCAAGTTGCGTCCGCAGTGGGACACACACCAGTGGCACTGGGGCCTTGCCTTTTTGCGCGCATGCAACCGGCACACGTCCGAACGCAGCACCGAACGCCTGCTGGCCCTGGCCGCACTGAGCCGCCACGGGCTCGAAGCCATGCTGCAGGCCGAGTCCATCGACTGCGACTTCTCCCGCACCGGCAAGCTGGTGCTGTACGACACGCCCGCCGGTCTGGCCGCCGCCCAGAGGCAGATGGAGCTGCAACGGGCCTGGGGCAGCCAACAGCAGGCCGTGTCGGCCACCCGCTGCGCTGAGATCGAGCCCGCGCTGCACCACTACCAATCCCGCATCGCCGGTGCCATCTACACCCCCAGCGAATGCGCAGCCGACTGCCTCAAGCTGTGCCAGGGGCTGCAGGCCGTGCTGGCCGCGCGTGGCGTGCGGTTTCTGCTGGGGGCACAGGTCCGGGGTTTTGTGCGCCAGGGCCGTCGCATTGCGGCCGTGCAGACCAGCACCGGTTTGGTCGAAGCCCAGCAGTTTGTGCTGGCGCTGGGCAGCCACAGCCACGCGGTGGCCCGCACGCTGGGGCTTCGCCTGCCGGTGTATCCGCTCAAGGGCTACAGCATCACGCTCGATACCACCGGGGCCAACGCCGCCCCTGGCACGGTGCCCCGCGTCAACGTGACCGATGCCGCCCGCAAGGTGGTCTTTGCACGCATTGGCCACCGCCTGCGCGTGGCGGGCATGGCCGAGCTGGTGGGGCATGACGCCCGCATCCCGCCCGCACGCATCGAGAACCTGTGCAACGCCGCACGCGCGCTGTTCCCGGGCTGCAGCGAGTTTGAGGAGCTGCGCCCCTGGACCGGCATGCGCCCCGCCACACCCACCGGCCTGCCCGTGGTGGGCCCACACGCCAGTGGGCCCGACAACCTGCTGCTCAACACCGGCCATGGCTCGCTGGGCTTCACGCTGGCGTTTGGCACAGCGGCACAGGTCGCCGAACTGCTGGCACCCGCCTGAGATCGTTGCTCACGATCTCGTGAGGGATCGCGAACAAGCCCTGCGCAACACGGCCCGGCGCGCACTACTCCACGTCGGGTAAATCGACGGAGGCCATGGTTTCTGCCACCGCCTGCCGCATGCATTGCGTCATGGCGCTGGCCAGCAGCGAGCTGGGCCGGTTCACAGTGCGCAGCGAATTAATGGGCACAGCAATGTGGGGCGCCAGCGCCAGCACCTCCACCTTGCTGCGGTCGGCCGACGCGGCCGTGCAGCTGTCCACCACCGCCACTGCGTGGCCATGGTGCGCCAATGCCAGCGCAGCGTGATAAGTCTGCACCGTGATCGCTGTCTGCAGCCCCACCCCCGCTTCGCGGCAGGCATGGTTGACCACCGTGCCGATAGGGTCACGCACATCCAGCCGCACCACAGGGGTATCTGCCAGGTCAGACAGGTGCACCACACCCGCCACCAGCAGCGCCGCACCCAGCATGCCCTTGGGCGCCACGCACACCATGCGGCCATCAGCCAAGTGCTCTTGTGTGAGCGCCGGGTGGGCAATGGCGCTGAACACAAAGCCCACGTCTGCCTCCTGCAGCACCAGGGCCGAGACGATCTGTGGCGAGTGCAGCGCATCGATGGTGACCTTCACATCGGGGTGCTTCTGGCGAAAGAACCGCAGCGCACGCGGCAACACCTCGTAGCTCAGGGCCAACACGCTCAGGATGTGCAACTCGCCCTCGCGCTGGTCACTCTTGAGGCTGTTGGCGAGGCGCTGAACATCGTCGAGCTGGGTGAACAGGCGCTCGATGTGCGGGTACAGCGTCTGCGCCTCGGTGGTGGGCACCAGCTTGCCCTTGAGCCGGTGAAACAGCGGAAAGCCCAGCTGCAATTCAGCATGCGCCAGGATGCGGCTGACCGCAGGCTGCGTGACGTTGATGAGGCGGGCAGCCGCGCTCACGCTGCCGGTGAGCATGACGGCGTTGAAGACTTCTATGTGGCGAAGGCGCATCAACTAACAATGCAAGGAACAGGCCCGATGCGCAATCCTTGCATCCACCCATTGCGACTAAAACGGGGACTGGAGCAGCGCGATAGCTAGAGCGACATCGACGGCCGCTGCGCCATGGCCGCGCGCCAGCGCAGCAAATGCGGGTGTTGCTCCCCCGGCTTGTGCTTGACCACCCGCGCAAAGTCCACCGCCACCACAGCGGTGATGTCGGCCACGCTGAAGCGGTCAGCGGCAATGAAGTCGCGACCCGCCAAGCGTTCGTTGAGCAGCTGGAAGAACTGCCCCACCCGCACCAGCCCACGCTCGGCCAGGGCTGGGATTTGTGGGTAGTCCACCGCTCCGGGCAGCGCCCGGTTGGCCATGGCGGGCGCGCTGTTGCGCAGCGCCTCGGCAATGGCCTGCAGACCCTCGAACTCCATGCGCCAGTTCCAGCTTGCGATCTCGGCCTTTTCCGCGGGCGTTTCGCCCAGTAGGGCGGGCTGCGGGTAGCGGGCCTCCACATACGCCGTGATGGCAGCGTTGTCGGTCAGCAGCAACCCCTCTTCAGTGCGCAGCGCAGGCACGGTGCACTGCGGGTTGATCTGGCGGTAGGCCTCGCCCAGTTGCTCGCCATTGCGCAGGTCCACCTGTACGGTGTTGTGGGGCACGCCCTTTTCCGCCAACAGGATGCGCGCGCGGCGCGGGCTGGGCGCCGTGGCGCAGTCGTACAAGGTGATCATGGTGTGGCGCCTTGCGATCCAGTCAGGCGGCGGACGGCGAAGACGCGGCCGCCGCTGCCTCGATCTTGTCCTGCGTCTTGGTGTCAAAGTCGCTCGCATCATGCCGCTCGCGCAACTGGCTGGCCAGGTCGCCCTGCACACGGTTCACCTTGCGCCCTCGCTGCACCGCCGGGCGTTTGGCAATCTGCTCGGCCCAGCGCACCACATGCGTGTATTCGTGCACCTGCAAAAACTCGCCCGCGTTGTAGGCCTGGCCCTTTACCAGCAGGCCGTACCAGGGCCAGATCGCAATATCGGCCACCGTATATTCATCGCCCGCCACGTACTCGGTCACGGCCAGGCGCTGGTTCAACACATCGAGCTGGCGCTTGGCTTCCATCGCATAGCGGTCAATCGCGTA
The DNA here is from genome assembly GCF_964254355.1 of Acidovorax sp. LjRoot74. NCBI lineage: Bacteria > Pseudomonadati > Pseudomonadota > Betaproteobacteria > Burkholderiales > Comamonadaceae > Acidovorax > Acidovorax sp. LjRoot74. The sequence continues at coordinate 1,493,459 of NZ_CAXUTI020000001.1, read as the reverse complement.
CTCGATCTTGACCGGGGCATAAGCATAGAAATGTCCGAATCCGCCGCCCACAAACGGCGCGCTGCCCATCTGCCAGAACAGCCAAGACAAGCACTCCGCCCGCGCCGCGCCGTCCTTGGGCAAGAAGGCGCTGCCGAACTTCTCCGCCAGGTACATCAGGATGGCGCCCGACTCGAACACGCGCACGGGGTTGGTAGGGTCGGTGCGGTCCAGCAGCGCGGGGATTTTGGAGTTGGGGTTCACAGACACAAACCCGCTGCCAAACTGCGCCCCCTCGTTGATACGAATCAGCCACGCGTCGTACTCCGCCCCGCTGTGGCCCAGCGCCAGCAGCTCTTCCAGCATGACGGTCACTTTCACGCCATTCGGCGTGCCCAGCGAATACAGCTGCAACGGGTGCTTGCCCACAGGCAGCTCTTTATCGTGCGTAGCCCCGGCGATGGGGCGGTTAATGCTGGCGAACTGGCCGCCGTTTTCTTTGTTCCATTGCCAGATGGCGGGGGGAGCGTAGGGGGTGGGGTCGGGCATTCAGAACTCCATACTGAGAGTAGAAAGCTGGCCTTGGGCCAGAGGTCGCTAAATGAGTTTAGCTATTGGGTTGAATCAAGCCTTGGTCTGGGCGAACGCACGTTGGCGAATCTTGGATCAGTTGGCATCAGTTGCCACCGAGTAAGACCATGTGACTTCATGAACACCATGCCGAATTGCCTTTTGAAGAGTGGCAACAAGGAGTCGTAGTGCATAGCCTGCGGCAGCTGAGAGCGTTGACTCCACTTCAGAGAAGCCAGGCGCGGCATCGAAAATCTCTGGCCAATATGAGATTGAGGCACTTCCGTGGACGACCTTTGAGCGCTGCTCGTACAGCTTGCCGATGCTCATATTTCCGGCCGACATTCTTCCCAACCACAGCTGAGACTTGTCATCCAGCTGTTTTCTAAGATCGCCGTTCCCATCGCAATAGAAGGCTTCTAACCCTTGCATTGACCGAAAAAGAACCTCACCCAGACGACTGTCTGAGAGTCCAACACAGTGAGTAAAGGCAGCGAACGCTCGATGCACGCGGCCTTTCGCTACACCCTCTTGATCGTATCCAGCCTTCACTGCCCAACCGACGACCTCCTTGAAGGTTAGGGTCTGCAATTGCGGCCATTCAAGCTTCGGCTCGGAGTCTTCGCCAAGGCAATACAAGGGCCGTTTCTCTAGACGTATGGTCGTACCAACAGTGGGTCCAACGACATGACCAGCGGCAACGGCAATCAGACTGGGATAGGCAAGCTCGGTGAGTACAAGCATCCGCGACACTGCATCGCGCAAGTTTGATGCACCGATGAGTTGCGCTAAAGACTCTCGCGAGATCGACTTTGGCATTGACTCATCGGGGATCATCACCTCAGATTTAGCTTGAATGCGGACAAAGCAATCATCTTTCAAAGATGGGCCTGGAGATTGCAGTTGAAACGCTTCCAGCACTGCTTCTGGTGGATGACCCAACGTCCCGCTGCACTCCGATACGGTGGGCTCCAACAATGGCAGACAAGATCCCAGCGCATCTAGGAAGTCGCTTCTTGCTTGCGCTGACCGGTCCTGTCGAGGAGAAAGCCCAGGCAAGTCCTTCAGGACGGGGAGCTGGAGCCACAGCTCGTGACAGTTCGCCTTCATGGACACCTGACCCAAAGTAACGCATTTATTCCCACAATAAGTCTCGCACGTAGTCTTCCTATCTGGCTTGCAACGGTACTGTAATCATGGCTTTTGGTGCGTTCGGCGAAAACAGTAGTCCAGTAGCTTGCAACGAGCGCACTCACCGGCTCAATGCGCCTTATCCCAATTAGCCCCCACCCCCACCTCAGCCAATAACGGCACCTTCAACGCCGCAACTTCCGCCATCAGCCGCGGGATGTGGGTCTTGAGCCAGTCCACCTCGCCCTCGGGCAGTTCGAACACCAGTTCGTCGTGCACCTGCATGATCATTTGGATGTTGGGCTTGTGCGCGTCCAGCTCTTTTTGCACGGCCACCATGGCCAGCTTGATGAGGTCAGCGGCCGTGCCCTGCATGGGGGCGTTGATGGCCGCACGCTCTGCCCCGGCGCGGCGGGGGCCGTTGGGGGAGTTGATTTCGGGCAGGTACAGGCGGCGGCCAAACACGGTTTCGACATAGCCCATGGACTTGGCGGCGGCCTTGGTGTCGTCCATGTACTGCTTTACGCCGGGGTAGCGCTGGAAGTATTTGTCGATATAGGCGGCCGCGGCCTTGGTTTCGATGCCTAAATTCTTGGCCAGGCCAAAGCTGCTCATGCCGTAGATGAGGCCGAAGTTGATGACCTTGGCGTAGCGGCGTTGCTCGCTGGTGACCTGATCGACCTCCACCCCAAACACTTCGGCGGCGGTGGCGCGGTGCACGTCCAGCCCGGCGTGGAAGGCGTGCAGCAGCGAGTGGTCGCCGCTCAGGTGGGCCATGATGCGCAGCTCGATCTGGGAGTAGTCGGCGCTCGCAATGACGCGGCCTGCGGGGGCCACAAAGGCTTCGCGCACGCGGCGGCCTTCGGGGGTGCGGATGGGGATGTTCTGCAGGTTGGGGTCGTTGCTGGACAGGCGCCCGGTGACGGCTACGGCCTGCGCGTAGTGCGTGTGCACGCGGCCGGTGCGTGGCAGCGCCAGCTGCGCGAGCTTGTCGGTGTAGGTGCCTTTGAGCTTGACCAGGCTGCGGTGCTCCAGCAGCTTGGCGGGCAGGGGGTAGTCCTCGGCCAGCTTTTCCAGCACTTCTTCGTCGGTGCTGCGGGCGCCGGTGGCGGTCTTCTTCACCACGGGCATGCCCAGCTTGTCGAAGAAGATTTCGCCCAGTTGCTTGGGGCTGCTCAGGTTGAAGGGCTGGCCTGCAATCTCATAGGCCTCGGTTTCCAGCTGCAAGATGCGCTGGCCCAGCTCGTGGCTTTGCGCGGCCAGCGTGGGGGCGTCAATCAGCACGCCGTTGCGTTCGATGCGGTACAGGGCCTCGCTGCTCGCAAGCTCCAGCTCGTAGATGAAGCGCAGTTTGTCGTCCGCCTGCAGCAGGGGCCACAGGGCGTTGTGCACGTCCAGAGTTTGGTCGGAGTCTTCGCACGAGTAGGCGGCGGCCTTGTCCACCGGCACTTGCGCAAACGGGATCTGGTGCGCGCCTTTGCCGCACAGGTCTTCGTAGGTGATGCCTTTGCGGCCGGTGTGGCGCTCGGCCAGGCTGGTCAGGTTGTGGGGCTTGTGCACTTCGAGCACGTAGCTTTGCAGCATGGTGTCGTGCGCGTAGCCCTGCACCTCAATGCCGTGGTTGGCGAACACATGGCGGTCGTATTTGATGTGCTGGCCCAGCTTGTGGTGCTTGGGGTCTTGCAGCCACGGCTTGAGGCGGGCGAGCACTTCATCCAGCGGCAGTTGCGCGGGCGCATCGGGGCCTTCGTGGCGCAGGGGGATGTAGGCGGCTTCGCCGGGCTGCACGCTGAAGCTGATGCCGACGATTTGCGCGCGCATCTCGTCGAGGGAGTCAGTCTCGGTGTCGATGGCCGCCAGCGGCGCTTTGTGCAGGCGCTCCAGCCACTGGTCAAAGTCGGCCCAGTTCAGGATGGTGTCGTACACCACCGTGCGGTGCTGGGCCTCTTCGGCCACGGTGCTGGCGGAGTGGTCGGCAAACAGATCGCCGCTTTGGCCGGGCATGGCGACGGTGGGGGCGGCAGCGGCGGGGGCCGCTGCACCCTTGATCGCGCTGGCCAGGCCCTTGAAGCCGTATTTTTCGTAAAACGGCAGCAGGCCGGTGTTGTCTGGCGCGTCCAGCGTGATGTCGTCAAACGCGGGCAAGCCGGGGATGTAGTCTGCCAGCGCACAGTCGGTTTTCATGGTGACCAGCTGGCGGCTCAAGGCCAGTTGGCCGCTGGCAATCGCCTCGCGCAGGTTGTTGCCCGCCACGCCCTTGATGGCGTCGGCATTGACGATCAGGTTGTCGAGCGAGCCATATTCTTCCAGCCACTTGGCGGCGGTCTTGGGGCCCACCTTGGTCACGCCGGGCACGTTGTCCACGGTGTCGCCCACCAGGGCCTGGTAGTCCACCATCAGCGCAGGTGGCACGCCAAACTCCGCCGTCACGCCCGCCACATCGCGGCGCTTGCCGCTCATGGTGTCGATGATGGTGATGTGCTCGTTGACCAGCTGGCTCAGGTCTTTGTCGCCGCTGGACACAATGACTTCAATGCCCTGCGCTGCGGCCACGTTGGCCAGGGTGGCGATCACGTCGTCGGCCTCCACGCCGGGCACGGCCACCACCTTCCAGCCCAGCAGGTCCACCACCTCGTGGATGGGCTCGATCTGGCTGCGCAGGTCGTCGGGCATGGGCGAGCGCGTGGCCTTGTATTCGGTGTACAGCGCGTCGCGGAAGGTGGGGCCGCTGGCGTCGAACACGCACACGGCGTAGTCGGCCGTCACCTCTTTGCGCAGGGCCTGCATCATGTTGATCATGCCGCGAATGGCGCCTGTGGCAGGGCTGCCAGGGTCGCCGGGAACGGCCCGCAGGTCGGGCATGGCGTGGAAGGCGCGGTAGAGGTAGCTGGAGCCGTCCACCAGCACCAGGGTCTTTTTGTCAGTCATCCGGCAATTGTGCACGGCTGGGCAGCGCCACGGCGCCGGCCAGGCAGCGCTCTACAATCGGCCGATGCGCGCTGTTCACCTCCTCTTGCTGCTGGGCATGGCCTCCAGCACCGTCCTGGCTCAGAATACAAGCCAAAATGCCCCTCCTGGCGCAACAGATAAGCGCGAGGCGCTCTCAAATACAGAGCAGCCTGCGGGCCGCACCAACCAGCGCACCGAGCGCATCCAGGTCGAAGACGCGGGCAGCCGTGTGGACGAGTTGCGCATCGGCGGGCAAACGCAGACGATTTCGGTGCAACCCAAGGCGGGCAGCATGCCCAGCTACGAAGTGCAGTCGCCCGACGGCGCCCGCAGCCGTGCGGGCAGCAACAGTGGCGCAGAGACCACCACCGCACCGCGTGTCTGGAACGTGCTGAAGTTCTGAGACCGTAGCGGCCGTGCCTGCTGCCCGCTGCGGTAGCGCGCCGCCCTGTCCTTCCGGCTTTCCCGCCAAACCCCTCTTTTTCTTCGATACCTTCTGAGCGATGGCTGTTTTTACCGAAGTCTCCAACTCCGAGGCGCGCGAGCTGCTGCGCCGTTTGCAACTGGGTGAGCTGGTAGAGCTGCGTGGCATTGAAGGCGGTATCGAGAACACCAACTACTTCCTCACCAGCGACCGGGGCGAATTCGTGCTCACGCTGTTCGAGCGCCTCACGGCCGAGCAGCTGCCGTTTTACCTGTACCTGATGAAGCACCTGGCGCACGGCGGTGTGCCTGTGCCCGACCCACGCGCCGACAAGAGCGGCGACATCCTGCACACTGTGTGTGGCAAGCCCGCCGCCGTGGTCAACAAGCTGCGTGGCAAGAGCCAGCTGGCGCCCCAGGGTGCCCACTGCGCTGCTGTGGGCACCATGCTCGCGCGCATGCACTTGGCGGGGCGCGACTTTGAGCGCCGCCAGCCCAACCTGCGTGGCCTGCCCTGGTGGAACGAAACCGTGCCCGTGGTACTGCCCCATATCGGCGAAGCGCAATCGGCACTGCTGCGGTCCGAGCTGGCCTACCAGAACCATGTGGCCGCCAGTTCGGCCTATGCCGCCCTGCCCAGCGGCCCTGTGCATGCCGACCTGTTCCGTGACAACGTGATGTTCGACGGCGAAGAGCTGACCGGCTTCTTCGACTTCTACTTTGCGGGTGTGGACACCTGGCTGTTTGACCTGGCCGTGTGCCTGAACGACTGGTGTATTGACCTGCCCACCGGCACCCACGATGCCGAGCGCGCCACGCGCATGCTGGACGCCTACCAGGCCGTGCGCCCGCTGACGGCCGCAGAGCGTGAACTGCTGCCTGCCATGCTGCGTGCAGGCGCGCTGCGGTTCTGGATCTCGCGCCTGTGGGACTTCTACCTGCCGCGCGAGGCATCAATGCTCACGCCGCACGACCCCACGCACTTCGAGCGCGTGCTGCGCAACCGCGTGGCGCACCCCGTACACGCCTGATCTTCTGACCCACACCATCGGGCACGGCGGCCCTCCTGCCCTTGCGCCACTGCGGAATTGGGCTGCTGGGGTAAATTCCCGCCTATTTCCTCTTGCCTATTGTCCGCAGCACGCCCGAGCCCTGCCTGCGCCTTCGCACCGTCGGCGCGGTGGCAAAGGCGGCCTGAGAGGCTGAGAATCTGTTGTCCACGCTCGCCTTGTACGCAAAAATTCTCAGCCCCTGAGCGGGCCCATCCTCTCCTGCACCCCATTCAATGAAACTCCACATCGTCCCCGCCCGCACTGGCATGGCCTGGGTCAAGCTTGGCATCCGGGCGTTCTGGCGGCAGCCCATGGCGCTGGCTGCGCTGTTCTTCATGACCATGGCCTCCATGTCGCTGGCCACCATGGTGCCCCTGGTGGGGCCGGCCATTGCGCTGGCGCTGCTGCCGTCGGCCACGCTGGCCATGATGGTGGCAGCCGCCGAGGCCACGCAGGGGCGGTTTCCGATGCCCACGGTATTGCTGGTGGCGTTTCGCACTGGCCGCCAGCGACTGCGTGACATGCTGGTGCTGGGCGCGCTGTATGCGGTGGGTTTCCTCGGTGTGATGGGCCTGTCTGCTTTGATCGACGGCGGGCAGTTTGCCCAGGTGTACCTGGGCGGCGCCAAGCTGACGCAAGAGGTGGCGCAGGACCCGGCCTTCCAGAGCGCCATGTGGCTGTCCATGATTCTGTACTTGCCGCTGTCGCTGCTGTTCTGGCATGCGCCGGGGCTGGTGCACTGGCACGGTGTGCCACCCGTCAAGGCCCTGTTTTTCAGCATCGTGGCCTGTGTGCGCAACTTTGGCGCGTTTGTGGTCTATGGGCTGGGCTGGCTGGGGGTTTTCCTGCTCGGCGGCCTGGTGGTCAGCATCGTGTCAGCGCTGCTGGCGGTGGCGGGGCTTGCTGGCTCGGCGGCCGGTGGCATCATGGTGGGCGGCGCCATGATGTTGGCGGCCATGTTTTTCACGTCGGTGGTCTTCACCTTCCGTGACTGCTTCGACCCCCCATCCACGGCCACCGTGCACGAGGCGCCCCATGACAAGACACCACCATCCCCCCCATCAACTCCAGGGCCGCTCTGAAGAAGAGCTGGCCTGGTTCCAGCGGCGCAGCCTCGTGCAGGCCGCCGCGCTGTGGATGGTGTCTGGCGGCTGGGTGGCCGCCCAGGCGCAGGGCCGCAGCAACATCGTGGAACTGCGCGGCGATGTGCTGCGCAACGGCGAGCCCCTGACGGCCCAGCACACCATCACTGCCAACGACCGCATCGAGACCGGCCCAGGCTCGACCGCCGTGTTCACCGTGGGCGACAGCGCCTTCATGGTGCGCCAGAACTCGCGTGTGGCGCTGGAGAGCGACACCCCCACGGCCGTCAAGGTGCTGCGTGTGCTGAGCGGCGCCGTGGCCAGCGTGTGGGGCAAGGGCGCCGACCGGCAGATCGCGCTGCCCACCGCCACAGCCGGAATCCGGGGCACCGGGGTCTATGCCGAAGTTTTCCCGGAACAGGCAATGCGCGGCTACTTCTGCAACTGCTACGGCACGGTGGACCTGGCGGCAGGCAATGAAAGCCTGGTGAGCCAATCGTCCTACCACCAGGCCTTCTGGGCCGAGCCCACGCCTCGCAATGGCCGGCTGCTGACGCCTGCGGGCGCCATCAACCACACCGACGAAGAGCTGGAGTTTCTGGCGGGCCTGGTAAGCCAGCGCACGGCCTGGCAAATAGCGGGACGCAAAGGCGTCAAGGACGGGCGCGGGCAGATGGACTATTCGGCACCCGGCAGCGCTCCGGCCCCATCGGTGCCAGCGCCAGCCCCAAAACCGGTGACCCCGCCGCCCGGCAGCGACACCTACTGACGCCCCCACAAAGGCACCGCGTGCCTTGCCACCAGGCAGGCCGGCGGGGAGCGGGCTTTGGCACGGACAACGCCCTGGCCTGCCTGCCCGCCTCGCCAACATCAAACCGTCACACAACCGTCAAACCACTGTCACGGGGCATTTCTAGCATCGGCGGCTGGAATCAATGCCACCCGTCCACGGCCCCTTGCCATGGGGTACGCCGGCGGGCCTGAGCATTTCCTGATCGTTTGCATACCAACCTGGAAATCTCCCCCAAAATGACCCAACCGACGATGCCCACCCGCCGCAAAGCCCTGCAACTGCTGGCGGGCGTTCCCATGCTTCCGCTCAGCGCCAGCGCGTCGGCAGCCCTGCTGTCTGCCTGTGGTGGCAGCGACTCTGCACTTGGCTACGTGTCTGCCAGCTTCACGTCGATGGCGGCACCCACGCTGGCGTCGGCTGCGGCCATGGCCACAACCACGGTGGGCTCCACGTTGAACATCAAACTCAGCGATGACTCCGTGCAGTCCTACCAGCTGGCATACCAGCCCTTCTTCGTGACGGGCGACCTGGTGGCAGATGGCAAGGGTGGAAAGATCCTGTCGGGCGGCTACTACGACATCAACAACAAGCCCATCATCGACAGCACGGTGGCGGGCAGCGAACGCCATTTCTTCTCGGATGCTCCCGATGGCACCTCGCTGCTCACCGTGGCCAACCCCACTGTCACGGGCCTCAAGGGCAAAGCAGTGTTTGCCGTGGTGCAGTTCGAATACACCACCTGGGCACAAGACGGCAAGACCGACATGTACGGCAAGCTGCCTTCGCCCATCGCCGTGCTCACACTGGACCAGGACCCCGCCACAGGCAAGCTCAGCCTGGTGAAGTACCACAACGTAGACACCTCCAAGGTGCACGGCCTGTGGATCACCTGCGGCGCCAGCCTCTCGCCCTGGGGCACCCATCTGTCGAGTGAAGAATACGAGCCCGATGCCTTCAGCATCGCCAGCAACGCCATGTTCAAGGCCTACAGCAAAAATCTGTACGGCGATGAAGCCACCGCCAACCCCTACCACTACGGCCACATGCCCGAAGTCACGGTGAACGCCGATGGCACGGGCAGCATCAAGAAGCACTACTGCATGGGCCGCATCTCGCACGAGCTGGTGCAGGTCATGCCCGACAACCGCACCGCGCTGATGGGTGACGACGCCACCAACAGCGGCTACTTCGTGTTCGTGGCCGACAAGGAAAAGGATCTGTCGTCCGGCACGCTGTACGTGGCCAAGGTGGGCGCCGGCTTCTCCATCGATCCCAAGGCCACGGCGGCTGCACCGCTGACCTGGATCAAGATGGGCTCGGCCACCAGCGCCGAGATCGAGAACCTGGCCAACACGCTCAAGCCCACGGACATCATGACCGTCAAGAGCGCAGACCCGGCCGACGCCAGCTACACCAAGATCGTGGCCAACGGCAAGACCGAGTGGATCAAGATCAATGCCGGCATGGAAAAGGCCGCCGCCTTCCTCGAAACACATCGCTACGCCGCCTTCCTGGGCGCCAGCCTGGGCTTCACCAAGATGGAAGGCACCACCGTCAACATCAAGGACAAGGTGGCCTACTCTGCGCTGCAGAACATCCAGTCCTCCATGGTGGCCGGCAACGCAGCCAACGTCCCCGGCAACGGTATCTCGGTGCCCAAGCAGCTAGTGGCCGGTGCCGTGATGGCACTGAACCTCAAGGGCGGACAGAAGGACACGGCCGGTGCCACCATCAACAGCGAGTGGATGCCCGTGGACACCAAGGCCCTGCTGGCCGGTGAAGACATCGCGGCCGATGCGCTGGGCAACACCGCCAACCCCAACACCATCGCCAACCCGGACAACCTGAAGTTCTCCGAGAAGATGCGGACCCTGTTCATTGGCGAGGACAGCGGCCAGCACGTGAACAACTTCCTGTGGGCCTACAACGTAGACACCAAGCAGCTATCGCGCATCATGTCCATCCCAGCGGGTGGCGAATCCACGGGCCTGCATGCCGTGGACGAGATCAACGGCTGGACCTACATCATGAGCAACTTCCAGCACGCAGGAGACTGGGGTTCGATTCACAGCGTGGTGAAGGACACGCTGGATCCGCTGATCAAGGCCAACTACAAGAACAAGGCTGGCGCGGCCGTGGGCTACCTCACGGGTGCCATCAAGCAGCCCGCCCTGGCCAAGGTCTAAAGGCCAAACACCGGCGAGCTGCTTCACAGCACGCCGCCCACAACAACAACGGGGCCCTTCGAGGCCCCGTTGTTGTTGGCGCTGCACGGGATGGCGGGCACACCCGGCGCAAATACCCCGCACTCCTCTTGACAATAGTTAATAGAAATCAATCTCATTCGTATAATTAAAACAGCCAGCGCTCAAGTTATCTGGGCCCGCCGCCACCCCCAAGGGCTCCCCGCCCACACCACCGCGTACCACGGCCACACCCCTGCGATGTGTGGCAAGGCCCGCCCTTTCACCGATCACAGGAGACCGCGCATGAACCCCACCTTTGCTCCCGCCGCCGTACTGGCTGCCTTGTTGGCCACAGGCTTTCTGGCGCCCCAGGCACTGGCCCAGGCGGGAGAAGCAACGCCTGGGGCAAGCACGGCCAATGCGGCCACCGCCCACACCGTGGCCACACACTATGCCCAGCTCGTGCATGCCAACTACAGCGACGCGCTGGCCAGCGCCCAGGCGCTGCGCGAAGCGGTGGCAGCCTTCACAGCCAAGCCATCGGCCGAGACCCTGGCCGACGCCCGCACGAAGTGGCTGGCCGCGCGCGAGTTCTATGGCCAGACCGAGGCCTTCCGCTTCTATGGCGGCCCCATCGACAACGACAACGGCCCCGAAGGCCGCATCAATGCCTGGCCCATGGATGAATCCTTTGTGGACAGCGTGCAGGGCAAGGCCAACGCTGGCCTGGTCAACAACCGCAAGTTCGCCATCACCAAGAAGAGCCTGTCGGCCCAGAACGAGCGCGGTGGCGAGGAGAACATTGCCACCGGCTGGCACGCCATCGAGTTCTTCCTGTGGGGGCAGGACCTGTCGGACACCGGCCCGGGCGACCGCAACTTTGAAGACTTTGTGGATGGCAAGGCCCCCAATGCCGACCGACGCCGCCAGTACCTGAACGTGGTGACCGACCTGCTCATCGACGACCTCACCGCGCTGGTGAAGGCCTGGGCACCCGACGCCAAGAACAACTACCGCGCCAGGTTCATGCGCGGCGGCAACGAGTCGATTCGCAAGATGCTGGTGGGCCTGGGCTCGCTCTCGCGCGGCGAACTGGCCGGCGAGCGCCTGGAAGTGGCCCTGAACAGCCAGGACCAGGAAGACGAACACTCGTGCTTCTCCGACAACACCCACCGCGACGCAGTGACCAACGCGAAGGGCATCCAGAACGTGTGGCTGGGCCAGTACAAGCGCGCGGACGGCAGCGTGCTGCAAGGCCCGTCGCTGCGCGACCTGGTGGCCGCCAAGGACGCGGCGCTGGCCGACAAGGCCACGAAGCAGATCGCTGCCTCGGTGGCTGCCGCCGAAGGCATCCAGGCGCCGTTTGACCGCGAGATCATCGGCGGCAAGGACGCCCCGGGCCGCCAGCGCATCCAGAAGACCATCGACAGCCTTACGCAGCAAAGCAAGGACCTGGTGGCCGCGGCCAACGCCATCGGCATCACCAAGCTCACCCTGGTCCAGCCTTGAGCATGCAGAGACCACAAGCCAATCGCCCCCAGCGCGCCCTGCGCCTGGCGGCTGCCAGCATCGGCATCGCCGCCGTGGGAGGCCTCGGATTTGGCGCCCTGACGGCTGCGCCACAGCCCGACCCGCAGGGTGAGAAGACCGGCGGCGAGACCACCGTGTTCGCCACCGGGCGCAATGCCTTTTCCTTCCCCGCCGCCAACCTCAGCGATGAGGAGCGCACACGCTTTGTCATCGGCAACTCGTTCTTCCGCCGCAACTGGGTGGAAGCGCCCGCCTCCACCAAGGCACGCGACGGGCTGGGCCCGCACTTCATTGCGCGGTCCTGCGGCGGCTGCCATGTGCAGGACGGGCGCGGTGAGCCGCCAGCCATCTTCAACCGCCTTGGCGAGACCAAGGACCCCACGGTCGCACTGCTGATCCGCCTGTCCATCCCTGGCACCGACGCGCACGGCGGGCCCAAACACGACCCGGTGTACGGCGACCAGTTCAACAACGCGGCCATCCAGGGCGTCAAGCCCGAAGGCCGCGTGACCCTGCGCTACGACACCATCAAAGGCAAGTTCGCCGACGGTACGCCCTACACACTGCAAAAGCCCACCTACGGCTTTGCCGACCTGGGCTACGGCCCCATGCACCCTCAAGTCATGACAAGCCCGCGCATTGCGCCGCAGATCATCGGCGTGGGTCTGCTCGAAGCCATTGCCGAGGCCGACATCCTCGCCAATGCCGCCGACCAGGCAGCCGCCCCCGGCCCCATCAAGGGCACCCCCAACCAGGTGTGGGATGCCCCCTCGGGCCGCATGATGCTGGGCCGCTTTGGCTGGAAGGCCAATGTGGCCACCATCGCGCACCAGACGGGAGGTGCGTTTTTGGGCGACATGGGCATCACCTCGCGCCACTTTGCGCAAGAGGCCTGCACGCCCGCGCAGAAGGACTGCCTGGCCGCCCCCAGCGGCCAAAGTGGTGGTGAGCAGGGCCAGCCCGGCGTGGAAATCGACGACAAGACCCTGGCCGACGTGGTCTTCTACCAGGCCACGCTGGCCCCACCCGCCCGCCGCAATGTGAACGATGCCCAGGTGCTGCGCGGCCAGGCCCTGTTTGCGCAAGCCCAGTGCGCCACCTGCCACCGGCCCAGCTACATCACGCAAGGCGGGCCGTTCCCGCAGCTGACCAGCAAAGCGCTGAACGGCCAGCGCATCTGGCCCTACACCGACCTGCTGCTGCACGACATGGGTGAGCGGCTGGCCGACCACCGCCCCGACTTTGGCGCCAACGGCCGCCAGTGGAAGACCCCGCCGCTGTGGGGCACCGGCCTGATCAAGGATGTGAACGGCCACACCCGCCTGCTGCACGACGGCCGCGCGCGTGGCGTGCTGGAGGCGGTGCTGTGGCACGGAGGCGAGGCCGAAGAGGCCAAAAACCAGGTGCTCAAGATGAAAAAGGCCGACCGCGATGCGCTGGTGAAATTTGTGGAATCTCTATGACAGCCGCTCAACACATGCTGCGCACCAGCCTCTGGCTGGCCGCCCTGGCGCCCCTGGCGGCCCAGGCGCAGGTGCCCGCCACGGCACCGGCCTGGCAGCGCAACGCCGTGCCCTTCTACGACACGGTGCACGCGCTGCAAGGCATCTACGGCCACTGGGCGCTGCCCCGCGCACAGGACTTTGACCGCAGCGCACGCACGCTGGTGCCCGCTGTGGCGGCGCTGTGCCAGGCACCGGCGGCGGACGGCCAGGCCGCGCTGAGCGCAGCACGCAGCACCTGGCAGGCCACAACCCGCGCGTGGGAGCAGTTGGCGGCCGTGTCCGTGGGCCCCGTCATCAGCCGCCGCAGCCAGCGCGCCATCGACTTCGCGCCCACGCGCCCGGTGCTCATCGACAAGGCCATCGCCGCCCAGCCCCAGGGCGCCAGGGCGTTCGAGCGCATCGGCACGCCCGCCAAGGGCCTGCCCGCGCTGGAATGGCTGCTGTGGACACGCCCGGCCCAGCCCGGCAGCCCCGCCTGCAGCTACGCCCACGAGGTGGCGCAGGACCTGGCCCGGGAATCCGCCGCGCTCGAAAAAGCCTTTGCCGATGCCTCGGGCACCGACTGGGGCGCCGAGGACGAGCAGGAACGCTCCACACAGGCCATCAGCGAATTCGTGAACCAGTGGGTGGGCGGCATCGAGCGCCTGCGCTGGGCGCAGATGGACAAGCCGCTGCGCGCCGCCGGGTCGGGATCTGGCGCCCGCACGCCCGACTACCCCCGCACCGCCAGCGGCAACACGCTGGCCGCCTGGGCCGCTACCTGGGACGGCCTGCGCAGCGTGACCACCCTGCCCGCCAGCGCCGACATCCCCGCCGCCGGCGAGGCCCTGGTGCCGCTCGAGATGTACCTGCGCGGCAAGGGCCTGAACCCGCTGGCCGACAGGCTGCGCCGGGCCACGGACAAGGTCGATGCATCGCTGGCGCAGGTGCAAAAGAACGGCATCAAGGACAAGGCCGCCATCCAGCAAACCGCGCGCGACCTGGCCGCGCTGAAGTTCCTGGCCGAATCCGAAGTGGCGCCCGCGCTGCAGGTGAGCATTGGGTTCTCGGACGCCGATGGCGACTGACCTGCACCGCCGCCAAGCGTTGGCCGCTCTCGCGGGCCTGGGCGCCTGCGTGATCGCCCCCAGAGCAGCCTTCGCCAACACAGGTGATCGTGTGCACCTGGCGGCCGCGTGGGAACACCAGGGCAGTTTCCACATCGGTGTGCTGTCCACGCAAGACGGCGCCGGGCAGGCGCTGCAGATCCACGCTGTGCTGGAAGTGCCGACCCGCGCACATGGCCTGTGTGTGTTGCCCGACGGGTCGGTGATTGCCACCGCCCGCCGCCCTGGCGACTGGCTGGTGCGCTGGCATCCCGACCGCCGCGCCAAGCCGCAATGGCTGTGGCAAGAGGGCGAGCGTTCCTTCAACGGCCATGTGTTGGCCAGTGCCGACGGCCAGCGGCTGTACACCACCGAAACCGATGCCGAGACGGGTGCGAGCTGGATCGTGGTGCGCGACACCCGCACGCTCGCTGCCATCGCCGCTTGGCCCACCCACGGCATCGACGCGCACGAGCTGATCTGGGACCTGCGCACTCCACACGGCGGCGTGCCCACCCTCATCGTCGCCAACGGCGGCGTGCCCACCGCCCCCGAAACCGGCCGCGTCAAACGCGACCTGGGCGCGATGGACCCGTCACTCGTGCGGCTCGATGCCCGCACCGGCCACCTGCTGGGCCAATGGCGCCTGCAGGACCCACGCCTGAGCCTGCGCCACCTGGCCTGGAGCCCCGACGGCACCACCCTGGGCATCGCCCTGCAGGCCGAACACGACAACCCTGCGGTCAAGAATGCGGCGCCCGTGCTCGCACTGTTCGACGGCACCACGCTGCGCGGTGTGGCCGCACCAGAACCTGTGGCCCAGAGCCTGCGCGGCTACGGCGGCAGCATGGCCGCCACCCCCACTGGCTGGGCGGTGAGCTGCCCGCGTGCCCATGGCATCGCCACGTTTTCATTGCACGGCGACTGGCAAGGCCTGGTGCCGCTGCCCGAGGTGTGCCCGCTGGCCGTGCGCAGCGGCGCGCTGTGGGCAGGCGGCCTGGCAAGCAGCCTGCAGAACGCGCAGGCTGCGGCACCGCTGGCGCATCCGCATGGGACAAGGTTGCAAGGCGCGCGGCTGGACAACCACTGGGTGGTGCTGCAAGGCTGAAATTTCAAGGAAAAACTGGCTTTTCCGCGCTATGGACAAGCGCTATTAGCTATCAAAAGAGAAGCAAACAAGCCCCACCCAGGTGCTGCGCACCCGCAGGTCGGGTTGGCGCAGCGTGACCCGACATCACCGCCCACGCGCCCCCTGGTGCTCCGCCAGGTCAGGCCCTCGTGAGCGAACCCGAGCTACGGGCGACCTATTCACCGGACGTATCAAGCTGGCGCCGCCGCAACGCAGCCAACACCTCGGCCGCAACCTGCTCCGGCGCCATGCGCGCGGTGTCTACCACACAACGCGCGGCCTGCAATGCAGGCCAGGGCGCGTAGTCATGCTGCTGCACGGCTTGCCAGTGAGGCGGCGTGAGCCCGGGAATGTCGCTGCTGCGGGTCTCGACGCGGCGCTGGTGCTCTGCCAGGTCCGAGCAGACCACCTCCACATCCAGCCACGGCACCGGTACGCCACGGGCCACGCTGTGCCAGGCCTCGCGAGTCACCGGCAAAGGGTTCACACCGTCCACCAGCACCGGCAGGCCTTGCGCCAACTGGGTCCGCGCCAACGCATAGGCCACCCGGTAGCCTGCGGTGCCAACCTCGGCGCCGGAATCGCGCAGCGCCTGTTCGATGGTGTCGATGCGCAGGTACACCGCCTGCCACTGCGCCAGCAGCGCGCGGGCCACGGTGCTCTTGCCCACGCCGGGCAATCCGCCCAGCACCACCAAGGCCGGTGCGCTGGGCCCGCCCATTCAGTCCACCACCGTCAACTTGGCCACCGACAACGCCAGCCACTTCGTGCCGTGGCGCGGAAAGCTGACCTGCGCGCGCGCATCGTCGCCCTGGCCTTCGATGGCCAGCACCTTGCCTTCACCAAACTTGGTGTGGAACACGGCGATGCCCACGCGCAGGCCGTGCGAGGGCGCGGCCTTCTGCACGGGCACTGGGGGGCTGGCAAAGGTCTCTGACTTCAAGCCAAAACTGCCTCTTCCGCCTGCTGCATATGGGTTTGAAGCTCCCATATTAGGAGCATACGAGCCAAAGCCCTGCTGCTTGGGCGTGATCCACTTGAGCGCGGCTTCGGGCAGCTCGTCGAAGAACCGGCTCTTGATGTTGTAGCGCGTCTGGCCGTGCAGCATGCGCGTTTGCGAATGGCTCAAATACAGGCGCTTGCGCGCGCGGGTGATGGCCACGTACATCAGGCGGCGCTCTTCCTCCAGGCCGTCGCGGTCGTTGGCAGAGTTCTCGTGCGGGAACAGGCCCTCCTCCATGCCGCCGATGAACACGCCGTCAAACTCCAGGCCCTTGCTGGCGTGCACGGTCATGAGCTGCACGGCGTCCTGCCCGGCCTGGGCCTGGTTGTCGCCCGCCTCCAGCGCAGCGTGGGTGAGGAACGCGGCCAGGGGCGAGAGGGTTTCGCCGGTGTCGGCGTCCACGATGCCCGGCACGGCAGGTTTGAGGGGTTCGTCGAGCACGGGCGCGTTCGGGTCCAGCCCTTGGCTGACGGAACTTTGGGTGAGCGGCGTGCCGTGCTCATCCAGCGGCAGGGCCACGGCGTCGCGGCCAAAGCCTTCTTGCGTGACAAAGCTCTCGGCGGCGTTGACGAGTTCCTGCAAGTTCTCGATGCGATCGGCGCCTTCCTTTTCGGTGCGGAAGTGCTCGACCATGCCCGTGGATTCGAGCATCTGCTCAATGATGCCGCGCAGGTTCAGCCCCTGCGTCTGCTCCCGCAGCACATCGACCATGGCGACAAATGCGCCCAGGTTGGCGCCCGCCTTGCCGGGCACGGCGCTCACCGCATCGTGCAGCGAGCAGCCTGCGGCGCGGGCGGCGTCTTGCAGCACCTCGATGCTGCGCGCGCCGATGCCGCGTGGCGGGAAGTTGACGACGCGCATGAAGCTGGTGTCGTCGTGTGGGTTCTCCAAGAGGCGCAAATACGCCAGCGCGTGCTTGATTTCGGCACGCTCAAAAAAGCGCAGGCCGCCGTACACGCGGTAGGGCACGCTGGCATTGAACAGCGCCGATTCGATCACCCGGCTTTGCGCATTGCTGCGGTAGAGCACGGCAATCTCTTTGCGCTCAAAGCCATCGCTGCGCACCAGCTGCTTGATCTCGTCCACCATCCACTGCGCCTCGGCCAGGTCGGAGCTGGCCTCGTACACACGCACGGGCTCGCCCGCGCCCTGCGTGGTGCGCAGGTTCTTGCCCAGGCGGCGGCTGTTGTGGCTGATGAGGTGGTTGGCCGAGTCGAGGATGTTGCTGTAGCTACGGTAGTTCTGCTCCAGCTTGATCTGGCGCTGCACGTCAAACTCGCGCACAAAGTCGGTCATGTTGCCGACGCGCGCGCCGCGAAACGCGTAGATGCTCTGGTCGTCGTCGCCCACGGCGATCACGCTGCCGCGTGCCTCGTAGCGCCCGCCCACGTCGTTGCCCGCCAGCTGCTTGAGCCAGGCGTACTGCAGCTTGTTGGTGTCCTGAAACTCGTCCACCAGGATGTGCTGGAACCGGCGCTGGTAGTGCTCGCGGATCGGGTCGTTGTCGCGCAGCAGCTCGTAGCTGCGCAGCATCAGCTCACCAAAGTCCACCACGCCTTCGCGCTGGCATTGTTCTTCGTACAGCTGGTAAATCTCGACCTTCTTGCGCGCATCGCTGTCGTGCGCCTCCACGTTGGCGGGGCGCAGGCCTTCTTCCTTGCAGTTGGCGATGAAGTACGCGAGCTGCTTGGGCGGAAAGCGCTCATCGTCCACGTTGTGCTGCTTGCACAGGCGCTTGATGGCCGAGAGCTGGTCTTGCGTGTCGAGGATCTGGAAGGTCTGCGCCAGGCCCGCCGCCTTGTGGTGGGCACGCAGCAAGCGGTTGCACAGGCCGTGGAAGGTGCCGATCCACATGCCGCGCACGTTGACGGGCAGCATGGCCGACAGGCGGGCCACCATCTCTTTGGCGGCCTTGTTGGTAAACGTGACGGCCAGGATGCCGCCGGGCGTGGCGTGGCCGTTTTGCAGCAGCCAGGCGATGCGGGTGGTGAGCACCCGCGTCTTGCCCGAGCCCGCCCCCGCCAGGATGAGCGCGTGGCCTGCGGGCAGCGTGACGGCGGCGAGTTGCTCGTCGTTCAGGTTCTGCAGCAGGGGGGACAAATGCGAAGGGGCCGGGCCGGCACCGGCGGGGGAAGGCGACGGCGCACCCGGAAACAGGTCTTGTGGGAACATCCGGACATTGTAGAAAGCGCCCCCCACCCCTGCCCCTTCTGCCCATGAAAAACATTGCCCCCGCCCTGACCAGCCTGCTGCTAGCCCTTTCTTCCGCCCCCGGCGCCTGGGCCCAGGCCAATTGCAGCAGCGACGGCGTGCCCCGGCCTGCGGTGGTGTTCGAGCGGTTCATCAACGCCGACTGCGAGGCCTGCTGGACCGACCCGGCCGCCCCCGCCCCTTCCGCGCAGGGCCAGGCCGTGGTGCTGGACTGGATCGTGCCTGGCGCCCTGGGCGACGATGCGCCCCTGTCGGCCGCCGCCACCACCGATGCTTTGGCGCGCCTGGACACGCTGGCCCGCCCCGTGCCTGCGCGCACCGACGTGCACATCACTGCCCTTGAATCAGCGGCCCCTGCGCAACTGCGCGTGGCCCAGGGCCCGACGTTCAACGACTATGCAGGCGCAGCCATCACCTTCACCCCGGCGCGCGGCACCGGGCAGCAGGGCCCCTGGCGCTTTCACCTGGTGCTGGTCGAATCCGTGCCCGCCGGGACCGATGGCACTGCAGCGCCCAGAAATGTGGTCAGAAACATGCTTTCCGGCACATGGGATAAGGGCAATTCGCTACCAAAAACAGAGCGATTCAAGCAGCAGGAGATGCGCCCGATGCGCATCCCCGAGGGCGCCAAGCCAGAACGCCTGCGCCTGGTGGGCTGGGTGCAGGACGCCCAGGGCCATGTGGTAGCCACCGCACAGTCCCGCTGCCGGTGACAACACGGCACCGTCAGCGCCAGTGGTGCAGGCAATACCGGTAATACCGGTAATACCGCCTGCGTTATAGGGTCTGCCACCCAGGCGGGTAGAATCAATCACCGGGCCCAAGTTTCTTGTCGCCCGGTTTTTTGTGCCCGCGCATTGCGGGGTTCGGAGCGGCCACCACGGCCCCGCCCACAAACCAAGCCGGTCCCAAGCCAAGCGCCCCAGGCTGCTGAAATGGTTTGGCAGCGCCTTTCAAAGGAGCTTGGAATCTCATGGAAATCTTCGACTACGACAACATCCTTTTGCTGCCGCGCAAGTGCCGGGTGGAAAGCCGCTCGGAATGCGACGCCAGCGTGGAGCTGGGCGGGCGCTCGTTCCGCCTGCCCGTGGTGCCGTCCAACATGAAAACGGTGGTGGACGAAAAAATCTGCACCTGGATGGCGAAGAACGGCTACTTCTACGTGATGCACCGCTTTGACCTGGACAACGTCCAGTTCGTGAAGGACATGCACGCGCAGGGCTGCTATGCCTCCATCTCGCTGGGCGTGAAGCAGCCCGACTACGACACGGTGGACCAACTGGTGGCACTGGGCCTCACGCCCGAGTACATCACCATCGATATCGCCCACGGCCATGCCGACAGCGTGAAGAACATGATCGGCTACCTCAAGGAGAAGTTGCCCCAATCCTTCGTGATCGCGGGCAACGTGGCCACGCCCGAGGCCGTCATCGACCTGGAGAACTGGGGCGCTGACGCCACCAAGGTAGGCGTGGGCCCGGGCAAGGTGTGCATCACCAAGCTCAAGACCGGTTTTGGCACGGGCGGCTGGCAGCTGTCAGCCCTGAAGTGGTGCGCCCGCGTGGCGACCAAGCCCATCATTGCCGACGGCGGCATCCGCAGCCATGGAGACATCGCCAAGAGCATCCGTTTTGGCGCCAGCATGGTGATGATTGGCTCGCTGTTTGCAGGCCACGAGGAATCGCCCGGACAGACGGTGGAAGTGGATGGCGCGCTCTACAAGGAGTACTACGGCTCGGCTAGCGACTTCAACAAGGGCGAGTACAAGCATGTCGAAGGCAAGCGCATCCTGGAGCCGATCAAGGGCCAGCTCGCCAACACGCTCATCGAGATGGAGCAGGACGTGCAAAGCTCCATCAGCTACGCCGGGGGCAAGAAGCTGATGGACATCCGCAAGGTGAACTACGTGATCCTGGGCGGCGACAACGCGGGCGAGCACCTGCTGATGTAGAGCCTGCGCCAGCCGGGGCCGTGCGCCGCGCCACGGCCCGCTCAGCTGACAGGCGCTACATGCGCAGCAGGTTCTGCGCCATGTGGTGCAGGTCCTTGCCGGGCTGCGCCAGGGTGTCGAGGATGCTGAAATGGTGCAGCCCCGGCAGCACCTGGCAGCGCGGCACCGAGTGCACACCCCAGGCCTGCTGCACCAGGCCATTCTGGCGGTGGAATTCCTCGCTCTCGTCCCCGCCCGCCACGCAGTAAAGAATGCCGTGCTCGGGCGCCAGCAGGCGCGCTGGGCTGTCCTGCAGCACATGCTGGTCGGTCAGGTGCAGCGCCTCCTGCAGAAAAGGGGTGTGCATCAAGGGCTCCAGGTCATGCAGCCCCGAAATCGACAGCGCATTGCGCACCAGGCCGTCCGGCAAACCCGCGCCGATCAGCGGCCACACACTGGTCAGCAGCATGGCCGCCAGGTGCCCGCCCGCCGAGTGCCCGGCCACGGTGATGCGCCGGGCATCCCCACCATGGGCCTCGATATGGCGCGCCACCCAGGCCACCGCTTTTTCCATCTGCCGCACGATGTGGGGAATGGTGACCGGTGCCTCGGGCGTGCCCGGGCACAGGGCGTAGTTGACTACCACCACACAGAAGCCCGCCTGGGTGAACGGGGGGGCGATGAAAGAATGGTCGGATTTGTCCAGGGCCCGCCAGTAGCCGCCGTGGATGAACACCAGCACCGGCACCGGGGCACCGGCGGCCCGCGTGGACGGGAAAATGTCCAGTGTTTCCCCAGTGCCCGTGCCATACGCCACATCCAGCACACATGGCGCCTGCGCGCGGACCTGCGCGGAATCGCGGGCCCAGCGCTGGAGGTAGTCCATGTGATCAGGAACCAACGCACGGTTGTTGTACATGCGCTCCAGCCAGGCCGGGTCGTTCAGGGGCAAGGTCATGGGCTGTGTCTCCTTGGGGCAAAAGCAGCTTGGGCCATCATCTTTGCATTCGCCCCAGGCTGCAAGCTCCGTGACAGGCTGATGCACCAAAAAGGCACATGATGGCAGCAGAGACATCTTTTTATCCCAGCAAAAAAGAAGCACGCCATGACCACTACACCCCTGCACATCGCCGTTCTCGGCATTGGCATGATGGGACTGCCCATGGCCCGCCGCCTGAGCGAAGCGGGCCACCAGGTGCGGGCCTGGAACCGCACCCGCGCCAAGGCCGAACCCCTGGCCTCCCACGGCATCGCCGTGCTCAATACCCCGGCTGAAGCCGTACAAGGCGCCGACATCGTGATCAGCCTGCTCGAAAACGGCCCCGTGGTCGGCCAGGTGCTGTTTGACCTGGGCGCTGCCCGGGCCATGCGCAAAGGCAGCCTGTTCATCGACATGGCCTCCATCCAGCCCAGCGAAGCGCGCGACCATGCCGCGCGCCTGGGGGAGCTGGGTGTAGCGCACCTGGATGCCCCGGTCTCCGGCGGCACCGTGGGCGCCGAAGCGGGCACCCTGGCCATCATGGTGGGCGGCCGCCCCGAAGACTTCAAGCGGGCCCAGGCCGTGTTCGCTTCCCTGGGCCGCGCCACCCATGTGGGCCCCCATGGCGCGGGGCAACTGGCCAAACTGGCCAACCAGATGATCGTGGGCATCACGATTGGCGCCGTGGCCGAGGCGCTGCTGTTTGCCGCCAAGGGCGGGGCCGACATGGCCAAGGTCCGTGAGGCCATCAGTGGCGGCTTTGCCGACAGCCGCATCCTGCAGCTGCATGGCCAGCGCATGGTGGAGCGCGACTTCGCCCCCCGGGGCCGTATGGCCGTGCAGCTCAAGGACATGCGCAACGCCATGGCCACGGCCCACGAGACAGGCTTCGATGCCCCCATCACCGCACTGTTCGAGGCGCTCTATGCCGACGGCGTCGAGCATGGCCTGGGCGATCTGGACCACAGCGGTCTCTTCGTCGAACTCGCCAGCCGCAACGCGATGCCGTGAAATTTTTTGGCGCGACTTGCCAAGAGCCAAAAAATTAGTGCATAATTCGAGGCTCTGCAGCAACGCAGACAGATTTTAAAAAGATTTGGGTTCTTAGCTCAGTTGGTAGAGCAGCGGACTCTTAATCCGTAGGTCGAGTGTTCGAGTCACTCAGGACCCACCAAATCTAAGCCGCAAGGCACATAAAGCCTGCTACCTATAAGTAGCAGGCTTTTTTGTTTTCAGAACGACTGCCCCAGTCTCGCAGCCAATCCGCGCGCACCGCCCGGACACCTGCAGGTGCATGCTCTGACCTCCGGGCCACACGGCCTTGGTGTCCGCCTTCCCCAGGCGGCAACGAATGCGTCTCCCGCGAGACGGCCCACCTCCCCGCTCTCCACACTGCCGCCGCAAAAGGTTGCGGCCTCGTGTGGCGCGGGTTCGGGCGGCTATTTTTCAACCGTTGAATCCATGCGCGCCGCCGCCTCGTACCCATGGCGAGAACGCGCCAAACAAAGCTTTGCGGCAATTGCAAACAAATGTCTCCCCACAATTCGCAGCAGAAACGTATGGCTACACTTTGTCAAACGCCTGACACACCGGTGAGATAGGCCCACAACGCCCCACCCACCCGGAACGAGACACACAGAACACCGTGACATCCAGCCCAAAAACAACCGGCGCCCCCTCCATCCTGCTTGCATTGATCGCCGTCGGTCTGATCTCGCTGCCCGCCCCCGTTGCCAACGCACAGCCCTCCAAGTCACGTGACGCGGCGACCAAGGAGAGGGCACAGGCCAGGCCAGAGCGCGACGGGACGCGCAACAAGCCAGCGTCAGCCGAGCCCGGTGCCAGTGCAGCTGCAGTGGCGACGCTCCCGCAGCTGCCATCCCGGCAATGGAAGGTCAGCCTCAAGGACCTGGGCATGGCACGCCCTATCGCCTTGCGTGGCGTGGACAGCGAAGCCAGTGTGGGTGTGGGTGTGCGGCGCGATGAAGCGGTGGAGACAGCCCGGCTGCGCCTGACTTTCACCCTGTCTCCTGCGTTGATCCCTGCGCTGTCGCACCTCAAGGTGATGCTCAACGACGAGACACTGCAAACCCTGGTGCTCGACAAGGAGCGCCTGGGCACACCACAAACGGTTGAGCTCAACATCGACCCGCGCTACTTCACCGACTACAACCGCTTCCGTTTCCAGTTCATCGGCCACTACACGATGGAATGCGAGACACCCAACCATTCGAGCCTCTGGGCCACGATCAGCAACGAAAGCCAGATCGAGCTGTCGCTGCGCCAGATTCCTCTGCGCGACGACCTGGCGCTGCTCCCCGCTCCGTTTTTCGACCCGCGCGACAACCGGCCGGTGAACCTGCCCTTCGTCTACGGCAACAAGCCAAGCAAGGGGGCACTCAAGGCCTCGGGCTCCATCGCCAGCTGGATCGGCATGCTGGCGGGTTACCGTGGTAACCAGTTCCCGGTGTTCGAGAACCAGTTGCCACGCCAACACGCCGTGGTACTGGCCACTAACGACAACCGCCCGGCCTTCCTGCAGAACCAGCCCCTTGTGGAAGACCCCACGCTGTCTGTCGTGCCCCATCCCGATGTGCCAGGAGCCAAGCTGCTGCTGGTGATGGGCAAGGACGATGCCCAGCTGCAAATGGCGGCCGACGCATTGGCCCTGGGCAAGGCGGTGCTCTCCGGGCAGAGCATCGCGGTCAAGTCGCTGGAGTACCCGGCCCTGGCCAAACCGTACGATGCCCCCCGCTGGATCACGACCGAGCGGCCCGTGAAGCTCGCCGAACTGGTTTCCGGCGCGGGCGACCTGCAATTGCGCGGCTCGGTGCTCAACGACACGGTGAACGTCTACACACGCATGGCGCCCGACCTGTTCACCTGGAATGCCAAGGGCGTGCCACTGGACCTGACCTACCGCTACACGCCCAACAGCGTGTCGGACCACGGCGCGCTGAACATCTCGATCAACAACCAGTTCATCCAGTCCTACCCGCTGCAGTCGCGCGAGGACCGCACCAGCGGCAAGAGCACCATCATGCTGCCGCTGTTCGACGATGGCAGTGCCCAGACCCGTTCGGACTTGAAGATTCCGGCGTTCATGATCGGCGGCGACAACCAGCTGCAGTTCGCCTTCCAGATCCCACCCAACGACCTGGGTCGCTGCCGCTCGGCCCCTCCTACCGAGCTGTTTGCCGCCATCGATCCCCAGTCCACCATCGACCTTACGGCCTTCCGCCACTACCTGGCCATGCCCAACCTGGCGGCCTATGCCAACAGCGGTTTCCCCTTCACCCGGGTGGCCGATCTGGCGCAAACCTCCGTCATCCTGCCCAACCAGCCCACCCCCGCCGATGTGGAAGTGTTCCTCACGGCCATGGGCCGCATGAGCGCCTCTACCGGCTACCCTGGCACGCGCTTCACACTGCTGCACGCAGCCGAGGCCGACAAGGCGGCCGATACCGACATCCTTGTGATCTCACAGGGTGACAGCGATGGCCTGCTCGAAAAGTGGAAAAGCCACTTGCCGGCTCTGCTCGCGGCGGGAGCACGTTCGGTGCAGCCCCTGGAGCGCGCGATGGGTTCTTTCATTGACCTCTTCAACCTTGAACCCCACCAGCGCCTGTCGGCCTCGGGCGGCCAGGCCATCCTGCAGGGCAAGGGCCCGCTGGCGGCTGTCACGGGATTTGAGTCGCCCCTGAGCAGCGGGCGCACGGTGGTGGCCCTCACGGCCACTGACAAAGACGCCATGTCCCTGCTGAGCCTGGGCCTGAACGACGCGGGCAAAATCAAGAGCCTGCGTGGCGACCTGGGCCTGATGCGCGGGGACGCCATCGAAAGCTTCCGCATCAAGCCCGTGTACTACGTGGGTGACCTGCCCTGGTGGCAGCGCCTGTGGTTCCACATGCACAGCCATCCGCTGCTGCTGGCCCTGGTGGGCATTGGTACCGGCCTGCTGCTGACTTTCATTGTTTATGCCGCGCTGCGCAGCATGGCACGGCGCAGATTGGCTGCACACCATGACTGATTCCATCCGCCGCCGCACGGCCCTGCAAGCAGGCGCCGGTGCCGCCCTCCTGTCCTGCCTCGCGGGTGCACAAGCCCAACCCACCAGCACAGGCCGCTCCACATGGCCCGCCTGGGACACGTTCAAGGCCCAGTTCATCAACGAGGGCGGCCGCGTGGTGTCCGACGATGATGGAGGCGGGCAAACCTATTCGGAGGGCCAGGCCTACGCACTCTTCTTTGCTCTTGTGGCCAACGACCGGCCCATGTTCGACAAGCTGCTGCGCTGGACCGAAAACAACCTTTGTGAAGGCGACATGACCGCGCGCCTTCCCGCATGGCTCTGGGGTAAGCGCCCCGACGGCAACTGGGGCGTGATCGACAGCAACGCGGCCTCGGACGCCGACCTGTGGATCGCTTACGCACTGGGCGAGGCCGGCCGCCTGTGGAACGAGCGCAGTTACCGCGCACTCGCAGCCCTGCTGGCCGCACGGGTGCTGCGCGAGGAAACCGCCGACATCCCGGGCCTGGGCCCTACGCTGCTTCCTGCCCCCAAGGGCTTTGTGCAGCCCAATGGCCGCTGGCGCCTGAACGCAAGCTACATGCCCATGCACCTGATGCACTGGCTGGCCGCCAGCGATCTGGACCCGCAGTGGAAGAAGCTGGTGGACAGCTCGATCAAGGTGATTCAGGGCTCCTCGCCCAAGGGTTTTACCGCCGACTGGACGGTGTACGACGCCAGGCAGGGCTTTCTGGTCGATACCGAGGGCAAAGAGAAGGGGCAAGGCACCTACAACGCCATCCGCGTCTACCTCTGGGCGGGTGTGATGCATGCCGAAGCCCCGGGCCGCAAGGTGCTGCTCGACACCCTGGCTCCCATGGCCCGCTACGTGCGCGACCAGGGCTACCCCCCCGAGTCGATCGACATCCTGACCGGGCAGGCTTCAGGCCCTGCGCCCTCGGGTTTCTCGGTTGCCTTGCTGCCTTTTCTGCGCGCGGCGGGCGACGACAAGGCGCTGCAATCGCAGCGCATGCGCCTGGAAGCACGCCCCCTGCGGCCCAAGGCTTACTACGAACAAGTACTGGCCCTGTTCGGCCAGGGTGCATTCGACGGACAGTACCGCTTTACGGCGGCAGGCCAGCTCATGGCGCGGTGGAAGCCGTGACCCGAGCCCCCCGCCGCTCCCGCTATTGGTTGCCCTCCATCACCCTGCTGGCAGCAGCCTGCCTTCCCCCTGCCCAGGGGGTGCACGCCAGCACGCCGTCGGCCGTCGAAGCCGAACTGCTCAGCGGTGCGCGCATGTGGGCCTCCAAGAACCGCCCAGACATGGCCCGCCAACTGGTTGATAAGGTTCTGGCCATGGACCCCAACTCTCCGCAGGGCCTGGGTGCGCTCGGTGACCTTGCACTGCGCGAGAAAAAGATGGACGACGCCAAGCGCGTCCTCGACACCTTGCGTGCGCGCCATCCCGGCCATCCCGTGACCCAGGAGCTGGAAACCCTCGTGCGGGTTTATGGCAGCGACCGCGAGAAGCTTTCGCAAATGCGCCTCATGGCGCGCGCGGGCCGCAAGGCCGAGGCTGCCGACCTGGCACGTGAGCTGTTCCCCCAAGGCCCTCCCACCCTGGGTGGGCTGGCGTTGGAGTACCACCAGATCCTCGGGTCCAGCACCAAACGCAATGCAGACTCGCAGCGCCAGCTGGGCAAGCTGTACCAGGAAACCGGGGAATCGCGCTACCGCCTGGCGCAGCTCGAAATGCGCATGTACCAGGGAGAGAACCCCACCACCGTGGCACAGGAAATCGAATCGCTGGCCAAGCAACCCGACATCAACGCCCAGCAATTGCAGGACCTGTGGCGCCGTGCCATGGACCGGCTGGCCAACACCTCCGCCAACCTGCCCCGCGTACGCGCCTTCCTGCAGCGTTACCCCGGCGACCAGGCCATGGAAGACCGCCTGGCCGCCATGCAACAGGCCGCGGAGCGGGCTGCCCGAGCTGCCCGCGACCCCGCCAACCTGGCACGCAATGCTGCACGGACAGCCCTGGACCAGGGCAACACCGAGTTGGCAGAAGAACAGCTGCAGGCCGCACTGGCATTGCGCCCCAGCGACGGAGACAGCCTGGGCAACCTCGGGCTCATCCGCCTGCGCCAGGGCGAACATGCCCAGGCGCAGGAACTTTTTGGCCAGGCCTATGGGCTGACCCGCCAGGGCAAATGGAAAGAGCTGCAGGAGACAGCCCGGTTCTGGGGCTTTCTGCGGCAGGCTGATCGGGCCATCGAGAAGAACGAGCTGTCCACGGCAGCGAGCCTCGCGGAACGGGCGTTGGCCCTGCAACCCGGCAGCGCAGAGGCACTGACCACGCTGGCCAGCATCCGCGACCTGCAAGGTGACCATGCGCTGGCCGAAAACCTGTATCTGGACGCTTTGCGGCATGAAGCCAGCAGCAGCGCTGCCGTCAAGGGGCTGGCTGGCCTGTATGCCCGCACCCAACGATCGGCCAAAGCACTGGCCTTGCTGACCGAGGCCACCACCCGTGACACAGCCCTGGGAGAAAAGCTGGCTGGCACGCAGGCCGACATCTTGGTAGCCCAGGCCGACGAGCACCTGCAGGCCCAGCGTCTCAGCGCTGCGTTGCGCGCCCTCGAATCCGCCGTGGTACTGACCCCTGGCGACGCCTGGGTGCGGCATCGCCTGGCACGGTTGTACCTGCGGCTGAACCTGCCCAAGGAAGCACTCAATGTCATGGACGAGGGCATGGCGCGCTCCGCAGCCACGCCACCGGGAACGGACCGCAGTTCCATGCTGTACGCGCGGGCGTTGATCCGCTCTGCGGTGGATGACGACCGAGGGGCGTTGGCCGATCTGGCGCAGATTCCATCCGGCGACCGCACCGAATCGATGCAGGCGCTGACCCAGCGTGCCACCATCAAGTCGCTGGTGGCGCAGGCCACCGCCAGCGGCCAGCCCGCCGAGGCACGGGCCCTACTCGCCCAGGCCGAGCAAACCGCAGGCAACGATGCCGAGCTGCTCTACACCGTGGCCAATGCCTGGTTCCGCCGGGCGCAGCCCCAGCAAGGGGTGGCTGTCTTCAACCGGTTGGCAGCCCGAGTGTCCCGCATGGAGCTGGAGGCGCAGCTCGACCATGCCCAGTTGCTCAACCGCGCGCAGGACGATGCAACACTGGCTGAACACCTGACCCGACTATTGCAATCACCGGGCTGGAGCATCGAACAAGAAGCACGCCTCGTGGCCCTCTACACCGCCCACCGCGAGCGGCTCATCGAACAGCAGCGCCAGTCTGGAAACCTTAGCGAGGCCGTGCGCATGGCGCGCCAACCCCTGCAGCTGCCAGCCACTGCCGCCTCTCCCAGTGCGGCCCAACAGCGTGCACAGACGCAGGCCCGCCTGCTGATGGCTGCGGGTGAGTATGCCGACGCAGCCCGGCTGCTTGCACCGCTGGTCCAAGCGCAGCCCGATGGCCTGGACCTGCGCATGGCCCTGGCAGATGCGCTGTCTCGCCTGGGCGATGCACGCGGCACCACCGAGCACGCTTTGTGGCTGCAAGACCATCTGCCCTCCGATAACGCCAGCCAGCAGCTGGCGCTGCTGCGCATCTGGCAACGCGCAGGCCGCATGGAAGAGGCCCGTGCCCTCTCCACACGTTTGCTGCAGGCTTTTCCGCAGGACAGCGACGTCCTGCTGCATGCAGCGCGGCTGGAGCGCGCCAGCCGCAACTATGCGCAGGCGCTGGTGTTCTTCCGCAGCGCTTTGATGCTGGAGACACGTGGTGCCTCCCCTGCCACCGCCGAACCCACGCCCACCGAGGCGATGGATAGCGAGTCCCCACTGGCGCTGCAAAAGAGCTACATGCTTTCGCTGCCCGTGGATCCAGTGGTGGTGGCCAAGATTCAGGGCGAAATCGATGCCATCGAGGCTCGGCGACAGGTATGGATCGAGGCCGCACACACCGGTCTGCGCAAGAACTCCACCGAGGGCATTTCCAGTCTGCGGGGCTGGGAACGCCCCCTCGTCGCCTGGATGCCACGTGGCTACGACGGCCATTATTTTTTGCATGTGGATCGGGTCAAGCTCAATGCTGGCGACTTGCCTGCCGACGGCTCGGACCTGCTGGACTTTGGCCAGATGGCCGCTCTGCCCCCGGGCTCGCCCCTGCCCTACCGCCGCCAGCGTGGCTCGGGCACCAACCTGGGCTTCGGTTTTGTGGGCGACGATGTTCAATGGGACATCGGCACCACTGGCGTTGGCTTCCCGGTGACCAATGTGGTGGGGGGACTGGCCCAAACTGGCAATCTGGGCCGCTACAGCTACAAGCTCGAAGCCTTCCGGCGACCCATCACAGGCAGCCTGCTGTCCTATGCAGGTGCCCGCGACCCGGTGTCCGGTGAGATCTGGGGTGGAGTCGTGGCCACGGGTGCCGCCGCGCGCCTGTCCACCGACTTCGGTCCCTACAGCAGCTCGGTGGCCCTGAACCTCGCAGCCCTCACTGGAAAGAACGTGGAAAACAACACCCGCGCCCAACTGCGTGTGGCCGTGGACCGCGACATCTGGCGCGGCAGCCACAGCCTGGTCAACATGGGCGTGACGTTCTCGGCGTGGCACTACGGCAAAGACCTGTCGGAGTACAGCTTCGGCCACGGCGGCTACTACAGTCCACGCAGTTACGCATCGATTGCGCTGCCTGTGGAATGGAGCGGTCGCAGCGGTGCCCTCACCTGGCTGGCGCGGGGTTCGGTATCGGTATCGCGCAGCAGCAGCGCCGATAGCGACTTTTTCCCCCAGAGCGCGCTGCTGCAGGCTTTGGCGCGTACGCGCCTGGTGGAAAGCGGCAATGTGCCGGTGTACCCGGGCAGTTCAGGCTCGGGGTTTGGCCGGTCGTTCCGGGGCGTGCTGGAGTACCAGGTCACACGCAATCTTTCGCTCGGAGCCCAGCTGGAGCTGGACCGCTCTGCCTACTACGCGCCCACCAATCTAATGGTGTATGGCCGCTACCGCTTTGACCCGGTGCTGGCGCCGCTGGAAAACCGCCCACGCCCCGTCCAGTCCTATTCGAGTTTTTGAGATGTCCACCGCCCTTTCCTCCACGCGCAAAGGCACTCCGTCCCTTGGGGGCGCGCGCGCCTGGCTCCGGCGCTTGCGCCTGGCATCCGGCCAAGGGCCTGATGGTGACGCAACCGCCACACAGATCGGCATCGAGGGCCTGCCCGATGGCGTTGGTCAATTGCCAGTGCACGTCCCTGTCTCCTTGGTTGCGGCCGATGCGCCCAGTGCAGCGCTTTGGTTCCCCGCGCTGCTGGAGGACGCCCTCGCCGCAGGCCCCGTGGGGCTGGCCGCGTCCGACGCATCGTGGGTGGACGGCCTGTTGCACCGCCCCCCCCTGCGGGCCGCCTACCATGCTGGCCGATTGCAGCTGTGGGTGCTCTCGCCCGGCCTGCAGGCCGAGGTTCGGCGCCATGGGCTCCTGTCCCTGATGCAGGAACTGGAACGCACAGGATTGAGCGATGCACATGCGCTGTTTGTCTGCGACGCCCAGGGCCTGCTTGCCGGACTCAGCGTGACAGAGCTGGCCCGGGTGAGCCGCCAGCTCAGCACCCTGTGCCGCGAACGCGCACGCCCTGTAGTGCTGGGATTCTTCCCGCCGCTGGAGCCCGAGGTGCTTCTGCCCGCCTTGCGCAACCTGTGCCAGATGTCCATGCACATTGCCACCTTGCGCACCGATGCCGACCGCTGGAGCCTGGGCCTGGAGCGCTGGAACACGGACGCAGGCGCCCTCTTCCAGACGGCCTTTGGGCTGCTGCGCAACGAGGCATCGGGCCGCCTCGCAGCGGACGGAACGCGCACCCGGGGCGCTGTGCGCGAACTGGTGGAAGCTGCGGACCAGTCCGAGGTCATCGCCACGCGCGCTTCGGTCGAAGGCCAGCGTGGCGTGCCGGGCCACTGGCGCATCGTCGAAAGTCTGGCCGACATGGAGATAGCGGCCGCCGCCAGCGTGGCTGCCACAGTGCTCCTGGATGCAGGCCAGGCATCGGACTTCGAGCCACGTGCGCGCCTGGTGCACCACCTGCGCCTGTCTCGCCCGCTCACACTCAAGATAGTGATGCGGGAAAACCTGGGAAAGCTGCGCACACACAGCGAGCAGGCCCTGCTGCAACTGGGTGCCAGTGCCGTGGTCTACAAGGAAGTCGGGTTTTCACGGCTCTTGCAATTGCTGCAGGACATCAACGCCCAAAGCCACAGTCGCAAGGTGCACCCCGACTACGAGCAGGCACTGGACAGCTTCATGCCGGCACGCGAGCGGGGCTACCAACCCCCTGCACATTTCTGCGCCCTGGTGCGCAGCATGCTGGACCGTACGCAGGCGATTGGCCTGTCGCACAGCCTGGTGCGACTGAACGTGCTGGCGCAGATCCCGCACCTGGATGCGCTGCGCGCGTGCCACACCGCACGCGACGGCGATCTGTTCACAGCAGACCATGAATCGGTTTATGTCTTCCTTTTCGCCTGCCGCGAACCCGATGTGGGCTTGGCATTGCACCGTCTTTTTGCCTTGCCCTTGGCCCAGTTGTTCTCTTCTGAGGCCATCGACTGCTCGGACACAGGCATCCGAGCCATGACAGGGCACCTGCAAGAAGCCCTGCGCAAAGGCCTGCCAGACTACAGTGCGCTGTTGGACCATGCCCCGGCGGCAGCAGCCGTCGCTATTACAGCGCCAACCTCCGCGCCGCCCTCTTCTTCACCCACACTGCCTGCGGACACTGGCGGCGCGCATGTCGCGGTAGGCCCCAGCGTGCAGCACCGCCCCATTGCACGGCGAGCCGTGCCACGCCCTTCCACGAGGTCCATCGCATGACGCTGTTGATGTTGCTGCTCTACATGCTGCTGGGCGCCCTGCTGGCCTGGCCCTGCTGGCTGCTGCTGCGCAGAGCACAACGTGCACGCCAGCCACTGCGCTGCGTAAAACCCTACCGGCCTGGACTGCCGCAGACGGGTGCAAGCGACACGCCAACGGCGCCGCCCGCCTCCTGAATGAACGAATGAACAGAGACTTTGCATGCGTGTGATTGCCGTTGTATCGCCACTCGGAGGAGCGGGACGAACCACCCTGACCGCCCACCTGGCTACGCTCCTGGCACGCCAGGGACAGCGCAGTCTGGCGGTGGAACTGTGCGCCCAGAACCTGCTGGGTAGGCACCTTGGCATGCGCGAGGCCAGCGCTACGGGCTGGGCGCGCGCTGCCGCCAATGGGCAGTGGTGGGCCGATGGCGGATTTGACAACTCGGACGGCGTGCGAGTCCTGCCTTTTGGCGAGTCGTCCCTGGAAACTCTCCACACCCTGCACCAGATGCTGCAGGTGCAGCCACGCTGGCTGCAGGACCAGATCGAACTGCTGGACATTGCCTCCGATTGCGTTGTGCTGCTGGACACCCCCTTGTGGCCCTCTCCGTGGGCCCAGGCCGCACTGCACTGCGCCGACACCGTGCTGGTTGCACTGGAAGCCTCTGCCCGTGCCTGCTCGGCCCTGAACGGCGTGCAGACCCTGCTGCGCAGCACAGCAGCAGCTCCCAGTGAGCAAGGTGTGCTGGTCACACGCTTTGACCCACGCCGGGTTTCCCACCGCGAGGCCTTGCAGACCCTGCGCGAACAATGGGGCGATCGCCTCATCCCCTACACCTTGCATGAGGACGAGAACATCGCGCGCGCGCTGGCCCGCGCAATGTGTGTGGGCCACCTGGCGCCCCAGGCACAGTCCGCCCACGACCTGCAGGGCGTATGCAACTGGCTGATGGGCCAGCATGCGGCCCCTCCGTCCATGCTGATTCCTGGCGTCACCCAACCATGACCCACCTGCACGATACGGGTGCAGTACCCCACGCAGGCGCATCAGAGCCTGCAAACGAGGGCTCCGGGCCAGGCTGGATCGGCCGCTGGAAACACTGGCTGGCACAACAGCTGGAAGTGGCGCCTGGTGCTCCGTGGTGGATGTGGTTGTGGCGCTGCATCGTGCTGCCGGCCACGCCCGAGCGCGCCCTGTTGGCTTGGTTACTGCAACCGGTGCCCTGGCTGCTCGCAGGGCTGGGGCTTGTGCTGCGCTGGAGCTGGAAAGGCCTCACACTGCTGCTGAAGGGTGTGTTCTGGCCCATCCGCCTCTTCCTGCGCGCGATGGACAGGCTGGCCGCCCATGTCAACGTGGAGAAAGGCATGCGCCTGGCCGACCAGGTGCTGTCTCCTGTCATGGAAATCCCTGGGCTGCGGTGGGTGGTGCTCACCGTGGGCCTGCTGGCTGGGCTGGTGGTGATGACTACCCCGTTCAACTGGTTCGGGCAGACGCTGTTCATGTTGCTTTGCTGGGCGCTGTCTCTGGTACTGCGCCGCCTGCCAGGGCGCTACCCCTCGCTCGCGCTGGCAGCCATCAGCCTGCTGGCCATGGGGCGCTATGCCTGGTGGCGGATCACTTCGTCCATCGAGTTCGAATCGGCCATTGAATCCTTCCTGGGCTACGGTCTGCTGGCTGCCGAGGCCTACACCTGGCTGGTGGTGGTGCTCGGTTTCATCCAGACCGCCTGGCCCCTGCACCGCCGCCCGGCCGACCTGCAGGGACAGCCCGCATCCTGGCCCACGGTCGATGTCTATATTCCTACCTACAACGAGCCCCTGAGCGTGGTGCGAACCACGGTGCTCGCATCCATGGCACTTGACTGGCCCAAGGACAAGGTCAAGGTCTTCATCCTAGACGACGGTCGGCGCGAGGAATTCCGTGAGTTCGCAGAGTCCATGGGTGTGGGCTACATCGTGCGCCCTGACAACAACCACGCCAAGGCTGGCAACCTCAATCACGCGCTCTCCAAGACCGACGGCGAACTCATTGCCATCTTCGACTGCGACCACATCCCCACACGCTCCTTCCTGACCACGGCCGTGGGCTGGTTCCAGCGCGACCCGAAGTGCGCCATGCTGCAGACGCCGCACCACTTCTTCTCGCCCGACCCATTCGAGCGCAACCTGGGCACTTTCCGTCGTGTACCCAACGAAGGCGCGCTGTTCTACGGTTTGATCCAGGACGGCAACGATTTCTGGAACGCCACCTTCTTCTGCGGCTCCTGCGCGGTAATACGGCGCGGCCCGCTGCTGGAGGTGGGTGGCATCGCAGTGGAGACCGTGACCGAGGATGCGCATACCGCGCTCAAGCTGCACCGGCGCGGCTATACCACGGCCTACATCAACGAAACGCAGGCGGCTGGCCTGGCGACGGAAAGCCTGTCCGCCCACGTGGGCCAGCGCATCCGCTGGGCACGCGGCATGGCGCAGATCTTCCGCGTGGACAACCCCTTCCTGGGTAAAGGCCTCACGCTGTGGCAGCGCATCTGCTATGCCAATGCCATGGTGCACTTCTTCTTTGGGCTGCCCCGGCTGGTGTTCCTC
The DNA here is from genome assembly GCF_964254355.1 of Acidovorax sp. LjRoot74. NCBI lineage: Bacteria > Pseudomonadati > Pseudomonadota > Betaproteobacteria > Burkholderiales > Comamonadaceae > Acidovorax > Acidovorax sp. LjRoot74. The sequence goes on along the minus strand of NZ_CAXUTI020000001.1, from coordinate 1,458,472 downwards.
ACTGCGCCCATGGCCTTCCTGTTCTTCGAGTGGCACATCATCAACGCGGGCGCCATCATGATCGCGCTGTACGTGCTGCCCTACATCCTGCAGTCCAACATCGCCAACGCCCACGTACAAGGCGAGCACCGGCACACCTTCTGGGCAGAGGTCTACGAGACGGTGTTGGCATGGTACGTAGCCCTGCCCACCACCGTGGCGCTCATCAACCCGCGCCTGGGCAAGTTCAACGTCACGGCCAAGGGCGGGCTGGTGGACGAGCCCTATTTCGACTGGGCCATCTCACGCCCCTACACTGTGTTGGTGCTGCTGAACTTTGCAGCCTTTGGCATGGGAATCGTGCGCCTGTTCTTCTGGAATACGGAAGAAACGGCCACCGTGCTGCTGAACTTGCTGTGGACGGTCTACAGCATCCTCATGCTGGGTGCCGCACTGGGTGTGGCCTCCGAGGCGCGCCAGGTGCGCCGCATGCACCGCGTGGCCACCCGGTTGCAGGCCACGTTGTACCAGGATGACGGTACGGTGCTCCAGGCCGTTTGCATCGACTTCTCCATGACGGGTGTGGGCCTGGAGCTACCCGAGGGCACCCGGCTGGCAGTGGGCGAAAAAGTCCAGGTGGGCCTGTGGCGCGGTCATTCCGAATGCACTTTTCCGGCCACCATCATGCTGCACCGGGGCCAGGGCGCCACGGGCCTGCAATTCGATCCCATGACCCGCGAACAACAAATCGACCTGGTGCAATGCACCTTTGCCCGCCCCGACACCTGGCAGCAATGGAACGACAGCCATGACATCGACCGCCCCTTGCACGGCCTGCAAGAGATCGCCCAGCTCGGTGTGCTCGGTTACCGCAAGTTCTGGGGCTCGCTTCTGGAGGCTGCCCGTAGCCGCTGGAACCGGGGGCGCCAACCTGGGCGGCAGGGGCTGGGCGCATGAGCTACTGGAACCTGTACTTCCTGGTCAAAGTCGGCCTGCACTTCACGGGCTACATCGGTTTTAGCTGGTGGCTGAACCTGTTACTGTGGCTGGCGCTGCTACCGACCATAAAGCACCGACTGCTGCGGCGCACGCGCGCCGTGCTGACCTGGCCGGCGGCGATTGCACTGCTCTACTACGACTCCTACCTGCCCACCCTGGGGCGTGTGCTTTCACAGATCAAGGCCCTTGCGGGCTTCAGCGCGGACTACTGGATAGAGTTGGCCGGACGTCTGGTGAACCCCACCGCGGTGGTGGTGGCTGTAGCCGCTGTCTTCCTGTATGCAGCATTGGCACGTCGAGTGCGCTTTGCCACCTTTGCCCTGGCTGGCATCCTGAGCGTTCCTCTGGTGGCGACCCTCCAGGAGCGTGAAGCACAGATCCGCAATGACAGCCGCGTGCAGGCCAATCCAGGCGACGGCACCCCCGTGGCTGGAGCCGACCCGGCGGACCCCGACGCCTTGTTGCAGAAGTTCTATGCCAGCGAAAGCCAGAAACGGATGCAGTTCAGCACAGGGGGTGGGGCGCCGCCGTTCGACATCATCCTGCTGCATGTGTGCTCACTCTCCTGGGACGACATGGAGTTTGTGGGCCAACGCGACAACCCGTTGCTCAAACGCTTTGACGTGCTGTTCACCAACTTCAACAGCGCCGCCAGCTACAGCGGACCGGCGTCGCTGCGCGTACTGCACGGCTCCTGTGGGCAAACGCCCCACAAGAAGCTGTACGAAGGCATCGACCCACAGTGTTATGTGTTTCCCAACCTGGAGAAAGTGGGCTACCAGACTGCAGCACTGCTCAACCACGACGGTGTGTACGAGGAGTTTGCCCACGCGCTGGAGCAGCGTGGCGGTTTGACTGGCAAGCTGCAACCCAATCAGAGTGCACCAGTCCACATGCAGAACTTCGACGGATCGCCGATTTACAACGACCATGCGCTACTGTCGCAATGGTGGAAAAAGCGCAGCAGCGAGCGGGGGAACAACCCTGTGGCGCTGTACTACAACACCATCTCGCTGCACGACGGCAACCGGGTGCCGGGTATGACGTCCCGCAGCAGTCTGGACACCTACAAGCCTCGTCTGGTCCAGTTGATGGCTGACTTCGACAAGTTCATAACGGAGCTGGAAACTGCGGGCAAACCGGTGGTGGTAGTGCTGGTGCCCGAGCACGGCGCATCGCTGCGTGGCGACAAGATTCAAATCTCGGGCATGCGCGAGATTCCCGGGCCTCGGATCACGCTGGTGCCAGCCGCCGTGAAACTGGTGGGCCTGAAAAAGCCCGCCAGCACCGAGCCCCCTGCCCCCCTGGTGGTGAACCAGCCCATGAGCTACCTGGGCCTGTTCACACTGCTCGGAGACATGTTGAGTGACAGCCCTTACGCAGATTCTGCGCGCCCCCTGTCCGAACGACTTCAGACACCCGAAACAACGTCGTTCGTGTCGGAGAACGCCGATGTGATCGTGATGCGCAACGCTGCGGGCAAGTACCTCATGAAATCAGGCAACGGAGAGTGGATTCCGTATTCCTACTAAGCCCCTGAATTGCTTCACACCGTCCCCCAAAGAGGGCGGCGCCCTCGCGGTGGGCCGGCTATTTCGCGGCTTGCACGGCGTTACAGGCGAGGGCTGTGCACACATCGCAGGGGTCTAGGATGGCGTTGGATTCGGTAAATTCCACCCCCTCCGGGCCCACGAAGCCCTCAGTCGTGCATTGCTGGCGTTGAGCCAACAGGCACATGCTGCATCCCGCATAATGCGCCACAGTTGGCCGTGCGCCAGACGCCTCCCCGCCCACCTGCGGCGCAATCCTCCGACTCCCAGTATCCGAATGAACCCACAAGCCCATCTGCTCTGGAAAGCGCCCCGCTGGGCTTTGGCGGTGTTGCTGGCGGTGCTGGGGATGCTGGGGCCGTTCTCCATCGACACCTACATCCCTGCGTTCTCTGGCATTGCCACTGCACTGGGCGCTACACCGGTGCAGATGCAGCAGACACTGTCTGCCTACCTGTTCGGCTTTGCATTCATGAGCCTGTTCCATGGTGCATTGGCCGACAGCTTCGGACGCAGGCCGGTGATCCTGTGGGGCATTGCGGTGTTCACGCTGGCATCAGCGGGCTGTGCGCTATCGCAGACCATCGGGCAATTGGTGTTCTTCCGGGCATTGCAAGGTCTGTCCACAGGCGCTGGCATCGTGGTCTCGCGCGCGGTGATCCGCGACATGTTTCCGCCCGCCCAGGCGCAGAAGGTGATGAGTCAGGTCACCATCTACTTCGGAGTGGCCCCGGCCATCGCTCCCATCGTGGGCGGGTGGCTGTTCGTGCACCTGGGTTGGCACAGCATCTTCTGGTTCCTGACTTTGGTGGGAATGGCACTCTGGACAGCCAACTACCGCTTGTTGCCCGAAACCCTGCACCAAGAGCACCGGCAACCGTTCAACGTGCGTCACCTGATGCGCGGCTATGTGCAACTCGGGTCGAGTGCGCGGTTTGTGTTGCTAGCCCTGGCCAGTGGTGTGCCCTTCAATGGCATGTTCTTGTACGTGCTGTCGGCGCCCGCCTTCCTGGGCGACCACCTGGGCCTGGCGCCAACGCAGTTCTTCTGGTTCTTCATCCTGACCATTTCAGGCATCATGGGCGGCGCCTGGCTCAGCGGACGCTTGGCGGGACGAATTCCACCCAAGCGGCAGATCCGCCACGGCTTTCTGATCATGTTCACCGTGGCCGTGCTCAACCTCGCAGCCAACCTGCTGTTTCCGCCCCATGCTGGCTGGGCATTGCTGCCCATTGCCATTTTCTCGTTTGGCTGGGCGCTGATGGTGCCGGTGGTCACGCTACTTGTGCTGGACCTCCACCCCGAGCGCCGGGGCATGGCCTCGTCCATGCAAGCCTTTGTGGGCTCCAGCGCCAATGGTCTGGTGGCTGGCCTGATCGCCCCCATGGTCATGCATTCCACCGTGCTGCTGGCGCTGGCCTCGCTGCTGATGATGGGCATTGGCCTGGTGGCCTGGATTTATCTGCACCGCCGCTGGCCAGACATCGGGCGCACACCCGTCCAGCTCTGAAAACCTGCGGATGCTCTCCCGCAGATTTGCCCCTGCGGCAGCACTGCAACAGGCGGCACCCATACGGAACGGGCTCTGCACGTACTCCTGTCTCAGGAGTCGTGTGGCTGCCGACGGTCCATGTTCTTCTGCTGGTAGTACCGGTTTTTCTCAGCATACATGGCCTGGTCGGCGCGATTGATCGCCGCCTCTACCCCATCGCCAGAGTTGCAACTGGCGATGCCCATGGCCAGGCTCAGGTGCTGGCCGGGATAGAACTGGTTGTTCAGCTCCAGCATGGAGATGATGCGCTCCTGCAACGCATAGGCACCACGCTCTTCCGTGCCGGGCAGCAAGACGGTGAATTCATCACCCCCAATGCGCGCAGCGCAGGCCGGTGCATCCACTGCCTTGGCGAGCACCTCGCCCACCCGGCGCAGCATCGAGTCGCCAGCTGCGTGGCCTTGCTCGTCATTGACCACTTTCAGCCCGTTCAGATCGATGGCGATGACAGACAAAGGCCAGGGCCCTTTGCGCGTGAGCCGGTTCAGTTCTTCGGCGTAGAAGGCCCGGTTGCGCAACTGCGTGAGCACATCATGTTTGCCCAGGTACTCAAGATAGGCCTCGGCCTTCTTGCGGGCTGAGATGTCCACCAGGGACAAAAGCACCAGGCCCCAATCATGCAGGTGGCTATCGAGTACCGAGAACTGCATGTGGATGTTCACGGCATCGCCTGCGAGCGAGTAGTTGACCACCTCACGCTGCTGAAAGGTTTTGCCCTCCCACAGGTCTTGCAGCTGCTCAGCAAAGGATTCATGCATCTCGCCACGGAACACACGGCCGATGTTGTTGAGCAGCATGTCTTTGCTGGCAGCACCAAACATGCGCAGCGTCTGCTGGTTCACGTCGATGACGCGAATCTCCTGCATGCAGCGGGCCACAAAATCCGGGTGCACCTTGAGAAAGGTCTTGAAGTCGCCGATGCCCTGGGCCCGCACGCCATCGAGCAGGCTCTTGACCACGCTGAAATCCTCGACCCAGAGCGAAACCGGAGAATGCTCAAACAGGTCGCGTGCGTACTGCTCGCTGCGCCGCAGGCGGCGCGCCGCCTCCAGCTGCTGGGTGTTGTCCTCAAGAGAGACAAGCACACGGCTCCAGTCCGCCTCGTGCCCCGGCAGGATGCGCGCTCGGACCAGCACGTCCAAGCGCCGACCATCCAGCGCATAGTTCACCGTCTGGTTGGAGAACTCCATCTGCCCATCCCACAGCTGTGCCAGTTCGTGCGCTGCGGTATCGTGCCGGTCGTCCCGAAAAACCTTGTCGAGGTTGGCTTCCAGATGCTGCTGGCTGTCGGCCGAGAACAGCTCCAGCGTGCGGCGGTTGACCTGCAGCACGCGCAGTGATGCGCTGCACTGGCGTAACCGGTCTGGATCTGCGGCCAGGTGGGAGCGTATGTCGGTGACCCCTTGCGCACGCCAGCCATCAAACAAGCGCTTGAGTTCGCTGAAATCCTCCAGCCAGAGCGACACAGGCGCCAACTCGAACATGTGTTCGTAATCAGCCCCCGAGGAGAGAGAAGACACCACAACAAATTCCTCCGTGGGCAATTATTGACGACGCAACCCGCAAAAAGCAGGCTGCGCGCGCTCCTGGCACAAAAAAGGGCTGGCACCTTGCGGTACCAGCCCTTGATCGGTCAGAGCGTCAACAGCACGCTCCGTCTCGGCTCAACAATCAGCGTGCAGGACGTGCGGGACGCTTGCGCGCATCATGGGCCACAAAAGGCTTGCCGCCGCCGCCACCAGCAGGCTTGGAGAAAGCTGGTTTGCGTGGCGCAAAGTCGCCACGCGGTGCACCCGCATCACCACGGGGGGCAAAGCCACCACGGCCTGCATCGCCAAAACCAGGCTTGCGGCCATAACCTTCACCATCGCGGCGAGGCGCAAAACCACGGTCACCGCCACGGTCGTCGCGGTCACGACCGCCGAAACCGCCGCCTTCACCACGGGCGGGGGCGCCACGGCCTGCAAAACCGCCACCAAAACCACCGCCGAAGCCCCCGCGGTCATTGCCGCCACGGGCGGGACCACCAAACTTGCGATCACCACGGCTGTCGCGGTCATAGCCACCCGAGCGGCCACGGCCACCAAAGTCACCGCCACGGGGCGCCTGGGGTGCGCGCTGGGTAGGCTCCATACCAGGCACCACTTCGGCCTTGAACTGCTGGCGGCTGTACGACTCAATGTCGTAGATCTTGCGGCGGTCGCGGAACTCGGCGAAGGTGACGGCCAAGCCGTCGCGGCCGGCACGGCCGGTGCGGCCGATGCGGTGGGTGTAGTCCTCGGCCTTCATGGGCAGGCCGAAGTTGAACACGTGGGTGATCGTGGGCACGTCGATGCCCCGTGCGGCCACATCGGTCGCCACCAAGATCTGCACCTGGCCACTGCGCAGCGCCATCAGGCGGCGGTTGCGCAGGCCCTGGCTCAGGGCACCGTGCAGGGCCACGGCCGAGAAACCATCTTGCTGCAGGTCGTTGGCAAGGCCGTCGCACTCCACCTGGGTGCTGGCGAATACGATGGCTTGGTTGATCGTGGTGTCACGCAGCCAGTGGTCCAGCAGCTTGCGCTTGTGCTGGGCGTTGTCGGCCCAGTAAAGCACCTGCTTGATGTTGGAGTGCTTCTCTTGCGGGGAATCGATGGTCACCTTCTGCACGGACGAACCACCGTCGTGCATCACGCGCATGGCCAGTTGCTGGATGCGGGGCGCGAAGGTGGCGCTGAACATCATGGTCTGCTTGCGCTGGCTGGTCAGCTGGTTCAGCTCGGCCAGGTCGTCCGAGAAGCCCAGGTCGAGCATGCGGTCGGCTTCGTCCACCACCAGGAACTGCACCTTGTCGAGCTTGATCTGCATCGAGCGCTGCAGATCCAGCAGGCGGCCGGGCGTGGCCACCACGAGGTCGGCGTTCTGCAGCTTGGCGATCTGCAGCTGGTAAGGCATGCCGCCCACCACGTTGGCCACGCGCAGGCCACGGCAGTGCTTGACCAGATCGATGGCGTCATGTGCCACCTGTTGGGCCAGTTCACGTGTGGGGCACAGGATCAGGGCACCGGGAGTGGCTGCCTTGAAATTGCGCGAGCTGGTGGGATCCTTGCGCTTGGCGCGCTTGGGAGCGGGCTCACCACGGGCGGCCGCCTCGGCCACAGCGCGCTCGAAAGCAGCGCGCTCTTCGGCCTCCGCCACAGCCTGCTGCTGAATCAATGTATGCAGCACGGGCAGCAGGAAGGCGGCGGTCTTGCCGCTGCCGGTCTGGCTGGAGACCATCAGGTCGATGAACTTGGAGGCATCGCTGCCCATGGCCAGGGGAATGGCCTTGCGCTGCACGCTGGTGGGCTGGGTGTAGCCCAGGTCAGCCACGGCTTGCACGAGTTCAGGGGCCAAGCCCAGTTCGACAAAGCCGTTGGGCTCTGCGGTCACAGCGGCATCGCCTTCAGCAGCAGCGGCCACGACGGCATCCAGAGGAGAAGACTGCACGGAAATGTCGGCAGCAAAGGAAGTATCGGCAGGCGCGAATTCGCCCTGCACCAAAGAGGTGTCGGTCATGATTTTTCTCTCACGAAGACGGTCGCGGGCGCAGCCCACGATTGGCTTCGTCAAATGGTTAAAAAACATCAACCATCAAACGAAACCTGCGCTGGCTCTGGAGGATCAGGCCGATGCGGGTGGGCTGTTATTCGCCAGTCCTGCACTGCCGGGTTGCATTTGGCAGTGGGCTGGCAAGCCCGGTGTGTGAGGGGAGATGCACAAACTGCGAGGTGGTATCCCTGCGCAGCCAGCGATTATCGCACGGTTAAGGGTTTCCCCGCAATACCCCTCAAAACCCGGCCAAGGTGCAGCGCTTGTGCTGGCAATGGCACCCGCACAACCCAGGTCTCCGCCGGCGCAGCGCCCCACACCGAGTGCATCTTCCCTTCCAGAGGCCGATTGCAGAGAAAGCAGACCTGTTAAAGCTGGTTTTGACGGCAACCCAAAGCGCGGCTGCTTCGAGCAGGCGCACGAGGGCGCAAAGCGAGTCAGGGGGTTTTCACTTCCACGGACAACAGGTGTTGACGGTAGTGCGCCAGTTCGTCGATGGACTCGTGCACGTCGGCCAGGGCGGTGTGCTTCTGGGCCTTTTTGAAACTGGTGTAGGCCTCCGGCTTCCAGCGTTTGGCCAGCTCCTTCAGGGTGCTCACGTCCACATTGCGGTAGTGGAAAAACTTCTCCAGCTTGGGCATGTAGCGCACCAGAAAACGACGGTCCTGCCCGATGCTGTTGCCACACATGGGGGCGGTGCCCTTGGGCACATATTTGCCCAGGAAGGCAATGATCTGCTGCTCGGCCTCCGCTTCGGTCACCGTCGAGGCCTTCACCTTGTCGATCAGGCCGCTGCGACCATGGGTTCCCTTGTTCCAGGCATCCATCTTGTTCAGCAATTCGTCCGACTGGTGGATGGCAAACACCGGGCCTTCGACGCGGGGCTCCAGGCTCGGGCCGGTCACGACCACGGCGATTTCCAGAAGACGGTCCGTATCGGGCTCCAGGCCGGTCATTTCGCAATCGAGCCAGACCAGGTTCTGGTCGGATTTGGCAAGCGTGGCAGGGGTGGGGTTGTTGGCTTCTGACATGGCGCGCATTGTCGCCGATGGCCTAAACTCGCCGCACATGCCCACCCCTGACGACTTCTCCCCTTCCATGCTGCTCACACTGGCCTTTGCGGCGGCGCTGGTCCTGGGCCTTGCGCTCAAGTTCTGGTTGGCCACCCGCCAAGTGCGGCATGTGGCCCGCCACCGCGCGGCTGTGCCCGCGCCCTTCGCCGAGCGCATCTCCCTGGCCGCCCACCAGAAGGCCGCCGACTACACCATCACCAAGGCCCGCCTGGGGTTGCTGGAGATGGCCCTGGGCTGCGTGGTGCTGCTGGGCTGGACGCTGCTGGGCGGCCTGGATGTGCTGAACCGCGCCCTGCTGGACGCCATGGGGCCGGGCATGGCGCAACAGATGGCGCTGCTGGTGGCTTTTGCCGCCATAAGCGGCCTGATCGACCTGCCGTTGTCGCTGTACCAGACCTTCGTGATCGAAGAGCGCTTTGGCTTCAACAAGATGACCTGGCAGCTGTGGCTGGCAGACGCCATCAAGGGACTGCTGGTGGGAGCGGTCATTGGTCTGCCGATTGCTGCGCTCATCCTGTGGCTCATGGGCGCGGCTGGCCCGCTGTGGTGGCTTTGGGCCTGGTGCTTCTGGATGGGCTTCAACCTGCTCTTGATGGTGGTCTACCCCACCTTCATCGCCCCGCTGTTCAACAAGTTCCAGCCGCTCGAAGACGAATCGCTCAAGGCCCGCGTCACAGCCCTGATGCAGCGCTGCGGCTTCTCGGCCAAGGGCCTGTTCGTGATGGATGGCAGCCGCCGCAGCGCCCATGCCAACGCCTACTTCACAGGCTTTGGCGCGGCCAAGCGCGTGGTGTTCTACGACACCCTGCTGAAGCAGTTGGCCCCGGGCGAGGTCGAGGCCGTGCTGGCGCATGAGCTGGGCCACTTCAAGCACCGCCACATCATCCAGCGCATCGTCACCCTATTTGCGCTGAGCCTGGCCGGCTTTGCGCTGCTGGGCTGGCTCTCGAACCAAGTGTGGTTCTATACCGGCCTGGGCGTGCGCCCCAATATCTCGCTGGACCCGACCATGGCGGCCGCGCCCAACGATGCCCTGGCGCTGCTGCTGTTCATGCTGGTAGTGCCTGTGTTCACCTTCTTCATCTCGCCGCTGTTTTCGCAGCAGTCGCGCCGCCATGAGTTCCAGGCCGACGCCTATGCCGTGGCCCAGGCCAGCGGCGCCGATCTGGCATCGGCCCTGCTCAAGCTGTATGAAGACAATGCCTCCACGCTCACACCCGACCCGGTGTACGTGAAGTTCTACTACTCGCACCCGCCCGCCACCGAGCGGCTGGCGCGCATGCACCCCACCTCTGCCCACCCATGACCACCACCATGTTGAAGAAAAAAGACTGGTCTGCGCTTACCCGTCGTGCGCTGACCGCTACTGAAGTTGTAGCAAATCTGGCCAAGCTCGAAGGCTGGAGCCTGAGCGGCGATGGCGCCAACGTCGCCATCGAGAAGACCTACCACTTCGCCAACTACTACGAAACCATCTCTTTCGTGAATGCGCTGGCCTTCATTGCCAATGCGCAGGACCACCACCCCGACCTCTCGGTGCACTACAACCGCTGCGTGGTGCGCCTGAACACCCACGATGTGAACGGCATCTCCTCGACAGACTTCGAGTGTGCGACCGCATTCGATGCCCTCGTGGCGTGATCCCGTGAACCAACAAACACACCATGGCTGAACGCAGCGCCCTCATGGAAGGCACCGTGGTGGCCAGCCATGGGCGCCACTGCATGGTTGAAACCGCTGACGGCGAACGCCGCATCTGCCACCCGCGCGGCAAGAAGAGCCAGGCCGTGGTGGGTGACCGGGTGCTGTGGCAGGCGCCCCCGCCAGGCCAGGGCGACGAAGGCACGATCGAGAAGGTGCTGGAGCGGCGCAACCTGTTCTACCGCCAGGACGAAATCCGCACCAAGTCGTTTGCAGCCAACCTGGACCAGGTGCTGATCCTGATCGCGGCAGAGCCCGTGTTCTCCGAGAGCCAGCTCGCGCGCGCCCTGATCGCAGCCGAAGCCGAAGGCATCAAGCCGCTGATCGGCCTCAACAAGAGCGATCTGGTAGAGCCTTTCGCCCGCGCCTGGGAGCGTCTGCTGCCCTACCGCCACATGGGGGCGGGCACCCACTATGGCGTGCTGCCCTTGTCGCTGGCGCTTTCCAGCGATGTGGACCGGGCGCTGCTGATGGAGCACCTGCGGGGCAAGACCACGCTGGTGCTGGGCCCCTCGGGCTCGGGCAAAAGCACGCTGATCAACCTGTTGGTGCCAGGCGCTGCCGTACAGACCGGCGAGATCTCACAGGCGCTCAACTCCGGCAAACACACGACCACCAGCACGCACTGGTACTGGATGGATGCGGAGCGCACCACGGCGCTCATCGACTCACCTGGGTTCCAGGAATTCGGCCTGCACCATGTGGCGCCCATGCAGCTCGCGGCCTGCATGCCCGACATCGCAGAACACGCCACCGACTGCAAGTTCTACAACTGCACCCACCTGCATGAGCCTGGTTGTGGTGTGCTGGATGCGGTAAAAAACGGCCCCTCCGCGCACGGGATAAGCCCGACGCGCTATAAAATTTATAGTGATTTATTTGACGAGCTGAGCCACACGCGCTACTGAGCGCGGCGCTGGCGGGCGCGGAGCCTCACCCCAGCAGACGGGCCAGCGTCAGCAGCGCCAGCAGCAGCATCCAGACCACCACAGAGCGCCACACCAGCCCGACCACGCTGCGCAAGTGGCCCACTTCGGGCTCACGGCCGGGGGTGGAATCGCTGTCGCCCATGTCGGCGTCAATCTCCAGCCCCTGGGGGGGCTGCGTTTCAGTGCGTGATTTCAGGGCTTCGCCCCCCAGGCGGACATTGATCGCCCCGGCCGTAGCGGCCAACACCACGCCATCGTTGTCGTTGGGGAACCGCTGCGCATGAAAGCGCCAGCCTTCGATCGCTTCTTCGAAACTCCCGACCACAGCAAAACTGAGTGCCGTGAGCCGCGCTGGCAGCCAGTCCACCACGGTCCACGCCTGGGCACAGGCCTGCTGCAGGGAGGCGCTGGCAGGCTGCGTGCCTGCCCGCTGCTTGTAGTGCCAGTAGCGCGAGACAAATTCGGCCAGGCGGTACAGCACGGCCCCCGTGGGCCCCAGCCCCAGAGCCGCCAACACCGAGAACCAGGCCAGCACCCCAAACACATGGCGATGCGCGGCCAGCACCGAATACTCGATCACATGGCGCACGATCTCGCTGCGCGGCAAGGCCCCCACATCCACCTGCTGCCAGTGCGCGAGGCGCTCGCGGGCCGCATCTTCGTCGCCCTCTTCGAGCGCATCGCGGATGCCCGTGAAATGGTGGCTGAACTGCCGAAAGCCCAGCGTGACATACAGCACCGCCACGCTCCAGAGCACTGCAAACGGCCAGCCCAAGCCCCACAGCAGCGCCCAATGAATGGCCAGGGTGATCAAGGCCGGGACCAGCACGGCGAGGCTCCAGGCGACCCAGCCATGGTGGGGCTTGCCCGCGTCGAAGTTGCGGCTCACGGACAGTGCCCATGCCCGCAGACCCGCATGGATGGGGTTGCTGCGTGCCAGGGGACGGGCCTGCTCGATCAGCAGAGCGAACAGGATGGCGAAGAAACTCATGGGGGGCAATGATACTGGGGCTTCGCCCCCATGCACCCTTTATGTGCAGGCAGGATCAGGCCTGCATGAAACGGTAGAAATTGCGCAGCATGCCTGCCGTCGCGCCCCAGATGAAATGGTTCTTGCGGGTGTCCTGGTACGGCATGGAGAACCACTCGCGGTGCACACCATCCAGGTCGAACACATGGCGCCGGTGGTTGGCAGGGTCCAGCAGAAACGCCAGCGGCACCTCGAACAGGTCCGCCACCTCGTAGGGATTGGGCTGCAGCACACAGTCCGGTCGCACCAGCGCCACCACCGGGGTGATGATGAAGGACGAGCCAGTGACATAGGTTGGCAAGGTGCCCAGCACCTCGACGAATTCGGGCGCCAGCCCCACCTCTTCCTGCGCTTCCCGCAATGCCGTGTCGGCGGGCGTGGCGTCGCCAGGGTCGGCGCGCCCCCCGGGGAAAGCCACCTGCCCCGAGTGGGTGGACAGGTGGGCCGTGCGCTCGGTCAGCAGCACCGTGGGCTGCTCGCGCAGCATGATCGCCAGCAGCACGGATGCGTGGGCTGGCTCCCGGTTCATGAACTTCTTCTCCAGCAGCACCTCGGGCTCCCAGAGCGGCGGATGCGCAAACCGCGCGCGCAACGCCTCGGGCGTCTGCGCCGCCAAAGGCACAGCGGGCAGGTGCGTGTCCACGCCCACCACCGGAACCAGGCGGGGGTCGAAATCAGGCAGGCTGGACAGCGGCGCAACGACGGACGAAACGGCGGGGGTGGGAGAAGAGGCGTTCACTCAAAAATTTCGGTTCGGGTTCGGGTACAGATTCGGATTCAACAAGCCAAAAAACAAAAAGCCGCTACAGGCAGATGCTGTAGCGGCTTGTCAGGGCAGGCCCTCGCCTTGCTTGGATTAAGCGGCGGTGGCGGCAGCAACCTTGACGCGTTGTGGCAGCTTTTCCTTGATACGTGCCGACTTGCCGCTGCGGTCACGCAGGTAGTACAGCTTGGCACGGCGCACGTCACCACGGCGCTTGACTTCGATGCCGGCGATCAGCGGGCTGTAGGTCTGGAACGTGCGTTCCACGCCTTCGCCGCTGGAGATCTTGCGCACGGTGAAGCCGCTGTTCAGGCCGCGATTGCGCTTGGCAATCACCACGCCTTCGTAAGCCTGCACGCGCTTGCGGGTACCTTCCACCACGTTCACGCTCACGATGACGGTGTCACCAGGGGCGAATTCGGGGATGGTCTTGTTCAAGCGGGCAATTTCTTCCGCTTCCAGGGTCTGGATCAGGTTCATGTTTGATGTCCAACGATCTTGTCCGCGCCAAAAATGGCTGCGTCGGGATTGACGGTTCAGTGTTTTGCGGGAGGAATCCCTGTCAAAACGGCCGGCCAGAGGATCGAAAAGCCTTTGATTATAACAATTCAGGAGAGCTTGGCCAATACCGCTTCGTCTGCGGGCGCCAGACGCCCCGCCTGGCGCGCCGCATCGATGAGATCGGGACGGTGCCGGGCCGTGATGGCCAGCCGCTGGTCGCGCCGCCAGCGCTCGATCTGCGCGTGGTGCCCGGACATCAGCGGCGCAGGCACCTGCTGCCCGGCCCATTCCTCCGGCCGCGTGTAGTGCGGGCAGTCCAGCAGACCGTCGAGCGCGGGGTTGAAGCTGTCGAGCTGGTGGCTGCCCTCGTCGTTGAGCACACCGGGCTGCAGGCGGGCCACGGCATCCAGCAGGGCCATCGCGGCAATCTCACCGCCCGACAGCACAAAATCACCCAGGCTCATCTGCAGATCGACATGCGCGTCAATAAAGCGCTGGTCGATGCCCTCGTAACGCCCACACAGCAGCACCGCCCCCGCGCTGGCGGACCAGCGCTCCACAGCAGTGTGGTTGAGCGGTGCCCCGATCGGAGAAAAAAGAACCAGCGGCGCCTGGCTGCCCTCGGATTCCGCGCGTTCCGTGCGGATTGCCGCAAGGCACCTGTGCAGCGGCTCGGCCATCATCACCATGCCAGGGCCGCCGCCAAAGGGCCGGTCGTCCACGCGGCGGTAGTTGCCTTCGGCATGGTCGCGCGGATTCCACAGGCGCACATCCACCTGGCCGCTGGTGTAGGCGCGACGGGTTACGCCGCTCGCCAGGAAGGGCGCGAACAGCTCAGGAAACAGGGTAATGATGTCAAAGCGCATGGTGGCTGGCGCAGCGGGGGGGAATCCGGTCAGTAGTCGGGCTGCCAATCGACGGTGATGCGCTTTTCAGGCAGATCCACCTTGTCCACAAAAGCGGAGACGAACGGGATCATGCGCTCGCGGACCTTTCCATCTTCTTCATATGCCAGCACCAGCACCGTCTGGGGGCCGGTGGACATCAGCTCTTGCACCTGCCCCAGCAGCACACCTTCGCGGTTGATGACCGAGAGGCCAATCAGATCGACCCAGTAGAACTCGTCTTCCGACGTGGAGGGAAAACTTGACCGGGGCACAAAGATGCGCGCACCGCGCAGCGCCTCGGCCGCATTGCGGTCGTCAATGCCCTGCGCCCAGGCCACCAGGGTGTCCGAATGGTCTTTGGCCTGGCGGATGGTCAGCAGCACCGTGCCAGTAAACGCCTTGGCGCCCCGCTCGGAGGGCTGCAGGTACCAGCGCTTGGACGCCGACAGCGCCTCAGGGTTGCTGCTGTGAGACAGCACCTTGAACCAGCCCTTGACGCCCCAGGCATCGGCAATGCGCCCCAATTCAACGGCATCGGGCGGCAGTTCTGCGGGTTCGAGGGTCAGGGGGGTGATGGCCATGGCGGGGAGTGATTCCAGAATAGGAAAAGGGCGGGTTCCGCCAGACAAGCCGACGGAACCCGCCCTTTTCAGGGAGCTTTAAGCAGCCTTCTTGGCGGCTTGCTTGATCAGGCGGTCCACCGTGGGGGAGGACTGGGCACCAACGCCCACCCAGTAAGCCAGACGGTCTTGCACGATGCGCAGGCCTTCTTCTGTTTCCTTGGCGGTGGGGTTGTAGAAGCCGATGCGCTCGATGAAGCGGCCGTCACGGCGCACGCGCTTGTCAGCAACGACGATGTTGAAGAAAGGACGGCCCTTGGAGCCGCCGCGGGAGAGTCGAATGACGACCATGATTTATCCTTCGGGTGGTGAACTCCGGCAACATTTGCCGAAAGCCACTGTGTTCGCAACCATATTCGCAACGCTTGAGACACGCGACATGGCCACCCGGCCAGCGACACGCTGCAAAGCCTGCGATTATATCCATTTCCCCAAAATGCCCTCTATCCGCCCCAGCACCGACAGCGATATTCCCGCCATCACGGCCATTTACCAACACCATGTGCTCCACGGCACGGGCACCTTCGAAATAGATCCTCCCTCCGAAGCCGACATGGCGGGCCGCCGGGCCGACGTGCTGGCGCGTGGCCTGCCCTGGCTGGTGGCCGAGCAGGACGGGCAGGTGCTGGGTTTTGCCTATGCCAACTGGTTCAAGCCCCGCCCGGCATACCGCTTTTCGGCCGAGGATTCGATCTACGTGGCCGACAGCGCCCGTGGCATGGGCCTGGGCCGCAAGCTGCTGGCCGAGCTGGCCGTGCAGGCCGAGGCCGTGGGTGTGCGCAAGCTGCTGGCGGTGATCGGCGACTCCGCCAACGCAGGCTCCATCGGCGTGCACCGGGCGCTGGGCTTTACGGACGTAGGCATCATGCGCTCGGTGGGCTGGAAGTTTGGCGCCTGGCGCGACATCGTGCTCATGGAGAAGACCTTGGGCGCGGGCGATACCACCTCCCCCGAATGACACGATGACCCGCATGAAGAACAAGACCCTGGCGGCCTGGCTCGCCTTTCTGGGCGGGCCGCTGGGCCTGCACCGCTTTTACCTGCACGGCATGTGGGACCTGATCGGCTGGCTGCTGCCCTTGCCCACAGCGCTGGGCGTCTACGGCATCCAGCGCGTGCAGCAGTTTGGCCAGGACGACCACACCAGCTGGATGCTGATCCCGCTGCTGGGCTTCACCATCGCGGGCTGTGCGCTGCAGGCGATCCTGTTTGCGCTGAAGACACCCGAAGCCTGGAACGCGCGCTACAACCCAGCAGCAGCACCCGATGCCGCCCCCGGCCGCACAGGCTGGATCACCATTGCCGCCATCGTGGCGTCGCTGATGATTGGAACGGCTGTGCTAATGGCCAGCATTGCGTTCAGCTTCCAGCGCTACTTCGAGCACCAGATCGAGGAAGCCCGCAAGATTTCCCAATGAAATCGGGGCTTTGCGCCTGATGGGCAAGCGCAAGAAGTTATAAAAAATATAGCAATCCACCAACCACTGGCAACCAGCGGTTGGTGGCGGGCCTTCAGAATATCTGCAGGCTGATCCAGTAGGCCACGGCAGCCACAAACGCGCTGGCCGGGATGGTCAGAATCCACGCCCACACGATGTTGCCCGCCACGCCCCAGCGCACCGCACTGGCACGCTGCGTGGAGCCCACACCGACGATGGCGCCGGTGATGGTGTGGGTGGTGGACACCGGAATACCCAGCGTGGTCGCCAGAAACAGCGTGAGCGCCCCACCCGTTTCGGCGCAGAAACCGCCCACGGGCTTAAGCTTGGTGATCTTCTGGCCCATGGTTTTCACGATGCGCCAGCCGCCAAACATGGTGCCGAGGCCGATGGCCACGTAGCAGCTCACGATGGTCCAGGTGGGCGGCGATGCATCGGTGGCCGACGAGTACCCGGTGGCGATCAGCAGCAGCCAGATGATGCCGATGGTCTTTTGCGCATCATTGCCGCCGTGGCCCAGGCTGTAGGCCCCGGCAGACACCAGCTGCAGGCGACGGAACCACTTGTCCACCTTGCTCGGCCGCGTGCGCCGGAAGATCCAGGCCACGCCCACCATCATCAGCGAGCCAAGCGCAAAGCCCAGCAGTGGCGAGACGAAGATGAACGCCACGGTCTTGAGGATGCCGGCGGAGATGAGCGCGCCCGCGCCGGCCTTGGCAATCACCGCGCCCACAATGCCGCCGATGAGCGCATGCGAGGAGCTGCTGGGAATGCCGTAGTACCAGGTGATCACATTCCAGGTGATGGCGCCCACTAGGGCGCCGAACACCACGTGCGTGTCCACGATGCCCGGCTGCACGATGCCCTTGCCCACCGTCGCCGCCACGCTCAGGTGAAAGACGAAGATCGCGACAAAGTTGAAGAACGCGGCGAACAGCACCGCCTGCGCGGGCTTGAGCACGCCGGTGGAGACCACCGTGGCGATCGAATTGGCCGCATCGTGGAACCCGTTCATGAAGTCGAACAGGATTGCCAGGGCCACAAGCAGAACCACAACCCAGAGGGCCGTCTGTACGGTTTCCATACTGGTCAGCCTGCGGGGTTCAGGAGTTTTCGAGGACGATGCCCTCGATGCAGTTGGCCACGTCTTCGCACTTGTCGGTGATCGTCTCCAGCAGCTCGTAGATGGCCTTGAGCTTGATCACCTCGCGCACATCGGGCTCTTCGCGGAACAGCTTGCTCATGGCGCTGCGCATCACGCGGTCGGCGTCGGATTCGAGCCGGTCGATTTCCTCGCAGGTCTTGAGTGCCGCTTCGGCCACAGCGGGGTCGGCAATCTTGTCGAGCAGCTTCACAGCGTCACGCAGGCGCTCGCAGCACTTGAGGCTCAGGTCTGTGAGGCGGGTAATTTCTTCGGTCATGTGGCGCACGTCGTACAGCGCCATGGTCTCGGCCGAGTCCTGGATCAGGTCGGCCACATCGTCCATCGTGTTGATGAGCGTGTGGATCTGCTCACGGTCGATGGGGGTGATGAAGGTCTTGTGGATGGCCTTGTTCACCTCGTGCGTCACGCGGTCGGCAGCGCGCTCGGCGTTGTCCACGTCCTGGTTGTACTTGTCGCGCAGGTGCGGATCGTTGTAGTTCGCCACCAGTTGCGAGAAAGCCCGGGCCGCCTCCACGATGCGGTCCGCATGCTGGTTGAACATTTCGAAAAAATTGCCTTCGCGTGGCAACAGCTTGGCAAACAGCATGGGGGAGGCTCCTGGAACGGGATCGAATTTTGGAAAAAGGGCAAAGCCATGACAAAACCATGACTTTTTCGTGACCCGGGGAGTTTAACCGTGCGCCCCCGGCGGGCCGATGCCTGCGCAGCATGCGGTCATGCGCCGCCACTGGACCCGCACCAACAGCTCAGGCACTGCGGAAGATGAAATACACCGCCCCCACCAGGCACAGCCCCGCCCAGAGGTAGTCCCACTTGAGCGGCTGGCCCATGTAGAACACGGCAAACGGCACAAACACCCCCAGCGTGATCACCTCTTGCATGATCTTGAGCTGCCCCACGTTGAACTGCGTGTAGCCGATGCGGTTGGCAGGCACCTGCAGCAGGTACTCGAACAGCGCAATGCCCCAGCTCACCAGGGCTGCCGTGTACCAGGGTGAGGACGCCAGGCTCTTGAGGTGCCCGTACCACGCAAAGGTCATGAAGACGTTGCTGGCAATGAGCAGCAACACGGTCTGGAGCGAAACGGGCAGGGATTGAAGAGTGGACATCAACGGCCTTGGTCAGGAGGGACTGAACAAGGGCTGGATTATGAACAAAAATGGCACTCTGCGCGCGGCAGGCAAGCACTTCAAGCTACAAGTACGATAGCAAACACCGGCTTACCCGCCTGCATGGACCAAAAAAAAGGCACTGCCCGAGGGGACAGTGCCTTGTTGTCTCACCAGGCCCTGCGCCTTGGATCGGGCAGCAGCCGGGGCCCTGCGGCGCAGGTTACTCGCCCAGGTAGGCGGCGCGCACCTTGGGGTCGTTCAGCAGTTGCTGGCCGGGGCCGGTCATGGTGATCAGGCCCGATTCCATCACGTAGCCACGGTCGGCAATCGCCAGCGCACGGCTCGCGTTCTGCTCCACCAGCACGATGGTCACGCCCAGGGCGTACACGTCGCGCACCACTTCGAAGATCTTGTCCACCATGATGGGCGACAGGCCCATGGAGGGTTCGTCCAGCAACAGCACCTTGGGCTGGCTCATCAGCGCGCGGCCCATGGCCAGCATCTGCTGTTCGCCGCCGGACATGGTGCCGGCCAGCTGGTCCTTGCGCTCGCGCAGGCGCGGGAAGATGGTGAACATCTTCTCGATGTCGGCCAGGATGCCCGCCTTGTCCTTGCGGATGTAGGCGCCCATCTGCAGGTTCTCGGTGATGGTCATGCGGGCGAACACGCCACGGCCTTCCGGCACCATCACGAGGCCTTCCTTGACCAGGTCCCAGGCGCCCTTGCCCTTGATGCTCTTGCCTAGGTACTCGATGTCGCCATCGTTCATGCCCAGGGTGCCGGTGATGGCCTTCATGGTGGTGGTCTTGCCGGCACCGTTGGAGCCGATCAGCGAGACCAGCTCGCCTTCGCGCACTTCGAAGTCCACGCCCTTGACGGCCTGGATACCGCCGTAGGCCACCTTCAGGCCCTTGACCTGCAGCAGTACCTTGTTGGATTTTTCGGCCATTCTCAATGTCCTCCGGTGCCCAGATAGGCCTCAATCACTTTTTCGTTCTTCTGCACTTCGGCAGGGTTGCCTTCGGCGATCTGCTTGCCGTAGTCAAGCACCGTCACGCGGTCGCACAGGCCCATCACCAGCTTCACATCGTGCTCGATGAGCAGGATGGTGCGGTTGTCGTTGCGGATGCGGTCGATCAGCTCACGCAGCTGCACCTTCTCGGTGGCATTCATGCCGGCGGCTGGCTCGTCCAGCGCGATGAGCTGCGGGTCGGTGGCCAGGGCGCGGGCGATTTCGAGGCGACGCTGGTCGCCATACGACAGCGTGCGCGCCTTGTAGTCGGCAAACTTGCCAATGCCCACATAGTCGAGCAGCTCTTGCGCGCGCTTGGCGATGGCGGCTTCTTCTTCCTTGAAGCCCTTGGTGCGGAACACCGCGCCAAACAGGCCGGAGCCCGTACGGATGTGGCGACCGACCATCACGTTTTCGAGCGCCGTCATTTCGGCAAACAGGCGGATGTTCTGGAAGGTGCGCGCAATACCGGCCTTGGCCACTTCGTGCACAGCCGTGGGCTCGTAGGGCTTGCCCGCCAGCTCGAACGTACCGGCATCGGGGGTGTACAGGCCAGTGATCACGTTGAAGAACGTGGTCTTGCCGGCGCCGTTGGGGCCGATCAGGCCATAGACCTGGCCACGCTGGATGGTGATGCCCACGTCGGACAGGGCCTGCAGGCCGCCGAAGCGCTTGGAGATACCGGCGACCTTCAGCACCACTTCATTGGATTTCTCTGTCATTGCTAACTTTCGGTGGTGTTCTTCTTCAGGTCTTCTGCGTCAGGCTCTTGCCATGCTCAGGCGACGGCCACAGGCCACGGGGGCGCAGCAGCATGATGATGATCATGGCCAGGGCGATCAGCAGCTGGCGCAGGATGGCGGAGTCGAGGCGGCCATCCGTCATGGCCTGCAGCGGGCCCGCCACATAGCGCAGCACTTCGGGCAGGGCCGACAGCAGCACGGCACCCAGGATCACGCCAGGAATGTGGCCGATACCACCCAGCACCACCATGGCAACGATCATGACCGACTCCATCAGGCTGAAGGACTCGGGCGACACGAAGCCCTGGAAGGCACCGAACATCGCACCCGACACACCACCGAACGAAGCGCCCATACCGAAGGCCAGCAGCTTCATGTTGCGGGTGTTGATGCCCATGGCCTTGGCGGCGATTTCGTCCTCGCGGATGGCCATCCAGGCGCGGCCGATGCGCGAATCCTGCAGGCGGTAGCAGATGATCACGGAGACCACGACCAGCACCAGGAACAGGTAGTAGTACAGCGTGACGGAATTGATGTCGAAGCCGAACACCTCCAAGCGCTTGCCCAGGTCCAGGCCGAAGATCTTGACCGAGTCGATCTGGCCCAGGCCCTTGGGGCCGTTGGTCAGGTTGACGGGGTGGTCCAGGTTGTTCAGGAAGATGCGGATGATTTCGCCGAAGCCGAGCGTGACGATGGCCAAGTAGTCACCACGCAGTTTGAGCGTGGGCGCCCCCAGCATTGCGCCAAAGAACGCCGCTAACAACGCCGCTACCGGTATCACGATCCACAGCGAGGTGTGCAACCCGTTGGGGAACATGGCGGCAAAGGCCGCAAAGTTGTCCGCAAGGTGCGGCGAAGCCATCAAGGCGAACAGGTAGGCGCCCACGGCGTAGAACGCCACGTAGCCCAAGTCCAGCAGGCCGGCGTAGCCCACCACGATGTTCAGGCCCAGGGCCAGCAGCACATACAGCAGGGCCAGGTCGGCAATACGCACCCAGGCGTTGCCGAAGGATTGCAGGATCAGCGGCAGCACCAGCAGCGCCACGGCGCCGATGATCCAGTTGGTTTTGGTGTTCTTCATGGTGTGAGGCTCCTCAGGCGCGATCCGCCACACGTTCACCCAGCAGGCCCGAGGGGCGCAGCGTCAGGATGATGATGAGCACGATGAACGCAAAGATGTCGGTGTAGTGGCTGCCCAGCAGGCCTCCCGTGAGCGTGCCGATGTAGCCCGAGCCGATGGCTTCGATGAGGCCCAGCAGGATGCCGCCGACCACCGCACCAGCCAGGTTGCCGATGCCGCCGAACACGGCCGCCGTGAAGGCCTTGAGCCCGGGCAGGAAGCCCATGGTGTGCTGCGCCGTGCCGTAGTTGGACGCATACATGATGCCGGCGATGGCCGCCAGCACGGCGCCGATGATGAAGGTGGCCGAGATCACCATGTCGGGCTTCACACCCATCAGAGACGCCACGCGGGGGTTCTCTGCCGTGGCACGCATGGCGCGGCCCAGGTTGGTGTGGTTGACCAGGTACACCAGCGAGGCCAGGGCCACGGCGGTCACGCCCAGGATCAGGATCTGGGTGGGGGTGATGAACGCGCCGCCGATCTCGAAGGGCGAGCTGGGCAACATCGTCGGATATGGTTTGTAGTTAGGCTTCCAGATGATCATGGCCAGCGTCTGCAGCAGGATCGACATGCCGATGGCCGTGATCAGGGGCGCCAGGCGTGGACTGCTGCGCAGAGGGCGGTAAGCCACCTTTTCGATCACGAAGTTGAGGGTGGCTGCGACCACGCAGGCAATGATGGTCGCGAGCAGAAGGATGACCCAGCCGGGGGCGCCGGGCATTGCGCCCTGCATCATTCCTATACAACTCCAACTGGTCAGGGCGCCGATCATGAGCACCTCGCCGTGGGCAAAATTGATGAGTTGAATAATGCCGTACACCATCGTGTAGCCCAAGGCTATCAAGGCGTACATGCTGCCGAGAACCAGACCGTTGATGATCTGTTGCAGCAAAATGTCCATAAGAGAAGTCCTTCGTTTGTGACGCACCCACCGCTCAGGCACCGGAATCGGTACAGCCTTGTGGGCCCGACTGCCATCTAGCAAAAAACCCGCCAGGCATTCAACTGTGCGGGTTTGTGGACCGGATTGTAGCGAGTAGTCTTCTCTGCCCCTATCCGCGCCGGGCGGGGTTTTCCCTCGGGTTTTCGTCCCATCAGCGCGCAACGCACTTCATAAGTAAAAATGATCCACGCAGGATCATTGATGTGCAAACTTATTACTGCATTCATGCAAAATCAGCATGACGCAGCAAAAAAACCGGGCATCTGCTCTTCCAGAGCCCCCGGCGTCACCCCCCGTCGCCAGGGTCCGTGCCGTCGCCAGCCGCTGCATTGCGTACACGCAACTCGCGCAACTTCTGTGCAATCTTGATTTCGAGCCCGCGCTCCACCGGCTGATAGAAACCGGGCTCCGGCATGCCCTCAGGCAGGTAGTTTTCGCCCGCCGCAAACCCACCCTCCTCGTCGTGCGCGTAGCGGTAGCCCTTGCCGTAGTCGAGCTCTTTCATCAACTTGGTGGGCGCATTGCGCAGGTGCATGGGCACCGGGCGTGTGCCGTCCTGCTTCACCCAGGCGCGGGCAGCGTTGTAGGCCTTGTAGACGGCGTTGGACTTGGGCGCCACCGCCAGGTACACCACGCACTCGGCCAGCGCCAGCTCGCCCTCGGGACTACCCAGACGCTCGTAGACCTCGCTCGCGTCCAGCGCCAGGCGCAGCGCGCGCGGGTCGGCCAGGCCGATGTCCTCGCTGGCCATGCGCACCAGGCGGCGCGCCATGTAGCGCGGGTCGGCGCCGCCATCCAGCATGC
The DNA here is from genome assembly GCF_964254355.1 of Acidovorax sp. LjRoot74. NCBI lineage: Bacteria > Pseudomonadati > Pseudomonadota > Betaproteobacteria > Burkholderiales > Comamonadaceae > Acidovorax > Acidovorax sp. LjRoot74. Next base: position 1,434,977 of record NZ_CAXUTI020000001.1, on the reverse strand, counting down.
GCACCAGCCAGTACAGCGCGGCGTCGGGGTCGGAGCCCCGCACGGACTTGTGCAGCGCGCTGATGGTGTCGTAGAACTGCTCGCCACCCTTGTCGTAGCGGCGCATGCGCTCGCCCAGCACACGCAGCAGCCACACGTCGGTGATCTCGGTGAGCTTTTCCTGCGCGGCCGCCATGGCCAGCGTTTCCAGCGTGTTGAGCAGGCGGCGCGCGTCGCCATCGGCATAGGCCACCAGGCGGTCGCTTGCTACGCTTTCGATAGCTGGAATGGCTTGCTCATCGCGCGCAAGGGCCACAATTTTCTTCAAATCCTCTTCGGACAGCGGCTGCAGCACATACACGGCAGCACGCGACAGCAGCGCGGAGTTGACTTCGAACGACGGGTTCTCGGTGGTGGCGCCGATGAAGGTGAACAGGCCCGATTCCACATGCGGCAGGAAGGCGTCTTGCTGGCTTTTGTTGAAGCGGTGCACTTCATCCACGAACACGATGGTGCGTTGTTGCATGAGCCCGTCGCGCGCGGCCTGGGCCTTCTCTACCGCCTCGCGGATGTCCTTCACCCCGCCCAGCACGGCGCTGATGCTGATGAACTGGGCATCGAACGCGTCGGCCATGAGCCGCGCAATGGTGGTCTTGCCCACGCCCGGCGGGCCCCAGAGGATGCAGCTGTGCGGCCTGCCGGACTCAAACGCCAGCCGCAGCGGCATGCCCGGGCCCAGCACATGCTGCTGGCCAATCACCTCACCCAGCGTGCGGGGCCGCAGACGCTCGGCCAGGGGTTGGTGGGTGGAGGCATGCGCCACTGGGGGGCTGAAGGCACTGCGTGTGGCCATGGTGGGTTGGTCCTGTCTACATCACGCTTTTCAAGCAAAAGTGCCCTTTGCGCCTGACCAGCATGTGCTGGTAGCTATATTATCTATAGCAAATCACTGCTTCACCACATCCGCCCCTGCCGGAGGCTTGAACTGGAAGCTGCTGGCGGGCAGCGCCGCATTGGCCTGCATGCCCGAGAAACGGATCAGCGACCGCTGGCCAAAGCTGTCCAGGATGTCGAGCGCGGCCAGTTGCTCGCCCGAAAAACCCACGCGCACACTCTTGAGCTGGCCGTCCTTGGCCTTGGGGCTGGCCAGCACCCACTGCAGGCCGTCGGCGTCGGGGGCCGCTTCGAGCGTGAATTCAGCCTTGAGCGCCGACAGGTCGGGCGCCGACGCCAGCAATGCAGCAGGCGTGCTGCCCAGCGCCTGCGACTGCGAGCGCTGCGTGACCTGGTTCAGGTCCACGTCGTACAGCCACAGCGTCTGCCCGTCGGCCACGATGGTCTGCTCGAATGGCTTCTTGTAGACGAACTTGAAACGCCCGGGGCGCTGGAATTCAAAGCTGCCGCTCGACTGCTTGGAGCGCGCGGTCTGGCCTTCCTTCGGCGGCGAGGTCACGGTCTGCGTGAAGTCGGCCTTGCCCGTCTGCGTGCCCTTCATGAAAGATTCCAGGCTTTTCAGGCCGTCAGCGCTTGCTGTGCCTGCGGCAACAGCTATCAAAATTGCAGTAGCGATCTTTTTCAACAGAAACTCCTGTGGGGTGCGGCCGACCCGGGGATCCAGCGGCCCGGCCGGTCATTCGCTGCGGTTAGGCACCAGCACTTCGCGCTGGCCGCTGGCGGTGAGGCCGCTGACCAGGCCTGCCTTTTCCATGTCTTCGAGCAGGCGCGCCGAGCGGTTGTAGCCAATGCGCAGCTTGCGTTGCACGTACGAGATGCTCGCCTTGCGGTCCTTGAGCACCACCTCGACGGCCTGGTCGTACATGGGGTCCTTCTCGCCCCCTTCGCCGCCAGCGCCGTCCCCTGACAGATCACCGTCGCCATCCACAGTTCCGCCTTCGAGCACGCCCTCGATGTAGTCCGGCTCCCCTTGTTGCTTGAGGTAGCTGACGACACGGTGTACTTCCTCGTCCGACACAAAGGCGCCGTGCACCCGGATCGGCAGGCCCGTGCCGCTGGCCATGTAGAGCATGTCGCCCATGCCCAGCAGCGCTTCGGCGCCCATCTGGTCGAGGATGGTGCGGCTGTCGATCTTGGAGCCCACCGAGAACGCGATGCGGGTGGGAATGTTGGCCTTGATCAGGCCGGTGATCACGTCCACGCTGGGGCGCTGGGTGGCCAGGATCAGGTGAATGCCGGCCGCCCGCGCCTTCTGCGCCAGGCGGGCGATCAGCTCCTCGATCTTCTTGCCCACCACCATCATCAGGTCGGCCAGCTCGTCGATGATGACCACGATGTGCGGCAGGCGCTGCAGCGGCTCGGGCTCTTCGGGCGTCAGGCTGAAGGGGTTGTAGATGAACTCCTCGCGCGCCTTGGCCTCGTCGATCTTGACGTTGTAGCCCGCGAGGTTGCGCACGCCCAGCTTGGACATGAGCTTGTAGCGGCGCTCCATCTCGGCCACGCACCAGTTCAGGCCGTGCGCCGCCTGCTTCATGTCGGTGACCACGGGTGCCAGCAGGTGCGGGATGCCTTCGTAGACCGACATTTCCAGCATCTTGGGGTCGATCATCAGCAGGCGCACGTCGCGCGCCTCGGCCTTGTACAAGAGCGACAGGATCATCGCGTTGATACCCACCGACTTGCCCGAGCCCGTGGTACCGGCCACCAGCACGTGCGGCATCTTGGCCAGGTCGGCCACCACCGGGTTGCCCACGATGTCCTTGCCCAGGCCCATGGTGAGCATGCTCTTGGCCTCGTGATAGACCTGCGAGCCGAGGATTTCCGACAGCTTGATGCTCTGGCGCTTGGCGTTGGGCAGCTCCAGCGCCATGTAGTTCTTGCCCGGAATGGTCTCGATCACGCGGATCGACACCAAGCTGAGTGAGCGGGCCAGGTCCTTGGCCAGGCCCACGATCTGCGAGCCCTTGACGCCGGTGGCGGGCTCGATCTCGTAGCGCGTGATCACCGGGCCGGGCATGGCCGCGACCACGCGCACTTCCACGCCAAAGTCCTTGAGCTTTTTCTCGATGAGGCGGCTGGTCATCTCCAGCGTCTCGGGCGCCACGGTCTCCTGGCGCTGCTGCGCGCTGTCGAGCAGATCCACCAAGGGCAGCTTGCTGTCGGGCATGTCGGTGAACAAGGGCTTTTGGCGCTCCTTCACCACGCGGGTGCTCTGGGGCACGTCCACCAGCACCGGCTCGATGATCTGGATGGGCTCGGGGTGGTGCACCTCGCTCTCGGTGCGTTCTTCCAGCACCACCACCTCGCGCTCACGCGCGGCCTTGCGGCCCACGGCCACGTCCTTGGCCACTTCACGTTGGGCCAGGCGCGATTGCACCAAGGCATCGATGCGGCCGCCCAGCAACTCCGCCACATGGCCCCAGGAGAAGCGGAACACCAGCGCCGCCCCGGCCACCGCCAGCACGATCGCCAGAAGGCCCGACCCCGTGAAACCCAGCCACTTCACACTGGCAGGCCCCACCAGATACCCCAGCACCCCACCGGCATGGCCGGGCAGGAAGGATTCAAAACGGTACAGGCGCGACCACTCCAGTGCAGTGCTGGCCCCCATCAGCATCGCCAGGCCCAGCCAGAAAGTGGCCCGACGCACCAGAGGGCTGGCCGCCCCCGCCACTAACTCGCCACCCCGCATCCAGCGCGCCAGCGAGGACAACCAGGCACACACGCCGGCCGCCACGCACCACCACACCGAGAAGCCCAGCGCGAAATAGCTGCCATCTGCCAGCCAGGCCCCCAAGCGCCCCGCCCAGTTGGTCACACCACGGGCGCCCTGCGCACCCGACGTGGACCAGGCCGCATCCTGGGCCGAATAGCTGACCAGCGCCAGCAGCCAGAAAACCAGGGCCAGCAAGCCCACCAAAAGGCCAATCTCATGGCCAAAACGGGCAGCGCCCGTGCGCGGCGGCGACTTGGCCGCTGCCGATGCATTCAGGGTATTGAGGGAATAGGTCATAAGCGTGCGGGGTGAGCTTACCGCATGCATTGCGCCGGGCGAGGCGCCCGGCGCGGGTGCCCCGCCCCGCTGTCAGCCCAGCGCGTTCAGCCGGTCCTTGAGCAAGGTGGCGCCGCTGGGCAGCCCCTCGATGAAGCCACGCTCCTCCAGGTCTTTCATGACCCGGCTGACCATCTCGCGGGAAGCGCCCACCATCTTGGCCAGGTCCTGCCGGGAGATTTTGTCCTTGATCACCAGCTGGCCCTGCGCGTCGGAGACCGCAAAGTCCAGCAGCGCGTGGGCGACACGCCCATACACATCCAGTAACGCAAGTGACTCAATCTTGCGATCGGCATGGCGCAGCCGCTTGACCAGCCCGCGCATCACCACCAGCGACATGGAGGCGTTCTCGGTCAGGCAGCGCGCAAACTCGGTGCGGCCCAGCATGAGCACGTCGGTCTGCACCTCGGCCCGCACCGTGGCCGAATGGGGTTCGTTGTCAATGATGCTCATCTCGCCCAGGTAGTCGCCCTGGGCCAGGGTGGCCAGGATCACCTCGCGCCCCCGGCTGTCCGAGGTCATGACCCGGGCCCGGCCCGTGAGCAAGATGAACAGGGCATTCGACTTCTGCCCCTGCTCCACCAGGGCCTCGCCGCGCTTGAAGCGGCGCTTGATCACCGCGCCGCTGATCACCTCGGCCTGCGCCACCGTCAGCAGCGAGAACAAAGGCACCCGGCGCAACAGGTCCAGGTTGGACAACATCGTGGACATGCAGACATCTCCTTTCAGGGGCGCGGCCCAACCGGCGCCGCAACGGGTTATCAATCGCTTCTTACAATCGCCGTGATTGAAAAAGGGGCCGCGAGCAGCCGCATCCGCCGGTTGATACTCGGCGGCTCAGCCCCCAGCTTTCCCCAACAGCGCCCCATGTAGCGGGCGCAAAACACAGGCTTTTACCATGTCCACCACCCAACACGCGAAAGTTCTGATCCTGGGCTCTGGCCCCGCTGGCTACACCGCAGCGGTGTACGCCGCCCGCGCCAACCTGAACCCGGTGCTCATCACCGGCATGGCCCAGGGTGGCCAGCTGATGACCACGACCGAGGTGGACAACTGGCCCGCCGACGTGCACGGCGTGCAAGGCCCGGACCTGATGCAGCGCTTTCTGGAGCACGCGGAGCGCTTCAAGACCCAGATCATCTTCGACCACATCAACAAGGTCGATTTCAGCAAGCGCCCCTTCACCCTGACCGGCGACAGCGGCACCTACACCTGCGACGCGCTGATTCTGGCCACCGGCGCATCGGCCAAGTACCTGGGCCTGCCCTCCGAAGAGGCCTTCATGGGCAAGGGCGTGTCCGGCTGCGCCACCTGCGATGGTTTCTTCTACCGCGAGCAGGATGTCTGCGTGGTCGGTGGCGGCAACACGGCCGTGGAAGAAGCGCTGTACCTGTCCAACATCGCCCGCAAGGTCACACTGGTGCACCGCCGCGACAAGTTCAAGGCCGAGCCCATCCTGGTGGACAAGCTCCACGAAAAGGTTGCCGCAGGCAAGATCGAACTCAAGCTGTTCAACACACTCGATGAAGTGCTGGGCGACAACACGGGCGTGACGGGCATCCGTATCAAGAGCACCAAGGACGGCAGCACGGAAGACATCAAGCTGCAGGGTTGCTTCATCGCCATCGGCCATGCGCCCAACACCGAAATCTTCCAGGGCCAGCTGGAGATGGAAAACGGCTACATCATCACCCAGGGCGGGCTCAAGGGTTTTGCCACCCAGACCAGCGTGCCAGGTGTGTTTGCAGCAGGCGACGTGCAGGACCATGTGTACCGCCAGGCCATCACCAGCGCGGGCACGGGCTGCATGGCCGCCCTGGACGCGCAGCGCTTCCTCGAACAAGAAGCTTGATGAAAAAATAAGCTGCAGGCTATAATTTGCGGCTTTGCTGAATTCAGCCCGTTTTTTGCGGCGCCTGAAACCAAGCAAATCGGGTTACCGCCACCCTTTCTGGCGAGGTGAGGCCGCAAGCCAACCTGGGCAAATCAACCGCCCAGGGCCCAGCGAACGGCCGTTAATCAGTATCGGAGTGTCCTCATGGCACGCGTCTGCGACGTAACGGGCAAGAAGCCCATGACTGGGAACAATGTTTCCCACGCCAACAACAAAACCAAGCGCCGGTTCCTGCCGAACCTGCAATACCGCCGTTTCTGGGTCGAGAGCGAAAACCGCTGGGTGCGCCTGCGTGTTTCGAGCGCTGCCCTGCGTTTGATCGACAAGAACGGTATCGACTCGGTGCTCGCAGACCTGCGTGCCCGTGGCCAGGCTTAAGGAGTAGCACCATGGCAAGCAAAGGCGGACGCGACAAGATCAAGCTGGAATCCACTGCGGGTACCGGCCACTTCTACACGACGACCAAGAACAAGAAGACGATGCCCGAGAAGATGCTGATCATGAAATTTGATCCCAAGGCTCGCAAGCACGTCGAGTACAAGGAAATGAAGCTGAAGTAATTCGGCCCGTTGCCTTCAAAAAAACCGTCCTCCAGGGCGGTTTTTTTATGCCCGCTGCACGCAATGCAGGGCCACCTTCCGATGAGACATGCTCAGGCCGCCTTGCGCGGCACGGGCAGCTCCGCCATCTGCACCGCCAGCAGGGCGCCCAGCGTGCGGTAGCCCGCCTCCACCTCGGCCGTGAATGGCATGCCGCAGCTCAGGCGCAAAAAGTGCTCATACCGCCCCGTGTTGGAGAACATGGGGCCTGGCGCCACGCGGATGCCGTTTTGCAGCGCTTCGTCGTACAGGCGCGTGGAAGAGATGCCGACCGGCAGCTCCAGCCACAGACTCAGACCACCCGGCGGCAGGCTCAGGCGCGTGCCTGCCGGAAAGTAGCGCGACACCGCCCGCGCCGCCTGCTCACGCTGGATGCGCAGCTGCGCCCGCATGCGGCGCATATGGCGTTCGTAGGCCGGTGAATCCACACTGCGCGCCGCCAGCAGCTGCGACCAGGTCTGCATGTTGCGCGTGCGGGCGAACTTGATCATTTGTACACGGGCCTGCCAGCGGCCCGCACTCATCCAGCCCTGGCGCAGGCCCGGCGCAAAGCTCTTGCTGAGCGATGCGCAGTAGATGACCTGGCCCGCATCGCCCTGGCGATCCCAGGCCTTGGCGGGCCGCAGCACATGCGGGGACTCCACAAACTCCCGATAGATGTCGTCCTCGATCAGTGCCAGTCCATGCTCCACACACAGCGCCACCAGGCGCTCCTTGTGGGTATCGGGCATCACGCTGCCCAGAGGCATCTGCAGATGGGGCACCACCACCACGCCCTTGAGCCGCGGCTCGTTGCGCGCGGCCAATTCCAGCGCCTCCAGCGAGATGCCGGTGTGCGGGCTGCTCGGAATTTCCAGCGCACGCAGCCCGCGCACCTCGATGGCCTGCAAGATGCCGAAGAACGTAGGCGATTCAACCGCGATCACGTCGCCCGGCTCGGCAATGGCATCAAGCGCCAGGTTCACCGCCTCCGAATTGCCATGGGTCGCGCCAATGTCGGCAGGCGCCACACACACGCCGAAGGTGAGCGCATGCCGTGCCATGGCCTGCTGGAACGCGGGGTGGGTGGTGGGCGCCGAGGGGCCGTACACCAGGATGTCCGGCTGCTCGCGCAGCAGGCCGTGGGCGAGGCGGTTGAGCGCGGCCGCGTCAAACAGACTGGGGGCAGGCATGGCGCTGCCCAGGTCCAGCGGCAGGGGGCCAGCGCGGCGGGCCTTGTCGAGAAAGCCGGAAATGCGCTCGTTGATGCCTGCAAACACATGTGGGTCGTGGGCCAGAGGTTCGTGCAACTCAGGCTCGCGGGCGCCGGGCAGCGCCACGCCACCCGGCTCGCGCACAAAGTAGCCCACCCGCTCGCGCGCCTCCACACAGCCCTGAGATTCCAGCTGGCGCAGCACCTGCAGCGCCGTCGTCAGGCTGACCTGGTGCCGCTGGCACAGCTCGCGCACCGACGGCATGCGCATGCCGGGCATGAGACTGCCAGCAGCGATCGCCTGCTCGTACAAGGCCGCCAGTCGGCGGTACAGCGGGGCGTCCCGGGCATCGGAAGAATGTTGTGACATGGGGTGGAGGGGATGGGTGCCGCACAACAGCGCGGGCGCGGCGGCAGATCAGCACATGGTGCCCCAATGCCGCTGACGGGTACAGATACAGAAAAGCACGCACACAACCATAACAGCACCCCAGCAATCGACGCTGTTCTACATCTCTGTTCTGGTGTGTGTACCTGTTGCACCCGGGCTGCTTTTTCTACGCTTGGGCTTCCTCGCAGCCCTCTTTTTTCCTGGAGCCCCGCACCATGTTTTCATCCCGCACGCCCACCACACCCCCGCCACCAATTGCCCTGGGCCCTGGCCAGAGCCTCTGGCTCTGCTTGCCGCCTGGCAGCGCGCTGCACGCATCTCAAGGGGAAGTGGCCGTGCACTGGGCCCCGGCAGACTGCGGTGGGGCCTTGTACAACCCGCCGCACACGCGGCTGACGGCAGGCGAACACCTGCCATGGAACGCACGGACACAGGCCACCTGGGTCCAGCTGCACAACCCCTCGCACCATCCCGCCCACCTCCAGCTGGTGGAAGCAACATCCGAGGCACCAGGGCGGCTGACAACAATCCTGCAGAGACTGCGCGCGGCCCTCAGGCATCCTGAAAAAGCGGCGAAGAACCCCGGGCATCACGGCGCATGGCACACCGCGCGGTGAGCATGGACCCCAAAGAAAAAGGCCTTGCCAAGCGGCAAGGCCTTTTTTTATCCGGTGCGGAGCGCCGCCGCCTCAGGCCTGCGCAGCCCGCAGCCGCAGCGAAAACTCGCGCAATGCAGAAATCCCGCTTTCTTCCGCACGGCGGCACCAGGCCTGCAGGTCGGCCGTGAGCTGCTCGCGCGATTGGGAGGTGTTCAGCCACAGCTGGCGCAGCTCCTCGCGCATGGTGACCATCTTGTCGAGCGCGGGGTGAGCAGCACGCGCCTGGGCCAATTGCGGCAATGCGATGGCTGGCACCTTCTCGGCATCACGGGGCAGCCAGCGCTTGGCAGCCTGGAGCACCGAGACATCCGCCTGGCGGGCCTTGAGCGCAGCGATTTCTTCCTTGCAGGCCTGGCGCACACCACGGGCATAACCGGCCATGACTTCGTAGCGATTGGCGATCAGGGCCTCCAGCGTTTTCTCGTCGGCCACCGGCTTCACATCGCCCAGTTGCAGCTTGGGCGGCACCTTCTTCACTGTGGCCCAACCCACCTTTTTCATCAGGCTGATGTACACCCAGCCAATGTCAAATTCATACGGCTTGACCGAGAACTTGGCCGACGTGGGGTAGGTGTGGTGGTTGTTGTGCAGCTCTTCGCCACCAATGATGATGCCCCAGGGCGACAGGTTGGTACTGGCATCCTGCGCCTCGAAATTGCGGTAGCCCCAGTAGTGGCCCACGCCATTGACCACGCCAGCGGCCCAGAACGGAATCCAGAGCATCTGCACGGCCCACACAGCAGCGCCCAAGGCGCCGAACAAGGCCAGGTCGAGCACCAGCATCAGGCCCACACCTTGCCAGCCAAACCGGGTGTAGACGTTGCGCTCTATCCAGTCGTCCGGCGTGCCATGGCCGAATTTTTTCATGGTTTCCATGTTCTTGGACTCGGCGCGGTACAGCTCGGCGCCGCGCCACATCACAGTGTCCAGCCCACGCGTCTGGGGGCTGTGCGGGTCGTCCACGGTTTCGCACTTGGCGTGGTGCTTGCGGTGGATAGCCACCCATTCCTTGGTGACCATGCCCGTGCCGACCCAGAGCCAGAAACGGAAGAAATGCGAGGGAATGGCATGCAGGTCCAGCGCACGGTGGGCCTGGGCGCGGTGCAGGAAGATCGTGACCGCCGCGATGGTGATGTGGGTCGTTGCCAGGGTGTAGAGCACGATCTGCCACCAGGCCAGGTTCCACAACCCATGGCCCAACCAGTCAATGGCAGCGTTCAGCACAGCCCAATCGGGTAACAGCATATTCAACAAAAGCCTTACTACAAAGAACCCGCTCACCAGCGAAGCAGGTCTCCAATTTTAAAGTGACGCCCCCTTGAAAAACAGGGGGTATCCATGGGATTTACGCTGATTTAGAGCGTGTTCTCAGCCCATCTGTCGCCAACAGGTCATATCCCCAAGTTGGCGCAGAGGATCCCTAACCTTCAGCGCTTGCGGGTCCAGACCGCAGCAAAAAAACCATCCGTCTGGTGCAGGTGGGGCCACAGGCGCAGATAACCACTGCCCGATGCACCCCCGCTGCACAGCCCCGTAGCACCCTCGACCTTGAGCTGAGCCAGCAGTTCGCCCGCATCCAGCAGTTCGAAATCCGGGTGCGCGGCGCTGAAGGCTTCGGCAATCGCTTCGTTCTCCTCGGGCAGGATGCTGCAGGTGGCATACACCAGCCGACCGCCGGGCTTGAGCAGGCGCGCCGCACTGGCCAGGATGGAGGCCTGCTTGGCCGTCAGTTCCTCGACCGCCTTGGGCGTCTGGCGCCACTTGAGATCGGGGTTGCGGCGCAGCGTGCCCAGGCCGGAACATGGCGCATCCACCAGCACGCGGTCGATCTTGCCCGCCAGGCGCTTGACGCGCTCGTCGCGCTCGTGCGCAATCGCGGCCGGGTGCACATTCGACAAACCACTGCGCGCCAGGCGGGGCTTGAGCGCATCCAGCCGGTGGCCCGACACGTCAAACGCATACAGCCGACCCGTGTTGCGCATGCTGGCGCCAATGGCCAGCGTCTTGCCACCCGCACCGGCGCAAAAATCCACCACCATCTCGCCACGCTTGGCATCCAGCAGCAGGGCCAGCAGTTGCGAGCCCTCGTCCTGCACCTCGATGGCACCACGGGTGAAGGCATCCAGCTTGGTCAGTGCGGGCTTGTCATCAATGCGCAGCCCCCAGGGCGAATACGGCGTGGGCAGGGCCTTGATGCCCGCTTTGGCCAGTTCTTTCTGCACATCGGCGCGCTTGTCCTTGAGGGCGTTGACACGCAGATCCAGCGGCGCACTCTGGGCCAGGCTGCCGACCAAGGGCCAGAAACCATCGCCCAGCTGGTCCTTGAGGGGCTTGACCAGCCATTCGGGCAGGTTGTGGCGATGGCGCTCCATCAGGTCGTCCACCGTGACGGCATCGCACTGGTCCAGCCAGTTCTTTTCCTGGTCCGTCAGTGCACCTTTGAGGAAATCACGGGGGCCATAGAAGCCCAGGATGGCCAGGCGGCGTTCCTTGGGGCCCGAGCCCGAGGGTGCCATGTGGTCGAACAGCAGTTTCTTGCGCAGCACGGTGTAGACCGTTTCGGCCAGCGTGGCACGCTCGCGCGGCCCCAGGCCCCGGTTGTCGCGGAAAAATCGTGACACCACCGCGTCGGCGGGGTGTTCAAACGTGAGGGTGAGCCTGACCAGTTCGGCGCAGGCGTCGAGAAGAACTTTGGGATGCATCCCCCAATTGTCCCATTCCCCGCAGCGCAGGCTGCATCCCCCTCCTCGCGGTGCATGGGAGGAAGGGGCACCACGCAGCCGCTTTGGCTGCGGCTCGTCATGTCATCGGGTATAGATGGGCTCGAACGCCGAGCGCTGGATCTCCTGCAGCGTGGGCGATTCGCCCGCCCACAGCACCAGCGCGGGGCCGGGCAGGCTCAGGTTGCGTTCCAACGCGCGGCACAGGTGGTAGCGGCTTTCGTCGTCCAGGCCCGGCAGTTCCACAAACACCAGATACGCCCTGCGCTGCGGGTGCTCGCGCAGGTTCTTGCGCACCAGCCAGCAGCGGGCCAGGGGGGCGCAGCGGGCCAGTTCGGACTGCAGTTCGGCCAGCTCGAAGGCGCTCAGGTCGTTGCGCGTGGTCTGGCTGAAGAAAGAGGTACCCGACAACTCCTCCCAGGCGCGCTCTTCGGACTCCTGGGCGCGCTCCAGCCGCTTGCGCCATTGCTTGAAAGCGGCAGCGTCATGGTCCAGACCCAGGCGCGGGGTCTCCAGTTCGGCCAGCGCGGTGCGTGCGGCCCAGTAGCGGTCGCTGCTGCCCGCCTCCCACACCCGATTCAGCAACTGCAGCTTGGCTTCGCGGTCGCCTTCGGGCAGGCAGGGCACCAGCCCGCGCAGCGCCGCCGGGTAGTCCGGGCTGCGCTCCAGCGCCAGCTCGTAGAGTGCCCGCACTTCGGCATGCGGGTCGAGATGCCGCTTGAGGCGCGCCAGCTCCACCAGTTCGGCGGCACTGCTCTGTGCGGTAGAGGCGCCCAGGGCCTCGGCGCGGGCGCGCACGCGGCCCAGCCAGGCATGGTGCTGCTTCCACTCGGTGGCGTTGTCACGGCACCATTGTTTGTCGAAATGCGCCACCCAGCGTTTGGCATCCGGCCCCAGCAGGGCCAAGGCATTGCCGCGCGACCAGTCCGGCACGGTGGGGGCCACGTCCAGCGCCTCGATGCGATCGCGCAGGCCGGGATGGGTGTCGTCCACGCTGCTCAGGCGCTTGAGGGCCTGTCGCAGTGCATCGTTGGCAAACACGGCGTCCGGGGCCTTGGCCAGTTGGCGGCGCATGCTGCGGTACGGACCCACGGGCAGCGGATTGTCGGCCGCCACACACCAGTGGTTGCCCCAGAACTCGGCCTGCAGCCAGGCGCCCCGGATTTCGATTTCGGCCAGCGCAGCGGCCGTCACGTCGCGGCCCAGCAGCTTGCCCGCAATGCGGTCGGCCTCGTACTCGTCCTGGCGGGCCAGCGCAAAGGTCTTGGCCGAAAAGCGCGGGAAGTACCAGCGCATGAAAGCCTGCGTGGCCGCGGCCACCGGGCCTTCGTCGTCGGCCAGGCTGTGGTTCAGGCGCATCCACGACAGGCGCGTGCGGTAGATCCAGGCAGCAAACCGGCCATGGTCGCCGCGCAGGTGCCCGTATTCATGGGCCAGCACAGCCAGAAAACGCGGCCTGTCCAGCGCCATCAGCAGGGGCAGACCGATGCTCAGGTGGTTGACGGCGCCGCCCAGCAGGCCAAAACGCGGTAGTTGCTGGATGCTGGCGTTGAACTCGTCATTCAGCGTGATCTTGTGGATGGGCGGCCCCTTGATCTTGCGGCGAATGCGCGCCAGGGCTTCGAACAGGTCGGGGGCATCCAGCGCCGTGATCTCCACCCCGCCGGGCGCATCGAACCGCACCCACAGTGCGCGCAGGCTGACCCAGAGCAGGCCACCAGCCCCCAACAAGGCCCACACCAGGGCCAGACGAAAACGGCCGTGCAGCAACTGCGGCACCACCCACATCAAAATACCCACGGCCAGCGCAAAGCACCCCAGCACCCACGCATAGCCCAGCGCCGCAAACGCCGCCACGCTGCGGCGGTACGCTCGGCTGTTATCGGCACTGGCATGCTCGCTCATGCGCACCAGGTGCACAAAATCTGCCTGATCCACGGACGTCCCTCACTCTTGCTAGATTTTTATAAGCCGCCATCCTAACCATTCACAGCAACCCCACAGCCACCATGACCGACGACGACCTGCCCGCCCTGATCCGCACGCCCCCAGGGCTGTACCGCCACTACAAAGGCATGCTCTACGAGGTGATCGACACCGTGCGCCACAGCGAAACCCTGGAGCCCATGACGCTGTACCGCGCGCTGTACGGCCAGCGGGGGCTGTGGGTGCGCCCGGCCGCCATGTTTGAAGAGCAGGTACTCATCAACGGAGTGCTGCAGCCCCGCTTCGCAAAATGCGCGGAGCAACCGCCCGCCAGTTGAATGCTGGTTGACCGCCGGGGTCACGCCGCAGTGCGCGGCAACCGGGCGGCCGCCACCAGCCCGCCGCCTGCGGCGTTGCGCAGCACCAGCTGGCCCCCATGGCGGCGCACGATGTCGCTGGCGATGGTGAGCCCCAGCCCTGCCCCGCCGCTCTGGCGGTTGCGCGAGGCCTCGACGCGATAGAAGGGCTCCAGGACCCGCTCCAGCTCCTCCGGCGGCAGGCCCGGGCCGTGGTCGCGCACCTCGATGGTCAACGCGTCGGCCGCATCGTGCAGCGTGACCTCGGCGCTGCCGCCGTAGCGCACGGCATTGCCCACCAGGTTGTCCAGACAGCGCCGCAGCGCCACGGCCTGCACACGCAGGGGCGCCGCCTGCCCGGCCACCGTGATCCGGTGGCCCATGGCGACCTGGTCGTCAGCCATGCTTTCGGCCAGCGCCTGCACGTCGAGCAACACCCAGGCCTCGGCGCCCGCCGCGCCGCGCAGGTAGTCCAGCGTGGAGGCGATCATGGCGTCCATCTCTGCAATGTCGCGGCGAAACAGCTGCTGCGCGCGGGCGTCGTCTAGACTTTCGGTGCGCAGGCGAAGCCGCGTCAGGGGTGTGCGCAGGTCGTGCGACACGGCCGCCACAAACCGGTCGCGCTCGGCCAGTTGCTGGCGGATATGCGCCTGCATCCGGTTGAACACCCGGCTGGCGTCGCGGCACTCCAGCGTGCCGTCCTCGGGCAGTGGGGGGCGGTGGATGTTGCGCCCCAGCTCCTGCGCGGCGGTGGCCAGCCGGTGCATGGGGCGCGACAGCCAGCGCGCTGCCCACCAGGCCACGGCCACCAGCGCGGCCAGGCGCACGCTGATGTCCAGCAGCAGGCCCAGTTGCAGCGCGGGCGGCGCGTTCCAGAAGCCGGGCCGCTCGCCGCGGGGCCCCGGGCCGGGCGGTGGCGGGGGCCGCCCAGCGGCCGCCATCGCAGGGGACGGCAGGCCAGGCGGGCCCGGAGGGTGCTCCGGGTGGGCCGGGCGCAGTTCAAACATCAGCGTGAGGGCCAGCACATGGCTTGCGATCACCGCCACGATGAGCAGCAGCGCGAGCCGCCCGAATAGGGTGTCCGGCAGCCCGCGCCGGGCCACGGCGCCCAGGCGCCCCGCTCTCAATGCGGCCACCCCACCTGCCCCTGCAGCGACTGCACGTGAAACAGGTAACCGGCGCCCCGCACGGTGCGGATCATCGAGGGTGAGCGCGGGTCGTCCGCGAGCTTGCTGCGCAGGCGCGAGACCAGCAGGTCGATGCTGCGCTCGAACGCGTCCATGGCCCGGCCCCGGGCCTGCTCCATGAGCTGGTCGCGGCTGAAGATGCGGCGCGGCATGCGCAAGAAGGTGCAGAGCAGGCGGAATTCGGCGTTGGACAGCGGCACGACCATGCCCTGCGGGGAGACCAGGTGCCGCTCGATGCTGTGCAGCGTCCAGCCGTCAAAACGCACCACCTCGTCGGGCCCCTGGCGGGCTGGTGCGCCCTCACTGCCGGTGCGGCGCAGCACCGTCTGGATGCGCGCCACCAGCTCGCGCGGCTCGAAGGGTTTGCCCATGTAGTCGTCAGCCCCCATCTCCAGCCCCAGCACACAGTCATAGGGGTTGGCACGGGCAGTGAGCATGATGATGGGCACCCGGGAGCGCTCGCGCAGCTCGCGGGCCAGCGTGATGCCATCGGTGCCGGGCAGCATCACGTCCAGCACCACCAGGCCGATGGGGTGCGCCAGCATCTGCGCGCGCATCGCCGCTGCGTCGCAGGCCGCGTGGGCGGCATACCCAAAGCGGGTGAGGTATTCGGTGAGCAGCGTGGTGATCTCGACATCGTCGTCCACCACCAGGATGTGTTGCATGGGCAGGCACGGGCGCAAAAAAACGCCCCAAGAAGAACGCTCCAAGTTTAGGGAGCCACCCCACCGCCCTCGGCCCGATCTGGCGGGGATTTGCACCCCTGTTCGCGCCTTGCAGGCACCCTTTGTATCGGCCTTGGTACAAAGCGGACAAACCCCAGAGACACGCCCCCCAAAGAATGGGCTTGGGCCATGGCCGATGGCTTCCGCTGTGGAGGGCCTGGCAGGGCCCTCCCTTGGAACGAAAGGAACGACGATGACGACCATCAGTAGCGTCAGCAGTGCCTGGTCCAGTGCGAGCGTGCAGCGGGCATCGCGCCCGGCGCCGTCGCCGGAGCGGCTGCTGTCCAAAATCGATGCCGACGGCAGCGGCGGCGTGAGCGACACCGAACTGCAGGGCCTGCTGGACGATGTAGCCAAAAAGACCGGCGTGAGCAGCCAGACCAGCGCAGCCGACCTGGTGAAGCAGTACGACGCGAACGGCGACGGCAGCCTCAACGCCGACGAGCTGGGCCAGACCATGCAAAGCGTGCTGCCCCCGCCCCCCTCCACTATGGCCTTTGCCCAGTCACGCAGTGGCGATAGCAGCAGCGGCACCGGCCAGGGGGGCGACGATCTGTTTGACAAGGTGGACAGCGATGGCGACGGCAGCGTGAGCAAGACCGAATTGCAGGCGCTGCTGGAGGCCATGTCCGGCGGCACGGCCAGCCAAATGGGCGTGAGCAGCGACGAGGTGTTCAGCCAGCTGGATGCGGACGGCGACGGCAGCCTGAGCGAAGCCGAGTTCGACGCAGGCCGCCCCTCGGGCCCCGGCGACGCAGCGGGTGGCATGCAGGCCATGGGCGGCATGCCACCGCCTCCTGGGGGGCCGGGTGGGCCGGGCGGTGCTGGCGGCGCGGCAGGTGCATCGGGCAGCAGCCAGGCCACCAGCTACGACCCGCTGGACACCAACGAGGACGGCGTGGTCTCGGCCGCCGAGCGCCTGGCCGGTGGCACCAGCAGCGTGGAGCAAGATGCGATCACGGCGCTGTTCAACGCCATCGACACCGATGGCGACGCCAGCATCAGCACCACCGAGTCCCAGGCATTCATCGACCAGCTGACCCGCCAGGCGCAGTCAGCCACCGCAAGCAGCGAGTCCAGCGGCCGCAACGACCTGGCGCGGCTGGCCGACTTTGCCCGGCAGCAGTACGCGCTGGCCGCCAATGGCTGGAGCACCGCCTCGTCCTCCAACGCCAGCAGCCTGAACGCAGTGGCCTGACGCGGCCCCAGCAGGCACGGCAAGAAGGAGAAGGGAGGCCGGGGGGGGGAGTGCAACCGCCCCCCCGGGGCACGCAGTGCGATTCGCCCGTCAGTTGACGAGCTGCGTGCGCCAGAAAACCCATTAAAAATGGCCTCTGCGCGCGACCATATTGCCCTAATAGCTATCAATTAAATAGCAATCAACTCCCTGCAGGTGGCAGGGACCCAGGCAACCGGGTGACGACCTACAGCGCCTGCACCAACGCCCGCACGGCGCGGGGGTAGATCACATGCTCCTGCGTCAGCACCCGCGCGGCCAGCGTCTCGGCCGTGTCGCCCGGCAGCACCGGCACCACGGCCTGGTCCAGGATGGGGCCCACGTCCAGCTCGGCCGTCACCTGGTGCACCGTCACGCCCGCAAACTTGCAGCCTGCATCGATGGCGCGCTGGTGCGTGTGCAGCCCGGTAAAGGCAGGCAGCAGCGAGGGGTGAATGTTGATGAGCCGCCCGGCGTAGTGCGCCACAAATCCGGGCGTCAGGATGCGCATGAAGCCGGCCAGCACCACCAGCGCGGGCTGGTGGCGGTCGATGGTGGCGGCCAGCTCGGCGTCAAACGCCTCGCGGCTGGCAAAGGCCTTGTGGTCCAGCGCCTCGGCGGCGATGCCCTGCTCCCGCGCAAAGGCCAGCCCGGCGGCGTCGGGTTTGTTGCTGATGACGGCGGCGACGCGGGCGCGGTAGCGCTGCGCCCAGTTCTCCTGCTGGGCGGTGCGGACGATGGTGGCCATGTTGGAGCCGCCGCCAGAGATCAGAATGACGATGTTCTTCATAAATTGCCCCGGATTATCCCAGCCATGCCCTTCGACCCCGTCACCCGCCCCCTCACGCCCCACGAAGCCCGCGTGCTTGCCACTCTGATGGAAAAGGCGCGCACCGTGCCCGACAGCTACCCCATGTCGCTCAACGGCCTGGTCACCGGCTGCAACCAGAAAACCAGCCGCGACCCGGTGATGAACCTCAGCGACGCTGAGGCGCAGGAAGCGCTGGATTCGCTCAAGCTGCTGACCCTGGCATTCGAGAGCAGCGGCAACCGCACCACGCGCTGGGAGCACAACTTTCAGCGTGGCGTGGGCGTGCCCGAGCAATCGGCCGTGCTGCTGGGCCTGCTCATGCTGCGCGGCCCGCAGACGGCGGGCGAGCTGCGCATCAGCGCCGAGCGCTGGTACCGGTTTGCCGACATTTCCTCGGTCGAGGCGTTTCTGGACGAACTGCAGGAGCGCAGCGCCGAAAAAGGCGGCCCGCTGGTGGCGCAGCTGCCCCGCGCGCCCGGCGCCCGTGAGCAGCGCTGGGCCCACCTGATGTGCGGGCCGGTGGACACCACCGCCAGCGCACCCGCGCCGGGCAGCAGCGCCGGGGGCGGCAACGCCTCGGCCGCGCTGCAGGCCCGTGTGGAAATGCTCGAAAGCCAGGTCGCAGCCCTGCAGGCCACAGTGCAGCGGCTTTGTGCCGAGCTGGGAGTCTGAGCAGCAGAAGGCATCGAAGCGAAACGCCGAAATGCGCGAGAACCGAGGATCGCGCGTTGCAGCCCCTGCTTCTTCTGCCGCGCAGATTCCTGGGCATGGCCGTCGGAATGTCGCCACCCGGACAGGCTTAAAACGAACGACCGTGCTACAAATGCGGTTCATTTGGAGACAAACCGATGGATCTCGCATTCACCCCCGAAGAACAGGCCTTCCGCGAAGAAGTTCGCGCATGGGTTCACGCCAACCTCCCGCAGGACATTTCGCACAAGGTGCACAACGCACTGCGCCTGACCCGGGCCGATATGCAGGGCTGGGCCAAGATCCTGGGCAAGAAGGGCTGGCTGGGTTTTGGCTGGCCCAAAGAGTTTGGTGGCCCCGGCTGGACGGCCGTGCAAAAACACCTTTTTGAAGAAGAGTGCGCCCTCGCCGGTGCGCCCCGCATCATCCCCTTCGGCCCCGTGATGGTGGCCCCGGTGATCATGGCGTTTGGCAATGCCGAGCAGCAAAAGCGCTTTTTGCCCGGCATCGCCAGCGGCGAAGTCTGGTGGAGCCAGGGCTACAGCGAACCCGGTTCAGGCTCGGACCTGGCCAGCGTCAAGACCCGCGCCGAGCGCGTGGGCGACAAGTACATCGTCAACGGCCAGAAGACCTGGACCACCCTGGGCCAGCACGGCGACTGGATGTTCAACCTCGTGCGCACCAGCAACGAAGGCAAGCCCCAGACCGGCATCTCCTTCCTGCTGCTGGACATGAAGTCCAAGGGCGTCACGGTGCGCCCCATCAAGCTGCTGGACGGCGAGTGCGAAGTGAATGAGGTGTTCTTCGACAACGTCGAAGTGCCCGCCGAGAACCTGATCGGCGAAGAGAACAAGGGCTGGACCTACGCCAAGCACCTGCTCTCCCACGAGCGCACCAACATCGCCGACGTGAACCGCAGCAAGCGCGAGCTGGAACGCTTGAAGCGCATCGCCAAAACCGAAGGCATGTGGGACGACCAGCGTTTCCGCGACCAGATCGCCCTGCTCGAAGTGGACATCGTGGCGCTGGAAATGCTGGTGCTGCGCGTGCTGTCGGCCGAGAAGAGCGGCAAGAACTCGCTCGACATCGCCGGTCTGCTCAAGATCAAGGGCAGCGAGATCCAGCAGCGCTATGCCGAGCTGATGATGCTGGCCGCCGGTCCGTTCAGCCTGCCCTTCATCGAAGAGGCCATGGAGGCTGGCTGGCAGGGCAACTTCCCGGGCGGCGTCACCGCCAACGCGCCGCTGGCATCCACCTACTTCAACCTGCGCAAGACCACCATCTACGGTGGCTCCAACGAAGTGCAGCGCAACATCGTGGCTCAGACCGTCCTCGGCTGATCCCAAGTTCCAGGAGACAAGAACATGGATTTCGATTTTTCTGATGACCAGGAACAACTGCGCGACGCCGTGCGCAAGTGGGTGGACAAGGGCTACACGTTTGAGCGCCGCCGCGCCGCCGTGGCCGCCGGCGGTTTTGACCGCGCCGCCTGGGGCGAACTGGCCGAGTTGGGTCTGACCGCGCTGACCGTGCCCGAGGCGCACGACGGCATGGGCCAGGGCGCCATCGACGCCATGGTGGTGGCCGAGGAGCTGGGCCGTGGCATGGTGCTGGAGCCCATCGCCCAGGCCTTCATCGCCAGCAGCGTGCTGTCGCACTACGCACCGGCCGACGTGCAAGGCGCCTGGCTGCCGCGCGTGGCCAGTGGCGAAGCGCTGGTGGTGCTGGCCTATCAGGAGCGCAAGGCGCGCTACCGCCTGGACGTTTGTGAGGCAAAAGCGGCCTCTGCGCCTGCTGGATATGCCGTAACAGCTACAAAAAACGTAGTAACTGCGGGTGACCAGGCCGATGCCTTCATCGTGCCTGCACAGCTGGACGGCAAGATTGCCCTCTTCCTCGTGGAACGCTCCGCAGCGGGCGTGACCACACGCGGCTACGTCACGCAAGACGGCAGCCGCGCCGCCGAAGTGCAACTGGCCAACGCCCCCGCCACGCTCATCACCACCGACGGCCTGGCCGCGCTGGAGCTGGCCGTGGACACCGGCATCGCCGCCACCTGCGCCGAGGCCGTGGGCGTGATGGACAAGACGGTGTCGCTCACCGTCGAGTACATGAACCAGCGCAAGCAGTTCGGCGTGTTCATCGCCAGCTTCCAGGCGCTGCGCCACCGCGTGGCCGACATGAAGATGCAGCTGGAGCTGGCCCGCTCGATGAGCTACTACGCCAGCCTGAAACTGGGCGCCCCCGCTGCCGAACGCCGCGCCGCCATGGCCCGCGCCAAGGTGCAACTGGGCCAGTCCATGCGTTTTGTAGGCCAGCAGTCGGTGCAACTGCACGGCGGCATCGGCGTGACCGATGAATACATCGGCAGCCACTATTTCAAGAAGCTCACGCAACTCGAAATGACCTTCGGCGACACCCTGCACCACCTGGGCGAGGTGTCGGCCCGCATGCAGGACACGGCTGGCGTGTTCGCGTAAAACAGGGCTGTCACGCACTTGTGCAATGCTCGTGGGCTGACCGGTCCACGGGCATTTTTTCTTTCAGGAGACCTTCCGATGAATACGCTGTGGCTGCAACGCCGATCCCTCGTCCTCGCCACCGCTGCTGCCGCAGCCACCCTGGCCCTGGCCGGTTGTGCCACCCAGAGCCCCGGCCTGGCCGAGGCCCCGTCCATCGTGTTCGTGCACGGCAACGGCGACACCGCGGCGCTGTGGCAGACCACGGTGTGGCGCTTCGAATCCAACGGCTGGCCGCGCGAGCGCCTGCACGCCATCGACCTGCCCTACCCGCTCTCGCGCGATGAAGACGCCAAGCCCCAGCCCGGCCGCACCTCCACCGCAGAACACATGACCTACCTGAAGGCCGAGGTGGACAAGGTACTCAAGGCCACCGGCGCCAGCAAGGTCGTGCTGGTGGGCAACTCGCGCGGCGGCAACGCTATCCGCAACTACATCTACAACGGCGGCGGCGCCACCACCGTGAGCCACGCTGTGCTGGGCGGCACCCCCAACCACGGCGTGTGGGCCATCCCCGGCTTTCGTGAAGGCAACGAGTTCTCGGGCACCGGCCCCTTCCTCAAGGGCCTGAACGCCCCCAAGAACGCCGCAGGCGACGAGGTGAGCGGCCCGGTGCGATGGATGACCATCCGCTCGGACAACAACGACAAGTTCGCCCAGCCCGACGGCGTCTGGATCGGCCAGAAAGGCACGGCCACCAACGTCACGGCGGCTGGACCCGAACTCAAGGGAGCCACCAATGTGGTGATCCCGCGCATCGACCACCGCGAAACCTCGTACTCGCCCGCAGCGTTTGAAGCCACCTACCGCTTCATCACCGGCAAGGCTCCGCAGGCCACCACCATCGCAGCAGAAAAGCAGGTGGTGCTGAACGGCAAGGTCACCGGCCTGGGCGTGGACCCGGCCGACCCGAAAACCGGCAACTTCAGCAACAACCTGCCGCTGGTGGGTGCACAGTTGGAGGTGTATGCCACCGATGCCGCCACCGGCGCCCGCACTGGCAACGCCTTGCTGCGCAAAACCGTGGGAGCCGACGGCCAATGGGGACCGCTGACGGTGCCCACCGGGTCGCCTGTCGAGTTTGTCATCTCGGCGCCGGGCTATGCCACCACCCACATCTACCGCAGCGGCTTCCCGCGCAGCAGCGGCCTGGTCCACCTGCGCGCTGAGCGCATGGCAGACGCAGACAAAGGGGCGGAATCCATCGTGACACTGACCCGCCCCCGCGGATACCTGGACCCGGCGCGCGACAAGATGCTGCTGGACGGCGCCGCGCCTGCCGGCGTGCCCACAGGCGCGGGCGTGGCATCTGCCAAGGTCAAAACCACCGGCGGGCAACGCCCCATCGCGGCGGAGTTCAATGGGGAGAAAGTGACGGGCCAGACCTGGCCTGCGGCGCAGGGGCGTGTGGTGATGCTGGAGCTGTCCTACTGAAAAGAAAGATGCGGCACCGGCAAGATAGGCCGGTTGCCGCCCATCGGCCCGGCAGGGCCAGAAAACGCATCACGCCAGCAGGCGCGATGACTTGGGCACATGCGCGATCAGAAAGTCCATCTGGTCGGCCAGGATGCGCCGGTTGCGCAGAATGAAGTCTTCCCACAGGCTGGGCACATAGGGCGCATACAGCAGCGGCATGTGCGCCTGTTCGGGCGTACGCGGGCCCTTGCGGTGGTTGCAGGGGCGGCAGGCCGTCACCACGTTCATCCAGTGGTCCTGCCCGTTGCGCGCAAAAGGCACGATGTGCTCGCGTGTCAGGTGTTCCTCGTGGAAGTGGCCACCGCAATAGGCGCACACATTGCGGTCGCGGGCAAAGAGTTTGCTGTTGGTGAGGCTGGGCTTGAGGTCGAACGGGTTGATGCTGGGCACCCCCTTGGTGCCGATGATGCTGTTGATGGCGATCACCGATTGCTCGCCCGTGATGGCGTTGTGTCCGCCCCGGAACCGGGCGATCTGGCCGCCAGACTCCCAGCGCACCTCCCCGGCGGCGTAATGAATCACCGCCTGTTCGAGCGAAATCCACGATTGGGGCAGCCCTTGGGCCGACAGCTTCAAGACCTTCAAAACACGCCTCCTGGAACACAAAGTACACAAGGACATGACTGACGCACAACAGGACTCTGGCAAGTGGTTCGCCCGAGGGAACAGGCGTTTATTGCATCCCGATTTGCGCAAGTCCCAAAGGATTCTGAACACAGATGTCTCGCGGGCAGCCCTGCGCGGGGCCAGCCGTGGGTCACAATATACTCTTTTTGTGACGAATTGGCGTCCTGCGCTTGATGGACTTGCGCATGCTGCTATCAAAAAGATAACAAACCGATGAAGATCTTTCGCGGATTCCACCACCCGGGCATTGCCAATGCCTGTGCGCTGACCATCGGCAACTTCGATGGTGTGCACCGGGGGCATCAGGCCATGCTGGCCCTGCTGAACAGCGAGGCGGCACACCGGGGCGTAGAAAGCTGCGTGCTCACCTTCGAGCCCCACCCGCGTGACTACTTTGCCGGGGCCCATAACAAGCCGGAACTGGCCCCTGCCCGCATCGGCACCTTGCGCGACAAGCTCACCGAATTGGCCCGCTGCGGTGTGCAGCAGACGGTGGTGCTGCCTTTTGACGCGCGGCTGGCCAGCCAGTCGCCCGACGCTTTCATCGATGAAGTTCTGGTGCGTGGCCTGGGGGCCCGCTATGTGCTGGTGGGCGACGATTTCCGCTTCGGCCGCCAGCGGGCGGGTGATTACGCGATGCTGGATGCGTCGGGGCAAACCAAGGGCTTTGACGTGGCGCGCATGAACAGCTACGAGGTGCATGGGCTGCGCGTGTCCAGTTCGGCAGTGCGCCAGGCGCTGGCAGCGGGTGACATGGAGGCGGCTGCACGCCTGCTGGGGCGGCCCTACACCATCAGTGGCCACGTGGTGCACGGCCGCAAGCTCGGGCGCGAGCTGGGCGCTACGACAGAAGGCGCGGGCGACGGTTTTCGTACGCTCAACCTGCGGTTTGCGCACTGGAAGCCCGCCGCCAGCGGCATTTTTGCGGTGCTGGTGCATGGCCTGGCCGATGCCCCGCTGCCGGGGGTGGCCAACCTGGGCGTGCGCCCCTCGCTGGACCCGAACGACGTGAACGGTGGCCGCGTGCTGCTCGAAACCCACTGCCTGCACTGGCCTGCCGATCTGGGCCCTGAGGGGGCGTACGGTAAAATCGTGCGCGTGGAACTGCTACACAAACTGCACGACGAGCTGAAATACGACGGTCTGGACGCCCTGACGAAGGGTATCGCCAAAGACTGCGCCGACGCGCGTGCCTACTTTGCCTCGGCCCAGGCACACAACCACACCGAAACCCGGCGCCAGACCACCCGCGATCGAATTTGAGGGAGCTGCTTCGCGCAGCGCCCGCCTGACGGGCCCGTCATCTTTAGCGCTCCAACCCCGTTCTTGCTCCGGGCCTTGCCCCGGATTGCCCCGTTTTTAAGGCTCCCTCATGTCCGACGACAACGCCAGCACTCCCTCCACGGATTACCGCAGCACGCTGAACCTGCCCGACACCCCCTTCCCCATGCGTGGCGACCTGCCAAAGCGCGAGCCAGGCTGGGTGAAGGAATGGGAAGACCAGGGTACCTACAAGCGCCTGCGCGACGCACGCCGGGGCGCGCCAAAGTTCATCCTGCACGATGGCCCGCCTTACGCCAACGGCCAGATCCACATGGGCCATGCGGTCAACAAGATCCTGAAGGACATGATCACCAAGGCGCGCCAGCTCGAAGGCTTTGACGCGCTGTATGTGCCGGGCTGGGACTGCCACGGCCTGCCGATCGAAAACGCCATCGAGAAGAAACACGGCCGCAACCTGAGCCGCGACGACATGCAGGCCAAGAGCCGCGCGTTTGCCACCGAGCAGATCGCGCAGCAGATGGTGGACTTCAAGCGCCTGGGCGTGCTGGGCGAATGGGACAACCCCTACAAGACCATGAACCCCGCCAATGAAGCGGGCGAGATCCGCGCCTTCAAGCGCGTGATGGAGCGTGGCTTTGTGTACCGGGGCCTCAAGCCCGTGTACTGGTGTTTTGACTGCGGCTCGTCACTGGCCGAGTTCGAGATCGAGTACCAGGACAAGAAGAGCACCACACTGGACGTGGCCTTCAAATCGCACGATCCCGCCAAGCTGGCTGCCGCCTTTGGCCTGCCAACGCTGGCCAAAGACGCCTTCGTGGTCATCTGGACCACCACCGCCTGGACCATCCCCGCCAACCAGGCGCTGAACCTAAACCCCGAAATCACCTACGCGCTGGTGGATGCGGGCGAGCGCATCCTTCTCGTGGCCGAGCCGCTGGTGGCCTCGTGCCTGGAGCGCTACGGCCTCACCGGCAGCGTGCTGGCCACCACCCTGGGCAAGAACCTGGGCGGCCTGGAATTTGAGCACCCGCTGTACGACGTGGCCAGCGAAGACGGCAGCTTTGGCTACCGCCGCCTGTCGCCTGTGTACCTGGCCGACTACGCCACGGCCGACGACGGCACAGGTATCGTGCACTCGTCGCCCGCCTACGGCCTGGAAGACTTCAACTCCTGCCGCGCGCATGGCATGGCGCTCGACGAGATCCTGAACCCCGTGCAGGGCAACGGCACCTATGCGGCCGATTTCCCGCTGTTCGGCGGCCAGCACATCTGGAAGGCTGTGCCCGTCATCATTGAAGCGCTGCGCAACGCGGGTCGGCTGATGACCACCAAGGACATCACGCACAGCTACCCCCACTGCTGGCGCCACAAGACCCCGGTGATCTACCGCGCCGCTGCCCAGTGGTTCGTGCGCATGGACGAAGGCGAAGGCGTGTTCACCAAGGCCGGTGAAAAGCCCGCCAAGACGCTGCGCCAGATCGCGCTCGACGCCATCGAGCACACCAGCTTCTACCCCGAAAACGGCAAGGCCCGCCTGCACGACATGATCGCCGGGCGACCGGACTGGTGCATCTCGCGCCAGCGCAGTTGGGGCGTGCCTATCCCGTTCTTCCTGCACAAGGATTCGGGTGAACTGCACCCACGCACCATGGAAATCATGGACCAGGCGGCCGACATCGTCGAAAAGGGCGGCATCGAGGCCTGGAGCCGCGTGACCACTGAAGAAATCCTGGGTGCTGCCGACGCACCCCACTACACCAAGAGCACCGACATCCTGGAAGTGTGGTTCGACTCCGGCTCCACCTTCAGCCACGTGCTGCGCGGCACGCACCCCGAGGTGCACCACGACACGGGTCCTGAGGCCGACCTGTACCTCGAAGGCCATGACCAGCACCGGGGCTGGTTCCACAGCTCGCTGCTGCTGGCCTCCGCGCTGGAAGGCCGTGCGCCGTACCGTGGCCTGCTGACCCACGGCTTCACCGTGGACAGCCAGGGCCGCAAGATGAGCAAGTCGCTGGGCAACGGCATTGACCCGCAGGAAATCAACAAGAAGCTGGGCGCCGAAATCATCCGCCTGTGGGTGGCCGCCAGCGACTACTCCGGCGACATCGCGGGCGACGAGAAGATCCTCGCGCGTGTGGTGGACGCCTACCGCCGCATCCGTAACACGCTGCGCTTCCTGCTGGCCAATGTGAGCGACTTCGATCCCGCCAAGGATGCCGTTCCGTTTGACCAGATGCTGGAGATCGACCGCTACGCCCTCACGCGCGCAGCCGAATTCCAGGCCACCGTGCTCGCGCACTACAAGGTCTACGAATTCCACCCCGTGGTGGCCAAGCTGCAGCTGTACTGCTCGGAAGACCTGGGCGGCTTCTACCTGGACGTGCTCAAGGACCGCCTGTACACCACGGCGCCCAAGAGCCTGGCACGCCGCAGCGCGCAGACCGCGCTCTACCAGATCACGCACGCCATGCTGCGCTGGATGGCGCCGTTCCTGTCCTTCACGGCCGAAGAAGCCTGGAAGGTGTTCGGCAGCTCCGACTCCATCTTCCTGGAAACCTACGGATCCATCGCTGGCGCCGACGAAGGCCTGCTGGCCAAATGGTCGCGCATCCGCGAGATCCGCGACGCGTTGAACAAGGAGATCGAAGCGCTGCGTGCCGACGGCAAGGTGGGCTCGTCCCTGCAGGCCACCGTCGCGCTGACGGCAGCCCCCGAAGACCATGCGCTGCTGGCCAGCCTGGGCGACGATCTGAAATTTGTGTTCATCACATCCGCTATCGAACTGATAGCTGGAAACGATCTACAGATCCGCGTAAACCCCAGTTCTGATGCCAAATGTGAGCGCTGCTGGCACTACCGCAGTGACGTGGGCAGCGATGCCGCACACCCCACCATCTGCGGCCGCTGCACCGCCAACCTGTTCGGCAGCGGCGAGAGCCGGGCCCACGCGTGATGGCGAGCGCCACCGCACGCAACGGCCCGCGCATCTGGGTCTGGCTGGCCTGGGCCGCGCTCCTGATGGTGGCCGACCAGATCACCAAGACGCTGATCCTGAGCCACTACCAGCTGGGCGACTCCACGGTCATCACCAGCTTCTTCAACATCGTGCGGGCGCACAACACCGGGGCGGCGTTTTCGTTCCTGGCCAATGCCGGGGGCTGGCAGCGTTGGCTGTTCACGGGCATTGGCGCGGTGGCCACGATTTTCATCGTGTGGCAACTGCGCGCGCACCCGGGGCAAAAGCTGTTCTGCTTCTCGCTGGCCAGCATCCTGGGCGGCGCCGTGGGCAATGTGGTGGACCGCCTGATGCACGGCTACGTGGTGGATTTTCTGGACTTCCACTGGGATTTCCTCTCGGGCCTTTTCCACGGTGGCCATTTCCCAGCCTTCAACCTGGCGGACATGGCCATCAGCATCGGGGCCGCCTGCCTGATCCTGGATGAGTTGCTGAGAATGCGGCGCGAACGCTGAGGCGGCACAACCGGCCTGCGAGCCGCGCCACACCCCCATCCACCAACGGCCCGCAGAACGCGGGCCGTTGTGCTTTGGGCACTGGCAGGAGCAACGCCCCACCCCAACCGCACCAGATGCACAGGCCCCTTGCGATGGCAAGGGCATCTGCACAGACGCTATCGATTCAGGAGTATGCTTATATGTCAGTTTTATGACAAACCAGGGTTGCGGTTGTTTTTTGCAGCAGCCGTTGCGGGTGGGGCCACACGCGGCGCGGGCATGTGCCACACATGCGGCCGATGCACAGCAGGCAACACTCCCCCGGCAAGGCGCCGCACAATGGGGTCATGAACGCAGTGCCAGCCCCGATGGGGCTGGTCGGAATCTTGCGCAGATCACAAGAAGAAGAAACAACGGGTATTCATGAAGCATCTCCTCAACCTCCTGGCAGCCGTGGCGCTGCTGATCTGGGGCACCCACCTGGTGCGCACCGGCATCCTGCGGGTCTTCGGCGCCAATCTGCGCCAGCTCATAGCGCACAGCGTCAGCAGCCGGTTCACCGCCGTGCTCTCGGGCATCGGGGTGACGGCCGTGGTGCAGTCGAGCACCGCCACCGCGCTCATCGTGTCGTCCTTTGTGGGCCAGGGCCTGGTGGGCCTGCCCGCCGCGCTGGCCGTGATGCTGGGGGCCGACGTGGGCACCAGCGTGATGGCCGTGGTGTTCTCGATGGACCTGTCATGGCTCTCGCCGCTGTTCATCTTTGTAGGCGTTGTGCTGTTCATCTCGCGCAAGGACACCGCCGTGGGCCGCGTGGGCCGCGTGCTCATCGGCCTGGGGCTGATGCTGCTGGCGCTGCGGCTCATCACCGAATCGACCACGGTGCTCACCCAGTCCCCCACCGTGCGCACGCTGCTGGGCGCGCTCACCAGCGACCTGCTGCTGGAGATTTTTACCGGCGCCGTGCTGGCCATCGTGGCGTATTCGAGCTTGGCCACGGTGCTGCTCACGGCAGCATTGGCGGGCTCGGGCGGTATTCCGGCCGACGTGGCGCTGGGCCTGGTGCTGGGTGCTAACCTGGGCAGCGGCGTGCTGGCGGTGCTGACCACCATGAAAGCCAATGTGCAAACGCGCCAGGTGCCGCTGGGCAACATGTTCTTCAAAATCATTGGCGTGGTCATCATGACGCCGCTCACCGGGCTGTGGCTGCAGCATGTGCGGCCCTATGTGCCCGAGACCGCCGCGCTGGTGGTGCTGTTCCACCTGGCGTTCAACGTGGTCGTGGGCATTGTCTGCATCGGCCTCACCGGCACCGTGGCCCGCACCGTGCAGCGGCTGCTGCCCACCGAAAAAGCCCCGGCCGCCGCAGGCACCCGGCCCCAGCATCTGGATCCGTCTGCCCTGGCCACGCCGTCCCTGGCCATCTCCTGCGCCGCACGCGAAGCGCTGCACCAGGCGGACGTGGTCGAGTCCATGCTGCTGGGCCTGCAAAAGGTGATTCAGACGGACGACCTGCAGCTGGCTGAGGACCTGCGCAAGCTCGATGACGAGGTGGACGGCCTGTACTCGGCCATCAAGTACTACATGACCAAGATCTCGCGCGAGGCGCTGGACGAGCGCGAGGGCCGCCGCTGGGCGGACATCATCAGCTTCACCATCAACATGGAGCAGATCGGCGACATCATCGAGCGCGTGCTCATCGACATCGAGGACAAGAAGATCAAGAAGGGCCGCCAGTTCTCGGAAGCCGGCATGGAAGAGATCAACGAGTTGCACGCCCGCCTGATCGACAACCTGCGCCTGGCGATGAGTGTGTTCTTGAACGGCAGCGTGCGCGATGCGCAAAAGCTGCTGGAAGAAAAAGCCCGCTTCCGCGACCTGGAACACGCCTATTCGGCCACCCACCTCGCGCGCCTGTCGGACAACACGGTGCCCAGCATCGAGACCAGCTCGCTGCACATCGACCTGATCAGCGAGCTCAAGCGCATCAACTCGCTGCTGTGCTCGGTGGCCTACCCCATCCTGGAATCGGCCGGCGCACTGGCGCCCAGCCGGCTCAAGACGATGGTGGACCAGGGCTGAGAAAAGAGAAGCAGAACACCTGCTGGCGCCCGCCCGTGCCCTGCGACAAACAGGGCCACGATGGGGCTAGCGCAGCAGGGCCAGCACGCCTTGCTGGTTGGCCTGGGCCACCATGGCCGTGCCCGCCTGTTGCAGGATTTGCGAGCGTGACAGGTTGGCGGTTTCGGCCGCGAAGTCAGCATCCAGGATGCGGCTGCGCGAGGCTGACAGGTTTTCGGATGTCACCTGCAGGTTGCTGATAGAGGTTTCGAAACGCGATTGCAGTGCACCGAGTTTTGCGCGCTCGCCATTGATGAAGGCCAAGGCCGAGTCCACCGTTTTGAGTGCGGAGGTCGCTGTTGCAAAAGTCGTTACATCCAGAGTTGACACGGTCTGGAGAGACGACGCTCCAGCACTTGCCATGTTCGTCGTCGTAGGCGTGATGGAGAACGATTTTTCGGAATCGAGGGTGACATAACCCATGGTTCTCGCGTTATCCGCCGTGCCGTTGACAGCCAGCACAACAGGCGCCCCCACGTTGGCGCCACCCCCATCCAATTTCTGCACGGATACCGTCCCGGGGTTCGGGGTGTTGGTGTCCGATATCAGGATGTCATTGCCCTTTGCCTGAGTCAGCAATACGCGGGAGCCATTGGAGTTCAACGCAGCGGTAATCCCCGTCTTCGCGGACTGATCGTTGACCGCCGTGACCACCGCAGCCAAACCGTCGGCCGTGTTGCTGGACGACAGGGTGAAGGAGATCATGTTCAACATGGTGTGGTCCGTCGACACGCCGATCAGGTAGGAGCCTGCCGCGCCAAAGGCTAGGCTCACCTCGGTGCGTGCTGTGGCCCTCACACCGGTATCTGCCTTGACAGCATTCATCGAATCGGCAATTTGCGACGCAGTGGCCACCGACCCCACAGCAACCGTCTGGCCGCCAGCGAATCCATTCACCGTCAAAGTACCCGCCAGCAAACCGGCGTAGTTGTTGTTGGGGTTCGTAGGAGGGCCCATGGCCACGGCCTGGTTGTTGCCGTATGCGTTGGTACGCAGGTTACCCGTGGCCGCCACGATGGTCTGATTGGCGTTGGCACCCACCTGGAACTGCTGGGTGCCGAATGTGCCATCCAGCAGCCTGGCGCCGTTGAATTCTGTGGTCTGCGAGATGCGGTCCAGTTCGGACACCAATTGGCCCACTTCCTGTTGCAGGGCCTGCCGGTCGCCAGCGCTGTTAGAGGCGTTGGCCGACTGCACTGCCAGCTCACGCACACGTTGCAGGATGTCGCCGGATGCCTTCAACGCACCTTCGGCGGTTTGCGCCAAGGAGATACCGTCATTGGCATTGCGAACAGCCTGGTTCAGGCCCCGGATCTGGCTGGTGAAACGCTCGGAAATCGCCAAGCCGGCAGCGTCGTCCTTGGCGCTGTTGATGCGCAGGCCCGACGACAGGCGTTGGATAGAGTTATTCAGCGAGGTCTGGCTCATGCCCAGGTTGCGCTGGGCCGTCAGCGATGGCACGTTGGTATTGATTGTCGAAGCCACGTGGATTCCCCGCCCATTCCGCTCGCTGGAGTTTTCGTGTTGTTGTGTGGAGCGCGGCAGAACCAACGCTTGACCTTGTTTCGGCCAGGCCAGAGCGAACTTGAGGTGCTTTTGGCGCCGCTGCGGGTATCCCCGGCTCCCGTATCTTGCGAAGTACAGAGTCTGGGGGCATCGGCCTCGGAGAGAACAGACCGTCAGGCCGCCACGCCCACCCTCTCCTCAGCCAACCCCGTGTACTGCAGCAGCCCCGTCACCAAGGCATCAAACGTGTACCTGCAGCGCGGACTGTTGCGCAGGTCTTCGTGCATCACCACCCAGGTGTCCAGCCCGGCACTGAACTGCGGTGCCAGCAGGTGCACCAGCTGCGGTGTGCGCCGCGCCAGTGCCACCTGGCATATGCCGATGCCGCCGCCCGCACGGATCAGTGCCAGCTGGGCCAGGTCGCTGTCGCTGCGCAGGGCAAAGTCCTCGTGGCGCCACGGGGGAAGCAGCTTGCGCGCGGCGCGGATGAACGGGGTTTCCTGGTCAAAGCCGATCAGCCGGTGGTGCGCCAGGTCTGCCAGTGATGTGGGTGTGCCCTGGGCCTGCAGGTAGGTGGCATGGGCGTGCAGGCCCAGCGCCACCACGCCCACGCGGCGGGCGATGAGGGCCTCCTGGCGGGGCTCGGTCATGCGGATGGCGATGTCGGCCTCGCGGTGGAGCAGGTCCTGCACGCGGTTGCTCAGCGCCAGCTCCACGGTCAGCCCGGGGTGCCGGGCCTGCAGCTGGGCCAGCAGCGGGGGCAACACTTCCACACCCATCACCTCGCTGGCCGTCACGCGCACGGTGCCCCGCACGCCCTCGCCATGACCGCTGGCCGCCCGCGCCAGGGCCGCCGCCGAATGCTGCATGGCCTCGGCATAGGGGCGCAGTTCCCGCGCAGCGTCGGTGGGCAGCAGGCCCTGCTGCGAGCGGGTGAACAGGGTGAGCCCCAGGGCTTGCTCCAGCGCGGCGATGTGGCGTCCCACCGTGGGCTGGGTCACGCCCAGGGCCCGGGCCGCACCCGACAGCGAGCCTTCGCTGAGCACACCCAGGTAGGAGCGGTACAGCTCCCAGCCAATCGATTCTGTAGTGGGTTGAGTCATACATAAATGTATAGCTTCACCTTTGTTTTAAGCAATTTTCTTTTGCCAAGCACCGCTTCACACTGGCGCCCATCACCACGGCAACGGCCACATCCATGGCCACACAAGGAGCACTTTCATGGCACAAGGCAACAAGGTTCTGGTTCTGGGCGCCACGGGCGGCATTGGCGGCGAGGTGGCACGCCAGTTGCGCGACCGGGGGTGGGAGGTGCACGCGCTGCACCGGGGCGTGGCGCAGGCCCGCGAGCAGCGCGACGGCATGACCTGGATCCATGGCGACGCCATGCGGCGCGAAGACGTGGTGGCCGCTGCTGCGGGCTGCGACGTGATCGTGCACGCGGTCAACCCGCCCGGCTACCGGCGCTGGGGCGAGCTGGTGCTGCCGATGATCGACAACACCATTGCGGCGGCCACCGCCACCGGGGCCACGGTGGTGCTGCCCGGCACGGTCTACAACTATGGGCCGGACGCCTTCCCGGTGCTGCGCGAGGACGCAGCGCAGCAACCCAGCACCCGCAAAGGCGCCGTACGCGTGGAACTGGAGCGCCGCCTGCAGCAGGCCACCCAGCCCCACCCGCTGGGCCCGGGCACCTGCCGCGTGATCATCGTGCGGGCGGGTGACTACTTTGGCCCCCAGGTGGGCAACAGCTGGTTTGCACAGGGCCTGGTGCGGCCTGGGCAACCGGTGGCCAGCGTCAAGCAGCCCGGCCGCCCGGGCGTGGGCCACCAGTGGTCCTACCTGCCCGATGTGGCGCGCACCATGGTGTTGTTGCTGGAGCGGCGCCCAGAGCTGCCCGCGTTTGCGCGCTTCCACATGGCGGGGCACTGGGATGCCGACGGCACGCAGATGGCCGGTGCGATCGGCCGCGCCGTGGTGCGCAGCGGCGGCGCGGCGCCCCGGGTGCAGGCGTTTCCGTGGTGGCTGGTCACGCTGGCATCGCCGTTGGTGGCCACCTTGCGCGAGCTGCGCGAGATGCGCTACCTGTGGCAGCAGCCCGTGCGCATGGCCAACGACCGCCTCCTGGCCGTGCTGGGCACCGAGCCCCACACCCCGCTCGATGTGGCGGTGCAGGCCACGCTGCAGGGGCTGGGCTGCCTGCCCGCAGCCGAGCTCACTGCCCCAGGTAGCCCGCGATCACCAGGCCAGCTTCCAGCGTGAACAGGCCCTGGGCGACCTGCGCACGCAGCCCATCCAGCGGCAGCAGGTCAAAACGCTCGACCTCGCCATCCTGGTTGCTGGGCTCCATGCCGCCCGGCACCTGGGCGCAGAACCAGTCGATGCGCTCGCGCATATAGCCCGCGCCGCCGCCCTCGCGGCTCGGGCGGCTGAAGTCCACATGGCCGCCGTGCCGCAGGCCCTGCAAGGCCTCGACGTGCAGGCCGGCTTCTTCCCAGGTTTCGCGCGCCAGGGCCTGGGGCAGCGAATCGGCGGCCGAGACCATGCCGCCCATGAGCGTGTCCCACAGGCCGGGGTTGTTGGGTTTGGTCATCGAGCGCTTTTGCACCCACATGCGGCCATCGGGCGCCAGGCCCACCAGGTGCACGGCGCGCGTGGCAATGCCCAGCACGCGCACGGCGCCGCGCTCCACGGTGGCCACCACTTCGCCCTGGGGGTTGGTCACCGCCAGTTGCTCGTTGCGCCAGGGGCCACACAGGCCCGCCTCGCGCAAGGCCTCAGCCAGGGTGTTGAGCGCGTCGGTGATGGCGTCTGCAGGCGCCTCGGCGGGCACATCCAGGTGCCAGGCGGGCGCACCAGAATGCTCACCATTTGATAGCTTATAGCGCTTATCCAGCAGGCGGTAGAGGCCAATTTGGCTCAAAAAGCCATCCGCCACCGACCCCACCACCTGCCCGCCCACCACCAGCGGCTGGCGCGGCTGGGCCGGGGGCAACTGGGCCGACGCGCGCGCGCCCGCCAGCCAGTGGTCGAACGCAGGGTTCTGCACGCCGGTGTTCACAGCGTGAGGATGGTGCAGCCCGTGGTCTTGCGCGCTTCCAGGTCCCGGTGGGCCTGCTGCACCTCGGCCAGCGGGTAACGCTGGTCGATGTGGATCTTCACCTGCCCGCTGGCCACCACGGCAAACAGGTCGTCGGCCATGGCCTGGGTGGCTTCGCGCGTGGCGATGTGGGTGAACAGCGTCTGGCGTGTGACGTAGAGCGAGCCCTTGGCCCCCAGGCTGCCCGGCGCAAACGGCGGCACGGGGCCCGAGGCGTTACCGAAGCTGGCCATCAGGCCGAAGGGGCGCAGGCATTCGAGCGACTTGTCCCAAGTGTCCTTGCCCACCGAGTCGTACACCACCTTCACGCCCTTGCCGCCGGTGATCTCCTTCACGCGGGCGGCGAAGTCCTCTTGCTGATAGTTGATCGCGTGCGCCGCGCCGTTGGCCAAGGCCAGCTGGCACTTGGCATCCGAGCCCGCCGTGCCGATGAGCTGCAGGCCCAGCGCCTTGGCCCACTGGCTGGCGATCAGGCCCACCCCACCAGCCGCCGCGTGGAACAGCACGAAATCGCCGGGCTCCAGCCCTTCCACAGGGCACGTCTTTTTGAGCAGGTACTGCGCTGTCAGCCCCTTGAGCATCATGGCCGCGCCGGTCTCGAAGCTGATGGCGTCGGGCAGCTTGCACACACACTTGGAGGGCATCACGCGCACTTCGCAGTAGGCACCCGGCGGGTTGCTGGCATAGGCGGCGCGGTCGCCCACCTTCAGGTGCGTGACACCCTCGCCCACGGCCTCGACCACGCCTGCGCCTTCCATGCCGATGGTGGCGGGCATGGTGAGCGGGTACAGGCCGGTGCGGTGGTACACGTCGATGAAGTTCAGGCCAATGGCGTGGTGGCGAATGCGGATTTCGCCAGGGCCGGGGTTGCCCACGGGCACATCGACGAGGTGGAGTTCTTCGGGGCCGCCGTGCTGGCGGATCTGAACGGCGAGGGTCATGGGTGGCTCCTGTTGCGAACGACAAATGGGATCAAAGTACGGGCAAGGCCGGTACCGACCAAAACGGCGGTCATCCTGCCATGAAACGGCGGGCCGTGCCCGCTACCTAGCGCGGCTGCCCGGCACGTTTCAAGGGCGTTACCAACGCATGCTGCAGCGCAGCGCGCGCACCGTTACAGTGCAGCCCCATGACTCAAAAACTCACACCCGGCACGGCCGTGCTGCTGGTGATTCCGCCCCTGCTGTGGGCTGGCAACGCCGTCACGGGGCGGCTGGTGCATGACCTGATTTCCCCCGCTGCCCTCAATTTCATCCGCTGGGTGCTGGCCTTTGCCATCCTGCTGCCGCTGGCCCACGGTGTGCTGCGCAAGGACAGCCCGCTGTGGCCCCACTGGCGCCGCTATGCGCTGCTGGGGCTGCTGGGCATTGGCCTGTACAACGCGCTGCAGTACATGGCGCTGCAGACTTCCACGCCCATCAATGCAACGCTGGTGGGCTCCAGCATGCCGGTGTGGATGCTGGCCGTGGGCGCGCTGTTCTTCGGGGCGGCCGTGACACGGCGCCAGGTGATGGGCGCGCTGCTGTCGGTGTGTGGCGTGCTGCTGGTGCTGAGCCGGGGCGAATGGTCGCAGCTGCTGGCGTTCCGCCTGGTGCCGGGCGATTTGTTCATGCTGCTGGCCACGATCTCGTGGGCGTTCTACAGCTGGCTGCTGGCGCGTACCAGCGAGCCGGGCAGCATCCGGAGCGACTGGGCCGCTTTCCTCATGGCACAGATGGTGTTTGGCCTGGCCTGGTCAGGCAGCTTTGCCGGGGCCGAATGGGCCACCGGCCACGCGCATACCACCTGGGGCTGGCCGCTGGTAGCAGCGCTGGCCTTCATCGCCGTGGGCCCTGCCGTGCTGGCCTACCGCTGCTGGGGTGTGGGCGTGCAGCGGGCGGGGCCTGCGGTGGCGGGCTTTTTTGTCAACCTCACGCCGCTGTTTGCGGGTTTGTTGTCGGCCGCGTTTCTGGGCGAAACGCCCCAGGCGTTCCACGGCGTGGCGTTTGCACTGATCGTGGGCGGGATTGTGGTGTCGTCGCGGCGCTGAGGGCTGCAGGATTTGAATAAAAATCGGCCTTGCCGCGCGTCCATCATGCCTTTAAAGCTATTAAAAATATAGCAATTATTCCTGCAACCCCTGGCGCCGCCACCAGGGGTATGGACAGCAAGGGCGGACGGCAGTATGTGGCGGATGTGGGGCCTGCCGGGCTGGAGAGCCCCGCCCGCCTTGTGGCCCTCAGCCGGGCAAATCGAGGTCTTCGGCGGTGGTGGTGACCGGCTCCAGCAGCGCCTCCAGCTCTGCCACGGGGACAGGCCGCCCCATCAGGTAGCCCTGGAAGTAGGTGCAGCCGTACTGGGCCAGCAGCTTCTTTTGTGCCTCGGTTTCCACGCCTTCGGCGATCACGTCCAGCTCCAGGTTGCGCGCCATGCCCAGGATGGTCTGCACGATCACGTCGTCGGTGTGCCGCATGCCCAGGTTGTGCACGAAGGACTGGTCGATCTTGAGCTGGTCCAGCGGTAGCCGCGTGAGGTAGGCGAGCGAGGAGTAGCCGGTGCCGAAGTCGTCCACCGAAAAACGCACGCCCTTGGTCTTGAGCGTGCCGATCTTGGCGATGGTGTCTTCCACGTTGTCCAGCACCAGGGATTCGGTGAGTTCGAGCTTGAGCAGGTGCGGCCGCGCACCGGTTTCGCGCAGCACCTCGACCACGCGCGCCACAAAGTCGCGCTGGCGAAACTGCCGCGCGCTCACGTTGACCGAGAGCTGCAGGTGCTGCATGCGCGGGTTGCCCTGCCAGGCGGCGAGCTGCTCGCAGGCGGTGCGCAGCACCCAGTGGCCCATGGGCACGATGAGTTCGCTTTCTTCTGCCACGCCGATGAAGGCCCCTGGCGCCACCAGGCCGCGTTCGGGATGTTGCCAGCGGATCAGCGCCTCAGCGCCCACCATGCGCCCATCCAGGTGGAACTGCGGCTGGTAATGCAGCACAAACTGGCGCGCCGTGAGCGCTGCCTGCAAATCGGCTTCGAGCTGCGCGCGCAGGCTGATCGCGATCTGCATCTGCGGGTCAAAAAAGCACAGCGCATTGCGCCCCTGCGACTTGACCTGGTACATGGCGATGTCGGCCTGCTTGAGCAAATCCACCGACGACTGGATCGCGCCGCCCATCAGCGTGGCGCCAATGCTGGGCGTGCTGTGGTGGGCATGACCCCCCAGGGTGTAGGGCACGTTGAGCTTGCGCAGGATTTTTTCGCCCACACGGCGGACATAGGCGCCCGCCTCTTCGCTGCTGGCCGACAGGTCGCCCAGCATGACCACAAACTCGTCGCCGCCCAGCCGCGCCACCGTGTCTTCGCGCCGCACGCAGGTCTTCAGGCGCTGGGCCACCTGGCGCAGCAGCATGTCGCCCACCTCGTGGCCCCGGGTGTCGTTCAGGGTCTTGAAGTGGTCCAGGTCGAGGAACAGCAGGGCGCCGTACTGGCCGCTGCGCGCACTGGAAGCGATGGCCTGCTGCATGCGGTCCATGAGCAGGCGGCGGTTGGGCAGGTTGGTCAGCGGGTCGTAGAAAGCGAGGTTCTCGATCTCGGCGCTCGCGCGCCGCAGGGCCGTGACATCGTGGTAGCTGATGACCAGGCCACCGTCGGGCGTGGTGCGCTCCGTGATCTGGATGGTGCGGCCGTTGGAGTAGACCTGTTCATGCGGTTCGTGCTGGGGCTGCTGTTGCCGCAGCAGCCGCTGGTCCACCCAGCGCGCGTGCTCGTCGTCGGCCAGGCGGGGATGGTGGTGCTTGACGGTTTCCTCGATCACCGTGCGAAACGGCAGCCGGGGGGCGACGATGCCCTTGAGCCACGGGAAGATCACCTCGAACTGACTGTTCCACTGCACCACGCAGTTGTTCTTGTCGAGCAGCAAAAAGCCGCTGACCATGGACTCCAGCGCCTGGTCGAGCGTGGCCTTGGATTGGGCTATGGCCACGCGGGCCTGCGAGAGGCGGTCCAGATAACGAAACGCCAGCCCCCCCGCCGCCAGGATCATGGCCACAAACACCAGCGCAGTCAGGCCGATGGCGTCACGCTGGTCGCGCCAGCTGCTCAACGCCTCGTGCAGCGGGATGCTCGCGGAAATCCGCAGGTCCTGGTACAGGATGGGACGAAACACCACCAGGGCGGGCGCCCCGGTGAGGCGTGCCGGAGCCCTCCACTC
The DNA here is from genome assembly GCF_964254355.1 of Acidovorax sp. LjRoot74. Classification (NCBI taxonomy): domain Bacteria; kingdom Pseudomonadati; phylum Pseudomonadota; class Betaproteobacteria; order Burkholderiales; family Comamonadaceae; genus Acidovorax; species Acidovorax sp. LjRoot74. The sequence goes on along the minus strand of NZ_CAXUTI020000001.1, from coordinate 1,396,360 downwards.
CAGGCCCAGGTCGGCCAGCTCGGCCAGCGGCGGCGCCAGCGTGGGAGCAATGACTTCCTCGCGGCCAGGCACGCCCAGCAGCAATTGCCCGCCGGCCCGCTCCAGCGTCACCTGCAGGCCGCTGATGTCCACGCCCTGAAGCAGCACCGCGCCCAGGGCGCCCACGGGCAGCTCGGCCACCGCCGCCACACGTGTGCTGTCGGCCAGGCGCAGGTGGCGCGCGAAATACAGAACCCGCTCGGAACTGGCAAAACTCACCACCGGCGCGCTGACCATGAGGGTGGACACCGGCTGCTCCAGCACGGACTCCAGAAAGCCCGCTGGCAATTGCACGGCCAGCGCGCCGCCAGCCGGGTCGGAAGACGCCATGGTTTTGCCAGAGTCGTCCAGCAGCGCCACGTAGCGCACCATCAGGTTCTGCCGGGTGGAGCCGCGCAGGCGCTGGCTGGCCGATTCCGCGTCGATCCAGGGCGCCGTCATGTTCGACAGGTTCAGCAGCTCGTCCATGCTGGCCAGCAGCACGTCCACCGTCAGCAGCGAGCGGTTGAGCGCCGCCTCGGCACCCGCCACAAAACGGGTGGCCTGGGCCTCGCTGTCGTTCAGCGCCACCTTGCGGGCGTTCCAGGCCACGGCAGCCGCCACGATGGCCACTGCCACCACAAACACCACAACCCCGGCCCCGACAAAGGCCTTGATGCGCAACGGGGTCGTGGGCTCTCTCATTTATTTTGCGGGTGCGGCCAACAGGCCACGTGCGGGGCCGATCGTCTGGTTCCAGGCCTGGGCGCAGCGCGCGCCACAGCGCTGCACCCAACGCGGCAGCACGGTGGAGGCCAGTATCTCCTGGCGGCTGCGCTCGTCCTGCGGCGATGCAGGCACGACCACCATGGCGCCCTTGGTGCCCCCGGTGCAGGTGGGCGCGCCCCGGTTGCAGGCCAGGCCCTCGGCAGTCTCGCGTTCGGACTCGGCCCAGATGGCGGACTCCAGCCGGGGCAGCTCGCGCTTGAGCAGCTCGCGCAGGTCGGCAGGCAGGCCCGCCCAGGCCGCCTGGTTGGCGCCAAAAATGGCCAGTCCCCAGGTCACAGGCAGGGTGTGCACATGGGAGGTGAGTGTGGGCAGGCCCAGCAAATTGCCCGACATGGTGCCCGTGATCGCACATTCGGTGTTGCCCGCCGTCAGGCTGGGCACGATCTGGGAAAAACTGGTCAGCACCGGCACGCCGCCCAGGGCCCCGACAAAGTCGGCCTGGGTGGACGACGACACGCGGACGCGGCGCCCCGACAGGTCAGACAGCGCGCGCAGCGGCTTCTTGCAAAAGACCACCTGGGCCGGGTACACATAGATCGCCAGCGCCTCCACGCCATGCTGTTCGCGCAGGGCTTTTTCGAGGTAGGGGCGAAACGCGGTGAGGGTGGTCTTGAGCGTGGCGATGTCGGGGTTCAGGCCCGCCAGATCGGGCGCGGTGTATTCGGGGTATTGCGAGGTGAACGAACTCATCAGCGTGGTGCCGAACGGCACCACGCCCAGCTGCAGCAGGCGCAGCATTTCATTGCCAGGCACCCCGGCCCGGTCAAAGGGGACGATCTCTGCCTGGAACTTGCCGCCACTCAGGCGGGCCAGCTCCTTGTTCCAGAACGGCTCTTCCTGGCGCGTGTATTGGTTCACCCCGGCCAGCCCGCCCACCACACGCAGCTTGTAGGGCGCGGCGGCCTTGCTGCCCGCAGGGTCTGCCCCATGCACCCCGCCCCATGCAGCCAGCGCCACACAAAAAAGCAGGGCATGGCGCCAGTGGGAAAAATTCAAGGTGCGGGGGGTGGTGAGCATGGCAAACAATGGCGAGAAGTATTCCACCAATTTTTCAGCTCCAAAGGCACATTGTCGGCAAAACGCCACGCGTGAGCCTTCGAGAGAACTGGTGCGTGGCATCTGCCAATGAAACGCCCCCGCCGCAGCGCCCGAGGCTGCTGGCATGCCGTTCCTTGCCACCCTTGCCACCATGCGCGCCCTGCCACCAGGCCGTCAGAAGGTGCCGGGGTAGGCGCCACCGTCGGCCAGCACATTCTGGCCGGTCATGTAGCCCGCCTGCTGGCTGCACAAAAAGGCGCAGATGGCACCAAACTCGTCGGCCGTGCCATAGCGGCCCGCCGGGATCTGCGACTGCTGGGTGGCGCGCACCTCATCGACGCTTTTGCCCGCCTTGCCAGCAGCGGCCGTCACGGTGGCCGCGAGGCGGTCGGTGTCGAACTTGCCGGGCAGCAGGTTGTTGATCGTCACGCCCCGCGCCGCGATCTTGCTGCGCGACACCCCCGCCACAAAACCCGTGAGGCCGCTGCGCGCGCCGTTGGACAGGCCCAGGATGTCGATGGGCGCCTTCACAGCACTCGATGTGATGTTGACGATGCGGCCAAAACCCCGCGCCGCCATGCCATCCACCGTGGCCCGGATGAGTTCGATGGGCGTGAGCATGTTGGCGTCCACGGCCTTGATCCAGGCATCGCGATCCCAGTCGCGGAAATCCCCCGTGGGAGGCCCGCCCGCGTTCGTCACCACGATGTCGAAATCCCGACCCGGCCCACCCGCCACGGAGAACACGGCCTCGCGCCCGGCAGGGGTGGTGATGTCTGCCGCCACGGCCAGCACCTGGGGTGCAGAGATTTCAGCATCTTTTTGGCCCTTTGCGCGCGACTGGCTTGCGCATTCAGCTATCAAACGGGTAGCAGCCTGATCGAGCGCATCGGCATTGCGGGCGTTGATGACGACGTTGACGCCCTCGCGCACCAGCGCCTGCGCACAGCCATAGCCCAGCCCCTTGCTCGCGCCGCACACCAGCGCCCATTTGCCTGCGATACCCAAATCCATAACAATCTCCGGTTCTGGTGCTGCACCCTGCAGCCCTGTCAAATCATAAGTGGAGAGTTGCAAGATGAAATGGCTGCACCGTGACGCCCTGGCCGCCTGGCTGGCTGGGGCCGCACTGGCCCTGGTGGCAGGCGCTTCGCATGCCCAGGAAGCCGCCGTGGTCAAACGCGCCACACAATTGCGCGACAGCCCGGCAGACAACGGTGCCAGCCTGGCGCCCCTGGAGGCCAACACGGTCGTCACACGCAGCAGCGAGCGCAAGGGCCCCTGGACCAAAGTGAGCACCCCGCAGGGGGCCACGGGCTGGGTGCACATGTTCGACCTGGGGCCCCAATCGGGTGCGGCAGCGAACAGCAACAACTCCGCTGCCGGTGGCTTGCGGGGCCTGGGGGGGTTGTTTGGCGGCAACAGCGGGTCCACCACCACGGCGACCTCCACCGTGGGCATTCGCGGGCTGGACGCTGAAGACATCGCCAAGGCCCAACCCAACCCGGCCGCCGTGGGCAGGGTTGAAGGCATGCGGGTGAACGCCGACCAGGCACGCCAATTTGCCAGCTCGGCCTCGCTGCATGCGCGGGATGTTCCGGCCATGGCCCAGCCTGCGCTGCCTTCGGGCGGCTCGGGTGCGGGCAACCGCTCCGGCGGCAGCTCGGGCAATCCGTCCGACCCCAACTACAGCCCGAACTGAGGAAATGACCATGCATCGGAATTCCAGCTGGAAGCGCTGCGCCGGGGCGGTCGCCCTGTTCGCGGCAATGGCGGCGGCCCCCCTGGCCGCCCAGAGCCAAAACGTCATGAACAACCTGCTGAACTCCCTGGGCGGTGGCCTGGGTTCGGCCATCACGGGCGGCAAGGCCGCGCCGGCGGCACAAGGTGACGACCTCATCAGCCTGCTGACCCAGTCGATGGAGAACATCGACGAGCCCAAAGAGATCGAGATCGGTCGCCAGCTGGCCGCCCTGCTGCTGGGCGCCAAACCGGCCCACCCCGACATGGCCCTGCAGCGCTACGTGAACCGCCTGGGCCGGTGGATCAGCCTGCAGTCGCCCCGCCCTGGATTGCCCTGGACCTTTGTGGTGCTGGACGACGCGGGCTACAACGCCTTTGCCGCACCCGGCGGCTATGTGTTTGTGACCAAGGGGCTGATCGACCGCTGCGCCGACGAGTCCGAACTGGCAGGCATCCTGGCCCACGAGATCACGCACGTGACCGCCAAGCACCACCTGCAGGCCATCCGGCAAAGCGCCATGGCCGGTGTGGGCACCCAGCTGCTGGCCTCGCAGATCCGCACGGGCAACGTGGCAGGCCAGCTCGTCAAGGACCAGCTGCTGTCGCTGTTCCGCACGGTCTACACCAAAGGGCTGAGCCAGTCCGATGAGTTTGAAGCTGACCGTAGCGGCGTGGCGATGGCCACCAAGGCCGGGTTCGACCCCTACGGGCTGGTGTCGGTGCTGCAGCAGCTGCGCAGCGTGACGCCAGACAACCCGATGTTCACGCTGACCATGTCCACCCACCCCGCCGCCCAGGCCCGCCTAGACTACCTGGAGCAGTCCATGGGCCGGCAGCTTGACGGGCTGGGCGGCTCCCGGGCGACGATTGCGCAGCGCCTGGGAGGCGGTAGCGCACCCACGGCCCCAGCGCCTGCCAACCGGCCGACGCCCGCAGCAAAAAAGGCGGGGTAAGGCACTACCGCTCCCCGGGTGCCAGGGCCAGAGGGCCCTGCGTCAAGCCCCCGGGCGGCGCGCCAGGCGGGTGAACACAAAAATGCCGACCACTACCAGCGCCGTGCCAGCCGCCACCCAGACGGTGAAAGGCTCGCCCAGAATCCACACCCCCATGAGGATGGTGGACAACGGCCCCACCATCCCTGCCTGGGCGGCCATGCCCGCGCCAATGCGCTCGATGGCCATCATGACCATCAACACCGGCGCGGCCGTGCACAGCGTGGCATTGAGCACGGACAGCCAGATCACCTCCGGCGCCACCACAGCGGCGCTCAGGGGCCTCAGCACTGCAAACTGCGCCAAGCAACACAGGCAGGCCACCGTGGTCGCCAGCCCCACCAGGCGCAACGCCCCCAGGCGCTGCACCAGCTCTCCGCTGTAGACCAGATAGATGGCATAGCTCACCGCACTCAGAAACACCAGCAGCGCCCCCCAGGCCACGTTGGTGCCCTGCAGGTTGGCCTCGTGGCCAAACACCAGCACCACGCCGCAGTAGCTGACCAGCATGCCTGCGGCCTGGGCCCAGCGGATGCCCCGGCCATACAGCAGCCAGCCCAGCAGCACAACGAGGGTGGGGTTGAGGTACAGGATGAGCCGCTCCAGGCTGGCGCTGATGTAGGCCAGCCCGGCAAAGTCCAGAAAGCTGGCTAGGTAGTAGCCCGTGACCCCCAGGCCCAGCACGCCCAGCCAGTCCTTGCGGCTCAGGGGTGGCTTGCCCCGGCTGGCCCACCAAGCCATCACGGCAAAGATGGGCAGCGCAAACAGCATGCGGTACATGATGAGCGTGACCGCGTCCACCCCATGGCGGTACGCCAGCTTGACGATGATGGCCTTGCCACTGAATGCGATGGAACCCAACAGCGCCAGCAGAAGGCCGGATGCCATGTGTGCCCTGGCTGCAGGCACGGGGGTGGGCCTCTGTGAGGATGGGGAAGGGGCTGAAGACACAGGGCCTCGTTTTTCAGAACACAGTCTGGCTCAGCATGCAGCACCTGCCGAGCCCGCAAGCCAACGAGTGTGACAGGCATACACCACCCGCGCCATCGAAGCTGCGCGCGGGCGCCCCCTTCATCAGCGATGGCGGGGGAGATGCCTGAAGTCCGCATCAGCCGCCCCCGAAGGCGAACACTAAGGTGAAGACGAGCCCGCTCAGCCCTGCTTGTGAAACACCCGGTGATGCAGGCGCCGCAGCGACCACCACACACCCACAGCCACCATGGGGATGGCAATGGCCGCCGTGGTCTCGGCCGACAGAGGCCAGCCCAATTTTTGTGCCCCCTTGGCCAGGTAGCTCACCAGGCCCACGATGTAGTAGGTGATCGCGGCTACCGACAAGCCCTCCACGGTGGACTGCATCTTGAGCTGCAGGTCTTGCCGGTGGTTCATGGTGGTCAGCAGCGCCTGGCTGCTTTGCTGCTGCTCGATCTCCACGCGCGTGCGCAGCAGGTTGCTCATGCGCGAAACGCGCTGCGAGAGTGCGTCCTGGCGGCGCGCCGCCCACTCGCAGGTGCTGCGTGCGGGGGTCAGGCGCCGGTCCATGAACTCCCGGATGGTCTGCATGCCCGCCAGGCGCGACTCGGCGATGTCTTCAATGCGCTTGTCCAGCAGCTCGAAATAGGCGCTGCTTGCCGAGAACCGCGAATGCGAGGCTGCGTACTGGCTCTCCACTTGCCCGGCCAACCGGGTCAGGCGATCCAGCAGCGCGGGCTCATCGTCGCGGTTGGCCGTGCGGATCGCGTTGGCCAGTTCGGCCAATTCACGCTCGGCAAAGGCCAGTACGCTAGCCGCTTCACGGGCCGCAGGCAGCCCCAGCAGCGCAGCCATGCGGTAGGTTTCGATCTCCAGCAGGCGCTGCACAAGGCGCCCCAGGCGCCGTGGGGTCATGCCACCCGCCAGCAGCACCATGCGCGAGAAGCCATCTGCATGGATCGCAAAGTCGGTGTAGACCTCACCATGGCCATCGGCCACGGTGGATGCCACCAGCGTGTCCTCGTGCAGCACATGCTTGACCAGAGACCCCGAGCCAAAGGTGTGCGTGGGCAGCACCCACAGGTTCAGGCTGCACAGGCACTGGCCTGGCAAGGCGGCCAGCCAGTCGCGGGGCACGGCGTCGATGGCACTGGCGGGCTCGCGTTCGCCGAAAGCCTCCACCGGGGCTGGCACCATGAAGGTCCAGGTGACAAACTCGGTGTGCAGTTCCCAGCGCATGCGAAAGGCGCCCAGATCCATCCGCAGGTGGGTGGTGTGGGCATCGGGCAGCGCCATGTGGTGATCGCGCAAAAGCGCAGCCACATGGGCCCGGCTCGCCTCACGCCCGGCAGCATCGGCCAGCATCACGATGTGTGCGATGGCCAGGGGAGCGTTCATCGCCTCCGGAGGGCGGGCGTGGATTTCGTTGTGCAGCATGGCCCGGTGGGGATGCTGCGCGGGATGGAATGGAGTGGACATGCGGACCTCTGCCCACGATTGTGTACCGGCAGAAGCCGCAAGCAGCGGATGCCTCTGCCCAAAAAAACAACGGCACCCGAGGGTGCCGTTGTTCAGTCGGGGAAAGCGGGAAGCCCGGGGGCTGTCAATCTTCCACGAAAGCTTCTTCGCGCTTGTTCTTCACGGCAGGCAGCAGCACGATGACGAGCAGCAAGGCTGCGGCCGCCAGCAAACCGGCAGACAGCGGACGCGTTACGAACACGCTCCAGTCACCACGCGAGAGCAGCAGCGCGCGGCGCAGGTTTTCTTCCATCATCGGGCCCAGGATGAAGCCGAGCAGCAAAGGCGCGGGTTCGGTTCCCAGCTTGTGGAAGATGTAGCCGATCAGGCCAAAAATACCCACCATCCAGATGTCGAAGGTGTTGTTGTTGGTGGAGTACACACCCACGGCGCAGAACAACACGATCGAAGGGAACAGCCAGCGGTACGGCACCGTGAGCAGCTTGATCCAGATGCCGATCAGCGGCAGGTTCAGGATGATCAGCATGGCATTGCCGATCCACATCGAAGCGATCAGGCCCCAGAACAGTTCGGGGTTGCTGGTCATCACCTGGGGACCAGGCTGGATGTTGTGGATGGTCATGGCACCCACCATCAGCGCCATCACGGCGTTGGGAGGGATACCCAGTGTCAGCAGCGGGATGAACGAGGTCTGCGAACCGGCATTGTTGGCAGACTCAGGCGATGCAACGCCACGGATGTTGCCTTGGCCGAAAGGGACTTCGCCGGGTTTGAGCTTGGTCTTCTTTTCGAGCGTGTAGGCAGCAAAGGCAGCCAACAGAGCCCCGCCACCCGGCAGGATACCGAGGGCAGCGCCCAGGGCCGTTCCACGCAGCACGGCAGGAATCATGCGCTTGAAGTCTTCCTTGGTCGGGAACAGGCCCTCGACCTTGGCAGTGAACACTTCGCGTTCGTCATCGGGACGCGAGAGGTTGGCGATGATTTCTCCGTAGCCGAACACGCCCATGGCGATGGTCACAAAGCCAATGCCGTCGGTCAGTTCAGGAATGTCGAAGCTGAAGCGGGCCACACCCGAGTTCACGTCGGTGCCCACCAGACCCATCAGCAGGCCCAGCACGATCATGCCCACCGCCTTGAGCAGAGAACCCGAAGCCAGTACCACCGCACCAATCAGGCCCAACACCATCAACGAGAAGTACTCGGCAGGGCCGAACTTGAAGGCCACTTCGGTCAGCGGAGGCGCAAAGGCAGCCAGGATCAGCGTGCCCACGCAACCAGCGAAGAACGAACCGAGGCCGGCTGCCGCCAGCGCCGGGCCCGCTCGGCCTTTTCGGGCCATCTGGTAGCCGTCGATCACGGTCACCACCGACGACGATTCACCTGGCAGGTTCACCAGGATGGCGGTGGTGGAGCCGCCGTATTGCGCACCGTAGTAGATACCGGCCAGCATGATCAGCGCCGCCACGGGGGGCAGTGCGTAGGTGGCGGGCAGCAGCATGGCGATGGTGGCCACAGGGCCGATGCCGGGCAGCACGCCGATCAGGGTGCCCAACAGGCAGCCGATAAAGCAGTAGATCAGGTTCTGGAACGTGAAGGCCACGCCAAAACCCAGCGAGAGGTTGTTAATCAAATCCATGGTCGGTGCTCCTGCTCAACCCGTGATGAAACTTGGCCACACAGGGAACTGCAGCTTGAGCGCCCAGACGAATGCCACATAGCTGCCGATGGCAAGCACAGTGGCCAGCACGAACACTGCTTTAGCGTTGAACTCATTGCCAGCCAGGCTGGAGATGAAGGTCAGTGCGTAGATGCCCACGATAAGACCCATCGCCGGAATGCCCAGGCTGGGCAGGCCGCCGAGCAGGACGCCGAAAGCGAAGTTCGCCGCCAGGATGAAGAACAGCGGCTTCCAGGCCCACTTGCCGATCTTGTCGCCGTCCTGTGTTTCCACGGTGCTGGCTTTGAAGGTAATGGCTGCCCCGATCAGGGCCAGCAAAATACCCAGCAACAGAGGGAAGTAGCCCGGGCCCATGCGGGCGCCGTTACCAACGTTGTACGTGGTTGCACCCCACGCAAACGCCACCCCGACCCCCATGAACATGAGGCCGGAAAAAAAGTCTTTTTGACTCTTGATTTTCACGAATTGTCTCCTAGGCGGAAATCTTGACTGCGCGATTGTGAGTGCAAGCAGGGCCCGCGCGAATGTGGATTCCACCTACATCCGGTAACGCCTCAGTCCCCCTTCAGCGCAAGAAACGCCTTGTGGACAACCCGTGCAATGCCAATGCAACGCCCAAGAGAACGCCAGGTGGCGCAGCGCCAACTACTCCAGGGGCGGTGTGGCCGCAATCACCTCATCCATGGTGGTCAAGCCCTCTGCCACACGCAGCGCCCCCGCCAGGCGCAGGGGGCGCATGCCGTCCTGCACGGCCTGGCGGCGCAGGGTGTCGATGGATGGGGCCTGGGTAATCCTGTCCTTGAGTGCCTCGCTCACCGTGAGCAATTCATAGAGCCCCATGCGACCACGAAAGCCCCCCATGCGGCAGTCCACGCATCCCACGGGTTTGTAGGGCTGGTAGGCGCCATTGATCTTCCAGGGCTTGACGACCTCGGCCAAAGCCTCGCGCGAGGCTGTCTCGTCGGGCTGCTTGCACTGTTTGCACAGCGTGCGCACCAATCGCTGGGCCAGCACGCCCAGCAGGGTGGCATTGAGCAAGTAGGGGGGCACACCCAGCTCCATCATGCGGGTGATGGCGCTGGGAGCATCGTTGGTGTGGAGCGTCGAAAACACCAGGTGGCCCGTCAGCGCGGCCTGAATGGCCATTTCGGCAGTCTCCAGATCCCGGATTTCGCCCACCATGATGATGTCCGGGTCCTGGCGCATCAGCGCGCGCAAGCCTTCTGCGAAGTTGAAGTCGAGCTGCGGCTGCACCTGGGTCTGGTTGAAGCTGGGCTCGATCATTTCGATCGGATCTTCTACCGTGCTCACGTTGACCTCTTCGGTGGCCACACGCTTGAGCGTGGAGTACAGCGTGGTGGTCTTGCCCGAGCCCGTGGGCCCAGTCACGAGGATGATGCCGTGCGGGCGCTTGACCAGAGCCTCCCAGCGCTGCGCATCGTGCTGCGCAAAACCCAACGCATCCAGGTCCTTGACCGCGTTGTCCGGGTCAAAAATGCGCATGACCATTTTTTCGCCAAATGCGGTCGGCAGCGTGGACAAGCGCATTTCCACCTCGTCCCCCCGCTGGTTGCGCGTCTTGATGCGGCCGTCCTGCGGGCGGCGTTTTTCCACCACGTCGATGCGGCCCAGCAGCTTGATGCGCGACACCATGGCGTTGTGCACCCCCATGGGCATCTGGTACACCGGGTGCAGCACCCCGTCGATGCGGAAGCGGATCACGCCCTGCTCGCGGCGCGGCTCCAGGTGAATGTCGCTCGCGCGCTGGTCAAAAGCATACTGCCAGAGCCAGTCCACCACCTTGACCACGCCCTGGTCGTTGGCATCAAGCTGCTTATTGCTTTTACCCAGCTCCACCAGCTGCTCGAAGCTGCTGCCCCCCGAGTTCCCCCCCGCCTTCTGCGCAGCACGAACAGATTTGGCGAGCGCAAAAAACTCGGCAGTGAATCGATGGATGTCCTGCGGATTGGCCACCACCCGGCGCACCGTGCGGCGTGACTGGCGCTCCACCTCGGCCACCCAGTCGTCGATGAAGGGCTCGGCCGTGGCCACCACCACTTCCTTGGCCGTCACCTGCACCGGCAGCACCTTGTGGCGCTCGGCGTAGGTGGCGCTCATGCTGTCGGCCACGCGGCCCACATCGACCTTGAGAGGGTCAATGCGCAGATAGGCCAACCCGGCACGCGTGGCCAGGTACTCGGACAATGCCTCGATATCGAGCGGTTTGCCGTCGCTCGCGCGCTCCATGGCCACACTGGCCAGCCGCACCAGCGCGTGCTGGGAGCTTTCGGCCTGCGAGCAGCGGGCAATGGTGCGCTGCGCCTCCTCGGGCGAAATGACGTGGTCATCGCTGAGCCACTGCACCATGCGGCGCCAGTCTACCGGCCCCATGTATGTAGCGGCTTTGAGGCGGCCCGGGATGTTCACAGAAGCAGTCATGTCACAAACCTTTCAGGGAGCCACCGGCTTGAACGCCCGCAGCCATTTGGTGGTGGGCAGACCCCAGCGCGCCTGGATCGCCTCGGCCCGTTCAGCCAGCTCCGTGCGTTTGGGGCGGGAAGGAGTGCGCTGTGCCAGCACCACCGTATTACCCTCGCGCGTGGGCTTGAAGGCCCAGAGCGCCTCGTTGCCAAACGCCTGGGCCATGCTTTGGAGGCTGCGGTCAAAACTCGACGCCCGGCCGAACAGGTTGACCGTCATGCAGCCCGTCTCGGTCAGCAACGCCCGGCAGTCGGCATAAAAATCCGGGCTGTCCAGAACTGGCGCGGCGGCCTCATGGTCATACAGGTCCACGGCCAGCGCATCGACCGTGCCCAGCCACATGGGATTGCGGATCTCCTGCGCCGCATCGGCCAGCACCACGCGCAGCTTGGGGCCATCGGGCGGCAGCTTGAACCACTGGCGGCACACCGCCAGCACCTGGGGGTTCAGCTCGATCGCCGTGCTGCAGATGCGCAGCTTCTTGTGGCAGAACTTGGTGATCGCGCCCGCCCCCAGGCCCAGCTGCATGGCATGGCCCTTGGAGACCTGCGCCAGGTCGGCAAACAGCAGCCAGGCCATCATGCGCTGCACGTACTCCAGCTCCAGCACAAACGGGTCGGCAACGCGCATGGAACCCTGGATCCAGGGCGTACCCAGGTGCAGGTGTCGCACCTCGCCGTCGTCCGACACGCTGACTTCGGGCAACTCTTGCAGTTTTTCTTTTTTGCGGGTCATTCAAAACGTTCAAAGCAGGTGGTGGGCCGATAGCAGTTCCGCCCAGGCCGCCAATTTACGGTCAAAACTCCAGGACGCATTGGCCGGGCTGGTCGATGGCAGCCGCGCGGCCTGCAGTTGCAGCCTGTGCCGCGACCCCAGACTGGCCAGCACTGCAGGGGCGTGGCGAAAGCTCTCGGCCCCGTTGTGGGCCACGGCCGCGAGCCGTGGGCAGCGCCCGAGCAAGCGGGCAAAGTCATTGACCTGGGGATTGCGGATGCTGGTGTCCAGGCTGCCTTCGCGCTCGCAGCTGGCATAGACGTCCCAGAGCCCCAGCCCCCGTGCCAGCAGCCAGTCACAGCGCTGTGTGTAGTGTTCCGGCCCGGCAGCAGGCAAAGGATGTTGTGGCCAGAGCGCTTGCAGGATCTTCCAGAAGTGGTTTTGGGGGTGGGCATAGTACTGCCGCGCCCGCAAAGAGGCCGCGCCCGGAAAACTGCCCAGCACCAGCACCACAGTCTCTGCGGACGCCACCGGCGGCAAGCCTTGCCACCGAACGGGAGCAGGAACAGGCGCGAAGCCGAGGGTACGGAGGTCGGACATGGACCGATTCTGGACCGAAACCGTGCAGGCGCTTTTGGGCGGCAGCAAAAAAAGATAGCTGTAAACCGTTCACCACACGGCCCAAAGCTCCCAAATTACTCCTCAATTTCGTTCTGGACAGCATCAACGCCCTTCGCGCCCCGCAACGCCAGCAAGGGCGCCAGCCGGGGCAATGCTGCGCAGGCATTGGCGGTGGTGGCCCGGGCCAGCGCCGCCAGCGGTAGCCCACGCAGCTCAGCCAGCACCTCGGCAATGCGCGGCAGCTCAGCCGGGGCATTGCGCCCCTGGGGTCGGCCCTCGGCCCGCTGCGCGGCCGTCGTGTAAAGCCAGTGGGGCGGAATGTCAGGCGCATCGGTTTCCAGAACCAGCGCATCCTCGGGCAGCTCGGCCGCCAGGCGGCGCAGCTGCAGGGCGCGGTCGTAAGTCACGGCGCCACCAAACCCGAGCTTGAAGCCCAGGCCGATGAAGGCCTGGGCCTGCTGCAGGCTGCCGTTGAAGGCATGCGCAATGCCGCCGCGCACCGGCAGGTCCCGCAGGCCCTTGAGCAGCTTGTCAGCCGACCGGCGCACATGCAGGATCACCGGCAGGTCAAACCGGCGGGCCAGCTGCAGCTGGGCCCGGTAAAACCGCTCCTGCCGCACAGGGTCCAGCCCCGGCACGAAATAATCCAGACCGATCTCGCCGATCGCCACCAGGCGCGGGTCGGCGTGGTGCTGCGCGAGCACCTGTTCCAGAAGCGCCACATCCCCGTCACCCGCCCGCCCGGTGTAAAGCGGGTGGATCCCCAGCGCGTAGCTGTCCCCATGCTGGTGCGCCAGCAGGCGGACTGTGTCCCAGTTGCTGCGCTCTACCGCCGGGATCACGCAATGGCCCACCCCCTGCACCATCGCCTCGCGGCGCACCGCGTTGCGGTCGGCATCGAACTCGGGCGCATCCAGGTGGCAGTGGGTGTCAATCCAGGCGGTCATGTGCCGATGATGCCCGATGGAACCAGCCCAACACCGGGGTCGGTAGCCCTGCGTGTGCATTTGCGGTCAAACCGTGCTACCGTCATTTGCATGCGCCAGCCCTCGGCGCGATTGAACCTGCGAACGCGTTTCCGGGGACGTCCCGAGACCACCCCGCAGGCTCCCAGAGCAAAGGTGACAGGATGCCCCGGCCCGCCCTCTATAGCAGCTCTCGCCCCGCCCGCAGCCGTGCCCCCGACCCGGTGGACGCACCCGCAGCGCCTGAAACCGCTGCCCTGCGCTCGGCCGATGCGCCGCCCTCGCCGCAGGGTGCCACCCCGACCACCGCCCCACACACTCCGGCCGTCCGGCGCCAGCTGTGGGCCCTGTGGACCATCGTGGTGCTGCTGGCTGCCTTGCTGGTAGCCAGCGCCTGGCACAACAGCCGCGGCACCCCCCGCAAGATCACCCAGGACGACATCGACGCTGCCGTGCTGCGCACGCTGGAGACCACCACCCCGCCCTCGGCCGCCGCACGTGCGGTGGAGAGCATCGCCCCCTCCATCGTGCGCGTAGTGGGCTACAGCCGCAGCAAGAACGGCAAGGAGGAGGTCGAGCGCGGCATCGGCACGGGCGTGGTCATCGTGGACAAGGGCGTCATCCTGACCAACCTGCATGTGGTGGCGGGCGCCGACCGCATCGGCATCACCTTCCACGACGGGCTGGAAACCACCGCCAGCATCACCGGCGCGCAGCCAGAGAACGATCTGGCCGTGCTGCAGGCGCACAAGGTGCCCGATGACTTGGAGGCCGCCACCCTGCGATCCACCCAGAACCTGCGCCCGGGCGACCACGTGGTGGCCGTGGGCTTCCCCTTTGGCATCGGCCCCTCCGTGTCGGCGGGGGTGGTGTCGGGCCTGCAGCGCGAATTCACCTCGCCCGAGGGCAAGCGCCAGCTCAGCAACCTGATCCAGTTCGACGCAGCGGCCAACCCGGGCAACTCGGGCGGTCCGCTGGTCACGCTGGATGGCGAAGTGGTGGGCATCGTCACCGCCATCCTCAACCCCACGCCCGCGCGCACCTTCATCGGCATCGGGTTTGCGGTTCCCATAGAGAACGCGGCCTCGGCCGTTGGCATGCCCCCCTTCTGACCCCGCCACTCCACAAGACAAGGAGCACCATGGAAACCCATCCTTCGCCCTCTGCCATGAACAACGCCGCCACCGCCACCCTGATGGAGCAGGTGCTCTACGAAGTCAAACGCGTGGTGGTGGGCCAGGACCGCTTTCTGGAGCGCGTCATGGTCGCCATGCTCGCCCAGGGCCACCTGCTGGTCGAAGGCGTGCCGGGCCTGGCCAAGACACTCACGGTGAAAACACTGGCCAGCACTATCCAGGGAAGCTTCAAGCGCATCCAGTTCACCCCCGATCTGGTACCCGCCGACCTGGTAGGCACGCGTTTGTACAACCAGAGAACGGGCGAATTCAGCACCACCCTGGGCCCCGTGTTCACCCACCTGCTGCTGGCAGACGAGATCAACCGCGCACCCGCCAAGGTGCAGAGCGCGCTGCTGGAGGTGATGCAGGAACGCCAGGTCACTATTGCGGGCGAGACCCACAAGGTGCCCGAGCCCTTTTTGGTGATGGCCACGCAGAACCCCATCGAAACCGAGGGCACCTACGCACTGCCCGAGGCGCAGGTGGACCGCTTCATGATGAAGGTGCTCATCGACTACCCGACCGAGGAAGAAGAATTCGTCATTGCGCAGCGCGCGCTGGACCTGCCCGTGCAGGTGCTGCCCGTGGCCACCACCGCCCAGCTGGCGGCGCTGCAGGCCGAATGCCGCACGGTGTATGTGGACCCGTCCCTGCTGCAGTACGCGGTGAAGCTGGTGGCCGCCACGCGCGCGCCGGCACGCCATGGCCTCAAGGACCTGGGCGGCTTCATTGCCTGCGGCGCCAGCCCTCGCGCCACCATTGCCCTGGCCGAGGGTGCCCAGGCCCTGGCCATGCTGCGCGGGCGCAACTATGTGCTGCCTGAGGACATGACCGACCTGGCCGCCGACGTGCTGCGCCATCGGGTGGCCCTGTCGTACGAGGCCCTGTCCGAAGGGCTGGATGCCGACGCACTCATCGGGCGCATCATGGCCAAGATTCCTGCCCCCGCGCGGCCTTTGCACCACGAGCAAAAAGTGGCCTGAGCTCCACCATGAGCACAAAGTCGCCTGACAACCCTTCTGCCACGGTCCACACGCTGCCGACCCTGCCCGGGCAGGCAGACCGGCTGCTGCGCGAGCTGGAGTGGAAGGTCATCCGCCGGCTCGACGGCCTGCTGCAGGGCGACTACCGCACCCTCATGCGCGGCAGCGGACTGGACCTGGCTGACCTGCGCGAATACCAGCCGCACGACGACGTGCGCCACATCGACTGGAACGTGACCGCGCGCCTGAACCAGCCCCACGTGCGCGTATTTACCGAAGACCGCGAGATGACCGCCTGGTTCCTGCTGGACCTGAGCCCCTCCATCAGCTTCGGCCCCGAGGGGCGCGCCAAGCGCGACATCCTCACCGGCTTTGTGGCCGTGCTCTCGCGCCTGCTCACGCGCCACGGCAACCGCGTGGGCGCCATGCTCTACGGCGGCGCCAGCCACCAGGCCGACCATGCGGTGGATGCCGTACTGCCACCCCGCAGCAGCCGTGCCCATGTGCTGCACCTGGTGCACCGTCTGCTGGCGCCACAGCCCCCAGGCGGCGACGCGGCGACCGAGCTGCACCGGCTGCTGCAGTCTGCCATGGCCAACCTGCGCCGCCGCGCCACCGTGTTCGTGGTGTCCGACTTCATCAGCGCCCCTGGCTGGGAAAAGCCCCTGGCCCAGCTTGCGCAGCGCCATGACGTGGTGGCCGTGCGCCTGCTCGACCCGCTGGAGTTGGAGCTCCCCGACCTGGGCCTCATCACGCTGCGCGATGCCGAAAGCGGCGAGCAGCTGCAGGTAGACACCCACGACGCTGCCTTCCGCCGCCGCTTCGCCCGCCTGGCGGCCGAGCGCGAGGCGACACTACGCGACGGCCTGGCGCATGCCGGGGCCGACACGCTGGAGCTGTGCACCGACGACGACCTGGTGGATGCGCTGCTGCGCTTCATGGACCTGCGCCAGCGCCGCGTGCGGGCGCCCCGCGCCACTGCGGGCACCACCCCGCCCCAACCCCACTACGCCACCTGAGGACCCGCACCATGGTTTTTCTCTGGCCCTCCCTGCTCTGGCTGCTGCTGGTTGCGCCCCTCCTGGTGCTGCTGTACTGGTGGCTGCTGCACCGCCGCAAGAAGACTGCGCTCGCCTACTCCAGCCTGGCGCTGGTGCGCGAAGCCCTGGGCCCCGGCCAGCGCCTGCGCCGCCACATCCCGCCCGCCCTCTTCCTGCTGGCCCTCATCGCCCTGCTGCTGGCCGCAGCGCGCCCCCTCGCCGTGATCACCCTGCCCTCGCAGGACCAGACCATCATGCTGGCCATGGACGTGTCGGGCAGCATGCGCGCCGCCGATGTGGAGCCCGACCGCATCACCGCCGCCCAGAACGCCGCCAAGGCCTTCATTGCCGAACTGCCCCGCCATGTGCGCGTGGGCATCGTGGCCTTTGCGGGCAGCGCCCAGCTGGCGCAGCTGCCCACGCAAAGCCGCGAAGACTTGGTCAAGGCTATCGACAGCTTCCAGCTGCAGCGCGGCACAGCCACGGGCAACGGCATCATGCTGTCGCTGGCCACCATCTTTCCCGATGCGGGCATCGACATCGCCGCACTGGGGGGCCGCCAGGCCATGCGCCCCAAGCCCATTGACGAAATCAGCAAGCAGGACCCGGCCAAGCCCTTCACCCCGGTGGCGCCGGGCTCCTACAACTCGGCCGCCATCATCATGCTCACCGACGGCCAGCGCACCACAGGCGTGGACCCACTCGAAGCCGCCAAATGGGCAGCCGACCGAGGCGTGCGCGTGTACACCGTGGGCGTGGGCACGGTGCAGGGCGAAACCATTGGCTTTGAGGGCTGGTCCATGCGCGTGCGGCTGGACGAAGAAACCCTGAAGGCCGTGGCCGCGCGCACCAACGCCGAATACTTCCATGCCGCCACGGCGGCCGACCTCAAGAAGGTCTACCAGACCCTCAGCACGCGCCTGACGGTGGAAAAGCGCGAAACCGAAGTTTCCGCCCTGCTCGCACTGGCGGGCGCTGTGCTGGCCCTGCTGGCTGCTGCGCTGTCGGTGTGGTGGTACGGGCGGGTGATGTAGCCAGGCTCGCGGCCCGACACCCGCGAGCACACAAGAAAAGGATGACGGACGGCGGGCACCGGGCCCCGCCCCTGCCCGCACCACAAGCCCGGCTCTGCACCACAAAAGGAGACCCCATGCGTTCCCTGATCCGCACCACGGCCCTGGCGGCCCTGCTGGCCACCGCCGCAGGCATGGCGCTGGCCCACAACTGCCCCAACGAGATGAAGGCCATCGACGCCAAGCTGGCCACCAACCCCGGCCTGTCGGCCGACAACGCCGCCAAGGTCAAACAACTGCGCGCCGACGGCGAAGCCCACCACAAGGCGGGCAAACACGACGACTCGATGAAGGCCCTGGCCGAGGCCAAGAAGATCCTCGGGATCTGAACAGATGTGAAACGGCGCCCCCATCCGGCGGGGGATGAGGGGCGATCAGGCGCGTGGTGCCTGCAGCTTTCCTTCGGCAATCCGCACCACACGGCCGCAACGCGCGGCCAGGGATTCATCGTGCGTCACCATCACAAAAGCCGTACCGTGGTCGCGCGCAAGCTGAAGCATCAGCTCGAACACGCCATCGGCCGTGCCCCGATCCAGGTTGCCGGTGGGTTCGTCAGCCAGCACGCAGGCCGGCTGCGTGACCAGCGCGCGCGCAATCGCCACACGCTGGCGCTCGCCGCCTGACAGCTCGGCCGGGCGGTGGTGCACGCGCGCCTTCAGGCCCACGGCCGCCAGCACCTGCTCGGCCGCCTGGTGGGCCTGCTCAGCAGGCATGCGGCGGATGCGCAGCGGCATGGCCACGTTGTCCAGCGCGCTGAACTCGGGCAGCAGGTGGTGAAACTGGTAGATAAAACCCAGGTGCTGGTTGCGCAACTGGCCCTGCGCCTGGGGCGACAGCGCCGACAGCGCCGCCCCCTTAAGCCGCACCGACCCGGCCGTGGGCGCATCCAGCCCGCCCAGCAGGTGCAGCAAGGTGCTCTTGCCCGAGCCCGAGGCACCGACGATGGCCAGGGTTTCGCCCGCGTGCACCTGCAGGTCCACGCCCTGCAGCACGGTCACGTCCAGCCGGCCCTCGGTAAAACGCTTGGTCAGGCCCCGGGCTTCCAGCACGACAGTGTTTTTTTCAGCGTTCATCTCAGTTATCCATGGCATGCAACTGGCGCAGCTCAGGCGAGGGCAGCCGCGCAAGGGCCGCCCCGCCGCGCTGGCTGCGTCCCCCTGCCCGCGTTGCGCAGCAATGCGAGAGCGGGGGGAAGACGCGAAGCGTCTCAGGTGGGTGTTTCTCATTCATAGCGGAGAGCTTCGGCAGGGTTCACACGGCTGGCGCGCCAGCTGGGGTAGAGCGTGGCCACGAAGGCCAGTACGAGCGAGATCAAGCCGATAGGCACGATGTCGCTGCTTTGTGGCTCGCTGGGCATCTTGCTGATGAGGTAGATGTCCTTGGGCAAGAAGCTGGCGTTCAGCGCTTTTTCGATGGCGGGCACGATCACGTCGATGTTGAACGCGATCCCCAGGCCCAGCAGCAGGCCCACGGCCGTGCCGATCACGCCCACCATGGCGCCCTGCACCACAAAGATGCCCATGATGCTTTTCGGGCTCGCGCCCAGCGTGCGCAGGATGGCGATGTCGGCGCGCTTGTCGGTCACCGTCATCACCAGCGTGCTGACCAGATTGAACGCCGCCACCGCCACGATGAGCGTGAGGATGATGAACATCATGCGTTTTTCGAGCTGCACGGCGGCAAACCAGGTGCGGTTCTGCTGCGTCCAGTCACGGATCAGCAGCATGCCGCTCAGGCTCCCCGCCAGCTGCTGTGCCACCTCACGGGCCTGGTGCAGGTCCTTGAGCTTGAGGCGCACACCCGTGGGGCCCTCCAGGCGGAAAATGCGCTGCGCGTCCTCATGGTGCAGCAGCACCAGGGCCGAGTCGTATTCGTAGTGGCCCGAGTCAAACGTGCCCGCCACCGTCATCTGCTTGAGGCGTGGCACCACGCCCGCCGGGGTGACCTGGCCTGCGGGCGCGATCACCGTGACCACGTCGCCCGCGCGCACGCCCAGGGCACGGGCCAGTTCACCCCCCAGCACCACGCGGAACTCGCCGGGCACCAGCAGGTTGAGCGTTTTTTCGTTGGTGGCGGCCAGGTCGGTCACCGCGCCTTCGAGCGCGGGGTCGATGCCGCGCACCAGCGCACCCTTCATGTCCTCGCCCCGCGCCAGCAGGGCCTGCGCGGCCACAAAGGGCGCGGCGCCGATCACGTTGGGGTTTTGTTTGGCCTCGGCCAGCGTACGCGCCGGGTCGGGCAGCGCAGCGCCCTGGGGCGCAAAAATTTCGATGTGCGAGACCACGCTGAGCATGCGGTCGCGCACTTCCTTCTGAAAGCCGTTCATCACGCTGAGCACGATGATCAGCGCCGCCACCCCCAGCGCAATGCCCAGCATGGACACGCCCGAGATGAACGAGATAAAGCCATTGCGCCGCGTGGCGCGGCCTGCGCGCGTGTAGCGCCAGCCCAGGGCCAGTTCGTAGGGGATTTTCATGGGTGAGGAAAGAAGGCCTTGCGCTCCAGCGGAATGCCGGGCCCGGGCCGGGGCAGATTGTGGCATCCCGGACAATACGCCCCATGTCAGACACCACCTTTTTGCTCATCCCCAGCGCGGGCAGTACCGCCGAGGGATGCCAGCAAGTCCAACAGGGCCTCGCCCTGCCCCACCTGGACCGGCTTCTGGCCCGGCTCAGCCCCCACGCTGCGCAGAGCGACAGCGCCGAGGAAACCAGCTTCTCCCCCCCGCACGAACGCGCCCTGGCCCGCGCCCTGGGGCTGCCTGCCGAGGACGGCCACATCCCCTGGGCCGCCTGGCACCGCCACCAGCAAGGCTTGCCTGCCAGCAGCGACGCCTGGGCCTTTGTCACCCCTTGCCAATGGCAGGTCAGCACCGACCACGTCACCCTGCGCGACCCGGAGCAGCTGGGCCTGGATGAAGCCGCATCGCGGGCGCTGCTCGCCATCGTCTCGCCCTGGTTTGCCGAAGACGGCATCATCCTGCACTACGAGCAGCCCACGCGCTGGCTGGCCAGTGGCCCGCTGTTTGCCAACCTGGCCACCGCCTCGCTGGAGCGTGTGCTGCTGCGCGACGTGCGCGCCTGGATGCCCGATGCCAAACAGGCCCGCACCCTGCACCGCCTGCACAGCGAGATGCAGATGCTGCTCTACACCCACGCCTTCAACGACGAGCGCGCGGCGCGGGGGCTGCCGGTGGTCAACTCCTTCTGGGTACATGGCGCGGGCACGCTGCCCCAGCCGGTGCCCGGCCCTTCTGCCGCCCCCACCATGCCCACCCCGCTGCGCGATGCCGCCCTGCGCGAAGACTGGCGCGCCTGGGCCCAGGCCTGGGCGGCGCTGGACGCGGGCCCCGTGGCCAACCTGCTGCGCCGGGCCGAGGCAGGCGCCCCCGTAGCGCTCACGCTGTGTGGCGATCGCAATGCAATGGCCTTCCACAGCGCACCCCGCTCGCTGGCCCAGCGTTTCCAAAGCTTTTTCAGGCCTCTGCGCGCGGCTGACCTACTCCCAAAGCTATGAAAATAGTAGCAAGAGACATTCCCCCCCGCGCCGCCTGGGCGCTGGAGCAGGCCGGTGTGCACCCGCTGCTGGCGCGCCTGTACGCAGCACGCGGCGTGCGCGCCCATGAGGAGCTGGACGACGGCCTGGGCCGCCTGCTGCCCCCGTCGGGCTTGAAAGGCATCGACGACGCCGCCCGCCTGCTGGCCGATGCCATGGCGCAGAACAAGCGCCTGATCATCGTCGCCGACTACGACTGCGACGGCGCCACCGCCTGCGCCGTGGGCGTGCGTGGCCTGCGCCTGCTGGGCGCGCACAACGTGGACTACCTGGTGCCCGACCGGGTGACGGACGGCTACGGCCTCACGCCCCCCATCGCCCGCCGCGTGGCCGAGCGCGGGGCCGATGTGCTCATCACCGTGGACAACGGCATCGCCAGCGTGGAAGGCGTGGCAGAAGCCAAGGCGCTGGGCCTGCAGGTCGTCGTCACCGACCACCACCTGCCCGGCCCCGCGCTGCCGGCGGCCGATGCCATCGTCAACCCCAACCAGCCTGGCTGCACCTTCGAGAGCAAGTCCATCGCCGGTGTGGGCGTGATGTTCTACGTACTGCTGGCGCTGCGGGCCGAGCTGCGCGCGCGCGGTGTATTCGATGTGCCGAGCGCCGCCGGGCCGCCCCAAGGCGCGAGCGCCCCCTTGGGGGGCAGCGAACCACACGCAGTGGGGAGCGTGGGGGCGCACAAGCCCTTGCAGCCCAAGCTCGACCCGCTGCTCACCCTGGTGGCGCTGGGCACCGTGGCCGACGTGGTCCGGCTCGATGCCAACAACCGTCGCCTGGTCGCGCAGGGCTTGAAGCGCATCCGCGCGGGCCAGATGCCGACCGGCGTTGCAGCCCTGTTCACCGCCGCAGGCCGCAAGGCGCCCGCTGCCACCACGTTCGACTTTGGCTTTGCCCTGGGCCCGCGCATCAACGCCGCTGGCCGACTGGCCGACATGACGCTGGGCATCGAATGCTTGCTGACGGACGACGCGGGCCGCGCCGCCGAGCTGGCCGCCATGCTGGACGGCATCAACCGCGAGCGCCGCGAGATCGAAGGCGGCATGCGCGACCAGGCCATGCTGATGGCCGAGAGCCTGTTCCAGGAAGACGAAGAACCGCCCCCCGCGATCAGCGTGTTCGACCCCGACTTCCACGAAGGCGTGGTCGGCATCGTGGCCAGCCGCATCAAGGACAAGCTGCACCGCCCCACCTTTGTGTTTGCGGCCAGCAGTGCGCCGGGCAAGGAGCATGAACTCAAAGGCTCGGGCCGCTCCATCCCCGGTTTTCACCTGCGCGACGCGCTGGACCTGGTGGCCAAGCGCCACCCCGGCGTCTTGCTGAAATTTGGCGGCCATGCCATGGCGGCAGGCTGCACGGTGGCCGAAGAAGCGTTCGAGGTGTTTGAGCGCGCCCTGGCCCAGGTGGCACAAGAGTGGCTGGACGCCTCCACCCTCACCCGCCGCATCGAGACCGATGGCCCGCTGGCCCCCGAATACTGCCGCGCCGACATGGTGGACACCCTGCACCGCGAGGTCTGGGGCCAGGGCTTTGCGCCCCCCACCTTCAGCGAAGAAGTGCAGGTGCTGAGCCAGCGGCTGGTGGGCGAGGCCAAAAACCACCTGTCGCTCAAGCTCATGCACCAGGGCAGCCCCGTGGACGCGATCTGGTTCGGCCACACCGAGCAGCTGCCTGCGCGCGTGCTGCTGGCCTTCCGCCTCGATGTGAACGAATGGAAGGGCGAGCGCAAGGTGCAGTTTCTGGTGGAGGGTGCGCAGCTCTAGCCCGCTGCGCGGCGGGTCTGTAAAAGAGCCGCCTCCAGCGCTGACCCGCCAAGCGCTGCCAGCCTTCTCTTCAGAAACTTTCCCAATCGTCATCACCTCCCTGCGCCGCAGCCTTGCTGGCGGGCGCAGGGGCCGGTGCCTTGGCAGCAGGCAGGCGCGCAGGCGCCGGCGCAGATGCCTTGGATGCAGCTGACGCCACGCGCGGAGCGCTGGTCGCAGCCTTGGCCACCGCAGGGCGGGGCGCAGGCGCTGGTGCTGCCCGGGGTGCCGCTGCCGGAGCCCGCGCCGCCACCGCGCCCACGTTGAACACCGACACCACTTCCGCCAGCCGCTGTGCCTGGTCGCGCATCGAGGCCGCTGCCGCTGTCGATTCCTCCACCAGCGCTGCGTTCTGCTGGGTCATCTGGTCCAGGTGCGTCACGGCCTGGTTGACCTGGGCGATGCCGTCGCGCTGTTCGGTGGACGATGCCGTGATCTCTCCGATCAGGTCGCTCACGCGCTGCACGCTGGACACAATTTCTTCCATGCTTTGACCGGCCTGGGCCACCTGGGCCGAGCCCGATTCCACGTTCTGCACGCTGGCGCTGATCAGGGTCTTGATTTCTTTGGCTGCTTCTGCGCTGCGCTGGGCCAGGTTGCGCACTTCGCTGGCCACCACGGCAAAGCCCCGGCCTTGTTCGCCTGCTCGGGCGGCTTCCACGGCTGCATTGAGCGCCAGGATGTTGGTCTGGAACGCGATGCCGTCGATGGTGCCGATGATGTCGCTGATCTTTTTGCTGCTGTCGGTGATCTGCTGCATGCTGGTGACCACTTGGCCCACCACTTCACCGCCCCGGGCCGCTGCCTGGGCTGCGGTGCCTGCGAGTTGGTTGGCCTGGCGGGCCGTGTCGGCGGATTGGCTCACGGTGGCTGTGAGCTGTTCCATGCTGGCGGCAGTTTCTTCCAGGTTCGACGCGGTCTGCTCGGTGCGCGCCGACAGGTCGTGGTTGCCGTTGGCGATCTCCACCGACGCCGAGGACACCGAGTCCACCCCGTGGCGCACCTCGCTCACCACTGTGCGCAGCCGTGTGGCCATGCCCGACAGCGAGCGCAGCATGTGGCCAAACTCGTCCTTGCGGGTGGACTGCAATTCCTTGGTCAGATCCCCAGCGGCAATCGCGTCGATGGTTTCGACGGCCTGGTCCAGCGGCACGGTGATGGAATGCACCAGGCGCCAGGCCAGGAAAATGCCCACGGCCAGCAGCACCATGGAAAGGATGATCCCCGAGATGGCGTTCTCAATGCGGCGACTCGTGGCATCGGCGCGGATGGCGTCGCGGCGCTTTTCCAACGCGGCCACAAAGTCGTCCTGGGACTTGAGGTACTTGGTGACCAGGGGGGCGAACTCGTCGTCGGCATAACGCTGCGTGGCCACGGCATCGCCCGCGCCTTTCAGCTCCCAGGTCTTGGCGGTGGCGGCCAGCACGGCCTTGCGGGCCTCCAGCACCTTGTCGAGCGCCGCTTTTTCCTCCGGCGCGGTGGCAGACGCGACGATCTTTTCCTGCACCTTGTTGATGTTGCCAATGATCTCCTTGACCTTGGCGCCGTACTGCTCGGCGAGCACGGCATCGGTGGTCACGGCGCCACCCATGACCATGGTGACGGCGGTTTCGGTGGCGCCCCGCCAGCGCACGGCCGAGGAGATGCGCTCCTCGATCTCGAGGATGCCGTCCATCGCGGCCGCCATCGAATTGTTGCCCCGGTTCTGGGCAAAGCTCGACAGCAGCAGCATGCCGATCATCAGACCCAGGAAGGCGCCCCAGAGCTTGCGGGAGACGCGGATATTGTCAAGTTGCATGGTTGGTGTTTCCTCGTGGACCGGTGATGCCTTTCTCATGTTCTGCGCATGGCATGCAGGAAACATTCGATTACATCAACGACAGGCCATAGCCTACGCCAGCCCGGCACGCTGCCGGGCCCGCATCCCACCGGGAAATACCCGCATCCAGAAAGCGCCAGAGATGCGCGAACGAAAAAGCGGCGAACACCACGCCGGGGCTCCCGCCAGGCAGCGCCAGTCTGGCGGGCCCGTCTTGGCACCACGGGTTTGAAAAAAAATGGGCTGCTTCCGCGCTACCAGATTGCCTGGGTAGCTATCAATTCAGGAGTTCCCACGACCTACCGGGCAGGCCGGGTCAGAAGCTCTCCCATTCATCGTCGTTGCCGCCTGCGGCAGCCCGGGGAGCGGATGCAGGGGCGGACGAAGCGGAAGCGGCTGGTGCTGCCTTGGGAGCGGGCGCCTTGGCAGCAGGCAGGCGCGCAGGCGCTGGCGCAGATGCCTTGGATGCAGCCGACGCCACGCGCGGAGCGCTGGTCGCAGCCTTGGCCACCGCAGGGCGGGGCGCAGGCGCTGGTGCTGCCCGGGGTGCCGCTGCCGGAGCCCGCGCCGCCACCGCGCCCACGTTGAACACCGACACCACTTCCGCCAGCCTCTGTGCCTGGTCGCGCATCGAGGCCGCTGCCGCTGTCGATTCCTCCACCAGCGCTGCGTTCTGCTGGGTCATCTGGTCCAGGTGCGTCACGGCCTGGTTGACCTGGGCGATGCCGTCGCGCTGTTCGGTGGACGATGCCGTGATCTCTCCGATCAGGTCGCTCACGCGCTGCACGCTGGACACAATTTCTTCCATGCTTTGACCGGCCTGGGCCACCTGGGCCGAGCCCGATTCCACGTTCTGCACGCTGGCGCTGATCAGGGTCTTGATTTCTTTGGCCGCTTCTGCACTGCGCTGGGCCAGGTTGCGCACTTCGCTGGCCACCACCGCAAAGCCCCGGCCTTGTTCACCGGCTCGGGCGGCTTCCACGGCTGCATTGAGCGCCAGGATGTTGGTCTGGAACGCGATGCCGTCGATGGTGCCGATGATGTCGCTGATCTTTTTGCTGCTGTCGGTGATCTGCTGCATGCTGGTGACCACCTGGCCCACCACTTCGCCGCCCCGGGCCGCTGCCTGGGCTGCGGTGCCTGCGAGCTGGTTGGCCTGGCGGGCCGTGTCGGCGGATTGGCTCACGGTGGCTGTGAGCTGTTCCATGCTGGCGGCGGTTTCTTCCAGGTTCGAAGCGGTCTGCTCGGTGCGGGCCGACAGGTCGTGGTTGCCGTTGGCGATCTCCACCGACGCAGAGGACACCGAGTCCACCCCGTGGCGCACCTCGCTCACCACTGTGCGCAGCCGTGTGGCCATGCCCGACAAGGCCCGCGTGAGCACGCCCAGCTCGTCCTTGCGGTCATCATGGATGTTTTGCGTGAGATCACCGCCCGAAATGGCTTCGGCCAGCGCCACGGCCCGGTCCAGCGGGCGGGTGATGGAGCGCACCAGCAAGGCCGCCAGCAGCATGCCCAGCGCCACCACGGCAACGGCAGCGGCCGACCCGATCAGCACCAGGCTGCCACGCGTGGCACTGGCGGCCTGCACCGCTGACTCACGCTGGCGCTCCTGCACAGCCACAAATTTATCGATCGACTCCAGGTAGGCCAAGACTTTGGGGCGGTATACGTCGGCCAGGTAGGCCTGCTTGGCGGCGGCATCGCCTGCGTCGGTCAGCTCCTTGAGTTTGTCAGCCTGGCCCCGCACATCGGCCCGTGTGGCCGCCACGGCGGTCAGCGCAGCCTTGTCGTCGGCGGACACCGCCGCCTTGTTGATCTTTTCCTGCACCGGGGTGATGCGCGCCGTGAGGGCGGCCACCCGGGTGTCAAAGTCGGCCTTGAGCGCCTGGTCGGTGGTCACAAAGCTGGCCATCGACATGGTGACGGCCACCTCGGCCAGCCCGCGCCAGCTCACGGCGTTGGTGATGGCGGCCTCGTACTTGCTCACCGAATCTTCGGTGGCGGCAGTGACCTGCCGCCCGTACCACTGGGTCCCGATGGCGGTCACCAGCATCAGGGCCAGCAAACCGAGGATCACGCTCCACATCTTGTGGGCCACCCGCAGGTCATTGAATTTCATGCTTGCTCCTCAGAACACGCCATCCATTGCCGCGCTGCCGCCAGCACCGGCCCCGCTGCAGTGTTGCTGGGTTCGGCCAGCCGCGTTATCAGTACAAGCCCTAAAATGACTTGGTGACCCCCATACTCAACGCCGACCTGCACTGCCACTCCGTCGTCTCCGACGGAACCCTGACACCCGAAGACCTGGCCGCGCGGGCCCAGGCCAATGGGGTCGAGCTGTGGGCGTTGACGGACCATGACGAAATCGGCGGCCAGCACCGCGCAGCCGCCGCCGCCCGCGCCCAGGGCATGGCCTACCTCACCGGCACCGAAATCTCGGTCACCTTTGCCAACACCACCGTGCACATCGTGGGCCTGGGCTTCGACCCCGACGATGCCCAGCTGGCCCGGGGCCTGGCCGCCACGCGCGGCGGGCGCAGCGAGCGCGCGCAGGAGATGGCCGAGCAACTGGCCCGGGCAGGCATCCCGGGCGCGTATGAAGGCGCGCTGCGTTTTGTGGGCAACCCCGACCTGATCTCGCGCACCCACTTTGCCCGGTTTCTGGTCGAAACCGGCGTGTGCAAGGACACTTCCGAAGTCTTCCGCAGGTACCTCATCGAAGGCAAACCCGGCTATGTGCCCCACCGCTGGGCCAGCCTGGGCGATGCCGTGCGCTGGATCACCGGGGCCGGCGGCATGGCCGTGATTGCCCACCCGGCGCGCTACAAGTTCACAGCCAACGAGGAGTACGCACTGTTCTCCGAGTTCAAGCAGCATGGCGGGCGCGGCGTGGAGGTGGTGACCGGCAGCCACAGCGCCGCCGAATACGTGACCTACGCCGCCATGGCCCAGGAGTTTGGCCTGGCCGCTTCGCGCGGCAGCGACTTCCACAGCCCCGACGAATCCCACACCGACCTGGGCACACTGCCCCTGCTGCCGGGCCAGCTCACGCCCGTGTGGGAGCTGCTGGCGGACCGCATCCAGCACCCAGCCGCCTGACCCCGGCGCCCCAAAGCAGCCCGCAAAAACGCCCCAATAGCGCCCCCATAACGCCCATGGCCCAGTATTTCGAAGTCCACCCCGACAACCCCCAGCCGCGCCTGCTCAAGCAAGGGGCGATGCTGCTGCAAAAGGGCGGCATCCTGGCCGTGCCCACCGACTCCAGCTATGCGCTGGTCTGCCACCTGGACGACAAGGACGCGGTGGACCGCCTGCGCCGCATACGCCAGGTGGACGAGAAACACCACCTCACACTGCTCTGCCGCGACCTGTCGGAGCTGGCCAACTATGCGCGGGTGGACAACCGGCAGTACCGCCTGCTCAAGCTGGGCACGCCCGGCCCTTACACCTTCATCCTCGAAGCCACCAAGGAAGTGCCGCGCCGCGTGAGCCATCCCTCGCGCAAGACCATTGGCCTGCGCGTGCCCGACCGCAAGGGACTGCAGCTGCTGCTGGAGCTGCACGGCGCGCCGCTGCTGGCCACCACGCTGATCCCGGCGGGCGAGACGGAGCCGCTGAACGATCCGCAGGAGATCCGCGAGCGCTACGAAAAGCTGCTGGACGCCATCGTGGACGCAGGTGCCTGCCCGCTGGAGCCCACCACGGTGGTGGACCTAACCCCCATGGGCGCCGGTGGCGACCCCGAGGTGGTGCGCGAAGGGCGTGGCAGTCTGCAGGCGCTGGGGTTGTAGCCCAGGATGCGCGCCCAGGCAGTCCCGGCGCGCATGTTGGGGATCAGAGCTTGAACGCGCCTACGGCCTGCTCCAGATCACGCGCCTGAGCAGTCAATGAAGAGGCGGTAGCCACGGCGCTTTGCACCAGCGCTGCCGTGTCCTGGGTGGTGCCGTCCATGTGCGACACGGCCTGGTTCACATGGCTGATGGCCTCGCTCTGCTCGCGCAGGGCGATGGAGATCTCGCCCAGCAAGGCGCTCACCTGGCCCACGGCGCCAACGATCTCTTCCATGGTCTTGCCGGCCTGGCCCACCTGGCCCGCGCCGCTTTCCACCTGCTCGACCGACGCGCTGATCAGCGCCTTGATTTCGCGCGCGGCCACGGCGCTGCGCTGGGCCAGGTTGCGCACCTCGCTGGCCACCACGGCAAAACCACGGCCCTGCTCACCGGCGCGGGCAGCTTCCACCGCCGCGTTCAGCGCCAGGATGTTGGTCTGGAAGGCGATGCCTTCGATGACCTGGATGATGTCCACGATTTTGCGCGAGCTGCCACTGATGGCCTGCATGGTCTGCACCACCTCGCCCACCACGGCGCCCCCCTGCTCGGCAATGGCCGAGGCCTTGACGGCCAGGCCGCTGGCCGAATGGGCGCGCTCGGCGTTCTGGCGCACCGTGGCCGTGAGCTGCTCCATGCTGGCGGCCGTCTGGGTGAGGGACGACACCTGGTCTTCGGCACGGCGCGAGAGGTCAGTGTTGCCGTGGTCGATGTCGGTGGCCGAGGCACTGATCGCGTCGGCATCCTGCTTGATGCGCGACACCAGGTCGGTCAGCGTGTCTTCCATGGTGCCCAGCGCGCCCAGCAGGCGGCCAAAATCGCCCTGCAGCTCGGAGCTGAACTCCTGGCTCAGGTCGCCCGAAGCCACGGTTTCGGCAATCAGGATGGCCTGGTTCAGCGGCGCCACGATGCCCGCCCGCAGGCTGAACACCGCCAGCAGCGCCAGCACGAACACCAGCACGCTGCACCCGATGGCCCATGAGCGCACGCTGCCCAGATGGGCCTGCGCCGCCTGTACCTGCTGCGCCCCCACCGCGCCGCCCTGCAGGGCCTGCTCGGCCCCGCCAACGCCTGCCAGCACCATGGCCATCAGCAACAGCACTAAGAGGCAAATGCCGCCAAACGCCAGCGTCAGGCGCGTTCCGATCTTCAGATGGTTGAACATGTGCGTCGTCTCTCCAGAACTGTTGTAGTGATTTTGAGGGTGTGCCACCAGCGGGCGCCCGCAGCTGCCAATGATCGCCCAGCCGGGCCTGTTTGCGGTGTACGTATAACCCACAATCGCCCAACCCGCCGCCTGCGGGACCGCCGGGCGGCAGGCGGTCTGAGACAATCCCCCGGGTGGACACCTCCAATCTCATCCAAACCGTTCTGATCTACGCC
Source organism: Acidovorax sp. LjRoot74 (assembly GCF_964254355.1). Lineage (NCBI taxonomy): Bacteria > Pseudomonadati > Pseudomonadota > Betaproteobacteria > Burkholderiales > Comamonadaceae > Acidovorax > Acidovorax sp. LjRoot74. The sequence goes on along the minus strand of NZ_CAXUTI020000001.1, from coordinate 1,366,213 downwards.
CTGCCGGTGCTGTTTGCCATCACCGTGCACGAGGCGGCCCATGGCTACGCGGCGCGCCACTTTGGCGACAACACCGCGTACATGATGGGGCGCATCACGCTCAACCCCATCAAGCACATCGACCCGGTGGGCACCATCCTGATGCCGCTGCTGCTGTATTTCGCCACCTCCGGGGCGTTCCTGTTCGGCTATGCCAAGCCGGTGCCGGTCAACTTCGGCAACCTGCGCAAGCCCAAGCAGCACATGGTCTGGGTGGCGCTGGCGGGGCCCGCGTCCAACTTCATCCAGGCCATTGGCTGGGCCGTGCTGCTGGTGGCGCTGGTGGGCTCTGGCGTGGAGGAGCGCTTTTTCATCGAAATGGCCCGTGCGGGTGTGATGGTCAATCTGGTGATGTGGGCCTTCAACCTGTTTCCACTGCCGCCGCTCGATGGCGGGCGCATCCTGGTGGGCCTGCTGCCCTGGAAGCAGGCCCACATGGTCTCGCGCATCGAGCCCTGGGGCTTTTTCATCGTGATGGGCCTGGTGATTGCAGGCGTGGTGGGGGCCCTGTGGCTGCGCCCGCTGATGGCGCTGGGCTACAGCACCATCAACCTGCTGCTCACACCACTGACGGCCCTGCTGCGCTGAACTTCCTTTTTTCTTCTTTTTTCCAGCTGATTTTGTTCCCATGAGCACCACGCGTTTTCTCACCGGCATCACCACCACGGGCACGCCCCACCTGGGCAACTTTGTCGGCTCGATCCGCCCCTCGGTGGCGGCCAGCCTGTCGCCCAACGTGCAGAGCTTCTACTTCCTGGCCGACTACCACGCGCTCATCAAGTGCGAAGACCCGGTGCGCATCCAGCGCTCCACGCTGGAGATCGCGGCCAGCTGGCTGGCAGCGGGCCTGGACCCCGAGAAGGTCACCTTCTACCGCCAGTCCGACATCCCCGAGATCCCCGAACTGACCTGGCTGCTGACCTGCGTGACGGGCAAGGGCGTGCTCAACCGCGCGCACGCCTACAAGGCCAGCGTGGACAAGAACACGGCAGCAGGGCGCGAGCAGGACGACGGCGTGACGGCGGGCCTGTTCATGTACCCCGTGCTCATGGGCGCCGACATCCTGATGTTCAAGGCGCACAAGGTGCCCGTGGGCCGCGACCAGATCCAGCACATCGAGATGGCGCGCGACATGGCGGCCAGCTTCAACCACCTGTATGGCGAGCACTTTGTGCTGCCCGAAGCCGCCATCGACGACCACGTGGCCACGCTGCCTGGCCTGGACGGCCGCAAGATGAGCAAGAGCTACGACAACACCATCCCGCTGTTCAGCTCGCGCGAGCAGCTCAAGAAGCTGATCGGATCCATCCTCACCGACTCGCGCGCCCCCGGCGAGGCCAAGGAGGTCGAGGGCTCGGCGCTGTTCCAGATCTACCAGGCCTTTGCCACGGCCGACGAAACAGAAGCACTGCGCAAGGCCTACGCCGACGGCATTGCCTGGGGCGATGCCAAGCAGGTGCTGTTCGAGCGCGTGGACCAGGTGATTGCGCCCATGCGCGCCAAGTACGAAGACCTGATGAACAACCCCGCCCGCATCGAAACCACGCTGCTGGCCGGTGCCGAGCGCGCCCGCGCGTTGGCCACCCCGTTCATCCGCGAACTGCGTTCGGCCGTGGGCCTGCGCAGCCTGGCGCAGGCGAGCACGGCCGCCAAGCCAGCGAAGGCCGCCAAGGCCGCCCTGCCCTCGTTCAAGCAGTACCGCGAGGCCGACGGCAAGTTCTACTTCAAGCTGGTGGACGCCGATGGCCGCCTGCTGCTGCAAAGCACGGGTTTCGACGCGCCCAAGGACGCAGGCCAGGCCATCGCCCGTCTGCAGCGCGAAGGGCTGGCCGCACTGGCTGGGCAGCTGGCGCCTGTGGATGGTGTGGCAGAGGCCGATGTGGCTGCTGCACTGGCTGCGCTGGCCGCACATGCAGAGGCTGCAGCCTGAGCATTCGACACACGCGAATGCTATTTATTTGATAGCTTAAAACGCTATACAGTTGCGCGGAGAAGGCCTAAAAAGCCCTTGAAACTGCGCTCAATCCATGCGGTAACGCAGGCTGGTCCACAGCGTGGGGCGCACCGTGCCGTGCAGCGGTGCCTGCAGCGTGCCCGTCCACGCCCAGCGGCGGTCCGCCGATTCGCGGAACAGCACAAGGTTGAAGCTCCAGCCCGCGCCCTGGGGCTGGGTGTTGGCCTCGTCAGCAAACCGCGAACCCCGGTAGACCAGCGAGGCCAGCGTCAGGTCGCGCGCCCCGTGCCGCCAGACATTGGCCAGCACCCCCGTGTGCTGCGGCACACCCGGCAGCAGGTTGCCCGCGTGTTGCACGCCGGTGTTTCGCGACTGGGCCCAGGTGTAGCTGCCGAGCACGCTCCAGTGCGGGGTGAGCACCCGGTTCAGCGCGGCGCCCGCCTGGTGCAGGCGGCCCTGGCTGAAATAAGGCGTGCCGTTGTAGGCATCGATCACCACCTGGCCGGATGCACCCACGGGGGCCAGCACGCCCGCCCGGTCTGACACCGAACTGCCCAGGTTGGGTACGAGCAATCGGCCATCGGCAAAAACCGGGTTGGCGATGGACTGGCTGCTGAGCACCGCCCAGGCAAAGGTGCGCGCGTCGATCTCCCAATCGAGCTGCACCGCACGTTTGCGCGCCAGGCTGCCCAGGCGCTGGTACTGGTGATCGATGGCGATGGCGCCCACGGCCACGGGCGCCAGGGTGTGAGTCGCAGGCGCGTGCATGCTTTCGATGTAGGCCGCGTGCAGCGCCCGACCCGGCCCGATGCGATAGGACAACCCCGCCCGGGGCTGGAGGCGCCGGGTGTGGCCGCCCTCGGTGATGTCGGGCGCAAAGAAATCTTCGTTGGTGATCTGGCTGAAATAACGGCTCACGTAGCGGGCGCGCAGGCGCGGCCAGGCGGCCCCCACCTCCCACGCCCAGGCGCCATGCTGCCATTCGGAGGTGATCCAGGGCATGTCAAAACGTGCGGTGGTGGTGCCGTCCGACGCCTCCCAGGGCACGCCCGGGTCGTACAGCCCCGAGCGGGCCTGGGCGCGAGAGTTTTCCCACCCGGCACTGAGCCGCTGCCCCGGCAGCTGAACCACATGCCGCAGCATCACGCCATCCATACCCTCCTGCACCCGCGAGTTCTGCGGGCCCCAGGCGTCGAAGTCAAGCACGCGGGTGTTGGTGCTGCGTACATGGTGCACCTTGAGCCAGGTCTGCGCGTCGGCCGACCAGCGCCAGGCACCACCGGCATCGGTGCGCGCGGCGTGGGTGCGCGCCACGCCATCAAAACGCGCGGGCCCCAGGTCCAGCCCGCCCGGGTAGCCCACGCGGTCCCAGCCCTGGTCGTGCACCACAAACAGGCCCAGCTGGTCCGTAGGCCGCGCGCCCCAGCCCAGCGTGGCCATGGGCGCAGTCATCCAGTACGACCCTGAGCCGCCCCGGGGCCACATGCGCAGCCCATTGGCGCGGGCCAGCCAGGCCATGGGCACCGCGCTGGCATCCAGCCCGCGCAAGGTCACCGCGCCCACCAGGGCCGAATGCACGGGGTTGCGCTCCGCACTCGCAGACCACACCGTTTCACGGCCCTCGGTGGGCAGCAAGGGCACCTGGCGCTCGCCCACGCCCAGCGCCAGCGGGTCGGCCAGGTAGCCCTGGTACAGCTCGGAATTGCGGCTGTAGTCGCTCTCGTACCGGTTGGCCATGAAGAAATGGCTGCCTGCCCAGAGCGGGTAGTACGACTGCTGCGCATAGGCGCGCGCCCAGTGCTCCAGCCCGAAGTCGCCCAGCGCCTTGCCCAGGTTGGCCGAGCCCTGGCTGTCGGACACCAGCGGGTTGAGCGACTTGAGGTAGGGCAGCCGCAGCAGCGCCTGACGGGCGGCGGCCATCGCGGCCTCGGGCTGGCCGCTGTCGTTGCGCAGGATGGCTTCGATCTGCCAGGGCAGCGGGTCGTTGGGGTCGGCCAGGCGGGCGCGGTCCAGCGAGTCGAAGGCGGCCGCCAGCTCGCCCAGCCGGTATTCGGCCACGGCCAGCCACACCTGGGCGCGTGCGTAGCGGGGCTCGATCACCAGCGCCTTGAGCAGCTGCGTGCGCGCGCCCTCGGCATCGCCCTGCTGCAACGCCAGCAGGCCCGCACCGGCCAGGCTGTTGTAGTCGTCGCCCGCCAGCGCCAGCGCGGCATCCAACCCGGTGCGCGCCTCGGCCAGCCGCAGCGCCTCGGTGTCGGCCGTGGCCAGCTCGGCCCGGTAGGTGGGGTGGTCGGGCGCCAGCGCCACGGCGCGCGCCAGGGTGGCGCGGGCGGCAGGCAGGTCGCCCCGCTCCTGCAGCGCCCGGCCCAGGCCCCACAACGCGGCCGCCTGCTGCGCCGTGCCTGCGGGCGCAGCGTTGGCCGCCTGGCGGTACAGGGCCAGGGCGGCGTCGCCCCGGCCCTCCAGGCGGTGCCAGTCGGCATCGGCCAGCAGCAGCTCGGGTGCCGTGGGTGCGGCGGCGCGGGTGGTGTCCAGCCAGGCACGGGCTTCGGCGTTGCGGTCCAGCGCCATCAGCAACTCAGCGCGGCGTGCGGCGATGCGGGGGTCTGGCGTGCGCGGCCAGGCGGCGGCCAGGCGGGCCTGGGCCGCGTCCATCTGGCCGTCCCGCAGGTCGAGGTCGGCCAGCACCAGGGCCACCACGGCGCTGGTGTCGCCCCCTGCCACCATCTGCTGCAGCCGGGCCTGCGCGGCGCTCCATTGGCCCGCCTGCAGCGCTGCGCGCACGTCGGCCAGCGCGGGTGCGATGTCGGAGCGCTGGAATTCGGCCCAGCGCGCGGTATCCGTAGGATAGGCCGCCACCCACTGCACACGCTCGCGGGGGTTGACCAGAACACGCTTCACAGGCGCCCGCCCCGGCTCCACAAAGCCCTGCTCGGCCGGGCCCAGTTGCACGCTGCCCTGGGCGTTGGACAGCTCCACCAGCCCCGAGAGCACGGTGAGCGTGGTGCGCCCGGCCGCGTCCACCTCCACATCCCAGTCGGTGCCACGCACCACGGCCAGGGCGGCGGGGGTTTGCAGCTGGAGGGTGGCCGGGGTCTTCTTGGTACGGGCCCACAGGCGCCCGGCGGCCAGCTCCAGCAGGGTGCGCTGGGGCTGCGATTCGCACAGCCGCACCTGGGCGTTGGCCGACATGCGGATCTGCGTGCGGTCGGCCAGCAACAGGGCGGCGGACGACAGCGCCAGCGTGCGCATGTCGGCCCCGGCCCCCAGCTGCTGTGCCAGCGCGGCGGGCGACCAGGGCTCCGCCCCGAGCGCGCGGGTCTGGCCCTGGCCCGCCAGCGCCACGATCTGTGCGGCAGACGCACCGGAATCCAACGGGGCGCCCGCGCACTGCGCCCAGGCGCTGGTGCTGCCTGCCGCGCCAAGCGCCAGGCCCAAAGGGGTCCACCAGAAGAGGAAGCGGCGATGGGATGGCATGGGGTGGCCTTTCATCGGGGGTCGGGTCTATTTGTCGAGGGCACGGGCGCCAAAGGACGGCGGCTCGGCCGGGGCCTGCGCTGCAGTGCGGGCCCCGGCCAACACCCGGGCTTGGAGCTGATCGGCGTGCAGCGCCCACTGCGGCGCATGGTGCTGTGCGCGGGTCTGCCATTCGGCGCAGCAGGCCAGGGCTGCCGCCCAATTGGCAGCCTGCAGGTAGCGGTGCAGTGCCTGGCTGGTGGCCACCAGCGTGGTGTCGTCGCAGGGCGTGTACACGTCCAGCCCCGCGCTGCGCCCAGCCAGCACCACGGTATCGAGCCAGAGCAAGTGCGCGTGCTCCGGGGCCCCGGCGGGCAGGGCCGCGCGCGTGGCGCCGGAGAGCAGGATGCCGGTGCCAAAGGCCTTGTTGGCCCCTTCGAGCCGCGCGGCAGTGTTCACCGCATCGCCCACGGCGGTGTAGGTGAAGCGCTCGTGCGATCCCAAGTGGCCCACCGCGGCCTCGCCCGTGTGCAGGCCGATGCGCAGCTGCACCTGCGCAAACGGTGTGCCTGCCCACTGCGCGCGCAGGGCCACCATCTCGGACTGCATGGCCTGGGCGCACGCCAGCGCACGCGCTGCGTGGGCGGGCTCGGGCATGGGCGCATTCCAGAAGGCCATGACGGCATCGCCAATGAATTTGTCGAGCGTGCCGCCATGCTGGTGCACGGTATGGGTCATGCGCGAGAAATAGGCGTTGAGTGCCTGGGCCACGGCCTCGGGCGGCAGGCGCTCGCTGGCGGCCGTGAAACCGGCCAGGTCGGAGAACAGCAGGGTCAGCACCCGGCGCTCGCCCTGCAGGGCCGGGGCAGCGCCTTCGGCCACCAGCGCATCGACCACGGCGGGCGGCACATAGCGTGCAAAGTCTGCGCGCAGCTGCTCGCGGCGGCGGTGTTCGCGCCAGTAGCTGTCGGCCGCGCCCACGTTGAAATGTAGCGCCAGGCCTGCCAGCGTGGGCAGTGCGCTCCACCACAGGCCCGCCACCAGCGCCCACCATCCGCCCGCCACGGCCAGCAGCGCCAGCACCGCGCTGAGCCACGCGGCGCGCGCGCCCCGCCAGCGGCGCGTGAACGCTGCCACCGCGCCCACCGCCAGCGCGGCCTGCAAGAACGGCCCCAGGGGGTGCGCGGGCCGGATCCAGTCGCTCGCCAAGCCGTTGATCAGCGCCGTGGCATGCACCAGCACGCCCGACTGGGTGCCCGCCCCCAGCACCTGCAAAGGGGTGGCAAACTGGTCCACGCCATCCACCGGCGTGTTCTGCCCCAGCAGCAGCACCCGGCCTTGCAGGGCGCCCGGAGCCAGCATGCGCGCGGGCTCCAGCGCCTGGGTGTAGTGGGCGTAGGGCAGGGGCAGCTCGGGGGCGTAGTAGCGCAGCAGCGCGCCCTCGGGCGGCGGGGTGACCACACGCCCTGCGGCCTGGGCCAGCACGCGCCACAGCGCAGTGTCGTGCACCGGGGCGCGGCGCAGCACACCATCGCCGTCTGGCTCCATGGCCACACTGCCCTGGCGGGCGGTGGGGAAGACGGAGGGCACCGTCTGCCGGTATTGCGCCACCTGCGAGCTGGGCACCACCACCTCGGCTGTGGCCAGCACCACGGGCAAACGCCCCTGCAGTGCCTTGGCCAGGGCCGCGTCGTCCTCGGGCGACTGGGGTGCGGCAAACAGCATGTCGATGCCCAGCGCGGCGGCGCCTGCGGCCGATACGGCGTCTATCAGCTGGGCATGCAGGCGGCGCGGCAGGGGCGGGCTCATGTTCAGCGCGGCCAGGCTGGGCTCGTCGAGCCCCACCACCAGCACCCCCACGTCGGGCCGCACCGGGGCCGTGAGGCTGGCCAGCAGGTCGTACTCCAGCCGCTGCAGTGGCGCCCAGACCGGCAGTGCCTGCAGCAAGGCGAGCAAACCCAGCGCCCACAGCAGCCGCAGCGCCCAGGCGCGCCAGGCGTCTTGTGTGACCGGTGCTTGCGTGCCTGCCATCCCGCCCCCTTTTTTGACTGGCGCCCACAACGATGCAGCCCTGCCCGCCCACTGTAGTGCGTCCCCTGCCCCGTGCACAGCGGGGATACGCGGAAAACACAGGGGTCCGCGTTGGGTCAGGCGCCGGGCACTGGCACCGCCGCCAAAGGGGCCCTTAAACTGGGTGCTTGGACTGATCTGGAGAACCCCATGAAACTGCTGTTTGCCTCGGTCTCTGCACTGGCCGTGCTGGCTGGCTGCAATGCCACCCAGCCCCACCACCCCTCGGGCCCCATGGCCTCGGGACGTGACCGCACCTTCAGCGTGCCGGTGTACGGGCCGGACACCTCCCAGGCCTATGCAGCCGCCAACCGCGAATGCCAGCGCCTGGCGTTGCACGCCAAGCTGCTGCGCAACGATGGATCGCGCCTGGTTTTTGAGTGTGTGAGCGAACTGCCCGACAAACCTTGATGCCCCCTGCCTGCCTTGCACCAACGCGCCCCACGGGCATCGGCGGGGCCCTGCTGGCCCTGGCCGCGCTGCTGGCGGGGTGCCAGCACGCGCCTCGCCAGGAGCCCCCGGCAACTCCCACCTGGATCAACAGCCTGGGCATGGTGTTTGTGCAGGTGCCTGCGGGCCGTTTCTGGATGGGGGGGTTGCCACCCGTGGAGATGCTGGCCCAGACGTACCCACAGCTGGAGAACAAGCGCTTCACCGACCTGATCGACGAAGCGCCCGCCCACGAAGTGCATATCCGCCAGACGTTCTACCTGGGCCAGCATGAGGTCACGGTGGGGCAGTTCCAGCGGTTTGTCGAAGCCTCGGGCTACCAGCCTGAGTCCGAGGCCGATGGCACGGGCGGCTATGGCTACAACCCCCAGTACGACCCGGCCACCACCCAGCGCGGCGACGCGTTCGAGGGGCGATCCCCCCGTTACTCGTGGCGCAATCCCGGGTTTGCGCAGGGCCCCGACCACCCCGTCGTCAACATCACCTGGAACGACGCCCAGGCCCTGGCCCGCTGGCTGAGCCGCACAGAGGGACACGCCTACCGCCTGCCCACCGAGGCAGAGTGGGAATACGCCTGCCGCGCTGGCACCCGCACCCTCTACCCCCATGGCGACAACCCCGAGGGCCTGGTGCGGGTGGCCAACACCTTCGACCAGGAAGCCGCCCCCCTGTGGCCCCGCTGGCGCCAGCATGCACTGGCGGGCAGCGACGGCCATCCCTTCACGGCCCCCGTGGGCAGCTATGCCCCCAATCAATTTGGCCTGCACGATATGCTGGGCAACGCATGGGAATGGGTGGCAGACTGGCACGACGACCATTACTACGCCAATTCGCCACCGGACAGCCCGCAAGGCCCGGCAGACGGTGGCGTGCGCGTGCGCCGGGGTGGCTCGTGGCACACCTGGTCGTTCTATGCACGCTGCGGCTTTCGCAACTGGAACACGCCGCAGACCCGCTATCCGCTGGTCGGCATGCGGCTGGTGCGCGAGATCGCACCACTGGCGGCCTCCCAGGCAGCATCGCAGCGATAGTCCCGCCCATGCGTCTGCCCCGAACCACAGAGGGTTAACAAATGTCAAATCACCTGCTCACCTGCTGCAAGCCGCTAGGCCTGCAGCGGGATATCGCGAATAATTCCCGGCTTCCATTTCGACGGGGGAAACCATGCGCATAGCCGCTCTGGACGACGATGCGCTTCAGCTGGATCTGATCAAGCAGGCCACGGAGGCGATGGGCCATGTCTGCCACACCCATTTGACCGGTGCCGACTTGCTGCGCACGCTGCGCCGCGAGACCTTTGACCTGCTGATCGTGGACTGGCACCTGCCCGACACCACGGGGCCCGAGGTGGTGCGCTGGGTGCGCAAGAACGTGGCCGCGCAGTTGCCCATCCTGTTCGTGACCAACCGGCAGGAAGAACGCGACATCGTCGAAGGCCTGGCCAGCGGTGCCGATGACTTCATGGTCAAGCCTGTGCGCATCGGCGAACTCAATGCCCGTGTGGCCGCGCTGCTGCGCCGCGCCTACCCCGACAACGCAGCCAGCGTGCTGGAATTTGGCCGCTACCGCTTTCTGCCCGAGACCCGGGCCATCGAAATGGACGGCGTGCCCGTGGAACTCAAGAACCGCGAATACGACCTCGCGCTGTTCCTTTTCCAGAACATGGGCCGACTGCTGTCGCGCGACCACCTCAAGGAAATCGTCTGGGGCCAGGTGGCCGATGTCATGTCGCGTTCGCTGGACACCCACATCTCGCGCCTGCGGACCCTGCTGGACCTGCGCCCGGCCAATGGATTCATCGTCTCGGCGGTGTACGGCGTGGGCTACCGCTTTGAAGCCGTCGAGGCCCCCCGCAAGGACTGACGAAGGCGCACAAGACCCCGGACAGGCTCCGCCACAAGCGGCGCCGCCCGTGCCGGACCGCACGAAGGAGACATGAGTTGACCCCCGCCATCCCCCACATCCGCTGGACCCCCTGCACTGCCGCTGCGCTGGCCCTGGTGGCCCTCGCGGGCCTTGCAGGCCGGGTGGCGCAAGCCAGCCCGGCCCTCCCCCAAGGGGATGAAATTGCCCACACCGTCAAGGAGGGCGACACCCTGGAAGGGCTGGCCCGTGACTACCTGGCCGCGCCCCGGCAGTGGCAGCAACTGCAGACCCGCAACAAGGTGGCCGACCCCCGGCGCCTGCAGCCGGGCTCGGTGATCTGGATCCCTGTGCGGCTGCAGCCCAGCGAGTCGGCCACGGTGCAGTTCGTGCAGGGCGCCGTCACGGCGCAGGCGCGGGCTGGCGATGTGCCAGCCCCTGTCAGCCCCGGTGGCAGGCTGGAGGAAGGCACGGCGCTGCAGGTCGGCCCCGAGTCCTTTGTGGCCGTCAAGCTGGCTGATGGCACCGTGGTCCGGGTGCAGGCGCAGTCCGAGCTGCAGCTTCGGCAACTGCGCCGGCGCGGCCGCGCTGGCAGCGTGCAGTCGGTGCTGGAGATGCACAAGGGTGGCGTCGAATCGACCGTGCCCCCCAGCACCGAGCCCCTGCGCCGGTTCGAAATCCGCACCCCGCTGGCAGTGACCAGCGTGCGCGGCACCCACTTCAGTGTGGCCATGGCGGACTCGGGCCAGACCACCGCCTCGGTGCTCAATGGCTCGGTAGCCGTGCAGTCCCGGCGCGACACCGACAGCCACCCTGGCGCGTCGCTGACCGCCCCCACAGCCCTGCTGGCGCTGGGCCAAGGCCTGGCCGTGGCCACCGATGGCACCGTGGGTGCAGCCCGCCCCCTGCTGCCCCCACCCGACACCTCGGGCGTGCCCGCCGTGCTGAGTGATGCCGGACTGCTCGCCATCGACCTGCCCACTGCCCCGGGCGCCACACGCTACCTGGCCCAGGTGGCACAAGACGGAGGACTCACCCAGGTGCTGCGCCATGGCAGTTTTGCCGACGGGCATCTGCGGTGGAAGGCGCTGGAGGATGGCCATTACTACCTGGCCGTGCGGGCCGTGGACGAGGCCGGGATTTCAGGCCAGCCCGCCGTGCAGCCCTTCACCATCAAGACCCGGCCCGTAGCACCACTGCACCAGTCTCCCGCCCCCGGCGCCGTGGTGCCCAGCGGCTCGGCCGAACTGCGCTGCACCGAGGTGCCCGGTGTGCGCTGGTACCGCGTGCAGGTGGCAGCCGATGCGAAGTTCACCGCGCCCCTGCGCGACGAACAGCGCCTGGACGAATGCCGCCTGCTCCTTGGCGCCCTGCCCGTGGGCAACTACTTCTGGCGCATGGCCAGCATTCAGCAATTGCCGGGCGGCCTGGCCGACCAGGGCCCGTTCGCGCCTCCGCAGCCCTTCACCGTGGCCGAGCGCCCGGCCACGCTGTCGCTGCAGGCCCTGCAAGCCGACGACGGCGAACCCACGGTGCGCCTGCACTGGCCTGCCCAACCGGGCCAGCGCTTCCGGCTGCAGCTGGCCGCCGCCTCCGATGCGGTTTTTGCACAACCCGTCCAGGACACCGTGCTGGACACCCCCACCTGGACCGGCAGCAACCTGCCCGCTGGCGAGTACCTGGTGCGCATCCAGATACTGGACCCCAGCGGCCTGGAAAGCGAGTTCTCGCCCCCCCGCAAGATCCGCGTGGGCACGGGCATCCGCACCGGCGCCGGGCTGCCGGTGTCCACCTCCAGCGGAGCGCCGGTGGGGCGCCCTTGAGCGCGCCCACCCTCCGCTTCGGGCCCTGCTCACCGGCGGGCATGGAGGGCTTAGCCCCCGTCGTAGCACCCCGCCCGGGTACTGACGCCGCCCCATGCTAAGCATTGCCCACAGCCGCCGCCGCAGGCGCCGCCTGGAATGGTCGGTGCTGGCCACGGTACTGCTGGGTCTGGTGACCTGGCTCAGCACGCCCGACAGCCTGGGCCGGGTCAACCATCTGGTGCAGGACGCCGGGCTGCGCCTGGTCTCCCGCGCCCCACACCCAGACATCGTGCTCGTGGCCATCGACGACCCCAGCATTGCCGCCATTGGCCGCTGGCCTTGGCGCCGCGCCCTACATGCTGAACTGATCGCGCGCATCTCGGCGCAAAAGCCGCATGTGATCGGAATGGACGTGCTGTTCAACGAGGCCGACCTGGACTACCCAGAAGACGACCTGCTGCTCACCGACGCCATCCGCCGCAGCGGGCGGGTGGTGCTGCCCGTGCTGCGGCGCGGCTACGGCACCACCGGCAACGCCACCGACCTGCCCTGGCCCGCATTTGCCCAGGCCGCCGCCAACCTTGGGCATGTGCATGTGGCGCCCGACGGGGACGGGGTGGTGCGGAGCCTGTACCTGTACGAAGGCCCGGCCGCCGCACCCTGGCACCACTTCAGCATGGCCCTGCAATGTGTGGCGCAGGCCCGGCAACCCGGCGGCAACCCCTGCCCCAACACCGCGGCCCCAGCCGCCGATGCCAGCCCCTGGGAGCGCACCGAACACACGCTGATCGCCTACGCGGGTGGCCCCTCCAGCTTCACCACCTACTCCTACATCGACGTGCTGCGCGGCGCGGTGCCAGCCGAGGCTTTCCGGGGCAAGTACGTGCTGGTGGGCGCCGCCGCATCGGGCCTGGGCGATATGTTTGCCACCCCGGTAAGCCAGCAGTCGCGCTTGATGCCGGGGGTGGAGGTGGTGGCCCACGTGCTGGATGCGCGCCTGTCGGGCGAGCAGATCGTGCCCGCCTCGCGCACGCTCAATACCTTGTTCAACCTGGTGCCGGTGGCGGCCGCCCTGTTGGCCCTGCTGCTGATCGGCCCCTTGGCCGCACTGCTGACCAGCGCGGCGCTGGCACTGGGCACCCTGGTGCTGAGCGTGTGCCTGCCCTGGTGGGCGGGCCTGCAGTTTGCCCCGGCGGCGGCCCTGCTGGGGCTGGTGCTGGCCTACCCGCTGTGGAGCTGGCGGCGACTGAGCGCTGCAGCACACTTTCTGCGGCTGGAGATGGAGAACCTGCAGCAGCAGGGCCTGTCGATGCGGCTGCGCAAACGGCCCGGAGACTCGGCCGATTTTCTGGAACGGCGCATCAACGCGGTCGAGCGCGCCTCACGCCAGCTGCGTGACCTGCACCACTTCGTGAGCGAAAGCCTGCAGCAACTGCCTTCGCCCAGCCTGGTCTGCGACCCGCAGGGCCGGATCCTGCTGGCCAACCGGGCTGCCCGCGAGCACCTGGGCGGCAGCGCAGAGGCCCCGCTGCAAGGCCAGTCGGTGGTAGCGTTGCTGGCCGACCTGGTGCAAGCGGGCAGCCGCCAGCCGCTCATCACCCTGGAGCATCTGCACCACCGATCCATGCCCGAGCACAGTGAAGGCATTGATGCTCAAGGCCGCAGCCTGCTGGTGCAATGCAAGCCCTTCACCGACCTGGCCAATGCGGGATGGCTGCTGACGCTGGTGGACCTGACCGAGATGCGCCGTGCCTTGCAACAGCGCGACCAGGCGATGCACTTCATCTCGCACGACATCCGCGCGCCCAATGCGTCCATCCTCACGCTGCTGGAGATGCAGCGCGCCTACCCCAGCCGCATGGCGGACGATGAACTGCTGCTGCGCATCGAGCGCTACGCGCAGGCGTCCCTGGGCATGGCGGAAAACTTCGTGCAGCTGGCCAGCGCACAGGCACAGGAGTACCACGTGGCGCCGCTGGACCTGGTCGCCCTGCTGGCAGAAACCACCGACGACCTCTGGGCCCTGGCCCGCGACAAACAGGTGGATGTGCGCGTCACTTCCGCCCCCGAAACCGCCCCGTGCGAGGGTGACCGCGCACTGCTGCGCCGTGCACTGGCCAACGTGATCAACAACGCCATCAAGTTCAGCCCGCAAGGCGGTGTGGTGCAGTGCGCCATCGCAGAACGTGGCCCGCACTGGGTGGTGTCGGTGCGTGACCAGGGCCCCGGCATCGCCTCGGAACTCCAGCACAAGCTGTTCACGCCCTACCAAAGGCTGCACGACCGCAGTCACCCTGCCGTGCAAGGTGTTGGCCTGGGCCTGGCGCTGGTGTCTACCGTGGTGCAGCGCCACGGTGGCAGCCTGGAGGTGGACAGTGACACGGGGCGTGGCGCGGAGTTCCGGCTGGTGCTACCCCGAGGTGAAGGTGCGACAGAGGACAGCGAGGGCAACGGCGCCGACTAAGCCCCTTTGCTGTCCGCAGCACCTGCCGTGCGGACAGACGCACGCAGATAGTCCAGCACCGCCTGCCGGTCCCCCTGGAACACAATGCGGCCCGCCCGCTGGCGCTGCTGGTAGACATACATCGGGTCGTAGTAGTCGCGCACCAAAGGGGCGATCCAGCCCCGGTGGAGTGTGGGGTCTGCGTGCTCCCTTTGTCGCGCCAGCGCCGCCAGCATGGTCACGCGCAGTGCCCGGTGCCGGTCGCCGCCCAGGCGCTTGGCGAGTTTGTCCAGGCTTTCGAGCAAGCGGGCTGCAAACAGATCGGCACCCACTGCCTCGCCATGGGCCGCCACAAAATCAGCGCGTTGCTGCACCACGTAGTCCTGCAGGATGCGTTCGACCCGGGCATCAAAGCCATCATCCAGGCACACGATGGGCGCCTGCTCCAGCCGCTGCCGCAACGCCAGCGGCACGGAGCAGCTGCCCACATGCCGCCCTTCGTCTTCAACCACAAACGCCCCATAACCCCGGTCGCGCTTCTGGAGAACATCCACGGCCAGCCGGTTCTCAAAGTCAATCTGCGAGGGCTGGCTGCTCACGCGGTGGCCAAAGCTGGAGCCCCGGTGGTTGGCAAACCCCTCCAGGTCCAGGCCATGGGCAAGTTGCGCGATCACCTCGGTCTTGCCCGTGCCGGTGAGGCCGCCCAGCAGCACAAAACCGCACTGCGCCGAGGCCGACTCCAGGGTGTCGATGAGAAAACCGCGCAGGGCCTTGTAGCCACCTTGCACGCGGGGGTAGTCGATGCCCGTTTCACTTTGGAGCCACTGCTGGGCGATCTGCGACCGCAGGCCGCCCCGAAAGCAGTACAGCACGCCACCCGGATGGTCCTGCGCGAACTGTGCCCAGGCCGTAATGCGGGCTTGCTTGGTGGCCCCGGACACCAGCTGGTGCCCCAGCGCGATCGCCGCCTCCTGCCCCTTGTGCTTGTAGCAGGTGCCCACTTGCTGGCGTTCGCCATCGTCCATCAGCGGAAGATTGACCACGCTGGGGAACGCGCCCTGCGCAAACTCCACCGGCGCACGCACGTCCATCATGGGCACACCGCTCAGTAACAGGTGCCGGTAGTCCGACAGAGTGGTCAGCATCAGCGCAACACCACGGCCAGGGCGCACCGCTCCGTCATCTGGCCAATGGGCGCCAGTGCCAGGCCCAGTCCGCTTGCCACCGCCAGGAACTCGTCCTCGCCGTCGGGGCTCACCGCCACCAGCAACCCGCCGCTGGTCTGTGGGTCGCACAACAGGTGTTTCTGCTCTTCGGTGAGTGGCACGATCTTGGCGCCATAGCTGTCGAAATTGCGCAGCGTCCCGCCGGGCACACAGCCCTGGTCCATGTAATGCGCCACGCCTGCCAGGCGGGGCACGGCCGCATAGTCGATCTCGGCGCTCAGGCCACTACCTTCGGCCATCTCCACCAGGTGCCCCAGCAGACCAAAACCCGTCACGTCGGTCATCGCCTTCACCCCCGCCAGTCGGCCAAACCGGCTGCCGGGTTTGTTGAGCATGCACATCAGGTCACGCGCAACACCCACGTCCTGCGGGCGCAGCCGTGCTTTCTTCTCGGCCGTGGTCAGGATGCCAATGCCCAGCGGCTTGGTCAGGTACAGGCGGCAGCCCGCCGTGGCGGTGTCGTTGCGCTTGAGGTGGCGCTTCTCCACCACTCCAGTCACAGCCAGGCCAAAGATGGGCTCCGGCGCATCGATGGAATGCCCGCCCGCCAGCGGAATACCCGCTGCATCGCACACCGCCCGCCCGCCGCGCACCACCTCGCGCGCGACCTTGGGGGGCAGGACATTCACGGGCCAGCCCAGGATGGCAATCGCCATCAGCGGGTCGGCCCCCATGGCGTAGATGTCGCTGATGGCATTGGTGGCGGCGATGCGGCCAAAGTCGAAGGGGTCGTCCACGATGGGCATAAAGAAGTCGGTGGTGGACACCACCCCACGCTCATCGTCGAGGGCATACACAGCAGCATCGTCGCGCGAGGTGTTGCCCACCCATAGCCGAGGGTCCAGGTTCTGCGCCCCGCTGCCCGCCAGGATCACGTCCAGCACCTTGGGGCTGATCTTGCAGCCGCAGCCGGCGCCGTGGCTGTACTGGGTCAGGCGAATGGGATGGGTCGCGGGCAACTGTAGGGACATGCAGGGATCTTTCTGGGCATGGTGCGCAAGCCGCGCAGCCCCCTATTCTGGCTTCGCGGGCCGCTGCCCTCAACACGCCAGACGCAACCCGCCCCCGGTTCGTCCAGATTCCCCCATTCGCACACGATCCACCAAAACGGCTGGACGGTATATCGAGCCCGACATAGTCCTGCCCCAGGCGCCCTCTAGAATTGCACCAAACCGGTGCAAAAAACCTTAATCCCCTGGGTCCGGTGCCTCCATCCACCCGCCACAGTCGGGCCACGTCCACTACGCCTCCACCACTTCATGCTCAGCCTTGACCTTCGCTCCCTGACCATCATGGCCGGCATGATAGGCATCGTGATGGGACTGGTCCTGCTGGGTCTGCGGCGCAGCTATCCCCCTTCGATCCGTGGGATGCGGCTGTGGGGAACAGCGCCGCTGCTGTGCGCCAGTTCCACCCTTTTCTACGGCCTGGACGGCGTGCTGCCCGCGCCGCTGGTGGCGTTGGTAGGCAATGCCCTGCTGCTGACAGGGGTCACGCTGTTCCTGCTGGGCTCGGAGCGGTTGTACAGCCGGCCTTCCTCATGGCGCCACTGGGCCACGGTGATCATGGGGGCCTTGTTGGCCATCACTTTTTTCATGTTTGTGTACCCGGACTACCGCATCCGGGTCCTGGTCTTCAGCGGCACCCTGGCAGCCATCGTGGCCAAACATGCACGCCTGCTCGGCCGCCATGGCAACCGGGGTTTTGCCCCCCGCTTCACAGCCATGGTGCTGTGGGGGCAGGCAGCGGTGCTGGTCTGCCGCGCCATATCAACGCTGTGGCTGGACCAGGCGGACACCCATCGCTTCACACAGTCCTTCGTCCAGACCCTCTACATTGCCGCCTTCAGCTTCTCGGTGCTGCTGGTCAGCATCGGGGTCCTGCTGATGGCCGGTGAACGCGTGCGCGCGGAGTTTGAATACCTCGCCACCCACGACTCCCTGACCGGGGCACACACCCGCCGGTCCGTGCTGGCGGCCTGTGCAGAAGAACTGACCCGCTGGAGCCGCTACGGCAGCACTTTTTCACTGCTGATCCTGGACATCGACCACTTCAAGCGCGTCAACGACGCACACGGACACCTTGCAGGTGACCAGGTCCTCAAACGCTTTGTGCAGCTTGTCCAGTCGCACCTGCGGTCGGCCGACCGGCTCGGGCGCTATGGAGGCGAGGAATTCATGGTGCTGCTGCCAGAAACCGACAGCGCCGCCGCCCAGGCCGTGGCAGAACGCATGCGCGCAGGCTTGGATGCAACACCCGGCACCGCAGACCTGCCGCACTGCACCGTCAGCATCGGAGTGACCACGGTACAGGCGGGTGACCCCACGGTCGATGCCTTGGTCGCCCGCGCCGATACGGCCCTTTACGAAGCCAAGGCACAGGGCCGCAACCAGGTTCGGGCTGGCTGACAACGAGCAGCCAGGAAGATGTAGGGAGGGAAAGAGAGGGAGCGCACGAGGGCCCAGAAACCAGAAAGGGTTTGCTTCTATCTTCATAGCAGCAAACCCTTTGAATACTGGCGGAGAGGGTGGGATTCGAACCCACGGTAGTGTTGCCACTACGCCTGATTTCGAGTCAGGTACATTCGACCACTCTGCCACCTCTCCTGTGAGTCGAAGCTGCGATTATAGCAAGGTTTTTCCAGCGTCCAGACCGGGTGCTCCGGCATGTTCCGCCGGCCTCAGCCGCGTCGGCGAACGATGTGCCCGGGCCCCAGGTCCGTGCATGCCCTGGCGCCCAGCATGGCGAGGTTGCGGTCTACCTCGTCGCGCAGCAGCCCGATGGCGTGCAACACCCCGGCCTCTCCGGCCACAGCGGCCGCGTAGTTGAAAGGGCGCCCCACCAGCACCATGCGTGCGCCCAGCGCAATGGCTTTGAGCACATCAGAGCCACGCCGGAAACCTCCATCAATGAGCACCGGGAAGGCCGGTCCCACAGCCGTCACCACGGACTCCAGCACCCGCAGGGCGGACACGGCACCATCGAGCTGGCGACCTCCGTGGTTGGACAGCACCACACCGTCCGCCCCCAGGTTCCGGGCCTGCAGCGCATCTTCCACGCTGAGCACCCCCTTGACGACCAGCGTGCCCTTCCAGCGGCGCCGGATGGCCTCCAGATGGTTCCAGCTGAGGTGGTCGCGTGCCGAGAAATCGCGCAGCACCGAGGACGACACGATGGGAGCACCCCGCGTGGCAAACGAGTTCTCGAAGTGCGGCATGCCATGGCACAGCAGCGTGCGCAAGAAGGTGCCCGCCACCCAGCGCGGCCGCACCAGGCCATCCCAGGCCAGGCGCAGGCCGGGCCTGAGCGGTGTCGAAAAGCCCGTGCGGATGTTGTTCTCGCGGTTGGCCGAGATGGGAATGTCCACCGTGACCACCAGCGTGCGGAAACCCGCGCGCTCCACGCGGTCGATGAGCGCATCGATGCGCGCCTGGTCTCCGGGCAGGTAGGCCTGGAACCAGGTGCCCGGGCTCTGGCGCGCCACCTCCTCCAGCGGGATCAGCGAGGTGCCACTCATGACCGACACGATGCCTGCACGCTGCGCCGCACGCGCCAGCACCAGGTCGCCCCGGTAGGTGGACAAAGCATTGATGCCCATGGGCGCAATACCGAAGGGGCTGCTGTAGCGCTCGCCGAACAGCCCCACAGACTGGGAGCGCAGCGAGACGTCGCGCAGCACACGCGTTGTGAAGGCGTATTCGCCAAACACCTCGCGGTTGTCGCGCAGCGAGGCATTGTCCTCGGCTGCGCCCGCAATGTAGCCAAAGATAGGCCGGGGCAGGCGCCGACGCGCGGCGTCCTCAAAGTCGTGCAGCGACAGCATGCGGCGCAGCACGGCCGGGGAGCGCGGCACAGCACCCAGTGCGGGCGATGCCACGGGGGACAAGGAATCAGGGGCAGCAATCATGGTGGGGGCGCCGGTAAAAACGGTCAGAACAGGTTCAGAACGGGTTCATGCAAGCCGCCACTCTAGGCAGCATGGAATGCGCATAAAAGCGAAATATCTAGAATGAAGTTGTTCGCTTTTTCGCTCACAACCCATGTCCACCCCTTCCATCAAGCAGCTCGAAGCCTTTTGGTGGGCCGCCACCTGCGCCAACTTCAGCACCGCGGCAGAACGTGTGCATGTATCGGTGTCGTCGCTGTCCAAGCGCATCGCCGAGCTGGAGTCGGTGCTGGGCCAGCCACTGTTTGACCGCAGCGGCCACCGCGCCGTGCTCACCGAAGCCGGAGAACGCCTGCTGCCCGCAGCACTTGACGTGCTCCAGGCCATGACGGCACTGAGCCAGGCGGCGGATGCACGCGCGGCGCTCACCGGCCGCTGCCGTTTTGGTGTGGGCGATCTCTCGGCGCTCACCTGGCTGCCCGCGCTGGTGGCAGCGGCCCGGCACGCGCACCCCCGCCTCGTTCTGGAACCTGTGGTGGACGTAGGCAGTGTGCTGGAACGCCGCCTGGACGATGGCGAACTGGACTTCGCCGTGATCGCCGGGCGCTCATCCCGCAGCAGCCTGCTGTCGCAGCCGGTAGGCGCTGCCCACTTCGCCTGGGCTGCCGCACCGGGCCTGCCCGGTGCAGGCCGGATGGGCGCCGGGGCCCTGTTGCAGCGCCATGCACTGGTCACCCTGCCAGCCGGGGCGGGGACTACGCGGCTGCTCGACGACTGGCTGCTGGCGCACCGCGTCACGGTGCACGAGCGCATCCTGTGCAACAGCTGGGGAGCCGTGGCCGGGATGCTGCGCGCCGGTGTGGGGGTTGGGTTCTTGCCTACTGGCTGGGTCCGCACCCTGGGCCTGCATGCGGTGGGCGGACGCACGCCACTGGCCCCGCTGCACTACGCATACCAATGGCGGCGGGGCGATACGCGGGCGCTGGTGGCAGCCATGTTGCGCCTGGCCCAGGCGCAGGTGGATTTTTCAGCTCCGCCCGCCCTGGCGGCCTGAGCACCCGCACAAGGCTTTACCCAGGGTCTTTCACGTGGCACCCATACGCGCCACGCCTGCATGAACGGGAAGTGAAAAACACAACGGGCCACAAGGGCCCGCTGCAGGAGTCGATGAATCAGGCAAGCCCGAACGGACCTGCCGGGTTCTCTCACGCGGCCTCAGGCCTGAAGCACAGTCTGGCCGCCCAGGTAGGGGCGCAGCACCTCGGGCACCGTCACGCTGCCATCGGCCTGCTGGTAGTTTTCCAGCACCGCCACCAGCGTGCGGCCCACGGCCAGGCCGGAGCCGTTCAGGGTGTGCAGCAGCTCGTTCTTGCCTTGGGCGTTCTTGAAGCGGGCTTGCAGGCGGCGCGCCTGGAAGGCTTCGCAGTTGCTCACCGAGCTGATTTCGCGGTAGGTGTTCTGCGCGGGCAGCCACACTTCCAGGTCGTAGGTTTTGGCGGCGCCAAAGCCCATGTCGCCCGTGCACAGGCTCATCACCCGGTAAGGCAGGCCCAGCTTCTGCAGCACGGCTTCGGCGTGGCGGGTCATTTCTTCCAGCGCCTCGTAGCTCTTGTCGGGGTGCACGATCTGCACCATTTCGACCTTGTCGAACTGGTGCTGGCGGATCAAGCCACGAATGTCACGCCCGCCGCTCCCGGCTTCGGAGCGGAAGCACGGTGTGTGGGCCGTGAGCTTGATGGGCAGGTCGGTCTCTGGCGTGACCACGTCGCGCACAAAGTTGGTCAGGGGCACTTCGCTGGTGGGGATGAGGTACAGCGCGGTGTTATCAGGCACGGGCTCGCCGTCCTGGCCGCCCTTCTTGGCAGCAAACAGGTCGCCTTCAAACTTGGGCAACTGGCCGGTGCCCTTGAGCGAATCGGCGTTCACGGCGTAAGGCACATAGCACTCGGTGTAGCCGTGTTCCTGGGTCTGAACATCCAGCATGAACTGAGCGAGTGCACGGTGCAGTCGGGCGATGGGGCCCTTCATCACGGTGAAACGCGAGCCCGAGAGCTTGGCGCCCATATCGAAATCCAGGCCCAGCGGGGTGCCCAAGTCCACATGGTCTTTCACCTCGAAGCCGAAACTGGGAGGGGTGCCCCAGCGGCGCACTTCCACATTGCCGGTTTCGTCGCTGCCCACGGGCACGGATTCGTGCGGCAGGTTGGGCACGGCCACCAGCATGGCCAGCAGCTCGGATTGGATCTGCTCCAGGCGGGTGGCAGATTGCTCCAGTTCCACCTTGCCTGCGGCCACCTGGGCCTTGACGGCTTCGGCGCCGTCCTTGTCACCCCGGCTCATCAGCATGCCGACCTGCTTGGACAGCTGGTTGCGCTGGGCCTGCAGCTCTTCGGTGCGGGTCTGCAGCGTCTTGCGCTCGGACTCCAGGGCCTGGAAAGCGGAGACGTCCAGGAAGGCCTGGGGCTTTTTGCGGGTTTCCAGCCGCGCGATGGCGGTGTCGAGGTCTTTGCGGAGGAGAAGAATGTCAAGCATTGCAGGATTTTAAGGGGGTGGTCGGCACAGGCTCAGGCCAAGCTGGCGGGGTCAAAGTTGGCGCCGCAGAGAATCAGGGCCACTGTCTCTTGCGGCTGGGGCTTGTAGGCGCCGGTTTGCAAAGCTGCCAAGCCCAGCGCGGCGGCGGGTTCCACGGCCAGTTTCAGCTCCTTCCACAGCCACAGCTGGGCAGCGCGGATGGCGTCATCCGGCAGCAGCAGCGCGTCGTGCACATGGCGCTGGCTCACCTCCCAGCTGATCGCCCCGATGCGGCGGGCGCCAAGCGAATCAGCAGCCACGCCGCCCACCTCCACATCCACCGGCTGGCCCGCAGCCCGCGCGGCGTGCAGGGTGGGCGCGCGTTCGGGCTCCAGCGCCACCACATGGGCGCGGCTTTCCACCCATGCGGCCACACCGCCGATGAGGCCACCACCGCCCACGCTGACCAGCACCGTGTCGGGCAGGCGGCCGCCCTGTTCTTCCATCTCCAGCGCCAGGGTGCCCGCGCCCGCCACCACTTCAGGCTGGTCGTAGGCATGGGCCTGCAAGGCCCCAGTGGTCTTCTGGCGGGCCACGCAGGCTTCAAAGGCTTCGGAATACGCGGCGCCGGTGACGACCACCTCCGCCCCCAGGGCGCGCAGGCGGGCGCGCTTGGCCTCGGGAGAGACCTCGGGCACAAAGACCTCGCAGCGCACGCCCAGGGCCTGGGCGGCCGCCGCCACCGCAATGCCAGCGTTTCCGCCCGAGGCGATGATCACGCCGCTCTCAGGTACGGGGTTGGCCAGCAGGCGATACAGCATGCCGCGCGCCTTGAAGCTGCCGCCCACCTGCAGATGCTCCAGCTTGAGCCAGACCTCGGCACAGTCCACGCCCAAGGACTTGCCGGACAGGCGCATCAGCGGCGTGGTGCGCAAAAAGTCGGGCTGGGTGGCCAGTTGGCGGCGGGCAGCGGCAATGGCGGCGCGGTCGATCATGCAGGGGCTCCGGATGGCAGGTGGTGTCAAAAGAAGGGGCAGTGTAGGGGCTGCCCGCAACATGCAGACACAACGTGGACTGCACGTGCGCCCCACAACTGCCGATAACATGGGCAAAGCAGTTCCAACCCCAACCGTCCGGCGGTTCTGCACACAGGAGAAAAGCATGTTCTTTGTGTTCGGCCCGTCGGGCCAGATGTACCGGGGCGGCCCGGAGAACCTGGCCCAGATCTCGTCGGTGCGGCGCGTGCAGCGGCCCCAGGCGCTGCGCACCCGGGCGCTGGACCTGCCGGGGGATCCCGTGCCCGTCTTCCCCGCCCCGCCCCACGCGGCCACGGCAGAAGCCACCACGCCCGCCGTGGTCAACCTGCGCCTGCAGGACGCCGTGAGCGCCTATGCACAGACCGAACAAGGCCCCCAGCATGCCCGCCAGCCGCTGACCCGGGTCAGTGACGTGATGACCCGGGGCGCACTCAGCGTGCAGCCGGATGCCCGCGTGAACGATGCCTGGCAAACGCTGGCCGAGCACAAGGTGGCCCAGGCCCCGGTGGTGGATGTGCTGGGCCGCGTGATCGGCCTGCTGGTGCGCGCCGACATGGCGCCGCTGGACCTGCTGCCCGAGCCCGGCGCCGTCAAACAAGCCATTGACCTGGCGCGCCGCCCGGTGGCCGAGGTGATGGTGAGCCCGGTGCCCACCGTCGCGGCGGACACCGAGCTGCGCCGCGTGGCCGCCGTGCTGCTGGACACGGGCCTGCCGGGGCTGCCGGTGACGGACGAGGCAGGCGTGCTGTCGGGCTTCATCTCGCGCACCGACATCCTGCGCGCCGTGGCGGCCGACCCGCCGCTGGACCTGTGGAGCGGACCCGCCGTGCCGCTGTAGTGAAAAATCTGAATAAAAATGGCCGCTACCGCGCGATAGTCAAGCGATAGCAGTTATCAATTCAGGAGTAAAAGAACAAAGGACGCCTGCAAGCGCCCTTTTCTCAAATGAACCGCCCGACCGTCAGTGGGCAGACGGCCCCGTCTCTGGCGTGCGCTCCCGAATCTCCAGCCCCGTGGCAGCGTCGATCTTGAGCCCCTTGGGCAGCGGGAACTTGATGGTCTCCTCGATGCCCGCCATGCTGCGCACCGACACCGCGCCCAGCGCCTTGATGCGGTCGATGACCTGCTGCACCAGGATTTCAGGCGCCGAAGCACCGGCTGTGAGCCCCACACGCGCGCGGCCCTTGAACCATTCGCCCTGCAGTTCGTCGGCACTGTCCACCATGTAGGCCGTGGTGCCCAGCTTGGCCGCCAGCTCGCGCAGGCGGTTGCTGTTGGAGCTGGTGGGGCTGCCCACCACGATCACCACGTCCACCTGCGGGCTCAGTACCTTGACGGCATCCTGCCGGTTCTGCGTGGCGTAGCAGATGTCCTGCTGCTTGGGCTCGCGCACGCTCGGGAACCGCGCACGCACGGCGGCCGAGATTTCAGCGGCGTCGTCCACACTCAGCGTGGTCTGCGTGACCACAGCCAGCTTCTCGGTCTGCGCGGGCTGCACGCGGGCCACGTCTTCCACGTCTTCCACCAGGTGAATGCCGTGGTCGAGCTGGCCCATGGTGCCCTCGACCTCAGGGTGACCCTTGTGGCCGATCATGATGAATTCGTAGCCCTCTTTGGCGAGCTTGGCGACCTCCACATGCACCTTGGTCACCAGCGGGCAGGTGGCGTCAAAAATGCTGAAGCCCCGCGCCTCGGCCTCTTGCTGCACCGCCTTGCTCACACCATGGGCGCTGAAGACCAGCGTGGCGCCCGGGGGCACATCCGACAGCTCTTCGATGAAGATCGCGCCCTTGGCCTTGAGGTCGTTCACCACGTAGGTGTTGTGCACGATTTCGTGGCGCACGTAGATGGGGGCGCCAAACTTCTGGATGGCGCGCTCCACGATCTCGATGGCGCGGTCCACACCGGCGCAAAAGCCGCGCGGCTCGGCCAGCAGGATTTCTTGCGGCGCCTGCATCACAGGATCCCGATCAGCTGCACTTCAAAGGTCACAGGCTGGCCCGCCAGCGGGTGGTTGAAGTCGAACAGCACCGCGCCGTCTTCACGCACCTGCATCACGGCCCCGGCGTAGCTGCCCTGGCCGTCGGGGGTGGGGAACTGCACCACATCGCCCACGTTGTACTTTTCGTCGGGGTCGCCCAGCTCGTTCATCAGCTTGCGGGCCACCCATTGCTGCATGTCAGGGTTGCGCTCGCCAAAGGCCTCGCCCGCAGGCAGCTCGAACGTGGTGCGCGTGCCCTCGGCCAGGCCCAGCAGGCGCTGCTCCATGGCGGGCGACAGCTCGCCCGTGCCCAGCGACAGGGTGGCCGGCTTGTCGGCAAAGGTGTTGATCACATCCCCCGCCGGGCCCGCCAGGCGGTAGTGCAAGGTGAGGAAAGAACCCGGCTGGACGGTAGGAAGGGCGGCAGCTGTAGTGGTCATGAAAGTCCCGATAAACTGGCCCGCATTGTAGAAAACCGGGCAAAGCCCTACGCCCGTTGGCCCCCGACGGGCGCCAAAAACCCTGCGCCATGCCCCTCAAAGACCTGCCCGCCGACGCCCAGCCCCGCGAAAAACTGCTGGCGCGCGGCCCCGCCGCCCTGGCCGATGCCGAGCTGCTGGCCATCCTGCTGCGCACGGGCATCGTGGGCAAAGGCGTGCTGCAAATGGCGCAGGAACTGCTCGACCCGCCCGGCCTCGACCCGGCAACGGGCGCCATCACCGGTGGCTTTGGCGGCATTGCCGGGCTGCTGCACACCAGCGCGGCCGACCTGGAGCGCATCAAGGGCCTGGGCCCTGCCAAGCGCGCCGAGCTGGTGGCGGTGCTGGAGCTGGCCCGCCGAGCCCTGGCCCAGCAGCTGCGCGAGCGCGAGGTGTTCGACTCGCCTGATACCGTCAAACACTACCTGCAGCTCCACCTGGCCGCCAAGGGGCACGAGGTGTTTGCCGTGCTGTTCCTCGATGCGCAAAACCGCCTGCTGGCGCTGGAGGAGCTGTTTCGCGGCACGCTCACCCAGACCAGCGTGTACCCGCGCGAGGTGGTGCTGCGCGCCCTGCACCACCAGGCCGCCGCCGTCGTGCTGGCCCACAACCACCCAAGCGGCAGCGTACAACCCAGCCGTGCGGATGAGGCGCTGACCCAGACCCTGAAGACCACGCTGGCGCTGGTGGATGTGCGCGTGCTCGACCACGTCATCGTGGCGCCGGGCCAGGCGCTGTCGATGGCCGAAAAGGGCCTTGTGTGACCGCCCCAGCCCCCGCACCAGCCCACCCGCCCACGGCCCTGCAAGCCGCGCTGGCGCGTGCTGCGCGCGCTGCACCCGGTAAACCAGCCCCCGTGGAACCCACCGGAATCGCCCCTGCACCTGCGGCCCCCACCGCGTCCCGGTCTACCCGGCGCGCAGGCCTGGCCGACAAAAAAGCAGCAGCCAAGGCGGCCATGCGCCCACTGCGCCACGCCCCCGCTGCGCCCACAGCCGCAGAGAGCCCCGCACCACCCAGGCGCCGCGCCCCCCCGGCACCGCGCCGTGCAGGCGAACGCATCACCCAGCTGCAGGACCTGGCCACCGTGGCCCGCCGCCTGCGCGAGGAGCAGGAGCGCCGCGAGGCCGAAGACAAGGCCCGGCGCGAAGCGGCCGCCCGGGCCGAAGCCGAGCGCCACCTCTTCAGCCGCAGCGTGGGCCCCGTCACCCCGCTGCGCAACCCCAACCTGGCACGCGTGCGCCGCCACCAGCCGCCGCCGCTGCCGGTGCAGCACTGGCTGGACGAAGAGCGGGTGCTGATGGAATCAATCAGCGACGACTTCGACGTGAGCACCTTGCTGGACACCGACGACCAGCTCAGCTTTCGCCGCCCCGGCATCGGCGTGGAGATCACGCGCCGCCTGCGCGCGGGCCACTGGAGCATCCAGCGCCAGCTGGACCTGCACGGCCTGCGCGTGGATGAGGCGCGCGAGGCGCTGGGCGACTTCATCCGCCACGCCCACAAAACCGGCCTGCGCTGCGTGCGCGTGGTGCACGGCAAGGGACTGGGCTCGCCCGGCAAGAGCCCCGTGCTCAAAAGCCGCGTGCAGCGCTGGCTGGTGCAGAAGAACGAGGTGCTGGCCTTCGTACAGGCGCGGCCGATGGATGGTGGCGCAGGCGCGCTGGTGGTGCTGTTGCAGCCTGTGTTGCACAGGCATTCATAAAAAATAGCAACTTGCTCCTTTGCCAGGGAAACGCTGGCAGCTATCGTTTTTATGGATCTCTGCTTGATTCGCACTCGGATGCGTTTCAGTCTCCGACCTTGTCAAACACCTGCCCGCCCGAGAGCTGGTAGGCCAGGTTGCCCACCTGCAGGCTGCGCTCGTTGGCAATGTCAAAGCGGTTGTACAGCCCAGGGGTGTCGCCGTTCAGGATGGCGGTGGACACCACCATGGAGCGCTGGGCCAGCGCGCCGGTGGTCGTGTTCACCTCCAGCCAAGTGGCCGTCAGCGTGCTGGATGCGCAGGGCAACCACCTGGTTACGCCCCTGACCCTGGAGCAACGCCCCGCTGCTCCAACAGCCCATGAGGCCTGCACGCCGGGAGCCTCCTGAAACGGCAAAGGGCCTGCGCAGTCGCACTGCGCAGGCCTTCAGAAAAAATCCATCGAACCGGCCAGCAGCCGGAAGGCAAAAAAGAAAGGTCTGTTACTTGACCCCAGCCACCATCATGGAGCGGTTGCTGCGGCACCAGATCGGTGCCAGATGGCCAATCTGGATGGTCAACTCGTTGCCCTTGCCCAGCACCGTGGTGGGGCCATTGCTGTAGGCGTAGCCGGTTTCTGCCACTTGCCGGGGCAGCTCCACCGTCCAGCCACTGCGGCGCATCACGCTGCGGCCCTGGTCGGGGTAGAACTGCATTTCGACCTTTTCACCGTTGCCGCAGGCGTATTGCATGCTGCTGCCGTCCGCTGGGGCACTGAAGGCCTGCATCGCAGGGGGCTGGCTTGCGCAGCCCGACAACAACAGGGTGGCCAACGCACCCGAACCCAGCAAAACCATCGTCTTCATCGGTCACTCCTGACATCGCGGCGCACCCTGGCGGCGCATCCGACAACTTCCATCCAACGGCTGGTGGCCCCCGGCCACGGGGGCCTGTTCACAAGCCCCTGGCTGCCACCTAAGCACAAACCTTGCCACTCACCACACCTGCACCTTCCCACTTGCGAGAGACCGAAACCTGAGATTCCAGAGCCATGACCCACACCCGGTGCAGCGCATGACCACAAGAGTGCCCCAGGCCCCCAGGGCCCGTCATTGGGGTGATCCCCACATCGAGAGCTGCCTCTAAAGTCTGTCTGCGCCCTGTGGCGCCCTGATGACGGGCCAGAGAACCCCAGGGCCGGGCTTTATTGGGCGCACCGGAACGCCCAATACCGTCCAAAAACATCTGATTACAAGCACCAGCAGCCCAAAATCCCCAGCAACCGACGCCCTTGGTGGGGTATGGCGCGCCAGACTGGGACATACCCTAAGAGCCGGTTCAAAGCGCCCGCGGCCAACGCCCCCAGGCCATCCCGGGCCTGTGCACCACCTGTCCATCCCGTCCATTCGCGACAGCAGCCTTCACGCGCTGCAGGTAACCTCGCGGGGCCCTGCGGCCGGTGGCGCCACCCCGAGCCACCAGCTGCCGACTTCTTTCTGGAGACCCGCACCCGTGTCCACGCCCCTGCCGCCATCGCAACCCGCCCCCCTGCTCTCTTCCCGCGCCGCCTGGGCCATGCTGCTGGCACTGGTGTCGGGCTTTGCGCTGAGCCAGGCGTTTCGCACCATCACGGCCATCATGGCCACCGGGTTGCGGGCGGAGTTCGGGCTGTCGGCGCAGGCGCTGGGGGTGTTTGCCGGGGCCTTTGCGTTTGCGTTCGGCTCCATGCAGCTCTTCATGGGCATCGGCATCGACCTGTATGGCGTGCGGCGCACGCTGCTGGTGGCCTTCCCGCTCACCATTGCGGGTGCGCTGCTGTCGGCGCTGGCACCGAGCTACGGCGGGGTGTTGCTGGGCCAGGTGCTGATTGGCGTGGGCTGCGCGCCCGCCTTTCTGGTGTGCACAGTGTTCATCGCACGCTACTTTCCGGCCAGCCGGTTTGCGATGGTGTCGGGCGTGGCGATGGGCGTGGGCGGGCTGGGCATGCTGTTCACAGGCACACCGCTGGCCTGGCTGGTGCAGCAGTCGTCCTGGCGCATGGGGTTTGGCGTGCTGGCCGGGCTGGCTGCACTGGCCTGGCTGCTGATCTTCTGGAAGGTGCACGAGCCCGCGCAGCCTGCACACAGCACGCTGCCACGCGAATCGGTCGGTGCCGCCGTGCGCGGCTTTGGCGCGCTGTTCTTGCTGCCCCACACGGCCGGCATCATGCTGCTGGCGCTGATGACCTATGCCTCCTTCCTCACCTTGCGCGGGCTGTGGCTGGGGCCGCTGCTCATCGAGCGGCATGGCTACAGCCTGGTGGCCAGTGGCAATGTGGCCATGCTTTCGTCGCTGGTGTCGCTGTTCACACCGGCGTATTTCGGGCGCATCGACCCCGGGCCCGGGCGGCGCAGGCGCTGGCTGGTGGGCTTCACGCTGCTGCTGGCCGGGCTGTTTGCGGCCATCGGCTTGTTGCACGCCGAGTGGCTGGACGTGAGCGGCTCGATTGCCGTGGGTTTGCTGTCGGGCTACATGGTGCTGCAGTACGCCGATGTGCGCTCGTCCTACCCGGCGGCCATGACCGGGCGGGCCATGGCGGTGTTCACCATGGCCCTGTTTCTGGGCGTGGCACTGATGCAATGGGTGACGGGCCTGGCCGCCTCGCTGGCCGCCGCACGGGGCGCGGACCCGTATGTGGCGGTGATGCTGACCATCGCGGGCATGCTGGCGGCGGGCGCCATCGCCTTCAGGTGCCTGCCCGCACCGGCCCCCGCGCACTGAGCCGCGTGGTGTAGAGCAGAAACGGGGCACTAAAATAGCCCCTGCGCCTTTGCACAGTGCGCATATAGCTATCATAAAAATAGCAACCAGCCCCACCATGGGCGCTGGTTGCGCAGGCGCAGACCGGTGCGCCCCCCTCCTACGCAATGCAAACTTTCAATGGGCTTGAAATGGCCCACCTTCAACCGCTGTATGCGCGGCTTGCCGACCGACCTGCGCTGCTGGCGAAGCTGCAGGCCCAGTGGGGCCTGCGCAGCGTGACCGGGCAAGGCAAGGACCTGATGGCGACATCTGCGCTGCTGGAGCTGCTTGAAATGCTGCATGCAGAAGGTGAGCCCCATGTCGGCGCCTGGCTTGCGCTGCAATCGGACTTGAGCACCGGCCATGGCATTGCCTACTACCTGCGCAGCTGCACCACTCTGGAAGCCGCGTTGCACGAGATCGTGCGCCTGCGCAGCCGCCTGCTGCCAGACGGCGAGTTCGGCATGCACAAGGATGGCCAGCAACTGCGTCTTGTCATGCGCCCGCACTATCAAACCCAGCGGCTGGGCCGACAACTGCGCTACGAGGCCGGCGTGGCCTGGCTGATCTGCCTGCTGTCGCACTGCGTGGCCCGCCCCCTGCGACCACAGGCCATTGAACTCATGACGCCAGCGACCCCACAGGCAGAGCAATTGGAAGCTCTGTTTGGCGTGATGCCGCGCTTTGGCATGGACGAATTCGCAGTCTGCTACCCGGCCGAAATGCTGGGCCTGCCCTTGCCCGGCAGCAACCCTGCCCTTCTCGCGGCCCTGCGCACCTCGCTCGACTACCTGGTGCCTCCCGTTCGGCATGGGGTCAGCGCCACAGAACGGCTGCGCCAGTGGCTGGGGGCCCTGACCGACCCCAGCCGGGCGAGCCAGGCGAGTGCGGCCCGTGCATTCAATTGCGGCACCAGCTCCCTGCGGCGGCGCCTGTCCGGCGAGGGCAGTTCCTTCTCGGCACTGCTGCAAGCCGACCGGCGTGCCCGCGCGCTGCGCTGCCTGGCCTATGACGAAGAAGGCATCGACGTGATCGCCCGGCGCCTGGGCTATGCAGACCGGACCACGCTGGAGCGCGCATTCCTCGGCTGGTTTGGCTGCCGCCCGGCGCAACTGCGTGGCGAGCTGGTGGCGGCCTGGCCCGACATGGCACAGCGCAGGGCCGCGCTGGAGTCCATCGACACCACCCTGCCCTGCGACGATATGGAAGCCTGGCTGGCCGCCGCAGCCACCGTGGAGCCTCGGCCTCAGGCCAACATGCACGGGCCGCGCCTGGCCGCACTGCTGCTGTGCGCAGCCGGTGCGCCGGCGGCAAGCATCCGCCAGATGCGCATGGGCATGGGCATGGCATCAGAGGCCCTCTGACGCACAGTCCTGCCGCACTCCCGCTGCTGCCTTCACACCGCCTTGGCAGCATCAGGCGGCGTGTCATCCCGCGCGCCTTCGGCTCCGCCTGATAACTTGCGCTGCCCGTGCAGGGGTGCGATGAAAGAGTCGTACTGCTGCCACGCCCCCGCGTAAAAGGCATTCTCAGGCCGCCCCTCCTCAGAGGCATAGAAGATCTCGTTCGCACCATCGACAGCCAGTGGCCCTGGGTCGCCACGCAGCATGTGGCGCCTGCTGTTGATCGCGGCCTGCAGCTTCCAGCGCGCCGCGCTGATGCCAGCGTGGCGCTCGGAGGATGGGCCCAGGGTGGGACTTTCATCCCCCAGCAGCTCCAGGCGGATCTCCTCCGCCGTCGGCAGGCGATCAGCCACCACGACGCTGTAGGCAATGGAGCAGCGTGACAGCAGCGCGCGCCGGAACTGGCGTTGGCTGCGTGGCAAGCCCTGATCATCCTGGAGCACATCGATACAGCCCAGCACATGGCCGTCGGCAGTGCACACGGTGAAGGTGCAGTACATGCCCCGCAGCAGCGGGTGCCAGCGCAAACCACCCTCCCGCGACGGCGCCCGCGTGAAACAGGTCACCGGCGTCTTCAGCAGGATCTGGTGGTCATCAAACACCTGGTGCAGCCAGCGCCAGACTCTGCGTTCCTCGGCATTGACCACAACACGCGCCTGCAGCGGCCACCGCGCGGGCACGCGCAGGCTGCGTGCTGCAGACTGTACCAGCCACCACCGGCGCCCCAGCACGCCGGCCACCAGACACGGCACTGTGGCAATCGACATCGCGATAGTCAGCCCATCAAGACCCGGGATCATGCAGCCTCCTGCGGACAGAGGCGGCCCCGCGCGGCCCAGATCAGAACGGATAGGCCGGTGCCTGGCCTTCCAAATTGACCCATTGGCCGGTCGAAAAACGATTGCTTTTGCCAGCAGCGATGGCATAGAAGCTCCGGTCGGCGACGGGCAGCTTCAGGTCTGCGACCGAATCCAGTGCCTTCTGGCTCACAGGCATGCCATACATCGCAAAAATCTTGCGCAAGTCTTTGGCGATGATTTTCGAGCTGAGCACAAACAGCAGATCCTGGTTGCTGATCTTGTTGTCACTGAAACGACCCATGCCGTACTTGCCTGGGTCGGTTGCATCCCAAGCCTTGGCCACGAGGCGATCGCCTTTGGTCAGCATATTGTGGTATTCCAGCGCTGTGGCCGCCGTCGGCTGGACCATGCTTAGGCGCTCCCTGGTGTACAGGAAGGACAGTTGCATCCAGAAAGCCATCTTGGCCTCTGCGCCACCACCCCAGAGGCGCGCTTCCATATCACTGCGCTGCGCCTCACCCTCCAGGTTCGTGGCACGGTTGGCCAGTATGTGCTGATACAGCGCGGGATGACCGGTGCGGTTGCCATTCTCGTCCTGCCCCAACAGCGCATAGGTCCTGAAAGTCTGGGCCACGGCCAGATTGTTGTTGTCGCATTCAACAACGCAGCCACGGTTGCTGCCAAAGTCCAGGTGCATCACCCGCTGCACGGTGTTGTGGCCCAGCTCATGCGCCCAGCCCCAGCCCAATCCAATGCCTGCGAAGCCATCAGAAGGATTGCCCGAGCAAAGGAAACCGCAGGTCGCTATCCAGCCCACAAAATGCTGCACGCCCGGGGCTCGGTGCAAAGGGCCGTCGCAGGTCCAGCCCAGGCTATCGCAGATGGTCTTCACGTTGGGCATCAGCGGCAAGTTGCTGTAGCCGTTGGCGATATGGTTGGTATCGAAGAGGATTCCTTTGAGTTCATCCATCACATAAGTCCGGGGACTCTTGGAACCAATGACCGATTTGGCGTAGCCAATGGTCTGCTGGATTTCTCCCCCTACGAATTTGGCCGTCATCCAACCGAAATCCTGACGCGCCACAGCAGCAACCGCCTCGGCGATCTCCACATCGCTCGGCGGGGCGCCGCTGAAATCAAAGTGTGCGTATTTGGCGCCGCCCTTGATACGCAATTTGACCGTGCTGCCACCTGTGGTCCCGCTGTAGTTCAGGAACAGTGGACCGCCGAAGGGGGTCACAAAAGTCGTCACCTTGCTGCGGGGCAGTGGTACGGCAAAAGACTGTGGCCGACGCGGATGTGCGTACGTGGCGTCAAAAGGGCTACCGGCTGTGCGGATATGGCTGGTCTGAATGCCGTAGCTGCTGCCATCGGCCGCCTCCACGATCTCGATCGTGAGGGGTTTGCCAGGCAGCGCTGCACGGCCTATGGCTGTTTTCCCGCTGGCTTGCGCGATGGTGACGTTCACCACCTCATCGGCCACCACAGGCAGGCTCTGCGCCGCAACAGGCATGTAGCCCCCCTGCCCCTTGGGCGAAACGGTGGTGGCACTACGGCTGTAATGCGTCCACGAATCAGAGGCATAGGCCCGCAGGAAGGCTGCAGAACTACCGGTTTTGCTCAGGCCTTTGCCGTACTCGATGTTTGGCCGCCACAGATCCGCCCACAGCACCAGCAGCCGGTACAGCTCGGTATCGGCACTGCCGAACACAGCATCCCCGCGCCCATCAAATCCGGCCAGGTCGTTGTGGATCTTGTTGATGGGCTCGGTAGGGGTCTGGTCCGTGCTGAAGCTGTGGACCAGGTTGTCGTTCGCAAGCATGCGCAGGACATTGGGCAGGCTGCCGATCTGGTCGCTCTTGCCCAGGCTTTGCTCTGCCGTGCGGGCCTGGCCCACACTGACACCTGCAGCCCCGGCAAAGTAGTTGCCCGGATAGCCCCCGAGCGTCATGCCCATGGCCAACAGGACCTGGCGGCCGCCGGCCGACTCCGTCCAGTTGTTGTGCATATAGATCACGGCCTTGCCAGCGGCGAGGTACTTGCCGACCAGCGCCGTCAGGCTGGGGTCGGCCTTCACGCCAGCACCAAAAACCAGCAAGTCGGCCTGCTGCCAGCAGGTATTGGCGGCATTGGCGATATCGCAGACGACTTCCCGGCCCTGCTTGCCCGTTGTAGCGATGTATTTCTGCACCGTGGCGCCAGCGTAGCCCGCCGTGCTGAAGGAGATGCCGGCGGGCAAGGCGGCATTGGCATCCCCTCGCATCAGCCAGGTGAAGGCGCGCCTAAACAGTGGCGCATGCTGGGCCTCGCGGGTGCCATTGGCCATCCAGTCCAGCACGTTGGCACCATACGCCAGGCCACGGCCTGCCTGTACCTCCGACACGGCCGCCATGCCACTGTTGTTGTCGCTGAGGATGAATGGCGCCACCATGACCGACGCCGACGGCGTGGTGGCGATGGGTGTGACGGTGGTGCTGGAGGTGGTGTGATCGAGCGACAGATCCAGCGTCTCGCCACCCCGGTAGATGTTGGCCACTATGCCCGTCTGTCGGCTTTGCAACTGCACGGCAAGGCGGGTTGCACGCTCTAGCAGAGTGAGCGTGTCGGCAGGCTGCAACGGGCGGGGGTCGCCGGACTGGAGTGCTTGAGCGATTCTGTCGGTGGGTATGGGTGCTGGTGCCGGTGCTGGTGCCGGTGCCGGTGCCGGTGCCGGTGCCGGTGCTGGTGCTGGTGCTGGTGCTGGTGCTGGTGCTGGTGCTGGTGTTGGTGTTGGTGTTGGTGTTGGATCGGGCGACGGTGTGGGGGTAGGTCCGGGGACAGGCGTTGGCGTTGGCGTTGGCGTTGGCGTTGGCGTTGACGGGTTCTCTGGCTCGGAATTGCTGCCCTGACCCGGTGCGGGGCTGGTGCCAGGGGGCGATTCAACGCCTGAGTCAGTGCCTTGGGGGTGGTCATCTTTCCCGCCACCACAGGCGGTCAGAGCCACGGTCAAAAGCAGTGGGACAAGCTTGTATGCCTGCATATGTTGAGAAATCCTGTTGGAAGAAGTACGGGCATGCGGAGACTGGGTCTCTTCTGCGTTTTGCCTGGGGAGCAGCGCCCATGCGGGACCTTTGCGCCTTGGGGCGCAGCACCCCCCATCGAGGGGAAGCGGAGGTTACCGGCGCTCTGCCAAGGCGCAAATGACAATAGCGCTCAAGCTAGCCACATCGGGTGCTCACCCACGCCACGGGCCCCGTCTGGCACCCTCCACCAGATATATTCGTCGGCCGATGGACACAAAGAGTTTGGTTTGACTTCGACGTATCTCGCTGGCCTTGCGCTTGAAATGCGCTGGCTGCTGCCCCTGTACCAGCGCCTGTCAAACCGGCCCGAGTTGCTGCGCGCACTGGAGCGCGAGACCGGCCTGCGGCGGGCCGATCCAAGCGACCGCAGCCAACTCGCCCATGCGTCGTTTTGTGATCTCATCGAACGGCTGCATGCCGCGGGTGAACCCCATATATGCGCCTGGCTGGCCCTTCAGTTTGACGCCAGCGTGGGCTACGGGCAGGTGTACTTTCTGCGCAGCAGCTCTCAACTGCGCGAGATGCTGGCCGACCTGGTAACCAACCAGCCGCTCATGCTGCCGTTTGGTTACTTCGGCTTTTTCGTCAATGCGGACTCTGACAGTTTCGAGATGCGTTTGCAGCCCTACCACGCTCCCACACGGCTGGCATCGCGGTTGCTAGCAGAAGGGGCTTTGGCCTGGATCAAGCGCATTCTGGACCTCAGCCTGGCAGAGCGCGCAACGCCGCTATCAGCCAGCTCCATCGCGCCGCCCTCTCCATGCCGGGAGCCGCTGCACGCCTTGTTCGGCGCCCCGGTGCAGATGGGAGCACCCTACAGCACCCTGCGCTACCCGGCGCACCTGCTTGATCAAACACTGCCAGGCGGAAACCCCCGAATCAAGCACGCGATGCGCGCTGGATTCGTGGCCCTGTTGCGCAACAGTGACGCCCCCATCCCCCTCAGCCTGAAACTGATCGGCTGCTTTTTTTCGCACACTGGCCAGGGCGCTATGGGCATTGAGAGCACAGCTTTGCGGCTGGGCCTGAGCGGCAGTGCACTGCGCCGCCAGTTGCGGGTGGAGGGCATGCGTTTTTCGGA
Source organism: Acidovorax sp. LjRoot74 (assembly GCF_964254355.1). Lineage (NCBI taxonomy): Bacteria > Pseudomonadati > Pseudomonadota > Betaproteobacteria > Burkholderiales > Comamonadaceae > Acidovorax > Acidovorax sp. LjRoot74. The sequence goes on along the minus strand of NZ_CAXUTI020000001.1, from coordinate 1,330,202 downwards.
CATCTACAACGCGCACCGCCGCCGCCTGGCGTTCCAGCTGCTGGTTCTGGAAGGCGCCCCGGTGGAGGCCGTGGTGCGCAGTCTCGGCTATGCCAGCCGGTTCTCGCTGGAACGCGCATTTGCGACGTGGTTTGACACCACGCCCGCACTGGCTCGCCGCGACCGTCTGCTGCTGGCGGCCCAGGCCATCGCCGAGGACTGGAGCGATCCCGTGGCGCTCCTGCGCATGCTGCCATCCCCCTCGCACAGCGCCATGGACGAGACCTGCCTCAATGCGCTGCAGCAACCCGCAGGGCCGCTGGTACAAGCCTATCTGCTGGGCCTGGCCAACAGGGCCGAATATGGTGGTCGGCTGCTGGACGACGCCCGTGGCCTGACCACGCAGCTCCGTCCCGAACGTTTCGACCAATTGATCGGGGGGCTGCACCTGCAGGCCGGGCCAGGGCAGCCCGTAGCAGCCCTGGCGCCTCTGTGGCGTGCCTGCTACACTGCGCTGGAAAGTCTGCCAGGGCTGGACTGGTTCGCGGCATTGAGCGCCGACGCGCAGCAGCGCACGCGGCAGGACGTGGCCTGGTACGAGCTGGGCGCACTGCTGATGCACCGGATGGTGGGCGCACCCTACGGCCGCCTGCTGCGCGAGGCGCAAAACTGGTCCCGTGCCCAGGTACTGGAGCAGGAACGCAAGCGCTTCGGGCTGGACCGGCACACCGCAGGCGCCCTGCTGCTCTCGGCCTGGGGCCTGCCGCGCAGCGCGGTCCACACCCAACGCGCAGCCAGCCAGCCGGTGACTGCCGAAGCCCAGCGACTCGCCGCCTTGTACGAACCAAGGCGTGCAAATTCAAGCCCCCTGTGCTCGCGCACGAAGCGCCTCTGATGCAGGAGGGCAGGTGGCGGCCGAGCCCGCACCTTGCACGCGCCACCACTGCAGCACACCAAACACCAGCTCGAAAGCGGTGAAGCCCAGCACGATGGCACTGGCCCCGTGCGCCACGGCGTAGATCTGCCACGCGGCAAACAAAAAGCGCGCCACACCATCCAGCCGCCCGAGCAGCAGCGAAGGCGCCACGATGCGCGCCACCGACCACACCACCACCACCGATCCGAGCAAGTTAGCCAGCAGCATGTGGGTGCTGTCGAGCGGGTGCAGCGTGCCCGGCAGTCCGAGCGTCTGGGCCAGCAGGTTCAGCTGGGCATAAAGCCAGGCAAAGGTCCAGGGCAAGGCAAACGGCCAGGTGACGAGCAGGTCGTACCAGCCGCTGGCGCGCACGATGCGCAGGTAACGGTCGGAAGCGAAGGCGGGGATGTGCATGACAAGAAACCTCTGTGAATGAATCAATGAGGTCCCGAGCTTCCACCTTGAAGTACGCTTCAGGGTCAAGCACTTTGTGGGGGGAGCAGGATCATGTTGATCGGAGAACTGGCCACGGCCTCGGGCCTGAGCCGCGAGGCGCTGCGGTTTTATGAACAGCAGGGCCTGATCCGCGCGCGGCGCCTGGCCAACGGCTACCGCGACTACCCGCCCGAGGTGGTGACGCTGGTGCAGTACATCCGCACGGCGCAGCAACTGGGCTTTACGCTGGCCGAGATTGGCGACCGCCTGCCCAGCATCTGGGATGCCCCCGAACCGGGCCCGCTGCTGAACCAGGTGCTGGCCAGCAAGCTCGGCGAGATCGACGCGCGCATTGCCGCGCTGCAGGCGCTGCGCCAGACACTGGCAGAGCGCGTGGCCACCGACTGCCCGCTGCACACCCGGGGGCCCTCCTCGAGCCTGGCCTAGACAGAATTTGAAGAAAAAATAGGCCTTACCGCGCGTTCACCATGCCCTTTAAGCTATCAAATAGATAGCAAACTCACCCCACACCCGCTACGCAGCTGACGCGGACGCGGGCACCACGTGCAGCAGCACCGGGTGGTTGCCATAGGCGTCCACTCCCTCGATCTGCACGCCAAAACCCCACAGGCGCGCCACATGCTTGAGCACCTCCTGGGTGTCATCGGCCAGCGGGCGGCTTTGGTACTGGGTGTGGCGCAGGGTCAGGCTGCGGTCGCCGCGCAGGTTCACGTTCCAGACCTGGATGTTGGGCTCGCGCGTGCCCAGGTCGTACTGCTGCGACAGGATCTGGCGCAGCTTGCGGTAGCCGTTCTCGTCATGGATCTCGCTGACCACCAGGTCGCCCTGGCTGGCGTCGTCGTGCAGCGCAAACAGGCGCATCTCTCGCATCAGGTGCGGGCTGAGGTACTGGCCGATGAAGCTTTCGTCCTTGAAGTTGCGCATGGCCTGGTCGAGCGCAGGCAGCCAGGGCGTGCCTGCGATGTCGGGGAACCAGTGCCGGTCTTCGGCCGTGGGGTTCTGGCAGATGCGCTGGATGTCGCGGTACATCGCAAAGCCCAGCGCATAGGGGTTGATGCCGCTGTAGGCGCGATGCCCCACGGGCGGCTGGTAGACCACATTGGTGTGCGAGCCCAGCCATTCGATCATCACGCCATCGCTCAGGTGGCCTTCGTCATACAGCGTGTTGAGCAACGTGTAGTGCCAGAACGTGGCCCAGCCTTCGTTCATCACCTGGGTCTGGCGCTGGGGGTAGAAATACTGCGCGATCTTGCGCACGATGCGCACGATCTCGCGCTGCCAGGGCTCCAGCAGGGGCGCGTTCTTTTCGATGAAGTACAGGATGTTTTCCTGCGGCTCCTGCGGAAAGCGGTTGTGCTCGGGCACGGCGTCGTCCTTGCCAGGCCGCGTGGGCAGGGTGCGCCAGAGTTCGTTGACCTGCTGCTGGGCGTAAGCCTCGCGCTGCGCACGCTCCTGGCGCTCACGCGCCAGGTTTTTCTTGGAGGGGCGGCGGTAGCGGTCCACCCCGAAGTTGGCCAGCGCATGGCAGGAGTCAAGGATGCGCTCCACCTCGTCAAAACCGTAGCGCTCCTCGCACTGCGCCACGTAGTCCTTGGCATACACCAGGTAGTCGATGATGCTGGACGCATCGGTCCACATGCGAAACAGGTAGTTGCCCTTGAAGAAGCTGTTGTGGCCATAGGCCGCATGGGCAATCACCAGGGCCTGCATGGCGGTGGTGTTCTCCTCCATCAAGTAGCTGATGCAGGGGTTGGAGTTGATGACGATCTCATACGCCAGGCCCATGTGCCCGCGCCGGTAGCGCCGCTCGGTGGCCAGAAACTCCTTGCCGTAGCTCCAGTGCCGGTAGTTCACCGGCATGCCCACGCTGGAGTAGGCGTCCATCATCTGCTCGGCGGTGATGATCTCCAGCTGGTTGGGGTAGGTGTCCAGGCCAAAACGCTCGGCTGTGGCGGCGATGGCCGCGTGGTAGCGCTCGATGAGGTCAAAGGTCCAGTCGCTCGGGTCGGGCAGCGGCTCGGCGGGCCGCGCCCCGGCGGGCAGGGGCTGCTCGGGCACGGCATGGTGGCGGCGCTCGCCCACGGCGGCCGCCTTCCAAGGGTTGTCGTGGATGCGGCGCTCCAGCACGGGGTACTGGGTCATGTTGCTCATACCTGCACCCCTTCCTTCTTGAAGAGGTCGCGGAACACGGGATAAATCTCGCCCGGCTGCGACACCTTGCGCATGGCGAAGTGCGAGAACACCGGCAGCAGCTGGCTGTATTCATCCCACAGGTTCTGTTCTTCCTCGGCCACCTGCACATAGGCAAAGTAGCGCACCAGCGGCAGGATGCGGTCCACCAGCAGGTTGCGGCAATTGCCGCTGTCGTTGGTGAAGTTGTCGCCATCGCTGGCCTGGGCCACGTAGATGTTCCAGTCGCCACTGGGATACCGCGCGCGGATGATCTGGTCGAGCAGCACCAGCGCACTGCTGACCACCGTGCCCCCGCTTTCGGTGGAGTGGAAGAACTGCTCCTCGCTCACCTCGGCGGCCTGGGTGTGGTGGCGGATGAAGACGATGTCGATCTTCTCGTAGTGCCGCGTGAGGAACAGGTACAGCAGGATGAAAAAGCGCTTGGCCAGGTCCTTGCGCGCCTCGTCCATGGAGCCCGAGACATCCATCAGGCAGAACATCACCGCCTGGCTGTTGGGCACCGGCACCTGGGTGCGCGCGCGAAAGCGCAGATCGATGGGGTCGAGATAAGGAATGCGGCCGATACGCACCTGCAGCGCATCGATGCGGCGCTGCAACGCGGCCACCGCCTCGCTGGTGCCGTCGTCCTGCGCCAGCAGGGCATCCAGCTCCTCCTGCAGCGCCAGCAGTTCGCGGTGTGCGGACTTGCCCAGCGCAATGCGCCGCCCCAAAGCGCCGCGCATGGTGCGCAGCACGGCGAGGTTGTTGGGTATGCCGTCCTGGCTGTAGCCCGCGCGGCGCGACTTCCACAGCGGGTTCTCGCCAATGTGGGTGCGCAGCAGGTGCGGCAGCGCCAGGTCTTCAAAAAAGAGCTGCATGAACTCTTCCTTGGTCAGCGTGAAGGTGAAGTCGTCCTCGCCCTCCCCCCCATCGCTGGCCTGCGAGCCGCGCCCGCTGCCCCCCTTGGGCCGCTCGATGCGGTCGCCGCGCACATGCTCCGCATTGCCGGGGTGCACCGTGTCGCGGACGCCGCCCTGGCCGTGGTGGAACACCGGCTCGCCGATGTCCTTCTTGGGAATGGTGATGTTCTCGGCCTGCTCGATGTCGCGGATGCCCCGCTGCGAGACGGCACGGCGCACGCTGTCCGCAATCTGCTCCTTGAAGCGGCGGACAAAACGCTCGCGGTTGCCGACGGACTTGTTCTTGCCTGCGAGCCTGCGGTCGATGATTTGCAGTGCCATCCACTTGCCCCCTTCATGGACCAGCGCCCCATAACGGCACGCTGGCCAACCCATCGATCAACTAGCTGCTTTTGCGCACGCGCAGGTACCACTCGCACAGCAGGCGCACCTGCTTGGGCGTGTAGCCCTTGTTCACCATGCGGGTGACAAAGTCCTCGTGCTTGCGCGCCTCTTCGGCACTGGCCTTGGCGTTGAAGCTGATCACCGGCAGCAGCTCTTCGGTGTTGGAGAACATCTTCTTCTCGATCACCAGGCGCAGCTTTTCGTAGCTGGTCCAGCTGGGGTTCTTGCCTTGGTTGTTGGCACGCGCCCGCAGCACGAAGTTGACGATCTCGTTGCGGAAGTCCTTGGGGTTGGCGATGCCTGCAGGCTTCTCGATCTTTTCCAGTTCGGCATTGAGCGCACCGCGGTCGAACACCTCGCCGGTGTCGGTGTCGCGGTACTCGTTGTCCTGGATCCAGTAGTCGGCGTAGGTGACGTAGCGGTCGAAGATGTTCTGGCCGTACTCGCTGTAGCTCTCCAGGTAGGCGGTCTGAATTTCCTTGCCGATGAACTCGGCATAGCGCGGCGACAGGAACTCCTTGATGTAGCCGGTGTACTTGGTCTCCAGTTCGGCAGGGAACTGCTCGCGCTCGATCTGCTGCTCCAGCACATACATCAGGTGCACCGGGTTGGCCGCCACTTCGGCGCTGTCGAAGTTGAACACCTTCGACAGAATTTTGAACGCAAACCGGGTGGAGATACCCGTCATGCCCTCGTCCACACCGGCGTAGTCACGGTACTCCTGGTAGCTCTTGGCGCGCGGGTCGGTGTCCTTCAGGCTCTCGCCGTCATACACCTGCATCTTGCTGAAGATGCTGGAGTTCTCGGGCTCCTTCAGGCGCGTAAGCACGGCGAACTGCGACATCATCTTGAGCGTGCCCGGCGCGCACACGGCGTTGCCCAGCGAGGATTCGCGGATGAGCTTTTCGTAGATGCGGGTTTCTTCGCTCACCCGCAGGCAGTACGGCACCTTGACGATGTAGATGCGGTCCAGAAACGCCTCGTTGTTCTTGTTGTTGCGAAACGCCTTCCACTCGCTTTCGTTGCTGTGGGCCAGTACCACACCGTCGAACGGGATGGCGCCAAACCCCTCGGTGCCCTTGTAGTTGCCCTCCTGCGTGGCGGTGAGCAGCGGGTGCAGCACCTTGATGGGCGCCTTGAACATTTCCACAAACTCCAGCAGCCCCTGGTTGGCCAGACACAGGCCGCCGCTGTAGCTGTAGGCATCGGTGTCGTCCTGGGCATAGGTTTCGAGCTTGCGGATGTCCACCTTGCCCACCAGGCTGGAGATGTCCTGGTTGTTCTCATCACCCGGCTCAGTCTTGGCAATGCCGACCTGCTTCATGATGCTGGGGTAGCGCTTGACCACCCGGAACTGGCGGATGTCACCGCCAAACTCTTCGAGCCGCTTCACGGCCCAGGGCGAAAGCACGCGCTGCAGGTAGCGCCGGGGAATGCCGAACTGCTCTTCGAGCACCGGGCCGTCTTCAATCGCATCGAACAGGCCGAGCGGCGATTCATTGACCGGCGAGCCCTTGAGGGCATAGAACGGCACCTTCTGCATGAGGTATTTCAGGCGCTCTGCGATGGAGCTTTTGCCCCCGCCCACGGGGCCCAGCAGGTAGAGAATCTGCTTGCGCTCTTCCAGCCCCTGCGCCGCGTGGCGGAAGAAACTCACCACCTGCTCGATGGCGTCTTCCATGCCATAGAACTCGGCAAAGGCGGGATAGCGTTTGATGACCTTGTTGGCAAACAGGCGCGAGAGGCGCGGGTCGTTGCGCGTGTCCACCGTCTCGGGCTCGCCAATGGCAGCCAGCATACGCTGGGCAGCGGTGGCGAAGGCCATGGGATCGCGCTTGCACTCGGTGAGGTACTCGTCAATCGACATTTCCTCTTCACGGCTACGGGCATAGCGCGCGGCGAAATTGCTGATGGCATCCATACGACCTCCTGTGGCGGCACCCCCGGCGGGCTCGGGAAGTACCACGGTGTTGCAGTGGGAATCGCTACCGGCTTGGCTCTTTGTAGCACCACGGCCTGTGCTTGAACAGCAAATTCGTGGTCACATCTGTTGCCTTTTCGGTGCTTTGCACATACAGCGGTAGAGCGCTGCACAATGCACAAAGTTCACCCCGCGCCGTGCCTGCGCGGGTTGCCCCGGATAGGGAATATCCTGACAACCTGCAGAGGGCGTGCAATGGCCCCAACGCGCCCCCAATCGGGTCGTGACGACAGGGCCCAGATCACGGCCCCATACGCCCCATACTCCCCATATCGCGCCCCACACCGATCACAAAGAGCTGGCGCTGGAGCCATCCCCCCGGTACAGCCAGGGCACATCCAGCACGCGCTCGCCCAGCAGGCGCAGCGACAGATCGCGCCCCCAGCGCATGGGCCCTGTGGCATGAAAAATGCGCCCATTGCGGATGGAGCGCGCCTGCACGCGGGCGTTGCGCTGCCAGCGGTTGAGTGCGTAGCGGGTGAGGCGCAGCGGCACCTCCAGGTCGTGCATGGCCAGCGCGCGCTGCAGCTCGGCCGCATCCTCGATGGCCATGCCCGCACCCTGCGCCAGGTAGGGGCGCATGGGATGGGCGGCATCACCCAGCAGGCCCACCAGGCCACGCGCCATCTCGTCGGCACTGCCCACGGGCGGGCGGTCACACAGCGGCCACAGGCGCCAGCCTGCGGGGGCGTGATCGCTCACACCGCGCACCATGTCCTGCAATGCGGTGCAGGTGCCTTGCAGCGCATGGTCCAGGCCTGCGGCGTTGGCAGCATGGTCCCAGTTCTCCAGGTCCTGCGGCGCGGGGCCCTGCACGATGACGACGATGTTCTGCAGCTCGCCCCGGCGCACGGGGTATTGCACCGCATGCAGGCGTGGCCCCAGCCAGGCAGTGACCTGGGTGGTGCGCAGCGCCTCGGGCAGCGCCTGCTGCGGCACCAGCGCGCGGTAGGCGAGGTGGCCCGTCACGCGCGGTGGCATGGCGCCCAAAAGCTGGGTGCGCGTGCGGCTCCACAGGCCGTCGGCGCCGATCAGCGCGTCGCCCTCCACCTCCTTGCCCCGGCTGGTGCGCACGGTGACCACTTCGCCGTTGTCGGTGAAGCGGTCGATGGCGTGGTCCAGATTCAGTTGCGCGCTGGTGCCCTGGCTGACCCCCTCCAGCAGCAGGCCATGCAGGTCGGCGCGGTGGATGGTGGCGTAGGCCGCGCCGTAGCGCTCCACCGCCGTGGGGCCCAGCGGCAGCACCGCCAGCTCGCGGCCACTCACGGCATTGCGCACCTGCAAGCGACTGGGGAAGGCGGCCACCGCCTGCAGCGCCTGTTGCAGACCCCAGGCCTGCAGGCGCCGCACCACGTTGGGCCCGATCTGCACGCCCGCGCCCACTTCGCTGAATGCGGCGGCACGCTCGTACAGCCGCACATCCCAGCCCGCGCGCGAGGCGCCCAACGCAGCAGCCAAGCCGCCGATGCCGCCACCGGCGACCAACACCTGCTTTTTCATCGCCGGGCCGCCCCAAGATGAAAAACTGCCCCCTCGGGGGGCAGCGACCACACGAAGTGGGAAGCGTGGAGGTCAAATGTCATGCACTGATTGTCACGCCCAAGAGGGGGGCGGCTTTTGTCATAACGCAGGCCGCAACGCCCGCTCCAGCACCTCGGGTGGCATGGGGCGGCCAAACAGGTAGCCCTGGAAGGCCTTGCAGCCGTAGCGCTGCAGAAATTCGAGCTGGCCCGTGGTCTCCACTCCCTCGGCCACCACCGCCAGGTCCAGGCTGTCGGCCAGGGCCAGGATGGTGCGCACGATGGCGGCGTCGTTGGGGTCGGTCTGCAGGTCGCGCACAAAACTCTGGTCGATCTTGAGCTGGTCGAGCGGCAGGCGCTTGAGGTAGCTCAGCGACGAGTAGCCGGTGCCAAAGTCGTCGAGCGAGAACCCCACGCCATAGCGGCGCAGGTGCTCCATGCGCGCAATGATGTCTTCGACATCGGCCATCAGCAGGCTCTCGGTCAGTTCGAGCTTGAGGCGCTCGGGGTTGGCGCCTGTGGCATCCAGCGCCCCCAGCACCTGCTCGACAAAATCAGGCTGGCGGAACTGCCGCACGCTCACGTTCACCGACAGGAAGAACTGGCGCGTGAGCGAGCTGCGCGACCAGGCCACCAGCTGGGCGCAGGCAGCCTCCATCACCCACTGGCCCAGCGGCAGGATGAGCCCGGTCTGTTCGGCCAGCGGGATGAATTCGGCGGGCGACACCATGCCCCGGCGCGGGTGCCGCCAGCGCACCAGGGCTTCGGCGCCCTGCAGGCGGCCCTTGCCGTCCACCACAGGCTGGTAGTACAGCACCAGCTCCTTTTCCTGCAGGCCCCGGCGCAGGTCGGCCTCCAGGGCCGAGCGGTTGCTCACGGCGGCCTGCATGTCGGGGTCGAAAAAACGCTGGGTGTTGCGGCCTGCGGCCTTGGCCTGGTACATGGCCAGATCGGCGTGCTTGAGCAGTTCGTCCACGCTCAGGGTCTGCTGGCCAAACAGTGCAATGCCGATGCTGGGCGAGCTGTGGTGGCTGGCTTCTCCCAACACATAGGGCTTGCCCAGCGTGGTGGCAATGTGGCTGGCCACCAGCGCAGCCTCGGCACTGGCATGGTCGGCATCGGGGCTGAGGCCTTCCACCAGCACCACAAACTCGTCCCCGCCAAAACGGGCCACCGTGTCGGACTCGCGCACGCAGGCCTTCAGGCGCTGCGCCACCTGCAGCAGCAATTGGTCGCCAGTGTCGTGGCCCAGGGTGTCATTCAGGTCCTTAAAGTTGTCCAGATCGATGAACAGCAAGGCGCCCTGGCTGTCCGAACGCGCCACGGCCAGCGTGGCGTGCTGCAGCCGGTCCACCAGCAGGCGGCGGTTGGGCAGGCCTGTCAGGGAGTCATAGAACGCCAGGCGCTCGATCTGGCTCTCGACCTGCTTGCGCTCGGTGATGTCGCGGCCCACGCCCCGGTAGCCGCGCAGGGCACCGTTGGCATCGAACACCGGCACGCCACTGACCGATATCCAGTGCATGCTGCCGTCCAACCGCTGGCGCTGCAGCTCCAGGTCACGAAACGGCTGGTGCGCCGCCAGCACGGCACGGTGCGCGGCCCAGTCGGCCTCGGTCATGTTGAGGGCACCAATCTCCCAGCGCGTGCGGCCCATCACGCTCGACAACGGGATGCCGTTCACGCTCAGGTCACCCGCCAGCTGCACAAAGCGGCCTTCGGCGTCGTGTTCCCAGTACCAGTCGGACGACAGGTCGCTCAGCGACCGGAAGCGTGCCTCGCTCTCGCGCAGCTCGTTTTCTACCCGCACGTAGTCGCTCACATCGGCGAAGGTGCGCACCAGGCTGCCATCGGCCAGCGTGGTGGTGCGCACCTCGAACGTGCGGCCGTCGCGCGTGGTGCGCCAGTACAGCGCCGGTGCGGTCGCCACGGCACCCTGGGCCACATAGTCGTGCCCGCGCCGGTCCACCAGGCTGTAACCCTGGCCAAAGTCGCCGCGTTCGGCCTGTACCCGGGTCAGGTCGGCCAGCGTGGGGCGTGTGGCCATCAGCGATTCGGGCAGGTTCAGCAGCTCCAGCACCCGCTGGTTGTAGACGGTGATGCGGCCATCGGGCCCCGTCTTGAAGATGCCCTGGCTCATGCTGGCCAGGGTGGCCTGCAGGGCGGTGCGCTGCTCCTGCAGCATGGTCAGCGCCTCTTGCCAGATGCGGGCATCCACCATGCGCACGGGCTGGCCCTGGCCCCGGGCGTTCTGCATCAGCGCCACCAGGCGGTTGAGCAGCTCGCTCAGGTGCGACACATCGTCGGGTTCGCGCAGCACATAGTCGCCCAGCCCGCAGCGGAAAGCCCGCGCAGCCAGCGCCTCCTGGGTGGCGTCGATGCACATCAGCACCGGGCGGCCCGCGCACAGCTCCAGCAGCCCGGGCAGCTCCTGGTCCGAGGGGCGCAGGCACATCACCACGGCGTCCCAGGCCTGCGAAGCCAGCGGCGCCATGGCGGTCTCGGGGGTGGGGCTGTTCACTACACGCCAGTCGGGGTAGCGCTCGGCCATCAGCCGCCGCGCCGCCGCCGCGTGCTGCGTGTCGATGTCCACCCACAGGACCCCCACATTCGTCATGGCTTGGGCCCTTCCGGCACCGCCACCAAGGGTTGCGACATGAAGCCCAGCTGCTGTTCACGCAAAAAAATGTCCATGGGTGTCGGCCGCCCAAACAAATACCCCTGGAACCCCTCACACCCGTGCAGCCTCAGAAAGCCCAGCTGCCCCGTCGTCTCCACCCCCTCCGCCACCACCTCCAGGTCCAGGCTCTTGGCCAGCGCCAGGATGGTCCGCACAATCGCCGCGTCGTTCGGGTCCGCCAGCACGTCCCGCACGAAGCTCTGGTCGATCTTCACCTGGTCCAGTGGCAAACGCTTGAGGTAGCTCAGGCTGGAGTAGCCGGTGCCGAAGTCATCGAGCGCAAAGCCCACGCCTTCGCTTTTGAGCTGCACCATGCGGGCGATGGTGTCTTCGATGTCTCCCAAGAGCAGGCTTTCGGTGAGTTCGAGTTTGAGTTTGCGGGGGTCGGCGTTGTGGGCCTTGAGGGTTTGCAGTACTTCGGCCACGAAGCCGGGTTGCCGGAACTGGCGCGCGCTGACGTTCACCGAGATGGACAGGTGGGCGGTATTGTCGTGCTGGCTCCAGCGCTGCAGTTGTTCGCAGGCGGTTCGGAGTACGTATTGGCCCAGGGGGAGGATGAGGCCGGTCTGTTCTGCCAGGGGGATGAAGTCGCCGGGGCTGATCATGCCGCGCTGGGGGTGGCGCCAGCGCACCAGGGCTTCTGCACCCATGAGGCGGGCGTGGTGGTCTACCACGGGCTGGTAGTGCACGAGCAATTCGCCCCGGGCCAGACCCTGGCGCAGGTCGGCTTCGAGGTTGGAGCGGGCGTTGACGGCCGCCTGCATGTCGGGGTCGAAGAAGCGTTGGGTGTTGCGGCCTGCGGCTTTGGCCTGGTACATGGCCAGGTCGGCGCGTTTGAGCAGTTCGTCCACGCCCAGGCGTTCGTCGCCAAAGAGGGTGATGCCGATGCTGGGGGTGCTGTAGTGCTGGGCGCCGTCCAGCTCGAAGGGCTGGTTCAGGCTGGCCAGGAGTTTTTCTGCGACGGTTTCTGCCTGGGTGGCGGCGTTTTGCAGGTCGGGGGCCAGGGCTTCGAGCATGACGACGAATTCGTCGCCGCCAAAGCGGGCCACGGTGTCGGCTTCGCGCACGCTGCCCACCAGGCGGGCGGCCACTTGCGACAAAAGCTGGTCGCCCATGTCGTGGCCCAGGGTGTCGTTCAAGTCCTTGAAGTTGTCCAGGTCGATGAACAGCAGGGCGCCGAGATTGCGGGTGCGCTGGCAGGCAGCGATGGAGCGTTGCAGGCGATCGAGCAGCAGGCGGCGGTTGGGCAGGCCCGTGAGGGCGTCGTAGAAGGCCAGGCGCTCGATTTCTTGTTCGGCACGTTTGCGGTCGGTGATGTCGCGGCACACGCCCAGCACGCCGGTCACGCGGCCGTGCAGGTCGCGGATGGGTGTCTTGATGGTCTCGAACTGGCCCTGGTAGCCGTCTTCGGCAAAGGTGAGCGTTTCTTCGTACACCAGTGGCTGCCAGGCCTGCATGGCGCGCTGGTCGTACTTGCGAAAGCGCTCGGCCTCGGCCGGGTTGGTCAGGTCGTAGTCGTTGCGGCCCACCACATCGCGCTCGGGCCGACCCGAAAAACGCTCGAACACGGGGTTGACCGACAGGTACACGCCCTCGGCATCCTTGAGGAACACCATGTCCGGCATGGCGTTGACCACACGCGCCAGGTGCGCCTTCTGGTGCGCCAGTTCCTGCTCGATGCGTTTGAGCGCCGTGAGGTCGTAGGCGAAAACCACCACGGCCGATGCACCTTGCTCGGTAACGGCCTCGGGCGCGAGGGTGGTGTGGCGGTACTGCATGCCGTCGGGGCCTTCGATGCGGTTTTCAAACACCACGGTCTCGCCCGCAAAAGCCTTGTCGAGGTGGGGCTGCATGCGCACAAACACCTCGGCCGGGATCACGTCCTGCAGCAGTCGTCCCTGCAGGTCCTGCGGGGTCTTGTAGAGCCAGCGCGCCTGCTGCTCGTTGACATACAGCACGCGCAGGTCGCGGTCGAGCCGGGCCACCCCGCCCGGAACCAGGCGCAGCATGTTGGCCATGAGCGCATCCTTGGCGCGCGCAGCCTCTTCGGCCAGGTGGTGCGCCGTGATGTCGGTCTGCACCCCGTCCCACAACACGCGGCCATCATCCAGCCGCCGAGGCGAGGAATTCAGGTGCATCCAGCGCACCTGCCCATCGGTGCGGCGCAAACGAAAAACCGCCTCCAGGCTGGTCATGGACAAAAAGGAATGCCGCTCTGCCTCGCGCAGGCGGCCGATGTCCTCCTCCAGGATCTGGCGGTACAGCACGCCGGGGTCGGCCAGCACCTCTTGCACGCGCACCCCATTGAGCCGTTCGATGGCGTCTCCCATGTGCACAAAGTGCACGCGGCCGTCGAGTTCGCGCACCACCTGGAACAACACGCTGTGGGGCAGGTTGCGCCCCAGCAGCGACAGGCGGCTTTCGCTCTCGCGCAAGCGGCTCTCGGCCGTCTGGATGCGGGCAAAGGGCTGGCGGATGCCGGCGTCGAACACCGCCTGGTACAGCAGCGCGTAGGCCATCACCCGCAAGCCATGGGCCAGCGGCCCCCCGATGGGCGAGTGCCCGCCCAGGGCCCCCACCGTGAGTTCGCCGCACACAAATGCCATGGCCGCCCAGGCAAACAGGCGATCGCGCGGCTGGCTGTCCGCATCGCGGCTGGCGCGGCGGTACAGCACCACGGCAATCACCACCAGCGCCAATGCCAGCACGGCCGCCAGCACCTGCCGCAGCACGCCACCAGCAGCCTGCGCAAACCAGCCCGGCAGGGGACCCATGGCCGATCCCACCACCACCAGCGTGACGCCGCCCGAAACCGCCAGCCAGGCCCGGGGGGGCCCCGGCGCTGCCAGCCGCGTGGCCGTGAGCCCCAGGGTGGCCACCTCGGCAATGCGAGCCCAGCTGCTGAGCCACAGGGAGATGTAGGCACTGCCCACGGGCATGTGCACCGGGCCGGAATGCACCAGCACGCCATGCAGAAAGTTGCAGGCTGCCGCCACCCCCACGCCCACCACCAGCACATTGGCCCGCGCCTGTTCGTGCGCTTCGAGCGCGTGCAGCGACACCGATACCACCAGCAGCCCCAGCAGCACAGCCGCCATCTCCAGCAGCGGCTCCAGCCCATGCTGAGCCCCCGCGCCGTCCCCCAGCAACTGCACCAGCGGCAATATCACCAGGGCCAGCACGACCACCACCAGCACCACCGTGACAGCGGGCGCGTCCGACAGGTACGCGCGCGTGGTCAAGGGGCGGTTGGGGGGGGGCATGGGCGTGAAGGATGGACGGGCGGCAGAGGGGCGGTGCGTGTTTTCGGGGGGACGGCTCAAGTGTATCTATGCGTAAGGAAATAACCAGACCGCTCCACCGGTTGCGCCCCCTGCGAACCTTATAGCGGCTCACAAAACTCAGCGAAGCGGTTCTGGGTTCTGGCTAAGCGCCGCGTCGCAGGCAGTACCAGCAGTAAGACAAGATGCGGCAACGACGCCAGAGGAGTTTTTTTGTTAGCCGCTCTTAGGACGCCGCCCAATAAAAACGGGGCCGAGGCCCCGTAGTTGCAACGCCCCTGTCAGGTGCCCAGCAGCTGCCGCAGCACAAATGGCAGGATGCCCCCGGCGCGGTAGTAGTCCACCTCGATGGGGGTGTCGATGCGCAGCGTGACCACCACCTCCCGCAGGCTGCCATCGGCACGGCGGATGACCAGCCGGGCGTCGCTCTGGGGGGTGAGCGCGGCGTCGGGCACCACGTCGATGACTTCGTTGCCCACCAGGCCCAGTGTCTCCCACGAGTCGCCCGCCTTGAACTGCAGCGGCAGCACCCCCATGCCCACCAGGTTGGAACGGTGGATGCGCTCGAAGCTGCGCGCCACCACGGCCTTGATGCCCAAGAGCTGCGTGCCCTTGGCCGCCCAGTCGCGGCTGGAGCCGGTGCCGTACTCCTCACCCGCAAAAATCACGGTGGGCGTGCCCTGGGCCATGTACTGCATAGCAGCGTCGAAGATGAACATCTTCTCGCCCTGCAACGCGCCCTCGTTCTGAAACACCGTGACCCCGCCCTCTTCGCGCGAGCCGTCGGCTGTGGGCGGAATCATCAGGTTCTTGATGCGCACGTTGGCAAAGGTGCCGCGCACCATCACGTCGTGGTTGCCGCGCCGCGCGCCGTAGCTGTTGAAGTCGGCCTTTTGCACGCCATGCTGCAGTAGCCACTGGCCTGCGGGCGAACTCTCCTTGATGGAGCCTGCGGGCGAGATATGGTCGGTGGTGATGGAGTCGCCGAACAGCGCCATGACGCGCGCGCCCAGCACCGACGGAAGTTGGGCATTTTTTTGGCCTTCTCCGCCCGTCCCACTTGCCTTTTCAGCTCCTTTTTCGAGAGCAAAATTAGCAAAAAACGGTGGCTCGGCAATATAGGTGCTGGCGGGCCAGGTGTAGGCCGTGCCACTCACACCCTTGATCTTCTCCCACAGCTTGCCGGGGTCGGCGGCCACCTTGGCGTAGTTCTCGCGGAAGGCCTTGCCCTTCATGGCGTACTTGAGCAGCGCATGCACCTCGTCGCTGGTGGGCCAGATATCGCCCAGGTAGATGTCTTTGCCCCCCTTGCCTTTACCCACCGGCTCGGTCATCAGGTCCTTGAGCACCGTGCCCGCAATCGCGTAGGCCACCACCAGCGGCGGGCTGGCCAGAAAATTGGCCTTGAGGTTGGGGTGGATGCGCGCCTCGAAGTTGCGGTTGCCCGAGAGCACGGCCGCGCACACCAGGTCGTTGCCAGTGATGGCCTCATTCAGCTCGGGCGTGAGGTCGCCCGCATTGCCGATGCAGGTGGTGCAGCCATAGCCCGCAATCGAAAAACCCAGCTTTTCCAGGTAGGGCAGCAGGCCGGTTTCGGTGAGGTACTCGGTCACGATGCGTGAGCCGGGGGCCAGCGAGGTCTTGATGTGCGGCTGCACCTTGAGCCCCGCCTCCACCGCCTTCTTGGCCAGGAGGCCCGCCGCCAGCAGCACGCTGGGGTTGCTGGTGTTGGTGCAGCTGGTGATGGCGGCAATGAGCACGTCACCATTGCCCACGGTGGGGTCTGCCCCCTTGGCGGGCAGCGTGGCGCTGCGGGCTTCGGCATGGGCCGTGGCCCGGGCGGGTTTGTTGGCCTCCATCTCCACCACCGAGCGCGGCGCACCGGCGGGCGTGGGCTTGCCGTCGGGTGCCACATCGGCCACCACTTCTGCAGCGCGGTGGATGTGGAAGCGCGTGTGCAACAGCTCGGCCGGGCGGTTGAAGCCGTTTTGCGCATTGGGCTTGCTGAACAGGTCGGCAAACTGGCGGCTGACTTGGCCCAGCTCGATGCGGTCCTGCGGGCGCTTGGGGCCCGCCAGGCTGGGGGTGACGCTGCCCAGGTCGAGCGTCACGACCTGCGAGTAGTCCACCTCGCCCGCCAGCGGCACGCCGAACAGGCCCTGGGCCTTGAAGTAGGCCTCGAAGGCTTCGATCTCCGCCTTGGTGCGGCCCGTGCCCTGGAAGTAGTCGATGGTCTTTTCATCGACCGGGAAGAAGCCCATGGTCGCGCCGTACTCGGGCGCCATGTTGCCGATGGTGGCGCGGTCGGGCAGCGCCAGGGTGCGCGTGCCTTCGCCAAAGAACTCCACAAACTTGCCCACCACCTTGTGTTTGCGCAGCAGCTCGGTCACCGTGAGCACGAGGTCGGTGGCCGTCACACCCTCGCGCAGCCGCCCGGTCATCTCGAAGCCCACCACATCGGGGGTGAGGAAGTACACGGGCTGACCCAGCATGGCGGCCTCGGCCTCGATGCCGCCCACGCCCCAGCCCACCACGCCGATGCCATTGATCATGGTGGTGTGGCTGTCGGTGCCCACCAGGGTGTCGGGGTAGTAGACGCCATCTTTGCGCTTGTGCACGCCACGCGCCAGGTATTCGAGGTTGACCTGGTGCACGATGCCAAAGCCCGGTGGCACCACGCCAAAGGTGTCAAAGGCCTGCATGCCCCACTTCATGAACTCGTAGCGCTCGCGGTTGCGCTGGAATTCAAGCTTCATGTTCAGGTCGAGCGAATTCTTCTTGCCGTAGTGGTCGATCATGATGGAGTGGTCCACCACCAGGTCCACCGGCACCAGGGGTTCGATCTTCTTGGGGTTCTTGCCCAGCTTGGCGGCCACGCTGCGCATGGCGGCCAGGTCGGCCAGCAGCGGCACGCCGGTGAAGTCCTGCAGGACTACGCGAGAGACAACGAAGGGAATCTCGTCCTTGCGCTCGGCGTTCGGCACCCAGCGGGCCAGTTGCGCCACATGCTCAGGCGTCACCTTGCGGCCATCGCAGTTGCGCAGCACCGATTCGAGCACGATGCGGATCGAGACGGGCAAGCGC
The DNA here is from genome assembly GCF_964254355.1 of Acidovorax sp. LjRoot74. NCBI lineage: Bacteria > Pseudomonadati > Pseudomonadota > Betaproteobacteria > Burkholderiales > Comamonadaceae > Acidovorax > Acidovorax sp. LjRoot74. The sequence goes on along the minus strand of NZ_CAXUTI020000001.1, from coordinate 1,312,832 downwards.
TTGATTTCGGGAAACTTCCTGGCCAGCGCGGGCAGGGAGTAGAACTGTCCCTCCTTGCCAGACGCTGTCTTGAAGCTCTTGAGGGTGTTGGCAAACGCGTGGCGGGTGGGCTGGGGCGACGACTTGCGCGAGACGGCCATGGCGGACTCCTGTGAAAGGCAACACGACCTATTCTGGCAGTCCTGTATGGCGGTGCAATCGTGGGGCCTTACCGCCCCACGGGGCTGAGCGGCTGGCCCCCGCCCCTGGGCGGGCGGTATCTATCAAACAAAAATAGCCGCTTGCGCCTGATAGGAAAGCAAAGTTAGCTATGTTTTGTATAGCAAGAACAGCATCATGCGACGGCCCACACACGCAGGCGGCGCACGCCCCACCACTGCAGCTCGGCCAGCAACGCCACCGACACCACATGCACCAGCAGATACGCCTGGCCCAGCAGGGTGGGCGTGAGCGTGGAACCCAGCAGCAGCACCAGGCTGGCCGCCGCCCAGGCCAGGTTGCCCGCAATCAGCACCCACAACCAGCCCCGGGGCATGGGCTCGGACCGGGCAATCGCTATCGCCAGTGCGGCGTACCCTAGCAGCATCACGCCGGTCACCTGCAACAGCCCCGCAGGCAGGCCGAGCCATTCGGCCAGCGGCGCCGTGAGCAGCAGGTGCAGGGCACCCAGCAAGACCCCCGTGGAGGCATCGAACCAGACCACGGCACGCAGGAATCGGGGGGAAGGCATCAGATTGAACATGAAAGGCTCCTAGGCGGGTTGAAGAAAACGAAGAACAGGCCAGCATCGTTCCCGGCATCGCGCACACCGTCGATGACATGGCAGGTAATGGCCAGTGGACTGTTTGAACCTAGGATGTGGCCCATGACCTCCGCATCCGCCCCCTCGCACCGCAATCCGCGCCCCGCCCTGCCCCACCGCCCGGCACCGGCCGGGCCCGCGTCGTTCGGAGACCACCTGCGCACCTGGCGCCAGCAGCGCCACCTGAGCCAGCTGGAGCTGGCGGACGAGGCCGACATCTCCACCCGCCATGTGAGCTTCATGGAAACCGGCCGCACCAACCCCAGCCGCGACATGGTGCTGCGCCTGTGCGAGCGCCTGGCCATCCCGCTGCGCGAGCGCAACGCGCTGCTGGTGGCGGCGGGCTATGCGCCCATGTACCGCGAACGCGCGCTGGATGACCCCGCACTGGCCGCCGCCCGCCAGGCGGTGGAGCTGGTGCTCAAGGGCCACGAGCCCTGCCCTGCCATTGCGCTCGACCGCTGCTGGAACGTGGTGGCCACCAACCGCGCAGCACTGGCCCTGCTGTCTGCGCACGTCAGTCCCGAACTGCTGGCACCGCCCATCAATGTGTTCCGCCTGAGCCTGCACCCCCAGGGCCTGGCGCCCCGCATTGCCAACCTGGCGCAATGGCGCGCGCATTTGTTCGAGCGCCTGCGCCAGCAAATCCAGGCCACGGCCGACCCCACCCTGATCGCTTTGCAGGCCGAGCTGCTGGAATACCCCGCCCCCGAAGAAACCACGCCGCTGGTTTTGGCCGGTGAAATGCTGGGCGTGGTCATGCCGTTTTGTTTCGAGAGTGTGCACGGCATGCTGTCGCTTATCAGCACCACCACGATATTCGGCACACCGGTCGATGTGACATTGCAGGAGTTGGCCGTGGAGTCGTTCTTTCCAGCCGATGAATTCACCGCCCAGGCATTGCGTGAACTGGCGCAGCAGCAAAATACCCAAGGTTGAGCCCCACAAACCCGCCGGGCTCACACCAGCCCACCACGGCAGATGGCAAAGGGGCCTACCGAAGCCCCGTTAGTCCTTTAATCCTTTACGCCCCATTCTTCGCGCAGCCAATAAAAAAGCCCGCTTCAGCGGGCTTTTCGGTTGTGGCGGCGGTCCCCCATCAAATGGCGAACTTCTCGCGGTTCTCGTTTTGAATCCAGCGGGGTGCCTTGCCACGGCCGGTCCAGGTCTGGCCGGTAGCGGGGTCACGGTACTTGGGGGCCACCTTGGAGCCAGCTGTCGAACTGCGGCCGGTCTTGCCTGCGGCCTTGCCAGCAGGGAACACGTCCTGAGCGGTCAAACCATATTCAGCGACCAGTGCACGAACCTGGGACACAGCATCCGACAACTCGCGGCGCCGTGCTTCGCTGATTTGTTGCTCAAGGGCTTCACGCTGCTTCAAAAGTTCTTTGTAGCTGGTCATGGTGTCTGGATAAAAGGTGTGAGGTTGGTGACGACTCGATTATAGGAATAATCCCGGTCGCGGAAGCCCGGCCGGCAAATTTTCTCCGAGAAAACCACAAATAACACAGGCCTATATTCATTCAGGGCCAATACCAAGGCTCCGCATTGGGCCTATCTGCGCAATTTTCAAGGCCCAAGAGGTACTTCTGTCGCCATTCGTGAGTCAATATCTCCCCGCGCAAACCACTGGCCCGCGGCGGCCAGGCAAGGGTGGCTGGAGTGCAAGAATAGCTGGTTTAACTCTGCACCGCCGCCCCGGTGTAATCCCCTGCGGCCTTGGCAGAAAATCCACGCTCCTTCCCTCCCACCACACACCATGGCCATTTATTGCATCGGCGATGTCCAGGGCTGCGACAGCGCCTTGGGCCGCCTGCTGGACACCATCGGCTTTTCTGCCAGCCGCGACACCGTTTACCTGCTGGGCGACCTGGTCAACCGGGGCCCTGAATCGGCCGCCTTGCTGCGCCGCTGCATGCGCCATGGCGACGCCATCCGCTGCCTGTTGGGCAACCACGACCTGCACCTGCTGGCCGCCGCCGCAGGGGCCCGCAAGCCTTCGCGGCGCGACACGCTGGGCGCGGTGCTGGACGCGCCGGACCGCGAGGCCCTGCTTGCCTGGGTACGCCAGCAGCCCCTGGCCCGCGCTCACACGCACGCCGGGCAGACCCTGCTGATGGTGCATGCCGGTGTGTTGCCCACCTGGTCGGCAACCGACACGCTGGCCTATGCCGACGAGGTGCAGGCCGTCTTGCGCAGCCCCGAGCTGCCCGCCTTCTTGCAGGCCATGTATGGAAACACACCCGACCGCTGGAGCGACCACCTCACCGGCACAGACCGGCTGCGCGTGATCGTGAATGCCCTCACCCGGCTGCGCTTTTGCTCGGCCGACGGGGTGATGGATTTTGAAAGCACCGAAAGCGCCAGCGCCGCGCCGCCCGGGCTCATGCCCTGGTTCGATGTGCCAGGGCGCCGCACGGCGGGCACCGTGATGGCCTTTGGGCACTGGTCCACACTGGGCTGGCTGAACCGCAGCGATCTGCTGGGGCTGGACACCGGCTGCGTATGGGGCGGCTGCCTGAGCGCCGTGCGTTTTGGCGCCACGCTGGCCGACCGCGAACTGCTGCAGGTGCACTGCGAACAGGCCCAGGGGCCAGGCTGAGCCCCCAAGCGTCAGGACGCCACCGGCTCCAGCAGCGCCTCCATGGCGGGAGACTGCCAGACACTGCCGTCCTGCCCTGCCACCAGCACCGCCAACCCTGGTGCACGCTGCACCAGCGCCCGGCCCGCCTGCGCGCCCTGCACCATCAGCGCCGCGCCCAGGCCGTTGACGGCGGCCACATCGCGCGCCACCAGGCTCACGCCATGCACCCCCGACGTGGGGCGGCCCGTGCGCGGGTTGAGCACATGGTGCTGGCGCTGGCCTGCATGGAAGAAGAAACGCTCATAGTCGCCCGATGACGCCACCACGCCGCTGCCCGCCACAGCCACCACACCCAGCAAACGCTCGGGGGAGCGCGGGTCACGCAGGCCCACACGCCAGGGCCTGCCTTGCCACAGCCCCTGGGTCAGCACATCGCCACCGCCATTGAGCATGGCGTTCTCGACCCCCTCCGAGCGCAGCACCTTCATGCCTGCTTCGAGGATCGGGAGCTTGGCAATCCCGCCCAGGTCCAGCGCCATGCCCTGGCGAACCAGAAAGGCGGTGCCCGCCTGGTTATCGAGCACCAGGCCCTGCGCGCCCACCAGCGGCCGCTGCCGCGCCAGCTCGGCGGCCTCCGGCACCACCTTCGCGCCCGGACCGAAGTTCCACGATGTGAAGGCGCCCACGGTTACATCAAAAGCGCCCCCGCTCTGGGCCCACACACGCTGCGCACTCTGCAGCACGGCCATGACTTCGGGCGGCACGGCCACGGGCGTGATGCCTGCCACCAGCTGGATGCGGCGGACCACGCTCTGTGGCTGGTAGCGGCTCATCAAGGCCTCCAGCCGCTGCATCTCTGCATAGGCGCGGTCCATGGCGTGGCGCAGCAGCGGGCCGTCAGGGCCCTCGGCCACCATGTCCACCTGCGTGCCCATCAGGACCCGCGTGGTGCGGCAGGACCCTGCCCGCCCGGCCACCGCTGCCGCCCCTGTGTGCCAAAGTGCGCTGCCCAGCAAGGGCAACGCCATGGCCACGCGGCGGCGTGACAGGCCACGGGGGCGCAAAGAAGCTTGCAGCATGGCGCCTCCGCTCAGAGCGACTTGTCGGCCATGTAGTCCACAGCCGCCTTCACGTCGGCATCGCTCAGGTTGGCGGCACCGCCCTTGGCGGGCATCATGCCCTTGGCACCGGTAAAGCCCTCGATGGCGTGCTTGTACAAGGTGTCCTTGCCCTGGGCAATGCGCGGGCCCCAGTCGGCCTTGTCACCCGGCTTGGGGGCGCCGGCCACACCAGCGGCATGGCACATGGCGCAGGTCTTGCCAAACACGCTCTTGCCCAACTCGTTCTCTGCCGCTGCTGCGGGGGCCGGTGCAGCCGCTGGTGCGGGCGCAGGGGCTGGTGCACTGACAGCGGCAGGTGCCGCAGCCGCAGCGGGCTCCGGCTTCTTGTCGCCACAGCCCGCCAGCAGCGCGGCCACGATCGCCGCGGCGACCATCACGGTGTTCTTTTGCATCGCATACATCCTGTTCTTGGGGGTTGAAACAGCCATCCAGAAGGGCCTGGCAGATGGTGCAGAGCCTCCTCTGGAGAGGTGGAAGAACTGTAGGCGCTGAGGGCGCTTTGGAGCACAAGGGCGCAGTGCCAAAGGATGATCCAGATCAATTAGATTCATATTACGTGAATCTATTATTCGGACCATGCAAAGCCATCACACCCTGCAAACCCTGCGCCTGTGGGTATTGGCGTGGTTTGTGTTGGCACTGGGGGTGGCGATGGCCGCCCCGCTGGTGTCGCCTCCCCGCATGGAGCTGGTCTGCTCGGGTGCAGGCACCGGTGGCAAACGCCTGGTCGTTCAGGCCCCCGATGGCCTCGCAGCGCCGCATGCATCCACCCTGGACTGCCCCCTGTGCCTGGCGGCCGACACACCGCCCTCATCCCCAGACGCAGCACAGCCCACGGCGCAAGCACCGGCATACGAGCCCCGCTTTCACACACCCCTTTTCGCACAGCGTGGCGCGGCGCGAAGCCCCCCTGCGCGTGCGCCCCCGCTTTTCAACTGAGCCCATCCCCTAGAGGAACCAACCATGAACGACAGAAAAGAAACCTCCCACCCCACCGCCGGCATGGGCCGACGCAGTTTCATCAACACCGCTGCGCTGGTGGGATTGACCGCAGGCGTCGCCGCCTGCACCGAAAAGCCCGGCGCTGCTACGCCCGCAGCTCCAGCCCCCGCAGCCCCTGCGGGCGGCCATGCCAGCGCAGGCGCCAGCGTGCACCTCAAGCCCGGCGAGCTGGACACCTACTACGGCCTCTGGAGCGGCGGCCACACGGGCGACATGCGCGTGCTGGGCCTGCCCTCCGGCCGCGAAATCACCCGCATCCCTTGCTTCGTACCCGACGCCCTGGTGGGCTGGGGCATCACCAATGAGTCCAAGGCCGTGATGGGCACCAAGGCCGACGGTCACCTCGAATACACGGTGGCAGACACCCACCACACCCACGCCTCGTACAAGGACGGCAACTACGACGGCCGCTACGCCTGGATCAACGACAAGATCAACAGCCGCGTCGCCCGCATCCGCCTCGACTACTTCGTGTGCGACAAGATCACCAAGCTGCCCAACGTGCAAGGCTTTCACGGCATCTTCCCGGACAAGGCCGATCCGGTGGACCCGGCCATCAACTACACCACGCGCGTGTTCTGCGGCGGTGAGTTCGCCATCCCCATGCCCAACACGGGCACCGAAGACGCCAGCAAATACCGCTCCATGTTCAGCTGCGTCGATGCAGAAACCATGGAAGTGCGCTGGCAGGTGCTGATCGACGGCAACTGCGACCTGGTGGCCACGTCCTACGACGGCAAGCTGGCCGCCACCAACCAGTACAACACCGAGATGGGCGCGAAGTACGAAGACATGATGTCCGCCGAACGCGACGCCTGCCTGTTCTTCAACGTGGCCCGCATCGAAGCCGCAGTGAAGGCTGGCAAGTTCAAGACCATCGGCACCAGCAAGGTGCCCGTGGTGGACGGCACGCACGAAGCCAACAAGGACCCAAAGACCGCCCTGACGGCCTACGTGTCGGTGCCCAAGAACCCCCACGGCGTCAACGCCAGCCCCGATGGCAAGTACTTCATCTGCGCGGGCAAGCTCTCGCCCACTGGCACCGTGATCGAACTGGCCAAGGTGCTCGACTACTTCGAGGGCAAGCTTGAAAAGCTGGACTCCGCCATCGTGGCCGAAGTGGAACTGGGCCTGGGCCCACTGCACACTGCGTTTGACGGCCGTGGCAACGCCTACACCACCCTGTTCCTGGACAGCCAGGTCGTGAAGTGGAACGTGGAGGCCGCCATCAAGTTCCACGCGGGCGACAAGACCGCCAAGTACGTGGTGGACCGCCTGGACGTGCAATACCAGCCTGGCCACTTGAACGCCTCGCAGTCCGAGACCAAGGCCGCCGACGGCAAGTTCCTGGCCGTGGGTTGCAAGTTCTCCAAGGACCGCTTCCTGCCCGTGGGCCCGCTGCACCCCGAGAACGAGCAGCTCATCGACATCTCGGGCGAGAAGATGGTGCTGCTGGCCGACCACCCCGTGCGCGGCGAGCCCCATGACTTCATCATCTTCAAGCGCGACCTGGTCAAGCCCAAGCAGGTCTACACGCTCGACGAATTCCCGCTGGCCGTGAAGGACCCGAAGGAATCCGGCGTGTTCCGAAACGGCAAGAAGGTCACGGTGAAGATGACCTCGCAAGCCCCAGCCTTCAGCCTGCGCGAGTTCAAGCTCAAGAAGGGCGACGAGGTCACGCTGATCCTGACCAATCTGGACAAGATCGAGGACCTGACGCACGGCTTCGCCATCCCGAACTACAACGTGAACTTCATCGTGAACCCGCTGGAGACCAAGTCGGTGAGCTTCGTGGCCGACAAGCCCGGCGTGTTCTGGTGCTACTGCACGCACTTCTGCCATGCACTCCACCTGGAAATGCGCACGCGGATGATTGTGGAGGCTTGATTCGGAGCATCCCCCTGAGGCGCTGCGCGCCTTCACCCCTTCTCTCGAATGGCTGCGCCATTCGGGAAGGGGGACGCAGCCCTCGCTGCGGGGCGGCCCTTGCTTGGCTGCCCTGGTCTTTTGGGGCGCGCCAGTTGCGCAGATTGCGCCCCTTCTTTGAATCAAATGAGCCCCTGCCGCGCATCCAGCATGCGCTAGCAGCTATCAAAACAATAGTCCCATGATGTCCCTCGCTCCACGGATCGCTGCCTGCTGCATGGCCCTGCTGCTGGTGCTGCTCGCGCCCCGCGCCCAGGCGGGCGCGTACGAGGCCGAGCTGCCCGCCAACCTGGCCACGGCAAGCGACCTGTGCGCGCTGCTGCCGTGCGCCGATGCATTCCCGGGCGCCGTACGGTTCTCCGAGCGCAAGGGTCAGCCGCCGTATGTCGAGGCCTATGGCGATGGCGGCAAGCTGCTGGGCTATGTGATGCTGTCCACCGACATCACCGACACGCCCGCGTACTCGGGCAAGCCGGTGGTCACGCTCATCGGCATGGATGCGCAGGGCCGCTTCGTGGGCATCAAGGTGCTCAAACATTCCGAGCCCATCCTGCTCTTGGGCATTCCGGAGTCGGCGCTGACGAACTTCAACAACCAGTACCTGGGCAAGTCGGTCACGGACACCATCGAGGTCGGCCCCTCGCGCCCCGATGAGAACGTGATCGGCGTCGATGCCATCTCCGGCGCCACTGTCACCGTGGTCGCGCAGAACCAGGTGGTCATGGCCTCGGGCTCGGCCGTGGCACGGCAGACCGGCATCATCGCGCCGACGGTGCGCGAGGCCGCGCGTTTTGCCCACACCAGCCAGGCCTACAGCTGGGCCCAGCTGGTGCAGATGGGCGCCGTGCAGCAGCTGCTCGTCAAGTCCGAGCAGGTGGGCCTGCCTCGGGGCCCCGAGCCCTTCATCGAACTGTGGTTCGGCGACCTGAACCACCCCGATGTGGGCCAGAGCCTGCTGGGCAAAAACGGCTTCGAGAACCTGCGCTCGCGCCTGAAGGACGGCGAGAACGCGCTGTTTGTCATCAAGACAGCCGGGCAGGAGTCGTTCAAGGGCTCGGGCTTCGTGCGCGGCGGCATCTTTGACCGGGTGCAGGTCAAGCAGGGGGCGGACTCCTTCACCTTCCGCGACCTGGATGCGCTCAACCTCTACGGGCTGGAGGCTGCTGGCGCGCCCGGCTACAACGAATCGGCCATCTTCATCATCCGCTCGCAGGCCTTCTCGGCCGCGTACCCCTGGAAGTTCGCCTTCCTGGGCAACCGTGTGGACCGCGCCACCGGCCACCGCAGCTTTGCGGTGTTCGAATCCAAATACTGGCTGCCCGCCGCGCTGCTCGACGGCGGCCGCCCCGAGGTCAAGGAGCCCGATGCGCCCTGGGTGCGCATCTGGACATCGCAGGCGCTGCCCATCGCGCTGTTCGCGCTGCTGCTGGTGGGTGTCACGGTGGTCTATGCGCTGCGCGAAAGGCTCACGCGCCGCTCCACCCACAAGAACAAATGGCCGGTGAACGCCTTCAAGTACAGCTTCTGGGCCATCAGCATCGGCTGGATCGGCTTCGGCCAGATGGCGCAGCCCTCCATCACGCAGGTGCTGACCTGGTGCCACGCGCTGCTGTTCCAGTGGACCTGGTCGCTGTTCCTGTCCGACCCGTTCATCTTCCTGTTCTGGATCTTCATCATCGCCACGGTGTTCCTGTTCGGGCGCGGGCTGTTCTGCGGCTGGATGTGCCCGTTCGGCTCGCTCCAGGAGGGCATCTACAAGGTCGCTCGCGTCCTGGGCCTCAAGCGCTTTCAGACCCAGCTGCCGCAAAAGTGGCACGACCGGCTCAAGTGGGCCAAGTACGCCGTGTTCTTCGGGCTGCTCGCAGTGTCGATGTTCTCCATGGGCCTGGCCGAAAAGCTGGCCGAGGTGGAGCCGTTCAAGACCACCTTCCTGGTGGGCGTGCTCAACCGCGCCTGGCCCTACGGCCTGTTCGTGGCGGCCATTCTGGGCGTGTCGATCTTCATCGAGCGGCCCTATTGCAAGTACATCTGCCCGCTGGGCGCGTCGCTGGCCATGCCCAGCACGTTCCGCTGGTTCGGCCTCAAGCGCAAGCAGGACTGCAACAGCTGCAAGGCCTGCGCCGTGGGCTGCGGCGCCCAGGCCATCGACGCCAACGGCCGCATCGACCACCGCGAGTGCCTGCACTGCCTCGATTGCATGGTGCTTTACACCGACACCAAGGGCTGCCCGCCGCTGGCCAAGGAGCGCAAGCGCCGCGAGAAGGATGGCCTGGAAGTCACGCCCATCGGCGCCAACGGCTACTTCATCCCCATCCACCCCGCCACCGTGGGCGATCAGATTTCGGCCAAGGCCGCGCAGGGCCCGGACCCGCGCATGCCCACCGCACAGGCACAGCCTGCGCACAAGGCCGATGTCCATGGCCTGCGCTGGATCTGGGCAGAACTGGTGGACCACCTGTGGCCCTGGAGCCGCGAAGGCTGGGCATCGCGGCGCGCGCTGCACATCGCCGGGTTCTCGCTGGGTGTGGCCGCCAGCGTGGCCTGGGTGATGGCGGCCCTGGGCACGCTGTCCTCGGGCGCCATCATCGGCTGGTGGTTCGGCTGGAGCGTGTACGAGGTGCTGATCCGCCTGTCGGGCAAGCGCTACGTGAAGGACGGACCCTGGTGGCATGGCCGCTACCGCGTGGCGGGCGTGATGGACATGCTGAGCTATGTGGGCTTCAAGAACCTGCTCATCGGCGCGGCGCTGTTCCTCGCCATCAAGGCCGTGGTGGGGCTGGCGTGATGAAACCACCCCTTGCTCTTGCCGTCGCAGCGCTGGCGCTGATGCTGGCCCTGCCCGCCAGCGCCGCCACGGTGCAGGTCACCCCCGGGCAGGACCTGCAGGCCGCCGTCAACGCCGCCGCGCCGGGCGACACGGTGGAGGTGCAACGCGGCTTCTACCGCGTGAACACGCTGCGCATCGGCAAGGCGCTGACCCTGCGCGGCATCGGCCGCCCCACGGTGAGCGGCGGCCAGCAGGGCGACACCATCCGCGTGGCCGCGCCCGACGTGGTGATCGAGGGCCTGATCGTGCGCGACTCCGGCACCAGCCTCAAGGACCAGAACGCGGGCATCTACATCCAGCCCGGCGCGCACCGCGCGGTGGTGCGTAAAAGCGACCTCACCTACAACCTGTTCGGCCTGTGGATCGAGAAGGCCGACGGCGTGCAGGTGCTGCACAACACCATCACCGGTCTGCGCGACGTGAACTCCTCGCAGCGCGGAAACGGCGTGCAGCTGTACAACACCCAGGGCGCCCGCATCGAGGGCAACCACATCAGCTTCGTGCGCGACGCGCTGTATGTGGACGTCTCGCACCACGCCATCTTTCGCGGCAACAAGCTGCACCACAGCCGCTACGGCACGCACTACATGAACTCCCACTACAACCTGTGGGAGGACAACGACACCTACAACAACCGGGGGGGCCTCGCGCTGATGGAAGTGCGCGACCAGGTGGTGCGCAACAACCGGGCATGGGGCAACAGCGACCACGGCATCATGCTGCGCACGCTGCAGGACTCGGTCATCGAGAACAACCTGGTGGCAGACAACCAGCGCGGCTTCTTCATCTACGACGTGGAGTACGCCACGCTGCGCGGCAACCGGGTGGTGCGCAACACCGTGGGCGTGCACCTTTCGGCCGGCTCCACCCGCAACGTGGTGGACGGCAACGACTTCATCGGCAACCGCGAGCAGGTGCGCTACGTGGGCGCCCGCGACGAGCGTTGGGGCGGCCCGCTGGGCAACTACTGGAGCAACTACCTGGGCTGGGACCGCGACGGCAACGGCGTGGGCGACGTGCCCTACGAGGCCAACGACATGGTGGACCGCCTCACCTGGCGCCACCCCGCCATCAAGCTGCTGCTGGCCAGCCCCGCCGTACAGGCCCTGCGCCTGGTGGGCCAGCAGTTTCCCGTGTTGCGCGTGCCCACCGTGGTGGACCCGAGGCCCCGCATGCAGCCGCTTGCGCAATCGCCTGTGCAGCCCAACACACCCGAACGGAATCTTCAGCGTGACCCGCAACCCTCCTCCCATTGACCCGCGCGCCGGCCCCGCCATCGAGGTGCTGGACGCCCACAAGCACTACGGCACGCACCACGCCGTGGACGGCATCGACCTGCGCATCGAGCGCGGCGAAATCCTGGGCCTCATCGGCCACAACGGCGCGGGCAAGAGCACGCTGTTCAAGATGATCCTGGGCCTCACGCCCGCCACCTCCGGCGAGATCTGCGTGGGCGGCACCAGCGTGTCGGGCCGCGACTTCCGCACCGCGCGGCGCCACCTGGGCTACCTGCCCGAGAACGTGGTGCTTTACGACAACCTGAGCGGGCTGGAGACGCTGCGCTTCTTCGCCCGCCTCAAGGCCGCGCCGCCGGCCCAATGCGATGCGCTGCTCGACCAGGTGGGCCTGGCCTCGGCCGGCAACCGCCCGGTGCGCGAATACTCCAAAGGCATGCGCCAGCGCCTGGGCTTCGCGCAGGCGCTGCTGGGCAGCCCCCAGGTGCTGCTGCTGGACGAGCCCACCAACGGCCTGGACCCGCAGGCCATCCGCGACTTCTACGCCACGCTGCGGGGCCTGCAGGCCCGGGGCGTGACCATCGTCATCACCTCCCACATCCTGGCCGAGCTGCAGGAGCGCGTGGACCGCCTGGCCATCCTCGCGTCCGGCCGGCTGCAGGCCCTGGGCAGCGTGCAGGCGCTGCGCGAGCGGGCCCACATGCCGCTGGCCATCGACCTCGTGCTCGCCCCCACCGACGTTCCGGCCGCGCAGCAGGCAGTGGCCTTGCTGCCCGATATCACCGCGCTGCCGACGCCCGAGGGGCTGTGCCTGACCTGCCCCCGCGAGCTGAAGGTCGCCGCGCTCGCGGCCCTGGCGCCACTCGGCACACGGCTCCTGGACGTGCAGATCCACGAACCCTCCCTCGAAGACCTGTACTTCGACCTGCGCAAGGCCTGACCATGGAACTGACCCAGATCCTCACCATCGCCGCCAAGGAATTCCGCGACCGCATGCGCAACCGCTGGGTGCTGGCGGTGGCCCTCGTGTTCACCGTGTTCTCTCTGGCTATCACCTACTTCGGCGGTGCGCAGCAGGGCACGGTGGGCCTGCGCTCCATCGAATTCACCATCGCGAGCCTGGTCAGCCTGGTGATCTACCTGATCCCGCTGATCGCCCTGCTGCTGGGCTTCGATGCCATCGTGGGCGAACGCGAGCGCGGCTCGCTCGACCTGCTGCTGTCGCTGCCACTCACGCGGCTGGAGCTGCTGCTGGGCAAGTACCTGGGGCTGGCGGGGGCGCTCACGGTGTCCACGCTCGCGGGTTTCGCGCTGGTGGCCGTGTTGCTGTACCGCCAGTTCGGCTGGGGCGGGCTGTTTCACTACGGCGGTTTCATGGCCAGCGCCGTGCTGCTGGGCCTGGCGTTCCTGAGCCTGGCCCTGCTGCTGTCGGTGGTGGTGCGCGAGCGCACGCGTGCCTCGGGGCTGGCGATTGCCGCGTGGTTCTTCTTCGTGCTGGTGTTCGACCTGCTGCTGCTCGGCGCCCTGGTGGCCACGGGCGGCAGCCACGGCGGCGAGGCCATAGCCTACCTGCTGCTGCTCAACCCCGCGGACGTGTTCCGCATCCTCAACGTGTTCTCACTGGAAGACGTGCGCACCCTGTACGGCCTGACCAGCATCGTGCCCCCAGCCCTGGCCAAGCCATGGCTCATGGGCGCGGTGATGGGCGGCTGGATCGTGGTGCCGCTGGCGCTGGCGGGCTGGAGATTCAAACCATGACACACCAATACCAATGCACCTGCGCCACGCGGCGCCAACTGCTGGGCTGGGCGGCGCTCGCATCGCTGGGCGCGCTCACCGGCATCGCTGGCTGCAGCCAGGCAGACACCGGTGCGCAATCCCTCGCCCCAGTGGAAATCGACCGCACCACCAGCTGCGAGCTGGACGGCATGCTGCTGGCCGACTACCCCGGCCCCAAGGCCCAGGTGCACTTTGCAGGGCAGAGCAAGCCTTCGTTCTTCTGCGACACCGTGGAGCTGTTCAGCACGCTGCTCGCGGGCGAGCAGGTGCGCGCTGCGCAGGCCGTGTACGTGCAGGACATGGGCAAGGCCGACTGGAACGCCCCGCAAGGCCACTGGATCGACGGCAAGACCGCCCTCTACGTGGTGGGTGGCAAGCGCCACGGCTCCATGGGCCCCACCATCGGCAGCTTTTCGCAAGAGGCCGATGCGCTGAAGTTCGCGGCCGAATACGGCGGCAAGGTGCTGCGGTTTGCCGAGATCCGGCCCGCCATGGTGGACCTGAGCGGCGGCGCGCTGCACGACACCCGCATGTGAGCCAGCCATGCGCCTGCTGCCCCACCCAGCCCCCGGCCACACCCGCCTGCCCACCCGGCGGGCTGCGCTGGCAGCCCTGCTGGTGCTGGGCACAGGCGCGATCGCGGCCGGTGGGGCGGCGTGGCCATGGCGGCGGGGCAGCGGCAACACATCGTCCACCGCTCCTTTCGGGCCGGGCGACGACGTGTGCATCGTCGCGCCGCCCACGCCATACAACCCGGCATCCGGCCAGCCGCTGGCGGCTGCGCGCGAAGTGCCCCAGGACGCCCGCTGCCCCGTGTGTGGCATGTACCCGGCGCGCGCACGCGCCTGGGCGGCCCAAGTGATCTTTGCGGATGGGGATGCGTATTTTTTCGACTCGCCGCTGAGCCTGATGCTGTACCTGGGCAATGTGGCGCACTACACGCGGGGCCGCGTGCCCGAGGCCATCGTGGCCCGCTATGTGAGCGATGCCGACACCGGCGCCTGGGTGGACGCACGCCAGGCGGTGTATGTGACAGGTTCGTCGGCCCTGGGGCCCATGCGGGCAGGCAATCTGCCAGCGTTTGCGGGGGCTGCGGCAGCGCAGCGGTTTGTGCAGGTGCAGGGCGGCAGCCTGCGCGCATTCAGCGCCATCGACGCGCCCCTGCTGCGCGGACTGGCGCCCCACCTGCGGGCCGACCACCACCCACACAGGGAGGCCCCATGAAGCGGGCCACATGGTGCAGGCCCCATGGCAGGGGCCCGCTGCGCTCTAGCTATCAAAAATATAGCTATCAGTGCTTACTGGCCGCGCGGTAGAGGCCAAAAAACCTTCAAACCAGCGCTCACTGCGCCGAGGTTTCGGGCTGGACGGCTTTGAACAGTGCAGCCACCTTGCGCTTGGGCTTGATGTTGGCCGAGATGCTGCTGCGCGGCGCGGCCTTGGTCGCGGCCTCCCAGGCGGGGGCGGCGTCCGAGGCTGGGCTGGCCTCGTAAGGTTTCTCGAAGAACGGGTCACGCGAGACTGCTGCGGGGCGGAAGCCCCGGTGCTGGTCGCGTGGCTCGCGGGATTCGCGGGACTCACGTCCTCCCCGGTAGTCGCGATCCCGTTCACGGCGCGGGCCCGCGCTGCCCAGGGCATCGCGGCCGTCGCCGGTCTCGCCCGCTTCGCGCCAGGCACGGCGGCCGTCGTTGATGCGGCCCCGGGGCTGGTCTTCTTCGTATTCGACGGCTTCGAGGTCGATCTTCTTCTTGATCAGCTTCTCGATGTCGGCCACCAGGCGCGCATCGCTGCCCGACACCAGCGTGACCGCCAGGCCGGACGCGCCCGCACGGCCCGTGCGGCCAATGCGGTGCACATAGTCTTCGGCGTTGAAGGGCACGTCGAAGTTGAACACGGCGGGCACGTCCTTGATGTCCAGGCCGCGCGCGGCCACATCGGTACACACCAGCAGGTCCACTTCGCCCTTCTTGAAGGCTTCCAGCGCCTTGAGGCGCTCGTCCTGGCTCTTGTCGCCATGCAGGGCAGCCGTCTTGAGGCCCTCGCGCTCCAGGCTCCGTGCCAGGCGCGCGCAGCCGAGTTTGCTGTTCACGAAGATGAAGGCCTGCTTGATGCCGCGCGTCTTGAGCACCTGGTGGATGGCGCGGCGCTTGTCGTCGTCACCCGCGCTGTAGAAGCGCTGCTCCACGGTGGAGGCCGTTTCATTCGGGCGGGCCACCTCGATGGTGATGGGGTTTTGCAGATAGCTGCTGGCCAGGCGCTTGATCTCGGGCGAGAAGGTGGCACTGAACAGCAGCGTGGTGCGCTGCTTGGGCAGGTAGCTCAGGATGCGCTGCAGGTCGGGCAGAAAGCCGATGTCCAGCATGCGGTCGGCCTCGTCGAGCACCACGTACTCGACCTGGTTGAGCACCGCGTTCTTGGCCTCGATGTGGTCCAGCAGGCGGCCTGGCGTGGCCACCAGCACCTCGACGCCTTTTTTCAGCTCGATGGTCTGGGGCTTCATGTCCATGCCGCCAAACACCACGGTGCTGCGCAGCTTGGTGTGCTTGGCGTACAGCGCGATCTGCTGCGCGACCTGGTCGGCCAGCTCGCGCGTGGGCAGCAGCACCAGGGCGCGCACGGGGTGGCGGGCGGGCGAGGTGGAGCTGTTTTCGTGCTTGAGCAGGCGCTGCAGCAGGGGCAGCGAGAAGGCGGCGGTCTTGCCGGTGCCGGTCTGGGCGGCACCCATCACGTCCTGGCCGGTGAGCACGACCGGAATGGCCTGCTCCTGGATGGGCGTCATGGACTCGTAGCCCATTTCGGCCACGGCACGTGCCAGCGGCTCGGCCAGCGATAGATTGGAAAAGGAACTAGTCATTAAAAGCGTGTTTGTAGGCGACGCTGAATTTATGTCTGAGCAATGTGGCACGCCCTTGGGAGGGGGCTGGCTGCAAGGCGCAAACCGCAGCCGGGCTGGTGGCCCGGCGAGGAGTGCAACGCCGCAGAGAGGGCCCCAGCGGGCAATGTGCCGTGCGCCGGGGACTGTTGGGGCGTTGCGCTAGAACCTGCTCACGATCTCCCGCGGCACCGGGGGCCGCGCGAGGTCATGAACAGGCTCGCAGCCCTCTATTGTCGCACCGGTGGCCCAAAAAGCGATTTTTTGCGCTACGGAGTAGCGCGCAGCACAGGCCAGCGGGTGGCGCGAGGCGCCCATTTACTACTATTTTGATAGCTTAAAAAGCACGACCATTGCGCGCAGAGGCCAATTTTTGCTTGTGAAATTCACTCCAACACGGCCCGCAGCTGGCGCGTGGTGACCGCCAGCCGCCTCGCCCCGATCTGTGCGAGGTTATTCATCACCGTGAGCGCAGCCTCGGGGTATTGCCGGGCCCAGGCGTCGAAATGTGCGCGCGACAGCCGCACCAGGTGCGCAGGCCCACGCTCGGCCCCGGCACAGGCGCTGCGGGCCGCACCGTTGAGGAATGCCATCTCGCCAAACGCCATGCCCGGCCCCACGGTGGCCAGGCGCAGGCCCTTGTCGGGCGGCCACAGGGTCACCAAGGTGATGTGGCCCGACTTGACCACCAGCAGGTCGTGGTCGGTGTCGCCCGCGCGGAAGACGACGCCGTGGGCGGGCACGTCCAGCGGCTCCAGCAGGGCCATGAGCGCGTCGGCGGCGGCACGGGGCACACCTTCGCCGATTTCGCCCAGCAGGTCACGCTCGGGGCGCGCAGGACGCTGCTCGATGGGGCGCTGCGCAAGGATGCCGGCCTCGGCCCATTCCAGCGCGCGGTCCAGGTCGGCAAAGGCGCGCACATGTTCGCCTGCGTGGTCGGCGGCCAGGGGGTCGAGCGCTGCCACGGCGGCCGCAATGCCCTGCTGGCCCAGGTCGCGCACCAGCGCGCGCAGCTGGGCCAGCGCCGTGCTGTCCCAGGCGGGCACGCGGCCCGCGTCCAGAATCACCCAACGGTGGCGCGGCTGCAGCAGCATGCGCACCTGCTCGGCCAGGTGGGCCGCCACGCCAAACGACATCACGCCCTGCAGCTCGAACACCGCCACCTGGTTCATGCGGGGCGCGAGCCAGGTGTCCGAGCCCGCGCGGCGCAGGCGCCGCGAGCGCAGCTCGCCATCCAGCCGCACATGGCGCAGCACCGTGGCGGCCGAGTCGTGCAGCAGCACAAAGGTGGCCACCACGAGGCCCGCCACCAGCGCGCCCACGCCGCCCATCACGGCAAACACCAGGGCCACCAGCCAGCTCTGTGCCCAGGTCACGCGCGAGCGGCGCGCATAACCCAGCGACCACATCAGCCCCGGCACCTGCATCAGCCCGGCCAACACCAGCCCACCCGCCAGACAGGCCATGGGCACCCAGTGCAGCCACCACGGCCCCGTGAGGGCCACGCCCAGCATGATGGCGGCGTGCCAGCGCGGCGCATCGCGCGATGCGCCCGCCTGCGCCAGCACGATGCGCGAGCGCGACGCGCTGGTGGACGCCGGGATCATGCCCGCCAGTCCACACAGCGCGCCCAGCAGGCTTTCGCGGCGCAGGGCCAGGTTGGCGTCGCCACGCAGGCCGTGGTCCAACTCCAGTTCCTGGTTGAAGACCAGAATTTCGAGGCTGTTGACCAGCGCCATCAAGAGGGCCAGCACCACCAGGGCCGCGCCCTGCTGCTGCGCCAGGGCCATCCAGGGGATGCCACTCCAGTCGGGCAGCGGCGGCCAGGCAAACACACTCGGCTGCACGGCAGGCACCAGCACGGCCCCGGGCCCGCCGCTCCACCACCCTGCCGCCGCCACAGCCAGCGCCACCACGGCCACTGCCGTCAGCAGGCCAGGCATGCGCGGCCAGCGGCCTCGCAGCCACCAAGCCAGCCCCGCCACGGCCCCGGCCGCCAGCGCATGCCAGCCAAGCTGGGCATCCCAGGCTGCAGCCGCCCCAGCGCCAAAGCCGTTGCGCACCTGGCCCAGCACCATCGACAGGCCCACGCCCGCAGCAAACCCGTGGGTGACCGAAATCGGCAAGAACCGCGCCACCGACGCCAGCCGCAGCACGCCCAGCAGCCACTGAAAGACAAACGCCAGCGCCACTGTGGCCCCGCTCACGGCCAGCACCTGCCGCGCATTCAGCCCCAGCGCGGGCGCCGCGCCGTGGGCCGTGGCCAGCACGGCCGCAAACAGCAGCGCCACCACCGTGGTGGGCGCATACACCACACCCGCACGGGGCGCCAGCAGCGTGAGCAGCAGGCCCGGCAGCGCGGCCGACCACAGGGCCAGCGCCGCCAATGAATAGTCGCCCGCCAGGGGCGCAAACGCCAGCAACCCCAGGCCCACGGCATGGGGCACGGTGACCGCCGCCGCAGACCAGGCCGCCGCCGCGCCCGAGGGCTGCGTTGCGGGGTCAGGCGCCCGGTGGGATGGCGCCGCCAGGGGCGCTGCGGAGGACATGGGCCGTGGTCTTCAAAACCCGTGCGGGCTGCGGCGGCCTACAGGCTGCGCGCAGCAAAGGTGTCGCAGGCCTTCACGCTGCCGTTCTGCAGGCCGTTGTGGAACCAGCGCTGGCGCTGGGCACTGGTGCCGTGGGTGAAGCTCTCGGGCACCACCGCACCGCCGCTGGAACGCTGCAGCGCGTCGTCGCCGATCTTGGCAGCTGCATTCATGGCCTCTTCCACATCGCCCTGCTCCAGGATCTGGCGGGCGTTCTGCGCATGGTGCGCCCACACGCCGGCAAAACAGTCGGCCTGCAGCTCCAGCCGCACCGACAGGGCGTTGTATTCGGCCTTGCTCACCCGGCCACGCATCTGGTCCACCTTGCCGCTGATGCCCAGCTGGTTCTGCACATGGTGGCCCACCTCGTGGGCGATCACATAGGCCTGGGCAAAGTCGCCCGGGGCGCCCAGGCGGTTCTTGAGGGTTTCATAAAAGCCCAGGTCGATGTAGACCTTCTGGTCGGCCGGGCAGTAGAACGGGCCCATGGCCGCCTGGCCGGTGCCGCAGGCCGTGGGCGTGGCGCCCCGGAACAGCACCAGGCGTGGCTCCTGGTAGCGGCCGCCCCCCTGGCTGAACACCTGGCCCCACACATCCTCGGTGTCGGCCAGCACCGTGCCCACAAAGCGGGCCATGGTGTCGTCCGCTGGCGGGCGGCGTGCAGGGCCCGGGTGCTGCTGCACCTGCGCGGGCGCCCCGCCACCACTGAGCAGCCCCAGAATCGTCAACGGATTGATACCCAGCACCCAGCCCCCCAGCAGGGCGATCACGATGGTGCCGATGCCAATGCTGCGCCCGCCGAATACCGGCGAACCGCCCCCGCCGCCGCCATCATCGCCACGGCGGTCTTCCACGTTGTCGGATTCGCGATTGCCTTCCCATTTCATGCCAGATCTCCTGCGCCCTCCTGCGGTTGGAAGGCCAATGCTGGATATTACGCGCCGTGCAGGTGCAGCCAGGGCGAACTACGATGCATGCCTGCCACAGGCCCGCCGCACCGTTCCCATGATCAACGACACCCGCCACCTCACACCCCCGCCCGACAAGGTGATCCTGCTCACCGGCTTCGACCCCTTCGGCGGCGATCCACTCAACCCCAGTTGGCTGATTGCCCAGGCGCTGCAGGGCCAGCACATAGGCGGCCACCGGGTGGTGGCGGCGCAGCTGCCCACGGTGTTCGGTCAGTCGCTGCAGCGGCTGGCAGCGCTGGTGCACACACACCAGCCCGCGCTGACGGTATGCCTGGGCCTGGCGGGCGGGCGCAGTGCGCTGTCGCTGGAGCGCATCGGCATCAACATCAACGACGCCCGCATCCCCGACAACACTGGCGCCCAGCCCATCGACACCCCCGTGGCCGCCGACGGGCCCGCCGCCTACTTTGCCAGCCTGCCGATCAAGGCCATGCTGCGCGCCGTGCAGCGCGCGGGCTTGCCCTGCGAGGTATCGCAGACGGCGGGTACCTTTGTCTGCAACCATGTGCTGTATGGCCTGTTGCACCTGCTGGCGCAGGGCGCAGGCCCCGCCGGGGCGCGGGGCGGCTTTGTGCATGTGCCCTGGCTCACCGGGCAGGGGGCGCCCCACCTGCCGCTGCGCGACATGGTGCGCGGCATCCACACCGCGCTGTGGGCGGCCGCGCTGGCCCCGCAAGACATCACGCTGCAGGCCGGAGCCACACACTGAGACCGCCTGTGGGCAGCACACCGAAGATGCCCTGAAAAACAGGGGGTTGCCTCCACCCGGCAGTCCCAAAACGCTGGCCGCTGTGTACAGTCAGGCCATGTCTTTTGCCCCCTCCACCCTGGCCACAGGCACGCTGGATGCCGCCGCCACCGCGCAGCGGCTGCCTTGGTCAGCCCTGGCCGACGAAATCGCCGAGTTGCTGCACGACAGCACCGTCTCAGTCCCTCCGCGCAGCGTGCTGCCCCTGGCCCAGGGCGGCAGCCTGTTCCTTATGCCCGCCACCGACCGCAGCGTGGCCATGACCAAGCTCATCACCTTCACCCCCGCCAACGCAGGCACGGGGCGCCCCTCGATCCAGGGCGATGTGGTGGTGTTCGACATCGCCACCGGTGCGCGCCAGCTGGTGCTGGACGGCCCCACAGTCACGGCCCGGCGCACGGCTGCTGTCTCGCTGCTGGCAGCGCGGCACCTGGCACCGGCGCCGCAAGGCCCCTTGCTCATCGTGGGCGCGGGGGTGCAGGGCCTGGCCCACGCCGAAGCCTTTGTGCTCGGGCTGGGCGTGAAGGAGGTCTGGATCACCTCGCGCAGCGCCGCCAGCGCCGAAACCCTGGCCACGCAGGTGCGTGCACTGGGCGCCCAGGTGCGGGTGGTGGCCGATGCCGATGCGGCCCTGGCGCACTGCCCCCTGGTGGCCGCCTGCACCACAGCCAGCAACCTGGTACTGCATGCCACGCCCCGGCCCGATGCATTCATCACCGCAGTGGGCGCCTTCACCCCCACCATGGCCGAGCTGGCGCCCGCGCTGTGCCTGCACGTGGCGCAGCATGGCAGCATCGTGGTGGACACGGCCGACGCCAGCCACGAGGCGGGCGATTTGCTGCAAGCCGGGCTGGACGTGGCCGCCCTGCCCGTGCTGCGGGACGTGGTGTGCGGCCCGTGGGCGCCCCGCACACCCGCCGGGCCCGTGCTGTTCAAGAGCTGTGGCTGGGCTGGCTGGGACCTGGCCGCCGCACGGCTGGCCCTGCGCCAGGGCGCTGCGCAGCGCCCTGCCACCTGACAGGTCTCCCATGGCACTGCTCGTGCGCTTTTCCGACCACAGCCTGCGCATGCAGATTGCGCTGGTGTTCGGCACCTTGGTCATCGCGCTGGCCGTGCTGCTGTCACTGGGTTTTGGCGAGCTGCTCAAACACCGCATCCAGCGCGACGCAGGGGATTCGCTGCAGGCCGTGGCCGACAACGCAGGCAAGCTGCTGGCCACCGGCCTGATGCAGCGCAGCCTGGAGGCCGAGGTGCTGGCCAGTGCCGCCATGGTCTGGTCCGCAGGGCTGGATTCGCCCGAGGCCCAGCACATGCTGGCCCGCAGCCAGGCGATGCAGCCCAGCAACCTCTGGATTGGTGTGGCCGATGCGCAAGGGGTGGTGCGCAACGCCACGGGCGGCCTGCTGCTGGGCCACAGTGTGGCCCAGCGCCCCTGGTTCCAGCGCGGCCTGCAAGAGGTGCATGTGGGCGACGTGCACCCCGCCCAGCTGCTGGAGAGCTTGCTGCCCCCCACGGCCTCGGGCGAGCCGCACCGGTTTGTCGATTTCGCAGCCCCCATCCGCATCGGCCCGACCACCGTGGGCGTGCTGGGCATCCACGGCAGCTGGGAATGGTCGCGCGAGGTGCTGGAAGGCCTCACGCCGTCCACTTCGGCTGAAGACGCGGTGGAGCTCTTCATCTTCGACCGCCAGGGCCAGATGATCCTGGCGCCCCGGCGGCACGGCACCATGCTGCAAGCCGCTGGCCAGCGCCTGCCCGAGGGTATTCACATCAACAACAACCGCGATGGCGGAAGCCTGCAGACGGCGGTGGTGCCCTGGCTCGATGGCAATCGCTACCTCACGGCCGCCACGCAGCTGCAACCCCGCAATGCCGCCAGCGACCTGGGCTGGCGCATCGTGGCGCGCCAGCCGGTCGAGCTGGCGTTTGCCGAGGCCGACCGTACCGTGCGCATGGCCCTCGCCATCGGCCTGACAGCAGCGCTCATGGCATCGGCCCTGGCCTGGATGGCCGCACGCCGCCTGAGCGATGCCCTGTACGCGCTGGCCGACGCCGCCAGCGCCGTGGAGGCGGGCCACCCCGGCAGCAACATCCCAGCCATGGACAGCAACCGCGAGGTACGCCAGCTCTCCCAGGCGCTGGGCCGCATGACCCACCGGTTGCTGGCCGCCCGCGAGGCCATGGAAGAAAAGGTGCGCCTGCGCACCCTGGAGCTGGAGGCCGCCAATCGAGCCCTCGATCTGCAGGCCCGCACCGACGCCCTCACCGGGCTGCTGAACCGGCGCGGCTTTGAAACGCAGATGGCGTTTGCGCTGGCGCTCGCCCGGCGCAGCACCCGGCCCCTGAGCCTGATTGCGGTGGATGTGGACCATTTCAAGCGCGTGAACGACACCTATGGCCACGAGGCCGGGGACGAGGTCCTGCGTCGGCTGGCGCGCACGCTCGAAACACGGCTGCGTGGCTCGGACGTGATCGCGCGGCTCGGTGGCGAGGAGTTTGTGGCGCTGCTGCCCGACACCGACCTGGAAGGCGCTCGTGCGATTGCGCAGACCCTGGTCACCGCCATGGCACAGCAGCAGGACCCGGTGGTCGGCACCATCACCGTGAGTGCAGGCGTGGCCAGTATGCGGGGCGCCGATGACACCGGCGACGCCATCCTGCGGCGCGGCGACATCGCGCTCTACGAGGCCAAGGGCCAGGGCCGTAACCGGGTCTGTGTGGAGGACTGAGGCTTGCCTTCTGCCGGTGGGCAGCGGTGCGCAGCGTCTGCTTTCTGCTATCCCGGCTGGGGGGCGTCGAAGTAGGCCTGCAGCTGGGCTGCCAGGTGGTGAAGATCCCCGTCTGCCTCTGAGCGCGCCAGCGCCAGCTGCTCCAGCGCGTAGGGGCGGTGGCCCAGCATCATAGACATGTTCACGCAGTGGCCACTGGCAGCCATCTTCAGCGCAAACGCATTGAGCAACTCGCAAGGCCAGTAGGTGGCCAGCGAACCACTGGCAGAGCCCCCGGCAGCCAGCCCCGGGCCCAAGGCCTTGGCGGGTGCAGCGGGCACAGAAAGTGCAGCAAAGCTCAGCATGGCAAGACTCCATCAGGCCGCCAGTCCACGCGGCGGCATGGGGTCATGCTAAAAAAACCGCTGCAGCCTGCCATTCGGCCAAAGAGCTGAGGCCACGTAGGACGAAACCCCAGAAAACCTGTTGCGCCCCCGCCTCCACCCGAGTCGGATCAGGCCTTGGGCAGCGTCACGCCCACCTGGCCCTGGTACTTGCCGCCCCGGTCGCGGTAGCTGACCTCGCAGACATCGTCCTTGTCGCTCTCGAAGAACAGCACCTGGGCGCAGCCCTCGCCTGCGTAGATGCGTGCGGGCAGCGGCGTGGTGTTGCTGAACTCGAGCGTCACATAGCCCTCCCACTCGGGCTCGAACGGGGTCACGTTGACGATGATGCCGCAGCGGGCATAGGTGCTTTTGCCCAGGCAGACGGTGAGCACGTTGCGCGGAATGCGGAAGTATTCGACCGTGCGGGCCAGCGCGAAGCTGTTGGGCGGGATGATGCAGCTGTCGCCCTCGAAATCGACAAAACTCTTTTCGTCGAAGTTCTTCGGGTCCACCACCGTGCTGTGGATGTTGGTGAATACCTTGAATTCGGGCGCGCAGCGGATGTCATAGCCGTAGCTGCTGGTGCCGTAGCTGATGATCCTGCGGCCCTCGGCCTCGCGCACCTGGCCGGGCTCGAAGGGCTCGATCATGCCGTGCTCGGCCGCCATGCGGCGGATCCATTTGTCGCTCTTGATGCTCATAGCAGAACTCCCTGCGCAATCGCCTGGCTGCTTTTCATGAAAACTGCCGGGCGCTATTAAATGTGTAGCTGACAGCGCTTGATGATCAGGCGCGGGAGCCGTATTTTGCTTGAGAAATCACGGTTTGCTCCACCACCCGGTCGTCGCCGAGCACGATCAGCGCAAAGAGCAGCTCTTCCAGGTTGCGTGCCTGCTGTGTCTTGCGCGCCAGCAGTGGCGTGGCTGCCGGGTTGAGCACCACAAAGTCCGCCTCGCAGCCGGGCTGCAGATTACCCACCACCCCCTCCAGGCCCAGCGCCCGGGCAGCGCCCGCCGTGTGCTGCCACCACAGCTGCTGGGGCGACAGGCTCAGGCCCTGCTTGGTCTGGCCCTCACGGCCCACGTAATAGGCGGCCATCATGGTTTTGAAGGGGCTGAAGCTGGTGCCGCCGCCCACATCACTCGCCAGGCCATAGCCAAAGCCCACGCGGTCGGCCCCGGCGTAGTCAAAAAATCCGCTGCCCAAAAACAGGTTGCTGGTGGGGCTGACCGCCGCCGTGGCGCCCGTGTCGCGCATCAATGCGCGGTCGTCGTCGTCAAAGTGGATGCAGTGGGCGTACACCGCGCGCTCGCGCATCAGGCCAAAGTCGTCGTACACGGCCAGGTAGCTGCGCGAGGCCGGGAACAACTCGCACGCCCAGCGGATTTCATCCAGGTTTTCGGCCACATGCGACTGGATCCACACGTCCGGGTAACGCGCGGCCAGTTCGCCGGCGCCGCGCAGCTGCTCGGGCGTGCTGGTGGGCGCAAAACGCGGGGTGATAGCATAACCCAGGCGGTCCACGCCATGCCAGCGCCGGATCAGTGCCTCGGTGTCGATCAGGCTTTGTACGGTGTCGTCGCGCACGCCATCGGGCGAGTGGCGGTCCTGCAGCACCTTGCCGGTGATCAGTCGCATCTGCTGGCGCTGCGCCTCGGCAAACAAGGCATCCACGGATGCCGGGTGCGAGGTGGCAAACGCCAGCGCCGTCGTCACGCCGTTGCGCAGCAGCTCGGCCACAAAAAATTCGGCCACCTGCGCGCTGTAGCCCGGGTCCACAAAGCGCGACTCGTGGGGGAAGGTGTAGTTCTCCAGCCAGGGCAGCAGGCCGTCGGCTGGGGAGCCGATCACATCGGTCTGTGGAAAGTGGATGTGCAGGTCCACAAACCCCGGCGCCAGGATGCGCCCCGGCAGGTGCACCACGGGCTCGCCTGCAAACTGCGGCGCCAGCGACTGCCACGCCCCTGCCGCCAGCACCCGCTGGCGGCCCTCGGCGTCGGGTCCCACGGCCAGCAGGCCATCTTGGTCATACAGGGCTGTGCCGTCGTCGGCAAAGCGCAAAAGGGCAGATCGGTATACAGGCATGGGGGCAAGCTTAGCGGCAGGGGGCGCCGCTTGTATACGGCACGCCCCATAGTGGCTATGGGACAGGGGGAAGGCTCGGCAGGGGCGGAAGGCAGGGCCACCGCCCGCCGGCGTTCAGCGGGCCAGCTTGCCCACCACGCCCTCGACCAGCCAGTTCATCTGCAGGATTTGTGCATCCGTCAGCGCCTGGCCGGGGGCAATGCGCTCCTGCCCTTCGTTGTCGCGCACTGGCGCCTTGCCTGCGCGGAAGGGCTGGAGCTTGCCCGCCCCAACGGCTTTCTGCGCCTTGAGCACCTCCTGCTGCACCGCGGCGGGCACCTTGGTGCCGAAATCGCCGACGCGGATCATGCCCTCGCGCACGCCGCCCCAGACGTTGGCGCTTTTCCAGCGGCCGTTCTGCACGGCCCGCACGCGCTCGGTGTAGTAGGCGCCCCACTGGTGCGTCACGGCCACGATCTGGGCGTCCGGCCCGGTCTTGCGCATGTCGGAGTGGTAGGCCACGGCCATCTTGCCGCGCTCCTGTGCGGCCGCCATGACGGCGGTGGAGCCGGTGTGGAACGCGATCACGTCTACGTCCTGGTTGAACAATGCCATGGCCGCATCACGCTCCTTGGGCGGGTCGAACCACACGTTGAGCCACACCACCTTGACCATGGCCTGGGGGTTGACCGAGCGCATGCCCAGCGTGAAGGCATTGATGCCCTGCAGCACCTCGGGGATGGGGAAGCCCGCCACAAAACCGGCCACGCCGGTCTTGCTCATGCGGCCCGCCGCAATGCCTGCCAGGTAGCGGCCCTCGTAGTAGCGCGCGTTGGCGGTAGCCACGTTGGCGGCCTGCTTGTAGCCGGTGATGGACTCGAACTTCACCTGCGGAAAGTCCTGCGCCACCCTGAGCGTGGGCTCCATGTAGCCAAAGCTGGGCGTGAAGATGATCTGGTGCCCCGTGGCGGCCAGGTCGCGGATCACGCGCTCGGCATCAGCACCTTCGGCCACGTTCTCCACATAGGTGGTTTTGACCTGCGGGCCCAGCGCCGCCTCGACGGCCTTGCGGCCCTCGTCGTGCTGGCGTGTCCAGCCCGCTTCGGTGATGGGCGAAACATAGACAAAACCGGCCTTGACGGGCTCGGCAGCGCTGCCCTTGGCGGGTGCGGTCTGGGAAAAAGCGGGGGAGAAAAAACAAGCGGCCACGAGCATGGCTGCGAGGTTTTTGTACATGGTGTTCCTCTACATGGTCCTGATGAAAAGACACGTGCAAGCCGCAGGACAACGGCTCGCAGTGAAGTGAATATACGCAGGGTATTTTCTGGCTTGAAAAATCTCTCTGTCAGAGGGTGTGATGCATCCGCATGAACTGCGCTCAGCCAAGACGCAGCGGCTGCCCTGGCTGCGCAGCGTTGCCAAGGCGAAACGCCCCCACCACGCCGGACAGGCGCGAGGCCTGGTCCTTCAGGCTTTCGGCAGCGGCAGTGGACTCTTCCACCAGTGCGGCATTCTGCTGCGTCATCTGGTCCAACTGGCTCACCGCAACGTTCACCTGGCCAATGCCCTGGCTCTGTTCGGACGCTGCAGCACTGATCTCGCCGATGATGTCGGTGACGCGGCGCACAGAGCTCACGATCTCGGTCATGGTGCTGCCAGCGTTCTGCACCAGTGCAGAACCGGATTCGACCTTCTCCACCGACACACCGATCAGCGTCTTGATTTCCTTGGCCGCGTTGGCCGAGCGCTGGGCCAGTGAACGCACTTCGCTGGCCACCACGGCAAAACCACGGCCCTGCTCGCCTGCGCGGGCAGCTTCCACTGCGGCATTGAGTGCCAGGATGTTGGTCTGAAAAGCGATGCCGTCGATGGTGCCAATGATGTCGGCAATCTTCTTGCTGCTGGCGTTGATCTCGTCCATGGTGTTCACCACCTGGGCGACCACCTCACCGCCCCGCTGAGCCACCTCAGCAGCCGACGCAGCCAGCTGGTTGGCCTGCACAGCAGAATCCGCGCTCTGGCGCACGGTGCTGGTCAGCTCTTCCATCGAACTGGCTGTCTCCTGCAGGCTGCTGGCCGTCTGCTCGGTGCGAGCGCTCAGGTCCTGGTTGCCGATGGCGATCTGGGTACTGGCGGTGGAGATACTGTCCACCACGCCGCGCACCTGCTGCAGCGAACCGTGCAGCGCCGCACGCATCACATCCAGCGCGCGCAGCAAGCGGCCGGTTTCGTCATTGGCATACGCGGATTGCGGCGCGCCCGTCAAGTCCATGTCCGCGATGGCCTCGGCAATGGCCTCGGCATGGCGCAGCGGGCGCGTGATGCTGCTGGCCAGCAGCCAGGCCAGCAAAGCGCCGAGCAGCAGCGAGATGCCGGTGCAGACCTGCAGCAGCAGCGTGGTCTGCGCACGCAGCGCCTCGCTGCGCTTACCCGCAGCGTCCAGTTGGGCGCGCTGCAGGTCCACCATCTGCTTGACGCCTGCAACATAGTCGCGAGAGGTGGGCTCGAACCGCTCGGTGAAGACCCTGCCAGCCGCATCGGCATCGCCCGCTTGCTTGAGCTTGCTGACCTCCTCGCGCGCGCTCAGATAGGCCTTGCGCAGATCACCCACCTTGGCGAAAAGCTGCTTTTCCTCGGGTGCGTCCATCTTCGATTCGATGAACTTCTGCAGTTCGTTGGTCTCGCTGATAGCGGCCGCTGTGGCCGGAGCGAAGTAAGGGATCAGCGAAGCATCGCTGCTTTTGGCGATGGCCGCAGCACGCTGCACCCCCGCAGTGGTGTTGAGCAACCAGTCTGCACCCGCGCGCTCGGTCTTGATGTTGTCATCGACCATGGTGTTGATCTCTGCGCCCAGCTGGTTCAGTTTGAAGACCGCGACGACGCTGCTGACAAAAAACAGCGCCAGGATCACGCCAAGCACCAGGGTCAGGCGCTTGCCGATGGAAAGTTGATTGAGAAACATGAAGGGGAAATCCTGCTGCGAACAACGCACGGCGCGTCAGCAAAACAAAGGCCCCGCGACGCGGGGCACACAAACGCCCACCCGCACACAGAGCATGGGCGGGTGTACAAATATTCACATTTTAGGGTTTACCCGTATTTTAACTACACAGAGCCCAAAAGGCACGCCGCGCGAGCCGGGCACGGCTGCCGCTAGGATGGCGCAATCACCTGCTCCGGAGTCCTTTCACATGCCCATGTTTGTTGACACCTCACCCCCCGGCCAGTGCATCTTCTGCCGCCTGGTGGCGGGCGAAATCCCTGCAGCCAAGGTGTACGAAGACACCCTGACCATCGCCTTCATGGACATTGGCCAGGTCAACCCCGGTCATGTGCTGGTGGCCACCCGGCGCCACGCGGCCACGCTGCTGGACATCACCCCCGAAGAGGCAGCCGCCGTCATGCAGACCGCGCAGCGCATGGCGCAGGCCGTGCGCCGGGCATTCGACCCACCGGGCATCACCCTGCTGCAGGCCAACGGGCGCGAGGGCGACCAGACGGTGTTCCATTTCCACATGCATGTGGTGCCACGCCACGCGCAGGATGGCATTGCCCTGACCTGGCCCCGCAAGGAGCCGGGGCCCGCCATGCTGCAAGCCTATGCAGACCGGCTGCGCACGGCGCTGCAGGGCGATGATTCAGTCACCTCGGGCGGTGGCTGATGTTCTGTGGACTGCAAGGACGTTCAACCGTCCGCCTTTAGTAGTCAGTAGTCATGCTCCACACAGCGCTCAAAGGTTTCCTTGAGCTTGTGCTCCCACACCCGCTTGTCGGCGTTGCCCGCAAAGCTCGCCTCGAAGCTGTTGAACGCCAGCTGGTAGGCATGTTTGGCCGTGAGGCCCGTGGCCGCAAACACCTGGGTGAAGTTCTCGTTGATGTAGCCGCCAAAGTAGGCGGGGTCATCGGAGTTGACTGTGGCGGCCAGCCCGGCGTCAAGCAGCTTGCCCAGGTTGTGGTCAGCTAGGTTGGGGAACACACACAGCTTCTGGTTGGACAGCGGGCACACGGTGAGCGCAATGCGATCTTGCGCCAGGCGCTGCATCAGTGCGGCGTCGTGCACGGCCTGCACGCCGTGGTCGATGCGCTCGACCTTGAGCACATCGAGCGCACTCCAGATGTAAGCAGGGGGCCCCTCCTCGCCCGCATGGGCCACCAGGTGCAGGCCCAGCTCGCGGCAGCGGGCGAACACACGGGCAAACTTCTCGGGCGGATGACCCAGCTCGCTGGAATCCAGCCCCACGCCCACGATCTTGTCGATCAGCGGCATGGCCTGCTCCAGCGTTTCAAACGCCGACTCCTCGCTCAGGTGGCGCAGGAAACACAGGATCAGTGTCGCGCTGATGCCCAGCTCGGTGCGCGCATCTTCGCAGGCGCGATGTAGGCCGTTGATCACGGTCTCCATGGCAACGCCGCGTGCGGTGTGGGTCTGCGGGTCAAAAAAGAGTTCGGCATGCAGCACGTTGTCGCGCGCCGCGCGGCCCAGGTACGCCCGTGCCATGTCGTAAAAATCCTGCTCGTGCAGCAACACGCTGGCACCCGCGTAGTAGATGTCGAGAAAGCTCTGCAGGTTGGTGAACGCATAGGCGCTGCGCAGGGCCTCCACGCTGGCATAAGGCAGCGTCATTTCATTGCGCTGCGCCAGGGCAAAGATCAGCTCGGGCTCCAGCGAACCTTCGATGTGGATGTGCAGCTCGGCCTTGGGCATGGCACGCAGCAGCCCGGGCAGGCGCTCGGCGGAGATGGGGGGTATCTTGAACATCAGCAGACTCCAAAGGTGATGCCACTCTGGCGCAAAAAGCGGCGGTAGGCAGATGATGCCTTGTCGGCGGCGGTATGCAACTCCGCGCGCAGGTCGAGTGGCAGGCACTGTGGCATCTGCGACTCCAGCACTGGCTGGTCCTGCGTGAAGATGGTGTGCTGAAAGGCCTGCAGCTTCTCATCGGGCGAATCGAAATCGGCCACTGCCAAGCGAAACCACACGCGGCTGCGCACCGGCGTGATCGGGCAGATGAACAGCGCAATGGACTCACGCCAGCCGTCCACCGCCGTGGTGCCCGCCTCGGGCACCTTGGTCAGCACGGCTGCATAGGGCGCCGTGACTTCGTAGGTGTATTCGACCTGGGCAGCTGCCGTGGAGTGCAGGTTGGACTGCGGTTGCCAGGCCTTGCAGCCCGTGGCCAACAGGCCGGTGGGGGTGGGCTCCACGCGGTAGTCATCAATGGCTGTGGCGTCGCGGCTGCCCAGCCAGCCTTCGTGCACAAAGCCGAAGTGGGACATGTCCAAAAAGTTCTCGACGATGCGCGGCGCGCTGGCGGCCACATCGTAGGGCCCGCAGTTGAGCTTGCGCAGGCGGGCATCCCCCTCCGCAGCGAACACTGGCAGATCCTGCTCGCCCTGGGCAATGCGCACCCACACCAGGCCACAGGCCTCCTGAGCCTCGAAATGCCGGGCGCAGTGCGTGGCCGGGGGTACAAAGGTGGGCAGTGCGGGCACGTGGGTACATTGCCCACCGGCCGCAAACTGCCAGCCATGGTAGGGGCACTCCAGCTGGCCCTGGGACGTTACGCGGCCCAGCGACAGGCGGGCGCCCCGGTGCGGGCACTGTTCGGCCAGCGCGTGCACAGCGCCTTCGCTGTCACGCCACAACACCACGGGTTGTTCCAGCACCTGCACGGCCAGCGGGGCTTGTGCGGCCAAGGCCGCTGACAGCGCCACGGGGTGCCACAACGTTGATTCCACCATCGCCCTTGCTCCTCAAAAAGCCACGGACCGCAAAAGGCCCCTGCAAAACAAAAGGGCCACCCCAGGGCGGCCCTTTGTCACAGCAGCTCCCAAGAACTGCTGATGCACGCGGCTCGAATTACTTCTTGTCGCCGCCAGGGATCTTGCCTTCCACGCCCTTGACATAGAAGTTCACGCCGCCGAGGAACTTGTCATCGGCCACGGCGTCCTTGGCCAGCACTTCCTTGCCATCCTGGCCCACGATCGGACCCTTCCAGATCACGAAGCTGCCATCGGCCAGGCCCTTCTTCACGGCTTCGACCTTGGCCTTGGTGTCGGCAGGCACGTCTTCGGCGATAGAGACGATGTCGATCGCGCCTTCCTTCACGCCCCACCAGCTCTGGCCCGACGCCCACTGGCCTTCCAGCGCGTCCTTGGTGGCCTTGATGTAGTACGGGCCCCAGTTGATGACAGCCGATGCCAGGTGGGCCTTGGGGCCGTAGGCGGTCATGTCCGAGTCCCAGCCGAAGGCGCGCTTGCCCTTCTCTTGTGCCGTCTTCAGCACGGCGGGCGAGTCGGTGTTCTGGAACAGCACGTCAGCGCCGCCGTTGATCAGGCTGGTAGCGGCTTCGGTTTCCTTGGGTGGGCTGAACCATTCGTTCACCCAGACCACCTTGGTCTTGATCTTGGGGTTGACCGACTGCGCGCCCAGCGTGAAGCTGTTGATGTTGCGGATCACTTCAGGGATCGGCACCGAGCCCACCACGCCCAGCGTGTTGGACTTGGTCATGGCACCGGCGATCACACCCGCCATGTAGGCACCCTCGTAGGTGCGGCTGTCGTAGGTGCGCATGTTCTCGGCGGTCTTGTAGCCGGTGGCATGCTCGAACTTGATGCCCTTGTTGTCTTCGGCGACCTTGAGCATGGACTCCATGTAGCCAAAGGTGGTGCCGAAGATCAGCTTGTTGCCCTGGCCGGCCAGGTCACGCAGCACGCGCTCGGCGTCGGCGGACTCGGGCACGCTTTCCACGAAGCTCGTCACGACCTTGTCGCCGAATTCCTTCTCGATGGCCTTGCGACCGTTGTCGTGTGCGAACGACCAGCCGCCGTCGCCCACCGGGCCGACATAGGCAAACGCGATCTTCAGTGGCTCGGGCTTGGGGGCCGGTGCTTCGGCGGCAGGGGCCGGTGCAGGCGCGGGGGCCGGTGCCGGTTCTTCCTTCTTGCCACAACCCACGAGGGCGGCAGCAGCCACGGCGGAGAGCGCAGCCACCTTGAGCATGGAGCGTTTCTGCAGATCAGTCATGTCGGTTTCCTTATCGAAGAAGTAAAACTTGCAAAGGTTGAGGGACGAAAACGGTGATTATGGTGCGATCTACCGCAGGGTAACCAGATTTTCACGCGGGCAACCCCTTTCAGGAGCCCGGATAAAACGGCTTGCCCAGCGATGCCGGCATGTTGATGCGGATCCAGGTCGGATTGCGCGAGATCAGCGCCAGCACCACGATGGTGGCCACATAGGGCAGCATGCTCAGCAACTGGCTGGCCACCTGCACACCCGTGGCCTGCAAATGGAACTGCAGCATGGTCACGCCACCAAACAGATAAGCCCCAAGCAACACCCGTGCCGGGCGCCAGGTGGCAAAGGTGGTGAGCGCCAGCGCAATCCAGCCGCGCCCGGCCACCATGCCCTCAACCCACAGCGGGGTGTAGACGGTGGAGATGTAGGCACCGGCCAGGCCACACAGGGCGCCGCCCACCACCACGGCCAGCAGCCGGATGCGGCGCACCGGGTAACCCAATGCGTGCGCCGATTCTGGCGACTCGCCCACCGACCGCAGCACCAGGCCAGCGCGCGAGCGGTACAGGAACCAGATCAACCCCGCCACCAGCAGCATGGTGAGGTACACCAGCGGATGCTGCTGGAACAGCGCGGGGCCGAGCAGCGGCACATCGCCCAGCACAGGGATCGCGTACTTGGGCAATTCGGGCAGCTTGGCCTGCACATAGCTGATGCCTGCAAACGCCGAGAAGCCCACGCCGAACAGACTGAGCGCCAGCCCCGTGGCGTACTGGTTGGTGTTAAGCCAGATCACCAGCACACCAAAGATGGCGGCCAGCACGGCACCTGCGGCCATGCCTGCGGCAAAACCCAGCCAGGTGTTGCCCGTGTGCACCACGGTGGCAAAGCCTGCAATCGCGGCGCAGAGCATCATGCCCTCAGCCCCCAGGTTGACGATTCCCGCCTTTTCGTTGATGAGCAGGCCCAGGGCCGCGATGGCCAGCACGGTGCCCGCGCTCAGCGTGGCGCCGATAAGCAATGCGTAGGATTCCATCATTTGCCTCCCTTCGAGGCCACCCAGCGGATGCGGTAGGCAATCAATGTGTCACAGGCCAGCAGCGTGAACAGCAGCAGGCCCTGGAACACGCCGGTGAGCGACTTGGGCAGGCCCAGGCGCGACTGCGCCAGCTCGCCACCGATGTAGAACATGCTCATGAGGATGGCCGAGAGAATCATGCCCACCGGGTGCAGCCGCCCCACAAAGGCCACGATGATGGCCGCAAAACCGTAGCCCGCTGGCACATAGGGCGTGAGCTGGCCGATGGGCCCAGCCACCTCCAGCGCACCCGCCAAACCGGCGGCACCACCCGAAATCAGCAGCGCAGTCCACAGCGCGCGGCGCGACGAAAAGCCCGCATAACGCGCCGCCGCCGGTGCCAGCCCGCCCACCTGCTGGGCAAAGCCCGCACGGGTGCGGAACAAAAACACCCACAGCGCCGCAGCACCGGCCAGGGCCAGCAGCAGGCCGATGGACATGCGCGAGCCCTGCATCAGGCGCGGGATCTGTGTGACCTTCTCAAACGTCTTGGTCTGCGGGAAGTTGTAGCCCATGGGGTCCTTCCAGGGGCCATAGACCAGGTAGCCCAGCACCAGCGTGGCCACATAGACCAGCATCAGGCTCACCAGGATTTCGTTGGCGTTGAACTTGTCCCGCAGCAGCGCCGTGAGCCCCGCCCAGACCATGCCGCCCAGCACCCCGGCAAGCAGGATGGCAGGCACGATCCAGGGGCCCGTGGTCTTATCGGCCAGCAGCGCCACGCCGCCCGCCACCACGGCACCGATGACAAACTGGCCTTCGGCGCCAATGTTCCACACGTTGGAGCGGAAGCACACGGCCAGCCCCAGCGCAATCAGCAGCAGCGGCGTGGCCTTGACCATGAGTTCGCCAATGGCGTACTGGGTCTTGATGGGCTCCCAGAAGAACACCTGCAGCCCGCGCACCGGGTCCTTGCCCAGGGCGATGAACAGGGCCACACCAATCAGCACCGTGAAGGCCAGCGCCAGCAGGGGCGAGCCATAGGTCCAGAGCTTCGACGCCTGGGGGCGCGGTTCCAGCTTAAGCATGCTGCACCTCCCCGGCTTGTTGTTGCTGTTGCTGCAGCTGGTGTTGCTGCGCCAGGTGGGCCTGCACATCGGCATGCCACAGGCCGCTCATCCATTCGCCGATGCGCTCCACCGTGGCCTCGGCGCGTGGCACGGAAGGCGACAGGTGCCCCTTGGCCACCACATGCAGCCGGTCGCAGATTTCAAACAATTCGTCCAGCTCCTCACTCACCACCAGCACGGCGCAGCCCGCATCGCGCAGCGCCAGGATGGAGCCCCGGATCTGCGCCGCCGCACCCACGTCCACACCCCAGGTGGGTTGCGAAACGATGAGCAGCTTCGGGTTGGCATCGATCTCGCGGCCCACGATGAACTTCTGCAGATTGCCGCCCGACAGCGACTTAGCCGCCGAATGCGGGCCACCAGCCTTCACATTGAAGCGCTGGATGATGTCCCGGGCATGCGCTTCGAGCGCACCCACCTTGATCCAACCGCTGCCCGACACCGCGTTCTTGCGCGTGAGCAGCAGGTTGTGCGCCAGGCCCATGGTGGGCACGGCACCCCGGCCCAAGCGCTCCTCGGGTACAAAGTGCAGGCCCAAAGCGCGGCGCTGGCCCGGGCCCATGCGGCCCGCGTTCTGGCCTGTCACCTGGATGCTGGCAGGCTCGGCGCGCTGGTCTTCGCCCGACAGCGCGTAGAGCAGTTCTTTTTGCCCATTGCCCGACACACCGGCAATGCCCACCACCTCGCCCGCCTTCACCTCGAACTGCAGGTCGATCAGGTCTACGCCAAACTGGTCAGCGCGCGGCAGCGACAGGCCCTGCACGCGCAGCACGGTGGCACCCGTCTGCACCGCGCGGTGTTCCAGCGCGGGCGGTTCGGCGCCAATCATCAGGCGCGACAGGGACGCATTGGTTTCTTCAGCCGGGTTGCACACGCCCGTGACCTTGCCGCCGCGCAGCACGGTGCAGGCGGTGCACAGCGCACGAATTTCATGCAGCTTATGGCTGATGTACAGGATGCTGCAGCCCTCGCTGGCGAGCTTGCGCAGCACCACAAAGAGCTTTTCGACCGCCTGGGGCGTGAGCACCGAGGTGGGCTCGTCCAGGATCAGCACCTTGGGGTTGGTGAGCAGCGCGCGGATGATTTCCACGCGCTGCATCTCGCCCACGCTCAGCGTGTGCACGGGGCGCAGGGGGTCGAT
Organism: Acidovorax sp. LjRoot74; assembly: GCF_964254355.1. NCBI lineage: Bacteria > Pseudomonadati > Pseudomonadota > Betaproteobacteria > Burkholderiales > Comamonadaceae > Acidovorax > Acidovorax sp. LjRoot74. Next base: position 1,276,909 of record NZ_CAXUTI020000001.1, on the reverse strand, counting down.
ATCGAGGCCGTATTCGGCGGCCTTGGCGCTGATGCGCTGCGTGACCTCGGCCAGCGCGAGGCTTTTGTCCAGGCCCAGCCACACGTTCTCGGCCACCGTGAGGGTGTCAAACAGGCTGAAATGCTGGAACACCATGGCAATGCCCAGGGCCCGCGCTTCTTGCGGGTTGCGCACCTGCACGGCCTGGCCGTTGAAGAACACGCTGCCTTCGTCGGGCTTGACCGAGCCGTAGATGATCTTCATCAGCGTGGACTTGCCCGCGCCGTTTTCGCCCAGCACCGCATGAATTTCACCCGGCAGCACGGTGAGCGAGACACCGCTGTTGGCCACCACGGCCGGGTAGCGCTTGGTGATGCCCACAAGCTGCAGCCGGGGCGGCGGCGACGCCCCCGGGGCGGGAGGATTAGGAGGTGAACTCATGCGGGGATTGTCTCTCAGTTTTACAACTTGTTATAGGAACGAAAACACCTTCTTGCGCTTGTTCAGCATGCCCAAGCAGCTATTCTTTTCGTAGCGAAGACGCTACACCCTTCACACACTCGCGCAGCCACGCGGCCGCCGCCGAGTGGTGGGTGCGCGCGTGCCAGAGCTGGTAATACATGAGCCGGGGAAACGGCACCGGACAGGGCAGGATGGCCAGGGGCAGCTGCTCCACATACCGTTCGCAGTACTGGCGGCCCGTGGTCAGCACAAGCAAGCTCGATGCCACGATGCTGGGGATGAGGCTGAAATGCGCGCAGCGCGCCGTGATGTGGCGCTGCATGCCCAGGCTGTCCAGGTGCACGTCGATCACGCCGCGTGCGCCGGGGTGTGTGGGCGTGGGGGCAATGTGTTCGGCGGCCAGCCAGCCTTCCACATCCCAGCCGCGCCGCACGGCGGGGTGGTCCTTGCCCACCAGGCACACCACCTCGTCGCCAAACAGGCGGCCCATGTGCAGGTCGTCGGGCGGCTGGGGCCAGTTGCCGATCACCACATCGACCTCGCCCTGTGCCAGGTGCGCGTGGTAGTGCGCGTCGGCCGACAAGGGAAGGATCTCGATGGGGCACAGGGGCGCTTCAACCTTGATGCGGGACACGAGCTGCGGCAGGAACAGCGGGTCGAGGTAGTCGCTGGCGGCCACGCGGAAGGTGCGGGTGGCGGTGCGCGGGTCAAACCCGCGCGCATCCGAAAACAGCGCCTCGGCCGCGCGCAGGATGGCCCCTGCGGGCTCCACCATGCGCAGCGCGGCGTCGGTGGGCATCATGCTGGCGCCAGAGCGCACCAGCAGCGGGTCGCCCGACAGGTCGCGCAGCCGCTTGAGCGCAGCCGACACCGCCGGCTGGTGCATGCCCAGGCGGACGGCGGCCCTCGATACGCTGCGTTCTGTGAGCACGGTGTGCAAGACCCTTATGAGATGGAGGTCTATCTTGTCGAAAAGGGCGTGGTCTCTCATAGCAGTGCGTGCATTGATGTCATAAGCTTGTACTTATGCTGAAGGCCTCGGGGCGCCCTACCCTCTGATGAATTGAAGAATTGATAGCAATCGAAGAAGCGGCATCCGTCATGACCACCCAACCCTTGCAATTCCTGCGCCGAGGCCAGCCCGTGGCGCTGGGCAATGTACCACCCGACCGCACCCTGCTGGAGGTGCTGCGCGAAGACCTGGGCTGCACCGGCACCAAGGAGGGCTGTGGCGAAGGCGACTGCGGCGCCTGCACCGTGGTGCTGGGCGAAGAGCGCGGCGGACAGCTGCACTACAGCGCCGTGAACAGCTGCATCCGACTGGCCCATTCGGTGAACGGCATGGCGCTGTGGACGGTGGAAGACCTGGCGGAAGACCCGCTGATCCAGCCCGTGGGCGATGCCCCCGCTGCCCGACAAACGATCACGCTCCATCCCGCACAGGAGGCCATGGTCCAGTGCCACGGCTCTCAATGCGGGTTCTGTACTCCCGGCTTCGTGATGAGCCTCTTCGGCATGTACCAGAACCATGTCTGCCACGGTGAACCCATCACCCGCGAACTGGCCCAGGAAGAACTCTCGGGCAACTTGTGCCGCTGTACCGGCTACCGCCCCATCCTCGATGCCGCCCAGCAAATGGCATCGCTGCCCGGCATGGTGGTCAATGAATCCGAAGTGCTACAAAAATTGAAGCTGATGGCGCAGGACCAGCGCGCGCAGACAGCCGATTTTTCTTATATCGCCCCCACCAGCCAGGCCGCCCTGCTGGCCGCACGCGCGGCCCACCCCGCTGCGCAGATCGTGGCCGGTTGTACCGACGTGGGGCTGTGGGTGACCAAGCAGCACAAGCAGTACACCCAGGTGCTGGACGTGACCCGTGCGGCCGAGCTGCGCGAAGTCACACCGCACACCGACGCCATCCACATCGGCGCCGCCGTCACGCTGACCGACGCGTTTGCAGCCCTCACTGCGCAGTGGCCGCAGCTGCACCGCTTTGCCACGCGGTTTGCGGGGTTGCCCGTGCGCAACTCGGGCACGCTGGGCGGCAACGTGGCCAACGGATCGCCCATTGGCGACTCCATGCCCCTCTTGATCGCGCTGCGCGCCCAGGTGGTACTGGCCAGCCAGGCCCGGGGCGAGCGCCAGCTGCCGCTGGAAGACCTGTACACCGGCTACCGGCAGAACGTGATGGCGCCGGATGAGCTGCTGGTGCGCATCGTGGTGCCCCGCCCATCGACCCAAGAACAGCTGCGGGCGTACAAGATCTCCAAGCGCTTTGACGACGACATCTCCGCCGTCTGCCTGGTGCTCAACCTCGACATCGCGGACGGCACCGTGCAGCGCGCCAGCATCGGCGCAGGCGGCGTGGCCGCCACACCGGCCCGCGCGCGGCAGACAGAGGCCGCGTTGGTCGGCCAACCGTGGACCGAGGCCACCGCGCAACGCGCCGCTGCGGTGCTGCAGGCTGAGTTCAGCCCCATCTCGGACATGCGCGCCAGCGGCACCTATCGCCGCCAGGTGCTGGGCAGCCTGCTGCAGCGCTACTGGCTGGAGAGCCAGGGCCAGCCCTCGGTCAGCCTGGACACTTTGACGCTGGAGGCCACGGTATGAACGCCCCCGAACAGATCCCGACCCAGGCCCTGCCCTCGCCCACCCGGGCCGCCATGGGCCACTCGCACATCCATGAAAGCGCCCGCGCCCAGGTGGCAGGCGCCGCGCACTACATCGACGACCTGCCCGAGGTGAAGGGCACGCTGTATGCCGCGCCCATCCTCTCGACCGTGGCGCACGGCACCCTGAACGGGGTGGACGCCACCGCTGCACTGGCGCTGCCTGGTGTGCGTGGCGTGGTGCTGGCCAGCGACGTGCCGGGCGACAAGATCCTGGCCGCGTTCGGGCACGACGAGCCCGTTTTTGCGCTGGACAGCGTGCAGTTTGTGGGCCAGGTGATTGGCCTCGTTGTGGCCGACTCGGTCATGCAAGCACGCCGCGCCGTGCGCGCCGTGAAGCTCGACATCACCCCCCAGCCCGCCGTGCTTACGGTGCAGGACGCGCTGAAGGCGCAAAGCTATGTGCTGCCCCCCGTGTTTGTGCGCCGGGGCGATGCGGCCACCGGCCTCGCGCAATCCGCCCACCGCCTGAGCGGCGCGTTTGAGGTCGGCGGGCAGGAGCATTTTTACCTCGAAGGCCAGATCGCCTACGCCATGCCGCTGGAGCAAAAACAGTGGTGGGTCTACTCCAGCACCCAGCACCCGGGCGAGGTGCAGCACTGGGTATCGCACGCTTTGGGCATCGACAACCATGCGGTGCGCGTGGAGTGCCGCCGCATGGGTGGTGGCTTTGGCGGCAAGGAGACCCAAGCCGGCCACCTGGCCGTGTGGGCCGCTGTGGCCGCGAACAAGCTGGGCCGCCCCATCAAGCTGCGACTGGACCGGGACGAAGACTTCATGGTCACCGGCAAGCGCCACCCGTTCGCGTACGAGTACGACGTGGGCTTTGACGACACCGGCCGCATCACGGGCCTGAAACTGCACATGGCCGCCAACTGCGGCTTCAGCGCCGACCTGTCCGGCCCCGTGGCCGACCGCGCGGTGTTCCACGCCGACAACGCCTACTACCTGAGCGATGTCGAGATCGCGTCCTACCGCTGCAAGACCAACACCCAAAGCCACACCGCCTTCCGCGGCTTTGGTGGCCCGCAGGGCGTGATCGTGATCGAAGCCATCCTGGGCGACATTGCGCGTGCACTCGGCCTGGACGCGCAGGACGTGCGCCTGGCCAACCTGTATGGCAAGGACGCGAGCAGTGGCCGCCATGTGACCCACTACCAGATGGCGGTGGAAGACAACATCCTGCACGAGCTGCTGCCCACGCTGGAGCAGACCTCGCACTACCGCCAGCGCCAGGCCGAGATTGCGGCCTGGAATGCGCGCAACCCGGTCATCAAGCGCGGCATGGCCATCACGCCCGTCAAGTTCGGCATCAGCTTCACCGCCACGCTGTTCAACCAGGCGGGTGCGCTGGTGCATGTGTACACCGACGGCAGCGTGCAGGTGAACCACGGCGGCACCGAAATGGGCCAGGGCCTGCACACCAAGGTGGCGCAGATCGTGGCCGATGAGCTGGGTGTGCCCCTGCACCGTGTGCTGGTGACGGCCAGCGACACCAGCAAGGTGCCCAACGCCAGCGCCACCGCCGCCAGCAGCGGCACCGACCTGAACGGCCGCGCCGCCCAGTACGCCGCGCGCAACGTGCGCGACAACCTGGCCTCTTTCGTGTGCGGGCTGGACGGCTGCGGCGCAGGCGCCATCCGGTTCGCGGGCGGCCAGGTGATCTCGCCCAAGGCCGTGCGCAGCTTCGACGCCGTGGTCAAGGAGGCATACGCCAACCGCATCCAGCTGTGGAGCGACGGTTTTTATCGCACGCCCAAGATCCACTACGACAAAGCCACGCTCACCGGGCGTCCGTTTTACTACTTCAGCTATGGAGCCGCCTGCACCGAGGTGGCCATCGACACCCTCACTGGCGAGAGCCGCGTGCTGAAGGTTGACATCCTGCATGACGTGGGCCACAGCATCAACCCGGCCATCGACATCGGCCAGATCGAGGGCGGGTTTGTGCAGGGCATGGGCTGGCTGACCACCGAGCAGCTGGTGTGGAACGACAAGGGGTACCTCGCCACCCATGCGCCCAGCACGTACAAGATCCCGGCGACGGGCGACATCCCGGAGCACTTCAACGTCCACCTGTGGCCCGAGGCGAACCGGGAGGACAACGTGGGTGGCAGCAAGGCGGTGGGAGAGCCACCGTTCATGCTGGCGATCAGTGTGTATGAGGCGCTGCGCAATGCGGTGGCGGCGGGGCGTAGTGGCGTGGATGCTGCGACGCCGGTGGTGTTGACGGCACCGGCGACTGCGGAGAATGTGCTGAGGGCTTTGGGGCGGGTGGGGGATTGAGGCTTTTTTGGCATCCACCGCTTGCTGTTTATGCCCTTTTAGCTACTATTTTCGTAGCAATTTGATTTCTTGATCGCCGTTGGGGCTGAGCTTGTCGGAGCCTGGGCATGTGGGCTGGTTGGGGCGGTGTGCTTTTTCTGAGGGCGGAGGCCGGGGTGTGCGCCCGGCGGCGCAGTAACTTTCTCTTGCCTCGCCAAAAGAAAGTCACCAAAGAGAAGGCGACCCTACAGGCTGTGTCCCTTCGCTGCGCTGCGGGCAACCTGCGGTGCTCGCGTCCAGCGGGGTCTCGCTCGAACTCGCTCCACTGCGTTGCGCTCAGACAATCGCGAGCCCTGATCCGCTGGCCGCTGCGCTCCTCGGCGCATCCTGAAGGGAACCCGGGGTGCGGACATCCACACGGGCCATTGCTTCGCTGCGCAGCGCTCGGCCCCCTCTCGCGGGCGCAAGCGCCACGCGCTGCGCAGCCGGGGCCGAGCGAAGCGATGGCCCGTTGGTTGTTCGGCTGTTGGAGGTTCGGCTGCCCAACCCCTGCTGGCTGCGCCTGCGGCGGGGCGGTTGTGGGGTGGCATGGGCGTCGCAGCGCCCATGCTTCGTGCTCTGACTCGCCGTGGCTGTCCGAGCGGCGCGCGCAGCGCAAAGCGAGTTCCACGGCGCACCCCACAACCGCCCCGACGCAGGTTTGCCCCGGAGCGAAGCGCAGGGGTCGCAGACTGGGGGTCGCCTTTTCTTTGCTTACTTTCTTTTGGCGAAGCAAAGAAAAGTGAGTCGCCTGCCGGGGCGACAACCCGGCCTCCGCCCCAAACACAAGCATGGAGCCCAAACCAGCACACCAAGGCTTCGACAAGCTCAGCCCGAACGGTTAGCGAGCCACATGAACTTCGACAGCCCCGCCCCACACCGACAGACGGCAATCACTACAAAAACAATAGCTACCAAGGCATAACCAGCAGGCGCCAGCAGCCAAAATAAATCAAACCGGCCCCAACGCCATCCGCCCCGACGCCGTCACCGTCGCCTGGCTCGCGTGCCGCGTCTCCACCCGGTTGCGCCCCGCCCGCTTGGCGTCATAACAAGCCATGTCCGCCGCATACAGCACCGACGGCACATCCTGCAGACTCGCGTCCAGCACCACCAGCCCGATGCTCACCCCCAGCGTAAAACTGCGCCCCTGGTACGACGGCTCCCAGGCATGCACGGCTGCACGCAGCTGCTCGGCCACCGCCTGGCCGCGCGCCAGCGCACAGCCGGGCAGCACCACCGCAAACTCGTCGCCCCCCAGGCGCGCCGCCCAGCCGATCTGGCGCACCTGGGATGCCAGCAGGCGGGCCACGTGGCGCAACACGTCATCGCCCGCGTCATGGCCTGCAATGTCATTGACCACGGTGAAATGGTCCAGGTCGAGAAACAGCACCACGCCGTCGCCCTTTGGCTCGCTGCCGTCCTCCTCTTCCGTGGCACTGCGCTGGCGCGTGGAGCGCTCGGCCATCAACAGGCCCAGGCGCTCGTCAAAAGCGGCGCGGTTGTAAAGCTGGGTCAGGGCATCGTGCGTGCGCTCCCAGGCCTGCTGCACCTGGGCCTCGCGGGCGGCGGTGATGTCTTCGAGGATCCACACCGTGCCGCCATGCATCTCGTCGGGCCGCACGCCGCGCCCCTGCACACGGGCCCACACGGGGGTGCCGTCCTTGCGCATGAAGCAGATGTCGCCATCGAACGCGCCGTGCGCGGCCATTTCAGAGCGCACGCGCTCGCCCACCTGGGCGTAGTCCGCGTCGCTGGCGTACACGGTGCGCGCGGGGCGGCCCTGCAGCTCCTGCGCGGTGTAGCCCAGCATCACGCCCGCCTGCCGCCCCACCACGTCGAGCATGCCGTGGCGCGAGATGATGATGCCCACCGAGGCGTTGTCCAGCACGGCCTGGAACTGGCCGTCGAGCGTGTCCTTGCGCTGCTGTTGCTGCTGGCCCTGCTGCACCAGGCCCTGGAACACCCGCACCAACTCGCCCACCTCGCCCCCCGCGCGGGGCCAGGCCTGGTCGGCTGGGGGCTGCTGGTGCCGGGTGCTGGTCTTGAGCAGCTGGCGCGCCTTGTAGGTGAGCTGCGCCAGGGGCTGGGCCATCCAGCCCATCAGGGCCACGGCCAGCAGCATGCACAGCAGCATGCTGGCCACGGCCAGCCACCAGGCCTCGCGCTGGGCGCCGCGCAGGGGCGCCAGCAGTGCCTGCGAAGTGCTGACCCGTGCCACGATCCACTGCGGCAGCGGCATGCCCGCCATGCTCACGATGTGGTCAGGCTGCACATGGCTCATGCCCCGCCCCACCACAGGCTGGGCCTGGGTCAACCAGCGGGTGTACACAGGCGCCAGCCCGGCTTCGTCGCGTACCTGGCCCAGGATGCGGGACGAATCGGGGTGCGACAGGATGGTGCCGTCGCGTGTGAAAACGATGAGCTGCGAGTCTTCGCGCGCAGGCAGCGTCATGGACGGAGGCAGCAGGCTTTGCGACTGCAGGCGCAGCGCCCCGGCCACCACACCCAGCACGGTGCCGTCTTCGCGGTGCAGCGGCATGGTGAACATCACGCGCGGCTCGCCACCGCGCCCGGCAATCAGCTCGGACACCAGCGGCTTGCCATCCACCAAGGTGCGGCGCAGGGCGTCACGCTCGGCCGAATCCAGGTCGGCGGCTTTTTGCTGCTGCCCGGCGCGCAGGTTCAGGCGCAGCTCGCCGTTGTCGCGGGCCACCTGCATGGTGTCGAAAAACTGCACCGCAGGCAGGCCCTGCTGCAGCAGCCATTCGAGCGATGAGGGGGATTCGAGCATACCCGGCGTGATGCCTGCGGCCACGGTGCGCAGCACCTTCTGGCTCTGTTCGATCTTGCTGGCCAGCAGGCGGGCCACCACCTCGACCTCATCGGTCTGCTGGCTCACCACCCGGCGCACGGCCTCTTGCCCCGAGGCGCGGGTGACCAGCCACGCGGCCACAGCCCCCGACAGGGCCACAGCCAATGCCGCCACCAGCATGAGCCGCAGCACCAGCGCCCCAGGCACCAGCCAGCCTGGTGCGTCGTCGCCGGGCGCAGCCGAGGGTGCGGGGGCCGTCATGGACACCCCGGCACAGGAGCGTCGCAGGCACGCGGGAGGTTAGGCATGGGGACGGGTCACAGCAGACATGTCCCAACAAATATACGCAGCCCCCGGGGCCGGGGGCTTGGGTGGAACCCTTGGAAAAACGCAAGGAAAAACCCTGAGTCCAAAGCCGCCCCGCTGCGCGAGACCGGCGCACCCTCAGCAACCAGCCATCGACTGCAACGCCCGGGGTTGGGGCAGGTTCAGCACGTTGCCGGTGCCATGGATGAGCCCCAGCTCCCGCAAATGGCGCAGCACGCGCGAGAAGGTTTCGGGGGCGATGCCCAGTTGTGCTGCGATCAGGCGTTTGCGCTGGTGCAGCGTGACCTGCATGGCGCCCGTGGGGTCGGGCTCGGCATGCTTGAGCAGCCACTGTGCGCAACGCGATTCCGCGTCCTGCGCCAGGCGGCTCACCGCCAGCTCGGACTGCTGCCGATAACCCTGTGCCATGTCCAGCAGCAGACCCCGCGCGCCCGGCTGCATGGCGGCCAGGCTGCAGCGAAACGCTTCAATCGGCAGGCGCCGCACCTGCAAGCGTGTGTCGGCCACCATGTCTACCGGGAAGGGCAGGCCCATCAGGGCGGATGCGGCATCGAGCCAGAACGGCCCTTCCACCGCCCCCAGTTGGTGGCGCAGAAAGCCGTCATCCAGCACGCCGCGCAACACGCGGCCGCTTTCCAGGTGCAGCACGGAGGTGAGAACCTCGTTGCGCCTGCGCAGCACTTCGCCGGGGGCAATCACCTCGGTGTCAGCGGGCAGGGAGAAAAGGGTAGAGGGCAGCATGGAAGCCACTTTGCCGTGTCGCCGCGCCCGGGGCATTGAGCAAGATCAAAGCCCAACCACGTCGCAAGCCCCGTCCTGCAAGGGTTTGCGCAAAAACACAAGAAAGCTGCGCGCGGACCTGCTACCGCCTGCGGCCCCGTGCACGGCCCCGTGGCATGCCGCTGCCAGAACCTGTTTCGGCAGGGGCACGGAAATTGCGAACTCCGGCGTGCAGGCCCGCCCTTGCACCACGGTGCACACCGGGCCGCAAGCACCCCCTCCCAACGCCGGGCGTCCGGCATTTCACCCACAGGAAAATCCATGAAAAAAAACCTGTCCGCACTGTCTCTGTCCCTCTCGCTGGGCAGCGCACTGCTGTTGTGCACCACCGGGGCCCAGGCCCAAAGCTCGGTCCAGCTGATGGGGCTGACCGATGTGTATGTGGGCTCCATGAAAAATGCCGGTGATGCAGGCCGCAGCGCAGTGGTGGGCAGCGGTGGCATGACAACGTCGTGGTTCGGCGTCAAGGGCACGGAGGACCTGGGCGGCGGGCTCAAGGCCCAGTTCGCGCTCACCTCGTTCATCAAGGTGGACAGTGGCGTGCAAGGCCGCTTCGCCAACGACACCTTCTTCTCGCGCGATGCCAACGTGGGCCTGAGCGATAGCTGGGGCACCGTCACGGTGGGCCGGGGCCTGGCGCCCAACTTCCTGCCCTCCATCCTGTCGAACCCGCTGGGCGACTCGTTCACCTTCGCGCCCGTGATCCTGCACATGAATGTGCCGCTGTTCAATGGCACCGGCTGGGGTTCCACCACGCCGTCCGACACGGGCTGGGCCAACGAAATCATCTACAGCACGCCCAACTTGGGCGGGCTCTCGGCCAACCTGCACTACCAGTTCGGCGAGATTGCGGGCGACAGCGGCAAGAAGAACGTGGGCATCAACGCGCTGTACTTCAACGGCCCCATCACGCTCACCGGCTTTTACGAACGCGACCAGATGAGCAACCCCGCCGCGCCCAGCACCTACCTGGGCACCACCAAGACCGACTGGATGCTGGGCGGCGCCTACGACTTCACGGTGGTCAAGGCGTTTGCCAGCTACGGCCAGGCCAAGGCCGACAACACCACCAACAAGGCCAAGACCACGCAGCTCGGCGTGTCGGTGCCCGTGGGTGCCACCGGCAAGGTGCTGGCATCGTGGGCGCAAACCACGCTGAGCGCCACCGACATCTCGCGCAAGACCTTCACCGTGGGCTATGACCATTTCCTGTCCAAGCGCACCGACCTGTACGTGATGGCCATGGCCGACCGCATCACCAACCAGGCCCATGGCAGCAGCGTGGGCGTGGGCATCCGCCACCGTTTCTGAGGCTCTTGAGCGGGCCTTTTGTGAATAAAAAAGGCCCTCTCCGCTTTACAGACATGCCACATAAGCTATCAAAAATATAGCATTCATGATTCTGTAACCAAACTGTCACGGCAGCTGGGTATCTTTGCGTCCTTGCTCAGGGACCCACAACGCGATGCAGAACACCCAATGGAGCCGGCTGGAGGCAATGATGGCGCTGCTGTCACCCGCTGCACGCCATGGCACCGGCCCGCTGGCCCGGCTCATGCAGGGTGGTGGGCTGCATTGCGTCTTCCAGCCCCTGGCCGATCTGCGCGAGGGCAACATCCACGCCCATGAGGCCCTGATCCGGGGCCCCGAGGGCAGCCCCTTGCACACCCCCGATGTACTGCTGAACCTGGCACGGCAGGAAGGCATCCTGCAGGACTTCGAGCTGCTGTGCGTCTTCACCGCACTCGCCCAATGGGGCCAGCACGAAGCGCCGGGCCGCCTGTTCGTCAACATCAGCGCCGACGCGCTGGTGCACGGCGTGGCGCTGGTGGGCGCCGAATTGCTGGGCGAGACGGTGCGCAGCTTTGGCCTGAGCGCCCGCATGCTGGTGCTGGAGATCACCGAACACGAGCGCGTGAGCGACATGCCGGTGCTGCGCCAGGCGATCAAGGCCGTGCACGCCTGCGGTGCACGGGTGGCGCTGGATGATTTTGGCGATGGCCGCTCCAGCCTGCGGCTGTGGTCCGAGGTCAAGCCCGACTTCGTGAAGATCGACAAATACTTCATCCACGACATCAGCGACCACCCCGAGAACCTGCAGATGCTGCAGGCTATCAAGGGCATTGCCGATGTGTTTGGCACCAAGCTGATTGCCGAGGGCATCGAAACACGCGACGACCTGCGCGCGCTGCGCGACCTGGACATCCCCTACGGCCAGGGCTGGCTGCTGGGCCGCCCGGCCCGCGCCCCGCGCCACACGGTGGACGGCCCCGCGCTGGAAGTGATGCAGGACCGCCGCGTGGCCGTGCTGCCACACCTGGGCCAGACCGCGCGCCCGGGCATCCTGCGCAGCCTGCTGGTGGTGCAGGCGCCCACGGCATCACCCGCCACCAGCAACGACGCGGTGGCCGTGATCTTTCACCAGCACACCGACCTGCACGCGCTGGCCGTGGTCGATGGCACACGCCCCGTGGCGCTCATCAACCGCCAGCAGTTCATGAACCACTACGCCACGCTGTACTTCCGCGAAGTGCATGGCCGCAAGTCCTGCCTGGCCTTCGCCAACCAGGCGCCGCGTGTGGTGGAGCTGGACTGCGACGTGGACCAGCTGGTGGGCATCCTCACCTCGCAGGACCAGCGCTACCTGAGCGATGGCTACATCGTGACCGACAACGGCCGCTACCTGGGCCTGGGCACGGGCGACCAGCTGGTGCGCGCCGTGACCGAAACCCGCATCGAGGCCGCGCGCCACGCCAACCCGCTCACCTTTCTGCCCGGCAACATCCCCATCAGCCTGCACATGCAGCGCCTGCTGGAGAGCGGCACCGAGTTTGTGGCCTGCTATGCGGACCTGAACAACTTCAAGCCCTTCAACGACCACTACGGCTACTGGCGCGGCGACCAGATGATCCGCCTGGTGGCGCGCCTGGCCACGGCGCACTGCGACGCGCGCCGCGACTTTGTGGGCCATGTGGGCGGGGACGATTTCATGCTGATCTTCCAGAGCAGCAACTGGCTGCAGCGCTGCAAGAACATCGTGGACGAGTTTGCGCGCGAGGCCGTCACGCTGTTTGACGACGGCGCCCGGCTGGCAGGCGGCATCCACGCAGAAGACCGGCACGGCGTGCGGCGGTTCTTCCCGTGCACCACGCTCGCCATCGGTGCGGTGCGCATCACGCCCGGGCGCTTCCGGCACGCCGAAGAGGTGGCCAACCTGGCCGCCGTGGCCAAACACGAAGCCAAGCTGGCCGCCACCGGCGTGGTGTTGCACGGCGGCTTCACCGAATCCAGCTTGGGCGCGCTGGCCGCCACGCGGGCGCTGCAGGATGTGCTGGCGGCGTAGGGGCGGGAGTTAGCCGCGTCGTTTTGGTCCAGCATAGGAACTGGAAGATTCACACTGCAACCCAGTTCGCCTCGACCTCTAGCGCGCTTGGTTGAGTTCCCGGCCGCCCAGCCTTTTCGGCTTGAAAGGCTATAGTTTTATCGGCTGAAGCGTGCCGGGTTTCGCGGAAGTTTTATACCTTTGCTTTTGTGCAGCACATGGATCGCCATCTCAAGCTGCATGCCACTTCCAGGAGAAATCAGTGCCCAGAATGTCCCGCAAATCCCAGTCTATCCAGCAGGTTTTGCGGTCTAAATCAAGTTAAACCAAAAGATATGAGCACTTTACGAATTTGCAGAAATCGCGCGTGGCAAGACAAACTCCGAGCCTACAAAGTAGTGATTGACGGAGAAGAGGTTGGTTCTGTCTCAGAAGGCATGGAGGTAACCTTTGAGCTTCAGCCTGGGGACCATACAGTGCAACTCAAGATTGATTGGTGCAACAGCCCTGTGGTCAACATATCAGTAGCATCTGGACAGGAGACACGGCTGCAATGTGGAGCAAATTGCAAGCCGTTTTTAGCGCTTCTGAACATCACGCTATGGCGAAACAAGTATATTTTTTTAAGGCCATCGGCCTAACACGGCAGTCAAGGTGGATGGCTTCGCGGCTGATTACTTTGGCTCGTTAACCGTCACAACGCGAACCAGCGCAATATCTCGCTCTGAACCACCAATGAACGAAGCCGAAATCGCCTCAGGCCTGCCGGTCACACCACACTATCAGTACGCGCAGCGCGTGGGGAGTCAGCTCTTCCTTGCGGGCCAAGTGCCGCAGGCCGCCGATGGCTCGATCGTGGCGCCCGGAGATCCGTACGCCCAGGCATCGCAGTGCCTCGCGAATCTGAGCAAGGTCCTGACCGTTCACGGGTTTGCCACGCCAGACATTCGCCGCCTTGTGGTCTACGTCGTCGGCGAACAGGCTGACCTTTCAGCGGCCTGGGGCGCCGTGACGGCGCACTTTGGCGGGCAAGTGCCTCCAGCAACGCTCTTGGGCGTCGCCCGCCTGGGATACCCGGAACAGGTGGTGGAGATCGACGCCACCGTCGTCAAGGGCTAGGAGCCAGCGCGGCTCCGCTTGAGCGCAGAGTGACGCTGCACTCCGCAACCCTCAAGGCCCCGTAGGCGCCCCTGCTTCAAACCAACGCTTGACGAGCGCACGCTCCGCATCCGTCATGCCCGTGGCGTTGTTCATGGGCATGAGCTTTTGCACCACCACCTGCTGGTAGACGGCCTGGGCATGTTGCTGGACCAGCGCGGGCGAATCCAGCCGCAGGTTCTTCATCTGGACCTGCTCGCCGTGGCACATATAGCAGCGCTGCTCCAGCACGGCCTGCACCGATTTGAAGTCAATTTGGCTGCCTGCGCCCGCTGCACTTGCCCCAGCAGCTCCTGAAACAGGAGCAACACCAGGTGCAGACGTGGGTGTGGCCACGGCTGCGACAGGGGCCGGGCGCATCCAGGCGATGGCGCCCACAATCACCGCAACCCCCACCAGCGCATAGGGCAGCGGGTTGCCGTTGCGGCCCAGCTTGTAGCCGTGGCGCATCACAAAAAACTGGCGGATGGCCGCGCCCGCAAACATCATCAGGATCAGCACCAGCCAGTTCTGCGGGTGGCTCCAGGTGAAGCTGTAGTGGTTGCTGAGCATCGCAAACAGCACCGGCAGCGTGAAATAGGTGTTGTGCACGCTGCGCTGCTTGCCGCGCTTGCCGTGGATCGGGTCCACGGGCTCACCGGCCTTGATCTGGCGGATCACGGTGCGCTGGCCGGGGATGATCCAGAAGAACACGTTGGCGCTCATGGCCGTGGCGATCATCGCGCCCACCAGCAAGAAGGCCGCGCGGCCCGCAAACCAGTGGCAGGCCAGCCACGAGGCGATGCACACCAGCACCAGCACCAGCGCGCCCACGATGGCGTCGCCGTTCTTTCTCTGGCCAAAGATGCGGCAGATGGCGTCGTACAGCAGCCAGAACACCACAAAGAACGCGAGCGCCACCGCGATGGCCGTGGCGGGCGCCCAGTCCATGCGCGACTTGTCGATGAGGTAGGTGCTGGCGCTGTAGAGATAGGACACCGTGAACAGCGCAAACCCGCTGATCCAGGTGCTGTAGCTTTCCCAGAAGAACCAGTGCAGGTGCCCGGGCAGCTTGGGCGGCGATACAGCGAACTTGACGGGGTGGTAAAAGCCGCCGCCGTGCACGGCCCAGAGTTCGCCACTCACGCCCTGTTTCTTGAGGTCATCGTCTTCGGGCGGCGTGAGGCTGCTGTCAAGGAAAACGAAGTAGAACGACGAGCCAATCCAGGCGATGGCGGTGATGACGTGGACCCAGCGCAGCAGCAGGTTGGCCCAGTCGAGAAGGTAGCTTTCCATGGTTCTCGGCCTTGGCGGCGTGGGGAACACGCCGCTTGTACAACCTGCTCACCACTGCGGGCGCTCTGAGCAGAAGAAGGGGGTCGCGCACCTGGGCAGAAAAACATCTGCTGGGCACCGCTGCGACCGGTGAATCAAAGTGTATGCAGAAATTGTTCCCGCTTCCAGCCCCAGTCTGGTGCCTGCGGGGCGGGAATTACCCGCATTCAAGCTGTTGTGACGGCAGGTGCATGAATCGTTCCAGCCACCGGTTCTCAGGAGGCCTTCAAGCTGAGCAGCAGCTGCGCCGCCACGGCCACGGCGATCACTTCGGGCTCCTTGCCCCCGATGCCGGGGATGCCGATGGGGCAGGTCACCTGCGCCAGCTCGTCCTGGCTGAAGCCCCGGCTGCGCAAACGGCTGCCAAAGGTGGCCCATTTGGTCTTGCTGCCGATCAGGCCGATGAAGGGCAGGTCCCGCTGCTGCCGCTGGCGGTGCAGGCAGGCTGCCACCACGTCCAGGTCTTCGGCATGGCTGAAGCTCATGATCAGCACGCGGCTGCCCGGCGCCAGGCCCGGCACGGCCCCCTGCACGGGGTCGGAATGCTCGCAGACCGCGCCGTCGGGTGGCGGCTCGGGGAAGATGCCATCGCGGCTGTCGATCCAGGTGAGCGCAAAGGGCAGCGGCGCCAGCACACGGGCCAGCGCATGGCCCACATGGCCGCCGCCAAAGAGCGCCAAGGGGTGCTGGCGCGGCGCCAGCCGGGCGGCCAAGCCGGGGGCGTCGGCCAGCGTGAGCAGGGCAAATCCCAGGTGCACCACCCCGCCACAGCATTGCCCGAGCGCCGGGCCCAGCGCGTACCGCACGGGTGCGGGGTTGGCGGCCGCCGTGCCAGCCAGACGCAGGCGCGCTTCGGCAATCGCCTGCAGCTCCAGGTGGCCCCCGCCAATGGTGCCCACCAGGTGGTCGGCAAACACGGCCATCCAGGCCCCGGCCTCGCGGGGCACCGACCCTTGGGTAGACTCTACGGTTACCAGGCATGCTGGTCCGGCGGTCAAACCGTCCAACAGCAAACGCAAATTTGTCACCGCCATTCCTTTGTCGTTAACGCCCCTGGCCGCTGGCACTGCTGGCGGCCCCTGCCACACCCACACCATGCCCGACACGCCCCCCACCCGCTCCCCCGGCCCGCGCAGCCACTGGCTGCTGGCGGGCATCATGGCCCTTGGCGCCGCCCTGGTATCGGCCTGCAAATCGCCGCCAGAACCTGCCCCGCCGCCCGACAGCGTGCCGTCCACCAGCGCGGAACCTGGCGGCATCAAGGGCCCGGTGCCCGCTGCCACCGGGTCGGCACGCCCCTCGGCCGCCGCCACACCCCAGGCCTACCGGCAGGATGCAGCCACCCACCTCTATGGCCTGAACCGCGAACGCATCTTCAAGGGCAAGCTGCCCGCCCAGTTGTACGCCATTGGCGTGCTGCAGGTGGACATCGACCGCAGCGGCAAGGTCACCCGCCTGCACTGGATGCGCGCCCCACGCCATGCGCCCGAGGTGGTGGCCGAGATCGAGCGCACCGTGCGCGCGGCGGCGCCCTTCCCCGTGCCCACACGCATGGGCAAGGTCACCTACACCGACACCTGGCTGTGGGACAAGGGCGGGCACTTTCAGCTGGACACCCTCACGGAAGGGCAGTTGTAAGTACATCCCTGCGAGCGGCTTCGCCGCTCGGCGCGGCCGCCCAAAGCGGCTGCGGTGCCTACGAACCTCGGTAGGTCGAATAGCTCCACGGGCTGACCAGCAGCGGCACGTGGTAGTGCTGATCGGCATGCGCAATGCCGAAGTCCAGGCTCACCTGGTTCAGAAAGTTGGGTTCGGGCAACTGCACGCCCCGGGCCTTGAAGTAACCCGCCACATCAAATCGCAAGCGGTAGGTGCCGGTGCGCAGGCTGGCGTTGTCGAACAGCGGCGCATCGGTGCGGCCGTCGTGGTTCAGCACCAGGCGCTTGATGAGGGTGGCGTTGTCGCCGTCGGTGGAGTACAGCGCGACCTCCATGCCGGCGGCAGGGCAGCCGTTCATGGTGTCCAGAACGTGGGTGCTCAATCCCATAGGGAATCTCCTGAAGTGGGGACCACGGCCAATCGGCGAGGATTGCCAAATCGCAGCGTGTAGACCAAAAGTGTATACACTTTTCGCCATCCAACGTATCATGCCACCATGGAATCTTCATCCACCAGTGCGATTGTCGAGGCGCTGACCCGCGCCATCGTGGAGCACCGCCTGCAGCCGGGCACCAAGCTCGCCGAGCAGAAACTGGCCGACCACTTCGGCGTGTCACGCACGCTGGTGCGCCAGGCCCTGTTCCAGCTCGCGCAGAACCGGCTGGTCACGCTGGAGCCCGCGCGCGGCGCCTTCGTTTCCACCCCCTCGGTCGAAGAAGCCCGCCAGGTGTTCGCCGTGCGCCGCATGCTAGAAACCGAGATGACGCGCGCTTTCGTGCAGTCCGTGACGCCCGCCAAGATCAAGGCCCTGCGTGCCCATGTGGCCAGCGAGAAGGCCGCCATGGGCACCGCCGACGCCAGCAGCCGCACCGAGCTGCTGGGTGACTTCCACGTGCGCATGGCCGAGTTGATGGGCAACGAGGTGCTGGCGCAGATGCTGGGCGACCTGATCTCGCGCTGCGCGCTGATCACGCTGATGTACCAGTCCGCCAGCGCCGCCGAACACTCGCACGAGGAGCATGGCGACATCGTGGCCGCACTGGCCGCGCGTGACGAAGCTCTGGCCGTGTCCCTGATGCAGGCCCACCTCGAGCACGTGGAGGCCAGCCTGACCTTTGACCGCAAGCGCCCGGCCAGCGACCTGGCCGCAGCGCTCATGCCATGACCCCTTGAACCCCTGTCGCCCATGATCTACGACTCCACCCAGCATTACCCCCGCGACCTCATCGGCTACGGCAAGACCCCGCCCCACGCGCAGTGGCCGGGCGGTGCGCGCATCGCCGTGCAGTTCGTGCTCAACTACGAAGAGGGCGGCGAGAACGCCGTGCTGCACGGCGACGCGGGCAGCGAGCAGTTCCTGTCCGAAATGTTCAACCCCGCGAGCTACCCCGAGCGGCACATGAGCATGGAAGGCATCTACGAATACGGCTCGCGGGCGGGCGTGTGGCGCATCCTGCGCGAGTTTGAAAAGCGCAAGCTGCCCCTCACCGTGTTCGGCGTGTCGAGCGCGCTGCAGCGCCACCCCGAGCTGACGCAGGCCTTCGTGCAGCTGGGCCACGAGATCGCCTGCCACGGCCTCAAGTGGATCCACTACCAGCACGTGCCTGAAGAAGTGGAACGTGCCCACATGGCCGAGGCCATGGAGATCATTGAGCGCATGACCGGGCACAGGGCCCTGGGTTGGTACACCGGCCGCGACAGCCCCAACACCCGCCGCCTGGTGGCAGACTTCGGCGGCTTCGAATACGACAGCGACTACTACGGCGACGACCTGCCGTTCTGGATGGACGTGAAAAAGAGCAACGGAGCCACCGTGCCCCAGCTCATCGTGCCCTACACGCTCGACTGCAACGACATGCGCTTTGCACTGCCGCAGGGCTATTCGCACGCCGACCCGTTCTACCAGTACATGAAAGACACGTTTGATGCGCTGTACGCCGAGGGCAACCCCGCCGGCGACAACGCACCCAAGATGATGAGCATCGGCATGCACTGCCGCCTGCTGGGCCGCCCCGGCCGCATCACGGCGCTGCAGCGTTTTCTGGACCACATCCAGCAGCACAGCGATGTGTGGGTGTGCCGCCGCATCGACATCGCGCACCACTGGAAACAGGCGCACCCCTACCCTTCACAGAAAGCAGGCTGACCACCATGGCCCTGACCCTGGAACAACTCAACGCTGCCAGCCCTGCCGAGGCCCTTCAGCTGCTGGACGGTCTTTACGAGCACTCGCCCTGGATAGCAGAGCAGGCGCTGGCGCAGCGCCCCTTCCGATCGCAGGCCCACCTGCAGCACGCGCTGGCGCAGGTCGTGCGCACGGCGGGGCAGGACGCGCAGCTCGGCCTCATCCGCGCTCACCCCGAACTGGCGGGCAAGGCCATGGTGGCGAAGAATCTCACGGCCGAGTCCACCAACGAGCAGAGCAAGGCGGGCCTCACGCAGTGCACGCCGGAAGAATTCGATCGCATCCAGCAGCTCAACGCGGCCTACAACGAGCGCTTCGGCTTCCCGTTCATCCTGGCGGTGCGCGGGCCGCGCGGCACGGGCCTGCCCAAGCAGGAGATCATCGACACCTTTGCACGGCGGCTGGACAACCACCCCGAGTTCGAGTTGGCCGAGGCCCTGCGCAACATCCACCGCATCGCCGAGATCCGCCTGAACGACAAGTTCGCCGCCGAGCCTGTCCTGGGCAACGATGTGTGGGACTGGCAGGAAAAGCTCGCAGAGCACTCCGACCCCGGCTTTGCCGAAAAGGGCCAGCTCACCGTCACCTACCTCACCGACGCGCACCGCGCCTGCGCCCAGCGCATCAGCCACTGGATGCGCGACTGCGGCTTCGACGAAGTGGAAGTGGACGCCGTGGGCAACGTGGTCGGCCGGTACCACGCCGCTGCCGACGGCGCCCGCTACCTCATCACCGGGTCGCACTACGACACCGTGCGCAACGGCGGCAAATACGACGGCCGACTGGGTATCTTCGTGCCCATGGCCTGCGTGCGCGAGTTGCACCGCGCCGGCAAACGCCTGCCCTTCGGCATCGAGGTGGTGGGCTTTGCCGAAGAGGAAGGCCAGCGCTACAAGGCCACCTTCCTCGGCTCGGGCGCGCTCATCGGCGACTTCAACCCCGCCTGGCTCGACCAGAAGGATGCAGACGGCGTGACCATGCGCGCGGCCATGCAGCACGCGGGTTTGTGCATCGATGACATCGCAAAGCTCAAGCGCGACCCCGCGCAGTACCTGGGCTTCATCGAGGTGCACATCGAGCAGGGCCCCGTACTCAACGAGCTGGACCTGCCCCTGGGCGTGGTCACCTCCATCAACGGCAGCGTGCGTTTTCTGTGCGAGATGATCGGCACCGCCAGCCACGCTGGCACCACCCCGATGGACCGCCGCCGCGACGCGGCCGTGGCCGTGGCAGAGCTGGCGCTGTATGTGGAGCAGCGCGCCGCGCAGGACGGCGACTCGGTGGGCACCATCGGCCAGCTGCAGGTGCCCACGGGCTCCATCAACGTGGTGCCGGGACGCTGCCAATTCAGCCTGGACCTGCGCGCACCCACCGACGCCCAGCGTGATGCGCTGGTGAGCGACGTGAAGGAGCAGCTTGCAAAGATTGCCGCCCGGCGCGGCCTGCGCTACACGCTGGAGGAATCCATGCGCGCTGCCGCAGCCCCCAGCGCGCCCGCCTGGCAGCACCAGTGGGAGCGCGCCGTCGATGCCCTGGGTGTGCCCGTGTTCCGCATGCCCAGCGGCGCGGGACATGACGCGATGAAACTCCACGAAATCATGCCCCAGGCCATGCTCTTCGTGCGCGGCCTGAACTCCGGCATCAGCCACAACCCGCTCGAATCCACCACCAACAACGATATGCAGCTGGCCGTGGACGCCTTCACACAGGTGCTACGCCAACTTGCAGAGGAACAACAACCATGACCACCCCCAATAACTACGCCGCACTGGACGCCTGGATTGACCAGCACTTCGACGAGGAAGTGCGTTTTCTGCAGGCCCTGGTGCGCGTGCCCACCGACACGCCACCCGGCAACAATGCTCCCCATGCCGAGCGCACGGCCGAGCTGCTGAAGGACTTTGGCTACGAGGCCGAAAAACATGCTGTGCCCACCGCCGATGTGTTGGCCTACGGCATGGAATCCATCACCAACCTCATCGTGCGCAGGCCCTACGGAAACGGCGGCAAGACCATTGCCCTGAACGCCCACGGCGATGTGGTGCCCCCTGGCGAAGGCTGGACACACGACCCCTACGGCGCCGAGATCGTGGATGGCGCCATATACGGCCGCGCCACCGCCGTGAGCAAGAGCGACTTCGCAAGCTTCACCTTCGCCGTGCGCGCGCTCGAAGCCATCGCCAAGCCGACCCGGGGCGCGGTGGAGCTGCACTTCACCTACGACGAGGAATTCGGCGGCGAACTCGGCCCCGGCTGGCTGCTGCAAAAAGGGCTGACCAAACCCGACCTCATGATCGCCGCCGGCTTCAGCTACGAAGTGGTCACCGCCCACAACGGCTGCCTGCAGATGGAAGTGACCGTGCACGGCAAGATGGCCCACGCCGCCGTGCCCCACACCGGCGTGGACGCGCTGCAGGGCGCGGTGCACATCCTGAACGCGCTGTATGCGCAGAACGGCGAGTACAAGAAGATCACGTCCAACGTGGCCGGCATCAAGCACCCGTACCTGAACGTCGGCCGCATCGAAGGCGGCACCAACACCAACGTCGTGCCCGGCAAGGTCATGTTCAAGCTCGACCGCCGCATGATCCCCGAAGAGAACCCGGTGGAGGTCGAAGCCGCCATCCGCCGCATCATCGAGCAGGCTGCGGGCGAGCGCGACGGTATCCGCGTGGAGATCAAGCGCCTGCTGCTGGCCAACGCGATGACGCCGCTGGCCGGCAACCAGCTCCTGGTCGATGCCATCCAGAAACACGCGCAGTCCGTGATCGGCGAGCCGGTGCCCGCCGTGGGCACACCGCTGTACACCGACGTGCGCCTGTATGTGGAGCGCGGCATCCCTGGCGTGATCTACGGCGCGGGCCCACGCACCGTGCTTGAATCGCACGCCAAGCGCGCCGACGAACGCCTGCAGCTGGAAGACCTGCGCCGCGCGACCAAGGTCATCGCGCGCACGTTGAGCGACCTGTTGGCTTGAGGCAACGCTGAATAAGTCCCCGCGGCGGCGCGCGCCCTGGTTTGGGATGGGATGCAAGGCGCAAACCGCAGCGAAAGCCGTAGCTATCGCGAGGATTTGCAACGCAGCAGACCGCCCAAAGCAGGGGTGCGCGGTGCGCGAGGGACTTGTTCAGTGTTGCCTTAACCCTTGAGCCGCTGCGCCTGCGCCAGCCGCGCAAGCCGCTGCACCAGGGCCGGGTACTGCGATTCGGACGTGTTGCCATAGCCCAGCACCAGGCCGTTGTCTTCGGGCTGCGCGCGCAGGGCAAACCGCGACAGCGGCGCCGGGGCCATGTCGTAGGCGCGCGCCGCCTCGGCAATCGCCTGGTCGGGGTACTCGGGCGGCAGCCGCACCGTGAGGTGCATGCCGCTGTCCCCCCCCAGCACCGCATGGGGCACGTTCAGGTGCTGCGCCAGTGCCTCGCGCAGCAGCGCCTGCCGGCTGCGGTACAAGCGCCGCATGCGCCCCAGATGCCGGCTGAACTGTCCGCTCTCGATGAACTCTGCCAGCGCCAGCTGCTCGTGGCGGTGCCCGCCGCGCAGGGTCTCCTTGAGCAGGGGGCCTGCCACGGCCGCCAGTGCCTGCGGCAGCACCACAAAGCCGAGCCGCAACGACGGGAACAGCGTCTTGCTGAAAGTGCCCACATACATCACCGGCGCATCGGGCACCAGGCCCTGCATGGCGCCGATCAGCTCGCCCGCGTGGCGGAACTCGCTGTCGTAGTCGTCCTCGATGATCCAGGCGCCGCAGGCCTGGGCCTGCCGGATCAGCGCCAGCCTGCGCGCCACAGGCAACACGGCGCCCGTGGGGTACTGGTGGGACGGCGTGGCGTAGATGAGCCGGGGCGGTGCCGTGGTCCATGCATCGGCAGGCACCACCAGGCCCGCGCCGTCTACCCGCAAGGGCTCCACCCGCAGGTCCCCACACTGGAAGGCCGTGTGCGCCCCCCGGTAGCCTGGGTCTTCCACCCAGGCGGTATCGCCCGGGTTGGTCGCCAGCCGCACACACAGGTTCAAGGCCTCCTGCGCGCCTTCGGTGATGACCACCTGCTCCGCCTCGCAGCGCACGCCCCGCGCCACCGCAAGGTGCCGCAGGATGGCGCTACGCAAGGCGGCCTCGCCTGCAGGGTGGCCGTAGCCCAGGGCCGACACCCCCGCCGCCTTGAAGGCGCGATCAAAGCAGCTCTTCCACGCACTCACGGGGAAACGCGCCAGCGCAGGCACCCCGGGTTTGAACGCCAGGGTGTCGGCCGCATCGGCAAACCGGCTGACCACCCGTGCACCGCGTTCGGACAGGCGCGGCGGCGCAGCGCGGGCCGCGCCTGCTCGGCCCCGGGCCCGGCTGCGGTCCAGCGCGGCCACCTTGGTGCCTCGGCGGTTCAGTTCGATGTAACCCTCGGCCCCCAATTGCTCGTACACCGCCGTCACGCTGTTGCGCGACACCCCCAGGTCGGCCGCCAGGTCCCGCGATCCGGGCAGGCGGCAGCCAGAGGGGAAGCGCCCGTCCAGGATGGCATCGCGGATGCGCGTGAGGAGTTGGCGCTGCAACGAATCGCCTTGCCGCCCCCGCACCAGCGGGGCATCGAGCAGGACATGGCGGACGGGGTCAATGGCAGAGGGGCGTTGGATCATGGTGGGCCTGTGAGAACCACCCGATCCAGAACCCGGTGGCACCATCAGATTGTGCATTGGTGGATCTTTTTTACAGTCCACCACAACCCTAGAGTCGGGAACTCGACCTCTTCATTTTTGCCCCCCAGGGCCCTGCAACCCATGTCCTCTTTCACGAATGATTTCGCCCAGCCCATCGGCGCCCCCGTGCCCGGCTGGACGCCCCGCCCCCAGCCCACCGGCGTCACCCTGGCAGGCCGCTACTGCCAACTGGAACCCCTGCAGGCCGACCGCCATGCCGCCGACCTGGACGCCGCCTACCGGCTCGCCCCCGACCCGCGCGCCTGGACCTACATGTTCACCAACCCGTTCAACACCGCTGAGGACTACCTGCGCTACGCCCAGGGTGCCGCACAGAGCACCGACCCGCGCCACTTCGCCGTGGTGGACCGAACCACCGGCAAGGCCGTGGGCACACTGGCGCTGATGCGTATCGACCCCACCCATGGCGTGATCGAAGTGGGCAATGTGATGTTCTCGCCCCTGCTGCAGCAGACCCCCGCTTCCACCGAGGCGCAGTTCCTGCTCATGGCTTATGTGTTCGACACGTTGGGCTACCGCCGCTACGAGTGGAAGTGCGACAGCCTCAATGCCCCCTCGCAGCGCACTGCCGCGCGCCTGGGTTTCCAGTTCGAGGGCATCTTCCGCCAAGCCGTGGTCTACAAGGGCCGCAACCGCGACACCGCCTGGTTTTCGGTCATCGACACCGAATGGCCGCTGCTGCGGCAGGCCTTCGAGGCCTGGCTGTCGGACGACAACCAGGATGCTCAGGGGCGCCAGCGGCGTTCGCTGGCGCATGTGCGCGGATCATTGCAGCGCTGAACCTGGCACGGCCGAAGGGTGGGCCCGTGGAGTCACCGCTGTTGGCGCTCACCGTCCGCCAGCAACACGGGCATGACGGGCTTGCATGGGCTGCATATCCCATCGGCATAACCACCGCGTGCGCGCCATGGGGCCCCACCCTACACTTGCTGCGGCCCCTCGCGGGCTTCGCATCCCTCTTCCCTTTTCTACAAAGCAAAAACCAAGGAGCAGCTTCCATGAACATCCGACACACGCTGTTGGCCTCCAGCCTGGCGCTGGCACTGGCCAGCCTGACCGCCTGCGGCAGCGCGCCGCAGCAGGTGGCTGCGCCCGCCGCACCGGCACAGGCGCAGCAGACCGCCGCCGCACGCGCTGCCAGCGCGGCCTACGACTTCGACATGGACGTGTTCCACCCCGTGGTGGCACGCAATGGCATGGTCGCCACCGAACAGGAACTGGCCTCGCAGATTGGCCTGGACATCCTGAAAGCCGGTGGCAATGCGGTGGACGCGGCCGTGGGCATCGGCTTTGCGCTGGCCGTGGCCCTGCCCAATGCGGGCAACCTGGGTGGTGGTGGCTTCATGGTGGTGCACGACGCCAAGACCGGCAAGAGCGTGGCGCTCGACTTCCGCGAAGTGGCCCCTTTGAAGGCCACGCGCGACATGTACCTGGACGCCAAAGGCAACGTGGTGGACGGCAAGTCGCTCTACACCCACTACTCCGTGGGTGTGCCCGGCACCGTGGCCGGCATGGAACATGCGCTCAAAAGCTGGGGCACCCTGCCCCTGTCGCGTGTGATCGCTCCCGCCATCGAACTGGCCGACAAGGGCTTCCCGGTGAGCGAGACGCTCGCCAAGATCCTGCAGCAGGAAAAGAAGAACATGGGTAAGTGGCCCGCCACCCAGGCCATCTTCTGGAAGAACGGCGAGCCCCTGAAGGTAGGCGGCCCGCTGGTGCAAAAAGACCTGGCCCAGTCCATGCGCCTCATCGCTCAGCAGGGCGCCAAGGCGTTCTACGAAGGCGAGATCGCCCAGAAGATCGCGGCCGAGATGGCCCCGCACGCCGGCGCCATCAGCCTGCAGGACCTGCGCGAATACAAGGTGGCCGAGCGCGTGCCCACGCGCGGCACCTACCGGGGCTACGAGATCGTGACCATGCCGCCCCCCTCCTCGGGCGGCCCGCACCTGGTGCAAATCCTCAACATGCTGGAGCCCCTGCCCCTGGCCCAGTGGGGTCCCAACAGCGCGCAGACCATCCACCACATGGCCGAGAGCAGCAAGCTGGCGTATGCCGACCGCTCCGAATACCTGGGCGACCCGGACTTCGTGAAGATCCCGCTCAAGGGCCTGACCTCCAAGCGCTATGCCGAGTCGCTGGCCAAGGGCATCGACCCCAACCGCGCGCGCCCCGCCAAGGAGATCAAGCCCGGCCAGCCCCAGCCGTATGAAAGCGACCAGACCACCCACTACTCGGTGGTGGACAAGGCGGGCAACGCCGTGGCCGTGACCTACACGCTCAACACCAACTTCGGCAGCGGCATCGTCGCCAAGGGCACAGGCATCCTGCTCAACAACGAGATGGATGACTTCTCGGCCAAGCCCGGCGTGGCCAATGCCTACGGCCTGGTCGGCGGCGACGCCAACGCCGTGGCCGCCAAGAAGCGCCCCCTGTCGTCCATGACGCCCACCCTGGTGCTGAAAGACGGCAAGCCCACCCTGGTGACGGGCAGCCCTGGCGGTGCGCGCATCATCACCACGGTGCTGCAGACGGTGGTCAACACCATCGACTTCGGCATGAACCCCGCCGAAGCCGCTGCCGCACCCCGCGTGCACCACCAGTGGACGCCCGACGAGCTGCGCGTGGAAAAGGGCCTGTCGCCCGACACCATTGCCCTGCTCAAGCAGCGCGGTCACAACATCGCCGTGAAGCCCTCGATGGGCCGCACGCAGACCATCCAGATCCGGGGCGGCGCGCTGTATGGCTACTCGGACCCACGCAACCCGGATGGGAAGACGTTGGGGTATTGATTGCTATTTAATTGATAGCTATTACCGCTTGATGAACGGGCGGTAGCGGCCAATTTGAATCAAAAATCCCGCTCACCGAGAGGTGTGCGGGATTTTTTGCGCCTCTGGCCCTGCCAAGCATCCCCCTTTTGCCCACGCTTGGCGCTGGCAAAGTTACGGGGACACGTAGGGCTTGTACCTTTGCCAGTGCCGCCAATAGCGGAAGTGGAAGAAAACCGCCAGCGCGACCATGGCGGCCATCACCGCGCCCATGAGCATGAAAAACCCGGAACCTGGCTGCACGGCTCCGGATAGCAACTGCTGCAACAGAAAGGCCAGCAGCGCCGCAGCGCAACCCAGCACGCCTTCCGACCAATGGATGTTGGTGGCCAGCGCGCCCTGGCATGCCGGGCACACGGGCACTGCGCGCTGAGGCAATATCTTTCGCTCACCCGGGAGTGGCTTGGATGTCACCAATCGCCACCCAAGGGCGGCTCCGCAGTAGGGGCAGTCATGTTTCATCGGTGGTCTGCAAGCGCTCTGGAACTGCTGCAACTCTAAGCCACCGCGCCCCGGACGCCTGAGGCCCATCGTTCAAGCCGCCACACCCTGCCCAATCTCAAAATTCGCCATCTTCTCCAGCGCCCGCACCATCGCCGAGTGGTCCCAGCCCTGCCCGCCATGAGCCACGCAGGCGTTGAACAGCTCCTGCGCCATGGCAGTGTTGGGCAGCGGCACGCCGAGCGCCCGCGCGCTCGACAGCGCGAGGTTCAAATCCTTCTGGTGCAGTCCGATGCGAAAGCCCGGGTCGAAGGTGCGCTTGATCATGCGCTCGGCGTGCACCTCTAGGATCTTCGACGATGCGAAGCCCCCCAGCAGCGCCTGGCGCACACGGGCCGGGTCGGCGCCCGCGCGGGCAGCAAACAGCAGCGCCTCGGCCACGGCTTCGATGTTCAGGGCGACGATGATCTGGTTGGCCACCTTGGCGGTCTGGCCGTCGCCGTTGCTGCCCACCAGGGTGATGTTCTTGCCCAGGCGCTCGAACAGCGGCTTGATGCGGTCGAACACCGCTTCGGGGCCGCCGACCATGATGGACAGCGTGGCGTTCTTGGCGCCCAGCTCGCCGCCCGAGACGGGCGCATCCAGGTACTGCGCGCCCAGGGCCTCGATGCGGCGCGCGAAGTCCTTGGTGGCAACGGGCGAGATGGAACTCATGTCCACCACCACCTTGCCCGCGCTGCCCTTGAGGCCGTGGGCCACGCCGTCTGCGCCAAACAGCACTTTCTCCACATCCGGCGTGTCGGGCAGCATCAGAAAGACGATGTCGGCCCGCTCGGCCACGCCGCGCGCGGTGGTGCACTGTGTGGCGCTGCTCTCGGCGATCTGCGGCGCCACGCGGCCACGGGTGTGCACGTACAGCTGGTGGCCCGCAGCGATGAGGTGGCCGCACATGGGCGCGCCCATGATGCCCAGGCCGATGAAGCCGAGTTTGAGAGGGGTGTCAGTCATGTTCTTGTTCTCCTGTTTGTGTGTTGTGGTTCATTCGCTTTCAAGCGGTCAAGGCGCTGCGCCATGAGAGGCCGATCTCGGTGGTGCGCGCGGGCCGGTACTCGCAGCCCACCCAGCCGTCGTAGCCGATGCGGTCCAGGTGCGCGAACAGGTAGCGGTAGTTGATCTCGCCGGTGCCCGGTTCGTTGCGGCCGGGGTTGTCGGCCAGCTGCACGTGGCCGATGCGCGGCAGGTGCTTTTGCAGCGTGGCGGCGATTTCGCCTTCGGTGCGCTGCGCGTGGTAGATGTCGTACTGCACGAAGGCGTTGCTGGCATCCACTTCATCCAAGATGTCCAGCGCCTGGTCGGTGCGGGTCAGGTAGAAGCCAGGGATGTCGAACGGGTTGATGGGCTCGATCAGCAGGCGCAGGCCAGCGGCCTTCAGCTCGGTGGCCGCAAAGCGCAGGTTGTCGATGAGGGTGCGGCGCAGCACGTCGGCCGCCACACCGGCAGGCGCCTTGCCCGCCAGGCAGTTGAGCTGGGGCACGTCCAGCGCCTTGGCGTAGGTGATGGCCTGGGCCACACCCGCGCGGAACTCGGCGATGCGATCGGGGTGGCAGGCGATGCCGCGCTCTCCTGCGGCCCAGTCGCCAGCGGGCAGGTTGTGCAGAACGATCTGCAGCCGGTGTGTGTCGATGCGCGCGCGGATTTCCTCTGCGGGAAATTCATACGGGAACAGAAATTCCACAGCCTCGAAGCCCGTGCGCGCAGCGCGCTCGAAGCGGTCGAGAAAAGGCACCTCGGTGAACAGCATGCTGAGGTTGGCAGCAAAACGGGGCATAGAAAAACTCTCCGTGACAATGAATCAGAACAATGGGACTGGCGCTGTGGCTCGCGTTCTCCCACCACCGTTCGGGCTGAGCCTGTCGAAGCCAGGGCTTGGGGCAGCCTTCGACAAGCTCAGGCTGAACGGTTTGGGGGATGAATCCGCGCACCACCAGGCGCTGCATCAATCCAGCATGGCGAGCGCGCTCGGCGCATCTGCTGCCTGCGTGGCCAGCTCTTCAAACTCGACGATGTTGTCGATCTCCGTGCCCATTGCGATGTTGGTCACGCGCTCCAGGATCACCTCGACGACCACAGGGGTGCGGTGCTCCGCCATCCAGGCCTCGGCCTGGGCGATGGCGGGTGCGAACTCTTCAGGGCGGTGCACGCGGATGGCCCTGCAGCCCAGGCCCTCGACCACCTTCACGTGGTCCACGCCATAACAGCGCGCCACCTCGCCCTCGGCCATGTTCACGTTGTCGAACGCGAGCTGCACGCAGTAGTCGATGCTGAAGCTGCGCTGCGCCTGGCGGATCAGGCCCAGGTAGCTGTTGTTGACGAGCACGTGGATGTACGGCAGCTTGAATTGCGCGCCCACGGCCAGCTCTTCGATCATGAACTGGAAGTCGTAGTCGCCCGACAGCGCCACGATCTTGCGCGCCGGGTCGGCCACGCGTACGCCCAGGGCGGCGGGCACCGTCCAACCCAGCGGGCCGGCCTGGCCGCAGTTGATCCAGTGGCGCGGCTGGTACACGTGCAAGAACTGCGCGCCTGCAATCTGCGACAGGCCGATGGTGGAGACGTAGCA
The DNA here is from genome assembly GCF_964254355.1 of Acidovorax sp. LjRoot74. NCBI lineage: Bacteria > Pseudomonadati > Pseudomonadota > Betaproteobacteria > Burkholderiales > Comamonadaceae > Acidovorax > Acidovorax sp. LjRoot74. The sequence goes on along the minus strand of NZ_CAXUTI020000001.1, from coordinate 1,247,336 downwards.
CACGTCCTTGCCCAGTGCGCGGTTCATGCACTGGTACACACGCTGCGGCTTCATGGGTACGCTGTCGAAATGGGTCTTGCGCAGGTAATCCACGCTGTGCTTGCGGGCCTGGCACTCGGCCGTCCAGGCACTGCGGTCGCGCAATTGGCCCACCGCCTTCCATTCACGCGCCACCTCCACAAAGAGCTTGAGCGCCGCACCCGCGTCGGAGACGATGCCGAAGTCCGGCGCAAACACGCGGCCGATCTGCGTGGGCTCGATGTCCACATGCACGAACTTGCGGCCCTTGGTGTACACATCCACCGAGCCCGTGTGCCGGTTGGCCCAGCGGTTGCCGATGCCCAGCACGAAGTCGCTGGCGAGCATGGTGGCATTGCCGTAGCGCTGGCTGGTCTGCAGGCCGCACATGCCGGCCATGAGCGGGTGGTCGTCCGGGATGCTGCCCCAGCCCATGAGGGTGGGGATCACCGGCACGCCCAGAACCTCGGCCAACTGCACCAGCAGGTCGGAGGCATCGGCGTTGATGATGCCGCCGCCTGCGACGATGAGCGGACGCTCGGCGTCGTTCAGCATGGACAGTGCCTTCTCGATCTGCGCACGGGTGGCGGCAGGCTTGTAGGGCGCCAGGGGTTCGTACGTGTCAGGGTCGAACTCGATCTCGGCCAGCTGCACGTCGATGGGCAGGTCAATCAGCACCGGCCCGGGTCGGCCGGAGCGCATGAGGTGGAAGGCCTGCTGGAACGCCTGCGGCACCTGGGCGGGCTCCAGCACCGTGGTGGCCCACTTGGTCACGCTCTTGGCGATGCTGGCGATGTCCACGGCCTGAAAGTCTTCCTTGTGCAGGCGGGCGCGCGGCGCCTGGCCGGTGATGCACAGGATGGGGATGGAGTCCGCACTGGCCGAGTACAGGCCGGTGATCATGTCAGTCCCTGCAGGGCCACTGGTGCCGATGCACACGCCGATGTTGCCGGCCACGGCACGGGTGTAACCCTCGGCCATGTGGCTGGCGCCCTCCACATGGCGTGCCAGGATGTGGCCGATGCCGCCATGCGCCTTGAGCGCTGCATACAGCGGGTTGATGGCCGCGCCGGGCACGCCGAATGCGACACTCACGCCCTCCTTTTCCATCACTTTTACGGCGGCCTCGATGGCCTTCATTCTTGCCATTGCACATCTCCTGGGTTTGCTATCGGTTGGATGGCCCCACTCTAGGCAAGCCCCCCGTGGTGCGGAAGGTGGCGATGAACCATAAAATTTATTCCACACAGGAATAAGCCACGGCGCGCGCCCGCGCCACCATGCCCAAAAGCCCCAGGAGACAACAACGATGGACCGGCTCGATGCCATGCAGATGTTTGTGCGGGTGGTGGAGACCGGCAGCTTCACCAAGGTGGCGCAGGAGTTCACCACCACGCAGCCCACCGTGACCAAACAGATCGCCGCGATGGAGACGCATCTGAAAGTGCGGCTGCTCAACCGCAACACGCGCGGCGTGAGCCTGACCGAGCCCGGTGCGCTGTACTACGAGAAGTGCAAGGCCATCGTGACCGACGTGGCCGAGGCCGAGAGCGTGGTGCGCGTGCGCCAGACGCAGGTGCACGGCCAGTTGCGGGTGGGCAGCTCGGTCGCGTTCGGGCGGCGCGTGGTGGTGCCGCTGGCGCTGGAGTTCATGGCGCAGAATCCACAGGTGCAGTTGGACCTGAGCTTCGAGGACCGCTACACCGACCTGGTGGCCAATGGCATCGACGTGGCGATCCGGCTGGGCAAACTGGCCGACTCGGCGCTGGGTGCACGCACACTGGGCATGAACCCCTGGGTGCTGGTGGCTTCACCCACCTACCTGCGCCGCCACGGCACGCCGCGTAGACCGTCGGACCTGAAGGACCACGCCACGCTGATCTACAGCAGCGTGCAGGGCAACGACCTGTGGCGGCTGCGCAATGCAAGCGGCGAGGCGGTGTCGGTGCCCGTCACGGGGCGGCTGCGGTCCAACAACCTCTCGGCCCTGCTGGCGGCGGCGCGTGCGCACATGGGCATCGCGGCGCTGCCGCACTACGTGGCGGTGGAGTCGCTGGCCGCCGGGCGCGTGGTGGAGGTGCTCAAGACCTGCCGCCTGCCCGAGCAGGAGATTCATGCGGTGTACCCGTCGCCGCGCCTGGTGCCGCAGAAGGTGCAGGCGTTTGTGGCGTTCCTGCAGGGGCGGTTTGCCAAGGACTGGTGGGAGGAGAAGCGGCTATCGCCCTGAACCGGGCTCCGCCGGGCGTGGCCCGCGCCAGCGGGGCACCGGGTGCTACAGACGAAAAATCTTAATAAAAGAAGGGCTTACCGCGCGCCTACCATGGGTTTAAAGCTACAAAATCAGTAGTGCGCGAAAGTCATTCACGTTGGTGTGCGTGGGCCCCGTGATGACCAGGTCGCCCAGTGCATCGAAATAGCCGTATGCATCGTTGCGGTCCAGGTGGTCCGCGATGGAAAGCCCCTGCGCGGCGGCACGCGCCAAGGTGTCGGGCGCAACGCAGGCACCCGCGTTGTCTTCCACGCCGTCGATGCCGTCGGTGTCCGCCGCCAGCGCCCACACGCCCGCCTGGCCTTGCAGCGCCTGCGCGAGCCCCATGCAGAACTCGCCCGCGCGGCCGCCCCGGCCCTTGGCGGCGCCAGGAGCGCGCGTGCGGATGGTGACGGTGGTCTCGCCGCCCGAGAGGACCACGCAGGGCCGCGCAAACGGCTGGCCGTGCCGCGCCACGGCCCGCGCCAGCGCAGCGTGCACCTTGCCCACCTCGCGCGACTCGCCCTCGATCTCGTCCGACAGGATGTGGGCCTGGACGCCCGCTGCACGCGCCGCCTCGGCGGCGGCCTCCAGCGACTGCTGGGGCGTGGCCGTCATGTGCACGGCATGGCCTGCGAATGCGGCATCGCCGGGCTTGGGGGTTTCCAGATCACCCGCCTGCAGCGCGGCACGCACGCTGGCCGGGATGTCGATGCGGTAGCGCGCCAAGATGGCCAGCGCGTCAGCGCAGGTGGTGGCATCAGGCACGGTAGGGCCGCTGGCAATCACCGACGGGTCGTCACCCGGCACATCGCTGATGGTGAGCGTGACCACGCGCGCAGGGGCGCAGGCCGCCGCCAGCCGCCCGCCCTTGATGCGCGAAAGGTGCTTGCGCACGCAGTTCATTTCGTCGATGGCGGCGCCGCTCTCCAGCAGGGCCTTGTTGATGCGCTGCTTGTCCTCCAGCGTGAGCCCATCGGCGGGCAGGGTGAGCAAAGCCGAGCCGCCGCCCGAGATCAGGCACAGCACCAGGTCGTTTTCGGTCAACCCCTGGGTGAGCGCCAGGATGCGCTCTGCGGCCGCCAGCCCCGCCGCATCCGGCACCGGGTGTGCGGCCTCGACCACCTCGATGCGCTGCGGCAGGCCTGCGGGCCGGGGCGGCGTGTGGTGGTAGCGCGTGACGACCAGGCCCGACAGCGGCGCATCGGCCGGCCACAGCGCCTCCACCGCCTGGGCCATGGCACCACCGGCCTTGCCGGCGCCCAGCACCAGGGTGCGGCCGCCGCTCTCGCGGCTGGGTGGGGGGGGCAGAAATGCAGCGGTGTTGTGCAGCGGCAGTGCACGGCGCACAGCCACACGGTAGAGGTGTTCGAGGAATTCCCCGCTCTGGCGAACGGGGTCGGGCACGGTGTCGGTGATGGTCATGGGGTTGTCTCCGCGGGCGATTGTGGGGCCACGGTCACCCGCACAGCAGTGCGCCAAAGTCAAAACTACTTCAACCCAGGCAGGGGATGGCAACACGCCAGAGCGGTGCACAGCACGGGATAACCCCATGTTCTGGCCTGCAACAGTTGTCTACATTTCTTGTATGCAAGATTGATTGCAGCGCACCTCCATCCTTTTTCTCACCAAAGGGTTCCCATGCTTCGCTTCTTCAACTCCCTCTTCGGCCGGGTGATCCTGGCCTTGATTGCCGGTGTGGCCATCGGGCTGCTCTGGCCTGACACGGCCGTGCAGCTCAAGCCGCTGGGCGACGGCTTCATCAAGCTCATCAAGATGCTGATCCCACTCATCGTGTTCTGCGTGGTGGTGCACGGCATTGCAGGCACGGGCGATTTGCAGCGCGTGGGGCGCGTGGGGGTCAAGTCGCTGATCTACTTTGAGGTGGTCACCTCCATCGCTCTGGTGCTGGGCCTGGCGCTGGCGTTCTGGTTCGAGCCCGGCGTGGGCATGAACGTGGACCCCAAGGCGCTGGACCCCAAGGCCATGGGCGCCTACGCAGAAAACGCCAGCAAGCTCACAGGCGGCGGCTTCAGCGACTTCTTGCTCAAGCTCATCCCCACCACGGCTGTGAGCGCTTTTGCCAACGGCGACGTGCTGCAGGTGCTGCTGTTCTCCATCATCTTCGGCTGCGCGCTGGCGCTGCTGGGCGAGCGCGGGGCACGCGTCACCGGCCTCATTGAAGACCTGTCGCATGTGCTGTTCAAGACCATGGGCCTGATCATCAAGCTGGCCCCGCTGGGCGTGCTGGGTGCGATCGCTTTCACGGTGGGCAAGTACGGCATCGGCTCGCTCAAGCAGCTGGGCATGCTGGTGGTGCTGTTCTACGTGGCCGTGTTCCTGTTCGTGGTGGTGGTGCTGGGTCTCATCATGCGGTTCTCGGGCTTCAGCCTGTTCAAGCTGCTGCGCTACCTGCGCGAGGAGCTGGCCGTGGTGTTCGCCACCACCTCGTCCGACAGCGTGCTGCCCCAGATCATGGCCAAGCTCAAGAACATGGGCATCCGCGATTCGACCGTGGGCCTGGTGATCCCCACGGGCTACTCGTTCAATCTGGACGCGTTCTCGATCTATATCACGCTGGCGGCCGTGTTCATCGCACAGGCCACCAACACCCCCATCACCATGACCGACCTGCTGACCATCCTGGCGATCTCGCTGGTCACCTCCAAGGGCGCGCACGGCGTGCCGGGCTCGGCCATCGTGGTGCTGGCGGCCACGCTGCACGCCATTCCGGCCATCCCCGCCATCGGGCTGGTGCTGGTGCTGTCGGTGGACTGGTTCATGGGCATCGCCCGCGCCCTGGGCAACCTGATCGGCAACTGCGTGGCCACGGTGGCGATTGCCGCGTGGGAGGGCGACATCGACCGCGAGCGCGCCCATGCCGTGCTGGACGGCCAGGCCGTGCCGCCGCTGCAGAAGTAAACCCAACGCGCCACGCGAGGCACCACCATGGCCCAGCCGTCCCTCTACTCCCACCCGACCCGGCGCAGCGCCATCGCAGGCGCGGCGGGCCTGTGCACGCTGGGCTGGGGCATTGCCGCCGCACAAGGCAAGGGCGATGCACCGGACCAGCTCGAACGCATTCTCAAGAGCCGCGTGCTGCGGGTGGCCGTGCCGCAGGAGTTTCCGCCATTCGGCTTCACGAAGAACGGCGTTCTGGACGGCTTTGACATCGCAGTGGCGCGCATGCTGGCCGGCGACCTGCGCGTGTCGCTCAAGACCCTGCCCGTGGCCAGCGGCGAGCGACTGGCGGCGCTGCGCGAAGACCGGGTGGACCTGGTCATCGCCAGCCTGGGCAAGACCGCCGAGCGCGAGCGCGAGATCGACTTTTCCACGGCCTACGCCCCCACCTACATGGGCGTCTTCAGCGACTCTGGCACGGGCCCGACGGACCTGGCCGCGCTCAAGGGCCGCCGCGTGGGCGTGGTGCGCGGCAGCCTCGAAGAAACCGAACTCAAGGCCCAGGCAGCGCATGCGACGGCCGTGGCGTTCGACAGCTCGGCGCCCCTGCTCGATGCCTACGTGCGCCGCACCATCGATGCGTTCGCCGCGGGCAACGTGGTGGCCGAATCCATTCCCGACACCGCCCTGCGCGAGCGCGTGCGCCGCGTGGCGGTGCTGCGGCAAAGCCCCTGCTACATCGGCGTGCGCAAGGGCGAACCGCGCCTGCTGGCGCGGGTGGACGCGTTCCTGGCCCAGGCCCGGTCGTCACAGGCGCTCATGGTCAACGCGATGCACTGGTTCAAGCACAGCCTGTCACCGGACATGTTCAAGGACGGCAAAGGCTGAGACTGCGCGCAGCAGCATCCGCTAGCCCACCACCTGGCCGCATTACTTTCCGCACAACACACAGTGCACAGGTCCGAAGCAACCCACAGCCACCCTCACCGCTCCGCCCCTCTCCCCGGCCAAGGCAGCACTCCCATGATCACCTCGCTTCGCACCCGCATCTTGTTCATCACCACTGCAGCCGTCACCGTGGCCCTGGCGCTCACGGGCGCGGCCACCTACACCATCGTGCGGTCGGCCACGCTGCAGACCATCGAGGAGAACCTGGCAGCGATTGCCTCGGGCAACACCCTGGCCATCGAGAAATGGGTGGCAGCCAAGGCCACGGCCGTGACGGCGACGGCTGCCGTGGTCGAGCCCGGCGACCCCAAGGGCCTGGTGCTGCACATGAACCAATCTGGAGGCTTCCCGGTAACCACGGGCGGCTGGCAGGACAAGAGCTGGGTGTCGAGCAGCAGCACCACGCCGCCCACCTACGACCCCACGACCCGCCCCTGGTACAAGACCGCGCTGCAGGCCGGCAAGCTGGTGGTGACCAAGCCCTATGGCGACGCCTCCACCGGCGAGCCCTTCGTCTCGTTCGCTGCGCCCATTCTGCGCAGCGGCACGGCGCAGGGCGCGGTCAGCGGCGCGGTGCCGCTCAAAGGCGTACAGGAAGTGGTGGCTGCGGTGCACCCCACGCCCAGCAGCCTGGGCTTTGTAATCAACAAGGAAGGGCTGGTGCTGGCCCACCCCGACGCGAAGCGCATGCTCAAGCCCGTCGCAGAAGTGTCTGCCGCGCTCACGCCCGCCGTGGTGTCGTCGCTGCAGAGCGCCAGCCATTCGCTGGAGGCAGACCTCAACGGCACCCCCAAGCTGCTGCGCGCGTTGCCCGTGCAGGGCACCGACTGGCTGCTGGTGGTGGCGCTGGACAAAGCCGAAGCCACAGCGGGCTTGGGCCAAGTGGTACGCACATCGGCCATCGCCATCGTGCTGCTGGTGCTGGCGGCAGCCGGCGTCACTGCGCTGCTCACCGCGCAGTCGTTCCGCCGCCTGTCGCAGGTGCGGGACGCGATGGATGAAGTCGGCTCAGGCAGCGGCGACCTCACGCACCGCCTGCCCGTGCAGGGGCGCGACGAGGTGGCGCAGATTGCCGTGTCGTTCAACAGCTTTGTCGAGAAGATCGGCACGGTACTGCAGGACGTGCGCCAGGGCGTCGAGTCCATGAAGACTGCCACCGACGAGATCAAGGCTGGCAACCAGGACCTGTCCAACCGCACCGAAGGCTCGGCCAGCGCGCTGCAGGAAACCTCGGCCTCGCTGTCGCAGCTGACCGTCACCGTCAAGCAGTCGGCAGAAGCCGCCGCGCAGGCCACGCGCCTGGCCAATTCGGCCAGCGCCACGGCCACGCGGGGCGGCGAGGTGGCGGCGGGCGCAGTGACCACGATGGACGAGATCTCGGCCGCCTCGGCCAAGATCGGCGAGATCATCGGCGTGATCGACTCCATCGCGTTCCAGACCAACATCCTCGCGCTGAACGCGGCGGTGGAGGCGGCCCGTGCTGGCGAAAACGGCCGAGGCTTTGCCGTGGTAGCCAGCGAGGTGCGCAGCCTGGCCCACCGCAGCGCCACAGCTGCCAAGGAGATCAAGGCGCTGATTGACGCCTCCAGCGCGAGCGTGGCCACGGGCACGCAGCGTGTTCAGGCTGCAGGCAAGACCATGGGCGAGATCGTCCAGGACATCCAGCACGTGGCGCAGATCATCGGCGAGATCAACGGATCGATGACCGAGCAGAGCGCCGGCATCGGCCAGATCAACCAGGCCGTGGCCGAGATGGACCGCGCGACACAGCAAAATGCTGCCCTGGTGGAAGAATCCACCGCCGCGTCTTCCGTGCTGAACGAACAGGCCCACCACCTTGCGCGCACGGTAGCGGGCTTTAAGCTCGACGGCGACCCCGCCACACCCTCCTCCAACCCGCGCCTGGCGCTACCGCGCTGACGCCACTGCCCACGCCCACAGCCCTCCCATGAGCATCAGCCCCAACCAGATCGCCCAGCAGGTGGTGGAATCCATCCTGGCCCAGAAGCTCGCCCCCGGCGAGCGCCTGGGCGAGCAGGAGCTGGCCGATCTGTTCGGCGTGAGCCGCACCCTGGTGCGCGAAGCGCTGATGCAGCTGCAAGCGCGCGGTTTTGTCGAGGTGCGCCCGCGCCGGGGCTGGTATGTGGTGGAGCCGTCGGTGGACGACGCCCGCGATGCGTTTTCGGCCCGGCGCATCATTGAATCGGGCATCCTGGCCGATGCGGGGCGCCCGCTGCAGGCGGTCATTCCCCGCTTGCGCGCCCACATTGCCGACGAGCAGCGCGCCATCGAGGGTGCGGACGCGGCCACACGCGCCTTCCTGCTGGCCGACTTTCATGTGTGCCTGGCCGAGGTCATGGGCCACCGCAGCCTGAGCGACATCCTGCGCGACCTCACGGCGCGCACCACACTCGCTGCATCGCTTTACCAGTCGCGCCACGAGGCCAGCCAGTCGTGCGCGGAGCACGCGGCCATCGTGGAGGCGCTCGAATCCGGCGACACGGCTCTGGCCCGCGAACGTCTGCTGGCCCACATTGGCCATGTGGAAGCCGCACTCAACCCCGACCAGCCACTGGTGCGCGACCGCCTGCGTGAATCGCTGGCCCCTTTGGCGGGGCAACGCGGCGTGCCCTGACCCGCCCGCAACTCCGGCGTCGGCCACAGGCCCTCTCTACCCCCTCCACCGCCTGGCGCGCTGGAGGGCGTTGCCGCTGGACCTAGGGTTTACCGGGATAAGCCGTTTCGCATATTTTGTATACGATTTTTGTATGGACTGCTGTGCACCACATTGCACACAGATCGCCGCCCATCCCTCAGGCCCCGTACAAAAGGAATTCCCATGACCCCGCCCGTGCATCCCGTGGACGAACACCTGCCCTTGGGGCGCCTTACAGCGCTGGGCTTGCAGCATGTGCTGGTGATGTATGCCGGTGCGGTGGCCGTGCCGCTCATCGTCGGCCGCGCGCTCAACCTCACGCCCGACCAGGTGGCCAAGCTGATCTCTGCCGACCTCTTCGTCTGCGGGCTCGTCACGCTGATCCAGGCGCTGGGCGCCTCGCAGTGGTTCGGCATCCGGCTGCCGGTGATGATGGGCGTGACCTTTGCCTCGGTGGCGCCCATGGTGTCCATGGCGCAGAGCACAGGGGGCACCGCCGGGGCCGGGCTGATTTTTGGTTCGGTGATCGGCGCAGGGGTGATCTCGATCCTGATCGCGCCGCTGGTCAGCCGCATGCTGCGGTTCTTTCCACCGGTGGTCACCGGCACCATCATTGCGGTCATCGGCATCAGCCTGATGCGCGTGGGCATCAACTGGATCTTTGGCAACCCCGTGGGGCCGACCGCGCCCAATGTGGTGAATCCCGAGCACATCAAGTGGCTCAGCGAGATGCAGTCTGTTGCCGGTGCGCCCGGCTCGTCCCTGCCGCCTGTGCCCAAGGGCTTTGCGGTGGTGCCCACGGTGCCCAACCCCAAATACGCGGACCTCACGGGTGTGGGCATCTCGGCCGTGGTGCTGGTGTCCATCCTGCTGATCGCCAAGTTTGCCAAGGGCTTCATTGCCAACATCTCGGTGCTGCTGGGCATCGTCATTGGCGCCGTGATTGCCGTGGCCATGGGCCTGATGTCGTTCGAGAAAGTGGCCAAGGCGCAGTGGTTTGACCTGGTGCTGCCGTTCGAGATTGCTGGGCCGGTGTTCGACCCCATATTGATCCTGACCATGACACTGGTGATGATCGTGGTGATGATCGAATCCACCGGCATGTTCCTGGCGCTGGGCGAGATGACCGACCGCAAGATCGAGCAGGCCGACCTCACGCGCGGCCTGCGCACCGACGGCCTGGGCACGTTGCTGGGCGGCATCTTCAACACCTTCCCCTACACCAGCTTCTCGCAGAACGTGGGCCTGGTGGCCGTCACGGGCGTTAAGAGCCGCTTTGTGTGTGTGGCCGGTGGCGTGATCCTGATCGTGCTGGGCGTTCTGCCCAAGATGGCTGCGCTGGTCGAATCGCTGCCCACCATGGTGCTGGGCGGCGCGGGGCTGGTGATGTTCGGCATGGTGGCGGCCACGGGCATCCGCATCCTGGGCGGGGTGGACTTCAAGCACAACCGCTTCAACGCGATGATCGTGGCCGTGTCGATTGGCGTGGGCATGATCCCGCTGATTGCACCGAGCTTTCGCCAGTGGATGCCGCATGCGATCCACCCCCTCATCGAATCCGGTATCCTGCTGGCCTCGATCACGGCTGTGGCCCTGAACGTTTTCTTCAATGGCGCCAGCCGCGACACCTCCGCCGCTGTGAACGCCGCACGCCAGGCCGACGCCCACTAGCATCCCGCCTGCCCGCTGCCGAAGAACCCCGCCCCGCCCCCCGGGGCCCTGCCCTCTTGCTGGCCTTGCCGCAAGGGGGTTTTGGCTTCATGCCGCATCCGCATAAACCGGCATGCGCACCCACCCCACCATCGGGTACGCTTGTTTTGCATTCCGCCGAGGACTTCCAGGATTTCCGTATGACCCAGAAACTTTCCGCCGCCGAAGAATCGCTGCGCGACGCTGCGCGCGAATACCACCGCAACCCCGGCCGGGGCAAGATTGCGGTGACCCCCACCAAACCTTTGTCCAATCAGCGCGATCTGTCGCTGGCCTACTCGCCAGGCGTGGCCTACCCCTGCCTCGACATCCAGGCCGATCCGTCCAAGGCGTTCGACTACACCTCGCGCGGCAACCTGGTGGGCGTGATCACCAACGGCACGGCCGTGCTGGGCCTGGGCGACATCGGCCCGCTGGCGGGCAAGCCGGTGATGGAAGGCAAGGGCTGCCTGTTCAAGAAGTTTGCGGGTGTCGATGTGTTCGACATCGAACTGGCCGAGCGCGACCCCGACAAGCTGGTCGAGATCATCGCGGCGATGGAGCCTACGCTGGGCGGCATCAACCTGGAAGACATCAAGGCGCCCGAGTGCTTCTACATCGAGCGCGAACTCAGCAAGCGCATGAACATCCCGGTGTTCCACGACGACCAGCACGGCACGGCCATCATCAGCAGCGCGGCGCTGCTCAACGGCCTGGAACTGGTGGGCAAGCAGATCGACCAGGTCAAGATTGCCGTCTCGGGCGCGGGCGCGGCCGCCATTGCCTGCCTGAACGTGATGGTGGGCCTGGGCGTGAAGGTCGAGAACATCTTTGTGTGCGACTCCAAGGGCGTGATCTACGAAGGCCGCCCCGGTGGCTACGACGAATCGAAAGCGGCCTACGCGCAAAAGACCGACACCCGCACACTGGCCGATGCGGTCAATGGCGCCGACGTGTTCCTGGGCTGCTCGGCCCCCGGCGTGCTCACGGCCGAAATGGTCAAGACCATGGGCCCCAAGCCCATCATCCTGGCTCTGGCCAACCCCGAGCCTGAAATCCGCCCCGAGCTGGCCAAGGCCATCCGCCCCGACTGCATCATCGCCACCGGCCGCTCGGACTACCCGAACCAGGTCAACAACGTGCTGTGCTTCCCGTACATCTTCCGTGGCGCCCTGGACTGCGGCGCCACCAAGATCACCGAGGCCATGAAGCTGGCCTGCGTGCGCCAGATTGCCGACCTGGCCAAGGCCGACATCAGCGAGGAGGTGGCCAGCGCCTACGCAGGCAAAGAGCTGACCTTCGGCCCAGACTACCTGATCCCCACGCCCTTTGACTCACGCCTGATCCTCAAGATCGCGCCCGCCGTGGCCAAGGCCGCCGCCGAATCCGGCGTGGCCACGCGTCCCATCGAAGACATGGAGGCTTACAAAGAGACGCTGTCGCGCTTTGTCTATCAGACCGGCATGCTGATGCGCCCCGTGATCAACGCGGCCAAGGCCCTGCCCGAAGCGAAAAAGCGCGTGGCCTACGCCGACGGCGAGGACGAGCGCGCGCTGCGCGCCGCACAGATGGCCATCGACGACAAGATCGCCCAGCCCATCCTCATCGGCCGCCCCGCCGTGATCGCAGCCCGCATCGAAAAAGCCGGCCTGCGCATGCAGTTGGGCAAGGATGTGGAGGTGTGCAACCCCGAGGACGACCCACGCTTCCGCCAGTACTGGGAGCACTACCACCAGCTGATGAAGCGCAATGGCGCCACGCCCGAAGTGGCCAAGGCGGCCGTGCGCCGCTCCAACACCATCATCGCCTCGCTGATGGTCACGCTGGGCGACGCCGACGCCATGATCTGCGGCCTGGTGGGCACGTACGAGACGCACCTGGAGCGCATCCACAGCATCATCGGCCGCCAGGAAGGCGCACGCGACTACGCGGCCCTCAACGCACTGATGACCAACCGGGGCACGCTCTTCATTGCAGACACCTATGTGAACGAAGACCCCACGGCCCAGCAACTGGCCGACATCGCCTGGATGTCAGTGCAGGAAGTGCAGCGTTTTGGCATCCCGCCCAAGGTCGCCTTCCTGTCGCACTCCAGCTATGGCTCGTCCAAGCGCGCCTCGGCCCGCAAGATGCGCGAGGCGCGCGACCTGTTTGTGGCTGCCCACCCCGAGATCGAGTGCGATGGCGAGCTGCACGGCGACGCCGCGCTGGAGCCGAACATCCGCAACGCCTACATGGCGGATTCCACGCTCACCGATTCGGCCAACCTGCTGATCTGCCCCAACCTGGATGCCGCCAACATCCTGTACAACGTGCTCAAGACCACCACCAGCGGCGGCGTGACCGTGGGCCCCATCCTCATGGGTGGCGCCGCCACAGCCTACATCCTGACGCCTGCCGCCACGGTGCGCCGGGTGTTCAACATGACGGCCCTGGCCGTGGCCAGCGCTGCTGCACGCGCGGCCTGACGGATATCGCTGAGAGCGCTGATCGCGCTACGCCAAAAAGAAAGGCCCCTCGGGGCCTTTCTTTTTGTGTGAGACAACTTCAACGAACAGAGACATCCACATAGTCCGCCACCGGCGGCAGGTGCTCGGCCAGCCAGTGGGAATCGAGCTGCAGCGCCTTCTTGATCTCAGCGGGCAGGCTGGCAATGGTGTCGGCGGGCGACATGGGCTCTTCCAGCCCGATTTCGGCCAGCAGGGTGGCCACATGCAGGATGCCGCCCAGGCGGCAGAACGGGGTGGCGGCCACGGGGTCTTCGGCGGTCTCCAGCGCGCGGGTGATGGTGTCGGGGAAGCGCCAGCGCCGCGCCAGCTCGGCCGTCACCTGGGCTTCGGTAAAGCCCAGCAGCGTGCGTTCGCGCTCCCAGCGGCCACCCGCATGGTGGGGCAGCTGTTCGATGGCCGGAATCTGCTCGGGCGCCTTCTGGGCAATGATCAGCTCACCCAGCCGCACCAGAAAGCCCGCGAGCCACGACTCCTGCACATTGGAGCCCAGCGTGCGGGCCAGCCACTGCGAATAGCCCGCAATGGCCATGCTCTCCTTCCAGAAGGCATCCGCATCCACCCCGGGCGCATCCTTGAACACGCCCGACATGCAGGACGCCAGCGCCAGTGTGCGCACCTGATTCAGCCCCACCATGGTGATGGCATCGTCCAGCGACGCCACCTGCCGGGGCAGGCCAAACCGTGCGCTGTTGGCCAGGCGGATCAGCTTGGCCGTGAGGGCCGGGTCCTTGGAGATCGCCCCCCGCACCTTCTCAAAAGGGATGTCATCGTCCTTCATCGTGGCGATCAGCTCGCGCGCCACGTCGGGGATGGTGGGTAGTTGCACGTTCTCGAAAAAAGCCTGGATGTCTGCCATGAGAAGCCCTCCCAAGTGTTGGTGTGGATATGAGATCGGGAACCACAAAGTGAATGCAGGGCTTTTGTTGTACCACCGGCGGGCGGGCACGGCCTGCGCGTTTGCCCCAATGTGCGCCCCCGCCGCGCGCCTCGGCACCGATTTAGCGGACCCCATGGGCGCGAAGCTTGTTGCCTCCAGCCTCGGACCGCCAAAACCCCTTTGCACCATTTCGGGAAAGCCTGTAGAACCGCGTGCACCAAACTGGCGAACAATAGCCCGCACCCCCTCCCCGCCCCGGTGAAACCAGGCATCGTTTTTGCTGACTGGCCCACCATGGCACGGTGGCGAGCCCTGGGGCCGCCCAGTGCCCCGTTGTGCTACCGCCTTCTCCCGCCGTCTTCTGACAGGAACCTCTTCATGATGAACAAACGCACCCTCCTGCAAGCCGCTCTCCTGCTCGCTACCGCCAGCACCTTCAGCACCGCCCACGCACAGGCCACCACGCCCATCAAGTTCCAGCTCGACTGGCGCTTCGAGGGCCCCGCCGCCCTGTTCCTTCAGCCTGTGGCCAAGGGCTACTTCAAGGCAGCGGGGCTGGACGTGGCGGTAGATGCAGGCAACGGCTCGGGTGGCGCGGTGCAGCGCGTGGCCTCGGGCACCTACGACATGGGCTTTGCCGACCTGGCCGCCGTGATGGAATTCCACGCCAACAACCCCGACGCGCAGAACAAGCCCGTGGCGGTGATGATGGTCTACAACAACACGCCCGCATCGGTGATGGCCCTCAAGAAGAGCGGCATCACCAAGCCCGCCGACCTGGCCGGCAAGAAGCTGGGCGCCCCCGTGTTTGACGCAGGCCGCCGCGCGTTCCCCATCTTCCAGAAGGCCAACGGCATCGGCGCCGTGACCTGGACCGCCATGGACCCCCCACTGCGCGAAACCATGCTGGTGCGCGGCGACGTGGACGCCATCACCGGCTTCACTTTCACCTCGCTGCTCAACCTGGAAGCCCGTGGCGCCAAGGCCGCCGACGTGGTGGTGCTGCCCTACGCCGACTTTGGCGTGAAGCTGTATGGCAACGTGATCATCGCCAGCCCCAAGCTCATCAAGGAGAACCCGGCCGCCATCAAGGCCTTCCTCTCGGCCTTTGCCAAGGGCGCCAAGGAAGTGATCGCCAACCCCGCAGCCGCCATCGAACATGTGAAGGCACGCGACGGCATCGTGAACGTGCCGCTCGAAACCCGCCGCCTGCAGCTGGCCATCGACACCGTGATCAACAGCCCCGACGCCCGCGCCGAAGGCTTCGGCAAGGCCGTGCCCGGCCGCCTGTCGCTGATGGCGTCGCAGGTGTCCGACGCGTTCAACACCAAGACCCGCGTGAACGCGGACGACGTGTGGAACCCCAGCTTCCTGCCCAGCACGGCGGAACTCAACATCCTGCCGAAGAAGTAAAACTATTAATTTGATAGCTGCTTGCGCTTACTGGACAGGCGCAAGCAGCCTTTTTATTCAAAAAAGAACAACTTTCCATGCTGGCTGCCGATTCCTATTTTGTGGACTTCCGCGATGTCTGGCTCGCCTACAACGACGAGCTGCGCGCCAAGAACCAGTTTGCGGTCGAGGCCATCGACCTGCAGGTGCGGCGCGGCGAGTTCATCGCCATCGTCGGCCCCTCCGGCTGCGGCAAGTCCACCTTCATGAAGCTGGCCACCGGGCTGAAGATGCCGTCGATGGGCAAGATCCTCATCGACGGGCAGCCGGTGACGGGGCCGCTGAAGGTCTCGGGCATGGCCTTCCAGGCGCCCTCGTTGCTGCCCTGGCGCACCACGGTGGACAACGTGCTGCTGCCGCTCGAAATCGTCGAGCCCTACCGCAGCAACTTCAAGCAAAAGCGCAAGGAATACGAAGAGCGCGCCCGCAAGCTGCTGCAGAAGGTGGGCCTCGCGGGCTACGAAGACAAGTTCCCCTGGCAGCTGTCGGGCGGCATGCAGCAGCGCGCCAGCATCTGCCGCGCGCTGATCCACGAGCCCAAGATGCTGCTGCTGGACGAGCCGTTTGGCGCGCTCGATGCATTCACCCGCGAGGAGTTGTGGTGCATCCTGCGCGACCTGTGGACCGAACAGCAGTTCAACGTGATCCTGGTCACGCACGACCTGCGCGAGTCGGTCTTCCTGGCCGACACGGTGTATGTGATGAGCAAGAGCCCCGGCCGGTTTGTGGTGAAGAAGGAGATTGAGCTGCCCCGCCCGCGCGACCTGGAGATCACCTACACCAAGGAGTTCACCGACATCGTGCACGAGCTGCGCGGCCACATCGGCGCCCTGCGCAAAGCGGGCGCGCCCATTCAGCAATAAGAAGAAAGCGCCTCATCCCCATGCACAAGAAAACCGTGGAGCGCTGGTCCCCCTGGATCCTGCTCGTCGCCATCATCCTTCTGTGGCAGATCGTCTGCTCAGCCTTCAGCATCCCTGAATACCTGTTTCCCAGCCCCTGGGCCATCGGCGTGCAGCTGGTGGAGTTCAGCGGTGTCGTCGCAGGCCATGCCTGGCGTACCTTCTGGGTCACCATGGCAGGCTTTGGCATTGCCATCGTGGTGGGTGTGCTGCTGGGTTTTGTGATCGGCAGCTCGCGCATCGCCTATGCCGCTGTGTACCCGCTGATGACCGCCTTCAACGCGCTGCCCAAGGCCGCCTTTGTGCCCATCCTGGTGGTGTGGTTCGGCATCGGCGTGGGCCCGGCCATCCTCACGGCGTTCCTCATCAGCTTCTTCCCCATCATGGTCAACATCGCCACGGGCCTGGCCACGCTGGAGCCCGAGCTGGAAGACGTGCTGCGCGTGCTGGGCGCCAAGCGCTGGGACGTGCTGACCAAAGTGGGCCTGCCCCGATCCATGCCGTACTTCTACGGCTCGCTCAAGGTGGCCATCACGCTGGCCTTTGTGGGCACCACGGTGTCCGAAATGACCGCTGCGAACGAAGGCATCGGCTACCTGCTGATCAGCGCAGGCTCGTCCATGCAGATGGGCTTGGCGTTTGCAGGCCTGATGGTGGTGGGTGCCATGGCCATGGTGATGTACGAGCTGTTCAGCTGGGTGGAAAAGCGCACTACCGGCTGGGCGCACCGGGGTTCTCAAGGTGAATAACCCGACGGCGTTGAGCGAAGCCCAGGCAGCCACGCTGCTGCGCCGCGCCAACGCCGTGGCCCAGCGCGCCAAGGACATGGGCCGCCACCCCTTCGGCGCGCTGCTCGTTGCGCCCGATGGCGAAACGGTGCTGGCCGAGCAGGGCAACATCGACACCGTGAACCATGCCGAGAGCACGCTGGCCCGCACAGCGGCGGCCAACTATCCCAGCGCCTACCTGGCCCAGTGCACCCTGGTCACCACTTTTGAACCCTGCGCCATGTGCGCTGGCACCATCTATTGGGCGGGCATCGGCCGCGTGTTGTATGGCGCCGAAGAAACCGCCCTGCTCGCCCTGACGGGCGACCACCCCGAGAACCCCACGCTGGCCCTGCCCTGCCGCACGGTGTTTGCGGGCGGCCAGCGCCCCACCGAGGTGCTGGGCCCGGTGCCTGCGGTGCAGGACGAGATCGCGGCTCTGCACCGCGATTTTTGGTAATAAACAGCCTCGCCGCCCGCCCACAATGCGCATATCGCTCCTCTTTTAGGAGCAATCAGCCCCACAACCCAGGCCGCAGGCACCCTGCCGCTATACTGCCCGCCCCGTTTGGACGACAGCAGGATCACCCGGCATGCGCTTGACCATTCTTTTGCGCCTTCTGGCCCTTGGGGCCGCAGCAGGTCTGGCCGCATGTGGCGGCACAGCCCCGACCCAGACAGGGGCGGGCAGCGACGCCACGCCCCTTTCCACCCTCACCGCGCCCGGCACAAGCCCCATCCGCATCGGCATCGCCCTGGGCGGCGGTGCGGCCAAAGGCTTTGCGCACATTGGCGTGATCAAGATGCTGGAGGCCAACGGCCTGGCGCCCGCCGTGGTCTCGGGCACCAGCGCAGGCAGCGTGGTCGGCGCGCTGTACGCCAGCGGCATGAACGCCTTCGAGATGCAGGAAAAAGCCGTGGCGCTGGACGAAGCCAAGATCCGCGACCTGCAGTTGTCGTCCGGCGGGCTGGTGCTAGGCCAAAAGCTTGAAGACTATGTGAACGAGCAAGTACGCCGCAAGCCGCTGGAGCAGATGGCCAAGCCCTTTGTGGTCGTCGCCACGCGGCTGGAAGACGGCGAGCGCACGGTGTTTGCACGCGGCAACACCGGCCAAGCCGTGCGCGCATCAAGCAGCGTGCCAGGCGTGTTCCAGCCCGTCACCATCGGCAAGTACCACTTTGTGGATGGCGGCATCGTGAGCCCCGTGCCGGTGGATGCAGCGCGCCAGCTGGGTGCCGACATCGTGATCGCCGTGGACATCTCCAACAAGGCCCGGGGCCAGACGCCCGGCAACATGCTGGGCGCGCTCAACCAGTCGATTGCCATCATGGGCCAGAAGCTGGGCCAGGCCGAGCTGGCGCGGGCCGACGTGATCATCCGTCCCCAGGTGCTGGACATCGGCGCCGCCGACTTCAGCCAGCGCGCCAATGCCATCGTGGAAGGCGAAAAGGCCGCGCTGGCCGTGATGCCGCAGATCCGCGAGCGTGTGGCCCAGCTGCAGGCAGAACGCAGCAAGGCGGCAGCGCAGGCCCAGCAGAAAGCGGCCGAGGCGCAGTACCAGGCCTGCCTGGACAACCGCAGCCGACTGCAGAAGCTGGCGGGCCTGGCCAAGCTGGACGACTCCTGCCCAGCCCTCAAGTAGAGCAGCCAACAAACCCTTCCGGCACAGAGCCCTTCGGGTAAAGTCCATTGCGCCCAACGCCTGCCCGCACCACCCGGCACCACGTTCACGCCCCACACTGCCCGCCCCACCCATTCCATGTCTTCGCCGTTCTCCGCCGTCAAACCCAACGCCAAGCTCTCCGACCAGGTGGCCAGCGCGCTGGAGGCCGAGATTCGCGCGGGCCGTATCCAGGCGTCCGAGAAGCTGCCCACCGAGGCGGTGCTGGCGCAGCAGTTCCAGGTCAGCCGCACGGTGGTGCGCGAGGCCATTTCGCGCCTCAAGTCGCTGGGGCTGGTGGACTCACGGCAGGGCAGCGGCGTGTATGTGCTGGCACCGGGCATCGAGCCGCTGCAGTTCGATGTACCCCTTGCGGCATCGCGCGAAGCGGTGATGCAGATTGTGGAAGTGCGCCGTGCGCTCGAAGCCGAGGTGGCCGAGCTGGCGGCCCTGCGCCGCACCGATGAAGACATTGCCGCCATTCGCGCCGCCATGCAGCACATTGCCCATGCCGTGCGTGCAGGCCGCGACGGGGTGGAGGAAGACGTGCTCTTCCACCGCGCCATTGCCCAGGCGGCGGGCAACCCGTTCATGATCAGCACGCTGGACTATCTGGCCCAGTTCCTCAAAGGCGCCACGCGTGTGACCCGCGCCAACGAGGCGCGGCGCACCGACTTTGCCGATGCGGTGACCCACGAGCACACCCACATCGTGCGCGCCATCGAGGCGGGCGACCCGGTGGCTGCACGGGCGGCTGCAGCCCAGCACATGAAGAATGCACTGGCCCGCATCGAGCAGGCCGACCTCACGTTCTGGGCCCAGGACGGCGCGCGGCTGGCGCAGCCGCTGGTGGCTGCATCGACCCCCCTGGTGCTCTGAGCCCGGCGCGGGCCCGACTCCTGCAGCGCAGTGGCGCTGCGCGGGCGAATCAGGGATGCCCACGCCAATTGCTATAAAATTAATAGCTTACATCGCTTACCAGTCGCGCGCAGAGGGCCCAAAAACCTTCAAATAGCGCCGCACAATCCAGCCCTATAGCCCATGTATGCGGGTTAACCCGCACAAAAGCGGTGCACGATAATTTGTATGATAACCATATAAACACACCAACCAAGGTGCAACCAGGCACCAAAACAGGGCTGCTCCAGGGCCTGTTTTTGGCTGCCTGGGCCTGCCCCCTTCCATCCCGGAGATACCCCGTTCATGTCCACCCTCGCACTTCTCGGCATCGGCGCCGGCAGCATTGGCCTGCTCCTGTTGCTCATCATCCGCTGGCAGGTCCACGCTTTCGTGGCGATGATGCTGGTGAGCTTTCTGGTGGCGTTTGCCACCGGCATGCCCATTGGCGACATCATCGGCACCCTGATTGCGGGCATGGGCGGCACGCTGGGCTCAGTGGCCATCCTGGTGGCGCTGGGCTCCATGCTGGGGCGCATGATCGAGGTCTCGGGCGGCGCAGCCAGCCTGGCCAACCGCTTTACGCAGCTTTTGGGGCCCACACGGGTGCCCATGGCCCTCACCGCCGCCGCGCTGGTGCTGGCGATCCCGGTGTTTTTTGATGTGGGCTTCATCATCCTGGTGCCCATCGTCTACGGCTTTTGCAAGGCGGCAGGCGTCAACCCCATCAAGTTCGGCCTGCCCGTGGCGGGCATCATGCTGGCCGCGCACGTGGTGGTGCCACCGCACCCCGGCATCGTGGGCGGGGCAGCCATCGTCAAGGGCGACATTGGCTGGATCACCATCATTGGCCTGGCCATCTGCATCCCGCTGGCGGCGCTGTCGCAGGTCGTGGCGGGCTGGCTGAACCGCAAGGGCTACCCCATGCTGCCCACCACGGCTGAGCAGTTTGCCGCTTTTGGCAACAGCGAAGACAGCAAGGCCAGCAAAGCAAGCGCTGCTCCAAGCGTCGGCACCATCATGGCGCTGATCATCATTCCCTTGGCCCTCATCATGGCCGGCACCACCGGCGCCACGCTGCTGCCCAAGGGCGACAACCTGCGCAATGTGCTGGGCTTCATCGGCTCGCCCATCTTTGCGCTGATGGTGGCCGTGGGCCTGGCGATGTTTCTGCTGGGCCGCAACCAGGGCTGGAACCGTGAGCGCACCAACGCCATCATGGAATCCGCCCTGCCCCCCGCTGCCACCGTGATCCTGGTGACGGGTGCAGGCGGCGTGTTTGCCAAGGTGCTCACCGCCAGCGGCATTGGCGCTGCGCTGTCGCAAAGCCTCACCGCTACTCATCTGCCTCTTATCCTGCTGGCGTTCATCATTGCGCTGGCCCTGCGCGCTGCCCAAGGCTCGGCCACCGTGGCCATCATCACCACCTGCGGTTTGCTGGCCGATGCGATGGCGGGTGGCGGGTATTCCCCCTTGCAAGTGGCGCTGCTCACGGTGGCCATTGGCTTTGGCAGCCTGGGCCTGTCGCACGTCAACGATTCGGGCTTCTGGATCGTGACCCGCTACCTGGGCTTGAGCGTGGGCGATGGCTTGCGCACCTGGACGGTGCTGACCACTGTGCTGGGCATTGCGGGCTTTGCCCTCACCGCCTTGCTTTGGGTGCTGGTGGCCTGAACGCCCCCGTTTTGAATTTCATTGAAGGACTGACAACATGACAAAACCCACCGTCGGCATCATCGGCCTGGGCGCCATGGGCGCTGGCATTGCCAAGACCCTGCGCAACAACGGTTTCACCATCCACGTGTGCGACGTGCGCCCCGGCGTGGCCGATGCCTTTGTGGCAGACGGTGGCACAGCACACGCCACCACCGCTGCACTGGCAGCGGTGAGTGATGTGGTGGTGTCGGTGGTGGTCAACGCTGCGCAGACCGAGAGCGTGCTGTTTGGCGATGACGGCAAGGGCGGTGCAGCCAGCACCATGCGCCCCGGCAGCACCTTCGTGATGTGCTCCACGGTGGACCCCAATTGGTCGGTGGCGATGGAAGCGCGCCTGAACGCCCTGGGCCTGCACTATGTGGACGCACCCATCTCCGGCGGCGCAGCCAAGGCCGCATCGGGCCAGATGACCATGATGACCTCGGCCAAGCCTGAGGCCTATGCCGCTGCGGGCGCCGTGCTCGACGGCATGGCTGGCAAGGTATACCGCCTCGGTGACAAGGCAGGCGCGGGCAGCAAGGTCAAGATCATCAACCAGCTGCTGGCCGGTGTGCACATCGCCGTGGCCGCCGAAGCCATGGCGCTGGGCCTGCGCGAAGGCGTGGAAGCCAGCGCCTTGTATGAAGTGATCACGAACAGCGCGGGCAACAGCTGGATGTTTGAAAACCGCATGGCCCACGTGCTGGCGGGCGACTACACGCCGCTGTCGGCCGTCGATATCTTCGTGAAGGACCTGGGCCTGGTGCTGGACACCGCACGCGCCAGCAAATTCCCCCTGCCACTGGCCGCCACCGCGCACCAGATGTTCATGCAGGCATCCACCGCAGGCTTTGCCAAGGAAGATGACAGCGCTGTGATCAAGATCTTCCCCGGCATCACCCTGCCCGAAGGGAGGGACAAGGCATGACACGCGCACGTGCCCAGCTGGGCTGCATTGCCGACGACTTCACCGGCGCGACCGACCTGGCCAACAACCTGGTGCGTGCAGGCATGCGCGTGGTGCAGGCCATGGGCGTTCCCACGGCTCCGCTCGATACCGAGGCTGATGCCATCGTGGTCGCACTCAAGTCGCGCACCATTCCCAAGGGCGATGCCATCGCCCAGTCGCTGGCTGCGCTGCAATGGCTCAAGGCACAAGGTGCCGAGCAGATCTACTTCAAATACTGCTCCACCTTTGACAGCACGGCCGAGGGCAACATCGGCCCCGTGACCGATGCGCTGATGCAGGCCCTGGGCACCGACTTCACCATCGCCACGCCCGCGTTCCCCGACAACAAGCGCACCGTGTTCAAGGGCTACCTGTTTGTGGGCGATGTGCTGCTGAACGAGAGCGGCATGCAGAACCACCCGCTCACGCCCATGACCGACCCCAACCTGGTGCGCGTGCTGCAGGCGCAGACCGAGAGCCGTGTGGGCCTGATCGACCACAGCGTGGTAGCACAGGGCGAGGCTGCCATCCGCGCGCGCATCGACCAACTCAAGGCCGAAGGCGTGCGCATGGCCGTGGTCGATGCGGTGTCCAACGCCGACCTGCTGCGCCTGGGCCCTGCGCTCAAGGGCATGCCGCTGGTGACCGCCGGCTCGGGCGTGGCCATCGGCCTGCCGGGCAACTTTGGCGTGGCCCCCAGCAACGAGGCCGCCCGCCTGCCCGCCGCGCAAGGGCTGCAGGCCATCGTGTCGGGCAGTTGCTCGGTAGCCACCAACCAGCAGGTGATGGATTTCATCAAGGCGGGCCAACCCGCCCTGGCCATCGACCCGCTGCGCATCGCCGCAGGTGTGGATGTGGCCGCCGAAGCGCTGGCCTGGGCGGAAGGCCACATCGGCAAAGGCCCGGTGCTGGTGTACTCCACCGCCGAACCCTCGGCCGTGCGCGCCATTCAAGGCAAGCTGGGTTCCGAGAAGGCCGGGGCCATGGTGGAAGACACCATTGCCGCCATTGCGCGCGGCCTGGTGCAGCGCGGTGTGCGCCAGCTGATCGTGGCGGGTGGTGAAACATCCGGTGCCTGCGTGCAGGCCCTGGGCATCACACAAATGCGCATTGGCGCGCAGATTGACCCCGGCGTGCCGTGGTGCCATGCCGTTGCGCCCGACGCCAAGGACGGGCTGCACATCACGCTGAAGTCGGGCAATTTTGGCAGTACCGACTTTTTCACCAAGGCTTTTGCACAATTGCAGGCATGACCGCTACCCCCGCCTTCATGGATGAGCGCCAGGCCCGTGACGAGATCTGCCGCGTGGGCCGCAGCCTGTTTGAGCGGGGCTATGTGCACGCCACCGCAGGCAACATCAGCGTGCGCCTGGCCGATGGCTACCTCATCACCCCCACCGATGCCTGCCTGGGCACGCTGCAGCCCGAGCGGCTGGCGCGCCTGGACGCCCAAGGCCAGCAGGTGGCGGGCGACCGGGCGAGCAAGACCATTGCGCTGCACCAGCAGATTTACGAGGCATCGGCATCGACAGCCGCACCCGCCCGCTGCATGATCCACACGCACAGCATGCATCTGGTCGCATGTTCGCTGCAAGCCGACACCGCTGCAGATTGCCGCTTGGCGCCCGACGCGCAGTTGCTACCGCCCATCACGCCCTACTTCGTCATGAAGGTGGGCCGCGTGCCACACATCCCCTACCACCGCCCCGGTGATGCCGCAGCGGCCGCGCTGGTGGCGCAGACCATCACGCGCTATGCCGAACAGGGCAGCCCTGTGCGCGCGGTGATGCTGGCGCGCCTGGGCCCCAACGTGTGGCACGACACGCCTGCCGCCGCCATGGCCGTGCTGGAGGAACTGGAAGAAACCGCGCGCCTGTGGATGCTGTGCCAGCCCCACCCCACACCGCTGACCGAGCCCCAGATCGAGGAGCTGCGCCAGAGTTTTGGTGCCCACTGGTAACGGGCGGACTGTGCCCATGGCGCAGGGACGAAAGAAAAAACACAAGGAGACAAACCATGACCCTTTCTTTCTGGCGCAAAGCCTTCGCCCCCATGCTGCTGGGTGTGCTGGCCACAGGCGGCGCATCGGCTGCAGACTACCCCGCCCCCAAGCACGGCGAGTGGATCGTCAAGGACTTCCGCTTCCACACGGGCCAGACCTTGCCCGAACTCAAGCTGGCCTACTCCACTGTGGGCGAGCCCACCGGCGAACCGGTGCTGGTACTGCATGGCACCAACGGCTCGGCAGAGAGCATGCTGACGCCCGGCTTTGCAGGCACGCTGTTTGGCCCCGGCCAGCCGCTGGATGCGCGCAAGCACTTCATCATCCTGCCGGATGCCATCGGCACAGGCCGCTCCAGCAAGCCATCTGACGGCCTGCGCGCTGCCTTTCCGGCCTACAACTACGACGACATGGTGCGGGCCCAGTACCGCCTGCTGACCGAACACCTGGGCGTGCGCCATGTGCGCGCCATCATCGGCAACTCCATGGGCGGCATGCACACCTGGGTATGGGCCCAGCGCTACCCCGATTTCATGGACATCGCCGTGCCCATGGCCTCGCTGCCCACCGCCATGTCGGGCCGCAACTGGATGATGCGCCGCCTGCTGGTCGATGCCATCCGCAACGACCCCGAATGGCAGGGTGGCAACTACACCCGCCAGCCCCGCAGCCTGCAGTTCGCGTCGGTGTTCTTTGGCACGGGCACCAACGGCGGCAACCAGGGCCTGCAAAAGCTGGCTCCCACCCGCGCTGCGGCCGATGCGCTGGTGGAGCAGCGACTCAAAGCCCCTTTCCGTGGCGATGCCAACGACCACATCTACCAGTGGGAGGCCTCGCGCGACTACGACCCCGAGCCCGGGCTGGAACGCATCACCGCGCGCGTGCTGGCCATCAACTCGGCAGACGATGAGCGCAACCCGCCCGAGCTGGGCGTGCTGGACAAAGCCATCGCCCGCATCCCGCAAGCACAGGCCTACGTGATCCCTGCCAGCGCCGACACCCTCGGCCACAGCACGGTGGGCTTGGCGCGCTTTTACCAAGACCGGCTGGCGCAGGTGCTCACCAACACACCGCGCCGCTGACCCGCATTTTTCAGGAAACTTTGTTATGCCCCGCTTTGCCGCCAACCTGTCCATGCTCTACAACGACGTGGACTTTCTCGACCGCTTTGCCGCCGCTGCCCGCGACGGCTTCAAGGCGGTGGAATACCTCTTTCCCTACGCCTACCCCGCGCAAGAATTGGCCACACGGCTGCAAGCCAACGGCCTGCAGCAGGTGCTGTTCAATGCGCCTCCCGGCAACTGGGACGCGGGTGAGCGCGGGCTGGCCTGCCTGCCGGGGCGTCAGGCCGAGTTCCGCGAAGGCATTGCCAAGGCCGTTGAATACGCCCAGGCCCTGCAATGCCCCCGCATCCACGTGATGGCCGGGCTGGTGCCCCAGGGTGCAGATGCGGCCACCGTGCACGCCACCTACATCGCCAACGTGCGCTACGCCGCTGAGCAGGCTGCGCCGCACGGCATCCAGATCCTGCTGGAGCCCATCAACGGCCGCGACATGCCCGGCTTCTTCCTCAGCCGCCAGGACCAGGCCCACGCGCTGATCGCCGAGATCGGTGCCGCCAATGTGAAGGTGCAGATGGACCTGTACCACTGCCAGATCGTGGAAGGCGACCTGGCGATGAAGGTGCGCCAGTACCTGCCCACCGGCAACGTCGGCCACTTCCAGATTGCCGGTGTGCCCGAGCGCCACGAGCCCGATGTGGGCGAGATCAACTACACCTACCTGTTCAAGTTGCTGGACAACCTGGGCTACGACGGATGGATTGGCTGCGAATACCGCCCCGCGCGCGGCGCCGCCGCCCACGCCACCAGCGACGGGCTGGGCTGGCTCAAGCCCTGGCTGTAAGAGCCTGTTTACGATCTCGCAGGGGATCGTGAACAGGCTCTAAGCCCGTTCTGCACCACAGTTGCCGCTGTGCGCCAGACGCTGGTGCAGCGCGCACCATGGTGTGGCGCGCAAGGGTGTTCGGGTATAGCCCATACGACGGGATCGCATGGCACAGATCCTGCAAATACGCCGGCGCCAAGAGTAGAAGCGTTCAGCGGCCACCGCCCGGAAATTGCTCTTGAAGCATGCAATGGACTGACGCCACCACGGGCGCGCAGGACTGTGCGTCTTCAGGAGGCCGCGGCCCCCACCTTGCAGCCCCAGCGCCCTGTCGGTTGATTGCATGCACCCCGTTCGGAGGGGTGTGAAGCCTGGCTTTTCACTCCGCCGTGGTTATCCGCCAACGACCAGGAGTGCTCCAACATGCAACGCCGTTCCCTCATCCGCGCCACTGGCGCCGCCGCCCTGCTGTCTGCCGCACCGTTTGTGCGCGCCCAGGGCAATCTGCAAAAGTTCAAGTTCAACCTGGGCTGGAAGGTTGAGGCCTCGGGCGCGGGCTTTTTGCTGGCGCAGCAGCGCGGCTACTACAAGGATGCAGGCCTAGACGTCACCATCGACACGGGCAACGGGTCTGCCTCGGCCATCAGCCTGGTGGCGGGCGGTGCGTATGACGTGGCGTCGGCCGACCTCTCGACCATGATCGAGTTCAACACCGCCAACCCGCAGTCCAAACTGGCAGCGGTCGCCATCCAGTACGACCTGAACCCCAACTCGGTCATGGTGCGCAAGGATGGCGCCATCAAAAAACCCGCCGACCTGGCGGGCAAGACCATCCTGGGCCAGCCCTTCAACGCCTCGCGCAAGCTCTTTCCTGCCTTTGCCAAGGCACAGGGCTTTGATGGCAGCGGCGTGAAATGGGAGAACGTGGCGCCCGACATTGGCGACACGCGCTTTGTGAAAGGCGACTTTGACGCAGCGGCGTACTTCTTCTTCACCGGTCTGCTCAACCTGAAGGCGCGGGGCCTGACGCCGGATCAGATCACGGTGTTCCGCTTCTCGGACTACGGTCTCAAGTCCTACGGCAACGGGTTGATCGCCAACGCCAAGAGCATGCAAGACAACCCGGATGCCATGAAGGCCTTCCTCAAGGCCACCACGCGCGGCTGGATCGATGCCATTGCCGACCCGCGCGCCGGCGCTGCCGCCATCAAGGCCCGCGAGCCCCTGGCCCATGAAGAGATCGAGTTCGAGCGCCTGCAGCTCATCGTGGACGGCACCATGAAGACCGCCGAGACACGCGCCAATGGCTGGGGTGCTGCCACGCCTGTGCGCCTGCAGGCCACCATCGATGAGACCGTGGCGGCCTTCGGCCTCAAGAGCAGCCTGGCGGTGGCCGACATCTGGACCGACCGCTTCCTGCCCGCAGCCGCAGACCGTAAGCTCAAGGCCTGACCCGGGGAAAGCCATGGGCATCCCCCTCATCGACCTCAGCGGCGCCCTGCAGCCGGGCGCACCGCGCAGCCCTGCCGTGATGGCCGTGGCCACCCAACTGCGCCAGGCCTGCATGGGCGTAGGGTTCTTCTACGTGCACCACCACGGCGTGCCACAGGACGTGATTGCGCGCCAGTTTGAATTGGCGCAGCAGTTCTTCGACCTGCCACTCGCATCCAAAGATGCGATTTCGCTGCACCACTCACCCGCCATGCGGGGCTACGAAAGCCTGGGCGGGCAGACCCTGGACGCAAATGCGCGCCCGGACCTCAAGGAGAGCTTCTACTGCGGGCTGGATTACGCGGCAGACCATCCGTACGTGCAGCGCGGCTACCACTCCTACGGCAGCAACCAATGGCCAGAGGGGTTGCCCGAGCTGGCCGCCCAGAGCCGCACCTACATCGCCGCCATGCGGCAACTGGCCCTGCGGCTGATGCAGCTGCTGGCTGTCTCGCTCGACCTGCCCGAGGACTACTTCGACCACACCCACCAGAGCCCCATGCTCACGCTGCGGCTGCTGCGCTACCCGCCGCATCCTGAAAGCGCCGATGCACTCACCTTTGGCGCGGGCGAGCACACGGACTGGGGTGCCATCACCCTGCTGGCCCAGGACCACCATGGCGGGCTGGAGGTGAAGCTGCCCACCGGCGAATGGGTGGCCGCCACACCCATCGAGGGCGCGCTGGTGGTGAACCTGGGCGACATGATTCCGCGCTGGACCAACGGGCTGTACCGGTCCAACCCGCATCGCGTGCGCAACGTGCACAGCGGGGGCGCACCGCGCTACTCCATTCCGTTCTTCTACACGCCCGACTACGAGGCCCAGGTGGTCCCCGTCTCCACCTGTGTGCCTGCCGGTGAGGCGCCGCGCTTTGCACCCTGCACCGTGGGCGAGCACTTGCAAGCCATGTACCGCAAGACCTACGGCCTGGGTCAGACCACCACATCCACCTCCCCAGCCATCGCGGCGGTGATGGCATGAGGCTCTGGTTCAACCTGCTGTGCCAGGACATCGAGGCACAACTGCAGTTCTATCAAGGCCTGCTGCAGTTGCCCGAGGCGCCGGGGACGCGCTCGGCCATCTACCGGGCGGTGGAGACCGAGCATTTCCAGCTCGGCTTCAACGCCCCCGAGGCCTATGCCCTGCTGAACCTCGCCGACCGGCAGCCTGGCGCAGCCTTGCAGTCACCCCGCAGCGTGACAGGCTACGCCACCTTCATGCTGGACATGCCAGATGCCGTGGACGCTGCCAGCGAGAAGGCAAAAGCTCTGGGCGGGCAGATCATCAAGCCACCCTACGCCACCTACTACGGCCAATGGCAGGCGGTGCTGGCGGACCCGGAGGACAACGTGTTCCGGGTCAGCGCTGTGGGCGTGCCCCGCAACGTTGCTTGAGCCGCCCCTACCGGGTCAGGCCAACAACGGCGGTGCCCGCCAAAGCATGAGCGGGGTGAACCAACGCCCACCCCTGCGCCATCCATCGCGCCTCAATAGGCCTTGAAGTTGGCCGCCACCCGCTGGTTCAGGTAGTCGCCGGCGGCAATCGCGGGGTACTTCTTGCCCGGCCCTTCGATGATGGCATCGCGGTTGGCCTGGGCAAAGAAGGCGATGCTGTAGCGCGGCCCCATGTACTCGCCGGGCAGCGGGTTCTTCACGCGGTGGAAGTTGCTGGGCAGTTGGTCGTCGCTCCAGCGCATCAGCATGTCGCCGATGTTGCAGGTGATCGCCTGCTCGTCGGGCTCCACCGAGGTCCAGGCCTGGGTGTCCATCTCCTTGCCCGGGCACACCTGCAGGCCGCCCTGGCCCTGGCGCTGAAAGAGCAGGGTCAGGCAATCAAAGTCGGTATGCGCCCCAGCGCGCCACAGGCCCAGGTGGGCTTGCTGCTCGGGCGGGGTCGCAAAGTAGTGCAGCAGGCGCAAGGTGCTTTGGTAGCTGGCCTGCGCAGGGTCGTGCGCGCGGGCAAAGAAGGCCTCGTCAAACCCCAGCTTCCACGCAAAGCACGACAGCACCTGCATGGCCACCTGCCAGCACTGGCCTTCGAAGGCGAGCATGGTGGACTGAAAGCCCGCCAGCTCCTCGTCGGTGGGCCACAGGCCCGCCATGTGTGGGCGGGTGATCTGGTACGACTCCTTCTGGTCCGGCGTGCCGGTGGAGGGGCGCACCTGCGCGCGGCTCTCCCAGCCCACATTCAGCGCTTTCTTGAGCGGGTACTGCGCCTTCACGGCGTCGGGCAGCGAAAAGAAGCGCTCGGTCATTGCAAAGGCGTTGTGCACCTCGGCCAGGTCAATGCCGTGGTTTACGATCTGGAAAAAGCCAACATCGACGGCGGCGTCCCACAGCTGGTCGGCAATCTCGGTCTTGCGCTGCGCAAAGTCGCTGAGGTCGATACGGCGGATTTCGCGGCTCGCGGTTTCCGAGCCCATCGCGCCCATGCGCGTTTCTTTTTGCAGCTCGGCGAGGTCGTAGGTGGCAGTGGTGGTCATGCAGTTCTCCTGAAGACAAGTGGAAGGAAGAAAGGCCCTCCCGCTGGGTGCTTCAAGAGTGGGTGGCACCGCCTGCAGCGGCCGTCCTTTCAACCCTTGAAGCCACGATGTGCCAACGCACACCGCTGTGCGCACAGCGGGCTTCAAGAGCAATTTCCGACTGGCATCGCCCCGTGCAGGATGGCACTGGGGGCAACGCAGTGAACGCTTCTACTCTTGCCAAAAGCGATGCAAGAAGAATGCCCACAGCACCTTGCTTGTGTATCCACGCAGGGTGAGAGCGCTTGTGCACAGCGCATCAAAAGCCATGCATACATGTCACTGATTGTGATTGGCATGCCAAATGCATAGCGCCCTGCACCACAACGGCGGGCGTGCAGACAGTCCGGCGTTGCACAACGACAGCCACCCACCCACCATCGACGGAGACACCCACACCATGCACGCGCTCATGTCTGCCCCCCCCGCCAGTTTTGACGACCCCACCCCCATCAACGACACCGACGGCACCTACCTGCGCCAGGCCATCGCGTGGTCGTGCACGGCCCGCGCGCGCGGCAACCGCCCGTTTGGTGCGGTGGTCATCAGTGCCGAAGGGCGCCTGCTGGCCGAGGCTTACTGCAACACCACCGAGACCGGAGACTGCACGGGCCACGCCGAGACGAATGCGGTGCGCCAGCTCAGCCCGCGCGTGGGGCGCGATGCCCTGGCCAAGGCCACGCTGTATTCATCGGCCGAGCCCTGCGTGATGTGTGCGGGCGCCATCTTCTGGTCGGGCATTGGGCGCGTGGTGTTTGGCATTGATGCGGAGCGCCTGCGCGTCTTCCGGGGCGAGCGGGCCGAGCAGCGCGACGCCGAGCTGTCGTGCCGCGACGTGTTTGCCGCGTCGCCTCACGCCATCGAATGCATTGGCCCGGCACTGGTCGACGAGGCCAGCGCGCCGCATATCGGGTTCTGGAAAGTCTGACCCGTTGCTGCGCGGGCAGAATCTGCAGCGCACACTCTGCCATCCTCCGTCAGCCATGCCCCGTACCCAAGCCATGACCGAATCCGAAGCCGAAGCCGCCTCCGGCGCGCTGCTCAGCCGCGCCAAACAGGGCCGCGAACGCATCCTCGCAGCGATCCGCGATGCAGCCATTGCCGAGTTCAGCCGCCATGGGTTCAAAGGGGCATCCACCAAGGCCATTGCCGAGCGTGCGGGCCTAACCAAGCCGCAGTTGCACTACTACATCAGCAGCAAAGAGGAACTGTATGAAGAGTTGCTGTACTCGGTGCTCAACGGCTGGTCGGGTGCCTTCATCTTTGACGCCAACAGCAACGACCCCAAGACGGTGCTGAGCAGCTACGTGCGCAAGAAGCTCGACTACGCGCTGGACAACCCGGGCCTGTCGCGCATCTTCACCACCGAGGTGCTGGGCGGTGGGCGCAACCTGGGCAAATACTGGCCCGTGGCCGTCAAGTCCACCCAGCAGAAGGTGGACCTCATCCACCGCTGGATCGCCGAAGGCCGCATGCGCGCCGTCAACCCCACGCTGCTGCTCATGCAGATCTGGGGCATGACGCAGCACTACGCCGACTACGGGGTGCAGGTGCACATCATGCTGGGCCTGGCGCCCGACGAGCCCATCGACCGCGAGCCCATCGTGCGCGAACTCACCAGCTTTGTGCTGCTGGGCTGCGGCCTCGCACCAGACTAAAGCCCAACGCCCATTTCTGGGCGTGGTACGGGCACCAAACGGCCTGCGGGGGCGTGATGCGCACCAGCAAGCGGCGTAAATCCGTCGCGATAAGGCCGCGTTGATCCACCACAAAGACGTTTGACGGGTTCTTGTGGCTGGCACAGCCTTTGCAATAGTTTGACCAATCGATCAAATCACATGGTCAAACAATGCAGACAGCCCCTGACACCGCCAGCGCCACCCGCACAGAACACACGTTCGAGCTGATCCTGCAGCGCAGCCAGATGCGCTTGCCTGTGGGCCCCGGCGAGAGCATGGCCGACGTGCTGCAGCTCGCTGGCGTGCCGCTGGAAACCCTGTGCGAACAGGGCGTGTGCGGCACCTGCGTGACCCGCTGGCTGGAAGGCGAACCTGACCACCGCGACAGCTGCCTGAGCGCTGCAGAGCAAGCCACCCACGTCGCCGTGTGCTGCGCACGCAGCCACAGCGCCACGCTCACCCTGGACATCTAGGTCTATCCCACGCACCCGAAGGACACCCGCCATGCGCATCCTCGTGATCTATTGCCACCCGGTAGAGACCAGCTACAACGCCGCCCTGCACACAGAGGTGGTGCAGCAGCTGCGCGGCGCGGGCCATGAGGTGGACGACTGCGACCTGTACGCCGAGGGTTTCAACCCTGTAATGACCCGCGAGGAGCGCCTGGGCTACCACGAGGTGCCCAGCAACCAGTTGCCCGTGCAGGGCTATGTGGACCGCTTGCTCTGGGCCGAGGCAGTGGTGTTCTGCTTTCCCACCTGGTGCTTTGGCATGCCGGCGATGCTCAAGGGATTTTTCGACCGCGTGCTCATGCCCGGCGTGGCCTTTGACATCAGCGACCCGCACAACGTCAAACCCTCGCTCACGCACATCCAGCGCATCTCGGCCGTGGTCACCTACGGCCGCCCACGCTGGACGGCGCTGTTCATGGGCGACCCGCCACGCAAGTCGATCACCCGCTACATGCGCCTGCTCACGGGCGGCAAGGCGCGGGTGGACTACCACGCCTACTACCACATGAACGTGGCCACACCATCCCGGCTCGCGGCATTCAAGGCCCGCGTGGGCCAGGCCATGGCGCGCTTTGCATAAGAAAGCGTTCTAAGGACCACGGCATGCACGCATCCAACACCCCCGACCACATCCTGCGCGCCCGGTTGCCGCGCTGGCTGCTGCCCGCTACATGGCCGCAGCAGGGCCACCAGCCCGCACTGGCCGACCTGCACCTGGCCCAGGGCCGCATCGTGCAGGTGCTGCCCTATGGCTCCCAGCCAGCGCCCCACGGCACGGTGTGGGACGTGGCAGGCGCGCTGGTGCTGCCCGGCCTGGTGGATGCACACACCCACCTGGACAAGGCCTTCACCCTGCCCCGCATGGGCGTGGTCAAACCCGGCCTGCTGGGCGCCATCGAGGCCATGATGGTGGACCGCCAGGGCTGGACCGAAGCCGACATCCACGCCCGCGCCAGCCGCGCGCTGCAATGGGCCTACGACGCGGGCACCGTGCACCTGCGCACCCACTGCGACTGGTGGGAACCTGACGCTCAGCCACTGGCCTGGAACGTGTTGCGCGCACTGGCGCACGACTGGGCCGACCGCATCACGCTGGAGCGCGTGAGCCTGATCCCCCTGCACCTGTACGCAGACCGCAGCGCGGCCCTGCGGCTGGCCGCCACCGTGGCTGCGAGCGGCCCTGGCGCCTTGCTGGGCGGCTTTGTGCATTCCACCAACTGGGACCCGCAGGCGCTGCGCCATCTGTTAGAAGCCGCACAACACCACGGGCTGAACGTGGACCTGCATGTGGACGAAGAACTGCACCCCGGCGCCCAGGGCTTGGCAACCACGGCAGCACTGCTGAAGGAGCTGCGCTTTGAAGGCCATGTGGTCTGCGGCCACACCTGCGCGCTGGCTGCACAGGACGAAGCCACCGCCCTCGCCACGCTCGACGCCGTGGCGCAAAGCCCCATCACCCTGGTCACGCTGCCCATCACCAATTTACTGCTGCAAGACGCCACCACCGGCCGCACACCGCGCCAGCGTGGCCTGACGCTGGTGAAGGAAGCGCGCGCACGCGGCATCCCCGTTCTGGTCGCCAGCGACAACGTGCAAGACCCGTTCTGCCCCGTGGGCAGCTTCGACCCGCTGGAGGCCCTGGCCACGGGCGTGCTGGCGGCGCAGCTGGAGACACCTTTCGACCAATGGAGCGAATCGCTGTGCCGCAGCGACTGGCTGCGCACCGGCCCCACCGCGCTGCCCCTGCAGCCGGGCGCGGTGGCTGACCTGCTGGTTTTCACGCAGGCCGACCACTGGGGCTTTCCATCGCGCACACAAGGCGCGCAGGGCCGCGTGGTGCTGCGCCAGGGCCGCGTCGCCAACGGCCATGCACCGGCTGCCTGGCATGTGCCCACCACCCAAACCGCAAGGAGCCTCGCATGAGCACCGCATCTGCCACTGCCACCGCCCCTGCACCGGGCATCGCCCAGCCCCTGGCCCGCTACGCCGCATGGCGCCGCGCAGGCGACTTCATCTACCTGAGCGGGATCATCGCCGTGGACCCCGCCGCCAGCCGCATCGTGCGCGGCTATGCCGACATCCCCGACGAGGCCGCCACGCTGATTGGCCGCACCGGCGAGTTCAGCAGCGACATCAAAGAGGGCCCCATCCTCGCGCAGAGCTGGTATGTGCTCGACCGCATCCGCCAGACCGTCGAGGCAGCGGGCGGCCAGATGTCCGACGTGTTCAAGCTGGTGCAGTACTTCAAGAACCTGGACCACTTCCCGCAGTACAGCCGCGTGCGCAAGCTGTTCTTCCCCGGCGAGCCCCCCGCGTCCACCGTGGTGGAAGTGAGCGGCATGTTGCCCACGCCCGACATCCTGATTGAGGTCGAAGCCACGGCCTATCTGCCACAGCGCTGATCCACCCCCAACACCCTCACGAAAGTCTTTCATGCTGCACGGCTACACCCCACCCCACCGCTACCTGCCCTACCTGAGCTGGACCGAGATCGCCGACCTGCCCGACAAGGAAAACACCGTCATCGTGCTGCCCACGGGTGCCACAGAGCAGCATGGCCCGCACCTGCCCTGTGCGGTGGACACCGTCATCAGCGCAGGCGTGGTGGGCCATGCGCTAGCGCGCCTGCCGGCTGAGGTGCCCGCGTTTGCGATGGCCCCCATCACCTACGGCAAGTCCGAAGAGCACCTGCACTTCCCCGGCACCGTCACGCTGAGCGGCGAGACCCTGCTGGCCACCATGAACGAGGTGGGCGAGTCGGTGTACCGCGCGGGCTTTCGCAAGCTGCTGTTCGTCAATGGCCACGGCGGCCAGCCGCAGGTGATGGAGATGTGTGCACGCGAGCTGCGTCTGCGCCATGGCGACTTCATCGTGGTGCCCAGCTTCACCTGGCGTGTGCCGCACGTAGCGGGCCAATTCCTCTCCGACAAGGAAAAGAGTCTGGCCATGCATGCGGGCCACGGCGAAACCGCACTGATGCTGGCACTGGCCCCCGACACCGTGCACATGGAGCGCGCGGTGGTCAACTACCCACCCGTTTTTGATTCGCCCCTGCTCTCGCCCGACGGCCGCCCGGCCTGCGCCTGGAGCGCCCGCGACTTCGGTCCCAGCGGAATCATTGGCGACCCGCTGCCCGCCACGGCCGAGCAGGGCCACGCCATCCTGGAATCGCTGGCCGTGAGCTGGGCCGCCGCCATCACCGAGCTGCACAAGCTGCAGTGGGCACCGCGCGCTGAGCCCACCTGGGGCCGCGCCCATCACACCGGCCACATCGAGCACCCGTCCGCACTGGCCTGAAACCTGCGAACGCCACTGCCAATCCTTTTCTCCTTTCCCTTCGTTGTCCCTTCGTTCCACCTCCACCCCCTACCGGAGTACCACCATGATGAAGACCGCCTCCCGCCTTTCCAAAATTGGTGCAGCCGCCCTGCTCGCTGTGGGTGCCGTCGGCACCATGTCGAGCACTGCCCAAGCGCAAGAGAAGTTCACCTACATGACCAACTGGTACGCGCAGGCCGAGCATGGCGGCTTCTACCAGGCGGTGGCCACGGGCCTGTACAAGAAGTACGGGCTGGACGTGACCATCAAGATGGGCGGCCCGCAGGTCAACATCGTGCAGATGATGGCCGCTGGCCAGGCCGAATGCGTGATGGGATCGAGCGACCTGCAGATGATCCAGATGCGTGAAGGCGGCGTGCCCGTGGTCAACGTGGCCGCGGTGTTCCAGAAGGACCCGCAGGTGCTCATCGCGCACGAGGACGTGAAGAAGTTCGAAGACCTCAAGGGCAAGACCATCCTGATCGCATCGTCGGCCCAGCGCGGCTACTGGCCCTGGCTCAAGGCCAAGTACGGCTTCACCGATTCGCAGACCCGCCCCTACACCTTCAACATCCAGCCCTTCGTCGCCGACAAGAACAGCGCCCAGCAGGGCTACCTGACCTCCGAGCCGTTTGCGATTGCCAAGGCGGGCGTCAAAGCCAACACACTGATGTTCAGCGACCAGGGCTACCCCGCCTACGCCACCACCATCTCGTGCATGGAAAAGACGGTGAAGGACCGCAGCGCCGCAGTGGCCTCGTTCGTGAAGGCGTCGATGGAAGGCTGGAAGAGCTACCTGGCCGACCCGGCCCCCGCCAACGCGCTCATCAAGAAAGACAACCCCAACATGACTGACGAGCAGCTCGCCTACAGCGTGGCCAAGCTCAAGGAGATGGGCATGGCGACCGGTGGCGACGCAGCCACCATGGGCATCGGCATCATGACCGACGCGCGCGCCAAGGCCAGCTACGACTTCCTGGTGGACGCCAAGCTCATCGACCCCGCCAAGGTCAAGCTGACCGAGACCTACACCACCGCCTTCGTCAAAGACCTCAAGGTTCTGCCCTGAGCCCTGACAGCCCTGAAACAGCGGC
The DNA here is from genome assembly GCF_964254355.1 of Acidovorax sp. LjRoot74. Classification (NCBI taxonomy): domain Bacteria; kingdom Pseudomonadati; phylum Pseudomonadota; class Betaproteobacteria; order Burkholderiales; family Comamonadaceae; genus Acidovorax; species Acidovorax sp. LjRoot74. Next base: position 1,210,661 of record NZ_CAXUTI020000001.1, on the reverse strand, counting down.
CGGTGCGCAAACCTACCCCCGCCCGGCCGCATCCATCGAAAGGCGACCATGACATCCCCCGCTGAATCTCCGCCGCTGGCACACGCCCAGGCACCGCTGCCCCATTACACGCCCGCCGTGGAGGTGCTCTCCGCCGAAAAAACCTACCCCAACGGCACGCAGGCCCTGTTGCCGGTGGACCTGACCATTGAGGAAGGCGAATTCGTCACCCTGCTCGGCCCATCGGGCTGCGGCAAGAGCACGCTGCTGAAAATGGTGGCGGGCCTGCTGGAGCCCACCGACGGCCGCCTGCACCTGTGGCGCAAGCCCGTGGCGCAGCTGGACGAAAGCGGCAAGAAGATGGCGTTTGTCTTCCAGTCGCCCACACTCATGCCCTGGGCCAGTGTGCAGACCAATGTGCGCCTGCCGCTGGACCTGGCGGGCGTGCCGCGTGCTGAGGCCGATGCGCGCGTGACCGAAGCGCTGGCGCTGGTGGGCTTGTCCAAGTTTGCCAACGCCCTGCCCCGAGCGCTGTCGGGCGGCATGCAGATGCGCGTATCGATTGCGCGCGGCCTGGTCACCCAGCCCGACCTGCTGCTGATGGACGAGCCCTTTGGCGCACTGGATGAAATCACGCGCCACAAGCTCGACGCCGACCTGCTGGACTTGTGGCGCAAGAAGAAGCTCACCGTGATCTTTGTGACGCACTCGATCCACGAGGCGGTGTTCCTCTCCAGCCGCGTGGTCATGATGGCCGCGCGCCCCGGCCGCGTGGTCGAAGAGTTCCGCATCGACGCGCCCTACCCCCGCACGGCCGACTTCATGGTGTCGCCCGAATTCAGCCGCTACGCCAAGCTGCTGCAGGACAGCCTGCTGCGCGCCAGCGTGGACACCGAGGAGACCGTGGCATGAGCACCCCCTTCCCTTCCGCACCGATGGCGTCGCCGGTGGTCACCGCCCATACCGCAGCCGCCCCGCGCTCAGCGCCTGCACCAGTCGCTGCCAAACCTGCCGCCAAGGCCACACCCAAACGCCCGCCGCTCATGGCCCAACCCCGCGTGCAGCGCGTGGTCTACCCCGTGCTGGTCGGCCTGGTGCTGATCGCGCTGTGGCAGGGGCTGGTCACGGCCATGGAGCTGCCGCCCTACCTGGTGCCCTCGCCCATCCTGATGATGAAGACGCTGTTCACCGACTGGGCCGCACTGGGCGGCTCGCTGTGGGTCACCGTCAAGATCACGGTGCTGGCCTTTGTGGTGGCCACGGTGGCGGGCGTGCTGATCTCGTTCCTGTTTGTGCAGAGCAAACGCATCGAGACCGCACTCTTCCCCTACGCCGTGCTGCTGCAGGTCACTCCCATCGTGGCCGTGGCGCCGCTCATCATCATCTGGGTGAAGGACCCGACGGCCTCGATGGTGATCTGCGCCGCACTGGTCGCCCTGTTCCCCATCATCAGCAACACCACGCTGGGCCTGCGCAGTGTGGAGCCTGACCTGCAAAGCTACTTCCAGCTCAACCGCGCCACGCGGCTGCAAACGCTGCTGCGCCTGCGCATCCCCAGCGCCCTGCCCTACTTCTTTGGCGGGCTGCGCATCTCCAGCGGCCTGGCGCTCATTGGCGCCGTGGTGGCGGAGTTTGTGGCGGGCACCGGGGGCCAGGGTGCCGGGCTGGCGTACCAGATCCTGCAGGCAGGCTTTCAGCTCAACATCCCGCGCATGTTTGCTGCGCTGCTGCTGATCTCGCTCACCGGTGTCGCGCTCTTCGTGCTGATGGCATGGCTCACACGCGTCGCCTTGGGCGGCTGGCACGCCAGCGAAACGTCGCACGACTAGACCTTTCACCCCCATCGCCAACACACCGCGCGCAGCCACTGGCGCGCGGCACGGGCTTCCTTTTGCCCAAAACGGCCACCAGCGGCCAAGGAGATACCGACATGACCACCACCGCCCAACAACTGCCCGACCTGCTGCCCGACCTGGACTGGATCGCCGACCCGCTGCGCGTGGGTCGCCTCTCGCAGGACTTTGCCTGGTTCAGCCCCGTGCTCAAGCGCGACCTGGCGGGCAAGCGCGGCGACATCGCCGTGCGCCCGCGCACCGAAGCAGAAATCCGCCAGGTGGTGGCCGCCTGCGCCAGTGCGGGCATTCCCCTCACCGTGCGCGGCAGCGGCACCGGCAACTACGGTCAGAGCACGCCGCTGCACGGCGGCGTGATCCTGGACCTGTCCGGCTACAACGCCTTTGGCTGGGTGCGCGGCGGCGTGGGCCGCGCGCAGTCGGGCATCCGGCTGGCAGACTTCGACGCGCAGGCCAAGCCCCAGGGGCAAGAACTGCGCTGGCTGCCCAGCACCTACCGCAGCGCCACGCTGGGCGGGCTGTTTGGCGGTGGCTTCGGCGGCGCTGGCTCCATCAACCACGGCCCGTTGGCCGCGCCCGGCAACGTGCTGGCCGTGCGCGCCATGACGGTGGAGCCCGAACCCCAGGTCATCGAACTGCGCGGCCCCGAGGCCATGCTGCTGCACCACACCTACGGCACCAACGGCATCGTGCTGGAGCTGGAAGTGGCCCTGACCCCCGCCGTGGAGTGGACCGAATGCATCGCCACCTTCGCGCAGTTCGATGCGGCGCTGGAGTTTGCCGACCGCTTTGGCAGCGCACCCGGGCTGGAGAAAAAAGAGGTATGTTTTGTAGCCGCCCCCATCCCGCAGTACTTCACCAGCCTGGCCGAGCACCTGCCCGCCAATCAGCACGCGGTGCTGCTGCTGGTGGCCCCGCACTCCGAGGCAGGCATGCGCGACATGGTGGCCCAGCACGGCGGCCAGGTCACCTACCGCAAGACGGCCGACGAAGTGGCCAGCAGCCACAAGACGCTGCTCGAATACACCTGGAACCACACCACCCTGCACGCCCTGAAGGTGGACAAAGGCCTGACCTACATCCAGAGCGGCTTCAACCCCATGCACCGGCTCAAGCAAGTGCGCGCACTGGAGGCCGCGCTGAAGGGCGAGGTGATGATGCACCTGGAGTTCTTGCGTACCAAGGAAGGCGCCTTCAATTGCAGCGGCCTGCAGATCATCCGCTACACCACCGAGGAGCGCCTGAACCAGATCATGCAGATCTACCGCGACCACGGCGTGCAGATCAACAACCCGCACGTGTACATCGTGGAAGACGGCAAGCAGAACCACCTGGACCCGGCCGTGGTGGGCATGAAGCGCCGCTTTGACCCGCAGGGCCTGCTCAACCCCGGCAAGCTGCGCAGCTGGTACACGGCCGAACCCACAGCCCCCGTGCAGACACCTGTACGCCAAACAGCGTAGAGAAAACGGGTGGCGCGTGTCGCACCCACGGGCCTCTACCGCTTACCTGCAGGGCATAATCAGCTACTCATTTAGTAGCAAACCATCGAAACATGCCCTGGCACGCCCGCCTTCAGCTCGACTACACGGCAGAACATAGCGCCCGCACGGTAGCCCGCTACGAGCACAACGGGCCGCTGCGCATCCTGCAAAGCCTGTACCCCGAGGGCGACGCCATCTGCCACAACGTGCTGGTGCACCCGCCCGGCGGCCTGGTGGGTGGCGACACGCTGGACATCACCGCCACCGTGGGCCCAGGCGCCCACGGCCTGGTCACCACGCCCGGCGCCACGCGCTTTTACCGCTCCACCGGCCCGCTGGCACTGCAGCGCAGCCACCTCACCCTGGCTGAAGGCGCACGCCTGGAATGGCTGCCGCTGGAGGCGCTTTGCTACAGCGCCTGCCATGCTGAAAACCACCTCACTTTGAACCTCGCCCCCGGCGCCGAATGCATCGCCTGGGACGTGACTGCGCTGGGCCTGCCGCACGCGGGCCAGCCGTTTGAACAAGGCCGCTTCACCCAGCACCTGGAAGTGCCCGGCCTGTGGCTGGAGCGCGGCGTCATCGACGCCGCCGATGACCGGCTGCTGAGCAGCCCTTTGGGTTTGGCAGGTCACCGCTGCACGGCCAGCATGTTCTTTGCCGCAGGCACGCCCCTTGACCGCACCCGCCGCGACGCGGCCCTGGACGCCGCCCGTGCGGTGATGGATCAGCACCCCCAGGTCAAGGCCACTGCAGGCGCCACCAGCCCCAACGACCGCATGGTGGTGGTGCGCGTGCTGGCGCCGCAGGTGGAGCCCGCGATGAGGCTGCTCAAGGCCGTGCGGGTGGTTTGGCGGGAGGTGTTGTGGGGGTTGGAGGGGGAGGCGCCCAGGATTTGGGCGATGTAGGTGGGCCGCGTGAGGCGGCGCATGTGGCCGACGACAATCCGGCTGAATTGAAAGGTTGTATGGACGCCCTTTTTGAACTGATCACGATGTTGGCGTTTCACTGGCGCATTGGACTCGCGGTGCTTTTTGCGCTGATTTCAGCCGTCTTTTTGGCTATCAACATCAGTTGGTTCACCGGGTGGTACGGCGTTTTGCTAGTGATATTCAGCTTTGGCGCAGGGCTGATTTGGGAAAGCGCCCCCAGGGATTGATTTCGAAAGCCGATGATTTCCAACATCCGCGTAGGGATTGGCATCTACTGCCGAAAATCCCCCTTCTGCCTGACCATCTGTTTGAGGTTCTTGAGCTTTCGAGGGGCACGCTCCGTCCACATGATTTCCGCCCCATCTCCCAGCTCTTCGTAGATAGGCAGGACATCAGTGATACCTACCAACCTCCATTGAACAGGTACACCTTCGGGCCCACCCTTGTAGGGTTTCGAGTTCTCGCGAGCAACCGACAGACCCTTTTGATGGGCTTCATCGAGGTTTGACGCACGTACAAGAACGGTGTTTTCCCAAGACAGGAATCGAGCTTCATCATCGTCTTTCCTGTCGTCATTCAACTCCACGAAGCGCAGCAGGTAGGAAACCACATACCAGCCCACAGGTGAAATATTCTTGTCGTATCCCATTGAAGAATTCCATGCATGGGGCCGCTACAGCCTGTCAATTGAAATGCTCTGCAGCGGTTTTTTCGGACACCGAACGGTGGCCCCGTTCAAGGCCAACCGCTCGGAGTCCGTGTGTAGTGTGATCCTCAAACCGGCAGTTCTCGCTGGCTTACACCGGCGCCACAGTTGGCACCTTCAGTAAGCCATCGGCCTTGAACATCCCCCGAATCCCCCGCACCGCCTGCCGAATCCGCGCCTCGTTCTCGATCAGCGCAAACCGCACGTACTCGTCCCCCTGGTCGCCAAACCCAATGCCAGGCGACACACACACCTTGGCCTTGTCCAGCAGTTGCCGCGCAAACTCCAGCGAGCCCAGCGCACGGTAGGGCTCGGGGATGCGGGCCCAGATGTACATGCTGGCCTTGGGGCAGTCCACGGCCCAGCCGGCTTCGGTGAGGCCCTTGTAGAGCACGTCGCGGCGGCGCTGGTACTGGGCGGCGATGTCTTTCACGCACTGCTGGTCGCCCTCCAGTGCGGCGATGGCCGCGACCTGCAGGGGGGTGAAGGTGCCGTAGTCGTGGTAGCTCTTGATGCGGGCGAGCGCCGCCACGAGGTCGGGGTTGCCCACCATGAAGCCCACGCGCCAGCCGGCCATGTTGTAGCTTTTGCTCAGGGTGAAAAACTCCACCGCCACGTCCTTGGCGCCGGGCACTTCCATGATGCTGGGGGCGCGGTAGCCGTCGTACACGATGTCGGCATAGGCCAGGTCGTGCACCACCAGGATGTCGTGCTTCTTGGCCAGGGCGATCACGCGCTCGAAGAAGCCCAGGTCCACGCACTGCGCGGTGGGGTTGCTGGGAAAGCCGAAGATCATCATCTTGGGCTTGGGGTAGCTGCCGCGGATGGCCTTTTCCAGCTCGGCAAAAAAGTCCACATCGGGCGCCACGGGCACGCTGCGGATGTCGGCACCGGCAATCACCGCGCCGTAGATGTGGATGGGGTAGCTCGGGTCGGGCACCAGCACGGTGTCGCCCCGGTCCAGCGTGGCCAGCATGAGGTGGGCCAGGCCTTCCTTGGAGCCAATGGTGACGATGGCCTCGGTGTCGGGGTTGATGTCCACCGCGTAGCGGTCTTTGTACCAGTGGCTGATGGCGCGGCGCAGGCGCGGGATGCCTTTGCTGGCGCTGTAGCCGTGGGTGTCGGGCCGCTGAGCCACTTCGGTGAGCTTGGCGACGATGTGCGGTGGCGTGGCCCCGTCGGGGTTGCCCATGCTCATGTCGATGATGTCTTCGCCCCGGCGGCGGGCGGCCAACTTAAGTTCGGCCGTGATGTTGAAGACGTAGGGAGGGAGGCGATCGATGCGCGCAAAACGGCGCTTGCCCTGCGATGCAGACATGCGGTGTGACTTTCACGTAAGCGCCCGGAACCGTCCGAGCGACGTGGCTGGCAGAAAGGCCAGCCCGCGTTCAATGTAGCGCAGAACGCGGTGTTCTTTTCCCCCGCTGCGGCTGTGTCGCGCCGCCGCTACGGTCACACCATGGCGGGTTTCGTGCTCCGTTCACTCGCCATGGACCACGCAAAGATCCCGACACCACCGAGGCCCAGCACCACACCCACCCAGCCGGTGGACGTCCAGCCCAGGCCCGCCGAGATCGCCACGCCGCCCAGCCATGCGCCCAATGCATTGGCAGCGTTGAAGGCCGAGTGGTTGAGGGCGGCGGCCAGGGTCTGCGCGTCGCCCGCCACGTCCATCAGGCGGATCTGCAGCGCAGGGCCGATAGCCACCACCGTGCCCAACAGGAATGTGGCCAGCGCGGCGCTGGCGGGGTGGTGTGCGGCGGGCACAAACAGCGCCATCACCACGATGGACCACAGCAGCACCTTGCCGATCGCGGGCATGAGCGCTTTGTCGGCCATGCGCGAGCCCACCAGGTTGCCCGCCACCATGCCCAGGCCAAACAGCGACAGCACAAAGGGCATGAGTGCGGGCGGCATGCCCGCCACCTCCAGCAAGGTGGGCTTGATGTAGCTGAACACTGCAAACATGCCACCAAAACCGATGGCGCCGATGCCCAGCGTGAACCACACCTGCTTGCGCGCCAGCGCGCCCAGCTCGCGCAGCGGGCTGGCGCCGTGCGATGCGGGCATGGCGGGCACCCACAGGCGCAACATGACCACGGCGGCCACGGCAATCAGCCCCACAAACACAAAGGCTGCACGCCAGCCAAACGCCTCGCCCAGCGCAGCGGCAATGGGCACCCCCACCAGCGTGGCCGTGGTCAGCCCCAGCATGACCCAGCCCACGGCGCGCGCGCGGCGGCCGGGCGGGGCCAGTGCAGCCGCCACCAGCGCGGCCACGCCAAAGTAGGTGCCGTGCGGCAGGCCGGTGAACAGCCGCATGGCGGTAAGTGACCCATAGCCCGGTGCCAGCGCCGATGCGAAGTTGCCCAGCGCATATACCACCATCAGCGCCATCAGCAGCGCGCGGCGCCCCCAGTGGGCGCACAACACGGCCAGCACGGGCGCGCCCACCACCACGCCCAGGGCATAGGCGCTGATGACATGGCCCGCCTGCGGAATGCTCACGCCAATGTCGCGTGCCACCTCGGGCAGCAGGCCCATGATGACGAACTCGCCCGTGCCGATGGAAAAACCGCCCACCCCCAGCGCCAGCACGGCGCGCACCAGGGTGCGGTCGTCGGTGGGGGTGATGTCGTTGGTGGGCAGTGTGGAGGGCAAGGGCGCAGTCATGGCAACAACGGAGGGCGCAGCACCGGCAGGCGACGGTGCCGCAACAAAAGAGATCGATGGGGGGGAAAGAGCTGCAACACAGCCGCCGGGCGGTTGCATTGTTACGCAGTTACAGGGGTAAACCCGAATTTGGTAACCATAACATGCCCGGCGGACCTCTGCTGGGCCGGGGGCATACCCCCGCCGGGGCGATGGCCCCAGCGGCGCCGCGCGGGTGCAAGCGCTGCCGGTATTCGCTACGTGCTAGTTGCTGCGCCTGATTGTTTGTGCCACCGCGCCATGGGCGTGCCCGACAGCTGGGCTATCTATCTGCAGCAGGATATGCGCAGGATCAGTGCGCCACCAGCAGCTGCACAAACATCTGCACCTTGGCGTGGCATTCGGCGCTGATGGAGGTGAACTCCAGCCCGGCCACCCATTCGTCGCCCTCCTGCTTGAGGGTGATGACGCGCGCATACACATCGGCCACGCGGTAGTCCACCAGCGGCAGCTCAAACTCCAGCTTGATCTCGCTGTGCGGTTCGAGCGGCTCGATCAGCTCCACCAGCAGGCCGTGGTAGCCGATGTCGCGGATGGCGCCATGCACGATGTGGGGTACGACGATCTTGTCCTGCATGCGCTGGCACAGGCAGGGCAGGCGCGCATCCACGCGGTGGCTGCGGCGGAACTCCTGGCGCGGCACCTTGAGTTTTTGCGAAGGGATGGCGATCAGCTCGCGCAGGCTGACGGGTTGCGTGCGGCCTTTGACATAGACCTGCATGGGCGCCGATGCCGACACCAGGCCCCAGCAGCGCTGGTAGGTCGTGTCGCTGATCAGCACCTGGCCGCGCAGGCTCAGCGCCTCGATGCGCGAGGCCAGATTGACCGCCTCGCCAATCACCGTGTATTCGGAATACACGTCCGAGCCAAAGCGCCCGGCCATCACCGTGCCCGTGTTCACGCCAATGCCCAGAAACACCTCGGGCAGCCGCTCGCGCAGGTGCTCCAGGTTCAGTTCGCGCATGGCCATCTGCATCTCCACGGCGCAGAGCAGCGCGCGGTCCACATCGTCCTCACGCGCCACGGGGGCGCCAAACAGCACCATGATCGAGTCGCCCATGAACTTGTCGATGCTGCCCTGGTACTTGAACACCACTTCAGACAGCCGCGCCAAGCAGCGGTTGAGCGCCGCAATCACCACCGACGCCGGTTGCGAGCCCGACAGCGCGGTGAACCCGCGCAGGTCGGCCAGCAAGATGGTGACCTCGCGCGGCACCACGGCCAGGCCGTCGCTGGCGCCGCCATCGGGGCTCTGCATGCCATGCAGGACGGCGGCCATCTCGGTCTGCGCCGCTTCGGACAGGGGCGCGCCAGTCTCGCGCTCAATCAGCGCCTGGAGGCGGCGCACGGCATCGTGGTGGAATTCTTTGTGCATGGGCGCGAAGGAAGTGGGGCGGTTTGTTGGTATGGGGGGCATCACCGGCCCCTGCCAGCCAGAATAGGCGCCGCCCAACGGCTGGTCAACCGGTGAAAACACTCCGGGGCCGGGGGACAGCAGGCGGCGCCGGGCCCCAGAGCGACCGCCCCCTCTCCCCAACCCTCTCCCGCGAGGGGAGAGGGAGAAAGACCCAGCGCTATGGGGCGTGGAAGCAGAGGCGGCCAACCCGAGGCCGGATGGACTGGAGTGAAAAATTCAAAGCTTTTTTGGCCACTACCGCGCGACCATCATGCCCCAATAGCTATCAAATTAGTAGCATTCACAGTATTCACCCGCTCCTGGCCCGCCGCGCCGCCCTGCACCACCATCTGGTCGATCACGCCAAACGGCGCGGGCTGGCCCTGGTCGTCCAGCGCCACCATGCGTACGCGCTCGCCAAAACGCAAAAACGGCGTGCGCGGCGCACCGTCAGCCAGGGCCTCGACCATGCGGCGCTCGGCAATGCACGACGAACCCACGCCCGCATCCGCGTTCGACACGGTGCCCGAGCCGATGAGGGTGCCCGCAGACAGCTTGCGCGTGCGTGCTGCGTGGGCGATCAGCTGGCCGAAGTGAAAGTGCATGGCTCCGCCGTGCGGGTGACCAAACCATTCGCCGTTGCGCTGCGTCTGCAGCCGCAGGTACACGCGCCCGCTATTCCACGCCGCGCCCAGTTCGTCGGGCGTGACGGCGATGGGGGCAAAAGCCGTGGAAGGCTTGGCCTGCAAAAAGCCGAAGCCGCTTTTGGCCTCGCGCGGGCCAAAGGCGCGCAGGCTCCAGTCATTGATCAACACGACGAGACGCACGAACTGCAGCGCTTGCTCGGCGGTGACGCCCATGGGTGTTTCGCTGAGCACCACGCCAAACTCGCCCTCAAAGTCGATCTGGTCGTCCTCTGACGGCAGCCGCACATCGTCGTGCGGTCCCAGAAAGTCGTCGGCCGCGCCCTGGTACATGAGCGGGATGGTGTCGAAGTCCGCCACGGGCGGCACCTTGAAGGCGCGCTCCATGAGGTGGCCGTGGTTCAAGAACGCCGAGCCATCGATCCACTGCCAGGTGCGCGGCAGCGGGGCCAGGCACTGGCGCGCATCGAAGGGCATGGTGCCCAGGGCGGCGGGTGCATTCACGGTGTGGGACAGGTCTTGCAGTGCGGGCTCCACCACCTTCCAGCGCTCCAGCGCATCAAGCAGCGTGGGGGCCACGGGGCAGGCGTCGATGCAGCGGCGCGCATCGGCCGACACCACCACCAGGCGGCCATCGCGCTGGCCGTTGCGCAGGGTGGCGAGTTTCATGGCGCCACCCCGGCCGCAGGTTGTAGCGGCAGCACCGGGTCGAAGATCGCCACGGCCCGTGTCCAGCCTGCCGAGGCGCCGCGCACCTTGACGGGGAAGCACGAGATATAGAAGCCGCTGGCGGGCAGCGCCTCCAGGTTGTGCAGCTTCTCCAGGTGACAGTAACCGATGTCGCGCCCAGCCTTGTGCCCCTCCCAGATCAGCGATGCGTCTCCGCTCTCGGCATAGCGCTGCGCGGTGTAGGCAAAGGGCGCATCCCAGCTCCAGGCGTCGGTGCCCGTCAGGCGCACACCGCGCTCCAGCAGGTACATGGTGGCTTCGTAACCCATGCCGCAGCCCGCACGCGTGTAGCCCGGCGTGCCGTAGGCGCTGCCCGCGCGGGTGTTGACCACCACGATTTGAAGCGGCTGCAGCGTATGGCCGATGCGTGTCAGCTCAGCCTCCACGTCGGCAGCCTGCACCACATAACCGTCGGGCAGGTGGCGAAAGTCCAGTTTCACACCGGGCTGAAAGCACCAGTTCAAATCCACCTCGTCGATGGACAGCGCGCGCTGGCCGCCGTCCATGGTGGAGGCGAAGTGGTACGGCGCATCCAGGTGCGTGCCGTTGTGGGTGTTGAGCTGCACCTCCTCCACCGCCCACGACTCGCCGTCAGGCAGGTCTTCCTTCTGAAGGCCCGGGAAGAACTGCGCCAGGTCCGCAAAGCTCATCTGGTGGTCGATGTAGTTGATGCGCGGGCCCAGACCGGGCGGGTCGGAGACAACATCGTTTTCAAGGTGCATCGAGATATCGACGATGCGGCGAGCGGGTGTGGCGAGCGTGGCGGTCATGGGTGGGCTCAGGTGAAAGTTTGAAACGGGGCGATCAGGACTCGGCCGTGAAACCGGTCTGCTTGATGAGGCCTCGCCACTGGTCGGCATCGGACTTGAGCATCTGCCCCAGTTGCGCGGCAGTGGAGGGCTTGACCTCCAGGCCGTACTGCTTGCCGTACTCCACCACCTCGGGGTGGTGCAACGCAGCCTGCAGGGCATCGGATGCGCGCTTGATGGTCTCGGACGAGGCCTTCCCGGGCAGGAAGAAGCCGTACCACTCGCTGACCTTGAGCGGGTAGCCCAGCTCCGTCAGCGTGGGCACCTGCGGCAGGAAGGGCGAGCGCTTGGCTCCCGCAATGGCCAGCACGCGCAGCTTGCCGCCCTTGCCATGCTGCAGATAGTCGCCAATGGGTCCCCAGAACGCAGGGATCTGCCCGCCCAGCAGGTCTTGCATGCCCGGCACCGTGCCCCGGTAGGCAATATGGCGCATGTCGATCTTGCTGAACTGCCCCAGCAGCACCCCCACCATGTGTGGCATGGAACCCGCACCGGGGCTGCCGTAGTTGGCGCTGCCGGGGTTGGCGCGCAGCCACGCCAAAAAGTCGGCCAGCGTACGCACGCTGTCGGGCGTGCCCGGGCCCACGGCCAGACCGTGGTCGAACATGGCGCCCAACGACACGGGCGCCACGTCGTCCAGCGTGTAGCGCAGCTTGGGGTAGGTGTAGGGGTAGATGGACAGCATGGACGACGGCGTGATGAGCAGGCTGGTGCCATCGGCCGGGCTGTCGCGCAGGTTGAGGATGCCGATTTGCCCGCCCGCACCCGGCTTGTTGTCCACCATGACGGCACCGGCGTACTGTCCGCGCATGCGGTCCCCCACACGGCGGGCCAGCGCGTCGGCCGTCCCCCCGGCAGGAAAGCCCGAGATGATGCGCGCCATGTCGGGCATGGCGTCCTTGCCGGCCTGCGCCCAGGCAGCGGGAGCAACGCCCAGGGTGGGCAACAGGGCGGCAGAGAGCTGGGTGAAGCGGCGGCGGGTGATCATGTTGTCTGTCTCCAGTAGGTGTGGGTGGGCATGCAGCACAAGCCCCACAAGCCCTGTGCGACAGGGCCTGCAGCGGGCGGCATGAAAAAATTATACGAACGTACAAATTCAAAATGACTGGGGTTTGTACGAGTGTTCAACAAATTTATACAACCGTATAAACCAGCCTATGCCCAAATCCACCCCCACCAAAAAAACAGCGGCTGCAGCGCCCACAGCCTTGGCGGCCAAAGCCCTGGCACCGGCCCGCAAGCGCGCTGCTGCCCGCAGCGCCACCAGCGAAGAAGAACTGGCCCCCAACCGCCAGGCCAACATCCTGCAGGCGGCCGAGCGGCTGTTTGCCACGCGCGGCTTTCACGGCGTGTCGATCCGCGACATTGCCGACGAGGCTGGCGTGCCGCTGGCACTGGTGGGCTATTACTACGGCCCCAAGCTGTCGCTGTACCACGCCATCTTCCGCGCGCATGCGGGCTACATCGACGTGCGGCTCAAGTCGCTGGCCGATGCCCAGCAGAAGGCACCGCCCGGCCAGTTGCTGGAAGAGATCGTGAAAGCCTTTGTGCTGCCCGTGCTGGAGGTGGCCAGCCAGCCCGCAGGCCACCACTTTCTGCGCCTGCTGTCGCGCGGCATGAACGACCACCTGGAAGAAGACGAGCCCATCATCCGCGAGCTGTTCGACCCGCTGGCCCATGCGTTCATCGACGCCATTGCTGCCGCCCTGCCCCAGGCCACGCGCAGCAAGGCCGCGTGGTGCTACCAGTTTGCGCTGGGCGCGCTGCTGCACCACGTGAACGACCAGCGCATCGAGCGCCTGTCGTACGGCCAGAACCAGCCCGGCGACGAGGCCACGGCCGGGCCACTGCTGGTACGTTTTATTGCGCAAGGCATCCGCGGCGCCTGTGAAGGCGCGGTGCACTGATGCGCTACCGCTGACGCGCCCACCACCACTCGCACTCCCATCCACAGCACTGCCGCGCGAGCGCCGCATGCACAGCACAGCCACGTCCATTTTTCTGGCCCCGGCCCGCCACCACCCCAGGTGGCTGGGGCCCTGCGCTGCCGCCCCACCCCAGGCGTCGGCGCGGCAGACCGGCGCACCCTAGCCGCCACCACACCAGCGCACACAACGCGCTGACGCCCTCCCCCCGTTGAACTGCGTTTTCGGAACAGCCCTGGCTGCGCCGTGGGCCAGTTCGTCCCTCGCTTGCCCGTCATTCATCGAAAGACACCATGAAACCCCGCACCTCCCTCGCTCCAAAGTCTTCACGCCCGCTCGCCCGCAAGCGCTGGACACGCGCCATGGGCACCGCCGCAGCCCTATCTGCCGCCACACTCGCCGCACAAGCCCAACCCGCCGCAGGCCCCGGCCTGCAGCTGTATGGCCTGGTCGATGCCGCCGTGGGCCGCTTTGCCGCCCCCGCCACGGGCATCAACGCACAAGACCGCGCCATCACCAAGCTGGAGGGCGGCGGCATGTCCACCAGCCACTGGGGCGTGCGCGGCACCGAGGACCTGGGCGGTGGGCTGTCGGCGCAGTTCGAGCTGTCGTCCTTTGTGCGCAACGACTCCGGCGCCACCGGCCGCAGCGACGCGCTGCCCGCGCCGGTGAACCTGGCAGCCGACCCCGTGTTCTCGCGCGCCGCCTGGGTGGGGGTTTCGCACCGCGACTGGGGCCGCGTGCGGCTGGGCAATGTCACGTCGTTGCTGTTCCTCAACTCCATCACCTCCAACGCGTTCGGCGACTCCACCGTGCTGGGGCCGCTGAACCTGGTCACCTTCATCGGCAGCCCGCTCACTGGCGGTACCGGCTGGGCCAATTCGGTGGTGTATGACAGCCCCAACATCGCGGGCTTCAGCACCTCGGTGGCGCATGCCATCTCCGAAGGCCAGGGCGGCGGCAACAGTGCTGCGCGACTGGTCTATGCCCAAGGCCCCTGGGCTGCATCTCTGGCCTGGCAAAGCGTGAAGAAAAACCCGAGCACCTTTGCCGACGGCACCTCCCCCAACGACACCCGCGCCTGGCAACTGGCGGCGTCGTACGACTTCGAGGTGGTCAAGCTGTTCGCCCACCTGGGCCGCATCGACAACCGGGGCACGGCCGCTGCGCCGCTCAACGTGGCGTACCGCGTGTGGGATGTGAGCGCTTCGGTGCCCGTGGGCGCAGGCCGGGTGCTGGCAGGCTACGCGGTGCGCCGCACCAGCGACACCGTGGGCCCGGTGCCAGCCACGGTGGCGGGCGGCAATGTGGAACGCAAAGTGTTCACCCTGGGGTACGACTATTTCCTGTCCAAACGCACCGACCTCTATGCCATGGTGATGCGCGACAGTACCCAGACCCGCACCCTGCCCGCGCCGCCCTCAGTGGTCAGCGCCCAAGGCACCAGCTTTGCAGTGGGGGTGCGCCACCGGTTCTAAGCCCGATCACAACGGTTGTCTCCAAGCTTCAGGGCGCCTTCGGGTGCCCTTTTTTTGGGAACCACAGAACTGAAGACCGCTTCAACCGGACACCACAGGCTGGCGCAGCACACAGGCAAATTCACCACTGGCGCGGTCATAGTCCCAGCGCTCGGCCACCCGCATGCGCTGGCTAGGTGCCGCCCCCGAGGTTTCTTCGCGCAGAACCACCAGGCTGTTGGGGCTGCCGTGCCGCAGGCGGTGCGACACCGCCGTGCCCGCGCGGCTGGCCCACAGGCCGGGCAGCGGCTGCAGCACACCGGGCTCGTGCACATGGCCCGACAGCAGCATCTGCGCACCGGCCGCGCGCCAGCGCTGCAGGGCTTCATCGGCGCGGTGCGGACGGTGGGCGCGGTCAGTCGCATCGCGCCCCACCAGGGGATGGTGGCTGGCCACGATGCGCCAGGCGTCGGGCGGGGCCCGCGCCAGCAGCACGGCCACGTGTTCGATCTGTGTGGACGACAGGCTGCCGCGCTCATGCCGCCAGGCGCGGGTGGTGTTCACGCCCACCACATAGAAAGGGCCCATCTGCCGCACGGGCTCCTGATCCACACCAAACTGCTCCGCAAACCGCTCGTACGCACGGCCCCAGCGCAGCCACCAGGCAAACAGCGGCAGGTCGTGGTTACCCGCCAGCACCAGGGTGCTGCGCGCATGCAGGCCCTGCACAAACCACGCGGCCTGCGCAAACTGGCTGGCGGTGGCGCGCTGGGTGAGGTCGCCAGACACCACCGCCAGGGCCACGCCCAGCCGCTGCGCCAGGCGTTGGGCAGCGGCGCACACATCGGGGTCGTGCGCCCCAAAGTGCAGGTCGGACAGGTGCATCAAGGCGGACATGGCGGTGGGTTGTCAAGCGGGTATCAGTCCGGGGGCGGGCGGTGCACCCGTCTCGGCCGCTGCTGCCGCCGGTGCAGGCTGCTGTGCCGCATCATCGCGCACCAGCGGCGATGGCGCCACCAGCCACAGCGGGCGTGTGCCGACGCGAAAGTGCAGCGGCGGGGCCATCCATTCGCGCTCGCCATCAAACGCCACCTTGACCTGCGGCGGGCGCCAGCTGGCCGGGGCCACGGTCAGCTCGGTGCAGGCAATGCTGGTCACAGCGCTGTCCTTGTCCAGCTGGCCGGTGGCGGCGTTCCACACGGTGCGGGCCGTGGCCCAGCGGCTCTGGGGCTTGAGCATGACCACCGCCAGGTGCCCGCCATCGGCCACCTGCTGCGCCTGCGGCAGCCCCATGCGGTCCAGCTGCAGCGGGTTGTTGCCCACAAACAGGGTGGTGACCAGGTGCTCCTCGTGCCGCACCTCGGCGCCATGGTGGGTGCTCATCACCACGCGCCAGCGCCTGCCTGCGGCGGGCCGGAACAGGCTCCACACCGCTGACGCCACGGCCACCCAGCGTGTTCGGCCAAACCGCTTGGAGGCCCGCTCGCGCTCGGCCAGCAGCTTGGGGTACAGGCCCACGCTGGCGTTGACGATGAACATGCGCCGGTTGACATGGCCCACCTGCACGGGGCGCATGTCCCCTGCGTGCAGGGCCTGCAGCAGGTCTTGCACGGCCTGCTCCGGGTCCAGCGCCAGGCCGTGTTCGCGGCTGAAATAGTTGAAGGTGCCCATGGGCACAACCCCCATGGGCACGCCCGCATGCAGCGCGGCTGCCGCCACCGCGTTGATGGTGCCGTCGCCACCGGCGGCCACCACCAGGCCGCCATCAGTGCGTGCGGCATCAGCGGCATCACGCGCCAGTTGCACGATGTCGCCGCGCTGGTGGGGCACATGCCACACCACGTCGTGCGCTTGCAACGCAGCCACGCCTTCGAGCTTGGCGCGCAGCAGGTCCAGGTCGGCGCCCGGCCGCTTGGGCACCACCAAGTGGATGGGGCCACGGGGCGTTGGGGGATGGGGGTGGTCGGAAGAGGTCATGCAAAAACTCTGCAACAAACAGGGGTAGCCCCACGCCATGGAGGGGCAGCGCAGGCAAGGCGCCATGGTGGCAGCCCCGGGCCGCCTGCGCAGCCGGTCGCAGCGCTCTTGCCGTGTCAGCCTGCGCCGACACCAGCGGCCTGCACCAACACCAATAAACCCACCGCTGCGCGGGATGCTGGGAACTTCGGTACAACCTGTGGCTTCTGTCTGTTGACAGGTGCGGAGCCAATGGCTGCGCGCCCCCCCCATCCACAAGGAAAGGCTCACTCCAGACCATGACAATGACCGCCCCTGCCACCCCATCCACTGCACTCACCGCATCCGAGCTGGGCACCCTGCTCGCGCAGCACCCCGTGGGCTGGTGGCTCGTTGGCATGGCCATCCTGGCACTGCTAGGCGCCGCCGCACTGGCGGGCCTGCGTTCCCTGCGCCGCCACGCAGGCCCGCCGCTGAACCGATTCTTCCCAGCGCAGGCCCCCACCCTCATGCTGGTGGCCATGGCTGCATCGGCCTGTGTGCTGGTGCTGGCGGGCGCCACGATGGCCGAACTGGCCGAGAGCGGACGCACCCAGGGCCCCTGGGGCGTGTTGGATGACACCATCGCAGCGGGCCTGCGGGCCCAGGCCGACGCCGCCGTGCTGCAGGTGTTTGCCACCCTCACCCACCTGGGCGACACCTGGGTGCTGACAGCCCTGGCGCTGGGCGTGGCCGCCGCGCTGTGGCTGCACCAGCACCGTCTGCTGGCCATGGGCTGGCTGGTGGCCATGGCGGGCAACGGCGCACTGACCAAGGTGCTGAAAAACCTCTTCGAGCGCGTGCGGCCCGAGCACACACATGGCATTGCCGAGGCCAGCGGCTACAGCTTTCCCAGCGGACACAGCAGCGCATCCATGGTGGCCTACGCCATGCTGGCCTACCTGGCCACGCGGTTGCTGCCGCGCGCCTGGCACCTGCCTGCAGCGATGGTGGCCGGTGCGCTGATCTTCACCACCGGCTGGAGCCGCATCGTGCTGCAGGTGCACTACGCCAGCGATGTGCTGGCAGGCTGGCTGCTGGGCGGCACCTGGATGGTGTGCACGGTGCTGATCATGGAGGGCGTGTCGCGCTGGCGCAGCCCGGCCCTGGCCGTCGCTGCAGCGCAACGGCCCTGAGCCATCAGATCGCCACGAGGTTGCGAATGCCCTTGGCTTCCATCTCGCTGCCCGGCCCGCGTGCAATGACCTCGCCGCGCTCCATCACCAGGTATTCATCGGCCAGTTCTTGCGCAAAGTCGTAGTACTGCTCGCACAGCAGGATGGCCATCTCCCCTTTGTCGGCCAGCATGCGAATCACGCGGCCGATGTCCTTGATGATGCTGGGCTGGATGCCTTCGGTGGGCTCGTCCAGGATGAGCAAACGCGGGCCGGGGGCCAGCGCACGCGCGATGGCCAGCTGCTGCTGCTGTCCGCCCGAGAGGTCGCCGCCCCGGCGCTTGAGCATTTGCTTGAGCACGGGGAAGAGTTCGTACAGGTGCGCAGGCACGGGCGTGGAGCCGCTTTTGTAGGCCAGGCCCATGCGCAGGTTTTCTTCCACGGTGAGGCGGCCGAAGATTTCGCGGCCCTGGGGCACGAAGCCGATGCCTGCGCGGGCGCGGTCGTAGGGGGTGGCTTTGTCGATGGGTTTGCCGTCGAAGCTGATGCTGCCGCTTTTGATGGGTACGAGGCCCATGAGGCTTTTGAGCAGCGTCGTTTTGCCCACGCCGTTGCGGCCGAGCAGGACGGTGACTTTGCCGGGGGTGGCGGTGAGGCTCACGTCGCGCAGGATGTGGGAGCCGCCGTAGTACTGGTTGATGTTTTGGACGGTGAGCATGGTGTTTTTTGAGTGTTTTTGGCTGCTTGCGCCTGTTCAGAAAGCGCTTTTAGCTATTATTTTTATAGCATCTGTATTGAGACCAAACGGTTGGGTTGAGTTTGTTTGAGCCTGGGCTTGTGCGCTGGTTGGGGCGGTGTGCTTTTGCTGAGGGCGGAGGCCGGGGTGTGCGCCCGGCGGCGCAGTGGCTTTCTTTTGCTTCGCCAAAAGAAAGTCACCAAAGAAAAGGCGACCCTACAGGCTGCGTCCCTTCGCTTCGCTGCGGGCAACCTGCGGTGCTCGCGTCCAGCGGGGTCTCGCTCCAACTCGCTTCGCTCAAACAATCGCGAGCCCTGATCCGCTGGCCGCTGCGCTCCTCGGCGCATCCTGAAGGGAACCCGGGGTGCGGACATCCACACGGGCCATTGCTTCGCTGCGCAGCGCTCGGCCCCCTCTCGCGGGCGCAAGCGCCACGCGCTGCGCAGCCGGGGCCGAGCGAAGCGATGGCCCGTTGGTTGTTCGGCTGTTGGAGGTTCGGCTGCCCAACCCCTGCTGGCTGCGCCTGCGGCGGGGCGGTTGTGGGGTGGCATGGGCGTCGCAGCGCCCATGCTTCGTGCTCTGACTCGCCGTGGCTGTCCGAGCGGCGCGCGCAGCGCAAAGCGAGTTCCACGGCGCACCCCGCAACCGACACGACGCAGGTTTGCCCCGCAGCGAAGCGCAGGGGTCGCAGACTGGGGGTCGCCTTTCTTTTGCTTACTTTTCTTTGGCGAAGCAAAGAAAAGTGAGTCGCCTGCCGGGGCGACAACCCGGCCTCCGCCCCAAACACAAGCATGGAGCCCAAACCAGCACACCCAGGCTTCGACAAGCTCAGCCCGAACGGTTTCGAGGCAGCGCCCAGACTTCGACAAGCTCAGCCCGAACGGATCGCTGAAGCGCACGAGTTGAAAAGAGCCAGGGCCAAAAACGACCATCACCGCCCCAAATAAACCTCAATCACCCGCTCATCCGCCTGCACCTGATCGAGCGTGCCCTCCGCCAGCACCGAGCCATCGCACAACACCGTCACCTTCTCGGAAATCGTGCGGATGAACCCCATGTCATGCTCCACCACCATCAGCGAATGCTTTCCCTTCAAAGTCAGGAAAAGCTCCGCCGTACGGGCAGTTTCTTCATCCGTCATGCCCGCCACCGGCTCGTCCAGCAGCAGCAACTTCGGGTCCTGCATCAGCAACATCCCAATCTCCAGCCACTGCTTTTGCCCATGGCTCAGATTGCCGGATTGCCGCGTGACGCTGTCGGCCAAATGAATGGTGTGCAGGATCTCGGCCAGACGGTCCGACTGCGCGGAATCGAGGCGGAAGAACATGCTCGACTTCACACCCTTGTGCGTCTTGAGCGCCAGCTCCAGGTTCTCGAACACACTGAGCTGCTCAAACACCGTGGGCTTCTGGAACTTGCGGCCGATCCCTAAGCTGGCGATCTCAGGCTCGTTGTGGCGCAGCAGGTCAATCGTGGAGCCAAAGAACACCGTGCCTTTGTCCGGCCGCGTCTTGCCGGTGATGATGTCCATCATCGTCGTCTTGCCCGCGCCGTTGGGGCCGATGATGCAGCGCAGCTCGCCGGGGGCGATGTCCAGGCTCAGGCCATTGATGGCCTTGAAGCCGTCAAAGCTCACATGCACATCTTCCAGGTACAGGATGCGGCCATGGGTCACATCCACCTCGCCCGGAACCGCCACGCGCGAGAAGCCTGCCGCGCGGCCACCCGACTCGGTCTGGCCCAGCACAGGGGGCGCCAGCGTCTTCTGCAGCCGCCGCGCGCCTTCCTCCATCAGATCGGGCGTCATTGCGCAGCTCCCTTCGTGGTTGTCATTTTTGCTTTGAGCTTCTTGACCAGCCCCACCACGCCATCGGGCAGGAACAGCGTCACCGCAATGAACAGCGCGCCCAGAAAGTACAGCCAGAACTCTGGCGCCGTCACCGTGAGCCAGCTCTTGGCACCGTTGACGATGAACGCCCCCACGATGGGCCCGATCAGCGTGGCGCGCCCGCCCACGGCCGCCCACACTGCGATCTCGATGGAGTTGGCAGCGCTCATCTCGCCAGGGTTGATGATGCCGACCTGGGGCACATACAGTGCGCCCGCCACGCCACACATCATGGCGCTGATGGTCCAGATGGTGAGCTTGTAGGGCAGCGGCGAGTAGCCGGAGAACATGACGCGACTCTCCGCATCACGCACGGCCTGCAGCACGCGGCCGAACTTGCTGCGCACCAGCCAGCGGGCCAGCAAAAAGAAGCCCAGCAGCGTGATGCCTGTCAGCACAAACAGCGTCATGCGCATGTTCTGCGTGGCAATGGGTGTGCCCAGGATGCGCTTGAAGTCGGTAAAGCCGTTGTTGCCGCCAAAGCCCGTCTCGTTACGGAAGAACAGCAGCATGGCCGCGTACGTCATGGCCTGCGTGATGATCGAAAAGTACACGCCCTTGATGCGGGAGCGGAAGGCGAAGTAGCCGAAAACGAACGCAATCACGCCGGGCACGGCCACGATGAGGATCAGCGTGGCGATGAAGCTGTCGGACAGCGCCCAATGCCAGGGCAGCTCCTTCCAGTCGAGGAACACCATGAAGTCGGGCAGGTCGCTCTTGTAGTTGCCGTCGCGGCCGATCTGGCGCATGAGGTACATGCCCATCACGTAGCCGCCCAGCGCAAAGAACAGGCCGTGGCCCAGGCTCAGGATGCCGGTGTAGCCCCAGATCAGGTCCATGGCCAGCGCGCAGATGGCGTAGCACATGATCTTGCCAAGCAACGCCACGGCGTAGTCCGACAGGTGGAACACGCTGCCTGCGGGCACCCACAGATTGAGCACGGGGGCCACGGCGCACACCACGATGAGCGCCACGATGAAGGCCGACCAGCCACCGCGCGTGAGCAGCGGCGCCGGTGCGGGCAGTTGAAGGTTGGGAGAGGTTGGCGTAGTCATGATCTGTCGTCTCTGGTGCTTCAGTCGGCCGTACGCCCTTTGACCGCGAAGATGCCCTGGGGCCTCTTCTGGATGAAGATGATGATGAACACCAGCACCGCAATCTTGGCCAGCACAGCGCCCGCCCAGCCTTCAAGGAACTTGTTCAGAATGCCCAGGCCCAGCGCGGCATACACGGTGCCCGCCAGCTGGCCCACGCCGCCCAGCACCACCACCATGAAGGCGTCGACGATGTAGCTCTGACCCAGGTCGGGCCCCACATTGCCCACCTGGCTCAGCGCGCAACCGGCCAGGCCCGCAATGCCCGAGCCCAGCGCAAAGGCCATGGTGTCGATGCGCGCGGTGTTCACGCCCATGCACGAGGCAATGGGGCGGTTCTGCGTCACGCCACGCACGAACAGGCCCAGGCGCGTGCGGCCAATCAGGTAGCCCATGCCCAGCAGCACCGCAATCGCAAAGCCGATGATGACAAGGCGGTTGTAGGGCAGCGTGAGGTTGGAGAGCACCTGCACCCCACCGCTCATCCACGCGGGGTTTTCCACGCCCACGTTCTGCGCGCCAAAAATCGTGCGCACCAATTGCATCAACACCAGGCTGATGCCCCAGGTGGCAAGCAGTGTCTCCAGCGGGCGGCCGTACAGAAAACGCAGCACGCCACGCTCCAGCACCGCGCCCACAGCGGCCGATGCGCCAAACGCCAGTGGCAGCGCGGCGACCAGGTACCAGTCGAACGCGCCCGGAAAATACTTCTGGAAGATGCCCTGCACCACGTAGGTGGCGTAGGCGCCGATCATCATCAGCTCGCCATGGGCCATGTTGATCACGCCCATGAGGCCGTAGGTGATGGCCAGGCCCAAAGCGACCAGCAGCAGGATGGAGCCTAGGCTGATGCCCGAGAACGCAGCGCCCAAGCGCTCGCCCCAGGCCAACTGGCCGTCAATGGCTTTGAGGGCCACCTGCAACGCGGCCTTGACCTTGGCGTCCTCTTCCACCGCCACGCGCTCGTTCAGCAGCAGGCGCGTGTCGGGCGTGGCGCTGGCCGACAGGGCCTGAGCAGCAGCAATACGCTGTGCGGCCTCATCGCTGCCCAGTAAGGTGGCGGCGCGCGCCAGCTCCAGCTGGGTCTTGATCTTGTCGCTGGTTTCCTGCGCCAAAGCCTTGTCGAGCAGGGGCAGTCGGCCTGCATCGGGCTCCTTGGTCAGCGCCTTGGCGGCGGCCATGCGCTTTGCTTCGTCCTTGCCAAACAGCGCCAGCCCAGCCAGGGCCGTGTCGATCTCGCCGCGCATGCGGTTGTTGTTGATGATGTCTTCGGCATCTGCGGGCACAGACACCTCGGCGCCCGTCACGGGGTCGATGCCCTTGTCATCACGCACGATCAGGGCCTTGCCTGCGGCGACCTTCACCGCGTCATCGGCCAGCGCCTGCAAGAAGGCAGCGGTGCGTTCGCTGGGCTCCACCACGGCCTGCTGCACGGCGGCCACGCGGTCGTCGGTGTCGCCAGCGGCCATCGCCAGGGCCTGCTCGGCGGTGAGTGCGTGGGCCTGCGCAGTTGCGCACAACAGAACGCAGGCAACCAGACGGGAAAAAAATGAGGAAAGCATGGAAGGGCCAGTGGTTCAAAGAAATCAGCCAGCCTGTGCGGTGAGCGCAGCCCATGCCAGCTTCCCTGCGCAAGGGCCGCCGAGCCGCACATGTGGCGCTTCGCTTGCGTGCGCTGGGGGCGTCCCCCTCCCACGCGCAGCGTGAGAGAGGGGGAAGCGGCGTAGCCGCTCAGGGGGAGATCACTTCTTCTCGGGCTCGTCCTTCTTCTTGTCGTTGCCTTCGATGTAAGGAGACCATGGCTTGGCCTTCACAGGGCCAGGCGTCTTCCACACCACGTTGAACTGCCCGTCGGCCTTGATCTCACCGATGAACACGCTCTTGTGCAGGTGGTGGTTCTTCTCGTCCATCTTGCTCACGATGCCCGACGGTGCCTTGAAGGTCTGACCTGCCATGGCGGCGATCACCTTGTCCACGTCGGTGCTCTTGGCCTTTTCAACCGCTTGCTTCCACATGTTGATGCCGATGTAGGTGGCTTCCATCGGGTCGTTGGTGAGCGGCTTGTCTTTGTGGCCGGCAATGTTCTTGGCCTTGGCGTAGTCGCTCCACTTCTTGATGAAGGCGGTGTTGTCCGGGCTCTTGATGGACTGGAAGTAGTTCCAGGCGGCCAGGTGGCCGACCAGCGGCTTGGTGTCTACGCCGCGCAGTTCTTCTTCGCCCACGCTGAATGCAACCACGGGCACGTCCTTGGCCTTCAGGCCCGCGTTGCCCAGTTCCTTGTAGAAGGGCACGTTGGAGTCACCGTTGATGGTGGACACCACGGCCGTCTTGCCGCCCTGGCTGAACTTCTTGATGTCGGCCACGATGGTCTGGTAGTCAGAGTGACCAAACGGCGTGTACTTCTCGTCGATGTCGGAATCCTTCACGCCCTTGCTCTTGAGGTAGGCGCGCAGGATCTTGTTGGTGGTGCGGGGGTAGACGTAGTCGGTGCCCAGCAGCACCCAGCGCTTGGCGCTGCCGCCGTCCTTGCTCATCAGGTAGTCCACCGCAGGGATGGCTTGCTGGTTGGGCGCGGCGCCGGTGTAGAACACGTTCTTGGACAGCTCTTCACCTTCGTACTGCACGGGGTAGAACAGCAGGCCGTTCATTTCTTCCACGACGGGCAGCACCGACTTGCGGCTCACGCTGGTCCAGCAGCCGAAGATGACCGAGACCTTGTCCTGGCCCAGCAGCTGCTTGGTCTTTTCAGCGAACAGGGGCCAGTTGGAGGCCGGGTCCACCACCACGGGTTCGAGCTTCTTGCCCAGCACGCCGCCCTTGGCATTGATCTCGTCGATCGCCATGAGCACGGTGTCTTTCAGCACGGTCTCAGAGATGGCCATGGTGCCCGAGAGGCTGTGCAGGATGCCGACCTTGATGGTCTCCTGGGCGTGGGCTGGCAGTGCAGACAGGCCAGCGAGCGTAGCGACGGCCGCGAGGGCCTTGAGGGAATAACGACGTTGCATGTGTGCTTCTCCGGTGGTGGTTTCAATCAGGGAATCAATCAAACCGCTTCGCCCGGCAGGCCCCGGTGTGGAGCCGCATGGGATCGGGCGATGGAATGGATTCTGGAGAGCGGGGCCCGTTGGCGAAATACGCCGGGTGGCGTACACGGGGGCAGCGCCGTTGCAGGGTGCGGGCCGCAGCGGCCGCCTGTGTCGGGTAGGCGAAACGCTATGCATTTAATAGCTATTAGGGCATACCCAATGCGCGGAAACGGCCAAAAACAGTCAAAATCTTCGGCAACCACAGAGCCCTCCGGGAAATGCCCGGCCCCTCTACGATGGCGACCACAGCCCCCCGCTCAGCCACAAAGGATGGAACCCATGGTGAAACGACGCACAGTGCTGCTTGGCGGCGCCGCAACAGCCGGCGCGCTGGTCATTGGCTGGGGGGTGATGCCGCCGCGCCAGCGCCTGCACCCCGCAGACCCCGTGCCCGCCGCGCCGGGCCAGGCCTCGCTCAATGGCTGGCTGAAGGTGGGCACCGACAACACCGTGACGGTGATGATGGCCAAGTCCGAAATGGGCCAGGGCACCCACACCGGCCTGGCCGCCATCCTGGCCGAAGAGCTGGACGCCGACTGGGCCCAGGTGCGGCTGGAGATGGCGCCCATCGACGACATCTACAACAACCTGGCCACCGTGGTGGACGGCCTGCCCTTCCACCCCGACAACGACGGATCGATGAAGGCCGTGGCGGGCTGGCTCACGGCCAAGACCATGCGCGAGGTGGGCGTGATGATGACGGGCGGATCGAGCAGCATCAAGGACCTGTGGCTGCCCATGCGCGAAGCTGGGGCCCATGCGCGCGCCATGTTGATCCGCGCCGCCGCCGCGCAGTGGAAGGTGCAGGCAGCAGAGTGCACGGCCAACGCAGGCTGGGTGGAGCATGCCGCAGGCCAGCGTGCCACGTTTGGCGAACTCGCTGCGCTGGCCGCGCAGCAGCCCATGCCGGGCAAGGTGGCGCTGAAGGAGCCCGCGCAGTTCAAGCTGATTGGCAAACCCCTCACGCGCATAGAGGCACCCAGCAAGCTCGACGGCAGCGCCGTGTTCGGCATCGACGCCAACCCGCCCGGCCTGCTGCACGCCAGTGTGGTGATGTGCCCCACACGCGGCGGCAAGGTGGCCCGGTTTGACGCAGCCGCCGCGCAGAAGCTGCCGGGCGTGAAGCAGGTGCTGGCCGTGGCGCCCTACCACGGCGGCACAGGCGGTGTGGCCGTGATTGCCGACACACCCTGGCACGCCAGAAAGGCGGCGGCCGCCGTCTCCGTGGAATGGGACCACGGCCCCGCCGCCACGCTGTCGAGCGAGGCCGTGATGACGCGGCTGGCCCAGGCGCTGGACGAAGCCAAGGGCTTTGGCTACCACAGCGCGGGCGATGTGGACCAGGCTATGCAGGGCGCGGCCAGCAACATCACTGCCGACTACCGCGCGCCCTATCTGGCGCACGCGGCGCTGGAGCCCATCAACTGCACAGTGCAGGTCAAGGACGGCGCAGCCCAGGTGTGGACATCGACCCAGGTGCCGGGCTTGGCGCGCATGGCGGCGGCCAAGGCGCTGGGCATCGATGAAGAAAAAGTGACCGTACACCAGCTGTTGCTGGGGGGCGGCTTTGGGCGGCGGCTGGAGGTGGACTATGTGGCCCAGGCTGCTGCCATTGCCCAGGCCGCAGGCGGTGCGCCCGTGCAGACGCTGTGGAGCCGCGAGCAGGACACGCAGCACGACTTCTATCGCCCGGCCTGCATGGCGCGCTTCAAGGCGGGGTTTGACGCCCAGGGGCAGCTGCTGGCGTGGCACAACCTGTCGGTGGGCCAGGCCATCGTGCCGCAGGTGCTGGCCCGCACCTTCGGGCTACCCGGCGCGGGGCCGGACAAGACAGCATCGGAGGGCGCCTTCGACCAGCCCTATGAATGGCCCCATGCGCGCATCGCGCACGAGATCATCGACCTGCCGCTGCCCGTGGGCTTCTGGCGCTCGGTGGGGCATTCACACCAGGCGTTCTTCAAAGAGAGTTTTGTGGACGAAGCAGCGCATGCGGCCAAGAAGGACCCCGTCGCCTTCCGCGCCGCGCTGCTGCAAAAGCACCCGCGCCACCTCAAGGTGCTGCAAAAGGCAGCCGAGCTGGCGGGCTGGGGCCAGCCCTTGCCGCCTGATGCGTCGGGCATGCAACGGGCGCGCGGCGTAGCGCTGCACCAGTCATTTGGCTCCATCGTGGCGCAGGTGGCCGAGGTGTCGGTGGGGGCGGACAAGGCCATCCGCGTGCACCGCGTGGTGTGTGTGATCGACTGCGGCGCGGCCATCAACCCCAACCTGATCGCGCAGCAGATGGAAAGCGCGGTGGTGTTCGGCCTCACGGCAGCACTCTATGGCGAAGTCACGCTGAAAGACGGACAAGTGCAGCAAAGCAATTTTCACGACGTGCCGCTGCTGCGCATGGCCGACTGCCCGAAGGTGGAGACCCACATCATCGACAGCGCCGAGCCCCCCGAAGGCGTGGGCGAACCCGGCGTGCCGCCGGTGGCCCCGGCCGTGGCGAATGCGCTGTTTGCACTGACCGGCCAGCGCCTGCGCGCCCTGCCGCTGAAGCTGGCCTGAGAACCTGTTTGCGAATCAAGGAATGACGATGACCACCACCCTGCGCATCAACGGCAAAGCCGTCTCCGTCACCGCCGAGCCCGACACCCCGCTGCTGTGGGTGCTGCGTGGCGAGCTGCACATGAACGGCACCAAGTTTGGCTGCGGCATGGCGCTGTGCGGTGCCTGCACCGTGCACCTGAACGGCGAACCGGTGCGCGCCTGCATCACGCCGCTGGCGGCCGTGGGCACTGCCGATGTGACTACCATCGAAGGCCTGCAGGGCCCCGAGGCCACGGCCCTGCGCGCAGCATGGACGGCAGTGGATGTGGCCCAGTGTGGCTACTGCCAGAGCGGGCAACTGATGTCGGCCTGCGCACTGCTCAAGAAAACCCCCAAACCCAGCGATGCCGACATTGACGCGGCGATGGGAGGCAACGCGTGCCGCTGCGGCACGTACCCTCGCATCCGGGCGGCCATCCACCAGGCCGCCCAGGCACCGCGCCAGGGCTAGAAATCTGTCCTAGATTCCCTCGCCCAGGTCCAGCTGCGTCGGTGCAGCCATGCTGCCGTCATCGGTCTGTGCAGCAGCGACGTACACAGCATTGCGCCCTGTGCCCTTGGCCTGGTAGAGGGCCTTGTCGGCACGGTTCACAAGCTCCTCGAAGTCGAGCCCCGAGCCCTTGTGCAGCGTGGCCACCCCGATGCTGACGGTGACCGCCACGTCCTGCCCCGCGTCGCCCACCGCCACCCGCAGCGCCTCGACATCCTGGCGCAGCGTTTCGGCCACGCGCAGTGCGCTCGGGCCATCGGTCTCTGGCAGCACGATGACAAACTCCTCGCCACCAAACCGCGCCACGATGTCCACGCCGCTGCGCTTGCGCGCCGCACAGGCCCGGGCCACGGCGCAGATCACGCGGTCTCCCGCGAGGTGGCCAAAGGCGTCGTTGACAGACTTGAACAGGTCGATGTCCACCACCAGCAGCGACAGCGGGTGGCCAAAACGCTCGGTGCGCTTGTACTCCTTGGCGCCCAGCTCCATCAGCGTGCGGCGGTTCGACAGGCCGGTGAGCGAATCGTTGGCGGCCAGCCGCTCCAGCGCGGTGTTGAGCTGCTGCAGCAGGCGGTTCTGTTCGGTGAGCTGCTGGTTGATGTGCGCGATCTCGGTCTCGCGGCACTTGCGGTCGTGGATGTTGAAGGTGACGCCGATCAAGCGCTTGCCCGGCGTATCGCTGTGGCCATCCATGATGCGGCCGTAGTTGGCAAACCAGACCCACTCGCCGCTCTTGGAGCGCAGCCGGAACTCGCAACGGTACTGCGGCGTGACACCCGTCAGGTGGTCGGCCACGGCCTGGCGCACGGTGTCGATGTCGTCGGGGTGGAACAGGCCATAGATGTCCTGCACGCCCGAGACGATTTCCTCCTCGGTGAACCCCAGCTCCTCGAAGGTCTTGGTGGCCTTGCGCGTGACGTTCCCGGTGATGAGATCGTTCTCCCACAGGTCCAGCCCGGCAGCCTCCAGGGCCAGTTCCAGCCGCTCCTTGTTCAGGTCTACTTCACCCATACCCGTGGCCATTTTTCACAGCGTTCCGTTTCTCTCAGGTGTCTTGCGCCAGGTGACAGGATTCCATCTTCCAACACTCAGGCCGGGGGCATGCCGCCCGCGTAGCCGATGTTGCGCAGCAGCGCGGCAAACGATGCCACCACGCCCGGGGTTTTGTAGAGCTGGGGCGCCGTCTGCACTGCTATCACGCTCACCTGGTTGCCAGTGCTGCGGCCGGTGGCTGCATCGAAATACTGGGCCAGGTCGTCGCTCGCGTTTGAGAACCCGCGCCCTGTGCTCTCGGAGTAGTAGCAGATCGAGTCGGGCGCAATGATGTCGGGGGTGGTACTCGCCGCCGAATACATGATCAGGTTCTCGTTGAGGTTGTAGAGGTAGTGCGTTTCGGTGCTCTGGGCGGGGTCCTGCGCATTGTCCAGCCGGATGATGCCCGAGTCCAGCGACGCACTCGACGTGGACTGGGTGACCGAGGTGATGTAGAAGTTGGTGAGCACGGCACGCGCGGCACGGCCGGTGATCTCCTGTATGGATGCTGCCACCGCCGAGGTGCCGAGCGGCGTGACGGCCTGCAGCATCTGCAGGCCCAGCTGGCGCGCCTGCTCCAGCGTGCCGGGGATGTAGCTGCCCGACAACGCGAACTGGTTGCTGGCGTTCGAGGGCCACATCGCAATGCCCGAATACCCGCCAAAACCGCCCACCACCCCGCCCGCCAGAGACTCGATGCCCGACGCCGTGGCGGAGCCCAGCACCGCATATTCCGCCGCCACGAGCGTGGGCGCATCGCTGGCCAGCGCGGCGGGGCTGGGCGCCGGCCCTGACGGGGCGGTGAAAGTGGTCTGGGGCAGCTCAGGCACGGCGCGGCCCGCGCCATCGCCGTTCACCACCCAGATGCTGCCGCCTGACATGGCGGCGCCGATCAGCGGCACCAGCGAATTGATGGGCCCGATCTCCACCGGAATGAAGGCGCCCGGCGCCATGCCCGTGTAAGCCTGCATCACGGCCACGGTGTTGCTGATGGAGTTCTGCACCGCCGTGAGGGTGAGGTTGTCAGCCGCATCGGGCGAGCCCATGATGGCCAGCACACAGGCGTTCGTGGCACCGTCGTAGTCCTGCACCTGCACTGTGCCCGTGTAGCCCTGGTCGGCCAGCTGCTGCACGATGGCGCAGGCGTCGTGGTAGCTGCCGCCACCACCGCTGGCCAGCACGGCCGCACCGGTCGCAATCGCCTGGAAATCAGTCAACCCATAGAAATAGACATTGCCCATGAGGCGCCCTCTCTCTTCATATTGTTGGTGGGAGCACGATACGCAAGCCGGGTCGAAAGTCAATTGGCGTTGTACTGCTCCACCGCACCGGGTGGCGGCGCGCGCCACGGCAGGGCCAATACTCTGGTTTCCGGGGGCGTCATCGCCTATGCTGTGCACCAAGTCGTTTTCTGGCCGACAGCCACTCCACACCATGAGCATCCCCGAAAAATCCTCCGTCTACGGCACCGAAGACCTCTTGATCAGCCTGTGCAACTCCGTCACCCGCGTGCTGGGCGTGGCCACCCACAGCCAGATCCACTACTCCGGCATGGTGCAGCGCATCAGCAAAACCTGCCTGCGGCCCGAAATCGGCTGTTTTGTGCTGTTCGACGGCGGTTTCTCGGGCCTGGTGATCATCAACTTCAGCGGCCAGGCGGCCATGGAGCTGTATGCCAACTACCTGCTGAACATGGGCATGTCCAAGGACGACCTGGTCAGCTCCTACACCTCAGACGAGGTCAGCAACGTGATGGGCGAGCTGATGAACCAGGTGGTGGGCGACTTCACCGGCAAGGTGCGGCGCGAGCTGCAGACCCACATCACCCAGAACCAGCCCAAGATGCTGGTGCTGAACAAGCAGGTGCAGCTGAGCGTGGATGCCAACCTCGACAAGCCCGAAGCCCGGCGCGTGACCTTCTACACCGCCAACAACAATATCTTCTACCTGGAGCTGGCGATTGACCGCACCGAGTTCATCAAGCTCTACGACTTCGAGGCCCAGGAAGCCCCGGACCCGGACGCGCTGATGGCCCAGTCGCAGGAAGGCCCTGCCGTGCCCGCGCCCCCACCCGCCGGGCAGGACGACACCGACGCGCTGTTGAAGTCGCTGGGGATGTAAGGGGGTGGCCGCGCCAGGGGCGCTGCCTATTCAAAAAAGATAGCTAAAAACCCTTTACCAGCGCGCGCAGACGGCCAAAAAGCCCTCAAAACCGCAGAAGGTGCGAATGAATTCGGCGTGCCCGAGCAGGCCGTCAAAACGCGCCCGATCTAGGCGCAAAGCGCAGCCATAGCGCGGGCTATGGCGAGCATTGGCAACGACGAGCAGGTGTGTTTTGGCGGGATGAGCGGGCATGGCGGGTTCGTTCACACCTTCTCAGCCCTCGAACTGCGGGTGCAGCTGGCGGATGCGGTTCATGGCCATGCCCGCCGCCGCCGTGCGCGTCTCCACCCCCAGCTTGGCGAACACCCTCTCCAGATGTTTCTTCACCGTGGCGGGGCTCGCGCCCAGGATGTCGCCGATGTCGCGGTTGATCTTGCCCTTGACCACCCAGTACAGCACCTCAGCCTCGCGCGCGGTCAGCTTGAACGACAGGCTCATGGATTCGATGATCTTCGCGTCCGACACCTCGCGCATCACGATGAGCCAGTCGCCCCCGCCCTCACTGTCGCCGGCCTGCTGGTGCAGGCGGAAGGTGAGCCGGCGGGCGCCCTGCTCCACCGCCAGACGCGGCGGTTCAGCCAGCGATGCGGCCAGCAGCTCGGCGGCATTGTCGGCCAGCACATGGCGGCGCAGCCAGGCCTGCACCGGCTCGGGTGCCCACTGGCCGAAGGCGGTGGGTGCGCCGTCCGGCCCCACCTCTCCAAAGTAGCTCTGCAGCAGCTCGCGCGCGAGCGGGGTCTGCCACACGATGCGGCCATCCACCGCGCGCACGGTGATGCTGGCATAGCCGAAGGCATCGAGCGCGTTGCGTGCCTCGCGCGCCTGGCGGGCGTCCTGCCGGGCCTTGCGGGCGGCGCCCAGGTGCACGCCCATGCGCGCCATCACCTCGCGCGGCTTGATGGGCTTGGTGACGTAGTCCACGCCACCGGCCTCCAGCGCGGCCACCAGGTGCTCGGTCTCGGTGAGGCCGGTCATGAAGATGATGGGGATGTGCGCCGTGGCAGGTGATGCCTTGAGGCGCCGCGCGACCTCGAAGCCGTCCATGCCGGGCATCATGGCGTCGAGCAGCACGATGTCGGGCAGCGCCTGTGCGGCGCGCTGCAGCGCGGCTTCGCCGTGCATGGCGACCAGCACGGTGTAGCCTGATTCGTCGAGCGCGTCGTGCAGCACGGCCAGGTTGTCAGGCACGTCGTCCACGATCAGCACCACGTCGCTGTCGCTGCGGTCCAGTGCGGCCAGCGCGGGGGTTGCTGGGTTGGAGGGTGGCAAGGTCGCGGTCATGGGGTTGGTGGTCGTCACGAGGGGGCCCGCTCCAGGATCTGGCCCATGGCGTCGAACTGGAACTCACGCGCCATCTGCCGCATGGTGTGCACAAACGCCTGGTGGGCGGGCTGGCTGCGTTCGATCTCGTCCAGGGTGTTGAGGATGCCCCGGTAGTAGCCCAGCGCCACAGCCTGGGCCAGTGCGGCCAGGGCGGCGGCGTCGGGGTAGCTGAACGGGGCTGCTGCGGTGTTTGAGGGTTTCGAGAGCGGTGGTGCCTCAGTCTGCGCCAACCCATCGCCTTCATACCACCACTGCAGCCCCAGGCGGCGCTCCAGCCAGTCCAGCAGCTCGGTGTGGCGCACGGGCTTGACGATGAAGTCCTCGGGGCGGATGTTCACATCGTTGTCCAGCGCCTTGTCGAAAGCATTGGCGGAAACGATGGAGCACTGGACATCTGCAAGTTGCATCTGCCGCACCCGCCGCAAGGTCTCCCACCCGTCGATGCCCGGCATGGCCAGGTCCATGAAGATCGCGTGCGGGCGGTAGCCGGTGGCCAGCAGGTCCAGCGCGTCGTGGCCGCTTGCGGCCTGGCGCAGCTCGAAACCCAGGGGTTCCAGCAGCTGCACCAGCAGCTCGCGGTCGGGCTCTTCGTTGTCCACCACGAGGATGCGGCGGCGCTCACCGATATAGCCCTTGCGGGCACGCCGGGCCTGCGCGGCCACGGGTGCTGCTGCCTTGCCCAGCGCTTCGGCATGCACCTCGGGCAGAAACAGCTTGACCTGGAACACCGAGCCCACGCCGGGCGTGCTGCTCACCGTGAGCTCGCCGCCCATGAGCGCGGTGAGCATCTTGGCGATGGTCAGCCCCAGCCCGGCACCCGGGGTCGAAGGCGCACCGGCCGAGCCACCGCGCGCAAAGGGTTCAAAGATGCGCTCGATCTCGCCCGGCGTGAGGCCCGGCCCGGTGTCCTGCACCTCGATGCGCGCCATCTCGCGCGCATAACGCACGCGCAGGGTGACGGTGCCCTGCGCGGTGAACTTGACGGCGTTGCCCAGCAGGTTGATGAGGATCTGGCGCAGGCGCTTGTCGTCGGCGCGCACCACCTCGGGAATCACACCCTGCACGTCGAACACAAACGCCAGGCCCTTGGCAGCAGCCTGCAGCTCGAACAGCGCGGCCATCTCGTGCAGCCCGTCGGCAAAACGCATGGGCGCCACGTCGAGCGTGAGCTTGCCCGACTCGATGCGCGCGATGTCGAGCGTGCCCTCAATCAGCGACAGCAAATGCTCACCGCCCCGGCGGATCACATGCACCGCCTGCTTGCGGTGTGGGGGCACGCCCGCGTCCTCGCCCATGAGCTGCGCGTAGCCCAGGATGGAATTGAGCGGCGTGCGGATCTCGTGGCTGATGGCGCTGATGTAGCGGCTCTTGGCCTGGTTGGCCTGGTCGGCGCGCAAGCGGGCTTCCTCGGCCTGCTGCTGGGCGGCCTCGGCCACGCTGCGCGCGGTCTGTAGGGCTTCGTCGGTCTGGCGGTGCAGCTCGATCTCACGCACCAGCAGGCCCGTCTGGCGGTTGGATTCTTCCTGCGCCACCTGGCGGCTCTTGTGCGCCAGCACCAGCCACCAGGCCACGATGCCGGAGATGACCAGCAACGCGAGATAGGCCTTGAGCAGGCCCGAGCGCAGCGCCACTTCGGGGGCAGCCATCACCTCGGTGTCGGTGGCGGCCTGGGCAATGGTGTTCAGCTCCTGGTGGTACAGCAGCCCCATCACCGACGCCAGCAGCGGCGCAATCACCAGCATCAGCAGCAGGAAGTGGCCCAGGCCCGTGTCCAGATAGCGCCAGATGGCACGCGGCAGCACCCAGCGCAGCGCAGCCGACCACTGCACCGCCATGCTCGCGTGCGGCTTGCACAGGTCGCCGCAGCGCGCATCCAGCGTGCAGCACAGCGAGCAGATGGCGCCTCGGTAGGCGGGGCACTGGGCCATGTCAGGCGCTTCGTATTCGCGCTCGCAGATCACGCAACGCTGCACGGTGAAGCGCTGGTAGCTGCCCATGTCGGAAGCCCGCGCGCCGGGCACGGGCCCCGCCACAGGCACAGCCACCGGCTCGCTCTGCCGTGCGATGTAGTACTTGCCGCGTGTGGCCCAAGCGATCAACGGCGCAGTCACAAAGGCCACCGCCATGGCAATGACGGCCGAGAACGCCTGCGGCAGCGGGCCGAACAAGCCCAGGTGCGCACTGATGGACAGCACAGACGCCAGCGCCATCGATCCCACGCCCACCGGGTTGATGTCGTACAGGTGCGCACGTTTGAACTCGATGCCCTTGGGCGACAGGCCCAGCGGCTTGTTGATGACCAGATCGGCCACCACGGCCATGATCCAGGCGATGGCGATGTTGGAGTACAGCCCCAGCACCTCGCCCATGGCGCGGAACACGTTCATCTCCATCAGCATGAAGGCGATCAGCGTGTTGAACACCACCCACACCACCCGCCCTGGGTGGCTGTGCGTGAGGCGCGAGAAGAAGTTGGACCATGCCAGCGACCCCGCATAGGCGTTGGTCACGTTGATCTTCATCTGCGAGACCACCACGAACAGTGCCGTGGCCGCCACCGCCCAGCCGTAGTGCGGGAAGACGTATTCGTACGCCACCAGGTACATCTGGTTCGGGTCCACCGCACGCTCGGTGGGCACCATGTGCTTGAGGGCCAGCCAGGCCAGCAGGGCTCCGCCCAGCATCTTGAGCACGCCCAGCACCACCCAGCCTGGCCCGCCCACCAGCACGCCCAGCCACCAGCGCCCGCGTGTGGTGGCGGTGCGGGCGGGCATGAAGCGCAGGTAGTCCGCCTGCTCCCCCATCTGGGTAATGAGCGCAATGCCCACGGTGAGCGCCGCACCAAACAAGGGCAATTGAAACGTAGCGCCGCGCATAGATTCACCACCGTAGTGCATCACCCCAGAAAACGCACCAGGATCGCGCATCAGCACATACACAAACGGCACCACCAGCATCACCAGCCACAGCGGCTGCGTCCACACCTGCAGGCGGCTGATGGCCGACACGCCGTGCGTGACCAGCGGAATCACCACAATGGCGCAGATCAGGTAGCCCCAGGTGGGCGGGATGTCGAGCGCCAGCTCCAGCGCGTAGGCCATCACAGCGGCTTCGAGCGCGAAGAAGATGAAGGTGAAGCTCGCGTAGATCAGCGAGGTGAGCGTGGAGCCGATGTAGCCAAAGCCCGCGCCGCGCGTGAGCAAATCCATGTCCACGCCGTAGCGCGCGGCGTACACGCTGATGGGCAGCCCCGCCAAAAAGATGATGAGCCCCGTGGCCACGATGGCCCAGAAGGCATTGATGAAGCCGTACTGCACCAGCAGCGTGGCGCCCACGGCTTCAAGGATTAGGAAGGATGCGGCGCCGAACGCCGTGTTGGCCACCCGCCATTCGGACCACTTGCGAAAGCGCTGGGGGGTGTAGCGCAGCGCGTAGTCCTCCATGGTCTCGGTGGCCACCCAGCTGTTGTAGTCGCGACGGACCTTGACGACCTGCTGCGGGGCCTGGGCGTCGGCATCGGCCCCCAACGCGGGCGCCGAGGTCACATCGGGCGGTGCAGGGGAGGCGGTGGTGGGGGGCATGGGCAAAGGGGATGGAAGCCCTTGCAAGTGCAGTTTCCATGCCACCGGCGCCTTCCGCGCCCCGCCCGTCTTCGCCCTCTGGCGTATGGCGGGCACGGGGCTTGCTGCCTATGATGAATTCGCATTCACTCGCTCAATCGGTACACCATGGAACTGACCCCACGCGTTCGACCGCCTCGGCGGTCGCGCGAGCTAACGACCCCAGCTTTGAGAAAAACGATATGGAACTGACTCCTCGCGAAAAAGACAAGCTGCTGATCTTTACCGCCGCCCTGCTGGCCGAGCGCCGCAAGGCCCGGGGGCTGAAGCTCAACTACCCCGAGGCTGTGGCCCTGATCAGCGCTGCCGTGATGGAAGGTGCACGCGACGGCAAGACCGTTGCGCAGCTCATGAGCGAAGGCCGCACCGTGCTGACCCGCGCAGACGTGATGGAAGGCATCCCCGAGATGATTCCGGACATCCAGGTGGAGGCCACCTTCCCCGACGGCACGAAGCTCGTCACCGTGCACCAGCCCATCGTCTGACCCTTTTCTCCCCCTCTTCTCTCCGTGGAGCCCCCATGCGCATCGCCCTCTCACACCGCCACACAGCCGCTCTTCTTTTCATAGCTGCCAGCGCCATCAGCACTGGCACCAGCGCCCATACGGGCGCTGAATCCCATATCCACAACAGCTTTCTGAGCGGC
This sequence comes from Acidovorax sp. LjRoot74, assembly GCF_964254355.1. Lineage (NCBI taxonomy): Bacteria > Pseudomonadati > Pseudomonadota > Betaproteobacteria > Burkholderiales > Comamonadaceae > Acidovorax > Acidovorax sp. LjRoot74. The sequence continues at coordinate 1,174,255 of NZ_CAXUTI020000001.1, read as the reverse complement.
TTTGCCCACCCCCTGTTCGGCCTGGACCACCTGGCTGCCATGGTGGCCGTGGGCCTGTGGAGCGCCCTGGCCGCCCGCAGCGCCGGGCGCGATCTGCTGTGGGGCCCCCTGGGCTTTGCGGCCATGCTGCTGGTGGGCGCGGTGCTGGGCCTGCAGGGTGTGGCGCTGCCAGCGGTGGAGCCGATGATCGCCGCGTCGCTGCTAGTCACGGGCCTGCTCGTCGTGTCGCGCCTGCGTGTGCCCGGACTGGTGGCGGCGCTGGGGGTGGGCGTGTTTGCCGTCTTCCACGGCGTGGCCCATGGCTACGAGCTGGCAGGCAGCGACAGCGCCTGGTTGACCCTGGCAGGCATGCTGACGGCCACCGCGCTGCTGCACAGCGCAGGTATGGCGGCGGGCTGGGCCCTGCGCCACCGCCATGTGTGGCTGGCCCGCGCTGCAGGTGCTGGCGTGGCTGCGTTCGGCGGCGCGCTGCTGGCGCAGATGGCCTAAGCCAACCCGCCCCACAGGAGCATCCCATGATCCCCGGCGAACTCTTCACCGAACCCGGCGAGCACCCACTCAACACCGGCCGCCGCACCCTCACGCTGGTGGTGCGCAACACCGGCGACCGGCCCATCCAGGTGGGCTCGCACTATCACTTTGCCGAGACCAACAACGCCCTGGGCTTTGACCGCACCGCCGCACGCGGCATGCGGCTCAACATTGCATCGGGCACGGCCGTGCGCTTCGAGCCCGGCCAGGAGCGCACCGTGGAGCTGGTGGACTACGCGGGCGAGCGCCAGGTGTTCGGCTTTCAGGGCCTGACCCAGGGCGCGCTCTAGAAAATACAAGCAAAAATAGCCCTCTGCGCGCACCCCGTAAGCGCAAGTAGCTATCAAAAATATAGTAATCACCCGTTATCGCGGAGCACCCACACCATGGCAACCATTGGACGACGCGCCTACGCCGAAATGTTCGGCCCCACGGTGGGCGACCGCCTGCGCCTGGCCGACACCGAACTCCTCCTCGAAGTCGAAGCCGACTACACCCTGCGCGCGGGCAGCTACGGCGAAGAGGTGAAGTTTGGCGGCGGCAAAACCATCCGCGATGGCATGGCGCAATCGCAGCGCAGCAATGCCCACGGCGCCGTGGATACCGTGCTGACCAATGCGCTCGTCGTCGATCACACCGGCATTTTCAAGGCCGATATCGGCCTGCGCGCGGGCCGCATCGCCGCCATCGGCAAGGCGGGCAACCCCGACACGCAGCCGGGCGTGGACATCATCATCGGCCCGGGCACCGAGGTCATCAGCTGCGAGGGCAACATCGTCACTGCGGGCGGAATCGACAGCCACATCCACTTCATCTGCCCACAGCAGATCGAAGAAGCCCTGGCCAGCGGCGTGACCACCATGCTGGGCGGCGGCACCGGCCCCGCCACGGGCACTCTGGCCACCACCTGCACCTCCGGCCCCTTCAACATGGAACGCATGCTGCAGGCGGCCGATGCGTTCCCGATGAACCTGGGCTTTCTCGGCAAGGGCAACGCCAGCCTGCCCGATGCGCTGCACGAGCAGATCAGCGCGGGCGCCATCGGCCTCAAGCTGCACGAAGACTGGGGCACGACGCCGGCGGCCATCAGCAACTGCCTCGATGTGGCCGAAGCCACCGACACGCAGGTGGCCATCCACAGCGACACGCTCAATGAATCGGGCTTTGTCGAGAACACCATCGCCGCCGTGGGCGGGCGCGGCATCTGCGCCTTCCACACCGAAGGCGCGGGCGGCGGGCATGCGCCCGACATCCTGCGCGTGGTGGGTGAGGACAACTTCCTGCCATCGTCCACCAACCCCACCATGCCCTACACGCACAACACGCTGGACGAGCATGTGGACATGCTCATGGTGTGCCACCACCTGGATGCCAGCATCGCCGAGGACCTGGCCTTTGCCGAAAGCCGCATCCGCAAGGAGACCATCGCTGCCGAAGACATCCTGCACGACCTGGGCGCCATCAGCATGATGTCGAGCGACAGCCAGGCCATGGGCCGCGTGGGCGAAGTCATCCTGCGCACCTGGCAGACCGCGCACAAGATGAAGGTGCAGCGCGGCAGCCTGGCTGGCGACACCGCCCGCAATGACAACACGCGCATCAAGCGCTACGTGGCCAAGTACACCATCAACCCCGCCATTGCCCACGGTATCGGCCACGAGGTGGGCTCGCTCGAAGTCGGCAAATGGGCCGACATCGTGATCTGGAAGCCCGCCTTCTTCGGTGTGAAACCCGCGCTCATCTTGAAGGGCGGCCTGATCGCCATGGCCGCGATGGGCGACCCGAATGCCTCCATCCCCACACCCCAGCCCGTGCACTACCGGCCCATGTTCGGGGCGTTCGGCGGGGCCATCGCCAGGACCTCGCTCACCTTCGTGTCGCAGGCGGGCCTGAATGCGGGAGTCGGCGAGCGCTTCGGCCTGCGCAAGCAGCTCAGCGCCGTGCGCAACATCCGTGGTGTGCGCAAGCAGCACATGGTGCACAACAGCTACACGCCCAAGATGGAGGTGGACGCGCAGACCTATACCGTGCGCGCCGACGGCCAGCTGCTCACCTGCGAACCCGCCACCGTGCTGCCGATGGCGCAGCGCTACTTCCTTTTCTGAGCAATACATGACCGCACTCCCGACCCCGCTGCAAATCCGCCTGGACGACCTGAGCGACCCGCGCATCGAAGCCTTCATGCAGGAGCACCTGCAGGACATGTATGCGGTGTCGCCGCCCGAAAGCGTGCACGCGCTGGACATGGACCAGCTGCGCCAGCCCGATATCGCGTTCTGGTCGGCGTGGCTGCCCGGGGACGATGGCGACCTGCTGGTGGGCACGGGCGCACTCAAGCGGCTGGATGCCGACCATGCCGAACTCAAGTCCATGCGCACCAGCGCCCGCCACCGGGGGCAAGGCATCGCGCGCCAGGTGCTGGCCCATCTGCTGCAAGAGGCCCGCGCACGCGGTTTCTCCCGCGTGAGCCTGGAGACGGGCCCCCAGCCCTTTTTTGAACCCGCGCGCCAGCTGTACTTTCAGCACGACTTTGTTGAATGCGGGCCCTTTGCCGACTACGGCCCGGACCCCTACAGCTTCTTCATGACCCGCCCCGTGTGACCGGCGCCCGCGCACCGCGCGCGCCGGGCCCACAATGCGCGTTTTGTTGATTGCCTGTTGGACCGAAACCCCATGCTCCAAGCCTCCAAACTCCTCCCCCAGGGCCAAGGCCTGGCCCCCGTGCTGCTCAAGCGCGCCACCACCGTTGAACTGGACTGGGACGTGCGCCAGAAAAGCCGCTTTGCCGCCACCGACTCTGCCGGGCGCGAGCTGGGCATCTTCCTGCCGCGCGGCACGCTGGTGCGCGGCGGCGACGTGCTGGTGGCCGAAGACGGCTCCATGGTCCGCGTGATCGCCGCGCCCCAGCCCGTGCTGGTGATCACCCACTGCAACAGCCATGGCACACCGTTTGACCTGACCCGCGCTGCCTACCACCTGGGCAACCGCCATGTGCCCATCGAGCTGCAACCCGACCACCTCAAGATCGAACCCGACCATGTGCTGGCCGACATGCTGCGCGCCATGCACCTCATCGTGACCGAGCAGAACCTGGCGTTTGAGCCCGAAGGGGGCGCCTATGCCGCAGGGCATGGCGGCGGGCACCACCACGGGGGGCATGGACATGGGGACGACCATCACCACGGTCATGACCACGCCCACGACCATGGGCATGGCCACGATCACAGCCATGCAGCCACCACCGCAGCCCCGGCCCGTGGGCGCACCGTGTCCATCCCCGTGGTCGCCCAGGGGCATGTGCACGGCCCCGGCTGCAACCACGACCACTGACCCTCACTGCATGCGCCTGGACCGCCCCACGCCCCTGCCCGCCGCCAGCTTCTTGCAGCTGATGTGGCTGGCCTCCCCCGCGCTGCCCGTGGGGGGGTTTTCGTATTCCGAAGGGCTGGAAAGCGCCATCGAAAACGCAGGCCTCGCCAGCGAAGCCACCGTGGGCGACTGGCTGCTGGACCAGCTCCACATCACCCAGGCACGCGGCGACATGGCCCTCATCGCCAAGGCCCTGGGAGCCTGGCGCCGTGCCGACTGGGCGCATGTGCGCGAACTCAACGACTGGGTGCTACACACCCGCGAGACCAGCGAGCTGCGCCTGCAGACCGAGCAGATGGGCCGCTCGATGGCCGAGTGGCTGCGCAACCAGCACCAGGGCAATGAGGCCCTGATGCCCGCCGTGCGCCACCTGGCCACCCTGCCCCCCACCTACCCCGTGGCCTTTGCGCTGGCTGCCTCCATCACCCAGGCGCCTGTTCGCGATGTGCTGCTGGCCTACGCCTTTGGCTGGGCCGAGAACATGGTGCAGGCCGCGCTCAAGTCCATGCAACTGGGCCAGAGCGCAGGCCAGCGCATCCTGGCGCGCCTGGCCGACGCCATCCCTGCAGCCGCTGACCACGCCGCCAGCCTCATGGACAGCGAACGCCAGGCCTTCTCACCCATGCTCGCCATCCTGTCGGCGCAGCATGAAACCCAATACTCCCGCCTCTTCCGATCATGACCACCAGCAACCTGCACCACATCCCGAACCGCACCAAGCCACTGCCCCCCCTGCGCGTCGGCATCGGCGGCCCCGTCGGTTCCGGCAAGACCACCTTGCTGGAGATGCTGTGCAAGGCCATGCGCGAAGACTACGACCTCATCGCCATCACCAACGACATCTACACCAAGGAAGACCAGCGCCTGCTCACCGTGAGCGGCGCGCTGCCCGCCGAACGCATCCTGGGCGTGGAAACCGGCGGCTGCCCCCACACCGCCATCCGCGAAGACTGCTCTATTAACTTGGAAGCCATCGACCGCATGCTGGGCGAGTTCCCCAACGCCGACATCGTGTTTGTAGAAAGCGGCGGCGACAACCTGGCCGCCACCTTCAGCCCCGAGCTGAGCGACCTCACCATCTACGTCATCGACGTGGCCGCAGGCGAAAAAATCCCCCGCAAGGGCGGCCCCGGCATCACCAAGAGCGATCTCTTCGTCATCAACAAGACCGACCTGGCCCCCCACGTGGGCGCCAACCTCGACGTGATGCACGCCGACACCACCCGCATGCGCACCAACGCACAGGGCCTCAAGCCGTTTGTGATGACCAATCTGAAGAACCTGAGCGGGCTTGCCGAGGTGATCGGCTTCATCGAGACGCGGGGCATGCTGAAAAAATCAGCGCCTGCAGTCGGCTAGAATTCGCGCCTTCCATCCCGGAGACTTGGGTGAGTGGTTTAAACCAGCAGTCTTGAAAACTGCCGACGGGCAACCGTCCGTGAGTTCGAATCTCACAGTCTCCGCCAGAACACAAAACAAAACGGGCCCATGCGGCCCGTTTTGTTTTCCTCCCACCCTCGCCTCCTGATTGAGGCGCCGCATACACGGCACCGGGCAATGCGGGGGAATCAGCCGTTCACATCAAGTGCGGCCTGCGCTTTCCGCCAGGTTCGATCCCTGCGGTGCAATTGGCGTCAGGTCTTCGGGCCGGCACACGTCTTCGCTGTGGGCCAGGCGGATCCACAGGCCGGTGCGGCGGATGATGATGTAGTCCACGGTGACCCGTCGGCCTTTGTAGATGAATGGGGTGCCGGGTTTGTACAGGATCATTCTTGTTTTGTAGCGAGCGGCCGTTGCCTCGCCGTGACACCCAGGCTGGCAACCGATGATGAGCCGATGGTGCCGCCACTTCATGCGGCTTGCATGGAGCAGGGTCAAAAGACCCAGGGATAGGCCGACTTTTTTTGCAGGCAAGCCCGCGATGTGCGAGGCAAAAAAAAGCCCGCAGGGTGCGGGCTGAACACTTGCTTGGAGCAAGCGGGAGGGATGTCGAAGGGGTATCGACGGATGGATCGTAAAACGCACCAGAACCCATGGGTGTAGGACAGCGCCGATTGTGGTGCGCCCGTGCGGCCACACACTCTCCGCAGCGCCCCACCATCACATGCCGTAGATGCGCGCGCAGCCACGGCCGGAGGCCTTGGCCAGGTACATGGCGGAGTCGGCCTTGCGCAGGAGTTCTTCGGCATCGGCCGCGTCGGCGGGGGCCATGACGATGCCCACCGAGGCGCCGATCTGGATAAAGTGGGATTCGATTTCGGTGGGCTGGCCGAGGGCCTGCACCAGCCGCTCGGCCAGGCGGTAGGCGCTATCGGGGTCAGAGACGCCGCGCTGCAGCAGTGCAAATTCATCGCCACCCAGGCGGGCCACCACGTCGTCGCCGCGTGCCACCTGTGTCAGTTGCTGGGCCACCCAGATGAGCAGCTGGTCGCCCACCGCATGGCCAAACCGGTCATTGATGGGCTTGAAGCCGTCGAGGTCCACATACAGCACGGCAAAACCCCGTGCCGGGCGCCGCGCATCGGCCACGGCGGCCTGCAGGGTGAGCAGGAAGGCCGTGCGGTTGAGCAGCGTGGTGAGCCCGTCGTGCTCGGCCACATGGCGGATGCGCAACTCGGCCTCCTTGCGCTGGGTAACGTCGGTGAAGGTGCGCAGCGCACCGCCACCTTTGATGGGCACGGTCTGGACCTCCAGGACGCGCCCGTCGGGCCGGGGGCGGTCGTACACCTGCTGCTGGTCCACACCGCCGTTGCTGTGCAGCAGCAGGTCCTGGATCTCCTGCGAGGCACCGTCAAATTCGCCGCGTGCACGCAGGTAGGCCAGCACATTCACAAGGGACGGTTTGGCGGCCATCAGCTCTGCGGGCAGGTCCAGCAGCTCCAGCGCGCGGCGATTGCACAGCTCCACGATGCCGGTGGCGCTGATCTTGGCCACGCCCTGGTCCATGTGCTCCAGCGTGGCCTCCAGCAGGATGGATTTCTCGCGCAGCTGGGCTTCGCTGTCCCGTGCGCTGCGTTCGGCCTGTGCCAGCAGGTGCTGCTGGCGCTTGAACTCGGTGATGTCCACATGCGCGTGAAACACGGTGCCGTCCGCCCCCTGCTTGGCGATCACGCGGCTCCAGCGGTTGCGCGGCAGGGGCACTTCGAAGGGCGCGCCTGCAAAACGCATGTTCTCCTGCAGGATCGAGAGGCCGTCATAAAACGGCGCCATATCGCCCGGCCCGTCGGCGGCCCAGGCGTGGCGGTAGGCTTCAGCAAACGTGAGGCCGGTGGCCGCCACCCGGTCGGTGAGGCTGTACATCTGCATGAAGGGCTCGTTGACCCACTGGATGCGCTGGTCTTCGCCGCAAATCATCAGCCCGTCGGGGATGCGGTCGAACAGCTCGGTGCTTTCGATCAGGGGGCTGCGCAGGTAACCGGGCTCGTGGATGTTGGGGGCATCTGCCGCACCAGGCGTGTGCAGGGCCTGGGCACGCCACACGCGCACCCGGCCCAACCCGGCGATGGGCAGGGACGCCACCTGCACCCGCAGGCCCCGGTGCTCAAAGCTGTAGGGGCGCGTCTGGGCCCGGTGGCGGTCCACACCGGCGGCGATGTAGCGCTCGATGTTGGGCAGCTCCTGCGCATCGAGCCGCTCGGTGTAGAACCGGCGCAGGTTGGCGTGGTAGGGCTCGCCCGCGTACACATGGCCCTCGTGTTCGGGGAAGAACTTGAAGAAGGTCCGGTTCCAGGCGATGGTGCAGTCGCCTTCGTCAAAGGCACACAGGGCCACATCCAGTCCATCCAGGGTGTCGCCCAGGGCGTGGATGAGGCGGAGAGTCGGGTCGTCGGACATGGCGGGCAGGGCTGCGGCAAGAACACGGAAACCAGAGGCCCGCGCGGCGCGCAGATTCGGGCACTGCCGATTCTGCCGGGTGCGCCTTACGCCAACCCGTCACCCCACCAGCGCAGACTCCAGGCCACGCGCTTGCGTTGCGGTCAGCCCACACTGTCTTGACCAGCGTCAAGCTCCAGCCACGCCCGGGGGCTGCGCAAGGCATGGGCGGTTACGCAGCGACACCCCTTTGGCGCGCGCCTTCCGGTATGGTCAGGCCCTGTTTTTGATGGAGATGATTTCATGACAAACACCGCTTTGGCCGCCGTGGCCAGCCTGGGTATGGCCGCCCTGATGGCGGGTTGTGCCAGCCACGGGCCCGCCCCGGCAGCGGCCCCCTCGCCCACCCAGTCACAGGCGCAGGCGCCCGCACCAGACACGCTGTGCAATGCGCAACCAGCCCAGGCGGCGGTGGGGCAGAGCAGCACGGCGTCGGTGGTCGAATCGGCACGGGCCCGGTCGGGCGCGCGGATGGTGCGCATCCTGCGGCCGGGCCAGATGGTCACCAAGGAGTTCGACACCCAGCGGCTGAACCTGGAGGTGGATGCCAACGGGCGCATCCTGGCGGTGCGCTGCGGCTGATTGGGGCCCCAGGCCGGGTGCCTGAACCCCGCGCCCGATGCAGCAGCAATCAATAGCTATTATTTTGATAGCTATTAGCGCTTACCCATCGCGCGCAGACGGCCTCTTTTCCTTGAAATTCAGGCGCTTCACCCGGCTCAGTCGGCCAGGAACAGCTCCTGCAGGTCGCTCAGGAAGTCAAAGCCCCGCTCGGTGGGGCGCACATGGGCCAGGTCACGCTCGATCAGGCCCTTGCTCTCGGCCTCCTTCAGCCCCTTGGCAATCGCGGTGAGGGGCAGGCCCGTGCGGGCCATGAAGTCCTGCAGCGCAAAACCGTCGCGCAGGCGCAGGGCGTTGAGCATGTATTCAAACGGCAGATCGGAGCGGCGCACCTCATCGTCCTGCGCCACGGCGCGGCCGGCCAGGGCGTTGTCCATGTAGCGGGCCGGGTCCCGAAAGCGCACCTGCCGCACCACGCGGTGCGCAAAGCTGAGCTTGCTGTGCGCACCCGCGCCGATGCCCAGGTAGTCGCCAAACTGCCAGTAGTTGGTGTTGTGGAAACACTGGTGGCCCGGTTGCGCGTAGGCCGAGATTTCGTAGCGCGCCATGCCCGCCTGGCCCGTCAGTTCGGTGATGCGGTCGAGCATGGCGTAGGCCTGGTCGTCCTCGGGGATGGCCGGGGGGAACTTGGCGAAGTAGGTGTTGGGCTCGATGGTGAGGTGGTAGATGGAGATGTGCGGCGGCTTGAAGGCCAGCGCCGTGCGCAGATCCTGCTCCAGCTCTTGCTGCGTCTGGCCCGGCAGCGCATACATGATGTCGAGGTTGAAGGTGTCGAAGGACGCAGCGGCCTCCTCCACCGCTGCCATCGCCTGGGCACGGTCGTGCACGCGGCCCAACGCCTTCAGGTGCTGGTCGTTGAAGCTCTGCACCCCCACCGACAGGCGGGTGACGCCCGCTGCACGGAAAGCGCGGAAGCGGTCTTTCTCGAAGGTGCCGGGGTTGGCCTCCAGCGTGATCTCGCAGTCGGACTCCAGACGCAGGCGGGCGCGGATGTCGCCAATCAGCCGGTCGATGGCTGCAGGCGAAAACAGGCTGGGCGTGCCGCCGCCAATGAAGATGCTGTGCACCGTGCGGCCCCAGACCAGGGGCAGCGCGGCCTCCAGGTCGGCCATCAGCGCGTCGATGTAGCGCTGCTCGGGCACCCCGTTGTCCCCCGCCCCGTCACTGCGGGCCTCGTGCGAGTTGAAGTCGCAGTACGGGCATTTCTTGAGGCACCAGGGCAGGTGCACATACAGCGACAACGGAGGCAGGCTGGGCAATTGCAGCAGGCCGGGGCGCATGTAGTGCTGGATGTCGCGCACCACGGCGGGCGCATCGTCAGCAGCAGGGATGATAGGAATAGCCATTGCAAGCATCAAAGGTTCATAGCGCTCGCGCCGCAGTAGCCGCTTGCAGCGTGAGCTGTCGCGCGCACGACCGCCGCGCAAGGGCCGCCCGAGCGGCACAGCAGCGTTTCACTTGCGTGCGCTGGCGGTGTCCCCCTTGGGGGGAAGGCGCGAAGCGACTCAGGGGGGATTTCATGCCAACCAGCGTTCGCGCATCAGTGCCAGCATCTGCGCGGCCGAGCGGCCCCGGTGGCTGTGGGCGTTTTTCACCTCCACGGGCAGCTCGGCAAAGGTTTTGCCGAACTCGGGGATGAACATCACGGGGTCAAAACCAAAGCCGTTGCTGCCCCGGGGTTCGGTGGTGATCTCGCCCACCACGCGGCCCACGGCGATCAGCGGCTCGGGGTCTTGCGGGCTGCGCACGGCCACCAGGGTGCTGACCATGGCGGCGCGGCGGTTGGCCACGCCCTGCAGTTGCTCCAGCAGGGCGCGCACATTGTTGTCGTCGCTTTTTTCATAGCCGAACTGGGTGCAGTAGTACGCGGTGTCTACCCCTGGCAGACCGCCAAAGGCATCCACGCACATGCCAGCGTCGTCGGCCAGCGCGGGCAGGCCGGTGTGTTCAGACGCAAACCGCGCCTTGGCCAGGGCGTTTTCGACAAAGGTGCGAAAGGGCTCCTCGGCCTCGCCCACGCCCAGGTCGGCCTGGCGCACCAGCTCCACGCCCAGCGGGGCGAACATGGCCTGCAGCTCGGCCAGCTTGCCTCGGTTGTTGGATGCAAGAACAATTTTCATAGTCAAAATGGCCCCTACCGCTCGACCAGCATGCCTGAGTAGCTATTAATTAGTGAGTATCTTGAAGGGCTTGCTGCTGCAGATGCACCAGCTCGGCGATGCCTTTTTCAGCCAGGCCCAGCAGCTGGTCCATCTCGGCGCGGCTAAAGGCCACGCCCTCTGCCGTGCCCTGCACCTCCACATAGTGGCCCGCGCCGGTCATCACCACGTTCATGTCGGTGTCGCAATCCACGTCTTCCACATACTCCAGGTCGAGCAGCGGCGTGCCCTGCACGATGCCCACCGAGATCGCCGCCACGGGCTGCAGCAGCGGCGACTGCGTGATCTTGCCGCTGGCCAGCAACTGGTTGACCGCATCCTGCGCGGCCACCCAGGCCCCCGTGATGGCGGCGGTGCGCGTGCCGCCGTCGGCCTGGATCACGTCGCAGTCGAGCTGGATGGTGCGCTCGCCCAGCAGCTTGAGGTCAAACACCGCGCGCAGGCTGCGGCCGATGAGGCGCTGGATCTCTTGTGTGCGGCCGGTCTGCTTGCCACGCGCGGCCTCGCGGTCGCTGCGCGTGTGGGTGGCACGCGGCAGCATGCCGTATTCGGCCGTGACCCAGCCTTCGCCACTGCCGCGCTTGTGCGGCGGCACGCGTTCTTCGACCGAGGCGGTGCACAGCACCTTGGTGTTGCCAAACTCGATGAGTACCGCGCCTTCGGCGTGCATGGTGTAGTGGCGGGTGATGCGCACGGGGCGCAGCTGGTCGGCGGCGCGGCCGCTGGTGCGGATGAATGTGGTCATGGTCGTTGGGTGTCCAGAAAATGCCTTCCATGCGCCGCCCAAGGCGCGCGCCAGAAAACGAAACAGGTCAGGCAGCAGGCCTCAGACCACCGCACGAGGCTGTGCAGCCCGGGCAAATCAGTCTGTCAGGCTTTTCGAGCAGCGGAGCGGCGGATCGCCTCGTTGATTTCGGCGATCGAGCGCTCAATGGCCGCGTCGTCCAGGTCGTCCACCAGCCCGTCGAGCGGGCCCGCCTGGATGGTGGATGCAAACACGTCTTCGCTGATGCTGTCGGTGGACACGCCCTGGGTGGACTCGAACGCATCAGGCGTCTCCCATTCCAGCGCCACCACGGTCACGTTGTCGCTGCTGTCACCCGCCTTGCGCAGGGCGTCTTCGACCAGGTCGGGCACGGCATGCGACACCGCGTTGCGCGAGAGCTGCTTGGCGATCTCGTCATCGCTGAGCGTGCCCCACAGGCCGTCGGAGCACAGCAGGATGCGGTCGCCCTGCTCCAGGTACACGGGCCCGGTGATGTCGTAGATGGGCTTGGTGGGCGAGCCCAGGCAGGTGAACAGCACGTTGCGGTTGATGCGCTCCAGCCCTGGAGGCGGGTTGTTGCGCAGCTCCATGTACGAGTGGTCGCGCGTGCGGGTCAGCAGGTCGCCATCACGCACCATGTACAGGCGCGAATCGCCGCAGTGGATCCAGGTGGCGGTGCCCGCCTGCAGCACGGCCGCCACCAGCGTGGTGCGGGGCGTGTCGAGCATGCCCTTGTCGGTGGCGTAGCGCAGGATCTGGTGGTGCGCGGCCAGCAAGGCACCAGACAGGAACTCCTGCACATCCTTGAGCTGGGGCTTGGCCTCGCGCTGGAACAGTGCCGAGATGGTCTGCAGCGCAATCTGCGCCGCCACTTCGCCCTCGGGGTGGCCCCCCATGCCGTCGGCCAGAACAAACAGGCCCGATTCGCGCGTGTAGCAATAGCCCATGCGGTCTTCGTTCTTCTCGCGGCCACCGCGGCGGCTGATCTGGAATACGGAGAATTTCATTTCAGTTGCTCCACCACGCCATTTGCCACCCGCAGCGCACAAAACCGGCGCGCCCCAAGCGCGGGCAGCCGCGCAAGGGCCGCCCCGCCGCGCTGGCTGCGTCCCCCTGCCCGCATTGCGAAGCAAGGCGAGAGCGGGGGGGAAGCCGCGCAGCGGCTCAGGGGGGTGTGCTTCATTTGGGTTTGGCTCCGATGCCGGTGGCTTCACCCACCTTCTGCACATTTTTCTTGGTGTCGGACACCAGGGTGTCAAGCTGCAAGCGCATTTTTTCCGCCACCGAGAGCTTGGTGTAGCGGCGCTCGCCTTCGCGGCTCAGTTCCTTTTGCAGCGCAAACACCGACTGCGGGCGCGAGAGCGGGTCGAGCGCCATGCACCACTCCACCACCTCGATGAGGTTGTCGGAATACACACCACGCAGCTTGGTCAGCGCGAGCGAGAGGCGGTCCTTGTCGATGCGCTGCGGGGCCTCGTTGGGCGGAAAACCCTGCATGCAGGCGTAGATGCAGGCACCGATGGCATAGATATCGGTCCACGGCCCCATGGACGAGTCGCGCCGGTACATCTCGGGCGCAGCAAAGCCAGGGGTGTACATGGGGCGGATGAAGTTGCCTTCTTTGCTCAGCACCTCGCGCGCGGCGCCAAAGTCGATCATCACGGCCTTGTTGTCGTCGGTGATGAAGATGTTGGCCGGCTTGATGTCCAGGTGCAGCATCTTGTGCTGGTGCACGATGCGCAGGCCGCGCAGCACCTCGTCGAACAGCGAGCGGATGGTGGATTCGCGGAAGACCTTCTGGGTCTTCAAGTCGCGCGCGGTGATGATGAAATCCTGCAGGGTCGCGCCCTCCAGATAGTTCATCACCATATAGACGGTTTCGTTCTCGCGGAAGAAGTTGAGCACGCTCACCACCGAGGCGTGCGAGATCTGCGCGAGCGCGCGGCCTTCTTCAAAGAAGCTTTTGAGGCCGAGGCGGTAGAGAGAGAGCTTTTCGGAAGGAACCTTGGGCGGCAGCTCTCCGGGCGCACGCGTGGCCAGGGACGAGGGCAGGTATTCCTTGATGGCCACTTGCTGGCCTTCGGCATCCAGGGCCAGATAGACCACCCCAAAACCACCGGAAGACAACCGGCGCACCACGCGGTAGCCGCCAATTGCGGTATCGGGCGGCAAGGGTGCCGGCTTGATTTTTGACATATTTTGCGAAGATGACTCGGGGGTAGAGCGGAACCCGGATAATCGCCGGATCGCAAGCAACCATCAAAAAGTCCAATGCCAGTTTACAGCATGACCGGATACGCCAGCGCACAGCATGGCGCATCTGCCGCCGGCGCTGAAACCGACGCCCGCGCACCCCAATCGCGCCGGCTGGGGCTGGAAATCCGCTCGGTCAACAGCCGCTTTCTGGACCTCTCGTTCCGCTTGCCCGACGAACTGCGCGCCCTGGAGCCCACGCTGCGCAGCCTGCTGACGGCCCACCTCAAACGCGGCAAGGTCGAGGTGCGTGCCGCCCTGGACACCGACGACAGCAACACCCTGCAAGACCCGCCCGCCCGCTTGCTGCAGCGGCTCAACTCCCTGCAGGACTCCGTGCGGGCCTGGCTGCCCGCAGCTGCCCCACTCACGGTGGCCGACGCCCTGCGCCTGTGCGCCAACCCCCATTCCGGCACGGAAGACTGGAGCGAAGCCGTCCCCGCGTTGGCCGAAGAAGCGCTCACCGCCTTGTTGGCGGCCCGGGAGCGCGAAGGCAAGCGCCTGGCCACCATGCTGCTGGACCGCGTCAAACAACTGCGCGCCCTGGCCCAGCAAGCCGTGCCCATGGTGCCCTTGCTGGTCGAACAGCAAAGGCTGCGCTTCATGGAACGCTGGAAAGAGGCCATGGCCCTGACCGATGGCGCCACGCTGCCCGAGGCCGCCCGTGACCGCGCCCTGACCGAGGCCACAGCCTTCGCCATCCGCATCGATGTGGCCGAGGAAATCACCCGGCTGGATTCGCACCTGGACGAAATCGAGCGCCTGCTCAAAAAGGGGGGCGAAGTAGGCAAACGCCTGGACTTCCTGATCCAGGAACTGCACCGCGAGGCCAACACGCTGGGCTCCAAATCGGCAGCACTCGACCTGACACGCATCAGCGTGGACATGAAGGTGCTGATCGAGCAGATGCGCGAGCAAGTGCAGAATATCGAATAAAACTCATTTTTTGATAGCGCATAGCGCACATCAACTATGGACTATCCCGGAAATCTCATCGTAGTAGCGGCGCCCAGCGGCGCAGGCAAATCCAGCCTTGTCAAGGCGCTGCTGGAACTGGACTCGCACGTTCACCTCTCGGTCTCCCACACCACCCGCGCCCCACGCGGCCAGGAAAAGCACGGCCGCGACTACTACTTTGCGTCGCAATCCGAGTTCGACGCCATGGTGCAAAGCAATGCCTTTGTGGAATGGGCACATGTGCACGGCAACCGCTACGGCACCTCCAAGAAGGCGATCGAGGAGCGCATTACCCAGGGGTCGGATGTGATCCTGGAAATCGACTTCCAGGGCGCTCTGCAAATCAAGGAGGCCTTTGCCAACGCGGTACTGGTCTTCATCCTGCCCCCCAGCTGGGAAGAGTTGCGCTCCCGCCTGGAGCGGCGCGGGGAAGACACGGCAGAGGTGATTGAAGTCCGCCTCAAGAATGCGGCCGAAGAGATGGCCCAGGTCAGCAAATTCGACTTCGTTATAATTAACGAATTGTTTGAGCGCGCGCTTTTCGACCTGAAAGCCGTCGTTCACGCCCAGCGACTCAAGTACGTCGCCCAGCGCCGCGCACGTGCTGACACCTTCCAGTCGCTCAATATCACCTGAATCCCGGAGTAAAACGATGGCACGCATCACTGTAGAAGACTGTCTGGAAAAGATCCCCAACCGCTTCCAGCTCGTGTTGGCCGCCACGTACCGTGCCCGCATGCTGAGCCAGGGCCACGCGCCCCGCATCGAAAGCCGCAACAAGCCCGCCGTGACTGCCCTGCGCGAAATCGCCGAAGGCAAGGTCGGCCTGGAGATGCTCAAGAAGGTTCCTGGTTGAGCCATTTCCTGGGCGCAGCCCCGAAAGAGCACCGCGACAGCGGTGCTTTTTTTTTCCCGCAAATCGTCTGATGCGCTCCCGCGCTACATTAAAGGCATGAACGCGGTGCTCAACTCACCTTCTGCAACGCAGCCCCGGCCTGGCGATCCGCCCACGGCAGGCGGTCTTTCTGCAGCCGCAGCAGCGGCCAATGCTGCAGCGGCCAGCTTTGCCGCGCTGACAGACAGCCTCGACTACCTGGATGCCTCCAGCATCGAACAGGTGCGCCAGGCATACCGCTTTGCCGACGAGGCGCACCTGGGCCAGTTGCGCAACAGTGGTGAGCCCTACATCACCCATCCGATAGCAGTGGCGGCCCAATGCGCCACCTGGAAGCTCGACGCTCAGGCCCTGATGGCAGCCTTGCTGCATGACGCCATGGAAGACTGTGGCGTCACCAAGGCCGACCTGATCGACCGTTTTGGCGCCCCCGTGGCCGAACTGGTGGATGGCCTCACCAAGCTGGACAAGCTGCAGTTCAACACCCGCGAAGAGAACCAGGCCGAGTCCTTCCGCAAGATGCTGCTGGCCATGGCGCGCGACGTGCGTGTCATCCTCATCAAGCTGGCCGACCGCACGCACAACATGCGCACGCTGTCGGACATGCCGCGCAGCAAGTGGGGCCGCATCTCGTCGGAAACACTGGAGATCTATGCGCCCATCGCTCACCGCCTGGGCCTGAACCAGACCTACCGCGAGCTGCAGGACCTGGCTTTCCGGCATCTCCATCCCTGGCGCTATGCCACGCTGTCGAAGGCCGTCAACAAGTCACGCAACCGCCGCCGCGATCTGGTGCAGAAGGTGCAGACCGAGGTGGACACCGCCTTCTCCAAGATCGGCATGAAGGTGCGCCTGGCAGGCCGAGAAAAAACCTTGTACGCCATCTATCAGAAGATGGACCTCAAGCACCTGAGCTTCGCGCAAGTGACGGACATCTACGGCTTCCGGGTGATCGTGCCCACGGTGACAGACTGCTACACGGCACTCGGGGTGTTGCACCAGATGTACAAGCCCGTGCCCGGCAAGTTCAAGGACCACATCGCCATTGCCAAGCTCAACGGTTACCAGTCGCTGCATACCACCCTCGTGGGGCCGTCAGGTGTGAACATCGAGTTCCAGATGCGCACCGACGAAATGCACGTCATTGCCGAGGCCGGCGTGGCCGCGCACTGGCTGTACAAGGCGCAAGACGGCGATGGCACCTCGGCCGAACGCCTGGGCACCAAGTGGTTGCAGTCCTTGCTCGATATCCAGAACGAAACGCGCGACGCCGCCGAATTCTGGGACCACGTGAAGGTGGACCTGTTCCCCGACGCGGTCTATGTGTTCACACCCAAGAGCCAGATTATGGCTCTGCCACGCGGCGCCACCGTGGTGGATTTCGCCTACGCGATCCACAGCAATGTCGGTGACCGCACCACCGCAGCCAAGATCAACAACGAGCAGGTGCCACTGCGCACCGAACTCAAGAACGGCGATGTGGTCGAGATCATCACGGACCCCGTATCCACCCCCAACCCGGCATGGCTAGGGTTTGTGCGAACCGGGCGCGCGCGATCGAAAATTCGCCACTACCTCAAGACCCTGGCGCATACAGAATCAGAAGGCCTGGGCGAAAAACTCCTGACCCAGGCGATCCGTGCCGAGGGGCTGGAACAGCTGCCCCCGCTCAACACAGACACCCAACCGATGTGGGACAAGCTGCTGCGCTTCACAGGCAACCGCAGCCGCAGCGAACTCATGACCGACCTCGGCCTGGGGAAACGCATCGCCAGCATCGTGGCCAAGCGACTCATGGTGCTGATGTCGGAGCACGGCCATCGCCCTGACGCCCTGCTCATGACCCGCGAGCGTTACACGTCACACGAGACCCTGTCGCAGGGCGCGGTCACGCTCGACGGCAGCGAGAATGCCTCGGTGCAGTACGCATCCTGTTGCCGCCCCGTGCCCGGTGACAGCATCGTTGGCTATCTGGGCCGTGGCGAGGGCCTAGTTGTCCACAACGTGCACTGCAGTGTCGCCAAGCGACTGCAACACAAGGACAGCGAGCGCTTTATCGCCGTGGACTGGTCGGACGAGCCTACGCGCATGTTTGAAACCGGTGTGGTGGTCACCGTCACCAACGGCAAAGGCGTACTGGCACGCGTGGCTGCAGAATTGGCGAACTCCGAGGCGGATATCACCCATGTCGATATGGACGACGAGGCAGCGCTGGACACTACGGACCTGCGCTTCATCGTTGCCGTGCGTGACCAGGCACATCTGGAGCTGGCACTGCGCAACCTGCGCCGCACCCAGGCCGTCCTTCGCGCGGCCCGGATAACACCCCAGGCCTGAAAGCGGCCCCGAGGCCCCAAACAGGACATCCCGCGAGGCCAACGCTGAACCTGTGGCCGCAGCGCACCACTAGGTGAGATGTGGCAGCGGATAACGGACCTCGACCACCTCCAGGTGGCGTACGCCCCCTGGGGTGGGCAGCTGGACTTCGTCTCCCACCCGGGCTTTGAGCAGCGCACGCGCCACGGGTGCAATCCAGCTGACCTGTGATTCGCGGGTGTCGGCTTCATCAATGCCCATGATGGTGATGGTGCGCTCAACCCCCTCATCATCCAGATAGGTCACCGTTGCTCCGAAAAAGACTTGGTCGCTTCCAGCATGCTGGCTGGGATCGACCACTTCGGCGATCTCCAATCGCTTGGTCAGGAAGCGGATGCGCCGATCAATTTCACGCAAACGCTTCTTGCCGTACAGATAGTCACCGTTCTCAGAGCGGTCGCCGTTGCTCGCAGCCCAATGCACCACATCCACAATCTTGGGGCGTTCGTTGTCGATCAAGTCGAGCAACTCATCCCGCAGACGCGCATACCCGCCAGGCGTGATGTAGTTCCTGCCCCCAGCAGGCAGTGGCGGCAACGCCAACTCATCGTCGTCAGCCCCATCGGTTTCTTTGGTAAAAGCCTTGCTCATCGCCAGATATCCCCGATCAACGCCAAGCGCGCGGACAAATGAAAAAGCCTGCAATCTTGCGATTGCAGGCTTTAAACATTGGTGCGGCTGGCAGGAATCGAACCCACGACCCCTTGGTTCGTAGCCAAGTACTCTATCCAGCTGAGCTACAGCCGCTAAGCTTTGAATTATAGCATGATTTCTTGGCGACCCTTGAAATCTTGCTTTTTATTTGCATCCTCTTGAGAGACTTGCTGCAAACAAAAGCTAACTCAGCGCAAGCCACAATTGTAATGCACTCCAAAGCGTCCCAAAGAGAAACGGGGCACATTGCTGAAGAAAAATGGCTTTGATCGTGATGATCACCCATGCGAGTGACGGGTGGTAGGGCGTGTTGGACTTGAACCAACGACCAAAGGATTATGAGTCTGCCCCCGCCTTCAATGCTGACAGTCCTTTAGCGGGCTACGCCTTCTACAACTCAAGCGAATTGCACTGACGGAAAAGGCCCGTGTATCCTGTGGCGCTTGACGCTTTGTAGAAGTACCTCCCGCTCATGCCCATCGATTCCGCGCATCTCTTCGACGACACGAAGGTCGCCTCCTACCTGAAGCACGCTCGCGCTCACCATGACCTCACTCTCGAGCAGCTCAGCCGCCTGACCAAGGAGATTGATCCCGCTGGAACCGGCGTGTCTCGAGTTGCCCTTTCAAGGTATGAGAACGGAGCCTCATTGCCCGGCCTACGCGAGCTGCGCCTCATCAGCTTTGCAACTCGCAGACCGTTGGCCTTGCTGTTCTATGGCGAACGAACCGACCCAATGAGCTCCTATCGCCTGGAGCTGGAGATGCGGATTACCGATATCGTGATGGGCCAAGTTGACGCCCAAGGCTTGATCAAGGAAGTAGCGGAGCAAGCCCCCGATGACGAGACTTACAAAGCACTGCTCGAAAGGGTCAAAGCATCCAATTGATCGTTTTGGATACTTTTTTCTCATTTTGTATTGACTGGCCGTTGGTTTCCTATATAGTTTTCATAACGAGATTTTTGCTCGTTATGTTTACCAACCAAGGAGCCAACAGTGATCGACTTTTCAGAACTGGCGCTATCGCCCAACGCATCTCGCGCCGCGCGTAACTTCCTCGGCCTCAGCCAAGCGCAGGCCGCCGAGAAATCCAACCTCCCCGCGCACAAGCTGAAGCGCTTCGAGACGGGCAACTATGTGCCCGACGCGCAGTTCCTCGATGACCTGCGCGAGTTCTATGAGGGTGAGGGTTACGACTTCCACGACAAGGACACCCCCGGGGCCAAAGCCAAATTGCGTGGAGATGTTTTCCCCGCAGGCGTGGTTGGTAAAACGGCCAGCGCCACGGGCGAAACCGATGGTTCCCCCTCGGAAAACCAAAGAAAACCAGCCCGCCCAATCGCGTCCAAGCTGCATCACATCCGCATTGATCCAAGCCTGAGCGACAAGCAAATCGATGCCATCTTTGAGTGCATCGAGGACAACGAGACCAGCCTGACAGCGGCACTTGAACGGAAGCTCTCGCGCGGTGTTCTTTTCAGTACCTCCATCGACGCAACCGCCCAAGCGCAACAGATCGCCATTCAAAAACTGCTCGCCGAAAACGGCCTACTGTTCGCAAAGCTGCTGGGCCGCGCTCCGGTGGCGGTGCCTGAGGGCGATCCGATCAAACTCGCCGCTGACGCAAAAACCCACGGCGAGCTGCTGCAGGCCGCAATGGCCGATGTGCAGCGAGCCACGGTGCACGACGACAAAGAGGCTCAGGCGCGCCGCAAGGGCCGCGCTGAGCCGGTGGAGGTGCTGCACGCGTTGGTCGGTTGAGGCGCGGCGGCAATGCGCCACCTCATTGATCAACAGGGGGCCCGCGTGCCTCTCTGCCCTCCCCAGATGTGGCGCCACAAGGCGCCGACCGGGGCACCCGCTTGCACGCCAGTGCATGCGGGGGGGGAGGGAACCACATCCACCAGGGCGACGGATCGGGCAGACGGCGGTGGCTGGATTGCCAGAGCCACGCTTCCCAATGGCGTTTGCAAGCGCTTCCGCCAGCTGCAGTGCTTCGACGGCTATGTGGCCGTTTGGCGCGCAGCCGGTTTTCTCCTGACCTGGCAGGACCCCCGCACGGTTTTCATCACGCGCGGTGGGCTGGGCGCGGGGCCACAGCGCCCTGCCGCAGACCCGGCCCAGGTCACCCCATCAACACCACACACAGAGGCTCTGAATCATGGTCAAGCTCGATTTGGGCATTGCCAAGCTCGATTGGTACGTGCTTTCCAACCCCTCGGCCAACACCGGCCCTTTCTCGTTCTCCATCGATCACGAGGGCGTCTTCCTGTTCCTCAAGCCCGTGCAGCTCGCGCTGCTGTGGCCCTGGGTGAAGGTATGAGCCAGAAGCCCGCACAGCCCGCCTTCGCCTGGTGGACCACCCCCACAACCCGCGCATTGCATCGCGCTCCCACACAGCCCGCCATGGGCCTGCATCGCCGTCCATTTTCTGGCGCAAAGGCCGCACCTCAACGACCGCAGGAGGCCACCCGCACAACGGCACAAATTTTCCCTTTCACGGGCAGTAACACCCCGTATGAGTCTCATGAGTGAGACAACAGCCAGCGAAGCGCAGCAGCTCATGGGACTCGATACGGTACGGATCAAAAGCCCTTACATGGCCCGCAACATCGTGGACAAAGTCCCCGATGGCCACCCCAAACTGCTCCACTGTTGGCCAGTCAAACTGCTCCAGGCAGGACGGGGTGATTATGCGGGGTCTGAGGTGATGATCAGGCGTGCAGCAGCCTCTTTGAGCCTGTAGCTCTTGCCCTCGAACTCCAGCATGGCGCAGCGGTGCATGAGGCGATCGAGGATGGTGGTGGCCATGGTCGCGTCGCCCAGGTAGCGACCCCAGTCCTGCACGACGCGGTTGGAGGTGATGACGATGGAGCGGCGCAGCTTGTAACGCTGGTGGACCAGGGCCTGCAGCAACTCGGCGGCATGCTCGCTGATGCGCCTTGCCAGGAACAGGTCATCGAGCACCAGCAAGTCGGCCGCCACCCAGCCCTTGAGCAGACTGGCGCGCTCGTCGGCGTCGGCCAGCGCATAGCGAGCGAACTCGCTGTCAGCTTCGATGTAGGACACGTCATGACCGAGCAAGGTGGCTTGGTAGGCCACGGCCTTGGCGATGTGGCTCTTGCCGGTGCCGGGCTTGCCTACGATCAGGGCGTTGGCGCCTTCGCTGAGGAACTTCAAGGTGTGCAACTCGAAGCAGGCTGCGCGCGGCAGCTTTGGGTTGAAGCGCCAGTCGAAGTCGGCCAGGGAGGGCTTCTCATCCAGGCCGGAGAGCTTGAAGCGACGTGCCATCAGCCTGCTGTGGCGTCGGTCGAGTTCGTCTTGCAGCAAGGCTGAGAGCGTATCCAGAAAGGGCTCCTGAGCGGCCTGGGCCTGCATCAGGCGCGTCTGCAGGGTCTCAGCCATGCCTGACAGGCGCAGCTTGCGCAGGGTGGCCTCGATGTCGTGGGGGGTCATGGCGGTCATGCGAAGAAATCTCCTTGAGGTGTGATGGCGGGTGTCGTGGCCGCTGTGGCCATGGCGAAGAGTTCGCCGTACTCCTGTGGGTTGCGGATGAGGTCGTGCGTTTGCGTGGTGCTCGCGGGTGCGGCCTGCGTCGCTGTCGGGGCGGCATCGAGTTGGGCCAGAGCCTGCGCCACCAGGCGTTCGGTGATGGCCTTGACGTGGCGGTAGCTGTGCACACCGTCGTCGATGGCCTGGGCACAGGCGGTGTTGACCATCTGGCGTGGATAGCGGTCGGCCAGGTGCACGATGCCCCACAGCTTGCGCTGGCCCACACGGCCTTCGATGGCAAACAGCATCTGGCACAGCCGGGCGGCGTCCACGCCGATGGCATCGGCCTGCTTGAGGATGTGGAGGGTCTCGCGGGAGGGGTTGAAGACGCGCTCGTCCATGGGCAGCACCACGGTGCCTGGCCGCTCGGCCAAGGTGTGCGTGCGCAGCAGGGCCTGGGTCTGTAGGTCGCGAATCTCCAGGCGGCGCTCGAAGATGCGCACCAGCACCTTGGTGCCAATGTGCGCCGGCCGCGCGGCGTAGCTGCAATGGGCCACGCGCACGCAGCCGTCGTCGCACACGGTGCGCTGCTCGTCACGGAAGTACGCCATGGGCAGCGTGGGCAAGGGCTGCAGGTGGGGCCGCTCTTCTTCGAACATGGCCTGTACCTGGCGGCGCTCTGAGCCGTGGATGCGAGAGGCCGCCCACTTGGTCTCCCAGTGCTCCAGGTAGGTGTTCTGTTCTTCAATGGTCTCGAAGCGCTTGCCCTTGAGTGCCGTGGCCTGAGTGTGACCAATGGCATTCTCGACACTGCCCTTGCGGTTGGGGTCACGTACCCGCGCCGGGTCGGCCACGACCTCGTAGTGTGCCAGGGTGGCGGCGTACACGGGGTTGAGCTCGGGCTCGTACAGGTCGGGCTTGAGCACGCCTTCCTTGAGGTTGTCCAGGACCACGTATCGGCACGAGCCGCCAAAGTAGCGCCAGGCTTGTTCGTGCAGTTCGGCCCAGACCTGTTGGCCAGAATTCCAGACCACGCGGCGGAAACTGCGGCGCGAATACCGAAGCGTGGCCACGAACAGGCGTGGCTTGCGCCAGCGGTCGGTGCCGGGCACGCGGGTGGGCGCGCCTTCGCCGAAGTCCACCTGCATCTCCTCGCCGGGCAGGAAGCTCAGGCGGTCGAACTGCTCAGGCTCACGCACCCGGATGCGCGCCACGAAGCGTTTGACGGAGTTGTAGCGTGCAGCAAAGCCGTGGGCATCGACCAGGTCCTGGTAGATGGCCGTGGCATTGCGGCCCAAGCGCAACTGAGCTTCGATGAAGGCGCGGTGGGGCTCACACAGCGAGGTGGCCGCCGGCGCAGGCGCCAGCAGTAAAGCCGGTGGCCGGGGTGGAGCAGTTTGGCTGGCCAGGGGCACAACCAGGTCGGTGGCCACCCCGGGGCAGTTTGAATCGTCAGGCGACGGGGGCGGCGGATCGCCCTGGGCCTCAAAGCGCTTAGCCCAGGCGCGGATGGTGTGGCGGGAGATGCCGGTGCGGCGCTCAATCTCGCGCTGGGTGTTACCCGCGCGCAGGAGCGTCCAGATCGTGGTTTGTAGATGTGGCTTCAAGACGTTCACCTCGTGAATCCCCCCTTGTGATCAAGGGGGTGGAAGTTACGTCCTGCACGTCAGAGCTGAGGCGCCTGACTCACCGAAATCAATGGGTCAACTCACCCCGGCCAGGTGGAGCAGTTTGGGTGGCCATAAGTGGGGCAGTTTGGGTGGCCGCCGGGGACAAAGTCAAAGCCCAAGGGCAGAGCTACTGCCAGGTACTCAACGAAACCGGGGAACTGCTGTGGGAGGTCACCCGCACCAACCTCAAGGGCTCCTACGACTCCCGGATCATGGTCAAACCCATGTACGAAGACTGCCAGAAGGGCAAGAGCGGCAAGCCGGAATGGCACCCCAGCCCGCCCTATCTGATCGTGGAATGCTCGATCCCAAAGGCCATGAACGGCCAGAACGTCTATGGGGTGATCGAGGACATGCAGACGGCCTGCGAGAACGTGCGCACGCTGCTGCAGCAGCTCATGGGCATTGAGATGCCCCACACAGCCAATTGGACGGTGCAGCGCGTGGACTGGGCCGAGTCCTTCCAGCTCCCATATCAGGCCGTGCAGGAGTTCTTCGAGGGCATCTATCACGTGGCCTTCCCGCGCCGGAAGATGCAAAAGTACGGCAACGAATCCATCTTCGTGCCGGGCACCACCACCACGATCAAGATTTACCACAAGGGTCCCGAGTTCCAAAAGAACGACCGCAAGCGCCTGGCCTGGGTGCTGCGCAACTACTTCCACGAGAACAGGCCACGTGACGCCGCGCCCGACTGGGCCCAACGGCAGGCCTACCGCAAGGTGGCGGCCATCCAGCGACTGGCAAACAACCGTCTGCGCGCTGAGGTGGAAGTCCACGCGGAAAAGCTGGACTACGACTTCGGCCACAAACCCAAGGTCCGCGAAGTGACCACGGAATACCTGCAGGCCGTTTTCGACAAGGAGATGGCTCGCCTGTTACGTGAGGGCAAAGAGGGTGTGAACGTGGTGCGCTCCAGCCTGGCTGTACGTGATCGCCTGGAAGCCCGGTTCTCGCCCGAGCTGGCAGGGCTGCTGCATGGCTTCTGGCTGGGAATGTCCACCCATGGCGAAGACGACATGAAGAAGCGCAGCACCCGCGCCACGTTCTACCGCCGCCGCAAACAGCTTGTCGATGCCGGTGTGTCCTGGCTCGCCACCGACATGCAACTCATTGAGCGTCAGGGGCAAATGCTGCCCGCTGACTTCTCCCCCGTTCGTGCAAATGCCAGGCGCTGTACCAGCCTGGTGCGCGAAAGACCCGCGTTCGACTACCGAAGCGGACTACTCCAACTGGCCGCGTAAGGCCCAAACCGAAAGAAGACCATGAGCGAAACCGTTCTCGTACTCCGTGCCTCCCGATACGAATTCACCAGCGAAAAGACAGGCGAAATCATCAAGGGGGCGAACGTCGAATTCATCAGCGACACCCAGGTCGAAACCCCGAACGCGGTGGGAGAGAAGCCCATGAAGGTGACGATCACCGATGAAGTGTTCAACGAGATCAAGCACTACGGTGCCCCTGCCATCTACGACATCACCATCCGAACCAAGCCAGGCAAGGAGGGCTCTGCAACTGTGGTTCTCACCAAGGCCAAGTTCCAGCAGGCATTCAAGCTGCCCGAGTCGGAATGAAAAAAGCGCTCACGTGCAGCAACACATGAGCGCCCACCGAACCACAAAAAACCACTCAGTGATCGGCCCTGACAGCTTACTGCATGTAGGCCGTCAGAGGCTACGAATCGAGGTTCCCCATGTTCTTTCACGCTCCCCGCGATATCTACGGCCCTGAGCTGCTGCGCATGTTCATTGATGAGCTTGGCGGCCCCAAGAAGGTTCACAAGTACCTGGACGTTTCAGAGCGCACTGTCTGGCACTGGCTATCCACTGGCCGTGTCCCTCGCGCCGCTGTCCTGGCTCTCTTCTGGGAATCGAGGTGGGGTCGCTCCCAAATCTTCACCGAACAGGTGAACGAAATCCGCCTGCTGTACCAGCACGTCTGCATCCTGCAGGACCAGTATCAGAGGGCAAAAGACATGGTGGCCGGACTCCGAGCCATACACGCCGGGTCCGCCAATGAACCGATCTTTGAAGAGCTGCCCACCATCAGCGCTACGCCCGCCCCGACATTCAGCGCGGAATCCATTCCGCCCGCGACGCATGACACCACACCGCCGCAGTCAAAAGCCAGCCCCGCAGCATCCATTTCACCCCGAGCCACCCAGGCAATGCAGGCCCTTTCACGCCTTCGCGCAGCTGCACACTGATGAGGCATCCACGGTGGAACCCCCTCTTTTTCTCACAGGCGAAGAGCTTGCAACCCTTACGGGTTTCAAGACGCCTGCCCGCCAGGTGGAATGGCTGCGCACAAAGGGCTGGCGCTTTGAAATTAACGGCAATCGCCGGGCCATCGTCGCGCGCAAATACGCCGAAAAGATGCTGGGTTGCGGTGTACCCGAAGCCCATGCCTATCAGCCGAATTTCGGTGCATTTCAGGGGGCGTGATGGGTCGGCGTAGGCAGTCCAATTTCGACGATCCCCCGCGCTTTCACCGCAAGGGCAACGTCTGGTATCACGTGAGTGGCACCCTGCCCCGCGTTTGGTCCAAGCTCTCCAACGACCGCGCCGAAGCCCTGCGTCTGTGGGCACAGCGTGAAGGGGTGCGCGAGGACGAATCTACCCGTTTGTTCTCAGTGGTGGCCAGGCGGTACGTGCGCGAGGTGTTCCCCACCAAGAGCGTGCAGACCCGGCGCGACAACGACAAGGAACTCGCCAACCTGCTGCGCGTGTTCGGGCACATGCCCATCGAGGCCATCGCCCCCATGCACATCCGCCAGTACATGGACCTGCGCGGCCAGGTGGCAAAGGTGCGCGCCAACCGGGAGAAAGCCCTGTTCTCGCACATCTTCAACAAGGCCAGGGAGTGGGGCTTCACCACAGCGCAGAACCCGTGCCAGGGCGTGAAGGGCTTCAAGGAAACGGGGCGCTCGCGCTATGTCACCGACGAGGAATTCGACCGCGTGCGGGCCAACGCACATTGCACGGTGGTGGACGCCATGGACATTGCCCTGCTCACCGGCCAGCGCCCCGCCGATGTGCTCAAGATCAAGCGGACCGACATTCGGGATGGCGCCTTGTGGATCGTGCAGAACAAGACCGGGGCACGCCTGGGCATTGAGATCACGGGCGAGCTGGCGGCGGTCATCGACAGGATCAACCAGCGGCCCAGGAAGGCCATCAGCGCCTTTCTGATTCAGGACGAGAACGGCCAGCCACTCAGCCAGGGGGCGCTGCGCTCACGCTTTGACAAGGCGCGCATGCTGGCGAATGTGGATTTTCAGTTTCGGGATATACGCGCGAAGGCAGCGACAGATACCGGGGACCTGGCGCACTCCCAAAGGTTGCTCGCACACAAGAATCGCGGCATGACGGAGCACTATGTGAAGGCTCGCACTGGGGAGAGGGTGCGCCCCCTGCGCTAACATAATGTTTCAATCCCACCAACGAACACGTCATGCATCGCTGGCTCATTGCACTGTTGGTGACCCTGGGCGCGAGCAGCACATGGTGTCAGCCCGCCCCTCTTCCGCTTGAGCATCTGCTGTGGTCAGGCAGGGCTATTCCGTTCTATGGAACGCCCTCTAGCGAAGAATCAAAAGGCATTTTGGCATTGGTACAAGGTGCCAATCTGGCTGAACGCATGGCATCTTTCACCCAAGGTCGGATGCGCCTTCGCCACAATTTAGCCATCGGATTTCAAGACTGCGGCATGTCGAATGCCTTCTACAAGCCGACGAATCGTGCAGTTGTCATTTGCACCGAGTTCGTCAAACACGTTGCAGATCTAATTGCAGACCGCAGGGCCTTTTTCGCGCAGCAACCGCCCGAAGTCGCCGGACAGTGGTTATTGAGCATTCTGTGGATCGTCTATCTCCACGAACTGGGCCACGCCATCATCGATCTGAACCAGGTAGCGGTAACCGGCCGCGAGGAAGATGTGGCGGATCAGTTCGCCATTTGGGCATCCCTCAACTACGTCAACGATCTTGGACTGCCAGCGTTCGTACCAGGGGTTTGGTATTTCAAGGAACTGGCAACCTCGCAGCGCCTAAAAGACCTCCCACCCGAAACCCTCGCGCACCTGCTGTCCGATGAGCACTCGCTACAGGGGCAGCGCGCTGTGAATTTCGCGTGCTGGGTTTATGGAAACAACCCGGGTGCAGGGAGAAGCCTGGCGCAATTCGTAGCCCTCTCCGATGCACGCTCACAACGCTGCGGGGCGGAGTACCAGGCACTCCACAAGGGAATCCAAAGCCAATTCCGCAAGGCGCTGAAACCCTGAGCAAGAAATTTCGGATGCAATTCAGGCGGGAATTGTAGAAATTCAGGCGGAAATGTAGAAACGCCCCAGAGCCCTTTCGGGTTCTGGGGCGCATAAACACTGGTAGGGCGTGTTGGACTTGAACCAACGACCAAAGGATTATGAGTCCTCTGCTCTAACCAACTGAGCTAACGCCCCAAGCCATGCTCCAGCGCTATACAACGGGGCAAGCGCCGTATTGTAGAGGCTTACTTGCGGTGGCTGAGCGCGTTGGAAACCAGCTTGGAGGTGATGTCCACAATCTGGATCATCCTGTCGTAGGGCATGCGTGTGGGGCCGATCACCCCCAGCGTGCCCACCACCGTACCATCGACTTCGTAGGGCGCACTGACGATAGATAACTCTTCAAAAGGAACGACTTGGCTCTCGCCGCCAATGTAGATGCGCACACCTTCTGCCTGGCTGGAGATGTCGAGCAGACGCAGGATTTGGGTCTTTTGCTCAAAGAGGTCAAAGGCACGCCTCAAATTGCCCATGTCGCTGGAAAAGTCACTGACCGCCAGCAGGTTGCGTTCACCAGAAATGACCACTGCGTCTTGTGCCTCTGATAGCACTTCGGATCCGACATTCACGGCGGCCTGCATGAGTGATGCAATCTCGCCACGCAGCACATCTACCTCGGACTTCAGGCGCTCGCGCACCTGCTCCATCGCAAGTCCTGCATAGTGCGCATTCAGGAAGTTGGATGCTTCGATCAGCTGAGACTGGGAATAGTCGGCTTCTGTGAAGATCACCCGATTCTGCACATCGCCCTCGGGCGAGACAATGATGACAAGAAAGCGCCGTTCGGAGAGTCTCAGGAACTCGATGTGGCGAAACACCGAAGTGCGCCGTGGAGCCATCACGACGCCGACAAACTGCGACAGGTTCGACAACAACTGCGCCGCATTGGCAATCACCTTCTGCGGCTGCTCTGGGGCAAGCTGGGGGGGCGTCAGCGGGTCCCGTTGCACCGTCAGCATGGTGTCTACAAACAATCTGTAGCCACGTGCCGTGGGGATTCGCCCTGCAGAAGTATGGGGACTTGCGATCAGCCCCAACTCCTCCAGGTCCGCCATCACATTGCGGATGGTGGCAGGTGACAAATCCAGGCCGGACGCCCTGGACAGGGTCCGAGACCCCACTGGTTGCCCGTCAGCGATGTAGCGCTCGACCAGGGCTTTGAGCAACAACTTGGCACGGTCATCGAGCATGGAATGATTTTACTTTTGTAATCGCGTCTTCGCCCAGCGTCCCCGCCCCTCATGGCGGTGGATGTGGTCGCGTAAGCTACTGATGGAAACGCCCAGCATATCCGCAAGGGTCCGCTGGTCATACCAGCCAGAACGCCAGCACGCCGCCGCCTGGGCTGCATCTTCTTCAGAAAGGGCACGCTTTCGGCCCCACGTTTTGCCAGCGGCACGCGCTGCCCGCTGACCAGCGAGGCACCTTTCCCGGATCAATTCACGCTCGAACTCTGCGAAGGCTGACAGCAGATGAAGGAACATGCGCCCCTGGGGCGTGTCGGTTTCGATTGACTCGGTCAACGACCGGAAGCCAACGCCCTTCCCTTTCAGGTGTTCAAACACCTTCACGAAATGGGACACGGAGCGGGCCAGCCGATCAAGCTTGTAGACGACGAGAACATCACCCTTGACCATGGCGGTCAACAGCTTGTCCAACTCTGGGCGGTTCTTCACCGCCGAGCGCTTTTCCTGCACAACCTTGTCGATGCCCGCCCGACGAAATGCGGCCAGCTGCGCCGCTGTGTTTTGTTCAGTGGTGGAGACGCGGGCGTAGCCGTAGATGGTCAAAACTGTAATCAGTCAGCTGTGATTTTGATAGCGCGAATGTATCAAAGGGTACTGCCTGATTTACGGCCACACATGGGGTTTATCACCCCATACCCCGACCCCACCACTACGCCACAAGGGCTACGTTCTCGGGGCCCCGGTTTGTCTCTCAGAAACAGAGGGGCGGGCTACTTGGCGAGCCAGCGCAACACATAGCCGAAGGCCACCATCAGCCCGGTGTGCAAAAGCTCTAGAGCAATCAGAGAGTAGTCAACGCACATAGGCACCTCATTCGGTCAAGCTAGATCGCACCTGGGCATTGCGCGCGGCGAGGCCCTGCGCCCATTCGGACGTTGTTTTGACGGGCTCAGGCTTGGGCGCATGCATGGGCATGGGCACCGAGCGCACGGGCTGCGGCTGCGATGCTGCTGCAGAGGCAGGAAGGGGCACGGCGGGGGCCTGCGGCGGGGCCATTGGCTGCTGCATAGGGGTGGACTGCTGCCAATCCACAAAGAAGCCCTGCGCGACGATCTGGAGGCACACAGAGCCGCTCACCTGCAGGAGGGTGGCTTGCTGGGTGTAGCACTTGCAAACGTTGCCCATCTGGACGCACGCAGCAGGGTATGGCGCGACCGTGGGGCGGGTCACTTCGTCGTAGGCGGGGGCTGTGTGCGGGAAGTCTTTCAGGCGCGCGGTGCGCTGGTCAATGTACTGGTCGGGAGTGAGCTTTTGTAGACCCGGCATCTGCGGTGCTGCACCGGCCTGCGCGGCGGGTTTGGCTGCGGCTTTGGCTTCGGTTTTTGACAGCAGCTTGGAGCTTGCAAACCAGATCAAGAGAGGGATCAGGAGCAGGCAGGCGATGAACACCCAGACCTTTGCAGGGATGCGCTTTTTGCCGGTGTGCAGGCTGGCGGATTTGTACCAGCCGTACACCTCCTTGGGGTACGCCTGCATCGTGACGGTGCCGGTTTTGCCGCTACCGTCTTTCTCGCAGTTGGGATTGACTGCGGCCCATTCCAACACACTGACCATATCGACGCCAAACGAGCGCTTGAGGTGGCGGTGCCAGCCTGGGGGACCAACGAGGCGGCGCACGAAGCTATCGAGGTTCTGCGGGTGCTGGGTGACCAAGTAGAAGTCAAAACCGCGCCTGCGGTGTTCTGCCAGCATCTTGACGGCATCGGGCACGGCAGCGCCTGCGGGGCGGTTGGGCAGGTCGTTATGGGCTTCGTCAATCAAAAAGATTGTGCCGTCTGGCTCTGCCTGCCAGTCTTTGAAGTCGATCTTTTTCCAGCCGTCCAGCTCACCGCCTGGAGTGGGTTCAAAGCGCCCGTTGTGGCAGACGGGGCGGTTTTCTTTGAGCTGGCGTTCTCGCACCCATTTGAGGGTGTTGAGAGTTTTTCCGGCGCCGTTCGCGCCCGTGATGATGTGCAGCATGGCTTACTTGATCGCCCAGCGCTTGAAGGTGTCGCTCTGCAGGCCATCAAGCAGCATGCGCGCAGCGATTGCGCTTGTCACGATGCTGATGGACACGCCGACTTTCATGGCGGCGAGCATGGAGAAGACCTCGGGGGGCAGTGCCGTGAAGCTGCTCACGGCCTGCGACTTGAGCATGTCCAGGGACGCCGACATGCCGGTGTAGGTGATGACAGACATGCCCAGGGCGATCAGCACGCGACCGACCAGGGTGCCGACCAGATTGATGAGCATGCCGCCGATTGCGGCGATGAATACAGGCATCTCTAACCCCTTGTGAGAATGCGCGCGGCCAGCAGCAGGGACACCGCGACCATGATGTTTCCGATGACCGCGATGGCGGGACAAATCTTTGTGAATGGCAGCGTGATCGCCTGCCCCATGACAACGACGTTGACATCGTTGGTGCACTGACCGCCACCGCCAAACAGGTCATTCATGCTGATGCGGCCAAGGAAGCTGACGGTTTCATTGCCGGGGAGGTTGCCGGTTTGATTGCCCTCTTTGCCTTTGTTGTCCTGGTAGAGCTTCGACTCGGGTGATTCGTCATCGAAGAGCTTGCAGGCCCTGCGGTGCTGCTCTTGAGCAATGGCGCACTGAATGGCATCGCCTTCGCATGAGAAGCCACTCATGCAGGCACCGCCGAAGCCGCTTTTTTCCCCGTCGCCTTCACCATCCCCGCCACCGCCACCACCGCCGCCACCGCCCGAGGGTGGCTCTGTGTAAACGCAGGTGCTACCCACCTTGACAGAACCGGGCGGACAAACCCCGTCGCCATCCGGCGCGGTGGGGTTCTTTATGCAGAAGCGACCACTTTGCGAGTAGCCAGCAGGACAGGAGCCGTCAGGCTCCTTGGGGGCTGGCTCAGGGGGAGGCATAGAGCCGCTCTCATCACCGGGCTTGACAGGCCCAGGGCCATCACCGCCCGTATCCCCACCGGTGCCGCCAGTGCCACCGCCAGTGCCGCCACCGGTCCCACCGGTACCGCCGCCAGTACCCCCACCGGTACCACCACCCGTGCCACCACCAGTCCCACCAGTGCCGCCGCCTGTACCTCCACCGGTACCGCCGCCAGTGTCGCCACCAGTTCCGCCACCCCCATCACCACCAGTGCCCCCACCGGTACCACCGCCATCACCGCCACCAGACCCGCCACTGCCTGAACCACCATCACCGGGCTTGCAAGTAGCGCCAGTCTGGCGACCCGTGCCCACGCATGACAGTTGACCATTGAGGCGGACGCAGACAGACGGGTTTGCTTTGACCGTGCAACCATCCTCACAAGTGAAGGTGGGGTTCTCGCCATCGGTCATACGATCCCCGACAGCCTTACCGGGCTCGCAACCATTCTTTTTGCATTGCCCATTGATGCGCGTGTATCCCGGCTCGCATGGCGGTTCCTTGACACACAAACCGTTTACACGGATTTCGTCAGGATTGCAGTTGCGAGGAACGCATGCGCCGCCCTGCTCAACGTCATAAGGGTTTGGACAGGCGGTATCAGGGCCGCGAACGGGGATGCCAGTGCCGCCGCCGTTGTAGCCACTGCCCCAGCTGCTGGTGTAGGTGTAGTGGCACTGATCACCATCAATGGCAGCAGTGATGACTGTGTTTGTTCCTGTAGCAGACAGGTACTTCGCACCGACCAAACCGCTACAGGCATCTGCCGCAGTTGTGCCGCGCGAAGTCCGGTCACCGTAGCTGATCGACCACGCTTGAAACGCGAAGGCATTGCACGCGAACAGCGAGAGCAGCGCGGCGAGGGCTAGGCGGTGAAGATGAGCCATGCAGCCCCCAGCGTTGAAATGATGACGAGTAGGCCCATGTTTTGCACCTTGAAGAAGCCCACCGCGTGAGCTTTTGCAAGGCCCCTGCCGGCCGGTCAGGGAGCACATGCAGCGGGCGCTTAGGAGATAGCGCGGCGCACCCACTTGAAGGCGGCGACGGCCACCACGACCAGCAGCACGGCGGCGCCGATCAGGCCGATAGGGGCGATGGTGTCGTCGATCTCAGCGACAACGCTGGTCACGTCGATGGCGGCGTGTGCAGCGTTGGTTGCCAGGGTCAGGGCACCGACTGCGGCCAGGGCTGCGAGCTTGCGGGTTTGGGTGTTGAAGCGGTTCATTTTTCAGTCCTCGTTAGGTTGGTTTCCATCGGATGTTTTGACCGTTTGAATGAGCATGCGAAATGCCCACGCAACGGCCCATACCGCCAGGATGGCGCTGGCGATTGCTGCTCCCTCTTCTGCAGTCAACTGCAGCGGAGGAAGGCTTAATTCGTGCACCACAGTCACCGTGCAGGTGCTGGGGCAGTCGATGACGGTGGGGTCAGACATGGACGCGAGTGCGAGCGTCTGCAATGCGTTGGCGCTGGGCAATGCGGGCGTGCAGGCGCAGGGCCAGAACGTGCATGGAGCCAACGAGCAGTTGCCACAAGGCGGCACCTATGAAGCCGCTGCAGATGCCGACGATGGCCAACCGCTGGGCCACGTGGACAAGATCAATTTCCATGGATGGGCTCCTGTTTCTTGTAGAGATCATCGAGGTCCACGACCTGGGGGCGGTGGAATGCTTCGGTGTGGTCCTCGATGAGCTGAACGCAGATTTCGAGGTCTTCCACGATGGCGGCTTCGCAGAGCAACATGACCCACTCCGGTTGCCCGTCCTCGAAAGACGGCGCGAGGAATGCGCCTGTTGTGCGGGACTGGATCACGTTGCGCATGGCGTGCCTTTTGGCCTTACGCGGCCTTGGCTGTGGGCGCTGGCTTGATGGCGAGCAGCGTGAGCTTCGTGGTGTTGTCGGACCCGGCCACGATGTCGAATTCGCATTCGCACATCACGCCACCGAGGGGCCACGAATTTTTGAGGTGTGCCCACTTTTGGAACTCGGTGGAGTCGCCCAGCTTGAAGGGGCGAGTGACGACGCCGATGCTCTCGCCGCTGGAAGACTGCGCAATGTCCACCGACAGATGGAACGTGGTGGAGTCAAAAGGACGGCCTTCGTAGTCGCCCTTGGATTGCTTGAGGCCGTGCAACACGGCTTTGCTGGTCATCTTCATGGTTGGTCTTTCGTGGCCTGGGTTAGTGGGCTAACGCGGTGTGGCCAGCACCGGAGCCAGAGACTTTTTTGAACATGGCTTGATAGACGCGCTCTACTTCGGGGCGCTTGAATTTAGAGAGGCGACCGGGCAGCTCTGCGCAGTTCTCAATGAATTGCGAGAGGGTTTCGCGGTCCATGCAAAGGAACGCAAGCGCAGCGGACTTACCAGCCGTAGAGAAGAGCCAGCGCGCGTTGCGCGTGCACTCCGCCATGAGTGTTTCGAGGGGGAGGCGTGGCTCTGTTTTGATGGGCTCAGGCGCTGCAATAGCACCATGCTCAGACAGCATCAATGCGTGCCAATCGCTGGCACCTGCGAAGAAATCGGCGGGCCTGCGGAGCATGTCTGTGGGGAGCAGGCGCTTTTGATTTCCATAGCGCAACTCGATACGTTGCCAGCCGGTGGCGTCCTGCTTTCCGTAGAGCTGAACGCCCTTGTCATAGACGTTGGTTTGCTTGCCTGCGGCCTTGCTGCCGAAGTAGAACGAGCGCCCAACACCACCAGCACGCCACGCACCCACACAGTTGTGATCTGGACGGTGGCCGAGGTGATCCATGCAGCCGCTGTCGTAGTCGGCTGCGATGCGATCCATGCCGCCGCTGATGCCATCGAAGAAATCCAAGGCCAGATCGCAGCGAGTGACCAGGGCGCGGTGTTCGTCCATGTAGTCGGCCATGCGTGGTGCCCAGCCTGGGGCAGCGAAGGTGCAGGCAACGCCGTACAGGTTGCAGTGAATGGTTTTGGACTGGGCGCGCTGGCGTGGGCTTTCTCCGGAGGCGAGGAAGCCAACCCATCCGCATTCAGTGCCTGCGCGCAGGATGCTCCAGCGGTATCGATAGAAGTCGTGCCCCTTCTTCAATTCGGGGTCTACGGTGAAGCCTTTTCCGAGGATTGCGCACACGTTGTTGGCAAGCTCCAGCGCTTGCGTGCTGGCTGCAAAATCAGGATCTGGAATGTCGCGCAGCAGGTGGCAGAGCTTGGAGCGGCGGCGGTCGTCTTCGCTGAGCTGGTGATCTGAACGGAGGTCGAATTCCGAAGCCTGGGCGGGCGGGAAAAGATGCTCGACCGTGGGAATGGGAGCAAACCGCAAATTGACTGTGAAGCGGAGCCAATCGACATGAACGGGAGAGCCGGTTTGGACGCGCTCCGCTTGCAAACGGAGCTTGACCTCATTGCCCTCTAGGACGAGCGATGTGGGATGGGTCATGCGGCTGACTCTGGAAAGTTGTCCCCGTGATTACCATCGGGGACCGAAGCTGTGCAAGGTGCTACGCACCCCCCAAAATTGATAGCACCGCGCGTCGCAGCCGCGCCCGCGCTTCGCTTGCCGGTCGCGGCTGCGCCGCTCTCCGCCCATGCCTTGAAGGCAGCACGCTTGGAAGCTGCGCGGATTGGCGCAGCCTGGTCGCTGTAACAGCGGTCCTGGCCAGCGGTAACAGCAGACGTTGCGCCGGCCGCTGTAACTGCGATCGATGGCTGTAACTGCGAGCCAGCGCACTTGGCGGCAAGGCCCACCAGAAAACGGGCAAATGCTGGTGGCGTGCGCTCACGATCTGCAGGCGAGAGCTTGAGGGTGCGGCCCGCAGCTCGGTGTAACTGCACAGGCAGCTCACCAACGTTTTCGCGGCTGCAGCCGACGATGTAGAGGTATGTCGGCTTGGGTGCGGGGTGGCCCCACCAGCCCTGATCGACAAGCAATGTCCAGCCGCCCCAGGCGTCCACTTTTCCCGGGTGCGGAAGCTCTGCGGCATGCCATAGGGTGCTGCCCCATGGGTGTTCCAGCACTCCCCCGCAGCGGCGCACCTGCTCGACGGCGAACAGGGCGAGGGCTTTTTCATCGGGGCGAGGTTTGGCCCAGTGGCGCAGACGGCCCCAGCCACGGCAAGGCGGATGGCAGACAACGGGGTTTTTTCCGGTGTAGCCGCGTGCATCGCGCTGCGCATCCCAAACGTCATCAACCAGGCCGAAGTAACAGGAATCGGAGCGGGCGAAGAGGACCGACACACCAGGTCGCTGTAACACCGAGCTGGAGAACAGATCCAGCATCCCGGCGCCCGATTGCATGAGGACTTTGCGACGGGTGCCCGCCCCCAGCGCAGACGCTGCAGGAGCCGCCACAGCACTTGCAGCGCCTTTGGTGGCTGGGGGTGGGCAGACGGGGGTTGTGGCGGTCATGGCGGCTCCGGCTATTGCAATCACATTGATTGCAGGCGGGAGAATAGACTCGCCATCACCATGATTGCAACACTGCAACCATGGTGATTGCAAAATTACAACGCTTGAAACATGAAAACCTTGATATTTCTGGTCGTCTTGGTGGTGATTGCAGCGATCGTGATAGCTGCGCTGAAGAAAAAACACACAGCCGACCGCAGCGAGGGTGAAGAGCGCGAACCACCAAAAAGGAAGCGCCTTCTCACACAGCGCGAAGAGGCCATGTACAACCGGCTCACGACCTCTTTGCCGGAATCAAAAATTCTGGCGCAGGTTTCATTCGGAGCTTTGCTATCTGCCAAATCAAGAGCTACACGAAACAGCTTTGACAGAAAAATCGCAGACTTCGTTGTGTGCGACAAGTCCCTGCAAGTGCAAGCGGTTATCGAACTGGACGACGATTCACACAAGAAAAAAACAGAAGAAGACGCAGCGAGAGACACCCTACTAGCGAGCGCTGGATACCGCGTCATCCGATACGCCAACATCCCAGACATTGACCAACTGCAACGCGACTTCCCACTGGAAAAAAGCACCCTCAAAGGATCGAAAAATGCTGTCAACAATGACCCTATTGGAACAAGCCCTATCGATGCAACCAGCTCAGTACTGGCACGAAAAGCTGAACCTGAACAGGAACGCGCTTCATAACGCGAGACAAAGGGGCCACATCAGCCCAGCAATAGCAGGAGCACTCGCAGACGAGCTGGGCGAGGATGTGAAGACGTGGATAGTGGTTGCAGCGCTGGAATCAGAGCGAGAAAGCGCATGCAAGACGCGGATGATGAAGCGCGTCGCAAAACTCACATCTGTTTAATGATGTAATTTCGCGATGACGTCCAATTTCCGCCATGTCGCACTCATAGGCAAGTATCAAGCTTCATCTGCGGGCTCCATGGGCGACAGTTCTCGCCAGGCACTGGAAGACATAGCCCACTTTCTGGAACGCCAGGGATGCGAGGTGGCGCTGGAAGCTGAGACCGCCAGCAACACGGGGTTGACACATGACTACCCTTCGCTGAATGTAGACGACATCGGAGCCCGATGTGATCTGGGCTTGGTGGTTGGTGGCGACGGTACGATGCTGGGCATCGGCCGCAGGCTTGCCCGGTTTGGCACGCCGCTGATTGGCATCAACCAGGGGCGACTGGGCTTCATCACCGACATTCCGTTCGACACCTATCAGACAACCCTCTCGCCCATGCTGAAGGGGGCTTACGAAGAGGATCTCAGGCCCTTGATGCACGCCACCGTGGTGCGCGATGAGCGGGTGGTGTTTGAAGCCCTTGCCATGAATGACGTGGTCGTGAACCGCGGCGCAACCTCCGGCATGGTGGAGTTGCG
Source organism: Acidovorax sp. LjRoot74 (assembly GCF_964254355.1). Taxonomy (NCBI): domain Bacteria; kingdom Pseudomonadati; phylum Pseudomonadota; class Betaproteobacteria; order Burkholderiales; family Comamonadaceae; genus Acidovorax; species Acidovorax sp. LjRoot74. Next base: position 1,136,415 of record NZ_CAXUTI020000001.1, on the reverse strand, counting down.
GGTCGAAGTCGGTGGACGGCTGGTGGCCAATCAGCGTGCCGACGGGCTCATCATCGCCTCCCCCACGGGTTCGACGGCCTACTCGCTGTCCGCCGGAGGGCCCATGCTGCACCCATCCATTCCAGGCTGGGTTCTGGTGCCCATTGCGCCACACACCTTGTCCAATCGCCCCATTGTGTTGTCAGACGCCACGGAGGTGGCAGTGGAGGTCGTGAGCGGCCGCGATGTCAGTGCCAACTTTGACATGCAGTCGCTGGCCTCGCTGCTCCATGGCGACCGTATTCTGGTCAAACGATCGGAGCACTGTGTGCGGTTCCTGCATCCTCAGGGTTGGAACTACTTTGCAACGCTGCGCAAAAAGCTGCGCTGGAACGAGGGAGGCTCCTGACCATGGCACTCCGGCGAATCACGCTGCGTGACTTTGTGATTGTTCAGGCGCTGGAGCTCGAGCTCCAATCTGGCTTTACCGTGCTGACCGGCGAAACCGGGGCGGGCAAATCCATTCTGATCGATGCATTGCAACTGGCCCTGGGGGCGCGCTCGGACGCTGGGGTTGTGCGTGAAGGCTGCCCTCGAACAGATATTTGCGCAGAATTCGATTGTCCAGAGCATGTTCGACCGTGGCTGGAAGAAGCAGGGTTTGATTCAGAGGACATGCTTTTGCTGCGTCGCACGGTAGACGCGCAGGGTAAAAGTCGCGCATGGATCAATGGGACACCGGCAACGGCAGCGCAGTTGCGCGCACTAGGCGACATGCTGCTCGACATTCACGGTCAACATGCTTGGCAAAGCCTCACCCGTCCCGAGTCGGTACGTGGGTTGCTCGATGCGTTTGCGGGCATCAGCACCGCGGACACCCTGACCCGATGGTCGCAATGGCGCGCGGACCAAAAAACCCTGCAGCAGGCACGCCAGGCCCAGGCCACATTGCAGCAGGAGCGTGAGCGGCTCCAATGGCAAATCAGCGAAGTAGAAAAACTGGCACCTGCTCGCGATGAATGGGATGAGCTGGATGCGCAACACAAGCGCCTGTCGCATGCGCAAGCGCTTCTGGATGCCGCCGACGGCGCCATTCAGACCTTGCAAGCAGATGAGGCTGGTGCACTCAGTGCACTGACGCAGGCCCAAGCGCTCCTTCAGGCCCAGGAGCACATCGAACCCGAATTTGCCAACCTGGCCGACATCCTGGCGTCAAGCCTTGCTCAGGCCAATGACGTGGTCCATTCGCTGCATTCATACCTGCGACATGCAGACATTGATCCACAGCGGCTTGCCCAGCTGGATACCCGCATGTCTCAATGGATGGCCCTGGCCCGCAGGTACAAACGGCCACCCGCTGAGCTGCCCGCACTTCTGGAGGACTGGAAGGCCGAGATGCGCCACCTCGACTCCGCCACCGACATAGAACGGTTACAAGCCGCCGAGACGGCCAGCGCCAAAGCCTATCAGGCTGCAGCTCGGACGCTTTCCCAGGCGCGCGCCAAGGCAGCACCCAAGCTGTCTATCGCCATTACCCAGGCCATGCAAGGCCTCGGTATGGAAGGAGGAAGGTTCGAAGCGTCCGTGACACGCGCCCAGGAGCCCGCAGCCCACGGGCTGGATGAGATAGCGTTCTTGGTCGCCGGCCACCCTGGCATGAGCCCCAAGCCGATCGGCAAGGTCGCCTCCGGCGGTGAGCTGTCGCGCATCTCTCTCGCCATCTCGGTCACTACGAGCGAACTGGGCATGGCGCCTACACTCATCTTCGACGAAGTGGACTCCGGTGTTGGCGGCGCTGTTGCAGAAACTGTGGGCCAGCTGATGCAACAGCTGGGCAGCGATCGCCAAGTGCTGGCCGTAACCCACCTCCCCCAGGTCGCGGCCTGCGCGCACCATCACCTCAAGGTGGCCAAACGCAAGAGCCCGACAGGAACTACCAGTACCGTGCAGGCGATCCAGGAGGAACAGCGTGTAGCTGAAATTGCGCGCATGCTGGGTGGCGAACGCTCCACAGCCACAACCTTGGCCCATGCCAGGGAAATGCTGAACCATGTGGCGACAACCCTGGGAGTGGATGACTGATGGCGCTTGAGATTGTTCTGATCACGGGAATGTCGGGTTCAGGCAAGTCTGTGGCCCTGCATGCCCTGGAGGATGCAGGGTACTACTGCGTGGACAACCTCCCCCCCGAGCTGCTGCCCGCTTTTGTGGCGCTGGAGCATCGCCACCATGGGAACCGCGTCGCCATCGCCATGGACGTGCGCAGCGCGACATCTCTGCATCAGGTTCCCCAGGAGCTGAACCGCCTGCGCAGCCAGGGCGTAGCTGTCCAGTCGATTTTTCTCGATGCGACCATCGACACGCTGGTGCGGAGGTTCTCCGAAACGCGCCGCCGCCACCCCCTGTCCCATGACGATCTGCAGCAAGGACGGCGGGCTTTGGTGCAAATCATTGAACTCGAACGTGAGTTGCTGGCCGACCTGCGCGAGCAATCACACGTCATCGATACCAGCACGATACGGGCGTCCCAACTGCAAAGCTATGTCAAGGGCCTGATGTCCACCGCACAAGGGCAATTGACCCTGGTGTTTCAGTCCTTTGCATTCAAACGTGGCATCCCCATGGATGCAGACTATGTATTTGATGTGCGAATGCTGCCCAACCCCCACTATGAGTCGGCACTGCGCGACTTGACCGGACTAGACCAGCCCGTCGCAGACTTTTTGCACCACCAGCCCGACGTGAGTCTCATGCGCGCACACATCGAGCAGTTCCTGGCACATTGGCTGGACATGCTGGACAGAAACCACCGCAGCTATGTCACGGTTGCGATTGGCTGCACTGGCGGGCAGCACCGCTCTGTTTACCTAGTGGAGAGGCTCGCGGAGGCTTTCAGCGACCGCTGGACTGCCCTGAAGCGCCACCGGGAACTCGACGGTCGCTGAGGGTCGCCAGTGGAGACCAGCTCTGCCTTCCTACCATAGCCGGGCCTGCGTTGCGTCCAGCAACTTGCGAATGGGGGCGGGCAACCCCACCGACGGCCATTGATCCTGCCCCAGCCACTCGCCCTCCCCCAAGGCGCCGCCCCCAACATCACCGCTGATCAGCACCGGATGAAGATGCAGGTCCCTATGCGTGAGTACATGCACAAAAGGAGGCAACTCTTCCAACACACGCTGCGACGGGTCACCAAGTCCTGCCACGAAAGCAGCGGAGGCAGCATCATCGGAAAAGACCGGCACACAATGCATGCCTGCCCAGATGCCCGTTGGAGGGCGTCGCTGCAGCCAGACACGGCCCCGTTCATCACGAACAATTGCCAAGTGCCAGGACTCGGCCCTGCGGGTCAGCTTGCGTGTTCTGACGGGGTAGCGCTCAGCGTCGCCATCTTTCAAAGCCTGGCAGGACTCCATCACAGGACAGGCGGAACAGCTAGGGGCGCGCGGAGTGCAAATCGAAGCACCCAGGTCCATGAGCCCCTGGGTATAGCGGGGCATCGCGTAGCCCAGGTCCTGCGACGGCAGCAGCGACTCGGCAAGCCCCCACAACAAACGCTCGTTGGCCGCCGATGCCATGTCTTTGTCAAAACCCAGCAAGCGCGTCAGCACCCGCCGCACATTAGCATCCAGGATCGGCACCCGCTCTGAAAAACAGAATGCGGCAATGGCCCCTGCCGTAGATCGACCAATGCCCGGCAGGGTCGCAAGAACCTCCGCCGTACGAGGAAACGCCCCCCCATGCTCTGCCACGACCTGCTGCGCACACCGGTGTAGATTGCGCGCCCGACTGTAGTACCCCAGGCCGCTCCAAAGCCCCATGACTTCATCTTGCGGGGCATTTGCCAACGCAGTGACGTCAGGGAACCGCGCCAGAAACCGCGCGTAGTAATCGAGCACTGTACTGACCTGGGTCTGCTGCAGCATGATCTCTGACAGCCATACCCGATAAGGGTCTCGGGTCTGCTGCCATGGCAGGTGGTTGCGGCCATGGCGTGCCTGCCATACCACCACACGCTCGGCGATGCGTGCTTCCTCTGCGAACACACTCATGCCGACACAAGATATGCGTCGGAAGCGGAAGGCTCCAGGCCCGGCAAGGCGATGAGCTGGGACGTAAGTTCCTGCAGTCGGCGCTCTAACTGGCTCAGCGCCTCTTCACCAATTTCGATCTCCGAAATACGCTCCACCAGCCCGCTGGCCGCTTGCTGTATGCGGTCCACCGCTTCGATGCGGCGCGCGAAACTGCGGCGGCGCTCACGCAATTGCGCATCCAGCTGCGCCGTTGCCGACTTGCTCCACAGCTCAAGGTCGTTGGCAGCAGATTCATACACCGTGCGCAATCGCATGGCCAAGGCCCGTACGAGCCGCTCGGCAAACTCCGGCTGCGCCAGCTTCAGCGCGTTGCCCACGCCCAGGTACTGCAAGTGGCTTTGTTCGATCTGGTTCAGATCATGTGTGAAGTGCTCTAGCTGCGGAGGTGTGGGCACCTGGAGAGAGAACCCAAACTCGGCATTGAGCTGCCGGAAGGTGCCCCCCAGCATGGCCTGAATTTCTGTGCCGGAAGCCTGCGCTTTGTCCAGCGTGCCGCGCAGCTTGTCGAAAGTCTGAACATAAATTTTCTTGACGCCCAGCTTGAGACCCTTTTGCTGCAGCGTCTGCGCCAGCTCCGCAAGCTCGGCCTTGAGCGCTTTAGCGCCCAGTTGCTGGAACACGTCCCGCAGCAGCTTGAGGTGCACAGCGCGCACAGCCTGAATCTTGGCGGTGCTCAGGTCGAATTCGCGCTGCTCCTGCTCGATGCGATGGCGCATCGACTCAATCACCGAGGCATTCTTGCCTCGCAAGCTGCGCAACTCGGCCATCTGGTCGTCCAGGTCGCGGCGGCGGATGTTGATGACCCGAGCGGTCTCCGTACGCAGGCTGGCCACCCCAGTGGAAACCGCCGCCCGCAGAATGGAACGGCGGCGCCCCATGATGCCTTTGGCAAGGGCCTCTTCCAGCACTGGCAATCCACTGGTTTCCAGCAAGACGTCGTCCGCAGTGATCTTGGCAACCAGCCCCTTCTGGGCCGAAACAGGCACCACCCTGTCCAGCGGCACGCCAAGCATTTCAGCAGAGGTGCTGCACTGGCGCTCCATCTGAGCCTGCACCTGTTCGGCGCTGTTCAACGTGTCCCACAGCGTGTCGATTTTGTTCAGCACGACGAGACGCGCATCCATTCCGTCTGACGAGATCGCGAGATGCTCGCGCCAGATGGACAGGTCAGAACGGGTGACCCCGGTATCAGCACTCAGGATAAAAACCACCGCATGCGCTTGCGGAATCAGGTTCACGGTCAACTCAGGCTCTGCGCCCACCGCATTCAAACCCGGCGTGTCCAGAATCACCAGCCCCTGCTTGAGCAAGGGGTGCGGAATATTGATGATGGCGTGCCGCCACATGGGCACTTCCACCAGGCCCTGTGCGTCGGGCACAGGATTTTCATCGGTTAGCTCATCGTGCCAGAAGCCCAGCGCGCGGGCGTTGTCCAGACTGACCTTGCGAACCTCGGCCACCTTCTCCAGCGCCTTGGCAATCTGGTCAGCATTGCTGACATCCAGAGGAATTTCCGTCCAGCGGTCGGTCTTCATTCGCCACTCGGCCAACCCCTGCATCTGCAGACGCGTCTCGATCGGCAACAACCTCAAGCTGGGCGCAACCGCAGCGTCATACCCTAGCTCCGTCGGGCACATGGTGGTTCGACCAGCGCTCGCAGGCATGATGCGGCGCCCATAGTCCGCAAAAAAGATCGCATTGATCAGCTCGGACTTGCCACGGGAAAACTCCGCCACAAAGGCCACCATGACCTTGTCGCTACGGACCTGCTCCTCCAGGCGGTGCAGCCTCTCCTGCACGGCGGCATCCATGAGGTCATGCGAGGACATCCACTCGGCCAGCCGCTTGAGCTGCTGGGCGAACTCCCGCCGCCAGGCACCATGCTGGTCGAACTGTTCGTTGAATGAAGGTCCCACTTTGCTCCCACAGATCTATGAATGGCCTACAGGGTAGACATACACAAAATATAGCATCGACCGCACGCGGGCTGTCGCCGGCCCAGGATTGAGGCCTTTGCAAGCCTAAAGCGTACCGCTGCACTATTCACCGCGCAGCCTATCCCCCTATGGTCTCTGGCACCGGGGGCAGAAGTAGCTGCTCCTCTGCCCCTGACGCAAAAGCCGTATCGTCGTGCCACAGGCATGGCATGGAGCGCCTTCCCGCCCGTACACATTGGCAGCGGTCTGAAAATGCCCTGCCATGCCCTCCGCATTTGAAAAGTCGCGCAATGTGCTGCCCCCCATATCCACGGCACGCGCCAGCACCACACGAATTGCCTCGTACAGACGACGTACCCGCGCAGCCCCGATGCGGCAAGACGCCGCAGTGGGCCGGATCCCCGCCATAAAAAGCACTTCAGACGCATAGATATTGCCCACCCCCACCACCAGATGCCCCGCCAGCAGCAGCTGTTTGATGGGCATACGGCTTTTTCTCAGGCCTTCCTGAAAATGCGGAAGCGAGAACGCATCAGACAACGGTTCCATTCCAAGCGCCCCCAGCAGCTTCACGGCCGCTGCCGCATCTTCACTGGCGGCATACACCACCGCGCCAAAGCGACGCGGATCGTGCAATCGCAAGGTTCCCTGGTCGGTTACCAGATCAAAATGATCATGAGGTCCGCACGGCGGCAAACCACGTGCAAAACGCAAACTGCCCGACATGCCCAGGTGGACCAACAGAAGCCCGCCACTCAGGTCCGCTAGCAGGTACTTGCCCCGTCGGCGCAACCCCAATACCTGTTGCCCCACAAGAGACAGAGGATCACAGCCCAAGGGCCAACGCAACGGCTTGCCCAGAACCACGGCTTGAATTTTTGCCCCCGCGATTGCATCGGCAAAACTGCGGCGGGTCACTTCCACTTCGGGCAACTCAGGCATACAAAATGCCGGACAACGGCTTCACAGGCATGGATTATTATGACCCGATGGTGCTTTTTCACAGCTTTCGAACCGCCGCACTCGCTACCGTAGTGGCGGTGACTGCCCAGTCCGCATGGGCCCAGCAAGTTAGCAATGACAGCCGTGCCGCTGCCAGCAGGCCACCTGCGACCGCCAACCCAGCCCTGGATGCCGAGCTGTTCTATGAAATCTTTCTGGGCGAGATCAGCGCACGCACGGGTGACCCTGGCGCTGGCTATGCCTTCATGCTTGAGGCCGCTCGCCGCAGTGCTGACGGCCAGCTCTACCAACGGGCGGCCGACATCGCCCTGCAAGCGCGCTCAGGCGAGTACGCCCTGGCCGCAGCCAAAGCCTGGAAAGAGGCCCTGCCCCAATCCCGTGAAGCCAACCGCTATGTGCTGCAGATCCTGGTGGCACTCAACCGAATCGGAGAAACCCCCGACCTGCTGCGCCAGGAACTCGCACAGTCCCCACCTCGTGCCAAGGCAGCCACGCTGTCCGCCCTGCCCCAGATGTACGGGCGCGCCAGCGACAAGGCGCTGGCAGCCAAGGTGGTAGAACAGGCCCTTGTGGACGAGTTGGCCAACCCCGCCACAGGCCCTGCCGCCTGGGTGGCCCTAGGACGCCTGCGCCTGGCTGCTGGCGACAAAGGCGGTGCACTGAGTGCCGCGCGCAAGGCGCAGGAACTGGACAACGCCAGCGAGGACGCCGCGCGGTTGGCACTCGAACTGCTGGACGAAAACATCCCGGAAGCCGAAGCCATCGTGATTCAGGCGCTGGCCAAACAGCCCATCCCCGAGTTGCGAATGGCCTATGCGCGCGTATTGTTGGGGCTGCAACGCTATCCAGATGCCAGCCGCCAGTTGGAAGCCGTGACCAAAGAAAAGCCGGATCTGGCAGAAGCCTGGCTCGTGGTTGCCACGCTGCAACTTCAGGACAACCGCTTGCCCGCTGCAGAGGCCTCGCTGCAGCGCTTTCTCGATCTGGCCTCGGCCTCGACCGATGCAGAAGTACGACAAAAGAGCCTGACCCAGGCATATTTGCTGTACGCACAAATTGCAGAGAAAAAGAAAGACTTTGCGGCTGCAGAGGCCTGGCTGGGCCGTATTGATAACGCGGAAGAAGTGTTTGGCGCCCAAATCCGCCGAGCCTCTTTGTTGGCACGCCAAGGCAAACTTGCCCAGGCGCGTGCGTTGCTGCGCAGCCTGCCCGGAACCTCTGCAGAAAGCCTGCGCATGAAGCTGTCGGCCGAAGTGCAGCTGCTGCGCGAGCAGCGCCTCTTCAAGGAAGCCTACCAAGTACAGGTTGAAATGGTGGCACTGGCGCCGGACGATGCGGAACTGGTTTATGACCAGGCAATGCTGGCGGAAAAAATGGGCAGCCCAGACACCATGGAGCAACTGCTGCGACAGGTGATTGCGCGCCAACCGCAGTACCACCACGCCTACAACGCGCTCGGCTATTCACTTGCAGACCGGGGGCTTCGACTGGCCGAGGCCAAGCAACTGATCATGAAAGCGTTGGAATTTGCGCCAAACGATCCCTTCATCATGGACAGTCTTGGCTGGGTGGAGTTTCGCCTGGGCAACAAGGCCGATGCCAAACGCCTTCTGGAAACCGCCTTCAAGGCGCGCCCTGATGTCGAAATCGCTGCCCACCTGGGCGAGGTGCTGTGGAGCCTGGGCGACAAGGAAGGCGCCTCCAGAGTCTGGAAGGAAGGGCAGCGCATCAGCCCAGACAACGACATCCTCAAAGAAACACTCAAGCGGCTTGGAGCAGGGCTCTGATGCAGGCCCACGGCGAAAGCCTCCAGCCAGGATCTGGCGTGGCCTTTCAACGCCGCTGGATGGTGTTGTGGATCACGTTCTGCGTACTGTGGATTTCGGGTTGCGCCCAACCGACACGAAGCCCCCCCCCTGACGACGGCAGTTGGCGCGGAAGAATCGCACTGCAGGTCGAGGGGCAAGCCGCCCAGTCGTTCTCGGCCACGTTTGAGCTGCATGGCAATCCTGAAAATGGCGGCCTGGTGCTGCTGAGCCCCTTTGGCAACCGCATTGCCCAGCTGGATTGGAACGATGGCCAAGCCCAGTTGCAGAGCGGACAAGAAACACGCACTTCAGACTCCCTGGAAACGCTGCTGCTGGATGTGACAGGCACCCGCATTCCCGTTGCAGCCCTGTTCAGCTGGCTCAACGGCATTCAGGCCACGGCGCCTGGCTGGCAGGCGGACCTTTCGGGCATGCCCGACGGGCGCCTCACCGCCCTGCGCAACCACCCCGCTCCACAAGCCACTTTGCGCATCCTGTTGACCCGCTGAGGCGATCGCCCCAGCCACCTCAGCCCGCGCCACTTTTCCCACTCTGCGATGCAAGCGCTGTACGACGTGCCGGCTCCGGCCAAGCTCAATCTTTTTCTGCACATCACCGGGCGGCGTGCTGACGGTTACCACCTGCTCCAGTCCGTCTTCATGCTGGTGGATTGGTGCGACACCTTGCATTTCGAGCGCCGCAGTGATGGCGTCATCTCCCGGGAAGATTTGGGCCCACCCTTGCCGGATATGGACCTGACGCTGCGAGCTGCACAGGCCCTGCAATCCGCCACGGGCTGCACACTCGGCGCGCACATTGGTGTTCTCAAGAGCATTCCTGCGCAGGCCGGCATGGGCGGAGGCTCGTCCGACGCGGCCTCGGCACTGCTCGCATTGAACCGTCTATGGGGCCTGGGCCTGTCACGCGCGGCACTGGAATCGATCGGTTTGCAGCTCGGCGCAGATATTCCGTTTTTTTTACGCGGTCACAACGCTTGGGTGGAGGGAATTGGTGAGACAATCACGCCGCTTGAGAAAGCACACCAACTGCCGCAAGCGCGCTTTGCCATCGTGAAGCCCGCAGCAGGTTTGGAGACAAAATTAATTTTTTCGTCACCAAGTTTGAAACGCGATTCAGATAGTGCTACAATCTTAGGCTTTGCTGCAGCACACTTTCACTTCGGTAGAAATGACTTGCAGCCAGTTGCTCAGGCACTTTGCCCGGACGTCACCAAGGCCATCGAATGGCTCAGGAGTCGCGGATTGCAAGCCCGAATGACAGGCTCTGGAAGTGCGGTGTTTGCGCAAATATCACATGCAGTGGATTTGAGCGGAGCCCCTGAAGGCTGGCAAGTCAAAGCGTGTGAAAATCTGATGATTCATCCTCTGGCAGGGTGGGTATCAGACGAGAATTAAGGTTGGCTGCTTTCAGCAGTTGACCTGTGTAGGGGAGTCGCCAAGCTGGTTAAGGCACCGGATTTTGATTCCGGCATGCGAAGGTTCGAATCCTTCTTCCCCTGCCAAATATCTTCTCGCGTACGGGCTTTTTTTTCAGATTGCTGGGACTCTCATGCAAGCCAATCACCCCGACTTCATGGTTTTCACCGGCAATGCCAATCCTGGCATGGCAGCTGAAATTGCCCAGCACCTCGGCACCACCCTGGGTGCAGCCGACGTGGGTCGCTTCTCTGACGGTGAAGTCACCGTCGAAATCAAGCAAAACGTGCGTGCACGCGATGTTTTCGTGGTGCAGTCCACCTGCGCACCCACCAACGAAAACCTGATGGAACTGCTGATCATGGTGGATGCGCTCAAGCGTGCATCGGCCGAGCGTATCAGCGCCGTGATCCCCTACTTTGGCTACGCCCGCCAGGACCGCCGCCCTCGCTCCACCCGTGTGCCGATCACCGCCAAGGTGGTTGCCAACATGCTGCAGGCCGTGGGTGTTGCGCGCGTTCTGACCATGGACCTGCATGCGGACCAGATCCAGGGTTTCTTCGACATTCCCGTGGACAACATCTACGCCTCTCCGGTTCTGCTGGGCGACCTGCGCCAGAAGAACTACGAGGACCTGATCGTGGTGTCCCCCGACGTGGGCGGTGTGGTGCGTGCGCGTGCCCTGGCCAAGCAGCTGGGTTGCGACCTCGCCATCATCGACAAGCGCCGCCCCAAGGCCAACGTGTCGGAAGTCATGCACGTGATCGGCGAGATTGAAGGCCGCAACTGCGTGATCATGGACGACATGATCGACACCGCCGGCACGCTGGTGAAGGCCGCCGAAGTGCTCAAGGAACGTGGTGCCAAGAGCGTGTACGCGTATTGCACCCACCCCATTTTCTCGGGTCCCGCCATCGAACGCATCGCCAAGGGCACGGCCCTCGATGAAGTGGTCGTGACCAACACCATCCCCCTGAGCGACAACGCCAAGGGATGCACCAAGATTCGCCAGCTCTCCGTGGCCCCGCTGATCGCCGAGACGATCCAGCGCATTGCCAAGGGTGAGTCGGTGATGAGCCTGTTCTCGGACCAGGACAACCTGTTCTGACCCGCTCCCGCCGGGAGCGCTGCAGACCGGTTGCACACAAGCCTCCCTCGGGAGGCTTGTTGTCTGTTCGGGGACACCAAGTGGCGGGCGGCAACAATGCCGCAAGCCTTTTTAAAACAGAGGATGACTGGTCGCGGTCGCCTCTTTCCAGGAGCTAACTATGAACTTCGTCGCTTTTGAGCGCGCCAAGCAAGGTACGGGTGCGAGCCGCCGTCTGCGCAACTCGGGCAAGACGCCTGGCATCGTGTACGGTGGTGCCACCGAACCCCAACTGATCGAGATCGACCACAACGCTCTGTGGCACGCCCTCAAGAAGGAAGCTTTCCACTCCAGCGTGCTGGACATGGAAGTGGCCGGCGCAACCTCCAAGGTCGTGCTGCGTGACGTGCAATACCACCCCTACAAGCAACTGGTGCTGCACATCGACTTCCAACGCGTGGACGACAAGACCAAGCTGCACCTGAAGGTGCCACTGCACTACAGCGGTGCTGAAGAGTCCAACGCCGTCAAGGTGGACAAGTGCATGGTCAACCCGATCGTGAACGAACTGGACGTGACCTGCATGCCTTCGGATCTGCCCGAATTCATCGCTGTGGACCTGTCCAAGCTGGAAAAGGGTGCTTCCCTGCACCTGAAGGACATCAAGCTGCCCAAGGGCGTGGTAGCCAAGGTCCGTGGCGGCCAGAATAACAACCCCGTGCTGGTGTCCGTTGTGCCTCCAGTCGTGGTCGTTGAGACCCCTGCTGACGCCGCTCCTGCTGCTGACGCCAAGGGCAAGGGCAAGGGCAAGAAGTAATCGGCCGCTCGCTGATTCACTCGCCTTACCAAGCAGGCCAACCCGTCTCGGCGGGTTTGGCCTCCCAACGGCCCACCTCGGTGGGCCGTTTGTTTTTGGCGTTTGTTTTTGTAGCCTGGCCTGCGTGGCCGCCACGCGGCACTGACCCCATAGCGGCCAACCACCAACGAGCACCAGGCACCGCACCACCCAGCGCGCGGCAATCCACCTTCGCACACGGATAATCCACAGATGATCAAGCTGTTTGTAGGCCTTGGAAACCCGGGGCCCGACTACGAAGCGACCCGCCACAACGCCGGGTTCTGGTGGATTGACGCTCTGGCGCGCGAACTCAAGGCCACGCTGGTGCCCGAGCGCAGCTACCACGGGCTGGTGGCGCGCACCACGGTGCATGGCCAGAGCGTCTGGCTGCTGCAGCCCCAGACGTTCATGAACCTCTCGGGCAAATCCGTGGCATCGCTTGCACGGTTCTTCAAGATCCAGCCCGAGGAAATTCTGGTGGTGCACGATGAGCTGGACATCCCCCCCGGACAGGTCAAGCTCAAGCGCGGCGGCAGCCACGCCGGGCACAACGGCCTGCGCGACATCCACGGCCAGCTAGGTTCGCCGGACTACTGGCGCTTGCGCATCGGCATCGGCCACCCCGGCGTGAAGAGCGAAGTCGCCAACTGGGTGCTGAAAAAGCCGTCGCCCGACCAGCGCACGCTGATCGAGGACTGCATCATCCATTCGCTGAAAGCCTACCCCGCCATGCTGGCGGGCGAGATGGACAAGGCCACCTTGCTCATCCACACCACCAAGCCACCCCGCCCCAAGCCTGTTCGCCCGGTGGAGGACTGATCAGCGGTTGGGTAATGACCAATTGCTATATTTTTAATAGCTTAAAACACTTGATGGTCGCGCGCAGACGGCCAAAAAAGCTTAAGGATCAGCCTGCCGCCGGCGCCTGCAGGCGCTGGAACTTCTGCCACAGCGTCTCGCGGTTTTCAACATGCTGCGGATTCACGGGGATGCAGGCCACGGGGCAGACCTGCACACACTGGGGCTCGTCAAAATGCCCCACACATTCCGTGCACTTGTGCGGGTCGATCTCGTAGATCTCCTGCCCCAGATAGATCGCCTGATTGGGGCACTCGGGCTCGCACACATCGCAGTTGATGCACTCGTCGGTGATCATCAGCGCCATACGGCCTCCCTGGGCGCAGGGCCAGACACAGGGGCAACGGGGTACATGGCGCAGTTCATGCTCCGTATTATCCCGCGCGGTGGCATGTGCCTTGCGTGCCACACTGCAACCCACCACCGCTGACGGGGATGTTTTTACCGTTATGCTGTGTATACACATTAATTTTTACGCGCTCGCGTCCCACCCTCCTCCACCGCCTGCTCCATGGGTCTGTTTTTCCTCAAACGGTTTGCCACCCTCCTGGCCACGCTGATCGGCGCATCCATCGTTGTGTTTCTGGTGCTGGAGATCCTGCCAGGCAATGCCGCGCAGATTCTTATGGGCCCCGATGCCTCTCCCGATGCCGTGGCCGCTCTGGCCACCAAGCTGGGGCTGGACCAGCCCGCCAGCCTGCGCTACTGGCAATGGGTGAGCGGCCTGGTGGTGGGCAACATGGGCGACAGCTACGCCTACAGCTCGCCCGTGCTCGACCTGGTGCTGGAGCGCCTGGCCCTGACCGTGCCACTGGCCCTGATGGCCATGGTGATCACCACGGTGCTGGCCCTGGCCGCTGGCGTGTATGCCGCCTCCCGCCACAACAAGGTGGGCGATGTGGGCGTGATGGGCCTGGCGCAGATCGGCATTGCCATCCCCAACTTCTGGTTCGCCATCCTGCTGATCCTGCTGTTCTCGGTGAAGCTGCAGTGGTTCTCGGCCGGGGGTTTTCCGGGCTGGACGGAAGACGCTGGCGGCAGCCCGCTCGAAGCCCTCAAGGCCCTGCTGCTGCCTGCCATTGCGCTGGCCGTGGTGCAGGCCGCCATCCTGGCGCGCATCACCCGCTCGGCTGTGCTGGAGGTGCTGCGTGAAGACTTTGTGCGCACGGCGCGTGCCAAGGGCTTGACGCAGCGCGCCGCGCTGTGGGGTCATGTGCTGCGCAACGCGATGATTCCAGTGGTCACGGTGATGGGGCTTCAGTTTGCCAACCTGCTGGCGGGCACCATCGTGGTGGAAAACGTGTTCTACCTGCCGGGCCTCGGGCGCCTGATCTTCCAGTCCATCTCCAACCGCGATCTGATCGTGGTGCGCAACTGCGTAATGTTGCTCGCCGCCATGGTGGTCATCGTGAACTTCGTCGTGGACATTCTTTACGCCGTGATCGACCCGCGCGTCAAAGCCTCTGACATCTGATCCCCATGAGCGCTGCCATTCCTTCTTCAACGCCTTCCTCCGCCCCTGGCTGGCTGCACCGCGCGTTGCGCCACCGCAGCTTTGTCATTGGCGCCGTGCTATCGCTTCTGCTGATCCTTGCGGCGACACTGTCGCTGGTCTGGACGCCCTGGTCTCCTTACGAAATGGACCTGGCGTCCAAACTGCAACCGCCCACAGGCACGCACTGGCTGGGCACCGATGCCTTCGGGCGCGATGTGGCCTCGCTGCTGCTGGTCGGGGCGCGCAACTCCATTCTGGTCGGCGTCATTGCGGTGGGCATTGGTCTCACCATCGGCACGGCGCTGGGCCTGCTGGCGGCTGCCAAACGCGGCTGGGTGGAAGAACTCATCATGCGGCTGGCGGACTTCACATTTGCCTTTCCCGCCATCCTCTCGGCCATCATGATGACGGCGGTGTTTGGTGCGGGCATCGTCAATTCCATCATCGCCATCGGCATCTTCAACATCCCGACGTTTGCGCGTGTCACCCGCGCCTCGGCCAACGCCGTGTGGTCGCGCGAATACATCATGGCCTCGCGCGCCTGCGGCAAAGGCAGCTGGCGCATCACGCTGGAGCATGTGCTGCCCAACATCCTGTCGGTGCTCATCGTGCAAGCCACCATCCAGTTCGCCATTGCCATCCTGGCCGAGGCGGCCCTGTCGTACCTGGGCCTGGGCACCCAGCCGCCCCAGCCCTCCTGGGGCCGCATGCTCAGCGAGGCACAGACGCTGATGTTCCAGGCCCCGCTGCTGGCCGTGTGGCCCGGCGTGGCCATCGCCATGGCGGTGCTGGGCCTGAATCTCCTGGGCGACGGCCTGCGCGATTTGCTGGATCCCCGCCTTTCCCGCAAGCGCTGAACGGCCACATAAAAACGATACGCCAAGAGCCCACGATGTCCCTGTTAGAAGTCTCCAACCTCCGCATCCGCCTGCAGACGCACCGGGGCCCAGCCGATGCCGTGCGCGGCGTGAGCTTTTCGCTGGCGCGCGGTGAAACCCTGGGCCTGATTGGCGAATCGGGCTGTGGCAAATCCATCACCGCCATGTCGCTCATGGGCCTGCTGCCCGACAGCGCTCAGGTCACGGGCAGCATCCGTTTTGACGGGCAAGAGCTGGTGGGCCGCACCGATGCGCAGATGTGCAAGATGCGCGGCAACCGCATTGGCATGGTGTTCCAGGAGCCCATGACGGCCCTCAACCCCGTGCACACCATTGGCCGCCAGGTGGCCGAGCCCTTGCGCCTGCACCGGGGCATGGACGCGGCCAGCGCCCGCAAGGAGGCCATCGCGCTGCTGGACCGCGTGGGCATTCCCAACGCGGCGCAGCGCATCGACGCCTATCCACACCAGTTCTCGGGCGGACAACGCCAGCGCATCACCATCGCCATGGCGCTGGCCTGCAGTCCCGACCTGCTGATTGCCGACGAGCCCACCACGGCACTCGATGTGACCATCCAGCAGCAGATCCTGGACCTCATCAGCGACCTGGTAGCCGAGCGCAATATGGCCATGATCCTGATCTCGCACGACCTGGGCGTGATCTCGCAGAACGTGGACCGCATGATGGTGATGTACGGCGGCAGCGTGGTCGAAAGCGGCTCTACCGCGTCCGTCTTCTCGGCCATGGCGCACCCCTACACGCGGGGCCTGTTTGCGGCGCGCCCCCACCTGGGCGCCGTGCATGCGCCCGGCCAGCGCCCGCGCCTGTCCACCATCCCGGGCACCGTGCCCGAGCTGGTGGACCTGCCCGCAGGCTGCCCCTTTGCGGGCCGCTGCAGCTACACCATCGACGCCTGCCACCACGAACCCCCGCCGACCACCGTGGTGGCCACCGATGCCGATGGCGACCACGCCGTGCGCTGCCTGCGCCGCGAAGCCATTGCAGAAGCGCACGGCGCGCTACAGGGCGCGGAGGTGGCGGCATGAGCGGCACTATCACCACGAACAACAACGCCAACAACAGCCCCCTGCTGCAGGTGAAAGACCTGGTGCGCGAATACACGCTGCCGCGCGAGCACCTTTTCCGCCCGCCAGGCACGGTGCAGGCCCTCAATGGCGTGAGCTTTTCCATCGCCGCCGGGCGCAGCCTGGGCGTGGTGGGCGAATCGGGTTCGGGCAAATCCACCCTGGCGCGCCTGGTGATGGCGCTCGATGCGCCCACCTCCGGCACGGTGGAGCTGCTGGGCCGCAACCTGCACCAGCTGCCCGCCGAGCAACTGCGCCAGGCGCGGCGCGACTTTCAGATGGTGTTCCAGGACCCGTATGGGTCGCTGGACCCGCGCCAGACGGTGGAGCGCATCGTGACCGAGCCGCTGCAGGCGCAGGGCCAGACCACACGCGCCGAGCAGCGCGAGCAGGCCGCCCAGGTGCTGTCGCAGGTGGGCCTGCGCACCAATGACCTGGGCAAGTACCCGCACGAATTTTCTGGCGGCCAGCGCCAGCGCATCGCCATTGCGCGCGCACTCATCACCCGCCCACGCCTCATCGTGGCCGACGAGCCCGTGAGCGCGCTCGACGTGTCGGTGCAGGCCCAGGTGCTCAACCTGATGCAGGACCTGCAGCAGCAGTTCGGCATCACCTACATGCTCATCAGCCACGACCTCGCGGTGGTCAACCACCTCTGCGACGAGGTGGTGGTGCTGTACCAGGGCCGCATCGTGGAGCGCGGCTCGCCCGCCGAGCTGTTCCGCAATGCGCAGCACCCTTACACGCAATCATTGGTGGGCGCCGTGCCTCAGGTGTTGCCGGGCCGCGCCAGGGCGCGCCGTGCGGCCGCCGCTGCGGCTGCAGCTTCTGCCGCAACGGCGAAAACCGCATAACCACATGCAGGTGTGATGGTGTAAAAAGCTTCTTTCCTCCCCGGTAACAAATTGCACCGGGGGTCTTTATGGTTGTTGTCTGGTTTTTTGTCTGGAGAGTCCGAACATGCTGAACCGCCGTACCGTCCTTGCCACTGGCGCGATTGCCGCCGTGCCCCTGTCCACCCCGCTCAGCGCCCTGGCGCAGGGCCGCAAAGATGCGGTGACGCTGGCGATGACGCTGGAGCCCCCAGGCCTGGACCCCACCGCCGGTGCGGCCTCTGCCATCGCCGAGATCGTTCAGTACAACATCTTCGAAACGCTCACCAAAATCAACCCCGACGGCAGCGTGTCGCCCCTGCTGGCCGAAAGCTGGGAGGTCTCGCCCGACCTCAAGACCTACACCTTCAAGCTGCGCCGTGGCGTGAAGTTCCAGAACGGTGAGCCTTTCACCGCTGCATCGGTGAAGTTCTCGTACGACCGCGCCGGTGGCGAGAAGAGCACCAACAAGGACAAGCGCACCTTTGCAGGCATCACCACCCAGGTGGTGGACGACTACACCGTGGTGCTGCTCAACAAGGAGATCGACCCCGACCTGCTGTTCGTGCTGGGCCAGGCCACGTCGATCATCGTGGACGCCAAGAGCGCCGACACCAACGCCAACAAGCCCGTGGGCACCGGCCCCTACCAGCTGCAGGCGTGGAACAAGGGCTCGTCCGTGGTGCTGACCGCGTGGGCCGACTACCGCGATGCCAAGGCCATCAAGATCAAGCGCGCCACCTTCCGCTTCATCTCCGACCCCGCAGCCCAGGTCGCTGCCCTGCTGGCGGGCGACGTGGACGCCTTCCCCCGCGTTACCCCCCGCAGCGTGGCGCAGTTCAAGGCCAACCCCAAGTTCCAGGTGGTGGTCAGCGGCTCGCGCGCCAAGACCATTCTGGCCATCAACAACGGCAAGAAGCCGCTGGATGACGTGCGCGTGCGCCGCGCCATTGCTGCAGCGGTGGACCGCAAGGCTGTGATCGAAGGCGCGGGCGATGGCTACGGTGCGCCCATTGGTAGCCACTACGTGCCCGGCGCGTTCGGCTACGTGGACACCACGGGTGTGAACCCCTACGACCCCGAGAAGGCCAAGAAGCTGCTGGCCGAGGCCGGCATCAAGACGCCGCTGGAGCTGACCCTGACGCTGCCGCCCACCCCCTACGCCCGCCAGGGTGGCGAGGTGGTGGCCGCCCAGCTGGCCAAGGTCGGCATCATCGCCAAGATCCAGAACGTGGAATGGGCGCAGTGGCTCAGCGGCACCTACGGCAGCAAGAACTACGACCTGACCATCATCAGCCACGTGGAGCCCTTTGACCTGGGCAACTTTGCCAAGCCCGACTACTACTGGGCCTACAACTCGCCCAAGTTCAACGACCTGTTCAACCAGATCAAGAACGCCGCCCGCCCTGCAGACCGCGCCAAGCTGCTGGGCGATGCGCAGCGCCTGCTGGCCGAGGACTCGGTGCACGCCTTCCTGTACTCCAACCAGTGGATCACGGTAGCCAACAAGAACCTCAAGGGCCTGTGGAAAGACATGCCCGTGTTCGTGAACGACATCTCGTCGCTGTCCTGGAGTTGATGGGACACCCCCCTGAGGCCCTACGGGCCTTCCCCCCGCTCTCGCATTGCTGCGCAATGCGGGCAGGGGGACGCAGCCCTCGCTGCGGGGCGGCCCTTGCTCGGCTGCCCGCGCCTGGGCTACGTCAGTCTCAGGGGCTGCGCGTTCCGCACAGAGCGCTGGAACACGGAAACACGCGGAAGCCCGATTGCTACTAAAACAATAGCTACCAGCGCTTTACCAATAGGCGGTAGCAGCCTTTTTTACTTTTACCCCCGACATGACTGCCCTGCACGACCTGCCCGCCCACGAACTCCTGGCTGCCTACCGCCAGCGCACGCTGTCCCCCGTGGAGGTCACGCAGGCCGTGCTAGCGCACATCGAGCGCTGGGAGCCCCACATCAAGGCCACCTACCTGCTGCGCCCCGACGCGGCGCTGGAGCAGGCCCGCGCCTCGGAGGCCCGCTGGCTGCGCGGCGAGCCCAAGGGGCTGCTGGACGGCGTGCCCAGCACCATCAAAGAGAACATCTCCACAGAAGGCGACCCCACCCCGCTGGGCACCGCTGCTGTCGAGCTGGTGCCCGCCGCAGCCGACGCCCCACCCGCCGCCCGCATGCGCGAGGCCGGTGCCGTCATCGTCGCCAAGACCACCATGCCCGACTACGGCATGTTGTCCTCGGGCCTGTCCACCTTCCACCCGCTGTCGCGCAACCCGTGGGATGTGAGCAAGGGCCCCGGCGGCTCCAGCGCTGGTGGTGGCGCGGCGGCCGCAGCGGGCTACGGCCCGTTGCACATCGGCACCGACATCGGTGGCTCGCTGCGCCTGCCCGCCAGCTGGTGCGGCATCTTCAGCCTGAAACCCAGCCTGGGCCGTATTCCGATCGACCCACCCTACACCGGCCGCGCCGCCGGCCCCATGACCCGCACCGTGGCCGACGCCGCGCTGATGATGCAGGTGCTGAGCCAGCCCGACGCACGCGACAGCATGAGCTTGCCCTACCAGGACATCGCCTGGAGCCAGTTCAACAAGGGCGCCGAACGCCTGCGCGGCCTGCGCATCGGCCTGCTGCTGGACGCTGGCTGCGGCCTGAGCGTGGAGCCCGAAGTGAAAGCCGCCGTCGAACACGCCGCCCGCCTGATGGAACGCGCTGGCGCCACCATCGTGCCCATGGCACCGTTCATGACCCAGGCCATGCTCGACGGCATGGACCACTTCTGGCGCATGCGTTCGCACATCGACCTGCAGGCCCTGCCCGCCGCGCGGCGCGACAAGGTGCTGCCCTATATCCGCACCTGGGCCGAGAGCGCTGCGGGCATGAGCGGTACTGAAGTCTTCAACGCCAGCCACCAGTTCCACCTGACCCGGGTGAACACGGTCAAGGCCTGCAGCGCGTTCGACTACGTGATCTCGCCCGTGGCGCCCAACGTGGCCTTCCAGGCCGAGCTGCCCTCGCCCACCAACGACCCGCTGCGCCCGCTGGAACACATCGGCTTTACCGTGCCGTTCAACATGTCCGAGCAGCCTGCCGCCTCGGTCAACTGCGGCTACACCCGCGCGGGTTTGCCCATCGGCCTGCAGATTGCAGGCGCCCGTTTTGACGACCTGGGGGTGCTGCAGGTGGCGCACGCCTTCGAGCTGATCCGCGAGCCCCAGCGGGCATGGCCCCAGCCGCCTGCGGCTTGAGGGCGTAAGTCAATCCGCCAACCCGCGAGGTCGAGAAAGCCTGCAAGGAGGTTGTTGGTAACCTTGGGGTTTTGCTGGCAGCCGCAGCCCCTTTTGGGGGGTGCGGCGCAGCCAGCCCCGCCACAGACCGACAACCCCTGCACACCAGCAGCCCCACCGCATGGACATCCTCATCCTGGCGATCCTGATCGCCACCGGCACCTACATGCTCAACGCCAAAGAGCAGCGCAAGCGCATCGCGCTGCTAGGCAGCCACCTGGCCAACTACCAGATCGAAAAGCTCATGGAAGCCCTGACCGACGGCTACCTGCGCGCCCTGGGCGAAAGCACCGACGAGCGCCGCCAGCAGATCTGGAGCCTGCTGAGCACCACCGAATCGCAGCTCACCGAACAATTCAGCCGCTTTGCCGCCGACTTCGCGCAAATCAACGAAGCCGACGCGCGGGTCAGCCGCCTCTCCATCGCCCTGCCCTTTGCCGAAAAGCTGCTGCCCGCCGCCACCTTCGATATGCGCAAGGCCCTGGCCATCCATGCACGCGGCATTGCCCACGTGGTGCAGAACACCGGCCACCTGGCCCCCAAGGACCGCGCCTACATGATGACCGCCGAGCTGTTCCTCATGCAGCACACCTGCCACTGGTTCTGCAAATCCAAGACCATTGCCACCGCCCGCATGCTGGCCCGGCACCAGACGCCACACGAACAGCTGGTGGCCTCGGTGTCGCCTGAAACCCGCAAGGCCTACATGGCCCTCATCCAGGGCGGCTGACCCCGCCCCCATAAAGCCCCATGCCATCCTCCACGCACACCCGCACGACCGATAGCCTGGGCAACCCCCTCACGCTGCACGACTCGGCCAGCGCGGCCGCCGTGAATGACTTTGTGGAAGGTTTCATCGCCTGCGAAGCCCGCGCGGTGAATGTGCTGAACGCAGCGGCAGACACCAGCCCCATCGTCCAGGCCAGCTGCGCGGCGCTGCACATGTTTGCCGAGTCGGCCGATGCCCCGCGCAACGCCCGCCCCTTCATCGACCAGGCCCTCGCCCACGCCGCAGAGGCGACGGAGCGCGAACAACGTTTTGTGGCCGCCGTCGCCGCCTGGGTAGATGGCGACCTGCCCCGCGCCATTGCGCTGCACGAAGAGCAAGCCCGCCTGCACCCGCGCGACCTCGCCTCCCTCAAGCTCGGCCAATACCATTTGTTCAACCAGGGCGACTCGCCCGGCATGCTGCGCCTGGCGCTGCAGGCCCTGCCCGCAGCGGCCGAGGTGCCCTACCTGCACGGCATGCTCGCCTTTGGCTGGGAGCAATGCCACCGCCTGCCAGAGGCCGAAAGTGCTGCACGCTACGCCATCACCCTGTGCCGCAAAGAGCCCTGGGCCCACCACGCCCTGGCCCACGTCATGCTGACCCAGGGCCGCATCCGCGAAGGCGCCGACTTCATGGCCAGCGTGAGCGACACCTGGACGGGCCTGAACTCTTTCATGGTCACGCACAACTGGTGGCACCAGGCGCTGTTCCTGCTGGAACAAGACCGGCACGCCGAGGTGCTGGCGCTCTACGACCAGCAGGTGTGGGGCGTGGTCAAGGAATACACCCAGGACCAGATCAACGCCGTGTCCCTGCTCTCCCGGCTGGAGCTGGCAGGCGTGGATGTCGGCGACCGCTGGACCGACGTGGCCGACCACCTGGCCCTGCGCCTGACCGACCATGTGCTGCCTTTCCTAGACCTGCAATATCTCTACGGCCTGGCCCGTGCCGGGCGCATGGAGGCCGCACGCACGCTGCACAACAACATCACCACCCACGCCGCCACCCGCATCGAGGCGCACGAGCGCATGGTGTGGCAACAAGTGTGCGTGCCCGCCGCGCACGGCCTGCTGGCGCATGCGCAGGGCGACTGGGCTACTGCCGTGGAGAAGCTGGGCATGGCGCTGCCCCGGCTGGTGGAGATTGGCGGCAGCCATGCGCAACGGGATCTGTTTCACCAGATCTGGCTGGATGCACTGCAGCGCAATGGGCAGTGGGCGACGGTGCAAAACGTGTTGCAACCGATGGTGAATGGGCAGCCGGAGTCGGTGAGGCTGGCGCGGCAAATGAGGGCAGTAGACGAACAGCTAGGGCTACCTGAAACGTACAAAAAGCCTCCCTTGCCAGTCTCCAAGCTGCGTCTGAGGCTGATGCACGAGGACGCCCTAAAGAGATTGAGTGACGCTGACTTACTCTACGCAGCTTCGGACGAAGGAGATCGATCTGACTCCTACTACCTGCTGCGTTTACTGAGCCTAGAGCTTTTGCTCAAAGTGGTTTTTGAGCAAACGCTCCATGAAAAGGCACACGGGCATAAATATGACCAGCTGTTCAAGCGCCTGCCGAAAGATCTGCGAGATCGTCTTCTCCGGCTGGCTGGAGAGCGAATTGGGCCATCGGGTTTAACGAACAATCATCAGCGCGTTTTCAAGGAATTGGGCAAGAACTTCGTAGACCTGCGATATCCATGGGGTCGCTACGAAGGGTGGTCGGAAGAACAGTACGTGACCAAGGGAAAAGAGTGGATTGCCAACGGTGCCCCGCTAGAAAAAGCCGCTATTCGATATCACCCTAACGAGCTCTTTGGCATGCTTTACGCGCTGCGAACCGTAGCTGAGGAGTTGAGCACTTCTTGACTTCTGATGTACATGCCGCCTGATCCAGCTCGTGCTCGCACGCTGGCACTCAC
Source organism: Acidovorax sp. LjRoot74 (assembly GCF_964254355.1). NCBI lineage: Bacteria > Pseudomonadati > Pseudomonadota > Betaproteobacteria > Burkholderiales > Comamonadaceae > Acidovorax > Acidovorax sp. LjRoot74. The sequence continues at coordinate 1,113,129 of NZ_CAXUTI020000001.1, read as the reverse complement.
CGCACCACCAACTTCGTCTGGTCATACACCGGCTGCTCCGGCAAATCCGCCAGGTGCCGCACATCGGCCCAGTCCAGCACTTCCACCGCCTCGCCACTCACCCGCACGCGGTTGAGCCCCGCGTTGGGGATGTCGCTCTGGCGGGGGCCATCCAGCCCGGTGCCACGCGCAGTGCGCCAGATCATGTCGAGCACGCCGCCATGGGTGACCACCATCACGGTCTGGCCTCTGTGCTGCTGGGCGATGCGGTAGACGGCGTCCATCACGCGGGTGTGGAACTGGCGGGTGGTCTCGCCGCCGGGCATGCCGTAGTCGGCTTCAAAGCGCAGCCACTGATTCCATGCATCGGCGTGGTCCTGCTTGACGTCGTCCACGCGCTTGCCGTCTACCACGCCAAAGTTTTGCTCTCGCAGGGCGCTGTCGGTGAGGGTGTCGATGCGGGCCTGAGGGAACAGCACCTGCAGGCTGGGCGTGGCGGTCTGCTGGGTACGGATGAGGTCGCTGCAGATGAGGTGGTGCACCACGGGGCGCTCTGCGGCCAGGCGCTCGGCCAGGCGACGGGCCTGTTCGTGGCCGGTGGCGTTGAGGGGCACATCCACGTGGCCCTGAAAGCGCAGCTCGCGGTTCCAGTCGGTCTCGCCGTGGCGGATCAGAATCAATTCAGTCATGCGTGCCATTATCGAATGTACACACACGATTGCAAGGTTTTTTGGCCGCTACCGCGCGTCCAGCATGCCTGAATAGCTATTGTTTTTATAACAAAACAACGCAGGGACCATCTGCACAAATCGAGCGGCACGTGTGCGCTGCGGATCGGGATGGACTGCAAGGCGCAAAACGCAGCAATAGCCGCAGCTATTGCGAGGTTTTGCACCGCCGCAGGCCGCCCGAGCCCGCAGATGAACACGGCGCGGCGATTCGTGCAGAGGGCCCCTACGCACTACCGCATGGGCACGATGAGCACCTTGCGGCGAGGCTGGCAGCCGGGGCCTTCGTAGGCGGCGCTGTCCTGTTCCCAGCCCGGGCCGGGCGAGGTTTGCGCACATACCCGCTGGCCATCGACCAGGCTGCGCCAGTAGTACCAGGGCGCGGGGGCGGCATGCACCAGCAGCGGGGCCAGCAAGACGACCAGCGCGAACAGCGCGCACGAAAGGCGGGGGGCGAAAGGCATGGGCAAACAAAGCATCCAACGTGTCCCGCCCATGCTATGCCGCCTGCGGCGGGCCGATGCCCGGAAAAGGGGCGGGATCGTCGGTCAGGGCTTGTCAGCGGTGACTATCCAGCCTTCGAGCGGGTCCAGCCCCGGCGGCAAGCCATAGAGAGCATCGCCCTCGGCATGGCGCTGCTCGGCCCAGGCGGCTTGCAGCAGGCACAGCACGGCATCCAGGCTGTCGCCGCTGGCGTCCTGCACCAGCGCATCGCGCTGGGCGTGGCTGAGCTTGAGGCGCAGGCCCAGGCGGGTCTGGCCCAGCTCCAGCGCGTTGACCAGGTCTTTGCGGGCGATGAGGCGGTCGGGCGTTTGCTTGGCGCGGTCGTCGCTTTTGTAGCTGCGGCGCTGCAGCACCTCGCGCGCGAGCAGGCCGGGGTAGGCCTCCAGCGCCACGCGGCGGGGGTCGCCTGCGTGCAGGCAGGGCAGGTGCACGCCCGCGTCCAGCAGCAGCGGCAGGCCCGCGTGCAGCATGTAGGCCACGGGCGGGTTCACCCATTTCATCGACGGGCTGGAGCCTGCGGGCCCGTCGGTGGCGCGGTGGGCAAACTTGCCGCCCACGGGGCGCGCATCGCAGAACGCCGCAAACTGCGCGCGGATCTGCTCGCGGCTCAGGCTGCGGTAGTGCTGCATGCAGGCATGCCAGTCGGTAGGCCAGCCCAACGCCTGCACCAGCTCGCGCGGCAGGCCAAAGGGCAGGTCAAAGCCGCCCACCCAGTCTCCGGGCTCCGCCAGCCACTGGCCGAATACGGCCAGGGTGTCGAACGGCTGCAGCGCGGTGAGCACCACGCGCGCGCCCTGGCGCTGGCCCAGCGCCAGCACGATGGGTTTGCGCCGCGTGGGGCTGCTGGAGAAGTCGCAGCCCAGCAGCAGGGTTTGTGGTGCGGCGGCTGTCATCCTAGTGCCAACGCCGTGACACCGGCCGCAATGCACAGCGCGCCAAAAATGCGCGCCACGCGGTCGCCCTCGCCCAGCAAGTGCCCACCAATCAGCGCGGCAAACAGCATGGACACCTCGCGCGCGGGGGCCACGTGCGACAGGGGCGCCTGCTGCATGGCGTAAAGCACCAGCACATAGGCCACCGGGCTCACCACCGCCACGGCCAGGGCAAAACGCCACTGGGCCAGCCACAGCGTGCGGGCGGTGGGCAAATCGCGCAGCACCACCGGCGCCAGCAGGCCCACGCGCACAAAGTTGCCCATGTAGTCCACAAGGATGGGCGACATCAGCAAAAACTTGACCGCGTAGCCATCGACCACCGTGTAGCTGGCGATGAACGCACCCGTGAGCAAGCCATACAACATGCCTTTGTGCACCCGCGCCCGCGCGGCAGGGTCGTGCGCGGCGCGAAGCAGGCCCGGGCCGCCCGCGATCAGAAACACGCCCCCGACCACGCCCACGATGCCCAGGGCACCCAGCCCAGAGATCTGCTCGCCCAGCAGCGTGATGGCCACCAGCGACGACAAGAGCGGCCCCGAGCCGCGCGCCAGCGGGTAGACCACCGTGAGGTCCGCCACACGATAGCCGCGCAGCAGGATGACGAAATAAGCCACATGCAGCAGCCCGCTGGCTACGACAAAGCCCCACTCCACCGCACCCCACAGCGGCACCGCGTCGCGCCCCAGGTACCAGCCCAGCGGCGCCCAGACGACCATCATGATCACCGAGGTGAAGAACGCAAACCGCGAGTCCCCCCCAGCCTTCTTGGCCACGATGTTCCAGCACGCGTGGATGAGGCCAGCAAGGATGATGAGTGCGAAGGCGGTGAAGGTCACGGGCGGAGAAAAGAACGGCCTGAACAGAAAAGCCGCAGCGCCTTCTGGGCGGCTGCGGCTGCGAAACGTGATGGATGGCTGCGAAGAAAAGTGGGGCGATTTGCGTAGCGAGCCAGCCTAGTCTGGGTCGATGCGCGCAGCCGTACTCCCGTACGGCGAGCACAGCAGGCCCGGAATCGGCTGGCGCAGTAGCAAAGCGCCCCGCTTTTCAGGCTCGGCCGATGATGGAGGCTGTGGCCATCAACTCTTCGAGCAGCGCATACGACACCTTGCCCGACACGGCATACGGGTCCAGCTCGGGCTTCTCGGAGTACTTGAGCAGGATGGAATGGTTGATCTTGGAGAGGTTTACCTGCCCCATGGTCCAGCCGCCAAAGCGGCGCTCGGCAATTTCTTCGTAGTGCAGCAGCTCCACGTTCTTGTGGCGCGGGTCTTTCTGGATGTGGCCGTACAGGTCGCTCACGGCGGAGCGGCCACCTTCGATGGCCTGCAAGAACACGCCACCGCCGTAGCACAGCACCCCGGTGATGCCGCAGCCCGGGTTGTGCTGGCGCGACTGTGTCAGGATGGCTTCGATGGCGGCAGGAGAGGTGTCCACCGCGCGGCTGGCATAAAGCAGGCGTACCAACATGGCTTAGTTCTTTCCGGGGATGAGGGACAAAAATTCGCGGCGCAGCGCAGAGTCCTTGAGGAACACGCCGCGCATGACCGAGTTGATCATGCGGCTGTCGTTGTCGCGCACGCCGCGCCAGGACATGCAGAAGTGGCTGGCCTCCATGACAATGGCCAGGCCGTCGGGCTGAGTCTTTTCCATGATCAGGTCGGCCAGTTGCACCACGGCTTCTTCCTGGATCTGGGGTCGGCCCATGATCCAGTCCACCAGGCGCGCGTACTTGCTCAAGCCAATCACGTTGGTGTGCTCGTTGGGCATCACGCCGATCCAGATCTTGCCGATCACCGGGCAGAAATGGTGGCTGCAGGCACTGCGCACGGTGAGCGGGCCCACGATCATCAGCTCGTTCAAGTGCTCGGCGTTGGGGAACTCGGTGATGGGCGGCTGCGCGACATAGCGCCCCCTGAACACCTCGTTGAGGTACATCTTGGCCACGCGGCGCGCGGTGTTGTTGGTGTTGTGGTCGCCCTCGGTGTTGATCACCATGCTGTCGAGCACGCCCTGCATCTTGACCTCGACCTCGTCGAGCAGCTTCTCCAGCTCGCCGGGCTCGATGAACTCGGCGATGTTGTCATTGGCGTGAAAACGCTTGCGGGCGGCGGCCAAGCGTTCGCGGATCTTCACAGAAACGGGCGTGCCTTCATCTTCCGGCGGGGTGGGCGTCATATCGGCGGCAGGTTGGCTGGACATGGCTGGGATCGTAACAGCGAACCACTCTCTGTAGATTTCAAGGGTTTTAGGCCCTTTCCGCCTGCTGCATATACCTTGATAGCTATATTTTTTATAGCATTATCGGGATACAGGGCGCTGCGCACTACGTACCATGCTCGGCCCAGTCGGCGGGCGCGGCCCAGGCCAGGGCCGCCGACCAAGCGCCACATCCGCAGCAAGGCTGCTCAAGGGGTGTCTTCGTCAATACCGGTTGCCAGTCACCCACAGCGCCAGCCGCATCAGGCCGAACGCAATGCGGTCAAGCACCCGCTGGCGCAGCGGGCGGCCTGCGTAGCGTGCCGGGTCCATGCGACGGCCCGCGTGCTGCATGGCGTGTACCAGGCGCTGGCGCAGGTCGGTGGCAAAGGCACCGTCTTCCACCACCACATTGGCCTCGCGCGCCAGCAGCAGGCTCAGAGGATCGAGGTTGGACGAACCCACCGTGGCCCAGGGCCGCTCGCCTTGCGCGTCGATCACGGCCACCTTGGCGTGCAAAAAGCTGGGAGCGTACTCATAAATCTCGACCCCCGCCGCCAGCAGCGCGCCATACACCGGCCGGGCCGCGTGGTACTGCATGAAATATTCATAGCGCCCCTGCAGCAGAAGGCGCACGCGCACGCCCCGGCGCGCGGCCATCACCAGCGCACGGCGCAGCTTGCCGCCGGGCATGAAGTAGGCGTTGGCAATGATGATCTCGTGCCGCGCGTTGCCAATGGCGCGGCGGTAGGCTTTCTCGATGCGGCTGCGGTTGCGCACGTTGTCGCGCAGCACCAGCGCAGCGCGCATGGGCGGCCCCGCGTTGCCATCAAGCCGCGCCGCGTGGCTGGCAGCGCTGGCAGCAAGCAATGCCTGCAGCGCATCGGGCAGGCGGCGCAGGCGTGCATCGCGCACAGCCTGCATGCGCCACCAGAGCTGGTCCATGGTGTCGCTGGCGGCCTCCACCAGGCTGCCCGTGGCACGCACGGCAAAGTCAAACCGGGGGGCATCGAGCGTGCCGTGGTTGGGGTCGTGAAAATCGTCCAGCACATTGATGCCGCCACAAAACAGCAGGCGGCCATCGACCACACACAGCTTGCGGTGCAGGCGCCGCCAGCGGTGCGGCAGCAGCAGGCCCAGGGGCCCGAGCGGCGAATACACGCTGTATTGCACCCCGGCGGCCAGCAGACGCGCAGCCCAGGCCTCAGGCAGTGCCCCGGTGCCCACGCCGTCCACCACCAGCTGGGTGCGCACACCCCGCTGCGCCGCACGCATCAGTGCCTCGGCCACGGCCGCGCCCGAGCCGGTGAAATCGAAGATGTAGGTCTCGAACTGGATGTCCGACAGCGCGGCGTCCATGGCCTCGATCAGGGCCGGGAACAGTTCCTCGGCCCCCTGCAGCAGGCGCACCCGGTGGTCGTCGGAAAACTCCGTGCCACGAACCAGAGGTGGTTTTTTCTTCACGCGTTCACAACCGGAATTCGGCAATCAGCGGCAGGTGGTCGGACATGCGCCACCAGATGCGGCCGCGCGGCACATGCAGCGACAGGGGCGTGAGGCCCCGCGCATACACATGGTCGAGCTGGGTCAGGGGCAGCCGCGCGGGGTAGGTGAAGGCGCGTGGTTCCTCGAACTCGTAGAGCGAAAAACCGGCCAGCATGCGCTTGAGCTGCTGCCCCCAGTCGTTGAAGTCGCCCGCCACCACCAGGGGTGCACCGGGCGGCACTTCGCGGTCGATGAAGCCCTGCAGGCGCTCGATCTGCCGCACCCGGCTGCCGGGGATGAGCCCCAGGTGCACCACGATCACATGCACGTTGCGGCCATGGGCGTTGACCTCGACGTGCAGCAGGCCGCGCTGCTCGAAGCGGTGGTCGGAGATGTCTTCGTGCTGGTGCCCAATCACAGGCCAGCGCGTGAGCAACGCGTTGCCGTGCTCGCCATGTTTGGTGATGGCGTTGGTGCGGTACACGGCCTCATAGCCTTCGGGCGCCAGGAACTCGGCCTGCGGCACGTCGGGCCAGCGCTGGAAATAGGCCGCCTCGCGCCGGTGCAGCTTGCGCACCTCCTGCAGGCAGACGATGTCGGCATCGAGCTGCTCGACCGCCAGCCCCAGGTTGTGGATCTCCAGCCGCCGCGCGGGGCCGATGCCTTGCACACCCTTGTGGATGTTGTAGGTGGCTACCCGCAGGATGTCGTCGTGTTGCATGGTCCTAGAAACGGTAGTTGAACGCACTCACCAGTGCCGTGATCGGCGCGCCAGGCAAGGCGCGAGGACGCAGCGGGCCCATGCCCGCAAGGAGGAGCAACGCTGCATGGCGCGGCGAGCGCGGTGCTGGCGAGTGTGTAGCGTGCCCACTCGACAGGCGAACGTCAACGAAGCAGCGAAAATCAGTATCCATCGGGCTCTCTTGAAAATGGCAAGCGGTCAACTGCCGTTTCTAGGACTTGGGATTGTGTCGCAAGCTAGATTGGCAGCGGGTTTGCCCGACGCCCGCACGGTGCCATGGGCCAGTACACTGGAGCCGTCTCATTCACACCACACACAGGCCAGATCAGCCCCATGGCCACCGAGAACCGACAACCCGTTCCCCCGCAGGTTCAGGCCCTGATTGTGGACAGCAATGCCACGTCACGCAGCATCCTGGTGGGGCAATTGCGCGAGTACGGCGTGTCCCGCATCGTGCAGTGCTCGCGTGTGCAGGACGCACGCAGTAGGCTGGAGCACACGGTGTTCGACTATGTGCTGTGCGACCAGTTTTTTGGCGATGCCAACTACTCAGGCCAGACCCTGCTGGACGACCTGCGGCGCGCGCAGCTGCTGCCGTTTTCCACCGTGTTCTTTATGGTCACGGCCGAGGCCTCATATGCCGCCGTGGCCGAGGCTGCCGAATCGGCGCTGGACGGCTATCTGCTCAAACCCTTCACGCCCAGCGCGCTGTTCGAGCGCCTGAGTCTGGCGCGCCTGCGCAAGGTGCACCTCAAGCCCATCTTTGACGCCATCGAGGCCGAGGACTTCGAGCAGGCCGCAGCGCTGTGCGTGGAACGCTTTGAAGCACGCAAGCCCTATTGGCTGTATGCCGCACGCATTGGCTCGGAGCTGCTGCTGCGCCTGGGTCGGCACGATGAGGCGCGCACGCTGTTCGAGGCCGTGATCGCTGCACGCGCCCTGCCCTGGGCCAAGCTGGGCGTGGCCCGTGCGCAGATCGAGTCGGGCCAGGCAGCGCGCGCCATCACCACCTTGCAGGAGCTGATCGGCGAAGACGCCTCGTTTGCCGATGCCTACGACGTGCTCGGCCGCGCGCAGGTGGAGCTGGGCAACTTCGCGCAGGCCATCGAAACCTACCGCACCGCCAGCACCCTCACGCCCGACTCGGTGGTGCGGCTGCAGAAGCTGGGGATGATGTCGTACTACATGGGCGACCGCGAGACCGCCACCAAGGTGCTGGCACGGGCCGTGATCCTGGGGATCGACTCCAAGCTGTTCGACTACCAGTCGCTGGTGCTGCTGACCTTTTCCTACTACGCCGACAACGACCGCAAGGGCATCGAGCGCTGCATGGCCGATTTTGTCCGCATCATGGAGCGCCACTCTGACAGCGCACGCATCCGCCGTTTTTCCGAGGTAGCGCGGGCGCTGCAACTGATCCAGCAGCGGCAGTTTTCGCAGGCGGTGGAGTCGGTGCGCGCCATGGCGCGCGAGATCGGCACCGCCAGCTTTGACTTCGAAGCGGCCTGTAACCTGGGCAGCCTGCTTGCGGTGCTGGCCGTCACGTCCATCGAATTGTCCGAAGGCGAAAGCTGGGTGCGCGCCCTGGGCATGCGCTACGCCAACACACGCGGGCTGACCGAACTGATGGCCAACGCCTGCAGCCTGCACGAGCCCTACGGCGTGCTGGTGCGCGACTGCCTGCAGCAGGTCAACAAGGCCGCCGAAGTCGCCATGGCACAGAGTCTGGCAGGCGACCCCGCAGGCGCCGTGCAGAACCTGCTGCAGCAGGCCAACACCAGCCTGAACTCCAAGCTGTTGGACCTGTCGCAGCAGGTGCTGTTGCGGCACGGCGCACGCATCGCATCGCCCGAGCCGCTGCAGGAGGCCATTGATGCACTGCGCCTGCGCATTGGCAACGCCCCGGCGCGCGCCATCCTGGGGCAGGACAACGAGCGTCGCCCCGGGGGGGTGGTCATCCGCTCACGCAATGCCGTGGAAGGCGCCCCTGCCGCACGCGCCGCCCCTGCCACAGACGGCAGCGCCAACGGCAGTGATGGCGCAGGGGAGCCCGATGGCGCCGGGCCCGAAAGCGCGGCGGACAAGCTCCGGCTGCGCCCCTGAGCACACACCGATCTCCGCGTGCGGTGCACGCAAACCATTCCAGTCACACAAACCGGAACGCGATGTTGCCGAGCGGGCCATAGTCCGCATGGAAGGTGTCGCCCGCCGCAGCCGCCACCGGCCGGGTGAACGAACCGCCCAGTACCACTTCGCCCGCAGCCAGGCCCTCGCCATACGGAGCGAGCTTGTTGGCCAGCCAGGCCACGCCCGTGGCCGGGTGGTTGAGCACGGCGGCCGCCAGGCCCGACTCCTCGATAACGCCGTTCTTGTAGAGCAGCGCGCCGCACCAGCGCAGGTCCACGGCATCGGGCCGCACGGGACGCCCGCCAGTGACGATGCCGGCATTGGCCGCATTGTCCGAGATGGTGTCGAACACCTTGCGCATCACGCCCGTGTGGCGGTCGTGCTGCTCGATGCGCGCGTCGATGATCTCGATGGCGGGCACCACGTACTCGGTGGCGGCCAACACGTCGAAGATGTTCACCGGCGGGCGCCCCGGCTCGCCGTGCAGCGGCTTGTTGAGCACAAAGGCCAGTTCCACCTCCACGCGCGGCAGGATGAAGCGCTGCGTGGGGATGTCGCCGCCCTCGGCAAAGAACATGTCGTCCAGCAGCGTACCGAAGTCGGGCTCTGTGATCTGGCTGGCGACCTGCATGGCGCGCGAGGTCAGGCCGATCTTGTGGCCGCGCACGGTGCGGCCCTCAGCGATCTTCATCGCCACCCAGGCGCGCGAGATGGCATAGCCGTCCTGCACTGTCATGCCGGGGTGGCGCTTGGAGAAATGCTCCACCTGCACGCGGGTCTTTTCGGCCTGGTGCAGCTCGCTGGCGAGTTGCTGGATCAGTGCGCCGTCAAACATCTGTTGTTCTCTCTTCAAGGTTGTGCACCGTGGCAACCGCGCGAAGACTGGCGCGACCGAGGCCAGTGGCTGCCGCGCAAGGGCCGCCCTGCCGCGCTGGCGGCGTCCCCCTTGAGGGGGAAGGCGCGAAGCGACTCAGGGGGTGTCTTCAAGACTCTGCGGTAAAGCCAATGGCCTTCACGATGGGGCCCCACTTGTCCCCATCGGCCTTGAGCAGTGTCGCCAGCTCGGCCGGTGTGGAAGAGCGCGCCTCCAGCCCCATGGCCGCCAGCCCGGCGACCACGTCCTTGTCGGCCAGCGCCGTGCGGATGGCGGCGTTGGCCTTTTGCACCACCTCGGCCGGGGCCTTGCCCGGAAGGAAAAAACCGAACCACTCGCCATAGACCATGTCCTGCAAACCCTGTTCGACCAGAGTGCTGACGCCCGGCACGAACTTGTTGCGCGTGGCACCTGAGGTGGCGAGCACACGCAACTTGCCGCCCTGCAGATGCGGCAAGAACTCGCCCACCGGGGCCGACACGGCCGCGATCTGCCCGCCCAGCAGGTCCAGGATGGCGGGCTGCGAGCCGCGAAAGCCCACATGGCGCATGTCCACCTTGCCCGCGCGGCTGATCAACTCGCCCACAAAGTGCGGCACAGAGCCCGGTGCGGGCGAGCCGAAGTTGGCGCCCGTGGGGTGGGCCTTGCACCACTCCAGAAACTCGGGCACGGTCTTCACCGATGCTGGCACCTGCGGGCCCACCGCAAAGCCCATGTCGAACACCACGCCCAGCGAGACAGGGGTCACGTCAGCCACGGGGTCGTAGGGCAGCTTCTTGTAGGTGTGGGGGTAGATGCCCAGCATGGACATGGGCGTCACCAGCCAGGTGGCGCCGTCTGCGGGCACGCCCTTGAGCGTGGTGATGGCGATCTGCCCGCCCGCGCCGGTCTTGTTCTCGACCACGGCGGACTTGGCATAGCCGCCCGTGATCTGGGTCGCCACGCGCCGCGCCAGCGTGTCCACCGTGCCACCCGCAGCGAAGCCCGCCAGGATCTTCACGGTATCCAGCGTCTGGGCCTGGGCCATGAAGGGCATACCGCTGGCCGTTCCGGCCAGGGCCCATTGCAGGATGTCGCGGCGAGAGGGGGTGAGGGAAGGCTTGGTCATGGGATGTCTCCTGTGCTGGTTGTTGATCACTGTCACTGCTTCTTCGCGGCCTGCCGGTAGTTGGCCTTGAGGTGCTCGGGCACGCGCTCGTCAAAGCCGCAGGCCACGCGCCGCACCTCGGGGCTGTCGGTGGGCTGGTGACCCACGCCCAGGGCCGAGGCGCGAGGTGCGTCGATCGCAACCACCGTGCCGGCCAGGCGGCCCAGGCCGGTGATCTCGCACTCCACCAGATCGCCGGGGTCCACCGAGCGGGAGTGGCAGGGTGTGCCCATGAGGATCACATCGCCCGGCACCAGGGTGATGTGGCGCGCGATGTCGGCCACCACGTAGTGCGGGCCCCAGATGGTCTCGTCGCCGATGTGTGCCTCCTGCACCACCAGGCCATTGCGGTAGGTGCGCAGTGTCTGCTCGAACAGGTTCACGCCGCGCACGATGCCAGGGCCGATGGGCAGCAGCGTATCCGCCCCCTTCACGCGCAGCATGCTGCCCTGGTCGGTGTCGCGGTAGTTCTGCAGGCCCATGTCGAGTGCCGGGCAAAAGCCTTCGATGTAGTCCCAGGCCTCGTCGGGCAGCACGTTGCGGCAGGTCTTGCCAATCACCACGGCGTATTCGCCTTCGTAGTTCAGGTACTGGCTGTCGGCGGGCTTGTGGATCTCGCAGCCATGGCCGTTGACTGAGGTCGGCGGCTTGGTGAAGTAGGTCGGGGTCTCGGTGGGCTTGGACTGGTTGCGCGTCTCGAAGCTGCGCGAGCTGTAGGAGATGTGCACTGCGATGATCTTGCTCGGCGAAACGGGCGGCAGGTGCTGCACGCTGGCCAGGTCGAGCACGCGGCCATCGTCCAGGCGCAATTGCCCTTGCTGCGCCCCTTCCTCGACGATGGTGCCCCAGCAGGCGCTGCCGCCCACCAGCACGCGGCGGCGCTCGACGCGCGGGCCGCACATCACGGCAGGCAGTTCAGTGATCGGGAATTCGAAGTTCATGCCGCCACCTCCGCCATCGCCTGTTCACCGTCGAACCACATGTGCACGTTGCCTGTGCCGCGTGCGTTCTCGTAGGCCGACAGGGCCACGCCCTTCGCGCGGCAGTCGGCACCGCCCATGGCGCCCAGCATCTGCAGGTAATGTGCGCCAAAGGCCTCCCAAGGCATGGTGCGGTATTCGTCCTGCCAGCGGTCGAGCACCCTGTCGTGACGGCCCTCTTCCATCAGCGCGATGGCGCCCTTGTCGCTCACGATGTTCTCGGGGCGCGAGACATTGCTCTCGTGGAAGATGCGCGGGTGGTTGGGCTTCCAGTCGATGGGGTTGAACTTGTGGCTGAGCGCGCCCGAGGCCAGCAGCAGCACGCGCAGGTCGCTGCGGCGCACGGCCTCGGCAATCGCCTCGCCCGATTTCAGGAAGTGGCGCCAGTCGCAGTTCTGGCACGAGCTCACGGTGACCACGGGCGTGTCGCTTCGCTCCAGGCGCAGGTGCTTGACCAGGTTGATGGTGGCGTACTGCTTGCCCAGGTCGGGGTGGTTGATGACCCGGTTGTAGCCCTTCTGCTCGCGCGAGACGGCCTCGATGGCCAGCGCCAGGTCCGGGTGACCGCGGTAGTCGTAGGGCACGCCGTGCAGGTACCAGGGCATCTCATCGGAGATGAACATGCCCTGGTAGCGCGGCGCGCCGTCCACCAGGTGGTAGCCGGTGGTGAACCAGTGCGAGTCGAAGATGATGGCCACGTCGGGCCGGGCTGCGGCAATCTTCTCGCGCAGGCGGGCGTAGCCGGGGATAAGGTCCGAGTCGGCCCCCGCGCCCTGCAGCACGCGGAACTCCTCGCACTGCATCAGGCCGGGGTGGTGCGAGACGATGGCGGCGCCAACGATGCTTCCCATGGTGGGTGTCTCCTGTGTACTTGGTGGCGTTCAGCGGTGGCTGAAGCTCGCGCGGAAGGGCTTCTTGGGAACGACGACATCCTTGATGTCGCAGAAGAACTCGAAGCTCCAGTCTCCGCCCTCACGGCCCACGCCGCTGCGCTTGATGCCACCGAACGGCGCGGCCAGGTCGCGGATGCCGAAGCTGTTGACCCAGATGAAGCCGGTGCGCACCTGCTGCGCCACGGCGCTGGCATGCTCCGTGGCGCCGTAGCACACGCCGCCCAGGCCGTAGTCCGTGCCGTTGGCCAGGGCGATGGCTTCCTCGTCGCTGTCGAAGCTTTGCAGCGTGAGCACGGGGCCGAAGACCTCGTTCTGCACGATTTCGCTGTCCTGGCGCAGATGGGTGAGCATCGTGGGCTGGTAGTACTGTGCACCGAAGGCGTGGTGCGCACCGCCCCAGAGCAGCGTGGCGCCATCGGCCACGGCGCGCTGCACGAAGCCCTGCACGCGCTCGAGCTGGCGCGGGTGAATGATGGGGCCGACCTCGGTGGCCTCCTCGCGCGGGTCACCCACAGTGAGCTTTTCCACATAGCCGCGCAGCGCAGCGACGAAGGCATCGTGCACCTTGCGGTGCACCAGAAAGCGCGTGCCCGCCAGGCACACTTGGCCGGCATTACGGTACATGAGCGCACCGGTGGCGGCCGCGTTGTCGATGTCGGCGTCTTCCAGCACGATGAAGGCCGACTTGCCGCCCAGCTCCAGGCTGCAGGGCACGAGGTTGGCACCGGCAGACTGCGCGATCCACTTGGCCGTGGGAACCGAGCCAGTGAACGAGATGCGCGCCAGCCGCGGGTCGCTGACCAGGCGCGCACCGGTGCTGGCGCCGGCCCCCTGCACGATGTTGAACACCCCCGGCGGCAGGCCCGCCGCGTGCGCGCAGTCGGCCAGCAGGCTGCTGGTGAGCGGCGCCCACTCCGGCGGCTTGACGATGACGCAATTGCCTGCGGCCAGGGCCGGGCCCAGCTTCCAGGTGGCCAGCATCAGCGGCGCGTTCCATGGCGTGATGATGGCCACCACGCCAGCCGGGTCGTGCCGCACGATGTGGGTGGCCTGCTCGGTCTCGATACAGCGGTCCTGCAGGGACAGCGCGTGCTCGGCGAACCAGGTGATGTTGAGCATGGCGCGCGGCACCACGCCGTGCTTCATGCGCGAAAGCAGCACGCCCGCGTCGTTGGACTCGAGCGTGCAGAAGTCATTGGCACGCTTGCCGATCTCGGCAGCGAAGCGGTCGAGGTACGGCTTGCGCTCGGCGGCCGTGAGAGCGCTCCACGCCGGGAAGGCGCGTGCGGCTGCAGTGACGGCTGCGTCCACATGCGCGGGCGAGCCCTCGCTGATGCGCCCCAGCAGCGCCTGGTCAATGGGCGAGTGCAGGTCAAAGCGCATGTCCGATACCACGCGCTGGCCGTCGATGTAGTGGTGGGGCGATACGGCAATGCCGGCGACGTTCAGCGTGTCGGTGCTCAAGGGAATTCTCCGGTCAGACAACAAACGGGGTCAGGCAACCTTGCCCAACCGTCGCGGAGTATCTGCAGCCGGTTTCTTGACCACAATCAATGCTTTCTTACAGATTGTGAAGATGATCTAATGAATGGCACCACTGCCATTCGTGTGCCTATGTCCCTGCCCCATTTCACGCTGCGCCAACTGGAGGCTTTCGTTAGCATCGCCGAAATGCGCAGCTTCACGGCCGCCGCCGACCGACTGGCGCTCACGCCTTCGGCCGTGAGCCAATTGGTGGGCGAGCTGGAGGATGTGCTGAACTTCAAGCTGTTCGAGCGCAGCACCCGCCGGGTGGGCATCACCAGTGCAGGACGAGAGTTCCTGGCCTCGGCCGAATCGGTGCTCAAGCACCTGCGCATGGCCCAGACGGCAGCGAGCGATGTGCGCAACCGTGCAGCCGGGGTCGTGCGCATTGCCGCCCCGCTGGTGGTGGCCAGCGTCATCCTGCCCCGGGCCATCAAGGCCTACCAACAAACGCGGCCCAAGGTGCGTATCCACATCCGCGACGCACCGGTGGAAAAACTGGTCGATGCCGTGGCCAGCGGCGACGCTGACCTGGCCCTCGGACCGGACCGCGCCTGCGGAGAGGACATTGCACGCACCCCGTTGTTTGAAAGCCCCTGGGTGCTGTGGTGCGCCCCCACCCACCCGCTGGCGCGCCAGCGCAGCGTGACCTGGGCCCAGTTGCACGCCCACTCCCTGGTGGCAGCAGGGCGCGACCATGAGCGCAGCGTGGCCCAGATGCACACGGGTCTGCCCACGGAGCAGCGCGTGACGCCGGTGGAGATCGTGGACAACATTTCCACTGCACTGGGCCTGGCCGCTGCCGACGTGAGCGCCACGCTCGCCCCCGACTACGTCGGCGCATTGGCCAAGCCGTTGGGACTGGTGCGGCGGCGCATTCTGCAGCCCGAAGCCATGCGCTACGTGTGCCTCTACAGCCCCACGCAACGTGCCACCTCTCCCGCCGCCGAGGGGTTTGCCGAGCATTTGGTCAAGCTGCTGGCCAGGCCGCGGTAAACCGGGCTTCATGGCCTGCCCACGGCCGACTTCAGCGCCTCAAACGAAACGCGGCAGCAGAAGACAGGCCTCGGCATTCGAGGCCGAGAAGCAGCGGTCGGCCGCCTCGCGCCAGGGCAGCCATTCGAAGGCCACATGCTCGCGCGGACTGAGCACCACCGGCGTACCGGCTGGAACGCACAGGCCGAATACCCGTTCGCGGTTGAACACCACGCCAGGCGCATAGCGGTGGCGCCACTGCGGCCAGATGTCGTAGACGTTCTCCAGCAGCCAGTCGCTCAGCACACAGCCGGGGGCGTACACGTCGATGCCCGTTTCTTCCCGCACCTCGCGCGCCGCTGTGGTTTCCCAAGGTTCATGGGGATGGTCCTTGCTGCCGGTGACACATTGCCAATGCGCCCCGCCGTCCGCGCGGTGCATCAGCAGCACATCCAGTGCCGGGGTGTGGATCACCACCAGCACAGACTCGGGGATCTTGAAGGGCTGCTGCTGCTCCATCGCCGCCGCCGGGGTCAGGGCTTGGTTTTGGTCGCCACCGGGGGCGGCAGCTCCTTGGCCTGCAGCGCACGCACTTGCACCACCAGCTGGTTGTGCGCATCCAGGAAGGCGGCTGCAATCACCTTGCCCTCGTTGGTATTGCTCCAGCCTGCACCGGCTGCGCCGCCGAGCTTGCCGAACACCAGGCCTCCGACTCCCAGGTCGGTGGTGCGGGCAGCGCCCGTGGCCGCCGCCACCTGCTCGGTGGTTTCGTTGTCGGACAGCAGCAATGCCGTCTGCGCCTCTTTGAACTTGACCTGTTCCACCATCCCGGCAAGGCCGGCAATGTCGCGCAGCACCGGAATCATGGCGATCACCCCGGCCAGGCCCCGGCCTGCATCCTGCTCGCTGAACGTGAGGCTGGGCGTGAGCGTGTACTGCGCCTCATAGCCCTTGCCTTTGGCCACTGTGGAGTTGTTCTTGCGCAGGATGCCTGCGTCCTTCAGCTCCTGCTCCTGTATCGTGCCTTTCAGGCCCGCCGCCCGGTCCACCACCCGAAAGCACCCGCTTTGCTGGGCCAGCAGCTTGACCAGGGGCACCGGCGATGCCGGCAGCTGGTAGCCCGACCCCATGATGTAGCCATTGGGGTTTTCGGCCAGTGCCAGCGTGGCCACCGGTGCGTCGCAGCGCACCAGCTCCTTGGCGGCGTTCTGCGCGCCTTGGGGGCCTGCCGAGCCGGTGACGACCGAGCCCCCCTGTCCCAGCTCGGTTTTCTTTTCGCCGCAGCCCGCCAGGGCCAGCAACACCAAACCGGCAGCGACCGCCTGCATCGTCTGAAAACGCATGGAGAACTTCCTTTGTGCGCCAGTGGGGGCCGGCCAGTAAAAAAGCGGCCCGGGCTTGAAGCCCGTGCCGCTCAGTGGTGCGATGCCCCGAAAGCGCATCTGCAGCGATCCATGGAATCGAGAAACGCCCCGGATCAGGCAGCCTTGATGGCGTCCGGGTTGCGCAGGCGGATGTGCAGCTCGCGCAGCTGCTTCTCGTCCACCGGCGATGGTGCCTGCGTGAGCAGATCCTGGGCGCGCTGGGTCTTGGGGAAGGCGATCACGTCGCGGATCGACTCGGCGCCGGTCATCAGCGTGATCAAGCGGTCCAGGCCGAAGGCCAGGCCACCGTGCGGGGGCGCGCCGTACTGCAGTGCATCCAGCAGGTAGCCAAACTTGGCCTGCGCATCCTCGGCCGAAATCTTGAGGGCGGTGAACACCTTGCTCTGCACGTCGGCGCGGTGGATACGGACCGAACCGCCACCCAGTTCCCAGCCGTTCAGCACCATGTCGTAGGCCTTGGCTAGGCACTTGGCCGGGTCGGTGTCCATCAGATCCTCGTGGCCGTCCTTCGGGCTGGTGAAGGGGTGGTGCACGGCGGTCCAGCGGTCTTCTTCCTCGTCGTGTTCGAACATGGGGAAGTCCACCACCCACAGGGGCGCCCAGCGGCTCTCGAACAGGCCACTCTTCTTGCCGAATTCGCTGTGGCCGATCTTCAGGCGCAGCGCGCCGATGGAGTCGTTGACGATCTTTTCCTTGTCGGCGCCAAAGAACAGCAGGTCGCCGTCTTGCGCACCGGTGCGCTTCAGAATCTCGGCTATGGCGGCGTCGTGCAGATTCTTCACGATGGGCGACTGCAGGCCGTCACGGCCATTGGCCACTTCGTTGACCTTGATCCAGGCCAGGCCCTTGGCGCCGTAGATCTTGACGAACTCGGTGTAGGCGTCAATCTCGCCGCGCGAAATCTGCGAGCCACCAGGCACGCGCAGGGCCACCACGCGGCCACCCTTGGTGGTGGCGGGGGCGGAGAACACCTTGAAGTCCACGTCCTTCATCACTTCGGTCAACTCGGTGAATTCGAGCTTCACGCGCAGGTCGGGCTTGTCGGAGCCAAAGCGGAAGGCCGCCTCCTGGTAGGTCATGATGGGGAATTCGCCCAGGTCCACACCCAACTGGGTCTGGAACACTTCGGTGATCATGCGCTGGAAGATGGCGCGGATTTCTTCCTCGTTCAGGAACGAGGTTTCGCAGTCGATCTGCGTGAACTCGGGCTGACGGTCAGCGCGCAGGTCTTCGTCACGGAAGCACTTGGTGATCTGGTAGTAGCGGTCGTAGCCGGCCACCATCAGCATCTGCTTGTAGAGCTGGGGCGACTGGGGCAGCGCAAAAAACTGGCCATCGTGCACACGGCTGGGCACGAGGTAGTCGCGCGCGCCTTCGGGCGTGCTCTTGCCCAGCATGGGCGTTTCGATGTCGATGAAGCCTTCCTTGTCCAGGAAGTTGCGCACCTGGATAGCGGTCTTGTAGCGCAGCATCATGTTGCGCTGCATGTGCGGGCGGCGCAGGTCCATCACGCGGTGCGTGAGGCGGGTGGTTTCCGACAGGTTCTCATCGTCCATCTGGAACGGAGGCGTGACGGACGGGTTGAGCACGGTCAGCTCGTGGCACAGCACTTCGATCTGGCCGCTCTTGAGCTTGTCGTTGGTGGTGCCAGCAGGGCGCGCGCGCACCAGGCCCTTGACCTGCACGCAAAACTCGTTACGCACATCTTCGGCGGTCTTGAACATATCGGCGCGGTCGGGGTCGCACACCACCTGGACGTAGCCTTCGCGGTCGCGCAGGTCGATGAAGATCACGCCACCATGGTCGCGGCGGCGGTTCACCCAGCCCGACAGGGTGACGGTTTGGCCCATCAGGGCTTCGGTCACAAGACCGCAATAGTGGGAACGCATGGCCATGGCAAAAACTTCCGGCGCCCGAGGGGCGCGTTAAAAGGGATTCACTTACTGGGGGAAACGAGCGTGGGGTCTGCAGGAGCGACCACGCCCATCGAAACAATGTATTTGAGGGCGGCATCCACGCTCATCTCCAGCTCGACGCAGTCGCTCTTGCGCACCATCACAAAGTACCCACCGGTGGGGTTGGGTGTGGTGGGCACATACACACTCACGAATTCGTCGCGCAGGTAGGCTGCTACTTCGCCGTTGGGCGCGCCGGTGACGAAAGCCACCGTCCAGACGCCCTCACGGGGCCACTGCACCAGCACTGCTGTGCGAAAAGCGTTGCCGCTTTCGGAAAACAGCGTGTCGGACACCTGCTTGACGCTGGAATAGATGGAGCGCACCACCGGGATACGGTGCACCAGGGCATCGCCCCACTGCACCAGCTTGCGGCCGGCAAAGTTGCTGGCAACGGCGCCCACCACGAGCAGGATCAGCAGGGTGAGCACCACACCAAAGCCGGGCACATGGACACCCAGCAGTTTGTCGGGATGCCATGCGACGGGCAGTATCTGCAGGGTCTGGTCGAGCGTGCTCACAATCCAGTTGAGCACCCATGCCGTGATGACACCGGGAACGATGACCAGAAGACCCGTCAACAGCCATTTGCGCAAGGCAGCCATGCAGATCCTCAGCTCGAAGAAACAGAAGCAGAACTGCCACTGGCGCCTGATGCGCTTGGGCTAGCAGCTTCTTTTTTAGGAGCATCACCCGTGCTGGCAGGGGCTGCAGCCTCGGTGGAAGCGCCCGATTTGGCTTCCGTCGCCGGTGCGGAGTTGCCACCGCTGCCACCCCGGAAATCAGTCACATACCAGCCCGAGCCCTTGAGCTGGAAGCCTGCCGCCGTGACCTGCTTGGAGAAGGCCTCGGCCCCACAGGCGGGGCACACCGTGAGGGGCGCGTCAGAGATTTTTTGCAGCACATCCTTGGCATGGCCGCAGGAGCCGCATTTGTAGGCGTAAATAGGCATGTCAGTGTGTTGAGGGAAAGTGCAAAACCCTCAATTATAGGCGGCATGCCTGCTCCTCAAGCCCCGCGCCATGGGCACAGGGGCCAAGCACTCAGCGGGCGCTGCCTTCGTAGTGGGTGACGTGGCCCTTGTGGTCATCAATCCACTGCGGCGCCAGAGAACCCCCGATCATGCCCACCAGCGCGGCCAGCACACCAGCGAGCTGCTGCGGGAACGCCTCCGACAGCATGGGGCTGGCCACAAACAGTAGCCACACGCCCAGACCCATCGCCACGGCCAGCAGCGCCCCTTGGGTCGTGGCACGTTTCCAGTACAGGCCAAAAACCAGCGGCACAAAGGCACCTACCAAAGGCACCTGGTAGGCACCGGACACCAGCTCATAAATCGAGGTGCCCTGCATGGTGATGGCATAGGTCAGCACACAAGCGGTGAACACCAGCACCGAGATCCGCATGGCCTTGAGTGTCTGCTGGTCGGTCATGCCGGGGCGCAGGTTGTGCAGGATGTTCTCCACAAACGTCGTCGAGGGCGCCAGCAGGGTGGCGGACGCCGTGGACATGATGGCCGACAGCAATGCGCCAAAAAAGGCCACTTGCAGCATGATGGGCATACGCTCCATCACGAGGGTCGGCAGCACCTTCTGCGGATCTTCATTGAGCAGCGTCTGCGCCGTTTCGGGCATCACCAGCACAGCGGCCGTCACCACAAACATGGGGATAAAGGCAAACAGCAGGTACAGCATCCCGCCAATCACGGGGCCCTTGCGCGCCGTTTCAGGGCTGTTGGAAGACATCACGCGCTGGAACACATCCTGCTGCGGGATGGAGCCCAGCATCATGGTGATGGCGGCGGCAATGAAGAATGTCCACTCCTTGAGCCCTCCGCTCGGGAAAAACTGGAATTTGCCCTCACGCGCCGCGTATTCCACCACCTTGCCAGCGCCCCCCGCCAGGTCGGCAGCAAACCAGGCAATGGCCAGCAAGCCCACGCCGATCACAATCATCTGCACGAAGTCGGTCATGGCCACAGACCACATGCCGCCATACAGCGTGTAAATCAGCACCACCAGCGTGCCGATGACCATGCCCATGGTGATCGACACCGCCCCTTGCGTGAGCAGGTTGAAGACCAGGCCCAGGGCAGTGATCTGCGCCGCCACCCAGCCCAGGTAACTGAACATGATGATGGCCGAGCAGGCCACCTCGATCACCCGCCCGTAGCGCTGTCGGTAGTAGTCACCCAGCGTGATCAGGTTCTTCTGGTAGAGCTTGTAGGCAAAAAAGAAACCCACCAGCACCAGGCACATCGAAGCGCCGAAGGGGTCCTCGACCACCGCCCCCAGGTTTCCACTGACGAAGCGGGCCGAGACCCCCAGCACGGTTTCCGATCCAAACCAGGTCGCAAACGTGGTGGCGATCACCACGGCCAGGGGCAGGCTGCGCCCCGCCACCGCATAGTCGGCCGTGTTGTGCACGCGGGTCGCGGCATACAGGCCCACACCAATCGAAATCAGCAGATACAGAACGATGAAAGACAACAG
This sequence comes from Acidovorax sp. LjRoot74, assembly GCF_964254355.1. Lineage (NCBI taxonomy): Bacteria > Pseudomonadati > Pseudomonadota > Betaproteobacteria > Burkholderiales > Comamonadaceae > Acidovorax > Acidovorax sp. LjRoot74. The sequence goes on along the minus strand of NZ_CAXUTI020000001.1, from coordinate 1,092,208 downwards.
CATGGTGCCGCTCCGAAGCTCCAAGGGGGTTGCGAAATAAACAGGACGCGCGGCAGGCACAGCGTGCGGCCGCGCGGCTGCACCGGGAAGACCGAGGGGTTCTGGCCCCTTCTCCAAATTCGTAACAAAAGTCGCAGCGGATTATGAAGGCAACTTTTGTGCCTCAGAACACCCGGATCCGCATGAAGAGCTGCATGGCCAGCAGGCCGAGCACAAATCCGACACCGCCATAGATGATGGACTGCAGCAGCCGGTTGGTGCGTTTCTGGGTCTCCAGCAGTTCCTTGAGCAAATGCTGCTGGTCGGCGGGCCGCTGCCGCAGTGCGTCATAGAGCAGGCGCGGCAGCTCCGGCACCAGCTTGGCGTAGTGCGGCGCCTCGGCGCGCAGCTCGCGCCACAGGCGCTGGGGCCCCATCTGCTCCAGCATCCACTTTTCGAGGAAGGGCTTGGCGGTGCTCCACAGGTCCAGGTCCGGGTCCAGCTCGCGGCCCAGGCCTTCGATGTTGAGCAAGGTCTTTTGCAGCAGCACCAGCTGCGGCTGGATCTCGACATGGAAGCGCCGCGAGGTCTGGAACAGGCGCATCAGCACCATGCCCAGCGAGATTTCCTTGAGCGGGCGGTCGAAATACGGTTCGCACACCGCACGGATGGCCGATTCGAGGTCGTTCACCCGGGTCTCGGGCGGCACCCAGCCACTTTCGATGTGCAGCTCGGCCACCCGTTTGTAGTCGCGGCGGAAGAAGGCCACGAAGTTCTGGGCGAGGTATTCCTTGTCCGATTCGGTGAGCGTGCCCACGATGCCGAAATCGAGCGAGATATAGCGACCGAAGGTGGCGGGGTCCAGGCTGACCTGGATGTTGCCCGGGTGCATGTCCGCATGGAAGAACCCATCACGGAACACCTGGGTGAAAAAGATGGTCACGCCGTCGCGTGCGAGTTTGGGGATGTCCACGCCCGCTTCGCGCAGGCGGTCGATCTGGCTGATGGGCACGCCGTTCATGCGCTGCATCACCATCACCTCGGCGTGGCAAAAGTCCCAGAAAATTTCTGGGATCAGCACCAGATCCAGCCCCTGCATGTTGCGGCGCAGCTGCGCGGCATTGGCGGCCTCGCGCACCAAATCCAGCTCGTCGTGCAGGTAGTTGTCGAACTCGGCCACCACCTCGCGGGGCTTGAGGCGCTTGCCGTCGGCCGACAGGCTCTCCACCCATCCGGCCATCATGCGCATCAGGCTCAGGTCCTTCTCGATCACCGGCAGCATGCCGGGGCGCAGCACCTTGACTGCCACCTCGCGCTCCACCCCCTGGCGGTCGCGCAGCGTGGCAAAGTGGACCTGGGCGATCGAAGCACTGGCCACGGGTGTGCGGTCGAACGAGACAAACACCTCACCCACGGGCCTGCGGAAGGCGCGCTCGATGGTAGCAATGGCCACATCCGGATCGAAGGGCGGGACGCGGTCCTGCAGGCGCGCCAGTTCGTCGGCGATATCGGGGGGCAACAGGTCGCGGCGCGTGGAGAGCACCTGGCCGAACTTCACGAAAATGGGCCCCAGGCTCTCCAGCGCCTCACGCAGCCGCTGGCCGCGCGGTGCTTCCAGATTGCGCCCGACCGACAGGATGCGCGAGATCATCCGCAGCCAGGGCTTCTGGAAGCTGTCGAGCACCAGGCCATCCAGGCCATATCGGAACACCACCCAAAGGATGGCTACCCCCCGCAAAAAGCGTTTCATGCGTCGGCCCGGTCGTTGCCTGCATGGGGCGACAAGGGCGCGGCCGGGGCCAGCGGTGCGGCGGACGCGGGCGATGGCGATGCGCCAGCCATGCGCGCCCCCACAAACTGGCGCAGTGCCTGGGCACCACGGCTGGCCACCTGGGCCACAGTGTGGGCCGGTGCGTCACCGATCACGCGGGCCAGGTCTTCCTCGACATCCCAGCGCACATGGTCCACCAGCCAGTTGATCTCGGCCGCCAGCTGCACATCGCCTTCGATGCGGATGGCGGGCTTGTCGCCGCGCAACGCGCCCTGGGCCAGGGTGAAGGGGGAGGTTTCGGTGACGTGCAGCTGCAGATCCGGCACAGCCGTCTCGGGGACCAGGTTGAACAGGCCCGCAGGCGTGATGACAAGCGCCAGCGAATACACCCGCCACTGCACACGGGCAACGCGGCCCTTTTGCCGCACCAGGCGGTCCATGGCCTCTTTTTCCTGCATCAGCACATGGTTGAGGAACAGCACCAGACGCTGCTGCACCTCATGCACAAGCCATTGCGGGGGTTGCGGACCGGCGGCCACGCGCTCGAAAAGGCCGTCCAGAAAAGAAAAAGGGGACTGTGGTGTTGCCATAGTCCCCGATTATTCCCTGAACTGGAAAGCCCCTTGCACAGGGGCTTGCGTCTTTCTTTACTGCAGGGCTTGCACGCCTGCCACCAGCCAGCCGCTGCTGCCGGCCTTGGGCTTGGTCATGTTCCACACCTCGCGGAACGGGCTCGGGCCGGCCGAGGGCTCCTCGCGGATCATGCCGGAAAACTCCACGCTGGCCATGTAGCCGTCGCCCAGGTCTTCGATGCCCAGCAGCTGGGCTTCGATCATGACCACGTCCGTGTGGTTGGGCTGTGCGCCCCGGTGGGCTTCACGCTCGGTCAGCTGCGTGCGGATTTCGTCCAGCATGCCGTCCGTCATCATGGAGCGCAGGGTGCTGATGTCCGAGCGGTCCCACGCAGCCTGCAGCGTGACGAAGTTGCGCTTGGCGGCCGACAGGAAACCTTCGGTATCGAAGTCGGCCGGAACACCCCAGTTCTGTGCACCCGACAGGCCCGAACCAATCACCACACCTGCACCGACGCCGCCGCCCTGTGCACCACGCGAGGCGTCAAAGGCCATGCTGTTGCGCTCCCAGGGGCGCGCCGAGGCATCGTTGCCCACGTTGTTGGGGCTGTACTGCGGAGGAACTTGCGCCGCCGCAGGCGTTGCGGCCCCGCCACCCGCGCCTGCGCCCTGGAAGGCAAACGGTGATCCGCCAGCCGCTGCGCCACCGCCATTGCCCGCCCCACTGCGCGCGCGCATCACCAGCTTGAAGACCACAAACGCTGCCACGGCCAGCAGCACGATCATCAGGATGTTGCCAAAACCTGCACCCAGCCCCAACGAGCTGGCCAACCAGGCCAGACCGAGACCCGCTGCCAGGCCGCCCAGCATGGCACCCCAGGGCTTCTTGGCCGGTGTTGCGGGCGTGGCCGCGGGTGCAGCCGCCGGTTTGGGCGCTGCAGCACTGTTGACATTCTGGGCGGGGGCGCCAGGCGTGGCGGGCGGCGGCGTGGCCGACTCGCGCTGCGTCACGTTGCTCGACTGCTTGCCCGTCGATTTGCCACCACCCAGTCGCCGGGCATCAGCATCTGCGTGTGCCAACGCCAGCATCGCGACCAACACCACAGACCACAGTTTCATCATGACTTCTCCGTCTCCGTTAATCACCGAGCAACATGCTCAGCACTTGATTCCAACATGCAGGGCCACAATTCCCCCCGTCATGTTGTGATAGTCCACATGCCCAAAGCCATTTTTTTGCATGAGGCTTTTAAGTTCTTCCTGCCCCGGGTGCATGCGGATCGATTCGGCCAGATAGCGGTAGCTGGAATCGTCGCCCGCCACCAGCTTGCCCAGCTGGGGCAGCACCTTGAACGAATACCAGTCGTAGGCCTTCTCCAGCGGCTTGGCCACTTTCGAGAACTCCAGCACCAGCAGCTTGCCGCCCGGCTTGAGCACGCGGCACATCTCGGCAATCGCCTGGTCCTTGTGTGTCATGTTGCGCAGGCCAAACGCCACGCTCACCACGTCGAAATGCGCGTCGGGGAACGGCAGCTTCTCTGCATCGCACACCAGGGTGGGCAGCACCACGCCCGCGTCGATCAGGCGGTCGCGGCCCACGCGCAGCATGGCTTCGTTGATGTCGGTGTGTACCACCCGGCCGGTGGCGCCCACCTTTTTGGCGAAGGCCAGCGACAAGTCGCCCGTGCCCCCCGCGATGTCCAGCACCTGGCTGCCTTCGCGTAGGTTGGCCACCATCACGGTGTAGGCCTTCCAGGCACGGTGCAGGCCCGCCGACATGAGGTCGTTCATCACGTCGTATTTGGAGGCCACCGAGTCGAACACACCGCGCACATGGCGGGCCTTGTCCTGCTCATCCACCGACTGAAAACCAAAGTGGGTCGTGCTCATAAGTTTCATGCTAGGCGCGCAAGCGCCAGAGGTACAGCGACAACCCCGCACCGAAATGGGGCTTGTGTCGCAATTTGGACAACGCCATTCAAAGAAAAACAGCCGCTACCGCCTGTCCATATTGGCTTTGCAGCTCTTTCTTTAATAGCAAACCAGTCAACAAGGGCTTCTGTGGCCGCGCTCAGTGGCTACCGCAGCCATGGCCGCCAGCACCACCTTTGGGCAGCATTGGGGCGTCGCGATCGACCCCGGCGGCCGCCAGGCGCTCGGTGTACTGGGCCCACAGGGCTTCCTGCTGCTGACCCAGTTCGTAGAGGTAGTCCCAGGTGAAGATGCCACTGTCGTGCCCGTCAGAGAACGTGGGCTTGACGGCGTAGTTGCCCACGGGCTCCAGGTTCACCAGCGCCACATCGCGCTTGCCCGTCTGCAGCACCTCCTGGCCAGGGCCGTGGCCCTGCACCTCGGCCGAGGGCGAATACACGCGCATCAATTCGAACGGAATACGGAAGGTGGCGCCATCGGAAAACCCGACCTCCAGCACCCGCGAGGTCTCGTGCACCGTGAGTGCTTGCGGCGTGGGCGCGCCTGCTTTCAAACCTGCCATGGGACTCCCCTGATAAGAGAAAACTGTGTTGTGGATTGTGGCCGAGCCCCACCATCGCGACCGGCAAGGGCCGGGCACCGTGCCGCCAGGGGCTTGATCAAAGCAAGGGCAGCTCTGCCAGCCGCAGACGCAAGGCCGCCTCCAGCGCTGGCAGCAGCGCACGCACGGCGTCTTCCTGCGCGGTTGGGCTGGGCCGCTGGGCGGGCGCCCACACGGGCGACGGGAAATGACTGTCCCAACTGAACCGGCCAATCACATGCCAGTGCAGATGGGGCACCATGTTGCCAAGCGCAGCAATGTTGACCTTGGTGGGGGCCAAGTGCTCGCGCAGGGCCTGTTCCACCACCGTCACCGACTCCATGCAATGGGCGCGTTCGGCGGCCGACAGGTCTGAGAACTCGGCCACATGTGCGTTCCACACCACGCGGTAGAAGGCCGGGAAGCCCGCCTCCTGGGCGCGGATCACGCGCAAACGTTCACCGCGCCAAATGAGCGCGCCGCCGTCTTCCGCGCACAGGGGGCACGCCATGTCCGCCATCAGACAAGCACCCGCTCGATGCCGCCGCCGTTGGCGCGCTCCACATACTCCGGCATCCAGTTCTCACCCAGAATCTCGCGCGCCATCTCGACCACGATGTAGTCGGCTTCGAGCAAGCCGTTCTGCAGGTCGTCCTGGTAGCGGTTCAGGCCCTGCAGGCAGCTGGGGCAGCTGGTGAGGATCTTCACGTTGTCCTGGGCGGCCACGGCGCCGCTTTCGCGCAGCTTGGCCTCGCCCTTGCGGATTTCTTCTTCCTTGCGGAAACGCACTTGTGTGGACACGTCGGGCCGGGTCACGCCCAGCGTGCCCGACTCGCCGCAGCAGCGGTCGCTCTTCAAGACCTGCTCGCCCACCAGCGCCTTCACAGTCTTCAGCGAGTCCTGCTGCTTCATGGGGTTGTGGCAGGGTTCGTGGTACAGGTATGCGCCCTTGCCTTGCAGCTGGATGCCCTTTTCGAGCAGGTACTCGTGGATGTCGATGATGCGGCTGCCCGGGAAGATCTTGCCGAATTCGTAGCCCTGCAACTGGTCGTAGCAGGTGCCGCAACTCACCACCACGGTCTTGATGTCCAGGTAGTTGAGCGTGTTGGCCACACGGTGGAAGAGCACACGGTTGTCCGTGATCATCTTCTCAGCCTTGTCGAACTGGCCGCTGCCGCGCTGCGGGTAGCCGCAGCACAGGTAACCCGGTGGCAGCACCGTCTGCACGCCCGCATGCCACAGCATGGCCTGGGTCGCGAGACCGACCTGCGAGAACAACCGCTCCGAGCCGCAGCCGGGGAAATAGAACACCGCCTCCGTCTCGGCCGTGGTGGTGGCCGGGTTGCGGATGATGGGCACGTAGTCCTTGTTCTCGATGTCGAGCAGCGCGCGCGCCGTCTTCTTGGGCAGGCCGCCGGGCAGCTTCTTGTTGATGAAGTGGATCACCTGCTCCTTGACGGGCGCGGTGCCCACCGTCGCAGGCGGTTTGCCGGTCTGCTTGCGGGCCACCTTGCGCAGCAGGTCCACCGCGACACGCTGGGCCTTGAAGCCCACGTCCACCATGGCGCTGCGCATAAACTTGATGGTGTCCGGGTTGGTGGCGTTGAGCATGGTCATCGCCAGCGCGTTGCCGGGGCGGAAGGTCTTCTTGCCCATCTTGCGCAGCAGGTTGCGCATGTTCATGGTGACGTCGCCAAAGTCGATCTTCACCGGGCAAGGGCTCTCGCACTTGTGGCACACCGTGCAGTGGTCGGCCACGTCTTCAAACTCCTGCCAGTGCTTGATGCTCACGCCCCGGCGCGTCTGCTCTTCGTACAGGAAAGCCTCTACCAGCAGCGAGGTGGCCAGGATCTTGTTGCGCGGGCTGTACAGCAGGTTGGCACGTGGCACGTGCGTGGAGCACACGGGCTTGCACTTGCCGCAGCGCAGGCAGTCCTTGACCGAATCGGCAATGGCGCCGATGTCGCTCTGCTGCATGATCAGCGACTCGTGGCCCATCAGGCCGAAGCTCGGGGTGTAGGCGTTGGTCAGATCCGCGTGCATCACGCCAGAATTCGAGGCTAAATTCGCCCCTTCCGCGCTTCCATCATGGCCTGATAGCTCCTGATTTCGGAGCAACTTGCCCTTATTGAAGCGGCCTTCCGGGTCCACCTTCTGCTTGTACTGCGCGAATGGGCGCAGTTCGTCGTCGGTCAGGAATTCGAGCTTGGTGATGCCGATGCCGTGCTCGCCCGAGATCACACCATCCAGGCTGCGCGCCAGCACCATGATGCGCGCCACGGCCTCGTGCGCCGTCTGCAGCATCTCGTAGTCGTCGCTGTTGACGGGGATATTGGTGTGCACATTGCCGTCGCCCGCGTGCATGTGCAGCGCCACCCATACGCGGCCCTTGAGCACGCGCTTGTGAATGGCCACGGCCTCGTCCAGGGTGGGCTTGAAGGCCGCACCGGTGAAGATGCCTTGCAGCGGGGCACGCAACTGGGTCTTCCAGCTCGCACGCAGCGTGTGATCCTGCAGCTGGGGGAACAGGGTTTCCACATCGTGCAACCAGCCTTGCCACAGGGCGCGCACCTCTTCGACCAGGGCGATGGCCTGGGCCACGCGGTCTTGCAGCAGTTCGGGCGAAGGCACTTCATCGTCGGCGTCGTGCTTGCCCAGCGGCAGGTTGCCGCGTTCGAAGAACTCGGTCAGCGCGTCGCACAGCTTGAGCTTGTTGCGCAGGCTCAGTTCGATGTTAATGCGCTCGATGCCGTCGGTGTACTCGGCCATGCGCGGCAGCGGGATCACCACGTCTTCATTGATCTTGAAGGCGTTGGTGTGGCGGCTAATGGCCGCCGTCTTCTTGCGGTCGGCCCAGAACTTCTTGCGCGCATCGGCCGTGATGGCCACAAAGCCTTCGCCGCTGCGGGTGTTGGCCAGGCGCACGACCTCGCTGGTGACGCGGGCCACGTCATCGGCGTTGTCACCGGCAATGTCGCCAATCAGCACCATCTTGGGCAGGCCACCATTGCCCTTCTTGCTCTTGGTGGCGTAGCCCACAGCCTTCAGGTAACGGTCGTCCAAGTGTTCCAGCCCGGCCAGCAACACGCCACTGCGCTTTTGCTCGGCAAACATGAAGTCCTTGATTTCCACAATCGAAGGCACGGCGTCCTTGGCGTTGCCGAAGAACTCCAGGCACACGGTGCGTGTGTGCTCGGGCATGCGGTGCACCACCCAGCGCGCGCTGGTGATGAGGCCGTCGCAGCCTTCCTTCTGGATGCCGGGCAGACCCGCCAGGAATTTGTCCGTCACGTCCTTGCCCAGGCCTTCCTTGCGGAAGGTGCGGCCTGGGATGCTCAGACGCTCGGTGCGCACGGGTGTCTTGCCGTCGGCCTCGAAATACTGCAGCTCGAAGGTCGCCACGTCCACGTCATGGATCTTGCCCATGTTGTGGTCCAGGCGCGTCACCTCCAGCCACTGGGCGTCGGGAGTGACCATGCGCCAGCTGGCCAGGTTGTCGAGCGCGGTGCCCCACAGCACGGCCTTCTTGCCGCCCGCGTTCATGGCAATGTTGCCGCCAATGCACGATGCCTCGGCACTGGTCGGGTCCACGGCGAACACAAAACCTGCGCGCTCTGCCGCGTCGGCCACGCGCTGGGTGACCACGCCGGCTTCGGTCCACACCGTGCCCACCTCGCGGTCCAGGCCCGGCAGGCGGCGCATTTCCACCTCGGTCATGGCTTCGAGCTTTTCGGTGTTGATGACCACGCTCTTCCACGTCAGCGGGATCGCGCCGCCGGTGTAGCCAGTGCCGCCCCCACGGGGAATGATGGTCAGGCCCAGTTCGATACAGCCCTTGACCAGGCCCGCCATCTCCACCTCGGTGTCGGGGGTGAGCACCACGAACGGGTACTCGACGCGCCAGTCGGTCGCATCGGTCACGTGGGACACACGCGAGAGGCCGTCGAACTTGATGTTGTCCTTGGCCGTGAGGCGCCCCAGGGTTTTCTGGATCTGGCGGCGCAGCTGCGTGGCCTGCTCGAACTTGGCATCGAATTCGGTCACGGCGCGGCGCGCGGCCACGACCAGCTCGCCCACCAGGCGGTCGCGCCCGGCGTCATCGGCCGGGGTGCGGCGTTTTTCGATCTCGGCCAAGCGGTGGTGCAGAGCCTCCACCAGCAGCTTGCGGCGGCCGGGGTTGTCCAGCAGGTCGTCCTGCAGATAGGGGTTGCGTTGCACCACCCAGATATCACCCAGCACCTCGTACAGCATGCGGGCCGAGCGGCCCGTGCGGCGCTCCTTGCGCAGCTGGTCCAGCACATCCCAGGAGGCGGAGCCCAGCAGGCGGATCACGATCTCCCGGTCGGAGAACGAGGTGTAGTTATAAGGAATTTCACGCAGACGGGCGGGCTCGGCGGCCTGCGTCTGCAAGGCCGCCAACGCGATCGGTACATTCATGGGGGTCTACCTGGGGTGGGGGCGCGATTTTAAGCCACCGGCCTCCGCCCTGCCGGGCAGGGGGAAGCCACACAACGCCAAACGGCCGGGCAATGCCCAGCGCCAACGTCAGAACAGCACGCGGCTGCGCAGGGTGCCGCCGACCTTGGCCAGCTTGTCCAGCGCCAGGTCGGACGAGGCGGCGTCGATGTCGATCACCACATAGCCGATCTTCTCGTTGGTCTGCAGGTACTGGGCCGAGACGTTGATCTGGTTGTCCGAAAAAATGCGGTTGATTTCGGACAACACCCCTGGCACGTTGCGGTGGATGTGCAGCAGGCGGTGCTTGCCGGGGTGGGCGGGCAGCGCCACCTCGGGGAAGTTGACCGAGGACGTGCTGGTGCCGTTGTCGCTGTACTTCACCAGCTTCTCTGCCACCTCCAGGCCAATATTGGCCTGGGCCTCCATGGTGGAGCCGCCGATGTGCGGTGTCAGGATCACGTTGTCCAGCCCGCGCAGGGGCGACTGGAACTCGTCCTTGTTGGTGCGTGGCTCGACCGGGAACACGTCGATGGCCGCACCCAGCAGCTTTTTAGCCTTGAGCGCCCCGGCCAGCGCTTCAATATCCACCACCGTGCCCCGCGCCGCGTTGATGAGGATGCCGCCCGGTTTCATGGCAGCGATTTCGGCGGCGCCGATCATGCCCTCGGTGGACGGCAGTTCGGGCACATGCAGGCTCACGATGTCGCTCTGGCCCAGCAGGTCGTGCAGGTGTTGCACCTGGCGCGCATTCCCCAGAGGCAGCTTGTTGACCACGTCAAAAAAGGCCACGTGCATGCCCAGCGCCTCGGCCAGCACCGACAGCTGCGTGCCGATGGAGCCATAGCCCACGATGCCCAGCGTCTTGCCCCGGATCTCGTAGGCGTTGTCGGCGCTCTTGAGCCAGCCGCCCCGGTGCGCCACAGCGTTTTTCTCGGGCACGCCGCGCAGCAGCAGGATGGACTCGGCCAGCACCAGCTCCGCCACCGAGCGGGTGTTGGAATACGGCGCGTTGAACACCGCGATGCCACGCTCCCGCGCCGCGTTCAGGTCTACCTGGTTGGTGCCGATGCAAAAACAGCCCACGGCCACCAGCTTGTGCGCCTGGGCAAACACTTCTTCGGTGAGCTGCGTGCGCGAGCGGATGCCCACAAAGTGCACATCGGCAATCTTGCGCTTGAGTTCCTCGTCCGGCAGTGCGCCAGACACCGTCTCGATCTGGGTGTAGCCCGCTGCCCGGATCACATCCACCGCAGAGGAATGAATGCCCTCCAGCAACAAAAATTTGATCTTGTTCTTGTCGAGCGAATTGAGGGCCATGGCTTTAGAGGGATTGGTTTAAAAAAGGAGGCCGCAACCCCCGGGAAGGAAAAACGCGGCCCGTGAAATGGCGAACGCCACTATGCACCAAGCATGCTGCAACGCACAAAACCTTGCAGCACCGGGCAATTGGCTGCGAGACTGTCACAAAAAGGTCACAATCGCTCCCCTTGCGGGTACCCCACGGGGTTTCCCCCGTTGTTACAGGCAACTGCGTCTGCGACAACGACACACTCCCGTCACATTGGCTGCCTACCCTCCGGCCTTTGTGCATTTCGTCATTCTTGGAGATACATACATGCAACTCAAGCATCTGGCGCTCTCTGCGGCCATCGCGCTGTCCGTCTGTGCCCCGGCACAAGCACAGCAACAACCGGTAGAGATTCAGTGGTGGCATTCGATGAGCGCAGCGCTTGGCGAATGGGTCAATGACCTGGCCAAGCAATACAACGCCAGCCAGACCAAGTACAAGGTGGTGCCCACCTACAAGGGCACCTATGACGAATCCATGACAGGCGCCATCGCGGCCTTCCGCGCCGGCAATGCCCCCCACATCCTGCAGGTGTTTGAAGTGGGCACCGCCACCATGATGGCCAGCAAGGGCGCCATCGTGCCCGCAGCCAAGGTGCTCAACGACGGCGGCTTCAAGTTCGAACCCACCCAGTACGTGTCGGCCGTGGCCGGTTACTACACCGCCCCCAACGGCCAGATGCTGAGCTACCCGCTCAACAGCTCCACCACGATCTTTTATTACAACAAGGACGCCTTCAAGAAGGCAGGCCTGGACGCCGACAAGCCGCCCAAGACCTGGCCCGAAGTGTTCGCTGCAGCGTCCAAGCTGAAGGCCAGCGGCCACAGCTGCCCGTTCACCACCAGCTGGATCAGCTGGACGCAGCTGGAAAGCTTCTCGCTGTGGCACAACACCCTGTTCGCCACCAAGAACAACGGTTTTGACGGCAACGACGCCCAACTGCAGATCAATACCCCCCTGCACGTGCGCCACTTCGAGAACCTGGCCAAGGCCTCCAAGGAAGGCAGCTTCGTCTACAAGGGCCGTGGCAACATTCCTGATGCCTCGTTCCCTTCGGGCGAATGCGCCATGATCACCGGCTCGTCGGGCCTGTACGCCCGCGTGGCCAAGGAAGCCAAGTTCGCCTATGGCATCTCCACCCTGCCCTACTACTCTGACGTGCAGGGCGCACCCCAGAACACTGCCATCGGCGGCGCCAGCCTGTGGGTGATGTCTGGTAAGAAGGCCGAGGAATACAAGGGCGTGGCCGACTTCCTGAACTTCCTGAACGACACCAAGGTGCAGGCCGCCAGCCACCAGCGCACGGGCTACCTGCCTGTGACCATGGGTGCCTACCAGCTGACCGAGGCATCGGGCTTCTACACCAAGAACCCCGGCACCGACGTGGCCGTGACACAGATGATCAAGAAGGCGACCGAGAAGTCGCGCGGCATCCGCCTGGGCAACTTCGTGCAGATCCGCTCGATCATCGACGAGGAAACTGAGCAAATCTGGTCGGGCAAGAAGTCGCCCAAGGAAGCCCTGGACACGGCCGTGACCCGTGGCAATGAGCAGCTGGCCCGCTTCGCACGCGCCAACAAGTAAACGCTGCCTAGCATCTGCCGATACCGTCTGGCAACACTGCCAGGTGGCGTCGAAAGCCCGCCGCCCCGTCAACCACCATGGTTCACGGGGCGGCGGGGTTTTCTTTTTGAGAGTTCCGACATGGAAAAACGCGTACTTTTCCGCTCTGCATGGCTGCCGTGGGTGCTTCTGGCACCCCAGCTGGTCATCATCAGCGTCTTCTTTTTCTGGCCTGCAGGCCAGGCCCTGGTGCAGTCCTTCCAGATGCAGGACAGCTTCGGCATGTCCACCGAATGGGTGGGGCTGGACAACTTCAAGCACCTGTTCGAAGACCCTGGCTACCTCGCCTCGTTCAAGACCACGGCCTTCTTCTCGATACTGGTGGCAACGGTGGGCATCTGCCTGTCGCTGATGCTGGCGATCTTTGCCGACCGCATCATCAAGGGCGCCATGGTCTACAAGACCGCGCTCCTGCTGCCTTATGCCGTGGCACCCGCTGTGGCGGGCGTGCTCTGGATGTTCATGTTCTCGCCCTCGCTGGGGGTGGTGGCCTACATGCTGCGCCAGTCGGGCTTTGACTGGAACCACATGCTCAATTCCGACCACGCGATGGCGCTGATCGTGATTGCCGCCGTGTGGAAGCAGATCTCCTACAACTTCCTGTTCTTCCTGGCAGGCCTGCAGTCCATTCCCAAGTCGCTGATCGAGGCGGCCGCCATCGACGGCGCAGGCCCCTGGCGCCGGTTCTGGAGCATCCAGTTCCCGCTGCTCTCGCCCACCACCTTCTTCCTGCTGGTGATCAACGTGGTGTATGCCTTCTTCGACACCTTCGCCATCGTGGACGCCACCACGCAGGGTGGCCCGGGGCGCGACACCGCCATCCTGGTCTACAAGGTCTACCACGACGGCTTCAAGGCCATGGACATGGGCGGCTCGGCAGCGCAGTCGGTCGTGCTGATGGCCATCGTCGTCGTGTTGACGGTCATCCAATTCCGCTACGTCGAGAAGAAAGTGCAGTACTGAAATGGTTGAACGCAGTCCTTATCTCACCGCGTTCTCGCACCTCATCATGGTGCTGGGCGTGATCATCGTCGGCTTCCCGCTGTACCTGGCCTTTGTGGCCTCCACCCACACGGCGCAGGACATCGTGCAGGTGCCCATGCCCATGGTGCCCGGTGGCAACTTCTGGCAGACCTACCACGACACGCTGTTTGGCGGCGGCTCGGGCGCGGGCTCCACCGCGCCCGTGGCGCGCATGATGTGGGTGAGTTTTGTCACCGCCATCGTCATCACCGTGGGCAAGATCGCAATCTCGCTGCTGTCGGCGTTTGCCATCGTGTACTTCCGTTTTCCCTTCAAGGGCATCTGCTTCTGGCTGATCTTCATCACCCTGATGCTGCCGGTGGAAGTGCGCATCGGCCCCACCTACCAGGTCGTCTCCAACCTGGGCATGCTCAACAGCTATGCGGGCCTCACGGTGCCGCTGATCGCCTCGGCCACGGCCACCTTCCTGTTCCGCCAGTTCTTCCTCACCGTGCCCGACGAGCTGGTCGAAGCCGCGCGGGTGGACGGCGCGGGCCCCATGCGCTTCTTCAAGGACATCCTGGTGCCGCTGTCACGCACCTCGATTGCTGCGCTGTTCGTGATCCAGTTCATCTATGGCTGGAACCAGTACCTGTGGCCGCTGCTCGTGACCACGTCCGAAGACATGTACCCCGTGGTCATCGGCATCAAACGCATGATTGCTGGCGGCGACGCAGGCAACGAGTGGAACATCGTGATGGCCACAGCCCTCCTGGCCATGCTGCCCCCGGCCTTTGTGGTCGTGGTGATGCAGCGCTGGTTCGTCAAGGGTCTGGTGGATACGGAAAAGTGACAAAAACACAAGCCAAAACAGCCCCTACCGCCTTATCCATCTGCGCTAGCAGCTACTAATTTAATAGCAAAATGGCATCTCTCTCTCTTCGCAACATCATCAAGCGCTACGGGCACGGGCCCAAGGCCAACCAAGTCATCCATGGCGTGAACGCCGAGATCAAGGACGGCGAATTCGTCGTGATCGTCGGCCCCTCGGGCTGCGGCAAATCCACGCTGCTGCGCATGGTCGCGGGCCTGGAAGAAATCTCGGGTGGCGAACTGCGCATTGGCGACCGTGTGGTGAACGACCTGGAACCCGCCCAGCGCGATATCGCAATGGTGTTCCAGAACTACGCGCTCTACCCCCACATGACGAACTTCGAGAACATGGCCTATGGCCTGAAGATCGCCAAGGTGCCCAAGGATGAAATCCAGCGCCGCGTGGACAAGGCCGCCAAGATCCTCGAACTCTCGCACCTGCTGGAGCGCAAGCCCCGCGAGCTGTCCGGCGGCCAGCGCCAACGCGTGGCCATGGGCCGCGCCATCGTGCGCCAGCCGCAGGTGTTCTTGTTCGACGAGCCCCTGTCCAACCTGGACGCCAAGCTGCGCGCCCAGACCCGCCTCGAAATCCAGAAGCTGCACCGCGAACTGGGCATTACCAGCTTGTTCGTGACGCACGACCAGGTCGAAGCCATGACGCTCGCGCAGCGCATGATCGTGATGAACGCGGGCAACATGGAACAGTTCGGCACGCCCGAAGAGGTCTACCACACGCCCGCCACCACCTTTGTGGCCAGCTTCATCGGCTCGCCACCCATGAACCTGCTCAAGAACGCGCCCGGCGTGCAGCCCGGCACCATCCTGGGCATCCGCCCCGAGCACCTGGACGTGCGCAGCGAAGGCTGGGCCGTGACGGTGGAAACCGTGGAACTGCTGGGCGCCGAGCGCCTGATCTATGGCCGCATCAACGGCGAACAGGTCATCGTGCGCGTGGAAGAAGGCACCCATGCCCCGGCGCCCGACACCGTGATCCACGTGCAGCCCCGCACCGACCGCCTGCATGCGTTTGATGCCACCACGGGGAAGCGCAAGTGACAACCCCCTGAGCGGCTGCGCCGCTTCCCCCTTCTCTCGGCTGCGCCGGGAAGGGGGACGACGCCCTCGATGCGGGGCGGCCCTTTCTCGGCGTCCCGCGCCAGGGTCCGCGCCAGTATCCACAGCAGCGCGCCGCGCACATTACAAGGTACAAGGCAATTCGACGATGTCCCCCACCTGGCCCTACCCCCGCTGGATCGCCCACCGAGGCGCTGGCAAGCTGGCCCCTGAAAACACCCTCGCCGCGTTTCGCCTGGGCGCGCAGCATGGCTACCGCATGTTCGAGTGCGATGCCAAGCTCAGCGCTGACGGCGTGCCATTTCTCATGCACGACGCCACGCTCAACCGCACGACCAGCGGCCACGGCACCGGTGGCGACCTGCCCTGGAGCCAGCTCGCGCAGCTGGACGCGGGCAGCTGGCATTCGCGCAGCCACGCGGGCGAGCCCCTGCCCACACTGGAAAACCTGGCGCGCTACTGCATCGCCAACGGGTTCCTGCTGAACATCGAGATCAAGCCCACGCCGGGGACCGAAGCCACCACTGGCAAGGTGGTCGGCGAACACGCCGCGCGCCTGTGGCAAGGTCAGGCCGTGCCGCCACTGTTTTCATCCTTCCAGCCCGATGCGCTGGAGGGTGCGAAGACCGCCGCGCCCCACATCCCGCGCGCGCTGCTGCTCGACACCCTGTGGGAGGGCTGGGCCGACGTGGCCCAGCGGCTGGGCTGCGTGGCCATCGTTTGCAACCACGCCTTGTGGGACGCAACCATGGTGGCCCAGGTCAAGGGCCTGGGCATGCGCACCCTGAGCTACACCGTCAACGACGACTGGGCCGCACAGCGCCTCATCGCGCTTGGCACCGACGGCATCATTACCGACCGCGTGGACTTCTTCTCTCCCGCCACGGCTTAAAGAACCCCACCCCAAGCCAGCGCCACCGTGGAACCGGCTTCGCCGGGCCAGGGGTGGCGTCCCCCTTCAGGGGGAAGGCGCGCAGCGCCTCAGGGGGTCAGTCCAGCTTCGCGCCCGACTTCTTCACCGCATCCGCCCAGCGCGGCATCTCGGCGGCCAGGAACTTCGCGAAATCGTCCGCGCCCAGAAACGCCGGGTCGGCCCCCTGGCTCACCATGCGGCTCTTCACGTCGGGCGACTGCATCACCTGGCCGAAGGCATCGCTGAGCTTGGCCACCACGTCCTTGGGTGTGCCTGCGGGCGCTAGAAAGCCGTAGAAACCCACCACCTCGAAGCCCTTGATGCCGCTCTCGATCACCGTGGGCACATCGGGCAGCGCGGGGTTACGCTCCTTGCTGGTCACGGCCAGGGCGCGCACCTTGCCCTGCTTGTGGTACGCAGCGGCCTGCGGAATGCTCTCGGCCATGAACTGCACCTGGCCGCCCATCAGGTCGGTGAACGCGGGCGCGCTGCCCCGGTAGGGGATGTGCACCATGAACAGGCCCGTGGCGGTCTTGAACATCTCGGGCACCAGGTGGCTGATGCCACCGTTGCCCGCCGAGCCGAAGTTGACCTGGCCGGGCCGCGACTTGGCATACGCCATGAACTCCTGCAGGTTCTTGGCGGGCACGCTGGGGTTGACCAGCAGCGCCAGCGGCTGCATGGCGGTGCGCGCAATCGGTGTGAAGTCCTTGAGCGTGGCATACGGCAGGCGGCTGTACAGCGCCGGGTTAATCACCATCACGCCCGTGTTGGCCAGCATCAGCGTGTGGCCGTCGGGCGGGGCCTTCATCACATCCTGCGCCCCCACGGTGCCGCCCGCGCCCGCCTTGTAATCCATCACCACCGGCTGGCCCAGCACGGCCTGCAGCCGGTCGGACAACAGGCGCGCATGCTGGTCCAGCGGGCCACCCGCCGGAAAACCGACCACGATGCGCACGGGCTTGGACGGAAAGCTGGCAGCGGTTTGCGCCGATGCCGCCACGGAGAGCAGCAGGCCGGCCGCCAGGGCCCAACAGGTTTTCAGCGCGATCTTGGATTTCATTGTTGTGTCTCCGGAGTTGGGGGAAAAAAGCACCGGGCGCGCGTTGCGCGGGCCCCGGGGGCATGCCCCGATTCTCAGCGGCATTTGGCCCCCGAAAACTCCCTGAAAACACGGGGCCTCTCCGGGCCCGGCAGACACCTGGGGCAGTCAGCCCTTCCAGCCCCGCAGCAGGCACCATTGGCAGGTGGCCATGGCCACCACCAGCGCGGCATAGGTCAGCATCTTGCCGTCGCGCCCCCACAGAGCCAGCCCTGCGGCCAGCACCACCAGGCCCACCACAAACACCACGGCCCACTGGCGCCAGATGGCCAGGGCTGCGCCCTTGGCGCCCAAAAGCCGCCCACCCCACACCAGCAGCAAGGCCACAAAAGCGGCGGGCGCCACAAAGTTCAGCAGGTGGTTGAGGATGTCGAGGGGACCCATGAATTGACCCAAATCAAGGCTTGAACAGGCAAGGCCGCCTGCCCGGGCCAACAATTTTATAATCGGCAGCTATGGCAGTCTGGGCCCTCGGGATCAACCACACCACCGCGCCGCTCGACCTGCGCGGCCGGTTCGCGTTTGCGCTCGACCATATCGCGCCCACGCTGCAGGGCCTGCGCCAGTCGCTGGGCCACTCTGGCGGTGGTACCAGCCGCCACCCGGGCGTCGAAACCGCCATCATCTCCACCTGCAACCGCACCGAAATTTACTGCGCAGGCGACCAGCCCGCCATGGACCACACTCTGGGCTGGCTGGCCCACAGCGGCGGCGTGAGCCCGGCGCTGTTGCGCTCGCACTCCTACACCCTGGAAGACAGCCTGGTGGCGCGCCATGCGTTCCGCGTGGCCAGCGGGCTGGATTCGATGGTGCTGGGCGAGGCGCAGATCCTCGGCCAGATGAAAGACGCGGTGCGTGCCGCCGAAACGGCGGGTGCCCTGGGCACCACGCTCAACCAGCTCTTCCAGCGCAGCTTTGCCGTGGCCAAGGAAGTGCGCAGCAGCACCGAAATTGGCGCGCACAGCATCAGCATGGCCGCCGCTGCCGTGCGCCTGGCCGGGCAGCTGTTTGAAGACCTGGGCAAGATCCGCGTGCTGTTTGTGGGCGCGGGCGAGATGATCGAACTGTGCGCCACGCACTTCGCGGCCAAGAACCCCAAGCAGATCGCGATTGCCAACCGCACGCTGGAGCGCGGCGAGAAGCTCGCCACCCGCTTTGGCGGCGAGGTGATGCGCCTGGCCGACCTGCCCGAGCGCCTGCACGAATTCGACGCTGTGATCAGCTGCACCGCGAGCAGCCTGCCCATCATCGGCCTGGGCGCCGTGGAGCGTGCGCTCAAGAAGCGCCGCCACCGCCCCATGTTCATGGTCGATCTGGCCGTGCCCCGCGACATCGAGCCCGAAGTCAAGGCCCTGGGCGACGTGTACCTGTACACCGTGGACGACCTCGCCACCGTGGTGCAGACCGCGCAAGCCAACCGCCAGGCCGCCGTGGCACAGGCCGAAGCCATCATCGACGCAGGCGTGCAAAGCTTCATGCACTGGATGGAGCTGCGCAGCCCCGCCGCGGCCGAGGGTGGCGTGGTGCCGCTGATCCAGCAGCTCAACGCCCAGACGGACGAGTGGCGCGCGCTGGAAATCGCCCGCGCCAAGAAGCTGCTGGCCAAGGGCGAGGACGTGGACGCCGTGCTCGAAGCGCTGTCGCGCGGCCTCACGCAAAAGATGCTGCATGGCACCCTGGCCGAGCTGCGCGCGGGCGACGCCGAGGTGCGCGCCCAGACGGCCCAGACCGTCTCGCGCCTGTTCCTGCGCTCGCAGAGCAAGACCACCAACAACACCAACGGGCTGTAGCGGCGCTCGCCCGCTCCCCGCCCGCCCCGATTTCACGCCAAATCGGCCCCTGGCGCCTGATGGATCAGCGCCAGAAGCTACAAAAATTGTAGCAAATCATCTTTCCCTATCCCATGAAACCTTTTCTCCGAAGCCAGCTGGAGCGCTACGCACAACGCCTGGGCGAACTCGATTTCCTGCTCTCGCGCGAAGACATCATGAGCGACATGGCGCAGTACCGCCGCATCTCCGTCGAGCATGCCGAGGTCACGCAGATCGCAGGCCGCTACGCCCGTTACCAGCAGCGCGAGGCCGACCTGGCGGGCGCCCGCGAGATGCTGGCCGACCCGGACATGGCCGAAATGGCGCAGGAAGAAATTACCAGTGCCGAGGCCGAGCTGTTGCAGCTGGAGGATGAACTGCAGCGCCTGCTGCTGCCCAAGGACCCCGACGATGCGCGCAACGCCTTTGTGGAAATCCGCGCAGGCACGGGCGGCGACGAATCGGCCCTGTTCGCAGGCGACCTCACACGCATGTACACCCGCTACGCCGCCAACGTGGGTTGGAAGGTGGAGGTGGTGAGCGAGAACGCGGCGGAGCTGGGTGGCTACAAGGAAATCGTGCTGCGCATTGAGGGTGACCACGTCTATGGCGCGCTCAAGTTCGAATCCGGCGGCCATCGCGTGCAGCGCGTGCCCGCCACCGAGACACAGGGCCGCATCCACACCAGCGCCTGCACCGTGGCGGTGATGCCCGAGCCCGACGAGCACGAAGCCATCAAACTCAACCCGGCCGACCTGCGCATCGACACCTTCCGCGCATCGGGCGCGGGCGGCCAGCACATCAACAAGACCGACTCGGCCGTGCGCGTGGTGCACTTGCCCACCGGCATCGTGGCCGAATGCCAGGACGGCCGCAGCCAGCACAGCAACAAGGCCAAGGCGCTGCAGGTGCTGCAGGCGCGCATCCAGGAGAAAGAGCGCAGCGAGCGCGCCGCCAAGGAGGCCGCGCTGCGCAAGGGCCTGATCGGCAGCGGCGACCGCAGCGACCGCATCCGCACCTACAACTTCCCGCAGGGACGGCTCACCGACCACCGCATCAACCTCACGCTGTACAAGCTGCTGTATGTGATGGAAGGTGATCTGGGCGATGTGCTGCAGTCCCTGCAGCATGCCCGCGAGGCCGAGCAGCTGGAAGACCTGGAGATGGGCGCCACAGGCTGAGCGCCGTCCAGAATTTGAGTCAAATAGGCCTTCTGCGCTCGACCATCAAGCCCAAGCAGCTATCAAAACCATAGTGACCTCTGCCACCCCCACCCTCGCCCAGGCTTTGGCCCAGGCCCACACGCTGGGCCTGGCACGCATCGACGCGCAACTGCTGCTGCTGCACACCCTGGCCCGCCCCGACGCAGGCCGCGCCTGGCTGCTGGCCCACGACACGGACGCGATGGACGAAACCGCACATGGCCAGTTCATGGCCCTGTGCCAGCGCCGCCTGGCAGGCGAGCCCGTGGCCTACCTCACGGGGCGCAAAGAGTTCTACGGCCTGCCGTTGCAGGTGGACGCCCGCGTGCTGGACCCGCGCCCCGACACCGAAACGCTGGTGGACTGGGCGCTGGAACTGATCGCCCCGCTGGCATCGCCGCGCGTGGTGGACCTGGGCACCGGCAGCGGCGCGATTGCGCTGGCTTTGCAAAGCCAGCGCGCTGACGCCCAGGTGCTGGCGGTGGATGCCAGCGCCGACGCACTGGCAGTGGCCCAGGCCAACGGGGCGCGGCTGGGCCTGCCCGTGCAGTTTCAGCCAGCCAACTGGCTCACTGGCGTGGAGGGCCTGTTCGACGCCATCGTCTCCAACCCCCCCTACATCCCCAGCGCCGACCCGCACTTGGCCGCGCTCACGCACGAACCGCTGCAGGCCCTGGCCAGTGGCGCAGACGGGCTCGACGATATCCGCACCATCATTGCCCAGGCGCCCGCCCACCTGCAGCCCGGCGGCTGGCTGCTGCTGGAACATGGCTACGACCAGGCAGACGCGGTACAGGCGCTGCTGGCCGCCCAGGGCTTTGCCCAGGTACAAAGCCGCAATGACCTCGCTGGCATTGCGCGTTGCACGGGCGGGCAGTGGCCACCAGGGCGTGCCACCCTTTAATTTCCCCACGCGCTGGCTGCGCAATGCGGATGGATGCGCGAAGGATGGCGCAGCCAATAGCGGGCTATTGGCAAGCCGCCCGACAAAGCAGACGCCGCATTGCGTAGCCAGCCCGAAGGGAAAGCCATCCAGGCCGCGCAATGCGTCGTTGCCCTTCGCTTGTGTAGCCAAGGCTACACGGTACTCAGGGCGCCTAGCACTGCGCGGCCTGGATGGCTTTCGCGTGGGGAAATTAAAGGGTGACACGCCCTAACGCAGACAGTGAAATAATCCACCCCATTGCGGGCCCTACCCCACCCAGGCCCGCCCGCCTCTTTCAAGGAGTTTTACCCATGAGCGACACCCAACAACGCATCGACGCCCTCGTCAAATCCAGCGAGGTCCTGCTTTTCATGAAGGGCAGCGCCAGCTTCCCCATGTGCGGCTTCTCCGGTCGCGCGATCCAGATCCTCAAGGCCTGCGGCGTGGACCCCAAGGCCGTGGTCACCGTCAACGTGCTCGAAGACGACGCCATCCGCCAGGGCATCAAGGAATACAGCAACTGGCCCACGATCCCCCAGCTGTACGTGAAGGGCGAGTTCATTGGCGGGTCGGACATCATGATGGAGATGTACGAATCGGGTGAACTCAAGCAGGTGCTGGGCACCGAAGGCTGATCGACGCAGCTGTTGCGCCACCCGCCATCAGGCCGCCTTCGGGCGGCCTTTTTGTTTGCCCGCAACAGAGGCACCAATCAGGGGCTTTTCCGGTGGAGCGGCGGGCATGTTGTGTGCTTGAATGATTGCGTGACGTAACCATCACAGGAGCATGCAATGACCAGCCATAGCCTTGTTCCCCAGTCTCCCGCCCTGCGCCTGCCGGTGGCCCAGATGCGCAACGTGTTCCATCCGGGTGATGTGGAACGCAAGCTGGCCCGGTTGCAAGAGTCGGGCAACCAGCGCGAATACGAAACCCTGCGCACCGTGTACGAACGCATGCTGGAGCGCGGCCCAGAGCGTTTTCAGGTCAAGCCCTCGGGCATCCCCGACATGGCCAGCCTGTATGAGCAGTTGCCCAACTTCACCGAGGTGCTGGACGACGTGAAGCGCCACGTGGCGCTGGCGCAGGACAGCAGCGACGGGCTGGAAGTCACGCCCATGCTGCTGCTGGGCCCGCCCGGCATCGGCAAGACCCACTTTGCACGCCACCTGGCCGAGCTGCTGGGCACGGGCATGAACCTGCTGCCCATGAGTTCGATGACCGCCGGCTGGCTGCTGTCGGGCTCGTCGGCCCAGTGGAAGGGCGCGCGGCCTGGCAAGGTGTTTGAAGCGCTGGTAGAGGGCGAATACGCCAACCCCGTGATCGTGGTGGACGAGATCGACAAGGCCAGCAGCGATGCGCAGTACGACCCACTGGGCGCGCTGTACAGCCTGCTGGAGCACGACACAGCCCAGAGCTTTACCGACGAGTTTGCCGAGGTGGCCATCGACGCGAGCCAGGTGATCTGGATCACCACGGCCAACGACACGCGCGGCATTCCCGACCCCATCCTGAACCGCATGAACGTGTTCGAGGTGGAGGCGCCCACGCTAGAGCAGGCCCGCACCATCGCCCGCAACCTGTACCAAGGCATCCGCGCGGGGCACGACTGGGGCCGTCTGCTGGACCCCGATCCGCTGGACGATGTGCTAGACCACCTGGCCCAGATGCCACCGCGCGAGATGCGGCGGGCGCTGATGACGGGTTTTGGCAATGCACGGCTGGACCGGCGCAGCACGGTGGAGATCACCGATCTGCCCAAGGCGGCCTCTGGCCGCAGCCGCATCGGCTTCGTGCAGTAACCCACAGCGGGTGCTTTGCCCCAGCGCACGGTGCGCTGCGGGGGCCGCCCGCAGGGCGCACAGATACACTCGGGTGGCCGCTGTGCCTTGGCCTGCGCTGCCCTCCCTCTTCATGACCCTGTCCCAAAGCCTTTTTGTCATCGGGCTGCTGATCGCAGCCAGCGCCTTCTTCTCCATGGCCGAGATTTCGCTCGCCGC
The DNA here is from genome assembly GCF_964254355.1 of Acidovorax sp. LjRoot74. Lineage (NCBI taxonomy): Bacteria > Pseudomonadati > Pseudomonadota > Betaproteobacteria > Burkholderiales > Comamonadaceae > Acidovorax > Acidovorax sp. LjRoot74. Next base: position 1,069,085 of record NZ_CAXUTI020000001.1, on the reverse strand, counting down.
TGCACGCCGTTTGCGCCTGCGGCAGATGGCCGACGAGGGCGACGCGCGCGCAGGCCGCGTGCTGCGCATGCAGGAGCAGCCGGGCGACTATTTCACCGTGGTGCAGGTGGGGCAAAACGCGGTGGCCATCCTGGGCGGTATCGTGGGCGAAGGGGCGCTGAGCCCGCACTTCAGCGCGTTGTTCAGCTTGTGGCTGTCTGAATCGACAGCAGAGAAGGCCGGTTTTCTGGCGTCCTTCCTGGTCATCACCTCGCTGTTCATCCTGTTTGCCGACCTGTTCCCCAAACGCCTGGGCATGGCCGAGCCAGAGCGGCTCGTGGTGCGCCTGGCGCAGCCCATGGCCTGGTGCACGACGCTGCTGCGGCCACTGGTGTGGTTCTACAGCCGGGGGGCCGATGCGCTGTTCCGCGTGCTGGGGCTGTCGTCGCTGCGCGATGACCGCATCACCTCGGACGACATCTTGGCCATGATGGAGGCAGGCGCGCGTGCCGGCGTGCTGGCCGCGCGGGAGCAGCAGGTCATCACCAATGTGTTCGAGCTGGACACACGCACCGTGTCCAGCGCCATGTCGCCCCGCGACCGGGTAGCGTTCTTTCTGCGGGACGAGCCCGACTCCGTCATCCGCCTGCGCATTGCGGCCGAACCGTTTTCGACCTACCCCGTGTGCGAGGGCGACATCGACCATGTGGTGGGCTATGTGGACGCCAAAGACCTGTTCCAGCGCGTACTCAACAACCAGCCCATCTCGCTGGCCGACGACAGCCTGGTGCGCAAGGTGCTCATCGTGCCGGACCGCCTGACCTTGTCGGAGGTGCTGGAGCAGTTCCGCCAGGTGCACGAGGACTTTGCTGTCATCGTGAACGAATACAGCCTGGTGGTCGGCGTGGTCACCCTGAACGACGTGATGAGCACCGTGATGGGCGACCTGGTGGGCCCGGCGGACGAAGAGCAGATCGTGCGGCGCGACGAGGATTCGTGGCTCATCGATGGCGTCACGCCCATTGAAGATGTGCTGCACGCGCTGTCGCTCGATGAACTGCCGCACACCGGCGAGTACGAGACCCTGGCGGGGTTCCTGATGGTGATGCTGCGCCGCGTGCCACGACGCACCGACAGCGTGAGCTGGGGCGGCTACAAGTTCGAGGTGCTGGACGTGGACAGCTACCGCATCGACCAGGTCATGGTCTCGCGCGTGAACTCTGCCAGTGGCAGCGGCAACCCGCCCACCCCACACACGGAGCATGCCCTGGGCGCTGGGGGCTGATCCAGGGTGTCAGGTTATGTGCGCGCCCGCTGGCTGCCATGCTCCGCCAATGCCCACCCGTCATGCGGCAGGCGCCCCCGCAGGCCTGTCGGCAAACGCCCAACTGCGCTGGGCACCAAACACCGCATCCGGGTAGGGTGAGCGGCCACGGCTACCGTTGTAACGACCCAGGGCCATGAAGAGGTTGCCCTGCTCCCGGTCAATGTAGTGGCGCAGGATCACGCAGCCAAAACGCAGGTTGGTCTGCATGTGGAACAGCTTGCCCGCATCGCCATCGCCGATCACCCGCGTCCAGAACGGCATGACCTGCATGTAGCCCCGGGCACCAACGCTGGACACGGCAAATTTGCGGAACCCACTCTCCACCTGGATGAGCCCCAGGACCAGCGACACATCCAGGCCCGCACGCTTGGACTCGTACCAGACCGTCTGCAAAAAGTCGCGGCGTACCTCCCACTCGGGCTTGCGGCGGCGCAGCCGGTCGCTCTGGGTGCCCAGCCAGCGCAGGTAGTGCAGGCGGGCCTCGGTGGTGAAAAACTCGGGCTCGGGCGGCGCCTGGTTGGCAATGGCCGAACTCAGCGCCGTGCGCACGGAATCCATCAAGGGCTCTTCCAGCTGCCCGCCTGCGTGCGCCGCCTGCGGCGCGGCCAGCCAGGCAGCTGGCGCTGCGAGCGAAGCAGTGGCCAGCAGGCATGCGCGCCGCGAGAGTCCCGCCACCGCGCCAGGCGGCACCACGGAGGATGCGTGGGCGTCCCGCTCGCTCATGCTCATACCACCATGCGGCCCTTCACGTGGGCCAGGATGTCTGCCACCGCCACCTTGGTGGCTGCCGTATCACGGCGGTTCTGGTACTCGACCATGCCTTCCTTGAGGCTCTTGTCGCCAATGGTCACGCGGTGGGGCACGCCGATCAGCTCCCAGTCGGCAAACATGGCGCCGGGGCGTTCACCACGGTCGTCCAGGATCACATCCACGCCGGCTGCCAGCAGGTCGGCATAGAGCTGCTCGGCAGCAGCCTTGACGGCCTCGCTGCGGTCCATGCCCACAGGGCAGATCACCACGGTGAAAGGCGCAATCGCGTCGGGCCAGATGATGCCGCGCTCATCGTGGTTCTGTTCGATGGCCGCCGCAGGCAGGCGCGTCACGCCAATGCCGTAGCAGCCCATCTCGAAGAACGCGGGCTTGCCATCGTCACCCAGGAAGGTGGCGTTCATGCCCTTGCTGTACTTGGTGCCGAGGTAAAACACATGGCCCACTTCGATGCCGCGCTCGATGGCCAGCTCACCCTTGCCATCGGGGGAGCGGTCGCCTGCCACCACATTGCGCAGGTCGGCCACCGCATCGGGTTCGGGCAGGTCGCGCCCCCAGTTCACGCCGGTGATGTGGAAGTCCACCTCGTTGGCGCCGCAGATCCAGTCAGCCATCTGTGCCACTTCGCGGTCCACCACAATCTTGAGGGGCTTCTTCAGGCCGATGGGGCCCAGGTAGCCGGGCTTGCAGCCAAAGTGGTCCTCGATTTCGGAGAGAGTGGCAAAACGGAAGCCTGCCAGGCCAGGCACCTTGCCCACCTTGATCTCATTCATATCGTGGTCGCCACGCAGCAGCAGCAGCCAGACCTGGCTCTTGACAATCTCGCCTGCCTCGTTGGTTTCGTCCGTGGCCAAGACCAGGGACTTCACGGTGGTGCTCAAAGGCACACCCAGCAACTCTGCCACGTCGGCGCAGGTGCTCTTGCCGGGCGTCGCCGTCTTTTCCATGGCCTTGGCGGGTGCAGGGCGTGGACCGGAAGGCGCCAGGGCCTCCGCCTTTTCCATATTGGCGGCGTAGTCGCTCTGTGGGCAGTAGACGATGGCGTCCTCGCCGGTGGCCGCGATCACCTGGAACTCTTCCGACAGGTCGCCACCGATGGCACCGCTGTCAGCCGCCACCGCACGGTAGGTCAGGCCGAAGCGGTCAAAAATGCGGCGGTAGGCCTGGGCCATCACCTGGTAGCTGGCCTTGGCGGCCACCTGGTCGCGGTCGAAGCTATAGGCATCCTTCATGATGAACTCGCGGCCGCGCATGAGGCCGAAGCGAGGACGGCGCTCGTCGCGGAACTTAGTCTGGATCTGGTAGAGGTTCTTCGGCAGCTGCTTGTAGCTCTTGAGCTCCTGGCGTGCGATGTCAGTGATCACTTCTTCGCTGGTCGGCTGCACCACGAAGTCACGGCCATGACGGTCCTGGATGCGCAGCAGCTCGGGGCCCATCTTGTCGAAGCGACCCGTCTCTTGCCACAGCTCTGCGGGCTGCACCACGGGCATGGTCAGCTCCACGGCACCTGCGCGGTTCATTTCCTCCCGCACGATGGCCTCCACCTTGCGGATGACCCGAAGGCCCATAGGCATGTAGTTATAGATACCCGCGCCCAGCTTCTTGATCAGCCCTGCCCGCGTCATGAGTTTGTGACTGACCACTTCTGCGTCGGCCGGGGCTTCCTTGAGGGTGGAGATAAAGAATTGGGAGGCTTTCATCGGAATCGATTTCAGGCGGAACGGGGCCGTCCACTTGCTGCGCGCTAGGCGCCGTGCATAATGGACACAGTTTAAAAATTTGGGGTTTGATTATGCTTGACCGGGACGGCTTTCGGCCGAACGTCGGCATCATCCTGCTCAACCAGAGAAACCAGGTGTTCTGGGGCAAGCGCATACGCACCCACAGCTGGCAGTTTCCGCAGGGTGGCATTGACCGGGGCGAAACCCCCGAGCAGGCCATGTTCCGCGAGCTGCACGAGGAGGTGGGATTATTGCCTGACCACGTGCGCGTGGTGGCCCGCACCCGGGACTGGTTGCGCTATGAGGTGCCTGACCGGTACATCCGCCGCGATGCGCGCGGACATTACAAGGGCCAGAAGCAAATCTGGTATCTGCTCCAACTGGTGGGCCACGACTGGGACTTGAATCTCCGCGCGACCAACCACCCCGAGTTTGATGCTTGGCGCTGGAACGATTACTGGGTGCCTCTGGATGTGGTGGTGGAGTTCAAGCGCGGGGTCTACGAAATGGCCTTGACCGAACTGTCGCGCTATCTACCACGGCACGAACAACGCAACCGCTATCTCCGCAGTGGCATGCGGACACGGGAAGGCGAACACGCAGGGACCAGCATGTACCGCACAGGGTCCATGCTGATCAATCCGGGCATGGAACTGCCACCCGGCGCCAGTTTTGATCCTGACCCACAGAACAGCATGCCCGGGGAGCTTGATGGGATTCCACCACTGACCACCACACCCCGCTGAGCTCCTCAGCCACCAATAAAGAAGCCTGCAATTGCAGGCTTTTTTATTGGCTGGACAGCAATGCGCCGGAGCACACAAGCGTTCAAGAAGGGGTTCTGGCGCTCAGGCGATCAAGCCCCCGCAGCCAAAACCAGGTTATCGCGGTGGACCATTTCTGGCTCGGCCACATAACCCAGCAGCTTTTCAAACTCGGCCGAAGGCTTTCGGCACAGCAAGCGCGCCTCAGCAGCCGCATAGTTGGCCAGGCCACGTGCAATTTCAGCCCCAGAGGCATCCCGCACGGCAATCACGTCACCCCGCGAAAAGTCGCCCTCCACCGCCGTCATACCAATCGGCAACAGGCTCTTGCCTTCGTCGCGCACCTTGGCGGCGGCCCCGGCATCCACCACCACCGAGCCCCGCAGTTGCAGGTGGTCGGCCATCCATTGCTTGCGGGCCTGTTTCTTCTGGGTTTGTGCGACAAGCAGCGTCCCCAAGGGCTCGCCCCCAACCAAGCGCAGCAGCACATCCGGCTCACGCCCCCAGGCGATCACAGTGGAGGCGCCCGAACCCGCAGCCCGCTTGGCCGCCAGGATCTTGGTGATCATGCCGCCCCTGCCAATGCTGGAGCCTGCGCCCCCGGCCATGGCCTCCAGGGACAAATCCCCCGCTTTGGCTTCGTGCACAAATTGCGCGGAGGGATCGCGGCGCGGATCGGCGGTGTACAAACCTTTCTGGTCCGTGAGGATGATCAGCGCATCGGCCTCGACCAGATTGGCCACCAGCGCCCCCAGGGTGTCGTTGTCGCCAAACTTGATCTCGTCGTTGACGACCGTGTCGTTCTCGTTGATCACCGGCACCACGCCCAAGTGCAGCAGCGTGAGCAAAGTAGAACGTGCGTTCAGATAACGCTCGCGGTCGGCCAGGTCGGCGTGGGTGAGCAGCACCTGGGCACTGCCCATGCCCTCTTCGCGCAGCTTGGTTTCGTACATTTGCGCCAGGCCCATCTGCCCTACGGCCGCTGCAGCCTGCAGCTCGTGGATTTCCTGCGGGCGCGTGGTCCAGCCCAGACGCTTCATGCCCTCGGCGATGGCACCACTGGACACCATCACCACCTCGCGCGCGGCCCCGCCCTCACCACGCACCAAGGCTGCCAGCTGGCGGCTCCATTCACCAATGGCGGTTTCGTCCAGGCCACGGCCTTCGTTGGTCACAAGGCTGGAACCCACCTTCACTACGATGCGGCGGGCATCTCGCAATACGCTGGAAACCATTGTTTCAATCAATTTGGGCCACTACCGCGCGCTCATCAAGCGTTAGCAGCTATTAAAAATATAGCAATCCCATGACGGAACCCGCAGCACTCGGCACTAGGCAGGCGCGTCTCCGGCAAACCGGGGGTCCACTTCCACGGGCTCGTTCTCCGTGCGCTGTTCCGACTGCACATGGCGGAAGATCGCGTGGATCAAAGGCTCGCAGCCCTCACGCGTCAACGCAGAAATCTCAAACACCGGCCCCTTCCACTTGAAGCGCTTCACAAAGTCTTTGACACGCGCCTCGCGCTCGTCGGCGGGCACCATATCGAGTTTGTTCAACACCAGCCAGCGGGGTTTGCTATAGAGCTGTTGGTCGTACTTCTTCAGTTCGTTGACGATGGCCTTGGCCTGCGCCACCGGATCCACTGCGTCATCAAAGGGCGCCAGATCAACGATATGCAACAACAGGCGCGTGCGCTGGAGATGGCGCAAGAACTGGTGACCCAGCCCCGCCCCCTCCGAGGCCCCTTCGATCAGGCCAGGGATGTCTGCCACCACAAAACTCTGCTCGGGGCCCACACGCACTACGCCAAGGTTGGGATGCAGCGTGGTGAAGGGGTAGTCGGCAATCTTGGGCCGGGCATTCGAAACCGCTGTGATGAAGGTGGACTTGCCAGCGTTGGGCATGCCCAACAGGCCAACGTCGGCCAACACTTTCAGCTCCAGCTTCAGATTCTTTTTCTCACCCGGCCAGCCCGGCGTTTTCTGCCGGGGTGCACGGTTGATGGCACTCTTGAAGCGCAGGTTGCCGAACCCGCCATCCCCGCCCTTGGCGATGGTGATGACCTCGCCCGGATTGAGCAACTCATACAGCACCTCACCCGTTTCCGCGTCGGTGATGATGGTGCCCACGGGCATTTTCAGGGTGATGTCGGCGCCAGCCGCGCCAAACATGTCAGAGCCCATGCCATGCTCTCCACGCTTGGCCTCGTGCCGGCGCGAGTAGCGAAAGTCCACCAAGGTGTTCAGATTGGGATCGGCAACGGCAAACACATGCCCCCCACGCCCACCATCGCCCCCATTGGGCCCGCCGAACTCCTTGTATTTTTCGTGCCGGAACGACACGCAGCCATTGCCACCGTCACCGGCAGCAATGTCAATAAAGGCTTCATCGACGAACTTCATGGAATATCCAGTTTACAAAAAGGCGCCGGACCGACCGACAGCCAACGGCCGATTGTGGCGGAACAGCGGAGCGCCTTCCAGGCGCCTCAGGCGGACGGCATGCAACAGCCACCCGTACAGACCAAACAACAAAGCCCCGGCAAAGCGGGGCTTCGTTGCTTGCCGGAGGAAAATTCCTCAGGCGGGAGTCACATTGACCGTGGACTTGGACAATGCACCCTTGGTGCCGAACGACACGTGGCCGTCCACCAGGGCGAACAAGGTGTGATCCTTGCCGACACCGACGTTGGTACCGGGGTGGAAACGCGTGCCACGTTGACGCACGATGATCGAGCCTGCGCTGATCAGTTCACCACCGAACGCCTTGACACCCAGCATCTTTGGCTTGGAGTCGCGCCCATTTCGCGTAGAGCCGCCGCCTTTTTTCTGTGCCATGACTCAGCTCCTTCGCTTAAGCAGCAATCGCACCGATTTGCAGTTCGGTGAACTGCTGGCGATGGCCTTGGCGTTTTTGATAGTGCTTGCGACGGCGCATCTTGAAGATGTGCACCTTGTCGTGCTTGCCGTGGGCCACCACAGTGGCTTTCACGGTTGCGCCGGACACCAGGGGCGTACCAACCTTCAGTTCAGCGCCGTTGCCGACAGCCAGAACCTGGTCGATCACGATCTCCTGGCCTACGTCCGCAGCAATCTGTTCTACTTTAATTTTTTCGCCGGAAGCAACGCGATACTGCTTGCCGCCGGTTTTTATGACCGCGTACATGTTGACCTCTTGATATGAGTTCCGCAGACGGATTTCTGCAGAGCCAATGAGTATAGCGCATCGCTAGAAAAGCGTCCAGCCCCTGCACAGACCAGCACAACAAGCAACGCCTGCGCTGCAATGGCCCCGCTCAGGCCTTCCTATAATCCGGGCACTTTCTGTGACCGCCATCTTGACTGACCATACCGCCCCCACAGCCTCCCCCCTCACGCTCGTTGCCGATGACATGCACGAGGTCGATCAGGTCATTGGGCGGCGCCTGACGTCCAGCGTACCGCTGGTCGCCCAGATATCGCAGTACATCATTGCCGCCGGAGGCAAACGCCTGCGCCCTGCGCTACTCCTCATGGTGTGTGGCGCACTGGGCTATCGCGGCGCCCATCGATTCAGTCTCGCAGCGGTGGTCGAGTTGATTCACACCGCTACATTGCTGCATGACGATGTGGTGGACGCATCCACATTGCGCAGGGGCCGACCCACGGCCAACGAGACATTCGGCAATCCAGCCAGCGTGCTGGTGGGCGACTTCCTGCACACCCGCTCCTTCCAGATGATGGTGGAAGCAGGAAGCATGCGGATCATGGAAATCCTCTCGGAAGCCACGAACGTGATCGCCGAGGGTGAGGTACTTCAGCTCATGAATATGCATGATGCCTCGCTGGACGAAGCGGGCTATTTGCGCGTGATCCGCTCCAAAACAGCCAAGCTGTTCGAAGCCAGCGCCAGACTTGGCGCCGTACTCGCCGACAGCACACCCGAAATCGAAGAAGCATGCGCCACCTACGGGCAAGCGTTGGGTACCGCCTTCCAGATCATTGACGACGTCCTGGATTACGACGGCGATGCCTCGGAAATGGGAAAAAACCTGGGCGACGACTTGCGCGAAGGCAAGTCCACGCTGCCATTGATTGCCGCCATGGAGCGAGGAACCCCCAGCCAGGCCCTCATTGTTCGCCAGGCCATCGAACAAGGCTCAACAGAACAATTGAGCGAGATCATCCTCATTGTTCGAGCCACCGGAGCCTTGGATGTCACTCGCGCAGCCGCATTCGCCGAAGCACGCCGGGCCATGGCCGCCGCAGACCGACTCCCAGCCAATGCGCATTCAAAGGCCTTGCTAGAATTAGCCGCGCAGTTGTTAGCTCGACGCAACTAAAACGCCCACTCCGCTCACAAACGGATGTATTGCAATTCACGGGGTGTAGCTTAGCCTGGTAGAGCGCTACGTTCGGGACGTAGAGGCCGGAGGTTCGAATCCTCTCACCCCGACCACAAATCAATCGCACGCGCATTTGCGCCGCCTGTGGCGCGGTTACCAATATCCAGCGCTGTACACCCTCTGTGCGATCGGTGATGATAGGATGGTTTCTTCTCCACACCTAACACATATACCGGTTACATGGCCGCTGTTGATACTGTCCCCAAAGAAGCCTCTGCAGTAGCCCTGCCCGGACTGGGTCGGGCTTTGATGTCTGCTGGCAAACTGACCCAAAAGTCAGCCGAGGACATTTACAAAAAATCACAAATCAGTCGCACCAGTTTTATCGCCGAACTGACGGGCTCTGGTGCGGTATCTGCAGCTGATTTGGCCCATACCGTTTCTGCCGTGTTTGGTGCGCCGCTGCTGGACCTGGATGCTATTGATCCACTTCGACTTCCCAAAGAGTTGCTGGACGGAAAAATATGCCAAGCCTACCGTGTTGTAGTGCTCAGCAAGCGCAACAACCGGCTGATTGTCGCCACGGCCGACCCCACCGACCAAGAAGCGGCCGAGAAAATCAAATTCACCACGCAGATGGGCGTGGATTGGATTATTGCGGAATATGACAAGCTGAGTCGCTTGGTTGAAATATCGACCAAATCCACCAGCGAATCCATGGATACGCTGGTCAGCGGCGGCGGCGATTTTGAATTTGATGATGTTTCCATTGAGGAAGCGCCAGACGAAGCCGACACGGGCGTCACTGAAGTCGAAGATGCCCCGATCGTCAAGTTTCTCCACAAAATGCTGCTCGACGCTTTCAATATGCGAGCATCTGATTTGCACTTTGAGCCTTATGAGCACCAATACCGCGTACGCTTTCGGATTGACGGCGAACTGCGCGAAATAGCCTCCCCTCCGATCGCCATCAAGGACAAGTTGGCTTCGCGAATCAAAGTGATTTCGCGATTAGACATCTCGGAAAAGCGCGTGCCGCAAGATGGCCGCATGAAACTGAAAGTGGGCCCCGACAGGGTCATCGATTTCCGCGTCAGCACGCTGCCTACTTTGTTTGGTGAAAAAATCGTGATCCGTATTCTGGATCCGAGCAGCGCCAAACTAGGTATTGACGCACTGGGCTACGAGCCCGTGGAGAAGGAACGACTCCTTCAAGCCATTGGTCGCCCTTACGGCATGATTCTTGTTACTGGGCCTACAGGCTCCGGCAAGACAGTGTCCCTTTACACCTGCCTGAATCTTCTCAACAAACCGGGCGTCAATATTGCGACAGCCGAAGACCCCTCGGAAATCAACTTGCCTGGCGTCAATCAGGTCAATGTGAATGAGAAGGCTGGCCTGACATTTGCTGTCGCACTCAAATCCTTTCTCCGCCAGGATCCTGACATCATCATGGTGGGTGAAATCCGGGATCTGGAAACTGCCGACATTTCGATTAAGGCCGCCCAAACCGGTCATTTGGTGTTGTCCACCCTGCACACAAACGATGCACCGACGACGCTGACACGGATGCGCAACATGGGCATAGCGCCCTTCAACATTGCCTCGAGCGTGATCTTGATCACCGCCCAGCGACTGGCGCGCAGGTTGTGCCCTGCGTGCAAGGCCCCTGCCGATATTCCCCACGAAACACTGGTGGAAGCCGGCTACAAGGAGGACGACATCGACGGCTCCTGGGTCACCTACCGCCCCGTCGGCTGCTCTGCCTGCAACAACGGATACAAAGGCCGGGTCGGCATTTACCAGGTCATGCCGGTATCCGAGGACATCCAGCGCATCATTCTTCGCGATGGAAGCGCCCTGGAAATTGCGGAACAAGCGCGGGCCGAAGGCGTGCGTTCGCTGCGGGAGTCTGGGCTCCACAAAGCCAGGCTCGGAATGACTTCACTCGAAGAAGTCTTGGCAGTTACCAATGAATAGCATCCACTGACGAGGGCAGTATGGCGACCGTAGCATCAAAAAGAGATATCAAGGATTTTGTCTTCGAATGGGAAGGCAAAGATCGCAACGGAAAAATTGTTCGCGGCGAAATTCGCGCAGTTGGTGAAAATCAAGTACAGGCTACCTTGCGGCGTCAGGGGGTTTTTCCGACAAAGATCAAAAAGCGCCGAATGCGTTCTGGCAAAAAGATCAAACCGAAAGATATTGCCCTTTTCACCCGACAACTTGCGACCATGATGAAGGCTGGCGTCCCTTTGTTGCAAGCATTTGATATTGTAGGAAGAGGAAATACAAATGGCAGCGTTACCAAACTGCTCAATGACATTCGCGCTGACATCGAGACAGGGACATCACTGAATGGCGCCTTTCGCAAGTATCCGATGTATTTTGACAGCCTCTACTGCAACCTGGTTGAAGCAGGGGAAGCTGCGGGTATCTTGGAGGCACTGCTGGACCGGTTGGCCACTTACATGGAAAAAACTGAGGCCATCAAATCAAAAATCAAATCAGCTTTGATGTATCCGATCTCTGTGGTTATTGTTGCTTTCGTTGTTGTGACAGTGATCATGATCTTCGTGATCCCAGCATTCAAGGAAGTTTTCACATCATTCGGGGCCGACCTCCCAGCTCCGACACTTTTTGTGATGGCCGTGAGTGAAATTTTTGTTAAATGGTGGTGGCTGATTTTTGGTGTTCTGGGTGGCGGCTTTTTCTTTTTTATGCAGGCATGGCGCCGCAACGAGAAGATGCAAATGTTCATGGACCGCTTGCTATTACGCATGCCCGTCTTTGGAGCGCTGATCGACAAATCCTGCGTCGCACGTTGGACCCGGACCCTCTCCACCATGTTTGCGGCGGGTGTTCCTCTAGTGGAAGCGCTGGACTCGGTCGGCGGTGCTGCAGGCAACTCCGTGTACTCCCTTGCTACCGAGAGAATTCAGCAAGAAGTATCCACCGGCACCAGCCTGACTGCCGCGATGGGCAATGCCAACGTTTTTCCTTCCATGGTGCTGCAGATGTGCGCCATCGGGGAAGAATCCGGCTCCATTGACCACATGCTCGGCAAAGCCGCCGATTTCTACGAAGCTGAAGTGGACGATATGGTGGCAGGCCTTTCCAGCCTGATGGAGCCCATCATCATCGTGTTCCTGGGTACCCTGATTGGCGGCATCGTTGTTTCCATGTATCTCCCCATCTTCAAACTGGGGCAGGTTGTGTAATGGAGTTCGAGGTCTGGTCGGGCGCTGCCCTGGGCGGCGTCATTGGTTTGCTGATTGGCAGCTTCCTGAACGTTGTGATCTATCGGCTGCCCAAGATGATGGAGCGGCAATGGGCGGCAGAGCTGGCTCAGTTGGAGGCAGAAAAACAAGGCACGGAGCCTCCTGCGAGCACGCAGGAGCCCTTCAACCTCATGACCCCGCGGTCGCGTTGCCCAGGTTGCGGGCATGCGGTGCAATGGTATGAGAATGTTCCCGTCCTGAGTTATCTCTTTCTGCGGGGCCGGTGCTCTGCCTGCAAGACACGGATCAGCGTTCGCTACCCACTGGTCGAGCTCCTGACGGGGGCACTGTTCTTCTTCTGCATCTACCGCTGGGGTGTAACCCCGGCCGGTTTTGCGTGGTGCGGCTTTTCGGCAGCACTGGTGGCATTGGCCTTTATCGACTGGGACACCACGCTGTTGCCAGACGACATCACCTTGCCCTTGCTCTGGGCGGGCCTGCTCTCTGCCGCCTTTCAGTGGACTGCCGTTCCGCTGCATGCCTCCGTGGTGGGTGCTGCTGCCGGTTACTTGTCGTTGTGGCTGGTGTACTGGGGCTTCAAGCTGGCGACGGGCAAGGAGGGCATGGGGTACGGAGACTTCAAACTGTTCGCCGCGCTGGGCGCCTGGTTCGGCTGGCAAGCACTGGTGCCCATCATTCTGATGTCGTCGATCATTGGCGCCATCATCGGCATCGCCATGAAGGTCTTCAGCAGCCTGCGCGAAGGTGGCTACATTCCGTTCGGTCCGTTCCTGGTGGGAGCTGGGCTGACGGCGATGGTGTTTGGCCCCAACGCTATCCTGAACACAGTGCTGAGCGCGCTGGGGCTATAGCGTTAGCTCGACCATGGCAAACCAGAGGCGCCCGGTGCGCCTGGGCCTGACCGGCGGGATTGGCAGCGGCAAGAGCACCGTGGGCGGCATGTTTGTATCGCTCGGAGCCACCTTGATCGATGCAGACCAGATCGCACGCGATGTGACAGGCCCCCAGGGCGATGCCATGGATGCCATCCGCAGCACATTTGGCGACACGTTCGTGGATGACTCTGGCGCCTTGGACCGCACCAGGATGCGCCAACTGGCCTTCAGCGAACCAGAGGCCCGCACGCGGCTGGAGGCGATCGTGCATCCGCTCGTGACCCGCCACAGCCTTTTGCAGACGCAACAGGCCCTTGCCGCAGGCTCCCGCATGATCGTGCACGACATTCCACTGCTGGCGGAATCCGGCCGGTGGGCGCGCCAGCTGGATGCTGTGGTGGTCGTGGACTGTCCCGTTGAGACGCAGATCGAGCGGGTCGTGCAACGCAATGGCCTCGCACGCGAGGTAGTGCAAGGCATCATCGCGTCGCAAGCCACGCGCCATGCGCGTCGGGCAGTGGCCGATATCGTGATAACCAACGGGCCTAGCTGTACGCTGCCCGCATTGCAGGCCCAGGTGCGGCAAGCAGCCGCCCTGTTCGGGCTATGATGCACCAGAGCCTCAAGAATCCGCCAGCGTGATCCTTTACGAATACCCCTTTAACGAGCGTCTCAGAACCTATCTGCGGCTTGAGCAGTTGTTCCGCCGGTTGGGGGAGCTGATTCCCCGCACCCACGCGCTGGACCACCACTTCGCCCTGGTCACGATCTTCGAGATCATGGATGTGGCTGCACGGGCCGACCTGAAGTCGGACGTGCTCAAGGACATCGAAAAACACAAGCACCAGCTCGACGGTTACCGTGGCAATCCTTCCATCTCGGAGGCGGCACTGGACGCTGTGATCGCGCAGCTCGACCGGTGCTTCACAGCACTGAACGGACAAAGCGGGAAATCAGGCCACGCACTGACCGAAAACGACTGGCTGATGAGCATCCGCAGCCGCATCGGCATTCCCGGTGGCACCTGTGGGTTCGATCTGCCTGCCTACTACGCGTGGCAACACCACACCCCCGACGTGCGCCAGCAGGCGCTGGAGCAATGGGCGTCCACCCTCGCTCCACTGGCTGAATCGATCTATGTGCTGCTCAAGCTGCTGCGAGACTCAGGGGTCCCCCAGAAGGTGGCGGCAGAACGCGGCCAGTTCCAGCAGAATCTGCCACAAGGGCGCACGTTCCAACTGCTGCGCCTGCGCATCGACCCTGCCCTGAACCTCATTCCCGAGATCAGCGGCAACCGGCTGATTGTTTCCGTGCGCCTCATGCGGCTTGAAGGAGATGGTCGCCTGCACGCCTGCAACGAAGATGCGGCCTTTGAACTCACGCTCTGCGCCTGAGTCTTCGTTCAATGGCCTGCAACGCGCCAGGCCAAGCTGACTGAGCCCGGCGACCCGGAAGCACAACCCGCCATGACCCGCCCCACGCCCACGGACCCTCCAACCGCACGCACTGTGGCCTGCCCCAGTTGCGGCGGCGACAGCATCTACAGCCCCGCCAACGCCTACCGGCCTTTTTGCAGCGAACGCTGCAAGCAGGTCGATATGGGCGCCTGGGCCAGCGAGGACTTCCGCATGCCCGCCGAGGCCCCGCCAGCGGACGCCCAGTATGGCGATCCGCGCCTGCAGCATTGATGTGCGCACCGGGTCATCAAGAATTGCAGAAAATTGGCCGTCTGCGCCTGACTGCAAAGACTTTCAAGCTATTAAAAATATAGCGAACAGATTGGCCTTTCGGCCACATCCTGCACAGCGGGCAAGTGGCGCGACCACCCACCGGCCACTCACTCGGGGGTGAACACCAGGCCCCGCTCCTCGGCCAGCCATTGCAGTACCGGGTAGGCGCCTGGCAATACGGGGCTTACCGTCAACGGCATCTGCTGCCAGGCCATGGACTGGCCTTCGCGCATCTCGAACTCCCCCGTCCACGCCCAGACCTTGCACCAGTGCAGGCGCACCAGGGCATGGGGATAGTCGTGCTCCGTGACTTTCCAGACGCTGGCTGCCCCGATGGTCACGCCCAGCTCTTCGATCAGTTCGCGGCGCAGCGCCTCTTCCACCGTTTCGCCCGCCTCCAGCTTGCCGCCCGGAAACTCCCAATAGCCCGCATAGGGCTTGCCCGGTGGGCGCGTGGACAGCAGCATCGCGCCATCCGCGCGCAGCAAGATGCCCACGGCCACCTCGGTGTGTTTACGTGTTGTTTCAGCCACCGTGCCGCCCCGCATAGTCGCGCGCAAACTGGTAGGCGACGCGACCGCTGCGCGAGCCCCGTTCCAGCGCCCAGACCAGCGCCTCGGGCCGGGCTGCAGCAATGGCCGAGGCAGGCACGCCCAGCGACGACAGCCATTGCGCCGTAATGGTCAGGTACTCCTCCTGACTGAAGGGGTAGAAGCTCACCCACAGGCCAAAACGCTCCGACAGGGAAATTTTCTCTTCCACCACCTCGCCGGGATGCACCTCACCATCCTCGGTGTGGGTGTAGGTGAGGTTTTCCTTCATGTACTCCGGCAGCAGGTGGCGCCGGTTGCTGGTGGCGTAGATCAGCACATTGGGCGTGGCCGCAGCCACCGAGCCGTCGAGGATGGACTTGAGCGCCTTGTAGCCCGGCTCGCCGTCTTCAAAGCTCAGGTCATCGCAGAAAACAATGAATTTCTCAGGTCGGCCGGACACCACGTCCACGATGTCGGGCAGATCGGTCAGGTCGGCCTTGTCCACTTCGATGAGGCGCAGGCCCTGCGCCGCATAGGCATTCAGGCAGGCCTTGATGAGCGAGGACTTGCCCGTACCGCGTGCGCCAGTCAGCAGCACGTTGTTGGCGGGCTTGCCTTGCACAAACTGCTGCGTGTTGCGCTCGATCTTTTCCTTCTGGGGATCGATTTCCTTGAGGTCCGCCAGCGCCATCGCGGCCACATGGCGCACCGGCTCCAGGGTGCCATGGCCGCTGCTGCGCTTGCGGTAGCGCCAGGCGATGGCGGCCGACCAGTCGGGCGCCGAGAGCGGCTGGGGCAATACGGATTCGATGCGGGCGATGAGCTGCTCGGCACGCTCGATCAGATGTTCAAATTTTTGGTTCATTTTGGCGGCTACCGCGCGTCCATCATGCGCTAGCAGCTATCAAATCAGGAGTTCTACAGTGAATCAGGAGCGGTAGTCCGCGTTGATCGTCACGTATTCGTGGCTGAAATCGCAGGTCCATACCGTGTCCACAGCATCGCCACGGCCCAGCAGCACGCGCACCGTGATCTCGGCCTGCTTCATCACGCGCTGGCCGTCTTCCTCGCGGTAGGCGGGGTTACGGCCGCCCTGCACGGCCACATGCACGTCGTCCAGGTACAGGTCGATGCCGGTCTGGTCCAGATCGTCGATGCCCGCATAGCCCACAGCCGCCAGGATGCGGCCCAGGTTCGGGTCGCTGGCAAAGAAGGCGGTTTTGACCAGAGGCGAATGGGCAATCGCATACGCCACCTTGCGGCATTCATCGCCCGTCTTGCCGCCTTCCACCCGCACGGTGATGAACTTGGTGGCGCCTTCGCCATCGCGCACGATGGCCTGGGCCAGTTTCTGCGACACCGCCAGCATGGCCGCCTTGAGGGCCTGGCCCTCGGCACTGTCGAGCGAAGTGATGGGCGCGTGCGCGGCCTTGTTGGTGGCCACCACAACGAAAGAGTCGTTTGTCGAGGTGTCGCCGTCGATGGTCACGCGATTGAACGAGCCATCGGCCAGCTCGCGCGCCAGCTGCTGCATCACGCCAGGGGCCACGCAGGCGTCGGTGGCCAGAAAGCCCAGCATGGTCGCCATGTTGGGGCGGATCATGCCCGCGCCCTTGCTGATGCCGGTGATGGACACCGTTGCACCGCCAATCTGCGCCTGCGCAGAGAACGCCTTGGGCAGCGTGTCCGTGGTCATGATGCCTTCGGCGGCGCGCGCCCAGTGGCCTGGTTGTGCATCGGCAATCGCGGCGGGCAAGCCTGCTTCAATGCGGTCATTGGGCAAGGGCTCCATGATCACGCCGGTGGAAAACGGCAGGATCTGCTCGGGCGCCACGCTCAGCTGGCGCGCCATTGCGATGCAGGTAGAGCGCGCACGCGCCAGGCCGTCGGCCCCCGTGCCCGCGTTGGCATTGCCAGTGTTGATGACCATGGCACGGATCGGCTGGCCGCTGTTCAGATGTTCACGGCTGATCTGCACCGGAGCCGCACAGAAGCGGTTCTGGGTGAACACACCCGCCACGCTGGCGCCTTCGTCCAGCAGGAACACGGTGAGGTCCTTGCGGTGGGCCTTGCGGACGCCGGCTTCGGCAACACCAATACGAACACCGGCAATCGGATGCAGGTCGGCGGCAACAGGGGCAACAAGATTCACAGGCATGGGACGGGGCCTTTCTATCGGAAGGAGAGGGACGGATGCATGGTGGCTACAGAGCCTCGGCATCCGTCGATGAAGATTGGGGCCGATTATCCGGAAAACTGTGGCGCGCCAATGAAAACACGGGCCGAAGCCCGTGTTGTGTAGATCAGGAAATCAAGCCAGCTTGCCGTGGCACTGCTTGTACTTCTTGCCGCTGCCGCAGGGGCAAGGGTCGTTGCGGCCCACGCGGATGCCCTCCGGCAGGGCCTGGCCCACCGTCTGTGCATCCACCGTGGTTTCCACCTCGCCCGTTTCCGTGGGGGCGGTGTAGGTCACGTTGGCGATGCTCTCGGCGCGGATTTCCATGTCCTGCGCGGCCTGGTCCAGCTGGGCCTGCGACTGGATCTGCACGGTCATGAGGATCTTGGTGACCTCGTTCTTGACCTGATCGATCAGCTGGCGGAACAGCTCGAACGCTTCGCGCTTGTACTCCTGCTTGGGCTGCTTTTGTGCATAGCCGCGCAGGTGGATGCCCTGGCGCAGGTAGTCCAACGCAGAGAGGTGGTCGCGCCAGTTGGAGTCAAAGTTCTGCAGCAGCACCACACGCTCAAACTGCGTGAAGTTGTCGCGGCCCACCTGCTCCACCTTGTTGTCGAACGCAGCGTTGGCGGCTTGCAGCACTTTTTCCAGGATTTCGTCGTCGGTCACGCTGTTCGCGCCCTGCACGTCCTGTTGCAGTGCAATCGCCACCTGCCAATCTTCGGCCAACACCTTTTCGAGCGCGGGTAGGTCCCACTGCTCTTCCACCGACTCGACCGGCACATACTGGCGCACCAGGTCGGTCATGCAGTCTTCGCGCATTGCGGCAATCACGTCCGACAGATCGGACGCGTCGAGGATGTCATTGCGCTGCTGGTAGATGACCTTGCGCTGGTCATTGGCCACATCGTCATACTCCAGCAATTGCTTGCGGATGTCGAAGTTGCGGGCTTCCACCTTGCGCTGGGCCGACTCGATGCTACGGGTCACGATGCCGGCTTCAATGGCCTCGCCATCGGGCATCTTCAGGCGGTCCATGATGGACTTGACGCGGTCGCCCGCGAAGATGCGCATCAGCGAGTCATCCAGGCTCAGGTAAAAGCGCGAGGAGCCTGGGTCACCTTGGCGACCCGAACGGCCACGCAGCTGGTTGTCGATGCGGCGGGACTCATGACGTTCGGTCGCAATGATGCGCAGGCCGCCGAGGGCCTTGACCTTCTCGTGGTCCACCTTCCACTGCTCGCGCAGCGCAGCCACCTTGGCGGCGCGCTCGGATTCGGACAGGGATTCGTCGGCCTCGACGGCCGCCACATCCTTCTCGATGTTGCCGCCCAGCACGATGTCGGTGCCACGGCCAGCCATGTTGGTGGCAATCGTGATCATGCCGGCACGGCCGGCCTGGGCCACGATGTCGGCCTCACGGGCGTGCTGCTTGGCATTGAGCACCTGGTGTGGCAGGTTTTCCTTGTTCAGCAGCTGATCGATGATCTCAGAGTTCTCGATCGACGTCGTACCCACCAGCACGGGCTGGCCGCGCTCATGGCACTCGCGGATGTCCTTGATCGCGGCTTCGTATTTTTCGCGTGTGGTCTTGTAAACACGGTCCAGCTGGTCGTCGCGCTTGCTCGGGCGGTTGGGCGGAATGACCACGGTTTCGAGACCGTAAATCTCCTGGAATTCGTACGCCTCGGTATCGGCCGTGCCGGTCATGCCGGCGAGCTTGCTGTACAGGCGGAAATAGTTCTGGAAGGTGATGGAGGCCAGCGTCTGGTTCTCTGCCTGGATCTTCAGACCTTCCTTGGCCTCCACGGCCTGGTGCAGGCCTTCGCTCCAGCGGCGGCCCGACATCAGGCGGCCGGTGAACTCGTCCACGATCACGATCTCGCCGTTCTGCACCACGTAGTGCTGGTCGCGGTGGTACAGGTGGTTGGCACGCAGCGCTGCATACAGGTGGTGCATCAGCGTGATGTTGGCCGGGTCGTACACCGAGGCGCCTTCGGCAATCAGGCCATGGCTTGCGAGCACGCGCTCTGCGGTCTCATGGCCTTGTTCGGTCAGGAACACCTGGTGGCTCTTTTCGTCCAGCGTGAAGTCGCCTGGCTTGGTCACGCCTTCGCCCGTACGGGGGTCGGCTTCGCCCTCCTGGCGCACCAGCAGGGGCACCACCTTGTTCATGGCGACATAGGTGGCCGTGTGGTCCTCGGCCTGGCCGCTGATGATCAGGGGCGTGCGTGCCTCGTCGATCAGGATGGAGTCCACCTCGTCCACGATGGCGAAATTCAGGCCCTGCTGCACGCGGTCGGCGGCCTCATAGACCATGTTGTCGCGCAGGTAGTCGAAGCCGTATTCGTTGTTCGTGCCGTAGGTGATGTCGGCGCGGTAGGCTTCCTGCTTTTGCTCGCGTGGCATGTTGGGCAGGTTGATGCCCACCGTGAGGCCCAGGAAGTTGTACAGCCGCCCCATCCACTGCGCATCGCGGTTGGCGAGGTAGTCGTTCACCGTCACCACGTGCACGCCCTTGCCCGAGAGGGCATTGAGGTACACCGGCAGCGTGGCCGTGAGGGTCTTGCCCTCACCCGTGCGCATTTCGGAGATCTTGCCGTAGTGCAGCGCCATGCCGCCCAGCATCTGCACATCGAAATGGCGCATCTTCATGATGCGCTTGGAGCCTTCGCGGACCACCGCAAAGGCTTCGGGGAGGATATCGTCCAGCGACGTGCCCTTGGCTACGCGCTCCTTGAACTCTTGCGTCTTGGCCTTGAGCTGTTCGTCCGACAGCTTCTCGTACTCGGGCTCCATCGCATTGATGCGGGACACCGTCTTGCGGTACTGCTTGAGGAGCCGGTCATTGCGGCTGCCGAATATTTTGGTGAGGAAGTTGGTGGCCATGCGAACAGGACCGCTTGCCCGCTGCAATCAGCGCGCCAAGCGACCGAAATCCCTAAGATGAATTGAGTTCAGGTGGGTCCTTTGGCCGGGTTTGCAACCCAGGCAATGAACACCGGACCCGTGATTTTACCTGCCCGGGGTGGCCCCGGCCCCCTGTGCAGTGGCCACCTGTGCATTGGTGGCCGTGCCCCCGGCGCTCAGAAACTTCTGGGGGTCCTGAAAAACGCCCTGCACCAGCACTTCAAAGTGCAGATGGGGCCCGGTAGACCGCCCCGTGGTGCCCACCTCGGCAATCTTCTGCCCCCGGCGCACGATGTCCCCTTGCTTCACAAGGGTACGCGAAGCATGGGCGTAGCGAGTAATCAGCTGGTTGCCATGGTCCACTTCGATCATGTTGCCGTAGGCTGGGTGGTATTCCTGCGTCACCACCACACCCCCTGCGGCCGCCAGGATGGGGGTTCCGGTATCCGCCTGAAAGTCCAGGCCGGTGTGCAAGGCCGACTGGCCAGTGATCGGGTCCAGTCGCCAGCCAAACCCCGATCCTGCAGCCCGCCCAGTCACAGGCGCGTGGGTCGGCACCATCTTCTTGCGGATGTGCTGGTCAAACAACCGGGATTCGAGCACCGTCATCAGATCCACACGCTGGCTGGTCAGGCGCTCCAGCTCATCCAGCGTGGCCTGCAGCTCTTCCATTGACAGATTGTGGGCGCTGACCAGCGCACCACCACGCGCGTCCGCCTTCTGGAGATCACCCGGCGCCATACCAGCCAGCCCCAGGACACGCTCCCCCAGCGACTCCAGCTGCACCATGCGCGCCTGCATTTCGCCCACACGGCGCGCCATGGCATCAAGGTTGGCACGCATAAAGCGGTCACGCTCGGCAAACTCATCCTTGACCACCAGCCGCACGAGGGAGCCAACAATAGGCCAGCCCTCCCGCGCGCCCTTCAAAAAAACCCAGTGGTATAAGGTGGCCGCCACCAGCATGAGACACAGCGACAACGCCAAGCCCGCCAGAAGCAGGCGCGCGCCCGACAGATGAATGGCCCGGCTGCGCGCCAACCTGGCGTCCGTGATAATCAAATGCACTACGAATTCCCCACGCCCGAAGACGCCACACCATGAATCGCCGCCACCACGCTGTCACCGTGCAGCAAGCCAGCGCGGAATCTCCCACGCTGGCCAGGCTCACAGCGCTGACACGCGACTCCAGTGATCGGCTCAAGGCCATTGAATTGCTGATACCCGCAGCCTTGCGTCCAACCATCCAGGCCGGCCCCATTGATGGGGACAGCTGGTGCCTGCTGGTCAAGAGCAATGCCGCAGCGGCAAAAATACGCCAACTGCTGCCTGCGTTGCAGGCGCATCTGCGCAGTCGGGGGTGGGAGGTTAACGCGATTCGCCTGAAAGTTCAAACCTGACGGTCAACGCCAGAACCAGGGAATGCAGAAGAAAGCAAGAAAAATGGTGCCGGTTGTCGGAATCGAACTGACGACCTACCGCTTACAAGGCGGGTGCTCTACCAACTGAGCTAAACCGGCGAAGGCAGTATTTTATCCTGTAAATACAGCCCAAAAATCGAAAGCAGCGCTACTTGACGCGCTTGAGGGACGGGCGCGCACCACCAGAGGCAGGTGGAGGCCGGGGAGCATCGCCCCCGTCATCTTTGGCGCCGTCGTCACTGCCCACCAGCTGAACCACCCGGTCCTCTGCAGATGCAGGCGCCGCCACCGCAGGGCTCGCGGGCGCGGGCGCAGACGCCAGCACGGGAGGCACATCCCCGCCCGCCAACATGTCCACTGGCGGAGGGAACGCCATGCCCTGGCCATTTTCACGGGCATAGATCGCGATCACCCGGCCTACGGGCACCAGGATCTCACGGGGCTTGCCACCAAAGCGGGCCTTGAATTCAATGAAGTCATTGCCCAGCTGCAGCGCACTCGTGGCATCAAAACTAATGTTGAGCACGATCTCGCCATCCTTCACATACTCACGCGGCACCTGCACGGAATCGTCCACGCGCACAGCCACATAGGGCGTGAGCCCGTTGTCTGTGCACCACTCGTACAAGGCACGAATGAGATACGGGCGCGTGGAGGTGGATTCCTGTGCGGTCATTGGGATGGATGGATGCCAGCGGCGTGGATGGGAAGGAATGTAGACAGACCGCAGCTTACTTGCGCATGACCTTTTCGGACGGCGTCAGTGCCTCGATGTAGGCCGGACGCGAGAAGATGCGCTCGGCGTACTTGAGCAACGGAGCCGCATTCTTCGACAGGTCGATGCCGTAGTAGTCCAGACGCCACAGCAGCGGGGCGATGGCCACGTCCAGCATCGAGAAGTTGTCACCCAGCATGTACTTGTTCTTGAGGAACACAGGGGCCAGCTGCGTGAGGCGGTCGCGGATATGGGCGCGGGCCTTTTCCAGCGCCTTTTCGTTGCCCTTGGTCGCGCGCGATTCGAGCGTGTTCACATGCACGAACAGCTCTTTTTCGAAGTTCAGCAGGAACAGACGCACGCGGGCACGGTCCACAGGATCGCCAGGCATCAGCTGTGGATGGGGGAAGCGCTCGTCGATGTACTCGTTGATGATGTTCGACTCGTACAGGATCAGGTCGCGCTCAACCAGAATGGGCACCTGGCCATACGGGTTCATCACGCTGATGTCTTCGGGCTTGTTGTACAGGTCCACATCGCGGATTTCGAAGTCCATGCCCTTTTCGAACAGGACAAAGCGGCAGCGGTGGGAGAAGGGACAGGTCGTACCCGAGTAAAGCACCATCATGGTGGGAGGCTCCTAAAAATCAAAAGAGTGGGAGCCCAAAGCGCCCACTCTGCAAACAATCCAGCGGCACCCCGAAGGGCGCCTGATCAAGGATTGGCGGCTCGTGCTGTTACTTCACGTCCTTCCAGAAAGCTGCGTTCAGCCTCCAGGCAACGAGAGTGAAAACGCCGAGGAAAATCAGCACCCACACGCCAACGCGCACGCGGGTGTTCTGGGCGGGCTCGCCCATCCACTGCAGGTAGTTCACCAGATCACCCACGGTCTGGTCGAACTGCAGCGTAGTCATGGTCCCAGGCTTGACCTGCTCCCAGCCCTTGAAGACCTGGGTCTTGTGGCCGTGGCTTTCATGCTCTTCGAACACGGGGCGGCGGTCGCCCTGCATTTCCCACAGCACATGGGGCATGCCCACGCTCGGGAAAGCGAGGTTGTTCCAGCCCGTGGCCTTGGTCTCGTCACGGTAGAAGGTGCGCAGGAAGGTGTAGAGGTAGTCAGCACCCGTGCCACCGTGGCCAGCACGCGAACGTGCGATCACGGTCAGGTCGGGCGGATTCGCACCAAACCATTCCTTGGCCTGCTTGGGATCGATGGACGCCTTCATGGTCTCACCGACCTTGTCGGTCGTGAACAGCAGGTTGTCCTTGATCTGCTGCTCGGTCAGACCGATATCACGCAGGCGGTTGAAGCGCATGAACGCAGCCGAATGGCAGTTCAGGCAGTAGTTGACGAACACCTTGGCACCGTTTTGCAGCGAAGCCAGGTCGTTGGTCTTGTTGGGCGCCTTGTCCCAGGCAATGGTGTCGCCACCGGCAGCATGGGCTGCACCGGCGACCAGGCCCACAGCGGCGATCAACGTGAGGATGATTTTCTTCATTGTTGTTGTCTCCAGGCTCAGTGCGCCACAAAGGTCACGCGGTCGGGCACGGGCTTGGTTTCACCGATGCGGCTCCACCAGGGCATCAGCAGGAAGAAGCCGAAGTAGAACAGGGTACCCACTTGCGACACACGCTCGCCGATCGGCGATGGTGGCTGCACACCCAGATAGCCCAGGATCAGGAAGTTGATCACAAAGATGCCATACAGATACTTGTGCCAGTCAGGACGGTAGCGGATCGACTTGACCGGGCTGAAGTCCAGCCAAGGCAGGAAGAACAGGATGATCACAGCACCACCCATCACGACCACGCCCCAGAACTTGGCATCGATGGACAGCATCATGGCCACTACCACCAGGGCCACGCCCACGATGCCGGCCTTGATGAAGCTGGGCAGCTTGGCCTTGAGCACCCCAAAACCCGCACCCGCCACCACGCACAGGATCAGGGCATACATCATTTCGGTGGTGATGGCACGCAGCATCGAATAGAACGGCGTGAAGTACCAGACCGGCGCGATGTGCGCAGGGGTCTTGAGCGGATCCGCAGGGATGAAGTTGTTGTATTCGAGGAAGTAGCCACCGAACTCGGGTGCGAAGAACACCACTGCCGTGAAGGCCATGAGGAACATGCTCAGCGCGAAGATGTCATGCACCGTGTAGTAGGGGTGGAAGGGCACGCCGTCCAGCGGTTTGCCGTTGGCATCCTTGGGCGCCTTGGGGCCCTTGATTTCCACGCCATCGGGGTTGTTGGAGCCTACATCGTGCAGCGCCAGCAAGTGCGCCACCACCAGGCCCAGCAGCACCAGCGGCACGGCGATCACGTGGAAACTGAAGAAGCGGTTCAGCGTCGCATCGCCCACCACATAGTCGCCACGGATCAGCAGAGCCAGATCAGGACCGATGAAGGGGATGGCAGCGAACAGATTCACGATCACCTGAGCGCCCCAGTAGGACATCTGACCCCAGGGCAACAGGTAGCCCATGAAGGCCTCGGCCATCAGGCACAGGAAGATCGCGCAGCCGAAGATCCAGACCAGTTCGCGCGGCTTGCGGTAGCTACCGTAGATGAGACCCCGGAACATGTGCAGGTACACCACCACAAAGAACGCCGAAGCGCCCGTGGAGTGCATGTAGCGGATCAGCCAGCCCCAGGGCACATCGCGCATGATGTACTCGACTGAAGCGAACGCCAGGTTGGCGTCTGGCTTGTAGTGCATGACCAGGAAGATGCCGGTCACGATCTGGATCACCAGCACCACCAGGGCCAGCGAGCCAAAGATGTACCAGAAGTTGAAGTTCTTCGGAGCGTAGTACTCCGACATGTGCACCTTGTAGGCATCGAACGCGGTCGGGAAGCGGTTCTCGAACCAGTTCGTGACCTTGGCGCCTGCCGAGGCGTTGGGAGAGATTTCCTTGAATTCAGCCATGTCGTCGTGCTCCTTCAAGCCTTCTTGTCTTCACCGATCACGAGGCGCGTGTCGGACAGGTACATGTGCGGAGGAACTTCAAGGTTGTCGGGCGCGGGCTTGTTCTTGAACACGCGGCCGGCCATGTCGAACGTGGAGCCATGGCAAGGGCACAGGAAGCCACCCTTCCAGTCATCGGGCAGCGAAGGCTGGGCACCGGTCTGGAACTTGTCCGACGGCGAGCAACCCAAGTGCGAGCAAATGCCCACACCCACAAAAATCTCCGGCTTGATCGAACGCGCTTCGTTGCGCGCGTACTCGGGGGTCAGCTCGGAAGGCTTGCGCTCGGACTTGGGGTCGGCCAGCTGGCTATCGAGCTTGGGCAGCTCTGCGAGCTGCTCGGGCGTGCGCTTGATGATCCAGACGGGCTTGCCGCGCCACTCCACGGTGACTTTTTCTCCAGGCTTGAGGGCGGAGATATCCACCTCTACCGCAGCCCCGGCGGCTTTTGCGCGCTCGGAAGGCTGGAAGGTACTCACGAAAGGGACGGCAGTTGCCACGCCGCCCACCGCACCAGCACATGCTGACGTGATGATCCACGTCCGCTTGCTGGAGTCGATTGGAGTGTCACTCATGGGGATCCTCGATTGATCATCGCTAGATTGGGGTCAACCGCGAATTGTAGCGGAGTGAAAATGGTTATTTCAACGCGTTCGTCTGTCTTGACAGCCCATTGTGCTGAGCAATACTCCCGCATCAACATCCATTCGCACAAGGAGCAACAACATGGGGATGATGCAAGAGTTCAGGGAATTTGCGGTCAAGGGCAATGTGGTGGACCTCGCCGTGGGGGTCATCATCGGTGGCGCCTTCGGCAAGATTGTGGATTCTGTCGTGTCCGACCTCATCATGCCGGTGGTCGGCCTGGTGTTCGGCAAGCTCGATTTTTCCAACCTGTTTGTGGTGCTGGGCACGATCCCGCCAGGTACGGGCACCACGCTGGATGCGCTCAAGAAGGCCGGGGTGCCGGTATTTGCCTATGGCAACTTTTTGACGGTGGGCGTCAATTTCCTGATCCTGGCGTTCATCATCTTCATCATGATCAAGCAGATCAACCGCCTAAAGCGCGAAGCCCCGGCACCCGCACCTGAAGCCCCTGCAGCCCCCGCAGAAGACATCGTGCTGCTGCGCGAAATCCGGGACAGCCTGAAAAAGTAAACACCCCCTGAGTCGCTTCGCGCCTTCCCCCTCTCTCGCATGGCTGCGCCATGCGAGAGAGGGGGACGCCCCCAGCGCGGCGGGGCGGCCCTTGCGCGGGGGCACTGGGTTTGGCTGCGCCAGTTTCGCAGGCTGCGCACCACCCGCCACCGGGGCGCGGGCAGCATAAACACCGACCTGCTACGTGGACAACTGGCGGGCCATGTGCACCGCCTCCACAAGACTAGAGGCATCGGCAATGCCCTGCCCCGCGATGTCAAACGCCGTGCCATGGTCGGGGCTGGTGCGCACCAGGGGCAGGCCCAGCGTCACGTTCACCCCCTTTTCCACCCCCAGGTACTTCACCGGGATCAGGCCCTGGTCGTGGTACATGGCGATCACCACATCGAACTCGCCCGCGCGCTGTGGCGTGCTGCGTGCGCGCATGAACACCGTATCGGGCGCAAACGGGCCATGCACATCCAGCCCCTGGGCACGTGCTGCAGCGATGGCGGGGGCGATCACCTCCAACTCCTCGCGGCCAAACAGGCCGCCCTCCCCTGCATGGGGATTCAGCCCGGCCACCGCGATGCGCGGCACACGGCCCAGGCTGCGCTGCAGTGCTGCATGGGTGATCTGCAGCGTCTGCAGCACGTTGTCGTGCGTGACGGCCGCCAGCGCATCGCGCAGCGACACATGGATGCTGACCAGCACGGTGCGCAGCTCGTCGTTGGCCAGCATCATGCGCACGGGCATGCGGGCCAGCGGCACGCTCTGGTGGGCTGCAGCCTCGGCTTGCAGCAGCTCGGTGTGCCCCGGAAAATCCACGCCCGCAGCAGACAGCGCCTCTTTGTGCAGCGGCGCGGTGACCAGCGCCGCCACCTCACCGCGCAATGCAGCGCGGGCCGCCCAGACCACGCAATCGGCCGCCGCCCGCCCCGCTGCGGCGCTGACCTGGCCCCAGGGCTGAGGGCCCGGAATGCCCGGCACTGGCAGCACGGGCATGCAGCGCGGGGGCATGGCCAGCGCCTCTTGCGGTGCACTGATCTGGGCCACCGGCAAGCCCCCCACACCCGGCCGCGCAATGGCCTGCGCCGCACGCCGCAGCGTGGCCACATCGCCCGCCACAAAACAATGGCGCAGCACCTCGGGCGCGTCGCGGAAGGCCTTGGCCACGATCTCGGGACCGATGCCGGCGGGGTCTCCCTGGGTGATGGCAATGGTGCGCATGATTCTTTGAAGCTTTTTTGTGCCGCTACCGCGCTATTAGAAAGCCTTGGCAGCTATAAATAAGTGAGCACCCGTTCTACGCAGCAGATGCAACCGACACGGGATGCAACGGCCAAGCAGGCGGCTACGCGGGGTTGTCGATCTCGATGAACTGGTGGTCCAGCCCGCACTGCGCCGTCACATGGGCGGCCACGGCAGGCGCGCCGTAGCGCTCGGTGGCATGGTGCCCGGCAGCGATGAAGCCCACACCCATCTCGCGCGCCAGGTGGGCCTGGGGTTCGGAGATTTCACCGGTGATGAACGCATCGGCACCCGCTGCAATGGCCGACTCGAAGTACCCCTGGGCGCCCCCGGTGCACCAAGCCACACGGCGGATAGGCCGCTGCGCGCCAACTGGCGGGGGCTGCACCACCGTCACGGCACGGCCCAGCGCCTGCGCCACATGGTCGGCCAAGGCCTGGCCGCTGGCAAAAGACGCCGGCGCGGAGAACCCCAGGTCCTGCTCGCCAAACCGCGCATCGGCGGCAAAACCCAGCACCCGGCCCAGTTGCGCGTTGTTGCCCAGCTCGGCATGGGCATCGAGCGGCAGGTGGTAGGCAAACAGGTTGATGTCGTGCGCCAGCAGCAGCTGCAGCCGCTGCTTCATCCAGCCCGTGATGCGGCCATCCTGCCCGCGCCAGAACAGGCCATGGTGCACAAAGATGGCGTCTGCGCGGGCAGCAATGGCAGCCTCGATCAGGGCGCGGCTGGCGGTCACGCCGCTCACCACGCGCTGGATCTCGGCCTTGCCCTCGACCTGCAGGCCGTTGGGGCCGTAGTCCTTGAAGCGCTCGGGTTGCAGCAGGCCGTCGAACGCCTGCAAAAGTTGGTGGCGAGAAATGCTCATGGTGCTATTGTCGCGCGCAGCCTCGGCCACTGCGTCAGAGACATTGGTGGTGCGAAGGGACTGCGAGGAGATGCATAGCAAGGCAGGCAACGCCGCCGCGAACCCGCTGCAGCCCAGGCCCGTTGTGGATTTCTTGGATTCGGTGGACCCACCCCCACATGGGGGACAATGCCGCCGTGACAGCGCGCCGCAGCCGCCCATGCGTGGCGCCCGGCCCGCGTCCACGCTCCATCGCCCACCACCTCGTACGTGCATTGGCACGTGAATTTCATGAAACGACTCTGGCTGCTGTTTTCCCAGACCGTGACGGTGCTCGTTGCGGCCTATTTTGTTGTCGCCACGCTCCAGCCCGACTGGCTGGGCCGGGGCACCACGCGCTCAGGGGCGGGCATTGCGCTGCTGGAGGCGCCCGCCACGCCGCCCTCCCAGCCTGCGGCGGGCAGCTTCAGCGGTGCGGCGCGCAAGGCCGCACCGGCCGTGGTCAGCATCAACACCAGCAAGGAAGTGCGCCACCCGCGCAGCAACGACCCCTGGTTCCAGTTCTTCTTTGGTGACCAGGGCAGCCAGGCCCAGGCGGGCCTGGGCAGCGGCGTGATCGTGAGCCCCGATGGCTACATCCTCACCAACAACCATGTGGTCGAAGGCGCCGATGAGATTGAAGTCACCCTCACCGACAGCCGCCGCGCCCGTGCGCGCGTGATCGGCACCGACCCCGACACCGACCTGGCCATCCTCAAGATCGAACTCGACAAACTGCCCGTGATCGTGCTGGGCAATTCCGACGGGCTGGACGTGGGCGACCAGGTGCTGGCCATTGGCAACCCCTTCGGCGTGGGCCAGACGGTGACCAGCGGCATCGTGAGCGCGCTGGGCCGCAGCCAGCTGGGCATCAACACCTTCGAGAACTTCATCCAGACCGACGCGGCCATCAACCCCGGCAACTCGGGCGGCGCGCTGGTG
The DNA here is from genome assembly GCF_964254355.1 of Acidovorax sp. LjRoot74. NCBI lineage: Bacteria > Pseudomonadati > Pseudomonadota > Betaproteobacteria > Burkholderiales > Comamonadaceae > Acidovorax > Acidovorax sp. LjRoot74. Next base: position 1,039,419 of record NZ_CAXUTI020000001.1, on the reverse strand, counting down.
GACGTGAACGGCAACCTCATGGGCATCAACACCGCGATCTACTCGCGCTCGGGCGGCAGCATGGGCATCGGCTTTGCCATTCCTGTGTCCACGGCGCGCATGGTGCTCGACGGCATCGTGAAGGACGGCCAGGTCACGCGCGGCTGGATCGGCGTGGAACCCAACGAACTCTCGCCCGAACTGGCGGAGACCTTTGGCGTGAAAAAGGCCACCGAGGGCGTGATCATCACCGGCGTGCTGCAGGACGGCCCCGCCGCCCAGGCAGGCATGCGGCCTGGCGACGTGATCGTGCAAGTGGATGGCAAGAAGGTGGGCAATGTGTCCGAGCTGCTGAGCGCCGTGGCGGCACTCAAGCCCGGCACCAGCTCGGCCTTCAACGTGCAGCGCGGGGACAAGCTGGTGGAGCTGAGCATCAACCCCGGTGTGCGCCCCCGGCCGCAGCAGCGCAATATCCGGAGATAAGGCGGGAGGGGGCAGCAAGCGGGCAGGACTCGTGGCGTGGCCCGGACTGCAGGGCAAACGCATCTGCCCCACCCTGCCCTGTCCTGGCCTAAGACGACGCCCACAGGGATCACCATCACTGGCGGTGGCAGATCCAAGACAAGCACTTTTAGCTATCAAAAATATAGCTACAAGTGCTTTATAGATGCGCGGTAACGGCCAACTTTATTCAAAATCAGCCACCCAAACAGGGTCAGAGGCGGGCACAGGCCGCTGTGGCCTTGACCCGCTCAGCTTGCCCCACGCATGTGCTGGCGCAGGGTGCGCCAGGGGTTGCTCTGTACACCCCCGGCGTTGAGAACCTCAGGAGGCCGAGGCGGACTCTTCCGCTTCTTCCGGCGCTTTGGTGTGCTTGATGAAGATCTGTGCCGCCCAGATGCCCACCTCGTACAGGATGCACATGGGGATGGCCAGCGACAGCTGAGACACCACATCGGGCGGGGTGACCACGGCGGCGATCACGAAGGCGACCACGATGAAGTAGCCCCGGAACTCGCGCAGCTTCTGCACGCTGACCACGCCCATGCGGGCCAGCACCACCACGGCGATAGGCACTTCGAACGCCAGGCCAAAGGCCAGGAACATCGACAGCACAAAGCTCAGGTAGGCCTCGATGTCAGGCGCGGCCGTGATGCTCTTGGGTGCAAAGCTCTGGATGAACGCGAACACCTGGCCAAACACCAGGTAATAGCAAAACGCCACGCCGATGAAGAACAGCAGCGTGCTGGAGATCACCAGCGGCAGCACCAGCTTCTTCTCGTGCGAGTACAGGCCGGGCGCCACAAAGGCCCACACCTGCCACAGCACAAACGGCAGCGCCAGCAAGAAGGCCGACATCAGCAAGATCTTGAGCGGCACCATGAAGGGCGAGATCACCGAGGTGGCGATCAGCGTGGCCCCCTTGGGCAGATGCGCCACCAGGGGCGCCGCCAGAAAGTCATACAGCGCGCCAGGGCCGGGGAAGAAGAACAGGATCGCCGCCGCAATCGCGATGGCGATCATGGCCTTGACCAGCCGGTCGCGCAGCTCCATCAGGTGCTGCACAAACGGCTGCTCGGTGCCGGCCAGCTCGTCTTCTTTGGTGGGGGTTTCGGACATGGTGGGTTTTCAGGGGCGCACAGGGCGCCCATGCAGCGCCGCGCACAAAAGTCCGCGCGGCATCATCGTCAATGGAATTTCTGGGGGCGGAAGCGGGCCACGCGCGCCGCGCCCGACTGCGCCTTGGTGCGCACACCGCTTCTGGACTTGTACCACTGGGGCACGGCACCGCGCTTGAGGCGCCAGTTCTTGCCCGGGTGCTTGTAGGCGGGCACCACCGTGGTCTGCTCGTTCAGGGCCGCAGTGGCGGTGTCGGTGGCTTCGGCCCAGTCCTTCTCGAACTCGCTGGCGCTGGTCTGGATGGAACTCTGCACATCGCGTGCGGCGTTCTCGACCGTGTCCTTCATCTTCTTGAGTTCGTCCAGCTCCATCGACCGGTTGACCTCGGCCTTCACGTCGGACACGTAGCGCTGGGCCTTGCCCAGCAGCGTGCCCACGGTGCGCGCCACACGGGGCAGCTTTTCGGGGCCGATGACGATCAGCGCCACGGCGCCGATCAGCGCCATCTTGGACAGGCCGATATCAATCATGGATGGATCAGGCGCAAAGGCAAAACAGAGTGCAGCGTGTGCCGGTCAGCAGCCACAGCGGCTCAGCTCTTTTGCTTGGCTTCGACATCGATGGTGGTCTTGTCGCTGGCCTGGCTGTTGGCCACCTGACCTGCGGGAGGCGTTGCAGCGTTGTCGGGGGTGGAGCCGTCCTTCATGCCGTCCTTGAAGCCCTTGACGGCGCCCCCGAGGTCGGAGCCCATGTTCTTGAGCTTCTTGGTGCCAAACACCATGACAACGATCAGCAGCACAATCAGCCAGTGCCAGATGGAAAAAGAGCCCATGGAATATCTCCTAACGAATTGCAACCATTTTAGACGGGGGCTGTGACCAAAGTTCGGCACACAGGCCCCCAAGAGCGGGAAACCACCGGCTCGCGCCGTCAGCCTGGGTCAGCCTTTAAGCCACGGACGGGGGCCGCCCATCACGTGGACATGCAGGTGGTGGATTTCCTGTCCGCCTTCCAGACCGGTGTTTACCACGACGCGAAAGCCACCCTCGGGGTACGGGTTGCAGCCTTGCTCCAGGGCCAGCTTCGGGGCCAGCGCCATCATGCGCCCCAGCACGCCCGCATGCTCGGCAGTGACCTGGGCCATCGAAGGGATATGCAGCTTGGGAACCATCAAGAAATGCACCGGCGCCCAGGGGTGGATGTCGTGGAAGGCGAAGATTTCTTCGTCCTCATAGACCTTCTTCGAAGGAATCTGGCCCGCGATGATCTTGCAGAAAAGGCAGTTCGGATCGTGCATGGAAAAAATGTCAAAACGAAGTTAACAGTTCAGCGGGCGCTGCTCGGCCCCCAAAGCGATTGAAACCGGCGTACCCGAGACCAGTGCCACCGTGGAACTGGCTCCGCCAGGCCACGGGTGGCATTCCCCTGAGGGGGAAGGCGCCGCAGGCGACACAGGGGGCTTCACGCATTTTCAGCGATCTTGATGGAGGGCCGCACGCCCACATCCTTGCGGTGCGCCTGCAGCCATTCCTGCCCGGCCGTGCGGCCCAGCGCGAACAGCTTGCGCACAAAGGGAAGGTCCGCGCGGGTCTTGCTGTCTGCCCCGAAGGGCGCGAGCACGGCGCCGCCGTCGATGCGGTGCATGCGCACGCTCTTGTAGCGGCGCGGGTCCAGCTTGCCCTCGGCCAGCAGGCGGCGCACGAACTCGATGGCGCGCATCTCGGCCAGCAGGCTGGCGTTGAAGGTGACCTCGTTCATGCGCTCCATGATCTCGGGGCCGGTGTGGGGCAGCTCCAGGTGTTCGATGGGGTTGATCTGCACGAGCAGGATGTCGGAGGTTTCGGTCTGGTAGATCAGCGGGTGCAGCGCGGGGTTGCCCGAATAGCCGCCGTCCCAGTAGTGCTGGCCGTCGATCTCTACCGCCTTGAACAGCAGCGGCAGGCAGGCCGAAGCCATCACCGCATCGGCGCTGAGCCGGGGGCCGGAGAAGATCTCGCCGCGCCCCGTGCGCACATTGGTGGCGCACACAAACACCTTGGGCCCGCCTGCGGCGCTGATCGCGCGACGCTCGGAACACAGCAGGTCAAAGTCCACCTCGCGCTCCAGCAGGCGGCGCAGCGGGTTGATGTCGAGCGGGTTGGTCTGGTAGGGCGAGAGCCATTGGCTGATCATGCCCAGCATGGGGTTGGCGGCCGACAGGGGCGAGCCCCACATCAGGCTGCCCAGCGTGCCCACGCCCTCCCACAGGCGGGTGAGGGTGTCGCGCGCCTGCTGGCAACCGGCCTGGTGCGCCTCATGCGGGTCTTTGTGTTCCTTGGCGGCTGTGGCAAAGCCGTGGGCCAGCGCCACAGCATTCATGGCGCCGGCGCTGGCGCCGCTCACGCCATCGAACTGCCACTGCCCGTCTTCGAGCAGCGCGTCCAGCACGCCCCAGGTGAGCGCACCGTGCGAACCACCGCCTTGCAGGGCCAGGTTCAGGCGCGGCAGCGGGGCTGCGGGGGCTTCAGGCATCCACCGCCCGGTTGTTGCTCATGGCCAGCATGCCGCGCACGATGCGGTACAGGAACCACAGCGAAATGATGCCCCAGGCAATCCAGCCCGGCGCAATCAGCAGCAGCCACAGGGGTGCAGTCACGATGTACAGCACGCCCACCCAGATCGTCGAGCGGATGCGCCAGGAGAAATGATTGGCCTGCCAGGTGCCTTCGGCATCGCCGCGCTTGACCAAGTCGATCACCAGCGCAATCACCAGCAGCAGTGCGCTGGCCTGTGCCCCCGGCAGCACCGCCCCCACGGCCACGATGAGGTGCAGCACATAGCTGACCCAGCCAACGTTCTTGAGGCCCTGGGCCTTCTGGTCGTTGGTCTGCACATCGACGATGTCGCTCATGAAGAACCCTCCTCGGTGGCACGCGCATCGGCCTTGCGCAAGGCTTTTTCTTCGATGCCGCTGGTGCCCTCGCGGCGCTCCAGCTCGACCAGCACGTCGGCGGGCGTCAGGCCGTAGTGGGCCAGCGCCACCATGGAGTGGAACCACAGGTCCGCCACCTCGTACACCAGCGTGGACTTGTCCGCGCCATGGTCTACGTCCTTCGCCGCCATCACCACCTCGGTGGCCTCTTCGCCGATCTTCTTGAGGAAGGCATCCGGCCCCTTGTGCAGCAGGCGCGAGACATAGCTCGTCGCAGGGTCGCCGCCATTGGCAGGCTTGCGGCTTTCAATGACGGCGGCCAAACGCGCGAGCGCGTCTTGCGACGCGGGGGCGAGGGAATCGTTGGAACTCATGGGTGCTATTTGTAGATGGATTCGGGGTCTTTCAAGACCGGATCGACTGGCGTCCAGGCGCCGTCCTTGAGCACGCTGAAGAAACAGCTGTGGCGGCCGGTGTGGCAGGCGATGCCGGGTTCGTGGCCCTGCTGGGTGACCTTGAGCAGCACCACGTCGTTGTCGCAGTCGAGGCGGATCTCGTGCACGGTCTGCACATGGCCCGATTCTTCGCCCTTGAACCACAGCTTCTTGCGCGAGCGGCTGAAGTACACGGCGCGGCCGAGTTCGGCGGTTTTCTGCAGGGCCTCGCGGTTCATCCACGCAAACATCAGCACGTCGCCCGTGCCCTGCTCTTGCGCAATCACGGGCACCAGGCCCTGCGCATCCCATTTCACTTCGTTGAGCCAGTTCATGGCGGGGATTGTCGGTGATTTGCCCGGCGGGCCTTTGCAGCAGGCACCGGGGGACGCGGTTTTTTTGCCCTTTGGGCGCGACCATCAAGCCCTGTCAGCTATCAAAACATGAGTAAACCGCCCCCACCGGATCGCAGGCACCGGGCCCTGCTGCAGCGCAACCGGCCCGCCACACATCCATTCAAAAATGATAGCTACCAACGCTTGCCCAGCGCGCGGGAGAGCCGTTTTACCTTCTAACTATGGAGCCACAGTCAGGAAGACCCATTTGCGGTCCCAGTTCTTGCGCCCCAGGTACTTGATGGCGAAGGCATACCGGCCCGGGGGCAGGAAGTCCTGCGTGAGGGTTTCCTGCTGCGTCACCACCGGCTGGCCGTTGATGCGCACGCTTTGCTGGGCCACCAGCTCGGATTCGCTGTCCAGGTCCTGGCCATCCAGGGCGTAGACGATCACATCGGGCTCTTCCTGCTCGTCCCCCACATGGGGCAGCCCCTGCGCGGTGGCACGGGTTTCCACATCCAGCGCCTGGGCGCCCGGCACGGGCTCGCGCACGATCCAGTGCACGTCGCGCACATTGCGGTTGAGCGTTTGCAGCAGGGCCTTGAGCTTGTCGAATTCGGCCTTGTCAGCAATCACGTCCACCCGCTTGCCGCCGATGGTGGCGTCAAAACACCGGCCGATGCGGTGCACACAAGGCAGGCGCTCAGAAAAACTGGCGTATGACGGGGGCGGCACCTGGGCCGCAGCGGGCAGCGCCGTGGCCATGAAGGCCACAGCAGCCAGGGCGGCCAGCGCCCCGCAGGCGCCCGCGAACCGCGCCATTACAGCCGCACCGGAATCCCGCGTTCGGCCATGCGCTGCTTGGCCTGGCCCACGGTGTATTCGCCGTAGTGGAAGATGCTGGCCGCCAGCACGGCATCCGCCCCGCCCTGCTGCACGCCGTCGGCCAGGTGGTCGAGGTTGCCCACGCCGCCCGAGGCGATCACGGGCACGCTCACCGCATCGCTCACGGCGCGCGTGAGGGCCAGGTCAAAGCCGGACTTGGTGCCGTCGCGGTCCATGCTGGTGAGCAGGATCTCGCCCGCGCCACGGCGCGCCATTTCGGTGGCCCAGGCCACGGCGTCCAGGCCCGTGTTCTTGCGCCCGCCGTGGCTGTACACGTCCCAGCCCTCGCCGCGCGCGGCCAGGTCATCGCCCTGGCGGCGCTTGGCGTCGATGGCGACCACGATGCACTGCGCACCGTACTTGGCCGACACGGCGTTGATCAGGTCGGGGTTGGCGATGGCGGCGGAGTTGAAGCTGGTCTTGTCTGCGCCCGCATTGAGCAGGCGGCGCACATCCTCGACCGAGCGCACACCGCCCCCCACGGTGAGGGGAATGAACACCTGGCTGGCCACGGCCTCGATGATGTGCAGGATCAGGTCGCGCCCGTCGCTCGTGGCGGTGATGTCGAGAAACGTGAGTTCGTCGGCGCCCTGCGCGTTGTAGCGCGCGGCGATCTCGACCGGGTCGCCCGCGTCACGCAGTTCGACAAAGTTGACGCCCTTGACCACGCGGCCTCCGGTGACGTCGAGGCAAGGGATGATGCGTTTGGCAAGCATGTCGGTAGTCAGTCAGCGATTCGTGGGTGGGGCGCCGCCGAGGCCAGCAGACGCCGTGGAACGGGCTTCGCCAGGCCACTGGCGTCGTCCCCTGGGGGAGGCGGCGCTGCCGCTCAGGGGGTATCTGTCTCAGCCGTTCAACTCGTCGGCGCGCGCTTGCGCAGCGGCAAAGTCCAGGTCGCCGCTGTAGATCGCGCGACCGCAGATCACGCCCTCGACGCCCTCGCCTTCCACGGCGCACAGCTGTTCGATGTCGGCCATGTTCGACAGGCCGCCCGAGGCGATCACGGGGATGGAGAGCGCCTGCGCGAGCTTGACGGTGGCGTCGATGTTGATGCCCGAGAGCATGCCGTCGCGGCCGATGTCGGTGTAGATGATGGACTCGACGCCCCAGTCCTCGAACTTCTTGGCCAGGTCCACGACCTCGTGGCCCGTGAGCTTGCTCCAGCCGTCGGTGGCCACCTTGCCGTCCTTGGCGTCGAGGCCCACGATGATGTGGCCGCCGAAGGCGCTGCACGCATCTTTGAGGAAGCCAGGGTTCTTCACGGCCGCCGTGCCGATGATCACGTAGCGCAGGCCGCCGTCGATGTATTTTTCGATGGTGTCCAGGTCACGGATGCCACCGCCGAGCTGCACCGGAATATCGGAGCCGACCTCTTTGAGGATGGACTTGATGGCACCGTAGTTCTTGGGCACGCCCGCAAAGGCGCCGTTCAGGTCCACCAGGTGCAGGCGGCGTGCGCCCGCGTCCACCCACTTGCGCGCCATGGCGGCGGGGTCTTCACCAAAGGTGGTGGATTGGTCCATATCGCCTTGTTTGAGGCGTACGCAGTGGCCGTCTTTGAGGTCGATGGCGGGGATGAGCAGCATGGTGGTGGGGGTTCGGGGGAGAGGCCTGGTCTCGGCACGGCCCGAACGGGGTGGTTGAAGGGGAAGGAAGGGGTGGTTGGAAAATCAGGGATTCCAGTGCAGAAAGTTGCGGTACAGGGCCAGGCCGTGTTCCGCGCTTTTCTCCGGGTGGAATTGCGTCGCAAAAATATTATCGCGTGCAATGGCCGCAGCAAACAAACCGCCGTAGTCGGTTTGCCCCGCACAGTGGGCGGGATCCTGCGGCAGGGCATAGAAGCTGTGCACGAAGTAGAAGTAGCTGTTGTCGGGCACACCGGCCCAGACAGGGTGCACGGCCACGCCACCCGCAGGGTGGGGGTGGGCCATCTGGCGCACCTGGTTCCAGCCCATCTGGGGCACCTTGAAACGGCTGCCATCGGCCTGAGTGCGGCCTGCCAGGTCGAACTTGCGCACGTCGCCATGGATCAGGCCCAGGCCCGGGGTGTCCCCTTCGGCACTGTGGTCCAGCAGCATCTGCATGCCCACGCACACGCCGAACATCGGCTTGCTGGCAGCGGCTTCGAGCACCGATTCCTGCAGGCCGGACTCGCGCAGTTCGCGCATGCAGTCGGGCATGGCGCCCTGGCCGGGCAGCACCACGCGCGCCGCGGCGCGCACGTCTTCGGGGCGCTGGGTGACGACTACGGTCCAGCCCGTGCCCTGTGCGGCGGCCAACACGGCCTGCGAGACGGAGCGCAGGTTGCCCATGCCGTAGTCCACGACCGCGACGGTTTTTGCTTCCATATTCATAGCTGCTAGCGCTTATCCATCAGGCGGTAGCGCCTGATTTGATCCATATTTTTACAACGAACCCTTGGTGGAGGGGATGACACCGGCCGAGCGCGGATCGCGCTCCAGCGCCGCACGCAGCGTGCGCCCGAACGCCTTGAAGATGGTCTCGCACTGGTGGTGGGCGTTGAAGCCCTTGAGGTTGTCGATGTGCAGCGTCACGCCCGCGTGGTTCACAAAGCCCTGGAAGAACTCGTACACCAGCTGCGTATCGAGCTGGCCGATGCTGCCCGCCGTGAACTTCACGTCGATGTGCAGGCCCGGGCGGCCCGAAAAATCAACCACCACGCGTGACAGCGCTTCGTCGAGCGGCACGTAGGCGTGCCCGTAGCGGCGGATGCCCTTCTTGTCACCCACGGCGCGCGCAAATGCCTGGCCCAGCGTGATGCCCACGTCTTCCACCGTGTGGTGGCCGTCGATGTGCAGGTCGCCTTCGCAGTCGATGTCGAGGTCGATCAGCCCGTGGCGGGCGATCTGGTCGAGCATGTGGTCGAAGAAGCCGATGCCCGTGTGCAGTTTGGCCTGGCCGGTGCCGTCGAGGTTGATGCGCACGCGGATGCGCGTTTCGGCGGTGTTGCGGCTGACCTCGGCAATGCGGTCGGCCATCGGGTCCACCGGTGTGGAGGGTACAAGTGCGGAGGAAGTCATAGGGAGGCTTGGAGTGCGGCCAGCATCTGCGCGTTGTCTTCGGCAGCGCCCACCGTGAGGCGCAGGCAGTTGGCCAGCATGGGGTGCATTGTAGAAACGTTCTTGACGAGCACCTTGCGGTTTTTCATGCCCTCGTAGGCCTTGGCGGAATCCGCCACGCGCACGAGGATCATGTTCGCCTCGCTGTCCCAGCATTTTTCGATGCCGGTCATCTGGCGCAGGGCCGCGATCACCTTGGTGCGTTCAGTGCGTATCTCGGCGGCCTGGGCAGCGAACACGTCGGCATGCTCCAGCGCAAACAGCGCGGCCTCGCAGTTGAGCACGCTCACGTTGTAGGGCGGGCGCACCTTGTCGATCTCGCTCACGAACGCCGAGGGCCCGATGAGGTAGCCCAGGCGCACACCCGCGAGGCCGAACTTGCTGAGCGTGCGCATGAGCAGCACATGGGCATTGCGTGCGGGCTCGGCGCGCATGCGATCGATCCAGGTGCGGCTGGCAAAGGGCTGGTAGGCCTCGTCCATCACCACGATGCCGCCCTGTGCGCCTGCGGCGTCGATGATGCGCTGCACCGCGCCCTCGTCCCACAGCGTGGCCGTGGGGTTGTTGGGGTAGGCAATGTAGGTGATGGCGGGGTTGTGCTGCGCGATGGCGGCCAGCATGGCGGGCTCATCCAGCTCGAAATCGGACGTGAGCGGCACGCCGACAAAGTCCAGCCCCTGCAGCTGCGCGGACAGCGGGTACATCACAAAACCCGGCATGGGCGCGAGCATGGTGGCGCGCTGGCCCGTGCCAGGTTGGGCGCAGGCCAGGGCCAGCAGGGTGATGAGTTCGTCCGAGCCGTTGCCCAGCACGATGCCATAGCCGTCGGGCATGCCCGCGTACTTGGCAAGGGCGGCTTTGAGGTCCAGCAGGCGGTCGCCGGGATAGCGGTTGAGCGCCACGCCCCCCAGGCGTTGGCCCAGCGCGGCCTGCAGGTGTGCGGGCAAGCGGAACGGGTTCTCCATCGCGTCCATCTTGAGCATGCCGGTGGAGGGCTGCACGGCATAGGCGTGCATGGCGCGCACGTCGGGGCGGATGCGGGCCAGGGCCTGGAGGGGGGACGACGCGGGAGTAGTCATTCGGTGGTGTCCAGTTCGTTGGGGGTGGTGAGAAACGGGTTGATGGGCCGCACGGCGTCCAGCGGCTCGTTGTGCGGCAGCGCCTCGGTCAGCAGATAGCGGCAGCCCTGCTGGTGGGCGGACGAGAGGATGAGCGCGTCCCAGTAGCCCAGGCGGTAGCGGTCCTGCAGGTCCCAGGCGCCATCCACGGTGTAGGAGTCCAGGTGCGGCGGCAGCCACACGCGCAGGCGGCGCACCTGGGCACGCACCTGCTGCAGCACCTGCGGGCCGTCGAAACGCTGGATGGCCTGGTTGTACAGCTCGTTGAGCACCTGCGAGCTGATGCGGCCGCTACGCGTTTGCCAGCAAAAGGCGACCCATTCACGCGCCCGCGCCTGGCGCTCGGCATCGCGGTCGTCCACGCTGGCGAGCAGGATTTCGGTATCGACAAAGATGGGGACGGTGCTCATGCGTTCTGCCCCGCTCAGCGCAAAAACAGGGTGTCGCGCGGCACATAGGGCCCGCTGGACGCGCCCCAGGACTCAAAACCCAGCGCCTCGCGCATGGCTTGGGCGTAGGCGTCTTCCTGGCGCATCTTTTCGGCCAGCCATTCACCGAGCAGGCGCGACACGCTGCTGCCGCGCTTGGCGGCTTCCACGCGCACCCATTCGGCAACGGTGTCGTCCATGGTCACGGTGATGTTCTTCATGGGCAAAATATTACACGAAGTTCGTGCAACACGAAGTTCGTGTTTTTTCAGGCAATCATGCGGCCCGGGGTTATGCGCCTTTGTGGAGCATTTGGCAGGCCATGTCGCCCACGGTGCGCAGCGCCGCCAGATGGGCGGGCGACCAGTCACCCCCCACGCCGATGCGCAGGCAATTGCGAAACCGCCCGCTGGCGCTGAACACCGTGCCGGGCGCAATCAGGATCTGCTTTTCCAGGCAGGCTTCGTGCAACTGCACCGAATCCAGCGCGCGGGGCAGCTCAAGCCACAGCAGCAGGCCTCCCGGCGGATCGCTCACGCGCGTGCCCTGCGGGAAATGCGCCGCAATCACGTGGCGCACCTCGTCCATGCGCGCCGCCACCGCTGCGCGCAGCTGGCGCATCGCGGCCGCATGGCCCGCCTGGGTGATGAGGTCGGCCAGCGCCAGCTCCAGCACGGCCGACTGGCCGCCCGCCTGCAGGTCCTTGATGGCGCGCACCTTGTCGGCCCAGCGCCCGGCCTCCAGCCAACCCAGGCGCAGCCCCGGCGCCAGTGTTTTGGAGAACGAATCGCACAGCATCACATGGCCCGTGGTGTCGTACGACTTCACGGTGCGGCGCATCTCGTCCACCTCCACGAGGTCGTTGTAGATCGCGTCCTCGATCACCGCCATGCCATGTCGTGCAGCCATCTGCGCCAGGCGCTTGCGCTCGGCCTGCGGCATACAGCTGCCCAGCGGGTTGCTGAGCGTGGGCACGATCATCAAAGCCTTCACAGGCTGGGTCTCCAGCGCCAGCTGCAAGGCATCGAGCGACAGGCCGTTGCGCGGGTGGGTGGGAATTTCCAGCGCGCGCAGGTGCAGGCCCTGCAGCACCTCCAGAAAAGAAAAATGTGTGGGCGACTCCAGCGCCACCACGTCGCCCGGCTGCGTCACCGCACGCAGGCACAGCGCAATGCTGTCCATGCAGCCGCCGGTGACCACGATGTTCTCCGGGTCCAGGCTGCAGCCCAGGCTGACGGCATACCGCGCAATCGCACGACGTGCATCCTCATGCCCTGACGAGGTCGGGTAAGTGCACAGCAGGTTGCGGTGGCGCTGCGCTGCACGCACCACGGCCCGGCGCACCCGGTCGGGGTTGAACAGCTCGGGGCCGGGCGTGCCGCTGCTGTACGACACCATGTTCTCGGGCTGGTTGCGCCCCAGGATGCGCTGGCCCAGCCAGTCCACCGACACCTCGCGCGGGCGGCGCATGGGGCGCGGCGTGCTGGGCTCGGGCAGGCTCACAGGCCGCGCCGCCACAAAAAATCCGGAGCGCGGGCGGGCCGTGATCAGGCGCGCGTCCTCCAGCCAGTGGTAGGCCTGCACCACCGTGGTCTGCGCCACGCCGTGCTGGCGCGCCAGCTCGCGCACCGAAGGCAGCTTTTCGCCGCGCGCCAGGGTGCCGTTGCGGATCAGCTGCGCGAGCTGTTCGGCGATTTGAAGGTACAGCGGGGGGGCGTCATCGGTGGCCATGCGAGCATTCTGTACTGATCGCTGCGCCAAAGGGCAGTACAGAGGCGCATCTGTACGGGCAGTACAGATCCCCTGTACTGGTCATCTGTACTGCATCAGGTGGCCCCAGGCTGTGGCTGGCCGCCAAAGCCTTGCGCCCGCACAGTGGAAGGCATGAAAACCCAGCCAGCCCCCACCCCTTCGTCGCCCGCCACTGCCCCACAGGTGCCGGGTGCCCTGCCACTCCAATGGAAGCGCCAGCCCCTGCCACCGCTGCAGGCCGTCCAGGTGCTGGACTTCCGCGCGGGCGACATCGCCTTGCTCGAAGTCGAACAAGGCCGCGTCTGGGTGACCTGCGACGGCCTGCTGGAAGACTATTTTCTGGAAGCAGGCCAGCGCCTGTCGTTCACCGGGCCCGTGCGGCTGCGTGTCAGTGCAGAAGGCCGCCAGCCTGCACGGCTGAACTGGGCGCAGCACCGGGCAGTGGCAAGCGCCGCCTATCCGCCCGCACCCACAGCGGCCTCTATGCCCAAGGCCACAGCACCCGCACAGGGTGCCCTGCCCCGGGGCGCGATCAGCGCGGCTTGACGGGCGTGGTCAGCCGCATCTCAGCCGCCTGCGCGTGGGCCTGCAGTCCCTCGCCATAGGCCAGTTCGGCGGCGATGGTGCCCAGCACCTGGGCACCGGCCTCGCTCACCTCGATGAGGCTGCTGCGCTTTTGGAAGTCGTACACGCCAAGTGGCGACGAAAAACGCGCCGTGCCGCTGGTGGGCAGCACGTGGTTGGGGCCCGCGCAGTAGTCGCCCAAGGACTCGCTGGTGTAGGCCCCGAGGAAGATCGCGCCCGCGTGGCGCAGCAACGGCTCCCAGCGGTGTGGGTCGGTGCTGCTGACCTCCAAGTGCTCGGGTGCGATGCGATTGCTGATGGCGCAGGCTTCTTCCATGTCCTGGGTCAGGATCAGCGCGCCCCGGCCGGTGAGGCTCTTGGCGATGATCTCGGCGCGGGGCATGGTGGGCAGCAGGCGGTCGATCTCGCGTTGCACGGCGTCGAGGTAGGCGGCGTCGGGGCACAGCAGGATGGACTGCGCCAGCTCGTCGTGTTCGGCCTGGCTGAAGAGGTCCATGGCCACCCAGTCGGGCGGCGTGGTGCCATCGGCCAGCACCAGGATTTCGCTCGGGCCCGCGATCATGTCGATCCCCACCGTGCCGAATACGCGCTTCTTGGCGCTGGCCACGTAGGCGTTGCCGGGGCCGGTGATCTTGTCCACCTTGGGCACGGTGGCCGTGCCGTAGGCCAGTGCAGCCACGGCCTGGGCGCCGCCGATGGTGAAGGCGCGGGTGACGCCCGCCACGTAGGCGGCGGCCAGCACCAGCTCGTTGCGCTCACCCTTCGTGGACGTGCCCTCGCCCGTTCCGCCAGTCGCCACGCTGCCACGCACGGGCGTGGGCACGACCATGATGATTTCCTGCACACCCGCCACATGGGCCGGGATGGCGTTCATCAGCAGGCTGGACGGGTACGCGGCCTTGCCGCCGGGCACGTAGATGCCCACGCGGTCGAGCGGCGTGACCTTCTGGCCCAGCAGCGTGCCGTCTTCGTCGCGGTAGCTCCAGCTCTCGCCCGAAGCCTTTTTCTGCGCTTCGTGGTAGCTGCGCACGCGCTTGGCGGCGGCCTGCAGTGCGTCGCGCTGGGCCTGTGGGATGGCGTCGAACGCGGCCTTGAAGTCAGCCTGGGTCAGTTCCAGCGCGGCCATGGTGGGCACCGAAAGGCCATCGAAACGGGCGGTGTACTCCAGCACGGCGGCGTCGCCACGCTTTTGCACATCGGCCAGGATGTCGGCCACGCGCTGCTCGATGGCCGCGTCGGTGTCGGCAGACCAATGCAGGCGGGCTGCAAAATCAGCCTCAAAAGTGGCCGCAGCGGTGGACAGACGGGCGGGAGCAGCTACCAAAGTCATAGTGTCAGTCGGTGGAGATGGATCAGTTTTTTTCAGCCGGTATGGCCGAGGCGAACGCATCGATGATGCGGCGCAGCGGCGCCTGCTTGAGCTTGAGCGCGGCCTGGTTCACGACGAGGTAGGAGCTGATGTCCATGATGCGCTCGACCTCGACGAGGTGGTTGGCCTTGAGCGTGTTGCCGGTGGAGACCAGGTCCACGATGGCATCGGCCAGGCCGGTGAGCGGGGCCAGCTCCATGCTGCCGTACAGCTTGACCATGTCCACGTGCACGCCCTTGGTCGCGAAGAAGTCGCGGGCGATGCTGGTGTACTTGGTGGCAACCTTCAGGCGTGCGCCCTGCTTCACGGCGCGTTCGTAGTCGAAGTCGTTGCGCACGGCCACGCTCACGCGGCACTTGGCGATCTGCAGGTCCAGCGGCTGGTACAGGCCCTGGCCGCCGTGCTCGATGAGGGTGTCCTTCCCGGTCACGCCAATGTCGGCACCACCGTACTGCACGTAGGTGGGCACATCGGTGGCGCGCACCAGCACCACACGCACGTCGGGCTGGTTGGTGGGCAGGATGAGCTTGCGCGACTTTTCGGGGTCTTCCAGCACCTCGATGCCTGCGGCGGCCAGCAGCGGCAGGGTTTCGTCAAAGATGCGGCCCTTGGAAAGCGCCAGTGTGATCATCGTCATGCTTTCAGTCTTTCAATGTCCGCGCCAATACCGCGCAGTTTGGCTTCCATGCAGTCGTAGCCACGGTCCAGGTGGTAGATGCGGTCCACCACGGTTTCGCCGTCGGCCACCAGTCCCGCGATGACCAGGCTGGCCGAGGCGCGCAGGTCGGTGGCCATCACGGTGGCGCCGGAGAGGCGGGGCACGCCTTCGATAACCGCCACCTTGCCATCGGTCTGGATCTTGGCGCCCAGGCGCACCAGCTCGTTGACGTGCATGAAGCGGTTTTCAAAAATCGTCTCGGTCACCGTGGCCGTGCCCTGCGCGATGCAGTTGAGCGCCATGAACTGCGCCTGCATGTCGGTGGGGAAGCCCGGGTACTCGGTGGTGCGGAAACCCTGGGCCTTGAGCGTGGCGCCGCCTGCACTTTGCACGCGGATGCCGCCGTCCACCGCTTGCACGGTGGCACCGGCTTCGCGCAGCTTCTCGATCACGGCGTCGAGGTGGTCGGCGCGGCCATGGCGCAGCACCACATCACCGCCCGTGGCCGCCACGGCGCACAGGAAGGTGCCGGCCTCGATGCGGTCGGCCACCACGCGGTGGGTGCAGCCGTGCAGCTTGTCCACGCCCTGGATGCGGATGCGGCTGGTGCCGTGGCCTTCGATCTGGGCGCCCATGGCGATCAGCATCTCGGCCAGGTCCGAAATCTCGGGCTCTTGCGCGGCGTTTTCAAGCACGGTCTCGCCCTCAGCCAGCGCAGCGGCCATGAGGAAGTTCTCGGTGCCCGTCACGGTGACCATGTCGGTGGTGATGCGCGCGCCCTTCAGGCGCTTCCAGCCTGCGGGCAGCTTGGCGATCATGTAGCCGTGTTCGACCACGATCTCGGCGCCCATGGCGGCCAGGCCCTTGATGTGCTGGTCCACGGGCCGCGAGCCAATGGCGCAGCCGCCGGGCAGCGACACCGTGGCCTCGCCAAAGCGCGCCAGCAGTGGGCCCAGCGCCAGCACGGAGGCGCGCATGGTCTTGACCAGCTCGTACGGGGCTTCGGGCGTGCTCAGTGCGCTGGCGTCGATACGCACCGTGCCGTCGTCGGCCCGCTCCGCCGCCACGCCCATGTTGCGGATGAGCTTGAGCATGGTGCTCACATCCTGCAGCTGGGGCACGTTGAGCAGCGTCACGGGCTCGGCCGTGAGCAGGGCGGCGCACAACTCCGGCAAGGCGGCGTTCTTGGCGCCGGAGACCAGCACCTCGCCTTGCAAGCTGCGTCCGCCGCGAATCAGGAGTTTGTCCATGTCAGGTAACCAGAATATGAATAAAAATGGGCTTCACCGCGCATCCATCATGCGCTGTTAGCTATCAATAAATGAGCGAACACCCGGCGCTCTGCCCCGGTGTTTACTGCGCCTGCGCTGCCCACTCGGCGGGGGTGAAGGTCTTCATCGACAGCGCATGCACTTCGTCGGTGTGCATTTTCGCGCCCAGCGTGGCGTACACGCGCTGGTGGCGCTGGATGGCGCGCTTGCCCTCGAACTCGGCCGAGACGATGGTGGCGTACCAGTGGCGGCCATCGCCTTCGAGTGTGATGTGTTCGCAGGCCAGGCCAGCGGCGATGATGTCTTTGAGTTGGTCAGCGGTCATGGTGGGGCGCTCGGAATCAATGAGGACTGACGCAAATCGGGATGCAACAACCGCCTCGCCCTGGAGGGGAGTGCTTGCCTGAACCTTGTTTTGCGTAAGTCATGTCAGTTACGGATTTTGTAGCCCGTGCGCAGCAGGTGCACGGCCAGCGCGCTCACGGCCAGCCAGGCGATGCCCACGATGCCCAGGCTGAGCCAGGGCGAGGTGTCGCTCTGGCCGAAGAAGCCGTAGCGGAAGCCGTCGATCATGTAGAAGAACGGGTTGAGGTGGCTCACGGCCTGCCAGAACGGCGGCAGCGACTGGATCGAATAGAACACGCCCGAAAGGAAGGTCATGGGCACGATGATGAAGTTCTGGAACGCGGCCATCTGGTCGAACTTGTCGGCCCAGAGCCCCGCAATCAACCCCAGTGTGGCCAGCAGCGCCGCGCCCAGCAGGGCAAAGGCCAGAATCCACAGCGGCGCCGCAAACTCGGGCCGCGCAAACGCCAGCGTGACGATGAACACGCCCAGGCCCACCACCAGCCCGCGCACCACCGACGAGCCCACATAGGCCACAAACCAGGCCCAGTGCGACAGCGGCGTGAGCAGCACAAACACCAGGCTGCCCATGATCTTGCTCTGGATCAGGCTGGACGAGCTGTTGGCAAACGCGTTTTGCAACACGCTCATCATCACGAGGCCTGGCACGAGGAAGGCGGTGTAGCTGATGCGGTCGTAGACCTTCACATGGTCTTCAAGCACATGGCCGAAGATCAGCAGGTACAGCACGGCGGTGAGCACGGGGGCGGCCACGGTCTGGAAGCTGACCTTCCAGAACCGCAAAACTTCTTTGTAAAACAGCGTTTGCCAGCCGGTCATAGCGCGACACCTTCGAGTGGGATGTTGGACGCCGATGTACCGGACATCACCTGCAGGAACACATCCTCCAGATCAGGCCTGCGAATCTCCATGTCCTGCACCTCGACCCCGGCCACGCGCAAGGCAGCCAGGTGGCTTTCGATCTCTGCCGCGTCGTGGGCGGGCAATTGCACGATGCGACCCGTGACCCGCGCCACCGCAGCCAGCGCCGGGGGCAGCACCGTGTCGGTCTTGAACTGCAGCACGCTCCCCGACGCGGCCTTGAGCAGCTCGCTGGTGCGGTTGAGCGCCACCACCTGCCCCGCCTTGAGCATGGCGATGCGGCCACACAGGGCTTCGGCTTCTTCGAGGTAGTGGGTGGTGAGCAGCACGGTGTGCCCCTCCTTGTTCAGGCGGGCGATGAAGTGCCACAGGGTCTGGCGCAGCTCCACGTCCACGCCCGCGGTGGGCTCGTCGAGCACGATGATGGGCGGCTTGTGCACCAGCGCCTGCGCCACGAGCACGCGGCGCTTCATGCCGCCCGAGAGCTGGCGCATGTTGGCGTTGGCCTTGTCGGCCAGGCCCAGGTTTTCGAGCAGCTCGTCGATCCAGGCGTCGTTGTTCTTCACGCCGAAGTAGCCCGACTGGATGCGCAACGCCTCGCGCACATTGAAGAAGGGGTCGAACACCAGCTCTTGCGGCACGATGCCCAGCTTGCGGCGGGCCTCGGCGTACTGGGCCTGCACGTCGCTGCCCTGCACCAGCACGCGGCCACTGCTGGCACGCGCCAGGCCGGCCAGGATGCTGATGAGGGTGGTTTTACCGGCGCCGTTGGGGCCGAGGAGCCCGAAGAACTCGCCCTCCTCAATGTCCAGGTTGACCTGGTTCAGCGCCTGAAAAGGGCCTTTGGGCGTGGCAAAGGTCTTGGAGATGGCTTGAAAGGAGACTGCGGGCATGAAGCCCCCGATTTTACGGCCTTGCCTTGAACCGCGTTGGGAAGGGGGCAGACAGCGGCTTGCAGCGGCCCAGGCCCGGCAAAAATAGCGGGGCCGCGTCAGGACACGGGCGTGAGCAGCGTGCCCACGCCATACAGGCCCGCCATGCCGCGCAGCGCCGGGGGCAGGCCCTGAACGGCAAAGGTCTTACCCACCGAGAGCGCCTCGCGCCGGCATTCCAGCAGCACCGCCAGCGCCGAACTGTCAAACACCGCCATGGCGCTCGCGTCCACCACCACCCCCGTCTCACGGTGCACGCGCAGGCCCTGCAGCAGCATCTGCAGGCAGGCCGTGGCTTGGCGGTGTGTGAGTTCGTGGGGCAGTACCAGCATGGCGGAATTGGTCACACCGCCTCAGCCTTTGGCTGAGGTGTTGGTCTTGTTGCGCGCAACCAGGGTCTCGATCAGGCCGTCAATGCCCTTGGCATTGATTTCCTGGGCAAACTGGCCCCGGTAGGTTTCAACGAGCCACACGCCCAGCACATTGAGGTTGTAGATTTTCCAGCCCGCGCCCTCGCCCGGGGTTTTTTCCAGCCGGTAGTCGAGCTGGATGGGGTCGCCCCGGCCCACGATTTCCGTGCGCACCAGCACGTCCTTGTCTTCGGCCGCAGCACGCAGGGGCTTGACCTGGATGGTCTGGTCGTTCACCTGGGCAAGGGCGCCGGCATAGGTGCGCACGAGCAGGATCTTGAACTCTTCCTGCAGGCGTTTTTGCTGCTCGGGCGTGGCCTGGCGCCAGCCGGGGCCCACGGCCGCAGCCGTCATGCGGCGGAAGTTGACGTTGGGCATCACAGTCTTGTCCACCAGCGCAATCACCTTGCTGATGTCGCCGCCCTGGATGGCCTTGTCGGCCTTGACGGTGGTGAGCACATCGGAAGACAGGCGCTTGATCAGCGCGTCGGGGGCTTCATCGGCCGCCAGTGCGGGCAGGGACAGGCCCAGCGACAGCGCCATCCCGGCAGCCAGGCCCAGGGCGCGGTGTCCCAGGGTACGTCGGTTCATCATGTTCGTGACTTTCATCGGTGCGGGCTCGTGCCCGTCAAATCATTGTGGTGGCGCGGGTGGGCCCGCATGCGTCGCTGCGGTTGCGGATTGCAAGCAAGTGCAACAGTGGCAGTCCAGCTGGAGCCCTTTCAAGCGAGCCCCTCAGCGCGGAGGTTCCTCGGGCAAGACGCCGTTGTTGCCATCGTTGTCGCTCTTGTCATCGCCACTGAACGGCACGCCGGCCTGCTGGCTGCGCACCTGCAGGAACACATCGCGTGTAAAGCTGTACTTGTCCAGCGCGGCGCTGTCGAGCACCGAACTGGCGCGCAGCAGGTTCGATCGCGTGTCCACGATGCGCAGCGCGTACAGCGAGTTGCGGGCGGAGACCGGGTCCACATAGCTCACCACGTTGCCCTTCATGTCCACCGGCAGGGCCAGCGTGTCACGCACCGTGGACGGGCCCAGGATGGGCAGCACCAGGTACGGTCCGGTGCCCATGCCCCAATAGCCCAGCGTCAGGCCGAAGTCCTGTTTGTAGCGGTCGATGCCCAGCTCGCTGGCGATGTCCAGCACGCCGCCCAGGCCCATGAGGGTGTTCACATTGACCCGCATGAAGGTGGAGGCGGCGGCTTCGCCGCGCAGCTGCAACACGTTGTTCACGAAGGACCACACATCGCCCAGGTTCGCAAAGAAATTACTCACCCCCGTGCGCACAGGGGCGGGAGTCACCTCCTTGTAGGCAATTGCCACCGGCTTGAGCACCATCGCATCAACCTGCTCGTTGAAGTTGGTCATGCTGCGGTTGTAGGACTCCAGCGGGTCGCGCGGGTCGGGATTGGCCACCGTGGCGCAGCCCGTCAGCAGCGCGGCGCCCAGCAAAAGCCCCAGGCAAGCTGCCAGGCGCATTGCCAAAGCCCCACGCGCTGGGTGGGAGACCGGGGTTGTATCGTGAGAGTTCGTCATTTTTTGCCACCTGTCCCAGCAGGTTTGCTGCCGTCTTCGGCCTTGCTGTAAAGAAATTGTCCGATGAGGTTTTCCAGCACCACGGCCGACTGGGTCGCCGTGACCATGTCGCCCGCCACCAGGTTTTTCTCGTCCGCACCGGCCTCGATGCCGATGTACTGCTCACCCAGCAGGCCGCTGGTGAGGATCTTGAGCGAGCTGTCCTTGGGGAAAGCGTAGCGATTTTCCATCGCCAGCGTCACCCGCGCCTGATAGGTCTTGTCATCGAAGGTGATGGCCTGTACCCGCCCCACCACCACACCGGCGCTGCGCACCGCCGCCTGGGGCTTGAGGCCGCCAATGTTGTCGAAACGGGCGGTAATCTGGTAGCCCGGCCGGAAGTTCAGGGTCAGCAGGTTGGCCGACTGCAGCGCCAGAAACACCAGCGCCACCGTGCCGAGCATCACAAAGAGCCCCACCCAGAGATCGTTTTTTGAACGTTGCATTGTCTTGGATTCCTTCCCGCGCTAGCTTCGCCAGCGTCAGATACTGAACATCAGGGCCGTGAGCACGAAGTCCAGCGCCAGCACCGCCAGGGACGCCATGACCACCGTGCGCGTGGTGGCCCGCGAGACGCCCTCGGGCGTGGGCTTGGCCACATAGCCCTGCAAAAGTGCCACAAAGGTCACGGTGAAGCCAAAGACCACACTTTTGAGCACGCCGTTGCCCAGGTCTTTCCAGACATCCACCCCGCCCTGCATCTGGCTCCAGAAGGCCCCGGGGTCGATGCCGATCATGAGTACGCCCACCAACCAGCCGCCAATGATGCCCACCGCGCTGAACACCGCCGCCAGCAGGGGCATCGTGATCACCCCGGCCCAGAAACGCGGCGCCAGGATGCGCTGCACCGGGTCCACGGCCATCATCTCCATGGCGCTGAGCTGCTCGCCTGCACGCATGAGGCCGATCTCGGCCGTGAGCGACGTACCAGCCCGCCCCGCAAACAGCAGCGCCGTGACCACGGGCCCCAGCTCGCGCACCAGGCTCAAGGCCACCAGCAGGCCCAGGGCTTCCGACGAGCCGTAGCGCTGCAGCGTGTAGTAGCCCTGCAGCCCCAGCACAAAGCCCACGAACAGGCCCGATACCGCAATGATGGCCAGGGAATAGTTGCCCAGGAAGTGGATCTGGTCGCGCACCAGACCGGGCCGCAGAAAGGTCGCACCCACCAGCCGCAGCAGCCGGAAAAACAGGCGCGCGCCCAGGCCGGTGTCCGCCAGCTGCTGGCGCACGGCAAGGCCCACATCCGAAGGCTTGTACCAGCTCATGACCTGCGCCCTCCTGCGGGCCCGAAGTCTTCGGCGGGTTCGGGGGACGGATAGTGGAACGGCACGGGCCCCGTGGGCAAGGCATTCACAAACTGGTGCACCAGCGGATCACGGCTGGCACGCACTTCGTCGGGGGTGCCTTGTGCAGCTACCACGCCCTCCCCCAGGATGATCACATGGTCTGCGAGCCGGAAGGTTTCTTCCAGATCGTGCGAGACGATGATGCTGGTCAGGCCCATGGCGTCGTTGAGCTGGCGGATCAGTTGGGCGGCCGTGCCGAGCGAAATCGGGTCCAGGCCCGCAAAAGGTTCGTCGTACATGACCAGCTCCGGGTCCAGCACAATCGCACGCGCCAGCGCCACGCGGCGCGCCATGCCGCCGGAGATCTGGCTAGGCGCGAGATCACGTGCTCCGCGCAGGCCCACCGCATGCAGCTTCATGAGCACCACATCGCGGATCAGCGCCTCGGACAGATCGGTGTGCTCGCGCAGCGGGAAGGCCACGTTCTCGAACACGCTCAGGTCGGTGAACAGCGCTCCAAACTGAAACAGCATGCCCATGCGCCTGCGCGCCGCATACAGGGCAGAAACATCCATGCGCCCCACGTCCTGGCCATCGAACAGTACCTGGCCGCTTTGGGCCTTCTGCTGCCCGCCAATCAGGCGCAGCACCGTGGTCTTGCCGCCGCCCGACGCCCCCATGAGCGCCGTGACCTTGCCCCGTGGCACCGAGAGCGAAACGTCACGCAGGATGGCGCGGTCACCATAGGAGAAGGTGACGTTGCGCAGTTCGGCGAGGAAGGACGGCTCTGGCATGCAAGAAAAGGGTGATGGGAATCCGGGACCTGCGCACACGAACCCAGGACGCGCCCCGAGGAACGAGCCGCGATGGTAGCCGAAGCCACAAACATACATTCACGCATGTTTGTAAAAATTCGCACGGTGCTTGGTGGGCCTCAGCGCACCAAAGGCCGAGACAACCCGGATTGACAGGACTGCCGATTGTGCCAACAAAGCGCCGGGGCAGCAGAGCCCATGGTTTTGCATGGTCAACCCCTGCCGGCCCCACCACACATCCACCAACAAAAGCGGCGCCCGCAGGCGCCGCTTCGGCTGGAATCCATCCGCAGGTGATCAGCGGGGCAGGTCCGAGTAACCCATCAGGAACTCGTCCACCGCACGGGCGGCTTGGCGGCCTTCGCGGATGGCCCAGACCACCAGCGACTGACCCCGGCGGATGTCACCGGCTGCAAACACCTTGGGCACGTTGGTGGCATAGCCGCCGTCGAACTCGGTGGTGGCGCGGGCGTTGCCACGGGCATCCTTGTCCACGCCAAAAGCGTCGAGCACGGCAGCCACAGGGCTCACGAAGCCCATGGCCAGCAGCACCAGATCGGCCTGGTAGTGCTTTTCAGTGCCAGGGATCTCGACCAGCTTGCCGTCCTTGAACTCGACTTGCACGGTGGTCAGGCTCTTGACCTTGCCCTTTTCGCCCGTGAACTCCTTGGTGGAGATCGCGAACTCGCGCACGCAGCCTTCGTCATGGCTGGAGCTGGTGCGCAGCTTCAGCGGCCAGTAAGGCCACGTCAGGGGGCGGTTTTCCACCTCGGGGGGCTGGGGCATCACCTCAAACTGGGTGACGCTGGCCGCGCCGTGGCGGTTGCTGGTGCCCACGCAGTCGCTGCCGGTATCACCGCCACCGATCACGATGACATGCTTGCCCGTGGCCATGATCTGGCCCTTGAGCTTGTCGCCCGCGTTGACCTTGTTCTGCTGGGGCAGGAACTCCATCGCGAAGTGGATGCCGTCCAGCTCACGGCCGGGCACAGGCAGGTCGCGCGATTGCTCGGCGCCACCGGTCAGCAGCACGGCATCGAACTCCTTGTTCAACTGCTCGGGCGTGATGGTTTCCTTGGCCCAGTTGGTGACCTTGGAGTCCTTGCCCAGGCCGTCCTTGGCAGCGCCCACGAACACGCTGGTGCGGATGACCACGCCTTCGGCTTCGAGCTGCTTGACGCGGCGGTCGATGTGCGACTTCTCCATCTTGAAGTCGGGGATGCCGTAGCGCAGCAGGCCGCCCACGCGGTCGTTCTTTTCAAACAGTGTGACGCTGTGGCCGGCACGGGCCAGTTGCTGGGCAGCGGCCAGGCCTGCGGGGCCCGAGCCCACCACGGCCACCTTCTTGCCCGTCTGGTGCTTGGCGAGACGGGGCTTGACCCAGCCCTCTTCCCAGGCGCGGTCGATGATCGCGTGCTCGATGGACTTGATGCCCACAGCGTCGTCGTTCACATTAAGCACGCAGGCTGCTTCGCAAGGCGCGGGGCAGATGCGGCCCGTGAACTCGGGGAAGTTGTTGGTGCTGTGCAGCACCTCGATCGCGCTCTTCCAGTCCTGGTGGTACACCAGATCGTTGAAGTCAGGAATGATGTTGTTGACCGGGCAGCCGTTGTTGCAGAACGGCGTGCCGCAGTCCATGCAGCGCGCGCCTTGCACCTTGGCCTGGGCGCTGTCGAGCCCGATCACAAATTCCTTGTAGTGCTTCAAGCGCTCGGGCACGGGCTTGTAGCCCTCTTCGATGCGCTCGTATTCCATGAAGCCGGTAGTTTTTCCCATGACGGTGTCCTTGTCTATGAATGCTGTGCGAAGGTCTGTGGCGCCTTATTTGGCAGGGGCCACTTCTTTTTTGGTAGCAGCTACCGCCGGTGTAGCGGACTCTTCCAGCACTTTTCGTTCATAAATTTCAGCCAGCGCGCGCTTGTACTCGGTCGGGAAGACCTTGACGAACTTGCCGCGCGATGCCGCCCAGTTGTCCAGCAGCTCACGGGCACGCTTGCTGCCCGTCCAGCGGTTGTGGTCCTCCAGCAGCTTCTTGAGCTGGGCTTCGTCGG
Organism: Acidovorax sp. LjRoot74; assembly: GCF_964254355.1. NCBI lineage: Bacteria > Pseudomonadati > Pseudomonadota > Betaproteobacteria > Burkholderiales > Comamonadaceae > Acidovorax > Acidovorax sp. LjRoot74. Next base: position 1,014,698 of record NZ_CAXUTI020000001.1, on the reverse strand, counting down.
TCTGGCCGCCGTGCCAGATGGCGCGGGGCACGGTGGCCTCTTGCTCCGAGGCAGGCAGGATGCGCTCCAGCGTCACCATGGAGAGGTTGCAGCGCGTGTCGAACTGGCCGTCTTCGTCGTAGACATAAGCGACACCGCCGCTCATGCCCGCTGCGAAGTTGCGGCCGGTCTTGCCCAGCACCAGCACGGTGCCGCCGGTCATGTATTCGCAACCGTGGTCGCCCGTGCCTTCCACCACCGCCGTGGCACCCGACAGGCGCACCGCAAAGCGTTCACCGGCCACGCCACTGAAGAAGGCCTCACCCGTGGTGGCACCGTACATCACGGTGTTGCCCACGATGGTGTTGCGCACGGCATCGCCTCGGAAGTCGATGCTGGGGCGCACCACCACACGGCCGCCCGACAGGCCCTTGCCGGTGTAGTCGTTGGCGTCGCCGATCAGGTACAGCGTGATGCCGCGTGTGAGGAAGGCACCGAACGACTGGCCGCCCGTGCCTTCGAGCTGGATGCGGATAGTGTCATCCGGCAGGCCCTCGGGATGGGCACGCGTCACGGCGCCGGAGAGCATGGCCCCCACAGAACGGTTCACGTTGCGCGCCACTTCGATGAACTGCACGCGTTCGCCCTTTTCAATGGCGGGCTTGCTGCGCTCGATGAGCTTGCGGTCCAGCGTGTGCTCGATGTTGTGGTCCTGCACATCCACATGGAAGCGCGGCACATCGGCAGGCACATTGGGCTGGGCAAACAGGCGACCGAAGTCCAGGCCGCGTGCCTTCCAGTGTTCCAGGCCCTGGCGCATGTCGAGCAGGTCGGTGCGGCCGATCAGATCATCGAACTTCTTGATGCCGAGCTGGGCCATGATCTGGCGCACTTCTTCGGCGATGAAGAAGAAGTAGTTGACCACGTGCTCTGGCTTGCCCGAGAACTTCTTGCGCAGCTCGGGGTCTTGCGTGGCCACGCCCACCGGGCAGGTGTTCAGGTGGCACTTGCGCATCATGATGCAGCCCTCGACCACCAGCGGCGCCGTGGCAAAGCCGAACTCGTCCGCGCCCAGCAACGCGCCGATGGCAACGTCGCGGCCGGTCTTCATCTGGCCATCGGCCTGCACGCGAATGCGGCCGCGCAGGCGGTTCAGCACCAGGGTCTGCTGGGTTTCAGCCAGGCCGATTTCCCAGGGGCCGCCCGCGTGCTTGATGGACGACCAGGGCGAAGCGCCCGTGCCACCGTCATGACCGGCAATCACGACGTGGTCGCTCTTGCACTTGGCCACGCCTGCGGCGATCGTGCCCACGCCCACTTCGGACACCAGCTTGACGCTGATACCGGCATGCGGCGCCACGTTCTTCAGGTCGTGGATCAGCTGGGCCAAGTCCTCGATGGAGTAGATGTCGTGGTGTGGTGGGGGCGAGATCAGGCCCACTCCAGGCACACTGTGGCGCAGCTTGCCGATGTAGTTGGAGACCTTGCCGCCGGGCAGCTGGCCACCTTCACCGGGCTTGGCGCCCTGGGCCATCTTGATCTGGATCTGGTCTGCCGACGAGAGGTATTCGGCAGTGACGCCAAAGCGGCCCGAAGCGACCTGCTTGATGCGGCTGCGCAGCGAATCGCCGTCTTGCAGGGGCAGATCGACTTCCACGTTCTCGGCACCGATCACGCTCTTGAGGCTGTCACCCTTCTTGATCGGGATGCCCTTGAGTTCGTTGCGGTAACGCGCTGCGTCTTCACCGCCTTCGCCCGTGTTGCTCTTGCCGCCGATGCGGTTCATGGCCACGGCCAGCGTGGCGTGCGCCTCGGTGGAGATGGAGCCGAGCGACATGGCGCCCGTAGCAAAGCGCTTGACGATTTCTTTGGCGGGTTCGACCTCGTCGATCGAGATCGCCTTGGACGGGTCGATCTTGAACTCGAACAGGCCGCGCAGCGTCATGTGGCGCTTGCTCTGGTCGTTGATGATCTGCGCGTATTCCTTGTACGTGTTCCAGTTGTTGGCACGCGTGCTGTGCTGCAGCTTGGCAATCGCATCGGGCGTCCACATGTGGTCTTCGCCACGGGCGCGCCAGGCGTATTCGCCACCCGCGTCCAGCATGGTTTCGAGCACGGGGTCGTCACCAAACGCGGCCTTGTGCATGCGGATGGCTTCTTCGGCGATCTCGAACACGCCGATGCCTTCCACGCGGCTGGCGGTGCCGGTGAAGTACTTGCCCACGGTTTCCGTGTTCAGGCCAATCGCCTCGAACAGCTGGGCACCGCAGTAGCTCATGTACGTGCTCACGCCCATCTTGGACATGATCTTGGACAGCCCCTTGCCGATGGCCTTGACGTAGTTGTAGATGGCCTTGTCGGCCGACAGGTCGCCGCCCAGGTCCTTGTGCATGTCGGCCAGGGTTTCCATGGCCAGGTAGGGGTGCACAGCTTCTGCGCCGTAGCCTGCCAGCACGGCGAAGTGGTGCACTTCGCGGGCGGTGCCGGTCTCGACCACCAGGCCTGCCGTGGTGCGCAGGCCAGCGCCCACCAGGTGCTGGTGGATGGCCGACAGTGCCAGCAGCGCGGGAATGGCCACTTGCGTGGCGCTCACGGCGCGGTCGCTGATGATCAGGATGTTGGCGCCACCCTTGATGGCGTCCACGGCCTGTGCGCACAGCGAGGCGAGCTTGGCTTCCACGCCTTCACGGCCCCAGCTCAGCGGGTAGGTGATGTCGATGGTCGCGCTCTTGAACTTGCCCTGCGTGTACTGCGCGATGTCGCGCAGCTTGGCCATGTCGGCAAAGTCGAGCACGGGCTGGCTCACTTCGAGCCGCATCGGTGGGTTGACCTGGTTGATGTCCAGCAGGTTGGGCTTGGGGCCGATGAAGCTGTTGAGCGACATCACGATCGCTTCGCGGATCGGGTCGATGGGCGGGTTCGTCACCTGGGCGAACAGCTGCTTGAAGTAGTTGTACAGCGGCTTGTTCTTGCCCGAGAGCACGGCCAGCGGGCTGTCGTTGCCCATGGAGCCAATGCCCTCTTCGCCGTTCTTGGCCATGGGCGCCATCAGGAATTTGATGTCTTCCTGGGTGTAGCCAAAGGCCTGTTGGCGGTCCAGCAGGGGCAGTTCCGCAGCCTGGGGCGCGGCAGCCTGGGCACCGGCCTCGATGCTGTCGAGCTTGATGCGCAGGTTCTCAATCCACTGCTTGTAGGGCTTGGTGTTGACGACGTTGGCCTTGAGCTCGTCGTCGTCGATCATGCGGCCTTGCTCCAGGTCGATCAGGAACATCTTGCCGGGCTGCAGGCGCCACTTGCGCACAATCTTGTTCTCGGGCACGGGCAGCACACCCGACTCCGAGCCCATGATGACCAGGTCGTCATCGGTGATGCAGTAGCGCGAGGGGCGCAGGCCGTTGCGGTCCAGCGTGGCGCCGATCTGGCGGCCGTCGGTAAACACGATGGAGGCTGGGCCGTCCCATGGCTCCAGCATGGCGGCGTGGTATTCATAGAAGGCACGGCGGCGCTCGTCCATGGTGGTGTGCTGCTCCCAGGGCTCGGGGATCATCATCATCACGGCCTGGCTGATGGGGTAGCCGGCCATGGTCAGCAGTTCGAGGCAGTTGTCGAACGTGGCCGTGTCAGACTGGTCGGCAAAGCTGATGGGGTAGAGCTTTTGCAGGTCGGCCGCCAGCACGGGCGAGGCCATCACGCCTTCGCGGGCCTTCATCCAATTGTAGTTGCCCTTGACGGTGTTGATTTCACCGTTGTGCGCCACGTAGCGGTACGGGTGGGCCAGCGGCCACTCGGGGAAAGTGTTGGTGGAGAAGCGTTGGTGCACCAGGCCGATGGCCGAGATGCAGCGCTCATCCGACAGGTCCTTGTAGTACACGCCCACCTGGTCGGCCAGCAACAGGCCCTTGTAGACCACGGTGCGGCTGGACATGGACGGAACGTAGTATTCCTTGCTGTGCTTGAGCTTCAGCGCCTGGATGTTGGCGCTGGCCGTCTTGCGGATCACGTACAGCTTGCGCTCCAGCGCATCCTGCACGATCACGTCGTTGCCACGGCCGATGAAGACCTGGCGCAGGATGGGCTCCTTCTTGCGCACGGTGGGCGACATGGGCATGTCCACATTCACCGGCACATCGCGCCAGCCCAGCAGCACCTGGCCTTCGGCCTTGATCGCGCGCTCCATTTCCTGCTCACAGGCCAGACGGGAGGCGTGCTCCTTGGGCAGGAAGATCATGCCCACGCCGTATTCACCGGCGGCAGGCAGCGTGATGCCCTGCTTGGCCATTTCCTCGCGATACAGCGCATCGGGGATCTGGATCAAGATGCCCGCGCCGTCGCCCATCAGGGGGTCGGCCCCCACAGCGCCACGGTGGTCGATGTTTTCCAGGATCTTCAGGGCCTGCGTCACGATGTCGTGGCGCTTCACACCCTTGATGTGGGCGACGAAGCCGAGGCCGCAGGCGTCGTGTTCGTTACCCGATGAATACAAACCGTGTTGTTGCAGATGCTGGATCTCGGCAGCCGTGGTCATGGCGCACTCCTCATATTTTTCGCAGGGAGTGGGAGATTAGTGCATTGCAACATGATTTGGCAAGCACATTAATTAGGGTCAGATTCCCTTTAATAACCAAGTATCTCAGTTTGATACTTTATTGGGGACATATCAATTTTAATAGCATAAAACCCAATATAGATGGTCGGAGAGAGCTATTTTTTCTCTGATTTTTTCATGCTCTTCGGCCGCCCGGCCTGCCCCGCCGTCACACGACGGGGTGTCTGTTTTTGCAAACCCTCAATGAAATCAGTGTCGCCCAGCGCCCACCCGCTCAGGGCCGATGCCGTGAGTGCCGTCTGCTCCAGCGATCCGATCCCTGTCTGCACCAGCGCCGCATAGGCCGCCTCGCGGGCAAAGGGCGTGTTGCCCAGCGCCCAGTACAGGGCATGCGGCGTGAGCAGGCGGTCATTGCGCACGCCACGCCAGTGGGCATTGCTGGACCAGGGGTAGTCCGCCGCATTCGCCACCAGTCCGGCACGCACCGGGTTGAGGTCCAAGTACACCATGCAGGGCAGCAGGTACTTGTCGGCTTGCAGCACCGTGGAGCGGTAGCGCCCTTCCCACAAGGTGCCGGTGCGCCCATGGCGGCGGTTGAAATACTGCACATAACGCCGCCCTACCGCCTGCATCATCTGCGGCAAAGCATCGGCCGACGAGGGGGTCACCAGCAGGTGGAAATGGTTGTCCATCAGCACATAGGCATGCACAGCCACCCCATGCTGCTGCGCGTTGTCTGCCAGCAGGCCGAGCATGGTGTTGAAGTCTTCGCCATCCAGAAAAATCGGCTGGCGGTTGTTGCCACGCTGGATCACGTGGTGCAGATGGCCTGGCAGGGTCAGGCGCGGAAGGCGGGCCATGAGTGGGGGTCAATGAAGTCGATGCGCGCCATCATAGACCCGTCCCCGATTTTGAAACCTCCGGCACGCTGCCGCGCCACGGAAGCACGGCTGACGCAATCAGCCCGCAGCGGCAGACTCTGTCACCTCGGCAGCCACCGCCAACCCAAAACGCGGTCCCAGGGCCTTCTCCAGCCCGAACTCAACCAGGATGGCCCGCAGGCGCTCGGCCGCGCTGCGTTTCTTCTGCCCGGTGTAGCGGGCGATGATGAGTTCGTTCTTCATGCTGTGCTCCCACCCGACCAGCTCGGTCACCGTCACCTGGTAGCCGCTGGCCTCCAAGTACAGGCAGCGCAGCACATTGGTCACCTGGCTCCCCAGCTCGCGGGTGTGCAGTGGGTGCCGCCACAGCTCGGCCAGAGGCGTGCGGGCCAGCTGCAAGGCCTTGCCCTGGCGCAGGCAGGCAGCCATCTCGGCCTGACAGCAGGGCACCAACACCATGGCCCGCGCCTTCTTTTGCAGCCCGAAAGCGATGGCATCGTCCGTGGCGGTATCGCAGGCATGCAAGGCCGTGACCACATCGATCTGCGCAGGCAACTCGCCCGCATCCGACGATTCAGCCACGGACAGATTGAGAAAGGACATGCGCCCAAAATCAAGCCGCTGCGCGAGCAGGCGCGACTTCTCCACCAGCTCGGCCCGGGTTTCCACCCCGTAAATATGGCCACGCCCCAGGGCCTTGAAGTACAGGTCGTACAGAATGAACCCGAGGTATGACTTGCCCGCGCCATGGTCGGCCAGGGTGGGGCCCTGCTCGCCCGCAGACAGCTCTGTCAGCAACGGCTCGATGAAATTGAACAGGTGGTACACCTGCTTGAGCTTGCGCCGTGAGTCCTGGTTCAGCCGCCCGTCACGGGTGAGGATGTGCAACTCCTTGAGCAGTTCCACCGACTGCCCCGGCCGCAGCTCGGACAGCTCGGCTGCCTGGGCCGAGGCTTGGGCGTTCTTCTTGGAAGTAGCCCCTGCAGTTCCACACAAAGAGGGAGATGGTTTCTTCTGCATCATCAAGCTCCCTGGCCCTGAGAGTCTACTGCCAGGGGCGCAACCACGTGGGGCCCCACATCCAGCGCGCGCCATCCCTCCAGCCCCAGGCCCTCCAGCACTTCCATGTTCCGCTCAAAAATGGCCTCAGCCTCTGGGAACACTTCCACGGCCCGGTCGATGCTGTCCTCGCGCAGCAAATGCAGCGTGGGATAGGGCGCGCGGTTTGTGCAGTTGGTCACATCGTCCACCTCGGTGCCCGCAAACTGGAACTGGGGGTGAAAGCTGGCGATTTGCAAAATGCCATCCAGCCCCAAGGCATCCAGCAGACCTTCCGCGTCACCAAGAAAATCATTGAAGTCCAGAAAATCCTGCAAACAATGCGGTAGCACCAGCAGGGTCGTATCCCGCACCTCGGCGGGTGTCTTCTGCAAAGCCAGCAACTCCTCGCGCAGCAGCGATAGCACTGTTTCGGTGTCTTCGGTCAGCGCCACAACGTAGTGGATCTGTCCTTTGACATGCACGCCTTTGGCGAACGGACACAGATTCAGCCCGATCACAGCCTTCTCAAGCCAGTGCACGGTGTCATGAATGAACGGGGCTGCGGGATCGGACGCGCCCATCGGGGTGATGGAAGGGGTGGAGGTCATAGGCGCGCTGGCTGGCACAGTAAAGCGGGACCCGATTTTACCGGGGGCATCGGCTTGGCCCGAGGTAGACGGTACCTCACAAGGCAGTGCAGCACGGGCACGCGAGCAGATTTGTTGCCATTCCGCAGGCGATAGAGTAATTAGGCAACGGGCCGGTGCCAGAGCCCACTACAGCTGCGAACTCAGGTGGCCTTGCGGCTGAAAGCCCTTAGCCACCCAACAGACTGCGCCCCGTCAGCCGCTCATGCTCACGTGCGGCAAAACGGTCCGTCATCCCGGCAATGAAGTCGGCCACGGCACGCGCCCGCATGCTGGCATCGCCCGCCAGCGCCTGCTGGGCAAACGCCGCTTTCATTTCCTGCGGAGCAGCCACATAGGCGGCGAAAAGGTCGCGCACAATTTCCTGGGCCAGCCCCGTGGTCTCCATCACCTGGGGATGCCGGTACAGGTGCCGAAACAGGAACTGCTTGAGCGCCGTCGATCGCTCGCGCATGCCCCCACTGAACAGCACCAGCGGTGGGCAACGGCGAACCTCGTCAGCACTGCCTGGCGCATGCTCGCGCAGCGCCTCCCGCGTCGCATCAATCACGTCGTACACCTGCGCGCTGAGCATGCGCCGAATGGCCTCGAACAACAGGCGCCGCTGCAGGCTGGGCGCGGAGAGATCCGGGTACTCGGCCTGCGCTGCAGCCCGGTACGCATCGAACAGGGGAACGTCACGCAATTGCGCCAGACTGATCAAGCCCGATCGCACGCCATCGTCAATGTCGTGCGCGTTGTAGGCAATCTCGTCGGCCAGGTTGCACAGCTGCGCCTCCAGACCGGGCTGCTCGCGTCGCAAAAAGCGGCCGCCGACACCACCGGGCTCTGCGGCCTCCAACTGCTCGGCGTGTTGCCGGGAGCAATGTTTGAGGATGCCTTCTCGCGTTTCGAAGGTGAGATTGAGGCCGTCGTATTGGGGGTAGCGCTCTTCGAGCCGGTCCACCACGCGCAGGCTTTGCAGGTTGTGCTCAAACCCGCCAAACCCCGCCATGCAACCATGCAGCGCATCCTGCCCCGCGTGCCCAAACGGTGTATGGCCCAGGTCATGGGCCAGCGAAATCGCTTCCACCAGATCTTCATTGATCTGCAAAGACCGCGCAATCGAACGCCCAAGTTGAGCCACCTCCAGCGAGTGGGTCAACCGGGTGCGGAACAGATCCCCTTCGTGATTGAGGAAAACCTGTGTCTTGTACACCAGACGCCGGAACGCGGTGGAATGCACGATCCGGTCGCGGTCCCGCTGGTACTCGGTGCGCGTCGGCGCCGGTTGCTCCGGGTAGCGTCGCCCCCGTGTCTGCGCGGGGTTTGCAGCGCAGGGTGAATGGTCAGAATTTTGAATCAAAATCGATGCCTGCGCGCTTCTGATTTACGTTATCAGCTATTGATTAAATAGCAATCGAGCAACGATCACACGCAACACGCGTCAATGACCTCTCGCACTAAAGCGTCAGGTGCAGCCCGCACAACAGCCTTGCCCGGTCCGTCAATCAGCACAAAACGGATCTCCCCACCTTCCGACTTCTTGTCGATACGCATCAACTCCAGATAGCGACCCGCATTGTCGGTCACATCCAGAACAGGCCCCTTCGTAGGCAAACCCGCCCGCGCAATCAATGCGGTAAGCCGCTCGACAAACGCAGCATCCACCAAACCCAGGCGAAGAGACAGCTCAGCGGCCATCACCATGCCGGCAGCCACCCCTTCGCCATGCAGCCAGACGCCATACCCCATGCCCGCCTCGATGGCGTGGCCAAAGGTGTGCCCGAAGTTAAGGATGGCACGCAGGCCGGTTTCCTTTTCGTCTTGGCTGACGACCCAGGCCTTGATTTCGCAGCTGCGGCGCACCGCATGTGCCAAGGCCGATCGTTCACGGGCCAACAAGGCCTCCATAGAAGACTCAAGCCAATCCATGAAATTGGTGTCGGCGATGGGTCCGTACTTGATCACTTCGGCCAAACCGGCGCTGAGCTCACGCAAAGGCAGTGAATCCAAGGTGGCGAGGTCACACACGACAAGCCGTGGCTGATAAAAGGCCCCAATCATGTTTTTGCCTTGCGGATGATTGATGGCCGTTTTTCCGCCCACAGAGGAATCCACTTGCGCAAGCAGGGTAGTAGGCACTTGCACAAAGGGCACACCCCGCATGTAGCTGGCAGCAGCAAACCCCGTCATGTCCCCAATCACCCCGCCGCCCAAAGCAAAAAGCACCGTTTTGCGATCGCAGGCATTTGACAGCAGAGCATCAAATATCAGCTGCAACGTCTCCCAATTTTTGTACTCTTCGCCGTCTGGCAAGAGAACTTCAAAAATCATCGGGTAACGACTATGGAGCGCGGAGCGCAGGGCCGAGGCATACAGAGGCGCCACGGTAGAGTTTGAGACGATCAGTGCTGCGTTGGCGGACGGCAAACCGTCAAAACTAGCCACCACATTGAGCAGGCCTTCCCCAACAACAATGTCGTAGCTACGCTCTTCAAGGTCGATAAAAACTCTTTCTCCATTTGAAGACATAACGCCCCTCGGCTGAATTGATGTGAAAGGCGCCCAGACTTTCCCTCGACACCTGTGGACTATTGCTATCTATTTTAGGGCACCAGCGCTGCCGTGAATGCGCTAACGCCCCTCAGGTCGTCCAACCCATATGTACATGTATATAGCGATGCCACGAGTGCGAAAAAAAGCCCCGCTGATAACTCAGCAGGGCTTGATGTGATGGTCTGGAGGGAACTCCAGACCAAATCACTCTTGGTGAACTACAGAACCGTTATAGACACTTGGCGAGTCACCGACTGCGTGCCGCTTCGTACTGTTACAAAGAACAGATATGTTCCCGCCGGCGTAGCAGCAGCTGATGTAATAAGGCCATTGGACCCCACGCCAGCTGCGGTCAACCAAGCGGGCAGCCCAGTAAAGGTCCAAGTGTAACCCGCGCTTGAATCCCCACCAGTTGCAGAGAATGCATATGCGTAGTCCGCCCCCAACGTCGCAGCAGGGAGAACACACGGCGTATTCACGTCACCAGTGCAACCCGTGATGTTAAACACGATAGGCTCAATCAAGGCACCGACCAATTTGATAGTCACATTTTTCGCAACGCTCATGCCGTTAGCATCGGTCACAATCAATTGAACTGGATAATCACCGGGATTATCCTTAGGCGTACCAACTAGCAAGCCAGCCACATCCACTGTCAACCCCTTGGGCAGAGTTCCAGAATATGTCCAGGCATATGGAGGAACCCCTCCGGAAGCAGTGAGTCCTCGAATGAATGGGCGACCATTTGGAACAGATATATCAACCTCATCCGCATAGGCCAAAACGGCATTTGGAACACCCGTGACAACAACTACAGGATGCAAAGATGTAACAGGATCCTGAATGCCATTCGTGACGTCATTATCAAAACGATCTGCAACATATTGCAAAATAATCGTCCCGATATTTACACCACTCGACAATGAAATCTGCCCAATTCCACCAATAGTGCGAACTTGGAGCACGCTACCAGACTGATTTCCAGAGACCAGACGGGCACCATCAGCAGCGCTACCTATCGGAAGAATACTGACTTGCAGATTCGCGGCGGTCGAGGTGGGAATCGGCTGATTGGCATCATCCCTCAAAAAGGCCTGAATAGCAACATTATTCCGAACCATATTGGGATTATTTTTTGTACCCAAATACGAGGGCGCCTGCGTCACACCAACGACACTTGCCGGCTTACCCGTTGCCGCACCAACAACGATGTCAACAGAGGCGATCGACACCTGTAGGTCGCGTGGATTTGTGATTGAGCAGGTTACGCGAGCGGTCCCAGCCTGATTCCCAGCATGAAAATGAAAAGTAGCCCCACCTGCATTCGACCCCAAAACTACGGATCGATATGCGAGAGGGACCCCATCCTTTTCATGCTCCGGCTTCCCGTCAAGATAATAAAGTGCCCCGGTATCAAGTCCCTGAGCAAGATTACAACTAAAAACTTCCGCCCCATTCAAAATGGGGGCACTTCCCTCTCTCCCCTCCACATACAGCGTAGTGGTGTACGAGGCGTTTGCACCCAAACCCGCACCGGCGTTAGAAATATTAAGAGGCAGTTGACTCTTTGCACTGCGTAGAGATATGGAGTACTGTAATTTGGAGTCTCCACCACTGCCACCACCACCACCACAGGAAGCCAGCAAAAGAGCAACTCCTGTAATTAGAAAATTTTTCCACAAACGCATATATCCTCCTTGTCAACTATTTTGCAGACACCTTGTCCGAGAGAACCTTTGGCGTAATAAATACAAGCATTTCACGCTTTGTAGATTCTTTCGTTCGGCTCTTGAAAAGATTACCAACGACAGGCACATCTCCAATCAGAGGAACCTTATTTTCTTGATTAGTCTCTTCCATTTCAAAAATACCACCAATTACAACAGTTCCGCCGTTTTCAATTAGAATCTGTGTCTTGACATGTTTAGTATCAATAGCTACCCCTTGGGTTGTTGTTTCACCTCGACTGTCTTTATTCACATCGAGGTCCAAGATTATATTACCCTCTGGAGTTATCTGCGGGGTCACCTCGAGTTTCAATACAGCCTTCTTAAAAGCAAGAGTAGTTGCACCATTTGGAGCAGTTACTGAATAAGGATATTCTGTACCTTGCTCAATAAGCGCCTTCGTCTGGTCTGCCGTTATGATTCTTGGGCTTGAAACAATACGTCCCTTTCCATCAGCCTCCATCGCAGAAAGCTCCAAAGTCAGAAATCGATTGGCAGCCGAATTAAATATCGAAAGAGCAAAACTCCCGACGCTGCTCACATTTGAAAGACTCGCGGGCAGATTGACGAAATTCCCATTCGTATTGGTTGTCCCGCCCGCTCCACTTGATGCCACAGCGTCTCCATACGATGAGCCAAAGGCAACGCGGTTACCCCCACCGAGTCCGTACCCACCATCCCCGCCACGATTAGCACGGAGATCGGTGCCCCCAAGGCGAACACCCAGCGAGCGACCAAATGAGTCTCGCGCTTCAACAATGCGAGCCTCTATAAGAACTTGCCGAACCGCAACATCCAGGCTTGCAAGGAGAAGACGCACTTCCTCCAACTTACTCGGCGTATCTGTCACAAACAACTGATTGGTGCGTGGCTCAGAGATCGCGCTACCACGCTCCGACAAAAAGCGAGTACCAACACCACCACCACTAGAAGCAGAGGTCGTGAGTTGAGTAAGAATATCTCCAGCTTTTGCGTAATTGAGCTGATATGCCTGTGTTTTCAAAGGCTCAAGCTTTTGTATAGCCTGAGCTGCTTCAAAGTCCTTCTTTAATCGGGCATCAATTTCGTCCTTCGGCGCAATCCAGAGAACAGAACCGGTTTTTTTCATGCCAAGGCCCTTGGCATCCATGATGATTTGCAGAGCCTGATCCCACGGCACATCTTTGAGCCTCAATGTAAGAGCGCCAGTAACAGTATCAGAAGTTACAATATTAAAATTCGTAAAATCTGCGATTACCTGGAGCAGAGATCTCACTTCGATGTTTTGAAAATTCAACGAGAGCTTTTCTCCTGAATATCCTGGCCCCTGGGTGAGCTTGCTCAGGTCAACTTTCTTTTGACGGATTTCCACAACAAACTGACTATCGCTTTGATACGCACTGTGCTCCCAATCCCCGGTCGACTCAATCAACATTCGGACACGTTCGCCAGTTTGAGTCGTTGTCACAGTCTGCACGGGCGTTCCAAAATCGGTCACATCTAAGCGACGCCTCAAACCCTCAGGCAGCGAAGAACGCATAAAATCAATAACTATTCCTTTAGACTGCTGCTGAAGGTCTACCCCCACTTGGTTGCTCGCCAAATTAACCACCACCCTGCCAGAACCATCTGCACCACGGCGGAAATCAACATCTTTCAATGGCAAAACGTCCCCATTCTGGCCGTCAGAAAAATGAACTACAGACTGAGTAGCTCCTGCAACCGATCCCACAATCGGATCAAGCGACAATATCAGAGTTTTGCCCTGAATGTCCGTGCGATATGAGGTCGCAGATTTTAGATTCAAAACAATGCGCGATCGCTCACCTGCCTGAATCACATTGACCGATTTTAAGTTACCAAGATTTACTTCGTAGTTTGATTTACCGGTAGAATTTCCAACGCCTAAAAAATCAAGTGCAACGCGCGCAGGTGATTGCGTTGAGAATCCCGTAGGAGCCGTTAAGATTGGCTCGTCGAAATCAACCTTCAATACCTCTACTCCACCTTGGATGCTTGCAGCAATCCCGTTGATAGAGCCTTGGGCAACTGCGCTTAAGGAAATAACTGCAACAGAAACGCCTACAACGGCGCTACGGCAAAAACTTACAAAAAAGCCATTTTGATATTTCATTTTTTCCCCTCTTGCAGGTCAAGCGACACTGGGCGCTCTATCCAGTCTCCAGTTGCATCCTGCGCAATTTCACGCACCTGAATAGAATTTTCAGTTATCTGAACAACTTTGCCGTAATTTTGCCCCAAATAATTTCCAACCCTAATTTGATAAACAAGATTATCAACCTTCAATAAAGCAGTAGGGACGCCCGTCTTGTTCAGACTACCAACCATCACCATAGCGTCCAACGGGAACGCTTCTAGAGGCTCTTTACGCCGAGTCATTTCAGGGGCAATTAGCGCTGCATTGGAGGCGACTTGTGCTGAATCCCTTCGCAATGCCTGAGTGAGCTTCATTTGATTGAATGGCTCAAGTGCAGCTTCTTGGGAGTATGGCTCTGGGATAAATTTCTTGGGCTCCGTCAAAGGCGCGACACTGGGCTTCGTGCTAGCTCGCTGATCGGCAATCCAAAGACGCAACTCATCCTCACCTGATGGCAAGCATCCAACAAGGACAACCATAGACAAAAAAAGAAGCAGGCTACGTACGGCATTCATCATTTCGCGCCTCCTGCCTTCTTCTGGGCTTGGATCTCTTCTGGATCCAGATATCTAAAAGTCCGCGCCGTTGCATCCATAATCAAATTATCGCGAGCCCCCGGAGTGATCGCCAAATTATTCAGAGTCACAATTCGCGAAAGATGCGCAATATCTGACGCAAAAGCGCCTATATCGTGATATTTCCCTGTCACGCGAATCGAAATAGGCAGCTCCGCATAATAGTCTTTCGCGACAACCTGCCCCGGCCGGAACAATTCAAACTGCAAACTCCGTCCGAGGCCCGCTTGATTGATATCAGACAACAGCGCAGCCATCTCGGCTTTGCTAGGAAGCTGCTTCTCCAACTGAATAACGTATTGTTGAATTTGCTCTCTCTGTTTTTTTAGTGCATCCAAGCTTACGGCTTTCACCAATTTTTTTTGATAATCAGTTCGCAATGCTATTTCTTTATTTCGCTCACCTTCAAGCTCGGCCTCATAATCCTGCAAAAATGCAAACCACGAAACCGCTGCCACAGCTCCCGCGATAAAAAGACACAGCAACCCTTTGGGCAGTGCCGGCCACAGGGATGGATCTTTGGCATCCAAATTTTTGAATTGCCGTTGAACCAGCTCCATCTGCTCGGCAAAGCTAATAGATTTCTCTTTCTTATTAGCCATATTACTTACCTCCCGACGATGAAGCGGCACTCGCAGCAGCCATCGTTTTTTGGGCTTCACTAGCACGCACTAGTTGGAACTTCAGATTGAATGAAGACACTCTCCGCTGATCACGTTGACTTAAGGACACCGTGCTGGCTGTAATTTCACTCAACTCCGGCTTGTCGAGCCATGGGGTATTTGCGGACAGGTTACGCAGCAACTCGGAAACCCGTTCATTAGACTGGGCCATGCCTTGCATTGTGATCGTTTGCCCGGTTTGCCCGATCGCGGTAATGTAGACACCGTCTGGCAACTGCTTGACCAGCTCTGTCAACAAGTGAACCGGCAGATTGCGGTCGGACTGAAGATCCTCCACGGCCTTCTGGCGTGCGCGCAAAGCTGCGATCTCGTCTTCAATGGACGCGATCTCTTTGATCTGCTCTTCGAGCACCTTTATTTCTCGTTGCAGGAAATTATTCTTGGCCTGCTGATCGGTGATCATCATCTGGAACCACCAGTAAATAGCACCAGCGATCACCAGCCCAAGAAGGAATGACGCAAACATCGTGGCCTGGAAGGCCTCTTTACGGCGCTTACGCGCCTCCTCTCGGTGAGGAAGTAGGTTAATCAGAATCACTGCAAGAACCTCCGCATAGCCAAGCCACAAGAGGTCAAATAGGACGGCGCTTCACGGACCATCTTTTTGAGCCGGACGGAACTTCCTATCTCCATCCCATCAAATGGGTTGACCGCGCTACAGGCGAACCCCGTCTGCTGAGTTACCGCTTCGGTGAGACCGGGCAAAGGAGCAGACCCCCCCGCAAGCATGATGTGATCCACACGGTTGTGTGGCGTACTGGTAAAGAAGAACTGCAACGCCCGGCCAATTTCCTGGGCCATGCTATCGACAAATGGACGGAGGACCGCCGACTGGTAGTCCTCTGGGAGATCGCCATTGCGTTTTTTGCCTTCGGCCTCTTCTACAGAGAAACCATATTGGCGCACGATCAACTGCGTCAGTTGCGCGCCGCCAAAGGCTTGGTCGCGGTCATAAAGGACTTCTTCATTGCGAATAACCTGCATGCTGGTGGTCAACGCCCCCACCTCGAACAATGCCACCATCGCATCGACACCTTTGTTGGGCAGTGCCTCAATCAAACGTCCCGCAGCCAGCCGGGAAGCATGGGACTCGATATCCACTACCACCGGCTTCAGCCCCGCAGCCTCCGCCAGGCCCTGTCGATCCTGGACCTTCTCGCGCCGCGACGCAGCGATGAGCACATCCACGTCGCCGGGAGCATTTTTGCTCGGCCCGATCACGCAGAAGTCCAGGCTCACTTCATCCAGAGAAAATGGAATGTATTGATTGGCTTCCGACTCGACCTGGACTTCGAGTTCCTGTTCCGTCATTCCACCCGGCAGAGTGATCTTCTTCGTGATGACGGCGGACGGCGGCAGAGCGAGTGCGACATTTTTTGTCCGCGTGCCGCTCTTCTTCACAAGCCGACGCAGAGCGTCTGCGACCTCGTCGAACTTTTCGATGTTGCCATCCGTGATCCAGCCACGTTCTAGTGGCTCGATGGCGCAGCGCTCCAGAACCAGGCCACCCGCCTTATCACGCCCCAACTCCACCAGTTTGACACTGGAGGAACTGATGTCGATTCCCAGCAGCGGAGCAGACTGGCGACTGAACAAAGACCCCATTGAGATCAAGATTGGTCCCCTGTAACTTGCCAAAATGAGGCAACAAAACTTAACACTTCACATGAATGCTATCAGTAAGATAGTTCTCCAGCAAAGATTTTTCCCGTTGTAACGTCTGCGTAGCGTTGCCAAAAGCAGACGAAATTTCGACGGACGGCAATACCGTTCGACAAGGATCGGACGCCTTTCGGCAGCAGCGGAATGGCTGGAATTTGAGATTCCAGGGAAGCTCGGACAGACATTTTTATAATGGGCAGCCTTACCCATCCGGAGCGATATGCCGCCCTCCTCCTCGAAGTCGTCCGACAAGTCGGACACATCCTCTGCTCGCCCCCGGTCCACTTGGCTTCGCTGGCTTCTTCGCATCACGCTGTGGATGGCGGGGCTGGCTGCGGCTGGAGCGGCAGGGCTTGCACTGATCATTGCGGTGGCGCTCTCGGTGGCCTACCCCAACCTTCCCGACATCTCGGACCTGGCCGACTACCGGCCCAAGCTGCCGCTGCGCGTCTACTCTGCCGAAGGTGCCTTGCTGGGTGAGTTTGGTGAAGAGCGTAGAAACCTCACGCCCATTGACGACATCCCGAAGGTGATGAAGGACGCGGTCCTGGCGATTGAAGACGCGCGTTTCTTCCAGCACGGGGGCGTGGACTACAAAGGTGTGTTGCGTGCAGGCCTTGCCAATTTGGGCCGCGTGAAGAGCCAGGGGGCATCGACTATCACAATGCAAGTGGCACGCAATGTTTATCTGTCTTCAGAAAAAACATTTACCCGCAAAATTTACGAAATCTTACTGACATTCAAACTGGAGCACTTACTAACCAAGGATCAGATTCTTGAGATTTACATGAATCAGATTTTCTTGGGCAATCGCGCTTATGGTTTTGCCGCAGCCTCGGAAGCCTATTTTGGCAAACCGCTGAAATCACTGTCGATTGCAGAAGCTGCCATGCTCGCGGGCCTGCCCAAGGCCCCGTCGGCCTACAACCCCATCAGCAACCCCAAACGTGCCCGCGTTCGCCAGCAGTACATCATCGAACGCATGGAGGAAAACGGGTTCATCACGGCGCAGCAGGCGGCAGAAGCCAAGAAGGAAGAACTCAAGATCCGGACCGGCCCCGACAACACGCGAGTCCATGCCGAATACGTGGCCGAGATGGCGCGCCAGCTGATTTTTACGCAGTACGGCAACGAGGCCTACACGCGGGGCCTCAACGTCTACACCACGCTGAATGCGGCAGAGCAAGAGGCTGCCTACAGCGCCTTGCGCAGAGGCATCATGGACTACGAGCGGCGCCAGCAGTACCGGGGCCCCGAGAAGTTCGTGACGTTGCCTACGGCCCAGCAGGAAGTCGAGGATGCAATTGACGACGCCCTGGCCAACCACCCGGACAACGGCGATGTGCTTTCAGCCGTGGTGCTGGAGGCCAGCCCGCGCAAGATCGTGGCGGCCCGCGCCAATGGCGATGCACTGGAGATCACGGGCGACGGCTTGAAGCCTGCGCAGTCCGGCCTGAGCGATAAGGCACCGCCCAACATCAAAATCCGCCGTGGAGCAGTGATCCGCGTAGTCAAGACCCCCAAGGGTGCCTGGGAGATCACGCAACTGCCTGAAGTGGAAGGCGCCTTTGTGGCCCTCGACCCGCGCAACGGCTCCATCCGAGCCCTGGTGGGGGGGTTCGACTTCGATAAGAACAAGTTCAACCACGCCGCTCAAGCGTGGCGCCAGCCGGGCTCCAGCTTTAAGCCGTTCATCTACTCGGCAGCCCTCGAAAAAGGCTTCACCCCGGCCACGGTCATCAACGACGCGCCCCTTTTCTTTGACGCAGGGGTCACTGGCGGCCAACCTTGGGAGCCGAAGAACTACGACGGCAAATACGATGGGCCCATGAGCATGCGCACGGGTCTGGCCAAGTCCAAAAACATGATCTCGATCCGCATCCTGCAGGCCGTGGGCCCCAAGACGGCGCAAGAGTGGGTGGGGCGTTTTGGCTTCGACCCCGAAAAACACCCCGCCTACCTGACCATGGCGCTGGGCGCGGGATCCGTCACGCCGCTACAGATGGCGACCGCCTACTCGGTGTTTGCCAACGGGGGCTACCGCGTGAACCCCTGGTTGATCACCAAGGTGACCGACCACAAGGGCCGGGTGATTTCCGAGACCATACCGCCGGTGACCAGCGAACAACCTCGGGCGATTGAGGCACGCAACGCTTTTCTGATGAACAGCCTGCTGCAGGAAGTCACCCGCTCCGGGACTGCGGCCCGTGCCCAGGCCACCCTCAAGCGCCCCGACCTTTACGGCAAGACCGGTACCACCAACGATTCGGTGGACGCCTGGTTTGCGGGCTACCAGCCGACCATCGCAGCCGTGACCTGGATCGGATACGACACGCCCCGCAATCTGGGCAGCCGTGAAACCGGGGGTGGACTCAGCCTGCCTGTCTGGATCAGCTTCATGGAGCGTGCGCTCAAGGGCGTGCCGGTCATGGAGCCCACCGTGCCGGCAGGCGTAGTCAATGTCGGCGGGGAATGGTTCTACGACGAATACGCACGCAGCTCTGGCGTGTCCAGCGTGGGGCTGGAAGACCATCGCTCGGCCTCACCGGCGGTTACCCCCCAGGCGCCCCCGCCTTCCGAAGAGCGCAGCCGCATTCTGGACTTGTTCCGCAACTGATCGGCGCTTCCCCCCGACACTGCATTGGTGTTGGGGGGCTGAACAGCCCGACAGGATGACGTTGCAGCAGGGGCCACCCGGCGCCAGCCG
This sequence comes from Acidovorax sp. LjRoot74, assembly GCF_964254355.1. Taxonomy (NCBI): domain Bacteria; kingdom Pseudomonadati; phylum Pseudomonadota; class Betaproteobacteria; order Burkholderiales; family Comamonadaceae; genus Acidovorax; species Acidovorax sp. LjRoot74. Next base: position 995,575 of record NZ_CAXUTI020000001.1, on the reverse strand, counting down.
TTTTGGGGGTTGAAGCCGGTCGGCCGGGCAGGGGCGCCTAAAGGGCGGCCGCAAACTGCAGGGGCAGCCCTGATTGCTGGGTCGCATCGCGGCTCAGGCACACGAAAAACTCTCCCGCCCCCTTGGTGTCTTGCCACACGCTGCCATCAAACCGGTAGTGGTAGCCCCCGGAGCGGGCGGCCATCCAGACCTCCTGCAGAGGCTTTTGCAGGTTGATCACGATCTGGCTGCGGTTGGGGAAAGTCAACGTCACCATGCCTCCCGACCGCTGGGCGTCCACATCGGCATCCGTGGTGTCGTTGATGCGATCACAACTGCGCTCGACGGCAAGCAGCAGTTGTTCGGCGTGGTCCATGTATTCAAGGTCGGTCATTACAATTTGCGCATGTTGAAAGCTCCCCAAATTCTAGTCAGGACGCTTGTCCTTGCTGCCAGCGCGGCGGCCCTGTTTGGCTGTGGACAGCGGGGGCCGCTGTATCTTCCTACCGGGCCCGCTGCAGGGCAACGCGCCACGCTGCCCGAGACGCTGACGCCCGGCAGCAGCGCCGGGGCCACGCAGGCGCCCACTCCGGCAGCATCGGCCCCTCGCTAGCCCGACCGGGGCAAGCGCCGCGAGCGCCTCTTCACCCAGGGGCGCCAATGCCCATTCACTTGATTTCTATCAAGTACAAACCCTAGGGGCACTCGTACAGTCTGCGCTTTATTGCACCGCAGGATGGCCATGGCCCTGGAACTCTACCGCGACAAGAATCACGCTTGCCTGATGTTCACCGACCTCATTGAGGAGGACGGCCAGGCCGTGCAGGCCAATCAGTTTTTGATCGTTGATGACGACACGGGCGCCATCATCGACCCGGGTGGCAACCTGGCCTTCAACGAGCTGTTCATGGGGATGACCAAACATTTCCCACCCCACAAGCTCTCGTACCTGATTGCATCGCACGCCGACCCGGACATCATCGCCTCGCTCGACCGCTGGATGACAAGCACCAAGGCCAACCTGGTGATCTCGCGCGTGTGGGAACGTTTTGCGCCCCACTTCACCAAGGTGGGCAAGACCGAGAACCGCGTGATCGGCGTGCCCGACAGCGGCGGCCACCTGCCCCTGGGCCGCCATGAGCTGGTGCTGCTGCCTGCGCACTTCATGCATTCCGAAGGCAACTTCCACTTCTACGACCCGGTCAGCCGCATCCTGTTCACAGGTGACCTGGGCGTGTCGATGATGTCGGGCGCCGAAGCCCGGGTGCCGGTGACCGACCTCAAGGCGCACATCCCGCGCATGGAGGGTTTCCACCGCCGCTACATGGTGTCCAACAAGATCCTGCGCCTGTGGGTGCGCATGGTGCGTCAGCTCGACATTGCCATGCTGGTGCCACAACACGGAGCCCCCATCATGGGCAAGGAAGCCATCAACGACTTCTTTGAGTGGATAGAGAACCTGATGTGTGGCATTGACCTGTTCGACGACCGGGCCTACCAGATCCCCACGGCCTACATCGACCCGGTGACCCGGCAGATGCGCCCTGCACTGCGGGCCGTCAACGGATAAAAACCTGCCCCCACAAGGAAAAAGAGCCTTCTCCGCGCGATGGGCAAGCAAAGTTTGCTATTAAACATATAGCAAACAGCTAGTGATGCTATGGCGAACCCGCCGGATTGCCGCGCCCGCGCTGGGACGCGGTCACAGTGGGCTGCGGCCTGCGCCAGCGGTGCCAGGCACGCCAGCCCAACAGCGCAGCCAGGATAGAGGCATACAGCGCGACCTCGGCAAAGTCATTCTTCCCGGCGCGCATCCAGAAAAAATGCAGCACCGCCAGGCCCGCCACCGCATAGACCGTACGGTGCAGCGCTTGCCAGCGCTTGCCTCCCAAGGCCTTGATCGCCCGGTTGAACGAGGTGCCCGCCAGCAGTGCCAGCAGCAGCAACGCCAGCGATCCCACCAGGATGAAGGGCCGCTTGGCGATGTCGCGCAGGATGTCGGCCACATCAAAGCCCATGTCGAACCAGGCATAGCTCAGCAGGTGCAGCACCCCGTAGAAAAACACGAACAGGCCCAGCATGCGCCGAAACCGCGCCAGCTGTGGCGTGGCCGTGAGCACCCGCAGCGGCGTGACAGCCAGCACCAGGCACAGTGCCCGCAGCGTCCAGTCACCCGTGGCGCGGATCAGGGCCTCGGCCGGGTTGGCGCCTAGCTGGTTGGTAGCGGTGGCCAGGACCAGCCACACCAGGGGAAGCAGGCACAGAGCGAACACCAAGGGTTTGGCAGCGGGGTGGAGCAGGAGTTTGCGCATGGGATCAGTGCCTGGCATTGCCTCCGCAGCCCCCACAAGGCGGGCCGGGCGCAACACAAGGACCAGGGAGCATCAGGCCATGATCGTCGGAGGTCGTCGGTGACTACCGGAATCAGTAGAACTTCTTGAGGTCCATGCCCGCATAGAGCTGGCCGACCTGGGCTTCGTAGCCGTTGAACATCAACGTCTTGCGCTTCTTGGCGAACAGGCCGTCTTCGCCAATGCGCCGCTCGGTGGCCTGGCTCCAGCGCGGGTGGTCCACCTCAGGGTTCACATTCGAGTAGAAACCATATTCCTGCTTGGCCGCCTTGTTCCAGGCCGTGCCCGGCTCCTTCTCGACGAAGCGGATCTTGACGATGCTCTTGGCGCTCTTGAAGCCGTATTTCCAAGGCACCACCAGGCGCACCGGCGCACCGTTCTGATTGGGCAGCACTTCGCCGTACATGCCAAACGCGAGCAGGGTCAGTGGGTTCATGGCTTCGTCCAGGCGCAAGCCTTCCACATACGGCCAGTCGAGCACCCGCGAGCCCACGTAGGGCATGGTGGCCTTGTCGGCCAGGGTCACAAACTCTACATACTTGGCGCTGCCCTGCGGCTCCACGCGCTTGATCAGTTCGGCCAGCGAATAGCCCACCCAGGGGATCACCATCGACCAGCCCTCCACGCAGCGCAGCCGGTAGATGCGCTCTTCTTGCGCGCTGAGCTTGATCAGGTCTTCGATGCCGTATTTGCCGGGCTTCTTGACCAGGCCTTCCACTTCCACTGTCCAGGGGGTGGTCTTGAGCGTATGGGCATTGCGCGCCGGGTCGGCCTTGTCGGTGCCGAACTCGTAGAAGTTGTTGTAGGTGCTCGCGTCTTTGTAGTCGGTGAGCTTTTCCATCGTGATCGCACCGGCAACGGTGGACTTGGCGCCCGTCAGCGCAGCCAGCTTGTTGGGCCGCACCACCTGGGCCTGCTGCGCCAGCGCTTCGCGGCCCGCCCAGGCCGCCATCGCGGCACCTGCCGCGCCGCCCGCCATGAGCTTGAGCATCTGGCGGCGGTCTTCGTAGAACGCGCGGGGCGTGATTTCGGAGGGATGGGGGTGGTTGAAACCCGAGTCGCGCGAGGGGATCAGCATGGGGAGGCTCCGGTCATGGTCTGGTGGAAACAGCTGCAGCGGTAGAGCTGCACAACTGTTAGTTCGTTCCCTGAACCGCGCAGGTTACACCGACGACGCAATAGTTGCCGCCTCCTGCGCCGATGCCCGACCGGGGCGCCATCCCTTCAACCCTTAGAGCCTGTTTACGATCTCGCGGGGGATCGCGCTGGCGCGCAATCGGGATGAGTGGATGCTGCAGATGCGCCGCATGGGCTCATGCCCATGCAAGCAGCCGGGGCGTTCAATCGCCCGATTTCGCTCCAACCCTTCGGGCAGTGGTCTTTGCGGGCAGTCTGCGGCGTTGCGGCGCTTGTGGATAGCCGGGCTATTCACCGCGCACCGCGCCTTGCATCCCATCCCGCAAAGACCGCTGCGCGACCCCTGGGAGATCGTAAACAGGCTCTTAGAACGTGTTGACGTTCTTACAACGTGCCATAGCTGTGCAGGCCGCTCAGGAACATGTTCACCCCGAGGAACGCGAACGTGGTCACCGCCAGGCCCACCAGCGCCCACCAGGCGGACACTGTGCCGCGCAGCCCCTTCATGAGGCGCATGTGCAGCCAGGCGGCATAGTTGAGCCAGACGATCAGCGCCCAGGTCTCCTTCGGGTCCCAACTCCAGTAGCCACCCCAGGCCTCGGCCGCCCAGAGGGCGCCCAGCACGGTGGCGATGGTGAAGAACGCAAAGCCCACGGCGATGGACTTGTACATCACATCGTCCAGGATCTCGAACGACGGCAGGCGTGCCGCAATGCGCTTGCGGCCCAGCAGGATGCCCGCGACGATGAGCGCGGAGATGCCGAAATACACCATCCAGTAGCTGCCGCCGTTTTCGGTCGCCCCTTGGCGGAACACGATGGGCTCAAAACACAGCACCACGCCCAGCAGCCACAGCGGGGCCAGCTTGTACCAGCGGGTTTCGGTGGCCTGTTGCTTGATGAGATACGCAAACGCCACCATGGCCGCCAGCGCAAAGGTGCCGTAGCCGATGAAGTTGGCGGGCACGTGCAGCTTCATCCACCAGCTCTTGAGGGCGGGCACCAGGGGCTGGATTTCGTGCGCCTCGCGCACCACGGTGTACCAGAGCAAAAAGCCCACGGCCGCGCTCACCACCAGCATCACGAAGCCACCCAGGGCGCGCGTGTCGTACTGCTCTTCGTAGTACAGGTAGAAAGCCGCCGTCATCCAGCAAAACAGCACGAACACTTCGTACAAATTGCTCACGGGGATGTGGCCGATGTCGGGGCCGATGAGGTAGCTCTCGTACCAGCGCACCAGCGTGCCGATGAGCGCCATGGCCACTGCCAACCAGGCGATGCGCGAGCCGAGCATGCCCATGGTCTTGCCTTCTCCGCGCGAGAACATGCCGATCCAGTAGAACGCGGTGCTGATGAAGAACAGCATGCTCATCCACAGGATGGCCGACTGACTGGAGAGGAAATACTTGAGGCCGAACACGGTATCGGCCCGCGCCAGATTGCCCGCCCCGTCCTGCTGGTAGAGCCCAATCGCCATCAGCGCCACGGCTGCGACGATGAGCAGCAGCACCCGCAGCGGGCGCCAGAACCAGCACAGCCAGATCGTGCACGGGATGGCGCCGAGCAGGATGCCTTTTTCGTACCCGTCCATGAAATTGCCGTAGCGCTGCAGCGCGTAGAGCCCCCCCACGGTCACGATGGCCGCAAACAGCCAGTCCAGCCAGTTGCGGCGGGCAAAAAAGCCCTCGTTCAGGGTGATCGTGGTAGCAGTCGAGGAAGAAGTCGCGGTGTTCATGCGGTGCCTTCGCGGGGCGATGCCCCGATCAGTTTGTGTGCGAGCTGGACAAACTCCTGATCGCCATCCATGGTCTTGCGGTTGGTGGACAGGGCCATGGTGGCATGGGTGCGTCCATCCTGCGGCGCCACCCAGACCCAGACGCGCCGCTCGCGCACGTAGAGCATGGCAAAAACGCCCAGAATCAGCAAGGCGCAGCCCAGATAGACAACATTCTTGCCAGGGGCGCGCGCCACCTGGAACACGCTGGCCTGCACCTGGGTGAAGTCCTTGAGTTCGAACGCCAGCGGCGCGGGGTAGATCTGCGCGTCAGACAGCGAGAGCACGGCCTGCGTCATGAAGCCCTGGGTGCGGTCATCCTGCTGCAGCGGTGCCTGGCCCGCCTGCTTGCGCGCGAGCTGGGCCACCTCGAACAGCGTGCCGTTGAGGATGCGCACCAGCACCTCGCCCGCCCGCGCACGCTCGGCCTCGGGCACATTGGTTTCCATGAAGTCCGATACCGCCTGCAGGCCGCCCGTGGGCTTGCCATCGACCATGCCCTGGCCCGCGAACAGCGCCAGCGCGCGGGATGCAGAAAGGCGCAGCTGCTCGGCCAGTTCGGGGCGCGACGAATCCATGGCCTGCGACACATAGCGGCGCACGGCCTGCTCGCGCGCATCGGGATCGGCCAGCAGGGCCTTCATGCGCAGGAATCCGTCCATGCTGCCGTTGTCGTCGGCAGGCACACGCAGATACCGGAAGGGGTCGGCAGGCGACTCGCGCACGCCGAGCAGGAACACCGGCACACCATCGCCGGTGTCCACCGGCAGCATGTAGTTGTGGAACTCGCGCGCCTGGCCTGCGGCGTCGCGCAGCTTGTAGCTCACGCTCGGGCCCACATTGCGCAGCTCTTTTTTGGTCACAGTCTTGTTGGCGGCCCCCAGACGGGATTCCACCGATTCGCGCAGGTCCACCTTGCGCACGTCCGCGCCGCTGCCGCCAGGGCCCGCGCCGCCAAAGTTCTCGACGTTGATGGTGCGCAGGGCCGTGAACTCCAGCGTCAGCGTATCGCTGCCCGGGCCGCCGCCCTTGTTGGTGAGCTGGGTAGAGCCGCCCACCACACCCTCCACATCAAACGGCTTGGCTCCGGCCACCATGGGCGCAGCGCGCAGCTTGAGGTGCGAGCCGCCGTCGTCAAAACTCGACTGGTAGATCTCGATGCCTTTGTAGCTGGCCGGGTGGTTCACCTCGACGCGCGCCGGGGTTTTTTCGCCCGTGGCCTTGTCGTGGATCACGATCTCGCTGGCGAACAGCTTGGGCATGCCGGTGGAGTAATGCTCCACGATGAACTTCTTGAGTTCGATGGCAAACGGCAGGTCCTGCAGCAGCACGCCGTCGGACTGGTTCAGGATGGCCGTGCTCGACTGCGTGCCTTCGGCCACCAGCAGGTTGCCACGGAAGGTGGGGTTGCGCTCGGACAAACGGTGCTCGGGCTTCACGTCGGCAATCAGCCCGCCGCCCTGGTACGGCGTCTTGCCGCCCAGCAGCATCTGGGCGCGCACGATAAGGTCGCCGTCCAGCAGGCCGCCCACGCACACCAGCACGATGGCGCTGTGCGCCGCGATGTAGCCGATCTTGTTGGCCGCACCCGCCTTGGCCGCCACCATCCAGCCCGTGCCGGGGCCTGCGGCGGTGTCGCGCTGCTGCAGGCGCACCTTCCAGCCACCACCGGCCAGCAGGGTGCCAATGCGGCGTGCCTCGGCCTCAGCCGATGCGGGCAGGTCGGCCTGCGCCTTGTGGTGAAAGGCCTTGAGGCTTTGCTCGCGGATGTTTTCCTTGTAGGCCTTGAGGTCCACCAGGATCTTGGGCGTGTTGCGTGCAATGCACAGCGAGGTGCTGATCACCAGGAACGCGAGGATCAGCAGAAACCACCAGGCGCTGTACACCGCATTGAGCTGGATGGCACCAAACAGCTCGGCCCAGAACGGCCCGAACTGGTTGACGTAGTTGGCCGCAGGCTCGTGCTGCTTGAGCACCGTGCCGATCACCGAGGCAATGCAGATCACCGTCAGCAGGGAGATGGCGAACCGCATGGAGGACAGCAGTTCGATCCCGGCGCGCCATGCCTGGGAACCAGACTGGATGCGAAGGCCTTGGGTGTTGTCGGACATGGATAAAACGGGTCTGCGAAGCGCGAAAGAAAAAGGGCGGGACCATCTGTTCAGATGGACCCGCCCTTTTTGGGGTTGTTATTGGCGGTAGGTTCCGCGTGACCCGGTCAAAAAGACGTCATGGGGCCACGGTTTGACGAAGATCAATCAGCGCAGGCCGGCGATGTAATCCGAGACGGCCTTGATTTCCTTGTCGTTGAGCTTGGCAGCCACCTGGGTCATCTGCAGGCTGTTGGCGCGCGAACCGTCGCGGAACATGTTCAGCTGGGCAGTGGTGTAGTCGGCGTGCTGACCCGCCAGACGGGGGTACTGGGCGGGGATGCCTGCGCCATTGGGGCTGTGGCAGCCCGCACAGGCGGCGATGTTGCGGTCGGCAATGCCGCCACGGTAGATGCGCTCGCCCAGGGCGACCAGGTCCTTGTCCTTGGCGAAACCTGCCTTGGCGGGCTTGGAGGCCAGCCAGTAGGAAATGTTGCGCATGTCGTCGTCCGACAGGGCGGACGCGAAACCCTTCATCACGGCGTTGTTGCGCTTGCCCGACTTGAATTCCTGCAATTGCTTGACCAGATATTCAGGGTGTTGCTGCGACAGCTTGGGGTTGGCCGCGATGGCCGAATTGCCGTCGGCGCTGTGGCAGGCCGCACACACGGCGGTGAAGCTGGCCTCGCCTTTGACGAGATCCGGCTTGGCCGCCTTGGGGGCGTCGCCCGCCGCGTAGGCCGAGAAAACAGGTGCTGCCAGTGTGGCAGCCGTCAGCAGGGAGGCGAGCAACTTCATATCGAGGGTGTATGTTTATGTGCGCAAAACCGCGCGATTCTACAATGAGGCTTCCTCGCATCCCAATTTCTCATGACGACTTCTCCTACCGCGCCAGTTGCTGGCTCCCTTCCGCCCGCACCCGACGCCAAGATCGCCATGGGCTGGATGCACACGGCCAGGTTCCTGACCACGGCCGCGCAGCTGCACCATCTGCCCCCCATTGATGTGCCCGAAATCGCGTTTGTGGGCCGCTCCAACGCCGGTAAATCCACCTGCATCAACACGCTGACGCAGCAAAAGCAGCTCGCGTTTGCGTCCAAAAAACCCGGCCGCACGCAGCACATCAACCTGTTTTCGCTGGGCAAGCAGGGCGTGACGGACGCCGTGCTGGCCGACCTGCCCGGTTATGGCTATGCCGCAGTGTCGCGCTCGGACAAGGTGCGCTGGCAGCAGGTGATGGTGAACTACCTCGTCAGCCGCACCAGCCTCACCGGCATCGTGCTGCTGTGCGACCCCCGCCTGGGCCTGACCGAACTGGACGAAGCCCTGCTGGAAGTGGTACGCCCCCGCGTTGAAGAGGGCCTGAAGTTCCTGGTCGTGCTGACCAAGGCCGACAAGCTCACGCGCGCCGAGCAAGCCAAGGTGCTGTCGATTACGCGACTGCACGCGGGCGGCGGCGAGGTGAAGATGTTCTCGGCCCTCAAGAAGCAAGGGGTGGACGAAGTGGCCCAGCTGCTGTGGCAGTGGGCCCACCCGGTGCGCCCTGCGGCAGAACCCGAGGCGGCCGACAGCGCGCAGCCTTCTGCAACAGGCCCTGCCCCTGAGGATTCAGACAAAAACAGCCCCTAGCGCGCGACCATCATGCGCTAGAAGCTATTCAATTAGTAGCAAAAGCGCCATGATCCAACAACACCCCGTCGCCCTCCCCCATGGCATCACCCTGCACTGCCGCGTGAGTGGCGTGGCGGGGCGCCCGGTGCTGCTGTTCCTGCACGGGTTTCCCGAGGGGGCCTTCATCTGGGACGAGCTGATGCTGCACTTCTCCCGTCCCGAAAACGGCGGCTACCGCTGCGTAGCGCCCTACCTGCGCGGGTTTGGCCCATCGAGCAGCCCGGCCGAGGTGGAGGCCTACCGCGCCAAACACCTGGTGCAGGACCTGGTGGCGCTGATCGCCCACGAATGTCCTGGCGGCGCACTGGAATGCCTGGTGGCCCACGACTGGGGCGGCGCCGTGGCCTGGAACCTGGCAAATCAGCAGCCGCAGCTGATGAAGCGCCTGGCGATCATCAACTCCCCCCACCCCGGCGCCTTTGTGCGCGAGCTGTCGCACAACGCCGCACAGCAGGCGGGCAGCCAGTACATGCACTTCCTGTGCCGCCCGGACGCCGAAGAGCTGCTGGCAGACAACGATTTCCGCCGCCTGTTCGGCTTTTTTGACGACCCGCACGGCCGTGCACCGGCCTGGCTCACCGACAGCGTGCGTGCCCAGTACCGCGCGCTGTGGCAACAGGGCCTGAAGGGCGCTTGCAACTACTACCGCGCCAGCCCCATCCGCCCGCCACGCGATGGTGACCCCGGCGCGCAGGCCATCACCTTGCCCGAATCGATGCTGACGGTGGACTTGCCCACCCTGGTGCTGTGGGGCATGGACGACCCGGCCCTGCTGCCCGGCCTGCTCGACGGGCTGCCGGGCTGGGTGCCCCGGCTGCAACTGCAGCAGGTGGAAGCCGCTTCGCACTGGATCGTGCACGAACACCCGGAGCGCGTGGCCCAGGAGTTGCAGCGCTTCTTTTATCAAAAATCATAGCTACAAAGGCATACTGGGAGCGCGGAGTCGGCCATTTTTGCCAAAATTCATGAAGTCCATCAGCGGACCCAAACTACGCTGCCCGGGCGGAGCCCCACCGCCAAAGATCAGTACACCGAATCCTCGCCCTCAGGCCGGGTCTTGAAGCGCTTGTGCACCCAGTAGTACTGCTCGGGCATGGTGTCGATCACGGCCTGCAGCTCTCGGTTCATGCGCACGGTGTCGGCCTCGGCGTCGTCGGTGGGGTAGTGGGCCCACGCGGGCGAGACCTCGGCCACATAGCCCGTGGGTGTCATGCGCGAGTACACACCCACCACCTTGGCCCGCCCCAGCCGCGCAAAACGCGACAGCGACGGGATGGTGGCCGCCGTCACGCCATAGAACGGCACAAACAGCGAATCGTTGCGGCCATAGTCCATGTCGGGCAGCAAATACAACAATCCGCCCTTGCGCAGGCTGGAGATGATGGGCTTGACGCCATCAGCCCGGTTGAGCATGCGCACATCGCCAAAACGCTGGCGCCCGGCCATGAACCAGGCATCCACCGCCGGGTCGGGGTGGGTGGCAAAAATCGACGTGAAGGCGCGCTGGGTGTTCAGCGGCAGCGCCAGGCCGCCTGCGTCCATGCCGTAGAAATGCGGTGCGAACAGGATGGTGGGCGTGTCGCCCTCCAGCTCATGAACCGCCCCGGTCAGGCGCACGCGCTGCTCGACCACCGCGCGCGGTGCGGCCCACAGCCAGCTGCGGTCCAGCCAGGTCTGGCAAAACACCACAAAGTTGGCCCGCGCCACGGCCCGGCGGCGCGCCTCGGTCCAGTCGGGGAAACACAACGCCAGATTGCGCAGCGCCACCTTGCGCCGCCGCACCACCAGCACATAGGCCACCTGCCCCAGCACCCAGCCCATGCCGCGCAGCACGGGCAAAGGCAGCAGCGCCAGCACGCTCATGAACCACACACCCAGGCGGCCGGTCATGCGGCACCTCCTGCAGCAGGCTCGGCGGGCGCGGCGTCGCCGCGTGGCTGCTTGTAGCGGCCGTAGCCCCACAGGTACTGCTCGGGGCACTGGCGGACGAGGTGTTCCATAGCCTGGTTGATCTGCAGCAAGGCCTGGTCCATGTCTGCCGACAGCGGCGCGGGCAAAGGCTCGAAATGCGTGACATAGCCCCGCCCCCAGGACAGGCGCTCGCAGCGCACCAGCACCACGGCGGCGCCGGTCTGCTGCGCCAGGCGCGCGGCCAGGGTCATGGTGTAGGCATCGCGGCCAAAAAACGGCGCCCACTGGCCCTGGCCTTCGGGCGGCACCTGATCGGGCAGCAAGCCCACAGCCTCGCCCCGGCGCAGCGCCTTGATCATCTGGCGCACCCCCGCCAGCGTGGTGGGCACAGCCAGCATGCCGGGGCGGTTGCGCGCGGTCTCCATCACCTTGGCCAGCCAGGCCTGGCGCGCCGGGCGGTACAGCACCGTGATCGGGCCCCGTTCGCCGCTCCAGCGCCGCGCCACCGCCTGCGCCGACAGCTCAAAACACCCCTGGTGCGGGGTCAAAAGAACGATGCCACGACCGGCGGCATAGGCCTGCTCCACACAGGCTTCGCCTTCGATGCGGCAGGGCAGCGGCGCCCCCAGCCACAGGCGCGGCAGCTCGGCCACCATGCGGCCTGCATGGGCCACGGCGGCACGCACCGCACCGAACGAATAGCCCGCCAGTGCCGAATTGGCAAGGAAGCGGCGCCGGTAGGTGGGCGACGCGCAAAACGCCATCCAGCCCATGGCCGCGCCCATGACATGCAGCAACCACAGTGGAAATACGGAAAAGAATCGAAAGACGACTGGCATTAAAATAAAGAGGTCGCTGAGTTAAATGAGCAACTTGCAGGGCGACGTTAAAAAAATCTGCTAAAGCGTTCGCCAGATCTCCTTCGGGGTGAGGGCAACGCCCCAAATGCCGGAACACAGGAGTTTATTCAAATGGCGAACGACTTTCTCTTTACCTCGGAATCCGTCTCCGAAGGCCACCCCGACAAGGTGGCCGACCAGATCTCGGATGCGATTCTCGATGCGATCTTCAAACAGGACCCCCGCAGCCGCGTCGCCGCTGAAACGCTGACCAACACCGGCCTCGTGGTGCTGGCAGGCGAAATCACCACCAACGCCCACGTGGACTACATCCAGGTGGCGCGCGACACCATCAAGCGCATCGGCTACGACAACACCGACTACGGCATTGACTACAAGGGCTGCGCCGTGCTCGTGGCCTACGACAAGCAGAGCAACGACATCGCCCAGGGCGTGGACCACGCGAGCGACGACCACCTGAACACTGGCGCCGGTGACCAGGGCCTGATGTTCGGCTACGCCTGCGACGAAACGCCCGAGCTGATGCCCGCGCCCATCTACTACGCGCACCGCCTCGTCGAGCGCCAGGCCCAGCTGCGCAAGGACGGCCGCCTGCCCTTCCTGCGCCCTGATGCCAAGTCGCAAGTGACGATGCGCTACGTGGACGGCAAGCCCCACAGCATCGACACCGTGGTGCTCTCCACCCAGCACCACCCCGACCAGAGCGAAACGCAAACCAAGATGAAGGCCTCGTTCACCGAAGCCATCATCGAAGAGATCATCAAGCCCGTGCTGCCCAAGGAGTGGATCCAGGACACGCGCTACCTGATCAACCCCACCGGCCGTTTTGTCATCGGCGGCCCGCAAGGCGACTGCGGGCTGACCGGCCGCAAGATCATCGTAGACACCTACGGCGGCGCCTGCCCCCACGGCGGCGGCGCGTTCAGCGGCAAGGACCCAACGAAGGTGGACCGCTCGGCCGCCTACGCTGCCCGCTACGTGGCCAAGAACATCGTGGCCGCCGGTCTGGCCCGCCAGTGCCAGATCCAGGTGGCCTACGCGATTGGTGTGGCCGAGCCGATGAACATCACGGTCTACACCGAAGGCACGGGCGTGATCCCCGACGACCAGATCGCCAAGCTGGTCCGCGCGCACTTCGACCTGCGCCCCAAGGGCATCATCCAGATGCTGGACCTGCTGCGCCCGATCTACGAGAAGACGGCCGCCTACGGCCACTTCGGCCGCGAAGAACCCGAGTTCAGCTGGGAGAAGACCGATAAAGCTGCTGCGCTGCGCGCGGCAGCCGGGCTGTAAAGCCCGCCGCGCGAATAGCGCGGCATCGGTCTTCGGGCGCAGTTCATATCGCGCCAGCGATGTGAACGGAGACCAAGGTACGGACAAGGCTGCCGCACTGCGTGCGGCAGCAGGGCTGTAAGCCCTCCGCGCGGCACGCGCGGCTTTCCGTACGTGGACGAAGCTCATATCGCGCAGCGATGTGAGCGCAGGCCAAAAGACTGATAAAGCTGCTGCGCTGCGCGCGGCAGCCGGGCTGTAAGCCCGCCGCGCACTAGCGCGGTTTTCGGTCTTCGAGCGCAGTTCATATCGCGCCAGCGATGTGAACGAAGACCAAGGTACGGACAAGGCTCATATCGTACAAGCGATGTGAACGGAGACCCAAAAGACCGCCAAAGCCGCCCCACCTCCCAAGCCGCAACGCCCCGCGTTGCGGCTTTTCTTTTGGCGCTTCACCCCAACCCGCCAGCGGCCCTCTCCTACACCCGCCACCCGCCTGCACTGACGGCGCACCCCACCGCCCACCGGTATCGTTCCTGCACACCCTCCGCAGCCCCGCGCTGCGTCAACATCCACTGCAAGGAGCGACCACCATGCTGAAGTACGCCCTCATTTTTGCCCTCATCTCCCTCGTAGCCGGTGCCCTGGGTTTCACCGGTGTGGCCGCAGGCGCGGCGGGCATCGCCAAGGTGCTGTTTGTGCTGTTCCTGGTGATTGCCGTGGTGTTTGTGGTGCTGGCCGCCATCGGCGTGGGCGCCGCACGCAAGGTCCTCAAGTAAGGCCACACGCCTTCGCAACCAACATCCGATACACACCCCACCATGACCGACACCACCAACATCTTTGAAGCCCTGCGCGAAAGCCACGAGCGCCAGCGCGCGCTGTACAGCGCACTCACCAACACCAGTGGCGACACGCCCGAGCGGCGCGATCTGTTCGATCAGCTCAAGAAGGAACTCTCCGCACACGCCCAAGCGGAGGACCGCCACTTCTACATCCCGCTGATGGCGCACGACGCAGGCATTGATCTGTCGCGCCACGCCATTTCCGAGCACCACCAGATCGATGAGCTGGTGGAGTCGTTGGAAGAAACCGAGCCTTCAAGCCCTGCATGGCTGCCCCTGGCCAAGAAGCTCGCCGAGAAGGTAGAGCACCACCTCAAGGAAGAGGAACACCGCTTCTTCCAGATGGCGGGCAAGCTGCTGACAGAAAAGCAGAAGACCGCGCTGGCTGCTGACTACCGGGCGGACTACGAAGAGGCCCTGGCCACCACGGCCTGAAGCCCCGCACCCACGAATCAGGCTGCGTCTTCGGCCTGGACCACGCAGTTGCGCCCGCTGGACTTGGCCTTGTACAGCGCCGTGTCCGCGCGCTTGATGAGCGCATGGCTGTCTTCCTTGTGGTCCCAGGTGGCCACGCCGAAGCTGGCGCTCACATGGCCCACCGCGTCGAACGGCACACCCGCAATGCGCGCGCGCACCGCCTCGGCCATGGCCATGGCGGCATCCACCGGGGTTTCCTTGAGCAGGATGATGAATTCCTCGCCCCCGAAGCGCGCGGCGCAGTCGGATGAGCGCAGCAGCTCGCGCACGCGCAGCGCCGTGTTCTTCAGCACCACATCGCCCGAGTCGTGGCCGAAGGTGTCGTTGATGCGCTTGAAGAAGTCGATGTCGAACATCACCACCGACAACTGGCTCTTCTTGACCCGGGTCTCGGCCATGTCACCCTCCAGCCGCTCGAAGAAACGGCGGCGGTTGACCAGGTCGGTGAGGAAGTCCTTGGTCGCCAGGTCTTCCAGCTTGGCATTGAGCCGCGCCATGGGCTCAATCACCAGCGACGACAACGAAAGGTTGAGCACCACAAACAGCAGCGCAAAGCTGACCACCAGCGCCGCCATCACGGTGTTGAAGGTCTGGCGCGCCTTCTCCAGCGGGAAGTACATGGGCACCTTCACCACCTGGATGCCCACGGTCTCGTTCATGCCCCAGCCAAAGCCGTTCTTGTCGCCATAGACCTTGAGCATGGTGGGCGGCGCCACGGCCGGTGTGCTGTGGCAGGCCATGCACTGGGCCTGCTTGATGGTGATGGGCCGGGCCACATACATGGCGCGGTGCATGCCCTCGCCCACCTCGCCCGTCACCTCTTTCTTGAGGTCTGCCCGGCCTTCGCGGAAGTCGCTGATAAGGCGCTCCTCCCACTCGTTGGCCCGGTCGCGCAGGTTGGTGGGGTTGAGCACCGCCTCCTTGTATTCATAGCCCGGAAAGCGGCCTTGCAGGCGACGCAGCGTCTCGGTGGCGGCGTAGGCGGGCACGGTCTGCGGCAGGAATTTCTCGGCCAGCGTCACGTCCAGGTGCGGCTTGACCAGCTCGGTGGTGTAGTCGCGGATGGCCATGGCGGCGTGCATCATGATCTGCGAGTTGTGCTGCACCTCTTCGATGGCCGACTGCTGCAGGAAGCGGTGCACATAGGCGCCCGCGCCCAGCACCGCCAGCAGCAGCACGCCCGCCAGCACCAGGTTGAATTTGAGCCGCAAAGACATGGATCTCCCTCAGGGACCAGCACCGGGCTGGCGGTTCATTGGCGGTGGCACTGGGGCCGAAGAGTCCGGCCGCGCGCAACCATTGTTCGTGGGACACAAAGTTTGCGTTTGTGCCAGATTTGCGCGCGGCGGTCCAATGTTTTGTGCGCCCACCGGGGCAAGGCTACAGGCCCCGGGCACTCAACGACAGCTGGCGACGGTAAGCGGGGCGCACCCGGTACAACTGTGCGGGGCGGTGTGCGCCGCCGGTCTGCAACGCACCGGGCACGGGCTCCAGCATAGCCAGCTCGTCCACCTTGCGGCGAAAGCTCACCTTGTTGACCGGCTCGCCCAGCACCACTTCGTACACCGCCTGCAGCTGCGGCAGCGTGAAGGGCTCAGAGCACAGGTGCACAGGCAGCGACGAATACTGGCTTTTGCTGCGCACGCGCAACACGGCCGTGTCGATGATCTGGCGGTGGTCGAAGGGCAGCGGCGGCAGTGCATCCACCGCCACCAGCTCCACCCGCCCCCCGGCCTGTGCCAGCACGGTGGCGGGCACCAGGGCGCAATAGGCCACGGCCACCGACCAGCCGCGCGGGTCGCGCACTGCGCCGGTAAAAGTGGCGAGTTGCTCCAGGTAAGGGCTTTCGAGCCCAGCCTTGTCCCGCAGCACCCGCGCGGCGCTGGCCTGGGCATCCACATCGTCCTGCGCATGGATGTAGCCGCCGGGCAGCGCCAGGGCCTGGGCAAAAGGCTCGCGCTCGCGGCGCACCAGGGCCACCTTCAGCGTGGCTTGTTCCAGGGTCAGCAGCACCACGTCCACGGTGCAGATCACGGCGGGAATGCTGTCGGTTGTCATGCTGCGTGGTAGTTCATTGCAAAGTTGAACGAACAAGGCTACCACCAAGCCGCACATCGGGAAAGCACTGCAATCCCGCTATGCCCCGCGCATTGGAAACATCGGCTTGCAAATTACTTAGTTGCAAATTTGAATTAACAAAACTACACTGCAGCCACAGCGAAGGAGAAAGACCATGGCCACGCGTACCACCCAGCTTCTGGTGATCGACCCCCAAAACGATTTCTGCGACCTGCCCGCCAGCCACTGTCCCGCAGGCCGCGCGCCCAGCCTGCCTGTGGCGGGTGCCCATGCCGACATGCTGCGCCTGGCGGACTTCATCCGGGCACAGGGCGGCCAGATCGACGCCATCACCGTCACGCTCGATTCGCACCAGCGCTTTGACATCGCCCACCCTGGCTTCTGGCGCACCGGCGCAGAGGCCGAGGTGGCGCCCTTCACCCCCATCACCGCCGCCCAGGTCCGCGCAGGCGACTTCACGCCGCGCGATGCGGCCGCCCTGCCGCGCACGCTGGCCTACCTGGACGCACTCGAAGCCCAGGGCCGCTACACGCTCATGGTCTGGCCTGTGCACTGCGAGATCGGCAGCTGGGGCCACGGCATCCACGCCGATGTGCTGGCCGCCTGTGGCGACTGGCAACTGCAGCGCCAGCGCGCGGTGCGCAACGTGTTCAAGGGCACCAACCCCTGGACCGAGCACTACAGCGCCATCGAGGCCGAGGTGCCCGATGCGGACGACGCCAGCACCGCGCTCAACACCGCCCTGCTGCTGTCGCTGGGCCAGGCCGATCAGCTGCTGGTTGCGGGCGAGGCCAGCAGCCACTGCGTGCGCTCGACCACCGAGCACATCGTTCAGCACCTGCCCCGCCTGGTGCCCGGCTGGCAGGCCAGCCGCATCGTGCTACTGACCGACGCCATGAGCCCCGTGGGTGGCTTTGAGGCGCAGCACCAGGCGTTTCTGGAGGCCATGCGCGCCGCAGGCGTACAGCTGAAAACCATGAATGAAATTGGCCTCTAGCGCCTGACCATCTTCCCCTGATAGCTATTAATTCAGAAGCAAACCATGTCTCCCATCATCACCAGTCTGCTCGACAACGACCTCTACAAGTTCACCATGTGGCAGGCGCTGCTGCACCGGCACCCACAGACGCAGAGCGAATACCGCTTTGTCTGCCGCAACCAGCCCATCTACCCGCTGGCCGAGCTGTTGCCCTAAGTGAATGCCGCACTGGACCACCTGTGCTCGCTGCGCTTCAGTGCCGACGAGCTGGCCTACCTGGGCAGCCTGCGCTTTATCAAGAGCGACTTCATCGACTTTTTGCGCATCTTCCAGTTCCAGCGCAGCTTCATCGAGGCGCGCGCCGAGGGCGACCAGCTGCACATCGTGGCGCAGGGGCCGCAGGTGCATGTGATGGGCTTCGAGATCTTTGTGCTGGCCATCGTGAACGAGCTGTACTTCCGCCGCTTCGATGCCACCGCCGCCCTGGCCAGCGGCCGCGAGCGGCTGGCAGTCAAGGTGCAGCAGCTGCAGGACCTGGCGCAACAGGCCACGCTGCGCCACCCCTTCGAGCTGTTCGACTTTGGCCTGCGCCGCCGCTACAGCGGTGCTTGGCAGCGCGAGGTAGTCAAGACCTTTGCAGAACAGGCGCCACAGTGGTTCAAGGGCACCAGCAACGTGCTGCTGGCGCGCGACCTGGGCCTGGTGCCTATCGGCACCATGGCGCACGAATACCTGCAAAGCTACCAGGCGCTGGGCGTGCGCCTGCGCGATTTTCAAAAGGCGGCGCTCGAAGACTGGGTGCAAGAGTACCGGGGTGACCTGGGCATTGCGCTGACAGACACCGTGGGCATGGACACCTTCCTCGCCGACTTCGACCTGTACTTCGCCAAGCTGTTCGACGGCCTACGGCACGACTCGGGCGACCCGGTGGCCTGGGGCGAGAAGGCGCTGGCCCACTACGCCAAGCTGCGCATCGACGCGCACACCAAGCGGCTGGTGTTCTCGGACGGCCTCACGCTCACCAAGGCACTGGCGCTGTACCGGCATTTCGGCGACCGCACGCAGCTGGGCTTTGGCATTGGCACCCACCTCACCAACGACATGGGGGATGCGCCCGAGATGCGCCCCCTGAACATCGTGATGAAACTCACCCGCGCCAATGGCCAAGCGGTGGCGAAGCTGTCGGACACGCCGGGCAAGACGCTGTGCGACGATGAAACCTACCTCGCGTACTTGCGCCAAGTCTTCAACGTGAAGGACTGACACCATGCTTCGCATCACCATCGCCCAGCTCGACCTCACCGTCGGCGACATCGAGGGCAACGTGGCCCGCATGGTGGCTGCCGCCCAGCAGGCCGCCAGCGAGCGGTCCAACCTCATCGTGTTCAGCGAACTCGCGCTGTGCGGCTACTACCCCGGCGACATGCTGGACGAACCGCCCTTCCTGCAACGTGTGCAGGACGGCCTGGCGGCACTGCTGAAGGCATCGGCCGACCTGCCCGCGCTGCACTGGGTGGTGGGCGCGCCCACGCCCGCCACAGGACCGGGCAAACGCCTGCACAACAGCCTGCTGGTGCTGCAAGGCGGCGCCGTGCGCCTGCAGTACGCCAAGCAGTTGCTGCCCACTTACAACATCTTTGACGAGCGCCGCCACTTTGAGCCCGGCCCGGACGTGGCCAAGGTGCTGCGCATTAGCGGCACGCAGGTGGGCCTGCTGGTGTGCGAGGACGGCTGGAACGACCATGGCACCGACTACGCCACCAACCCCTTCGAGCGCCTACGCGACGCTGCGCCCGACCTGGTCATCAGCATCAACGCCAGCCCCAGCCACGTGGGCAAACGCGAGCAGCGGCACCAGATCTTCGGAGGCTCGTCGCGCCGCCACGGCCTGCCTATCCTGTACGTGAACCAAGTCGGCGGGCACGACTAGGTGGTGTACGACGGCGCATCGTTCGCGGCCGAGCCCGAGGCAGGCATCGTGTTCGAGGCGCCACGTTTTGTGGAGGACCTGCGCACGCTGAGGTTTGACAACGGCCACTTCCTCACGGCCGACGGCCAGGCGCCAGAGCGTGTGCCCGCCGAAGGCCTGCCCACCATGGAGTTCTACCGCCAGCAGATCCTGCTGGGCCTCAAGGACTACGCGCGGCGCTGCGGTTTCAGCCAGGTGGTGGTGGGCAGCTCGGGTGGCATCGACAGCGCACTCACGCTGGCACTGGCTGCGCAGGCACTCGGACCCGAGAACGTGGCGGGCGTGACCATGCCCTCGCGCTACTCCAGCAGCGGCTCGGTCGATGACTCGGTGGCGCTGTGCCAGAACCTGGGCGTGCAGCTGCACACCCACCCGATTGCCGACCTGGTGGCGGGCTACGCGCAGCAGTTCGAGGGCAGCTTCGGCCAGCCGCTGCAGGGCCTGCCGCTCGAAAACCTGCAGGCCCGCATCCGAGGCACGGTGCTGATGGAATACTCCAACGCCTTCGGCCACCTGCTGCTGACCACGGGCAACAAGAGCGAAATCTCGGTGGGCTACTGCACGCTGTATGGCGACACCAACGGCGGGCTGGGGCTGATTGGCGACCTGTACAAGACCGAGGTGTTTGCGCTCTCGCGCCATGTCAACGAACAAGCGGGGCGCGAGCTGATCCCGCAGGCCATCATCGACAAGGAGCCGTCGGCCGAACTGGCCCCGGACCAGCGCGACGTGGACAGCCTGCCGCCCTACCCCGTGCTGGACGAAGTGCTCAAGCTGCTCATCGAAGGCGAGCGCCTGTCGCCCCCCGAACTGGCCGCCGCACAGGGGTTCGTGGCGCAACTGCAGACCGACGACGCAGGCCGCGCCCTGGTGCACCGCGTGCGCATGATGGTGGCGCGCAACGAGTACAAACGCCGCCAGGCCCCGCCCATCCTGCGCGTACGGCCCCGGGCATTTGGCAGCGGGCGCCAAATGCCCATTGCTGCGCGGTATGTGTGAGCTGTTCCCCTTCGGTAGAATTACTATAAAAACAATAGCTACTTGGGCATGATGGACGAGCGCAAGGGGCCAAAAAACCTCAAAATTTCGGAGACCCATGTACGACACCGCCCTCCTCATCGGCCGCTTTGAACCCGTGCACAGCGGCCACCTCGCCCTGCTGCACGAGGCCCTGCGCATGGCGCCCCAGGTCATCGTGGTGGTGGGCTCGGCTTGGCAGGCCCGCTCGCCCAAGAACCCCTTCACCTGGCAAGAGCGCGAGGCCATGCTGCGCGATGCGCTGCCCCTGGCCGACCGCAGCCGCGTGCGCGTGCTGCCCGTGCGCGACTACTACAACGAAGCCGTGTGGGTGCAGGCCGTGCGCCAGGGCGTGGCACAGCACACGCAACACGGTGCCCACATTGCGCTGGTGGGCCATTTCAAGGACGCGACCAGCAGCTACCTGCGCGCCTTCCCCAGCTGGGCGCTGATTGACCTGCCGCGCCAGGGCAGCATGGACGCCACCACCATCCGCGACGCCTACTTTGGCGCCACGGCCACCACCGTGGACCAAGCCCTGGCGCCGCTGGCCGCGCAGATTCCGGCCAGCACGCTCGCCCAGCTGCAGGCCTTTGCGCACACCCCGCACTACGCGGCGCTGCAGGAGGAATGGCGCATGCTGCGCGGCTACCGCCAGGCTTGGTCTGCCGCGCCCTACCCACCCGTGTTCGTGACGGTGGACGCCGTGCTGCGCTGCCAGGACCAGGTGCTGCTGATCCGCCGTGCGCACGCGCCCGGCAAGGGCCAGCTGGCCGTGCCCGGCGGCTTCATCGAACAGCGCGAAACCGTGTGGCAGTCCTGCCTGCGCGAGCTGGTGGAAGAAACCCACTGCCACCTGCCCGAGGCCCACATGCGCGCCGCGCTGCAGTCGGTGGCCGTGTTCGACCACCCTGACCGCAGCCAGCGCGGGCGCACCATCACACATGCGCATTACTTCGACCTGGGCGATGCGCCGTTCCCGGTGGTGCAGGCCGATGACGATGCGATGCTGGTGCAGTGGACCCGCATCGATCAGCTCGCCGGGATGGAAGAAGAGTTCTTTGAAGACCACTTCCACATGCTGGACCACTTCCTGACGATCACCGGGGCGCCGCTGCGGGGCTGACAGTCCGCCCCGCGAACCCGCCGATCAACGCGGCAGCGGGTGCTTGCGCAGCCAGTCTGTGAGGGCCTGCACCGGCATGGGCCGCGCATACAGGTAGCCCTGGTACTGCGCAATGCCACGCCCTGCCACCCAGTCCAGCTGCTCCTGCGTCTCCACGCCTTCGGCCACGGCGGTGAGTTTCATGAGTGTGGAGAGCGACACAATCAGATCGGCCAGCGAGCGGTTGGCGTCCGTGTCCTGGATGAAGGTCTTGTCGATCTTGAGCGTGTGGATGGGAAAACGCTGCAGATAGACCAGGTTGGAATAGCCCGTGCCAAAGTCGTCCAGCGCAATCGTCAGGCCCAGCACCGAGAGCTCGCGCAGCACGCTCAACACATGCTCATCTTCGCCCAGCAGCATGGATTCGGTGATCTCCAGCTCCATGCGCGCAGGGTTCACCCCGGCTTCGCGCAGCACACCGGTGATGTCGTGCAGCAGGTCGGGCGCGGCAAACTGGCGCGGCGACAGGTTGACGGACACCACCAGGTCCCAGCCCTGCGCGGCCCACGCCACCTGCTGGCGCGCGGCCTGGGCCAGCACCCACAGCCCCAGTGCACCGATGAGGCCCATGCTTTCGCAGGCCGGGATGAAATGTGCGGGCGACACCAGGCCCAGGCGCGGGTGGTTCCAGCGCACCAGCGCCTCCACCGCGCGGATGCGGTTGG
The DNA here is from genome assembly GCF_964254355.1 of Acidovorax sp. LjRoot74. Classification (NCBI taxonomy): domain Bacteria; kingdom Pseudomonadati; phylum Pseudomonadota; class Betaproteobacteria; order Burkholderiales; family Comamonadaceae; genus Acidovorax; species Acidovorax sp. LjRoot74. The sequence goes on along the minus strand of NZ_CAXUTI020000001.1, from coordinate 973,335 downwards.
TGGCCACATCGACCCGGGGCTGGAAGTACACCTCGAACTCCTCCCGCTCCAGCGCGTGGCGCAGCTCTTTCTCCAACTCGGTGCGGCTGCGCACCGTCTCGGCCATGTGCCCGTCGAAATAGGCCAGCGTATTGCGCCCGCGCTGTTTGGCCGCGTACATCGCCAGGTCGGCGTTGCGCAGCAGGATCTCGATGCTCTCGCCATCCTGCGGATACAGCGCCACGCCGATGCTGGAGGTCACGCGCAGCTGCGTGCCGGCCACCAGCAGCGGCGCAGCCAGCGCCACAGAGATGCGTTCGTGCAGCGCATCCAGGTCCTCGCGGATGCGCGGCGAGGTCAGCAGCACCAGGAACTCGTCGCCTCCCCAGCGGGCCAGCACCTCGGTGCCATGGCGCGTGTGGTGCAGGCGCTGCGACAAGGCCACCAGCAGCTCGTCGCCCGCCGCGTGGCCCAGGGTGTCGTTCACATCCTTGAAATGGTCCAGGTCGATGAGCAGCAGCGCGGCCTCCAGCGACTGCGCGCGGGCTTCGTCGATGGCGCGCGCAAACCGCTGGGTGAAGTGGGCCCGGTTGGGCAGGCCGGTGAGCACGTCGTGCAGCGACTGGAAGTTGGCGCGCTCCTCGGTGTGCTTGATGGCGCTGATGTCGGCCTCGCTCACCAGCACGGCCTCCTGGCCGGTGATGGCGTCGTTGCAGCGCCGTGCCGACAGCTCGTGCCAGCGGTCGCCCTGCGGCGTGCGCACCGCCAGCGTGAGCGTGCCCACGCCGTGCTGGTCCAGGCTGCGCGACAGCGCGGCAAAGGCCGCCGGGTTGCCGATGCGCTCCTGCAGCCGCTCGCCCGGGCTGAGCACGGCAGCCCGCGCGGCCGGGTTGCGGTACAGCGCCGCGCCGCCCTGGTCATACAGGGTGATCATCACCGCCGTGTGCAGCAGGGCCTCCACCGAGCGCAGCGACTCGGGCGGCACCGCGCCCACGGGCTCGGCCTCGCACAGCATGCTCGTGCGACCATCGGGCAGCCGGTGGCCACTGAAGCGCACATTGAGCGACACCGGCACGCCACCGGGGTAGATGGTCCACTGCTCGTTGAAGCTGGCGTCGGCCCGCAGCACAAAGTCGCTCTGGTACTGCGCCAGCCGCCGTGCCACCGACTCGGACATGTCGTGCCCCATGTCACGCCCACACAGTTCGGCCAGTGTGGCGGCGTTCCATACCGCCAATGCGGGGCTGTTGGCCCAGTGGACACACCGGCCGTCGATGTCGAACACCCAGACGGGGGGCGCCAGCCATTCCAGCGCCGCGTAGCGCGCTGCGCGCGCGGCCAGCTCGCTGGCGGGGGGCAGGCGGTCCGCCGGCAGGCGGGCTGCCGGGGTGGGTGCCGACACGGTCATGCCAACCCGCAGCCCGGCGCCAGGCCCAGGGCCTGCGCACACAAGAGGGTCAGCGACAAACGGGCGGACATGGGCGGTCAGAAGGTGGGAGAAAAACGCAAGGGAGGTTTGCGCCAGAAGCAATTATCAATTGCATCTTCGCACACTCCCATGGCTTGTCCAGTCCACTTTGGCAGGGGCTGCGCCCGTCGCCTGCCCTGCCCGCCTCCGGGGTCAGGCCACGCGGAATTGCCCCACGGTCTGCGACAACGCCACGGCTTGCTGGCTCAGCGACTGGGCAGCTGCCAGGGCTTCCTCCACCAGCGCCGCGTTCTGTTGCGTGCTCTGGTCCATCTGCGAGATGGCCTGGTTGACCTGGGCAATGCCCGCGCTTTGTTCGCCGCTGGCGGCGCTGATCTCGGCGACCATGGTGGTCACGCTTTTCACGCCCGCCACCACCTCGCCCATGGTGGCGCCGGCCTGCTCCACCAACTGGGTGCCCACACCCACCTTGGCCACGGAGTCATCGATCAGGCCCTTGATCTCCTTGGCTGCGGCCGCGCTGCGCTGGGCCAGGCTGCGCACCTCGCTGGCCACCACGGCAAAACCCCGGCCCTGCTCACCGGCGCGGGCCGCTTCCACCGCAGCGTTGAGCGCAAGGATGTTGGTCTGGAACGCAATACCGTCGATCACGCTGATGATGTCCACGATCTTGCGCGAGGACTGGTCGATGGAGCCCATGGTGCCGACCACCTGCTGCACCACGTCGCCGCCGCGCACGGCCATGTCGGATGCCGAGCGGGCCAGCTCATCGGCCCGTTTGGCGTTGGCCGCGTTCTGCTGCACGGTGGAGGTGAGCTGCTCCATCGAGGCCGCTGTCTCCTGCAGCGCGCTGGCCTGCGACTCGGTGCGGGCTGACAGGTCGCCATTGCCTGCGGCAATTTCGGAGGACGCGGTGTTGATGGAGTCGGTGCTGTCGCGCACCTGCTTCACCAGGTGCGAGAGGTTGTCGCGCATGGCGCGGATGGCATGCAGGATGCTGGTGGTGTCGCCGGGCAGCGTCTGCACGTCCACGGCGAGGTTGCCTTCGGCGATCTGGGTGACCACCTCGGCCGCGTACTGCGGCTCGCCGCCAAGCTGGTGCACCAGCGTGCGCAGCATCTGCCAGGCCATCAGCGCCACGATGAGCATCAGCACCGCGCCGATGGACAGCAGGATGGCCGTGTTGCGCCAGAAGGCGTTTTCGATGTCGTCCACATAGTCGCCAAAGCCGATGATCCAGTCCCAGGGCTCGAACTTGATGATGGCGTAGAGCTTGTCCACCGGCTCCTTGGCACCGGGGCGCGTGCCGGGCGCCGTCACGGTGCCCACGGTTACGCCCTGCAGCGCGGCGCGGTAGCGCACGCCCGCCTCCTTGCCGCCTTTTTCATCGACGATGCCGATGCGCTTGGGGTTGGGGTGCACGTAGTTCACATCGTTCGTGAAGCCCCGGACAAAGAAGTATTTGTCCTTGTCCACAAAACTGCCGATGGTCTGGGTGGCTTCCTTGATGGCGTCTTCGCGCGAGAGCGCACCGCTCTTCTCTTTTTCGTGCGACTTCTGGGCGGCCGCATGGGCCAGCACCACCAGGTTGGACAGCTGCGCCGTGCGCTCTTTCATCATCGACTGGTAGAGCGTGGTCAGCGCCATGGCCGACAGCACGACCAGGCCCAGGAGCGTGGCGGCACACAGCCACAGGATGCGGGTTTTGAGCTTCATGGACCTGTCCTCTTCTCGGAATACGAAATTGAAAGTAACCAGAAGATACAACGTGGCCCATATCCTGTGGGCGTGGTGGCCTAAAACCTGGGGCGCGGAGCCCCGTCTGGCCGCGCCAGATCAGGTCCCGGCCCGCTCCAGCATGGCATGCAGCAACACATTGCACCCCGCCTCGATGTGCTCGGGTTTCGCATCCTCGATCTCGTTGTGGCTGATGCCGTCCTTGCAGGGGATGAAGATCATGCCGCTGGGCGCGAGCTTGGCCATGTAGACAGCATCGTGCCCCGCACCCGAGACGGCGGGCATGTGGCTGTAGCCCAGCTTGGCGGCGGCGCGGCCCACGGCCTCCACGCACTCGGGCTGGAACAGCTGTGCGGGGTAGCTGGACACCATCTCGATGTGCACCTGCACACCGTGTTCTTGGGCCACCTGATCGGCAAAGGCCTTGACCTCGGCAGCCATGGCGTCCACCAGTGCATCGGTGCTGTTGCGCAGGTCGATGCTGAACTTGACCCGGCCCGGAATCACGTTGCGGCTGTTGGGGAAGACCTGCACCATGCCCACGGTGCCACGCCCGTGGGGCGGGTGACGGTGGGCTGCCGCCACCACGTCCTGCATGATGCGCGTGGCGGCCAGCATCGCGTCCTTGCGCAGGGCCATGGGCGTGGGGCCGGCGTGGGCTTCCATGCCGGTCACCGTGCAGTCAAACCAGCGGATGCCCAGCACGCCGCTGACCACACCGATGGTTTTGTCGTTGTCTTCCAGCACCGGGCCTTGCTCGATGTGGGTCTCGAAGTACGCGCCAATGGGGTGGTCGCCGGGCTCCTGGTCGCCGATGTAGCCGATGCGCTCCAGCTCGCCCTTCACCGTCTTGCCTTCGGTGTCGGTGGCGGCATAGGCGTGCTCCAACGTGAAGGCTTTGGCGAACACGCCCGATCCCATCATCACGGGCACAAAGCGCGATCCTTCTTCGTTGGTCCAGAAAGCCACCTCGATGGGTGCTTCGGTTTCGATGCCATGGTCATTCAGCGTGCGGACCACCTCGATGCCCGCGAGCACACCGTAGTTGCCGTCGAACTTGCCGCCCGTGGGCTGGGTGTCGATGTGGCTGCCGGTCATGATGGGCGGCAGGCTGTTGTTGCGGCCGGGGCGGCGCATGAAGCCGTTGCCGATCTTGTCGATGGTCACCGTCATGCCCGCCTCGCGTGCCCAGCGGGTGACGAGGTCGCGGCCCTGCTTGTCCAGGTCAGTGAGGGTCAAGCGGCACACGCCGCCCTTGGGCGTGGCGCCGATCTGCGCCAGCTCCATGAGCGAATCCCACAGGCGCTCGCCGTTGATGCGCAGGTTGTCGATGTTGGGTTTGACTTGGGTGTCCATGGGGTTCTCCGGGGATGTCTGGGATGCCAATGCATTCACCACCCGTTCGGGCTGAGCCTGTCGAGGCCAGGGCGGTGACGGCCTTCGACAGGCTCAGGCTGAACGGGCTGGGGGGAGTTGTGCGCCGTTGAAACGGAACTCGTCGTTAGTTGCGCGCCACCGCCGTAGGGGCCAGGTCCTGCGCGCGCTTTTGCACGGCCTGAAAGTTGGCGCCAAACGCCGGGCGCTTGATGTAGCGGCCCTTGCCCTGCTCGGCGCGCAGGTCGCCGTTGGCAAACACCACGCGGCCCTGGCTCACGGTGTGGCTGGGGATGCCGCGCACGGTGCGGCCTTCAAAGATGTTGAAGTCGCCCTTGCTGAACTGGGTCTTGGCCGAGAAGGTCTTGGTCCCCTCAGGGTCCCACAGCACCAGGTCGGCGTCGGCACCTTCGCCGATGTAGCCCTTCTTCGGGTAGATGTTGAACAGCTTGGCCGCGTTGGCCGAGGTGATGGCAACGAACTCGCTGGGCGTGAGGCGCCCGGTGTTCACGCCGCCATCCCACAGCGCGGCCATGCGCTCTTCCACGCCGCCCGTGCCGTTGGGAATCTTGGCGAAGTTCTCCTTGCCCATGGCCTTTTGCGCGGCGCAGAAGGTGCAGTGGTCCGTCGCGGTGGTGTGCAGCTGGCCCGACTGCAGGCCGCGCCACAACGCCTCCTGGTGGCCCTTGGGGCGGAAGGGTGGGCTCATCACGTAGGCGGCGGCCTTGGCAAAGTCGGGGTCGCGGTACACGCTGTCGTCCACCAGCAGGTGGCCCGCCAGCACCTCGCCGTACACGCGCTGGCCGCGTGCGCGGGCACGGGCAATGGCGTCGGCCGATTCCATGCAGCTCACATGCACCACGTAGATGGGCACGCCCAGCACGTCGGCAATGGCGATGGCGCGGTTGGCGGCCTCGGCCTCGACCATGGGCGGGCGCGACAGCGGGTGACCCTCGGGGCCGGTGATGCCCATCTTGGCGACCTCTTGCTGCAGCAGGTAGACCAGCTCGCCGTTTTCGGCATGCACCGTGGGCATGGCGCCCAGCTCCAGCGCGCGCTTGAAGCTGTTCACCAGGGTTTCGTCGTCGCACATGATGGCGTTCTTGTAGGCCATGAAGTGCTTGAAGCTGTTCACGCCTTCTTGCTGCACCAGCGTGCCCATGTCGGCGCGCACCTGCTCGCTCCACCAGGTGACAGCGACGTGGAAGGAATAGTCAGCCGCTGACTTCTCCGCCCAGCCGCGCCACTTGCGGTAGGCGTCCATCAGCGGCTCTTGCGGGTCGGGGATCACGAAGTCGATGATGCTCGTGGTGCCGCCCGCCAGCGCGGCCGCCGTGCCGGTGAAGAAGTCGTCCATGGTGACGGTGCCCATGAACGGCAATTGCATGTGCGTGTGCGGGTCGATGCCGCCGGGCAGCACGTACTGGCCGCTGGCATCCAGCATCTGCGCACCCGCAGGGGCCTGGGCCGCAGCGTCCTCCCCCACGGCCACGATGCGGCCATCGACGCACAACACATCGGCGCGCTGTTCACGGTCGGCGTTGACCACGGTGCCACCGCGGATCACCAGAGCTTGGGTAGTAGCTTGGCTCATGGGGGTCTCCTTCAGGGATAAGGTTCAGATCAAAAAAGGCCCTGCGCTGGCACCAGGCCCAGGCAGGGCCAAGGGGTTACTTCTTCTTGGCAGTCAGGTAGTAGTAGGTGCCGGCCACTGCCAGGCTGAAGAACCAGCCAAAGTCGAACAAGGACAGCAACAGGCCGGAAACAGCCGCTTTATCGATCACACCGGACACGGCCAGGTAACCGGGCAGGCAGGGCAGCACGCCCAGCGCAAAGGCAATCAGCGCCTGCAGGTTCCAGCCGTTGCTGTACTCGTATTCACCGCCACGGCGGTACAGGTCGTCCACCTTCAGCTCGCTCTTGCGCACCAGGTAGTAGTCCACCAGCAGGATGCCCGCAATGGCGCCCAGCAACGTGCCATAGCCGCCCAGCCAGGTGAACAAATAGCCGCCCGACGTTGCCAGCAGCTTCCAGGGCATGAACACCAGGCCAATCAGCGCAGCGATCAGGCCACCCATGCGGAAGCTGATCTTGGACGGCGCGCACTGGCTGAAGTCATACGACGGAGACACCAGATTGGCGGCCACGTTGGTCGTGAGGTTGGCCAGCAAGATCACCAGCAGACCCAGGCCTGCGGCCACGCTGCCCATTTGCGTGAGCAGGCCATCGGGGAACAGTTGCGCCTTGCCGTACAGGATGGCCGATGCCGAGAAGCCAATCACACCCACCATGGAGAACAGCGCCATGGGAATCGGCAGGCCAATCGCCTGGCCCATGACCTGGTCCTTCTGCGTCTTGGCGAACCGTGTGAAGTCCGGAATGTTGAGCGCCAGCGTGGCCCAGAAGCCGACCAGGCCGGTCAATGCCGCCCAGGTCTTGGGGCCACCTTCGACCACCTTGGCAGGCAGGTTGAAGAGTTGACCCGAGGGCACCTTCATCATCAGCACCACCACCAGCACGATGGACGCAATGATCATCAGAGGCGCGGCAATCACTTCGAGCTTGCGGATGGATTCAGGCCCCTTCCAGATGAAGTAGATGTGCACTGCCCAGAACGCCAGGAAACACATGAACTGCGAGGTGCTGATGGTCTGCCCCTCGGCCGGGCCCGCGAGCCCCATGCCCAGGATATTCAGGAAGCCATGCAGCGCCAGCGCGCCAAAGTAGCAGTTGATGGAGAACCAGCCACACGCCACCAGGCCGCGCAACACGGCCGGCAGATTGGCGCCTTTCACACCGAACGAAGCGCGCGCCAGCACCGGGAACGGCACACCATATTTGGGCCCCACGCGACCGATCAGCACCATGGGAATGAGCACGATGCAGTTGGCCAGGAACACCAGCCACACCGCCATCTGCCAGGTGAAGCCCTGGTCCAGCATGGAGCTGGCCATGGTGTAGGTGGGCACACACACAACCATGCCCACCCAGAGTGCGGCAAAGTCCTTCCACGTCCAGTGTCGCTGCGCGGCGGTGGTGGGGAGCAGATCTTCATTGGCGAGCGTGTTGGATGCATCGCCGGGCATCAGCCCCGCCACATGGGCCGCGCTGCCGGTACTGTTGGTCATGCCTGTACTCCTGTCAAAGACGTCGTTAGGGTTGCACACAACCCGCTGTCTGGTCTAGCGCCCTCACGCTGGCAGATGGCGGGCAAAGGGAAGCGAGCGATGCTAGAGATCACGCAAGAACTGCACCAGATGCAGTGCAGCATGCGTTGCAAATCGGCACCACAACGGGTGCTGTCACAACGCTTTGCGGGGTCGGTGGCACAAGCTCGCAGGGGCACATATCAAGCGGCTGCAGACACGCGCTGCGGGTTGTTGGGGTGCGTGGTCCAGTTGGCGTATTCGCCCGTCACCTTCTTACCCGTGCGCACATCGACCTCGCCGGGCTCCAGCGCGCGCATGGTGATGCACTCGGGCACGGGGCAGATCGACACGCAGAGGTTGCAGCCCACGCACTCGGCCTCGTTGATTTCGAACTTGCGCACGCCGCCTTCCTTGGTGAAGGTGATGGCCTGGTGCGAGGTGTCTTCGCACACCACATGGCAGCGGCCGCACTGGATGCAGGCGTCCTGGTTGATGACGGCTTTTTCAATGTGATTGAGGTTGAGGTTCTTCCAGTCCTTGACCGTGGGCACGGCCTGGCCTTTGAAGTCGTCGAGCGTGGCGTAGCCGTGCTCGTCCATGAAGTTGGACAGGCCGTCGCACATGTCCTGCACGATCTTGAAGCCGTACACCATGGCCGCCGTGCACACCTGCACCGTGCCGCAGCCCAGCGCGATGTACTCGGCCGCATCGCGCCAGGTGGTGATGCCGCCAATGCCGCTGATGGGCAGACCGGCGGTCTGTGCGTCGCGCGCAATCTCCGCCACCATGTTGAGCGCGATAGGCTTGACGGCCGGGCCGCAGTAGCCGCCGTGCGAGCCCCAGCCGTCGGTGCTCGGGCTCATGACCATGCGGTCCAGGTCCACCCCCATGATGGAGTTGATGGTGTTGATGAGCGACACCGCATCCGCCCCGCCCGCCTTGGCGGCGCGCGCAGGCTGGCGCACGTCGGTGATGTTGGGCGTGAGCTTCACGATCACGGGCAGCTTGCTGTAGTGCTTGCACCAGGCCGTGACCATCTGGATGTATTCAGGCACCTGGCCGACGGCCGCGCCCATACCGCGCTCGCTCATGCCGTGCGGGCAGCCGAAGTTGAGTTCGATGCCATCAGCACCGGTGTCCTCCACCAGCGGCAGGATGTTCTTCCAGCTCTCTTCCACGCAGGGCACCATGAGCGAGACGATCATGGCCCGGTCCGGCCAGTTGCGTTTGACGCGTTTGATCTCTTCGAGGTTGGTGTGCAGCGGCCGGTCAGTGATCAGCTCGATGTTGTTCAGGCCGATCACGCGGCGGTCTTGCGACATGAGCGTGGAGTAGCGCGGGCCGTTGACGTTGACGACCGCCGGGTCTTCGCCCAGCGTCTTCCACACCACACCGCCCCAGCCCGCCTCGAAGGCGCGGGTGACGTTGATCTCTTTGTCGGTGGGTGGTGCGGAGGCCAGCCAGAAGGGGTTGGGACTTTGGATTCCCAGAAAATTGCTGCGAATGTCTGCCATGGGGTACTCCCGTGAAAACTGGGGTGAAGGGGTTCAAGCCATCAATGCGGCGTGGATGGAAACAGCGGCGACCTTGCCGTGCTCCACCGCCTCCACCGTGAGGTCGCGGCCGCCCACGCGGCAGTCGCCACCCGCCCACACACGCGCCAGGCTGGTCTGGCCTTCGGCATCGGTGGCGATGCGCCCGCCCTCCAGTGCAATGCTCTTGCCCACGGGCTCGGCCACAAAGGTCTGGCCGATGGCCTTGAGCACCATGTCCGCATCGAGCGTGAAGGTCTCGCCGGTTTCCACCAGCTTGCCGCCGCTGAGCGCCGTGGCGGCGAAGCGCACGCCCTTCACCGCGCCGCCTTCGCTCAGCACCTCTTTCGGTGCGGCCCAGTGGCGAATGGTCACGCCATTTGTCTGCGCCCACTGCTGCTCCACAGCCGATGCCGACATGGCCTCAGCGCCCCGGCGGTAGACGATGGTCACTTCGTCGGCGCCCAGCTTGCGCGACTGCACGGCGGCATCCACCGCCGTCATGCCGCCGCCAATCACCACCACTCGGCGACCCACGGGCAGCGTCGAGAGATCAGTGCTCTGGCGCAGCTCGGCGATGAAATCCACCGCATTGCGCAAGCCGGAGGCCGTGGGCTCGGCCACGCCCAGCGCGTTCACGCCCTGCAGGCCCAGCCCCAGGAACACGGCGTCGTAGGCGTCCAGCAGGCTGTCGAGCGTGATATCGCGGCCCAGCTGCTGGCCGGTGCGCACTTCAATGCCGCCGATGGACAGCAGCCACTCCACTTCCTTCTGCGCAAAGTTGTTGGAGGTCTTGTAGCTGGCCAGGCCATATTCATTGAGGCCGCCGAGCTTGGGGCGTGCCTCGAACAGCACCACGTCATGCCCACGCACGGCCAGGCCATGTGCGCAGGCCAGGCCCGCAGGCCCGGCGCCCACCACGGCCACGCGCTTGCCGGTGGCGGCTGCGCGCTGGAACAGCGGTGCACCGGGCTTTTCAAAAAATGCGTCGGTGGCGTAGCGCTGCAGCGAGCCGATCTCCACCGGCTTGTCTTCGTTGGTGTTGCGCACGCAGGCCTGTTCGCACAGCACCTCGGTGGGGCACACGCGGGCGCACATACCGCCCAGCGGGTTGGCCTCCAGGATGGCGCGGGCGGCGCCCCGGTTGTTGTCCTGCGCAATGCGGTGGATGAACGAGGGGATGTCGATGCCCGTGGGGCAGGCCGTGGCGCAGGGGGCGTCGTGGCAGTAGTAGCAGCGCTCGGCCTCGATCAGCGCCTGCGCCCGGGTGAGCGGTGGGTGTGCGTCGCCAAAGTTGACGGCGTAGTCGGCCAGGTTCAGGCGTGCGGCATGAATGCCGCAGGCACGGCTTGCGGGTGTGTCCATCAGGTTTCCTCCGAGGGGGTCAGGGTGGGGGTCTGGGCGCCCATGGGGCGTGCAAGCGCACGCCGCGCGGCGTTGGAACGCCAGCCAGTGGCGCCAACCAATGCGGCACCAGCGTGAATGCTGGTACCCGCAAACTTCGGAGGTTTCATCGTGGTCCTCGCTGTGGGGTGGCAGGTGCCCGCTGCTTTGGTGCAGCGGTGCCCTGCGTTGTGGGTCAATTTACCAACGCGTAAAAATTTACCAATTGGTAAAATCCCTAGAGCAAACCGCGTGCCAGCCCCGCGCCAGCGATTTGCCAGTTTTCAGGCCCCGGCTTGTTCCACAATGGTGCAATGACTGCCGCCGCCCGCCCGCCCCAAGCCCCCTCCGCCCTCCGCAAGCCCCGATCCCCCCAGGTGCGACGCACCGCCCCTGGTGACGAGGTGGCGCCCCGCGCACCCAAGGCCTCGCGCCTGGCCAAGGAGCAGGGCATCCTCACCGAGGCCGAGAACCACTTCGCCCAATTCGGCTTCGAGGGCGCCTCACTGGAGAACATTGCCGCCGCTGCGGGCATCAGCCGCCACAACCTGCTGTACTACTTCCCGAGCAAGGAGGCGCTGTACCAGCGGGTGCTGGACGACGTGCTCACCCAGTGGCTGGCGGGCATGGAAGACCTGTCGCACAGCGACGACCCGCAGCAGGCGCTGCGGCGCTACATCCGCGCCAAGCTGCACTACTCGCGCACCCGGCCCCAGGGCGCCAAGGTGTTCACCAAAGAGGTGATTGCGGGTGCACCACGCTATGGCACGGCCATCACCGAGCGGGTGGCGCCGCTGCTCAAGACCGAGGTGCGCACCTTCGAACGCTGGGCGCGCGAGGGCCGCATTGCCAAGGTCAATTTCACACACCTGATGTTCATCATCTGGTCGGTCACGCAGGCGTATGCGGAGCAGGAAGCGCAGTTCGCCCTGCTGCTGGGCAAACCCGCACTGACCGAGCGCGACTACGAGAAGGCCGAGGAACTGATCGTGCGCATGGTGTTGAGCGCGCTGTCGCCCGACGCGGTGGTCTGAGCGCTGAAAGCGGCATGGTGGCGAAGCCATCCAGCGGGCCAAAGCCTGAATGCTATATATTTAATAGCTTAAAAGCCAATATGGTCGCGCGCAGAAGGCCAATTTTTATCCAACCTCCCCTCTCACCGGCGGCACCAGCGCCCTGAGCCGCCGGTACAGCGAACGTTCGCTGATGCCCAGTTGCCGCGCCAGCGCCGCACGGCTGCCCCGGTGGCTGGCGAGCGCCTGGCGCAGGGTGGCGTCGTCCGGCGGGGCGGAGGCATGTGTTGCACCCGCACCATCCGCCAAGGCTGGCAGGCCACAGGCCAGCGCCTGGTGCACATGTTCGGCATCGATCAGCGTGTGGTCGCACAGCAGGGCGGCGCGTTCCAGCAGGTTGCGCAGCTCGCGCACGTTGCCCGGGTAGGGCTGCGCCTGCAGCACGGCCACAGCGGCTTCGGACAGGCGCAGCGCGCGGTGGGCAGGTGCCAGGCGGTCGAGCAGCGCCTGCGCCAGCAGCGCGATGTCCTCCTGCCGCTCGCGCAGGGGCGGCAGGAGGACGGGGAAGGTGCCCAGGCGGTAGTACAGGTCTTCGCGGAAGCGCCCCTCGGCCACCAGACGCGGCAGGTGGCGGTGGGTGGCCGACACCACACGCAGGTCGGCATGCCGCAGCTCGGTGCTGCCCACACGGCGGTAGGTGCCGGTCTCCAGCAGGCGCAGCAGCTTGACCTGCTGGGGCAGGGGGATGTCGCCCACCTCGTCCAGAAACAGCGTGCCACCGTCCGCCACCTCCACCAGCCCGGCCCGGGCCTGGGCCGCGCCGGTGAAGGCGCCCTTCTCGTGCCCGAACAGCTCGGCCTCGAACAGGCTTTCGGACAGGCTGGCGCAATCCACCGGCACCAGGGCGCGTGTGGCCCGGGGGCTGCCCTGGTGCAGCGCCCGGGCCACCAGCTCCTTGCCGGTGCCAGATTCACCCAGCAGCAGCACGGCTGCCCGCGCGGGTGCCGCACGCGCCACCAGCGCCAGCATGCGCTGGAACGCTGGCGAGCGCCCGACCAGGCCCGGCACGCCGGGCAGGGTGGGGGCCGCCAGGGGCAGCGGCACCATCTTCTCGACGAAGAAGGCGGCCTGCCCGTCAGCCCCCCGGATGGGCGCGAGCGCGATCTGCACATATTCCTCGCCCTGCGGCGTGTGGTGCAGGTGCAGCACATGTTCGCGCTGGCCCGACTGGCGCGCCTGCGCCAGGGGGCAGGACTCGCCCGCCTGGTCGCAGGGCAGGCTGGCATGGTGCGACACCTCATGGCAGCGGCGGCCCACCACAGGGGCACCGCCGCCAAACTGCTGCCGGTAGGCCGCATTGGCCGCCAGGATGCGGTAGGCACCGTCCAGCAGGATGTGGGGGTCGGGCAGACCGTCGAGGAACGACACCAGTTCGGGCGGCGGGAGGTGGGGGCTGGCCATGGATGGATGTGGTGCAGACGGAGCACAAGGCAGAGCGCCGAAGGCCCTACGGTGCCCGAGTTCGGGCTCCCTGGCTTTGATCTATGCCATGGCGTCTGCACCTGGCAGTCGGTTGGCAGTGTTTTGGCAGTAGCTCGTATCCCTGGGCACGCGAAAAATTTCGGCACCCCGTTGATTCACAACGGTTTTCCGCCCGGCGCCTCGGTGGCACGCCAATTGCCAAGAGAAAGCCAGACCGGAACAGCCGCCGGACGATTTTGTATCCCCTCTGGTCGCGCCCCCGCCTGCTCCACCTCCCTCTCGAACACTGGAAAGTCGCCATGCCCTCCACACTCCTGCCCTCCCCTGCCGCACTTGTCCCCGCTATCGACAACCCGGCCCCCACCGAACGCCGCCAGATGGTGCTGCTGGCCGCAGCCGCTGGCGGCCTGGCCGCCGCCGGGGTGGCGATCCCCCTGGTGTCTAGCCTCGCGCCCAGTGAGCGGGCGCGGGCCCTGGGTGCCAGCGTGGAGGTGGACATCAGCGACCTGCCGCCGGGCGGGCTGGCCACAGTGGAGTGGCGCGGCAAACCGGTGTGGATCCTGCGGCGCACGCCCGACATGCTGGCCGCCCTGCCCCAGCTGGACCCGGCCCTGGCCGACCCCACATCGCAGAAAGACCAGCAGCCCGCCTACGCCCGCAACCCGGCACGCTCCATCCGCCCCGAACTTCTAGTGGCCGTGGGCATCTGCACCCACCTGGGTTGCTCGCCCAGCGCCATCCCCGCGGGCACGGCCCACCCCAGCGTGGTGCCCGACTGGCAAGGGGGTTTCTTCTGCCCTTGCCATGGCTCCACCTTCGACCTGGCGGGTCGCGTGTTCAAGAACAAGCCAGCGCCCGTCAACCTGGAAGTGCCGCCCCACCACTACGTGTCGGACACCCGCCTGCTGATTGGTGATGACAGCGCCTGAGGGATCGGCGCTGGCAACCCACGCCCCGGTCGCATCAGGCCTGCTTTTGCTGCCACAGCACATCCAGCACATGCTGGGTGGCAGGCTCCACGCCGCCTTCGCGGTGGGCAATGCCCAGCGGGCGCCAGAGCGGGCGCTGCAGGGGCAGCATGCGGATGCGCGGGTCCAGCGGCACAGCAGAGGCCCCGATGGCCACCCCAAACTGCTCCACTGTTGGCCAGTCAAACTGCTCCAGGCAGGACGGGGTGATTATGCGGGGTCTGAGGTGATGATCAGGCGTGCAGCAGCCTCTTTGAGCCTGTAGCTCTTGCCCTCGAACTCCAGCATGGCGCAGCGGTGCATGAGGCGATCGAGGATGGTGGTGGCCATGGTCGCGTCGCCCAGGTAGCGACCCCAGTCCTGCACGACGCGGTTGGAGGTGATGACGATGGAGCGGCGCAGCTTGTAACGCTGGTGGACCAGGGCCTGCAGCAACTCGGCGGCATGCTCGCTGATGCGCCTTGCCAGGAACAGGTCATCGAGCACCAGCAAGTCGGCCGCCACCCAGCCCTTGAGCAGACTGGCGCGCTCGTCGGCGTCGGCCAGCGCATAGCGAGCGAACTCGCTGTCAGCTTCGATGTAGGACACGTCATGACCGAGCAAGGTGGCTTGGTAGGCCACGGCCTTGGCGATGTGGCTCTTGCCGGTGCCGGGCTTGCCTACGATCAGGGCGTTGGCGCCTTCGCTGAGGAACTTCAAGGTGTGCAACTCGAAGCAGGCTGCGCGCGGCAGCTTTGGGTTGAAGCGCCAGTCGAAGTCGGCCAGGGAGGGCTTCTCATCCAGGCCGGAGAGCTTGAAGCGACGTGCCATCAGCCTGCTGTGGCGTCGGTCGAGTTCGTCTTGCAGCAAGGCTGAGAGCGTATCCAGAAAGGGCTCCTGAGCGGCCTGGGCCTGCATCAGGCGCGTCTGCAGGGTCTCAGCCATGCCTGACAGGCGCAGCTTGCGCAGGGTGGCCTCGATGTCGTGGGGGGTCATGGCGGTCATGCGAAGAAATCTCCTTGAGGTGTGATGGCGGGTGTCGTGGCCGCTGTGGCCATGGCGAAGAGTTCGCCGTACTCCTGTGGGTTGCGGATGAGGTCGTGCGTTTGCGTGGTGCTCGCGGGTGCGGCCTGCGTCGCTGTCGGGGCGGCATCGAGTTGGGCCAGAGCCTGCGCCACCAGGCGTTCGGTGATGGCCTTGACGTGGCGGTAGCTGTGCACACCGTCGTCGATGGCCTGGGCACAGGCGGTGTTGACCATCTGGCGTGGATAGCGGTCGGCCAGGTGCACGATGCCCCACAGCTTGCGCTGGCCCACACGGCCTTCGATGGCAAACAGCATCTGGCACAGCCGGGCGGCGTCCACGCCGATGGCATCGGCCTGCTTGAGGATGTGGAGGGTCTCGCGGGAGGGGTTGAAGACGCGCTCGTCCATGGGCAGCACCACGGTGCCTGGCCGCTCGGCCAAGGTGTGCGTGCGCAGCAGGGCCTGGGTCTGTAGGTCGCGAATCTCCAGGCGGCGCTCGAAGATGCGCACCAGCACCTTGGTGCCAATGTGCGCCGGCCGCGCGGCGTAGCTGCAATGGGCCACGCGCACGCAGCCGTCGTCGCACACGGTGCGCTGCTCGTCACGGAAGTACGCCATGGGCAGCGTGGGCAAGGGCTGCAGGTGGGGCCGCTCTTCTTCGAACATGGCCTGTACCTGGCGGCGCTCTGAGCCGTGGATGCGAGAGGCCGCCCACTTGGTCTCCCAGTGCTCCAGGTAGGTGTTCTGTTCTTCAATGGTCTCGAAGCGCTTGCCCTTGAGTGCCGTGGCCTGAGTGTGACCAATGGCATTCTCGACACTGCCCTTGCGGTTGGGGTCACGTACCCGCGCCGGGTCGGCCACGACCTCGTAGTGTGCCAGGGTGGCGGCGTACACGGGGTTGAGCTCGGGCTCGTACAGGTCGGGCTTGAGCACGCCTTCCTTGAGGTTGTCCAGGACCACGTATCGGCACGAGCCGCCAAAGTAGCGCCAGGCTTGTTCGTGCAGTTCGGCCCAGACCTGTTGGCCAGAATTCCAGACCACGCGGCGGAAACTGCGGCGCGAATACCGAAGCGTGGCCACGAACAGGCGTGGCTTGCGCCAGCGGTCGGTGCCGGGCACGCGGGTGGGCGCGCCTTCGCCGAAGTCCACCTGCATCTCCTCGCCGGGCAGGAAGCTCAGGCGGTCGAACTGCTCAGGCTCACGCACCCGGATGCGCGCCACGAAGCGTTTGACGGAGTTGTAGCGTGCAGCAAAGCCGTGGGCATCGACCAGGTCCTGGTAGATGGCCGTGGCATTGCGGCCCAAGCGCAACTGAGCTTCGATGAAGGCGCGGTGGGGCTCACACAGCGAGGTGGCCGCCGGCGCAGGCGCCAGCAGTAAAGCCGGTGGCCGGGGTGGAGCAGTTTGGCTGGCCAGGGGCACAACCAGGTCGGTGGCCACCCCGGGGCAGTTTGAATCGTCAGGCGACGGGGGCGGCGGATCGCCCTGGGCCTCAAAGCGCTTAGCCCAGGCGCGGATGGTGTGGCGGGAGATGCCGGTGCGGCGCTCAATCTCGCGCTGGGTGTTACCCGCGCGCAGGAGCGTCCAGATCGTGGTTTGTAGATGTGGCTTCAAGACGTTCACCTCGTGAATCCCCCCTTGTGATCAAGGGGGTGGAAGTTACGTCCTGCACGTCAGAGCTGAGGCGCCTGACTCACCGAAATCAATGGGTCAACTCACCCCGGCCAGGTGGAGCAGTTTGGGTGGCCATAAGTGGGGCAGTTTGGGTGGCCGCCGGGGGCAGAGGGGGCTTCATGGGGTAGCAGCGTGGCGCCATACCCAGCCGCCACCAAGCTTTTGATGGCGTCGTTGTAGTTGAGCTGGATGCGCGCCCGGGGGTGCTCGCCCGCTTGGGTAAACCATTCCTTGCACAGGCGCGACAGGCTGGTGCCCTCGTCGTTCAGGATCAGCGGCTGGCCCGCCAGCCAACGGGGTGTGGCGCGCCGGGGCGCGGCCCAGGCCGATGGCACAAAGGCCATGACCGGATCGCGGCGCCAGGGCAGCACCGCCATCCCGCGCACGGCGGGCTGCGGCAAGGCCACCAGGCCAATGTCCAGCGCTCCGCTCGCCAGCCGGGCCATGGTCTCTGGCGAGGTCAGCACCGCCACCTGCACATCCACGCCCGGGTGGTGCTGGCCCAGCACCTCCAGCGCCTGGGGCAGCAGGTGCGCAATGGCGCCAGTGGATGCACCCAGGCGCACCCGCCCGGCCAGCCCCTGCACCTGGCGCTGAATCAGGTCCAGAGTGTCGTCCGCATCGGACAGCAAGCGCCGCGCGCGTTCGACGAGCGCCTCGCCCACGCCCGAGGGCCGCACCTCGCCACGTTTGCGCACCAGCAGGGGCGCGCCAATCTGTGCCTCCAGGTCGGCGATGTGCAGGCTCACCGTGGGTGGTGCCAGGTGCAGCACCCGTGCGGCTTCGGCGAAGGAGCAGAGGTCGGCAATGGTGACCAGGGTACGCAGCCGGTCAAGGTTGAGTTCGCGCATGACGTTCAGTAAACCTGATGCTGATGTTTGTGAAATTCAACTTTTCAAAGTTTAGACCGGCGCCGAAGATTGCACATCCCTCACATCCCTTCTTTACCGGCACCCATCCACTTCGGCATCCGCCCCCCGGCCAGGGATGCTGCCTTGACCACCAGGAGCCCCACCCCATGACTGCATCTCCCCTTGTTTTTATCGACGGCGACCAGGGCACCACCGGCCTGCAGATCCACGAGCGCCTGCGCGGCCGCACCGACCTGCGCCTGCTGATCCTGCCCGATGCCGAACGCAAAAATGCGGCCCGCCGGGCCGAGGCCATCAACAGCTGCGACATCGCCATCCTGTGCCTGCCCGATGCCGCCGCGCGCGAGTCCGTGGCCGCCATCACCAACCCGGCCGTGCAGGTGATCGACGCCAGTTCGGCGCACCGCACCGACCCGCAGTGGGTCTATGGTTTTCCTGAAATGGATGCCGCGCAGCCTGCGCGCATTGCAAGCGCCCGGCGGGTAAGCAACCCCGGCTGCTATCCCACCGGCGCAGTGGCCCTGCTGTGCCCCCTGGTGCAAGCGGGCCTGCTGGGCCGCGAGCATGCGGTGTCGGTGCACGCGGTATCGGGTTACTCGGGCGGCGGGCGGGCCCGGGTGGAAGCGCATGAAGGCCCCAGTGGCGCGCATGCCCCGGCCTTTCAGCTGTATGGACTGCAGCTGAAGCACAAGCACACGCCTGAAATCGCACTGCACGCGGGCCTGGCCCAGCGCCCTTTTTTTGTGCCCGCCTATGGCGCGTTCCGCCAGGGCATCGTGCTGAGCATTCCCCTGTTCATGCACCAGCTGCCTTCGGGTGCCAGCGGCGAGCGGCTGCACGCCTGTTTGCAGCAGCACTACACGGGCGCCGCCCATGTCGAAGTCATGCCCCTGGCACAGGCCGAAGCCGCCGAACACCTGGACCCGCAGGCCCTCAATGGCACCAACCAGCTGCGGCTGGGCGTGTTCCACAACGCGCGGCATGGGCAGGTGCTGCTCACTGCTGTGTTCGACAACCTGGGCAAGGGCGCATCGGGCGCGGCCGTGCAGAACCTGGATTTGATGCTGGCCCACAGGGCCGGTTAGCCCCAGGGCTCTGAGCCCGCGCCAACAAAAAGGGCTCCCGATGGGAGCCCGATCTGTTTGATTTGCAGCCCCGGGGAAAAACACTCCCCATGGCAGCAACACCCCGCCAACGCGGCGTGCCACCACCATGGGAAGGCCCGCAACTGCGTCAACCGATTACATGGCGCTGAATTCGCCCGAAGGGATCTGGCCCGTGCGCAGGGCTTCAGCAGCCTGGGCACGCACAGCAGCGCGGTCGGCCGTGGACTTGTAGGTCACCACACGCGAACCTGCGGGCTCAATGCTGCGGGTCTGGGCCACCGTGGCGGCTTCAGCAGCCACTTCAGCACGGGTGCGGTTGGTGTCGAACTTCAGAGCGAACTGCGAGCCATCGGCTTCGTCAGCGTGGGCGCCGAAAGCAGAGAAAGCAGCCACAGCAGCGATGGAGATGATGCGAGCGGTCTTGTTCATGGTGAAACTCCGATGAAATTCAAAAAAGAGGGATGTACTAGGCAATACGAAACAGGAAGAGCGGTGGATTCAGCGAATCAAGCGCTGATCAATCAACCACGCTCGCCGTAAGAGATCTGGCCAGTGCGCACAGCTTCAGCAGCCTGGGCACGCACAGCAGCGCGATCAGCGGTGCTCTTGTAGGTCACGACGCGGGAACCAGCAGGCTCAATGCTGCGGGTCTGGGCCACAGTGGCGGCTTCGGCAGCCACTTCAGCGCGGGTGCGGTTCGTTTCGAACTTGGTGGCGAATTGCGAAGCATCGGCTTCGTCAGCGTGGGCGCCGAAAGAGGCGAAAGCAGCGACAGCGGCAATGGAGAGGAAACGTGCGGTGTTGTTCATGATGAAAATCCTTGAAGTTAAAAAGCGTCTCAAAAAAGCCGGGCCAAAAAACCATTCCTGAACCGGGTTCGGTGAGTCGCCTTGCGGGTTCGGCTCATCGATGGGTTGAACTGTACGCCGATGGTGTTCAGGGAAAAACCACTGGGTCGCGAACTGACTGTTCCAGTATTTGAAACAATGCCGCGTGGTGTGGACAGGCATAAAAAAAGCCCGTGGTTTCTTTCAGAACCACGGGCAGGGCGGGCGCAAACCCTCAGAGCCTGTTTAAAGGCGACGCTTTCTTGGCGGCACGCAAGGGCTGTGCGCCCCCCACCGCCGTCTCTAGTACAGGTACACGGCACCCGCGTTGGTGCGGCTTTCGTCAGCCTGGTTGCCGCCAATGCCGTTCGATCCACCGTCTTCCGTCGAGGCCCCGACGGCCAGCGTGGTGCCATCGCCCGACAGCGCCACCCGGCCGCCGAAACGGTCGCCAGTCCCGGTGTTCGGCGCCTTCAGGTAGGCCTGTTGCACCCAGGTGCCCGCCGTGCGGCGAAACACCAGCACGGCGCCCGCATCTGCGGCCGTGGTGTCGGCCTGGTTGCCGTTGAAGCCCGTGGCCGCGCTGTTGTCGCGGTAGGAGGGCACAACCAGCGTGTTGCCGTCGCTCGACATGCTGAGGTTGTTGCCAAAGCGGTGCGGGGTGCGGGTGTTGGACGCCTTCAGGTAAGCCTGCGGCTGCCAGGTCCCGCCTGCACGGGTGTAGACAAACACGGCCCCCGAGTTGAGTGCAAGGCTGTTGCTGGCCGGTGGCACCACAAAAACGCCCGTGTGGTCGCTGCTGTCTCCGTCCATGCCCACGGCCAGCGTATTGCCGTCCCCCGACAGCATGACCGCCACGCCAAAGCGGTCCAGCGCCAGAGGGCTGGGGGCCTTGAGGTAGGCCTGCTGGGCCCAGACCCCGGCGCTGCGCTGGAACACATAGGCGGCACCCGCGTCCTGCAGGGAGTCGTCGGCCGGGGTGGCGGCCGAGGCGCTGCGCTCAAAGAACGCCCCCACTGCCAGCGTGTCGCCACTGCCAGACAGGCTGAGGTAGATCCCGAAGAAGTCCCCCGCCCCTGCATTGGCGGCCTTGATATAGCCCTGCTGCGCCCAGCTGGTGCCCGTGCGGTTGAACACATAGGCCGCGCCGGACGACGCAAACGCCGCATCGCCGTGGGCACCCGTCAGGTCCCCACTTTCGTAGTAGGCGCCAACGGCCAGGGTGTTGCCATCGGCCGAGAGCGCAACAAACGCGCCGAACAGATCGAAGGCAAAGGTGTTACTGGCCTTGATGAACGCCTGCTGCGACCACGCGGTGCCCGCGCGGGAATAGACATACACGGCGCCAGAGCTGCTGGCCAGGTTGTTGCTGGGGGGCATGGCCGCAAAGGTTCCCGTCTGGTCGCCGCTTTCGCCATCGGCGCCAATCGCCAGGGTGTTGCCGTCGGCCGACAGGGCCACGGCGTTGCCGAAGTAATCGTTGGCCTCGCCATTGGGCGCGGTGATGCGCGCCTGCTGCGACCAGGTGCTGCCCGTGCGGGTGAAGACATACACCGCGCCCGTGTTGCCAGCTTCGCCATACGCCCCGACGGCCAGGGTCGTGCCGTTACTCGACAAGGCCACCCGGTTTCCAAACCGCGCCTCCGCTGCCGTGCTGGAGGCTTTGAAGTAGCCAACGGCCTGCACCATGTCTGCCGCCACCGAGGCCGAGGGGGCGCTGCATCCGCTGACGTTGCAGGCCCGCACCGTGTAGTTGGCATTCAGCCGCAGGTGCAGCAGCACCGGCACCGCGTGCGCGAGCGTGGTGGTGGCCGTGGTGCCGATCTGCGCAGCTGCCAGCGGCCCCGGCCCGTCAGGGTCTTCGTACACGGTGTAGCTGGTGGCATGAACTGCGGCCTGCCACGAAAAGTTGAGCGTCTTCGTCCCATAGGCAATGGCCAGGCCCAGCGGAGCAGCAGCAATGGGTGGAGGGGGCTGTGGCGGGGGGGGCACATCGATCGTGCGACAGGTCACCCGCACCTGCGTCACCTCTGACAATGCCACGCCAGTGGCGCCATTGGCCTCGCAAAACTGGTCCACCGGCTGCACCTGCACAGCCACCGAATAGGTGCTGCCATGGGGCACGGCCTGGGCAAAACGGAATGCCCCATCGATGGTCACCAACAGGTCGGCCGTGCCATTGAGCCGCAAGGTCAGCGCCCCCGCGAGGCCCGCCACCGTCCCGCCCACGGCATAGGTGTTGGTGGTGCAGCGGACCAGCACATTGGTGACCGGCCCCGCCACCACGCCCGCGCCGTTCTCCACCAGGCAGGTCTGCCCCATGGGCTGGGTGCGCACCACGATGTTGTACGACTCGCCCTGCGCCACCTGGGTGGCATAGCTGCCGCTGGTGGTGATGGTCCATTCCCCCCGCGTGCCATTGGCCAGCACCAGCACCCCGGCGAGCCCGCTCACCTGGCCACCCACGGGGTGCTGCACTGCCGCAGGCGGCGGGGGCGGAGGGGCCGCCGCGCCATCGCCGCCCCCGCAGGCCACCAGCGCGCTGCCCAACACCCCCACAAACACTCCGGCCGCCCAGCGGCGCATGCGCTGCAGCGCCTGGGGCAGCCCGAGCGGCCCACACGGTGCGCCGCTGGGGCGCTGTGGGCAAAGGGTTGGGCTAGGGGTAGGGGAGGGAAAAGAAGCAGATCGGGACATCAAGGGTTCTCCGCGCACGGGACAGGGACAGCGGCCCGGCAGGCCAGCACGCACTCTAGTTTTTGCAGGCGCTCGCACCCACCCCACCGAAGCCGGGTTGACAGACGGGGCTGGCGGTGTGCTTGCCTTTCAGTTCTGCGGCTGGCTGCCGATAAAACCTGGATAAAACCAACGAGAAAAATCCAGCAATGAGTGTTGTCGGCCTGTCCAGCCTCTCCCCCACCCCGGCGACCGCGTGGAGCCCCACAGTGGCCCCCGCCCCATTGGCAGCTACGCCCCTGGTCGCCGCACCGCCGACACCCATCACAGTCAACCCCACCACGCCCAGCCACAGCGCCGCCGCCACCCCATCGGTGAATGGCAGCAGCCAGTTCCTGCACATCACGCAGAGGCCAGGCAGCCTGGAGACAGCCACTGCCACCTACGAAGCGCTGCTGGAAATGCAAAACCGGGGCGGGCGCATGCAGGTCTGGGAACAGGCCCCTGACAACACACTGGCCGAGGTCATGGGCCGCAACGCCAGCGGCACCACACAACAGGGCCGTCTGGCGGGCCTGGGCTCGGCGCTGCTGGAGCAAGTGGCCAGCACGGGGGCAGGCTACCGGCAAACCGTGGTGGACATGGCTCCCGCCTATTCGCCCGACCGGATCCAGAGCAAGGCGATGGATGCGCTCTGGTCCTTCAAGAGCCGCCCGAGCGGCAGCGTGGAACTCTCCATCGAGACCCGTTCCGGCGCCCGGGTGCGACTGTCCATCCACGACCAGCGCGAGCCCAGCGCCACGGGTTCTGGCATGTCGGTTGAAATCGTGGTGGACGGAGAACTCAGCGTGCAGGAGCGCGAGGCGCTTCGGGCCCTCGCGGGCGGGTTCGACAAGGCCGTGCAAGGCCTGTCGGGCGACGACCCCAAGCTGGACGTGGAAGAACTGCTCCGGTTCGACACCAAGGCTTTTGCCCGGCTGGAACTGCAGCTGGAGAGTTACGGCAAGGACAGGGACGGCAACCGGGTGCTGACGCTGGGAGCACAGCTTCAGGTCGATGGAGACCGGCGCGCAGTGCAGCTGCGCAGCCGCGAGGGGGTGGTGAAGATGGCCACCGACCTGCGCCAACCCGCGCAGTGGGGCACGGATGCGCAACGAGCCAGCGCGGTGGAGCACTACCTGGGCCGCATCGACAAGGCGGCAGAACGCGGCCAGGCCCAACCGGCGCTGGTGGACCTGTTCAAGTCCACCTTTGCGGCCATGCACAGCCGCTACGACGCCCCCCAGGCGGGCGTCGGCCTGAAGCTTGGCACCCCGCTGCACACCCAAACAGGCACCTTCGGCGAAGACGACCAGGGCCTGCTGACGGGCCTGGCAGACTTCGATGCCAGCATCACCGCCACCACCCGGGCCACCAACCCGCGCCGCACGCAGGAACTCGACACGTTCCACTACACGCTGAACCAGTCCACCCACATCACGGGCAGCTCCAGCCGCAACCGGGCCGTCAGCCAGACCCAGACGGCGCAGCTCATGGCGTCCTACCACCAGTCCCTGCTGGTGTCGGCCGCGCCCCGGCTCGACACCACCTCGGCATCGCAGAACTACCTCTACAACAAGGTGGAAGACCGCAGCAGCACGGAGGTGGACCTGGCCTACGACAACGGCGAGGCTATCCGCGCCACGCTCACACGGGCCATGTCGCGCTCGCAACACACCACCCGGGTCGAAAACAACCAAGTCACCGCCAGCACCACCACCGCGCCCGGCGAGCAGTCCCGGCACACCGACCTGCTCCCCCTGCTCAAGCAGTTGCAGCGCCAGCAGGAGGCCCAGGACGCGGACGACACCGCCCGCCGCGAGCGGCAGGCCACCCTGCAATCCTGGCACGCCCAGGTATTGCAGGGCCTGTAACGGCCGCCCCGACAACCTGCCCAGCGCCTGTCACCCGGGGGCCTCCACCCCTACCCCACCCGGGCGGCGGCGTTCTGCACACCTTCGCCCCCCTTTTTGCCCCTCCAAACCCCCAGGCGTCTGTAGGGGGTGTCTTGAAACGGCCACAAATGCCCGTATCATTAGCACTCACTGCAGACGAGTGCTAACACCACCCCGCCTGCCGGAAGTTTGGTAGCGCCTGGGCATCCAGGCGCTGAGTACGTCAGCTTTTTTACTGAAAACAGGAGCATTGCAATGAACCTTCGCCCTCTGCACGATCGCGTGATCGTCAAGCGTATTGAAAGCGAAACCACGACCGCCTCCGGCATCGTGATCCCCGACAACGCTGCTGAAAAGCCTGATCAAGGTGAAGTGCTGGCCGTGGGCCCTGGCAAGAAGAACGACAAGGGCGAAGTGGTTGCCCTGAACGTGAAGGTCGGCGACCGCGTTCTGTTCGGCAAGTACTCGGGCCAGACCGTCAAGGTCAAGGGCGACGAGCTGCTGGTCATGAAGGAAGACGACCTGTTCGCCGTGGTCGAGAAGTAATCCCTCCTCCCTCGTTTACTCACTTTTTCATAGCTGCTAGCGCTTACCAGATAGGCGCAAGCAGCCAATTTGAATCAAATTTTAGGAGCCAAACATGGCAGCAAAAGACGTAGTTTTCGGCGGCGAAGCCCGCGCTCGCATGGTTGAAGGCGTGAACATCCTGGCCAACGCGGTCAAGGTCACGCTGGGCCCCAAGGGTCGCAATGTGGTGCTGGAGCGCTCGTTCGGCGCCCCCACCGTGACCAAGGACGGTGTGTCCGTGGCCAAGGAAATCGAACTCAAGGACAAGCTGCAGAACATGGGCGCCCAGCTCGTGAAGGAAGTGGCCTCCAAGACCAGCGACAACGCTGGTGACGGCACCACCACCGCCACCGTGCTGGCACAAGCCATCGTGCGCGAAGGCTTCAAGTACGTGGCCGCTGGCATCAACCCCATGGACCTGAAGCGCGGTATCGACAAGGCTGTTGCAGCCCTGGTGATCGAGCTGAAGAAGGCTTCCAAGCCCACCACCACCTCCAAGGAAATCGCCCAAGTGGGTTCGATCTCCGCCAACTCCGACGAAACCATCGGCAAGCTGATCGCTGACGCCATGGACAAGGTCGGCAAGGAAGGCGTGATCACCGTGGAAGACGGCAAGTCGCTGGACAGCGAACTGGACGTCGTGGAAGGCATGCAGTTCGACCGCGGCTACCTGTCGCCCTACTTCATCAACAACCCAGAAAAGCAATCCGCCATTCTGGACAACCCCTTCGTGCTGCTGTTCGACAAGAAGATCAGCAACATCCGCGACCTGCTGCCTACGCTGGAACAAGTCGCCAAGGCTGGCCGTCCCCTGCTGATCATTGCCGAAGAAGTTGACGGCGAAGCCCTGGCTACGCTGGTGGTCAACACGATCCGCGGCATCCTGAAGGTGGTGGCTGTGAAGGCTCCTGGCTTCGGCGACCGCCGCAAGGCCATGCTGGAAGACATCGCCATCCTGACGGGCGGCAAGGTCATCGCTGAAGAAGTGGGCCTGACCCTGGAAAAGGTCACCCTGGCCGACCTGGGCCAAGCCAAGCGCATCGAAGTGGGCAAGGAAAACACCATCATCATCGACGGCGCTGGCGCTGCCGCTGACATCGAAGCCCGCGTCAAGCAAGTGCGCGTGCAGATCGAAGAAGCCACGTCCGACTACGACCGCGAAAAGCTGCAAGAGCGCGTGGCCAAGCTGGCTGGCGGTGTGGCCGTGATCAAGGTCGGCGCTGCCACCGAAGTCGAAATGAAGGAAAAGAAGGCCCGCGTGGAAGACGCACTGCACGCTACCCGCGCAGCTGTGGAAGAAGGCGTTGTGGCTGGCGGCGGCGTGGCTCTGCTGCGTGCCAAGCAAGCTGTGGGTGACTCGGTCAAGGGCGACAACGCCGACCAGGAAGCCGGTATCAAGCTGGTGCTGAAGGCCATCGAAGCCCCCCTGCGCGAAATCGTGAACAACGCCGGTGGCGAAGCCTCCGTCGTGGTGAACGCTGTGCTGGCTGGCAAGGGCAACTACGGCTTCAACGCATCCAACGACACGTACGGCGACATGCTCGAACTGGGCATCCTGGACCCCACGAAGGTCACCCGCACGGCCCTGCAGAACGCTGCTTCCGTGGCATCGCTGCTGCTGACGACCGAAGCCATGGTGGCAGAGGCTCCGAAGGAAGAAGCCGGTGCTGGCGGCGGCATGCCCGACATGGGCGGCATGGGTGGCATGGGCGGCATGGGCATGTAATTGCCCGGCTGCTGAGCCCCTGGCTCCGCACCCCCAAGCCCGCAGGCCCCACGGCCTGCGGGCTTTTTTCATGGCGGAAGCAAACCGCATTCACCCGCCTATATGCGATATCAGCAGTTAACAAATATCAACAATTCATAAGCCCTCATACTGAATACGCCATTCAGCGTGAAACACCCAATTAGTTATATTTCGATACAATTTTTAGCGTTCCGTCACCCTCTGCGTGGATTCGCTGGCGATCTTCCTTGCAGCGCCGCGTCTCGGAGCCCCCCCCCTCCACGACCATGGCGTTCACCCCTCCCACCGTCACCGTTCTTGACCTGACCGCCCGGCTGGGCCTGCATGCCCTGGCGCAGCTGGGGGTGGCCAATGCGTCTGGCCCCGGGCCTTGGCTGCAGGTGCCGCTGGCCGACGCCAGCGTGGCGCCCATGATCGACTGGCTGCGCCCCGCCAGCGCCAAGGAGCTGCAGCTGCCCTCGCCCGCAAGCGCCGCCGTGATCTTGCTGGTGGGCCCGGGCTCGGTGAACCTGGTGCGTGCCACGCTGGAGTGGCTGGCCCCCCAGAACCCCGCCGTGGTCTGGGCCTTCCTGATGCCCAACGCGCTCATGGAGGAGTCCATCTTCAAGTCTGCGCCACCTGCACAGATGGCGCGCACCCATGTCTACCAACTGCCCGACAGCAGCCCCCAGACCCTGTGGTTCATCCTGATGGAGCAGCTGGGCAAGCTCAGCGCCATGGATGAACTGGCCCTCCAACACACCCACAACCTTTCGCAGACCGACGATATGAATTCCAACCTGAAGCAATGTATGGATGCCGCAATGACCATCGACGGCGCGCAAGCGGTGGCGCTGGTGGACTACCGCAGCGGCATGTGCCTGGCGCAGGCAGGCGGTGGCCTGGACCTGGACCTGGCGGCCGCCGGCAACACCGAAGTGGTCAGGGCCAAGCTCAAGACCATGGAGATGCTGGGCCTGCGCCGCGGCATCGAGGACATCCTCATCACCCTGGGCGACCAGTACCACCTGATCCGCCTGGTGCCCAACAACCTGGGCCTGTTCCTGTACCTGGTGCTCGACAAGGCCAAGGGCAACCTCGCCCTGGCGCGCTACAAGCTCACGGACATCGAGCGCTCGCTCAAGGTCTGAAGCCCGCGCGGCCCGCCGCGCCTCCGACCCGCCACAAAAAAGCCCGCAGACCTCATGGCCTGCGGGCTTTGTTTCTTTGGGCAGCTCTGCGCTGAGGGCGCGGGCGCCTGCGCAGCGGGGTTCAATCGTCGCCGCTGGGCTGCACCCACCAGTAGATCAAGACCAGCGAGCCGATGCCGGTGAGCGACAGCAGCTGCCACCAGCCCGAGCGCCCGATGTCATGCAAGCGGCGCGCACCCACGGCCAGTGCTGGGAGCAGCAGCGCCAGCGCAGCAATGCCATAAAGCACTTGGCTCACCAGGGTGGCAATCACCAACACGCCCAGCTGGAACAAGGCAAACCACCAGAACTCCGAGCGCGGCGCACGGCCCGAAAAACCTGCGTACTGCGCGAAGCAGCTTTTGACAGCCGAAACAAAATCCATAGTGAACTCCCTCTCTTGGTTGAAAAAGCAAACCAGCGATGTGGGGCCCCAGCCCCCGCACCATGATAGGGGCGCTCTGCGTCAGAGCCTGAAGGAAACTGCCTGACGCCGCCTGGCTGCTCTTGGCAGCTCGGGCGGCCTGCGGCGCATCCGCAGCCATTTACTACTATTTTTATAGCTATAAAGGCATATCCGTTAGGCGGAAGCGGCCATTTTGACTACATTTTTCGGTATCAACCCGC
Organism: Acidovorax sp. LjRoot74; assembly: GCF_964254355.1. Classification (NCBI taxonomy): domain Bacteria; kingdom Pseudomonadati; phylum Pseudomonadota; class Betaproteobacteria; order Burkholderiales; family Comamonadaceae; genus Acidovorax; species Acidovorax sp. LjRoot74. The sequence continues at coordinate 945,086 of NZ_CAXUTI020000001.1, read as the reverse complement.
TGTGCGCAGCGCCTGCGTGGCGCGTGCCAGCTCGGTGATGCGTGCCCAGTCGCCCGCACGCACCGCGTCGGTGGGCGTAAGCCACGAGCCGCCCACGCAGCGCACATTGGGCAGCGCCAGGTAGTTAGGTGCCGTGGCGTTGCTGATGCCGCCGGTGGGGCAAAAACTCACCTGCCCAAACGGGCTGGCCCAGGACTTGAGCAGCGGGATGCCGCCCACAGCCTCGGCCGGGAACAGCTTGAGGAACGAGAACCCATCGGCCAGCGCCGCCATGATCTCGCTCGACGTGGCCACGCCGGGCAGCAGCGGCAGGTTCAGGCCCTTGCAGGCGCTGCCCACTTCCGACGTGTAGCCTGGGCTCACGGCAAAACGCGCACCGGCCTCGCTCGCACGGCGGGCGTCATCGGCATTGAGGACCGTGCCCACGCCCACGACGGCTTCGGGCAGATGGCGGGCGATGGTTTCGATGGCGGGCAGACCGGCAGCGGTGCGCAGCGTCACCTCCAGCACCTTCACGCCACCGGCCAGCAGGGCCTCGGCCAGGGGCAACGCGTCTTCCACGCGGTCAATCACGATGACAGGGATCACAGGGCCGTGGCTGGCGATGTCGAGAGGGTTCATGGGTTGGTGCTCCTTGGTGTGTTCGATGTCGGATGCCGCAAGCGGCCTACAAAACGGGCGCGACGCGATGCCAGTGCACCCGTGGAACTGGCTTTGCCAGGCCACCGGGTGCGTCCCCCTCCCGCGCAGCGAGAGAGGGGGAAGGCGCGAAGCGACTTAGAGGCTGAGAGTTTTTTAGCCAAGCCCGAAAGGCGCGCGAAAACGCCTCGGATCTAGGCACAAAGCACAGCCATAGCTCGGGCTATGGCGAGCATTTGCAACGACGAGCCGGGGCTTTTTGGCGTGCAAGGCGGGCATGGATAAAAGACTCTCGGCTTCTCAGGGTGCATCCTGCTACAGCCACGTGCAGGCGCCTTGCTCGGCACCGCCAGCGTGGCGACGGAAGTTGGTGAAGAGTTCGCGGCCAAAGCCGGTTTGGGATGGGGCGCTGTACGGCGCTGGTGTGCGTGCCGCCCAGGTGGCTTCATCGACCAGCACATCGAGCGTGCCCGCCACCGCGTCCACGCGCACGATGTCACCGTCGCGCACCTTGGCCAGCGGGCCACCGGCCAGCGCCTCGGGCGTGACGTGGATGGCGGCGGGCACCTTGCCGGATGCACCGCTCATGCGGCCATCGGTCACCAGCGCCACCTTGAAGCCCTGGTTCTGCAGCACCGCCAGCGGGGGCGTGAGCTTGTGCAGCTCGGGCATGCCGTTGGCCTGCGGGCCCTGAAAACGCACCACGGCCACCATGTCCTGGTTCACATCGCCCGCGCTGAAGGCTGCGAGCAGGGCTTCTTGCGAATCGAACACACGGGCGGGTGCCTCGACGATGTGGCGGTCTTCGGGTACGGCCGACACCTTGATCACCGCGCGGCCCAGGCGGCCCTGCAGCAGGCGCAGGCCACCCGTGGGCGAGAACGGCGCGCTCACGGGCCGCAGCACCGAGGTGTCGCCCGACACGGCCGGTGCGCTCTTGCCGCCATCGGCAATGCCGCCCGCGTTCACGCTCATCACATCGGGGTGCATGAAGCCGCCCGCCAGCAGCTCGCGCAGGATCCAGGGCGGGCCGCCTGCGGCCTGGAACTGGTTCACATCGGCATCGCCATTGGGGTACACGCGGGCCAGCAGCGGCACGGCGGACGAGAGTTCGTCAAAGTCCGTCCAGTCGATCAGGATGCCCGCGCTGCGCGCAATGGCCACCCAATGGATCAGGTGGTTGGTAGAGCCGCCCGTGGCCAGCAGGGCCACCATGGCGTTGACGATACAGCGCTCGTCCACGAGTTTGCCAATGGGCGTGAAGCGCTTGCTGCGCTTGCCGATGTCGAGCACCGTGCGCATCGCCTGGCGCGTGAAGGCCTCGCGCGCCTCGGTGCCGGGCGACTCGAACGCCGCGCCGGGCACATGCAGGCCCATGGCTTCGAGCAGCATCTGGTTGCTGTTGGCCGTTCCGTAAAAGGTACAGGTGCCAGGGCTGTGGTACGCGGCGGACTCGGCCTTGAGCAGCTCGTCGCGGCCCACCAGGCCTTGTGCGTACTGCTCGCGCACCTTGGCTTTGTCTTTGTTCGACAGGCCCGTGCCCATGGGGCCTGCGGGCACAAACACGCAGGGCAAGTGGCCGTAGTGCAGCGCGCCGATCAGCAGGCCCGGCACGATCTTGTCGCACACGCCCAGCAGCAGCGCACCGTCAAACACATCGTGGGACAGCGCTACCGCCGTGGCCATGGCAATGGCATCGCGGGAGAACAGCGAGAGCTCCATGCCGGGCGTGCCTTGCGTCACGCCGTCGCACATCGCAGGCACACCGCCCGCCACTTGCACCGTGGCGCCAAGCTGGGCGGCTTCGTCGCGCAAAACGGCGGGGTAGCTTTGGTACGGCTGATGGGCCGAGAGCATGTCGTTGTAGGCCGTGACGATGCCGATGTTGGGGGCTTTCTCGACCGTGACCTTGAACTTGTCCGAGCCCGGCAACGCCGCATAGGCATGGGCCAGATTGGCGCAGCCCATGCGGTCTTGTGCGGGCTTGCGAGCGATCATGGCGTCGATGCCTGCAATGTATGCGCCGCGCGTGTCTGCGCTGCGCTGGACAATGCGCTCGGTGACGCGCGCTACAACTGGATGCATGGAAGTCTCCATCGGTGGGTGGCTCGGCCCCGTGCATGGTGCCAGGGCTCAGTATCTGAGGCCCTAGAATGTAACTCGATAACCACCTCGATTCAACCCATGTCCCTGCAAACCTTGCCCTTGCCGCCGTCCGAACTGGGCGAATCCCCCTTCTGGCACCCCGAGGAGCAGCAGCTCTACTGGTGCGATATTCAGGGTTTTGCAGTGCATGCGTGGAACCCCAGCACCGGCCAGCATCGCCAATGGCACATGCCCAGCGAACCCGGCTGCTGCGCGCCAGCGGCGGATGGGCGATTGGTAATCGGGTTACGAAACGGTTTCTATCTTCTGGATACGGCGAAAGCCAGCGCAGACCCCACCGCCCTCACCTGCCTGGCCCTGCTGCCGCCCGAGCGGCACGACACCGCCGTGCTGCGCCTGAATGACGGGCGTTGCGACACCGCAGGCCGGTTCTGGGCGGGCTCGGTCATCACGCCCCGCACCGCGCCCCATGCAGCGCTGTGGTGCCTGCAGGCCGACCCGGCCAGTGCCACCGGCTACAGCGTGCGCCACATGGCAGGCGACAACTTCACCGCCAACGGCCTGGCCTTCAGCCCCGACAACCACACGCTGTACTGGTCCAACACGCCGGAGCACCGCATCGATCAATTCGAGTTCGATGCGGCCACAGGCGAAATCACCAACCGCCGCCCCTGGGTGCAGTTCGACCGCAAGGTGGAAGGCCAGCCCTACGGTGGCCGGCCCGATGGCGCAGCGGTGGATGTGGAGGGGAACTACTGGGTGGCGATGTACGAGGGGGCGTGTGTGTTGCAGCTCTCGCCAGCGGGTAAGGTGCTGCAGCGCATCGCCGTGCCGGTGCAGTGCCCGACCATGGTCTGTTTTGGAGGGGAGGACTTGCGGACGCTGTTCATCACATCGGCACGGGCGGGGAGACCGGTGGAGGAGCAGCAGGCAGACATTCCTGCGGGGTCGCTATTCAGCGTGCGGGTGGAGACTGCTGGACTACCAGTGAATCTCTTCACGTACTGAGGACGCTGGGCAGCTCAAGAAACATTGCAGACGTTTGACCTCTCTGAAGGTCGGCACCTACTGCCCACGCTTACTCTAACGACAGGAGAACTAGGCTTCACTGAGGTAGCCCTTTTCAACTTGCTGCTTCTGATTTTCAAAAACAGCCATGGCAGTCTTCATTCGCAAGAAGCCAAACTTCCTGTAGAAAGGCTCTTTGCCAGGGACTGCATACAAGATGATTTTCTTGTGTCCGCATGACATTTCCATCAAGTTGCGGACAACCTGTTTGCCAAGGCCAGTCCCCTGATGACCGGGCGATACCGCAATGTCGCAGATATACGAGCAATCTGCACCATCTGCGAGCGCACGCCCCACCGCTACCAGCTTTGCATCCTCGTAGACGAAACACTTGAACATGCTGTTCGAGAAGACCTTCTGCAGATGAAGCGGGCTCTTCTCACCCAAAGGGGCGGCTCGATAAAGGGCAGAAAGTTCTTCCCAGTCGATCCCATCCGTAGAGTGTTTCCATTCGATTGACACTTGTGACTCCCTTGTCCGAAATTGGCCGATAGCCATCATTCTTGCTCACACACCACCACACCCAACACGTCACAACACGCCCCTATGTTGTGACGCCCCCCGCATTGCCCATCTCGCAGGTGGTGTTGCGGTTGTCGCAGCACAGGATGCCAAACCACGCGACCGGCCCCGGCTGCAAAACGCCCACCGTAAGCACAATTACGGACGCCGAGCGCTACGCCGTTCAGTAGACTGGCCACTCCCATAAAAAGAGAAGCGCTCGGAACCCTGTTCCGGGCGCTTCTTGCATTCATAACAGTGGAGTTCAGTATGGAGTTTGTTCAAAGTGCCGATTTCTGGATCGGCCTGGTGAAGATCGTCTGGATCAACATCATTCTTTCCGGCGACAACGCCGTGGTCATTGCCTTGGCGGCCCGCTCGCTTCCGCCGCACCAGCAGCGCAAGGCAGTTTTCTGGGGCTCGGGCGCGGCCGTCGTGCTGCGCATTGCGCTCACTGTTGTTGCAGCCAAATTGCTGCAACTGTCCTTCCTGCAGATTTTGGGCGGATGCCTGCTGCTGTGGATCGGCTTTCAGCTGCTCAGCAGCGATGAAGAAGACGAAGGCGAATCGAAGACCTATGGCAGCCTGATGGCCGCTGTGCGCACGATCCTGATCGCCGACCTGGTGATGAGCCTGGACAACGTGATTGCCGTGGCTGCTGCGGCGCAAGGCAGTGTCTTGCTGCTCGTGCTGGGCCTGGCCATCAGCATCCCGCTGGTGATCTTCGGCAGCACGCTGATGATCAAGTTGATGGAACGCTTCCCCGTCATCGTGCTGCTGGGTGCCGCACTCATTGGATGGGTGGGCGGGGAAACCATCGCAAGCGATGCGGCGCTGCATGACTATGCCGTGGCACACCCGGCGCTGCACTACATCGCCGCAGCTTTGGGCGCAGCGCTGGTCGTGGGGGTCGGCAAGTTCTGGCCTTCCAGAGCAGCTCGCAACTCCGCGGCTTGAGCGCTCACTGGCCAGGCGCTGTCGGCACGGGAACCACGGCAGCCCTGGCGGCGCCGTAACGGATCTTCAAGGGTTGTTCCGGCGCGTGGCGCAGCAGTGCTGACAGCGAAAGCGGGCCAGCACAGTCACCGGTTCTCAAGGGTGACCAGGGGCCGCAAACGGCCCTCCCCCAAGAATCCCTGCGCATCCAGCGCCCACAACAATACGTCATAACACGCCCCCATGTTGTGATAGTCCACCTTCCCCGCGTTGCTCTTCTCGCGGGTGGTGTTGCGGTTGTCGCGGTGCAGGATGCGAAACCACGCGCCGTGTTCGTGGTCCACAAAATGCGCCCAGCAGTAGGCCCAGATGCGGTCGTACCACTGCCAGTAGCGTTCATCGCCTGTGCGCTGGGCCAGCACGGCAGCGGCAGCCAGGCTTTCGGCCTGCACCCAGTGGTATTTGCCGTCGTCGCAGATGCTGCCATCGGGCGCCATGCCGTAGTACAGGCCACCGTGCTCGGCGTCCCAGCCCCACTCCACCGCAGCATCGAACAGGCGCTGCGCACAGGGCAGGTGCCAGTCGGCGGGCAGCAAGGCGTCGAGCTGCAGCAGCAGCTTGGCCCACTCGGTCTGGTGGCCGACTTGGTAGCCCCAGGGGCGGAAGATGTTGCTGCGATCGTGGCGGTTGTAGTCCCAGTCCACGGACCAGTCGGCATGGAAGTGCTCCCACACCCAGCCTTCGGCAGCAGGGGCATGCGCTGGGTCCGACAGTGCGGCTTGCCGCTGGCAGATGCCTTGCGCGAGCTGCTCGGCGCGCTCGATGTAGCGGCGCTCGCCCGTGGCGCGGAAGGCCGAGATCATGGCCTCGCAGGCGTGCATGTTGGCGTTCTGGCCCCGGTAGCCCGTCAGCTGCCAGGCGGGGCTGGCCTCGTCGGCATACAGGCCAGCGTCGGGTTGCCAGAAATGCTGTTCAGCGGTGTCAAACGCTTCGGCCAGCCACGCGCGGGCTTCGGGCACACCGGCCTCGAAAGCGCGGGCGTAGGCCAGCATCACAAAGGCCATGCCATAGCAGTGGCGTGTGGCGTCTTGCACGGTGGCGCGGCCATCCTGCCAGTCGATCAGCCACGCATAGCCGCCCGTGGCAGGGTCGCGAAACGCGGCGCGCAGGAACGTGAGCGCATGCCGCATGCCCGCCTGGTAACGTGCTTCGCCCGTGGTGCGGTAGAGCATGGCGTGTGTGACCACAAAACGTGTGGCGCTGACGAGGTGGCGGGTGTGCGTGTTGTAGACCGTGCCATCGTCAAGAAAGAAGTGGTACTGCCCGCCGCCCGGGTCGGTGGCCACGGGGTCATAGAACGCCATGGTGTCCCGCAGATGCTGGCGCAAAAAGGCAACGGAGCGGAAGTCCGGAAGGGGCGGGATCGGCATGGTAGGTGTCTCCTGATGCATTAGCTATCGGCCGGAAACCGTGCGGTTTCTGCCGATGGGGCGCGTGGTCTGCCGCCAGCGCTGCCCCAAGACATGTGGTGTTCCGGCGGTCAGGTCGCGTCGCGCAACAGGCCCAGCAGGCCTGCAGTGGAGCCATCGAGCCCCGACACATCGCCACTCTCCAGCCGCGCTTCCAGATCCTTGGCCAGCACCTTGCCCAGCTCCACGCCCCACTGGTCAAAGCTGTTGATGCCCCACAGGCTGCCGCTCACAAACACGCGGTGCTCCTGCAGTGCAATCAGCGCACCCAGCGACGTGGGGGTGAGCGAATCGAGCAGCATCAGCGTGCTGGGGCGGTTGCCCGGAAAGTGCCGGTGGCCGTCGTCGCTGGCCTTGCCCACCATCAGCGCCTGCGTTTGCGCCAGCGCGTTGGCCAGCAGTTTTTGCTGGTGGCCCGGCAGCGGGTGCGAGGCCTTGCGCACGGCCACGATCTCCAGCGGCAGCACGTCGGCGCCCTGATGCAGCATCTGGAAGAACGCGTGCTGGCCGTTGGTGCCGGGCTCACCCCACAGCACGGGCGATGTCACGCACGCCAGTGCACTGCCGTCTTGCGCCACGCGCTTGCCATTGCTCTCCATCTCCAGCTGCTGCAGATAGGCCGAGTAGCGGCCCAGCGCCGCGTGGTACGGCGCAATGCAGCGGCTGGTGAAGCCATGGAAGTTGCGGTACCAGACATCGAGCAGGCCCAAGCGCACAGGCAGGTTCTGCGCGAGTGGCGCGGTGCGGAAATGCTCGTCCATGGCGTGTGCGCCCGCGAGGAAGTCGCGGAAGCCCTGCGCACCGATCGCAATGGCAATCGGCAACCCAATGGCCGACCACAGCGAATAGCGGCCGCCCACCCAGTCCCAGAAGCCGAACGTGGTGGTGATGCCGAGGGCCGCTGCAGCCTCGATGTTGGTGGTGAGCGCCGCAAAGTGGCGCGCCACATTGCGACCGCCCTGGGCAGCAAACCACGCGAGGGCCGAGCGCGCATTGGTCATGGTCTCGGCGGTGGTGAAGGTCTTGGACGCGACCAGGAACAGCGTGCTCTCGGGCTGCAGGCCCTTGAGTACATGGTGCAGCTCGTGCCCGTCCACGTTGGAGACAAAGTGAAAGCGCTTGCCGGGTGTGCGGAACTCTTCGAGCGCACGCACGGCCATGTGTGGCCCCAGGTCCGACCCGCCGATGCCGATGTTCACCACATCGGTGATGGCGGCATCACTGCGCACCTGCTCGGCGTAGTGCAGCATCGCATCGAGCGTGTGGTGCACGTCGGCCAGGCGCTGCGCGGTTTCGGGCACATCACCGGGCAGGGCCACGCCTGCAGGGCGGCGCAGCAGCGTGTGCAGCACGGCGCGGTTTTCGGTGGTGTTGATGGCCTCGCCCGCCAACATCGCATCGCGGTGCTGCTCCACCCCGCAGGCGCGGGCCAGGTCCAGCAGCAGAGCTTCAGTCTCGCGGCTCCAGAGGTTCTTGGAGAGGTCGGCAAACACGTGGGGCGCCTGCTGGCTGAAATGTGCAAAACGCTGGGCGTCCTGCGCAAAGGCCTGGCGCATGTCCAGGCTGCGGCCCTGGGCGTCGAAGTGGGCCGCCAGCAGGGGCCAAGAAGCAGTCTGGTCGCAACGGGTGGGCATGAAGGTCAGTCGTCTGGGGTTGGAAATGCGCCGGAATGGTAACTTGATTACAGAAATTCAATGAACTTCACAGATTCTTTTGGGTTACAAGCAGCAGGAACATAGCAAAGAAGACTACAAATTTATGTAACGTGATTACAATTCCACGCAGCAAAACGAAACACCCACCACGGAGACACCATGAGTTTTGACCTCGTCCTGTTCGGCGGCACCGGCGACCTTGCCTGGCGCAAGCTCATGCCCGCATTGTTTCAGGCATTCCGGCATGGCACGCTGCCCGAGGGCGGACGCATCATCGCCGTGGCGCGCGACGACCTGAGCGACGAACAATACCGCAGCCTGATCCAGTCGCGGTTCGACAGCGTGGAGCTGGCCAAGCGCCCGACGCCGGACGAGTTTGCGCGGTTTGCGGCCCTGCTGAATTACCTGCGCATGGACCTGTCCAAAACCCAGGACTACGAACGCCTGGCCGAAACGCTGAAGGCACGCGGTGCGGATTCTGTGGTGATGTATGTGGCCACCGCGCCCAGCCTGTTCACCAACGTGTGCGAGCAGATCGCCGCCGTGGGCCTGAACGGCCCCACCACCCGCGTGGTGCTGGAAAAGCCCTTGGGCCACGACCTGCAGTCCAACCGCGCCATCAACGACACGCTGCGCCGCGTGCTGAAGGAAGAGCAGGTCTTCCGCATCGACCACTACCTGGGCAAGCCCTCGGTGCAGAACCTGTTTGCGCTGCGCTTTGGCAACGCGCTGTTCGAGCCCCTGTGGCGCCGCGAGACCATTGCCAACATCCAGATCACGATTGCCGAAGAGCTGGGCGTGGAGTCGCGCGGCGCGTTCTACGACCAGACCGGCGCGATGCGCGACATGGTGCAGAACCATGCGCTGCAGCTCTTGTGCGCCATTGGCATGGAGCCGCCCATCAACTCCAGCGCCAACGCCATCCGCGACGAAAAGCTCAAGGTGCTGCAATCGCTCAAGCCCTGGACGCTGGAGACCATCGGCCAGCATGTGATCCGCGGGCAGTACGCGGCAGGCAACCACCAGGGCCAGCCCGTGCCCGGCTACGCGCAAGAAAAAGGCGTAGCCCCCGGCAGCACCACCGAAACCTTTGTGGCGCTGCGCACCGAAATCAGCAACTGGCGCTGGGCGGGTGTGCCGTTCTATATCCGCACCGGCAAGCGGCTGGCGGGGCGCGATGCGCACATCGTCATCAACTTCCGGCCCGTGCCCCACCCCATCTTCAAGACGCCTGCGGGCGCCGCCAACCGCCTGGTGATCAACCTGCAACCCAAGGACGGGCTGGAGCTGCACCTGATGGCGCAGGGCGCCGCCCAGCACCAGACCGAGCCCGCGCTGTCGCAGGTGCACCTGAACCTGGACTTTGACCAGCGCTTTGGCACCGAACGCGTGGGCGCCTACGAACGCCTGCTGCTCGACGTGATTGCCGGCCGCCTGAACCTGTTCGTGCGCAGCGACGAGCAGGAAGAAGCCTGGCGCTGGGTGGAACCCATCTTGCAATACTGGAAGAACGACCCGACAGGCCCCCGCCCCTACCCCGCCGGCAGCTGGGGCCCGCGTGCAGCCAGCGCGATGATTGCGCGCGACGGGTATTGCTGGAGCGAGGAGATGTGATCGACAGGTGGTAGCCTTGAAAGCTCCGCCTGCCCCAGAATCAAACAGCGCCACTGGCATGCTCACGAAACGAAAGCTAATACCCTTCATCCTGAGCATTCCTTTGATCGGGGCGGTCGCCTTCTTCGGGCCATTGAGTCCTGAAGGTTGGAAGTCTGCGTGTGGATGCATGCCTGCAGACTGGGAGTTCGTGCGCATCCTGTCGATTGAAGCGGAAGGGTCATCTTTCCCGGCTTCTGTGGACCTCGACAAGCTGGACGCAGAAAGAGTTGCCTCTGGCTTCAGGCGCAAGATTCCCGTTGGCTCCAGCATGCGAGAAATCAAGGAAACCAGCAGATTCATGGAATCTACCTGCGAAGAGGTGAATGCCCGCCTCTATCGCTGCGACTACTGGCTTCAATTCAAACGCACCTCAGCACGAGGTTACTCAGTGTCGTTTCACCTCTCCGAGCGCCAGCAGCTAGTGTCGGTAGAAGCCAAGTCAACAACGAGAGAGAAAAAACAGGCGTTGTGATTCGCGCGGGAGGCTCAGTCGGTTCCAGCGGTCTTTCTATCGCGCCCCTCAACCAGCTCGATGGGCAACCCATCCGGATCGGCAAAAAACGTGAACAGCGCGCCCGTGAACGGGTCCACCCGCACCGGCTCCACAGCCACGCCGTGCGCCACCAGGGCGGCCACGCCGGCCTCCATGTCGGCCACGCGCAGGGCCAGGTGGCGCAGGCCGCAGGCCTCGGGGTAAGACGGGCGTGCGGGCGGGTGGGGGAAAGAAAACAGCTCCACCTGTGTGCCGTCAGGCAGCTGCAGGTCCAGCTTGTGCGACTGCCGCTCGGCGCGGTAGTGCTCGTGCACCACCTGCAGGCCCAGCACCTCGGTGTAGAAGCGGCGCGAGCGGGCGTAGTCGCTGGCAATGATGGCCACGTGGTGCACGCCGCTGGGCCGCAGCGCGGGCAGCGGCGCAGTGGCCGGGGTGCTGCCGCTCACGCGCCGGAGCCCGCAATGTCCAGCGCGCGCGAGGCGCCGTGCAGCGCGGGCGTGGCGCCGGGGTCGATCACCCAGCAGGGAATGGTCGCCAGGTAAGACTGGAAGCGCCCCTTGGATTCAAACCGCGCGCGGAACGGCGACTGGTCGAACCAGGTGCCCAGGCGCGGCACCATGCCACCGCCGATGAAGACACCACCGCGCGCGCCCAGCGTGAGCGCGAGGTTGCCCGCCACGCTGCCCAGAAAGCCGCAGAACAGCTCCAGCGCCTCCAGCGCCAGCGGGTCGTTGGCCTGCAATGCCAGCTCGGTCACCTGCGCGGCCGAGCTGACTTCCTTGCCGCCGCGCTGGGCCAGCCGGCGCAGCGCGTGGTACAGATCCACCAGCCCGGCGCCACACACAGCGCGTTCGGCCGACACATGGCCGTAGCGCTCTTGCAGGATGGCCAGCACATCGAATTCACGCTGGGTCTGCGCGGCCAGCGTGACGTGGCCGCCCTCGCCCGACAGCGGCACGCCCAGGCTGGAGCCGGGCGGAAACACCAGGCCCGACACGCCCAGGCCCGTGCCTGGGCCCAGCAGCGCAATCGCGGCGCCTGGCACGGCCGCACCGCCGCCCACGGGGCGCAGTTGGTCGGGCGTGAGCAGGGGCAGCGCCAGTGCAAGCGCGGTGAAGTCGTTGATGACCACCAGCCGCTCAAAACCAAACGCCTCGCGCACGGCGCGCTGCGAAAAGCTCCAGCTGTGGTTGGTCATGCGGATCGCGTCGCCCGTGACCGGGTTGGCAATGCCAAAAGCAGCCTCGCGCGGGGTGGGCACGCCCACCTCTTGCAGGTAGGCGGCCAGTGCTGCGTCCACCGTGGGGAACTGCGCACAGGGCAAGACCCGCGTGTCGTTGAGCGGGCCCGTGGGCGATGCCTGCCAGGCCAGGCGGATGTTGGTGCCGCCAATGTCGGCAAGAAGGCGCTGCGGGTGCATAGATCGACGAAAAGAATCCCAAAGGGTCCGAAGAAGGGCCGGGCAGGCAGCATGCGCCACCCGCCCGGCAGCGGGAGAGCCAGCGACTGCGGCCCTCATATGCTACATAATTTATAGCTTAAAAGGCATACCAGTCGCGCGCAGAAGCCTGTTTTTACTTCAAATCTTTGCCGCGACAAAGACCAAAGTCGGGTGGCGGCGCCAGCGCCGCAGGATCACACCTTTTCTCTCAGGCCACCAGCCGCTCTTCCGACTTCACATCGAACCAGTGAGCATGCGCGGGCGCCAGCGCCAGGCCCACATGCTCGCCGGGCTGCACGCGGGTCTGGGCGTCGGTGCGCAGCGTGACGCTGCCCGCAGCGGTGTCCACCATCACATAGGTGTCCGGGCCCGTGGGCTCAACCACGCTGACCCGACCGCGCCAGGGGGCGGTCTCCTGCATCACCAGGTGCTCGGGTCGCACGCCCAGCAGCACCTCGTTGGCGCTGGAGGGTGGCGGCGCCAGGTTCAACGCCGCGCCCTGGATACCAAACTGCCCCCCGGTGACCGCGCCGCGCAGCAGGTTCATAGTGGGCGAGCCGATGAAGGTGGCCACGTAGGTGTTGGCCGGGCGGTTGTAGATCTCGTCGGGCGTGCCCAGCTGCTGCACCACCCCGCCCTTCATCACCGCGATGCGCGAGCCCAGCGTCATGGCCTCGACCTGGTCGTGCGTGACGTACACGCTGGTGATGCCGCTGGCCTGGTGCAGGCGCTTGATCTCGGCGCGCATTTCCACGCGCAGCTTGGCATCGAGGTTGGACAGCGGCTCATCGAACAGGAACAGCTGCGGCTGGCGCGCCAATGCCCGGCCCATGGCCACGCGCTGGCGCTGGCCGCCCGACAACTGGCTGGGGCGGCGGTCCAGCAGGTGGCTGATCTGCAGCATGGCTGCGACTTCGTCGATGCGCTTTTGGCGCTCGGCCTTGGGCATCTTGCGCATCTCCAGCGCAAAGCCGATGTTGTCGGCCACGCTCAACGTGGGATACAGCGCATAGCTCTGGAACACCATGGCGATATCGCGGTCGCGCGGGGGCATACCCACCACGTTCTTGCCGCCGATGCGGATCTCGCCCTCGGTAGGCTCGTCCAGCCCCGCAATGATGTTGAGCAGCGTGGACTTGCCGCAGCCCGAGGGGCCTACCAGGATCAGGAACTCGCCCGGTGCCACGTGGATGTCCACCTTGCGCAGCACCTCCACGCTTTTGTCGCCTTTGCCAAAGCGCTTGTTGATGCCTGCAATGTCGAGTGATGACGCCATGATTTCTAACCTTTAACCCTTGACCGCGCCCGCCGTGAGGCCGCGCACAAAAAACTTGCCTGCGAGAACATAGATCACCATGGTCGGCAGGCCCGCGATGATGGCGGCCGCCATGTCCACGTTGTAGGCCTTCACGCTGGAGCTGGTGTTGGCCAGGTTGTTCAGCCCCACCGTCACCGGCTTCGAATCCGTGCCCGAGAACACCACGCCGAACAGGAAGTCGTTCCAGATGTTGGTGAACTGCCAGATCAGCGTAACCATGACGATGGGTGTGGACAGCGGCAGCACGATGCGCCAGAAAATCTGCCAGAAGCTCGCGCCATCCATGCGCGCCGCGTTCACCAGCTCCTTGGGGATGGCCGCGTAGTAGTTGCGGAAGAACAGCGTGGTGCCCGCCAGCCCCGCCAGGCAGTGCACCAGCACCAGGCCCGTGATCGAGCTCGACAGGCCGAGCCAGCCCAGCACCTGGCTCATGGGCAGCAGCACCACCTGGAAAGGCATGAACACGCCGAACAGCAGCAGGCCAAACAGAACATCGCTACCGCGAAACTTCCACAGGCTGAGCACATAGCCGTTGACGGCGCCCCACACGGTGGAGATCAGCACCGCAGGCACGGCCATGAACACGGAGTTCATGAAGAACGGGCGCAGACCATTGCAGTCCACGCCCGTGCAAGCGCTGGACCAGGCCGTGCCCCAGGCCGACCAGTTCAGCGAACCCGGCAGCGCCAGCAGCGAGGTGCTGCGGATCTCTTCAGCGTCCTTGAACGACGTGACGAGCATCGCGTACAGCGGCAGCAGGAAGAAGGCGGTGGCCAGGGCCAGCACCACGTAGACCAGCAGGCGGCCCACGGAAGGGAACAAAGAAGGCTTAGCGGTCATGGGGCTTGGTCCGCAGTTCGCTGTAAAGGTAAGGAATCACCAGGGCGGCCACGGTGGCCAGCATCATGGTGGCGCTGGCCGCGCCCAGGCCAATCTGGCCGCGCGAGAACGACATGGTGTACATGAAGGTGGCGGGCACATCGGTGGCAAAACCGGGGCCACCCGCCGTGAGCGCCATCACCAGGTCAAAGCTCTTGATCGCCAGGTGCGACAGCACCATGAGCGTGGAGAAGAACACGGGCCGCAATGCGGGCAGCACGATGCGCCAGTAGATGCGCGGCAGCGAGGCGCCATCGACCTGCGCAGCCTTGATGATGCTATCGTCGATGCCGCGCAGGCCCGCCAGGAACAGCGCCATGGCAAACCCGGCGCTTTGCCAGATGCCAGCGATGACCACGCAGTAGATGGCCATCTCGGTGTCCACCAGCCAGCCGAATTCGAAATTGGGAAAGCCCCAGTCGCGCACCATTTTTTCGAGACCCAGGCCGGGGTTGAGCAGCCACTTCCAGGCCGTGCCCGTGACCACAAACGACAGGGCCATGGGGTAGAGGTAGATGGTGCGCAATGCACCTTCGGCGCGGATCTTCTGGTCCAGCAGCACGGCCAGCACCACGCCGATGGCGAGCGACCCGCCCACGTAGCCCACGCCGAAGATGCCCAGGTTCTTGAGGGCGACCCACCAGCGGTCCATCTCCCACAGGCGCTCGTACTGCGCCAGGCCCGCCCATTCATAGTTGGGCAGCATGCGCGAGACGGTGAGGCTGAGCACGCCGTTCCACACCATCAGGCCGTAAATGAAGGCGAAGCCCAGCACAAAGGCAGGCGCTACCACCAGCTTGGGCAGCCATGTTTCAAACGTGTTTTTGCTCATGGCTGCGGTATGTGTTTGTCATCGTCCTGCAGGGAAAAAAAGCGGGGGACACGCAGGAGTGCCCCCCAAAACTGAACAAAGTCACCTCGGAATAACTCGCTAACTCACGATCTCCTCAACGGATCACCACCACACCTCGTACTGCACGCCCACCAGCGTGCGTGAGGTCTTGCCATTGGCACCAAAGCTGCCCGCGTTGGCTGCGGCGGCGGCCTGGTTCCAGTTGGCCTTGGTCACATACAGGCGCAGCTCGGGGCGCGACCAGAAGTCTTCCGACAGGGCCAGGGCACCCGCCAGCGTGGCCTTGGACAGGCGCTGGTCCGGGCCGCTGCCCTTGCGGGTGGTGGTGGACAGTTCCACCAGGCCCTTGAAGTTCTTGGTGAACGCGTACGAGCCCCGGCCACCCAGCGAGAAGTCCTTGGTCTCCACACCGGTCAGGTCGGCCTTGTTGGTCTGGTAGCCGATGAGGGCCTGGCCGCCAAACGGACCGCTTTGCCAGTTGATCGAGTCGGCAATGCGCGTGGAGCGCCGGCCGGCCCGCGTGCCGTCGATGGCTTCGAACTCGCCGTCGATGCGGGCGTGGCCGCGCGAGGTCTGCAGGTAGAAGGTGTTGCTGATGCTGGGCAGCAGGAATTCCTTTTGCGTGTGCATGAAGGAGATACCCGAGCCCGAACCGCCGTTGACCTGGCCCTTGCCGCCCACGGCCGTGAGCAACACCCGCAGCTTGCCGCCGGGGTTGGTGTTGATTTCGGACAGGTCGGCGTTGAGGCGGTGCGCCTTCACGTTGTTGGGCAGGCCGCCGTCGAACTTGTCGCCGGTGAACACGCCCACGCCCAGCTTCATGCCACCCACGGGCACGTCGGTCACACCGGCACCGATGTTGTCGCCGTAGTTCAGCAGGAAGTAATCAACGATGTGCACGTCCTGGATGCGCAGGCGGCGCTGGCCGGCCCAGAACTTGGCTTCGGGAGCGAACGAGAAGCCGCTCATTTCCACAAATGCCTGCTCGGTGCTGATGTCGCCGCTGCCCCACTTGGCGGGCATGTAGTTCACCTTCCACTTCACGCCACCGGCTTCAAAGGTGCGCGCAAAGTTGACTTCGATACCGTTGTCGCCTTCGTTGCCCAGGCGGTACTTCTGCAGCTCGCCACCGAGCGCCAGGTTGCCCTTGACGCCGTCCGAGTGATTGAACACCGGGCCACCGCGTGAGTAGCCGTTGAACTCAAAGCCTGCTACGTCCATAGCAAAGGCGCCATTCGCGCATGCGGCGGCCAAAGCCACCGCCGTGAGGCGGTTTCTTGTCTTCATGATGGGATCCCTCTGGGGTTGGTTTTAGTGCGTGTGTGCGCGTGTATCTGGCACGGCTTACTTGGTCTTCGCGGCGGCCGCGATCTTCTTCATGGCATCGGCGACGCTGACCTTGTCGTCGTTCCAGAACTGGCTGACCACGTCCTTGATGGCGCCTTCGGTGGCCGGGGCAATCGCCATGCCGTGGGCCGCGCTGGGCACCAGGCCGCCGCTCTTGGCGGTGTCCACAAAGTCCTTGGCCGAGGCCTTGGCGCAGTCGTCGAACTTGTCCATGGGCTGGCCCGCACGCACGGGGATGGAGCCCTTGTTCAGGTTGAACACTTCCTGGAAGGCCGGGCTCATGATGGAGCTGGCCAGGTCGCTCTGGGCCTTCTGCGCGGCAGCGTCCTTGAGCTTGAACAGGATGAACGAATCGACGTTGAAGGTGAACGCGTTGGCCGAGCCCGGCGCAGCAGCGCACAGGAAGTCCTTGCCCGGTGCCTTGCCTGCGGCCAGGAACTCGCCCTTGGCCCAGTCACCCATCAGCTGGAAGCCCGCCTTGCCCTGGATGAGCATGGCCGTGGCCAGGTTCCAGTCGCGGCCGGGTGCGCCGGGGTCGGTGTAGCCCTTGATGCGGCGGAAGGTCTCCAGCGACTTCTTCATGGTGTCGCTGGTGAGTGCGGTGTTGTCGAGCTTGACCAGGGCGTCCTGGTAGAACTTGGCGCCGCCCACACCCAGCACCACGGATTCAAACGTGGTGAAGTCCTGCCAGTTCTGGCCGCCGTGGGCCACAGGCACCAGGCCCGCGGCCTTGAGCTTGTCGGCGGCGGCAAAAAACTCGTCCCAGGTCTTGGGCATGGCGGCCACACCGGCCTTCTTCAGGGCTTCGGAGCTGCCCCACATCCAGTTCACGCGGTGCACGTTGACCGGGGCGGCCACGTAGGCGCCCTTGTACTTCATCACGTCGGCGACGACCTTGGGCAGCAGCTCGTCCCACTTCTCGGCCTTGGCCAGGGTGTCCATGTTGGCCAGCACGCCTTCGGCAGCCCATTCCTGGATGGCCGGGCCCTTGGTCTGCGCGGCCGAGGGCGGGTTGCCCGAGATCACACGGCTTTTCAGCACCGTCATGGCACTGTCGCCACCGCCGCCCGCCACGGCAAAGTCGCGCCAGGTGTGGCCCTTGCCCTGCATGATCTTCTTGAGTTCGGCCACCGACTTGGCCTCGCCGCCCGATGTCCAGTAGTGCAGGACTTCGACCTCCCCCGCGCTGGCCGACATCGCTGCCGCCAGGCCCACCGCCACTGCGGCGATTTTTGTCATCTTCCACATACCCGTGTCTCCTCGATGTTTGAATCCGTTTGGTGCGCCGGAATCCGGTGCTGTTCAGCGCAGTCGGTACTTTAATTACAATAATTAATTTAATTCTCAGGGCTTTCCCTGAGAGTCGCGGAAGGCCCACAACAGGCCCGCCACGGGGCGCTTTGATATGCTCAATCCATGGCCACGCTACTCATTGTCGAAGACGACGCCCTCCTGCTCGACGCACTTACCGGCCAACTCAAGCAACTCGATTACAGCGTCTGCACCGCCAGCAGCGTGCCACAGGCCATGGCGCTTTTGCAGATGCAGGCCGTGGACGGAATCATCCTGGACCTGGGCCTGCCGGGCGCCGATGGCACCGAGCTGCTGACCTGGGCCCGCGCCCACATTGCGGGCCTGCCTGTGCTGATCCTCACCGCCCGCGACGGCGTGGAAGACCGCGTGCAGGGCCTCAACGCCGGGGCCGACGACTACCTCACCAAACCCTTCAACATGCAGGAGCTGCAGGCCCGCCTGCAGGCCATGCTGCGCCGTGCACGCCAGCCCGCATTTACCCAGGCCAGCAGCACCCAGGGCCCGCAGCTCACCACCCTGGGCCCGCTGGTGCTGGACCACGCGGGCCAGGCCGCCGCGCTGAACGGCGACCCGCTGGACCTGACCCAGCGCGAGTGGGAACTGCTGGCGCTGCTGGCCCACCGCGCAGGCGAGGTGGTCACGCGCGACGACGTGCTGGCCGCCTGGCGCGCCAGCCCCACCGACCCCGGCCAGGCCGCAGCCCCCTTGGCCTCGAACGCGCTGGAGGTGTATGTGCACCGCCTGCGCAAGAAGCTGGACGCCTCGCCCCTGAACATCCGCAATATCCGGGGGCTGGGGTACATGCTAAATAGACCATGAAGCCCCCCCTGAGATGCTTCGCATCTTCCCCCCTTGGGGGGGACGCCGCCAGCGCACACAAGCGCAGCGCCGTATCTGCGGCTTGGCGGCCCTTGCGCGGCGGCACTGGCCTCGGTCGCGCCAGTTGCAAGCCGCGCGCCGCTTAATTTTTACGGTCATTCATGCGCCACGTTCCTGGGGTTTCTCTTCAACGCAAGCTGCTGCTGTGGCTGCTGCTGCCGCAGCTGGTGCTGTGGCTGTCGGGCGGGTTTCTGGCGTGGCGCATTGCGCTGCAGAACGGCGAGAAGGGCATTGACCAGACGCTGACCCAGTCGGTGCGGGCGCTGGCGCGGCAGATCAAGCCGATTGGCGATGGGTTGCTGGTGGATTTTCCGAAGGCCGCGCAGGACATCCTGGAGCAGGACCCGGCCGACCGCATCACCTACATGGTGTCGTCCCCGCCCGGCCGTTTTTTGCTGGGCAACGCGCAGCTGCCGCCACCACCGCCCGTGGAGGTGCGTGTGGGCGACCCCTACCTGTACCACGCGCGCGTGGACGACCGCGCCGTGCGCGTGGCGCTGCTGGATGTGGACTACGGCACGCCCCAGACGCGCCAGACTCTGCGCGTGCAGGTGGCCCAGAGCCTTACGGTGCGCGAGCGCATCGCGCAGGAGCTGCTGGAGCAGATGGTGTTCCCCATGGGGCTGATGGGCCTGGCGCTCAGCGCCGTGGTGTATGCGGGCGTGCTGCGCGGCCTGCAGCCATTGAAGCGGCTGGAGGCCCAGATCGAGCGCGCTGGCGCACTGCCCAAGGCGGGCTCCGCCCCCCTGCCCCCCATCGAGCTGACTGAGGCCCCGCAGGAGGTGCACTCGCTGGCCAGCACCATCAACCGCTTGCTGGAGACCGTGGCGCGCGGTCAGCAGAAGGAAAAGCGTTTTCTCAACGATGCTGCACACCAGCTGCGCACACCACTGGCTGGCTTGATCGGCCAGACCGAGCTGGCCCTGCACGAAAGCCACGAGCCCGCCGTGCAGGAGCGGCTGCAAAAAGTGCTCTCGGCTGCCCAGCGCAGCGCCCACCTGGTGCACCAGCTGCTGCAGCTTGCGCGCTCCGAATCGAACGTGGAGATGCAGCCCACCGACCTCGCCGCCCTGGCCCGCGAGGTGGCCCGCGAATGGGCGGCCCGTGCCCTGGCCCAGGGCATGGACCTGGGCTACGAGGGCGACGACAGCCTGCCCGTACAGGGCCATCCGCTGCTGCTGCGCGAGGCGCTCAACAACCTCATCGACAACGCCCTGCACTACGCAGGCCCCGGCGCCACCGTGACGGTGCGCGTGCGCCGCGAGGAGCGCGGCCACTGGGCCCAGCTGGTGGTGGAAGACGACGGGCCGGGCGTACCCGCCGAACATCTGGGCGACCTGTTCGCTCGCTTCTGGCGCGGGTCGGACAAGGCGGGCGGATGTGGGCTGGGCTTGTCGATCGTGGAGGAGATTGCACTGCGGCATGGGGGCCGGACGGTGGCCGAGGGAGTGGTGCCGAAGGGGTTGCGGGTGGGGATGCGGGTGCCTGCGGGGTGATTTTTAAGCCCCTTTTCGGGCTTCTCCGCGCATTGGCTATGCCCTTATAGCTCTTTTTTTGATAGCAAAATGCAACAAGGAGCTGAACTTTCGCAGCCTGGGCGCACGCCCAAGCGCCAAAAAACCCAGCCCACCGGGACATCAAAACGACAGAGCCACAAAAACAAAAAACGGCTGGCGCTCCCCCAACAAGCACCAGCCGCCCAACAAAACCAGAAACAGACTCAAGCAGCCAGGATCAACTTCTCCAGCTTCACCGCATCCACGGCAAACGCACGGATGCCCTCGGCCAGCTTCTCGGTGGCCATCGCGTCTTCGTTCAGCGCGTAACGGAAACCCGCCTCGTCGTAGTTCACGGCGGGCAAGTCCATGGTCTTGGCGGCGTCGGCGTTCAGCGCCCGCTGCAATGGCGCATCGCTCGCAGCCAGTTGCGCCAGCAGTTCGGGAGCGATCGTCAGCAGGTCGCACCCGGCCAGGGCCGTGATCTGCCCCACATTGCGGAAGCTCGCGCCCATCACCTCGGTGGCGATGCCAAAGCGCTTGTAGTGGTTGTAGATCTGCGTGACCGACTGCACGCCGGGGTCGTTGGCGCCAGCGCGCGCGGCCTCGTCCCAGCTCGCACCCGCCTGCTTCTTGTACCAGTCGTAGATGCGGCCCACAAAGGGCGAGATCAGCTGCACCTTGGCATCGCCGCAGGCCACGGCCTGGGCAAACGAGAACAACAGCGTGAGGTTGGTGTGGATGCCCTTGCGCTCCAGCTGCTCTGCGGCCTTGATGCCCTCCCAGGTGGCAGCGATCTTGATGAGCACGCGGTCGATGTGGATGCCTTCGGCCTGGTACAGCTCGATGATGCGCTCGGCGCGCGTGACGGTGGCGCTGGTGTCAAAGCTCAGGCGGACGTCCACTTCGGTAGACACGCGCCCTGGAATGGTGGCGAGGATTTCGCGGCCAAAACGCACCAGCAGGCGGTCGATGATCTCGTCCATGGGGCGGCCCCGAAACTGGGCCACGGTGTCCTGCAGCAGCGGTGCGTACTCGGGCTTTTGCACAGCCTTGAGGATCAGCGACGGATTGGTGGTGGCATCCTGGGGCTGGAACTGCGCCAGTTGCTTGAAGTCGCCAGTGTCGGCAACCACGGTGGTGAACTGTTTGAGGGCGTCGAGTTGGTTGGTCATGGCGCCATTATTCCGCATCACGCTCGCGGCCTTCGGTACTACCAACCACCGATACGCCGTGCACACCCAGGCCAAGCAGCACCTCGTCGCCCACGGCCAGCACATCGTCCAGATCGGACGACACCACAAAGATGGAGCCCAGCGAGGTGTCGAACGTGTACTCGTACACCGCGCCCAGGTAGGCCGACTTGGCCAGCCGCGCGGGCAGCAGTCCGTCGCCCTGCCGGGTGATGCGCCAGGCCTCCGGCCGCACCGCCACCTTCACCGGGCCGCTCTGCACCGCCATGCGAGGGCGCAGCACCAACGGGCCCAGCGCCACCGTGCCGTCGGGGCCCGCCACAGCCGGGAACAGCATGGCCTCGCCCATGAAGCCTGCGACAAATTCGCTGTGTGGGGTTTCGTACAGCGCGCGGGGCGAGCCCTTCTGCGCAATCAGGCCCTGGTTCATCACGATGATCTGGTCGCTCACGGCCATGGCCTCGGCCTGGTCGTGCGTCACATAGGCCACCGTGAGCGACAGGCGCTGCTGCAGCGCGCGAATCTCCTCGCGCATCTCGCGGCGCAGGCGGGCGTCGAGGTTGGACAAGGGCTCGTCGAACAGCAGCACCTCGGGCTCCAGCACCAGCGCGCGGGCCAGGGCCACACGCTGCTGCTGCCCCCCCGAGAGTTCGCTGGGCAAGCGGTCGTCATAGCCCACCAGGCCCACGCCGCGCAACGCCTCCACGGCCTTGGCGCGCGCCTGCTCCTTGGGCTGGCCCGACATGCGCAGGCCGTACATCACGTTCTCTACCACGTTCATGTGTGGGAACAGCGCGTAGCTCTGGAACATCATGCTCACGTTGCGCTGCGCGGGGCCGAGCGTGGTCACGTCCTTGCCGCCGATGAAAATTTCGCCCGAGGTGGGCGACTCCAGCCCCGCGATCATGCGCAAGGTGGTGGTCTTGCCGCAGCCCGAGGGGCCGAGGATGGTGGTGAGCGTGCCGCGCGGCACCTCGAAGCTGATGCCTTTGACGGCCAGGGCTGCGCTGCTGTCGCTTCCGTAGCGTTTGGTGATGTTGCGGAACACGATGCCCGCGTCGTTGTGGTTCATGGCGTTTCTTCTTTTTCTGCAAGGGTGTTCAGTGCGCGACGGGGGCGGCCCCACGGCGGCCCAGCTTGCGGTCGCCGACAAGCAGCTGGATCAGGCCGATGGAGGCCGACATGAGAATGATGAGCACCGTGCAGTACGCCAGCGCCACGCCATAGTCGCCATTGCCCACGCGGCCAATGATGTAGGTGGTGGCCAGCTCGTTCTCGGCCGTGACCAGGAAGATCACCGCACTCACGGTGGTGATGGCGCGCACAAAGCTGTAGACCAGTGCCGCCACCAGCGCAGGCTTGAGCAGTGGCAGCACCACGTGGCGCAGCGTCTGCACACTGCCTGCGCGCAGCATGACGGACGCTTCGTCGAGCGAGCGGTCCAGCTGCTTGAACGCCGCCGTGCCCGCGCGCACGCCCACGGGCAAATTGCGGAACATGAAGCACAACACGATGATGAGAGCCGTGCCTGTCAGCTCGAACGGCGGCACGTTGAAGGCCAGGATGTAGCTCACGCCCAGCACCGTGCCGGGGATGGCAAAGGCCAGCAACGCCGCAAACTCGAACGCGCCCTGCCCCCGGAACTCGGTGCGTGCCAGCAGCCACGCAATGCCAATGCCCAGCGTGGCCGTGAGTGGCGCCGAAATGGCGGCGAGCTTGAGCGTGGTGAAGAACGAGTTCCACGCCGTGCCTGCCCACACCACACCAAACTCACCCCACTCCACGCTGAACGCGGTGCGGAAATGCGCCAGGGTGATGGTGTAGTCACGCCCCCAGGTCTGCACAAAGCCACCGGCCAGTGCGAACAGGTACACGATGAGCGTGAAGGCCATCCAAGGCAGCGCAATCGAATGCACCACGCGGCGCACGCCGGTGGGCAGCGGCATGGCAATGCCCGCATCGCCCTTGCCCGACACGGTGGTGAAGTTCTGCCTGCCCAGCAGCCCACGCTGGATAGCAAACACCGTGAGCGCAAAGAACGTGAGGATCCAGGCCAGCGACGCGGCACGGCCCTGGTCGTACTGCGCGCCCACGATGGCGAAGAAGATTTCGGTGGACAGCACCGAGAACTGCCCGCCCACCACGATGGGGTTGCCGAAGTCGGCCATGCTCTCAATGAAGCCCACCAGGAACGCATTGGCCAGGCCGGGCTTGAGCAGTGGCAAGGTCACGGTCATGAAGGTGCGGTGCGGGCTGGCGCGCAGGGTTTGTGCAGCCTCTTCCAGGCTGGGGGCCACGCCCTGCACTACACCGCGCATGATCATGAAGGCAATCGGCGTGAAGGCAAAGGTCTGCGCCACCCACACGCCAAACCAGCCGTAGAACCAGCGGCTGGGCGTGATGCCGAACGCGTATTCGAGAAACTGGTTGAACACCCCCGCCCGGCCAAACAGCAGGATAAGCCCCAGGCCCACCACAAACGGCGGCGTGATGATGGGCAACAGCGCCACGATGTTCAGCGGCCGCGCATAGCGGCGCGAGGCGCGCTCGGCCATCAGCGCCATGAAGGTGCCCAGGAGCGTGGTGCTGGTGGCGGTCATGAGACCGAGGAACAGCGTGTTCCAGGCCACACCGCAGCGCTGCCCACCACTGAGGCATGCCAGGCCAAAGTTGCGCTCGTGCGCAATGCGCTCCCACACCACGGCCAGTGAGAACGGCCCGTCTTCCAGAAAAAACGCAGCCGACAGCGCCTTGAGCACCGGAAACACGATGAACAGCGCCAGCAGGCTGCCGCAGCCCAGCACGGCCGCTGCCACGAACAAATCGCCCTTGAAGAAGCCGCGCCGCGCAATGCCGAACGACATCAACACCAGCAGCGCCGACAGCACCACGAAGCCGCCCCAGCCCATGCCCGGCTGGCGCGCGCCCAACTCGCCCAGGCTGGCGTTCATCCATTCAAACGCCCAGCCGCGCGCACCAATCGCAAAGCCGCTGAGCAGCAGGGCCACCAGCCCCAGCGCACCACCGGCGATCAGCGCGGCGCCTTGCCGGCGCCCTGCTGGCAGGGCCGCGCCTGCGCCCGCCACGGCCAGGCCCAGCAGGCCCAGCCACAGCCAGGGCCGCCCATGCTGGGCGGCCTGCAGCAGGCCATTGGCCGCCTGTGCATCGCCCCACACCTGCCCCATGGCCAGCAGGCCGTTGGCGTCCTGCTGCGCATACCAGGGCAGCAGCAGGTAACCCAACACACCCATCACTACCCAGGCCCACAGGGGCCGGTTCGGTGTAGATACCATCATCGGATCCGTTGTTCATGATGCGCCGCACGATCCAAGTCGTGTGAAACCGGCGTGGCCAAGGCCAGTGCACCCGTGGAACTGGCTGTGCCAGGCCACCGGGGGCGTCCCCCTCCCGCAGGAGAGGGGGAAGCGGCGCAGCCGCTCAGGGGGTGCAGCACTTCAGCGCGCCGCGTTCTGGACTTCTTTTTCCCAACGCGCAATCAGGCGGCGGCGCTCGGCGCTGGCGCCGTACTTGGCGTAGTCGTAGTTGATGAGCTTGATCTTGGCGGGATCGGTCATGCGCGGGTCCTTGGGCACCTGCGTGTTGCTGGGCAGCTGGAACTGCTTGGCCGCCAGGCCAAACTGCTGGCCGCCGGGCGTGAGCGCCCATTCATAGAACTTCTTGGCGACCTCGGTGTTGGGGCCGTTCTTGACAATGCTCATGGAGCCCACCTCGGCCCCAGTGCCTTCGGACGGCGTGACCGAGCCCACAGGGAAGCCGTTGACCGCCTCGGTGGTCACGTCGTGCACAAAGCTTACCGAGATGGTTGTCTCACCGCGCGCCGCGGCCTTGACGGGTGCGGTGCCCGAGCGGGTGTAGGTGCTGACGTTGGGGTGCAGCGCCTTGAGGTATTCGAACGCCTTTTCCTCGCCCATGATCTGCACCAGCGTGGCGATCATGGTGTATGCCGTGCCGCTCGATGCGGGGTTGGCCATCTGCACTTCGCCCTTGAATTCAGGCTTGAGCAGGTCGGCCCACGACTGCGGGGCTTTCAGCTTGCGCTTGGCCAGCAGCTCCGTGTTGTAGCCGAAGCCCAGCGGGCCCAGGTACACGCCCACGGTGCGGTACTTGGAATCGACCGCCTGCTTCTGCGCCCAGGGGTGCAGCTGCG
Organism: Acidovorax sp. LjRoot74; assembly: GCF_964254355.1. NCBI lineage: Bacteria > Pseudomonadati > Pseudomonadota > Betaproteobacteria > Burkholderiales > Comamonadaceae > Acidovorax > Acidovorax sp. LjRoot74. The sequence goes on along the minus strand of NZ_CAXUTI020000001.1, from coordinate 919,675 downwards.
CGAGCTGGGGCGATTTGTATTCGAGCGTCAGGCCCTGCTCGGCCGCCTGCAGGTGCGGGTCGCCGGTGCCGCCGAACCAGATGTCGGTCTTGGGGTTGGCCTTCTCGGCGTTGAGCTGGGCCAGCGCCTCGCCCGATCCCTTGGCGGTCATGTTGACCTTGGTACCGGTGGTCTTGGCATACACGGTGGACATCAGGTTGCACCACTCGGCCTGCACGGAACAGATGATGTTGACTTGGCCTTGGGCGTGGGCGCCGGTGGCCAGCAGGGCCAGGGCGGCAGCGGCAAAGGTGTGGAGCATGGGCTTGCGCATCGGGGGTGTCCGTTCCATTCAAATATGACAACAAAGTTTCAGTTCATCCTAGGGCCATGCCACGCCCCCGGCCACCGGGATAACACGCAGGGGGCGCACACAGTGCGCGAGGGCCTTATGCGAACACTGAATGAAAACGCCGAGCGAAGCCGCCCTCGTGGTAACTCATGATCCACTTTTCGTGAAACGCAGTTACCATTTCTTTCTCTGTTGCCGCCCCCTCCCAGGAAACCCGCTCCCATGCTCGACCGCATCACCGCCTCGCTCTCGTCCCTGGCCCCTGCCGAACAACGTGTGGCCAAGCTGGTGCTTGCCGACCCGCGCAGCTTTGCCCGCCTGCCGGTGCGCGAACTGGCCGAGCGTGCCCATGTGAGCAAACCCACCGTGGTGCGCTTTTGCCGCAGCATGGGGTATGACGGCTTGGCCGATTTCAAGCTCAAGCTCGCGGGCAGCGTGAGCGAGGGGGTGCCCTTCATCCACCGCAGCGTGGACGTGGACGACAAGACGGGCGATGTGCTGGTAAAGGTGGTGGACAACGCTGTGGCCGCCTTCCTGCAGTACCGCAACGCCGCCAGCACCGTGGCGCTGGAGCGCGCGGCCGAGGCCATTGCCGCCACCTGGCAAACCGGCAAGCGCATCGAGTTCTACGGCGTAGGCAACTCCGGCATCGTGGCGCAGGACGCGCAGCACAAATTCTTCCGCCTGGGTGTCACATCCATCGCCACCAGCGACGGCCACATGCAGGTGATGAGCGCCACCTTGCTGGGCCCGGGCGACTGCGCGGTGATCATCTCCAACTCGGGCCGCACGCGCGATTTGATGGACGCCGCCGACATTGCGCGCAAGAACGGCGCCACCACCATCGCCATCACCGCCAGCGGCTCGCCCCTGGCCAGCACCTGCCAGATCCACCTGGCGGCAGACCACCCCGAGGGCTACGACCGCTACAGCCCCATGGTGTCGCGGCTCATGCACCTGCTCATCATCGACGTGCTGGCTACCTGCGTGGCGCTGCGCATCGGGGGGTCGCTGCAGCCCATCCTGCAGCAGATGAAGGAGAACCTGCGGGCCAAGCGGTATGCCTGACGGCGGGTTCGGGACGCGCCGGGGGCGCGCGGCACAAACACTACAAAAAGCATAGCTGCCGGCGCTTATCCATCAGGCGCAGGCAGCCATTTTTGCTTCAGAAAACTGGCAGCACTCAGTTCGCAAAGTTCCTGGTGCTGTACAGCTCCACCGGCAGGCGCTGGAGCACCGGCAGCCCGGTGGCCGTGTCCTTGGCCTGTTTGTCGATGTAGCTGAAGAACACGTCGGCATCCAGCACACCAATGTCCAGGCGGCGTGCGGCGGGCACGGCGGCCAGGGTCTTGTAGCCGTCACCGCCAGTGGCGTTGAAGCTCAGCACAAACAGCTTGTAGGTCTTGGCGGGGTCCAGCGCGCCCCAGGCGCCGGTGGCCGGATTGCGCACCTCGATGTTGGCCACGCGGCTGCCGAAGACGGCCTTGGGGTTCACGTCGTAGCGCAGGCCGCCGGTGTACGGGTACGGGCCGGTGGAGCCACCCGTGCCGTACACGGCTTCCAGGCCGTCTTCGAGCATGCCCTTGACCTCCTGGCCCGTGATGTCGAGGCGGAACAGCATGTTGCCAAACGGCAGCACCTGGATCACCTGCGCAGCCGTCACCGTGCCCTGCAGCGGAATGCGCACGCCACCGCCGCTTTGCAGCGTGATGTCGGCACCACCGTATTTCTGGTTGGCCACGTCCAGGTAGGCCTGGGCCACCAGCTGCTGGATGTCGCCACCGCGCAGGCTCACGCTGCCCTCGGCATTGCAGGCTGCGCTGGAGCGGCTGTAGTCCACCGACCCCACACCTCCCGGCACGCGGCGCGAGCACAGCTCCTGCGGCACCACGGCGACCTGCGTCTTGTTGAACACGGCCACGCGGTCCTTGAACGGCTGCAGGGCGGTGGTCGCCGGGGCAGACGGGGCGGTGATGCGCAGCACGCCAGTGGCGGTTGCGCTGGCCTTGATCGCCGCCTTTTCCGCGTCGGTAGCGGCCTTGCCGCCGAGGGTGAAGCTGTCGCCCATCAGCACATGGGGCGTGCCCGCGCACTGCGTGACCTCGCCCTGCGCGTTGAAGCTGACCTTGAGTTCGCCCACCACCTGCGCGTACTCCCAGGCCTGCACCACACACACGGGCTTGCCGTCCTTGTCGGTGACGCGGGTGGGGTAGGCCCCGGCGGGCGAGCCCACGCCACTGGTGGTCAGGGTGTTTGGGCCCAGCAGGGTGTGCGAGTCGCCGCCCACCACAACATCCACCCCCGACAGGCGCGCGGCCACCTGCTTGTCGTAGTCGTAGCCAATGTGGCTGAGCAGAATGATCTTGTTAACGTTCTTGGCACGCAGCGCGTCGATCTCGCGCTGGGCGGCAGCGGTCTCGTCCTGGAAGGTGGTGTCCGCGTCGGGGCTGGACGATGCCTTGGTCTTCTGCGCAATGGTCAGGCCCACGATGCCGATCTTTTGCCCGTCACGCTCGACCACGGTGGACGGGCTGACGTAACCCGGCGCGCGCGTGGCATTCAAGGCAGAGCCTGCGCCAAACTGCACATTGGCGCTGAGCACGGGGGTCTTGCACGCGCCTTTGCGCAGCAGGTCCAGAAATGCCTTGAGGCCCGAATCGCCCTTGTCGAACTCGTGGTTGCCCAGGGTGAAAGCGTCGAAGCACACGGTGTTCATCAGCGCGGCGTCGGCCTCGCCATCGGCCCCGGCGCGGTTGAAGTACAGCGTGCCGGTGAGGGCATCGCCCGCATGCAGCTTGAGCACATGGGGGGACTGGGCGGCCAGTTCGTTGATGGCCGCCGTGACACGCGGGAAGCCACCGGCATCCACCACCACATCCACGGCCGCCGCGCCGCCCGCCGAGAGCTTGAGCATCTTGGACCGGGACTCCAGCGTGGAGTGGTGGTCGTTGATGTGCAGGATGGTCAGCTCCAGCGGCTTGGCCTGATCGCCGCCGTCGGAGCCGCCACAAGCGGCCAGCGCACTGGCGGCCGCCAGCGACAGCATGCCCACGCGCACGCGGCGCACCTGCTTTTGAATTGCCCACAAACCCATCGTCATGTTCCAGCCCCTGTGTTGAGAGCGGCTAACAAACTCAGCAAAGCGGTTCTGGTCAGGCGCCACGTCGCTGGCAGTACGAGCAGTACGACAAGACGCGGCAACGACGCCAGAAGAGTTTTGTTAGCCGCTGTTAGAGCCTGCATGGTGGGCAGGCCGCGTGACAGGGGCGTGAAACCGCACCAGGCTTCGCCCAAGGCAAAAACGCCACAGGCCCCCGAAGGAGCCTGTGGCGTTGTCTGGCGTGGAGCCCACCGCGCAGGATGGGCGGGACAGGTCAATTCTTTAAAGGAAAAAGGCCTTCACCGCGCGTCCATCATGCGCTGATAGCTATACATTCAATAGCAAGTTATCAAATACGGCCCTCTTCCACCGCGTGGCACGCGATGCGGATGCCGCCAATGCTCAGCAGCTTGGGGCGCTCGGTGCGGCAGCGGTCGTTCACATGGGGGCAGCGCGGGTTGAAGGCGCAGCCGGGCGGCGGGTTCAGCGGGTTGGGCACCTCGCCCTGCACGGGGGTGCGCGCCTTGCCGGTGTCGTGCATCTTGGGGATGGCATCGAGCAGCATGCGGGTGTAGGGGTGGCGCGGGCTGTTGAACAGCTGGTGCTTGTCGGCCAGTTCGACCAGGCGGCCCAGGTACATCACGCCCACCTGGTCGCTCACGTGGCGCACCACGGCCAGGTTGTGGCTGATGAACAGGTAGGTGAGCTGCCGCTCGCGCTGCAGGTCCTTCATGATGTTGAGCACCTGGGCCTGCACCGACACGTCGAGAGCCGAGGTGGGCTCGTCGCACACCAGGAACTCTGGCTCGGTGGCCAGGGCGCGTGCGATGGAGATGCGCTGGCGCTGGCCGCCGGAGAACTGGTGCGGGTACTTCACCATGTCGAGCGGTGACAGGCCCACGGACTTGAGCAGCTCGCCCACACGGGCCTTGAGTTCGGCCTTGTCGGTGATGAGGCCATGCTCGCGCAGCGGCTCGCCGATGATGTCTTCGACCAACCAGCGCGGGTTCAAACTCGCGTACGGGTCCTGGAAGATCATCTGGATGCGGCGGCGCATGGCCTGCGCGTCCTTGCCCTTGAAGGCGGCGTGGGCGTCCTGGTTGTCGAACGTGAGGCCGCCGCGTGTGGGTTCGTACAGGCCCACCAGCAGGCGCGCCACGGTGCTCTTGCCACAGCCGGATTCGCCCACCAGGGCCAGGGTCTTGCCTTTTTCAATCTCGAAGCTCACGCCGTCTACCGCATGCAGCAGGGTGCGCGGCTTGCGCTCGAGCACGCGGTTGAGCCAAGGGGCGGAGACGTCGAAGGTCTTGGCCAGGTCGTGGGCCTGGACCAGGGCCTTGCTCTTCACGGCGGCGGGGGCCGCCGTAGAGGTGGTGGCTGCGGCGCTCATGCGGTCACCCCGGCTTTCGTGGCGGTGTGGGCGGTCGTGGACGCACCGGCGTGCAGCCAGCAAGCGGCACGGGTGGAGCCTGCAGACATCAGTTCAGGGCGTTCGGTCATGCAACGGTCAATGGTGTTGGGGCAGCGGGGGTTGTAGGCGCAGCCCTTGGGGATGGCGTTCAGGCGGGGCATGGCACCGTCGATCTGGTTCAAGCGTTCGCGGTCCTGCTCCATGTCAGGGATGGAGGCCATGAGGCCGCTGGTGTAGGGGTGCGAGGGCTTGTTGATCACATCGTGCACCGGGCCGATTTCGGCCACGCGCCCGGCGTAGAGCACGGCCACGCGGTCGCAGGTCTCGGCGATCACGCCCATGTCGTGGGTGATCAGCATCACGGCCGCGCCGCGCGATTTGCAGATGTTTTTCAGCAGCGTGATGATCTGCGCCTGGATCGACACATCGAGCGCCGTGGTGGGCTCGTCGGCCACGATGAGCTTGGGCTCGGCGGCCAGGGCCAGGGCGATCACCACGCGCTGGCGCATGCCGCCGGAGAACTGGTGCGGGTAGTGGTCAATGCGCTCTTCGGCGGCCGGAATGCCGGTGTCCTTGAGCAGCTGGATGGCGCGCTGGCGGGCTTCTGCCGCATTCACAGGCAGGTGGGCCAGGATGGTCTCGGTGAGCTGGCGGCCCACGGTGTACAGCGGGTTCAGCGAGGTCAGCGGATCCTGGAAGATCGCACCGATGCGGCGGCCACGGATGTGGCGCATTTCCTCGTTGCCGAGGTTGTCGATGCGCTGGCCTTCCAGCAGGATCTGGCCCGAGGCCACGCGGCCTGGTGGCTCCAGCAGGCCGATGATGGCCGCGCCGGTGAGGGATTTTCCAGCGCCGGACTCTCCCACCACGCCCAGGATCTCACCGGGTGCGATGGAAAAGGAAATGTCGTCCAGGGCGCGCAGGGTACCGCGGCGGCCAGGGAATTCGACAACGAGGTTTTTGACTTCGAGAAGGCTCATGGGAATGTCGCTTTTCTTGTTGTTCTTGTTCAACGCAGGCGTGGGTTGAGCGCATCACGCAGCCAGTCGCCCAGCAGGTTCACCGACAGGGCAATCAGCACCAGCATGGCGCCGGGGAACACGGTGATCCACCATTCGCCGGAGAACAGGTAGTCGTTGCCGATGCGGATCAGCGTGCCCAGCGACGGTGACGTGGGCGGTGCGCCCACGCCCAGGAAGGACAGCGTGGCCTCGGTGATGATGGCCGTGGCCACCTGGATGGTGGCCAGCACCAGCACCGGGCCCATCACGTTGGGCAGCACATGCTTCCGCATGATGCGCAGCGGCGACACCCCGGTGACGCGGGCGGCCTGCACGTATTCCTTGTTGCGCTCCACCAGCGTGGAGCCGCGCACCGTGCGCGCATATTGCACCCAGCCGGTGAGCGAGATGGAGATAATCAGCACGCCAAAGGCCAGTGATTCGTGCGCGTTGGGAAACAGCGCACGGCCCACGCCAGCAATCAGCAGGGCCACCAGAATGGCGGGGAAGGAAAGCATCACGTCGCACAGGCGCATGAGCAGGCCATCGATCCAGCCGCCCTTGAAGCCGGCCAGCAGGCCAAAAGCCACACCCACCAGCACCGACAGCACCACAGAGGCCAGGCCCACGACGAGCGAGATGCGAGCGCCATAGATCAGCGCGGACAGGATGTCGCGGCCCTGGTCGTCGGTGCCCAGGGGGTATTTCATCGAGCCTTCGGCGCTCCAGGCGGGGGGCAAGCGGGCGTCGCTCAGCTCCAGCGTGGCCAGGTCAAAGGGGTTGTGCGGTGCGACCCATCCGGCAAACACCGAACAGAACACACAGATCAGCGCAATCGCGGCAGCGACCATCGCCATGGGCGATGTGCGAAAGCTGTAGCCGACATCGCTGTCAAACCAGCGGGCAAGGGTTGTTTTCATTGTGGGAACCAGTAAACAGGCACCACCGCAGGGCGCGGATAGCAGCCTCGCGGTGGTGTGGATTGTCAAAAGAAACGGTTGTCGTTCTCTCGATTTCTTTCGCTCTACGTGCGGATCTTCTTGTTGCGTTGCCAGCTGATCACTTGTTAATGCTCATCCACTTGAAGTACATGAAGTTGTCGGCCATCTGCACGAGCTTCACGTTCTTGTTCACACCCCAGGCCAGCGCCTGCTGATGCAGCGGCAGGTGGCCGATGTCGGCGCTGTGCAGATCGAAGGCCTCCTTGATCATGGCGTCGCGCTTGGCCTTGTCGGTCTCAACCAGCACCTTCTTGGTCAGCTCATCAAGCTTGGGGTTGCAGTAAGCACCCAGGTTGAACTGGCCCGCACCGCCTTTTTCGTCCGGACAGATCATGAGCGCATTGAGCGCGTTGTGCGAGTCGTACGTCGTAGGCGTCCAGCCCAGCATGTAGAAGCTGGTGTCGCGGCGCAGCACCTTGGGGAAGTAGGTGCCCTTGGTCTCGGCCTGCAGGTTGATCTTGACGTTGATGCGCGACAGGTTGGCAGCCACGGTCTGGCAGATGCGGCCGTCATTCACATAGCGGTCGTTCGGGCAGTTCATGGCCACTTCAAAACCGTTGGGGTAGCCCGCTTCCACCATCAGCTTCTTGGCGGCTTCGACGTCATAGGGCAGGCGCTTGGTCTCGGGCTGGAAGCCGTTGATGCCCGGGCCGACCATCAGCGCAGAGGGGTTCGATGCGCCGCGCATCACGGTCTTCTTGATGCCTTCGATGTCGATGGCCTGGTAGAAGGCCTGGCGCACGCGCTTGTCCTTGAAGGGGTTCTTGCCTTTGACGTTGGAGTACAGCAGCTCATCACGCTTCTGGTCCATGCCCAGGAAGATGGTGCGCAGCTCAGGGCCAGTCACCGCGCGCGTGTTGGCGCTGCTGTTGACGCGGTCGATATCCTGCACCGGCACGGGCTCCATCACGTCCACTTCGCCCGACAGCAGGGCCGCCACGCGCGTGGCATCGTTGGCGATGGGGGTGAAGACCACCTCACTCACGTTGCCTTCGATCTTGCCCCAGTAGGAGCCGTTGCGCACGAACACGGAGCGCACGTTGGGCTGGCGCTCGCGCAGGCGGAAGGGGCCGGTGCCGTTGGCGCGGAACGAGGCTGCGTTCTCGATGCCCTTGCGGCGGTCCACAGGCATCACGGCCTGGTTGGTCTCGCACCACTTCTTGCTCATGATGAACGAGGTCGTGATCACGTCGGGCAGGATGGGCTGCGGCGCAACGGTTTCGATCTCGACAGTGTGGTCGTCGATCTTGCGCACCTGCTTGATGTCGCTGTTGGTAGCCTTCATGTCGGAGCCTTCGCCCTTCATACGGCCGAAGCTGAACACCACGTCGTCGGCGGTGAAAGGCGTACCGTCATGGAATTGCACGCCCTTGCGCAGCTCGAAACGCCACACGGTGGGCGCCGTCTGCTTCCAGGCCGTCGCCAGCGCGGGCGCAACGCTCAGATCCTTGTTGCGGCCAACCAGCGGCTCGTACACGTTGCTGGTCACGCTCAGCTGCAGCGACTCGTTGAGCGAGTGCGGGTCCATGGACAGCGCGTCACCCTGGTTCGCAATCCGGATGGTCTGCGCGCCGGCAACCATGCTGCCTGCGGCCATCGCAACAAACAATGCAGCCAAGGTGGCTTTCTTCTGGAATTTCATGGAAATCTCCTCGTAGTGGAAAAGGATGCGGAAGGGATGTACATCCAGGGGTACAGGTTCTGGCATAGCACGAAGCGGGTTGCCTCAGGGCGTTGCCAAGGGCATCGACTGCTCGATCAGGCTCGCGTGCAGTGCGGAGCCCAGGGGCAGGATGTCGTCGTTGAAGTCATAGCGGCTGTTGTGCAATGCACTGCCGCTGGCACCCGTGCCCTGGCCCAGGCGCAGGTAAGCGCCAGGGCGGGTCTGGAGCATGAAGGCGAAATCCTCGGCGCCCATGCTGGGCTCCAGGTCGCGCACGACATGGTCGGCGCCCAGCAGCGATTCGGCGACGTCACCGGCAAAGATGGCTTCGCTTTCACTGTTGATGGTGGCCGGGTAGATGCGTTCGTAATGCACGGTGGCAGTAGCCCCGAAGCCGAGCGCAATGGCGTTGCAAAGCTCCTTGAGGCGCTTTTCCACCAGTTCTTGCACCACCGGATCGAACGTGCGCACGGTGCCCACCAGCGTGGCAGAGCCCGGCAACACACTGAATGCCCCCAGGTCGCCCGCCTGCGCAGCGCAGATGCTGACTACAGCACTTTCAATGGGGCGCACGTTACGCGACACGATGGTCTGCGCCGCAGTGATGATGTGGGCCGCAACGACCATCACGTCCACGGTCTGGTAGGCGTGGGCGCCATGGCCACCACGGCCAGTGATCTCGATGGTGAAGCGGTCTGCCGCCGCCATCATGGGGCCCGAGTTGATGCCCACAGTACCGGGCTTCATGGCGGGCCAGTTGTGCATGGCATAGATGGACTGCACCGGAAAGCGGTCAAACAGGCCGTCTTCCATCATCACGCGAGCACCCGCAAAGCCCTCTTCGCCGGGCTGGAACACCAGCACGGCCGTACCGTCGAAGTTGCGGGTTTCGGCCAGGTAACGGGCTGCACCCACCAGCATGGCGGTGTGGCCATCGTGGCCGCAGCCGTGCATCAGGCCGGGCTTGCACGACTTCCAGGAGAAGTCGTTGTGCTCGGCCAGCGGCAACGCATCCATGTCGGCCCGCAGGCCGACCATGCTGCCGCTGGAAGTGCTGCGCCCCCGGATCACACCCACCACACCGGTGCGCCCGATGCCGTCATGGATCTCGTCCACACCGCAGAGCTTCAAGGCTTCCTTGACGCGCTTGCTGGTGTAAACCTCCTCGAACCCCAGCTCGGGGTGGGCGTGCAAGTCACGGCGCAATGCCGTCAGCTCGGGATGGAACTGGGCGATATGTGCGAACGCCCGTCCACCTGCTTTGTATCGAAGCGACTGCATTTCAGTTGTCCGAAAAGTTCGGGATGCACCCACAGCCCGCGAAACCGGCGCGGCGCAAGCGAGCGCTCCCGCGCAAGGGCCGCCCCGCCGCGCCGGGAGCGTCCCCCCTCCGGGGGGATGGCGCGAAGCGACTCAGGGGGTACTTCATTTCAGTGGCCTCCTGCCTTGCCAACGCGCAGGCGCGGGTCCACCGCAAAATACAACAGGTCCACCACCAGGTTGATCACCACAAAAATCAGGGCGATCAGGCAGAGATAGGCCGCCATCACAGGGATGTCCGCAAAAGTCACTGCCTGGATGAACAGCAGGCCCATGCCCGGCCACTGGAACACGGTCTCGGTGATGATGGCAAACGCAATCAGGCCACCCAGCTGCAGGCCAGTGATGGTCATCACGGGCACCAGCGTATTCTTGAGTGCATGGCCAAAGTGGATCGCCCGGTTGGACAGACCCCGCGCACGTGCAAACTTGATGTAGTCGGTGCGCAGCACCTCCAGCATTTCAGCGCGCACCAGCCGCATGATCAGCGTGAGCTGGAAGATGGCCAGCGTCACTGCCGGCAGGATGATGTGGTGCCAGCCCTTGGCCTTGAGCAGACCCGTGCTCCACCACCCCATCTGAACCACTTCGCCACGCCCAAAGCTCGGGAACCAGCCCAGGGTGACCGCGAACACCAGGATCAGCAGAATGCCAATGAGGAAGGTGGGCAGCGACACGCCCAGCAGCGACAAGGTCATGAACAGCTGGCTGGTGAAGGTGCCGCGCTTGAGCGCTGCATACACGCCCATGGGCACACCGATGACCAGCGCCAGAAACGCAGCCACAAGGGCCAGTTCCAGCGTGGCAGGGAAACGTTCAGCAATCAGCCGCGAGACCTTGGCGCCCTGGCGCAGGCTCAGGCCGAATTCGCCCTGGGCCGCGTTCACCAGAAAGTGGCCGAACTGCACGAAAAAGGGTTTGTCCAGACCGAGTGAGGCGCGCAGCTCACGGATCTGTTCAGGGGTGGCATCCTGGCCCAGCAGGAACACCACGGGATCGCCCACATACTGGAACAGCATGAAGGAGATGAAGGCCACCGTGATCATGACAATCACAGCCTGGATCAGGCGGCGCAATATAAAAGCAAGCATCGGAGAGTCGAGTGAGTGTTCGATGGAGGCGCCGCAGCTACTTTTGATGGCCAGGGCGCCGGTTGGCGAGATGTCGTCAATCTAAGCCAAAAAGAGCAAGGACCTTCAGGCCCTTGCTCTCTTCAGGCTGAGCGAGATCAGTTCACCTTGACCGTACGCATGTCCACACGGTTGTCGGCGCGGTGCACCAGTTCCACATTCTTCTTCATGGCCCATGGAATCACTTGGTCATGCAGTGGGATGTGGGACACCGTGTCGTTGGACAGCTGCAGCGCTTCGGTCAACATGCGCGAGCGCACCGGCGCATCTGTTTCTGCCTTGATGCGATCCACCAGGTAGTCCATGCGCTGGTTGCTGTAGCGGCCCACGTTGTAGTTGCCGTCACCGCCCTGGCCCACGCTGCGCACCAGCGACTGCAGGCTGTACAGCGCATCGAAGGTGGGCACGCCCCAGCCCAGCATGTAGATGCTGGCTTCATAGCGCTGAATCATCGGGAAGTAGTTCACCAGCGGCAGCGTACGCAGCTTGGCTTTCACCCCCACGCGCGACCACATCGCGGTCACGGCCTGGCAAATGGCCTCATCGTTGATGTAACGGTTGTTGGGGCAGGCGAAGTCCACTTCAAAGCCATCGGGGTAGCCCGCTTCGGCCAGCAGCTTCTTGGAAGCCTCAACGCTGTAGGGGAAGCGCTTGCCCACGGCTTCGGTGTAGCCCGCCACCTGGGGCGCCACGATGGTGCCGGTGGGCTTGCCCAGGCCACGCATGATGTTGCGCGAGATGGTGTCGGCGTCGATGGCCTGGTACAGGGCCTTGCGCACGCGCACGTCCTTGAGCGGGTTCTTGCCCTTGATGTTGGAGCCCGGCAGTTCTTCGCGGAACTGGTCCATGCCCAGGAAGATGGTGCGGTTCTCGACACCGTCAATCACCTTCAGGTCAGGGCTCGCGCGCAGGCGACCCAGATCCTGGGGCGTGGGGTCCAGCACCATATCGACTTCACCCGAAATCAGCGCTGCAATACGCGTCGCATTGGACTTGATCGGCGTGTAGGTGATCTCGGTCACGTTGCCGTCCATCTTGCCCCACCAGTTAGGGTTGCGCTTGAACACCATTTTCACGTCGGGCTGCCACGAATCCAGCGTATAGGGGCCGGTGCCCATGGCATTGCGGTGCGCGAAGTTCTCGTCCGAACCCTTGATGTCTTTAGGCTCGACCGACTTGTTCTTTTCGGCCCAAGCCTTGCTCATGATGCGCAGCTCGGTCATCTGGCGCAGCAGCACGGGGTTGGGCGCCGACAGGATCACGTCGAAGGTCTGGGCGTCGACTTTGACAACCTTGCTGATGCCCTGCACGTAGGGCGTAAAGTTCGAGGTCTTGGCCATGGCGCGCTGGATCGAGTACACAGCGTCATCCGTAGTCAGCATCGAACCGTCATGGAACTTGACCCCTTGGCGCAGAGTGAAACGCACCTGCGTGGGGCTGACTTCCCTCCAGGCGGTTGCCAAGACCGGCTCCACCTCAAATGTCTTGCTGTTGTAGTAAACCAGGCTCTCATACACATTGGCATGTATGCCGTTTTGCAGAGCATTGTTTTGGGAGTGGATATCCCACGTAGCAATTTCTCCCTGGCTCGCCCACTTGAAGGGCTTGGCGTGCACCACAGGTGCACACAACAGCGCGGCGGCCGCAGCCACCGACAAAAGACTGTATTTGAGTTTCATGGAACCCTCTTGAATAAAAGTTTTACTATGCAGTAATGATTGCTCTATAGCCAACGGGAAATCCCTGAATCCCGGGCGCATCGAAGGGCCAATGCATACTGCTTTAGGCAGCATTTCTCATGCAAGGATGGTGCCAATCATTCGACACCCGTCATCCTGATGCGATTGCACCTGAAATAGGGTTACAGCACGCGATCTCAGCCTCCGCACAGAGGTGATCCTCCACTCCCCCCAAGTGAAGTCTTTTATCCACCAGCTTCATTCGCTGCGCGTTGCGCCACAAAACCCCAAAGCGACAGACTGACCGACGGATGATCGCCGCCCGGCCATCAGAATTCATCAAGCAGCATTAGCGCAGCCACACTTGGAATCAATCCACAAAATCGGCCACTAAAACCACCAATAACCCAAACGCTGCTCCACCAACCTCACGGCCAAAACAAGCAAAAAAAAGCCGCCCGAAGGCGGCTTTTTTGCTTTTCATATCGACCACTGGCATAAGCCAGCGTTGATATTAGAAGCTGTGACGGATACCGAAGTCGTAACCGGTCGAGTTGCGGTTTGCAGCAGTCACTGCACCGTTCAGGGACTGAGCGGCACCGTTCTTGTTGCTCACGCGAGCGAACGTGGTGTACAGAGCGGTACGCTTGGACAGGTTGTGCACGTAGCCCAGAGCGATCTTGTTCGAACGGGGATCAGCACCCACGGTGTCGATCTTGTAGGTGGAGTAAGCCAGGCGAACTTCGCCAGCGCCCACGGGGATCAGACCACCGATCAGGAAACCAGTGCCTTCGTTGCCGTTCTTGACGTCGTCGTTGCTGTAGTGAGCCATGATCTTGGCGACGCCCAGATCGTATTGACCACCCAGGTTCCAAGCTTGGATGTTGCCGGAAACGAACTTGGTTTCAGAGAAAGCCAGAGCGACGTTGATGGGGCCGTTAGCGTAACCAGCGCGCAGTGCCAGGCCGTTGCCGTCCTTCTTGTTGGCTGCGTTGCTCAGGTTTTCACCCATGTAGTACTGGGCTTGGCCGTAGAAACCACCCAGGTTGCCAGGCAGGAAGTAGCCGATGGCGTTCGAAGCGCGGACGGTGGTAGGGCCACCCAGGCTGGAGTTCAGGGTTTGGGTCGTGCCCACGCCGTTCGTGCCGAACGGATCGAACACGGTCAGGTTCCAGAATTGGGGAGTGTAGTCACGGCCCAGACGCACTTCACCGAAGCCGCCGTTCAGGCTAACCGTCGAACGACGGTTGAAAGTCAGGCCGCCGCCAGTGCTGGTAGCTGCTTGGTTGTTGGTGTTGGTAACGCCGCCGGTGCCGTTGTCGTTGTTCACGCCAGCTTCGAGCCAGAAGGAAGCAGACAGACCGCCACCCAGATCTTCAACGCCACGGAAACCCAGACGGCTGCTGTTGTAGCCGGAGTTCGTCAGTTGCGACTTGTTAGCGACGCTACCGGAACCGTAGGCATAGGTTGCGTCAACCACGCCGAACAGGGTCACGGAAGATTGAGCCATTGCAGCGCCGGAAGCAGCCAGCACAGCCAGGGCAATCAGGGATTTTTTCATTGCGAGTTACTCCAAGGTTAAACATCGGGCTCCGGTACGGGGGGTCTATGGTGAAAGCACCTGCACAGTCCCGCCGGTTTCCCGGGCCAACCTCCTGGTGGGGAAGTTGCTCTTATTGCACCAGACCCGGCCGGGTTTCGCAAAGGAATTCACCCACAATCGCCCCGAAAGGGAAATTTCGTTGCAGTGTTGCAACATTCCAGTGCATGGGGGCAGAATCGCTTTTGGACCTCGCAACTCCTGTGCCGCACGCCTTGATTTTTGTATCAAAGTGCAATTTTTGTTTCGGCGCACCCTTTGCGCCGCAAGGTTTCCATGGACGCTTTTTTCACTGCAGCAGACAGCGCGTTGCGCACCCTTTTTGCATCTCCCCGTGCCGCCGAGAGGACGCCGGCCCACGGCGTGGCTGAAGCCGCGCTGGAGCCCGCAGAGAAGCGGCTCGCAGGAGCGCTGATGCGCGTGAACCATGTGGGCGAGGTGTGCGCGCAGGCGCTGTACACCGCCCAGGCCGCTGTGACCCGCGACCCTGAATTGCGCGCACATCTGCTAGAGGCGGCGCGGGAAGAAACAGACCACCTCGCTTGGACCCGGCAGCGGCTGGACGCACTGGGTGCCCGGCCCAGCCTGCTCAACCCCCTGTGGTTCGCCGGTGCGTTCGCCTTGGGCCTGGCGGCGGCCAAAGTCAGTGACCAGGCCAGCCTGGGGTTTGTGGTGGAAACCGAAAACCAGGTCGCAGCCCACCTGCAAAGCCACCTCGCACGGCTTCCGGAGCAGGACCTCGCCTCGCGGGCCGTGGTGGCGCGCATGAAAGAAGATGAGGAGCGGCACGCCGCACAAGCCCGCGCCTCCGGGGCACTGGAGCTGCCCGCACCGGTGCGCCTGGCCATGAAGGCGGCGGCCAAGGTGATGACGACCACCGCCCACTACCTCTGAGCGGCAGGCACGCCCCGGGGCCTAGTAGCCCCGGTCGCCCTCAAGCTTCCAGCACCTCGAATCCGGTGGTGATTTCCGCCGTTTTCCCCAGCATGATGCTGGCCGAGCAGTATTTGTCGTGGCTCATGGCAATGGCGCGCTCCACGGCAGCCGCCGGAATACTTTTGCCGGTCACCGTGAAGTGCATGTGGATTTTGGTGAACACCTTGGGATCGGTGGTGGCGCGCTCGGTGGTCAGCTTGACGCTGCAGCCACGCACATCGTGGCGACCACGCTTGAGGATCAGCACCACGTCATAGGCCGTGCAGCCGCCCGTGCCCGCCAGCACGGTCTCCATGGGCCGGGGCGCCAGGTTCTGGCCGCCGTTGGCCGGATTGGCGGCATCGGGTGCGCCGTCCATGGCCAGGACATGGCCGCTGCCGGTCTCGGCCACAAAACCCATGCCCGAGCGGGTTCCCGCAGCGCCGGTCCAGCTGACTGTGCATTCCATTGATATTTCTCCTAAATGACGTGGTTTTTTTCGCACGGATGGGCCCGGCGAGGTGAATTTGATGCAGATTTTGCTGCATCGCAACAAGACTCGCGGTAAACTTTCCACATGCGCTGCTTTTTGAGTGATCACTGAAGAAGCAGACGGCAGGCGTCTGAACAACCCCGGATCTCTGCCCCGCACCGATTGTCTCCTCCATCTCCTCAAAGGATGGATTAGCCCCAGGCCTCACGGCCCGGGGCTTTTTTTTGCCCAGGCCCTGCAGGGTGCCCACACGGCCCGCCCCCCAGGGAGCGCCAGAGGCGACCCCCTATGATGTGGCCCCCGCCTTCAGCACCTGAGCGGGCACTCCCCAGCTTCTGCCATGACCCAGCACCTCACCCCCGCCGACTACCTCAAGAAGATCCTGACCGCCCGCGTCTATGACGTGGCCGTCGAGTCGGCCCTGGAACCCGCCAAGAGCCTCAGCCGCCGCCTGCACAACAAGGTGCTCCTCAAGCGCGAGGACCAGCAGCCCGTGTTCAGCTTCAAGCTGCGGGGTGCCTATAACAAGATGGCGCACCTCACGTCCGAGCAACTGCAGCGTGGCGTGATCTGCGCTTCGGCAGGCAACCACGCCCAGGGCGTAGCCATGAGCGCCCACAAGCTGGGCACGCGCGCCGTGGTCGTCATGCCCACGACCACGCCCCAGCTCAAGGTGGATGCCGTCAAGACCCTGGGTGGCGACGTGGTGCTGCACGGCGAGAGCTACTCCGACGCCTACGAGCACGCCGCCCGCCTGCAGAAGGAACAGGGCCTGACCTTCGTCCACCCCTTTGACGACCCCTTGGTCATCGCGGGCCAGGGCACCATCGCCATGGAAATCCTGCGCCAGCTGCAAAGCCTGGGCAGCAACCAGCTCGACGCAGTGTTCGTGGCCATCGGCGGCGGCGGCCTGGTGTCGGGCGTGGCCAACTACATCAAGGCCGTGCGGCCCGAGATCAAGGTGATCGGTGTGCAGATGAACGACTCGGACGCGATGATCCAGTCCGTCAACGCCCACCAGCGCGTCACGCTGCCCGATGTGGGCCTGTTCTCCGACGGCACGGCGGTCAAGCTGGTGGGCGAGGAAACCTTCCGCGTGGCCCAGGGCCTGGTGGATGAGTTCGTGACGGTGGACACCGACGCCGTCTGCGCCGCCATCAAGGACATCTTTGTGGACACGCGCAGCATCGTCGAGCCCGCTGGCGCGCTGGCCGTGGCGGCCATCAAACAATATGTGGCCAAGAACAAGACCAAGGGCGAGACCTACGCCGCCATCCTCTGTGGCGCCAACATGAACTTCGACCGGCTGCGCTTTGTGGCCGAGCGCGCCGAGGTGGGCGAGGAGCGTGAAGCCCTTTTCGCCGTCACCATCCCTGAAGAGCGCGGCAGCTTCCGCCGCTTCTGCGAGGTGGTGGGCGGCCTGCCCGGCGGCCCACGCAACGTGACCGAGTTCAACTACCGCATCAGCGACGCCGCCCAAGCGCATGTGTTTGTGGGCCTGACGACCAACGGCAAGGGCGAGTCGGAAAAGATCGCCAAGAACTTCGGCCGCAACGGCTTCGAGGCGCTGGACCTGACCCACGATGAACTGGCCAAGGAACACCTGCGCCACCTGGTGGGCGGCCACTCGGCGCTGGCGCAGGACGAGCGCCTGATGCGCTTCACCTTCCCCGAGCGGCCGGGCGCGCTGCTCAAGTTCCTGAGCCTGATGCAGCCGACCTGGAACATCAGCCTGTTCCACTACCGCAACCAGGGCGCGGACTACGGACGCATCCTTGTGGGCATTCAGGTGCCACCCGAAGACACCGCCACCTTCGACGCCTTCCTGGCCACGCTGGGCTACCCCTACGTGGAAGAGACGCTGAACCCGGCCTACCGGCTGTTCCTGCGTTCGAAATAATGGCAAAAAATGGCCTCCACCGCCTGATACAAGGGCGGTGATAGCTATCAAAACAGAAGCAAACCCAAAACTCGCCCCACCGCACGCCATGCAAGCCCTGCGCCACTACCTGCTGGCCGTGCAGTTCTTCACCCGCATTCCCGTCACCGGGCGGCTGGCGGACTGGGTGGGCTACAGCCCCGCCATGCTGCGCGCCAGTGCCGCGCACTTCCCCGGCATCGGCTGGCTTGCGGCCCTGCTGGCGGCGGGGGTGTATGGCGGCCTGCACTGGGCGCTGGCCCCCAACCCCTTTGCCCCGGCCGTGGCCGCCGTGCTCAGCACCGTGGCCACCGTGCTCATGACGGGCGGCTTCCATGAAGACGGCCTGGCCGACGTGGCCGACGGCCTGGGCGGCAGCGCCCAGCGCGAGCGAGCGCTCGACATCATGAAGGACTCGCGCATCGGTGCCTTCGGCGCCATGGCGCTGGTGCTGGCCCTGCTGTCCAAACTGGCGCTGCTGGCGTTGCTGGGTGCACACAGCCTGGGAGTCGCGTTGTCGGCAGTGGTTGGCGCACACGTGCTGTCGCGGCTGTGGCCGCTGTTCATCGTGCGCAGCCTGCCGCATGTGGGCGACACGGCGCGCTCCAAAAGCAAGCCGCTGGCCGACCAGATCTCGGGCGGCGCCCTGGCCACAGCCGTTGTGTGGTGTTTTGTGCCGCTGGCGCTTGTCTGGCATACCCAGTCAGCTATCTTTTTAGCAGCAGCCGTCACTGTGAGCGCGGCGGCTGCCGCCTGGATGTGGCGCTGGTTTGCGCGGCGCCTGCAGGGCTTTACCGGCGACTGCCTGGGCGCCACCCAACAGATCGGCGAGATCGGCTTCTACCTGGGCGCGGCCCTCGCCCTGCGCTGGGCATGACCCGCCCCCACCCCGGCGCCCGCCTGTGGCTGGTGCGCCATGCCGCGCCCCAGGTGGCCCCAGGCACCTGCTATGGCACGCTGGATGTGCCCGCCGACCCGGCCGCCACCCAGGCCACCGCCCGGCGCCTGGCCGCTGCCCTGCCGCCAGCACCGGGGGTGTTTTGCTCCACGCTACAAAGATGTGAGCAGCTAGGGCAAGCGCTGTGCGCGGAAAGGCCTGATTTGATGCCAATTCCGGACGCCAGGCTGCGTGAAATGGACTTTGGCGCCTGGGAGGGCCGCGCCTGGAACACCCTCGCCAAAAGCGACATCGACGCCTGGACGGCAGATTTCGCCCACCACGCGCCCGGCGGCGGCGAGCCCCTGTCCCACATGCTCGACCGCGTGGCGCTGGCGCTGCAGACGGCCCGCGAGTGGAGCGCCCACCATGCCGGGGCCGATGTGGTGTGGATCACCCACGCGGGCGTGATGCGTTGTGTGGCCTGGCTGCAGCAGCATGGCGAAGGCGTGATGCCCCGCTCAGAAGACTGGCCCGTGGCCGCACCGGGCTGGGGCGAATGGGAAACCCGGGATTTGGCCTGACACCCGGCCCCAGACCGGCTTCACGACCAGGCTTGGGCGCCCGGCCTCCTAGACAGGTCCGTTCTCGTCAGTTCTTGAGCGGCATGTCCAGCGTCAGCGTGGCGGGCCCACCCACCTGCCCACCCAGTTGTGCCTGCCGGGGCCCCAGCGCCTGCACCACCAGCCCCTCGTCCACCGCAGCCCCCACGCGGAAGGGCTTGGCCGGTTTGCCATCCACCGCGATCAGCGCCGCGCCGCCGCCACTGCTGCGCCCCGACAGCACCCCCACCAGCGTGAAACGGCTGGCCGGTGATGCCACGGGCGCCACGGGTGCAGCGCCAGCAACCGACGGCTGGGCCCCCAGCAAACGCGCCAATGCCTGGGCATCCGGCACCACGGGGGCCGGGGCCACCGCCGGGCCCACACCAGAGGCCGACGGCGCCGACAGACGCAGCCCCCAGAACACCACACTGGCACCGGCCACGGCCCAGAGCGCCAGTGTGCCCAGACGGACGCCCCATTTGCTGTACGAATTGGTCACCATGCGGCGATTATGATTCACGCGATTCGACCCACCGAGAGATCGCTTGCAGTGAACACATCCCTTCCCCTCCTTGTGCGCTCCGCCCCCCGCCGCCTGGCCCGTACCGTGGCCCGGGGCTTCACCCTCATCGAGCTGATGGTGGTGCTGGTGATCATCGGCGTGCTGGCCGCCCTCATCGTGCCCAACGTGCTCGAACGCGCCGACGACGCCCGTGTGACGGCCGCCCGCACCGACATCACCAACATCATGCAGGCGCTCAAGCTCTACCGCCTGGACAACCAGCGCTACCCCACGGCAGAGCAGGGCCTGCAATCGCTGGTCATCAAGCCCAGCGCCGCGCCGGTGCCCGGCAACTGGAAGCTGTACCTGGAAAAGCTGCCCAACGACCCCTGGGGCCGCCCCTACCAGTACCTGAACCCCGGCATCAAGGGCGAGATCGACGTGATGTCGTTCGGCGCCGACGGCCAATCGGGCGGCGAAGGCAAGGACGCCGATATCGGCAGCTGGCAATAAATGGCCCCCACGGTCGCGCACTGCGTGTCGCTCCCTGCCCCCCGAGGGGGCCGGGCCTTGCTTGGGGCGGCCCGGCCCTGCGGCCGCACTCCTTCTGGAAACGCCGTGACCATTGCAACCAAGCGCCGCACCGGCCCATGAACCATTCACGCGGCTTCACCCTGTTAGAGCTGCTGGTGGTCCTCAGCATCGTTGCGCTGGCCACCGCCGGTGCAGGCCTGGCCATGCGCGACAGCGGGCAGACGCAGCTGGAGCGCGAAGCCGCACGGCTGGCGGCCCTGCTCGAATCTGCGCGAGCCCAATCGCGCGCCGGGGGCCTGCCCGTGCGCTGGCGGGCATTGCCCCAGGGGTTCCGCTTCGAGGGGCTGCCGCCCAGCGCGCAGGCGGCGCTGCCCAACCAGTGGCTGGACAATGGCACCACCGTGCGCGGCCCGGCCGTGCTGCAGCTGGGGCCCGAGCCCCTCATTGGCCCGCAGCAGGTGCTGATCACCCACCAGACCCACCCCGAGCGCGTCTTGCGCATCGCCACCGATGGCGTGCGCCCGTTTTCTGTGGACGCAGTGCAGTGAAAAAACACGCCGCTGCGCCGATGCCCCGACAGCAGGGCTTCACGCTGGTCGAGGTGCTAGTGGCGCTGGCCATTGTGGCGATCGCGCTCATGGCGGGGCTGCAGGCCACCTCGGCGCTCACGCGCAACGCGCTGCGGCAATCCGACATCGTGCTGGCACAGCTCTGCGCCGAGAATGAACTCGTCAAGGCCCGGCTCTCGCGCCAGATGCCCAGCGTGGGCGACAGCACCCAGCCCTGCGAGCAGGCCGGGCGCCAGCTGCAGGTGCTGACCATCGTGCGCCCCACGCCCAACCCGAGCTTCCGGCGCATCGACGCCCAGGTGCTGGATGGCGACAACTCCATCCTGCGCATCTCCACCATCATTGGAAGGTATTGATGCCCCCCCTGAGTCGCTTCGCGCCTTCCCCCCGTGGAGGGGACGCACCCGGTGGCCTGGCAGAGCCAGCTCCACGGGTGCGCTGGCCTCGCGCCGCGCCAGTTGTGAAAATTGTGCGCGGCTTCACGCTGGTCGAGCTGCTGCTGGCGATTGCGGTGATGAGCCTGCTGGCCATCCTGAGCTGGCGCGGGCTTGATGGCATGGTGCGGGCGCAGGAAATCACACGCCAGCGGGCCGATGAAATGCTGGTGCTGCAAGCCGCCCTGGGCCAGTGGGGCACCGACCTCGATGCGCTGATGCCCATCGCCAACACCACGCCGCTGGACTGGGATGGCCAGGTACTGCGCCTCACACGCCGCAGCAGCGCCGTGCCCGATGAAGGCGCACTGGTGGTGGCCTGGACACGCCGCAATGCCAACGGCGGCGGCCAGTGGCTGCGCTGGCAATCGCCCCCGGTGCGCACCCGCGCCGACTGGCAGCAGGCCTGGCAGCAGGCAGCCCAGTGGGCGCGCACGCCGGGCGATGCCGAGCGGCGCTACGAAGTGACGCTGCTGCCGCTCGACAGCTGGCAGATCTTCTATTACCGGGGCGGTGCCTGGTCCAACCCACTGTCCAGCACCGGCACCACGCCGGGCGACAGTTCGGCCGCCGTCCCCGATGGCGTGCGCTTGCAGATCACGCTGCCCCCCGGCCAGGCGCTGGCGGGCCAGCTCACGCGCGACTGGGTCAATCCCGTGCTGGGCGGAGGCAGGACATGAGCCCCCACCTGAACACGCGGCTGCAGCACCCACTGCGCAGGCACAGGACGCAAGGCGCCGCCCTGCTCGCCGCCATGCTCACCGTCACCCTGGTCGCCACCTTTGCCGCTGCCGCCATGTGGCAGCAGTGGCGCGCGGTGGAGGTCGAGACGGCCGAGCGGGGCCGGGTGCAGTCCACCTGGATCCTGATTGGCGCACTCGACTGGTCGCGCCTGATCCTGCGCGAAGACGGGCGTTCGGGCGGCGCCGACCACCTGGCCGAGCCCTGGGCCGTGCCACTGGAGGAAGCGCGGCTGTCCACCTTCCTGGCGGCCGAAAACAATGTGAGCCAGGTCGATGACGCGAGCACCGACACCACCGAAGCCTTTCTGTCGGGCCAGATCACCGACATGCAGGGCCGCCTGAACATCACCAACCTGGCCGAGGGCGGGCAGGTGCAGGCTGTGGCGTTGCGGCAGTTCACCCGCCTTTTCGAACGCCTGGGCCTGCCGCCGCAGCAGCTCGCGCGGCTGGTGGACGGCCTGCGCCGGGCACAGGCGGGCGCAGGCAGCGATGGCAATGCGGCGCCGCTGCTTCCCCCCACCATCAGCCAGCTGGGGTGGCTGGGCCTGAACCCGGCCACGGTGGCCACCCTGGCCCCCCATGTGACCCTGCTGCCGGTGCGCACGCCGGTCAACGTGAACACCGCAGACATCGACGTGCTCATGGCCGCCATCGACGGGCTGGACAGCGCCACTGCTCAAAAAATGGTGCAGGCGCGCGAGGCCCGGCATTTCCGCACCCTCAGCGAGGTGCGCGACCTGGTGGGCGCCACCATCGACATCAACGAAGGCGCCCATGCCGTGGCCTCGTCCTACTTCGAAGTGCGGGGCCGCCTGCGCCTGGGCGATGCGATGGTGGACGAGCGTTCGCTGGTGCGCAAACAGGGCATCGACGTGACCACGCTATGGCGCGAGCGGGGCGCATTCGACCGCGAAAACACCCTGGCCACGGCGCCGCTGCCGCGATGAGCTGCAGCACATTGGCGACACCCGCACAACGACTGGCCGCCAGCGTCAAGTCCGCCCCCTAAAATGGCCCGCAAAACCTGTCCATGAGCACCCTCATCCTTTTCCTGCCGCCGGTCCGCCCGGGCCCCGCCACCGAGTACAGCTACACGCTGACGGCCGACGGCCACACCGCCCTTCGCCACGCCACCGCGCCCGCCGCGCTGCTGCCCGAGCCCACCCGCCCCGGGGGCGAGGTGGTGGCGGTGGTGCCCGCCCGCGCGCTGTCGTGGCAGCGGGTGCAGATGCCCGCCGGTGTGCCCTTGGGGTCGGGCCAGCAGACACCCCGGCTGCGCTCGGTGCTCGAAGGCCTGCTCGAAGACCGCGTGCTGGACGACGCCACCCAGCTGCACTTTGCACTGCAGCCCGGCGCGCAAAGCACGGCCCAGGGCGGCGAACCCGTGTGGGTGGCCGTGTGCGACCGCGCCTGGCTGCGCGAGAACCTGCAGGCGCTGGAGGCCGCAGGTCGCCGGGTGTCCCGCGTGGTGCCCGAATTCGCCCCCGGCCCCACAGCCAGCGGCGGCCCCGAACTCTGCGCACTGGGCACCCCGGAAGAAGCCTTTGTGGTGCTCACCGGCCAGGGCGCCGACCAGGGCGTGGCCGTGTTGCCCCTGACCCCCATGGCCCTGACACTGGCCCGTGCGGGGGCGCCCATCGCCAGCACCACGGCCGAACAAGATGGCAACACCCTCCCCGTGCGCGCCGAACCCGCCGTCGCGGCCTTGGCCGAGCGCACGCTGGGCCAGCGCGTTGCACTGCACACCGCCAGCCAGCGCGCACTCGATGCCGCCCGGGGTGACTGGGACCTGGCCCAGTTCGACCTGGCCAGCACCGGCCGCACCCGCGCCCTGCGCAAGGCGGGCAGCCTGGCCAGCGCACTGCTCAATGCCCCCCAATGGCGCGCCGCGCGCTGGGGCGCCGGGCTGCTGGTGGTGGCCCACCTGGTGGGCCTCAATGCCTGGGCCTGGCAGGAGCGCCAGGCACTGGCCGCTAAGCAGACCGCCGTGCGCACTGCGCTCACCCAGACCTTCCCCAAGGTGCAGGTGGTGGTCGATGCCCCCGTGCAGATGGAACGCGAACTGGCCCAGCTGCGGCAGGCTGCAGGCAGCGTGTCGGCCCGCGACCTGGAGCCCCTGCTCGCCGCCGCCGGGGCTGCACTGCCCGACGGCCGCCTACCCACCAGCATCGAATACACCCCTGGCGAGCTGCGCCTGCGCGGCGTGACGCTGGCCCCCGACGAAGAAACCGCGCTTTTTGGCCGCGTGCAGGCCGCCGGCTACCGTGCGCGGCTGGACGACGGCAGCCTGCTGCTGCGCACCGAGGTGAGCCCATGACTACCCCCCTCTCTGAGTCGGCACTGCAAGCCCGCTGGCAAGCGCTGGCCCCCCGTGAGCAAAACCTGGTGCTGGCCGCTGCCGCCCTGGTGGGCCTGGCCCTGCTGTGGTGGGTGGCCGTGGCCCCCGCGCTGGCCACCCTGCGCGCAGCCCCTGCGCGCCACACGGCGCTCGACGCCCAGCTGCAGCGCATGCACAGCCTGCAGGCCGAAGCCCAGCAACTTCAGGCCGCCCCCGCCACCAGCACCGGCGATGCCGTCGGCGCCTTGCGCGCAGCCCTCACGCAGCGCCTGGGCACAACGGCCCAGCTCAATGTGGCAGGCGACCGCGCCACCATCACCCTCAAAGGCGCGTCGGCCGACGCCCTGGCCCAGTGGCTGGCACAGGCGCGCAGCAATGCACGCGCCACACCCATCGAGGCCCGCCTGACCCGTAGCGCCACACCTGCCGCGCCCGCCAGCCAAACCCCGGTCACGCTGGGCCGCCCCGTGGTGGCCATGCCCCGCTGGGATGGCACCCTGGTGCTGGCCCTGCCCACGGCATCCAGCCGGTGAGCCCGTTGAGCCCCTTGAACCGCCCCGCCACCGTGAACCGATCCCCCCGCACGCACCGCAACCCCCGAGGCCGCACGGCCACTGCCGCCGCCCCCCGCCCCGCCTGGGGCTGGGCGCTGGTGGGTGCCGTGGCCGGGGTGCTGCCCGCCGTGGTCGCATTTGCACCTGCGCACTGGCTCGCCCATGGCGTGGCGCGCGCCACCCAGGGGCAGGTGCAGCTGCTGCAGGCGCGCGGCACGGTCTGGACGGGATCGGCACAGCTGGTGCTTACCGGTGGCGCCGCCAGCCGCGACAGCGCCGCCCTGCCCGGCCGCGTGGACTGGCAGCTGCGCCCCACCTTCGATGGCCTGCGCGTGCAGTTGCACGCCGCCTGCTGCACCCCGGCCCCCCTGCAGGCCCGGGTGCAAGCGCGCTGGGCGGGCATGGCCCTGACCGTGGCCGATGGGCAGAGCCAATGGCCTGCCGCGCTGCTGGCGGGCCTGGGCACGCCCTGGAACACGCTGCAGCCCCAAGGCCAGCTGGCCCTGCAGACCCAGGCGCTCACCCTGCGCTGGGCGGCGGGCCGCATGGTGCTGTCCGGCCAGGCGCAGCTGGATGCGCGGGCCATGTCGTCGCGGCTGTCCACGCTGCGCCCCATGGGCAGCTACCGGCTGGCACTGCAAGGTGGCGAAGCCCCCACCCTCACGCTCAGCACCCTGGACGGCGCGCTGCAACTCAGCGGCACCGGCCAATGGGTGGGCCAGCGCCTGCGTTTTGCCGGGGAGGCCAGTGCTGCCCCGGAACGCGAGGCCGCCCTGTCGAATCTTCTGAACATCATCGGACGGCGCAACGGCGCGCGCTCCATCATCACGGTGGGTTGAACCTATGAACTCCTTGTTGTCACCACGCCTGCGATTCGCTCTCAAAACAATAGCTGCAAGCGCTTTACTAGCGGGCGGAAGCGGCCAAATTTTTGCCCAAACTGCGATCGATACCCGGACTGGCAGCGTGCGCGCCAGCGAACCCGTCACGCTCAACTTTGCCAACGCCGAAATCGAGGCCGTGGCCCGCACCATGGCCACCATCACCGGCCGCAACGTGGTGGTGGACCCGCGCGTGAAGGGCCAGCTCAACCTGGTGACCGAGCGCGCAGTGACACCCGCCGCCGCGTTCCAGCAGTTTTTGGCAGCCCTGCGGCTGCAAGGTTTCACCGTGGTCGAAACCGCGGGCCTCTACAAGGTGGTGCCCGAGGCCGATGCCAAGCTGCAGGGCGGCAGCGTGAGCGTGGTGCAGGGCAACGCGGGCAGCGCCCCGAGCGGCGGGCAGATCGTCACGCAGATCTTCAAGCTCAACTTCGAAAACGCGGCCAACCTGGTGCCGGTGCTGCGCCCGCTCATCAGCCCCAACAACACCATCAACGTGAACCCCGGCAACAACTCGCTGGTGATCACCGACTACGCCGACAACCTGCAGCGCCTGGCGCGCATCGTGGCAGCCATGGATGTCTCCAACGCGAGCGACGTGGAGGTGATCCCGCTGCGCAACGCCGTGGCCGCTGACCTGGCGCCGCTGGTGGCCCGCCTGATCGATGGCGGCAGTGCGCCCGCCGCCACACCCGGCCAGGCCGACACCTCGTTCAAGACCACGCTGATCGCCGAGCCGCGCAGCAACTCGCTCATCCTGCGAGCGGCCAACCCGGCCCGCGTGGCCCAGGTGCGCGCCCTGGTGGACCGGCTGGACCAACCACCCGCCCCCGGCAGCAGCGCCGCCAGCGGCAACATCCATGTGGTCTACCTCAAGAACGCCGACGCCACCAAGCTGGCCACCACGCTGCGCGCGGCCATGGCCGCCATGGGCGCAGGCGGCGGCACCAGCACGGGTGGTGGCGCCAGCCCGGCCCCGGCCCCCAGCACCAGCCTGAGCGGCGGCAGCAACAACAGCGGCAGCATGTTGTCCACGGGCAGCGGCCTGTCGGGCAACAGCAGCGGCCTGGGCGCTGGCAGCAACACCATGGGCACCGCCAGCACCAACAACAACCAGCCCTCCACCGGCGGCCAGATCCAGGCCGACCCGACCACCAACTCACTCATCATCACCGCGCCCGAACCGCTGTACCGCCAGCTGCGCACCGTGATCGACAAGCTCGACGGCCGCCGCGCGCAGGTGCTGGTGGAAAGCCTGATCGTGGAAGTCGCGGCCAACAAGGTGGCGCAGTTCGGCATCCAGTGGCAGGGCATCCTGGGCAAGCAGGGCGATGGCACCATTGGCGTGATTGGCACCAACTCCGGTGCCGCGGGCTCCAACATCATCGGGCTGACCGCCGCGCTGGCCTCGGGCAGCACCACCAGCATCGCCACCGCAGCGACAGGCCTGGGCGCTGGCATGAACCTGGCGCTGGCGCCACGCATCAACGGCCAGTACTACCTGGGCGCGCTGGCCAACTTCCTGCAGAACAGCGGCGACGCCAACGTGCTGTCCACCCCAAACCTCATGACGCTGGACAACGAAGAGGCACGCATCCTCATCGGCGACAACGTGCCCTTCGTCACGGGTTCGTATGCGAACACCGGCAACAACGGCACCGTGAATCCGTTCAACACCGTGGAGCGCAAGGACGTGGGCCTGATGCTCAAGGTGCGCCCGCAGATCGGTGAAAACGGCATGGTGAAGATGGCGATCTACCAGGAGATCTCCAAAATCGACCGCTCCACCCTGTCCAACGCCACTGGCCCCACCACCAGCAAGCGTGCGGTCGAATCGAACGTGGTGGTGGACGACGGCAGCATCATCGTTATTGGCGGCCTGCTGGAAGACACCTACTCGCAGGGCGAGGACAAGGTGCCCCTGATGGGCGACCTGCCCGTGGTGGGCAATCTGTTCAAGAGCGAGAACCGCTCGCGCCGCAAGACCAACCTGATGATCTTCCTGCGCCCCATCGTGGTGCGCGACACCGCCACCAGCGACGCGCTGGTGGTGGACCGCTACGAAGCCATCCGCGCGCTGCAGCAGACCACCCAGCCTGCGCCCAGCCTGATGATGGGCACCGTGTCGGGCGCCCCCGTACTGCCTGCGTTGCCAGCGCCTGCCGCCAACAAGCCCGCCACCACCCCGGCGGCGCCCCAGCCGCAGCAATAAGCAGGCAGGCAGACCAAACCATGCGCCACCCCCTGCCCTACGCCTTTGCCCGCACGGCCCAGCTGCTGCTGGAGGATGACGGCCACCAGCTCGTGCTGTGGCATGGCCCCAGCCCCGACGCGGGGGCGCTGTCCGAAGTGCTGCGCAAGCACCCCGTGCAGCAGCTGCTGCCGCTCGATGCACCGGGCCTGGCCCAGCGCATCAGCGCCGCCTACTCGCACAGCGAATCGAGCGCCGCCACCGTGGTGAGCGAGGTCGAGAGCGACGCCGACCTCTCGCGCATGATGCAGGAGCTGCCTGCCGTCGAGGACTTGCTGGAGTCGGCGGGCGACGCGCCCATCATCCGCATGCTCAACGCCCTGCTCACGCAGGCCGCGCGCGATGGCGCGAGCGACATCCACATCGAGCCCTACGAGCGCCACAGCAGCGTACGCTTCCGTGTGGACGGCACGCTGCGCGAAGTGGTGCAGCCCAACCGCGCGCTGCACGCGGCCCTGATCTCGCGCCTGAAGATCATGGCCGACCTCGACATTTCGGAAAAACGCCTGCCGCAGGATGGCCGCATCAGCCTGCGCCTGGGCACGCGTGCCATCGATGTGCGCGTTTCGACCCTGCCCAGCGCCCATGGCGAACGCGCCGTGCTGCGCCTGCTGGACAAGAGTGAAAGCAAGCTCAGCCTGGAATCCGTGGGCATGCAGGGCGACACGCTGCAGCGCTTTGAGGGCCTGATCAGCCAGCCGCACGGCATCATCCTCGTGACCGGGCCCACGGGCTCGGGCAAGACGACCACGCTGTACGCGGGCCTGGGGCGGCTCGACGCCACGCGCAACAACATCATGACGGTGGAAGACCCCATCGAATACGAGCTGCCCGGCGTGGGGCAAACGCAGGTCAACAGCAAGATCGACCTGACCTTTGCCAAGGCCCTGCGCGCCATCCTGCGCCAGGACCCGGACATCATCATGATTGGCGAAATCCGCGACTTCGAGACCGCGCAGATTGCCATCCAGGCCTCGCTGACCGGCCACCTGGTGCTGGCCACGCTGCACACCAACGACGCCGCCAGCGCCGTCACGCGCCTGACCGACATGGGCGTGGAGCCGTTCCTGCTGTCGTCCTCGCTGCTGGGTGTGCTGGCCCAGCGCCTGGTGCGCAAATACTGCACCCACTGCCACGGCACGGGCTGTGACGCCTGCGGCCACACAGGCTACGCGGGGCGCACGGGCGTGTTTGAACTGCTGGTGACCAACGACGCCATCCGCGCCCAGATCCACAACCAAGCCGCCGAGGCCGACATCCGCGCCGCCGCCATGGCCGATGGCATGGCCCTGATGCGGGAGGATGGCGAACGCCTGATTGCGGCGGGCATCACCAGCCGCGAAGAAGTGCTGCGAGTGACACGGGACTGAGTTTGCTACATATTTAGTAGCTCAAAAGGCTTACTGGCCGCGCGCAAACGGCCAGAAAAGCTTCAAACTACCGGATCTGCAAGGCCGAGCGCCGCGCCACCTGGGCCACCGCCGGCGGGTGCGCGGCCACCGGGGCGGGCATGGCAAACCCCGACGAGGCGCCGCCGTCCTGCAGCTTGAACTGGCTGACCGCACTGGTCAGGTGGTGCGCCTGCTCCCTGAGGGATTCGGAGGCCGCCGTGGACTCCTCCACCAGCGCCGCGTTCTGCTGCGTCATCTGGTCGAGCTGGGTGACCGACTGGCTGATCTGGCCGATGTTGTCGCTCTGTTCGGCCGACGAGGCGGTGATCTCGGCAATGATGTCCGACACACGGCGCACGCTGCTCACGATCTCGGTCATGGTCTGGCCCGCCTGGCTCACCAGGCGCGAGCCGTCTTCGACCCGCTCCACCGACGATCCGATCAAGCCCTTGATCTCCTTGGCGGCCTCGGCGCTGCGCTGCGCGAGGTTGCGCACCTCGCTGGCCACCACCGCAAAACCCCGGCCCTGCTCACCGGCACGCGCGGCTTCCACGGCGGCATTGAGCGCGAGGATGTTGGTCTGGAACGCGATGGAATCGATCACGCCCGTGATGTCGGCAATCTTGCGCGAGCTGGTGGTGATCTGGTCCATGGTGGTCACCACCTGTGACACCACGGCACCACCGCGCGCAGCCACTTCGGCGGCCGACGAGGCGAAGTCGCTGGCCTGGCGCGATGACTGCGCACTTTGCTGCACCGTGCTGGTCAGCACTTCCATCGACGAAGCGGTTTCTTCCAGGTTGGCCGCCGTCTGCTCGGTACGGTGGCTCAGGTCGTGGTTGCCGCTGGCGATCTCGGAGCTGGCAGTGGAGATGTTGCCCGCTGCGTCCTGCACCTCGCGCACCAGGCTGCGCAACGCATCCTGCATGCGGCCCATGGCGCCCACCAGCTGGCCCACCTCGTCCTGGTTCATGGGCGCCACATCGCGCGACAGATCTCCGCTGGCGATCCGTTCGGCCAGTTCCTGGGCCTGGCCCAGCGACTTGGTGATGGAGCGCACGCTGAAGAAGGTGAGCGGGATCAGCACCGCCAGCCCCAGCACCAGCCCGATGCCGATCAGCGCCGACATGGTGGAGGTGCGCGACTCAACGCCCGCGCGGGCCTCGTCCATCTGTGTGCGGGCCGAGCTGGCCAGGCTGGAGAACAACTTGTCGGTGGCCTCCATGTGCACCTTGAGGCGGTCGGCATAGGCGCCGCCGCCCGCGCCATCGAGCTGCGCACCCTCGATCTTCTCGAAGATGGGGGAGATGCCGGTTTCGTACTGCTTGATCTCGTCCAGCGACTTGTCGATGGAGGCCACAAACGCGGCGTCGCCCGACTGCACCTGCCGCACCTCGGCCAGACTCTTGCGCAGCGAAGCCAGGGTCTTGGCCCAGGACTCGCGCAGGGCAGACACCTCGACCGAGTTGTTGAAATTGATGATGATGTCTTTTTCGGTCCGGCGCAGGTCACCCAGGGTGGTGCGCAGTTCGGACATGTCGGTCAGCGTCTGCACCCGCTCGGAGAACAGCACCTGCAGCGTGCCACGCGTGCGGTCCAGGGCCACATAACCCATCGCACCAATGACGACCAGAAGAATCAGGGAAAAGACGGTTCCGAAATAGAGACGCGTGCGGATGGAGAAGCGGCCGAGAGCATTCATGGCTCTTCCTTACAATTTTTAACAGATTACCCAGCATAGCAAATTTGGTGCCACACCCACCAACCGGCCTTCTGGGCCGGACGTTGGAGGAAATATAGGCCCAGCCGCTGCCTTCGCCGCACAGGGTAAGCACGGCCCCGTGGCCCTTGTGTAGGGAAACCACGGGGCCAGTAGCCGCTCTTATCCAGAGGATCGCGCCGTGCCGATCAGACGGGCTTGAGCGGGATGTACAGCTCGCCGCCGCCGCGCTGGAACTCCACCGCCTTGGTCTCCATGCCCTGGGCCAGCGCATCGGCCTCGGCCAGGCCCTTTTGCGCAGCAAAGTCGCGCACTTCCTGGGTGATCTTCATGGAGCAGAACTTGGGCCCGCACATCGAGCAGAAATGCGCCACCTTGGCCGAGTCCTTGGGCAGGGTTTCGTCGTGGTATTCCTTGGCTGTTTCGGGGTCCAGGCCCAGGTTGAATTGGTCCTGCCAGCGGAAGTCGAAGCGCGCCTGGCTGAGTGCATCGTCGCGCGCACGGGAGCCTGGGTGCCCCTTGGCCACATCAGCGGCGTGCGCGGCGATCTTGTAGGCAATGATCCCCTGCTTCACGTCGTCGCGGTCGGGCAGACCCAGGTGTTCCTTGGGCGTCACGTAGCACAGCATCGCCGTGCCCATCCAGCCGATCATGGCGGCGCCAATCGCGCTGGCGATGTGGTCGTAGCCGGGGGCGATGTCGATGGTCAGCGGGCCCAGTGTGTAGAACGGCGCCTCGTGGCAGGTCTTGAGCTGCTCGGTCATGTTGGCCTGGATCATGTGCATGGGCACATGGCCGGGGCCTTCGATCATGGTCTGCACGTCGTGCTTCCAGGCCACCTGGGTCAGCTCGCCCAGCGTGTGCAGCTCGGCAAACTGCGCTTCGTCATTGGCGTCCGATGCGCAGCCGGGCCGCAGGCCATCGCCCAGGCTGAACGACACGTCGTACGCCTTCATGATGTCGCAGATGTCCTCGAAGTGCTCGTACAGGAAGCTCTCGCGGTGGTGCGCCATGCACCACTTGGCCATGATGGAGCCCCCGCGCGACACGATGCCCGTGCGCCGCTGCGCCGTGAGGTGGATGTAGGCCAGGCGCACGCCCGCATGGATGGTGAAGTAGTCCACGCCCTGCTCGGCCTGCTCGATCAGCGTGTCGCGGAAGATTTCCCAGGTCAGGTCTTCGGCCACGCCGCCCACTTTTTCCAGCGCCTGGTAGATCGGCACCGTGCCAATCGGCACGGGCGAGTTGCGCACGATCCAGTCGCGCGTGGTGTGGATGTTCTTGCCGGTGGAGAGGTCCATCACGTTGTCGGCGCCCCAGCGGATCGCCCACACGAGCTTTTCCACTTCTTCCTCGATACTCGATGTGACAGCCGAATTGCCGATGTTGGCGTTGATCTTGACCAAGAAGTTGCGGCCAATCGCCATCGGCTCCACCTCGGGGTGGTTGATGTTGGCGGGGATGATGGCGCGGCCCCGGGCCACTTCGTCGCGCACAAATTCGGGAGTGATGATGCGAGGGATGCTGGCACCCATCGGGTTGCCCATCAGGCGCTTCTCACGGCCTGCGTCGGCCATGTACTGCTCCATCCACTCGCGCTTGCCGTTTTCGCGAATGGCCACGTATTCCATCTCGGGCGTGATGATGCCCTTCTTGGCGTAGTGCATCTGCGTGACGTTGGCGCCTGCCTTGGCACGCAACGGCTTGCGCTGCAGCGCGGCAGCCTCGGCGCGCAGCTGGGCCAGGCGGGTGGCGTCTTCGCTCTTTTGTCCGTCGTCCAGCGCCACGGGCGCACGGCCTTCGTAGTGCTCGACATCGCCACGGCCGGTGATCCAGCCACCGCGCACGCTGGCCAGGCCCTGGCGCACGTCGATCACGGCGTTCGGGTCGGTGTAGGGGCCCGAGGTGTCGTACACACTGACCAGCTCGCCATTGGTGAGCGCGATGTCACGCACAGGCACGCGCAGGTCGGTGTGCAGTTCGCCGGGGATGTAGGCCTTGCGCGATGCGGGGAAGGGTTCGCGAGTGCGGGCCAGCAGCTCGGCAAATTTTTCGGGGGCGGCGAGCTTGGCGTGGGGGTCGGGGGCGTTCATGGGCAGGTCTCCTGGTTCCGGGGCGGTGGGTTCTGCTCCGGAATGGACCTGTGCGCCCCTCGGGTGGCTGCGCATGGCAGCCCCTGAGGCAAGGCGTGCCCACAGGGACTGCGGGCACGGGGACAAGGAGGTCGGCTCTTCTTCCGCCGGTATGAACCGGATCAAGTTCGTCGGGTTCGCAAGCTCGCCTGAATTCCTTCAGGACCCTTGCATCTCAGCGCATCAGCACACCCCGGAGCAGGCGCGAGTATAGGGCAGAGGAAAAACGGGGGCGTCGGTGTCAGTGCGATCAGAAGCTCAGGCCAGGCGGCCGATGAGGATCACCGCAAAGAAGAAGACGGTTGCAATCACCGTCCATTTGAGGATGACCAGCCCCAGGCGCTTGTAGCGCACCTGCCCCGTGCCGGCATAAAACGCAAACGACACGGCCGCCGCCAGAAGCAGCAGCATCGCCAGCCAGCGGAAGATCAGCATCGCAGCGCTACCAGGCGCGCACGGTCTGCGCAAAACCGCTGGGGGCCTGGCGCTCGTCCTCGAAGGTGACCACCTCCCATGCATCGCGCTGGGCCAGCAACTCGCGCAGCAGCAGGTTGTTCATGGCATGGCCCGAGCGGAATGCGCTGTACGCGGCCAGCAAGGGCTTGCCGATGAGGTACAGGTCGCCCATGGCGTCCAGCATCTTGTGCTTGACGAATTCATCGTCATAGCGCAGGCCCTCGCTGTTGAGTACCTTGTAGTCATCCATCACGATCGCGTTGTCCAGACCGCCGCCCAGTCCCAGCCCGCGCGAGCGCATCATCTCGACATCGCGTGTGAAACCGAAGGTGCGCGCCCGGGCGATATCGCGGCTGTAGTTGCCAGTGCCCATGTCGAACTCCACGCTCTGGCCGGTGGAATCGACCGCGGGGTGGTCAAAGTCGATCTCGAAACGGAGCTTGTAGCCGTGGTACGGCGACAGACGCGCCCATTTGGTGTTGGAGCCCTCGCCCTCGCGCACCTCCACCGGCCGAGTGACGCAGATGAAGCGCTTGGGCGCATTTTGCAGCGCGATACCCGCGCTTTGCAGCAGAAACACGAAGGCTGCAGACGAGCCGTCAAGGATGGGCACCTCTTCGGCCGTGATGTCCACATAGAGATTGTCGATGCCCAACCCCGCACAGGCCGACATCAGGTGCTCCACCGTGTGCACCTTGGCACTGCCCACCGCGATGGTGGACGCCAGCCGCGTGTCCGTGACGGCCTCAGCCCGGATCGGAATGTCCACGGGCTGGGGCAAGTCCACCCGGCGGAAGACGATGCCAGTGTCGGGTTGTGCAGGCCGGAGCGTCAGTTCGACCCGCTGGCCGCTGTGCAGTCCGACGCCAACGGCGCGGGTCAATGTCTTGAGGGTGCGTTGCTGGAGCATCCGCGCATTTTAGTTTCTGGGCCCTGCCCCGTACACACTGAGGTTTTACGGGCACCGGCATCGCGGGTAGGTAGAGCTACCGCAGCGTTTTCACCTACAGCGCCCGGCCCGGCCTTCGCCGCACAATGCCTTGGCGGCAGCGCCCCGGCGCCCCAGCAAAAACAAAGACAACGTGACAGCCCACAGAGACCGACAGAAGCCGCCCCACCGGAGAACGCACACCATGAGCAAGCTCAGCTTCAAAATGAAAATCATGCTCATGATCGGCACCGCGCTTGCAGCGCTGCTGATCATGGCCATCCTGTCGCTGCTGCAGGAACGCAGGCTCATCAGCGAATCGCGCAAGGACATGCTGACCACCGCCGTGCAGTCTGCCCACAGCATCGTGGCTGCCTACCAGGCCAAGGCCGCGAGCGGCGCCATGCCGCAGGAGGAAGCCCAGAAAGCCGCCAAGGAGGCCCTGCGCCTGGCGCGCTACGGCGGCCCCGAGGGCAAGACCGAGTACTTCTACATCTGGACCACCGAAGGCGTGGGGGTAATGCACCCCTTCAAGCCCGAATGGGATGGGCAGGACATGCTGGGCAAGGTCAAGGACGGCTCGGGCGTGGACATCATCGGCCTGCTCGTGAACGGCATGCGCAGCAGCAAGGATGGCAAGGCGTTCGTGCCCACCATGTTTGCCCGCCCCGGCCAGACTACTGCCGTGCCCAAGCTGCAGTACATCGTGCGGGTGGATGGCTGGAACTGGATGGTGGGCTCGGGCCTGTACACCGATGATGTGGATGCGCTGCTGCAAAAGGCCCTGTGGTCCAGCCTGGCGCTGGTGGTGGTGGTGTTCCTGGTGGTGGGAGCCATTGGCATGGTGGTCTCGCGCTCGGTGCT
Source organism: Acidovorax sp. LjRoot74 (assembly GCF_964254355.1). NCBI lineage: Bacteria > Pseudomonadati > Pseudomonadota > Betaproteobacteria > Burkholderiales > Comamonadaceae > Acidovorax > Acidovorax sp. LjRoot74. Next base: position 884,334 of record NZ_CAXUTI020000001.1, on the reverse strand, counting down.
GCGCCAGATCGGCGGTGAGCCTACCGAGGCCATCGCCATCATGCAGGAGGTGGCCGAGGGCAACCTGGACGCGCAGATCCCGACCGCCCACCCGGGCTCGATGCTGGACGGCCTGGCCCACATGGTGGGATCGCTGCGCAAGCTGGTCACCGAGGTGCGTTCGGCCACCGACAGCATTGCCACTGCCTCGGGCGAAATTGCCCAGGGCAACAACGACCTGGCCCACCGCACCGAAGACACGGCCAGCAACCTGCAGACCACGGCCAGCAGCATGGAAGAGCTGACCAGCACCGTCAAGCAGACCTCGGACTCGGCCCAGACCGCCAACCAGATGGCGACATCGGCCGCTGCGGTGGCGGCACGGGGGGGCGAGGTGGTGTCGCGCGTGGTGTCCACCATGCAGGACATCAATGCCAGCAGCAGCAAGATCAGCGACATCATCGGCGTGATCGACGGCATCGCCTTCCAGACCAACATCCTGGCGCTCAACGCCGCCGTCGAGGCCGCCCGAGCTGGCGAGCAAGGGCGCGGTTTTGCCGTGGTGGCCAGCGAAGTGCGCAACCTGGCCCAGCGCAGCGCTGCTGCCGCCAAGGAAATCAAGGCGCTAATCGACGCATCCGTGGAAAAGGTCGCATCGGGCACCCAGCTGGTAGGCAATGCCGGCGCCACCATGACCGAGATCGTGGACAGCGTTCAGCGCGTGACGGACATCATCGGAGAGATCCGTTCGGCCACCTCCGAGCAAAGCCAGGGCATTGCCCAGGTCAACACGGCCGTGAACCAGCTGGACCAGATGACGCAGCAGAACTCGGCGCTGGTGGAACAATCCGCCGCCGCCGCCGACAGCCTGCGGGAGCAGGCCATGAAGCTCACCCAGGTGGTGGCGTTGTTCCGAGTGAACGGCAGCACCGCCGCTCCCGCTCCGGCCAGCCGGCCCGCAGCCGCTCCACGCCCCGCCGTGGCTCCTGTGGCGCGTGCAGCAGCGCCCCGCCCGGCCCTCGCCAAGGCGCCGGCGCCCCCTCGCCCTTCCACCCCTTCGCCAGCCCCAGCGGCGGCTTTGCCACCCAAAGCGAGCAGCACCAAGCCTGCGGCAGACAACAACGATGATTGGGAGTCTTTCTGATCGCTGAGATGCCTGGGGCTACCCAGGCCTGAGTGCGCGCTGAATCACGCCACACCCCACCAGTAAAAAAGCCCTGCCAGCTTGCGCTGGCAGGGCTTTTTGTCTTGCGGCCCCGGGAGGGGCCAGCACTGTGCGATCAGCGGGATGTCAGTCGGCTTGCTTGCGCAGGAAGGCCGGGATCTCCAGGTCATCCATGCCGCCGGACGACAGCGCATCCACGCGGGCTGCCGCCTGCGTGCGGTTGGTGCGCCACACGCTGGGCACCGACATGCTGCCGTAGTCGGCCTGCGCACTGCCTGCATGGCCGCCCTGCACGCCCACGGCGCCACCCAGCGTGCCCACACCTGCGACGGGCATCTGGTAGGCCATGTTGTCCGTACCCGTGCGCAGGCCACCCTGCACCACCGAGATAGGCTGGCGGCGTGCGTTGGCACGCGACAGGCCCGTGGCCACCACGGTCACGCGGATCTCGTCGCCCAGGGTTTCGTCGTAGGCCGCACCGAAGATCACATGCGCGTCGGTCGAGGCGTAGGCATTGATGGTGTTCATGGCCTGGCGCGACTCGGACAGCTTGAGGCTGCCCTTGCTCGCCGTGACCAGCACCAGCACGCCCTTGGCGCCCGACAGGTCGATGCCTTCGAGCAGCGGGCAGGCGATGGCCTGTTCGGCGGCGATGCGCGCGCGGTCAGGGCCGCTGGCCGTGGCCGTGCCCATCATGGCCTTGCCGGGCTCGCCCATCACGGTGCGCACGTCCTCAAAGTCCACGTTCACCTGGCCGTACTCGTTGATGATTTCGGCGATGCCGCCCACGGCGTTCTTGAGCACGTCGTTGGCGTGCGCAAAGGCCTCGTCCTGGGTGATGTCGTCACCCAGCACGTCGAGCAGCTTTTCGTTGAGCACCACGATCAGCGAGTCCACATTGGCTTCCAGCTCTGCCAAGCCGTCATCGGCGTTCTTCATGCGGCGGCCGCCTTCCCAGTCGAACGGCTTGGTCACCACGCCCACGGTCAGGATGCCCATTTCCTTGGCGACGCGCGCGATCACGGGGGCCGCCCCCGTGCCCGTGCCGCCGCCCATGCCGGCCGTGATGAACAGCATGTGCGCGCCGGAAATGGCGTCGCGGATGTCTTCCACGGCGGCTTCGGCCGCATCGCGGGCCTTTTCAGGCTTGCCGCCCGCGCCCAGGCCGCTGCCACCCAGCTGGATGACACGGTGGGCCGAGCTGCGCGTGAGCGCCTGTGCATCGGTGTTGGCGCTGACAAACTCCACGCCCTGCACGCTGCGGGCAATCATGTGCTCGACGGCATTGCTGCCGCCGCCGCCCACACCGATCACCTTGATCTGGGTGCCCTGGTTGAATTCTTCGGCTTCGATCATTTCGATGGTCATCTTGGAGCTCCTGGTTCTAAATTCGTATGCAATTGCCAAATGGGAGATGGGGTATTGACGGACGGAGAGCGTGGCGGGCCTGTGCATCGCCATCGCTCTCGCGGTCTTCGGTGTGGGCTACCGCGCGCCAGCCAGAGGGGGTATTTCATGGTCAGAAATTCCCCACGATGAAATCTTTGAAACGCCCGAACGCGGTCTTCATGGACCCGCTCTTCTGCGCCACCTTGAACCCGCGCAGGCGTGCCAGCCGGGCCTCTTCCAGAAGGCCCATCACAGTGGCTGCACGGGGCTGGGCCACCATGTCCGCCAGAGCGCTCGAATACTTGGGAATGCCGCGCCGCACAGGCTTGAGGAAGATGTCCTCGCCCAACTCGATCATCCCGGGCATCACGGAGCTGCCGCCCGTGAGCACGATGCCCGACGACAGCACTTCTTCGTAGCCCGACTCGCGCACCACCTGCTGTACGAGCGAGAAGATTTCTTCGACACGCGGCTCGATCACGCCGGCCAGCGCCTGCTTGCTCAGCATGCGCGGGCTGCGGTCACCCAGGCCGGGCACTTCCACCTGGGCTTCAGGGTCGGCCAGCAATTGCTTGGCGTAACCGCTTTCCACCTTGATGTCTTCAGCGTCTTTGGTGGGCGTGCGCAGCGCCATGGCGATGTCGCTGGTGATCAGGTCGCCCGCAATCGGAATCACGGCCGTGTGGCGGATGGCACCGCCGGTGAAGATGGCGACGTCGGTCGTGCCTGCGCCGATGTCCACCACCACCACGCCCAGCTCGCGCTCATCGTCGGTCAACACGGCCTGGCTGCTGGCCAGCGGGTTGAGCATGAGCTGCTCCACTTCGAGGCCGCAGCGGCGCACGCACTTGATGATGTTCTCGGCCGCGCTCTGCGCGCCGGTCACGATATGGATTTTGGCCTCCAGTCGGATGCCGCTCATGCCGATGGGCTCCTTCACATCCTGCCCGTCGATCACGAACTCTTGAGGCTCCACCAGCAACAGGCGCTGGTCGCTGCTGATGTTGATGGCCTTGGCCGTCTCCACCACGCGCGCCACGTCGGCAGAGGTGACTTCCTTGTCTTTGACTGCCACCATGCCGCTGGAGTTGAGGCCGCGGATATGGCTGCCGGTGATGCCGGTGTACACGCGCTGAATCTTGCAGTCGGCCATCAGCTCGGCCTCTTTCAAGGCCTGCTGAATGCTCTGCACCGTAGCGTCGATATTGACCACCACGCCGCGCTTGAGGCCATTGCTGGGCGCCACGCCCAGGCCGGCCAGTTTCAGCTCGCCGCCGGGCAGCACTTCGGCCACCACGGCCATGACCTTGGCCGTGCCGATGTCGAGCCCCACCACCACGTCTTTGTACTCTCTTGCCATATCAGCCTCTGCCCTTTTCTGTTCTGTCCCGCTGCCCGTCCCACCGCGTGATCAACCGCCCGATGGCCTGCCCCGCCCTTTGTGCTGTTCTGCTGCCCAACATCGCGTCACCTCCTGCGCACGCCGCCGGTGGCACCGGCCACGGCCCCGGCGGCATCGGGGATCACCGTGGTGACTCCCCGCAGCCGCAGTGCATAACCCCCGGCGTGGCGCAAATCGGCCGACTCCAGCGCGTCCACACGCCGCCCGTACTGCGCCGCCACTTGGGTCAGCGTGCGCGCAAACCGCTGCGTGCGCAGCACAACCTCTTCAGGAGTGCCGCCGCCCAGCTCCACCATGGCATCACTGTCCAGCCGCGCACGCCAGCCGCCCCGGCCGGTCAGCTCCAGCTCTTCCACCTCCAGCCCCAGCGGCCGGAACACAGGCTGCAGCAGCCCCACCATCTTCAGAGCCTCGGCAGACGAGCCCTGGGGGCCCAGCAGGCGCGGCAGGCCCTCCTGCTCCACATCGCCCACGTTGGCCTCGAACACCTCGCCATGGCTGTTGACCATGGAGGAACCGGACTCCGGCCCCCAGAACGCCACGGCGTCGTGTTCCTGCAGCTCCACCCGCAGGCTGGCGGGGTACACGCGGCGCACCTGGGCGCTGCGCACCCAGGGCACCTGCTCGAAGGCCTCGCGCGCTGCACGCAGATCCACCGTGAAGAAGTTTCCCGTCAGGTGCGGCCCCACATTGGCCCGCAGCGTCACGGCGTTGTTGTGCACCAGTTCGCCCTGCACCACGATGCGCGCAATCGCAAAGCCCGGGTAGCGCAGCACCCACCCGACCCCCGCTGCCAGCACGGCCATGGCGCAGCCCACGAACAAGACCGACGCGGTCAGGTTCATGAGCTTGACGTCCAGGGGTGCGGGCAGCGTGTGGGTCATCAGGCAGCCTTTGGCCTTGCGGGCGTGTCCAGTGCTGCGCTTGCCAGGATGCGCAGGCACAGTTCTTCGTAGCTGATGCCCGAGGCCCGTGCCGACATGGGCACGAGCGAGTGGCCCGTCATGCCCGGCGAGGTGTTCATCTCCAGCAGGAAGGGCTTGCGGTCGCTCGCGCGGATCATCAGGTCGGCGCGGCCCCAGCCTCGGCAGCCCAGGCTGCGGTAGGCCTCCAGCACGATGCGCTGGATTTCGCGTTCCTCGGCCTCGGGCAGGCCGCTCGGGCACTGGTACTTCACGTCGTCGGTGAAGTATTTGTTCTGGTAGTCGTAGGCGCCATCGGGCGCGACGATGCGGATCACCGGCAGCGCGCGGGCGTCGGCGCCCTGGCCCAGCACGGGGCAGGTGACCTCTTCGCCATCGATGAATTCCTCGCACAGCACATCGGGGTCGTACTGGGCAGACAGCTGCACCGCCTCCTGCATGTCTGAATAGCCGCGCACCTTGGTCACGCCAATCGATGAACCTTCGCGCGGCGGCTTCACGATCAGGGGCAGCCCCAGCTCGTCGGGCACGGTGCGCACCACTTCGCGCTGCTGGCGGTCGGGCGCCAGCCACACGTAGCGTGGCGTGGGCAGCCCCTCGGCCAGCCACACGCGCTTGGTCATGACCTTGTCCATGGCAATGCTGGACGCCATCACGCCTGGGCCGGTGTACGGGATGCCCAGCAGTTCGAGAGCGCCCTGGACCGTGCCGTCTTCCCCATGGCGGCCATGCAGCGCGATGAAGCAGCGCGCATAACCGTCGCGCTTCAGGTCGCCCAGCGCGTTCTGCGCCGGGTCGAAGGCATGGGCATCCACACCGCGCGAGCGCAGCGCCTGCAGCACGCCGCTGCCCGACATGAGCGAGACCTCGCGCTCGGCCGATTCGCCGCCCATGAGCACGGCCACCTTGCCCAGGGTTTTCACATCAATGTTCGATTCAAAAGAGGTCATACCGCGCTCCCCTTCAGCGCCTTAAGCTCACTATTTTGTAGCATATCCACGACCTTGCCAGGCACGGCACCGATGGAGCCCGCGCCCATGCACATCACCACGTCGCCGTCCCTGGCGTTGTCGGCGATGGCCTGGGGCAGGTCTGCCACGTTGTCGATGAACACGGGCTCCACCCGGCCCGCCACGCGCAGCGCGCGCGCCAGCGACCGGCCATCGGCCGCCACCACCGGCGCTTCGCCTGCGGCATACACCTCGGTCAGTAGCACGGCGTCGGCGTTGCCGATGACCTTCACGAAATCCTCGAAGCAGTCGCGCGTGCGGCTGTAGCGGTGCGGCTGGAAGGCCAGCACCAGACGGCGGCCTGGGAAGGCACCGCGAGCAGCGGCCAGCGTCGCGGCCATCTCCACCGGGTGGTGGCCGTAGTCGTCGATCACGGTGAACTGGCCGCCGTCCTTCGCGGGCAAATCGCCATAGCGCTGGAAGCGCCGGCCCACCCCCTTGAAGCCTGCGAGCGCGCGCTGCACGGCTTCGTCGGGGATGTTCAGCTCCACCGCCACGGCAATGGCCGAGAGTGCGTTGAGCACGTTGTGCTCGCCTGCGAGGTTGAGCACGATCTCCATGTCAGGCAGCGTGACACCATTGCGCCGCTGCACCGTGAAGCGCATCTGCCCCGCCTCGGCGCGCACGTTGATGGCCCGCACCTGGGCGTCTTCCGAGAAGCCGTAGCTGGTGATGGGGCAGGTCACGCTCTGCAGGATGTCGCGCACGGCCGGGCTGTCCACACACAGGATGGCCGTGCCGTAGAACGGCATGCGATGCAGGAAATCGACAAACGCGCCCTTGAGTCGGCCAAAGTCGTGGCCGTAGGTCTCCATGTGGTCGGCGTCGATGTTGGTCACCACCGCCATCACGGGCAGCAGGTTCAGGAACGACGCGTCGGACTCATCGGCTTCGACCACGATGTAGTCGCCGCTGCCCAGCTTGGCATTGGCGCCCGCGCTGTTGAGCTTGCCGCCGATCACAAAGGTCGGGTCCAGGCCCGCCTCGGCCAGCACGCTGGTCACGAGGCTGGTGGTTGTCGTCTTGCCGTGCGTGCCCGCAATGGCAATACCCTGCTTGAGGCGCATCAGCTCGGCCAGCATGAGGGCGCGCGGCACCACAGGGATCTTTTTCTCGCGGGCGGCCAGCACCTCGGGGTTGTCGGGCGTGACTGCAGTGGAGGTGACCACCGCATCCGCGCCATCGATGTGCGCCGCAGCGTGGCCCAGGCAGGTCTTGATACCCAGGCCCTCCAGGCGGCGCAGCGTGGCGCTGTCGGCCAGGTCCGAGCCCGAGATGCGGTAGCCCAGGTTGAACAGCACCTCGGCAATGCCGCTCATGCCCGCACCGCCCAAGCCGACAAAATGGATGTGTCGAATCGCGTGCTTCATGGTTGGGCCAACTCCTCGCAGGCAGTCACCACTTCGCGGGTGGCGTTGATTTTTTGCATGTTTTTGGCCTTCTGCGCGCTATCCACGAGCGTGGAGCGCTCTAATTTCAATAGCATCTGCGACAGCCCTTCGGGCGTCAGGTCGCGTTGCTGCACCAGCCAGCCGCCCCCGGCATCCACGAGGAACTGCGCGTTGGTGGTCTGGTGGTCGTCCACGGCCGAGGGGAAGGGCACAAAAATGGACGCGGCCCCCACAGCGGCAATTTCGGTCACGGTGCTGGCGCCCGCGCGGCAGACGATGACGTCGGCCGCCGCAAACGCGCTGGCCGTGTCGTCGATGAAAGGTGTCAACTCTGCCTCGACCCCGGCGGCGGCGTAGTTGGCGCGGAGCTGGTCGATCTGCGTGGCGCCGCTCTGGTGGATCACCTGCGGGCGCTGGTCGGCGGGCATCAGCGCCACGGCCTGCGGCACGATCTCGTTGAGCGCACGCGCGCCCAGGCTGCCCCCTACCACCAGCAGGCGCAGCGGGCCGGTGCGGCCCGCAAAGCGCTCGGCCGGGCCGGGCTGCTGCGTGAAGGCGGTGCGCAGCGGGTTGCCCACCCACTGCCCCTGCTTGAACACGTTGGGGAAGGCGGTGAACACGCGGTCGGCCACACCGGCCAGCACCTTGTTGGCCATGCCTGCCACCGAGTTCTGCTCGTGCAGCACCAGGGGCTTGCCCGCCAGCACGCCCATCATCCCGCCCGGAAAGGTGATGTAGCCGCCCAGGCCCACCACCACATCGGGTTTGACGCGCCGCACGACCTGCAGCGCCTGCCAGAACGCACGCAGCAGGCGCAGCGGCAACAAGGCCAGCGTGACAAGGCCCTTGCCGCGCACGCCCGAAAAATCGATGAGTTCCAGCGCAAAGCCGTGTTGCGGCACGATGCGCGACTCCATGCTGCCGGGCGCGCCCAGCCAGTGCACGCGCCAGCCGCGCGCGCGCAGCTCTTCGGCAACAGCCAAGCCGGGGAAGATGTGGCCGCCGGTACCACCAGCCATGATGAGGGCGGTTTTCTGCTTGCTCATACGCGGCCTCCGCGCATGAGAAGTTTGTTCTCGTAATCGACCCGCAGCACCACCGCCAGCGCCACCAGATTCATCAGAATCGCCGAGCCGCCAAAGCTCATCAGCGGCAGCGTGAGCCCCTTGGTGGGCAAGGCGCCCAGGTTCACGCCCATGTTGATGAAGGCCTGGAAGCCGATCCAGATCGCCACGCCCTGCGCGACGAGGCCGGAGAACACGCGGTCCAGCGCAATGGCCTGGCGGCCGATGTGCATGATGCGGCGGATCATCCAGAAGAACAGCACGATCAGCGCCAGCACGCCCACCAGGCCGAACTCCTCGCCGATCACGGCGAGCAGGAAGTCGGTGTGGGCCTCGGGCAGCCAGTGCAGTTTTTCCACGCTGCCGCCCAAGCCCACGCCAAAAATTTCGCCCCGCCCGATGGCGATCAGCGAGTGCGACAGCTGGTAGCCCTTGCCCAGCGCGTGTTGTTCGCTGAACGGATCTAGGTACGCAAACACGCGCTCACGCCGCCAGGGCGAGCTGGCGATCATCAAGGCGAACGCGCCCACGAGCACGCCCGCAATCAGGAAGAACATGCGGGCGTTGACGCCGCCCAGGAACAGGATGCCCATGGCGATCACGGCCACCACCATGAAGGCGCCCATGTCGGGCTCGGCCAGCAGCAGCACACCCACAATGGCCACGGCCGCGCCCATGGGCAGCACCGCGCGGAAGAAGCGTTCTTTCACTTCCATCTTGCGCACCATGTAGTCGGCGGCGTAGATGAGCACCGCGAACTTGGCCACCTCGGAGGGCTGAAAACCGATGGGTCCGATGGACAACCAGCGGCGCGCGCCATTGACCACCTTGCCCACGCCGGGGATCAGCACCGCCACCAGCAGCAGCAGCGCCACCACAAACAGCCAGGGCGCCACACGCTCCCACAGCAGCATGGGCACCTGGAACGCCAACAGCGCCGCCACAAAACCCACCACCAGATACATCATGTGGCGGGTGAGGAAATGGGTGGGCGCATAGTTGGCAAAACGGGGGTTGTCCGGCATCGCGATCGACGCCGAATACACCATCACCAGCCCCCAGGCGAGCAGCGCCACCACCACCCACAGCAGGGTCTGGTCAAAGCCCAGCACGCTGGCCGGTGTGGCCGACGACTGGCGGTACTCGGTGCCGCCCACACGCACGGGCAGCACATCGGCCGCCTTGCCGGGCAAGCCGCCGAACCAGCCGGTCAGGCGTTGCAAGAGGGCGCTGGCAGACATGGTCATTGCATGCCCCCTGCCGACTGCCCGGCATCGTCGGCCATGGCCCGCACGGTGTCGCAGAAGACCTGCGCACGGTGCTCGTAGTCCTTGAACATGTCGAAGCTGGCGCAGGCGGGCGACATCAGCACCGCATCGCCCGCATGGGCGCGCTGGGTGGCCAGCGCCACGGCCTCGGGCAGCGTGGGGGCGTCCAGCAGCGCCACGCCGGCGTCTTGCAGCGCGGTGCGGATCAGCGGTGCGTCGCGGCCGATCAGCACCACGGCGCGGGCATAGCGCGCCACGGGGGCGGCCAGCGGCGCAAAGTCCTGCCCCTTGCCCTCGCCCCCCAGGATGACCACCAGGCGGCGCTCGGCGCCCAGCCCGACGAGGGCGGCCGCCGTGGCGCCCACGTTCGTGCCCTTGCTGTCGTCGAAATACTCCACCCCGTAGATGATGGCCACGGGCTCCACACGGTGGGGTTCGCCCCGGTACTCGCGCAAGCCGTACAGCATGGGCGCAAGCGGGCAGCCCGTGGCCGACGCCAGGGCCAGCGCCGCCAGCGCGTTGGTGGCGTTGTGGCGCCCCCGGATACGCAGCGCGTCAGCAGGCATGAGGCGCTGGATGTGGAGGTCTTCCTCCACCTCATTGCGGCCGCGCTTGCGGGTTTCGTCGGCATCCATGGCGCGCACCAGCCAGGGCATGCCACTCACGACCTCGATGCCGAAGTCGCCCGGGCGCCGGGGCATGTCGGCGCCGAAGGTGATGTGGGCGCGCACCTGCGGTTTTTGCAGCTTGACCTTGACGGGCGGCGGCAGCATGCCCATCACGGCGCTGTCTTCGCGGTTCAGCACCATGAGCCCGGTCTGGCCGAAGATGCGGGCCTTGGCGGCGGCATAGGCCTCGATGCTGCCGTGCCAGTCGAGGTGGTCTTGCGTAATGTTGAGCACGGTAGCGGCCGTAGGCTCGAAACCGGTGACGCCGTCGAGCTGGAAGCTCGACAACTCCAGCACCCACACCTCAGGCAGCGTGTCGGCGTCCAGGTGCGTGGCCAGCGTGTCCAGCAGCGTGGGCCCGATGTTGCCCGCCACCGCCACGCTTTTACCAGCGCGCTCCACCAGCTGGCCGGTGAGCGATGTCACGGTGGTCTTGCCATTGGTGCCGGTGATGGCCAGCACCGCAGGTGCATACGCATGCGAGGCGCGCAGCGCTGCCAGCGCATCGGAATACAAGCTTAATTCACCCCCTGCGCGCACCCCGCTTGCCACAGCCGCTTCCAAAACAGGAGCAACCTGCTGCGGACTCAGCCCCGGCGAGCGGTAGACGGCCTGCAGGTTGTGCCCCACCACCAGGCTGGCATCGAAGGCACCCGCCACAAAGCGGACCTGGGGCATCTCTTGCTGCAGCGCGGGCAGTTGTGGCGGGGTGGCACGGGTGTCGGCCACGGTGACCTCAGCCCCGCAGCGCACACACCAGCGCGCCATGGCCATGCCCGAGGCACCCAGGCCCAGGATGAGGATGTTCTGGCCTTGCAGCAACTGGGCCATGGCCTCTACGGGGCTGACCAGGGGTTCTGCGGGCGAGGCGTCTTCCTCCAAATCCGCGTCTTGCACGACATCGGGCTCGGTAGCGGCAGGCCCTTCGGGCGCCGCCACCTCGGCAAAAATCTGGGCCACAAAATCGGCGGCGGCCTTGGCGGCCGAGACGGCTGGCACAGCCTCAGGGTTCCAGGCGGTGCCGGGGGTTGGGGCCGCAGCGGCATGGGCATCGGTGGCGGGCGCTGGGGCCTCGGCCTCGGAAGAAACCGTCATTTCGGGCGCGGCCTCTTCCGACTGGCCCATGTCCACGTTGGCATCACCATCCGTATCGGCGACCGGAGCAGCAGACGACCCAGACAAAACCACCTCATCAGGCACGGGCCCGGCGCTTGCAGCGCTGGGCGCGCCCACCCCCAGCCCCGCCTCGGTCGGCGTGGCCTCGGGCACACCCGGGGTGCCAGAGAGGGTGGAAGGATCGTTCGGATTCATCGCAGTTTCAGGGTGGACAGGCCAATCAGGCACAGCAGCATGGTGATGATCCAGAAGCGCACGACGACCTGCGTTTCCTTCCAGCCGCTCTTTTCGAAATGGTGGTGCAGCGGCGCCATCTTCAGCAGACGGCGGCCTTCCCCGTAGCGCTTCTTGGTGTACTTGAACCAGGTCACCTGCAGCATCACCGACAGGGCCTCGACCACGAAGATGCCGCCCATGATGGCCAGCACGATCTCTTGCCGCACGATCACGGCGATGGTTCCCAGGGCGCCCCCAAGCGCCAGTGCGCCTACGTCGCCCATGAACACCTGCGCAGGGTGGGCGTTGAACCACAGGAAGGCCAGGCCCGCGCCGGCCATGGCCGCGCAGAAGATCAGCAGCTCGCCCGAGCCGGGGATGTGCGGGAAGAACAGGTATTTGGAGTACACCGAGCTTCCGGTGACATAGGCGAACACGCCCAGAGCCGAACCCACCATCACCACGGGCATGATGGCCAGGCCGTCCAGACCGTCGGTCAGGTTCACTGCGTTGCTCGAACCCACGATGACCAGGTAGGTCAGGACCACAAAGCCCAGCACGCCCAGCGGGTAGCTGATCTCCTTGAAGAAGGGCAACTGCAGCCCGGCCTTGGGCGGCAGGTCGAGCGAAAAGCCGGACTGCACCCACGCCACGAACAGCTCCCACACCTTGGCGTTGGAGCTTTCGGAAATGCTGAACGCCAGGTACAGCGCGGCCACCAGGCCGATGATGGACTGCCAGAAATACTTCTCGCGCGAGCGCATGCCCTCGGGGTCCTTGTTAACCACCTTGCGCCAGTCATCCACCCAGCCGATGGCGCCAAAGCCCAGCGTGACGATGAGCACGATCCACACGAAGCGGTTGGACAGGTCGAACCACAGCAAGGTAGAGATCGCGATCGACAACAGGATCAGCACGCCGCCCATGGTGGGCGTGCCACTCTTGGACAGGTGCGACTGCATGGCATAGCCCCGGATGGGCTGGCCGATCTTGAGCGAGGTGAGGATGCGGATCACCTTGGGGCCCGCCACCAGGCCGATGAGCAGCGCCGTCATGGCCGCCATCACCGCACGGAAGGTGAGGTACTGGAAAACGCGGAAAAAGCCGAACTCGGGCGACAGCCCCTGCAACCATTGCGAGAGCATCAGCAGCATGGGGTACCTCCGACCAAGGCAGGCACCACGCGGGCAAGATCAATGTGTTGCGCCATGGGGTCCCTCCGGTGATTCCATCGTCTTTTGTTGTTGTTCTGCGGGTGGTGCAGCAGCGGCAATGGCCCCCACCACCTGTTCCATCTTCATGAATCGCGATCCCTTGACCAGCACGCTGCCCACCGTGGGCAGGGCCTGGCGCACCGCATCCAGCAGCGCGCCCATATCGTTGAAATGCCGGGCAACACCCCCCTGCCCGTCGCCATAGGCCGAAGCCGCGTGCACCGACTGTGCGCCCAGCGCAAACAGCAGGGGAATGTCCGCCGCGCGGGCCAACGTCCCGGCCTCGGCGTGGAACTGCGGCCCCTGATCGCCCACTTCGCCCATGTCGCCCATCACCAGCAGTTGCGGGCCGGGCAGTTCGGCCAGCACATCGATGGCGGCGTGCATGGAGTCGGGGTTGGCGTTGTAGGTGTCGTCCACCACCGTGACCTCGCGGTCCGCCACCGCCACGCTGAAAGCGCGCGAGCGGCCCTTGACGGGCGTGAAGTCGCGCAGCCCCTGGGCGATGGCAGCCAGCGGCGCGCCTGCGGCCAGCGCGCAGGCGGTGGCGGCCAGGGCATTGGTCACGTTGTGGCGACCCGCAATGTGCAGGCGCGTGACGACCTCGCCCCGGGGCGTGGCCAGGGCCACGGCCCAGGCGCCGCGCTCCCACGCGGCGCGTGTGCAGCGGACATCGCCGCCCTCGCCAAACGTGAGCGTGCGGCGGCCCGGCTGGGCCAGTGCCAGCGACTGCCACAGGCCCGTGTAGGCATCGCCCGCCGGGAACACCGCCACGCCATCGGCGGGCAGGCTGGCAAACACCGCGCCGTTCTCGCGCGCCACGGCCTCCACGGTGTGCATGAACTCCAGATGCTCACGCTGCGCGTTGTTGACCAGGGCCACCGTGGGCTGGGCCATGGCAGCCAGCGTGGCGATTTCACCCGGGTGGTTCATGCCCATCTCGATCACGGCGGCGCAGTGTGCGGGCGTGAGGCGCAGCAGCATCAGCGGCACGCCGATGTCGTTGTTGAAATTTCCCTGAGTGGCGAACGCAGCCTCGCCCTGCCAGGCGCGCAGGATGGACGCGATCATCTGCGTCACCGTGGTCTTGCCATTGCTGCCGGTCACGCCGATCAGCGGCAGGTGGAATTGCGCGCGCCAGCCGGTGGCCAGCGCCCCGAGGGCGGCCAGGCTGTCGGGCACCTCGATGCCCGGCAAGCCCGCAGCAGCCAGGCCGCCGTGGGCAATGGCCGCAGCAGCGCCCCCGGCGCGTGCGTCGGCGATGAAGGCGTTGGCATCAAAACGCTCGCCCTTGAGCGCCACAAACAGGTCGCCCGCCTGCAGGGTGCGGGTGTCGGTGTGCACACGGGCCAGGGGCGTGCTGCCCTCGCCCACCAGGCGCGCTGCGGGGATCTGCGGCTGCAGCAGCGCCAAGGCCTGTTGCAGGGTGAGCATGGTGCCAGGGGTGGCGCTCATGGGCGGGCTCCTCGGGCCTGCAGCGCTCCGAGCGCATGGGCCATGTCGGAGAACGGCTGGTGTACACCCGCTGTCTCCTGGGTGTTTTCATGGCCCTTGCCGGCGATCAGCACCACATCGGCAGGGGCGGCTTCGGCCACGGCCAGGGCGATGGCGGCAGCGCGGTCGGGCTCGGCCCGCACGGCGGTGCTGGCGATGGTGCCTTGCAGGATCTGGTGCAGGATGGCAGCGGGATCTTCGCTGCGTGGGTTGTCGCTGGTCACGACCACCTGGTCGGCCTGCTGCTGCGCCACAGCGCCCATCAGCGGGCGCTTGCCCGCATCGCGGTCGCCGCCGCAGCCAAACACGCACCACAGCTGCCCACCGCGCTCGGCAGCGATGGGGCGCAAAGCTTGCAGGGCTTTGTCCAGGGCATCGGGCGTGTGGGCATAGTCCACGGCCACCAGGGGCTGGCCGCTTTGGTGGATCTGCTCCATGCGGCCCGGCACGGGCGAGAGCTGGGCACAGGCGTACAGCGCGTGCTCCAGCGGCACACCCAGCGCGCGCAAACCCGCCAGCACGCCCAGCAGGTTGGATACGTTGTACAGACCGATCACGCGCGTCTGCAGCACATGCGCCTGCACGCCTTCAGCCACAGTGAAGCGCAGGCCGCCTTCGCCCATGCCGATGTCGCGCGCCGCCAGCCGGGCGGGGCCGGTGATGGAGACGCTCCACAGATCCAGGTGGCGCCCTGCCAGTGCCGCGTGCAGCTCGGCCCCACGCACATCGTCGATGTTGACCACAGCGGCCTGCAGCCCGGGCCAGTCGAACAGCATGCTCTTGGCCTGCCAATAGGCCGCCATGCCCGCGTGGTAATCCAGGTGGTCTTGCGTGAAGTTGGTGAACAGCGCCACCCGGATGCGGGTGCCTGCCATGCGGTGTTCGGCCAGGCCGATGGACGAGGCTTCAATGGCGCAGGCGCCACGGCCTGCATCGGCAAACTGCCGGAACGCACGCTGCAGGCGGACCGGGTCGGGCGTGGTCATGCCCGTGCTGGTCAGCGCGGGGGGCGTTCCCATACCCAAAGTGCCTACCAGCGCGCAACCATCCTGCCCATATAGCTCATTTTTCGATAGCACATTGAGTGCTTCGGCCAGCCACCAACTGGTGCTGGTTTTGCCATTGGTGCCTGTCACGGCCAGCACGTCCAGACCCTGCGTGGGGTGTTCGAACCAGTCGGCAGCGATCAGGCCCGTGGCGGCCTTCAGTCCGTGCAGTGCGGCCACAGGCAGGCCAGACAGCGCAAACGCTTCGGCGCCTTCATGCTCCACCAGGCAAGCCACGGCCCCGCGTGCGATCGCATCGCCAATGTGCGCGCGGCCATCGGTGGCGGCACCGGGCCAGGCAATGAAACCATCGCCCGGGCGGATCTGGCGGCTGTCGGTCTGCAGCGTGCCCGTGACGCGCTCGCGCAGCCAGGCCACTGCGTCATGCACCGAGGTGAGCAAGGGCAGTGGCAGCGTCATAGCGACTCCTCCACCGCGTTGGCCACGATCTGCGGCTTGACCGCCATGTCGGGCTGCACACCCATCATGCGCAGCGTCTGCTGCACCACTTCGCTGAACACCGGCGCAGCCACGGCGCCGCCGTAATACACGCCGTTGCTGGGCTCGTCGATCATCACGGCCACGACGATGCGCGGCTTGTCGATGGGCGCCATGCCGGTGAACCAGGCGCGGTACTTGCCCACGGCGTAGCTCTTGCCGACCTGCTTGCGCGCCGTGCCGGACTTGCCGCCCACCGAGTAGCCCACGGTCTGCGCCTTCTGGCCCGTGCCGCCGGGGCCTGCGGCCATCTGCAGCATCTTGCGCACCTGGTCGGCCGTGCGCTCGGAGAACACGGGCACGCCCACGGCGGGCTGCTCGGACTTGAGCATGGTGGCGGGGATCACGCGCCCGCTGTTGGCAAACACGGTGTACGAGCGCGCCATCTGGAACAGGCTGGCCGACAGGCCGTAGCCGTAGGACATGGTGGCCTGCTCCACCGGGCGCCAGCTCTTGTAGGGGCGCAACCGGCCGCTGACCGCACCGGGGAAGTCGATCTGCGGCTTCTGGCCAAAGCCTGCGGCGGAGAAGGTCTCCCACATCTCGCGCGCGGGCATCTGCATGGCGAGCTTGGTCGTGCCCACATTGCTGGATTTCTGGATCACGCCCTCCACCGTGAGCACGCCATAGTTGTGCGTGTCCGAAATGGTGGAGCCCGTGATATTGATGCGGCCTGGGTTGGTATCCACCACGGTCTCGGGCCGCACCCGGCCGCTTTCGAGCGCCAGGCCGATGGTGATGGGCTTCATGGTCGAGCCCGGCTCGAAGGTGTCGGTGAGCGCCCGGTTGCGCAGCTGCTCGCCCGTGAGGCTCTGGCGCTTGTCGGGCACGTAGCTGGGGTAGTTGGCCAGCGCCAGCACCTCGCCCGTGTGGGCATCGAGCACCACCACGCTGCCCGCCTTGGCCTTGTGCGCCGTGACCTGGTCGCGCAGCTTCTGGTAAGCAAAGAATTGCACCTTGCTGTCGATGGACAGCTGCATGTCCTTGCCGTCCACAGGGGGTACTGTCTCGCCCACGCCCTCCACCACCCGACCCAGGCGGTCCTTGATCACGCGGCGCGAGCCCGGCTTGCCCGCCAAGTCCTTGTTGAAGGCCAGTTCCATGCCTTCCTGGCCATGGTCTTCCACGTTGGTGAACCCCACCACGTGGGCAGCTGCCTCGCCCTCGGGGTACTGGCGCTTGTATTCCTTGCGCTGATAGATGCCCTTGATATCGAGCTTGGCGATCTGCTGGCCCACATCCCAGTCCAGCTGGCGCTTGACCCAGACAAAGGTCTTGTCTTCGTCGGCCAGCTTCTTCATCAACTCGGCCTGGGGCATGTCGAGCAGCTTGGCCAGCTGCTTGAGCTTGGCGCGCACCTCGGGCTTGTCCTGGTCTACGTCCTCGGGGATGGCCCAGATGCTGGCCGCCGGCACGCTGGACGCCAGGATCAGGCCGTTGCGGTCCAGGATCTTGCCGCGGTTGGCGGGCAGCTCCAGCGTGCGTGCAAACCGCACCTCGCCCTGGCGCTGGAAGAAGTCGTTGCCGAACACCTGCACATAGGCCGCGCGCGCGCCCAGGCCCACAAAGCCCAGTGCGATCACCGCCACGATGAACTTGCTGCGCCAGACTGGCGTCTTGCTCGCCAGCAGGGGGCTTGCGGTGTAGACCACGCTGCGGCTCATGGCTGCGTGCCCCCAGGTTGTGCCGCCGTGCTGGCCGCCGCCACCGCAGCACCGGACACCCCTTGGGGGTCGGACACATACTGCGTGATGGCGGGGGTGGCCGTGCGCATTTTCAGCTGGTCGCGGGCAATTTTCTCCACACGCAGCGGCGTGGCCTGCGCGCGCTTTTCCACCTGCAGGCGCTGGTGTTCGGTTTCCAGGCGGCGGGCTTCGGCAATGGCCCGGTCCAGCTCGGTGAACAGGCGGCGCGACTCGTACTGGGTATGCACCAGATAGACGGCGCTGGCCAGCACGGCCACCAGCAGGACGAGGTTGAGCCGGGTCATGTTTTCAGACCCCAGTGCGTTCGGCCACGCGCATGATCGCGCTGCGCGCGCGGGGGTTTGCCTCGACCTCGGCGGCAGAGGGCTTGATGCGGTCCAGCGCCACGAGCTTCATGGCCTGCGGCTTGGCAAAGGGCGCGCGGCGGTCAAACACCTCCTTGGAGTGTTTGGCGATGAACTGCTTCACGATGCGGTCTTCGAGCGAATGGAAGCTGATCACCACCAGGCGCCCGCCCGGCTGCAGCACCGAGAGGCTGGCCTCTAGCGCCTGTTGCAGCTCTTCAAGCTCGGCGTTGATGAAAATCCGAAGAGCTTGAAATGTGCGCGTTGCAGGGTTCTGGCCCGGCTCGCGGGTTTTGACCGCGCCAGCCACGAGATCGGCCAATTCGGCGGTGGTTGCAACAGGGCCCCGCTCTTCGCGCCGCGCAACAATCGCCTTTGCAATGGGGCCAGCAAACCGTTCTTCACCGTAGTCACGTATCACCTCCGCAATCTGACCGACTTCGGCCGTGGCCAACCAATCGGCCACGCTTTCGCCGCGCGTGGTGTCCATGCGCATGTCCAGCGGGCCGTCAAAACGGAAACTGAAACCCCGACCGGGGCTGTCGATCTGGGGCGAACTCACGCCCAGGTCCATCAGCAAGCCCGCAGCGCTGGCGGGCGGCAGGTCGGCCAGATGGCGAAAACCTTCGTGCCGAATGGAAAAACGCGCATCGGTGATGCGCGTTGCTTCGGCGATGGCTTCGGGGTCCTTGTCAAAAGCGACAAGACGCCCTTGGGGGCCCAGCCGCAGCAGGATGCGCCGCGAATGCCCTCCGCGCCCGAAGGTGCCATCGACCCAGGTGCCTGCAGGCTCGGGGCCGGCGCCGCCCAGCAGGGCGTCCACGGCTTCATCGAGCAGAACGGTGGTGTGTTGCAAAGGAGTGGATGTCATGGTCAGAAGGAGAAGTCCTTGAAGACATCCGGCATCTCGCCCTGCATGGCCTTGGCCTCCTGCTCGTCGTAGGTGGCCTTGTCCCAGAGTTCGAAGTGGTTGCCCATGCCCAGCAGCATGGTGTCCCTGGAAATCCCGGCGGCTTCGCGCAGCTCGGGCGAAATCAGCACGCGGCCCGTGGCGTCCATCTCCACATCCATGGCGTTGCCCAGAAAGATGCGCTTCCACCACTGGGCGGACATGGGCAGCTGGGCGATGCGCTCGCGGAACTTCTCCCACTCGGGGCGGGGGAACACCATCAGGCAGCCGTGCGGGTGTTTGGTGATCGTGAGCTGGCCCGATGCGGTGGCCGTGAGCACGTCACGATGCCGGGTCGGCACGGACAGCCGACCCTTCGCATCGAGACTTAGCGACGAGGCACCTTGAAACACGGACAGATTCCCAGTTCGGTTTTGCGCCTCGCAGGTCCAGAAGCGGACTTTGAGGGCACTTTTCACCACTTAATTGCACTTTTTTGCACTGTAGCAGGAAAAGCACACCGAACAACAGGGCGTCCACCAAACTTTGGTAATGAAATCAACGACTTAGACGCGACTTTGCAGACCGCAAAGTGCCAAAAGTTGTTGAAAAAGAAGAACTTACGGAAGCCTATGAAAGTGACCTCTCAAGGCCGGGCCGTATCGTCACAGGATGTAGCGTGACAGGTCTTCGTCCTGGCTCAGGGTCTGCAGGCGGGCATCGACGTAGGCGGCGTCGATGGTGATGGTCTGCCCGGATAGGCGCGTGGCGTCAAAACTCACCTCGTCCAGCAGGCGCTCCATCACCGTGGACAGGCGGCGCGCACCGATGTTTTCGGTGCGCTCGTTCACCTCGAAGGCAATGTGCGCGAGGCGCGTGATGCCTTCGGGCGCAAACTCCAGCGTGACCCCTTCTGTGGCCAGCAGAGCCTGGTACTGCTTGACCAGCGATGCGTGCGTCTGCGTGAGGATAGCCTCGAAGTCCTTCACCGACAGCGACTCCAGCTCCACACGGATCGGGAAACGCCCTTGCAACTCCGGGATCAGGTCGCTGGGCTTGGACAGGTGGAACGCGCCCGAAGCGATGAACAGGATGTGGTCCGTCTTGATCATGCCGTACTTGGTGGACACCGTCGTGCCTTCCACCAGCGGCAGCAGGTCGCGCTGCACGCCCTGGCGTGACACATCGGCGCCGCTGCTTTCCTGGCGCGCAGCCACCTTGTCGATCTCGTCGATGAAGACAATGCCGTTCTGCTCGGCATTCGCCACGGCGCGGGTCTTGATCTCTTCCTCGTTCACGAGTTTGCCCGCCTCTTCATCGGTGAGCAGCTTGAGCGCTTCCGCGATCTTGAGCTTGCGCGCGCGGCGCCGGTCCTGGCCCATCTGGCTGAACATGCCGCGCAGCTGCTCGGTCATTTCCTCCATGCCCTGGGGCCCCATGATCTCCAGCGGCGCGCGGGCTTCGGCAACGTCGATCTCGATTTCCTTGTCGTCCAGAGCGCCCTCGCGCAGCTTCTTGCGGAACACCTGCCGGGCGGTGCTGTCGGCCGCAGGCTCGGCGCCCGTGGCGGCCCGGGCGGGTGGGATCAGGACATCCAGAATGCGCTCCTCGGCGGCGTCTTCGGCACGCATGCGCACCTTCTTCACCTCTGCCTCGCGCGTCTGCTTGACGGCCATCTCGGCCAGATCGCGGATGATGGAATCCACGTCCTTGCCCACATAGCCCACCTCGGTGAACTTGGTGGCCTCGACCTTGATGAAGGGCGCATCGGCCAGCCGCGCCAGGCGCCGGGCAATCTCGGTCTTGCCCACGCCCGTGGGGCCGATCATGAGGATGTTCTTGGGCGTGATCTCGTGGCGCAGGCTGCCTTCGACCTGCTGGCGGCGCCAGCGGTTGCGCAGCGCAATGGCCACGGCGCGCTTGGCGCTGGCCTGGCCCACGATGTGGTGGTCGAGTTCGGAGACGATTTCCTGGGGGGTCATGGAGGACATGCGGGGCCTGCCTTCAAATTCAAAGCAAAAACAGCCGTCTGCGCGCAATGGATAAGCGCAGTCAGCTATCAAAATGGGAGTAAACGCACCTCGCCGCCTTACAGCGTTTCGATGGTGTGGTTCATGTTGGTGTAGATGCAGAGTTCGCCCGCGATTTCGAGCGACTTCTTCACGATCTCCTGCGCGGACAGATCGGTGTTCACCAGCAGCGCCTTGGCGGCCGAGTGCGCGTAGGCGCCGCCCGAACCGATCGCCACGATGCCCTGCTCAGGCTCCAGCACGTCGCCATTGCCCGTGATGATGAGCGAGGCGCTTGCGTCGGCCACGGCCAGCATGGCTTCGAGTCGGCGCAGCACGCGGTCGGTGCGCCAGTCCTTGGTGAGTTCGATGGCTGCGCGCGTCAGGTGGCCCTGGTGTTTTTCCAGTTTGGCTTCAAACCGCTCGAACAGCGTGAAGGCATCGGCCGTGGCGCCCGCAAAACCTGCCAGCACCTTGCCGTGGTACAGCTTGCGCACCTTGCGCGCCGTGCCCTTGACCACGATGTTGCCCAGGGTGACCTGACCGTCGCCGCCAATGGCGACCTGGATGCCTGCGGGCGTCTGGCGGCGCACGCTGAGGATGGTGGTGCCGTGGAACACCGGGGTGTTTTGAGATGAGTCCATAGCTGCGGAAGATGGGGGCACGGGCGCCACTTTCAAGCCAAGGTGGCACCGCATGCCGTGCGCAAATCTAAGCCACTGTCAGGCGGCTCACGCTACTGGCACGGCCCAGGCCAGCGCCCCCGCGCAAGGGCCGCCAAGCTGCGGATGCGGCGCTTCGCTTGCGTGCGCTGGGGGCGTCACCCTCCCGCGCAGCGAGAGAGGGGGAAGGCGCGAAGCGACTCAGGGGGAGTCAGTTCTTTCGTGGAACCACCCAGGCGTGCTCGTTGATGCCGATCACGTTGAAGAAAATCGCCACCAGCCGCTGCAGGTTGTGGAACTGGACCACATGGCCATGCCCTTGCTGCTCGGCCGCCCAGTTGAGCACCGAGCCAGCCGCCGCAAAATCCACGCGGATGAGCTTGTCGCAGGCGATGGTCAGGGGCACGCCCGGCCGCAGGAAAGCCTCGAATGGCTGCAGCAGCGGCGTGGCATCGCCGTCAATGTGGCCACTGAGCTGCGCCACGGGCCCGGACTCCAGCGGCGCCGGGGCCGACAGCTCACCCAGGTCGGAGGCCATGAAGTCACTGTCGGCCGCCAGGGGTGCTGCGCCGGAGGACACACCTTCGTTGTCGGAATACCCACAGCGCGGCGACACCCAGGACGGGGGCGAAACCTCGTAGGTCACGCAGTAGTCCAGCGCCACCAGCTCGAACTCATCGGGCTTGCCCATGAGCCGCATCATGGCCATGCGCAGGCGCCACCATTCAGGGCTGTTGGACCGGTCGCCCGACTGGGTCTTGGCGTCCATCAGTGCGTTGAGCTTCTCTACCCCCGAGAACACCAACTGGCCTTCGCGGTCAGACCACTGCGAGACCAGATCAGCCAAGAGGGGCACCGCCGCCTCGTCGATGCCAGTGAGGCGCGACCAGGACAACGTCCAGGGGGAGGCTGCGCGCGCCAGCGAGGCCTGCAGTGCCGCCACCGACGACACCGCCAGGGTGGGGGGCGCATTCCAGCTGAAATCGCGGCGCATGCCAGGCGCAGGCGCGGCTTCCACGGCGCCCGCAGCGGGCACGGCTGCTGCCACCAAGCCCAATTGCTCGGGTATCGAGAACCACAGGGGGGCCGAGCGGCTGTACTGGGCCGCAAAGTCGATGGCCAGCGCATCGAAACGATCGTGTTGTCCGGTGGCGCGGTACAGGTCAAACAGCGTCATCCAGATTTCGAGCTGCTGTTCGGGCTCGTCCTGCTGGTGCTGGGCCAGCACATCCAGCAGTCCGGACTCTGCACCCGCGTGGTCACCATTGGCAAACCGGATGGCGGCTTCTTCTAGGTCGGGTTCGTGCACGAATTCCTCCGGTTCGAATGCGGTCGCGGGCGATGCCGCAGGGGCCGCAGGGCTGAAGGACGCCTCGACAGGGTGTTGGCTGCCGGCAAGCATCTGCGCGTCGGTGCCACCAAACTTGCCAATGGCCATGCTGTCGTCCGCAAACAGCGGCTGGACAGCGGCTTTGTTATCGAGCGGCGCAGGCAGGCTGCCAGGTGCCGTGGGGGCATAAGCCCGGGCGTGGGCGGAGTCGGAGGGCTCCGCACTGGATTCGGGCATCACACCAGACTGGGTGGGTGCGTCGGCGCCCTGCTTGCTCTTCCACCACTGCTGCGACATCTGCGCCTCGATCTCGTCGATCTTCTTGAGCGTGACGGCGCGCTCATCGGGCGAGGCCATGCTGCTCTGGAAGAACGAGGGACGGCCTGCCGCGTCTTCCACGCGCTGGCCTTGCAGCACTTCACGCTGGCGCAGCTTGCGTAGCTGATCGAACTCGCGGCGCCGCACAAAGTCGTTGCGGCGCTTGCGCTCGATCATCTCCTTGAGCATCTGCTTGCTGTACTGGCTCTCCCGGTCGTCCTGGATGGAGTCCAGCTCCGTCCAGTTGACGGTCGGGTTTTTCACGAACCGAACCACCTTTGATAGCAGGCCGCCGGGGGTGGTTTCTTCCTTGCTCATGGCTCAGGGTAGAGGAGAGAGTGCGCAGCGATGATCGTCATCAGGCCAGGGCGGCCGGATCAGTCTCCGAACATCTTCTGCTTGAGTTCGCGGCGCTGCTGCGCTTCCAGCGACAGCGTGGCCGTGGGGCGGGCAATCAGGCGGCCCGTACCGATGGGCTCACCGGTCTCGTCGCAATAGCCGTAGTCGCCAGCGTCGATGCGGGCGATGGATTGCTCGATCTTCTTGAGCAGCTTGCGCTCGCGGTCGCGGGTGCGCAGCTCCAGGGCGTGCTCTTCTTCGATCGTGGCGCGGTCGGCCGGGTCGGGCACCACCACGGTGTCTTCCCGCAGGTGCTCGGTGGTTTCGCCAGCGCTGTTGTGGATGTCCTGCTTGAGCTGAACGAGCTTGAGGCGGAAAAACGCCATCTGCTTGTCGTTCATGTACTCGCTGTCGGGCATGGCCATGACTTCAGCGTCGGTCAACTCGGCGGCGGACTTGGTCTTCCAGTTGTTCGCCAGCTTGGGGTCTTTTTTGGCAGCCGTGAAAGTGGGCTGCGCTTGCGCGGTCGTGGGCATGGTATGTAGATAACTGGCTTTGGCAGCGGTGGAAGCCACTGCCTGTGCCATGGATGGTACGGTCAATTGGGCCAATCGGGAAGAAGGCCGGGTTGTGCGCACGGGTACCTGTGGATCGACCGGGGCAGCAGGGGCTGCCACGGGCGCTGCGGCGGGACTGGCGGCCTTGGCCACAACAGCCTTGGGAGCGGCTGCGGCCACTTTGGCCACAGCGGCCTTGGCTGCTGCCTTGGGCGCTACCGCAGGGGCTGCAGCGGCGGGCTTGGTTGCCTTCGTGGCCGCCTTGGGTTTGCTGGTGTCGGCTTTCACTTCCTGGTCTCCTCGCTGTACGGGCGGGCCCTTGGCCGCTCTCACGGCCCGGGACTGGTGGCAAGCCTTGGGTGGTTTTACCGGGGCGCGATTGTATCGACCTGGGCTGACGCAAACGGAAACGTTGCAGATACAACACAAATCGGGCCGAATCGGCGCCCACGCACCGGCGAAAGGCTCAGACCAGGCTCTGCTCCAGCCCCTGCAGGAAGATGTCCTTGGGCAGGTCGATGCCGATAAAGACCATCTTGCTCATCCTTGGCTCGCCCTCGGCCCACTGGGGGCCCAGGTCGCTGCCCATGAGCTGGTGCACGCCCTGGAAGATCACCTTACGCTCGGTGCCCTTCATATTAAGCACGCCTTTGTAGCGCAGCATGCGCGGGCCATAAATGTTGACAATCGCTCCGAGGAAGTCTTCAAGCTTTGCCGGGTCGAACGGGCGCTCCGAGCGGTAGACAAAACTCTTCACATCGTCGTCATGGTGATGGTGGTGGCCATGCCCGTGGTCGTGCTGGTGCGAGGGATGGTTGCAGTGCTCGCCATGTTCATGGTCGTGATCATGATGGTCATGGCCATGGTCATCGCCCTCCTCCTTGAGGAAGTCCGGGTCGATGTCGAGCTTGGCGTTGAGGTTGAAGCCGCGCAGGTCCAGCACCTCGCTCAAAGGCACTTCGCCAAAGTGCACGGCCTTGATAGGCGCACGCGGGTTCATGTGCTTGAGGCGATGGGTCAGCGCCTCGGTCTCTTCCTTGGATACCAGGTCGGTCTTGGACAGGAAAATCTGGTCCGCAAAACCCACCTGGCGGCGCGCCTCCTGGCGGTCGTTAAGCTGCTGCGGTGCATGCTTGGCATCCACCAGGGTGATGATGGAGTCGATGAGGTAGGTCTCGGCGATCTCCTCGTCCATAAAGAAGGTCTGCGCCACCGGGCCTGGGTCGGCCACGCCGGTGGTTTCGATCACGATGCGGTCGAATTCGAGCAGGTTCTTGCGCTTCTTGGCCGCCAGCAGCTGCAGCGTCTCGCGCAGGTCTTCGCGGATGGTGCAGCAGATGCAGCCGTTGCTCATCTGCACGATCTGCTCCTTGGACTCGGTCACCAGGATGTCGTTATCGATGTTCTCTTCACCGAACTCGTTCTCGATCACGGCGATCTTCTGGCCATGGGCTTCGGAGAGCAGGCGCTTGAGCAGCGTGGTTTTGCCCGAGCCCAGGAAGCCGGTGAGGATGGTGACGGGGATCAGTGCCATAAATCTGTCTTTCAAGGGGATCAAATACTTGCGCTGCAGGCCGCAGGGGCCCGGTCAGGGAGCGCTTTTCAGTTTACCGAGGCTGTCAAGCCCCTGCTGACGCCGGAACGTTCACCCCTTGCGCATTACCACCAGCCCCTTGAGGTACTCGCCCTCCGGGAACTCCAGCGTCATCGGGTGGTCGGGCGCGCCGCCCAGGCGCTCCAGGATGTAGCCGTCCACTCCTGCATCCGCGCCGGCCGACGCCACGATCTTGTGGAACAGGTCGGCGCTGATACCGCCCGAGCATGAGAAGGTGAACAGCACCCCGCCAGGCGACAGCAGCTGCAGCGCTAGCCGGTTGATGTCCTTGTAGGCGCGGGCTGCCCGTTCGGCGTGGGCCGCCGTGGGCGCGAACTTGGGCGGGTCCAGGATGATGGCGTCGAAGCGCTGGCCTTCCTTGAGGAACTGGCGCAGCGAGGCGTTCACATCAGCGTCCATAAAGCTTGCGCGGTTCGGGTCGAACCCGTTGAGCGCCACGTGCGCACGGGCGCGCTCCAAGGCGGGGCCGGACGAGTCAATGGACGTCACATGCCCATCGGCTGCTGCGCCCGCCGCACGCATGCCCGCCAGCGCTGCCACGCTGAAGCCGCCGGTGTAGCAAAAGCAGTTGAGCACATGTTTGAAGCCCAGGCGCTGCGTGTAGTCGGCAAAGCGCTTGCGGCTGTCGCGCTGGTCCAGATAAAAGCCCGTTTTGTGGCCCTCAGCGATGTTGAGGGTCAGGCGCCACTGGTGCTCGCGGATCGTCAGCTCCAGCGGTGGCCCTTCGCCATCGCCCGCCGCGCCCGTGGGCCCGCCGCGCAGCCAGCCGGTGGCGGGCTCCAGGCCCTCCAGCGAACGCACGCTGGCGTCCGAACGCTCATACAGCTTGGTCAGGCCCGTCTCGCGCAGCAGCGCATCGGCAATCACGCTTTTCCAGCGCTCCGTGCCCGCACTGGTGAACTGCGCCACCAGCGTATCGCCATAGCGGTCCACGATGAGCCCAGGCAGGCCATCGGACTCGCCATGCACCAGACGAACACCATCACTTTGCACGTCAAAACGGGCTCTGGCGATGATGGATCGTGCGCAAGCAGCTATAAAAAATGGAGCATCAATGCGCTGCGCCTCGTCAAAGCTCCACACCCGCGAGCGAATGCGCGAACTGGGGCTGAAAGCGGCCCAGGCCAGGAACTGGCCCTCGTGCGACTCCACACGCACGGTCTCGCCACTGTCGCCGCCGCCTTTGGCGATGGCCGATTCAAAAATCCAGGGATGGCGGCGCAAGAGCGAGCGCTCTTTGCCAGGGCGAAGGCGGAGGGTTTTCATGCCCCGGATTGTGCGGGTTGGGAGCCGGCCTCGGTCCCGGACCGCTCAAAAACAGCGATGCCCTCTGCATCCAGCGGCCTTCACGCCCCAATGGGGACTTGGGCAATGCGACACAACAGCCGCCCTTGCCTCTCCGCGATTTATCAAATTTGCACTTTTATTTGACAAATATGATTTATCAAATTTAGAATTTCGGAAAATATCATTTTTATCAAACATGACCACAACCCACGCTCTTCCCCCTGCCACCCGACTGGCACCAGCGCCCGGCGCCGCACAGGCCACCATGACCGACCTGCGCGAGTTTCTGGCGTTCAAGATCGGGAACGAGGAATACGGGGTGGACATCCTGCGCGTGCAGGAGATCCGCTCGTACGAAAAGCCCACCACCATCGCCAATGCCACGGGCGAACTCCAGGGCGTGATGAACCTGCGCGGCGTGATCGTGCCCATCATCGACCTGCGCCTGAAGCTGGGACAGACAGCCGTGCAATACGACCACCTGAAGGTAGTGATCGTGCTGCACATCGGCCAGCGGACGGTGGGCGTGGTGGTGGACGGGGTCTCCGATGTACTCACTCTGGAGCGCGAACAGCTGCGCCCCGTGCCCGCCCTGCGCGGCAACGTCAAGCCCGAACACCTGCTGGCCATCGGCTCGGTGGGCCCGCGCATGCTGATCCTCTTGGACATCGAGAAATTCCTTGCCAGATCGGTGGAGGGCGAAGCCCTTGCCACCACCCACTGAACGGCCCCATACCCCAAAAACTGGACACACCATGAAATTCAATGACCTGAAGATTTCGACCCGCCTCACGCTGGGCTTCGGCTTCATGGCGCTGCTCATCGGCCTCATGGGCACGCTGTCGGTGGTGCTGGCAAGCAGCGCTGACAAAGCCTTTCACTCCATCATTGACGACCGCTTTCCCAAGGTGCTGCACCTGCATGTGGCCAAGGAAGACGCAACCGGGGTCGAGCTGGCCCTCACGCAGATGCTGCTGGATACCAGCCCCGAAAACGTGCAACGGCACCAGGCCACCATCAACGCCAAGCGCCAACAGATCACGCAGCTGTTCGAAACCCTCGCACAGCAGATCACCACGCCCCAAGGCAAGGCCGCGCTGGCCGAAACCCTGCGCGCACGCGGTGAGTACGCCGCGCAGTTGTCGCGCTACTCCGAACTGCTGACCGCCGGCCGGATGGACGATGCACGGGCCGTCCTGACAGGGTCCATGGCGGCGCCGCGAAAGGCGTACTTTGATGCCCTGGACGGTCTGATCGAATTCCAGGAGTCGCTGGCGAAGACGGCCCAGGGCGATGCCGTGGCGGCTGTGTCCACGCTGAACGTGTCTGTGCTGGCGCTCACGGGGCTGGCCCTGGTGGCCGGTGCGGCGATTGGTTTTGGCATCGTGCGCTCCACCACCGCCCCCCTGCGCCGTGCGGTGGATGCTGCCCGCGCTGTGGCGGCCGGGGACCTGAGCCTGCCCATCACCTACCGTGGCACCAACGAAGCCGCACAATTGCTGCAGGCCCTGCAGGAGATGCAGCAGTCACTGGTGCATCTGGTCGGCCAGGTGCGGACCAACAGTGACAGCGTTTCCTACGCATCGGCCGAAATCGCACAGGGCAACAACGATCTGTCGGCCCGTACGGAGCAACAGGCCAGCGCACTGCAGGAAACCGCCGCCTCCATGGAGCAGCTCAACGCCACCGTGCGCCAGAACGCCGACAACTCGCGCCAGGCCAACCAGCTGGCCCAGGCCGCCACATCGATTGCCGTGCAAGGTGGCGAGGTGGTGGCAGATGTGGTGAGCACCATGAAGGACATCAACGACAGCAGCAACAAGATCTCCGAAATCATTGGTGTCATCGACTCCATCGCGTTCCAGACCAACATCCTGGCGCTGAACGCTGCCGTGGAGGCCGCCCGCGCAGGCGACCAGGGCCGGGGCTTTGCCGTGGTTGCCACCGAGGTGCGCGTGCTGGCAAGCCGCTCGGCCGAGGCGTCCCGCGAGATCAAGGGCCTGATCGGGACCAGCGTGGAGCGCGTGGAAGCCGGCTCGGCCCTGGTGAACCGCGCCGGTCAGACCATGAGCGAGGTCGTCGCCTCCATCCGCCGTGTCACCGACATCATGGGCGAGATCAGTGCCGCCAGCACCGAACAAAGCCAGGGCGTAGACCAGATCAACGAGGCCGTAACGCAGATGGACCAGGCCACACAGCAAAACGCTGCCCTGGTGGAAGAAATGGCCGCCGCCGCTGCCAGCCTGAACCAGCAGGCGGGCGAATTGGTCCACACGGTCGCCACCTTCAAGCTGCCTGATGGCCAGGACCAAGCCCAGACGCCCGTCCAGGAGCCACGCGCTGTCGTGCAACACCGCCCCGTACGCCGCCCCTTGCTGGGCCACGCCCATCTGCCGATGGCGGCCGCCTGAGCGGCTCAGCGCGGCTAACAAAACGCCCCTGGCGTCGTTGTCTCGCCTTGTCGTACTGGCTGTACTGCCTGCGGCGAAACGCCTAGCCAGTGCCGCTTCGCTGAGTTTTTTGGCCCCTCTTAACCAGGCAGGTCACGCCGTGGATGAACCGGACTACAGCGCCTGGCCAAAGCGCTCCAGGCGCGGCGCCCAGTGGCCCAGTACATCGGCCGACAGCAGCACGCGGTGCGCCTGCCCGATGAGCAGATGGCGCGGCACCAGGCCGATGTAGCGCGAATCGGCGCTGTTGTCCCGGTTGTCACCCAGCACCAGGTACTCGCCCTCGGGCACCTGCACCGGATCGAAGCTGCTGCGCGCTGTCACGCCCTGCAGCCACTGCACGCGGCGCTCATGCCCCAGCAGGCGCTCCGTCCAGCGCGTGGCGGTGAGCGTGTGGCCCGGCAGCACCGCCTCTTGCACAGAATCGGGCATGTCGTATTCGGCCGCCTGGCCGTTGATGTAGAGCACCTCGTTGCGCATCTCCACCGTGTCGCCGGGCAAAGCGGCAATGCGTTTGATCAGGCGGGTGCCATCCAGCGGTGACGAGAAGGTGACCACATCGCCGCGCTGCGGGTCGTCGATGTGCGCCAGTATCACGTCGGTGAGCGGCAGCTTGAGGTCGTAGGCCAGGCGGTTGACCAGCACCACGTCCCCTTCCAGCAGCGTGGGCCGCATCGAGCCCGAGGGGATGGGGTTCCAATCGGCCACAGCAGTGCGAAAAACGCCGAAGCACAACAACAGCACGATGAACCACCGGTTCGATTTGATCCAGTTCAGCAGCATGACGACAACTCCAGGGCGCCCGCAGCGGACGCCAGTTTGGTCGGAGGCGCCGGGTGGCCACTTGGTTCCACCCGGCAGGCAGCCGGTTGCGCCATCCCCCTGAAAAGCCGCGCAGCGGCTCAGGGCGGCTTTTTGCGCGCGCGCGGATGGGCGGCGTCGTAGACCTTGGCCAGGTGCTGAAAGTCGAGCCGCGTGTAAACCTGCGTGGTGGTGATGTTGGCGTGGCCCAGCAGCTCCTGCACCGCGCGCAGGTCGCCGCTGCTTTGCAGAAGGTGGCTGGCAAACGAGTGGCGCAGCATGTGCGGGTGCACCGGTGTGGTCAGCCCTGCCTGCTGGCTGCGCTGGCGCAGGCGCAGCCAGATGGCCTGCGCCGTGAGCCGCGCGCCGCGCTGGCCCACAAACAGCGCGGCATCCAGCCGTGCCGAGCCCTCGCCACCAAACGGCGTGGCGCGGATGGCCAGCCAGGCCTGCAGCGCGGCCGTGGCGGCACTGCCCACGGGCACGCTGCGGCGCTTGCTGCCTTTGCCAAACACATGGGCCTCGCCCGCCTGCAGATCGATCCAGCCGCGCCCCAAGCGCTGGGTGTCGGCGTTGGGGACGGCGTCCAGCCCCGCCAGCTCGCCCACACGCAGACCACAGCCATACAGCAGCTCGACCATGGCCGCGTCGCGCGCTTCGAGCCAGGGGTCGGCGCCGGTGTTGTCAAACTCGGCCAGGCGCACGGCGTCGTCCACGCCCAGCGCCTTGGGCAGCGGCTTGGGCGCCTTGGGGGCGCGCACGTCCTGCACGGGGTTGTGCGGGACCAGCCCCTGCCGCCCGGCCCAGGTGAAAAAACCGCGCCAGCCCGAGAGGATGAGCGCAATGCCCCGCCCGCTGCGCCCCGCGCTGTGCATCTGCGCCACAAACCGGCGGATGTGCGCGCTGGTGAGTTGCAAGAGCGGCACATTCACGCCCGCCGCGAACTGCGCCAGCTTTTCCAGATCGAGGGTGTAGAGCGTGAGCGTGCGCGCGGCCAGCCGCTTTTCGACGCGCACATGCTCCAGGTAGCGCAGCACATGGGGGTCGGGGACGGTGGGCGTGTCAGACATGCTTGCCTTGGCTGGACGCCCAACGGGTTGCTGCGCGTGGGTGGGATTACTTCAGCCGCAGCAGGGCGGCGCTGGCCAGCTCAGCCATGCGCGACAGGAAGTCCGTGCCCATGGTGGCGTCAAAGCGCTGCGGGTCGTGCGAGCCCAGCACCAGCAGGCCAAATGCGGGCGTGGCGCTGTCGATGGCGCCCGCGCGCAGCGGCAGCAGCGCCAGCGACTGTGCCGGTTCGCCCGCCTCCTGCGCCAGCCAGCCCGCGGGCTCAAAGCCCAGGTTGGGGCCACAAAACGGCATGGTCAGGGACGAGGCAAACGCGCGCGCATCCTCGCTTGCGCCCTGGGTGAAGTCGGCATCGATGTAAGGGCCGGCCACGTCCCACACACGCACGGTGGCCTGGGGCACATCAAACAGGATGCGCACCCCATCAACCACGGCCTGGGGCAGGTCGAACGGGTCCTTCACCTGCAGCAACGCGCCCGTCCACTGGTGCACCTTGTGGGCAATGGCGGCGTTTTCGGTGCTGTTGCGCACCATCTCCATGATGCGGTGCTCCAGGCCCTTGATCTTTTCGCGCAGCATCTCGGCCTGGCGCTCCTGCAGGCTCACGGCGCGCGCGCCGTGGGGGCTGGTGATCTGCACGCTGGCCAGCACCTCGGCATGGCGCTCGAAGAAGCCAGGGGTGTTGGTCAGGAACTGGGCGATGTCGTCTTCGGTGATCGGTGGGATGTGGGAGGTCGTCATACGAGGGTGTCAGGAATGTCGATCTGGCCTTCGAACACCGTGGTGGCGGGGCCGGTCATGAAAACGGAATCGGCCTCCTGGCCGCTCCAGGCAATGGTGAGGCGGCCGCCGCGCGTGTCCACGTGCACCTCGGGGTCCAGCAGGCCCAGGCGGATGCCTGCCGACACCGCTGCGCAGGCACCGGTGCCACAGGCCAGGGTTTCGCCCACGCCGCGCTCAAACACACGCAGGCGCACATGGCGGCGGTCCACGATCTGCAGGTAGCCCGCATTCACCCGCTGCGGAAAGCGTGCGTGGCTTTCGATGAGCGGGCCGGTCTCCAGCACGGGCGCGGTGTCCACGTCGTCCACCAGCTGCACGGCATGGGGGTTGCCCATGGACACAACCGCTACCAAAACAATAGCTGAAAGCGCTTTACCATCAGGCGGTAACGGCCATTTTTGCCCCAAACCTTGCGCCACGGGCTCCAGGCCGGATGCATCAAACGGCACCTTGGCAGGGTCGAACTCGGGGCGCCCCATGTCCACGGTGACGCGGCCATCGGCCGTGAGGCGCGGGGCGATCACGCCGCTTTGGGTCTGCACACGGATTTGGTCCTTGCCGGTGAGCCCCTTGTCGTGCACAAAGCGCGCAAAGCAGCGCGCGCCGTTGCCACACTGCTCCACCTCGCCGCCATCGGCGTTGTGGATCACGTATTCGAAGTCGATGCCTTCACCCGGCGAGGGCCGCACGGTGAGGATCTGGTCGGCACCCACGCCAAAGTGGCGGTCGGCCAGAAAGCGGTATTGCGCCGCAGACAGCCCCAGGCGGCCCTGGGTTTCGTCGAGCACCACGAAATCGTTGCCCGCGCCTTGCATTTTGGTAAAGCGAATCTGCATGGGAAGGGATTATGGCCCCGGCCCTGCGCCAAACCGCGCGCGAGGGTAGGCTTCGCCACTCCATTCGTCCCCCGGCTTTTCAGGAACCGCGCATGACCGATCTTTCCGCTTTTGCCATCACCCGCAAGTGGCCAGCCCAGCATCCCGACCGCCTGCAGCTGTATTCGCTGCCCACGCCCAACGGCGTGAAGGTGTCGATTGCCCTCGAAGAACTGGGCCTGCCCTACGAGCCCCACCTGGTGAGCTTTGAGACCAACGACCAGACCTCGCCCGAATTCCTCTCGCTCAACCCCAACAACAAGATCCCGGCCATCCTGGACCCGAACGGGCCGGATGGAAAGCCGCTGGCGCTGTTCGAGTCCGGCGCCATCCTGGTCTACCTGGCCAGCAAGACCGGCCAATTGATGCCACAAGACACCGTCGGACGCTACGAAACCCTGCAGTGGGTGATGTGGCAGATGGGTGGTGTAGGCCCCATGTTTGGCCAGCTCGGCTTTTTCCACAAGTTTGCGGGCAAGGACTATGAAGACAAGCGTCCACGCGACCGGTATGTGGCCGAATCGAAGCGCCTGCTCAAGGTGCTGGACGAACGCCTTGCGGGCCGCCAGTGGGTGATGGGTGACCAGTACACCATCGCCGACATCGCCATCCTTCCCTGGGTGCGCAACCTGGTGGGCTTTTACGGCGCGGGCGAACTGGTGGAGTTTGGCCAGTTCAAGGAAGTGCAGCGCGTGCTCGCCGCCTTCGTGGCCCGCCCGGCGGTGGCCCGGGGGCTGGCAATTCCGGCACGCGGCTGACGGCCAGGGCGCCGGGTTTCTCATCCGCCCTTGATCTTGATCATGCCGCGCAGCCCGGCACCCGGCCGCCACGCACCTACCATGGGCCTCCTCAAAAAAACAGGGAGCACCCCATGGGATTGACCGTTGATGTTCTTCAGGATCTGGACCTGCACGACCTGCAGGCTGCCGCCCGCGCAGCGCTGCAGGAAACCAACGCCATCGCGCTGATCGAGTTGCTGGAAATGCTGTGGAGCTGCGATGTGGAGGGCGCCAACGCCGTCATCGACGCCGTGCTGCAGCGCCTGCAGCAACTGCGCGCCTTGCGCTGACGGCGGGCCTGCAAGACAGGTCTGCTCAGCCCAGACGCTCCTGCAAGAAATCCAGAAAACACGCGATGCGTGCCGCCAGCTGCGTGTTGCGGTAATACACCGCGCTGATGGGCTGGCGCACCTCCACCGTGTCCTTGGCCAGCACCTGCACCAGATCGCCGCGCGCGCGGTCGCCAGCGGTCATGAAGTCCGACAGGCACACAATGCCCACCCCCTGCAGCGCGAGCTGGCGCAACGTTTCGCCGCTCGATGCTGTGAGGCTGGGCACGATGGGCCAGGCATCACCATGCGCGCCCCGCAGCGGCCACTGGTTGAGCGACTCGGGCTGGTTGAAGCCCAGCAGCGTGTGCCGGGCCAGGTCCGCCACGCTCTTGGGCCTGCCCGTCCGCGCCAGGTAGTCAGGGCTGGCCAGCACCCGCAGGCGGCTGGTGCACAGGGGGCGCGCGTGCAGGGTGGAGTCGGGAAGCTGCCCGATGCGAATGGCCACGTCCGTGCGCCGCTCCAGCAGGTCGATGTATGTCTCGTCCGTGTCCAGCTGCAGCGTGATTTGCGGATAGGCCTTGCGAAACGCTGGCACCAGGGGCACCACGGCATGGAGCATGAACGGCGTGGCCGCATTCACCCGCAGGCGGCCGGCGGGCTGCTGGCGGCGCGCGGCCATGTGCTCCTCGGCGTCGTCGATGGAGGCCAGGATGGCGCGCGTGCGCTGCAAAAAGGCCTGGCCCTCCTCCGTCAGCTCGGTGCGGCGCGTGGTGCGGCGCAGCAGCGTGGTGTCCAGCTTTTTCTCCAGCCGCGCCAGCGCCCGGCTGATGCCCGAGACGGTCTGGCCCAGGGTGTCGGCTGCGGCCGTGATCGAACCGCCGTCCACCACGGCCACAAAGGCCTGCAGTTCTTCCAGCGTGGTTTTCATGGGGACTCCTGGCGCTTGATTGTTGATTTCAAATCAATTATCAATGGCACATAACTATCTTTTTCAGCAAGACTTAAACACCCACACTCCACAGCCCGAAAGCCTGAAAACTGGAGTGTTCCCATGCCCATTGCCTTGCTCGCGCTGACGCTCAGCGCATTTGCCATCGGCACGACCGAGTTCGTGATCGTTGGCCTGCTGCCCACCGTGGCGGCAGACCTTTCCATCAGCATCCCCTCGGCGGGCCTGCTGGTCAGCCTGTACGCCCTGGGGGTCGCCGTCGGCGCCCCGGTACTCACCGCACTCACCGGCAAGCTGCCGCGCAAGGCGCTGCTGTTGGCGCTGATGGCCTTGTTCACCGCCGGCAACCTGCTGGCCTGGCAGGCCCCCAGCTATGAGACGCTGGTGGCCGCGCGCATCCTGACCGGGCTGGCACATGGCGTGTTCTTCTCGATCGGCTCCACCATCGCCACCGGCCTGGTGCCGCGCGAGAAGGCCGCGAGCGCCATCGCCATCATGTTCACCGGCCTCACGGTGGCCATGGTCACCGGCGTGCCACTGGGCACTTTCATCGGCCAGCATTTCGGCTGGCGCGAGACCTTTCTGGCCGTGTCGGTCCTGGGGATGGTGGCCTTCATCGGCAGTGCAGTCTTTGTGCCCCGCCACATCGCCCACACGCCCCCCGCTTCGCTGGCGCAACAGGCCCAGGTGCTGGTCGAGCCCCGTCTGCTGCTGGTGTACGCCAAGACGGCCATTGGCTACGGCGGCACCTTCATTCCGTTCACCTTTCTCGCATCCATCCTCACCGACATCTCGGGCTTCAGCGCCCGTGCCGTGGGCTGGGTGATGCTGGTGTACGGCGTATCCGTGGCCGTGGGCAACCTCTGGGGCGGCAAGCTGGCCGACCGACTGGGCCCCATTCCTGCGCTGCGCATCATCTTTGCGCTGCTGGCGGCCGTGTTGCTGCTGCTGCAGTTCACCGCGCCCCACCCCTGGCTGGCCGTGGGCACCGTGCTGCTGTGGGGCGCCGTGGCATTCGGCAATGTGCCGGGGCTGCAGGTGTATGTGGTCAAGCAGGCCGAGCGCTTCACGCCGCAAGCGGTGGACGTGGCCTCGGGCCTGAACATCGCTGCCTTCAACCTGGGCATTGCAGGCGCCGCGTGGGCCGGAGGCCTGATGGTGACGCACCTGGGCCTGCAGCACACGCCGTGGATCGGTGCGCTGGTGGTGCTGGTGTCGCTGGCCCTCACGCACTGGAGCGGCGTGCTGGACCGGCGCAGCGGCATCCCCGTGCGTGCCGCTGGTGTGGTGCCTGCGGGGCACTGAGCCCACGTCAGCCCGCCATCACCCGCACAAAAGCCGGCACCACGCCCAGCAGGTCGTCGCGCCGCTGCACCGCATGCACATCGGCGCGCGGTGCCTTGGCGCCCAGGGGCTTGAACACCACGCGCGGCCCGAACAGCATGCCCAGGGACGACGGCACCAGGGCCACGCCCAGCCCAGCCGCCACCAGGCTCAGCACAGCCGCCAGCTCCACCGTGGTCTGCGCCACCCGGGGCGCAAAGCCCGCCTGCACGCAGCACTGCACCATGTGCTCGGCATGGGCCGATGAATCACGGCGCAGCATCACAAAGGGCTCGCTGCGCAGGTCCTTCAAGGCCAGCGCCTTGCGCGCTGCGAGTGGGTGGCCGGGCGGCAAAGCAGCCACCACAGGGTCGGGCCACAGCAGGGTGCTGGCGAGCTGGTCGTCATTCACTGCCGTGCGCGAGATGCCCACATCGATGCGCTTGTCGCGCAGTGCCGCCTGCTGCAGCGAGGGCTGCATCTCGTGCAGCACCACGTCCACGCCCGGGTGGCTTTGCCGGTAGCGCGCCAGCGCCGCCGGAAACGGCCCGAGGAAATGTGAGCCCGACAGCCCCACCTCGATGCGCCCGGCCTGCCCCTGGCCGATGGCCGCCACACGCTGGCGCGCCGTGTCCAGCCGCTCCAGCACCGCACGCGCATCCACCAGATAGGCCTGGCCTGCCAGCGTCAGCTCCACGCGTCGGCTGGTGCGCACGAAGAGCTGGGCGCCCAGTTCTTGTTCCAGCTGGGCGATCTGCAGGCTCAGCGGCGGCTGCGAGACATGCAGGCGCTGCGCGGCACGTGTGAAGCTCAGCTCTTCCGCCAGGGCGACGAAGTAACGCAGGTGGCGCAGTTCCATTGATACTTTTCCGATCTAGATCAAGACCAACAATATATTGGACTGTAAACCCCGCCGTTTCGACAATACGCCCAGACCACAACAACCCGGCGGAGACACCCATGAAGATTTCACACAGCCTGATGGCAGCCACGCTCGCTCTTTCCAGCCTGGCCATGGCGCAAGACAACTACCCCAGCAAAGCCATCACGCTCACCGTGCCCAACCCGCCCGGCGGTGTGGTGGACACCTCGGCCCGCCTGCTCAACGAGCCGCTGGCCCGTGTGATCGGCCAGCCCGTGGTGATCGACAACAAGGCAGGCGGCAGCGGCAACGTGGCCTATGGCGCCGTGGCCCGCGCCAAGGCCGATGGCTACAACCTGCTGATCTCGTACTCGGCCTACCACGTGGGCAACCCGGCGCTCACCCCCAGTCTGCCCTGGGAGGCCAAGGACTTCGCCCCCATCGCGCTGCTCACCGTGGCCACCAACGTGATTGCCGCTCACCCCTCGGTGCCAGCCAACAACCTCAAGGAATTCATCGCGTACCTCAAGGCCAACCCGGGCAAGGTGAACTACGCCTCGCAGGGCAACGGCTCGCTGTCGCACATCGGCACCGAGATCCTCAAGCAGCAGAGCGGCACCTTCATGACCCACATCCCCTACCGTGGCTCGGGCCCTGCGGTGGCCGATGTGCTGGCGGGCCAGGTGCAGGTGTTCATCACCACGCCACCGTCGGTCATGCAGCATGTGCTGAGTGGCAAGCTCAAGGCCTTTGCCGTGACCGGCACCAAGCGCCACCCCGGTCTTCCCAACGTGCCCACCGTGGCCGAGGCCGGCATGCCCGACTTCAAGCTCGAAGCCTGGGTGGGCCTGTTCGCCCCGGCCGCCACGCCACCCGCCGTGGTGGCCAAGCTCACAGCCGATGTGAAGAAGGCGCTGGACATGCCCGAGACACGCCAGCGCGCCGACGCGGCGGGCATCGAACTGCGCTACCTGCCGCCCGACGCGCTGGGTGAGCTGGTGAAGACCGAAACCGCCTACTGGGCCAAGACCATCAAGGCCGCCGGCATCAAGGCCGACTGACCGGCCCACAAACATCCCCTGCGCACTCCCATTCCCGGCGCTTTGCGCGCCGGTTGGGCAGCGCTTTGCCCATCTATCCCTGAAAGACCACCATGCAACGCACTTACCGCATCGGGCAGATCGTGCCCAGCTCCAACACCACCATGGAGACCGAGATCCCGGCCATGCTGCGCGCCCGCGAGCAGATCCTGCCCGAGCGCTTCAGCTTCCACGCCAGCCGCATGCGCATGCAAAAGGTCACCAAGGAAGAGCTGGCCGCGATGGACCGCGACTCTGACCGCTGCGCGCTGGAGCTGTCGGACGGCAAGATGGACGTGATGGGCTACGCCTGCCTCGTGGCCATCATGAGCATGGGCCTGGGCTACCACCGCACATCCGAAAAGCGGCTGCACGAGGTCACCGTGGCCAATGGCAAGCCCGCGCCCGTGGTGTCCAGCGCAGGCGCACTGGTCGAAGGGCTCAAGGCCATGGGCGCGAAGAAGGTCTCGGTGCTCACGCCGTACATGAAGCCGCTGACCCAACTGGTGGTGGACTACATCGAGCACGAAGGCATTGCCGTGCACGACAGCCTGTCGCTGGAAATTGCCGACAACCTGCAGGTGGGCGCACAGGACCCGGCCGCCCCGGCCGAGCTGGTGCAACGGCTGGACACGCGCGGCGTGGATGTGGTGGTGATCTCGGCCTGCGTGCAGATGCCCTCGCTGGCGTCCGTGCAGATGGCACAGGACCAGTTGGGCATTCCTGTCGTGTCCGCCGCTGCATGCACCACCTGGGCGATGCTCAAGCGCCTGGGGCTGGAAACGCGGGTACCCAACGCAGGCGCGCTGCTCTCCGGCGCCTACTGATCCCTGCGCGGAGCAAAAGGCTTCGTCTTTGGCGGAAGCCGAAAGCAGCTAGGGCGTGTCATCAATCAATACCCCCACGCGCTGACCCCGCAATGCGGATGGATGCGCGAAGCGGGGCGCAGCCCATAGTCATCTATGGGCAAGCCACGCGACAAAGCAGACGCCGCATTGCGGGGTCAGCCCGGAGGGAAAGCCATCCAGGCCGCGCATTGCGTCGTTGCCCTTCGCTTGTGTAGCGGGGCTACACGGCACTCAGGGCGCCTAGCACTGCACGGCCTGGATGGCTTTCGCGTGGGGGTATTGATTGATGACACGCCCTAGGGGCAACGCCGGATAATGGCCCGATGCCTCGCTCCACCCAACAGCTCCACCCCTTCCGCGAACCCGTCGCCACCCGCCCCGCCGCCACCGTGCTGCTACTGCGCGATGCCACCGCCGCTGACGGCGCGGGGGGGATCGAGGTGCTGATGACGCGGCGCTCCGACAAAGCCAGCTTTGCTCCGGGCGCCTATGTGTTCCCCGGCGGCGGCATCGATGCGCTGGATGCGGCCCCCGACACCCACGCGGCCGCTGACTGCCGCCCCACGCAGAGCGACCTGCACCTCACGCAGGCGATCGCCGCCATCCGCGAGAGCTTTGAAGAGCTGGGCATCCTGCTCGCGCGCCATACCGATGGCCCGCGCCAGGGGCAGATGGCCGATGCGCAGGACATCGCCGCCATCGACCGCCACCAGCCCTTTGTGGCGCAATGCGCCGCGCGCGGGCTGCGGCTGGCGGCCGACGGCGTGTTTCTGCTCGCGCACTGGATCACCGACCGCGACCTGCCGCGCCGCTTTGACGTTCCCTTCCTCGTCGCCCGCATGCCCGAGGGCCAGGAGCCCGTGGCCGACGAGGCCGAGCAGTTTGAGCCCGTGTGGGTGCGCCCGGCCGATGCGCTGGCGCGGCACGAGGCAGGGCAGTTCTTCATGATCTTCCCGACCATCCGCACCCTGCAGCGGCTGGCCGCGTTTTGCAGCACGCAGGCGGTGTTCGATGCGCTGAAAAGCGAAGCGCCGCTGTGGACCAGCTGCCCGCGCGCGGGCACGCTGGCAGGCAAAGAGGCCCGCTACATGGAAAGCGACATGCCCTACGGCGAGCTGGCCCTGGTCTGCCCCGACGGGCAGATCGTGCACCCGCTGGACTGGCAGACCGAGCGCCCCGTGCCGCTGCTGCGCAATGTGATGCGCCTCACCGCCCCCAACCCCGGCGTGATGACCGGCCCCGGCACCAACAGCTACCTGGTGGGCGACCCGGCCACGGGTTTCATCGCCATCGACCCCGGCCCGGCCGACCCCGAGCACCTGGACAAACTCTGGCGCGCTGCGGGCGGCGACATCCGCATGATTGTCTGCACGCACTCGCACCCCGACCATTCGCCCGGCGCAGCACCGCTGCAGGCGCAGTGTGTGCAGGCAGGCAGGCCCCAACCGCCGATCCTGGGCCTGCCCTCGGCCCCCACGGCGCGCGCCGCCAGCCAGTTCACGCCCGACAGGGCGCTACAAAATGATGAGCTACTCAGGCTGAATGGTGGCGCGGGAGAGGCCAAAATCACCCATACCCTGCAGGTCATCCACACCCCCGGCCACGCGGCCAACCACCTGTGCCTGCTGCTGGTGGAAGACGGCCTGCTCTTCAGCGGCGACCACATCCTGAACGGCAACACCACCGTGGTGGACCCACCGGACGGCAACATGGCCGACTACCTGGATTCGCTGGACCGGCTGGACGCCGTCTGCGCCGAGCAGGGCGTGGAGTTCATCCTGCCCGCGCACGGTTATGTGCTCGGCGATGCGCGCGGCGCCATCGCCAAGCTCAAGGCCCACCGCCTGGCGCGCGAGGCCAAGGTGCTGGCCGCCATGCAGGCGCTGCCCCAGGGCAGCATGGAAGACTGGGTGCGCCACGCCTACGACGACGTGCCGCCGCGCATGTGGCCGGTGGCGCAGCGCTCGCTGCTGGCGCATGTGGAACGCATCCGCTCCCAGCGCCCCGGCAACAACTGAACCGAAGAACACCCAAACACAATCACCCTGATTCAATGACCGAGAAGAACCCCGACCCCACCCACATCCGCCTGGCCAAACGCGTGGCCGAACAACTGAACTGCTCGCGCAGCACGGCCGAGCAATTCATCGAGGGCGGCTTTGTGAGCGTGGACGGCCAGATCGAGGAAGCCCCCGGCGCGCGCGTGCGGCCCGATCAGACGGTAGCGGTCGCACCCGATGCCAGCCTGCTGGAGCTGACCCCGGTCACCTTGTTGCTGCACAAGCCCGCAGGGTTTGAAGCCGGCCTGGGTCTGCCAGGCGCACCCACAGGGCAAGCGGCCCACGCCAGCCGCAGCCAGGGGGCGCAACAGGCGCTCACGCTGCTCAGCGCCGCGTCCCACCTGCCCGAAGACGCCTCGGGCATCCGCGTGCTGCAGCGCCACTTCAAGCAGCTCGAATGCTTCACGCCCTTGCCCACCGAGGCCAGCGGCCTCGTGGTCTACACGCAGGACAAACGCATCGCGCGCAAGCTGGCCGAAGACATCGAGGTGCTGGAGCAGGAGTGCATCGTCGAAGTGGCGGGCGACATCGCCCCCAACGGCCTGCAGCGCCTGTGCCATGGCCTGAGCTTCAACGGCCGCCCGCTGCCGCCCATCAAGGTGAGCTGGCAGAACGAAACCAAGCTGCGCTTTGCGCTCAAGGGCATTCGCCCAGGCCAGATTCCGGCCATGTGCGATGCCGTGAGCCTCTCGGTGGTGGGCATCAAGCGCATCCGCATCGGCCGCGTGCCACTGGCCAAGGTGCCCGAGGGGCAATGGCGCTACCTGCAGCCGTGGGAGAAGTTCTGAGGCGGTATGAATCAGCCCAGATATGCTCCTGAAAACATAGCTATCCAGGCATGATGGCCGAGCGCTGACGGCCATTTTTTCATGATTCCCTTGCGCTGGGGCCGCTGCTACACTGCGCGGCACTCAGGAGGGAGTTCATGAACCAACAACAATCCGGTGGCACGGCGGGGCCGATGTCCACCTTCATGCCACAGGCCATCGATGCCCACCCCATCGAATTCACCGGCAGCGGTGGCGAGTATTTCCGGGTGTGGATCGTCAACGTGCTGCTGTCCATCGTCACGCTGGGCATCTACACCCCCTGGGCCCGGCGCCGCACCGCCCAGTATTTCTACAGCCACACCCTGGTGGCGGGCAGCCCCCTCGAATTCACCGCGCAGCAGCGCAAGATGGTGATGGGTTTTGTGATGCTGATGATGCTCACCATTGCCTACAACATCGCCGTCCGAACCGGGCAGGACACGGCCGTGGGACTGTTCCTTCTGGCGGGCGCGGCGCTGGCCCCGTTCATCTGGGCCAGCGCCATGCGTTTTCGCCTTGGGGCCACGCGCTGGCGCGGCCTGCGGCTGCAGTTCACCGCGAGCTGGAAAGAGGTTTACATCGCCAGCTGGCCCGTGTTTGCACTGGCACTGGTGTGGTTTGGCGTGTTCTTCGGCCTGCAGATGCTCTCACCCGACCTGGCGCAGGCCATGGACGCCGTCGAGGAAGAAGGCAAGAAAGCCCCCATGCCCAGCTTCACCCCGGCCATGGGCGGCTTGCTGCTGCTGGGCCCGGTGCTGTCGATCCTGTGTTTCATCCGGCTGGAATACAACTTCAAGAGCCTGCTGGTGCTCAAGGCCCAGATCGGCGCCGAAAAAGGCCGCTGGAAGCCGGTCTACATGGACTTTGTGAAGATCTGGCTGGCCACTGTGGCCGTGTTCATCCTGTGTGTGGTGGGCATCGCCGCCCTGGTGGGCGTGCTCGCGGGCAGCTCCATCGCGCTGATGGCCAGCCAGAGCGAGCGCATGGGCCTGTGGATGATCGTGGTGGGCATCGTGGCTGCCGTGGTGGGTTTCTTCATGCTGATCCTGGCCTCGGCCCCCGCCCGGGCCTACCGTGAGGCGCGCATGTTCCAGCTCATGTGGAACAACATCGGCGTGAGCCATGTGGCCCGCTTCAAAAGCCGCCTCAAGAGCAGCAGCTATGTGTGGCTGCGCATCAAGAACATCCTGCTCACCCTGCTCACGCTGGGCCTGTACCGCCCGTTTGCGCGGGTGAGTGAATACCGCATGAAGGTCGAGTCCGTCACCCTGCACGTCAAGGGTGGCGTGGAACAGGTGGCCGGTGCCATGGTGCGCCAGCAGCAGGGCGGCCTGGGCGATGCGCTGGCAGATGCTGCTGGCCTCGACCTCATCGGTTGAGCATGTCGGCATCCGAGCACACCACCCTGGTCCCAGGGCGCTGGTTTGACGGCCAGAGCAGCAAGGCCCGGCATGTGATGGTGAGCCTGCGGCCCACGCCGCAGGGCCCCTCCCTGGTGCTGCACCCGCTTTCGCAGCCCGGAGCCGAGCCCGTGGTCTTTGCCTGGAAACAGGTGGGCTGGCCCGAAGCCTGGAACGAGCGCAAGCCCCAGCCCCGCGTAGTCGTGGATCTGCGCGACCATGGCAGCGTAGAGATCGACGCCGTGACCGAATGGCGCGTCGCCCTGGCCGCTGCAGGCGAACGCCCCGGCATCGCACAACGCATGCAGACCCGCTGGCCCGTACTGCTGGGCGTGACGGCCGCCGCCGTCATCGGCCTCACGCTGTTCTACCGCTACGGAACGCCCTGGGCCGCCACGCAGCTCACACGGTTTGTGCCCCTGGGCTGGGAAACCAGCGTGGCTGAGAACGTGCTCCAGCAGATGGACAACGGCACCTTGAAGCCCAGCAAGCTCCCCAAGGAGCGGCAGCAGCAACTCCAGGCACGCTTCAACACACTGGTGCAACAAGCCCCCGCCACGCTGCACCGCTACACACAGTACAACCCGCCCCTGTCACTGGAGTTCCGCTCGGGCATGGGCGCCAACGCCTTTGCCCTGCCCGGCGGCAAGATCGTGATGACCGATGGCATCGTGAAAGCCGCTGCCGACAAGGGCCTGCCCGACGACGCCCTGGTGGGCGTGCTGGCCCACGAGATCGGCCATGTCGTGCACCGCCACACCACCCGCATGGTGGTGGAACAAGGCGTGCTCAACGTCGGCCTGGGCCTGGCACTGGGGGATGTGTCGGCCATCGTCTCCACCGGTGCCTCGGTGATGACAGGCCTTGCCTACAGCCGCAGCCACGAGCGCGAGGCGGACTGCTACGCCATCGCCCTCATGCGCCATACCGCGCTGCCCACGGCGCCCATGGGCAAGCTGCTGCTGGCCATTGCGCGCGACGAGGAAGACGAAGAGAGCAAGGACAAGGGCAGCGACAAGGACAAAAAAGCGGCCGGCGACAACCCAGCCGATGCTGCCCACGCCCCC
This sequence comes from Acidovorax sp. LjRoot74, assembly GCF_964254355.1. Taxonomy (NCBI): domain Bacteria; kingdom Pseudomonadati; phylum Pseudomonadota; class Betaproteobacteria; order Burkholderiales; family Comamonadaceae; genus Acidovorax; species Acidovorax sp. LjRoot74. The sequence goes on along the minus strand of NZ_CAXUTI020000001.1, from coordinate 840,010 downwards.
ACGCCCCAATCCGCCGCCAGCGCACCCGACGCCACACGCAAACGCAAGCTGGGCCAGGAGGCCGAATCCCACCCGGTCTGGTCGCTGCTCAGCAGCCACCCCGAGACGGTGAAACGCGCCACCGAGCTGGAGCAGGGGCATGCGCCACATTGCGCCAAAAGCTGAATGAATGGTTTGAAGCGGCGCCCAGGGCGGGCACCGCACCCGCTCGCCAGAGCGGGACAAAATAAAGTGTGAAGCACACCGATAAGCCGGATTCTGTGCACCACGGTTGCCCGCAGTGTGACCGCCATTAATCTGGGCCGGGTGTCGCCACCACGGCTCGGTGCTACCTACCCGCCAGCTCTGCGGAACCACATCAACGCTGGCCTACTTGGTATTGCTGCGCGTAGAGATTGCCCGTTTCACCCCCGGTGGTTTGCCTTGCGGCACTCCCCCGGGACTCGTCTCTGTTGCTCTGATCCTCACCTCACGATGGGCAGCCGTTAGCTGCTACGCTGTCCTGTGCAGTCCGGACGTTCCTCCAGTGCCTGGTTTCCCAGATTGCACCAGCGGCGGTCTGGCGTGCTTCACAGGCAAGATTATCGCCCAGCACCCAATGCCCGCTCCCAATCCAGCCCAAACCGCGCCAGGTACTTGCGCAGCCGGTCCGCATCGTTGACCACGGTGCGCTGCGTGCGCGAGGCCTGGAACAGCAGGCGCCCCGCGTCCGACAAGGTGCGCGACTGGCGGCAGACCTGCAACACGGCGGCCAATTGCAACTGGTCGAAGAGGTCCATGGACTCCACCACCTCGTCCCCCAGCAAGGCCGCGAGTTCGTCGCGCCCCACCGCGCCTGCGGCGGGAGCCAGGCCATGGCGTGCATCGCTCGCGGGCTGCCACAGCCAGCGCAGTCGGGCGATTTCGGCCTCCACCAGCGGCAGGCCGATGCGGCCGCTGTCGGCCAGCGTGGCCAGGCGCGTGACACTAGCTGAGAGGTCGCGGAAGTTGCCAGTCCACAGCGCTTCGGGCGACTGGGCGTAGCGCAGGTAAGCGGCGCGCGCCTCGTTGGAAAAGCGCACGCTGCGGCCCAGCTCTTCGCCCGCGCGCTGCAGCAGGTGGTCCACGTTGGGCTCGATGTCTTCGGGCCGCTGCGCCAGGCCGGGCAGCACATAGCTCCAGAGATTGATGCGCGCAAACAGGTCCTCACGAAAGCGCCCGGCCGCCACCTCAGTGCGCAGGTCGCGGTTGGTGCCCGCCACCAACTGAAAATCGCTCTCCACCTCGCGGTCGCTGCCCAGGGGGTAGAAGCGCTTTTCTTCCACGGCCTTGAGCAGCATGGCCTGCTCGTCGGGGCCCAGCTCGCCAATCTCGTCGAGGAACAACACACCCTTGTGTGCCGTGCGCAGCAGGCCCGCGCGGTCGGCCGCCGCGCCGGTGAAAGAGCCTTTCTTGTGACCAAACAGGGTGGACGCGGCACCGTCGCCGTGCAGCGTGGCGCAGTTCACTTCCACAAATTCGCCCTCCACCTGGTGTCGCGCCTTCTTCAGCTCGTACATGCGCCGTGCCAGATGCGACTTGCCCGCGCCCGTGGGCCCGGTGAATAGGATGGGCGCGCGCGAACGCACTGCGACCCGCTCCACCTCGTCGATCAGTGCATTGAAGCAGGCGTTGCGCGTGGCAATGCCGCTTTTGAGGAACTGCACTGCGTCCTGCTGCTCGGCGCCAAAGCGCTGCGCGATCACGTCGTAGCGCGAGAGGTCCAGGTCGATCAGCGTGTAGCTGCCGGGGTCGCCGATGCGCTGGCGCTTGGGCGGGGATGTCTGCACCAGCACACCAGGAATTCGGCGCGACTCCACCAATAGGAACAGGCAGATCTGCGCGACATGCGTGCCGGTGGTGATGTGCGTCCAGTATTCCTCACGCTCGTTGTCAAAGCGGTAGGCCTGCGTCCAGTCGTACAGCTGGGCATAGACCTCGCCAAAGTCCCAGGGGTCGGCGATGGGCAACGGCACCAGGTTCACCGTGGTTTCGGGCGAGGCGGTGGCCATGTCCGCACGCACCTGGTGGGCCAGCTCGCGGTGCGGCGGGGTGTAGAGCAGCTCCAGCCGCTCGATCACCACGTCCTCATGCTGCACCAGGGACGCGGTGGGGCGCCATTTCTCCCACCGGCCGGCGCCCTTGCCAGAGTCCAGCTGAGTGCCCAGGAAGCCGATGACCACCTTGTTTTTCCGCATGTATTTTTGTCTATTTAACTAGTTTTTATTCTAGTTATTTTGATAGACAAGCACCATACCAGCATCACCAAAAAGAAAATAATTTCATACAAATCAACAACTTATTCGCATCCAACGCCATGCATTGCAAGCTGGCACATATCTGGCAATAGAAGAGATATCTAGCGCAAGCGGTGACCGCTCACAGGCCGGGGTTAGGACAGCCGTCCGCCCCACCGGTGCCGGGCATCCGGGGCCTTCGGGCTCTGTTGATGTTCTGCATGCCGCACATCGCAAACGCTGGGTAACGACGGCACGGTCGTGGTGACCACTCCCAAAGGAACTGTCTGGTTCGACTCCAGGCGTGCCACCACTGGTAGCTCAGTCTGGTAGAGCCCCGCCGAAAGGCGGTTGTCGCAGGTTCGATTCCTGCCCATTACTCCGGCCGCAAGGCTGGAACTTTGTACCGGTCGAAAGACCACCCGCCGAACGCGGGGAGAGGCCCCGAGGTTGCGCCGCAACCGCAAGGGAGTCACCCCGTCAGCCGGTGGCGGTTTGTGCCAGCACCCGGCACAGCCCGCGCCCGCAGCCAGCCGCGCTGCCGCCCTTCCCGCTGGGGATGGGGGCAGCCACCACGGCGCACTGCACGGCCCAGGCTGCGCCCGCTGGCACCCCGCCATCGCTGTAACGGCAACCCGATATGTGACGAGTGACGACAACGAAGAAGAAAGAGGAAAAAGAGATGCTGATGAAGATGTTCCAACGCGCCACCGTGAAGAAAAACGAACGCGCACTGCTGCTGCGCAATGGCAGCTTTGACCGCGTGCTGCGCAGCGGCACCTACTGGCTGTTTGCAGGCACCGACGCGCTGCGCGTGGAGACCTTCGCCCTCGAACAACCCGCCTTCACCCACGGCCTGGCCGAGTACCTGATGGCGCAAGAACCCGCCGTGGTAGCAGCCGAGTTTGTGCAGGTGAACCTGTCGGAAACCGAAGTGGGCCTGCGCAGCGAAAACGGCGTGCTGGTCGAGATCCTGCCCCCTGGCACCCGCCGCCTTTATTGGAAAGGTTTGGTGGAGGTGAGCGTGCAGGTGGTGGACCTGCAAGCAGGCGCAGAACTGCCCGCCGCACTGGTGGCGCGATTGACGCAAACCCAGCTGCGCCAGCGCAGCGTGACCGGATTGGCCGGCGTGCTGCAGGTGCAGGTGCCCGAGGGCCAGTGCGGCCTGCTGACGGTGGACGGCAAGGTGGAACGCCTGCTGAACGCTGGCACCTACGCCTTCTGGAAGTATGGCCGCACCGTGGCTGTAGAGATGGTGGATTTGCGCCTGCAAGCCGTGGAGGTGTCGGGCCAGGACATCATGACCCGCGACAAGGTGAGCCTGCGCCTGAACCTGTGCGCCACCTACCGGTTTGTGCAGGTGCTGCAGGCCTATACCCAGTTGCAAAAGCCTGCCGACTACCTGTACCGCGAGCTGCAGTTTGCGCTGCGTGCCGCCGTGGGCACCCGCACGCTCGATGAACTGCTGGAGAACAAGACGGCGATCGACGAGGTGGTGACCGCACATATGTCCGCCAAGCTGTTGCCCTATGGCATGCAACTGGAGAGCGTGGGCGTGAAGGACATCGTGCTGCCGGGCGAGATGAAAACCATCCTGACCCAGGTGGTGCAAGCCCAGAAGCAGGCCGAGGCCAACGTGATCCGCCGCCGCGAAGAAACCGCCGCCACGCGCTCGCTGCTCAACACCGCCAAGGTGATGGAGGACAACCCCGTCGCCCTGCGCATGAAGGAGCTGGAGACGCTGGAACGTGTGGCCGAGCGCATCGACAAGATCTCGGTGTTTGGCGGCCTGGACCAGGTGCTGAATGGGCTGGTGAAGATGAGATGAAAGAACGCTATGAAAAAGCAATCCCCCCCAGGGGTACGCCGCTGGAAGTCGCCACACAGGCGGTCTACCAGGCCTTTGCACGCTACGACGCACCGCATGGCCTGCTGGACGTGTGTACTGCCTGCTGCATGGATGCTGAGTTGGAACGCGAAATGCGACATCTGCCGCTGCGCCAACTGACCCAGAGGCACTTCTACGAGTACAACGATTCGGCCAAGAGCCAGGTGCAGCCTGCGGATGAAATCAAATACCTGGCTCCACGGCTGCTGGAACTGCTGGCCGAAGGCGCCCGGCTGCACCACTCCACCGAGCTGTACCTGGACCGCTTGGGGCGGTGCGAGCCCGGCTCGTTTTCAGCGGCCGAACAATCTGCGCTGCGGGGCTTTGCGCTGGCGTACTTTGCACAGGGGTTGGAGCAATGGTCTGCGGGCGGCGATTCGCTGTTCCAGGGCGATAACGCTTTCTCCATCTTGCTCATCTGGGCCTATGCCCGCGTGCCGCTGGAGCCGCTGCTGCAACACTGGCTGGACTGCGAAAGCGACGCATCGACCCTGAACTTTGTGGACGCGTGCTATTGGGACTATGTGTGGAATGCCAACCAGATGGGCAATGCGTTTGCCACGGATGAGGTCGAATACAAACGCACCATGGAGGAATGGCTGAACAGACCCGCCACCAAAGCGCGTTGGACAGAAAAGCTCATGCGGCTGGTAGATGCGGGCCCCACCAGTTCCTGGTTGCCAGCGGGGGCCGTGGACCACCATTGCTACCCGCTCCCAGAGCGGATCAGCGCGGTCTTTGACGCAATGGCTGCATGACGCCCCTCGCCGCAAAAAAGAAACACAACGAAGAAACAACGAGAAAAGAACCATGAACTACGAACAACTCGAAATCCCGAACGGCGTGCCCGTGAAGATGTGGACGAACGGCGTGCCCGTGGAAGAAGACGCCAAGAACCAGCTGCGCAACATCGCTCGCCTGCCCATCGTGTTCAAGCACGTGGCGGTGATGCCCGATGTGCACCTGGGGATCGGCGCGACCATCGGCTCGGTGGTGCCCACCCTCAAGGCCATCATCCCCGCTGCGGTGGGGGTGGATCTGGGGTGCGGAATGATGGCGTGCAAGACCACGCTCACGGCCAGCGACCTGCCCGATAACCTATGTGGCGTGCGCGCTGCCATTGAACGCGCCGTGCCCGTGGGGATGACCCCCAAGCGTTTCGGCCGCGACAAGGGGAGCTGGGATACCCCGCCAGCAGAAACCGACCGCGCCTGGGCCGCTCTGGTGGATGAGTTCGATGAAATTTGCGAGGCGCACCCGCGCATCAAGAACACGAACAACTACAAGCACCTGGGAACGCTCGGAACGGGGAACCACTTCATCGAAATCTGCCTGGACGAACACCAGAGCGTGTGGGTGATGCTGCACTCGGGCTCGCGCGGAGTGGGAAACGCCATCGGCACCCACTTCATCGAGCTGGCCAAGAAAGACGCCGAGATGAACCAGCGCAACCTGCCGGACAAGGACCTGGCGTACTTTGAGGAAGGCGCGCAGTACTTTGGCGACTACGTGAAGGCCGTGGGGTGGGCGCAAAAATTTGCTGCCGCGAACCGCGAGGTGATGATGGGCCGCGTGATTGCCGCGCTGCGCAAGGTGATCACCAAGCCGTTCGAAGCCCACGTGGAAGCCGTGAACTGCCACCACAACTACGTGCAGCGCGAAACGCACTTCGGGCAAGACGTGTTCGTGACCCGCAAGGGCGCGGTGAGTGCCGAACAAGGCAAGCTGGGGATCATACCGGGGAGCATGGGGGCCAAAAGCTTCATCGTGCGCGGAAAAGGCAACCCCGAGAGCTTCAACAGCTGCAGCCACGGCGCGGGCCGCACCATGAGCCGCACCAAGGCCAAGAAGCTGTTCACCGTGGAAGACCAGATCAAGGCCACCGAGGGTGTGGAATGCCGAAAGGACGCGGATGTGATCGACGAGATTCCGATGGCGTACAAGGACATCGACGCGGTGATGGCGGCGCAGGAAGACCTGGTGGAGGTGGTGTACCCCCGGCGGCCACCCAAACTGCCCCACTTATGGCCACCCAAACTGCTCCACCTGGCCGGGGTGAGTTGACCCATTGATTTCGGTGAGTCAGGCGCCTCAGCTCTGACGTGCAGGACGTAACTTCCACCCCCTTGATCACAAGGGGGGATTCACGAGGTGAACGTCTTGAAGCCACATCTACAAACCACGATCTGGACGCTCCTGCGCGCGGGTAACACCCAGCGCGAGATTGAGCGCCGCACCGGCATCTCCCGCCACACCATCCGCGCCTGGGCTAAGCGCTTTGAGGCCCAGGGCGATCCGCCGCCCCCGTCGCCTGACGATTCAAACTGCCCCGGGGTGGCCACCGACCTGGTTGTGCCCCTGGCCAGCCAAACTGCTCCACCCCGGCCACCGGCTTTACTGCTGGCGCCTGCGCCGGCGGCCACCTCGCTGTGTGAGCCCCACCGCGCCTTCATCGAAGCTCAGTTGCGCTTGGGCCGCAATGCCACGGCCATCTACCAGGACCTGGTCGATGCCCACGGCTTTGCTGCACGCTACAACTCCGTCAAACGCTTCGTGGCGCGCATCCGGGTGCGTGAGCCTGAGCAGTTCGACCGCCTGAGCTTCCTGCCCGGCGAGGAGATGCAGGTGGACTTCGGCGAAGGCGCGCCCACCCGCGTGCCCGGCACCGACCGCTGGCGCAAGCCACGCCTGTTCGTGGCCACGCTTCGGTATTCGCGCCGCAGTTTCCGCCGCGTGGTCTGGAATTCTGGCCAACAGGTCTGGGCCGAACTGCACGAACAAGCCTGGCGCTACTTTGGCGGCTCGTGCCGATACGTGGTCCTGGACAACCTCAAGGAAGGCGTGCTCAAGCCCGACCTGTACGAGCCCGAGCTCAACCCCGTGTACGCCGCCACCCTGGCACACTACGAGGTCGTGGCCGACCCGGCGCGGGTACGTGACCCCAACCGCAAGGGCAGTGTCGAGAATGCCATTGGTCACACTCAGGCCACGGCACTCAAGGGCAAGCGCTTCGAGACCATTGAAGAACAGAACACCTACCTGGAGCACTGGGAGACCAAGTGGGCGGCCTCTCGCATCCACGGCTCAGAGCGCCGCCAGGTACAGGCCATGTTCGAAGAAGAGCGGCCCCACCTGCAGCCCTTGCCCACGCTGCCCATGGCGTACTTCCGTGACGAGCAGCGCACCGTGTGCGACGACGGCTGCGTGCGCGTGGCCCATTGCAGCTACGCCGCGCGGCCGGCGCACATTGGCACCAAGGTGCTGGTGCGCATCTTCGAGCGCCGCCTGGAGATTCGCGACCTACAGACCCAGGCCCTGCTGCGCACGCACACCTTGGCCGAGCGGCCAGGCACCGTGGTGCTGCCCATGGACGAGCGCGTCTTCAACCCCTCCCGCGAGACCCTCCACATCCTCAAGCAGGCCGATGCCATCGGCGTGGACGCCGCCCGGCTGTGCCAGATGCTGTTTGCCATCGAAGGCCGTGTGGGCCAGCGCAAGCTGTGGGGCATCGTGCACCTGGCCGACCGCTATCCACGCCAGATGGTCAACACCGCCTGTGCCCAGGCCATCGACGACGGTGTGCACAGCTACCGCCACGTCAAGGCCATCACCGAACGCCTGGTGGCGCAGGCTCTGGCCCAACTCGATGCCGCCCCGACAGCGACGCAGGCCGCACCCGCGAGCACCACGCAAACGCACGACCTCATCCGCAACCCACAGGAGTACGGCGAACTCTTCGCCATGGCCACAGCGGCCACGACACCCGCCATCACACCTCAAGGAGATTTCTTCGCATGACCGCCATGACCCCCCACGACATCGAGGCCACCCTGCGCAAGCTGCGCCTGTCAGGCATGGCTGAGACCCTGCAGACGCGCCTGATGCAGGCCCAGGCCGCTCAGGAGCCCTTTCTGGATACGCTCTCAGCCTTGCTGCAAGACGAACTCGACCGACGCCACAGCAGGCTGATGGCACGTCGCTTCAAGCTCTCCGGCCTGGATGAGAAGCCCTCCCTGGCCGACTTCGACTGGCGCTTCAACCCAAAGCTGCCGCGCGCAGCCTGCTTCGAGTTGCACACCTTGAAGTTCCTCAGCGAAGGCGCCAACGCCCTGATCGTAGGCAAGCCCGGCACCGGCAAGAGCCACATCGCCAAGGCCGTGGCCTACCAAGCCACCTTGCTCGGTCATGACGTGTCCTACATCGAAGCTGACAGCGAGTTCGCTCGCTATGCGCTGGCCGACGCCGACGAGCGCGCCAGTCTGCTCAAGGGCTGGGTGGCGGCCGACTTGCTGGTGCTCGATGACCTGTTCCTGGCAAGGCGCATCAGCGAGCATGCCGCCGAGTTGCTGCAGGCCCTGGTCCACCAGCGTTACAAGCTGCGCCGCTCCATCGTCATCACCTCCAACCGCGTCGTGCAGGACTGGGGTCGCTACCTGGGCGACGCGACCATGGCCACCACCATCCTCGATCGCCTCATGCACCGCTGCGCCATGCTGGAGTTCGAGGGCAAGAGCTACAGGCTCAAAGAGGCTGCTGCACGCCTGATCATCACCTCAGACCCCGCATAATCACCCCGTCCTGCCTGGAGCAGTTTGACTGGCCAACAGTGGAGCAGTTTGGGGTGGCCATCGGGGGTACACGCTCAAGCAGGTGGTGTGTGTGAAGGGGTAGCTCCGTGCGGCGCTGAGGACAGCGCCGCACCATTTACTATATTTTTGATAGCTACCAGCGGCCGACCATCAGGCGCAGGAGCCATTTTTTATGAAAAGAGAACAACAAGAAATGCTGCACTCCGCCCACCCGGTGGAGCCGCACATGCGCGCGCAGGTGATGCAGGAGCTGCAGCGCATCGAATCCACGCACGGCGTGACCGTGCTGTTTGCCTGCGAATCCGGCAGCCGGGGTTGGGGCTTTGCCTCGCCTGACAGCGACTACGACGTGCGCTTCATCTACGTGAACCGCCTGCCCTGGTACCTGACTGTGGCGCCAGGGCGTGACGTGATCGAAGTTCCCATCAGCGGCGACCTGGACATCAACGGCTGGGACCTGCGCAAGGCCCTGAGCCTGATGCGCGAATCCAACCCCACGCTGCTGGAGTGGCTGCGCTCGCCCATCGTCTACCGCGAAGAGGCCGACACCATGGCACAGTTCCGCGCGCTGGCGGCGCAGGTGTTCTCCAACGCCAAGGGTTGGCACCACTACGCATCGATGGCGAAGAAGAATTTTCGCGAACATCTGCAGGCCGACGAGGTGCGCTACAAAAAGTACCTGTACGTGCTGCGCCCGCTGCTGGCGGCGCGCTGGACCCGCACGCAACCCGGCGTGCCGCCCATGCGCTTTGCCGAGCTGGCCCAGCACACGTTGCACCCTGTGCAGGATACGGCGCTGGTCGCTGAGATCAACGCCCTGCTGGAGGTGAAGATGCGCGCAGGCGAGGCCGCCACCAGCCCACGCTGGCCCGGCATCCATGCGTTCATCGAAGCCGAGCTGGCGCGGAACGCGGCCGAGCCGTTACAGCCGCTGCCCGTGCCCGGGCATGCCACGCTGGATGCGCTGCTATATGACACTGTGCTGCGGTACGGCACCACAGACTCGATCCGCAGTCGAACGTGACAAGCACTTTGATCGACGCTCGCGTGATCCGCGAGACAGAGACTGCAATGAACTTGCTCTACGCAGCATGCCGGGAAAAAACCGCAGGCCAGCGTGGCGGCACGGCTGCGCGTAGAGAGTACCTGCGCGCAGCCGAAGCGTTTCGAACATACCAGAGCCCTCTATGGGAACTGTGGGGCACACGAGCGCAGAGCGATATCGTGGCGGGCAACGCTGGGTGGCGCGAAACGGCCATTGTGTATCTGGCTATCAGTCCCAGGTTCTTTCGCTCCGGCTATCTGCGCGATGTGGTGTGCACGAGACTGAAGCAAGCCGCGCTCACCCACCGCGAACGCAAGGACATCCAGTACGCGCTGCTGGCATCCATCGTTCGTCGCCCTTCTACGGGCGGCTTCCGATACGACTGTCGGCTGGCCATCCAGGTCTCAGACCAGCGCTTCTTGCAAGAGCTACGCGTCCTGCGGAACACCCCAAACCCATGGATATCCGGCAGAGCGCAGCGCATGGAGCAAGCCATCTTGCACCACGCGCCGCTGTCGCACCAAATCAACGTTTGAGGTTACCTTGAACGAGACACTCACCGCTACAGGCAGTGCCATTCAAAGCATCCTCGCCCTCGACGGCTCCACCGGCGAGGGCGGCGGCCAGATCCTGCGCACCGGGCTGGCGCTTGCCATGGTCACCGGGCGGCCGCTGCACATCACAAGCATCCGCGCCGGGCGGCCCAAGCCGGGGCTGATGCGCCAGCACCTGGCCTGTGTGCAGGCGGCCGCCGCCGTATGCGGCGGGCAGTCGGAGGGCGCCGAACTGGGGTCGCAAACGCTGGTGTTCACACCGGGTGCGGTGCGCGCAGGCGACTACCAGTTTCAGATCGCCACAGCGGGCAGCTGCCTGCTGGTGCTGCAGACCGTGTTGCCTGCGCTGATGCTGGCCGATGGCGAGAGCCGCGTGCAGCTCTCGGGCGGCACACACAACCCGATGGCGCCGCCGTTTGATTTTCTGGAGCGGGCCTTTGCGCCGCTGGTGCGGCGGCTGGGCGTGGGGCTGGAGCTGCAATTGCAGCGGCGCGGTTTTTACCCCGCCGGGGGCGGCGAGCTGGTGGCGCGCATTGCGCCCTCAGCGCAGCCGCTCACGCCCGTGGATGCAACGGAGCGCGGGGCATTGCTGAACGCCTATGGCGAAGCGCTGGTGCCGGGCCTGGCGCGCAACATTGCCACGCGGGAGCTGGAGGCGTTGGGCCAGCGCATGGGCTGGACGTTTGAGGGCGGCCAGTTGCGCCACCCGCCCACGCGCCAGAACGAAGGGCCGGGCAATGCGCTGATCGCCACGCTGGAATACGAGCAGGTGACCGAAGTGTTCTGCCAGCTGGGCGAACGCCACCTGTCGGCCGAGCAAGTGGCCAAGCGGCTGGTGGACGAGGTGCGCGCCTACCAACGCAGCACGGGCGCCCTGGGCCCGCACCTGGCTGATCAGTGGATGCTGCCGCTGGCCCTGGCGGTGTGGCGCAGTGGGCAGGCCGCCAGCTACACCTGCAGCGAGGTGACGCAGCACACGGCCACCAACGCGCAGACGATTGCGCTCGGGCTGCCGGTGCGTGTACAGATCACGTCCGTGGAACGCGCCATGCAGGTGGGGATCCTGCCCGCACCCTAAGAGCCTGTTTGCGATCTCGCAGAGGATCGCAAACAGGCTCTGTCCGGGCGGCCAGGCACCTGGATCAACGTCCTGGCTATATCCATATCACCAGGGCAGTAGAACAACTGGTTCAGAATGCGCCTCACATCCTTCCCCTTGGACCCACCCGACATTTCACAGGAGACGCCATGAAAGTTGACAACATTCTGCAGACCATCGGCAACACGCCCCACGTGCGCATCAACCGCCTGTTTGGCCCTGCCGCCAGCGTGTGGGTGAAGTCCGAGCGCAGCAACCCGGGCGGCTCCATCAAGGACCGCATTGCGCTGTCGATGGTGGAAGACGCGGAAAAGTCCGGCGCACTGAAACCCGGCGGCACCATCATCGAGCCCACCAGCGGCAACACCGGCATTGGCCTGGCGCTGGTGGCTGCTGTCAAGGGCTACAAGCTGATTCTGGTGATGCCCGACAGCATGAGCATCGAACGCCGCCGCCTGATGCTGGCCTATGGCGCGCAGTTTGACCTGACCCCGCGCGAGAAGGGCATGAAGGGCGCGATTGCCCGTGCGCAGGAGCTGCAGGCGCAGACGCCCGGATCGTGGATCCCCCAGCAGTTCGAGAACCCCGCCAACATCGACATCCATGTGCGCACCACGGCACAGGAGATCCTGGCGGACTTCCCCGACGGCATCGACGTGCTGATCACGGGCGTGGGCACGGGCGGCCACATCACAGGCGTTGCCAAGGTGCTCAAGGCGAAGTTCCCCCAGCTGAAGGTGTTTGCGGTCGAGCCCACGGCCTCGCCCGTGATCTCGGGTGGCCAGCCTTCGCCCCACCCGATTCAGGGCATTGGCGCAGGCTTCATCCCCAAGAACCTGGACACCAGCCTGCTCGACGGAGTGATCCAGGTCGATGCCGAACCCGCGCGCGAATTTGCGCGCCGCGCTGCCCGTGAAGAGGGCCTGCTGGTGGGCATCTCGTCGGGCGCCACGCTGGCGGCCATTGCGCAAAAGCTGCCCGAGCTGCCTGCAGGCGCCAAAGTGCTGGGCTTCAACTACGACACGGGCGAGCGCTACCTGTCGGTGGAAGGTTTCCTGCCTGCCTGATGGCAGAAAATACAACAAAAAGGCCGTTTGCGCGCGACCATCAAGCGCTTAAAGCTACTTAATTGATAGCATTCAAGCTTTGACAGCTTGCGCCCCAAGGCCCGCCGCCCGGCGGGCCTTTTGTCTTGGCACTGGTCAGCGGGCCCGCCCCGGTAAAATCATGGCCCCACGACTTTGCAAGCCGCCCGATAACCACGGGCCCGCAAGACCATGATCCGACTCTCCGAAATCCGGCTGCCCTTCACCGTGGCCGAAGCCCCCGAGGCGCCCCTGCGCGCCGCTGCCGCCAAGATCTTGGGCCTGGCAGACACCGACATTGCCCACCTGCACGTCTTCAAGCGCAGCTTTGATGCGCGCAAGGCGGACCTGCAGGCCGTCTACATCGTGGACGTGACATTGGCCCAACCCGCACGCGAGGCCGCGCTGCTGGCCCAGTTTGCAGGCAACCCGCACATCCAGCCCACGCCCGACATGGCCTGGCACCCCGTAGGCCAGGCACCTGCCAACCTGCCCCTGCGCCCCGTGGTGGTGGGCTTTGGGCCCTGCGGCATTTTTGCGGCACTGGTGCTGGCGCAGATGGGTTTCAAACCCATCGTGCTGGAGCGCGGCAAGACCGTGCGCGAGCGCACCAAGGACACCTGGGGCCTGTGGCGCAAGCGCGAGCTGCATGCCGAGAGCAACGTGCAGTTTGGCGAAGGCGGTGCTGGCACGTTCAGTGACGGCAAGCTCTACAGCCAGATCAAGGACCCGCGCCACCTGGGCCGCAAAGTCATGAACGAGTTCGTCAAGGCCGGTGCGCCCGAAGAAATTCTGTACGTCGCCCACCCGCACATCGGCACCTTCAAACTGGTGAAGGTGGTGGAGAACCTGCGCGAGCAGATCATTGCGCTGGGCGGTGAGATCCGCTTCGAGCAGCGCGTGACGGACGTCATCGTGGAAGGCACTGGCGAGAAACGCCACCTGCGCGGCCTCAAGGTGCTGAACCAGGCCACGGGCGAGACCACCGAGCTGCGCGCCGACCATGTGGTGATGGCGCTGGGCCACAGCTCGCGCGACACCTTTGCCATGCTCTACCAGCGCGGCGTGGACATGGAGGCCAAGCCGTTTTCCATCGGCTTTCGCATCGAGCACCCGCAGGGTGTGATCGACCGCGCGCGCTGGGGCCGCCACGCGGGCCACCCGTTGCTGGGCGCGGCCGACTACAAGCTGGTGCACCACGCCGCCAATGGGCGTGCGGTCTACAGCTTCTGCATGTGCCCCGGCGGCACCGTGGTGGCCGCCACCAGCGAGCCCAACCGCGTGGTGACCAATGGCATGAGCCAGTATTCGCGCAACGAGCGCAATGCCAACGCGGGCATGGTGGTGGGCATCGACCCGCGCGACTACCCGCAGGACGCACAGGCGTTTGAAACCCACCTGGGCCAGACCTATGGCGTGGAGGCCTTGCCCGCCGGGCAGTTCCACCCGCTGTCGGGCAGCGTGCTGCAGCGCCAGCTCGAATCCAACGCCTTCGTGCTGGGCGGGCGCGACTACAGCGCGCCGGGTCAGCTGGTGGGTGAGTTCATTGCGGGCAAGCCTTCGACCCAGCTGGGCAGCGTGGAGCCCTCGTACAAGCCCGGCGTGGCCCTTGGTGACCTGCACGCCGCCCTGCCCGGCTATGCCATCGAGGCGCTGCGCGAGGCACTGCCCGTGTTCGGCCGCAAGATCAAGGGCTTTGACATGCACGACGCGGTGCTGACGGGCGTGGAGACGCGCACCTCGTCGCCGCTCAAGATCGGGCGGGGCGAGAACCTGCAAAGCCTGAACACGCCGGGGCTGTACCCGGCGGGTGAAGGCGCCAGCTACGCGGGCGGCATTTTGTCAGCCGGGGTGGATGGCATCAAGGTGGGCGAGGCCGTGGCGCGCAGCCTGCTCGGCGCGGCCGCATGATGCGGGCGCCCAGCCTGCCGCAGTTTGCAGCGGCGGCCCTGGCCATGGCCGCCGTGGTGCTGGCGTCCAACATCCTCGTCCAGTTCCCGCTCAATGACTGGCTCACCTGGGGCGCCATCACCTACCCGGTGGCCTTTCTGGTGAGCGAGCTGGTGAACCGCGCCCATGGCCCGCAACAGGCGCGGCGGGTGGCGTGGGTGGGGTTTGCGGTGGCGGTGGCGGCCTCGCTGGTGCTGGCGCCGGTGCGCATTGCCATCGCGTCGGGCACCGCGTTTTTGCTCTCGCAGTGGCTGGACATCAGCGTGTTCCACCGCCTGCGCCACGGCACCTGGTGGCGCGCGCCGCTGGTGGCCACGCTGCTCGCAGCGGTGCTGGACACCGCCGTGTTCTGGAGCATTGCGTTTGCAGGCACCAGCGACCCGTGGATCACCTGGGCACTGGGTGACCTCGCGGTGAAGCTGGGGCTGGGCGTGGCGCTGCTGCTGCCGTTTCGCCTGCTCATCGGCAGCCGACTGGCTTCGCCCCGCCGCACGGCCTGAGCCGCGGGGCGCCCCTCTGCTTTTCGCTTCTTACTTGCGCTGCAAAAAGTCCACGGCCAGCGCGGCCAAGCTGCGTGCGCCGGTGGGCAGCTGGTCTTCGTCGATGTCGAACAGCGCAGAGTGGTTGGGCGGGGCCTTGGCAAACTCCTTGCCCTTGGGCGGCGCGCCCAGGAAGTAGAAGAAGCCCGGCACAACCTTCTGGAACTCCGAGAAGTCCTCCGACCCTGCGACCTTGGGGATCACCATGGTCTTGCCGCCCATGGCCAGGTTCAGCGCGGGCAGCGAGGCCTGCGTGAGTTGCGCGGGGTTGGTGGTCACGGGGTAGGCCACAGGGCCAAAACGCACGCTGGCCTTGGCGCCGCTGGCGGCGGCGATCGACTCGGCCGTGGTAGTGATGCGCTTGAGCGCTTCCTGGCGCATGTCTTCGTCGAAGGTGCGCAGCGTGCCCATCATTTCCACCTTGTCGGGGATGATGTTGTAGCGCGTGCCACCCTGGATCTGGCCGATGGTGACCACGGCCGGTTCCTGGCTGATGTTGAGCTGGCGGCTCACCACGGTCTGCAGGCCCATCACCACCTGGCTGGCGGCTACGATGGGGTCGATGGTGGCCCAGGGCGACGAGCCATGGCCGCCGCGCCCTTCCACATGGATGGTGATGTTGTCCGACCCGGCCATCAGCGGGCCGCTGCGGTAGCCCACCACGCCACCAGGCAGGTTGGAGGTGATGTGCAGCCCGTAGATGGCCTGCACGTCCTTGAGCGCACCGGCTTCGATCATGGCCTTGGCGCCGAAGCTGGGCACCTTGCCGTTGGCATCGGGCTCCACCGGCGCGCCCTCTTCTGCGGGCTGGAAGATGAACTTCACGGTGCCGGGCAGCTGGGCCTTCATGCCCGCCAGCACCTCGGCCGCGCCCATCAGCATCGCGGTGTGGGCATCGTGGCCGCAGGCGTGCATCACGGGCACTTCCTTGCCCAGGTAGTTGGCCTTGGCCTTGCTGGCAAACGGCAGGCCGGTGTTCTCCAGCACGGGCAGCGCGTCCATGTCGGCGCGCAAGGCCACCACCTTGCCGGGCAGCCCCCCCTTGAGTGTGCCCACCACGCCGGTGCCGCCCACGCCGGTCTGCACTTCCATGCCGAGCTTCTTCAGGTGCTCCGCCACCAGCTTGGCGGTGCGCACTTCCTGGCCCGAGAGTTCGGGGTGGGAATGGATGTCGCGGCGCCAGTTGACCATCTTGGGCGCCACGGCCGTCACGGCGGCGTCAATGGCCTGCAGGCCGGAGGCATCCAGCGCCTGGGCCTGGGCCGACGAGACAAAAGTCAGCCCGCTGGCGACGAGGCTGGCGGCAAGCGCAATGGCAGAAAGGGGTTTGTGCATGGGCAGATCCGTAGGGAGTAAAAAAGCCTCAAGGGCCTGGGTGGGGGAAGCGAAATGCACGTTCATGCTAAAAGCCGCCTGTGCCTTCATGACAAGCGAAAATGGCCATCCACAGAGCCAATATCGCCATGCCACCGTCCCTTTTGTCCTTGCCCTCGGCCAGCTCGAAGCCCCCAGTGTTCCGCGTGGACATCCCGCTGCTGCCCGAGTCGGCCGTGGGCAGTGCCTTGCAGTTCATCGACCTGCTGCGCGGCGCCAACCTGCTGGCCAGCCAGCGCCAAGGCGCGCAGGCACCGCGCCTGGCCTGGCGCCTGCTGGATGCCGAGGGCCTGCCCCTGGCGCCGCTGCCCGGCCCCCTGGCGGCCTACACCACACCCGATGAGCAGGCCACGGGCCCCGCGCCCGCCCATGCCCTGCTCATCCCCTCGTTCCACGCACCCGACATCCCGGGCATCCGTGCTGTGGCAGCCCGCCACCAGGCGCTGTCGCGCCAGCTGGGCATCGCGCTCGACGCAGGCCAGAAACTGCTCACCGTGGGCAACGGCGCCTGGCTGGCTGCACAAAGCGGGCGGCTGAACGGGCGCCAGGCCTGCCTGCCCTGGTTCTACGTCGCGGGGTTTGAGCGGGACTTCCCGGGCATCGGCCACAGCCTGGGCCAGGACCTGTCGGAAGACGGCCCCTGGCTGAGCTGCGCGCTGCCCAGCAGCGTGAACCTGCTGGTCATGGCCCTGGCACGCCATGCGCTGGGGCCAGAGCTGGGGATCGCCTGCGAAACCGTGATGGCCCCGGATCACCAGCGCGCCCGCGCGGCGCTGCAGGCCAACGCGCAGCAGCACATCCCCGCCACGCGCGACAGCGCACTGGCCCGTGCCATCGCCTGGATGGAGGCCCACCTCGACGAGCCCTACTCACTGGCCCGGCTGGCCGAGGCCGCATCGGTGAGCAGGCGCACCTTGCTGCGGCACTTTCAGCAGGAGCTGTCACAGTCGCCCCTGGACCACCTGCACAGCCTGCGCTGCGCACGCGCCCGGGTGATGCTGGAAGTAACGCTGGAGAGCGTGCCCAGCATTGCCGTGGCCTGCGGCTATGCGGACCCGGCGGCATTCAGGCGCATTTTTGTGCGCTACATGGGCATGGCGCCCGCCGAGTACCGCAAGCGCCATGCGCTGCGCGCGCCGCGCAGGCGTTGGCGGGTGGAGGTGAAGTAGCGGAACGCCCCTGCGCCCAGCTCAGCGCAGCGCGTTGCCGGCGGGCAGGCGGAACGCCTCCACCAGCTCGGCCAGCTGCTGCGCCTGCACGCGCAAGCCCTGCGCGGCGGCAGAGGATTCCTCCACCAGCGCCGCGTTCTGCTGCGTCATCTGGTCGAGCTGCGACACCGCCTCGCCCACCTGGCTCAGGCCCGTGGTCTGCTCACGGGCAGCGGTGCTGATCTCACCAATGATGGTGGCCACCTGCTGCACGGACTGAACAATCTCGCCCATGGTGCCGCCTGCAGCGTGGACCAGCTGCGTGCCCTCATCCACCTGCCGCACGCTGTCGCTGATGAGCCCGCCGATCTCCTTGGCCGCCGTGGCCGAGCGCTGGGCCAGGTTGCGCACCTCGCTGGCCACCACCGCAAAGCCCCGCCCCTGCTCACCGGCCCGGGCGGCTTCCACGGCGGCATTCAGCGCGAGGATGTTGGTCTGGAACGCAATGCCATCGATCACGCTGGTGATGTCGGCAATGCGGCGCGATGACAAGGCAATGCCATCCATGGTGCCCACCACGCGGTCCACCGCCTCGCGGCCCCGCTGGGCCACGTCGCTCGCGCCCGTGGCCAGGTTGCTGGCCTGCGTGGCGGCGTCGGCGCTGTGGCGCACGGTGGCCAGCAGCTCCTCCATGCTGGCGGCGATTTCTTCGAGGTTGGAGGCCGTGTGTTCGGTGCGGGCCGACAGGTCGCTGTTGCCTGCTGCGATCTCGCTGCTGGCCCCGGCCACCGAGGTGCTGGCCTGGCGCATACCCACCACCAGCCCCGCCAGACGGGCCTGCATGCCCCCCAGGCGCGACAGCAGCGCCTGCAGCTCGTCGCGGTTGCCTGCACTCTGTGCGGGGATGGCGGAGGTGAGGTCACCGTCGGCAATGCGGTCCGTCACCTCGGACGCCTGGGCGAGCGGCTGCAGGATGGAACGCGACAGCCACCATGCGCAGGCCAGGCTCAGCAGCAGCCCCACCACCGAGCCTGCCACCAGCAGGGTGATGCCCTGGCGCGCACTGCTGGCGGCGGCATCGCGGGCCTGGGCCACGCGCTGGCGCTGGAATTCAGCCAGCTTGTTCACCGCCGCCGCATAGGCATCGGCCGCCGGGCGCAACTGGTTGGCAATGGCGTCTGCAGGCAGGGCCTCGCCCGCCTTGCGGCGCTTCACCAGGTCGTCACGCACCGTACGAAAGCCGTTGCCCGCCTTGTCGATGGCGTCGAACAGTGCCTGTGATTCGGGGTCTGCGGCCAACTCATCCAGGCGCTTGCGCACCTCGGACGAACGGGCGGAGGTGGTTTTGCGGTCCGCATCGATGCGCGCGGCGTAGGCAGGGTTGTTGTCGATCTCCAGCAGCGTCTCGGCGCGCGCGGAGCTGAGCACGACGATGGCGTGCAGCTCGCGCGCCAGCAGCGCACGTTCGGAGGACGCGCCGCCCAAGTCGTCCGCAATGTCCTGCAGCCCCGCCAGCCGCCAGATGCCCACGGCCGCCGACAGGGACATGACGAGGCAGACCACACCAAAGGCCAGGGCCAGGCGGACGGCAACACGTGCGTGGGAGATGGACATGGGGAGGCTCTCGTGAGGGTGAAGGGGACCACATGGCGCCGCCGTTTCGGGTGGCAGCCGTTGCGGAGGTATCGACAAAAAGTTACAAGTCCTTGAGCCGCCCTACAACAGGCGGCTCCCTACCGGAGCGGCAAAGCAACAGCCTCAATGCGCAAACAAAAAGACCGCCACAGTGCGAGACTATGGCGGCCCTCCGGGCCCAACAGGCATTGCACCCGAGGCTGGTTATTGCTGCTGTGCGTTCTGCAGCGCAGCAATGCGCTCTTCAATGGGCGGGTGGGTGCTGAACAGCTTGCCAATGCCACCGGCAATGCCCATGGCGGCCACGCTCTTGGGCAGCTCGCCGGGGTGCATGCCGCCCAGGCGGGCCAGGGCGTTGATCATGGGCTGGCGGCGGCCCATCAGCTGGGCGGCGCCTGCATCGGCGCGGAACTCGCGCTGGCGGCTGAACCAGGCCACGACCATGGCAGCGGCAAAGCCCAGCACGATGTCGAGCACGATGGTGGTCACGTAGTAGCCGATGCCGGGGCCCGAGCTGTTCTCGTCGTTCTTGCGCAGGAAGCTGTCCACCGCGTAGCCGATGACGCGCGACAGGAACACCACGAAGGTGTTCATCACGCCCTGGATCAGCGTCATGGTCACCATGTCGCCGTTGGCGATGTGGGCCACCTCGTGGCCGATCACGGCCTCGACCTCGTCGCGGGTCATGCCCTGCAGCAGACCGGTGGACACGGCCACCAGCGCCGAGTTCTTGAACGCGCCCGTGGCAAACGCATTGGGGTCGCCTTCAAAGATGCCGACTTCGGGCATGCCGATCTTGGCTTGGTCGGCGAACTTGCGCACGGTCTCGACGATCCAGCGCTCGTCAGGCGAGCCGGAGCCGTCGATCACGCGCACGCCCGAGGTCCACTTGGCCATGGGCTTGCTGATGAGCAACGAGATGATCGCGCCGCCAAAACCCATGATGAGCGCGAAGCCCAACAGCGCGCCCAGGTTCAGGCCGTTGGCCGTGAGGTAGCGGTTGACGCCCAGCAGGCTGGCCACCACCCCCAGCACGACAACGACGGCCAGGTTGGTCATCACAAACAAAAGGATCCGCTTCATGGAATGGTTTCTCCGTGGGGTAAACAACAACGAGTGTTTGCTGGCTCAGATGGGGGCCGGGGGCCGCGCTTCAAGCGCCGCTGTCCTTGGTGGCAACGGCACCCGCCCCATGGCCGCGATTGCATCGCGCTATGGTAGGTGCAAACCCCGGCCAGGGCCTTATCACACAAGGCTTGGCGGGAA
Source organism: Acidovorax sp. LjRoot74 (assembly GCF_964254355.1). NCBI lineage: Bacteria > Pseudomonadati > Pseudomonadota > Betaproteobacteria > Burkholderiales > Comamonadaceae > Acidovorax > Acidovorax sp. LjRoot74. The sequence continues at coordinate 819,583 of NZ_CAXUTI020000001.1, read as the reverse complement.
TTACGGCACAGGCGCTGCCCGCAAGGGCCGGAACACCTGGGCGTCGGCATAAAAGCCCGGCGCCTCGTTGGCGGGCCACCAGCCGGGCACGCCCAGCACCGGCAGCGGCGTGAAGGGCTTGGCAGCCCAGGTCAGCGGCTGGATCTCCTGCGCCAGCCAGGCGTCCATATTCGCTATCGATTCAATAGCTAATGGGACTTGATAGACGTGCGCAACCATGGGTTTTCGAGGCACAACCAGCTTTTCGAGCAGCGCATGGCCCACCAGCACCAGCCGGGCCTCGGCCCACCGCGGGCGCAGGTCGATGAACAGACGCTGCCAGTCCCGCGCCCGGAGCGCATCCCACAGGGCATCCGGCGCCTGCAGCAGTGCGCCGTTTTCGTCGAACACCGTGAGGGCATCACGCAGCGGGCCGCGCACAGCCTGTACACCATCGGCGGCAATCGCCTGGGCCTGCAGCTGGTTCAGGCGGCGCTTGGTGTGCGGCAGGTGTTGCCACACCAGGCCGTTGAAGAAGTCGTGCAGGTTGTCGCGGGTGGGCACGCTGCGGGTGTCCCAGATGTGCTGCTCGTAGGCGGTGCCTTCGGGCAGGTCGGACTGGGGCACAAAAGCTACCGGTGCACCCGGTGGCGCTGCCGTCTGTAACGCCCGGTGCACTGTCGGATCGTGCTGAAGCTGCTGCGCCAGGGGCTGGCCCAGGCCGCGCCACGGCGCTAGCCAGGGGGCGCTCCAGTCAATGGCGGCGAAGGTTTCGCTTACACCAGCCGCCACGGCAGGGCTTCACCGGCGCGCAGGGGCTTGAGTTCGGCTTCGCCAAACGCAAAGCTGTCGGGCGGTGTCCACGACTCGCGGCGCAGGGTGACGGTGCCAGTGTTGCGCGGCAGGCTGTAAAAGTCCGGGCCGTGGAAGCTGGCAAAGCCTTCGAGCTGGTCGAGCGCACCCGCGTTGTCGAACGCCTCAGCGTACATCTCGATGGCGGCGTGGGCGGTGTAGCAACCTGCGCAGCCGCTGGCGTGCTCCTTGAGGTGCGCGGGGTGCGGTGCGCTGTCGGTGCCCAGAAAGAACTTGCTGCTGCCGCTGGTGGCGGCCTGCACCAGGGCCACGCGGTGGGTTTCGCGCTTGAGCACCGGCAGGCAGTAGTAGTGCGGGCGCACGCCACCCACAAAGATGGCGTTGCGGTTGTAGAGCAGGTGGTGCGCGGTGATGGTGGCGGCGGTGAAGCGGTCGGCCTGCATCACGTAGTCGGCCGCGTCCTTGGTGGTGATGTGCTCGAAGACGATCTTCAGCTCGGGGAAGTCGCGGCGCAGCGGGATGAGTTGCTGCTCGATGAACACCGCCTCACGGTCGAACAGGTCGATGTCGCTGCTGGTCACCTCGCCGTGCACCAAGAGCAGCATGCCCACCTTCTGCATGGCTTCCAGCGTTTTATAGGTCTTGCGCAGGTCGGTCACGCCTGCGTCGCTGTTGGTGGTGGCGCCTGCGGGGTAGAGCTTGCAGGCCACCACGCCGGCGGCCTTGGCGCGGGCGATTTCTTCGGGCGGCAGGTTGTCGGTGAGGTACAACGTCATCAGCGGCTCAAAGCTCACGCCCGCGGGCACGGCGGCCAGGATGCGCTGCTTGTAGGCCAGGGCCTGCTCGGCCGTGGTCACGGGCGGGCGCAGGTTGGGCATGATGATCGCGCGGCCGAACTGGGCGGCGGTGTGCGGCACCACCGTGTGCAGCGGCGCCCCGTCGCGCACGTGCAGGTGCCAGTCGTCGGGGCGGGTGATGGTGAGGGTGGTGGGCGCGGTGGGGGTGTGGAGTGCGGCTGTCATGGGCGACATTGTCCCATTGGCATGATTACTATCATTTTTATAGCTATCAGCGCTTATCCATTGCGCGGAGGCAGCCAAAAACACTCATATCCCAGCGGCCCACACCTTATTCGGCGGTGATGCCGGCCTTGCGCACCACCTCGCCAAACTTCACCAGGCGCTCGGACATCATCTTCTCGAAGGCGGCGGGGGTCATCTCTTCCGGGGCGATCACGCCGCGTTCCTTGAGGTTGGCCAGCATCGCGGGCGAGGTGGCGACCTCGCGCACCGCCTTGTACAGGGTCTGCACCACCGCATCGGGCGTGCCGCCCGGCGCAGCCAGGCCGATCCACGAGGTGAGGTTGAGCTGGGGGTAGCCCACTTCGGCCAGGGTCGGCACGTCGGGCAGCTGCGGCAGGCGCTGGTCGTTGGCCAGGGCCAGCGCACGCACCTTGCCCGCCTGGATGTGCGGCAGCATGATGACCAGGTTGTCGAGGATGAACTGCACCTCATTGCCCAGCACCGCCGTGATCAGCGGCGTGCCGCCCCGGTAGGGGATGTGGGTGGTGAAGGCACCGGTGGCGGCCTTGAGCATTTCCACGTTCAGCTGACCCATGCTGCCCACGCCGCCGCTGCCGTAGTTGAGCTTGCCGGGGTTCTTCTTGGCGTAGTCGATGAACTCCTTGAAGGTCTTGAACGGCAGGCTGCTGTGCACTACCAGCGCATTGGGCAGGCGGCCCAGGATGGCGATGTTTTCAAAGTCCTTCACCGGGTCGTAGCCGACCTTGGGCTGCGTGAGCGGGTTGGCCAAGTGGCTGCTTTGCGACGACACGACCAGCGTGTAGCCGTCGGCCTTGGCACGCGCCACATACTGCGCGCCCACCGAGCCGCCCGCGCCCGCGCGGTTTTCCACCACGATGGGCACGCCCAGCACCTTGGACAGCGGCTCGGAATACTGGCGCGCCATGATGTCCACCGACCCACCGGGCGGGAACGGCACCACCAGCGTGATGGGACGCGAGGGGAACTTGTCCTGCGCCAGCGCAGGCAGCGCTGCAAGACCGGCCAGGCCGAGGCCTAGGCCGGTAGACAGGAGGTGGCGGCGGGAAGGGATGTGGTTCATGGCAGTCTTCAAAAACGCAAAAAGCAAAAAAGGGGAATAAAAGCTGGAATCAGGGATGGCCCAGCACCGCCAGCGCCACGGCCTGGGCGCGCGGCACAAAGGTGGCCAGTTCGCAGTACTCGCGCTCGGTGTGGGGGTGGCCGCCCACGGGGCCCGTGGCACACAGCGTGGGCACGCCCACCGAGGCGGTGAGGCCACTGTCTGCCGCGCCGCCGGTGAACTCGCCCTGCACCTCAAAGCCGAGCGAACGGGCGCCCTGCTGGTACAGAGCCAGCAGGTAGTCTGGCGTGGGCTTCATCGGCAGCGTGCGGCGGTGCAAGGTGATGCGGCCCTGGGTGCGAGGCACGGATTCTTCCTCGACGATGGAACGCACGCGCTCCAGCAGGTCGTCGGGGTTGGTGTCGGCGGTGAAGCGCAGGTCCACCTCGGCCTTGGCATGCGGGGCGACCATGTTGGGCACAATGCCGCCCTGCACCACACCCACGTTGCAGGTCACGCCCGTGGCCAGGTCGGTGAGCGCGTGCAGCGCCAGCGTCTTGCGTGCCAGGGCCTCGATGGCGCTGGCGCCTGCCGCGTGGTTGATGCCCGCATGCGCGGCCACGCCCTGCACTTCGAACTCCACCACCATCGAGCCCTTGCGGCTGGTGACCACGTTGCCGCTCACGCGGCCGGGCTCGGCATTGAGCACGGCCCGGGCGCCGCGCACCCGGGCCATGATGAGGTCGCGCGTGGCGGGCGAGCCGATCTCTTCGTCGCACGAGAAGAACAGGTGCAGGGGCGCCTTCAGCCCGCCGCAGCGGGCAAAGGCCTCGGCCACAAACACGTTGAGCACCAGGCCCGACTTCATGTCGGCCACGCCGGGGCCGTAGGCACGGCCGTCTTCCACACGGAAGGGGCGGCGCGCCACGGTGCCTGCGGGATAGACGGTGTCCATGTGGCCCATGAGGATCAGGGGCGCGCCCTCCCCGCCTGCCCCGGCCGCGTTGACCTGTGCGTGCAGCAGCACACCGTAGCCGGGCACGGGCTCGAACTGCACGGGCACGCCCGCAGCCAGCAGGCGCTCGGCCAGTGCATGGGCCACAGCGGTCACGCCCGCCTCATCGCGGCTGCCGCTGTCGATGTTGACCACTTTCTGCAATAGCTCTTGCATGGCCTGCCCCTGGCCCGCCAGCCAGGCCAGTGCCGGCGCGGATGGGGCAGATGGCGCCTGGGATGCTGTGTTTTCAAGCGTTTCGAGCATGGTTGTCCTTGGGTCGGACCCCGGGTCGGGGCAAAATTTGGGCCGCAGTGTTGCATGCGTTTCGGCTGTTTGCAATACATTTTTCATAAATGAGACATAAATGAAATCATCATTGCAAACATCCACCGCACTGCTGACCGAGCGCCTGGCCCGCCAGGGCGGCGAACTCACGGCCAGCGAACGCGCCCTGGCCGAGGCCCTGGGGCGGGACTACCCCCACGCGCTGCTGGAGTCGGCCACCGCCCTGGCAGCGCGCACCGGCACCAGCGCATCGACCGTGGTGCGGCTGTTTGCCAAGCTCGGTTACGCGAGTTATGCCGAGGCGCAGCGCGAGGCCCGGGGCGAGGTCACGGCCCTGCTGCAAACCGCCGGGCAGCGTGCGCCCGTCACCATCGGCACCGAGCGCAGCCTGCAGCAATGCGTGGACGACGCCCTGCTGCACGACCAGCACAACATCACCGCCACGCGCGACGGGCTGGACATGGCGGCGTTCGAGGCCATCGTGGCGCGCATCGCGCAGAACAGCGGGCGTGTGTTTGTGCTGGCGCAGATCAATAGCGCCCCCGTGGCCGCCTGGCTGGCGCTGCACCTGAACATGTGCCGCCCCGGCGTACACGAACTGGGCGCGGGCGCCGTGGCCGCCACCGACCAGCTGCTCTGGATCCAGCCCGAGGACACGCTGCTGGTCTTCAGCATCCGGCGCTATGCCAGCGGGCCTGTGAAAGTAGCGCAGCGGTTTCGCGACGCGGGGGCCCAGGTGCTGGCCATTGTGGACAGCACCGCCGCGCCGCTGGCGGCCCTGGCCCACCACCGCGTGCAGGTGCGCATCTCCAACGCCTCGCCCTTTGACTCGTACACCGCCGCGTTCTTCGTGTGCAACGCCCTGGTGTCGGCCGTGGCCCAGCTGCGGCACGAAGCCGTGTCCGAAGCCCTGCAGCGGCGCGACGACCTGTGGAAGGACGTGGAAGCCCAGCTCATCGTGGAAGGCAACCCGCCAGCGGGGCGGCGGGGAGGCAAGCGCTGACCGGCGTGATCCTGGCTACTGGCCCGCGCAAGGTTTTCAGGCGTTACGACGCCCATGAAAAAAGCGCTCCGAAGAGCGCTTTTTTTGCTTCCAATCCCGAGACCTGACGGTCCGGGGCGACGCTGCATCAGTGCTGCAGGATCTTGTTGAGGAAGTCTTTTGTGCGCGGCTGGCGTGCCTCGGGGTTGTTGAAGAACTCGTCCTTCGAGCAGTCTTCCAGGATCTTGCCGCCCACGTCCATGAAGATCACGCGGTTGCTCACCTTGCGCGCAAAGCCCATTTCGTGGGTCACGCACATCATGGTCATGCCTTCGTTGGCCAGGCCCACCATCACGTCCAGCACTTCGCCGACCATTTCGGGGTCGAGCGCGGACGTGGGTTCGTCAAACAGCATCACGATGGGGTCCATCGACAGGGCGCGCGCAATGGCCACGCGCTGCTGCTGGCCGCCCGAGAGCTGGCCGGGGAACTTGTCCTTGTGGGCGATCAGGCCCACGCGCTCCAGCATCTTCAGGCCGCGCTTCTTGGCGTCGTCCGCACTGCGGCCCAGCACCTTGATCTGCGCGATGGTCAGGTTGTCCGTCACCGACAGGTGGGGGAACAGCTCGAAGTGCTGGAACACCATACCCACGCGGCTGCGCAGCTTGGGCAGGTTGGTGCTGGGGTCATGCAGCTTCACGCCATCGACCGTGATCTCGCCCTTCTGGAAGGGTTCGAGCGCGTTGATGGTCTTGATGAGCGTGGACTTGCCCGAGCCCGAGGGGCCGCAGACCACCACCACTTCGCCCTTGTTGATGGTGGCCGAGCACTCGTTGAGCACCTGCACGGGGCCATACCACTTGGATACGTTTTTGAGTTCGATCATTGTTTATTCCTCAATCTCTCGGATCACCGGATGATGGCGATCTTCTGGTGCAGGCGCTTGACCGCCCAGGACAGCGCATAGCACATCACAAAATACAGCACGGCGGCAGCCAGGTACGCCTCGATGGGGCGGCCGAAGTTCTTGCCCGCCACTTCAAAGCCCTTGAGCATGTCGTAGGCACCGATGGCATACACGAGCGACGTATCCTGGAACAGGATGATGGTCTGCGTGAGCAGCACCGGCAGCATGTTGCGGAACGCCTGGGGGAGCACCACCAGCTTCATGTTCTGGCCATACGTCATGCCCAGCGCCTGCCCGGCATACACCTGGCCACGCGGGATGGACTGGATGCCGGCGCGCATGATTTCGCTGAAGTACGCCGCTTCAAAGGCGATGAAGGTGATGACTGCCGACACTTCCGCGCCGATGGGGCGGCCGATGATGGCGGGCACCAGCAGGAAGAACCACAGGATCACCATCACCAGCGGAATGGAGCGCATGCCGTTGACGTAGATGGTGGCGGGCACATCGAGCCACTTCTTGCCCGACAGGCGCATCAGCGCCAGCAGGGTGCCAAAAAACACGCCGCCGATGGTGGCGATCACCGTGAGCATCAGGCTGAAGTACAGCCCCTTGAGCACGAAGTTGGAGATCAGGTCCCAGTTGTAGAAGGAAAAGTCGAGATTCATATCAATGCCCCCCTCCAGCAGCACCTGCGACCACCATGCCCGGGATGCGCACGCGTTTTTCGATGAACGCCATGATCCGGTTGATGGCAAAGGCCGAGATGATGTAGAGCGTGGTCACGGCCAGGTACACCTCGATGCCGCGCGAGGTTTCTTCCTGCGCCTGCATGGCGAACATGGTGAGTTCGGCCACCGACACGGCAAACGCCACGGACGAGTTCTTGAAGATGTTCATCGTCTCGCTGGTCAGCGGCGGGATGATGATGCGGAACGCCATGGGCAGCAGCACGTAGCGGTAGGTCTGGAAGGTGGTGAACCCCACAGCCATGCCCGCGTAACGCTGGCCGCGCGGCAGGGCCTGGATGCCCGAGCGCACCTGCTCGGCGATACGCGCCGAGGTGAAGAAGCCCAGGGCCAGCACCACGAGGGCAAAGCCGGGAACCCCCTTGAGCACCGGGAACAGGCTGGGGAGAACGTGGTACCAGAGGAAAATCTGGACCAGAAGCGGAATGTTGCGGAACAGCTCGACCCAGGCGTTGCCCAGCCGAACAATCATGGGCCGGTCCTGCAGCGTGCGCAGCGTGCCGATGAAAGAGCCCAACACAAGCGCCAGCACCAGGGCCAGCAACGAAACGGACACCGTCCAGCCCCAGGCCGACAGCATCCAGTCCAGGTAAGTGATGTCGCCGCCCTTGCCAAAGCAGCTCTGCACAACTTCCCGGTCCATGGTGTCCTGGCAGAACACCTGCCAATCCCAACTCATAGGAGCACCCCTTTAATTCTTGGTATTGCGCCGGGCACGGCGCGCAGGCAGCGTGCCCAACAAAAAAGCCCCTTCAAACCGGCTGGCCGAAGGGGCACGCGCGTCAAGAAGATTACTTCTTGGCGTAGTCTTCCATGGGCTTGTCGTTCGGGTTGGCCCAAGCTTCCTTGGTCGCATCCGACATCGGCAGGCCGATCTTCACGTTGGTGGGTGGCACGGGCTGCATGAACCACTTGTCGTACAGCTTGGCCAGCGAACCATCCTTGATCTGGCGCTTGATGGAATCATCCACGGCCTTCTTGAACGCAGGGTCGTCCTTGCGCAGCATGCAGGCGATGGGCTCCACGTTCAGCACTTCGCCGACGATCTTGTAGTCGGCAGGTGCCTTGGACTTGGAGATGTTGGCGGCCAGGATGGAGCCGTCCATCACGAACGCTTCGGCACGGCCGGTTTCCAGCATCAGGAAGCTGTCGGCGTGGTCCTTGCCCATGACTTCCTTGAAGTCAATGCCGCCAGCACGTTCGTGCTTGCGCAGCGTCTGCACCGAGGTGGTGCCCGTGGTGGTGGCCACAGTCTTGCCGTTCAGGTCCTTGATGGAGGTGATGCCCGAGTTGGCCTTGACGACCATGCGGACTTCTTCCACATAGGTGGTCACGGCAAAGGCCACGTCCTTCTGGCGGGCGGCGCTGTTGGTGGTGGAGCCACACTCCAGGTCCACGGTGCCGTTGGTCACCAGGGGAATACGGTTCTGCGAGGTCACAGGCTGGTACTTGATGTCCAGCTTGGCCAGGCCCAGTTGCTTCTGAACGTCGTGCAGGACGATTTCACCCATTTCTGTGTGAAAGCCCACGTACTTGCCGTTGCCCAGCGTGTAGGAAAGACCCGAAGACTCGCGCACACCCAGCGTCACGCTGCCCGAGGCCTTGATCTTGGCCAGGGTGTCGGTGGCTTGAGCGAACGCGCTGCCTGCGGCCAGGGCGGTCACAGCAATCGCGAGCAAATGTTTCTTCATAGGGATCTCCTTGTGTTGAAAACAGAAAAAAGGGGGAAATTCTAGAGACTGGCCGCAACCCGCCCGGGCTGCAAGCCCAAACGTCTAGAAATGGGGGAGGACTTACCCGAGGATACTCGTCAGAAGGGGACCTGATCGGTAGGGTATTTCCAGAAGTCGCGCAACAGATAACTGACCGGAAGGTTCAGCACCGTGTTATTCGGAGGGATGGGTTTGTTGAACCACTTATCATAGATGGGGTAGATGTCGCGGCTGGTGATCAGGCGGCGCATCTCTTCGTCTACCAGTTTTTTGAACTCGGGGTCGTTCTTGGGCAGCATGATGGCCAGCGGCTCGGTGGTCATGAAGCGGCCCACCACCTTGAGCGCCTTGGGGTTGGGCCGGCCAGCCGCCAGGCCATACAGCAGTACGTCGTCCATCACGAAGGCATCGGCCTCGCCCTTTTCGACCATATCTACGGCCTTGGCATGGTCTGGGGCTTCCACGATGGTGATGCCCATCAGGCGCTCGCGGTTGGCCTGGTCGGCCGCCTTGAGCGGTGTGGTGCCTTTGGTGGACACCAGCTTCTTGCCGTTGAGGTCTTCCACCTTGTCGATGGCACTGGCGGACTTCACGAGCAGCCGGGCACCGGTGATGAAATGGGGGATGGTGAACGCCACTTGTTGACGCCGCTCGGCGTTGTTGGTGGTGGAGCCACATTCCATGTCGGCCTTGCCCTGCTCGATCATGGTGATGCGGTTGGCGGGCGTGACAGCCACAAACTCCACCTCCATGTCCTTCTTGCCGGTCTTCTTGCGCACCACATCGGCCAGGCGCAGGCACAGGTCCACGGCATAACCTACGGGCTTGCCCGACTGGGAATCCACATACGAGAACGGCACCGACGACTCGCGGTGGGCAATCACCAACTTGCCGCCAGCGCTCACACGTTCCAGCACCGTTGCCGCCTGCACAGACGCCGCCAGCAGGCAGCCCAGGGCGACCAGGCCCTTAGCGAATCTCCAGTGCTGAACTTTCATACGACGTCCCGGTAAAAGAAAGGAATCGGGTTTGCAATGTTCGTGCCATCGCGGCAGTTGCAGGCATGTGTTGTTGCCACCGACCCAGCGATGGCGCGAACTGTACGTGTCGTTACTATGAAACTCCAATGCCGTTTGCGGGCGCAACTATGCAAAGTGTTTATATCCGTATTTACCCTTAGCATGACCCGGCCTGGGCCTGGAGGTAGGTCCACAGCGCCTGGGCCGTGCCTTTGGGGGCCTCCTTGCCCGCTGGTTTCTCGCGGTAGGCCCGCACGTCCATGGTCATCTGCAGGCCTTCTGCCTCCGAGGGCGCCGCGCTGACCAGGCGGCGCGAGCGCAGCTCCTTCTTCACGGCGCTGTGCGGCAAGAAGGCCACGCCATGGCCTTCCAGCGCCATGGCCTTGAGGCCTTCGGCCATGTCGGTCTCATACACACGCTCCAGGTGGATGGGCGTTTGCGACTGCTTGAGGATGAGTTCAGTCACCCGCCCCAGATAGGCGCCGGGTGCGTAGCCCAGATAGGGCAGCGGCTGGCCCGCGCGGCCCGGCAGGCGGTGCACGGGCTGGCCCTCGGCGTCGGCCTTGCTGTAGGGCGACAGCACCTCCTGCCCCAGGCTGACCATTTCATAACGGTCGGCATCAAGCTGGAAGGGCTGAGAAGGGTGGTGGTAGGCAATCAGCAGGTCGCAGCCGCCCTCTACCAGGCGCATCACGGCGTCGTGCACGTTCAGGGCGATCAGGCGGCTCTTGAACGGGCCGAACTTGTCGGCCAGGCTGGACACCCAGGCGGGGAAGAAGGTGAATGCCAGCGTGTGCGGCACGGCGAACTCGATCATGTCCTTGCCCGCGCTGGTGTGCGCGCGCAGCATGGCGCGGGTGTTCTGCAGCGCCTGCAGCATTTCCAGGGCCTGGTCGTAGAGGGTTTTGCCAGCGGGCGTGAGGCGGGTGGGGTAGGAGCTGCGGTCCACCAAGTCGGTACCGGCCCAGGCCTCCAGCGCCTGGATCCGCCGCGAGAACGCTGGCTGGGTCACATGCCGCAGCTGCGCTGACCGGCTGAAGCTGCGGGTTTCCGCAAGACTGACGAAATCTTCAAGCCACTTGGTTTCCATCGGCGCATTATCCGCGCGCAGGCTGCGCCTTGCTGGCGCCCGGCATGAGGGTTTCTACAGATCACGGGTGGAGCGATCCAGTGTGGTTGGGGCACCTGCGCGGGCCCCGGCCGCGCCCGGTGGCATCGCTTGCGGCACTGCACCAATGCTGTGCATGCATAGCAGGCAACGCATAATGCTCGGCGCGCTCACCCCGCCGCTCCATCGGTCAACGCCCAGGTGCACAACACCGCCGGGCCACAAGATCGGTATCCGCCCCTTGTGTTTTCTGACTCCCCGCGTCCATGTCCACCTCCACTCCCGATGGGCGGCCCGCTGCGCCCGACGCGCCAGCGGCTGCTGACGCCCCCCGCTCCCTGCGCCTGGAAGACTGGCTCATCGTCCTGACGATGGCCGCCCTGGCACTCATCACCTTCGTCAATGTGGTGGTGCGCTATTTCACCGATGCATCGTTTGCCTGGACCGAGGAGATCTCGGTGTTCCTGATGATCGTGCTGGCGCTGGTCGGCGGCTCGGCGGCAGTGGCGCGGCAGCTGCACATCCGCATCGAGTTCTATGCCGATGGTGGCTCCGAGCAACGCCGTCAGCGGCTCGCACAGTTCGGCGCGCTCATGGTCGCGCTGCTGTTTGGGCTGATCACGGTGCTGAGCGTGCGCGTGGTGTGGGACGACTACCGGTATGAAGAAACCTCCCCCGGCATCGGCGTGCCGCAGTGGTGGTACTCGGTGTGGCTGCCGGTGCTGTGTGCGCTGACGACGGCCCGGGCGCTGCAACTGTGGGCACGCCTGCGGCGCGCAGCGGCCACATCAGCCACAGCGGAGGCACGCACATGATCGCCACGCTGCTGTTTGTGGCCTTTCTGGGCATGATGTTTCTGGGCGTGCCGATTGGCGCCGCCCTGGGCCTGGCGGGCGCTGCCGCCATTGCGCTGGCCAATGCCGAGACCCCCTGGTTCGGCCTGCTGGCCGTGCCGCAGAACTTCTATGCCGGGCTCGGCAAATACCCGCTGCTGGCCATCCCCATGTTTGTGCTCGTGGGCTCGATCTTCGACCGCTCGGGTGTGGCGCTACGGCTGGTGAACTTTGCGGTCTCCATCGTCGGGCGCGGCCCGGGCATGCTGCCACTGGTGGCGATTGCGGTGGCCATGTTTCTGGGCGGCATCTCGGGCTCGGGCCCGGCCACCGCAGCTGCTGTGGGCGGGGTCATGATTGCGGCCATGGCGCGCGCGGGCTACCCCGCCGCCTACTCGGCCAGCGTGGTGGCGGGCGCGGCCGCCACCGACATCCTCATACCGCCGTCTGTGGCCTTCATCGTGTACTCGGTGTTGGTGCCCGGCGCCTCGGTGCCCGCGCTGTTTGCTGCCGGCATGTTCCCCGGGGTGCTGGCGGGCATTGCACTGATTGTCCCGGCCGTGTGGCTGGCGCGGCGCCACAAGATGGGCGGCGCCGAGGCCGACATGCCGCGCCCGCCGTTCTGGCGCAGCCTGCGCGAGGCCTCCTGGGGCCTGGCGGCGCCCGTGGTGATCCTGGGCGGCATGCGCGCGGGCTGGTTCACGCCCACCGAGGCCGCCGTGGTCGCCGTGTTCTACGGCCTGTTTGTGGGCATGGTGGTGCACCGCACGATCCGAGTGCGTGACCTGTTCGGCATCCTGCGCGAGGCGGGCGAACTCTCGGCCGTGATCCTGGTGGTGGTCTCGCTCGCGGGCATCTTTGCGTTCTCGCTGTCCACGCTGGGCGTGATCGACCCCATCACCCGCGCCATCGTGCAGTCGGGCCTGAGCGAGCAAGGCGTGCTGGGCGCGCTGATTGTGGTGCTGCTCGTCGCGGGCATGTTCCTCGATGGCATTTCCATCTTCCTGATCTTTGTGCCCCTGCTCATGCCCATCATGCAGCACTACCAGTGGGACGTGGTGTGGTTCGGCGTGGTGCTGACGCTCACCGTGGCGATTGGCCAGTTCACGCCCCCCATGGCCGTGAACCTCATGGTGTCCAGCAAGATCGCGGGCGTGCGGATGGAGCAGACCACCCGCTGGGTCGTGTGGCTGGTGCTGGCCATGACCGTGGCCATGCTGCTGGTCGTCGTGTTCCCGCAGATTGCACTGTGGCTGCCCCAGCGCCTGGGCTACTGATTGCCTTTTGCTTATTCACTCAACCCACCATCCATCCAACAAGGAGACAACCCATGAAACTGCGCACCTTCCTCACCTCGGCCGTGGCCGCTGCGGCCGCCCTGGCGTTCACCGCGCCCGCCGCCATCGCACAGACCACCTACAAGAGCGAATACCGCATGTCGCTGGTGCTGGGCACCGCCTTCCCCTGGGGTAAGGGCGGCGAGCTGTGGGCCAACAAGGTGCGCGAGCGCACCCAGGGCCGCATCAACATCAAGCTCTACCCCGGCGTGTCGCTGATCCAGGGCGACCAGACGCGCGAGTTCAGCGCGCTGCGCCAGGGCGTGATCGACATGGCCGTGGGCTCCACCATCAACTGGTCGCCCCAGGTCAAGCAGCTCAACCTGTTCTCGCTGCCCTTTTTGTTCCCCGACTACGCCGCCGTGGACGCGGTGACGCAGGGCGATGTGGGCAAGAGCATCTTCGCCACGCTGGACAAGGCGGGCGTGGTGCCCCTGGCCTGGGGCGAAAACGGCTACCGCGAAATCTCCAACTCCAAGAAGGCGATCAAAACCCCGGAAGACCTCAAGGGCCTGAAGATTCGCGTGGTGGGCTCGCCACTGTTCCTGGACACCTTCACCGCCCTGGGCGCCAACCCCACGCAGATGAGCTGGGCCGACGCACAGCCCGCGTTTGCCAGCGGCGCGGTGGACGGGCAGGAGAACCCCTTGTCCATCTTCACCGCCGCCAAGCTGCACAGCGTGGCGCAGAAGAACATCACGCTGTGGGGCTACGTGAACGACCCGCTGATCTTTGTGGTGAACAAGGAAATCTGGAACAGCTGGACGCCCGCCGACCGCGAGATCGTGAAGCAGGCGGCCATCGACGCAGGCAAGGAAGAAATCGCCATCGCCCGCAAGGGCGTGGTCGAGGCCGACAAGCCCCTGCTCAAGGACATCGCCGCCCTGGGCGTGACCGTGACCCAGCTCTCCCCCGCCGAGCGCGCCGCGTTTGTCAAGGCCACCCGCCCCGTGTACGACAAGTGGAAGGGCCAGATCGGCGCCGACCTGGTGAACATGGCCGAGAAGGCGATTGCGGCGCGCAAGCAGTAAAAGAAAGCAAACGCCCGCCCACCCCGCGCCATCAGCGACCTGACGGCGCTATACAAATAATAGCTGCCAGCGCTTGTCCATCAGGCTCAGGCAGCTATTATTTCTTCGAATCGCCATCTGGCACCGGGTGTTTGACCGCGTTCTTGCGCAGCTTGTGCTCCACCGCCTCGGCCAGGTCCACGCCCGCGTGGTCGGCGATCTGCAGCAGGTAGAGCAGCACATCAGCCACCTCGTCGGCGATGGGCTCCTTCAGCGCCGGATCGCCTGCCACCGCCAGCGATTGCTCGGGCGTCATCCACTGGAAGATCTCGGCAAGCTCGGCCGCCTCCACCATCAGCGCCATGGCCAGGTTCTTGGGCGTGTGGAACGGCTGCCAGTGGCGCTCGGCCGCAAAGGCGCGCAGCCGGGCTTTCAGGGCGTCGAGATCGACAGCGGACATCAATACTCCTGATTTGATAGCGAAAATCGCTTACCCATTGCGCGCAGAAGGCCTTTTTTATTCAAATTTCAGAGCGGCGACACCGGCGCCTCACCCGCCAGGTGGCGCCGGGCGTTCTCCATGAACCGGTCCACCGACGCCTGCACCGCCTCGGGCGACCAGCCCGCCACATGGGGCGTGAGCACCACGCTGTCCAGGTCCAGCAGCTCGGCCGGGGGCGCGGGCTCGCTCTCGTACACGTCCAGCCCTGCGGCGGCAATCCGGCCGCCGCGCAGCGCTGCGGCCAGGGCGGCGGTGTCGATCACGCTGCCGCGCGCGATATTGACCACCACGCCGCGTGGGCCCAGTGCGTTCAGCACGTCGGCGTTGACCAGATGCTTGGTGCCCGCGCCACCCGGCGTGGCCACGACGAGGAAGTCCGCCCACGCGGCCAGCGCCGCCACGTCGGCAAAGTAGCGATAAGGCACATCGGTGCGCGCGCTGCGGTTGTGGTAGCCCACCTCGATCTCGAAGCCCAGCGCGCGCTGCGCAATCTTCTTGCCGATGGTGCCCAGGCCGATGATGCCCAGCCGCTTGTGCGACACGTTGGGCGGCAGCGGCAGGGCCGTGCGCCAGATGCCTGCGCGGGTGGCCTTGTCCAGCGGCAGGATGCGGCGCTGCGCCGCAATCAGCAGGCCCCAGGTGTGGTCGGCCACGCAGTCGTCGTTGGTGCCCGCACCGGTGGCCACCACAATGCCGCGCGCCTTGGCATGGGCCACGGCAATGTTCTCGTAGCCCGCGCCCAGCGCGCAGATGAGCGTGAGCGCAGGCAGCGCATCGATCTGCGCCGGGCTCAGGCCCACCGCACCAATGGTCAACACCACCCGCACGCGGGGGCCGTGCTGCGCGATGGCAGCGGCGGCCTGCGGCGCGTCGGGCGCGTAGATCACTTCAAAGGTCTGGGCCATCTGGGCGATGTGCTCTTCAGACAAAAACATGAGGGCGAGAAGGACGGGCTTCATGGATCAAAAATCGCGAAACAAATGAAAGAGAGAGGGATGCCGCTCAGGCGGCATCGCTTTGCTGGAGCGACCACATGCTGGCATAGCGACCTCCCAGGGCCAGCAGCTGCGCGTGCGTGCCGCGTTCAATGATGCGGCCCGCGTCCATGACCAGGATCTCGTGTGCGTCCACCACCGTGGACAGGCGGTGGGCAATCACCAGCGTGGTCTTGTTCTGCGCCACGCCCTGCAGCTCGGCCTGGATGGCGCGTTCGTTGGCGGAGTCCAGCGCGCTGGTGGCCTCGTCAAAGATCAGGATGGGCGGGTTCTTGAGCAGGGTGCGCGCAATCGCCACCCGCTGCTTTTCGCCGCCCGAGAGCTTGAGCCCCCGCTCGCCCACCATGGTGGCGTAGCCCTTGGGCGTGCTGGCGATGAAGTCGTGGATGCGCGCGGCACGGGCGGCGGCTTCGATCTCGTCCTGGCTGGCGCCGGGGCGGCCGTAGGCAATGTTGTAGGCCACGGTGTCGTTGAACAGCACGGTGTCCTGCGGCACGATGCCAATCGCCTGGCGCACGCTGCCCTGCGTCACGCTGCGGATCTCCTGCCCCGCAATGGTGATGCGGCCCTGCTGGATGTCGTAGAAGCGGAACAGCAACCGTGCCAGTGTGCTCTTGCCCGAGCCCGACGGCCCCACCACCGCCACCGTCTTGCCCGCAGGGATCTCAAAGCTGATGCCTTGCAGGATGGTGCGCCCGCCAGTGCTGATAACGCCAGGATCGTAGGCAAACACCACGTCCTCGAAGCACACGGTGGGCTGGTCCAACCCTGCCAGCGGCAGCGCGCCGGGGGCATCGGCCACCTCGCGCTCCTTGTCCATCAGCGTAAACATCTTGTCCAGGTCGGTCAGGCTCTGCTTGATCTCGCGGTAGATCACGCCCAGGAAGTTGAGCGGGATGTACAGCTGGATCATGAACGCGTTGACCATGACCAGGTCGCCCAGCGTCATGCGGCCATCGACCACGCCCTGCGTGGCGCGCCAGAGCATAGCCACCAGGCCCACGGCAATGATGAGCTGCTGGCCGGTGTTGAGCATGGACAGCGTGGTCTGGCTCTTGAGCCGCGCACGGCGCAGGCGCTCCAGGCTTTCGTCGTAGCGGCGTGCCTCGAAGCCTTCGTTGTTGAAGTACTTGACCGTCTCGTAGTTGAGCAGCGAGTCCACGGCCTTGGAGTGCGCGGCCGAGTCAAACTCGTTGGCCTCGCGGCGGAACTGGGTGCGCCACTCGGTCACCAGCACCGTGAAGGTGATGTACAGCGCCAGCGCCGCCAGCGTGATCCACGCAAACCAGGCATCGAACTTGATGGCCAGCACCGACAGCACCAGCACCACTTCGACCAGCGTGGCCACCACGTTGAACAGGGTGAAGGAGATCAGCGACTCGATGCCGCGCACACCGCGCTCGATGTCGCGCGTCATGCCGCCGGTCTGGCGCTCCAGGTGAAAGCGCAGGCTCAGGGCGTGCAGGTGCTCAAAAGTCTGCAGCGCAATCGAGCGCGCCGCGCCCTGCGTGGCCTTGGCAAACACCAGCTCGCGTAGCTCGGTGAACAGCGACGTGGACAGCCGCAGCGCGCCGTAGGCCACCAGCAGCCCCACCGGCACCACCAGCAAGGCGGCCGGGTCGCCGGGCTGCAGGCTCATGGCATCGACCAGCGTCTTGAGCAGGATGGGCACGCCCACATTGGCGAACTTGGCGCCCACCATGAAAACGATGGCGGCGATCACGCGCCATTTGTATTGCCACAGGTAGGGCAGGAGCCGGTGCAGGGTGGCCCAGTCGGACGGGGCGGGCGGGGTGCCAGCGGCGGGGGCAATGGCACCGGCAGCGGTGGGGGCAGTTTCGCCGTGGTGGCGCATGGGGGACAATTCCGGTTGTTGTTTTTACCGACCTGGCTGATGCCCAGGTGGTTTTTCTCGGGGCGCAAGGCCTGGTGAAACCACCGGTTTCCCCAAGGATTGGCTCAGCCCCAACCGAGATTGTGCCCATGTCTGCCGTTTTCAGCCCACCACCCGCCGCATTGCCCACCGACAAGGAACTGGTGCTCAAGGTCATCCCCATGCCCGCCGACACCAACGGCAATGGCGACATCTTTGGCGGATGGGTGATGGCGCAGGTGGACCTGGCGGGCTCCGTGCTGCCCGCGCGCTACATCCAGGGCCGCATGGCCACCGTGGCGGTCAATGAATTCATCTTCAAGCAGCCCGTGCGCGTGGGCGACATCCTGTCGTTCTTCTCAGCCATCACGCGCGTGGGCAACACCTCGGTCACCGTGGAGGTGGAGGTGTATGCCGAACGTTTTTCTGCCCAGGGGCAGTATGTGAAAGTGACGGAGGCGCGCCTGACGTACGTGGCCATCGACCACCAGGGCCGCCCGCGCCCGGTGCCCAAGCACGACGCACCGGCCTGAGCACGGCGCTGCAGTGACGCGCCACACGCGGCGGCGCGCAGATAGGGGCTTCAGGCCGCCAGTGCGGTGGCCGGTTCGGTGCGCAAAGGCCCTGCCCCGCGCTGCAGATGGCTGCTGCCGGAAGACGACGATGAGGCCGAGAACCCGGCCTCGATCTCACCCGCCAGTTGGCCCCCCTCTTCCACCACCAGCTTACCGTAACGGATCTTGCCGTTGACCTTGCCCGAGCTGTAGATCACGAGCTTCTGGCGCACGGTGAGCGTGCCGTTGAATTCGCCGTGGATCTCGGCAATGTCGATCTCGGCTGAGCCCTTGAACGCCCCGTTCTCCGAGATCTGGATCACGCGCGAGTCCATCGTGGCCTCGACCGTGCCCTCGACCACGAGCGTGTCGCAGTCGGTGATCTCCACGCCCTTGAGCTTGATGTTGGGGCCCACTGTGAGCTTGCTGCCCGTGCTGTCGCTGGCACTGCTGGGCTTGGGGGCTGCCGCTGGGGGCACCGGCTGTGCCGATGCTGCGCTGCTGCTCACCGCACTGCTGCCCAATACGGAGCCTGAAGTGGTGCTGCTGCGGGGTTGGAACGACTCGGGTTCACGCTTGCCAAAGAAGGGGTTTTGCACGGCCATCAGATCTCCTTGAAAAGAGGCCATGCTAGGTTTCACGCTCCGCGAAAGATGCCTTCGTTACGCAAGAACGGTAACCAAACGGTTCGATGGTTGCATGCACTTGCAAGGCTTGCGGGATCACACATCCCGCAGTTACATCCTGCGGCGCACACCTCAAGACACGATGTAGGCAGCCGCGCCCGCCGACATGATCTGCCCGTCCGGCCCCAGGAACTCCATGCGTGTGGTGGCCACACGCGAGCCCAGGCGCAGCACCTGGGCTCGCAGCTCGAAGTGGCTGCCAATGCCGGGGCGCAGGTAGTCGATGCGCAGGTCGATCGTGCCCAGCTTGGCAAAGCGGTGCAGGCGCTGCTCGGGCAGCTCGTCCAGGTGCTTGGCGCCAATCGCGGCCATCACGGCCAGGCCACCCATGGCGTCGAGCCCCGCGCTGATCACGCCGCCGTGGATTCGGTTGTAGGCATAGTGCCCCACTAGGTCGGGCTTCATGTCAATACGGCCCACCACGCCATCGGGCGCCAGCGATGTGATCTTGAGGCCCAGCACCTGGTTGAACACGATCTTCTCTTCAAAGATGGCCTTGAGCCCGGCGACGAAGGCGGGCTCGAAGGCTTGCGGGGCGGGGGGCGCGGATTTGCTCATGGGTCTCCTGGGATGGATGTTGTGTGAGGAACAAGGGGCCACGCCCCTGAATGCTCCTGATTTTGTAGCTATCAGCGCTTGATGGACAGGCGCAAGCGGCCATTTTTATCTAAAACTTGCCGTGGCGCCCTTCCCCGGTGGCAAACCGGGTGGCTCCGCGCAGCGCTTCGGCCAGGCATTCGCGCCCACCGGCCCACTCCTGCAGCAGCGCCTGCTGCAGCGGCAGCCCCTCGCCCGCCAGCGCGCTCGCGCGGTCGGCACGCAAGGTGGCTTGCGGAAAGGCGGCCAGTGTGTGTGCCAGCGCCAGCGCCGCCTGCAGCGCCTGGCCCGCAGGCACCACGCGGTTGCACAGGCCCATGCGCAGGGCCTCGTCCGCCTCGACTTTGCGGCCGGTCAGGATCAGGTCCAGCGCGTGCGACAGGCCCACCAGGCGCGGCAACCGCACCGTGCCGCCGTCGATCAGGGGCACACCAAAGCGGCGGCAGAACACGCCCATGTACGCGTCCTCGGCCATCACACGCAGGTCACACCACAGCGCCAGCTCCATGCCGCCCGCCACGGCCGCGCCTTCAATCGCCGCAATCACAGGCTTGGACAACTGCATGCGGCTCGGTCCCATCGGCCCCGGCGGGTGGACCGCATCGGCGGCGAAATCAAGCGTTTGCGCCAGCGCCTCAGGCGCCACGCCATCGGCCAGCAGGCGCGCCCCCGCTTGCAGGTCCCAACCCGCACAGAAGTGCCCGCCCGCACCGTGAAACACGGCCACATCCGCGTGCTCGTCCTGGTCGAACGCGAGGAAGGCCGCATGCAGGGCCTGCGCCGTTGCCGCGTCCACCGCGTTGCGCACATCGGGCCTGCGCAATGTCACCAGCGTGACACGGCCTCGCGTTTCCACCTCTACGGACATGTGCTTCTCCTATGGGCCGATGCTCAGAGCCTGTTCACCCACCCGACGTTATTCCTATTGCGCGGGGTGCCGTGCTGCGTCAATATCCGCCGCGACCCGATCGTCACCCCTCTCAGGGTTAGCCCCGAGTGCGGTAAGCAGCGGTCGCAGTCAACATTATTTATGCAAAGCAACCGCTTTGTAAAAATCTTCTGGAGAGCCAGGGTGCAATTTGTGCAACTGTTGATCAGCGGTGTCTCCCAGGGGTGCATCTACGGGCTGATCGCGCTGGGCTTTGTGCTCATCTACAAGGCCACCGAAACCGTGAGCTTTGCGCAGGGCGAACTCATGATGCTCGGCGCGTTTTGCGGCCTGGCGCTGATGACCGTGCTGGGCTTTCCCTTCTGGGTGGCGGTGCTGGCCAGCGTGGTGGCCATGGGGCTTTTCGGCGTGCTGGTCGAGCGCGCAGTGATCCGCCCCATCCTCGGCCAGCCCGCGTTCTCCATCGTCATGCTCACCATCGGCATCGGCTACGTGATGCGCGGCCTGGTCACCATGATCCCCAACATTGGCACCGACACACACACGCTGCCCGTGCCCTACAAAGACCAGTCCCTGCGCCTGGGTGAGCTGGTGGTCAGCGCCGAGCAGCTGGTGGTGATCGGCGCCACGGGCGTGTTGTGCGTGCTGCTGTTTGCGATGTTCCGCTACAGCAAGCTGGGCATTGCAATGCAGGCCGCATCGCAGAACCAGCTGGCGGCCTACTACATGGGCATCCCGGTGCAGCGGCTCAACGGCCTGGCCTGGGGGCTGGCCGCGGTGGTGGCGGCGGTGGCCGGGCTGCTGCTGGCGCCCATCACTTTTGTGCATGCCAACATGGGCTTCATCGGGCTCAAGGCCTTCCCGGCCGCCGTGGTGGGGGGCTTTGGCAGCCTGCCGGGCGCCATTGTTGGCGGACTGGTGATTGGCATTGTCGAATCGCTCTCGGGCTTCTATCTGCCTGATGGCTTCAAGGACACGGCGGCGTACATCGTGGTGCTGATCATGCTGATGGTCAAACCGAATGGACTGTTCGGCGAAAAGCTGAGAAAGAAAGTCTGACCCCATGCGCTTTCTTTTTAAGACCTCTTACGCGCAAGACATCCGTCTCGCCAAACACGGCGGCCATGTGTTCTGGTACAGCCTGCTGGGCCTGGCCCTCGTCGCCGCGCCCTGGGTCGCGCCGGAATACTGGCTGGCGCAGCTCACTTTTGTGCTCATCTACGCCATCGTGGGCCTGGGGCTGATGCTGCTGGCGGGCTTCACGGGGCTGTTCTCGCTGGGGCACGCGGCCTTTCTGGGCGTGGGGGCATACACACAGGCTGTGCTCACGGGCATGGGCTGGCCGTTTGCGCTGTCGCTGGCCTGTGCAGCCGGTCTGTCGGCCGCCGTGGGCGTGGTGGTAGGCCTGCCCGCGCTGCGCGTCAAGGGCATCTACCTGGGCATGGCCACGCTGTCGTTCGGCTTCATCGTTGAGGAGGTGTTTGCGCGCTGGGAGTCCGTCACCGGCGGCAACTCCGGCAAGCACCTGGTGCCGCCGCAGATGTTCGGCTACTCGTTCGAGTCCACCGAGTCGTTCTACTTCTTGTGCCTGGTGATTGCGGTGGTGAGCACGCTGGCCATCCTGAACCTGCTGCGCTCGCCCACGGGTCGCGCGTTCGTAGCCATTCGCGATTCGGAGATCTCGGCGCAGAGCATGGGCATCCACCTGGCGCGCTACAAGACGCTGTCGTTCTCGCTCTCGGCCGCACTTGCGGGCGTGGGTGGCGCGCTGTATGCCCACAAGCTGCAGTTCATCTCGCCGGACCAGTTCAACATCCTGCAGTCCATCGACCTCTTGCTCATGATCGTGATCGGTGGCCTGGGCTCGGTGCACGGCGCCTTCCTGGGGGCCATCTTCCTGATCTCGATGCCCCAGCTCATCTCGCTGAGCAAGGACTTTCTGCCCGCCGCCATCGGTCAGGCGCCGGGGTTGCAGGCCGTGGTGTATGGCGCGGTGCTGATCGCGTTTGTGCTGTTCGAACCCATGGGCCTGTACGGCCGCTGGCTCAAGGTGCGCACCTGGCTGCAGATGTTCCCGTTCTACCGCCAGGGCATGTTCAAGCGGCAGAAATCGTTCCAGAAATCGGATCGCTTGAAATGAAACACCCCCCTGAGTCGCTTCGCGCCTTCCCCCCGCTCTCGCTTCGCTGCGCTGCGCGGGCAGGGGGACAACGCCCTCGCTGCGGGGCGGCCCTTGCTCGGCGTTCCTGGCCTGGGCCACGCCAGTCTCAACCCACACGCAACAGTACGAGCGCCATGGAGGGAGCACTGTGACGACCGATGTGCTTCTCAGCGCCCAGAACCTCAGCGTGCGCTTTGGCGGCGTGCTGGCCGTCAACAACGTGAGCTTTGACGTGCGGCGCGGCGAGGTATTCACCCTCATCGGCCCCAACGGTGCGGGCAAGACCACGGTGTTCAACCTCATCAGCCGCATCTACACGCCCACCACCGGCACCATTGCCTACGCAGGCCCCGGCGGCGCCATGCTGCCGCTCACCGACCAGCCGCCGCACAAGGTGGCAGGGCTGGGCATTGCGCGCACCTTCCAGAACATCGAACTCTTCGAGCACGCAAGCGTGCTGCACAACCTGCTGATCGGCCGCCACACGCAGCAGCACAGCAACCTGTGGGCCGAGATGTTCTTCACGCGCAAAGTGCGCGAAGGCGAAATTCAGGCGCGCGAGAAGGCCGAGCAGGTCATCGACTTTCTTGACCTGCAGCACTACCGCGACACCATGGTGGCCGGCCTGCCGTACGGTGTGCGCAAGGTGGTGGAGCTGGCGCGCGCGCTGTGCGCCGAACCCCAGTTGCTGCTGCTCGACGAGCCTTCGTCGGGCCTGAATGTGGAGGAGACCGACGACATGGCCTTCTGGATTCAGGACATCCAGCACGAGCTGGGCATCACGGTGCTGATGGTGGAACACGATATGTCGCTGGTCTCCAAGGTGTCCGACCGCGTGCTGGCCATGAACCAGGGCGAGGTGGTGGCCATGGGCACGCCGCGCGAGGTGCAGACGCATCCAGGGGTGATCGAGGCGTACCTGGGCACCATCGACGATGTGAGCAACCTGCGCCGCCCAGCGGGTTCCAGCATGGGAGTCCGCACATGAGCGCCGTGCTGTCCGACCCCGCCACCAGCCCGGTGGCCAGCGCCGCCGATCAGCCCCTGCTGCGCCTGCAGAACGTGGAAAGCGCCTACGGCCCCATCAAGGCCATCCGGGGCGTGAGCCTGCAGGTGCGGCGCGGCGAGATCGCTGCCGTGCTGGGAAGTAACGGGGCGGGAAAGACCACCATCCTCAAGACCATCAGCGGCATCATCGACCCGCGCAAGGGCTCCATCGAATTCCAGGGCCAGGACATCACCGCCCGTGACCCGGCCGCCATCGTGCGCAAAGGCCTGATGCATGTGCCCGAGGGGCGCGAGGTGTTCCCGCTGCTGTCGGTGCGCGACAACCTGCTGATGGGCGCCTACACCCGCAGCGATAGCGACGCGGTGGCGCGCGACATCGAGACGGTGTTCGGCTACTTCCCCATCCTCAAGGAGCGCGCCGCGCAGGACGCGGGCCTGCTCTCGGGCGGGCAGCAGCAGATGCTGGCCATCTCGCGCGCGCTCATGGCCGCGCCCGAGCTGATCCTTCTGGACGAGCCCAGCCTGGGCCTGTCTCCCAAGCTCACCAAGGAGATCTTCGAGATCGTAGTGCGCATCAACCGCGAGCGCGGCACCACCATCCTGCTGGTGGAGCAGAACGCCAACATGGCGCTCAACGCATCGGACTACGGCTATGTGCTGGAGAACGGCCGCATCGTGATGGAAGACAGCTGCGAGCGCCTGCGCGAGAAGGACGACATCAAGGAGTTCTACCTCGGCATGAAGGACGAGGGCGTGCGGGGCGAGCGGCGGTGGAAGAAAAAGAAAACATGGCGATGAGGACAACATGAGCAATCTCTGGGACCTCGATCACATCCAGCCCGCAGGCACCGACGTGCTGGCAGGCGACACCATCGCCGCCATGTTCTGGAACGCCGTGGCCGAGCGCGGCCCGCGCGTGTGGATGCGGCAAAAAGAGCTGGGCATCTGGAAGAGCTGGACCTGGAACCAGACGGCCGAGGCCGTGCGCGAGATTGCAGGCGGCCTGATGTCGCTGGGCTTTGCGCCCGGCGAATGTGCGTCCATCCTGTCCAACACCAACATCGAATGGGTGCTGGCCGACCTGGCCGTGCTGAGCTGCGGCGGCGTGGCCAACGGCATCTACCCCACCGACGCGGCCGCGCAGGTGCGCTACCTGAGCGAAGACTCGCGCACCACCGTGCTTTTTGTGGAAGACGACGAGCAGCTCGACAAGGCGCTGGAAGTGCGCGGCCAGCTGCCGCTGCTGCGCAAGATCGTGGTGTTCGACATGGAAGGCCTGCGCGGCCTGCAGGACGCTGATGTGCTGAGCCTCACGGCCCTGCGTGAACTGGGCCGCGCCTGGAACGCCCAACACCCCGACGCGCTGATGCAGCGCGTCAAGGCCTGCCGCCCCGACGACGTGGCCATCCTGGTCTACACCTCGGGCACCACGGGCAAGCCCAAGGGCGCGATGCACACGCACGCCGCGCTCACCTACACCGTGCGCGGCTACAACACCCTCATCTCGCGCAGCGAGGCCGACGAGACCATGTGTTTCCTGCCGCTGTGCCACATCGCCGAGCGCATGGGCGGCGAATACTTCTCGCTCTACACCGGCGCGCGCCTGAACTTTGTGGAGAACCCCGACACCGTGCCCGAGAACGTGCGCGAGATCGCCCCCACGGTCTTCACCGCCGTGCCACGCGTGTGGGAGAAGTTCTATTCGGGCGTGATGATTGCCCTCAAGGAATCGACGCGGCTGCAGCAGGCGGCCTATGCCTGGTCCATCGGCGTGGGCACACGCATCGCAGAGAAGGTGCTGGCGGGCCAGCCAGTGGGCGGTCTGCTAAAGGCGCAGTTCATGCTCGCGCGCTTTCTGGCGCTGAACAATGTGCGCAAGCTTATCGGCATCCACCGCGCGCGCTTCCTGGTTACGGGAGCGGCGCCCATCTCGCCCGAGCTGGTGAAGTGGTACCTGGCCCTGGGCGTGCCCATGCTGGAGGTGTGGGGCATGACAGAGACCTGTGGCGCGGCCACGGGCGTGCCTGCCACGCGCATCAAGCCCGGCTCCATCGGCCCGGCCGCCAGCTACAACGAGGTGCGCATCGACCCCGCCACGGGCGAGATCCTGGTGCGCGGCCCCAATGTGTTCAAGGGCTATCTCAACCTGCCCGAGAAGACCGCCGAGACCATTGACGCCGACGGGTGGCTGCACACGGGTGACGTGGGCAATATCGACGCCGACGGCTACCTGCGCATCACCGACCGCATGAAGGACATCATCATCACGGCCGGTGGCAAGAACATCACGCCCAGCGAGCTGGAGAACGAACTCAAGTTCAGCCCCTATGTGACGGACGCGGTGGTGATTGGCGACAAGCTGCCCTACCTCACGGTGATCATCATGATCGACCAGGAGAACGTGGAGAAGTTTGCGCAGGACCACGACGTGCCCTTCAGCAACTACGCCAGCCTGACCCGCGCGCGCGAGGTGCAGGACCTGATCCAGGCCGAGATCGACCGCGTCAACGCCAAGTTCGCGCGTGTGGAACAGATCAAGAAGTTCTTCCTGCTCGACACCCAGCTCACGGCCGAGGATGAAGAGCTGACCCCCACCATGAAGCTCAAGCGCAAGCTGGTGCAACAGAAGTACGCGCCGCAGATTGAAGCCATGTACCGATAGGCACGCACGTCACGCAACGACAGGCCACGCCCATCAGGATAGGGAAAGTGCTGGTGCCCCACCCGGGGCATCGTTCTATAACGAGCGATCGTTTTTGTTTCGATCCAACCGAAGGAGACGTGCCATGAAGTTTCATCACATCGCCGCGCTGGCCCTCGTGGCCATGGCCGGTGCCTCCGCCCAGGCCCAGCCCAGCCAGGGCGTGAGCAAGGACACCATCACGCTGGGGTCCATCCAGGACCTGTCGGGCCCGCTGGCCGGGTTTGGCAAGCAGGTGCGGCTGGGCATGATGCTGCGCGTGGACGAGGCCAACGAGCAAGGCGGCGTGAACGGCCGCAAGCTCGACCTGAAAGTGGAAGACTCGGGCTACGACCCCAAGAAAGCCGTGCTGGCCGCGCAGAAGCTCGTGAACCAGGACAAGATCTTCATGATGATTGCGCACATCGGCACGGCGCAGAACCTGGCCGCCATGCCCGTGCAGTTCAGCAAGAACGTGATCAACTTCTTCCCCGTCACCGCTGCGCGGGAAATGTACGAGCCCTTCCACAAGCTCAAGTATTCGTTTGCCGCCACCTACTACGACCAGATCCGCCTGGCGGCCCCCAAGCTCATCAAGGAAAAAGGCGCCAAGAAGATCTGCACCATCTACCAGGACGATGAGTTCGGCCTGGAGGTGATGCGCGGCGGCGAGGCAGCGCTCAAGTCCATGGGCATGGACTTTGCCGAGAAGACCTCGTACAAGCGCGGCGCCACCGACTTTTCCTCGCAGGTCGCCAAGATGAAATCGTCCGAATGCGACTTCGTGATCCTGGGCACCATCATCCGCGAGACCATTGGCACGATTGGCGAGGCGCGCAAGACGGGCTTCAACCCCACCTTCCTCGGCTCCAGCGCCGCCTACACCGACCTCATCCACAAGCTGGGCGGCAAGCCCATGGATGGCCTGTACGCCACCATGACGGTGCAGCACCCCTACCTGGACGAGGCCAGCCAGCCCATCCGCTTCTGGGCCAACAAGTACAAGACCAAGTTCAACGAAGACCCCACCGTCTTCTCGGTCTACGGCTACAACGCGGTCGATGCGTTCATCAAGGCGGCCCAGAAGGCAGGCCCCAACCTGAGCACCGACAGCTTCATCAAGGCCATGGACACCATGGTGATCCCGCCCGACATGTTCGGCAGCGCCGAGGGCACCTTTGGCCCCCAGAAGCGCCTGGGCAGCGACCTCTCGCGCCTGTCGCAGATCACCGACGGCAAGTGGAAGGTGGTCTCCGACTACGTCAAGCCATGAGCGCCTGACCCGCCGCACTCAAGCCGCCCTCGGGCGGCTTTTGCATTTCAGGGGGTGCGTTTCGGCGGCGTCGGTGGCAAAATGATTTTAACCAAGCAGTAACTTTGCATAAATAGGATCTGCCAGCACCATGATCGAACGCACCCTCTTCCAGCCCGACCACCAGGCCTTTGCCGACAGCTTCCGCCGCTTTATCGAGAAAGAAGTGACGCCCCACCACGCCGACTGGGAAGACCAGGGCTACGTGGGGCGCGAGGTGTGGAGCCAGGCGGGCGCCAACGGCTTTCTGTGCATGAGCCTGCCCGAGGAATACGGCGGCGCCGGGGCCGACAAGCTGTATTCGGTAGCACAGATGGAAGAGCTGGCGCGCGCGGGCACCACGGGCATCGGCTTTGGCCTGCACAGCGAGATCGTGGCGCCGTACATCCTGCACTACGGCACCGAGGCGCAAAAACAAAAGTACCTGCCCCAGATGGCCAGCGGCGCGGTGGTGGGCGCCATCGCCATGAGTGAGCCCGCCGCAGGCAGCGACCTGCAAGGCATCAAGACCACCGCCATCAAGAGCGCCGACGGCAGCCACTATGTGCTCAATGGCAGCAAGACCTTCATCACCAACGGCTGGCATGCCGACTTGGTCATCGTGGTCGCCAAGACCGACCCGGCAGCAGGCGCCAAGGGCACCAGCCTGTTGCTGGTGGAGCGCGGCATGCCCGGCTTTGAAAAAGGCCAGCGCCTCAAGAAGATGGGCATGAAGGCACAGGACACCTCCGAGCTGTTCTTCAATGACGTGAAGGTGCCGGTGGAGAACCTGCTGGGCGGTCCCGCCATGGAAGGGCGCGGCTTTATCTGCCTGATGGAGCAGCTGCCGTGGGAACGCCTGCAGATCGCCATCACCGCAGTGGCCGCTGCCCAGGCCGCGATTGACTGGACGCTCGACTATGTGAAAGAGCGCAAGGTCTTCGGCCAGCCTGTCGCCGCCTTCCAGAACACCCGCTACACCCTGGCCGAGCTGCAGACCCAGGTGCAGGTGGCCCGCGTGTTTGTGGACAAATGCTGCGAGCTGATCGTGAAAGACCAGCTCGACACCCAGACCGCCAGCATGGCCAAGTATTGGACGACCGACCTGCAGTGCAAGGTGATGGACGAATGCGTGCAGCTGTTTGGTGGCTACGGCTACATGTGGGAGTACCCCATCACCCGCGCCTACGCCGACGCGCGCGTGCAGCGCATCTATGGCGGCACCAACGAGATCATGAAAGAAGTCATCTCGCGCGGCATGGGCCTGCCAGCGCGCTGACGCTTCAATTTTTATAGCTAATAGCGCTTGATGGACGCGCGCAAACGGCCAATTTCATTCAAATCTGGAGACCACACCATGACCGAAGCCTACGTTTTCGACGCGCTGCGCACCCCGCGCGGCAAGGGCAAGAAGGACGGCACCCTGCACGAGGTCAAGCCCATCGACCTGCTGGTGGGCCTGCTGACCGAACTGCAAGCGCGCCACCGCTTTGACACCGCCGCGGTGGACGATGTGGTCATGGGCATCGTCTCGCCCGTGGGCGAGCAGGGCTCGGTGTTGCCCAAGGTGGCGGCGCTCAAGGCCGGATGGGACTTTCGCTGCGCGGGCGTGCAGGTCAACCGCTTCTGCGCCTCGGGCCTCGAAGCCGTGAACCTGGCCGCGCAAAAGGTGCGCAGCGGCTGGGAGGACCTGGTGGTGGCAGGTGGCGTGGAGAGCATGAGCCGCGTGCCCATCGGCTCCGACGGCGGCGCCTGGGCGCAAGACCCGGAGACCAACTCCGCCACGCTGTTCGTGCCCCAGGGCATCGGCGCCGACCTGATCGCCACGCTGGACGGCTACACCCGCGCCGACGTGGACGCCTTCGCACTCGAATCGCAGCGCCGCGCCACCGCCGCGCGCGCGGCGGGCTACTTCAAAAATTCGGTCGTACCCGTACGCGACTTCATCGGCCAGACCATCCTGGCCGAAGACGAGTTCATCAAGCCCAAGACAACCCTCGAAGGCCTCGGAGCGCTCAAGGCATCGTTCGAGCAACTGGGCGGCATGGGCTTTGACGCCGTGGCGCTGCAACGCTACCCGCAGGTGGAGCGCATCCACCACGTGCACCACGCGGGCAACTCGTCCGGCATTGTGGATGGCGCCGCCGCCGTGCTCATCGGCAACGAGGCCGCCGCCAAGGCCCACGGCCTCACGCCCCGCGCACGCATCGTGGCCACGGCGCTCAGCGGTGCAGACCCCACCATCATGTTGACCGGCCCCGTGCCCGCCGCCAGGAAGGCGCTGGCCCGTGCAGGCATGACCATCGACCAGATCGACCTGTTTGAAGTGAACGAGGCCTTTGCCGCCGTGCCCATGCGCTTCATGCGCGAGCTGGGCGTGCCACACGACAAGGTCAACGTGAACGGCGGCGCCATCGCCATGGGCCACCCGCTGGGCGCCACAGGCGCCATGATCCTCGGCACCCTGATTGACGAACTGCACCGCCGGGGCCAGCGCTATGGCCTGGCCACGCTGTGCGTGGGCGGCGGCATGGGCATTGCCACCATCGTCGAGCGAATCTGATTGACTGGGAAGGAGACAACAACATGCAAACCATCCGCTACGAACTCATCCCCGCCCAGGGCACCGACGGCGAAGTTGTCGTCATCACCTTTGACGAAACCAACTCCCCCGTCAACACCATGTGCCGCCAGTGGCAACAAGAGCTGGGCGAGGTCACGGCCCAGGTGCTGGGCGACCGCGAACGCTTGGGCCCCGCGCTCAAAGGCATCGTGCTGGCATCGGCCAAGACCAGCTTCTTTGCCGGTGCCGACCTCAAGGCCACCATGCGCCTCACACCCGCCAATGCGCCCAACGCGTTTGGCGAAATCGAGCGCATGAAGAAGCACTTCCGCACGCTCGAAACGCTGGGTATCCCCGTGGTGGCCTGCCTCAATGGCGCAGCGCTGGGCGGTGGGTGGGAGGTGGCGCTGGTCGCCCACTACCGCATCGCCGTGGCCGACCCCAAGATCCAGTTCGGCCTGCCCGAAGTCACGCTGGGCCTGATGCCCGGCGCCACCGGCGTGACCAAGATGACGCGCCTGCTGGGGCTGATGGGCGCGCAGCCCTACATCCTGGAAGGCAAGCTCTTCAACCCCGCCGAGGCGCTGGAACTGCAACTGGTGCACGAGCTGGTCGCTACGCGCGAGCAACTGCTGCCCGCCGCGCTGGCCCACATCGCCACCCACCCACACGCGGTGCAGCCGTGGGACGACAAGAACTACAAGATGCCCGGCGGCACACCTGCCAACCCCAAGATCGCTGGCGCCCTCACCGTGGCGCCCGCCATGCTCAAGAAGACCACCCGAGGCCGCTACCCCGCACCCGAGGCGGCGCTGGCCGCCATGGTCGAAGGCGCGATGGTGGACTACGACACCGCCCTGCGCATCGAAAGCCGCTACCTCGCCCGCCTGATGACCGGCCCCGTCGCGCGCAACATGATCAACACGTTCTTCTTCGACATGAACGCGATCAAGAGCGGCAAGTCACGCCCTGGCTCGGCCCCGCGCTACAAGCCGCAAAAGGTCGGCATCCTGGGCGCGGGCATGATGGGCGCGGGCATCGCCTGGGCCCAGGCGAGCAAAGGCATCGCAACCGTGCTCAAGGACGTGAGCACCGAGAAGGCCGAGGCGGGCAAGGCCTACAGCGCCAAACTCACCCAGGCCCGCGTGGACAAAGGCCGCATGACGGCCGAAGCGCAGCAGGCACTGCTGGCCCGCATCACGCCCACCGCCAGCGCGGCCGACCTGGCGGGCTGCGACCTCATCATCGAAGCCGTTTTCGAAAGCCGCGACCTCAAGGCCAAGGTGACGCAAGAAGCCGAGCCGCAATTGGCACCCGGCGGCTTCTTTGCCAGCAACACCTCCACCCTGCCCATCAGCGGCCTGGCCACGGCCAGCAGCAAGCCCGAGAAGTTTGTCGGCATCCACTTCTTCAGCCCCGTGGACAAGATGAAGCTGGTGGAGATCATCCGCGGCAAGGCCACCGACGATGAGACGGTGGCCCGCGCCTTCGACTACGTGCAGGCCCTGGGCAAGGTGCCCATCGTGGTCAACGACTCACGCGGCTTCTATACCAGCCGCACCTTCGGCACCTTTGTGATGGAAGGCGCTGCCATGCTGGGCGAAGGCATCCCCGCCGCCGCGATTGAAAACGCCGCCATGCAGGCGGGCCTGCCCGTGGGGCCGCTGGCCGTGCTGGACGAAACTGCGCTGACCCTGAGCGTGCATGTGCTGGACCAGACCCGCGCCGACTACGCCGCCGAAGGCAAGACGTACAACGCCACGCCCGGAGAGCTGCTGGTGGAACGCATGGTCAAAGAGCTCAAGCGCCCCGGCCGTGCGGGTGGCGGTGGCTTCTATGACTACCCTGCAGGTGCCAAGAAGCACCTGTGGCCTGAGCTGAAACCTCTATTCGAAAAGCCCGGTGTGGAATGGAGCGTGCAGGAAATTCAGGACCGCCTGCTCTACCGCCAAGCCATCGAAACCGCGCGCTGCTTGGCCGAGGGTGTGCTGACCAGCGTGCATGACGCGAACATTGGGTCGATTTTTGGGATCGGGTTTCCGGCGTGGACGGGGGGGGCGATGCAGTTCGTCTACGGGACTGGAATTGAAGCGTTCTTGCAGAGGGCAACCGAACTAGCAAAAAAGCATGGAACAGGGTTCGCGATAGATGCCGAGACGCTCGAAGCTACAAATAGACTTGCCCCAGACTACCGGTGAGAAACGTTTGATCACGGGAAAAAATGTGTGACCCGCGCGAGAGTGGGCATCTAGCGGATTGCCCCCCTGATAGATACTTGCTGTCTCATGAAAGGGCCAATCCATGCCGATGGACTACAAGCAGTACCAGCAAGAGGTCACAGAAGACATCGCAAAAGTCATTGCCGATGCAAGTTGCCAGCCCATCTTGTTTATTGGTTCAGGATTCACACAGCGATATGCCAAGGGCCCCAGTTGGGAAGGGCTTCTTAAACTGCTTGCAGAGGGTTGCCCACTCATAGACAAAAATTTTGTCTATTACATGCAGACTTACAAGGATGATCTTTTAAAGATCGGCTCGCTCTTTTCTGAAAAATATCACGAATGGGCGTGGAACGAGGGGAAAGAAAATTTCCCGGCCGAGTACTTTGCAGCGAATATGCCTAGCGACATATTCATGAAGCATGCCATTGCTCAACTACTAAAAAAACTTGGCCCCGACAAAATGGGGTCATACGGATCAGCCGCACTTGATGCGGAAATTGCGGCCCTCAAAGCAATCAGCGCCCATGCAATAGTAACGACTAACTATGACGAGATCATCGAACCGCTGTTCCCCGACTACGAGCGCGTTATTAGCCAACAGATTCTAAGGAAGCCCTTTTTAGCAATTGGCGAGATCTTCAAGATTCATGGATGCGTATCACAACCAAATACAATCGTCATAAATGAGGCCGATTACCAGCGCTTCGATGTAGATCACAAGTATTTGAGTGCCAAATTACTCACCTACTTCATCGAACATCCACTGGTTTTCATTGGATATCGAGCAAACGACCCAAATATAAAGAAAATTCTTTCCGACGTGGATCGAATGGTACGAGCCAGCGAATATGATCTCGTTCCCAATATATACATATTAGAGAGAAATGAGGCCATTACCGACGCTTCCTACCCCCCAAGGGACAAAGTCTTGGCGGTGACACCAGATCGAAACATTCGAATCAAGAGCATTAGCGCATCATCTTTTGAATGGGTTTTTAGAGCATTCGGCCAAGCTGGGAATCTGGAAAAAGTGGATACAAAACTGCTGCGCGCATTGATGGCTCGCGCAGTCGATTTGGTTCGATCGGATATTCCAAAGAAGCACATCGAAATTGATTTCCAGATGCTGGAAGATGCAGTCAAGAGTGGTGAAACGTTTGCGAAGCTCTTCGGCGTCACATCAGTTGGCGATCCGACAAAGATCAATTTAACCCACAAATACGTTATTACAGAGCTTGTCAAAATTTTGAATCTGAAAAACGTCTATCAGGTCAACCAACTTATTAAAGACATAACAGAAAAAACAGGAATTAACATAAAAAGCTTCGACAACCGATATCATGTCGCCCTGAAATTTGGAATGGCGGCCACCAGCACATCTCACAAGTATTCGGATGCCTTCGTAACCCTAGCACGAAAAGCAATTGCCCAAGAGCCATACTCAGTCGATGCGCAGGAAATCAAGCTGCCACCGCTTCCACCACTTAAAAAACCCTAGTTTTTTCTTTAAGCCCTGTAGGAAGGCGAAGAAAACTTACCTTCCAGTCCTTTTTGGGATTAACTTTCAATATCATCTTGGCACATGAACGCCATGGCAAAGAGGTTGGGAAATCTCTTCGCGTCCTACGGAACCATGTGCACCCTCTCATCCTTGCAAATTGATCGCTGGCTGATCAATTTGCAAGGATGAAAAACCATGCGACGGAAGGCGCCAGTGCTTATGGCACGCCGGCAGCCTCCAACCCCAACATCCCCCGCGCCTCCTGCGGCGAAGCCACCTCACGCCCCGCATTGCGCGCGTACTCCGCCAGTTTCTCAATCAACGGCCCGTTCGAATCCGCCTTCGTCCCATCCGGCAGATAGAACGTGTCCTCCAACCCCGTGCGCAGGTGCCCGCCCAGCTCGGCCACGCGCTGGTGCACGGGCCAGATCTCGCTGCGGCCGATGACGGTGGCTTGCCAGGGGGCGTCCTTGATCTTGAGCTTGAGCAATATGGGCAGCAGGTCCGGGTCCGCAGGCATGCCGGACTCGACGCCCATCACAAAGTTGTATTCAGGCAGGCGCTCGGTGTACATGCCGGTCTGCACATACATCTCCACGCAGCGCACGATGCCCACGTCGAAGCATTCGAACTCGGGCAGCGTGCCGGTCTCCAGCATCACGTCGATGAAGTCCTTGACCTTGGCGGGCTGGTTGTCAAACAGCATGGGCGGCCAGGCCCAGGTGCCGTTGCTGCGCACCTTCAGGTAGTTGAGCGAACCAGCGTTGCACGCGGCCATCTCGGGGCGGGTGGCGCGCAGGCAGTCGAGTGGGCCCTGGTAATTGGGGCCGACCACGCCGGTGGTCTGGTTGATGATCAAACCCGGGCAGGCCTCACGCATGGCTTGCACGCAGTCGCGCGCCACCTCCGTATCCCAGCTGGGCAAGTGGCCTTTGCCGGGCTCCTGGTTGCGAAAGTGCACGTGGACCACGGCGGCGCCTGCGTCATAGGCGCGGCGGGCTTCTTTGGCCAGTTGCTCGGGCGTGACGGGCACGTGGTGCTGGCCGGGGTCGGTCAGCACGCCGGTGATCGCGCAGGTGATGATGGCTTTGTTACCGTGGTCGGTGCTGTGCATGGGGCCTGTCTCCTTCATTCAAATGCCGAGCTGTCGTGCAGCCAGGTCTTTCATGATTTCTTCTGCACCGCCGCCGATCATCATGACCTTGACCTCGCGGTAGATGCGCTCGCTGACGATGCCACGCATGAAGCCCATGCCGCCCAGGATCTGCACGGCCTGGTCGGCGCAGAACTGCATGGTTTGGGTGGCGTGGTTCTTCAACATGCACACCTGCGCGACCCAATCGGGGCCAGTGCGCCCCGCGTCGGCCTGCGCAGCCACGGATTCGCACCACGCGGCGGTGGACTGGACGCGCATCTGCATGTCCACCAGCTTGTGGCGGATGACCTGGTGCTCCACCAGCGCGGCGCCAAAGGTCTTGCGCTGGCGGGCCCAGGCCAGTGCCTCGTCGTAGCAGGCCTCGGCAAAGCCCAGCGCCGATGCGGCCAGGCCAAAGCGCTCGCCATTGAAGTTGGCCATGATGATGCGAAAGCCTGCGCCCTCCTCGCCCAACAGGTAGCGAGCGGGCACACGCACGTTGTCAAAACGCAGGTGGGCAGTGTCGGAGCAGAGCCAGCCCATCTTGTCGAGTTTGCTGCGCGACAGGCCTGCGCTGTGGCCGGGGATGAGCAGCATGGAGATTCCCCCAGCGCCCTTGCTTCCAGCATCGCCGGTGCGTAAGGCCACGGTGATCCAGTCCGCGCGCATGCCCGACGTGATGAACACCTTTTCGCCGTTGACGACGTAGTCATCCCCCTCGCGCCGCGCGGTGGTCCTGAGCTGCGCCACGTCGGACCCACCACCGGGCTCGGTAATCGCCAGTGCGGCAATCTGCTCGCCCGCCAGCACCGGCGGGATGACCTCGGCACGCACGGCGTCGCTGCCATGCGCCAGCACGGGCGGCAGGCCGATGTTGTGCGACAGCAGGCTGGCCAGCACACCGCCGCTGGCGCCGTGGCGGCTGAGTGCGCGCCACAGCGGCAGGCGCAGCGCATAGCTCGCGGGCGTGCCACCGTACTGCTCGGGGTAGCCCAGGCCGAGCAGGCCCAGGTCGGCTGCGCGGCGGTACAGGCTGCGGGGGAACTCGCCCGCAGCGTCCCACGCGTCCACATGCGGTGCGATCTCGGTGCGGGCAAAGCGGGTGACGGTGTCGGTGAGGGCGGCGCGGTCTTCGTCGCTCACGGAATTTGCATCGGCTGCGGCGGTCATGCGGGAGCCCCTTTCGTGGCGGGTGCAAAGCGGGCCAGCACCTGGCCGGGCGACACCTGCTGGCCGGGTGCTACCAGTAGCTCGGCCACGGTGGCGGCTGCGGGGCTGGACAGGCTGTGTTCGAGCTTCATGGATTCGATGACCACCACCGTGTCGCCCGCCGCCAGCGCCTGGCCTGCGGCCACAGGCAGCGCAACCACCTTGCCGTTGAAGGGGGCGCGCAGCTCCGTGACGCCGCCCGCCGCATCTGCGCGCGCTGCGGGCTCCCACGATGCGTCTTCCACCCAGCCGTCCACACCGCCCGACTGCCAGTGCCAACGCCGGGAGCCCACTGCCAAGCAATACACGCCGTGCTGGGGCAGTTGCAATGTCACAGGTTCTGCCCCGGCCTGCTCCACCTGCAGCCGCCCACCGCCCAACTCCCGCACGGCCACGGGATGTACCTGGCCCTGGTGGCGCAGACGCATCGGGCGGGCGAGCGCACAGGGCAAGTCAGACGAAATTTTTGAAGAAAAAATAGCCTCTACCGCGCAGTGAGCAAGCGCTTTAAGCTCACTTTTCAATAGCAAATCTTGCAAATCTGCGGCATGTTCGGACAAGAACGGCACCAGCGCCTGCCCGCTGGCAAACACCGGGTGCTGCAGGCAGGCCGCCAGAAACGCGCGGTTGGTGGGCAGGCCCAGCACGCGGGTGCTGTGCAGCGCGCGCACCAGCGCGGCGATGGCCTCGGCCCGCGTGGGCGCGTGCACGATGAGCTTGCCCAGCATGGCGTCGTAGTGAGGCGTGACCTCTGCCCCCTCCTCCAGCGCATGGTCAAAGCGCAGCGCGCCCGGCGCAGCCCGTTCAAACGCGGTGGCCGGTGGCGCGCTGAACTGCAGTACACGACCGGTATGGGGGCGGAAGTGCGCGTCTTCGGCGCACAGGCGCACTTCGATGGCGTGGCCTTGCAGATGCACCTGGTCTTGCGCGAGCGGCAGCGGCTCGCCCCGCGCCACGCGGATTTGCCACTCCACCAGGTCCAGCCCCGTGAGCGCTTCGGTCACCGGGTGCTCCACCTGCAGGCGGGTGTTCATCTCCATCAAGAAGAATTGCGCCCCCACGCTCCCCGCTTCGCGTGGTTCGCTGCCCCCCGAGGGGGCCTTCGCGCCTTGGGGCGGCCCGGCGGCGCTCAAGTCACTGCCGTCGAGCAAGAACTCCACGGTCCCTGCACCCACATAGCCAGCGGCCTGGGCCAGCGCCACGGCGCACGCGCCCATGCGCTCGCGCAGCGCTGCGTCCACCGCCGGGCTGGGTGCCTCTTCAATGATCTTCTGGTGGCGGCGCTGCACCGAACAATCGCGCTCGCCCAGGTGGATGCACGCACCGTGGGCGTCGGCAAAGACTTGCACCTCCACATGGCGCGGCTGCAGCAGCGCGCGTTCGATGAGCAGGTCGCCACAGCCAAAACCCGCCAGCGCTTCGGACCGGGCGCTGGCGAGCGCAGCAGACAACTGCGCAAGGTCGGTGACCAAGCGCATGCCGCGCCCTCCCCCACCCGCCACAGCCTTGACCATGAGGGGCGTGCCGATGCGCGCGGCCTCGGCGGCCAAACGTTCGTCGCTCTGGTCCTCCCCCGCATAGCCGGGCAGGCAGGGCACGCCATGCGCCTGGGCCAGCGCCTTGGCCCCGGCCTTGCTGCCGAGTGCACGGATGGCAGCGGGTGGCGGGCCGATCCACGCCAGGCCCGCATCCACCACGGCCTGGGCAAATTCAGCGTTCTCGCTGAGGAAGCCATAGCCGGGGTGCACGGCATCTGCGCCGGTGGCACGGGCGGCGGCCAGCAGCTTGTCGATGCGCAGGTAGGTGTCGGCACTGGCCGCACCGCCCAAGGCCACGGCCTGCGTGGCTTCGCGCACATGCAGGGCGTTGGCATCGGGGTCGGAGTAGACGGCTACCGTTTCAATGCCCATGCGCTGGGCGGTGTGGATGATGCGGCGGGCGATCTCTGATCGGTTCGCTACAAGGATCTTTTTCATAGCTTCGCACTCCACGGCGGTGCCTTGCGCGCGGCAAATGCCGCCAGCCCTTGCGGCGCCTCAGGCCCGCGCAGCGCTTGCGCAAAAGCCATCGCTGCCTCATCCAGCAGCGCGGGCAACGGCGTATCAGTCTGGGCCAGCAACAAACGTTTGGTGGCGGCCACGGCCTGCGGCGCTGCGGCGGCGTGGCGCGCGATGGCGGCTTGCACAGCAGCCTCCATGTCGCCAGCGACCACCTCATCCACCAGCCCCGCACGTTGAGCTGTCGCAGCATCCCAGCGCTCGCCTGTCAACAAACACCGCCGCGCTGCCGCTTGGCCCAGGCGCCGCACGACAAACGGTGCAATCTGCGCAGGCACGATGCCCAGTGTGACCTCGGGCGTGGCGAACTGTGCACTGGTGTGGGCCAGCACATGGTCGGCGCAGCACACGAGCCCAAAGCCGCCGCCCATCGCGGCGCCCTCCACAGCCACGATGAACCACTGCGGCAACGCACACAGCGCCTGCAGCAGCGTGCCAAAGCGGCGGTTCAGCGGCACCAGCGGGTCGGATGTACCCGCAGCCAGTGGCTGGCCGATGGTCTTGGCAAAACCGCCCAGGCTGCCGCCCGCACAGAAGTGCCCACCGGCACCCCGCAGCACCACGCCACGCAAGTCGGCATCTGCCGCAGCGCGCTCGCACGCGGCCAGCAGGGCGTCCACCATGGCTTCTGACAGCGCATTGCGGCTGGCCGGGTCGTTGAGCGTCCAGGTTTCCACGCTGCCGCTGGGCAGCGGCATGCGGCTGATCAACAGCGAATCAGTCATGTCAGTGCACGGGTCGCTTGGCGATGCCCATGAGCTTGGCGAGGATGCCCAGCATCACTTCGTCGGCCCCGCCACCAATCGACGCCAGCCGCCCGTCGCGGTACATGCGCGAGACCTTGTTCTCCAGCGTGAAGCCCATGCCGCCCCAGAATTGCAGGCAGGTGTCGGGCACCTCGCGGTTCAGGCGGCCGGCCTTGAGCTTGGCCATGCTGGCCAGCTCCAGCACGTCCTGCCCGTTCACATACAGGTCGCAGGCGCGGTAGGTGAGTGCACGCAGCGCTTCGACCTCGGTCTTGAGCTCGGCCAGCTTGAACTGCACCCACTGCTGGTCGGCCAGCGTGCTGCCAAACAGCTTGCGCTCCTGTGCGTAGTCGATGGTCCACTGGATGCAGTGGTTCAGCGATTCGAGCGTGCTGGCCGCGCACCACAGGCGCTCTTCCTGGAACTGCTGCATCTGGTAGATAAAGCCCTGCCCCTCGGCGCCGATGCGGTAGCGCTGCGGCACACGCACCTCGTCAAAGTAGATCAGGCCGGTGTCGCTGCTGTGCATGCCGATCTTGCGGATCTTTTGCGCCACCTCGATGCCCTTGGTGAGCTTGCCGCCCGGGCCATCGCGCATGGGCACCATCACCAGGCTCTTGTTCTTGTGCACGGGGCCTTCGCCCGTGTTGACCAGCATGCACATCCAGTCGGCCTGCAGGCTGTTGGTGATCCACATCTTCTGGCCGGTGATCACGTAGTCGTCACCATCCTTGCGCGCCACACTCTTGATGCCCGACACATCGCTGCCCGCCGCAGGCTCGCTCACGCCAATGCAGCCCACCATGTCGCCCGCAATCGCGGGGGCCAGAAAGTTGCGCTTGAGTTCGTCACTGCCGTAGCGGGCCAGCGCGGGCGTGCACATGTCGGTCTGCACACCAATCGCCATGGGCACGCCACCGCAGTGGATGTGGCCCAGCGTTTCAGCCATGGCCAGGCTGTACGAGTAGTCCAGCCCCGCGCCGCCGTATTCCTCGGGCTTGCACAGGCCGAGCAGGCCCAGGTTGCCCATCTTTTTGAAGACCTCGTGCGCGGGGAAAATCTCGGCCGCCTCCCACTCGTCCACATGGGGGTTGATCTCTTCGTCGATGAAACGCTTGAGGGTCTTCTGGATCTCGCGGTGCTCGTGCGTGAACTGCATGGTGCTTGTCTCCTGCTGTTGCGTTTGTGTGTTGGTGTGCCTGTAAACCTCGATCACGAAAGCTGAAATTGCCCCAGTGGCTGGGGCCGTCCGTTGAGCACCAGCTCCACCTGGTGCGCGCCGGGGTAGTGGGTGCGCGTGGTCATCTGCTTCAGCGACAGCGTCTTGCCCACGGCCACGGTGGCGCCGGGGGCGATGTCCAGCGTCTGCAGCTTGAACACCTTGGGCGCTGCGCCGCCGTGGGCCTTGACGTAGTGCACCTTCAGGTCGGCCAGCACGCGCTGGGCCTGGGGTGTGGGGTTGTGCAGCTCGGCCTCGATGCGCACCTTGTCGCCAATGCGTGCGCGGACAGGTAGCACGCGCGCGGCCCGCACATCCAGCGCCACAGCATGGCCCACGCCCAGGGCGTCGAGCGCGCCAGCGTCGCCGCGTTTGATGAGAAAGCGCAGGCCGTGGCGCACCAGGGTTTCGCGTGGCGCGGGTGCGTTCTGCAGCCAAGTGCGCGCGGTGTCCACGGCCAGGTCGGGGTGGTCCTTGGCGATGTCGCCCAGGTGGTTGGCCACGGAGCGGCGCACGTAAGACGATGGGTCGTCCTTGAGCGCATCGAGCAACGGCAAGGCCAGTTGCGGGTTGGCCTGGAACGCGGGCAGGCGTGGCGCCCAGGGCAAGCGGGGCCGCATGCCTTCGCTCACCAGGCGGCGCACATGGGCGTTGTCGTCCTGCGCCCAGTCGCGCAGCCGCGCGAGAGTGGCGCCCTGGTGGTGCAGCAGGTAAGGGCGAATGCTGAACTCGGCGGTAAAGCGCTGGGTGAGCGCGTGCTGCGCGGCCATGGCCGCCTCGAAATGCTGCAGGCCGTGTGTGCCGATGTAGATGCTGTGCGGCAGGTACAAAAAGGCGCTGTACGGACGGTCACCCGCATCGGGCTCTCCGGCGGCATCGAGGCCCATGGGTGGGTCCATCGAATCGACCAGCACACCCAGCGCGCGTGGCACGTCTTGCGGCAGGTGCGACTGCAGGGCCTGGGCAATGCGCTGGCCGCGTGCCATCAGCCCCAGCGATTCGTAGCCGGGCTCAATCTGACGCAAGAAGGCCTGGGTATCGAAGGACCGCCACGCGCGCTGCACCATGGCCGCAATACGCGGGGGCACGGTGTCGTTGAGCAGGTGTTTGAGAGGCTCGGCCATCGTAGGGATTGCGTGCGAAGCGCTTACATCCGAGCCACGCCAAAGCTCAGGGGCCGCAGCGTGCGGGCCTGGGCCTCGGCACAGGTATCCAGGCAAAACGCCAACACGGCGCGGGTGTCGCGCGGGTCGATCACGCCGTCGTCCAGCAGCAGGCCACTGGTGTAGAACGCATCGGCCTGGGCCTCGAACATGGCGACGATCTTGTCGAACTGGGCTTGCGACTCGGCCGGGTCGGGCGTGATGCCTTTGCGCGCCAGCGCCGCCTCGGTCACGATCTGCATGGTGCGCGCGGCCTGTTCGCCGCCCATCACCGCCGTCTTGGCGCCCGGCCAGCTGAACAGAAAGCGCGGCGCATAGCCCCGCCCGCACATGCCGTAGTTGCCCGCACCAAAACTGGCGCCGCACTGGATGGTGATCTGTGGCACGGTGGCGTTAGTCACGGCCTGGATCATCTTGCTGCCGTGCTTGATCATGCCGCCCTGCTCGCTGTCCTTGCCCACCATGTAGCCCGTGGTGTTCTGCAGGTAGATGATGGGGTGGCCCAGCTGGCACATCCACTGGATGAAGTGCGTGGCCTTGTTGGCGCCCGCCACATCGATGGGGCCGTTGTTGCTGATGAAGCCCACGGCATGGCCCTGGATGTGGCCCTGCGCGCACACGGTGGCCATGCCGTAGCGGGCCTTGAATTCGAGCAGTTCGGAGCCATCGACCAGCCGCGCGATGACCTCGCGCATGTCCACGGGTTGGCGCAGGTCGGCGGACATCAGGGACAGCAGATCGTCGGCAGGCAAGGTGGGGCCGGGTGCGCTGGTTCGCGGGGGCATATTCCACCCCAGCTGCGCGACCACATCGCGCGCGAGGCCAATCGCCTCGCGGTCGTCCTGCGCCAGGTATTCGCCCAGGCCCGAGACGGAGGTGTGCATCTCGGCGCCACCCAGTTCTTCTTCCGTCGCGATCTCGCCCGTAGCGGCCTTGAGCAACGGCGGCCCGGCCAGAAAGGCGCGTGAGCGGCCCTGCACCATGATGACCACGTCCGACAGGCCCGGCATGTAGGCGCCGCCTGCCGTGCCCGAACCGTGCTGTACGGTGATCACCGGAATGCCCGCCGCGGACAGCCGCGCGAGGTTGCGGAACAGCGTGCCGCCATGCACAAAGCCCTCCACCCGGTAGCGCATGAGGTTGGCGCCCGCGCTCTCCACCAGATGGATGAACGGCAAGCGGTTTTGCAGCGCAATCTCCTGCACGCGCAGGATCTTTTCCAGGCCCATGGGCTGGATGGCGCCGGCTTCGATGCCCGAATCGCTGGCCACCACCACGCAGCGCACGCCACTGACGAAGCCAATGCCCGCGACCATGCCGCCACCGGGCACGGACTTCTCGGGGTCCTTTACATCCTGCAGGTAGCCCGCCAGCGTGCACAGCGGCAGCCAGGGCGCCCCCGCGTCCAGCAGCAGTGCCACGCGCTGGCGCGGCAACAGCTGGCCGCGCTTTTCAAACTGGGGCAGCGAGCGGGCCGATGCGGTGGCTGCGCGGTCTTCCAGTGCACGCAGCGCCTCCAGCCGCGCCGCCAATGCCGTGCGGCGTTTTAACGCATCGGGGGCGCCCGGATTGAAACGCGAGGCGAAGGCGGCTGCAGCGGTCATGCGGAATCTTTCAGGGCTGTCTCTGGAGCAGATGCAAACACGCGCGGCACCTGTGCGCGGTGAAAGCCTGCATACGGACGCACAGCGGCGCGCTGCTGGGTAGCGGCATCGGGCACGCGCATCGGCCAACCCAAACGCACCTGCGGCCGGGCACCATCCACGCGCAGCGTGCTGCCGCTGATGAAGCTGGCGGCCGGGCTGAGCAAGAAGACGATGGATGCCGACACCTCGGCCTCGTTGCCAAAGCGGCCCAGAGGCACCGTCTGCGGCATGGCGCGCAGCATGTGGGCGGCAGCGGGTGGGTAGTTGTCCATGCCGCTTGATGCGATGTAGCCCGGCGCCACGGCGTTCACCCGCACGCCGCTGCAGGCCCATTCGAGCGCGGCAGTTTCGGTGAAGCTCACCATGCCCGCACGCGATGCGCCGCTGTGACCCATGCCCGGCATGGAGCCCCACATGTCGGCCACGATGTTGACGATAGCGCCGCCTTGTGCGGCCATCCACTGCCGGTAGCACTCGCGCGCCATGAGAAAGCCGCCGGTGAGGTTGGTGTGCAACACCGCCTCCCAACCCTTGGCGCTGGTGGATTCGAGCGCCGCCATGAACTGGCCGCCCG
Organism: Acidovorax sp. LjRoot74; assembly: GCF_964254355.1. Taxonomy (NCBI): domain Bacteria; kingdom Pseudomonadati; phylum Pseudomonadota; class Betaproteobacteria; order Burkholderiales; family Comamonadaceae; genus Acidovorax; species Acidovorax sp. LjRoot74. The sequence goes on along the minus strand of NZ_CAXUTI020000001.1, from coordinate 776,478 downwards.
CGTTGTTGACCAGCCCATCAATGCGCCCCTGCTCGGCCAGCACCTGCTGCACCAGCAAGGCCACAGCATCTTCGGAGCGGATGTCGCAGGCATGCCAGGACACGCGGCCGCCATCGATGGTGATTTCATCGGCCACGGCCTGCAACTTCTCAGGCTTGCGCCCCACCAACACCACCTGCGCGCCCAGGCGCGCCAGCTCGTGCGCTGTGCAGCGGCCGATGCCCGAGCCGCCCCCCGTGACGATGACCACCTGGCCATCGAACAGACCCGGCGCAAAGACCGACTGGTACGTGGAAGAACTCATCGCCGTCTTTCCTTCTTCAGGCCGAATGGATGAAGAGATTCAGTGCGTCTTCGGTCAGCTCGTCGAGCGACCGCCCCTTCTTGGGCGCAAACCATTGCACTGCCCAATTGAGCGCACCAAAGATGAACAGCCTCGCCACACCGGGGTCGGCCTGCAGCGCTTTCTGGCGTGCCAGCGCTTCCAGCGTGGGCATCCATGCAGCCTCGTAGGTGTCTTTCACGCGCGCAATGCTCTTGCGCTGCGCGGGCGTGAGCGAGCGCCATTCGTACAGCATCACCGGGATGAACCCGCTGTGGGGGCCGAGCAGCACCTCGAAGTGGTGGCGGATGAGCACCCGCAGGCGTTCCCGCGCCGTGGCTTTGGGGTTAGCAGCCGCCAGCGCATCCAGCGCCTGCTGCTGGCTTTGCACAGCGGTGGTCATGCCTTCGTTCATCACGGCAAACAGCAGCGCGCTTTTGCTTTCGAAGTGGTAGAAGGGCGAGCCGCTGTGCATGCCCACGGCAGCGGCGATGTCGCGTGTGCTGGTAGCCGCAAAGCCTTTGTCCAGAAACAGCTTTGCGGCGCTGTCCATGAGCTTGCGGCGGCGGTTGCCGTCGTCCAGCTCTTCGGCCGTCTTGCGCGGGCGGCCGCGGGGGCGGCGGGGTTGTTCTTGTGGGGTTGCTGCAGCTTCCGCTGAGGCAGCGGTCGGCTTAGGTGCAGCAGCCTTGCGCGGGCGGGCTGCTGGGGTGGCTGCGGCGGGAGCAGTGGCACGGGTGCGCCGAACGGGGGATTCCATATGCGGCACGATAGCAAAACCGTTTATTTTTAGCAAGCAAGTGCTTTGTAAAAATATCCTTGCCGTCTTGACATGCGGATGCGTGGGCTTCTCTGCAGGTGAGAGGGAGCGCTATTTGGGGGCCGTTCGGGCTGAGCATGCCGAAGCTGTTGCTTGCTGGTTTGGGTGGTGTGCTTGGGTTGAGGGCGGAGGCCGGGGTGTGCGCCCGGCGGCGCAGTGGCTTTCTTTTGCTTCGCCAAAAGAAAGTCACCAAAGAAAAGGCGACCCTACAGGCTGCGTCCCTTCGCTTCGCTGCGGGCAACCTGCGGTGCTCGCGTCCAGCGGGGTCTCGCTCCAACTCGCTTCGCTCAGACAATCGCGAGCCCTGATCCGCTGGCCGCTGCGCTCCTCGGCGCATCCTGAAGGGAACCCGGGGTGCGAACATCCACGCGGGCCATTGCTTCGCTGCGCAGGCGGGGCCGAGCGAAGCGATGGCCCGTTGGTTGTTCGGCTGTTGGAGGTTCGGCTGTCCAACCCCCTGCTGGCTGCGCCTGCGGCGGGGCGGTTGTGGGGTGGCATGGGCGTCGAAGCGCCCATGCTTCGTGAACTGACTCGCCGTGGCTGTCCGAGCGGCGCGCGCCAGCGCAAAGCGAGTTCCACGGCGCACCCCGCAACCGACACGACGCAGGTTTGCCCCGTAGCGAAGCGCAGGGGTCGCAGACTGGTGGTCGCCTTTTCTTTGGTGACTTTCTTTTGGCGACCCAAAAGAGAGTTACTCGCACGCCGGGCGACTCCCGGCCTCCGCCCTAAGCACGGGCACACCACCCAATCAGCACACTCGACAAAACACTACAAAATCAATAGCTGCCAACGCTTTATGGACAGACGCCAGCAGCCAAAAATCCTCAAACTCAAAGGATCAAACCGCGCTGAAATCTGGCTTTCTCTTTTACCGAACGATCGTTTAGCCCGCTACGCGGTCTGCACCGCTATCGCGGTGGCCAGATTTCAGCTCTTGCTGAAATCTGGCTTCCTCTTTTCCATAAACGCCGAGAACGCTTCGCGCGCCGCAGGCTCACGCAACATGCGCCCAAAGCTCACGCCCTCCTCCGCGATCACCTCCAGCACCTTCGCCTGCTGCCCGCCCTTCATCAAACGCTTGGTCTCGATGAGCGAGGACAACGGCTTGGCCGCCAGCTTTTTCGCTTGCGCCTGGGCATAGGCATTGCACTCGGTCGGTGGCACCACACGATTCACCAGCCCCACCTCCAGCGCGGCTTCGGCCATGAAGGGTTCACCCAGCAGCAGGGCTTCGGCTGCACGGTGGTAACCCATCATCTGTGGCACCAGCAGGCTTGACGCCGCCTCGGGGCACAGGCCCAGGTTGACGAAAGGCATGGAGAACGCCGCGTTGTCGCCCGCGTAGACCAGGTCGCAATGGAACAGCATGGTCGTGCCGATGCCCACTGCCGGGCCACACACGGCGGCAATCACGGGCTTCTGGAAGGTGGCGATACCGCGCAGGAAACGGAACACGGGCGAGTCCTGCGTGGCGGGCGGCTTCTGCAGAAAGTCGCCAATGTCGTTGCCCGCGCTGAAGATGGCCACGTCGCCCTGGAACACCACCACGCGCACACCCGCGTCAGCCTGCGCGGCTTCCAGCGCATCGGCCATGGCGCCATACATGGCGCTGGTGATGGAGTTCTTCTTGTCCACCCGGTTGAAGGTGATGGTCATCACACCGGCTTCGGCGTGGGCAAGGATGTCGGGGGTGGATGCTGTCATGGTGATGGATTCCGGACTCTAAGGATGTAGGAGAAAAAGGAAAGACAGAAAGGGCAATGGGCGACAGCGCAACAAGCACAGGCCCCGGACCGGCTGCCTATTCTTTGTAATAAACGATCTGGTGGCTGGTGGCCAGCATGGTGCCAGCTTCGTTCCACAGCTGCACCGTCTGGTCGAAGAAACCGTTGCGGAACTCCTGGCCGCGCGCCTGGCCCAGCAGGTAGCCCATGCCCGTCTCCTGCAGCTGGGCCGCACTCGCATGGAAGTACACGGTGATGGACACCGTGCCCGCAGGCACCTGGCGCGCACGGCGCAGCCACACGCGGGGGAAGAACACATCGGCCAATGCAGACAGCGCCACAAAGTCGAGCGGCCGGGGTGGCGTGTCACGCATCCACAGCTGCGTCAGGCTGTGGTCGCCACTGCCGTCCCACGTGCGCGGGATGAATCCGGCAATGGGGCGCATCTCATAGCGGTTGAGCCATTCCACAGCACCCAGCGGCGCGATGATGGCTTTTTGTTCTGCGGGGGGCGGCACCTGCGGCATGGGCACATCGCCCACGCTCCAGGTCTCGCGCCGCACGGCGGTGACGGCGGTGGCCGTGGTGGTGACCACCTGCGCACCATCGGCGCCGGCCTGCAGGATCGACAGCGTCCAGTGCTGGGTGGATCGGTTGGTGCGCACGGGCGTGGCCTGCACGGTGAACGCACCGGCGGTCAGAGCGCCTGCGTAGTTGACGGTGAGCGACAGCGGATCGCCCAGTCGGTCGGGGTGCTGCAGGATGGCCTGCAGCAGCATGGCGGCGGTGATGCCACCGAACGGGCCCACCATGTTCCAGTAGCCGGGGTGGGTCTGCCCTTCGTACTGGCCTGTCCCAGAGGGCGAGGCCGTCAGCTGCACCGCCTCGTCCAGAGGGTGGGTCGTGGAGGACGATGGCGCAGAAGTGGATGAAGAGGAAGTCATGCTGCGAGTGTGCCGTGAAACAGCCGCTCAGGCCGTCGTGCCGGAGACTTCGCCGTGCGGCATGCCACCGCCCAGGGCAGCCAGCGCAGCCGCAGCGCGCGGCCACAGGCTTTGGCGGAACTGGTCGCGAAAGAAACCAAAGTGCCCGATGCGCCGCACCTGCAAATCGGCGGGCGTGATGCTCTCCACGCGGCGTTCGGTGTTGGCGTACAGGTTGACGAGATTGTGCGTGCCGCGCAAGGTCATCAGCTCGTCGTCGGACATGGACAGCGCCAGCACCGGGAACCGCACCGCACCATAGCTTCGCGCCACCGCAGGCCCCTCGGCGCCCACGCTGTACGCAGGGTCCAGGCACCAGCGCCGCCACTGCAGGATCACGCCCGCAGGCAGGTCACCCACCTTCTTGAGCGTACGCCCCGGAAAGTACCCGCACAGCCGCGTGGCCAGGGGCACCAGCACCCACCAGAAATATGGAACGATGCGTTTGAGCTGCGGCGCGTTGTCGCGCCAGTAACCACTGCCTGCGGCCACGCTGAGCAGGCCCGCCACCTGCTCGGGTTTCTGGAGCAGCCCCGGCAACTGTGCTCCCAGGCTGTGCCCCAGCAGGTACAACGGCTGCGATGGCAGCGCGGCCTTGGCGGCGGAGATCACGGCCTCGTAATCCTGCGCCCAGTCGAACAGATCCGCCTTAACATCGCGCATGGCACCCTGCAGTGAGTCACCATGGCCTCGGTAGTCAAACGTGGTGACCCGAAACCCCTGCTGCGCCATCCATAACGCAAACGCCTCGTAAAACGACTGCTTCACCCCCATCGCGCCGCCGATGACAACACTGGCGCGCGGAGCGCCTTGGGGTTCGTAGACACGCAGTGCCAAAGACACTGCCCCGTTGACCTGCAAGGTTTGCTTGTTCATGTCTGTCTCCTTGTTTCGAAACCGATCTGCGCCGGCTTGAATGGAAAACAAAAACAGGCAGTGCATTGCCCCCTGCCTTCACACCCCACCCTCCAGGGCGTAGCGAGCGGGATCAGCTGCTAGGCGGACGGAGCACAGGAACCGGAACGTACTTCCTGTACGTGAGGATTCCGAGCACCGCCCAACGACGCAGATGGCCCGCGCAGTAGCCAGTTACAACGCCTCGATGATGCCGGCGGCGCCTTGGCCTGTTCCTACACACATCGTGACCATGCCGTACTTCAGCTTGTGCCGACGCAGCGCGTGCACCACCGTCGCCGCACGGATCGCACCGGTCGCCCCCAGCGGATGCCCCAGCGCAATCGCGCCACCCATCGGGTTTACGTTCGCAGGGTTCAGCCCCAGCGTATTGATCACGGCGAGCGACTGTGCCGCAAACGCTTCGTTCAGCTCGTACCAGCCGATGTCGTCGCTCTTGAGCCCCGCATACCGCAGCGCCGCAGGAATCGCCTCGATGGGACCGATGCCCATGATCTCGGGCGGCACGCCACGCGCGGCATAGCTGACAAAACGCGCCAGGGGCGTCAGGCCAAACTGCTTCACCGCCTTTTCGCTGGCGACGATGAGCGCACCCGCGCCGTCGCTGGTCTGCGAGCTGTTGCCCGCCGTGACGCTGCCACGTGCCGCAAACACGGGCTTGAGCTTGGCCAGGCCTTCGAGGGACGTGTCGGGGCGGGGGCCTTCGTCCAGGCTCACAGTGCGGCGCTTCTCCACCACTTCGCCGGTGGCGAGGTTGGGCGAACGCTCCACGACCTCGAAGGGCGTGATTTCGTCGGTGAACTCGCCGGCCTTCTGTGCCTTGATGGCACGCAGGTGGGATTCGAGGGCGAACGCATCTTGCGCTTCGCGGCTTACCTTCCACTGCTGGGCCACCTTCTCGGCCGTGAGTCCCATGCCGTAGGCAATGCCCACGTCTTCGTCACGCGCAAACACTTCGGCATTGAACGAGGGCTTGTTGCCGCCCATGGGCACCAGGCTCATGGACTCGGCGCCACCGGCGATCAGCACATCGGCCTCGCCCACGCGGATGCGGTCGGCTGCCATCTGCAGCGCGGTGATGCCCGATGCGCAAAAGCGGTTCACCGTCACGCCGCCCACGGGGTGGTTGAACGCCAGGCCCACGGCGATGCGGGCCATGTTCATGCCTTGCTCGCCCTCGGGGAACGAGCAGCCAATGATGGCGTCTTCAATCGCCTTGGGGTCCAGCGTGGGAACCTGGGTCATCGCGCTCTTGATGGCTGCGACCAGCAGATCGTCGGGGCGGGTGTTCTTGAAATAGCCGCGGCCCGAGCGCCCGATGGGCGTGCGCGTGGCGGCGACGATGTAGGCGTCCTGGACTTGTTTTTGAGCCATGGTGATGAAACTCCTTCAATTCTTGGGGGGGCGGCTGGAAGGAACCCAGGCCCACGTAAATACACATTCGACCGGCTCCACACCGGCTTCGTCGGTCACAGTGACTTTCACCTGCACCTCGCCCTTGTCGCTGGCCAGCATGGCGGCGCGCTGCTCGGCAGTGAGCGTGGCCACGGCCTTGAGGCCGCCCGTGGCGCGCTTCTTGAACGCCATGGAGAGCTCCTTGGCCAGTGGGATGCAGTCGTCGCGCACGTTCATGCCCACGACCATGCCGGTGGCCGTTTCGGCCAGCAGGTTCATGGCCGAGGCGTGCACGCCGCCGATGTGGTTGTGCACGCGGTGCTCGTTGGCGAGATGCACTTCCACACGCTCGGGCGTGAGCGACACGAACTTCACCCCGGCGGTGCCGGTGAACGGCACGGCCCGGCGCAGGATGATGTTCTGCACGAAGCCGCGCATGAAGGCGGGTGCCTCGTCCAGGCGCATCAGCGAGCGCTGGAGTTTGTTGGGGGCTTGGCTCGTCATGGTGATGGCGGTCAGTTGCGGACTGGCTTGCCGGTGGACAACATGCCCAGGATGCGCTCATGCGTCTTGGGCTGGGCGATCAGGTGGCAGAACACCTTGCGCTCCAGCGTGAGCAGGTATTCCTCGCTCACCATCGCACCCGCATCCACATCGCCGCCACAGACCACCTCGGCGATCATGGCGCCGATCTTGAAGTCATAGGCGCTGATGAAGCCGCCGTCACGCATGTTCACCAGCTGGGCCTTGATGGTGGCCAAGCCGCTGCGGCCCGCCACGGGGAACAGGCGCTTGTGCGGCGCACGCCAGCCGCTGGCGGCCATGGACTTGGCTTCGTTGATGGCGACAAACAGCAGCTCGTCCTTGTGCGGAACGATGATGTCGGACTCCAGCAGGAAGCCCAGCTTGCGCGATTCAATGGCGCTGGTGCCCACCTTGGCCATGGCCGCAGCGGTGAAGCCTTCGGTCAGGAAGGGCAGGATGTCCTTGCTCGTCGAAGCGGCCATGTTCTCGGCCGCGCGGCGGGCGATGTAGGTCAGGCCACCCGCGCCGGGCACCAGGCCCACGCCGACTTCCACGAGGCCAATGTAGCTTTCCATGTGCGCCACGCGCTTGGCCGAATACACGGCCAGCTCGCAGCCACCGCCCAGCGCCATGCCGTGGATAGCAGCGACCACGGGCACCTGCGCGTAGCGGATGCGCAGCATCAGGTTCTGCAGCTCTTGCTCGATGCTTTCCACCGCATCGGCGCCGCCGACCATGAAGGCAGGCATCGTGGCTTCCAGATCCGCACCTACGCTGAAAGGCGCGTCGCCAGACCAGATCACCATGCCCTGGTACTCGGCCTCGGCCAGTTCCAGTGCTTCCATCAGCGCTTCCATCACTTCGGGGCTGATGGCGTGCATCTTGTTCTTGATGCTGGCGATGAGCACTTGGCCGTCCAGCGTCCAGGTGCGCAGGGCTTTCGATTCGGCAATGGTGGTGCCAGCGGTGCGCCAGTCGGGCAGGCTGGTCTCGCCCAACAGCGCCTCGGGGAAGATCTGGCGCTCATACACGGGCAGCTCGCGGCGGGGTACAAACTTGCCCTGCGACGCGCTCCACGAGCCTTGCGCGGTGTGCACGCCACCGGCTTCGGCCACGGGGCCCTTGAAGACCCACTCGGGCAGCGGTGCCTTGCACAGCGCTTTGCCGGCGTCGATGTCCTCCTGAATCATCTTGGCGACTTCGAGCCAGCCTGCTTCTTGCCACAGCTCGAAGGGGCCTTGCTTCATGCCAAAGCCCCAGCGCATGGCCTGGTCCACGTCGCGGGCGTTGTCGGCGATGGTTGCCAGGTGCACGGCGGCGTAGTGGAAGCTGTTGCGCAGAATGGCCCACAGGAACTGGCCGGGCGCGCCTTCGGCGTTGCGCAGCAGGCGCAGGCGTTCGGCGGCGGGCTTCTTCAGCATGCGGCCGTACACCTCGTCGGCCTTCTGGCCAGCAGGCACGTACTCTTCGCTTTCGAGCTCGAAGCGCATCACGTCGCGGCCGACCTTCTTGAAGAAACCGGCCTTGGTCTTCTGGCCCAGGTTGCCCAGTTCCAGCAGCTTCTTCAGCACGGCGGGCGTGCCAAAGCTTTCGTAGAAGGGGTCGGTCTCGATGCTCAGGTTGTCCTGCAGCGTCTTGATGACGTGGGCCATGGTATCCAGGCCCACCACGTCAGCGGTACGGAAGGTGCCGCTCGATGCGCGGCCCAGCTTCTTGCCCGTGAGGTCGTCCACCACGTCGTAGGTCAGGCCGAAGTTCTCGACTTCCTTCATGGTGGCCAGCATGCCGGCGATGCCGACGCGGTTGGCCACGAAGTTGGGCGTGTCGTGCGCACGCACCACACCCTTGCCCAGGCCGCTGGTCACAAAGGCTTCGAGCTGGTCGAGCACTTCAGGCTGGGTGGTGGGGGTGTTGATTAGCTCCACCAGCGTCATGTAACGCGGGGGGTTGAAGAAGTGGATGCCGCAGAAACGGGGCTTGATGCTCTCGGGCAGCACTTCGCTCAATTTGGTGATCGACAGGCCCGAGGTGTTGGACGCCAGGATGGCGTGCTTGGCCACGTGGGGCGCGATCTTGGTGTACAGGTCGAGCTTCCAGTCCATGCGCTCGGCAATGGCCTCGATCACGAGGTCGCATTCCTTGAGCAGGTGCATGTGCTCTTCGTAGTTGGCCTGCTGGATCAGCGCCGCGTCGTCGGCCACGCCCAGGGGCGAGGGCTTGAGCTTCTTGAGGCCTTCGACGGCCTTGGTGACGATGCCGTTCTTCGGGCCTTCCTTGGCAGGCAGGTCGAACAGCATCACGGGCACCTTCACGTTGACGAGGTGGGCGGCAATCTGCGCGCCCATCACGCCTGCGCCGAGCACGGCGACTTTTTTCACTTGGAATCGGGACATGGGTTGGGTTCCTGGTTGGGGCGCTGCGCGACACCGCTGGGGTGCGCGCGGCCACGGGAATGGGGTTTACTGGACGCGGATCCAGGTTTGCGTGCGGCCAAACGGGCCGATCGAACCGCGCACTTCGAGCTTCTTGCCGCCCTCGATGGGAGTCATGCGCAGGGTGTAGTTGCGGCCGTTCTCGGGGTCGAGAATCTTGCCGCCTTCCCACACTTCTTTGCCGTCGGCCTTTTTGGCGCCACGGATGATCTCCAGCCCGAGAATGGGCTTGCCCTTGCGGTCGTCCGAGCATTCGTCGCAGACCTCATCGGGCTTGGCGTCCTTGGACAGGCGCTTTTCCAGCGCTCCATTCAGCACGCCGCCGCCAATGTCGCGGATGCGGATTTCGGCCTTGGCCTCGCCGGTCTTGTCGTCGATGTTGCGCCACAGGCCTTCGGGCGTCGCCTGTGCCCATGTGGGCGCCGCAAACGCTACAAAAACAATAGCTGCTACCGCTTTATACATAGGCGCTCCGTGCCAAAAAAAACTTGAAATCCGCAGATCCACCGGTCAGGCCAGGGCCAGATCCGTGTCCATCAGCACCTTGCTGCCCGCACGGGCCGTGCGCATCAGCGTGACCGTTTCGGGGAACAGCTTGGCGAAGTAGAAGCGCGCGGTCTGCAGCTTGGCGCCATAGAACGGGTCGGTGTTGCCGGCGGCGATCTCGCGCAGCGCGACCTGGGCCATGCGGGCAAACAGGTAGCCGAACACCAGGTGGCCAGCCACGCGCAGGTAGTCCACGGCAGCGGCGCCCACTTCGTCGGGGTTCTGCATGCCCTTGAAGCCGATCTCGGTGGTGAACTTGGTCATCTGGTCGCCCAGCATCGCGATGGGGTTGATGAATTCGGCCATCTTCTCGTTCACGCCTTCTTCTTCCACCAGTTTGCCGATCAGCTTGCCCAGCTTTTTCAGCGTGGCGCCGTTGTTGCCCAGGATCTTGCGGCCCAGCAGGTCCAGCGACTGGATGGTGTTGGTGCCTTCGTAGATCATGTTGATGCGGTTGTCGCGCACGTACTGCTCCATGCCCCACTCCTTGATGAAGCCGTGGCCGCCGAAGACCTGCATGCAAGCGTTGGTGGAGATGTGGCCGTTGTCGGTGATGAAGGCCTTCACGATGGGGGTGAGCAGCGCCACCATCTCTTCGGATTCGGCACGCACCTTTTCGTCGGGGTGGCTGTGCACCTTGTCCAGCAGCAGCGTGCAGAAGATCTGCAGCGCGCGGCCGCCTTCGGCGTAGGCCTTGGCGGTGAGCAGCATCTTGCGCACGTCGGGGTGCACGATGATGGGGTCGGCGTCCTTGTCCTTGGCCTTCACGCCCGACAGGCTGCGCATCTGGATGCGGTCCTTGGCGTAAGCCAGCGCATTTTGGTACGCCACTTCGGTCAGGCCCAGCGACTGGTTGCCCACGCCCAGGCGGGCGGCGTTCATCATGACAAACATGGCAGCCAGGCCCTTGTTGGGCTGGCCCACCATGGTGCCAATGGCGCCGTCGATGGCGATCTGTGCCGTGGCGTTGCCGTGGATGCCCATCTTGTGCTCCAGGCCCGTGCAGTAGATGGGGTTGCGCTCGCCCAGCGAGCCGTCGGCCTTGATGTTGAACTTGGGCACGACGAACAGGCTGATGCCCTTGCTGCCCTTGGGCGCATCGGGCAGGCGGGCCAGCACCAGGTGCACGATGTTGGCGGTCATGTCGTGCTCGCCAGCGCTGATGAAAATCTTGTTGCCGGTGATCTTGTAGGTGCCGTCGGCCTGCGGTTCGGCCTTGGTGCGCAGGAGGCCCAGGTCGGTGCCGCAATGGGGTTCGGTCAGGCACATGGTGCCGGTCCACTCGCCGCTGGTCAGCTTGGGCAGGTAGACCTTCTTTTGCTCGTCGGTGCCGTGGGCGTGCAGGGCTTCATACGCGCCGTGCGACAGGCCGGGATACATGGTCCAGGCCTGGTTGGCCGAGTTCATCATTTCATACAGGCACTGGTTCAGCACGAAGGGCAGGCCCTGGCCGCCGTAGGCGGGGTCGCACGACAGTGCCGCCCAGCCGCCTTCGACGTACTTGGCGTAGGCGTCCTTGAAGCCCGTGGGGGTCTTCACTTCGTGGGTGGCCTTGTTGAGCACGCAGCCTTCAGTGTCGCCGCTGATGTTCAGCGGGAAGGTCACTTCGGCGGTGAACTTGCCGGCTTCTTCGAGCACGGCGTTGATGGTGTCCACATCCACCTCGGCGTGGGGCGGCATGGCCTTGAATTCATCGCTGACCTTGAGCACTTCGTGCATGACGAATTGCATGTCGCGCAGGGGCGGCGTGTACATAGGCATGGGGTTTACTCCTTGGAGGTGGTGGTTTGGTTGAAAACTTTGCGGCGCTTGGCTGCGGCAGCGGGCGCTGTCGTGGCGGCTGCGCCCGGCATTGCGGCGCTGTAGCGCGCCAGGATGTTGTGAAAGCCTTGCACGGCCCGGCCCATGGAGCCCGGGGTCTGCAGGAAGCGCGCTTCGTAATGCAGCGCGAGGATGAGGCCGTGGATCTCGAACAGCATCTGCTCGGCATTGGTGTCTGCGCGCAGCTCTTCCAACACCTTGCACTGCTCGATGGCACGGCGCATGGCAGCGTGCCAGGTCAGCACCGAGCTGGCCAGCGCATCGCGCACGGGGCCGGTGCGGTCATCAAATTCGACGGCGCCGCTGATGTAGATGCAGCCCGAGTCGATTTCGATGGAGGTGCGCTTCATCCAGTTGTCGAACAGCGCCGACAAACGCGCCACGCCGCGCGGCGCGGACATGGCGGGGTAGAACACTTCCTGCTCGAAGCGGGTGTGGTATTCGCGGATGACGGAGATCTGCAGCTCTTCGCGCGAGCCAAAATGGGCGAACACGCCCGACTTGCTCATGCCCGTGACATCGGCCAGCGCCCCGATGGACAGGCCCTCCAGCCCGATGTGCGTGGCCAGGCCCAGCGCCGCCTCGACGATGGCCGCCTTGGTTTGCTGGCCCTTTTGCAAGGCGCGGCCCGTGCTGCTGCGGGTGCGCGGGCTGCGGCTGACCGGGCTGGATTCAGAAGTTACGGGCATGCTGGCAAATAAAAACGAACGTTCGTTCTATTCTGCAGCAATTTCAGGGCACGGCCAAAACCCCTGGAAAAAATAGGGAGGGTCACCCAAACGCGCGTTGTGGCGGCACCACCGCGCGGCAGAGCCCCTCGCCCTCTGCCACGCCCGCCCTCAGCCCGCAGACGCGGGCCATAGCAAAAACCCTTTACAGGATCAGTGCCAGGCTGGCATCCAGGTGTTCGGACGGCAGGCGCTTGAAGCCCGAGCGAGCATAGCGCTGCAGCCGCCCCAGCGCAAAGGCCGTGAGCACGCTGGCCGCCACCTGCGCATCCACCGTGGGCGTGGCCGACGCCGCCGTAGCAGGGCGCAGGCACTGGCGCAGCGTGGATTCGATGCGGTCAAAGAACTGGTTCATGCGCTGCTGCAGGCGCTCATGCTCGAACACCAGGGCATCGCCCACCATCACCCGCACCATGCCGGGGTTGCGTTCGCCAAACTGCAACAGCAACGCCACGATGCGCGCCGCCTGGCGCGCACCGACCTCCGGCGCCTGATCGGGGTCGGGCACGTCGCGACCCGTGATCTGCGCCACGAGGGTGAACACGGTCTGCTCGATGAAGTCGATCAGCCCCTCGAACATCTGCGCCTTGCTCGCAAAGTGCCGATACAGCGCGGCCTCGCTCACCGACAGGCGCGCAGCCAGCGCGGCGGTGGTGATGCGCTCGGCGCCCGGCTGCTCCAGCATCGCAGCCAGGGCTTGCAGAATCTGCACGCGGCGCTCGCCCGGCTTGGGTCGCTTGCGCGCGGCGGGGGCATCTCCGGAGTCATCGGTAGATACAGGCTCGGGCTGGGGCGAGAGTTCGGACATGCGGGACAGGGGCTCCGGTAAGGCCTTGCCCCCTCCCATGCCAGCAGGGCATGCGCAAGGGTGCGGCAAGGCAGGAAGAATCGTCGCGGCTGGTGCGGTCACCGGCGGTGCAGGCAGGCCACCAGCGCCGGGGGTGCGCTGTCGCCGCACCTGTTTGCACAAGTCAATCGTGTATGGAAATGATTCTCGCACAGCCCTTTGGGACCCGTTCGCTGCGCCTTGCCAGCACCGGCTACAAAGGGAACACCACCGTCACCAGCAGCCCACGCCCCTGCGGACCCGCGCCCAGCGTGAGCGACGCACGGTGCACGCGGGCGATCTCGTCGGCAATGGCCAGGCCCAGGCCCGTGCCTTCACCACCAGCCCCCGGCACGCGATAGAACCGCTGCAGCACCCGGGTGCGCTCGGCCTCGGGCACGCCGGGACCATCGTCTTCGACCTCGACATAGGCACGCGGGGGGCCGCTGCGGCCCTGGCGCAGTCCACAGCGGATGGTGACAACCCCGCCGGGCGGCGTGTACTTGATAGCGTTGTCCACCAGATTGGACAGCAGCTCGCGCAGAAGCCAGCCATGGCCGGTCACATGCACCAACTGCACATCCAGCCCCAGGTCCAACCCCTTGCCAGTGGCGGCGTCCAGAAAATTCTCCAGCAGGGACTCGCACAGGTCCTTCAGATCCACCCGCTGCGGCGGCTGGGCATCCAGGCTGCGCGCATCGGCGCGGGACAACGCCAGCAGCTGGTGCGCCAGCTGCGAGGTGCGGCGCGTGGCGTTGCGCAGCTTCTCGATCTGATCAACTCCTAAAACAATAGCACCCTGCGTACGATCCTCGCGCGCAAACGGCATTTTTCGATCAAAGTCCGGGAACGAAACCTGGGGGGGAGCCGCCGCTTTGGCCATCATGGCCCAGGCTTCGACCTGCGCCTGCAGCCCCGCCAGCGGCGTACGCAGCTGGTGGGCCGCATCGGCCACAAAACGGCGCTGCCCCTCGGCCTGCGCATTGACCAGAGCGAACAGGCGGTTGAGCGAATGCACCAGCGGGCGCACCTCGTCGGGCGAGGCGGCTTCATCGATGGGGCTCAGGTCGCGCGGCGAGCGGCGCTCCACCGCCTCGGCCAGGCCCACCAGGGGTTTGAACGCCTGCCGCACCGCCCAGTGGATAGCAAAACCTGCCGCCAACAGCAACACCAGGTTGGGCAGCAGCACCCGCAGCAGCAATTGCTGGGCCCATTTCTGGCGCGGGTCGGAACCGTCGGCCAGCGCCACCACCAGCTCGCCCGCACCCGTGCGGCCGCGCTGCACAGCCACCCGGTAGGTCACGCCGCCAAACTCCACGCTGTGGAACTCGGGGGCCAGCGTGGAGGGCACCGCCCCATGCACCCAGTCGTCCCCCAGCAACAGCCGCCCCGACGTGTCGCGCACGCTGTAGGCAGAGAACCCAGCGTTCTGGCGCAGGAAATCTTCAATGGGTGGCGCCAGCAGCAACAAGGGAGAGGCGTTGTCGCGGATAGGCGGCGCGAGCACCGAGTCGGCCAGCGCGGGCAACAGGCGCACCAGGCGCTGGTCATGCTGGACGGCCGCTTCATCGGCCGAACGGTAGTCCAGCCACACCCCCACCAGCGCCAGCACACACAGTGGCAGCACCAGCATCAGCAGCAGCCGGGTCCGCAGGTCGGACGTCATGGCACGCAAACCGGGCCGCTTGGTGGAGGAGTTCCGAAGCAGCATGGCGGGCGGTCAAGAAAAGGAAAGAAACCGGGGCAGTCGCCCCGTCAGGGATTCTGGAGTTCCAGCCGGTAGCCAAACCCACGGATCGACCGCAGCGCCACTCCATGGGGCTCCAGCTTGCCGCGCAGGCGGGAGACATAGACCTCGACCGCGTTGGGCGTGATCTCCTTGTCCCAGCCGGTCAGCGCCTGCAAGAGCTTGTCTTTGCTGGCGGGCTTGGGGGCATTGATGAGCAGGTATTCGAGCACCGTCCACTCGCGCGGCCCCAGCTCGATCACCTGCTCGCCCGCATCGCTTCGGATGCTGGCGCGGCGGCCAGCCGTGTCCAGCTCCAGCGGGCCAAAGCTCAGCACCGCCGTGGTGGCCGCCTGGGAGCGGCGCAGCAAGGCCCGCAGGCGCGCCAACAGCTCGGGCAGCTCAAAGGGCTTGACCATGTAGTCGTCCGCCCCCAGGTCCAGCCCCTGAACGCGGTCATGCAACGCGTCACGTGCTGTGAGGATCAGCACCGGCATGGCCGGGCTGGCCATGTCCGGGCGCCGCAAACGGCGCGTCAGCTCCAGCCCATCCATGGCCGGCAAGCCGATGTCGATGATCGCCGCATCGAACGACTCGGTGCGCAGCACCTCCTCGGCGCGCTCACCGCTGCCCACCCAATCCACGGCATAGCCCGCGTCGGTCAGCCCCAGCTTGATACCGCTGGCCACCATCACATCGTCTTCGACCAGGAGCAAACGCATGGCGGGCCGTAGGAATATCGGAAATCAGTGCGACCGGATCATCGTGCCGTAGGCCTGCTCGGTCAGGATCTCCAGCAGCATGGCATGTGGCACCCGGCCATCGATGATGTGCACCGCGTTGACGCCCGCCTTGGCGGCGTCGAGCGCGCCGGCGATCTTGGGCAGCATGCCGCCGGAGATCGTGCCATCGGCGAACAACTCGTCAATGCGGCGGGCGGTCAGGTCGGTCAGCAGGTTGCCCGCCTTGTCCAGCACTCCCGGGGTGTTGGTCAGCAGCACCAGCTTTTCAGCCTTGAGCACCTCAGCCAGTTTGCTGGCCACCACATCGGCATTGATGTTGTAGCTCTCGTTGTTTTCGCCAAAGCCAATGGGGCTGATCACAGGGATAAAGGCATCGTCCTGCAGTGCCTTGACTACGCTGGGGTCGATGGAAACGATATCGCCCACCTGGCCCACGTCGTGCTCGATGGCCGGGTTCTTGTTGTCCACCATCTTGAGCTTCTGCGCGCGGATCATGCCGCCGTCGCGGCCCGTGAGGCCCACGGCCTTGCCACCGGCCTGGTTGATCAGGCCCACGATGTCCTGCTGCACCTCGCCAGCCAGCACCCATTCCACCACTTCCATGGTCTCAGCATCCGTCACACGCATGCCCTGGATGAATTCGCCTTTCTTGCCCAGGCGATTCAGGGCCGTCTCGATCTGTGGGCCGCCGCCGTGCACCACCACCGGGTTCATACCCACCAGCTTGAGCAGTACCACGTCTTCGGCAAAGTCGGCCTGCAGAGCCGGGTCCGTCATGGCGTTACCGCCGTACTTGATCACCATGGTCTTGCCATGGAACTTGCGGATATACGGCAGCGCCTGGGCCAGAATTTCAGCCTTGTCGCGCGGGGCAATCGAAAGAAGGTCGGTCATGGGGGCGTGCCATCCGGAAGAAGAAAACAAACAGGGTGAGGCGCAAATTGTGCCGCATTCGCGGGGCGTACAGCTGTCGGAAGGTTGAAGTGCGCCACCGAAAACATGGCCAGGCGGCTCGTAGCCAGCGTGCGGGTACAGCTCGTTGGGGACAGGCCGGTATCTCCAAGGAGGCCCACGCGGGGCCCTGCGCGCCCGGCGCCGTTCAGTGGCGCAGCCAGTGCGGCACCTTGAACCGCACAATCGCCAGGTAAGCCATCACGTAGCTGATCACAAACAGCCCACAAAACGCCATGAGCAAGAGTGTGTTGTTCCAAAACAGTACAGCGGGCACCACCGTCAGCAGGGTAAAGCCCCACAGATACGGGGAAGTGCGGTTGTTGCGCATCAGCATGCGGCGCGACTCATCGTCGTGAAACACCCCGCGCACAATGCGGCGGTAGATGAGCTGGTGAAAATGCAAGGCATCGGCCACCCCGGGCGAAACCCCACGCACCGCCTTGCGGTAGATGGAAAAAATCGTTTCCCACACCGGGTAGATCAGCAGCAGCATGGGAAACCACGGCGAGACATCCGCATTGCGCTGCACCAGGGAAATGCTGGCCATGGCAATCACCACGCCCCACACATAGGCCCCGCCATCCCCGGCAAACAGCATGCCACGCGGATAGTTCCAGACCAGAAAGCCCCCGGTGGCTGCCGCCGTGGATACCAGCAGCGCCGCCAGCGCCCGGTCGCCCACCTGCAAAGCCACATGGGCCAACGCCAGACAGACAATCAGTGCCACCATGCCTGCCAGACCGTTATAGCCGTCGATGATGTTGAAGGCATGCGGCAGGCCGGCAACAGCCAGCACAACAACGGCAATCCCCAGCCAGGGGGCCGCTGCCAGTACGGCATCAAGCCAGGGCCAGCCCATGCGGGGCAGGGTCAGGTTCAACACAACCACGGCCAGGACGCCTGACGCCCCCGTCAATATCAGCCGATACCGGACTGAAAGGCGCTGGGTCATGTCTTCGGCAATGCCGCCCAGGGCAGCAGGCAGCAACACCACCAGCCATCCCCACACCCAGGCACCCAACCTCAGCGAGCCGGGATCGCCCCACTGCAAGGACTGCAGGACACCAAGACTCCAGCTGCAGCCAATGCCCAAAAGCAACGCGGCTCCTCCCAATCGGGGAACATCGCCAAAATGAAAGCGCTGCGGCATGCCGTTGCCGTACACGGAAGCATGGCTGCGCATCCATCGCACGATATACCCTGCAGCCAACGCTGCGACGATGAATGCCACCACAGATAACCAGATCATGAGCGGCCGATCGTACCCGGACTCGGCGCAAATGCCTGCAAGAAACCGCTAGCCAAAGCTACGCACGGCCACCGATTGACTCCTGTTACGTGAAATAGTACGGATTTTGGCGATGGGAATAGTTCAGGTCCAATTGGGCGCCTGCACCCCATGATGGTCCTCGAGCGGATCATGCAGCGTCTCGTCCGCACAGCAACTGCGCCTTACCGGACCAAAGCACGGTAGATGCGCATGACCTTGGCAACATACTGCTGTGTTTCCGGATAGGGGGGTATCTGCCGTCCGTACTTGAGCACGGCACCTTCGCCCGCGTTGTAGGCAGCCAAAGCCAGCTCCTTGTCGCCATCGAACATGCGCAGCAAGTCCGCCAGGTAGCGGCTTCCGATCTGCGCATTCACCTTAGGCTCCATGGCAGCATGGTCTCCGTCCGATGCCCGGCCTGCAGAAACGCCGTAACGCTCGGCGGTGGCAGGCATCACCTGCATCAGGCCCAGCGCGCCTTTGCGGGATACTGCTTTCTCGTTGAAGGCCGACTCCGCCGCAGCCACGGCAATCACTAACGCCGGATCCAGGGACTGCGACAGGGCCGCGGCCTCCAAGTGCGGTTTGGCTGCATCAAAACCAGGAAACTGCAGAGCTGATGGCTCGCGTTCTTTGCCACCCTTGTCCGTCCTGATTGATGGAATGCGACTGAGCCAGGTCACCCCCCGCGAAACAGGCGGCGGGGAACCATTTCCCATGTGCACCACGCCATCGCCGTCCACAAACTCCCAGACTGCGTCGGCCCAGGCGACGGATGAGAAAACAACCCACAACGAGACGAGCAGCATCGCTCCGCGCGCAAAACCTAGCATCCCTCGCGGCATGCCGCATGCGCCCCTTCTTCCATTCCGTGTACTCATCTGCATCCGATTCACTCTGCTCAGCGCCAGATGCCCTTGACAATGGACCAAACGCGCCGAAGCCCTGTAACGGGCAGCGCGGGCTGCGGCCAGGCCTCGCCACGCCGCGCACGGATCAGCCTCGCCGGCATGCCCGCCGCTACCATCCCTGCGGGTACATCCTGCCGGACCAGCGCCCCGGCAGCCACCACGGCACCACGGCCAATGGTCACACCCTCCAGAACAATGGCGCCCGCCCCTATCCAAGCACCATCTTCGATCGTGATCTTGGCCCGGGTAATGCGATTACGGGCGATGATCACATCCCCTTCGTCGATGGCATGGCCCGCAGACAGAAGCTTGGCGTGGGGCCCGATCAGCACATCTTCACCAATCTCCAGTCCGCCCTCACCGGATAGGTAGCCCCCTACGTTCACGATGGTGCGCGCACCAATGCGGATTCCTACACAGGGGTCCGCGACCACATCCCCCAGCACCAGGCGCGTATGCGCATACAGGCTGACCCCGTCAGCCAGGCACAGCACCCCGGCACGCTGGCCAAAGCGCATCACGGACACGGTGGGATCAATCCGGCAGTCAGCACCCAGGGCATCCACCCCTGCGTGCGACAGCGTGAAATCGGGGACTCCTAACAGCATATTGCCCTCGCCATGGTCACCTATGAGGTGCGGCCCATAAGTCGTCGCCAGCGCCGGGACCAAACACCTGCTGGAGAGGGCTGCGCAGCCAGCCTGGCGGCCAGTTCTGCCTCCACCGCTGTCTTTTCAGCCCGCACGATATCCATCTCCGCACGCATTTGCTTTGCCTCGAACTGGAGCTTGCCGATGATGTCCTTGGCTTCCGAAAAGGCCTTCTGGTGCTCCAGCAGTGACGCGCGCTCACGCTGATGCACCACAGTCAGGGCTTGCAGGTCCTCACGCAGCTTGTCCGCCGCGTTACGGGCATCGATCAACTCCCAGGCGGAGGCGTCTACCGAGGGGGTCACCACCGCCATCCACTGGTAGACATCGAAATCCTGCCAGCCCGCCAACAATGCCTGGCGCTGCTCGCCAGACAACGCACTCCAGTACCAGGCAAATTCGCTGCACTCGACTGGTACCCGGTTGGCCTCCCAGGCCCTGGGCGACCACCCGCAGTCCAGCAGAACCTTTTCAATGCTGCGCCGGGTGAAGAACCGGACATGGGTACGGTCCAATTGCCCCTTGTCTGAGTAGTCGAAGATGCCATTGCGCATTGCGGCCACCACGCCGGCATAGGCGATGTTGGGCACGGAAATCACCAGACGCCCCATGGGAGCGACAAACTCACTCAGGCGGGACAGCACCTCCTCGGGCTTTCTGAGGTGCTCCAGCACATCACAGGCCAGCACAGCATCGAAGCGGCGGCCAGCGATCGCGTCCAACCAATCGGTACCGTCCAGATTGCCGGAGATGACTTCGGCTCCCAGGGCCTTGAGCACATCCAGGGCCTCCGGGTCGTTTTCCACCACCGTTACCCGATGGCCACGCGCAAGCAGTACACGGGTCATCGCTCCAGGCCCTGGGCCTAACTCCAGCACGGAGCCTCCCCCCTGCGGGACACGGCGCAGCAACCGAGCGGCCCACTCCTCCCCATCCGGCTCAAAAGCGTAGTCGTAGCGCTCAATCTTGGTCATGCGTGTCCCCCGGCTTTGGTTCTGCTTGTAATTCTGGCGCCTGTTGCTGCCACATCTGATCCCACAATCCCCATTGCCACCAGGCCCAGGGCCGGCTCCGCACATCTTGGTCAAGACGCTGGACTACTGTGTCAATGGCCTGCCTGGGGCTCTCCGGCAAAGGCTCGACACGCACTTGCAGATTGTCCGGGGTTCGCGAACAGGTCACCGCGTGCAGCAACGGGACCCCAGTGGACTGGGCAAGGCGCTCGATGCCGGTGGGCAGACTCAAACGTCCCCCCAGGAACGGGTGGTCCCGCAGACGACCAAACTCGGGCCGCCATGCATCAGCCAGAATCACCCAGCCCTGGCCCGCCCTCAGGCTCTCGTGCACCGGGCGCAGTCCATCACTGGTGGTGTGCCAGGTCCCCCCCGTCACAGCGGTGTAGCCCTGGATTTTGCGCAGCAGGAAGTTGCGCTGTGCCACCTGGAGCTCGGGGTTGTCGAGCACCGGCATCGTCAGCACGTTGGTGGCGACTCCCGCTCTCGCGAGCGCCACCGGGGCAGTCAGGAGCCGGTCATAGTGGTTGAGCACCAGAATGAACCCCTTGCCCTGTCGAACGAGGCTCTTCGCATGCTCGGCCCCTTGCAGGTCAACGGCGGGCCCGCCTCTGCAGCCCAGCCGCTGGAACGCCATGGCATCCACCATCTCCTGCGCCAGCATCGCCAAATGGGCCCTTGCCCATTGCGCGTGCTCTGCCCCCGTGGCCCCCGGAAACACCCGGGCAAACAGACCTTCCAGCCAGCGCAGCAATGGCTCACGCTCAGCGGCAGATTCACGGCCTATGCGTCCAGCCAGCCGCCAGGGCAGGGTCGTGGGCACACGGGCCATGGAGGGGAAGAGCAGGTCCAAAGACCAGGCACGCGTCATTCCACCAACACCCACTCGTGCTCCAGCCAGGTCACGCCAAACTCCCGGTGTTTCTGGTTCAGCACGGTAAAAGGCTGGATGAGTTCAGCCATGTCCAGCACCTGAATGCCGGAATCGTCCAGAACATACACACTCCACAGGTATTCCCCTGACAGCAAGGACAACCGAGGAAAGCGCGCACGGATGCGGTGGGTACCAATGCCCTGCAGCGGCTTGCCTTCCGCACGAAACTGTGTGCTGGTACCAAACACGTTGTCCTTGTCTGGCCGGACAATCGCAAACAGTACATGGAATGGCGCATCGGCCGCATAAGACTCGATCACGATCTCCACCGACAGGTCCTGGAAGGAGTCCACCTGTGCAGGATTGATCCCATCCCCGGTTTCAATGGTCAGTCCACCGATCTTCACCAGAGGCACCCCCGAAGACACGCCCGCCGCAGGGGCCGCATCGTCCGCTTTCACAGCCTCATTCGACTCGACGCGCAAATGTGCATACCGGCGCCGCTCGTGCGATTCGTAGGCCGTTACCACATCTTCGGTCGCCCCGATGGCCTGTATCTTCCCGCCATGGATCCACGCGGCCCGCTGGCAAAGGCTGCGCACCTGGTAGAGGTTGTGGGAGCAAAACAGCACTGTCGCACCGCGTTCCCGCAGTTCCAGGATGCGGTTCAGGCTCTTCTTCTGGAAATGCAGATCCCCCACGGAAAGCGCCTCATCCACGATCAGTACATCCGGGTCAATGGCAGTTGCGGCGGCAAATGCCAGCCGCATGAACATGCCGGAGGAATAGGTCTTGACGGGCCGCTCCAGCGTCTCCCTGGTCAACTCCGAGAACGCTGTTGCCCGCGCAATGAAATCCTCCATAGCGCTCCCCTCCAGGCCATGCAGGGCGGCCATGAAGCGGATGTTGTCGTAGCCAGATTCTTCGGGGTGGAAGCCCGCACCCAGCTCTAGCAACGCGGCCACGCGCCCCTCCTGCGCTACCTGCCCACGCGTCGGCCGGATGGTGCCCGCAGCGATCTTCAGCAAAGTGCTTTTGCCTGCGCCGTTCTCGCCGATGAGGCCAAACGTCTCACCCGCCTGGACTTCAAAGTCCACACCGGTCAGTGCCACATGCACCCGGTGGCGCTGGCTGCGCGTCACCCACTCCCACAAGCGGTCCTGGGGACGGGCGTACACCATATAGGTCTTTTCGATGCCCTCAAAGCGGATGGTCATGACTTAAAGGGCCTCGCCCAACGCGGACTTCATAGAACGGAAGAACCACCACCCACCACCACCGAGCAGCACCACCCACACAGCCAGGGCCACAGGCGTTCCCGGCGGCACAGGCATGTGCAACACCGCGCCTTGCACCATCAGCACCAGACAGGCCAGCGGATTGAACAGGAACCAGCGGTGGAACTGCTCCGGCACCTGGGACAGTGGGTACACGATGGGCGTCACGTAAAACCACAGCTGCAGGCCAAAAGCCACCATGGAGCCCACATCGCGCCACAGAAAATGCGCCATGCTCAGCAACAGCGTGAGGCCATAGGTCAGCGCAATCTGGGCCAGCACCAGTACAGGCAACCAGGCCAGCGAGGCGTAGGGCCCCACACCCTGCCCCACCGACAGCACCAGCAGCAACCCGTAGCCAATACCCAACACCAGCAAGCTGCCGCCAACAGACACAGCCGGCAGGATCTCCGCCGGCATAGGCTGCTTGCGCAGGAAATCCTCATAGGCGGCCAAGCACCCCACCCCTCGCCCAATGGCATCTGTGAAAGGCAGCCACACAGCCAGGCCGGCAAGCAGGTGCAGCAGGTAGCCATTGTTCACATCCAGCCCCGGCACCCGCACGGCGAGCACCAGGCCGAACAAAACATAAAAAATTGCCAGGGAAGCCAGCGGCTGAACAAACGCCCAGGCAAAGCCCAGCACCGACCCTGCGTAGCGGGTCTTGAACTCGCGCACCATCCAGTAGCGCCACAAGACCCACAACTGGCGCGCATTCCGGGGAGCAGCCGACGAGACCGCGGTTGAAAGAGATTCGGGACGCGTCATGGCACCGCCCGCAGCCATTGGAGCGACATGGCCACACCCTCTTCAAAAGCCATGGTGGGCGCCCACTGAAGCTCCTCCTGCGCACGCTGAATGTCCAGCACGTTCACCGGCGGGTCGAACGGACGCGCCGGGAAAACTCGCCGCTCTACAGCCCGTCCCAGCAAGCGCTCTAGCGTTTGGATGATGTCATTGACACTGTGCCCTGCGCCGCCGCCGATGTTGAAAATTCGGGTCGCCCCTTCGTGGCGAGCGGCGCTCACGAACGCACGCCCCACATCCGAGGCATAGACGAAATCGCGCACCACAGAACCATCACCCCAAACATCCAGTGGCTGCCCATGCAAGGCGCGGTGCGCGAACACAGCTACAACCCCTTGCACACCATGGGGCTGCTGCCACTCGCCATACGGATTACTCAGCCGCAGAATGCGGCAGGGCAGGCCATGCTGCGTCTCTTCAATGCGCAAGTGGTGCTCAATCGCTAGCTTGGTGGCCCCGTAGGCCCCCATCGGCATGGTCGGGTGCGTTTCGCTCAGCGGGACAAACTGCGGCCGCCCATACACGGCTCCGCCCGACGAGGCAAACAACAGCCTGGGGCGGGCATTCTTCTGGCGCAGCGCCTGCAGCAGGCGCAAAGTGCCCACCAAATTAGTCTGCGCATCCTGCACCGGGTCTTCACTCGCCGTGGCTGGCACTGTGGACGAAGCCAGGTGGACGATCACATCGGCGCCGCCTACAGCATCCCACCAGGAGGCCAGGTCAAAGCAATCCGCCTGCACTTGCCCCGTCAGCCAAGGAGCGCTGCCCGGTTGCGCCAGAGTCCGGTCCACCGACCACACCGACATACCCCCGGCCGCCATGGAGCGGCCAATGTGGCGCCCCAAAAAACCAGCTCCACCCAAAATGGCGCACCGCATCAGGATTGGCCTCGCGGTTTCTGCGCCCGGGCGCGTTGCAGCCCCAACTCGAAATCACGGGCCACAGCATCCCAGGTCTGGCTCCGGGCAAACACCTCGGCACGCTGGCTCATGGCGTGACGCCGTGCATCGTCTTGCAGCAAAGCACACACGGCATCCGCCAGTTTTTCGGGCGACGACTCCGCCAGCATCACCACATCGTCGTTGAGCAGCCACTCCACGTTGGCCCCCCGGTTGGACACTACGGCACAGCCGCTGGACATCAGCTCAAGAGGAAGCAGCGATGCATTGGTGAGCGACAGCACCAGCGCGGCATCGCACTGGCTGTACAGGTCTGGCAGATCATCCAGCGCCAAAGTGCCGCAATTCAGGTGCGGAAACGGGATGTGGTAGCCCGCCGTGTCCCAGCCCGCCAGCACAAACTGCACATCGGGCAAACGCTCCCACACGCCATTCAGCACCAGCAGGCCCAGTTCAAATGCACGCCGGGGCGTGGGAGGGCGCGCATAGAAGAACACTCGGCGAATTTCCGGCTCGCGCCGAGGCAGGCGGCGGTAGCGTTCGAGTTCCACGCCAAAACCCACCGGATGGGTGGTCATGCCGTATTCCTGCGCCAGCTTGTGCGCCAGCCAGCCACCGGCCGTGATGCCGAAGAACCCGAAATGGTAAGTGTTCTCGGCCAGCACCGACTCCGATCCCACCGGGTAAAAGTGGGGCTCGTAGTCCTGCACAAAATACAGTTTGTGCTGGGCACCCGTGAATGCCCGGACCGCATAGGCCGTGTCCCAGCCCGTGGCCACAGCAAACTCACAAGGGGGCAGTTGGTCCAGTCCCAGCAACACCCGGGCCTGCAATGGAAAAAAGTGTTCGCGTATTTCGTCGCGCGCCTCGTCTGCATTCTGGTGCATGACGGGCTTTCCGATCACGATGGTGGACGTATAGCCCATCTGCTCCAGGTGCCAGATGGTGCGGAAGATGTTGAGATGCCCCCCCGAGCCCAGGTTGAAATCGGGAATAAACCACAGCAGCGTTCCAACCCCGGCCTTGCCCGGCGTGGCCTGCAACACATAGGGCAGGGCAAAGTCGTAATGCCGAAAAACATCGACATACCGGCCAGGCCCCTGGCGCAGGCGGCGCACCACAGCACGCAGGGCGGGGAACACCCCTTCTTTGCGGACCATCTCTTTGACACGCCAGATTTTCTTCTTAAGGTTCAATGCCATGGTCAGGCCGCCCCTGCACGCTGCAATTGCTCATCGCGCGAAACCGAACGCAATAGCCAAGCGGGCAAGCGGTCGTGGCGCGTGCCCAGGTACTGCCCCAAAACGCGCGCCAACTCGATGCAGGCCATATACCCGGCGTTCTTGAACAGACGCCAGCCACGCAGGCCGCCACTGCGCAACCACGCCAGATCCCGCTTGGCCAGGTGCGCGGCCGACCGCAGCGCCTGGAGCAGATGGTCCTGGATACGGTAACCAAAATAGAGGTTGAACGAGCGCGCTTCATCAAAATTGCGCTGCAGCGTTTCCCACACACCGAAGTCGTGCGAGTGATACACCACCGCATCGGGAACAAAGGCTTTGGCATGGCCCGCTTCGATGGCGCGCAAGGCCCAGGTCTGATCCTCTGCAAAGGCCACTTCGGGCAAAGGCAATTGCTCCCATACCGAACGACGGATACACGAGTTGTTGCTGGAAAAGAAGTGCAGCCACTGACGATAGCCAGGATCGGCAGCAAACCGGGCCCGGTCTTCCAAGCGCACGACCGACAGCTTGTCGCCAAAACCTGCAAAGTGCTGGTTCAACTCGCAATGCGTGACATGCCGGGCATGGGGGTGGGCCCTGTGCGGCCCAAAGGCCCCTGCTACCGCAGGATCGGAATCACAGCCCTGCACCATGTTGGCCAGCCATTGCGGGCTGGCAGGCCGGGCATCCTGCGTGATGAACACCAGGAATTGCCCCGATGCCATCGACGCCAGCAAATTGCGCGTGCGTCCGTGGCCAAACTCCGCAGCGGGAATGGTCTCGACGCGCACACCATGTCGGCGAGCCAGCTCTACAGAGCCATCCGATGAACCGGAGTCCACCACAATCACCTCGAAGGGCCAAGGCGCCTGCTGGGCCAGCACCGCCTCCAGCACATCGCCCAACAAGGGCCCACCATTTTTGACTGGTATTAATACAGACGCTCGAATATCAGCCATGCGATGCAACAGCAAGTCCTAGAGAAGGCGAACCCGTAAGTCTAACAAATCCGCCTTCAGGGACCTGCCCAACGCAGCCTGGGGATTATTGCTGCGGCTTCGGGTCGGCCTTGCCATCTGCCTTGTCTGCCGCAGCGCCAGCGCTGTTGGCCTTGGCTACCAACTCACGAATGGCCGCGCGGTCAATCTCCACACCATAGCGCTTGAACAAATCCGCACGCATCTGGGTCTGCGCTTCTTCGCGACAGTAGCTTACAGCACGGGTCGCAGCAAAAGTCTTGGACTCATCCCACGACAGTTGGCGCGCCTCGCGCTTTTGCAGCACCGAGAACAGGTAGACAAATTCATCGTCCTGCACGGGCCCCAGCAACTCGCCCGCCTTCACCGTCTTCAGGGCGCGCATGATGGTGTGGTCACCATCCAGCGTGATCCAACCCAGATCGCCCTGCGCATCCAACGAATACTCGCCCTTTGCGCGCATCGCGACCAAACCAAACTTGCGCTTGCCCTGTATCACTGCGCGGGCCTGGTCCTGCAGCCAGGCCATGGCCGAACCGCCGCCAATCTCCGTGGCCGCAGGCAAAATAATCCGTTCTACCCGCGCTTGCGCTGGTACGACAAAGGCTTGGGGATGCGAATCGAAATATTTGCGTGCTTCCTGCTCGTTGGCGGGCGCTTCACAGGCAGGCGCCTGCTTCTTGTAAACAGCCAAACCATACACATCGTCAAAGCGCTTGGGCGCGCCCTCGCCCCTGCGTGGCAAACCCAGCCGCCCCCCCTCCAGCACCAGCGCCCGAGTCATGGCCATTTCCTGGACAACACCCTCTACCCCCCAAGCGTTACGCGCGATCTGCCTGAGATCGATTCGACTGTCCAAGTAGTCCGACAGGTCCTGCTCGCTCACCACCTCGCCATTGGCCAAACGTGCCAATGGCTTGGCCGGGGTTGACTGGGCCCAAGCGGAAGCCAGCGTCATACAAAGCACAGCAGCAACCAAGTGCTTGATTTTTTTCAACATCATCTCTTTCGTCCTCCTTACGGCATTTGGGGCTTCGCCTGTTCCCACAGCGGCCCATAGATAATTTCAACGCCCATTTTTTTAGGCAGCGCGGCAGAGTTGAAGACCACGAGGTCCTGAGCACCATCCGCATCGGCATCAGCGAGTTGCAAACCTGTGGCAAAACCATCCACCGGCAACCAGCGTGTCTCAAGCACCGCACCATCGGCGCCCAAGCGCTGCAAAGCCAAACGCGAATCCATCGCCCAGATCACGAGATCGTCGGCCAGCGGCAAAACACTCACAGTCCCCACCGGTTGAGGGGCAACAATCCACTGAAGTTCCCCGCTGTCCATGTTGAAACGCAAGTTGCGCCCGCCAGTCTCCAGAGCCACATACAACCAGCGCCCCGAAGGCGATGGCCGGGTATGGCGCGGAATGATGCGAGTCTCCACAGGCACCGTCAGCAGGTTGCGCGCAGCACCCTGCAGGTTGTCTTCCGGCGCCAACACTATCCGCTTCTCATCCAGGCAAGCCGCTACCACCCCCCCTGACGGCGCACCTGGCGCACGCTGCACACGCACGGGGTGCCATGGGGCCTCGCACCACTTGACCTGTTGGACACGTGTGGCAGTCTCAGGCTGATCCGGGGCGTAATCCACCCAGACCACCTCCTTGCCCGTGTAGGGCGTGGCCAGCAAGCTGTAACGCCCCTCAGAAGCGCTCACCAGCACCACGTCGCGCGGCGAAATCCCCAAAGGAATCTGGCGCAGGGGCTGCAAACGCCCTTGCACCACACGGAATACATCCAGGCTGAAGCTGTTCTCCACCGCCGCAACCACCAGGTCGTCGCTGAGCCAGATCGCGCTGTCTGGGTGATAGGCCACAGATTGCTTGTCCAGCAACCGCGCCTTGCGCCCCTGAACTTCATACAGCACCACCGTGCTCTTTTCATGCTCCACCGCCACCAGTCGGCAACCTGCAGCACCACAGCGCAGTTCGCCCCCCCAGGCCATGTTGACATCAATCCCCGTACGAGCAGGTTGCAGCTCAGAGGCATCACGAGTGCCGGAAGCAGCACTCGATAGCCCCCCTTGAGCGGGCACAGGCGTGGTTTGGCAGGCAGCAAGCAGCAGAGCAGCGAGAGTGGTCGCAACCACTTGTAAAGGGCGTCCCGATATCATTCCAAGTTTCCTATTTCTGACACACCAAAACAAATAGCGCCCAAAGGCGCTATTTGTTTTGAGGGTGACACAAGGCCACCCAGTCTAAGCCTAGCTGGCGCAGCAAGCCGCGCCATCAAGTCATTAGAATGCGCCGGACAGGCGGTGTGCGCCCAGCAGCGTTTGCACAGCACCGAAGGCAGGAGCCACGATGGTGGAGTAAGCGATCACAGAACCGCCACCAGCGGACAGCAGAGGGCCGACCAGAGCAGGAGCCACGGGAGCGCCAGATGGAGCAACGCCTGGGTTCCATTCGATGATACCGTCGAGGAACGCAGCAGGGCGGCCAGCGATGGTTTCAGGATCGAACCAAGACAGTTCGCTTTCAGCCAGCGGGAAGTTCACGGACTGGCGGTTTTGCGCGTTGTCATAGATGTTGACAGTGTGCGTACCGATTTGGTTGCCCGTGGACCACACAGTGATACGCGTGTCGTTGCCGCTGTTCACAGTGCCGTCGATGAAATAGCGCAGCGACAGTTGGGTC
Organism: Acidovorax sp. LjRoot74; assembly: GCF_964254355.1. Lineage (NCBI taxonomy): Bacteria > Pseudomonadati > Pseudomonadota > Betaproteobacteria > Burkholderiales > Comamonadaceae > Acidovorax > Acidovorax sp. LjRoot74. The sequence continues at coordinate 747,434 of NZ_CAXUTI020000001.1, read as the reverse complement.
GTGGCAGCCACGGTAGCAGCACCAGCCACGTTAGTCAGGCTCAGAGCGTCCATGGTCGACAGGTTGGTACCAACGGCCAGGGTCAGAGGACCGTCGATCACGGGCGTGAAAGCCACGCTCTTGCCAGCGACGTCCACGTAGAAGGCGTTACCAGCCAGCTGACCGGAGGTAGCAGCGTCAGCTTGGGTAGCCAGCGTGGCGTTTGCAGGAGCGCAAGCCGTAGCAGCGGTCAGAGCGGCGCCGCCCGAACCCACTGCGAACACCAGGTAACCACGCTTGCCTTCCATACCAACGCCGGAAGAAGTAGCCCAGTTGAAACCGGTGTACTGCTTGTTGGTCATGGGGAAGCAGCCGTCAACACCGTGGTTGGAATTTTGGTCAAACCAAGTCCAGAACACGGGGATCGTGCGGCCGGATTGGTTCACCAGACCGACAGCGGTCGTGTTGGCAGCGCCGTTGTGGATCACGTTAGGAACCACCAGGCCGTTGGAGAACGTACCGACCGTATAAGCCTGAGCCACACCAGCCGTCAGCGCAGCTGCCGCAACGGCTGCCAGAGCAAATTTTTTCATCTTAAATGTCCTTAGAAAAAAGAAGGAAGCTTCCCACCCTTGCGGGCTGTGCAACCCATCCGTCAAACCGTTTGGGCTGCGAGTATCTTAGCCCGTGAACACAGGGTTTTCAATCCTTGCATCATTTTCATTTTTTTCACCCATGTTTTGTTGCAGCAACACAACGAAGAACATAGGCAGTTGCGCACTTCAAAGAATGCCTCTGCGCTCCGCGTGGTACCAGAGCCCATCCACCCGCACCCACTCATCCTTCAAGACCACTTCCTGATCCATCATCCGCAGCACAGGAATCGAATAGGTAACTTTGACATCCACCACAGCTTTGTCACCCTCTAACGAGCGGACTTCCAGCACTTGTACCGCTTGATAGAGAATGCCTTCACGCTTCAGGTAAGCCTGCAAGGTCCAGCCAGGTTTCTTCGACAACTCTTCGTAGTTCCAGGACGTGACAGGATCATTGTCTTGTACCGACTTCCAGAACGCCGTAGCGCGCTGAAGGAGCGCTTGGCGATCCGAGGCGGGCGATGAACCGCTCGCACAACCAACCAAGCCCGCAGCCAACACGGTCACAGCAGGTGCCGCCAGATAACCCAGCAGACGGCGGCGTTGAAACATAGGCAATTTCATGCATATTCTCCTAGAAAACAGACAGGGGCAAAGCGTTTACTAACTACATGTATCCGTATGCGGCCCCAGCCTCAACGTGGAAGCGGGGGCAACGCTGCCGGCCCGGAAGACCCATTTCGGTCCATTGACGGGGCCGACTGCAAAGACATGCTGCGCATGCGCTGGCGCATCTCGGCGCTGGCGCTGCGCAGGGCGTCGTCGTCCTCCAGCGCCCTGGGCGTCATCAGCACCAGCAGTTCGGTGCGGTTATTGTTGTTGGTGGTGTTGCCAAACAGGGCGCCCACCACCGGGATGCTGGAGAGCAAGGGCACGCCACTGCGGCCGGTGGTGTCGTTCTCGCGGATCAGCCCCCCCAGCACAATGGGCTCGCCGGAGCGCACCGCCACGCGGGTCTGGATCTGGCGGGTGAGGAACGCGCGCTGGCCCGTGGCGGTATCCAGGTCGCCCACATCGGTGACCTGCTGCGAAATGTCCAGAGTGATCAAGCCCCCTGCATTGACAGAGGGCGTAACTGACAGCATCACCCCCGTATCCTTATAGACAATGGATTCGGTCACCAGATTGCCCGTGGTGACCGAGGTGGAGCTCTTGATGGGCTGCTGCTGCCCCACCTGGATGGTGGCGTTGTGGTTGTTCAACACCAGCACCGAGGGACTGGACAGCAGGCGCACCTGGGATTTTTCGGCCAGGGCATTGAGCGTGGCGCGCACAACACCGGCCTTGTTGAGGATGGTGTATGAGAAACCCGGCTGCTTGGGGCCGATGTCGCCTGTTTTATTCATGTTGAGCAGCGCCTGCCCCTCACGGCCACCCGAGAGGCTGTTCTGCACGAACCATTCCACCCCATACTGCAGATTGCCCGTGAGGCTGACCTCCACGATGCTGGCTTCGATGAGCACCTGGGACGGCGCCTTGTCCAACTCGCGCAGCGCTTGTTCGATGCGGCGGTATTCCGTGCGTGGTGCACGGATGAGCAAGGCATTGCGCTTTTCGTCGGCGACCACGCGCACATTGCCATCCAGTTGGCTGGTGGACGTGAGCGAGGCGTTGTTCGGTGAGGCCTTGCTATTGCTATTGTTTGTCATGGCCTGGAAGCCGGAGCCCCCGGCAGTGCCCGTGCCAGTACCAGTGCTGGAGCCCGCACCAGTGCTGCTGCCACCAAAGGGGTTGGAGCCCCCTGCGCCGCCAGAGGCCAGACCGGTGCTGCCCGCGCCCTGGGTGAATTGCGTGGGCGCCGAGCCTCCTGCCACACCGCCGCCCGATTTGGCCTGTGTGGACTGTCCGCCAAACAGACCGTTGAGCATTTCTGCCAACTGCAAGGCCGAGCCGTTTTGCACGGGATAGACAAAAAGGCTGGCTTCCAGGGTGTCGGTGGGACGGTCCAGGCGCCGCACCCAGGTTTCGACCTGCGTAAGCAGGTGGGCACGGGGGGTGACCACCACCAGGGCGTTGAGCCGCTCGACCGGGAACACCCGGATGAGCCCTCCCAGGGGGCCCGTCGCCTGTGCAGATGCAGTACTGGCAGCCGTCGCCGCGCCTCCAGCCCCCGGGGCAGCACCCGCAGGCGCAGCAGGGGTAGCACCACCGTAGGGGTCTGCGGATTTGTCCGATCCCAGCATGGCCTGCAAGGCATCTCGCACGACGTTGACGTTGGCGTTTTCCAACACAAACACCCCCAACGACATACCGGAGAGGAAGTCCACATCAAAGGCTTCCACCATTTCCAGCCATCCGCCCAATTGGGCCTTGCTGCCCTGCAGCACGAGCAGGTTGCGCATGCTGTCCACATAGACGATGGACTCCTTGGGAGCGATGGGCGCCAGGATCTTGGCCATTTCGGCAGCCGCGATGTGGTTCAGAGGAACAATGACAGTACCCGAGCCCGACAGATCCTTGAAGTTGGAGGCACCCACCACCGGGCGCGCGCCCAGGGTGACCGTGCGTTTGGTAACGTGGTACACGCCCGCGTTGTCGCGAACGATGGCCAGATCGTGCGGCAAGAGCACCGCATCCAGCACATCAAGCACCTGGCTGCGCAGCAGCGGCTGGCGCGTATGCAGGCTCACCACGGTGTCGCCGCCTGCGTCAATGGTGTAGTTGAGCTTGAGCAAGTCCCCCAACAAAGCGGTAGCGAGGTTGCCCACCGTGACATTCTCGAAGTTAAGGGCAACCTTGTCGCCCTGGGCCAGCACGGGATCTACACGCGGCGCGATACTGCGCTTGAAGAGGTTGTCGTCCCCAGGGAAAAGCCGGGAGCCTGCGGCAGGCCGTTTGATTTCAGGACTCTTGGCTGCATCCGAAGTGGAGGCTGGCAGGCTCTCGGCCGTCGCCGGCGCAACAGGCAGAGGGGACGCAAGCGCCTGGGCTTCCTCCTTAGTAGCAGGCGCTGTCGTGCTGCCTGCGGCTGTAGCAGGCACAGCGGTAGACACAGGCCGGGATGCAGGACTTGCAACGGGCCCACTCTGCGTGCTGGCACAGCCAGAGGCCAGCAAAGCCAGCAAAAGAATGGAAGGCCGAATGTTCATAGGGGGTAACTCCACAATATTGGGGTGCACTACGGTGGCTTAGCACCTGCTGTCACTGGTTTGCAGCAGGATTGCGCGCACGGTCGCCGATGGGGCCAGCGATGGGGCCGGTTTTGGCAGGCGCCGCAGCAGGACCTCCCGCCTCCAGCGGCCGCTCCACCTGCCCCTCGTCCGCCGAGGCAAACACGGCCTTGCGGCCATCGAACGACACAATGCGCCAGGGCTGGGTTGCTGCTGTGATCTTGAGGGTGCTGCCATCCGCGCGCTGCAATATAGCCACACGCTCCCCTCCCGACTCCAGTACAGCCGTTAGCCGCGACTGCGTCAGCTCACGCGCCACACTGCCTTTCTTGTCGTCTACATCCAGGGGCCGGCGCGACACCCATAACACGGGGCGCTCCAACGCCTGCCTGGCGCGCATCGGCGCGGACTGCGGCATGGGCTCCACCTTGGGCAGGTCAGGCCGACGCTCTTTCGGAGGGACCCAGCGGTCTTTTTCGGCCTGCCACCAATAAGCGCTTGCAACCAGGGCCGCGGCGGCTAGCAAAGGGGCCAGATACCAAGGCTTGATCATCATGGCGTGACCTTTTCTGGCGCCAGTGGCGCCTCCAGCTGCAACGCCAGGCGTGCAGCCTGCGGCCCTGCGCCCGCGCTGGCACCTTCGCGCGTGATGCTGGCCGTACGCACCCAGAACGGCGGGCGGTGCATTTGCAGACTCTCCATGAAGCCCACCAGCTTGGACCAGTCGCCCGTGACTGTGGCCGTGAGGCGTATGCGCGCCAGCTTGCCCTCCTCCCCAGGCTCCAGAGCAGCTTGGGAAGACACCAGAGTGCTGCCGGAGGCTACGATCATCTGGCGCAGCTTCTGTTGAACCTCGTTCTGCGCAGCTTCACCACCAGGATGCAGCCACGGAGCCACCGTGCCATTGGCAGTACCCAGCAGGGCTTCAATGTCGGCGCCCGCATTCACCACCCCCTCAAGCCGCTCGCTGCGGGGTTCCAGTTGTTGCAATGCGTTGTCATAGCGGGCCCACAGGGCCTGGTACACCAGCGCAGCACATGCCAGCCCTCCAAAGAACAGCAGCAGCACAACGACTACCGCACGGCGCAACCAGGGATTCATCAGTTTCATGGCTTTGCTCCTTCGCCGCGCCAGCGCATTTCGAAGGTGAAGCGTTCCTTATTCGACGCGCCTTCACGCACGCTGGCCCCCGTGGCCCGGACATCGGCCAGCGCGGGGTGGCGCCCCAGCTGTGCGATGAGTTCTGGAGCGTTGGAAGTCAATCCCGTGATGCGGATTTCGGAGCCGGTGATTTCGATGCGATCCAGCCAGGTGTCCCCCGGCAAGGCGGCCGAAAGGCCATCGACCACGCTGGCCAGAGGCAGATCGGTGCTGGCGTTCTTGCGCAACTCCTCGGCCACGCCGGCCTGGCGACGCAGCTCATCCATCTTCTGGCGCAGGGGCGCAGCCTTGGGCACAAGCATGTTGACATGCTCGACCGCCCTCACCACCGCCTGGCGCTTCAATACCAACGGCATCAGCGCAGGCAGGGACAGCGCCACCAGCAGCAGCAAGAGCAGCACCACGGCAGCACCATCCACCCATCGCTGGCGATTGTTCTGCTTCTGCCAGGCCTGGTTACGCACAGGAAAAGCTCGCCCTTCCCGCAACAGAAAAACAGGCGCATCTGCGGGTAGCCCATGCTGGGTCAGCAGTTGGTCGCGCACGCTGCGCCTACACATTCCCCACTGAATGGACCACCCTCCGCTGGCCTCCGGCTCGGCTTTCCAGGCTGAAATGATTTGATCCGGCGGCAGGGGGGACACGCGCCACAGCGCCTCTTCCACCGCACCGCCCAAAGCTTTGCGCGGCATGGCGGGGATTTGCACCGCCCCCCACAGGCATTCCATTTCTGGCACCAGCAGGCTCATGGCCTTGCGGCCGCCAATCCGCTTGCGCAAACGCCCCCCAGTCACAGACCAACGCCCCCCATCGGAAGCCACGGCGACGCTTGCGCTGGAGGGCCAGGCGCCATGCTCCACCAACACCCGCCTGAGGTCACCAATACCCCATGCGAACCGGTCAAGCGCGGTTTGCACACGAAGAGATAGCTGCCCCCGACCTGTCATGGCTTGAATTCCTGTTCCGGCTTGTTAAAGCGGCGTGTAGGCTCTACCGAGCGGGTTGTCCATGGCGTTAATGCGTCTGGGCGTTCGCTGGGGTCGATCCACACCTCGCGCTGCCACCAACGGTCGCCTTCTGCCTGGGTGAACGCTCGCACACGGACAGTCTGCCCACCTGACGACCGAGCAGGCGTGAAGAACTCGGCGGCGGCTCCTGAAAGAAGCACACCCGCCCTCATTTCCGGTGGGGATTTATGGAGGCGCGCCCCAAGACCCTGCTGACCCGTCAGAGCGTCGATCAGTGCGGGGGGAGCAGAGTCGATTTCGATGCGTTGCTGCCCGTTGATGCCCAAATGGGGCGCGATTATCTCATAGAGCCCAGCCGTCATTCCGAGCACCGATTTCAGGTCGGAAAGGTCTTCCAGCGCCGAGTTCCGGGGCATGGAAGGCCAGCCAGCAGCTCGGTATTGAGCAGCCTCAGCCCCCCCCACCCCGCCGGGGGTATCGTCGGGATCAATGTAGTCCTTCACTCGAGAGGCGAGGATTGCTGCCTCGCCCGACGAGAGCCCTCCCGCTCTTTGGAAAAGCGCCTGGAGCAGCGCCTCGCTGGCGACGTTGACGTCTACCAGACCTCCCGATGGTGTGATTTCCACCCAAACATCGCTTTGCCCCAACGACAGTCGCTGGACCCGATACTGGCTATCCTTGCCTCTGCCGAGCAGCAGACGCTGGGCTGTCAGCTGTATTGCGGCGTCCAGAACAGACTCCACACGCAGGCGCTCCATATCCAGTGCTGTCCGCTGGGTTTGTTGCCGCACCCCCTGCGCGCCCGCAAGCACCACCAGCGACAGTGCCGCCACCAGCCAGAGCACCATGATGAGCGCCGCACCCCGAACATTGTGTACACGCGAGGCCATCACCGGGCCCTCGCCAAAGGGAATACCAGAGACGGCCATGCGCCACGTTCGTCTGCGATCTCGACACGAACCCTTGCAGGGTAACCTGCTCTTGACGCGTCCCATTGCTGCGTCCATTCGCCGGAGCGTCCATCCTGGTAGTACCACTGCAAGGTCCGCACATCCCGCAGCAGGGTCTCACGCAAGGCCTTACTCCAGTCCAGCGCCATGAGCGCACCATCGTAGGGAACAGCCTCAACAGAAAGGTCTATACGGCCGTTCTCATGGCGCAGAGGGTTCATGCGAAACACATAGAGTCCGCCCGCATCGCCGCGCTCTGGCAAAGGGGCGACCCAAATGACCCCCGCAGCGTTGCCACTGAAGAAATTGACAAAAATATTCCCATCACGCCGACTGAGCAAGCGCAACGCATCGAATTTTCGCCCCAGCCACTGGCTGACCACCAGCATCCGCTCCGAGCGCTCCATCACGCGCTGATTGCGCTCTTCAGAGCGACCAATCACACCGAAGCCTGCAAACATCAGCGCAACCACCGCCGCAGTGACGGCCAGGGCAATCAGCAGTTCCAGCAAAGTAAAACCGCGCGAGCGATTTTGCAGAAGGCGGTTCATGGCGTTGCCCGGTAAGGTTTCCAGGTGGTCCAGGTCATGACCGTGGGGCCCTCCTTGCCACGCGTGACGTAGACGGTAACCTTGGCCGCACGCAAGGGCTCTCCAGGCACAGGTCGCCCGTCTTGCTCCCGCAAGGAAATCTGCTCTGCATGCATCTCAACATGCCAGTGCCACTCCCCCGAAGCACCACTCAGCTGCCGCTCGGCATCTTCGGCAAACGTGCTGCTGGCCAGCGCCGAGCGGGCGACCAGTGCCGCTTCGATCCGAGATTCAACATCCATCACGCCCTTAGAGCTTTGCCCCACCGTACGGTAGAGACTGGCAAGGGCAATGGCAGCAATGGACATGGCGACAAGCGCCTCCAGCAGGCTGAAACCTCGCTGGCGTGGCTCCCGGAGGGCCTGCCTGCACCCGCCGCCAGCACGGAGGCCAAGGCACTGCCACAGACGGCTCATCACCGTCATGACGGCGCCACGGCAGCAGCTTGCTCTACCGTGCCCAGCAGCCAGTTCACCCGAAAGGCCAAGCCTTGCCCCCCTCGCAACACCGCCAACCGCCCCCCCCGGGCACCGCCATCGGGATTGAACACAAAGAGCGGGACGCCTGACCCAGACGCTACCCCAGCACTGCCGCGCTCCAAGGCATCCCACTGGACCTGCAACACAGGGGGGATATCCAGGTACAGCCGACCATCGATGAGGAGCTTGCGGACTTCAGGCTGATAGGTGACAACCACAGACCGCCCCTCCCGTACGCTGAGTGCCCTTGCCTGCTGGAGCTGATTGGCGATATCGCGCACGGTCTGGTGGTAGCGGGATCGCTCCATGAATGACTGTCCACCGACGCCAACCACCGACACCGCGATGGCGGCCACCACCAGCACCACCAGCAGCTCCAGCAAGGTGAACCCCTGGCTTACCTGACTTGCGCAACGTGCGCGCAAACGCCTCATCATGCAACGTGGATCACTGGGTGGGCATCCTGTGCTGCGGGTAATTCTTAGTTATAGACGTCGGCGTTTTCGCCGTCGCCACCGGGCTTGCCATCTGCCCCCAGGGAAAACACGTCCGGGCCGCCGTGGCGGCCGGGGTTCTTGTACAGGTAGGCGGCACCCCATGGATCGGTTGGCAGGCCCTTCTTGAGATAGGGCGCAGTCCAGCCTTGTGCCGTGGCGGGCTTCTCCACCAAAGCGCGCAGGCCTTCGGCGTCATTGGGGTAGCGGCCCACGTCCAGCTTGAACAGGTCCAGGCTTTGCTCGATCTCGGAGATCTGGATCTTGGCCGTCTTGGATTTGGCGCCGCCCAGTTGGTCAAGCACTTTGGGCCCGACCAGGCCGGCGAGCAGCGTCAGGATCACCAGCACCACCAGCAATTCGATCAGGGTGAAGCCCCTGGAACGGCGGGACTGCAGGGATTTTTTGATATTGGAGATATTCGTGATATTCATGGATACTCTTTGGCAATCGAAATATGAAAATCTAGATAGTGTCATTAATCGACAATACACCACCCAGGATGGCAATAATGATAAATGCAACCAATGCGCCCAGCACGATAATGATCAAGGGCTCCATGGCGGCCAGAACCCGGCTCATGGTGCGCCGGCCTTCGTCTTCATAGCGGTCCGCCAGACCCAGCAGCGTCACATCGAGCTGCCCTGTTTCTTCTGCCACCCTGATCAGCTGCGGCGTGCTGGACTTGCCGAGGTAGGGCGAGACAAACCCGGTGGAAAGCCGCTTGCCGGCCTTCACCAGCGCGACCAGGGGCTCGATGTCCTTGCGCAGAGCGGTATTAGTCAGCGTATCTACCGCGATGCGCAATGCATCCACGATGGGAACGCCGCGTTGCAGCAGGATACCGAAGGTCCTGAAATACACCGCAAACTGCAGGTTGCGCAAAACCTTGCCAAAAAGCGGCAGGTCCAACAGCAGGCTGTCGAGCCGCAGGCGCCCGCCCGCAGTCGCGGCCCAGCGTGAGCCCAGGTACAGCAACGCCGTTACCGCCAGCATGATGGCCATCCAGTGCGAGCGAATGGCATCGCTCATGTTCACCACGAGGCGGGTCGTGTAAGGCAGCTTGTCCCCCATGGAGTCGAAGATCTCACGGAACTGCGGCACCACGAAAGCCAGCAGCAACACAACAGACAGCACGGCCACCACCAGCAAAATGACCGGGTAGGTCATCGACGAGATGACGTAGTTGCGCAGCTTGTCAGCTGCCTCCAACTGCACCGTCAGTTCTTTCATGACCACGTGCAGCGAACCCGAGGTTTCCCCCGCACGGATCAGTACCAGGTACTGGCGGCCCAGGTCGCGCTCGAAAGGCAGCAGTGACTGATACAGCGACTTACCGCCGCGCACGCCCTCTTCCACCTTGGAGATGAAGACTTTCAAACGGTCCGAGTCGGCCGTTTCCTTGAGCATGGCCAATGCCTTGTCCAGCGGCATGTTCGCCTGCTTCAGGTGGGCCATCTCGCGGCTGAACAAGAGGATGTCCGCCCGCTTGAGCCTTGGGCTGCGGCCCTGTGGCGTGTCCTGCGAAACGGCGCCAGCCGCGTCCGCAATGCGCACCGGGGTCACGCCCTGGCCGAGCAGGCGCAACCGCGCGGTCTCCTCGTTGGGCGCGCGGATGGACCCCTGGCAGGCCTTGCCATCGGCCATCACACCATCGTATTGAAAATCAATCATTTTGACGAGCGACGCGCAACACTTCCTCTGCGGTCGTCAGACCCTTGAAGACCTTGGTGGCGCCATCCTGCAACAAGTTCCCCCCGGCGTAGGCCCCGCCGTCATTGCCAAGGGACGAACCCTTCTCCAGCACGACCTTCTTGACCTCGTCCGTCAGGACAAGCAACTCATGGACGGCCACCCGTCCGCGGTAGCCCGTGCCGCGGCACGCGGGACACCCCACGGCCCGGTACAGCAGTTGCCCGGGCGGCGCGGCCACACCGAGCGATGCGGCTGCGGCCTGCGACTGCTCGGACGACAGCGGCGCCTTGCACTCGGCGCACAGCTTGCGCACCAGCCGCTGCGCCAGCACACCCACCAAGGACGCAGTGATGAGGTACGGCTCGACCCCCATGTTGATGAGGCGGACGATGGCGCCCAGCGCACTGTTGGTGTGAAGCGTCGAGAGAACCAGATGCCCCGTGAGGGCGGCCTGCACGGCGATCTCGGCGGTCTCGCCGTCGCGCATTTCCCCGATCATGATCACATCGGGATCCTGGCGCAGGAAGGAGCGCAGCGCCTTGGCGAAGGTCAGGCCGATCTGGGGCTGCACCTGCACCTGGTTGAGCCACTGCAGGCGGTATTCCACCGGATCCTCCACGGTCAGGATCTTGAGGTTCTCGCCTTCCAGCTCCTGCATCGATGCATACAGCGTGGTGGACTTGCCGGAACCCGTGGGCCCGGTCACCAGGAAAATCCCGTGCGGCACGCTGAGCATCTCGCGCATGGTCTTGAGCGTGGGAGGCGTGAAGTTCAGGCTTTCCAGCGAGAGCAGATCGAAATTCTTTTCCAGCAGACGCATGACCACCGACTCACCAAACATGGTGGGGATGGTAGACACCCGTGCGTCCATTTCCTTGCCGTGCACACGCAGCTTGGTACGGCCGTCTTGGGGCATGCGCCGCTCGGCGATGTCCAGCTGCGACAGGATCTTGATGCGCGAGACGACGGCGGGTACATCCTTGTTGTCGATCTCGTCGATGGGAAAGATCTCTCCGTCCACCCGGATGCGCACCACCGATTTTTCTTCGTAGGTCTCAATATGGATGTCCGACGCCTGCGCGGCCACAGCCTGCGCCAGGATCTGGCTCACACGCTGGATGATGGGCGCCTCGGAGGCCATGTCGCGCAGGTGCTCGATGAACTCTGATGCCTCCGCCTGCTCGCCGCCACCTTCTTCATCTTGTGAAGCATCCTGCAGATACCACTCGTTCAACTGGCTGGAGATTTCGGACTCCAGCCCGAAGCAAATCCTGGGCACCTGTCCGAACACGAGCCGCAGGGCATCCCGAAGCTGCGCACTCTTGGGATCCACCGATGCGAAGTCTGGCAGTGTCTGTTCGCCATCGGAGCCATCAACATCGCCGAGTGGCAGCAGATTATTGGCCAGCAGAAAGCTGGTGTTCAACCGGGCGGTTGCTGGCTTGTCCTTTGGAAACGCATCCTGGCGCACCAAGGGCAACCCTGCCTGGCGCGATAGTGCGGCATACACGTCCGCCTCGGAAACCAGCCCCAGACTGATGAGCAGGCGCCCCAACCGCCCCCCCATGGAGCGCTGCACCTCCAGCGCCCGCTCCAAGTCATTGCGGGAAAGTTTTTGCTCTGCAAGGAGCATTTCACCCAGCTTGGGCGCAGCGGCATCAATGCTTTCGATTTCGATTACTTCAGCCGAAGACTTCATTACCTACGCCTTTGCACATTTCCGAACCAGATACCCTGCAATTATCAAAATTCACCTTGCGAAGGAATTATTTGAACCACAGCAAACAGCGGCTCAGCCGATCCAGCTCGGGGCCGACATAATAATGGCGATAGCTGATCAACCTGGACCACAAAGGCCGACCTCTCCAGGAGAGGTATTCTGACACGTAGCCCCCATCCAGCCCCTGGGCACGCAGCCGCCGCTGCAACGCGCCTGCCTGCAGATGAGTGGCACGGCCCAGCTGCTTCACGCGGCGCACCACCCCAGGGCCGTCCGCGACCATGCGCCGTAACCGCGTCTTCAAACCCCGGTCTTTGGCGCCAACCTGGTTCGCACCGTGCTGGCGATACAGGATCAAAGGCCTCGCCAGGAAGGACCGGCGCCCACTGCCACAGATCAGGCCGCACCACCAGTCGTGCATGATGACCTCGGCCGGAAGTGGCAGCGCCATTTTCAACAAGGCCCGGTTGACCATCATGGTGCAACCCGTCACCTGATTCACGCTCAGGAGCGACAGCGGTGTGCAGGTGGCCGGGTCCATCTGCTGGTACCTGGCAAAAGAGGGGGACAGCACCGCCAGTCCCTCATCCACCACCGTGAGATCCGAATGCACCAGGCAGGGCACCTGCCCGCCATCCTCACCCTCAATACGCAGCATCTCAGCGAGTGATGACGCTATTTTTTCCGGCAGCCAGACATCGTCTTGATCGCAGAAAACAGCCCACCGTGCCACGCCATCGTCCAGGCTGGCCACCATGAGATTCTCGAAATTGCGGACAACGCCCTTGCCGGGAGAAGGGTTTGGCACCAGGACCAGGCGCGCGCCCAGCCGGGCTCGGTACCGCTGCAGGATCGCCAAGGTGTCATCCGACGAACCGTCATCGCTGACCAGGATCCGAAAATCCTGGTGCGTCTGGGCCAGGATGGAGTCCAGCTGGTCCGCCAGGTACCTCGACCCGTTGTAGGTGGCCAGCAACACATCGACCAGCGCAGCGCTCATGGGAACCACCTCGTCACGCGGGATAGGCCTGGCCCACCTGCCATCGCGCTCACCGCTGGGCCGCTTTCAAGGCGCGGCGCGGCGGGCACTCGGCGCGCATCAACGCTTCATAGGCATCGGCAATGCCGTCCCATGTGTAGTGCTCCGCAACAATGCCACGCGCACGACGACTGCGCTCCGCCTGAAAAGTCGCCCCTTGTTTCACCACGTGGTCCAGGCTGTGCGCCAGTTGCTCGGGGGTCTGAAAATAGTCGGCAGCGTCGCGCGCGACCTCCCGGTTGAAAGGGTTGTCATGTGCGATCACCCAGTTGCCACAGGCCAGCGCCTCCAGCAGCGATGGGTTGGTGCCGCCCACCGAATGGCCATGGAGATAGCAGGCTGCATGCACACGCAGGCTCTTGAGCTGAGCCGTGTCATAGATCCCCCCCACAAAGCGCACATGGTCACTTGCCAGCGCCAGCAGCTGCCGCTGATAAGGGGTCGCGCCCGACACGTCGCCCACAACCACCAGGGGCCAGTCCCCTCCATGGCGCACATAGCCCTGCACGATCTCCAGGACATGGTTCTCGGGTTCAGGCCGCGCTACAACCAGCATGTAACGGTGGGCCTGCAACCCCCACGCCGACAGCACTGCAGGATCGGCGTCCTCGATCTGCACCAGTTCGGCGCCATAGGCGATAAAACTGCTGGGTGCTCCGCCGGGATAGGTCTGGCGGAACCGCTGCGCGATGGCTTCGGCATCGGCAATGAGGCGCGTGGCCACCTTGGTCGTCACCCACTCCATGCACCGCAGGTAAAGGCGGGCACCCCTGCCCCACTTGCTGCGGGCCCATTCCAGCCCGTCCACATTGATCCAGACCGGCACGCCGAAGACGCGCGGCCACCAGCAGGCCCAGGCCGCACCATAGCCCAGCATGTAGACGAGGTCGTAGTCACGGCGCGCATCCCACAGGCAAGCGCAATCGTAGGCCAGCACCGAGGCCGCGCCCCAACGGGGACGGCGCCGGGTGCGGACCCGGACCCCTTGGTACAGGGTATCTGCAACCGGGCGATCCCCGCCCTCGGCATAGACCGTGACCTGGTGCCCACGGGCGACCAGTCGCGTAGCCAACTGCTCGGCAAAGGTCTCAAAACCACCGTAGCTTGCAGGAATACCCCGCGCCCCAAGGATGGCGATGCGCAATGAGGCTGGAGGGCTATCGACTCCGGGGGCCTTGGGCGCTGGAGCCAGAGAGCCCGTCAAAGGTCGGCCTCGGCCAGCCAGCGCCCTGCCTGGTCTTTCGCAGACAGCTGAATGGCAGCCTCCACGGAAGGCCAGGCAATGGCCAGCTGCGGGTCGTCCCAGCGGATGCAGCGCTCGTGCTCGGGGCTGTAGTAGTCCGTGGTCTTGTAGAGAAAGTCGGCCGATTCGGAAAGCACCAGAAAGCCATGGGCCAAGCCCGGCGGTACCCAGAGTTGCCGGTGGTTGTCTTCCGTCAGCAGTGCACCCACCCATTGGCCGAAGGTGGGCGAATCCTTGCGGATATCCACCGCCACATCGAACACGGCCCCGCGCACAACCCGCACCAGCTTGCCCTGGGCCCGGGGTGGCAACTGGTAGTGCAGGCCACGCAGCACGCCCTGGCTGCTGCGGCTGTGGTTGTCCTGCACGAACGCATGGTTCGTGCCCGTGGCTTCATTGAAGGCCTGCTGATTGAAGCTCTCATAGAAAAAACCTCGGCTGTCACCGAACACCTTGGGTTCGATCAATACAACGTCGGGGATGGATTGCCGGATAGCTTGCATGGCGGATCAATAGACCTTGTCGTTCAACAGGCGCTGCAGGTACTGGCCGTAGCCGTTCTTGGCCAGGGGTTGGGCCAGGCGCTCCAGCTGCGTGCTGTCAATCCAGCCCGAGCGCCACGAAATCTCTTCGGGGCATGCAATCTTCAAGCCCTGGCGATGTTCCAGCGTCGCAATGAACTGCCCCGCTTCAAGCAGGCTCTCATGGGTGCCCGTGTCAAGCCACGCGTAGCCACGCCCCATGATTTCCACGCTCAGCTGGCCCTGGTCCAGATACAGGCGGTTCAGGTCGGTGATTTCCAGCTCTCCGCGCGGCGAAGGTTGGAGGGCCTTGGCCATCTGGACCACCTGGCTGTCGTAGAAGTACAGGCCCGTGACCGCATAGCTGCTCTTGGGCTGCGCAGGCTTTTCCTCCAGCGACAGCACCTTGCCCTGGGCATCGAACTCGGCCACGCCATAACGCTCAGGATCCTGAACATGGTAGGCAAACACGCTGGCGCCCACCGTGCGCTGCTGGGCGCTGCCAAGCAGTTCGTGAAAGTCGTGGCCATAGAAAATGTTGTCGCCCAGCACCAACGCGCTAGGGGCGCCATCCAGAAACGCCTCGCCAATCACAAACGCCTGCGCCAGACCATCCGGGCTGGGCTGCACCGCGTACTGCAGGTTCAAACCCCACTGGCTGCCATCCCCCAGCAACTGCGCAAACCGCGGCGTGTCCTGCGGGGTGCTGATGATGAGGATGTCGCGGATGCCCGCCAGCATCAGGGTGCTTAGCGGGTAGTAAATCATGGGCTTGTCGTACACCGGCAGCAGTTGTTTGCTGATGGCCAGGGTGGCGGGGTGCAGCCGGGTGCCGGAGCCGCCGGCCAGGATGATGCCTTTGCGTTGCGTCATGTAGGGGTGCCGTTCAAAGAATTTCAGCCAGCATGCGCGCCACACCCGTCTGCCAATGGGGCAGCTGGAGGCCAAAGGTGGTCTGCAGCTTGTCGGTGTTCAGGCGCGAGTTGTGCGGACGCACGGCCGGGGTCGGGAAGGCGCTCGTGGGGACTGGCGCCACCTCTTTAGCTATAATTTTAATAGCTGAATTTTCAATACTAGCGCGCGCAAGCACGTATTTTGCATATGCATTCCAGGTCGTTTCACCTGCGGCCACGCAGTGGTACAGGCCCGCGTCCTCAGGGTACTTATGCAGATGGCGCAGCGCGTGGGCGGTGACATCGGCCAGCAGGTCGGCGCCGGTCGGGGCACCCCATTGGTCGTCGATCACGGTCAGGCGCTCGCGCTCCTGGGCCAGGCGCAGCATGGTCTTGGCAAAGTTGCCACCACGCGCGGCATAGACCCAGCTGGTGCGCAGGATCAGGTGCTTGGCACCGGCCTCAGCGATCAGCTGCTCGCCTTCGAGCTTGGTGCGGCCGTACACGCTCAGCGGCGCAGGCTGGTCGGTTTCGACCCAAGGGCGGGTGCCACTGCCATCGAAGACGTAGTCGGTGCTGTAGTGCACCAGCCAGGCGCCCAGCTTGGCCGCCTCCTGCGCAATCGCGCCAGGGGTGGTGGCGTTCAGGGTTCGCGCGAAGTCGGCCTCGCTCTCTGCCTTGTCCACGGCAGTGTGGGCTGCGGCATTGACGATGACGTCGGGGCGCAGGGCACGCACCGTCTCGGCCACGCCAGCGGGGTTCGCGAAGTCGCCGCAATGCTCGGTGCTGTCGAAGTCCAGCGCCGTGACCGTGCCCAGCACGGAAAGGCTGCGCTGCAGCTCCCAACCGACCTGGCCGCCTTTGCCAAAGAGCAGGATGTTCATGCGCGGGCGTCCGCAGCGGGGGCGGGCTGCTGCTCGTACTGGGTTTCTACCCAGTCGCGGTAGGCGCCGGTCTGCACGTTGGCCACCCAGTCGGCATGCTCCAGATACCACTGCACGGTCTTACGGATGCCGGTGTCGAAGGTTTCGGCAGGCTTCCAGCCCAGCTCGCGCTCGATCTTGCGGGCGTCGATAGCGTAGCGGCGGTCGTGGCCGGGGCGGTCCTTCACATAGGTGATCTGGCTGCGGTAGCTCTGGCCGTCGGCGCGGGGGCGCATCTCATCGAGCAGGCTGCAGACCATGTTCACGATCTCGATGTTGGGCTTCTCGTTCCAGCCGCCCACGTTGTAGGTCTCGCCGGGAGCCCCGGCTTCCAGCACGCGGCGGATGGCGCTGCAGTGGTCCTTCACGTACAGCCAGTCGCGCACCTGCATGCCGTCGCCATACACCGGCAGGTTCTTGCCAGCCAGGGCGTTGACGATCATCAGCGGGATCAGCTTCTCGGGGAAGTGATAGGGCCCGTAGTTGTTGCTGCAGTTGGTAGTGAGCACCGGCAGGCCGTAAGTGTGGTGCCAGGCGCGCACCAGGTGGTCGCTGGCGGCCTTGCTGGCGCTGTAGGGGCTGTTGGGCTCAAAGCCGCGTGTCTCGGCGAAAGCAGGGTCGGTGGGTGCGAGCGAGCCGTACACCTCGTCGGTGGACACGTGCAGGAAGCGGAAGGCAGCACGCTCGCCCTCGGGCAGTGCAGTCCAGTAGGCGCGCACGGCTTCGAGCAGGCGGAACGAGCCCACGATGTTGGTCTGGATGAAGTCCTCGGGCCCGTGGATGGAGCGGTCCACATGCGACTCGGCCGCGAAGTTGACCACCGCGCGGGGCTTGTGTTCTGCCAGCAGGCGGGCCAGCAGTGCGGAGTCGCCGATGTCGCCCTGCACGAAGATGTGGCGCGCGTCGCCCTTGATCCCATCCAGGTTGTGCAGGTTGCCCGCGTAGGTGAGCTTGTCGAGGTTGACCACGGGCTCGCTGGAGGCAGCAAGCCAGTCAAGAACGAAATTGGCGCCAATGAAACCTGCGCCGCCAGTAACCAGAATCATGGGATGGGCTGTGTGAAATGCCTGCTCGGCAGAACCCGCGATTATCCCACCCCGCCCGGCTACCGGGTAACAGAGTTCAACGCGCGCCTCCCGAGGCAAATGGAGGCGTCATTAGAAGTGGATACCACGCATCATCTGTTGCAGCGCCACCGCCTCTGCAGACAGCTGCGGCTTGGCGTCCTTGCCGCCCTTGGCAGCAGTGGAATCCGGGAACATGCGGAAGCTGGTGTTCATGGTGATCTGCGCCACGCGCGGCACCAGCGCGTGCAGCAGCTGGCCGGTGATACCAAGGCGTGTGGCGATGCGCACGGGCTTGAAGATGCAGGCCTGGGCAATCATGTCGGCCGCCTCTTCCGGTGCCAGGGTGGGTACGTTGTTGTAGATCTTGGTCGGCGCGATCATGGGCGTGCGCACCAACGGCATGTTGATGGTGGTGAAGGTGATGCCCTGGTCGGCAAACTCGCTCGACGCACAACGGGTCCACGCATCCAGCGCCGCCTTGCTGGCCACATAGGCCGAGAAGCGCGGAGCATTGGTCAGCACGCCGATGGAGCTGATGTTGACCACATGCCCTTTGCGCTTTTCCACCATGCCGGGCAGGAAGCCCATGGTCACGCGCAGGCAGCCGAAGTAATTCAGCTGCATAGTGCGCTCGTAGTCGTGGAAGCGGTCGTAGCTCGACTCGATGGCGCGGCGGATGGAGCGGCCTGCGTTGTTGATGAGGAAGTCCACGCCGCCGTGGTTGTCGATGAGCAGCTGCACGAAACGGTCGCAGTCCACCATGTCCGCAATGTCGGCCGAATAAGCGATGAACTGGTAGCCCTTGGCCTTGGCTTCTGCACAGGCTTCGTCGAGCTTGTCCTGGTCGCGGCCGCAGATGATGGTGGTGGCGCCCGCCTCGGCAAACTTGTGCGCCGCCGCCAGGCCGATGCCCGACGAGCCGCCTGTGATGAGCACCACTTTGCCCGCCACCGTGCCCTTGAGCGTGCGGTCGATGAACAGTTCGGGGTCGAGGTTGCGCTCCCAGTAGTCCCACAGGCGCCAGGCGTAGTCCTTGAGGTTGGGGCAGCTCACACCCGAGCCCTTGAGCGCCGCCAGGGTTTCGCGGCAGTCAAAGCGCGTGGGGTAGTTCACAAACGTGAGCATGTCCTCGGGCAGGCCCAGGTCCTTCAAGACGGCATTGCGCACGCGGCGCACGGGCGCCATGGCCATCAGGCTCTTCTTGATGCCCTTGGGGATGAACCCCAGCAGCGCGGCGTTGATGAACAGGTTCATGCGCGGCGCATGGGCCGCGCGGCTGAAGATGTCCAGCACATCGCCCACGCGGTAGCCCACCGGGTCCACCAGGTGGTAGCACTTCTTGGTGATGTCCTTCTGGTGGCTGATGACGTTGAGTGCATTCACCACGAAGTCCACCGGCACGATGTTCACGCGCCCCCCCTCCAGGCCCACGGTGGGCATCCAGGGCGGCAGCAGCTGGCGCAGGCGCTGGATGAGCTTGAAGAAATAGTAGGGGCCGTCGATCTTGTCCATCTCGCCGGTTGTGCTGTCGCCCACGACCATGGCGGGGCGGTACACCGTCCAGGGCACCTTGCAGTCCTGGCGCACGATCTTCTCGCTTTCGTGCTTGGTCTGGAAATACGGGTGGTCCAGGCCCTCGGCCTCTTCGAACATGTCCTCGCGGAACACGCCTTCGTACAGGCCGGCGGCCGCGATGGACGAGACATGGTGGAAGTGGCCGGCATCGATGGCCTTGGCCAGGTCCACCGTATTGCGCGTGCCTTCGATGTTCACAGCCACCTGGGTTTCCTCATCGGCGCCCAGGTCATAGACAGCTGCCAGGTGGTAAAAATGGTCGATCTGCCCCTTGAGCTTCTTCACATCATCGGCCGCCACGCCCAGCTTTTTGGCGGTGAGGTCGCCAAACACAGGGACGGCGCGTGCAGGGCCCACGCCCCAGAAGCTGCGCAGGTCGGCCACCTTGTCGGCACTTTCCTTGCGGATCAGGAAGTGAACCACCGCCCCCTTGCGCTCCAGCAACTTCTTCACGAGCCGCTTGCCAATGAACCCCGTTGCCCCCGTCACGAAATACTGCATGGATAACTCCTCTGAGATAACTTCATTCTTGCCCAAGGCCTGCGCACCCCGATTCAGCAGAAACCCGCGCCGATACTAGGCAAGCTTGGCCTGCGCATGCTAGATGGCGCGCTCTACATTTTTAGGAGCGCACGCCTACACCTTGCACGCCGTGCGGCGTACAGTGCGGCCATGCGTCGAAGGCAAACCGCCCCGGCAAACCCAACCAACCGCACAACGGAGGCCCCATGGTCAAGAAACTGCAGAAACTCAGCGCTGACAAGAAGAAGAGCAACGCCCAACTGTCCAGCACCGTCAAGGACTCCGCCCAGCAGATCTGGCTGGCCGGTCTGGGCGCCTTCTCCAAGGCACAGGAAGAAGGCGGCAAGGTGTTTGAAGCCCTGGTCAAGGAAGGCCTGACCATCCAGCGCAAGACCCAGGCCGTGGCCGAAGAAAAGATCACCGAAGCCACCAGCCGCGTGACCACCATGGCCAGCGACATCGGCTCCAAGGCCCAGGGCCAGTGGGACAAGCTCGAAAACATCTTTGAAGACCGCGTGGCCAAGGCCCTGGCCAAGCTGGGCGTGCCTTCGGCCCGCGACCTGGAAGCCCTGAGCGCCCGCGTGGACGCCCTGGCCAAGGGCAGCAAGGCAGCGCCTGCCAAGCCTACAGCCAAGCCCGCCGCCAAGGCACCTGCCAAGAAGGCCGCCGCCAAGAAGCCCGCCCCCGCCAAGGCTGCCGCCAAGCCCGCCGCCAAAGCACCTGCCAAGAAAGCGGCCGCCAAGAAGCCCGCAGCCCGCGCAGCCGCCGACACCGGCGCCAGCAGCCCTTCGTCGGCCAGCTGATTGCCCCCCACCACGGGCAAAGGCGGCTCCACAAACCGCTGACACCTGAAAGCGGCCCACGCGCCACAGCGTGTGGGCCGCTTTTCTTTTTGGCGAAACCCGTGAAGTGCGTTACAAGCCATTGCAGGGCAGACCTTGCAGCCCGGCAATGGCAGCGCGCCGCCATGCCGCAGTGCAGCATGGCGGCGTGGGTTAGAGTAGCCACCAGAGACACAGCAACAACGATGCACAACGACGCGAAGGGCCAGCACACATGGTGAAGAAAGCGCCACGCCGCACCGCAGAACGCATTCTGGAAGTCACGCTGGACCTGTTCAACCGGTTCGGCGAACC
Organism: Acidovorax sp. LjRoot74; assembly: GCF_964254355.1. Taxonomy (NCBI): domain Bacteria; kingdom Pseudomonadati; phylum Pseudomonadota; class Betaproteobacteria; order Burkholderiales; family Comamonadaceae; genus Acidovorax; species Acidovorax sp. LjRoot74. The sequence goes on along the minus strand of NZ_CAXUTI020000001.1, from coordinate 726,713 downwards.
CAACGTCTCCACCACCCTGATTTCGGCCGAGCTGCGCATCAGCCCCGGCAACCTCTACTACCACTACCCCGCCAAGGACGAGCTGATCAACGCGCTGTTTGATCGCTACGAGCGCTCGCTCACCGAACTGCTGGCCGCCGCCGATGGTGTGCGCAACGTGGAAGACGCCTGGTTCTTCATGCACACGCTGTTCGAGCTGATCTGGCAGTACCGCTTCCTGTACCGCGATCTGAACGACCTGCTGTCCAAGAACCGGCGCCTGGAAACCCACTTCCAGGCCATCCTCAAGAACAAGACCCGCGCCGTGCGTGCCATGCTCGACGGCATGGGCCGTGCAGAAGCCCTGCACATCGACTCGCGCGAGCTGGAGGCCACTGCCACCAGCATGGTGGTGGTGCTCACCTACTGGCTCAGCTTTGAATATGTGCGCGACCCACGCCGCGCACTGGAGCCCGAAAGCGCCCAGGCCGCCCTGATGCGGGGCGCCCACCATGTGCTGAACCTGCTCATGCCCTACCTCGAAAGTGGCCAGCGGGCCCACCTGCTGCAGCTGGTAGGCGCCTACGCGGCGGCCCCAGGCTGACACAGCCACCCGCCACAGATCCCCCAACAAGAACTCTCGGAGACAGACACCATGGCCAAATGGACCCCCTTCCCCCACGCAGGCGACTACCCGTTCGACGCCGCGAGCGTCAAGAAGCATTGGGCACGATTGCATGGCGGTGATGCCGAACCCTGCCCCAAGGACACCGCCGTGCTGGAAGCCTGGGCGCTGTTCCACAGCGGCGATTTTGAAAAAGCCGCTGCCGCAGGCCTGGCCGCAGGCGGCGCAGGCATCACCGTGGCCAACAAGGCCACCTCCATCTACGCCAACTACCTGGAGCCCAAAGAGAAAACCCGCCTGGACCTGTTCACCCAGGTGGCCGAGCGTGCCGAGGCCCAGGCCAGCGAAGACCCGAACAACGCCAATGCCTGGTACTGGCACGCCTATGCGCTGGGCCGCTACAGCCAGGGCATCAGCGTGGCCAAAGCACTGGCGCAGGGCCTGGGCGGCAAGGTGAAGGAGTCGCTGGAAAAGGCCATCGCCCTGTCGCCCAAACACGCCGACGCACGCATCGCGCTGGGCGCCTTCCATGCCGAGGTGATCGACAAGGTGGGCTCGCTGATTGGCGGAATGACCTACGGCGCCAAGAAGGACACGGGCCTCAAGCTGTTCCAGGAAGCGCTCAAGCTCAACTCCGGCTCGGCCATTGCGATGATCGAATACGCCAATGCACTCGTCATGCTGGAAGGCGACAAGAAGATGAAGGAAGCCACCGCGCTGTACGAAAAAGCCGCCGCCGCCGAGCCCATGGATGCCATGGAGCGGCTGGACGTGGAAATGGCGCGGAGTGAACTCGAAGAAGAATAACTTCGGTACATCCCCCTGAGGCGCTTCGCGCCTTCGCGCTGAACCTGCGCGGTCACAGGCGTGGCATGTGCGGCTTTCGGCTTACAACCATCGAATAAACGCCCAAGCGCTCACTGCCGCCGCCAGCAGCGACGAGCCTCAACCCCCAAACCGCCGCGCCGCAATCTCCAGCAGCCCGTCAAAAATCAGGTTGTCCACCAGCTCGAACGGCCGCGTCATGCTGGGTGCCATCTTCCAGCCTGCACCGCCGGTCATGATGCAGGCGGGCTCCTGGCCGCAGTGCTCTAGCAGGTGCTGGTACATGCGCTCCACGGCCCCCGCGATGGCATAGGTGCCGCCGCTGGTCAGAGCATCGCTGGTGTTGGTGGGGAAGGGGCGCACTTCGCCCGTGGGCACATGCAGGCCGGCGGTGCCGGTCTCCAGTGCACGCAGCATGATGCCGTGGCCGGGCAGGATCAGGCCGCCCATGAAGCGGCCTTCGGTGTCGATGCACTCCACCGTGACGGCCGTGCCGACCATCACCACCACCAGCGGCCGCGCGGGCCCGCGTGCCAGCACATGGTGGCGCGCGCCGATCATGGCCACCCAGCGGTCCGAACCCAGACGCGAGGGGTGGTCGTAACCGTTGGTCAGCCCCGCCTCCTGCGTCGAAGACACCACCCAGGACGGGGCCACGTCCCACAGCTCCATCTGTTCCTGCACGCGGCGCTTGACGGCATCTCCCGCCACCACGCAACCCAGCATGCGCGTCGGATGCGGCAGCGATGCCCAGCTGCCTTCAGCCAGGCGGTCGATGTGGTCAAGGAACTCGGCGCCATGCGCAATCAGCGCAGCCCCGGGGCGGGGAGCGTCGTACAACGCCCATTTGAGACGGGTGTTACCGACGTCGATGGCCAGAAAAGTCATGCGGCGGATTATCCCGAGTTTTGGAATCGGGGCTGATCCCGCCGAGACAGCCCCACAGCGGCCCGCACGGGAATGTGAAAAATCGTTTCACGCCCTCTGTCTGACACGGGCCCGCCCCCCATTGCCGCTACAGTGGTCTCTCCTTTTTCTGCAACCTCAGGAGGTACGACATGGGTCTTTTCAGTTTCATCAAGGAAGCCGGTGAAAAGCTGTTTGGCGGCAAGGATGCGCAGGCGGCCACCGCCGCCGCTCCCACACAGGATGAACTCAACGCCAAGGCGAGCAAGGCCATCGAGACCTACATCGCCGCCCAGAACCTGGGCGCCAGCAATGTGCAGGTGGCCTTTCAGGGCCCCGAAGGCAAGGTCACGGTGAAAGGCACCGCCCCCACCCAGGCTGCCAAGGAGAAGATCACCCTGTGCTGTGGCAACGTGGCCAGCGTGACCAGCGTCGAGAACCAGATGGAGGTCACCAACCCCGAGCCCGAAGCCCAGTACCACGACGTGGTGCGCGGCGACACGCTGAGCGCCATTGCCAAGAAGTTCTACGGCGACGCCAACAAGTACCCCGTGATCTTCGAGGCCAACAAGCCCATGCTGAGCCACCCCGACAAGATCTACCCAGGCCAGAAGCTGCGCATCCCTGGATTGAAGTAAGCCCCTGAGCCGCTGCGCGTCTTCCCCCAAGGGGGACGCACCCAGTGGCCCGGCAAAGCCGGTTCCACGGGTGCACTGGCTGGGGGCGGGGGTGGTGCGAAAGCCTGTGGGAACGGGGCTGCAACGAAGGCAGTCCCCTTGACGCCGCAAGGCAGATTTCAAGCCAAAATAGCTGTTATCGCTTGATAGAGAAGCGCTGGCAGCTATTTTTTTAGGAGCATTAACTCTGTTTCCACGGCAGGCCGTGGAAGCGCCAGCCGCCTCGCTGGCTGCGGTGGCCCTCTGCGTCGGGGTCGCCCTCGAAGCCTTCGAGGATGTTGTAGGCGGTGAGGCCCAGCTCGGTCGCGCGGCGCGCAGCGGCGATGGAGCGCACGCCGCTGCGGCACAGCAGCACCGCAGGCGTGCCAGCAGGCACGGCGGCGCGCATCTGGGCATCAAAGTCGGCATTCATCGCCATGCCTGGCCACTGTTTCCACGCCACGGCGGCAGTACCGGGCACCCGGCCCACCCACTCGCGCTCGGCGTCGCTGCGCACATCCACCAGCACGGCCTGCCCGGCCTGCACCCACTGCCAGGCCTGCTGGGGCGTGATGTCACCGGCATAGCCGTCGGCGGGGGTCACGGATGGGGAAGTGGTCATTCCAGAGTCCTCTTGGTCATTGCAATTCAGTTCGTTCACTCAGTGCGAAGCACCGCCGCAACGGGCGCCTACTCCCACAGAGGCGCAGGCTCATCCCGCAAGCGGTTGCGCAGCTGCGCATAGTCGGGCACCACGGTGGCCACGGTGTCCCAGAAGCGGGGGCTGTGGTCCATCACGCGCAGGTGGGCCAGCTCGTGCGCCACCACGTAGTCGATGATGGCCGGGCGGTAGTGCAGCAACCGCCAGTTCAGGCGGATGGAGCCATCGGCCTTGGCGCTGCCCCAGCGGGTGTTGGCGCTCGACAGCCGCAGGCTGGCCCAGCGCACGCCCAGGAGCGGGGCAAAGTGGTCCAGCCGCTCGGTGAAGTGGCGTCGCGCGTCGCGCATCAGCCAGGCCTGCACGGCGTCGCGGATCTGCGCGGGGCTGGCGCTGTGGGGCAGGCCGATGTGCAGGCTGTCGCCCTGCCCTGCCGCCATCACCAGCGCCCCGCCCTTGCCCGCAAAACCGTGGCTCGGGTCCAGCACCACCGTCAAGGGCTCGCCCAGGTAGGGCAACACGGCGCCATGGGCCCACACAATGCGGCCGCCTTCCATGCGCTGCTGGCGCTCGCGCGCTTCGCCCAGCTTGCGCAGGATCCAGTCGGACTTCTCGCGCAGCGCAGAATCCACTGCGCCCAGCGTGACCCAGCTGGGGGCGCGCACCGACAGGCCATCGGCCCCCACCGTGAACCCGATGCTGCGGCGCCGCGCGCGCTGCAGTGCATAGGCCACGACGGCATCGCCCAGCAGCAGCTCGCGGTTGGCCTGCGGGTGGCGGAATTCGGCGGGGGACAGCAGGGAAGGCAGCGGCACCGCCGGAGGCGCCGGGATGGAGGGGCGGTTTACTATTGTTTTAGGAGCTGCCAGCGCTTGCCCATCAGGCGCAGAGGGCATTTTTGGCCTGGTATCTGACACGCCCGCAGCCGGGGCCACGGGCACAGGCGCCGCAGCGGGTGGCGGGTCGAACAGATCCAGCGCCAGTTGCACAAGCCGCTGCATCACGGTGGGCTTACTTCCCGCTTGGGGCGGCCCCATGGGCCGCAGGGGCGGCGGGGGTTGCCGGATAGGCCCCGGGGTCCAGGCGGTGCATTTCTGCTTCGATCCAGGCCTCCACCTCGCGCATCAGTTCATCGGGCTCGCGGCCGACGCTGGAAATAGGCTGGCCAATCGACACCTCGACCACACCCGGCCGCTTGACGAAGGCCTTGCGTGGCCAGACCTTGGCCGAGGTGACGGCAATCGGCACCACGGGCGCGCCCGTGTCGATGGCCAGGCGCGTGCCACCGGTTTTGTACTGGCCCTTCTGCCCACGCGCGATGCGCGTGCCCTCAGGGAACATGATGATCCAGATGCCCTTGGCCAGCAGGTCCTTGCCCTGCTGCACCACCTTGTTGAAGGCCTGGGTGCGCTGGCTGCGGTCGATGTGGATCATGTCCAGCCGCCCGATGGCCCAGCCGAAGAAGGGCACATAGAGCAGCTCCTTCTTGAACACATAGGCCAGGGGGTGCGGCATGATCGTCGGCATCAGGAAGGTCTCGAACGTGGACTGGTGCTTGACCAGCAGCACCGCCCCGGCGTTCTCGCCCTGGGGCAGGTGCTCCATGCCGGTGATCTCCACCCGGATACCCAGGATCACCCGCGCACCGCTGATGCACAGCGACAGCCAAGCCCGCGCGATGCGGTACAGCGGCAGGCCGCGCACACCGAGCAAGGTGCCCAGCATGATGGCCAGGGCGTAAGGCACCACGGTGATGCCCATCCAGAGAAGGTGAATGACGGAACGAAGAAAGGCCATTTTTGATGGTGTTTTAGGCCGCTACCGCCTGTCCATCAAGCGATTACAGCTATTGAATTGATAGTATCAGGAGGCCAGGCCACCCACGGCAGGCAGAGGCGTGGCCGCAAGCGGTGGCGCCGTGGCAGGCACCGCAGGCAACAGCTGGTCCACAAAATCCCCCAGGCTGGCATGCACACGCAGGCCTGGCGGCAGCCCTGTGGGCAGGGGCCCCACCGGGTGCAGCTGCGCCGACTGCCCCGTGCACACCAGGTGCAGCTGCGCGCCCAGTGCGGCACCCGCCTGCAGGTGCGCCACACAGCTGCCCACCACCTGCACGTCGTGGCGCTCCACGCCGTAGCGGTCGCTGATCTGCTCCAGCAGACCCGGTGCAGGTTTGCGGCAGGTGCATTCTTCGTCGGCCGCGTGGGGGCAGTAGAAAACGGCGTCGATGCGCCCGCCCACGGCCGCCACCTGCCGGTGCATCTTGGCGTGGATGGCGTTGAGCGCCACCACGTCAAACAGCCCGCGCCCCAGCCCCGGCTGGTTGGTGGCCACCACCACATGCCAGCCCGCGTGATTGAGCCGCGCAATGGCTTCGAGTGCACCGGGCACGGCCGTCCACTCGTCGGCCGAGGTGATGTAGTCCTCCCCCAGCGGGTTGAGGGTGCCGTCGCGGTCCAGGATGACGAGTTTCATAGGAGGGGGTGCCTTGTGGAAACAGACCGCCAGCCTATCAGCCCCGGGATCACACCGCCAGACGCGAGAGGTCGGCCACGCGGTTCATCGCGTTGTGCAGCATTTTGAGCAGGCCCAGGCGGTTCATACGCACATCCAGCTGTTCGGCGTTGACCATCACGTCGTCAAAAAACGCATCCACCGGCGCGCGCAGCACGGCCAGGGTCTGCAGGCTGGCGGTGTAGTCGCCCGCGTCGAACTGCGCATTGGCCTCGGGCACAAAACGCTGCAGGGCGGCAAACAGGTCCTGCTCGGCCTTTTCCTGCAGCAGCTCAGGGTTGACATGGGCATCCACCGGGCCTTCGACCTCGGCCTTTTTCAGGATGTTGCCCACGCGCTTGTTGGCTGCGGCCAGGGCCGGGCTTTCGGGCAAGGCGGCGAAGGCGCGCACTGCGGCAAGCTGCTTTTCGACCAGGGCCAGGCGCTGTGGGCGCAGGGCCAGCACGGCGTCCACTTCCTGGGCACTGTAGCCTTGCTCGCGCAGGCTGCCAGCGAGGCGGTCGTAGATGAAGTCAGCGAGTTGCGCCGATGCATCGGTGATCTTGTCGCCAAACGCAGGCACGGCACCGGCCAACAGTGCGTTCAAGTCCAGTGGCAAATCCTTCTCGACCAGCATGCGGATCACGCCCAGCGCATGGCGGCGCAGCGCAAACGGGTCGCGATCGCCCGTGGGCAGGTTGCCGATGCCGAACATGCCGACCAGGGTTTCGAGCTTGTCGGCCAGGGCCACCACCACGCCCGCCGTGTTGCGGGGCAGCGCATCGCCCGCAAAGCGCGGCTTGTAGTGGTCTTCAATCGCGTTTGCCACGGTCTCGCCCAGGCCGTCGTTCAGGGCGTAGTAGCCGCCCATGATGCCCTGCAGCTCGGGGAACTCGCCCACCATGTCAGTCACGAGGTCCGTCTTGGCCAGTTGCGCGGCCAGGTCGGCGTCCTGCACCAGTTGCGCATCTCCCAGCTGGGACGCAATCGCCTTGGCAATGGCGCGCACGCGCTCCACGCGCTCGCCCTGCGTGCCCAGCTTGTTGTGGTACACGACCTTGCCCAGGCCTTCGACGCGCGAGGCCAGAGTCTTCTTGCGGTCCTGATCGAAGAAGAACTTGGCGTCGGCCAGGCGCGGGCGCACCACGCGCTCGTTGCCGCCGGTCACAAAGATCGTGTCTTCGGGGCTGATGTTGCTGACCACCAGGAATTTGTTGGTGAGCTTGCCAGCAGCGTCCAGCAGCGGGAAGTACTTCTGGTTGGCCTTCATCGTGAGGATGAGGCACTCCTGCGGCACACCCAGGAACTGCTCTTCAAACTGGCAGATGACGACGTTCGGGCGCTCGACCAGCGCGGTCACTTCGTCCAGCAGGGCTTCGTCTTCGATGGGGCGAGCGCCGTTGCCGACCTTGGCAGCGGCAGCGGCCAACTGGCGGGCGATCTCGGCCTTGCGCTCGGCAAAGCTGGCGATCACGGCGCCGTCCTTGCGCAGCGTGGCGGCGTAGCTGTCGGCGTCCTGCAGCACCACGGGCGACACAACGGCTTCAAAACGGTGGCCTTGGGTGCTGTTGCCAGCCGTCAGGCCCAGTGCCTTCACGGCCACCACGGTGCTGCCGTGCAGCGCCACCAGGCCGTGCGCGGGGCGCACAAAGTTCACGCTGGTCCAGCCGGGCAGCTCACAGTCGGTTTCAAGCTGGTAGCTCATCACCTTGGGGATGGGCAGCTTGGCGATGGCTTCATTCAAGGCGAACTCAAGCCCAACCTGCAGTGTTCCGCCAATTGCGATGCCACGCAGATAAACCGCATCCGCCTTGCCGTCGCTTTGCACAACGAGACTGTCGGGGCCATCCACAGCGTTCGGCCACAAGTCAGCCAAGTGTGCTCGCCCCTCATTCGCAAGCTTCTTCCTCAGTGCATCAGTCGGCTTGCCGTCCTTAATGGCAACAGCGACCGGCATGAGCTTCACCAAAACATCTTTATCCGCGGCACGCTCCAACACATTGGTTACGTGGGCAGCCAATCTGCGGGGCGAAGCAAAAAAAGTAACTACCGAATCGGCAGCTGTCAGTCCACGAACTTTCAGCTGATCAAAAAGTACGTTTGCGAACGCATTGCCCAGCTTCTGCAATGCCTTGGGCGGCAGTTCTTCGACAAACAGTTCAACGAGAAGGTTTTGGGTTGTCATCGTCATTTCTCTCACGCAGCCTTCTTCGTCATCTGTTCCACCCACTCGCGCGGCGCCATGGGGAAGCCCAGACGCTCGCGGCTCTCGTAGTAGCTCTGCGCCACAGCACGCGCCAGGTTGCGGATGCGGCCGATGTAGGCAGCGCGTTCGGTCACGCTGATCGCGCCGCGCGCATCCAGCAGGTTGAAGCTGTGTGCGGCCTTGAGCACTTGCTCGTAGGCGGGCAGCGCGAGCTGCTGCTCCATCAGGTACTTGGCCTGCTTTTCGTGCGCGTTGAAGGCGGTGAACAAAAAGTCCGCGTCGCTGTGCTCGAAGTTGTAGGTGGACTGCTCCACCTCGTTTTGCTTGTACACGTCGCCGTAGCTCAGCGTGTCGGTCCACTTGAGGTTGTAGACGTTGTCCACGCCCTGCAGGTACATGGCCAGGCGCTCCAGGCCGTAGGTGATCTCGCCGGTGGCGGGCTTGCAGTCGATGCCACCAACCTGCTGGAAGTAAGTGAACTGCGTGACTTCCATGCCGTTGAGCCACACCTCCCAGCCCAGACCCCAGGCGCCGAGCGTGGGGTTCTCCCAGTCGTCTTCCACAAAGCGGATGTCGTTCTTTTTCAGGTCAAAGCCGAGGGCTTCGAGCGAGCCCAGGTACAGCTCCAGGATGTTGGCCGGTGCGGGCTTGAGCACCACCTGGTACTGGTAGTAGTGCTGCAGGCGGTTGGGGTTCTCGCCGTAACGGCCGTCCTTGGGGCGGCGGCTGGGCTGCACGTAGGCGGCCTTCCACGGCTCGGGGCCGATGGCGCGCAGGAAGGTGGCGGTGTGCGAGGTGCCGGCGCCCACTTCCATGTCATAGGGTTGCAAAAGGGCGCAACCCTGCGCGTCCCAGTAGGACTGCAGCTTCAAAATGATTTGCTGGAATGTCAACATGGCGTCTGTGGCTGAGGCACTGGCAAGCCAGGGCCGGGCAAATAAGGGGAAAAGAAGAAAACGCGGTGCGTGAGCAAACCCCAGGGCCCGCCGCCCCACAAGGCAATCAGGACGGGCATCGCGCGCGCAAACCGGTGATTTTACGGCGCCCCGCCGCGTGTGCTGCGACAGCGCCCACAACATCGGCCCGCACCCATGAAAAAAGGCCGGAGCCCTTTTGGAGCCCCAGCCTTCCCAACCAGTCACGCGCGCTATAAGCCGGTGCGTACCAGTGACCACCTTTGCGGGTAGCCTGTCGGTGCACGTGTTGTGCACCAAGTCAAATCAACTCACGATCCATCACACTGGCCCACAGCGCCACCACGAGGCGCTGCCTGGGCCAGTGCCCCCGCGCAAGGGCCGCCCCGCCGCGCTGGGGGCGTCACCCTTCAGGGGGAAGGCGCAAAGCGCCTCAGGGGGTCTTCTCAATACTCCCAGAAAATGCGTTGCAGTTCTTTGCTGTCGTTGGTCTTGGTCAAAGCGACCATGGCCAGGATGCGGGCCTTTTGGGGGCGCAGGTCATGGGCAACGACCCAGTCGTACTTGTCGTCAGGCTGCTCGGCATTGCGCAGCACAAAACCGTCGGGCACGCGGGCCGAACGGATGATCTGCACGCCCGAGGCGCGCAGGGCCTTGAGCGAATCGACCGCTTGCGCAGCCACCGAGCCGTTGCCCGTGCCAGCATGGATCAGCGCCTTCACGCCCGCCTTGCCATAGGCTTCGATGCCCGTGGTGTTCATGTTGCCGTAGCCATAGACGATGTCCACTGCGGGCAGGGCCTTGATGTCGTCGATGTTGAACTCGGACTGGGCCGTGTGGCGCTTGACCGGGGCGCGGAACCAGTAGTTCTTGCCTTCCACCACCATGCCCAGCGGGCCCCACTGGCTCTTGAAGGCCTCGGTCTTGATGTTGATGGTCTTGCTCACATCGCGGCCGCTCTGGATCTCGTCGTTCATCGTGACCAGCACGCCCTTGCCAGCAGCGTCCTTGCTGGCGGCCACGGTCACGGCGTCGTACAGGTTCAGCGCACCATCGGCCGACAGGGCCGTGCCGGGGCGCATGGAGCCGACCACCACGATGGGCTTGTTGGTGCGGACCACCAGGTTGAGGAAGTACGCGGTTTCTTCCAGCGTGTCCGTGCCGTGGGTGATGACGATGCCGTCCACATCCGCCTGCTTGGTCAGGGCCGATACGCGCTGGCCGAGGCGCAGCAGGTGCTCGTTCGTGAAGCTCTCGGACGCGATCTGGAACACCTGCTCACCCGACACCTTGGCCACATTGGCCAGCTCGGGCAGGCCTGCCAGCAGCTTATCGACCGGCACCTTGGCGGCGGCGTAGGTGGCGCTGTTGGCCGCCGAGGCGCCCGCACCGGCAATGGTGCCCCCCGTGGCCAGCACGACCACATGGGGCTTGGCCGCCTGGGCCATGGCCACCGTGGACAGAGCCGAGAGCACCACGCCCGCAAACCAGCGGCGCGTGATGGACGAGGAAGAATCAGAAAAAAATCGCATGGTTGTGTCTCCGGGTCATTCTTCGGGCACAGCGGGGTGTGCTGCGTCCTGCTGCCGTCCGGCCCCGGTGTGCGGGTGTCGGGCGGTGCGGCATCCTATGAGAAATCCACGCACAGCCAAGTGGAATAATTGGCGTCACCTTGTGAATTTGATTCACACCCTCTTTTTGGGCATTCCCATGAACCTGCGCCAGCTCGAAGTGTTCCAGGCCGTTTTGCAGACCGGCAGCATGAGCGCGGCGGGCCGCCTGCTGTGCATCACCCCATCGGCCGTGAGCAAGGCCGTGGCCCACACCGAGCTGCAGCTGGGCTACCGGCTGTTCAACCGCACGCCCGCAGGCCTCACGCCCACGCCCGAAGCGCAGGTGCTGGCTGTGGAGTCGGGCAGCCTCCACCGCCAGCTGGACGCGCTGCAGCGCACGGCGCGCAACCTGGCCACCACCGAGCTGGGCGATGTGCGACTGGCGGCCATTCCGTCCATCACCCATGAGTTTTTGCCCACGCTGCTGCACCGCCATGCGCAAAAACACCCGCAGGTGGGCGTGGAGGTGCGCACCATCCACCAGGACCAGATGACGCAGGCGCTGCTCACGCGCAGCGTGGACTTTGGGCTGGGGTTTTTCAAGCATCCGCACCCACAGGTACACAGCGAGCTGCTGGTCAGCGGCCGCCTGTCGCTGGCGGTGGCCCGCACCGTGTGGGACCGCGCCCCGCGCGCCGCCAGCACGGCCGCGCGGCTGGCGCAGGTGCCCGCCATCCGGCTGGTGGGCGACGACCCCATGCGCCAGTCCATCGACCACACGGCCGACCGCCTGGGCACACCGGGGGGGCCGGGCATCCAGGTGCAGACATCGCGCCTGGCGCTGGAGCTGGTGCGGCTGGGCATGGGCTGGACGGTGGTGGACTTCCTCACGGCCATCCGCCTGGACCCCGCCCACATGGTGGCGGTGGAGCTGCCCGACCTGCCGCCCATGTCGCTGTACAGCTACCACGCAGGCAGCCACCCGCCGGGCCTGCAGGCCACACGCATGCTGGCCATGCTGCCAGCGCTGCTGCACGAGGCGCTGTCGCCCCGGCCGCGCAAGTAACCCGCTCCATATGACAAAACCCGCCACCGCTGTGCGCGGGGGCGGGTCTGGCGGCAGCGGAACCGGCGAAAAAACCGATCAGGCGCCCATCCAGCGGCGCAGCACCAGGCTGGCATTGGTACCGCCAAAGCCGAAGCTGTTGGACAACACCGTCGTCAGGTTGGCATCACGCGTTTGTGTGACCAGGGGCATGGAGCCCAGTGCGGGGTCGGGTGTTTCCACATTGGCCGAACCGGCAATGAAGCCCTTGTTCAGCATGATCATGCAGTAGATCGCCTCTTGCACACCGGTCGCACCCAGCGAGTGGCCGGTGAGCGACTTGGTGGACGAGAACGGCGGCACCTGGTCGCCAAACAACGCCTTCATGGCGCGCACTTCCTGCATGTCCCCCACGGGCGTGGAAGTGCCGTGCGTGTTGATGTAGTCGATGGGCGCATCCAGACCGTCCATCGCCTGCTGCATGCACGCAATGGCGCCATCGCCCGAGGGGGCCACCATGTCTTCGCCATCACTGGTGGCGCCAAAGCCCACCACTTCGGCCAGGATGGTGGCGCCGCGCGCCAGCGCGTGCTCCAGGCTCTCCAGCACCACGGCGCCGCCGCCGCCCGCGATCACGAAGCCATCGCGGTTCGCGTCGTAGGCGCGCGAGGCCTTCTCGGGCGTTTCGTTGTACTTGCTGGACATGGCGCCCATGCCGTCGAACAGCAGCGACATGCCCCAGCTCAGCTCTTCGCCCCCACCCGCAAACATCACGTCCTGCACGCCCCAGGCGATCTGCTGCGCCGCAGCGCCGATGCAGTGCGCCGACGTGGAGCAGGCCGAGGTGATGGAGTAGTTGATGCCCTTGACTTTGAAATTGGTAGCCAGGCAGGCGGACACGGTGGAACTCATGCAGCGCGTGACCTGGTACGGCCCTACGCGGCGGATGCCCTTCTCGCGCAGCGTGTCGGCCGCTTCGATCTGGTTGGCGGGCGAGCCACCGCCCGAGCCCATGATGAGGCCGGTGCGCGGGTGGCTGACCTGTTCTGGCGTCAGTCCTGCTTGTTGGATGGCGTCTTCCAGCGCAATCTGCGCATAGGCCGCAGCGTCACCCATGAAGCGCAGCTGCTTGCGGTCGATGCGCGCTTCGATGTCGATCTCGGGCGCGCCGCCCACTTGGCTGCGCAGGCCCAGCTCCTTGAACTTTTCCACGGCCTTGATGCCGCTCTTGCTGGCCCGCAGCGAGGCTTCCACCGTGGCCAGGTCGTTGCCGATGCACGAGACAATGCCCGCACCGGTGATGACTACGCGCTTTTTGGTCGTCATGCTGCGTCCTTGTCGTCGCCCTCGCGCTTGAACAGGCCCACGCGCAGGTCGTTGGCCACATAGATTTCCTTGCCGTCGGCCAGCAGGCGGGCGTCGCCGATGGCCATGACCAGCTTGCGCTTGATCACGCGCTTGATGTCGATTTCGTAGGTGACCAGCTTCACATCCGGGCCCACTTCGCCGGTGAACTTGACCTCGCCCGCGCCCAGTGCGCGGCCCCGGCCTGGCAGCTTGAGCCAGGTCAGGTAGAAGCCGATGAGCTGCCACATGGCATCCAGCCCCAGACAGCCGGGCATGACCGGGTCGCCCTGGAAGTGGCAGGCAAAAAACCACAGGTCGGGCTTGACGTCGAGTTCGGCCCGGATCTTCCCCAGCCCGTGCGCGCCACCATCGCCGTCGATGTGCGTGATGCGGTCAAACATCAGCATGGGTGGCAGCGGCAGACGCCCGCTGTCAGCGCCGAACAGCCGGCCCTCGCCCGAGGCGATCAGTTGTTCGTAGGAAAAGGAATCAGCCATCTTCAGTCGTGCTCCAGAACGGCGGTGGGCCCGCCTCAAATCGTCGTTGTACGCAACACAAGCCCCCGCTTGCGGGGCTCTATTATCAAGGCATAGGGAGTCGCCTCTAAAGAAGCGATTGTCCAGCCCCCTCGCAGGCGGGTAGGCGACTGACCTGAATCAACCGCCCCGCGCCCTGCGCGCACCCTGCGCCCACAGGGCCGCCGCCAGCGCCAGGCCCCCCAGCGCCCACAGCGGCCACAGGCCCCAGCGGGCCACCCACCACGCATAGGGCGTGATCGCCCAGCCGGTGTTGGCGCTGAGCCCACGGCCTTGCACTTCGCCCCGGAGCACGCCCCGGGTGTGGCGCTCCAGCTGGTGCGTGACCACGCCCCGGTGGTCGATGATGGCCGTGGCGCCGGTGTTGGTGGCGCGCACCATGGGGCGCTCGAACTCCAGCGCGCGCATGCGGCTGATGTGCAGGTGCTGGTCAATCGCCAGCGAATTGCCAAACCAGCCGATGTTGCTGAAATTGACAAACACCGTGGGCGCCTGGGCCGGGTCGATGAAACGTGCGCCCAGCTCTTCGCCAAACAAATCCTCGTAGCAGATGTTGGGCGCGATGCGCTGGCCCTTCCACACAAAAGACGCCTGGCCCACAGCGCCCCGGTTGAAGTCGCCGAGGGGGATGTCCATCATGGCCGTGAACCATTTGAAGAATGGCGGAATGAACTCGCCAAAGGGCACCAGGTGGTGCTTGTCGTAGCGGTAGGGGTCCGCCTGCCCCGCTGCAGTGGCTGGGGCCAGGCCCAGCACCGAGTTGGTGTAGCCCAGCGTTTCATCCCCCAGCGGAATCCCTACGAGTGCAGCCTGCGGGCCCTGGGCGTAGCGTTGCTGGAGGCCTTCCAGGTAGCCGGGGATGAGCTGTTGCGGCAGCAGCGGGATGGCGGTTTCGGGCGCCACCACCAGGTCGGCCTTGGCATTGCGCAAGGCTTCGGCATACCACTGGAGGGCCACGGGCACACCACTGCCCGGCTGGAATTTCTCGTCCTGCGGGATGTTGCCTTGCAGCAGTTCCAGGCTCAATGCGGGCGGCTGGGGTTGCGAGGGCGTATGGCACAGATTGACCGCGCAGAAGCGCTGCACCGTGACCCCGGCCAGCACAGCCGCCAGGGCCAGCAACAGTGCCCACAGGCGCCACCGACGCAGGTCGGCAGGGCGCAGTTGCACCACCCCCATGGCCAGCGCAGCCGCCACGGCGCCCAGGCCATAGACCCCGACATACCGCGCGAGCGGCGCCAGCGGCCCATCGACATGGGCATAG
Organism: Acidovorax sp. LjRoot74; assembly: GCF_964254355.1. Lineage (NCBI taxonomy): Bacteria > Pseudomonadati > Pseudomonadota > Betaproteobacteria > Burkholderiales > Comamonadaceae > Acidovorax > Acidovorax sp. LjRoot74. The sequence goes on along the minus strand of NZ_CAXUTI020000001.1, from coordinate 711,706 downwards.
CCCCCCGCTCCCCACGGGAAACCTGTCCACCAGATGCCCCGCGCCAGCTCGGCCAGCAACCACAGCGCTCCGAAAAGCAGAGCAGCTCCGCCTTGATGGACGGGCGCAAGGCGGCAAAAAAGGCCTAAGACTGCAGCGTAGTAACTGCCCAGGAACGCGGCCAACGCCAGCACCGCCGCCACCGCCAGCGGCGCAGGCAAGCCGCCATAGGTGTGCATGGAAATGAACAGCCACCAGAAAGTGCCCGAAAGCCAGGCTGTGGCAAACACACCGCCGATCAGGGCGCCCCGCTGCCAGGGCACTGCGCCGTGCACGCCCGGTCGCACCAGGCGGGCCAGCACCGCGATAGACGCCAGCTGCAGCCACCACAGCGGCTGGCCACTGCCCGGCCAGGCCAGCGACGCGGCCTGCGCCAGCCCAGCGGCCAACGCCAGCAGTGCCTGCACAGGCCAGCGCATCGTCAAGGAAACCCGCGCCATCAACCGGCAGTGCTGCCGTCTTCGGCCTTGGACACCTTGAACCAGCGCACGGCGCCGCCCTTGGTATGCAGCACCACAAAATGCAGGCCGCCCAGCACCAACTGCTCGCCACGCTTGGGCACATGGCCCATCTCATGGGCGATCAGGCCGCCGATGGTGTCAAAACTCTCGCCGGGGTCGCTGCTCTGGATGAGCGTATCAAAGGCCTCGCAGACGCGCTCCACCGAGGTGTCGCCGCTCACGCGGTAGGTGCGATCGGCCAGGCCGAAGATGTCGCCGTCGTCCTCGGGGATATCGAATTCGTCCTCGATCTCGCCCACGATCTGCTCCAGCACGTCCTCGATGGTGACCAGCCCGGCCATGCGGCCAAACTCGTCGATCACGATGGCCAGGTGGTTGCGGTTGCCCCGGAACTCACGCAGCAGGTCGTTCAGGCCCTTGCTCTCGGGCACAAACACTGCCGGGCGCAGCAGGGCCCGGATGTTCAGCTCGGGCGCACGCTGCAGCTTGAGCAGGTCCTTGGCCATGAGGATGCCGATGATGTTGTCGCGCTCGCCCTGGTACACCGGGAACCGCGAATGTGCGGTGTTGATGACCAGGTGCAACAACTCTTCGAAGGGAGCGTCGATGTTGACCAGGTCCATGCGCGGCGCGGCCACCATCACGTCGCCCGCCGTCATGTCGGCCATGCGGATCACGCGTTCCAGCATCACGCGCGACTCGGCGCCAATGACCTGGTTGTCCTCGGCTTCGGCCAGGGTTTCGATCAACTCTTGCGTCGAATCGGGGCCAGGGTGGATGAACTCGGCCACCTTCTGCAGGAAGGTGCGTTTGTCTTCCTTTTCGGGCGGACGCCCGGGATGCGGATCAGACACTGTCGTGGAGTGCAGGACGTGCGGTGGTGAATCGAGCCCCTAGGATAGCGGATTGTGATGACGGGGCCCCGCAGCGGCCCCGCACTACGCCAAGGCACGCCCGGCGCGCGGGCGTTATTCGGCCGACTGGTGGCGCGCGTGCTGCACGCCGCTGCGCACTTCCTGCACGTTGGCCAGGAAATCCCAGAACTGCTTGGCCTGCTTCTTGAGCTGGTAGTCCACTTCGGCAAACTGCTGCTCCACGATCTCGGCCATGCGGGTGTCGAGGCTTGCGGGCGGGATCTGCAGGTAGGCCTCAGACTCGGAGCCATCGCGGCGCACCGTGGCACCGGCGTTGCGCGCAATCTTGAGCATGGCGGTGTTTTCGGACAGCGCATGGATGAACACCATGTTCACGCCCTCATTGCGCGCATGCATCACAGCGCGCTCGAACAGGCGCGCACCAAAACCACGGCCCCGCGCCTGCTTGAGCACCGACACGCCAAACTCGGCACAGGGCTTGTGTTCGGGGTTTTCCGAGAACGCCAGGTGGGCCATGGCGATGAGCTCAAGGCGGCGGTTGTAGATGCCAAAAATTTCGTCGCGCTCGAAGTTGAGCTGCTCGGCGTAGCGGCGGATCTGCTCGTCGTTGGCGGCGTAGCCAAAACGCAGATAGCGGTCAGCCGGTTCCAGCTGCAGCAGATGCTGGGCAATCCGCTCGCGGTACGAGGGCCCCAGGGCACGGATAGGAACCATCACGGGCACCTCCTGCTTGATGCGGATATCACCGGCAGACGGACCGCCCGTCACCGGGCGCAGCATGTCCCTGCTGGCGTACCAGGATGCCTTGAGCCAGTCTTTGGTTGCGATCATGCCAAGTAATGTAAGGGTTTTCCCCAATCATTTCCAGTTCATTTTGCTGCACCGCAGCAAAATAGTGACCTCACTCAAAAAACAAAGAAAATGGGCTTCTCCGCGCATCCCACCTAGAATAAATGCTCCTATTTTGAGAGCATTCATACAACACCACCCCACCGCCCCCGTCGCGCTGGCGACGGGCCCGGCTGGCGCCACAGCCCGGTCAGCACCAGCGTATAGCGAAGCGGTCCGCCCGGCAACACCTGCACCCAGGCCCCACGCACTTACACGGGCACAGCCGTCGTCGCCTTCACGCGGTCGAGCACAAAACTGGTCTTGCAGTCCTGCACGCTGGGGTGCTTGAGCAGGGTGTCCATGATGAAGCGGCTGTAGTGCGCCATGTCGGCCACCACCACGCGCAGCAGGTAGTCCATTTCGCCGGTGAGCGAGGCGCATTCCACCACCTCGGGCCAGGTCTGCACGCTGGCGCGGAACAGGTCCATGGGGTTGCGCTTGTGGCTTTCGGTGTGCTTTTCTAGGCGCACATTCAGGTACGCCGTGAGCCCGAGACCCACGGCCTCGGGCGGCACCAGGGCCACGTAGCGGTCGATCACACCGCTGTCTTCCAGCCGTTTGACGCGGCGCAGCACCGCGCTGGGCGACAGGCCCACCTGCTCGCCGATCACGTCGTAGGTCTCGCGGCCGTTTTCTTGCAGACGGCGCAGGATGGCGCGATCCAGCTTGTCCAATGCGTCAAAGGCTTTCATGGCGCAGGATTTTACGGAATCCAGGCATTTATCCGCTGCCCATATTGCAGGCACGGGTATGTCCCGATAGTGACAGAAGCCATCTCCCCAAAAAATAAACCCTGCAAAAACGAACGACCGTTCTATTTTGCAAGCATAAGAAATCACATCAACGGAGACAAACACATGACCGGATTTTTCAGCCGCTTTTTGCGGCGACTGGTGCTGGCAGCCACAGCGGGGTTGCTGTTGGCGGGCGTGGGCGCACAGGCGCAAACGGGTTACACACAAACGCGCTATCCCGTCGTGCTGGTGCACGGGCTTTTCGGCTTTGACTCGGCGCTGGGCATCGACTACTTCTACGGCATCCCCGACGCGCTGCGCCAGGGTGGTGCCAAGGTCTACGTGGCACAGGTGTCGGCCGCCAACAGCACCGAGGTGCGCGGCGAGCAATTGCTGGCGCAGGTCAAGACCATCCTCGCCATTTCCGGCGCGGCCAAGGTGAACCTGGTGGGGCATTCCCATGGCGGGCCCACCACCCGCTACGTGGCGGGCGTGGCGCCGCAGTTGGTGGCATCGGTGACATCGATTGGCGGCGTGAACCGGGGTTCGCGCGTGGCGGACATCCTGCGCGGCGTAGCGCCCGCAGGTTCGGTGTCCGAGGCTGTGGCCAGTGCCGCAGCCAAGGCGCTGGTGGGCCTGATCAACCTGACCTCTGGCGGCACCGGCCTGCCCCAAATGCCCACGGCGGCGCTGGACTCGTTGACCACGGCGGGCTCTGCCAAGTTCAACAACCGCTTCCCGCAAGGCGTGCCCACCTCCGGCTGCGGCAACGGGGCCGAACTGGTGAACGGCGTGCGTTATTACTCGTGGACGGGCACACAGCCCCTGACCAACGTGCTGGACGCCAGCGACGGCCTGCTAAGCGTGCTGAGCCTCACCTTTGGCGAGGCCAACGACGGCCTGGTGTCGGCCTGCTCATCGCGGCTGGGCAAACACCTGGGCGACTACCGCCAGAACCACCTGGACGAAGTCAACCAGCTGCTGGGCCTGCGCGACTGGTTCTCCACCGACCCGGTGACGCTGTACCGCCAGCACGCCAACCGCCTCAAGCAACAAGGTCTGTAAGCCATGGCCATCCGCACCTGGGCAAAGCCCGCAGCCGTCCTGGCCATCATCGCCTCGGCCGCCGTGGCCTGGTGGCTGACAGGCCCTGCGGGCTGGCCCGGTGTGGGCGCATGGCCTGAAGGACAGTGGGGCGCGGTCACCGCGCCCAGCCACACCCCGGACCCATATTCCGACTCCGCACGGGGCTCGGATGGTGCCCCCTCGGCACACCAGCGCAGTGGCAACACGCAGGAACCGACCGACCCCTTGCTGGTGGACGGCCTGCGCAACACGCTGGAGGCCCTGCTGCTGGAAGCGGGCGACACCAGCGATCCGGCCACCCTCAAGCAACGCCTGGCCGCACTGATAGGCCAGCACTTTCCTGCCGCCCTGGCCACACGCGCGCTGGCGCTGGCCGAGCGCTATGTGGACTACCGCGTGGCCCTGGGCCAGCTGCGTGCGCCCCAGGACCTGACCGACCCACGCGCCTTGCGCAAGGCGATGGACGCCCGCCACAAGGTGCGCGCGCAGTTCTTTGACGGTGCCGAATACGACGCACTTTTTGCCCGCGAGGCCGAGCTGGACCGCTACACGCTGGCGCGCCTGGAGGTGGCCTACAACACTCAGCTCTCGCCCGAACAGCGCAGCCAGGCGCTGCAGCAGGCAGAGCGCGAACTCTCGCCCGAACGCCGCACAGAACGCAGCGCCGCCACCGAGCACCTGGCCGCCGCCGCGCAGACCGCTGCCTTCAACAACCAGAACGCCGACGCCTACACGCGCCACACCGCCCGCAGCGCCCAGTACGGCGAGGCCGCAGCCCATGCGCTGGCCCGGCTCGACCAAGAGGAGCAGCACTGGCAGCAGCGCCTGGACCAGTACAGCCAGGCCCGCACCCAGCAGGGCGATGGGGCCGCGCTCCAGCAATTGCGCCAGCAGCTTTTTTCATCGGAAGAGCAGCAGCGTGTGGACGCCGCGCTGGCCCTGCGCAAACTCCAGACGGCGGCGCCCGGCTCCTAAGCCTGCACGCCGTACATGACGGCCCTTCCGTGCAAACAGCGCCGACTCCTTGCGCAGAAATTTGACCATTCACAATATTCCTGCAAATCAAGCAGCAAAGCCTCTTGATTTCGCCAGAAACATGAGGCAGGGCGCGCCTACAGTCCATGACATTCATCAACGAATGCCGGAGACACCCCATGAACGCCGCCCTGCCGCAAGAAACCGCCGCCCAGCTTCAAGCCTGGGACAACCCCATGGGCCTGATGGGCTTCGAATTCGTCGAATTCACCTCGCCCCAGCCGGGCGTGCTGGAGGCGGTGTTTGAAAAGCTCGGCTTTACCCTAGTGGCCAAGCACCGCTCCAAGGATGTGGTGCTGTACCGCCAGAACGGCATCAACTTCATCCTGAACCGCGAGCCCCACAGCCAGGCCGCGTACTTCGGCGCCGAGCACGGCCCCTCGGCCTGCGGTCTGGCCTTCCGTGTGAAGGACGCGCACAAGGCGTACAACCGCGCACTGGAGCTGGGCGCCCAGCCCATCGAGATCCCCACCGGCCCCATGGAACTGCGCTTGCCCGCCATCAAGGGCATTGGCGGCGCACCGCTGTATTTGATCGACCGCTTTGAAGACGGCAAGTCCATCTACGACATTGACTTCGAATTCATCGAAGGCGTGGACCGCCGCCCCGTGGGCCACGGCCTGAACCTCATCGACCACCTCACGCACAACGTGTACCGCGGCCGCATGGGTTTCTGGGCCAACTTCTACGAGAAGCTGTTCAACTTCCGCGAAATCCGCTACTTCGACATCCAGGGCGAATACACGGGCCTCACGTCCAAGGCCATGACCGCGCCCGACGGCAAGATCCGCATCCCGCTGAACGAAGAGTCCAAGCAGGGCGGCGGCCAGATCGAAGAATTTTTGATGCAGTTCAACGGCGAGGGCATCCAGCACATCGCGCTGATCTGCGACAACCTGCAGGACGTAGTGGACAAGCTCGGTATGGCGGGCGTCTCGCTGGCCACCGCCCCCAACGACGTGTACTACGAGATGCTGGACACCCGCCTGCCCGGCCACGGCCAGCCCGTGCCCGAGCTGCAGTCGCGCGGCATCTTGCTGGACGGCACCACCGCCGACGGCACGCCCCGCCTGCTGTTGCAGATCTTCTCCACGCCCATGCTGGGCCCCGTGTTCTTCGAATTCATCCAGCGCGAAGGCGACTACCGCGACGGCTTTGGGGAGGGCAACTTCAAGGCGCTGTTCGAGTCGCTGGAGCGCGACCAGATCCGGCGCGGCGTACTGAACACCTAAGACATCCGCCGCCTAGGGTTTACCCTGAACAGATGCCTATACTGCGCGCTCCCCGGAACTCAAAAGGATCCCGATGTCGCTCCGTAGCACCCTGTTCAGCATCTTTCTCGCCAGCGCGGCCACTGCCGCGCTGGCGCAGAAACCGTCTGCCCCCCTCACCATCGTGGTCCCCTACCCTGCTGGCGGCCCGCTGGACATCTCGGCCCGCATCGTGGCCGAAGGTGCTGCCGCCCAGTTGGGCGCTATCACCGTGGAGAACAAACCCGGGGCAGGTGGCAATACCGGCGCCGACCAGGTTTCCAAGGCCGGGAAGACCAGCAACCAGTTGCTGATGGGCGCGGTGGCCACGCACGCAGTGAACCCGTGGCTGTACAAGAACTTCCCCTACAACCCCATCAAGGACTTCAAGCCCATCGCGCTGGTCGCACGCACGCCCAACGTGCTGGTGGTGAACGCGGCACAGGCCACCAAGCTGGGCATCAAGACCACGCCCGACCTGGTGCAGTACCTCAAGAAGAACCCGGACCAGGCCAAGTACGGCTCGGGCGGCAACGGCAGCATCGGCCACATTGCGGCCGAGATGTTCAAGTCGCTCACCAACACCAAGATGGGCCACACGCCATTCCAGGGCTCCAAGCCCGCGCTGGCGGCGCTGGAATCGGGCCAGGTGCTGATGGTGTTTGACAACCTGGCCTCGGCGCTGCCGCAGATCCAGTCGGGCAAGCTGCTGGCGCTGGGCGTGACCACATTAAGCCGCAACGAGGCACTGCCCAACGTGCCCAGCATCAACGACAGCGTGCAGGGCTTCAACGTGTCCACCTGGTTCGGCCTGTTCGCGCCCGCCTCGCTGCCTGATGCGGACGCGCGCCGCTATGCCAACGCATTTAGCGCCGCGATGCACTCGCCCGCTGGCAAGGAGAAGTTCAAGAAGATGGGTATCACGCCCGAAGAGCTGACGCTCGACGGGTTCGCGCAGTTTGTGCGCTCGGAAAACAGCAAGTACGAATTTCTGATCCGGGCCGCAAAGATCAAGATCGATTAGCAGCCGCGTGGGCTGGTGCGCACCCCCATCGCGGTGCGCCGACCATGGCGGCAAAGGAGAAAAAATGGGACAAGCCCCTGTCGTCTATGGCCAATCCACCCGCCCACCCCGTGGCGACTATTCGCGAGCCAACGCGGACTACACCTGCCCGCAGGACTACGCGGCCTACACTGCCGCCGACCACGACACCTACCGCCGCCTGTACGAGCGCCAGCGCGCCTTGCTGCCGGGACTGGCTAGCCAGGCGTTCATCGACGCCCTGCCCTCGCTGGGCGCCAGCGACCGCATTCCGCGTTTTGAAGAGGTGAACGAGCGCCTTTACAAGGCCACAGGCTGGGAGCTGGTGGGCGTGCCGGGGCTGATCCCCGAGGTGCCCTTTTTCACCTTGCTGGCCAACCGCAAGTTCCCGGTGACGGACTGGATCCGCAAGCCCGAGGAGTTTGAGTACATCGTCGAGCCCGACATCTTTCACGACCTGTTCGGGCATGTGCCGCTGCTGTTCAACCCGGTGTTTGCCGACTATGTGCAGCGCTACGGCCAGGGCGGGCTGAAGGCGCAGGGGCTGGGGTCGTGCGAGATGCTGAGCCGCTTGTACTGGTACACGATCGAGTTCGGGCTGATCCGCGAGGCGGGGGAGCTGCGGGCGTATGGCGCGGGGATTTTGAGTTCGTCTGGCGAGCTGGCGTACTCGGTGCAGAGCCCAGAGCCGCAGCGCATTCCGCTGCAACTGGAGCGGACCATGCGCACGCGCTACAAAATCGATACGTACCAGCAGACGTATTTTGTGATCGACAGTTTTGAGCAGCTGTTTGAGATGACGGCGGCGGACTTTGCGCCGATTTATGAGCGGCTGCGGGGGTTGCCGGAGTTTGCAGCGGATGAGCGGGAGGCTGTGGCGGCTTGATTTTTAGTGAAATTGACTGCCACCGCCTGTCTATAAAGCGCTAACAGCTATTATTTTCATAGCGATTAAGCAGCCCTTCGGGCTGAGCCGATCGAAGGATTGGCGTGCTGGTTTGAAAAGCATGCCGGTGTTGAGGGCGGAGGCCGGGGTGTGCGCCCGGCGGCGCAGTAACTTTCTCTTGTCTCGCCAAGAGAAAGTCACCAAAGAGAAAGCGACCCTACTGTCTGCGACCCCTTCGCTGCGCTGCGGGGCAACCTGGGGTGCTCGGTCACGGGGTGCACCGCAGAACTCGCTGCGCGCCTGCGGCGCTCCGCTCAAACAGCTGCGGTGAGTCAGTTCACGAAGCGCGTGTGTCCTTCGGCACACGCGCCACCCCGCGCCCTGCGCGCCCCAGGCGCATCCAGAAGGGAACCCGAGGGACATCCACACGGGCCATTGCTTCGCTGCGCTGCGCTCGGCCCCGTCTCGCGGGCGCAAGCGCCACGCGCTGCGCAAACTGGGCCGAGCGCAGCGACGGCCCGTGTGGCTGTTCGGCTGTTGGATGTTTGACTCCCCACCCCTGCTGGCTGCGCCTGCGGCGGGGCGGTTGCGGGGTGGCATGGGCGTCGAAGCGCCCATGCTTCGTGCTCTGACTCGCCGTGGCTGTCCGAGCGGCGCGCGCAGCGCAAAGCGAGTTCCACGGCGCACCCCGCAACCGACACGACGCAGGTTTGCCCCGTAGCGAAGCGCAGGGGTCGCAGACTGGGGGTCGCTTTTCTTTTGGGTACTTTTCTTTGGCGAAGCAAAGAAAAGTACCTCGCCCGCCGGGGCGACAACCCGGCCCCCGCCCTCAACAAAAGCATGCGGCTACATCAGCGCACCTAACCAAGTACTACAAAATCAATAGCTACAACCGTTTTACAGACAGGCGCCAGCAGCCAAAAAATCACAGAATCACCCGCGATCTATCTCCTCCAGACAAGCCTTCATCACCCCAGGGGCAAACGCCATCTGCACATGCGCGACCCCTTCCACCAACCGGTGTTCCGCCCCCACTAATGCCGCAGTAGTCGCCGGAAACACAATGTTGTCGCAGTTCGAATACCAGCAGGTAAACAACGCAGCCCGCCCCGCAGGCTCCGCCCGCTGCAACGCCACCACCCAATCCCCCGCCAAGCTCATCTGCCGCCCATTCACCGCCCGGCTGAAACGCCCCAGCCATGTGCCCCCATGCGGCGTGCCCAGCGTCAACACACGGTGCACCCGCCCATCCGCCTGGTGCGCCCGCAGCCACGCCCGCACCGCCAACCCCCCCATGCTGTGGCACAACAACACCGGCGCCTGCCCCGTGGCAGCCGTCACTTGGTGCACAGCGTCTTCAATGATGTCCGCATACTCGTCAATCGACCCCATCACCGGCTCCAGATTGACCGCCACATAGGCATGCCCCCGCGCCTGCAAAGGCGCAAACCACGGCAGCCAGAGCCCCCGGTTGCACATGAATCCATGCACCAGCACCACGCCGCGCTTTCCCGTCGGCTGTGCAGGAAGCCAGTCGGGCACGGACTGGTGGCGAAACGGCTGGCGCCAGCAGAAGACCAGCAGTGCCACCCACACCTCGGCCCACCAGGCACCCACCACCTGCGACAGGCGGGCGCGCGGCGCGGCGTTGGTGCGGTTGGTGATGTGCATCAGCACAAACTCCACCGCCATCACCACCAGGTACAGACACAGCGGTACCAAGGCCCCCAGCACGGCGCGCCAGGGTGAATGGGGCCATTGCCACACCAGCCAGGCGGCCATGGCCAGCAGGATGCACAGGAGAAGGATTCGTTGCCAGCGCGCGATCATCATGATGGTGGTGATGGGCAAATGTTGTAATCGACCAGCCGCATTGTGCGGTCTGACCACAGCCCGACACCGCACCCCGCAGAACGCTGAAAGGACCCCGCCCCATGGATGCTGCCCAGACCATCCGCGACGCCATTGCCGATGTGACCGCCCTGCGCCTGCACCGCACGGGCGACCCGGCGTTGGGGGCGGCGGTGGGCAGCGTCAAGACCTTTCAGGCGCGGCGCTTTGGCGGCACCTATGCCGACCTGATAGCATCGCCCGCGTTCGGGCCCGCAGCGCGGTTTTTTCTGGAAGAGCTGTACAGCGACACCGACTACACCGACCGCGACCAGCAGTTTGGCCGCATCGCCGGCACGCTGCAGACCATGTTTCCCCAACCGGTCGTGAATACCGCCGTAGCCCTTGCCGTGCTGCACGCACAGACCGAGGAACTGGACCAGGACATGGGCCGCGCCTGGCTTGCGCACGAAGGTGCCGATGCGGCCAACGACGCCGCCCGCTACACCGCCGCGTGGCGCACCGTGGGCCAGCGCCACGCGCGCCAGCAGCAGCTGCAGCGCGTGCTGGCCATGGGCACCGACCTGGCGCGCCTCACCCGCACGCCCGGCCTGCGGATGATGCTGCGCATGATGCGCGGCCCGGCCAACGCTGCGGGCATGGGCGCGCTGCAGAAGTTTCTGGAGGCGGGGTTTGACACCTTCGGCCAGCTCGCGCGCCAGCGCGGCGGGGTGGAGCAGTTCCTGGCCACCATCGAACAACGGGAGCGCGCGCTGATGGATTTGCTCTTCGACGCTGATCCTGTCACCTGCGGGACCCAGCTTAACCACACACTAGGACAAGCCCGATAGCCCGCAACGCGCCTGCCTTCCACAATCTGTGCCCACCTATCAATGGCATTTGGCGAGCACAAGGAAACACGCGCATGGAAAAGATCTGGCTCAAGAGCTACCCCCCGGGCGTCCCGCATGACGTGAAGCCCGAGCAATACCGCTCTGTGGCCCACCTGCTGGAAGAGTCGTTCCGCAAACACGCATCGAGCCCGTTCTCGGTCTGCATGGACCAGTGGATGACCTATGGCGAGCTGGAACGCCGCTCGGCCGCGCTGGGCGCCTATCTGCAAAGCCTGGGGCTGGAGCCCGGTGCGCGCGTGGCCATCATGCTGCCCAACATCCCGCAGTTTGGCGTGACCATGGCCGCCGTGCTGCGCGCGGGCTACACCTGCGTGAACGTTAACCCGCTGTACACCGCCCGCGAGCTGGAGCACCAGCTCAAGGACTCGGGCGCCACGGCAATCGTGATCCTGGAGAACTTTGCCCACACGCTGGCCGAGGTCGTGGACCACACCGCCGTCAAGCATGTGGTGATGGCGTCCATGGGCGACCTGCTGGGCTTCTGGTTTGGCAAATGGATCACCTTTGCCGTGCGCCACCTGGCCAAGATGGTGCCTGCGTATGACCTGCCGCTGTCGAATGGCCGCAAGGTCGTCACCTTCAAGAAGGCGCTGTCGCTGGGCGAGCACAAGTCGCTCGCGCCCAGCCAGGCCACGCTGGATTCGATTGCTTTCCTGCAGTACACCGGCGGCACCACGGGCCTGTCGAAAGGCGCGGTGCTCACCCACCGCAACATCGTGGCCGCCACGCTGCAGGCCGAGGCATGGTTCACGCCCGCCCTGTCCAAGGTGGGCGACCTGAGCAAGGCCAACAGCATTGCCGCGCTGCCGCTGTACCACATCTTCGCGCTCACGCTGTGCCTGCTGGCCATCCGCCAGGGCTCCAGCCTCACGCTGATCCCCAACCCGCGCGACATCCCCAAGTTCGTGGCCGAGCTGAAGAAGCGTCCCTTCCACATGCTGCCTGCGGTGAACACGCTGTTCAACGCGCTGCTGCAAAACCCGCAGTTCAAGACACTCGATTTTTCGCACCTGTGCGTGTCGCAGGCCGGGGGCATGGCGGCCAGCGAGGGCACGGCCAAGCAGTGGCAGAAGGTGACCGGCAGCACCATGATCGAAGGCTGGGGCATGAGCGAGACCTGCGCCATCGGCACCAACAACCCGGTGATCAGCACCGAGTTCAGCGGCAACATCGGCCTGCCGCTGCCGGGCATCGACATTGCCATCAAGGACGACGAGGGCAACAGCCTGCCCCAGGGCGAGTCGGGCGAGATCTGCATCCGTGGCCCCAACGTGATGACGGGCTACTACAACCAGCCCGAAGAAAACGCCAAGGCCTTCACGCCCGACGGCTTCATGCGCACGGGCGACATCGGCATCATGGACCCGCAGGGCTACACCCGCATCATCGACCGCAAGAAGGACATGATCCTGGTGAGCGGCTTCAACGTGTTCCCCAACGAGCTGGAGCAGGTCATCAGCCTGTGCCCCGGCGTGGTCGAATGCGCGGCCATTGGCGTGCCCGACGAGAAACAGGGCGAGGCCATCAAGGTGTTCATCATCAAGAACGACCCGGCCCTGACCGAGGACGAAGTGGCCAACTACTGCCACCAGAACCTCACGGGCTACAAGCGACCCAAGTACATCGAGTTCCGCGACGAGCTGCCCAAGAGCAACGTGGGCAAGATCTTGCGCAGGGAATTGCGAAAGTAGAGACCATCCCCCTGAGCGGCTACGCCGCTTCCCCCTTCTCTCTGCGCGCTACGCGCTTCGGGAAGGGGGACGACACCAGCGCGGCGGGGCGGCCCTTGCGCGGTGTCCCTGGTCTGGGGCGCGCCTTCTCCAAAGGCCCAAGCGATAGCAAAGTATCTGTCTTCTCGGCACACGCCCCCCCCCGCAAGCCCGCTCCGCAACTCTGCCTCCGTCGGCCACATAGCGAATCGACACAACGGCAGGCCAGCTCTTTTTCACCGCATTGCAGCGCCTTCCTGCAGCCACCGCACAGCCGTAAAACGCCATCGTCCCCGGGTTTTTACCGATTAGCAAACGTTTGCGCAAACGTTTGCTTTCGTTATCATCCCGATCGCGACAAGGCACCGGGCCTCCGCAGCCGCTCTTCTTTTGCGGGGTCTGCCGGGGTTCTATTCACGCTGTCGGTCGCCTTTGTCCACATTCCAACCTGGAGACAACACCCATGAAGTTCACCCGCCGTTCCGTTCAGACCGCCGCCGCCCTCGCTGTTGTGGGCAGCCTGCTGGCCAGCCCTGCGTTTGCGCAAGACAAGCCCAAGATCGCGCTCATCATGAAGTCGCTGGCCAACGAGTTCTTCCGCACCATGGAAGACGGCGCCAAGGCGCACCAGAAGGCCCACGCCAAGGAATACACGCTGGTGGCCAACGGCATCAAGAACGAGACCGACACGGCAGCCCAGATCAAGATGATCGAGCAAGCCATGGCGCAGAAGGTCAGCGCCATCGTGCTGGCCCCGGCCGATTCGAAGGCGCTGGTGCCCGTGGTCAAGGCGGCCATCGACAAGGGCATCCTCGTGGTCAACATCGACAACCAGCTCGATGCCGATGCGCTGAAGGAAAAGAGCATCACCGTGCCTTTTGTGGGCCCCGACAACCGTGCAGGCGCCAAACTCGTGGGCGACCACCTGGCCAAGACGCTGAAGGCCGGTGACAAGGTCGGCATCATCGAAGGCGTGTCCACCACCTTCAATGCGCAGCAGCGCACCCTGGGCTACCAGGACGCCATGAAGGCCGCCAACATCACCGTTGTGGGCGTGCAGTCCGGCAACTGGGAGATCGAAAAGGGCAACACCGTGGCCGCCGGCATGATGCGCGAGCACCCGGACCTTGTGGCCCTGCTGGCCGGCAACGACAGCATGGCCCTGGGCGCCGTGGCCGCCGTGAAGGCTGCAGGCAAGACCGGCAAGGTGCAGGTGGTGGGCTACGACAACATCGGCGCCATCAAGCCCATGCTGGCTGACGGCCGCGTGCTGGCCACCGCCGACCAGTACGCCGCCAAGCAGGCCGTGTTCGGCATCGAACTCGCGCAGAAGGCCCTGGCCGCGAAGACGCCCCAGAACCAGCTGCCCGCCACGGTGAAGACCGATGTGGTGCTGGTGACTAAAGACAGCAAGTAAGCCCAGGAGCGGAGAACAATGCCCTTCTGGCGTTGTTCTCCGCTCCAAGATTGAAAACCGCACACACCGCCATGCCCAGCCCGTCACCTGACTCACCACGTACGCCCCTGCTCGCCATCCAGGCCGTGGGCAAGGACTACACCGCCACCGTGCTCGATGGCGTGAACGTGGAGCTGTTTGCGGGCGAGGTGCTGGCGCTGACCGGGGAGAACGGGGCGGGCAAGAGCACGCTGTCCAAGATCCTTTGCGGGCTGGAGCAGCCCACACGCGGCGGCATGCAACTGGCGGGACAGGCGTACGCGCCCTCGTCGCGCCGCGATGCCGAGCGCCACGGCGTGCGCATGGTGATGCAGGAGCTGGGCCTGGTGCCCACGCTCACCGTGGCCGAGAATTTGTTGATGGGCCGCCTGCCGCACCGGCTGGGCTGGCTGCAGCGCGATGTGCTGCATGCCGCCGCCCGTGCGCAGCTGGCCAAGATCGGGCTCGACACCATCGACCCCGCCACGCCGGTCTCGCAGCTGGGCATTGGCCAGCAGCAGATGGTGGAGATTGCGCGCAATCTGCAGGACGACACGCGCATCCTGGTGCTGGACGAGCCCACGGCCATGCTCACGCCGCGCGAGACCAATTACCTGTTCGAGCAGATCGCCCACCTCACCGCACGCGGCGTGGCCATCATCTACGTGTCGCACCGGCTGGAGGAACTGCGCCGCATTGCCGACCGCGTGGCCGTGCTGCGCGACGGCCGCCTGGTGGACGTGCGCCCCATGGCGGGCATGAGCGAGGACGACCTGGTGCAGCGCATGGTGGGCCGCGTGGTGAGCGACCTGGACCACCGCCCACGCCGCCCCGTCGGCCCGGTGGTGATGAGCGCTGACAAGCTGGGCCGGGGCACCGCCGTGCAGGACGTGAGCCTGGAGCTGCGGGCCGGTGAAATTTTTGGCATTGCCGGGCTGGTCGGATCGGGCCGCACCGAGCTGGTCCGCCTGCTGTTTGGCGCCGACCGGGCAGACCGTGGCAGCGTGACGCTGCACTCAGAATTTGAACAAAAACAGGCTCTCCCGCGCGATGGACAAGCCAAAACAGCTATACAAAACATAGCAAACACCCCCGACACAACTGCGCCCCGTACCTGGCACCGGGGCTTTGCCTCGCCGCTGCAAGCCATTGCCGCCGGAGTCGGCCTGGTCACCGAAGACCGCAAATCCCAGGGCCTGCTGCTCTCGCAGCCCATCCGCATCAACGCCACGCTGTCCGACCTGTCGGCCGTATCGCACGGCGGCTGGCTGCAGCGCGGGCTGGAAAGCCGCCTGGTGCAGGGCTTCATCCGCACCCTGCGCGTGCGCTGCCACGGCCCGGAACAGCCTGTGGGCCAGCTGTCGGGCGGCAACCAGCAAAAGGTGGTGTTCGCCCGCTGGCTGCACCGCGAAGGCCGCGTGCTGCTGCTCGACGAACCCACGCGCGGCGTGGACGTGGGCGCGCGCGCCGAGCTGTATGGCGAGCTGGACCGCATGGCGCTGGAAGGCCGCGCGCTGCTCATGGTGTCGTCGGACCTGCGCGAACTCATGGCCATGGCCGACCGCATCGGCGTGATGAGCGCGGGCCGCCTGGTGGCCGTGTTCGAGCGCGGCGAGTGGTCCGAGCAATCCCTGCTGGCGGCCGCGTTCTCCGAGCCCGGCGGGCGCACCAGCACAACCCCTTCAACTTCCTCCCCCGTTACCGCATGAACGCCCCCACCGCATCTGCCGCGCCCGCTGCGGCGCCCTCCTCCGCCTCGGTCTGGCGCAGCCAGCTGGGCACCTACCTGGGCCTGATGGCCGTGTTGGCGGGCATGGTGGCGCTGTTCTCGTCGCTGTCCGAATACTTCTGGAGCGCCGAGACCTTCATCACCATCGCCAACGAAATCCCGGCCCTGGCCGTGATGGCCGTGGGCATGACCTTTGTGCTCATCATCGCGGGCATCGATCTGTCGGTGGGCTCGGTGATGGCGCTGGCCGCCGCTACCTCGGCCGCCGCCATCCTTCAGTGGGGCTGGACGGTGCCCGCCGCCGCCGCGCTGGCCCTGGCCACGGGCCTGGTGTGCGGCACCATCACCGGCATGATTTCCGTCGCGTGGCGGCTGCCCTCGTTCATCGTGTCGCTGGGCATGCTCGAAGCCGTGCGCGGCAGCGCGTATGTGGTGACCGACTCGCGCACGCAGTACGTGGGCGATGCGATCTCCTGGCTGTCGGCCCCCTTCTTTGGCGGCATCTCGTTCGCCTTCTTGCTGGCCGTGGTGCTGGTGGTGGTGGCGCAACTAGTGCTGTCGCGCACCGTGTTTGGCCGCTGCGTGGTGGGCATTGGCACCAACGAAGAAGCCATGCGCCTGGCCGGTGTGGACCCGCGCCCCATCCGCGTGATCGTGTTTGCCATGACCGGCCTGCTGGCAGGCCTGGCGGGCCTGATGCAGTCGGCCCGGCTCGAAGCTGCCGACCCCAACGCAGGCACCGGCATG
Source organism: Acidovorax sp. LjRoot74 (assembly GCF_964254355.1). Taxonomy (NCBI): domain Bacteria; kingdom Pseudomonadati; phylum Pseudomonadota; class Betaproteobacteria; order Burkholderiales; family Comamonadaceae; genus Acidovorax; species Acidovorax sp. LjRoot74. Next base: position 695,043 of record NZ_CAXUTI020000001.1, on the reverse strand, counting down.
GAACTGCAGGTGATTGCGGCCGTGGTGATTGGCGGCACCAGCCTGATGGGCGGGCGCGGCTCGGTGATCAACACCGCGTTTGGCGTGCTCATCATCGCGGTGCTGGAGGCAGGCCTGGCCCAGGTGGGCGCCAGCGAGCCCAGCAAGCGCATCATCACGGGTTTTGTGATCGTGGCGGCGGTCATTGTGGACACGCTACGCCAGCGCCGCGCCAAGGTCTGAGAGACTGGCCCCGCATCCAGCCGCCCCACCACCAACGACCTCATTCTTCTTTTTGCATGGCTACTATCAAGGACGTTGCGCGCCACGCCGAGGTGTCGGTCACCACGGTGTCGCACGTGGTCAACGGCACACGCCGCGTGAGCCCCGAGGGGCGCGAGCGGGTCGAGGCCGCCATCCGCGCCCTGGGCTATGTGCCCAGCGCCATTGCGCGCAGCCTCAAGAGCAACAACACGCGCACGCTGGGCATGCTGATCCCCAACAGCTCCAACCCCTACTTTGCCGAGATCGTGCACAGCGTGGAAGACCGCTGCTTTGGCGCGGGCTACAACGTCATCCTGTGCAACACCAACGACGAGGCGCACCGCCAGGGCACCTACCTGCAGGTGCTGGCCGAGCGGCGCATCGACGGGCTCATCGTGGTCTCCACCGGGCATGACGCCACGCTGGCCACGCAGCTCGCAGGCCTGTCCATCCCCACCGTACTGGTGGACCGCGAAATCGACATCGCCGAACAACAACCCTGCGACCTGGTGGAAACCGCACACATGCAGGGCGGCCTGCTGGCCACGCGCCACCTGCTGTCGCTGGGCCACCGCCGCATTGCCTGCATTGGCGGCCCCGAAGGCATCGCCCCCAGCGAGCAGCGCATTGCCGGCTGGCGCACGGCGCTGGCCGATGCAGGCTGCGGCACCGGCGAGGGCCTTCTGTGGCACGGCAACTTCACCAGCCAGGGCGGCTACGAAGCCATGCATGCCGTGCTGCGCGCACCCGTGCCGCCCACTGCCGTCTTTGTCTGTAACGACCTCATGGCCATGGGCGCGCTGTGCGCCGCGCACGAGCGCGACCTGCGCGTGCCCGAGGCACTGTCCATCGTGGGCTTTGACGACATCGAACTCACCGCCTTCACCAGCCCGCCTCTGACAACCGTGGCGCAGCCCAAGCAGCGCATCGGCGCGCTGGCCGTGGACATGCTGCTGGAGCGCATCGACGGCAAGCGCCAGGACGCACGCAAGGTGATGCTGCAGCCCGAGCTGCGCGTGCGCGCCTCCACGGCCCATGCGCCCGGAGGTGCCGCATGAGCACAAACAACACGCCCCGCATCGCCGTCGTCGGCAGCCTGAACATGGACCTGGTGCTGCAGGTGCAACACGCACCCGGCCCCGGCGAGACTGTGCTGGCCGATGCCCTGCACCTGGTGCCCGGCGGCAAGGGCGGCAACCAGGCCGTGGCCTGCGCGCGCCAAGGCGCCCGGGTGGCCTTGTTCGGCCGCGTGGGCGATGACGGCTACGGCCACACGCTGCGCGCCGGGCTCGATGCCGACGGCATCGACCACAGCGGCGTGCAGACCGACACCGAAACCACCACCGGCGTGGCCGCCATCACCGTGGAAGCCAGCGGGCAAAACCGCATCGTGGTCGTGCCCGGCGCCAATGGCCGCTTTGTGCTGGATGCCGTCGCGCTGGGCGCCGCGCTACAAGGCGCAGGCGGCCTGGTGCTGCAGTTTGAAACCCCCTTGCCCCAGGTACTGGCCGCCGCCGAGATGGCCCATGCCGCTGGCTGCCCCGTGGTGCTTAACCCCTCGCCCATCCAGCCCCTGCCCGAGGCCCTGTGGCCGCGGGTGCACACGCTGGTGGTGAACGAGGTGGAAGCCGCTGCGCTGGCGGGCCAGAACGTTGCCACCCCCGCCGATGCCGCGCAGGCCGCACAGGCCCTGCGTGCCAAGGGCCCGGCCCAGGTGGTGGTGACCCTGGGCGCTGCAGGCGCCGTGGCCGCCGATGCTGCAGGCAACCGCTACCACCCTGGCCTGGTCGTGAAAGCCGTGGACACCACGGCCGCAGGTGACACCTTCCTGGGTGCGCTGGCCGTGGCGCTGGCACGCGGCGAGCCGCTGGACGCCGCCGTGCGCGAAGGCATCCGCGCATCGGCGCTGTGCGTCACCCAGCCCGGCGCCCAGCCCTCCATCCCCACCCGCGCCGCCGTGGCGCAAAGCCCCCAACCGCCCGCCTGGAGCCCCCTGTGAAACGCACCGCCCTGCTGCACGCCGAACTCTCCCACGCCATCGCCACCCTGGGCCATGGCGACATGCTGGTGATTGGCGACGTGGGCCTGCCCATCCCCCCCGGCCCGCGCCGCATCGACCTGGCGCTCACGCCCGGCATCCCGGCTGTGGCCGATGTGCTGCGTGTGGTGCTGACGGAAATGCAGGTCGAGCACGCCTTCATCGCCACCGAGGCCGTGGAGCGCAGCGCAGGCGCCCCGCCCGCCTGGAGTGCAGGGCTGCCCGTGCCGCCCGTGCCGATTGCGCACGAGGAATTCAAACGGCGCACGGCCCAGGCTCGCGTAATGGTGCGCACGGGGGAGTGCACGCCGTATGCCAACGTGATCCTGGTGGCTGGCGTGACGTTCTGACACGCTACGGGCCCACCATCTGTGGCGGTCCCATGTAAGCAGATGCAATAGCACAGAGTTTTCAGTCAGTCTGGCAATAATCAGACAACTGCAGCACTGCGCGCCAAGAAACCTATGCACGGCGCTGCAATCCCCCCTTCACCAAGAGGTTGCTTTTGAGAACCCTGCCAGAAGTCCCCAGCCTCGCATCACGTTCACGGGTTGCGACCGCCGCGCTGAGTCTCTCGTTAATGATCGCGTCCTGCGGTGGAGGTAGCGACAACAACGGAGGGAGCGCCCCCAAACCGCCGCCAGCCACGGCTAAGGGTGTACTCAGCATGGTCGCTGGCACCACGCTGGGTACCGGGTATCAGGATGGTACGGCTGCCGATGCGCTGTTCTCAGCACCTCCGGCACTTGCATTGACACCGACTGCCGACATCATGTTGGCAGACTCGAACAATAAGGCGGTGCGCAGACTAGCAACTTCGGGCATGGTCAGCACCCTTGCTGGCGGGCAGCCCTCGGGCCCGTTCTCCTTCAGCAGCTCCCCCAACCACGCAGACGGGCAAGGGCCTGCAGCACGCTTCGTCAACCCGTCAGCAGTGGTCGTCGATGCGGCAGGCAACACTTACGTGGCAGACAACCACCTCGTTCGCAAAATCGACAGCCAGGGGGTTGTCACCACATTGGCTGGCAAACCCGGCATATGCGGCACCGACGACGGCCCGCCGCAGGTTGCAACGCTCTGCTATGTAAATGCAATCCGGCTGGACGGTGCAGGGAACCTCTACGTTTTGAGCGGTGGTGGCGACCGCCCATTCCGTAAGATCACCCCGGCGGGCGTGGTCAGCACGCTGCCGCTGGAGCGCAGCTGGAACATTCCCTACACCTTTGTCGTGGATGCATCGGGTGCGCTGTTCATTACCGCCGGAAGCACCATCCGGAAGTACACCCCGGAGACGGGATTGGTCCAGGTCGCCGGCTCGGCAAACGCAATGGGAAACGCTGACGGCGACGCCGTCACCGCCCGGTTTGGCACATTGCTTGACTTGGCACTCGATGCATCTGGAAAACTGTATGCACTCGACCAGTACCCTCCTGCCTATGAGGCAGCCAAAGACCGCTCCATCGCCGTGCGCCGTATTGGCGATGATGGCACCGTCTCAACGGTGCTGCGCATTTCCGATGCGCAGACGGCCAGAAGCCTCGTCATCGATGCGAACGGCAGTTTCATCGTCAGTCTGGGCAACTCGCTGTCGTCGTGGATCCAGAAATTCCGCTTGGATGGAACGACTTCGGTTCTTGCGGGCAAGGCCACGCCGTACGAGCCCAAGCTGGTGCCCGTCGATGGCGCAGGGCCGCAGGCCCGTTTCATCGCCCCCCTCGCCATGGCCTTTACCAAATCCGGCGCGCTGTATGTAGGGGACGCACTCAGCACCACCACCCTGCGAAAGTTGGAATCGGATGGCCGCACCAGCACCCTGCCGCTCACCTCGGACACGGCTCCTGCTGAAGTCCAGAGCATCCCGTCCTGGCGAGCGATGACCGTCGATGGCAATGACAACCTCTACACCGCATCCTTCGCTGCTGCACCCAACCTGCCTAGCTACGTCTACAAGATCAATCCCCAGGGCACTATCAGGGTGCTGGCAGACCTTTCTCAGTGGTTCCCATACTTCGAACACGCGGGGCGTTCGTACAAGTACGGCAGCCCCGTGAACGGGCTGGTCGCCGACGCAGCGGACAACGTCTATGCAGCAGGTGTCAACGGTACTATTGTGAAAATCACCCCGCAAGGCACCGTCAGCTTGCTGGCCGGCAGTGCAGGTGCGCTCGGCCATCAGGACGGGCAGGGCAGGGCTGCACGCTTCTCTGTTCTCGGCAACATGACCATGGATGCCGATGGCAACCTGTATGTGGTCGATGGACTACATGACGCCTACACGGGGATCGGGCCCACCGTTCGCAAGATTACGCCGGCCGGCGTCGTCAGTACCGTGGCTGGGCGTCCCGATCTTCCTGCAGGCTATGTCGATGGCCCCGCCGCAAACGCACAACTGACCGTCGCGGGTTACTCAACATTGCTCATCGCAGCAACTATCCCCTGGGGAATTGATTTTGGCGATTCCCTCGCAACATGGGGAGGTACCGCGAGCTTGGCCACCGACGTCAAGGGCAATCTGTACATTACAGACCCTCGCAACAGCGTAATCCGCAAGATTGCGGCAGACGGGCAAGTCAGCACCTTGGTAGGCCAAGCCGGGCGGAAGGGCTTCCTCGCGGGAGAGGCTCCTGGAATCGTCCACACGCCAGTGGGCATCTCCGTGCGGGATTCCAAGCTGTTTTTCACCACTCGCAATGCGGTTGCGCAAGTGACGTTGCCGCAGTAGTCGCGCACCGCTAGATGTGAAGAGTCAACAGGTTGTTTCCCGTTGGATTGAGTCTGGCCATGGGTGCCAAGCCGCCAATGCCACTGTACGGTCGGTGCCAGTTGTAGTGATGCTGCCAGCTTGCCAAGGCCACAGCTCGCTCAGCTGAGTTCTGGTAGCTCCAGCCATAGGCCCACTCGCGCAGTGCAGATGGGATAAATCTCTCTGCCTTTCCATTGGTCTGGGGTCGATAAGCCCGGTTGAACTTGTGCCAAATGCCCAGGGCTGTGGAGGCCGCAGCGAACTCTCGTGAGCGAAACGCAGAGCCGTTGTCCGTCAGCAACCGCTTGATGGTGACGCCCAGCCCCGCGTGGTAGGCCACCGCATTGCGCAGGAACTGCACCGCCTCACGCTTCTTCTCATCGGGATGCATGGTCGTGAAGGCAATGCGGGCATGGTCATCGATGGCAACGAACAGCGTCTCCCAACCCGCTCCAGCCACCGAATCCTTGCGATTGCCGGTCACCCGGTGGCTGGGTCTGACGATGACACCCAGCTTCTTGGTGTCGATGTGCAGGAGATCGCCAGGAGCCTTGTGTTCGTAGCGCACCACAGGCTCGGCGGGCACCAGATCGCTCAGCCTGGAGAGACCCGCTCTGGCCAGCACGCGGGCTACCGTGGCCTGACAGACTCCCACGCTGTGTGCAATGCGCCGCTTGCGCAAACCCAGGATCGGCAAGGCCTTGGCCGCATCAATGGTTCTTGGTGAGCTGGCGGGTCTGGAGGGTGCATCGGCCAGGGCTGCCTCACCTCCTGCCAGATAGCGGCCAAGCCACTTCCTGGCTGTAGGCGGTGTGACACCGCTGCACAGCAGCGGCTTGCGCAGCGCTGAGGCCCTGCAGTGTCATCTGCTGGACCATCTGCAGGCGACGGGCAAACGTAAGTCGGGCATGCTTATGGGTGTTCATTCGGTTGGGTGTCCTGGGTGGATTGGGTGTTTGGCAACTTCCAGTCTCTCAAACCCAATCCGGATGAACACCGGATACAACCTATTGAATCCTCACAGCTAGGCCGCGCAATGCGGCTTCTGCGTTGTCACGCTCCGGGCCCTCCACGGCCCACCAGGAGCCAAAGCCAAACTGCAATAAATTGAAACAGCCGCCGTGTTTTAGTAGTGCTTCAGCATAATCATTTCGCACATAAACGCACCACATTGGTGCAATTTGCTGACACCACATCCGGGAGGATCTACCCATGAACACCATGCCGCGACGACACCCGCCTGCCCGAGTGTGGCAGCCTCTCCTCCTGTTAGGCGCTTCCGTCCTTTTCGTTGCGTGCGGCGGCGGTGGAAGCGCTCCGGTTACCCCGGCCCCCCCACCCGCAGCCAAGGCTTCGCTCAGCCTGCTTGCCGGGGCCACCAGTGGCTTTGGCTATCAGGATGGCCTCGCTGCTGACGCGCTGTTTGCCGGCGCGCCGGCGCTGGCGTTGTCCCCCACGGGCGACTTGCTGCTGGCCGACACGGGCAACCATGCCATCCGCAAGCTGACGACCTCTGGCGTGGTCAGCACCGTGGCGGGTGGCAAGAGCCCGCCCCCCTCTCAGTCCGGTCAGGGGCAGTATGCGGACGGTTCAGGCGCTGCCGCCCTCTTCTATTACCCGGCTGCGATCGTGTCGGATGCGGCAGGCAATACCTATGTGGCGGACACCGCCAACCACCTGGTGCGCAAGATCGACAACGCGGGTGCGGTCACCACAGTCGCAGGCAAGCACGGAGTGTGTGGCAACGCAGACGGTGCGCCCAACGAATCAACACTCTGCGGCCCTCGGGAACTGAAGCTGGACAGTGCTGGCAATCTCTATGTCGGCCAGGGCTCCTACACCTATCCGAAGATCCGCAAGATCACACCCGCTGGCGTGACGAGTACGCTGGCTGCGGAACTGCCGATACCCGAGCGCTCCAAGTTCGTCGTGGATGCATCCGGCACCATCTACGTCACGGACGGCAGTTCTATCAAGAAATATGCCCCGACCGGAGAACTGACCCACGTTTCCGGCGCCAAAGACACCCAGGGAACGGCCGATGGCGATGCGACCACAGCCCGGTTCGGCATCCTCCAGGACCTGGCAATCGACGCTGCCAACGAACTCTATGCACTGGATGGCCTCCGTTCCGCCACCATTCGCCACATCGCCAGGAACGGGACAGTATCCACAGTAGCCAGCGCTACTCCTGATGCGCTGGGCGGCACAAGCCTGGTGATTGATCGCAACGGCAACTTTATTGCCAGCATCTCCAACGGCCAATCCGTGTGGATCCAGAAGTACCAGCGGGACGGCAGCCGGTCCATCCTGGCTGGCAAGCCCACGCAAGCGAATCTTGAGGCGCCCCCGCCCGATGGCCCAGGCATGAATGCACGGTTCAGGGTACCGTTGGCCCTGGCCCTTGCAAAATCGGGCGCCTTGTATGTGAGTGACTACGACAACGTCAGGATGCGCATCGTCAGCCCTGATGGCGTCACAAGCACCCGCGCGCTCCAGTGGCCCGCAGGCACTGCAAGCCCTTCCTGGCGAGCCATGGCCACGGACGAACAGGACAACGTCTACGCGGCTTCGACGGCAAGCATGCCGGGTGCACCCAATCTCATTTACAAAATCAGCCCCACCGGCCAAGGCTCCGTATTGGCAGATGTATCCAACTGGATAGCCCCCTTCACCTCGGGTGGCCAAACCTATAGATACTCAGCAGGCATCAACGGGATTGCCTCCGACGGCGCTGGCAATGTCTATGCCGCAGGCGTCAATGGCGTCATCCTCAAGATCACTCCGGCGGGCTCGGTCACGGTTCTGGCCGGAAGCCCCGGTGCCTTGGGCCATGTGGATGGGCCGGGCAACGTTGCACGCTTCGCCATCCTGGGAAACATGACCCTGGACCAGGCGGGCAACCTGTATGTGGTCGATGGGCTTAACGATGCCTTCACCGGCATTGGTCCCACCATCCGCAAGATCACACCGCAAGGCGTGGTGAGCACCATTGCTGGCCAAGCCGGCCTGCCTGCGAGCCTGGTGGATGGCCCTGCCAGCAGCGCGCGCTTTGCTGTTGCCAGCTACAGCACCTACACGGCGGGCGGGGTCTACGTGGGCCAGGATTTTGGCTCCAGCCATGGAGAGAATGGCGCAACGGCCAGCCTTGCTGTGGATGCCAAGGGCCATCTGTACCTCACCGATCCCGTCAACAGCGTGATCCGCAAGATCTCCGCAGAAGGCCAAGTGACCACCCTCGTGGGCAAGGCTGGACAAAGAGGCTTCGTCGGCGGCGACCTTCCGGGGGTGATCCACACGCCTGTGGGCATCGTAGTGCGCGACTCAAAGCTGTACTTCACTACGCGCAATGCGGTGGCGCAGGTGAGCCTGCCGCAGTAGCAGCGCACAGCCATGGCGGGCGTAGGCTGCGGGTTTTGGAGGACTTCAGACAGCCGCGACCTGCGGTAGGCTGGGCCACAGCCTGCCGCGCGATGCATTGCTGATGCCTGCCACCGAAGCACCGTCCCCCCCGCCTCCATGCCCACCACCGCACCACACGACCTGCTCCCCCCCGAAATCACCGTGCTGGAGCGCGGCTGGCTGTCGGCCAACAACATCCTCTTCATCGGCCACCACGACACGGCCATCGTGGACACCGGCTACTGCAGCCATGCCGAGCAGACCGTGGACTTGGTGCGCGGCGCGTTGGCAGGCCGCGCGCTGGACCGTGTGCTCAACACCCACCTGCACAGCGACCACTGCGGCGGCAACGCGGCGCTGCAGAAGGCCTGGCCCGGTGTGCTCACGGCCATCCCGCCCGGCCAGGCCGACCATGTGCGCCAGTGGGACGCGTATGCGCTCAGCTACACGCCCACGGGGCAGGAATGCCCGCCGTTCCGTGCCGACACCCTGCTGATGCCGGACTCGTGCGTGCTGCTGGGCGACAAACCCTGGCAGGTGCATGCCGCGCCGGGGCACGACCCCCATTCGGTGGTGCTGTTCGAGCCCGAGGGCCGCGTGCTGATTTCGGCCGATGCGCTGTGGGAAAACGGCTTCGGCGTGGTATTCCCCGAACTGGAAGGCGACAGCGCGTTTGCCGAGGTGGCGGCCACGCTGGATGTGATCGAAAAACTGTCACCCCAGGTCGTCATCCCCGGCCACGGCCCTGTGTTTGCGGATGCCCCCCGCGCCATCGACGGCGCCCGCCGCCGCCTGGATGGTTTTGTGCGCAACCCCGGCAAACACGCGCTGTATGCCGCCAAGGTGCTGCTGAAATACAAGCTGCTGGAGTGGCAGCAGATCGCCATGGCTGACCTCACGGCCTGGGCGCAGGCCACGCCCTACTTCGGCATGCTGCACCAGCGCCATTTCGGCGATCAGCCCGAGGGGGTGTGGCTATTGAGTCTGGTGGATGAGCTGGTGCGGTCGGGGGCGGCCGTGCGGCAGGGGGGCGTGCTGCACAACGTGTGAGATGACGGGGAGTTTGCAGGAGCCGCTTGGAGCCAAAAGCAGAAATTGGAAGAGAAGCTTTTGACTCAAACTATGTGCTCTGTCCTGCCTCCAAGCCGACACGGATCGAACGCCAGAAATAGAAGTAGACGCCCATCATGTAGCTTAAAGCTAGCGCCATATGGAGCGCAGCCCAATGGAACAAAGCAGCGCCTAGCAAGGATGTCGTCTCGCAGCCTTTGCAGAATGACAGCTCTTGCGCCAGCAGCAGCGACGTTAAAGCGAGAATTGCTCCCAATGCTACGCCGGCGATCAACCGAATGCGTCCACCTCGGAGCGTCCACTTGTCTGGGTCCCAGGAACCATTGCTCATATTCAACCTAGCGATTGAACGCAGCGCTTGATGAAGCGCCAGCTTTTTCGATCTTATGTGCATCCACACCAAGCAGAGCGGAACCGTTGAAACGAGCACCCACCAGTACAGATAGGCGGCAGAGTGAAAGCTGGTGAAGCTGGCCTGCTGACTAAAAAACTGACGAAGACGTGTTGATCCGCCGAGGGAAAACAAATGCTCCAGCGAATCGGGCCACCATAACCCAAAAGCCAAAGCGATCAACGATAGCGTGACAGGAAGCGATACCAGATAGCCCCAGAACCATGGGGACACTACCGACCGCGCATCGCCCGGAGAAATAATGCGAATCATCGTTGGAGGCCTACAGATTGGTTGGCCGTGGCAGGCATGGTTCGATACCTGCTCCTGGCCGCCAGCAGCCACACTAGCCCGAGGAAGCACTCAGGCAGCCCACTCACTCCCCATGCTTGAACTGCTTGTCGCACCCCATCACATGGTTGTTGCTGCTCGACATACACTGGTAGAACGACTTCTTGTTGCCCGACGACGCCTGGCAATCTGACACGCTGTATTTGCCCCGGGCCTCGCGGATCTTGGGGGCCGTCTTGTCGAAGTCGGCCTGCTTCATATAGCCGTCGCGCACGTTCTTCTGGCCCACCTCCAGCATCTGGTCGGCCTGGTAGTGGATATTGTCCACGGCGGCAGCGCAGTTCAGGGGCACCTGTTTGCCGTCCACCTTTTCCAGCGCCTTCTTCATGCCCTGGCCAAACTCTTCGACATCCTTGGGGATCTTCTTGGTGCCGTCGGGGTTGTACTGCTGGGCGGGCTTGGTGGACGGCGATGCACTCCGGGTGCTGCCGTTGTTGCTTTGCAGCTTGAGGGGTTCGGCGTCCTGCTTGGCGGGCGGGGGTTGTGATCCGTAATGGGTCTTGCCGTCGGCATCCACCCACTTGTACACCGGCTGCGCCTGGGCCGTGCCCAGCGCCCAGCACACCATGGCGGCCAGGGCCACCCCATACAGCTTTTTCATGATTCCCCCTCCAGAAATATGAATCAAATTGGGCCTTTGCGCTCGTCCATCATGCGCAAACAGCTATTTTATTTATAGCAATCTCACATCCACCCACCTCGCACCTGCCGCAGCAGGTGCTGCGGGGTGCGGATGGCGGGCATCAGGGCAGGTCCTTGTTCACCTCGGGCGCCGATGCATCGCGCGGGCCGATGGTGCCCAGGCGGCCTTTGAGCGACTGGGGCTGGCCGGTGAGCATGGCGGCGTAGTTGGTGGTGTTGGCCAGCACTTTCTTCACGTAGTCGCGGGTTTCGGCAAAGGGCACGTTTTCGGCCCAGATGGCGGCGTCCAGCACCGGGCCATTGCGCCAGCTGCGCGGGCGGCCGGGGCCTGCGTTGTAGGCGGCTGCGGCCATGGGCATGGAGCCCGCAAAGTCGTCCAGCGCGAGCTTGAGGTAGGCCGTGCCGATGGTGATGTTGGTGTCGCGGTCGTTGATCTGGTCGGCAGTGAAACCGTTCAGACCGATCTTCTTGGCCGTCCAGCGCGCGGTGGCAGGCATGACCTGCATGAGGCCCGAGGCGCCCACATGCGAGCGCGCATCCATGATGAAGCGGCTTTCCTGGCGGATCAGGCCGTAGACGTAGGCCGGGTCCAGCCCGATGCCGTTGGCGCGCTCGACCACCGCGCTGCGGAAGGGGGTGGGAAAGCGCTGGGTGACGTCCACCACGCTCTTGGTGCGCTCGCTGGTGTTGATGCAGCGGTCCCACACTTCGCGCTGGCAGGCGAAGTCGGCGGCGGCCAGCAGTTCGCGGTCGGGCATACCGCCGCTCTGGTGCAGGTTGGTGGTGTAGTTCCACTCGCGCACGCCTTCGCTGCGCAGGCCGAGCAGGATGGCGTACAGGGCGCGGTTCAGGCCCGGGTTGGCGCGGGCTCCCGCTTTTTCTTCGGCGGTGAGGGGCGCGGGGGCGGGGGGCGTGGTGATGCGCTGGCCCAGTTCTTCCACCGCCAGCATTTCATAAAAGCCACGGGTGCTGGCAATGCCTTCGAGCAGCTGACGCGCTTCGGCGCGCTCGGCATCGGTCACGCGGCCTGCGAGCAGCGAGCGGGCCTTCCAGTACACCCAGGTGCTGTCCTGGCGTGCTTCGGGGCTCATGGCATCTACCGCCTTGCCCACGGCCTTCCACTGCCCGGCACGCAAGGCGGCGCGCACCTTCCAGCCCAGCAGGTCGTCGTTCAGGTCGGTGTCCTTGGTCACGTTGGCAAAGTAGCCCGCCGCGCTGGACGACAGCTTTTGCGCGGACGCCTTGCCAATCACGCCCCAGGCCCAGTTGCGCTCTTCGGCCGAGAGGTGCACGCCCCATTTGTTGTCGAGCTGCTGCGCGGCGCCGTCCGGGTCGCTGCCTGCGAGCTTGACCAGGGCCAGCAGCACCAGCTCTTGCCGGGCGTTGCCGCGTGCGGTGGCGCGCGAGAGCAGGAACTTGGTGGGCGCGTCCAGCACCTCCTTGAGCTGCGGCAACGAGTCGGGCGAGACGATCTCGACCGCGTTGCGCACCACGCGGGGGCGGTTGGCCTCCACGCCCAGACGCGCCTTGCGCCAGATGTCGAGCGCGCTGAGCTTCTTGTAGCTGTACAGCTCGCTGGCCGCATGGGTGCAGCCGTCGTCGGCGTCGCGGATGGCATACCAGTTGCTGCGCACGTCGTCGGCCACGGTGGCGGAGGCCGTGCCTTTGAGGGTGTCGATCAGCAGCGCATAGCAGCGCACCTCGCGGTCGTCCGACATGCGGTAGGCGGGATGCTGCTCGGCAAACTGCGCCCAGTTGCGCCGCTGGCCCAGCAGCAGCAGCCAGTCGTTGCGCATGCGGTCTTCCTGGTAGCTGCCGGCGTAGCGCTGCATGAACGACTGGATTTCGGCCGGCTGGGCTTCGGCCAGGCGCACCCGCAGTTCCCAGTAGGCGGCCCAGGGCTCCAGCGCATGGCCACGGGCCGAGGGCAGCAGTTGCTCCAGCCGCTTGCGGTCGCCCTTGCGGAAGGCCTGCTGCATCTCCAGCAGGGTGTCGTCACCCTTGCTGTTTTGCGCCTGGACAAGGGGGGCCGCCGTGGCAAGCAGGGCACTGGCGACAAGCGGTGTCAGAATTCGAAACAATTGCATGGGGGAATTATGTGATGGACAAAGCAGCCCTTCGGCGCGCATTGATAGAAGAACGCCTCAATTTGCCCGACCGCCTACAGCGGTCCGACCTGTTACAACAGGTGATGCGCATCTGGCTGGTGAACCGGCCCGACACCGTGATTGGCGCGTACTGGCCCATCAAGGGCGAGTTCGACCCCTTGCCCGCGTTGCACCGCTGGAAGGAAGACGGCGAGCTGCTGGACGAGCCCCTGCGCCGCCGCATCGGCCTACCGGTGGTCAACAAGCAGCACAAGACCCTCACCTTCCACGCCTGGTACCCCGGCTGCCCCATGGAAGAAGACGCCTACGGTATCCCCAAGCCCAAGGACACCGAGGTCATCGTGCCCACCCTGCTGTTTGTGCCCTGCGTGGGTTACGCCGCCGGGGGCTACCGCCTGGGCTACGGCGGCGGCTTTTACGACCGCACGCTGGCCACACTGCAGCCCAAGCCTTTCACCGTGGGCCTGGGCTTCACCCACGGTTTCCTCGACGACTTCGAGCCCGAAGACTTCGACCTGCCGCTCGATGCCATCCTGAACGACAACGGCGTGGTCTGGCCCGTTTGAGCTGCCGGCACGGCCGGTGATGCGCACCGCGCATCATTCAGGCAGCGTTTTGGCATCGCTCGCGCGCGCCGCAGCGGCTAGCATGGCAGGCTGACCTTTATTTTTCAGGTGCCCACCATGCCCAAGCTCTACATCGGCAACAAGAACTATTCGTCCTGGTCCATGCGCCCCTGGGTGCTGCTCAAGCAGGCCGGCATCCCGTTCGAGGAAGTGCTGGTGCGCTTCGACAGCTTCGAGACCGACTCGGAGTTCAAGCGCGTCATCGGCCCCGTGAGCCCCACCGGCAAGGTGCCGGTGCTGGTCGATGGCGATCTGGTGGTGTGGGACACCCTGGCCATCGCCGAATACGTGGCCGAGACGTGGCCCGACAAGCAGCTCTGGCCCGCCCCCCCCCAGGCCCGCGCACGCGCCCGCAGCGTCTGCGCCGAGATGCACAGCGGTTTCACGGCCCTGCGCAGCAACTGCCCCATGAACATCGAGGCCGACCTGGCCGACACCGGCGCGCTGATCTGGCGCGACAAGCCCGGCGTGCGCGCCGATGTGCAGCGCCTCGTGGAGATGTGGAGCGCCCTGCTGCAGGAACACGGCGGCCCCATGCTGTTTGGCTCGTTCAGCGTGGCCGACGCCTACTTTGCCCCCGTGTGCATGCGCCTGCACACCTACGCCCTGCCCGTGCCCGCCCCCATCAAGGCCTATGTGGACCGCGTGCGCGCCCTGCCCGGCGTGCAGGCCTGGATCGCAGAGGCCCTGGGCGAGAGGGATTTTCTGGACTTTGAAGAACCCTACCGCCTGCGCCACACGGAAGGCTGAGCACCCCATGGCCGTCACCATCTACCTGCGCTACGTGCTCAACACCCGCAAGCTGAAAGAGTTCGAGCACTACGGCAAGCTGTGGATCCCGCTGGTCGAGAAATTCGGCGGCCAGCACCACGGCTACTTCATGCCCAGCGAAGGGGCCAACAACATCGCGCTGGCGCTGTTCACGTTCGAGAGCCTCGCGGCCTATGAGCGCTACCGCGAGGCCTCGATGCAGGACGCGGAATGCCAGGCGGCCTTCCGCTATGCCGAGGAAACGGACTGCATCGTGAGTTACGAGCGGAGTTTTTTCAGGCCGGTGTTTGGCTGATTGATGAACCCACGCGCAGGCGGCGCCCTCACCGGAACTGCTTGCGCAAAAACGCCTTGTGCCGCGCGATGTGCGCCAGCTGGGCGGGGGCGACGGAGCCGCCCAGGTCTTCGTCCTCGGTGTTGAGCACCTGGTTGGCGTAGGCCATGGCACGGGCCACCACCTCTTCCTCGCTCACGCCCTGCGTGGCTGCCAGGTCCATCGCCACGCGGCGCATGGCGCGCTGGGACAGCATCCACATGGCGCCGAAAGAATCCCATGCGGCCGCCACCTCCTTGAACTTGTCGTGTTCGGCCAGGATGTCGTTGAGCGGCTTGGCCAGGATCTCCTGCAAGCCTTCTACCTGGGCTTTCAGGGCCTCGAACTGCGCCTCGCGCTGCAGGGCCTCGGCGGCGGCATTGGCTGCAGCATCGGGCGCGGTGGGCACGGGCACGCTGCCGTCGGGGTTGAGCTGGGCAATGGTGAGGTCGGACGAGAGTGACATGGTGCGTTGAATATACGGCCGGGGGCCCGCCCTAAACTATGCCGATGCAAATCTACATGGTGGGCGGCGCGGTCCGCGACAAGCTGCTGGGCAGGCCGGTGAATGACCGCGACTGGGTAGTGGTGGGCGCCACGCCCGAGCAGATGCTGGCGCAGGGCTACCTGCCCGTGGGGCGCGACTTCCCCGTCTTTTTGCACCCCGAGACCCGCGAGGAATACGCGCTGGCCCGCACCGAGCGCAAGAGCGGGCGTGGCTACCGGGGCTTTGTGGTGTACAGCGCGCCGGATGTGACGCTGGAAGAAGACCTTTCGCGCCGCGACCTTACTATCAATTCGATAGCTGAAAACATAGATGGTACGAGCGAAGAGGGCATTTTTGACCCCTATTCTGGTGCCCAGGACATTGAAGCGCGCGTGCTGCGCCACGTGACCGATGCCTTCCGCGAAGACCCCGTGCGCATCCTGCGCGTGGCGCGGTTTGCTGCGCGCTTCACCGACTTCAGCGTAGCGCCCGAAACCATGCAGCTCATGCGCGAGATGGTGGAGCGCGGCGAAGTGGACCACCTGGTGCCCGAACGGGTGTGGCAGGAGCTGGCGCGCGGGCTGATGGAAGAAAAGCCCTCGCGCATGTTCGAGGTGCTGCGCGACTGTGGCGCGCTGGCTGTACTGCTGCCCGAGGTGGCGCGCCTGTGGGGCGTGCCCCAGCGCGCTGACTACCACCCTGAGGTGGACACCGGCGTGCACCTGATGATGGTGCTGGACATGGCCGCGCGGCTGCAAGCGCCGCTGACTGTGCGCTTTGCCTGCCTGGCGCACGACCTGGGCAAGGGCACCACGCCCGCCGATGTGCTGCCGCGCCACATCGACCACGAAACCCGCAGCGCCGAGCTGCTGAAAGACGTGGCCGAGCGCCTGCGCGTGCCGGTGGACTGCCGCGAGACGGCCGATGTGGTGGCGCGTGAACATGGGCACATCCACCGCAGCCAGGACCTGTCGGCCGCAGCGCTGGTGCGCCTGCTGGAACGCTGCGACGCGATCCGCAAGCCCGAGCGGTTTGCCGAAATCCTGCTGGCCTGCGAATGCGACGCGCGCGGGCGGCTGGGGTTTGAAGAATCCGCCTACCCGCAGCGCCCCCGCCTGCTGGCCGTGCTGGCCGCCGTACAGGCCGTGGTCACGCGCGAGATTGCGGCGCAGGCCGCCGCCAAGGGCCAGAGCGGTCCGCAGGTGGGTGCACGGATCCACCAGGCACGGGTGGAGGCCGTGGCGCAGTGGCTCAGCGCGCCCACCGCGCACTAAGAGCGGCTCTTACCAGCGCAGCAGGCGCGGCCCCAGTACGGCGCCCAGCGCGGTGGGGATGGCGATGCCCGCCAGGTACCACACCGCCAGGAAGGGTGTGGCCATCTCGGGGCAGTGAAGGGCATAGACCAAGGCGCCCAGCGCCCCGGCCAGCAGGCCCGCGCCCGCACCCGCCCAAGCCAGGCGGGTGGGCGCCGCGCCCTTAAGCGCCCAGAACCCGGCCACAAACGCAGGCACCGACAGCGCCGCGATGTTGAACGGGCAGGTGCGCCAGGTGCTGCCCAGGATGAGCGGCGCACGCTCAGCTGCAGGCACCTGTGCCAACGCCACTGCGGCCAGGGCCCACAGCACCAGCGGTGGCACGGCCAGCCACAGGGCAGCGTGGACCAGCGGCATGCCCGGGCGGGCCATGCGGCGCAGCAGCGCCAGGCCTGCAGCCGCCAGGGCGGCCGCAAACACCAGCTTGCCCCAGAACATGGGCAGCGCCATGGTCACCAGCAGGTCAGGGCGCAGGCCAAACAGCGCCAGCATCAGCACCCCGGCGCCCGCAATGCCGACGGCGCTGGCAACGGCAAACCGTTGCTCGATGGCGGTACGCTGCACGGGCCGGTCGTCCGCAGCCAACAGGTGGATCAATTCATCGGTTTTCATGCTATTTCCTCTGGGGCTTCCGCACCTCGGGGTGCAACACGGCCCGGTCTTGTGTGCCGGGCGGTGCGCCTGAACCCTGTGGCGCGTAAGCCATGTCCCTGATCCTGGCGGCCAGGGCCTTGAGCCCCCGGTGCACGCCCACTTTGACGGCCGACTCCGACAGCCCCGTGAGGCGTGCCGTCTCGACCACCGACAAACCTTCCAGCTTCACATACTCGATCGGCAGGCGCTGCTTGTCAGGCAGGGTCTGCAACAACTGCCCCAGGTCGCGCCGCGCCTCGGCCGCCTCGCTGTCGCTGCTGGCAAACAGCTCGTCCGCATCGTCCAGCGGGTCGTTGCGCGCCTCCTTGGCGGCATGCGAGCGCAGCCAGTCGATGAGCTTGTAGCGCGCAATCGCATGCGCCCAGGCCGTCACCGGCATCTCGGGCCGGTAGGTGTGGCGCTGGTTGTGCACGGCCAGCAGCGTCTCCTGAACCAGATCCTCCACCTCGTCGGGCCGCTGCGCCAGGCGGCGGCGCAAAAACGCGCGCAGGTGAGCGCTCAGCTCTTTCAGAAAGCGCTGGTAGGCGGCAGCGTCCGCGTCCAGCCCCTGCAGCAGCAAGCCGCGCAGCCGTTCTTCTATCTCCATGGTGTCTCCCTGAGGGGAATTCGGGTCCTGAGGCTTGTGGGTTACACCCCGTGCGAAAAAAACAATGGACAACTATTTATAGATGCGGTGTAACCGGCCCACGGGGCTGCGCGAATTACAACGCAGATCGGGCAGTTTGGAGCAGCCACTGTGCAGCCCCGGTCAGTTTCAACCCTTACTTTTCTGGAGAACCTCACCATGACCACTCGTACCCTCAGCATCGGCGCCCTTGCAATTGCCGCCCTGGCTTCTGGTGCATCCATTGCCCAGACCAAGCCCGCCGAAGGAGCCAAGCCTGCCATGGAGAAGTGCTACGGCGTGTCGATGGCCGGCAAGAACGACTGTGCAGCAGGCCCCGGCACCACCTGCGCCGGTTCGTCCAAGATGGACTATCAGGGCAACGCCTGGAAGTTTGTGCCCGCAGGCACATGCACCACGATCAAGACGCCCAAGGGCATGGGCTCGCTGGCCCCCACCAAGGCCTGACCGATGACCACGTGCCCTCTCACCGCCGGCCTGGGCCTCAAGCCCCAGCACTACGACGAGGCGCTGCGATGCACCGCCCCCGGCCTGTGGTGGGAGGTGCACCCCGAGAACTACCTGGCCAACGGCGGCCCGCGCCTGGCCTGGCTCGAAGCCATCCGTGCGCGCCACCCGGTGGCCCTGCATGGCGTGTCGCTGTCGCTCGCAGCCGACGCGCCGCCCGATGCGGCCCACCTGGCGCGGCTAGCTGCCCTCGCAAAGCGTGTGGAGCCCGCCATCATTTCAGAGCACCTGGCCTGGTCCACCTGGCGCGGGCAGTACCTGCCTGACCTGCTGCCGTTTCCGCGCACACAGGCCGCATTGCAGCGCATTGCAGACAACATCGCCCGCACGCAGGATGTGCTGCAACGCCCCATCGCCATCGAGAACCCCACGCATTACCTGCACATCGACGGCCATGACTGGCTGGAGACCGAGTTTCTGGCCGAGCTGGTGCGGCGCACCGGCTGCGCCCTGCTGCTGGACGTGAACAACGTGTACATCAGCGCCAACAACCTGGGCTTTGACGCACAGGCCTACCTCAACGCTTTCCCACTGCACGCCGTGGCCGAAATACACCTGGCGGGCCACCATGCGGACCCGGTGCATGGCGATGCGCTGCTCATCGACAGCCACGATGCGCCTGTGGCGCCCGCCGTGTGGGCGCTGTATGCGCAGGTGATCGCACGCACCGGCCCTGTGCCCACCCTCATCGAGCGAGACGACCAGCTGCCCGTCTTCAGCGAACTGCTGGCCGAGAGGGAACAGGCCCACAACGCGCTCACCGCAGCGCAGCCCGAGGAGGCAGCGTGCAGCTGAGCACCTTCCAGGACGGCTTCTCTGCCGCACTGCTCGGCCAGGCAGCCGATGCGCCGTGGCTGTCTGCACTGGAGTCTCAACCGGGTTTTGCCGTGTACCGCAACACCGTGCTCAAGGGCTGCATCGATGCGCTGCAGGCCAACTACCCCACGGTGTGCCAGCTGGTGGGTGACGACTGGTTCCGCGCCGCTGCGGCAGTGTTTGCCCGCGCCCAGCCGCCGCGTGACGGCCTGCTGGTGAGCTATGGCGCGGGGTTTGCCGACTTTCTGGCCGGGTTTGCCCCGGCCGCCGAGCTGCCCTACCTGAGCGCCGTGGCGCGCCTGGACCGCTGCTGGACCGAATGCCACTTGGCGGCAGATGCCACCGCCGTGGACCGCCACTGGCTGGCCCAGCAAACCCCTGACAGCTTGCCCCGAGCATCACTGCGGCCCCACCCCGCTGCACGCTGGGCTTGGTGCGAAGAACATCCCGCCTACGCCCTGTGGCACAACCACCGTGAAGGCCTGACCCCGGCAGAGCCGCTGGAGTGGACGGGCGATGGCGCCTTGCTCACCCGGCCCCACGCAGAAGTGGTGTGGCACCCCGTGTCGCGGGCAGGCGTGGTTTTTTTGGACGCCTGCGCCGATGGCCACACGCTGGAGGCCGCCGCCACTTCGGCCCTGAATGCAGAACCCACCGCCGACTTTGCCGCCCTGATCAGCACCTTGCTGGACGCAGGCGCCTTGATACCCACCGATTTACCCACCGATTCACGCCCAGGCTGAGGAGCCCTTCATGACCACCAGCACACACTTCCCCACTGCACCCGCCAAAGGCCCCCGCGTGCTCTTGGCGCGCCTGGCCGACACCGCCGCCTGGCTCACCCCGCACAGCCTGCTGGCCCTGGTCAACCGGGTGGCTATCGCGGGCATCTTCTGGATGTCGGCACGCACCAAGGTCGAGGGCTGGTTCACCATCTCCGACAGCGCGTATGCGCTGTTCCGCGACGAATACAAGCTGCCTGTGCTACCGCCCGAGCTGGCGGCGCAGATGGCCACCGTGGCGGAGCACCTGTTTCCGGTGCTGCTGGTGCTGGGCCTGTTTACGCGTTTGTCGGCGCTGGCACTGCTGGGCATGACACTGACGATTCAACTGTTTGTCTACCCGGACGCATGGCCCACCCACCTATCGTGGGCGGGGCTGATGCTGTACCTGGTGGGGCGCGGTGCAGGCAACGTGTCGCTGGACCGCGTGCTGGGAATCCGCTGACCGCTGCGCATCAACCTGCGGTGGTGCGCACCCAGCGCACGATGTCTGCCGCCCCCAGTGCGCCCGAAATGCGCCCCACCTCGCGCCCCTGCTGGAACAGGATCATGGTCGGAATGCTGCGGATGGCATAGCGCGCCGCGATGGCCTGCTGGTCTTCGCTATTGAGCTTGGCCAGGCGCACGCGGGGTTCCAGCTCGCGGGCGGCCTGCGCAAAGGCGGGCGCCATCTGGCGGCAAGGTCCACACCACGGGGCCCAGAAGTCCACCAGCACCGGAATGTGGCTGCGCGCCACATGCTTGTCAAAACTGGTCGCATCCAGCTCCAGCGGCGCCCCCGCAAACAGGGGCCGATGGCATTGGCCGCAATCGGGCGCGCTGCCCAGGTCAGCGCTCTGCACGCGGTTGGTGGTGTGGCAATGGGGACAGACGATGTGCAGGGCTTCGGTCATGGCGCGGCAAGAGTAGAGGCAAAAAGCTTGGTGATCACTTGGCGCCGCAGGCGCGCGGTTTCAAGAGTCCGCGCGGCAATCTGCGGCCACTCCAGTTGCAACCGGTCGCAGACCTTGCGCGCGTTTACCAGCCCTGAATCCCCCTGGTGGCCTTGCCTGCATTGCAGCGTCTGCTATGGTTTCGCGCATGCAGCTGCTCCCCACACTGACAACTGCCCATGCGCTTTTCCTCGATTTCGATGGCACGCTCACCGAGCTGGCGCCGCGCCCCGAGGCGGTGCGCATCGCATCGGGCCTGATTCCCACGCTGTCATCGTTGCACGCCCAGCTGGGTGGCGCGCTGGCCATCGTGACCGGCAGGCCCGAGGCCGACATCGACGGATTTCTGGCGCCGCTGCGCCTGCCGCTGGCGAGCGAACATGGGGCCCAATACCGCCTCTTTGACACTTCGGTGCCCGCCACCGCACCACCCGCCCTGGAGCCTGTCTTGCAGGCCGCCCAGGCCCTGGCAGCGCGCCACCCCGGCCTGCTGGTGGAAACCAAACGCGTGAGCGTGGCCCTGCACTACCGCCTGGTCCCCCACCTCGAATCCCTGTGCCACGACACGCTGGTGCGGGCCATGCGCGAGGTGGACGGTGTGGAACTGCTGCGCGGCAAATGTGTCTTTGAAGTGAAGCCCCGTGGCGTTCACAAGGGCCAGGCCATCATCGACTTCATGACGCAGCCCCCCTTTGAGGGCCGCACGCCGGTCTTTGTGGGCGATGACGTCACCGACGAAGCCGGTTTTGCGGCTGTGCAGACGCTGGGCGGCTGGGGCATCAAGGTGGGCGAAGGGCCCACCATGGCACAACACCGCTGCATGACATCGGCCGCACTGCGGGGCTGGCTTTCGTCTGCACGCACAACGCTGGAGCGCGAACGATGAACACAGCCACCACACAGGCCCAGACGGGCTCGCTCAACCTCGGGATGATCGGCAACTGCGCCATCAGCGCACTCATCGACGACCACGCCCGCATGGTGTGGTGCTGCCTGCCGCGCTTTGACGGCGACCCGGTGTTCAACGCCTTGCTGCAGCCCGGCGACGAGGGCAGCCACTTTGCGATCGAGCTGGAAGACCTGGCATCGGCCCACCAGTGGTACGAGCCGAACACCGCCATCCTGCGCACGCAGTTGTTCGACAAGTCGGGCCATGGCATCGAGATCACCGACTTTGCGCCGCGCTTTTACAGCCGCTCGCGCTACTTCCGGCCCATGACGCTGGTGCGCAGGGTGCGCCCCATCCAAGGGTCTCCGCGCATCCGGGTGGCGCTCAAGGTGCGCTACGACTGGGGCCAGACCACGCCCGAGATCACGCGCGGCAGCAACCACATCCGCTATGTGGGCGAGAGCATGACGCTGCGCCTGTCCACCGATGCGCCGGTGTCGCATGTGCTGTCGGGCCAGGCGTTTGTGCTCACGCGCGAACACAACTTTCTGCTGGGCGCCGACGAGACGCTGGTGGACGGCATTGCCGACACCGCCCGCCACTTCGAGCAGGAGACCACGGCCTACTGGCGCAGCTGGAGCCGCGCGCTGGCCATTCCGCTGGAGTGGCAGGACGCGGTGATCCGCGCAGCCATCACGCTCAAGCTGTCGTTGTACGAGGAAACCGGCGCCATCGTGGCCGCCATGACGACCAGCATCCCCGAATCCGCCCACAGCGGCCGCAACTGGGACTACCGCTACTGCTGGCTGCGCGATGCTTTTTTTGTGGTGCGCGCGCTCAACAGCATCTCCGAGGTGGGCACCATGGAGGACTACCTGCGCTGGCTGAGCAACGTGGTGGTCGAAGGCGGCGACGGCCATATCCAGCCGCTGTATGGCATTGGGCTGGAGAAAGACCTGCCCGAAAGTTTTGTGCCCCAGCTGGCGGGCTACCGGGGCATGGGCCCGGTGCGCGTGGGTAACCAGGCGGCCGAGCATTTTCAGCACGACGTGTACGGCAACATCGTGCTGGGCGCGGCCCAGGCCTTCCACGACCACCGCCTGCTGCACCGCGCGGACCTGGCCGAATTCAAGCGGCTGGAACAGGTGGGCGACAACGCCGTGCGCGTGTACGGCCAGCCCGACGCGGGCATGTGGGAGCTGCGCACGCGCGCCCGGGTGCACACCTCGTCGGCCCTGATGAGCTGGGCCGCCTGCGACCGCCTCGCCAAGATCGCCGCCACGCTGCAGCTGGCCGACCGTGCCAGCCACTGGCAGCAACATGCCGACCGCATGCGCGCCGAGATCCTCGACAAGTCGTGGTGCGAAGAGCGCCAAGCGTTTGCCGAGAGCTTTGGCGGGCATGAGCTGGATGCCAGCGTGTTGCTGATGGCCGAGGTGGGCCTCATCGACCCGAAAGACCCGCGCTTTGTGAGCACCGTGGAGGCCATGGAAAAAAGCCTGTGCGATGGCCCCTACATGCGGCGCTACGAAGCGGCCGACGACTTCGGCAAGCCCGAAACGGCTTTCAACATCTGCACCTTCTGGCGCATCGACGCGCTGGCGCGCATTGGCCGCAAGGCCGAGGCACGGGCCATCTTCGAGACCATGCTGGCCGCCCGCAACCCGCTGGGCCTGCTGTCGGAAGACACGCACCCCGACACCCGCGAGATGTGGGGCAACTTCCCACAGACCTACTCGATGGTGGGCGTGATCAACGCCGCCGTGCGCCTGTCGGCGCCCTGGGACAGCGTGATTTGAGGCGCTGTCCGACAATGGCCGGGACCGATCCACAACGATGATCGGTCCATGAGCCGTCTTGTCGTCATCTCCAACCGCCTCGCAGATCCCCGCAAACCCGCTGCAGGCGGCCTGGCTGTCGCCCTGGGTGAAGCCCTGAGCCAGACCGGAGGACTCTGGTTTGGCTGGAGCGGTACCGTGGTCGAAGGCGGCACACCCGGCGAAGGCGAACTGCACACACGCCAGGCCGGCGCCGTCACCCTGGCCACCGTGGACCTGTGCCGCGAAGACCACGACAGCTACTACCACGGCTACAGCAACAGCGTGCTGTGGCCGGTGTTCCATTACCGGCTGGACCTGGCCGACTTCAGCGCCAGCTACATCGCAGGCTACCGGCGCGTGAACCAGATGTTTGCACGCAAGCTGCTGCCGCTGCTGCGCGACGACGATGTGATCTGGGTGCATGACTACCACCTGATCCCGCTGGCCGCCGAGCTGCGCGCCATGGGCTGCAAGCAGCGCATCGGTTTCTTCCTGCACATCCCCATGCCGCCGCCGCTCATCATGGCGGCCATCCCGCAGCACGAATGGCTGATGCGGTCGCTGTTTGCCTACGATCTGGTGGGCCTGCAGAGCGAGGCCGATGTTTCACATTTCACGCGCTATGTGCGCAACGAAGGCAGCGCCGAAGCGGTGGACGAAAAGCGCGTGCGCGCCTTCGGGGCCACGGTGGTGGTGCAGTCGTTTCCCATCGGCATCGACGTGGACGAGTTCACGCGCCTCGCGCACGCCCCCGACGCGGTGGAGACCTACCAGAACATGCGCGACGAGTATTCGCGCAGGCGCCTGCTGCTGGGCATTGACCGGCTCGACTACTCCAAGGGCATCCCGCACCGCGTGCGGGCCTTCCGCGAGCTGCTGGACCGCTACCCCGAAAACCGGGGCAGCGCCACGATGATCATGATCGCCTCGCCCAGCCGCGACGACGTGCACGCCTATGCCGACCTGCGCCACGAGCTGGAGGGCCTGTGCGGCTCAGTCAACGGCGACTATGGCGAGCTGGACTGGATGCCCGTGCGCTATATCCACCGCATGGTGGCGCGTAAACGTGTGCCGGGCCTGTGCCGCGCCGCCGCCGTGGGGCTGGTCACACCGCTGCGCGACGGCATGAACCTGGTGGCCAAGGAATACGTGGTGGCGCAGGACCCGGACAACCCCGGCGTGCTGGTGCTGTCACGCTTTGCCGGTGCGGCAGAGCAGCTGAAAGAAGCGCTGCAGGTGAACCCCTACGACACCCAGGGCGTGGCAGACAGCATCCAGCAGGCGCTGCAGATGCCGCTGGCCGAGCGGCAGGCGCGCCACCAGAAGCTCATGGCGCGCATCCGGGAGCACGACGTGCACTGGTGGCGCAAGGCGTTCATGGACGCGTTGCAAGCGGCAGAGCAGTAACAACCTGCGGGTTCGGGGTCTTTCTACAGCAGCTTGGTCAGCAGGCTCACCACAAAACTCAGCAGCAGCGTGGACGCGAGCGGCACATCCCAGTCGCGCCCCAGCCAGCGAAACCGCAGGTCCCCCGGCAGGCGCCCAAAGCCCAGGCGGCGCAGCAGGGGCGTGAGCCAGCTGATGAGCATCAGGGCCAGGAAGATGACGAGGAGCCAGCGGATCATGGTGCGCCGAGTGTAGGCGCCAGGCCCCGGCGCCGAGCCCTTTCGAGCCGCCGCACGAGATGCAGTTTGGGGAAAAAAGCCGATCTCGCCCGTCCATCATGCCCTGATAGCTATATTTTTAATAGCAATCCGATTCCTAAAGCGACGGCAGCACATCCCGCACATGGTGGGCAAACGCAGCCGCCAGCGGCGTGGGCTGCCCGCCCGCAAAGGCGACGCCAATGGCCAGCAACGGCAGCTCGGGCAGACCCGCGTCGGGCGGCAGCACCTGCAGGTCGGGCGGCACGGCGCAGCGGGTGAGCACGGCCACGGCCGAGCCCGCCCGCACCACCGCCGTGAGGCCGGTGAGGCTGCCGCTGGCGTAGGCCACGCGGTAGCGGCGGCCCTGCGCGTCCAGGCGCTCGCGCGCGGCCAGGTGGTCCAGCACATCGGGGTCGGACAGCGCCAGCGGCAGCGGGTCCCAGTCGCGCGGCTGCACGCCGGGGGCGGCCACCCACACCAGCGGCTCGCGCCGCAGCGCGGGCAGCATGCCGGGCTCGGGCGCGGCGCCCCAGGGGGTGGACACCAGCGCCACATCCAGCGCGCGGGTGGCCAGCCGCTCGCGCAGGCGGGGCGTGCTGGCGCAGACCACGTCCACACGCGCCAGCGGGTGCTGCTGCGCAAAGCCGCGCAGCAGGTGCGGCAAAAAGGCGGCGGCGTAGTCGTCGGGGCAGCCCACGGCCAGCGCACCGGCCAGGCCCGTGCCCGCCAGGTCGGCCAGCGCCTCGTCATGCTGGTGCAGGATGCGGCGCGCATGCACCAGCAGGCGCTCGCCCGGGTGCGTCAGCCGCACGCCGCGCCCGGTGCGGTGCAGCAAGGCCTGGCCGCAGGCGTCTTCCAGCCGCTGCATCTGCATGCTCAGGGCCGACTGCGTGCGGCCCACACGTTCGGCCGCTGCGCCCAGCGTGCCCGCCTGGGCCACGGCGGCAAAACTGCGCAGCAGGTCGATGTCGAGGGTGGGTGTGGCCATGGGCTTGAGATATCAGCAGAATTGATTTCAGCTGTGAAAACTATTCGTTTTACTGAACCCATGCAAGTGCCTAGAGTGGCCGCCAACCCCTCTTTTCTTTTGGAGCTTGCCATGTCCCGCAACGACGACCCCGCCTTCTGGGCCCACGCCCGCCAGCACCTGGTGCGCTACGGCGGCAGCTTTGCGCCCATGGTGATCGAGCGCGCTGCGGGCAGCTATGTGTACGACGCGGACGACCGCCCCATCCTCGACTTCACCTCGGGCCAGATGAGCGCCGTGCTGGGCCACTGCCACCCCGAGATCAGCGCCGTGATCGGCGACTACGCCCACCGGCTGGAGCATTTGTTCAGCGGCATGCTCTCGCGCCCCGTGGTGGACCTGGCCACGCGCCTGGCCGAAGTGACGCCCGGCGCGCTGGAACGCAGCCTGCTGCTGACCACCGGCGCCGAGTCCAACGAGGCCGCCATCCGCATGGCCAAGCTGGTCACGGGCAAGTACGAGATCGTGGGTTTTGCCCAGTCATGGCACGGCATGACGGGCGGTGCGGCATCGGCC
This sequence comes from Acidovorax sp. LjRoot74, assembly GCF_964254355.1. Lineage (NCBI taxonomy): Bacteria > Pseudomonadati > Pseudomonadota > Betaproteobacteria > Burkholderiales > Comamonadaceae > Acidovorax > Acidovorax sp. LjRoot74. The sequence continues at coordinate 668,330 of NZ_CAXUTI020000001.1, read as the reverse complement.
ACTTACAGCGCGGGGCGGCGTGGCGTGGGCCCGGCGGCGGCGGGCTCGCTGGCCATCAACGCGCCCTTTGGCTACCGGCCGCGCTTTTTTGACGCGAGCGGTGCGTATGACTGGCAGGCCGAGCTGGACTACGGCTTTGACCTGGTGGACCGCCAGTCCAGCGGCAGCCTGGCGGCGTTCATTGCCGAGCCCATCTTGAGTTCGGGCGGCATCATCGACCTGCCGCCGGGCTACCTGGCCGCGCTCAAGAAGAAGTGCGAGGAGCGCGGCATGCTGCTGATCCTGGACGAGGCGCAGACCGGCGTGGGCCGCACGGGCACGATGTTCGCGTTCGAGCGCGACGGCGTGGTGCCCGACATCCTCACCTTGTCGAAGACGCTGGGCGCGGGCCTGCCGCTGGCAGCCATCGTCACCACCGCCGAGATCGAGGACAAGGCGCACGAGCGTGGCTACCTGTTCTACACCACCCATGTGAGCGACCCGCTGCCCGCTGCCATCGGCCTCAAGGTGCTGGAGATCGTCGAGCGCGACCGCCTGGCCGAGCGCGCGCAGGTGGCCGGTGCGCGGCTGGAGGCCGGGCTGCGCGCGCTGCAGCAGCGCTACGACTGCATTGGCGATGTGCGCGGGCGTGGCCTGCTGCTGGGCATGGAGATCGTGAAAAACCGCGCAACCAAGGAACCCGCCGACGGCCTGGGCGCGGCCATCACGCGCGAATGCATGGCGCTTGGCCTGTCGATGAACGTGGTGCAGCTGCCCGGCATGGGCGGTGTGTTCCGCATTGCCCCGCCGCTCACGGTGAGCGATGCCGAGATCGACCAGGGGCTGGACCTGCTGGGGCAGGCCATTGCGCGCTGCGTGTGAAGACGGTGGGCTACAGCCGGTGGCTGCGGTCGCCGTGGCTGAAGCCCATGGGCTCCCAGGCCTCGCCCGCGCCCACGGCCAGCACCTTGAACAGCTCGCCCATTTCGTGCTCCATGATCAATTTGGCCGCTGTCGCCCGTCCCTCTTGCGGTAGCTGCTCCATTTTTGGGAGCAAACCGCAGTTGATGAGGAAATGCGCCTGCGTGGTGTAGCCCAGCACGTTCAGGCCCGACTCCTGCGCGGCCAGCGCCATGGCGGTGAAGTTGACGTGGGCGGTGATGTCCTTCAAGCCCACCGCCACCAGCGGGTCACCATCGGCCAGGTGCCCCTGGTGGCACATCACCGTGCCCATGTGGCGCTGGGGGTGGTAGTACTCGCTTTCGCCAAAACCGTAGTCCAGCAAAAAGGCTGCGCCGCGCGTGAGCCGGTCGGCCAGCATGCGCATGAAGCCTTCGCCCTGGGCGTGGATCTCGGTCAGGTAGTCCTGCGGGCCTTCGATGTCGAGGGGTGGGCGCAGGGCCGTGGGGCGGTCGGCCCAGGCGAAGCGGCCGTCGCCCTCCACCACCACGCCGCGCTCGTGCCACACGCCGCCCTGCTGGCCACCGTGGCGCGCGAGCAGCTGCACGGGCATGGCATCCAGCACCTCGTTGCCCACCACCACGCCTTCGATGTGCTCGGGCAGCGCATCCACCCAGCGCAGCTTGTGCGCGTGGGCCACCAGCCTGGCCTGCTGGCGCGCGCGCAGGCTGCCTGACAGATCGACGATGGTGTAGCGCTGCACCTGGTCGCCCAAGGTATCGAGCAGTTGCAGGGCCAGCGCGCCGGAGCCCGCGCCGAACTCCCACACCTCGTCGGTCCCGGTCTGCGCCAGCGCCTCGCCCACCTGCGCAGCCAGGGTCTGGCCGAACAAGGGGGTCATCTCGGGCGCGGTCACAAAGTCGCTGCCCGACTCGGGCATGGCGCCGAACTTGGTGGAGTCGTTGGCGTAGTAGCCCAGGCCGGGGGTGTAGAGGGCCAGCGCCATGAAGCGGTCAAACCCCAGCCAGCCGCCTTCGGCGGCAATGGCCTGGGCGATGTGCTGGTGCAGGGCGGTCGTTAAACTGTCGGGTCTTTGGGTCACGGCCCGCATTGTCTCCCACATGCCTCTCTCTTCCCCGCCCTCCCGCCCCCGCACCGTGCTGGTCACCGGCGCTGCCAAGCGCCTGGGCCGCAGCATTGCGCTGGCGCTGGCGGCGGGTGGCTGGCAGGTGGCGGTGCACTACCGCTCGTCGCAGCAGGATGCTATGGATACCGTAGCATCCTGCGCACAATTGACGCGCGGCAGTGCCCTTTTTGATGCAGATTTTGAAGACGAGGCCGCCGTGCGTGGCCTGTTGCCCCGCGTGGTGGAGCACTTTGGCTGCGTCGATGCGGTGGTCAACAGTGCCTCGCTGTTCGAGCACGACAACGCCACCACCTTTGGTTTTGCTGCGCTGGAGAAGCACCTGCGCAGCAACACCGCCGCCCCGGTGCTGCTGGCCCAGGCACTGCACCAGCATGTGGCCGACCGCGTGGCGGCGGGCGAGGCCGACGCGCAGGGCGCAGTGGTCAACCTGCTGGACCAGAAGCTCTGGAACCAGAACCCCGATTTTGTGAGCTACACGCTGTCGAAGTCCGCGCTGGAAGCCGCCGGCACCATGCTGGCGCTGGCGCTGGCACCGCGCGTGCGGGTGGTGGGCGTGGCGCCGGGCCTCACGCTCACCAGCCACATGCTCAGCGACGACAAGTTCGCCCAGCTGCACGCGCTCTCGCCCCTGGGGCGCTCGTCCACCGCCGAGGATGTGGCGGCCACCGTGAAGTTTGCGCTGGAGAACCGGTCGATCACCGGCACCACGCTGCTGGTCGATGGCGGCCAGCACCTGATGAAGTTTGACCGCGATTTTTCTTTGATGTGAGCACCTGCTCACGCCAGGACCTATTCATGACCTACGCTGCAGGCACCCAGATCCTCACGCTCACCGGGCTGCGCTTTGACGCCAACCTGGGCATCCTCGACCACGAAAAGACCGACCCGCAGCCCATCCAGGTCGATGCCGAGCTGAGCCTGGGTGTGCAGCCGCTCACCCCACGCGACGACGACATCCTGCATGTGCTGGACTACCGCAAGGTGCGCCAGATCATCATCGACGAGTGCCGCGCCGAGCATGTGAACCTGCTGGAGAGCCTGATCGGCAAGCTGGCCAACCGCCTGATGCAGCTGCCCGGCGTGCTGGGCGTGCGCGTGAAGATCGCCAAGCTGGAGATCTTTGACGACTGCGAAGTGGCGATCCGGGTGGAAACCGGGCAGTGGTGAGCCCCTTGCGGCGGCGCCCCCTGAACAGCCGCCTGCACCGCAAAAAACAGCGGGAATGAGACAATCGGGGGATGAGTACCGTCTGGACAGAAGCCGAAGCCCCCGCCGTGGCCGCCCCCGCGCCCGCCACCGCACCACGCCCTGAGATCAAGATCGAGCGCGAGACCCACAAGCTCGAAAAGCGCCTGTGCCGCGAGGTCGGCAAGGCGATCGTGGACTTCAACATGATTGAAGAGGGCGACAAGGTCATGGTGTGCATGTCCGGCGGCAAGGACAGCTACACGCTGCTGGACATCCTGCTCAAGCTCAAGGCCCGCGCGCCCATCCACTTTGATCTGGTGGCCGTCAACCTGGACCAGAAGCAGCCCGGTTTTCCCGAGCATGTGCTGCCCGAATACCTGGCCAGCACCGGTGTGCCCTTCCACATTGAGAACGAAGACACCTACAGCATCGTCAAGAAGCTGATCCCCGAAGGCAAGACCACCTGCAGCCTGTGCAGCCGCCTGCGCCGGGGCATCCTGTACCGCGTGGCCGACGAGCTGGGCTGCACAAAAATTGCGCTGGGCCACCACCGCGACGACATCCTGCAAACCCTGCTGCTCAACATGTTCTTCGGCGGCAAGATGAAAAGCATGCCGCCCAAGCTGGTGAGCGACGACGGCAAGCATGTGGTGATCCGCCCGCTGGCCTATGTGGCCGAGAAGGACACCGCGCGCTGGTCCGCGCACCGCGACTTCCCCATCATCCCCTGCAACCTGTGCGGCAGCCAGGAGAACCTGCAGCGCAAGCAGGTGGGCGAGATGCTGCGCGAGTGGGAGAAGAAATTCCCCGGCCGCGTGGAGAACATGTTCACCGCGCTGCAGAACGTGGTGCCTTCGCACCTGCTGGACGGCGGTTTGTACGACTTCAAGAACGCCAAGGCCACGGGCATTGCCAGCGAAGATGGCGACAAGGCGTTTGACAAGGAAGAGTTCGTGGCGCCCTCGCCCTCGTTGCCCGGCGTGCAGGTGGTGCAGCTGTCGTGAACCCTGGCGCGCTGCGGCACTCCCACAGAGATCTCTTTTTCTGGAGCCTCTGACCATGACAGCCCAACGCCGATGGATTCCCCTTCTTGCACTCGGCCTGGTCACCGCCCTGCTCGCAGGCTGCAGCACCACGCGCGTGGTCGAAGGCCAGGTACAGAGCTTCTCGACGCTGGCAGCCGCGCCTGCGCCCGCCACCTACCGCATCGAGCGCCTGCCTTCCCAGCAGGCGCCCTCGTTTGACGCCATTGCCACGCTGGCCGAGCAGGCCCTGGCCCGCGCAGGCCTGCAGCGCGACGATGCCGCGCCCCGCCTGCTGGTGCAGCTGGGCGTGCAAGCCGATGCGGTGCCGCGCTATGACCCCTTCCGGCCTTATGGCCCCTATGGCGCATATGGCCCCGGCCCCTGGGGCATGGGCGGCTGGTATGGCCGGGGTGGCTGGGGCGTGCATGGCCTCTGGCGTTTTGGCGAGCCCGCGCCCCTGCACCGCCGCGCGGTCAGCATCGTGATGCGCGACGCAGCCAGCCAGGCCGTGGTGTACGAAACCTCGGCCGTGCACGAAGACGTGTGGGTGAGCGACCCGGCCGTGTATGGCGTGCTATTCGACGCCGCGCTCAACGGCTTTCCGAAGCCACCCCAGGGCCCCCGGCAGGTGCGCCTGCCCCTGGCCCCGCCCGCTCACTGAAAAGCACAGCCCTCCCCCACCGCATGCAAGCCACCCGCATCGTTGCCATCCGCCATGGCGAAACCGCCTGGAACGTGGACACCCGCATCCAGGGCCACCTGGACATTCCGCTCAACACCACCGGCCTGTGGCAGGCCGACCAGGTGGCCCGTGCGCTCGCCGACGAGCCCATTGCAGCGATCTACACCAGCGACCTGCAGCGCGCCCATGCCACGGCCCAGGCCGTGGCGAGCGCCACGGGCGCGCCGCTCACCACCCACACCGGCCTGCGCGAGCGCAGCTTTGGCCATTTCCAGGGCCGCACCTTTGCCGAGATCGAGGCAGAGCTGCCCGAGGACGCCCACCGCTGGCGCAAGCGCGACCCGCACTACGCGCCCGAGGGCGGCGAGTCGCTGGTTACGCTGCGAGAACGCATCGAACGCACCGTGGCCCTGCTGGCGCAGCAACACCTGGGCGAGCAGGTGGTGATGGTGGCGCACGGCGGCGTGCTCGATGTGCTGTACCGCCTGGCCACGCGCCAGGACATCCAGGCGCCCCGTACCTGGCAACTCTCCAATGCGGCCATCAACCGCCTGCTGTGGACACCCGACGGCCTGAGCCTGGTGGGCTGGGCCGACACGCAGCACCTGGACCAACAAGCCGCACGCGATGAAACCCATTCCTGAAGCCCTGCAGTCCACCATCGGCCAACGCGTGGATCTGATCGACACCCCGGCCCTGGTGGTGGACCTGGACGCCATGGACCGCAACATCCAGCGCATGGCCGACTTTGCGCGCAAGCACCATGTGCGCTGGCGCCCCCACGCCAAGATGCACAAAAGCGCCGAGCTGGCCCTGCTCCAACAGCAGGCGGGTGCCCAAGGCGTGTGTGTGCAGAAGGTGGCCGAGGCCGAGGCCCTGGCCGCCGGTGGCGTGCGAGACATCACCATCACCAACCAGGTGATCGCCATGCCCAAGCTGCACCGCGTGGCGCGGCTGGCCGCCCAGCTGGCGGCGCGCGGCGGGCGCCTGGGCGTGGCGGTGGACCACCCTGAGGGCATCACCCGCCTGGCCGAAGCCATGGCGCAGCATGGCAGCGATGCGGGCATCGACGTGCTGGTGGAGATCGACGTGGGCCAGGGCCGCTGCGGTGTGCCGCCAGGCGAGGCCGCCGTGCCGCTGGCGCTGGCCGTCTCGCGCAGCCCGCGCCTGCGGTTTGCGGGCCTGCAGGCCTACCATGGCCGTGCCCAGCACCTGGGCAGCAGCGTGGGCCGCCGCGAGGCCATTGCCCAGGTAGTGCGCGCTGCCAACCATACACGCCAGCTCATCGAGGCCGAGGGCCTGACCGTGCCACTGATCACCGGGTCGGGCACCGGCACCCTGGTGCACGAGGCCGCCAGCGGCGTGTTCGGCGAGCTGCAGGCGGGCTCCTTCATGTTCATGGACGCGGACTACGCCCGCAACGAACGCGAGCCCGCGCAGCCCGCGTTTGAACACGCGCTGTTCGTCAAAACCCAGGTGGTGTCGGTGCGCGACACCCACGCAGTGTGCGATGCGGGCCACAAGAGCCATGCCATCGACTCCGGCCTGCCCACCGTGGCCCTGCTGCCCCCCGGGCATGCGCTGCGCTACGCCAATGGCGGCGACGAACATGGCTTGCTGTATGCCGACGGCCCCGAGGCCCGCCTGCCCACGCTCGGCCGCATGCTCTGGCTCATCCCCGGCCACTGCGACCCGACGGTGAACCTGCACGACTTCCTGATCGGCGTGCGCGGCGGCCTGGCGACGGGCACGGTGGAGCGCATCATCAAGGTGGATGCCAGGGGTGCGCTGACATAGGCGCAGCCCTCTAAACGGCAGGGATCTAGGGGTTCGCCTGCTCCAGTGTGGGCTGGCTGCTGGACCACAATCCAGCGCCATGAGCCCCAGCCAGATCATTGTCTTTGCCACCCCGGTCTTCTTCCTGCTGATCGCCATTGAGCTGGCCGTTGGCTACAAGCGCCAGCGCAACACCTACCGGCTGGCCGATGCCGTGAGCAGCATCAGTCTGGGCATGCTCAGCCAGACCAGCGCGGTGTTCACGCGGCTCTTGCGCATTGGCATTTACATGGCTCTGTTCGAGCATGTGGCGCTGTGGCGCAACGATGCCTTCTGGACCAGCCTGCCGGGCTGGCTGTTGGCACTGGTGTTCTATGACTTCTGCTACTACTGGCTGCACCGCATGGGGCATGAGTCGGCCGTGCTGTGGGCCGCGCACGCGGTGCACCACCAGAGCCAGGACTACAACCTCAGCACCGCGCTGCGCCAGACGAGTTCGGGCGCGCTGCTGGGCTGGATCTTTTATGTGCCCATGGCGCTGGCCGGTGTGCCACCGCTGGTGTTTGCCATAGTGGCGCTCATCGACCTGCTGTACCAGTTCTGGGTACACACCGAGCAGGTGGGGCGCCTGGGCTGGTTTGACCGCTGGTTCTGCAGCCCGAGCAACCACCGCGTGCACCACGCGGTGAACGACGCCTACCTGGACAAAAACTATGGCGGCGTCCTGATCGTGTGGGACCGGATGTTCGGCACCTTCAAGGATGAAGACGACCAGGAGCGGTGCGTGTATGGCACGCGCGGCCTGCTCAACAGCTGGGACCCGCTGTGGGCCAACGCCCAGGTTTACGCGGGCCTGGCGCACGACAGCTGGCACGCGCGCAGCTGGCTCGACAAGCTCAAGGTCTGGATCAAACCACCGGGCTGGCGGCCTGCGGATGTGGCGGAGCGTTTTCCCAAGCCCGCCTTCAGCATGGCGCAGATGCAGCTGTACCACCCGCCCATGTCGCGCACCGTGCAGGGGTTTGCGCTGGTGCAGTTTGGCATCTTGCTGGCCGGAGTGGCGGCCTTCCTGTGGCAGGCTGACGCGGCGCCGCTGACGCACAACGCGATCTGGTTTTCAGTGCTGCTGGTCAGCCAGTGGGCGCTGGGCGCCGTGATGCAGGGGCGCATCGGCATGTGGATGGCGCTGATGCTGCAGAGCGCCGCCCTTGCCACCGCCACCAGTGCGCTGGGGCTGACCGAATGGCACTGGATCTTCAAGCCTCTGACGATGGTGATTGCTATTGTTTTAATAGCTTTTAGCGCTTACCCATTGCGCGGAGAAGGCCGTTTTGACCACAAGAACTGGTGGCTGATGGCGGCTGCGCTGGCCGGGTCGCTGGCAGGCGATGTGTTTTTGATGGTTCCGGGTTTCTTCATCCCGGGGCTGGTGAGCTTTCTGGTGGCGCACCTGTTTTATGTGGCCCTGTTCAAACGCGGGCAGTGCTGGTTTCCGCACCGGGGCGCGCTGGTGGCCACACTGGGCATTGGCGTGGCGATGTACGCGTTTTTGTGGACGGGTGGCCTGCCGCCCGCGCTGCGAGCACCCGTGGCGGCCTACGTGCTGGTGATTGCGCTGATGGCGGCCCAGGCCATCGGGCGGGCCACCGTGCTGCGCGATGGGCCTGCGCTGCTGGTCGCCCTCGGCGCGGGGTTCTTCATGCTGAGCGATTCGCTGCTGGCCACCAACCGTTTTGTGCAGCCCCTGCCCTTGTCGCAGGTGTGGGTGCTGTCCACGTACTACGCGGCGCAGGCGCTCATCGTGGGGGGCTGGCTGCTGGGGCAGAAAGCGGGCAGCAGCGCCCGAGGCCGTTCGCACCAGGCAACCCCCTCGGCAGCCGCCACGGCCTGAGGGCACCCCGCCGCTGCAGCGGCCCTGCGTGCATCATGCCCGGTGCCGCATGGCCTCCAGGGCCACGCGCGGCAGGTGGAAGATACCCGCCACGGCCGAGGCCGCAGCCAGCCAGAGCAACACGCCGATCCACCACAGGGCCCAGACCCAGGCGTTGAAGTCAGCGGGTGCCGCCAGGGCCTCTGCCTGGATGGCAGGCAGGGCCACACCCGCCAGCCCCCGGGCGCCCGCGAACCGCACGCAGGCTTCGCCCCAGACCCACGCGGCAAACGCCACCAGGCTCACGGCCACCAGCAGCAGGAACAGCCGGGCCAGCCCCAGCCACTTGAGCACCACCACACTGACCACCAGCGCACCAAACGCCACTGCGATGGCTGTGCCCGCCAAAGGCTCCTGCGCCAGCGGCAGGCACACCGGCAGTGCCACCTGCACCGGCCACAACGGCCAAGAAGCCCCCGCTCCCGCCAGACCGCGCCACATGGGCTGCCATGCGCCCGCCACCGCCAGCCCCGCAGACACGGCCGCCAGGCAGAACCCGCTGCCATAGCGCCAGGCGGATCGTGGGTCCACGGGCAGATCGCGCGGCGGGCCCCAGCGCCTGCGCAGCGTGCACACCAGGGCCCAGGCCCAGACCCCGTCGGCCACCAGCCAGACCAGTGCAGGCAAGCCCACCAGGCTCACGGGCGCGCCGACGAACACAGGCGCCACGCCGTAGCACAGCGTGATGAAGGCGTGCAACACCACGCTGGCGCACGCCAGCACCAACGCCAACTGCTGCACGGTCCATTGAAAGGGGTTCAGGCCGATCAGGGCCGCGAAGTCTTCGTCCTGCAGCGGGGGGCCGGACTTTTTGCGGGGAGAAAGGTGTTTGCGGCCACGCCGCCGTTGCCGCGCCATCGCCTGCGCTGCCAGCCTGTGCCCAGAGGGATCAGGCCCCGAACAGATCGGGGTTGCTGCGCTGCGCCGGGGGCTGCAGCCCCAGGTGGCGGAAGGCCGCGAGCGTGGCAATGCGCCCACGGGGCGTGCGCTGCAAAAAGCCCTGCTGGATCAGGTAGGGCTCGATCACATCCTCGATGGTGCCCGCCTCTTCGCCAATGCTGGCGGCGATGTTGTCCAGCCCTACGGGGCCACCGTCAAAGCGGTGGATCACGGCTTCAAGCAGCTTGCGGTCCATCACGTCAAAACCCTGTGGGTCCACGTCGAGCATGGCCAGCGCCTTGTCGGCGATGGTCTTGGTGATGCGGCCATCGCCCTTGACCTCGGCATAGTCGCGCACGCGGCGCAGCAGCCGGTTGGCAATGCGTGGCGTGCCACGCGAGCGTCGGGCGATTTCAAAGCCGCCGTCGTCATCCATGGGCGCGTTGAGCAGGCCCGCGCTGCGCTTGACGATGCGTGCCAGCTCTTCGGCCGTGTAGAACTCTAGCCGCGCGACGATGCCGAAACGGTCGCGCAGCGGGTTGGTCAACATGCCCGCACGCGTGGTAGCGCCCACCAGGGTGAAGGGCTGCAGGTCGAGCTTGATGCTGCGCGCGGCGGGCCCTTCGCCGATCATGATGTCGATCTGGTAGTCCTCCAGCGCCGGGTAAAGGATTTCCTCGACCACGGGCGACAGGCGGTGGATCTCGTCGATGAAAAGAACGTCGTTCTTTTCGAGGTTGGTCAGCAGCGCCGCCAGGTCCTTGGGCTTTTCGAGCACGGGCCCACTGGTCTGGCGCAGGTTGACCCCCAGCTCGGCCGCGATGATGTGCGACAGCGTGGTCTTGCCCAGGCCCGGCGGGCCAAACAGCAGCACATGGTCCAGCGCCTCTTCACGCTTTTTGGCCGCACCGATGAAGATTTCAAGCTGCTCCCGCGCCTTGGCCTGGCCCACGTACTCCTGCAGCAGCTTGGGCCGCAGGGCCCGCTCAATGGCCTCCTCTTGGGGGGAGCTGGGCGCTGCGGAGACAACGCGCTTGGTGGGGGCGGGGGCGAAATCGTCGGTTTGGATGGTCATGCAGTGCTTACGGACTGATCCATGCGTAATAGGCCACGCCCTCGTACACGTACTCGGGGTTGTTGGCGATGATGTAGTCGCGCTCGGCAAGGCCGATGGTGTAGAAGTGGACTTGCTTGGACGGCCTGTAGAAGCGGTACACAGCCGACGCCCCAGAAGTTGCGGCGGGGGATGCATACCACGAAATCCCTTCGTAACGGAATGCTGGCTGGGTGCTGAGCACGTTGTCACGTTCCTGGGCACTGCTGGTGTAGAAGTGCGCACCACCGGTCGTGCCATAAAAACGGAACACCGGCATGTTGGAGAGCTGCGCGCTTCCTTGCGTATAAAACGCGACACCCTCGTAGGCAAAACTGGGGGCATTCAGCAGGGTGTTGTCCCGTTCAGCCAAACTGGCAGTGAAAAAGTGCGCCCCTGTCACCCCATTGAAAAACCGATACACGGCGACACGCGCAGTGCCAGACGGGACTGCTCCAGTGGGCGCAAGCCAATTTTTCAACGAAGCGTCGAAAGCCTTGTCAAAACGGCCATAAAAATCAGATGACGCCACCGCAGAGCATCTCGAACTTCCGCCATAAAGCGTTCCGATAACCTGGTTCGCAGGATTGAAGAGCGCTGATCCACTGCTACCCCCCTCTGTGATTCCCTGGCTCCAGTTCACCTGGTAGTAGTTGCCGCTACTCCCTTGGCACTGAAACACCGTGCCCTCACTGGGGGTGGTGCACTGTGTCTGACTAAGCAAGGTGCCTTGGCTGAACTTGAGCATATCGCCGCGAGGGTGGTGCAGGCCGACAACCGCAGAACCCAGCGCTTGAGGACTCGCATCCCAGCCAGCAAAGTAGGCACCCGCAGGCGGCGCCTCGTTGAGCTTGAGCAGCGTCATGTCGAAGCTGCTGGACGCAAACAGAAGCGTCGCACCGCCCAGACGTCGGGTCATCGATGGCGAGAGCGTGCGACTGTTGCAGGTAGGCGTCCTGTAGAACCAGTCGGTCTGAAGCGAGTCGGCCTCGGCTGCCGACGAGATGCAGTGGTTGGCCGTCAGAAAGTACGGGGTCCCCGATGAAGAACTGTCATTGAGCAGCGTTCCCGTGCACAGGTAGCTGTTGCCCTCCGACGTGAACATCATCCGTGCCACAGCATCGCGCTGATTGGCATAAGCGTCGTAGCAGGTGGCATCCAGATGGCAAGCCGCTGCCTCATTGATCTTGGTGGTGATCTCGTCCTCTTGGGGAAGGGACAGGTTCTCGAAAATATGCGACAGGCGTGGAATCGAGATATCCAGGGCGGCCACCGCAGTGCCAGGCGGCAGTTCCACTTCCAGAGTCACCTCGTTCGAGCCCAGATCGGGTGTCCACCAGGTCTGGGCATCCAGGCCAGTGCCACCCGCCCCCGCCAGCCGCTGAATGCGCTGCAGCACCTCCTGGCCGGAAATCTGGAAAACCGTGCCGGGATCGGCCTGGCTGTACAGGCGCAACGTGGCGCTGCCTGGGAGCTGTTTGGCCACCACGCCCAGACGCAAGCCATGGGCGCCTTCCGCATCAAAGCTGATGGCTGCGATCAGCCCACCGGCCGGACTCGGCTTCCACTGAAACTGCTCAAGGGTCTGCGCGGTGGCAGCCGTCTCACTCACGTTGCGCGCCACCCCGATCAGGCGAGGGCCCACTCCCATCCCTGCAGACAAGGTTCGCTCTTGCCCAATCGCTCCAAGGCGGATAGTAGAGGACACCGCAACTGGGGGCGCCGAAGCGGCACGCAGCCGGACGTGGGAAACCCCTTGGTCAGTGCTGGCGGGCTGCGTCCACCCATCCACGCGGGTTGTCCGAGGCGCCTCGCTGACGTCCTGGCTGCCGCCACCGCACCCCAGCAGTGCGGAGACAACACCTGCCACCAACCAGCCCCGAGAAATCAGAAGCTTCATGCTTTTCATTCTTTCCCCCGGTGTATGAAACTGAAACAAGCCATTTTTGGAGGCCTCCCCTGAGTTGAAGTCCCCGCGATGCTACTTCGCCAACGCCTTCAGCGCCATCTTGATCCCCTCACTCACCCCCACCTCTGCAGGCAGCGCCTTGAGTGCCGCCGCCGCCTCCTTGTCGTTGTAGCCCAAAGCCAACAGTGCCTGCAGGATGTCGGCCTGCGCATCGCTGGTGGCAGCGCCGCGCACGGCTCCCATGTCCGCCCCGAGCTTGCCCTTGAGTTCCAACAGCAGGCGCTCAGCGGTCTTCTTGCCAATGCCCGGCACCTTGACCAGACGCCCCGCCTCCTGCAGCGAAATCGCCTGGGCCAGGTCGCCCACACCCATGCCGCTCAGGATCGACAGCGCGGTGCGCGGCCCCACGCCCGATATCTTTATCAGCTCGCGAAACGCCTGGCGCTCGGGGGCGGTCGCAAAGCCATACAACAGCTGTGCATCCTCGCGCACGATGAACTGCGTGAGCAGGCTCACGCGCTCGCCCACGGCGGGCAGGTTGTAGAACGTGCTCATGGGCACATTCACCTCGTAACCGACGCCGTGGCAGTCCAGTAGCACCTCGGGGGGATTCTTCTCCAGCAGGGTGCCGGTCAATTTGCCTATCATTGATGTCCTTTTGCCGACGCTGGCGAGCCGCGCGGCATTGCCACACGGCATGCGCCATGTGGCCATTTCCTTTGCCTGACGGGAATTATCAGCGTGATCCTGCGCCACACCTTCACTCCCCACAACAACACCCGGCTGACCCACCTGTGTGGCCCGGCCGACATCCACCTGCGCACCATCGAAGAGGCGCTGCAGGTCAGCATTGCGCACCGGCACGAGCAGTTCAAGGTGGACGGTCCCAAGGCCAAGGCCACCCAGGCGATGGAACTGCTGCAGGCCTTGTACGAGATCGCAGAGCGCCCCATCCCGGAAGACCATATCCAGCTCATGCTGGCAGGCGACAGCGGGTTGCTGGAAGCGCCGGACGACGCCATCGTGCTCAACACCCGCCGGGCCGACCTGCGCGGACGGACTGCCACCCAGAGCCTGTACCTGCAGAACATCGCCACGCACGACATCACCTTCGGCATCGGCCCCGCCGGCACGGGTAAGACGTATCTCGCCGTGGCCAGCGCTGTGGATGCGCTGGAGCGCAGCAGCGTGCAGCGCATCGTGCTGACCCGCCCGGCCGTGGAGGCGGGCGAGCGCCTGGGCTTTCTGCCTGGCGACCTGGCCCAGAAGGTGGACCCGTACCTGCGGCCGCTGTACGACGCGCTCTACGAACTGATGGGGCATGACAAGGTGCAGAAAGCGTTTGAGCGCAACGCCATTGAGATCGCGCCGCTGGCCTTCATGCGCGGGCGCACACTGAACAACGCCTTCGTGATCCTGGACGAAGCCCAGAACACCACCCCCGAGCAGATGAAGATGTTCCTCACCCGCATCGGCTTCGGATCGCGCGCCGTGGTCACGGGCGATGTGAGCCAGATCGACCTGCCCAAAGGCGCGATGAGCGGGCTGGTGGACGCCGAACGTGTGCTGAAACGCGTGAAAGGCATTGCCATCACCCACTTCACCAGCGCCGACGTGGTGCGCCACCCACTGGTCGCCCGCATCGTGGATGCCTACGACGCCCCGCGCCGCGCCGTGACGGCCCGCAGCCGAGACTAGTGCTTTCATTCTTATAGCAATAAAACAAAGCCCATCAGGCGACAGCAGCTAAAAATACTCCTATGCCTCTGAACCAACTCTCCCTGTCGCTGCAGTTCGGCTCTTTTGATGGAGTCGCCGCCCACCGCGCCGTGCTTCCGCGCCACAAGGTCACGCGCTGGATTCGACACGCCCTGGCCACCGACGCGGAGATCACCGTGCGCATCGTGGGCGCCAAAGAAGGCCAGCAGCTCAACCGCGAGTACCGCAAGAAGGACTACGCCACCAACGTGCTCACCTTTGACTACACGCAAGAGCCCGTGGTGACCGCCGACCTGGTGCTGTGCGCCCCCGTGATCGAGCGGGAAGCCCAGGAGCAGAACAAGAGCCTGGAAGAACACTACGCCCACATGCTGGTACATGGCACGCTACATGCCCAGGGCTGGGACCATGAAACGAGCGAGGCCGACGCCGAGGAGATGGAAGCGTACGAGACGACCATCCTGCAAGAACTGGGGTTTGCGGACCCGTACGCATCTGAATAACGCCGCCCAAGAAAGCGACAAAGGCATAGGGCGCCTAGGGCTTGGCGCTGCGCACCAGCCCTGCGCGTGCCTCGCGGGTCACATCTTGCCCGCCCAGCCCCGTACAGAGATTCGGAAACAAACCGTATCTCTTGCTGTTTATTTTTTACTGAATGGTATAAAAACCTCGACCCGAGGGAAGGCAAAGGATCAGGTTCGGGATAAGCGTTTGAAACGCTGCACGGCCCTGGCCCCATTACTTGGGGGGCGCACATCTGACATCTCACCCGCCCCGCCCTCCTCCGTTTGCACCGCCTCCTTTCCCACTTTAGGACCACAGGACATTGCCCATGATCGGACACTCCACACCTTGCAGGACACCTATCACCCAGAGGCCGACTCACCTGGCGCGGGCGCTGATGATGGCCGTCCCCGTGATGCTGGCGGCCTGCGGCGGAGGCTCAGGCTCAGATGCACCATCCACTGGCATTGCGGCCCCAGCAGGTTTCACCGTGGGATATGGCACCAAGGGGTACACCTTCCAATGGAGCGCCAGCGTGGGTGCCTCCCGCTACGAGTTGTTCGAAGACCCTGATGGCCCCGCCGGCCCTCAGCCGGAGGTGATAGTGGGCGGCGCCAATGATCACACCATCACCGCCTTCTTCCACCAGATAAAGTCCGCGCAGCTGCATGAGCGAGTAAACGCTACCTACCGCCTGCGCGCCTGCGACGGCACTGGCTGCGGAGCATTCACTGCCGCCATCACCCCCGATGTGACCCAGGCCATTGGCTACTTCAAAGCAAGCAACGGCGAGGCTATCGACGCATTTGGCAGTGCCGTGGCCCTGTCGGCCGATGGCAGGGTAATGGCTGTGAGCGCAACCGGCGAACGCAGCAACGCAACCTGCCCCACCACATCCTCCTGCGACCAAGCCGACAACTCCATCGCGAACGCAGGCGCCGTCTATGTTTTCTCGCGCAACAATAGCTACGGCCTGTGGACACTGGCGTCCTATCTCAAGGCTGGCAATAACCGGGCCTACGACAACGGACGCTACCTGGACAACGGGCCCCGCTTTGGCGCCAGCCTGGCCCTGTCTGCCGACGGATCCACACTGGTCGTAGGAGCCCCCGGCGAGACCAGCAGTGCCAAAGGGGTGAACGGCGACGCATCCGACACCCAGACCCAGGGTGCAGGTGCCGCATACGTCTTCAAGGCTATCGGGAGCCCCCTGCCTCACGGGCTTTCTATTCAGTGGGTGCAGGAGGCCTACATCAAGGCAAGCAATACGCGCCCCAAGGCCGACTACAGCGTTGACATCATGGGCTACTACGTACGCGACCCCCAAAGCTTCGGTAGCAGCGTGGCGGTTTCTTCCGATGGCAACCTGGTGGCCGTTGGCGCACCTGGCGAAGGCAGTAAAGCCACCGGCATCAATGGCGATCAGAGTGACCACTCGGCCATCCGCGCAGGCGCGGTGTACACCTACTCCCGCAGCAGCAGCGGCGCTGGAGGGGGCAGCACCTGGGCCCATCAGGCCTACCTCAAAGCCAGCAACACCAACAGCGCAGGTTGGCAATACTTTGGCGAATCCATTGCGCTCTCGGGTGATGGGAGCACGCTGGCAGTGGGGGCTCCGCAGGAGAGCAGCGGCGCCACCGGCGTCAATGGCAACCAGCAGGACCAATCGGCCAGCGGCTCCGGTGCGGTCTACGTCTTCACCCAGGACAACAAAGGCTGGAGCCAGCAGGCCTATGTCAAGACATCGAATACTGCCGCTAACGACCGATTCGGCCTCAAGCTCGCACTTTCGGCAGATGGCAATACCCTGGCCGTAGGCGCCCAGAATGAGACAGCGTCCGGCACGGGCATCAACAACCCACCGGGCGCTCGCACCCTGGTACGTGCAGGCGCTGCCTATCTGTTCACCCGCAGCAGCGGCTCGTGGAGCCAGCAGGCCTATCTGAAGGCTAGCAACACCGGCCAGGACCACTGGTATGGATCCAGCCTCGCACTGTCTGCCGACGGCAATACGCTGGCCGTGGGCGCCATGGCTGAAGCCAGCAGCGCCAGGGGCATCAATGGCAAGCAGGCGGACAGTTCTGCGGGCGGCGCGGGCGCCGCCTACGTATACCAGCGAAGTGGCGGTACCTGGAGTCAACGCGCCTACCTGAAGGCCAGCAACACCGATGCGGGGGACCTCTTTGGCGCCAGCATCGCCTTGTCAGGCGATGGCACCACCCTGGCAGTGGGCGCCACGGGCGAAGACAGTCTGGCCAAAGACATCCAAGGCAACCAGGCGGACAACTCGGGCAGCCCCGCCTACCCAGCAATACCGCTTCCCGTCAGCGTCGGGGCGGTGTATCTGTACTGACTATTGATACTGGGCACGCCCTCCAATTCCACGCGTCAAAACCCAACACTCTGAGGAAAACCTTCATGCCTCGCATTCTTCAACCCCTGAATGGCTTGTTTCTCGCTATCCCGCTGGTACTGACAGCCTGCGGCGGCGGCTCCGGAAGCTCGACCTCCCCTTCACCTTTCAGCCTCACCGTAGGCTACGGGGTCAAGGGCTACAACTTCAGCTGGAATGCCAGCGCCGGAGCCACACGCTATGAATTGTTTGAGGACCCCGACGGACCGACAGGCCCCCTGCCCGAGACACAGCTCGGCGGCGCACTGAGCAGCACCTCTTACGCCCATAGCCTCGCCCCTCAGCTACTGCACGAGCGCGTGAACGCCAGTTACCGACTGCGCGCCTGCGATGCGAATGGCTGTGGCCCGTTCACGGCCACCGTCACCCCCGACCTCACGCAGGCCATCGGCAAGTTCGAACTCGCCGGCGGCAATGCCACGCGATTTGGCAGCTATACAAATGTGATTGCCCTGTCGGCGGACGGTGCAACAATGGTTGTTGGATCTCCGAGCGAGGGCAGCTCAGGCGGGTTGGCCGGGGCAGGCGCTGTGTATGTCTTCAGTCGCAATACGGTGGGCGGCACCTGGAACCAGCAGGTGCGCATTGAAAGCACCAACTCCGCCGCCAAAATGGCCTTTGGCGCCAGCTTGGCTTTGTCTGCTGACGGTAATACGCTGGCTGTGGGCGCACCGGAGGAAAGAAGCAACGCGCGAGGCATCAATGGTGATGCATCCAATCGCGATGCGTATGGCGCAGGAGCGGTCTATCTGCTCACCCGCAGCAGCGGCACCTGGAGCCAGCAGGCTTACATCAAGGCACGCAACACTCCGCAGAAAGTCGAATCATGCAGCCGCCTCGACGTCATGGGCACGTTTGTTTTTCCGTGCACCCCCCAACACTTTGGCTTCAGCGTGGCTCTGTCAGCCGACGGAAACCTGCTGGCGGTGGGAGCACCTGAAGAAGGCGCAAACTTCACGCCGGGGAGTGGGGGAACCCCGGTCGGCAGCATGTCCTCCGGATCCGATACCATTTTTGGCGGTGGCTTGGGCGCCATTCACACCTTTGTCCGCAACAACGGTGCCTGGGCGGAGCAGGCGCATCTGCCGCGCAGCAGCACCGACCGGCGTGTGGCCCGCTTCGGGGCGGTAGTAGCCCTGTCCAGCGATGGCACACTCCTCGCAGCGAACAGCCAGCATGACGTGTCTGTCCTGACACAACTCAGTGGTACGTGGAGTTCCCCCAAGCAAGTGTGGAGCAAGACCACCGACGTGCTGGATGGGGAGCACCCCTTTGCACTGTCCGGGGACGGAAGCACGCTGGCCGTCCTGGACGGTGCTGGATTCTCCAGCGTTGAGCTGCAAACCTTCACCCGCGCGGGGGACACCTGGACGCAACAGCCTGCGCTGCAGGTCAAGGCGGATGGCCAATCGGGCGCAACAAGCGTCATGTTGTCGCTTTCCTCGGATGGCCGCACGCTCGCCCTGGGTGACCTGAAGGACGCCAGCAACGCCCCCGGTATCAATGGCGACGCCATCAACCAGGCCGCCTACGCGGCCGGGGCCGTCAACATCTATCGCCGTGACAGCGCCACCTGGGCGCACAGGGCCTACCTCAAGGCGCCCCAACCGCGCGCACTTGCGCGCTTTGGCGCTGGCGTGGCGCTGTCTGGTGATGCCAGCACCCTGGCCGTAGGCACCAGCAGCGCTACGGATGGCGTAACACCCGCCGCGCCCAATGCAGCCTATCTGTACTGATTGCGCGGAGGGTAGCCCTTTCATATTGACCAGCCCCAGCACCTGACAGGCGCCGGGGAAGGAAAAAGTGTTGCACCTGCGCCGTCGCCAATGGCGGTGGCGCCACCCCCTACCATCGGTGCATGCTCGACACATCTTTGCTGCTCACCGCCGCCTTCATCGCCGGCGCCCTTAATGCCGTTGCCGGAGGCGGCAGCTTTCTGACCCTGCCTGCTCTCGTCTTCACCGGTGTGCCGCCCGTGGTGGCCAATGCCACGGGCACGGTGGCGCTGCTGCCGGGCTACATGGCGGGGGCCTGGGGGTTTCGGGAAGACATGCAACCGCCGCCCGGCCTGTCCATGCGGGCAGTGGTGCTGCTGGCCCTCATTG
Source organism: Acidovorax sp. LjRoot74 (assembly GCF_964254355.1). NCBI lineage: Bacteria > Pseudomonadati > Pseudomonadota > Betaproteobacteria > Burkholderiales > Comamonadaceae > Acidovorax > Acidovorax sp. LjRoot74. The sequence goes on along the minus strand of NZ_CAXUTI020000001.1, from coordinate 649,081 downwards.
GCGGATCGGCCGGGGCTGCGCTGCTGCTCATCACGCCCGACGCCACCTTCCGCAAGGTCGTGCCCTGGCTGCTGCTGGCGGCCACGGCGATGTTTGCGCTGGGCCCCCGGCTGCGCCAGTGGGCCGGTGCGTCGGCCCATGGCCCTGCCGCGCCGTGGAAGGCAGCCCTGGGCATGCTGGCCGTGGCAGGGTATGGCGGCTACTTCAACGGCGGGCTGGGCATCTTGCTGCTGGCGCTGTTTGGCCTGCTGGGGCAAACCCAGCTCAACGCCATGAACGGCATGAAGAACCTGGTCTCGGCCCTGCTCACCGCGATTGCGGTGGCCATCTACGCGGCGGGCGGCATCGTGCTATGGCCCCAGGCCCTGATGATGATGGTGGCCGCCACCGCAGGCGGCTACGGCGGCGCACGCGTGGCGCGCAAGCTGCCTGCCAACGTGCTGCGCTGGGGCATCGTGGCCACCGGGCTGGTGATGGCAGCGGTGTTCTTCTGGCGGCAGTGAGTAACAACGCCCCCGCCCCATCTCCCACGCAGGCGCCTACGCACGGCGCGGCGGGCAGCGCCCGCCCGCCAAAGCGCGTGCTGTGGGCCATGCTGCTGGCGCTGCTCACCGGCTTTGCGCTGAGCCAGGCGTTTCGCACCACGACGGGCATGGTGGCGCAGGGGCTGATGGCGGAGTTCGGGCTCTCGCCGAGCTCGCTGGGCGCGTTTGCCGGGCTGTTCGGCCTGTCGTTCGGCGTGGCCCAGTTGCTGATGGGTGTGGGGTTGGACCTGTGGGGCCTGCGGCGCACGGTGCTCACCGCCTTCCCGCTGGCGATTGGCGGGGCCGCGCTCTCGGCGGCAGCGCCCGGCTATGCGTGGTTGATGGTGGGCCAGCTGATGATTGGCGTGGGCTGCTCACCCGCGTTTCTGGCCTGCACGCTGTTCATTGCGCGGCATTTCCCGGCCGACCGGTTTGCCTACCTGTCGGGCGTGGCCATGGGTGTGGGTGGGCTGGGCCTGCTGTTCACTGGCACACCGCTGGCCTGGCTGGTGCAGCACGGCGGCGGCTGGCGCACTGGCTATGCCGTGCTGGCAGTGCTCAGCGCGCTGTCGTGGCTGCTGATCTGGCTGCGGGTGCACGAGCCCGCCCCGCTGGTGCCGCCCCCGGCGCAGCGCGAAACCTGGGGCCAGGCGCTGCTGGGCTTTGGCCAGTTGCTCACGGTGCCGCACACCTGGGGCATTCTGCTGCTGGGCATGTCGGGCTACGCTGCATTTTTGTCGCTGCGGGGCCTGTGGCTGGCGCCGCTGCTGATGGACCGCTACCACCTCACCCTGGTGGACAGCGGCAACGTCGCGCTGGGCCTGTCGCTGATTGCGCTGTTTGCCCCCGGGCTGGCAGGTCGGCTGGACCCGGGCGTCGGCCGCCGCCGATGGTGGATTGGCAATGCCTCGCTGCTGATGGCCGGGCTGTTCGCGCTGCTGGCCTTTTTGCGGGTGCACCCTGCGGCCAGCGTGGTGCTGGTTTTGTTGATGGGGCTTCTGTCGGGCTACGGCGTGCTGCAGTACGCCGATGTGCGCGCCTCGTACCCGCCCGCGCTCACGGGCCGGGCCCTGTCGGCCTACACGATGGCGATGTTTCTGGGCGTGGCGCTGATGCAGTGGTTCACCGGCATCGTGGCCACCGGCGCCCAGCGCCTGGGCTGGGATGCGCACACGGCCGTCATGCTGGCAATTGCGGCCTGGCTGGCGCTGGCATCGATGGCGTTTCGGGTGCTGCCTGTGTCGCCACTGGTCTCTTCGCAACAATCAGAACCAAAATAGCCCCTACCGCCCGTCCATCAAGCGCTAGCAGCTATCAATTTTGATGCATTGCAGGTGCCATCCGCAGCGGTATCGTCACCGGCCCGTCGTTGATCAGGTGCACCTGCATGTCGGCGGCGAACTGGCCGGTGGCCACCACGGGGTGGACTTGGCGGGCCTGGGCCACCAGGTAGTCATACAGGCGCCGCCCTTCGTCGGGCGCTGCCGCCTGGGTAAAGCTCGGGCGGTTGCCGCCGGTGGTGTCGGCCGCCAGGGTGAACTGACTGACCAACAAAAGACCGCCACCGATGTCCTGCACGCTCTGGTTCATCTTGCCCGCTGCGTCCGAAAAGATGCGCAGCTTGAGGATCTTGGCCAGCAGCTTGTCGGCCTCGGCATCGGTGTCGCCGCGCTCGGCGCACACCAGAACCAGCAGGCCCGCGCCGATGGCGCCCACGGTCTGCCCGTCCACATCCACACGCGCTTCGCGCACACGTTGCAATACGCTGATCACTTCACGGCATCCTTCACATCGTCACGGGGGTCGTCGAAATGCGCCTCCACATCGGTGGGCAGCAGCTCGATGGTGGCACGCAGGCCGGGCACGGCGGTCATCAGCGCGCGCTCGACCTGGCCGCGCAGCTCGGCGGCGTGGCGCAGGGTCCAGTGCGCAGGCATGTGCAGGTGCATGTCCACAAACTGGCGCTGGCCCGCGCGGCGGGTGGAGACATGGTCGAAGCGCACAGCGCCCGGCGCCTGGGCCGCCACAAACTGCTGCAGCGTGGCGTCGATGGTGGTCTGCACCTCGGGCTCCACTGCCGAATCCATGAGGCCCTGGGACGAGCGCCACACCAGCTCCACGCCCTCTTTCAGAATGTTCAGCGCCACGGCAATGGCCGCCACCGCATCCAGCCACAGCCACCCGGTCAGGGCCGCGCCCGCGATGCCCACCAGCACGCCAGCCGAGGTCCACACATCGGTGACCAAGTGGCGGGCATCGGCCTCCAGTGCGATGGAGCGGTGCTCGCGCGCCGAGCGGAACATCACCCAGGCCAGCAGCCCGTTGAGGGCCGAGCTGAGCACCGACAGCCCCAGGCCCCAGCCCACCTGCTCGATGGGTTGCGGGTCGAACAACCGGTGGCCCGCAGCCCAGAAGATGCCGGCCGAGACGCCGATGATGAGGATGCCCTCGAAGCCCGAGGAGAAATACTCGGCCTTGTGGTGGCCGTAGGGGTGGTCATCGTCGGCCGGGCGCTGGGCCACCGTCACCATGGCCAACGCAAACATGGCGCTGGCCAGGTTCACAAACGACTCCATCGCATCCGACAGCAAACCGACCGAGCCCGTGACCACCCAGGCCAGCGTCTTGAGGGCGATGGTGACTGCCGCCACAGCAATGGACGCCCACAGCAGGTTGCGGGGCGAAAGCCAGGGGTGGGATGTGGTGGAGGCGGCGGACATGGCGGTAGGTGAAGAAGCCGAAGCAGTGGCCAACAGGCGAATCAGAAATTACACCAGAGCCACCTTAAGCGCGGTTTAACTGCGGGCCCCGGCGTGGGCCCCATGCCAGAATCCGCGCATGTTCCCCGCCTGGCGCCGCCTTCTGCCCCCACACGCCCTGCACCTGCCCAGCCTGCTGCTGTGGGTGCTGGTGGCCGGCATTGGTTGCGGCTGGCTGGTGGTGGACCGCCTGCAGCAACTGCACGCGGCGTTCGAGACCGACGCACGCATCGTGCACCGGCTGCTAAGCCAGCGCGTGGTGCAGCACGACGCCATCATGGCCACGCTGGCGCTGCTGCAGCCTGCTGCCGCTGCGGCGGATGGCCCACACAACGCGGCCTCGCCCCTGCCCCGCCTCCCGTCGGTGTACCCGCAGATCCTGACCGTGCTGCAGCGCTCGGCCCACAGCGACTGGCCGCCTACGCTGCAGGCCGAGCTGGCAGCGGCAGAGGCCACATCACGGCGCACCGGCCACGCCGCGATGGCGGGGCTGAACCTGCCCGCAGGCCGCTTCTACCTGGTGCTGGCGGGCACACCGGCCAGCTACGCGCTGCACATCGACCTGCGCGCCGCCATCCCCATCGACGAGTGGCCCATGGACATGGCCACCAGCCCGGTGCGCGTGACGCTGGAGCAAAGCGGCACGGCCTTTGTGGTGCAGCCCGGCCAGGCCGACCGGGGCAACGGCATCCGCGCCTACGACTTTCACAAACTGTTGGCCGCCGCCAGCCAGCCGCTGGACGTGGTGGCCCGCCGCAGTGTGAGCCTGCACGAACTACCCTGGTGGCGCATGCTGGGCTGGTGCCTGCTGACCGCAGCGCTGTGGGCGGCAGGCCGCGCACTGTGGCGCCAGCGCGTGGCGCGCCAGCGGGCTGAAGAGCTGCTGCGCCTGGGCCAGGTGGCGCGGCTGAACACCCTGGGCGAGCTGGCCGCCGGCATGGCCCACGAGCTGAACCAGCCGCTCACGGCACTGCTCTCCAGCACGCAGGCCGCCCAGCGCCTGCTGGCCGACGACCCGCCCGACCTCGACACCGCACAGACCGCCATGGCCCGCGCCGTGGAACAGGCGCGCCGCGCATCCACCGTGGTGGGCCGCCTGCGCCGCCTGGTGGAGCGGCCCGACCTGGCAGGCCAGGCCCAGCCCCTGGCACTGCCCACCGCCGTGCAAGACGTGCTGCATCTGCTGGAGCCCGAACTGGCGCAGCGCGGCGTGGTGCCCGAGGTGTCTGCCGCAGCAGACTTGCCCCCGGTGCGGGCCGAACCCGTGGCCCTGCAGCAGATCGTCCACAACCTGCTGATGAACGCCCTGCAGGCGCTGGAGCAGGTGCCGCCCGCAGAACGCCAGCTGCGCCTGAGCATGGCGCGCGCGGAAAGTGGGCGGGTGACCCTGTCGGTTCGCGACCACGGCCCCGGCATCCCGCCCGAGGCGCGCCAGCACCTGTTCGAGCCCTTCTACACCACGCGCACCGGCGGGCTGGGCCTGGGCCTCACGCTGTGCGAGAGCCTGGCGCAGGCCATGGGCGCGCAGCTCGCCCTGGCGCCCGAAGCCACGCCCCCGTCCGCAGCACAGCGGGGCGCCGAGTTTGTGCTGACCCTGCAAGCCGCACCACCCACCGATGACCGATAGCGCCCCCTCCCTCTCGCCCCTGATCCACCTGGTGGACGACGATGCCGCCGTGCGCGAGGGCCTTGCCCTGCTCATCAGCACCGTGGGCCTGCGCGTGCAGACCTGGGCCGACCCGCAGTCCTTCATGGCCGGGTTTGACCGCGCCAGCATCGGCGCCATCGTGCTGGATGTGCGCATGCCCGGCATCAGTGGCCTCACGGTGCTGGAGCAGCTGCTGGCGCAGGGCGTTGACCAGCCCGTGATTTTGCTCACCGGCCACGGCACGGTGGAGATGTGCCGCCGCGCGTTCAAGACCGGCGCGGCCGAGTTTCTGGAAAAGCCGGTGGACGACGAGGTACTGATCGAGGCCCTGCAAAACGCCGTGCGCCAGCATGTGCGCTCGCGCGAGCGCCACCAGGCCGACCAGCAGGCGCGCGAGCGTTTTGCGCAGCTCTCGGCCCGCGAGCGCGAGGTGCTGGGGCTGATCGTGGAGGGGCTGACCAACAAGGAAATCGGCCGGGCGCTCGAACTCTCCCCGCGCACGGTGGAAACGCACCGCGCCAACCTGTTCGCCAAGCTGGGGGCAGAGTCGCTGGCGCAACTGATCCGGCGGTATGCGGCGCTGGTGGATGCCGCATCTTGAATCGGCCTGCAAAGGCCTTCCGTAGTTCTACGGAGGCCCGCGCGTAGCCGCCCGAATGGCTGAAAACGGCGGCAATTTTTACAGTTCTCCCACGGCGCCACAAAGGGTGGCACCGAACCAAAACACCGGAGAACACCATGCAAAGCACCCTCGTCAAAGCCGCCGCCATCACCCTGTCCCTGATCGCCACCGCCGCCAGCGCCGAAGGCGTGCGCACCGAGAAGAACATGTCGCTGGACCTGGCCACGCAGATCGCCGCCCAGACCGTGGCCACCTGCACCGCCAACGGCTACGCCGTGACGGCCACGGTGGTGGACCGCGCAGGCACCGTGCGCGCCGTGCAGCGCGCCGACAACGCCGGCCCCCACACGCTGGAAGCCAGCCGCCTCAAGGCCTACACCTCGGCATCTGCCAAGAACACCACGCTGGCCATGATGGAAGGCGCACAGAAGAACCCCGCTGCCGCCAACCTGGTGAACATCCCCGGCTACCTGTTGCTGGGCGGCGGCGTGCCCGTGAAGGTGGGCAATGAAGTGATCGGCGCCGTGGGCGTGGGCGGTGCGCCCGGCGGCCACCTGGACGAGCAATGCGCCGTGGCGGGCATCGCCAAGGTGCAGGATCTGCTGAAGTAATCACCCATCCTCACCCGCAACGCACGCCATCGGAGGCCCCATGAAGCCCTGGAACCTTGTTTTCGCCCTGGCCGCAGCGCTGGCCTGCGCCACCCCGGCCCAGGCCCAGGTGCCTCCCTCGGCGGCTGAAACAGCAGCCTACCAGGGCCTGCATGCGGCTGCGGCGCGGGGCGAGCTGCCAGCACTCTCCAAACTGATCGCAGCACGGGCCGATGTGAATGCCCGCGATGGCTACGGCCGCACGCCGCTGCATGTGGCCACCTTTGCCCGGCAGGCCGACGCGATCCGCGCCCTGACGCAAGCAGGCGCCGACCTGAACGCGCTGGAAAACGACCGCTACGACGCCATCACCATTGCCGCGGTGGCCGATGACGAGGCCACGCTGCGCCTGCTGCTGCAACTGGGCGCCAGCGCCCAACAGGTGACCAGCCGCTACGACGGCACGGCCCTGATCGCCGCCGCCCACCTGGGGCACGACGGCGTGGTGCGCCAGCTGATCGCCGCCGGGGCGCCGCTGGACCATGTGAACAACCTGCACTGGACGGCACTGATCGAATCCATCGTGCTGGGCAATGGCGGCCCGCGCCACCAGGCCACGCTGCAGGCCCTGCTCAAGGCCGGCGCCAGCCAGGCACTGACCGACCGGCAGGGCAACACGCCCCTGCAGCTGGCGCGCCAGCGCGGCTACAGCGCCATGGTGCAGATGCTGCAGACGGCTAGCGCGGCCAAATGAGGCGTCCGGGTTGGCGAGGGTGTCGCTTTGCCCGCAGGGCCTAACCCGACACGCCCCCGGGCGCGTCCAGCCCACCAGTCAACCGCTGGGTTGCGTGCCCCACCCAATCAGTATCAAATTAATAGCTACTCGCGCTTACTGGATGCGCGGAAACGGCCAATTTCATTCGAAATTTTCTTCGTTACCCGACACCAGCCGCGCTTTCACGCTCTTGCCTTTGACGCGCCCGCTGTTGAGCCGCTGCACGGCCTGGGCGCCAATCGCGCGGTCCACCGCGACGTAGGTGGAAAAGTCGTTCACATTGATCTTGCCGACCTGCTCGCGGGTGTAGCCCATGTCGCCGGTCAGCGCGCCCAGCACGTCGCCCGCGCGGATCTTCTCCTTGCGGCCGCCGATGATCTGGAGGGTGACCATGGGCGGCACCAGCGGGCCGCTGCCCGTGGGCGTGAGGTCCGCCAGCGGGAACCAGCGCGACTCACGGCCCTGCAGCTGCTCGATCTTGCCCACGCTGCCCATCTCATCCATGCTCGCCAGGTTCAGCGCCAGGCCTTCGGCATCGCCCCGGCCGGTGCGGCCGATGCGGTGGATGTGCACCTCGGGGTCGGGCGTCACGTCCACGTTGATGACGGCGGCCAGGTTGGCAATATCGAGGCCGCGTGCGGCCACGTCGGTGGCCACCAGCACCGAGCAGCTCTTGTTGGCAAACTGCACCAGCACCTGGTCGCGCTCGCGCTGCTCCAGCTCGCCAAACAGCGCCAGCGCGCTGAAGCCCTGGGCCTGCAGCACGCCCACCAGGTCGCGGCACTGCTGCTTGGTGTTGCAGAACGCAATCGACGAATCGGGCCGGAAGTGGTTGAGCAGCAGCGACACCCCATGCAGGCGTTCGCTGTTCTTCACCTCATACCAGCGCTGCTCGATCTTGCCTTCGGCGTGCTGCACCTGCACCGTGATCTGCTCGGGCGACTTCATGAACTGCGCACTGAGCTTGGCGATGCCCTCTGGGTAGGTGGCCGAGAACAGCAGGGTCTGGCGCTCCTTCGGGCACTGGCGCGCCACGGTCACGATGTCGTCGAAGAAGCCCATGTCCAGCATGCGGTCGGCTTCATCCAGCACCAGGGTGTTGAGCGCTTCGAGCGTGAGGTGCTGGCGCTCCAGGTGGTCCATCACCCGGCCGGGCGTGCCCACCACGATGTGGGCGCCGTGCTCCAGGCTCAGCATCTGGCCACGCAGCGGCACACCGCCGCACAGGGTCACGACCTTGATGTTTTCTTCGGCGCGCGCCAGGCGGCGGATCTCGGTGGTCACCTGGTCGGCCAGCTCGCGCGTGGGGCACAGCACCAGGGCCTGCACGGCAAAACGGCGGGGGTTGAGGTTGGCCAGCAGGGCCAGGGCAAACGCGGCGGTCTTACCGCTGCCGGTGCTGGCTTGGGCGATCAGGTCCTTGCCCAGCAAGGCGGGCGGCAGGCTGGCGGCCTGGATGGGGGTCATCGTGGTGTAGCCCAGCTGCTGCAGATTGGCCAGCGTAGCGGGGCTCAGGGCCAGCGTGCGGAAATCGGTGCTGGCGGGGGTTTCTTTGGAGGTCATGGCCCGATTATCCGGCCCGGGGTATCCGGGCAACTACCTTACGCTCCGTCAGGGGTATAGGCTATAACCATCAGACACGCACCGAGTGGGACATGCCAGATTCATCCAACGCAGCCAACCCCCCGGGCCAGGGAGGCTCCAGCGACTCGCTGCTGCGCCTGATTGCCGACTCGGTGCCGGCCCTGATGGCCTACTACGACCTGCCGGGCCTGCGCTGCCAGTTCGCCAACCAGGGTTACGCCGCCTACAACGGCCACAGCACCGAATCCATCCTGGGCCTGACCGTGCAGCAGGCCATTGGCGACAAGGCCTGGCAGGCGATCGAGCCGCATGTGGAGCGCTGTACGCAGGGCGAGCGCGTGAAATACACCCGCGAACAGACCCTGCCCAATGGAGAGGTGCGGATGATCGAGGTCAACCTGATCCCGCATTTTGGCGACGCAAGGCAACAGCTTGGCTCCTTCGTGCTCATCACCGACATCACCGAGCGCTGGCGCGCTGAACGCGAGGTGCGCCAGAGCGAAGAGCGCATGCGCAAGTTCACCGAGGCCACGGACGAGGCCATCGTGTTCCACCGCGACGGTCTGATCACCGACGGCAACGAGGCGCTGTACCGGCTCACGGGCTATGCCCTGCACGAGGTGCTGGGCCTGTCGATCTTCAACTTCATCAGCCCCGAATGGCGCGCCACGGCGCTCGAATACACCCGCAGCGGCCGCGAAGACCCCTACGAGGTCACCATCCGCCACAAGGACGGCCACGCCATTCCGGTCGAGGTGGTCGGCAAGACCATGCCGCTGCACCATGCGGACTACCGCATCGTGGTGGTGCGCGACATCACCGCACGCAAGCAGGCGCAGGAGCGCGAGGCCTTCATCGCGCTGCACGACACCCTCACGCAGTTGCCCAACCGGCATTTCCTGATGGAGCAGCTGTCGCAGGTGCTGTCGCTCGCGCGCAGGCGCCACGGCCGTGCGGCCGTGCTGTTTGTGAACCTGGACCATTTCAAGACCGTGAACGACTCGCTGGGCCACCACGCGGGCGACCAGCTGCTGCGCAACGTGGCCGAGCGCTTGCGTCAGGGCGTGCGCGATGCCGATGTGGTGGCACGGCTGGGTGGCGACGAGTTTGTGGTGGTGCTGACCGATGTGCAGAACCAGGACGACGTGGCCATGGTGGCCGACAAGCTGCTGGCCTCCATGCACGGGGTGTTCACGGTAGACCAGCTGCCGCTCACCATCTCGCCTTCCATTGGCATCAGCCTGTTTCCGGACCACGGCGGCAGCGCCGATATGCTGCTGCGCTGCGCCGATGCAGCCATGCACCACGCCAAGGAAAGCGGGCGCGGCAACCGCCAGTTCTATGTCTCCAGCATGGACGCCAGTGCCCTGGACGTGCTGCAGCAAGAGCGCCAGCTGCGCGAGGCCATTGCCCACAACCACTTCGTTCTGCACTACCAGCCCCAGATTTGCCTGGCCGACGGCACGCTGCAAGGCCTGGAAGCCCTGGTGCGCTGGCGCCACCCCGAACGGGGACTGGTGGGCCCGGACGAGTTCATCACCTTCTCGGAGTCCCGCGGCCTCATCACCCCCATCGGCCGCTGGGTGATGCGCGAGGCCTGCCGCCAGCTCAAGGCCTGGCAGGACCAGGGCCTGGCCCTGGTGCCCATGGCCGTGAACTTCTCGGCCCTCGAATTCCGTCAGCGCGACGTGGCCGCCGAAATCGCCGCCGTCCTGCTCGAAACCGGCCTTGCCCCTCAATACCTGGAGATCGAGCTGACGGAGTCCGTGCTCATGCACCAGACCGGCCAGGTGCTGGGCACCCTCAACGCCCTCAAGGCTTTGGGAGTGGGCATCTCCATCGACGACTTCGGAACAGGGTATTCATCGCTGGCCTACCTCAAGCGCTACCCCATCGACAAGCTTAAGATCGACCGCTCCTTCGTGGCCGACACCCCCGGCAACTCCGACGACGTAGCCATCGTCACCGCCATCATCCAGATGGGCCGCAGCCTGCAGCTCAAAACCGTGGCCGAAGGGGTGGAGACACAGGCGCAGATTGACCTGCTGGCGGAGCTGGGGTGCGACTTGATCCAGGGGTTTGTGGTGTCTGCCCCCTTGGACGCCGAGGCCACGGAGCGCTGGTTGCGCCGGTAAGCGCGCTTTTCGTCCGATTTTGTCGTCTGGCTTGTGGACAATAGGGGAATGCCCCTCATCCCCGACTTCATCGCACCCACCCGCCACACCGACCCCGCCGACGCCCTGGCCCAGGTGCAGCGCATCTACCAACAACAGATCGGACACCTGCGCGACGCCATGCAGCGTTTTGTGGCGGGCGAGACGCCCGAGGGCCCTGTGCGCGCCTTCTACCCGTTTGTGCGGGTGCACACCACCACCGTGGCGCGGGCCGACACCAAGCTGGCCTACGGTTTTGTGGAGGGCCCCGGGCGGTATGAAACGACGCTGACCCGGCCCGACCTGTTTGCCAACTACTACGCCGAGCAGTTCCGCCTGCTGCGCGCCAGCCACAACGTGGAGCTGGAAGTGGGCACCAGCACCCACCCGATCCCGATCCACTTCTCGTTTGCCGAACACGATCACATCGAAGGCACGCTGACCCAGGCCCGCCGCATGCTGATGCGCGACGTGTTCGACCTGCCCGACCTGGCCGCCATGGACGACGGCATCGCCAACGGCACCTGGCAGGCCGCGCCGGGCGAGGCGCAGCCGCTGTCGCTGTTCACCGCGCCGCGCGTGGACTACTCGCTGCACCGCCTGCGCCACTACACGGGCACAGCGCCCGAGTGGTTCCAGAACTTTGTGCTGTTCACCAACTACCAGTTCTACATCGACGAATTCGTGCGCCTGGGCCACGCCGAGATGGCCAAGCCCGACAGCGAATACATCGCCTTCATCGAGCCCGGCAACGTGGTCACGCGCCGCGTGGGCCTGAGCGCCGAGGCCGGCGACGAGCTGGGCGCCGCCCCCCCCCGCCTGCCGCAGATGCCCGCCTACCACCTGGTGCGCAAGGACGCGAGCGGCATCACCATGGTCAACATCGGCGTGGGCCCCGCCAACGCCAAGACCATCACCGACCACATCGCCGTGCTGCGCCCGCACGCCTGGATGATGCTGGGCCACTGCGCGGGCTTGCGCAACAGCCAGCAGCTGGGCGACTACGTGCTGGCCCACGCCTATGTGCGCGAAGACCATGTGCTGGACGAAGACCTGCCACTGTGGGTGCCCATCCCGGCGCTGGCTGAGATCCAGCTCGCGCTGCAGCAGGCCGTGGCCGATGTCACGCAGATCAGCGGCGCAGACCTGAAGCGCGTGATGCGCACCGGCACCGTGGCCAGCACCGACAACCGCAACTGGGAGCTGCTGCCCGACAACACCCCCCAGCGCCGTTTCAGCCAGAGCCGCGCCGTGGCGCTGGACATGGAGAGCGCCACCATCGCCGCCAACGGCTTCCGCTTTCGCGTGCCCTACGGCACCCTGCTGTGCGTGAGCGACAAGCCCCTGCATGGCGAAATCAAGCTGCCCGGCATGGCCAACCACTTCTACCGCGAGCGCGTGGACCAGCATCTGCGCATCGGCATGCGCGCCATCGAGATCCTGCGCAATGGCGGCGTGGACCGTCTGCACAGCCGCAAGCTGCGCAGCTTTGCCGAGGTCGCGTTTCAGTAAACCGCCCCCGGGGCCGCCGCGCATGCCACTGGATTTCCTCACCCTGATGACGGTCATGGCGGCCAACCTGTTCATGATCTCGGCCGCGCTGCCGCTGATCATGGGCCGGGACGTGAGCCGTGCGGCCCGCCATGTGCAGGCCAGCATGCTGCTGCAGGCGGTGGCCTGGGCAGCCATCATTGCCTCATCCACCCTGTGGGACCAAGCCCTCTCCACCCTGTCGATTGCCTGCAATGCGGCCGCGCAGTGGATGCTGTACCGCGCGCTGGAGGAATGGCTGGGCCCTCGCCCCCTGCGCCGCGTGCTGCTGGCGCTGGTGATTGCCGCGCCGCTGGGCTACACGCTGGGCTTTGGTCACTACGCATGGCGCGTGGGCTGGGCCAACTTTCTGATGGCTGCCATCCTGTGCATCGTGGCGCGCGCTACCCTGGCGCCTGTGGTCGCGTCCAACCTGCGCTGGCGCAGCCTGCTGCTGGGCTGCCTGCTCACTTCGGCCGCCTTCACTCTGGCGCGCGGCATGCTGGGCGCCTTTACCGACCAGTACCCGAGCTTTCGCACGCCCCACCCCGTGAACCTGGCCGCAGCCATGGCCACCAACGTGAGCCTGGTGCTGGGCACTGTGGCCCTGCTGGTCGCGTGGCGCGCCGAGGCCGAACAGAAACTGCGCACCCTGGCCATGACCGATGGCCTCACGGGCCTTCTCAACCAACGCAGCTTTGCCCAGCAGGGCGCCAGCCTGCTGGCCCACGCCGCGCGCCACCAGCTGCCCGTGACGGCATTGATGCTGGATGTGGACCACTTCAAGCAGATCAACGACACCCGGGGGCACGAAGCGGGCGACCGTGCGCTGCAGCTGTTTGCACGGCTGCTCGGCGACACCTGCCGCAGCGGCGACCTGATCGGACGGCTGGGTGGCGAGGAGTTTGGCCTGCTGCTGCTGCACAACAGCGCCCCGGCCGGCATGGCGTTTGACCGGCGACTGCGCCGGCGGCTGCATGCCGCGAGCGTGGCCGAACTGGGCTTTGCGCTGGACTACAGCGCCGGGCTGGCAACACCCGAGCTTGGCGAAACCGATCTGGCGGCGCTGATGGCACGGGCAGACCGTGCGCTGTACGAAGCCAAGGCGGCAGGCCGGGGGCGGCTGGTGGCTGCCAGCTGACGCCACTCGCCAGCATCTGGATGCCCTGAGAACCTGTTCTGAGGGCTTACGGAACGATCATCGCCCCCACATCACGCGCCGCACCGGCAGGCTCCAGAAGAAGGTGTTTGACCAGACTGTGTCTATCTTCAGCTGTGCGCTGCTGTGACAGAAATCGCTTGCCACTCAGGTGCTCGATGTCGATCTCAAACCCCACCAGTCGGCGGGCTGCGTCTTCCACAAACGAAGGGGATGCATCCTGCAAAGACCAGGGCAATGTGCGGCGCTCTTCTTGTGAACGGGTGAGTGCCTGTAGATGGGCATGCATCCACTGGCTGTCGTCTGTGAAGCGAATTGCACCGCGAGCTTGCACCGCCGCGTAGTTCCAGCTCGGGGCAAGGCGCCCGCTCCGCTGGCCGCTGACGTACCAGCGCGGTGAAATATAGGCGTTGGGGCTCTGAAAAACCACAAGCACCTGCCCGCCGTCACGCAGTGACCGGTGCAGCGTGTGCGCACGAGCGACATGCCCTTTCAATTGACCGCAGACGCCGTGCGCCACCCACTCCAGCGGCAGCAAGTTGGCCTCCAGCCCCTGCTCTGTCGTGGCCACCACAGTGGCAAGCGGGTAGGCACGCATGAGGCGGTGGCACTCGCCAGAGTCTTCTGGCTGAAAAAGGGGTTGGGTATACATAGACGGACCGAAGATGCCTGTTGCACATACAGCCGCAGTCTGGCCCATCTGCCGAGAGGTGTCTTGAACAGTTCGGACACGCTCAAGCGGGCGACGGTGCCAGGCGGACCAGGGGCGCTGGCGTTGGCACCGCAGGTGTGAAACCGCCAAATCGCCGGAATTCCCGGGTCATATGGGATTGGTCTGCATACCCTGCAGCAATGGCGACCTCGCCAATCGATGCGGTGCCGGTGACCAGCAGAGCCATAGCGCGCTGAAAACGCAATATGCCTGCCAGAGTGCGCAAGGGCAGGCCCACGACCGCCATCATGTCGCGGCGTAGCGTGCGGGCAGAGGGTGGCCCCCACGAAGTGGCCACTCCCTCGCCTTCGGTACCACGTTGCATGCAGTCAAGGACGTGAAGCACCCGCCCATGGGCTGGCGCTGCACGCGCACGCGACGCCAGCGCCCCAGCCACGGAGCGCAAAGCACTCTCCACACCGAGCAACGTGTTTTGCACGAGGATCTCCCGCGCCAGGAAGCCCAGACACCGCTCCACCTCGCTGCCGACCACCGTGCGATTGCGCACCGCGCTCGGCGCAATGCCCAGGCACGCACCGCCCCAACCGATATGAAACCGCACTCCGAGAATGACCGTCTGCGGGCGAAGCGCAACCACTGTAGGCGTCTGTGTCGGCCCCGCAATCACCAGCAAGACGGGTTTTGCAATGCCTTGCGGCATCACCACGCAGTGCACCACCAGATCCATGCGCCCGTCTGGCAACACCAGTTGCCGCCCCTCGGCCAGTGGGGTGTAGCACCACACAGCCTCGATTTTTTCGGCGTCCAGCGTGCCCAGGGGCAATTCGGCATAGCCAGCAATCGACCGGATGGATGGGTTTGTGTTCATGGCCACTCAAGGCTAGCACCTGGCGGCGCCAGCGCATATAACGAGCAGCTATCAAAAAATACTGGCGGTCATGGATTCGCACACAATCAACCCATGACCGCACTTTTTGAAGCCCTGCACCTGCGCAAGCGCTACGGCGAGACCACCGTGGTGGATGACGTGTCGTTTGCCATTGCCCCCGGCGAATGCCTGGGAGTCATCGGCCCCAACGGCGCTGGCAAGACCACCACCATCCGCATGTGCCTGGGCCTCACGGCGCCCGATGGGGGAGCCGTGCATTTCACGCCCACACCTGGCACGCCGCCCCTGCACATGCCACGCGACGCGCTGGCCATCAAGGCACAGCTGGGCGTGGTCACGCAGTTCGACACGCTGGACCCGGACTTCACCTGCGCCGAGAACCTGCGTGTGTTTGGCCGCTACTTTGGCCTCAAGGGCGCGGTGATGGACGAGCGCGTGCCGCAGTTGCTGGAGTTTGCGGCGCTGTCCCACAAGGCCGATGCCAAGCCCGGCGAGTTGTCAGGCGGCATGAAGCGGCGCCTGTCGCTGGCGCGGGCCCTGGTCAACAACCCGCGCCTGCTGCTACTGGACGAACCCACCACCGGTCTGGACCCGCAGGCGCGCCACCTGATGTGGGAGCGGCTGCAACTGCTGCTGCAGCAAGGCAAGTCCATCCTGCTGACCACCCACTTCATGGACGAGGCCGAGCGCCTGTGCTCGCGCCTGCTGGTGCTGGACCATGGCAAAAAAATCGCCGAAGGCCGCCCGCGCGAGCTGATCGCGCAGCACCTGGAGCCCGATGTGGTGGAAGTGTTTGGCGTGGGCGCCAAGGCCCTGGCGGGAGACGCCGCACTGCGCGCACTGGCGGCGCGCGTAGAGATCAGCGGCGAGACGGTGTTCTTCTACACCCAGAACGCCCAGCCGCTGCTGCAGGCCCTGGGCCAGCATGGGCACCTGCGCACCTTGCACCGGCCAGCAAATCTGGAAGACCTGTTCCTCAAACTCACAGGCCGCCAGATCCGCGAGGATGGCTGAGCGCTGGTGACTGCTGGCGTGCCGCCCACTGGCAGCGCCAGCCGAAAACGCTATTAAAACAATAGCTTAAATCGCTTACCTATCAGGCGGAGAAGGCCATTTTTACTTGAAGTTTATGCCTTCCGGGGCGTGACCTTGCCCGCCGCGAGCTTGGCGTTGCGGCGCGCGGTGTCCACATCTTCGGCACGCGCCAGCGCCACGCCCATGCGGCGCTTGGCAAAACTCTCTGGCTTTCCGAACAGGCGCAGGTCGGTGCCCGGCACGCGCAGCGCCTCATCCACGCCGTCGAACACAATGCCCTGAGCCTCCACGCCGCCGTAGATCACGGCGCTGGCGCCGGGGTTGCGCAGGCTGGTGTCCACCGGCAGGCCCAGGATGGCGCGGGCGTGCAGCTCAAACTCGCTCTGGTGCTGTGTGCACAAGGTGACCAGGCCGGTGTCGTGCGGGCGTGGGCTCACCTCGCTGAACCAGACGTTCTCGCCCTTCACAAACAGCTCCACGCCGAACAGGCCCTGGCCGCCCAGGTTATCGGTCACGGCCTTGGCGATCTGGCGAGACTTCTCCAGCGCGGCGGGGTGCATGGGGTGGGGCTGCCAGCTTTCCACATAGTCGCCGCTGACCTGCACATGGCCGATGGGGTCGCAAAAGCTGGTGGCGATCTGGCCGTCCGCCCCCACCGAACGCACGGTGAGCTGGGTGATTTCGTAGTCAAAGTCGATAAAGCCCTCGACGATCACGCGGCCGTGGCTCACGCGGCCGCCCGCCATGGCGTAGTCCCAGGCCTTTTGCACGTCGTCCGGGCCGTCGATCTTGCTCTGGCCTTTGCCCGAGCTGCTCATCACGGGTTTGACGATGCAGGGATAGCCAATCCCGCTATCAATCGCTGCCTGCAGCTCTTCCAGCGAGTTACAGAATTTGTAGGGGCTGGTGGGCAGACCCAGCGTTTCGGCGGCCAGCACGCGGATGCCTTCGCGGTCCATGGTCAGGCGCGCCGCGCGGGCCGTGGGGATCACGCGCACGGTGCCCGCGGCTTCCAGCTCTTCCAGCATGGGGGTGGCGATGGCTTCGATCTCGGGGACGACCAGGTGGGGTCGTTCGGCTTCGATCAGCGCCTTGAGCTGGGCCGGGTCGCTCATGGTGATGGTGCGCGCGTGGTGGGCCACCTGCTGGCCGGGGGCGTTGTCGTAGCGGTCCACGGCGATGGTTTCCACGCCCAGGCGCTGCAAGGCAATCAGTACTTCCTTGCCCAGCTCGCCCGATCCCAGCAGCATGACTTTGGTGGCGTGGGGGGACAAGGGCGTTCCGAGGGTGGTCATGGGTTGTGCTTTCTGCAAAAGCCGTAAAGAAGAAGAGGTGGCGACGACTGTAATCCAACCCGGCACGGAACCCGCCCCGGGATCCATGCCCTCATGGCAGCCATCCTGGGCCTGCGGACCACGGGATCAACATGGGGCAGTGGTTGCACTGCCAAATATTTTTTGCATCCACTGCATCCAAACGGTGTTTTCGTGGGTAGTACCTCCAGCAGCGCATCTTGTTGCTGCTGTCCTATCAACCCACAGACCAGAGAGAAACGCCATGACCTTCCACACGTCCCCCATCTCCCGCCTGCTGCCCCTGACGGGCGCCGTTGCCGCCGCCGTGCTGCTCAGCGCCTGCGGCTCGATGATGTCGTCGCCCAAGCCGGCGTTCTCGCAGGACAGCCTGCCCGACAGCATCAAGGTGCCCGCCGGCAACAAGGTCGCGATGGAAACCGTGGGCGTGGGCGAGATCACCTACGAATGCCGCGACAAGGCCAATGCCCCCGGCCAGACCGAATGGGTGTTCGTGGGCCCGAAGGCCGTGCTGAATGACCGCAGCGGCAAACAAGTGGGCACCTACTACGGCCCGCCCGCCACCTGGGAGTCGAGCGATGGGTCCAAGCTGACAGCCACCCAGCTGGCCGTGGCGCCATCGGGCACGGGCAACCTGCCCTACCAGCTCGTCAAGGCCAACCCCGCCATGGGCTCGGGCGCCATGACCGGCGTGACCTTCATCCAGCGCGTGGCCCTCAAGGGCGGCGTGGCACCCGCTGCCGCCTGCACCACCGCCAACAAGGGCGAGCGCCAGATCGTGAAGTACCAGGCCGACTACATCTTCTGGAAAGCCGCGTAAACCACGCCCGCGCAATCCCCTGCGCAGCGGGGGCTACCACCGGGGCGGTGACGGGTTTGCGGCTACGATGCGCCCACCCTTCAGCCACTGCCTCGCTGCCTGCACACCGTGCCCGACACCCCTGGCGATTTCGACTACGAAGCCACTCTGGCCGCCTGCGCAGCAGGTGACCGGCAGGCCATGCACCGCCTGTACCAACAGGAGGGTGCGCGGCTGCTGGGGATTGCGCTGCGCATCGTGCGCCAGCGCGCGCTGGCCGAAGACATCGTGCATGATGCCTGCGTGAACATCTGGACCCGCGCCGCCAGCTACGACGCGAGCCGGGGCAGTGCGCGCGGCTGGATCTACAGCGTGGCGCGCAACCTGGCCCTGAACGCCGTGCGCGACGGTAGCCGCCACGTGGATGTGGACGACACCACCACCCAAGCCCTGGAGGCCGACATGTCTGTGCAGGCCCACCACGAGGTCGAGGAAACCTTTGAACTCAACGCCAGCCTGGGCCGCCTGCAGCATTGCCTGGAGGCCCTGGACCCCGCCCGGCGCAGCTGCGTGCTGCACGCCTATGTGGACGGCTGCTCGCACGGCGAAATTGCCGAGCGCCTGGGCGCCCCGCTGGGCACCGTGAAGGCGTGGATCCGGCGCAGCCTGGTATCGCTGCGGGAGTGCATGGCATGACCGATGTGCGCAACACACCAACCACGCCCTCGCCGGAAGACCTCCATGTGCTGGCTGGCGAGTACGTGCTGGGCACCCTGCCCGCTGCTGAGCGCCAAGCCCTGCAGCAACGCCTGCCCGGTGACCAAGCACTGCAACAGGCGGTGGCTGAGTGGGACGCCCGCCTGCTGCCGCTGACCCAGCTGGCCGAGCCCATCACGCCGCCCGCTGCCTTGTGGGCGCGCATCGATCAATCGCTGCAAGCAGCCAGCCTGGAGCACACTGCGGCACCGGTTGCCGCACCACCCCGCGCCAACACCGAGCGCAAGCCGCCTGTGCGCTGGTGGGACCACCTGGGCCTGTGGCGGGCCCTCGCCGGCTCGGGCTTTGCCATGGCGGCGGTGCTCGCGGCGGTGCTCGTCACGCGCACCGCACCCGTGGCCGCGCCGCCGCAGTTCATGGTGGTGCTGGTCGCGCCGCAAGACAAGGCCCCTGGCTGGGTGGTGCAGGCCAGCTCGCCCCGGCAGATCAGCCTGATTCCGCTGGGTATGGCCGAAGTCCCCGCCGACAAGGCCCTGGAGTTCTGGACCAAGGCCGACGGCTGGAGTGGCCCCGTGTCGCTGGGCCTGGTGCAGCCTGGTCAGCCCCTGCAGATCCCGCTGGACAAGCTGCCGCCGCTGCAGCCCAACCAATTGTTCGAGCTGACGCTGGAGCCGCCGACAGGCTCGCCGATTGGCAAGCCCACGGGGCCCATTCAGTTCATCGGCCGCGCCGTCAAAGTGCTCTGACCGCCGCCGAGAGGGGGAGCGCCCCATACCAGCGACCGCCGCGCAAGGGCCGCCAAGCCGCACAGGCGGCGCTTCGCTGGCGGGCGCTGGCGGTGTCCCCCTTCCCGAATTGCGCAGCAATTCGCGAGAAAGGGGGAAGGCGCAAAGCGCCTCAGGGGGTTAGTACTGTTTATACGGCAGGAATTTGCCCGACAGCACCACATTCACGCGGTCGCCATTGGGATTGGCTTCGCGCTGGATGTCCATGCTGAAGTCGATGGCGCTCATGATGCCGTCGCCAAACTCTTCGTGGATCAGTTCCTTGATGGTGGTGCCGTACACGCTCACCACCTCGTACCAGCGGTAAATCAGCGGGTCCGTGGGCACAGGTGTGGGCAGCGAGCCCTTGTAGGGAACCACCTGCAGCCACTTCTGCTCATCGGCAGTCAGGCCGAAGATCTTGCCGACGATCTTGGCCTGCTCGGGTGTGGCGGTCATCTGGCCCAGGCACAGGGCGGTGGTCCATTCCTTGGACTGACCAACCTTCTTGGCAATGGCCTCCCATTGCAGGCCCTTGGCGACCTTGGTGCTGATGATCTTTTCGGTAACGTCGTTGCGGTTCATGGTGATGGCTCCTTGATAAAGAGAGGTTAGAAATGGGCGCGATTCGGTTGCGCTTTGCCTACAGGGATTGAAACCGGCGCGATCCAGGCCAGGGCCGCCGTGCAAGGGCCGCCCCGCCGCACGGGCGGCGTCCCCCTTAGGGGGAAGGCGCGAAGCGACTCAGGGGGTGTTCACGCTTTCGCGCGTGTCACCAGGAAGTCCACGATGTGGTTGCGCAGCGCGTAGTAGCCGTCCAGGTGGTGCAGGCTGGTGCGCGTGCGTTCGCGCGGCAGCGGGTTCACCACCACCTCGGCGATGCCACCGGGGCGATAGCCCTCGGGCGTCTCGTTGCCGTTGCTCATGAGCAGGATGCGGTCGGCCAGCAAGATGGATTCGTCCACATCGTGCGTGATCATGAACACCGTCTGCTGCGTCTGGCGCACGATGGTCATCAGCTCATCCTGGATGGTGCCGCGCGTGAGCGCATCCAGCGCGCCAAAGGGCTCGTCCAGCAGCAGCATCTTGGGCTGGATGGAGAACGCGCGCGCAATGCCCACGCGCTGCTTCATGCCGCCCGAGAGTTGCGATGGCTTCTTGTCGATGGCAGGGCTCAGGCCCACCAGCGCCACGAACTTCTCCACGTGCGCATCGACTTGGGCCTTCTTCCAGTCGGGCCAGCGCGACTTCACGGCAAACGCGATGTTCTGGCGCACCGTGAGCCAGGGCATGAGCGCATGGCTCTGGAACACCACGCCCCGGTCCAGGCTGGGGCCGGCCACTTCGCGCCCGTCCATGATGACGGTGCCCGAGGTGGCGGTGTCCAGCCCCGCCAGCACGTTCAGGATGGTGGTCTTGCCACAGCCCGAGTGACCGATGATGCAGACGAATTCGCCCTTGTCGAGCATGAACGACACATCAGCAAACACCGGTTTGGCGGGTACAAAGGCCTTGCTCAGCCGGTCGATCTGGAGGAAGCCTTGGGTCACGGCAGAGGCCTTTCGTTGCGGTGCGTCAGTGGCAAGAGGGGCTGGAACAGCCGGGCGTTGGGCAACATCACTCCACATAGGTCACCACCTTCTGCAGCTGGCCAAACGCCAGGTCGAGCAACATGCCCACCACGCCGATCACCAGGATGGCGAAGATCACGTTGGTGAGCGACAGGTTGTTCCACTCGTTCCACACGAAGTAGCCGATGCCGGTGCCGCCCACCAGCATCTCGGCGGCCACAATCACCAGCCACGCAATGCCCATGCTGATGCGCATGCCCGTGAGGATGGTGGGCGCTGCGGCGGGCAAGATCACCAGGAAGGCCTTGCGCAGCGGGTTCACCTCCAGCGTGGCCGACACGTTGAGCCAGTCTCGCTTGACCGAGGCCACACCAAACGCCGTGTTCACCAGCATGGGCCACACCGAGCAGATGAAGATCACGAAGATGCCCGAGATGGATGAGTCCTTGATGGTGTAGAGCGCGAGCGGCATCCACGCCAGCGGGCTGATGGGCTTGAGCACCTGGATGAACGGGTCGAACGCGCGGCGCAGCAGCGGCGACATGCCGATGACAAACCCCAGCGGAATCGCCACCAGGCAGGCCAGACCAAAGCCCAGCGCCACGCGGCCCAACGAGTGCGCCAGCTGGATGGCGATGCCCTTGTCGTTGGGACCGTTGTCGTAGAACGGGTTGGAGAGGTGGCCCCACACCGTGCTGCCCATGGCGCCCAGCGTGGGAAAGCCACCGCTCTTGGGCGCGCCCGGGTCCTTGCCCATCATCTTGGCGTACTCGATCTGCTCGACCGTCATGCCTGCGGTGCCGCTGCTGGCGCCCGAGGGCGCCGTGGCGATGTACCAGATGCCCAGCAGCGTGAGGAAGATGAGCACGGACAGCAGGCCCGCGCGCAGGTTGAGGTTCTTGGCGGCAGTCATTTCAAGCCGCCTTGCGGATGGGGAAGCTCTTGGCGTACTCGGCCGCCTTCGCCGCATCGAACTCGCGGCCCATGATCTTGAACTTGGGGTACGCGCCGTCGGGCACCTTCTGGTCCAGCGCCTTCATGTGCTTCTTGGCGTCGGTGAGCAAAAACACCTGCTCGGCGATCTGCTGGTAGTTCACATCGCCCTTGACGTAACCCCAGCGCTGCATCTGCGTGAGCATCCACACGGCCATGCTTTGCCAGGGCATGGGGTCGAAGTCGGCGCGGTCGGGCACCGACTGGATCTTGCCCAGCCCATCGGCAAAGCGGCCCGTGAGCACCTGTGTGAGCACGGTCTCGGGCTGGTTGAGGTATTGCGCGGGCGCAATCACCTTGGCGATCAGCTCGCGGTTTTCGGGCTTGCGCGCCATGGCGGCCGACGTGAGCACGGCGCGGTACAACGCGGCAAACGTGTTGGGGTTCTGCTGGATGAATTCCGCACTGGTGCCGAACGCGCAGCAGGGGTGGCCATCCCACAGCTCCTTGGTCAGGATGTGCAAAAAGCCGATCTCCTCATACACTGCGCGCTGGTTGAACGGGTCGGGGCCCAGGTAGCCGTCGATGTTGCCCGCGCGCAGGTTGGCCACCATCTCGGGCGGTGGCACCACACGGATCTGGATGTCGGTGTCGGGGTTCAGACCATGCTCGGCCACGTAGTAACGCAGCAGAAAGTTGTGCATGCTGAACTCGAACGGCACTGCAAACTTGAACCCCTTCCACTGCTTGGGATCGCGCTTGTCCTTGTGCTTGTTGGCCAGCGTGATCGCCTGCCCGTTGGTGTTCTGGATGGTCGCCACCTTCATCGGCACGGCGTTGGAGCCCACCCCCATCGAGATCGCCAGCGGCATGGGGCTCAAGAAGTGCGTGGCGTCATACTCCTTGTTCATCATCTTGTCGCGGATCAGCGCCCAGCCTGCTGTCTTGGTGACCTCCACGTTAAGGCCCTGCTTGCTATAAAAGCCCAGCGGGTGGGCCATGATGAGCGGCGTGGCGCAGGTGATCGGGATGAAGCCGATCTTGAGGTTGGTCTTCTCCAGCGCGCCTTGCTTCTCTTGCGCCATGGCCTGCAGGCTGGCCACGGGCAACACACTGGCAATGGCCGCCATGGCCGTGCCCTTGCCCACGGCCTTGATGAAGCGGCGTCGCACCGCGTCTTGCGGAAACAGCGCCTTGACCAGCGTGGCTTCGATGAACTCGTTGCTGTAAAGCTCGAACTCGCGGGTCTCGCTGCGCTGGCGCAAGGTGGCAGCAGCGGCATCAGCCGAGGCCTCGGCATGGTGGTCGGCCACCGTGTGGTCGCGGCCACAGCTGCATTTCAGCATCAACGGGCGGTCGGCATCGTAGGGCGAGAAGAATTCGGACATGGCACACCTCGAAGAAGTTGGTGCCAGGCGTTACGCAAAGCGCGGGCCAGTTTTTGCCGGTGCCGGCCCTCTGTCATGAATTCGTGGGTGTGGTGTCTACAGCGTGTAGGGCCAGCACTACAAATCGGGCATGCAGCGCCCGCAAATCACTCGGCAGGCGCGCCGCGCGCCAGCAGCGCCAGCTCCACGTCATTGCGCGCGCCGGTCTTTTCGAGGATGCGGGCGCGGTAGGTGCTCACGGTGTTGGGCGCGAGCTTGAGCTGCGCACCAATTTCGCTCACGCTCTGCCCGGCCGTTAGCAGACGAAACACCTGGTGCTCTCGATAGGAGAGCGCGTCTACTCCAGCGGGCGCGCCCTGTTGCGCTGCGCGCACCACGCCGGTGCGTTCCACCGCGCCCGCCAGGGCTTGCGCCGTGGCCTCGGTCAGGTAGCGGCCGCCCGCCGCCACCTTGCGCACGGCCGCCACCATGTCGTCGGGGTCGGCGCTTTTGTGCAGGTAGCCCGCCGCGCCCATCTGGATGCAGCGCACCGCATATTGCCGCTCGGGGTAGGTGCTGAGCATCAGCACCGGCAGCGCGGGCCAGGTCTTGCGCAGCGCCTGCAGCACTTCAAGGCCGTCCATGCCCGGCATGGCGATGTCCAGCAACACCAGGTCTACGCCCAGCGCACCCGTAGGCCCTTGCAGTGCAATGACCTGCTCCAGCACCTCGCTGCCCTGGGTGGCCTCGGCCACCACGGTGATCTCGGGCGCGCCGTTGGCGGGGTCGCCCAGCACCTGCTTGAGCCCCTCCCGCACGATGCGGTGGTCATCCCCGATCAACACGCGAACCACGGAATTCATGACAGCTCCAGAGGAATCAGCAATTGCAGGCACGAGCCCTGCCCCAGCTCGCTGGTGATGGTCAGCTGGCCTCCCAGCTGCCGCGCCCGCTCGCGCATGCCCATCACCCCATAAGCAGTGGGCGCCTCCAGCGCCTGGCGGGTAGCGCCCACGCCGTTGTCGCGCACACGCAGTTGCAGCACATCGTCCTGCACGTCGATGGCAATGTCGATGGCGCTGGCCTGTGCGTGGCGGCCCACATTGCTCAGCATCTCCTGGAAGATGCGGAACACGGCGATGGCGGCGGGCTCAGGCAAGTGCAGGGTGGCGGGCACGTCCATGTGCCACGCCAGCTCCAGTTCGGCCGACTGCACAAACTCCTGCGCCTGCCACTCCAGCGCCGCCCACAGGCCCTGGTGGTCCAGGATGCTGGGGCGCAGGTCGGTGATGATGCGGCCCACGTTGTCCACGGCGTTTTCGATCAGGCGGCTCATGTTCTGGCATTTGCACCGCATCTGGGTGCGCATGTCGCCCGCGGCCTCGGGCGTGCGCTCACCCTGCTCGCCCAGGCGCTTGTGCAGCCAGTTGACATCCATCTTCAGCGCCACCAGCAGGCTGCCCAGCTCATCGTGCACCTCGCGGGCGATGCGGGTGCGTTCGTCCTCCCGCACCTGCTCTGAGTAGGCGGACAGCTCCCGCAGCTGCGCCAGCGCCTGCGACAGCTCCTGGGTGCGCGCGGCCACGCGGCGCTCCAGCTCGTCATTGGCGCGGGCCAGGTCGTCGTGCGCGCGCTGCAGTTCGTCGGCGGCGCGCTTGCGGCTGGTGATGTCCACAAACGCGATCACAGCGCCGTGCACCTGCTCGCCCTCCAGGATGGGGTGGCTGGAATACTCCACGGCAAACGCCGAACCGTCTTGGCGCCAGAACACCTCGGTGTCCACCCGGCAGGGCAGGCCCTGGCGGAAGGCGTTGAAGATGGGGCAGTCGCTGTCGGCGTAAGGGCTGCCGTCAGGGTGGCTGTGGTGGGTGAGCGCGTGCATGTTGCGCCCCATCACCTCTTCGGCCGCAAAGCCCAGCATCTGTGCGCCCGCCCGGTTGATGAACACGCAGTTGCCGGCCAGGTCGATGCCGAACACGCCCTCCCCCGTGGACTCCAGCAGCAGCCCGAGGCGGTTTTGCCAGAGGGCGCTGGCACCGGCAGGCAGGTTCAGGACATGAGTGGGCATGGCGTTGCTCAAGCAATGGGCGTGCCCAGCTGGCGGGACGACCCACCCAGGCAGGCACGCCAGGGGCTGTGCGTCCGCCCGCCAACATCGCACAATAAGCGGATGCAAACCGTTACCCCGTCCTCCGTGGCCTCTGTGGCCCCGCCCCCGCCGTCGGTGTGGCGCCCGCCCAGCCTGTCCGTGCGCTGGTGGCCCGTGTTCATGCGCAACCTGCTGGTTTGGCGCAAGCTGGCCATCCCCAGCCTGGTGGGCAACATTGCCGAGCCGCTGATGTGGCTGGTGGCCTTTGGCTACGGCATGGGCGCACTGGTGGGGCAAGTGAGCGTGGGCGGGGCGGCGGGCGACACCAAGGTGCCCTACATCCTGTTCCTGGCCAGCGGCTCCATCTGCATGAGCGCCATGAACGCGGCCAGCTTCGAGGCGCTGTACTCGGCCTTCTCGCGCATGCATGTGCAAAAGACCTGGGACGGCATCATGAACGCGCCGGTGAGCCTGGACGACGTAGTGCTGGCCGAGATGCTCTGGGCGGCGTTCAAAGCACTGTTCACCGTCACCGCCATCCTGGGCGTGATGCTGGCACTGGGCATCAGCCACAGCCCCAAGCTGCTGGTGGCCTGGCCGGTGCTGCTGTTCGTGGGCATCATGTTCTCCAGCATTGCGCTCATCTTCAACGCGCTGGCCAAGGGGTATGACTTTTTTACTTACTACTTCACGCTGGTGCTCACGCCGATGATGTTTCTCTCGGGCGTGTTCTTCCCGCGCGAGCAGCTGCCGCCCATCGTGCGCGCCATCTCCGACTGGCTGCCGCTGACCAACGCGGTCGAGCTGGTGCGCCCGCTGTTCATGGACCAGTGGCCCGCCCACCCCCTGCGCCATGGCCTGGTGCTGGTGGTGACCACCGTGGTGGCCTTCTGGGTGGCCCTGGCCCTGACACGCAAGCGCTTCAAGGCATGACCACCGTGCTGCTCGGCCCCAGCCATATCGCCATGGTGGCCAAGGGCGTATCGGCCATCGTGGCGTCCCGCGATGCGGCCCTGCGCCCGAGCATCATGCGGGCGGTGGGCAGTCACATCAGCGGCGATGGGCAGGAGGTCACGGTGTACCTGCGACGCAGCCAGTCCGAGCAGTTGCTGCAGGACATTGCGCACACCGGCGAGATTGCCGTGGTCTTCAGCGTTCCGTCCACCCACCAGACGCTGCAGCTCAAGGCCCGCCGGGCCACGCAGCGCCCGGCCCATGACGGCGACTTGCCCGTGTTGCAGGCCTACCTGCAGTCCATGGTGCAGGAGGTGGGCCAGGTCGGCTACGGGCCGCAGTATGTGGGCGCCATGCTGGCAGCGCCGCTGCACGATGTGGTGGCCGTGAGCTTCACGCCCACCAGCGCGTTCGACCAGACGCCGGGCCCGCGCGCTGGCGCGGAGTTGTGTTCGCCGCCGACGTCACCCTCACCACCTACGCCGCAGCCATGAGCACCGCAGCGCCGTCCCTGCACAGCATCCGCCCCTGCCTGGAGGGTGCGATTCCCGCCATCATGGCCACCTGCGACCCCGACGGCACGCCCAACGTGGCCTACATCTCGCAGGTGGTCTATGTGGATGCGGCGCATGTAGCGCTGTCGTTCCAGTTCTTCAACAAGACCCGCCAGAACATCCTGCGTAACCCGCGCGCGTCGGTGCTGGTGCTAGACCCGCTCACCGCCCATTTCTACCGCCTGCACCTGCTGTATGAACGCACCGAGGACAGCGGCCCGGTGTTCGAGAGCATGCGCGCACAACTGGCGGGCATTGCGTCGCATGCGGGCATGGCCGAGGTGTTTGAACTCAAGGGGGCCGACATCTACGCCGTGGAGCGCATCGAATCGGTAGCGGGCGAAGGCCTGCCAGCACCCGCGCCGCGCTCCGGGCTCTTGCACACGCTGCGCCTGTGCAGCGAAGGCATCGCGCGCTGCACGGGGCTGGACGAATTGCTGCAAGGCGCGCTGCAGGGCCTGCAGGACAAACTGGGCATCGAGCACGCCATGGTGCTGATGCTGGACGCCAGCGCCCAGCAGCTCTACACGGTGGCCAGCTGCGGCTACGCCACATCAGGGGTGGGCTCCGAGATCCGCCTGGGCCAGGGCGTGATCGGCATGGCCGCGCGCGAGCGCACGCCGGTGCGCATCAGCCACATGACGCACGCCGCCCTGTACAGCCACGCCATCCGCGAGAGCATGGACGCGCATGCCGCGCCCGATGCGCCCCCGCTGCGGGGCCTGGACATCCCCTACCCCGGCCTGCCGGAACCGCACAGCCAGGTGGCGGTGCCCCTGCTGTCGGCCGGGCGTCTGCTGGGCGTGCTGTTTGCCGAGAGCCCCGAGGACATGCGCTTTGGTTTCGAGGACGAAGACCTGCTGGTGGCCATTGCGGGCCAGCTGGCCGCCGCCATCGACCTGCTGCAGGCCGCGCCCGATGCGCCCGAGCCGCTGCCTACTCCTACGACGGCACCGCCGGTGAGCGGCAGCGCGCTGCGGGTGCGCCACTTTGCGGCCAACGACAGCGTGTTCATCAACGACGACTACCTGATCAAGGGCGTGGCGGGCGCCATTGTCTGGAAGCTGCTGCGCGACCACCAGCACACCGGGCGCATGGACTTCACCAACCGCGAATTGCGGCTGGACCCCGCCCTGCGCCTGCCCGATGTGGCCGACAACCTGGAGGCCCGCCTGCTGTTGCTGCAGCGCCGCCTGCAGGAGAACTGCCCGCACATCCACATCGAAAAAACAGGGCGCGGGCGCTTTCGGCTGTGCGTACTGCGCCCCGTGGTGCTGGAAGACGCCTGACGCCTTCACGCCACTGATTTCTCAAAGTCAGTGCACCAGACCCGGCACCACCGGCAGGCCCAGGCTGCGCATCAGCTTGGTCCACTCGGGCTGCGTGAGGTGCGGCTGCACCTGCGCCAGCACTGCGGCCAACACAGGAGCAGGCGCATGCTGCTGCATGTCCGACAGCATGGCCGTGCGCTCGGCGGGTGACATGTAGGGCACCATCCAGCGGGCCACCACCATCATTTCGTGCGGCGGGATCGAGGCCACCAGCGCATCGTGCACGCCCGCCAGTTCGGCGTCGGTGTAGCACTGCCACAGCACGCGGTTGTGGGCGGTTTCTTCCTCATGCATGTGCTCGAAGTTGTGCGCCACAAACAGCGCCAGCTGGCGGTACAGGGCCAGGGTGGCGGCCGGGCGTGCGGGCTTGGCGCAGGCCATCAGGTGGTTCACCCCGTCGGCCAGGGCCGTGATGGCCTGTTCGTGCTCCACATGTTCACCGACAATGCTCTGGCTGGAGCCAGGCTGGCGCGCCTCCATGGCGGCGTGCACGAACTGGTTCTCGTGGTGCAGGTGC
This sequence comes from Acidovorax sp. LjRoot74, assembly GCF_964254355.1. Lineage (NCBI taxonomy): Bacteria > Pseudomonadati > Pseudomonadota > Betaproteobacteria > Burkholderiales > Comamonadaceae > Acidovorax > Acidovorax sp. LjRoot74. The sequence goes on along the minus strand of NZ_CAXUTI020000001.1, from coordinate 620,231 downwards.
GCGCGGCACAGGTCCAGTAGCTGCATCACACGGTCGCAGGTCTGGGCAAACTCCAGGTCGTCGTCCACATCCATGCGGCCCAGGCCCAGCAGCGTGTCGGCCATGAAGGCGCGCAGCGCCTTGTGGATGCTGGCGTACATGTCCATGCGGGGGGCGGCGGGTTGGGCTTGGGTCAGTGCGGCAATTTCGCGGGCATCAATCTTCATCACGTTCTTTCATGGCCTCGTTGGGCTCTTTCAGCGCCTTTTTTTTGGGCGCCGGGCCGGGTGCACCATGCACCCGCTTCCATGCCAAGAAGTCTAGAAATTCGCCGCGTTTTTGCCTGTTAAAAACTCCTTAAACAGACCCTTTGAAAACCTTAAAAATCGCGTTCCGGGCGCCAAACGTGAAATCGTTCACGGCGCGGCGCGCAGCAGGTCCACCGCTTTTTCCGCAATCATCACCGTGGGCGCATTGGTGTTGCCGCTCACGATGCGCGGCATGATGGACGCATCCACCACACGCAGGCCCGCGAGGCCATGCACGCGCAGTTCGGCATCCACCACGTCCATGGACCCAGGTCCCATGCGGCAGGTGCCCACGGGGTGGTAGATGGTGTCGGCGTACTGGCGGATGAACTGCTCGATCTCGGCATCGGTGCGCGCACTGGCCGAGGCCGCCAGCTCCTTGGCGCCGAACTTCGCGAGCGCCGGTTGCATCAGGATCTCGCGCGTGCGCTTGAAGCCACGCACCATGCGCGCCATGTCGTCGGGGTCCGCCAGAAAGTTCGGATCGACCAAAGGCAAGGCCATAGAGTCACGGCTGGCCAGCGTGACCGAGCCCCGGCTCTTGGGCTGCAGCAGGCACACATGGGCCGAGTAGCCGTGGCCGAACACGGTCTTGCGGCCATGGTCCACCAGCTTGCCGATCACAAAGTGCAATTGCAGATCGGGCGCAGCCTCGTACGGATCGCTCTTGATGAAGCCGCCCGCCTCGGCGAAGTTGGTGGTCAACATGCCGGTGCGGTGCTTGCGCCATTCGATGATGCCGCGCACGGTCTGCGCCATGCCCGACAACGAGAGGCCGAACAGGTCCTTGAGCTCAGGGGCGTCCAGCACCTGCACCACATCGGGGTGGTCGTGAAGATGCTGGCCCACGCCGGGCAGGTCGTGCAGCACCGGGATGCCGTGTTGCTGCAAATGCGCGGCAGGCCCCACGCCCGACAGCATCAGCAGTTGCGGCGACAGCAGCGCGCCCGCACTCAGCAGCACCTCGCGCCCGGCGCGGACCTGCTTGATCGCGCCACCCTGGCGATATTCCACACCCACGGCGCGCGTGCCGTCGAACAGGATGCGCGTGGCATGCGCACCGGTAATGACCTGCAGGTTGGGCCGCGCCAGGTGGGGCGTGAGGTAGCCCTTGGCCGCGCTGTGGCGCTCGCCGTTCTTGTGCGTGACCTGGTACAAGCCCACGCCTTCCTGCGTGGCGCCATTGAAGTCGGTGTTGTGCGGGTGCCCGGCCTGCACACCTGCGTCGGTGAAATACTGGCTGAACCGGTTGGGCGCACGCAGATCCGCCACGTTGAAGGGGCCGCCCCGGCCGTGCCAGTCGTTGGCCCCGCGCTCGTTGTTCTCGGCGCGCAGAAAGTACGGCTTCACATCTTCCCAGCCCCAGCCCGGGTTGCCCTGCGCGGCCCAGTGGTCGTAGTCCGCATGCTGGCCCCGGATGTAGACCATGGCGTTGATGGAACTGGAGCCCCCCAGCACCTTGCCACGGGGTTGGTAGCCGCGCCGGTTGTTCAGCGCCGCCTGCGGAGTGGTATTGAAGCCCCAGCCGTTCAGCTCGAACTTGGCCATCACGGCCAGCCCGGCCGGGCAGTGGATGAGCACGCTGTTGTCGGCAGGCCCCGCCTCCAACAGGCACACGCGCACGGCGGGGTTCTCTGTCAGGCGGCCAGCCAGCACGGAGCCTGCCGAGCCGCCGCCGATCACGATGTAGTCGAACATGTTGTGGTGTCTCCTCCGCCATGCTGCGCAGCGGCTTGTTGGTTCAGGTTTGACGCACGATAACCGAACGGTCGTGCGATTCCCCTTACCATTCCGTCCATCCGTTTCACTTTGAAGAGGGCTCTCTATATGACGATTCAGACCGTAGGCATCATCGGCGCAGGCACCATGGGCAACGGCATTGCACAGGCCTGTGCGGTGTCGGGCATCAACGTGGTGATGGTTGATATCTCGGATGCTGCAGTGCAAAAAGGCCTGGCCACCGTGGCCGGCAGCCTGGACCGCCTGATCAAGAAGGAAAAGATCAGCGAAGCCGACAAGGCGGCCGCCCTGGCGCGCATCAAGACCTCCACCAGCTATGACGACCTGAAGACCGCGCAGCTCGTGATAGAAGCCGCCACCGAAAACTACGAACTCAAGCTCAAGATCCTCAAGCAGGTGGATGCCATCGTGGCGCCCGAGGTGCTGATCGCATCGAACACGTCTTCGATCTCCATCACCAAGCTGGCTGCCGCCACCAGCCGCGCCGACAAGTTCATCGGCATGCACTTCTTCAACCCCGTGCCCATGATGGCGCTGGTGGAGATCATTCGCGGCCTGCAGACCAGCGACGCCACCCACGACGCCGTGAAGGCCCTGGCCGAGGCGCTGGGCAAGAGCCCCATCACCGTGAAGAACGCGCCCGGCTTTGTGGTCAACCGCATCCTGGTGCCCATGATCAACGAGGCTTTCTTCGTGTTGGCCGAGGGCCTGGCCACGCCCGAGGACATCGACGCGGGCATGAAGCTGGGTTGCAACCAGCCCATCGGCCCGCTGGCGCTGGCCGACATGATCGGCCTGGATGTGTGCCTGGCGGTGATGGATGTGTACCTGACCGAGTTTGGCGACAGCAAGTACCGCCCCTGCCCACTGCTCAAGGAAATGGTGGCTGCAGGCCGCCTGGGCCGCAAGACGGGCCAGGGCGTGTATTCCTACTAACCCCCCTGAGGCGCTTCGCGCCTCCCCCCCAGGGGGACGCCCCCAGCGCGGCGGGGCGGCCCTTGCGCGGGGGCACTGGTAAGTCGCCGCGCCGGTTTTGGAGGCCGCTTGCCTTAATCGGCTGCGCTGTCTCGATTGAGACGGCGCGCAGCGCTTGAAGCGTTTTCAATCATGGGCCAGGAGACCTGCGCCCATGACAAACATCACCCCCACCACGCCCCCACCCGAGGGCAACATCGACACCCAGGTCATCGGCCATGTGCTGCTGATCGGCATCAACCGGCCTGCCAAGCGCAATGGCTGGACGCCCCCCATGTTCCGCCAGCTGGCCGAGGCCTACACCCGGCTCGACGACGACCCCGCCCTGCGCGTGGGCGTGCTGCATGCGTTTGGCGACCACTTCACCGCCGGGCTTGACCTGCCCGCCGTGAGCGCTTACATGCAGCGCGGCGAAAAAGCCATCCCCGAAGGCCTGGTGGAGCCGCACGACTACGGCCTGCCTGGCTACCGGCGCCGCACCAAGCCCATGGTGGTGGCGGTCAAGGGCATCTGCTTCACTGTGGGCATCGAGTTGATGCTGGGCGCCGACATCGTGGTGGCGGCCGACAACTGCCGCTTCTCGCAGATGGAGGTGCAGCGCGGCATCATGGCCACGGGCGGCGCCACGCTGCGCATGGCCGAGCGCGCGGGCACGGGCAATGCGCTGCTGCACCTGCTCACGGCCGACGAGTTCGGCAGCGCCGAGGCGTACCGGCTGAACTTTGTGCAGAAGGTGGTGCCCGCAGGCCAGGAGCTGCAGGAAGCGCTGCAGATTGCCCAGCGCATCGAAGCCCAGGCGCCGCTGGCTGTGGTGGCCACGCGGCTCAACGTGCTCAAGGCCATTGAGCAGGGACAGGCGGCTGCGGTGGCAGAGTTCATCCCCGTGCAAAAGCAGCTGGCCAACAGCGAAGACGCAGCCGAAGGCGTGCGCGCTTTTATCGAGCGGCGACCGGCGCAGTTCAGCGGGCGCTGAGCGGGGCGCGGCTGCGGGCCCTGCCAGGCGATCCGCCCCTCCAACCCGGACCCATCTTTTCGGGCCGGGTCGGCAGGGGTCTCGCGCGTAGGCGAGGCTAATTTCAAGCAAAAATAGCCGTTTCCGCCCGTCCATCATGCCTAATAAGCTATTGAAAATATAGCAATCATGGCGAAGCCTGGCCCTGCGCAGGCGCGCGTCTATCACCGGCCGAGCCTCCGCGCTTCCCCATCCAGTCCATCCGCGCATGCAACAAGGTTTTACAAAATTCAATTGCATGCAATTTAATAACCCGCCACAATTCACCCCATGCCCAGCCCCAGCACCCCTATCACTCCCAGCCCCGCCATCCTGCGGCTGGACAACCAGGTCTGCTTTGCGCTGTATTCCGCCTCGCTGGCGATGACCAAGCTGTACAAGCCCCTGCTCGACCGCATCGGCCTGACCTACCCGCAGTACCTCGTAATGCTGGTGCTGTGGGAGCAGGACGGCGTGACCGTGTCCGAGCTGGGCGAGCGCCTGTTTCTCGACTCCGGCACGCTCACGCCGCTGCTCAAGCGCCTGGAGGCGCAGGGCCAGATTGCCCGGCTGCGCGATGTGCAGGACGAGCGCCGCGTGCGCATCACCCTCACGTCGCAAGGCCGTGCGCTGCGCGATCAGGCCGAGGCCATCCCGCAATGCGTGCTGCAAAGCAGCCAGTGCTCGATTGCCGAGCTGACCGCCCTGACCACCGAACTCAAGCAACTGCGGGACCGGCTCAGCGAGCAACGCTGACGGCCTGCAGAAACACGCAACGACATTGCAAGAACCGATTCCCTCCACCGCCCACCGTGGGCAACAACCGCAAGGAAGACACCATGACCAAGCTCGAAAAAGTCCTGTACACCGCCAAGTCGCACGTGACCGGTGGCCGCGATGGCGCCGCCAAGACCGATGACGGCCGCCTGGAAGTCAAGCTGTCCTCGCCCGGCACCTCAGGCACCGGCACCAACCCCGAGCAGCTGTTTGCCTCCGGCTACGCAGCCTGCTTCATCGGCGCGATGAAGGCTGTGGGCGGCAAGATCGGCATCCCCGTGCCACAAGACGTGTCCATCGACGCCGAAGTGGACCTGGGCCCCATCCCGAACGCCTACGGCATCGCTGCCCGCCTGGCCATCAGCCTGCCGGGTATGGACAAGGCCACGGCCCAGAAGCTGGTGGACGCAGCCCACCAGGTCTGCCCCTACTCCAACGCCACGCGCGGCAACATCGACGTGACCATCACGATCGTCTAAGCGATGGGCCGCCAGCTGCTTCCCCGCATCGCGGTGGCCCTGGTGGCCATCGAGCATGTGTACATCCTCGTGCTCGAAATGTTCTTCTGGAACAAGCCGCTGGGCATGAAGACCTTCAACCTGACCCAGGAGTTGGCCGACGCCACCACCACGCTGGCGGCCAACCAGGGGCTGTACAACGGGTTTCTGGCGGCGGGCCTGTTCTTTGGGCTGTTTACCGGCAACCGGGTGTTCAAGATCTTCTTCCTGGCCTGCGTGATCGTGGCCGGGGTATTTGGCGCCGCCACCGCAGCGCCCAAGATCTTCTTCAGCCAGGCGCTGCCCGCAATCATCGCGCTGGGCCTGGTGCTGGCGCTGGACAAAGCACCCGCCACGCAGCGTAGCCTCTGAGCTATCAAATACATAGCTGCTACCGCCCTACAGAGGGGCGGTAGCAGCTATTTTTGCTTTGAATCCACGCAGGCACTGCCCACCTGCAAGCTGGCATTCAGCGACACGCGCGATGATGGGGTTGGAGACAACAACATGAAAATCGCTCTGCTGTCCGACATCCACGCCAACCGACAGGCTCTGGACGCCTGCCTGCAACACGCCCGTGCCCAGGGCGCCGAACAGTTTGCGTTGCTGGGCGACCTGGTCGGCTACGGTGGCGAGCCCGTGGCCGTGGTAGAACAAGTGCGCGACCTGGCCCAGCAAGGTGCCCTGTGCGTGCTGGGCAACCACGACGCCATGGCCCTGGCGCCCCCCGCCAACCCGCGCAACCGCAGCGAGCTGGGCGCGCAGTGGACACACGACCAGCTCGGCAACAACCACATCGCCTTTTTTCAGTCGCTGCCGCTCACCGCACGGCTGGGCACCAGCGCGCTGCTGGTGCACGCCAGCGCCGACATGCCCGCACAGTGGCGGTACGTGGAAGACTCCAACGCCGCCGAGCGCAGCATGACCGCCGCGCAGGGCATGGACCCCGCCATCCGCTACGTGTTCTGTGGCCATGTGCACGAGCAGGTGCTGTACTTCCTCACGCCCACCGCCAAGCTGATGCGCTTTGCGCCCGAGCCCGGCGTGCCGGTGCCCGTGCCAACGCACCGCCAGTGGCTGGGCATCGTGGGCTCGGTGGGCCAGCCGCGCGACGGCGATGCGCGCGCCATGTACGCGCTGTTCGACGACACCGCCAAGCAGATCACCTTCTACCGCGTGCCCTACGACCACCTGGCCGCCGCCGCCGCCATCCGCGCGGCAGGCCTGCCCAGCTTCTATGCCGACCGCTTGGAAAAGGGCCAGTGACATGAAGCTGCTGGAGCCCGGCACCGAGATCGACGGCTTCCGCGTGGTGGACTGCATCCACGCCGGCGGCATGGCCCACATCTACGCGGTGGAATACGCCCAGGCCGACCGCAGCCCCGGCTTTGCCATGGCGATGAAGATCCCGCGCATGACGGCGGGCGACGGGGCCGAGAACATCGTGAGCTTCGAGGTGGAGCTGCAGATCCTGCCCGTGCTCAGCGGCCCGCATGTGCCGCGTTTTGTGGCGGCGGGCGACCTGGTGCGGCTGCCCTATCTGGTCATGGAGTACATCCCCGGCGAGACGCTGCAGCACTGGCTGGATGCGCCCGGCCGCTGCGACATCGCAACCATAGCCCGCCTAGGCGCGGCCACGGCCCATGCGGCGCACAGCCTGCACCAGCAGAACGTGTGCCACCTGGACCTCAAACCCGCCAACGTGCTCATCAAAGACGATGGCACCGCCGTGCTGCTGGACTTTGGCCTCTCGTGCCACGCCCACTACCCCGACCTGCTGGCCGAGGAAATGCGCCAGGCCGTGGGCTCACCCGCCTGGATTGCGCCCGAACAGGTGGTAGGCGTGCGCGGCGACCCGCGCAGCGACATCTTTGCCATCGGCGTGATGCTGTACGAGCTGGCCACGGGCGAGCTGCCCTTTGGCGCCCCCACCACCAGCGGCGGCATGCGCCAGCGCCTGTGGATGACGCCCGCGCCGCCGCGCAAGCACCGCGCCGACATCCCGCCCTGGCTGCAAGAGGTCATCCTGCGCTGCCTGGAGCCCGAGGCCGCCAGCCGCTACCCCTCGGCCGCACACCTGGCGTTTGACCTGGCCAACCCCGAGCAGGTGCTCATCACCGAACGCGGCGAACGCACCGAGCGCACGCCGCTGCGCACCCACCTGCGCCGCTGGCTGCGCGCAGCGGGCATGCACTACACGCCCAGCCCCCTGCCCTCGCAGCAGATCGAGGACACGCCCATCCTGATGGTGGCCGTTCCCCACGCCGACGTGACGGACGCCACGCTGTATTCGCTGCGCCAGGCGGTGGCGCGCTCCCTGGGCATCCGCCCCGGCGCGCGGCTGGCCTGCGTGACCGTGGTGTCGCCCGGCGCCAGCAGCACCAGTGACAGCGAGCGCAGCGAAACCACGCTGCACCGCCAGCACATGGCCCGCCTGCGCCAGTGGGCCCAGGGGCTGGACCTGACCGGCCATGCCGTGAGCTACCACGTGCTCGAAGCCAGCGACGTGGCCCAGGCCCTGGTGCGCTATGCGGCCAGCAACCACGTGAGCATGATGATCCTGGGCGCGGCCACGCACGGATTGCAGACCCAGCGCTTTTTTGCCACCGTGCCCATGCGCGTGGCGCGCGACGCGCCCTGCACCGTCATCCTGGTCAAACAGGCGCTGCCTTTCGAGCAACTGGCCCAGCCCACGGAGGGCTGAGCCCGTTGGCACTCCGGCGCACCGCCACGCCGCGCATCTGTCACCCAGGCGGCGCGCGCCGCTTGAGCGCGCGCACGCTTTGGTTTAGCGTCGCGGCATGAGCACCACCACCCTCCTCGTGCGCCAGGACCAGCTGGCCACCACCCGCCTGACCACCACCGACGACACCCCACTGGCCGAGGGCCAGGTCCGCGTACGGGTCGAGTCCTTCGCCCTCACGGCCAACAACATCACGTATGCCGCGCTGGGCGACATGCTGAACTACTGGCAGTTCTTCCCCACCAGCGAGGCGGGCTGGGGCATCGTGCCCGTATGGGGCTTCGGCACGGTGACCGAATCGCACCACCCCGAAGTGGCCGTGGGCGAGCGCCTCTATGGCTACTGGCCCATGGCCGACCAGGCCGTGCTGTCACCCCAGCGCGTCAACACCGCAGGCTTCAGCGACGGCGCCGCCCACCGCGCGGGTCTGCATGCGGTCTACAACCACTACCTGCGCACCCGCACCGACGGCCTGTACCGCGCCGACAACGAAGACGTGCAGGCGCTGCTGCGGCCGCTGTTCATCACCTCGTGGCTCATCGACGACTTTCTGGCCGACCAACAGTTCTTTGGCGCTCGGCGCATGCTGCTGTCCAGCGCGTCGAGCAAAACCGCCTACGGCACGGCCTTCCAGCTCGCGCAGCGCGAAGGCATCGAGGTCATTGGCCTCACCTCGCCCGGCAACGTGGCGTTTTGCGAGAGCCTGGGCTGCTACCACCGTGTGGTCACTTATGACGCCCTGGACACCCTCGACGGCACCACGCCCAGCGTCTACATCGACTTTGCGGGCAGCGTGGGCCTGCGCCAGCGCATCCACGCCCACTTCACCGGCCTGGCCTACAGCTGCTCGGTGGGTGCCAGCCATGTGGGCGATCTGGGCGGCGCCGGTCAGCTGCCCGGCCCGCGCCCAGTGATGTTCTTCGCCCCCGCCCAGGTCAAGAAGCGCCATACCGACTGGGGCGCCCAGGGCCTGAACGACCGCCTGGTGGCGGCCTGGAACCAGTTCAGCGCCGCCGTGTCGTCGGGGCCGCAGCCCTGGCTGGTGGTGCAGCACCACGTGGGGCCCCAGGCCACGCAGGCGCTGTTTGCCAGCGTGCTGGCAGGCAGCGGCGACCCACGCGCGGGGCATATCGCGACGATGCTGCCCGGCTGAAACGCTATGCCGGGCCGTCAAGGGCGCGGCGGCGACAATGGGGCATGACCCCATTGCCCCCCGATACCGCTGCCAACGCCTCGAACGACCAGCACCCCTACGCCCGCCTCACCCCCGACCAGGTGCTGGACGCGCTGGCCAGCGTGGGCCTGTATGGCGACGGCCGCCTCATGGCCCTGTCGTCCTACGAAAACCGGGTGTACCAGGCCACGCTGGAAGACGGCCAGCGCGTGGTGGCCAAGTTCTACCGCCCTGGCCGCTGGAGCGAAGCGCAGATCCTCGAAGAACACGCCTTTGCCGCCGAGCTGATGGCCGCCGAAGTGCCCGCCGTGGGCCCGATGGTGCTGAACGGCGCCACCCTGCACCAGCACGATGGCTTTGCCTTTTCCGTCAGCCCCTGGCGAGGCGGGCGCCAGCCCGAGCTGGACGACTTCGAGGTGCTGGAATGGATCGGCCGCTTTCTGGCCCGCATCCACACCGTGGGCACCGCCCAGCCGTTTGCACACCGGCCCACGCTGGACCTGTTGAGCTTTGGCACCGCCTCGCGCGACTGGCTGCTGATGAACGAGATCATCCCGCTCGACATGCAATCCGCCTGGAAGACCCAGTGCGACAGAGCTCTCGATTTAATAGCTACCAGCGCATATTCCACTAGCGCTACAGACACATTTGGCTTGAATAATGCCACCCAGATCCGCCTGCACGGCGACTGCCACCCGGGCAACATCCTCTGGACCCCGCTGGATGAATGGGGCCGCGGTGGCCCGCACTTTGTGGACCTGGACGACGCGCGCATGGGCCCGGCCGTGCAGGATTTGTGGATGCTGCTGTCGGGCGACCGCCGCCAGCGCACCCACCAGCTCGGCGCGTTGATCGACGGCTACGAGCAGTTCCGCAGCTTCGACCGCCGCGAGCTGGCACTCATCGAGCCGCTGCGCACCTTGCGCCTTATCCACTACAGCGCCTGGCTCGCGCGCCGCTGGCAAGACCCGATCTTCCCCGCCAACTTTCCGTGGTTTGGCAGCAGCGACTACTGGCGCGGGCAGGTGGACATGCTGATCGAGCAGACCGAGGCGATGCAGGAAGAACCGCTGGTGGCCTGACGGGGTGTAGACCGCGCGGAGCAGCCCGGCCAGCGCAGGTCCGGACCATTGCAAACGATTGTCAACCCCTGCGCACAGCGGCCCGATGTGGGGCACCATCAAGGCACTCCCCGCCACGGGAGTGTTTTGTAGTTGATTTTCACGGCCCCCGGCCCCGAGCCCACCACCATGCGCATCGCAGTCCTTGACGACGACCTTCTCCTGCTGGAGCAGATCAAGGGCACCTTGGAATGCCACCACCATGTGTGCCACACCTTTGCCGACGGCACCAGCCTGCTCAAAGCCCTGCGCAGTGACACCTTCGACCTGCTGATCGTGGACTGGCACCTGCCCGACATGGAGGGCACCGAGGTCGTGCAGACCGTGCGCGAGATGGGCGGCATGCAGCTGCCCATCCTGTTCATCACCCGCCGCAACGACGAACGCGACGTGGTCGAGGCCCTCTCGCGCGGAGCCGACGACTTCATGAGCAAGCCCCTGCGCATGGGCGAACTGGTGGCACGCACCACCGCCCTGCTGCGCCGCGCCTACCCCGAGAGCATGGGCGCCCGCATGGCCTTCGGGGCGTATTGTTTTGACGCCGACAAACGCTCCCTGAGCGTGCACGGCCAGCCCATCGAACTCAAGAACCGCGAGTACGAACTCGCCCTGTTCATGTTCCGCAACGCCGGCCGCCTGCTGTCCCGCACCCACCTGCGCGAAGCCGTCTGGGGCGACGGCGCCGAAACCCCCTCACGCTCGCTCGACACCCACATGTCGCGCCTGCGGACCAAGCTGGAGCTGACCGAGGACAACGGCTACACGATCTCGGCGATCTATGGGATGGGGTATCGGCTGGACCCTTGCCACCCGCGCCCCCCCACCAAACCGGAGGTTGCAGCCGCGCACCCTCCTTTGCCCCAGCCCATCTCCGAGCCACTGGCAGCCCCCTGACAGCGAGGGGAACCGGGGGTGCGGCACACACTCTCCTCATCAAGGCGCTGGCGGCACGGTGCGGCAGACAAACGCTTGAGCCGCGCCCAGGTCGTGGGCTATGCTGCCCCCTGCTTCTCACCCAGCTGGCCTGCCCATGAAGGATTGGATACGCAACGTTTTGTCGATTCGCCAGACCCGCCGCCCGGCGCCGGTGGGGCGGGTGCCTGCGGTAGGCACGGACATCCAGCGGCGGGCGCTGAAGATGGCGGTCACCCACCAGATCTCTGAAGAGTTGTGGGACTGGCTGGTGCTCTCTGGCTGGCGCAACCTGCCGGTGGAAACCGACCGGCGCCGGGGCATGCGGCTGCCTGGCGAGGCCCTCAAGACCCTGGTGGATGCGGACCCGCAGGAGCGCAACCAGGTGTATGCACGGCTTCTGGAGCAGGCATTGCCAGACGCGTGACAGGCGCCCCGCGCCAGCTCCCTGGCTGAGCAATCTCCACAGAAAAACCCCGGGCACCGCATGGCACCCGGGGTTTCACTTTTTGATAGCAATCAATCGCCTACCCACGCGCGGTGACGGCATATTTCGCCCCATAGGGGCGCACGCCAGTCACCGGCCGGGCCTCAGGCCAGCAGCGCGTTGACCCGCTTGACGTAGGCAGCGGGGTCTTCCGGCAGGCCGCCTTCGGCCAGCAGCGCCTGGTCGAACAGGATGTGGGCCAGGTCGTGGAAGTGCACGCTGCCGTCGAGCTTCTTGACCAGCGCGTGTTCGGCATTCACTTCCAGCACAGGCTTGGTCTGCGGCGCCTCTTGCCCCGCTTGCTTGAGCAGGCGGGCGAGCTGAGTGCTCATGCCGTCGTCCTGCACCACCAGGCAGGCGGGCGAATCGACGAGGCGCGTGGTCACGCGCACGTCGTCGGCCTTGTCCTTGAGCGCTTCTTTCAGCTTGGCCAGCACGGGCTTGAAGGCCTCGGCGGCTTCCTCGGCAGCCTTCTTCTCGGCTTCGTCCTGCAGCTTGCCCAGGTCCACAGCACCCTTTGCCACGCTTTGCAGCGGGGTGCCGTCGAAGTCCTGCAGGTAGTTCAGCGCCCACTCGTCCACGCGGTCGGTCATCAAGAGCACTTCAATGCCCTTCTTCTTGAAGACTTCGAGCTGCGGGCTGTTCTTGGCGGCGGCGAGCGTGTCGGCAGTGATGTAGTAGATGGCCTCCTGGCCTTCCTTCATGCGGGCCTTGTAGTCGGCAAAGCCCACGGTCACAGCGTCGCTGGTGGTGGATGCAAAACGCAGCAGCTTGGCCAGGCGCTCGCGGTTGCCAAAGTCTTCGCCCAGGCCTTCCTTGAGCACCGCGCCAAACTCGGCGTAGAACGCGGTGTACTTGCCTTCCTTGGCCTTGTCGTCGGCGTCCACCACATCGGTCACACCATCGGCGCCCGCAGCGGTGTCGTGCTTGTCGTGTTTGGCCAGGTCTTCGAGCATGCTCAGCACGCGCTTGGTCGAACCTTCACGGATGGCGCGCACATCGCGGCTTTCCTGCAGCAGCTCGCGGCTCACGTTCAGCGGCAGGTCGGCCGAGTCGATCACGCCCTTGACGAAGCGCAGGTAGGTGGGCATCAGCGCTTCGGCATCGTCCATGATGAACACGCGCTTCACATACAGCTTCACGCCGGCCTTCTTGTCGCGGTTCCACAGGTCAAACGGTGCCTTGGCGGGGATGTACAGCAGCTGCGTGTACTCGGTGTTGCCTTCCACACGGTTATGCGCCCAGGTCAGGGGAGCTTCATGGTCGTGGCTGATGGTCTTGTAGAACTCGGCGTACTGTTCTTCGGTGATGTCCTTCTTGGGGCGCGTCCACAGGGCGCTGGCCTTGTTGATGGTTTCCCACTCGCCGGTCTTGACCATGCCACCGGGCTGGCGGCCGCCGTTTTCGTCCGATGGGTTGATCAGCTCGCCGTCTTTCCACTCTTCCTTTTCCATCAGGATGGGCAGGCTGATGTGGTCGGAGTATTTGGCGATGACCTGCTTGAGTTTCCAGGCGTTGAGGTATTCCTCGGCATCGTCGCGCAGGTGCAGGATGATGCTGGTGCCGCGCTGGGCGCGGGTGATGGTTTCGACCTCAAAGTCGCCCGTGCCGCCGCTGATCCAGCGCACGCCTTCTTCGGCCTTCAGGCCTGCGCGGCGCGATTCCACGGTGATCTTGTCGGCCACGATGAAGCCGGAGTAGAAGCCCACGCCGAACTGGCCGATGAGCTGCGCGTCGGCCTTCTGATCGCCCGACAGCTTGCCCATGAAGTCCTTGGTGCCGCTCTTGGCGATGGTGCCCAGGTGGTCGATGGCCTCCTGTTGGCTCATGCCGATGCCGTTGTCGGTGATGGTCAGCGTCTTGGCGGCCTTGTCGAAGCTCACGCGCACTTCGAGGTTGGGCGCGTCTTCATACAGGGCGTTGTTGTTCAGGCCTTCAAAGCGCAGCTTGTCGCAGGCGTCCGATGCGTTGGAGACCAGCTCGCGCAGAAAGATTTCCTGGTTGGAGTACAGCGAATGGGTGACCAGGTGCAGCAGCTGGGCGACTTCGGCCTGGAACGACAGGGTTTGTTTGGTGCTCATGGTGTCTTGGAATGGGCTACTTCTTACGGTCTGGAGAAATGTCTTTGGCGCACCTGCGGTGCAAAAGACGTTCGCGCGTGTTCACCTCGGGGCGGGTTGGCCAATTTCAAGGCCAGCCGCACACCAGCGGGCACGGCAGGGGCTGATTGCGCCGCCATGGTCTGGCTGCGCCGATGCGCCACCCAGCGCACCAGGGTGAGCATTGTTGACAATTTGCACGCAATTAGCGCTTGTTTCGCTATTTTTAGCCTCCTAAGATGCCGCATCGGTTGCAGCCCCTGTCGGCGGCCTGCCCCTTCAGACTTTTGGACAAGCCCTATGCCCACCTCTTTGCAAAAATGGTCCGCCGAGTTCCTCGGCACGTTCTGGCTCACCTTCGGCGGTTGCGGCAGCGCCGTGCTGGCGGCCGCGTTTCCTCAACTGGGCATCGGGTTTCTGGGCGTGTCCCTGGCTTTTGGCCTGACGGTGCTGACTGGCGCCTACGCACTGGGGCCCATCTCGGGCGGGCATTTCAACCCGGCGGTGTCCGTGGGTCTGGCGCTGGGCGGCCGGTTCAAGGTGTCCGAGCTGCCTGGCTATGTGGTTGCGCAGGTGCTGGGCGCCATTGCTGCGGCCGGGGTGCTGTACCTGATTGCCACAGGCAAGCCGGGCGCCGACATTGGCGGGTTTGCCACCAACGGCTACGGAGAGCATTCGCCCGGTGGCTATGGGCTGCTGGCGGCCGTGGTGACCGAGGTCGTGCTCACTGCGGTGTTCCTGATCGTGATCCTGGGCGTGACCTCGCGGCGTGCCGCAGAAGGCGTGGGTGGCATGGCCATCGGCCTGTGCCTCACGCTCATCCACCTGATTTCCATCCCGGTGACCAACACATCGGTCAACCCGGCGCGCAGCACCGGCCCCGCGTTGTTTGGCCCCAGCTATGCGTTGTCGGAATTGTGGGTGTTCTGGGCGGCGCCCATCGCAGGCGCGCTGCTGGGCGCCGCCATCTACCGGGGGCTGTTCGGCGAGGACTGACACAGCAGGGCACCGGGGCCGGTCGGCCTGTGCCCTCGGCAAGCCAGCTCAGTTCTCGGTCGTGATGCGCTGCACCAGGGTCTGCAGGATGGCGTCGGCCTTGTCGTTGGACACCTGGCAGGTGCCTGCGGCCGCATGGCCACCACCGCCAAATTCCAGCATGAGGTTGCCGATGTGCACATGGCTGCTGCGGTCCAGGATGGACTTGCCCGTGGCAAACACCGTGTTCTGCTTCTGCAGCCCCCACATCACGTGGATGGAGATGTTGCAGTCCGGGAACAGCGCATAGATCATGAAGCGGTTGGTGGCCCAGATGGTCTCTTCCTCGCGCAGGTCCAGCACCACCAGCTTGCCGATGCGGATGGCACAGCGCTGCAGCTGCTCCTTGGCCTTGGCCGCATGTTCGCGGTAGAGCTGCACGCGCTCCTGCACGTCGGGCAGGGCCAGGATGTCGTCGATGGTGTGGTCGCGGCAATACTGGATCAGGTCCATCATCAGCGCGTAGTTGCTGATGCGGAACTCCCGGAAACGGCCCAGCCCGGTGCGCGAATCCATCATGTAATTCAGCAGCACCCAGCCCTGGGGGTCGAGGATGTCTTCGCGCGAATACTGGGCTGAATCAGCCTGGTCCACGGCGGCCATCATGTCGTCGGTGATGCGCGGGAAAGCCGCCTTGCCGCCGTAGTGGTTGTAGACCACGCGCGCGGCCGAGGG
Organism: Acidovorax sp. LjRoot74; assembly: GCF_964254355.1. Taxonomy (NCBI): domain Bacteria; kingdom Pseudomonadati; phylum Pseudomonadota; class Betaproteobacteria; order Burkholderiales; family Comamonadaceae; genus Acidovorax; species Acidovorax sp. LjRoot74. The sequence continues at coordinate 604,718 of NZ_CAXUTI020000001.1, read as the reverse complement.
CGCATGCGCCTCGATGATGTGGTTCTCGGCCCGGCGGCCCGAGTTGCGCACCGTTTCGGACTCGTGGTGGTCGAACACCAGGTGGGCGCCCGGCACATAGGGCAGGTTGGTGGTGATGTCGCGGCTGGTGATGGCGATCTTGCCATCCTGCATGTCCTTGGGATGGACGAAGGTGATTTCGTCGATGAGGTCCAGCTCGTTGAGCAGCACGGCGCAGACCAGGCCGTCAAAGTCGCTGCGGGTCACCAGGCGGTATTTCACATCACTCACAAGTTTCTCCTTGTTACCTATTGCTTCATGATCACATCGTAGCCGTACGCAGGCGCCCCAACCTCATCCCGGCGCCATCCACTTCACCAGCTGCCGGGCCACCCCGGCATCACCCAGCAGCGCCAGGTGGCCCAGGCGGTAGAAGACGGCCTGGCGGTCCTTGGCAAACCCCAGCCCCCGGCCTGCATCATCGTGGATGCCCAGGGCACTGTGCAAGGGCACCAACCCGTCCCCCACCAGCCGCTCGGCCACGGGGCTGCGCCGCGTGGCAAGTGTGGCCGCAACGGCGTAGCAAGCCACCCCGGCGGGCAGCGGCGATGGGGTGCGCGGGTCGGGGCGGCGCCGGAAGCGGTCGCGCCCCTGCCAGTCGGCATCCAGCACATGGCCATACCGCAGGTCGGTGATGCCCGCGCTGCGCAGCTGCGCCAGGCGCGCAAACGGCCGCGAATACGGGGTGCTGCCCAGCAGCACATCCACCCAGTTGCCCGCACGCTCCAGCGGCGCGCCATGGTGGGGCGTGCCCAGAAACACCACCTGGCGCAGCCGGGGCAGCCAGCCACTGGTGCCCGTGGCCTGGGTGGCAGCAGCATGGTGGCAGGCGCTGCGCACCACCAGCCCGCCCATGCTGTGGGCAAGCACGGCCAGCTCCGTCACGGGCACAGGCCAGGATGCCACCAGGGATTCGAGCTGGGCCGACAGCTCGGCGCCGTTGGTAGAGATGTGCTGGCCGGTGTTGTAGCGCAGATACACCGGCGTGTGGCCCAGCACCTGGGCCAGGTGGGTGCCATGGTCGTGGCCGCCGTGCTGCCACTGCAGGTCGTTCATGCACAGCCCATGCACCAGCACCAACAACTTGCCGCTGGCCACGCCCGAGGCGCCCAAGGCCTGCACATCCAGTGGCAGGCCTTGCTGGTACCAGCCCATCTGCGTGCACAGCGGGTTGTTGTCCTGCTGCAGCCGGTCGCCCATCACGCCATTGAGGGCGGCAATGACCGCTTCGCGCTCCCACAGCACCTCGGTGCAGGGCGTGCTGGCGGTAAAAAAGGGCTCCAGCCGTGCCAGTCCGGCCTGCAGGCCCGCGTCCACCAGCCGGGTCACCCCCCGGATGCTCTGGTACACCAAACCGGTCAGCCCCCCGGCACGGCCCGGCTCAGCCCCACCCGGCAGGCCCAGCGTGCCACGCACCGACTGGTGCACGCCCTCTGCCACGCGGCTGATGCTGGTGGTGGCCTGCGTGGCCAGGCGGGCCACGCCCCGCAGGTCCGAAGCCCGCAGCTGCCGCACCGGGTTGGTTCCAGAAGCCGGGGCGCTGTTGCGCGTGCGCGGTGGCCGCGAAGAAGGCATGAGAAAGGCTCCGATCCAGAAAAAGAGGGGTGGTACGGAGCCTGGCAGCTCTCAGAAGCGCTCGTTGGGCGACAGGTAGCGCCACTGCCCCACGGGCAGGTTGCCCAGGGTCACACGGCCGATTCGGATGCGCTTGAGGCCCACCACCTTGAGCCCCACCAGTTCGCACATGCGGCGGATCTGGCGCTTCTTGCCCTCGGTCAGCACAAAACGCAGCTGCTCGGGGTTTTGCCAATCGACCTTGGCCGGCTTGAGCGGCTCGCCGTCCAGGCTCAGGCCATGGCGCAGGCGCTCCAGCAGCTCTTTGGGAAACACCGCCTGCACATTGGTGCTGACCGGGTCACGCTCATCGATTTCCTGCAGCGGCGCGGAGCGCTCGCTGGGATGGCGTGGCGCTGCCTGGCCCGGAGCCTGGTAGACCACGCGCACCAGGTACTCCTTCTCCATCACGGAGTCCTCGCCAATGATCTGCCGGGCCACGCGGCCGTCCTGGGTCAGCACCAAGAGGCCCACCGAGTCGATATCGAGCCGCCCGCAAGGCGCCAGGCCCCGCAGCTGCGGCGGCGAGAAGCGGTTGCGGCTGGGGTCATCGCGCCAGTGGGTGCGGGGGTTGATCAGTGCCACGGCTGGCGTGTGGCCGTCTTCGGCCTGGCCGCTCACATAGCCGATGGGCTTGTTCAGCAGGATGGTGACGCGCTGCTCCTGGAAGCCCTGGGCGATCTTGTCCACCTCGATGCGGTCGGCCGCCGTGACCTGCTGGCCCATGGTGGCCACCACGCCGTTGACCTTGACCCAGCCCTGCTCCACCCAGTCGTCGGCCTCGCGCCGCGAACACAGGCCCAGCTCGGCCATGCGCTTGTTCAGGCGCGAGGTGGGCAGGCCGCCCACCATGCCCGTGGCGGGCGCAGGCACCTGGCGCACAGGCGCCACAAACGCGCCCGATGCGACGCGGTAGGTGGACGGGGCGGGCGACCGCGCAGGCCGGGGCGCCCGGGGCGGCGGCGCAGGCCGGGCGGGCGCGGGCTTGGCCGCCAGCGTGGGGCGGCGCAGCACGGGGCGCGGCGCGGCAGGCGAAGAAGGGCCACCGGCATCGGTGGCCGGGGCGGCAGGGCCCGCAGGCGGGCGAGAAGCAGAAGAAGACATTGCGCGTATTTTCGCCTGCGGGCCGCCCGGGGCCCAAATGAAATTCAGCGGGCCCGGCACAGGCGGCATTGCTGCAACCCCAAAACGGTCGCCTACCCCACCCCTTGCCGCGCCTGCCAGGCCAGAAAATCATCGACCGGCAGAGGCCGGGTGATGTGGTAACCCTGCGCCTCGTCGCACGCCAGGGTGCGCAGCTGCTCCAGGATGCCAGCGGTCTCCACCCCCTCGGCCACCACGGTGAGCCCCAGGTTGTGCGCCAGGTCGATGGTCGAGCGCACGATCATCGCGTCGTCCTCGCCCGTCTCCATGCCCATCACAAACGATTTGTCGATCTTGAGCTCATCCACCGGCAGGCGCTTAAGGTAGGCCAGCGATGAGTAGCCCGTCCCAAAGTCGTCGATGGACAGCTTGAAGCCCTGCTCCGACAACCGGTTGAGCATGGCCTCTGCACGCTGGGGGTCGTCCATGATCGCGCTTTCGGTGATCTCCAGGCAGAAGGCGCTGGCAGCCACCCGGTGGCGCGCCAGGATGTCGGCCAGCCGGTTGCTCAGCTCCGGGTCGAGCAGGTCGCGGGTCGAGAGGTTGACCGAGACCCTGAGCGGCAGGCCCTGCGTACGCGGGTCGGCCAAGAGCCGCGCCACCTCCTCAAACATCCACAGCGTGAGCTGGCGCACAAACCCCGTCTGCTCGGCAAACGGAATGAATTGCATGGGCGGCACCAGCCCGCGCTGCGGGTGCTGCCAGCGCACCAGCGCCTCGGCCGCCAGGCCCGTCTGGCCATGCAGCGGCACCTTGGGCTGCAGGTACAGGCGCAGCTCATGGTGTTCCACCGCATGGCGCAGCTCGGTCAGTAGCGACAGGGTCTGCGCGCTGGTCGAGTCGAACGCGGCGTCGTACTGCAGCGCGCCGCTGAGCTTGCGCTTGGCCGCATACATGGCGATCTCCGAGCGGCTGAGCAGGGTGTCGGCATCGTCCGCATCGCCCGGCCAGCAGGCAAACCCGATGCCGGCGCTCAGGTCCACCGTCTGGTCCTCGAAGGCCAGCGGCTCCTCGAACGAACGGTTGATGCGCTGGGCGATCTCGTGCGCGGCGGCTGCATCTGCGTTCAGCAGCAGGATGGCGAATGTGTTGCCCCCCAGGCGCGCCACCATGTCGTCAGGGGAGCGCACCAGCTGGCTCAGTCGCCCAGCCACAGCCTGCAGCAGGCGGTCGCCAAAGGCATAGCCCAGCACATCGTTCACATGCTTGAAGCGGTCCAGGTCGAGGGTGAGCACCGCCATGGGCTGGGGTGTGGTGGCATGCCCTGCACGGCCCGGATGTTCGGGGTGGCCCGCCAGGGCCCGCACCACCGCCTCGCGGAAACGCTCCCGGTTGGGTAGCCCGGTCAGGCGGTCCCAGTAGGCCAGGCGGCGAATTTCGGTCTGCTGCGCCGCGATGTCCACGCGCATGTGGTCGAACGAGCGCGCGAGGTTGCCGATCTCGTCCATACGGCCGGTGTGCTCCAGCGGCGTGTCGTATTCGCCGCGCGACAGGCGCTGTGTGGCGGCCAGCAGCGAGCGCAGGGGCGTGGTCAGCCGCTGCGCCACCAGCCCGGTGCCTGCGGCAAACAGCAGCACGCCCGCCACGGTGATGATGGCCAGCAGCACCTGCAGCTGGCGGTAGGGGGCCACCACCTCGTCCACCGACCGCAGCAGCAGCGAATGCACCTCGCCGCCCACGCTGTCGAGCTTGCTGGCGCGCACCAGCAGCGTGCCCTCGTCCGTCTGCAGCTCGCCCACAGCAGCGCCTTCGCGCAGCAACTGGGCCCGGGCATCGGGGGACAGCGTGGCCACGGGCACTTTCACCACCCCGTCGGCGCCCTTCACCACCAGCGCCACATGCACCGCCAGCAGCTGCCGAACCTCATCGGCACGCGACTGGTCGATGCGAAAACCCATCAGCACCCAACCAATCACCACAGGCGCGCGCATGGGCACCATCACAAACTGGTAGGGCACGCCGTCCATCACCACGGTCTGGCTGCCCTGGGGCTGGCTGGCCAGCCGCGGCACCACCTGCCGCAGCGTGGCGGGGAACTGATCCATGCCGTCGGTGAGGCTGACGGCGCGCAACTCCAGGTCGGTGCCCAGCAGGGCCGTCACGGCCGCGCCAATGCGACTGCCGTGGTTTTCCAGCACCGACTGGATGGTGTCCTCGTCCCCCGAGTTGACCGCCGAGCGAAAGCCGTAGTCGGCCGCCAGCAGCGCCGAGCCCTGGCGCAGCTGCTCGGCGTTCTGCTCCAGCAGGCGGCGCCAGATGTTTTCGTCCAGGTCCAGCGCCCGCGCAATCTGCGCCCGCGCATTGCGGTCGATAGAGGCCCGCACCACGGTGAAACCAGCCGCCTGCACGATGAGCAGCAGCAGCAGCGACAGTCCCACCAGCCGCAGGATCAGGCTGCGCCGGGCCAGGCGCAGCCGCATCAAGGCTGCAACCCCATCAAACGCACCGAGGCCGTGGCAGTGCCGGTGGCGGGCACTGTCAGCGCCTGCTCCTGCGCGGGGGCCCCCACGGGCAGGCGGGTGTGCCAGATGCGCAGCGTGTAGGCGCCGGTCGGCACGTTATCGATCTGGGCCTTGCCCGTGGCCGCCGCGCTGCGCGCGTAGTACGGGGTGTCCAGCACCAGGATCCAGCCCACCATCTGGTCATGGATGTTGCAGCCCAGCGTGACCACGCCAGCCTTGTCGAACAGCACAGGGTTGGAGGGTGTGCCGGTGTAGAGCTTGAGTTCGAACTTCTTGGTGGGCGAGAACGAATACACATGGTGCCGCACCGTGTCGCGGTTGGGGAAGCGCACCTCGGTGCCGGTGGTCACCACCAGCACGCCGGGCACGAATTGCCGCTTCTCCTGCGCCATCTCCATGCCCGCCAGCGGCTTGGCCTGCTTGCGCGCGTCGGCCGAGTCCAGAAACACCACGGCATCGGCTAGCGGCTTACCCGCCGCGTCGGCCACTTCCACCTGCACGGAGCCCGCCTGTGCCGCCAGGCCCCAGCCCGCCAGCCCCCACGCACACAGCAGCAGGCGGCCGGCGCGGCGCAGAAAGGGCGTGCCGCCAGGGGTCATGGCTCGATCGCCATGCCCAGCAGCGGCGTGCCCTCGCCCACCGTGCCCAAGGGTCGGGTGGCGCCGGTGGCCAGGTTCACCTGGTGCAGGCGGGTCTGGCTGTCGGCCGCCGTGCGCACCGCGATCAGGGCCGTGTTGCCCACGTCGGCAATGTCAAACGCCACATCGGTCAGCGGCCCCAGGCCCAGCGACCCCACGGTGCGCAGCTGCCCGGTGTTGGGCGAGACCACAGGCGTGGTGCCTTCGCGCGAGCCCTGCATGACCAGCACGCCCAGCGCGCGGTCGATGGCGTAGTTGGTGGTGATCTTGCTGTCGTTCGGGTTGTAGGTGTAGGCGGCGCCCGCAATGTCGGGTTTGCGGCGGGCGTTCACATCGCTCCAGGCGTAGCGCAAGGCGGGGTCGGGCTGCACGCCGTCCACGGCCGGGTCGCCATCCACGGCGGCGCCGGTGTCGGGGTGCAGGCGCAGGTTCTGGCCGGTGTTGGAGACCACACGGATGCGGTCGGCCGCCGGATTGAAGTCAAAGCCAAACACGGTGCCGGTCAGGGGCAGCACCGCAGGCGCTGCCCCCACCGGGCGCAGCGCCCCCGTGGGGATGTCGAGCGTGTACAGCCGCCCCGCCTGCGACAGCGCATACAGCACGCCCTTGGCCACCCGGAAGTCGATGCCCACCAGCCGGTCGCCCGCTGGCAGGCCGGTGACCGGACGCCGCTCCAGGATGCGATCGGGCTGGCCCGCATGGAAGGTGATGAGTTCGTGCGCGCTTGTCACGGCGACCACCGCCTCGCGCAGGCCGGGGTCGGCGGGCGGGGCCGCGCACCCCGCGAGCAATGCCACAACCACGGCCGCCGGAACGGCCCGCAACGCCAAAGAGCAAAAAGTGGGATGCATGAAAGACCTCGCAACTGTTACAGGTTTATACCTGATCGCCCCCGGGCCGTCGCCCCCCCGGGGCAAACCCGGGGTGCTCTTCAATAACATCAAAAACAATAGCTACCAATTCAATACCAATGCGCGGAAACCGCCATTTTTTATCAGAATACGCCCCCACGCCCTGTTGCACTTTGGTGCAGCCGCCCCGCAAAAACAGTGCCGCACATTTGTAACAAGCGAGGCCATGCAATTCGGGCATGCCCCCATCCGCAACGCTCATGACACATTTGGAGATTTCTGCCTACACTGCGTCGAACGTGCGGCCCGCCCTGCCAGGCCCCTGTGGGCACCGATATTGCTTCGGTCCGGCCACACCGGTTTTGTTCGCACCGACCTGATTTCCTCCTGCCGCCCACCGAGACACAAGGACCTCCATGCCTGCCGCCGCCTCCCTCAAATCCTTGTCGATCTCCAGCCGGCTCAGCCTGGGCTTTGGCTGCATGCTGGTGCTTATCATTGCAGTGGCGGCCCTGGGCCAGCTGTCGGTCAGCCAGGTCAACGAACAGATGCACCAGATCACCGGCGTCGGGGCCAACAAGGCCAAGCTGGTCAACGGCATGCTGGAGAGCGTGAGTGCCATCGGCATCCAGAGCCGCTCGGCCGCCATGCTCAACGACATCGACCCCAAGCAGGCCCACGCGCAGATCGAAGCCGTGGGCAAGACCCTCAAGGAATACGCCACCCAGGAGACCGCCCTGGCCGCGCTGCTGCTCCCCGACAGCGCCACCCCGGCAGAGACCAAGCTGCTGGCCGAGGTGCAGGAGCTGGGCCGCAAGGCGCGCCCCGAACTCGCCAATGCCATCAAGGCCGCCGACGACGGTGACACCGTGAGCGCCACGCTGGCGCTGATGACCCGCGTGGCCCCGGGCGAGACCGCCTGGCGCGCCAAGCTGCGCGAGCTGATCGAGTTGCAGAACGCCCTGAACGCCGAGGCCACAGCCTCTAGCGCACAGACCCAGGGCCACGCCCGCCTGGTAGGCGGCCTGCTGGTGGCGCTGGCCATTGGGCTGGGTGCGCTGATTGCGTGGCGCATCACCACCAGCATCACGGCGCCCATCGGCCGTGCGGTGGTGGTGGCCGAGCGCATCGCGCGCGGCGACCTCACCTCGCAGGTCGAGGTGCGCATCCAAGACGAAACCGGGCGCCTGCTCGAAGCCATTGCCGCCATGCAGGAGCGCCTGCGCACCCTGGTGGGCGAGATCGGCCAGACGGCCGACTCCATCCTGGTGGCCAGCTCCGAGGTCGCCTCGGGCAATCTGGACCTGAGCCAGCGCACCGAGCAGACTTCGCACAACCTGCAAAGCGCTGCCAGCTCGCTGGTGGACCTGACCGGCACGGTGTCGCAAAGCGCCGACTCGGCCCGCCAGGCCAACCAGCTCGCATCCACTGCATCCGACGCCGCCACACGCGGCGGCGAGGTGGTATCGCAGGTGGTGAGCACCATGGACACCATCAGTGCCAGCTCGCGCAAGATCGCAGACATCATCAGCGTGATCGACGGCATCGCCTTCCAGACCAACATCCTCGCGCTCAACGCCGCCGTCGAGGCCGCCCGCGCAGGCGAGCAGGGCCGGGGTTTTGCGGTGGTGGCAGGTGAGGTGCGCAACCTCGCCGGCCGCTCGGCCCAGGCCGCGCGCGAGATCAAGGCGCTGATCGGCGCCAGCGTCGATCAGGTGCAGGAGGGCAGCACCCTGGTGAACCACGCGGGCAAGACCATCGAGGAGCTGGTGCTGTCGGTGCGCCGCGTGTCCGACATCATGGGCGAGATCACCGCCGCCACGCAGGAGCAGAGCCAGCGCATCGGGCATGTGAGCCAGTCGGTGGGCGCGCTGGAAGAAATGACGCAGCAGAACGCCGCGCTGGTGGAAGAAGGCGCGGCCGCCGCCGACAGCCTCAAGGACCAGGCAGGCCGCCTCACGCAGATGGTGGGCACCTTCCGCCTCTCGCGCAACGATGGCGGAAGCGAGGACAGCTGGGGCACCGGCGCCCCGGTGGCCGCCCCCGCCCCCATGCCCGCCCCGGCCTTGCGCAGCGCACCACCGCGCGCACCGGCCCTGAAGCCCCGCAGCAAGCTGCCGTCGTTGCCGCGCTGAGCGCCGCAGGGGTCAGCCCCCTTTAAGCTGGAAGATGCTGGAGCGCAGCGCCGCCAGGTCCAACACCCGCAGGCCGCCGTATTCGATGCGGATCGCGCCCTGCCCCTCCAGCGCAGCAAGCGCCTCGTTCACGCGCTGGCGCGACAGCCCCACCAGGTAGGCCAGTTCCTGCTGCGTGATGCGCAGCACCTCGCCCACACCCGGGTACAGCACGGGGTTGAACAGCGACGCCAGGCTGCGCGCCACACGCACATCGGGGTTGTTCAGCCGGTCGATCTCGCGCGCGGCGATGAACTGGCCCAGGCGCTCGTTGAGCTGGTTCATCACGAAGCGGTTGAAGCCGATGGAATGGTCCAGCAGCCAGTGGAAGGTGTCGATCGGCAGGCCCGCCACCACGCTCTTGCGCAGCGCCTGGATGTTGTAGCGGTAGGGCTCGCGCTTGAGCGCCGTGCCCTCGCCAAACCAGCCGCCGGGCGGCACGCCGGTGAAGGTCATGGTCTGGCCCTGGGCGTTGTCGCTGCTCATCTTGAGCAGGCCCTCGACCACGCCGAACCAGTAGGTCACCGGCCGGCCGATGCGGCACACGTAGTCGCCCGCATTGGCATCGCCCACCAGCAGCGAGGCCACGGCGCGTTCGCGCTCGGCGGGCTGGAGCTGGTCCAGCCAGGGGATACCGTCCAGTTCATCGGCGGTGGGGGGGCGGCGCCGCTGGTGCAGCGACAGGTCCTGGTTGGTGCGGGAGTCCATGGAGGCAGGCCATTGGGATGAAGGTGGGGATGGGTACGGGAAATCCTGATCTGAATTGTCGTCAGAAAGACAAAAAAATGCCAATCTCCACCGGATGATGGCGCCTCCCCGCGCCCTGGAACCTGCCCAAGGTCTCGGCCGGGTCCATTGAGGAGACATAAGCATGAACCAACACCGATCCACCGGAGCGCCCGCCGCAGAGCCCCTGCATGCCACCCCAGTCCGTGGCCTGGGGCGACGCCAGGCCCTGGCCGCCATGGCCGCACTGCCCTGGGCGGGACTGGCGGGCCGCGCCCATGCGCAGGATGGCGCGCTCAAGATTGCGCAGTCCACCGCCCTCACCGGCCCGCTGGGCGACCTGGGCTCGGCCATGCACCAGGGCGCCAAGGCGGCGTTTGCCGCCATCAATGCGCGCGGCGGCATCCACGGCAAGGCGATTGAACTGACCACACTGGACGATGGCTACGACGTGCCCAAAGCGCTGGCGAATGTGGAGCAGTTCCTGGCCGACCCGTCCACCTTTGCGCTGTTCAACTGCATGGGCACGCCCATGATCGACGCCATGCTGCCCAAGGTGATCGACAGCGGTATTCCGTTTTTTGCGCCCTTCACCGGCGCCCAGCTCAGCCGCACCAAGGCGCGCAGTGTGTTCAACATCCGCGCCAGCTATGCCGACGAGGCCGAGAAGCTGGTGCAGCACCTGTCCACCATTGGCATCCAGCGCATCGGCATCGTCTACCAGAACAACGCCTTCGGCAAAGAGGTGTTCAACGCGGCCAAGCAGTCCATGGACCGACTCAAGCTGCCGCAGGCGCTTGCCGTGACGGTCGAGAACAACGCCTCGGACGCAGGCAGCGCCGCCACCAAGCTGGCGGGCGGCAACCTGGAGGCCATCGTGATCGGCCTCGCAGGCAAACCCACACTGGAATTCGTCAAGGCCTTCCGCACCATCCAGCGCGGTGTGACGCTGTATGCGCTGTCGGTCATGGGCACATCGGCCACCGTGAAGGCGCTGGGTGCAGATGCCACGGGCATGGCGATCTCGCAGGTGGTGCCCCTGCCCTCCAACGTGGTGATGCCCGTGGTGCGCGAGTTCCAGACGGCCTGGAAGGCCTCGGGCGCAACAGCCGAGCCCTCGCACCTGGCGCTGGAGGGTTACATCAACGCCCGCGTGTTTGCCGAGGCCCTGCAGCGCGCAGGCCGCAACCCCACCCGCGCGGCCTTCATCGACGCGACCTGGAACCTCAAGAAATGGGACCTGGGCGGCTTCGAGATCAACGCCAGCGCCCCGGAGCGCAATGCCTCGCGTTTTGTGGAACTGACGCTGGTGGGACGCGATGGGCGCTTTATCCGCTGACCTGGCGAGCGCGGGCGCAGTGGCTGCACGGCGCACGAAACGAATGCTATCAAATAAATAGCTTAAAAGACTTACCCAGCGGGCGGAGAGGCCGTTTTTTCTTCAAAATCCTGACCCCACCAAAGCCCCAGCGGGCTACTGGGAGGCCAGTCCGTAGCGGTAGCCCTTGAACGACCAGATGGTGCGCCCGGGCTCGATCTTCTCCAGCAACAGCCCCGGGCCAGCCGGGTCGCCCTCGTGCAGCACCTGGCCGTTGACGATGGCCATGCGGTACGCCGGGTTGCCCGAGTAGGTGACGCCCGAAATCTTGAGTGACGGCAGCTGTGCGCGCACGGCCTCGGGCAGGTCGCCCTGGGCGAACACTGTGCCGGTGGCCGTGGCGGGCGCGGGTGCAGCGGCCGCCGGTTCGGGCAACCGCGCCGGGGCGGCGTCACGAGCAAAGTCCCGCGCAGGGTCACGGGAGGGCTCGGACCGAGAGCGCGCAGACGGCTCGGCGCCCCGGGGGGCAGGCGCGGGCGGCGCTGCTTTCTCGCGCGGCGAAGGGGCTGCGCTGCGTTTTTCGGCTGCGCGGGGTTCGGGTGCAGGGGCCACCGCCGCAGGTGCGGGGGCTGGCACCGCTGCGGGCGCGGGCGCGGGGGTTGAGGGTGCGGCTGGGGCCGCCGGAGCGGGCTGGGGCGCTGCAGGCACCGGTGCAGGGGTGGGCGCTGGGGCAGCGGCCACCACCACGGCGGGCGCCGGGGCCGGGCGCTGCATCACCCACCAGGTGCCCGCCACGGCCACGGCAGCCACCGCCACACCGGTGCTGGCCATGAGCCAGGGCGACGCGGTGGGCCGCTCGGCCACAGGCGCCGCGCCGGGCACCGGCACCGCTTGTGAATGCAGCCCGGGCACTCCGCCCCGCCCCCGTTCGGCTTCCGCGCGCCGCAGCGCATCAAGGATGTAGGACATGGGGATCAGGCTCCTGTGCGCAAGCGGGGTTCGCTCACGCCGTTGACGCGGTTGAGCAGCATGAGGGTCAGCGGACCGGCGCGTCCGTCGGGCGTGACGCCCTGGGCCAGCTGAAAGCGCTGGATACGCGCCTGGCGCGCCGCAGGTGTGGCGGCCCGTGTGCGCGCGCTTGCGCCCGGGCCACCGGCGACGGGCGTGGCCAGTTGTTTGTCGAGCCAGGCGGCTCCGGCCGTGCTCTCGGCAATGTCGCCCTTGTCGGGCATGCCGATCGGGGCGCGCCACAGGGTGGCGATGTCGCCGCGCCACACCTGGGCCAGCTCGGCCACCGGCACCTGCAGCGTGCGGCCCGCGCCTTCGAGCGTGGCGGTGTCGCCGTCCAGGCTGCGCAGCACGGCCGACACGGCGCTGTCGCCATCGTCCGAGGGGAACAGCGTGAGCAGCACTGGCCGGTCAATCTGGCGCACCAGATTCAGGCCAGCGCGACGGTTGCGGTAGCAGCGCAGCCCCTCGCGCGGCAGCGTGGCGCAGGCGTCGGTGCCCTCGGGCACGCTGGCGCCCCAGCGGGTGGCCAGGGCCTGCCAGGCCGGGCCATCACTCGCGGGCAACGCCGCCAGGAACTGCTGCAGGTCGGACAGGGGCGCTGCCCCCACCGGCGCTGCCAACGGGGCAGACGCGGCCGATGCAGCGGCCGTCGCCATGCCAGGCGCCGAGGCGGCGCTGGCTGCTGCCATCGGGGGCTGTGCACGCGCACCCGCTACCCCGGCCAAGCTGGCAGGCGATAGGGGTGCCGTGGCCGCCACCGGGGCGCCCGCGCTGCGGGCCGCCAGCAGAGGCCAGCCCCCCAGCGCCCAACCCCCAGCCGCCACCAGGGCAGCACCCGCCACAGCGCCCAGGCCCGCCACGGCCCAGCGGGGCAGCAAGGGGCGCGCCTGGCGTGCCGCTGCGGCCGATGCCGGGGCATCGAACACCTCGCGCGCGGCCCGGTTGACGATGGAGGCGCTCACCTCGCGCACCCCGGCAGCGTAGGCGCCCAGCAGCGCCCGGTCGCACAGCAGGTTGATGCGCCGGGGCACGCCGCGCGACAGCGCATGCACGCGTGCCATGGCGCGCTGGCTGAAAGGCATCGGCCCCTGCAGGCCCGCCACGGCCAGGCGGTGGGCGATGTATTGCTGGGTCTCGCGCACGCTCAGCGCATCGAGGTGAAAACGCGCAATCACGCGCTGCGCGAGCTGCTCCAGCGCGGGGCTGGCCACCATGGTGCGCAGCTCGGGCTGGCCGATGAGGATGATCTGCAGCAGCTTGCGCTCGCTGGTCTCCAGGTTGGTGAGCAGGCGCAGTTGCTCCAGCACATTGGCCGAGAGGTTCTGCGCCTCGTCGATGATCAGCACGGTGTTGCGCCCGGCCCCATGCGCAGCCAGCAGCGAGGCATTGAGCGGGTCGATGTAGTCCTTCACCGTCTCCACACCGCCCGGCACCATGGGCTGGTGCGGCACGCCGAATTCGTCGCAGATGGAGCGCAGCAGCTCCCGCACGGTGAGCTTGGGGTTGAAGATGTAGGCCACGTTGCAGTGCGCCGGGATCTGCTCCAGAAAGCAGCGGCACACCGTGGTCTTGCCCGCGCCGACCTCGCCCGTCAGCAGCACAAAACCGCCGCCTGCATCCAGCCCGTACAGCAGGTGCGCCAGGGCCTCGCGGTGGCGCTCGCTCATGAACAGGTAGCGGGGGTCCGGGGCGATGGAAAACGGGGGATGCTGGAGACCGAAAAACGGGGCGTACATGCCCCGGAGGATACCGCCCGCCCGCAGGCAGGGTTTTACCCACCAAGGAGTTACCCCTAAATTGTCGTCGGCAAGACAAGACGGCGTCAAAGTGGGTCCTAGCATTCCCCCATCGCGCAAACACAAGCCTGCGCCCCCGGCTGTCACCGGGCCGACACCTTCTCACTTTCAGGAAGCTGCAATGTTGACCACGTTCCCGCAACTGCTGCTCAAGCACGCCGCCGAGCGCCCCACGGCCCCGGCCCTGCGCGAAAAAGAATATGGCATCTGGCAAACCCACAGCTGGGCCGACCTGGTGCGCCTGGTGGAGCAGGTGGCTGCCGGGCTGCACCAGGCCGGATTGCAGCGCGGCGAGCACATGGTGGTGATTGGCGCCAACCGCCCCCGCCTGTACGCCACCATGCTGGCCGCCCAGTCGCTGGGCGCCATCCCCGTGCCGCTGTACCAGGACGCGGTGGCGGCCGAATGCATCTTCCCGCTCAACAACGCCGAGGTGCGCTTTTGCCTGGTGGAAGACCAGGAGCAGGTGGACAAGATGCTCGAAATCCGCGAGCAATGCCCGCAGATCTCCAACATCTTCTTTGATGACCCGCGGGGCCTGCGCAACTACCAGGAGCAGGGCCTGGCATCGCTGGATTCGCTGATCGAGGCTGGTGCCGCCTATGTCGCCAAGCACCCGCAGTGGTTCAAGGCCGAAGTGGCCAAGGCCCAACCCGGCGACGTGGCCGCGATGTTCTTCACCTCGGGCACTACGGGCAACCCCAAGGGCGTGGTGCACACGCACAGCACGCTGCTGGACCGCGCCAGCGCGGGGGCAGAGTTCGACAAGCTCACCAGCAGCGAAGAAGTGCTGGCCTACCTGCCACCCGCCTGGATCGGGCAGAACATCTTCAGCTACGCGCAGTGGCTGGCCTGCGGGTACGTGGTCAACTGCCCCGAGTCGGCCAGCACCGTGACCATCGACCTCAAGGAAGTGGGCCCCACCTACTACTTTGCGCCGCCGCGCATTTTTGAAGGCCTGCTCACCAGCGTGATGATCCGCATGGAAGACGCAGGTGCCATCAAGCGCAAGATGTTCGAGGCCTGCATGGCAGTGGCCAAGCGCGTGGGCCCGGCCCTGATGGACGGCGAGCCTGTGGGCACACTGGACCGCATCAAGTACGCGCTGGGCAACCTGCTGGTGTACGGCCCGCTGCGCAACAACCTGGGGTTCAGCCGCGTGCGCGTGGCCTACACGGCGGGCGAGGCCATCGGCCCCGACCTGTTCACCTTCTACCGCTCCATCGGCATCAACCTCAAGCAGCTGTACGGCTCCACCGAGACCGCCGTGTTCGTCTGCCTGCAGCCCGACAACCAGGCCCGCGCCGACACGGTGGGCGTGCCGATTCGCGGCGTGCAGATCAAGGTGGCCGACAACGGCGAGATCCTGGTCAAGTCGGCCGGGCTGCTCAAAGAGTATTACAAGAACCCGGCTGCCACGGCCGAGGTGCTGACGGCCGATGGCTGGTACCACACCAGTGATGCGGGCTTTCTGGACGCGCACGGCCACCTCAAGATCATCGACCGCGTCAAGGACGTGGGCCGCATCCTGGGCGGCGCCAACGACGGCGCCATGTTTGCGCCCAAGTACGTGGAGAACAAACTCAAGTTCTTCCCGCACATCAAGGAAGTCGTGGCCCTGGGCGACAAGCGCGAAAAGGTCTGCGTGATGGTCAACATCGACTTCGACGCTGTGGGCAACTGGGCCGAGCGCCGCAACCTGCCCTACGCGGGCTACACCGACCTGGCGCAAAAGCCCGAGGTGTATGAGCTGATCCGCGAGTGCATCGAGAAGGTGAACGCCGACCTGGCCACCGACACCATGCTCGCGGGCAGCCAGGTCAGCCGCTTCCTGGTGCTACACAAGGAACTGGACGCCGACGACGGCGAACTCACCCGCACCAACAAGGTCCGCCGGGGTTTCATCGCCGACAAGTACGGCGTGCTGGTGGACGCGCTGTATGCGGGCCGCACCGAGCAGTACATCGAAACCCAGGTGAAGTTCGAAGACGGCCGCACGGGCAGCGTGAGCGCCACCCTGAAGCTGTCGGACACCAAGACCTACGCGCCCGTGAAGGCAGCCGCATGAAGCCCGCGCTCTACCCGCTGGAGAAGCCCCCCACCATGACCACCAAGAAGATCGGCGACGTCATCCTCGACGTCAAGAACATCAGCCTCCGGTTTGGCGGGGTGAAGGCACTCACCGATATCTCTTTCAATGTGAAAGAGCACGAGATCCGCGCCATCATCGGCCCCAACGGCGCAGGCAAGAGCTCCATGCTCAACTGCATCAACGGCGTGTACACGCCGTCCGAAGGCTCCATCACCTTCCGGGGCAAGACCTTTGACCACATGAACTCGCGCCAGGTGGCCGAGATGGGAGTGGCCCGCACGTTCCAGAACCTGGCGCTGTTCAAGGGCATGAGCGTGATCGACAACATCATGACCGGCCGCAACCTCAAGATCAAAAGCAACCTGCTGATGCAGGCGCTGCGCATCGGCCCGGCCGAGCGCGAGGAGATCCGCCACCGCGAATACGTCGAGCACATCATCGACTTCCTCGAAATCCAGGCCTACCGCAAGACCCCCGTGGGCCAGCTGCCCTACGGCCTGCAAAAGCGGGTGGACCTGGGCCGCGCATTGGCCATGGAGCCGCAGGTGCTGCTGCTCGACGAGCCGATGGCTGGCATGAACGTGGAAGAGAAGCAGGACATGTGCCGCTTCATCCTGGACGTGAATGACGAGTTCGGCACGACCATCGTGCTCATCGAGCATGACATGGGCGTGGTGATGGACATCAGCGACCGCGTGGTGGTGCTGGACTACGGCAAGAAGATCGGCGACGGCAGCCCCGACGAAGTGCGCAGCAACGAAGACGTGATCAGTGCCTACCTCGGCACCTCGCACTGATCAGGAGACGACAACATGGCATTCTTTCTCGAAACACTGATCGGCGGCCTCATGGCCGGCATGCTGTATTCACTGGTGGCACTGGGCTTTGTGCTGATCTACAAGGCCTCGGGCGTGTTCAACTTTGCGCAGGGCGCGATGGTGCTGTTCGCAGCGCTGGCGATGGCCCGCTTTGCCGAGTGGATCCCCAAGTGGACGGGCATCAGCAGCCCCATCGTGGCCAACCTGGCGGCCTTTGTGATTGCAGGCGCCATCATGTTCGTGGTGGCCTGGCTGATTGAAAAACTGGTGCTGCGCCACCTCGTGAACCAGGAGGGCGCCACGCTGCTCATGGCCACGCTGGGCATCACCTACTTCATGGAAGGCCTGGGCCAGACGCTGTTTGGCAGCGATATCTACAAGATCGACGTGGGCATGCCCAAGGAGCCCATCTTCGCGCTGGAGTCCATGTTCCAGGGCGGCATCCTGATCAACAAGGAAGACGTGATCGCCGCCGCCATCGCCGCCGCACTGGTGGCCCTGTTGTCGGTGTTCTTCCAGAAGACCTCCACCGGCCGCGCCCTGCGCGCCGTGGCCGACGACCACCAGGCAGCGCAATCCATCGGCATCCCGCTCAACCGCATCTGGGTGATCGTGTGGTGCGTGGCGGGTGTCGTGGCCCTGGTGGCCGGGATGATCTGGGGCAGCAAGCTGGGCGTGCAGTTCTCGCTGACCACCGTGGCGCTGCGCGCCCTGCCCGTGGTGATTCTGGGCGGCCTCACCTCGGTGCCCGGCGCCATCATCGGCGGGCTGATCATCGGCGTGGGTGAAAAGCTCTCCGAGGTGTACCTGGGCCCGTTCGTGGGTGGGGGCATAGAGATCTGGTTTGCGTATGTGCTGGCGTTGGTTTTTCTCTTGTTCAGACCGCAAGGTTTGTTCGGGGAGAAGATCATCGATCGCGTGTAACCCATAAGAACAACAGGAGACTTCCATGCTCTACCGCGAAAACGGCCAGTTCAAGACGAGCTACCGCGCCGACCAGCAGATCTTCCCGATTGCGCAGGACCGCCTTGCCATCGGCATCATCCTGGCCATCGCCTTCATCGCCGTGCCCATGCTGGCCAGCGACTACATCTTCCGCGCCATCCTGATTCCGTTCGTCATCATGGCGTTGGCGGCACTGGGGGTGAACATCCTGGTGGGCTATTGCGGGCAGATCTCGCTGGGCTCGGGCGCCTTCATGGCCGTGGGGGCCTACGGGGCCTACAACTTCTTCGTGCGCTTTCCGGGCATGCCGCTGATTCCGGCTTTGATCCTGGGCGGGTTGTGCGCCACGTTCTTCGGCATCCTGTTCGGGCTGCCCAGCCTGCGCGTCAAGGGGCTGTACCTGGCGGTGGCCACGCTGGCTGCGCAGTTCTTCAGCGACTGGATGTTCCTGCGCATCAAGTGGTTCACCAACAACTCCGACTCGGGCTCGGTGTCGGTCAACAACCTGCAGGTGCTGGGCATGCCCATCGAAAGCGCCACCAGCAAATACCTGTTCTGCCTGGCGTTGCTGGTCATCGTGGCCCTGCTGGCCAAGAACCTGGTGCGCGGCGCCATTGGCCGCGAGTGGATGGCCATCCGCGACATGGACGTGGCCGCCGCCGTGATCGGCATCCGCCCGATGTACGCCAAGCTCAGCGCGTTTGCCGTCAGCTCCTTCATCGTGGGCATGGCCGGTGCACTGTGGGCCTTTGTGCACCTGGGCGCGTGGGAGCCTGCGGCCTTCTCGGTGGAGATTTCGTTCCGCCTGCTGTTCATGGTGATCATCGGCGGGCTGGGCTCGATCATGGGCGGCTTCTTCGGCGCGGCCTTCATCGTGGTGCTGCCCATCGTGCTCAACCAGTTCCTGCCGGCCTTCATGGGGATCTTTGGCGTCGAGGTGTCCACGGCGGGCGTGTCGCACGCCGAGCTGATGATCTTCGGCGCGCTGATCGTGTGGTTCCTGATCGTCGAGCCCCATGGCTTGGCCAAGCTCTGGTCCACCGCCAAGCAGAAGCTGCGCCTGTGGCCCTTCCCCCATTGACCGGGCGGCGCTGCAGGAAACCCCTTACTCGCAATTCCCGATTCGCCACCGTCGCATTGCCGCGTTAACTGTCCATCCGTCCTGTTTTCCCCGTGCTTCAACACATTCATTCAAAGGAGACATCCATGAAGCTTTCGAAAATCGTGATCGCCGCTGCGGTGGTTGCTGCCGGTGCCTCGTCCGTCGCGACGAACGCCTTCGCACAAGCCAAGGAGCAGTTCTTCCCGCTGCTGTCGTACCGCACGGGTCCGTACGCACCCAACGGTGTGCCATGGGCCAACGGCAAGCAGGACTACATCAAGATGATCAACGCCCGCGACGGCGGCATCAATGGTGTGAAGCTGACCTTTGAAGAATGCGAAACGGGCTACGCCACCGACCGGGGCGTGGAATGCTACGAACGCCTGAAGAGCCGCCCCGGTGTCTCGCTGTTCGACCCCCAGGCCACCGGCATCACCTTTGCGCTGACCGAGAAGGCCCCCGTGGACAAGATCCCGCTGATGACGCTGGGCTATGGCCTGTCGGTGGCGCAGGACGGCCAGGCGTTCAAGTGGAACTTCCCCTTCATGGGCAGCTACTGGACCGGTGCCGACATCCTGATCCAGCACATCGGCAAGGCCAATGGCGGCCTGGACAAGCTCAAGGGCAAGAAGATCGCGCTGGTGTACCACGACAGCCCGTTCGGCAAGGAGCCCATCCCGCTGCTGCAGGAGCGCGCCAAGATGCACGGCTTTGAGCTGCAGATGCTGCCCGTGACCGCGCCCGGCGTGGAACAAAAGGCCACCTGGCTGCAAGTACGCCAAAGCCGCCCCGACTACGTGCTGCTGTGGGGCTGGGGCGTGATGAACTCCACCGCGCTGAAGGAAGCCCAGGCCACGGGCTACCCCCGCGACAAGATGTACGGTGTGTGGTGGGCCGGTGCCGAACCCGATGTGCGCGACGTGGGCGAAGGCGCCAAGGGCTACAACGCGCTGGCACTGAACACCTCGGGCCAGCAGCCCAAGGTGATCCAGGACATCCTGAAGAACGTGCACGACAAGGGCCAGGGCACGGGTCCCAAGGACGAAGTGGGCTCGGTGCTGTACACGCGCGGCGTGATCATCCAGATGCTGGCCGTCGAGTCGGTGCGCCGCGCACAGGAGCGTTTTGGCAAGGGCAAGGTCATGACCGGCGAACAAGTGCGCTGGGGCATGGAAAACCTGGCCCTGGACCAGAAGAAGCTGGACGCGCTGGGCTTTGGCGGCGTGATGCGTCCGCTGTCCACCAGCTGCGCCGACCACATGGGCTCCACCTGGGCGCGCGTGCACACCTGGGACGGCGGCAAGTGGAACTTCTCGTCCGACTGGTACCAGGCCGATGAGCAGATCCTGAAGCCCATGGTCAAGGCCGGTGCGGACAAGTACCTGGCCGACAAGAAGATGACGCGCCGCGACGCAGCGGATTGCCAGTCTTGATTCGGACCATCCCCCTGAGGCGCTGACGCGCCTTCCCCCTTCTCTCGAATCGCTGCGCGATTCGGGAAGGGGGACGCCACCAGCGCGGCGGGGCGGCCCTTGCGCAGTGGCACTGGTCTGGGCCGCGACAGTCTCCAGGGCCAGTGAGTTAGCGGCTGCCTTTGTAGCAGCCGCCAATCGAAAGGATTGCGATGTACTGCAGCCCTTCCGATTGGCACAGCGAAGGAAGACCATGGACTCCAACAGCAACATCGTTCTCAACGTCAACGGCATCGAAGTCATCTACAACCACGTGATCCTGGTGCTCAAGGGCGTCTCGCTGCAGGTGCGCGAGGGCAGCATCGTGGCCATCCTGGGGGGCAACGGGGCGGGCAAGACGACGACCTTGCGCGCCATCTCCAACCTGCTGCAGGGCGAGCGGGGCGAGGTGACCAAGGGCAGCATCGAGCTGCGCGGCGAACGCATCGAGAATCTCTCGCCCGCCGACCTGGTGCAGCGCGGCGTGGTGCAGGTGATGGAGGGGCGGCATTGCTTTGCCCACCTGACCATCGAAGAGAACCTGATGACGGGCAGCTACACCCGCACCAGCAAGGCCGAGATCGCGGCCAATCTGGAGAAGGTCTACAACTACTTCCCACGCCTCAAGACGCGCCGCACCTCGCAGGCCGCCTACACATCGGGCGGCGAGCAGCAGATGTGCGCCATTGGCCGCGCGCTCATGGCCAACCCGAGCATGGTGCTGCTCGATGAACCCTCCATGGGCCTGGCGCCACAGATCGTGGAAGAAGTGTTCAACATCGTGAAGGACCTGAACACCAAGGAAAAGGTCACCTTCTTGCTGGCCGAGCAGAACACCAACATGGCGCTGAAGTATTCGGACTACGGCTACATCATGGAAAGCGGCCGCGTGGTGATGGACGGCGCCGCCAGCGACCTGGCCAACAACGAGGACGTGAAGGAGTTCTACCTGGGCGTGGGCGGCGGCGAGCGCAAGAGCTTCAAGGATGTGAAGAGCTACAAGCGGCGCAAGCGCTGGTTGGCTTGAGGTGCCCCCTGAGGCGCTGGCGCGCCTTCCCCCTCAGGGGGACGCACCCGGTGGCCTGGCAGAGCCAGTTCCACGGGTGCGCTGAGACGGGGCTGTGGCGGTTTTGGCGATAGCGCTACCCAGATACCTACAAATACAAGATCACTCCTATTTTGATAGCTACTCGCGTTTGATGGACAGGCGCAAAGGGCTTATTTCATTCATAACCACCGCATAGGAACCCATGGCATGAGCACGTTTTACGACGCCCTGGAAACCCGCAATCCGTCCGAGCGCGAGGCCGCCCTGCTGGCCGCGCTGCCCGCCCAGGTGGCACATGCCCAGAAGGCATCCCCCGCATTTGCCGGCATCCTGGCCGGGGTGGACGCATCGGCCGTCACCAGCCGCGCCGCGCTGGCGCAGTTGCCCGTCACCCGCAAGTACGAACTTCTGGAGCGCCAGCAGGCAGGCCGCGCCACCAATGTGTTTGGCGGCTTCAGCGCGCTGGGCTTTGGCCCCGGCATGACGCGCGTGTTTGCCAGCCCCGGCACCATCTACGAGCCCGAGGGCACGCGGCCCGACTACTGGCGCATGGCGCGCGCCATCCACGCGGCGGGCTTTCGCAGCGGCGAGCTGATCCACAACAGCTTCAGCTACCACTTTGTGCCCGCAGGCTCAATGATGGAAACCGGCGCCCACGCGCTGGGCTGCACCGTGTTCCCCGGCGGCACGGGCCAGACCGAGCAGCAGGTGCAGGCTATGTCCGAGCTGAAACCGGCGGGCTACATCGGCACGCCCAGCTTTCTGAAAATCATTGTCGAAAAGGCCGCTGAGCTGGGCGTGCCCCTGCCCACCGTCACCAAGGCCCTGGTGTCGGGCGAGGCCTTTCCGCCCAGCCTGCGTGACTGGTTTGCAGAGCGCGGCATCGCGGGCTACCAGTGCTACGCCACGGCCGACCTGGGCCTGATTGCCTACGAAACCTCAGCGCGCGAGGGCCTGGTGCTGGACGAAGGCGTGATCGTCGAGATCGTGCGACCCGGCACCGGCGACCCGGTGCCCGAGGGCGAGGTGGGCGAGCTGGTGGTGACCACGCTCAACCCCGACTACCCGCTCATCCGCTTTGGCACGGGCGACCTGTCGGCCGTGCTGCCAGGCCCCTGCCCCACGGGCCGCACCAACACCCGCATCAAGGGCTGGATGGGACGGGCCGACCAGACCACCAAGGTGCGCGGCATGTTTGTGCACCCCGGGCAGATCGCCACCATTGCCAGGCGCTTTCCGCAGGTGCTGCGCGCCCGGCTGGTGGTCAGCGGCGAGATGGCCAACGACCAGATGGTGCTGCAGGTCGAGACCACCGAGACCGCCGAAGGCCTGGCCCACCAGCTCGGCGACGCCATCCGCGAAGTGACCAAGCTGCGTGGCGATGTGCAGATGGTGGCGCCGGGCACGCTGCCCAACGACGGCAAAGTGATTGAGGACGCACGGAGCTATCGGTAACCCCCTGAGTCGCCTGTGGCCTGGCCAGGCCAGTTCCACGGTGGCTCTGGTGTTGGTGGGCGCCGGTTTCAAGGGCCCGCTGTGGGTTTACGCGCCGGGGAAGGCGGGCTTGCGCCAGCGCAAGACATGCCCATTTGGCGCACCGGGGAACCGCAGTGTTTACCCTAACAATCGCTACGTTATTGATAGCAAACAAGGCAATACAGGTAGGCGCAACAGGCCCATTGCGCTTAAAAACCATGTCGCCAGTGTGCTACGTACTATCCGCAATGTTTCCGTAAATACCCCTCGCTATCATGGCCCGTCATTTACAGGAGAGACCATGAAAAAGATGCTGAAACTCGCACTGATCGCTGCCGCCGCAGCTGCCGCCTTTGGCGCCGGTGCCCAAGAGTTCCCCGCCAAGGACAAGACCGTCACCATCGTGGTGCCCTTCGCCGCTGGCGGCCCCACCGACCGCGTGGCCCGTGACCTGGCCGAAGCCCTGCGCAAGCCCCTGGGCGCCACTGTGGTGGTAGACAACACCGCCGGTGCAGGCAGCTCCATCGGCGCCGCCCGCGTGGCCCGCGCCACCCCCGACGGCTACACGCTGCTGCTCAACCACATCGGCATGTCCACCATGCCCGCGCTGTACCGCAAGCTGTCGTTCAGCGTGCCCAACGACTTTGAATACCTGGGCATGGTCAACGAAGTGCCCATGACGCTGATCGCGCGCCCCAGCATGCCCGCCAACAACTTCAAGGAGCTGACGGCCTGGATCCAGCAGAACAAGGGCAAGATCAACCTGGGCAACGCTGGCTTGGGCGCCGCGTCGCACCTGTGCGGCCTGATGTTCCAGAGCGCCATGCAGGTGGACATGACCGCCGTGCCTTACAAGGGCACCGCCCCCGCCATCACCGACCTGATCGGCGGCCAGATCGACCTGCTGTGCGACCAGACCACCAACACCACCTCGCAGATTGAAGGCAAGAAGGTCAAGGCCTACGCCGTGACCACGTCCAAGCGCCTGACCACGCCCGCCCTGAAGGACCTGCCCACGCTGGCAGAGTCGGGCCTGAAGGACTTCAACGTGAGCATCTGGCACGGCCTGTACGCGCCCAAGGGCACGCCTGCCGATGTCACCAAGAAGATCAATGAAGCCCTCAAGACTGCGCTGAAGGACCCCGAGTTCATCAAGAAGCAGGAAGCCCTGGGCGCCGTGGTGGTGACCGACAAGCGCGTGGACGGCGCCGAGCACAAGAAGTTTGTGGCCGCCGAAATCGACAAATGGGGTGCCGTTATCAAGGCCGCAGGCACCTACGCCGACTGATCCGGCAGCATCGCTGCCAGGAAGGGCGGTGCGGCATTGCATCACCCCACCACCAAGCCACCGCGCCGCCCGGCCCGGTGGCTTTTTTGCTTTTCCGGATCCCCTGGCGGCAACTCGACGGCCCCGCACACAGCGGCACGTCGGGAGAACCGTGCCACCTTCGGGTAATCCCATCTGCCCGGGCCGCACACACCCGCGTAGAACAGAGGGCAGACGCGCCGAACAAGCCCAGGCGGCGGCGCAAGCTTCTATTGGTTTCAACGAGGAATGGCTTCCATGGCACAACCGCATGACTTCCGCATCCCCGCGCGCTCCAGCGCGCAGATCCAGGCCCGCGCCCAGGCACGCAGCCGCCGCAAGGCCATGGCACTGGCCTTCACCCTGAGTGCGCTGGGCGCACTGGCCGTGGCCGCAGCCGGTGCATTGTTGGCCCCGGGCACGGCCCATGCCCAGGCGGCAGCGCCAGCGGGCGCAGGCTGGCCCACCAAGCCCGTGCGCATCGTCGTGCCGTTTGCGCCCGGTGGCACCACCGACATCCTCGCGCGCGCTATGGCGCCTGAGCTGTCCAAAGCGTTTGGCCAGCAGTTCATCGTGGACAACCGCGCAGGCGCCGGTGGCAACGTGGGCGCCGAGATGGTGGCCAAGTCGCCCGGCGACGGCTACACGCTGCTCATGGGCACCGTGGGCACCCACGGCATCAACCGCGCGCTGTACGCCAAGCTGCCCTACGACCCCATCAAGGACTTTGTGCCCATCACCCTGGTGGCCGCCGTGCCCAACGTGATGGTGATGAACACCGACAAGGCCAAGGCCCAGGGCATTCACAACGTGCAGGACTTCATCCGCGTGGCCAAGGCCAGCCCCGGCAAGATGAACATGGCGTCGAGCGGCAACGGCACGTCGATCCACCTGGCGGGCGAGCTGTTCAAGAGCATGACGGGCACCTTCATGCTGCACCTTCCCTACCGGGGCTCGGGCCCGGCCCTGATGGACATGGTGGCGGGCAATGCGGACGTGATGTTCGACAACCTGCCCTCGTCCATGGCACAGATCAAGGCGGGCAAGCTGGTTGCGCTGGCCGTGACCAGCGCCGAGCGCTCAGGTGCCTTGCCAGATGTGCCCACGGTCGAGCAAGCGGGCGGGCCCACACTCAAGGGCTACGAGGCCAGCTCCTGGTTCGGCCTGCTGGCCCCGGCAGGCACGCCCTCTGACATCGTGAACCGCATCCAGCAAGAGGTTGCCAAGTCCCTGGCCACACCAGCGATGAAGGAGCGGCTGCTGGCCCAGGGCGCTATCCCCGGCGGCAACACCCCGGCTGACTTTGCCAAGCACATCGACAACGAACACAGGAAATGGGCGCAGGTGGTGAAAACCTCGGGCGCCAAGGTGGACTGAGGCCCGCTGCCTGTTTTGGCCAGCGCCCAAGCGCTGGCGGGGCCGCAGCCCCATCCCCCTCAGTCTGCAGGTGATGGCGGCCCCAGGCGCTTTGCACCCGTGGCAAACGACGCCCGCTGGATGTGCCCATCCACCACCTCATAGACACACAACATTTCCAGCGTGCCCAGGCCCTCGGGGAAGTTGCGGGTGATCAGCTCGCAATCCACCACCATGGCGCCCACCACGGTGCGCGACAGCAGGCGCGCATGCAGGCCGGGCTCGGCAAACCGGGTCAGAAACCGCTCGCGCATCTGCGCGTGGCCCTGGGCCAGGCGCTCTCCGTGCAGCACATACTGCTCGGCATCGGGGGCATAGGTGGCCAGCAGCGCGTCGATGTCCTTGGCGTTGTAGGCCTCCAGCTGCGCCTGCACCACGGCAAGCGGTGGCAAGACCGAGGCCACGGCTACACGCCCCAGACCACGTCCACCTGCTCGGCGGCGCTGCGGCGCAGCATCTCGATGAGGGGCGCCACGCGCTGGCGCAGGCGCACGGCCTCGGCGCGCTCCTGCTCTGTTGCCTCATCGTCTGCGTCGTTCACCGGTGGTCGGGCTTCTTCGGCGGCCACCGCAGCTTCCAGCGCGGCAATGGCACCTGGGATCTGCGCCGCCGTCACGATGCCGCTCGCCCCTGGGGTCTTGCCCATGATGGTCACGATCTGCCGCCCCTGGGGCTCCAGCATGATCAGATCGGCGGCGGCACGGGACTTGAATTTGTAAAGCATGGGATTGAAAAGCCTTCTCGGGTCAGGTCAACACAGCAGGGCACGCGACGGCACGCCCCATGGGCAGATTGTGCGCCGGGCGGGCCGGGGATGGCGCCCAAAGCCCCGCACGGGAACCCCCCATTGACAGTATTTTGTTTAGGTCTAAACTATTTTTACATGAACATCCTCTGCATTGGCGGCGGGCCCGCCGGTCTCTATTTCGCCCTGCTGATGAAGCAGCAGAACCCCGCGCACCGCGTCACGGTGGTCGAACGCAACCGGCCATTCGACACCTTCGGCTGGGGCGTGGTGCTGTCCGACCAGACGCTGGCCAACCTGCAGGCCGCGGACGCGCCCACGGCAGCGCTCATCGGCGATGCGTTCAACCACTGGGACGACATCGAAGTGTTCTTCAAGGGGCGCAGCGTGCGCTCCACCGGCCACGGCTTTTGCGGCATCGGGCGCAAGCGGCTGCTCAACATCCTGCAGGACCGGTGCCTGGCGGTCGGCGTGGAGCTGGTGTTCGAGACCGACGTGGCCGACGACCAGGCGCTCGCCGCGCAGTACGGTGCTGAACTGGTGATCGCCAGCGACGGTCTCAACAGCCGCATCCGCACCCGCTACGCAGCCACCTACCAGCCCGACATCGACCTGCGCCAGTGCCGCTTCGTGTGGCTGGGCACCAAGAAGAAGTTCGACGCTTTCACCTTCGCGTTCGAACAGACCGAGCATGGCTGGTTCCAGGCGCACGCCTACCAGTTCGACGCCGACACCTCCACCTTCATCGTCGAGACGCCCGAGGCCGTGTGGAAAGCCCACGGCCTGGACCAGATGGAGCAGCCCGAGGCGATCGCCTTCTGCGAGAAGCTGTTCGCCAAGTACCTGGACGGCAACGCGCTCATCAGCAACGCCACGCACCTGCGCGGCTCGGCCAACTGGATCCGCTTTCCGCGTGTGATCTGCAACACCTGGGTGCACCGCGAAGCGATTGGCGGCAAGCAGGTGCCTATCGTGCTGATGGGCGATGCCGCGCATACGGCCCATTTCTCCATCGGCAGCGGCACCAAGCTGGCGCTCGAAGACGCCATCGATCTCGCCAACGAATTCGCCACCGGCCTGCCCATCGACGAGGTGCTGCAGCACTACGAGGCACGCCGCAGTGTGGAGGTGCTCAAGATCCAGAACGCCGCACGCAATTCCACCGAGTGGTTCGAAAACGTGGGCCACTATACAGGCATGCCCATCGAGCAGTTCGCGTATTCGCTGCTCACGCGCAGCCAGCGCATCAGCCACGAGAACCTGCGGCTTCGCGATGCGGCGTGGCTCGAAGGCTATGAGGCCTGGCTGGCGGGCGGCAAGGCGGCCGTACCGCCCATGCTCACGCCTTTCACACTGAAAGGCCTCACGCTCAAGAACCGCATCGTCGTCTCGCCCATGGCCACCTACAGCGCGGTCGAAGGCGTGCCACAGGACTTCCACCTCGTGCACCTCGGCGCCCGCGCGCTGGGCGGCGCCGCCCTGGTGATGGTGGAGATGACAAGCCCCACGCCCGAGGGCCGCATCACCCCCGCCTGCCCCGGCCTGTGGAACGATGCGCAGCAAGCCGCCTTCGCGCGCATCGTCAACTTCGTGCACGCCAGCAGCACGGCCAAGGTCGGTCTGCAGCTGGGCCACAGCGGGCCCAAGGGCTCCACGCGCGTCGGCTGGGAGGGTACGGACGAACCGCTGGAGACGGGTAACTGGCCGCTGCTGGCTGCCAGCCCCATCGCCTACGGCGCGCAGAACCAGACCCCTGCGGCCATGGACCGTGCCGATATGGACCGCGTGACCGCCGCATTTGTGGACAGCGCCCGCCGCGCCGTGGCCTGCGGCTTTGACTGGCTGGAGCTGCACTGCGCGCACGGCTACCTGCTGGCCAGCTTCATCAGCCCCGCCACCAACCAGCGCACGGACGAATACGGCGGCAGCCTGGACAACCGCTGCCGCTACCCGCTCGAAGTGTTCACCGCGCTGCGCGCCGTATGGCCCGCCGACAAGCCGCTGAGCGTGCGCATCTCGGCCCACGACTGGCTGCCAGACGGCCAGGGCAACACGGCCGACGACGCGATTGCCATCGCACGGCTTTTCAAGGCGGCGGGCGCGGACCTGATCGATGTGTCGTCCGGCCAGACCACGCGCAACTCCCGCCCGGTGTACGGCCGCATGTACCAGACGCCGTTTGCCGACCGCATCCGCAACGAAGTGGGCATTGCCACCATGGCCGTGGGTGCCATCACCGAGGCCGACCACGCCAACAGCATCGTCGCGGCCGGGCGCGCGGACCTGTGCGCCATCGCCCGCCCCCATCTGGCCGATCCGGCCTGGACGCTGCACGCCTCCGCACAATTGAGCCAAGTGGCCGCAGCGCACACCGACTGGCCTGTGCAATACCACAGCGGCCGCGACCAGATGCTGCGAGAGATCGCCAAGCAAAAGCAGATGGCCGCGCTGGCCGCCCCGGCGCAGGAATCCAGCAAACCCGCAGCCATCGAGTAAAGCACCATGGACCTCGAAGCCCGCCTGCACGGCGCAGCCCCCAGCGAACACCCCGAGGCCCTGCGCCTGTGGCTGCGCCTGCTCACCTGCACCCAGCTCATCGAAAAGCAGGTGCGCAGCCACCTGCGCGCGCAGTTCGACACCACGCTGCCGCGCTTCGATTTGATGGCGCAGCTCGAACGCGCGCCCGACGGCATGAAGATGAAAGAACTCTCGCGCCGCATGATGGTGACGAGCGGCAACATCACCGGCATCACCGACCAGTTGGTGGCCGAAGGGCTGGTGGAGCGCATGGACGTGGAAGGCGACCGCCGTGCGTACCTGGTGCGCCTCACGCCCCAAGGCCGCGAGCAGTTCAACACCATGGCACGCCAGCACGAGCAGTGGATCGTCGAGGCCTTCGCCACGCTGGGCGAGCGCGACATCGCCACCTTGTACCGCCTGCTGGGCAAGGTCAAAGAACACACACAAAACAACTCTTTGGAGACAACCGAATGAAGCACTACATCGGGGCGAGCAACCCCATGCGCGAACAGTTCAACCCGCAGGCCAGCTACGTCGCTGAGCACTTTGCCTGGAGCTTTGCCGATGGCGTGGGCACCGTCGCGCTCAACCGGCCGGACCGCAAGAACCCGCTGACCTTCCAGAGCTATGCCGAGCTGCGCGACTTCTTCTACGCGCTGCGGTTCGCCACCGACGTGAAGGCCATCGTCGTCACCGGCGCGGGCGGCAACTTCTGCTCGGGTGGCGATGTACACGAGATCATCGGCCCGCTGACCACCATGACCATGCCCGAGCTACTGGAGTTCACGCGCATGACGGGTGACTTGGTGAAAGCCATGCGCGCATGCCCGCAGCCCGTGCTGGGCGCCATCGACGGCATCTGCGCCGGTGCGGGCGCGATGATGGCGCTGGCCTGCGACATGCGCTACGGCACCGAGGCCACCAAGACCGCCTTCTTGTTCACCCGCGTGGGCCTGGCCGGGGCCGACATGGGCGCCTGCGCGCTGCTGCCCCGCATGATCGGCCAGGGCCGCGCCAGCGAGCTGCTGTTCACCGGCCGCGCCATGACCGCGCACGAAGGCCTGGCCTGGGGCTTCTTCAACGACCTGTATGAAAGCGCCGACCTGCTGGCCAACGTGCAGGCCACGGCGCGTGCACTGGCCGATGGCCCCACCTTCGCCCATGGCATGACCAAGACCATGCTCAGCCAGGAGTGGAGCATGACCATCGAGCAGGCCATCGAGGCCGAGGCCCAGGCCCAGGCCATCTGCATGCAGACCGAAGACTTCCGGCGCGCCTACGAGGCGTTTGCAGCCAAGCAGAAACCGGTGTTCCAGGGGGACTAAGAACATGCACGTCGCCACGCCCCCCGCCCCTTGCCCACCTTCCACGGCGCACCTCGCCCTGCCCTTTTTTGACGACGCCCACCGCGCGCTGGCCGAGGGCCTGGTGCCCTGGGCGGCCGTGCAAGAAGTCGATGAAACCGACGACCGCGCCGCTTGCCGCGACTGGGTGAAACGCCTGGGCGCGGGCGGCTGGCTGCGCTACTGCGTGCCTGCAGCCCACGGCGGTGCGCTGCCCGCGCTCGACTCGCGCGCGCTGGTGCTGCTGCGCGAGACGCTGGCCTACCACTCGCCGCTGGCGGACTTTGCGTTTGCGATGCAGGGCCTGGGCAGCGGTGCGATCACACTGGCGGGCAGCCCCGCGCAGCAGGCGCACTACCTGCAGGGCGTGGCGCGCGGCGAGCTGATTGCGGCGTTTGCGCTGAGCGAGCCTGAGGCGGGTTCGGATGTGGGCGCTATGCAAACAATAGCTAGTAGCGCTTATCCATCAGGCGGTAGCGGCCAAAAAGGCTCATATTCCCTGACAGGTACCAAGACCTGGATCAGCAACGGTGGCATTGCCGACTTCTACTGCGTGTTCGCCAAGACCGACCCCAGCGGCGGCACACGCGGCATCAGCGCCTTCATCGTCGATGCGAACACATCAGGGCTGGACACCTCGCACCACATCCACGTGATGGCGCCCCATCCTCTGGCCACGCTGCATTTCAGCAACTGCACCGTGCCCGCCACGGCACTGCTGGGCGAGGAGAACGGCGGCTTCAAGCTGGCCATGCGCACGCTGGACATCTTCCGCGCGTCGGTCGCCGCCGCCGCCCTGGGCATGGCGCGCCGCGCGCTGGCCGAGGCGGTGCACCACGCCCGCCAGCGCCGCATGTTTGGGCAGACGCTCGCAGACTTCCAGCTCACGCAGGCCAAGATCGGCGAGATGGCAGCACTGGTGGACAGCGCCGCGCTGCTGACCTACCGCGCGGCCTGGCTGCGCGACACCGGCCAGGCGCGCGTCACGGCCGAGGCGGCGATGGCCAAGATGACTGCGACCGAAAACGCCCAGCGCGTGATCGACATGGCGCTGCAGCTGCACGGCGGGCGCGGCGTGGAGGTGGGCAGCAAGGTCGAGTCGCTGTACCGCGACATCCGCTCGCTGCGCATTTACGAAGGCGCGACCGAGGTGCAGCAGCTCATCATCGGCAAGGCCGTTCTGCAGGAGTGATGCCATGAAAGCCTCTTCCAAACCCTCCGCACAGCCCGACCACTTTGTGCACGACCGCCTGCCGCCGCCCGAGGCCTGGCCCACCCTGCGCTACGACCTGCCCGAGCTGCAGATCGCCAACCAGGCGAACCTGGTGCAGGCCCTCTTCGATCAGGCCGAGCGCGCGGGCCACAGCGACCGTCCCCTATTGCGCGGCCCGCACCGCACGTATACCTACCGCGACGCGCGCACCGAGGCCGCGCGCATTGCCGAGGTGCTGACGCAGGACCACGGTCTCGTGCCCGGCAACCGCGTGCTGCTGCGCGGCGGCAACACGGTGGAGATGGCGCTGGCCTGGCTGGGCACGGTCTACGCCGGGCTGGTGGCGGTCGCCACCATGCCGCTGCTGCGCGCGGTGGAGCTGGGCAGCATCATCGACCGCGCCCAGCCCAAGCTGGCGCTGTGCGACGGCCGCCTGCTGGCGGAGCTGCAGACGGCGCAGACCCGGCACCCGGTGCTGGCCACCATCGTGCCCTTCCACACCGCGCCGGATGCGGCCGACCTGCTCCAGCGCGCGCAGGCCAAGCCCGGCACCACGCCGCCCAGCCCCACGTCGGCGGACGACATCGCGCTGATGGCCTTCACGTCGGGTACTACGGGCGCCCCCAAGGCGGCGGTGCACACCCACCGCGACGTGCTGGCCGCTTGCGAGGCCTGGCCGCGCCATGTGCTGCGCGCCACGCCCGACGACATCGTGGCGGGCTCGCCGCCGCTGGCGTTCACCTTTGGCCTTGGGGGTTTGCTCGTGTTCCCGATGTGGGCGGGCGCCAGCGTGTACTTCCCCGATCAGCCCTACACGCCCGAAACCATGGTGCGCCTGATGCGCGAAGCGGGCGTGACCATCTGCTACACCGCACCCACGTTCTACCGGCAGATGGCGCCGTTCGCCAAGCAGATCGGCCTGCCGCAGCTGCGCACCAGCGTGAGTGCGGGCGAAGGCCTGCCCGACGCCACGCGCCAGCTCTGGCGGGACGCCACCGGCCTGGACATGACGGACGGCATCGGCGCCACCGAGATGTTTCACATCTTCATCTCGTCAGCGGGCGGCGAGAGCCGCGCGGGGGCGGTGGGCAAGGTCGTGCCCGGCTACACCGCCAAGGTGGTGGACGACGACGGCCACGAGGTGCCGCGCGGCACCGTGGGCAAACTGGCCGTGATCGGCCCCACGGGCTGCAAGTACCTCGACGACCCGCGCCAGGCCACGTACGTGAAGGGCGGCTGGAACTACCCCGGCGACGCGTTCACGCAGGACGCGGACGGCTACTTCTTCTACCAGGCGCGCGATGACGACATGATCATCACCGCCGGCTACAACGTGGGCGGCCCCGAGGTGGAAGACGCCCTGCTGCGCCACCCCGCCGTGGCCGAGTGCGGCGTGATCGGCGTGCCCGACGAAGAGCGCGGCATGGTGGTCAAGGCCATCTGCGTCTTGAAGCCCGGCCACACCGGCGACGCCGCCATGGTCAAGACCCTGCAGGACCATGTGAAGGCCACCATCGCCCCGTTCAAATACCCACGCGTAGTGGAGTTTGTAGCGGCACTGCCCCGCACCGAAACCGGCAAGCTGCAGCGCTTCAAGCTGCGCCAGGGTGCGGGCGCCTCGCCATCGCCCTCCCCTACAAAAACAACGACATGACGATGAAAAACACCCTTTTGCAGCCCGAAGGCTGGGTCACCCCCAAGGGCTACGCCAACGGCGTGGCCGCACGCGGCACGATGGTCTTTACCGGCGGCCAGATCGGCTGGAACGCGCAGCAGCAGTTCGAGAGCGACGATTTCATCGCCCAGACCAAGCAAACGCTGCTGAACGTGCGCGCGGTGCTGGAGGCTGGCGGCGCAGGCCCCGAACACCTGGTGCGGCTGACTTGGTACGTGACCGACCGCAACGAGTACAACAGCCGCCTGAAGGAACTGGGCGCGGTCTACCGCGAGGTGCTGGGCAAGAACTTCCCGGCCATGGCCTGCGTGCAGGTGGCGGGGTTGATGGAAGAACGGGCGAAGGTGGAGATCGAGGCGACGGCAGTGGTGCCGGATGCGGAGTGAGCAGTATCTGCGCAACGAGAATCAGAAGGAAATCACTGCCTTGCGCCTGACCACCTTGCGCTGAGCGCTATCATTTTTGATTAAATATTCCGAGAACCTCGTTGGGGCAGAGCACGCGGCCCCAACTACCCGGCCCGCACGCCCAGCCCCGCCGTTCGCCGCGCCACCCACCACCCCTGCAGTGTTTTGCCGTACAGGATGAACGCCAGCGCCGCAGCAATCAACGGCAATGCCGCATACACCCACCCCGTGAGCAGTTCCCCACCCAGGGCCACCCCCACCAGCAGGGCCACCGCAGGGTTCACAAACGAGTAACTCCCCGCCAGCGCCGCTGAGGTGTTCTGCAGCAGCCACAGGTACGCGTTGAGCGCGACCAAGGTGCCAAACACCAGCAGATACACCCACGCCGCCCACGACTTGGCGCTGACCTGGCCCAAGGCGCTCAAAGGCTCGAACCACAGCGCCACCACCAGCCCCATGGCGCCCCCCGCAAACCACTGCGCGGCCGAGGCCATGGCGGGCGCGGGCAGCGACAGCTTGCGCGATGCATACGAGCCGATGCTCCAGCACAGCGGTGCACCAAAGGCCAGCAGCGCGCCGAGCCAGGTGGCAGAAAAGTCGCCCTCCAGCGCCAGCAGCAGCGCGCCTGCCACGCCCAGTGCCAGTCCGATCCAGCTGGTGAATGGCACACGCTCGCCGCCCCAGCGCGACCACAGGGCCAGCCACATGGGCATGGTGGTGACCACCGTGGCCATCAGACCCGAGCCAATGCCCAGCTTTTGCGCAAAGCCCATCAGGTTCATGGCCAGGAACACCATGCAGCCCCCCACCACCGCCGAGTTGCGCCATTGCACCCACGTCGGCAATGCATGGCCTTGCCACAGTGCAATGAGCAGCATCACACCACCCGCACACAGGAAGCGGATGGCGTTCATGAGCAGGGGCGGCATGGTTTGCACCGCAATGCCAATCGCAAAATAGGTGGTGCCCCAGACGATGTAGACCAGCAGCAGCGCCAGGGCCACCGCCCAGCTGCGCTGTGATTGGGCTTGCGCGTTGAAAATTGCCAGCATATTCTTCACCTGACCGAATAATTTATGGAGACCGCGAGGTTTTCGGAATTTTTACCAAAATTGAGCGGCTATGCAAGCAAATATTCAGACAGATGACATGGACGCCAGAATTATTTCGGCACTGGGCGCAGATGGCCGACGTTCGTACGCCGATGTAGGCGCCGAGGTGGGACTGTCCACCGCCGCCGTGCACGAGCGCGTGAAGAAGCTGCTGGACAAGGGGGTGATCCGCCGCTTCTCGATCAGCGTGGACCCGGAGCGCGTCGGGCTGAACTTCACCGCGTTTGTGGCGATCCGCAACGATGGCGGCGCGCACTGCCGCGACATTGCGCCGCGCCTGCGCGCTATCCCCCAGGTGGAAGAGTTGCACAGCGTGGCTGGCGAGCACGACTTCCTGGCCAAGATCCGCACCACGCACGCGCGCGGGCTGGAGGACGTGCTCTACCAGATCAAGGCGATTCCCGGCGTGGCGCGCACCACGAGCACCGTGGTCCTGAACACCGAGTTCGAGGACCGGCCGCTGGACCTGGGGTGGATCAATGGCGGCAAGGGCAGCTGACGCGAGGCTGCCACCCTGGCCCCGCCGCGCCGCTGTTTACGCGGCTACCGGAGCACGGTCAGCCTCAGCGGCACCAACCGCCGGAACCTGCGCCAGGCGCTGCACCAGCGCCATGTAGTAGCCCAGCGGCGGCGTGACCAGGCCCGGCACCTTGGCATGGTCGTCATAGCGGCGCAGGCGGATGGCCTCTTGCGCAAAGGGCTGGGCCGCAAACTGCATCGCCTCTTTGGGCGTGAAAGGCCCTCCCTGCAGAACCAGGCTGTGCTGCGATGCAGGCGAGAGCGTTTCCCAATACCCCGGCTCCATGGTGCATAGGTAGCGTTTGGCATCCACATGCAGGCGGATGGGCTCCAGCACCGCGTCGGGCAGCAGGCCCCGCAGGAACGGGATGGCCATGTACTGGTGCAGGTCGTCCTGCTCGGCCGTGTCGCCCCCGGGCGCCAGCAAATGGCCCAGGTCGTGCAGCAAAGCCGCTGCGACCGTCGAGGGGGTCTCGCCCGACTTTTCGGCCCACTGCGCGCACTGCAAGGCATGCTCCAGCTGGCTGACCGCCTCGCGGCCATATTGATTCACGCCCCTGGTGGCTAGCAGGTGGGCAATGTCTTCCAGGCTCAATGCCATCGTCTTTCCTTGTCAGACCAAGGCTTTGCGAATACGCGCAGAGACCAGGTCAATCACGCTCACCGTCACCACGATGATGAGCATCACCGCGCAGGTCTCGGCGTATTGAAAGCCGCGAATGATTTCCCACAGCACCACGCCAATGCCGCCTGCCCCGACCATACCCACGACCGAGGCCGAGCGCACGTTGGCCTCAAAGCGGTACAGCGTGTACGAGATCCACAGCGGCATCACCTGCGGGATCACGCCATAGATGATCTCGTGCAGCGCACTCGCGCCGGTGGAGCGGATGCCCTCCACGGGCTGAGGGTCGATGGCCTCGACCGCCTCGGAGAACAGCTTGGCCAGCGTGCCGGTGGTGTGGATCCACAGTGCCAGCACGCCGGCAAAAGGGCCCAGACCTACGGCCACAACGAAGAGCATGGCGAACACCATCTCGTTGATGGCGCGACATGCGTCGAGCACGCGGCGCACCGGCTGGTTTACCCACCAAGGCGCAATGTTGGACGAAGCCAGCAGCGCCAGCGGAATGGCCGTGACCACCGCGAGCGCCGTGCCCCACAGGGCTATCTGCAGCGTGACCAGCATCTCCTGCACGTAGATCGGCCACTGCGAGAAATTGGGCGGAAAGAACTCGGCCGCGTACTGGGCCATGTTGCCCGAGTCGCGGACGAGATCGAGCGGGCGCATGTCGGCGCCCTTCCACGAAGCGGCCAGCACCACGAGCAGGATGCCCCAGGAAAGATACCAGGCGAGGCTGCGCTTGGGCGCTGCAGTGCTCGCCAGGTTTGCGAGCGATGGGGTCAGTGCAGAAGACATGGTGGTGGCTGGCTGGACGCGCTGCTTGGCTGCCGACTTACTTCAGGGACGCCAGCTGCTGGTCGATCTCGGCCAGGCGGGTCTTCTTGTCGGCATCGGCCAGCGTCGCGTCGGCCTCGATCTTGTTGCGCTTGCCGAACAGGTCGAGCTGGCGAATGGGCGTGAGCTGGGCGTTGGTCGAGGGCTTGAAGCCCGACAGCTTGGAGATCTTCATCACAATCTCCTTCTCGCGCGCATCGGTCTTGGCGTAGTTGTAGAAGAAGTCGCGGATCTTGGTCTTGGTGGCCTCGGGCAGGTCCTTGCGCATGACCAGGGGGTCCAGGGCGATCAGCGGCGAGGTCCAGACGATCTTGATGTCCTTGAACTTCTCGGGCTGGCGTTCCTTGATCTTCTCCAGGTTCTCGCTGTTGTTGGTGGCCACATCCACCTGCTTGTTGGCCACGGCCAGCGCATTGGTCTCGTGGTTGGCACTGCGCGTGATCTTGAAGTGCGTCTTCGCGTCGATCTTGTTCTGCGCAAAAGCGTAGTAGCCGGGCACCAGGAAGCCCGAGGTGGAGTTGGGGTAGCCATTGCCAAAGCTCAGCGACTTGCCGTTCTTGAGCACGTCGTCGAGGCTGGCCAGGGGGCTGTCTTTGTGCACGATGAGGTGCGAGTAGTAGCCCTGGGTACCGTCGGCATTGACCATCTGCGCGAAGACTTCGCCATTGGCGCGGTCCACGGCTTCCATGGCCGACTTGTTGCCCAGCCAGGCCACCTGCATCTTGTTGAAGCGCATGGCTTCGATCAGGCCCGCGTAGTCGGACGCAAAGAAGGCGTTGATCTTCAGTCCCGTCTGCTTGGCCATGTCGTCCAGCAGCGGTTGCCAGTCGGCCTTGAGGTTCTGAGAGGCCTCGGTCGAGATCATGCCGAAATTGATGTCCTGGGCCAACGCGCCCGTGGTCAATCCCAGCCCGAGTGTCAGGGCAGCACACAGTTTTTTGAACATGTTGAAAGCTCCAGAGAAAGGAAATGAAGAGAACCGAAAGGCTGCTCAGGCGGCCTGAACCATGGCGGGTGACCACTGCGGCGCAGGCATGGGTGCATGCGCCGGTGCAGGGTGGGCCCCCGATGCATCCGACAGGATTTCATCCGCCTGTACGCCATACAGGCCCCGCAGCAACGCGGGCGTCAGTGCGGCCGAGGGGCCGTCGTAGACCACCTGCCCATGGTGCAAGGCCACCACGCGCGGGCAATATTTGATGGCCACATCCACCTGGTGCAGCGAGACGATGACGGTGCAACGGTCTTCGCGGTTGATGCGGGCCAGGATGTCCATGACCTTGCGGGAGGACTCGGGGTCGAGCGAGGCGATGGGCTCGTCGGCCAGCACCACCTTCGCGCCCTGCACCAGCGTACGGGCAATGGCCGCGCGCTGCTGCTGGCCGCCCGACAGGGTGGACGCGCGCTGCGCATGGCACTCGGCAATGCCCACGCGGTGCAGCGCTTCGAGCGCCAGCGCACGCTCCTGCGGCTTGAACATGCGCAGCCAGCCACGCCACCAGGGCGTGCGGTGCAGCAGACCTACCAGCACGTTCATCAGCACGGGCAAGCGGTCCACCAGGTTGAACTGCTGAAACACAAAGCCCACCTGCGAACGCACCTTGCGAATGTCGCTGTGAATACGCCCCGCCTGCTGTACGCAGCGGCCATCCACCTCGATCAGCGAATCGCTGGACGCATCGGCCACCACCAGGCCCGCCACATGGCGCAGCAGGGTGGACTTGCCCGATCCCGAGGCACCAATCAGCGCCACCATCTCGCCGCGCTGCACGGTGAGGTTGATGTCGCGCAGGGCGTGTTTGCCGTTGGCGAAATGCTTGTTCAGTTGGTGGATGTGCAGTGCGGCAGTCATGGCAGCCTCCTTTGGGGGTTAATTCCGTTTCCAAGTCATTCGTGTCTAGGCGCAAAGCCGCAGACAGTGCTGTAGCACGGCAAGGCGAAGCAACAACGACACGGATGATTTGGAAACGGAATAAGTCGTCTAGACAACCGGAGTGTGGTTGGTGGGCGTGACAGTGCTTTGACAGTTGGGAGAAGTTTGGATGTCAGCGTCGAAGCACACTCTCGACTACAAAACGCGCCTGCCTTCGCGCCACACCCCACGCACCACGGCCTGGCGGCCGCCATCGGGCAGCTCGGCCATGTGCACCTGCACCAGGTCGGCGCGCAGGCCAGGCGCGAGCGCACCCCGGTCCGCCATGCCCGCAGCCTTGGCGGGGTTGCGGGTGACGGTGGCCACGGCCTGCGGCAGGGGCAGGATGTCGTCCTGCACCAACCGCATCACCGCGCTCAGCAGGCTGCCGGGCACGTAGTCTGAAGAGAGGATGTCCAGCAGACCCCGGCGTGCCAGATCGACCGCCGCCACATTGCCCGAGTGCGAGCCTCCGCGCACCACATTGGGCCCACCCATCACGGTAAGCAGCCCGCGCTCGTGCGCAGCCTGGGCTGCGGCCAGCGTGGTCGGGAACTCCGACATCGCAGCCCCTTCAGCATGGGCCTGCTCCACGTGCGCCACCGTGGTGTCGTCGTGGCTGGCCAGCGAGATACGGTGCGTACGGCAATAGTCCACGAAGTACGCGCGGTGCGGCTCGGCGTACTGCGCCTGCAGCGTGGCGGCGTGCGCCACTTGGCGCTCGAACTTCTCGGCGCTCCAGCCCTTCTTGCCGGTGTAGTAGGTACGCGCCTGCTCGATGTTCTCCCACTGGCGCTGGCCCGGGGTGTGGTCCATCAGCGAGATCAGCGACAGGCGCGGGTGGCCGTGGAAGGGCTCGAACAGATCAATGGTGTTGGGCGCAGGCAGCTCGCAACGCACATGCAGGTGGTGATCGGCG
Organism: Acidovorax sp. LjRoot74; assembly: GCF_964254355.1. Taxonomy (NCBI): domain Bacteria; kingdom Pseudomonadati; phylum Pseudomonadota; class Betaproteobacteria; order Burkholderiales; family Comamonadaceae; genus Acidovorax; species Acidovorax sp. LjRoot74. The sequence continues at coordinate 565,468 of NZ_CAXUTI020000001.1, read as the reverse complement.
CGCAGCAGGTTGCGTTCGGTGCAGGTGTCGATGGTGTCGAGCACACGGTTCCAGGCACTGCCGCGCAGGCTGTCCACGTCGGCCTCTCCCACGCCCAGCGCATCGAGCACCGTGGTGATGCCGGCCGCCGCAATCTCGGCGTCGTGCGCCAGCAGCGCAGGCATCTCGGCCCATTGCACCTTGGGGCGCGGCATGAGGTGGCGCTCGAAATTGTCGGTGTGGATTTCGACCAGCCCGGGCAGCAGGTAGTCGCCCCCCAGGTCGATGCCTTGTAGTGCCGCAGTGGCTCCGCTGTCCAGCGACGCGATGCGCCCGCCCTCCACCTGCAGGCTGCCCTGCACCACTTCGCCCGGCAGCACCATGCGGGCGTTCTTGAACACGGTCGCAGTCATGCCGATGCCCCCCGAAAGTCACCCACGTTCACGCGGCGCGTAGCCACGGCGGCACCCACCTGCGCGTCGTGAAAGATGCCCACCAGGGCCGCGCCGCGCGCCACGGCCTCGCGGATCATGGTGATCACGGTCTCAGTGTTGGCCGCGTCGAGCGATGCGGTGGGCTCGTCCAGCAGCAACAGCGGCTTGGGCTTGATCATGTTGCGGGCGATGTTGATGCGCTGCTGCTCCCCGCCCGAGAACGTGGCGGGCGGCAGGTGCCACAGCCGCTCGGGGATGCGCAGGCGGGTCAGCCACTGGCGGGCTGCCTCGCGCGCAGCCTCGATGCCCGAAGGGTCGTCGCCCGCGTCTTCGGCCAGCGGCTCGGCTACCACATCCAGGGCCGACACGCGCGGGATGACCCGCAGGAACTGGCTCACATAGCCCACGGTGTCGCGCCGCAGCTGCACCAGCGCGCGCGGGGTGGCCTGCGTCACATCCACCATGGTTCCATCGGCCGAGCGCACGGTGATGCGGCCCGCATTGGCGCGGTAGTTGGCGTAGATCATCTTGAGCAGCGTGCTCTTGCCCATGCCCGAGGAGCCATCAAGGACTACACACTCGCCCGGCTGCACGGCCAGGTCCACCTGGGCGAGCACGGGCAGTTCGATTCCGTTCTGGTGGTGCAGGGTAAAACGCTTGGCCACCCCTTGCATCTGGAGGATGGGCGCAATGGAAGGAGGCTGGTTCATGGCTGCAGTACCGAAGAAACGAGGAGCTGGGTGTAGGGGTGTTGCGGGTCGTCGAGCACCTGGTCGGTCAGGCCCGCCTCCACCACGCGGCCGCGCTGCATGACCACCATGCGGTGCGCCAGCAGACGCGCCACGGCCAGGTCGTGCGTCACCACAATGGCCGCCAGTTGCATCTGCCGCGTGAGCTGGCGCAGCAGGTCCAATAGGCGCGCCTGCACCGACACATCGAGGCCCGAGGTGGGCTCGTCCATGAACACCAAACGGGGCTGCGTGACGAGGTTGCGCGCAATCTGCAGGCGCTGGCGCATGCCGCCCGAAAACGTGCGCGGTGCATCGTCGATGCGTGCGACATCAATCTCCACGCGCTGCAGCCATTCCATGGCCGTGGCGCGCAGGCGGCCGTAGTGGCGCTCGCCCAGCCCCATCAGGCGCTCGCCCACGTTGGCGCCCGCCGATACATCCATGCGCAGGCCATCCGCCGCGTTCTGGTGCACAAAGCCCCAGTCGGTACGGGCCAGCAGACGCTGCTGCGCTTCGGTCATGGCATAGATGTCCTGCAGCTCGCCGCTGCGCTGGCGGAACTGCACGGTGCCTTCATCCGGGGCGCTGCGCGCCGCGATGGCGTTGAGCAGCGTGGACTTGCCGGAGCCCGACTCGCCCACCACGGCCAGCACCTCGCCGGGCCACAGGTCAAAGGATGCGCCTTGCAGCGCCACGCGGTCGCCATAGCGCTTGCTGACGTTGCGCACGCTCAGCAGCGGCGCAGAAGGTTCGGGGTGGTTCATGGGAGGTTCTCGACAACAAAGCTCAGGCCATGCTGCGCAAAGCCCAGGGATTCATAAAACGCATGCGCGCCCTTGCGGCGGGCGTTGGACGAGAGCACGAGCTTGTAGCAGCCCGCATCGCGCGCCTGCTGCATGGCATGGGCCATCATCTGGCGGCCAATGCCACGGCCCTGCTGGTGCTGTGCCACCACCACGTCTTCGACGATGGCCGAGGGCGCGCCCCGGTGCGCCAGGTTGTGCATGACGAGCAGCGCATAGGTACCCACCACCGCGCCATGCTGCGCGGGGTCGCAGGCCACCCACAGGCGGTAGCTGGGGTAGCGCGCAAACTGGGCCCACACGGCCTGGGCTTCTTCCAGCGTCAGCACGTCGGCGGGGCTTTCTTCAATGGCGGCATACAGCGCCAGCACGCTCTCCAGGTCAGCCTGCCGGGCTTCGCGAATCAGCACGGCGCTCATGCCGTGCCGCCTTCCACCTGCGCTGCATCGGCCTGCTGTGCCTGGCGCTCCTGACAATAGTCCGAGTCGGAGCACACATGCATGCGCCCACCCTGGTCGTCGGTGATGACCTCGTCCAGAAAGCTGTCGGTGGCGCCGCACAAAGCACAGGCGGCGTCCCAGCGTTGCACCTCGAACGGGTGGTCCTCAAAACCCAGGCTCTCCACCGGCGTGTAGGGCGGCACGGCGTAGATGCGCTTTTCGCGGCCCGCGCCAAACAGCTGCAGCGCGGGGTTCATGTGCATCTTGGGGTTGTCGAACTTGGGGATGGGCGACGGTGCCATCACATAGCGGCCATTGACCAGCACGGGGTAGTCGTAGGTGGTGGCGATGTGGCCGTAGCGCGCAATGTCTTCGTAGAGCTTGACGTGCATGAGCCCGTACTCCGCCAGGCCGTGCAGGGTGCGCGTTTCGGTCTCGCGCGGCTCCAGGCGCTGCATGGGCTCGGGCACCGGCACCTGGTAGACGATGACCTGGCCTTCGGCCAGCGGTGTTTCGGGGATGCGGTGGCGCGTCTGGATCAGCGTGGCCTCGCGCGTGTGGGTGGTGGTGGCCACAGCCGTGGTGCGTTCGAAGAAGCGGCGGATGTTGACGGCGTTGACTGTGTCGTCCGAGCCCTGGTCGATGACCTTGAGGCAGTCCTCTGGGCCGATGATGGACGCGGTGACCTGGATGCCGCCCGTGCCCCAGCCATAGGGCAGTGGCATTTCGCGCGAGCCAAAGGGTACCTGGTAGCCAGGGATCGCCACCGCCTTGAGGATGGCGCGGCGGATCATGCGCTTGGTGCGCTCGTCCAGGTAGGCAAAGTTGAAGTGGCCATCCACCGGCGCGGCGTCGGCAGGCAGGCCCATCACGGCAGGTTCCATGGGCGCGTTCATGCGGCATCCTCCTCGGCGGGGGTCGTGGGTTGGGCGGCAGCGGCGCGCATCTTGCGCACCAGCTCCAGTTCTGACTGAAAGTCCACGTAGTGCGGCAGCTTCAAGTGCTGTACGAAGCCCGAGGCCTCCAGGCTGTCGCTGTGGCCCAGCACAAACTCCTGCATCTGCGCTGGGGACTCCACCGGCTCGCCCAGCTCGTCGGCACGCAGGGCGCGGTCCACCAGGCTCATGGCCATGGCCTTGCGCTCGCTGTGGCCGAACGCCAGGCCGTAGCCGCGCGTGAACTGCGGCGGCTGGCTCTTGCTGCCCGCGAACTGGTTCACCATCTCGCACTCGGTGATCTCGATGTCGCCGATGTCGATGGCAAAGCCCAGCTCTTCTGGCACGATCTCCACGGCCACCGTGCCCAGGCGCACCTCACCCACAAACGGGTGCGAGTGCGAGTAGCCGCGCTGTGTGGAGTACGCCATGGCGAGCAGGAAGCCCTCATCGCCACGCGCCAGGTTTTGCAGCCGCGTGGCACGGTTGGCGGGGAAGCGCAATGGCTCGCGGGTCAGGTCCGTGGGCGCGGGGTCGCCCGGGGGCACGGGGCGGGTTTCGATCAGCCCCTCGTGGTTGAGCAAATCCACCACACGGGGTGTGGTGCCGGTTGGCACAGCGGCGGCCCCAGCGGCAGGCGGCGCAATCGAGCCTTCGGTCAGCAGCTTGAAGTCCAGCAAGCGCTGCGTGTAGTCGTAGGTGGGGCCCAGCACCTGTCCACCGGGCAGGTCCTTGAAGGTGGCGGAGATGCGCCGGTCCAGCGCCATGCGGTGGGTGTCCAGCGGGCAGGTGGTGCCCAGGCGAGGCAGCGTGGCGCGGTAGGCGCGCAGCAAAAAGATGGCTTCCACCAGGTCGCCCGCTGCCTGCTTGATGGCCAGGGCCGCGAGCTCGGGGTCGTACACCGAGCCCTCGGTCATGACCCGATCCACGGCCAGCTTGAGCTGCTGGCGGATCTGCGGCACCGAGAGTTCGGGCTGCGAGGCATCGCCCCGGCGCTGGCGGGCCAGCAACTGGTAGCTGTTGAGAATGGCGGCTTCTCCGCCTTTGACGGCTACGTACATGCTCAGGCCTCCTGAAGGGCTGCGGCGCTGCGCGTCGCCCGCGTGGTGCGTGGCAGGCCCACGATGTGGTCCGCAGTGGCCAACAACAGGTCCACACCGCGCGGAAACATTGCCTGGTTGGCTGCCCACTGGGCCTCGAAGTCGTCGGGCAGGCCCTCTACCTGCAAGGCCGCCACCTCCTGGATGCCGGGGCCGCGCAAGTGCCAAGCACCTTCGGAACCTGTCGTGGTGGCGGTGGCGCGCAAGACATCGACCACGCAGGTCACGGACTGGTCGGGGTAGATGTCGGACCCCAGCGCGAGACTGTCGAGGGGCGGTACCACGTCGCCTTGCGCCACCCACACAAAGCGAGCCTGAGCGGCCTCGCTCACCAAGGTGCAGCCCGTGTGAAAGCGCAGCCACGCACCCGCATCGCTGGCGGCCAGGCGCGGCGAAAGCCACAGCGTGCAGTCGCTGTCTAGCAGCGCCAGCAGCACGGCGGCGGATGCGGCATGCCCTACGGCGGAAGTCTGCGCGTCGTGTTCCACGGCCACCGTGCGACCGGGGTGCGACAGCGCCTGCAGCACCGCGCGGAACACCGCCAGGCTGCCGAAGGCTTCGTTCGAGAATCCGGCACCCAGGGATGCCAACGGGGTCACTGGGGTCATCGGGGTCGCGCTCATTCGGTGTCCTCGTCGTTGTCGGTGCCGCTCTCGCGCGCCACGGTAAAGAAGTCCACCTTGGTGCTGGCAGCCCGCGCCTGGCGCTCGGCCTGGGTGTTGCGCAGGTGGGCACGGATGGGGTCGAGCAGTTGTGCGTCCAGCGCTGGTTGCTGAACAGGGTCTTGCAGCAGCGCATCGGCCAAGGCCGCCAGCTGCACCTGGCGGTGCGAGCGGCCCAGCACGTAGGCCACGCCCACAGTGGCCTCGGCAGCGTTAGATGCGTCGGCCACGCGCAAGGCGCAGCGGGTAACGGTGACCTCGCCCAGGTTGAAGCGCTCGCCCGTGCCCCCGGCGCGGCCCTGCACCATCATCAGACCTGTCTCGGGCGCACGCAGCCAGCGCGCGGGGCGCGTGGCATGCTCATGCAAGGCAGATTCGAGCAGCCCCAGCGGTGCCCGGGCCAGCAGCGCCATCCACTGCGCGCGGCCCAGGGGGCGGTCCGGCCCCGGGTTGTCAAAGGCTTGAAACATGGAAGTGGTACCCTGAAAGTTGTATAGACAAATTGAACAACTGGCGCCAGCTTAAAGAGCGCGCATGTAGGTTTCATGACAGCCAGCACCACTTCTCTCCCGGCCCCTTTTCAGGGCCCGCACGCCTCACCGTTGCGCCCCGCGCGCGACAGTTTCTGGACGCGCATTGCCGCCGAGCTGGCCGAGGCCATTGGCAGCGGCGTCTACCCGCCGGGCCAGCGCCTGCCCTCGGAACACGCGCTGGCCGAGCAGTTCGGCGTGAACCGCCACACCATCCGCCGCTCGCTCGCCAGCCTGTGCAGCCAAGGGCTGGTGCGTATCACGCAGGGCAGCGGCACCTATGTGGAAGACTTTGCGGTGGACCTGGTGCTGGGCAAGCGCACGCGCCACCAGCAGGGCCTGGCACAGGCGGGGCTGCGCGGCAGCCTGGTGGTCCTGCAGGCGCAGACCACGCGCGCCACAGCTGCGCTGGCCAAGGCGCTGCAAGTGCCCGCGCGCAGCCCGCTGCTGGCGTTGCGCGTGCGGGGCGACGCCGAAGGCCAGCCCCTGCACATCAGCGAGCGCTACTTTCCCCTGCCCCGCTTCGAAAACCTGGCGGCCGTGGTGCGCGAGACCGGCTCCATCACTGCAGGCTTCACCGCCCATGGCGTGGCCGACTACACGCGCCGCGAAAGCCGCATCACCGCCGAGCTACCCAGCGTCGAAGTAGCCGCCCAGCTGCGCCAGCCCACGTCACGCCCCGTGCTGCAGGTAGAGAGCCTGAACGTGGATCTGGAAGGCACGCCCATCGAATGGGCCCGCGCCTGGTTTGCGGGCGACCGCGTGAAACTGACCATTGACCACGATGAACACACCTGACATGCCACCCACCCACCACCGCTATGCCGTGTACTTCGCCCCCAACCCGGGCAGCCTGGGCTGGCTGGCCGGCAGCCACTGGCTGGGGCGCTGCGCTGCGTTGCTGCAGCCGCTGCAGCAGCTCGCCATTGACGGTGTGGCACCAGACGCACTGCACCGCCTGACCGCAGCGCCCCGCCGCTACGGCTGGCACGCCACGCTCAAGGCGCCGTTTGCGCTGGCGCCCGGCACCGACTGGATCACGCTGCACCAGGCCGTGCAGGAGGTGGCGCGCGGGCTGCAACCCTTTGTGCTGCCGCCGCTGCAGGTGCAGCGCATCGACGACTTTCTGGCGCTGGTGCCCCCGGCGCTGCACCCCGCCAATGCACAGATCCAGGAGACCGCCGCCACCTGCGTGACGGCACTGCAGCCCCTGGCCGCGCCCCTGTCCGACGCCGACCTGGCCCGGCGCCGTGCAGCGGGGCTCACCGCCCGGCAGGACGCGCTGCTGCAGCAATGGGGCTACCCGTTTGTGCTGGACGAGTTTCGCTTTCACATGTCGCTCACCGGCAGCCTGGCGCAGGTGGACGCACCCACGCAGTCGCTGGTGTTCGAGGCTGCGCAGGAATTTTTCTCGGACCTGCCCATCCTGAAGTTCAACAGTCTCGCCTTGTTCGCAGAGCCCACGCCCGGCGCGGACTTTGTGCTGCTGGACCACCTGGAGATGGGCGCATGACCACCGGTCGGCTGGTCTACTGCATGGGCCCCTCGGGTGCGGGTAAGGACAGCCTGCTGGACTGGCTGCGCGCGCACCTGCCACAGCCCTGCCCCGTGCACTGGGCGCAGCGCACCATCAGCCGTGCCGCCACATCCGGTGGGGAAGCGCATGAGGGCGTTTCGCCCCAAGCATTTGCTGCGCTTTGCAATGAGCACGCCTTTGCCCTGCACTGGCAGGCCAATGGCCTGGGCTACGGCGTAAGACATGCGCAACTGGCGCCGCTGGCGCAGGGCCACTGGGTGCTGCTCAATGGCTCGCGTGCCTACCTGCCCGAGGCCCTGGCGCGGTTCCCGGACCTGGTGGCCGTACACATCACCGCCAGCCCGCAGGTGCTGCGCGAGCGCCTGCTGTCGCGTGGCCGCGAGACGCGCGAAGAGGTGGAGGCCCGGGTGCAGCGCGCGCTGGCCTACACCCCACCCCCGGGAGCCGCCAGCCTGGAGGTGCACAACGACGGCGCGCTGGGCGATGCAGGCCAGCGGCTGCTGAACGCGCTGGAAAATTTGCCGGGCTGGCCCCGGCGCAGTGGCAAACGTTCACCCATCGCTCCCATCCTTTCCAGCACGCCATGACCACCATCACGATCTATCACAACCCCAAGTGCGGCACGTCCCGCAACACCCTCGCCATGATCCGCAACAGCGGCGTGGAGCCCGACGTCATTGAATACCTGAAAACCCCGCCCGACCGCGCCGCGCTGGTGGCGCTGATTGCAGCGACCGGCGAGCCAGTGATCAACGCCGTGCGCACCAAGGAAGCGATCTTCACCGAGCTGCACTTGGACGCGCCGGGCGTCACCGACGCCCAGCTCATCGACGCCATGCTGCAGCACCCCATCCTCATCAATCGCCCCATCGTGGTCACGCCCCTGGGCACGCGGCTGTGCCGCCCGTCCGAGAAAGTGCTGGACATCCTGCCCGCGCCGCAGCAAGGTGCCTTCACCAAGGAGGATGGCGAAGTCGTCATCCACCCGCAGGGCCAGCGTGTCTGATGCAACCGCACACACCCATGCGGTAGCGCACCGCGCGGCATGAGCGCCGCCTCGCAACGCTGGACCGTGGCGCGCCTGGGCACGGCCCAGACGCTGGCCTGGGCCTCGTCCTATTACCTGCCTGCCATGCTGGCCGCGCCCATGGCGCGCGATCTGGGCGTTGCCACGCCCACCGTGTTCGCGGCGTTTTCGGTGGCGCTCATCGTGTCGGCGCTGCTCGGGCCCTTCGCGGGCCGGGCCATCGACCGCCACGGCGGCCGCCCGGTGTTGGTGGGCACCAACCTGCTGTTTGCCGCCAGCCTGGCCGGCATGGCGCTGGCGCAAGGCCCGGTGGGCCTGTTTGCCGCCTGGGTGCTGATGGGTGTAGCCATGGGGTCGGGCCTGTACGAGGCTGCGTTTGCCACGCTGGTGCGGCTGTACGGCCAGGGCGCGCGCGGCGCCATCACCGGCATCACGCTGATTGCGGGGTTTGCCAGCACGGTGGGCTGGCCGCTGTCGGCCTGGATGGAGACGCAGTGGGGCTGGCGCGGCGCGTGCGCGGGCTGGGCCGCATTGCACTTGCTGGTGGGCGTGCCGCTCAACGGCTGGCTGCCCCGCGCCAACGCCGCCGACAAGGCACCGCAACCGTCGGCGAATGTACCCGCAGCTCAGACTACGGAACCGGCCGTATCCACCCCGCCCGCTGTCGCCCACCCGCTGCGCACCACCGTGCTGCTGTCGTTTGTGTTTGCCGTCACCTGGTTCACCAGCACCGCCATGGCGGCCCACCTGCCTCGCCTGTTGCAGGCCAGCGGCACATCGCTTCAAGCGGCAGTGGCAATGGCCGCGCTGGTAGGCCCGGCCCAGGTGGCGGCGCGCCTGCTGGAGTTTGGCTTGCTGCGCCGCCTGCACCCGCTGCTCTCGGCCCAGTTGGCTGCCGCCGCACACCCTGTGGGTGCGGGCCTGCTGATGGTGCTGGGCGGGCCTGCGGCGGCGGTGTTCACCCTGCTGCATGGCGCGGGCAACGGCATCCTGACCATTGCCAAGGGTACGCTGCCGTTGGTGCTGTTTGGCCCTGCGGGCTACGGCGCGCGCCAGGGCCTGATGATGGTGCCCGCCCGTGTGGCGCAGGCGTTTGCACCCGTTCTGTTCGGCATGGCGCTGGACCGCGTTGGCGCCTCCGCTCTATGGCTCACCACGCTATTGGGCCTGGCTGCATTGGCAGCGCTGTGGCTGCTGCGTCCCATGGCACGGGCCTGACCGAACTATCGATTGATCGGTCAGCCGCGCGGCACCACAAACGCTTTACGCGCCGCCAGCGCTGCGGGGCGCGAATGGCAACCTTCCAGGTGGTCATTGACCAGCCCCATGGCCTGCATGAAGGCGTACACCGTGGTCGGCCCCACAAAACTCCAGCCCCGCTTTTTCAGGTCCTTGGACATGGCAATGGATGCAGGTGACGTGGACAGGGTGCGCGCCACTTCGCGCGTGATGCGCTCGGGCCGCTCGGTGGCGGCGGGCTCGTAACGCCAGGCGTAGTGCGCCAGTGAGCCGAACTCGCGCCGCAGCTCAAGCACCCGGCGCGCGTTGTTGATGGTGGACTCGATCTTGCCCCGGTGGCGCACGATGGCCGCATCCTGCACCAGGCGCTCAACCTCGGCCGGGCCGAAGGCTGCGACCTGCCCGGCGTCGAAATTGGCAAACGCGGCGCGAAAGCCCTCGCGCTTGTTCAAGATGGTGAGCCAGCTCAGGCCGGACTGGAAACCCTCCAGGCAGATCTTTTCGAACAGCCGGTGGTCGTCCGCCACCGGAAAGCCCCACTCGGTGTCGTGGTAGTGGCGGTACAGCGGCGTGGCCTGGCACCAGGTGCAACGCGGGCAACCGGATTCGTCGGCGAACAGGCCGTCGGCCAGTGCGGTTGGGCGAGCAGGGTCTTGAGCAGTCGAAGGGGTCATGCGCGGCATTCTAGAAACCACCACAGCCAAGCTGCTGACAGGGCGAGCACAAAGGGCCCGATCTGCCCATAAACTGCGCTGCATGCGCCAGCCACTTTCCCGACTGCAGACCACTTTCAGCCTGATGTTGTGCCTGGTGCTGACCGGCTGCGCCAGCACCACCGGCCCTTCCAACGCGTGGGGCTACTACTGGCAGTCGCTGCGGGGGCACATGCAGATCCTGCATGCGGCAGAACCCATTGACGACTGGGTGGCGCGCAAGGACATCTCGCCCGCCCTGCGCGAGCGGCTGCAGCTGGCGCAACGTGCGCGGGCCTTTGCAGTGGCGGAACTCGGCCTTCCCGACAACGCCAGCTACCGCCGCTATGCCGACCTCAAACGCCCCGCCGCCGTGTGGAACGTGGTCGCCGCACCACCCTTTTCGCTGACGCTGCACACCTGGTGCTTTCCGGTCACGGGCTGCATCGGCTACCGGGGCTACTTCACCGAGGCCGCAGCGCAGGCCGAGGCCGCCGAGCTGGCCGCGCAGGGCCTGGAGGTGGAGGTGTACGGCGTGCCCGCGTACTCCACACTGGGCTACATGAACTGGGCGGGCGGCGACCCGCTGCTGTCCACCTTCATCGCCTGGCCCGAGGGCGACTTTGTGCGCCTGCTATTCCACGAGCTGGCGCACCAGGTGGTCTATGCCCAAAACGACACCTTGTTCAACGAATCCTTCGCCACGGCGGTGGAGCGCATCGGCGTGGCGCAGTGGCTGGCCACGCAGTCCCCCCCCGCCGCGCACGAGGCCTATGCCACCAACGAGGCGCGGCGCGGCGCCTTCCGCGCCCTGACCCGTGCCACACGAGCTCAACTGGCCGCCATTTATGAGCAAAAAGAGGCCGCTGCGCGCGATGAGCAAGCTCTTTTAGCTATCAAAACTGAAGCAATGCAGCGTTTCCGCGCAGATTACGCGGCGCTGCGCGAGCGCTGGCTCAGCCCAACTGGCGGTGGTGCACCCCAGGCCACCACCGCCCAGGTGGCAGGCTACGACCGCTGGGTGGCCCAGGCCAACAACGCCAGCTTTGCGGCCCAGGCCGCCTACGACGAACTGGTGCCCGCATTCGAGGCCTTGTTCGAACGTGAGGGCCGCGACTGGCCCCGGTTTTATGATGCCGTACGACAACTGACGCAGCAGCCCCAGCCCGAGCGGCACGAGGCCCTGCGCGCCCTTTTACCTGACCCACAACACCTCAAGGAGACAGCCGGTGCCTGACATTCATATCCACCGCGAACACCACCTCGGCTTCAAGGAAGCCCGCAAGGTCGCCTTCTCCTGGGCCGAGAAGGCCGAAGAAAAATTCGACATGGAATGCACCTACGAAGAGGGCGAGAAGGAAGACCTGCTCACCTTCACCCGCACCGGCGTCAAAGGCACGCTGCTGGTGAATGCCCACCAGTTCGAGATGAAGGCCCAGCTGGGCTTTTTGCTGGGCGCCTTCAAGGACCGCATCGAAGCCGAGATTGGCGAACAGCTGGATGCACTGCTCAATGCGCCGCACCCCGGCGCCAAGAAGCCAGCGGCCGACAAGAAGAAAGCGGCGGCAGACACGGATGCTGGCAAGCCCGCCCCCAAGGCCGCGGCGAAAACCGCCGCGAAGGCCAAGAAGGCCTAGCCGGGCCACCGCCATGACATCCCCTGCGAACGAGGCTACCGCCCACAGCCCGGCGTTTGACACCCTCTCCACGCTGCTGCACACCCGCTACAGCTGCCGCGCCTTTCTGCCCGAGCCGCTGCCGCGCAGCACCATCGAAGCCATCCTGGCCACCGCGCAGCGCACGGCCTCGTGGTGCAATGCGCAGCCCTGGCAGCTCACCATTGCCAGCGGCGCCACGCTGGAGCGTCTGCGCAGTGCCCTGCAATCCCACATGGTCGCCGCTGCGCCCCAGCCCGACCTGCCCTGGCCGCGCGAGTACCAGGGCGTGTACCAGGAGCGGCGGCGCGAATGCGGCTGGGGCCTGTACGAAGCCCTGGGCATTGCCAAGGGCGACCGCGAAGCTTCGGCGCGCCAGGCGGCGCAGAACTTCACCATGTTTGGCGCACCGCATGTGGCCATCGTCACCAGCGACGAGGCCCTGGGCGTGTATGGCGCGGTGGACTGCGGCGCGTATGTGAGCAACTTCATGCTGGCCGCGCACAGCCTGGGCGTGGGCTCCATCGCACAGGCTGCGCTCGCGTCCTACCCCGGCGTGCTGCGCGAGGTGCTGGGCATTGGTGACGACCGCAGCATCGTCTGTGGCATCTCGTTCGGGATGGCAGACCCAGCGCACCCGGCCAATCACTTCCGCACCACGCGCGCCGACCCGGCCAGCAGTGTGGTGTGGAAGGACTGAGACGCCGAGAGGCGGGACCTGACGGGCGTCAGGCCACAACGCGCAGCATGGGACTGCGTGTATGCAGCAACCCAAACAGGTTCTTGGGGTCTGACAGCTGAGGGATGAGTTCGATGGGCTGGCCCATGCCCAGTTCGGCCGCCGCGTCGCGCAAGAAGCGCAGCGCAGAAAAGTCCTCCAGCGCAAAGCCCACGGAGTCGAACACCGTCACCGCCGCATCGCTCGCGCGCCCGCCGTGCTGGCCCGCCAGCACCTCCCACAGCTCGGTCACCGCAAAGTCAGGCGGCAGCTGCTGGATGTCGCCTTCGATGCGCGTCTGCGGCGCGTATTCCACGAACACCTGGGCCCGGCGCAACACGTCGGCATGCAGCTCGGTCTTTCCGGGGCAGTCGCCACCCACCGCGTTGATGTGCATGCCGGGGGTGAGCATGTCGGGCGTGAGGATGGTGGCGTCGGTTTTGTCGGCCGTCACCGTGGTCACGATGTCGGCGCCACGCACGGCCTCGGCCGTGCTGGCGCAGGCCACGGTGCGCAGGCCCGCCGTGCTTTGCAAGTTGGCCCGCAGCTTGGCCGTCGCACTAGGGTCGGTGTCGAACAGGCGCAGGGTGTCGATGCCCAGCAGATGGTGAAAGGCCAGCGCCTGGAACTCGCTCTGCGCACCGTTGCCGATCAGCGCCATGGTGCGGGCACCGGGGCGTGCCAGCGCCCGGGCGGCCACGGCCGACATGGCGGCGGTGCGCAGCGCGGTGGTGAGGGTGAGTTCGCTCAGCAGCAGCGGCGCGCCCGTGGCCACATCGGCCAGCACGCCAAACGCCATCACCGTGGACAGGCCCCAGCGCGTGTTCTTGGGGTGGCCGTTGACGTACTTGAACGCATAGGTCTGGTCGTCGGCAATCGGCATGAGTTCGATTACACCGTCGCGCGAGTGGCTCGCTAGCCGTGCCGATTTGTCGAACATGCCCCACCGCAGGAAGTCAGCCTGGATGTAGTCAGCGATACCGCGCAGGCAGGGCTCGACACCCTTGTGCTGCACCAAAGCGATCACATCGGGGGCGCTGAGGTACAGGGTGGAAAAGTGCTGGGGGGCAGCCATGGTGTTTGTCTCCAGATTCGAAGGAATGTGTTTCCAGGCAGTGTCCCGAAGCGCCAGAACAATAGGAATCGCCCAAACTGCCGCATATTGCTGGGCTGTTTGCCGGTATGGCAGCCCCAACTGTCACTTTGCTCAAAAGCCCCAAGACATGCCCCCACGCCACCCGCGCGCTATCCTCTGCGGCTTGACTCGCCCCGCACCATGACGCCCCCAGAAATCCTCATCAGCGAAGTCGGCCCACGCGACGGCCTGCAGTCCGTCCAGGCCACCATGCCCACCGCCCACAAGCTGCGCTGGATCGACGCGCTGGTGGCTGCGGGCCTGCGCGAGATCGAAGTGGGTTCGTTCGTGCCCGCCCGCCTGCTGCCCCAGATGGCCGATGTCGCCGAGGTGGTGCGCCACGCGCTCACCCACCCCGGCATCACCGTGATGGCGCTGGCGCCCAACCTGCGCGGGGCCGAGGCGGCGCTGGCGGCCGGGGTGCACAAGGTCACGCTGCCGGTGTCGGCCAGCGCCGCCCATTCGCTGGCCAATGTGCGCAAGACGCGCGAGGCCATGGTCGAAGAGGTGCGTGCCGTGGCCCAGCTGCGTGACGCGCAGGCACCCGGCGTGCTGGTGGAGGTGGGGCTGTCCACCGCCTTTGGCTGCACGCTGCAAGGCGCGGTGCCCGAGGACGATGTGATCTGGCTCGCCGGCCTGTGTGCCGAGGCGGGTGCCGACGAGGTGGGCTTGTCGGACACCACCGGCATGGCCAACCCGGCCCAGGTGCGCCGCCTGTTCACACGCCTGCGCGCCGAGCTCGGCGCCAAGGCCGGGGCGGCCCACATGCACAACACCCGGGGCCTGGGCCTGGCCAACTGCCTGGCGGCCTACGACGTGGGGGTGCGCACCTTTGATGCGTCGCTGGGCGGCCTGGGCGGTTGCCCCTATGCGCCCGGCGCCTCGGGCAATGTGGTGACCGAAGACCTGGTGTTCATGTTTGAGGCCATGGGCATCACCACAGGAGTGGACCTGGAGCGCCTGATGGCCGCACGCGCGCCGCTGCAGGCCGGGCTGCCGGGCGAACCGGTCTACGGCATGACGCCGGAAGCAGGGCTGCCCAAGGGGTGGGTTCAGCGTTAGACCGCCGTTGCCCCCAAAGAAAAAGGCGACCTTGGTCGCCTTTTTCTTTGGAGAGACCCGCCGTATCAGCTCAGCGAGGTGATCAGGTCCACATACTGCTGCTTGGCTTCATCGGCGCCCGTGCCCTTGAGCTTTTCCCAGGCGTCCCACTTGGCGCGGCCCACCATGTCGGAGAAGCTGGGCTTCTTCTCGCTGTTGTCCCCGGCGGTAGCCTGCTTGTACAGCGCATAGATCTTGAGCAGCGTGGCGTTGTCGGGACGCTCGCTCAGGTTCTTGGAATTGGCCACAGCGGCTTCGAAGGTGGCGTTGAGGTCGGCCATGTCAGTGTGCTCCTGGGAATGTTTGGGGGGAGGGAAAAAACGGTGTCGGCAAGGGTTTGCTGCGTTGTATCTTACGGGCTGAGCATGGCCCGGGGCCGCTCAATCCATAGAGGCAAGCCCCCAAAAATCAAACAATAGGTGTACATCTGATGGTGACCCGCATTCCAGCCCCCAGCAAAGCCGCGCCCGGCAATGGCCAGAACCCCTTGCGCAAGGTGCGCGACCAGGCCCCCGAGGTGGCACGCAAGGCCGCCCAGGCCTTGCCCCCCGCAGCCCGCAAAGCCGCCACCGTGGTCCAGAAGAACGTGCGCCGCGCGGCCACCGGCATGTTGGGCCTGTCGGGCGAACGCATGAGCAAGGTGGATACCGCCTGGCTGCGCATGGATTCGAGCAGCAACCTGATGATGATCAACGGCGTGTGGACCCTCTCGCCTGGCATCACCTGGGAGGCGCTGTGCGAACGCGTACAGCAGCGTCTGCTGCAGTACCCACGCTTTCGCCAGCGGGTGGTGGAAGACGCGGCGGGCGCTACCTGGGTGGAGGACAAGGGCTTCGACATCGCCGCCCATGTGCTGCGCGAAAAGCTGCCCCACCGCAAAGGCCACAGCATGCAGCGCGCACTGCAGGACCGCGTGGGTGAACTCGCCATGCAGCCGCTCGATACCCGCCGCCCGCTGTGGCAGATGCACCTGATCGAAGACTTTGTGGGTGACGACGGCGCGAAAGGCAGCGCACTCATCGTGCGCATCCACCACTGCATTGCCGACGGCATCGCCCTCATCTCGGTGACCATGTCGCTGGTAGATGGTGGTTCGGAGCCCCCCAAGCGCAAGGCGCGGGCCGACAAGGAAGCCGCCACCGCCGAAGACTGGATAGCTGACACTCTGATCAAGCCCTTCACTGGCCTCACCGTGAAGGCGCTGGACCTGGCAGGCGACAGTGCGGCCAAATCCCTGCAGATCCTGGGCGACCCGGAAAAGGCCATGCAGCATGGACTCTCGGGCACGGCCGACATGGCCCGCGTTGCCTACCAGCTTGTCAGCGATGCCGCTGCCTTGGCGCTTATGCCCGACGACTCACCCACCCGCCTCAAAGGCCAGCCCGGCAGCGCCAAGCGCGTGGCCTGGTGCCCGCCGATTCCGCTCGAAGAGGTCAAGGCCATCGGCAAGGCGCTGAACTGCTCCATCAACGATGTGCTGCTGTCGTGTGTGGCGGGCGCCATCGGCGGCTACCTGCGCAGCCAGGGTGACGACCCCACGGGCCAGGAAATCCGCGCCATGATCCCCGTGAACCTGCGCCCCATGGAAGAGGCGTGGAAGCTGGGCAACCGCTTTGGCCTGGTGCCGCTGGTGCTGCCGATTGGCGTGGCCAACCCCATCGAGCGCGTGTACGAAGTGCGCAGGCGCATGAACGCGCTCAAGGGCAGCACCCAGCCCATCCTGGCGTTTGCGATGCTGGCCGTGGCGGGGCTGATGATCAAGCCCGCGCAGGACGCGCTGCTCAACCTGTTTGGCCGCAAGACCACGGCGGTGATGACCAACGTGCCCGGCCCCAAGGAACAGCTCACGCTGTGTGGCTCGCGTGTCACGCAGTGCATGTTCTGGGTACCGCAGTCGGGCGACATCGGCCTGGGGGTGTCCATCCTCAGCTACGGCGGTGGCGTGCAGTTTGGTGTGATCACCGACACCACCTTATGCCCCGAGCCCCAACTGATCATCGACGCCTTTGCGCCCGAGTTTGACCAACTGTCACTGCTCACGCTGATGCTGCCGTGGGGTGAATAGCCGCCTCTGGGCCGTGGCCCCCAGCGCACTGGTAGGTTGCGCACTGTCGTCGATGAATAAAACATCCAGCAGGCCCGAATAGTGCGCGCCAGGCGGGGGCGCAAAAGCAATGCGCTGGGCCACCGGCTGGACTGCAAACGCAAGCTCCGTCTGCACGCTTTGTGTCAGCGTGCAATGCCTACACGTTGCGAGGAGACGGCGCAGGTACCAAGGCTCCCACAAGGTGGGACACTGCGGCGACCACCGCCTTGACGGGTTCGCCCATCTGCACGCGCACGATGGCGCCCTCCACCACCAGCGTGAGCGCCTGCGCATCTTGCGCACGCTGGGCCGGCGCAGGCAGCAAGTCCGCCAGCAACGCCGTCATGTCGCGCTTGTGGCGCTGCGCAATCTCCAACACCTCGGGCACGGTATCTGCCAGCTCGCTCACGCTGTTGATGAAGGCGCAGCCCCGAAAGTGCTCGCTGCCCAACCATTCAGCCAGGGCGGGCGCCAATGCCCGCGTGCGGTCCGTGCCTGCAGGCAGCGCGTGCGCATGGCGCTGCAGCGCGTCGGCAAACCAGGCCATCCAGCCTGTGTGCCGGTACTCCAGGTACGCACAGATCAGGTCGTTCTTGCTTGGGAAATGCCGGTAGAAGGTCACCTTGGTCACGCCGGACTCCGCGATCACGCGGTCGATGCCCGTGGCGCGGATGCCATCCCGGTAGAACAGCGCGTGGGCCGTGTGCAGCAGGCGGTCTCGGGCGGGCAGGTCTTGCCAGCCAGGAGGGAGGGGATCAAAGGTCATCAACCAATTGTAGACAAGTCTGTCTACATGTTGTTATGATTGCGAGTAGACAGACCTGTCTACATCAACCCTTGACCCCGGAGGACTCCATGGAAACACGCCCACCTTTGCCCCCGTTCACACAACACACCGCCGTCCAGAAGGTGCGCCTGGCCGAAGACGGCTGGAACTCGCGCGACCCTGCCCGCGTGGCCCTGGCCTATACCGAGGACACACGCTGGCGCAACCGCGCCGAGTTTCCTGTGGGCCGCGACGCCGCCCGGCAGCTGCTGGAGCGCAAGTGGGCGCGCGAACTGGACTACCGCCTCATCAAGGAGCTGTGGGCATTCAGCGGCCACCGCATCGCCGTGCGGTTCGCCTACGAATGGCATGACGACGCAGGCCAGTGGTTCCGCAGTTACGGCAACGAGAACTGGGAGTTCAACGACGATGGCCTGATGGCCGTGCGCCACGCGAGCATCAACGACCGCCCCATCCAGGCCGCAGACCGGCTGTTCTTCTGGCCCCTGGGGCGCCGGCCGGACGACCATCCAGGGCTGAGCGAACTGGGGCTTTAAAAGCCAGCCGCCCGCCGGGGGGCGGCAGGCGATCAGGGCTGCGGCGTCACCTGCACCGCCGCCAGTTCCCACAAGGCCTCTGCCACTGGCGACATCTCGGCGCGCTGGCGGTACAGGCGGATCTGCACAGGCACGTTCCAGTCGGCGCCCCCCGCCACCACCAGGGTGCCAGCGCGCAGTTCGTGGGCAATCAGGCTTTCTGGCAGCCAGGCCACGCCCCGCCCTTCCTGGGCCATGGTCTTGAGCAACACCGCATGGTGCGCGGTGAACACCACGGCCACCGGGCCATCAGCGCCTTCGGTAAACACCCTGCGCATGCGTGCCCGCATGATGCGGCCCAGGCCCGATGCTTCGCTGTAGGCCAGCACGGGCACCGAGGCCTGCTGACCCAGGGCATGCAACGGCTGGCCCGCTGCGCCGCCCGGCAGCGGGGCACTGACCGGCAGCAACAGGTCGTCCGCGAGGCGGCACAGGGGGTACTGCGCCTCGTCCAGGCGCCCCGGCACTTCCGCGTGGCCATGGCACAGCACAAACTGCACGCGGCGCTGCAACATCAGGTCTTCACAAGCCTGGGAGCTGTCAGACATCGTCTGGATGGGGCCGATCTGCAGCCGCGCCTCCATGCCCACCAGCCAGCGAGGGAAGAAGGTGAGCGACAGCACATGCGTGGCCGCAAAGCGCAGGCTGGCGGCGGCCAGATCGTGTGCGGCGCGGGCCTTGATGCGCGCGGCCTCCAGGTTGGCCAGGATGGTTTCCAGCAGCGGCAGAAAGCGCTGCCCAGCCGGCGTGAGCGCCGCAGGGTGCGCGCTGCGGTCAAACAGCTCCACGCCCACCCAGTCCTCCAGCGCGCGGATATGGCGGCTGAAGGCGGGCTGGGCAATGGCACGGGCCTCGGCGGCGCGCGAGAAATTGCCGGTCTCCGCGAGCGCCAGAAAGTCCTCCAGCCACTCCAGATCCAGCGGTCGGTTGCCCGGTCCCATGGGTTGCTTCCTGCCTTGCGATAGTTGTATGCGATTCGAGTATTGGACCGCTGGCGCGGGGTCGGAAATGATCCACCCCATCGTTCACCAGCTTTCCAACACGGAGACAAAAAAGCATGCCTGCCATCTCGAATTATCGCGGGATCATCCCCGCCATCTCGTGCCCCTTCACCCCCGACCACCGCATCGACGAGCCCGCGCTGCGCAAGCTCGCATCCTGGCTGGCGAGCCACGAGGGTGTGGTGGCCATCATGACCAACGGCCACACCGGCGAGGTGTTCTCCCTCACGCCGGCCGAGCGCGCCGAGGTCACCCGCATCGTGGCCGACGAGCTCAAGGGGCGCATGCCCGTCATCTCGTCCATCGTCTGCGAAGGCCTGAAGGATGCGGCCGACCATGCCCGCGCAGCCGTCGAAGCGGGCGCCGTCGCGCTGGATGTGATGCCACCGCACCACTGGCTGCGCTTTGGCTTCACGCCCGGCCATGCGCTGCAGTACTTCGAGGCCATCCACGAGGCCGCGCCCAACGCCGACCTGGTCTGCCACGTCTATCCCGCCTGGACGCGTGCCTCGTACTCCTCGCAGCTGCTGGCCGACCTGGCGAAGCTGCCCTACCTGCAGGCCTTCAAGGTGGGCCAGCGTGACATGAACAAGTACGCCCGCGACATCCAGGCGATCCGCGAGGCCGATGCCTCCAAGGCCATCCTGACCTGCCACGACGAGTACCTGCTGGCCTCGATGGTGCAGGGCGTGGACGGCGCCTTGGTGGGCTTTGCCACCTTCATTCCGCAGCTCATCATCGACCTGTGGAACGCCGTCAAGGCCGGTGACCTGAAGAAGGCCATGGCCGTGCAGGCCGTCATCACGCCCCTGAAGGACGCCGTGTACGGCGGCGGCGAGCCCACCGGCGAGGCCCACGCCCGCATGAAGGGCGGCATGTACCTGGCCGGCGTGCTGGACGACGCCACCGTGCGCCCACCGACCGAGGCGCCCAACGCGAAGGAAGTCGAGGCCCTGCGCGCTGCGGTGAAGCAGGCCGGCCTGCTCAAGCGCTGAGCGACTGCGAAGCGCGGGGGATTTTGAGTCCCCCGCGTCGGGATGGCACACAACAAAACCGACAAGGAGACAAGACACCATGCAACGCAAAACCTTCCTTCGCACCGCCTTCGGCGCCGCCATGCTCGCCATGGCGGTCAGCGCCTTGGCACAGGCTTACCCCACCAAGCCGGTGCGGGTGATCATCCCCTTTCCGCCGGGCGGCACGTTGGACACCGTGGGCCGCCAGCTCGCGCAAAAACTCGGCGAGCAGATGGGCCAGAACTTCATCGTCGAGAACAAGCCCGGTGGCAACGGCGTGATCGGCGGCGATGTGGTGGCCAAGGCCCAGGCCGACGGCTACACGCTGCTGTTCAACGCATCCACCTTCACCACCGCGCCCATGACCATGAAGTCCGTGCCCTATGGCGTGGTCAAGGACTTCACGCCCGTGGCGCTGGTGGCCAAGGCACCGCTGTCGGTGGCCATCAACAAGAACCTGCCGGTCACCGACATCAAGTCGCTGATGGCCTACGCCAAGGCCAACCCGGGCAAGATGACCTTCGCCGTGGGCTCCATCGGCTCGGCCGGGCACCTGTCCACCGAGCTGCTCAAGCGCGCGGGCCAGCTCGACTACCTGATCGTGCCGTACAAGGGCACGGCGCCGGCCTTCCAGGACCTGATCGGCGGGCAGATCGACGGCTTCATTGACCCCATCCTCGGCTCGCTGCAGTACCACAAGAGCGGCATGCTGCGCGTGGTGGCCGTCACCTCCGCCCAGCGCGCGGCCAGCCTGCCGGACGTGCCCACGGTGGGCGAGACGATTCCGGGCTACGAGTTCTACAGCTGGTATGGCCTGTGGGGCCCGGCCAAGCTGCCGGCGGAGATCACGCAGAGGCTGAACACCGAGGTGAACAAGGCCCTGGCCGAGATGACGCCCAAGCTGCGCGAACAAGGCCTGCTGACCACCCCGGGCAGCGTGGAGGACTTTGCCAAGTTCCAGCGCAGCGACATGGAGCGGTCGCAAAAAATCGTGACCGAAGGGAACATCCGTGTCGAGTAATGCCCGCCTTGCCGTCGTCACTGGCGCCAGCAGCGGAATAGGCCGCAGCATCGCCGAATCGCTGCTGGCGAACGGCTGGCGCGTGAGCGGCCTGGACGTTGCACAGCCGTCCATCGTCGATCCATCTTTCACCCACATAGCCGTCAACCTGGCCGATGGCGCAGACATCGCCCGCGTGGCCGCAACGCTGCCCGGCGTGGACGCGCTGGTCCATGCGGCCGGCGTGCTGCGCGTGGGGCCGCTGGGCCAGATCGACCATGCGGGCGGCGAGCTGATGTGGCGCCTGCACGTGGACGCCGCCACCCGCCTGGCCGACGCCATCGTGCCTGCGATGGCAGAGCGCGGCAGCGGCCGCGTGGTGTTCATCGGCAGCCGCGTGGCGCAGGGCATGGCCGGGCGCGGGCAGTACGCCGCGACCAAGGCCGCGCTGATCGCGCTGGCGCGCAGCTGGGCGGCCGAGGTGGCCGCACAGGGCGTGACGGTGAACGTGGTCTCGCCTGCGGCCACCGCCACCGGCATGCTGAGCGACCCCGCGCGCCAGGGCAGCGCGCCGCGCCTGCCGCCCATCGGCCGCCTGATCGAGCCGGCCGAGATCGCCGCGCTAGTGGGCTTTCTTCTCTCCGCCCCTGCCGCCGCCATCACGGGGCAAGACATCGCGATCTGCGGAGGCTCGTCGCTCGCCCGCTGATCCACCTTTTTCTCATCTATGGATGCATCCCATTGAACCGTTCACGCTGAGCCTGTCGAAGCGGCGCGCAGGACTTCGACAGGCTCAGCCCGAACGGTGGGTTCAAGTTCAAAGATTCCCAATCAACCGCCAACCAATACGACCACCATGAAGATCGTCAACATCCTCGAATCGACCCGCCCGATCAAGTCGGACATCCGCAACGCCTACATCGACTTCTCGAAGATGACGCTCAGCCTCGTGGCCGTGGTCACCGATGTGATCCGCGATGGCAAGCCGGTGATCGGCTACGGCTTCAACTCCAACGGCCGCTACGGCCAGGGCGCGCTGATGCGCGACCGCTTCATCCCGCGCGTGCTGGAGGCCGAACCCGCCAGCCTGCTGGATGAGACCGGCGAGAACCTGGACCCACACAAGGCCTGGGCCCGCATGATGATCAATGAGAAGCCCGGGGGCCACGGCGAGCGCTCGGTGGCCGTGGGCACCATCGATATGGCGGTGTGGGACGCCACGGCCAAGATCGCGGGCAAGCCGCTGTTCCAGCTGCTGGCCGAGCGCTACGGCAACGGCACGCCCAACCCGCGCGTGTTCGTCTACGCGGCCGGCGGCTACTACTACCCCGGCAAGGGGCTCGAAGCGCTGCAGCGCGAAATGGAAAGCTACCTGGCGCGCGGCTATTCGGTGGTCAAGATGAAGATCGGCGGCGCCACGCTGGCCGAAGACTGCGAGCGCATCGAGTCCGTGCTGAAGATCCTGGGCCCGGGCCAGCAGTTGGCGGTGGACGCCAACGGCCGGTTCGACCTGCCTACCGCCATCGAGTACGGCAAGGCCCTGTCGCAGTACCCGCTGTTCTGGTACGAAGAAGCCGGTGACCCGCTGGACTACGAACTGCAGGCGAAGCTGGGCGAGGTCTACCAAGGCCCCATGGCCACGGGCGAGAACCTGTTCTCGATGCAGGACGCGCGCAACCTGATCCGCCACGGCGGCATGCACAAGGACCGCGACTGGCTGCAGTTTGACTGCGCACTGAGCTACGGCCTGGTCGAATACCTGCGCACGCTGGACATGCTCAAGGAACACGGCTGGTCCCCCAGCCGCTGCATCCCGCACGGCGGCCACCAGATGTCGCTGGCGATTGCCGCCGGCCTGGGCCTGGGCGGCAACGAGAGCTACCCCGACCTGTTCCAGCCTTACGGCGGCTTCCCCGACGGCGTGAAGGTGGACAACGGCTACGTCACGCTGCCACCGCTGCCGGGCATCGGCTTTGAAGGCAAGTCGGACCTGATTGCGGAGATGCGCGCGCTGGCTTCTTGAGAAGCCCGACGGCCAGAACCCGCACGGGTGGCGGACTCTGGACATCGTCCGTCACTCAGGTTGCAGAGCAGGTAAAGCTCTCGGCCTTGGCTGGATCACCCGTGCCGTTGTAGCGCGGGAACTTCGGAAACTCGCACACCGGGCGCTGGGCCGTGGGTGTGCGGGTGCCGGGCGCAAACTGCGTGGCCACCAGCTTGTCGGGTGCGTTGCCCTTCTCCACCCAGGCGTCCAACGCGGCAAGCAGGTCGATGGACAGCGGATCGGTGCCCGGGCCGTCCAGGTTGTGGCCGACCGAGGGTGAGGTGAGCATGCGGGCAAAGCCCTGCACCTTGCTGGCCCCCAGGCGCTGCTTCACCGAATCAAAGTATTCCGCCGTGCGGTACAGCGACACACAGGTGTCCGACAGGCCGTACCAGATCAGCAGCTTGCCGCCCTTGTCGGCAAAGGCCGAGACATCCGGGTCGGTGCCGTCGATCATCTGCGCCAGGCGCAGGTACTGCGCGGCGTACAGCGTGGGGTCGTGGCGCAGGATGTCGGCGGTAGGGTTGCCCTCGACCACGCGTGCCGCCTCGGTCACGGCCATGTGGTTAAAGGACTCGCGCGCCTCAAAGCGGGGGCCGAACATGTACGACTCCCAGTCGGAGGTGGCCGCACCGCCCCGGCCGTAGCGAGGATAGCCCACCGCACCACGCGAAAGGGTCACGGGCGTCTTGTGGTCGGAGTAGATGAGGCGGATGGTCTCGATCTGCCCGGCCGTAAGGCAGGTGTCGCTGTCGGCGCCCTTGCACAGCAACTCAGTGGGCACATAGTTGCAGGCCTCGACGTTGCCGATGATGCCGTCCTTGAGGCCGTCGAGCCCGTCGCACGCGGCCGTTTCGGCCTTGGCATACAACGCCACCTTGGCAGGGCTGAGCCAGTTTTCGCGGTTCTTGAAGATGTGCTGGATCACGTTGGGGCCCAGGTTGACCTGGTGCGCCTGCTGGCTGATGGCGGGCTCCATGGCCACCACGCCGTCGTAGTCCTGCGGGTACTTTTGGGTGGAGATCAGGCCCGAGCGCCCGCCGTTGGAATGGCCCATGTGGTAGCGCCGCAGGGGCCGCTTGCCGTAGAACTCAGTGGCAATCGCCGTGCCCACCTCCAGCACGAAATGGTTGGCATCAAACGCGTGGTTGCGCAGCGCCACGTCGCTCTTGGCCCACTCGAAACCCCGGCTTTGGTGGCCCGAGTCGGAACTGATCTTGACGTACGGGTTAGCCGATGGACCCACAAGCTGCTGGTACCACGGGTCGTCGGTGGGGATGAAGCCATCGAGCCCGCCGCCGCCAATGGTCAGCGTCTTGCCGTTCCACTGCGCCAGCGTGGGCAGCTCCACGGCCCAGTTGATTGTGGAGTCGGGCGAGGACACGATCTGGCCACGCACGATGCAGACATCGAGCAGCGTGCCCTCGGCCTTGCGCAACTCGGTGCGGGTGACCTTGGCGCCATGGGGCAAGGTGGCAGAGGTGTAGGCGGAGCAGGCCTCGGCCAGCGGCTTGCTGGCCAGGGGCGCGGGGGCATCGTTGCCACCGCCACAGGCGGTCAGCGCCAGGGCGGCGATGGTGCCCAGGCCGGTCAGGGCGCGGGTGGCCCATCGCCCGGCGGGGCGCGCGGCGCGGTGGGTGGACGCCAGGGCGGCGCGGGTGGGGGTCGGGAACATGCGGGAGTCTCCTGTGGTGGTGTTTTTTCTCAGGAGCCCGGGCTTCGCGGCAAGGTCTGCGCCGCAGCCCCTTGGCTCCGGTGCGGACGATAGAAAAAGAAGGCGCCGCTGCAGCCTCTGCAAATGCAGAGGGAGCGGGAAACTACCGAGCCCCCGCCCGAGGGCTTTCCGTGGGCAGCTACGCGTTGCGTAGTGCCGCCACCAGCTCCAGCTTGTTGCGCACACCCAGCACGGCATAGGCGGTGCGCAGGTAGGTGCGCACCGTGGCGGGCGTGAGGCCCAGCGCGCCAGCAATGTCTTTGTGCGACTGCCCCTGGGCGTAGAGCATGGCGGCACTCAGCTCGCGCGGGGCCAGAGGCTGCTTGTGGCGGCCCGCTGCCATGCTCAGCGCCACCAGGGGGCCACAGGGCTCCAGCCGCAGGCGGCAGGCTTTGCCCACGGCCAGGGTGCAGGGTGCGCTGGGCAGGGCCTGCACCACGGCGGCGGGCAAGCGGGTGCCCGTCCACTCCGGGCAGGCCGCGCGCAGGGCCTGGCTGATGCGCAGGCCTGCAAACAGCAGCTCCCCCGTGGGCTGGGCGAGGGCAAAACTGTCCCAGGGGCGGCTGGGCGAATCGTGCTGCAGCCGCTGCAGACGGTGGTGCCAGTGCTGCAGCAGGTGCAGCACAAACTCGCCAAACAGCACGGTTTCGGCGTCGGTGAATTCGGTGCGTGTCTGCGGGCGGTAGACCGAGACAAAAAACATCAGCCCGCTGTGGGGCAGCTCTGCCGTGAGGGCCATGCAGTGGTACAGGCCATGCCGCTCGGCAAACGCCATCACCTGCGGGTCTTCGGGCAGCGCGCCCACCACGTCGCGCTCACGGATCACCTCGCCCAGACGGCGCATGGACTGCTGCGCAAAATCGTCCACCGCCGACAGGGCATTCCATTCGTCGGCAAAACCCCGGGCCAGGCCGATGCTGCCGTGCAGCCAGTTGCGCGGTGCGCCCTGGGCCACTGGCGCATCCACGCCCTGTCCGGCACCGCCATCCACCTCGCTGCCGGGCTCGCCCGCCGACACCTCGCCCCACCAGGCCGAATCAAAAGGCACCAGTTCGCGCAGCGTCTGCAGCGCCTGGTGCAGCAGGTCTTGGGGTGGGGCCTGCTGGGCCTGTTCGGACAACCGCAGCAGGCTGCGGCTGAGCGCGCGCAGAGGGGCGGCTGATGCCGCCTGGGGGGCATGGGGTGCCTGGGCTGCCAAGGCCATGGTGTCTCCTGGTTTTTGGGGCGATGGTAGCCGCCACGCCGCAGCCACCCGCCCCATGCGCCCAGCGGCTCCAGGAGATGATTACTATGATTTCAGGAGCTAAAAACCCTTGATGGAAGAGCGGAAAAGACCATTTTTATACAGATTTTTAGCCCTTCAGCCCGCCAAACCGTCCACCGCCTGGAACATCGACTGCCGTGCCTGGCTGACGATCTGGCCCTTCCACACATCGGTGTCGGTGTAGAAGGCCGCCAGCATTTGCGCCTTGATCTGCGCTGCCTTGTCGGCGGGCGTGTCGGGATGCAGGTTGAGCCACTGTTCAGCGCGGATGGCATTCATCACGTCGAGCACGGGCACGGTGCCGTACTCCATCGCAATGCCCGTGCTCTCGGCGTGCGGGCACTCGTCGTAGATCGCGTTCCACATCAATCCCGTGAGGAAGGCCGAGGTCGAGGAGCCGTCGTAGATCGAGGTCACCGGCGTGGCACCGCCGCCATCCCACCAGGCGCGGGCACGTGCCACCGAAGCGGCATCGTCCTTGCCGGCATAGATGCGCTCGCCGTGGCCGCTGGGGCCCAGGCCCGTGTGCAAATCGATCCAGGCGATCTGCGACGCGGCTGCACCGTGCTGGCGCAGCACCTGGCGCAGCGTGCGGTTGCTCCAGGTGGGCTCGGTGCCACCAAAGAAGATGCCTTGCGGAAACTCGTGCTGGCCCTGCGAGATGGCAGCCTGCCAGGCGGCCTCGCCCTTGGTGGCGATGTACTCGGCCACCGCCGCCAGGTTCTCGGGGCCAGGAGGCCATTGCTCGGGCAGCAACAGGGGCTGTACCTCGCGGTAGGCGGTGTTCACGGGCAGCGGTTGGCTGAAGTCCTGGAAGTTGCGGTTCAGGTCCACGTTCTCGTGCGTGAAGCGGCGCACGTGCGAGAAGCCGTAGGGGTTGAGCGCATGGATGTAGAGCGTGGCCACACCGGCATCGCGCGCCTTGGCGCGCCACTCGGCATCGTGCAGCGCAAACACCTGTACGCCGCTACCGCAGTAGCCTTCAACGCCGTGGCAGGCGCTGCTCACGATGAGCAGCTTCTTCGCATCGGCAGGGCCGTCACGCACCACGTCCATGGCCAGGTCTTCGCCGTCGCGGCCCTTGAGCGGGTGGGCATGCGATTCGATGGGCAGGCCGGCGGCTGCGGCGGCCTCCAGAAATTTTGTGCGCGCCTGGGCATAGCTGGGCGAGAAGGCTTCGACGATTCCGGTCATGGGTGGGGCTTTCGGGAGTCAGTGGGGACACAAAAAGAAAACCCGGGCACGCGCGCTGCGTGCGCCGGGTGGAGGGGGATCAACGCCGCTCAAAGCGGAGTCGAGGCAGCTTCAGGCGGCTTTGGCGGGCTGGGCCAGCCACTCTTCGGCCAGCTTGACCCAGTAGGTCGCGCCCAGCGGGATCAGATCGTCGTTGAAGTCGTAGCTGGGGTTGTGCAGCATGCAGGGGCCGCCGCCGTGACCCATCTCGCGGTGGGCGCCGTCGCCGTTGGCGATGAAGCAGTACGCGCCGGGCTTGGCCTGCAGCATGTAGGCAAAGTCTTCGGCACCCATGGTGGGCTCCTGGGCCACCACATGCTCTTCACCCACGATGCTGGCCATGACCTTGCGGGCAAATTCGGCCTCGGCGGGCGAGTTGACGGTGGGAGGGTAGTTGCGCACGAACTCGAACTCGCAGGTGGCATCGTGCGCAGCGCAGTGGTGCTCGGCGATCTGGCGCATGCGCTTTTCAATGAGGTCCGTCACTTCGGTGGTGAAGGTGCGCACCGTGCCCTGCAGCTCGACGCTGTCTGGCACCACGTTGGTGGCCTCCCCCGCGTGGATCATGGTGACGGAGATCACGCCCGCATCCACCGGCTTCTTGTTGCGGCTGATGATGGTCTGGAAAGACTGCACCATGCCGCAGGCGATCGGCACCGGGTCGATGCCGGTGTGCGGCAGCGCCGCATGGCCGCCCTTGCCACGCAGGGTGATCTTGAACTCGCTGGTCGATGCCATCACCGGGCCGGGGCTCACGGCGAAGGTGCCCACGGGCATGCCGGGCCAGTTGTGCATGCCGTACACGGCCTCCATGGGGAACTGCTCGAACAGGCCGTCCTCGATCATCACGCGGGCACCGCCGCCGCCTTCTTCGGCCGGCTGGAAGATCAGGTACACGGTGCCGTCAAAGTTGCGGTGCTTGGCAAAGTGCTGCGCGGCTGCCAGCAGCATGGCCACGTGGCCGTCGTGGCCGCAGGCGTGCATCTTGCCCTGGTGTTTGCTCGCGTGGGCGAAGGTGTTGAACTCCTGCATGGGCAGGGCGTCCATGTCGGCGCGCAGGCCGATGGCACGGCCATTGGCGCCGCCGTCACGCCCCTTGACGATGCCCACCACGCCCGTCTTGCCCAGCCCCCGGTGGATGGGAATGCCCCACTCGGTGAGCTTTTGCGCCACCACGTCGGCGGTGCGCACCTCTTCGAAGCACAGCTCGGGGTGGGCGTGAATGTCCCGGCGCACCGCTGCAATACTGGCCGCCTGGGTGACGATGGAGTCAATAACGTTCATGATATGTGTCCTTACGATCTCACAGTCTAGCCCGCTGACCGTCCCTTGCGCCACTCCGGGTTTATTTGCACTGCAACATGACACTCTCCCCCCACGCCCTCGAACTTGCGCAAACCCTGGTGCGCATGAACACCGTCAGCCATAACTCCAACCTGGAGCTGATTCATTTCATTCGCGACCACCTGGCCAAGCTGGGCGTGAAAAGCCGCCTGACCTTCAACGAGGACAAGACCAAGGCCAACCTGTTCGCCACGCTGGGCGAGGGCAAACCGGCGGGCATCATCCTCTCGGGCCACACCGACACGGTGCCGTGGGACGGGCAGGACTGGACCATGGACCCGCTGAGCGCGCTGGTGCAGGACGGCAAGCTCTACGGGCGCGGCAGCGCCGACATGAAGGCCTTCATCGGCATCGCCGTGTCGCAGGCCGAGCAGTTCCTGAACAGTGACGCGCCGTTTGCCCTCCACTACGCGTTCAGCTACGAAGAAGAGATCGGCTGTTTTGGCGTAAAGGAACTCATCGCCGACCTGCGCGATGCCAACATCAAGCCCCTGGCCTGCATCGTGGGCGAGCCCACCAGCATGGTCCCCGCGATCGCGCACAAGGGCGTGTACCGCTACAAGTGCTGCGTGCGTGGCAAGGAGGCGCATTCGTCCCTCACCCCCCATTCGGTCAACGCCATCGAGATGGCCGCCCGCGTGGTGGGCCGGGTGCGCGACATGGCAGAAGACTTTGAAAAGAACGAGCCCCGTTTCGAGGGCTTTGACGTGCCGTTCTCCACCAGCAGCGTGGGCCAGTTTCACGGCGGCATTGCCGACAACGTGGTGCCGCGCGACGCCGAGTTCCGCTACGAGTTCCGCGACCTGCCCACGGCCAACGCCGCGCACATGCAGTCCGAAGTGGTGGCCTACGCCCAGTCGCTGGAGCCCGCCATGAAGAAGGTGGCGCCGGCAGCGGGCTTCGCGTTCGAGACCATCTGCGAGATCCCGAGCTTTCTGGGCAGCAAGGACGACCCGGTGACGCGCCTGGCGCAAGAGCTGTCGGGCGAAAAAAGCACCACGCTGGTGGCCTTTGGCACCGAGGCGGGCCTGTTCAAGAACGCGGGCATCTCCACCGTGGTGTGCGGCCCCGGCAGCATCCAGCAGGCCCACCAGCCCGACGAGTATGTGAGCCTGGAGCAGCTGGGACGCTGCGAAGCGTTTATGCAGGGGCTGGCGCGCACCAAGTCGTTCGGCTGACGCGCGGCAAGCGGCAAGCAGGTCAGGGCAACGCAAGGCGCGCAAGGATTGCACTGCGCGCGGGCCAGACCAGTGCCACCGTGGAACTGGCTTTGCCAGGCCACCGGTGGCGTCCCCCTCCGGGGGAAAACGCGAAGCGGCTCAAGGGGAAATCAGGTCCTGACCCGGCCGTCCCCGGTCAGCATCGACATTTCCACAAACTTCGACGCCGCATGGCTGGTGGCGCTGAACGACACCGGAAAGCCCGAGATCACCTGGTTGCCAATGGACTCGGTGCCGGTGATGAAGCTCTCGCGTGTGATCTTGCCGCTGGCCTGGGCCTGGCGCAGGCCCTCGGCAAACACACGGGCGGCCACGTAGCCCTCCATGCTGGAGTAGTTGGCCTGCACCTTGTCGCCGCCCTTCTTGATGGCCTCCAGAAACTCGCGCGTGATCTGGCGCGAAGGCTGGTAGGGCGAAGGCACGACCTGCGACACCACCACGCCCGCGCCATCCTTGCCCAGTTCGTCGGCCAGGGCCTGGGTGCCCACAAACGACACGTTGTAGAACGTACCGCCAAACCCCGCCTTGCGCGCCGCACGCACAAACGCGGCGGCCGAGGCATAGGCCGTGATCTGCACGATGGCGTCGGGCATGGCGGGCACCAGCTTGTCGATGGCGGCCTTCACGTCCACCGAATTGCGCTCCACCGTGGCCGTGGCCACCGGGGTGAGCTTGAGTTCGGTGAGGGCCTTCGTCACCCCGTCCAGCCCCGCCTTGCCATAGGCATCGTTCTGGTAGAAGACCGCGATCTTCTTGAGCCCCAGGTTGGTGAGCTGGCGCACGATGAGCGCGGTTTCGTCGTAGTACGAGGCACGCACATGGAAGATGAGCCGGTTGAACGGCTGGCGCAGCGCCTCGGCGCCCGTGAAAGGCCCAAAAAACGGCACCTTGGCCTGGTTAAACAGCGGCATCGCAGCCAGGCTGGTGGGCGTGCCGATGTAGCCAAACAGCGCAAACACCTCGTCGGCGATCAGTTTCCTGGTGTTCTCGGCGCAGCGGTCGGGCTCGTAGCCGTCGTCCAGCGTGCGGATCTCGACCATGCGTTTGCCCACACCGCCCTGGGCGTTGAGCTGGTCGAAAAACAGCTTGGCGCCCTGGTTGAACTGCACGCCCAGCTGGGCGGCCGGGCCGGTGAAGGCGGCCGACTGGCCCAGCACGATGCGGCCCTCGCCCTGCGCCCGGGCCAGGCCGAACCCACCCAGCGCCACGGCGCCCATGCCCACCGAAAACTGCCTGCGACCCAATACTGTCTGGTTCATGGTGAAATCTCTGCTCTTCTAAGAAGTTGGGGGGCATGCCCCTCTGCGCTGCCGGTAGGCAGCCTCCTTGGAACTGCGGCAACTTATGCATGCCCGTTCCAACCCTGAGTGCCAGTTTAACGATCAAGCCCCCGAATGCCCACGCCTTCTGCCGCCAATCCCACTCAAGCCACACCGATTCAGGTGCGCGGCGCCTGCCCGCACGACTGCCCCGACACCTGCGCCCTGCTCACCACCGTGGACGAGCAGGGCGTGGCCACCCGCGTGCAGGGCAACCCCAACCACCGCCACACCGACGGCGCACTGTGCGCCAAGGTGAGCAAATACACCGAGCGCACTTACCACCCCGAGCGCGTACTCACCCCGCTCAAGCGCACCGGCCCCAAGGGCAGCGGGCAGTTCGCCCCCGTGAGCTGGGACGAGGCGTTGAGCGATATCGCCCAGCGCCTGCAGGCCATCGCCGCCCGCGCGCCCGAGGCCATCCTGCCCTACAGCTACGCGGGCACCATGGGCATGGTGCAGGGCGAAAGCATGGACCGGCGCTTCTTCCACAAGCTGGGCGCGTCGCAGCTGGACCGCACCATCTGCGCATCGGCCGGGGCCGAGGCGCTGATCCAGACCCTGGGCGGCAAGGTGGGCATGAAGGTGGAGTTCTTCGCCGAGTCGCAGCTCATCCTGATCTGGGGCAGCAACTCCATCGGCAGCAACCTGCACTTCTGGCGCTATGCCCAGCAGGCCAAGCGCAATGGCGCCAAGCTGGTGTGCATCGACCCCCGCAAGAGCGAGACGGCCGACAAGTGCCACGAGCACATTCAGCTACGCCCCGGCACCGACGCAGCGCTGGCCCTAGCGCTGATGCACGAGCTGATCCAGAACGACTGGCTGGACCACGACTACATCGCCCGCCACACGCTGGGCTGGGACCAGCTGCGCGAACGCGCCCTGCAGTGGCCACCCGAGCGCGCGGCCGAGGTCTGCGGCATTCCGGTGGAACAGATCCGCCAGCTCGCCAAGGACTACGGCACCACCCAACCCGCCGCCATCCGCCTGAACTACGGCATGCAGCGCGTGCGCGGCGGCGGCAATGCGGTGCGCGCCGTGGCCTGCCTGCCTGCGCTCACGGGCGCCTGGCGCCACCGCGCGGGCGGCGTGCTGCTGTCCAGCTCGGGCCAGTTCCCGGCGCAGCGTGGCGTGCTGCAAATGCCCGAACTGATGCCTGCCAAGACACCGCGCACCATCAACATGTCCACCATTGGCGACGACCTGCTGCGCGAGACCTCGCCCGCGTTCGGGCCGAAGGTGGAGGCCATCGTGGTCTACAACAGCAACCCCGTGGCCGTGGCGCCCGACTCCGGCAAGGTGGTGCAGGGCTTTGCGCGCGAGGATCTGTTCACCGTGGTGCTGGAACACTTCCGCACCGACACGGCCGACTACGCCGACTACATCCTGCCCGCCACCACGCAGCTGGAGCACTGGGACGTGCACCTGAGCTACGGCCACACCGACGTGCTGCTCAACCGCCCCGCCATTGCACCGCAAGGCCAGGCGCGCAGCAATGCGCAGATCTTCCGCGACCTGGCGGCGCACATGGGTTTCACCGAGCCCGGCTTTACCGACAGCGACGAGGCCCTGTGCCGCCAGGCGTTTGGCGACGCCGTGGACTACGCGCTGCTGGAGTCACAAGGCTTTGCCACGCTGGTCATTCCGGATGCGCCGTTTGCCGAAGGCCGCTTCCCCACACCATCTGGCCGCTGCGAGTTCTACAGCGCCCGCCTGGCCGCGCAGGGCCTGGACGGCCTGCCCGACCACCTGCCCAACTACGAGCTGCAGGGCACGGATGCACGCTACCCGCTGGCGATGATCTCGCCGCCTGCGCGCAACTTCCTCAACTCCACCTTCGTCAACGTGCAGAGCCTGCGCAACATCGAAGGCCGCCCGGTGCTGGAGATCCACCCCGACGACGCCGACGCGCGTGGCATCACCAACGACGCCGTGGTGCGCGTGTTCAACGACCGGGGCAGCTACCTGTGCCACGCCACCGTGTCACGCCGCGCGCGGCCCGGGGTGGTAAACGGACTGGGCATCTGGTGGCGCAAGATGGGACTGGAGGGCACCAACGTGAACGAGGTGACCAGCCAGGCGCTGACGGACCTGGGGCGCGCACCCACGTTCTATGACTGCCTGGTGCAGGTGGAGGCCAGCGCCACCGGGGCGGCGCTCCCCGCCTGAGCGTCTGCAGCAGCCCCTAGATTGCTATCATTTGAATAGCTTAAAAGGCTTTCCCATTGCGCGCAGACGGCCATTTTTCTTAAAAATCCGCTGCACTCACCGCCACTGCCGCCCCAGAAACTCCGCCACCTGGTTCTCCAGCGTGGCGTGGTAGGCCACCCGGTCAAAGCCCTCAGGGTTGGCAGCGGCGTCACCCGCGTCTGACACAAGGGGCCAGACGGACTGGGCCATGAAGGCAAAGTGTCCGGCGCCCGCCACGGTGCTGGTGTCCGCCCGAGGCAGGTGGGCCGCCACGTGCTGGCCGTGGTACTTGCCCTGCAGCACCACGTCGCGCTCGGCCATGACTACCTTCACGGGCACGCTGATGGCGGCCAGGCTCTGGGGGGTCAACACCACGGCCATGGGCGCGAGGGCCACCACGGCGCGGATGCGGGGGTCTGCCACCGAGACCAGCGGACCGTCCTGCGGGCCACCTGCTGAAGACGCCGGGGCCACGGGGCTGCTGGCGCTATTGGCAGTGCTGGCGCTGTTGGCGCTCGGGGCCGAAGTGAGCTTGCCCAGGCTGCAGAAGCCCGGGTCGTCCGACACGCTGCGGCAATGCTGCACGGCACGGGCTGGTTCTGCCTGTGCACCGGCCAGGGCGAGCACGGTGTAGCCGCCGGCCGAATGCCCCACGGCGGCGATGCGCTCGGCCGGAATGCGGGGGCCCCATTCGGCGTGGGCCAGCAATGCATCCAGCACGCGGCTCACCTGGCGGGGGCGTTCGCTGAAGTAGCGGCCCGAGGTGATCATCGACCGGTCTTCCCAGTTGTCGCCCGGGTGGCGCAGCGCCGCCACCAGATAACCGTCGGCCGCCAGGCGCGTGGCTAGGTTGTGGTGGCCCAGTTCATGGCCGCCCGTGCCGTGCGAGATCAGAACCAGGCCC
Organism: Acidovorax sp. LjRoot74; assembly: GCF_964254355.1. Classification (NCBI taxonomy): domain Bacteria; kingdom Pseudomonadati; phylum Pseudomonadota; class Betaproteobacteria; order Burkholderiales; family Comamonadaceae; genus Acidovorax; species Acidovorax sp. LjRoot74. The sequence continues at coordinate 531,053 of NZ_CAXUTI020000001.1, read as the reverse complement.
TTGAGGGGCGCAGTGGCAACCGGAGCCCCCGGCGTGACCACGGGCCGCCAGGGGCCCATGGGCTGGGTGCGTGCCAAGGCAGGCGTGGGGTAGAACAGCGCCACGGTCACCGGCTGGGCGCCGGGGACCACCAGGGTGCGCAGGCCCGCATGCTGTGCCGAGGCCGGCGTGGCCCAGGCCAGCAGCGCCATGAAAGCCGCCAGCAGCGGGGCACGGGCCTTGCGCCATGCAGAGCGGAGGGCCAGGAAGAGGATGAGGGTCACGGTGCGCCTTTCGTCAGATACCACCCAGGCGGGTGGCTTGACGGCACTGTAGGCGGCGCAAGGGGCGGGCTCCACTGCCCTGCGACGAAACGCGGCTGTGCGGCGCCAAATGCACTATGAAAGGGGCGAGCGCATGCACGCCCCGGCCGCCCTGGCCGCGCGGCAACCGTTTACAGCGCAGCTTCGAGGATGCGGCGGCTCACTGCGGGCGTGATCTCGCGCTGTTCGCCCAGGGTCACCATGCCATGCGCTTCGAGCTGCGCCACCACGGTGTCCACCACCTCGCCGCCCAGGCCGTAGCCCGACAGGCGCGTGGGGATGCCCATGCTTTCAAAGAAGTCACGCGTGCGCTCGATGGCGGCGGTGATGCGTTCGTCATCTGTGCCGGTGGTGATGCCCCACACACGCTCGCCGTACTGCAGCAGCTTGGCGCGCTTGGCCACGCGGCGCTCGTTTAGCAGCGCGGGCAGCACGATGGCCAGCGTGCGCGCGTGGTCGATGCCGTGCAGCGCCGTGAGTTCGTGGCCGATCATGTGCGTGGCCCAGTCCTGCGGCACGCCCGCGCCAATCAGGCCGTTCAGCGCCATGGTCGCGGCCCACATCAGGTTGGCACGGTCGTCGTACACGGGCTCGGTGGCGGTGAGCAGGCGCGGGCCCACCTCGATCAGTGTTTGCAAAATGCCCTCAGCAAAACGGTCCTGCACGGGTGCGTTCACGGGGTAGGTCAGGTACTGCTCCACCGTGTGCACAAACGCGTCCACCACGCCGTTGGCCAGTTGCTGGGGCGGCAGGGTGTAGGTCTTGGTGGGGTCGAGCACCGAGAACACCGGGTAGGTGTGCACGCTGCCAAACGCCAGCTTGGCGCCCTTGGCGCGGTGGGTGATGACGCCGCCGTTGTTCATCTCCGAGCCCGTGGCGGGCAGCGTGAGCACCGAGCCAAACGGCATGGCCGCCTTAACGTTGCGGCCGTGCTTTTCAAGGATGGCCCAGGGGTCGTCGCCCTCGAAGCGCACGGCAGCGGCGATGAACTTGGTGGCGTCGATCACCGAGCCGCCGCCCACGGCCAGCAAGAAGTCAAAACCGCCTTCGCGGATCTGCGCCACGGCTTTCATGGAGGTTTCGTAGCTCGGGTTGGGCTCGATGCCGCTGAAGGTGGCGTGCTGGCGCTCGCCCAGCGCGGCGCGCACCTCGGCCAGCGTGCCGGTCTTTTCGGCGCTGGCGCCGCCCACCAGGATCAGCACCTTGGCGGCAGCGGGCACCAGCTTGCCCAGGTCGGCAACGCGGCCCTGGCCGAAGGCGATGTGGGTGGGGTTGTGGAAGTCGAAATTCAGCATGGGGGTCTTTCTGGGGAAGGCAAGCGCATGCGCCATTGGGGGTGGCATTGTGCGGCGCGCGTGCGCGCGGGGCCGGTCACGTGGGCGATAGCCCTGCCGCCGCCACGCGCATCCCGGGCCCGTCAGCGAAAACCGGCGATCTGGTGCACGGTGTCTGCCAGCCGCTGCGGTTGCGAGAAATACGCCGAGTGGCTGGCCTCGATGGACGACACCGTGGCGCAGGGCGAGGCCGCGACCATCTTGCGCTGCAGGTCGATGGTCACGGCCCGGTCCTGCGTCAGCTCGATGTAGTGCCGGGGCACGCTGCCATAGCGCGGCGGCGTGAGCCGGAGCCGGGTGAGCGCGGGCAGCGAGGGCTCGGGCGTGAGCAGGGCCTGCGCCAGCGCCACGTCGGCGTCCGAGCAGTCGGCATACAGCGCGGGGCGGTAGGCCTCGGGCGCCAGCTGGTCGGTCAGCGTGCTGCGGCTGACATGGATGTGACGCGCCACCAGCGAGGCCTTGTCCTGGCGAAAGAAGTCGCTCACCCGCTCGCCGTGGCGCAGCATGTAGGCCGCCAGATAGGTCACGCCCACCAGCTTGTGCGGCCGCAACTCGGCCACCGTGGACGCCACAATGCCGCCCCGGCTGTGCGCCACGATGAGCGCGGGGCCGTCCAGCGCATCAAGCACCCGGCACACATGCGCGGCCATGGCCGAGAGCGTGGTACGGCCGCGCGCCAGCCGCCAGTGGCGGCCATGGGCAGGCAGGTCGGGCACATGCACCTGGTGCCCCTGGGCCTGGAGAAACGGAACCACTTTGTGCCAGCACCAGGCGCCGTGCCAGCTGCCGTGCAAAAGAACGATATTCATGAAGATGCCTTTGGGTCTTGGGGAGAGCGGCCGGGCGCCGGATGGCGCCATCCGCCTGGCAAGCGGTGGCAAGGCGCCCCACTCCGGCCGGAGCGTAAAACCGCCGCCCCCCAGGCACTCGCTGGATCCGGACACCCGATTGCGCGTGCGCGGCACGCCCTGCCCTCGCCACCCCCACGCGCGGGTCAGGGGCCCACCGCGCCCAGCCCAGAGCCAGAAAGATGCGGCGCTTGCGCCATCAGCGCCTGCAGCCGCTCGGCCATGAAGTCGCGCAGCGCACGCACCAGCGGCGTGATCTGGTGGCGGCTGGGGGCCACCAGGTACAGCGGCACGGCCTCGGTCGTCCAGCCCGGGCACAGCGGTACCAGGCGCCCGGCGGCCAGGTCATGGGCCACGTCAAAGTACGACTTGTAGGCAATGCCCCGCCCGGCCACGGCCCAGCGGCGCACCACGTCGCCGTCGTTGGCCACGTTGCGGCTGCGCACGCGCACCACCACCTCGTCGCCCGCCGCATCCCAGAAGCGCCAGCGGTCGTGCACCTCCTCGCCCAGCATGAAACACAGGCCGTTGTGCCCGGCCAGGGCGTGTGGCCTGTCGGGTGCGCCGTGGGCCTGCACATAGGCGGGCGCGGCGCACAACACGCGCCGGTGCCCGGCCACCAGCGGCAGCGCAACCAGGCCCGAATCCTGCGGTTTGCCGTAGCGGAAGGCGGCGTCCACCGGCTCGCTGTAGACGTTGGCCACGCGGTCGGCCAGCTGCAGGCGGAGGTCGATGCCGGGGTGCTCGGACTGGAACGCATCGAGCCAGGGCAGCAGCACATTGCGCCCCAGGTCAGACGGCGCCGCCAGCTGCAGCGTGCCGCGAAAGCCACCGGCGCGCCCGCCTGCCAGCTGGCCTTGCACCTGCTGCAGCGCAGCCAGTGCGGGGCGGCAATGCTCCAGGAACAGTGCGCCCTCCTGCGTAAGCCGCAGGCTGCGCGTGGAGCGCACGAACAGCGCCACGCCCAGCTCGGCCTCCAGCCGCTTGAGCGCGGCACTGGCCGCCGCCGGGCTCAGGTCCAGCGCGCGGGCGGTGGCCGAGAGGCTGCCGCTGTCCACGGTGCGCACAAAGATGTCGAGGTCTTGCAGGCTTTTCATGGGTGGCTCCGGTACGGAAGCCCTCATTTTCAAACAAATGTTGAAGATGGATTCAACCACCAACCCATTTAAAAACAATTCCTCAAAACCCATCATCGAGGCATTCTTTTGTTTGACCCAGGATCTCCCATGAAAGCCATCGGCTACACCCACCCCGGCCCCATCGACCGCGCCGACTCCCTGCTCGATATCACCCTGCCCGACCCGGTGGCCACCGGCCACGATCTGCTGGTGGAAGTGCACGCCGTTTCCGTCAACCCCGTGGACACGAAGGTGCGCAAAAGCAGTGCGCGCAGCGGCGACGGCCCGGACTACAAAGTGCTGGGCTGGGACGCCAGCGGCATCGTGCGCGCCGTGGGGCCCGAGGTGACGCTGTTCCAGCCCGGCGACCGCGTCTGGTACGCAGGCTCCATCGCCCGCCCCGGCACCAACAGCGAACTGCACCTGGTGGACGAGCGCATCGTGGGCCACGCGCCACAATCGCTGGACTTTGCCGAGGCCGCCGCATTGCCGCTGACCGCCATCACCGCGTGGGAACTGCTGTTTGACCGACTGGGCGTGGCCCCTGGCAAGCAACCCACCAACAAGACCCTGCTCATCATCGGTGCGAGCGGCGGCGTGGGCTCCATCCTCACGCAGCTGGCGGCACGGCTGACCAGCCTCACGGTGATTGGCACCGCATCGCGCCCCGAAACGCAGCAGTGGGTGCGCGACCTGGGCGCCCACCACGTCATCGACCACAGCCAGCCGCTCACGCAAGAACTGGCGCGCATCGGCCACCCCACGGTGGACATCATCGTGAGCCTGACGCAGACCGACGCGCACTTCGACCAGATCGTGGAGGCCATCGCGCCCCAGGGCCAGTTCGCGCTGATCGACGACCCGGTGTCGCTCGACGTGACGAAGTTCAAGCGCAAGTCGGTGTCGCTGCACTGGGAGCTGATGTTCACCCGCGCGCTGTTTGGCACTGCCGACATGATCGGCCAGCACCGGCTGCTGACCGAGGTGGCGCAGCTGGTGGACGCGGGGCTGGTCCGCACCACGCTGGACCAGCGGTTTGGCACCATCAATGCCGAGAATCTGAAGCGCGCGCATGCGCTCATTGAGAGCGGCAAGGCGCGGGGCAAGCTGGTGCTGGAGGGGTGGAACTGACGAACTGCGGGCCACACAGGGGGCAGCGCCACCAGCGCGGTGGATGGTGTGTCAGGTTGCAAAAATACTGTATTTATAAACAGTATTTGGGTATAAAGCGAGGCACCACAACCCGAGGAGCCTTCCCATGCTGGACCACATGACCTTCCGCGTTACCGACATCGCCCGCACCAAGGCGTTCTACACCGCCACCCTCGCGCCTTTGGGCTACAGCCTGTGTTTTGAGGGCAACTATGGCTCGAACATGCTGGGCTTTGCCTACCCGGACCCAGCCGAGCCCGACGGCAAGAAGGCCGACGTGTGGTTCATCGACGGCCCCTCGCCATACGGCGGGCCGCCCACCACCACCGGTTGCCACCTGGCCTGGCGCGCCCAGAACCGTGCGCAGGTGGACGCCTTCTACGCCGCAGCCATCGCGGCCGGCGGCAAGGGCAACGGAGCCCCGGGCCTGCGCACCGACTACCACGAGCACTACTACGGCGCGTTTGTCATCGACCCTGAGGGCAACAACGTGGAAGCGGTGTGCCATCTGCCGGAGTAAGAAACACCGCCGCACACCCCGCAGAGGGCGCGTCGCCAAGCGAGTGCACCCGTGGAACTGGCTTTGCCAGGCCAGCGGGTGCGTCCCCCTGGGGGGAAGCGGCGCAGCCGCTCAGGGGGTCAGTCGAGTTTGACGCCCGCTGCCTGGATGATCTCGCCCCAGCGCTTGGACTCGGCCCGTGCCATGGCGCGGAACTGCTCGGGCGTGCCGGGCAGGGCTTCCATGCCGAAGTCGTTCATGCGCTTGACCACAGCGGGGTTGAGCAGGGCCTTGTTCAGGTCCGCGTTCAAACGCGTGGTGATGGCGGCGGGCAGACCGGCGGGCGCCAGGATGCCCTGGAACGCGAACACCTCGGTGTTGGGCACACCGGCTTCTGCCAGCGTGGGCACGTCGGGCAACGCGGCCACGCGTTTGGCCGAGCCGATGGCCAGCGCACGCACCTTGCCCGAGGTGATCACGGGCAGGCCTGCGGCCAGGTCCAGGAACATGCAGGGCACCTGCCCACCCATCACATCCTGCAGCGCAGGCGCGGCGCCGCGGTAGGGGATGTGGGTGAGGAAGGTCTTGGTGCGGTTCTTGAACATCTCCATCGCCAGGTGGTGCGGCGAGCCGTTGCCGGGCGATGCGTAGTTGAGCTTGCCGGGGTTGGCGCGCGCGTAGGCGAGGAATTCCTTCACCGTCTTGGCTTCAAACGACGGGTGCACCACCAGCGCCAGCGGAAAGCGGCTGATGCCGCCCACGTAGGTGAAGTCCTTTTCGGGGTTGAACGGCAGCTTGGTGAACAGGTGCTCGTTGTAGGCCAGGATGGCGTTGTCGGCCGACATGAAGGTGTTGCCGTCGGGCTTGGCCGTGGCCACGGCCTGGCCGCCGATGTTGGTGGAGGCGCCGGGGCGGTTGTCCACAATGATCTGCTGGCCCAGCGTCTGGCGCATGGCCTCGGCCACGGTGCGGGCCAGCACGTCGGTGCCGCCGCCAGCGGGGTACGGAACGACCCAGCGCAGGGGCTGGTCGGGCCAATTGGCAGACTGGGCAGCGGCCCAGGGCGCGGCGGTGGTGGCGCCTGCAGCGGCCAGGGCGGTCAAGAGGGTACGGCGTTGCATGAAACTGTCTCCTTGTTGATACTATAAATTTAATAGCTACCAGCGCTTTCCTATCAGGCGGTAGCACCATTTTTTCTTATATTTCTGGCTGTACGCATGGCATGGGAAACCAGCGCACGCCAAGGCCAGCGCCACCGTGGAACTGGCTCTGCCAGGCCACGGGTGGCGTCCCTCTGAGGGGCTGAGGGCCGCGGCTCCAAGCCTGCCTGCGCAGGCTTGGACGGCACCGAAGAGCTGCCGCCTCTGCGCGGCCAGCACCGAGACGCCGAAGGCGGCTCAGGGGGCTGCAATAGCTTGGTCGATGGCGCCGAAGATGCTCGCGCCATCCTTGCCCTTGACCTCGATGCGGATCGTGTCGCCGAACTTCATGAACTCGGTGCTCGGCTTGCCATCTTGAATCGTCTCGATGCAGCGCTTTTCGGCAATGCAGCTGTAGCCTTTGGGCCACTCGGTGCGGCCGTTGGCATCAGTCACGCCCTTGTTGCTCACGGTGCCGCTGCCGATGATGGAGCCCGCGCGCAGGTTGCGCGTCTTGGCCACATGGGCGATGAGCTGGCCGAAGTGGAAGGTCATCTCGGGGCCGGCATCGCACATGCCGACCTTGCGGCCGTTCCAGGTGGACTGCACGGTGAGGTTCACGCGGCCATGGTCCCAGGCGTCGCCCAGCTCGTCCAGCGTCACGGCCACGGGGCCGAAGGCGGTGGCGGGCTTGGACTGGAAGAAGCCGAAGCCCTTGGCCAGCTCGGCCGGGATCAGGTTGCGCAGGCTCACGTCGTTGGCAATCATCACCAGGCGGATGCCGTCCAGCGCCTGGTCGGCGTTGGTGCCCATCTTCACGTCGCCGGTCACCACGGCGATCTCGGCCTCGAAGTCAATGCCCATGGCTTCGCTGGGCACCACCACATCATCGCAGGGGCCGATGAAGTCGTCGCTGCCGCCCTGGTACATCAGGGGGTCGGTATAAAAGCTTTCGGGCACTTCGGAGTTGCGCGCTTTTCGCACCAGTTCCACGTGGTTGATGTAGGCCGAGCCGTCGGCCCACTGGTAGGCGCGGGGCAACGGGGCCATGCACTGGGCGGGGTCGAAGGGGAACGCGTGGCGCGCGCGGCCGCTGTTGAGTTGGTCGTACAGGTCCTGCAGCTGGGGCGAGATGAAGCCCCAGTCGTCCAGCGCCTGCTGCAGCTTGCTGGCAATGCCGGTCGCATAATGGGCCGTGCCCAGGTCGCGGGAGACGACAACCAGTTGGCCGTCGCGTGAGCCGTCTTTGTAGGTAGCGAGTTTCATGGTGGCAGGACCTTTGTCTCAGTGGGTGGATGGGCACCGCTAGCGAAAATTACGCTTGGGTAAATTGATTTAACTAAACAAAACTCGCAAATTTTAGTGCACATGGACAAAGAACGTGCAGGAATTCAATCGGTCGAGGTGGGTTTTGCCCTGCTGGAGGGGCTGACACGCTCGCGCGGACCGCTGATGCTCAAGGATGTGGCCGCCTCGGCGGGCATGAGCGCGGCCAAGGCGCACCGGTATCTGGTGAGCTTCCAGCGCCTGGGCCTGGTCACGCAAGACCCACGCACCGCGCGCTACGACCTGGGCCCGGCTGCCCTCAAGCTGGGCCTGGCGTCGCTGGCGCGGCTCGATGCCGTGCGCCTGGCGCGCGAGCGCATGCCGGAGCTGATGGAGAGCATTGGCCACACCCTGGCGCTGGCCGTGTGGGGCAACCATGGCCCGACCATCGTGCACTGGGAGGAATCGCCCCAGGCCGTCACCGCCAACCTGCGCCTGGGCGATGTGATGCCGCTGCTGTCGTCGGCCACAGGGCGGTGTTTTGCGGCCTTCATGCCGCCCGACTTGGTGGCGCCGCTGATCAAGGAAGAACTGGCGCGCGCCGTGAAGATGCGCCGCACCGACCTGCCCGCCACCCAGGCCGAGGTGAATGCCTTGCTGGCCGAGGTGCGCGAGCGCGGCGCGGCCCGGGTGGTCGATACCCTGCTGCCCGGCATCGTGGCTTTTTGCGCGCCCGTGTTCGATTCGGACGGCCACCTGGAGCTGGGCATCACCACGCTGGGCTCGATTGCCACCTTCGACCCCGAGTGGGACGGCGCCATCGACGCCCCTCTGCGCGCCGCCGCAGGCCAGCTTTCGCGCGACCTGGGCGCAGGCAGCGCCTGAGCCGCGCGCGCACCGCACCGCATGCCCCGCCGCGCGCTGGTTGCCATCACCGCCCTGGTGCTTGCCCTGCACTGGCTGGTGCTGAGCGGCGTGCCGCTGGCCTGGGACGGCCCGGCGCAACCCACGGGCCAGGTGTTCAGCACCCGCAGCATTGCCGCCGTCACGCCGCCCGCGTTGCCTGCTACGGCGCTAGCACCGGTTGCCCAGGCCGCCCCGCCAGCCCCCCCCCCACCCGCCGCCCGAAAAAAGCCCCCGGCCCGCACCACGCCCTCACCCAACACTTCCACCGCCCCTGCGGCGACGCCCGCAGCCCCACAGCCGCCAGCAGACGCCACAACCACAGCTACCGAAGTGGGCACTGACACAGCGGCAGCCCCGCCCACTGAAACCCTTGCCCCCCCCGCCGAGGTAGCGGCAGCAGCCCCCGAAGCCCCGGCCTCAGCCGCCACGCGCCCCGCCCCCCCAGCCGAAAGCACCACCGGGGTGGACATCACCCCGCCGGGCGCTGGCACGGGCCAGACGCCCCCGCAGGCACCGCCCCCCGCCCGCCTGCCACCGCCCACGCGGCTGGCGTTTGACGTGAGCGGGCAGGCCAAAAAGTTCGCTTACAGCGCCCGCGCCGAGCTGCTGTGGCAACACGATGGCAGCCGCTACGAGGCACGGCAGGAGATCAGCGCCTTCCTGGTGGGCACCCGCGCGCAGCGCAGCGTGGGCGCCATCACGGCGCAGGGGCTGATGCCCGACAAGTTCTCCGACAAATCCCGCAGCGAACAGGCCGCCCACTTCGACTATGCCCAGGGCCGCGTCACCTTCAGCGCCAACACCCCGCAGGCCCCCGCCAGCCCCGGTGTGCAGGACCGCCTGAGCGTCTTCATCCAGCTGGGCGCCCTGCTGGCCGCCGACCCCGGGCGTTTTGTGCCCGGCACCCAGATCACGCTCACCACCGTCAGCGCCCGCAGCGCCGACCGCTGGACCTTCACCATCGAAGGCCCCGAAACGCTGGACCTGCCCTTGGGCGCCACCCCCACGCTCAAACTGCAGCGCCTGCCCCGCAAGGACTACGACCAGAAGGCCGAGCTGTGGGTGGCGCCGTCGCTGGGCTACCTGCCCGTGCGCATCAAGCTCACGCAGGCCAATGGCGACTTCGCCGACCTGCAGCTGCGCCACAGCGGCGCACCCTGACCCCAGACGGAACAGCGCCCCAGGCCGAGTGTTGCGCCCATACGCCACCGGGGCAAAAAAGCCCCACCAGCCCTGCGCACTGCGTTTTTCGTGAAATACTGGCTGCAACAGGGTTGATGCGGTGCGGCAAGTGTTCTGGTTGGCAGGCCTTCTCAGGGCCCGACAAGACACCACCCCACCGTCGGGATACCCCGCAAGCCGCCCCCGGGGCTTGAACTCTGCGTGACTGCTGTCATCTGAATTTCAAATCAACCAGGGGAACACGATGCACATGCTCTACGACTCAGAATCCTTCGTGGTGGTCCACATGCTGCCCGACGCCGTGGAGAAAAAGAGCGCCCAGGCGCTCAACGACACCGCCCCCGCCGCCCCCCAGCTCGCCCGCCACGGCTTTGAAATCGTGGACAAGCGCTCGGGCAAGGAGGTGTACCTGGACGGATCCTGGGCCGAGATGTTCCAGGAGCAGATCCTGGCCTGGCAACGCGACACCCCCACACAGGAAGAAGTGGAAGATGCGCTGGACCGCTACGCGGGGCTGGCGCAGAACCCTGTGGTGGTTCATTGATTCCCCCCTGAGGCGCTACGCGCCTTCCCCCCAGGGGGACGACGACTTCGCTGCGGGGCGGCCCTTGCTTGTCGTCCCTCGCGATGGCGTAGTGACAGTTTCGAAGGCACCCCGCCCAGTCTAAGCCCCGGAGCCAGCTGCCGCTGGCGGGTAGATCCGCCGGTACATCGGGTCCACCAGCATCAGCACGGCAATCAAGCGGCAGACCTGGAAAGCGGTGACCACCGGCACCCCCAGCTGCAGCACCTTGGCGGTGATGGCCATTTCGGTGATGCCGCCCGGGGACGTGCCCAGCAGCAGCGTGACCCAGGGCAGGCCCGTGGTCCAGGCCAGCGCCCCGGCAAACAGGGCGCACACCCCCATCAGCCCCAAGGTGCCCACCGCCACCGTGGCCAGCCAGCGCGGCGCGGTGTGCAAGAACTCCCGGCGAAAACGCACGCCCAGGCTCACGCCAATCACCAGCTGCGCTGCATTCACCAGCCCCTGTGGCACGGCCGACAGGCCCAGGCCCGCCATGGTGAGCCCCATGGACACCAGCATCGCGCCCATGAACCAGGGGTTGGCGCGGCCCAGCCGGTCCATCACCACCGCGCCGGCGCCGGTCATCAGTGCCATCAATGCCAGACCAGGCCAGTGCACCACACGCAGCGTAGGCGGCAGGATGTCGAGGCCATGCAGGCCGCTCCACTGCAGCGCAAACGGAATCGTCACCGTGACGATGAGCAGGCGCAGGCTGTGGCTGGCGGCCACCAGGTCGGTGCGCGCGTTTTCGCGCTCAGAGAGCAGGGTCATCTCGGACGCCGCCCCAATCGCCCCCGCAAAGTAGCTGGTGGCGCGCAGCATGGGCGCGGGCACACCGTGCATGCGCGGGGCGTGCACGCGGTACAGCCAGGCGCCAAACAACCAGCCCAGGAACAGCGCCCAAACGATGCCCAGCACGATGGCCCACCACAGGCCCCCGATCAGCGCCACCACCTCGGGCGTGAAGTACAGGCCCAGCGCCGCGCCAATGGTCCACTGTCCGGCGTTGCGCAGCGGGCCCCAGCTTTCGGTGGGCCCGCCTGCAATCGACACCAGCGAGGTGGCCAGCAGCGGGCCGATCATCCATGGCAGCGGGATCTGGAGCGCCACACAGGCGGCAGCCGCCGCCCAGGCCAGGGCGAGCGTGGCAAGGACACGGGCAACAAAAGGGAAACGCATACGGGCAGAGCGGCGGGCCGGGGAAGGAAGGCGGAGAGAAAACCGGGGCGCAGCCAGACGGAGCAGCAGCCTCAGCCACCAAGTATCGCGCCGCCACTGCCACGCCACTCCCACCAGGCCCTGCCCAGGCAGCATGGCAGCCATCGCCAGAAGGAAACCGCTGCGGCGACTACCCGCCAGGCGATCATTTCAAGCCAAAACAGGCCTTTGCGCGTATCCATCTTGCCCCAATAGCTATACTTTTAGAAGCAACTACCGCGCACCGCGCCGCGCAGCCATCTCCTGCCCCATGGCCGCCAGGGTGGCGGGGGCCAGCAGCGCCAGCGCTGCGGGGTAGGCCGTGCCCTCTTCCGCCGCAATGTGGTCTGCGTAGCGCTGGGCAAACCGGTCGAGCGCCGCGTCGTCCCCGGGGGTGAACAGGGCCGCAGTCGCATCAGCCAGCGCCAGCAAGGGCACACGCGCCGCCGCCCAGTCGGCCGTCATGGCCAGATGGTCCTGCTGCAGCTGCTGCACCAGCGTTTGCACGTCGGACGACGCCTGGGCCCGCAGCAGCGGGAACACATGCAGTTCTTCGTCTTCATGGTGCAGCGGCGCGGCAATGTCGAAATAGCGCAGCACATCGCGCGCGGCCTGGCGGGCGTCTTCGTCGGCGCCGTGCTGGCGCACATGGGCGCGCAGCCGCGCGAGCAGGGCCAGGGTGCGCTGAACGCGCTCGTGGCAGGCCTCCAGCATGGCAAAGGGCTGCTCAAACCCCACGGCCGGGGCGCTGAAGCCCGGCAGGTGGCGGGCCGTTGGGCCCGAGGGGGTGGCGGACACCGTCTCAGCCCAGACGCACAGGCTGGCCCTGGCGGTTGAACGGGATGTAGGCGCCATGTGCGCCGCCCTTGATTGCATCCACCATGCGCTGCAAGGGCGCCTCGGCATCGGCGCTGGTGGGCGCCTGGTTCAGGGTGCCAGACAGCGCCGCCGCGAACACCATGGCCCAGTCGTGGCCCGGGGCGGTGAACTGGCGCGCCTCTTCCACCAGCGCGCTGAACGACGCCAGCTCCTGCGGCGTCTTGTCCACACACATCAGCGGCACCAGGGCGCCGCCCTGCCCGGCCTCAAAACGCGCACGCTGGGCAGGGGTGGCGTCGTCGGGCAACTCGGCGGCGGCAAACACAAACAGCAGGCGCTGGGGCTCGGGCTGCTGGCGCGCGGCCTGCAGCAGGTCGTCAAAGCTGGCAATTTCCATCACAAGGTTCCGTCATCAAAAAAACAGGTCAAAAGCCGGGCACCACGCCCCGGTCTGCGTCCAGCGTGCTCACATAGGCACTGGGCATGGGCCGCGCACGCACGGCCTTGCGCGACAACACGGTGCCGATGCTCACGAAACACAGGGCCAGTTCGGACGGCGCCAACTGGAACAGTGCCCGCAGGCTGTCGGCCTTGAGCGCCTTGCCGCTGGTGAGCGCCGAGCCATAGCCCAGCGCCGTGGCCATGAGCAGCATGTTCTGCACGGCACAACCGGCGGACACAGTGCGCTCGGCCAGGTCGATGTCGGCGTCGCCGCGTTCTGCATCCACCACGGCCAACAACAGCACGGGCGAGCGGTAGGCTTTTTCGCGCGCCTGCTCGGCTTGCTCGGCGGTGGCGGCAGGGTCGCGCTCCTGCAAGGCCTGGGCAAACACATCGGCCAGCGGCGTGCGCGATGCCTCGGGCACCAGCACAAACCGCCAGGGCACCAGCTGGCCATGGTCGGGCGCATGGGCTGCTGCACTCAGGATCTGCGCCAGCTCGGCCGCCCCTGGCCCAGGCGCGCCCAGGCGCTTGGGCAAGATGGTCTGGCGCGACTGGATCAGCGCCGCCGCCATGCCCGCCACGTCGTCGGCCACGGGCGCACGCACGGCAGCGGATATCGATTTGGGTGAAGGGCTCAAAGGCCAGGGAATGACAGCCATGACAAAAATCCTTCTCAGCCCGGGCGACCATCGGCCCGCAGGCAGCCATACCAACGGCCCAGGCGCACGCCCCAGGCCCCCATGGTGCCAGCCCAGAGGCCCGCAGCCAACAGCAGCAGCCAGGGCAACGCCCCCACCGGCATGCCCGGCACCGCCGCCGCAATGCGCAGCAGCGTGGCCGCCTGCAGCAGCCAGAAGAGTGTCCAGGCAATGCTGTCAGCCACCAGCGCGCGGCCGCTGTGGCCGCAGGACACGCGTGTGACCATGGCCAGCATCAGCGACGCGAGGCAACCCATCGTGAGCGCATGCAAAGCGCCCCACCCCAACGTGCCCATGCCCAGCCCCCAGGCCAGCCACTGCGACGCGCCCCCCAGCAGGAAGGCCAGGCCCAGCCACAAGAAGCCGATGTGCAGCATGGCCAGCAGCCGGTTCTTGAGGCTTTGCACCAGCCCCCACACCCAGGCCAGCCACACCAGCACGCCCCCTACCACCAGTTGCAGCGCACCGAACACCAGCCCCCAGGCCGGGCCTGCGGCGCTCGCCGGCACACCCGCCCATTCCAGCCAAGTCGCCAGCACCTGCAGCCCCGCCGCAGCGAGCATGAGCCACAGCACCCAGAACGGCCGCCAGGCCCGCACCATGGGCATGGCACTGGAGGTGAAAAACGGAATCATGCGGTGCGCCACCGTGACGTAGACCACCACCACAAAGCCCCACAGCCCGGTGAACACCCAGGCCCGCCCCAAGGCCGGAGCACCCAGCGCCAGGCTGAGCCCGAGCCCGGCCACGCTGATGCCTCCCAGCACGCAGGCGCTCGCAATCACGCGCGCGTGGAGCTGGTCCTGCGCCTGGCTCAGCCGCACCCGGCCCCAGAACTGCAGCGCCATCGCCACCAGCCCGCCCCAAGCCAGCGCCAGCCCGGCCAGCGCGACCACCACATGCAGGTGGGCCCCGACCAGCCACAGCAGCCAGCCCGCCGCCTGGGCCAACAGGGGGTTGCGCAGTGCCTGCGGCGGCAGTGGATCAACCCCCAGCCACTTGGGCCCTGCGGTAAACAGAAAACCCGAAAAGAACAGCGGAATAAAACCAAACACCATCACGGCCGCATGCACCAGCGTGGGCGGCAGCGTCCAGGCCAGGCCCGGCCACCCGGTGGAGCGGTCCACCATCACCAGCGCCCACCATGCCCCCGAAGCCACCAGCACCACCATGGCCAGCAAAAAGCCCAGGCGGTGCGGCGCCAGCATCACATAGCGCCAGCGCCAGTGCCGGTCCATCTGCGCCAGCGCCTCGGCCGTGGGCTTGCCCGAGACAAGCCCCAAGGGAATGGTAGGGCGGGCAGGCGTCACCCGCAGCTCCCGAGGTGTCCGCATTGCGTGCAGTAGTCGCAGCCGTCCTTGCGGATGACCGCGTGGGCGCCGCACTCGCTGCATTTCTTGCCCGCCATGGCCTGGGGCACGGCCACGGGCGGTGGTGCGGGCTCGTCCAGCGGCAGTTGCTGCTGCACCGGGTCGGCCACGCGGCGGGCCAGGATGTTCTGGATCGCATAGGCCATGGCCGCCACCTCGGAGTCGTGCCACATGGGCACCAGCGTGCCATCGTCCTTGCGGTGCTGGCCCAGGCGCACGGGGCCCCGGTCCCAGGCCACCTTGCGCATGTCGGACAGCGCACGCTCCAGGAAGCCACCGCGCGCCGCGAGCGACAGCATGCGCATGCTGGAGGTGATCCACTGCTGCGACTCGCCGCTCTGGCCCACGGGCATGAAGAACTCGATGGCGCGGTCCACGGTGCGACCACCCACGCCCGTGGGCACGGGCAGGAAGGACACGATGAGGTACAGGGTCTTGTGGCCTTCCTGCGTCCAGTATTCAAGCTTTTCGGCCACGGCCGAGAGGCCGCCCTGCGGGCGGCTTTCGATCACCGTGCGCATCGGGTCCACCGGCGGTGCTGCAGGCGCAGGCTTGGCCACCGCAGCGGGCTCAGGCGCAGGCGCTGCATGGGTTTCGAGCACCGAGCCCAGGATGTTGTTAGGCCGGTAGGTGGCCAGGCCCTTGAGCCGCGCGCGCCAAGCCTGCAGGTACAGGTCCTTGAAGTCCTCGTAGGGGTAGTCGGCCGGGATGTTCACGGTCTTGGAGATGGCAGTGTCCACGAAGGGCTGCACGGACTCCATCATCGCGATGTGGTCCTGCGCCGACATGGCCAGGGCCGAGACAAAGTAGTCGGGCAGCGCGTCAACATCGCCGCCCAGCTCACGGTACAGGCGCCAGGCATGGTCTTCCACCGCGTATTCGGTGGTGCTGCCATCGGACTCGCGCTTCTTGCGCTTGTACATCCACGAGAACGGCGGCTCGATGCCGTTGGACGCGTTGTCGGCAAACGCCAGGCTCACCGTGCCCGTGGGCGCAATGGACAGCAGGTGGCTGTTGCGGATGCCGTGCGTGCGGATGGCCGCCTGCAGCGACTCCGGCAGGCGGCTGGCAAAGGTACCTTCGGCCAGATAGCCCTTGGCGTCGAACTTGGGGAACACGCCTTTCTCGCGCGCCAGGTCCATCGACGCGGCGTATGCGGCATCGCGCATGCACTCGGCAATGCGCGCCGCCATGGTGCGACCCTCGGGCAGGTCATAGCGCAAGCACAGCATGGCCAGCGTGTTGCCCATGCCGGTAAAACCCACGCCAATGCGCCGCTTGGCCATGGCCTCGTCGCGCTGCTGCGGCAGCGGCCAGAAGGTCACATCGAGCACATTGTCGAGCGCACGCACCTGCAGCGCCACGGCCTCGCTGAACGCCTCAAAGTCAAACGCCGCCACACCACCGAAGCCAAAGGGGTAGCGCACGAAGCGGGTGAGGATGATGGGACCGAGGTCGCAGCAGCCGTAGGAGGGAAGTGGCTGCTCACCGCACGGGTTGGTCGCCGCGATGTCCTCGCAGTAATGCAGGTTGTTGTCTTCGTTGATGCGGCCCAGGAAAAGGATGCCCGGCTCAGCGAAGTCGTAGGCCGACTTCATGATCGTGTCCCACAGCTGCCGCGCCTGCACGGTGGTATAGACCCACTGGCCGTCGGCGCGCTGGCGGGCGCCCTGTGCCAGCAACGCGGCGCCCGGGGCGGCCTTGTGCACCAGCTCCCACGGTGCATCGTTCTGCACGGCCTCGATGAACGCGTCCGACACGCCCACCGACACATTGAAGTTGTTCCAGCGGCCCGGCGTGCGCTTGGCGGTGATGAATTCCTGCACGTCGGGGTGGTCGATGCGCAGCACGCCCATCTGCGCGCCCCGGCGCGCGCCCGCGCTCTCTACCGTGGAGCATGACTGGTCGAACACGTTCATGTAGCTGCAGGGCCCCGAGGCCATGGAGGCCGTGCCCTTCACGTACGCGCCCTTGGGGCGGATGCGCGAGAAGTCGTAGCCCACGCCGCCGCCACGCCGCATGGTCTCGGCGGCTTCGCGCAGCGCCTCGTAGATGCCCGGAAAGCCCTCGTCGTCCACGCCCTGGATGCAGTCGCCCACGGGCTGCACAAAGCAGTTGATCAGCGTGGCCTGGATGTCAGTGCCCGCCGCGCTCATGATGCGGCCCGCACCGATGGCGCCTGCCTTCAGGTTGGCCAGGAACAGGGCTTCGTACTTTTCACGCAGGTCCGGCTTTTCGACCGAGGCCAGGGCCCGCGCCACGCGCTGGTACAGCTCGTCGGCCGTGGTCTCGCCGGGTTTGAGGTACTTTTCGCGCAGCACATCCAGACTGATGGGCTGCAGGGAGGACAGGGCACGGAGGGGGGGCTGAGGTTCGCGTTTCATGGGGGCCGATGATTTGGGTTTCACACTGAAACGGGGTTGCGTTCCGTCAAGGAGCGCTCATTCGACTCCGAATGCCGCGCCGTGGCAAGTCGTCGGCCCATCACTCGTCCACCAGCACCTGTCCGTCGTGCTCCACATAGGGCTGGTAAGGGCCTGTGCCGCTGTTGTCCGCACGCGAGGCAGGCACAAAACCACCGGTGCTCACGTCGAACACATGGACCTCGCCCTCCTCGATCACGTAGTGCCAGCCATGCAGGCTGATCTGGCCCGACTGCACCCGGCTGCGCACCATGGGGTACTCCATGAGGCGCTCCAGCTGCAGCACCACCGCGCGCTGTTCGGTGCGGCGCAGCACCTCGGGGCCCGGCGACATGGGCAACAGGGCCTCGCGCCCCAGGTCCAGCCAGTGGTTGAGGTTGGGAGCCTCGGGCGACACCTCGCTGTACATCGCCTTGATGGCCCCACAGTGGCTGTGGCCGCACACCACGATGCGGCGCACCTGCAGGTTGAGTACCGCAAACTCGATGGCCGCCGTGGTGCCATGGTGGCCGTGCGAGCCGTCATACGGCGGGATGAAGGCCCCCACATTGCGCACCAGGAACAGCTCGCCCGGTCCCGCCCCGGTCAGCAGGTAGGGCACCAGGCGCGAGTCGGAGCAGCCAATGAACAAAGTGGTGGGGTGCTGCCCCTCGTCCACCAGCGTCTGGAACTGCTCGCGGTACTGGGGAAAGGCGTCGTCATGAAAACGGCGCAAGCGGTCCAGCAGCTCGTCAGGCATGGTGGTATGACCCACAGACAAACATGCCGCTACTGCACCAGCGGCGATTCGGCCGCATCCAGCGCCACCCCTTCGACCACCGCAGCACCTGCCAGCAGTTGCAGGTACTGGCGCAGGGTATTCACCCAGGCCTGCTGGCGCAGGGTGAGCGCGATGGCCTGGCGCACGTCCTCGAACGCGGGCTGTTGCCCCGCTTCACGCGCTACCACTTCCACCACATGCAGGCCAAAGCGGCTGTGCACCAGGCGCGCCAGCACGCCGATCTCGGCGCTGCCAAACACCTCGCGGGCGAACTCGGGGGCGCAGTCGGCGCGGGTGAGCCAGCCCAGGTCACCCCCTTGCTGGCCGCTGGGGCAGTTGGACCACTGGGCGGCGGCCTCGGCAAACTTCGCACCACCGTCGTCGGCGCAGCGCAGCTCGATCAGCAAGGCCTCGGCGCGCAGGCGCAACTGCTTCACATCCACACCCGGCGTCACGGCAAACAGCACATGCCGCAGTTGCGCACGCTCGCCCTGGGCATGCGCTGCAGGGTGGGCCTCGTGGTAGCGGCGGCAGGCCTCTTCCGACGGATCGGGAATGGGCAGCTCACGGTCCAGCAGTTGCTCGATGGCGTTGGAAGCCTCGGTGCTGATGACGCCCTCGGTACCCGGCACATCGTCGGCCGACAGCAACCCCGCCTGCTGGGCCGCCTGGCGCAGCAGCTCGGTGCAGGCGCGTTGGCGCAGGGCCTCTTCGTCCAGAACTTCGTGCGGTGCGTTGAGGGCCACGCCGTTGATGCGTGCGATTGCAGCCACTACCCCCGGCCCGCTTGCTACGGATGCTGGCATCGCCTGCACGGGGGCATCGGCCATCGTTGCTACCAGGGCCTCGTAGGCCGCAGTCTGCGTGGGGGTCAGTGTGCTGGCAGGGGCTGCTGCCGCGCTGCTATCGGTGGAGCCGCATCCGCAGCTCCCGGTTCCACATCCGCTCATGGTGTGCTCCTTGGGGATCGGTAGGTCTCAGGCACGGCGGTCTTGCGACTGCATGTGGCCTGCGGGCAGGTTCAAGCGGCGCGCACGCACCACCTGGTAAGGGCGCAGCACATAGGCCAGCGTGCCAAAACCGCTCCACACGTGCACTAGGCGGGTGAACGGGAAGACGAGGAAGATGCTCATGCCAAGGAACATGTGGGCCTTGAAGATCCAACCGGCTTCGGCCAGCAACTCCACACCGCCGCTGCGGAAGGTCACCACGCGTTGGCCCCACTCGGCCAGCTTCATCATCATGGAGCCGTCCAGATGCTGCGCCGACAGCGGGATGGTGGCCAGGCCCAGCGCCAGTTGCAGCCACAGCAGCACCAGGATCAGGATGTCACTGGTCTTGGACGTGGCGCGGATGCGCGGGTCCGACAGGCGGCGGTGCAACAGGATGGACAGGCCAATGAAGCCCAGCGTACCTGCCAGGCCACCCGACACCATGGCCATGACCTGCTTGGCACCCGCGCTGATGAAGTGCTCATACAAGAAGTGCGGCGTGAGCATGCCCACGGTGTGGCCGAAGAACAGGAACAGCACGCCGATGTGGAACAGGTTGCTGCCCCAGCGCAGGCTGCCGGTGCGCAGCAGCTGCGATGAATCGCTTTTCCAGGTGTACTGATCGCGGTCAAACCGCGCCCAGCTGCCGATGAAAAAAACGGCCAAGCAGATGTAGGGATAGATGCCGAACAACAGGGTGTCGAGCCAGGTGGTAGTCATGCTGAGACTCCTTCGGATGCCCGCTCGGCGCGGGGAGTACGAACAAAATGCATAGGTTGCGGCTGGTCAGGCTTGGACTGGCCCTGGGTGCTGCAACCCCCAAACGCTTCGGGCTCGGCCCACACCTCGTCCATCTCGGGCTCGGGGGTGAGCGCCACCGACTGCACACGCTGGCCCGAGACTTCGAGCACGGCCGCAATCACGCTGGCGTAAGGGCTGTTGCGCGCCACCAGCGCGCTGAACAGCGCGTTGAGGATGTGGGCCATTTCGCCCAGGAACTCCTTGGCGACTTCGGGGGGCTGGGTGGAGGCGAACTCCAGCACCACGGGCAAGTGGTCAGGCAGCTCGTCGGCCTGGAATTGCAAGCCGGCCTTTTCGTAGGTCTGCATCAGGTCGATGAGCGCCGGGCCGCGGTCGCGCGAGTCGCCGTGCACATGCTCGAACAGGTGCAGCGAGGTCTGGCGGCCCCGGTCAAAGTTGTCCACATAGCGGGCTTCGGCTTCGAGCGGATCGAGTGCCGCGAGGTGCTGGCACACGGCCTTCAGCTCCTCCATGCGCTCGGCGGGGAGGGCCTGCTCGGCCTGCAGCGCATCGACGAGCTGCTGCATCACGCTGCGCAGCTGCGCATCGGGGTAGCTCAGCAAGTAGCCCAGGGCGCGCAGGGTCAAGCGCACAGAGGTCGGGTTCTTCTTGAACATGGTGATTCCTTCCTGTGTGCGATCAGACCGTGGCCTTGATCGGGATGGTGCGAGGCTTCTTGCCGCCGAACATGCTGACCTCACTGGCGCCATCGGAGCAGCCGTTGCCGAACGAGAAACCGCAACCGCCCCGGATGTCGAACGCGTTCTCGGCGTACTCGCGGTGGGCTGACGGGATCACGAAGCGGTCTTCGTAATTGGCGATCGCCATCACCTGGTACATCTCCTCCACCTCGGCCATCGACAGGCCAGCCTGCTTGAGCACCGACAGGTTCTGGCGCTGCTCTACGTGCTTGTCACGCTGGTAAGTGCGCATGGCCAGCATGCGCTCCAGCGCGCGCACCACAGGGCCGGTGTCACCGGCGGTGAGCAGGTTGGCCAGGTACTGCACGGGGATGCGCAGCTGCGACACATCCGGAATCTCGCCATTCGCGCCCACATGGCCCGCGTTGGCGGCGGCCGTGATGGGCGAGAGCGGCGGAACGTACCAGACCATGGGCAGCGTGCGGTACTCGGGGTGCAGCGGCAGCGCCACCTTCCAGTCCACGGCCATCTTGTAGACGGGGCTGTTGCGGGCAGCGTCCATCCAGCTGTCCGGGATGCCGTCGATGCGCGCTTGCTTGATGACGTCCGGATCGTTGGGGTTCAAGAAGATGTCGAGCTGCGCCTGGTACAGGTCGCGGTCGCGCTCCACACTGGCGGCTTCCTGGATGCGGTCCGCGTCGTACAGCAGAACGCCCAGGTACCGGATGCGACCCACGCAGGTTTCCGAGCACACGGTCGGCTGGCCTGCCTCAATGCGGGGGTAGCAGAAGATGCACTTCTCGGCCTTGCCCGACTGCCAGTTGTAGTAGATCTTCTTGTAGGGGCAGCCGCTGACGCACATGCGCCAGCCACGGCACTTGTCCTGGTCGATCAGCACAATGCCATCTTCCTCGCGCTTGTAGATCGAGCCCGAGGGGCACGATGCCACGCACGCCGGGTTCAGGCAGTGCTCGCACAGGCGCGGCAGGTACATCATGAAGGTGTTCTCGAACTGGCCGTAGATGTCCTTTTGCACATCGTCGAAGTTCTTGTCCTTGCTGCGGCGGCTGAATTCACCGCCCAGGATTTCCTCCCAGTTCGGACCCCACTCGATCTTCTCCATGCGCTTGCCCGTGATCAGGCTGCGCGGGCGCGCGGTGGGTGCAGCCTTGCTTTCAGGCGCCGACTGCAGGTGGTCGTAGTCGAACGTGAAGGGCTCGTAGTAGTCGTCGATCTGCGGCAGGTTGGGGTTGGCGAAGATGCGCATGAGCAGCTTCCACTTGCCGCCCTGGCGGGGGGCGATGGAGCCGTCAGGGCTGCGTACCCAGCCACCGTTCCAGCGGTCCTGGTTTTCCCATTCCTTGGGGTAACCAATGCCAGGCTTGGTTTCGACGTTGTTGAACCAGGCGTATTCCACGCCGGGGCGGCTGGTCCAGACGTTCTTGCAGGTGACGGAACAGGTGTGGCAGCCGATGCACTTGTCCAGGTTCAGCACCATGCCGATTTGTGCGCGAATTTTCATCGTGTTTCTCCTTGTCTTCGGCTTCAGGCATGCGCACCGCTGTGGGCCGATGCGGGGGCTTCATCGTCGAGCCAGTCCACGCGGTCCATCTTGCGCACCAGCACGAACTCGTCGCGGTTGGTGCCGATGGTTCCGTAGTAGTTGAAGCCGTAGCTGTACTGTGCGTAGCCGCCAATCATGTGGGTAGGCTTGAGCACGATGCGCGTGACCGAGTTGTGGATGCCGCCACGGGTGCCGGTGATCTCGGAGCCGGGGGTGTTGATGATCTTCTCTTGCGAGTGGTACATCATCACCATGCCGGGGTTCACGCGCTGGCTCACCACCGCGCGCGCCGCAATGGCACCGTTGGCGTTGAAGAGTTCGACCCAGTCGTTGTCCACGATGCCTGCGACCTTGGCGTCGTCTTCACTCAGCCACACCACCGAGCCACCCCGGTTCAGCGTGAGCATCATCAGGTTGTCGCTGTACGTGCTGTGGATGCCCCACTTCTGGTGCGGCGTGATGAAGTTCAGCTGGATCTCACGGTTGCCATTGGGCTTCTTGCCTTCAACTTCATGCAGCGTCTTCAGGTGCACCGGTGGGCGGTAGCTCACGAAGCCTTCGCCGAAGTCGCGCATCCACGGATGGTCCTGGTAGAACTGCTGGCGGCCCGTGAGGGTGCGCCATGGGATGTACTCGTGCACATTGGTGTAGCCCGCGTTGTAGCTGACCTTCTCGCTTTCCAGGCCCGACCAGGTGGGCGAGCTGATGATCTTGCGCGGCTGCGCCTGGATGTCGCGGAAGCGGATCTTCTCGTCCTCGCGGTGCAGCGCCAGGTGCACGTGGTCACGGCCGGTCTGCTTGCCCAGGGCTTCCCAGGCCTTGCAGGCCACGTGGCCGTTGGTCTCAGGCGCCAGCATCATCACCACTTCGGTAGCGTCGATGTCGGTCACGATGCGGGGCATGCCTTGCGTCACGCCCTCTTCCTTCACGCGGCCGTTCAGGTCGCCCAGCTGGCCGACTTCGGTCTGCGTGTTCCAGCCAATGCCCTTGCCGCCGTTGCCGGCCTTGTCCATCAAGGGGCCCAGGGCGGTGAAGCGTTTGTACAGGTTAGGGTAGTCGCGCTCGACCACCGTGACCTGGGGCGCGGTCTTGCCGGGGATGAGTTCGCACTCGCCCTTCTTCCAGTCGCGCACGCCATAGGGCTGCGCCATTTCGCCGGGGGTGTCGTGCATGATGGGAGTGAGCACCACGTCCTTCTCGACGCCCAGATGGCCCACGCTGACCTCGCTCACGGCCTTGGCGAAACCCTTGTAGATCTCCCAGTCGCTCTTGGCCTGCCAGGCAGGGTCCACCGCGGTGGACAGCGGGTGGATAAAGGGGTGCATGTCGCTGGTATTGAGGTCGTTCTTCTCATACCAGGTGGCCGTGGGCAGCACGATGTCGGAGTACAGGCAGGTCGTGCTCATGCGGAAGTCGAGCGTGACCAGCAGGTCCAGCTTACCTTCGGGTGCCTTGGCGTGCCACTGCACTTCTTCGGGCTTGGCTTCGTCCTGGCCCAGGTCCTTGCCCTGTACACCATGGGTGGTGCCCAGCAGGTGCTTGAGGAAGTATTCATGCCCCTTGCCCGACGAGCCCAGGATGTTGGAGCGCCACACGAACATGTTGCGCGGCCAGTTGTCGGGATGGTCCGGGTCTTCGCAGCTCATCTGCAGGCTGCCTTCCTTGAGGGACTTCACCACATAGTCCTTGGCGTCCATGCCCTTCGCAGCGGCATCCTTGGCCACCTGCAGCGGGCTGGTCTTGAGCTGGGGCGCCGAAGGCAGCCAGCCCATGCGCTCGGCGCGCACGTTGTAGTCGATCTGCGCGCCGTGGTAGGCGCTGGCATCGGCCAGGGGCGAGAGGATTTCTTCCATGCCCAGCTTTTCGTAGCGCCACTGGTCGGTGTGCGCGTAGAAGAAGCTGGTGCTGTTCATCTGGCGCGGTGGGCGGATCCAGTCCAGCGCAAAGGCCAGCGCCGTCCAGCCGGTCTGGGGCCGCAGCTTTTCCTGGCCTACATAGTGCGCCCAGCCGCCGCCGCTCTGGCCAATACAGCCGCACAGCATCAGCATGTTGATGATGCCCCGGTAGTTCATGTCGCAGTGGTACCAGTGGTTCATCGCCGCGCCGATGATGACCATGGACTTGCCATGCGTCTTGTGCGCGTTGTCGGCGAACTGGCGGGCCACGGTGATGATCTGATCGCGCGGCACGCCGGTGATCTTCTCTTGCCACGCAGGGGTGTAGGGGCGGTCGGCGTCATAGCTGCCGCCAGGCTCTTCACCAGGCAGGCCCCGGTCGATGCCGTAGTTGGCGGCCAGCAGGTCGAACACCGTAGCCACCATCACCTTGCCTTGTGCCTCGTGGCCCGCCAGCTCCAGGTGCGTCACCGGCACAGGGCGCACCATCACATCGCTGCCTTGTTCGTTGGCCGTGAAGTTGGGCGACTGCACACCGCCGAAGTACGGGAAGGCCACCTTGGCCACTTCATGCGCCTGTGCGCCGTCTTCGATCACCGACAGCTTGAGCTTGACGGTGTTGCCCGTGCGGGCTTCCTTGTTCTCCAGGTTCCACAGGCCCTGATCGGCGCGGCCGTCGGCCCCCCAGCGAAAGCCGATGGAGCCATTGGGCAGCGTGACCTGGCCCAGCTCGTCGTAGCCCACGGTCTTCCAGTCGGGGTTGTTGGACTGGTCGAGCTGGCCAGGGAAGTCGCTGGCGCGCACATAGCGGTCAGGCACCATCACCGTGCGGCCATCGGGCAGCGTCTTTTCCTTGAGCACCACCAACAGCGGCAGATCGGTGTAGCGGCGGGCGTAGTCATCAAAGTACGCGCTGCGGCCCTTGCCACCATCCTTGAAGTAAAACTCTTTCAGGATCACGTGGCCCATGGCCATGGCCACGGCGGCGTCGGTGCCCTGCTTGGGATGCATCCACAAATCGCCCAGCTTGGCCACTTCGGAATAGTCGGGCGTGATGGACACAACCTTGGTGCCCTTGTAGCGCACTTCGGTCAAGAAGTGCGCGTCGGGCGTGCGGGTCTGGGGCACGTTGGAGCCCCAGGCAATGATGTACGAGCTGTTGTACCAGTCGGCCGACTCGGGCACGTCAGTCTGCTCGCCCCAAGTCTGCGGGCTGCTGGGAGGCAGGTCGCAGTACCAGTCGTAAAAGCTCATGCACACGCCGCCGATCAGGCTCAGGTAGCGGCTGCCGGCCGCGTACGAGATCATCGACATGGCCGGAATCGGCGAGAAGCCGATGATGCGGTCCGGGCCATGCTTCTTGATCGTGTAGACGTTGGCCGCAGCGATCATCTGGTTGACTTCGTCCCAGGTGCTGCGCACGAAGCCGCCCAAGCCGCGCTGCTTTTGCCATTCGCGCTTGGAGGCATCGTTTTCAACAATGCTGGCCCAAGCATCCACAGGGCTCTTGGCCAGGGCAATGGCGGCGCGCCAGTGTTTGAGCAGACGGCCACGTACCATGGGGTACTTCACGCGGTTGGCGCTGTACAGGTACCAGCTGTAGCTGGCGCCGCGTGCGCAGCCACGGGGTTCGTGGTTGGGCAGATCGGGGCGGGTGCGGGGGTAGTCGGTCTGCTGGGTTTCCCAGGTCACGATGCCGCCCTTGACGTAGATCTTCCACGAGCAGGAGCCCGTGCAGTTCACGCCGTGGGTGGAGCGCACGATCTTGTCGTGCGCCCAGCGGTCGCGGTAGGCGTCCTCCCAGGTGCGGTCTTCGCCGTTGGTTTCGCCATGGCCTTGGGCGAAGGTCTCGCGGGGCTGCGAGAAGTACGTGAGGCGATCGAGGAAATGGCTCATCGGGGACTCCTTTTCTTGTCTGTTCTGTGCGGTTCTGTGGGGCGGCTCAGCAAGGCATCTCGGCGTTCTTGCGGCCGTAGTACCACCAGGTGATCACGATGCAGACGATGTAGAACGCGAAGAACGTCCACAGCGCGGCATGGGGGCTGCCAGTGAGGGCGATGGAGCTGCCGTAGCTCTTGGGGATGAAGAAGCCACCGTAGGCCGCCATGGCGGCGGTGAAGCCCAGCGTGGCGGCGCCCAGGGTGTTGCCTTCCTTGTTGGCACTGGCGACGGCGGCGGTGTCGTTCTTGTCCACGCCGCGCATGGCTTCGGTCAGGAAGATCACGGGGATCATGCGGAAGGTGGAGCCGTTGCCGATGCCGGTGGTGAGGAACAGCACCAGGAAGCACACGAAGAAGCCGGCGAACTGGCCCTCGTTGCCTGCGGACGGCAGGAACACCGTGACGCCCATCACGGCGATGGCCATGACGATGAAGTTCCACAGCGTGACGCGTGCACCGCCGAGCTTGTCGGCCAGCCAGCCGCCAAAGGGCCGGATCACCGCGCCCACCAGCGGGCCCAGCCAGGCATAGGCCAGGGGGTTGATGCTGGGGAACTGGCTCTTGATGAGCAGCGGAAAGCCTGCGGCGTAACCGATGAACGAGCCGAAGGTGCCGAGGTACAGCACACACATCAGCCAGTTGTGCTTGCGCTTGAAGATGGCGGCCTGCGCGGCAAACGAGGCACGCGCGTCGGCGATGTCGTTCATGCCGAACCAGGCGGCCAGTGCGGTGATGGCGATCCATGGCACCCAGATGAAGGCAGCGTTCTGCGTCCACACCTGCAGGGTCTGGCCGTTCTTGACGATGGTCTGGCCCTCGCCACCAAAGATGCCGAAGATGCCGGCCGTGACGACCAGCGGGCTCAGGAACTGCACCACGGACACGCCCAGGTTGCCCAGGCCCGCATTCACACCCAGCGCCGAGCCTTTGCGCTCCTTCGGAAAGAAGAAGCTGATGTTGGCCATGCTGGAGCTGAAGTTGCCGCCACCCAGGCCACACAGCAGCGCCAGAATGAGCATGGTGGGGTAGGCGGTGGTGTTGTCCTGCACCGCAAAGCCGATGCCGATCGCAGGGATCAGCAGCGAGGCCGTGGAGATCGCCGTCCAGCGGCGGCCACCGACCAGCGGCACCATGAACGAATAGAAGATGCGCAGCGTGGCGCCCGAGAGCGCAGGCGCCGCCGCCAGCCAGAACAGCTGGTTGGTCGAGTACTTGAACCCGAGGCCCGGCAGGCTCACGGCGACGACGCTCCAGACCTGCCAGATGGCGAAGGCCAGAAACAGCGCGGGCACCGAGATCCACAGGTTGAGCTTGGCGACGGCTTCGCCTTCGCGCTCCCAGAAATTCTTGTCCTCTGGCGTCCAGAGGGTGAGCAGGCGCCCCTGGCGCCCGCTGGTGGTGGTGGCAGACATGGTGAGGTTTCCTAGAAAAAATCAGCGGGCAGCGGGCTGTGCAGCGGCGTCCGGCGAGCCCATGAGGCGGGTGCGGCGCACTTCGGTGAAGTACATCCAGATGAGCGAGACCCAGACCACGCCGTACATCAGCATGAAGGCGCTGGAGCGCACGCCCGTGAGGTCCATGAGTGCACCGAACAGGATGGGCAGAATGAAGCCGCCCATGCCACCGGCCAGGCCCACGATGCCGCTGATGGCGCCGATGTTCTTGGGGTAGTCGTCGCTGATGTACTTGAAGACGCTGGCCTTGCCGAAGGCCCAGGCAATGCCCAGCAGGAACATGAGGCCGGTGAACATGTACACGTTCAAGCCGATGTGGAAGGTCTGCGGGCCGTTGACGGTGAGGATGGTGAAGTCGGTCTGCGGATAGCTCAGCAGGAACAGGCAGATCCAGCTCACCCACATCACCCACCAGGTCACGCTGTGGGCACCGTACTTGTCAGAGAGCATGCCGCCAATGGCGCGCAGCACACCACCGGGCAGCGAGAAGCAGGCGGCCAGCAGCGCGGCCACGCGGATATCGAGGCCGTATTCGCCCACGTAGTACTGCACCATCCACAGCGACAGCGCCACGTAGCCACCGAACACGATGCTGTAGTACTGGCAGTACTTGAGCACCTTGGGGTCCTTGAGCGCCTTGAGCTGGTCGGAGAACTTGACGTTGCTGGCCACCAGGTGGGCCGGATCGCTGTAGCTGAACAGCCAGAACAGCACCAGCGTGCCGAGCATGATGGCGGCGTACACCTGCGGCACCATGGTCCAGCCGAAGGCCACCAGCAGCACCGGGGCCACGAACTTGTTGACGGCAGCGCCCGAGTTGCCCGCGCCGTACACGCCCATGGCCGTGCCCTGGCGGTGCTTGGGAAACCAGCGCGCCACATAGGGCGTGCCCACCGAGAACGAGCCGCCCGCCAGGCCGACGAACAGGCCGATGGTGAGGAAGTGCCAGTACTCGGTGGCGTAGCCCATCATCCAGATGGCCGGCACGGTGGTGGCCATCACGGCAGCCATCACGATGCGGCCACCGAAGCGGTCGGTCCAGATGCCCAGCGGCACCCGCACCAGCGAGCCGGTGAGCACAGGCATGGACATGAGCAGCCCGAACTGCGTGGAGTTCAGGTTGAGCATCTTCTTGATGGGGATGCCGATGACGCCGAACATCATCCAGACCATGAAGCAGACGGTGAAGGCGAAGGTGCTGACGATGAGCACCGACCAGGCCTGGCGGGTGCGCTGTGGGCTGTCGCCCGGGGGCAATGTGGTGTGTGCCATTGCGCGGTTCCTCTTCTTCTCTTGGGTATGGCGCTATGGTCGGTTTTCAGCCCCGCGCTGAACATCCTTCACAAGCACAGCCCGGCCACGGCAGAAGGAGTAGTCCCCCGACGCGGCAAGGGGCGGGGGCATCGTTCGAAAGAACTAGGGATGCCCTGCCCGCACAGGAAGCAAGGCAGCGCGCAAGGCGAGGGGCGCAGGCGCGGACGCAGGCCTGCGCACTGGCAAGCGGCGTGGATTGAGTGAAAAAATCGGCCCTTCCGCGCTATGGACGGACCTCAATAGCTATTGATTTAATAGCAAATAGACGATGCAGGACGCGCGCTGGCATGCAGCGCCGCACGCCCTACTCCGCGCGCTGGCGGTCGGAGGCGTAGACCGCCGCCTGTACGCGCGAGCTGAGACCGAGCTTGCGCAGGATGTGCTGCACATGGATCTTCACCGTGGTCTCGGCGATGTCCAGCGTGCGGGCGATTTCCTTGTTGCTGGCGCCGCGTGCAATCTCGCGCAGCACGTCTTCCTCACGCGGGGACAGCTGCGCCACGGCGACTGATGCGTCGGGTAAGGGCGGCGTCTGCGCCACTGGGAGCGGCGCAGACATGGCCGCAGCAGGCTGCGGCTCGGGCGCGCCCTGCGACTGGAAGGCGGCCACCAGCTTGCCCATCAGCTCCGGGCTGACCACGGGCTCGCCCCGGGCGGCGCGGCGGATGGCCTCGGCCAGCAGGTCGCCTTCGATGGTCTTGAGCAGGTAGCCCTGCGCGCCGTTGCGCAGCGCGGCGGCCAGATCCTGCCCGTCTTCGCTCACGGTGAGCATGAGCACGCGCGAGGCGGGCGCCACCTCGCGCAGGCCCCGGATGGCGTCCACGCCCATCACGCCGGGCAGGTGGTTGTCGAGCAGGATCACCTGGGGCGCAAGCTGCGGCGCCAGGCGCAGGGCCTCGGCGGCATCGCCCGCCTCGCCCACCACCAGCAGGCCCGGGTCCTGCCCCAGCAGGGCGATCAGGCCCCGGCGGAACAGGGTGTGGTCGTCCACCACCAGCAGCGTCACCGGGGGCTGCGGCGCCATGGCCTGCGGGGGCGCGGCCAGGGGCGCGGGGGCGGTAGAAAAGGTCATGGGCGGAAGGGAGAAAGTTTCAGGCGGCGGGCGTAGCCACCTCAGCGGCTACCAGCGGCGGGGGAGAGGCCTGCGGGGCCGAGGCCTGTGGCATCCAGGCGGCAGGTGGCATCGGTGGCGGCTCGGCCGCAGGGGCTGCAGCGCCGGTGGGCAGCTCGATGCACACGCGTGTGCCCTGGCCCGGGGTGGAATCGACCTGCAGCACGGCGCCCACGCGGTGGGCGCGCTCGCGCATGATGCCCAGGCCCACATGCAGCGAGTCGGGCGGCACGGCCGCGATGTCAAAGCCCTGGCCGTTGTCCTGCACCTCGAAGCGCCAGCGGGGATGGCGGTGCACGAGCAGGCCCACGCGCGTTGCGGCGGCGTGCTTGCGCACATTCGACAGCGCTTCCTGCACCATGTGCAGCACCTGGATCTGCACGTCCTGCGCCAGTGGCAGGCCATGGCCCACCATGCCCAGCGTGGTGACGATGCCGGTCTGGTGCTCGAACTTGGACAGCGTGGCGCGCAAGGCGGATTCGATGTCTTCCTCGCTGGTGCGGGTGCGGAAATGCACCAGCAGCTCGCGCACGTCGGCATAACACTCGCGCACCCCCACATCCAGCTCGCTGATGCTGCGGTCGCGCTTGGTCTCGTCGCCGCGCGCCACCGCGTCGCGCAGCAGCTGGGTCTGGATCTTGAGGAAGGCCAGCGACTGGGCAATGGAATCGTGCAGCTCGCGCGCGAGCAGGCTGCGCTCTTCGGCCACGGCGGCCTCGCGCTCCAGCGCGGTGGCGCGTAGGCCCTCCATGGCGCTGGCCAGGTGGCGCGTCAGGGCTTCGAGCAGCTCGCGCACCTCGTCGGTCATCTCGACCGGCGTGCGGAAGAACAGGTTCACCTCGCCCAGCAGGCGCTGCTGCATCTGCACGGGGATGGTGACCATGGTCTCGAACCCCGCGTCGCGGCAATGTGGCAAAGCCACGGCGGTGGACGGCGTGATGGGGATGACCCGGGTGCGCGCCTGCGCCTGTGGCTGGCCACACAGGCAGCTGCCGGTGTGCAGGCAATGTTCGCCCTCGGCCATGGCCTCGGGCAGCCCGTCACCCGCCAGCAGCACATAACGCTCGTTGGCCTCGTTGGACCAGCGCACGGCGGCGGCGTCGGCCCCTGCCACGCGGCGGATCTGCTGCACAAAACCCTGGGCCAGCAGCTCCAGGCTGCCCGCCGTGCTGGCCAGAGCGCTCACCTCGTACAACGCGGCCAGGCGCTGGTTCTGCACCGCAATGCTGGTTGTCTTCTCGCGCACCTTGTGCTCCAGCTCGTCGTGCGAGGTCTGCAGCGCGTGCGCCATCAGGTTGAAGCCCGCTGAGAGCTGGCCAAACTCGTCGTCGGTATCCACCGGCAGGCGCGTGCCCAGCTCGCCCTGGCGCAGCCGGGCCTGGGCCTGCTGCAGGCGTGCCACGGGGTTGATGACGAGCAGGTAACTCACGGCCATGAAGGTCACGGCCGCCACGATGGCCAGCGCCATCATGAACAGCTGGAACAGGTGCAGCGCGGCGGTCCAGCCGGCGATCTGGATCTCGATGGCGTCCACGAAACCATCCACCTGCTGCACAAAGGCATCGGCCTCGGCCAGCGTTTGCGCACGGTCGGGCGTTTGCGGAGCCACCCAGCCACTGCGCGCTTGCGCCCACTGGGTGCGGATGGATTCAAAGCGGGTGCGGGTCTCTTCGCTCCAGGGCACGAAGAGCGGGCGCGAGGGGTCGCCCGTGCGCAGCAGCTCCAGGCTGGCGTCGAACAGGCGGGCGCGTTCCAGCACCGCCTCGGCGGGCTCGGTCTGCAGCACCAGCACCATGCGCAGCATGTTCATGCGCAGGCGGCCCGCCTCGTTGACGGCGGCGGCGCCGCCCTCGAGCTTCCAGGTCACCCACAGCGTGAGGCTGATAGACGCCAGCGCCACCAGCAAAAAGCCCGCGCCCAGGGCCAGGAGCTTGGTGGTGAGCGTGGGCTTGGACCGCATGGGGCGCAGTGTAGGCAGGGAGGGTGCGGAATTTCTTGACTTGCGTCAAGTCCGCGCCGCGTAGCATCGCGGGATGCAAAGACCCATCCATTGCTTTATGCGCGCCCGGACCCTGCCCATGGCCCTGGGCTGCGCCCTGCTGGTGCTGGCGGGCTGCGCAGGCCCCCTGTCACCAGTCGCCCCACCCAGCGCCGGGCAGGCGGCCCCCTGGCCCGAACGCCTGCACAGCCTGCTGCCCGCCGATGTGCTGCTGCTGGGCGAGCAGCACGACGCTCCCGACCACCAGCGCCTGCAGCGCGAGGCCGTGATGTGGCTGGCGGCACGCGGCCAGCTGGCAGCCCTGGTGCTGGAGATGGCCGAGAGCGGGCACAGCACCCAGTCTCTGCCGCAGGGCGCGACCGAAGCCCAGGCCCAAGCCGCCCTGCAGTGGAACGACGCCGCTTGGCCCTGGAAGGCCTATGGCCCGGTGGTGATGGCCGCGGTGGCGGCGGGGGTGCCCGTGCTGGGCGGCAACCTGCCCCGCGCCCAGATGCGCGCCGCCATGCAGGAGCCCGCCTGGGACCGGCACCTGCCCCCCGCCGCATTGGCGCGCCAGATCACCGCCCTGCGTGACGGCCACTGCGGCCTGCTGCCCGAATCACAGCTCGCGCCGATGGCACGCATCCAGATCGCCCGCGATGCGAGCATGGCCCGCACCGCCCAGCAGGCGCTGCGCCCCGGCCAGACCGTGCTGCTGGTGGCCGGGGGCGGCCATGTGCTGCGCAGCCTGGGCGTGCCCACGCACTGGCCTGAAAATTTGAAGTCAAAAGTGGCTCTTGCGCGCGTCCAGAAAGCCCAATTAGCTATCAAAACAGAAGCGCCACAAGCCGCAGGCACGGGCGCCATCGCCCCGGCCGATGCCGACGCGGTGATTGACACCCCGGCCCTGCCGCCCCGCGATGCCTGCGCCGAGCTGCGCGAGCAGTGGCGCGCGGCGCCACGCGGCCAGCGCTGAGCGTCTGTTCAAAGCCTACGGCACGGCAGGCGCAGGCGTTGGCAGCGCGGGTGGCGTGGGCAGCGGCGGCTGCGCCCGCAGCAGCGCGGCAAAACCTTCGGCGGGCAGCGGGCGGCTGCACAGGTAGCCCTGGTAGGTGTCGCAACCGCGCTCGCGCAAGAAGGCCAGCTGGCCCGGGGTCTCCACCCCCTCGGCCAGCACCGACAGGCCCATGCTGTGCCCCATGGCGATGATGGCGGCGCTGATGGCCATATCGTCCTCGCTTTGGGGGATGTCGCGGATGAAGCCCTGGTCGATCTTCAGCACGTCTATGGGAAAGCGCTTGAGCTGCGCCAGCGACGAGTAGCCCGTGCCGAAATCATCCACTGCGATGCGCACCCCCAGCTCGCGCAGGCGCACCAGCACCTGGCGGGCCTCCTCGGTGCGCTCGGCCAGCGCACTTTCGGTGATCTCCAGCTCCAGCAGCCGGGCCGGAAAGCCCGAGTCCGCCAGCGCCCCCGACGTGCAGCCCGCCAGGTCGGTGAGGTGGAACTGGCGCGGCGACACGTTCACGGCCAGCATCAGTTCGGGCAGGCCCGCATCGCGCCACTCCTGGCCCTGGCGGCAGACCTCGCGCAGCACCCACTCGCCCAGCGGGCCGATCACGCCCGAAGTCTCGGCCACGGGGATGAAACGCGCGGGCGAGATCAGCCCCTCTTGCGGGTCGTTCCAGCGCACCAGCGCCTCGGCGCCCAGGATGCGGCCAGTGGCAATGTCCACCTGCGGCTGGTAGTACATCTGCAGATGGCCCTGCATCAGCGCCAGCCGCAGGCGCGACTCCAGCTCTAGCCGCTCGCGCGCGGCCTGGGTCATGGCCTCGTGGAAGAAGCACCAAGCGCCCCGCCCCCGCGCCTTGGCGCCGTACACGGCCGCGTGGGCGCCCTGCAGCAGCAGCTCGGTGGTGTGGGCATGGTCGGGGAACATGCAGATGCCCACGCTCACCCCGGCCACCACCTCCAGCCCGTCGGGCGAGCGCCAGGGCTCGGCCACGGCCCGGATCAGGTGGCGGGCCATGGCGGCCGCGCCGTCGGCATGGCGCAGGTTGCGCGCCACCACGGCCAGCTCATCGCCCGCCATGCGGCCCAGCACATCGCCCGGGCGCAGGGCCGACTGCACCTGCCGCGCAATGTGCTTGAGCACTTCGTCGCCGATGGTGTGGCCATAGCTGTCGTTCACGTCCTTGAAGCGGTCCAGGTTGAGCAGCAGCACGGCGATGTTCTCGCCGCTGGCGCGCGCCTCCTGCACGGCCAGCTCCAGCTGGTGCCCGAACCAGGTGCGGTTGGACAGGCCGGTGAGCGCGTCGTTGTGGGCCAGGAACTCCAGGCGCCGCTGCTGGGCTTTTTCTTCGGAGATGTCGGTGAACATGCACACGTAGTGCGTGATCTCGCCCGCCGGGTCGCGCACGGCCGACAGGGACATGTGTTCGGGGAATATCTCGCCGTTCTTGCGGCGGTTCCAGATCTCGCCCTGCCAGTGGCCGGTGTCGAGCAGCGCCGCCCACATGGCCTCGTAAAAAGCCTGGTCGTGGCGGCCCGACTTGAAGACGCGCGGGGTCTTGCCCAGCAGCTCGTCCTCGGTGTAGCCCAGCAGCCGCGTGAAGGCAGCATTGACCGACAGGATGCGGCTGTGGGCATCGGTCACCACCACGCCCTCCATGGTGTTGTCCACCACGGTGGCGGCCAGCCGCTGGCGGGCCTCGCTGCGCTGCAGCGCGGCGCGCGCGGCCTTGATCTCGTCCAGGTCCTGCACCACACACACCAGGTGGGCGGGCTCGTCGCTTTCCACCGGCACCAGGGTCACGGTGCACAACACGGGCACGGTGCGGCCATCGTCCAGGCGCTGGCACTGGCGTTCGCCCACGTAGTGGTCGATCTCGCCCGCCATCAGGCGCTCCAGCTGGCGCACGGCCCAGTCGCGGTCCTGGGCAATCATCACGTCGCGGAAGTTGAGGGTGAGCACCTGCGCCAGCGTGCCCCCCAGCATGTCGCTCAGGCGGTGGTTGGCCCACAGAAACTGCCCGTCCGGCGCCACACGCGCAATGCCGGCGGGGGCGTGGCGCACGATCTGTGTCAGCTCGCGCGCCATGGCCATGCGCACTTTTTCGGCACGGCGCATGCGCCGCAGCAGCCACCAGGTGAGGCCACTGGTCAGCGCCACATAGCCCCAGCCCTTCCAGGTCTGGAAACGGGTCAGCAGGTCGGGGTCGGTGACCCAATGGGCCAGCAGCGCATCGCCCACGAACACCCAGGCCACACCCAGCACCAGGTACAGCAGCATGCCCCGCCAGGGGACCAGTGGTGGGGCATGCCCCTCTTCGCCCATTGAACTCCTCGTGTCACACGGTTCCACGGCGCCGGGCCCTTGCTGCGACAATCACACAGCTATGACGACCAACGCCTACATCCTTACCCTGTCCTGCCCCGACCGCCTGGGGCTGGTGCACGCTGTGTCCGGCTTTCTGCTGGAACACGGCGGCAACATCGAAGAAGCCGCGCAGTACAACGACCACGCCACCGGCCTGTTCTTCATGCGGGTGCAGTTTGCCTGCGACCAGCATGACCACGCCACCCTCAAGGCGCGCCTGACGGCCTTTGCCGAGCCCCACCAGATGCGCTGGACGCTGCACGCCACGGCCGCGCCCATGAAAACCGTACTCATGGTCAGCAAAGAGGGCCATTGCCTCAACGACCTGCTGTTCCGCTGGAAAAGTGGCCTGCTGCCCATCGACATCCGCGCCATCATCAGCAACCACCGCGACTTCTACCAGCTCGCGGCCAGCTACAACGTGCCGTTCCACCACATCCCGCTCACCGGCACGACCAAGGCCCAGGCCGAGGCCAAGCAGTTCGAGATTATCGAGGCCGAAGGGGCCGAACTGGTGGTGCTGGCGCGTTACATGCAGATACTTTCTCTTGACCTATGTCAAAAGTTGGCCGGACGGGCGATCAACATCCACCACAGCTTCCTGCCAAGCTTCAAGGGCGCCAAGCCCTACTACCAGGCCCATGACCGGGGCGTGAAGCTGATCGGCGCCACCGCCCACTATGTGACGGCCGATCTGGACGAAGGCCCCATCATCGAGCAGGACGTGGCCCGCGCGGACCACACCGACACGGTGGAAGACCTCACCGCCCGAGGCCGTGACACCGAAAGCCAGGTGCTGGCCCGCGCCGTGAAGTGGCACAGCGAGCATCGCGTGATCCTGAACGGACACAAGACGGTCATCTTCCGCTAGCCAAGCTTTCCCATGGCCACGGCAGCCCCGTCCTCCTTCCTCAGCAGCGCCGCCCGGCGCATTCCGCCCATCCAGTGCCTGCTGACGTTTGAGGCCCTGGCCCGACTGCGCAGCGTGACGCAGACAGCCGACGAGCTGTGTGTGACGCCCAGCGCCGTGAGCCACCGGGTCAAGCAGCTGGAGCAGATCCTGGGCGCACAGCTGTTTGGCCGGGCGGATTTTTCGCTCACCACCGAGGGCAGCGCCTACCTGGCCCAGGTGCGCGAGGGGCTCACCGCGCTGCAGCGCTTTCCGGGCCAGGCCGTCGCGCCCGGGCGGCGGCGGCTCAAGCTGGCCGTGACGCCCACGTTTGCGCGCACCATCCTCATCCCGCGCCTGCGCCAGTTCACCGAGGCGTATCCCGAGATCGACCTGGCGCTGCAGGTGTCCATCCCTCTGCTGGATGTGGTGGCCGAAGACGCCGATCTGATGGTGCGCTTTGGCCCCGGCCACTATGCCGATGTGGAGCATGTGGAGCTGGCGCGCGACGTGGTCACGCCGCTGGCCTCACCCGCCTTCGTGCGCGAGCACGGCCCGTTTGACCGCCCCGAGGACCTGGAAGGGGTGCAGCTCTTGCGCAGCCCGCTGGAGCCCTGGCGCACCTGGTTTGCCCCCACCGGCCTGGACTGGGCCGAACCCAGCGAGGGCTCGCAGTTCAACGACATCGGCCTGATGTGCGATGCCGCCGCCGCTGGCATGGGCGTGGCCCTGGTGCGCCTGAAGCTCGGCGCCCCCTGGCTGGAGAACGGCACCCTGGTGCGCCTGTTTGCCCACGACGCCCCCAGCCCCCACGCCCACTACCTGTGCTGGCGCACCGGCACCATGGACCGGTGGGAATGCGCCGCGTTTGCCGAGTGGCTGCGCAAGACCATGGCGTAGCAGAGGCATCCCCCTGAGCCGCCTTTGGCGCCTTCCCCCTTCTCTCGGCTGCGCCGGGAAGGGGGACGCAGCCCTCGCTGCGGGGCGGCCCTTGCTCGGCGGCCCTCGCCCAAGCCGCGCCCTCCTCCACCAGGTGCAGGCAAAATTCGCCTCCAGCGCCTGTCCCACAAGCGCCAGCAGCTATCAATTGATGAGCATCCAGGTGTTTTTCACAATCCCCTGCAGAAAAGCTCAAGCTCAGGCCCCCAGCCATCCCCTACAGTGGCAGCCATGAACACTGCCGCCGCCCCCACCGCCGCCCTGTCCGAACGAGCCGCACGCCAGGCCGAAGTGGTCCAGGCCCTGAGCCGCGCCGTGCCTGCACACGCCCTGCTCTGGCACAGCGAAGACACTACGCCGTATGAATGTGACGGGCTCACCGCCTACCGCCAGCGCCCGCTGGTGGTGTGCCTGCCCGAGACGTATGAAGAAGTGCAGGCCGTGCTGCGCGTGTGCCACCAGCTGCAGGTGCCCGTGGTGGCGCGCGGTGCGGGCACAGGCCTGTCGGGCGGCGCCATGCCCCACGCCCTGGGCGTGACGCTCTCACTGGCCAAGTTCAACCGCATCCTCGACATCAACCCCGAAAGCCGCACGGCCGTCGTGCAGTGCGGCGTGCGCAACCTCGCCATCAGCGAGGCGGCGGCACCCTACAACCTCTACTACGCCCCCGACCCCAGCAGCCAGATCGCCTGCACCATCGGCGGCAACGTGGCCGAGAACTCCGGCGGCGTGCACTGCCTGAAATACGGCCTCACCGTGCACAACGTGCTCAAGGTGAAGGGCTTCACAGTGGAAGGCGAGCCCGTCGAATTCGGCAGCGAGGCGCTGGACGCCCCCGGCTACGACCTGCTGGCCGCTGTGATCGGCAGCGAGGGCATGCTGGCCGTGACCACCGAAGTGACGGTCAAGCTCATCCCCAAGCCCCAGCTAGCGCGCTGCATCATGGCCAGCTTTGACGACGTGCGCAAAGCGGGCGACGCAGTGGCCGCCGTCATCGCGGCAGGCATCATCCCCGCCGGGCTGGAGATGATGGACAAGCCCATGACCGCCGCCGTGGAAGACTTTGTGCACGCAGGTTACGACCTCACGGCCGAAGCCATCCTGCTGTGCGAAAGCGACGGCACCCCCGAAGAGGTGGAAGAAGAAATCGGCCGCATGAGCGAGGTGCTGCGCGCCGCAGGCGCCACCGCCATCAGCGTGAGCCGCGACGAGGCCGAGCGCCTGCGCTTCTGGAGCGGCCGCAAGAACGCCTTCCCCGCCAGCGGCCGCATCAGCCCCGACTACATGTGCATGGACTCCACCATCCCGCGCAAGCGCCTGGCCGACATCCTGCTCGCCATCCAGGAGATGGAAAAGAAATACCAGCTGCGCTGCGCCAACGTGTTCCACGCGGGCGACGGCAACCTGCACCCGCTGATCCTGTTCGATGCGAACGACGCCGACCAGCTGCACCGCTGCGAGCTATTTGGCGCCGACATCCTGGAGACCAGCGTGGCCATGGGCGGCACCGTGACGGGCGAACATGGCGTGGGCGTGGAGAAGCTCAACAGCATGTGCGTGCAATTCTCTGCGGCAGAGAACGCACAGATGTTCGGGCTCAAGCACGCGTTTGACCCGGCGGGGTTGTTGAACCCGGGCAAGGTGATTCCGACGCTGAACCGGTGTGCGGAATACGGGAAGATGCTGGTGCGGGGGGGGCAGATCAAGCACCCCGACCTGCCGCGTTTCTGACCGCCATGAAGGCGTTGCAAGGGCTGGCCTTTCTTCTGCTCATGCAGTCGGGGGGCGAGGCACTGTCTCACTTTTTAAAGCTCCCGGTCCCGGGGCCGGTCGTCGGCATGGTGCTGCTCTTGCTCGCGCTGCGCTGGCCGCCGGTGCAGGATGCCGTGGCCCCAGCGGCGGGCTTCTTGCTCCAGCACCTGTCGCTGCTGTTTGTGCCGGTGGGCGTGGGGGTGATGACCCACTTGGCGTTGCTGAGTACCTATGGCCTGCAGCTGGTGGCGGTGATCGTACTGTCCACCTGGATTGGCATGGCGGTGACGGCGCAGGTGTTGGGTCTTCTACAGCCCAAGGAGGACCATGGCGAACTTCGTTGAGCTGTGGGTGTACCTGGCCTCGGCCCCACTGTTCGGGCTGACGGCCACGCTGGCGGTGTATGTGCTGGCACAGGCACTGTCGGTGCGCTCCGGCCACGCACCCTGGGCCAATCCGGTGATGGTGTCGGTGGCCATTCTGGCCAGTGTGATGCTGGCCACGGGCACGGCCTACCCCACGTACTTTGCAGGCGCGCAGTTCATCCACTTCTTGCTCGGTCCTGCGGTGGTGGCGCTGGGTTGGCCCCTGTGGCAGCGCCGTGCGGCCCTGCGCTCGCGGTGGGGCCGGCTGGTGCTGGCCTCGCTGGCGGGTGGCAGCGCGGCGGCTGCCAGCGCCGTCGGCCTGGGCTGCGCACTGGGCCTGCCCGGTGATGTCCTGATGTCGCTGGCCCCCAAATCCGTCACCGCCCCGGTCGCGATGGGCATTGCCGCGCAGATTGGCGGCGTGCCCGCCCTGGCCGCCGTGTTCGCGGCACTGACGGGCATGGTGGGAGCGCTGTCTGCACGCTGGTTGTTTGGGTTGATGCGCCTGCCCACCGACGCACAAGGCATGGCGCTGCGAGGCTTTGCGCTGGGCACGGCGTCGCACGGCATTGGGGCGGCACATGCGCTGCAGGTGCATGCAGAGGCCGGGGCGTATGCAGGGCTGGCGCTGGGGCTGCAGGTGGTGTTGGCCGCGGTGCTGATGCCGCTCGTGTTCCGGTTGTTGTAAGGGGTGTGGCGGGGGCATCGCCTCCCGTCCCGCGCTACGCAGCGTTCAGTGGCCCTCACCCGCCCCACAAAGCCCGCCCCATGGCTCCCACGTGCGACACGCCGAACAGCAGCAGCCCGATGAGCCCGCCCACCACGGTGCCATTGATGCGGATGTACTGCAGGTCCTTGCCGATGTTCAGCTCAATCAGCTGCGTCATCTCCTCGGCATCCCACCGCCGCACCGTATCCTCAATGTGCTGCGCAATGAACGCCGACACATCCGGCGCCAGCCCCTCCACCCACCGCTCCAGCCGGTCATTGAATGACTGCCTGAGCGCCGCATCCCCCGCCAAAGACTCGCCCAGCCACAACCCCAGTTTGCCCACCTGCCGCGCCAGCACCGAATCGGCGTCAGCCAGATCGCGTTGCAACGCCCCACGCAGGTCCAGCCACAAGGTCTGCACATAGCCGCCCACGGTGGCATCGGTCTGCAGCCAGGTGCGAATCTCCTCACCCTTGCGCGTCCATTCAGGGTCGCGGCGCAGGCGCTCGATAAAGCGCTGCACGGCCCCGTCGAACTGCGCCCGCAAGGCGTGCTGCGGGTTGGCGGCCACATCGGCCATCAGGCTCTCCAGCGCGCGGGCCAGCAGGGCCGAGCCCTTGTCGCCCAGCCAGTCGCTGGGCAGCAACTTCTCGGTGCGCGGATGGTCCTTCTTGAGCCAGGCCACGATGGACTGCGCGACCCAGGTGCGGGTCTGCTCGTTTTGCAGCAGCTCGATGAGCTTGGCCAGCACATCGTCGAGCAGCGCCTGGTGGCGGCCGTCGTGAGTGAGGGTATCGAGGACGGCCGCCAGGGCGCGCGACATGTCCACCTGCCCGATCAAGGCACGCGCGGCCTTCTGGATGAAACGCTCCACCTGCGCGTCCTGCACCGTCTCCAGCGCAGCCGATGCCAGGCGCGTGGCCTGGTGCCCAAGCAGCGCGGCGTTGCCTGGCGAAGTGAGCCACTGCGCCAGTCGCTCGGCCGGGTCGTGCCTGCGGATCAGCGACACCAGCGAGGGCACGTCCAGAAATTTGTCG
The DNA here is from genome assembly GCF_964254355.1 of Acidovorax sp. LjRoot74. Lineage (NCBI taxonomy): Bacteria > Pseudomonadati > Pseudomonadota > Betaproteobacteria > Burkholderiales > Comamonadaceae > Acidovorax > Acidovorax sp. LjRoot74. Next base: position 490,268 of record NZ_CAXUTI020000001.1, on the reverse strand, counting down.
CGCACAAAGGTGGCGAGGTTGCGGCCGATGCGCGCCTGGTTGCGCGCGATGACCGCCGTGTGCGGAATGGGTAGGCCCAGCGGGCGGCGGAACAGCGCCACTACTGCAAACCAGTCGGCAAGCGCGCCCACCATGGCGGCCTCGGCCATGGCTTTCACGCTGTTGAGCCACAGGCCGCGCTCGACCACGCTGGTGCTAATGAACACGGCCGTCACCAGCAACAACAACCCCAGCGCCTGCCGCTTGGCGCGCCGCAGGGCGAGGGTCGCACTATCTGCTTCGGCGTTCATCCGGGTTGGCCCGCCGACTGCGACGGGAACCCGTCAGGCAGCCGCCGCAATCTGGTCCAGCGCCTTCGACAAATGGCCCACGCTGCGGTCCACGTTGTGCCATTTCTCCAGGCCGAACAGGCCGATGCGAAAGGTCTTGAAGTCCGGGCCTTCGTCGCATTGCAGCGGCACGCCCGCAGCGGTCTGCAGGCCCACTTCGAGGAACTTCTTGCCATTCTGGATGCCCGGGTCGGTGGTGTAGCTCACCACCACGCCAGGCGCCTTCCAGCCCTCGGCCGCCACGCTGGGGAAGCCGCGCGATTCGAGCAGCGCGCGCACCTTGGCGCCCAGTTCGATCTGCTCCTCGCGCACCTTGGCAAAGCCATATTCGCGCGTCTCTGCCATCACCTCGGACAGGCGCACCAGTGCGTCGGTGGGCATGGTGGTGTGGTAGGCGTGCTGGCCCTTTTCGTAGCCCTCTGCAATCTGCATCCACTTCTTGAGGTCGCACGAGAAGCTGCTGCTCGTCGTGCCCTCGATGGCCTGGCGCGCACGTTCGCTCAACATCACCATGGCGCAGCAGGGCGAGCCGCTCCAGCCCTTTTGCGGCGCACTGATGAGCACGTCCACGCCAGTGGCCTGCATGTCCACCCACATGGCGCCCGAGGCAATGCAGTCGAGCACGAACAGCGCACCCACCTCATGGGCGGCCGCTGTCAGCGTGCGGATGTAGTCGTCCGAGAGGATGATGCCGCTGGCCGTCTCCACATGCGGGGCGAACACCACCTTAGGTTTTTCGGCGCGGATGGTGGCCGCCACCTCGTCGGCCGGGCAAGGGGCCCAGGGCGCCTGCGGTCCATCGCCCTGGCGGCGCGCCTTGCACACCACCGCGCCGCCGCCCAGGCCGGTGTCGGCATCGAAGATCTGGCTCCAGCGGTAGCTGAACCAGCCGTTGCGCACGATGAGCACCTTTTCCTTGTTGGCAAACTGGCGCGCCACGGCTTCCATGCCGAAGGTGCCGCTGCCAGGCACCAGCACGGCGGTGTGGGCGTGGTAGACCTCTTTGAGCGTGCCCAGAATGTCCTGCATCACGCCGGTAAAGCGCTTGGACATGTGGTTGAGCGCGCGGTCGGTGTAGACCACCGAAAATTCGAGCAGGCCATCGGGATCGATATCGGGCAGCAGTCCGGGCATGAAGTGTTCTCCTTAATTTCGTTCAGCAGCGCAAGCATACTGGGATGAAGCTTATCGAAGCGCTCCGAGCACTGGGCATGCGGCGCCTTGCCCATCCATACCGCAGAGGAACCTTCTGAAATACACTCCGCCGATGGCTAACGGACGTCCAATCTCCAGAGCGCTCAGCGAGGGCTTCCACGCGTCTTTTGTTGCACTCAAAGCCGTTTGGACATGGATCAACACACCCACGGGCACGCTGCTGATCATCTGTGCGGTCTGCTGCGTGCCCCTGGCGCTTTCCATTGCTGGAGAGCCAAACCCGTTCAAGCCCAAAACAACATTTCACAGGCTGCAAGACAGCCCCATGATCGGCGTGCTGATCATCCTGTGTGCTGCCGTGTCCTTGGCAGCTCTGCGGATCAGCAAGGCTCACCACGGCGTGACCCGCATCCTGGGTCTGGCGTTCGCCGCTGCGGCCCTGGCCTCCGGCCTGGCCTTTGATGTGGGCGTCGGATCCACCATGGCGTTGGCGGCCACCTCACTCTTGCGCGTCAAGAGATAGGCAGAGGATCGTTGGTGGATGCGCAGCAGAGCGAGTGCTCGGCGGCGTTGCCTACCAAGTATCCACAAACCGGTGCCCCAGCGGCGCCACCTGGGCCGATGCCAGCCCCCGCGCCAGCCAGGCACGCGTGTCGGCCGGGTCGATCACCGCGTCGATCTCCAGCGTGGCCGCCATGTGCATTGCCTCCCCGTTGGCGTACGACTTGGCGAGCAGCTTGGCAAACAGCGCATCGCGCTCCGCGCCTTCTGGCAGCGCCTCCAGCTCCTTGCGAAAGCCCAGGCGCACGGCGCCTTCGAGCCCCATGGCGCCGAACTCGCCCGTAGGCCACGCCACGGTGAACACGGGTGCGTGGAAGCCCCCGGCTGTCATGCCCATGGCGCCCAAGCCGTAGCCCTTGCGCAGCACCACGCTGAAGGTGGGCACGCGCAGGCTGGCGGCGGTGACGAACAGGCGGCTCACGTGGCGCACCTGGGCTGTGGCCTCCACCTCGGGGCCGACCATGAAGCCGGGGGTGTCCACCAGGCTCACGATGGGCAGGCCGTGCGCGTTGCACAGCTGCATGAAGCGCGCCCCCTTGTCGGCCGCATCGGCGTCGATGGCACCGCCCAGGTGTTGCGGGTTGTTGGCCAGCAGGCCCACGGGGCGGCCCTCGATGCGCGCCAGTGCGGTATGGATGCCCGCACCAAAGCCGGTGCGCAGCAGCAGCAAGCTGCCCTCGTCCACCAAGCCGGCCATCGCCGTCCGGGTGTCGTACACGCGCAGCCGGTTCTCGGGGACCACGGCGCGCAGTAGGCGCTGGTCGGGCGCGGACCACTGCGATGTGCGGCCCTGGAAGAACGACAGGTAGTGGCGCGCGGCCTGCACCGCCCCAGCCTCGTCATCGACCAGCACGTCGATCACGCCGTTGGCATGCTGCACGCGGCTCGGGCCGATCTGTTCGGGCTTGAACACGCCCAGGCCACCGCCTTCGATCATGGCCGGGCCGCCCATGCCGATGTTGCTGGCGCGTGTGGCAATGATCACGTCGCTGCAGCCCAGCAGCGCCGCGTTGCCCGCAAAGCAGCGCCCCGCAGCGATGCCGATGACCGGCACCTGGCCCGACAGCGCGGCGTAGCTGGCAAAGGTGTGCACATGCAGCCCCGCCACGATGGGCATGTCGGTGTCGCCCGGGCGGCCACCGCCGCCTTCGGCAAACAGCACCACGGGCAACTTCTGCGCCAGGGCAATGCCGAGCATGCGGTCGGTCTTGGCGTGGTTGCGAGCGCCCTGGGTGCCTGCGAGCACGGTGGCGTCGTAGGACATGACCACGGCGCGGGATTTCTCGTCGCCAAACAGCGCGCCGTTGATGCCACCAATGCCCGTGACCATGCCGTCAGCGGGCGTGTTGGCGATCAGGTCTTCCTTGCTGCGGCGGCGCGCCTGCGCGGCGATGGCCAGGGCGCCGTATTCGATGAAGCTGCCGTCGTCGCACAGGTCGGCAATGTTCTCGCGCGCCGTGCGGCCGCCTTGCGCGTGGCGCTTGGCGATGGCCTCGGGCCGTGCGGCGTCGAGCGTGAAGGCGTGGCGGTCGATCACGCGCTGCAGGTCGGGGCGGATGTGGTCGGGGTCATGTGCCGTGTGGTCCTGCAAGCCTAGATCGGTCGCGTCGTCCACTGCCTCCAGCACCATCAGTGGCTGGCCCTGCACCACGTAGCCACCGGCCACGGCCAGCAGCGCACCCACGCGGCCCGCGTGCGGGGCCAGCAGCACGTGTTCCATCTTCATGGCTTCGAGCACAGCCAGCTCGGCGCCCACAGCCACCACATCGCCCTCGGCCACGCTGAGCTGCACCAGGCGCGCGGGCATGGGTGCCAGCACGGCGCCTGCGGGTGGTGGGGTTGCAGATTCCAAGGTTTTCTGGCCTTCTCCGCGCTCTGTATATGCCTCAATAGCTACATTTTTTATAGCATTCAGCAATTGAGGCAACACCGACTCCAGCCAGCGTGTGTGCACCTGCTGGTTGTCCATCTCGGGCCGCGCGGCCAGCGCCTGCAGCAGTGCGAGGTTGGTGGCCACACCGTCGATGCGGCACTCGGCCAGGGCGCGCTGCGAGCGGCGCAGTGCGTCGGCAAAACGCGGGCTGCGCGTATGCACGATGAGCTTGGCCAGCAGCGTGTCGTAGTGTGGCGAGGGCGCGGCACCTGCCACGCCGTGTGTGTCCACACGCACGCCCGGGCCTGTGGGCAGGTCGAAGCGGCTGAGCGTGCCGCTGCCGGGGGTGGCGTTGCCCTGCGCATCGAGCGTTTCGGCGTTGATGCGCCACTGAATCGCATAGCCCAACACGGAGGGCGGTGCGGCAGGGTCGAGGCCGATGTCCTGCAGCCTGCGGCCCGCCGCCAGCGCGATCTGCGTCTGCACCAGGTCCACACCGGTGACCTCTTCGGTGATGGTGTGCTCGACCTGTAGGCGCGGGTTGCATTCGATGAACACAAAAGGCAGGTCGGCGCTGGCCAGGTCCACCAAAAACTCGAAGGTGCCCAAGCCCTGGTAGTCCACGGCACGCGCCATGGACAGCGCGGCAGTGGTGATGCGCTCGCGCAATGCGCCCGACAGCGAGGGGCTGGGCGCGATCTCCACCACTTTCTGAAAGCGCCGCTGCAGCGTGCATTCGCGCTCGCCCAGAGCAATCACCTCGCGCCCGTCGCCCAGCACCTGCACTTCGATGTGGCGTGCATTGCCCATCAGGCGCTCCACGTACACGCCGTCCACCCCAAACGCGGCCTGCGCCTCGCTGCGGCAGCGGGCGTAGGCAGCAGGCAGTTCATCGGCCGACAACACGGCACGCATGCCACGCCCGCCGCCACCACCAATGGCCTTGATCACGATGCCTGCGCTGCCTTGCTGCGCAAAGAAGGCCTGCGCTTCTTCCAGCGACACGGCCGCCTGGGTGCCGGGCATGAGGGGCACACCCTGCTGCAGCGCCAGCGCGCGGGCGCGGGCCTTGTCGCCAAACAGCGCCAGCTGGTCCGGCGTGGGGCCGATGAAGCACAGGCTGGCTTGTGCGCAGGCCTCGGCAAAGTCGGCCCGCTCGCTCAGGAAGCCGTAGCCGGGGTGCACGGCGTCGCACCCCTCGGCCTGCGCGATGGCGATGATGCGCGCACCATCCAGGTAGGCGGCCGGGCCGGTGGCGCCCAGCGCCACGGCACTGTCAGCAGCGCGCACATGGGGGCTGGTGGCGTCGTCGCCGGCATACACGGCCACGCTGGCAATGCCCAGGTCGTGCAGGGCGCGTACGGTGCGCAGTGCGATTTCGCCCCGGTTGGCAACCAGCACTTTGGTGAACAGAACAGAAGATGGCATGGGGCAGTCGCTCTATTTTTTATAGCCACCAGCGCATATTCATCCAGCGCCAGCGGCCAATTTTTCATTCAATCAAGCAATATCACGCAGCAGGCGGCGCAGCACCTTGCCCGCGCCCGTGGCGGGCAGTGCATCGATAAAGCGCACCTCGCGCGGGGCCTTGTAGGGCGCCATGTTGTCCCGGCACCAAGCCACGAGCGCAGCGGTGTCCACTTCCTGGCCCGGCTTCTTGACGATGAAGGCGCGCACCACCTCGCCCTTTTCCGCATCGGGCACGCCGATCACGGCGGCCTGGGCCACGGCGGGGTGTTTGATGAGCAGGGTCTCGACCTCTTCGGGGAATACGCTGTAGCCCGAGACCTTGATCATTTCCTTGAAACGGCCGATGAAGGTGAGGTAGCCGTCCGCATCGATTTGGCCCATGTCGCCGGTGTAGACCCAGCCGTCCTTCAGCGTCTTGGCCGTGGCCTCGGGCTTGTTCCAGTAGCCCTTGAAGTTACCGGGGCCGTGGATGGTGATCTCGCCCACCTCGCCAGCGGCCAGCGGCGAGCCGGTGTCGGGGTCCACGATGCGGATCGTGTTGCCCGGCACGGGCTTGCCCTGGGTGCCCCAGCGGATGGCGTCCACTGGCATGGCGGTGTCCACGGTGTGGGTTTCGGACAGGCCATAGGCCGCCTCGTGCGAGATGCAATTGGGCGCGAACTGCTGCCATTGCAGGGCCAGCGCCTCGGTGAAGGTGATGCCGAAGCTGGTGACCGGGTTGCGGCGCAGCGCGCTCCAGTCCATGTCGCGTACGCCGGGCACCTGCATCAAGGCGCCGTTCATGGGCGCGATGCTGTACCACCAGGTCACGCGGTGGCGCTCCAGCGCCTGGGCCACGCCCAGCGGGTCAAATCGGTACAGCAGCACGGCCGTGGCGCCGGTGTACACGGGCAGGTTCACACCCATCACCATGCCGGCGATGTGGTACAGCGGCGCCACGGCCAGCAGCGTTTCGTGCGGCGTCATGCCGTTGCAGTCGGCAGACGCGGCGGTCTTGAAGGTGGCGTTGCCGTAGCTCAGCATCGCGCCCTTGGGCAGGCCGGTGGTGCCCGAGGTGTAGGTCATCAGCGAGACGTCGTCCATCGCCAGCGCCACGGGCGCAGGCCGCGCGCCGGTGCGGGTGGCAGCCAGGAAGTCTTCGCAGCCCGCAGGCACCGGGCCCATGGCGGTACGCATGTTCAGCAGCTCGGCGGGCACGTCGATACTGGGCGCCCCCTCGGGCAGCAGCTCCGCATAGCGCACCACAAACACATGCTGCAGCGCTGTCTTGGCGCGCACCTTGTCCACCACGGGCAGCAGCACGTCGGCCGCGACGATCACGCGCGCCTGCAGGTCGGTGAGCTGGTATTCCAGCTCGTGCTCCTTGTTCAGCGGACCGCAGGGGCAGACGATGGCGCCGATCTTCTGGATGCCGTAGTGCGCCATCACGTACTGCGGGCAGTTATTCATGAACAGTGCCACGGGCTCGCCCTTGGCCACACCCAGAGCCTGCAGGCGCGCGGCGAAGGCATCGCTGGCTGCGTCGAGCTGCGCCCAGGTGAGGGGCTGGCCGTACCAGAGGTAGGCGACGCGGTCGGGCGTTTCGCGCGCGTGGCGGCGCAGGTGTTCGTGCAGCGGCAGGGGCGTTGCGGTGGCAGGCATGGTGTTGTTGTCTCCAAGGTGTCTGGAATTGCTGGTTCCCGGGGGCGTCAGAACCTGTTCTAAGGGTTTGCGATAGGCGCCCTCACCTGCCAGCGTCTTGCCAATATATACCGACCAGTAGAACAATGCTACCCATGGGTATAACCAAAGCGACATCAAACACCCCACCCACCACACAGGGCGCGCTGCCCGTGACGGCGCGCGGCCGCCAGAAGGCCAGCACGCTCAGCACGGACGAGAAACGCGAGCGCATCCTCCAGGCGGCCGAGGCACTGTTCGACCGGCAGGGCTACGCCAACACGACCATGGAGCAGATCGTCCAGCAGTTGGGTGTGACCAAGCCCTACGTCTACTACTACTTCCACAACAAGCAGGAAATCTTCGAGACGCTGTGCTGGCGCCCGTCTGTGGCCTGCTTCACGGCCATGGATTTCCCCGAGGACGACCTGCGCCCCGCGCACACCAAGGTCGCCGAGGGCATGGAGCGGCTGATCCGCGCCACCATCGAGCACCACCCGGCCGCCTTTTTTCCGTACCGCGAACCGCAGGTCTTCCGCCCCGAATACCTGGCCATGCAGAAGAAGCTGGCCAGCCACTTCTACGACCGCATGTGCGCGCTGATGGAAGAGGCCCGCAGCGAGGGCACGCTGGACTTCAAGGAGACCCGCCTCACGGCCCTGGCCGCCTGCAGCCTGCCGGGTTTTCTCTACCACTGGTACCGGCCCGACGGGCGCCTGTCACCTGCCGAGGTGGTGCGCGAACTGTCTCAACTGGCCTGGCGCGTGCTGGGCCTGCGTGCCCCGAGTGAGGCAGCAGACGGGCCCGCCGCGCCCAAGGCGGCAGGCCGTGCCAGCGCGCGCCGCAAGCCTGCCGCCAGCGGTTAACCCTACGCCGCGAGACGGCGCCCTGCCCCCTTTTTTGCACCATCCCACCCATCGAGGAGATCCGAGCATGAGCCCCACCTTCCGCACCCTCACCGCTGCCGCCGCCCTGTGCGCCGCCAGCACAGCCAGCGCGCAGGAGACCTTCAAGGTCGCCTACATCGACCCGCTGTCCGGCCCGTTTGCCAACGTGGGCGAGTTGATGCTCACGCATACGCAGTACGCGATCGAGGACCTCAACGCCAAGGGCGGCGTGCTCAAGGGCACCAAGCTGCAGCTGCTGCAGTTCGACAGCAAGCTCTCGGCGCAAGAGAGCCAGAGCGCGCTGCAGGCGGCCATCGACCAGGGGGCCAAGGCCATCATCACCGGGGGATCGGGATCGTCGGTGGTCACGGCGCTGGTACAGGCGGCCGCGCGCCACAACCAGCGCAACCCAGGCAAGGAGATCCTGGTGCTGAACCACTCCTCCATCGACCCCGAGCTGACGGGCAAGGCCTGCAACTTCTGGCACTTCCAGTTCGAGGCCAACACGGCCATGAAGATGAAGGCCATTGCCAACTACATCAAGAAGCAGCCAGACATCAGGAAGGTGTACCTGCTGAACCAGGACTACGCCCACGGCAAACAATGGGCGCACTATGGCCGCGAGATGGTGGGCCTGGCGCGGCCCGACATCCAGTTTGTGGGCGAGGCGCTGCACCCCATCGGCCGCGTGAAGGACTTTGCGCCCTACCTCGCCAAGGTCAAGAGCAGCGAGGCCGACTCGGTCATCAGCGGCAACTGGGGGCAGGACATGACGCTGCTGCTGAAGGCGGCGGGCGATGCGGGCTACAACCTGCGCTACTTCAACCACAGCGCGGGCTCCATCCCGGGCACGGTGCTGGCGGTGTCGCAGGCCAAACAAGGCCAGCTGACCTGGGTGGCCGAATGGCACCCCGGCCAGGCCGACACCCCCAAGGTGGATGCGCTGGCCAAGGCCTACAAGGCCAAGACGGGCAAGGACTTCCTCGCGCCACGCATCGAGATGACGCCGCGCTTCCTGGCTGCGGCCGTCAACAAGGCCCAGTCCACCGACCCGGTGAAGGTGGCACGCGCGCTGGAAGACCTGACGCTGGAATCGGTGGTGGGCCCCGTGCGCATGCGCGGCGAAGACCACCAGCTGCTGCTGCCGCAGGTGGTCAACACCATTGCACCGGTGGACGGCAAGGTGGTGAAGGTGGGCTGGGAAGGTACGAACTACGGCTTCCGCACCGATGCGGCCTACACCGGCAACGAACTGGCGCAAGGCACCGACTGCAAGATGGCCCGGCCTTGATGCAACTCCGCCCCAGCGCGCCGTAACCCCCACGGCAGCGACCACTGCGGGCCGCCGCTACCATGGCCGGTCATTGCATTCATTGACCCGACCCACAAGGACCGCGCCCATGCCCGACTTTCGCAGCGACACCGTCACCCAGCCCACGCCCGCCATGCGCGAGGCCATGTTCAAGGCCCCGCTGGGCGACGATGTGTTTGCCGACGACCCTTCGGTGAATGCACTGCAGGACCATGCGGCCGAGCTGTTGGGTTTTGAGGCGGCGTTGTTCGCCCCCTCGGGCACGCAGACCAACCTGATCGCGCTGTGGGGCCACTGCCAGCGCGGCGACGAAGCCATCGTGGGCCAGAGCTGGCACACCTACCGCTGGGAGGCGGGCGGTATGGCTGTGCTGGGCTCCATTCAGCCCCAGCCGGTCGAGACCCAGCCCGACGGCACCCTGCGCCTGGCCGACATCGCCGCCGCCATCAAGCCCGACGACCCGCACTTTGCCCGCACCCGCCTGGTGGTGCTGGAGAACACGACCGGTGGCCAGGTGCTGCCGCCTGCCTACATCGCCGAGGTGGCCCAACTGGCGCGCAGCCGGGGGCTGACGATGCACCTGGACGGCGCGCGGCTGTTCAATGCCGCCACGGCCAATGCGGCCCGCCATGGTACGGACGTGTATGACGAGGCGCGCAGCCTGTGCAGCCATTTCGACTCGGCATCGCTGTGCCTGAGCAAGGGCCTGGGCGCGCCCGTGGGTTCGCTGGTGCTGGGCTCGCGCGACTTCATCCGACAGGCCCGTCGCACCCGCAAGATTTTGGGCGGTGGCATGCGGCAGGCGGGTGTGCTGGCGGCCGCCGGCCACTATGCGCTGCAGCACCATGTGAGGCGTCTGGCCGAAGACCACGCCCGCCTGGACCGGCTGGCCCAAGGCCTCGCCGAAGCCAACCGCAGCCACCCCGTGCTGCAGGGCAAGATCACCGTGCTGCCTTGGCAGACCAACATCCTCTTCACCGACCTGCATGCAGAGGTGGCACCCGCATTCACCACCTGGCTGGCGCAGAACGGCGTGCGCGTGACCAGTAGCCTGTATGGCGGCGCCACCCGGCTGCGCTGGGTGACGCACCTGGATGTGAGCGAGGCGGATGTGACGGCAGCGCTGGACTGCGTGGCGCGCTTCCAACTGCCGGGCTGAACCCGCTCAAGCGGCGGGGTAGGTCCGTCCACCAAACACGCCAGTGCCCACACGCACCAGGGTGCTGCCCGCCTGGATCGCAGCTTCCAGGTCGGCCGTCATGCCCAGGGACAGGGTGTTGAACTGCGCAAGGCCTGGTTCCCGGAGCGAAACAATCTGGTCAAAAAGTGCCTTTGCGCGCGCGTGGATTGCCAGTTGCGCTTCAAATTCAGGAGCATGGTCTGGAATGCTCATGAGCCCCCGCACTACCAGGCGTGGCAGTTTTGCGACAGCCCGCACCAGCTCCAGCGCATCGGCGGGCGCCACGCCCGACTTGGTGGGGCCGCCGTCGATGTTGACCTGGACACATATATGTAGCGGCGGCTGGTGGTCCGGGCGCTGGGCCGAGAGGCGCTCGGCAATCTTGAGGCGGTCCACCGTATGCACCCAGTCGAAGTGCTCGGCCACGGGGCGCGTCTTGTTGCTCTGGATGGGACCGATGCAGTGCCACTGCAGCGCTGTATCGGGCAAGGCCGCCCGCAGGGCGGCGATCTTGTCCACGCCTTCCTGGATGTAGTTTTCGCCGAAGGCACGATGGCCAGCGGCCACCGCCTCCAGCACGGCATCGGCGCCAAAGGTCTTGGAAACGGCCAGCAGGCCGACGCTGGACGGATCGCGCCGGGCGGCCTGGCACGCCTGCGCCATCCTGCCCAGAACCTGTTGGAGGTTGTTAGCAATCGTGGTCATAATGTTTGGCAAGCGTACCAAACGATAGAGGGACCCCGTGGACATTACCCAACTGCTCGCGTTCAGCGTCAAGAACAAGGCCTCCGACCTGCACCTCTCCGCGGGTCTGCCGCCCATGATCCGGGTCCACGGCGACGTGCGGCGCATCAACGTGGATGCGCTGGACCACAAGACAGTCCACGCCATGGTGTACGACATCATGAGCGACTCGCAGCGCAAGACCTATGAAGAGTTTCTGGAGGTGGACTTTTCTTTCGAGATCGAAGGCCTGGCCCGTTTCCGCGTCAACGCCTTCAACCAGAACCGGGGCGCGGCCGCCGTGTTCCGGACGATTCCGAGCAAGATCCTGACGCTGGAGCAGCTCAACGCCCCCAAGATCTTTGGCGACCTGGCGCTCAAGCCACGGGGCCTGGTGCTGGTGACCGGTCCCACAGGTTCGGGCAAGTCCACCACGCTGGCTGCCATGGTCAATTACCTCAACGAATCCGAGTACGGCCACATCCTCACGGTGGAAGACCCGATCGAATTCGTGCACGAGTCCAAGAAGTGCCTGATCAACCAGCGCGAAGTCGGCCCGATGACGCTGTCGTTCGCGGCAGCGCTCAAGTCCGCACTGCGTGAAGACCCGGACGCGATCCTGGTGGGTGAAATGCGCGACCTGGAAACCATCCGCCTGGCCATGACGGCGGCCGAAACGGGCCACTTGGTGTTCGGCACGCTGCACACGTCGAGCGCGGCCAAGACCATCGACCGGATCATCGACGTGTTCCCGGCCGAAGAAAAGGAAATGGTCCGCGCGATGTTGTCCGAATCGCTGCAGGCCGTGATCTCGCAGACGCTGTGCAAGACCAAGGACGGCTCGGGCCGCGTGGCAGCGCACGAGATCATGCTGGGCACCAGCGCCATCCGCAACCTGATCCGCGAAGCGAAGGTGGCACAGATGTATTCCACCATCCAGACCAGCAACAGCGTGGGCATGCAGACGCTGGACCAGAACCTCACAGACCTGGTGCGGCGCAACGTCATCAGCCCCGCCGAAGCCCGCGCCAAGGCCAAGATCCCCGAAAACTTCCCTGGCTGATCGACGACCACCATCCATGTACCTTGCGGCCCCACCAATGGCCGCATACCGGAGCACTGTATGAAAGGCATTCTGAGCCTTCTGAAAATGAAAACCCGCAGTGGCAAGACGGGCGAGGACCACACGGATTCCGTGCTGTTCTCCACCGCATTCGCGGGCCAGGGCGTGGACGACTCGATGCTGGTGCCTTGGGAGGCCCGGGCCGTCGAGGTGGGCGCCAAGCGCCTGCCCACCAGCCGGGGCGGCAAGCTGCTGCAAGGCCTGTGGGCCAAGGACAAATACATGGCGCACCTGGACAAGGACGCCGTGGAGCGCATGGAGCGCTTTTTCGAGTTTGCCGCCATCCCCTCCAACCGCGATGTGATCCGCCAGGACGAGTACGGCAACTTCATGGTGGTGCTGCTCACCGGCACCATCGCGGTGGACCGCGTGCAGCCCTGGGGCGAACAGCTGCGCCTGGCCGAGACCCGGCCCGGGGACATCCTGGGCGAGATGTCGCTGCTCGACAGCGGCATCCGCTTTTCGGCCTGCACCACACTCACCGATTGCGAGATCGCCGTGCTCTCGGCCGAGGCCATGGACGACATGATGAGCAAGGACCCGCAGCTTGCGGCCAGCCTGATTGCGCTGCTGGCCCGCAAGCTGTCGCTGCGCCTGCGGGTGGTGAGCGCGCGCCTGAGCGACAACCAGAAGTGATGCAGGTGATGCAGCAACCCAAGACCCAGACCCATGACCGTCCGACAGACGACGACCACCCCCGGGAGAAATTCTGATGGAACGCGATCAGGCCAGTAAATTCATCAACGACCTGCTCAAGCTGATGGTGAGTCGCAATGGCAGCGACTTGTTCATCACGGCAGAGTTTCCCCCGGCCATCAAGGTCGATGGCAAGGTGACCAAGGTGTCGCCCCAGCCGCTCACACCCACCCACACGCTCACGCTGGCGCGCGCCATCATGAGCGACAAGCAGGTGGCGGACTTCGAACGCACGAAGGAGTGCAACTTCGCCATCTCGCCCGCCGGCATCGGGCGCTTCCGTGTCAACGCCTTCATCCAGCAGGGCAAGGTCGGCATGGTGCTGCGGACGATTCCGCTCACGCTGCCCACCATTGACGGCCTGGGCGTGCCCCAGGTGCTCAAGGAAGTGACGATGACCAAGCGCGGCCTGTGCATCCTGGTGGGTGCCACGGGCTCGGGCAAATCGACCACTTTGGCCGCCATGGTGGACTGGCGCAACGAAAATTCGTTTGGCCACATCATCACGGTGGAAGACCCCGTCGAATTCGTGCACCCCCACAAGAATTGCGTGGTGACGCAGCGCGAAGTGGGCCTCGATACCGACAGCTGGGAAGCGGCCCTCAAGAACACCCTGCGCCAGGCGCCCGACGTGATCCTGATGGGCGAAATCCGCGACCGCGAGACCATGGAACACGCTGTGGCGTTTGCCGAAACCGGCCACCTGTGCCTGGCCACGCTGCACGCCAACAGTGCCAACCAGGCGCTCGACCGGATCATCAACTTCTTCCCTGAAGAGCGCCGCCCGCAATTGCTGATGGACCTGTCGCTCAACCTGCGCGCCATGGTGTCTCAGCGCCTGATCCCCAAGCAGGATGGCAAGGGCCGCGCGGCTGCGGTGGAGATCATGCTCAACACCCCCCTGATCTCGGACCTGGTCTTCAAGGGCGATGTCCACGAGATCAAGGAGATCATGAAGAAGAGCCGCAACCTGGGCATGCAGACCTTCGACCAGGCGCTGTTCGACCTGTACGAGGCCAATGTGATCAGCTACGAAGACGCGCTGCGCAACGCTGACTCGCTCAACGACCTGCGCCTGCAGATCAAGCTCAACAGCCAGCGCGCCAAGTCCCCCGACCTGGCCCAGGGCACCGAGCACTTTGCGATTGTTTGACCGGGGCCGTTCCGGGTTCAGGCCATTGATCGCTCCTGCTTCGCCCGCCCTCTTGGGCGGGTTTTCATTTCCACGCATCCATTCACACATCCACGCCATGCCAAGCACCAACCCCCGCAACTACGACGTCACCCCTTCCCGCAAGGTCGCCTTCCTGGGCTTGGGTGTGATGGGCTACCCCATGGCAAGCCACCTCGCGCTGGCGGGGCATGAGGTCACCGTCTACAACCGCACCGCTACTAAATCAATAGCATGGTGTGCTGAATACGCAGGCGCAAAGGCTCCAAAACATGCTGCAACACCGCGCGAGGCAGCGGCTGGCGCCGACATCGTGTTCTGCTGCGTGGGCAATGACGATGACCTGCGCTCGGTCACGCTGGGGGCCGATGGCGCCTTTGCGGGCATGCAGCCCGGCGCCATTTTTGTGGACCACACCACGGCCTCGGCCGAGGTGGCGCGCGAGCTGTATGCCGCCGCCCAGGCGCTGGGATTGCAGTTTGTGGATGCCCCCGTGTCAGGCGGTCAGGCGGGCGCGCAGAACGGGCAGCTCACGGTGATGTGTGGCGGCGATGCCGCCGCCTTCGATGCGGCCCAGCCCGTGGCCATGGCGTTCTCGCGCGCCTTCACGCTGCTGGGCGCGAGCGGCTCGGGCCAACTGGCCAAGATGGTCAACCAGATTTGCATCGCGGGGCTGGTGCAGGGCCTGTCCGAGGCCGTGGCTTTTGGCCAGAACGCAGGCCTGGACATGAAGCAGGTGCTGGAGGTGATCGGCAAGGGCGCAGCCCAGAGCTGGCAGATGGACAACCGGGGCAAGACCATGGTGGACGGCAAGTTCGACTTCGGTTTTGCCGTGGACTGGATGCGCAAGGACCTGGGCCTCGTGCTCGATGAAGCCAAGCGCAACGGCTCGCGTGTGCCGGTGACCGCGCTGGTGGACCAGTTCTATGCCGATGTGCAGCAGATGGGTGGCAACCGCTGGGACACGTCGAGCCTGATCAAGCGGTTGAAATAACGCACCCCCTGAGGCGCTTTGCGCCTTCCCCCTCTCTCGCCTCGCTGGGCGATGCGGGAGGGGGACGCCCCCAGCGCGGCGGGGCGGCCCTTGCGCGGGAGCACCGGCACTGGCCGCGCCAGTTTCATGATGCAGCGCGTAATGCTAAGCCTCAAGAAAAAAGTCCCGGCGACGCAACGCAGCCCGGGACTTTGACCCGACATCAGATGTCAGATGCAGTCGCTCTCAGCCTCCAGCGGGCTGGCTGTCCGTCGTCACCGGTGCGGGCGGCGGCGCGATGCGGCGCAGCTCTTCTTCCGACACGATCTCGAACACGCGCACCACCTTGCGCACATCGCTCACGCCGCGCGCGATCTCGGTGGCGCGGTTGGCTTCGCGCAGCGACACCCGGCCCATCAGGTACACGATGTTGCGCTCGGTCACCACCTTGAAGGAGTTGGCCGAAATGTCCTGCGCGTCCACCAGGCTGGCGCGCACCTTGCCGGTGATGAAGGTGTCGCTGGAGCGCTGGCCCAGCGTGGTGTTCGGCATCACGGCCAGGTCGTTGACCACCGAGCGGGTGTTCTCCACCTGCGAGACGATCTGCTCCACGGCCTGGCGGTCCTGGGCGTTGGGCACCTCGCCGGTCAGCAGCGCCTGGCGGTTGTAGCTGGTCACGTTGACATGGACACGGTCGCCCAGGGTCTCGCGGATGCGGTTGGCCGCACGCAGCTCGATGCCCTCGTCTTCGATCTGGGTGCCGGTGGTGCGGCGGTCCACGGCCATCACGCCGCCGACCACGGCGCCACCCACGATCAAGGGTGCACAGGCCGACAGGCCTGCAGCCAGCGCGGCGGCAGCCAGCACCGTGCAGACGGTGCGGCGGGTACGGGTCAGGGTTGGGTTGTTCATCACGGAATCTCCTGTTCACCAAGTAACTGGGCATCGACGCCGTCGCACAGGCAGTGCAGCGCCAGGGCATGGACTTCACGCACGCGCGCCGCGCGGTCGTGGGGCACGCTGATCAGCACGTCGGTCTCGCGCAGCAACGGTGCCAGCTTGCCGCCGGTGCGGCCGGTCAGCACCACCACAGTCATGTCGCGCTCGTGGGCGGCTTCGGTGGCGGCCAGCAGGTTGGCGTCGTTGCCCGTGACCGACAGGGCCAGCAGCACATCGCCCGCCTGGCCCAGCGCCCGCACCTGGCGGGCAAACTGCTGCGCGGTGGCGTCGTTGCCGCCGCCTGCAGCGGCCGTGGTCAACAAGGTGCTGTCGGCCGTCAGCGCCAGCGCGGCCAGCTCGGGCCGTTCGCGTTCAAAACCGGCCACGCAGAAGGCGGCAAACTGCTGCGCCTCTGCGGCCGAGGGGCCGTTGCCACAGGCCAGCACCTTGCCGCCACTGGTCACGCAGGCCAGTACGGCCTGCACGGCAGCGGCGATGGGGTGGCTGAGGGCTTGCGCGGCCTGGTACTTCAGGTCGGCGCTGTCGATGAAATGCTGTTGGATGCGTTGCTCAAGCATGAGGGCCCGATGATACCCGCCGCGTGTTACAGCTTTTGTAGCAAACCGTAGCTCCCTGCTTGGCTTTGGCGCACAAAACCTTGTGCAGCCGCCGGGCTGGGAGCCCCACTACTGCGCATCAAACGCGGCCTGGAGCCACGACACCGAAACGCCTTCAACCAGCACCACGTCAAACCGGCAAGGCGGCGGCGATGGCAGGCGCATCAGGTACTGCCGGGCCGCAAACACGATGCGCTGCTGCTTGGTGGCGCTGATGCTGGCGCCCGCCCCGCCAAAGGCCTGGCTGCTGCGGCTGCGCACCTCCACAAACACCAGCGTGCCATCGCGCGCCCGCATCACCAGGTCAATCTCGCCCCCACCGCGCCCGGGCGTCCGATAATTGCGCACCACGAGTTGCAGGCCCGCCGCCTGCAGATGGGCCAGGGCCTGGTCTTCGGCGGCATTGCCGCGATCCCGCGTCGTGGCGGCCGGGGTGGTCGCAGCGGCTTGGGCGACCCGGCCTGGTGCGCTGGCAGCTTGTCTTTTTTCAAGGAATTTCATTGAGCGCCTCTTTCGCTTCAGCCCTGGGCGCCGCACGCGATGCAGCGGCTGCGCAGCATTATCCAGAGGGTGCCCTGTATGTCGTGGCCACGCCCATCGGCAACCTGGCCGATATCACACTGCGCGCCCTGCATGTGCTGCAGCTGGCCGACACCGTGGCCTGCGAGGACACGCGCCACACCCAGACCCTGCTGCGCGCCTATGGCATCGACAAGGGCGCAGCCCAGCTGCTGGCCGTACACCAACACAACGAGGCCGAAGCCGCACAGGCCGTGGTGCAGCGGCTGCAACAAGGCCAACGCGTGGCCTATGTGAGCGACGCGGGCACCCCCGGCGTGAGCGACCCCGGCGCCCGCCTGGTGGCTGCTGTACAGGCCGCCGGCCTGCGCGCCCTGCCCCTGCCCGGCGCCAGCAGCATCACCACGGCCCTCAGTGCGGCCGGTGCCGTGGCCCACAGCGCCGAACATGGCGGGTTTGTGTTCGCCGGTTTTCTGCCCGTGAAGAACGCCGAACGTGCCACAGTGATCCAGCAGCAACTGGCCAGCGAGCCGCGCTGCGTGGTGCTGCTCGAAGCGCCCCACCGCATCGGCGAACTGGCCCAGGCCCTGGCCGTGCTGGGCACGCGCCCCGTGACGCTGGCGCGCGAGCTGACCAAGCAGTTTGAAGAAATCACCACCCAGCCCGCCCAGGCCCTGACCGCCTGGCTGGATGGCTCACCCCAGCGCTCGCGCGGCGAATTTGTGGTGCTGCTGCACCCCGTGCCCTTGGCGGGCAACGATGGTGAAAGCCTCCGGGTGCTGCGCCTGCTGCTGGCCGAGCTGCCGCTCAAAAGCGCTGTGCGCCTGGCGGCCGATATCACCGGCGCGTCGCGCAATGTGCTGTACGACACCGCCCTGGCCTGGAAACGCGACGGATCGCAAGGCACCGACTCCGACGCGGCCGACTGACCCCACCACCGACTTCGGCGGTGACAGCGTCAAAAAACCTTAGTCAAAATGGCCGCCTCCGCGCGACCATCATGCCTCAATAGCTATTTATTTAATAGCAATCAAACCGCAAGCTACCTCGCTGCTGACGCCCAGCCGCAAGAGCGTCAGCCCGACACGGCCAATCCCGCCGCCACGCCACCAAACAAATCGCCCTCGACCTGCGGCGTGTCCGGGAAGGCCGCCTTCAGCGCCTGCCGCAGCGGCCGCAGTGCCGACGAGCCCCCGGTGAGGTAGATCGCCTCCAGCCCCTGCCCCGCCAGCCCTGCACTGCGCACACAGTCCTGCGCGCAGGCCACCACCTGCGCCAGCGGCTGCTCCAGGAACTGCGCCAGCCCCTGCGAAGTGACCGCCGCCGCCAGGTCCGCCTCGATCCAGTCCAGCGGCATGGGCGCGTCGGCGTCCGACTGCGAGGCCGCGATCTTGGCCTGCTCCACCGTGTTGGCCAGGCGGTGCCCCAGGCGCTCGTTCAGCACCCGCATCAGCCGCCCATGCAGGCGCGCGTCGGCATAGTCGGTGCGCAGGTTCTGTGCGTCGCGCAAGGCCCGGGGTGCATACAGCCACTGGATCAGGTGCCAGGTAGACAGGTCAAAAAACACCCGGCTCGGCACCTCGCGCCCCGTGGGCCCGGTGTGCCGAAAGCCCAGCAAAGGCATGAGCAGGTCCAGGCTCAGGCGGCGGTCAAAGTCCGTACCGCCGATGTGCACGCCCGTGGTGGCCAGCACGTCCGCGCTGCGGTCTGCGCGGGCCATGCGCTCGGGCCCCAGGCGCACCACGGTGAAGTCCGACGTGCCCCCGCCAATGTCCACCACCAGCACCAGCGACTCGTGGGCGATGCGCTGCTCGTAGTCCAGCGCCGCCGCGATGGGCTCGAACTGGAACGACACGTTCTCGAAACCCGCGCCCAGCGCGGCCTGACGCAACGCGTCTTCGGCCTGCTGGTCGCGCGCGGCGTCACCATCCACAAAATGCACGGGCCGCCCCATCACCACGCGCGCAGGCAAGCCGCCCAGCTCGTCGCGGGCCTTGGCCGCCAGCATGCGCAAAAAGAGGCTGATGATGTCCTGGTAGCTCACCAGCTGGTTGTGCACGGCCGTCTTGTCCTGCAGCAGCGCGCTACCCAGCAGGCTCTTGAGCGAACGCATCAGGCGCCCCTCGGTGCCCGCCAGGTACTGCCCCACGGCATCGCGCCCGAAATGCGTGCGGTGGTCCTCGCCATTGAAGAAGAGCGCCGTCGGCAAAGTGTGCGCAGCCCCTTCCAGCGCAATCATCCGCGCATGCCCCGCGCCCTGGCGCACAGCCATGGCCGAGTTGGAAGTACCAAAGTCGATACCGAGGGTGGTGTCGTGCAGAAGGGGCATGGGAAACGTGGGGGAGAGACAGGAAAGAGAACAGGGTGCTGCGGAACATGTAGCCCATGCCGCATCCGCTACGCAGGCGATACCAGCCTCGAAACAGAAGAGGCCAGAGACATGGAGCCATCGCCAGCACCGCTGGATGCGGCAATGCGCAGAATGGAAAAAGCCCTTGATTCTTTCAAATCAAGGGCTTTTATATGGTGGCCTGGGGCGGAATCGAACCACCGACACAAGGATTTTCAATCCTCTGCTCTACCGACTGAGCTACCGGGCCTGAGCCTCAAATTATAGCCAGAAAAATGGCGGCTTCCGGTAATTTGAAGAAATTAATTGCGTTTGCCCCGACCCAGGTCCACGCCCAGCTGGCGCAGCTTGCGGTAGAGGTGGGTGCGCTCCAGGCCGGTCTTCTCGGCCACTCGGGTCATGGAGCCGCCTTCGCGGGCCAGGTGGAATTCGAAGTACGCCTTCTCGAAACCATCGCGCGCTTCGCGCAGCGGGCGGTCCAGGTCGAAGCCCTGGTGGGCATGGGGGCCAGCGTCCACACCGGCCATGGCAGTTGCAACGACGGGCAGCTGTGCAAAGGTGGGGTCGGCTGGCGCGGCTGCGGGCGCCTGCGCGGCAGCCACTGGTGCGGCCTGGTGGGCGGTGTTGCGGGCCAGGCCCTGCTCCACCGCTTTCAGCAGTTTTTGCAGGGTGATGGGTTTTTCGAGGAACGAGAACGCGCCGATGCGGGTGGCCTCTACGGCGGTGTCGATGGTGGCATGGCCACTCATCATGATCACGGGCATGGTGAGCACGCCTGCGGTCGCCCATTCCTTGAGCAGCGAGACACCGTCCGTGTCGGGCATCCAGATGTCCAACAGCACCAGGTCGTAGCTGTTGCCTGCCCGGGCGGTTCTGGCCTGGGTCGCATTTTCTGCGAGGTCTACGCTGTGACCTTCGTCGTTCAGGATTTCCGACAACAGATCACGAATGCCGAGCTCATCGTCGACCACCAGAATGTTTGCCATGTGTGTTGAAACGCCTTGGGGAGGGACTGCAAAGCGGTGTTGTTATCACGCCACCGCCGGTACAGGGGCGAATGATAACGACACTTGGGCCCCGCGCACCACGCTGTCTTCGGTGCGGTTGGACAGGTCGATGCGAGCGCCATGTTCATCAGCGATCTTTTTGACCACCGCCAGACCAAGGCCGGTGCCCCGGGGCTTGGTGGTGACATAGGGCTCGAAGGCGCGCTGCAAGATGTGGGTCGGAAAGCCCCCGCCGCTGTCCGACACCGTGAGCCGCACGCGCCGCGAAGACTCGCTCCAGCGGGTGCTGATGCGCACGGGTGGCAGCGCAGGTTCGGTGGCTTCTGTACGTGCTTGTTCGGTCGCGTCCTGCGCGTTTTGCAGCAGGTTGTGCACCACTTGGCGCAGCTGCTGCGCGTCACCCGCAATCCAGGGGCAGCGCGGGTCCAGCTCGGCTTCTACAGGGACGGTGGCGTTTTCTTCGCCATACAGATGGAGCACGTCGGCCAGCAGGGCATTGAGGTCCAGCGGGTGCAGTTCTGCGGCGGGCAGGCGGGCGTAGTCGCGGAACTCATTGACCAGCCGTTTCATCGCATCGACCTGGTCCACGATGGTCTTGACGGACTTGGCGAGGATGGCCTGCTCGGGGCCAGGCAGCTTGCCCGTCAGCTTCATTTCGAGCCGCTCGGCCGACAGCTGAATGGGGGTGAGCGGATTCTTGATTTCGTGCGCCAGGCGCCGTGCAACCTCGCCCCAGGCCTGCGCACGCTGCGCAGAAACGATTTCCGAAATGTCGTCAAAAACCAACAGTCGGGCCGAATCGGGCAGCTCCGCGCCCCGGGCCACGAGGCTGGTGGCGTGTTGCCCGGCCCCACCCGCCGAGGCGTGCAGCTCGAATGGCTGCTGCCAATGGTCCAGGCCATGGCGCTCGTGGTCGCCCAGAAAAGCGTCGAAATGCCGCTGAACCGAGGCCGCGAATTCAGCGAGGCCCGGCACCTCCGACAGCGGGCGCCCCTCGAAGGCCGCCATGGGCGCACGCAGGATGCGGGTGGCCCCCGGGTTGGAGGAGTGGATCAGCCCCTGGGCATCGAGCACGATGACCCCGGCCGTGAGGTTGTCCAGAATGGTCTGCAGGTTGGCGCGGGCGGCATCCACCTCGCCCATGCTCAGCTCCACCGCCTGGCGCGCATCTGCCAGCTGCTGGGTCATGAGCGCAAACGAGCGCGTGAGCCCCCCCAGCTCGTCCTTGCTCTGCAGGGCGGCCTTGGGGCTGAGGTTGCCAGCGGCCACCTCGCGCACCCCTTCGGCCAGCACCAGCAGGGGCCGCACCAGCTGGTTGCCCAGCAGCACGGCCAGCAACACAGCGCCAAACACCGCCAGGAACAGGCTCAGCGTAAGCGTGCCCACATACATGCGTCGCAAGCCGCCGCGCGCCAGAGCGCGCTCCTGGTACTCGCGGTTGGCCTCCTGCACCGCAATCGCGTTGGCCACCAGCGCGGGCGGCAGGGGCAGCGTGGCCTGCAGGTAGCGCGGCTCCACCAGCAGCCCCACGCTGGGGCTGGCCACCAGTGCCAGCACTTTCACACGCGCGTTCTGTGCGGCGGCCGGGTCGGCAATGTCGTCCAGCCCTTCGATCTGGGCGGTGGCCCGCTGCTGGCGCACGGTGCGCAGCAGCGGTGCGCCCGGCCGCTCGGGGTTGAGGCTGAAACGCGACTGCCCGGCGCTGGCCACGGCCTGGCCTGCTGCGTTCCAGAGCACCACGTCGGTGGCGCCCAACTGGTCACGGATGCGCTCCAGCACGAGGCCCGCAGTGGCATCGGGCACCTGGGCCACCTGGGTGCTGGCGTTGCGGGTCTTGGCCGCCATGTCGGCGGCGAGCGAGTCCAGCGACACCCGAGCCAGGCTGACCCCGGCCGAGAGCGCTCCTTCCACCTTCACATCAAACCAGCTTTCGATCGACCGCGTGACAAACTGGTAGGACACCACATAGATCAGCAGGCCCGGCATCAACCCCACCACCGCAAAGATCGCCGCCAGCTTGACCAGCAGCCGGCTGCCAAAGCGCCCCTTGCGCAGGCGCATGCCCAGCCGCACGGCCACCCAGACCAGCACGCCCAGCAGCAGCAGGGCCACAAACACGTTCACGCCAAACAGCCAGGCGTAGTTGCGCTCGTACAGGACCCGGTTGTTGGTGGCCAGGGTCAGCAGGAACATCAGCACCATGCCGATGGCCGACATGATGGCGGCCCCTACCCCCACAGCCCAGCGCACGGCACGCGACTGGCGTGCACTGGCGTGGGTGGAAGGCGGAGCGCCTACCGGAGCGTTGTTGGTACTCACTTGGCCTGCTCTGCAGCCAGGCGCTGGCTGCGGGACACCAGCAGGTTCCAGCCCGAGCGCCCCACGGCGCCGATCTGGAAGGGACGGGGCAGCTGCGACATGTCAAGACGGAACCGAAAGTTGACCGTGTGCACGGCATCCGCCTCAATCACATCGCGTTCTGCAATCTTCCAGCGGGAAAATCGCTGAATGGAAGCCATTGCGTCGTCGTAGCTGTCGAAGTTCTGGCCCAGGACCACGCCCAGGCCACTGTTGGTGAAAGGCACGGCGGAGATATTGAGGCGCCAGCGGCGGGTCAACGGCTGGTAGCTCAAGCGAAAGTAGCGTGTGGTTTCGGCCACCAGGCGGTCGGACCAGTACCAGCGGTCGCGCAGCACCTGGGCATCGGCCACAAAGAACATCGGGATGCCTTTGTAGAGCGCATCCTCGGCCAGCTCAGGCAGGTCGAACTGCAAATTGGCCCCCAGGTAGAGCCCATCCTCGGCCCGCTCCAGGCGCAGTTCGCCCACTTCTGCATTGGCGGCATGGGCCGCCTGGGCGGCAACAGCGTGGGAAGCCACAAGCCCGCCCCCCAGACACAACAACCAAAAAATCCCGCAAATCAGCAGCCAATGGACCCCAGCGGGCCCATTACGGCGATTTTTGCAACAGTGCGTAAAAAAATCCGTCGTGGTCACCGCTCAGATTGTCCGGGACAGCCCCGCCCTTGTCCGCGTTGCCGGGAATTAAATGGCCTGGCGACGGCAGCAATTGCGCATCGGTGTTGTGTGCAAGAAACGTTTGCACCTGGGCATCCCCTTCGGCACGGAACACTGAACAGGTGCAGTACAGCAGACGCCCCCCGGGGCGCAGCAGGGGCCACAGTGCCTTCAGCAACTGCGCCTGCAGAGCGGCGAGCTGGGCGATGTCGCTCTCCCGGCGCAGCCAGCGCACGTCGGGATGGCGGCGCACGATGCCCGATGCGGTACAGGGCGCATCCAGCAGGATGGCGTCGAACAGTGCTCCGCCACAATGCGCCTGCCACCAATCCTGCGGGCGGGCGGCGTCGGCAACCAGGACCTGCGCATTGAGCCCCAGGCGCTGCAGGGTGTCGCCAATGCGGGCGCTGCGGGTGGCGTCGATCTCCAGCGCCGTCACTTGCAAGGGGGCACCGGCAGGGGCCATTTCCAGCAGGTGGGCGGTTTTGCCACCCGGCGCGGCGCAGGCATCCAGCACCCGCAGGGGCTCCGCCAAGTTCAGCCCTTGCAGCAGCAGCGGCGCCGCCATCTGGGCGGCAGCGTCCTGCACCGACGCCCAGCCTTCAGCAAAGCCGGGCAACGCGGGCACGGGCACAGGGTGCTGCAGGGCCAGGCCCGTTTCGCCGGCAGGAATTGCTATTAAATTAATAGCTTCAAGTGCTTGCTGATAGAGCGGCAGCGTGCATTTTTGCTGATTAATTCGCAGCGTCATGGGCGCATGGGCGTTGTTGGCCCGCAGGATCTGCTCCCAATGCTGGGGATGGTCTTTGCGCAGCCGCTGAATCCACCAGGCGGGGTGGTTCCAGCGCGCGACTGGGTCGCTGTCGGTCGCAGCCACCAGCGCGTCCCGCTCACGCAGAAAGCGGCGCAGGCAGCCATTGATGAACGAGGCCTGGGCCCGGGTGGCCGGGTGGTGCTTGGCCGCTTCTACCACCTGGTTGACCAGGGTGAAGGCTTCGTAGGACGCCTCGTTCGGGTTCCAGCCCAGCGCCAGGGCCGTGCACAGCAAGGCATCGGCGGCGGGCGGCGGGGTGCGGGCGGCCAGTTGGCGGCGCAGGGCCTCGGCCCGGCCCAGCTGCCGCAGCACCTGGAACAGCAGGGCCTGCACCCCGGGGCGCAGGCCCGCATCCACGGCGGCCAGAGCCGCTGTGCCCGATTGGCCAGCGCGAATGGACTGCAACGCCCCTGCAACAGCAGCCAACTGCTGCCACAGCGCGACGGACCCAGTAGCGGCACCCGCCGGTGCACCCGGCTGCGAGCCCGCCCCACCGGTGCGGGGACGCGGAGGACGGGAGGGGTTGCTGCCGCCGGGGCGGCCCGTGCGGTGGGAGGGAGGAGGATTCATCGTGGTCCTGAAAACGGCTTCGTCGGCCGCGCTACAGCGCGCGCGCCGCCTTGAAGCCAAACACCCAGGCCAGGAGGCTGGCCGGGAATTGCGCGATGGCAGCGTTGTAGTGCTGCACCGCGTCATTGAACACCTGGATGGCCTGTGTGTTCTGGAACTGGTGTTCGTCCCAGCGGATCTGCCAGATCGACAGGGCCGTGACTGCGGGCTCCGGCGGCGCGTCCGGAGCCAGGCCACCGCCCTCGGGTGCCTGGGGGGCGGGCTGCGCCAGGGCCGCCTGCCAGCTTGCCTGCAGCACATCGCGTGCGGCGGCCAGGGCCGCTACGGCGTCTGGCTGCAGCGGGCGGGCGCGCGCCACCGCCAGCGAAGCACTCAGCTGGATGGTGGCGCCTTGCAGCGCCGCCAGTTCCTGCTCCCTGGTGCCTGCCAGCAGGCGCCCTGGCTGCACGGCGACGGCCGCATCCCATTCACCCAGCAGCGCCACCAGGCGCACCATGTGGGCGTCGAAGCTGCCAAACGACTGCACCACCGCCGAGCGCAGCCGCATCAGGCGGTTGTAGGCCCCGAGGGCCCAGAACAGGAGGACGGCAAAAACGATCCAGAAGAGGGGCGATGACCACAACATGCACAGTTGCTGGCGGCGCATGTCTTGTGCGCTCCAGCCCGAGAAAAGGGAAAAAAAGAGAAAACCAGGGCGTTCCATGAAAAACGCCCCCGGCCTGCCAGGGGACAGGGCGGGAGCGTTTCAGAGCGACAGCAGAAAGGCTTAGTCGGCTGCTGCGTCGGTTGCGGTGACGCTGCTGCCGTCTGCCTCGGAGGCGTCGGACTGGGCTGCCATTTCAGCCGCTTCGGCTTCGGCAATGGCGCGGCGCTCGGCGTCGTCCATGGCGTCCTTGGCCTTGCGTGCCTGGTGGTAGGCCAGACCCGTACCTGCGGGGATCAAACGGCCCACGATCACGTTTTCCTTCAGGCCACGCAGCTCGTCGCGCTTGCCCATGATGGCAGCCTCGGTGAGCACGCGGGTCGTTTCCTGGAAGGAAGCGGCCGAGATGAACGAGTCGGTGGACAGCGATGCCTTCGTGATACCCAGCAGCAGGTTGCTGTAGGTCGCAGGAATCTTGCCTTCGGACTGCAGTGCCTCGTTGGTGTTGAGGATCTCGGAGCGCTCGACCTGTTCGCCGGCGATGTAGTTCGACTCGCCAACGTTCTCGACCACGACACGGCGCAGCATCTGGCGAACGATCACCTCGATGTGCTTGTCATTGATCTTCACGCCTTGCAAGCGGTACACGTCCTGCACTTCATCGACGATGTAGCGCGACAGCTCTTCGATACCCAGCAAACGCAGGATGTCTTGTGGGTCGGCCGGGCCGTCCACAATCGATTCGCCCTTGTTCACCACCTGGCCTTCGTGCACCAGGATGTTCTTTTCCTTGGGCACGAGCTCTTCGAACACGCGGCCTTCGGGATCGGTGATCTGCAAGCGGACCTTGCCCTTGGTTTCCTTGCCGAACGACACGGTACCGGTCATCTCGGCCAGCGTGCCCTTGTCCTTCGGCGTACGGGCTTCGAACAGCTCGGCCACGCGGGGCAGACCGCCGGTAATGTCGCGGGTCTTCTGGCCTTCGACCGGAATACGCGCCAGCACTTCGCCGGGGCCCACGTCCTGGCCGTCACGCACCTGGATCAGCGCGCCCACCTGGAAGCCAATGGTCACCGAGTGGTCGGTGCCAGGGATCTTCACTTCGTTGCCTTGCGCGTCGATCAGCTTCACCTGAGGACGAACGACCTTGGCAGCGCCGCGACGCTTGGGGTCGATCACCACCAGCGTGGACAGGCCGGTCACTTCATCGACCTGCTTGGCCACCGTCAGGCCTTCTTCGACGTTTTCGAACTTGGTCTGACCGGCGAACTCGGTGATGATGGGGCGCGTCAGCGGATCCCAGTTGGCGAGGATGGTGCCAGCCTTGATGGTCTGGTCAGCCTTCACCGTCAGCGTCGCGCCGTAAGGCACCTTGTGGCGCTCGCGCTCGCGGCCATGCTCGTCCTGGATGATGATTTCACCCGAACGTGCAATCACCACCAGCTCGCCCTTGGTGTTGCTCACATAGCGCATCGTGGCGTTGAAGCCGATCACACCGTTGGACTTGGCTTCCACGCTCGACGCGATGGCGGCACGCGAAGCGGCACCACCGATGTGGAAGGTACGCATGGTCAGCTGCGTGCCGGGCTCGCCGATGGACTGGGCAGCGATCACGCCCACGGCTTCGCCGAGGTTGATCAGGCCGCCACGGCCCAAGTCGCGGCCATAGCACTTGGCGCACAGGCCGTAGCGGGTTTCGCAGGTCAGTGCGGTGCGCACCTTCACTTCGTCCACGCCAGCGGCTTCCAGCTCTTCGATGATGTCTTCTTCCAGCATCACGCCAGCAGGCACCAGCACGGCACGGGTTTCGGGGTGCAGCACGTCTTCGGCAGCGGTGCGGCCCAGGATACGGTCGCGCAGCGATTCGATCACTTCACCGCCTTCAACAATGGCGCGCATCAGCGAACCATTGGAAGTGCCGCAATCCTCTTCGGTCACGACCAGATCCTGCGTCACGTCCACCAGACGGCGCGTCAGGTAGCCGGAGTTGGCGGTCTTCAGCGCCGTGTCGGCCAGACCCTTACGGGCACCGTGGGTGGAGATGAAGTACTCCAGCACGTTCAGGCCTTCGCGGAAGTTCGCGGTAATAGGCGTTTCGATGATCGAGCCGTCTGGCTTGGCCATCAGGCCCCGCATACCGGCCACCTGGCGGATCTGGGCGGCAGAGCCGCGGGCACCGGAGTCGGCCATCATGTAGATGGAGTTGAAAGACTCCTGGTCCACTTCCTTGCCGTGGCGGTCAATGACCTTCTGCTTGGACAGCTGGGCCATCATCACCTTGGACACTTCGTCGCCGGCCTTGCCCCAGATGTCCACCACCTTGTTGTAGCGCTCGCCAGAGGTCACCAGACCGGAGACGTACTGCTGTTCGATCTCTTTGACTTCCTTCTCGGAGCGCTCGATGATGCCGGCCTTTTGGGGCGGCACCAGCATGTCGTCGATGGCAATCGAGATACCAGCGCGCGTGGCCAGACGGAAGCCGTTTTGCAGCAGCTTGTCGGCGAAAACCACCGTTTCCTTCAAACCGCACTTGCGGAAGGACACGTTGATCAGGCGCGAGATTTCCTTCTTCTTGAGCGCCTTGTTCATGTTGGAGAACGGCAGGCCCTTGGGCAGGATCTCGGACAGCAGCGCGCGGCCCACGGTGGTTTCCACCAGCGAGGTCGAAGGCTCGAACTCACCGGTTTCCTTGTTCTTGCTCCACTCGGTCATGCGCACCGTGATCTTGGCAGCCAGTTCGACCTGGCCTGCGTCCAGAGCACGCTGCACTTCACCGGTGTCAGCGAACACCAGGCCTTCGCCCTTGCCGTTGATGCGATCGCGGGTGGCGTAGTACAGACCCAGCACCACGTCCTGCGAAGGCACGATGGAGGGTTCGCCCGACGCGGGGAACAGCACGTTGTTGGAGGCCAGCATCAGCGTGCGAGCTTCCATCTGTGCTTCCACCGACAGCGGGACGTGGACAGCCATCTGGTCACCGTCGAAGTCGGCGTTGAAGGCCGCGCAGACGAGGGGGTGCAGCTGGATGGCCTTGCCTTCGATCAGGATGGGCTCAAAGGCCTGGATGCCCAAACGGTGCAGCGTAGGTGCACGGTTCAGCATCACGGGGTGTTCCTTGATGACCTCTTCCAGGATGTCCCACACCACGGGGGTGCCGGATTCGACTTCCTTCTTGGCAGCCTTGATCGTCGTCGCGATGCCCATGGCTTCGAGGCGCGAGAAGATGAAAGGCTTGAACAGCTCCAGCGCCATCAGCTTGGGCAGACCGCACTGGTGCAGCTTGAGCGTAGGGCCCACGGTGATCACGGAACGGCCCGAGTAGTCCACCCGCTTGCCCAGCAAGTTCTGGCGGAAACGGCCGGACTTGCCCTTGATCATGTCGGCCAGCGACTTCAGGGCACGCTTGTTGGCGCCCGTCATGGCCTTGCCACGGCGGCCGTTGTCCAGCAGCGAATCCACAGCCTCTTGCAGCATCCGCTTTTCGTTGCGGGCGATGATTTCAGGGGCCTTCAGCTCCAGCAGGCGGCGCAGACGCGAGTTGCGGTTGATGACGCGGCGGTACAGGTCGTTCAGGTCGGAAGTCGCGAAGCGGCCGCCGTCCAGCGGCACCAGCGGACGCAGGTCCGGTGGCAGCACGGGCAGCACTTCCAGCACCATCCACTCGGGCTTGATGCCCGACTTCTTGAACGCTTCCAGCACCTTCAGGCGCTTGGCGTTCTTCTTGACCTTGACTTCGGAGCCGGTCAGGTCGCCACGCAGGCGTTCGATCGACAGGTCGATGTCGATGGATTCCAGCAGGTCCTTGATGCCTTCCGCGCCCATCTTGGCGATGAATTCGTCGCCGTATTCCTTGCGCTTGGCGTCGTAGTCGTCCTCGGACATGATGCTGAACTTCTTCAGCGGGGTCATGCCGGGGTCGGTCACCACGTAGGCTTCGAAGTACAGCACGCGTTCGATGTCGCGCAGCGTCATGTCGAGCACCAGGCCCAGACGCGATGGCAGGGACTTCAGGAACCAGATGTGGGCGCAGGGGGCGGCCAGGTCGATGTGGCCCATGCGCTCGCGGCGCACCTTGGTCTGCGTGACTTCAACGCCGCACTTCTCGCAGATCACGCCGCGGTGCTTCAGGCGCTTGTACTTGCCGCACAGGCATTCGTAGTCCTTGATGGGACCAAAAATCTTCGCGCAGAACAGGCCATCACGCTCAGGCTTGAACGTGCGGTAGTTGATGGTCTCGGGCTTCTTCACTTCGCCGAAAGACCACGAACGGATCTTCTCGGGCGAAGCCATGCCGATGCGGATGGCATCGAAATGCTCGTCCGGCGTGAATTGCTTGAACAGGTCGAGTAGCGATTTCATAGTGACTCTTTCCTTTTCTGCTTAGGAGCGTTCCAGCTCGATGTCCAGGCCCAGCGAACGGATTTCCTTGACCAGCACGTTGAACGATTCCGGCATGCCGGCTTCGATGGCGTGTTCGCCCTTGACGATGGATTCGTACACCTTGGTACGGCCCACCACGTCGTCGGACTTCACGGTCAGCATTTCCTGCAGCACGTAGGCGGCGCCGTAAGCTTCCAGCGCCCACACTTCCATTTCCCCGAAACGCTGGCCACCGAACTGAGCCTTGCCGCCCAGAGGCTGCTGCGTGACGAGCGAGTACGGACCCGTGGAACGGGCATGCATCTTGTCGTCCACCAAGTGGTGCAGCTTCAGGTAGTGCATGTAGCCAATGGTCGTGGGGCGCTCAAAGCGCTCGCCGGTGCGGCCGTCGAACAGGTATGCCTGAGTGCGCGTAGACGTGAGCCCCTTGCGCTCGGCGATGTCGTCCGGATAGGCGATCTTGAGCATGTCCTTGATTTCTTCTTCCGAAGCACCATCGAACACGGGGGTCGCATAAGGCACGCCGTTCGTGAGGTTGGCTGCCATGGCCATGAGGTCGTCATCGCTGAGTTGCGACAGGTCCTCGGTACGACCACGGGAGTTGTAGACCTCTTCCATGAACTTGCGCAGCTCGGCCGCCTTGGCCTGCTCGCGCAGCATGTCGCCAATGCGTTGGCCAATGCCCTTGCCAGCCCAACCCAGGTGGACTTCCAGCACCTGGCCGATGTTCATCCGCGAAGGCACGCCCAGCGGGTTCAGAACAATGTCGGCAGGCGTACCGTCGGCCATGTAGGGCATGTCTTCGACCGGAACGATCTTGGACACCACACCCTTGTTGCCGTGGCGGCCGGCCATCTTGTCACCAGGCTGCAGACGGCGCTTGACGGCCAGGTAGACCTTGACCATCTTGAGCACGCCAGCGGGCAACTCGTCGCCTTGCGTGAGCTTCTTGCGCTTTTCTTCGAAAGCCAGGTCGAAGCTGTGGCGGGTTTGCTCCAGCGCGTTCTTGATGGATTCGAGCTGGGTTGCCACTTCGTCTTCCGCAGGGCGGATGTCGAACCAGTGGAATTTCTCGACGGAGGCCAGGTAAGCCTTGTCGAGCTTCGTGCCCTTGGCCAGCTTTTGCGGGCCGCCGTTGGCCACGCGGCCGGTCAGCAGCTTCTCGATACGGTCGAAGGCATCGGCCTCCACGATGCGCAGCTGGTCGTTCAGGTCCAGGCGGAAGCGCTTGAGTTCATCGTCGATGATCTGCTGGGCGCGCTTGTCGCGCTGGATGCCTTCGCGGGTGAACACCTGCACGTCGATCACGGTGCCCGACGAGCCCTGGTCCACGCGCAGCGAGGTGTCCTTCACGTCGGAAGCCTTCTCGCCGAAGATGGCGCGCAAGAGCTTCTCTTCAGGGGTGAGTGTGGTCTCGCCCTTGGGCGTGACCTTGCCAACCAGCGTATCGCCGGGCTGCACTTCGGCACCCACGTAGATGATGCCGGACTCGTCCAGGCGGTTCAGTTGCTGCTCCGACAGGTTCGGAATGTCGCGCGTGATTTCTTCCGCGCCCAGCTTCGTGTCGCGGGCCATCACGACCAGCTCTTCGATGTGGATCGAGGTGTAGCGGTCTTCCGCCACCACGCGTTCGGAGATCAGGATCGAGTCTTCGAAGTTGTAGCCGTTCCAGGGCATGAAGGCGATCAGCATGTTCTGGCCGATGGCGATTTCGCCAAAGTCCGTCGATGCGCCGTCGGCGATCACGTCACCCTTGACCAGCATGTCACCCTTCTGGACGATGGGGCGCTGGTGGATGTTGGTGTTCTGGTTGGAACGCTGGTACTTGATGAGGTTGTAGATGTCCACACCCACTTCACCGGCCACAGCTTCGGCGTCGTTCACGCGCACCACAATGCGGGTGGCGTCCACGTAGTCCACCACGCCGCCGCGGGTAGCGGTCACCACAGTGCCCGAGTCCACCGCAGCCACGCGCTCGATGCCCGTGCCCACCAGGGGCTTTTCAGGACGCAGCACAGGCACGGCCTGGCGCGACATGTTGGCGCCCATCAACGCGCGGTTCGCATCGTCATGCTCCAGGAACGGAACCAGGGACGCAGCCACCGACACGATCTGCGCGGGCGACACGTCCATGTACTGCACACGGTCAGCGCCACACAGGATGGATTCACCCTTTTCACGGGCAGACACCAGCTCACCCGTCAGGCGGCCATCCTTGTCCAGGGTGGCATTGGCCTGCGCGATCACGTACTTGCCTTCTTCGATGGCCGACAGGTAATCGATCTCATTGGTGACCTTGCCATCCACCACACGGCGGTAGGGGGTTTCAATGAAGCCGTACTCGTTCAGGCGAGCGTACAGAGCCAGCGAGTTGATCAGGCCGATGTTCGGACCTTCAGGCGTTTCGATAGGGCAGACGCGGCCATAGTGGGTCACGTGCACGTCGCGCACTTCGAAGCCTGCGCGTTCGCGGGTCAGACCGCCCGGGCCCAGTGCGGACACACGGCGCTTGTGCGTGATTTCGGCCAGCGGGTTGGTCTGGTCCATGAACTGCGACAGCTGGGATGCGCCGAAGAATTCCTTCAGGGCTGCCGAGATCGGCTTGCTGTTGATCAGGTCATGAGGCATCAGCGGCTCTTGCTCGGCCTGGCCCAGACGCTCCTTCACGGCCTTTTCGATACGTGCCAGGCCGGTGCGGTACTGGTTTTCGGCCAGTTCGCCCACGCAACGCACGCGGCGGTTGCCCAGGTGATCGATATCATCGACTTCGCCATTGCCGTTGCGCAGGTCCACCAGGATCTTGACCACGGCCAGAATGTCTTCGTTGGACAGCACCATGGGGCCGGTGGATTCGTCGCGGCCGATCTTGGCGTTGAACTTCATGCGACCCACGCGCGACAGGTCGTACGTATCGGGGTTGTAGAACAGGCGCTGGAACAGAGCCTGCACAGCGTCTTCCGTTGGCGGCTCGCCGGGGCGCATCATGCGGTAGATGGCCACGCGTGCTGCGAACTCGTCCACCGTTTCGTCAATGCGCAGGGTCTGCGACATGTACGCACCCTGATCGAGTTCATTGGTGTAGATGCACTGCACATCCTGCACGCCGGCGCTGCGCAGCTTCTTGAGCAACGCTTCGGTCAGCTCGTCGTTGGCCTTGGCGATGATTTCACCGGTATCGGCGTCCACAATGTTGCGGGCCACCACACGGCCGATCAGGAAGTCTTCGGGCACGCTGATGTGGGTCGTGCCAGACTGTTCCAGTTCACGGGTGTGGCGCGCGGTGACGCGCTTGTCCTTGGCCACGACAACCTTGCCGGACTTGTCCGTAATGTCGAAACGGGCCACTTCGCCACGCAGGCGCTCGGAGACGAACTCCATCTGCGCGCCGCTGTCCATCAGGCGGAAGTTGTCGTTGACGAAGAAGTTCGCCAGGATCGATTCGGGGTTCAGGCCGATGGCCTTGAGCAGAATCGTGACCGGCATCTTGCGGCGGCGGTCCACGCGGAAGTACAGGATGTCCTTAGGGTCGAATTCGAAGTCCAGCCAAGAGCCGCGGTAGGGAATGATGCGCGCCGAGAACAGCAGCTTGCCCGAGCTGTGCGTCTTGCCCTTGTCGTGTTCGAAGAACACGCCTGGCGAGCGGTGCAGCTGAGACACGATCACGCGCTCGGTACCGTTGATGATGAACGAGCCCTTGTCGGTCATCAAAGGCACTTCGCCCATGTAGACCTCTTGCTCCTTCACTTCCTTGACCACCTTGGATTGGCTGGTCGAGGACTCGCGGTCATAAATGATGAGCTGAACCTTGGCGCGCACGGCCGAGGCGAAAGTCAGACCACGGGTCTGGCACTCGCGCACGTCGAAGGCTGGCTTGGCCAGGTTGTACTCAATGAACTTCATCTCCACAAAACCGTTGTGGGAGACGATGGGGAAGGCAGCGTCGAATGCAGCCTGAAGGCCTTCGATGGTTCTTTTCTGGGGTGCTTTATCAGCCTGCAGGAAAGCGGTGTATGCGTCCTTCTGCATCTGCAGCAGATAAGGAACTTCGAGCACGCTATCGCGGGTGCCGAAACTTTTGCGAATTCGCTTGCGTTCGGTGTAGGAATAGGCCATGAGATCTCCGGGCAAAGACATGAGTCCTGGGTCTTCGACGACTGACCCACAAGAAGCGTTGTCCTTGCGGGCTTGGCGGTTGGCCACTACCAACCATGGCGGACGGTGATGCGTTGCACATCACCCGGACCAAGGCGTCTTCTGCTGTCGGGGTTGACAGAAGACACTCGAAAGCCCCGTGGGACACGGGGCTTTCGAGTGCTCTCTGAAAGCACCAAAGGCTGGAGGCCCTTTGAGGAGCACTCCAGCCCTTGAGCGAGACCGAATTACTTGAGTTCGGCCTTGGCGCCAGCTTCCACCAGCTTCTTGACGGCAGCTTCAGCGTCAGCCTTGGCAATGCCTTCCTTGACGTTCTTGGGAGCGCCGTCCACCAGGTCCTTGGCTTCCTTGAGGCCCAGACCGGTGATTTCGCGCACTGCCTTGATGACGGACACCTTGTTGGCGCCGGCTTCGGTCAGCACAACGTTGAATTCCGTCTTTTCTTCAGCAGCAGCAGCACCAGCGCCACCACCGGCAGCAGCAGGAGCAGCCATGGCTGCAGCGCTCACGCCAAACTTCTCTTCAATAGCCTTCACCAGGTCATTGAGTTCCAGAACCGTCATGCTGTCCAGCGCGGTCAGAAATGCGTCTTTATCGAATGCCATTTTGATTTCCTAACAATTTTGTTGGTTAACTGCCGAGCGTTCAAGCTGCGACAGGTTCGGCGGCCGGT
This sequence comes from Acidovorax sp. LjRoot74, assembly GCF_964254355.1. Taxonomy (NCBI): domain Bacteria; kingdom Pseudomonadati; phylum Pseudomonadota; class Betaproteobacteria; order Burkholderiales; family Comamonadaceae; genus Acidovorax; species Acidovorax sp. LjRoot74. Next base: position 455,475 of record NZ_CAXUTI020000001.1, on the reverse strand, counting down.
GCGGCAGCGCCTTCGCCTTTTTTCGCCGCCAGTGCGCCCAGCACAACGGCCGTACGCGACATGGGGGACATAAGCAAGCCACAAATCTGTGCCAGCAGAACTTCCTTGGAAGGAATGTTGGCCAGTTGCTTAACGCCGTTGACATCCAGGGCTTTACCACCGAAAGCGCCACCACGAATCACCAGCTTGTCGTTGGTCTTCGAGAAATCGGCCACCACCTTCGCGGCAGCCACAGCGTCTTCGGAGAAGCCATAGATCAGAGGACCGGTCATCTGGTCTGCCACCACGTCAAACTGGCTGCCAGCCACAGCACGGCGGGCCAGGGTGTTCTTCAGAACACTCAGGCTCACACCCTTGCTGCGAGCTTCAACGCGCAGTTTGGTCATGTCGGCGACCGTGATGCCACGGTATTCCGCGATCACAAGCGTTTGAGCTTTAGCGGCGAGGCTGGTCACTTCACTGATGACCGCTTCTTTCTCACTGCGATTAAGACTCAAGGTCTACTCCTTAAATTGCACACTCGGGTTTTCACCCTCATGCGCGCTCTTGTTGCAGCGACCAACTGTTTCGGAACGGATTCCATCTGCAGCGGGATCGCCATCTGCGTTGGCCCCGAAGGGATTAAGTGCAAACAAGTTGCGCACCAACGGTCTTGGATGGCCTGGAAATGCCTGTTACAGCACCCCCAGCCCACCACATCAGGCCCTTAACAGGCCCGAAGATTTCTTATCGCAATTACGCTGCGATGGATTGCGTATCCACCCGGACGCCAACGCCCATCGTGGAGGACACAGCGACCTTGCGCAGGTACAGACCCTTGCTGGTTGCTGGCTTGGCCTTGTTCAGGGCTTCGATCAGTGCAGCCAGGTTGCCTTGCAGCTTGTCGTTGTCAAACGAGCGGCGACCGATCGTGCTGTGCACAATACCGGCCTTGTCCACGCGGAACTGCACTTGACCTGCTTTGGCGTTCTTCACGGCCGTAGCGACGTCAGGGGTCACGGTACCCACCTTGGGGTTAGGCATCAGGCCACGTGGACCCAGGATCTGACCCAGCGTACCCACGACGCGCATGGCGTCAGGAGCAGCGATGACCACATCGAAAGGCATGTCACCAGCCTTGACCATGGCGGCCAGGTCATCCATGCCCACGACATCGGCGCCAGCAGCTTTGGCTTCATCAGCCTTGGCCCCCTGGGCGAACACCGCCACGCGGGTCGTCTTGCCGGTGCCATTGGGCAGCACCACGGCGCCGCGAACCACCTGGTCAGACTTCTTGGCATCAATGCCAAGCTGAACGGCCACGTCGATGGATTCGTCAAACTTGGCCGTAGCGGCTTCCTTCACGATCACGACTGCGTCGGCGAATGCGTACAGCTTGGTGCTGTCAACCTTGCCTTGCAGGGCTTTTTGCTTCTTGGTCAGCTTGGCCATCTTACAAACCCTCCACCGTCACGCCCATGGAGCGTGCAGAGCCGGCCAGCGTGCGCACAGCGGCGTCCACATTGGCAGCGTTCATGTCCTTCATCTTGGTCTTGGCGATCTCTTCGAGCTGTTCGCGCGTGATCTTGCCGACCTTGATCTTCAGTGCGTTCGAAGAACCCTTTTCGAGCTTGATAGCCTTCTTGATCAGAGTCGTCGCTGGCGGCGTCTTGATGATGAAGGTGAAGCTCTTGTCTGCAAAAGCCGTGATGACCACGGGCAGTGGCAGGCCTGGCTCAACGCCTTGGGTCTGGGCATTGAATGCCTTGCAGAACTCCATGATGTTGAGGCCACGCTGGCCCAGTGCGGGACCGATGGGTGGGGATGGATTGGCCTTACCAGCTGGAACTTGCAGCTTGATAAAACCGACGATTTTCTTCGCCATGTTTTACTCCTTGCGGGTCATAACGCCTGCGTCGCACCATGCAACAACAGGCTCCCCGGGGTTAACGACTCACTTTCACGATGTCCGCACCGAGTCGAAAAGTGCGGCATCCAATTTTTTTCGAACGTTAGAAGTCGTGAAGAACAAGACCTCGTCTTGCCGACATTTAGGTTTTTTCGACTTGGCCGAATTCCAACTCAACCGGCGTGGATCGACCAAAGATCATCACAGAGACGCGTACACGACTCTTTTCGTAATTGACCTCTTCGACCGAACCATTGAAGTCCGTGAAAGGACCTTCCTTGACGCGAACCAGCTCGCCCACCATGAATTCGATCTTGTGGCGGGGCTTGTCGGTACCTTCCTGCATCTGGCTGACGATCTTCTGCACCTCGTCTTCCGAGATGGGGGCGGGACGGTTCTTTGCACCACCCACAAACCCGGTCACCTTATTGGTGTGCTTCACCAAGTGCCAAGTGTCGTCGTCCATGATCATCTCAACGAACACATAGCCAGGAAACAAACGACGCTCCGTCGTCTTGCGCTGGCCGTTCTTCATTTCAACAACTTCTTCAGTCGGCACAAGAATGCGACCAAATTTATCTGACATGCCCGAGCGACTGATCCGCTCTTGGATGTTGCGCTCCACCGCCTTCTCCATGCCCGAATAGGCATGAACGATGTACCAGCGCAGATCGGGATTTGCCGAAGCAGAAGCGCCTGCAGGAGCCTCTGCTCCCGTGATTTCCGCAGCGGTCGTCATGATTTTCTCCAACCCAAAATCAAGTCGTACAAAACCCATTCCAGAGTTTTGTCAGTGAACCACAGGAACAGGGCCATGATCACCACAAAGGCAAACACATACGCCGTCATCTGCAGAGTTTCCTTGCGCGTCGGCCAAACGACCTTTTTCACCTCGCGCCATGCGTCTTTCGCAAATGCAACGAACTGGCGACCCGATTCCGACACCAGAAACACGCCAGCAGCCGCGACCAAACCCACAATCAGCGCGGCCCATTGCACCACCGCACCTTGTTTGCCCAGCAAATAAAAGCCCGCCACCGATGCAATGACCAGAGCCACCACCGCTGCGAGCTTGGCCTTGTCTGCGCCTGTATTGACAGTTTCAACCTGTGATGTGGCCATCTTTGAGTGTTTCCTGCTTCCGATTCACGGCATCACTTAAGACACCGAAGCCCGCCAGGGTCTGGCGGGCTTGTTTTGGGCCACTTTCAAGTGGCAGGGGCAGTAGGAATCGAACCTACAACCTTCGGTTTTGGAGACCGACGCTCTGCCAATTGAGCTATACCCCTGTATATCTGCTAATTAAGCAATGATCTTGGCCACGACGCCAGCGCCGACCGTACGGCCACCTTCGCGGATAGCGAAACGCAGACCTTCTTCCATGGCGATGGGGTTGATCAGCTTCACAGTGATCGACACGTTGTCACCAGGCATGACCATTTCCTTGTCGGCTGGCAGCTCGATGGCGCCAGTCACGTCGGTCGTGCGGAAGTAGAACTGAGGACGGTAGTTGTTGAAGAAAGGCGTATGACGGCCACCTTCGTCCTTGCTCAGAACGTACACCTCAGCCGTGAAGTGGGTGTGGGGCTTGATCGAGCCGGGCTTGCACAGCACTTGGCCGCGTTCCACGTCTTCGCGCTTGGTACCGCGCAGCAGCAGGCCGACGTTGTCGCCAGCTTGGCCTTGGTCCAGCAGCTTGCGGAACATTTCCACGCCGGTGCAGATGGTCTTTTGCGTGTCGCGGATACCGACGATTTCGATTTCTTCGCCGACCTTGATGATGCCGCGTTCCACGCGACCGGTCACCACGGTGCCACGGCCGGAGATGGAGAACACGTCTTCCACGGGCATCAGGAAGGCACCGTCCACAGCGCGCTCAGGCGTGGGGATGTAGGTGTCCAGAGCTTCGGCCAGCTTCATGATGGCTTCTTCACCCAGCTTGCCCTTGTCGCCTTCCAGGGCGAGCTTGGCGGAGCCACGGATGATGGGGGTGTCGTCGCCTGGGAAGTCGTACTTGTCCAGGAGTTCGCGCACTTCCATTTCGACGAGTTCCAGCAGTTCTTCGTCGTCCACCATGTCGCACTTGTTCAGGAACACGATGATGTAAGGCACGCCCACTTGGCGGGCCAACAGGATGTGCTCACGGGTCTGGGGCATGGGGCCGTCAGCGGCCGAGCACACCAGGATAGCGCCGTCCATCTGGGCAGCGCCGGTGATCATGTTCTTCACATAGTCGGCGTGGCCGGGGCAGTCCACGTGGGCGTAGTGGCGGTTGGCCGTTTCGTATTCCACGTGGGCGGTGTTGATGGTGATACCGCGGGCCTTTTCTTCGGGCGCTGCGTCGATCTGGTCGTAAGCCTTGGCTTCACCGCCGAACTTGGCCGACAGCACGGTAGCGATGGCTGCCGTCAGGGTCGTCTTGCCGTGGTCCACGTGGCCGATCGTGCCCACGTTGACGTGGGGCTTGGTACGCTCGAATTTTCCTTTTGCCATTTTTCCGACTCCGAAAAAAATCTATATCAACACAACAGGATCTCGGCGCAACCAGATCCGGACGCACCTGAAAGTGGTGCCCATGGCGGGAATCGGACCCGCGACCTCTCCCTTACCAAGGGAGTGCTCTACCACTGAGCCACATGGGCAACTTGATGCCGCTTGCGCGACCTCAAAATTTTCATCTCGACAAACCAGACCAAACAAGCAGTGGAGCGGGAGACGGGAATCGAACCCGCGTCATTAGCTTGGAAGGCTAGGGTTCTACCATTGAACTACTCCCGCATCGGCATCAACCTTTGCGCGCCCAACCCCACTTTGCAGCAGAACCAAGCATTACTCTCAACACTACTCACTCACTGGTGGAGGGGACTGGATTCGAACCAGTGTAGGCGTAAGCCAACAGATTTACAGTCTGCCCCCTTTAGCCACTCGGGCACCCCTCCGGAGAATTTCGAATTATAGCACCAATTTTTTGCAGTCCGGGCAAATTCCATCAATTTGCAGATCAACCCCACAAACAACAGGAGGCAGGACTGCAAACGTCACTGGTGCGGCTGGCGGGGATCGAACCCACGACCCTTGGCTTCGGAGGCCAATACTCTATCCACTGAGCTACAGCCGCTGAACTGAACTGGTACAGCCTTGGATTATCGCACGCGACCGCACCTCGCGAAAGCAATCCCCAGAGATGCAACACCACAGAAGCCACCACCACCTTCAACCCTACTCGCGCGCCAACCTCACGCAGCACCCCCTGCAGCCCGCGGCAAAGCCAGCCCCAAACCCAACAAGAATGCATCGGTCCCTACCCGCCCGACCTTCTCAAGGTCAAACGCACCCCCACCAAGGATCCAGTTGCGAATCAATCCGTCAAACAAGGCATGCAAACCCACCGCAGCCTCCACAGAGGTCATGGGCAAGGCAATTCCCTGCGCCTGGGCGGCCAGCTCAAAGTCACTCGCCAATTGGCTGGTAAAGCCCTCCGAGGCCGCAATGTGCCGGTCACGGACACCGACAAGCTCTCCCACATATTCCACTTTGTAGAGCGCAATCTCGAACACCCGACGGGTCCGCGCATCCGAGGCCACGCCATGTAGCACCAGCGCCAACACCGCGCGCAACCGCTCCACCGGATCAGGACAAGTGCTCCCCTCCAACGCACCGAAACCCTGCTCGAGCGGCAGCGTCACCCGGTCCATCATGGCACTGAAGAGATCCAGTTTGTCTTTGAAGTGCCAATAGATCGCCCCCCTGGTGGCACCCGCCGCCTGAGCTATGTCACTCAACGACGCCCGGGCCACCCCCTTGTCGAAAAAAACCTGCTCGGCCGCATCAATCAGGCTGCTGCGCGTAGCAATCGCATCTTCCTTGGTCCGACGCGCCATATTTGTATGCCTCCTCGTTCGGGCTCCCACCCACCAGCGGCACCACCTCGATATCCGCTCATCACAATTATACATTCATGCTTGTATGTATAATTGCGCACTTGTTTTGTCGGACTCTTGCTTTGGGTCGCCTTTGGCGGGCACCCCATCCCCTACAACCCCATTTCTTGACGCCAATCAGAAGGACTCTCATGCCCAAACTGCGTGACCCATCCGTCATCCCCCTCTTTCGCAATGCATCCAGCCGCAAAACGCTCACTCTCGTGGCGGCCGTTGCCGCTGCCGCACTGCTGGTCGCATGTGGCAAAACCGATGGCAAGGCCGCCGCAGGCGGGCCCCAGATGCCTCCCGTCGAAGTAGGCGTGGTCACGGCAACCCCCGGAGACATCGGGCTTTTGACCGAGCTGCCCGGCCGCGTCGAGGCCTCGCGTGTGGCACAGGTCCGTGCGCGTGCTGCAGGCATCCTGCAACAGCGCCTGTTCAAGGAAGGCAGCGACGTGAAGGCCGGCCAGCCTTTGTTCCGCATTGACCCTGCCCCTTATGCGGCTGCGGCAGAGAGCGCCCGCGCCAGCCTCGCCAAGACCCAGGCCAACCTCGCCCAGGCCAGCGCCCTGGTTGAACGCTATCGCCCACTGGTCACGGCCAACGCGATCAGCAAACAGGATTTTGTGAATGCCGAGGCTGCAGAAAAGCAGGCGCAGGCCGATGTGGCGGCTGCCAAAGCCGTGGTGCGCACGGCCGACATCAACCTGGGCTATGCCAGCGTGACCTCGCCCATTGCGGGCCGCATCGGGCGGGCCCTGGTGACGGAGGGTGCCCTGGTCGGGCAAGGCGAAGCCACCGCGCTGGCTGTGGTGCAGCAGATCGACCCGGTCTACGTGAACTTCACCCAATCAGCCAGCGACGTCTTCCAGCTGCGCCGCGCCATGGAAAGCGGTCAGTTCAAACGCGCAGGCAGTGCGGAAACCGCCAGCGTCAAGCTGGTCCTGGGAGATGGATCGGAGTACCCCCAGGCTGGCAAGCTGCTGTTCACCGACCTTTCGGTGGACTCCACCACCGGCCAGGTCACGCTGCGCGCCGAGGTGCCCAACCCCAAGGGCGAACTGCTGCCCGGCCTGTACCTGCGCGTACGCATCGAGCAAGCCCAGGCCAGCAACGCTATCACCCTGCCCCAGCAAGCAGTCACCCGCACCCAGCAAGGCGACACGGTCAGTGTGGTGGGTGAAGACGGCAAGGTGTCGCCGCGCACGGTCAAGATCAGCGCCGCGCAAAACAACCGCTGGGTTGTGCTCGACGGACTCAAGGCCGGGGAAAAAGTGATGGTTGACGGGTTCCAGAAGCTGCAGATGCTGCCGCCGGGCACCCCCGTCAAGCCCGTACCATGGCAGGCGCCTGGTGCAGCTCCCGCACCAGCCCCCACCTCTGCGCCGGCCTCCGCCGCCAAGCCATAAGGGGCACCCCAGCATGGCCAAGTTTTTTATCGACCGCCCCATCTTTGCATGGGTGATCGCACTGTTCATCATGGTGATGGGCGGTGTGGCGATCACGCAGCTGCCCATCGCCCAGTACCCCCCGGTGGCCCCACCCGCCATCGTCATCAACGCCGCCTACCCCGGTGCCTCGGCGCAGACGCTGGAGGACAGCGTGCTGTCCGTCATCGAGCGCGAAATGAACGGCTCGCCCGGCCTGATCTACATGGAGTCGGTCGCGCAAGCCGATGGGTCGGGCAGCATCACCCTGAGCTTCCAGCCCGGCACCAACGCCGACCTGGCGCAGGTGGATGTGCAAAACCGCCTGTCGCGTGCCAGCCCTCGCCTGCCTTCGGCGGTGACCCAGCAAGGCGTGCGCGTGGACAAGTCGCGCTCCAACTTCCTGCTGTTCACCATGCTGTCGTCGTCCAACCCGGCGACTGACACGGTGGCCCTGGGCGACTACGCATCGCGCAACATCGTGCCCGAGCTGCAGCGGCTGCAGGGCATTGGCCAGGCACAGCTGTTTGGTACCGAACGCGCCATGCGCATCTGGATCGACCCGGCCAAGATGATGAGCTTCAACCTCTCGGCCGCCGAGATCACCGCCGCCATCCGCGCCCAGAACGCACAGGTGGCCAGCGGCACGATTGGCGACCTGCCCAACGTCGCGGGCCAGGGGATTGCCGCCACCGTGGTGGTCAACGGCCAGCTCAGCAGCGTGGAGCAGTTCGGCAACATCGTGCTGCGCGCCAATACCGATGGCTCCACCGTGCGCATCAAGGATGTGGCACGCGTCGAACTGGGCGGCCAGGCCTATGCCACCGCCGCACGCCTGAACGGCAAGCCCGCCGTGGGCATTGGTGTCCAGCTGTCGCCCAGCGGCAATGCCCTGGAAGCCGCCAAGGCCGTGCGCGCCAAGATGGATGAACTCTCGCGCTACTTCCCCGAAGGCATGGGCTGGAGCATTCCCTACGACAGCTCGCGCTTTGTGGACATCTCCATCAAGCAGGTCGCTCAGACCCTGTTCGAGGCTGTGGCCCTGGTGTTTCTGGTGATGTTCCTGTTCCTGCAGAACTGGCGCTACACCATCATCCCCACCATCGTGGTGCCCATTGCCCTGCTGGGCACGTTCGCCACGCTGCTGGCGCTGGGGTTCTCGATCAACGTGCTGACCATGTTCGGCATGGTGCTGGTGATCGGCATCGTGGTGGACGACGCCATCGTGGTGGTGGAAAACGTCGAGCGCATCATGAGCGAGGAAGGCCTGTCTCCGCTGGAGGCTACGCGCAAGGCCATGCGCCAGATCTCGGGCGCCATCATTGGCGTGACCGTGGTGCTGATCTCGGTGTTTGTGCCTCTGGCGTTTTTTGCGGGCTCCACCGGCAACATCTACCGCCAGTTCTCGGCAGTGATGGTCGCCTCCATCGGCTTCTCGGCCTTCATGGCGCTGTCGCTCACACCCGCGCTGTGTGCCACGCTGCTCAAGCCGGTAGAGGCGGGTCACCACCACGAAAAAACAGGCTTCTTCGGCTGGTTCAACCGGGGCTTTTCGCGCACCGCCAAGGGCTACGAAGGTTTTGTGGCCCGCATGCTCAAGCGCGCCGCGCGCTACCTGGTCATCTATGCCGCCATCGTGGGCGCCGTGGCCGTGGTCTACATGCGCCTGCCCACCTCGTTCCTGCCGAGCGAAGACCAGGGCAACATCATCGTCAACGTGCAGCTGCCTCCCGGTGCCACGCAAGAGCGCACGCTGGCCGTGATGGAGCAGGTCGAAGGCTTCATCCTCAAGCAGCCCGAAGTGCAAAGCATGGTGGGCGTGCTGGGCTTCAGCTTCTCGGGCCAGGGCCAAAATGCCGCGCTGGCGTTCGTGACCCTCAAGGACTGGAGCGAGCGCCATGGCCCCGGCCAATCGGCGCAGGACGTGGCCAACCGCGCCTTTGGCGGGCTGATGGGCATCCGCGATGCGTTCATCTTCCCGCTGAGCCCGCCCCCCATCCCAGAGCTGGGCAACGCCAGCGGCTTCACTTTCCGCCTGCAGGACCGGGGCGGCGCCGGGCACGCTGCCCTGGTGCAGGCCCGCAACCAGCTTCTGGGCATGGCCTCGCAAAGCAAGGTGCTCACGCAGGTGCGCCCGGACGGCCTGGAAGACGCGCCCCAGCTGCAGATCGACATCGACCGCGACAAGGCCAACGCCCTGGGCGTGCCGTTTGACGCGATCAATTCGGCGCTGTCCACTGCGCTGGGCTCCAGCTACGTGAACGACTTCCCAAACCAGGGCCGCCTGCAGCGCGTGGTGGTGCAGGCCGATGCGCCGGCACGCATGCAGCCGGACGATCTGCTCAAGATCAATGCCGCCAACAGCCAGGGCAAGCCCGTGCCACTGTCGGCATTTGCCACCACCCGCTGGGTGAACGGCGCGCAGCAGACGGTGCGCTACAACGGCTATCCGGCCATGCGCATCTCGGGCGCCCCCGCACCCGGTTTCAGCACCGGTGCCGCCATGGCCGAGATGGAAAAACTCGCCAAGCAGCTGCCCGCAGGCTTCGGCTTTGAATGGACCGGCCAATCGCGGGAAGAAAAGCTCGCTGGCGCCCAGTCGCTGATTCTCTACAGCTTCGCCATCCTGGCCGTGTTCCTGTGCCTGGCAGCGCTGTACGAGAGCTGGTCCATCCCGCTGGCGGTGATCCTGGTCGTGCCCCTCGGCGTGCTGGGTGTGCTGCTGGCCACGCTGATGCGGGGCTATGCCAACGACGTGTACTTCCAGGTGGGCCTGATCACCATCATTGGCCTGTCAGCGAAGAACGCCATCCTGATCATCGAATTTGCCAAGGACCTGCAAGCCCAGGGCAAGGGCGTGATCGAGTCGGCACTGGCGGCCGCCCACCTGCGGTTCCGCCCCATCGTCATGACGTCCATGGCCTTCGGGCTGGGCGTGCTGCCGCTGGCCATCGCCTCGGGCGCTGGCTCGGCCAGCCAGCGCGCCATCGGCACCGGCGTGCTGGGTGGCATGGTCACCGGCACCGCACTGGCTGTGTTTTTTGTACCCGTGTTCTTTGTGGTGGTGCGCAGCCTGTTCAAGGGCAGCGCACGCCAGGCAGAAATGAATCGCCGCCATGCAGAAGAAGCAGGAGTTGGAACCCATGATTGATCCCCGCAGCACCCCCCTCGCACTGACGGCGGCAGCGGCTGCGCTGCTGCTCGCGGGCTGCTCGTTCATCCCCACCTATGAACGCCCGGCAGCCCCCGTGCCAGCGACCTATGCAGCCGCATCCTCTGCGACGGGCACGGCCCAGGCCACGGCCGACACAGCCCCCTGGCAAGACTACTTTGCCGATCCCCGACTGCGGCAATTGATCGAGACCGCGCTGGCCAACAACCGCGACCTGCGCGTGGCCATGCTCAACGTCGAACAGGCGCGTGCCACCTACCAGGTGCGCCGCGCCGACCAGTACCCGGGTGTGGGCCTGGCCGCCAACGCCAGCCGCGCGCCCGCCTCGGGCAGTGGCAACCTCACCAACTCGTTCAGCGTCGGGCTGGCAGTGTCGGCCTGGGAGATCGACTTCTTCGGCCGCCTCGCAAGCCTCAAGGAACAGGCCCTGGCCCAGTACCTTGCCACCGAGGAAGGCCGCAACGCCGCCCAGGTGAGCCTGGTGGCGGCGGTGGCCAACGGCTGGCTGGCGCTGCTGGCCGACGAAGAACTGCTGGACCTGTCCCGCCAGACACTCGCCTCGCGCGAGGAATCGGTGCGGCTGACCAAGATGCGGCTGGATGCCGGTGTGGCCTCGGAATTGGACTTCCGCCAGGCCGAGTCCCTCACTCAGGCAGCCCGCGCCACGCTGGCGCAGCAGCAGCGCCAACGCGCACTCGACGAAAACGCCCTGGCCTTGCTGCTGGGCCAGGCCCTGCCCGGCGAGGTCAGCGCCAGCCTGGCCGGCAGCCGGCTGGTCAATGCACCCGCCATGGCCCCGCTGCCCGCAGGCTTGCCATCGGAGCTGCTCATCCGCAGGCCCGACATCCGCCAGGCCGAACAGCAGCTGATCGGCGCCAACGCCAACATTGGTGCCGCGCGCGCCGCGTTTTTCCCGCGCATCTCGCTGACAGCGCAGGCGGGCACGGCCAGCGGCGAGCTGTCGGGGCTGTTCAAGAACGGCTCCTGGGGCTTCACCATTGCGCCGTCGCTGCTGCTGCCCATCTTTGATGCGGGCCGCAACCAGGCCAACCTGGAGAGCGCACAGGCCAGCCGCAGCATTGCTATCGCGCAGTATGAAAAAGCCATCCAGACCGCATTCCGAGAGGTCTCGGACGCCCTCGCGGGGCAGGCGACGCTGGGCGAACAGTCACTGGCCCAGCAGCGGCAGGCCGAAGCCGAGAGTGCGCGCCTGCAACTGGCCGACCTGCGCTATCGCAACGGCGTGGCCAGCTACCTGGACCTGCTGGACGCCCAGCGCTCCCTGTTCACGGCCCAGCAGGCCGTGGTGCAGGTGCGGCTGGCGCAGCTGCAGAACCAGGTGGCGCTCTACAAGGCCCTGGGCGGCGGCGCCCCGGCACCCGCGCAGGCCAGCAGCTCCTGATGCGCAACCCCACGCCCGCAGACTGCCCGTGCCGTGTGTTACGGGTTGTGTGCGGACGACACCGGCCCACCCGGGCCGGGGCGGGAGCCGAAGTTCCCCGGGGGCGTAGATATAATTTAAGGTTGATTTCATCAAAGCCCCCCGATAACCAGAGGACGTCATGAGCGACAACCACCACGAAGAAGCGCACACCGGCCCCATCAAGACTCCCAAGCAGTTGCTGCTGGCGAGTTTTTTCTCGTTCGTGATCCCGATCTTTGCCATCATCGGCTTGGTCATTTACGTGACGTCCGCCGACAAGCCTGCCGCTGGCGCCGTCAACCCCGAGAAGGCCATCGCCGAGCGCATCCAGAAGGTGGGCATGGTCGAAGTGCGTGACGCCAACCGCCCCCTCAAGAGCGGTGAAGACGTGTTCAAGGCGCAATGCACGGCCTGCCACACCTCGGGTGCCGCAGGTGCCCCCAAGATGGGTGATGCCGCAGCCTGGTCGGCCCGCATCAAGACCGGCTTCGAAGCCCTGGTGCAGTCCGCTCTGAAGGGCAAGGGCGCGATGGCTCCCCAAGGTGGTGGCGACTTCAACGATACCGAAATCGCCCGCGCTGTGGCCTACATGGCCAACGCCAGCGGCGGCAAGTTCGACGAGCCCGCAGCCCCCGCTGCAGCGGCAGGTGGCGAAGCCGCCGCTGCGGCAGCAGCCCCCGCCGCTTCGCGCTAAGCAGCAGTCCTGACCCTGCCCCGCCATCTGGCGGCGCGGGTCCCGGCGCTGGGTGGCGCTTCTGTGTCCACCCAGCCACCTGCAGCCCATGGGGTGGCCAAGCAATTGGCAGGAAAACTAACCGTGCCGGGGCTGGCCCCCACCCCCATAAAAAAACCGACGCATGCGTCGGTTTTTTTATGGCCGCAACACACGGCCCTGCTCAACTACGCTCCTACCGGGCCCCGCCCTCGCACGACCGCGCCACCCACCCCGCCTGCGGACTGGCCATGTAGCCAAACCGGGTCGGCAGGTCGCTGGCCAGCACCTCCTGCAGCGGCCAGCGGCCAGACTCCACGGCCTCGGCCGCCAGGGGCACATCCATGGTGTGGACCAGGCCCACGCCGATGTCGGTGGCCAGGTACAGCCGCCCCTGCTCGTCTACCAGAGCTTCCCGCACCTCCGCCACCTGGCCTGTGTGGGCCTGCAGCGACAGGTCAGGCTGGATGCGCCAGATCCAGGGCGTGGCCTCCAGCTCCACATACACCCGCTGGGGGCCGTTCTGAAAGAACCATTGCCCCTGGGCATCAGCCTCGTAGTTGCGGGCGATGAAGGCGATGAGCTTGTCGTGCTCCAGCAACTGCCCCTTGCTCTGCGCAAAGGGCCCCGCCGCCTGCGTGGCATCGTCGCGCAAGTACCAGCGGCCCCGCGCGTCCAGCCCCAGCCAGCCGTAGCAGTCCGGCACGTTGGGCCATTTGGCCAGGGCCTGTTTGACGATGTCATCCATGGGCCGATTGTCCTCCCTGAGTGCCCCCTGCCCCGGCCTGCTCTGCGAGCCAGCCGCCCACGGCTTCGGGCATGGCGCGCACATGGCCGGGCGGGCGCCCCCGGGGGAAGCCCACATGCCCGCCGTGCGGCGGCTGCCAGAGCGTGACACACGGGCCCACCTCGTGCGCCCCGGGCAAGCTCGCGGCGGGCACAAACGGGTCGTTGCGGGCATTGACCACCAGCGCCGGGATGCGGATCTGGTGCAGCAAGGGCTTGGCCGAGGCGCGCAGCCAGTAGTCCTCGGTGTTGCGGTAGCCGTGCACCGGGGCGGTGAACACGTTGTCGAAGGCGTACAGGTCCCGCGCGGCCAGCAGCGTCTGGCGGTCGAACAGCCCCGGGTGCTGCGCCAGCTTCTGCAGCGCCTTGGGCACCAGGGTGCGCATGAACATGCGGGTGTAGACCTGCCGGTTGAAGCCGCGCCCAATCGCGAGCCCACCCGCAGCCAGGTCGATGGGCGAGCACACAGCAGCCACGGCGTCGGCGCTGCGCGCGGCGTCAGTGCCCACTTCGGCAGCCCAGCGCAGCAGCGCATTGCCGCCCAGCGACACCCCGGCCGCCATCAGCGGCCCGGTGTGGGTGGCGCGCAGCCGCTGCAGCATCCAGCCGATCTCGGCATGGTCGCCCGAGTGGTAGGCGCGCGGCGCGCGGTTGATCTCACCGCTGCAGCCCCGGAAGTGCGGCAGCGCGCAGGCCCAGCCCCGCTGGCGCGCCAGGTCGGCAAAGGCCTCGCTGTAGTGGCTGCGCGAGGAGCCCTCCAGGCCGTGGAACACCACCAGCAGGGGCCGCTGCACGGTGGTGGCGATGCCGTCGTGCAGAAAATCCACGTCCACAAAATCACCGTCTGGCGTGTCCCAGCGCTCACGGCGGTACTCGGGGCGGGGGCCCAGCGCCCGGCGGGAATACAACGCGGGCCAGATCGTCTGGAGCTGCCCACCGGGCAGCCATCGAGGTGCTACATATTTCATAGCTATTAAGGCAATACCATCGCGCGCAAAGGCGCTAAAAAGCTCATATTCTTGCGGCCATGCAGGTGTCAGTGCAGCACCGGCCGCTGGGCCGCCACCACCTGCGCATCGGGCGCCGTGCCCGGGCTCGCATGGTGGGCCACCATGCGCCAGCCTTCGGGGGTCTTGTGATAGACATTGGTGGCCAGCACCACGGCCTGGTGCAGGCCATCGGGCAGCATCACCTCCACCTGTTCGGCCACGCTGTGCACCGCACTCGACAGCGCCACCACCCGGTGCACCTGCACCGGCCGCGCGCGCACCGTGCCGTTCGCAAACATGGACTCGAAGGCCGCACGGATGGCTCCCGCCCCCAGCAGGCGCGGCCCGCCGGGGTGCACGCAGACGATGTCATCCTCGTCTGCCCAGCACGACATCAGCAGGTCGATGTCACCGCGCTGCAGGGCTTCGTAGAACGCTGATTCGGTTTCATCCGACGAGCCACCGAGGGTGGCAGCTTTGGAGCGGGCGCGGGGCATGGTCGTTCAGGGTGGTGGTGGGGATGAATCGGCAGGCGGCGCCACAGCGGCACAACTGGCAAGGCAGCTATTGTGCGTTCAGCCCGCCACCGGCTGGCCGCGCATGCGGCGATGACCGAGGGCTTTGGTGGGCCTCGGTCTTGGAATCGGTTCACGATCTCCCGGGGCCGCTCGGTGGCCTTGCCGGGCAAGTCTGCTGCGTTGCGGCGCCAGACTCCCCGTGCCGCCGGGTTTCTGGCACATTCGCCCCATTCTCCTTTTTTGCTAGGCCCCCATGATGATGAAGATGCGACGTTTCCTGGCCCTTGGCACCCTGCTGCTGATCACCCTGGCCCTGGGCGGCTGCGGCTACAACGACTTCCAGCGCCTGGACGAACAGACCAAGGCCGCATGGAGCGAGGTGCTCAACCAGTACCAACGGCGCGCGGACCTGGTGCCCAACATCGTCGCCACCGTGAAGGGCGAGGCAGATTTCGAGCAGGAAACCCTGACCCGCGTGGTCGAGGCCCGGGCCAAGGCCACGGCGGTCCAGGTCACGCCCGAGACCCTGAACAACCCCGAGGCCTTCAACAAGTTCCAGCAGGCGCAGGGCGAGCTTTCGGGTGCGCTGTCGCGCCTCATGGCGGTGTCCGAGCGCTACCCCACCCTGCAGGCCAACCAGGGCTTTCGCGACCTGCGCGTGACGCTGGAGGGCACGGAAAACCGCATCACCGTGGCCCGCAACCGCTACATCCAGACCGTGCAGGACTACAACGTGCTCGCGCGCAGCTTTCCCACCAACCTCACGGCCATGGCGTTCAGCTACGCCCCCAAGCCCAGCTTCACCGTGGCCAACGAGGCGCAGATCAGCACGCCCCCCACCGTGGATTTTGGCGCCTCCAAAGCCAAGCCCTGACGCACCCGGCCGCGCCCCTGTTCTCTGCAGAAATCTGAAGAAAATATGCTTCTTGCGCGCATTGGACGGGCGTTGATAGCTATATTATTTATAGCAATTACACCTTTGAGCGCGTGGGCCCAGGGTGCGCTGCAAGCCATTCCGCCGCTCACCGGCCATGTCATCGACCAGACGGGCAGCCTGAGCGCGGCCGACACCCAGGCGCTGGAATCCCAGCTGGCCACGCTGGAACAGACCCGGGGCGCACAGGTGGTGGTGCTGATGGTGGCCAGCACGGCGCCCGAAGACATTGCCGCCTATGCCAACCGCGTGGGCAATCACTGGAAAATCGGCCGCCGGGGCATAGGCGACGGCGTGCTGGTGCTGGTGGCCAAAAACGACCGCAAGATGCGCATCGAGGTGGCCAAGGCGCTGGAAGGGGCCATCCCCGACATCGCGGCCGCCCGCATCATCGACAGCGCGATGAAGCCCCGCTTTCAGCAGAACGACTATGCAGGTGGCCTGTCCGCCGCCGCCACCCAGATCGCCGCGCGCATCGCCGCCGAAGGCCTGCCACAGCCCGAGGCAGAGCCTGTTTCCACCCAAGACATTCAGCACCACGGCCTGTTCGACTGGACCGATTTCGCCATCTTCCTGTTCTTCGGCGTGATGGTGGCCGGGCCCCTGGCCCGCAGCATCTTTGGCAGCGCGCTGGGCGGGTTGCTGGTGGGCGGTGGGGTGGGCGTGCTGGCGTTTGTGTTCACCGCCAGCCTGCTGCTGTCCGTGGGCGCGGGGGTGATTGCGCTGCTCTACACCTGGATCTTCGGGGGCCGCAGCGCCCCCATCGCGCTGGGCCCCGGCAGCAGCCATTCTGGAAGCTGGGGATCGGGCAGCAGTGGTAGCAGCGGCGGCTACAGCAGTAGCAGCGACAGCGGGGGATTCAGCTCCGGTAGTGGCGGCGATTTTGGCGGCGGTGGCGCCTCGGGAGACTGGTGATGGGCAGCAAAGGCGCAACGACTTTTCACCCGCTGCAGGCCCTGCGACGCCTGCTGCGGCACCGCTGGACAGAAGCCGCCTCCCGCCGCGCCCTCTCGGCCCCCGTCTTGCAGCGCGTGGAGGCGCAGGTCCATGCCAGCGAGCAGCACCACACAGGGCAGATCCGCATCGTGGCCGAGGCCAGCCTGCCCTGGAGCTACCTGCGCCGCCAGGCCAGCCCCCGCGAGCGCGCCATCATGCTCTTCAGCAAGTACCGCGTGTGGGACACCGAACACAACAACGGCGTGCTGATTTACCTGCTGATGCCCGAACATGCGATCGAGATCGTGGCCGATCGGGGCTTGGCACGGCAGGTCCCGCCCCAGGAGTGGCAGGCACTGGTGCAACAGATGTCCAGCCGTTTCCGGGATTTGCACTACGAAGAAGGTCTGATCGAGGCCATTGATGCCGTCTCGCTGCAGTTGGCCCAGCATTTCCCGCGCACAGGCAGCGCCCCGCAGGCCAACGAGCTTCCGGATGCACCCGTGGGGCCATCCCGGCGCTGAAAGCCTGGGAGGCCGGGGCCCGGGCCTCGTACAGTCCTCGGCGCCAGAACCTATTGCCTCACCAGCCAGCGTCCCGCGCCAATATGCTTGTGGTGTCTCACCTGGCCGTTCCGCCCCGTCCGCATCCCCGGCTGGTGTGACTCTTGTGCAGCGAACACAGACCGCAGTGGGGATGCAGCGGCCCCATAAACCGCAGCCTCTTGCAGTCCCTGCGCTAAGCGCCGTTCTGAAAATGTGCCCGGGTTTCTCTCTAGGCTTGCGCCGCTGACCCCGTAGTGGGCGATGAATCCACCCTGACCCGCAGCACCACACTCCATATTGTTTCCAATACTGGAACAGTCAGTTCGCGACCCGGTGGTTTTTCCCTGAACACCATCGGCGTACAGTTCATCCCATCGATGAGCCGAACCCGCAAGGCGACTCACCGAACCCGGTTCAGGAATGGTTTTTTGGCCCGGCTTTTTTGAGACGCTTTTTAACTTCAAGGATTTTCATCATGAACAACACCGCACGTTTCCTCTCCATTGCCGCTGTCGCTGCTTTCGCCTCTTTCGGCGCCCACGCTGACGAAGCCGATGCTTCGCAATTCGCCACCAAGTTCGAAACGAACCGCACCCGCGCTGAAGTGGCTGCCGAAGCCGCCACTGTGGCCCAGACCCGCAGCATTGAGCCTGCTGGTTCCCGCGTCGTGACCTACAAGAGCACCGCTGATCGCGCTGCTGTGCGTGCCCAGGCTGCTGAAGCTGTGCGCACTGGCCAGATCTCTTACGGCGAGCGTGGTTGATTGATCAGCGCTTGATTCGCTGAATCCACCGCTCTTCCTGTTTCGTATTGCCTAGTACATCCCTCTTTTTTGAATTTCATCGGAGTTTCACCATGAACAAGACCGCTCGCATCATCTCCATCGCTGCTGTGGCTGCTTTCTCTGCTTTCGGCGCCCACGCTGACGAAGCCGATGGCTCGCAGTTCGCTCTGAAGTTCGACACCAACCGCACCCGTGCTGAAGTGGCTGCTGAAGCCGCCACTGTGGCCCAGACCCGCTCTATCGAACCCGCAGGTTCGCGTGTGGTGACCTACAAGTCCACGGCCGACCGCGCTGCGGTACGTGCCCAGGCTGCTGAAGCCCTGCGCACGGGCCAGATCCCTTCAGGCGAATTCAGCGCCATGTAATTCCAACCGGCCTGTGCAGGCCGGTCGTGAAGTGCAAATGCCATACAAAAGGCCGGAGTCCCTTGCGGGGCTCCGGCCTTTTGTTTTTCTTCGCTCGTGTACCTTGCCCAAGCCTGTTTAAGGAGAACAGAGGCACAAGTCACCACAAGGGCGATGCGCCGACGGCGCCCCCAGGGGCAATCCTCACCTCTATCTGGTCGCTCCCTCTCTACACAGCCTTTCACTCGGGCATAAAAAAACCCGGCCAGGCCGGGTTTTGGTCAGTCCGGGAAGGATTCCGGGCTTATTTCTTCTGGCGAAACTTGCGCAGCGCCGCAATCTGGGCAGCCATCACGGCGAGTTCGGACTGGGCCTTGGCCAGGTCCAGCTCGCTCTTGGCGTTCTTGAGCGCTTCTTCGGCCGATGCCTTGGCCGCATTGGCCTTCTCATCGTCCAGGTCCTTGCCGCGGATGGCGGTGTCAGACAGCACAGTCACGCAGTTGGGCTGCACTTCCAGAATGCCACCGGCCACGAAAACAAACTCTTCGTCACCGTTGGCCATCTCGATGCGCACCGAGCCGGGCTTGATGCGCGTGATCAGCGGGGTGTGGCGGGGATAGATGCCCAGCTCACCAGCCTCGCCAGGCAGCGCGACGAAACGTGCTTCACCGGAGAAGATGGACTCTTCGGCACTGACCACATCAACGTGGATGGTGTTCATCATTGCTCCTAGGAAAAGGTGGGTTGCTTGATTGCAGAAGGCTGAGCTACCGTGGGCCGCTCAGCCACCGGGCAATCAGGCCACCTTCTTGGCCTTTTCGAAGGCTTCGTCGATGGTACCGACCATGTAGAACGCTTGTTCTGGCAGGTGGTCGCACTCGCCGTTCACGATCATCTTGAAACCACGGATGGTTTCAGACAGAGGAACGTACTTGCCTGGCGAGCCCGTGAACACTTCGGCCACGTGGAATGGCTGCGACAGGAAACGCTGGATCTTGCGCGCGCGGGCCACGGCCAGCTTGTCTTCAGGAGCCAGTTCGTCCATGCCCAGAATGGCGATGATGTCGCGCAGTTCCTTGTAGCGCTGCAGCGTACCTTGCACGGCGCGGGCCGTGGCGTAGTGGTCTTCGCCCACGACGTTCGGGTCCAGCTGGCGGCTGGTGGAGTCCAGAGGATCCACGGCAGGGTAGATACCCAGCGAAGCGATGTCACGCGACAGCACCACAGTGGAGTCCAAGTGAGCAAAGGTCGTGGCAGGCGATGGGTCGGTCAAGTCATCCGCTGGCACGTACACGGCCTGGATGGAGGTGATCGAGCCGACCTTGGTCGAAGTGATACGCTCTTGCAGACGGCCCATTTCTTCGGCCAGCGTAGGCTGGTAGCCCACGGCGGAAGGCATACGGCCCAGCAGAGCGGACACTTCGGTACCGGCCAGCGTGTAGCGGTAGATGTTGTCCACGAAGAACAGCACGTCACGGCCTTCGTCACGGAAGGACTCGGCGATGGTCAGGCCGGTCAGCGCCACACGCAGACGGTTGCCTGGTGGCTCGTTCATCTGACCGTACACCATGGCAACCTTGGAGTCTTCGAGCTTCTCGAGATTCACCACGCCGGAATCGGCCATTTCGTGATAGAAGTCGTTCCCTTCGCGGGTACGCTCGCCCACACCAGCGAACACCGACAGACCCGAGTGGGCCTTGGCGATGTTGTTGATGAGTTCCATCATGTTCACGGTCTTGCCCACACCGGCACCACCGAACAGGCCCACCTTGCCGCCCTTGGCGAACGGGCACACAAGGTCGATCACCTTGATACCGGTTTCCAGCAGCTCTTGCGAAGGCGACAGTTCGTCGTACGCAGGGGCCTTGCGGTGGATGGATGCCGTCAGTTCCTGGCTCACAGGACCGCGTTCATCGATGGGGTTGCCCAGCACGTCCATGATGCGGCCCAGCGTGGCCTTGCCCACAGGGACGGTGATGGCGTTGGCGGTGTTGGTGACCATCAGGCCACGACGCAGGCCGTCAGATGAGCCGAGGGCAATGGTACGCACCACGCCGTCGCCCAGCTGCTGCTGCACTTCCAGCGTCAGGGCAGAACCCTCCAGCTTGAGCGCGTCATACACCTTGGGCATCTGGTCGCGCGGGAACTCAACGTCCACCACAGCGCCGATACATTGAACAATCTTGCCTTGCACTTGAGCCATTTTTCGCTCCAATTTAGATGTTGGTTGAGCTGCTTACACAGCAGCGGCGCCAGCCACGATTTCCGAAAGTTCTTTCGTGATCGCTGCCTGGCGCGTCTTGTTGTAGACCAGCTTCAACTCGCCAATGACGCTGCCGGCGTTGTCGGTGGCGGCCTTCATGGCCACCATGCGCGCCGACTGCTCGGACGCCATGTTTTCCGCAACGGCCTGGTAGATCAGGGATTCGACGTAGCGGACCAGCAGATCGTCGATCACGGTCTGGGCATCGGGTTCGTAGATGTAGTCCCAGCCATGTTCGGTCTTCTCGGCCTGCATTTGCTCGGACGACAGCGGGAGCAGTTGCTCCACGACCGATTCCTGGCGCATGGTGTTGATGAACTTGGTGTAGCTCAGGTACACCGCGTTGATCTTGCCTTCTGCGTAAGCGTCGAGCAGCACCTTCACGGGGCCGATCAGCTTGTCCAGGTGGGGCGTATCGCCCAGGCCCGTCACATGCGAAACCACCTTGGCACCGACGCGGTTCAGGAAACCCAGGCCCTTGTTGCCAATGGCCACGGCCTCCGTCGAAACACCAGCGCCTTGCAACTCACGCAGCTTGGTCGTCACGGCGCGCAACACGTTGGTGTTCATGCCGCCGCACAGGCCCTTGTCGGTGGTTACCACGATCACGCCAGCCGTCTTGGCATCGTTCACTTTCATGAACGCATGCACGTATTCAGGGTTGGCTTGGCCGAGGTTGGCTGCAATGTTGCGGATCTTCTCGCTGTAAGGGCGGGCAGCCCGCATCCGGTCCTGCGCCTTGCGCATTTTGGATGCGGCCACCATCTCCATGGCCTTGGTGATCTTCTTGGTGTTTTCCACCGATTTGATCTTGCCGCGTATTTCCTTGCCTGCTGCCATGATGGCTCCTCGTCCGGTTTAAGCGAACGACTTCTTGAACGCGCCGATGGCAGCGGTCAATTCGGCTTCTGCGTCCTTGTCCATGGCCTTGGCCTGTTCCAGCTTGGCCAGCAGTGCGGCGTGGCTGGTCTTCAGGAACTGGTGCAGGCCGTGTTCGAAGTCGAGAACCTTCTTGACGTCGATGTCGTCCATGAAGCCCTTGTTCACAGCAAACAGCGTGGCGCCCATCAGAGAGATGGACAGAGGGCTGTACTGTGCCTGCTTGAGCAGTTCGGTTACGCGGGCACCGCGGTCCAGTTGCTTGCGGGTGGCTTCGTCCAGGTCGGAAGCAAACTGCGCAAACGCAGCCAGTTCACGGTACTGGGCCAGGTCGGTACGGATACCACCGGACAGGTTCTTCACCAGCTTGGTCTGGGCAGCACCACCGACGCGCGACACCGAGATACCGGCGTTGATGGCGGGGCGGATACCGGCGTTGAACAGGCTGGTTTCCAGGAAGATCTGACCGTCCGTGATCGAGATCACGTTGGTAGGCACGAAGGCGGACACGTCGCCAGCTTGCGTTTCGATGATCGGCAGTGCGGTCAGCGAGCCGGTCTTGCCCTTGACTTCACCCTTGGTGAAGGCTTCGACGTAGTCGGCATTCACGCGGGCTGCGCGTTCGAGCAGGCGGCTGTGGAGATAGAACACGTCGCCAGGGTAGGCTTCGCGGCCTGGTGGGCGGCGCAGCAGCAGCGACACTTGACGGTAAGCCACAGCTTGCTTGGACAGGTCGTCATACACGATCAGGGCGTCTTCGCCGCGGTCGCGGAAGTATTCGCCCATCGTGCAACCCGAGTAGGCCGACACGTACTGCATGGCTGCCGATTCGGATGCCGATGCGGCCACCACGATCGTGTATTCCATGGCACCGGCTTGTTCCAGTGCGCGCACCACGTTCTTGATCGACGAAGCCTTCTGACCGATGGCGACGTAGATACAGGTCACGCCCTGGCCCTTCTGGGCAATGATGGCGTCGATGGCCACGGCGGTCTTGCCGGTCTGGCGGTCACCGATGATCAGCTCGCGCTGGCCACGGCCCACGGGCACCATGGAGTCGATCGACTTCAGGCCGGTCTGCAGGGGTTGGTCCACCGATTTACGGGCGATCACGCCCGGTGCGACCTTTTCGATCACGTCGGTGAGCTTGGCGTTGATGGGACCCTTGCCGTCGATCGGCTGGCCCAGGGCGTTCACCACGCGGCCGACCAGCTCGGGGCCGACCGGCACTTCCAGAATGCGGCCCGTGCACTTGACGGTGTCGCCTTCGGAGATGTGTTCGTACTCACCCAGAATCACGGCGCCGACGGAGTCGCGCTCAAGGTTCAGGGCCAGACCGAAGGAGGGCTGACCGTCCTTGGTGGCGGGGAACTCAAGCATTTCGCCAGCCATCACGTCCGACAGGCCGTGCACGCGCACGATACCGTCAGACACGGACACCACGGTACCCTGGTTGCGGATATCGCTGCTGGCGGCCAGACCTTCGATGCGGCTCTTGATGAGTTCAGAAATTTCTGCGGGATTGAGTTGCATGACTCTTTCCTTCTTTCTTTGGTTCGCTGTCCTCGCCGCGCGTTACGCGGTGAGGGCCGCTTTCATTTGTTCAAGACGGGCCTTGACCGAAGTGTCCAGCACCTCGTCACCCACAACTACGCGAATGCCACCGATCAGGGACGGGTCCAGCTGAGCGGTGAGATTGAGCTTGCGGCCAAAACGCTTTTCGAGCGCCGAGCCGACCTCAGCCAGCGCGGCAGCATCCATCGGAAAAGCGCTGTGCACCACAGCATCCGAGGAGCCGCTGCGGCCATTCACGAGGGCACGAAACTGTGCAGCGACTTCCGGGAGCGCAGCAAGGCGTCCGTTGTCGATGACCGTGCGCAGGAAGTTCTTGGCCGTATCGGGCAGTGCCGAACGCGCAACACCTGTGAAGACGGCGAACACTTGGTCTGCCGTCACCTTGGGGTTGTCCGCCAGTTGGCGCAACTGGGGGTTGGCAGCAATGGCCGCCAGTTCATCGACCCAGTCAGCGGTGCTGGCCAGGTCCATGCCCGCACCCGCGGTAGCGGCCTTGAACAGGGCTTCGGCGTAAGGGCGGGCAATGGTGGCGAGTTCAGCCATGTGTGTCCCCTTACAGCTCGGTCTTCAGGCGGTTGAGCAGGTCGGCGTGAACGCCGGCATTGACTTCCTTGCGGAGAATCTGCTCTGCACCCTTGACGGCCAGCGCTGCCACTTGCTCACGCAGGGCTTCGCGGGCTTGCACCGTTTGCTGTTCGGCTTCGGCACGGGCGGAAGCAACAATCTTGTTGCCCTCTTCCGTGGCGCGTGCCTTGGCTTCTTCGATGATGGCCTGGGCACGTCGGTCGGCGTCCGCAAGACGCGAGGCCGTTTCGTTGCGCGCCTGCGACAATTCCTTCTCGACGCGCTGGTTGGCAGCGGTCAATTCGGACTTGGCACGATCGGCAGCAGCGAGGCCTTCGGCGATTTTCTGGGCTCGTTCATCCAACGCCTTCGCGATCGGGGGCCACACGAATTTCATCGTGAACCACACCAGGATCAGGAAGACGATGGCCTGAATGAACAGGGTCGCGTTGATACTCACGGCAACACCTTTCTAGAGTGGCGTTGGG
The DNA here is from genome assembly GCF_964254355.1 of Acidovorax sp. LjRoot74. Classification (NCBI taxonomy): domain Bacteria; kingdom Pseudomonadati; phylum Pseudomonadota; class Betaproteobacteria; order Burkholderiales; family Comamonadaceae; genus Acidovorax; species Acidovorax sp. LjRoot74. Next base: position 431,325 of record NZ_CAXUTI020000001.1, on the reverse strand, counting down.
AGGGAATTACTTGGGCAGGTTGGCCAAGAACGTCGAAGCGAAGGGGTTGGCGAAAGCGAACAGCAGAGCAATAGCCACACCGATCAGGAACGCAGCGTCGATCAGACCGGCCAAGATGAACATCTTGGTTTGCAGTTCGTTGATCAGTTCAGGCTGGCGTGCCGACGATTCGAGGAACTTGCCACCCATCAGTGCGATACCGATGGAAGCGCCGATAGCGCCCAGACCAACGATCAGACCACAAGCCAGAGCGACGAGACCGAGAATGTTTTCCATGATGACTCCTGAGTTAAGAAAGAAAAGTTAAGGGAAAGAAAAAACGAAAGGGAAACTTAGTGCGCGTTGTGCGCCTGACCGAGGTAGATCAGCGCAAGCATCATGAAAATGAACGCTTGCAGCGAGATCACCAGAATGTGGAACAGCGTCCAAATGGTGCCAGCGATGACGTGGCCCACAGGCAGCAGCACACCCGACAGCGACAGTGCAGCTGCACCACCCATCAGGGCGATCAGCATGAACACCAGTTCACCGGCGTACATGTTGCCGAACAACCGCATGCCATGCGACACGGTGTTGGCGACATATTCAATGATCTGCATGAGCAGATTTACCACGCCCAGAATCAGGGCGAAGATGGGATTCTTGCTGGTGCCGAATGGAGCAGAAACGAGTTCATGAGCCCAACCGCCAGCGCCCTTGATCTTCACGCTGTACCAGAAGCGCAGGATCAGAATGGCGAATGCCAGGCCCAGCGTCGTGGACAGATCGGCCGTGGGCACGACACGCAGGTAAGCATGATGAGGGTCGTGACCGGCAGCACCGTAGATCTGGGCCCAGATGGCGGGCAGCAGGTCCACAGGCAGCATGTCCATGAAGTTCATCAGGAAGATCCAGACGAACACTGTGAGACCCAGAGGAGCAATGAACTTGCGGCTTTCGGCGTTGTGGATGTTGGCCTTGGCCTGGTTGTCCACCATCTCGACCAGCATCTCCACGGCGGCCTGGAAGCGGCCGGGCACGCCGGAGGTCGCCTTACGGGCAGCTGACCAAAGGATCAAGAGGGTGAGGGCACCCAGAACCAAACCCACGATGATCGAGTCATAGTTGATGACCGTGAAATCAACAATCTTGGTCTGGTTGACGTTTTGAAGATGCTGCAGGTGGTGAACGATGTATTCACTTGCAGTCGGAGCGTGCGCTTCTGCGGCCATCGGACAACTCTTCTCTATATCAATCGGTTTTTCGGACACCAGACCGCACCAACAGTGCCGCCCAGTACGTTTTCATTGTGATCACCATGCCAATCAGCAAGGCCATCCAGCTCAAGTCCGGCACCAGCCGGGGTGCCGCTGCCAGCAGCGCCACCGTCAACACGATCTTGGCGATTTCCCAACCAAAGAACCCCAGCATGGCCGCACGCGGATCGGATGACGCCTTGTGGCGAAACACCCCCCTGGCGAACAAGCCTGCCGGAACCACCACTGCCAGCGCCCCGTAGGCTGCAGACCAGCCCACCGTTGCACGACCCGTCAGAACCCAAGCCACCAGGGCCACCAGCATTCCAACCAGCGCCTGACCTGCCACCACCTTCCACACCGAGATGGGAGGATGGCGACTGCGCCACTGCTCAGCCTCTTGGGCCGTCAGGGGCTTGAAGTCAGATTCTTCAGCCTCAGCTTCAGTCTCGGGAGCGATTGTTTTCATTGTTGAATGACGCCCGCGTTACAGACTGCAACTTTCACAAAGCCTCTAATTATAAGTAAAAACCCATGGCGGTCGGCAAAAACCCGCAAACCGGGTGTGTGGCCGGTGTGAAGGCATGCTCCGTTGTGGTGACACGCCAACGGCCTCATCGGTAAAAACCGCCCCGCGACGCACCGACTTGGCGCACGCCGAATGGACCAGCAGAGCCTCACCAGCAGGCCTCTAGCGCACAATGGCACAGCGCCGCCAGCTATTGAAACCGAAGCAAAGACCCAAGGGCTTTTCACCATGACATCCACAACCCCTCCGCCCCCCAACGGTCTGGCCGGGCAGGCCACCGACCCACGCAAAGACTCGCTCATCGAGTACCCCTCCAAGTTCCCCATCAAGGTCATGGGTGCCAAGGTGGATGGTTTTGTGCACGCGATCACCGAGTTGGCACGCCAGTTCGACCCCACCTTTGACGCCAGCACGATTGAACTGCGCGACAGCCGCGCAGGCAATTACCTCGGAGTAACCATCACCATCACCGCGACCAGCCGCGAACAGCTCGACGACCTGTACCGCGCCCTGTCTTCGCACCCCCTGGTCAAGGTCGTTCTGTAAACCCGTGCCTGCCAGCCCCCAGATCCTCGGCCGGGTGGACTACAGCACCACCGTGCAGGCCATGCAGGACTACACAGCCACGCGCACACCCGACACCCCCGACGCCCTGTGGCTGTGCGAGCACGCGCCGCTCTATACGCAAGGGCTGGCGGGCAAAAGCGACCACGTCCTGGCCCCTGGCAACATTCCCGTGGTGGCCACCAACCGTGGCGGGCAGGTCACCTTCCATGGCCCCGGCCAAGTGGTCGCCTATCCACTGATCGACCTGCAGCGTGCTGGTTACTTCGTCAAAGAGTATGTCTACCGCGTCGAAGAGGCCGTGATCCGCACGCTAGCGCATTTTGGCGTCACGGGCCACCGCGTGGGCGGCGCACCGGGCATCTACGTGCGCCTGGACGATCCCCACAGCCACGCCATGCTGCCCCAGCGCCCGCAAAAGCGCACCGGCACCGACCCCTCTCCAGCCCCCGATTTCGACGGCCTGGGCAAGATCGCGGCCCTGGGCATCAAGGTCAGCCGACACTGCACCTACCACGGCGTCGCACTCAACGTGGCCATGGACCTGGAACCCTACTCGCGCATCAACCCTTGCGGTTACGCAGGATTGCAAACGGTGGACCTTTCTACAATCGGGGTCCACACCACCTGGGAAGAAGCCGCGCAGGTGCTGGGCCAGCAGCTCAGCATCCGGCTCGCGCCTTGACCTCCACCCCGTCGTTCACACGCCGCCCACAGCCATGAGCACCCCTGAAGTCGTCCGCGAAGCGCAATCCACCGAAGCCTACAACCCGCTGGCCAAGCAAAAGGCCGCCGCCAAGCTGTCGCGCATTCCGATCAAGGTGGAACAAGGCGAGGTGCTGAAGAAGCCCGAGTGGATCCGCGTGAAAGCGGGCAGCCCCACCACGCGCTTCTACGAGATCAAGGAAATCCTGCGCGAGCACAAGCTGCACACCGTGTGCGAGGAAGCGTCCTGCCCGAACATCGGCGAATGCTTCGGCAAGGGCACGGCCACCTTCATGATCATGGGCGACAAGTGCACGCGCCGCTGCCCGTTCTGCGACGTGGGCCACGGCCGCCCCGACCCGCTCGACAAGGACGAACCGCTGAACCTGGCCAAGACCATCGCGGCACTCAAGCTCAAGTACGTGGTGATCACCAGCGTGGACCGCGACGATCTGCGCGACGGCGGCAGCGGCCATTTTGTGGAGTGCATCCAGAACATCCGCGAACTGTCGCCCTCTACGCAGATCGAGATCCTGGTGCCCGATTTCCGCGGCCGCGACGACCGCGCGCTCGAAATCCTGAAGGCTGCGCCCCCTGATGTCATGAACCACAACCTGGAAACCGCGCCCCGCCTGTACAAGGAAGCGCGCCCCGGTTCGGACTACCAGTTCAGCCTGAACCTGCTGAAAAAGTTCAAGGCCCTGCACCCCAGCGTGCCCACCAAAAGCGGCATCATGGTCGGCCTGGGCGAGACGGACGAAGAGATCCTGCAGGTGATGCGCGACATGCGCGAACACAACATCGACATGCTGACCATCGGCCAGTACCTGTCGCCCAGCAACAGCCACCTGCCCGTACGCCGTTACGTGCACCCCGACACCTTCAAGATGTTCGAGGAAGAGGCCTACAAGATGGGCTTCAGCCACGCCGCCGTGGGCGCCATGGTGCGCAGCAGCTACCACGCAGACCAGCAGGCGCACGCAGCCGGGGTCTGACCCTTCAGGCCAGGCCCATCCACTTAATAGGAGGAGGGCCTCGCCCTAGCGGCCCCCGAAGGATGGGCCGCTGATCTACTCACTGCTACCGATTTGCAGCAGGCTTGGCAGCACCCGCAGGAGCACCTGGTGTGGCTGCGGCTGGCGGTGGCAGGACTGCGCGCGGCCGAACCGGCGTATCCGCCACGGCTTTGGCCTTGTCAACCACGATAGCAACTGGGGCCTCTGCAGGGCATAGCTCCGCAGGATCAATGCCACTGCGCTGCTGTCCAGCATCTGCAGGCGAAGGCATATCGGCACGGGTCACGTTGAGTGCAGGGAGCAATTGCCCCATGGCGCTCAGGGTGCGCGCCTGGGCCACCACTTGGTCATAGCGTGCGTTGATGTAGGACCGGCTGGCCTGGAATGCCTCGTTCTGGGTATCGAGCAAATCAAGCAGCGTACGCTGCCCCAGATCAAACTGCTGGCGATAAGCCTCCCGCGCCTTTTCGGTGGAAAGCCGGTGCTGGTCCAGATATGTCATCTGTTCAATCAATCGCCGCACGTCGTTGAACGCGATCACCGTGTTCTGGCGCACATCCCTGCAGGCCTTCTCTTTCAACTCACGCGCCTGAAACTTGTTTTCCACCGCTTGCTGCTCACGGGCCTTGTCGGCGCCGCCCCGGTAGAAGTTGTAGGTCAGCACCAGCTCGACAGTGCTGTCACGCGACCGCCCTTGCTCTCCGATCAGATTGCGGTCCCAGGACTGGCGGGCCCGGAAATCGACCCGGGGCACAAAACCCGCCTTCTGCGATGCAATGCCCGCCTCACTGGCCAGCATGTTCTCGATCGCGGCGTTGATCGTTGGACTGTTGTTCAGTGCGAATGTCACCACATCCTCGGCTTTCGGGGGCAAGGTGCTGAGCTTGAATCCTTCCGGCAAGGGCGCCAGAGCCCCGGGGGGCAGCTCCCCGATCAACCGCTGGTACCGGGCGCTGACATCGTGCAGGTTGGACATTTCCGTCAGCAGATTGGACTCCGCCAAAGCCAGGCGGCCCGTCGCCTGCTCCAGATCCACCCGACGGCCTACACCTGCAGAGGTGCGCTCGTCGATCTGGTTCGTGGTCAGCTTGTGTTCGACGTAATTTTGTTTTGCCTGCTCAACCAGTTCCCGGTAGCGCGCCACGTCGGCATATGCGCGCACGGCCTCCAGCGCAGCGGTCTCCGACGCTTCCACCAGCTCGTAATAGCGAGTCAGCTTGGCATGCCCCAAGCGCTTGACTTCGTTGCTGGTGAAAAACCCGTCGAACAACATCTGGTTCAGCGTCAGCGCCGCCCCCGTGTGGTGGTATGAGCCCGTGCTGCCAGAGGGGCGCACGCGGTTCTCCCGCCCGGTGCTGGCCACTGCATCGAGCTGCGGCAAGAAGCCTGCCCGCGCGACTCCGCGCTCGGAGTCGGCGGCCCGAAATCCGAACCAACGCGCTTGCACATCCGGATTGTTTGTCACGGCCTTTCGCGCCGCCTCAACCAGTCCTTCGGGGAGGGTTTGCGCAACAGCGCCCGTACTGGCGACAACAGCGGCGGCGATCAGGGTAAGAGGCAGTTTCATGGCGACTCCGAATCGTTTGTGATGCAGAATCGAAACGTAACATTTACCTTGAAACTCGCACAGTTTTTTTTTACAAAGAAAACTCTGCCCCCTGACAGGGTACTTTTCAGCAAGGTCACCGCGTTTTCCGCGTTCCATGCCCTCCCTACCGCCACTTTTCAAGCGCGTCCCCCGAGTCATTGCGCTACTTAGGGTGCTGGTGGCGTGCACCATTGCACTGGTGCTGGGGGCGGTTTTCAGTGCCCCGGATCTGGACAAGATCCAGGCGGTGGCGCTGCAGCGCTATGGCGCCAAAGGCGCTGATCTCGTCATTGCCTGGAGGGCCATGATGACCGAAGGAAGCCACCTGAGCGAGCCCGAGAAGCTTGCCCATGTCAATAATTTCTTCAACCGGCGGATGCTGTTCGAGAACGACATCGCCGTCTGGCAGCAGGACGATTACTGGGCCACTCCCCTGGAATTCATGGGAAAAACCGCAGGCGACTGCGAGGACTTCTCCATTGCCAAATACATCACGCTGCTGCACATGGGGGTGCCCAACGCCAAGCTGCGCATGATCTATGTGCGGGCCCGGATCGGGGGCGCTGGCAGCACGAAAAGCGAAGCACACATGGTGCTGGGCTACTACGCCAACCCCGCAGACGAACCGATGGTGCTGGACAACCTGATCACCACCATCCGCCCCGCCTCGTCCCGGGCCGATCTTTCACCCGTCTTCAGCTTCAACAACGAAGGCCTCTGGGTCTCCGGCGCCACCACCTCTTCGGCAGACCCGACGGCCCGCTTGTCGCGCTGGCGCGATGTCCTGGAGCGCATGCGGCAAGAAGGCTTCTGAACGCTGCGCCCTTTCTCGGAGATACAGCACCATGTCACTCACCAAACAACTCTGGCTTGCCATCGGCCTGGTCATGGCGATTGCGTTTGGAGGCAGCATGCTGGTCAGTGTGCTGTCTGCCAGGCACTACCTGCAGCAGCAGCTGCAGGTCAAGAACATCGACAACGCGACCTCGCTGGCGCTGGCCCTGTCGCAACTGGACAAGGACCCCGTAACGGTCGAACTGCAGGTGGCAGCACAGTTCGACGCGGGGCACTACCGCTTCATCCGGATTGTGTCGCCCACCGGCCAGACGCTGGTCGAACGCAGCTTCTCTGGCTCCTTGCAGGGCGCACCAGCCTGGTTCGCGCGGCTGATCTCCATGAACGCCGAGCCCGGCCGGGCCCAGATCCAGGATGGCTGGAAGCAATACGGCACCCTCACCCTCGCCAGCCACGACCAGTACGCCTACCAAAGCCTGTGGACGGGCACTCTGGAACTGCTGGCCTGGTTTGTCCTGGGCAGCATCGTTGCGGGTGGCATCGGCACCCTGGCGGTCAAGCGCATCACCAAACCGTTGCGCGACGTGGTGGCACAGGCCGAGGCCATCGCAGACCGGCGCTTCATCAAGATTGCCGAGCCGAGCACGCCAGAGCTGCGCAGCGTAGCGCGTGGCATGAATGACATGGTCACGCGCCTGCGGTCGATGTTCGGCGAGGAGGCCGCGCGCCTGGACGGCCTGCGCAAGAAGGTCAATCGCGACGCGGTGACCGGGCTTTCCAGCCGGGACTACTTTCTGTCGCACCTTCAGGAGGCGCTGGAAGGGGAGCAGTTTCTCTCTGCAGGCAGTCTGGTGATCCTGCGGCTGACCGATCTCGAAGGGCTGAACAACCAGCTGGGACACCAGAAGGCCGATGCACTGCTCAAGCACCTGGGCACCGTGCTGTACAAAAGCGGCGAAGGCAAGCCCGGCCAGCGGGCGGGTCGGCTCAAAGGGGGCGAATTCGGCGTGCTGTGCCCCTCCACGCCATCGCCTCAAGAAGCAGCACAGGACATCTTCGCCGCCCTGTCCTCACAGTGGCTTCCCCACTGGTCAGCGTTCGTCCCGGACCTGTTCCACATCGGCGCCGTGGGATACCGCAGGCAGGAGCCCCTGGGCGAACTCTTCAGCCGCGCAGACGAAGCACTGGCCCGCGCAGCGTCCCTCGGGCCCAACAGCATGTATGTGGATGAGGGCACGCACCCGGCCGACGCACGGCCTGCCGAACAGTGGCGCACCCTGCTGACCGAGGCAGTCAGCGGCGGCAGGCTCCAGCTGGCCTTTTACCCCGTGGTGGACGGCAGCGGGGATGGTGCCATCCACCAGGAAGGCGTGATCCGCCTGGTGGCCGATGCCTCCGGTGCGCTGCTGTCGGCGGGCGACTTCATGCCCATGGCGGCTCACCTCAACCTCACCGCCCCCATCGACCTGCGCGTGGTGCGCCTGGCCATCGAGCACCTGCGCAGCTCGGCCGGAGACATTGCGGTCAACCTCTCGGCAGAGACCATCGCGGACTTCCGCTTCCGCAACGAACTCACCCAGCTGCTGCACGCCTACCCCGACATGTGCGCGCGCTTGTTGTTCGAGGTGCCCGAATACGGCGTGTTCCGCGCGTTCGATGCCTTCAAGGAACTGGCCCACACCCTGCAGCAACTGGGTTGCCGCGTGGGCATCGAGTACTTCGGTCAGCGCTTCACCGAGGGCAACAAGCTCGCCGACCTGGGGCTGGACTACATCAAGGTCCACCCCAGCTACGTGCGCGGCATTGGCGACAACCTGGGCAACCAGGAGTTCTTGCGGGGCCTGTGCAACATCGCCCACGCGATTGGTATCCAGGTCATCGCCCTGGGGGTGGAGTCGCGGGACGACCTGCCGCTGCTGGCCTCACTCGGCTTTGATGGCGCCACCGGGCCGGGCATCCGTTAAAGCGGCCGGACACTGGCCGGGGTATTGGCCCATTCACAGCGGATGCATTCCTGCGCCCGCTAGACACATAGCCAACACTGATTAACCATTTAAAATTGATAGCAAACTCTCTTACTCCCATGCGCGGAGACGGCCATTTTTTATTAAGAACTCAATAGAAAAGGCCCTCACGCTGCGAAGCGCAAGGGCCTTGAGGCAAGAGCCACAGCGGCCAAAGGCGCCTGGAACACAGTCCCAGGCCAGCATCTGGGTCAGTCGTCGTTCGGCTTGACCTCAATCGTCACCACGCTGGGCGCCCCCAGGGCAAGATCCACCGCCAGGGCTGCAGGCGTGGTGTCCTCCACCACCACCGTCTGCGATGCGCCGCCAGCCGCAGGCCCGTTGCTGTCGAGCGTGATGGTGGTGTCGCCGGCGACGGCCGCGGGGGGCAGGCTGGCCAGCAGGTCGCCACCATCGTCCGCCAGCAGGTCGGCCACTTCGATCTTGTCGCCCTCGGCCAGGTCTTTGACGACATCCTTGTCAGGGGTGCCGCCCGTGGTGCTGTCCGCCAGGTTGATCTTGATCGTGTCGTCGCCATCCCCGCCGGTGAGGGCGTCGCTGCCTTTGCCGCCCACCAGGGTATCGCTTCCCTTGCCGCCGTCCAGCGTGTCGTTTCCGCTCTGACCGTCGAGCTTGTCGTCACCGTCGCCGCCATTGACCACATCATTGCCTTTGCCCGCCAGCACGGTGTCGTCGCCCTTGCTGCCGACAATGGTTTCCGATGCATCGCCACCCTTGATGGCCAAACCGCCATGTGCGGGGTCTGACAGGCTCACCTTGTCACCGTCGAGCGTGTTGTCGGTGTCGATGACCACCTTGACGTCGATCGGTTTGGCCAGCTGGTCGCCGTCGCCATCCACCACCACCGCCTGGAAGTTGATCCACATCTGGTCAGCGTAGACCGGCTTGGTCACTGGTGGAGTCGTCACGGTCTCGGTGTAGGTCAACGTGGCGGCGTCAGTCACGCGGTAATCGGTGCAGTCTTCGGCAGCGAACTGCACGGTGTTGAACGTGGTGCTGCCCGCAGGGTCCACTTTGACGGAGGTCTCGACGCTGGCCGTGCCGCCACTGGTATTGCCGCCGGAGGTCGTGCCATCCTTGTAGAGGGTGCTGCCGACTGCAGTGGTGGTGGACACCCCTCCACTGGTGGTCGTGTTCCCAGCGTTGATGATGGCGGTCTCTTCCTTGCCCAGATGGTCGAGCTTGAAGTCTGCGGTGATCACGTTCAGGCGCGTGCCATCGGCCTTGAAGAACTCGACCACCAGCCTTTCGCCAGCACCGTCACCAGCACCGACAGCATCGCTCTTGTCAGAATCACGCACACCTTCGGAAGAAGCGTTGTCGATGAAGTTGTCGCTCACCCCAAAGCCGCCGCCCCCGTTGCCATTGCCTGTGGAAGACCAGTTGACCTTGGGGTCATTCGCCTGGTTCGCGTCGGTCTGGAAGATCACATCGTCCTGGGTGACTTCCCACTTGGAGCCATCCTTCACCACACCGTTGACCACCGTCTCGTCCTTATCGGCCGTGACCACCATGTAGACGCCTGTGGCGGAATCCACATACTTTGCCATCATCTCCGTGCCACCGGACGAGGACTGGCCGGATGGTTTGAACACATCGTCGTTCTTGCTGTCGCCGAAGACCACCGTCTTTTCCACGGTCGTGGTGCTGCCCGGCGAGACTACTTCAGTACCCACCTGCACCCTATCTGCCACCGCCAGCATGTTGGTCACATAGCTTGTGGTGCCATCCGCATTGACCACACCCTCCACCGTGAAGGCGGTCTTGATCTCGCCGCAGTCTTCGTACACCGCCTTGATGGTGCCGTCGGTGGTGGCCTGGTAGTACACCTTGTTGCCATCCACCGTCATCACCGTGGACTGCACCGAGCCCCCTTGCATGTACGACAGGGACACATAGCGCAGCGACGAGCCGCCCACAGACGCCGCCGTGGTAGCCGCCATGTTCACATCGGCCCCCACCACATCGGCCCCCACACGGGCACCCAGGTCGGCGACGACCTCGCCCACGCCGCTGTTGGCGACCAGTGTGTCCTGCGTGCCCCCCACATAGACGGGCGCATCGTCCTGGATCTTGACGTTGAAGCCCTGCACCTCGGTCTCACCGCCCTCGGTCTTGTTGGCCACCAGCTGCAGGTACAGGTTTTCTTCGCCACTTTGGGTGTAGGCGTGGTCCACCTGGCCCTTCAGCTCCAGCTTGTACTGGCCACTGTCGTCAATGGTGGCCACGGCCACCGTGCGCAGGTCTTCGCCCGCACCTGCGACACCGGTCAGCGTCTTGCCATCGCCCGACACCGTCCAGCGCACTTCGTCGCCTGCCGAGGTGATCTTTTGTACCGGCACCCCCAGCGTGTAGCTGGCGCCGCCCATGCCCAGCGTACCCGTGGTGTCCGTGGTGTGCGGGCTGCTGTCCACATTGCCCGTGGCCAGGCCATCTTCATAGACCATTCCCAGGCCCTGCGTGCTCAGCTGGTGGCCCGTGTCGATGGTCAGCGTGGCGCTGTCGGTATCGCCGTCGCCGTCCTTCATCTGGTAGCTGAATTGGTCCTTGGTGCCCGTCTGCACATACTCTTCAAAGCTGACGGCCTTGACGAAATAGTCCGAGCTGTCGCTGCCCTTGTCGCCCGCCAGGTAGTCCACGCCGGTGAACACCACGTTCTGGAAGGCAATGGGGTTGCCATCGGCGCCCAGCACTTCGATCTCGACCTGGCCCTGGTGCACGTTGGTGTTGGCAAACAGCGCGCCGCCAATCATCCCCTCGCCCACCTTGTTGCCAGCGGCATCGAACGCCTCCCAACGGCCGGTTTCGCCGTTGTTGCCCGCCTGGCCGGATTCGTTCTGGTACAGGTTGGAGATATCCACCACCGCCCGCACGGCCATCTTGCCCAGGTCCACCGACAGGGCTTCCGTGCCCTGGCTCGGCGAATAGCCCACCTGCTCGGGGGTGCTCGCACCCACGTCACCGGGCACAGGTTCGGTCGGATCGTCTACGCCGGCGCCGTTGGGCTGGTCCGTGACCACTGCACCGCCGGTTTGTGCCACGCTCGGATTGGTGATGAGCTGCTCGCCCAGGTTCGTGGTGTAAGGCTTGCCGTAGTCGAACGCATCGGTGCCTGCGGGCACACCGGCACCACCACCCAGCTGGATGGTCGTCTGGTGGCCTGTGTAGGTGTAGTCGCCATCGGATTCGATGGTGAGCGAGCCGTACTGGCCCGCCACCGTGGCGCTGCCGCCGCTGGCGACAGCCGTGCCGGGGGTCCACACCGCACCTTCAGCACCGGCGCGCACCTGGACCACCTCGGCCTTGGCTCCGTCCTGCATGCCTTCGTGCTGGTCCTGGCCCGCCACCCCCGAGGTGGTGCCTGCGCCAGTGAGTACGTTGCCGGTCGCAACCCGGTGGTCCACCACCCACTGCGTGCCATCGGTGTCGTCCCGTGCGATGGGGCCGTCATCGGCAATGAACAGCATGCGGCCTACGTCGATGCTGGCCTGCACATGGTCGCCATCGCCATCGGTTGCCGTGAGCTGCAGACCGATCTTGCCCGCCAGCGCGGACTGCACCTCGTTCGAATCGCCCGGAGTGGAGTGCACGACGGTGCGCTGCTGGTCGAAGGTCACCTCGCCCGTGGCGGCATCGATCGACAGCTTGAACACCGTCTTCTCCATCCCGTCCACCATGACATAACCAATCACCACACCACCGGGGCCACTCTTGAGCAGCACATCCGAAGGCTGGCCATTGGAAGACAGTGCCGTGTCATGGAAACCCGAGGACGCGCCTTCTCCGCCGGTGAGCACCAGGCCATAGACCTTCCCGTTCAGCGCTGCGGCTCCATCTGCCCCATAACTCACCGTGAAGCGTGTGGAGCCCAGGTCGGACTCTGCATCGACATCGAGGAAAGTGTCATCCACCAGCAGAGGCATGGTGACGTTGAGCAGCACGTCGTTGTAGTCCCGGTCGCCCCCACCATAGATGTCCTCCCAGTTCTGGTTGCCCGAAACCGGTCCCACGGCCACCGTGTTGACATGGGAGAGTCCGTCCAGGTTCAGCGCGCTGTTGTCGAACAGCGCCGCTGCCCCTTGCCCCGCCAGCGGCGTCCCGCCCGCACTGGCTACCCACTGCCCGCTGCCGTCCTTGGAGAAACTCACTGGGGTGCTGTTGCCCAGCGATCCATTGAGGCTGTCGCCATTCGGGATCATGAAGAAACCCACCTGGCCGGGCAACACGCCGGGCGGCAGGGTGACGCTGGTCACCGGCTGGTTCTTCACGTTGTCCCAGACCACCATGCCGGTGGTGGGCTCGCCACTGCCATTCTTGATGTAGTAGCCCCAGGTGTTGTTATACCCGGCGTCGCTGCCCACCAGCTGCACGGTGATGCCCGGCACGGGTTCGGGCTCCACTGTGGCGATGACAGGGATGTCATCCTTGACGCTGGCCGCCAGCCCCACGCCGATGGAGTCACCATCGCGGTCCTCACCGACGATGTTCACCACGCCCAGGTTCAGCGTGTCCTCGCCCTGGGCGGAGTGTGTCAGGGCACCGGTTACCGTGAGCGTGTACTCGCCGTTGGCCTTGACCTCCAGCACTGCGGCTGCACCGCTGGCAGTGCCCTGGGGCACCCCTGCAGCATTGAAGTAGACCGTGCCGCCCGTAGACGGATCGACCAGCACGGTGGTGCCGCCAAACTGCACCGCCGTGACCTTGCCAAAGCCGTCAGCACCCCATTGCACGGCGCCCGTCATCACCTTGACGCCCGTGGAAGCCTCCAGCTGTGAGCCGTTGACCAGGTCCGTAGCATCACGCTCGTCGTTGCCGATCTTGGAACCTCCGCGCAGGGCCGATTCTTCCTCCAGCAGTGCGCTCAGCACCAGCGGGGCACCATCCACCAGCGTGGCCTTGGGCGCATCGTCTTCCAGCGTGACCTTGAGTGCCATGCTGTCGGTCAGGCCTGTGGCAGGGTTGGCAGGCCGGTCGTTGGCGATGACGGTGAAATCGAGGTCCTTCACATCGCTGTCGGTGCTCGTGCCCGGTGCTGGCCGCGCATGGTCCACCGGGCCCAGCAGCTCCACCGTGCTGGTGTAGCCACTGTCGTAGGTGCCACCCAGCGTCACCTTGATGACCTGGGTGCCGCCCACCCAGCCCACCAGCTCGGTGCCAGACGGATTGGCCACCCAGTTGACCGGGACACCGCCCGAAGTCAACACCGGCAGCGAACCCGGGGCGGTGTCGAACCGGATGGCCACCGTGTCTCCGATGTCCGGGTCCGCCACACCAAAGCCGGCAGCACCGTTGGTGCTCTGGCCTGGGTTTTCGCGGTTGCCCTGCGACAAGGCGTCTTCGTGCACGGTGACGGCGATCTGGTCTGCATTCGGCCCGGAGTAGCGCGACACTTCTCCGTCATCCTTGTTGCCATCACCGTCCTTGTCGATCCATATCTGGGTCGTCTGGTCGTTGCCGGTCACGAACTCGGGCGCATCGTTGACGCCTTGTACCGTCACCCGCACGTTGGCCACGTCGGTGTCGCCGTCCGCATCCTTCATCTGGTAGTTGAACTGGTCGGTCAAAGTGGCCCCGGCACCCAGGGCCATGGCCTTGAGGTTGTCCAGCGTGTAGGACGCCGTACCGTCGGTGGCGATCTTGAGCGCCCCCATGGTTCCCGTTGCGTCCAGCGACGGACCTGTGAGGTCGGTCGTGTCGTACGACCGGTCACCGCCCGAGCGGGTGAACACCACGCTGGCGGCACCACCGTCGGCCTTGGCTTCATAGGCATCGTTGGTAAGCACATTGCCGATGGCGTGGTTCGTGGTGCCTGTGGCCCCCTCCGTGGCCACCAGGTTGCGGGCATCGTCCGCAGCCACCGGCCCGGTGTCCTGGAAGTTGATCTGCCGGCCGATGTCGTAGGTGGCCACGTTGGACTTGTCGCCGTCGCCATCCTTGGCCTGCGCCGTCAACTGGATCACGCCGCTGCCGATGTTGACGATCTCGTGCGGGTCGTTGGTGGGATGCACCACCGCACGGAACTGCTCCACCGTCACCTGGCCGTTGTTGGCGGCATCGCCCGCCACCGTCACCTTGAACACGTTGGTCTGGACACCGCCGATGAGGATGTAACCCACGGCTGCGCCGCCCTCCATCTTCACCAGCACGGTCGAACCCGTCGCGGTGTCTTTCAGGGCAGAGGCCTGCCCCTGGGCCGCGACACTCAGGCCAAACGTCTTGCTGCCCGTGGCGGCAGCGCCGTCTGCTCCAAAATTGAACTGGAAGCTGCCTGAGAGCGCCTTGCCATCCGTGTCGGAGCTGGTGCCTGCATCGGCCTCGGCATCTTTCACCAGCAGTGGCACGTTCCAGTTCAGGTTCAGGTTGACGTCGTCATAGTCCTTGTCCGAGCTGGTGGAGGTGATCTTCAGGTCTTCCCAGTTGAAATTGCCCCGGCTGCTCTGGCCGGCCGATGTCCCGGAAGGTGTCTGCTGCACATGCGACTGGCCATCGCTATTGAGCCGCTGGTCGGAGAAGTAGACAGGCGCGCCATCACCCGACAAGGCAACGCCCCCAACAAAGGCCGTCCAAGTTCCGTTGACCTGCTGGAAGGACACGGCCTGCGCATCTCCCAGTGCGCCGTTGCGACCGTCACCGTTGGGGATGATGAAGAAGCCGATCTGGTCCGCCGTGACCCCTGTGGGCAGCGACACCACCGCATTGCCCTCGGTCTTGACGTTGTCCCAGAGCACCATGCCGCCTTTGGAGGTGTCGATCGTGCCGTCGGGATTCTTGAAGTAGTAGCCGAAGCTGTTGTTGTAGCCCGCCTCGCCGCCTTTGTACTCAACCGTGAAACCATGTGCCGCCACAGGCACGGCTTCGGACACCGTCACGATGGGTACGTCGTCCTTGATCGATGCATTGAGTTCCACGCCGATGGTGTCGCCATCGCCGTCCTGGCCCATGAAGGTGATTTTGGGCAGGTTCAGCAGATCCTCGCCCTGCGAGGAGTGCTTGAGCGCCGACAGCACCTCGAACTGGTAGGCCCCTGTTTCTGCATTCACCGTCAGCACCGCTGCGCCACTGGTGGCGCCCGCCGCCAGCGCCTTGCCGTTCTGGTCGAAGTACACCGTCACCACGCCGCCCACCGGGCTGTAGCTGTTTTCGGTGAAGAACCCCGTCTGCACCTTGATGCCCGTGAGGCCGCCGAACTGGTCCGCGCCCCACTTCACCGCGCCCTGGAAGCCGGTGGCATCCGACTTCACATAGCTGAGGTCAGGGTTCTCGGTTTCGTTGTTGCCCAACGTACCGCCACCCGACACAGGCACGGACTCTTCCTCGACCAACACGCTGAGCTTGACGGCCCGCCCATCCACCCGGACCGCCTCTGGCACGTCGTCCTGGATCTTGGCGATGAGGTCCACGCCAATTTGGTCACCGTCCCCATCCACCCCCACGAAGGTGACCTTGGGCAGCAGCATCAGGTTTTCGCCACCACCTGCTTCATGGTCCAGCGGACCGATGACGGTGAGGCGGTACCCGCCGCTATCGCCGTTGATTTCCAGCATCACCGAGCGGGGGGTGCTCGTATCACCTTCAGCAATGGGCTGGCCGTCGCGGTCCAGGTACACCGTGGCGCCTGCGTTGCCCACGGCATATTCCTGACCCGCAATCCGCACGGCCACCACACCACCAAACTGGTCAGCCCCCCAGCGCACGACACCCGTCATGGACTGGTCGCCGGTGGAGGCGCTCAGCGGATCAAGGAACCCGGTTTCATTGTTGCCAATCACGCCGCCATCGCCGTTCGATGCAGACTCCTCCTCCAGCAGCGCAAGCAATGGCACAGGAACGCCCAGTACCTTCACGTGCACTGGCACGTCGTCCTGCACCCGGGTTTCCAGCGCTACGGAGATGGGGTCGCCGTCACCGTCTTCGCCCATCAGGCGCACGGTTTCCAGATTGAGCCAATCCTCACCTTGCACCACAGTGCCACCAGCTGCATGGTTCATGGTGGCCAGCACGGTCAGGGTGTAGCTGCCCGAGGCTTCGACCAGCAGGCTGGCAGCGGCACCATCAGGTTGCGTTCCACCAGGCCCCGCAGGAATCACGGAACCATCAGCACCAAACCAGACGGTCTGCCCAATGGGCACCACACTGGCAGCTTCGCCACTGCCCACGCGCACACCGGTGAGCTGACCAAAACCGTCCGCCCCCCAGTTGATGGCGCCATTGATCTGGGTGAGTCCGCCATTGGCGGTGGAAGTCAGCGGCAGGTCGTTCTCGTCGTTGCCGATCTTGGTGCCATCCACGCGCACGGACTCTTCCTCGGCCTCCAGCGACAGGCTGGGCTCCAGCCCTGCGCGCAGGTACTGGGTTCCGTCGCCTTCGTCGGGCCATTCCTCTCCATCGTCGCCGTAGCGATAGACCGGTACATCGTCGCCAAACAGCAGCCGCCCGC
This sequence comes from Acidovorax sp. LjRoot74, assembly GCF_964254355.1. NCBI lineage: Bacteria > Pseudomonadati > Pseudomonadota > Betaproteobacteria > Burkholderiales > Comamonadaceae > Acidovorax > Acidovorax sp. LjRoot74. The sequence continues at coordinate 414,432 of NZ_CAXUTI020000001.1, read as the reverse complement.
CCAGGTCCAGTTCGGCCATCACCGTGTCGTCGTCGTTGTCCGTGGCGGCCAGCACCACGGAAAGAACGCCCTTGCCCAAGGACTGCAACTCGTCCAGGCCACCTTCCGAGCCGTCTGGCGCGGCGTGGCGGATGGCGCCCGTCTGGGTCATGACCACGGCGCCGGTGTGCGGATCCATCTGCAGCGTGAGGATCACGTTGCCGCTGCCATCGCGACCGACCACCTCGCCGGGGTTGCCGGTGGCACTCAGCATGATTTCGGTGTTGGTACCGGTGGCATAGAGCCCTGTAGCGCCGCCGTTGCCGATCTGGAAGGCAAAAGCGTAGCCATCAGGCGTCTTCTCGCCCTCTCCCTCGCCCTCACTGCCTCCGCCAGGACGCAGCTTCGGACCATCGGCGCCAAAGGACACCACAAACGCCGTGCCGTTGAAGGTATTGCTGTCGGTGTCCGCGTCGGGCCCTTGCGGGTTGTTTTCGGTTCCTTCGGACCCGGTGTTGGTGGCCTGGTTCACGCCACGGTCCGAGGTCATGAGCGTCGGGATACCTTCGGTGCTGGACTCGATCACAGGGATGTCATCCTGCACCGACATACCCACCTCGGCGGTGAACTCCCCTCCTTCACCCGTGAAGCCATTGATGGTCACCATGGGCAAGGCCAGGAAGTTTTCACCATCGCCTGGCGCATGTTGCAGCGGGCCGACTACCGTGATGGTGTATTCCCCAAGGGAGTTGATGACCAGCAACACCGCAGGGGGCGTAGGGTCGCCCTGCGGTATGGGCTGGCCCTGCGCATTGAAGTAAACGGTCACGCCCTCTGCCGTGACAGGTACAGGTGCAAAACCCGGCACGCTGATGGAGGAAATGCTGCCGCCCCCCAGGTCGAACGTGCCTTGCTGGTAGCTGTACAGGCCCTCGTCCTCATCGTTGCCAATCACACCATTCACACTGCGATTGCCACGGCCGGAAGAGACAGACTCCTCCTCCAGCGTAATGCTCAGGTTCACCCGCACCGGTTCGGGCGATGGGGGCGGTGGCGAGACAGGGGGTGGGCCGGGTGGAGGAGGCGCCGGAGGTGGGGGAGGCGCAGGCACCTGAGGATTGGGCGCTGGTGGCGGTGCGGGAGGCACGGGTGTGGGAGCCGGAGCAGGCGCTGGCGCCGGTGCGGGCGTGTCGAGTGCCAGCACGGCCAGCGGATTCACATCGATCTGGGGCGCAGACTGGGGCGTGAAGCTGTAGAGGTAGGCCAGGGGGTCCACCCCTTCAAAGATACGCAGCAACTGCACAAAGCTGCTGCCCTCACCTTCACCGCCGCCGCCACCACCGAGGCCGGCCGCTGTCGCATCCAACTGCGCATTCAGGTCACCACCACGCTCCAGCGCCTGGATCACGGTGTCAATGGTGCCCTGGGCCACGCTGGCATCCTGCGCCGTGGGGCGCTCCGCCGTCTGGGTGACACTCTCGTCGAGCTTGATGTTCTGCTCAGGCGCCACGGCCAGCACCTTGCCGTCGTCCATCAGCAGCTCCACCCTGGAACCCGCCGGGGTCTGGACGACCTCTCCTTTTTGCAGAGTGTCCCCCGCTTTGAGGGCGCGGCGATTGCCATTGGCATCGACCGCAAATGCTGTGCCGGTCACGGCTACGACAGTGGCGATTTGAGACATGAGAATGCTCCGGTAAACCAGAAACTTCTGCGCCTTTTGCCCAGAAGAACGGCATGTGACTGATAGCTGTGAAGGCTACCGGCGGGGCCTCTGGCTCACCATTGGACTTAGGTCCACTTTTGGGGTCTGACGCCCCCTGGCACTCAAATCGTTTCGTTGCCCGAATCGTCTCCCAATAGATCCAGGCTATTACTCAGGCGCGCCCGCGTCTCCTTGCGTTCCAGCAATTTGTTCTGCGCGGCCAATGGCAGATCGGTGAAGCGGATGACGCCCCGCGCGATCAGCAACTCGATCAGGTCCTCCGTGACCCGGGCCAACCCCGCGTCCGAAGAGCTCAATGGATGGGTGTCTTTGTCAGGCATGGCCGTTGGCCCCTTGGTTGAGGCGCAGCACCAGCTGCACGCGGTCACGCACATGGAGCTTCTCGAAGGTGGACCCGAGATGGGCCTTCACCGTCCGCTCCGAAATAAACAGCTTCTCGGCGATTTCCTTGTTGGAGAGCCCCCGCGCCACCGCCTGGGCCACCTCCAGCTCACGCGAGGACAGCAGCCGTTGCAATTCCTCCTGGTCCTGCGGCGCGGTCTGCGAAGCCGTCAGACTCCAGGTAGCAGCCACCAGCCGGGCCACCAGCGCGGGCCCCACCCACAGGCCCCCGTGCTGCACCACCACGGCCACCTCCTGCAGCATTTCGGGGACGGCAAAAAGATGGCAGTACGCCCGCGCGCCCTCATTGATGGCACGCAGCCCCTCGCGGTCATCGGGCACGCCGGACACCACCACCACACGGGCTGCGGGGGCCTGCGCCAGCACCGCGCGCAGCAGCTCCGGCCAATCGGAATACTCCGTGCTCAGCCACGCGGCCGCTGGCGTTTCACCGGCCTTTTGCAAGGCCTCCACCAGGGCGGGCCTGTCGGCCTTGCCAAAACAGACCCCCTCTGGAAAGGCCATCCACCAGCGGTGCGACGGCTGCACAGAGTCACTGGCCAAAAAATGACGCATGGATCTCACCTCTCCGACAAGGCGTTGGCCTTGGCGCGCAACACAGGTTTGAGAAGGTAGGCCAGCACAGTCTTCTTGCCTGTGAGGATGTCCACCTGCGCCACCATGCCCGGAATGATGGGCAGGTTGGGCCCCAGGCTGGCCTTGCGCGTGCGCACACGCACCAGGTAGTTGGCGTTGCCCTTTTCATCCACCACCGAATCCGCGCTGATATTGACCACTTCGGCCACCAGTCCTCCATAGATGGAAAAATCGTAGGCCGTGAACTTGACCATGGCCTCCTGGCCTGGATGCAAAAAGGCGATGTCGCGCGGACTCACCTGCGCCTCCAGGATCAGGGCGTCATCCGAAGGCACGATTTCCACGACCTCCTTGCCAGGCTGCACCACCCCCCCCACGGTATTGACCAGAAGGCGCTTGACCGTGCCACGCACGGGCGAGCGAATGTCGGCGTGCTTGACCTTGTCGGCCAGCGCGCGGCCGCCTTCCGACATGCTGGAGAGTTTGCTCATGGTCTCCGACAGCTCTGCGCTCATCTGGTTGCGCGCCGTGAGCTGCACCTCCTCGATGCGCCGGGACGCCTCCTGGATGGCGGCCTGGACCCGCGAAATCTGCGCATCCGCTTGCTCTCGGTCACCCCGCAGCCGCGCCACCTCGCGGTCGAGCCGCAGCACCTCGACCTCGGAGACGGCGCCCGTGGCCACCATGGGCTTGGTGGCATTCAGCTCCTTCAGCATCAGCTCCAGCCCCCGCTCGGCCTGCTCCTTGCGCGCGCGCACTTCGTTGAGTTCCTGCTGCCGCTGCAGCAGCTGGTTTTGCGATATGGACACCTGCGCGCTGATCTCCTCGCGCCGCGATCGGTACAAGCGCATCTCCTGCGCCACGATGTCCGGGGCATCCCGCAGCAGCTCGGGTGGCGGAATGAAACTGCCCCCCTGGGTCAGGGCCTGCAGGCGCAAGGCCTTGGCCTGCAGTGCCAGCAGGCTGGCCCGGCTTTCGAGCATGGTGGACAGAAACCGGGTGGAGTCCACACGCAGCAGCAACTGGCCCGCCTCCACCAGTTGCCCTTCGCGCACGGGCAGCTCTTCCACAATGCCGCCGTCCACGCTCTGGATCACCTGCACCTGGCTAGTGGGCACCACCTTGCCATCGCCGCGTGTCACTTCGTCCAGTTCGGCATACGCGGCCCAGAGCACCAGCAGCAGCAAAAAGAGAACCGCCAGGCGCAACAGTGCGCGGGCGCGCAGAGGCTCCTGCTGCAGGCGCGCCCAGTCGGCATCGTCCGCCCAGTCCAGCGATTCGGCAGCCCCTGCCGGCGTGAGCCGCTTGACCATGCGGCCAAAGATGGAGTCGCTGGCCGCCCCACCCGTCTTGACGACGCGCCCGATCTGCTGGAAGGCTTTCTCGTTGAGTTCGGCCATGTCACACCGCCTTCCCGATGCGCCCCTGCCGCAGCGCCTGCACCACCTGCTCCTTGGGTCCGTCGGCCACCACGCGGCCGGCATCCATCACGATGATGCGGTCCACCAGCTCCAGCAGCGACGTCCTGTGGCTGATGAGCACCAAGGTGCGGCCCTTGGAAAAGTCCGCCAGGCGGCGCTTGATGTCTTCTTCGCTCGAATGGTCCATGGACGAGGTGGGCTCGTCGAGCAGCAACACGGCCGGGTCGTTGATCACTGCCCGGGCAATCGACACCCCCTGGCGCTGCCCCCCGGACAGCGACTCCCCACGCTCCCCCACCAGCATGTCGAACCCCTGGGGATGGGCATTGATGAGGGGCAGAATGCCCCCGATCTCGGCCGCGCGCACCACCGACTCATCGTCTGCCAGCGGCGCCCCCAGCGTGATGTTGTCGCGCAGCGATCCGTAGAACAGCATCACATCCTGCTGCACATAGCCCATCTGCCGCCGCTGCTCGGCGGGGTCCAGCTGCCGCAGGTCGATCCCGTCGATGAGCACCGCCCCCGAGGTGGGCCGGTACAGCCCCAGGATCAGCTTCTGCAGCGTGGTCTTGCCCGAGCCGATGCGGCCCAGGATGGCCACGCGCTCCCCAGGCTTGATGTTCAGCGTCACATTGCGCAGCGATGCTGCCTGCTGGCCCGGGTAGGTAAAACTCACATCGCGGAACTCGATGCCCCCATGGAGCCGCCCCCGGCTGATGAAGCTGGCTCCTTCGGGCCGGTCCACCTCGCGCTTCATCATTTCGTTCAGCGAGGTCAGCGCCGTGGATGCCGTGTGGTACTGCACCAGAAGCCCCGCCACCTGCCCCACCGGCGCCATGGCGCGCGATGCCAGCATGGTGCAGGCGATCAGGCCGCCCATGGTGAGCTGGCGCTCGCCAATCATGTACACGCCCAGGATCACGATGACCAGGTTGATGAGCTGCTGCAGGAAGGCCGAGCTGTTGCTCGCCGTGGCCGAGAGCAGCCGCAGCTGCACGCCCACCCGCGCCAGCAACGCCGTGCTGCGTTCCCACTTGCGCTGCAGCGGCGCCTCGGCGCCCAGCGCCTTCACGGTCTCGAAGCCCACCAGCGCCTCGACCAGGGTGGCATTGCGCTGTGCGCCCGCGCGGTAGGTGGTCTCGGACAGCTCGTGCATGCGCCCCTGCACCGCCAGCGCATAGAGCAGCATCACCAGCGCACCAATGACCAGCGGAATCAGCATGGGCCAGGAAATCCAGCCGATCACCACAACAAAAATCAGCGCAAAGGGCAAATCGATGAACGCCACCACCGAGGCCGAACTGATGAAATCCCGCACCGACTCGAAAGACCGCAGGTTCGACGCGAACGACCCCGCCGATGCAGGCCGCTGCTCCATGCGTGTGCCCAGCACCTTCTCCATGATGTGGGCCGACAGCTTCACATCCGCGCGGCTGCTGGCCAGGTCCACAAACCGGCCCCGCAGTGTGCGCAGCACCAGGTCCCCCACGAGCATGATGGACAGCCCGAGCGCCAGCACCCACAGGGTGTCCACCGCGTTGTTGGGCACCACGCGGTCGTACACATTCATGGTGAAGATGGGCATGCCCAGCGCGAACAGGTTCGCCAGCAGCGCGGCCAGCAGCACATCGCGGTACAGGCCATGGTTTTCTGCCAGCACGGACCAGAACCAGTGCCCATGCCGACCGGCTTTCACCTGCGGCGCCCGCGCATCGAAGCGCTGGGATGGCCGCACATACACCGTGGTCCCGAGGTAGTCCGCCTCCAGCGCGGCGCGCGATACCTGGATGGGCGCATCGCCCAGCTCGGGCAGCACCACCAGCGCCTCGCTGCGCCCCTCGCTCCAGCCCAACAGCACGCAGGCGCGCTCGCCCTGCAACAACAACACGGCGGGCAGCAACACGTCCTTGACACGGGCCAATGGCTCGCGCACCAGGCGACTGCTCATGTGGGCGCGGCGCGCAGCACGCCCAAACAGCCCGGGCGTGAGCCGGTGCTGGTCAGCGGGCAGGCCCGCCATCACCGCCTCTGCGGTGGACGGCAGGCCATGCGCCTTGGCCACGATGAGCAGGCACGACAACAACTCGTCGGGACTGCCCCCTGCAAGCTCTGCAGGCGGTGCCACACCTGCATTTGAAACCATATGAGTTCCTTGTTGCTGAATGTTCAAAATCACTCTAGCAACATAAATTCAAACCGCGAAGCATTAAATGGCAGCCTTGGCAGCAACGGCCCCGCCCTTGCTCCTCTGGAGCCAAGCCAGCGGTTGCAGCAAAATCCGGGGTCGGACGCCCCCTATGGACACCCCAGACCTGCTCTCCCTGCGCCGCTACGGCGCCTCCCCCGGCAGCCACAGCCACGACCACTTCCAGATCCTGCTGGGGCTGTCGGGTGCGCTGGAGCTGGAGGTGGAAGGGCGCGGCGTGCGGGTGGCCACCGGCGGGGGCTGTGTCATCGCTCCGGGAGACCGGCACGATTTCGAGTCCGCAGGGGGCAGCCTGTGCCTGGTGCTCGACAGCGCCCACCCGGCCTGGGCGGCACTCGCGCGCCTGCCCGGGGCGATGACCCCGCCCGCCCAGGCGCTGCCCCTGGCGCACTACCTGGCCAGTGCGCTGCAGCAGGGCCGCCCGCTGGCGCTGGCCCATGGCCCCGCCTTGCTGCGCGAGACCTGGCTGGCCGATGGGTGGGGGCCTGCCGCACAGGCGTACGCAGCCCCGGGCCCCACGCGCCGCCGCCCCATCGACTGGCCTGCGCTGCAGCAATGGGCCGCACGGCGGTGGCACACCGAACTGACCGTGGCCGACCTGGCCGCGCAGGTGCACCTGAGCCCCAGCCAGTTTGCAGCCCGCTGCCAGGGCGACCAGGGCATGGGCGCCATGGCCTGGCTGCGCAGCCAGCGGCTGGCGCAGGCCCGGCTGCTGCGCAGCACTGGCATGGCGGTGGCCGAGGTGGCGCGGCGCACCGGTTACCGCTCGCCCTCGGCCCTCACGGCCGCCCTGCGCCGCACCCAGCATCCTTGACCCCGGACGCGGGGCAACCCCCCGCACGCGACGACAGACCGCCGTTGCGCGACGATGGGTGCGCGTAAGCTCGGCCCCCATGCAAGCCAACCTCTATGCCCTGGGCGCCATTGCCCTCTGGGCCTCGCTCGCCTCGCTGGGCGTGTCGCTCACCCACATTCCGCCGTTCCTGCTCACGGGCGTTGCGCTCATCATCGGCAGCGTGCCCGCCTGGCCGTTCGTGCTGCGCGACCCGTCGCAGTGGCGCATTCCGCTGCGCACGCTGGCGCTGGGGGTGTACGGGCTGTTCGCTTACCACTTCCTGCTGTTCATCGCGCTGCGCCATGCGCCGCCGGTCGAAGCCAACCTGGTCAACTACCTCTGGCCGCTGTTCATCGTGGTGCTTTCGCCCGTGGTGCTGCCCGGCGTGGCGCTGCGCCTTCCACATGTGCTGGCAGCACTGCTGGGGTTTGGGGGCGCGGCCATCGCCATTGCAGGTGGGCGCGAGTTGAGCGGCACCCTGGCCTGGGGCTACCTGCCCGCGCTGGCTGCCGCCTTCATCTGGGCCACCTACTCGCTGCTGACCAAACGCGTGGCCGCCTTCCCGACCACGGCCATCGGCCTGTTCGGGCTGGTGTCGGGGGTGCTGTCGCTGCTGTGCCATGTGGCGCTGGAGCCCGCCGTCAGCCTGCAGCCGCGCGACTGGGCGCTGCTGGCCGTGCTGGGCCTGGGGCCGCTGGGGGCGTCGTTCTTCATGTGGGACAAGGCGCTCAAGCTGGGCGACGCGCGGCACATCGGCATCCTGAGCTACATCACGCCGCTGGCCTCGACCGCCCTGCTGATCGTGGTGAGCGGGCGCTCGTTCAGCGCCAGCATTGCGCTGGCGACGGTGATGATCATCGGTGCGGCCATCATGGGCATGCGGGCACGCTAGAAATACAGACAAAATTGGCGGCTACCGCGCGTCCATCAAGCATTTATAGCTATCAAATTTGTACTTTCCTGCGTACCCGCAGGAACAGCCAGCCGGTGACGGAGAGGTTCAGCAGGTTCCAGCCGATGCCGTTCACAAAGGCCGCGTGGTAGCTGCCGGTGATGTCGAAGATCCAGCCCGACAGCCAGCCGCCCAGCGCCATGCCCACCAGCGTGGCCATGATCACGGCGCCCACGCGCACGCTGGCCTGGGCGGGCGCAAAGTGCTCGCGCACGATGATGGCGTAGGTCGGCACGATGCCGCCCTGGAACAGGCCGAACAGCGCCGAGATAACGTACAGCGGCACCAGCCCGTCGTAGGGCAGGAACAGCAGCAACGCCACGCCCTGCAGCGCCGAGCCCAGCAGCAGCGTGCGGATGCCGCCGATGCGGTCGCAGATGAGTCCGAAGACCAGGCGGCTCACGATGCCGCAGGCCAGCATGAGCGACAGCATCTGCGCGCCCTGGGCGGCGCCAAACCCGAGGTCGGTGCAGTAGGCGACGATGTGCACCTGAGGCATGGCCATGGCCACGCAGCAGGCCACGCCCGCCACACACAGCAGCGCCATCGCCGCGCCCGGCGCCAGGCCAAAAGGGCGGGAACGGTCCACCGGCATGGTGCTGGCGCCTGCCGCTGCAGCCTGGATGGCGGGCGGGCGCTGGCGCATGCGCAGCGACAGCGCGAGCATGCCCAGGCCGCAGACCACGCCCAGCGCCATGTAGGTGGGCCGCCAGCCAACGGTGTCGATGCCGTACTGCACGATGGGCGGCCAGATGGCGCCCGCCACGTAGTTGCCGCTGGCGCACACCGCCACCGCGATGCCGCGCCGACGGTTCCACCACAGCGCGGTGTCGGCCAGCAGCGGCGCAAACGTGGCCGAGCTGCCGATGAAACCCATCACCGCATGCGCGATGCCAAACGCCCAGATGCTGCCGGAGAACGCCGCGCCCACAAAACCGCCCAGCACGGCCAGCGCGCCGAGCCAGAGCACGGGCGTGAGGCCGTGGCGGTCTGCCAGCCGACCCGTGAGCAAGCCGCCCAGCCCCAGGCAGACCATCATCAGCGTGTAGGGCAACGAGGCGCTGGCTCGGCCGACGCCAAATTCGGCCTGCACGGCCGGGAGCACCACCGACACCACGTACATGCTGCTGTTGCCCAGCACCACCAGGCCCAGCGTGGCCAGCAGGCGGTGCAGGGCCTGGCGCGAATCGATGAGGGAGGCGTCTGCAGCGGGCGCAGAAATGTGAGTCAAATCGGGCCTTTGCGCCTGATCAGCATGCCTGGGTTGCTATCAATTTTGATACACCTTAAGAAGCCAGTAGCGCGGCGGGCTCCTCGCCGCCAATCACCTGCTGCGCCCAGGGCGCGAGCTTGCGGGTGTCGGCGCGCAGCACCTCCTGCTTGATCGCCAGGATCTGCGCCGGGTGCATGGAGAAGCTGCGCAGGCCCAAGCCCAGCAGCAGGCGCGTCATGGTCACGTCGCCCGCCGTTTCACCACACACACACACGCTCTTGCCCTGGCGCTCGCCCTCGGCGATCACGTCGCCCACCAGGCGCAGCACGGCGGGGTGCAGCGGGTCGTACAGGTGCGCCACGGCCTCATCGGCACGGTCGATGGCCAGGGTGTACTGGATCAGGTCGTTGGTGCCGATCGAGAGAAAGTCGAAGTACTTGAGGAAGGTGCGCACCATGAGCGCGGCGGCGGGCACTTCGATCATGGCGCCCAGCTGCACCGGGCCGTAGGGCTCGCCGCGCGCATCCAGCTCGGCGCGGGCCAGGTCCACCTGCGCCAGCGTCTGCTGGATCTCGTGCGTGTGCGCCAGCATCGGGAACAGCAGGTTGACCTTGCCATGCGCGGCCGCACGCAGCACGGCGCGCAGCTGGGTGCGGAACATGGCCGGGTCGGCCAGGCTCCAGCGGATGGCGCGCAGGCCCAGCGCGGGGTTCAGGTAGTTGTCCTTGTGGGCCTTGTTGTCCAGGGGTTTGTCGGCGCCCACATCGATGGTGCGGATGGTGACCGGCAGTCCCTGCATGCCGTCGATGGCCTCGCAGTAGGCGCGGTATTGCTCGTCCTCGCCGGGCAGGTTGCCGCTTTTGCCCATGAACAGAAATTCGCTGCGGAACAGGCCCACGCCCACAGCGCCCGCGCGCACGGCGGCGGCGGCGTCGCCGGGCTGCTCGATGTTGGCCAGCAGCTCGATCTTGTGGCCGTCGATGGTGATGGCGGGTGTGTGCCGCAGGCGCGCCAGGCGCTCGCGCTCCAGCTCGACCTGGCGCTGGCGAAAACCGTATTCGGCCAGGATGATGGGCGAGGGATCGACGATGACCACGCCCGCATCGCCGTCGATGATGACCCAGTCGTCCTGCCGCACCAGCTGGCTGGCGGCGCGTGCGCCCACCACGGCGGGGATGTCCATGCTGCGCGCGACGATGGCGGTGTGGCTGGTCTTGCCGCCCACGTCAGTGACAAAGCCCGCGAACACGCTTTGCTTGAACTGCAGCATGTCGGCGGGTGAGAGGTCGTGCGCCACCAGCACCAGGGGCACGTCCACCGTGTCGTCCAGCAGCAGGTCTTGCTGCGTCTTGCGGCGCGGGCTGCTGGCGGGCGGCGCGACGGGGCTGGCCACGCCTTTCATGTGGCGCAGGATGCGCTCGACCACCTGCTCCAGGTCGGCCTTGCGCTCGCGCAGGTACTCGTCCTCCATCTCGTCGAACTGGCGCGCAATCACTTCGAGCTGCGTGGTAAGCGCCCACTCGGCGTTGTACAGGCGCTCAGTGATCCAGTGCTTGACGCCGCCCGTGAGGGCCTCGTCCTGGAGCAGCATCAGGTGCACGTCCAGCAGCGCGGTCAGCTCGTGCGGCGCGTCGGCGGGCATGTCGGTCTGCAGGCGCTGCAACTCTTCGACCACGGCATTGCGGCCCTGGCGCACGCGCTCGATCTCGCCCTCGACCTGGGAGGGCTCCACAAAATAGTGCGCCACATCCACGCGGCTCGATGCCACCAGCACGGCCCGGCCAATGGCAATGCCGCGTGCAACTGCGAGGCCGTGGACGGAGAAGGTCATGGTGGTGCTATCAAAGGTTCGACGGGATCAGGACATGGGCTCGGTGGGGAGGCTCACTCGCCCTCGCCAAACTTGTCGGCAATGAGCGCCAGCAGGGCGTCCATGGCCTCTTGCTCGCGGTCGCCGCTGGTTTCCAGCTCCACCTCGGAGCCGAGCCCGGCGGCCAGCATCATCACGCCCATGATGCTCTTGGCGTTGATGCGGCGGTCGCCCTTGCTCATGAAAACGTCGCAGGGAAAGCTGCCGGCCAGCTTGGTGAGCTTGGCCGATGCGCGGGCGTGCAGGCCCAGTTTATTGCTGATGGTCGTACGGGTCTTGATCATGTCGGTGACGGCGGTTCTGGTTCTGTGGCGCGGAAATGGCCACCTGCATCACCCCTTGCGTGCCCCCCACCACCGCGCGGCTGACCACGGAGTCGAGGGGTTCGGCCCGGTAGCTCACGGCGCGCAGCAGCATGGGCAGGTTGGCGCCCGTCACCAGGCGCGAGCGCACGCCATCGACCAGGCGCTGCGCCACGTTGCACGGCGTGGCGCCGAACACATCGGTCAGCACCAGGGTGGAATCGGTGCCCAGCTGCTCCAGCAGGATGCGCGCCTGGGCCAGCGACTCTTCGGGCGGCTGGTTGGGCTGCACATCCAGCGCGGCCACGCTGTCGCCGCAATCGGCAAACACGTGCAGGGCACATTCGCGCAGCGCATGGGCCAGCGGGGCGTGGGCAATGATGAGGATGCTGGTGGGGCTCATGGTCATGACCTGCGCGCAACAGGTGTCAACGGACCGCAGGGCGCAGGGGCCCGGTGCGGTGCGTGGAGGCGGCTGGGTGGGCGTCGGTCTTCATGGTGCAGGGGTTGGCAGCACATTATGGCGCCGCCCCCGCAGCAGGAACCACGCATAGGCGCCCGCGTTGCACACCAGGTACACCGCCATGGCCGCCTGGAACGCAGGCACCGTGGCCAGGCCCGCGCCCGCAAACGCATCCACCGCCAGGCCAATGCCCCACTGCACCACAAACACGCCCACAAAGATCACCAGGTTGTAGGCCGACAGCGCCCGCCCCGCCAGCGCCTGCGGGAACGCCATGGCCACAGCGGGCTGCGACAGCGACACAAAGGTGCACGACACGCAAAACAGCGCCCAGGCCCCGCCCCCGGCCTGCGGCCCGGCCAGGATGATGCCCAGCAGCACCACCGAGCACAGCGGCAGGCCCCAGGCCATGAGCCGGTCGGCCCCAAACCCTTTGCGCAGCAGCCAGGGGTTGAGCATGCCCCAGGTCCAGAAGGTGCAGAGCATGGACACATTGATCCAGAACAGGCCAGTGGCGGCCTCCAGCGCGGTGTAGCCCGCCACCCGCTGCATCCACGGCCCGGCCCACAGGGTCTGCATGGCCACCATGCCGCCGTAGCAGAAGAACCCCAGCGGCGCGAGGCGCTGGAAGTAAGGGTGGCGCCACACCACGCCATAGCCCTGGGGCACGGCCTCTGCGTCGCTGGAATCTGCCTTCGGCTGCGCCGCCGGACCCCAGCCCGGCACCCACAGGGCGATCACCACCATCGACAACGCAATCAACACCGCCAGACCCCAGAACAGCGGGCGCCAGCCCACCAGCGGCAAGGCCCACTGCACGGGGAGCGTGGATGCCACCATGCCCAGCGAGCCGGTCATCAGCATCCACGAGTTCGCCCGCATCTGGGCCACGGGGTCCAGCCAACGCCGGTAGCCCGTGAGCGGGGCCATCAGGCAGGCGCTCACGCCCGCGCCGCACAACACACGCCCGGCCAGCAGGCCCGAAAACCCGGTGGCAGCCGAAAACACCAGGCTGCCCACCACGGCCACGCCCAGAAACCCCAGTGCCACCTTCTTGGGCCCGTGGCGGTCCAGCCAGGTGCCCAGCGGCAACTGCGTGGCCGAAAAGCCCAGAAAGTAGCCCCCGGCCAGCAGCCCCAGGTCACGTGCCTGCAGCGCAAACTCTGCCGCCAGCGTGGGCGCCAGCGTGGCCGTGACGGCGCGCACCAGCGCCGACAAAAAATAGGCAAACGCAAACGCCAGGAAAACAATGACGGCAGAGCGCCGCGACAACACGCCGCTCATGGCAACGCCAGGCCGGCAAAAAACTGCTCGGCCACCTCGGGCCGGGGTTTCTGGCTGTAGACCACCGCGTGGAACAGCCGCACCTCGGGGCCTGCAGCGCGCGCAAACCACACGGCCTGCGCCGTGACCACCGAGCCATCGGCACGCTGGCCCTGGGCCACCGTGCGCAGCGACTGTGGCAGCGGCAAGGCGCCGCGCGGTGTGTAGGGGGTGTCGGCCGCCGAGGTGGTTGCCTGTGGCCCCAAGCGCGCCAGCACAGCCGCCCGCCAGTGGGTGAGCGCCGTGCCCACCTGGGCCGGGTCGGCCAGCGCCGCGTGGGACACGGCAAAGGTCGCGCCATCGGCATCGCAGCCCACCATGGCCAGCGCCACCGGCGCCCCGGCCAGCTCCACGGTGCGGGTGGCCTGGTCGGGCTTGCAGGGCAGCGTGATGGTGAGGCCCGCCTCGGGCAGCGGCACGGTGCGCCAGTTCAGCGCGGGGCTGCAGCCCGCCAGCAGCAGCAGGGCCAGCGCCCCGGTCAATGTCCTATGCATCGGCCCATTATCTGCAGAGTGGCCCGAACTTTTGCCTGGGGATCGAATCGACCCCCAGGGGCGCCCATCCGGCACAATGCCGTGTGGGCCTCAGCCCCTCGATTTTTCTGGATGGATGGTGAAGTCATGGCGATCAAGCATTGGGCAGCAGGTGTGGCAGTGGCAGCGTTTGCGGCCGTGGGCGCGTACGTGTACCTGGACACGGGCCGCGCCGAAGCGCCCGCATCGACCTTTGTGCTGCTGGACGGCTCCAGCAAATCCACCACCGACCTGAAAGGCAAGGTCACCCTGGTCAACTTCTGGGCCACGAGCTGCACCACCTGCGTGGCCGAGATGCCCGAGATCGTCGCCACCTACAACAAGTACAACACCAAGGGGTTCGAGACCCTGGCCGTGGCCATGAGCTACGACCCGCCCAGCTACGTGGTGAACTTTGCCGAAACGCGCAAGCTGCCCTTCAAGGTGGCGATCGACAACACCGGCAACGTGGCCAAGGCCTGGGGCGATGTGCGCCTGACGCCTTCGACCTTCATCGTCAACAAGCGCGGCGAGATCGTGAAAACCTATGTGGGCGCGCCCAACTTCCCCGAGCTGCACCTGCTCATCGAGAAGCTGCTGGCCGAGACCTGACAAAGTGTGAGCCGGACGGCGGTGCTGCTCCGACGAACAAAGGGGCTGATTTCTCAAGAAATCAGCCCCTTGCGCCTTATAGGCTTGCCCTAATAGCTACCTATTTGATAGCAGACATCACTTCGCACGGTAGTTGTCATGGCAGGCCTTGCAGGTACCTGCCGCTGCGCCGAACGCGGTCTTGAGGTTGTCGAGGTTGCCCGTCTTGGCAGCGGCGGCCAGCTTGACGGTCTCGGCCTGCAGCTTGTCGGAGTGTTCCTTGAACTTGGCCTGCTCCGTCCAGATCTCCGGCAGCGCCTTGGTGGGCGCACCCTTGTCCGTGCCCGCGCCAAAACCGGCCCAGGGCAGCTTGGCCATTTCGGCCACTACGTCGGCATTTTCTTGCGCGACCTTGGCATCAAACGGCACGCGGCCATTGGCCATGGCGCCCAGGCGGCCAAAATGCTGGCCCATCACGAAGAGTGCGCTCTGGCGGTATTTGATGGCGTCCTCGGCCTTGGCAAACTGGGCCGAGGCGGGGGCCGACAGGGTCAGCGTGGCGGCGGCAAGGGCAAATGCGGCAAGTGCTTTCATGGGAGATTTCCTTTGTCGTGGGGTGGGCTCCCACCTTGGGGCCCGCTGGCAGTATGCCGCTTCGGGCGCGTTTTCGCATGGCCGGGGCCCTTCCAGCCGGGCGCAGCGTCCCTCACAATGCGCCCATCCCCTCCTCTCCTCCCCTGCCTTCGCCACCATGACGCAACACACCGTACGCATCTGGGACCTTCCCACCCGCCTCTTCCACTGGGCCCTGGCCGTCTGCGTGGTGGGGTTGGTCATCACCGCCAAGGTGGGCGGCAACGCCATGGAATGGCACTTTCGCCTGGGCTACGCCGTGCTGGCGCTGCTGGTGTTCCGGGTGGTCTGGGGGCTGATCGGCGGGCGCTGGTCGCGCTTCTCGGCTTTTCTGTATTCGCCCGCCCGGCTGGTACGCTACCTGCGTGGCAACGCCCACCCCGAGGACAGCGCCGGGCACAGCCCGCTGGGTGCGCTGTCGGTGTTTGCGCTGCTGGCCGTACTGGGCGCGCAGGTGGGCACAGGCCTGCTGAGCGACGACGAAATCGCCTTCGCGGGCCCGCTCACGCGTTTTGTCTCCAGCGCTGTGGTGGGCCAGGCCACGGGCTACCACAAGGAGATTGGCCAGTACCTCGTGCTGGGTCTGATCGCCCTGCATGTGCTGGCCGTGCTGTTCTATGTGCTGGTGCGCAAGCACACCCTGGTGCGCCCCATGCTGGGCGGCGACAAGGCCTTGCCCGTGCCCGCCGCACCGTCGCGCGATGACGCCCTGAGCCGCACCCTGGCGCTGTTGGTGCTGGCCGGAAGCGCCGGGCTGGCCTGGTGGGTCTCGTCGCTGGCCATGGCGGCAGGGTTCTGACGGCCTGGTCCAGGAACGACCTCGCTACACTGCGGCTTCCATCGTTTTGCCCCCTAGCGTTTTGGACAAGCCTTCCATCACCCTGCGAACCCCCAGCACCCCGGCCGAGCTGGACGCCGTGCGCGACATCTTCCGGGAATACGCCAGCACCCTGGGCGTAGACCTGTGTTTCCAGGGCTTTGACGCCGAACTCGCCCAGCTGCCCGGCGACTACGCGGAGCCACGCGGCGCCCTGCTGGTGGCCGTGGTCGAAGGTGCCGTGGCCGGCTGCTGCGCCCTGCGCCCGCTGGACGCCGCCGACTACCCCAACGCCAGCGAGATGAAGCGCCTGTTTGTGCGCAAGGCGTTTCGCGGTTTTGGCCTGGGGCGCGAACTCGCCGAGGCCATGCTGGACCGCGCCCGGCAGGCAGGCTATGCCTGCGTGCTGCTCGACACCCTGGACGACATGGAGTCCGCCCGCGCGCTGTACACCGACCTGGGCTTTGAAGAGATCCCGCCCTACTACCACAACCCCATTGCCGGGGCACACTACCTCAAGGTCGATATTTCTTGAGCTTTTTGGGGCCCCTGCGTGCATCCCATAAGCGCTGACAGCTATCATTTTGATAGTTCACATAGAATCAAGGCGGCCTGGTGCCAAGCATGTCGAGCCTGCACAGGTTCGGGCCGTGGGGCAGCCCCACGGTGTTCTCCAAAGCGCACATTGCGGCGCGCGAACCTCCCGCCAGCAGTGGCAACATGTTCGCGCCCAACCCGCTGGTTGGTGCCAGGCCAACCTTTTTCTGAGCGCCGCACCGTGAAGCTGTCGGCCCCCATCCGCGCCCTGGCCAGGGCCTTGGCATTGGCCCTGCTGGCCGATGCGGACAGCCCCGATCGCCGCACCCTGCACGCGCTGGCGGCCCGTGCTGGGCACTGCCTGGGCCAGTCCCCGCCCGCGCCCGACCCGCACCCCCTGCCCGAGGCGCTGTTTGAGCAACTGCGCCGCCTGTCCACGGTGTCCGCAGCCGAATGGGCCCGGCTGGAGCCCGAAGACCTCGCCACCTGGCTGTGCCGGGGTTTCTGGTGGCGCAAGGCCGGGGTGCGCAATGCCACCGCGCCCTGGCAGTCGCAAGAGGACGGCGACCCGGCCGCTGAAGACGACGACATCGGCCTGTGGGACCAGGACATCGACGGTGATGGTGAAGATGACGACCCCGGTGCCTCTACAGCCCCCTGGCACCAATGGACCGACGCCCAACTGGCCCAAAGCTTCCGCACCTGGGCGGCCAGCCGCCGCACCGGCAGGCCTTTGCACTGGCTGCTGCGCCCTGGCACAGCGGGCATGGCGCCCGCCTGGATGGGCCGAGAACCCCTGTGCCCCTTGCTGGGCAACGCCCAGGACCTGGCACAGGCCCTGGGCATCTCTTTGGAAGATCTGCTCTGGCTGGCGCCCGAGCACAGCCGTTGGCGCGAACCCCAAGGCGGCGGCCACGCCTTGCCCGTTTCACACTACCGCTATCGCCTGCTGCCCAAAGCCAGCGGCGGCTTGCGCCTGCTAGAAGCACCACGAACGCGCCTGGCAGCCGCGCAGCGCAACATTCTCGACAAGCTGCTGGCGCACATCCCCACCCACGAGGCCGCGCACGGCTTTGTACGCGGCCGCAGCGTGGGCAGCCACGCGCAGGTGCACACCCGGCAGGCCGTGGTGATCCGTTTTGATCTGGCCGATTTTTTCACCCACATCAGCGCCACACGCGTGCGCGCCCTCTGGCGTGCGCTGGGGCATGGCCGCTCGGCAGCCGAGCTGCTCACGCGCCTGACCACCACCCGCACGCCTGCCGCCGTCCGCGAGCGCCTGTGGGAAAACAGCGCACTGCCCTCGGCACTGGGAATTGCGCAGCGCCGGGCCAACACGGCCCGCCTGGCGCAGCTCCATCTGCCCCAGGGGGCGCCCACCTCACCCGCCCTGGCGAATCTGTGCGCTTTGGGGTTGGATGTGCGGCTGCATGCGCTGGCGCAGCGCTTTGGCGCACGCTACACGCGCTATGCCGATGACCTGGTGTTTTCGGGCCCGCAGAACCTGCAGGGCCAGTTTGGTGCGCTGCGCGCCTGGGTCGGCGCCATTGCGCAGGACGAGGGTTTTGCACTGCGCAGTGACAAAACCCGGCTGATGCCTGCCCATCGGCGCCAGTCCGTCACGGGCCTGGTGGTCAACCAGCGCCCGAACTACAGCCGGGAGCAGTACGACATCCTGAAGGCTCGGCTGCACCGGCTGGCGCAGTTGCCGGGGGTGGATGTGGGCGAACGCGCCCGGCTGGAGGGCGAGATCCACTGGGCTTGCCAGTGGTTGGCACCGACCCGCAAGGACAAACTCCAGCGGCTGTTCGGTGCCATCCGGTTCACGGACGTGGCTGAGAGCGAGAGGTAGCTCAGGCCTTCTGGGCTTGCTCGAGCAGCGTGCCCGCGTCGCTGACTTCGAACTTGCCAGGGGCTTCCACGTTGAGCGTGAGCACTTTGCCATCGCGCACCAGCATCGAGTAGCGGTTGCTGCGCAGGCCCAGGCCCTTGCCGTTCAGGTCCAGCGTGAGGCCGGTGGCCTTGGCGAAGGTGGCGTCACCGTCGCCCAGCATGCGCACCTTGCCGTCGGTCTTCTGGTCCCGCGCCCAGGCGCCCATCACGAAGGCGTCGTTCACGCTCACACACCAGATCTCGTCCACACCGGCTGCCTTGAACTCGGCAGCCTTTTCGACATAGCCTGGCACATGCTTGGCCGAGCAGGTGGGGGTGAAGGCGCCAGGCAGCGCAAACAGGGCAATCGTCTTGCCCGCCGTGGCCTTGTCCACCGGCACGGGGTTCGGGCCAATGCTGCAGCCCTCGCCTTCGACTTCCGAGTATTCCATCAGCGTGCTGGCTGGCAGGGTGTCACCGACTTTGATCATTGTTATCTCCTTGGGGATAGGTGGTGGGAGGGAGGGTTGAGAGGTCCACGACAGAGCATGAACCCGGGAATCTGCAGGGGCGACAAAAAAGGACGCCCACAAAGCAAAACGACCCACATTGTGGGTCGTTTTGAAGGGCCTTGCAGACCGGGGGTTGCCCGGTCTCCAATGCAGCGCTGCCTATTACAGCAGGCCAGCCTTTTGCACCAAGCGGGTCGCGACCCAGTTCTTGGTCTTGGACAGCGGACGGCTTTCGGTGATTTCGATTGTGTCACCCAGCTTGTACTCGTTGTTTTCGTCGTGCGCGTGGTACTTGCTCGACTTGCCAACGATCTTGCCGTAGAGCTCGTGCTTCACACGGCGCTCAATCAGCACGGTCACGGTCTTGTTACGCTTGTCGCTGACCACCTTGCCAACCAAGGTGCGCTTGAGGGATTTTTTAGCTTCCGTCATAGGGGCTCCTTACTTGGCGGCTTGCTTTTCAGCAAGGATGGTCTTGGCACGTGCGATATCGCGGCGGGTGGTGCGCAGCGTGTTGGTGTTACCCAGTTGCTGCGTAGCCTTTTGCATGCGCAGGCCGAAGTGGGCCTTTTGCAGCGCCTTGATTTCGGTTTCGATGCCGGCGACGTCTTTTTGGCGCAATTCAGTAGCTTTGGTCATTTTCATGGTCTCCTGAATTAAGCGCCAAGGTGGCGGCTGACGAACGTGGTGCGCAGCGGCAGCTTGGCAGCAGCCAGGCGGAACGCTTCACGGGCCAGTTCTTCGGGCACGCCGACGATTTCGAACACGATCTTGCCGGGCTGGATTTCGGCCACGTAGTACTCGGGGTTGCCCTTACCGTTACCCATACGCACTTCTGCGGGCTTGGTAGAGATTGGCTTGTCCGGGAACACGCGGATCCAGATACGGCCGCCACGCTTCACGTGGCGCGAGATCGCACGGCGTGCGGCTTCGATCTGACGGGCAGTCAGACGGCCACGGTCCGTGCACTTCAGACCGAAGTCACCGAACGCAACGGAGGCACCCCGCGTTGCGACGCCGGTGTTACGGCCTTTTTGCTCTTTGCGGTACTTACGGCGAGCAGGTTGCAGCATAGTTATTCTCCTTTACCGTCCGCTGCTGTAGCGGGCGCGGCGACTTTGCGTACGCGCTTAACGGCGGTGTTGTCAGCGCCACCGGCTTCGGCGGGCTTATCGCTGCCATCGGCAGGTGCGGAGTTCGCACCCACTGGGCGGCGTGGGCCACGGCCTGCGCCTGGACGATCGCCACCTGGGCGGCCATCACGGCGTGGGCCACGTGGGCGGCGCTCTTCGTCTGGACGAGGAGTTTCCACGGCGGGCAGGTCATTGCGGCCCAGCGTGTCACCCTTGTAGACCCAGACCTTGACGCCGATCACACCGTAGGTGGTCTTGGCTTCAGAGGTGCCGTAGTCGATGTCAGCACGCAGCGTGTGAAGTGGCACGCGGCCTTCACGGTACCACTCGCAGCGAGCGATTTCGATACCGTTCAGACGGCCAGACGACATGATCT
This sequence comes from Acidovorax sp. LjRoot74, assembly GCF_964254355.1. NCBI lineage: Bacteria > Pseudomonadati > Pseudomonadota > Betaproteobacteria > Burkholderiales > Comamonadaceae > Acidovorax > Acidovorax sp. LjRoot74. The sequence continues at coordinate 394,184 of NZ_CAXUTI020000001.1, read as the reverse complement.
TGATGCCCTGGGCACCCAGACGCATGGCGTTCTGCATGGCGCGCTTCATGGCGCGACGGAACATGATGCGCTTTTCGAGCTGCTGCGTGATGCTGTCGGCGATCAGCTTGGCATCGATTTCGGGCTTGCGCACTTCTTCGATATTCACTGCGACAGGCACGCCCAGGCGCGACGCGAGTTCCTTCTTCAGGTTCTCGATGTCTTCGCCCTTCTTGCCGATCACCACACCAGGACGGGCCGAGTAAATGGTGATACGGGCGTTCTTGGCGGGGCGCTCGATCAGGATGCGCGACACGGCCGCGTTCTTGAGCTTGGCCTTCAGGTACTCACGCACCTTGATGTCTTCGGCCAGCATGCCCGCGAAATCGCGGTTGCTGGCGTACCAACGGCTGGACCAGTTGCGGCTGACCGCAAGGCGGAAGCCGGTAGGATGGATTTTCTGTCCCATAGTCTTCCCGAGCCTTTAGTTGCCAACCGTCACGTACACATGGCACGTGGGCTTGCTGATGCGGTTGCCGCGGCCTTTGGCGCGCGCGGTGAAGCGCTTGAGCGTGGTGCCTTGTTCGACGTAGATGGTCTTGACCTTCAGTTCGTCGATGTCAGCGCCATCGTTGTGTTCGGCGTTGGCGATGGCCGACTCCAGAACCTTCTTGACGATGCCAGCAGCTTTTTTCTGCGTGAACGTCAGGATGTTCAGAGCCTGATCGACCTTCTTACCGCGGATCAGATCGGCGACCAGACGGCCCTTATCGACCGACAGACGGACGCCCCGGAGGACTGCACGTGTTTCAGACATGGTCGTTCCTTACTTCTTCGCTTTTTTGTCAGCGGGGTGACCCTTGAAGGTGCGCGTCAGGGCGAATTCGCCCAGCTTGTGGCCCACCATCTGGTCGGTGACATAGACCGGCACGTGTTGCTTGCCGTTGTGCACGGCGATGGTCAGACCGATGAACTCGGGCAGAACCATGGAGCGACGCGACCAGGTCTTGACTGGTTTCTTGTCCTTGGTGGCAACGGCCTTTTCGACCTTGGCCAGCAAGTGATGGTCAACAAATGGACCCTTTTTGAGAGAGCGAGTCATCTGTTACCCCTTACTTCTTGCGACGCGACACGATCATGATCTGTGTGCGCTTGTTGTTACGGGTGCGATAACCCTTGGTCAGATTGCCCCAAGGATCGACTGCATGGCGGCCTTCGCCGGTGCGGCCTTCGCCACCACCGTGAGGGTGATCCACCGGGTTCATGGCCACGCCGCGAACCGTAGGACGAATACCCATCCAGCGCTTCACACCGGCCTTGCCCAGTTGGCGCAGGCTGTGTTCTTCGTTGGCCACTTCGCCAATGGTGGCGCGGCATTCGATGTGGATCTTGCGCACTTCGCCCGAGCGCATACGCACTTGGGCGTAGGTGCCTTCACGGGCCAGCAGCGTTGCCGAAGCACCAGCCGAGCGGGCGATCTGTGCACCAGCACCGGGCTTCAGCTCGATGCAGTGGATGGTCGAACCCACGGGGATGTTGCGGATAGGCAGCGTGTTGCCAGCGCGGATCGGGGCTTCCGAACCGGACAGCAGGGTTGCGCCCACTTCCAGGTTGCGGGGAGCGATGATGTAACGGCGCTCGCCGTCGGCATAGCACACCAGAGCGATGTGGGCCGTACGGTTCGGGTCGTACTCAATGCGCTCAACCTTGGCGGGAATGCCGTCCTTGTTGCGCTTGAAGTCCACCACACGGTAGTGGTGCTTGTGGCCACCGCCCTTGTGGCGGGTGGTGATGTGACCGTTGTTGTTGCGGCCAGCCTTCTGGAACTGAGGCTCCAGCAGGGGTGCAAACGCTTCACCCTTGTACAGGTGGTCACGCGTGACCTTCACCACGGCACGTTGGCCGGGCGAAGTGGGTTTCATCTTGATAACGGCCATGATTAAGCAGCCTCCCCGGACAGGTTCAGCTCTTGACCTGGCTGCAGCGTGACGTATGCCTTGCGAACGTTGTCGCGGCGGCCCACGGTCTTGCCGAAGCGCTTGGTCTTGCCTTTGGTGTTCACCACGGAAACGCCCTTGACCTCAACCTTGAACATCAATTCCACAGCGGCCTTGATTTCTGGCTTGGTAGCGTTCTGCAGCACCTTGAACGTCACAGCATTGGACTTTTCAGCAACCATGGTGGCCTTTTCGGACACGATGGGAGCGACCAGCACTTGCATCAGACGACCTTCGTCAAACTTGAGCTTGCTCATGCGAACATCTCCTTGAGTTTGTCGATTGCACCCTTGGTGACGAGCACTTTCTTGAAACGGACCAGCGACACGGGATCGGCATAACGGGGCTCGACGACGAGCACGTTCACCAGATTGCGCGAAGCCAGGTACAGGTTTTCGTCCACTTCATCGGCAATCACCATCACCGATTGCAGATTCATGGCCTTGAACTTGTCAGCCAGAACCTTGGTCTTGGGCGATTCGAGCTTGAGCGAATCCACCACAGCCAGGCGGCCTTCACGGGCCAGCTGCGACAAGATGGCAGACATGCCAGCGCGGTACATCTTCTTGTTGATCTTCTGGCTGAAGTTTTCATCAGGCAGATTCGGGAAGATGCGACCGCCCCCGCGCCACAGGGGCGAGGAAGTCATACCAGCACGTGCGTTACCCGTACCCTTTTGCTTGAAAGGCTTCTTGGTCGAGTGACGGACTTGTTCGCGGTCCTTCTGGGCGCGAGTGCCTTGGCGGGCGTTGGCCTGGTAGGCCACCACGATCTGGTGCACCAGATCTTCGTTGTATTCACGACCGAACACGGTCTCAGGCACGTCCAGCTTGGATGCGCTCTGGCCTTGGTCGTTCAGGAGTTCGAGCTGCATTAGTTCGCTCCTTTGGAGGCTTTGGCCTTGATGGCGGGACGCACCGTCACGAACCCACCCTTGGAGCCCGGAATAGCGCCCTTGATCAAGAGCAGTTGACGCGCTTCGTCGATGCGGATGACATCGAGGTTTTGCGTGGTCTTGGTGACGTCGCCGAGGTGGCCCGTCATGCGCTTGCCGGGGAACACGCGACCGGGGTCTTGTGCCATACCGATAGAGCCTGGCACGTTGTGCGAACGGCTGTTACCGTGCGACGCGCGCTGCGAGGCCATGTTGTGGCGCTTGATGGTACCGGCGTAGCCCTTACCGATGGAGGTGCCTTGCACGTCCACCTTCTGGCCGACAGCAAAAACATCAGCCACAGGCACTGCAGCACCAGCGGCGTACTTGCCGGCGGTTTCTGCGGTCACGCGGAATTCCTGGATGATTTCACCGGCTTCCACACCTGCCTTGGCAAGGTGGCCGGCTTCTGGCTTGGTCACGCGCGATGCTTTGCGCGAACCGAACGTGACCTGCAGGGCCACGTAGCCATCGTTCTCTTGGGTTTTGATCTGGGTAACGCGGTTGTTGGACACATCCACCACCGTGACAGGCACTGCGTCCCCATCATCGGTGAACAGACGCATCATGCCCACTTTGCGACCCAGCAACCCGAGGGAGTTGCTCAGACTCATTGGTTTTCTCCAAAACTTTCACCGCTGCGACTTCAATTGGCCTCAGCGTTTTTGCTCAGCACTTGCGCGCCAGCGTGCGAAAGAAGGTTAATAAAACTCCACCCAGACCCCGCGACTTTGCAGGCGCGAGAAAGGCGAAGCCCTAAAGTATAACGCGGACTGCTTTTTCAAGCAAGTCCGCGTTACAAACCATCGGACCGGCCCTTGCGGGCCAGCCTTCCGGGATTACTGCAGCTTGATTTCGACGTCCACGCCAGCGGGCAGGTCGAGCTTCATCAGGGCGTCCACCGTCTTGTCGGTGGGGTCCACGATGTCCATCAGACGCTGGTGCGTACGGATTTCCAGCTGGTCGCGCGACGTCTTGTTGACGTGGGGCGAACGCAGGATGTCGAAACGCTTCATGCGCGTGGGCAGGGGCACGGGGCCCTTGACGATGGCGCCGGTGCGCTTGGCGGTGTCAACGATCTCGGCAGCGGACTGGTCGATCAGCTTGTAGTCAAACGCCTTCAGGCGGATGCGGATTTTTTGCTTGGACATGGCAAGTTCCTTGTTCTGCTTATGAATTAAGCAATGATCTTGGCCACGACGCCAGCGCCGACCGTACGGCCACCTTCGCGAATAGCGAAACGCAGACCTTCTTCCATGGCGATGGGGTTGATCAGCTTCACAGTGATCGACACGTTGTCACCAGGCATGACCATTTCCTTGTCGGCTGGCAGCTCGATGGCGCCAGTCACGTCGGTCGTGCGGAAGTAGAACTGAGGACGGTAGTTGTTGAAGAAAGGCGTATGACGGCCACCTTCGTCCTTGCTCAGAACGTACACCTCAGCCGTGAAGTGGGTGTGGGGCTTGATCGAGCCGGGCTTGCACAGCACTTGGCCGCGTTCCACGTCTTCGCGCTTGGTACCGCGCAGCAGCAGGCCGACGTTGTCGCCAGCTTGGCCTTGGTCCAGCAGCTTGCGGAACATTTCCACGCCGGTGCAGATGGTCTTTTGCGTGTCGCGGATACCGACGATTTCGATTTCTTCGCCGACCTTGATGATGCCGCGTTCCACGCGACCGGTCACCACGGTGCCACGGCCGGAGATGGAGAACACGTCTTCCACGGGCATCAGGAAGGCACCGTCCACAGCGCGCTCAGGAGTGGGGATGTAGGTGTCCAGGGCTTCGGCCAGCTTCATGATGGCTTCTTCACCCAGCTTGCCCTTGTCGCCTTCCAGGGCGAGCTTGGCGGAGCCACGGATGATGGGGGTGTCGTCGCCTGGGAAGTCGTACTTGTCCAGGAGTTCGCGCACTTCCATTTCGACGAGTTCGAGCAGTTCTTCGTCGTCCACCATGTCGCACTTGTTCAGGAACACGATGATGTAAGGCACGCCCACTTGGCGGGCCAGCAGGATGTGCTCACGCGTCTGGGGCATGGGGCCGTCAGCGGCGGAGCACACCAGAATAGCGCCGTCCATCTGGGCAGCGCCGGTGATCATGTTCTTCACATAGTCGGCGTGGCCGGGGCAGTCCACGTGGGCGTAGTGGCGGTTGGCCGTTTCGTATTCCACGTGGGCGGTGTTGATGGTGATACCGCGGGCCTTTTCTTCGGGCGCTGCGTCGATCTGGTCGTAAGCCTTGGCTTCGCCGCCGAACTTGGCAGACAGCACGGTAGCGATGGCTGCCGTCAGGGTCGTCTTGCCGTGGTCCACGTGGCCGATCGTGCCCACGTTGACGTGGGGCTTGGTCCGTTCGAATTTACCTTTTGCCATTTTCAATTCTCCAAAGAGCGATGCCTGTGTTGGGGTTTAACGTCTGCACCCGATTGCTGGTTCGTCCTGCACAGAGCAACGGGACGGCACCGGGTCGCAGATTGCAAAAAATTTGCTATTCAATTAATAGCTGCTAGCGCTTATTGGACAGGCGTTAGCAGCTATTTAGAGCATTATTTTGCGCGAGCGGCCATGATGGCTTCAGACACGTTGCGAGGTGCTTCGCTGTAGTGCTTGAATTCCATCGAGTACGTAGCGCGGCCTTGCGTTGCGGAACGCAGGGTCGTGGAGTAGCCGAACATTTCCGACAGCGGCACTTCAGCGCGGATGGCCTTGCCACCGCCTGGGATGTCATCCATGCCCTGCACCATGCCGCGACGGCTGGACAGGTCGCCCATCACGTTGCCGGCGTAGTCTTCAGGCGTTTCCACTTCCACGGCCATCATGGGTTCCAGGATGACCGGACCGGCCTTCTTGCAACCTTCCTTGAAGCCGAAGATGGCAGCCATCTTGAACGCCAGTTCGTTCGAGTCCACATCGTGGTACGAACCGAAGTGCAGCGTGACCTTGACGTCCACCACGGGGTAGCCGGCCAGCACGCCTTGCGTGACGGCTTCGTTGATACCCTTTTCCACGGCTGGGATGAATTCGCGAGGAACCACACCGCCCTTGATCGCGTCGACGAATTCGATGCCCTTGCCGGCTTCATTCGGCTCGATCTTGAGCACGACGTGGCCGTACTGGCCCTTACCACCGGACTGGCGCACAAACTTGCCTTCGGCTTCTTCCACCGTCTTGCGGATGGTTTCGCGGTAGGCCACTTGGGGCTTGCCCACGTTGGCTTCCACACCGAATTCACGCTTCATGCGGTCCACGATGATTTCCAGGTGGAGCTCGCCCATGCCGGAGATGATGGTCTGGCCGGATTCTTCGTCGGTCTTCACGCGGAAGGATGGATCTTCAGCAGCCAGACGCTGCAGCGCGATGCCCATCTTTTCCTGGTCGGCCTTGGTCTTGGGTTCCACAGCCTGCGAGATCACGGGCTCAGGGAAAATCATGCGCTCGAGAATGATCTGCGAGTTCACGTCGCACAGGGTTTCGCCCGTGGTCACTTCCTTCAGGCCCACGCAAGCAGCGATGTCACCGGCGCGAATTTCTTCGACTTCCTGGCGCTCGTTGGCATGCATCTGCACGATACGGCCGATACGCTCTTTCTTGCCCTTGATGGGGTTGTAGACCGTGTCGCCCTTGGTCAGCACGCCGGAGTACACGCGCACGAAGGTCAGCTGGCCCACGAACGGGTCCGTCATCAGCTTGAACGCCAGCGCAGAGAACTTCTCTGCGTCGTCGGCCTTGCGGGAAACAGGCTGCTCGTCGTCGTCCGTGCCGGTCACATCAGGAATGTCCGTTGGTGCAGGCAGGTAGTCGATCACGGCGTCCAGCATGCGCTGCACACCCTTGTTCTTGAACGCGGTACCGCACAGCATCGGGTGGATTTCCGTGGCGATGGTTCGTGTACGCAGGCCCAGCTTGATCTCGGCTTCGCTCAAGTCACCTTCTTCGAGGTACTTGTTCATCAGGTCTTCAGACGCTTCGGCAGCGGCTTCCACCATCTTCTCGCGCCATTCCTTGGCGGACTCCACCAGGTCGGCCGGGATGTCTTCGTAGCTGAACTTCATGCCTTGCGAGGCTTCGTCCCAGATGATGGCCTTCATCTTGAGCAGGTCCACCACGCCGGTGAACTTGTCTTCGGCACCGATCGGGATCACGACGGGCACGGGGTTGGCCTTCAGGCGCAGCTTCATCTGGTCGTAGACCTTGAAGAAGTTGGCACCGGTGCGGTCCATCTTGTTCACAAAGGCCAGACGAGGCACCTTGTACTTGTTGGCTTGGCGCCACACGGTTTCCGACTGAGGCTGCACGCCGCCCACGGCACAGTACACCATGCAGGCGCCGTCCAGCACGCGCATGGAACGCTCCACTTCGATCGTGAAGTCCACGTGGCCGGGGGTGTCGATGATGTTGAAGCGGTGCTCGTCGTACGAGTTGTCCATGCCCTTCCAGAAGCAGGTCGTGGCAGCCGAGGTGATCGTGATGCCGCGCTCTTGCTCTTGTTCCATCCAGTCCATGGTGGCAGCGCCGTCGTGCACTTCACCAATCTTGTGGCTCACGCCCGTGTAGAACAGAATGCGTTCGGTGGTCGTGGTCTTGCCAGCGTCAATGTGGGCCGAGATACCGATATTGCGGTAGCGCTCGATGGGAGTCTTGCGAGCCATGGTGGATCCTTGATGGGTCGTATTGGGGAGGGTGTCGGGCAGCCATACTGGCAAGCATGCCCGTCAATTTTGTGACTGCCTGAATCGACACAAGGCTGCAGGCAAAACACCTGCAGCCTTGGCCTATATCAGGACAAATCCGCGTTTTAGAAGCGGAAGTGGCTGAATGCCTTGTTGGCTTCGGCCATGCGGTGAACTTCGTCACGCTTCTTCATGGCGCCGCCACGGCCTTCGGTGGCTTCCAGCAGTTCGTTGGCCAGACGTTGGGCCATCGACTTTTCACCGCGCTTGCGGGCGGCTTCCTTGATCCAGCGCATGGACAGAGCCAGGCGACGGACAGGGCGCACTTCCACTGGCACCTGGTAGTTGGCACCGCCCACGCGGCGGGACTTCACTTCCACCATGGGCTTCACGTTGTTGATGGCAACGGTGAAGGCTTCCAGAGGGTCCTTATCGGGGTGCTTCTTCTCGATCAGTTCCAGGGCGCCGTAAATGATGCGCTCTGCAACTGCCTTCTTGCCGCCTTCCATGATCACATTCATGAATTTGGACAGCTCTACATTGCCGAACTTGGGATCCGGCAGGATTTCACGTTTGGGGACTTCGCGACGACGTGGCATTTTTTACCTCTATCTTTGCTTCAGTTGGCACCGTTTCCGGCACCGCGAGAGCCAATTCAGGACTCCCACTTACTCGACCCGCGCAGACTATCTGCGTTTGGGGTCACTACGCTGGATCACCGCGCCACGCGGGAAACAGCACCGAAAATTCTTTGCAAAAAAGCGCAGGGCTTACTTGGCCTTGGGCTTCTTGGCGCCGTACTTGGAGCGCGCTTGCTTGCGGTCTTTCACGCCTTGCAAGTCGAGCGAACCACGCACGATGTGGTAACGCACACCGGGCAAGTCCTTCACACGACCGCCGCGAACCAGCACCACGCTGTGTTCCTGCAGGTTGTGGCCTTCACCGCCGATATAGGAGATCACCTCAAAACCGTTGGTCAGGCGCACCTTGGCAACCTTACGCAGAGCGGAGTTAGGCTTCTTAGGCGTCGTGGTGTACACACGGGTGCACACGCCGCGGCGCTGTGGAGAGTTTTCCATCGCAGGGCTCTTGGACTTGGTCTTTTCGACCTCGCGCCCCTGACGGACCAGTTGATTGATGGTTGGCATGAAATACGTCCCTAAACGTAAAAAACGAAAACGTGAAACCCTTCGGAAATTCCGAAAAGCCTTCTAATGTAGCAGCAAGCCCCAGAACGGGCAAGCGGTACGAGGCTTCTCCCCATGGACGCAGCAAGCGTTCTCTTTCTGCCCAGCCGGACTGCGGCGCAAAGCATCGCCACCCACAACCGTCGAAAGCGCGCTACCCACGGGCGGCAGCCGTGCAAGGGCCGCCCCGCAGCACCGGCTGCGCCCCCCTTCCCGAATCGCGCAGCGATTCGAGAGAAGGGGTGAAGGCGCGACAGCGCCTCAGGGGGTTGCCCTCTACTTAATCCAAAGACGGATCGCATCCCAGGCGCGACCCAGAATACCCGCCTGCTCCACCGCCTCCAGCGCCACCAAAGGCACCTCGCCGACGGACTGCTCGCCCAGCATCACCTTCAGGGTGCCGATAGGCTGGCCCTTGGTGTAAGGCGCCACCAGCGGATCGGGGCGGGCAATCTGGGTCGTGACCTTGCCGGCGCTGCCCGCAGGCACGGCCACAACGATGGCTTCTTCGCGGCCGATTTTCAACACGCTGTCCTTGCCCTTCCAGACGGCGGGCGTGGCCACGGGCTTGCCTGCGTCGAACAGCTTGACCGCCTCGAACGCGGTGTAGCCCCAGTTCAGCAGCTTCTGGCTTTCGTTCGCGCGCGCGTTTTCGCTTGCGGCACCGAGCACGATGGACAGCAGGCGGCGCTGGCCCACGCCGGGGAATTCACGCTTGGACGTGGCCACCAGGCAGTAGCCCGCGGCGGCGGTGTGGCCGGTCTTGAGGCCGTCCACGGTCGGGTCGCGGAACAGCAGCGAATTGCGGTTGCTGCCGTTTGATGCCGGGGTGCCCGGGTAGCTGTACTGCTTGGTGGAGTAATAGTGCATGTACTCCGGGAAGTCCTTCATCAGGCGCATGGCCAGCACGGAGAGGTCGCGCGCCGTGGTGGTGTGGCCGGGCTCGGTCAGGCCTTCGGGGTTTTTGTAGCTCGTGCCGTTCATGCCCAGGGCCATGGCCTGATCGTTCATGAGCTTGACGAAGTTCTCGGCCGTGCCGCCCACGCCTTCGGCCAGGGCCATGGTGGCGTCGTTGCCGGACTGCACGATCATGCCCTTGATGAGGTCTTCGACCGGCACCTGCATCTTGGGGTCGATGAACATGCGCGAGCCGGGCATCTTCCAGGCGCGCACGCTCACGGGCAGCTTCTGGTCCAGCGCGATCTTCTTGGCGCGCAGCGCGTCAAACACCAGGTAGCCCGTCATGAGCTTGGTGAGCGAGGCCTGCTCCACCGGTGCGTCGATGTCCTTGGCGGCCAGCACCTGGTTGGCGGTGACATCCACCAGCATGTAGGTGCGCGCGGCGATTTCGGGGGGCTGGGGTGCCTGGGCCAAGGCGCCAAAGGCAGCAGGGGCCACCGCAGCAAAGACGGCCAGGGATCGCAACGCAGACAGGATTCGTTTCATGGGGCAATAGGGGGCTGGAGAGGCTCAGAAAAAGAGGAAAAGAAAAATGCGCAGAGAGGGGATGAAGGCCCGGAGAGCCCGGGCCGCCCCCTCAGGCGCCCGATTGCAGGTGGCGCACCACCAGATTCTTCAAGAGCGGCAATTGTCCGTGAAAGAAATGCCCCCCCGCCGGGATCACTGTGACAGGCAGTATCTGGGGCCGTGCCCAGTCCATGACGGACGCCAGTGGCACGGTGTCGTCCGCCTCGCCGTGCACGACCAGAGTGCTCAGGTGGGCGTCAGGTGGCACCGGGGCCACGGTGAATCGGCTGGCTGCGGTGCCGACCAGCACGGTTTTGTCCACGCGGCCCGTCGGCCAGAGCGCCGCCAGCGCGTGGCTGGTGACAAAGGCGCCAAACGAAAAACCCGCCAGCGCAATGCGCTGGCCCTCGGCCGCAGGCGCCACCTGCTCCACCACGGCGAGCAGGTCTTGCAACTCGCCCCGGCCGTCGTCATGCACACCCGCTGTGCCGCCCACCCCCCGGAAATTGAAGCGCACGGCCGTCCAGCCGCATTGCACCAAGGCGCGCGCCAGGGTCTGCACCACCTTGTTGTCCATGGTGCCGCCAAACAGCGGGTGCGGGTGGGCAATGATGGCCACGCCTCGGGGGCTGGCACCCTCGGCCAGCGCGGCGCTGTCGCGCACGGCCTCGATGGCGCCTGCAGGGCCGGTCAGGGTCAGGCGTTCGGTATGGGCATTCACGGAATCGCTACTCTATTGATAGCTGCAAACGCTTATCCATCAGGCGGAAGCAGCCAAAATCATTCAAAACCCGAAGCGGGATGGAGCCCGTATCAGCGACCAAGTTCCGCTGGCGTGACCAGGCGTTCCACCACCTGGCCGTTCTTGAGGTGCGATTCGACGATTTCGTCGATGTCGGCTGCGTCCACATAGGTGTACCAGGTGCCCTCGGGGTAGACCACGGCCACGGGGCCGCCCGCGCAGCGGTCCAGGCAGCCTGCCTTGTTCACGCGCACCTTGCCGGCGCCCGACAGCCCGGCCGCCTTGACCTGGGCCTTGCAGCGGTCAAACCCCGCCTGGGCGTTGTGGTGGGCACAGCTGTCTTCGCCGTTGGTGCGGTCGTTCAGGCAAAAGAAGATGTGGCGCTGGTAGTAGCCGGGCGCTGCGGCCGGTGCGGTGGATGGTTCGCTCATCCCGGCATTTTAGGTTTGCGCATCCCGCCGGGACACGCGCAGCAGCACATACAGCAGCGTGGCATAAGGCCACAGCCAGCCCAGCCACTGTCCCAGGCCATAAAAGCGGATGAAGCGCCCCTGCTCCCAGATCTGCAGCGTCTGGGCGAAATACGCACTGGTGGGCGCCTGGTTGAGCAGCGCCAGGTGCCAGGCCAGCGCCAGCAGCAGCATGGCGGCGCAGGCCCGGCGCGGCAGGGCCAGCATCAGCAGGGCCAGTGCCAGCGCACCCCACACCCCCACGCGCACGGGCAGGCTCATCCATTCCCAGGCGTGCACCGGGCCCCAGCTCAACGCGGCCGACAGCGCCGTGAGGACCACCCCCACCGCCACCACCCCCAGCGCAAACAATGCGCGCCGCCCCATCTGGCGGATCACGCAGTAGCCCAGCAGGCAGGGGATGAGCAGGCCCAGCGTCACGCACAGCAGCTCGCCACTGGGCGAGAGCGGGTCGAGCGCCGCCTCGCGCAGGGGCAGCCAGTCCAGAAATGGCGTGTCGGCCAGCAGCTCGATGAGCGCCGCCTCCAGCCGCTCCAGCACCTGGCCCAGGCCAAAGGGCACAGCCGCCGGGAACAGCAGCGCCATCGGCCACAGCGCCAGCAGCACCATGCCGCCCGAAGCGTCCGAGACAAACCAGCGCGAGCGAAAGTCGCTCCAGCGGTCGAGCGCGCCCAGGCGCTCCAGCAGGGCGGCGCTCAGGGCGCCCGCCAGGGTGCCGCCCATGTTGAGCAGCAGGTCCAGGTTCGACGGCACCCGCCGGGGCAGGTAGATCTGCAGAAACTCCAGCGACAGCGACAGCAGCGTGCCCGCCACCGTGGCCAGCGCCACGGCCGCCAGCACACGCCGCCAGCCCGAGCGCAGCAGGCCCAGCACCAGCAAAAAGCCCAGCGGCGCATAACCCGCGGCGTTGGTGACCACATCAAACCCCGTCCAGTACGGCGGGGGCAGGCGGGCCAGCAGGAACACCAGCGGGTCGATGCCCTGCGCGCGCCAGCCGTCAAACGGGAACAGGCTCGCAAAAACAATGAGCGCCGTGTAGATCAGCGCCAGGGGCCAGGCAGAAGTCTTGTGCACCAGCGTCCGCCCTGCACCATCAAAACGGCTTGACCACCACCAGGATCACCGCCACCAGCAGCAGCAGGACGGGCGCCTCGTTGAACCAGCGGAACCACACATGGCTCCTTCGGCAGGTGCCATCGGCCAGCTTGCGCAGCAGCACGGCGCAGGCGTGGTGGTAGCCGATCACCAGCAGCACCACGGCCAGCTTGGCGTGCATCCAGCCATTGCCAGGGCCCCGGCCGATGCCGTAGCCCATCCAGAGCCACACCCCCAGGGCCAGCGCAGGCACCGCCAGCAAGGTGGTGAAGCGCAGCAGCTTGCGCGCCATCAGAAGCAGCCGTTCGCGCTCAGCCACCGAGCCCGGGGCCACCATCTGCAGGTTCACGAAGATGCGTGGCAAATAGAAAAGGCCTGCAAACCAGCTGGCCACGAAAACGATGTGAAAGGCTTTGACCCAGAGCATGGGCGCAGTTTACGTGGGCGGGCACCCGCTCAGGACCTGCGTTCAGTGCGGGCGAAAAAAAGCCCGGCTGTCCGCCGGGCCAGGAAAGCCTGTTTTGCATTGCTGCAATCCGAGGCCCCGCTCAGGGAGGAAAGCGGGGGGCAGCAAGCCGCCCGGCGCCAATTTAGCACCGGGCACAGGCTGTTACAAGCGGCATATCCCGACGCTGGCGCGGCCGCATGAAGCAGTGCAACTGGCACGCATTTGGCACAGCGCTGCCAGCGCACCCGTGGATCCGGCTGTGCCGGTCCAGGGGGTGCGTCCCCCTCGGGGGAAGGCGCCGACAGGCGCCACAGGGGGGCTTCATAATCCAGTGATGCACCTCCAAAGCCCCGCCCCCTTCCCCCAGAACCGCCCCCGCCGCCTGCGCCGCGATGCCTTCACCCGCCGCCTGGTGCGCGAGAACGTGGTCACCGCCGACGACCTGATCTACCCCGTGTTCGTGCACGAGGGCACGAACCGCAGCGAGGCCGTGACCTCCATGCCCGGCGTGGACCGCCTGAGCCTGGACTTGCTGCTGCCCGTGGCCGAAGACTGTGTGAAGCTGGGCATCCCTGTGCTGGCGCTGTTCCCGGCGATTGACCCGTCGCTCAAGACGCCGGACGGCAAGGAAGCCCTGAACCCCGACGGCCTGATCCCGCGCGTGGTGCGGGCACTGAAGAAGGAATTTCCCGACCTGGGCGTGATGACCGACGTGGCGCTGGACCCCTACACCAGCCACGGCCAGGACGGCGTGCTGGACGAGACCGGCTACATCATCAATGACGAGACGGTGGAGATCCTCACCGGCCAGGCGCTCACGCATGCCGAGGCGGGCGTGGACATCGTCGCACCCAGCGACATGATGGACGGTCGCATCGGCGCCATCCGCGAGGCGCTGGAGGTACAGGGCCACATCCACACCCGCATCATGGCCTACAGCGCCAAATACGCCAGCGCCTTCTACGGACCCTTCCGCGACGCGGTGGGCACGCGCGGCGCTTTAGGCAAGGCCGACAAGAACGTCTACCAGATGGATCCCGGCAACAGCGACGAGGCCCTGCGCGAAGTGGCCATCGACATCGCCGAAGGCGCCGACATGGTGATGGTGAAGCCCGGCATGCCCTACCTGGACATCGTGCGCCGCGTCAAAGACGAGTTCAAGGTGCCCACCTTCGCCTACCAGGTGAGTGGCGAGTACGCCATGATCAAGGCCGCTGCGGCCAACGGCTGGCTGGACCACGATGCCGTGATGATGGAAAGCCTGCTGGCCTTCAAGCGCGCAGGCGCCGATGGCGTGCTGACCTACTTTGCCCGCGACGTCGCCCGGAAACTTCAAAAATAATAGCTGCCAGCGCTTACCCAGCGCGCGCAGACGCCATTTTTGAGCACAAACCCGGGGCCCGGTTGTTCATGCGAATCTTTCACATCCACAGCGGCGGCGTGCAGGAGCTGGCCGCGCTGCCCACGCAGATGCCCGCCCAGGGTTTTGTCTGGATTGCCTGCGCACGCCCGGCCTTCCAGGCGCAGCTGGCCGAGGTCCAGGCCAGCCTGCAGGCCCTGGTGGGGCTGCAGCTGGTGGACCTGCATGTGTCCGACCTGCTCAACGCCCAGCTGCCCTCGCACTACGACTACACCTCGCAGTACGACCTGCTGGTGTTCCGCCGCCTGGCCACTGCGCAGGGCGAAGCCGCCGACCCGGCCCCCGGGGGTGACGGCCCGGCCAGTGCGCCGCTCAAGCGCAGCGGCCCGCCCGTGCTGCGCCGCATCGACACCAGCCCGGTGGGTTTTGCCGTGTTCGACCAGTTGTTGCTGACCGTGCACCCCACCGACTGCGCGGTGCGCGACGCCTATGCCGCCCGCCTGCTGGCCGCCCTGCCCGCCAGCCCAAGCGAAGGCCGCAGCAGCCCCGTGCCCGGCGCCCGCGTGCCCACCAGCCCGGCCGATTTGATGCTGCGCGTGGTCAACCAGATGGTGGACGGCTACCTGGACCTGCGCCGCGAACTCACGCGCCAGCTCGACCACTGGCAGACCGAGCTGCTCAAGCCCCGCGCGCGCTACGTGAACTGGGGCTCGCTGCTCGAAGCCCGCCTGGCCCTGCACGGGCTGGACGAAATCTGCGAAGACCAGCGCACCGCTGTGCAGGACTGGATCGACGCCCTGGAAACCTGGGCCCTGCCCGACACGCCCGCCGGCCTGCGCGAACTGGACCTGCTCAAAGTGCGCAGCCGCGATGTGCTGGAGCACATCGAGCGCGTGGTGCACCACGTGCGGCGCCTGGAGCAAAGCACCGAAACCGCCGTACAGATGCACTTCAGCGTGCAGAGCAACCGCACCAACGACATCATGCGCACGCTCACGGCGCTCACCGCCGTGTTCCTGCCGCTGAACCTGATCGCGGGTATTTTTGGCATGAACTTCGAGTTCCTGCCACTGATCCACAAGGCCGATGGGTTCTGGTGGGCGCTGGGGTCGATGGTGCTCATCGCGCTGTCGCTGGTGCTGCTGTTCTGGCGCAAACGGTATCTGGCCAGAACTCGGTGACTTCCCCCTGAGCGGCTGCGCCGCTTCCCCCTTCTCTCGAATCGCTGCGCGCTTCGGGAAGGGGGACGATGCCCTCGCTGCGGGGCGGCCCTTGCTCGGCATCCCTGGCTGGGGTCAGCGCCCGTATCGACGGGCGTCACCCAAAAACAGGAAGGAAGGGTCATCCCTTCCAGCGCCCTATGGCCGGGCCACCCCAAACAGCCCCGCCGCGTTGTCCCACGCCACCTTGCGCGCCACATCGGCGGGCAGGCCGCCCAGCCACTGGCGGTAGCCCTGCATCAGGCTTTCGTAGTGCTGCCAGCGCTGGTTGACCCAGGTGTCCGAGCCGATCACGAAACGCGTAGGGTACTTGAGCAGCAGCGCGCGCCAGGCGGGGCACAGCTGATTGTCGTCACACACCAGGCCGGGGCGGTACGAGAGTTCGCCCACCAGGCCCGGGTAGCGGGCCATGAGCGCATCCACCCGCTCCACCGGCGCACCGCCAATGCCGGTGTGGGCCCAGATCAGGCGCGCCTTCTGGCCTTTGGACGGGGTATTGGCCATCAGCAGGTCGATGGCCACATCGTCCACATGGGCCAGCACCACCAGGTCTCGCTGCTCGGCCAGGGCCATGAGCTTTTTGGCCACGGGGCCGTTGGCATTGGCGCTGTCGTACAGGTGGAACTCGCCAATGCCCCGGTACGGCCCCGCCGCCGTGCCGCGCGCCAGCTCGGTCTGCACCATCGTGTAGATGCTCTCGTCGGCAAACCAGCCGGTGTAGTCGGCGCGGTTGCGGTACAGCCGCACAAAGGGCACCACGGTCACGCCCGCCTCGCGGGTCTGCGGCAGGCCCGCCAGGGTGAGAGAGCCGGTGTTGGGCCGCGAATTGGCCACGATGGCGCGCACGCCGCTGGCCTTCATGCGCGCCAGCACATCGGCGGGCGGGTGGGGGCCCGTTTTGCCGTCCCAGGCTTCCTCGTTGTAGTGCAGGTGGGCGTCGAGCAGGGGGCCGGTGTAGTCGGCGGCGTGGGCTGCAGCGCCAATAGCTATCAAAAGCATAGCTATCAGTGCTTGGTGGACAGGCGCAAGGGGCCTAAAAAGCTTCAAATTTTCCATGGCAGCCCCCCGTTTGTGCGTTGTGGGTTTTCTCAGGCCAGGTGTTTGTCGAAGAACGCCAGGGTGCGATCGCGCGCGGTCATGGCGGCGGGCTCGTCGTAGCTGCCGCGCTGGTCGCAGTTGAAGCCATGGTCAGCCGCGTAGATGTGCACCTCGGCACCCGGCTGGGCGCGGGCAAAGGCCTGCACGCTGTCTACAGGAATCCAGTGGTCGCGCTCGCCAAAGTGGGCCAGCACGGGCACGCGGGGTTGGCGCGCGGCTTCGTCGGGGCTGGTCATGCCACCGCCGTAGTAAGGCACGGCGGCCGACAGGCCGGTGAGCGTGCAGGCCGCGCGCCAGGTGAGCAGCCCACCCCAGCAAAAGCCCACGATGCCCACCTTGCGCCCGCTTTGCGCGGCGGCGTAGTCGATGGCGGCCTGGATGTCGGGCATCACGCCGGGGGCTGGCAGGGCCTCCACCGCGGCTTTGAGGCCCATGCCGGCCTGCATGTCGTCGCCGGTGTAGCCCAGCTCCACGTTCTGCTGCACGCGGTGGAAGGTCGAAGGCGCCACCGCCAGGTAGCCGCGCGCTGCAAAGCGGTCGGCCACGGCGCGGATGTGGGAGTTGACGCCAAAAATCTCCTGCAGCACCACCACGGCGCCGCGCGGGGCCGCGTCAGGCTGGGCCACCCAGGCCGGAAACACCAGGCCATCGCTGGAAGTCATATCCACAAACTGTCCCATGCTGCTATCTCCTTGAAGAAAAAAGGGGTCCACACGTTGCGCCCCCGGCACATCGGGCTCTGCCCGATCCCCCGAGAACCTGTTCCAATGCGCCATTCTTGCAGGAGACCCCGATTTCATGGACAAGATCGCCTTAATCACCGGCGCCAGCCGAGGCATTGGCGCTGCCACCGCGCTGCGGGCCGCGCGCCAGGGCTGGGCGGTGGCGGTGAACTACCAGGGCAACCAGGCCGCCGCCGATGCGGTGGTGCAGCAGATCCGCGCCGCAGGCGGCACCGCCCTGGCCGTGCAGGCCGATGTGGCCGACGAGGCCCAGGTGCTGGCCATGTTCACCACCATCGACGCACAACTGGGCCGCATCACCGCGCTGGTGAACAACGCGGGCGTGGTGGACACCACCCAGCGGGTGGACGAAATGAGCGTGGCGCGCCTGCGCCGCATGTTCGACGTCAACGTGATCGGCAGCTTTGTCTGCGCCCGCGAGGCCGTGCGCCGCATGAGCACGAAACACGGCGGCGCGGGTGGCAGCATCGTCAACGTCTCCAGCGCCGCATCCCGGCTGGGCTCGGCCCACCAGTATGTGGACTACGCAGCGGCCAAGGGCGCCATCGACACCTTCACCATCGGCCTGGCGCGCGAGGTGGCGGCCGAAGGCATCCGCGTGAACGCCGTGCGCCCCGGCCTCATCGAAACCGACATCCACGCCAGCGGCGGCCTGCCCGACCGCGTGCGCGACCTGTCCCACCAGGTGCCCATGCAACGCGGCGGCACGGCCGAAGAGGTGGCCGAGGCCATCGTGTGGCTGATGTCGGATGCTTCGCCGTACACCACCATGTCCCTACTCGACGTATCCGGAGGCAGGTAGTGAAGCACCCCCTGAGTCGCTTCGCGCCTTCCCCCTCTCTCGCTTCGCTGCGCGATGCGGGAGGGGAACGCCCCCCGGCGCGGCGGGGCGGCCCTTGCGCGGGGGCACTGGCCTTTGCCGTGACAGTTTCAACGGCTATGAGCACGCAGCAGAATGGAGAACTGATATGGACTTGAAACCCCTCATTACTTTGCTGGCCATCGTGAACCCGCTGGCCATCGTCCCGTTCTTCATCCACTACACCCAGGGCTTTTCGTACGCGCAGCGGCGGCGGACCATCCAGGTGGCCAGCTTCAGCGTTTTTTGCGTGATTGCGGCCTGTGCGCTGCTGGGCCTGCAGATCCTGGACTTCTTCAACATCTCGCTGCAGAGCTTTCAGGTGGGTGGCGGCATGCTGCTGCTCATCAGCGCGATGAACATGCTCAACGCCCAGCCCGCCGAGGCCAAGCCCAGCACCAACGAGTACGAAGAAGGGGCAGAGAAAGCCGCCGCAGGCAGCAGCATTGCCGTGGTGCCGCTCACCATCCCGCTGCTCACCGGCCCGGCCAGCATGTCCACCGTGGTGATCTATGCCGACCGAGCCCAGGGCGTGTGGCAGACCGCCACGCTGGTGGGCTACGGCGTGGTCATCGCGCTGGCCACGGCAGTTTGTTTTTCGCTGGCCGACCCGATTGCGCGCGTGCTGGGCAAGACAGGCATCAACGTGATGACCCGGCTCATGGGCCTGATCCTGGCTGCGCTGGCGGTAGAGGTGATGGCGGACGGGCTGGGCAAGATTTTCCCAGTGTTGATCGCGCGCTGACCGCCCATGTCTGCCCGCCTGCTGCTGCTCGAAGACGACCCCGCCATCGCCCGCACCGTGGCCTATGCGCTGGAGCGCGACGGCCTGGCAGTGACGCACAGCCTGCTGGTGCACGACGCGCGCCAGCAGCTGCAGCGCGCACGTTTTGACCTGCTGGTGCTGGACGTGGGCCTGCCCGATGGCAGCGGGCTGGATCTGCTGCGCGATGTGCGCAATGCGCCGACTACCGCTGCCCTGCCTGTGCTGATGCTCAGCGCCCATGGCGAAGAGATCGACCGCGTGCTGGGCCTGGAGCTGGGCGCCGACGACTACCTGACCAAACCCTTCAGCCCCCGCGAACTGGCCGCCCGCGTGAAGGCGCTGCTGCGCCGCGCAGGCCACGGGAACGGCAATGGCAACGGCCACCCGGCGGCGCCTGCCGCCTCGGCCACCGCGCTGTTCCACGACGACGAGACGGGCCAGCGCATCAGCCTGCGGGGCCAGGCCCTGCCACTAACCCGGCGCGAATACCGCCTCCTATCCCACCTGCTGCGCGGCGCAGGCCGCATCCACTCCCGCGACGCCCTGCTGGCCGCCGCCTGGGGCGACGACAGCGAAAGCACCGACCGCACGGTGGACACCCACATCAAGACCCTGCGCGCCAAGCTGCGCGAAGTGGACCCAGCGCGCGAGTACATCAGCACGCACCGGGGCATGGGTTACTGCCTGGACATCTGAAGCCAAATTAGCTGCCAGCGCCCCTTTGAAAAGCGCTGGCAGCTATTGTTTTTGAAGTAACGCACCATGCGCCTCGGCATCCGCCTGCTGTTCGCCTTCTTCCTCATCAACGGCATCGCTGCGTTCTTTGTGCTGCGCGTGTTCATGGCCGAGATCAAGCCCAGCGTGCGGGAGGTGATGGAGGACATGATGGTGGACACGGCCAACATCCTGGCCGAGCTGGCCAGTGAAGACCTGGCCGCCGGGCGGCTGGCGGCGGAGGCCCACAACAGCAGCACCAGCCCGTTTGCCCAGCATGTGCGGCGCTACGCCACGCGGCCCATCGATGCGGCGATCTGGGGCTTTTCCAAGCAGTCGCTCGACTACCGCATCTACGTGACCGACACCACGGGGCGCGTGCTGTTCGACTCGGAAAACCGTGCCATCGGTGCCGATTATTCGCAATGGCGCGATGTGGCGCGCACGCTGCGCGGCGAGTACGGCGCGCGCTCTACGCGCGACGTGGAGGACGACGACACCAGCGGCGTGATGCATGTGGCCGCGCCCATCTATGTGAACAGCCAGATCGCAGGCGTGCTGACCGTGGCCAAGCCCACGCGCACGGTGCAGCGCTTCATCGACCGGGCCGAGCGCAAGGTGTTCATGGGCGGGCTGTTGCTGCTGGCGCTGTCGGCCGCTGTGGGCGTGGCGGTGACGCTGTGGATGGTGTGGAACGTGCGCCGCCTGCGCGACTACGCCCTGAGCGTGCAGGGCCCTGCCGATGGCGAGCGCCACGATCCGAGCCTTCCGCCCCCCACGGCCCTGGCCGTGCCCGAGGTGCCCGGCGAGCTGGGCGACCTGGCCCGCGCCATGGACCGCATGCGCGCGCGGCTGGAGGGGCGTGATTACATCGAGGGCTATGTGCGCGCACTCACGCACGAACTCAAAAGCCCCGTGGCCGCCATCCGGGGCGCGGGCGAACTGCTGCAGGACGAGCTGCCCGCCGCCGACCGCGCCGAGTTTGCGACCCAGGTGGTGCAGCAGAGCGAGCGCCTGCAGCGCATCATCGACCGGCTGCTGGAGCTGTCCAAGCTGGAGCAGCGCCAGCACGCCGAAGGCCGCGCGCCCGTGGCGCTGCACGACTGCGCCGAGGCCGCCATTGCCCAGACCCGCGCCCGCGCGGGGCAGCGCGGCATCGCCCTGGCCCTGAAAGGGCACGGCACCAGCGGCCCGTGGGAGGCCGAACTGGTGACGCTGGCGCTGACCAACCTGCTGGACAACGCCATCGACTTTGCGCCCGCCGGCAGCACGGTGCGGGTAGAGCTGGACGGCGCCACGGTGGCCGTGCAAGACAGCGGCCCCGGCGTGCCCGACTACGCGCTGCCGCGACTGGGCGAGCGCTTTTTCACCACCGCCAGGCCGGGCGGCGAGCGCAGCGGATCGGGCCTGGGGCTGGCGATTGTGCAGCGCGTGATGGCGCTGCATGGGGGGCGCATGGCGACACGCAATACCTCCCCGGGGTTGCGGGTGACGCTGGAGTTTCCCGCCGGTTAGCGTGGAGGGAACAGGTGCAATGCCAGCGCCACGACTAGCAAGGCCAATGCCACCAGGTCCACCCAAACGACCGTCACCAACGAAGCACTGAGCGTGCTGTTCGGCTGCACCCACGACAGCAGCAGGAACGACACCACACTCACCAACCCCGCCACCAGGGCCAGCCGATGCAGTTCGGGGCGCAATGCGGCATATCCCAAGAAGGCGGCCAGCAACCCGAAGAGCACGGCACGGTGGCGCAACAACAGTTCCACGCCCGTATCCCGCACTGAAATGCCGTACAGCTGCACCAGTTTGTCCGCACCAAGAACACCCACCAGCGGTAGCGCGTGGATCACTGCCACCACAACCAACACGACCGGAATCCCATAGCGCATGTAGAACTCCTTCACTGCAATGCGCCGTTTGTAGGCCCCAGGCAAGTGGCTGTCGATGACATGGCAGGTCATGCAGCGCATAGCGCCACTTCACACCCGCCTCACAAACTTCATAGCGCCCTCACAGCGCGCCACAACACTGCCTCCACAACAGTCACTTGTGGAGGATCTTTTGTTCAAACACCCCTTGTTCACCAAGCTGGCGGCGCTGACCGCCATCACCGTGTTGCTGCTCTTTGGCCTGGGCCTGATCGAAGACGTGGTGCGCGACCGGCTGCGCTACCGCAGCATCACCGCGCAAAGCGTGGCCGAGAGCCTGGCCGGACCGCAGACGCTGATGGGCCCCATGATCCACAGCGCCTGCGTGGAGAGCTGGGATGAAGAAGTCGGCAAGGGTGACGAGCGCCGCATGGTCGAAAAGCGCCGCGAGTTCATCCTGACCGCCATGCCCGAGCAGCTCAAGCTCACCACCGGCGCCGCGATGGAAGAACGCGCACGCGGCCTGCACAAGGTGAACACCTACAACCTCAAGGCCAACGTGACGGCGCAATGGGGTTCGCTGGCCAGCCTGCTGCCGCAGAGCAGCATGAAGAATTCGCGCATGCACTGCGGCGCGCCCATCGTGATGATGGCCGTTGGCGATGCGCGCGGCATCCGCACCGCGCAGTTCACGATGGGCAGCCAGGCGCTGGCCCTCAAGCCCGGCACCTTCCACCCCACCTACAGCCGGGGCCTGCATGCGATGCTGCCCGAATCCGTGCGCGGCAAGGCCGACGGCCTCACGGCCACCTTGGACCTGGAACTGGTGGGCACCGAGCGCCTAGCCATCGTGCCACTGGGCGGCAACACCGAGGTGCTGATGACCAGCAGCTGGCCCCACCCGTCGTTTGCCGGGCGCTTTCTGCCGTCGGAGCGCGAGGTCAAGAAGACCGGCTTCTCGGCCCAGTGGCGCCTGTCGTCGCTGGCCACCACGGCGCAGGCCGACATTGCCAGCGGCAAGCGCATCTGCCTGGGCGCAGATGAGGGCAGCGACTATGCACACAGCGGGGCCACGCCGGGCGACTGCGCCGACAGCTTCAGCGTGGCCTTCATCGACCCGGTGAACCCCTATTCCCTGTCGGACCGCGCCACCAAGTACGGCGTGCTGTTCATCGCCCTCACCTTCGTGGCCGTGGGCCTGTTCGAGCTGATGAAGAAGCTGCGCGTGCACCCGGTGCAGTACCTGCTGGTGGGCAGCGCGCTGTGCAGCTTCTTCTTGCTGCTGGTGAGCCTGTCGGAGCACCTGCCGTTTGGCATCTCGTACGCGGTGGCCGCCAGTGCGTGTGTGCTGCTGCTGGCCTATTACGCCAGCCACATGCTGGGCGGGCTCACGCGCGGGGTACCGCTGGGGGCGGGCATTGCGCTGCTGTATGGCCTGCTGTACGTGCTGCTGCAGCTGGAGCAGACGGCGCTGGTGGTGGGGGCGATTGCACTCTTCCTGGTGCTGGCGGCGGTGATGGTGCTGACGCGCAAGGTGAACTGGTACGGGCTGTCGCAAGGCGGCGGCACACCGGGCCGCCCTATGCCTCCCAAGCCTCCGTCCACGCCGTCGGTGCCGCCCACGCCTGCCGCGCCCACCGCAACGGCCCGTCCTATGGCCCCGCGCACGGAGGCTGCATGACACCCGGACCCACATGCCCCCCACCTGGTCTGCCGCCGGCTGCCGGCCCCTGGGCCTTGCATCTGGTCCACAGCCCGGGGGGCACAGCCCCCTGCACGCAGACACTGACGGCGGCCGAAGCCGCACGTGTGCAGCGCCACCGCGACCAGTTGATGAACGCGCTGCGCGCCCGGGACCGGGTGGCGCTGCTCAGCGCCAAGCAGCAGGTGCTGGAGGCGGCCTTCAGCCCCTGCGAGGCGACCGGCGTGGCCGGTGTTGCAACAGCGCCATCGCCCGCCTTGCGCCGTGCGCTGCGTGATCTGACCTGGCGCATGGCGGCGCTGCTGCTGCCGCGCAGCCCCCGGTACTGAGCCGGTGGCCAAACCCGGCATGCCCGCATAGGCATGCCGGGTTTTTTCACATCTTCAAAGCCAAAAACACAAAGAAATACGGCCTTTGCGCGCACCCATATTGCACCACCAGCTATCAAAAGCAGAGCATCAGAACTTTGCTAGACCACCACCGTGCGGCTGCGACCTTCGCGCTTGGCGGTGTACAGCGCGGAATCGAGCAGGCGCAGGGTCACGTCGAGCGGGCGCAGCGGGTCCAACAGCGTCAACCCCATGCTGACGGACAACCGATGCGGCGGTTCGATCCCGGGCAGGGGCTGCTGGGCCAGCGCGGCGTGCACACGCTGCGCCACGGCCTGGGCCTGCTCCACCCCGGTGGCAGGCAGCAGGGCCATGAACTCTTCCCCTCCCCAGCGACCCAGTACGTCGGCCGCGCGGAACACATCGCGGCACAAGGAGGCAAACAGCTGCAGCGCCTGGTCCCCCACATGGTGGCCATGCACGTCATTGATGCGCTTGAAGTGGTCCAGGTCCATCATCAGCAGGCAGGTGGGCTCACGACCCCGCTGCAGCAGGGCCAGCTCCTGCCGCAGGCGGTCGGTGAAGGACCGGCGGTTGGCCAGCCCGGTCAGCACGTCGGTGTGGGCCAACACCGCCATCTGCTGGCGCGCGGCGTCCAGCTCGGTCAGCATCTGGCCCTGGCGGTCGTTGGCACGTTGCAGCTCCAGCAGCCGGACCACCTGGCGCGCCAGGGCACTGAGCAGGTCCTGCACACGCTGCGAGAGCTGGCGCGGGCGGTGGTCCAGCACACAGAGGGTGCCCAGGGCGTAGCCGTCGGGGGTGACCAGCGGGGCGCCAGCGTAAAAACGCAGCGGGTGTTTCTGGGTGACGATGCCGTAGTGCGCAAACCGCACATCCTGGGCCAGGTCGGGCACGATGAACACACCCGGCTGCCGGATGGCGTAGCGGCACACCGATTGGTCCAGCGGAGTCTCCCGCTCAGGCAGCCCCTGCGCGGACTTGAACCACTGGCGGTCGCGGTCCACAAAACTCACCAGGGCCACGGGCGCATCACACACATGGCCTGCGATGTCGGCCAGCTCGTCGTAGGCTGGCTCCATGGGGGTGTCGAGAATTCCGTAGCGATGCAGGGCCAGCAGGCGCTCGGTGTCATCGACCGGTGCTTCGGGGGAGGAGGTTGCGGCCATGGAGCAAAGCGGCCATGCCGCCCACACTTGCCTTGAAGAAAGGCAGCATGCCACACAAGTGACGCCCGCGCACGGGTAGAAGCACGCTTGCGGCCGCACACGGCATGCCGCGCCGGGGCGGGCCGACGGGGTGGTGCGTAAGGGCTGAGTTTCCTGGTGCGGCAGTAGCTACAGCCCTGTGGCCTGCTCTCCCGGTCTTCAGGCCGCAGCGGTTTGCCGGTTGGGGGCGTCTTCGCGGCCCCCTGCGGGCGCCTCGCCCGCGTCGGAGCAGGTGGCACCGCCACAGCCCTGGATCAGTTCACCGGGCAGCGCCTGCGGTGCATGCACCACGCCGGTGGCAGGGTCGAAACCCACGCGGCGCAGGTGCAACGCCAAAGCGGCATCCATGCTCTGCGCATGCTGGGGGAACCACAAGGCCAGCTCGCTGGCCATCACGCGCAGCACCTTCAGGTCGCCCTGTGCGGCACGGGCTGCGCCCTCACGCATCACCTGCAACACCACGCGGTGCTGCATGCTGTGGCAATTGCCCGAGGCAAACCGGGTGGAGGCCATCCAGGCGTCTTCCTGGCCGAAGTGCTGGTCGGTGTGCTCCACCAGCGCCTGCCACGCCAGTTGCAATTGCGCGTCCTCGGCCTGCTCCACGGCGGCCAGCAGATCGACGAACTCCCGGTGGGTGTCGTCCATCAAGGGCAG
The DNA here is from genome assembly GCF_964254355.1 of Acidovorax sp. LjRoot74. Taxonomy (NCBI): domain Bacteria; kingdom Pseudomonadati; phylum Pseudomonadota; class Betaproteobacteria; order Burkholderiales; family Comamonadaceae; genus Acidovorax; species Acidovorax sp. LjRoot74. The sequence goes on along the minus strand of NZ_CAXUTI020000001.1, from coordinate 368,658 downwards.
ATCCAGGTTCAGCGCGTCCGACCATTCGAGTTGGGCCATGGGTGTCTATCCCTCTGCCATCCGGCAAAAAACAACGGGGGTAAAAATGGGAAAGCCCAGCTTAGAACCCGCCCTGCCACCCTGTATTGATGCAAGTCAGGCAATCCCGCCTGCACACGTTAAAAAGCCCCGCCAGGGCGGGGCTTGTGCGAGAAATTGTGCGGGGACCGCGATCAGCTCTTGCCGTACATGCGCTTGATGTCATCCACACAGGCCGACTTGGCATTGCCAGACAGCGCATCGCAGCGCTCCTTGGCCGCCTGGTAGTTGGCGTCGTTCTTTTCTGCGTTGGCTTCCTTGCGGGCTTCAGCCACGGCGGCGGCCTTCTCTGCCGGGTTGTCCGCTGGCTTGGCCTGCACAGCGGCCACCTTGGCGTCTTCCTTGGCCTTCACATGGGCGGCCTTGGCATCTTTTTCGCAGACATCCTTTTCATTGCCCTTGAGGTCGTCGCACTTTTCCTTGGCGACTTCGTAGGCAGCGTCAGCGCGGGCTTCGGCGACTTTCTGGGTGTTTCTGGGGCTGGGCTTGTACTGGGCGTCCAGCTCGGCCTTGGCCACTTTGTCCTTGCCCTTGGCTTCCTTCTGGCAGATGTCCTTGGCGTTGGCGCTCAAGGCATCGCATTTTTGCTTGTCGGCCTTGTAGGCGGCTTCAATGCTGTCCTTGGCGGCCTTGTGTTCGGCCGGGGTCATGGCAAAGGCAGATGTGGCCACCAGACCGGCGGCCACGGCGGCAATCAGCGTGCGTGCGGATTGGAATTGCATGGAGTTCTCCTCTGCATCAGGGTGGTGCAAAAAAAGGGGGGGAGGCGGGCAGCAGGGCCTGCCTGCTGCTGCGATGGGCGGGCAGCACAGCACGGGGTGTGCAGCCCCGGCCCATCAATCGTTGAAGTGGAAGCCCGGATGGCGTTCCTGCCATTCCTTGAGCTGCTTTTCGGCCGCTTCACGGGCCAGCCCCTGGCGTTCCTGCAGCTTGCCCAGGAACTGCTCGCGCTTGCCATCGATGACGTCCAAATCGTCGTTGGTGAGCTTGCCCCACTGCTCGATCATCTTGCCCTTGAACTGCTTCCAATTGCCCTTGATGGTGTCTTCATTCATGGTTGCATCCTTCAAAAACTTCGCCCTGGCCATCCACCCGGAATGCGTGGAAACATTGCGTGGGGCGATGGGTTCACTGTAAAAACGAATGCGTCGGAGGCCCGTAGTCCATGCCAAGCGGTGCGCGTGGGCGTCGGCCTACGGGGCTGAAGGACAGGGCCGACGACCCGGGCGCAGTGCCGCGTGCTGCAAGGGCTGGCAAAGGGCTGGCAAAGGGCTGACAAAGGGCCGAACGCCCTGCCGGGGCCTCGCCAGGCCACAAAGTGTTGCAATTGCCCATCACTCCGCGCCCTGGGCTTCCGCATACGCCCAAGGAACCGTTTCTCTTCGTAACACTTGTGTTCCCGGCCGCTGTCTGCCCTGTGATTAAGTGGAGGTTGCGCCATTTGGACAGCGCGCGTTTCACCACGATCACCATGAAAAACACATACGAGGAACCTCTGGCCACCCTGGTTGCAGAGGACGCAGAAGGCGCATCAGCCCCCCAGGTGCAACCCACCGTCGCGGGCCGAGGGCACGCGCCCGTATTGACGGCACTGTTCACCGCCACGGCTGCACTGGCCGCCTGCGGTGGGGGCAGTGGAGATAGCACGGGCGACACCCCTGGCACTCCGTCCCCCAGCCCCGCACCTGCGCCCGGGACCTCAGCGCCCAGCCCGGCACCGACCCCTGCGCCAGCCCCAACACCCGCACCAGGGCCCGGCAACTCCGCATCCCCCGCCGCCGCCACCGACCAAGAAGCAGCCCGCTTCCTTCTGCAGGCGCAGTTCTCGGCCTCCACCGCAGAGATTGCGGCCCTGCGCGCCACCACCTACGCTGACTGGCTACGCACCCAGTTCAGCGCGCCCGCCAGCCAGACCGGCTGGGACTGGCTGAACCAGCGCGGTTATGCCGCCATCAGCGACGATACGGCCTACTACGACAACTCCTACCCGGCGGATTACATGATCTGGAAGCAGCTCATGACCTCCCCCGACGGCCTGCGCAAGCGGGTGGCCCTGGCGCTGTCCGAGATCTGCGTGGTGTCGCTCACGGGGGTGGACATTACCTGGCGCTGCCATGCCATGGCCTGGTACTGGGACCAGTTGGTCAACAACGCGTTTGGCAACTACCGCTCCATCCTCGAAGACGTCACACTGAACGCGGCCATGGGGTACTACCTCAACACCCGGGGCAACCAGAAGGAAAACGCGGCCACCGGTCGCCAGCCGGACGAGAACTACGCCCGCGAAATCATGCAGCTGATGTCCATTGGGCTGGTGGCGCTCAACCCTGATGGGACGACCAAGAAGGACGGCGCGGGCAAGCCCATCGACAGCTACACGATGGACGATGTGACCAACCTCGCACGGGTGTTCACCGGCTACGACTACGACCAGACGCAGAACGTGCCCACCACCGTGCCAGGCACCTCGCGGGTGGTGTCCAACACCACCTTTGCACGTCTGCCCATGGCGCTCAATGCGTCGCGCCATTCCACCCTGGCCGCCACCTTCCTCGGCACCACCGTGCCAGCCAATACGCCCGGGGCTGCCGCGCTCAAGACGGCGCTGGATACGCTGTTCAACCACCCCAACGTGGGCCCATTCATCGGCAAGCAGCTCATCCAGCGCCTGGTGACCAGCAACCCTTCACCCGCCTACGTGGCGCGCGTGACGGCGGCCTTCAACAACAACGGCGCGGGCGTGCGCGGCGACATGCGGGCCGTTGTCCAGGCCATCTTGCTGGACGATGAAGCGCGCTCCCCCACCGGGCTTACCCAACCCGGCTTCGGCAAGCTGCGCGAACCCATGCTGCGCCTTGTGCAATGGGGCCGCACCTTCGGGCTGAACTCGGCCCAGGGTAGCTGGAAGATAGGCGACCTGACCGACCCGGGTTCGCGCCTGGGGCAGAGCCCGCTGCGTTCACCCTCGGTGTTCAACTTCTTCCGCCCGGGCTATGTGCCCCCATCCACAGCGCTGGCGACCACCGGGGCCGTGGCGCCCGAGTTCCAGCTGGTCAACGAAAGCAGCGTGGGCGGCTACCTCAACTACATGCAAGGTGTGATCCGCAGCGGCATTTTTGTGAACGCCCCGGAGCTGCCCAACAACGCCAGCACATCCAACAATGGTTACGACATCAAGGCCACTTACGCCAACGAACTGGCCATCGTGGCCGATGCCGATGCTCTGGTGGCGCGCATCAACTTGCTGATGTGTGCGGGCCAGCTCTCGGCCGCCACGGTCAAGCTGATCTCGGACGCCCTGAAGGCCACCCCCGTCACGGCGGCCAGCACGGACAACGCCAAGCTCGACCGCGTCGCAGCCGCCGTCTTCCTGGTGATGGCTTCGGCCGAATACCTCGTTCAAAAGTAAGCCCCGCCATGCACCTGCTTCAACCCGAACTTCACACCCGCCGCGCGTTCCTGCGCCGCTCCACCCAGCTGGGCCTGGCGGGCACTGCCCTGCCCTTTGCACTGAACCTGGCCGCCATGGGCGAGGCGGCGGCCTTCACGGCCACCGACTACAAGGCCCTGGTCTGCGTCTTCCTGTACGGCGGCAACGACTACGCCAACACCGTGGTCACCTACGACGACGACAGCTACAACCGCTACAGCACCATCCGGGGCGGCGGCTCCGGCCAGACAGCGGGCGGCATTGCGCTGGCCAAGGCTGACCTCACCCCCACCCTGCTGACGCCCACCACCGCCCTGCCCGGCAACCGCCAATATGCGCTGCACCCGGCCATGACGGGGCTCGCAGGCCTGTTCAACAGCGGCAAGGCGGCCGTGCAACTCAACGTGGGCCCATTGGTGGTGCCGCTGACACGCGCGCAGTACAACAGTGCTGACCGCGCCACCTACCCCGTGCCCCCCAAGCTGTTCTCGCACAACGACCAGCAGTCGGTGTGGCAGTCGTCCTCGCCGGAGGGCTCCACCGTGGGCTGGGGCGGCAATATTGGCGACCTGGCGCTGTCGTCCAACGGCAACTCGCTGTTCACCTGCATCTCGGTCACGGGCAATGCGGTGTTCCTGTCGGGCGACTCGGCCCTGCAGTACCAGGTCAGCACCAACGGCGCCGTGGCCATCAACGGCGTGAAGAACAACGTCTACGGCTCCTCGGCCGTGCGCACAGCCCTCACGTCGCTCATCCAGCAAGGCAGCACGCAGACGCTTGAAAACGAATACACCCGGGTCACCACCCGCGCGGTCACGGCCGAAAGCCAGATCACCAGCGGCCTGTCGGCCGTCACCCTGGCCACGACCTTCCCTAACAACAACTCGCTGGCCAACCAGATGAAGATGGTGGCGCGCCTCATCGGAGCGCGCTCGGCACTGGGCAGCAAGCGCCAGGTGTTCATGGTCTCGCTGGGCGGTTTCGATCTGCACGACAACCTCATTGCCCAGCAGCCCGTGCTGATGCAGCGCGTGAGCGAAGCCATGACCGCGTTCTACAACGCCACCGTCGAGTTGGGCGTGGCCGACAAGGTCACCGCCTTTACCGCCTCGGACTTCGGCCGCACGCTCAGCTCCAACGGCGACGGCTCGGACCACGGCTGGGGCGGCCACCACCTCATGGTGGGCGGCGCGGTCAAAGGCAAGGCCTTCTACGGCAAGGCGCCACCGGTGAGCAACACCAACACCACCGATGCCAACGACCAGTGGCACGTGGGCCAGGGCCGCCTGCTGCCCAGCACCTCGGTGGACCAGTACGCCGCCACGCTGGCCAGCTGGTTTGGCGTGAGCAACAGCGAACTGGCGGGCGTGCTGCCCAACCTCAGCCACTTTGGCGGGGCCGACTACCCGACCAACCTGGGCTTCATGACCTGATGCGAAACACGCCCTGAGCGGCTGCGCCGCTCAGGGCGCGCGCCAGGGGGCGGCCCTCGTTCGAGGCGGTGCCAATTCCACAGGCCGCCCGGAAGCTGCAAGCCCCAATAATGGAGGCATGACCACCTCCTCCGCTCCCTCGCCCCGCCCCCGTGTTGTCATCATCGGCTGCGGCTTTGGTGGCCTCGAAGCGGCCCGTGCGCTGCGCGGTGCCGCCGTGGACGTGACCCTGGTAGACAAGACCAACCACCACCTCTTCCAGCCCCTGCTCTACCAGGTGGCCACTGCCGGGCTGTCGGCCCCGGCAATCGCAGCGCCCATCCGGCACCTGTTTCGCCAGCAGCGCAATGTCACCACCTTGCTGGGCGAAGTCACGCGCATCGACGTGGCCCGGCGCAGCGTGCACCTGGCAGACGGCGGCCACCTCCCCTACGACCACCTCATCGTCGCCGCAGGCGCCACCCACAGCTACTTTGGCCGCGACGACTGGGCGGCCTATGCGCCCGGCCTCAAGACCCTGGACGACGCCTTCGAGATCCGCCGCCGCGTGCTGCTGGCCTTCGAGGCCGCCGAGAAAGAAACCGATCCCGTGCGCCGCGCCGACTGGCTCAACTTTGTGGTCGTGGGCGCTGGCCCCACGGGCGTGGAGATGGCGGGCACCCTGGCCGAGATCGCGCGCCACACGCTGCCCGGCGAGTTCCGCCACATCGACCCGGCCAGCGCCAAAATCATCCTGCTCGAAGGCGGCACCCGCGTGCTGCAGGCCATGCCCGAACGCTTAAGCCAGTGCGCCAAGGAACAACTCGAAAAGCTGGGCGTGGACGTGCGCCTGGGCGCCCGCGTCACGGCCATCGATGCGCAAGGTTTGAGGGTCGAATCAGCCTCCTCCGCGCAACCATCAAACCCCAATAGCTATCAAATAAATAGCAAATGCATTGTCTGGGCTGCGGGCGTGGCTGCCTCCCCCCTGGGCCGCCACCTGGCCGAAGCCACTGGCGCCCCCACCGACCGCGCAGGCCGCGTGGTGGTTGCGCCCGACCTGGGCCTGCCCGGCCATCCCGAGATCAGCGTGATCGGCGACTTGGCAGCCGCCAAGAGTCACATGCACGGCCACGAGCCCATGGCCGTGCCTGGCGTATCGCCCGGCGCCAAGCAGATGGGACGTGCCACCGCAGCCAACATCCTGCGCCGCCTGGCCGGGCAGCCCACCCAGCCGTTCCGCTACCGCGACTACGGCAACCTAGCCACCATCGGCCGCAACTCGGCCGTGGTGGACCTCACCTCGCCCGCCGGGCCGGTGCGGTTCTCAGGCTACTTTGCGTGGCTGTTCTGGCTGTTTGCACACGTGTACTTTTTGATCGGCTTCCGCAACCGCCTGGTCGTGCTGCTGGACTGGGCCTGGGCGTACTGGAGCTTTGCGCGCTATGCACGGGTGGTGACGGGGATCGAGGGCGGACCGCACCAGCCTCCCGCCCCCTCTTCGGCGAAGCCGCCCGGCTGAATTCCCAGCCTACCGCCCCACCTGTTCCACCCACGCCGCCAGCTCCTGCGCCACGCGGCCCGAGGCGTCGGCCAGTGCCGCCACCCCACCCGCAGCGTCGGCCGAGCGGGCGGGTTGCTGGGCGATGAATACGCGTTGGCCACGCAGGGATTCGCCCGCCGGTGTCAGTTCGACCACCGTGGCGCGCAGGCGCACCACGCCGCTGCTGTCGGTGGGGCTGGTGAACAGGTGGCTGAATTCCTCCAGCTCCACGCGCAGCACCAGCGGCAGCTTGCCGCCCTGGGCCGGGTCGCGGGCCTGGGCGGCGCCGTCGTCGGCTTTCAGGATGGCGCGGCGCTGGCCCAGCTGCTCGCGCAGGCGCTGCTGCACCAGCTGGGCGGGTGGCTGGCTCCAGCGCGCCTGGCTGTAGGGGCGCAGCTGCTGGCCGTCGGCATAGGCTAGGCGGTAGAGCACGGCGTTGCTGCCCTCGGGCAGGCCGGTGCTCTCCACGTCGGCCAGGGCCAGTGGCGGCAAGGGCGCACGGCGGTCGGTGGGCGCCGGGGCCACGGCGCCCGGGCCAAAGTCGTACAGCGCGGGTCGGGCGGGCGGGGCGGGCAAGGCCGAGCAGCCCGCCAGAATCAAGCAAAAAATGCCGCCTGCGCCTGCTGCATATGATTTTTTAGCTATGTTTTTCATAGTAACCATCCATTCCTCCGTGATCCGACTCACCTCTGCCTTGCCCGGCATTGCGTGCAACTGGCGGGGCATATCCCAGTGCACCCGTGGAGCTGGCTTCGCCAGGCCACTGGGTGCGTTCCCCTCCCGCGCAGCGAGGGAGGTGGAAGGCGCCGAAGGCGACTCAGGGGGTACTTCATGTCAAGGCGCAAATCCGGCCTCACCCGGCCCGGGCGGGATGCGGCCCGAGCCGTAGATGAACAGCTGCGGGTTGTCGGTGATGCCCCCGGCTGCACGCCCCAGCTGGCGCGCGGCGCGACCGGTGTCGTCGGCGGCGCGGTTCACGCGCGGCAGGGTGCTGCTGCTGAACTGGTCGGCCGCGCGGGCGAGCGACTGGGTTCCGATGGTGATCTGGTCAATGGCGCCACCTTCGGCGTTGAGGCGCTGGGTGGTCTTGCCCAGGTCTGCCGCCAGGGCCGACACACCGGCGCCCGCCTGCTGCAGCGATTGCAGAGTCTGGCGCGCGTCGCTGGCCAGGGGTGGCAGTGCGGCCAGGGCCGGGTCCAGGCGCTGGGTCACGGTGGCGTCGAGCCGCTGCGTGAGGGTGTTGACGCTGCCCGCCGCCTGGCCGATGTTCGACAACGCCTCGGTGAGCTTCTGCTGGTTGTTGTCGGAGAGCAGCTGGTTGATGCGGCGCGTGGCTTCTTCCACCTGGGTGAGGATGGCCGGGGCCTGCTCGGCCAGCTTGCCAAATGGCGAGGGCTTGAGCGGCAGGCGCGGCAGGCCGCTGGGGCCGGGGGGCAGCTCGGGGTAGGGCTTCTCGGCATCGTCCAGCAGGATGTGGGCCAGGCCGGTGACGCCCTGGTAGCCCAGCACGGCAAAGGTGGTGGGGCTGATGGGCGCCTGTTCGTTGACGGCGATGCGGATGAGCACGTTGCCGGTGACCTGCGGGTCAAACCCGATGCGCGTGACCTTGCCCACGGCCACGCCTTTGTAGCGCACGGCAGCCTGCGGCTGCAGGCCGCTCACACCGTCGCGGGTGGAGAGTTCGAACTGCTCGTAGCTGGCGTTGTCGCGCGTGAGCCAGACGGCCAGGCCCGCCAGCATGGCGGCGACCACCAGCACAAAGATGCCGGCGGCGAGGGCGTGGGACTTGTTTTCCATCAGCGGGGTTCCTTTGCGGGCGTGGGCGCAGTGGCGGGCTCCACGGGTTGCACCGGGGCCATGGCGCGCTGGCCACGTTCGCCCAGGAAGAAATGTTCGATGAACGGGTGCTTGAAGTGCGCCACCTCATGGGGTGGCCCGGTGACAATGACCTTCTTGTCGGCCAGCACGGCCACGCGGGTGCTGAGAGCAAACAGGGTGTCCAGGTCGTGCGTGACCATCACCACCGTGAGCCCCAGCGCCGCACGCAGCTCGCGTAGCAGGGCGCAGAAGTCGTCGGAGCTGCTCGGGTCCAGCCCGGCGGTGGGCTCATCGAGCAGCAGCAGCGGCGGGTCCATGATGAGCGCACGCGCCAGCGACACGCGCTTGACCATGCCACCCGACAGGTCGGCCGGCATGCGCGTGGCGTGTTCTGGCTTGAGGCCCACCATCTGCAGCTTGACCAGGGCCGCGTCGCGCACCAGGTCGTCGGGCAACGTGCCCTGTTCGCGCAGCGCAAAGGCCACGTTGTCGAGCACGTTGAAGGCCGAGAACAGTGCGCCATGCTGGAACAGCATGCCTACGCGGCTGGCCGCGCCCTCGCGCCCCATCTCGGAGGCCGGGCGGCCCAGCACCGTGACCTGCCCCCGCGTGGGCCGGGCCAGTCCGAGGATCTGGCGCAGCAGCACGGTCTTGCCCGTGCCCGAGCCCCCCACCAGCGACAGCATCTCGCCGCGCTGCACAGCGAAGTTCAGGTCCTGGTGCACGGTGAAGGCCTCGCTGCCTTTGCCAAAGGTGGTCCACAGGCCGCGCACATCCACAATGGGCGGCTCGCCCGGCGCGACGGCGATGTGTTCGGGTTGGGCGACGCGCTCAGTCATGGCTGCCCTTCCCATCTTTCAACAGACCCGTGACGCAAGATACTGACGCGCCCCCATGCCAGTGCCACCGTGGAGCTGGCTTTGCCAGGCCACGGGTGGCGTCCCCCCATCGGGGGGAAGACGCGAAGCGGCTCAGGGGGGGCTTCCTGGTCATATGCCGATGTTCTTGAAAGCCACCGCAAACAGCGCGTCCACGATGATCACCATGGTGATGGACGACACCACCGACGCCGTCGTGCCTTCGCCCAGGCTCTGCGTGTTGGGCTTGACGCGCAGGCCCCAGTGGCAGCCGATGAGCGCGATGAAGGCGCCAAACACCACCGACTTGGCCATGGCCAGGCCGAGGTTGCCGATCTTCACGGCGGCGGGCAAAGCCTGCACAAAGTAGGACGGCGAGATGCCCATCGAGATATCGGCCGCCAGCATGCCCCCGGCCAGCGCGGCCAGCGTGGTCCACACGCTGATAAGCGGCATGGCCAGCGCCAGCGCCAAGGTGCGCGGCATCACCAGCCGAAAGCCGTGGGGGATGCCCATCACGCGCATGGCGTCCAGCTCCTCGGTCACGCGCATCACGCCAATCTGCGCGGTGATGGCCGAGCCCGAGCGGCCCGCCACCAGGATGGCCGCGAGCATGGGCCCCAGCTCGCGGATGAGGGAGATGCCCAGGATGTTGACGATGAACGACTCGGCGCCAAACTGCCGCAGCTGCAGGCTCATCAGATAGGCCAGCACCACACCAATCAAAAACCCCACCAGCGCCGTGATGGGCAGGGCCGTGGCCCCCATGCGGTACAGGTGGCCGGACACATCGCGCCACGGCCCCTTGCGCGGCGCGCGCGCCAAGCGCACCAGGTCCAGCACCAGCTGGCCCACCATCTCCAGCAGGTGGCGCGCGTGGTCCACGCCATGCAGCACCAGCACGCCCAGGTGGTCGATCTGGTCGCCCAGGCGCCAGGGCTCGGGCGGGGGGGCAATGGTGGTGAAACCAGCCACGCGCGAGAGCATGGTGCGCTGGCCCTCGGTGCAGGCCAGCTGCGCGGGCCAGGCGTGTTGCCAGTGGTTCCAGAGCAGCTGGGCGCCCACATGGTCCAGCCACTGCAGTTCGCGCAGGTCCCAGCCCAGGGTGGGGGCCGCGGGGCAATCGCGCAACTGTGCGGACACGGCCTCCCACTGCGCCTCGGAGCCCAGCTCGGCCGCACCCCAGCGCCCACGCAGCTGCGCGTAAGGCCCCTGGGGCGTGTCGGCGCGAACAATGCACGGGATGTGGTCGGTCATGGGTCGGGCTGCCAAGGCAACCAGAAGGAAGTGGAAGTCAAGAAGCAGAAAGGAAGAGCGTGCATGGTAGCGGACCGTGCACGGCCCGCCCCCACCAGCCCCCGGATCGCAAGCACAGGCGGCCCTTGGTGGCATGTAATTATTATCAAAACAGGCTCCTGCGCGCTACCAGCAAACCCAAGCAGCTACCAAATATGTAGCAATCCACACACACCCTATCGACAGGGCCCGAGCGTTCCGCACAATGGCCCACCGTTACCACCCTTGTTCTTTGCCCCGCGATCCCACCCATGAGCGACACCACGTTTGACACCATCATCATCGGCGGGGGCACGGCCGGTGCCTTGCTCGCCAACCGCCTGAGCGCCGACGGCCGCCACCGCGTGCTGCTGATCGAAGCGGGCCGCAAGGACGACTACCACTGGATCCACATCCCCGTGGGCTACCTGTACTGCATCGGCAACCCGCGCACCGACTGGCTCTACAACACCGAACCCGACGCGGGCCTGAACGGCCGCACCCTGCGCTACCCGCGCGGCAAGACCCTGGGCGGCTGCAGCAGCATCAACGGCATGATCTACATGCGCGGCCAGGCGCGCGACTACGACCAGTGGGCCGAGCTGACGGGCGACGCCAGCTGGCGCTGGGACAACGCCCTGCCCTACTTCCGCCGCCACGAGGACCACTGGCGGCTGGACCAGCCCGGGGCCGTGAACGAAAATTTCAAGCGCCTGCACGGCAACAAGGCCACCGGCAGCACGGGCGAGTGGCGCGTCGAGAAACAGCGCCTGCGCTGGGACGTGCTGGATGCCTTTTCGCACGCGGCACAACAAGCGGGCATCCCGGCCACCGACGACTTCAACAGCGGCAGCAACGAGGGCGTGGGCTACTTCGAGGTCAACCAGAAAAGCGGCTGGCGCTGGAACACCGCCAAGGCCTTTTTGCGGCCCACCTGCTATGGCCGCCCCAACTTCGAGATGTGGACCAGCGCGCAGGCATCCAAGCTCATCCTCGAAACCCAGCCCGACGGCAGCCAGCGCTGCACCGGCGTGCTGGTGTGGGATGGCAACGAGATGGTCACCGCCCGCACCACGGGCGAGGTGATCCTGAGCGCGGGCGCCGTCAACTCGCCCCAGCTGCTGCAGCTGTCGGGCATCGGCCCCGCCGCGCTGCTGCGTCAGCACGGCATCGATGTGGCGGTGGACCTGCCCGGTGTGGGCGCCAACCTGCAGGACCACCTGCAGATCCGCGCGGTGTTCAAGGTGCAGGGCGTGCAGACGCTCAACACCATGGCCAACTCGCTGGTGGGCAAGGCCAAGATCGGGCTTGAATACGCGCTCAAACGCAGCGGGCCCATGAGCATGGCGCCTTCGCAGCTGGGCGCGTTCACCCGCAGCAGCCCCGACCAGCCCTACCCCAACATCGAGTACCACGTGCAGCCCTTGTCGCTCGATGCGTTTGGCGAGCCGCTGCACAGCTTCCCGGCGTTCACCGCCAGCGTGTGCAACCTCAACCCCACCAGCCGGGGCACGGTGAACATCAAGAACGCCGATTTCAAGACCGCCCCCGCCATCGCGCCCAACTACCTCAGCACGGCCGAAGACCGCCAGGTGGCGGCCGACAGCCTGCGCGTCACGCGCCGCATCGTGGCCCAGCCCGCGCTGGCCAAGTACCAGCCGCAGGAGTGGAAGCCGGGCGTGCAGTTTGAAAGTGACGCAGACCTGGCACGCCTGGCAGGCGACATTGCCACCACCATCTTCCACCCCGTGGGCACCACCAAGATGGGCCGCGACGGCGACCCGATGGCCGTGCTGGACGCCCAACTGCGCGTGCGTGACGGGCGCGGCGGTGTGGTGGCAGGCCTGCGCGTGGTGGATGCGGGCGCCATGCCCACCATCACCAGCGGCAACACCAACTCGCCCACGCTGATGATGGCGGAGAAGGCGGCCGAGTGGATCATCGCCGCGCGGCGGGCCTGACGCCCGGGGGATCGCGCAGGCCCGGTCAGCGGATACCGCCCACGTAGCGCGGCACTTCGGGCGGGGGTGGTGGAGGTGGCGGGGGAGCCGGTGGCGCCATGCGCTGGCGCACCACCTGCGCGGCCACGTCCAGCAACGGCCTGCGCGCTGCAGACACAGGCTCCTGGTGCACGGCGTGGTCCAGCCGGTCGGCCCATTCGGCCAGCTCGGGCGCGTTGTCCTCCTGCGCACGCAGGCGGGCAAAACGCACGATCTCCAGCGCGTACTCGGCATTGGCCGCCATCCATTCGGTGTCGGTCACGCGCCCCGTCTTGCGGCGCAGCAGCACGTGCAGATGGGCGGCAATGGCAAGCTTGTCGGAATCGGGCATGGTCGGCTCCTTATGGCATTTCAGTCATCCAGGGCGCTGTGGGTCAACCCCCTAGGTGCTCGCGGTGCTGGGCGATGTCGAGCCCGGTCTGCTCGCTCTGCTCGTCCACCCGCAGGCCCATCGCAAAGTTGACGAGCCACAGCAGCGCGGCCGTCACCACCAGGCTGTAGGCCATCACGGCGCCCACACCAATGGCCTGGGTGAGCAAGCTGCCTGGCACACCACCCACCGTGCGGCTGGCCAGCACGCCCGTGAGCAGCGAGCCAACGATGCCGCCAATGCCATGCACGCCAAACACATCGAGCGAGTCGTCCACCCGCAGCAGGCGCTTGAGCCCCGTGGCGCCCCAGTAGCAGGCCAGCCCGGCCACCAGGCCAATCACGACGGCCGAGCGCAGCGTGACAAAACCGGCAGCGGGAGTGATGGCTACCAGGCCCGCCACCAGCCCGGAGCACAGCCCCAGCAGCGACGGGCGCCCGCGCACCACCCACTCGCCCAGCATCCACGCCAGCGCCCCGGCCGCAGCGGCCAGGTGCGTCACTGCCATGGCCAGCCCGGCACGGCCATCGGCCGCCACGGCCGAGCCCGCGTTGAAGCCAAACCAGCCCACCCACAACAGGCCCGCGCCCGCCATGGTGAGCCCCAGGCTGTAGGGCTCGAAGGGCTCGCGGCCATAGCCCGTGCGGCGGCCCAGGAACCACGCGCACACCAGCCCGGCCACACCCGCATTCACATGCACCACCGAGCCGCCCGCAAAGTCGAGCGCCCCCATCTGCGCCAGCCAGCCACCCGGCTCCCACACCCAGTGCGCCACCGGGGCATAGACCACCAGGGTCCACAGGCCGACGAACACCAGCATGGCGGCAAACCGCATGCGCTCCACCAGCGCGCCCACCAACAGCGCGGCGGTGATGATGGCAAACGTGAGCTGGAACATGGCGTACACCGATTCGGGGATGTGGGGCGCTACATGGCTCACCGCGAGCTTGCCGCCTGCGAGGTCAAAGTCCAGCCCCGCAAACCCCGCACGCTCCCAGCCCCCCAGCCAGGCATTGCCGGGCGTGAAGGCAAGGGAATACCCCGCCACAAACCACAGCAGGCTGACCAGCGCCGCAATCGCCACCACGCTGGCCATGGTGTTGAGCACATTCTTCTTGCGCACCATGCCCGCATAGAACAGCGCGATGCCCGGCAGCGTCATGAGCAGCACCAGGGCGGTGGAGGTCATCATCCAGCCGGTGTGGGCGGCATTCACCGTGTCCTGGGCCACCAGGGCGGGGCGGGTGAGGGGCGCCGTCACAGCGGGGGCCTCCGGCACGCCCTGCGCCAGGGCGCAGGTACAGAGCCCCAGACACAACGACACGACCGCAACGACCCGGTGGTTGACTGCATGCATGCACGCTCCCTTACGCAATTTGTTACGAACGCATTGCACGAGCCATGCCAGCCCCATCCCACCGAATCGGGGCACAGCCCCCTGCGGCAAGCCGCCCGGTGCCCAACAACGGGGGGCGGGAAACCCCCAATGCACCAGCGGGGTGCAGCCGTTACAGTCATGGCACTCGAAAGCGCGCTTCGGTGTGCCAAGCGAGGGGCCCGAGGAGACACTCTTTCTACCAACAACCAAATTCAAAGCACCCAACGAGGTGCATCACTTTCCAGGCGCTGGCGATCCCAGCGCCTTTTTCTTGCCCGTTCGAAAAGTGACCCCGGGCGCCCAGCGCACAAGTTCAGTCCTGAATTGATAGCACTCCAGGTGCGAAAATAGCGCCATGGAATGGATTTTGATGACCCTGGCCTCGCTGCTCGCAGGCTTTGTGGATGCGATCGTGGGGGGCGGAGGGCTGGTGATGGTGCCCGCGTTGTTTGCAGCGTTTCCGGGGGCGCCACCGGCCACGCTGCTGGGCACCAACAAGGCGGCCTCGGTGTGGGGCACGGCCATGGCCACCTGGCAATACAGCCGCCGGGTGCAGATCCGCTGGCAGGCCATGCTGCCTGCTGCGGCGGCCGGTTTCGCCGGGTCGTTTGCGGGCGCCTGGGCCGTCACGGTGATCTCGGCCGACTTCCTGCGCAAGCTGCTGCCTCTGGTGCTGCTGACCGTGCTGGTCTACACCCTGGCCAAAAAGGAGCTGGGCCGGCACCACACGCCGCGTTTTGCGGGCCGCGCCGAGGTGCTGGTGGCCGGGCTGATCGGCGTGCTCATCGGTTTTTATGACGGTTTCTTCGGCCCGGGCACCGGCAGCTTCTTTGTGTTCCTGTTCGTGCGGCTGCTGGGCTACGACTTCCTCAACGCCTCGGCCTCGGCCAAGCTGCTCAACTGCGCCACCAACATCGCCGCCATCGTGCTGTTTGCGGCCAAGGGCCATGTGTGGTGGCACTTTGCCGTAATGCTGGCCGTGGCCAATGTGGTGGGCAGCCTGCTGGGCACCCACATGGCGCTCAAGCACGGCACCGGCTTTGTGCGCGGCATCTTCATCCTGGTGGTGAGCACGCTGATCCTGAAGACGGGCTACGACGCATTCTTGCGCTAACGCCGGGCCCGAAAACCGCTCCCGAAAGTTCGGGAGCTCCGTCTAAACCTGTTGTGAATAGGCACACAAGCGCCCGCTGGGGGTTGTCCGCAGTGTCAAGGAAAAAATTCACAACTTTATAATCGTGTCCATTTGATGACGGCTGGCTTCGCCATTGGCGATGACTCCGTCCGCAATCCCCGAGCCTCCGGCCTGCTTACCCGCATGCCGGATTTTTTGTACCTGAAATACCCCGTACAGGACCCATCCCATGAAATTGTTCAAGGCTGTCGCCACCGCCCTCGCGCTCTGCGCCGCATTTGCCGCCCAGGCCCGGACACTGGACGAGGTGAAGAAGGACGGCAAGATCCTCATCGCCACCGAAGGCCAGTTCGCCCCGTTCAATTTCTTCAACGGCACCACGCTGACCGGCTTTGAAGTGGAAGTGGCCGAACTCGTAGCCAAGAAGATGGGCCTGACCATCCAGTGGAAGACGCTGGGCTTCGACGCTCTGCTCACCGGCCTGCGCCAGGACCGCTGGGACCTGGTGATTGCCTCGCACGGCATCACTGAAGAGCGCGCCAAGGCCGTGACCTTCACCGAGCCCCACTACTGCTCGGGCGGCATGATCATCGCCATGGACCCCGCCATCAAGAGCGCCAAGGACCTGGCCGGCAAGATCGTGGCCGTGCAGACCGGCACCAGCTACCTCGAAAACGTGCAGAAGGTCTCGTCCATCAAGGAAATGAAGAACTTCCCCACCGACGTGGACGCGCGCAGCGCCCTGAACTCGCGCCGCGTGGACGCCTGGGTGACCGACCGCTTCGTGGCCAAGGCCGTGGCCGAGAAGAACCCCGGCGCGGGCTTCAAGCTGGGCGACATGCTGTTCATCGAGCGTATCGCCGCCGCCGTGGCCAAGGGCAACAGCTCGCTGGCCGGTGGCTGGAACAAGGCCCTGGCCGAAGTCATGGCCGATGGCAGCTACGCCGCGCTGTCCAAGAAGTATTTCAACGAAGACGTGCGCTGCCAGTAAGCACACCCAGGGTTTTTCTTCATGCTCACTGCCCTTTGGCCACAGCGCTGGTCTCGCCAGCAGCGCAGCAACGCCACGCTCGTCTCCGCCGTCGTCCTGATGGTGCTGGCGCTGGCGCTGCTGGGCCAGTTGCTCTCCTTCCTGCCCGAGCCCATTGGCTCCAACGCCCAGGCTTTTTCTGATGGCGCGCGCACCACGCTGTGGCTCACGCTGATCAGCGGAAGCGTCGGCCTGGTGCTGGGCACCGGTGCGGCCCTGGCCCGCACCGCACGCTGGGCCGCTGTGCGCTGGGCAGCCAGCTTCTACATCTGGGTCATCCGCGGCACGCCACTGCTGGTACAGATCCTGTTCGTGTACTTCGCGCTGCCGGTGCTGGTGCCGGGCCTGAACCTGCCGGACTTTGCTGCCGCCGTGCTGGCCCTGGGCCTGAACGTGGGTGCCTACAACGCCGAGGCCATCCGCGCCGGCCTGCTGGCCGTGCCCCGTGGCCAGACCGAAGCCGCCAAGGCCTTGGGCCTGGGCCGCATGCATGTCTTTCTGGACGTGGTGTTTCCGCAGGCGTTCAAGATTTCGTTGCCACCGCTGGTGAGCAACTTTGTCGCGCTGCTCAAGGACTCGTCGCTGGCCTATGCGATTGGCGTGGTGGAGCTGACCAACGTGGGCAACCGCATCCAGTCGGCCACCTTCCAGCCCATCGCCACACTGTCCACCGTGGCTATCACCTACCTGCTGCTGACCACGCTGGTCACGCAGATCTCGAACGCGGTGGAATACCGTTTCGACGTGGAAGGCCGCAATCAATGACGACGGGCCAAGCCACTCCTTTCATCGTCGTGGACCGGGTGTGCAAGTCGTTTGGCGCCCACCAGGTGCTAAAGGACGTATCGACCACCTTCAACACCGGCGAGGTCACCGTGATCATCGGCGCCTCGGGCTCGGGCAAGAGCACCTTGCTGCGCGCGATCAACCGGCTGGAGCCCCACGACAGCGGCACCATCACCATCGGCGGCGAGCCCGTGGGCGACGACCAGCACCTGCTGCAAAAGCAGCGCAGCGAGGTCGGCATGGTGTTCCAGCAGTTCAACCTGTTCGGCCACATGAGCGTGCTGGACAACGTGACGCTGGCGCCGCGCCGCATTCGCCACACACCACGCGCGCAGGCCAACGAGCAGGCCCTGGCCCTGCTGCGCCGCGTGGGCATGCAGGACCATGCGCACAAGTACCCCTGGCAGCTGTCGGGTGGCCAGCAGCAGCGCGTGGCCATTGCGCGCGCGCTGGCCATGCAGCCCAAGGTGATGCTGTTCGACGAACCCACCTCGGCCCTCGACCCCGAGATGGTGCAGGAGGTGCTGGACGTGATGCGCGAACTGGCCCGTGGCGGCATGACCATGATCGTGGTGACCCACGAAATGGGCTTTGCGCGCGAGGTGTCCGACCGCGTGATGTTCTTTGACCAGGGCCGCATCGCCCATGACGCCCCACCCGCCGAGTTCTTCAACAACCCCGGCAGTGACCGCATCCGCACCTTCATTGGCCGCATGAGCACCTGAGATCCAGGTCCTTGCGACATCCACAAAAAAGCCAACAACCCCTACCGGAGTGACCATGAAACTGAACCACACGTTCCTCGCCCTGATGGCCGCCGGCCTGTGCAGCCTGCCACCCGCAGCCTTTGCGCAGACCGCCAAGGATTTCGAAGACATGCGCAATGAGCTGAAGGCCCTGCGCGCCGAGCTGAACGCGCTCAAGGCCCAGGCACCGGCAGCAGCGCCCGCCGCCTCCGCGTCGGCCTGGAACGACCGCATCGACGCCGTCGAACTCAAGCAGAAGGACGCCGTGGTCCTGGGCGACATCCCCGGCAGCTTCCGCCTGCCCGGCAGCGAGACCTCGATCCGCATCTATGGCTTTGCCGAAGCCAACATGGTCAAGGACTTCAAGGGCACGGCCCCTGGCGACCACTTCACCAACCTGATGGAACAGCCCCTGGGCGACACGCGCAACGGCAAGACCAGCCTGACCGCACAGACCTCGCGTTTTGGTTTCGAGACCTCCACACCCACCGCAGTGGGCACCTTCAACACCAAGATCGAAGCCGACTTCTACGCCTACTGCGGCGCCGAGTGCAACCGCAACCGCCTGCGCCTGCGCCACGCCTACGGCGAATACGCAGGCTGGCTGATCGGCCAGACCTGGTCCACCTTCATGGACACGGACAACCTGCCCGAGACGGTGGACTTCAACGGCCCGCCCGGCGCCACCTTCCGCCGCCCCACGCAGATCCGCTACACCTACAACAACCCCAGCCTCGCCAAGTTCCAGTTCGCAGTGGAAGAGCCCACCGACGGCGCACGCAGCCCCAACCTCGTGGCCCGCGTAGACAAGGCCTACGACTGGGGCAACGTGAACGCCCGCCTGATGTCGCACGAACAGCGCGTCTCCGGTGTGTCCAAGCGCGGCACCGGCTTTGGCCTGGGCGCGGGCTACAAGATCACCGGCACGACCACGCTGATGGCGCAGTACACGCGCCTGGACGGCGACGGCGACGGCGCCTACCTGGTGGGCACCAACTACCCGGTGCTGGACGGCGGCACGGTGCGCCTCGACAAGTCGCACGGCGTGGTGCTGGGCCTGTCCAACGTGTTCAGCGAACAGCTGCGCGGCACGGTGTCGCTGGGCATGGTGCGCTCGCGCAACCACCTGGGCGACGCCTACGTGAACGCCTACGGCGCCGAAGGCAACCACAAGCTGTACCAATGGCATGCCGGCATGTACTACCTGCCGATCAAGAACGTGGAACTGGGCGGCGAGCTGATTGGCGGCCGCCGCACCACGTTTGACGGCCAGCAGGGTGACATGCTGCGCCTGAACCTGCAGGCACGCTATCTCTTCAACTAAGCCTTCGTCTTTGCCGAAGCAGGCTGGCCGGGCAACCGGCCAGCCTTTTTTCTTTGCCGCATTGCGTCTTTTCCTCTCCATGAAATCCGAACGTCTTGGCCTGCTGGCCCTGCTGGCAGTGACCGTGGTGTGGGGCACCACCTTCCCCGCCATGAAGCTGCTGTCCACCCAGCTCGATGCGCTGCAGATCATCTGGCTGCGTTTTGTGATCGCACTGGTGGTGCTGGCGCCCCTGTGGTGGGGCATGCTGCGCCACGAGCGCCTATGGGGCTGCGCCTTGGGCGCACTGCTGTTCTTGGCGTTTTGGCTGCAGATCGAGGGACTGGCACGCACCAGCAGCAACCGCAATGCGTTTGTGACCGGCCTGAATGTGCTGGTGGTGCCGCTGATCGCGATGGCGGCGCTGGGCCGCCGCTATGGCTGGCAGCTGTGGGTGGCCTGCTGCATGGCCCTGGCGGGCATGACCCTGATGTTCCACGAGAACGAGCCCTGGAACCTGGGCGATACGCTCACGCTGGCCAGCACCGTGTTCTACGCGCTCTACATCCTGGCGCTGGAGGAATGTGCGCGCCGCACGGCCGCACGGCCCCTGCGTGCCACGCGCATGGCGGCCGCGCAGGCCACGGTGATGGCCGTGGCCTCCACCCTGCTGCTGCTGGGCCGCGACGGGGGCATGGGCTGGCTGCAGTCCACCGCCCACCTGCCCACCGATGCCTGGGTCGCCCTGCTCTACCTGGGCTTGCTGGCCAGTGTGGTGGTGGTCACGCTGCAGGCCTGGGGCCAGCAGCGGGTGGACGCCATGCGCAGCGCCATCGTGTTCGGGCTGGAGCCGGTGTTTGCCGCGCTCACGGCCTGGTTTCTGCTGGGCGAGCAACTGGGCTGGGCGGGCCTGGCGGGTGCGGCGCTCATCGTGGCGGCGCTAGTGTTCAGCCAGCTCCCGTCGCCAGCGCGGGCGCAGCCTGCCTGAGCCCCACATTCAAAGAAAAATCAGCCTCTGCGCGCGACCCTATTGCCTTTATAGCTATATAAACAGTAGCAACCAATAAGACAAGGATCGTTCACGCACGGGTCGCGCTAGACCTGCGTGACCAGCCCGCTCATCTTCACCACCTCCAGGTCGCGCCCCTTGACCAAGGCCAGCTCGGCACGCAGGCGGTCGTTGTTCCAGCGCGCATCGGGGGCGCCGCTCAAGTACCAGTCCGAGCCGTTGTCGGCCAGGAACATGCCGTAGGTCTTGAGCGCCGCAAGGATGGCCTGCGCTTCGGGGCTGAAGCTGGCGGGGATGGCATAACCCGCCTTCAGGCGCACGCGCATGCCCATGGGCGGCAGGTTGGGATCGGTGTTGGACGACGCGTAGTGCGTGGCCGGCGGCACAAATGCGCGGCGTGTGCGCGCCGCCGTGAAGCGCAGCGCATGGCGGATGCCGCCCGCGCCCAACGATGCCTCGTCGTACCGCACCAGCCCAGGGAAGATGGGCAGCCCGGCGGCGTCGGCGCTGGTCCAGCCAGGTTTGGCGGTGGGCCGCACGGCGTTGTTGTCGAGATGGAACACGGCACCCACATCGGCCACCCAGCGGTCGCTGCGCACAAAGGCCCGCCCCAGCTCATACAGCCGCTGGTTGTCGCGGTCGATCACCAGCACATGGCGGTCGCCGCTTTGCCCCGGCGCGCCTTCCACGGGCGCGTCCAGGGGGACGGGGAACGGGCCGGGGTCGCTTTCGTCCCCGTAGGCCTGGTACTCGATGGCCACCCGGGCCTGCTGGCCCGAGACCACCTGGTAGGGGATACCAATGGGCGCGCCCTCCCACAGGCCGGAGCCGAAGTCGCGGTACAGGCCCTTGTCGGCACCGATGCTGGCAATCAGACGCTCGGAGGCTGGGTCCACCTCTGCACCGCTGATGTCGGTGTTCCAGGGGTTGTCGGCCGGGAAAGGAATGGCGCCGTTGAGCGCCGCCCCAGCCCCCAGGCTTGCGCGCGACAGGTTGCCATAGGCCACGCTGCCAGTGGGCGGTGGCGGCAGGGGGGATGGTGAAGGAGAGGGCGAAGGGGACGGCGCCGGAGAGGGGGCGGGGGACGGGCTGGCCGGGGCATCCTCGCCACCACCGCCGCCTCCACACGCAGTGAGCAGCAGAACAGGAAGGGCCCCCAGGGCACGGCGGCGTTGGCGTTGCATGGTGGTTGTCTCCGGTGCGTGGCGATCAGGCGCAGCCCCGGGGCGGAACCAGCATCAGGTTCACGGTCATCCAGCGGGGGCGGGCGGATTCTGCCGCAGATGCGGCGCGCAGCCTGTTAGAAGATGTGTGCGATCGGCTGCGGGGGCAGACGGGGGCAGGCCTTGGTGCTGCCCGGCCATCAGGGCAGGGGCAATGCCACCTCGGCCGCCTTGCGCGGCTTGCCGATGGGGGCTGCGGCCAGGCCCTTTTGCACGGCGGCGATGTCTTCCTCGCTGGGGTATTCGCCTTGCAGCCAGTAGTCAAACACGCGCCGCACGATGGGCGCCGCATGGGCCGCGCCAAAACCGGCGTTCTCCACAATCGCAGCCACGGCAATGGTCGGGTTCTCGGCCGGGGCGAAGGCGGCAAACAGCGAGTGGTCGCGCTGGTGCTCTTCCAGCGCCTTGGCGTTGTACTTCACGTTCTGGCCCAGGCTCACCGCCTGTGCCGTGCCGGTCTTGCCGCCTGCGGTGTACAGGGCTCCGGCGAACACGCGGGTGCCGGTGCCGCCCTTGTTCACGGCCACCATGGCATTGCGCACGATCTCCACGTTCTTGGGGGCATAGCCCAGGTTCTCGCCGGGCGGCTGAATGATTTCGGTGACAGCCCCCGTGACCGAGTTCTTCACCGCTTTGGCCAGGTGCGGGCGGTAGCGGGTGCCCCCATTGGCCATCGTGGCCTGGGCCAGCGCCAACTGCAGCATGGTGAAGTTGTTGTAGCCCTGGCCGATGCCCAGCGACACGGTTTCGCCCGGGAACCAGCGCTTCATCTCGGGGCGTTTGTAGGCGTTGCGCTTCCACTCGGTGCTGGGCAGGGTGCCCCGCACTTCGCCGTTCAGGTCGATGCCCGTGGACTGGCCAAAACCCAGCGGCTTCATGAAGTCGTGGATGGCGTCCACGCCCATGTCCACGGCCAGCGAATAGAAGTAGGTGTTGCTCGACTGCTGGATCGCGCGGTGCATGTCCACACCGCCCAGCCCGCCTTCATGGCTGCGGAAGGTGTGGCCGCCAAAGGTATAGAACCCGGGATCGTTGACCACCAGGCTGGGCGAGCGCTTGTTCAGCTGCAGCGCTGCCAGCGCCATGAAGGGCTTGTAGGTGGAGCCCGGCGGGTAGGTGCCGCGCAGGGCGCGGTTGAGAAGCGGCTTGTCGATGGACTCGTTGAGCGCGGCCCAGTTTTCGGCGTCGATGCCTTCCACAAACAGGTTGGGATCGAAGGTGGGCTTGCTCACCAGCGCCAGGATTTCGCCGTTGCGCGGATCGATGGCCACCAGTGCGCCCCGGCGGCTGCCATACAGCTCCTCGATGAGTTTTTGCAGCTTGATGTCGATGGACAACATCACGCTGTCGCCCGGCGTGGCCGCGTGGCTGGACAGCTTGCGGACGGCCCGCCCGCCCGCCGAGGTTTCCATCTGCTCGAAGCCAGTCACGCCGTGCAGCGCCGCCTCGAAGCTTTGCTCCACGCCCAGCTTGCCGATGTATTCCGTGCCCCGGTAGTTGGCCTCGTCCTCCGAGTCCTGGATGCGCGCCTTCTCGGTCTGGTTGATGCGGCCGATGTAGCCAATCGCATGGCTGGCCACGTCGCCCAGCGGGTAGTTGCGGAACAGCCGCGCCTTGATGTCCACGCCCGGAAAACGGTAGCGCTGGGCGGTGAAACGCGCCACCTCCTGGTCGGTCAGGCGGGTGCGGATGGGCAGGGATTCAAAGTTGCGCGACTCGTCCATGAGCCGCTTGAAGCGCCGGCGGTCCCGGGCCTGGATGTCCACCACCTTGGACAGCGCGTCGATGGTTTCATCCAGCACACCCGCACGCGAGGGCGTGATCTCCAGCGTGTAGGCCGAGTAGTTGGTGGCCAGCACCACCCCATTGCGGTCCAGAATGAGCCCCCGGTTGGGCACGATGGGCGCGACTGCCGTGCGGTTGCTCTCGGCCTGGGCCGCAAGGTCGTCGTGGCGGATCACCTGCAGAAAGATCAGCCGGGCCACCACCAGGCAGAACGCGGCAAACACCACCAGGCCCACCACCACGGCCCGCAGGCGAAAACGCGATGCGTCGGCTTCGCTGCTGCGCAGTTCGGTCATGTCAGTTGTCCACGCTGCTACGCGCCACCCACAGCCCATGCAACTGGCGCAGCGCAGGCGAGGGCAGCCGCGCAAGGGCCGCCAAGCCGCATATGCGGCGCTTCGCTCGCGTGCGCTGGCTGCGTCCCCCTGCCCGCATTGCGCAGCAATGCGAGAGCGGGGGGAAGGCCCGCAGGGCCTCAGGGTGGTGTTGCTTCATGCTCACAACGGCCGGTTCTGATCGCTGTCGGGCGGGCGGCGCTGGGGCGCCAGCAGCACCCAGCTGGCCAGGGGCCAGAGCAGCGCCTCGATCAGCGGCGCCAGCAGGCTCCACAACCCCGGAAAGATACCCCCGGCGGCCATGCGCAGCAACAGCTCGACCGCATGGGCCAGGGCAAACAGCGGGAACACCTGCAGCGCCTGCGAGGGCACGCTGAACCACAGCAGGCGGCGGTGGATGGCAATGGCGCCAAAGGACAGCACGGTGTACGACAGCGCATGCTGGCCCAGCAGCGCCGACTGGCTCACGTCCATGCACAGGCCCAGCACAAAGGCCGCCCCCATGCCAATGCGCAGCGGCTGGTGCACGCCCCAGAAGACGAGCAGCACCATGAGCAGGTCGGGCGTCCAGACAATGCGGCCCAGGGGCAGCATGTTGATGGCCAGGCCCGCGACCAGGCTGAACCACATGAACACCGGGTTCACCGGCATCAGCAGGGGCTCACCGCGCGGCATGATCATGGCGCGTGTCCTTTCGTCTTGGGGCTGGGGGTGCGGTGGTTCACTTGCGGCCTCCGCGTTTGTTCGCCGGAGCCGGGTGCGCGGGTTCGGGGCGGGGTAGTTCGTGTTCGGCCAGCGGCTTGAGCACCACCACGTGGCGTGCGCCCTGCACCTGGGCCAGGGGCGCGCAGTAGATGCGGGCAAACGCGGAATCAGCCCGGCGCTCCACCCGCACCACCCGCGCCACAGGCAGGCCCGGGGGGTAGAGGCCGTCCACGCCGCTGGTGGTCAGCAGGTCGTCTTCGCGGATGTCGGCATTGGCGGGCATGAAACGCAGCTCCATGCCACCGCCGTGCCCTGCCACAGGGTCGCCATAGGCCACGCCACGCACGCCGGTGCGGATGTTCAAAACAGGGATCGCCTGGTCGCGGTCCACCAGCAGGGTGACCTCGCTCACCAGGGGGAACACGCGAGTGACCTGGCCCAGCACCCCGGCCTCGTCCATCACCGGGGCGCCCAGCTCCACGCCGCCCACCTGCCCCCGGTCCAGCACCACACGGCGCGTGTAGGGGTCGGCGGTGTCATAGATCACCTCGGCCGCCTGGGCCGGGGTCTGCAGCCGGTCGCGCAGCTCCATCAGCTTGCGCAGGCGGCCGTTTTCCAGCGCCAGCTGATCGGCCTGGTTGGCACGCTGGCCCATCTCGGTCATCTTCTTGCGCGCGGTGTCCAGGTCCTGCTGCGCGGTCTGCAGCGACTGGAAGTAGCCAGCCCCCTGGCTCGCAAACTCGACCGGCTTGAGCATGAGCCACTGCACCGGGTAGAGCACGGTGGCCACCACCTTGCGCAGCGGATCGGTAAGGTGAAAGCGCGCGTCTGCCACCATGAGGAACAGCGCCAGCGCGCTGAACACGGCCAAACGCGACAGGGCCGAAGGGCCCTGTTTGAAGAAAGGGGGAGCGCTGCGCTCTAAAGTACCCAGTGGCATGTGCGGCGCATGCGATCAGTGAAGTGGTTGCGTGCCTGTGGCATGACAGGCATCCCCGAATTACTCGCTGGTAAAGATGCTGCCCAGGCGGTCCATGCGCTCCAGGGCAATGCCGCAGCCGCGCACCACGCAGGTCAGCGGGTCTTCGGCCACCAGCACGGGCAGGCCGGTTTCTTCGGCCAGCAGGCGGTCCAGGTCGCGCAGCAGCGCGCCGCCACCGGTGAGCATCATGCCGCGGTCGGCAATGTCGGCGCCCAGCTCGGGAGGGGTTTGTTCCAGCGCGTTCTTCACGGCCGAGACGATCTGGTTCAGCGGGTCGGTCAGGGCTTCCAGCACTTCATTGCTGGAGATGGTGAAGCTGCGCGGTACGCCTTCGGACAGGTTGCGGCCCTTGACTTCCATCTCGCGCACTTCGGAGCCAGGGAAGGCCGAGCCGATGTTCTTCTTGATGGATTCAGCGGTGGGCTCACCGATCAGCATGCCGTAGTTGCGGCGGATGTAGCTGATGATGGCTTCGTCGAACTTGTCGCCGCCCACGCGCACACTGCCCTTGTAGACCATGCCGCCCAGCGAGATCACGCCGACTTCGGTGGTACCGCCGCCGATGTCCACGACCATGGAGCCGCTGGCTTCCGAGACGGGCAGGCCGGCGCCGATACCGGCCGCCATGGGTTCTTCAATCAGGTATACCGCCGTGGCGCCTGCAGCCTCGGCCGCGTCCTTGATGGCACGGCGCTCGACCTGGGTGGAGCCGCAGGGCACGCAGATGATGATGCGCGGGCTGGGGGTGAACAGCGTGCGCGGGTGCACCATCTTGATGAACTGCTTGATCATCTGCTCGGTGATCACGAAGTCAGCGATCACGCCGTCCTTCATCGGGCGGATGGCTTCGATATTGCCGGGCACCTTGCCCAGCATGGCCTTGGCCTCGTGGCCTACGGCCTGGATGACTTTCTTGCCGTGGGGACCGCCTTCGTGGCGGATGGCGACCACAGAGGGTTCGTCGAGGACGATGCCTTTGTCGCGGGCGAAGATGAGGGTGTTGGCTGTGCCAAGGTCAATGGCAAGGTCGGTGGAGAAGTACCGACGGAAAGCTCCGAACATTCAAAAGTCCTCTCGGGCACGGCATGCGCGTCGGCCTGCCATCGCCAGGTATTTCAGGGGGTGTTTATTGGCTTTTTTCACGCAATTGACTCCCATTCCGGGAGCTTTGCGGCAAAGCCGGGATAATACCCCATCCCCTGTGAATAACTCCCTCTGGCGCGGGCCGGATCACAGCTTTACGTCTGGTTTCTTTAGATTTTCCTCCCTATGGCACTGACCCCCCAGGACATCGGCCGCATTGCCAACTTGGCGCGGCTTGAGCTGACAACTTCCGAAAGTGAGCGCATGCTCACTCAGCTCAACGGCTTCTTTGACATCGTGGAACAGATGCGGGCTGTGGATACCTCGGGCGTCACGCCCCTGGCCCACCCCGTGGCCGCCATCCAGGACGTGCAGCTGCGCCTGCGCGAGGACGTGGCCAGCGAGCCCAACCAGCGCGAAGCCAACCAGCAAAGCGCTCCCGCCGTCGAGCGAGGCCTGTTCCTCGTGCCCAAAGTGATCGAGTAAGTAAGAACTGACTTTCGCCGCATGACTTCCACCGCATTGCATGACCTGGGCGTGGCCCAACTGGCCACCGAGCTGCGCGAGCGCCGCGTCTCGGCCGTCGAGGCCGCCCAGCATTTCCTCGCCCGCGCGCAGGCCCACCAGAACCTGGGCGCCTACGTGGCCGTGAACCCCGACATCACCCTGGCCCAGGCCCGCGCCCAGGACGCCGCGATTGCCGCAGGCACCGCAGGCCCCCTGGCGGGCGTGCCAATTGCGCACAAGGACATCTTTGTCACCAAGGGCTTCCCCAGCACTGCGGGCTCCAAGATGCTCGCGGGCTACCAGTCGCCCTTTGACGCCACAGTGGTCACCAAGCTGGCCGACGCGGGCGCCGTGACCCTGGGCAAGCTGAATTGCGACGAGTTCGCCATGGGCTCGGCCAACGAGAATTCGGCCGTGACCCCCGTGGGCTTTGACGCCCCGGCCCCGGTGCGCAACCCCTGGGCCACCGACCGCATCCCGGGCGGCTCGTCCGGCGGCAGCGCCGTGGCTGTGGCCGCGCGCCTGGCCCCGGCCGTCACTGGCACCGACACGGGCGGCTCCATCCGCCAGCCCGCCTCGTTCTGCGGCATCACCGGCATCAAGCCGACCTATGGCCGCGCCAGCCGTTACGGGATGATCGCTTTCGCCTCCAGCCTCGACCAGGCCGGCCCCATGGCCCGCTCGGCCGAAGACTGCGCACTGCTGCTGTCCGCCATGTGCGGCCCGGACCCGGACCGCGACTCCACCAGCCTGGATGTGCCCGCCGAGAACTTCAGCGCCAAGCTGAACGACAGCATCGACGGCCTGCGCATCGGCATCCCCGCCGAGTTCTTTGGCGAAGGCCTGGCGCCCGATGTGCGCGCTGCCGTGAATGGTGCCCTCAAAGAATACGAAAAACTTGGCGCCAAGCTCGTGCCCATCAGCCTGCCGCGCACGCAGCTGTCCATCCCGGTCTACTACATCATTGCTCCGGCCGAGGCGTCGTCCAACCTTTCCCGCTTTGACGGCGTGAAGTTCGGCCACCGCGCCAAGGACTACACCGATCTGGTGGACATGTACAAGAAGACCCGTGCCGAAGGTTTTGGCGACGAGGTCAAGCGCCGCATCATGATCGGCGCCTATGTGCTGAGCCACGGCTACTACGATGCGTATTACCTGCAGGCGCAAAAGATCCGCCGCATGATCGCCGACGATTTTCAGAACGCGTTCAAGGAATGCGACGTCATCGCCGGCCCCGTGGCCCCCACCGTGGCCTGGAAGCTGGGCGAGCACGGCAGCGACCCGCTGGCCGACTACTTGGCCGACATCTTCACGCTGCCCGGCTCGCTGGCTGGCCTGCCCGGCATGAGCGTGCCCGCCGGTTTTGGCGAAGGCGGCATGCCCGTGGGCTTGCAGCTGCTGGGCAACTACTTCCAGGAGGCCCGCCTTCTGAACGCTGCGCACCGCCTGCAGCAAGCCACCGACTTCCACCTCCGCCGTCCGGAGGGCTTCTGACATGACCGCCAAATTGATCCATGGCTACGAAGTCGTCATCGGCTTCGAAACCCACACCCAGCTCGCCACCCAGAGCAAGATCTTCAGCCGCGCCGCCACCGCGTTTGGCGCCGAGCCCAACACCCAGGCCTGCGCCGTGGACCTGGCCTTGCCCGGCACCCTGCCCGTGATGAACCGCGAGGCCGTGGCCTGCGCTATCAAATTAGGACTGGCCCTCGGCTCCCACATTGCCGAGAAGAGCATTTTTGCGCGCAAGAACTACTTCTACCCCGACCTGCCCAAGGGCTACCAGATCAGCCAGTTCGAGATCCCGGTGGTGCAGGGCGGCGAGGTGTCGTTCTTTCTGGGCGATGAAAAGAAGACCGTGCGCCTGGTGCGCGCCCACCTCGAAGAAGACGCAGGCAAATCGCTGCATGAGGACTTCATCGGCCAGTCGGGCATCGACCTGAACCGCGCCGGCACGCCCCTGCTGGAGATCGTGACCGAGCCCGACATGAGCTCGTCCGAAGAAGCCGTGGCCTACGCCAAGGAGCTGCACAAGATCGTCACCTGGATCGGCATCTGCGACGGCAACATGCAGGAAGGCAGCTTCCGCTGCGACGCCAACGTGTCGGTGCGCAAGCCTGGCCAGCCGCTGGGCACGCGCCGCGAGATCAAGAACCTGAACAGCTTCAAGTTCATGCAGCAGGCCATCGACTACGAGATCCGCTGGCAGATCGAGCAGATCGAAGACGGTCATGCGATCCAGCAGGCCACGGTGCTGTTCGACCCCGACACGGGCGAAACGCGTGCGATGCGCACCAAGGAAGATGCAGCGGACTACCGCTACTTCCCTGATCCGGACCTGCCTCCGCTACACATTTCGGAGCGATGGATCGAGGAGCAGCGCGCGCAGATGGCCGAATTGCCTCGCGCCATGGCCGCACGTTTTGTTGCGGACTATGGCTTGCCCGAGTACGACGCCAACACGCTCACGCAGAGTCAGTCTATGGCGTCTTACTTTGAAGATGCGGTGAAACTGGCTGGCCCCAAGGAGCAAGAAAAACCGCTCGCCAAAATGGTCGCAAACTGGATGATGGGTGAGCTGAGCGCCACACTGAACTCACGAGGTTTGGACATCACACAGTCGCCGATTGGCCCAGGGCTTTTGGGCATGCACGTGCACTATGTATTCAATCAAAAGGTTTCCAATCCCAAAGCATTGTTCAAAGCGCTTTTGGAAGCAGAGTTCCAATCTTTCGACAACTTGGTCGAACAAATCGACGCATTGGTGAAAGCAAAAGATCTGACGCCTATGAACGACTCCGGCGCGCTCGAAAAAATCATCGATGAAGTGATTGCCGCCAACGCCGACAACGTGGCCCAGTTCCGTGCGGGCAAGGACAAGGCCTTCAATGCGCTGGTCGGCCAGATCATGAAGGCCAGCAAGGGCAAGGCAAACCCCACGCAGGTGAACGAGCTGCTGCGCGCCAAGCTCGCAGGCTGATGGCTTGATGGCCTGAAAATAGCAACGACCAAAACAAAGGGGCCTCGCGGCCCCTTTGTTCTTTTCAAGCCTGACAATGGCCCGTGTCTATCGGGTGGCAGCGGGCGTGTCTGCCGCAGCGCCAGAGGCCGTAGCCGGCAGGCGTTGGGATTCCCACAGCTTGCGAAGCTGGGCCAGTTCGGTGTCAAAGCGCTGGTGCACGCGCCGCTTCTCCTGGTCCTGCCCGGCGATGAAGCGCTGCTGCTCGGCCATGCTGTCTTCGTTCTCTGCGATCTTGCGGCGCAGCGCCATGGGGGCCTTGTTCGGGTCGCGTTTGTAGAACTCCATCTCCGCCTCAAACGCCTTGTGCTGGTGCTTGAGTTCGGCAATGCGTTTTTCTGCGATGGCAGTGACGTCATCAACCATCTGGATGGCCGCCGCGCGCTCCACATCGTGGGCCGCCTTGTCGGGGTAGCGTGTGGTGAGCACGCGCTCGCGGCGGCGCTCCTCCACTTCGCGGGCGCGGGCCTCGGCCTCTTTGCGCTGCTGGGCCTCCTGGGCACTGCGCTCCTGTTCGGTGAGGGAGGGGCCGATCTGCCGGCGCACAGTGCCGGAGGGGCTCAGTTCGCGCTGCTCACGGTCCAGGCATTCGGGGATGGGGCGGTCGGCAGTCAGGCGTCTGCCATTGCGGTCTACACAGGTGTAGATGCCTCCTGTCTGCGCCCACACCAAATCGGCGGCCAGAGTGGCCAGCAGAACCCCGCCCATGATCCACGCCGATTTGCTGCCGCTCAAAGTTGTCTACCCCTCGTTGACACCATACCGCTGGCGGTAGGCCAGCACCTTTTCATGGTGGGAGCGCATTGCGTCTTCCCCGTTTTGCTCCAGATAGAGCAATAAGTCTGCCAGACGCGCGATGGCGCACACCTGCATGCCCAGCTGGTTGCGCACGTACTGCACGGCGCTGTGGTCTACGTCCTGGCCATTCTCGGTGGCTTTTTCCTGGCGGTCCAGCGCAATGGCAACGGCATGGGGCGTGGCGCCTGCCGCCTTGATGATGGCAATGGACTCCCGGGCGGCGGTGCCGGCGGACATCACATCGTCCACGATGAGCACCCGACCTTTGAGGGGCGCGCCCACAAGGGTACCGCCTTCGCCGTGGTCCTTGGCCTCCTTGCGGTTGTAGGCAAAGGGCACGTTGCGGCCCAGGCGCGCCAGCTCCACGGCCACGGTGGCGGCCAGAGGAATGCCCTTGTACGCAGGGCCAAACACCATGTCGAATTCGATGCCGCTGGCCAGCAGGGCTTTTGCATAGAATTCTGCGAGACGGCCGATCTTGCGGCCGTCGTCAAACAGACCGGCATTGAAGAAATAGGGGCTCAGGCGCCCGGCCTTGGTCTTGAATTCACCAAACCGCAGCACGCCCGATTCAACGGCAAAACGGACAAAATCCTGCGCCAGCTGGCCCTGCTCTGAGGTTTGCGCGCCAACATCCACCATGGGGAAATCCTTGTTCAAATTAACCAGCCTCAATCTCAATGGCATCCGCTCGGCCACCAGCAAAGGCGTGGAAAGCTGGATGGCAGCCACGCGGCCGGATTGTATTTGTGTGCAGGAAGTCAAGGCGCAGGCGCCCGACATGGCCAACCGGTTTGAACGGCTGGCCGACCTGCAGGGCCACTTCCACTTCGCCCAGAAGAAGGGCTACTCCGGTGTAGGGGTGTACACCCGGCACGAGCCTTCCGACATAGTGGTTGGCTATGGATCTGAAGAGTTTGATGCAGAAGGCCGCTATGTGGAGCTGCGCTTTGACACGCCCGCGCGCAAGCTGTCCATCATCAGTGCCTATTTCCCCAGCGGCTCCTCGGGCGAAGACCGTCAGCTGGCCAAGTTCCGCTTTCTGGCCGAGTTCCACCCCCACCTCATGCGCCTGAAGGCCGAACGCGAATTCATCCTGTGCGGTGACATCAACATTGCGCACCAGCAAATAGACCTCAAAAACTGGCGCAGCAACCAGAAAAACAGTGGTTTTTTGCCCGAAGAGCGCGCCTGGATGACAAAGTTGTTGCACACAACTGATGAAGGCGGCGGCATCATAGACGTTTACCGTCAGTTACAACCTACCGCCACCGACATCGCCTACACCTGGTGGAGCAACCGCGGCCAGGCCTATGCCAACAACGTGGGTTGGCGGCTGGACTACCACCTGGCCACCCCAACGCTGGCAGCGCTGGCGCGCACCGAATCCATCTACAAGGGCGAGAAGTTCTCCGACCACGCACCAATCACTGTGGACTACGAATTCCGCCTATGACCCGGCCCTGCCCCTGCTGACCCGATGACCGACGCCGCTGCCTCCGCCCCCCCACCCGCCCACAGTTTTCGGCCACCGAATGCAGAGGCTTTGTGGAAGCAGATATCCACCCCCCACCCCACGGTCGGGAAGGCGCGGCACCTGGGCGAGGCGCTGGTGCATGCCGGGCTGCTGGCCACCCCGGCGCTGTCCGAGGGCCTGCAGGCGCAGCAGGCCGAGCGCAGCCAGGGCCAGCACCGCCCCATTGGCCAGATCCTAGTGGACCGGGGAGCCCTGACTCAAGAGCAATTGCGCAGCGTCATCGCCACCTGGCTGGGCGAATACACGGTGCACCCCGGCGACATCACCCCTGAGGCCTCGGCCCTGGCCCTGATCCCCCGTGCCGTGGCTGAGCGCGAGTCCGTGCTGCCGCTGATTGCGCGCGAGGACGCGCTGGTGCTGCTCATGGCCGACCCCTGGGACCGGGTGCTGGTGGACGAGATGCGCTTTCTGACCCAGCGGCGCCTGATCCCGCTGCAGGCTGCGCCGGGCACGCTGATGCCGGCCATCCACAAGGCCTACCGCACCACATACGCAGCGCCGGGCAACGCCAACGCGGGCGCGCGGGCCACCTCGCAGGAGCTGCTGACCAACCTGAGCAGCGCCGCGCCCGACACCGATGCGGAGCAGGCCGACGTGATCAGCGAGTCGGACAACACCCTGGTGCGGCTCATCAATTCGGTGATCGACGAAGCCATCAACCACCGCGCCTCGGACATCCACATCGAGACCGAGCCCGCCCCGCGCAATGTGCGCGTGCGCCTGCGCATCGACGGCGATCTGGTGCCCTACCTGGAGCTGCCCGCGCGGTACCGCTTTGCCATGGTGGCGCGCATCAAGATCATGGCCAGCATGGACATCTCCGAGCACCGCAAACCGCAGGACGGCAAGATCGACTTTGCCCGCTTTGGCGGCCCGCCGGTGGAGCTGCGTGTGGTCACAGTGCCCACCTCGCGCGGGCTGGAGGACGTGGTGCTGCGCCTGCTGGCAGGCGCCAAGCCACTGCCGCTGGAAAACATCGGACTGAGCCCGCCCAACCTGCTGGCGCTGCGCGCTGCAGTTCAAAAAAGCTATGGCCTGGTGCTGGTGTGTGGGCCCACGGGCTGCGGCAAGACGACCACGCTGCACTCGGTGGTGCGCGACATCAACACCGCAGGCCGCAAGATCTGGACGGCCGAAGACCCCATCGAGATCACCCAGGAGGGCCTGCGCCAGGTGCAGGTGAACCCGCGCATCGGCTGGACCTTTGCTGCCGCCATGCGCACTTTTTTGCGCGCCGACCCCGACGTGATCATGATCGGCGAGATGCGCGACGAAGAGACTGCGCGCATCGCCATCGAGGCCTCGCTCACCGGCCACCTGGTGCTGTCCACCCTGCACACCAATTCAGCGCCCGAGAGCATCGCGCGCCTGCTCGAAATCGGCCTGGATCCGTTCAACTTCTCGGATTCGCTGCTCGCCATCCTGGCCCAGCGGCTGGTGCGCCGCCTGTGCACGACCTGCCGTGCGCCCCAGGTGGCCGACATGGACACGCTGATGGGCCTGGCATCGCAGTACCTGGACAGCGGCACCACCAACACACCCGAAGCCCGCCAGGCGCAGATTGCACGCTGGCGCCAGCAATACGGCGGGCCCGAGGGCGAGCTGCGCCTGTGGCGCCATGTGGGCTGCAAGCAATGCGACAACCACGGCTACCACGGGCGGCTGGGCATCCACGAGCTGATGATGAGCGACGAAACCATCCGCCAGCACATCCGCCACCGGGCTCCGGCCTCGGACATCCGCCATTCGGCGCTGGCGGCGGGCATGCGCACCCTGCGCCAGGACGGCATCGACAAGGTGCTGCAGGGACTGACCGACATGTCCGAGGTGGTGGCAGCCACCAACCTGTAGCGGCACACAGGGCCTGGGCCGTGGGTGTGGCGCCGCCGGTGGCCCCCTTGCCCCAGAGCAAATCTGCCCCATGAAGTACGGGTAAGCGGGGGTTGCACCCCCTGGGGCCGGGTGGGAGCATGCGAGCAACCGCAACCTCTCCCACTACCCGGCGGAGTCGCCCCCTCTCCCGCAGGGCATCAGCACCCCAAAAGCACCGCAAGCAACGTCAACAATTGTCAAGGAACGCCATTTGTGGCTATTTTCCTTTTTGGCCCTGCCGAAATTCGTGCTTTCCCCTGCATAGTCTCCCTGTGTCCGCCCCGGCCCTGCCGCCGAGGCTCCGATGAAAGACCCGCACCAGCCCCGGCACCTTGCATCGGCGGAAACGGAAGACGTGAAAGTTGTGATGATGTTCAGAGCCCCAGCCGCCCTGCCACATGCAGGCGCCGCCTTGATTTTCCTGATGGCCCTCTGCGGCCCGCAGTGGGCGCACGCGGGCCCGGTGTGCAAAGCCCCCGAAAGCCGTCGCGTGCTGCAGCTGCACCCCGCCCAGGGCCGAGCCCCCCAGGCCTGCGACCTCAAGGGCCTGGAGCAGCTGCCCGCCAGGGAAATCACCACCACGCTCCCCGCAGCGCTGGGCCTGGCGGGAGAGCACCGCTGGAGAGGCATCTCGCTGCGCCAGCTGGTCGAGCGGCTGGGCGGAGGGGAACACAGCCAGATACTGCTGACGGCCCTGAACGACTACGCCATAGAAATCCCCTGGCATGACCTGGAGCGCTACGACCCCATCCTGGCGTACAGCCGCGATGGCGAGCGCATGGGCATCCGCGACAAAGGGCCGCTGATCCTGATCTACCCGTTTGGCACCCACCCCCAGCTGCAGGGGCAGGACTACATCAACCGCACCATCTGGCAGGTCCATGCAGTCACCCTCCGGTAAACCCCTGCCCCGCCTGACGGCCAGTGGGGACAGCCCCGGCCAGCCCCACCCACATGCCACCTTCTGGCTGCTGGCCATGGTGGCCACCATGGCGCTGGCCACGGCCGCCACCCTGTGGTGGACCCTGCGCCAGACCCATGTGCTGGCGCAGCCCCACCAGCAAAACGACCTGTGGTACGTCTCCAGCGTCCACAACGAACTGGCGCGGGTGAGCCTGCTTGCCCGCAAGGTGCGCGCGCGCGAGGCCAGCCCGCAGGACCTGCAGGAACGCCTGGAGGTGCTGTTCAGCACCCTTGACACCTCCGGCCGGGGCCCCCATGTCAGCACCCGCCTGCAAAACGCGCTCCCAGAAGTCGCCCAGGACCTGGACAACCTGCGCCCGCAGGTCGAGCGCTGGTCCACCCAGCTGGCCTCGCTGATCGCCCAGGGCAACGGCAACGCCAAGGCGGTCGGAGCAATATCGGCCGACATCGTGCGCCAGTCGGACGCGCTGCTGGACCGCCTGCGCAAGGTAGTGGCCACCGTCCACCTTTTCAGCGCCCAGGAGGCCAGCCACGCCCGCCAGCAACTTTCCGAGCGCTTTCTGGTGCTCAGCACCGTGCTGGGCGGGCTGCTGCTGGGCACGGCGCTGCTGATTGGCAAGCTGGTGCGCGATGCAGGCTTGGCCCGCGCCGCATCACGCCAGCTGGTGCTGGCCAACCGGCAGCTTGAAGTGCGGGTGGCCAGCCGCACCCGCAAGATTGAAGAGGGCCGCGCACTGCTGAGCTTCATCCTGAACACCAGCCCCAGCGACGTGGTGCTGGCCGAGGTTGAAAGCGGCCGCGTGCACTTCATCAACCGCCCGCTGACCGCCCGCCTGGGACTCAAGGCGCCACCCGAAACCCTGTTCCTGCCCGATCTGCTGCACGACCCCGAGACCCGCGAGCGCTTCACCCAGGCGATGGACCGCTACGGCCAGGTCGATGCCATGGAAGCCCTCATTGGCGAACACAACCCCAGCTGGAGTTCGCTCTCGGCCCGCCTGATCGAAGTGGAAGGCCAGCTGGCCCACCTGCTGTGGGGCTTCGACATCAGCACCCACAAGGCCCTGGAGACCCAGCTGCGCGAGCTGGCCACACGCGATGCGCTCAGCGGGCTGCTCAACCGCAGAGCGTTTCTTGAACGCAGCACGGCCCTGTTCGACCACTGCCGCCGCCATGGCCAGCCCTGTGCCGTGCTCATGATCGACATCGACCACTTCAAGCACATCAACGACCGGCACGGCCACCAGACGGGCGACGTGGCCATCCGCGCATGCGCCGAAGCCATTGGCCATGCCCTGCGCGATGCCGACCTGCTGGGCCGCCTGGGGGGCGAAGAATTTGCCGCCCTGCTGCCCCACGCCACGGCCGACAGCGCCACGGTGGTGGCCGAACGCATCCGCAGCGCTATGGCCCAGATGAGCCTGGCCTCGCCCCAGGGCCAGCCACTCGCGTTCACCATCTCGATCGGCGTGGCCGAAATGGCGCCACACCACAGCGGCATCGACCCCCTGCTCGTAGATGCCGACCAAGCGCTGTATCGCGCCAAGGCCACAGGCCGCAACAAAGTGCTTGCCTACGAAGCCGCTATCGGACAATCTTGACCCCAAAGCCTGCCCCATACACCATGAGCCTGCGCCTATTGATCGTTGACGACAGCCGCATGTCGCGCCTCATCCTGCAGGGCCTGATCCTGCAGGCCCACCCCCAATGGACCATCGTGCATGCCAGCAGCGGCGAAGAAGCCCTGCAACTCGTGCGCGGGAACCCCGTGGACCTCGTGTCCATGGACTTCAACATGGCCGGCATGAACGGCCTGGATGCCGCACTGGCGCTGCGCGAGATCCTGCCCGCCGTACCGATTGCCATCCTCACAGCCAACGTACAGACTGCCGTGCAGGCGCGCATCGAGGACGCTGGCATGGTGTTCATCGCCAAGCCCATCACCGCCAGCGCAGCCACTCAGCTCGCGGCACTGGCAGGAGCCTGACATGACGGTGCAGCTAGATGCCGAACAAATCGACGCACTCAGCGAGATCTTCAATATCGGTGTAGGTAAGGCCGCTGCCGCCATGGGCGCCCTGATGCACGACGAAGTGCTGCTGTCGGTGCCCCACGTAAGCATCTTCACCGTGAGCGAGGCCG
Source organism: Acidovorax sp. LjRoot74 (assembly GCF_964254355.1). Lineage (NCBI taxonomy): Bacteria > Pseudomonadati > Pseudomonadota > Betaproteobacteria > Burkholderiales > Comamonadaceae > Acidovorax > Acidovorax sp. LjRoot74. The sequence goes on along the minus strand of NZ_CAXUTI020000001.1, from coordinate 331,576 downwards.
CCCAGCAGCTGGGGGCTGCAGGCAGCACCATGTATGGCGTGCGCCAGCCATTTCGCGGCACCTTCAACGGCGATGCCCTGCTGATCTTCCCCGGCCACAAGAGCCTGGAGATCGTGCGCATCGTCGCAGGCCAGAGCATGCCCGGCGAGGACCTCAGCGCCATCGAGCAGGACGCAATGACCGAGGTGGGCAACGTCATGCTCAACGCCTGCATCGCCGCCCTGTCCGACCTGCTGGGCAACGAATTCCAGCTCAGCCCGCCCAGCATCGACGTGGGCGACAGCCGCACCATCCTGGGCACCCGCATCCAGAACCACCTGGTGGTCTTCCTGCACATCCGCTTTGAGCTGCTCAGCAGCCAGATCGAGGGGTTTGTGGTGTTCGTGCTCAACACCACCTCGCTCGAAGGCCTGCGCACCGCCGTGAACCGGTTGCTGGGGCGGCCCGCGGAGATGGATTGAGAGGGGAGAATGTGCGATGGAGGCGCTGGGGGGCTGCCCAACGCGACAATTCGTAGGGGGTCAGCTCTAGGCTAGGAGCAGCTGCTCGGTAGCAAAACCGACCGAATCGCAAAGCTGCTATTCACGACAAATGCAAGTAAACCGTTCTGATGTCCTATCTACGGAGTCTCGACTTCGCGGCTCAATATATGGCCTGCTTGTTGGTGACGCGCTGGGTGTGCCCTACGAATTTACTAGCGCAGCAGAGTTACCAGAAATTGGCCTCATCGAGATGGCTCCTCCCGTCGGATTTCGCCGCGCTCACCTGGGAGTTCCTGAGGGCACCTGGAGTGACGACGGCGCACAAGCGCTTCATCTACTAAAGGTTCTTCTTGATGGGGATGCCGCCCTTGAGGCCAGGTTTGCTGATGGCTTGCAGTCTTGGTATTCGTCAGGTGAATTGACACCGGATGGCCGAGTGTTCGACATTGGAATCCAGACGCAGGAAGCGTTGGCTCGCCTCACGCGAGGTGTTCCCCCAAATCAGAGCGGCCCCAAAGAAGAGCGGAACAACGGGAATGGGTCGCTCATGCGGGTGCTTCCTGTGGCGCTGCTTCCGGCAGACGACGATAGTGCTCTCATTAAGCGCGCGAGAAGACAAAGTCTCCCCACACACGGGCACACAAGATCTTTGCTCGCGTGCTCCTTGGCGACACTGATATCCGTTCGTCTCCTTCAAGGTTTAACGTTCGTGAGGGCACTTGACGAGGCACAGGAGTGCCTTGAACAAACGACGGTGAAAGCTGAGCGAAATGAGCTTCGGATTTTGCTGGATGGGCGGCTAGACGCTCCAAACGGAAGTGGATATGTGGTCGACTGCCTTTGGTCATCAGTAGCGGCCGTCCTTCGCACTCGCAATTTTGAGGATTGTGTACGGTGCGCGATCAGCTTTGGTAACGACACTGACACCACCGCTTGCGTCGCGGGAGGATGGGCAGGACTGCTCTACGGTGAGGACGCAATTCCATTGCGATGGCGAGAGCAACTGCAAGGAAAGCATCTCGTAGAACCGATGCTTGAGCGACTGGTCGCTAAGTGCGGCTGATTTCGGCGGCCATAGCAGCCGACCTACAAGCAGACGAAAAACGGCGGCACACAGCCTGTGCCATAGGTGAAAACTCAACGAATCGGTATCCCAACAGCGCTTTTCGCAGAGAAAGCGACAACGACGCCCCTGTAGGTTTTGCGATGCTCCGGGGAGCACCAGAAATCGCTACCTCGCTCGTACAAGGCGACACCTTATGTAGAACAATCTGTCCATTCCCAGACAGTGTGTCGGAATCCGGCTGGCGACGTTCTGCCGGTTTCCACGCCCTTTTCTGCCCGTTGTCAAACACCGTTGCCACCGCCCCGCATGCTCCGCTACCTCACCGTCCCAGTTACCCCGTTTCAGCAGAACTGCTCCCTCGTCTGGTGCGATGCCACGCAGCAGGCCGCTGTGATCGACCCCGGGGGCGACTTGGAGGTGCTGCTGGCCGAGGTGCAACGCCTGGGCCTCACGCTGTCGCAGATCTGGCTCACGCATGCGCACATCGACCATGCGGGGGGCACGGGCGAGCTGGCGCAGCAGCTGGGGCTGCCCATCGTGGGGCCGCACCCGGGCGACCAGTTCTGGATTGACGGGCTGCCGCAGCAGAGCGCGATGTTTGGTTTTCCGCCTGCGCAGCACTTCACGCCCACGCGCTGGCTGCACGACGGGGACACCGTGCAGATTGGCAACGAGACGCTGGCCGTGCGCCACTGCCCCGGGCACACGCCGGGGCATGTGGTGTTCCATGCGCCGCAGATCGACCGGGCCTTTGTGGGCGACGTGCTGTTTGCGGGCAGCATCGGCCGCACGGATTTCCCGATGGGCAACCACCAGGATCTGATCGACAGCATCACGCAGCGGCTGTGGCCCATGGGAGACCAAACGGTGTTCATCCCCGGGCACGGGCCGGAGAGCACGTTTGGCCGCGAGCGCAAGAGCAACCCCTACGTGGGCGGCACCTGAGCCGTGACGCCGTGAATACTGGTCTTTTTGCGGCCTACCGCGCGTCCTTCAAGCGCTTTCTGCTATCAATTTAGCGAAGCCTGCGCTGCGCGTCAGCCACGTTTTGCCGCCTCGTACAGCCCCTGCACCTTGGGCACGTTCTGCTCCAGCTCCTTGATGCGCGCGGGGCCCGAGGGGTGGGTGGACAAAAACGCGAGCCCGCCCTGCTTGCTGCCGGTGGCGTTGCCCATCTTCTGCCACAGGCTCACGGCGGCGGCGGGCTGGAAGCCGCCACGTGCAGCCAGCTCCAGGCCCACCAGGTCGGCCTCGCTCTCGTCCGAGCGGCTGAACTGCAGCGTGAGCAACTGCCCGCCCAGCCCGGCCGCCGCCTGGCCCAGGTCGCCCAGGCCCAGCAGCTGCGAGCCCAGGCGCAGCGCCAGGTTGGTGCCCTGGGTCTTGGCGATGCGCTCGCGGGCATGCTCGCGCAGCGCGTGGGCCATTTCGTGGCCCATGATCATCGCGGCCTCGTCGTCGGTGAGCTTGAGCTGGTCGAGGATGCCGGTGTAGAAGGCGATCTTGCCGCCGGGCATACAAAACGCGTTGATCTGCTGGCTGCCAATCAGGTTGACCTCCCAGCGCCACTGTTTGGCGCGGTCGTTCCACGGTGTGGTGAACGGGATCAACCGCTTGGCGATAGCGTGCAGGCGCTGCAGCTGCGGGTGGTTGTCGGGGGCGAGGGCGCGCTTGGCGCGGGCCTGCTCCAGCATCTGGCGGTACTGCTGGGCGGCAGACTGCTCCAGCGTTTCGGCGGGCACCAGCTTGCGCAGGCTGGAGGACGAGCCCACGTCCACCTGCGCCATCACGGGCCCGGCCACGGCCGCGCCTGCGGCCAGCAGAAAGCCACGGCGGGCAGACCAGGGGGATGAAGGCGCAACGGAAGGGGCGGGGCAAAAGAGGCACATACCAGGATCACCTGAAGGAATAACGACGGACGCAAAACAGGCCTCATGCACGCGGATTCAGCCACGCCAAGGTGGCTCTTGCATCCCGATTTGCGCAAGTCCTGGGAATAATAGGCGGCGTTGACCTGCCCTGTGGTTTGCAGCAACGTCTGCCGCCCAGATGGAGGCCGTGGGGCTGGACGACAAGGCTCGTCGGCGATGATAGACAAAACCTCCGGGCGCCCATGTCAGACACCTCCACTTCCACCCCTCCCCACATCCCCCCCGAGACAACCGCCCGCACCCCCTGGCTGCAAACCCTGCGCGTGTACCTGGAGCCCGCCAGCCTGCGCATGCTCACGCTGGGTTTTGCGGCCGGGCTGCCCCTGCTGCTGGTGCTGGGCACGCTGAGCTTTCGCCTGCGTGAGGCGGGCATCGACCGCAGCACCATCGGTTACCTGAGCTGGGTGGGCCTGGCCTATGGCTTCAAGTGGGTGTGGGCGCCGCTGGTGGACCGCATGCCCATCCCGCTGCTCACGCCGCTGCTGGGGCGGCGGCGCAGCTGGCTGCTGCTGGCGCAGCTGGTGGTGGTGGCGGGCCTGGTGGGCATGGCGCTGGCCGACCCGCGCCACACGCTGGGGCCCATCGTGTGGTGCGCGCTGGCCGTGGCCTTTGGCTCAGCCACGCAGGACATTGCGCTCGATGCCTTCCGCATCGAATCCGCCGACGCCAACCACCAGGCGGCGCTGGCAGCGTCGTACCAGACCGGCTACCGGCTGGCGATGATCTGGGCCGGTGCGGGGGTGCTGTGGATTGCGGCACGCGCCGAGGTCGCGCCCGCCGTCGGCCAGACCGTGCTGCAAGGCGCGGCGGCCTACCAAAACGGCGCCTGGCAAACCGCCTATCTGGTGATGGCGGCATCGATGGCCGTGGGCGTGGTCACCGTATTGTTCTCGCGCGAGCCCGCCCCGGTGGCCCTGCCCCCTGCCAAGAACGCTGCCGAATGGATCCAGGGTGCGCTGGTGGAGCCCTTTGCCGACTTTCTGCGCCGCTACGGCTGGCATGCGGCGCTCATCTTGGCGCTCATCGCCGTCTACCGCATCAGCGACGTGGTGATGGGCATCATGGCCAATCCGTTCTACGTGGACATGGGCTTCACCAAGGACGAGGTGGCCGCCGTGACCAAGGTCTACGGCGTGGTCATGACGCTGGTGGGCGCGTTTGTGGGCGGCGTGCTGTCGATGCGCTTTGGCGTGATGCGCATCCTGATGCTGGGCGCCATCCTGAGCGCGGCCAGCAACCTGCTGTTTGCCTGGCTCGCGGGCCACGGGCACGACGTAACAGCACTGATCGCCGTGGTCTCGGCCGACAACCTGGCCAGCGGCATCGCGTCGGCGGCTTTCATCGCCTACCTGTCGAGCCTGACCAACGTGAGCTACTCGGCCACGCAGTACGCGCTGTTCAGCTCCATGATGCTGCTGCTGCCGAAGTTTGTGGCGGGCTTCTCAGGCGACTATGTGGATGCATTTGGCTACGCCCACTTCTTCACATCGACGGCGCTGCTGGGGCTGCCGGTGCTGGTGCTGGTGTGGCTGGCGTCCAAGATAAAACCCGAGCCTTCCGCCTGATGGCTATACGGTGATAGCTATATTATTTATAGCAAAACAAACCCTGCATCAGGGGGCGGTTTACCTCAACTTTACGGAGGCTTCAACACGGGGAGACGCCTGTACATGAGCATGAACCCTGTCTGAGCCCCCCACTACACTGCCCCCATGAGTTCGCAACTGCTGATGATCGAAGACGATGCCCGCCTCGCACAGATGGTGGGCGAGTACCTGGGCCAGTCGGGCCTGCAGGTCACGCACTGCGCGGATGGCAAAAGTGGCCTCGCGCGGCTGCAGGGGCCGGATGCCGGGCCGCTGCCCGATCTGGTGATCCTCGACCTGATGCTGCCCGACATGGACGGGCTGGAGGTGTGCCGCCGCATCCGCTCGTTGCAGGGCCATGCGGCCCAGGTGCCGGTGCTCATGCTCACGGCCAAGGGCGACCCCATGGACCGCATCATCGGCCTGGAGCTGGGTGCCGACGACTACCTGCCCAAACCTTTTGAACCGCGCGAGCTTCTTGCCCGCATCCGCGCCATCCTGCGCCGCCGCACCGATGGCGGCAGCGCAGCAGCGGCCACGCAGGTGCTGCGTTTTGGCACGCTGGAGATCGACCGCGACGCGCGCACCGTCACGGTGGCGGGCGAGCTGGCCGACCTGACCTCGTACCAGTTCGACCTGCTCGTGGCGCTGGCCGAACGCGCGGGCCGCGTGCTCACGCGCGACCAGATCATGGAGGCCGTGCGCGGCCGCGAGCTGGAGGCGTTTGACCGCAGCATCGACGTCCACATGGGGCGCATCCGCGCAGCCATCGAGCAGGACGCCAAGAACCCGCGCCGCATCCTCACGGTGCGGGGCGTCGGGTATGTGTTTGCCAAGCAGCAAGATTGATCGCTGACACAGCCCCGCTGCCTGCGCTGTAGCCCCACGCATGTCCCTGTCCAACCCCTTCTCCCGCCGTCTTTATCTGCGCATCTGGCTCGCCGTGGTCGGCGGCATGGCGGTGCTGACGCTCACCGTGGGCTGGGCCTGGCGCATTGCCGAAGAGCAAAAGGCCCAGAACAACCAGCCGTTTGTGCCGCCTTCGCGCGAGATGGCGGTGCGCGATCCGGCGGGCAACCTGGTGTTGCGCGGCATGGCCACGCGCCAGCCGTCCGAGCCGGGCGAAGTAGTGGAATTCCACATCGAGGCAGAAAACGGCCAGATCTTCACCCTGCAGATGGCGCCGCGCCAGCCCCGCATGGGCCGCAATGGCGGCCGGGGTGGCCCCGGACAGGACGAGGCCGCTTTCTGGACCCGGCCGCCCTTCGGCTTTTTGTGGCTGCTGGGCATTGTGGGCCTGGCGGTGGCGGTGGGCGTGTACCCCATCATCCGCCGCCTCACGCAGCGGCTGGAAGCGCTGCAGCGCAGCGTAAAGACGTTTGGCGAGGGCGACCTGTCGGTGCGGGTGCCCGAGCAAGGGCAGGACGAGGTGGCCGACCTGGCGCGCCAGTTCAACGCCGCGGCAGAGCGTGTAGAAACCCTGGTCAAGTCGCACAAGTCGCTGCTGGCCAATGCCTCGCACGAGCTGCGCTCGCCCCTGACCCGCATCCGCATGGGGCTGGAGCTGATGGGTGGCCAGCAGCCATCGCCCGCCTTCCGCGAAGAGATCCTGCGCAACATCGCCGAGCTGGACCAGCTGGTGGACGAGATCCTGCTGGCCAGCCGCCTCGACGCACGCGAGGCGGACGTGGGCACCGTGGAGCTGGTGGACCTGATCGGCCTGGCCGCCGAAGAATGTGCCCGCGTGGATGCCGACCTGGACGTGAGCGCCAGCCCCGATTCGCTGGAAGTGCGCGGCGTGGCCAAGCTGTTGCGCCGGGCCATCCGCAACCTGCTGGAAAACGCACGCCGCTACAGCAACGGCGAGATCACGGTGGTGGTGCACCGCCGCCAGGGCCGCGCTGAGGTGCATGTGTGTGACCACGGGCCGGGCGTGCCGCCCAGCCAACGCGAGCGCATCTTCGAGCCCTTCTACCGCCTGCCGGGCGCCAGCGAGCGCGCGGGTGGTGTGGGCCTGGGGCTGTCATTGGTGCGCTCGATCGCCGGGCGCCACCAGGGCACCGTGCACTGCCAGGACCGGCCCGATGGCGAGCACGGCGCCTGTTTTGTGCTGACCCTGCCGCTGGCGCCGACAAAAGCCACCACCAACCTCGTCCCCCACTGACCCGGCCCCCTCGGGGCGCGTTCAGCGCCCCGAGGACAATGGCCAGCGCCAGGCCATGGCCGCATACACCACCGCGCCCAGCACCAACGCGGCCGCCGCCACGGCCAGCCCCTGCACAAACCCCTGACCCTGCGTGGATGCGTGGTGCAGCATCCACGCCACCATGGGCGGGCCCACGATCTGGCCGATGCCGTAGGCAGCGGTGAGCAGGCCGGGGAAGCTGTCGCCCGCTGCGGGCCACACGCGCCGCGCCTCCTGCAAGGCGTAGAACGTGATAGCCGTGAACGGCAGGCCCAGCAACAGGCTGCCCAGCGCAAACCCCAGAGGCCCCGGCCACACCAAACTGAGCGCAATGGCCCCGGCCTGCACAACGTAGGCGGCCATCAGCAGCCAGCGCCGGTCCCACGCGGCAGGTGTGCGCGTGGACAGCAGCGCCCCCAGCGCCACGCCCGCGCCAAACAGCGGCCAGAACAGGTCGGGCCAGGGTGACCCTGCCGGCAGCGCGGCACGCGCGATCACGGGCAGGAAGGTGGCAGTGACGATGTAGCCCAGCCCCGCCAGCCCATAGGCCAGCGTGAGCCCCGTGCGCGCCAGCGGGCCCTGGCCCGGCAGGACCAGGCCCGGTGCGTGCGCGGCCGCTGCCGGGGCAGGCAGGGCCAGGCCCTGCAGCACCGGCCAGATGGCGGCGCACAGGCCCACACTCAACACACCGAACACCGCCCACCCGGCAGCGGCGGGCCAGCCCAGGGCCACCATGGCACTGGCCGACAGGCCGGTGAGCACAATGCCCAGCCCGGGCCCGCAAAAGATCAGCCCGCCCAGCGGCGCCCGACCCAGCGCCACCAGCCGCACCATGCACCACACCGAAACATTGAGGAACACCAGCGCGCTCGCCACGCCCGCCGCAAACCGCAGCGTTGGCCAAGTGCCCGGCAACGGCAGCGCCATGCCCAGCGTGAGCAGCACCGTGGCGGCCAGCCCCCAGCGCGCCAGCCGCGCCGCATGCCACCGCTGCCGCGCGCGCGGCGCCACCCAGGGCAGCGCCATGCAGGCCAGCGCACCGATCAGGTAGCCCAGGTAGTTGGCCGTGGCCAGCCAGCTGCCGCCCGCCAGCGTGACCACACCGTCGTGCAGCATCATGGGCAGCAGCGGCGTGAAGGCAAACCGCCCGATGCCCATGGCCACGGCCAGCGCCGCCATGCCCGCCAGCGCCACGGCCAGCGGGCGCTCGGACAGGGGCGGTGCGGTGGGGGATTCCAGGGGAGCGGGCTTCGGCATATGATTCTTTTTTGAGATATATTTTCTTCAAATCATCTCACAAAGAGAATAATCATGGACCTCACCGCCCTGGAGATCTTCCGCGCCGTAGCGCAGGAAGGCAGCGTGACCCGTGCCGCTGAGCGGCTGGGCCGGGTGCAGTCCAACGTGACCACGCGCGTGCAGCAGCTCGAAGAACAACTGGGCGCCACGCTGTTCCTGCGCGAGGGCAAACGCATGGTGCCCACGCCTGCAGGCGAATCGCTGCGCGGCTATGCCGACCGCCTGCTGGCGCTGGCCGAAGAAGCCCGCCAGTCGGTGCACCCCCATGAGCCCGGCGGCCGCCTGCGCCTGGGCGCGATGGAAAGCACGGCCGCCGCGCGCCTGCCGCAGCCGCTGGCGCAGCTGCATGCGCAGTGGCCGGGGCTGGTGCTGGAGCTGTCCACCGCGCCCTCGCGCCAGCTGGTGGAGCAGGTGCTGGCCCACCAGATCGACTGCGCGCTGGTGGCCTGGCCGCCGCCGGGCATCGACGCCGATGCGCCGGTGGAACACACCGCCGTGTTTGCCGAAGCCCTGCTGCTGGCCCTGCCCGCCGACCACCCGCCCGTGCACACCCCCCAGGACCTGCAACTGGACACCCTGGCCGCCTTCAGCACTGGCTGCACCTACCGCCGCATGGGCGAGGCCTTCCTGCAACAAAGGGACGGCAACCCGCCGCGTGTACTGGAGCTGGCCTCGTACCACGCCATCCTGGCCTGCGTGGCGGCCGGGCGCTGTGCGGGGGTGGTGCCCCAGGCCGTGATCGACCTGATGCGCGAGCCGCCTGCCCTGCGCCTGGTGCCCCTGGCCACCTGCGACACCGTGCTGGTGCACCGGCGCGGCTACCAGTCGCCCGCGCTGGCAGCGTTGCTGGCGGCCCTGTCGGCCAGCGCGCTCCACCCGGTCCCTTCCATCGCCTGACCCCCTCTCCACAGGAGTTGCCCATGCCTTCTTCCCCCTTCACCGCCCGCCTGGGCCTTGCGCTGCCCATCGTCCAGGGCCCCATGACGGGCTCCGACACGCCTGCGCTCGCGACCGCCGTGTCCCAAGCCGGGGGCCTGGGCATGCTGGGCTGCGGCATGCGCTCGCCCGCCGCCATGGCCGAAGCCGCTGCCGAGGTGCGCCGCCGCACCGACCGGCCCTTTGGCATGAACCTGTTTGTGCAGGCCACGCCCACACCCGACGAAGCCACGGTGGCGGCTGCGCTGCAGCGCCTGGCGCCGTTCTATGCCGAGTTTGGCTTGGTGCCCGAGCGGCCTGCGCAGTGGTGTGAGGACTTCGGCGCGCAGTTCGATGCCCTGGTGGCGGCGCGCCCGGCGGTGGCCAGCTTCACCTTCGGCATCCTCTCGGCCGCGCAGGTGGCGCGGCTGCAGGCCGTGGGCAGCACGGTGATCGGCACCGCCACCACCGTGGCCGAGGCCCGCGCCTGGGCCGCCGTGGGGGCGGATGCGGTCTGCGCCTCGGGCATGGAATCGGGCGGGCACCGGGGCACGTTCTTGTCACCCGGCCACGAGTCGCCGCCAGCGGGCGGGCCGTCGGTGGACGACTTCGAGGCCAGCATGCTGGGCACGCTGACGCTGGTGCGCCAATGTGTGGACGCACTGCCGCCATCCATCCCCGTGATCGCGGCGGGCGGCATCATGGACGGGCGTGGCATTGCGGGCGCACTGGCCCTGGGCGCCCAGGCGGTGCAGATGGGCACGGCGTTTCTGACCTGCCCCGAATCGGCCATCGGCCCCGCCTACCGCCAGGCGCTGACGCAGGCCGGGCCCACAGACACCCGCACCACGCGCATCTTCTCGGGCCGCCCGGCGCGGGGCATCGTCAACACCATGATGGATGCCCTCCGGGCCGATGAGCGCAGCGTGCCGCCCTACCCCGTGCAGAACGCGCTGACAGGCGCACTGCGCCGCGCGGCGGCCCAGGCGGGCCGGGCCGACCATCTGTCGCTGTGGGCAGGCCAGGGCGTGGCCCAGGTGCGGCCCATGCCTGCGGCCGCGCTGGTGGCGGTGCTGGCGCAGGAGCTGCAGGCAGCCACCAACTGATGCTTGCTATATTTTCGATAGCAATTTGCGCTTATGCAGTGCGCGCAAACGGCTACTTTTGTCAAAACTCAGGGGCTGCCCCGTCAGTTCTTCCAGGGCAGCTCGCGCGCCGGACCTTGGATGACCGGCGCCTGCGCATTCAGGGTCTCGCCCGCCAGCACCCGTTCGTACATGCGCAGGTAGTTGCGTGCCATGCGCCCGGCGCCAAAGTGCTCGACCACATGCTGGTGGCAGGCGCGGGGGTCGAAGCGGTTGCCGCGCACTGCCTCGGCAAGCACCGAGGCCTGGTCTGACAACACGCCGCAGTGCACCGGCACCAGCTCGGGCAGCGCACCGTAGGGCGTGGCGAACACGGGGCAGCCAAAGTACAGGCTTTCGATGATGGCCAGGCCAAAGGGCTCGTGCCAGCGCACCGGAAAGATCAGCCCGCGCGAGGCATTGAGCAGCCCCGTCTTCTGCGTGCCACCCACCATGCCGTGGAAATGGATCTTGCGCGACAGCGTCCAGCGAAAGCCACGCTTGAAGTTGATGCGGTCGCCCCCCAGCACGTCCAGCTCCACACCCGCCAACTTGGCCACCTTGATGGCACCGCGCACGTTCTTCACGCCCCAGGCCGCCTTGCCCAGGAAGTGGTAGTGCGGGCGCGGGCGCGCAAAGTCCACCGGGCCGTAGCCGCTCCAGTCCAGGCCGTTGTAGACAAACTCGCTGGAGCCATAGCGCGCGGCGTGGTCGCGCGAGAGAAACACCGTGTTGCGCGGCAGCGGCTTGGGCTTGCGCGCGTTGCCGTGTTCGGTCACCAGGTAAGGCTTGGTCAGCTCGGTGCGCGGGTTGAACTGGAAATGCGTGATGTCCACGTCGGCCGGGATCTGGCCCTCCCAGGGTTCGTCGGGCCGGATGGGCAGCACCTGGCCAAAGTCGCAGGTCGAGCCCTCGGGCACCAGATAGCTCACGCGGTGGCCTTGCTGCACCAGCGTCTTGCCCAGGTCCCAGATCACACGCTCGGTGCCACCGTAGCCATAGACGGGGATGGGGGAGTTGTTGACCAGCAGGATGTGCATCAAAAAGGCCTCTCGTCTCGATTTTCCAGGGCGCTGCACAAGACCCAGAGCCCATGAGACTGGCGCGACCCCGGCCAGGGCAGCCGAGCAAGGGCCGCCCCGCAGCGAGGGCTGCGTCCCCCTGCCCGCGTTGCGCAGCAATGCGAGAGCGGGGGGAAGGCCCGGAGGGACTCAGGGGGGGTTTTCTTCATTTCACAGAGGACGGGGGCAGCCCAGGCGCGCGCGCCGCTGGTGCAGCGCGGCCAGCACCAGCGGGCACATGAACAGGTAGAACATGTTGCCGCTGTTGTGGGCCAGGAACACCTGCGTGAGGCCAAAGCCGATGTAGGACAGCGGTAGCAGCACGCCCACCAGGCACAGCGACAGCGACTCGCGGTCCATCTTGCCCTTGGCATCGCGGATGCGCTGCGCGGTGGGCCAAAACATGGCCAGCGGAATGCCATAAAAGGCCATGAGCAGCAGCACGCCGGGCAGGCCGCGTTTGGCAAACAGGTCCAGGATTTCGTTGTGTGCGTGGCCGAATTCGAGCACCACGGGGTGCGCTTGCCCGGCCGCCACGCGCCGGGCCTTTTCTTCGGTATACCCCGCCCGGCCCCAGCCGGTGAGGGGGCGGTCCCAGCCCATCTGCCAGGCCAGGCCCCAATGCGCCAGGCGCTGGCCCACCGAGCTGCGGCCATCGCCATGCTGCTGGTAGGTTTGCACTTCCTGGCGGGCTTCGTCCACCCGCAGCTCCACGGCCGGCACCTGCGACAGCGCTGCAGCCGCCACCACCAACGCACACAGGCCCCAATACACCCGGCGCTGCCCCGTGGTGTGCACCAGCAGCCAGGCACACACCGGCAGCAGCAGCGCCAGGGCCAGCCAGCCACCGCGCGACTGCGACAGAACGGAGCCCACCACCCCCAGCGCGATGGCGCTGACCAGCAGCAGGCGCTGCCACAGCACCCAGCGCCGCCACTGCGCCACCAGCAGCAGGCCACTCATCACCGCCAGCAGCATGCTCAGGTTGCCATACTGGATGGCGTTGGTGAAACCGTTGGCGCGCGGCAGGCCCATGACAAAGGTCTGATAGAGCCCCACCAGCCCGCTGCCCACAGCCCCCACCGCAATGCCCATCCACAGCCAGGCGGCGCGGGGCTGGAAGGTCATCAGATAAAAGATGCAAGGCAGGGCCAGCAGGTACTTGACCGGGCGGTCCATGCTGCCCCAGCCCCAGGCGGCGCCCACGTCCAGCATCCACAGCGCGGCCATGCAGGAAAACGCAGCCGTCAGCCACCAGGCGGCGCGGGGCGCGGGGCGGCGCCACCACACGGGGGCGCTGGCCAGCGCGGCCAGCAACAGCAGGACCGCGCCATACGAATACCCCGAGGGCACACACAGCGCCAAACCCGGAACCATGAAGGCACCGATGCTTGCGCTGCGCCCCCACCAGCGTTGTGCACTCATCAACGAATCACCTTGTCGGTCAGGCTGTCACGGTCATAGTGCAGGGCGGCATACCGGAAGAAGCCCTCCAGCGCCACAAACAGGCAATACAGAAACCCGGCCCCGCCACACAAAAAACCCAGGCGGAACACATACAAGCGCAGGAACATGGAGAGCCCCGAGGCCAGCCCGCGCAGCACGCCGCCCCGCTGGCCCTTCTCGGCACGTTTGGCGGCGCCCAGCATCACGTACTGCGTGAGCTTTTCCAGGCTGCCCCGCACCGTGGTGCGGGAGTAATGCAGCAGCCGCGCCCGGATCAAACGGCGCGGCACCGCCCCGCCGCCAGGCAGGGGCTGCAGTTCGGCCTGCTCGTGCACAACGCCGGTGAATTCCTTCACCAGCGCGCGCACAAACAGGCGCTCGATCTGCGACTGCGAGCGGAAATACTTCAGTTCGTGCCCATAGGCCACCATGCGCCAGCGGATGCTCCACACGGCCTGCTCGCCCGAACGCACGATGGCCTGCAGCTCCTGCGCGAACGCAGGCGTCATCACCTCGTCGGCGTCCAGAAAAAACACATAGTCGCCGCGTGAATGCGCGAGCAGGCGGTTGCGCTGCACGGCAAAACCCTGCCAGTCGGGGTGGCTGTGGACTTCGGCGCCCAGGCCCTGGGCAAGGGCCACGGTGTTGTCCGTGCTGCCGCTGTCCACCACCAGAAGCTGGTCAGCGAACGCGGCGCTCTTCAGGCAGGCCTCAATGCGGTGCGCCTCGTTGTGGGTCAGCACCGCCACGGTCAACGTAGGCGGCGCCGATGCACCGCCGGTGGCAACTGGCATCAATCAATCAGTGGCCAGCGTGGACATGCTCGCCCGCTTTCAGGCGATAGACGGTGCCGCAATAGGGGCACTTGGCCTCGCCGGTGCGGGCCACGTCCAGGTACACCTTGGGGTGGCTGTTCCACAGCTTCATATCGGCCTTGGGGCTGGGGCAGAAGACACCGCCTTGTGCATTCAGGTCTTTGGCCAGGAGTTCTACGGAAGCTTGCGACATGTTCATCAGACCTTGGTGAGCCAGTGGGCGTATTGGGGATTGCGGCCGCCGACGATGTCGAAGAAGGCGCTCTGGATTTTTTCGGTGATCGGGCCGCGCGATCCGCTGCCCAGTTCGATGCGGTCAAGTTCGCGGATGGGCGTGACTTCAGCGGCCGTGCCAGTGAAGAAGGCCTCGTCGGCGATGTAGACCTCGTCGCGCGTGATGCGCTTTTGCACGATATCGAGGCCCAGGTCCTTGGCGATGTGGAACACCGTGTTGCGGGTGATGCCATTCAGGGCACCGGCCGACAGGTCGGGCGTGTAGATCACGCCGTTCTTGATCACAAAAATGTTCTCGCCAGCGCCTTCGGACACAAAACCGCTGCTATCGAGCAGCAGGGCTTCGTCGTAGCCGTCGTCCGTGGCTTCCATGTTGGCCAGGATGGAGTTGGTGTAGTTGCTCACCGCCTTGGCCTGCGTCATGGTGATGTTGACGTGGTGGCGGGTGTAGCTGCTGGTCTTGACGCGGATGCCGCGCTTGAGGCCTTCTTCGCCCAGGTAGGCGCCCCAGGCCCAGGCAGCGACCATCAGGTGAATCTGGTTGCCCTTGGGCGAGACACCCAGCTTTTGCGAGCCGATCCAGGTCAATGGGCGCAGATAGCAGGATTCGAGCTTGTTTTCGCGCACCACGGCCTTTTGGGCCTCGTTCACTTCTTCCTTGGTGAACGGGATCTTCATGCGCAGGATCTTGGCGCTGTTGAACAGGCGGTCGGTGTGCTCTTCGAGGCGGAAGATCGCCGTGCCGTTGGGGGTGTTATAGGCGCGAACGCCTTCGAAGGCGCCGCAGCCGTAGTGCAGGGTGTGGGTCAGCACATGGATCTTGGCGTCGCGCCAATCGACCATCTGGCCGTCCATCCAGATCTTGCCGTCACGGTCGGCCATCGAGGGAACTACGGGGCTCATGGGAATCCTTTGGTTGCTGTGGGTCGCAAAACCGGGATTTTACGGGCCCCCAGCCCGCCGGGAACCGCCACCCGAGGGTGCAGTGCAGCAAACCCGCAGGTTCAGGGGTGGAGTGTCATCCCGCCGGGGGCGGGGCATCGGCATCTGCCTCCGGCCGCTCCAGCGTCCACTTCACCAGCTTGCCCTGGCAAAATTCACAGGTCACGTGCGAGCGGGTGCCGTCGGTCCAGCGGTAGATTTCCGGGTCTGCGCCTTCGGCAGACCGCAGCTCGCCCAGCGCCTGCGTCATGGCCACCACGTGCATCAGGTTCACCCCCTCGGCCAGCCGTGCATTGAGCATCACGGCGCTGCCGACATAGCCGATGGGCCGCTTGGCGGCCTTTTTCATCACATTCACCAGCCGCGTGAAGTGCAGCAGGGCCCACATGACCAGCCCGCCCACCACCGCCGCCACACCGGCCCAGCCGTAGGCATAAAAACCAAAGCCGATCAGGGCCACCGCCCCCAAGGGCACCAGGATATTGCGCAAATTCATAGGCTGAGATTGTCTTACGGCCTCAATGGTGTGCGGCTGTGGGCATTGCTTACAGCCCGCGCACGACGTTCATGGCCTCTTCCACCCGCTCTACGGCATGGATGGTGAGCCCCTCGATGGGCTTCTTCGGCGCGTTGGCCTTGGGCACCACGGCCACAGAAAAGCCGAGCTTGGCGGCTTCTTTCAGGCGCTCCTGCCCGCGCGGTGCAGGCCGCACCTCACCGGCCAGGCCCACCTCGCCAAAGGCCAGGAAGCCGCGCGGCAGTGCCTTGCCCCGCAGGCTGCTGGTGATGGACAGCATCACCGCCAAATCGGCCGCAGGCTCGCTGATGCGCACACCGCCCACGGCGTTCACAAACACGTCCTGATCCATGCAGGCCACGCCCGCATGGCGGTGCAGCACGGCCAGCAACATGGCCAGGCGGTCCTTGTCCAGGCCCACCGACAGGCGGCGTGGACTCGGGCCGCCGCTGTCCACCAGCGCCTGGATCTCGACCAGCATGGGGCGCGTGCCTTCCAGCGTGACCATCACGCAGCTGCCGGGCACCGGCTCACTGTGTTGGCTCAGGAAGATGGCGCTCGGGTTGCTCACGCCCTTGAGGCCTTTTTCGGTCATCGCGAACACGCCAATCTCGTTGACGGCGCCAAAGCGGTTCTTGATGGCGCGCACCAGGCGGAACTGGCTGTGGGTGTCGCCTTCGAAGTACAGCACCGTGTCCACCATGTGCTCCAGCACACGCGGCCCGGCCAGCGCGCCCTCTTTGGTCACATGGCCCACCAGAATCACGGCGATGCCCGTGCCCTTGGCCATGCGCGTGAGGTGCGCCGCGCACTCGCGCACCTGGGCGACCGAGCCCGGTGCGCTGGTGAGCTGGTCGGAATAGGTGGTCTGGATGGAGTCGATGACGACCACGGCCGGCTGCGTGGCCTCGACCGTCGCCAAAATCTTTTCAAGCTGGATCTCGGCCAGCAACTGCACCTGGCTGCCCTCGATGCCCAGGCGCCGCGAACGCAGCGCCACCTGCGCGCCACTTTCCTCGCCCGTCACGTACAGCGTGGGCAGGCCAGCGCGCTGCAGCGCATCCATCGCCTGCAGCAGCAGGGTCGATTTGCCAATGCCCGGGTCCCCACCGATGAGCACCACGCCCCCTTCCACGATGCCGCCGCCCAGCACGCGGTCCAGCTCGTCGATGCCGCTCGCCGTGCGCGCCACGTCCTGGGCCTCAATGGCGGCCAGCGGCATCACGGGCTGCGCGTGGGCCAGGCCGGCGTAGCCTTGCGGCGCGCTCAGGCGGTTCTTGCCCGGACCGGCCTCTGCCACCTGCTCGATCAGCGTGTTCCAGGCGCCGCAGGACGGGCATTTGCCCAGCCAGCGCGGGCTGGTGCCGCCGCATTCGGTGCAAGTGAAGATGGTTTTGTCTTTGGCCATGGAAAGGGGATGGTCGGTGGGCACAGGCGCGGGTGGCCGACTATAGCGGCGCAGGCCCAGGAGTCGGCGCCCACCCTACCAAGCACCTATAGACCCCAGGCGCCGCGCCCCTACGATGGCGGGCTGGCCACTCTGTCCTTCGGCATCGGCAAGAATGCACGCCATGCACACACCCACCAACTCCTTCAAGCAGGCCCTGGCCCAGGGCGAAGCACAAATCGGCCTGTGGCTGGGCCTGGCCAATGCCTACACCGCAGAAATCCTTGCGGGCACCGGCTACGACTGGCTGCTGGTCGATGGCGAACATGCGCCGAACGACCTGCGCTCCATCCTGCACCAGCTGCAGGCCATCGCCAGCGCCAGCAGCGCGCTGCCACCCGGCGCACGCGCACCCCACGCCGTCGCACGGGTGCCGGTGGGCGACACCGCCCTCATCAAGCAGTATTTGGACATCGGCGCACAAACCCTGCTGGTGCCCATGGTGGACACGCCCGAGCAAGCGCAGCAACTCGTGCGCGCCACGCGCTACGCGCCCGAGGGCGTGCGCGGCATGGGCAGCGCCCTGGCGCGCTCGTCGCGCTGGCAGGCTTACCCCCGCTATGTGCACGAGGCCAACCAGCAAATCTGCCTGCTGGTGCAGGCCGAGACGGTGGAAGCCATGGCCAACCTCGATGCAATTGCCGCGACGCCCGGCGTGGACGGTGTGTTCATCGGCCCAGCCGACCTGTCGGCATCGATGGGCCACCCGGGCAACCCGGGGCACCCCGAGGTGCAGGCCGCCATCCACGACGGCATAGCGCGCATCCTGCGCGCGGGCAAGGCACCGGGGATCCTGGCCACCAACGAGGCCCAGGCGCGCCAGTGGCTGGCAGCCGGTGCGCTGTTTGTGGCCGTGGGGGTGGACACCATGCTGCTGACCAGCGCTGCACAGACTCTGCTGGCGCGGTTTCGCACCGGCGCGGAAGCCGCCGCACCCCGGCCCGCTGGCTACTGACCCCCGTCATCAGAACAACCCACAGAACAAGCAAGGATCGACAAGCATGAAAGCATGTATCTACGGCGCAGGCGCCATTGGCGGCTGGCTCGGCATGGCCCTGGCGCAGGCGGGCAGCCCAGTGAGCCTGGTCGCACGCGGCGCCACGCTCGCAGCCTTGCAGGCCGACGGCCTGCGCCTGCGGCGCCCCGACGGCACGGTGGCCCAGGTGGCGGTGAAGGCAGCGGCCGACCCGGCGGCCCTCGGCGTGCAGGACCTGGTGGTGGTGGCCGTGAAAGCGCCCGGCCTGCCAGATGTGGCGCGCGCCATGGCCCCGCTGATCGGGCCGGACACCATCGTGCTCACGGCCATGAACGGCGTGCCCTGGTGGTTTCTGGATGGTTTTGGCGGCGCCGCGCAGGGCCGTGCGCTCGCGTCGGTGGACGCGGGCGGCGTGATCGCCAGCGCCATCCCCACGCGCCATGTGGTGGGCAGCGTGGTGCACACCAGCTGCTCGCTGGAGGCACCGGGTTTCGTCAAGCAACACTTTGGCAACCGCCTCATCGTCGGCGAACCCGGCGGCCAGCGCAGTGCGCGCCTGCAGGCCCTGGCCGACACCTTGCAGCGTGGTGGCATCGACGTCGAGGTGAGCGACTGCATCCAGAAGGACATCTGGTTCAAGCTCTGGGGCAACCTCACCATGAACCCCATCAGCGCCCTGACCGGCGCCACCACCGACCGCATCCTGGACGACGACCTGGTGCGTGGATTTGTCTCGCACGTCATGCTCGAAGCCAAGGCCATCGGCGACCAGCTGGGCCTGCCGATTGACCAGCAGCCCGAAGACCGCCACGCCGTCACGCGCAAGCTGGGCGCGTTCAAGACCTCGATGCTGCAGGACGTGGAAGCGGGCAAGCCCATGGAGATCGACGCCCTGGTGGGCGCCGTGCGCGAGCTGGGCCAGATCACCGCCGTGCCCACCCCCCACACCGACGCGCTGCTGGGCCTGGTGCGCCTGATGGCGCGCACGCGCGGCCTGTACTGAAAAACTCAAGCCCCAAAAAGGCCGTCTGCGCGCACCCCTATTACCCCATTAGCTACACATTTAATAGCAAATCATCCATGACCACACTCACGCTGTACTACACCCCCGGCACCTGCGCGCAGGCCGTACGCATCGCTTTGGAAGAAGCGGGCGCCGCTTACAACCTGGTGCGCGTGGACTTCGCCGCAGGCCAGCAACGCACGCCCGAATACCTGGCCGTCAACCCCAAGGGCCGCGTGCCCGCGCTGGCCACACCGCAAGGCACCCTGACCGAAACGCCCGCGCTGCTGGCCTATGTGGCGCAGAGTTTTCCCGAGGCGCGCCTGGCGCCCGCCGACGCGCATGGCTTTGCGCGTTTGCAGGAGTTCCACAGCTACCTCGCGTCCACCGTGCACATCGCCCATGCCCACCGCCCCCGCGCCAGCCGCTGGGCGGACGAGCCCGAGGCCCAGGCAGCCATGCAGCGCAAGGTGCCGCAGAACATGACCGACTGTTTCAACCTCATCGAAAGCCACTACCTGCCGAACGCGGACCAGGGCCCGTGGGTGATGGGCGAGCAGTACACGGTGGCCGACGGCTACCTGTTCACCATCGGCACCTGGCTGCACAGCGATGGCGTGGACATAACCCAGTTCCCGAAGGTGTTCGCGCACACGCAGCGCATGCTGCAGCGCCCGGCCGTGCAGCGCGCAATGGCCTGATACGCCGCCTGCGGACGCAAAAAAGCCCCGGTGCCTTCTGAGCACCGGGGCTTTTAGTTGGCAACCGGGATCAGTTCACCTTCAGATACCGCCAGTCGATGCGGTTGTCGGCGCGGTGAATGATCTCCACCTTCTTGGTACCCGCCCACGGGATCACCTGGTTGTACAGCGGGATGTGCGACACCAGCTCGTGCTCCTTGATCAGCGCCTGCTCGATCAGGCCGTTGCGCGTCGCAGTGTCCGTTTCCTTCTTCACGCGCTCGACCAGGGCATCGATCTGCGGGTCGGAAAAACGGCCCAGATTGAAGTTGCCGTCCCCGCCCGCGCCGGGCGAACGCACCAGCGACTGCAGGCTGTAGAACGCGTCAAACGTGGGCACGCCCCAGCCCAGCAGGTAGATGCTGGCTTCGTTGCGCTGGATCATCGGGAAGTAGGTAGCAAACGGCAGCGAACGCAGCTTGGCCTTCACGCCCACCTTGGCCCAGTGCGAGGTGATGGCCTGGCACAACTGCTCGTCGTTGATGTAGCGGCCCGCGCTGCAGGCAAAGTCCACCTCAAACCCGTTGGGGTAGCCCGCATCGGCCAGCAGCTTTTGCGCGGCCTTGGGGTCATAGGGGTAGCGCACATCGGCCTTCTTGGTCCAGCCATTCACCTGGTTGGCAATCAGCGTGCCCGTGGGCTGGGCCAGCCCGCGCAGCACCACGCGCTGGATGGACTGGATGTCGATGGCCTGGTACAGCGCCTTACGCACACGCAGGTCCTTGAGCGGGTTCTTGCCCTTCACGTCCGAGCCGGGCAGCTCGTCGCGGAACTGGTCCAGGCCCAGGAAGATGGTGCGGTACTCCGGCCCTTCCAGCACCTGCAGGTTAGGCGTCTGCTTGATGCGCGCCAGGTCTTGCAGGCTGGGGTCGATCACAAAGTCCACCTCACCCGACAGCAGCGCCGCCGTGCGCGTGGCGTCGGCCTTGATGGGGGTGTAGATGATCTCGGTCAGGTTGGTGGGGTACTTGCCCTTGCCCCACCAGTGCGGATTGGGCTCCAGCACCACGCGCTGGTCGGGCGTCCACTGCTTGAGCTGGTAGGGGCCGGTGCCCAGCGCATTGCGGTGGGCATAGGTTTCGTCCTTGGTCTTGATGTCCTTGGGCTCCACCGACTTGTTCTTTTCGGCCCAGGCCTTGCTCATGATGCGCAGCTCGGTGAGCTGGTTCACCAGCACGGGGTTGGGCAGGTCGGAATGGATGTCGATGGTGTAGGCATCGACCTTTTCCACGCGGTCGATGCCCTGCGTGTAGACGGCAAAGTTGGAGCTTTTGGCCTTGGCCCGCTCCAGCGAGAACTTGGCGTCGTCGGCGGTGAACTCGCTGCCGTCGCTGAACTTCACACCCTTGCGCAAGGTCAGGCGCAGCTGCGTGGGCTTGATGAGCTTCCACTCGGTGGCCAGCGACGGCTCGGGCTTGAAGGTCTTGCTGTTGTATTCCACCAGCGTGTCGTACACCGCGCCGTGCATGGTGTTGTTCACACCCACGTTCTGGGTGTGGATGTCCCAGGTGGAGATGTCCACCGAGCGGGACCAGCGAAAGGTCTTGGCTTGTGCGGCCAGAGGCAGGGCCGCAACAATGGCGGCGGCCAGGAGAAGGTGTTTGAAGCGCATGGACGGGAGGATAGGCAAAACGCCAAAAAATGCTGAATGACCGCACTATCCCCCAAGCAACGCTGCATGGGAACGAACTTATTGTTCTTAGCTTAGAGCCATCACCCCCGCCAGCAACAGCATGGTGGTCGCCGTCACCCCATCCAGCACCCGCCACGCCGCCGGGGTGGCAAACAGCGGCGCCAGCCAGCGGGCGCCCAGGCCAATCAGCAAGAACCACAGCGCGCTGGCCAGCGAGCCGCCTGCGGCAAACAGCGCTCGGCCCCAGGCCGGGTAGGGCGTGGCCATGGTGCCCAGCAGCACCACGGTGTCCAGGTACACATGCGGGTTGAGCCAGGTGAGCGCCACCACCGTAGCCAGGGTGGTGCGCAGGCTGGCGCCGGGGCCGCTGGTGGCCACCAGCAACTGGCCGGGGCGCAAGGCGCGCGCGGCGGTCTGTGCGGCGTAGACCAGCAAAAACAAGGCACCCGCCCAGCGCATGAACTGCGCCCATTCGGGCCGCGCCAGCAGCACGCCGCCCATGCCCCACACGCCCACCTGCAGCAGCACCGCGTCCGACAACGCACACACCAGCACCACGGGCAGCACATGCTCGCGCCGCAGGCCCTGGCGCAGCACAAACGCGTTCTGCGCGCCGATGGCCATGATGAGCATGGCGGTGGAGGTGAAACCGTGGACGAAGGCAGTGGAGACCATGGGCACGGATTCTGGCCAAGGCAAGGCGTTGATGCCAGCTATACTTTTTAACGATCCGTCAGAATGGCTAACCACCTATGCAACTCGACTCCGCCCAGCTCAATGCCTTTGCCACGGTGATCGACGAGGGCAGCTTTGAGCGCGCGGCGGCCGTGCTGCATGTCACGCGCTCGGCGGTGTCGCAGCGCATCAAGCTACTGGAAGAGCGCGTGGGCCAGGTGCTGGTGCGCCGCGCCACGCCCTGCACGCCCACCGAGGCCGGGCAGGCGCTGTACCGCCACGCGCGCGAGGTGGCGCTGAGCGAGGCCGACGCCCTGGCCACCATCGGCGGCGGGCAGCACAGCAGCACGCGGCTGGCGATTGGGGTGAACGCCGACTCGCTGGCCACCTGGTTCCCCCACGCCATGGCGCAGGCGGCCGAGGGGCAAGCCATCACCTTCGACATCCATGTGGAAGACCAGGACCATTCGGCCAACCTGCTGCGCGAGGGCCGCGTGATGGCTGCGGTGACGGCCGACCCGCAGCCCGTGCAGGGCTGCCAGGTGCTGCCCCTGGGCACCCTGCGCTACCGCGCGCTGGCCAGTCCGGCCTTCATGCAGCGCCACTTTGCGCAGGGGGTGAACGCAACCACGCTGGCGCAGGCGCCCATGCTGGTGTTCAACCGCAAGGATGCGCTGCAGGCGCGTTTTGTGGGCCGCATCACGCGCCGCAAACTGGCCCCGCCCGTGCACTGGCTGCCCGAGGCCCATGCGTTCGTCAAAGCCACCCGCGCCAGCCTGGGCTGGGGCATGACGCCCGACGCGCTGGTGGAGGACGACCTGAAGACCGGCACCCTGGTCGAGCTGATTGCGAACAAGCCCGTGGATGTGCCGCTGTACTGGCAGTGCTGGCGCCTGAATGTGCAGGCGCTGCAGCACGTGACGCAGGCGGTGCAGAAGGCGGCGGCGCTGACGCTGCTGCGCTGAGAGAAAAGTTGCGAGCGCCGACTACGAGGCGCTCGCCAGGTCCTCGTGGTGGTCCGCTGCCCCGCGTTTCCAGTAAGCAGAGATGCGCATGCGCTTCGGGTCCACACCCGGCTTGGCCAGCACGGCGCGGCGCACGGCGGCCATGTCGCTGTGTTCGCCAGCGGCCCAGACAAAGCCCGCGCCGGGCGGCAGCGCCAGGGCTTCGACGGCGGCAGGCAGTGCGTTCACCCACTGCAGATCTACCTGCGCCGCGCTGGTCAACACCCGCTGGTCGGCCGGGTTGTTCAGCTGGATGCGCACCGTGGCCACCGCGCTGGCGGGCAGCTCGGCCACGCGGCGGGCGATGGCGGGCAGCGCGGTTTCGTCGCCCAGCAGCCAGTGCCAGTCAAAGCCCGTGGGCACCACCATGCTGCCGC
This sequence comes from Acidovorax sp. LjRoot74, assembly GCF_964254355.1. Lineage (NCBI taxonomy): Bacteria > Pseudomonadati > Pseudomonadota > Betaproteobacteria > Burkholderiales > Comamonadaceae > Acidovorax > Acidovorax sp. LjRoot74. The sequence goes on along the minus strand of NZ_CAXUTI020000001.1, from coordinate 308,121 downwards.
GCGGCCCGGCAATGCCCACCCATTGGCCCACGGATGCGCTGGCGGCCCAGTCGGTGGCGGGGCCGGCGTCGTGCAGGGCGACTTCAATGTCCAGCTCGCCCGCGGCGGCGTCAAAGCGCGCGGGGGTGTAGTCGCGCAGCGTGGGGCGCGGGCCGTCAAACACGGGGCGACCGTCCTGCAGCGTGGGCAAGGTGGGGCGGTCTTGCCCGGGCGCAGGAAGGATGAGTTTGAGGTGGTCGTCAAACCCGGCGCTCACAAACCCCACCAGCTCGGGGCCGGCCAAGGTCAGCCGTACAAAACCGGGGCTGACCTGGGTGCGGCGCACCACCTGGAGGTGGCGGCCCTGCAAGGGGTGGCGAATGCGCTCGATGACGAGGGAGGGGGCCGTGGCGGCCAGGGGCAGAGGTGCGTTCATGGCGTAAAATGTTGATTTAATCAACCAAATCATCCGCCATTCAGTTGACTTTGTCAACTGATAGCCACGCCATGCCCCCACGCGCCCGCCCCGATGTGTTTGAAGCACTGCACGACCTGATGCACGCCTACCGGGCGCGCATGGTGCGCGCCATGACCTCCGTGCACCCGGACCTGACCTTTAACGAAGTGCGCGCGCTGAACTTCATTGGCCGCCACCCCGGCGCCACGCAGAAAGAACTGGTGCGCCACAGCGGCGCCGACAAGGCCCAGGTGGCGCGCATGCTGGGCCTGCTGCAGGACAAGGGCTGGCTGGAGCGCCAGCCCCACGCCGAGGACCGGCGTAGCCTGTGCCTCACGCTCAGCGCCGAGGGCCAGGCGCTGTACCAGGCGCTGCAGGCCGCGCGGCAGACCCTGTCGGCCCAGGTGCTGGCGGGCTGCGACGACGCCACCCAGGCGCAGCTGCTGGCCCTGCTGGCGCGGGTGCGGGCCAACCTGGATGCGCTGCCGCCCCTGGAAACTGGCGAGGATTGCGGCCACGGCACGGGCCGGTCCACCCGATAGGGGCGCCGCAGGGGGTTTCAGGCACTTTGAGGAGTTTTCGCCCCTGGCGCCCGTTCAATATGCCCTTTTAGCTATCAAAACAAGAGCAAATCACCGTCCCTGGATCACGCGCAGCGCCTCGGGCAGCGAATGCACATGGGGCAGGAAGTGGTCGATGGTGGCGCCCAGCAGCACGGCGCAGACCAGCGCGCCCAGCAGGGGCTTCCAGGTCAGCCGCACGGCGGCGCTGAGCCAGCCCTCGCGCTCCACCCCCACAGCGGCGCGGGCCGTGGCCACCGAGAAGGCAATCTCCACCGCCACCGTGAGCAGCACATCCCAGCCAAAGAACAGCATGGCGAGCGAGCCCGCGCCAAAAATCAGCGCCGCGCCGATGAGAAAGATGGCCACCACGGGCACGACCACCACCGCGCCCTCATCGGCGCTGCCCAGTGCATCGGCCGCGCCCCCGGCAATGTCGCCCAGCACGCCGGAGTCGCTGCTGGAGCCCCCGCTGGACAGGCCTTGCGTCCACCCGCCGCCAAAGTCCCCCGATGCGCCACCGCCGCCAAAGTCTCCGCCGCCCGCGCGCGGCAGGGGCACCTGGCCACCCCCCGAGGGGCCATTGCCACTGGGCCAGGAGATGTCGGGCAGGTCCACACTGCCATCGCCCGACGGCCCATCCCGCCGCACCAGCCGGGCCGCCCACACGCGCAGCACCAGCAGATAGCCGATATAACCCACCGACAGTGTGACCAGGTACCGGAGCGCCAGTGAATCCACGCCCAGCACCATCTGCAGGTGCGAGGTGGCCCACATCAGCAGCAGCGTGAAGCTGCCGATCAGCAACCCATGCCAGCGCAGGCTGTAGCGCTGCTGCAGGGTACGCGCCACCGCGCCGTGGTGTGGCATGCGCACCGAGCGCCAGGTGGAGCTGCTTTTTTTCTTGGAGCCGGAGGAATTGCTGCGGGGTGTGGCCATGGAAGGAGCGCGCTGCGCGCGGTGGCAAACAGACGGCGCCATTTCACACCAGTTTGCGGCCACCCTGCGCATAGCCTGCCCCCTGCGGCGTGAACTTCTGCGCGAAGCGCTGGAGCAGAGAGGAAGGCCTTCGGTTCAGGCCGCGCCGTCCACCACCACCGGCACACGCTGCGCCAGGGCGCACATCAGCTCGTAACCCACCGTGCCGGCGGCCTGCGCCACTTCGTCGATGGACAACACCCCACCGTTGCTGGCCCGGCCCCAGAGCGTGACCTCGCTGCCAAAGCCCACGTCCACCCCCGCTTGCTGCAGCGGCGTGAGGTCCACGGTCACCATGTCCATGCTCACCCGCCCCACCAGGCGCGTGCGCACGCCGTTCACCAGCACCGGCGTGCCGGTGTCGCAGTGGCGCGGGTAGCCGTCGGCGTAGCCACAGGCGGCGATGCCGATGGTGAGCGGGCCGTCAGCCGTGAAGCGCGATCCGTAACCCACGGTGTCGCCCGCCTGCAGCTGCTGCGTGGCGATGAGGCGGGTGGACAGCGTCATGGTGGGTTGCAACCCCCAGTGGCTGGCGTTGTGCTCGGGGAAGTCGGGGGCGCTGCCGTACACCACGATGCCCGCACGCACCCAGTCGGCGCGCACGCCCGCATCCTGCGCGTGGCGCAGCGTGGCGGCGCTGTTGCTCAGGCTGCGCTCGCCGGGCAGGTCCTGCGCGGCGGCGTTGAAGGCCGCCATCTGGTGCGCAATGCCGCGCGGGCCGTCGGCGTCGCTGAAGTGGGTCATGAACGAAATCTCGTCCACCTGCGGCAGCGCGTTGAGCCGCGCCCAGGCCGTGCGGTAGCGCTCGGGCGTGAAGCCCAGGCGGTTCATGCCCGAATTCATCTTGAGGAACACCCGGTGCGGCACCTGCGTCTTGTGGGCAGCCAGCATGTCGATCTGCTCGTCGCAGTGCACCGCGTGCCACAGCCCCAGGCGCGAGCACAGTTCCAGGTCGCGCGGCTCGAACACGCCTTCCAGCAGCAGGATGGGCCCGCGCCAGCCCAGGTGGCGCACGCGCTCGGCCTCGGCCAGGTCCAGCAGCGCAAAGCCGTCGGCGCCGCGCAGGCCTTCGAACACGCGTTCGATGCCATGCCCATAGGCATTGGCCTTGACCACGGCCCAGACCTTGGCGTCGGGCACCGACTGGCGCACGCGCGCGAGGTTGTTGCGCAAAGCGGCGGTGTGGATGGTGGCGGTGATGGGACGGGGCATGGCAAAGGACCAGTGGGGAGGGGGAATCTACCGGGGAATACCTGCAGGATTCTGGCACTGCAGCCGTTTATCCGCGTGATATAACCGCCTGTCTCCTGCTACGGTTACTCACAATTAACAGTGCATCAGCCCAACTGATGCACCCACCAGCCATTCGATGAAGCGCGGTTTTTACACCATCATGTCGGCGCAGTTTTTCAGCTCGCTGGCCGACAACGCACTTTTCGTGGCCGCCGTGGAACTCCTGCGCTCAGAGGGCGCCCCGGAATGGCAGCGCGCCGCCCTGGTGCCCATGTTTGCGCTGTTCTATGTGGTGCTCGCGCCCTTTGTGGGCGCCTTTGCCGATGCTTTGCCCAAAGGCAAGGTGATGTTCGTGAGCAACGCCATCAAGGTGGTGGGCTGTCTGATGATGCTGTTCGGTTCGCACCCGCTGATTGCCTACGCGGTGGTCGGCCTGGGCGCTGCGGCCTACTCGCCCGCCAAGTACGGCATCCTTACTGAGCTGCTGCCCGCATCGCAGCTGGTCAAGGCCAACGGCTGGATCGAGGGGCTCACCATCGCATCGATCATTCTGGGCGTGCTGTTCGGCGGCCAGCTTGTGGGCCAGCACCTGTCGGGCATGCTGCTGGGCATCGACATTCCGTTCATTGACACCGGCGTGGACACGCCTGCTGAGTCGGCCATTGCCGCACTGATCGCGGTCTATGCAGTGGCCGCCTGGTTCAACACCCGCATCCCGCACACGGGCGTAGAAATGCGCCCGATGCGCGCCGACCCTTCGCGCAGCGTGTTCGCCAACACGCTGAGCCTGCTGCCCGACTTCTGGGCCTGCAACAGCCGCCTGTGGCGCGACAAGCTGGGCCAGATCTCGCTGTCCACCACCACGCTGTTCTGGGGCGCGGGCGGCAACCTCAAGTTCATCGTGCTGGCCTGGGCCGCCGTGGCGCTGGGCTACAACACCACGCAGGCCTCGGCCCTCACGGGCGTGGTGGCCATCGGCACCGCCGTGGGCGCGGTGGTGGCCTCGATGCGCATGCGCCTGGACATGGCCACCAAGGTCATCCCGCTGGGCATTGCCATGGGCCTGCTGCTGATCCTGATGGTGTTCATCAACAACATCTGGGTGGCCATTCCCTTCCTCATCATTCTGGGCGGGCTGGGCGGCTACCTGGTCGTGCCCATGAACGCGCTGCTGCAGCACCGGGGCCACAACCTCATGGGCGCGGGCCGCTCGATCGCCGTGCAGAACTTCAACGAGCAGGCCTGCATCCTGGCGCTGGGCGCGTTCTACAGCCTTTCGCTCAAGTTCGGGCTCTCGGTGTTTGGCGCCATCACAGCCTTCGGGCTGGTGGTTGCGGGCGTGATGTGGCTCATCCGGCGCTGGCACCAGAACAACTGCGTCACGCACCGCGAAGAGGTGGAGCATCTGCTGCACATTGCGCGGCACGATACGCATCACTGAGAAGCCCCCTGAGCGGCTGCGCCGCGTCCCCCGGAGGGGGACGCACCCGGTGGCCTGGCGAAGCCAGCTCCACGGGTGCACTGGCGAGTGCGACGTGCCAGTTTCTGGCGCCACGCAGATTACTATTATTTTCATAGCTACCAGCGCTTATCTAGCGCGCGGTAGCGGCCATTTTTTCTTCAATGCAATCGCCTTTGCCCTTTGCCGCCCTGTTGTTCAACGCCTTTGTCTGGGGGCTGGCGTGGTGGCCGTTTCAGCACATGCACCAGGCGGGGCTGCACCCGCTGTGGGCCACGGCCTGCATGTATGCGGTGGTGCTGCTGGCGCTGCTGGCCTGGCGCCCCGGCATCTTGCAGCAGGTGCGCGCGCATCCGCAGTTGTGGCTGCTGGCGCTGGCCTCGGGACTGAACAACGTGGCCTTCAACTGGGCCGTGACCATTGGCGACGTGGTGCGCGTGATCCTGCTGTTCTATCTGATGCCCGCCTGGGCTGTGCTGCTGGCCTGGAAGGTGCTGGGCGAGCGCCCCACGGGCACGGCGCTGCTGCGCCTGGCGCTGGCTTTCTGCGGCGTGGTGCTGGTGCTGCTGCCCGAGGGCGCGCCCGCATCGCGCCTGCTGCAGAACCTGAGCCTGGCCGACGGGCTGGCGCTGCTGGGCGGCTTCATGTTTGCGCTGACCAACGTCACGCTGCGCCGCCTGCACGCCGTGCCCGGACCCGCGCGCATGTTCTCGATGTTTGGCGGCTGCATGCTCATGGCGCTGGCCGTGGCCACCGTCGGGCGGCAAGTGGGCGTGGTGGATGCCTTCCCGGCCGCCAATGCCACCTGGATCGTCACCGGGCTGCTGCTGGCGGGCGTGCTGCTGCTGGGCAACTGGGCGCTGCAGTTTGGCGCTGCGCGGCTGGCGGCAGGCACCACGGCGCTGGTGATGCTGTCGGAGGTGATGTTTGCCAGCGTGTCTTCGGCGCTGCTGGGCGCATCCACGCTGAACACGCGCACCGTGCTGGGCGGCGCGCTGATCCTGCTGGCATCGCTGCTGGCCGCGCTGCAGTTCCGCCGGCCGGGCGCTGCGGGCACCCATTGATGGATTGACCCGCACGCGCGCAGGCGTGGGCGGCTGGGGCTACGATGGCCCGTCATTCCCACCCGGAGATTCCGCATGCCCACCAGCATCTACGACTTTGAAGCCCAGCAAATGAACGGCCAGGCCGTGCCCTTGTCGCAGTACAAGGACAAAGTGCTGCTCATCGTGAACACCGCCAGCGCCTGCGGTTTCACCCCCCAGTTCGGCGGGCTCGAAGAGCTTCACAAGCAATACGCCGACAAGGGCCTCGTCGTGCTGGGTTTCCCCTGCAACCAGTTCGGCAGCCAGGACCCCGGCAGCAACGACGAGATCGCCAGCTTCTGCCAGCTCAACTACGGCGTGAGCTTTCCGATGATGGCCAAGATCGACGTGAACGGAGCCAACGCCTCGCCCCTGTACCAATGGCTCACCGCCGAGGCCCCAGGCCTGCTGGGCAGCAAGGCCATCAAGTGGAACTTCACCAAGTTCCTGGTCGGCAAGGACGGCCGCGTGATCCGCCGCTACGCGCCGCAGGATGCGCCGAAGAAGCTGGCAGGGGATATTGAGGCGGCGCTAGCGCAAGGCTGAGGGCGGCAGCCAGCGGCACAACACCCGCTCGCGGCCCGTGCCGGGGTGGTGGTCCACCATCTCTTCGACCAAGCCGCAGCGCACATAGAACCGCCGCGCCCGCACATTGGTGGTAGCGACATGCAAGGTCCATCCCTGGGGGCATAACTGCTCGCCAATCTGTTGCACCAACGCCGCCCCCAGGCCCCGGCCCTGCGCCCCGGGGGCCACAAAGAGCTGGTGCAGATGGCCCTGGGACAGCTTCGGCAGATCCGAGCGTTCCAGTTCCAGCACCATGAAGGCCACCATGGCGTCCCCGTGCTCCACCAACAGGGTGGTGCAAGGCGGGCCGAACTCTGCATCCACCCGCGCCGCCCAATGCGCCAGCGGCGCCACTGTGGGCACGGCCGGGTTGGCGCTGGCCCAGGCGTCGCGCCACAGCGGCGCGATGTGGGGGGTGTCTTGCGGGGTGGCGGAGCGCAGTGTCCAGGAGGCTGGGAAGAGGCTCATGCCCGCATTGTGCGGGCCAGCCCAAACAACGGCCGCAGCCACCCCACACGCTGCACCCCTGCCGTCAGCCCCCCGCACAGCGCCACCGTGCCAACCACCAACACCACCGGCTCCACCACTGGCCCCAGCCGGGCAGGCGCCAGCCAGACCACCAGCACGATGATGACCGTCTGGTGCAGCACATACCAGGGATACACCGACGCATTCGCCCAGGGCAGCCATCGCCAGGGCCGGTTGAGGCGGTGGTGGGCCCAGCCCAGGATGGCCAGCAGCGCCGTCCACAGATAGCCGTCGGCCAGCACCCGCAGGGGCAGGCGGGCCCATCGCATGCCGTGCTGCTGCGCAAGGGCCAGCAGCGTGAGGTACAGCACCAGCAAGCCCAGCGCCAGGCCCACCGTGCGCCAGCGCAGGCGCACCAGCTCGGCCCACAGGCCCGCATCCAGCCCGATCCAATAGCCGTAGACAAACACCGTGAAATACACAGCGTGCAGCCACCCGTCGTGGATCAGATTGTGGGTGGGCGGGAAATGAGGCCACAGCAGCACCGAATACAGCGCCAACGGCAGCACGGGCAGCACCAGCAGCGCCCCGCCACGCAGGCCGGTGAAGGCTGCGCGCAGGCGGCGGCCCGGGGCGGATTCGGCCAGGGGCAGCAGCAGTGCCAGCACCAGGGTGTAGGACCACAGGTAGGCCAGGTACCAGAGGTGGTTCCAGGTGATGCCCACCTCCCAGCCGTCGAACGCCCCGGCGGGCCAGTGGCTGCCGGGGTGGTAGCGCAGCAAAAAGGCGCCAAACCCCGGCGCCACCAGGCCGTTGGCCACCCCCTGGGCATAGGCCTGGTAGGGCACGACCACGGCCATGCCAAAGGCCAGGGGCAGCAGCAGGCGCAGGCTGCGCAGGCGAATGAGGCCGGGCACCGTCTGCCCCCGCCGCACCAGCCCGAAGGCCAGGCCCGAGACCAGGAACACCAGGTCCATGCGCCACAGGTTCAGCGCGCGCATGGGGGCCTGCAGCCATTCGGCGGCGTGCGGGCTTTTGAGGTGCCAGTGCCAGTCGGCCACGTAGTACATGGCCACGTGGTACAGGATGACGAGGGCAAAGGCCAGCGCGCGCAGGGCGTCGATGTCGTGGCGGCGGGCGGGGGTGGAAGCACTGGAAGGCGTGGACATGGCACAACAAAGACAAGGGGGACACAGGGCCTGATGCTGCGGCTGCGCCCCTGCGTGCCGCCCGCCCGGGGGATGGGCCGGGGCGCCTTTGGGACCAGCGGTGGTTACCAGGGACGAAACGCAACCGCCCCGGGGCCACTCCGGTCCCGCCCTGCCTACACTTGGCCCCATGACCGCCCCCGTGTCCGCCTGGATCAACCGCTATCCCCACGACCGTGCCCTGCGGCGGCGCGCGGAAATCGGCTTCTGGGCCGCCGTGCTGCTGGTGCAGGCGGCCTTCAACACCGTGGTGAGCTGGATCGACCTGCGCGGCGCTGGCCGGGCCGTGGCGGCGTGGGAGCCGCTGCTGTGGGAGCTGACGAGCGCGCTGGTGGTGGCGGCGCTGATCCCGGCCGTGGTGGCTTTCGAGCAGCGCTTTGTGCTGCGCTGGGGCACACTGCGGCGCCATCTGCCCTGGCATGTGCTGGCCAGCGTGGTGTACTGCACCGTGCACCTGGTGGGCATGTGGGCGCTGCGCCATGCAGGCTACGCGGCACTGGGCGAACGCTACCAGCCGCCCGGCTGGTGGGCGCAGTGGGGGTATGAATACCTGAAGGACGTGCGCAGTTACACGCTCACGGTGTGTGCACTGGTCAGCTACCGCTTCTTGCTGCTGCGCCTGCAAGGCGAGGCCCGCGTGCTGGATGCACCCGAACCGCCAGCGCCACCTGCGCTCCAGGAGCAGGCCCCGACCCAGGATGCACCCGCGCCAGCCGATCCGCTCGAACCCCCATCACAGCCCCCACAGCGCCCCGAACGCTTCCTGGTGCGCAAGCTGCGCCGCGAGTTCCTGATCGCCGCGGGCGACATCGCCTGGCTACAGGCCGAGGCCAACTACGTCGGACTGCATGTGCATGGGCATGACTACCTGCTGCGCTCCACGCTCACCGACTTTCTGGCCCAGCTCGACCCCACGCGTTTCGTGCGCGTGCACCGCAGCTACGCCGTCAACCTGGATGCTATCGCCGTGATCGAGCCCCTGGACAGCGGCGACGCGCGACTGGTGATGAAGGATGGCAGCACCGTGCCCTGCAGCCGGCGCTACCGGGACGGGTTGGCACCCCGCGCGGGCTGAGGGCCAAGGGCGGCAAGCCTGTCAGAAACTGTTCTCACGCATTGAGCCCCGGCGTTTGTGCGGCCCCCCACTCGGGCGGGCTGGCGGCCATCTCGGCCTCCACCTTGCGCAGCATGTCGGCCAGGGTCTTGCCGGGCTCCTGGCGGAACTGCTCTTCGAGCACCACCAGGTCCACGATGCGGTCGATGCGAAAGCCCCGGAAGTCATTGCGCAGCTCGCACCAGGCCGACAGCGTCCAGACCTTGCCCCAGTAAAAGCAGCCCAGCGGCCGCAGGCGGCGCAGGCTGGGGCGGCCGTGCACGTCGGCGTAGTCGATATGCACCATATGCCGGCTGTGCACCGCCTCGCGCAGCGCCTGCAGCGTGGCCTGCACGCGCGGGTCCAGCCCCACAGACGGCGCATACAGCGCCTGCGCCTCGGCCGCCACCCGGGCGGCCGGGGGCAGCACCGACAAAATCTTGCCCAGCGCGCCCTCCACCTCGCGCGCCAGCCCGGGGTCGAGCCAGGCCTGGGCCAGCCGCGCGGCAGCCACCAGCGCATTGGCCTCGCCCTGGCTGAACATCAACGGCGGCAGCTCGAAGCCCGCGCCCAGGCGGTAGCCCACACCGGCTTCGCCCTCAATGGGCACGCCCTGGTGCTGGAGGTCCGCCACGTCGCGGTAGATGGTGCGGGGAGAGACTTCAAGCCGCTCGGCCAGGAAAGCGGCCGTGGACAGGCGCCGCCCCCGGATGAGCTGGACGATCTGGAACAGGCGGTCTGCGCGGCGCATGGGCTGGGAATATGAGTGTTTTTAGGCTTCTGCGCCTGTCCATCAAGCGTTAATAGCTATATTATTTATAGCACAACACCCACATGGATGGACACCTTGTCGGGCCCTTCATAGGCCTCGAAGTCGGTGCCAAAGCGGCGCTGCACCTGCGGATTGTCGGCAAAGTAGTGCCAGATGCGCATCCAGGTGTCGATCACCATCTGCGGCATGTCGCCCTCGCCGGTGAACACCAGGTAGTCGCCCGCTTCGATGTCCACGCGGTGCGCGCCCGGCACGGCCTGTGCCAGGTGCGGTTCGGCCACGGCCACACCGGCCGTCACGTCGAAGGCGCCGTGTTCGTTGGACTCGTAGGCGCTGTACACGCCAAAGATGCGGCCGTCGTCGCCCCGGCTGGGCAGCTGGCGCCCCCAACTCTGGCTGAAAAAGCGGTTCCACAGGCCACCCAGGCGCGCGATGGCGGGGTTCATTTCTTCGCTGTTGCGCGTGCGCACGCTGATGCCCGCCACGCTGAACGCGGGGATCTGGACGCTGGTGGGTGCGGGAAAGGTGATGGTGGCGGTCATGGCAGGTCCTCTCTCTGGGTCGTTGGATGGAATCAATGCGCTGGCCCGAGGGCGCAGCGCGAGAGAGGCATGGTGCGTGCCTGCTGCTGACAGCCTGATGTCAGTAGCCTGCGCCCACCCCTGGTGATCCGAGGGTGGGCGCAGTGGCGAGGGCTGGCAGGCACCAGGCACCCGCCCCGCCACAGGTCAGTTCGGCGTCTCGACGATGGCGGCTGTGGCGCGGCGCACCACGGGCAGCACCAGAAGCAGTGTGGGGAAGGCCACGACCCAGGACAGCGCCCAGGCACTCAGCCACAGGCGCAAGAAGTCTAGCGAGAAGCCGGCCACACGCACCGTGCTGATCAGCGACACGATGAAGGTCATGAGCAGTGACAGCAGCAGCGGCATCACCCAGGCCGCCGAGCGTGCGGGCAGCTTGGGCAGCCCGAGAAAGGTCTTGCGGGAAGACGGGGGGAGCGAAGAAGGTTGGTTCATTGCAGTTCCAGAAAGCACACCGGTCAAGCAAGGTGCCACCCCCACCCTGCAGCATCTGCGGGCTGGGGGCCACCACCCCGGCAGGGCCGGCGTTGGTAGGCACGTTGATTGACGTAAACGCTTACGGCAACCCATGAACCGGGTCGCGAGGGAAATTTTAGGCTGAGCCGACCTCGGTCGCTTGAGCCTTAGTCGCTTTGGGCTGCAGACACTGCAGCCACGGGAGCCTGAACCCGCGCGGCTGCCAGGCGGCGTGCACGCTCCAACTGCTGGCCCACGGTGCGCGCCACCAGGCCGTACATGTCGGCAAAGGCCTCCAGCGTCTGGCCGCTGGCTTCAAAAGCACGCAGCAGGGCTTCGTCCTTGGCGTTGCGGGCAGCCCATTCGGCAAAGGCTTCTTCAAGGATGGAGTTGGCCGCCTCGTCGCGGCCCTGCACCAGCTCGGTGTAGGCCTCGCGCGTGAGGCCCGAGGCCTCGAAAGCCGCCATCATGCGGTTGCGCAGCTTGGGCAGCAGGTCTTCGGTGGCACGGGCCTTCTTGCGGCGGTAGACCTCCAGCAGCGCGTGGTGCACATGCTCGGGTGCCATGGTTTCCACTGGCTGGCCTTGCAGATCGTGCCGCTTGTCACCCGCCGCCACGCTTTGCAGATAGCGCGTGGAGCGGGTGTGCAGGCCCAGCGCCACCTTGAGCGCCTCGCGCTCGAACAGGTCGGGGTGTGAAGCCAGGATGTCCTGGAAGATGCCGCGCTTGAGCGGGCGGAACACCGCGCCAAACAGATGCGGGTACAGCGCTGCGAGTTGCTCCAGCGCTGGGTGCACGCGCTGGGGTGCGCGCGGGGCTGCGCCGGGCGCAGCGGCTTGGGAGGAACCTTCGGCCGCCCCTTCAGGCGCCTGGCGCCCCTCGGGCTTGCGGCGGTTGCGGCCGCCACGGCGGGACCCGCCCTTGCGCTGCGGCTGGGGCGCACCGGCTTCGGCAGCAGGCGCTGCCACGGACTCAGGGGTTGCCACGGCAACGGCAGCCTCGGCCACCACAGGCGCGGCCGGGGCGCTGGCAGGGGCTGCGTGGGGTTGTTCTTGTGCGGACGCGGAGTCGGTCATGGCAATGCGGTTCGGGGGCAAATGGAGGGCAACAAAACCCTCGATCATGCCAGTGTTGGGGTTGCGAGCACCAAAACGGCCTTGGTGGGCACGCTACTTTGCCAGCGGATGGGTGCACCACTGCTGCTCGCAGGGAACCCCGTCGCCGTTCCCGTCCATCTTGGTGCCGGGGCAGTTCTGCAGGAAGAACTTGGCTTCGGAGCACGATGTCATCTGCGAGCAGTGCTGGCGGCCGTCACAGCGATACGAGGATGTCAACGGTTGCGCCGGGGCAGCGGGGGCGCGCTGCTGCGGCGCCTCCAGAGTCTGCGCCGCCGCTTCGGCCCGGGCCGCAGCAGCCCGCTGCGTGCGCCGATCAAAGTGCCAGTAGGCCGCCGCCAGCAGCGCGCAGGCCACCACAAAGACAACGATGCGTGTGGGCAGCCCCCGGGGTTCAGAGGATTCGCGGCCGATGTCGCGGCGCGCCCGGGGCGGGGCAGCAGTAGACAAGGCGGGGGCGAGCCGGTCACGACGCACCAGAACCGCCTGCTTCTTCCCGTCCTTGTTCAGCGAGATTTCAAAACTCAGCGCTTCATGCAGTCGCGGCCGCAGGCCGTCGCGCGCAAACGCCGAGATGTGCACAAACACATCCTGGCCTGCCGGGGTGGGCGTGATGAAGCCAAAACCCCGGTCGTCGTTCCACTGGGTGAGCGTCCCCTCGAAGCGCATGGCCTCCCCTTTCTAGGCTGGTTGGGGCGCCATGGTAGCGGCTGGTCGCAAGATCAACCCCTGGGCCGCGCGGTCAATGACCCGCCAGCGCCTCGTCCAGCACCTCCACCCAGTGCCGCACCGCCGTCCCCGTGCCGCTTTGCAGATGGGTGATGCAGCCGATGTTGGCCGAGAGGATCACGTCGGGCGGCTGCTCGCCGAAGGCCTCGGCCAGCACGCCGAGCTTGCGGTCGCGCAGCTGGTACGACAGGTCGGGGTTGAGCACCGAGTACGTTCCGGCCGAGCCACAGCAAAGGTGGGCGTCGTTGCGCGCGGTGCGCAGCTGGAAGCCCAGCTGGTTCAGGTGCGCCTCCACCCCGCCGCGCAGCTTCTGGCCGTGCTGCAGCGTGCAAGGGGGATGGTAGGCGTACAGGGTGTCCGGCTGGTTCACACGGCCCTGCAGCTTGGCGGCCAGCTCGGGCAGCAGGGCAGGCAGCAACTCCGACAGGTCGCGCGTGAGGGCGCTGATGCGCTCGGCCTTGGCGGCATAGGCCGCATCGTCCTTCAGGATGTGGCCGTATTCCTTGACGGTGACGCCGCAGCCCGAGGCGTTCATGACGATGGCCTCGACCCCACCCGCTTCGACCAGCGGCCACCAGGCGTCGATGTTGGCGCGCATCTCGGCCATGCCGCCGGCCTGGTCGTTGAGGTGGAACTTGACGGCACCGCAGCAGCCGGCCTTGGATGCGATCACGGTCTGGATGCCCACGGCGTCGAGCACGCGGGCGGTGGCCGTGTTGATGTTGGGCATCATGGCCGGTTGCACGCAGCCCGCCAGCATGAGCACCTTGCGCGCATGTTCGCGCGTGGGCCAGGCGCCTGCGTCCTGCGGTGCGGGCACCTTGGCCTTGAGCGCCTCGGGCAGCAGGTCACGCACCATTTGCCCGGCCTTCATGGCGGGGGCGAACAGGGGCGATGGCAGGCCCTCCTTCAGCGCCCAGCGCAGGGCTTTTTCGCCCACGGGGCGGGGCACTTTTTCATCGACGATCTTGCGGCCGATGTCCACCAGGTGGCCGTACTGCACGCCGCTCGGGCAGGTGCTTTCGCAGTTGCGGCAGGTGAGGCACCGGTCCAGGTGCATCTGGGTCTTGCGCGTGGGCTCGGCGCCTTCGAGCACCTGCTTGATGAGGTAGATGCGGCCGCGCGGGCCGTCCAGCTCGTCGCCCAGCAACTGGTAGGTGGGGCAGGTGGCGGTGCAGAAGCCGCAGTGCACGCACTTACGCAGGATGGATTCGGCCTCCAGGCCATCGGCGCGGGCGCGGTATTCAGGGGAGAGCTGGGTTTGCATAGTGCATGCCTGGGCGAAGGAACAGAAAAAATCGGTAGCGGTTCAGCGCGCGGGCGGTGGGTCCAGGGGCGGATCCAGGGGCACATCCAGCGCCTGGGGCTTGCGCAACGGCTGGCGCAGCCGCGCCCGGTCGGCCCACAGCGGCGGCAGCGACAGGGCCAGCAGCACCAGCGCCAGCGGCACCACAAACACAAAGCCCACATGCTTGAAGCCCGCCGCACCCGCAATGCCGCCCACCAGGAACATGCCCAGCAGCCCGGCAAACAGCCGCACCCGGGCCTGGTTGGCGCGCACCTGCGACTCGGGCGCGGTGCCGGTGCGGTTCCAGTAAAGCATCTTGCCCATCTCGATGCCCAGGTCGGTCACCACGCCGGTCATGTGGGTGGTGCGGATCTGGGACGAGGACATCTTGGTCACCGTGGCGTTCTGCAGGCCCATGATGAAAGACAGCAGCAGCACCGTGAGCGGCACCGCAAACGGCGTGGGCCAGTTGAGGGTGATGGCGCCCACCAGGCCAAACAGCAGCATGAGCACAGCCACCAGCAGCAGGGGCAACGCAAAGGTGCTGCGCAGCCTGCGCTGGCGCGCCCAGTTGATCATGATGGCCGTGGTGCCCGCGCCGGACATGAAGGCCCACAGCGCACCAATGGCACCCAGCACCAGCTTCATCTGGCCCAGCACCAGGTTGTCGGCCAGCGACGACAGGAAGCCCGTCATGTGCGAGGTGTAGATGTGCACGACCAGAAAGCCCCCCGCGTTCACTGCACCGGCATTGAAGGCCAGCAGCAGGCCCAGCACCTGGTTGCTGGCCACCGTGCGCCGGTGTCCGGTGAGATGGAGAAGGCGTCGCATGGGTGCGTGCGCGGGGAGCCAACCGGGCTGCAGCGCCTACCAGGCCCGCGCCACGCGGCCGGGGTTGAAGATGCCCGCCGGGTCGAAGCTGTGCTTGAGGCGGGCGTGGATCTGTTCCAGCGCTGTGGATTTGAGGTCAAAAAGGCCCTTTGCGCCTGTCCCACCTGTGCTTGCAGCTACGAAAACAGAAGCATTTCCACCCACCGCGTGGGCGGCGGCGCGCAGGGCCTCGCCCGCCGACTCGGGGGCCTGTACCCAGCGCAGTGCGCCATGCCATTCCACCAGCGGCTCGGCGCCCTCTGGCAGGGCCAGCGCCGGGGCCGTGGCGGGCACGGACAGGCGCCACAGCGCGTGGTCGGGGCGCTGGGCGCGATCGGCGAACCAGGGCAGGGTCTGTTCACGGCAGGCGGCCCAATCGGCGGCCACGGCGGCGTTGTCGCCCATGCGCACGCCGCCCATGGTCTTGCACGCGGCCTCCACCGCCGCCACGGCGCCGCGCAGGCGCACATACAGGGTGCCCACTCCACCGTCTTGCACCCAGCAGCTGGCGTTGAGGGGCAGCGGCTGGCCGCCCCAGGCGTGCAGCTTGCGCAGGGCGTCGGCCTGGTTGATGCCCTCGAACCGCAGCGTGGCCTCGCCAGGCGCCACGGGCAGCACCTTGAGGCTCACCTCGGTGAGCAAGCCCAGCGTGCCCCAGGCTCCGGCCATGAGGCGCGACACGTCGTACCCCGCCACGTTTTTCATGACCTGGCCGCCAAAGGTCAGCAGCTCGCCCTTGCCGTTGAGCACCGTCACGCCCAGCAGGTAGTCGCGCACGGCGCCCACGCTGGCGCGGGCCGGGCCCGACAGGCCCGCCGCCACCATGCCACCCACGGTGGCGCCGTCTGCAGGGGTCTTGGCGAAATGCGGGGGTTCAAACGGCAGGCACTGGCCGCGCTCGGCCAGCAGGGCCTCCAGCTCGGCCAGCGGGGTGCCCGCGCGCACGGTCACGACCAGCTCGCTGGGCTCGTAGTTCACGATGCCGCGCAGGCCCCGGGTGTCCAGCACCTCGCCATGCAGGGCCAGGCCGTGGAAGTCCTTGGTGCCCCCGCCACGGATGCGCAGCGGGGTCTGGTCGGCCGCAGCGGCACGCACGCGCTCGGCAATCGGGGCAAGGGAAAAGTCCATCCGCGCATCGTAGCGGCAGCGGTGTGCGGCACGGCAGGCGGGGTGCGTGAATTTTTTGAACAGCGCTTGTGAAGGACAGCGGCCTGGTGGGGGTGCGGGCGCGGGGCGCAAGGCCCCTGCCCCACCATTTTCAGCAAGCCCCCTGCCGATGCGAAAAAGGCCCGCCGGTGGTCGGCGGGCCAAAGAACCGAGAGGAGTAACTTGCTTGTTTTTCTTGCTACCACGCCACGGTGCCACCAGACACCGCAGCGCGTGGGGCGCAGAGCGATCAGCGGTTGTACGCCGTTTCGCCGTGCGAGGTGATGTCCAGACCTTCGCGTTCGGCTTCTTCCGAGACACGCAGGCCCACGAGCAGGTCGGCGATCTTGTAGGCGATGAAAGCCACGACACCGGACCAGACGATGGTGAACAGCACGCTCTTGACCTGCACCCACACTTGAGCGCCCATGGCGAAGGTGTCAGGCGTCAGGCCGCCCGTGCCACCCAGGCCTTGCGAAGCGAACACACCGGTCAGGATGGCACCCAGGATGCCGCCCACGCCGTGCACGCCGAACACGTCAAACGCGTCGTCCACGTTCAGCATGCGCTTGAGGCCACCCACACCCCACAGGCAGACCACACCAGCGATCAGGCCCATCACGATGGAACCCATGGGGCCCACGAAGCCTGCAGCAGGCGTCACGGCCACCAGGCCAGCCACCGCACCGGAGGCAGCACCCAGCATCGAGGCCTTGCCCTTGTGCAGTGCTTCACCAGCAATCCACGACAGCGTGGCGGCGGCAGTGGCCAGCACGGTGTTCACGAAGGCCAGGCCAGCGTTGGCGTTGGCAGCACCGGCAGAGCCAGCGTTGAAGCCGAACCAGCCCACCCACAGCAGCGAGGCGCCGACCATGGTCAGTGTCAGGCTGTGGGGCGTCATGGCTTCCTTGCCGAAGCCGATGCGCTTGCCCACCATGTACGCGCCCACCAGGCCAGCGATACCGGCGTTGATGTGCACCACGGTGCCGCCTGCAAAGTCCAGAGCACCGTCAGCACCCAGCAGGCCGCCGCCCCACACGATGTGGGCCATGGGCACGTAGCTGAAGGTGAACCACAGCACCGAGAAGATCAGCACGGCAGCGAACTTGATGCGCTCGGCGAACGAGCCCACGATCAGCGCCACGGTGATGGCGGCAAACGTGCCCTGGAACGCGAAGAACACGTACTCAGGAATCGTGGTCAGCGCACCAAAGGTCTCCTGGGTCACGCCCTTGAGGAAGATCTTGTCGAAGCCGCCGAAGAACTTGCCCTCGCCCGAGAACGCCAGGCTGTAACCATAGATGGCCCACAGCAGCGAGATCAGCGAGAACACCACGAAGACCTGCATCAGCACCGACAGCATGTTCTTGCTGCGGCCCAGGCCGCCGTAGAACAGCGCCAGGCCGGGGATGGTCATCAGGATCACGAGCAACGTGGAGGTCAGCATCCAGGCGGTATCGCCGGAGTCGATCTTGGGCACGGGGGCTGCAGCAGCGGCTGGAGCCGCTTCGGCTGCAGCGGGAGCAGCAGCGGCCGGAGCAGCTGCAGGCGCAGCGGCATCGGCAGCCGGGGCAGCGGCGGTGGCGGCCGCTGGTTCGGCGGCAGGCGCCTGGGCCAGGGACAGATTGCCCATGGTCAGCAGACCCAGCCCCAGGATGAAGGAAGCAAGCAGTTTTTTCATGGCATTTCTTCTCTTGTGTCTGTTGCGACCGGGCCCTTACAGGGCTTCCTTGCCGGTTTCGCCGGTGCGGATGCGCACCACCTGCTCCAGGTGGGTCACAAAAATCTTGCCGTCACCGATCTTGCCGGTGCGCGCGGCGCTTTCGATGGACTCGATCACGCGGTCCACCAGGTCGTCCGCGATGGCGGCTTCGATCTTGACCTTGGGCAAAAAGTCCACCACGTACTCTGCACCGCGGTACAGCTCGGTGTGGCCCTTCTGGCGGCCAAAGCCTTTGACTTCGGTCACCGTGATGCCTTGCACGCCGATGTCGGAGAGCGCTTCGCGCACTTCGTCGAGCTTGAAGGGCTTGATGATGGCTGTCACCATTTTCATTTTCAGATCCTCCGGAATGGGCGCCACCGGCGCCCATTGAGACTTACAGGGTTTTGGTGAGCGTGACGATCACGCGCGACTTGTTGACCGGGCCGTAGAAGGCCTTCTTGGTGGCGCCGACCACGGCAGCGCCGAGGGACACGCCGCCGCCGAAGTCGTACGAGCCGCCCAGGCTGTAGTCCATGAAGTTGGGGGCGGTGATGTCACCACCAAAGCGGGTGAAACCGACCGATGCCTTCAGCGTGGTGCTGGGCGCCACTTCCTGGGCAAACGCCAGGTTCAGGTAGCCGGTGTTGCGGCCCTTCATGCCAGGACCTGCGTAGGCAAAGTAGTCCTTGGACAGGGTGTGCGAGTACTTGGCCGTCACGGGGCCGAGGGTGGCAGCGCCATAGACTTCGGTGGTGTTGCCCGCGCTGTTGCCGGGGTAGATGTAGGTCAGCAGGCCCACGTCCAGGTCCACGCCGCCGGCCTTGAACTTGTAGCCGCCGTACAGGTCGGATTCGAGCGAGTTGCCGGACAGCCAGTCCACGCTGGAGTTCCAGTTGCCCACGTACCAGCCGGATTCGCCGAAGGTGTAGTCAAAACCGCCTTGCAGGGCAGGCTTGACGGCCTTGGCCTTGGACGTGTCCTGGTCCTGGCCACGGAACTTGTAGTTCGTGGTCAGGCTGACGTTGGCGGTGAGCTGGGCGCTGGCCAGCATGGGAAGGGTTGCAACAAGGGCAACGCTCAGGGTCTTGATGATGGCGCGGGTCATGTTTCCTCCGGTTGGACAAAGTAGGGACAAGCGCTTTAAGCACGGACCGTGCCATTGCCTCCGCAGGCCCTGCGCGTGCGGACCGGGTGCGGTTGCGTTGGGTTACAACAATCCCCAGTACAGTGGTGGGGATCGCGCCGGGCACGTCGCACCCATCTGGTGCAAGAACCCACCACCCCGCGCCAAAACACCCGAAAACGCACCCATCTGGGGAGAAACCGCTTCATGAGTCTTGCTTTGGTGCAAAGCCGCGCCCTTCTGGGGATGTTGGCGCCTTCAGTCACCGTGGAAGTGCATCTGGCCAACGGCCTGCCCAGTTTCACCCTGGTGGGGCTGGCCGAGGTGGAAGTGAAGGAAGCCCGCGAGCGGGTGCGCTCGGCGCTGCAGAACGCGGGGCTGGAGTTCCCCAGCAACAAGCGCATTACCGTGAACCTGGCGCCTGCCGACCTGCCCAAGGATTCTGGCCGCTTCGACTTGCCGATTGCCCTGGGCATCCTCGCCGCCAGCGGGCAGGTGGACGCCAGCCGCCTGGCGGGCTACGAGTTTGCGGGCGAGCTGTCGCTGTCAGGCGAGCTGCGCCCCGTGCGCGGCGCCCTGGCCACCAGCCTGGCGCTGCAGACGCAGCAGATCGACACCCAGCTGGTGCTGCCCCCCGGCAGCGCCGAAGAGGCCGCCCTGGTGCCCGCCGCCCAGGTGGTGCGCGCGCGCCACCTGCTGGACGTGGTGCGCGCCTTTCTGCCCCCGGGCAGCGTGGCAGGCGGCGATGCCGACGTTGCCAACGACGGCTGGACCCGCCTGGCCGCCACCCCCATGGCCACCCGCACCACCGGCCCCGACATGGCCGATGTCAAAGGCCAGGCGGCCGCCAAGCGTGCTCTGGAGATTGCCGCGGCAGGTGGCCACAGCCTGCTGATGGCTGGGCCACCGGGCTCGGGCAAGTCGATGCTGGCGCAGCGTTTTGCGGGCCTGCTGCCCACGATGACGGTGGAAGAGGCGCTGGAGAGCGCCGCCATCGCCAGCCTGGCCGGGCGCTTTCGCCCCGAGGCCTGGGGCCAGCGGCCAACCGGCCAGCCGCACCACACGGCCAGCGCGGTGGCGCTGGTGGGCGGCGGCTCGCCCCCGCGCCCGGGCGAAATCTCCCTGGCGCACCAGGGCGTTCTATTTTTGGATGAGCTTCCTGAGTTCCCCAGGGCCGCGCTGGAGGCCTTGCGCGAGCCGCTGGAAACCGGCCACATCACCATCGCCCGCGCGGCGCAGCGCGCGGAGTTTCCAGCGCGCTTTCAGATGATTGCGGCCATGAACCCCTGCCCCTGCGGGTTTCTGGGCTCCACACAACGCGCCTGCCGCTGCACGCCCGACCAGGTGAACCGCTACCAGGCCAAGCTCAGCGGCCCGCTGCTGGACCGCATCGACCTGCATGTGGAAGTGCCCGCCCTGCCAGCCGAGCAGCTGGTGCAGGCCCCCGCAGGCGAATCCACCGCCGCCATCCGCACGCGGGTGGAGCAGGCCCGCCAGCGCGCGCTGTCCCGCCAGGGCAAGGCCAACCAGGCGCTGCAGGGCCAGGAGATCGACACCCACCTGCAGCTGCAGGACGCCGCCGCCAAGTTCCTGAACACCGCTGCGGCCCGCCTGGGCTGGTCGGCGCGCAGCACCCACCGCGCGCTCAAGGTGGCCCGCACCATTGCCGACCTGGCAGGCGCCACCGACACCGAGGTGGGCCATGTGGCCGAGGCCGTGCAGTACCGCCGCGTGCTGCGCCACCCCGCGTGACGGCGTGGCAGAGACCTGCCGTGCGGGTCTCCCCGCACCATTTACTATTGTTTTTATAGCTAAACAGGCAATACAGACAGGCGGGAACGGCTGATTTGAATCAAATTTCCGGCTCTCTTGCACCCATCCACACCCCGCGCCGCCACAATCGCTCCATGCCCAGCCCCCGCACCTCCAAAAAGACCCCTGCCACCACGGCCTCCGCCTCCGCCACGCCCGCCCCCGAGTCGGTGGACACCGGTTTTCTGCGCACCCTGGTGGGCTACAACGCACGGCGCGCGTCGCTGGCCGTGATCGAGGTGTTCATGGAGCGCATGGCGGTGTACCGCCTCAAGGTGGTGGATTTTTCGGTGCTGTCACTGGTGGCGCACAACCCGGGCGTGACCTCGCGCCAACTGTGCGTGACGCTGGGCGTGTTGCCGCCCAACCTGGTGGGCCTGATTGCGGCGCTGGAGCGGCGCGGCCTGATCGAGCGCCGCCCCCACCCGAGCGATGGCCGTGCCATGGGCCTGCACCTGACGCCCGCGGGCGTGGAGCTGACCGCCCAGGCCGAGCAGACCGCCGCGCAGCTGGAGGTGGATGCCACCGCAGGCCTCACGGCCGCCGAGCGCAAGACGCTGATCCGCCTGCTGCAGAAGGTTTACAGCCAGGACGGGGCCTGAGAAGACCGGACAGAAGGCAGAAGAAAAAACAAAAAGGGGCGCCATGAGCGCCCCCTTTTTTTGCCCCGCTGCGGGCGCTGGCGTGTCTTGCCGAACCGCTTGCGCCGCCCGGCCTGTTACGCGGGTTGTACTGACTTGGCTGACTTCGCCGCCATGGCAGCAGCGAGCCCGCCCCAGGTCTCGCGGAACAGCCCCGGGTCCATGGTCTTCACATCGCGCAGGATGGGCTTGAAGCCCATGTGCGCCAGCACATCGCGCTCCAGGTCAATGCCGGGGGCGATCTCGACCAGCTCCAGCCCCTCGGTGGTCAGGTGGAACACGGCGCGCTCGGTGACGAACAGCACGTTCTGCTCGCGCTGGGCTGCGTCCAGGCCGTTGAAGGTGATCTGCTCGACCTTCTCGATGAACTTGCGCGAGCGGCCTTCCTTGACGATGGTGAGCTGCCCATCGCCCACCTTCACCTCCAGGCCCCCGGCCGTGAAGGTGCCGCAGAACACCAGGTTCTTGGTGGCGCGCGTGATGTTCACAAACCCGCCGCAGCCCACGGGGCGGCCGTTGAACTTGCTCACGTTCACGTTGCCCTGGTTATCGGCCTGCGCCAGGCCCAAAAAGCTGGCATCCAGCCCGCCGCCGTCATAAAAGTCGAACTGCAGCGACTGCTCGATGATCGCGTCGGCGTTGTAGGCCGTGCCAAAGTCACCCAGCTGTGCGGGGATGCCGCCGGTGATGCCACTTTCCACACTCAACGTGAACTGGTCCGAAACACCCTCTTCCGCCGCCACCGAGGGCACACCCGCCGGGATGCCGATGCCCAGGTTGGTGATAGCGCCAGGCAGCAGCTCCAGCGCCGAGCGACGCGCGATCACCTTGCGCTCATCGAGCGGCATGGGTTCGAGCGAGTTCACCGGCACGCGCACGTCGCCGCACAGTGCGGGGTTGAACTGCGTGGTGATGGTCTGCATGTGGTTCTCGGGCTGGCTCACCACCACGTAGTCCACCGACACGCCAGGCACCTTGACCGACTTGGGGTGCAGGCTGCCCGCCTTCACGATGCGCTCCACCTGCGCAATCACGATGCCGCCGCAGGCCTTGGCCGCGTGGGCGATGTTGATCTGCTCCAGCAGCACGCCTTCCTTGTCCAGCGTGAGGTTGCCGTTTTCATCGGCCACGGTGCCGCGAATGATGGCGACATCGATCTTGGGCGCGGGGTAGAACAGCCATTCCTCGCCGTTGAACTCCACCAGTTTGACCAGGTCTTCTGTGGACTTGCTGTTGAGCTTGCCGCCTTCGATGCGCGGGTCCACAAAGGTGCCCAGGCCCACCTTGGTCAGCAGCCCGGGGCTGCGGCTGGCGATGTGGCGGGTGAGGTGCGACAGGCTGCCCTGCGGGAAGTTGTAGGCCTCCACTTCGCCGTCAAACACCATCTTCATCATCTCGGCGCCGGTCTGGCCGAAGTGGCCTGCCACCGTGCGCTTGATCATGCCGGGGTGGGCAAAGTGGACCATGCCCGCGTCCTTGCTGTTGCCAATCGCGCCGCAGGCCCAGGTGGTCACGCTCTTCGGGTGGCCGGTTTCCAGAAAGTTCTTTTCTACGCCCTTGAGCACTTCCTCGGGCAGACTGGAGACGGCCAAGCCGCCCAGGAAGATGGTGGCGTTATCGGGAATCAGTGCCCCGGCCTGGGCTGCGGTGATGATTTTCATGGTGCTGTGCTCTTGCAAATGGGTGTGAAGACTGGGTTACGCGTCAGTGTTTTCGATGAGCAGTGCAATGCCCTGCCCACCGCCCACGCAGGCGCTGGAGATGCCGTAGCGCAGGCCACGGCGGCGCAGCTCGCGCGCCAGCGTCACCGTCAGGCGCACACCCGTGGCGGCCAACGGGTGGCCCAGCGCAATCGCGCCGCCGTTCACGTTGAGCTTGTTCAGATCGAGCCCCAGTTCGCGCCCCACGGCCAGGGTCTGCGCGCCCTGGGCTTCGTTGATCTCGAACAGGCCAATGTCCTCCAGCGTGAGGCCGGTGCGCGCCAGCAGCGCGCGGATGGCCGGGGCCGGGCCGATGCCCATGTACTCGGGCGCCACGCCCACCGCCGCCACGCCGCGCAGGCGCGCCAGGGGCTTCAGGCCACGCTGCTGCACATAGGCATCGCTGGCCACCACCGCGCCCACGGCACCATCGACCAGGGCCGAGCTGTTGCCCGCTGTCTGCACACCGCCGGGGTACACGGTGCGCAGCGCGGCCAGCGCTTCGACCGGCGATGGGCGCGGGTGCGTGTCGCGGTCGAGCTGCGCCACCTTGCGCGGCAGCGTGATGCCGCGCGTGGCGTAGCCTTCCAGTTCAAACTTTTCGCTGACCACGGGCACGATCTCGCCCGCCAGGAAGCCGTTTTCCTGCGCCTTGAGTGCGCGGGCGAAGGACTGCGAGGCGTAGGCGTCCACGTCCTCGCGCGTGATGCCGTACTTTTTGGCTAGGTTCTCGGCCGTCTCGATCATGGTGACGGGGCCTGCGGTGTCGATCAGCGCTTCCATCAGGAAGTCCTTGAACTCCACGGGCGCGCCCAGCTTGAAGCCGGTGCGGTGCGTGTAGGCGGCAATCGGGTTGCGCGTCATGGACTCGGTGCCCACCACCAGTGCCACGTCGGTGTAGCCCAGCGCGATCTGGTCGGCGGCCTGGCGGAACAGCTCAAAGCCGGTGCCGCAGATGCGCTGAACCAGGATAGAGGGCACGTCCAAGGGAACGCCCGCGTACAGGCCAATGTGGCGCGGCAGCACAAACGCGTCGAAATCGGCCTGCGCCATCGATCCGGTGATGACCGAGCCCACATCGGCCGCTGGTACGCCGCTGCGCGCCAGCACGGCGCGCGCGACCTTGATGCCCATATCGGTAGGGGACACATGGCCCAGCGGGCCACAGTAGTCCACCATGGGCGTGCGCACGCCGTCCACCAGCCAGGCGTTCAAGGGGGCAGAGAAAGAGCTTGTCGAAGCGGTCGTCATGGTCAGGCCTTGGAAGTGGTTTTGCTGTCGGTCACGCGCAGCACGGTGGCATAGCCGGTGTCGCCCGCGGCGCAACCGGTGAACAGGCCCACGCCACCGCCGCGCAGCACCAGCTCTTCAATCAGTTCGATGATGGCGCGCATGCCGGTGGGCGCCTGCGGGTGGCCCCAGATGATGGAGCTGCCGTAGTTGTTCATGCGCTCCCAGGCAAAGCCGGTGTCGCGCGCCAGGGCGATGTCGTTCACGGCAAAGGGGTTGTGCGTCTTGATGGCCGTCACATCGCTGATGGACAGGCCTGCATTTTTGAGGGCGTTGAACGCAGCGGGTGACGGCGCCATGGGCATGAAGCCCGCCTCCACGCGCGCCATGCCAAAGCCCAGGATCTCGACTTCAATACCCGGGTCGGTGGCTACGGCGCGCGCGCGTTCGCGCGTGGTGACGATGGCGCCCGCGTTGCCGTCGGCCGGGTGCGTCTGGCCGCCGAACGTCACCGTGCCGCCCTCCTTCACGGGCTTGAGCTTGGCCAGGCCCTCGGCCGTGGTGGGGAAGATGCCTTCGTCGGTGCTCAGCGTGCCGGTCTGCTTGCGGAATTTGGAGTCGGTGACCGGCACATCGGCCATGTAGCGCTTCTGGAACGCGCGGTCGTTGGCCAGTGCCACCTGGTACTGGTGGTAGCGGTGCAGCTTGAGGGCGTGCTGCTCTTCGGTGGTGATGCCATAGCGCGCGGCCACGTTCTCGCCGGTCTGCAGCATGGGGTTCTTGGCGTACGGGTCGTGGCCCATGTTGTCGGGCACCCAGTGTTCGGTGATGCCGTAGCCACCGGTGCCGCTCGAATCCGGGTAGTACACCACCGGGCCGTTGGACTGGCGGTCGGCCATCACCAAGAGCGCGCTGGTGGCTGTGCCGCAGGCCACCTCTTGTGCGGCCATCTGCAGCGCGCGCACGCTGGTGGCGCAGGCCTGCTGCACCGTGGGGCCCGCCACGCGGTCGATGCCCATCATGCCGGTGACCCAGGGCAGGCCGTAGAAGCTGCCCTTTTGTGGGTTGGTGATGCCCAGGATGGCCAGGTCCACCGCTGACAGGTCGTAGCCCCGCGCGGTGAGCGCCTGCTTGCCCACGGCGGCGGCCAGCGGCAGCGCATTGAGGTTGGCCAGCGTGCCCTGCCACTTGGCAAAGGGCGACGACCAGTAGATACCGTAGGGGATGAAGGCGTTCATGGCAGGTCCTTGGCGGCGTTGCGCTGCATTTTAGTTATTTATCATAACCAAATGGACATCCCGAAAAGCTAGGGAAACCACCTACCAAAGAGCGACTGAATGGCCTTGTTTTAGTTATTTTTAATAACCATAATTTCTCCAACTCACCCACACCACCATGACCAAGACCTCCGACATCTCCCTAGAAATCCGTGGCGAACGCGAGGAAATCGCGGTCATCCGGCTCACCCGCCCCGCCAAGCGCAACGCGCTGAACGACGGCCTGATCCTGGCGCTGCGCGATGTGATGGACAACCTGCCCGCCAGCGTGGGCGCTGCCGTGATCGACGGCGAGGGCGAGCACTTCTGCTCGGGCCTGGACCTGTCGGAGCTGAAAGAGCGCGACGCGGGCCAGGGCCTGCAGCACTCGCGCATGTGGCATGCGGCGCTGGACCGCGTGCAGTTCGGTCCCGTGCCCGTCATCGCCGCGCTGCATGGCGCCGTGGTGGGCGGTGGGCTGGAGCTGGCCAGCGCCTGCCACATCCGCGTGGCCGACGAGACCACGTTCTACGCGCTGCCCGAAGGCTCGCGCGGCATCTTTGTGGGCGGCGGCGGCGCGGTGCGCATCCCGCGCCTGATCGGCACGGCCCGCATGACCGACATGATGATGACCGGCCGTGTCTACAACGCGGTGGACGGCGAGAAGGTGGGCTTTGCGCAATACCTCGTGCCCACCGGCACGGCGTTTGACAAGGCCTTCGAGCTGGCCCAGCGCATTGCGCAAAACGCCCCGCTGACCAACTACGCCCTGATGCACGCGCTGCCCCGCATTGCCGAACAGCCCGCCGACCAGGGCCTGATGGCCGAGGCCATGATGGCCGCCATCGCCCAGAGCGCGCCCGAGGCCAAGGCCCGCGTGCGCGCCTTCCTGGACGGCAAGGCCGCCAAGGTCAAGAAGGCCTGACGCCCGCCGCCTGGCGCCCGCAACCGCACCGAGACCCGCTTCCATGACGGCAAACCTCCCCTCCCCCCGCTACCGGCCCCTGCGCTTTGGCGTGACCGAGGTCACCACCCGCCAGGGCGACAACGGCGTGGTCTATGTGCGCGCCACGCAAGACCTGCAGCCCCACCCCGTGCGGCTGACCGACCGCCTGGCCCACTGGGCGCAGACCACCCCCGACCGCACCTGGATGGCCCAGCGCGTGAAGAACGCCGACGGCAGCCTGGGTGACTGGCGCCACATCAGCTACCGCGAAGCCTGGGATGGCGCCCGCCGCATTGCGCAGGCGCTGCTGGACCGCGGCCTGAGCGCCGACCGCCCCGTGGTCATGCAGAGCGAAAACGACCTGGAGCACGCCCTGCTGTCCCTGGGCTGCCTGGTGGCCGGTGTGCCGCAGTGCACCGTGTCGGCCGCCTACTCCACCGTGAGCAAGGACTACGACAAGCTGCGCCACGCCATCGACACCCTCACGCCTGGCCTGGTGTTTGCCAGCAGCGGCGAGCGCTTTGCCGCTGCCATCAACGCCACGGTGGGCGCCGATGTGGAAGTGGCGCTGATCGAGGGCACGCTGCCCGGCCGCAATACCACGCCGTTCAGCACGCTACTGGGCACCGAGGCCACGCCCGCTGTGGATGCAGCGCACGCCGCCATCACCGGCGACAGCATCGCCAAGTTCATGTTCACCTCGGGCTCCACCAAGGCGCCCAAGGCCGTGATCGTCACGCACGGCATGTGGGCGGCCAACCTGCAGCAGATGAACCAGTCCATGCCCGTGCTGACCGAGCAAGACCTGGTGCTGGTGGACTGGCTGCCGTGGAACCACACCTTTGGCGGCAACCACAACTTCGGCATCGTCATCTACAACGGCGGCACGCTGTACCTGGACGAAGGCAAGCCCACGCCTGCGGGCATGGCCGAGACCATCCGCAACCTGCGCGAGATCGCGCCCACGGTGTACTTCAACGTGCCCACGGGCTTCGAGGTGCTGGCGCACACCATGAAGACCGACGCGCAGCTGCGCAAGAACCTGCTCAGCCGCGTGCAGATGTTCTTCTTTGCCGCCGCCGCGCTGTCGCAGCCCATCTGGGATGCCCTCTTTGAGGTGGCCGAGCAAGAGGTGGGCGAGCGCATCGTGATGAACACGGGCCTGGGCATGACCGAAGGCTGCCCCTTCTGCGTGGCCGTGAACAGCCCCAACGTGCAGGCGGGCGACATCGGCGTGCCCACTCCAGGGCTGGAACTCAAGCTCGTGCCCATCGACGGCAAGATCGAAGTGCGCTATCGCGGCCCCAACATCACGCCTGGCTACTGGCGCAATGCCGAAGCCACGCAGGAGGCCTTCGACGACGAAGGCTTCTACTGCTCGGGCGACGCCGTGAAGTGGATCGACGAGACCGACCTGAACAAGGGCCTGAAGTTCGACGGCCGCATTGCCGAAGACTTCAAGCTCAGCACCGGCACCTTTGTGAGCGTGGGCCCCATGCGCGCAAAGATCATCGCCGCCTGCGCACCCTATGTGCAGGATGCGGTCATCACCGGCATCAACCTCAAAGAGGTGGGCGCGCTCTTGATACCCACGGCCCACATCCGCACGCTCGCGGGCCTGCCGGGCGATGCCAGCCTGCAGCAGGTGCTGGAAAGCGCCCCCGTGCAGCAACACTTTCAACAGGTCATCAACCAGCTGGCCGCGCAGGCCACCGGCAGCGCCACCCGCGTGGCGCGCATGCACCTGATGGCCGAGCCGCCTTCGCTGGACAAGGGCGAGATCACCGACAAGGGCTCCATCAACCAGCGCGCCGTGCTCAAGCACCGCGCCGACCTGGTGAACGCGCTGCACGACGGCAGCCTGCCGTTCACGCTCGTGCCCCAGCGTTGAACTGAACCCATCTGAACTGACCACACAAGGACACCACCATGCAGATTCAAGGACAAGCCGCCCTCGTGACCGGCGGCGCATCGGGCCTCGGCGAAGCCACCGCACGCGCACTAGCCGCCCAGGGCGCCAAGGTCGCGGTGCTGGACCGCAATGCCGAGCTGGCTGAAAAAGTCGCCGCAGACATTGGCGGCGTAGCCTGCCCCTGCGACATCACCGACCCCGCCAGCGTGCAGGCCGCCATCGACAAGGCCGCTGCCGCCCACGGCCCCGCGCGCATCCTGATGAACGTGGCCGGCATCGGCAGCGCCAAGCGCGTGGTGCAGCGCGACGGCAGCGCCGCGCCGCTCGAAGACTTTGTGCGCGTGGTCAACATCAACCTGATCGGCACGTACAACGTGAGCCGCCTGTTTGCAGCCGCCTGCAGCAAGCTGGACGCGCTGGACAACGGCGAGCGCGGCGTGATGATGTTCACCGCCTCGGTCGCCGCCTTTGACGGCCAGGTGGGCCAGCAGGCCTACAGCGCATCGAAGGCGGGCCTGGCGGGAATGACGCTGCCCATGGCGCGCGACCTGGCGCAGCACGCGATCCGCGTGTGCACCGTGGCGCCCGGCCTGTTTGCCACACCGCTGATGAAGGAACTGCCCGAGGCCGTGCAGCAGTCGCTGGCGGCCAGCATCCCCTTCCCGCCACGCCTGGGCAAGCCCGAGGAGTTTGCCGAGCTGGCCTGCCACATCGTGACCAACGGGCACCTGAATGGCGAAGTGATTCGCCTTGACGGCGCCCTTCGCATGGCACCACGGTAATGCACCCCCTGAGTCGCTTCGCGCCTTCCCCCTCTCCTGCGGGAGGGGGACGCCACCCGTGGCCTGGCAAAGCCAGTTCCACGGTGGCACTGGCCTGCGCAGCGCCAGTTTTGAGCGCCTCAGGAAATGCGTCGCTATCCGCTATTCGCCGCTTGCCATACGCTAGATAACCAGAGGGTATGAAAAAGCCCCGTTTTTCTTGTTTGAGTTCTACCCCGTCACACCAGGAGACAACACCATGACCATCACCCGCCGACAACTCGTCCAGGCCTTTGGCGCCAGCGCCGCGCTGGGCGCCCTGCATCCCTTTGCCGCCCATGCGCAGGTAGACCAAGTGAAGGTGTATTTCGGCTTCCCCGCTGGCAGCTCGGGCGACACCGTGGCCCGCCGCGTGGCCGAGAAGTGGGCTGGCAGCGCGTTCAGCAAGAACCCTGGCGTGGTGGAAAACAAGCCCGGCGCAGGCGGCCGCATTGCACTGGAGACGCTGAAGGGCGCCCCCGCCGACGGCTCGGTGCTGGCCGTGGCGCAGGTGTCGGCCCTGGCCAACTACCCGCACATCTACAGCAAGATGAACTACACCGACAAGGACTTCGCGCCCGTGTCAATCGCTGCCATCATGCACCACGGCCTGGCCGTGGGCCCCATGGTGCCCGCCAGCGTCAAGACGGTGAAGGACTTCCTGGCCTGGGCCAAGGCCAACCCCAAGGATGCGAGCTACGGCTCGCCCGGCGCGGGCTCCACGCCCCACTTTTTGGGCGCGCTGCTGGGCATCAACAGCGGCGTGGACCTGCGCCATGTGCCCTACCGTGGCTCCATCCCTGGCGTGACGGACGTGGTCGGCGGCCAGGTGGCTGCCATGGTCACGCCGCACGGTGACTTCATCGCCAACTACAAGGCGGGCAAGCTGCGCATCCTGGCCACCTCGGGCCCCAAGCGCTCCATCTATGTGCCAGACGTGCCCACGTTTGCCGAGCAGGGCTTCCCCGAGCTGACCACCGAAGAATGGTTTGGCTTCTACGCCCCGGCCGCCACACCCAAGCCGGTGATTGCTGCTGCCAACGCCGCCATCAACGCCGCGCTGAAGGAAAAGTCGGTCATCGACAGCCTGGCCATCGTGGGCCTGATGCCCCACGGCTCCACGCCCGAAGAACAAGCCCGCTGGCAGAAGGCGGAGTACGACACCTGGGGCCCGCTGATCAAGAAGATCGGCTTCACCGCAGATTCTTGATTCCCCCTGAGGCGCTGGCGCGCCTTCCCCCTGAGGGGGACGCCACCCGTGGCCTGGCAAAGCCAGTTCCGCGGTGGCGCTGGCCTGGGGTCGCGCCGGTATCGACGTGTGGCGCCTTCGAGACGCGTGGGCGTTGCGCCACCCCACCCGTTCGGGCTGAGCCTGTCGAAGCCAGGGCGCACACCGCCCCAGGCCTCCTCCGGCGAAATGTAGAAGAAAACAGCGCGTTACCGCGCGTCCATCAAGCGCCAATAGCTATCAAAACAAGAGCAATCCATGCAAGCACGCCAGGCCCTCACCGACATCCAGTTCCTGCTGACCGAGGTGCTGCAAGCCCCTGCGCAGTGGCAGGCGCTGGCGCCGTTTGCCGACACCGATGGCGAGCTGGCAGCGCAGGTGCTGGAAGAAGCCGCCAAGTTTGTGGACACCGCCGTGGCCCCGCTGCAGCGCACGGGCGATGAAGTGGGTTGCCGGTTTGACGCAGGCCAGGTGCACACGCCCCCCGGCTTCCGCGATGCGTACCAGGCTTTCTGGCAAGGCGGCTGGCCCGCACTGGCCTGCGCACCCGAAGACGGCGGCCAGGGCCTGCCTGCGGTGCTCGAATGTGTGCTGTTTGAATGGCTGGCCGGTGCCAACCACGGCTGGACCATGGCGCCCGGCCTGCTGCACGGTGCGTACGAATGCATCAAGCACCACGCCAGCGATGCCCTCAAGGCGCAGTACCTGGAGAAAGTCGCCACCGGCGAATGGCTGGCCACCATGTGCCTCACCGAAGCCCACGCGGGCAGCGACCTGGGCCTGGTGCGCACACGCGGCGTGCCGCAGCCCGACGGCAGCGCGCGGGTGAACGGCAGCAAGATTTTTATCTCGGGCGGCGAACACGACCTGACCGACAACATCGTGCACCTGGTGCTGGCGCGCCTGCCCGATGCACCTGCGGGGCCCAAGGGCCTGTCGCTGTTCCTGGTGCCCAAAGTCTTGCCCGACGGCAGCCGCAACGCCGTGGTCTGCGAACGCATCGAAGAAAAGATGGGCCTGCACGGCAGCCCCACCTGCGTGATGCGCTTTGACGACGCCACCGGCTGGCTGGTGGGCGAACCGAACAAGGGCCTGAACGCCATGTTCGTCATGATGAACGCCGCGCGCCTGCATGTGGGCCTGCAAGGCATCGGCCTGCTGGAGGCCGCGTGGCAAAAGGCCAGCGCCTACGCCGCCGAGCGCCGCCAGATGCGCGCCCCCGGCGCCAAGGACACCAGCCTCATTCAAGACCACCCCGCCATCCGCCGCACGCTGCAGACCCAGCGCGCCTGGATCGACGGCGGGCGCGTGCTGGCCTACCACACGGCTCTGCAGCTGGATGTGGCAAAACACAGCGCCGACGCGGGCGAACGCGCCGCCGCGCAGCGCTGGTGCGCGCTGGTCACCCCCGTGCTCAAGGCTGCGCTCACCGACCAAGGGTTCCATGGCGCCAGCGCCTGCCTGCAGGTGTTTGGCGGCCACGGCTATGTGAGCGAATGGGGCATCGAGCAGATCGTGCGCGACGTGCGCGTGGCCATGATCTACGAGGGCACCAACGAGATCCAGGCCATCGACCTGCTGGTGCGCAAGGTGCTGGCCGATGGCGGCCAGGGCCTGACAGCACTGCTGGCCGCGCTGCCCGGCGCAGCGCCCAGCCCCGCCGCCAGCGCACGCCGCCATGCGCTGGTCGAGATCACACAGACCCTGGCCATTGCCGCGCAGACCGACCCCGAACTGCCCTACTGGGTGGCCGACGACTACCTGCGCGCCGTGGCGCTGGTGCTGCTGGACTGGGCGTGGGGCGAGATCGGCGCCGTGGCCAAGGATGAACGCTGGACCATCCCGGCCCAGGCACTGGCCCAGTGGGTGCTGCCCGAATTCGACATGCGCGCCGCGATGCTGCGCCAACGCATTGCCCGGGCGCTGGAAGCCAGACCAAAAATGGCTGCCACCGCCTGATGGATAAGCACCAATAGCTACCAATTTCGTAGCAAACAACCAATTCCCCCACCCCATCTCCCACAGCGTGTTGAGGCCACGTTGCGGGTTTCCTTGCGCCTCAAAAAAACCACTGGAGACGACACCATGCGCTTGAAGATGAGAAGAAACCGGATGCGTGCCCACCAACCCCTGGCACTCTCGGCCGTCGCCGCCGCCTTGCTCATGGGCTGCGGCGGCTCGTCCGATGCCGCCCTGCCCCAGCTCTCCGCCGCCACACCGGCCACCCTGCAGTCGTGCGCCACGCTGGCCAGCAGCTTGGCGTTGCCCGACACACGCATCACCTCGGCCGAGCAGGTGCCCGCTGGCCCGCTGACGCTGCAGAACGTGACCACCCAGGCGCCCGCACACTGCCTCGTCAAAGGCAAGATGAAAGAGCGCACCGGCCCCGTGGACGGCGCCAGCTACGCCATCGGGTTTGAAATGCGCCTGCCCGTGGAATGGAACGGCCGCTTTCTGCACCAGGCCAACGGCGGGCTGGACGGCAGCGTGGTGCTTGCACTGGGCTCGGTGAGCGGCGCCGCCCCGGTAGCCCCCGGCCTGGTACAGGGCTTTGCCGTGCTCAGCTCTGACGCAGGCCACGGTGCCCCCACCCCGTTCTTTGGCGTAGACCCGCAGGCCCGGCTGGACTACGGCTACCAGGCCGTGGGCACCCTCACCCCCATGGCCAAGAACCTCATCAAGAGCGCCTACGGCAAGGCGCCCGACCGCTCGTACCTGGCCGGCTGCTCCAACGGTGGCCGCCACGCCATGGTGGGCGCATCGCGCTATGCCGACCAGTACGACGGCATCCTGGCGGGCAACCCCGGCTTCCACCTGCCCAAGGCCGCCACCACGCAGCTGTGGAAGGCGCAGCAATACGCCAAGGTCAGCACCACCACCGATTCGGCCGGCCAGCCCGACCTGACGTCAGCAGTGACACCCGCCGAGTTCAAGCTCATCAGCAGCAAGATCGTCGCCAAGTGCGACGCACTGGACGGCGCGACCGACGGCCAGGTCAACGACGTGGCCGCCTGCCAGGCCGCCTTCAACCTGCAGACCGACGTGCCCACCTGCACCGGCTCGCGCGACGGCTCGTGCATCACCAGCGAACAAAAGAGCGTGCTGGCCAGCGTATTTGCAGGCCCCAAGAACAGCAAGGGCGAAGCGCTGTACACCGGCACCTGGTTCGACCCCGGCATTGCAGGCGCCAACTTTGCGTCGTGGCACTTTGGCTCGCCCGCGACGCGTGACGCAGGTGCAGTGGCCTTCATCTTCACCTCGCCCCCATCCAGCGTGGCAGCGTTCACCGCCATCCCCGGCATGCAGTACGCGCTGAACTTCAGCATGGAAACGGACTACCCCAAGATGTTCGCCACCAACACCACGTACACAGAGTCGCCCTGGTCGTACATGACCCCGCCCAACGAAGCTGACCTGGGCACCCTGAAGAACCGGGGTGCCAAGATGATCGTCTTCCACGGCGTGGCCGACGGCGTGTTCTCGCCCTTGGACACCGCCAACTGGATGGACCGCCTGCAGGCCAACCACAGCGGCAAGGCCGATGCCTTTGCCCGCCTGTTCCTGGTGCCCGGCATGAACCACTGCTCCGGCGGCCCCGCCACCGACCAGTTCGACATGCTGGCCCCGCTGGTGGCATGGGTGGAACAGGGCAAGGCGCCTGACAGCGTGACCGCCAAGGCGCGCGGCGCAGGCGCCAACGTGGTGAATGCCGAGCTGCCCGCCAGCTGGTCTGCCAACCGCACCCGGCCGTTGTGTGTGTACCCCAAGGTGGCGCGGTACAACGGGACGGGGGATGTGGAGAGTGCGAGCAGTTTCAGCTGCAAGTGATCTGCGCTTGAAAAGCGGGAAGCCCGGCGCAAGCCGGGCTTCCCTTTTCTTTTTACGCCTTGGCGCGAGGCTTCATGCGAAAGCTGACACCCATGCGGTTGATGGCGTTCATGGTGGCAATCGTGAGCGTCAGGTCCACCAGGTTCTTCTCGCCAAAAACGGCCAGCGCGGCCGCATAGGCTTCATCGGAGGCATGGGTCTCGCTAACGCGCGTCACCTCCTCGGCCCAGGCCAGCGCGGCGCGCTCCTGCTCGGAGAACAGATACGCCGCCTCATGCCACACAGGGACCAGCACCACCTTCTCCACCGACATGCCTTCGGCCAGCAGGTCACGCGTTTGGATGTCAATGCAGTGCGCGCACCCATTGATCTGCGACACGCGCAGGAAGACCAGGTGCGTCAGCAAGCTGGGCAGGCCCGTGCCCTGGGTGACGAAGTGGTGCAGCGTCCCGATGGCCTTGGCCCCCTCGGGCGATACGTTGAACCAGACAGCGCGATTCATACAGCAGTTCCTTCACATTGAATGTTGGTCGGAGGGCGATGGCGACCTCCTGCTCACAAGACGGGTGATGTGAGGGCGATGTGACAGGTGGTGGAGAAATGGGTGCGGACGTCTCCGTGATCACCTGGGTGAAATAGGGCAAGGCACTCGACAGCGTGACCCCTAAGGCACGTGGCGCAGACGCCAACGTGCTCAACACCGAGCAGCCCGCCAGCTGGTCCGCCAACCACACCAGGCCGCTGTGCGTATACCCCAAGGTAGCGCGCAACAACGGCATGGGGGTGTGGAGAGCGCGAGCAGTTTCAGCTGCAAGTGATGACAGCACTGAGAGTACAAAGCCCGGCTGGTGTCGGGCTTTTCAGCGGTTGCGGTCATCTTGAGCAGGTTCCCGGGGGCAGGGTTTGGGTCAGGAAGCCGTCATTGATTGCGCTGTCGCTGTGTCAGCTGTGCGGATCGCTGTCGGTGCTTACCCCGCCATAGCGGCATCCGAGCGCGCGGCTCAACGTGCGAAACATCAACGGCGAGTGTGCTGCACTGACCGGTGTCCCAACTCCTCGCTCGCTTCACCAGTCAGCCCTAAGCGCATGATCTTTGATGAGGCGGTGGAAATGTAGGAACAGCCCACTGCGGGGTTGGATCAAGACGCAGAAGTGCAGCGGTCGTGTATTCGTTTGACTGCTTTCGGTGAATGGGGCATTTCCCCCAAACTGGGGGAACTTCACCGAAGTTTGGGCAGTTGTTGCGGACAAGAAAATTGCTAAGCAATTGATTAATAAGTTTTTTTTGTTGGCACGGCTTGTGCGTTAGCGATGGTGCTCCTCGGCGGCCAGCGGGGGGCAGTTCATCAACCTGGCCATCAGGAGCTATCCATGACTTCCATCCGTTCCATTCGCACTGTTTCCGTTGTCGCTGCAGCCTTTGCCCTGGCTGCGTTGGCACCCACCTTGGCACAGGCGCGCGAAGGCAGCAGCTCGCGCAGCGTTGGTCATGGCATCAAGTGCTACACGGCAGCAGTTCCGCAAGCCGATGGCACTGTGAAGTACACCCAGGTTTGCTACAAGGGCGTATGAGCCCAAGGCCAAGGCACCGACTGGTGCTGCTCCCGCATGGCGGGTTAAGCAGAGCGCTGGTCGTTGCCGGGTGCTTGGCAATGTCTGCCGCAGTGTGGCCTGCTTTTGCGCAGGAGTCTGAGGCGCCCCCTGCATTGCGATGGAGCGTGCAGACAGGGCTGGGACACGAGTCCCAATCCTCACCGCTTTTTCAGGTGACGCCTGAGAGTTCGGTGGTCTATCTTCCGGGCTTGCAGCGGCGTTCCGGCACACATGCCCTGGCACGCTTGGAGGCCCAAACCCACATGGCACTGCCCGAGGGGCAGAGCCTGTCTACCCGGCTTGAATGGATGGTCAAGCGCTCACCAGCATCGCCGGGTTTTGACATGGAAAGCTGGCAGGCGCAGCCTACCTGGCACTGGAGCGCGGCAGGCGCCGGCTGGGGCTTGGGGGCCACGCTGCAGCGCATCGCGGTGGGCGGCTCGCATTTCCGGGATGTGTCCGGAGTGCAGGCGAGTTGGGTGTTGCCGCAGGAGCATGGGTTCTGGACGGCAGTGGTGGATCTGGGCCGCTATCGGCACAAAGGCCCTCTGGCGGATCTGGACGCCAGCGCCCAGTCTCTCATGGTGATGCGCCGCTGGGACATTGGTGAGGAGGGGGCCCACTGGCTGGAGGGCGTCACACTGTCGGCCTTGGCAGGGCGTGAGCGCAATGCGCGGGGTTTTGACGAGCTGTCGTACCGGCAGATCTTGTTCAGCGCCGCAGTGGAGGGCAGCGGCTCAGGCTGGGACTGGACGCTCAGGCTCAGCGCGCTGCGAGCCCGCTTTGACGGCAGCGTGTTTGCTGGCGATTCGCTTCGCCGCGACCGATCCCACATGCTGGATGCAAGCGTGCAATGGCCACTGCCCGACAAGGCCGCCCTGCGCGTGGAGTGGAACCAGGCGTTGAATCGTTCTGGCATCCGGGTGTTCAACAACCACTACCGGCAGGTGTCTGTGTCGTGGGTTCGATCTTTCTGAAACGCTGGCGTATAGCGGTGCGCGTCAGCCACGCGCAGGGCGCAAGCCCTAACATGGTGGGCAGGCCATATTCAAAGGTGCCGCCCATGCCCTTGTTCCAAGCAGCCCTGCTCGGCGCAGAGCCCGCACTCAATCTCAAGCGCCGGTTTGCGGTGCGCAGCCTCGTCACCATCCTGGCGATTGCCCTGGGGCTGGGGTGGCTGCTGTCGCACATGCTCGCCCAGCGCATGTTGCAGCGCGAGGGAGAGGTCACCATGGAGTTCATCCAGAATCTTCTGGGCACGGACCAATCTGCACGCTTTCTGCGTGAGCCTGAGAACGCGGAACTCAAGCAGCGTTTTTTGACCTCCATGGAGCACATCAAGGGCATGCGTGAGCCGGTGCGCGCCAATGCCTACAGGGCTGACGGCACGGTGCTGTGGTCCACCGATCCTGCGCTGATCGGGCGGCGCTACCCGGTCAACGATGAGCTGGATGATGCCCTTCGTGGGGCGCTGGTCGTCCACTCGGGGCGCGTGTCGGATGAGCAGACCAGCAAGGCGGAGCACGAAGGGCTGGCGCGACTGACCAGCTACTTCGTGGAAAGCTACATCCCCGTGCGTGACCTTGCCAGCGGGGAGGTGATGGGAGTCATGGAGTTCTACAAGGTGCCTCTGCAGTTGAACGACACCATCCAGCAAGCCTTACTGCAGCTGTGGGCGGCGTGCGCCGCGTCTGCCGGGCTGCTGTTCATGGCTTTGTACTGGACAGTGGCCCGTGCGGACACGGTGCTGCGCGCCCAGCAGCGGCAACTGGCCGAGGCGCAAAGCCTGATGACCGCTGTGGATCTGGCTGGCGCCGTGGCGCACAACCTGCGCAACCCCCTGGCCACAGTGCGCGTGTCGGCAGAGATGTTGCAGCTGCAGGCGGACGGTGGGTCTGCCGCAGATGTGCCGGAGTATTGCTCTGACATCACTCAGGCCGTCGACCGTGCTGACCGCTGGATCACCGAACTGGTGCGTGTGTCCCAAGCCCAGCACCTGCAGCAGGAGCCAGTCTCCCTGCATACCGTGGCTTGCAGCTGCCTGGAAGAAATGGCCTCTGAAATGAAACGCTGCGGTGTGGCGTGGACCGCGCCTGCGGTGGATACCGTGCATGTACTGGCCCACCCCGCGATGCTGCGGCAGGTGGTACTCAGCCTGGTGGCCAACGCCCTGGAGGCCATGCCCGATGGCGGCTCGCTTCGCCTGGATATCCGTGACCAGGCGGGCCTGGGCATTTTGCATATTGCGGACACCGGTCATGGGGTCCAGCCCGCGCAGGCCGGGCAGGTGTTTCGCCCCTTTTTCAGTACCAAAAGCGGCGGGCTGGGGATTGGCCTTGCACTGGCGCGCCGCATGCTGGGCCAGTGGGGCGGGGCCATCCACCTGCATCCGGGTGCTGGTGGCAAAGGTACGTTGGTAGAACTTACACTGCCCTTGGCTCCGCACCATTGAAACGCCATGGCCAACATTCTCATCATTGAAGACGAAGCGGCTCTGGCCAAGAACATTGCGCGCTACTTTCAGGCCAAAGGCCACCAAGTGGATGTGGCAGGCACTGGCCGTGAGGGTGTCGCGCTGGCTGCGCGCACGGACCCTGATGTCGTCATCGTCGATTTTCAGTTGCCTGGCATGGACGGGGTGGAGGTGATTCGCACCATCCGCACCAGCGACCCGGATGTACGCCTGATCATGGTCACCGGCCACGCCAGTGTGAATGTGGCCGTGGATGCGATGAAGGCAGGCTCCATGGACCTGCTCACCAAGCCCGTCGCCTTGAGCACGCTGGATGCCGTGGTCGAGCGCGCGCTGGTGGAGCGCAGTGCCCGCAAGGCCTTGGCTTACTACCAGCGGCGCGAGGCCGATCATTCCACCCTTGATGCGATGGTGGGCCACTCCCCAGCCATGCAGGCACTCAAGTCGCTTTTGCGCACAATTGCCAGCAGCGAGCCGCAGGATGGCAGTGTTCCGCCACCGGTGCTGATCCAGGGCGAAACCGGTGTGGGAAAGGAACTGGTGGCACGAGCCTGCCACTACGCAGGCGCCCGCGCGGCAGGCCCGTTCGTAGAAGTGAACTGCGCCGCATTGCCGGCTGCTTTGATTGAAGGGGAGTTGTTTGGCCACGAAAAAGGTGCGTTCACCGACGCTCAAGCGCGCAAGCTGGGGTTGATCGAAGCCGCCGATGGAGGCACTCTGTTTCTTGACGAGATCGGAGAAATGGACCTTGGCCTGCAGGCCAAGTTGCTGCGCGTGCTGGAAAACATGCGGGTGCGCCGCCTCGGAGCCGTGGCTGAACGTCAGGTCAATGTACGTGTCGTGGCCGCCACCAACCGGCCACTGGATGCGATGGTGCAGGCGCAGCGTTTCCGTGGCGATCTACTCTACCGACTGCAAGTGTTCCATGTGCAGGTACCGCCTCTGCGGGACCGAGGCGATGACGTTCTGGAACTGGCCGAGCAGTTTGCAGCACAGTGTGCTGCGCGATACGGAAAGGTCGTTGCAGGCCTGGATCGCAGTGCCTGCGATGTCTTGCGAGCCCATCTTTGGCCAGGCAACGTACGTGAACTGCGCAATGTGATGGAGCGTGCCATATTGCTCCTGCAAGGCAACACAGTGTCCGCAGCAGACCTGCATTGGCTGAACGCTATGGCCGCCTCCCCCGCTCAAACTGCTCACTCACCAAACATCAACGAGTCGACGAACGCTACCCCACTCAATCCTGCGGCGTCGCGTCCCCTGGAAGCCGCTGAGCGCGACTTGCTGCTGCGCGCCCTACAGCAAGCGCACTGGAATGTCACTCGTGCTGCCCGACTGCTGAATATCACCCGAGACACTTTGCGTTATCGCATGGAGCGTCATGGCCTG
Source organism: Acidovorax sp. LjRoot74 (assembly GCF_964254355.1). Taxonomy (NCBI): domain Bacteria; kingdom Pseudomonadati; phylum Pseudomonadota; class Betaproteobacteria; order Burkholderiales; family Comamonadaceae; genus Acidovorax; species Acidovorax sp. LjRoot74. The sequence continues at coordinate 268,441 of NZ_CAXUTI020000001.1, read as the reverse complement.
CAGCGGCCGCTGAGTGGACTAAGCATGGACTAAGAGCGGCTAACAAAACTCAGCAAAGCGGTTCTGGCTAGGCGCTGCGTCGCAGGCAGTACTAACGGTACGACGAGACGCGGCAACGAAGCCAGAAGAGTTTTTAGCCGCTCTAAGTGGGGGCACTTTTGGCACATCCGTGCATGCGCTCAGAACCACACGATGGAGTTGGCGCCTTGATTTTCTAAAAACTCGCATCCTTGTTCTATAGGGTGCAGTGTTCAGTAGAGCCGCCTTGAGCGTGAGGACATTGCCCCGGAGTTTTAAAACGCTGTGGTTCCAAAATCACCAAGGACAGCGACAGACGCCAGCGGCCAGCCAATGACTTGACACCAAGTGTTAGATGCCACTGAACGTGACCAGTTTTGGGTTGTAGAGATACTTTTTCCGTCAAGCTGGTGGATTTCAATGGGCCGCACAGGGCTCCCTAACGGAACCACCGATAAGGCAGCATTGGTAGCAACGCACACCATCCCCGCCAATGCTCGACAAAGTGTCTTCATCGTTCAGAAAGGATTGCATGTACTGACTAGCGATTGTTCGCACTTCACCTCCAACAGAGTGCCCTAGATCGTCGTTGACTCGGTTGAATTCATCGAGATTCAGATACACCACAGCGAGTTCGCAGTCACCGGAGTCGCATTTTCTTGTGATTGCTCCAAACCCAGCCTGAAGCCGCCATTCCCAAGTACCTGCCTCGCCGTGCACCTCGCCACACATCCGAATAGATCAATTTACGCCATCGAGCCAGTCAACTCACAGTAGTGAGGTCCCGCTAAACAAAGACCTCGGCAGAGCTGAACTCCAGGGTGGGGTGATTCGCGCGCAGTTGGACTGATGCAGCCGAGACCGTCGCAAGAAATCAGGAACTACTCTGAAGCTTCCCGTACCCGTTCAGCCACACCTTGGCGCTTGCTGGCTTCTTCTTTCGCCTTCTTCCCTTGGTCGTAATGCCACTTGATGGCAAAGAACATGCCGGTGCCGAACACGGCCACCTTGAAGACAATGAAGACTATCGGGACCCAATCCATCTTGGAGATTTTCCTGGCTGTTGATGGGCACTCACTACCGCGCAGTGCACTGCCTCAAAACGCTGCGTCAGCAGCTCTATCGTGTTCAACCCATCGTCGAATCGCACATCGACAACACTGGGCAAATGATCTGAAAACTTGGTGTGATGCTATCGGGCCCGCTGTGCGGGTGTAAGCATCAGTTTTACCTAAATTTTCCGTAGCAGATGGAGATTACCGTGCAGGGCGGCTGCATGGAATGCGGAATTTTCATGCGGGTCGCAGTGAGCAGGCTATAGGTCACGCCGAGAGTGCACGGACGGATCACAGGTTGTACGCAACGCCGACCGGGCGCACACCAAAAAGGCCCGCATGAGGGAACCCCATGCAAGCCTTTGATTGGGTGGCAGTACTAATGCCGGATGCTCAGAACGGCAACCCCACGTAGTTCTCCGCCAGCGAGCCCAGCGCCTTCTCGGACGAGAACAGGTACGCCAGGTCCGTGTCCTGCAGCTTTTGGTCGTACGCCAGCGACTCAGGGAAGGTGTGCAGCATGGTCGTCATCCACCACGAGAAGCGCTGGGCCTTCCACACGCGGGCCAGGGCCTTTTCGGAGTATTTGTCGAGGCCGGTGCTGTCGCCATCCTTGTAGTGCGCGACCATGGCGTGGTACAGGTAGTAGATGTCGGATGCCGCGCTGTTCAGGCCCCGCGCTCCGGTGGGCGGCACGATGTGGGCGGCGTCGCCCGCCAGGAACAGGTTGCCGTAGCGCATGGGTTCGGCCACGAAGGAGCGCAGGGGGGCAATGGACTTTTCGATGGAGGGGCCGGTGATGAGTTGGGCGGCAACCTCGGCGGGCAGGCGGCGTTTCAGCTCGGCCCAGAAGGATTCGTCGGACCAGTCTTCCACGTTGTCCGTCAGCGGCACCTGGATGTAGTAGCGGCTCAGCACTTGCGAGCGCAGCGAGCACAGCGCAAAGCCGCGTTCGTGCTTGGCGTAGATCAGCTCGGGCGAGACTGGCTTGGTGCGCGAGAGCACGCCCAACCAGCCGAAGGGGTAGACCTTTTCATACTCCTTGAGCACGTCGCGCGGGATGGACTTGCGGCTCACGCCGTGGAAGCCGTCAGCGCCGATGACGAAGTCGCAGTCGATGCGCACCACCTCGTCGCCGTTGCGGTAGGTCACATACGGGTTGGCGCTTTTCAGGTCGTGCGGTTGCACGTCTTCGGCGTTGTGGATGACGACGCCCTTCATGCGGTCGCGCGCTTCGTACAGGTCGCGCGTCAGCTCGGTCTGGCCGTACACCACCACCGAGCTACCGCCGCTGTACTTGTGCAAATCGACCCGGTCCATCTGGCCGTCGTGGGCAATGATGAAGCCGTCGTGGATCTCGCCTTCCTTGTCCATGCGCTCGCCGCACTGGGCTTCGCGCATGAGTGCGGCAAAGCCGTGTTCCAGCACGCCGGCGCGGATGCGGCCCAGCACGTATTCGCGGCTTTGGCGCTCCAGCACGATGGTGTCGATGCCCTTGAGGTGCAAGAGCTGCGAGAGCATGAGGCCCGAGGGACCTCCGCCGATGATGCAAACCTGGGTTTTCATGGTGTCTCCTGGTGTGGTTAGTGCGTTCATGACATGGGTCAAACGGACCACCCAAAGATACGTGGCACAGTCGCCGCGTTGAATGGACGGATGGAGCCAGAACATGCACTTTTCGAACATCGACGGTATCCGCTCGTACAGCCTGTTTGGCGAGTCGCAGCACCTGCCCGATGTGCTGCACTGCGAGACGATTGCCGAGCGGTCGGCGCTGCACGACTGGGAGCTGGCCCCGCACCGGCACACGCGGCTGCACCAGGTGCTGCTGATCACCTCGGGTGGGGGCGTGGCGCACCTGGACGGCGAGCGGGTCCCGCTGTTTGCGGGTGCGCTCATCAACGTGCCGCAGGGGCATGTGCATGCATTCCGCTTCACGCAGCACACGCAGGGCTGGGTGGCCACGCTGGCGGATGAATTGATGGACGAGATTTTTGTGCGCGTGGGCGATGTGCGGCGCGACCTGGCGCGGCCCGCCGTGGCGCCCGCGCCGCCACAGCTGCACCAGGCCATGGGTCAGGTCTGGAAGGAGTTCTCGGGCCGCGCCAAGGCGCGTGCGCTGGTGCTGCGGGGCCTGAGCGCCACGCTGCTGGGCTGGGTGGCGCGTGCGATGGAAGACCACAGCCCGGGCGATGCGGCAGCGCCAGAGTCCAGCCTGGTGCAGCGGCTGGAGGCGCTGATCGAGGCGCATTTTCTGGAGCACTGGCAGGTGGCCGACTACGCGCGGGCGCTGGCCGTTTCGCCCACGCACCTGAGCCGTGTGGCGCGGGCTGCCACGGGTGTGTCGGCCCAGCGGCTGATCGAGGCGCGGCTGATGCGCGAGGCGCGGCGCAACCTGGCCTACACCCACCTGGGCGTGGCCACCATTGCCTACACGCTGGGCTATGCCGACCCGGCGTACTTCACCCGCGCCTTCACGCGCGATGCGGGGCTGTCGCCGCGTGCGTTTCGGGCGCAGGTGGCGGCATCGGCGCCCGCACAGGCAATGTGATGACGCGTGACAGGCTGCTGACACGCCGCTGTCAGCAGCCCCCGCTCACCATCGGGGCTTCTTTCTTTCCATCACCCATTGAACGACAAGGAGCCTTTCATGAAAAACGCCATCGCCTGGTTTGAGATCCCCACCACCCAGCTGGACCGCGCCCAGGCCTTTTACGAAGCCGTGCTGGGCCAGCCCATGCGCCGCGAGAACATGGGCCCGAGCGAAGGCGCCGTGTTTGCCTACGACCCCGAGGCAGATGGCGCGGGCGGCGCGCTGATGATGGGCCCCACGGCGCCCCAGGTGTCGGGCAACGGCACGCTGGTGTACCTGGACGCATCGCCCTCGCTCGACGCAGCGCTGGAGCGCGCGGTGGCCCAAGGCGGCCGCGTGGCCCTGCCGCGCCAAGCGCTGCCGCCGGGCATGGGGTTCTTTGCGCACATCCATGACCTGGATGGCAACCGTGTCGGGCTGCATGCGCCCGATTGATCCCTCTCTCATCGCGAAAGGAGACTCCCCATGGAAGCACAGGAACTGCACCGAGGCCGGCTGATCGACCACATTCAGCTCGTGGTGCGCGACCTCGCCGCCAGTCGGACGTTCTATTCGGCGGTGTTCGACGCACTGAACGTGCCCATGGGCGGCACGGCCGAGGACTACTTCTGGGCGGATGAGCTGTTCATCTCCACCGCCGACAGCGTGGCCGCACAGGGGCACCTCACCGGCCGCACGCACTTGGCCTTTCAGGCGCAGGACCGGGCGATGGTGGATGCGTTCTACCGCGCCGCGCTGGCCCACGGCGGCAAGGACAACGGCGCACCGGGCGAGCGGCCGTACCACCCCGGCTACTACGCGGCGTTTGTGCTGGACCCGGATGGCAACAACATCGAGGCCGTGTTCCATGGCGACGCGCAGCGCAGTGCGGCGTCGGTGAAGATCACGTTCTGAACGTGTGGGTCAGCCCGCCTCAGGACGGGCCAGTCCACGCAGCGGGATGGGCGTGGAGAACACGATGGATGTGCGCGTTTCGCCATAGCCATTGATGTCGCCCAGAAACCGCTCCAGATCGGGCAGGTCGCGCGCCACGACCTGCATCACATACGAGTCGTTGCCGCTGACATGGTGGCACTCAAGCACCTGGGGCGACTGGCGCAGCTTGTCGATCAGCGCCTTCTTGCCAGGCTGCGGCACGTTGATGCCCACCACGGCGCGCACACCGTAGCCGACCTTGGCGGGGTCGATGTCGGCATGCACGCCGCGCACCACGCCCGCCTCTTGCAGGCGGCGCAGGCGCTCGAGCGTGGCGGGCACCGACAGGCCCACGGCCTCGGCCAGTTCCTTGAGCGAGGCGCGGCCATCGGCCTGCAGCGCGCTGATCAGGCGCCAGGCTTTGTCATCGACTTCCATACAAGCCTTTATCGATTGGCACAGAAAAAAACGAAACCCAATGCGGGATTCGCCGAATTTTCTGCATTCTCTACCGCCAGACGCCGCCCTAGCATCGGTGCATGGACTTCACCGCACTCACCGTGTTTCTGCAAGCCGCCGTCATCGGCGTGCTCATCGCGGCCCCTGTGGGCCCCATCGGCCTGCTGACCATGCAACGCACCCTGGAGCGGGGCCTGGCCGCCGGGCTGGCCACCGGCCTGGGCGCCGCTGCGGCCGATGCGGTGTATGGCGCCGTGGGCGCTTTCAGCGTGCGCTGGCTCATTGACGGACTGACCCAGGCCAAGACGCCGCTGGCGCTGGGCGGCGGCGCACTGTTGCTGGTGCTGGCCTGGCGCACCTGGCACGCGCCCGTGGCCCACACCGTCGCCCCGGCGCGCGATGCGCGGGGCCTGCTGGGCCTGGCGGCGGGCACGTTTGCGCTGACGCTGGCCAACCCGGCCACCATCGTGTCGTTCATTGCGGTGTTTGGCTCGCTGGGCGGCGGCCGGCCCAGCCTGCCGTCGCCGCTGTGGATGGTGGCGGGCGTGCTGGTGGGCTCTGCCGCCTGGTGGCTGCTGCTGACCAGCGCGATTGCCTACCAGCGGCAGCGCTTTACGCCCGCGTGGCGCCAGCGCATCAACCGGGCGTCGGCATTGCTGCTGGGCGGGTTTGCGCTGTGGCAGTGGGGGCAGCTGGTCTGATACCGGTCAGCGGACCAACAGTCCTTTCGCGCTGCGCTGGTCGGACGGCCGCGCGAGGCTTCGACAAGCTCAGCCCGAACGGTCCAGATAGAAGACGCACCAATCCGTTGGAGGGGCTGCGCGACCCACAAGGCAATGCTGCAAAGGTACTGACACTGCGGTGTCAGCAGCGCATCCGCACCATCAGGGCTTCATTTCCCCGGGGCTTTTTTCATGACCGATGCCGTGCTGCAAACCACCCTTTGGCCGGATGCCAAGCCTGTGCGTATGTCCGAGCCAGCGGCAACCGCTGCCACCATGGCGCGCCGCAACTGGATCGCCGTGGCCTGCGCCCAGCACGCCCGCCGGGGCTGCGCCACGCCGGGCGCGGGCTATATGCAGGTGTGCCATGGCAAGGTGGCGCCGCTGCAGCGCATACGCCCCGGCGACCGCGTGGCGTACTACGCGCCCACCATCACGATGGGTGGCAAGGACCGGCTGCAGGCGTTTGTCTCCATCGGCATCGTGCAGCCCGGCGCACCGTATGCGTTTGACATGGGCGGCGGGTTTGTGCCGTCGCGGCGGGACGTAGCCTATGTGCCCGCACGCGAGGCAGCGATTGCGCCGCTGCTGGACGACTTCGAGTTTGTGGACGACCGCCAGCGCTGGGGCGGCAAGTTCCGCTTTGGGCTGTTTGCCATCAGCGACCACGACATGCGCCTGATTGCGCAGGCGATGGGGGCGGATGCCGCTTTGCTGCATTGGGCATAGCGGCACGCCAATGCGCAGTGCCAGCGGCCGCAACCACCGGAAGACCTTCAGGGGCCGCCGCGTGGGGCAAACAGCTGCCAGCGCAGCACCTTGTCAACACACGGCCATCAGCGCATCCACAACTCTTCGTTGCGCCGCTGTCAGGGCGGCATAGCCTTCGCGCATCATGCGCAGCACGATCTCGTGGATTTCCAGTTCACCAGCGGGCATGGTCTTCTCCTTGAGCGACAGTGGGCGGCCGCCGCACGGGCTGGCCGGTGACTTGGGCGTCTGCCACCCCGAAAAAAGAGGCAGGCGCCCGGGCCTGCCCCTCCATGGACCAAGCCCCATGCCACTGTGCCCACGCAGCGCAGGGTTAATGGTGTGATGTGAGGGGGAATGGCGGCGCTGTTTGGTGTGGGTGCCGCGCGGGGAGCACATTTGCAGCCCTTGGCCGTGGCATCGCGTTGGCACCATTTGCTCCTGTTTTCATAGCTATTCGCGCTTACCCATCAGGCGCAAACGGCCTAAAAACCTACAAATCACGGATGTGCAGGCCCCGCCCGCACACGGGCCAGCGCCTCCGGCACATCGCGCCACGCCGGGCGGCCCGGTGCGTAGCGCTGGCGCATGTAGCCCGCTAGCTCGGTGATTTGTGCATCGCTGAGCGCGTGGCCGAAGCCGGGCATGAAGCCGATGTCCCGCGCGGCGGGCTCGCGGATGCCGTGCACGATGACCTGCAGCAGGTTGTCGGGCCGGTCGCTGTGCAGGTTGCTGTTGAGCGCCAGGGGCACGTTCACGCCCAGCAGGCGCGGGCCGTCGCCGTCGTGGTGGCAGGCGGCGCAGGCGCCGTCAAACAGGCGCTGGGTCTGGCCGGGCTGCGGCGCGAGTGCTGCGGCCTGGGCCACGGCGGTTTGTGCGCGCTGCTGCGGGTCAGACACAGGCTCTGTGGCTGGCTGGGTAGCAGCGTCTGTCGCGGTGAACGAGGCCAGGTAGCTGGCCATGGCGCGGATGTCTTCGTCAGGCAAGTGGGCCAGCTCGCGCACCACGGGCGCCATGGGGCCGGAGGCGCTGCCGTGCTGCGGGCTGTGGCCGTGGCGCAGGTAGCCATACAGCGCATCGGCCGTCCACGGCACGGGCGCTTTCGACAGGCCGGTGAGCGCAGGCGCCTCCCAGCCATCAATCATGGCGCCGGACAGAAACGCAGCGCCACCCAACTCGGCCCCCAGCGCATTGCGCGGCGTGTGGCAGGCGCCGCAGTGGCCCACGCCCTGCACCAGGTAGGCGCCCCGGTTCCATTCGGGCGGGCGATTCGGGTCCGGCTTGAACGACGTGGCGTCGTGGAACAGCGCGTTCCAGCCCGCCATGAGCGGGCGCACGCTGAAGGGGAAGGTCAACTGGGTCTTCGGCACCTCGGCCCCCACGGCGGGCTGCGCCATCAGGTAGGCGTACAGCGCCGTGAGGTCGTCGTCGCTCATCTTGGCGAACGATGTGTAGGGGAAGGCGGGGTACAGGTGCCTGCCGTCCCGCGAGATGCCTTCGCGCATGGCGCGCTGGAAGGCGCTGAAGGACCACTGGCCGATGCCGGTCTCGGCGTCGGGTGTGAGGTTGGTGGTGTAGACCTTGCCAAAGGGCGTTTCCATGGCGCGGCCGCCCGTGTTGGGCGTGCCGCCGGGGGCGGTGTGGCACACCGCGCAGTCGCCCGCAGCGGCCAGCAGGCGGCCCCGCTCGATGGTGGCGGCGTTGTAGACCGACGCGCCCGCCGTCTGCACCACGGGCGCGATGGAGGGGCGCCAGCCCAGCAGCGCGGCGCCCATGGCGATGCCACCAGCGACCAGGGCCAGCGCGCGGGCCCAGGGACTGCGTTTTGCGGGCCATGTGGCGCCGGCGGGCACGGTGGGTGCGGGGAGTTCTAGCGTGGGCAAAACCTCGGCCTGCTCGGCGGGTGGGGGACTGCCTGCTGCGGCCTCGCCTGCGCCACCGGGCAGGGGGTTGAGCCCAGCGCGCACCACCTCGGGCGTGAACGGAGGCGCGCGGAAGCGCACGCCGGTCGCATCAAAAATCGCGTTGGCAATGGCCGCCGTGCCCGGCACGGACGAAGACTCGCCGGAGCCCAGCGGCGCCTCGTCCTGCCGGGGCATGTGCATGACCTCGATGACAGGCACTTCGCGGAAGCTCAGGATGGGGTAGCTGCCCCATTCACGGTTGTCCACGGCCTGCTTGACGGGCTCGAACGTCACCTGCTCCTTGAGCGCGCGGCTGGTGGTCTGCAGCACGTTGCCGTGCACCTGCTGCTCCACGCCTGCTGGGTTCACCATCAGGCCCGCGTCGTGCCCCACGACCACGCGGCGCACATGCACCTCGCCGGTCTTCTTGTTGACCTCCACATCGGCCACCCAGGCCGCCCAGGCGGCGCCAAAGCCGGGCCATTTGCTGTGGATGTAGCGGGCGTAGGCAAAGCCCTGGCCTTGCACCCAGTCACCCTCCAGCGGTCGCTGCTGCGGGCCGGTGCGGCGAATCCAGCCCGCCTTTTCGGCCGTGGCCTGCACCAGCTCGGCGGCGCGCGGGTCGTTCAGCAGTTGCAGGCGAAATTGCACCGGGTCCACACCCGCCGCCGTGGCCAGTTCGTCCACATACGACTCGTGCGCAAACGAGTTGGGCAGCGCTGACACGCCGCGCAGCCACGATGCACGCACGATGGGCGGCATGTCGTTGACGGCCACGCGCAGATTGTCGTACTGGTAAGGCGGGCGCGCGGTGCGGTCGCCCATCTCGTAGGCCTGGGCCACGGGCTCGATGGTGCGGGTGAGCAGCAGGGCCAGCGTGGGCGCGCCGTTGGAGGGGTAGGACGTTTCAAAGTCGTACGCCGCCACGGTGCCATCGGCCTTGAGCCCGCCGCGCACCTGCATGAGCTGCGCCGTGCCCTTGGGCTCCCACAAATGTTCTTGCTCGCGGGTGAGCTGCACGCGCACCGGGGCACCCACGGCGCGCGAGAGCAGTGCGGCATCGGCCGCCACGTCATCGGCACCGTTGCGGCCGTAGCAGCCTGCGGCCTCCATGCGGATGAGGTCGATGTCCACATCGGGCAGGCCCATCAGGCGGGCCAGGTCGGCGCGCAGCACGTGCGGGTTCTGCGTGCCCGCCCAAACGGTCATGCGCGGTCGGCCCGTGCTGTCATCACTGCGCCATTCGGCCACCGCGCAGGACGGGCCGATGGAGCCATGCATCTGGTACGGCCACACATAGGTGCGCGGCATGGGCTGGCCGTCGGCAGACAACGCGGCCAGGGCGCCCTCCACATCGCCTTCATCGACCAGGCGGCGCTGCGTGGCGGGATTGGCGCGGATGGCTTGTTCCAGCGCCTCGGCGCTGTCCTGGCGCGGGAAGCCGGGCCAGTCCTTCCAGCGTACTGTCAGCTCGCGCAGGGCCTGCTCGGCCTGTTCCTCGCGCTCGGCGACGATGCCCACAAAGTCGCGGATCACCACCACGGCGCGGACGCCGGGGATGTGGGCGATGGACTGCTGGTTCACCGATTCCAGCGTGTTGCCGATGAAGTCGCCATGGTCTGCCCCCGCATACGGCGGGCGCGCCACGCGGCCGTGCAGCATGCCGGGCACGCGCATGTCGTGCACAAACACCAGCTCGCCGCTGGCCTTGGCGGGGATGTCCACGCGTGGCACGGACTGGCCGACCACGGTGTAGTCGGCAGCGGCCTTGGTGGCCGTGGCATCGGCCAGCTCCAGCGTGGTGTGTGCGCCCGCCAGCAGCGCGCCGTAGGCCACGTGGCGCGACGGGTCTGAGGCGACCTGCACCATACCGGCACGCACCTGCAATTGATCCACCGGCACACCCAGTCGCTCTGCGGCCTGTGCCACCAGCCAGTGGCGCGCCTGTGCGGCGGCGATGCGCAGGGGCTTGGCGTGGATCTGGATGGATGCACTCGCGATGGTGGCGCCCTGGTTGGGCGCGCGGGTGGTGTCGCCCAGCACCATGTTCACCCGGGCCAGCGGCACGTCGAGTTCTTCGGCCACGATCTGCGCGAGTGCGGTGCGGATGCCGGTGCCCAGGTCCACGTGGCCGTTGAGTGCGGTCACACTGCCGTCGTCCCACACGGCGATCAGTATCTCTACGCCCTCGGCCGGGTTGCCCGCCACCAGCGCGGGCTGGCCCTTGACGGGTGGCGGTGCAGGCGGTGGGTTGCGCACCACCAGCAGCACGCCATGGGCGGCATGGAAGTCGGCGCGGGTGAGCGGGCTGTGGGCGCGCAGGGGTGCAGCGTTGTCAGGTGTGGCGCTCATGCCTGGGCCTCGCGCATCAGCTGTGCCGCGCGCAGCACGGCGCGGATGATTTCGACATGTGTGCCGCAGCGGCACAGGTTGCCCGACAGCTCGCGGCGCACGGCTGCTTCGTCGGGGTCAGGGTTGCGCTCCAGCAGGGCCACGGCCATCATCACCATGCCGTTGAGGCAATAGCCGCATTGCGCGGCTTGTTCATCCACAAAGGCTTGCTGCACCGGGTGAAGCCGCTCGGTGCGGCTGCAACGCCGGGGCAACCCCTCCAGCGTGGTCACCTCGCGGCCTGCCACGCCCTGCGCCGGGATCACGCAGGCCCGCGCGGCAACGCCGTCCACCAGCACCGTGCAGGCGCCGCACTGCCCCAGGCCACAGCCGTATTTGGGACCGTTGAGGGCCAAGTCATTGCGCAGCACGTGCAGCAGCGTGGCGCTGGCCAAGGTGCTCTGCGGCAGGGCCAACGGCTGGCCATTGACGACAACCGGGGAGAGTGAAGCGGGCGCGTGCATGTCTCGGTGGATTGTTCTCAGTCAGCGTCGCAGCGACCCGCTGCGCGTGTACATCTCCAGGTCCACAAAGTTGGAGCCATTGTGGTTGTTCGGGCCATACACGAGCGGAAAGTCGCCGATCTTGGTGGTGCCCATGTCTTCCATGGCCTTGATGAAGCCTTCGCGCGTGAGCGCTTTGCCTGCGCGTTTGAGGCCCTCTACAAACACACGGGCGGCGATGTAGCCCTCCAGCATGGTGTAGCTGTCGATCTTCTCGCCCGCGTCCGCGCGGTCCTTGCGGTAGTCGGCCACGATGGCCAGACGGCTGGCCTGCGGCGAGGGCACGATGCTGGCCGTGACCAGGCCTTCGATGCCACCGTTCAGGCGCTGCGCAGAGCCCGGTGCGTCGGTGATGCCCACCGAGATGGTGTACAGCGGCGAGGCTGCGCCTGCGGCTCGGTAGTCGCGCAGGAACACCTCCACCATCTTGCCCGCCATGATCATCACCACCGCACCCGGCTGGGCCTTGGTGAGCTGCGCGACCTGGGGCTTGGCGTCGGTGGCGGCGATCTCCATGGGCACGGAATCGACCACCTTGACCTTCAGGCCCTGGGCGATCTGCAGGCAGGTGTCGAGGTTGGATTTGCCGAACGCGCTGTTCTGGTAGATGACGGCGATGTTGTTGATACCCAGCGTGGCGAGGTGCCCCACGATCTTGCGCAGCTCGGTCTCGTAGCTGGCGCGCACGTGGAACAGGTAGCGGTTGTGCGTGGTGCGGAAGGACGTGGTGCCCACCAGCGGCGCAAACATGGGCACACCCGCCTTCTCCGCCAGGGGCATGGCGGCGATGAGATTGCCGGTGGCCACGTAGCCGATCAGGGCAAAGACCTTGTCTTCGTCAATGAGCTTGGCCGTGTTTTCGGCCGTCTTCTTGGGCTCGTAGGCATCGTCGTGCGACACCAGCTCCAGCGTGCGCCCGTTCACGCCGCCGGTCTTGTTGACCTTGTCGAACGCCAGCGCAATGCCGGCCTTGTAATCCACCCCGAAATCCTGGGCCGGGCCGGTGAACACGGCCGACTGCCCTACCTTGATGCGGGTGTCTGTCACCCCGGTCTCGGCGGCTGCCGGGCCTGCGGCCCCCAGAGCAGCGGCGGCCAGTGTTATCAGCACCGCACGGCGGTCGATGCCCCCCTCCTCCATCCCACGAAATTTCATGAAACGCTCCTTACATCAAGTGCGCAAGTTTCCCTGCAAGCGGAGCGGCAGCGCAACCATTTCTGCGGGGTGTTGTGAATCCGTCAAACCCCGGCGCCGAAGCACCGGGGCAGTGCGCCATCAGGCGACGTCGATATCGCTGGACTGGATGCGTTTGACGCCCTTGGCCTTCATGTTCCTCCAGGCCGCGTCGAGCGATCCGTTGAGGTCGATGGCGCGGGTGGCGTCTTCGACCACATAGGTTTCGAAGCCCAGGCGTTTGGCGTCGAGCGCCGTCCACGCCACGCAGAAGTCGGTGGCCAGGCCCGTGACAAACACGGTCTTGATGCCACGCTGCTTGAGGTAGCCCGCCAGGCCGGTAGAGGTCTTGCGGTCAGCCTCTTCAAAGGCCGAGTAGCTGTCCACATGCTGGTGAAAGCCCTTGCGCAGGATCACCTGGGCCTTGGGCACCTTGAGGTCCTTGTGCAGGGCGGCGTCGTCAGTGCCCTGCACGCAATGGTCGGGCCACAGCACCTGCTGGCCGTAACTCAGTTGCGTGGTTTCAAACGGCTTCTTGCCTGCATGGGTGCTGGCAAACGAGGCGTGGCCCTGGGTGTGCCAGTCCTGCGTGACCACCACGTTTTCAAACGCTGTGGCAATGCGGTTGATGACGGGCACCACCTCATCCCCCTTGGCCACGGGCAGCGTGCCGCCGGGGACAAAGCAGTTCTGCACATCGACCACGATGAGCGCCGCTCGCTCACCGGGTTTGATCTTGCCTGCCGCCCAGCTGGCAGGGAAGCTGACCCCGGCCACGGTGAGCGCGGCCGATTGAAGAAGAAAGCGACGACGTTGCGCAGTTTGCATGGTGAACACTCCGGTTGGGAACGCACTGACACGTCGGCCACAGCCCGGTAGGGCCAGGGCCGGGGAACTTCTTCTTTAGACGCTGAGGTAGGCGCGCCGCACCTCGTCGTTGGCGGCCAGCTCTTCCATGCTGGCCTGGTAGCGAATCTGGCCCTTTTCGAGCACATAGGCGCGGTCGGACACCAGCTCGGCAAAGTGCATGTTCTGCTCGGACAGCAGGATGCTCACGCCCTGCTCCTTCAGCTCCAGAATCATGTGCGCCATCTGCTCCACGATCACAGGGGCCACGCCTTCAGAAGGCTCATCCAGCAGCACCAAATACGGGTTGCCCATGAGCGTGCGGGCCACGGTCAGCATCTGCTGCTCGCCACCGCTCATGCGGCCGCCGGGGCGCTGTGGCATCTCGCCCAGGTTGGGGAAGAGCTTGAACAGGCGCTCGGGCGTCCACACCGGGGCGGCCGTGCCGTCGGGCCAGTGGCGCGCGGGTTGGCGGCCCACTTCCAGGTTCTCCATCACCGTGAGGTCGGTGAACACACGGCGGTCTTCGGGCACAAAGCCCAGGCCCAGGCGGGCAGCGTCGTGCGGATCGGTTTTGGACAGGTCCTTGCCCATGAACTGGATACTGCCCTTGCGCTTGGCCAGCATGCCCATCAGCGTCTTGAGCGTGGTGGATTTGCCTGCGCCGTTGCGGCCCATCAGCGCAACCACTTCGCCCCGGCGCACGTCCAGGTCCACGTCGTACAGGATTTGCGCGGCACCGTACCAGGCCTGCAGGCCCTTGGCCTGGAGCAGCAGTTCTTTGGGGTTGTGGGTCGTCATGGTCATGCCGCCTCCGCAGGGGCTGCGGCTTTCTTCTCAAACGTCTTGCCGGTGCCGAAGTACACCTCCTGCACCTTGGGGTGGTCGCGCAGCTCCAGCGGCTTGCCCTCGGCAATCAGGCGCCCGCGCGCCAGCACGATCATGCGGTCGGCGTAGGCAAACACCACGTCCATGCTGTGCTCGGTGAAGAGCACGGCCATGTGGCGGTCGATCACGAGCTGCTTGGTCAGCGCCATGAGCTCGTTGCGCTCCTTGGGCGCCATGCCGGCCGTGGGCTCGTCCATCAGCAGCAGCTTGGGCGAGTTGGCCATGGCAATCGCCAGCTCCACACGCTTCACATCGCCATAGGCCAGCACGCTGCAGGGGCGGTCGGCCTGCGACTTCATGCCCACTTGGTCGAGCAGCGCCAGGGCTTCGTCGCGTTTGTGGTCGGCAGCCCTGCGCCACAGGGAGAACAGCAGACCGTCGTTGGAGATCAGTGCCATCTGCACGTTCTCCACCACCGTCAGCGATGCAAAGGTTTCGGCGATCTGGAAGGTGCGGCCCACGCCCATGCGCCAGATGTCGCGCGGCTTGCGGCCCACCAGCTCCTGGCCGTTGAGCTGGATGGAGCCGGCGTCAGCGGGCAGCTGGCCGTTGACCATGTTGAAGGTGGTGGACTTGCCCGCGCCGTTGGGGCCGATGAGTGCCAGCAGCTCACCCGCAGCGAGTTCGAAGTGGATGCCATCCACCGCCTTCACGCCGCCGAACGATTTGCCCAGACCGGTGACTTTGAGGAGGCTCATGCCGTGCCCTCCTTGGTGTTCTTGGCGTCGCGCATGTTGTCAAAAATCTGCTTGATGGTGCCCGCGATGCCCTGCGGAAACAGCAGCACCAGGATGAGGATGATGGCGCCCAGCATGGCGCGCCAGTAGTCGGTGTTGCGCGCCACGGTGTCGTGCAGCCAGGTGAAGGTGACCGCACCCACCACGGGGCCCGCCAGCGTCTGGATGCCGCCGAGCAGCACCATCACCAACCCGTCCACCGATTTGCCCACGGCCAGCGACTCCGGCGAAATGCTGCCCTTGGAGAACGCATACAGCGCCCCTGCCAGCCCTGCAGCCGTGCCCGCCACCACAAACGCCGCCCACTGCATGCGCTTGACGTCGATGCCGATGGCGTCGGCGCGCAGCACAGAGTCGCGCCCCGCGCGCAGCGCATAGCCAAACGGCGAGAACAGCACGCGGCGCAGCCACCACACCCCTGCCCCCACCAGTGCCAGCGTGAGCCAGTAATACATGCGCTTGTCTGCCAGCCACGCCGCAGGCCAGACACCGGTCAGGCCGTTGCTGCCACCCGTGAAACTGTCCCACTGGTAGGTGATGGCCCAGGTGATCTGGGCGAAGGCCAGCGTCAGCATGGCCAGGTACACACCCGACAGCCGCACCGCAAACCAGCCGTAGACAAACGCCCCGGCGGCCGCCACCAGCGGCGCCACCACCAGTGCGACCTCCATGGGCAGCCCAAGCGAGCGCACCAGCAGGGCCGCACCATAGGCGCCCAGCCCGAAGTAGGCAGCATGGCCGAAGGAGTGCATGCCTGCAGGCCCCATGATGAAGTGAAGGCTGGCCGCAAACAGCGCGGCGATCAGCAGGTCGATCAGCAGCACCGTGGTGTACGGCGACTGGGCGGTGAGCACCGGCGCTGCTGCCAGCAGCAGGCCCAGCACCGCAGCCGCCACCAGGTAAGCCTTGCCCGGGCGACGCAGCGGCTCCTCCTGCATGCCCACGTAGCGGCTGGGTGCCTGCGGCCGGCCGAACAGGCCCCACGGGCGCCAGACCAGCACCACCGCCATCACCAGAAAATCCACCACCAGCGTCAGCTTGGAAAAAGAAACACTCAGGCCAAACACGTCAACCACACCCAACCAGATGCAGATGGCCTTGATCTCGGAGATCAGCAGGGCTGCGGCGTACGCGCCCGGGATGGAGCCCATGCCCCCCACCACCACCACCACGAAGGCGGCACCGATGGTGTGCAGGTCCATCTCCAGCGTGGCGGGCTCGCGGGGCAGCTGCAATGCGCCACCCAGCCCGGCCAGCATCGCGCCCAGCGCAAACACGGCTGTGAACAACCAGGCCTGGTTGACGCCCAGGGCGCTCACCATCTCGCGGTCTTGCGTGGCGGCACGCACCAGCGTGCCAAACCGGGTGCGCGTGAGCAGCAGCCAGACTGCGCCCAGCACCAGCGGACCGACCACGATGAGGAACAGGTCGTAGCTGGGGAACTGCCGCCCCAGCAAGCTGACGGAACCTGAAAGGCCCGGCGCGCGCGGGCCCAGCAGTTCGTCGGGGCCCCAGAGCCACAGCACCGCGTCCTTGATGACCAGCACCAGTGCAAACGTGGCCAGCAGCTGGAACAGCTCGGGCGCCTTGTAGATGCGGCGCAGCAGCACCACTTCGATCAGCGCCCCCAGCACGCCAACGATCAGCGCGGCCAGTGGCAAGGCCACCCAGAAGCCCAGGGCACCGCTCAGGCGCTCGACCAGCGAGTACGCAACATAGATGCCCACCATGAAGAACGAGCCATGGGCAAAGTTCACGATGCGGGTCACGCCAAAGATCAGCGACAGACCCGCCGCCACGAGGAACAGCGACGACGCGCTCGCCAGCCCGTTGATGAGCTGGACGATGAAACCCGAAAAACTCATGTTCGATACACCCTGTAGGGCCTGTTCACACTGTTTTTGCCAGCGCGAAGGCCATGAAAGAAGCCGGCCGTGCTCCAGCCAACACCCGCAGAACCGGGCGGTGCCGGACTGCAGGTAGCGCCTGCTGGGGCCGAGGCGCGGCAGGCGCCTCAGACCTCAGAGGGAATCAATCAGCGCTTCGCGACTTCTTCACGTCGGCTGCGGACGGCTGGTACTTGGCATCGGCGCCATCCAGGTAGACGTAATCCACCATCACGCCCTTGCCGCCTTCGTTCTTGGTGCGACCGACAAACGCGCCCATGGTGGCCTGGTGGTCTTCAGGACGGTAGGTGATCTTGCCGAATGGGGTGTCCACCTGCAGACCCTTGAAGGCTGCGACCAGCTTGTCGGTGTCGGTGCTCTTGGCCTTGGCAATACCGGCCGCGGCCGACTTGATCATGCTGTAGCCCACCACCGAGCCCAGGCGCGGGTAGTCCTTGAACTTGGCCTGGTACGCCTGCTCGAACGCCTTGTGTGCGGGGGTGTTGATGCCGTACCAGGGATAGCCGGTCACCAGCCAGCCGTTGGGGGCCTCGTCTTTCAAGGGGTCCATGTATTCGGGCTCGCCCGTCAATACGCTGACCACTTCGATGCCCTTGAACAGGCCGCGCGTGTTGCCTTCGCGCACGAACTTCGACAGGTCCGCGCCAAACAGCACGTTGAAAACGGCGTCGGGCTTGGCATCGGACAGCGCTTGCACGACGCTGCCAGCATCCACCCGGCCCAGTGGCGTGGCTTGTTCGGCCACAAACTCCACATCGGGCTGGGCGGCCTTGAGCAGTTGCTTGAACGCAGCCACGGCAGACTGCCCGTATTCGTAATTGGGGTAGACCACAGCCCAACGCTTCTTCTTCATCTTGGCGGCCTCGGGCACCAGCATGGCGGCCTGCATATAGGTGCCGGGGCGCAGGCGGAAGGTGTACTGGTTGCCACCTTGCCAGGTCATCTTGTCGGTCAGCGGCTCGCCAGCCAGGAAGAAAAACTTCTTCTGCTTGGCGAAGTCGGCCACCGCCAGACCGGTGTTCGACAGGAAGGTGCCGGCCAGCACATCGACCTTCTCGCGCGACACCAGCTCTTCGGCCACGCGAACGGCGTCGCCAGGGTTGGCGTTGTCGTCGCGCGTGATCAGTTCGATCTTCTTGCCATTGACGCCGCCCGCAGCGTTGATCTCATCGACCGCCAGCTCCATGCCTTTCTTGTAGGGCTCCAGGAAAGCAGGTTGTGCCTTGTAGCTGTTGACCTCGCCAATCTTGATCACGCCCTGGGCAAACACTGGGGCCAGGGTAAGGGCCAATGCAGCCGCAGCCGTGGCACGCATGAGGTTTCGTCGCATCGTCATGGGGAGACTCCTGAAGGATGGTTGGAGAGAGATCGAACGGGGGTAAGACAGAACAGGTGAGTGTTGTGCGCGCGCCGGGCTCAGCGCAGGCCGTCAACACCCTTGATTTCAGAGGCCGTGAGGCCGCCGACACGTGGCAACGGCCGCCCGCTGTCCGTCACGACAACGGCCACCACGATTTCATTGGCCCGCGGGGCATCGGCCACACGGGCTTCCATGGCGTCGAAATGGCTGCGCACATAGGCGGCGTCCTTGTGGCCCAGGGGCACATCGATGGCTGTACCCAGGCCGCCCATTTTCTTGCTGGATGGCACCAGAGCGGCGCCCTTCTCGACCGCCACACGCAGGGGGGCACCCAGCTTGGGATGCAGGATGGCGGCAGCGTGCTCCAACTCGCCCGCCTCGCCCACGATGGCGGCCTTGCCGTAGCTCTGGGCCTGGCCGGGCTCAATGCCCAGGGCCTGCACGCAGCGGGCGCCCAGAAGGCCGCCCAGCTCTTCGCCGATGGCGATGAGTTCGTCGAGGTTCTCCACATAGCGGCCTGCGCAGGGGTTCTCGATCACGGCCATGGCCAGTGCCTTGCGCACCGGGGGTTGAACGTCACGCCCCATTTCCACGCGGACTTCGTCGGTCTGGACGATGATCTTTCGAATCTTGGCTGGCATTTTTTGGCTCCTTGCGATCTTGTCTTGTTCGATGGTGTGCGAGCTGGCGTGCGGCTCAGCGCAGGCCGTTCCACTGGCTGATGTCTGCCGCCTTGAGCCCACCGACGCGGGCGTGGATGCGCGGACCCGTGGTCATGGCAAGTATGAACACGATCTCATCGGCAGAGGGCGCGCCCGGAACCCGCACTTCGATCGCGTCGAAATGGCTGCGCACATAACTGGCGTTGATATGGGTCAGGGGCACATCCAGCGCGGCACCGGGGCCGCCCACTTTCTTGGTGGAGGGCACGATGGACAACGCGTTGGCGGGCTGCCCGGTCTTCTCCTCGGCCTGGCCTTTGGCGTAGGCGTTGCGGTCACCCTTCCAGCCCAGCAGTTCGCGCATGGCGTAGCCACCGGGCACATGCCACAGCGCGCCGTGTTCCAACTCGCCAGCCGCGCCCACGATGGCACCCTTGCCATAGGTCTCGATGCGCTCGGCGGGCACGCCCATGGCCTTCAGGAGGCGCTGGGCCATATCCAGCCCCACATCCTGCAGCGCGTCCATCATGGGGAGGATGTCGGGTTCGTACCGGCCCGCAAACGGGTTGGCCAGCACCGCGCCGATGGCACCACGCAGCAGCGGCACATCAGCCACCGGCCCGAATTCGTGCCGGATTTCCTCAAGATGGGTAAAAACGCGTCGTATCTGGATCATTCTGGAGACCTGTGCAATTCGTTAAGCAAATACTGAACCAACTTCCGATTCCATCACTACCCCCCGCAGCAATGCCGCTCCCGTTAGGGCTTGGGGCGCCGACGTCGCCACCAACTGGCCCTGGCATGCCAGCAGTGCAAACCACAGCAGGCCGCTGGACTGCAATTCTTGCGCTTTTTGCAGCCCCTGGTGCAAGGCCCGGCCCACCAGCTCTTTGGGCAAGGCGGGGACATCCACGGTGACGGGGATGGCACCCAGGTCACTGTCGTCCCGCACTTGCCACGCGGGCCTGCGGACAATCCGCGCATCGGCCACATCCACCGCGTTCGCCACGATGGTTGCCGCTGCATCGGCCTGCGCCGCCGTGCGCGCCAGCACCGTCACGCTGTCAGCAATGCCCAGCGACTGGCTGCGTCCGCGCCAGCCACTGGTGGCCACACCGCGCACTGGCATGGCGCTGTCGATGCGGATCTGCCCATCCAGCACCAGGCCGCTGCGCAACTGTGCAGCATTCAGCGCAGCAATGTCAGCGTACACCCCCACCGTGACCGACTGGCCGGGCGCCAGGTGCAGCGCAATGTCGCCGCCGTTGTTGACCCAGGCGCGGTCTATGCCCGGCTGTTCGTAGCAGGTCAGAATCTCCTGCGCCACCGCGCCCGCCACCGCCGCCATCGATGTGATGAAACCTGCGCGATAAGGGCTGCAGGCGGCCCACATGCGGCGCGCCACCCCGCCCTGCAAGGCGCAACGCTCATTCACCGGCGCTCGCAGGCCCAGGAGTTCATTCACCAGCTCCAGCAGTAGGCCTTCAAAACGCTGCCACGCACGCTCATGCGCCAGTGCCACGGCGTCGCGCGCCCCTTCGGCCTGGAGGATGAGGTCCATCGGGCCATGCTGGAAATGCCAGCGGCCGTCGGACAGGAGCTTGCGGCAAGCGTTCACGGCGCGATCCACTCAACCCAGCAGAGGTGAGCGACCCAGCGGCCACGGGTTGGCAGCGGGCAAGGTTTGCCACACGCGCGCCTGCGGTGCACCGTCGTTGTGCCACGCACCGCGCTCCAGCACTTCGCGCAGGCTGCGGATCTGTTCGGTGTGCCCGCCCAGCGCTTCATAGTCTGCACGGCGCATGCTGAACTCGATGGGCGCCACGATGGCGGGCGTGGGCACGGTGCCAAAGCTGTTGTCCGGCATGCGCAGCACGTCGGCCATCACGGTGATACCGCCGCCCGGCCACACATAGGCGGGGGCACCGCCACAGGTCACATTGACCAGCGCGTTCTTGATGGAGCGGGTGAGCAGCACCGGGTTCTCGGTCACCCCTGCGCGCAGGCTGCCGCCTGCACCGCCGAGGAACAGCACGGAGGCCAGCGAGGGCTCGCAGTTTTCGCCGATGCGGTCCACGATGCGGCGCACCTCGGCGGGCATCTCGGCCTCCACCGGGTGGAGTTGCGCGTCCAGCACGTACCAGGAGGCGTGCTCCCCGGTGGTGGAGGTCATCAACAGGCGCAGCCCCGGCCAAGCCACGGATTCGTCCCAGCCCTCGATGATGGACAGCGGGTCGGCAATGTCGGTGCCGCCCCAGCCGGTGCCCGGGTTCGCCACCTGAAAGTAGCGTCCCGGCGTGGACTTGCGCCCGCGCATCTGGATGCCCGAGGGCTTCATGTCCAGGCAGCGGCCCGCCTGGTGTTCGGTCAGCACGCCGGTGATGTGGTCGTCCACCACCACCACCTCGTCCGCATGACCAAAGAACTGGCGCGCAAAGATGCCAATGGCCGCTGAGCCGCAGCCCACGCGCATGCGCTGCTCGGCCACACCGTTGACGATGGGCGCGCGCCCCGCCTGGATCACGAGCTGCGAGCCGCCATCGATGGTGAACTCCACGGCCTGCTTGTTGCCCAGCAGTTGCATCATCTCGGCGGTGATGCGGCCTTCCTTCTTGGTGCCGCCCGTGAGGTGGTGCACACCACCCAGCGACAGCATCTGCGAGCCGTACTCCGCCGTGGTCACATGGCCCACCACCTCGCCCTTGCAGCGCACGTTGGCCTGCTCGGAGCCGAGGAAGCGGTCGGTGTCGATCTTCACCTTGAAGCTGCAGTAGCTGAAGATGCCCTCGGTGACCACGGTGACCATGTCCACGCCGTCGGTTTGGGAGCCCACGATGAAGGGCGCGGGTTTGTAGTCCGGGTAGGTGGTGGACGAGCCCACACCCGTCACAAACACCTCTTCAGACAGCAGCAGATCGCCATTCCATGCGGGTTCTGGAGCCACGTCGGCATCAGCGCCTTCTGCAGCCTCGGCGCGGCCCGCAAATGGCACCAGCGTGGCCTCGCCCGCCTCCAGCGTCTTGCGCAGCAACACCACCGGGTCGAGCCGCACGAGCACGCCCGCCTGGTTGGCGTAACGGTCGCACGCACCTGCGCGGCCTTCGGAAATCTGGCACAGCACCGGGCACGCATTGCACTCGACCTTGGCAGCGTTCATGCGCTCGTTGCGCGGCCGGGCACGCTCCAGCACCTGCGGCAGATCTGGCGCATCCATGCCCGGCAGCCCATCGGTCTTGGTGTGTTCAGTCATCGTGGCGACCCATTCATTGCTTTGTTGCAAGCGCTTGTACACGCATTGCATTTTGTGTAGCATTCACTTAACTTAAATGTTGTGAACACTACATTTCATGCCAATGTAGCGGAATCAACCAGACTCTGCAATGGTGTTTTCGCACCCCCAAAAACGGTGCACGAGGAGCCCCAAAATGACGCACGTTGTGACGGACGCATGCATTCGGTGCAAGTACACCGACTGCGTCGATGTGTGCCCTGTGGACTGCTTCAAGGAGGGGCCAGAGTTCCTGGTGATCGACCCCGACGAATGCATCGACTGCGCGGTGTGCATTCCCGAATGCCCGGTGAACGCGATCTATGCCGAGGACGACCTGCCAGAGGGCATGGAAATCTTCCTGGAATTCAACAAAAAGCAGGCCCCCGCTCTGCCCCCAATCACCAAAAGAAAAGCGGCTTTGCCAGATGCGGAACAATGGAGGGTTGTGAGCCACAAGCTTTCCGGGCTGAACATCGCGCCCTGACGCCTCCAGCCCCAGCCTTTCAGCCAGCTTTTTCGCCTCATTTCTCAACTTTTAGCCGACGAAATCACCATGAGCGCCTTTCTCGAAGAACGCGTCCTGTCCGTCCACCACTGGACGGACCGCCTTTTCTCCTTCACCACCACACGCGACACCGCCCTGCGCTTCTCCAACGGCCATTTCACGATGATTGGCCTGCGCGGCGAGAACGGCAAACCCCTGCTGCGCGCCTACAGCATTGCCAGCGCCAACTACGAAGAACACCTGGAGTTCCTGTCGATCAAGGTGCCGGACGGCCCGCTGACATCGCGCCTGCAACACATCCAGGTGGGTGACACCATCGTGGTGGGCAAAAAGCCCACCGGCACGCTTCTGATCGACTACCTGCTGCCCGCCAAGCGGCTGTACATGCTCTCTACCGGCACGGGCGTGGCCCCGTTCCTGAGCCTGATGCGCGACCCCGAGACCTACGAGAAGTTCGAAGAGGTCATCCTGGTGCACGGCGTGCGCGAGGTGAAGGAACTGGCCTACCACGACTACATCACCGAGGAGCTGCCAAAGCACGAGTTCCTGGGCGAAATCGTGAGCAAGCAACTCAAGTACTACCCCACCGTGACCCGCGAGCCCTTCAAGAACCAGGGCCGCGTGACCACCGTGATCGAAAACGGCCAGCTCGCCCGCGACCTGGGCCTGCCCGCGCTCAACCCCGCTGAAGACCGCGTGATGATCTGCGGCAGCCCCGAGATGCTGCGCGACCTCAAGCACATGATGGAAGAGCGCGGCTTCAAGGAAGGCAACACCACGAAGCCGGGTGACTTCGTGATCGAACGCGCGTTCGCAGAGCAGTGATCCCCGGCGGCCCCCGCCCTGGGGGCCCGCCTCATCCACCAGGACCCGCCATGTCTGCCACTCCCACCAAGACCCGGACCGCGTCCCCCCGCGCAGCCTCTGCCCGCAAGACGGGCGTGCGCGAGCAGGCCGCACAGACCACGCGCGACAACATCCTGAAAGCGGCGACCAAGGTGTTCGCCCGCTACGGCTACGAAGGCGGCAGCGTGGAGAAGATCTCCAAGGCGGCCAAGTCCTTCGACCGGATGATCTACTACTACTTCGGCAGCAAGGAAGGCCTGTTCATCGAGGTGCTGGAGGAAACCTACCGGCGCATGAACGATGCGGAATCCAAACTGGACCTGGACACCGCCAAGCCGGTGGAGGCGCTGCAGGCCGTGATCCGCTTCGTGGTGGGCTACTACCGCAAGAACCCTGAGTTCATCACGCTGCTCAACACCGAGAACCTGCACAAGGGCAAGCACATCTCCAAGTCGATGCGGGCCCGCGAATACTCATCGCCCGCCATCGAGGTCATCCGCCGCGTGCTCGAAAGCGGCCAAGCGCAGGGCCTGTTCCGCAAGGATGTGTCGGCGCGCGACGTGTACCTGCTGATCGCCGCCACCGGCTACTTCTACATGTCCAACCGGCACACGCTGTCGGCCTTTCTGGGCGAAGACCTGGAAACGCCCGAGGCCCTGGCGCACTGGGAGTCGTTCGTCATCGACAGCGTGCTGCGCACCGTGGCGCCCGGCCCCCACCTGCCCAAGGGCAAGGTGACAGTAGCGGCCTGAATCGACAAGAGATTTTTCCCTGCGGAGTGCCGCGCGGCGCCCCGCCCATCACCCCACGAGGAGAATCCATGGCAGAAGCAGCAGCCGGCGGCAAGTCAGGCAAGGTCGTCATCCAGAACATCGGTCTTTTGTTGTCGGGGGACCTGGACCGCCCCATCCTCGACGCCGACACCATCGTGGTGAACGACGGCCTCATCGTGGCCGTGGGCCGCTACAAGGATTGCGACACCGACCACGCCCATACCGTGATCGACGCGCGCCAGACCTGCGTGGCGCCAGGCCTCATCGACAGCCACGTGCACCCGGTGTTTGGCGACTGGACGCCGCGCCAGAACCAGATCGGCTGGATCGACTCGACCATGAACGGCGGCGTGACCACCATGGTCTCGGCAGGTGAAGTGCACCTGCCCGGCCGCCCCAAGGACATCGTGGGCCTCAAGGCCCTGGCCATCACCGCGCAGCGTTCGTTCGACAACTTCCGCCCCGGTGGCGTGAAGGTGATCGCGGGCGCCCCAGTCATCGAAAAAGGCATGACCGAGCAGGACTTCAAGGACCTGGCCGAGGCGGGCGTGACGCTGCTGGGCGAAGTGGGCCTGGGCTCCGTCAAGGCGGGCTACGAGGCCCAGCAGATGGTGGCCTGGGCGCGCAAGCACGGCATCCAGAGCACCATCCATACCGGTGGTCCGTCAATTCCGGGCTCGGGGCTGATCGACAAGGACGTGGTGCTGGAGGCCGATGCCGACGTGATCGGCCACATCAACGGTGGCCACACCTCGCTGCCCTGGAAACATGTGTGCGAGCTGTGCGAGAAGTCGTCCCGCGCTATCGAGCTGGTGCACAACGGCAACGAGAAGATCGCCATCCAGGCCGCGCGCGCGGCCATCGAACTCAAGTGCCCGCACCGGGTGATTCTGGGCACCGATGGGCCAGCGGGCTCGGGCGTGCAGCCACTGGGCATGCTGCGCATGATTGCGCTGATTTCGAGCTTTGCCGACATCCCCGCCGAGCTGGTGTTCTGCTTTGCCACGGGCAACACGGCGCGCATCCGCAACCTGAACTGTGGCCTGGTCGAAGTGGGCCGCGCGGCCGACTTTGTGTTCATGGACCGGGCCCAGCACACTGCGGGCGCCACGCTGTTGGAGAGCGTTCAGCTGGGCGACATCCCGGGCATTGGCATGGTCATGATCGACGGCCTGGTGCGCTGCGGCCGCAGCCGCAACACGCCGCCTGCGACCGAGATTCCGGTGGTGCTGTAACCCGCTAGTCAGTCACCAGCAGCGACAAAAAAAGCCCGCGTTTGCGGGCTTTTTTCTGGGGAAAACGACTGGCTCAGTAAGTGTCCGACACCCGCACCGTACCCGGCTGGGGCTGCGGTTGTGCATAGGGATCTGCAGCACGGGCCGAGCCGCCCTGGTCCACGCGGAAGCCCTTGCCTTGCAGCACCACGGGCGTTCCCACGGCCGTGGGTTCTGCGCGCTGGAAGTGGCGCAGCGAGCCGTCTTCCATACGCACCGCCACCTGGTACACCGTGTGGGTGCGGGTGCGCTCTTCAACCTTGTGGCCCACGTAACCACCGCCCACTGCGCCCAGCACGGTGGCGGCGGTGCGGCCGCTGCCCTTGCCGATCTGGTTGCCCACCACGGCACCCAGCACGCCACCGGCCACGGCCCCCACGCCCGTGGCGGGCGCGGCCTGCTGCACCGCCTGCACGGATTCGACCCGGCCGCAGCTGCGGCACACCGGTGCGGCTGCCCGCACGGGCTGCGCAGGGCCTGCGCCCAGGGGCGCGCCCGGGCTGCCCGGCATCTCTGCAGGGCGCTGCGCAGCCTGGCCCTGGGGCGTTCGGCCATTTGCTACGCTATCGATAGCTGGCTGGGCATACTGGTCCCGCGCAGAAGGCCTTTTTTCTTCAATGATTTCGGATTCTGGCGTGCGGGGTGCAGCGGCCAGCTGCGCGGGGGCCACGGCCGGGGCGCTGATCGCGGAGGGTGTGCGCTGCTGCCACACCAGGGTGGCGCCCAGTGCCAGCACGCTCACGCCCAGCACGCCAATGGCGGCCCACATCCATTTCAGGGCCTGGCCGGCGGGGGCCGCAGCGGGGATCGCAGCAGGCGGAGTTGGAGAAGAAACCGTCAGGTTCATGGTCATTTCCTTGTTCGTATCGGAGAAGTCCGCAGGGGGCGGGTGTGCAAAGAAAGCGCTGTGCGCCCGCTACGGGATGGAGCCGTGGTGTTTCAACGGACCGGATGGCCCGAAGGTACACAGCGGCGGGCGCTGCGATGTGGCCGGTTTGTAAGCGGCAGTAAGCAGCGGTAAACCTCTTTTGGCAGCATTTGCGACCACAGCCCAGCCACGCTGCCTTTGTGGACGCATCCTGGCAGCGCAATGAGCCCCGTCGTGGCGGCCGCTCTGGGCTGGGCAGAGCAATGGAATCGGCATCGTGCGCGCTGTTGCCAACATTTACAGCTCCTGCACCCGCGCCCGGGCGGATGCGGCCCAGCGCGCCAAGGCCGCTGGGCGGCGCGGGCCGGAATGCAAGGCATCCTCCAGCGCCTGCGCGCAACTGGCAGAAAACAGCAGGATGGCCGACGAAAAGTAGATCCACATCAGCAGCACCACCAGCGAGCCCGCCGCGCCGTAGGCCGACACCACAGCCGCAGTGGACAGATACCAGGCCAGCAGTTGCTTGCCCACCGTGAACAGCGAGGCCCCCACCACGGCGCCCATCACCAGGTAGCGCAGCGACGGCTTGGGGCCCGCGCCAATGCGCATGAGCCCCACAAACAGCGCCACGGCCAGCCCGAAGGCAATGGCTTCGTTGACGAGCTGCAGCAGCGGCGCCAGCGGCGCCAAAACAGGCAGGTGGCCTGCGGCCAGATGCTGCCCGGCCCAGCCCGCCAGCAGGTGGATCAAGGTGGACAGCGCCAGCGACACCAGCAGCAAGAACCCCAGCGCCAGCACATAGGCCAACCCCCGCAGCCGCAGCGACGCCATGCGCCACCATGCGGCGCGCTGGGGCGGCGTGTCATCGTCCCGGCGCCACAGCCGCTCGAGCGCGGACTGCAGCTCCACAAACACCCCGGTGGCCCCCGAGACCAGCACCCCAAAACCGATGACCGATGCCAGCCGCCCCTCGGACGGCGCCTGCGCGCTGGCCAGCGCCTGGCGCACCACGTCGGCCACCTGCTGGCCCATCACCGACTGTACCTGGGCGACCAGACTGCTCTCCAGGTAGCTACGGTCCACCCACCAGCCCAGCACGCCCACCAGCAAGAGCAGCAGGGGCGCGAGGCTCAGCATGCCGTAGAACGACATGGCCGCACTCATGCGCAGCCCGTCGGCGTCCAGCCACATCTGCGCCGCACGCCAGAACGGCTGCACCAGGCGCCACAGCGGCTGCAGGGGCTGGGCCATGCGGGCAAGCCTGGGGGTGGTTGTCGCCAGGGGCGGGGAAGACTCGTTCATCCCCGCGAGCCTAGGGCCGGGGCGCGCATCCGTCCATCCGCCGTGGCCGCAAGTGCGGGTAGGCGCCATCCCACACGGGGCGGGCAGGCGGCAGCGCGCAGAGTTTCAAAGGTGACAGCGGCGGTTTTACACCGGGCGGACGCAGGGCTAGCATGAAGCGCTGACCGACCAGCTTGCACGGCGGCCACCGCCGCCTTTCCCGCACCCCTTCGCCCCACCCGGCGCGCCACGAGCCACCGGGACCCGGGTTGGGCATTCATTCACCTTCACCCCACTCTCTGCACGAAAGCGTTTTTTCCATGAGCGTCAAGCAACTCTTCGATCTCACCGGCCAGGTCGCCCTGGTCACCGGCGGCTCACGCGGCCTGGGCCTGCAGATGGCCGAAGCCCTTGGCGAAATGGGCGCCAAGCTCGCCATCACCGCGCGCAAGGCCGATGAGCTGGCCGAGGCCAAGAAGCACCTCGAAGCGCAGGGCTACGAGGTACTGACCGTGGTGAACGACCTGCAAAAGACCGAGGACATCCCCGGCCTGGTGGACCAGGTGGTCGAGCGCTTTGGCACCATCGACATCCTCGTGAACAACGCGGGCGCCACCTGGGGTGCCAAGGCCGAGGACTACCCCGACGCCGCCTGGCACAAGGTGATGGACCTGAACGTGAGCGCGCCGTTTTTCCTGTCGCGCGAAGTGGGCAAGCGCTGCATGATCCCGCGCGGCAAGGGCTCGATCATCGTCACGGCCTCGGTGGCCGCGCTCAAGGGCACGCCCCCGGGCATGAACACGATTGCCTACAACACCTCCAAGGCGGCGGCCCTGCACTTTGCGCGCACCCTGGCGTCCGAATGGGGGCACTACGGCGTTCGCGTCAATGCGATCTGCCCCGGCTTCTTCCCGAGCAAGATGGCCAGCGGCCTCATCGAAAAACTGGGCCCCGCCATGATCGAGCGCACGCCCCTGCGCCGCATCGGCGGCGAAGAGGACCTCAAGGGCGCGGTGGTGTTCCTCGCGTCCAACGCCTCGCGCCACATCACGGGCGAATCCATCGTGGTCGATGGCGGCGCCAGCCTGATCTGACCCCGTCCGGCCCCCGATCGCACCGCCAAGGATTCCCATGGACTTCACCTATTCCCCCAAGGTCACAGCCCTGCAGCAGCGCCTGACGGCGTTCATGGAGGAACACATCTACCCTGCCGAATCGGTGTACCACCACGAGGTGGCCGCCAACCGCAAGGCGGGCAACCCGTGGCAGCCCACCCAGGTGATGGAAGACCTGAAGGCCAAGGCCAAGGCCGCCAACCTGTGGAACCTGTTCCTGCCCGAATCCAACCTGGGCGCGGGCCTGACCAACCTGGAGTACGCGCCCCTGTGCGAAATCATGGGCCGCTCGCACATTGCGCCCGAAGCCTTCAACTGCTCGGCGCCCGACACCGGCAACATGGAGACGCTGGCGCGCTACGCCACGCCCGAACAGCAGCAGCGCTGGCTGCTGCCGCTGCTCGACGGCACCATCCGCTCGGCCTTCGCCATGACGGAGCCCGATGTGGCATCGTCCGACGCCACGAACATCGAAGCCCGCATCGAGCGCGACGGCGACCACTACGTGATCAACGGCCGCAAGTGGTGGACCTCGGGCGCGCCCGACCCACGCTGCAAGATCCTGATCTTCATGGGCAAGACCGACCCCGACCATGCCAACCGGCACCAGCAGCAGTCGATGATCCTCGTGCCCATGGACACGCCCGGCGTGACCATGGAACGCGCCCTGCCCGTGTTCGGCTACGACCACGCGCCCCATGGCCACGGCGAGGTGAGTTTTGAGAATGTGCGCGTGCCGGTGTCCAACATCCTGCTGGGCGAGGGGCGCGGCTTCGAGATCGCCCAGGGCCGCCTGGGCCCCGGGCGCATCCACCACTGCATGCGCCTGATTGGCGTGGCCGAGCGCGCCCTGGAACTGATGTGCCAGCGCGCCCTGGGCCGCGTGGCCTTCCACCGGCCGGTGGCTGACCAGGGCGTGACGCGCGAGCGCATTGCCAATGCCCGCATCCTCATCGACCAGGCGCGGTTCCTGGTGCTCAACGCCGCGCAGATGATGGACACCGTGGGCAACAAGGTTGCGCGCAAGGAGATCGCGATGATCAAGGTGGCCGCACCCGCCATGGCCTGCCAGGTGATCGACTGGGCCATGCAGGTGCATGGCGGCGGCGGCGTGAGCGACGACTTCCCGCTGGCCGCTGCCTATGCCCAGGCCCGCACCCTGCGGTTTGCCGACGGCCCCGACGAGGTGCACCGCAACGCCATCGCCAAGGACGAACTGGCGCGCCACCTGAAGCGCGCATGATGATGATGACGGCGGGCGCCCTGCCGCGCCCGCCCGACGATGCCTGACCCCAAGGAGCTTCCCCCATGTCCGACCGCCACCTGGCCCACTGGCCGCCGGGGCTGCCCCGCCACCTCACGCTGCCGCAGACGCATCTGTTTCACAACGCCGAGGTGTCGGCCGCGCGCTACCCAGACAAACCCTTTCTGGTGTTCTACGACACGCTGGTGACCTTCCTCCAGTTCCAGCAGCAGGCCGAGCACATTGCGGGCTTCTTGCAGCAGGTGTGTGGCGTGAAGGCGGGCGACCGCGTGCTGCTGTACATGCAGAACAGCCCGCAGTGGATTCTGGCGTTCTACGGCATCCTGCGCGCCAATGCGGTGGTGGTGCCGGTGAACCCCATGAACCTCACCGACGAGCTGCGCCACTACGTGCACGACAGCGGTGCCACCGTGGCCTTTGTGCCGCAGGACCTGCATGCGCAGGCGCAGCCGCTGGTGGATGTGGCGGGCGGCGAAGGCAAGCTGAAGCACCTGATCGTAGCCGCCTACAGCGACTACCTGCAGGTGCCCACCGACCTGCCCGTGCCCGCGTTCGTCAGCGCACCGCGCCAGGCCATTGATGCCCCCGGCGTCACGCTGTGGAGCGACATGCTGGCGCAACAGCGCACCCCGGGCCCCATCACCACCGGGCCGGACGACCTGTGCGTGATGCCCTACACCTCGGGCACCACCGGCCACCCCAAGGGCTGCATGCACACCCACCGCAGCGCCATGAGCACGCTGGTGGGCGGCGTGCAGTGGTTTGCGCGCACGCAGGATTCGACCTACCTCACGGTGCTGCCGTTGTTCCACGTCACCGGCCTGTCGGGCAGCATGAACGGGCCGCTGTTTGTGGGCGCCACCGTGGTCGTGCTGCCGCGCTGGGACCGCGACGCGGCCGCCCAGCTCATCCAGCGCTACCGGGTCACCATCTGGCAGGCCATCTCGACCATGGTGGTGGACTTTCTGGCCAACCCGCGCATTGCCGACTACGACATCAGCAGCCTGCAGGCCATACGCGGCGGCGGCGCGGCCATGCCCAAGGCCGTGGCGCAGCGCCTGAAGGACCTGACGGGGCTCGACTACGTGGAGGGCTACGGCATGTCTGAAACCATGGCCGCCACCCACATCAACCCGCCCCACCGCCCCAAGCCGCAGTGCCTGGGCATCCCGGTGTTTGACGTGGATGCGCGCGTGGTGGACCCGGCCACGTTCGCCGAACTGCCCCCGGGCGAAATCGGCGAGATCGTGGTGCATGGCCCGCAGGTCATGTTGGGCTACTGGAACAACCCGCAGGCCTCGGCCGACAGCTTTGTGACGCTGGACGGCAAGCGCTTTCTGCGCACCGGCGACCTGGCGCAGGTGGACGAGGACGGCTACTTCTTCATGGTGGACCGGCTCAAGCGCATGATCAATGCGTCGGGCTTCAAGGTCTGGCCCGCCGAGGTCGAGGCCATGATGTACGCCCACCCCGCCATCCAGGAGGTGTGCGTGATCGCGGCGCACGACGCGCGCCGGGGCGAGACGGTGAAGGCCCTGGTCGTGCTGCGCGACACCTTCAAGGGCCAGGTGAGCGAGCAGTCCATCATCGACTGGAGCCACGAACACATGGCCGCCTACAAAAGCCCGCGCATCGTGCAGCTGGTGGACAGCCTGCCCAAGTCCGGCACGGGCAAGGTGCAGTGGCGCGAGCTGCAGGAGCAGGAGCGCAGCCGCGCCGCCGGTGCTGCGGCCTGACCCACAGCACATGGCAATTCATGCAATAGCTATTATTTTTATAGCTAACAGCGCTTGACTGTCGCGCGCAAACGGCAAAAAAACCTCAAGACTTCACCACCCCATGCACCCCACCGCCCTCGCCCGCCTGCGCTCCGTGCTGCAAACCCATGTGGACCAGGGCCTGCTGCCCGGTGCCGTGGCCCTCGTCCACCACCAGGGCCACACGGTGCTGCACGCGGCGGTTGGCCACCAGCGCCCGCCCAGCGCCGAATCGGCGGTGCCCGCCATGGCGCCCGACACGGTGTTCCGCATCTACTCCATGACCAAGCCCATCGCCTCGCTGGTGGCGATGATGCTCATGGAAGAAGGCCGCCTGCTGCTGTCGCACCCCGTGGCCCACTACCTGCCCGCGTTTGCCGGCCAGCGCGTGTACGACGCAGCCACCGGCACCACCACCCCCGTGCAGCGCGAGGCCACGGTGCACGACCTGCTGCGCCACACCGCCGGCCTGAGCTACGCCTGGGAGGTCGGCACCGTGCCCGACGCCTACCGCGCCGCCCGCGTTGGCTCGCGCCGCCACAGCAATGCGGACCTGGTCGCGGCGCTGGGCCCCCTGCCCCTGGTCCACCAGCCCGGCACCCGCTGGGAATACAGCCGCGCCACCGACGTACTGGGCGCGGTGCTGGAAGTGATCGAGGGCGAAAGCCTGGGCGCCATCCTGCAGCGCCGCGTGTTCGGCCCGCTGGGCATGCACGACACGGGCTTCTCGGTGCCCGCCGCGCAGCAGCACCGCCTGGCCGAGGCCTTTGAGCGCGACCCGCAGACCGGCATCGGCATGCCGCTGATCGACGTGACCGCCCCGCCCGTGTTCGAGTCGGCCGGGGGCGGCCTAGTGTCCACCGCCAGCGACTACGCGCGCTTTCTGCAGCTCATGCTGGGCCGGGGCACCGCCCCCGGGCCGGACAGCCTTGGCGCTCCCATTCGCCTGCTGGGCCGCGCCACAGTGGACTTCATGACCGCCGACCACCTGGGCAACCTGCCCGTGGCGGGCGACATCCTGCCCACCGGCTACGGCTTTGGGCTGGGCGTGGCCGTGCGCACCGCCACCGGCCAGGCCACCCGCCCGGGATCGGCCGGGCACTACAGCTGGAGCGGCCTGGGCGGCACCTTCTTCTTTGTGGACCCTGCGGAAGACCTGTTCGCCATCCTGCTCACGCAGGCGCCCGGCCAGCTGCGGTATCTGTGCGAGCTGTATCCGGCGCTGGTGTATGCGGCATTGTGATTAGGCCCCCCTGAGCGGCTTTGCCGCTTCCCCCCACTCTCGCGCTGCGCGCGGGCAGGGGGACGACGCCCTCGCTGCGGGGCGGCCCTTGCTCGGCGTCCACTGGTCTGGGTCGCGCCAGTTGCTAAGGCCGTGCCGGACATGGGGTGCGCGGGGGCAGGCTTACACTCAACGCCCAGTCACGGCACGCGACACAGCCCCACCCGCAGTGCGCAAGCCCGTCCCCCAGACCTCTTTCTTGAACCTATGCAGATTCGCTGCGCACTGGTCGGCATGCCCGGCTCGGGCAAATCCACCGTCGGCCGGCAACTGGCCCACCGCGCGGGCGTGCCCTTCATCGACCTGGACCACCGGCTGGAACAGACCCTGGGCACCACCATCCGCAGCTTCTTCGAGGCCGAAGGCGAAGCCCGCTTTCGCGACATCGAATCCCAGGTGCTGGCCGACGTGGCCTGCCAGCCCGGCGGCATGGTCCTGTCCACCGGCGGCGGCGCCGTGCTGCGCCCCGAAAACCGCGAGGTGCTGCGCCAGTTCGGCAACGTGCTGTACCTGCGTGCCTCGCCCGAAGAAATCTTCAAGCGCGTCAAACACGACAAGACCCGCCCCCTGCTGCAAGGCGGCAACCCCATGGACAAGCTGCGCGACCTCTACGCCCAGCGCGACCACCTGTACCGCGAAACCGCCCACTACGTGATCGAGACCGGGCGGCCGTCGGTGCACACGCTGGTCAACATGGTGATGATGCAGCTGGAGATGGCGGAGAGCGCGGGTGGGGCGGGGTCGCGCTGAAGGGCAATAGAAGACGCGGCTATGGGCGGCGATTAAAGACTTGTCTGTCAAGGTCGGCTACGCCAATCATCCACAGTCCAACTGGCGCGCAGCATGCATTGGTCTGACTAACCCGCAGGCTTCTACGGACTGGTTGCAGTTTGAACGCCTTTGTACCCATAGTACGTCGCCAAAACCGCAGATAGGCCTATGGACCAATGGATGACCAACAAGGCAACCACCGAAGCGCCCAACCCTAGCCCAGTGAGCCACATTCTCCGTGGCACATCTTGGTCCACTCTGCGCCAGTGCATCACAGCCAGCCCGAGCAGAATTACTGGCAACAGAACTCGCAAGGCAAAAATCCACCACTGTTCGTGCGCCGCAAAAATGAGCGTAAGCATCTGCGCAGCATTCGTCAGATGGGCCCATCTAGTTGGAATCTCATCAAAGAGAAGAGTCAACCACATGCCAATAGGACCAACGGCTGTGAAAAGGAATTGGACGCTTGCAACCCGATTGAAGCGCAATCTTGATGGAGGCTTAAATGCCCTAGCGAAGTACGAAGGTATGGACATTAGTTGCTTTCCAGAGTGTCTGGGACGGGAGCTCACCGTACATTCTCCAGACTATATCGATGCAGCCCCCAGCACGGAACTCTGCACTTCTGCACCATTGTTGGAACGGCAAATAGATACCAACCCCGGATTTCGGGCTGGTCAGAAGGTTTACCGGTGACCGCTTTCGCGTCTGAGAGTTCTGGCCCCGCATTCGGGCCTATTCCAACCTGACCAACAGGAGTACCCCATGTCCCCCAAAACCACCCTCTGCCTCTGGTTCAACGGCACGGCGCTGGAGGCGGCGACTTTCTACGCGGCCACCTTTCCCGACAGCGCCGTGGGGCGGGTGATGCATGCGCCCGGCGACTACCCTGCAGGGCACCAGGGCGATGTGCTGACGGTGGAGTTCACGGTGCTGGGCATCCCCTGCCTGGGGTTGAATGGCGGCCCGGCCTTCGCGCACAGCGAGGCGTTTTCGTTCCAGATCGCGACGGAGGACCAGGCCGAAACCGACCGGCTGTGGAACGCGATTGTGGGCAATGGCGGGCAGGAGAGCGCCTGCGGCTGGTGCAAGGACCGGTGGGGGCTGTCGTGGCAGATCACGCCACGGGTGCTGACACAGGCCATCAATGACCCCGACCGCGCAGCGGCCAAGCGGGCCTTTGACGCGATGATGGGCATGCGCAAGATTGATGTGGCGGCGATTGAAGCTGCGTGGCGTGGATGAGGGTGGGTCGCAGGTCTTTGCACTTTGCCCCGTGCATTTTTTTTGACTCAAAACACGGCCTCGCGCCTGTCCAGCAACCTTTGTTAGCTATTTATTCAATAGCATTTTGCTGCCACGGCCCACCACCGGTGCATGCAGCGCCATCAACCCCGCCACCCAGTCGATGAACACCCGCACCTTGGCGCTCACATGCCGTTGGGGTGGGTAGGCCACGTACAGCGGCATAGGCGCCAGCGTCCAATCCTGCAGCAGGGGCACCAGCTCGCCGGTGGTCACGTGGGGGCGGGCCATGTAGTCAGGCAGCCAGAGCACGCCCAGGCCCGCCAGGCCTGCGGCCAGGTAGGCGTTGCCGTCGTCCACGGCGCAAATATCGTGGCCCTGGGCGCGCACGTGTTCGGTGCCACGGCGCATCTCGAACGGCAGGGGCTGGCCGGTGCGTGCCCACAAAAAGCCCACGGTGCGGTGGTGCGGGCCTTCCAGCGCCTGCGGGTGCTCGGGCGTGCCCGCGCGCTGCAGGTAGCTGGGGGCGGCGTACACGCGCAATTGCAGATCGCCCACATGGCGTGCGACCAGCGCGGGGTTGGTGATTGCGCCGCCGCGCACCACGCAGTCCACGTTGTCACCCACCATGTCCACGGGGCGGTCGCTCACGCCCATGTGCAAGAGGATATCGGGGTACTGCGCGTGGAACGCGGGCAGCGCCGGGATGAGGACCAGGCGCGCCAGGGGGCTGGGCACATCCACCCGCAGGCGGCCCCGGAGCGCAGCGGCGGCGGTGGAGACACTGGTGTCTGCGTCGTCCAGGTCGGCCAGCAGGCGCACGACGCGCTCGTAGTAGGCGGCGCCATCGGGGGTGACCTGCACGCGCCGGGTGGTGCGGTGCAGGAGCTTCACGCGCAAACGGGCTTCGAGCTGCTGCACCAGCTGCGTGACGGTGGTGCGGCTCAGGTGCAGGGTGAGGGCGGCCTTGGTGAAGCTGCCGG
This sequence comes from Acidovorax sp. LjRoot74, assembly GCF_964254355.1. Classification (NCBI taxonomy): domain Bacteria; kingdom Pseudomonadati; phylum Pseudomonadota; class Betaproteobacteria; order Burkholderiales; family Comamonadaceae; genus Acidovorax; species Acidovorax sp. LjRoot74. Next base: position 232,323 of record NZ_CAXUTI020000001.1, on the reverse strand, counting down.
ATTCCACAACGCGGGCAAAAGCCTGCAGGGCGTCAAAACGGTCCATGGCATGTAGGTCGTTGAGGCATGTTGAAGCACCAACACGCCCACCATTGTTTGGTGATCAGGAACAGTGGTGCGCAGATTAGCCTGTTTATCAGAACAACGCGCGCTTCTACAGTGCCTTCATCGCAATCATCTGCCCTGCAGAACGAAAGGAATCCCATGCCCCACCGTGATGTTGTCTTCCCCGCAGGCCGCCAGGCGCTGTACGAACGCAACCGCTATTCGCCCGCCGTGCGTGCCAACGGTTTCCTGTTTGTCTCGGGCCAGGTGGGCAGCCGCGAGGACGGCTCGCCCGAGCCCGACCTGGCCGCTCAGGTGCGCCTGGCGTTCAGCAACCTCAATGCCGTGCTGCAGGCAGCAGGCTGCACGTTTGACGATGTGGTGGACGTGACGATGTTTGTGGTCAACCCCGAGGCGAACTTCGAGACCGTCTGGGGCGTCGTGCCCGAGTTCTGGGGCGAGGCGCCCTACCCCACGCTGACGGGCATCGGCGTGACCTGGCTGTACGGCTTTCAGTTCGAGATCAAGGTGATTGCGAAGCTGCCGGACAGCCAGGGCTGACGGCCCAGAAAATTTGAATTAAATAGGCCGCCACCGCCCATCCACCAAGCGCTGGCAGCTATCCAATCAATAGCGCTACAGGTTCGGCGCCAGCAGCCGCTCCAGCACCTTCTCATCCATGCCCCGGCGCTCGGCCATGTCGTGCAGCTGGTCTTCGCCGATCTTGCCGACGTTGAAGTACACCGCGTCGGGGTGGCCAATGTAGAAGCCGCTCACGCTGGCGGCGGGGGTCATGGCCAGGCTCTCGGTCAGGCCCATGCCGATCTCTTCGCACTGCAGCAGGCTGAAGAGGTCGGTCTTAGCGCTGTGGTCCGGGCAGGCGGGGTAGCCGGGCGCGGGGCGGATGCCTGCGTACTTCTCGGCAATCATCTCGTCGTTGCTCAGCTGCTCGCCCGCCGCATAGCCCCACAGGTCGGTGCGCACGCGCTGGTGCAGGCATTCGGCGAAGGCTTCGGCCAGGCGGTCGGCCAGGCTCTTGAGCATGATGGCGGAGTAGTCGTCCAGCGCATCCACAAAGGCCTGCTCCTTCTTCTCCACGCCCAGGCCTGCGGTCACGGCGAACAGACCTGCGTAGTCGGCAATGCCGCTGTCCTTGGGCGCGACAAAATCGGCCAGGCAGCGGCTGGGGCGCATCACGCCGTCGATCATCTGCTTTTCGGTCTGCTGGCGCATGCCGTACCAGGTCATGGCAACCTGGGTGCGGGTTTCATCGGTGTAGAACTCGATGTCGTCGCCCACGCTGTTGGCGGGGTAGAGCGCCAGCACACCACTGGCGCTGAGCCAGCGGCCTTCGGTGAGCTTTTTCAGCATCGCCTGGCCGTCGGCAAACACGCGCGTGGCCTCCACGCCCACCACCTCGTCGGTGAGGATGGCGGGGTACGGGCCTGCCAGGTCCCAGGTCTGGAAGAACGGGCCCCAGTCGATGTACTTGGCCAGCTCGGCCAGGTCGAAGTTCTTGAACACGCGGCGGCCCAGCAGGCGTGGCGTGGGCGGCACGTAGGTGCTGAAGTTGACGGGCGTGCGGTTGGCGCGGGCTTTCTCCAGCGACCACATGGGCGTCTGCTTTTTGTTGGCGTGCTGGGTGCGCACCTTGTCGTAGTCAGCGTTGAGTTCCTGCACGTAGCTGTCCACGCCATCGCCCAGCAGACTCTGCGCCACGCTCACGCTGCGCGAGGCGTCGGGCACGTAGACCACGGGGCCTTCGTAGTGCGGCGCGATCTTCACGGCGGTGTGCACCCGGCTGGTGGTGGCGCCGCCGATGAGCAGCGGGATCTTCTTGATACGGAAGTGGTCGTCCTTCTGCATTTCGCCGGCCACGTACTGCATCTCTTCGAGGCTGGGGGTGATCAGGCCCGACAGGCCCACGATGTCTGCGCCCTCGACCTTGGCACGCGCCAAAATTTCGTGGCAGGGCACCATCACGCCCATGTTCACCACCTCGAAGTTGTTGCACTGGAGCACAACAGTGACGATGTTCTTGCCGATGTCGTGCACGTCGCCCTTGACGGTGGCGATGATGATCTTGCCCTTGCTGCGCACGTCGCGGCCGGCCAGCTCGTCCTGGCGCTTTTCTTCCTCGATGTAGGGGATCAGGTGGGCCACGGCGGACTTCATCACACGCGCGCTTTTCACCACCTGGGGCAGGAACATCTTGCCCGCGCCGAACAGGTCGCCCACCACGTTCATGCCGTCCATGAGCGGGCCTTCGATCACATGCAGCGGGCGGCCGCCCTTGGCAACGATGGCCTGGTAGGCCTCTTCGGTGTCTTCGACGATGAAGTCGGTGATGCCGTGTACCAGCGCGTGGGAAAGGCGCTCGCCCACGGTCTTGGGCGCTTCGGGCGTGCCGCGCCATTCGAGCTTCTTGCTTTCGTCCTTGGCGCCGCTTTTGGCGGTTTCGGCAATCTCCACCAGGCGCTCGCCCGCGTCGGGGCGGCGGTTGAGCACCACGTCTTCGACGCGCTCGCGCAGCACGGGCTCCAGGTCGTCGTACACGCCCACCATGCCCGCATTGACGATGCCCATGTCCATACCCGCCTGGATGGCGTGGTACAGGAACACGGTGTGGATGGCCTCGCGCACGGGGTCATTGCCACGGAAGCTGAACGACACGTTGGACACGCCGCCCGACACCTTGGCGCCGGGCAGGTTCTGCTTGATCCAGCGCGTGGCTTCGATGAAATCGACCGCGTAGTTGTTGTGCTCTTCGATGCCCGTGGCCACGGCGAAGATGTTGGGGTCGAAGATGATGTCTTCGGGCGGGAAGCCCACCTCATCCACCAGCACGCGGTAGGCGCGCTCGCAGATCTCGATCTTGCGGGCGTAGGTGTCGGCCTGGCCCACTTCGTCAAACGCCATCACCACGGCGGCAGCGCCGTAGCGCTTGACGAGGCGCGCCTCGTGCTTGAACTTCTCCACGCCCTCTTTCATGCTGATGGAGTTGACGATGCCCTTGCCCTGGATGCAGCGCAGCCCGGCCTCGATCACCTCCCACTTGGAGCTGTCCACCATGATGGGCACGCGGGCGATGTCGGGCTCGGACGCGATGAGCTGCAGAAACCGCACCATGGCCGCCTTGCTGTCGAGCATGGCCTCGTCCATGTTGATGTCGATGACCTGCGCGCCGTTTTCCACCTGCTGGCGCGCCACGGCCAGGGCTTCTTCGTACTGGCCGTTCAAAATCATGCGCGCGAACGCCTTGGAGCCGGTGACGTTGGTGCGCTCGCCAATGTTGACGAACAGCGTGCCCTCGCCAATGGAGACGGGCTCCAGGCCGGACAGCTTCATGGGGGGCAGGGACGGGGCAGACGCGGACATAGGACTCACCTGTGCAGGGGCAGCAGAAAAACAGGTGAGCGTCGTTGCGGTGGGGCTTGAATAGCTTGTGGAGTGCCCAAGCCTGACGGCCTCACCATGGCGGTGGGGCCGCTGCAACGCTCCTTGGGCAAGGCCCGGATTTTACCGGGTCAGCGCACAGGCAGGAACTGCAGGAAGGTGCCACCCACAATGCCCTGCACATAGCTGATGGCGGCGCGGCGGTACTTTTCGGTGGTGAAGGCAGCCAGCAGGTCCAGCCGCGCGATGATCTTGCCGAACTCGCGCTCAAAGCTCAGGTTGCGGCCCTGGGCGCCGATCTCGTCGGCCAGCAGCAGGGGCTGGCCTTGGGCATTGCGGCGCTGGGCGAGCAGCCAGACGGCGGTCTCCACGTTGCGCGCGGCGTTGTAGAGGTGCTGGGCGTCCACGCCGTCGAGCAAGAAGAACTCCGTCTTGCCGCCATGGGCGGTGATGACCATGTCTGCCGTGGCGTAAATGAAGGCCGCCACGCGGTCGCCCGCGAACTCGGGCGCCAGGGCCTGCGCCATGGCAGCGATGTCGCGGCGGCCCTGCAGCGGGGCCCAAGGCTGGCGCTGCAACACGGCGGTGCGCAGCTGCTCCAGCGCCTGCTCGCGGCTGGTGGCGGTGCCCTTGCGCCATTCGGCGGGGTTGCGGCGGTAGAGCTTGTCGGCCAGGCGCAGCAGGCCGTCCAGGTTCTCCTGCATGGCCAGGGTGGCCATGCGGTTGGCGTCGGACTGGGCCAGCTCGGCCGCTTGGGTGGGCGCGCCTTTCACCTCGCCACGCGGCGTGGGGGCGTTGCTGGCACAGCCTGCCAACACGCAGCAGGACACCGCCACGCCAGCCCACCGACCCGGCAATCCCCGCAGCAGCAGCAATAAAAACGGCCCTCGCATGGGGCCGATTATGGGTGGCGGCTGAGCGCTTCTGCCTCCGCCCGCAGGCGGTTGACATTGTTTGAAGAAGCGCGCCCTGGCTGTTGCTACGACGCTGCCATGGCCGATGCAGGCAGGCCGAACAGGTGGTCAAACACCCAGTTGAAGACGAAGGTGTAGCAAAGGAAGAACACGATGAGCCCCAGGTCCATCACGAACGCGTGCCACAGGCTCACACCGAACCACCAGGCAAACAGCGGCACCAGCGTGAAGACCAGGCCGCCCTCGAACCCGATGGCGTGCGCCACACGCCGCGCCACGCTGCGCCCGCGCACCGGCTGGCGCGCCTCCCAGCGCTCGAAGGCCCAGTTGAAGACGATGTTCCAGACGATGGCAATCACCGAGGCCGCCACCGCCACCACGCTCGAATGCCCCGCGCCCTGGCCCGTGAGCAGCGCCAGGCCCACCGTGGCGGCGCCGATGGCGATCAGTTCGTACAGGGTCACGTAGATCACGCGGCGCTTGACGCCTTGCAGGCCAAAAAGAGTGGGTGTCTTGTCCATGGCCGGTACTTTATATTCGCCACACTGACACATAAAGTCAGCTTATTTCAGTTTTATTGATAGATCAAACCGCCATGGCCTTCAACTCCGACAGCGTGCAGGTGTTTCTGACCGTGCTCGACCAGGGCTCGTTTTCGGCCGCCGCGCGGGCGCTGTCGCGCGTGCCCTCGGCCGTGAGCATGACGATGGCGCATCTGGAGGCCGAGCTGGACATCCAGCTGTTTGACCGCAGCGGCCGCGAGCCCCGCCCCACCGCCGCCGCCCGCGCGCTGGAACCCCAGGCGCGGCTGCTGGCCCAGCAGCTGCAGCAGCTCAACGCCCAGGCGCTGGCGCTCACCCAGGGGCTGGAGGAGCGCCTGACCCTGGCCATTGCCCCCGAGCTGCTGGCCGCGCGCTGGCGCGGCCCGCTGGCGGCGCTGGCGCACGAGTACCCGCTGCTGCAGGTTGAGGTGCTGGCCGCGCCGCAGGTGGACGCACTGGCGCTGCTGCACAGCGGCCGCGCGCAACTGGCGCTGGTGTTTGAACGGCCCAGCATCGACGGGCGCGAGGGGTTTCAGGAGGTGGGCACCGAAACCCTGGTGGCCGTGATCGCGCCAGGGCACCCCGTACTGGCCGGGGCCCGCGCCGCCGCCCAGGCGCGCGGCGAACCCCCCGAGGGCGCCATGCTGCGAGAGGAGCACCTCACCACCACGCGCCAGATCGTGGTGGCCAGCCGCGACCTGGGGCAGACCGACCCGCGTTTTGTGTTCGCCCGCCACCACTGGCGCACCGACAACCACCTGGCGGCGCTGGGCCTGATCGAGGCCGGGCTGGGCTGGGGTTGGCAGCCGCGTGCACTGGTGCAGCCGCGCATTGCGGCGGGCACGCTGGTGGAGATGCCGTTTGAAAACCTCAGCAACGGCACGGCGCTGTGGGTGGATGTGGTGTGGTCCAAGGAGCGGCCCCTGGGCCTGGGCGCGGCGCGGTTTGTGGCGCTGATGCGGGACAGCGCCACGCTGGAAGGGGCGGCGCGGTGACGCGCTGAAGGCGAAAGATATGGGTCAGAAGCGGCTTCTCCACGCGTCCACCATACCTTTATAGCTATTGTTTACATAGCAAACTACGCTTACACAGCCGCGTATTCGCGGCGCTCGCCGTCCTCGGGTACCCACAGGCGGTCGGCCCAGCCACCATCCTCCGCCCGCTGGCGCACGGCGGTGCGGGTGGTGGGGCAGTGGTCCAGCGCCTCCAGGTGGTTGACCACGATGGCGCCCCGGGTGTGCTGCGCGGCCTCGGCCATGTCGGCCGCGTCCATGAGGATTTCTGCCCCCAGGTCAAAACGCGCGCCACCGGCGGGCAGCACGGCCACATCGGGCTGCAGGCGCGCGAGGCAGTCGCGCACCGTGGGCGTGAGCACGGTGTCGCCCGCCAGGTAGACGCTGGGCTCGCCTGGCAGCTCCAGCAGGTAGCCATGGCCGTGTTCCATGAGGCGGCCCACCCAGCCCTGGCCATGCACGCAGGGGATGGGCGTGATGTGGCCGCCCAGCACCAGCGGCTGGCGCCCCGTGCCCGCCAGAGGCAGCACCTGCAGGCCCCGCTGCGCGAGGTAACCCGCATCGCGCGGCATGCACAGCACGGGGATCTGCCGCTCGCGCAGAAAGCGCTTGCCCGGCCGGTCCAGGTGGTCGAAGTGGCCACGCTGGCAGTGCGTGATGAGGGCGTGGGTCACGCGCTGCAGCAGTGCATCTGTGCCCTCGGGCAGCTCCACGATGGGGTTGCGCTGGCGCCCCGCGCCCAGGTAGCGCAGCGCAGGCAGGCTGCCCCGGGGCGCCAGCATGGGGTCCACCAGCAGGCCCACGGGGCGGCCTTCGGGGGAGATGAATTCCAGCAACACGGTGGCATTGCGCAATTGGGTGATCTGCATGGCGGGGCTCCAAAGCCAGTGGGGATGCCATGGATTGTTGGGATTTGCAGGCGCGGCGAGAATGGCCAGCCTAGACAACTTCTTTCCAATTTCTGCCACCTCACCGTCACCATGCCCCCGCCATCCTTGCCTCCCCTGCGTCTGGCCCTGCTGCTGTACCCCGGCTGCATGCCCGCCGGCCTGTTTGCCACGGCCGACCTGGCGCGGGCCGCCAACCTGCGCGCGCAGCGCGCCGTGGTCACCACCTGCTGGGCGGGGGTGGACCTGCAGCCCGTGCCCACCTGGCAGGGCCCGGCCCTCAAGCCCGGCGTGGCGCTGGCGCAGGCCGAGGTGGATGCAGTGCTGGTGCCCGGCCTGTGGCTGTCCTCCCCCGACGGCTGGCAGGCCCCTGCGCTGCAGCAGCAGCTGGCGCACGCCGTGGCGGCGCTGCGCGCCCTGCCCCGCCGTACGCGGGTGTGGAGCTACTGCGCCGGTGTGGCCCTGGCCGCCGCCAGCGGGCGGCTGCGCGGGCGTGGCGCCACGGCCACCTGGTGGCTGCGCGCGGCGCTGGCGCAGCAGTTTGGCGCCGTGCACTGGCGCTTTGACGAGCCGCTGGTGGAAGACGGCCCCACCACCACCGCCGCAGGCGCCAACGGCCACCTGCCGCTGATGCTGCACGCGCTGGCCCAGCGGCTTGATGCCACCGCGCTGGGCGACCTGCAGTCGTTGCTGATGCTGCCGCGCCCACGCACCACCCACCCCGCGTTCGCCGAGCACGACCTGATGGCCGTGACCGACCCCACCCTGCGCCGCGCGCTGCTTTGGGTACAGCGCTGCCCTGCCAGCGCGCTGCGCCTGCCCGCGCTGGCCGAGGCGCTGGCCCTGTCGCCCCGCACCCTGGCGCGGCGGGTGCAGGCGCACACAGGGCTGTCGGCCGGGCTGTGGATGCGGCGCATCAAGCTGCGCCAGGTGGGCGAGGCGCTGTGCGACACGTCCCTGCCCCTCAAGCGCATTGCCGAAGATTTGGGCTTTGCCAGCGAGGCGGGCCTGCACCGCGCGTTTCAGCAGGCCACGGGGCAGACGCCGCTGGCCTATCGCCTGGCCCATGGCTGAAGCCCCCGGATTGACAGCCGACCGGGGGGCGCGGCATCGTTCACCCAAAGGATGCCGCCGGGCGCAAGGTTTGCCACCATGCCCATCCACCCCCACAGCGCCACCACAGGACTCACGCCATGACCGCCTCCACCCACACCGCCACCTGCCATTGCGGCGCCGTTGCCGTCGAAGCCACGCTGGACTTGGCCCAGCCCACCTACCGCTGCAACTGCAGCATCTGCCGCCGCACCCGCTTCTGGCCCTCCGTGGCGCTGCCGGGCGGCTTTCGCATCGTGCAGGGGCAGGATGACCTCACGCGCTACACCTTTGGCAGCCACAAGAACCACCACTACTTCTGCCGCCACTGCGGCGTGCGCGTGTTTGGCCACGGCACCGACACGCCCATGGGCGAGATGTATGGCGTGAATGTGGGCTGCATCGATGGCCTGGCGGACGAAGACCTCGCGCGCCTGGCCGTGGTGCGGGTGGACGGCCTGCACGACCAATGGCAGCAGGCCCCTGCGCACAGCGGGTATCTTTGAGGACCTGTTGAAACCCCCGGCGCATGGCGCCGCCCTGCCAGGAGCCCGCCCGTGCCTTCACCGTTTGCCACCGCTCCGTCTTCCCTCTTGCAGCGCCTGCAGCCCTGGCAACCGCCGGGCAAGCACATGTCGCTGGACGACATTGACCCCGGTGCCAAGCCGTTCTCGCTGGGCGACAAGGCCCGCGACAAGGCAGCGGTGGAAGAGCTGGCGGTGGAGCTGGATGCGCTGCAGAACCTGTTCTACGCCGACAAGCGCTACAAACTGCTGGTGGTGCTGCAGGGCACCGACACCTCGGGCAAGGACGGCACGATCCGGGGCGTGTTCGGGCGCATGAGCGCGCTGGGCGTACACGCCGTGGGCTGGAAGGCGCCCACCGAAACCGAGCGCGCCCACGACTACCTCTGGCGCATCCACCAGCAGGTGCCGCAGGCGGGCGACATCGCGGTGTTCAACCGCAGCCACTACGAGGACGTGCTGGTGCCCGTGGTCAATGGCCGGATCACGCCCGAGCAGCACCAGCAGCGGCTGGCGCACATCAACGACTTTGAGCGCATGCTGAGCGAGACGGGCACCATCGTGCTGAAGTTTCTGCTGCACATCGGCAAGGACGAGCAGCGCGAGCGCCTGCAGGTGCGGCTGGACGACCCGGCCAAGCACTGGAAGTTCAGCATGGGCGACATCGACGCGCGCAAGCGGTGGGCCGACTACCGCCGCGCCTACAACACGCTGCTGGCCGCCACCCACACCCCCTGGGCGCCCTGGACCATCGTGCCCGCCAATTCCAAGACGCACCGCAACCTGATGATTGCCACGGTGCTGCGCGCCGTGCTGCAAGGCCTAGACCTGCGCTACCCGGCGGGCGACCCGGCGCTGGCGCATTTCACCGTCGAATAGGCCTGCCAAGCAGGGCCCGAGCGGCCCCTGCGCGGGGGCAGGCCATGCGCATTCCGGCGCACTCCGGGGCCCCATTTTTTGCTGCAGTGCCGCATGAATGGGCGCTTTCCGCTGGTTATGCATTATTTGCATAGCAGTCAAACACTCCGGCCTTAGACAGCGTGCAACCGCAGGCATAAGCTTCGCGGCTTGAACTGATCCCACAAGGAATTCACCATGTCTTCACCCACTGGCGCTGCCAGCACCACCCACTCCCTGCCCTCGTACCTGCAGGCCGACCACCTCGGCCCCTGGGGCAACTACCTGCAGCAGGTGGACCGCGTCACCCCTTACCTGGGCAGCCTGGCGCGTTGGGTGGAAACGCTCAAGCGCCCCAAGCGCATCCTGATCGTGGACGTGCCGATCGAGCTGGACAACGGCACCATCGCCCACTACGAAGGCTACCGCGTGCAGCACAACCTGAGCCGGGGTCCCGGCAAGGGTGGCGTGCGTTTTCACCAGGACGTGACGCTGTCGGAAGTGATGGCCTTGTCGGCCTGGATGTCGGTGAAGAACGCGGCGGTGAACGTGCCCTACGGCGGCGCCAAGGGCGGTATCCGCGTGGACCCCAAGAAGCTGTCGATGGGTGAACTGGAGCGCCTGACGCGCCGCTACACCAGCGAAATCGGCCTGCTGATCGGCCCGTCCAAGGACATCCCCGCGCCCGACGTGAACACCAACGGCCAGGTCATGGCCTGGATGATGGACACGTACTCGATGAACGTGGGCGCCACCGCCACCGGCGTGGTCACCGGCAAGCCCGTGGACCTGGGCGGCTCGCTGGGCCGCGTCGAAGCCACTGGCCGGGGCGTGTTCACCGTGGGCGTGGAAGCCGCCAAGCTGACCGGCCTGGCGCTGGACGGTGCCCGCGTGGCCGTGCAGGGCTTTGGCAACGTGGGGGGCATTGCCGCCAAGCTGTTTGCCGAAGCGGGTGCCAAGGTGGTGGCTGTGCAGGACCACACCGGCACCATCTTCAACAGCAAGGGCATGGATGTGCCCGCGCTGCTGGCGCATGTGAAGGCCCGTGGCGGCGTGGGCGGCTTTGCTGGCGCCGACGTGATGAAGGCCGAAGAGTTCTGGGGCGTGGATTGCGAGATCCTGATCCCTGCCGCTCTGGAAGGCCAGATCACCAAGGACAACGCGAACCAGATCAAGGCCAAGCTCGTGATCGAAGGCGCCAACGGCCCTACGACCACCGAGGCCGACGACATCCTGACAGAGAAGGGCGTGCTGGTGCTGCCCGACGTGATCGCCAACGCCGGCGGCGTGACGGTGAGCTACTTTGAGTGGGTGCAGGACTTCTCCAGCTTCTTCTGGAGCGAGGACGAAATCAACGCCCGCCTGGTGCGCATCATGCAAGAGGCCTTTGCGGGCATCTGGCAGGTGGCGCAAGAGCACAAGGTGAGCCTGCGCACTGCCACCTTCATCGTGGCCTGCCAGCGCATCCTGCACGCCCGCGAAATGCGCGGCCTGTACCCATAAGCCATCGCCCACACCTTCGGCACGCCCCGACCCGGGGCAGGCCGTCACACCACCGCCAGCCGCTGCGATCCAGCCCTGGCGGTTTTTTCTGGCCGGTACATCGCCAGGCATCCGGTGGCCGAACCGCGATTTGTTGTGCTGCGGCGACGCGGGCCCCGGTGCGTGCCCGCCGTTCGGGGAGCCAAAACGACCGCGCAGGCGAATCCGAAACACAAAGATACGTACACATACAAATGGTCATGTCTTGACACGCGACGGCGTGAAAAACTTCCTGGACTTCGCTTCTACAAGCCCTCTCCCGGGAGACTCCGATGGCTTTTCCATCCCTGCGCAGCCTGGTGGCGCGTTTTCTTCTCAACCGCCTGCGCACCGCACGTTCGGTAGCGCGCCTGGCCTACCGCCGCCATGCCCACAAGCCCGCGCTCATCGACCGGCGCGGCACCCTCACCTACGCGCAGTTGCAAGACCGCGTGTACCGCCTGCAGGCCTGGATGCAGGCCCAGGGCGTTAAAAAAGGGGACGTGGTCTTCACCTGGCTGCCCGAAACCGGTGAGCAGTACGAAACCCGGCTGGCCACGTTCGAGAACGGCACCATCTTTGCGAGCTTTCACAAGCACCTGCCGGCCGATGCGGCGCTGACCACGATGGGCCGCGTCAAGCCCACGGTGTTCATCCACGACCCGCTGCTGAGCGCGCCCATCCTGCAGGCCGTGCGCGAGCAACTGCCCGGCCTGCGCATGCTGGCGCTGGGGGATGAGTACGAAAAGGCCCTGGCGCAACACGCCCCGGCAGCGGGCACGGCCGACGTGCACGAGGACGATGTGTTTGCACTGCACATGACCTCGGGCACCACCGGCCTGCCCAAGTCCATCGGCTACAGCAACCGCAAGTACCTGGACAGCGTGCGCCTGATCTCCCGCGCCATCGACTTCAAGCCGCCAGCGAACGGGCCGGACGTGAACATGCTGGGCCTGCCGCTCACCGGCCCGGGCTCGGGCCTGGTGCTGCCCACGTTGCTGGCGGGTGCGGCGCTCATGATGCCCGAGGACTTTCGCGCCACCACACTGGCCGGGCTGATCCAGAAGCACCGCGTGTCGCGCGCGTTCCTCTCGCCCTCGGCCATCATCGACCTGCTGGACGAGCCCACGCTGGACCAGTACGACCTGTCGTCCCTGACCCACGTGCCCTATGGCTCGGAGATGATGCCCGCGCCCAAGATCGCCGAGGCCATCCGCCGCTTCGGGCCCATCTTCCAGCAGGGCTACGGCTGCCTGGAGGCCCTGCCCCCCATCACCTGGCTGCTGCCCCACGAGCATGTGGACGCGCAGGGCCAACCGCTAGGCAACGACATCCTCTCCACCGTGGGCCGCGTGATGCCGGGGGTAGATGTGGTCATCCGCGACGATCAGTTTGTGCCGCTGCCCCAGGGCCAGATGGGCCTGATCACCGTGATGACGCCCGTGCGGTTCGAGGGCTACTGGCTCGACCCCGAGAAGACCAGCGAAACCCTGCGCGACGGCTGGGTGGTGATGGGCGACGTGGGCTATTTCGACACTGCAGGCTACCTGCACGTGCTGGGCCGCAGCGCCGACCGCGTGGTGCGCAACGGCCACGCCCTGAACCCGCGCGAGATCGAGGAAGTGGCGCATTGCCACCCCGCCGTGAAGGAAGCCTGTCTGGTGCAGCACGGCAGCGCCGCCGTGCTGGTGGTGAGCCTGCGGCAAAGCTGGCGCACCGACCGCAGCACGCAGCCGCTCGAACACGACCTGGCCGAGTTCCTGGTGCAGCACCTGCCCGCCGAGATGCAGCCCGACGATGTGCGTGTGGTGCCCGAGATCCCGCGCAGCTTCCTCAACAAGATGCTGCGCCGCGAAGTGCGCCTGATGCTGGAGGCCGCACCGCCCCGCACCCACGCTTCCCAGACCCCATCACTGGGTGCTGCTGACCACATCACCGGCCAACCCGCAACCGCGCACCCATGAGCCCCTCCGCGACCCGCCTGAGCCTGGGCACCAAACTCGGCTACGCCGTGGGCAATGTCGGCCTGCAGATGCTGATTGCCGCCATGAGTTTTCTGCTCATGATCTTCTACACCGACGTGGCCCTGGTGCCACCCGCCGTGGCAGGCGCCGCGCTGCTGGTGGGCAAGGTGTGGGACACCATCAACGACCCGCTGTTTGGCTGGATGACCGACCGCACCCGCTCGCGCCACGGCCGCCACCGGGTGTACCTGATCTATGGCGCCATCCCGCTGGGGCTGGCGGCGGCCGCCGTGTGGATGGTGCCGCCGGGCCTCTCGCACGTGGCCGCCTTCCTGTGGATCGCCATCACCTACACCGTGTTCGACACGATGATGACCCTGGTGCAGCTGCCCTACCAGGCCATGGCCGCGAACATGACGCAGGACTATGACGAGCGCACCAGCCTCACGGCCTTTGCGTCCATGGGCGCACTGCTGGGCTTTTTTGCGGGCAGCGTGCTCATGCCCGTGCTGGTGCGGGCCGCGCCCGATGCACGCACGGGCTACGCGCTGGCGGGCGCCGTGTTTGGGCTGGTGGCGGGCGTGGCCGTGGCCGTGGTGGCCTGGCGCGTGCGCGAGCCCGCAGCCAGTGCCCCACCGGCCGCCGAGGCCCATGCACCACCCCTCTGGAGCAGCGTGCGCGCCACGCTGGCCACCACGCTGCACAACCGCCCCTTTCTGCTGCTGATGAGCGCCGCCACCCTGGTGCGCCTGGGCTTCACGCTGGTGCAGGCCTCGCTGGCCTACTTCGTGATCTACCAGCTGCAGGGCGACAAGGGCGACCTGCCCCGCTACATGGGCACCTTGCTGGGCGTGGTGGGGCTGTCGCTGTTCGTATGGAAGGTGGTGGTGGACCGCTGGGAGAAGAACCGGGCTTACATCCTCGGGCTGGTGTTGTGCGCGGCCGGGCTGCTGGCGCTGTACTGGGTCCAACCTGGCGATCAGCGCCTGATGACGGCGATCCTGGTGGTGGTGGGCATCGGCATGGGCGCGCACTGGATCGTGCCATTTGCCATGGTGCCCGACACCATCGACCACGGCCACATGCAGGCCGGCGAGCGCCAGACGGGCATGTACTACGGGCTCTACGGCCTGATGGACAAGCTGGCGCGCACACTCGCCACGGTGCTCGTGGCGGGCATGCTGGACATGACGGGCTATGTGCCCAACGTGGCGCAGTCGGCCGATGCGCTGCAGGGCATCACTCTGATGACGGGCGTGTTGCCCGGGCTGTGCCTGGTGCTGGCGATTCCGCTGCTGCTGGCGTATCCGATCACACGGTCGCGCCACGCAGAGATTCGGGGCCACACCGGCATGCGCTGACCCCTGCAGGCCGCCCGTTCATTCCAGCCAGCGAACGTTCTGCAGAACTTCGTCGAAAAAGCTGCGCAAGGTGGCGGCCGACATGTTGTAGGGGTCAAAGTCCGCCGTCCCCGAGTACTTCAGAAACAGCTGGCGGTTGGATTCAACCGACGCAATCAGGCCCATCGACCAGCCCGTGAAACGCCGGTAGGGAATCTCGCTCAGATCCAGCACGGCCGTGTCGCGGTGGCGGCTGTCCTTGAGCAGGCGGTGGTACAGCACGTTGACCGCAGCACGGTCACCCTCCAGCAGCTGCAAGAAGATGCCGTTGTGCAGGCACAGCGCGCCCGTGATGCCAGCGCGGGTGTTGTTGCGCTGCGATGCCCCCAGGATGTCTTTGACGTCTGCGGGCCCCAGCACACGCGAGGACCGGCTCGCGTAAATCAGTTGAATCAGCATGGGTGTCTCCAAAACGCCAAGTGTGTCAGCGTCGGCCTGCTGCAGTTGGCCGTCGGGCGAAAGCCCCTTCGGCGCAGGCGCGCCCGGCGCAGAGCCGACATGGAGGGTCTTTGCACGAGCGGGCCCCGCCGCCGGGACGGATCGTGTACCTTCGGCCAGCTCAACCCCCGTTCCCCACACCACACCCATGAAGGAATGGCATCCTCCCTTGCCCGCTGACAATGCCCGCATCCAGGCGGCGCTCACCGATCCCCAGCGGCTGGCAGCGGTGCATGACACCGGTTTGCTCGACAGCATTGCGGAAGAGAGCTTTGACCGGCTGACCCGGCTGGCATCCAAGATCACCGGAGCGCCCGTCGCCTTTGTGTCGCTGCTGGACGCGCACCGTGACTTCTACAAAAGCACCTTCGGCCTGGACGGGCCTTTGAACACCCTGCGGCAGCTCACGGGACGAACCTTCTGCCACTATTCCCTGGTGTCGGAGGGGCCCCTGGTGCTGGAAGACGCCACACAGCTGCCAGTGTTCCGCGACGTGCCCACCGTGGCGTCCCTGGGGGTGCGGGCCTATGCGGGCATTCCCCTGACCACCGAGGCGGGGCAGGTGCTAGGCAGTTTTTGCGCGGTGGATTTCAAGGCCAAGCGGTGGACGACGCAGGACATCGAAATTTTGCAGGAGCTGGCCCACTCCGCCATGCGCGAGATCCGGCTGCGCCGGGCACTGCACGACGCCGAGGCGCTCAACCAGCAGCTGGTGCAACAGCTGCGCAAGGTGGATGAGCTGAACCTGGCCCTCCACGAGCTGGCCCGGACCGACCCGCTCACCGGCTTGCGCAACCGGCGTGCCTTTGACGACAGCCTCGGGCAAGAGATAGCCGCCGTAGAGCGCACGCGCTCGCCCCTGAGCCTGCTGGTGCTGGACGTGGACCATTTCAAGCAGATCAATGACAGCTTCGGCCACGACGCCGGGGACAAGGTGCTGCGGTCCATCGCCCAGGTGCTGGGCGGCTGCGTCCGGATCATCGACATCGTGGCGCGGGTGGGCGGTGAAGAATTTGCCGTGATCCTGCCCCACACCGGCGCACAGGGCGCACACGAGGTCGCCCAGCGCATGCGCGCCGCTGTGGCCCAGGCAAGCTGGCTGAGCCAGCCCACCACCATCAGCATTGGTGCGGCCACCTTGCAGGAGGCGGAAAGTGCCAGCCGCTTTCTCGCCCGCGCCGATGCAGCGCTGTACACCGCCAAGAGGTCTGGACGCAACCGCGTGGTGGCGGCGTAGAGCGGCTAACAAAACTCTTCTGGCGTCGTTGCCACGTCTTGCCGTACTGCTCGTACTGCCTGCGACGCAGCGCCTAGCCAGAATCGCTTCGCTGAGTTTTGTCAGCCGCTCTCAGGGCCTGTTCGCAAACGCTCAGCGGGGCCGGAGGTCGAGCGCTGCGGCATCCACCGCCGCCACCGAGCGAAATGCGGGCCTGGCAAACAGGTAGCCCTGCATCAGGCGGATGCCCACATCCACCAGAAAGTCGCGCTCTGCAGGTGTCTCGATGCCTTCGGCGACGACCTGGATGCCCATCTCCTCGCACAGCCGCACCAAATTGCGCACGATGGCCTGGCGGGCGCGGTTGGTGTCCACGTTGCGGATCAGGTCCATGTCGATCTTGATGATGTCGGGCTGGAAGTCCGACAGCAGCTTCATGCCCGCAAAACCCGCGCCAAAGTCGTCGATGGCAGTCTGGAACCCGCAGCGTTTGTATTCGCGCAGGATCTGGGCGAACCAGGGGCCGTCCTCGATGCGCTCGCCCTCGGTCACCTCAAAGATGATCTGCGAAAGCGGAAAGCCATGCGCCCGGGCTGCTTCCAGCGTGGTGCGGATGCACACCTCGGGCTTGTAGATCGCATTGGGCAGGAAGTTGATCGACACTGGCTGCGTCAGCCCCAGCGCGGCCGCACCCTTGATGGCCTTGACCCGGCAGGCCTGGTCGAAACGGTAGCGGTTGAGGTCGTTGACCTGCGACAGCACAGAGGTTGCCCCCTCGCCGTTGGGCCCCCGCACCAGGGCTTCGTGTGCAAAGACTGTGCGGCACTCCACGTCCACGATGGGCTGGTAGGCGTAGTCAAACTGAAACCCCAACCCTACGGCCGCACCGCAGTCCTCGCAGTCGCGGGGCGTGCCACCCAGCGGCACAAAATCGATGGGGAAGGAAGGGTTGGACGGGGAGAGGGGAAGCGCACGCATGGATCCGATTCTCCGTTCGATTCACAAGACACGAAGCGTTGCCGGATTGGAACCCATACAGGCCGCTGGCTGCAAATGGCCGTGCGAAAAACCGGGTGCAAAAGCCTGCCTGTGGCCCCCTGCCCATCAAGCACCAGGCACCGGCCCCACCGGCTCGGGCGGCAGCACACCCCGCATCGCCAGGCAAAACGGCTGCACACAGGCCGCCCGCGCGGCATAGGGGCAGCCCACCGTTTCGCACAGACCCGATGCGCCGTTGCGCGCCCGGTCCTCCTCGCGGGGCACCTGTCCGCTGGCCTGCAGCACGGCCATCTGTGTCCAGGGGTCCAGGCGGCCGGTGGCTTGCTGCAGCATGTCGCGGCCATACACGGTGGCTGCGAGCTGCGGCTGAAAGTCCAGCACCAGCAGCGCACTGGTGCGCGGCGCCGCCGCATCGGCCCCCTGCAGCACCAGCGCCAGCACCCCCGACTGCAGCGCCTGCGCGGGGCCTGCAAACGGCGCCTGCAGCGGTAGGGCCCCCGACGGGCCCGCTGCCCCCTGCGCAGCGGCAGGCGCGGGCTGCTGCGCCGCGATCCAGGGCACCGGCACACGCAGGGTCAGCGCAAAACTGCGGGGGCCCTCGGGCGTCAGCACCGCACCCTGGCGCACCAGCCAGGTCTGCAGCGGCGGGGCGTCGGCATCCAGCGCACCCCACTCCAGCGCCTGCGCCAGCCCCACAGGCCAGGGCTGGGCGGCCACCACCCGCTGGGGGGAGCCACTGCCTGCCGTGAGCTGCTCCACCAGCGCACGCACCATGCCCATCTGGGGCGCACCAAGCCCGGTGGTGGGCCAGTCCGCACCCCGCACAGCGGCTGCGGCACCCGCTGCCGTTGCGGGTGCTCCCACAGGCAGTGGCGGGGGTGATACAGGCCCGCGCGGAGCCGAACCCGCCCGCGCGCCCGGCGCGGCACCCACGGCACCGGCCCCCGGGCCCGCCCCTTCGCGCCGGGGCTCAAAACCGGCGCCCAGCTGCTCACGCGCCTGGAGCGAGATGCTGGCCTTGTCGGCGGGTGCAGGCAGCGGCCCGGCGGCTGGGCTGGGCGATGTGGCCGTGGGCGGCGGGGCGCTGGCATCGGCCGGTGGCAGCGGCGCAGGGGCCACGCCGGGCTTTTTGTCCAGCCCCAGCAGCGCCGTCTGCCGCTGCAGCGCCGCCTCGGCCAGAAACTGGGCCACGGGGGGCAGCGCGCTGCGGGAAGGGTCGATGGGAAGGGCCATACCAGACGAGCAGGGAGATGCCGGATTCTGGAGCCATTCCCCCGGTATGAACAGCCCCGGTACCCGGGACTCATTCGCTATATTTTTAATAGCTTATAAGGCATGCCTATCGCGCGCAAAGGCCATTTTTGACTCAGAATCTGGGGCCCAGAAGCTCCGCCCGCCGGTCGCACGCCCACCATGCCCTCGCTCCGCTCCACTTCTGCGCCCTTGCTGGGCGCCCCACCCCCGCCGCACCGGGGGGTGGCCCCGGTCCTGCTGTGTGCGGTGGTGGGCTTCTTGCTGCTGGGGGCCTGGTTGCTGGCACCGAACTGGGAACGTGCCTTCCGCTCCGACCACTCCCCGGCCGCGTGGTTGTCGGGGGCGCTGCTGCTCGCGCTCAGCATCACTGCCTTGCGGATGGTGGGCGACCGCGCCCTGCCCCGGTGGCTGGGCGCCTGGCTGGCGCTCTCGTTTTTTGTGCTGGCGCTGGACGAGCAGTTCATGCTGCATGAGCTGTGGAAGTTCCGCTGCCACGAATGGACCGATGCCTGCCGCTGGAGCGCTGTGCGCGAAGCGCCCTTGCTGGCTGTGGCCGTGGTGGGGTTTGGAACGCTGGCTTGGCTGCACCGCGCATTGAGCCACCGCAGCACCCGCTGCCTGCTGTGGGCCGGGTTTGCCGTGGGCCTGGTGGCGATTGCCGTGGACCAGTGGCCCGGAGTGCAGCCCCACCTGCCGTGGCTGCCGGAGTTGCCCGCGCTGCTCGCCACACTCGAAGAAGCGCTGGAGGTGGTGGCCGAGGCCCTGGTGCTGGCGGCGCTGCTGCGGCAGCCGGGCGGGCGATAAGGGCCGACGGCCGTCGCATGCAGCGGCCGGGCGCGCGCCGCATCACTCCCCCGTGCGCCGCCACACCAGCCCCAGCGCCTTGACCTTCTGCCAGGCACTGGCGCGTTCGTCCGAGAGCACGTCCAGAAAGTCCGACAAGCGCTTGGACTTGACCATGGTGTACACCGTCAGCGAGGTGGTCAGCACAAACACCACCGCAAAAATCCCCAGCTTCTTCCCCACGGGCGCATCGGCCTCGGCCAGCAGGTTCATGCCCAGGAAACCTGTGGTCACGGTGCCGATCAGGCCAAAAATGGTCACCACCGTCAGCCTCACCACGGTGTTGGCCTGGCGGCGCAGGCTGTCGGCGTCCAGGTACTGGTTCATTTCGCCGATGCGTTCCTTGACCTCGGTGTACAGCGGGTCCAGCCCGAGGTGGTTGGCGCACAGGCGAAACAGGGCGCGCACCTGGGCCTGCTCGGAGACCTCGTGGAACCAGTACCGGTGCGTGAAGCGCAAGAAACTGGCAAAGCTGTCGCGGATGGTGCGCTTGAAGCGGCGCACGCTGGCGGCGTCGGCAATGTCCAGGTTCTTCAGCGCCTCGGCCAGCCGGTCCGAGAACATCAGCAGCGCCGCCTTCTGGAAATGCGCAATCAGGAACAGCAAAAAATGCTGGTGTCGGAACTGCGCCAGCACCCCCCGGTCGCGGCAGACATAAAACGGGCTGTTGGCATCACCCAGCACCAGCAGCGAATGGCCACTGCACAAATAGCGCGTGTAGGGGGCAGCGCCGCTACTGCTCCAGAACCGGTCGTAGCAGAACCGCTTTTCAAAGTCGGCCAGGTGTTCTTCGGCATACGGCAGGCAGGCGTCGTCGCCCGGCCGGGCCGCCCCGGTCACCAGCCCGAGACGCACAAAGTCGCTGCGGCTCAAGGCGCGCGGGTCGTCCAGCGCCAGAAACGCCAGCTGTGGCATGCGGTAGTACTCGATCTGCCGGTAGCGCAGGGGGCCGCTGCGCTCCGAGTGGTCACTCACCAGCGGCTCCAGCAGCCAGGCCCAGTGGGCAGCAATGCGCGGGGCGCGGTGGCTGCTGACATGGGCCATGAAAAGGTCACGCTGGTTGGCGTCGGACTGGGCCAGCACCTGCCCGGCGGCGTCCAGCCATTCGGCGCTGAACAGGCAATGCTGGGCATGGCCGTCCGCGTCCCAGCTGGCCGGGTAGCCACGGCCAAAGCGGTACAGCAGCTCCTGCGCCTGGGGCAGCGCCAGGTCGCGGGCACTGACCTCGACATTGAGCAGCACCAGATCCAGGTCGAGAAAAAAGTACAGGTCCACATGCACGATGTCGAGCGTGATCGGCGCCGCGCCGGGGTGCAGCACCGCCCGCACGGCGCTCACATCGCTGCGCCGGAACACACGCATGGGCGAGCCCGTGGCGCTGCCGCCTTTCTGGCTGCGGCCCTCGCCGTACAGAAAGCGCTGCACATAGGGCAAGAAGGTCACGAACTCGTTGTAGTGGCGTTCGTGAAAGCGCTGGCTGTCGCCTGTGAATTCATCCACCACCTCGCGCCAGGGCGAGGCCTCGCCCATGTCCGCCAGCACCTCCCAGGGCTTGGCGTGTCGCCCCTCGGAGCCCCGCACCGGCATCAGGCGAAGGGGCCACAGCAGGACCTGGCGCAGTTCCCGCACGCAGACGGGATGGGATTCAGCGGACATGGGATGGCCTTTCGTGGAGACGGGATTGCGTGCCAGGCGCTGGCAGCGTGCACACCAGGCGCCGCAGGTGGCACGGGCCCGCTGCAGAGCAAAGCGCGTGGCGATCTCGGAAACCATGCTACCCAAAACCACCCGGGAGAATGGCTTGGCAGGCCGTTGGCAGCGCGGCAGGCGGCCACAACGGGCCGTCTCACGGGGGCATCACCGGGCCAATCAAGTGCACTCCTGGTCCACCCAATGCCCCGCCGGAAACCACTGGCCGTTGATATTGAGGTACCAGCGCCATTCAAAGATGGGCTCAAAGCTCATGCCCCCTGGCGAGGGCGTATCGATGCGCAGGATGTCCGCCACGCCGTCGCGGTCCAGATCGATTTCATGCACCAGCACCGCAGACGCCTTGCGTTGGGGCTTGGGCCGCTCAGGTGGCTCGGCGGGGATCATCCAGCTGGTGGCATAGCGCTGGGTCTTCACCTTCACCGCATCGGGCGGCAGCTTGCCGGGCAGCACCAGGCGCACCAGCACTTCGGCCGACTCTGACACCTTGGCATAGCCGCGCACGGCGGTGGTCTCGTCGTTGCGCGGGTCGTCAAAGCCCTTGCCCGGGTAGTGGCCGCCGCAATAGTGGTCGGCATTGCTGATGTCCCAGTACCGCAGGCCCAAGGTGCGGGCGCCCACCAGGCCCTGGTGCGTGATGGCATACAGCGTGAGCGCCGGGGCAAAGGCAAGGTTGGCCTCCCCCACATCCCAAAAGCCGGTCACGAACTCGATCTCCGGTCCGTTGTGCCGGTTGAAGCTGCCGTAGGGCACTTTGGTGGGGATGACGCTGATGCGGGCGCCTGCCACGGCGGTCAGGCCATCGGCACCGGTCTCATGCAGCAGGGCCACGCTGGCGTGGTTGCGAAAGTACGACGGCGATAGGGCAGGCAACACCGGTTTGCTGGCCAATGGGGCCACTGCGGGGATGTTGTCTCGGGCACTGGTGGCCAGTTTCACATTGTCCAGCGGGTTGACGGGACGGCCCCGGTCGATTTCTTGTTCAGGCCGCAGTGGCACACCGGCACGCATGAGTTTTTTGGCGGCCTCCCACTCGGCTCGGAGGGGGTACTGCACAGGCATCTCGGGCGGGTGGCTCTTGATCAATGCCGCCAGTTGCAGCTCGGGCGGGCGCGGCAAGGCGTTGCCATAGGCCCGCATGCGGTTGGCCGACGGCGCGACCCAGAAGGCGCGGGCCGCGTCCTTGCCCGCCTGGGCCAGGGTAAGGGGCTGGTCGGCCAGCAGGTTGCAGGCCACGTGGGCTTGCAGGGGCTCAGGCAAAGGCGGGCCCAGGCGCGCATCGCCCGCATAGAGCACGGCGCACCAGCCGTCGCGCTCGGTGAGCTGTTGCAGCACGGTGTTGGCGGGCACCTGGGCCACAACGCGCGCCTGCGACTGGGCCGACTCGCTCAGGTTGACCCACGCGCCCTGCACGTAGCGCAGTTTGGCGGGGGCCAGTTGCGGCGACGAAGCAGCTGCAGGCCCTTGCGCCCAGGCGCCAGGGCCCAAGGCAGCAAGAGCGGCCACGATGCACAGGGCGCGGGGCCAGGCCCTCATGCTTGCCATGCGGCCGTGGCTGGCAACGCCCTGGGGCAAGTCAGGGCGGGTCGCCCATTGCAGACGAACCTGCGGCGTGAAAGGGTTGCCCGCTGGCAGCGGAGCGGGCGCGGCAATGGATGTCTGTCTTTGGAAACTCCAAAACGCAGACTGCCGTTGCAAGGCTGCCCCAGAGAGAAAACGGGACACGGGCGGTAGCACGCTGCGGGAAGAGTCGATGGGGAAGGCCATGCCCAGCATCCAGTGGAATGAATGCTGGGATTCTGTCGCGATTCACGCAGCGCGAACAGCGCATCTTGGCGCGTGGCCTTCCCGTCCTTTGCGATACGCCAAGCCTTTGACCCTCATGGGCACAAAGGGATCAGTCGCCATCAATCACTACCAAATACATAGCTACAAGCCCAATGGAAAAGAGCGCAACAGCCCAATTTTGCCCAGATGTCCATTCCCAAAAAGCGGAGCCATGAGCCGCCAGGCGCCCCCGTTCAACCTGTCTTCAAGGCAACGTCTTCACACCCTGAAACGCCGCATTCAACGCAGCCTCTGCGGCCAGCAAGCGCTGCCGTGCTTCGCCCGACCACACGCGATCTTTGGCCAGCGTGTCCTTCGCAGCGGCCGCCATGCGCGTGACTTCCTGGGGCTGCGGTCCGCCTGTTCCGGTGCGGGTCGCCACCATCTCTGCGGGCGACAACGCCCGGCGGAATTCCTTTTCACCCAGTGGCAAGCGCTGGTCCTTGAGGTCGTATTTCTTGCCCGCTTCGCGGTAGATGCGCACGGCCTCGGCATACGGAAAATCCTTCGGCCGGATGTTCCGCTCCTTGGCATACACCACCACATCCGACGCAAAGTGGTGGCCCACCCGGAACGGAATGGCATGGGTGCGCTGCAGGGTTTCGGCCAGTTCCATCGAGGTGGTCCATTCGGATTCGAGTTCGTCCAGCGCGCGTGCTGGGTCAATGCGCAGCGAGTCCAGCACATCGGCAAACTGCTGCAGCATCTCCACGCCTTGCACAAAGGTCTTGGCGCTGGCAGGGCTCCATGTGTTCTTGTAGTCGATCATGCCGGGCGTAACGTTATGGGCCCGCCACAGCGATGCCTGGGCCGACGCCACCACATCGCTGGCCTTGGCGCGGGTGTTCTGGATGATGCCCGGGTTCGCCTTTTGTGGCATGGCGCTGCTGGTGTAGGTCTTGCCGCTGGCCAGCAGCAGCCACGGCCGGGTCTGGTGGTACTGGGTGTGCACATCCTGCATGAAGGCGCCCACGCGGATGGCCGTGGAACTGGCGATGGAGGTGGCCTCGATGGGAATGTCGTAGGTGCTGATCTGCCCCGCATCCAGCGAGTTGACGATCAGCCCGTCAAACCCCAGCAGTTGCGCCAGGCGCTCGCGGTTGATGCTCCAGCTGGAGTTGGCCAGCACGGCCGTGCCCATGGGGCTGAGGTTGATGCGCGCGTAGGCCTCGCGGATGCGTGCCGAGTCGCGCGCAAACGAATCGGCAAACGCCATCAGGTAGTGCCCGTAGCTGATGGGCATGGCCTGCACGCCGTTGGTGTAGGCGGGCACATAGGTGGCGGTGTGCGCCTGCGCAATGGTGATGAGCCGTGCGCGCACCTGGTCAAGGGCATCGGCAAAGTCCAGCATCTCCAGGCGCAACTGCGCGGCGTTCAAGGTGGAGTGGATGTCCTGGCGGCTGCGCCCAGTGTGGATCAGCGTGGCCTCGGGGCCCACAGCGTCGGTGATGATCTTCTCGACCTGCAGCACATCGGTGGGGCGCTTGCCACCCGGAGTGCTCGCTTGCGTGATCGACAACTCAACCCCGCGCGCGATGCGCCCGGCCTGGGCCTTGGGGATGATGCCTTGCTCCACATTCACCACGGTCGATGCCATGTTGATGCGGCCAAACCAGTAGAAAGTGTCCTGCGACTTGGACAAGGCGCTGGTGGCATCGCCCTTGACCGTGCCCTGGATCTTGGCGACCTGCGCCTGGCACTCGGCGGTGGTTTTGCAGGCTGTGTCCAGCGTGTCGGCGGCTTGCGCCTGGCCCATGGCCAGGATGGCGCCCACGACCGGGGCGAGCAGGAAGCGGGTGGGGCGCAAGGTGATCGTGCGCGCAGGGCGGCGCTGAGGCGATGGCATGGGGTTTTGTCTCCTGAGCTCCCGCTCAGCCAGCGGCGGGCTGGTGCGGGAATAAGATTCGTTAGTTGAATGAGTCCAGCATGGGCTTGCACCCTACTGGCCCCGAAATCGTTCCACAACGGTCCCAGCAAGGCCAATGCTTCTTTTTCAATTGAATTCATTTTTTGAATAGCCCATGCCAGACTTGACGCCCTCGGTCCTGTTCAACCGCATCCTGGGGCGCGTGCGTCTCAAGCACCTGCAGCTGGCCATTGCGATTGCCGACCTGCAAAGCCTGCACCGTGCGGCCTCTTCCATTGGCCTGAGCCAGCCCGCAGCGACCCATGCGCTGGTCGAGCTGGAAAGCTCTCTGGGCGGCCCCCTGTTCGAGAGGCACTCCAAGGGCATGCGATTGACCAGTCTGGGGGATGTGGTGTTGCCGCTGCTGCGCGCTTCGCTGGTGCCTCTACAGGCAGCTGCTGGCAATGCAGCATTGATGCAGCAAGGCGCCGCGTCCGCGCTGATCCGCATCGGCAGCATTGCGGCGGGCATCAATGGGTTGCTGACCGCCGCCATTCCGGCCTACTGCGCCTTGCACCCGAGCGCCGCCATCGATGTCCACGAAGTCACCATCGACAACCTGCTGGAAAGCATTCAGGAAGGAACCCTGGACCTGGCGATCTGCCGCGAACCCACCCCGCTGCCGCAGGGGTTCGAGTTTCATGCCGCGCTCCAGGATGAATTTGTCGTTGCCTGCCGTCCCAGGCACCCGCTGGCCCAACAGACATCCGTCACGGGCGCAGATCTGCTGTCACAACGCTGGCTGGCACCGCCGCTCACAGGGTTGGGCCCTCAACAGGTTGATAGCCTGTTCGACGATTTGGGCGGCGTGCCCGAACTGTGCAGGGTGTCGAGCCGCTCGACAGAAATCATCTACGCCATGCTGACCGAGAGCGACATGCTCGTTTGCGCACCAGCAAGCCTTCTGCGGCCGTTGGTACAACGCAAGGAACTGGCTGTTCTATCGTGGAGACCCCAGGGTGTGGGGCCTCTTGGCGTGCTGGTCAAAACGGATGTGCTCGCCAACCCGGCCCATTCTTGCCACGCATTCATCGAGCACGTGCTCTCCCTGCGGGGTTGACCCAGGCGCGCCGCGGCGCGTTGGCTCACGCGGTCAGTGCAGGCTCTGCCTTCGCATCGCCCGCCTGGGCCTCCACCACCCGCGCCAGCAGCGCGCCGCTGTAGCGCGCGGGCAGCGGAATCCACACGCGCACGGGACTGCCCTGTGCGACCTGCACAGGGTGGCCTTCCACGTTGCGCATTTGTTGCAGGCGCACTTGGGTATTGCCGCTGGGGTGCACCACCTCGATCAGGTCGCCCACGGCGAAGTGGTTCTTGGTTTCCACCAGCACCCAATCGCCGTCCAGGCCGACATCGGCCTGGCCTTCAGCACCCAGCACCTCGCCCACATACTGGCTGCGCTGCGTGGCCGAGTGGCCGTTGATGTAGTTCTGGTAGTCGTTGCTCGGGCGCCGCTCCAGCAGGCCGCCGGTGTAGCCCCGGTTCGACAGGCCTTCCAGCTCAATCAGCAGCTCGGGGTTGAAGGGGCGGCCCGCCACGGCGTCGTCAATCGCGCGGCGGTACACCTGGGCGGTGCGGGCCACGTAGTACAGGCTCTTGGTGCGGCCTTCGATCTTGAGCGAATCCACGCCGATCTGCGCCAGGCGCGCCACATGCTCCACCGCGCGCAGGTCCTTGCTGTTCATGATGTAGGTGCCGTGCTCGTCTTCCATGATGGGCATCATCTGCCCAGGGCGGCCGGCTTCTTCGATCAGGTAGACCTTGTCGGCCTTGGGATGGCGCTCGCCGTTGCCGGTGGTGGAGGCAAAGGCCTGCTCGGCATTTTGCTGCGCGGCCTCGAAGTTGAAGTCGCCCTCCATCTTCTGCGCGATGGCTTCGCCCGTGGTGGGGTCGATGTCGGCGTCGTGGGTGGCGTAGTTCCAGCGGCAGGCGTTGGTGCAGGTGCCCTGGTTGGGGTCGCGGTGGTTGAAGTAGCCGCTGAGCAGGCAGCGGCCCGAGTACGCAATGCACAGCGCGCCGTGCACGAACACTTCCAGCTCCATGTCAGGGCATTCCTGGCGGATTTTTTCGATCTCGTCCAGGCTGAGTTCGCGCGAGAGGATCACGCGTTCGACCCCCATCTTTTGCCAGAACTTCACCGCCGCCCAGTTGGTGGTGTTGGCCTGCACCGAGAGGTGCACCACCTGCTCGGGCCACTTTTCCTTGACCATCATGATCAAGCCCGCGTCGGCCATGATGAGGGCGTCGGGCTTGCAGTCGATCACGGGCTCGATGTCGCGCAGGTAGGTTCGGATCTTGTCGTTGTGCGCAATCAGGTTGCTGGTCACAAAGAACTTCTTGCCGCGTGCGTGGGCCTCGTCAATGCCTTGCTTGATCTGCTCCAGGCGGAACTCGTTGTTGCGCGCGCGCAAGGAGTAGCGCGGCTGGCCGGCGTACACCGCGTCGGCGCCAAAGTCGTAGGCAGCGCGCATCTTGTCGAGCGAGCCTGCGGGCAAGAGGAGTTCGGGGGCTTTGAGCATGGTCATGGGGTGGCCCAATCTAAAAATCGTCGGGGGTCGGGTTCAACGGGGCATCAGCGGCAAGCCGCCCAACATGCCCACGGCCTGCGCAGGAAATTCTTCGGCATCAAACGCCTTGTCGCCATCCGCGTCCTGCACGCCGTTGGGCACCAGGCCCTTGAAGTCGAACTGGCGCGGGTCCATGAAGTGCGAGGGCACCAGGTTGCGCAGCGCCACGGCCATGTTCTCGATGCGGCCGGGGTACAGCTGTTGCCAGTCGCGCAGCATCTGGCCGATCTGCTTGCGCTGCAGGTTCTCCTGGCTGCCGCACAGGGTGCAGGGGATGATGGGGAAGTTGCGGATCTCGGCCCAGCGGGTGAGGTCGTCCTCGGCCACGTAGGCCAGCGGGCGGATGATGAGGTGGTCGCCCCGGTCGCTCTGCACCTTGGGTGGCATGCCCTTGAGCTTGCCGCCGAAGAACATGTTCAAAAAGAAGGTCTGCAGCATGTCGTCGCGGTGATGGCCCAGCGCAATCTTGGTGCAGCCCAGCTCATCGGCCACGCGGTACAGAATGCCCCGGCGCAGGCGGCTGCACAGGCTGCACATCGTTTTGCCTTCGGGGATGTGCTCTTTGACAACGCTGTAGGTGTCCTGCGTTTCGATGTGGAAGGGCACGCCCACTTTCGTCAAATACTCGGGCAGCACATGGGCCGGAAAGCCGGGCTGCTTCTGGTCGAGGTTGACGGCGATCAGCTCAAACTTGTGGCCGTTGCGTTGCTGCAGCTTGTGCAACACGTCAAGCAGTCCGTAGCTGTCCTTGCCCCCCGAGACGCACACCATGACCTTGTCGCCGTCTTCGATGAGGCCAAAGTCCGTGATGGCCTGGGCCACCTGGCGCACCAGGCGCTTTTCGAGCTTGAGCGCGGCATGGGCGGCGGCTTTCTCGGCGGCGGCAGCAGCATCTGCGGCTGGGTCATCCACGGGGGTGTCGGGCAAAGTGGCGGTGGCGGGCATGGGGAACAAGCCGGGTCGGGCAAAGGTGACGAAAAGGTGTCAACAGCAAAAGGCATAGGGTGCCGCAGAGTCACGCACCCGGCAATGCGCCACCGCAGAGCAGTGGCGCACTGTTTGCTACATATTCAATAGCTATAAACGCTTACTGGTCGCGCGCAAACGGCCAATTTTGTTCAAATTTTCAGGCTTCCGCCGGGTAGAACATCTTGCGCGTGGGCACATCGGCCACCGCCTTGGCAATCGCGCCGATGTGGTCTGGCGTGGTACCGCAGCAGCCGCCCAGGATGTTGACCAGCCCCTCGGCTGCGAACTCGTGCACCAGGCGGCTGGTGATCTCGGGCGTTTCGTCAAAGCCGGTGTCGCTCATGGGGTTGGGCAGGCCGGCGTTGGGGTAGCAGCTGATGAAGGTGTCCTCGGCCACCCGGTTCAGCTCCTGGATGTACGGGCGCATCAGCGTGGCGCCCAGGGCGCAGTTCAGGCCGATGGCCAGCGGGCGCGAGTGGCGCACGCTGTGCCAGAAGGCGGTCACGGTCTGGCCGCTCAGGATGCGGCCCGAGGCGTCGGTGACCGTGCCGCTGATGATGAGGGGCAGGCGCTGGCCGCTGTTCTCAAAATACTCGTCGATGGCGAACAGCGCGGCCTTGGCGTTCAGCGTGTCGAAGATGGTTTCGACCAAGAGCACATCGCTGCCGCCTTCGACCAGCGCCTCGGTCTGCTCGTAGTACGCGGCGCGCAGCTGCTCGAAGTCGATGTTGCGCGCGCCGGGGTCGTTCACGTCCGGGCTGATGCTGGCGGTTTTGGGCGTGGGGCCGAGGGCACCGGCCACAAAGCGGGGCTTGTCGGGCGTCGAATACTTGTCGCAGGCAGCGCGCGCCAGCTGGGCCGAGCGCAGGTTCATCTCGCGCGCCAAGTCGGCCATGTGGTAGTCCTCCTGCGCGATGGTCGTCGCGCCAAAGGTGTTGGTCTCTATGAGGTCGGCACCCGCAGCCAGGTAGCGCTCGTGGATGTCGGTGATCACGTCGGGCCGGGTGAGCGAGAGCAGCTCGTTGTTGCCCTTCACATCGTAGGCAAAGTCCTTGAAGCGCTCGCCTGCTGCGCCCGGGCCACTGTAGCCCTCGCCCCGGTACTGCGCCTCGCCCAGCTTGAAGCGCTGGATCATGGTGCCCATGGCCCCGTCGAGGATGACGATGCGTTGGGCAAGAATGTCGGGGAGTTGCGCGGCGCGCGTGTAGGCAGGCGTTTTCATCCCCCGATTGTAGAAACTCGGTCAGCAGCGAAGCCCCAAAGGGGTTTCGGCCCATTCGGCACACGCCAGGGTGTAACGCTGCTTGGCCAGCCGTGTGGCGCCCAGCCGGTCGTAGAAGCGGATCGCGCCTTCGTTCCACACGGGGGTTTGCCACTGCAAGTGCTCGCAGCCCAGGGCGCGCGCCCGGCACACGGCGGCATCCAGCAACGCGGGGCCCAGCCCCAGGCCGCGCGCCGTCGGGTCGAGGTACAGACAGTCCAGGTGCAAGAAGGGCCGCGCGGTCAGGGTGGCGTAGTCCAGGGTGGCACTGGCGTAGCCCACCGCATGCCCATGCAGATAACCCAGCCAGGCATTCAGCCGCCCGGCTTCGAGCGCCTGCGCCAGCCGCTCGGCGTGGCCGTCGGCGCCATGGGGAATCTGCTCGTAGGCAGCATGCGCTGCGCACAGGCGGGCCAGCTCCCCGGCATCGGCGGCCAGTGCGGGCCGCAAGACCCAACCCGCCGGTGGCAGGCGGCGCACGGGAGGGGTCAGCATGCGCATTCGATGGCGGGCCGGGCGGCAGGCATGGTGCCGCGCTCGGGCCCGGTGGCCACGGGCTGGCCGTCGCGGATCCAGAAGTCCAGGCCGCCCAGCATCTCCTTGACCGTGAAGCCCAGGCGCGCGAGCTTGTAGGCGCCCTTGGTCGAGCCGTTGCAGCCGATGCCGTCGCAATAGGTCACATAGACCTTGCTGCGGTCCAGGTGGGCCGTGCTGTCCGCGTCCATGGTGCGGTGGGGAAAACTCACGGCGCCAGGCACATGGCCTTGTTCGTAGTGCGCGGGCGAGCGGGTGTCGATCACCACGATGGCATCGACGCCGTTGCGCAGGTCTTCGGCTACATCCCAGGCATCGGCATGAAAGCTGAGCTTGGCGGCCATGTAGTCGCACGACTGCGCGGGGGTGGGGGCGGGAAAGGCCAGAACGCTGGAGGTGGGGGCGGGATGGGTCATGGGGTTCCTTGGGGTGGTGCGGCAGATGCCATGCCAGTGTGGGCTGTTTTGGCCTTATAAATAAGTCCAATTTCTTCACTCAAATAAGACCAATCCAATTCCATGGCCACCATCAAGCCCCGCCTTCTGCTCGCACTGATGGAGACCCAGGCCACCGGCGGGCGGCGGGCGCGCCTGTGTGCCGCCCTGCGCGAGGCGGTGCGCAGCGGCCAGGCGACGCTGGGCGAGCGGTTGCCGTCGAGCCGCCACCTCGCGCAAGACCTGGGCCTGTCGCGCGTAACGGTAGAGGCGGCCTATGCCCAGCTGGAAACCGAGGGCTACCTGCGCCGCCAGGTGGGCCAGGGCAGCTTTGTGGCGATCGACATGGGTTCCGCCGCGCCGCGCGGGGCCAGCGGCGCGCTCCGCCCGGCGGACGCTGTGGGGGCGCACCAGCGGCTGTCGGCCCGGGGCCAGCGCATGGTGGACACCGGGGGCTGCCATGAGCCGGATCGCCCACGCGCCTTTGTGGCGGGCAGCCCCGACCTGCAGGCGTTTCCCACCAGCCTGTGGCGCCAGTTGCTGCAGCGGCGGCTGCGGCAAGATGCGGCGGAGCTGATGTTTTATGGCGCCCCTCAGGGCCTGCCCGCGCTGCGCGAGGCGATTGCGCGCTACCTGGGCCCATCGCGCGGGGTGCGTTGCCACGCCGGGCAGGTGCTGGTGCTGACAAGTTCGCAGCAGGCGCTGCAGCTGCTGTCGGCCACGCTGCTCGACGACGGCGACGCCGTCTGGATGGAAGACCCGGGCTACGCTGGCGCCCGCACGGCCTTCAGCGCCAGCGGCGCCCGCCTGGTGGACATGCCCCTGGACGGCGAAGGCGCCACGCTGGACGCGGCACGCCCCACCCCCCGGCTGATCTACCTCACGCCCTCCCACCAGTTCCCCACGGGCCAGGCCATGTCGCTGGCGCGGCGGCTGGCCTTCATCGCCCACGCGCGGGCCACGGGGGCCTGGCTCATCGAGGACGACTACGACAGCGAGTTCCTGTACGACCACCAGCCCACCCCGGCGCTGCAGGGGCTGGACGACCCGGGCCAGGTGATCTACATCGGCACGTTTTCCAAATCGCTGTTCCCGTCGGTGCGGCTGGCCTACATGGTGCTGCCCGAGGCGCTGGTCGCACCGCTGGTGACGGCGCGCACCATTTACGACGGCCACCCTTCGCAGCCCATGCAGGCGGTGGCGGCGGACTTCATGGACCAGGGGCATTTTGCGGCCCACCTGCGGCTGATGCGGCAGCTCTACCGCAGCCGCCGCGACGCCCTGCTGCAGGCGCTGCACAGCCACCTGCCCTGGGCCACGCCCCTGGACAGCCGGGGCGGCCTGCAAATGGCCGTGCGCCTGCCCGAAGGGAGCGAGCAGGCCCATACCCGCCAGGCCGCAGACCTGGGCATTGCCACCCCCAGCCTGAGCGCGCTGTACCACACGGAACCGGCCATCGCGGGCTGGCGCCTGGGCTTTGCGGCCCTCACGCCCGATGCCATCGATGATGCCGCGCGCACCCTGGGCCGCATTCGCACTCATGGACAATACCGGGGATGAATGTGATCGAAATTTCTGCCCCAGGCGAGACACTGTCGGCCTGCTCTGCCGTTTTGCACGAAGTCTTCGGTTACAAGGCCTTCCGGGGTGCGCAGGCGGACATCGTCACGCATGTGAGCAATGGCGGCGACGCGCTGGTGCTGATGCCCACCGGGGGCGGCAAAAGCCTGTGCTACCAGGTGCCCGCCATCGTGCGCCAGCAGCAGGGGCGCGGGGTGAGCATCGTGATCTCGCCACTGATTGCGCTGATGCACGACCAGGTGGGCGCGCTGCACGAGGCGGGGGTCAGCGCAGCGTTTCTCAACTCCACCCTCAGCTATGAAGAAACGCAGGATGTGGAGCTGCGCCTGCAGACCGGCGACATCACGCTGCTGTACGCCGCCCCTGAGCGGCTGAACACACCGCGTTTTCTGGGCCTGCTGGACAGCCTGTACAGCGGCGGCCACCTGAGTCTGTTTGCGATTGACGAGGCGCATTGCGTGAGCCAGTGGGGCCACGACTTCCGCCCCGAGTACCGCGCGCTCACGCTGCTGCACGAGCGCTACCCGCAGGTGCCGCGCATCGCGCTCACGGCCACAGCCGATGCGCTCACGCGCGAGGACATCGTCGAGCGGCTGCAGCTGGAAGACGCGCGGCTGTTCATCAGCAGCTTCGACCGGCCCAACATCCGCTACCGCATCGAAGAAAAGAAGGACGCCACCACCCAGCTGCTGCGCTTCATCGAGCGCGAGCATGCGGGCGAGGCGGGCGTGGTGTACTGCCAGTCGCGCAAGCGGGTGGAAGAACTGGCGGCCACGCTGTGCGATGCGGGCCTTACCGCCCTGCCCTACCACGCGGGGCTGGACACCAAGGTGCGCCAGAAGAACCAGGACCGCTTTCTGCGCGAGGAAGGCATCGTGATGGTGGCCACCATCGCCTTCGGCATGGGCATCGACAAGCCCGATGTTCGTTTTGTGGCGCATGTGGACATGCCCAAGAACATCGAGGGCTACTACCAGGAGACCGGCCGCGCGGGCCGCGACGGCCTGAACGCCGACGCCTGGATGGCCTACGGCCTGAACGACGTGGTCAACCAGCGCCGCATGATCGACGAGAGCCCAGCGGGCGAAGAATTCAAGCAGGCGCTGCGCGGCAAGCTGGACGCGCTTCTGGCCCTGGCCGAGGCCACCGACTGCCGCCGCGTGCGCCTGCTGGCCTACTTTGGCGAGCAGTCCACGCCCTGCGGCAATTGCGACAACTGTCTGAACCCGCCCGCTGTGTGGGATGGCACGGACGCCGCGCGCAAGCTGCTGTCCACCATCTACCGCGTGCACGTGGCCAGCGGCTTGACCTTTGGCACGGGCCACATCATGGACATCGTGCGCGGCAAGGACACCGAGAAAGTCCAGCAGTTCGGGCACGACAAGCTCTCGACCTTTGGCGTGGGCAAGGAGTATTCCGAAGCGCAGCTGCGCGGCGTGCTGCGCCAGCTGCTGGCCACAGGCGCCGTGGGCCTGCACAAGGTGATGCTGGAGAGCGGCCACAGCTTTGACACACTGAGCCTCACCGAAGGCTCGCGCGCCGTGCTCAAGGGCGAGGTGCCGGTGCAGCTGCGCGAATCGACCGCCGCCGCACCCGCCAAACGCGCGCGCACCCGCAAGGGCACGGGCAGCGCGCCACCCGCCGCCGCCGCCAACCTGGGCCCGGATGCACAGGTGCGCTTCATCAACCTCAAGTCCTGGCGCGCCGAGGTGGCGCGCGAGCACAACCTGCCGGCCTACGTGATCTTCCACGACGCCACGCTGGCCGCCATTGCCGAACGCAACCCCGGCACGCTGGACGACCTGCAGGGCATCAGCGGCATGGGGGCGAAGAAGCTGGAGGCATACGGGGCGGATGTGCTGCGCGTGGCGCGCGCGGGGTAGCCATTACAGGCGTGCACGGGCAGTTGGTTGACTCGGCGCGTGCCAGAGACCGCCACACGGCCACCGCACTGTTTAAGCAGAATATGCTGCAATTTTGATTGCAATAAAGGTAATACCACCGCGCGGAGAAACCGTTTTTAGTCTTAGAAACTGACGACACCGCAGCCCCGGCGCCGCGCCACGCCCCCCGTACAACCGCTGTGGCAGCCCGCCACCAGCGTGCGCCACAATGGCGCCATGCTGACCCTCCAAGACATCCGCGACGCCGCCACCCGCCTACAAGGCCAGGTGCTGGACACCCCCTGTGTCGAATCCAAGACGCTCTCGCAGATCGTGGGCGCGCAGGTGTTCCTCAAATTCGAGAACCTGCAGTTCACCGCCTCGTTCAAGGAACGCGGCGCCTGCAACCGGCTCACGCTGCTGTCGGACGCCGAACGCGCCCGGGGCGTGGTGGCGATGAGCGCGGGCAACCATGCCCAGGGCGTGGCCTACCACGCACAGCGCCTGGGCCTGCGCGCGGTGATCGTGATGCCGCGCTTCACGCCCGCCGTGAAGGTGGAGCGCACCCGTGGCTTTGGCGCCGAGGTGGTGCTGCACGGCGACACGCTGGAAGAAGCCCGCGCCCACGCCTATGCCCTGGCCGACGCGCAGGGCCTGACTTTTGTCCACCCCTATGACGACGAGGGCGTGGCTGCGGGCCAGGGCACGCTGGGCCTGGAGATGCTGCAGGCCGTGCCCGACCTGGACACGCTGGTGATTGCCGTGGGCGGCGGCGGGCTGATCTCGGGCGTGGCCACGGCCGCCAAGGCCATCAAGCCGGGCATCGAAATCGTGGGTGTGCAGACCACACGCTTCCCGGCCATGGTCAACGCGGTGAAGGGCACGCACCACCCGCAGGGCACCTCCACCATCGCCGAGGGCATTGCCGTGGGCACGCCGGGCAAGATCACACAAGAGATCGTCAAGCGCCTGGTGGATGACCTGGTGCTGGTGGACGAAGGCGATATCGAGCAGGCCGTGCTGATGCTGTTGGAGATTGAAAAAACCCTGGTCGAAGGCGCGGGCGCCGCTGGGCTGGCCGCGCTGGTGCGCTACCCCGAACGCTTCAAGGGCAAGCGCGTGGGCCTGGTGCTGTGCGGCGGCAACATCGACCCGCTGCTGCTGGCGGCCATCATCGAACGGGGCATGGTGCGCTCGGGGCGCCTGGCCCGCATCAAGGTCAGCGCACGCGATGTGCCGGGGGTGCTGGCACGCATCACCGCCACCGTGGCCGACGCGGGCGCCAACATCGGCGAGGTGCACCACCAGCGCGCCTTCACCATGCTGGCCGCGCAGAACGTGGAGATCGAACTGGTGCTGCAGACCCGCAGCAAGGCCCATGTGGACGAGGTGCTGGAGCGGCTGCGCGCGGCCGGCATGGAGGCCGCGCTGATGTGAGCACCATGCCCTGCTGGCCGCCTCGGCGCGCAGGCGGCTAGAATTGCGCAAGTTTTCAGCATCTGGAGCCCCACCATGTCCGACCACAACACTTCGCACGCCCCTCAGACCGCATCGCACGACCCAGTGGAAAACATCGTGCCCATGATGCCCATGGTGCTCCCCGTGGTCGGTGGCGTCCTGATCTTCCTGCTGGCCTTCATCGCCGTGTTCATGGCCTGATCTGCCCGCAAGGCAAACAAAACGCCCCGCGCTGCGGGGCTTTTTTTTGTCCTTTCTATCCGCCCTCCCCCTTTCCCCTTCCGACCAGGAGTCCCCATGCGACCCGGACACGCCCTTGTTCTTTTTTCTGGAGGCCAGGACTCCACCACCTGCCTGGCCTGGGCGCTTGAACACTTCGCCCACGTGGAAACCATCGGCTTTGACTACGGCCAGCGCCACCACATCGAGCTGCAGGCACGGCAAACAGTGCTGGCGTCGCTGCGCGCGCAGTTTCCGCAGTGGAATGCACGCCTGGGCGAGGACCACATGCTCGACCTGGCCGTGCTGGGCCACATCAGCGACACGGCGCTGACCAGCGACACCGAGATCCAGATGACCGCCGCCGGCCTGCCCAACACCTTTGTGCCGGGACGCAACCTGCTGTTCTTCCAGCTTGCCGCCGCCGTAGGCTACCGGCGGGGGCTGCACACGCTGGTGGGCGGCATGTGCGAAACCGACTTCTCGGGCTACCCCGACTGCCGCGACGACACGCTGAAGGCGCTGCAGGTGGCGGTGTCGCTGGGCATGGGCCAGCGCTTCACGTTCGATACGCCGCTGATGTGGCTGGACAAGGCCGACACCTGGGAGCTGGCACGGACCCTGGGCGGGCAGGCGCTGGTCGATCTGATCGTGAACGACTCGCACACCTGCTACCACGGCGTGCGCGATGCGCTGCATGCCTGGGGCTATGGCTGTGGCACCTGCCCGGCCTGCGCATTGCGCAAGGCGGGCTTTGAGCGCTGGAGCGGCGCGGGCACCTAGCCCCCAAGGTCCAAAGGGGGCGAAGGGCACCGGACCCTATGCATAACCTCATGTTTTTTTTGCATGGTTTTGACCCCTGTCTGACAGACAAACCGGCGGCAGATTCATAAAATTG
This sequence comes from Acidovorax sp. LjRoot74, assembly GCF_964254355.1. Taxonomy (NCBI): domain Bacteria; kingdom Pseudomonadati; phylum Pseudomonadota; class Betaproteobacteria; order Burkholderiales; family Comamonadaceae; genus Acidovorax; species Acidovorax sp. LjRoot74. The sequence continues at coordinate 196,131 of NZ_CAXUTI020000001.1, read as the reverse complement.
AAATCCCAGCCGACCCGCGGAATCCGTGGAATAGCCTCCATACCGTGGGGCTGACACACGCACCCGCCCGCCGACTGAGCACGAAAGCCGTTTTTTCAAAGGCAGCGCTCAGCACCGCAACTGCGCCAGGCCTTGCCGCGTTCCGCCCGGTCCGCTTCCTTTGAAAAAACTGTTTTTCAACTTAGGAAGCTCCCCCGATGAACGCACCCACCATGCAGGGCCTGAATCTCAACGCCCCCACCTACGTCAAGAATGCCCGGCTGCTCGCCTGGGTGGCCGACATGGCTGCCCTGTGCAAGCCAGAGAGCATCTACTGGTGCGATGGCACGAAGGAAGAGTACGACCGCCTGTGCCAGCAACTGGTCGATGCCGGCACCTTCAAGAAGCTCAACCCCGCCAAGCGCCCCGGCAGCTTCCTGGCCTGGTCCGACCCATCGGACGTGGCCCGCGTGGAAGACCGCACCTACATCTGCTCGGCCGCCAAGGAAGACGCAGGCCCCACCAACAACTGGATGGCCCCCGCTGAAATGCGCGCCACGCTGCAGCCCCTGTTCGACGGCTGCATGAAGGGCCGCACCATGTACGTGGTGCCCTTCAGCATGGGCCCGCTGGGCAGCCACATCGCCCACATCGGCGTGGAGCTGACCGACAGCGCCTACGTGGCCGTGAACCAGCGCCTGATGACCCGCATGGGCAAGGCCGTTTACGACGTGCTGGGCGTGGAAGGCGAGTTCGTGCCCTGCATGCACACCGTGGGCGCGCCCCTGGCCGAAGGCGAGAAGGACACCACCAGCTGGCCCTGCAACCCCAAGGTCAAGTACATCGTGCACTACCCCGAAACGCGCGAGATCTGGTCGTACGGCTCGGGCTACGGCGGCAATGCGCTGCTGGGCAAGAAGTGCCTGGCCCTGCGCATCGCCTCCACCATGGGCCGCGACCAGGGCTGGCTGGCCGAGCACATGCTCATCCTGGGCGTGACCAACCCCGCCGGCAAGAAGTACCACGTGGCAGCGGCCTTCCCCAGCGCCTGCGGCAAGACCAATTTCTCGATGCTGGTGCCGCCCGAAGCAGGTTTTGCCGGCTGGAAGGTCACCACCATCGGTGACGACATCGCCTGGATCAAGCCCAACGCCGACGGCAAGATGGTCGCCATCAACCCCGAAGCCGGCTACTTTGGCGTGGCCCCCGGCACCAACATGCACACCAACCCCAACTGCATGAAGAGCCTGGACAGGGACGTGATCTTCACCAACGTCGCCCTGACGGACGACGGCGACGTGTGGTGGGAAGGCATGGAAAAGGACACCGGCAAGCTGCCGGACCACCTGATCGACTGGCAAGGCAAGGACTGGACGCCCCAGATCGCCAAGGAAACCGGCGCCAAGGCCGCCCACCCCAACTCGCGCTTCACCGTGGCCGCAGGCAACAACCCCGCGCTCGATGCGCAATGGGATGACGCCAACGGCGTCGCGATCGACGCGTTCATCTTCGGCGGCCGCCGCTCGACCACCGTACCGCTGGTGACCGAAGCCCGCACCTGGACGGAAGGCGTGTACATGGCAGCGACCATGGGTTCGGAAACCACAGCTGCCGCCTTCGGCGCCCAAGGCGTGGTGCGCCGTGATCCCTTCGCCATGCTGCCGTTCTGCGGCTACAACATGAGCGACTACTTCCAGCACTGGCTCAGCATGGAAGACAAGATCGCCGCCACCGGCAAGGCCGTGCCCAAGGTGTTCTGCGTGAACTGGTTCCGCAAGGACGAAGCAGGCAAGTTCGTCTGGCCCGGCTACGGCGACAACATGCGCGTGCTCAAGTGGATGATCGACCGCATTGAAGGCCAGGCCCAAGGCCAGGAAACCATGTTCGGTGTGGCCCCGCAGTACGCCGAAATCAACTGGACGGGCCTGGACTTCAGTGCCCAGAAGTTCGACGCCGTGACCAGCATCGACAAGGCCGCATGGGCCGAAGAGTTCAAGCTGCACGACGCACACTTCGAGCAACTGGCCTACCACCTGCCCAAGGCCCTGCTGGACACCAAGGCTGCGCTCGAAAAGCGCCTCGCGGCCTGATGCTGCTCCCGTCCTGAGATCGAAAGCTTCCCCCTCAAAGCCGTCCTGCCGTTTGGCAGGGCGGCTTTTTTTCATGTGCGGCAAGGGCTTGCATGAGCGGCCAGCCCCGGCAGCTGCAAAGACGGGCATAAAAAAAGCCGTGGCTGGCCACGGCTTTCAATCGACTTGTTCCCCGCCGCACACCAGCGCGACGGGTTCAGCGGTCAGTAGTACTTGCGGATGCTGTCCACGGTGGGGATGCCCATTGCGTGGTTCAGTTCGGCCATGATGCGGGGGTCCTTCATAGCCACTTGCCAGGTGCGCTCGTCTTCAGCGGTGCGGCGGCGGCTCTCGGCCCAGGCCTGTGCGCCACTGCGCAGGGCCACGCCAGCGCGGCGTGCGGGGGCGGTGAGCAGGGCCAGGGCAGCAAACGCCACCAGCCACAGCACCATCCAGGCGGCCAGCAGGTGGCCTTCGCTCCAGGTGTCGATCACCTGGTTGGCCACCACCAGCAGTGCGGACACCACGGCCGCCAGCAGGAGGGACGCAGCGCCACGGGCGCCATCAAAGCGGGCAGCAACGCCCTTAAGCGCTGCAGCGGCGTTTTCGGCGCGGACAACGCCGGGGTGTTCGGTGGGGTATTCAACGTGTGCAAAGGCGGTCATTTCGGTTTCCCTTTTCTAACGCTTGTGGCGAGATTGCCGGGCGATGGGGTGATATTAGGGTTTACCCTTTGCGCATTCAAGTTTATATTTTGAATCATGGATATTCACAATGGTGATAAATACACCCTGAGGCCGCCGTGACTCCCTTGAACTTCCGCTCCCTGGACCTGAACCTGCTGCGCGTTTTTGACGAGGTGATGGCGGAGCGCAGTCTCACCCGTGCGGCGCACAAGCTCTCCATCACCCAGCCTGCGGTGAGCAACGCCATGCGGCGTCTGCGCGAGGTGCTGGGGGACGAACTGCTGGTGCGCAGCGGCCAGGGGGTGGAGCCCACCCCCCGGGCGCTGGCGCTGTGGCCCCCGGTGCGCGAGGCCTTGGCCCACCTGCAGGAGTCCCTGGCCCCCGGGCACTTCGAGCCCGCAACGGCAGAGTCCACCTTTGTGCTGGCCATGGCCGATGCCACGGCCGCCACCCTGGTGCCCGCCCTGGTCGAGATCATCGAGCGCGAGGCGCCCGGCATTTCCATCCGGGTGCTGCCGCTGACCACGCGCGACCCCCGCCGCCTGCTGGACGAAGAAGCCGCCGACATGGCCGTGGGCTACTTTCCGGCGGCGCTGGCCGACCTCACGGCCCGCGCCCAGTCGGGCGGTGTGGTGGCCTTTGAGAGCCGCCGCCTGTATGACGGCGAATATGTATGTGTGATGCGCCAGGGGCACCCGCTGGCCAGCGCGCCCCTCACGCTGGACGCCTATTGCGCGGCCCGGCACATGTTGGTCAGTTTTTCGGGCCGTCCATTTGGCTTCATCGACGAAGCGCTGGCATCGCTCGGGCGCGAGCGCAAGGTGGTGATCACGGTCAACCAGTTCTTCACGGCCGGGCGGGTGGTGTCGGGCTCGGACCTGCTCACCGTGCTGCCACGCCACTTTGTGCCGGTGACTGGTATTGCCGATGTGCTGGTGCAAAGGGCCTTGCCACTGGATGTGCCGGCCGTGCACGTGGATGCGTTGTGGCGCAGGCGCGGCCCCCAGCAGGCGGCCATGACTTGGTTGCTGAATGCGCTGGCGCGCTCGGCCCGGCGCACCTTCCCGGAGCAGGACACGCAGCAGACACCGTAGACTGCGCAGTCGATGAACATCCAGCTCCTGTCCGACCTCCACCTGGAGGCCCATCCCCACTTTGCTCCTGAACCCGCCCCCGGTGCCGATGTGCTGGTGCTGGCAGGGGACGTGGGCTCTTACCAGAGCGGCTCACAGCTGGCCGACGACGACTTCGGCCTGGTGCGCTTTTCTCCCCTGCCCCAGCACGCTGGCTGGCCCACCCCGGTGCTGTTTGTGCCCGGCAACCACGAATACGATGCGCAGGACTTCGACGCCGCGCACCTGCGCCTGCGCCAGACCTGCGACCGCCTGGGCATTGCCTGGCTGGAGCGCGAAACCCTGGTGCTGCAGGGCACCCGCTTTGTGGGCACCACACTCTGGAGCGACTTCGATGCCCTGGCAGACCATGAGGGCAGCACCGACCTGGCCCGGCGGCTAAAGCTGCGCGACAAGGCATTCCGCGCCGCCAACTTTTACCTGCGCAAAACCGGTGGCACGCGGTTTGGCGAGCCGTTCCTGGCCGAGCCATTGCGCGAACAGGCCCTGGCCTGCCAGGAATGGCTGGCCGCTGCACTGCAGCAGCGCTTTGACGGCCCCACGGTGGCCGTCACCCACTTTGCGCCCAGCCTGAAAAGCGCCGACCCACGCTACGGCCTGGTGCCCGGCACGGCCGGGTTTTGCAACGCGCTGGACCATCTGCTGGCCCATGCGCAGCTGTGGCTGCATGGCCACCTGCATGCGCCCAGCGACTACATCGCAGAAGGCCTGCATGGCGATGGTTCTGCCTGGAAGTGCCGCGTGGTGGCCAACCCGCTGGGTTATGCGCGCAAGGGGGAGCAGGCCACCTTCCGGCCTTGCTGGACGGTCACCGTATGATCAACACGCGGTTCTTGTGAATTCGCCACGCGCCAGGCAAAAAAGCATGACCCAGGTCAAGACAACAGGCACCTGCGCAGAGTAGTCTGCCTTATCCCTTCTCGGAGAACACCATGAACATCCTGCTTGCTGTCGATGGCAGCGCCTACACCAAGAAAATGCTGGCCTACCTGGCCACCCACGAAGAACTGCTGGGCGGCACCCATACCTACACCGTGCTGACCGTGCAGGCTCCGCTGCCCGCGCGCGCGCGTGCGGCATTGGGCAAGGAAGTGGTGGACACCTACCACGCCGAAGAAGCCGAAAAGATCCTCGCGCCCGTGTGCAAATTCCTGGGCCGCCATGGCGTGGACGCCAAGCGCAGCGTCAAAGTGGGCACGGTGGGCGAAACCATTGCCAAGGTGGCCGACACCGGCAAGTTCGACCTGCTGGTCATGGGCTCACACGGCCACGGCGCGATCGCCACCCTGGTGATGGGTTCGGTCACCACCCAGGTGCTGGCCTACAGCAAGGTGCCGCTGCTGATCGTGCGTTAACCCACCGGCGCCTTCGGGCGCCATCCCGCCAAGCCCTGCGTCTGCGGGGCTTTTTTTTCGCCCATGATTACCGTATGGTTTCTGAATGACCAATTGGTTTACTTTAATACCATTTGGTTATACATTCGCGCCACGCCCATCCTGGCGTGTCATTTCCATCGAAACCGAGAGGAGCGACCCATGAACACCACATTCAACCGCCGCACCGTCCTGATGGCCGCCGCCCTGGGCGCGAGCACCACCCTGCTGCAAGCCTGTGGGGGCAGCGACGACGAGCCCCAGCGCAACATCGTCGAGCTGGCGCAGAACACCCCCGACCTGAGCATCCTGGTCGAGGCCGTCACGGCCGCCGGGCTGGCCAACACACTGAGCACCGGCACGCTCACCGTGTTCGCACCCACCAATGCCGCCTTCGCTGCGCTGCTGACCGAGCTGGGCGTGACCAAGGACGCATTGCTGGCCAACAAGCCGCTGCTGACCGCCGTGTTGACCTACCACGTGCTGGGCGCCAAGGTGATGCGGGCCGATGTGCCACTGGGCAAGGCGATCACGCCGGTGTCGGGCGGCTTCTTCAAGATCGAATCCAACAACGGCCTCAAGATCACCGACGGCCGCAACCGCGTGAGCACCATCACCAGCACCGACATCCAGGCCAGCAACGGCGTGGTGCACCTGGTAGACAAGGTGCTGCTGCCCGCCGACAAGGACATCGTGGCCACGGCCTCGGCCCTGCCGGACTTCAGCATCCTGGTCGAGGCCGTGGTGGCCGCAGGGCTGGTGAGCACTTTGCAGGGCACCGGCCCGTTCACCGTGTTCGCCCCCACCAACGCCGCCTTTGCTGCGCTGTTGACCGAGCTGGGCGTGAGCAAGGCCGACCTGCTGGCCAACACCGCCCTGTTGACCAAGGTGCTGACCTACCACGTTGTGCCTGCGCGCGTGCTCAAGGCCGAGGTGCCCACCAACACAGCCATCACCACGGTGCAGGGCCAGAGTTTCACCGTGAGCACCAGCCTGGTGATCACCGACCAGAACATGCGCACCAGCAACATCACGGCGGCAGACGTGTTCACCAGCAACGGCGTGATCCATGTGGTGGACAAGGTGATCCTGCCCAAGTGATCCCCGGGGCGATGGCCTCCACGCAAAAAAGCCCGGCATGCCGGGCTTTCTTTTTGGTCGGGTCCGGGAAAAAACCCCGGGGGACTTCTTAGCGTGCCGCCAGTCCGTCAAAGCAGGTGCGCACCACCAGGTCCACGATCTCCGCGTCTGAATACTGGCCGCTTTCCTTGAGAAAACTCACGACCGGATCGCAGGCGCGTGCATAGAGGGTGTAGAGCACCACGATGGGTGGCAGGCTGGAGCTGATCACGCCCTGGGCCTGGGCTTCGGTGATCCATTCGCCGATCTGGTCGCTCACGCCCACCAGGCCGTTGAGGTAGTCCTTGTTGGCCATCAGCACCGCACGCAGCGTGGAGTTGCGGCTGGGCAGCAGCGGCATTTCGTTGGTCAGCAGGCGCTCCAGCGACCAGCGCACCAGCGAGCGCAGCTTGTCCAGCGGCGGCATGTCGGCGGGCAAGCCCGCCAGATAGGCCTGCACACGCCCCAGGATCTGCACCATGGCGGCGCTGCACAGTTCTTCCTTGCTGCAGAAGTGCTTGTACAGGCTGGCCTTCGCAATGCCCACGGCATTGGCGACATCGTCCATGGTCATGGCGTCAAAGGCCTTTTCGCCCAGCAGACGGCAGGCCGACTGGAGGATGGCCTCCTCGCGCGCCTGGTGCATCTGCTCCTTGAACGAAACTTTGGGGGGCTGGGTTTGCATGGCCTATATTTTATACATTGCAGTAAAAAAATAAATGACTAAGTTGTAATGCAACTACGTCGTTCACGTTTTAGCCAGCACAAAGCGTGCCGTCCGCCGTGCGCCTAGGGAGTGCACGCGGAGGTACGTTCAGGACACCAGCGACTGGGCTGCAGCACCCGTCAGCGCGGCCGACAGCGCATCAAGCAGCTCGGATTCCAGGTTCCAGCAATGCCAGTAGAGCTGGATGGGCAGGGAGCGACCGGGCGCCAAATCCACCATGCTGCCGTCGGCAATCGGGCCCCGCGCCAGCAGCTCGGGCACCACGCCCACGGCCCAGCCTGCGGCCACGGCACGCATCTGGGCCTCGGAGCCGGGCACAAACAGGTGGTTCAGCGCAACGCGCTTGAGCCCGAAGGCCCGCGCCACAAACTCGGCCGCCATGTCGTCCTTGCGGTTGAACGACAAAAACGACACATCGCGGAAGTTGTGTGGCGTGAGCCCCTGCGGCAGATGCTGCTCTGCGTAACTGGCCGAGGCCACGGCCACGTAGTGCATGGCCCCGAGCGGCACCATCTTGCAGCCGCGCAGCGCCTGCTTGAGCGTGGTCACGCAGCCCAGCACCTGGCCCGAACGCAGCCATTCCTGCGTGAAATCCTGGTCGTCCACGATGATTTCCAGCGGCAGGCGCTCGCGCACCAGGTCGTGCAAGGCGCCCATGGCCCAGGTGGCGATGCTGTCGGCGTTGATGGCAATCGAGATGCGCTCGTCCTCGCGCGTGCCACCGGGCGCGCTGGGCGCCAGCTCCTGCAGGTCGCGCTCCAGGTCGGCGCGCAGCAGGCGCATCTGCTTGGTGTGCTTGAGCAGCAGCTGCCCGGCCGACGTAGGCCGCAGCGGGCGGCTGCGCACGATGAGCACCGAGCCCACCTGCGCCTCCAGCGCGCGCAGGCGCTGCGACACGGCGGACTGCGTGACGTTGAGGCGCTGCGCGGCGCGCTCGAAGCCGCCCTCTTCAACGATGGCGGCAAGGCATTCGAGAGCGGCAGGGTCGTAGGTGCTCATGGTTCAAGTCTCCAACAAGGCGGTGCCAGAGTGCGTACTTTATTAGGCATTCTGATGTTTTTGGAGTAAGTTTAATTTTGCTTTTAGTTGAATGCAATGTCGCGCACACTGCGCCCCATCGTGTCCTGCACTGGGGCGTGTGGCACGCAAAGGCTCACAAGGCATTCCGCATATGAAAACCATTGTTCTCGGCGCCGGCATCATCGGCATCAGCACGGCCTGGCACCTGCTGGAACGCGGCCATGATGTCATCGTGATCGACCGCCAGCCCGATGCGGCGCTCGAAACCAGTTTTGCCAACGCGGCGCAGATCTCGGTGAGCTACTGCGAGCCCTGGGCCAACCGCGAGGCGCCGCTCAAGGCGCTCAAGTGGATGTTCGACAAAGAGGCGCCGCTGCTGTTTCGCCCACAGATGGACTGGCAGCAATGGCGCTGGGGCCTGCAGTTCCTCGCGCAGTGCAACGACGCGGCCTTCGAGCGCAATGTGGCGCAGATCGTGGCGCTGGGCGCCTACAGCCACGCAGCGCTGAAGGACCTGGTCAGCACCACCGGCATCGAATACAACCGGCTCGAACGTGGCATTGCCCACTTCTACACCGACCAGAAGTCGTTTGACGCCGCAGGCCACGCCGTGGAGCTGATGCGCAAGCACGGCGTGCAACGCCGCCTGGTGAGCCGCGACGAGCTGCTGCAGATCGAACCCGCCTTCAAGGCCTACGGCGACAAGATCACCGGTGGCACCTACACCAGCACCGACGAAAGCGGCGATGCGCGCGTCTTCACGCAAGAGCTGGCGCGCCGCTGCATCGCACGGGGTGCGCAGTTCCTGTACGGCCACGATGTGCTGCGCCTCAACAAGATTGGCAATGCTATTGATTCAGTAGCTGTCATGGCACGCCAGTCGGGCGGAAACGGCAAAAAAGACTTCATATTGAAGGCCGATGCCATCGTGGTGGCCTGTGGTTCCTACAGCGCGCCACTGCTGCGCAGCGTGGGCGTAGACCTGCCGATCTACCCCGGCAAGGGCTACAGCGCGACCTTCCCGCTGCTCAAGCCCGAGGGCGCGCCCATGGTCTCCACCATCGACGACGGCAAGAAGATCGCCATGAGCCGCCTGGGCAACCACCTGCGCGTGGCAGGCACCATCGAGCTCAACGGCTGGGACCTGACACTCGACAGCAGCCTGGCCCGAGCCCGCTGCCACATGCTCTCGCGCCGCATCGAGGCCATCCTGCCCGGCGTGTGCGACACCCGCACGCCCGAGGAAGGCGGCAACCCCCAGTACTGGACCGGCCTGCGCCCCGCCACGCCCACCAACATCCCCTTCATCGGCCGCACGCGCGTGGGCAAGCTGTGGGTCAACGCGGGCCACGGCACGCTGGGCTGGACGCACGGTGCGGGCTCGGGCAAGGCGCTGGCGGAGCTGATCAGCGGGCAGGTGCCTGCGATGAACTTCGGGTTCTGCGGCATGGAACAAGGCAACCGCACCTTGACGGCCAAGGTGGCTTGAGCGACATCCGCGCTGGCGCCCCGGCGTCCGGGGTGCCACCGGTAGCAAGCCTCCCTCAGCCAGCCCCCGGTGCAACACCGGGCCTGGTGGCCAACAGGACTTCGAGGCGCCGAAAGCCCCCTGCCAACACCCCCAGCACCAGGGCCGCCACCCAGGCCGGCGCCGGGGGCTGGCCCCCGAGCAGCAGGTACGCCGCTATGTGCGGCACTACCTGCAGGCGTTTGGCAGCGGGCCGCAAGAGCTGCGGGCCCTGGCCCGCCTATCGTGGAAGCGGGACTACCGCGCGACCATTCTGGTGTCAGTGCGGGCCGCATCGCTGGAACAGTCACCGCTGCTGGACAGTGCAGAGTTTGAAGATGCACTGGTCGCGTTGTGCCTGGTGTACCTGCAGCCCGTGCAGGCCAGCGCTACGATGGGACCATGACCACGCCCACCGCACCCCACTACCTGTTCCTCACCACCTCCACCCGCGAACCGGGCCATGTCGGCAACACCGAGTGGCTGGCCCGCCAGGCCGCCGCCGCGTTGCCTGCAGGCACCCAGCAGACCTGGCACCACCTGGCGCGCATGGACCTGCCGCCTTTTGTGGACCAGCGCCACACCACAGGCACCTATGCGCCGCCCGAGGGCGACATGAAAACACTGCTCGATGCCACCCTGGCGGCCACGCACATTGTGTTTGTCGCTCCGGTCTACTGGTACAGCATCCCCTCGCCCCTCAAGACCTACCTGGACCACTGGAGCGCCTGGATGCGTGTGCCGGGCCTGGCCTTCAAGGAGCCCATGGGCGCCAAGACGCTGGCGCTCATCACCACCAGCGGCGACCGCACCAAGGCCCAGCCCATGATCGATTCGGTGGCGCTGTGCGCGCAGTTTTTGTCGATGACCTGGGGCGGCGCCCTGTGGGGCAAGGGCGGGCCACCGGGGGCGGTGCAGGCCGATGCGCAGGCCGTCGCAGCGGTCAGCGATTTTTTCAGTGCCCCATCCGCCGCATAGCCCGCTCAGGCATCCAGCGACCAGTGCTGGGCCAGGATGCCCAGCCATTCGTGCAGCGCCAGGCTGCTGTCGGCCAGCGCGGAGGCCCGGGGCAGCAACCGGTACAGCTTGCGCGCCTGCCCGCCCTTGAAGCCCGTGGGTGCGGGCAGCACCTGCAGCCCGGCGCGCTCAAAATCCCGGGTCGCGCGCACCATGTGCCAGGCGTGGGTGACCAGCGCAATGCGCTCGATGCCTGCGGCCTTGAGCTGCAGCGCTGATTTTTCGGCGTTGTTGCGGGTGTCGAGCGATTCCACCTCGGTCCAGCGCACCTTGCCTTTGAACTCGCGCTCCACCACGTCTTTCATCACCAGCGCCTCGGCGCGCAAGCCCCCCGTCGATCCGCCGGTGGCCAGGATGGGCAGCCCCGTCTGCTGCTGCAGGTAGACGGCGTAACGCACGCGCTCGCGAGCACCCCGGCTGAGCACGTCCACACCGTACTCGGGGGCCACCGTGTCGGCCCCGCCCCCCAGCACCACAATCGCCTGGACTTTCGCCTGGGGCAGCTGCTGGGGCACCACGGCAGGGTGACGCTCCAGGCTGCGCACCAGCGCATCGGCCACGGGCGGCCACGACAGCGCCAGCACAGACAGCAGCGACAGCACCACCACGGCCAGGCCCGTTCGGCGGTGAAAACGTGCCAGCCACAGGCCCACAAACGCGAGCAGGATGCTGAACACCGGCGGCATCAGCAGCGCGGACAGGATTTTTTTGAGGGCAAACAGCATAGGGGTCACATCCGAGGCGGCGATCATGCCAGCACGCAGCGGCCGGTACCGGCCGGGGCTGCCGCCTCCCGCCGGTCAGTGCAGCCAGCGGCGCTGGGCCAGAAAGTCCAGCAGTGCAGCGTCAAACCCTTCGGGGTCTTCCAGCTGCGGCCAGTGCCCGACATGGGGCAGCTGCAGTGTTGTTGCATCGGGCAGCACCTGGGCCAGCGCCTGCAGGGCCACCGGCGGGGTGCACCGGTCCAGATCGCCGCCCACCAGCAGCACCGGCATGGCCAGCTGCGCCAAGGCGGCCGCGCCCCGGTCAAACATGGGCAAGGCCTCCAGCGCGCGCCGATAGGCCCCCGGGTAGACCTGGGCCAGCGCGTGGCTGGCCAGCCGCACGCCCTCGGGCAGCGCGCCGGTGCCGATGAACTGCGGCACCAGCGTCTGCGCCAGTTGCTCCATGCTGCCGCCGGTGTCCAGTGCCGCGAGGGCGCGCAGCCGGGGTGCCACCCAGTCTTCCACCGCCTGCGCATCCAGCGCAGGGCCGCCCGCGCACAGCACCATGCGGCGCACCTTGGAGGGGTCGCGCACGGCCGCCTCCAGCGCCACCATGGCACCCATGCCGTGCCCGACCAGCGTCACGGGGCCACCCTGCAGCGCATCGATCAGGGCCAGGCAACTCTGCGCCAGCGCCTTGAAGGTGTAGGGCTCCACAGGGGCACTGCGGCCATAGCCGGGCATGTCCCAGGCCACGGCGCGGTAACCAGCGGTGGCCAGGGTCTCCACCTGCGGAGCAAACGTGAGGTGGTCGCCATCGGCGTCGTGCAGCATGAGCACGGTGGGGCCCGAGCCCAGGCTGGTGAAGGTAGGAAGGACGGCCATGCGGTGTGGAACCAGTAAACCCCGCAACAGCGCGGTGGTGGGAGCCGCCTGATAATAGTTGCTCCCTTCCATTGCCCCCATTGCTGCCCCTGCGGGCGCCGCTCTTCGTGAACCCCTCGCCTCCCCGCCCCGCCCTCGCCCTGCCCCCGAGCTTTTCCACGCGCGAGTTCCGCAATGCGCTGGGCATGTTCGCCACGGGCGTGACCATCGTCACCGCCCGCAATGCGGCGGGTGAGCTGGTGGGGCTCACGGCCAGCTCGTTCAACTCGGTCTCGCTGGAACCCCCGCTGGTGCTGTGGAGCCTGTCGCATGGCGCCAGCAGCCTGCCCGCTTTTGCTGATGGCTCGCACTACGCCATCCATGTGCTGGCCGCCGACCAGAAAGCCCTGGCCGAGCGGTTTGCCACACGCGGCATCGACCGCTGGGCCGGGCTGGAACACCGCCCCGGCATCAGCGGCGCCCCGCTGCTGGCCGGTGCCGCTGCCACCTTCGAGTGCTTCAACCGCAGCCAGTACAAGGAGGGTGACCACACCATCTTTGTGGGTGAGGTCGAACGCTGCGAGCACCGCGAGGGCGCACCGCCCCTGCTGTACCACGGCGGCAAGTTCTACACCGAGCACCCGTTGTGACCACCGCCACCGTGGCCGTGCGCCACGTGAACATCGGCGCGGCCCGGCGCCTGAAGATGGGCGAACGCTCCATCCTCAGCGCCATTGGCAAGACGCCCGCCACCGGCCCCGTGGCCGTGGGCCCGCTGGGCCTGGCGGGTGACGAGCAGGCTGACCTGAGCGTGCACGGTGGCCTGGCCAAGGCGGTGTACGCCTACCCCGCCGCGCACTACGCGTTCTGGCAGGCGCAGCGCCGCGAACGGGGCGTGAGCCTGTTCGACGAAGCACTGCCTCCGGGTTTTCTGGGCGAGAACCTCACCATCGACGGACCGCTGGAGCACGAGGTGTTTGTGGGCGACGAGTGGCATTTCCCCGACTGCGTGCTGCGCGTCACCGCGCCGCGCGAGCCCTGCTTCAAATTCACCGCCGTGATGGGGTTTGCGCAGGCGGGCCGCGCGATGGCGGTGGCGGGCTGCTGCGGCTACTACCTGGCGGTGGACCGGCCCGGCACCCTTGCCGCCGGACAGACTGGGACCGTGGTGCCCGGGCAGCGCGGACTGAGCATTGCGCAGGCGTTTGCGGGCAAGTTCGCCAAACACGCACGCTGAGGACAACAGCTGCCGGGAAGGCTCAGGCGTCACCGTGGCAGCAGACGCAGAGCTTGTTGCCCTCGGGGTCGCGAAAGTACGCGCCGTAGTAGTTCGCGTGGTACTCGGGCCGCAGGCCGGGCGGGCCTTCGCAACGGCCGCCGTGCTGCAGAGCCAGCGCGTGCACGGCGGCCACCGTGGCGCGATCGGCGGCCAGCAGCGCATTCATGGCCCCATTGCCCGGCACGGCAGGCTGGCCGTCAAAAGGCCGGCCAACAAGAAACAGCGGGCGCGCCACCCCAGCGGTCTGCCACCCGGCCCAGGGGCGGGCGGGCTCGGTAAAACGCAGCACCAGCCCAAGGCGTTCCAGCACGGGGCTGTAGAACGCCATCGCCCGGTCAAAGTCGTTCACGCCGATGAACACATGGGACAGCATGGCAGGGCCTTTCGCACGACGCGTCACTCGCCGCGCTTCAACGCACCGTATCGGGCAGCTCGATCTTGACTTCGAGCACTTCCAGATTGTCCTGGCGCTCCAGGTGCACCTTGAGGTCGTCGGGGTTGATCTTCACGTACTTGGAGATCACGGCCACCAGCTCGCGTTGCAGCGCGGGCAGGTAGTCAGGCTCGGCAGCATTGCGGCCGTTGCGTTCGTGCGCCAGGATGATTTGCAGGCGTTCTTTGGCCACGCTGGCCGTTTTTTTCTTTTCGCCGAGGAGAAAGGAGAGGAAAGAAGCCATGGCTTATTTGCTCCCGAACAGGCGTTTGAAGAAACCAGGTTTTTCCGCCTCGATGAAGCGCAACGGCTTGTCCTGGCCCAGGAAGCGGTCGATCACGTCCTTGTAGGCCTCGGACACATCGGTGCCCTGCGCATGGATGGCGGGCGTGCCCTGGTTGGACGATTGCAGCACCACTTCCGACTCCGGGATCACGCCAATGAGCTTGATGCGCAGGATGTCCTGGATGTCCTCCAGGCTCAGCATCTGGCCATCTTCCACCCGGCTCGGGTTGTAGCGCGTGATGAGCAGGTGCTCCTTGATCGGCTCGCCGCCTTCAATCGCACGCTTGGTCTTGCTGCCCAGCATGCCCAGGATGCGATCGGAGTCGCGCACGCTGGACACCTCGGGGTTGGTCACCAGCAGCGCCTCGTCGGCAAAATGCATGGCCATGAGGGCGCCGCTTTCGATGCCGGCGGGCGAGTCACACACGATGTACTCAAAACCCATCTCGGCCAGGTCCTTGAGGATCTTCTCCACGCCGTCCTGGGTCAGGGCGTCCTTGTCGCGCGTCTGGCTGGCGGCCAGCACGAACAGGTTGTCGCACTGCTTGTCCTTGATGAGGGCCTGGTTCAGATTGGCCTCGCCCTGGATCACGTTGATCAGGTCATACACCACGCGGCGTTCGCAGCCCATGATGAGGTCCAGGTTGCGCAGGCCGACGTCAAAGTCGATCACGGCGGTCTTGTGGCCGCGCAGGGCGAGGCCGGTGGCAAAGCTGGCACTGGTGGTGGTCTTGCCCACGCCACCCTTGCCGGAGGTCACGACGACGATTTTGGCCATGTGTTGCTGATTCTCTGTGGGTTGATACGAATGGGGAATGAAGGGATCAGGCCAGCGGCTCGATGAGGAGCTTCTCGCCCTCCAGCCGCACCTGGGCGGGCTTGCCGCGCACCTCGGCGGGCAGCTCGGTCTCGGTGGTGCGGTAGATGCCTGCGATGGAAACCAGCTGGGGCTCCAGGCAGGTCGAAAAGATGCGGGCTTCGGTGTTGCCCCGCGCACCGGCAATCGCGCGGCCGCGCAGCGGGGCATAGACGTGGATGTTGCCGTCGGCAATCACCTCTGCGCCAAAGCTCACCACCGCCATCACCACCAGGTCGGCGCCGCGCGCATACACCTGCTGGCCGGAGCGCAAGGGCTTGTCCACCACCACCGTGCCGGGGCCGGGCATGGGCACCTGCACTTCGCGCACCACTTCGACCTCGACCTCGCGGATCACCTCGCGCACCACTTCCTGCACTGGCGCGGGTGCCTCGGCACGCGCGGGGGGCGCATCGGGCGCGGCGGCCAGGCCTGCAGCACGCGCAGCGTCCATCTGGGCGGGGCTGCCACCGCGCACGGCCACGGGCAGGGTGCTGTGGCGGCGCAGTTCGGCCACGATGGAGGCAAAGTCAATGGTGTCTTCGGACTCGCGCACGGGGGCCAGGTCGATCAGCACCGGGTCGTTGTCAAAGAAGCCCGGGGCGTCGGCCACACGTTCCGCCAGGTCGGCCGCGAACTGCGCGGCGTCGGTGGTCTTGAGCAGCACAGCCACCACGGGCAGCGAAGCGCTCTTGAGGTCAAAGCTGGTGCGGGCCTGGGCCGCCGTCGTAAGGGCCATGGATGGAAGGGGAGTGCGGGAAGAAGCGCGGTACCGAACTTAGAAGCCGCAAAGTGTACCGTGGGCCTGCGCCGGGGCCGATTGCGCCACGCCAGGACAAGGCAATGAGGTTGTCTCAGGCTGTCCTGGACAGCCTGCCGCTGCACACGGCGTGAGGACTTCACACCAGACCACAGGTAGCGCAGGGACAGTACCCAACGGTAGCAGCTCCATCGCGATGCCTGCCTACCTTGCATCACGGCTTGCCCCGGGCAGGGTGCCGGGCCGAATTTCGGCGAGAAGCGCGACATCGAGAAAGGCCCAGGCCGCCGGGCAAACGAGGTGGTGGTACAGCAGTTCGGTATTCAGTGGCCCACGCAACCCGGGCCCGTGCCTCTTCACCCACCAGGGCACATCCTTAGCCACCACGATCTGACAGCCCGATGACATATGCCCGCAACCTGCTTGTGTAGGACAAATGCCATACCTGGCTTCCTGCGCGGCGGTGACCTCTGATAATGCTTCGCGCAAAGCAGCAGGCCATGCTCGTGGCGCCCACACCACCCGGGCAGCCTTCACGGGCGTGACACGCACGATTTCTCCAACCTCCTCAACTGCAAGGACGAGCACTAATGTTGAATGCCTTGAATGCCCCCATCCCAACCCCCCCAGGACAGTTGCGCACACGGATGCCTTTGCGCGCGGCTTGGGCCGCGTATTGCACCGCGCTGCTGTTGGCAGGATGCGGCGGGAGCGACTCGGCCGATGCACCCGCTCCGGCTCCGGCTCCGGCTCCCGCACCGGCGCCAGCCCCTCAACTCGCGGCCCCCTCCAATTTCAAGGTCACGGCCGTGTATGGGGGCGTCGAAGCTCTGCGCTGGAGCACCACGCCGGGCGCCACACGTTACGAGCTGTACGCAGACCCGGACGGCCAGGGTCCTCTGCCCGAAGCCAAGCTGGACGACTACACCAACGCGTCCCCACGCGGCTTCAGATATGTGCAGGACGATTCCGGCGGGTTCACCGGCAGTATTCTCAATACCTATACAGAGCCGTCTGTACGACTCAACGCCACCTACCGCCTGCGCGCGTGCGACAGCACGGGGTGCGGCGCCTTCACGAATCCACAGGCCTTCGACATCACCCAAGGCATAAGCTATGGGTTTGCTTCGGGATACAGCCCGCTTACAACCAACTCGGAGGCCTATCGCCTCCAACCCGTGGTCTCCCGGGACGGCCTCACCTTGGCCATCCGCGCTGTCACGGGGGGCGCGAACTCGACCGTGCTGGTGTTTGGCCGCAGCAGCGCAACCCAACCTTGGGTGCAGCAGGCTTCGCTGCGCGCCAGTGACTATGCGGTAGACCATTTTGTCCTCTCGTCCGATGGCAGCACCTTGGCCGCGCGCGCGATGAAGCAGATCTCGGGGCAACAGGGCACCCGTGTTGTCACGGACGCTGTGCTCGTCTATCAGCGCACCGGCAACAGCTGGACCCAGCAGGCCCGCCTGGACACGAGCAACCCACCCACGGCATGCACCCAACCCTGCCAGGCCGAGCTGGCCGAGCACATGGCGCTGTCTGCTGATGGCGGCCTGCTGGCCCTTTCTGCAACGACTCCATCCGCCCAAGGTGGCGCGGCAGCATCCAGCGAAGTGTTCACATACACCCGCACGGGGACCGGCTGGGCGCCCCAGGCGTCATTGAATGCGGAGGGCCCTGTCATTGCCGCCATGGCCCTGTCCGGCAATGGAAGCACCCTCGCCGTCAGCGCCCGCGATCCGCAGCTGACTACGGCGACGCCCCCGGTACTGGTTCTGGCCCAGAACGGCAATGGCACCTGGGTCCTGCAAGATCGCCTGCCCGCCAAGCTGGCCGTGTATCAGCCCTTCTCGGGCGCGGTTCAATACGGAACCATGGCCCTGTCCAGCGACGGCAACACGCTGGCAGTCCACGCCTCCAATGGGCAGAACCTCATGTTGTGCAGCGTGGCCGCGGCCTCCAGCGTGTACGGCATCGCTCTGTATGCCCGCGACAACGGTGCCTGGCAGCGCCAAGGCCAGGCAGCGATCGCCCTCGACGGCCTGGTGGGGGGTTGGGCTCCTTGGGCGTTGGCCAGCGACGGGAATGCCTTGGTGTACGGCGGCACCATGTTCGCACGCACCAACGGCACCTTGGTTTGCGCCTGATCACCAGGTTTGCCCCCCACGCCCCCATGGTGATTGCCCGCAAGCCCCACCTCGATGCCCTGGCTGTGTCCCTGCTGCTTGCCTGCTGCATGTTCTGGGGCTTCCAGCAGGTGCTGGTCAAGGCCACGGTGGCCGAGGTGGCGCCGGTGTTCCAGGCCTTTGTGCGCTTTGCGCTGGCCACGGTGGCGGTGGCCGCCTGGTGCCTGTGGCGGGGCGTGCGGCTGTCGGCAGCGGGCGAGCCCGCCGGGGCGGCACGCGCCGGGCTGCTGGCGGGGGCGCTGTTTGCGGGCGAGTTTGCGTGCATCTACCTGGGCCTGCAGTACACCAGTGCCTCGCGGCTGACCGTCTTCCTGTATGCATCGCCTTTCTGGGTGGCGCTGCTGCTGCCGCGCTTTGTCCCTGGCGAGCGCCTGCAGGGCTGGCAGTGGCTGGGCCTGGGCGCTGCCTTTGTGGGCGTGGGGCTGGCGTTGGGTGACGGGCTGCTGGGCCCCGCCAATGCCGCCCTGCCCCAGGCCTGGCTGGGCGACCTGCTGGGGCTGGCGGCGGGCCTGATGTGGGCGCTGACCACGGTGGTCATCCGCACCACCCCGCTGGCGCGCGTGGCGCCTGCCAAGCAACTTTTCTATCAAGTGGCGGTGAGCACTGCGGTGTTGCCGGTGCTGTCGCTGGGCCTGGGCGAAGCCTGGGTCTGGCAGTTCAGCGCGTTTGCCTGGGGCTCGCTGCTGGTGCAGGCACTGGTGGGCGCGTTTGTGAGCTACCTGGCCTGGATGTGGATGCTGGCGCACTACCCAGCCACCAAGATCTCAGTGTTCGTTTTTCTCACGCCCGTGTTTGCGCTGCTGTTTGGTGCGCTGTGGCTGGGCGAACCGGTCACGCCCGGGCTGGTGGCGGCGCTGGTGCTGGTGGCGGCGGGCATTGTGCTGGTGAACCGGCGGCCTGCAGCGGCGTGACCTTCGCGCAAGAAATATCAGCATAAAAAAGGCACTTACCGCCTTATCAGCATGCGTTTTAAGCTATTTATTTGATAGTAAACCGCTGCACAGCCCGGTGGCGCGCACCATCAGCCCAGCAAACCCAGCGCGTACCGCGTGCCCAGCAGCTCCTGAATGCGCGCACCCAGCGCCACACCTTCACCGTCCTCCAGCCGCGTGAACTGCCGGGTCCAGGCCTCGGACTGCACAAATGCCGGAAACCGGGGCGGCTCGCCCCACAGCCAGTCCGGGTGGGTGGCCCGGGGACTTCGGCCGAACACATGCAGGTGCATCTTGCGGTGCAGCGCGGGGGTTTTGGGCCTCAGAGCCTGTTCAAAGTCTTTTTGGAGTCGCACAAGTACCTTGTCGGGATGGGATGCAAGGCGCGGTGCGCAGTGGATAGCCCGGCTATCCACAAGCGCCGCAACGCCGCAGACCGCCCGACAAGGCACTTGCCCGAAGGGTTGGAGTGAAATCGGGCGATTGGACGCCTCGACTGCTTGCATGGGCATGAGCCCATGCGGCGCGTCCGAAGCATCCACTCCTCCCGATTGCACTCCAATGCGATCTCCAAAAAGACTTTGAACAGGCTCTAGGGATGGGCCAGCGGGTTCAGCGCGTTGTTGCCCGCCTCCCAGTAGTTCAGGCAGCCACCGGCGAGCTGCGGCAGGGTGTCGAGCATGGCCCGGCCCGTGGCCGCCACCAGGCAGGACCAATGCGCCAGCTCTTGGGGCGTCAGCTCGCTGCGTTCCCAGACGGGGCGCGGCGGGTGGACCAGCACATGCCCGCCATCGCTGCGGTGGTTCATGGGCAGCGCGGGCAGGTCTACCGTGCCACCGGCACAGCGGATCAGGGTGGTGTGGATGTTCAAGGGAGTTCTCCGAACGGATGGAAAGGCGGGTGAAACGGGGGCATAGCCGGGGCGCACGTCATCCATCGCGGCGCGGCGCCCAGCAGGCGATGGCCGTGGCCGACAGCAGCAGCGCCGCCCCGCCATAGACCCAGGCCGACGGTGCCAGTGGCAGCAGCACACCCGCCAGCACCGGGCCCGCACCCGCGCCCAGGTCGCGCCACACCGAGCGCGTGGCCAGCGCCTGGATGCGCCCCGGCCCCGGTGTGCGGCGCGCGACCAGGGGCGGCAGCAGTGGCAGCAGCAGGGCCCGCAAGACCACGATGGCAAGCGCGCTGCTCCACAGCCACCCCAGGCCAAAGCCCACCAGCGCCACCGACGTGAGCACCGCAAAACCCACCAGCAGCACTTCGGCCCCGTAGCGCTCGGCCAGGTCGCCGCCCACCGCGCTCAGCACGATCTCGGCGAGGTAGCGCACCGACAGCAACAGCCCCGCCACGACCACCGGATGGCCCGGCAGCACATCGCGCCCCAGGTAGGACAGGCCGATGATGAACAGGCCGTCCAGCACCAGCCCCTCGACAAACGAAAAACGGTCCAGGCGGCCCGGCAGCCTGCCCCAACGCTTGGGCGGTGGCGGCGGTAAGGCATGTGGCTGGGCGGGCAGGTGCCGCGTGGCCAGCAGCGCGCACACCGCGACGACCGCAAACACCCAGAAGATGGCCCGGGGCCCCAACCACAGCGCACAGACTCCCCCCGCAGGCAGGGCCAGCATGGGCCCCAGCGCGGCAAACGCGCGCGACTGCCCGGCGCGGCGCGCAGCGCCCATGGGCTCGGCCGTGGCCAGCGCCTGGGTGGCGAGGTTGAGCGCCGCAAAGGCCAGGCCCCACAACAGCCGCAGGCCCAACAGGGCGATGAACCCGCTGAGGGTGGCATACCCCAGCGCGCACCCGGCGGCCACCAGCACCGCCAGCGAGCAGGTGAGCCGCTCGCCATGGCGGGCATAGAACCGCGCCACCGCCCCGTAGCCCGCGATGCGCACCAGGCGGTTGGCCGCGAGCAGGAGGCCCGCCTCGAACAGGGTGACGCCAAACGCCGGGGCAAACATGGGCAGCAGCAGGTAGAGCACCGTGTCGCCGGGGAGTGCCAGGCCCAGCGCCAGGGCAGCACGGCGTGAGTGGTGGTCTGAGGCTGAGGTGTTGGCTGAGGGCTGTGGCATGGCCCGCATGGTGCGCGGCGGCAACAGTGGCGACAAACGATATTGCTGCGCCCCATGCGTGACAAAATTGCACGCATGTCACCCCGTCTGCCCCCGCTCAACGCCGTCCGCGCCTTTGCGGCGGCGGCGCGCCACCAGAGCTTTACGCGCGCTGCGCTGGAGCTGCATGTCACCCACAGCGCCATCAGCCGCCAGATCAAGGCGCTGGAGGAGCACCTGGGCGTGGACCTGTTCGAGCGCAAGACGCGGCAGGTGCTGCTCACGGCGGCGGGGCACCAGTTCCACGCACAGGTGGGCCCTGCGCTCGCGCAGATCGGCGCCGCCGCCCAGGCGCTGCGCGGCGATGCCGGGCTGCGCAGCGTGAAGATCAATGTGCGGCCCAGCTTTGCGGTGCGCTGGCTGATCCCCCGGCTGCCGGGTTTTGTGGCCCAGCACCCGGACATCGAACCCCAGGTCATCACCAGTACGTTGGCGCCAGACCATGCCACCGAAACCTTCGACCTGGCCCTGCGGCGCGGCCCGCGCGGGTGGCCGCCGGGCATGCAGGTGCAGCCGTTTCTGGAGGACGAGGCGCTGGTGGTGGGCGCACCCGCCCTGTTCGCCCAGCGCCCGGTGGCGCAGCCCGAGGCACTGTCGGCCCACGTGCTGCTGCTGTCCAAGTCGCGCAGCAAGGACTGGGAGAGCTGGAAGAAACTGGTGAACGCGCCCGCGCTGCAGCCCGCCAGCTGCCTGCAGTTTGACCACCTGCACTTTGTGCTGCAAGCCGCCGTGGATGGGCTGGGTTTTGCCGTGGCGCCGGTGTCGCTGATCACCCACGACCTGGCCTCGGGGCGGCTGGTGTCGCCGCTGCCCGGCTTGCGGCTGCCGCT
The DNA here is from genome assembly GCF_964254355.1 of Acidovorax sp. LjRoot74. Classification (NCBI taxonomy): domain Bacteria; kingdom Pseudomonadati; phylum Pseudomonadota; class Betaproteobacteria; order Burkholderiales; family Comamonadaceae; genus Acidovorax; species Acidovorax sp. LjRoot74. The sequence goes on along the minus strand of NZ_CAXUTI020000001.1, from coordinate 174,267 downwards.
CACGCGGCACTACTTCGGCACGGCCCCGGACCCGTCGCCGGAGACGCTGCGTTTGGTGCAATGGCTCAAGGACGCCATGAACGCCCCGGGGCCTTCCGCACCCAACCCCGCACGCACCGTTCAAGCATAAAACTGCCCTCTTCGCGCATTCAGTATGCGTTATTAGCTATATTTTTAATAGCAAACGCAAATCACTCACCGTCACCCATCCACCGCGCCGTGCCCGACACGCGGATGGAGCTGCCCGCCTGCGGCCCGATCTCGGCCCGCAGGCGCGAGCGCATGCCCATGTCCTCGCCCTGCACCACGTCAATGGCACCACCGTGCGGCCAGCCCAGGTCGCGCAGGTAGCCCGCCAGCGCGGCCGTGGCGGCGCCGGTGGCCGGGTCTTCCAGCACTCCGCCCGAGGCAAAAGCGTTGCGGGTGTGCAGCAGCCGGTCAGACTCCACCCACACCAGCACGATGGTGACGAGCTTGGCGTTCACCATCAGCGTGCGGCCCGCGTCCAGCGCGTAGCGCATGGCCGCCAGCGCCGCGCGGCTGCGCAGGGCCAGCACCAGATGGTCGGCCCCGCCGTGGATGAGCGCGGGCGGAATGCGCGGGTCCAGATCGGCTGCGCCGAGCCCAAACAAAGCCAGCGCATCGGCCAGCAGCCCTGCAGGCGCGGGCCCGCTGCGCGTGGGAGGCGACTGCAGCGCCGCCTGCACCAGATCGCCCGCGCGGCGGCCTTCGACCGTGATCTCGGCCTGGCTCAGCGACAGCGCAAACACGCCGTCGCCCTCGCGCTGCGCGAGTGCGGCGCCCAGGGCAATCGTGGCGTGGCCACAAAAGGGCACCTCGCTCTCGGGCGAGAAATAGCGCACCAACCAGCGGGCGCCACCCAGCGGGGCGGCAAACGCGGTTTCAGAAAAACCGACCTCGGCAGCGATGCGCTGCATGTCGGCGGGTGTGGGGAGCTGGTCACCGATCCACACGCCGGCGGGGTTGCCGCCCTGGGTGCCGTCGGAGAACGCAGCAATCTTCTGGAGTGCCATGGTTTTGACGAAAAAAGAAGGAGGAGGGGAGAGGGCTGTCACACAGCACAGTCGCTGCAACAGAAATCACCGCAGCAGCGTGACGCAAAAATGAACAATGAGCGCGGAGGCCAGCAGAACCCCACCCAACCGCAACGCGATCCATCGAAACGCCGCATACAAGGGCTCGTTGTCCCGGCGATCAAGGTGGTCCACGACCACCGACAGGAGCCCGAGCACGCCGCAAGCCATTGCTCCAAGCGCAAGCCACAGGGGCCCATCGCTCAACACAACCAGCGAGCGGCCCCTGCCTGCCGATAGCTTTAACTGGTTGGAATACACCGCCGCCACACCAAATACGACAAGACAAATAGCCAGCGCAACATTCCCGACCAAGTGCTCACGGCGAAAGCGATTGGGAACATGCTTGGCTTTGTCAGCGGTCGGCTTCATGGGTAATCACCACAAGAAATGTGCTCGACAAGCATCGTGCCAAGCTCCGATCGGCTCACAGCTTCGGAATCCGGATCCGGCTGATCATCAGCGACCCCGATACCGCAAACACCAGCACCAGCGGGTGCAGCGTGAAGCCGCCGATCAGCACCTTGCCAAACCACAGGTGCTCGCGCACCGCGCCCATTGCACCCGCCAGCGCCATCAGGCCCACCAGCACGATGGAGGTGGGGATGGGGGTGCCCTCGAAATACTTCACCTTGCCCGTGCCTTCCGACAGCGTTTCGGCCGTGACGTTGTAGCGCGCCAGGCGCGACACGCCGCAGGCCACGAAGTAGGCCAGCACGATGCGGTCGTACATGCCCTGCATGCCGCAGCCGTAGGCAATGATGGCCGGGGCGACGCCGAACGAGATCACGTCGGCCAGCGAGTCCAGCTCGCGGCCCATGGCCGAGCTTTTCTGGCGCCAGCGGGCGATGCGGCCGTCCAGCACGTCAAACACCAGCGCGGCCAACACCAGGGCGCAGGCAAAGTAGATGTGCACGATGTCGCCCGTCTCCAGGTACGACATCACCGAGAACAACGCCCCCACGCCACAGAACGCGTTGCCCAGCGTGAACCAGTCCGCCAGGTGGAACTCACGGATCATCGAAAAACGCTTGGGGGGGTTGGGTGTGTTCATGAAAGGGGCGCTGTGGTGCGCGCAGTGGACATCAACGGCATTATGGGCGCGCCGCCGGGGGGGCCACGCCGCCTTCGCCCACCTTGGCCAGGATGAAATCGATCAGCGTGCGCACCGAGCTGGTCTGGTAGCGGTTGGGCATGTAGAGCAGAAACATCTGCGTGCCAAACACGCTCAGGCGGTAGTCATCGAGCGCGGTCACCAGGTCGCCCTGGTCCACCAGGTCCTGCACCACGTAGTCGGGCATCAGGCCCATGCCCAGGCCCTCCAGCACCGCATCGCGCAGGAAGAGCATGTTTTCGGACAGCAGCGTGGACCGGGGCAGCACCTCTTCGCGCTGGCCGTTGCGGTAGGCGGCCACGCGCAGCTCGCGGCCGATAAAACCTGCGGAGATGAGCGGCACCGCGCCCAGGTCGCTGAGCTGCCGGGGCAGGCCCTGGGCCCTGGCATACGCCTGCGAGGCGCAGACCACATACCGCACGGCCCCCAGCGGGCGGGCCACCAGCGTGGGCGGGGGCTCGGTCATGATGCGGATGGCGATGTCCACGTCCTCGCGCACCAGGTCGCTCACGCGGTTTTCGAACACCACCTCCAGCAGGATGCCGGGGTACAGGCGCTTGAACTCGATCAGCCACCTGGCCATGACCACCTGGCCGTAGCCCACGGGCATGCTCAGCCCCACGCGGCCCTGCAGGCTCTTGCCCAGGGTGGCGATGGTCTCCTGCGCCGCCAGGATCTCGTTGACGATGCTGCGGCCATGGTCATACAGGCGCAGCCCCACCTCGGTGGGCTCCACGCGCCGCGTGGTGCGGCGCACCAGCTGCACGCCCACCGACTTTTCGAGCTGGGCGAGGTGGTAGCTCACATTCGCGCGGCTCATCTTGAGCTTGCGCGCCGCCAGGCTGAGGTTGCCCGCGTCCAGGATCTCCACCAGCAGGGTCAGGGCAGAGAGGTCCAGGCGGTCGGCAGCCGGTGGTTTGTCAAAATTTTTCATACAGAGTGTCAATGCTTCATGGGATTGTCAAGAAATCCTGTCGCCACAACAATGGGTGTTCTGCTCCCCCTGATGCGTCCATGGCCACGACCCCTGCTTTGCAATCGCTCCCCCCTCTCCACCCCCCGTTCACCCGGTCCGCCCCCATCCGCAGCCTGCAGGACGTGCAGCGGCTCGAAGCCCGCCCCCTGGCCGAGGCGTTGCCGGTGCAGAGCACCTACGAAATTTTTGTGAACGCGGCGGCGGCGTTTGGCGACAAGACGGCGCTTGCCTTTCTGCCCACGGCCGACCCGGCGGCCGAGCCCATCCGCTGGTCGTACGCGCAGCTGCTCACCGGCATTCACCAGACGGCCAACCTGCTGCACCACCTGGGCGTGGGGCCTGAAGACGCCGTGGCCGTGCTGCTGCCCGGCTGCCTGGAATACCACCTGGCCCTGTGGGGCGGCGAGGCGGCGGGCATTGTGCAGCCGCTCAACCCCATGCTCACCGACGAAAAGATCGCGGCCATGATGACCCTGGCCCGCGCCAAGGTGCTGATTGCCTATGGCGGCGAGGGCGACCTGGGCTACTGGAGCAAGGCCCTGCGTCTGCGCGCCCTGGTGCCCACACTGACCACTGTGCTGCGCGTGGCCCCGCACAACGCAAGCCCCGGTGCGGCAGGCCCGTTGCCCGCAGGCGTGCAGGACCTGGCCACGCGCCACCAGTACCCTGGCGACCACCTGGTGAGCGGCCGCCGCATTGTGGCCAGCGACATCGCCGCGTACTTCCACACCGGTGGCACCACGGGCGCGCCCAAGCTGGCGCGCCACAGCCATGGTGCGCAGGTGTTCACCGCCTGGGGCAGCGTGCAGATGCAGGGCATCGCGCCGGGCGACGTGGGCATCAACGGCTACCCGCTGTTCCATGTGGCGGGCGTGCTGCCGGGCTCGCTGGCGGCGCTGTCGGCGGGGGTGGAGACCCTCATCCCCACCACCGGCCTGTTCCGCAACCGCGAGGTGATTGCCAACTACTGGCGCCTGGTGGAGCGCTACCGCTGCACCTACCTCTCGGCCGTGCCCACGGTGCTGGCCGCGCTGGCCAATGTGCCGCTGGACGGCGCCGACATTTCCACCCTGCGCTACTGCCGCACGGGCGCGGCCATCCTGGCGCCTGAGCTGGCGGCGCGGTTCGAACGCCTGTTTGGCCTGCACATCCACGAAAGCCTGGGCATGACGGAGATGGCGGGCATCTCCACCATCACCCCACCCGGCGTGAACGCGCCCGCAGGCTGCGTGGGCTGGCGGCTGCCCTACACACAACTGCGCGTAGTGGCGCTGGATGCGCATGGCAATGCATCCGACCAAGACATGCCGCCCGGCCAGCCGGGCATGGTGCTTTTCCAATCGCCCAACCTGTTCTCGGGCTTCCTGGACGCAGCCGACACGGCCAAGGCCTTCACGCACGACGGCTGGCTGGCCACGGGCGACCTGGGCTTTGTGGACGAGCAGGGCCGCCTGCACCTGAGCGGCCGCTCCAAGGACCTGATCATCCGCAGCGGCCACAACATCGACCCCAAGGTGATCGAGGACGCACTGGGCGCCCACCCCGCCGTGCAGCTGTGCGCCGCCGTGGGCGCGCCCGATGCCTATGCGGGCGAGCTGCCCATGATCTATGCCACGCTGGTGCCCGGTGCCGCCCCGGTGACCGAGGCCGAGCTGCTGGCCTTCACCGCCGAGCGCGTGGACGAGGCCGTGGCCCGCCCGCGCTGGGTACAGGTGATCGAGACCATGCCCGTGACCAACGTGGGCAAGATCTACAAGCCCGAGCTGCGCCAGCGCGCCGCCTGCCACACGGTGCAGGCGCTGGTCGATGGCGCGTGCGCCGCCGACGCCCTGGGCCAGCCCCGGCCGCAGGTGCAGCCCGAGGGCGACAACGCAGTGCGGGTGACCGTGGCCCCCGGCCCGGGCGCTGACGCGCTGGCTGCCCGCCTGCGCGAACTGCTCGCGCCCCTGCCCCTCACCGTCCACACCACCACCGGCCCCGCCGCAGGGAGCCCCGCCACCCCATAAGCCCATGGCGTGACAGCCAGGCCCCGGCCCGCCACCATGCATGGCGCAGCCGCTGAGCGAATTTTGATAACCATGACAGGAGACAAACCATGCCCTTTTCCCGCCTGATGAACCGCCGCACCTGGCTGGGCGCAGCCGCCCTGGCCGCCGCCTGCACCGGCACCTCTGCCCTCGCGCAGGCCTACCCGAACAAGCCCATCAAGATCGTCGTGCCCTTTGCCCCCGGCGGCGCCACCGACGTGCTGGCGCGCGTGCTGGCCGAGAAGATGGCCGTGGGCCTGGGCCAGCCCATGGTCATCGACAACAAACCCGGCGCGGCCGGCATCATCGGCACCGACGCGGTGGCCAAGGCGGCACCCGACGGCTACACCCTGCTGCTGGGCCTGAGCAACTCCATGCTCACCAACCAGTTCCTCTACACCAAGCTGCCCTACAGCCCCGAGAAGGACATTGCGCCCATCTACCAGATCGCCATCGCGCCCCTGGTGCTGGTGGCCCACCCCAGCGTGCCCGTGGCCACCGGCCCCGAGCTGCTGAAGTACGTGGCCGCCAACAAGGGCAAGGTGGCCTATGGTTCGTATGGCACCGGCGCGTATCCGCACCTGGCCGGGGCCTACATGAGCCTCACGCAGAACGCCGACATGAGCCACGTGGCCTACCGGGGCGAAGCACCCATGGTGCAGGACCTGCTGGGCGGCCAGATCCAGATCGCGTTTGCGAGCGCGCTGCAGGCCAAGCCCCACATCGAGGCGGGCAAGCTCAAGGCCATCGGCGTGAGTGGCGAACGCCGCATGGGCACGCTGCCCAATGTGCCCAGCCTGGCCGAGCAGGGCCTGAACGACGAGGCCTACCGCGTGGCGGGCTGGCTGGCGTTTGGTGCGCCCGCAGGCACGCCGCCCGCCATCCAGGAACGCATTGCCGAGGAGGTGCGCAAGGCCACGCAGCTGCCCGACGTGGCGCAGCGCATTGCGGCCATGGGCTTTGATGTGCAGAACAGCTCGCCCGCGCTGTTCTCCGCCGCGATTGCCAAGGAGCGGCCGGTGTGGGAGCGGCTGATCAAGGCGTCGGGGGCGAAGCTGGACTGACGGGTGGAGGGGCGGGCTGCTTGGTGCATCCCGCTTCCTTCATGGCGCCCCCGAACACTCCCTCTCCCCTCGCGGGAGAGGGCCGGGGAGAGGGGGTGATAAGGCACAGCCCCTTGGCACAGGCCCCCTCTCCCCCCCTCTCCCACGGGGGGAGAGGGAGTCACACCGCAGCGCCGCTGGTGCTCAAGTGGTTTGGGCCTGATCCAGCAGTGCGGCCATGCAAAAAATCAAACAAAATGGCCGTTACCGCGCGTCCAGCATGCCTGGATAGCTATGGATTTTGTAGCTTTTCAACCCGCTCAGCCGCAAACGCCACATACCAGTCCAGACACCCCGGGTTGGCCATCGCGTCCTTGTTCACCACCTTTTCGATGGGTTGGCCCAGCAGCAGCTTCTTGATGGGCAGCTCCTGCTTCTTGCCGCTCAGGGTGCGCGGCACCTCGGCCACGGCAAAGATGTCGTCGGGCACAAAACGTGGGCTCAGGGCCGTGCGCACGGCGCCGTTGATGCGCGCGCGCAATGCGTCGTCGAGCGCATAGCCAGGGCGCAGCACCACAAAGAGCGGCATGTAGCTCTCGCGGCCCAGGTACTCCAGGTCCACCACCAGGCTGTCGAGCACCTCGGGCAGCAATTCGACCGCACTGTAGATCTCGCTCGTGCCCATGCGCAGGCCGTGGCGGTTGATGGTGGCGTCAGAGCGGCCATAGATCACGCAGCCGCCGTTGGCGCCGATCTTGAGCCAGTCGCCATGCCGCCAGACCGCGCCCATGCTCGTGGAGCCGTCGCCACCACCCGGCTGGCGGCCGTGGCCTGCGGGGTACATGTCGAAATAGCTCGACAGGTAGCGGCTGCCGTCCTTGTCGCCCCACAGGTACAGCGGCATCGACGGAATCGGCTGCGCACACACCAGCTCGCCCACCGCATCCTGCACCGGGCGGCCCTCGGCGTCCCATGATTCCACGGCCGCGCCCAGCATGCGGCATTGCATCTCGCCCGGCACCTGCGGCATCTCGCGGTTGCCGCCGATGAAGGCGCCGCAAAAGTCGGTGCCACCCGAGATGTTGTTCCACCAGATGTCATGCGTGCCGATGGCCTCGAACTGCGCCGTGCCCCATTGCTGCACCTCGGGCGACAGCGGCGAGCCGGTAGTACCCAGCGCACGAATGCGCGTCAGGTCGCCGTAGTCGGCCAGCGTGATGCCCGCCTTCATGCAGTTGGCAAAAAACGCCGCGCCCGCCCCGAAAAAGGTCACGCCCGTTTCGGCCGCAAAGCGCCACAGCACGCCCCAGTCGGGGTGGTCCTTGCTGCCGCCCGGGTTGCCGTCGTAGATCACGCAGGTGGTGCCCGACAGCAAACCCGAGAGCTGTGCATTCCACATCACCCAGCCGGTGGAGCTGTACCAGTGGTAGCGCTCGCCAAAGCTGTTGGGCTCGTAGCTGCAGCCGATGTCGTTGTGCAGCACCTTGAGCTGCAGCGCCACCAGCACCGTGCCGCCATGGCCGTGCACGATGGGCTTGGGCAGGCCGGTGGTGCCGCTGGAGTAGACGATCCACAGCGGGTGATCAAACGGCAGCCACATCGGCTCGAAAGCCGTGGTTTCAGCATCATTTTTGGCCGTTGCGCCCGTCCAGCTTGCCCAACCAGCTATCGAAACAGAAGCATCCAGATTGCCCAGCAGCACCGCGTGCTGCACGCTGGGCAGGGACTCGCGCAGCTCGGCCAGCACGGGGCGGCGGTCGTGGTCGCGCCCGCCATAACTCACACCATCCACACCGATCAGCACCTTGGGTTCGATCTGGCGGAAGCGGTCGAGCACCGCGTGCGTGCCCATGTCGGGCGCGCAGATGCTCCACACGCCGCCGATGCTCACCGTGGCCAAAAAGGCAATCATGGCTTCGGGCACATTGGGCAAATAGGCGGCCACACGATCGCCGGGCTGGATGCCCTGGGCCTTGAGGTGCAGCGCCAGCGACGCGACCTGGCGGCGCAGCTCGGGCCAGCTCAGCTCGCGGTGCTGGCCCTTTTCATTGCGGCTGATGATGGCGGGCAGGCCCGCCGCGTGGGCCGCATCCACATGCCGCAGCGCCTGGCGCGCGTAATTGACCTGGGCGCCGGGAAACCATTGCGCGCCCGGCATGGTGTTCTTCGCCAGCACGGCCGTGTGGGGCGTGGGCGATTCCAGCTTGAAATAGTCCCACACGCTTTGCCAGAACGCATCCAGCTCGGTGGTGGACCAGCGCCACAGCGCGTCGTAGCTGTCGAACTGCAGGCCGCGCTGGTCGCGCAGCCAGTTCTGGTACAGGCGGATCTGGGGGATGTAGGGCGGGGTGTTGTGTTTTGTCTCCATGGCGACGCAGCGTACCAGCGGCACGGTGCACAGGCCAGCCACGCCCGTCACCCGGTTGACAGCAGGGTGAAATGCATGTTTCGCACATTCGTGCTAAATTCCACTTCATGGACGCCAAAACACAGAAAGCCGAGCTCACCCGCGCCGCCATCGTCGGCGCGGCGCTGGACCTGGCTGCGGCCGAGGGGCTGGAGTCGATCACGCTGCAGGTCGTGGCCGACCGGGTGGGCCTGTCCAAGAGCGGCGTGTTCTCACGCGCCGGCTCGCGCGAGGCGCTGCAGAAAGCGGTGATCGAGGAGTTTGGCCGCCGCTTTCTGGCCGACGTGTTTGTGCCCGCCATGCAGCACCCCAAGGGTCTGCCGCGCCTGCAGGAGATCATGCGCCGCTGGATTGCCCGTACGCGCGACGTGGAGGCCTTCACGGGCTGCATCTACACCGCAGGCGCCTTCGAGCTGGACGACCGCGAGGGTGAGCTGCGCGACCTGCTGCACTCTGAAATCACCCGCTGGCGCGCTGCCTTGCGCCGCACGGTGCTGCAGGCCATCGAGGCCGGGCACCTGGCGGCCGACACCCCGCCCGATCAGCTGGTGGGCGAGATTTATTCCCTGATCATGGGCCTGTTGCACGACGTTCGCTTCCTGCGCGATCCGCAGGCAGTGGCACGCACCGAGGCGTCCTGGGCGCGCCTCGTCAAGAGCTACCTCCCCTCCCCCGCCTGAGACGCGGTGGTGTGCCATGGAGACCTCTTGTTTTTTTATGCCTTAATTTCGCACAACCGTGCGAAGAAAGGAAACACCATGTTGATCATCCTGGGCATTGCCGTCATCGCGGCCGCAGCGGGCGCCTTCCGGGCGCTGTGCAGCACCCTCACCAGTCTCCCGCGCAGCAACCGGGACTGGATCTTTTACTGAGCCGCGCACAGCGCCCGCCCCACTCCATCCCTTCCGGAGCCCCACCATGACTGCCTCCTCGTCCTCCTCCACCGCGCTGCAGGCCACCGCTGGCTACTACGGCGAACACCCCGGCATGCGCCTTGTGCGCCTGGCGCTGGGCACCACCGAGCGCCTGTGGCCCGCGCTGGCTGTGCGTGCAGCCTCGCGCCTCTTTGGCACGCCCCTGCCCTTGCGCGCCCCCGGCCGCCATGCCATGCCGCCCGGCCACTGGCGCACAGAGCGCCTGGCGTTTGAAGACGCCGAGATCACGCTCTATCTGCCCCAGGCCCAGCCCCACGGCCCCACCGTGCTGTTGCTGCACGGCTGGGGCGGCCACGCGCGCCAGATGCTGCCGCTGGCCGACACCCTGGCCGCGCGCGGACTGCGCCCGGTGCTGGTGGACCTGCCTGCACACGGCGGCAGCCGGGGCCGCGTGAGCAACCTGCCGCAGTTCGCCCGCGCCATCGAATACACCACGGCCCGCCTGCATGCGCAGGACTCGGCGCCCCACGCCGTGGTGGCGCATTCGCTGGCAGCCAACGCAGCAGCGCACGCAGCCAGCCGGGGCCTGGCCACCGGGCGCCTGGTGCTGCTGGCGCCGCCCGCTTCGCCGCACGAATACACGCGCCTGTTCGCGCAGGTGTTCGGCCTGTCCGAGCGCACCCGCGCGGCCATGCAGCGGCGCATCGAGGCGCGCGAAGGCATCCTGATGCGCCAGTTCGAGCCCCCCGCCGTGGGCCCACGCATCGCCCTGCCCACGCTGGTGGTGCACGACCGGGGCGACCGCATCAACCGCTTTGCCGACGGCGAGGCCTACCGCGACCACATCGCGGGCGCCACGCTGCTGGCCACCGAGGGGCTGGGCCACCGCAAGATCCTGCAGCAGGCCGAGGTGCTGCAGGCGGTGGCGGACTTTGTGGCCGCATAGCGCCCGCCGCACCAGCGTTTGCAACAGCGCCCGCAAACGCTGGCCCGGCGCCCTCACACCGCCCACAACCCCTGGCTTGACTGCGGTATTGCCGGTGCCGTAGCGCAGCCATTGCCTACACTGGCGCCCTTTTTCCCGTTTGCGCCAACCCTCTGGCGCCGTCCACGGACGGTACCGCGCCAACGCCCTGCCTTGCCGCGCCGCTGGTTCCCACGCGCGCATCGGCTCCGGGCCCGGCCCTCTCTTCATCGTTGCGATGCGGCGTTCCGGCAAGCCACCCCTGCGGGTGTGCCTGCCATCCGCCAGGCCGGCCCGTCTTTCCTTCCGAGATGCGCAGCAGCCGCTGCGGTCGGCACCTGCATGTATGCGCTTTATTCGTGCATGGCGCACGGGTACCGCATATGCCTTGACCGCCCAGCGTGCCCGGTGGCACGCTGCTGCGGCGCCGATGCGGCATGCCGCGTCCCGCACGCCGCAAGCCAGGCAAAGCCCGGCACACGGCGCCGCGCATCTCCTTGTCGATTCAGCAGAAGAAAGGTGATCCATGGAACTTCTTATCTCGGCGGGGCTGATCCTCGCCATTGTGCTCTGGGGCGTGGCGGCGCCGGACTCGCTCGGCGCCGTGTTCGACACGGCCCTGGCGGCCATCACGCGCAACTTCGGCTGGTTCTACCTGTGGGTGGTGCTGGGCCTGGTGGTGATGGCGCTCATCCTGGCGTTCAGCCGCTATGGCGACCTGAAGCTGGGCCAGGAGGACGACGAGCCCGAGTTCTCCATCGGCGCGTGGTTTGCCATGCTGTTTGCGGCGGGCATGGGCATCGGCCTGGTGTTCTGGGGCGTGGCAGAGCCCATCTCGCACTACGGCACGCCGCCGCCGGGCATCGCGCCGAACACGCCCGAGGCCGCCAACGCGGCCATGCGCTACAGCTTCTTCCACTGGGGGCTGCACCCCTGGGCGGTGTACAGCATCGTGGCGCTGGCGATTGCATTCTTCCAGTTCCGCCGGGGCGGCTCGGCGCTGGTCAGCACGGCGGTCATGGCGCTGCCCTGGGCACCGCTGCAGGGCATCGGGCCCGTAGTGAACATCCTCGCGGTGATCGCCACGGCCTTTGGCGTGGCCGCCTCGCTGGGCATGGGTGCGCTGCAGATCAACAGCGGCCTGGCAGCCACTATGGGTGTGCCCGTGAACGAAGCCTGGCAGGTGGGCATCATCGTGGTGACCACGGTGCTGTTCCTCACCTCGGCCGTGTCGGGCGTGGCGCGCGGTATCAAGTGGCTGTCCACTTTCAACCTGGTCATGGCCGCACTGCTGGCGCTGGCGGTGTTCGTGCTGGGGCCCACGGTGATCATCATCGACAGCTTCACCAACACGCTCGGCAGCTACCTGAGCGAGTTCGTGCGCATGAGCCTGCGCATGACGCCGTTCCGCGACAGCGGCTGGGTGAGCGGCTGGACGGTGTTTTACTGGGCCTGGTGGGTGAGCTGGTCGCCTTTCGTGGGTCTTTTCATCGCACGCGTCTCGCGGGGGCGCACGATTCGCGAATTCATCCTGGGCACCGTGCTGGCGCCCACGCTGGCCGCGTTTGTATGGTTCTCGGTGTTCGGCGGTACGGCGCTGCACCTGGAGATCATGCAGGGCGTGCCTCTGTCGGAAGCCGTCAAGGCCGATGTGTCCACCGCACTTTTCGCCATGTTCAACGCCCTGCCATGGGGTGCCGTGATGTCATTCGTGGCCACCGTGCTGGTGCTGGTGTTCTTTGTCACCTCGGGCGACTCTGCCACGCTGGTGCTGGGCATGATGAGCACCGGCGGCAATGAGAACCCGTCGGCGCGCGTCAAGATCACCTGGGGCGTGCTGGTGTCGGGCATCGCCATCAGCCTGCTGCTGGCCGGTGGCGTGAAGGCGGTGCAGACCGCCACCATCGTGTTCGCGCTGCCGTTCACCGCCGTCATCTTGCTGATGGCGCTGGCACTGTGGCGCGGCGTGAAAGCCGACTGGGAAGCCGAGGACCGCCGCGACCGCGCACTGCGCCGCCGCCTGCGTGAAATGGCGGGCCCGGCCACGCCGCCGCAGCCGTAGCCCGGCGCCATAGGCGCGAGGGGCGGTGTGCATGCGTCTATCATCCGCAGCCACACCGCCCCCAGCGTCCCTCTGTCCCCTCTTTCTTCTTGCTTCGCGGCTGATACCGGTACCGACACCCATGCCCCTGCTCATGTCCGCCTGGCCCGCCGTGGTCCTTGTGCTGCCCGCCCTGGTGCTGGTGTCGGCCATTGTTTTTCTGGCCAAGGGCAACCGCCGGGCGTTTGCGCAGCTGCTGGCCCTGGCCGCGTGTTTCCTGATCGGCGCGCTGCTGATGGAGTTTTTCACCTTCATGGGCGCGCTCATGGCGCGCGCGGGCAGCCAGCACACCACGCCCGAGGTGGGCACGGGCACGCGCCAGCTGCTGGCGACCATTGCCAACCCCCGCTCCATCACCGCACCGCCGCTGTCGCTGGCGGCCTTTGCGGCGTACAGCATCCCCGCGTCTTACCTGTGGCTGGTGGTGACCTGGGGGCTGCACCTGCGCGGCAAGAAGCCGGGCACAGCCAAGAAAAAATCTGCCAAAGGCACGCGCAAGACCGCCAAGGACTGAGCACCTGGGGGACCGTGGCAAAGGGGATTAGCCCACCGCGCACTGCATGTGGCCGGGAGCCCGAACTTTGAAGGTTTTTTGGCCTTCTCCGCGCGCTAGCGTTGCCTTAATAGCTATTATTCTCATAGCAATCGTCCACACAACGGCTTGACCCAGGGCAAACCCCGCCGCGCGGGCCGCGCCCACAATGGCAGCCGCTTGGGCCGCCTTGCTCGGCCCTGTTGGATTTCCCCCTGCCATGACCACCACCCACCACAGCGACGTGCTCATCGTCGGCGCAGGCCCGGCGGGCCTGTCACTGGCCATCTCCCTGGCGCAGGCCGGGTTCACCGCCACGGTGGTGGAGCAGCAAAGCGACAACGCCCTGGCCCAGCCCGCGCCCGATGGCCGCGAGATCGCACTCACCCACCCCAGCCGGGCCACGCTGCAGCGGCTGGGCACCTGGGCCCACCTGGCAGACCACGAGGTGGGCCAGATTGCCGAGGCCCAGGTGCACGACGGCCCGCTGGGCCACCACAGCGCGCTGCAGCTGAATGCAGCCAGCGGCGCCCAGGGTGGCGCGTCCGGTGCCGCAGCCCCCGGCCCGCTGGGCTTTATCGTGCCCAACCACGCACTGCGCCGCACGGCCCACACCGTGGCGGCACACACGCCGGGCGTGCGCCTGCTCACCGGCACCCAGGTCACCCGCGTGGCCACGCTGCCCGGCCATGCCGAGCTGGACTGCGTACCCGCCAGCACAGCCCCTGGCGACCACACCACACCCCAGCGCCTCACGGCCCCGCTGCTGGTGGCTGCCGACAGCCGCTTCTCGGCCACGCGCCGCCAGCTGGGCATCGGCGCACAGATGAGCGACTTTGGCCGCACCGTCATCGTCTGCCGCATGCGCCACGCCCAACCCCATGGCAACGTGGCGCACGAATGTTTTGGCTACGACCGCACCCTGGCCGTGCTGCCCCTGCCCGATGACCCCCAAGAGGGGCATGCACTGTGTTCGGTGGTGGTCACGGCGGGTGCGGCCGACGCGGCGGCGCTGATGGCCCAGAGCCCCGAAGCCTTTGCCGCGCAGGTGCAGGCCCAGTTCAACGACCGGCTGGGCCCCATGGCCCTGGTGGGCGAGCGCCATGCCTATCCGCTGGTGGCCGTGTACGCCCAGCGTTTTGCGGGCCACCGCTGCGCGCTGCTGGGCGACGCCGCCGTGGGCATGCACCCAGTCACTGCCCATGGCTACAACCTGGGCCTGGCCGGGGTGGAGCGGCTCACTGCCGCACTGGTCAGCGCGCGCCAGCGCGGGCTGGACATCGGCAGCGCCGACGCACTCGCGCCCTACGCCCAGGGCCACCACCGCCACGCCTGGCCCATCTACCAGGGCACCAACGCCATCGTGCGCCTGTACACCGACGCCCGCCCGGTGCCGCGCCTGCTGCGCCAGCTGGTGCTGCAGGGCGCGCGGCGCCTGCCGCCGCTACAGGCGGCCATCGTGGGGCAGCTCACGGGCAAGGCGCCCGCGTGGATGCGGGTGCTGGCGCCCGGGCAGGCGGCGGAACCACGACAGGTATAGAGCGGTATAGAGAGACAGAGCGGCTCAGGCAAAGCCATCCTCGACCCCGAGTGTGGCCACCCCATACGCCGGCGCGCCCAACCAGGGCCGCCACAGTGCATCCAGCGCAATACCCGCCCAGCCACAGCCTTCGGCGGCGCTCTGTTCACGCAGCAGCCGCAGGCGCGGGTGCACCGCAGCCAGCTCGGCCATGCGGCCCACGCCCCAGCAAAACTCGGCCCCCGTGGGCCCCACGCTGGGGTGGCGGGCGGCCCGGCCCACGGCCTGGCGCGTCAGCACATCCAGCACCATGCGCGAGCCGGGGGGCGCACACTGCGCAAACTCGGCCAACACCGCGTGCACCTGCGCGGGCTGCAGGTACATCAGCACACCTTCGCACACCAGCAGCACCGGCTGCGCACTGCTGCGCGACGGAAAACCCAAGTGCTGCCACCAGCCAGGCTGGGTGAGGTCCACATCGGCCTGCCGCATGCGCGGGCCCAACACCGGCAGCAGCTGCTGGCGCAGCGCCATCACCTCGGGCAGGTCGGCATCCAGCCACTGGTTGGCGCCCGCATCCAGCCATTGGAAATGCTGCGTGAGCCCGCAGCCCAGGTTGGCGCCCAGGCCCTGCGGGTGCGCCGTAAAAAAGGCGCGCCCCGCGTCCTTGACAGCCCCGGTGCGCCACAGCACCTGGAACACCGTGGGCAGGTCGTCCAGCAACGCATCCACATCAGCGCCCAGGCGCTGCAACAACTCGCCCGCCACGGCATCGCGGCAGTCCAGCCACGGAAAGTAGCGCGCCCCCCGCGCCCGTGCGGCCAGCGGGATCAGCAGGGTGCTGGGCACGGGAGGCAGGTGGGCACTCTGCAGCAGGTTATTAGCAGGAGGGCAGCTGGCCGGGGCCGCATGCAGCGCGAGGCTGCGCGGCAGTCGAACACGGCGTCGGGCGGGGGTCTGCGGCACGGGCGCTCCTCCTGTGGCAGCAGGCGCCACGGTGGTGTGGGATGCGGTGAGGCCCGGGGCACAGGCCTGCGCCATTGTGAATGGATTGTGGCTGGGCGCGATGGCCTGCAGCGTTACACGGGCTTACAACACCGCAGGCCGGAATCCCTTGCCCCGTGGCTGCGCGCTCTCTACAGTCTGGCGCACCAAAGGGAGGGAAGAAAAAATGCAACGTCTTGAAAAAAGACGCGGCGGCTTGCGTGCGCTCGCAGCCATTGCGGGGAGCTATCTTGCGGTTGTGGGCGCTGTGGCGTTTGGCACGCCAGCAGCCTTTGCGCAAAACCAGCCACTCGCTGCTTCGGCCCCGCTGGGGGCGGCATCAGCGCCCATGCCACCACGCCTTCTGACCGGCCCCATCCGGCCAAGGAATCTCACCCGCAATGGTTCGCTTGAGGTAATTTATTCCAACACCTCCCTTACCTCCTGCCCAGCCAATGAAACACTGAAATACTTCTACTACTGGACCGATACGCCGGAACTGCGAGGCCCGGACTGGTGCGGCGCAGCGGAAGCCAGCGTTGCATCAGGGAACAGGGACCCCTCTCAGCCAACGCACAAGCCTATTTGGCTGGTCAGCTGCTTTCCAGGAGACCACTGGATTTATGCGCACGGATACCTGGACTCACCAGGACAAGCGCCCTTTGTGAGCGACAAACAACGTGAAATCAGCATGGTCTGCACCAGAGAGCTGGACCCGCCGGAATCCACCCCACCACCGCCTTCGGAACCGCCATCACCGCCGCCGCCCACTCCGCCGGATGCCGCTGGCCCGCCTGGGTCCTCGGATTCGGGGGGGTGCAAGGAAGAAGCCTACTCTGGCGGCAGCACACCCAACCCGATCATTCCCGCAACGGGCGACAAGAACAAACCCTTCAGCGACGTCATCGGGCAAGGCCCCCACGCACTGAACTGGTCGCGCACCTACCGCAGCCTTTACGCCAACAGCCGCGCAACCTATGTACTGCCACTGGTAGGCATGTCGCCCGGGTGGGGCCACAACCACAGCGCCAGGCTCAAACCCGCCGGCAGTGCCCTCAATTGGAGCGACGGCACCGCACAAACCCTCGTCATGGGCAATGGGGACCTGCAGCGGTTCACCTACTCCGCATCCACCGCCACCTGGCAGAACCAGAACGGCAGCAAGAGGCTGCAGACCAATGCCAGCGGCTGGCTCTACACCGATCTGGACGCGGACCGCAAACTGCAGTTTTCTGCCACGGGGCTGCTGCAAAGCGTCACAGGCCGCAACGGCTGGGTGACCACCTATGGCTATGTGCAGATCAACAGCATTCCCATGCTGAAAACGGTGACCAACCAGTTTGGCCGCAAACTGCAGCTCAACTACAACACCAAGGGCCAGCTGGTCTCGGTGGCTGCGGGCAGCAAGGTGCAGGTGAGCTACGAATACGACACATCCGATCGTTTGTTGACGGCGCGCTATGCCGACAACACCACCAACACCTACCTCTACGAACACCCCAGCTACCCCCATGCCCTGACCGGCATCGTGGACGAAAACAACCAGCGTTTCGCCACCTACGCCTATGACGACGTGGGCCGGGCCGTCAGCACCGAGCATGCCGGTGCGGTCGAGCGCTACCAGGTCGGCTACCCCGCCACCAGCGGTGGGGCCACCACCATCACCGACCCCCTGGGCACGGTGCGCTCTTTCAACTACAGCGCCAGCCTGGGCCAGCTCGCCGTTACCGGCGCAGACAAGCCCGACGGCCTGGGCCTGCGCGACGCCGCCAGCCGCGTACAAAGCCCCCTGGGCCTGGTCACCGCCGAGACCGACTTCCTGGGCACAACCACCAGCTACGCCTGGGACACCGCCCGCCGCCTGCCCACCGCCGTCACCGAAGCCGCAGGCAAGCCCGAAGAGCGCACCACCATCACCAGCTGGCACCCCCAGTGGCGCCTGCCGGTCACAGTGAGCGAGCCCGGCCGCACCACCAGCTACACCTACGACAGCGCAGGCAACCCCCTCACCCAGACCATCACCGATACCGGTGCTGGCATGGGCAGCGGCATTGCCCGCACCACCAGCTGGACGTACCACCCCTCGGGCCTGGTCGCCACCGAAACCGCCCCCAACGGCGCCGTCACCAGCTACCAGTACGACAGTGCAGGCAACCTCACCAGCACCACCAACGCCCTGGGCCATGTAGACACCTACACCCACGACACCAACGGCCGCGTGCTCACCCACACCGCCCCCACCGGCCTCGTCACCACCTACACCTACGACGCCCGGGGCCGCATGCTCACCGCCAACCGGGGTGGGCAGACCACCCGGTTCACCTACCGCCCCTCGGGGCAGGTGGCCACCGTCAGGTTGCCCTACGGCCACACCATCACCTACGCCTACGACGCCGCCCAGCGCATGACCGGCTGGAGCGACAACCGCAACAACACCGGCACCTACACCCTGGACGCCATCGGCAACCGCACCCGCGAAGAAGTGCGCAACGCCCAGGGCCAACTGGTGTGGCTGCTGGCGCGCAGCATCAACAGCCTGAACCGCGTGGAAAGCACCACCGTGGGCGGCCAGCAAACCACCACCCATGGCTTTGACGCCAACGGCGAGACCGTGCGCAGCACCAACGGCGCAAACGAATCCACCCACCTGGGCCTGGACGCCCTGCGCCGGGTCAAGACCATCACCAACGCCGCCAACGCCACCGCGTCCCTGAGCTACAACGCCCTGGATGCCGTCACCCAGGCCAGCGACTTCAAAGGCGTAGGCACCACCTACGCCCGCGACGCCCTGGGCAACGCCACTGGTGAATCGAGCCCCGACAGCGGCCTGCAAAGCAGCCAGTACGACGCGCTGGGCCTGCCCAGCACCGTGACAGATGCCCTGGGCCAGGCCACCCACATCGACCGCGACCTGCTGGGCCGCCCCACGCTTATCACCCAGCCGGGCGGCACCACCACCACCCTGCGCTACGACCTGGCAGGCCCTGCCTACAACCAGACCGACCAGCCCAACGCCAGCAAAGGCGCATTGAGCGAAATTGTGGACGCCAGCGGCACCACCACCTACCAGCGCGACCACTTCGGCCGCGTCACCGCCAAGACCCAGACCCTGATCAGCGGCACCGCCCGCAGCGTGGGCTATGCCTACGCCGCCAGCGGCCTGCTGGCCAGCACCACCTACCCCGGCGGGCAAGTGCTGCAGCATGTCTACAACAGCACCGGCCTGCTCACCGGCCTGACCTGGGCGGGCCAAAGCCTGGTGAGCAACATCACCTGGAACCCCCTGGGCCAGCCCACCGGCTGGCGCTGGAACCTGCCCGGCGCCACGGCCGCCATCCCGGCCACCCGCAGCTACAACACCGCAGGCCAGCTCACCGCCACAGAGTTCAGCAGCTACCAGTACAACAGCGCAGGCCGCATCACCAGCCTCACGCAAAACCTCTGGAAGCCCGGCAGCACCAACCCGCTGCAAAGCACCCTGGCCCGCGCCGACACCACCTGGACCGTGCAGTACGACACCCTGGGCCGCATCACCCAGATGGGCGACAGCGTGCGCACCACCACGTACCAGTACGACGCCAACGGCAACCGCACCGCCAGCGTGCAAACCACCACCACAGGCACACCGGCCGCCACCAGCAGCATCAGCCGCACCTACGGCACCGCCGCAGGCCACAACCGCCTGCTGGGCTTTGAGCAAACCGCCACCGCTGGCGGCAACAGCGCCACCACCAGCGTCAGCTACCAGTACAACGCCGCAGGCGATTTGCTGGGCGATGGCCTGCGCAGCTACGCCTACGACAGCCAGGGCCGCATGGAAAGCGCCACCACCGGCGAAGGGGCCGACGCACCCAAAACCAAATACGCCCACAACGCACTGGGCCAGCGCGTGTTCAAGACCGAGCCGCTGTACAGCGCCGCAGGCAAACCCGCCAGCACCAAGAACCTGAACAACCTGCTGGCCGATGACGACGACAAGGACAGCCAGGGCGAACAGCCCGGCCTGATCCAGCAACTGGTGAACTTCTTCAGCAAGCTCTGGAGCCCCGCCACCAGCGATGCCGAAAAGCTGGGCTGGACCTATGTCTACGCAGAAGACGGCAGCCTGCTGGCCGAATACGGTGAAGGCAGCGCCGCCACTTCAGGCAGCGCGCAATACCTCTGGCTGCCCACGGCCAATGGCCCCATGCCCATTGCGGCTGTGGTCAACGGCCAGACGTATGCCGTGCACAGCGACCACCTGAACACCCCCAGAAAACTCACCCAGGCCAATGGGCAAGCGGTGTGGCAGTGGGCGTACAGTGCGTTTGGGGATGAGCAGCCGACGACGGCAGCCAAGCGGTTTACGAGTGAGATGACTGTGCCGACGACGGGGGCGACCAGCATCCCCGAAGTCACGTTCAATCTGCGGTATCCGGGGCAGTACTTTGATAAGGAGACGGGGCTCCATTACAACTACTTCCGGACGTATGCGCCGGGTACGGGGCGGTATACGCAGGGGGACCCCATCGGGCTTAACGGGGGATGGAATCGGTTTGGGTATGTCGGTGGGAATCCGCTGAGCTTCATGGATCCCCTTGGATTGACGTGGGAGGACGTTATTAAGGCAATGGCAGCGTTGAGTTGCGATTCTGCAAGATACAACTCAAATGCGAATGTCAGATTTGGCGACCCGGGCAAGGGAAATTTTGGAGCTACTGATTTTTGGACTGGCCACATTACGCTCAGCTCTAAAGACTTCGAGGGGGCCCTGACAGAATCGATGCGCCTGCATTTGCTTAGAAATTTGGCCCACGAATATATGCATTCCAACCAGAGTCGCCCATCAAGAGCTGCAATGAATCTGGACGACCTCCTTGGTGAGCCACTGGGGTTGCATGATGTATTGGGTCGGAAAGCGTATGACATTCCAGACAATGTCTGGAATGCATGGAACAACAAGAACACTTGTACTTGCTCAAAGTAGGATTGTCTTGTGACGTTAAATCGCACCTTCTTTGTTTTTCTGCTTGTAGTTGTCTGTGCGGGCTGGGCAATCTTCACCATGAGGCCAGAGGCATTGCTTCTAGCGTTCCTCCTGGTATTGGGCTTTGCACACAAGCATTTCAGACGCAGCAATCGAGCGATGATCTCTGCGGCTGCGCTTGTCGCATTGGCACCGTTTTCACCGATCGGGATAACGCTGTCGCACTCTCCGACTGGGCCGAAGCTCGTTGAATGCTGTCCGGACAGATTTTTATCCCCTGAACACAATCAGTCTGCTAAAGAGTCTGCAAAACGCGGTGAATGCCATCTGTGTAGCGATGTAGTTACTGGGTTTGAGCCGAAGCGTTACATCGTCTGGTAGCTACCGTGCCTTCGTGGCCTTCGAGTTACCGGGAAATTGGTACTTGATGGGGCCGGGTCTTGCCTTCTTAACCCGCGCTGCACTGCGAGGCCTTGCGTTTGACCGCGCGCACCGAGCCATGACACAACAGGGTGTACCAGCCTCAGCCGCTCACTGACGCAGTGGTTTGTTCAAACACAAACCCCAGAGCGCGGATCTCGTCCTCGCTCATATGCACCTCTATCAGCTCTGGCTGCCTCGCTTCGACTGCGCGGCGGCGCTCGAAGTTGGTGGGAGGGCCGTTGTCGATCTGGCGGCGATCTTTGCCGCTGCGTCGTTCCACGCCTCTTCTGTGTTCGACGGTCATGCTTCTGGTGGGTTGATTGGGATGAATGTGTGGATGTGTCTTTGAGACTCCCCTGTGCGCCAATGGGCTGAACCCCATGCAACGCCTTGTCGTTTTTTGGGCGGTCTGCAAAGGATCGGGAAGTGCGGGTGGAAAGATACCTCTGCCCAACCCCTGTGAGAAGGAGGCATGACAGTTGTTGACGATCTGCGCCGCCGGAGCGTGTCAAAGATCTGAAGTTAGCCGTCGCATCCCGAAGCGGGGGATGCAAGCTGAACTGCACCCCACGCATGCTGGCATGCATCTGCCCGGCACTACAAAATTTATAGCTATCAGCGCTTATCCATCAGGCGGGAGCGCCCCATTGGGTTCCAAACCCAGCAAGGCCAGCCCGGCTGCAACCACACCACGCATCCATCCTCACACGCCCGGCTGCTGACGGGCCCGGGCTTGCGTGACAGGCCCTGGCGCCCGCTAGTTCTTTACCAACGCCCACACCAGCGCCACGCCCGCGGCCACCAGGTCGCCCGTGAATGAGCTGTCGCTCGCATCACTGGTGCCGGTGAATGCGCGCTTTTGCCGCTCGCGCTCGGCGCGGCTGCGGTCGCGCTCCAGGGCCACCAGGGCGTCGCCGATGTCCACCGAGGGCGTGGCGTGGGTGGTGCGCTCGCTGCTGGCCTTGGCGTAGCCCTCCATGGCGCGCACCACGGCGTCGGGGTCGATGAGGGAGAACGCGGCGCGGCAGTAGGGGCAGGCGTGGTCTTTGCGGATGTCCACAGGGGCGCCGCAGCTGGTGCAGTAGATGGCCCCCACACGTTTGGCGAGGTCGTCGATCTCGGGGCGCGTCATGTGGCGCACAAAGCCTTTTTCGACCATGAAGGACGAGAAGGTGCTGAAGCGGCCATGCAAGCGCCCGCAGCGGTAGATCATGTAGCGGCCGCTGCGCACCACGTCGAAGCCTTTGGCCAGCGTGGTGTTGCAGCGCGGGCAGGCCATGCTGTGCGCCAGGGGCTGGTGCTGGTCGGTGCGGTGCTCGTGCAGCAGGCGGAACAGCTCGACCACCGACGCGGGCGAGAGCTTGAGGTTTTCGTGCCGGTCAAACCACAGACCCTGGCAGGCAAAACAGATGTCCAGCTCCAGCGTGTGCCCCTGGTTGCTGGTGAACCGGTGCGCCTCCATGGGCTGGCGGCAGGAGGGGCAGGACGGCTGAGGGTGCATGGCGGCGGTGCCCGTGGCAGGCAGAGCAGAGGTTGGCGCAGATGCTAACCCGGCACAGGGCGGGTGGCAGCCTGGCAACTGACGCGCAGGTTCACGGCCAGGCCCTGCCCATCCACTAGCATTCGCGCCTCAACAACAAGGAACCAACAAGATGGGATTCATGAACTGGCGCGTGAAAAGCGCGGAGGTGCTGCAGCAGGGCGGGGTCATTGCGCCCGATGAGCGGCTGCCCTGGCCGCAGACGGCGGTGATGGGCGTACAACACGTGATTGCGATGTTTGGCGCCACGGTGCTGGCGCCCATCCTGATGGGCTTTGACCCGAACGTGGCGATTTTGATGAGCGGCGTGGGCACGCTGATTTTCTTCATGATCACGGGCGGCAAGGTACCCAGCTACCTGGGGTCGAGCTTTGCGTTCATCGGGGTGGTGATCGCGGCCACGGGCTACGCTGGCAAGGGGCCCAATGCCAACATCGCCGTGGCGCTGGGCGGCATCATCGCGTGCGGCCTGGTCTACACCTTGATCGGTGCGCTGGTGCAGGCCATCGGCACGGGCTGGATCGAGCGCTTCATGCCGCCCGTGGTCACGGGCTCGGTGGTGGCGGTGATCGGCCTGAACCTGGCGGGCATCCCCATCAAGAACATGGCGGCCAGCAACTTTGACAGCTGGATGCAGGTGGTGACCTTTGTGAGCGTGGGCCTGGTGGCGGTGCTCACACGCGGCATGGTGCAGCGCCTGCTGATTCTGGTGGGCTTGATCGTGGCCAGCATCATCTACGCGGTGCTGACCAACGGCCTGGGCCTGGGCAAGCCCATGGACCTGACGGCACTGGCCAACGCCGCGTGGTTTGGGTTGCCCAACTTTGCCGCGCCGGTGTTCGAGGCCAATGCCATGCTGCTGATCGCGCCCGTGGCCATCATCCTGGTGGCCGAGAACCTGGGCCACATCAAGGCCGTGACGGCCATGACGGGCCAGGACCTGGACCGCTACATGGGCCGCGCGTTCATTGGCGATGGCGTGGCCACGATGGTTAGCGGCGGCGCAGGCGGCACGGGCGTGACCACCTATGCTGAGAACATCGGCGTGATGGCGGCGACCAAGATTTATTCCACCGCCGTGTTTTTGCTGGCGGGGGTGTTTGCGCTGGTGCTGGGCTTCAGCCCCAAGTTCGGCGCGCTGATCCAGACCATTCCGCTGCCGGTGATGGGCGGTGTGTCCATCGTGGTGTTTGGCCTGATCGCAGTGGCGGGCGCCAAGATCTGGGTGGACAACAAGGTGGACTTTTCGCAGAACAAGAACCTGATCGTGGCGGCCATCACCCTCATCCTGGGCACGGGCGACTTCACGCTGAAGTTCGGCCAGTTTGCGCTGGGCGGCATCGGCACGGCCACGTTTGGTGCGATCCTGCTGTATGCCTTGCTCAATCGCAAAGGCCGATGAATCTTGTAAGGGTTAACCCTGATTTTGTAAGCAACGACCGCTAGCATCCTGGGTTTTGCCCTGGGGGTCGTCCGCCCGCGAGGTGGGCGGCCCCTTTTTCTTTTTTGCGGAGTTTGTTCATGTCCCTGGCCGATCGGGTGCTGTACCCCGACTTTCTCTCCCGCACCATGACCGCCGACGAGGCGGCCGCCCTGATCCCTGCCGGTGCCCATGTGGGCATGAGCGGATTCACCGGCGCGGGCTACCCCAAGGCCGTGCCCGGCGCGCTGGCGCGCCGCATCGAAAGCCTGAACGCGCAGGGCCATGGCTTCAAGATCGGGCTGTGGACAGGCGCCAGCACCGCGCCCGAACTGGACGGTGCTCTCGCGCAGGTGGACGGCATCGAGATGCGCCTGCCCTACCAGTCCGACCCCACGGTGCGCCGCCAGATCAATGCGGGGCAGATGCAGTATGTGGACATCCACCTGTCGCACGTGGCGCAGTTTGTGTGGTTTGGCTTTCTGGGCAAGCTGGATGTGGCCGTGGTCGAGGTGGCGGGCGTGTTGCCCGACGGGCGGCTGATTCCTTCGTCCTCGGTGGGCAACAACAAGACCTGGCTGGACCAGGCCGACAAGGTCATCCTGGAGGTGAATGCCTGGCATAACCCCCAACTGGAAGGCATGCACGACATCTACTACGGCACCGACCTGCCACCGCACCGCAAGCCCATCCCCATGACGCGGCCCGATGAGCGCATTGGCGAGCCCTACCTGCACTGCGACCCGAGCAAGGTGATCGCCGTGGTGATGACCAACCAGCCCGACCGCAACAGCGTGTACGCCGCGCCGGACGACACCTCCAACCGCATAGCCGGCCACATCATCGAGTTCTTGCAGCACGAGGTGAAAAAGGGCCGCCTGCCCAAAGACTTGCTGCCGCTGCAGTCGGGCGTGGGCAACATCGCCAACGCGGTGCTGGCGGGGCTGAACAACGGCCCGTTCGAGAACCTCACGGCCTACACCGAGGTGCTGCAGGACGGCATGCTGGACATGCTGCGCTCGGGCACGCTCGCCAGCGCCTCGGCCACGGCGCTGTCGCTGAGCCCGGCGGCGATGCAGGACTTCAACGACCGCATCGACTATTACAAAGAGCGCATCGTGCTGCGCCCGCAGGAGATCAGCAACCACCCCGAGCTGATCCGCCGCATGGGCCTGATCGCCATGAACGGGATGATCGAAGCCGACATCTACGGCAACGTCAACAGCACCCACATCATGGGCTCGGCCATCATGAACGGCATCGGCGGCTCGGGCGACTTTGCGCGCAATGCCTACCTGTCCATCTTCATGACGCCTTCGCTGGCCAAGAACGGCAGCATCTCGTGCATCGTGCCCATGGCCTCGCATGTGGACCACACCGAACACGATGTGCAGATCCTCGTCACCGAGCAAGGCCTGGCCGACCTGCGCGGGCACTCGCCCTCGCAGCGCGCCGAGATCATCATCGACCGCTGCGCGCACCCGGACTTCCGGCCCGCGCTGCACGACTACGTGGCCCGCGCCAAGCGGGGCGCAGTGGGCCAGCACACGCCGCACCTGCTGAACGAGGCGCTGTCGTGGCACCAGCGGTATGTGGAGACGGGCAGCATGCGCGCGCCAGCGGGCCCTGGCAGCGCGGTGTAAAGGGCGAAGGGCATGAGGGGCGTGAGAGGACGAGGCTCTCACCCCAGAGTCTGCAGGCCTTTGACAGCCAATTGGCAGCTTGGGCAGATAAAATCAGGGTTAACCCTAGGTCTAACGACCTCCCCTGTTCAACATCCACCAGCCCCTGCCCGGGGCTGGTGGCTTTTTTGCCTGCGAGTTTTTTGATCATGCAACGCCGTCAGTTCACCCAATCCCTCGTGGCCGCCAGCACCGGCCTGCTGCTTGCCACCTCGTCGCGCGCCGTGGGCGTGCAAGACCCTATGGACGCCAAGAGCGTGACCATTGGCTGCTCGCTGGGCACCAGCGGCGCCCTGGCCAGCCTGGGCAAGGAACTCAAGCAGGGGCTGGACGCGGGCATTGCGCAGGCCAATACCAAGGGCATCCACGGCCGCGAGATCAAGCTGCTGGCCCTGGACGACGGCTACGACGCCGCGCGTTCCGAAGACAACGTGCGCAAGCTGATTGCCGACGCCAACGTGGTGTCGCTGATCTCCTGCATGGGCACGGCCAACAACCAGCGCATCCTGCCGCTGGTGGACGAGGCGCAGATCCCCTACGTGGCCCCCCAGAGCGGCGCCACGTCGCTGCGCAAGGCCGAGTACCGCTCGGTGTTCCACGTGCGCGCCAGCTACACGGACGAGGCCCAGCGCCTGACGCAAAAGCTGGTGTCCATGGGCATCACCGAGCTGGCCGTCGTGTACCAGGACACCGCCTTTGGCCGCGAGTTTCTGGCCGATGTGAGCAAGGCCCTGGCCGCCGCCAAGCAGCCCGCGCCCAAGGCCTTCAAGCTCGACGCCCAGGGCGCCCAGGTGGCCGACGTGGTGGGCAAGGCCGTGGCCGCGAAGCCCAATGCGGTGCTGCTGGGCACGGCGGGCGACATCACCGCCACGCTGGTCAATGAATTCAAGAAAGTCTCGCCCAGCACGCCGCTGGCCGCCACCAGCGTGGCGCTGTCGGGCGACAACCTGCGCCAGCTGGGTGGCAAGGCATCGGGCATTGCGCTGTCGATGGTGCTGCCCGACGCGGCCCGCACCAGCTTTGCCGTGGTGCGCGACTACCAGAAGGCCATGCGCGCACTGGGCTACCAGGAGTTTTCGGCCCGCAGCTTTGAAGGCTACGTGAACGCCCGCGTGCTGGCCGAGGGCCTGGAGCGCGCCGGCCGCGACCTGACCCGCGCCAAGCTGCGCAATGCGCTCGCAGGCATTCGCAGCAATGACCTGGGCGGCCTGTCCATCGACTACGCAGGCGGCGCGCCCTATGTGGGATCGCGTTTTCTGGACCTGGGCGTGATGGGCGCCAACGGCCGCTTTGTCGGCTAAGCGGCCGAGCCGCTGAACAACCTGGGCGGGGCCACCCGCCGCAGTTGCTGCGCCCGGCGCCGGGCGTGGCCGGGCAGTGGAATCAGCCCAGGAAACGGCCTGCGCCGTTGAGCACCCCGAGGTCGATGAAGCGCGAGCCCACATAAGGCGACTGGCCGCTGTAATCGACCACAAAACCGCCCATGTCCCAGTTGCGGATGCCTGCGAGCGCATTGCGCAGCTTGGTGCGGCTGGGGTCCGAGCCCGCGCGCTCCAGGCCCTCGGCCAGCACGCGCATGTTGACGTAGGCCTCCAGGCTGCCCAGCGTGAAGTCTTGCTGGCCCTTGGCCCGCATGGCGGCCTGGTAGTCACGCACCAACTGGGTCTTGGCACGGTTGGGGTCGGGCATGACCATGGTCACGGCAATGCCGCTGCCTGCGTCGCCCAGCTGCTTGAGGCCGTCGCTGGTCAGCGTCACGCTCACGCCGGCCATCAGCACGCCCGGCACGGTTTTCTTGATGCCACGCACCAGCTCCACCGAGGCAGCACCCGCCGTGGCCAGCAGCACGGCGGCGGGGCGGGCCTCGGCCACCTTGGCCAGCACATCGGCCAGGTTCTTGCCGTCGGTGGCCAGCGCGGCCTGGACGGAAGGCTTGATGTTCTGCTCGGCCAGCGAGCGCGTGGCATCGTCCAGCATCTCGCGGCCATAGCCGTTGTCCAGGTACACCACGCCGATACCCTTGAGCCCCATGCCCGCCAGGCGCTGCACCAGGCGGCGCACTTCGTCGGTATAGCTGGCGCGCACATGGAACACGTTGCGCCCACCCTTGCGCAGCGACGACGCACCCGTGAGCGGCGCCACGTAAGGGACGCCCGCCTCTTCGATCAGCGGCAGGATGGCCGTGTTGTTGGGCGTGCCCACGCACGACAGCAGCGCAAAGGCGCTGCCCTGGCCAATCATCTGCTTGATGTTGTCGGTGGTGCGCTGGGGCACATAGCCATCGTCCACCATGTTGAACTGCAGCGTGCGGCCGTGCACGCCGCCCCGGCTGTTGATGTGCGCGAGCGCCGCTTCGGCACCCTGCTTGATGTCCTGCCCAAAGCCCGCCAGGGGGCCGCTGAGCGCGGCCGAGCAGCCGATGGTCAGCGTCTTGCCGGTGATGCCGCCCTCCTGTGCCCATGCGTTGCGCATGAAGACGGGGGCAGCCAGGGCGGCCGTGGTGTGGGAGGCAAGGGTGACAAACTGGCGACGCTGCATGATAGGAAACCGACTCCGGGAAAAAGCACAATGCACAACCCGGGCATGCCAGTGAGACACTCACTGCATGCTGACCCGGCAAGCCGCCGACCCCCGGGGGAACCCGGCATTCTATGGAGCCCGCATGCGGCGCAGTAGTGTGCCGACTCCACCCCGCCCCCTTTTCGAGACCACCATGCCCATCTGGAAAAAACCCATCGATCTGGACCTGCTGAAGGCCGCCAACCGCAACACCGCCGTAGAGCACCTGGGCATTGAATTTGTCGAGGTGGGTGACGACTTTCTGCGCGCCCGGGTGCCGGTGGACCACCGCACCATCCAGCCTTTTGGCCTGCTGCACGGCGGCGTCAGCGTGGTGCTGGCCGAGTCCATGGGCTCCACCGGCGCCTACTACGCCCTGCCCGAGGGCTACCGCGCCGTGGGCCTGGACATCAACGCCAACCACCTGCGCTCTGCCACCAGCGGCTGGGTGACCGGCACGGCCAAGCCGGTGCACATCGGCCGCACCACGCATGTGTGGCACATCGATCTGCACAACGAAGCGGGTGAACTGACCTGCGTGTCGCGGCTGACGATGGCGATCCTCGCACCGAGGTAGAGGACTTCCCCCTGAGCGGCTGCGCCGCTTCCCCCTTCTCTCGAATCGCTGGCGCGATTCGGGAAGGGGGACGATGCCCTCGCTGCGGGGCGGCCCTTGCTCGGCATCCCTGGCCTTGGGGCGCGCCGGTTTCAAACGGCGGGTGGATATTTGAGTGAAATTGGCCATTACCGCGCGACCATCATGCCTTGATAGCTATCTATTCAGTAGCATTCTGCTGTGCCAGGCGCTCGCTTTTCCAGTACACATCGTCGCCGCCATCCATGCGGTTGAGCACGCGGGCGAGCACGAACATCAGGTCGGAGAGGCGGTTGAGGTACTGGCGTGGCGCGTCGTTCAGCGCCTCTTCGTTGCCCAGGGCAACCACGGCGCGTTCAGCGCGGCGGGCCACGGTGCGGCAGATGTGGGCTTGCGATGCGGCGCGCGTGCCTGCGGGCAGGATGAATTCCTGCAGGCGTGGCAGCGCGGCATTGTGGTGTTCCAGGGCCTCGTCCAGTGCCAGCACCGCGTCGGCCTTGAGCAGTTCAAAGCCCGGAATCGACAGCTCACCACCCAGGTTGAACAGCTGGTGCTGCACCTCGACCAGCAGGGTGCGGACTTCATCGGGCAGCGGCTCGCACAGCAGCAGGCCGATGTGGGAGTTGAGTTCATCCACATCCCCCATGGCGTGGATGCGCAAGCTGTTCTTGGAAACGCGCTGGTTATTGCCCAGGCCGGTGGTGCCGGCGTCGCCCGTGCGTGTGGCGATCTGTGAAAGTCGGTTGGCCATGGCGGTGCCTTGCTGAAAACGTAGAAAAAGAAGGAGACGTGTGATTCTCCGCCAGCCGCCCCACATGGCCGCGGGGCTACGTCTTGGCACATCCCCGCCACACAACAACACAAAACGGGCCCGCGCCGTTACATGGCGCAGGCAAATGTTGGCCCAGGCAACAGCAGGCAAGAGTGCTGGCGTGCAGGGCCTGGCTGCGGTGCAATGCAAGCCTGTTCAACTTCCAAGGAGCTTCGCTTCCCATGAAAGCATTGCAACGACGCACTTATTCGTTCGACACCCGCAGCGTGATGCTGTTTGCGGCCCTGACCCTGGGCGGCGTGGGTGCCTTGCACGCGCAGACTACGTCGTCTTCCTCCGCACCCCAGTTCGGGCCGCAGGGCAAGGGCACAGCCCAGGCGGGCGCTGGCTTCACGGTGGGGCCCAGCAGCACTGTGTCCACAGCCGCTGCAGCCGCCTTTGACCGGGCCGACACCAACAAGGACGGACAGTTGAGCGCCCAGGAAGCCGCCACACTGCCCGCCATCAGCCAGCGCTTCAAGGAGCTGGATGCCGACCAGAACGGCACACTCTCGCGCGCTGAATTCGACAAGGGGGTTCAGTCCTGACGCAGCCGGGCGCCTACCACGCCTGAAATGAAGGAAGCAGGGCCTGCCCACGCTGGAACTCCAGGGCGTGGGCGGGCCCTTGCGCGTACAGCGCGTGCAGCGCGGCACCCACCGCCCGGCCCAGATTCTGGGCCCAGCCCAACGCGAGCGGGGAGGGCCCTTCACAAGCGCTCACGTGTCAATCGTGCAGCGATGACAGAAACTGCTGCAGCTCCGGCGTCTGCGGATTGCCAAACAGCGCGGCAGGCGCACCGGTTTCATGCACCCGCCCCTGGTGCATGAAGATCACGCGGTCGCTCACCTTGCGGGCGAACGCCATCTCGTGCGTGACCATCATCAGCGTCATGCCTTCCTGCGCCAGCGACTCCACCACGCGCAGCACTTCGCCCACGAGTTCAGGGTCAAGCGCCGAGGTGATTTCGTCGCACAGCAGGACCTGCGGCTCCATGGCCAGCGCGCGGGCTATGGCCACGCGCTGCTGCTGGCCGCCCGAGAGCTGGTCGGGCATGGCGTCAAACTTTTCGGCCAGGCCCACGCGGGCCAGCAGCTGGCGCGCCTGCGCCTCGGCCGCCTTGGCATCGCGCGCCTTCACCAGCGTGGGCGCGAGCATGATGTTGCGGCCCACGCTGAGGTGCGGAAACAGGTTGAAGCTCTGGAAGATCATGCCCACCTGCTGGCGCAGCGCGCGCATGGCTGCAGGGCTGTCGTGCAGCAGCTTCTGGCCGTTGACGCTGAGCGCGCCTTCCTGGAACTCTTCCAGCCCGTTCACACAGCGCAGCAGCGTGCTTTTGCCCGAGCCGCTTTTGCCGATGATGGCAATCACCTCACCGCGCTGCACCTTGAGGTCAATGCCCTTGAGCACCTCATTGCTGCCGTAGGACTTGCGCAGGGCGGTGATGTCCACGATAGGCGGATCGCCCACCACAATGCCATCGTGCGCGGGGGCGGGGGTGGTTTCAACGGCGGTTGCCATGGAGTTTCCTTTCAAGCGATTGCGCCACCAGGCTCACGGGGAAGCACAGGGCAAAATACAGCAGCGCCACACAGGCGTAGACGAGGAAGGGCTGGTAGGTTGCGTTGGAGATCATGCTGCCCGCCTTGGTCAGCTCCACAAAGCCGATGACCGAGGCCAGCGCGGTGCCCTTGATCACCTGCACCAGAAAGCCCACCGTGGGTGGCACCGCGATGCGCAGCGCCTGCGGCAGCACCACATGGCGCAGCTGCTCGCCGAAGTTGAGCGCCAGGCTCTGCGCCGCCTCCCACTGCCCCTTGGGGATGGACGCCACACAGCCGCGCCAGATCTCGGTGAGGTAGGCACTGGTGTAGAGCGTGAGCGCCACCGCAGCGGCTGTCCACGGCGAGGTCTTGATGCCAAAGAGCGCAATGCCGAAGTACGCGAGGAACAGTTGCATGAGCAGCGGTGTGCCCTGGAACACCTGCACATAGGCGCCCACCGCGCGGTTGACGCCCCGCAGCTTCGACAGGCGCAGCACCAGCAGCACCAGGCCCACGAGGCCACCACCGATGAAGGCGATAAGGGACAGGGACACCGTCCAGCGCGCTGCCAGCAGCAGGTTGCGCAGGATGTCCCAGAGAGAAAATTCAACCATGATAAGAACGTGTTTACCGCTTATTCGATGCCGCGTTGGCGCGCAATCGGGATGAGTGGATGTTTCGGATGCGCCGCATGGGATCGCGCCCATGCAAGCAGTCGGGGCGTCCAATCGCCCGATTTCGCTCCAACCCTTCGGGTAAGTGCCTTGCCGGGCGGTCTGCGGCGTTGCGGCGCTTGTTGATAGCCGTGCTATCAACAGCGCACCGCGCCTTGCACCCCATCCCGGCAAGGCACTTGCGCGGCTTCGAATAAGCGGTAAACACGTTCTTTACCTCCCCACCAAGAAACGCGCACCCACCCACATCAGCAAGCGGCGGGTGAGCATGGACAACACCAGGTATACGGCCGTGGCCAGGATGAAGGCCTCGAACGCGCGGAAGGTGTTGCTGGAGATGAGGTTGGCGGCGTAGCTCAGCTCGGGCGTGGAGATCTGTCCACACACGGCTGAGCCCAGCATCACGATGATGATCTGGCTGACCATGGCGGGCCACACCTTTTGCAGCGCGGGCGGCAGCACCACACGCCGAAAGGTCTGGCCGGGCGTGAGTGCCAGGCTGTGTGCCGCTTCGATCTGTCCCCGCGGCGTGGCCTCGATGCCCGCGCGGATGATCTCGGCCGAATACGCGCCCAGGTTGATCACCATGGCCAGCACCGATGCGAACTCGGGCGAGAGCTTGAGCCCCAGCGCGGGCAGGCCGAAGAACAGGAAGAACAGCTGCACGATGAAGGGCGTGTTGCGCACCAGCTCCACATAGCTGGCCACGGCCCAGCGCAGCGCGGCGGGCCGGTGGCCCAGGTTGCGCGCCCGCGCCCAGGCGCAGGCCGTGCCCAGCAGCAGGCCCAGCACGGTGCCCACGATGGTGAGGCCCATGGTCCAGACCACGCCGCGCACCAGCAAAGGCCACGACGCGAAGACGGCAGAAAAATCGAGCGCAATCAGCATGCTTATGCCCTGCGGCGCTTGTCGCGCCGCAGGCCCTTGGGTTTCAGCAGTTCATCCGGTGCACAGCATCACAGGGGCAGGTCGCCCGCAGGGCGGCCGAGCCACTTGCTCGACAGCTTGTCGATGTCGCCGGACTTGCGCGCCTCGGCAATGATTTCGTTCACGCGCAGGCGCAGCTTGTCTTCGCCCTTGGCCACGCCGATGAAGTTGGGGCTGTCCTTGAGCAGCAGCTTGTATTCGGTGGCCAGGTTGGGGTTCTTGACCATGATGGTGCCGGCCGTCGATGCGCTGGTCGCAATCGCCTGCGTCTGGCCCGACACAAAGGCCGCAATGCTGGCGGCGTGGTCTTCAAAGCGCTTCACGTCCACGCCGGGGGGCGCAACCTTGGCCAGCTCCTGGTCTTCCATCGCGCCGCGCGTCACGGCCACCGTCTTGCCCGCCAGGTCGGCAAAGCTCTTGATGTTCAAGCTCTTGCTCGCAAACACGGCCTGGAAGAACGGCGCGTAGGCGGCCGTGAAATCGATCACCTTCTCGCGCTCGGGGTTCTTGCCCAGCGTGGAGATCACGAGGTCGGCCTTCTGCGTTTGCAGGTAGGGGATGCGGTTGGCGCTGGTCACGGGGATCAGCTCGACCTTCACACCCAGCTTGGCGCCGATGTAGTTGGCCATCTCCACGTCCAGGCCCTGGGGCTTGAGGTCGGTGCCGACAAAGCCGTAAGGCGGGTAGTCGGTGGGGATGGCGATCTTGATTTCCTTGGCCTTGAGGATGTTGTCCAGCGCGTTTTGCGCGTGGACGGCGGGCGCCATCAGGGCCGCTGCGAGGCCGGTGGCAGCAAGCACGCCCAGGGTCAGGCGGCGGGTGGACGAGGTGACGGTGCGGACGGTGGTCATAGCAGGGCTCCTAGGTAGGTGGATGCGTCGGCAGGTGCGTCTGGGTCAGACGCTGGGGGGATGGAACTCTTGGCGCCGCGGGGCTTGCGCGCGCGGGCTGGTGAAGTGGCTTGTGCAGGGCTCTTGCGCACCGGCGCCAGCGCGTCGCGCAGCCCGGCCAGCGGGTCGCTGCTGGCCTGCAGGCGCAGGGCCGACTGCACGGTGCCGATGTGCTCGGACATCAGTGCCTCGGCGCGGGCAATGTCGCCCGCCTCCAGCGCCTCGACGATGCGCACGTGGTCGGCACAGCTCTGCGCTGCATCGTGCGACGACTGGTAGAGCATGGCGATGAGCGTGGTGCGCGCCGTGAAGTCGCGCAGCGTGTCGGCCAGCAGGCTGTTGCCCAGGCATTCGGCCAGGCACACGTGGAAGTCGCCCAGTAGAAAGCTGCGCATGCCCACATCGGTGCCGGCCAGCGCGGCTTTTTCGCGCTGCAGGTGGCTTTTGAGCTGGCGCAGCGCCGCCTTGTCCACCACCTTGAGCTGGTGCAGCAAACCCAGTTCGATCACGCGGCGCGCCTCGAAAGCCTCGCGCGCTTCGTCCTGCGACGGCTCGATCACATACCAGCCACGCCGGGCGCTCACAGTGACGATGCCCCGCGTGGCGAGCCGCGTGAGCGCCTCGCGCACGATGGTGCGGCTGCAGTCGAACAGCATGGCCAGCTGCTGCTCGCCCAGGCGGGAGCCGGGCGCGAGCTTTTGCGCCATCACGGCTTCGATGATGCGGTTGCTGATCTCGGTGGCGGTGGTCATTGCCTGCGGTATCGCAGGTTCCGTGCCAACTGGTATACAAGCTGAATGCACCAGTCTGGCGCACGGCGGCTGTGCACCATGGGGGCAGCCTGCCCCGCAACGAGGCGCAGGGCTGCGCTAGACCGAACCAAAAGGATGCTGGCGCATGGATGTGGTGCAGCCCCCGGCGCCGGCGGGCCGCTCACTGCGTACGGCGCCCCAACGGCCGCAGAACGCTATCGCCTTTGCACAGAGGAAAGCAACAAAGCCCTCAGGGGCCGGCAAGCCGTTATGCGAGCCCGGCCAGGCGCAAGACCCAGGACGCCACCAGCCCGCCGCCCACTGCTGCCAACACCGCCGGGTGCCACCACGGCCAGCGCGCCACGCGGCGGCGGCCCTGGGCGCCTTCGACCACCGCCTGGCCCGCCAGCAGCACCAGCCACAACAACAACACCAGCGCACCCGGGCTGGCGGCCCAGGCGGCCGCCCAATCGCCTTGCACCAGGGCTGCACACGCATGCGTGCCGCCGCACAGCGGGCAAGGCATGCCCGTCAGCGCGCGAAACCCGCAGCCCAGGCCCAGCCCACCCCGCCCCAGCCACGATGGCGTGGCAGCCATGGCCAGGGGCCAGCCCAGGCCGAACGCCAGCCGCAGCCGCCGCGCGCTCCCATCCAGCGGCTGCCAGGCGGGCGTGCCGCCCACCGGCACCACGGCGGGTCCGGGGTCAGAGGGGAGGCAATGCGACCGGTTCATCGCCCACCAATTGGCGTGCCATGTAGTACGAGCCGATGGTGGACAGCGGCAGCGTCAGCAGCGCGCCCACCCAGCACAGCAGAAAACCCAGCGAGCCCACGATGCCCAGCACCAGCGAGCAGAAGAAGGCCGAGCCCAGGTTCTTGGTCACGATGCTCCAGGCCTGGCTGAAGGCAGCCACACCGTCGCGCTCACCGCGCGCCACGAGGAACAACGCCACCGGGGGCAGCGCCATGACAAGCAGGCCAGGGATGAAACACAGCATGAAGCCCAGCGACACCACCAGCGAGCTGATGAGCCCCGCCACAAACGCGGGCACAAAGTCATCAAAGCCCCGAAAGACATCGCCGATCTGCACCGCTTCGCCGCGCGTCTCGCGCTCGATCATGCGCATATAGCCCACCACCATGGGCCCGGCCAACAGGCCCGCGCTGATGCCGGCAACCACCATCACCAGCAAGGTACACACCACATGGGTGAGGACGTTTTTCTTGAAGGTGCCCCAGGCACCCGACAGGCAATCTCCCACATTGGCTGAAGCCATGGCCATCCCTCTCTCTGTAGTTGGTTGGTCGCGCACAGGCGCCGGCCCAGTGTAGCGAGCCAACTGCTGCTGCGGTACCCCCTGGCGAGGGATCCCAGTGAGCGGATCGCTACAGCACGCCCTCCCACAGCGAGAACCTCTCAGGCTGCGCGTGGGGCGCACAGAACAGTGTCTCACCCACATGCTCGACCGGCGGCTGTGCGCCGGCATACGGCGCCCATCCAGGGTTGCCATCCCGCGCAAACGCCACCCAGCGCTGCTGAAGCGCCTCGGACAGCGCAGCGGGCGGCGCGGGCCCTGCCAGCTCCTGCCCCGTGGGCGTGTGGAGATTGCCAAAGACAAACGGCAGCTCCACCCCGTGCGCTGCGCCCAGGCGCCCGCGCCACTGCGGCGAGGACCAGGTGAACTCATAGCCATGGGCGCTGCGGGCCCAGCGGCTGGCCAGCGCGGCAATGCGCTGCGCGGGCACGCGGTAGTAGTAGTCGGACTGCATCGCGCACAGCCACTCCCCGGGCGTTTGCTGCGCGGGCGGCAGCATGTGGCGCAGGGCCTCGGCGGCACTAGGGCTCAAACCCACATCCTGCGCAAAGGCATGGACCTGCGCCTCCGTCACCCGGTCGATGGCGCCGCCGGGCACGTGGTACAGGCGCATCTCCTGCGCGTTGCTGCCCACCAGCACCTGCAGGTCGGGCGGCTGGGCCGCCCACTGCTGCGCAAGCGCGTCCAGCGGCGGCGCGGTGAGCACCTGGCCATCGACCACGGGCCGCAGGGGAAAGAAGTTGCGCCCGCCCAGCCCGTGCTGTTGCCGCAGCGCAGGCTCGGACGCGAGCCGGTGCACGGCGCGCAGCACGGCGGTCTGCGGCGCTCCTCCCAATGCAGTCAAGGTGGGCTCCACCCCGGCCAGCGTGGCTACAGCGCGGCGCGCGGCGGCGGCTTCCTGCAAGGTCTGGCAGGCCACGCTGGGGCTTTGCAGAATGGCGCGCTGGAACAGCCCGCGCGATGCAGGCATGCCCATCAGGCAGGCCAAGGCCCCGGCACCGGCCGACTGGCCAAACACCGTGGTGCGCGTCGCATCGCCGCCCCAGGCGTGAATATGGTCGCGCACCCACTGCAGCGCCATGAGCAAGTCCAACAAGCCGCGATTGGCAGGCGCAGCCTGCTCCTCGCCCTCGAAGTGCAAAAACCCGTCAATGCCCAGCCGGTACTGCACCGACACCACCACCACGCCCCGCCGCACCAGTGCAGCGCCGTCGTACAGCGGCTCGCTGGCCGCGCCGCGAAAGAAGCCGCCGCCATGCACCCACACCATCACGGGCAAATGCACGCCGGGCTCGGCGGGCGGCGCCCACACGTTGACGGCCAGGCAGTCGTCGCCCCCCAGCATGGGCGCATCGGCACGCGCGGTGCGGGCCAGCTGGGGTGCCATGGGCGCGAACGCAGTGGCATCGCGCACGCCGGACCACGGCGAAACAGGCACCGGCGCCGCAAACCGCAGTGCGCTGCGTGGCGCCTGTGCGTAGGGCATGCCACGGAATACGCGCACGCCCTCCTCCCACAGGCCGCGCAGCTGCCCGCCGTGGGCCAGCGTGACCAGGGGCTCCGCAGTGCCCACAGTCATTCCGTGGCAAGGCCCAGCTTGTCGATCAGTGGGCGCCACACGGCCGCATCGCGGGCCGCCCAAGCGCGTGCATCGGCGGGCGCTGTGGCGGTGAGCGTGACGTTCATGGCTTCGAGGCGGGACTTGTACTGCGCATCGCCGCCCCGGCATTTCTCTGTGGCGGCATTGAGCCGGTTCAGCAACTCAGGCGGCGTGCCGGCCTTGGCCACCACGGCAATCCACGCGGGCCGCGCCAGGTCGCTGGCAGCGGGCAGGGCCTCGGCGATGGTGGGCACATCGGGCAGCAAGGGCGAGCGCTGCGCACCAAACAGCGCCAGCGGCACCAGCTTGCCCGCCTTGACCTGTGCGGCCGCCGTGCCAATCACCAGCGTCATCGCATGGATCTGCTGGCCCATGAGCGCGGTAAGGCCTGCACCCTCGCCCACAAAGGGCACATGGGTGCCGGGCACGCCCAGCTTTTCGACGAGCGCAGAGGTCAGCAGGTGCGCTGGGCTGCCCTTGCCCGGCGAACCGAAGTTGATACCGCCCGGCGTGGAGCGCGCCAGCTTCTGCAGATCCGCCAGGCTGGCAATGCCCTGCCCTGCGGGCACAGCCAGCACCAGCGGTGACGTGCCCAGCACAGCCACGCCGTCAAAGTCGCGCAGCGGATCGTAAGGCTGCTGCTTGTAGACATAGGGCGTGATGGTCATCTGCGACATGCCGATGCTCAGCAGGTTGTAGCCATCTGCGGGCTGGGCCTTGAGGTAGTTGACGGCCAGGATGCCGTTGGCCCCGGGCTTGTTCTGCACCACCACGGGCTGGCCCAGCTCGCGCGCGGCGCAATCAGCCCACACGCGAGTCATCGCGTCCGAGCCGCTACCCGGCGGCTGCTGAGCGATGAGCTGGATGGGCTTGGCCGGGTAGGCTGCGGGCTGCTGTGCCAGGGCGCTGCCGGCCAGACAGGCGAGTGCGGCCAGTGCAACCGTGCGTGGAACGCGCGTGAATGCTGAGGTCATGGTGTGTCTCCTGGTGATTTTTTTCGATGGATGTACGCGTTGTGTGGCGTGC
Organism: Acidovorax sp. LjRoot74; assembly: GCF_964254355.1. Lineage (NCBI taxonomy): Bacteria > Pseudomonadati > Pseudomonadota > Betaproteobacteria > Burkholderiales > Comamonadaceae > Acidovorax > Acidovorax sp. LjRoot74. The sequence continues at coordinate 135,906 of NZ_CAXUTI020000001.1, read as the reverse complement.
AGGCGGGAGATGCCGCACACCACAACAAGCAGACAAATGGGGGATCAGCGGCGGCGTGTGCGCGCCTTTGGAGGCACAGCAGCGGCTTCGCACCGGGCGGCAATCCAGTCGGCCAGGCAGGACAGTTGCGCCTGCTGGGCAGCATCGGGCACGGTGGGCGGTGCAGACTGTAGTGCGGGTGCAAACAACTGCAGCAGCCCGAGCCCGCGCAGCGACGACAGCACCAGGCCCAGCAGGCCATCGCGGTCGGGCTCTGCCGCCAGTTCGGGGAAGGCGCCGAAGAAGCCTTCGTGCATGCGCGCCTGCACGCTCTGGCGCAGCTCCGCAATGTGGCCCAGCACTTCGGGCTGGTTGCGGCAGCCCAGGTAAATGTTCCACGCCACGATAAAGCGCGGCTGCGCATAGACCAGGCTCCACACCGCCTGCACGAACTGTGTGGCCCGTTCGCGCGCAGGCAGCGCGGCGCTGGGCCAGAATTCGCCGGAGCGCACGGTGGACTCGATCAGCTCGCTCAGCACATTCATCATCAGCACCGCCTTTGACTCAAAGTGGTGCTGCACCGCCCCCGAGGTCATGCCCGCCGACTTGGCCAGCTCGTGGATGGACATCTCCTCCAGGCTGCGGTGCTGGATCACGTCGATGGCCGTGGCAATCAGGTGCTGGCGCGTGGCGGCACTGCGCTCGGCATGGGTACGGCGCGTCCCGGCCTTGGGGGAAACACGGTGGTTCATGGCGCTTTCACAATATACATTTCAAACGTAATGTATTTATGCAGACGCAGACTCACAAGCCCGTGAATACCCGCATCCCCACCCGGGCTCAAGCTGGGCGAGCCAGGACCTGTCCACGGGGCCGAACCTAGAATGCTTCTCACTGACCGCACCCACCGGAGACACACACCATGAACGCCCCCACCGCTGCTGCCCACCTGCTGCCCGAAATCCAACTGCGCGACGTGCCCCAGGCCCTCATCGATGCACTGCAGGCCCGCTTCGGCGCGCAGTGTTCGCTGGCCCAGGCCGTGCGCGAGCAGCACGGGCGCGACGAAGGCTCGCTGCAGGCCCCGCCACCCAGCGCCGTGGTGTTTGCCGAAAACACGCAGGACGTGGCCGATGCGGTGAAGCTGGCCAGCCAGTACGGCGTGCCCGTGATCCCCTACGGCGCGGGCTCGTCGCTCGAAGGCCATCTGCTGGCCGTGCAAGGCGGCATCAGCATTGACGTGAGCCGCATGAACCAGGTGCTCAGCATCAACGCCGAAGACCTCACGGTGACCGTGCAGCCCGGCATCACGCGCAAGGCCTTGAACGAGGCCATCAAGGACACCGGCCTGTTCTTCCCCATCGACCCCGGCGCCGACGCCAGCATCGGCGGCATGTGCGCCACGCGTGCCAGCGGCACCAACGCCGTGCGCTACGGCACCATGCGCGAGAACGTGCTGGCGCTGGAGGTGGTCACCGCCAGCGGCGAAGTCATCCACACCGGCACCCGCGCCAAGAAGAGCAGCGCGGGCTACGACCTCACGCGCCTGATGGTGGGCAGCGAAGGCACGCTGGGCATCATGACCGAGATCACCGTACGCCTGTACCCGCTGCCCGAAGCGGTGAGCGCTGCGATCTGCTCCTTCCCCAGCATCGAAGCGGCCGTGCGCACCACCATCCAGATCATCCAGATCGGTGTGCCGATTGCGCGCGTGGAACTCATCGACCACCACACGGTGCGCATGGTGAACGCGCACAGCAAGCTGACCCTGCGCGAGGAACCCATGCTGCTCATGGAGTTCCACGGCTCGCCCGCCAGCGTGAAGGAACAGGCCGAGATGGTGCAAGACATTGCCAGCGAATTTGGCGGCCAGGCCTTTGAATGGGCGAGCACCCCCGAAGAACGCACCCGCCTGTGGACCGCCCGGCACAACGCCTACTTCGCCGCCGTGCAAAGCCGCCCCGGCTGCCGCGCCATCAGCACCGACACCTGCGTCCCCATCAGCCGCCTGGCCGACTGCCTGCTCGAATCGGTGGATGAGGTGGAAGCCAGCGGCATCCCCTACTTCCTTGTCGGCCACGTGGGCGATGGCAACTTCCACTTCGGCTACCTCATCGACCCGAACAGCGCTGAAGAACGCACCAAGGCCGAGGCCATGAACCACACCCTGGTGGCCCGGGCGCTGAGCATGGGCGGCACCTGCACGGGTGAGCATGGTGTGGGCATCCACAAGATGGGCTTTTTGCTGGACGAAACCGGCACAGGCGCGGTGGACATGATGCGCGCCATCAAGCGCGCGCTGGACCCGAAGAACATCCTGAATCCGGGGAAGATTTTCACCCTGTGATTGCTACTTTTTCAATAGCAATAAATTCAATATCAATAGGCGGAAGCGGCCATTTTTACTGAGATTCTGACAGGCCTCTGCGGGCGCGGAGTGCCTGGGCAGTACGCCTGCTGCTGCCACCCCGTTGTCAGCAACATCGCCTACCCTGCGCCCTTCCCGCAGCCCTCACACATGCGCCATGGCCACACGTTCTGTCCCTGCACTGCTTGAAGACATTCGCTTTCTCGGCGAAACCCAGTACGCCATCGTGCAGGCCGTGCGCGCCCTGGTGCTGCAGCCGCCTTTTGAGGCACCCACGGAAGAGGTGAAGTACGGCGGCATTCTGTTTGCTGCGCAGGGGGTGTCGTTCTGCGGCGTGTTCGCCTACCAGGGGCATGTGTCGGTGGAGTTCGGGCAGGGCGCGCGCATCAGCGACCCCTTCGGCCACCTGGAGGGGGCGGGCAAGGGGCGCAGGCACCTGAAGCTGCGCTCTATCGACGACCTGGTGAACAAGCAACTGGCGCAGTACCTGCCACTGGCGCTGGAAGCAGCGCGGGCAAACATCTAGGATGAGGATGCTGCTGCACGCTTGCAGCGGTACAGGCGGCGGCGTATCGCAGAGCTGACCCCTCAATCACCCAGAACACGGTTTCCCCATGCGCATCGCCTTCGTCTCCGACATCCACGGCAACCTCGCGGCCCTTGAAGCCGTGGCGGCGGACATTGCGCGCCGGGGCGCCGACCGCGTGGTGAACCTGGGCGACAACCTCTCGGGACCGCTGTTGCCACGCGAGACGGCGCAGTGGCTCATGGCGTCGGACTGGCTCTCGCTGGCGGGCAACCACGAACGCCAGGTGCTGCAGCTGCGCCCAGGCCACGGTGGTGCATCGGACCAGTACGCGCATGCGCAGCTCACCGAGGCGGAGTTCACCTGGATGCGCAGCCTGACCCACACCCTGCGCCTGGACGAAGACATGCTGCTGTGCCACGGCTCGCCGCGCAGCGACCATGAATACCTGCTCGAAACGCTGGACGGCTCCACGGTGCGCGCCGCCACCCCGGCCGAGATCGACGAGCGCCTGTCGGGCCAATACGCCCCGCTGATTGCCTGCGGCCACACCCATGTGCCGCGCCAGGTGCGTCTGGGAGCGGGCGTTTTGCTGGTCAACCCCGGCAGCGTGGGCCTGCAGGCCTACAGTGACGACCACCCAGTGGCCCACAAGGTAGAGAACGGCACGCCGGATGCCTGTTACGCGATCGCGGAGCGGTCGGCGCAAGGCTGGCAGGTGGCGCACCACCGGGTGCCTTACGACCACGAACCCATGGCGCTGCTGGCACAACGGGATGGACGGCCCGAATGGGCCCACGCGCTGCGCACGGGCTACATGCCGGTGTGAGCGCCTGTTTGCGATCTCGCAGGGGTCGCAAACAGGCTGCTGGGACCTGCGCGCGGTCAGCCATGCACCACGCGGGAATCAGCGGGCGCCTGTGCCCGGTCGTTCATGCCGTAGTCACGCACCACCGCCGCCACGCGCAGCCGGTAGTCGGCAAACACATGGTCGCGCCCGGCCGCCTGGGTGCTGCGGTGCGCCTCTTGCTGGCGCCAGCGGGCCACGGCCTCCTCGTCGCGCCAGAAGGACAGCGACAGCAGCTTGCCGGGCTCGCTCAGGCTTTCAAAGCGCTCGATGGAAACGAAGCCGTCCACCTGCTCCAGCACCGGACGCAACGCTGCGGCCGCGCCCAGATAGGCGTCCTGCTGGCCGGGCGCAGGCGTGACCTCGAAGATCACCGCCATCATGTGGTGGCCCCCTGTGGGTGGGCGGGCAGGCCCAGTGTGCCTTCCACCCCCTGGGTGAAGCTGCGCTCCTCGCGCAGGATGAAACGCTTCTTCTGCGCCAGCGCGAAGTTGGCGCGGCCTTCGGGGTCGGCGCGCAGGCGCGCGCGGTAGGCCTCGTAGGCGGCCAGCGAGTCAAAGCCGATCAGGCCCCAGGCCTCGTAATTGCTGCCTTCATGCGGCAGAAAGTAGCCCAGCAGGTGGCCGCCGCAGCGGGGAATGATCTGGCCCCAGCGGCGCGCGTATTCGGCAAACGCGTCGCGCTGGAAGGGGTCGATCTCGTAGCGGATGAAGCAGGTAATCATGGGGTTCCAAAGTCTGGGATTGGCAAGGGCTTCACGATAGGCCGTTGACGGGCAGAGATGGTTCGCCCAAGATCGAACCATGAAAGACGGCCCCCACATCGCGCGCATTGCCGCGCTCATCGGCGACAGCGCACGCGCCGAAGTCCTCACCGCCCTGATGGCGGACCGCGCGCTCACGGCCACCGAGCTGGCCGATGTTGCAGGCGTGACCAAGCAGACCATCAGCGCCCACCTCGCCAAGCTGCTGGATGCCGGCCTGATCGCCGTGGAAAGCCAGGGCCGCCACCGCTATTTCCGGCTGGCAGACCGCGATGTGGCGCACCTGCTGGAGTCGCTGATGAACGTGGCGTTTCGCGCCGGTGCCGTGCGGCTGCGCGCCAGCCCCCGGGAGCCTGCGCTGCGCCGCGCGCGCATGTGCTACGACCACCTGGCGGGCGAGGTGGGCGTGCAGTTTTATGAAGCACTGGTGCACCAGGGCATGCTGCAGGCCACACCCCAGGGGGCGGCCATCACACCCGCTGGCGCGCAGTGGTTTGCGCACGTGGGTATCGACACGTCCACGCTGGCGCAGCAGCGGCGCATGGTGTGCCGCCCCTGCCTGGATTGGAGCGAGCGCCGCCACCATCTGGGCGGCGCCCTGGGCGCGGCGCTGCTGCAACGCCTGTTCGACGGGGGATGGGCCCACCGCGCACAGGGCTCGCGCGTGGTGCACTTCACTCCCAAGGGCGAGCTGGCGCTGCGCCAGTGGCTGGCCACCGACCCGGATGCCGAGCACCACCGCGCCGCACAAGGCCCCGCACCATGCTGAAAACACTGCTGCTTTTCATCGCCACGGCCCTCGCCGAAATCGTGGGCTGCTACCTGCCCTGGCTGTGGCTCAAGCACGGCAAGCCCCTGTGGCTGCTGCTGCCTGCGGCCGTGAGCCTGGCGCTGTTTGCCTGGCTGCTCACGCTGCACGACACGGAGGGCGCAGGCCGTGTGTATGCGGCCTACGGCGGTGTCTACATCGGGGTGGCGCTCGCCTGGCTGTGGGCGGTGGATGGCATCCGCCCCACGCCATGGGATGTGGCGGGGGTACTGGTGGCGCTGGCGGGCATGGCGATCATCATGCTGCAGCCGATGAAATGAATACACCCCCTGAGTCGCCTTTGGCGCCTCCCCCCCAGGGGGACGCACCCGGTGGCCCGGCAAAGCCGGTTCCACGGGTGCGCTGGCATGGGTCGCGCCAGCTTCGAAGGCTGCGGCGCCAAAGGGCTCAATTCACCTTGATCAGCCGCCAATCGATGCGGTTGTCCGGCCGCTGCACCAGCTCCACGTTTTTCTTCATGGCCCAGGCCAGCATCTGGTTGTGCAGGGGGATGTTGGCCACGGTGTCGTTCTGCAGTTGCAGGCCTTCGGTCAGCAGGCGGTTGCGCACGGGCTGGTCGGTCTCGGTTTTCACGCGGTCCACGATGTAGTCCATGCGCTCGTTGCTGTAGCGGCCCAGGTTGTAGTTGCCGTCTCCGCCCGTGGTCTTGGTGCGGGTGAGCGACTGCAGGGTGTACAGCGCGTCGAACGTGGGCACGCCCCAGCTGAGCAGGGCAATGCTGGCCTCGTGCCGCTGGGCCATGGGGTAGTAGGTGACCGAGGGCAACGTGCGCAGCTTGGCTTTCACGCCGATGCGCGACCACATCGAGGTGATGGCCTGGCACAGCTCCTCGTCCTGGATGATGGCGTTGTTGCTGCAGGCAAAGTCCACCTCAAAGCCATCCTTGTAGCCCGCCTCGGCCAGCAGCGCCTTGGCGGCATTGGGGTCGTAGGGCAGGCGCTTGTCTGCGGCATCGGTCCAGCCGTTGACCAGCGGCGACACGATGGCCCCGGTGGGCTTGGACATGCCCCGCATGGTCACGCGCTGCAGCGTGGCACTGTCGATGGCCTGGTAGAGCGCCTTGCGCACGCGCAGGTCCTTGAGCGGGTTCTTGCCCTTGATGTTGCCGCCAGGCAGCTCGTCGCGGAACTGGTCCATGGCCAGGTACACGGTGCGGTTCTCCACCATCTCCATGACCTTGAGGTTGGGGTGGGCCTTGAGGCGCCCCAGGTCCTGGATGCTGGTGTCGCGCACCATGTCCACCTCGCCCGACAGCAGTGCGGCAATGCGTGTGGCCTCGGACTTGATGGGGGTGAAGGTGATCTCGGTCACATTGCCTTCGGTCTTGCCTGCGTTCCACCAGTTGGGGTTGGCAGTGAACACGATCTTCTGGTCAGGCACCCATTCCTTGAGCATGAAGGGGCCGGTGCCCATCGCGTTGCGGTGGGAGTAGGTTTCGTCCTTGGACTTGATGTCCTTGGGTTCGACCGCGTTGTGTTTTTCGGCCCAGGCCTTGCTCATCACGCGCAGCTCGGTGAGCTGGTTCAGGATCACCGGGTTGGGGTTCTTCAGGAAGATATCGATGGTCTCGCCATCCACCTTGGCGATGCGGTCCATGCCCTGGGTGTAGATGGAGTAGGTAGACGTCTTGCTCATGGCGCGCTGCAGCGAAAAGACCACGTCATCGGCGGTCATGGCCGAGCCATCGCTGAACTTCACACCCTGGCGCAGCTTGACGCGCAACTGCGTGGGGCTGACCTGCTGCCACGACGTGGCCAGCAGCGGCTCGACCTTGAGGGTGCGGCTGTTGAACATGACCAGCGACTCGTACACGGCCGCATGGATGCCGTTGCCCAAAGCGCTGTTCTGCGAATGGATGTCCATGCTCTGGATATCGGTGGAGCCTGCCCACTTGAACGGTTTTGCCGACACGGTGGGAGCAACGGTTGCCAGGGCCAGGGTGGCGGCCGCCAGCAGAGAACGGTTGAATCGCATGACGTGATTTCCTTGGTGAAATAGGAGAACCGGCAATATGCAGCAGGAAACAGGCCAGCCCAAGCCCCCACGCGCCATGTGTGGCACAGGCGATGCAAGCCCGTATCCGGACCGATTGCGCACCAGGCGCGGCTGGGATAAAGAGGCCGGCAGCGCCCGTGCAAGCTACTGCGCCGGTTGCACCGGGTAGCGCACGCCATCGCGCGCCGTGCCCACCTGCAGCAGGTTGATCACGCCCATCACGTCATCCACCAGCTGCACCGCTTTCTCCAGCGCCTCGGCCTGGGCTTGCGACTGCACGCAGCCCATCAACGTGACCAGCCGCCGTTCGCCCAGCACCCACACGCTGGTGTCGCCAAAACGGCCGTCCTCGCGGATGTAGCGCTGCACGCGCGGGATGATCTCGGCGTCGTAGAGGTAGGAGTTGGGCAGGCGGCACCGCCCCACGCGGTGGCAGCTGCCGCCGTGCTGCGATCGCACATGCGCCAGCTCGCGCACCTCGGCTTCGGTGTAGAGCGGGCCTTCGGGCACGGGGCAGTGCGGGACGGCGCTGGTGACCTGAACGAAGGGGTCGTTGAAGGCGTTGGTGCGCGCCTGCGGGGATGCCCCCTCCTGGGCGCTGGCCGACGACACCGCGAACGCGGCCAGCAGGGGCAGGAGCCCACCCCGGCACCAGCCCGAATCGACACAATGCATGCAGAGCCCTCCTCTCCTTGTGAACCCGCAACGCTGCAGGATGCAATTGCTATTAAATAAGTAACACACAAGCATCCACGGACGCGCGGAGACGGCCATTTTCTTCCATATTTTTACCGGCGCGCGACGGATATCCCAAGTCGCACCTCGGCTTTGGCGGGGCACCTACGATCCCACCCACATGCACCGCAACGACCTCATCGTCCACCGACCCGAAGGCCTGTATTGCCCAGCGGGAGATTTCTACATCGACCCCTGGCGGCCGGTGGAGCGGGCCGTGATCACACACGCCCATTCGGACCACGCACGCATGGGCTCGGCCCACTACCTGGCGCACGAAAGCAGCGCGGGCACGCTGCGCAACCGGCTGGGCGCGGGCATTGATCTGCAGACGCTGGGCTATGGCGAGGTCATCGACCACCATGGTGTGCGGGTGTCGCTGCACCCGGCCGGGCATGTGCTGGGCTCGGCCCAAGTGCGCGTCGAACATGGCGGCCAGGTGTGGGTGGCCTCGGGCGACTACAAGCTCGAAAACGATGGCACCTGCCCGCCGTTTGAGCCCGTGCGCTGCCACACCTTCATCACCGAATCGACCTTTGGCCTGCCCATCTACCGCTGGCCGTCGCAGCACGCGCTGTTTGCCGACATCAATGCCTGGTGGGCAGCCAACGCAGCGGCGGGCAAGGCCAGCGTGCTGTATGCGTATGCCTTTGGCAAAGCGCAGCGACTGCTGCATGGCGTGGATGCCAGCATCGGGCCCATCGTGGTGCATGGGGCGGTGGAACCGCTCAACGCCGTGTACCGCGCGGCGGGCGTGGGCCTGCCGCCCACGCGGCGTGTGACGGACCCGGGCCTGACCAAGGCGGACCTGAAACGCGCACTGGTGCTGGCCCCGCCCTCGGCAGCGGGCACACCCTGGCTCAAGCGGTTTGGCGAACACTCCGACGCGTTTGCCAGCGGCTGGATGCTGGTGCGCGGCGCACGCCGCCGCCGGGGGGTGGACCGGGGCTTTGTGATGAGCGACCACGCCGACTGGCCGAGCCTGCAGAAAGCCATTGGCGCCACGGGCGCGGAGCGCGTCATCGTGACCCATGGCAACACGGCCGTGATGGTGCGCTGGCTGTGCGAGCAGGGGCTGGACGCCCAGGTGTTTGCCACCGAATACGGCGCCGATGACAACGAGGACGATGCGGGCGCTGTGCCCGAACCAGGCAGCGAGTCCGCACCCGAGGCGACTGCATGAAGGCCTTTGCCCAGCTGTTTCTGGCGCTCGACGCCACCACCGCGCAGTCGGCGAAGCTCGCGGCGCTGGTGGCATACCTCCGCGTGGCGCCACCCGCCGATGCGGCCTGGGCGACATATTTCCTCGCAGGCGGCAAGCCGCGCCAGATGGTGCCCACCAAGCGCCTGAAAGCGCTGGCACAAGAGGCCGCCGGCCTGCCCGAATGGCTGTTTGAAGAGAGCTATCAAGCCGTGGGCGACCTGGCCGAAACCCTGGCGCTGCTGCTGCCCCCGCCTGCCCAACCCGCCGAGCTGGCATTGGCCGAATGGATGGCCCAGCTGCTGCCCCTGCGCGCCCTGCCTCCCGATGAGGCCGACGCCGGCCTGCGCACGCAATGGAACAAGCTGGCGCCCGAGCAGCGCTTTGTGTACTTCAAGCTCATCACCGGCAACTTCCGCGTGGGCGTGTCGCGCCTGCAGGTCACGCAGGCGCTGGCCACAGTGAGCGCGCTGGACCCCAAGCGCATCGCGCACCGGCTGATGGGCTACACGCAGATCGGCCGGCAGCCGCAGGCCAGCGACTACCAGGCGCTGATCGCGCCGGTGGACGACGATGCCAATACGCCGGATGCTGCCGATGCGGGCCAGCCCTATCCCTTCTTTTTGGCCCACCCGTTCAACCAGCCAGTGGCCGAAATGCCTGCACTGCTGGGAACGCCCGGCGACTGGCTGGTGGAATGGAAGTGGGACGGCATCCGCGCGCAGATCGTGCGGCGCGCGGGCGCGGTGTGGGTCTGGTCGCGCGGGGAGGAGCTGGTGACCGACCGCTTCCCCGAACTGGCCGAGGCCGCGATGGCGCAGGTGCCCAACGGCACGGTGGTCGATGGCGAGATCCTGGTGTGGTTGCCGGGCGAGCCCCAGCCCCGCCCCTTTGCCGACCTGCAAAAGCGCCTGGGCCGCAAGACCCTGGGCCCGAAGCTGCTGCGCGAACTGCCCGTGGTGCTGGTGGCCTACGACCTGCTCGAACACGCCGGGCAAGACCTGCGCCAAGAGCCGCAGCAGGCGCGGCGCACGCTGCTGGAGGCCACGCTGCAACCACCTGACGACACCACCATCGCACCCGCACCGCACAAGACCCTGCGCTTGAGCACCCTGCTGCACGGCCCCGACTGGGCCGACCTCGCGCGCCAGCGCGAGGCCGCGCGCAGCATGGGCACCGAGGGCTTCATGCTCAAGCACCGCAGCGCGCAGTACGGCGTGGGCCGTACCAAGGATGTGGGCGTGTGGTGGAAGTGGAAGATCGACCCCATGAGCGTGGACGCGGTGCTCATCTACGCCCAGCGCGGCCACGGCCGCCGTGCCAGCCTGTACACCGACTACACCTTTGCCGTGTGGACCGGACCGCAGGACGACCCGGAGCGCCAGCTCGTGCCGTTTGCCAAGGCCTATTCGGGCCTGACAGATGCCGAGATTGCGCAGGTGGACGCCATCATCCGCAAGACCACGCGCGAGAGCTTTGGGCCGGTGCGCAGCGTGGACGCAACGCTGGTGTTTGAGCTGGGCTTCGAGGGCATCGCAAAGAGCCCACGCCACAAGAGCGGCATTGCCGTGCGCTTTCCGCGCATGCTGCGCTGGCGGCAGGACAAACCCGTGGCCGAGGCCGATACCCTGCAGACGCTGATGGCACTGCTGCCCGGGCAGGACGTTGCGGCATGAGCACCACCCACCGCCCGCGCAAACCCCTGCCCACGGTGGCACCGAGTGCCGCAGCCGCCTGGATGGCGGCGCGGGGCTGGCAGCCCTTTGGCTTCCAGCACGACGTGTGGCGCGCGATGGGCGAGGGCCGCTCGGGCCTGCTGCACGCCACCACGGGCTCGGGCAAGACCTATGCGGTGTGGCTGGGCGCGCTGCAGCACCTGGCCCCACTCCCAGCCGTTCGGGCTGAGCCTGTCGAAGCCGAGGCCCACACCGCTGCCAGCTCTTTGACAGGCTCAGGGCGAACGGTTCAAGAGGCTGCCGCCGCACCACCGAATGAGCCCATGCACGCCCGAGCGCGCCGCGCTGCGGCACCGCCGCTCACCGTGCTGTGGATCACGCCCATGCGCGCCTTGGCTACCGATTCGCTGCGCGCCCTGCAGGCACCGTTGCCCGACCTGGCCCCTACCTGGACCAGCGGCCTGCGCACCGGCGACACCGCCAGCGGCGAGCGCGCCGCGCAGGACCGCCGCCTGCCCACGCTGCTGGTAACCACGCCCGAAAGCGTCTCGCTGCTGCTGGCCCGCGCCGATGCGCGCGAGCGCCTGGCCAGCGTGCGCCTGGTGGTGGTGGACGAGTGGCACGAGCTGGTGGGCAACAAGCGCGGCGTGCAAGTGCAGCTGGCGCTGGCGCGCCTGTCGGGCTGGAACCCGGCGCTGCAGGTGTGGGGCATGTCGGCCACGCTGGGCAACCTGGAGGAGGCCCTGCACACATTGCTACCTGCATCAGTGCCCGGCGCGCCGCAACCACCGCCCGCCACGCTGGTGCAGGGCCGCATCGACAAGCGGCTGGAGGTGCAGGTGATGCTGCCCGCGCGGGCCGACCGCTTTGCGTGGGCGGGCCACATGGGGCTGAGCCTGCTGCCGCAGGTGGTGCAGTCGATCGAAGCGGCCGCGTCCACCTTGGTGTTCACCAACACCCGCTCACAAGCCGAGCGCTGGTACCAGGCGTTGCTGGAGGCGCGGCCCGACTGGGCGGGCACCATCGCGCTGCACCATGGGTCGCTGGGGCATGAGGTGCGCGACTGGGTGGAGCAAGGCCTCAAGGCCGGGCAGCTCAAGGCCGTGGTGTGTACGTCCAGCCTGGACCTGGGTGTGGACTTTTTGCCGGTGGAGCAGGTGCTGCAAATCGGCTCGGCCAAGGGCGTGGCGCGGCTGGTGCAGCGCGCGGGCCGCTCGGGCCATGCGCCGGGGCGCAGTTCCAGCATCACCCTGGTGCCCACGCACAGCCTGGAGCTGGTGGAGGCTGCCGCCGCGCGCCACGCGCTGGCGCAGGGCCGCATCGAAGACCGGCACACGCCGCGTGCACCGCTCGACGTGCTGGTGCAGCACCTGGTCACCGTGGCGCTGGGCGGCGGCTTTGTGCCCGATGCGCTGCTGGCCGAGGTGCGCCGCGCCCCGGCCTACGCTGCTTTGACTGACAACGACTGGCAGTGGGCGCTGCAGTTCGTGCGCCAGGGTGGCGCGTCGCTGGCCACCTACCCGGACTTTCACCGCGTGGTGCCAGACGACGAGGGCGTGTGGCGCGTGCCCGATGCGCGCCTGGCGCGCCGCCACCGCAGCAACATCGGCACCATCGTGAGCGACGCCGCCATGCAGGTGCAGTTTGTGAGCGGCGGGCGCCTGGGCTCGGTGGAAGAAAGCTTTATCGCGCGACTGCGCAAGGGCGATGTGTTCATGTTTGCAGGCCGCCTGCTGGAGCTGGTGCGCACCCAGCAAATGACGGCCTATGTGCGCATCGCCCCCAAGGGCAGCGCCGCCCTGCCGCGCTGGAGCGGCGGGCGCATGCCGCTGTCGAACACGCTGGCCGATGCGATGCTCGAGCAGCTGGCGCAGGCCGAGCGCGGCGAGTTCTCCACGCCCGAGATGCGCTGCGCCCAACCGCTGCTGGCGCTGCAGCAGGCGTGGTCGGCCCTCCCCACACCCAGCCGCCTGGTGGCCGAGACCCGGCACACCCGCGAGGGATGGCACCTGTACCTGTACCCGCTGGCGGGCCGCCTGGTGCACCTGGGCCTGGCCGGGCTGCTGGGCTGGCGCGCGTCGCAGCAGGTGCCCAACACCTTCTCCATCGCGGTCAACGACTACGGGCTGGAGCTGCTGTCGGCCAAGCCGGTGGACTGGACCACACTGCTGCCGCGCCTGATAGGCGAAGGCACGCACACAACCATCGGCAGCGGGCTCGAAGACGAAGTGCTGGCCAGCCTGAACGCCACCGAGATGGCGCGCCGGCGCTTCCGCGAGATCGCGCGCATTGCCGGACTCATCTTTCAAAGCCACCCCGGCGAGCAGCGCAGCAGCCGCCAGCTGCAGGCCTCGTCGTCGCTGTATTACGACGTGTTTGCGCAGTACGACCCGGGCAACCTGCTGCTGGCCCAGGCCCGTGCCGAGCTGCTGACCAACGAACTGGACATGGACCGCCTGGCGCACACACTGCGCGACATGCAGGCACAGACCCTGTCCATCCACGCGCTGAAACGCCCCACCCCATTCGCCCTGCCGCTGATGGTGGAGCGCTTTCGCGAGCGCCTGAGCACCGAGACCCTGGCCGACCGGTTGGCGCGCATGGTGCAGGCGCTGGAGCAGGCGGCCGATGCCACCACGGGCACCCACCTTGCGCAGCACGCCGCGCAGCCCACGGACATGGTGTGGGACGTTCCTGAGAACACCAGCAACCGCACACAGCGCGCGCGCCGGGAAACGGCTGGGAACGCCCCCCGCCGCACCCGCAAACGCCCCGGACTCTGAGCACGATGACCACGTTGCCCGTCAGCGCCCACGCATCCCCCACAGGCGCGCACGCCATCACCCTGCCCTGCGGCACCGCGCTGCAGCTACTGCCCCAGCGCGCCCTGTGGTGGCCCGCCGCGCGCAGGGTGCTGGTGGCCGATGTGCATTTCGGCAAGGCAGCCACCTTCCGCCGCGCGGGGCAGCCGGTGCCCCATGGCACCACGGCCGACAACCTGGCGCGGCTCGATGCGGTGCTCACTGCCACCGGCGCCAACCACCTGGTGTTTCTGGGCGACTTTTTGCACGCACGCAGCGGCGCGGCCGATGCGCTGTGGCAGCAGTTGCTCCCCTGGCGCCAGCGCCATGCGCATGTGGCGATGACCCTGGTGCGCGGCAACCATGACCTACATGCGGGCGACCCGCCCACCGCACTGGCGATGGCGCTGGTCAACGAGCCCTGGCGGCCTTGCGCCGATGTGCCGGTACTGGCCTGCCACCACCCGCAGGCGGTGGCGGGCCACACGGTGCTCGCGGGGCACCTGCACCCCACGCTGCGGCTGCGCGGCCCGGCGCGGGATGTGCTGCGGGCGCCCTGTTTTGGCTGGGGCGATGGGCAGCTGGTCCTGCCCGCCTTCGGCGCCTTCACCGGTACGGCGCCCGACACGTTGCCCGGGCACTGGGCACGGTTTGCCATCCTGCCCGGCCGCGTGATGGCCGTTCCCTGAGGGTTTTCACAGGGTCTTTGAGGGGGTGGCGCGCAGGCGCCAAGGCGGTCAAACTGCAGGGGGCCGCAGGGTGATTACCACTTATTTGGTGAAAAAAGATGCCCTGGGCTTATGATAATTTTGCATTGTGAGATTCGATTGCAAAAACAGGGGTCCCAGACAGCCCCGAGCAAGGAGAATCAGAGAGCATCCGCGTTTGGCCCCGCTGTGACCCAGCCGGGGGCATTTACATACTCTGTTTCGTGAGACAAGCCATGACGACCCAGCAACCCACCATCATCTACACCCTGACCGACGAGGCACCCCGTCTGGCCACGGCTTCCTTCCTGCCCCTGATCCGCACGTTCGCCGCGCCAGCGGGCATCAACGTGGTGGAGTCCGACATCTCGGTGGCCGCCCGCGTTCTGGGTGAGTTTCCCGAGTTCCTGAAGGAAGAGCAGCGCGCACCCAACACCCTGGCCGAGCTGGGCAAGAAGACGCTGCAGCCCGATGCCAACATCATCAAGCTGCCCAACATCAGCGCATCGGTCTCCCAGCTCAAGGCGGCCATCGCCGAGCTGCAGTCCAAGGGCTACGCCCTGCCCGACTACCCCGACCAGCCCAAGGACGACAAAGAGAAAGAGATCAAGGCCCGCTACGGCAAGTGCATCGGCTCGGCCGTGAACCCCGTGCTGCGCGAAGGCAACTCCGACCGCCGCGCGCCCAAGGCCGTGAAGGAATACGCGCGCAAGAACCCGCATTCCATGGGCGAATGGAGCCAGGCATCGCGCAGCCACGTCTCGCACATGCACCACGGCGACTTCTACCACGGCGAAAAGTCCATGACCCTGGACCGCGCCCGTGATGTGAAGATGGAGCTGATCACCAAGAGCGGCAAGACCATCATCCTGAAGCCCAAGGTCAGCCTGCTCGACCGCGAAGTGATCGACAGCATGTTCATGAGCAAGAAGGCGCTGCTGGAGTTCTACGAGAAGGAAATCGAAGACGCGCGCAAGACGGGCGTGATGTTCTCGCTCCACGTGAAGGCCACGATGATGAAGGTGTCGCACCCCATCGTGTTCGGCCACTGCGTGCGCATCTTCTACAAGGACGCGTTCGCCAAACATGCCAAGACCTTTGACGAGCTGGGCGTGAACGTGAACAACGGCATGGTCGATCTGTACAGCAAGATCGAAACCCTGCCGCAAAGCCAGCGCGACGAGATCAAGCGCGACCTGCACGCCTGCCACGAGCACCGCCCCGAGCTGGCCATGGTGGACTCGGCCAAGGGCATCACCAACTTCCACTCGCCCAACGACATCATCGTGGACGCGTCCATGCCCGCGATGATCCGCAACAGCGGCAAGATGTGGGACGCCAACGGCCGCCTGAAGGACGTGAAGGCCGTGATGCCCGAATCGACCTTCGCCCGCATCTACCAGGAGATCATCAACTTCTGCAAGTGGCACGGCGCGTTCGACCCCAAGACCATGGGCACGGTGCCCAACGTGGGCCTGATGGCCCAGCAGGCCGAAGAGTACGGCTCGCACGACAAGACCTTCGAGATCGCCGAAGACGGCGTGGCCAACATCACCGACCTGGCCACGGGCGAAGTGCTGCTGTCCCAGAACGTGGAAGCCGGCGATATCTGGCGCATGTGCCAGGTCAAGGACGCCGCGATCCGCGACTGGGTGAAGCTGGCCGTCAACCGCGCCCGCAACTCCGGCATGCCCGTGGTGTTCTGGCTCGACTCGTACCGCCCACACGAAGCGCAGCTGATCACCAAGGTCAAGATGTACCTGCACGAGCACAACACCACCGGCCTGGACATCCAGATCATGAGCCAGGTGCGTGCGATGCGCTACACGCTGGAGCGCGTGATCCGCGGCCTGGACACCATCAGCGCCACCGGCAACATCCTGCGCGACTACCTGACCGACCTGTTCCCCATCATGGAACTGGGCACCTCGGCCAAGATGCTGTCCATCGTGCCGCTGATGGCGGGTGGCGGCATGTACGAAACCGGCGCGGGCGGCTCGGCCCCCAAGCATGTGCAGCAGCTGGTGGAAGAAAACCACCTGCGCTGGGATTCGCTGGGTGAGTTCCTGGCGCTGGCCGTGTCGCTGGAAGACCTGGGCCTGAAGACGGGCAATGCCAAGGCCAAGATCCTGGCCCAGACGCTGGACGCCGCCACGGGCAAGCTGCTGGACAACAACAAGAACCCCTCGCCCAAGACCGGCCAGCTGGACAACCGTGGCAGCCAGTTCTACCTGGCCATGTACTGGGCCCAGGAACTGGCCGCGCAAACGGCAGATGCCGACCTGGCCGCCAAGTTTGCGCCCCTGGCCAAGCTGCTCACCGCGAACGAGCAGAAGATCGTGGACGAGCTGAACGCCGTGCAGGGCCAGCCCACCGACATCGGTGGCTACTACATGCCCGACGTCGCCAAGCTGGATGCCGTGATGCGCCCCAGCAAGACGCTGAACGACGCACTCAGCACGGTGAAGTAAGCCGTGGCGTGAGCCGCTGGGTTGCTGAGCGCCTGAGCTTGCGAAAGGCGCGCAGCACCTGCGCGGAGGGAGCGCCGGTGGATTTCAGGCATCAAAAAGGCCTCCACCGCGCGACCATCAAGCGAATGCAGCTATATATTTAATAGCAAACACAAAAAAGGGCCCTGCCGAAACGCAGGGCCCTTTTGTTTTGGGGGCTACGGGTGGGCCCTCAGGGCCTGCTTGCGATCGCGCAGGGGATCAACAGCAGACTTTTCGGCCCTGTGGCGTCATGGCCGTTCGCGGTCCACCACCCGGCTGGCCAGCGGTGCGGGCACATAGGTGGGCAAAAAGGCACAGCCCTTGCCAAATTCGGCCTCGTAGGCAGCGCATTGCTGAGCAATGCCTGCGGGCGTGGGCTTGGCGCCCTCGCCTTCATTCACCCAGCGCAGCAGCGCCGCCATCAGCGTGGGATAGGTGGGGTCGCTCAGGTAGCTGTGGCCGCTGTGGCGCGTGAAGGTCTGCACCAGCCGCGCGCCGCTGCCCGCCTTGTCCATCGTGGCCTTGAACTGCGCGTCCAGCTCGACAAAGGCCGTGGGGTCGTCCACGCCCTTCACGGTGAGCACGGGCACGGGGATCTGGCCGGTCGGGTCCGTGTCTGCGGCAAATCGCGCCACGGCCTGCGGATCGGCGCGGTAGCGCAGCACGCCCGCGTTGAGCGCCGCATCGTCTGGCGAGCCCTTGTAGACCGCGCCCCGGTTGCCAAAGGGGCTAGCGCCCCCCGTGCGGTGCTGCACCACATCGCGGTAGTGGAAGGTCGCCCAGTTCATATGGCCCTGGATGGAGCTGGCCGGAATGCGCAGCACGTCCACCAGCGTCTGCACCTTGCGCTGCTGCTCGGTCGTGCGCTCGGCCACCGGCTTGTTCAGGGCCAGGCATTCGTTCACGCGTGCCGCCAGGTCGGCCTGCGTCATCGCCGCATCGGCAGGCAGGCCAATGTTCAGCGGGTACTGCGCCTCGGTGGGGCGGGGGTGGTTGTTGCAGAGGTACTGGTAGACCACGCGCAGGTCGGTGCGGAAGTCGTACGAGCGGCTGCCGCCCGCGAGCACGCCACTGGTGAGCAGCACGACGTCGTACGGACGTTTGCCATCGGCCGTGCGCTGGAACATCTCGGCCCCCCTGGCCGCCACGCTGGCGCCCCAGGACTGGCCGTGCAGGATGGTGCGCTGCGGCTGCACCACATGCTGCACAACAATCTGGCGCAGGCGCTCGGTGTCCTCAGCCGCTGCACGCACTTCCACCCCGCCCTGGCGGAAGGTGCTGCCCGCCCAGGCATAGCCCGCGCGGACCATGATGGACCAGCGCTCCAGGTCTTCCACCGCCCGCTCGGCCTTGGGCGCACCCAGCGCGGGCCCGCCGTGCGCGTGCAGCACCAGGTGACCGTTCCACTTCTGCGGGATGGCGATGAGGTAGTAGGCCCCGGCCGAATCCTGGCCCGAGAGACAGCGGGCAATGGGCGCCAGGTCCTTGGGGCAGGCCGCCGCCACAGGGGCGGCCTCGGCCTTGGCAGCAGCCGCGCTGGCTGCGGGTGCACGGGTCGGCACCATGGGCGCGCAGGCGGCCACCGCGAGGCAGGCGAGGCCCGCCAGGGCCAGGCTGGGCCGGGGGGGCCGGAGGGAATGGGGTTGCGGGGCGGTCATGGGGGATGTGTCTCCTGAGAAGTTATGTATGTCTGTGTGGTGCGTTACCGGATGCCGCTGCATCGTAGAAACCGGATCTCAATACGTCAAATAGGCAAAATTGGCCCTGGCGATACGATTCGCATATGACCACCTCCCGAGCCACCCGCAGGCACTGACATGGACATCCGCCAGTTGCGCTACTTTCTGGCCGTGGCCGACGCCGGGCACATGACCCGCGCGGCCGAGCTGCTGGGCATGGCCCAGCCGCCGCTCAGCCAGCAGATCAAGGCGCTTGAAAACACGCTGGGCATGGCGCTGTTCAAGCGCCATGCCAAGGGCGTCACCCTGACCGAAGCGGGGCAGGCGCTGCAGGCCGACGCCACCCGCCTGGTGCATGACTTCGACGCGCTGCAAAGCCGCATGCAGCTGCTGGCCGAGGGCAAGACGGGGCGGCTGGTGATCGCCTTCACCAGCTCGGCCGCCGCCCACGAGTTCACGCCGTTCGCCCTGCGCGCATGCCGCGCACGCCACCCTGGCCTGGTGCTGGAGATTGGCGAGAACAACGCCGCCGAAATCACCGAGGCCGTGGCCGATGGCCGCCTGCACTGTGGCCTGCTGCGTGTGCCCGTGGCGCGGCCGGCGGGCCTGGTGTTCGACACGCTGCAGCACGAGCCCGCCATGGTGGCCCTGCCCATCGACCACCCGCTGGCCCTGCGCCAGCGGCGCGGCAGGCCGCTGCCTGTTGAGATGGCCGACCTGGAGGGCGAGCCCATGATCCTGGTGCGCCGCCCCGGCGCACCCGGCCTGTACGCCAACCTGCTGGCGCTGTGCGCCGAGCAGGGCGTGCGCCCCCGCGTGGTGGCCGAGGTGGCGCGCATGCTGACCAACCTGAACCTGGTGGCGGCGGGCACGGGCATTTCCGTGGTGCCGTCGTCCATGCTGGGCGTGCACCGCCACGCGATTGCCTACCGCCCGCTGGTGGATGGCGGGCGGCTGGACGTGCCGCTGACCCTGGTCTACCGCGCCGAGGACAACGTGGGCCCCACGGCCACGTTCACCACCCTGCTGCGCACGCTGGCGGACGAGCCACACCCGGCGGTGGTCACGGAGCCCCCACAAAAAAAGGCTGCCCGGTAGTCCCCCTGGCAGCCTCTTCCTGTATCGGCGCCACACCTGTTCGGATGCGGCAGCCGATCATCACAACATCACCCCAGCACAGGTCAGTTGTTGCCCTGCGCAATCCCCTCGCGGCGGGGGTCTGCACCACCGGCATAGGTGCCCGCGCCCGGGTTGCGTGACAGCAGGCCCGCATTGCCGTTGGAGCGCAGGCCGTTGAACACCGCACCGTGCAGGCCGCTGGTGAAGGTGTCGGTCTGCGCCACGGTGTGGCCGCGCGCCTTGAGGCCATCGCGGATGGCGGCGGTGTCGATCACCGAGCCTTTTTCGATGGACGTGGTGGCGTTGGTCTGCGCGCCAAAGTTGGGCAGGTTGATGGCCTGCTGCACGTTCAAGCCCCAGTCGGTCATGCCCAGGATGGTCTTGGCGGTGTACTGGATGATGGCGCTGCCGCCGGGCGAGCCGACAACACCTTCCAAGTCACCCGTGGCGGCATTGAAGATGATGGTGGGCGCCATGGAGCTGCGCGGGCGCTTGCCAGGCTGCACGCTGTTGGCAATGGGGCTGCCCGCCGCGTCGGTGGCCGTGAAGGAGAAGTCGGTGAGCTGGTTGTTCAGCAAGAAGCCGCGCACCATCTGCAGGCTGCCAAAGCCGTTTTCGATCGTGGTCGTCATGGACACCGCATTGCCCGCGTTGTCGATGATGGACAGGTGGGTGGTCGATGGCAGGGCCAGCGAGTTGTCCAGGCCCTTGGCGCCACTCACGCCAGGTGGCGTGCCCGCCACGGGCGTGCCGATGCTTTTGCTCATGCTGATGAGCTTGGCGCGCTCCTTGAGGTAGTCGGCGTTGATGAGGCCGGCCTGGGGCACGCTCACGAAGTCGGGGTCGGCCACGTACAGGGCGCGGTCGGCATAGGCCAGGCGGTAGGCCTCGGACACCACGTGCACCGAGTCGAGCGTGTTGGGCTTCATGGCCGCCAGGTCAAAGCCCTGCAGCAGGCCCAAGGTCTGCAGCACGGCAATGCCACCCGAGCTGGGCGCGGGCATGCCACACACGCGGTACAACACGCGGTAGACGCCGCACACGGGCTCGCGCACCTTGTGGGTGTAGCTGCTCAGGTCGTCCAGCGCGAGCTTGCCGGGGTTGGTGGGGTGGCTGCTGACCTTGGCCACGATGTCCTTGGCAATGTCGCCCTTGTAGAACGCGTCGGCACCACCTGCCGCAATGGCCTTGAGGGTGGCTGCAAGCTCGGGGTTCTTGAGCAGCGTGCCCGCCGCCTTGGCCGTGCCGTCGGCGTTGAGGAAGTAGCTGGCGCCGGGCTCGCCCTGGGCCTTGATGCGCGCGGCCGACCCGGCGATCGACACGCTCATGCGCGGCGAGATAGCAAAGCCGTCTTCGCTGAGCTTGATGGCGGGCTCGAACAGGTCCTTCCACGGCAGCTTGCCGTGCGCCTTGTGGGCCGCTTCGAGCATGCGCAGCACGCCCGGCGTGCCCACCGACAGGCCACCGTCCACCGCCGTCAGAAACGCCAGGGGCTTGCCATCGGCACCGATGAAGAGGTCGGGCGTGGCGGCCTTGGGGGCGGTCTCGCGGCCGTCGTAGGCCAGCAGTTTGTTGGCGCCCTTGTCAAAGTGCAGCATGAAGGCGCCGCCTCCAATGCCCGAGGACTGCGGCTCCACCAGGTTCAGCACCATCTGCACCGCAATGGCGGCATCGGTAGCGGTACCGCCCTTGGCCAGAATGTCCACGCCCGCCTTCACCGCCAGCGGGTTGGCAGCCGCCACCATGTCCTTGTTGGCGTAGCTGATGGTCTTGGGCGTGTAGCCCGAGGGCGGCTCGGGCGGCACGTACTGCTCGACGGGCTCGGGCGTGGCCACCGGGGTGGTGGGGCCATCGCTGCCCCCACAGGCGGCCAGCACGGCCAGCGCGGCGATGCTCAGGCCCAGGGCATAGGGTTTGCGTCGAAAGACAGAAGCCGTCATGGATGAAAGTCCTTGGAAGAGAAGGAAAGGAAAAGGTGAGCGCGGACCACGGGGGGCACGGAGCACGCCGCACCACAGTGGGTGCCAGGCCCCGGAACTGCGGGACATGGACCGCAGATTCCGTGCCAGAAACGCCCGTCCAGTATGTGACACGGACATGAAAATCATTTTGCTTTTATGCCCGGCTTATCGCCAAATACGAGAAACGATTTTTCATATGCGCCGTGAAACTGAATCTGGATTCCATTGACCGCCAGCTGCTGGCTTTGCTGCAGCAGGACGCCGAAACCCCGCTGGCCGAACTGGCCGATGCGGTGAACCTCTCCAACACCCCTTGCTGGCGGCGCATCCAGTGGCTGCGCGAGAAGGGCTACATCACGCGCCACGTGGCGCTGGTGGACCCGCGCAAGGTCAATGTGGGGGTGACGGTGTTCGTGGCCATGAAGACCAACCAGCACCACCAGCAGTGGTTCGAGACCCTGCGCGACGTGGTGATGGGCATCCCCGAGATCGTCGAGTTCTACCGCATGAGCGGCGACGTGGACTACCTGCTGCGCGTGGTGGTGCCCGACATCCGCGCCTACGACGCGGTCTACAAGCGGCTCACGCAGGCCGTGGCGCTGTCCGACGTGAGTTCGAGTTTTGCGATGGAAGAGATCAAGTTCACCACCGCACTGCCGCTGAACTACGCGCAGTAGCCGCCCCCAGGGCGGTCACCTGCGCGCAGGCCCAGGTCAGGGTCAGTATTGGCCCATGTAGTCGCGCTTGCCCAGCTCCACGCCGTTGTGGCGCGCGATGGCGTAGGTCGCATTCACGTGGAAGAAGAACTGCGGCAGGCCGTAGTGCAGCAGGTAGTGCTCGCCCACAAACTGCTTTTCGCGCGGCGTGCCGGGCTGGATGGTGATGGTGCGCGTGGCGGCTTCGGCAAACGCGGCCTCGGGCAGGCTCTCCACAAACGCCAGCACGGTGGCAATGCGTTCGTTCAGCTCGGCAAAGCCGGGGCGCTCGGTGTCGGGGAAGGATGGCACCTCCACCCCGGCCAGGCGCGCGGCCACGCCCTTGGCGAAGTCGCAGGCAATCAGCACCTGGCGTGCCAGGGGGAACATGTCGGGGAACAGCCGGGCTTGCAGCAGCGCGTCCGGCTCAATCTTGCGCGCCGTGGCGTGGGCCTCGGTCTGGGCGAGGATGTCTTTGAGCGAGCCCAGCATCTGGCGGAACACGGGGATGCTGGCGTTGTAGATGGGCGAGGTCATGGGGGAGGTCCTGGAAGTGGTGTGAGGCAAGCAGCCGGGGGCGCTTGGGGCCCACCGTCGGGCCGCATTGCAACACACCCGACCCAGGCTTGCAGCAGAAAGGTCAAGCAGGCCGCGACTGGGCCAGTGCAATGGCCGCCTGAATGGCAGCACGGGCCTGGGGACTGTTCTTCCAGCAGGTGGAGCCCACCATCGCCGAGGCCGTGGACACAATGTCCAGGGCATTGGCCTTGGCCAGATGCGCCAGCGATTCAAAGCCCATCTGTTCCAGCCGGGTGACGACGGTCGGTCCCACGCCCTTCACATTGAGCAGGGCGCGGCGTTCTTCGATAGGAAATGGCATGGTCCGAGTATGCAGGAGCCAGGCCAACCCAGCGGACGTGCCCGTGAACCGTCCAGCGTTCCTCAGGCGGGCGTTGCCAGGGGCCGCGCGGCCCGTGCCGCCACGCCCACCCCCACCAGCGCTGCCGACACCACGCTCAGCACCAGCGTGAAGGCCGAGCCGTAGAAGATGCCCGAGGTCATGCCATGGTCCAGCATGGCGCCAAATGCGGGGGCTGCAAGGCAAAAGCCCAGGTCCAGCCCCGAATACACCGTGCCATACACCCGGCCGGTGGCGCCGGGGGGCGCGGCGCGCTTGATCAGCATGTCGCGCGAGGGGCCCGCCAGGCCCGTGCCCAGCCCCGCCACCGAGGCCACCACCACCGCCGCCATGCCGGGCAGCAGCCCCAGGCCCACCACCGCCAGCAGCGCAGCCGACCCCATCAGGCACACCGAAATGATCTTCTCCAGCCGCTGCACGCGGCCCACCAGAAAACCGCCCACCAGCATGCCCGCCGCGCCACACAGCATGTAGCCCGTGACCACCATGGCCGTGATGCTCAGCGGCAGGCCGTACATGGACTGCAGCGCGGGGCTGGCAAAACTCTGGATGGCGCTGAGCGCACAGGTGCTCCAGAAGAAGAACGAGAAACACAGCCACACCGAAGGCAGCTTGAGGAAGGCCATGGGATGCTCGGGCTTGGCGGCCGCCCCTGCCCCGCCCTTGGCCTGGTGTGCCCAGCTGCCCTGCCGGTCGTCAATGGCGTCGCGGTTCCAGACCATGATGGCCAGCACCACCAGGGCCAACAGCCCCCCGCACAGGCAGGCCGTGCGCCACGAGCCCGTGGCCGTGGCAATGCCCGCCATGAACACCGGCGCCGTGGCCCAGCCCAGGTTGCCGCTGATGCCGTGCACCGAAAAACCATGCCCCAGGCGCTGCGGCGACACGCGCTTGTTCAGGATGGTGAAGTCCACCGGGTGGAACGGCGCATTGCCCAGCCCGGCCAATGCCGCCGCCAGCAGCAGGCCCGTGTAGCCCTGCGCCGTGCCCGCTGCCAGGCCCGCGGCCGCAAAGCTCGACAGCGCAAAAAACATCACCGGCCGCGCGCCCACGCGGTCCACGATGAAACCCGACAGCGCCTGGCCCACGCCGGAAATCACGAAGAACACCGACACCAACAGGCCCAGCTCGGAATAGCTGAAGCCGAACTCGCCGATCAGCCACGGAAACAGCGGCGGCAGCAGCATGTGAAAGAAGTGCGAGCTGCCGTGGGCCAGGCCGATGAGGCCAATGGTGCGGGCGTCCTGCCGCAAGGGGACAGGGTTGGCGAGGGTGCTGGAGGAAGAAGCAGTCATGGGCTTGATCTTAGGCAGCATGGCCTCGGCAGGTTTACGATAGGCAGACAACTTCTATCGCAAACATGCCAAACCCGCCCACCGACCACGCATCGCCCGCCGAACCGGGGGTGGAGCATTTTGCGGCCCAGGTCGTGCCCCGTGCGCCCGCTGGCAAGCCGCGCGGAATGTCGTATGTGGATTCGCTCACGCCCGAGCTGTTTGTGCCCACCGCCGCGCGCCCGGTGCGCGCCAAGCTGCGCTGGCTGGCCGCCGACACGCAGGTGATGCCGCACAGCCACCCCTGGGCACAGGTGGCGATATCGACCACGGGCGTGATCCGGCTCACGGTGAACCACGGCACCTACATCGTGCCCCCTTCGCGCGCGCTGTGGATTCCGCCCGGCGTGGAACACGCCGTGACCATGGTGGAAGACGCCGACCTGCGCACGCTGTACTTCCACCAGCCCCGGGGCCGCTGCGGCCCCGGCGTGCCACGCGACCACGAAGACGCCTGGCGCCAGTGCCGCGTGCTGGAGGTGTCTGACCTGCTACGTGCCCTGGTGCGCGAGATGCCCACCGCGCCCGACGGCGGCCCCGCAATCAGCCCCACAGACCTGCGGCGCGAACAGCATTTGAGCGCCCTGGTCAGGGGCGAACTGGCCCGCGCCGCCGCCGTGAAGCTGGGCGTGGACCTGCCCCAGGACAAGCGCCTGCGCCACCTCTGCGAAGCCGTGCTGGCCGACCCCACGCGCCACGACACCCTGGCCGACTGGGCGCAGGACACGGGCGCCAGCCCCCGCACCGTGGCGCGCCTGTTCCGCTCCGAACTGGGCAGCACCTTCACCCAGTGGCGCCAGCAAGTCATCCTGGCCAAGGCCGTGTCGCTGGCCGCTGGGCGCATGCCCATGGGCCAGATCGCCGCCGAGCTGGGCTACAGCGCCAGCGCCTTCAGCGCCATGGTGCGCAAATCGGTGGGACAGCCGCCAGGGCGGTTTCTGGGGCAGCAGCAGCCGGTGCCGCAGTGAGGGAGGTGAGTACAGGGTGCCCGTGCGTCAGTACCATGGGACAACATGACACCCCTTCGCACTCCACGCATTCGTTCCCTGGTGTTGGTCGCGCTGGTGTGCGCCCCCCTTGCGCCGGCCCACGCCGCGCCGCTGGACGTCACACCCGACACGCTGATCGAACGCGCCAACCTGCTGCGCGACGCGCGTGAGCGCCCCTGGGACCCGAACACGGGCCGGCTGGGAAACTTGCGGCATGTGCACATCATCGCCAACGACTGCACGGTGCGCGTGGTGTCGGGTGCGGAGAACCGGCTGTTCCTCGGGCGGGGGACGTTCCAGATCGCCGACACCACCTACAGTGCGGACCGCCAGGGTGGCAGCCGCCCCCGGCCGTACGACGTGACGATCAGCGCCGCGCAGGGCACGTCGGCCATCCCGCGCGTGGGCGCTGACAACGCTGCCGTGTGTTTCACGCTGCAGCTGGCTACAGCCCACGACATGCTGCTGCGCGGTGACAACCTGAAGGTGCTGTTTGACCGGGTGGACCTGCCGGTGTTGCGCATGAGCCTGAACCCCAGCCACGGCATGAAGCTGTGGTTCCATCAGGCGCGCCTGGGCCTGCTGAGCATGAGCTCGAACGCATCGGTGGTGGCGGGTGGTACAGGGCAGGTCCAGTGGCTGCAGCTGGCCAGCTCCCAACGCAGCACAGCGCTGCTGTTCCACGACATGGATGCGCGCCACGTGGGCGTGTCAGCCACCACCACCCGGGCCCGGTTTTCCATCCGCATTGGCGCAGACACAGAAGCAGGCTACTACCAGCCAGCCAGCGCGCCGGGCAAGATCGCACTGGAATACCCGATCTGGATCGATGGCCCCGTCAGCGCGCTCAAAGTGCCTGCGGGCCGCGTGAACCCCATGCCCCTGACCAGCGCCCTGCGGGATGAAACCCGCGCGCTGCAACAGGAGGTGATGGGCCTTGCCGGCCCCCGGCCGGTACTGCCGACGCCCGACCCTGGCGCTCCGCCTCCCCCGGGCGCGCAGGCTGCCAGCGGTGAGCCCGTCTCGCCGCGCCAGCGGATCAGCGACGTGCTGCAGCCGCTGCTGCCACGCGGTGTGACCCTGGGCAAGATCGACCTGTGGAAGGACGGCGCGGCGCTGGAAGGCCGCGCACCCGATGACGCGGCCGTGCGCGAGTGGGCACAGGCGCTGGAGCGCTCGGGCGAGGTGCGCAATTCGCAGGTGGCCTGGGTCCGGCGCGAGGCTGACCAGGTGGCCTACCGCGTGCTCGTCACCTTTCTGTGCGCGGCGCCGGGCGACCGCAGCGTGTGCCTGCCAGCGACGGGCAGCGCCTACACCCAACAACAGGTGGAAGACGCGCTGCGCCCGGTGCTGGGCAACGGGGTGACGCTGACCAAGCTGGTGCTGCGCGACGGCAAGCGCGGCCAGCTTGTCGAGCTGGAGGGAAGCGGCAGCGAGGCGGAGGTTCGCGCGGCGCTGGAGCGCGTGCGCCAGCAGGTCTCCTGGTTGACGGCGTCGAGCTCCGGCATCGGCCAGGGCACGTTCTCCGCACAGCTGCGCATGGTGTGCACCGTTCCGCCGCGCGCAACCCCCGGCATCTGCGCTGCGCCCAGCCCGCCCCGCTGAGCCAAGGGACGGTGCTTCAGCACTCCAACAAGCCCTCTCCGCGCATCCAATAAGCGTGAATAGCTATTAAAAAGTGAGCGCCTTGATACCCCCGTGACCGCAGCGTGCGGCGTCTGCCGCTAAGGTACTGGCTGTCTGCCCCTGCCCACAAAGCCCCATGACCCCACCGCCCGCACGCACCTTCCACAGCTACGAACCCCGCCAGGGCCACGGCCTGCCGCACGACCCGTTCAACGCCATCGTGGGGCCGCGCCCCATTGGCTGGATCTCCACGCAAAGCGCCAGCGGCGCCACCAACCTGGCGCCCTACAGCTTCTTCAACGCGTTCAACTACGTGCCGCCCATCGTGGGCTTTGCCAGCATTGGCTACAAGGACACGGTGCGCAACGTGCAGGCCACCGGCGAGTTTGTGTGGAACCTGGCCACCCGCGACCTGGCCGAGGTGATGAACCAGAGCTGCGCGGCTGTGCCACCCGAGGTGAGCGAGTTCGACCTGACCGGCCTCACCCCCCTGCCCTCCACGCGCGTGCGCCCGCCGCGCGTGGCCGAAAGCCCCGTCACCTTTGAATGCCGCAGCACGCAGATCCTGCAGCTGCAGGGTGTGGATGGCGCCCAGGTGGACACCTGGCTGGTGCTGGGCGAGGTGGTGGCCGTGCACATCGACACCGCACTGCTGAAAAACGGTGTGTACGACACCGCCAACGCAGGGCACATCCTGCGCGGCGGCGGCCCGGCGGACTATTTCACGGTGGGGCAGGAGCAGTTGTTCAGGATGTACCGGCCGCGCTAGGGGCCTGCTGCGGCTCTCGCAACAGCCGCAGCGGCGCACACAGCCCGGCAGCCGGTTGACGGGCCCATTGCTCGGTCCAGGCCCACACCTGCTGCACGCCGTCCATCCCTGCGGCGGCGCGCTGCAGGCCGTGGTCGGCACCGTCGATGCGCCGGGCGCAGTAGGGCGCGGTGCGCAAGGCGGCCAGCTCCGCAAAACGGGCGTAGGCCACGGCGGGCACCAGCGCGTCGTCGCTGCCCCACACCTGCAGCAGCGGCCAGGGGCCTTGCAGCAGAGGCAGGGTCAGCGGCCAGTTCCACAGGTCGCGCCAGTAACCCAGGCTGCGCCCCTGCACCA
The DNA here is from genome assembly GCF_964254355.1 of Acidovorax sp. LjRoot74. NCBI lineage: Bacteria > Pseudomonadati > Pseudomonadota > Betaproteobacteria > Burkholderiales > Comamonadaceae > Acidovorax > Acidovorax sp. LjRoot74. Next base: position 107,560 of record NZ_CAXUTI020000001.1, on the reverse strand, counting down.
CCACGCTGTCGTGCGGAGCACCCGCCGAGATCTGGCCCAGCGCGGCCCAGTCGCCCTGCACGCCCTGTCGGCGGGCCTGCAATGCCCCAGCCTCCTGCGGGTCCAGCCCACTCGCGCCGATGAGCACCAGGCCTGCGAGCTGTGGAACCTCGGGTGCCAGTGCAGGCAGCAGCTCTGCCCCTTCGGAAATGCCCACCAGCAGCTGCGGCAGCGCGGGCTGTCCCTGGCGCGAGAGGACATCCGCACGCAGGGCCGCGCGGGCGTGTGCGAGCCAGGTGGAATGCCGGTCGCGCGAGACAAAGCGGTGCGGACAGTCGGCGGGGGCGGTGTGGGCTCCGGGGTCTACCCCCGGCTTGTGCAGCACCAGCACCTGCGCGTGCAGCAGGCCGGCAAAGTAGCGTTCGGCGATCGGGCCCATGCCCGCGCAGCCCGAGCCAGGGATGACGATCACGCGGTAGCGCAGGGGCGCTGCGCGTTCACCACGTTGCAGGGCCTGGAGCGTGGCGCCGCCCGCACCCGGCAAGGTCCGCACACCGAACTCCGCGCCCGGTGCCGCGCCCTGCGTGGTGGCAGGCACCGGCGGGGCTGCCGGTGCAGCGACCAGGTCCGTGGGCGGGTGCGGGGCCGAGCAACCGGTCAGCAGCAGTGCCAGGGCGGCAGACGCAAAAAAGGCCAGCGGGGGGCTGGCCTTGGAGAGGGGCCGCACCGCACAGGCCACGGCCCGCAGGGGCTGGGGGTGCACAGCGGCGCGCACTGGGGCTTACTTGAGGATCAGCACCTGCTCGGGCTGCTGGGGTTGCGGCATGGGCATGGGCTGGCCACCTTGCTGGTACACCGGAGGCGGGCGCACGCCGCGCGCCAGGTTGGCATCGGTGTAACCCAGCTGCCCGGCGAGCTGCTGGTACACGTCCTGCGCCAGCGACAGCGAGGTTTCGCGCATCACCTTGGCGCGGTTGGGGGGGGCGATGTCACCACGGATCGACAGGATCTTGGTGTCGTTGCCTTCGCCCTGGGCGGAGAACGCGGCCTTGATCTCGTAGGTCTTGGTGTTGATGAGCGAGAAGTCGGCCAGCAGCTGCAGGCCATACTGGCGCGTGGCGCTGGTGGTGCCTTGCAGGGGCGAGAGCGCGTCGGTGAAATCGATGCTCGACACCACGCCAAACAGCACGTAGTCGGCGCCGTTGAACTCGCCCTTCTTGATGCGGCTGATCACGTCGGCCACCTGGGGCTGCGCCTGGGGCGTGGCCATCTTGCCGCCCTGCACCTGGTTGAGTACCTGCTCGGCCTTGGAGGGCTGGGGCTTGCCCGCGTCAAAGCCCTTGCCCTGGATCAGACGGAAGTAGGTGCCTTGCAGGATGGCGCCCTTGATGTCGTTGGTGTAGCCACCCAGCTCGCGCTGTTCGATGTAGCTGTAGCGGCCTGCCACATACGTGCCGCTGGCCTGTTCGGACGCTTGCATGGACTGCTGGCCCGAGTACGAGCCCCCGCCGCCGTACATGCCGTGGCTGTGACTACCGCCCTGGCTGCCCTGGGCGCTCATCTGGCTGCTGCGCTGGTAGGTACCGGCCATGAAGTATTCGGACACGCGCTGGGCGTAGGCCAGGTCGGTCACGGCGATCTTGGGTGCGGCGCCGGGCTGCTGTGCCTGTGCGCCCGTGCCCCAGGCCAGCGTGGTGGCCGCAATCACGGCCAGGGCCGCGTGGAGGGTAATTCTGCGTTGCATGGTGTGCTCCTTGTGAGCTAACGGAAAGTCATGAATTCATCGAGCGATGTCGCCTCAGCACCGACATCCTTCGAAACTGGAGCGGCCGCAGGCCAGCGGGCGCCGTGCAAGGGCCGCCCCGCCGCACTGGCGGCGTCCCCCTTCCCGGCGAAGCCGAGAGAAGGGGGAAGGCGCGCAGCGCCTCAGGGGGATGTCACCGCTTACTTGTCTTTCTGATTTCTTTCTCGTCCTGCCATTCGATCGTGCCTTCCTGCACATCAAACAGCTTGAGCGTGAACTTGTAGTACACGTCCTTGGTGGCGTTGTTCTGCTTGACGATGCTGGTCAGCTCGCCTTCCATGGAGTATTTGGCGGCGGTCATCTGGCCGACCTTGGCGGTGGTGCCCTGCTTGTACAGGCCGCTCTGGTTCTGGCGCTGCAGCTCGTCCACGCCGGCCTGCATCTCGTTGATGGAACGCACAAAGCGCACCTTGCCTGACTTGACCAGCGAGGTCTGGATCGAGTTCATCACGTTGGTGGTGTCGATGTACTCGCTGGTCTTGTTCTTGACAGTGGAGATCGTCACCGTGGGGCGGCCCTGGAAGATGCCGGTTTCGAGCAAACCGCCGGTCATCTTCTCGGCAATCATCTGCAGGTCGGTGGAGCCGAATTCGTTGGTCACCAGCTCGACGGCCTTGGCGTCGCCGTAGTTGACCTGGCGGTCAAAACGCACGGTAGGGGACGACAGGTTCTGGCAGGCCGACAGGGCCAGGGTGCCGGCCGCGAGGGCCAGGACAAGCGCGGTGCGCTGGATACGGTTCTGGGTGGTCATGGTTTTCAACTCCTCACTCAACAATCGGGGTGGGCGGCGCGATCAGCGCGGCTCCACATTCATCTCAAGGCGCAGATCGACAGCCGCAGACGTGGGCGCCACGCTCTTGACGGTCTGTTGGCCCAGGCCGAGCACGCTCATCTGCTTCCAGGACTCGCCATCGCCCACCTGGTTGCCCACGTTGTCCAGCCACTTGAAGCGGTAGAACACGGTGCGGTCGGTGCGACCCATGTTGGCCATGTCGGCCTGCACCACCAGGATGTCGTTCTTGCGCACGATGCGCATCTCGCGCACGGCGATGCTGTTGGCTTCGCCACGCAGGGCGACCTTGGAGGCCACAGCCAGCGGGGTGGCTGGGTCATGCAGCTGGGCGCTGGCGTTGGTGGCCAGGGCGATCAGGCCCGCGCACAGCACGGTGGGGATCGCGGCGGGGACAAAACGGTTTCTCATACCGAAGGCTCCTTGAATGGGGTCGGAAACAGGGATCAGTTCTTGGCGGCCGCTGCGGGCTGGGCTGCCGTGGGCTTGACGGTAGACGCGGGCACGGGGCGGGTGCGGTTGTTGTTAGTGGTGCGCACCGGGGCAGCGGGTGCCGCCGCTGCGGCGGGGGCAGGCTGGGGCGCAGCGGCCACGGTGGGCAACTGGCCCAGCATGGCCACGTCGCCGGTCAGCACGCTGTTGTCGTACATGCGCAGGGGCACCAGGGCGTACTGGCCGTCGATCTTGATGGGCTGGGGCAGCTGGCGGCCGTTCACGCTCACCAGGTGTTCGCCGGGCGGCAGGTAACCACGGGCCACATACACGCGGCCGGGCAACATGCGCCACATGCGGTCGTCGGCCTGCTCGGTGGCCACCGAGGCGGCCGCGCCGATGATGCCGCCGATCAGGCCGCCACGCTTTTGCAGCTCGTTCTGCAGCACACCCTTGGCCACCGCACGGGTGAAGCCGCGCAGCACCATGCCGGGCATTTCATCCTTGAGCGCGCGGCGCGCCATCACGTTCACGTCCACCACTTTTTCGAGCTTGAGGTCGGTGCCTGCCGCAGAAATGGTGGTCAGCAGCGCATCCTTGGAAGGCTCGATCACGGGGTAGGAGATGCTGGCCGTGACCAGGCCGCGCCCGGTGGGCACGGGGATGGTGAAGGCCTTGGGCTTGCGCGCGGGGGCGTCACCGGCTTCGACGATGAAGAGCACGTCGGTCATGCGCTGGCGGCGCTTCCAGGTGAAGCCGGTGCGGTTGTCCAGGCCACGCAGGCCTTCTTCGAGCACGGCCGTTTCGGGCTTGAGTTCAATCGCCTTGCGGTAGCCGGGCGCGGCCAGGCCGGGCTCGTTGAGCATTTCGTACAGGAAACCGGCTAGGTAGTGGCTGAGCGCGTTCTGGTAACCGTTCTTGAGCGCCAGCACCTCGGGGTCGTTGAGCGTCTCGACGGGGTAGCCGTTCAGTTCCTTGCCGCCGGACGTGGCGCCCTTGGACTTGGCTTCTTCTTCAGCTGCCAGGGTTTCCTTGGCGCGGAACTCGGCAATGATGGCTTCGCGTTCGTGCGTGCGCTTGATGTCCACGCGGGCGTTTTCAAAGTCGCCCACGGCCATGCGGTTGAGCGCCAGGCGCGTGGTCACCCACACCTTTTCGTAGTCCTGGCCTTCGTAGACCTTCAGGCGCTCGCTGATCAGCGCGGCACCCACGGTGCCCATGAGCTTGCTGGGATTGGTCTTGGCGGTCTCTTCCCATTCCTTGACCTTGTTATCAGCCAGCAGGAAGGCGTCTGTGCTGTCGGGGTAGCGGCGGTCCATGCGCAGCAGTTCGCCGCGTTCCATGTTGTAGAGCAGCGCTGTCTTTTCTTCTTCGGTCTTGGCCGTGCTTTCGAGCTGGGCGATGGCAGCAGGAATGCCCCCCGAGCGGCCGGCGGTCTGCATGTCGGTGGCCAGCTTGTCGTGGCTCTGCATGGTGGCACAGCCAGTGAGGGCAGCGCTCAGCGCCAGCACCCACAGCAGGCGCGGACGGAAACGGGATGGGTGGGCGGTCATGGATGCTCCTTGCAGATCGGTCGGTTGCTCACCAGAAACACCCCGCGCTTCCCACGCGCAGCCGCACAACAACCCCGCCCAAGGGAGGGTTCTGTGCATACGGCGTGCGTGGTGGAAGTCCGGTCAAGGCGGGTGCTGGCAGCCCGTGCGCCCCCTCCCGGCGCGGATACGTGCTGTGTGCGACCCCCTCTGGCTGTGAGTTTCTTGGTTGTTGTGTATGGGGTTGTAGCCAGCCGCGCAATGTAGCAAAAGCTTGTATCTTTTCTGTAACCGTTCGGTGCCTGGGACACAGGCTGAAACAAAAGCAGGGCGTGGTGCATCTCAGCCCTCCACGCGGTTCAGTGGCATGCGGTACAGCCACACCACACGCCCACCGGGCGCACGCAGCTGGGCGCTGGGCAACCAGCCAGGCACAGCGAATTCCAGGCTCACCAGCCATGCGCCGGGCGCCAGCTCGGCCTGGGCCTTGGCAGCCGCGCGGGCCATACTCTCGGGCCGCTGGAACAGGTACACCATCTGGTAGGTGCTCCAGTCGGCCTTCCACATGTCGGCACGCTGCACCCGGGCCCACGGGCAGCGCAAGGCGCACAGCAGGCGCAGTGGCCAGCTCCACTCCAGCCCTTCCAGCTGGGCCGCAGGGTAGGCGTGGCGCAAGGCCTTGAGACCATCGCCCAGGCCACAGCCCGCATCGAGTACGCGCGCACCCAGCGGCAGCGGCGCCTGCACGGCCAGGGACTGCAGCGCGTTGCGTGGAGTGGGGAACAGCGGCGCATCGCGCCACGCGTTGAGCGGGTACACCAGCAACAGCAGCGCGAGCGGCACCAGCCACGCCCAGGTGGGCAGGCTGGCCGCCCCCAGCAGCGCCAGCGACAAGGGGAACCCCGCCGCAATCAACCCCCGCCGCCACCAGCTGCCACCCAGCACACTGGCGGCCGTACCCAGCAGGCAGGCGGCCAGCAGGGCCCCCACGGGCGGCACGGCAGCGCGTTGCAGCGCAACAAAAATCAGCCACGCACCCGCCCACGCCATCAGCGCGGGCAAGGGCCAGGGCATGCGCAGGGCGAGCATGGGGTGTGTTCTTTCTGGATCAGCGACCGAACAGGCCGCGCAGCAGGTTGACGGGGTTCACCACCTCGCCAGGGGTGCCCCCATCCGACGGCGCGCCGCCTGCGGTCTGGCCGCTGCCCATGCCGCTCGAATAAGCTCCGCCACCGGCGCCCGCCGGGGCGGCAGCGCCCATGCCCCCGCGCTGTCCCTGCATCTCCTCACCCAGCATGGCCATGGTGTGCGACTTCACACGCACGCGCACCGACCATTCGGGCTCCCACGCGGCCTTGGGGTCGGCCGGGCGGGGTGGGTACACGATGTGGCTTTCGCCCCCGTAGGCCATCATGCGCAGCATGGGCGTGGCATCGCGCCCGCCCGCGAAGATGCCTTGAGGAATCGCACACTGCGTGGTCTCGGGCTGCAGCAGCACGCGCTCCTTGAGCCAGCGGTCGATGGTGGCGGGCGAGAGGTAGTCGAACAGGCCCATGCCGGTGTCGGGCGTTTCGGCGCTGGACCACATGATGAGGTCGTCCCCGTTCTGCGACATGGCATGCAGGTAGTAGGCACGCGCATTGCGCACGGGCTGCCAGCTGGTGCCCATGCTGTCCTGCGGCTTGCCGGTGGTGCGCAGGTCGATGGCGGGCATCAGGTCCTGCGCCGCGCCCAGCGTGAATTTCATGGAGGCAGGTACGCCGTCGCCACGCACCTGGTGGTCGCCCACCACCGAGCTGTCCCGCGACAGGCTGACCTGGTTGCGTTCGTTGGGGTACAGCGCATAGGCCGGGCCCACGCGCGGCCCCCGGTCGGGCACGGCGCGGCCTGCAAAGGCCTGGGCGTAGTCGGCTGGCTTGGCGCGCGCCAGGTCGATCACGCGCGGCTGGCCCGCACGCACCGCACTGCCGCAGCCCCAGTACAGCAGGATGCGGCCCTTGGGCTGGTGCTGCTGGTATTCCTGCGGCACGTCACCGGGCTCGGTCTGGGTGGGCTGGGCACGCGGCGGGATCAGCGGCAGGGATTCACCCATGCGCATGCCGGGCGGGATGGCCTGGCTGGCTTCTACGCCGGGACGCAAGCTGTTGTGCAGGGCGATGTCGATGACACGCGGCGGCATGACGGACATGGCGCGGGCATGGCCATAGGCGGTGTTGCCGTTGCCTGCCCTGCCCTGCGCGCCGCCCCCCATGAGGCCGCCGAGCATGCCGCCGCCGCCGGGCAGGCTGTCCATCTCGGGCATGCCCGCCATGGTGCCGGTGGACAGGTCCATCCACAGCTGGACCTTGGGGGTTTTGGTGTTTTGGGCCTGGGCGCCCAGGCTGGCGATGCTCAGGCCAACGGCCAGGCAGGCGGGGGTCAGGACAAAGCGCAAAGAGGTCATGGTGGTCTGTTCCAGGAGATACAGGAATCACCCGGCAAACCATCGTGGGCCGCAGCGCGGCATTGTCGCCGCCCTGTCAAGAGGCCTTGCGGTCAACCCGGGTGTGTTGAACGCAGCGCAGTGTAGGCCCCGCACAGACGCATTTTGCCTGCGCAAGTTACGGCTGGAAACCGTTTCCGTGCGCTATTTCACGCATGGTTGCGCCGCAACAGAAGCGGCGCCCACGGTGCGGGGTTCGTTCACACCTTCTCGCCCCGCAGGCGGTCGATCAGCCCGTTGAGCGCCTCCAGCGACCCGAACTGGATCGCCAGCTCGCCCATGTCCTCCACCCGGCCATGGCGCTTGACGCGTTTTTTCACGCGCACCTCGACCTCGGCCATGAGCAGGTCCGACAGCTCTTCTTCCACGCGCTTCAAGTCGCGCGACTTTTCCTTCTTGGGCTTTTGGGGCACCAGGCTGAACTCGGCGCTGAGCTTTTTCACCAGCGCCTCGGCCTCGCGCACCGACAGCTTCTTGGCCGCGATCTGGTTGCCCGCCGTGATCTGCGCGGCGCGGTCCAGCGCCAGCAGCGCGCGCGCATGGCCCATGTCGATGTCGCCCGCCATGAGCATGGTCTGCACCGGCTCAGCCAGGTTCAAGAGGCGCAGCAGGTTGCTGGCGGCGCTGCGCGAGCGGCCCACGGCCTGCGCGGCCAGCTCGTGCGTGAGACCAAATTCGCGCACCAGACGCTGCAGGCCCTGGGCTTCTTCCAGCGGGTTCAGGTCTTCGCGCTGGATGTTCTCGATGAGCGCCATCGCAGCCGCAGACTCGTTGGGCACGTCGCGCACCAGCACCGGCACCTCGGCCAGGCCCGCCAGGCGCGAGGCCCGAAAACGCCGCTCGCCCGCAATGATTTCGTACTTGCCCGCATGCTCGCCATCCACCAGGCGCCGCACCAGGATGGGCTGCATGATGCCCTGGGCCTTGATACTTTCGGCCAACTCATACAGCGCGCCCTCGTCCATGCGCGTGCGCGGCTGGTACACACCCGGCACCAGTTCGGACAGCGGCAGGCTGCTGGGCAGGCCTGCTTCGGCAGCCTGGGCCTGCTCCACTTTGTCTTCGACCTTGGGGCCCAGCAGGGCCTCCAGGCCTCGGCCGAGGCCCTTGGGTTTTTTGGTGACCATGCGATGTCTTCTTCTCGAAAAGGGAATGGGGAGAGGGAAATCTTCAGCGGTCGATGATGACCAGCGTGCCGTGGCTGCCGGGCGCCACGGCGTGGGGCACGCCTGCGGGCACGATGAACACCTCGCCTGCGTTCACCTCGGTGACCTGGCCTTGCAGGTCCAGGCGCATGCAGCCATCCAGCACCAGCAGGGCCTCGTCAAAGTCGTGCGATTCGTCGGGATAGGCCGCGTCGTCCATGCGCAGCACCGTGAGGTTGGCGCCCGCAGCGCGGCCCACCACGGTGGAGTTCCAGGCGCGGGGCAGTTGGTCGGCAATGGCCGCGAGAGAGATTTTGGACATGGATGCGAAACGGTACAGGGGGTTGTCAACGCGGCGCACGGCCCATGGCACGGCGCTTTTTGCGGCTGCGCCACAGGCGCAACCACACACCGAAGGCCACAGTGAGCAGCACCAAGGCCAGCATGAACTGCCCGAGCGCGCCCACCACCACCGCCCCACTGGGCAGCAGCCAAGCCAGCACGATGTGCAGTGCATCGAGCGGCACGTAGAGATCGACAGGACGCCGCCGAGCCATGGGAGCCTGGCTCTGCGCTGCCCCTCCCGCTGGCGGGCGCTTGCGCCAAAAAGCCCAGCGGCTCATGCCGGGGTGGCGAGCTGCATCAGCCAGCCCCGCCCCTCGTCCCAGTCGCCCAGCCCGGATTCGGCATTGATGTGCCCGCGCTCGCCATAGTTCACCAACCGCGCGCCCCAGGCCTGCGCCAGCCCCTCGGCGCGCTCGAAGCTGCAGTACGGGTCGTTGCGGCTGCCCACCAGCACGGCCGGGAAAGGCAAAGGCTGGCGCGCAATGGGTGCCCAGCCGTGGATCTGCGCGGCCAGGTCGGGCCGCTCCACATCGCCCGGCGCCACCAGCAGCGCGCCGCGCACCTTGGCCGCGTGGCGGGTGTGCGCCGCCCACCAGGCCGTGAGGATGCAGCCCAGGCTGTGCGCTGCCAGCACCACCGGGCCCTCGGCATCGGCCACGGTCTCTTCCAGGCGCGCCGACCAGTCGCCGCGCAGCGGGCGCATCCAGTCGTGCTGCTCGACGCGCTGGTCGCCGTGGCGGGCCTCCCAGCGGCTTTGCCAGTGGTCAGGGCCGGAGTTCTGCCAGCCGGGCAGCAGCAGGATGGTGGCGGGCTTCATTACTATCAATTTAATAGCTATTAGCGCTTATCCATCAGGCGGAAGCAGGCATTTTGGCCATGGAAGAGGCTGCAGCAGGCATGTTTTTCACGCGCTCGACCATCTCCTCGGCAAACTCGACAAACGCCTGGCTGCCCTTGGCGGCCGGGTCGAACACCACACCGGGCAAGCCATAACTGGGCGCCTCGGCCAGGCGCACGTTGCGCGGGATCACGCTGTTGAACACCTTGTCGCCAAAGTGGCCCTTGAGCTGGTCGCTCACCTGCTGCTGCAGCGTGATGCGCGGGTCGAACATCACGCGCAGCAGGCCGATGATCTGCAGGTCGGCATTGAGGTTGGCATGCACCTGCTTGATGGTGTTGACCAGGTCCGTGAGCCCTTCGAGCGCGAAGTATTCGCACTGCATGGGCACGATCACGCCGTGGGCGCTGCACAGGCCATTGAGGGTGAGCATCGAGAGCGACGGCGGGCAGTCGATGAGCACGAAGTCGAAGTCGGCATCCGCCTCAGCCAGCGCGGCCTTCAGGCGCTTTTCGCGGTGCTCCAGCGTCACCAGTTCCACCTCGGCACCCGCCAGCTCGCGGTTGGCGCCCAGCACCCAGTAGCCACATTTGTCCGACAGCACCGCCGCCTCTTTCACCGAAGCGGATTCGAGCAGCACGTCGTACACCGTGAGGTCGAGGCTGCGCTTGTCCACGCCCGAGCCCATGGTGGCGTTGCCCTGCGGGTCCAGGTCCACCATCAGCACGCGCTGGCCGATCTTGGCCAGGCCGGCGGCAAGGTTGACAGTGGTGGTGGTCTTGCCCACCCCACCCTTCTGATTGGCAACGCAAAAGATCTTGGCCATGTGGGTGCTGCAGTTCGTGTGGTGTTATTTGGAGATGGCCAGCTTGATGCCAAAGCCGATCAGGAAGACGCCCGCAATCTTTTCCAGCGCGCGGCCGATGCGCGGATTGGCGCGCATGCGCTTGGCCAGGTGATGGGTTAGCAGCACGGCGGTCAGGCCATAGAGAAACGTCAATGCCGCCACCGTGGCTGCCATCACGCCAAAGGTCAGCATGCCCTGGTGCCGGGCTGGGTCCACGAACAGCGGAAAGAATGCCATGTAGAACACGATGGCCTTGGGGTTGAGCAAGGTGATGAGCCCGGCCTGCTTGAAATAGTGGCGCGGCTCAATGTTCAGGATGGGCTGGGCACCCGGCTTGGCCGTGACCATCTTGAAGCCCAGCCACGCAAGGTAGGCCGCGCCCAGCCACTGCACGGCGTTGAAGGCCGCCGGGTACGTGGCCAGCAGCGTGGCCACGCCCGCCACCGCCGCCCACATCAGCACCTGGTCGCCCGCAATCACGCCCATGGTGGCGGCCAACCCGCCCCGGATGCCGCCCTTGCTGGTGGAAGTGATGAGCGCCAGATTGCCAGGGCCTGGGATGAGCAGGAACAACACAATGGCAGCGACAAAGGCGCCGTAGTCTGCGATGCCGAACATGGTTTCTCCCGGTGGGCTGGGGGTGGGGGCAGTGAGGGACGCCCCGAAGTGAGGAGCCGAGTTTACGCGACCACCCTGCCCCAGCCGCTGAAAAGTCGGCACCGCAGCACGCGGGCCATCAGACCGGCTTCATCCAGACGATGCAGCGCTCCGCATCCAGGCCCGGCACAGTGAGCTGTTCCACGTGAAACACCGCCACATCCGCAGGCAGCGCGGCGATTTCATCCTCGGGGTGTTTGCCCTTCATGGCCAGCCACACGCCATGGGGCGCGGCCAGTGCGCTGCGCGACCAGGTGACAAAGTCCGGCAACGAGGCAAACGCGCGGCAGCTGATGAGGTCAAACGGTGTGGTCAGCGTCTCGACCCGCGCATGCACGCCGTGCAGGTTGCGCAGCTTGAGCGCCACCGCCGCCTGCTGGATGAAGGCCGCCTTCTTGCCCACGGTGTCCACGCAGCTCACATCCACCTCGGGGCAGCAGATGGCAAACACCACGCCGGGCAGGCCGCCGCCCGATCCGACATCCAGCAGCTTCACCGCCGCCACCCCGCCCTGCTGCAGGCCCGCCACATGCCTGCGCAGCGGCGCCACGGCGGCCAGGCTGTCCAGCAGGTGGTGCGTCATCATCTCCTGCGGGTCGCGCACGGCCGTCAGGTTGTAGACCTTGTTCCACTTCTGCAGCAGCGCCAGAAAATCCATCAATAGCCCGACCTGCACATCGCTCAAGCCCAGCGCCAGGGCATCGGCCCCAGCTTGCAGTTGCTGGCGCAGGCTGTCGTAGTGGGTATTCACCGCCATCGTCATGCCGCCACTTCGCCTTCTGCCTTGGCGGGCGCTGCCGGGGCCACGGCAAATTCCTTGAACCCGCCCTTCTTCAAATGCACCATCAGCAGCGAGATCGACGCGGGCGTGATGCCCGTGATGCGCGAGGCATGGCCCAGGGTCTCGGGCCGATGGCGGTTGAGCACCTGGCGTGCCTCGATGCTCAGGGCCGTGACCTGCATGTAGTCCAGGTCGGGCGGCAAGCGCAGCTTCTCGAAATGCGCGGCGCGCTCCACCTCGCCCTTCTGGCGGTCGATGTAGCCCGCGTACTTGGCGGCAATCTCCACCTGCTCCAGCACCGATGCGCTCAGGTCGCCCAGGGTTTCACGTGAAACATCGGCCGATGCGTACTTGCCGCCGTCCATGGACATCAGGTTGGCGTAGCTCGCATCCGGGCGGCGCAGCAGCTCGAACAGGTTGTACTCGTGCTCGATGCTCTTGCCCAGCACGCGCTCGGATTCCGCCGCGGGCAGGTTGCGCGGGTTCACCCAGGTGGCCTTCAGGCGTTCTGTTTCAAGTGAAACCGCATCGCGCTTGCGGCTGAAAGCATCCCAGCGCGCATCGTCCACCAGGCCCATCTGGCGCCCCACTTCGGTCAGGCGCATGTCCGCGTTGTCCTCCCGCAGCTGCAGGCGGAACTCGGCCCGGCTGGTAAACATGCGGTAGGGCTCGGTCACACCCTTGGTGATCAGGTCATCCACCAGCACGCCCAGGTAGGCCTCGTCCCGGCCGGGCAGCCAGGGCGCATCTCCCCGGCACTGCAGCGCAGCATTGATGCCCGCAAACAGGCCCTGCGCGGCCGCCTCTTCGTAGCCGGTGGTGCCGTTGATCTGCCCAGCAAAGAACAGGCCCTGGATCTGCCGCGTTTCGAAGCTGCTCTTGAGCGAGCGCGGGTCAAAGTAGTCGTATTCGATGGCGTAGCCGGGGCGCAGAATGTGTGCGTTTTCCAGCCCCGGCATGCTGCGCACCAGGTCGTACTGGATGTCGAACGGCAGGCTGGTGCTGATGCCGTTGGGGTAGTACTCGTGCGTGGTCAGGCCTTCGGGCTCCAGAAAGATCTGGTGGCTGTCTTTGTCGGCAAAGCGGTTGATCTTGTCTTCCACACTCGGGCAATAGCGCGGGCCCACGCCCTCGATCTTGCCGGTGAACATGGGGCTGCGGTCAAAGCCGCTGCGGATGATCTCGTGTGTGCGTTCGTTGGTGTGGGTGATCCAGCAGGGCACCTGCTGGGGGTGCATGGCGGCATTGCCCATGAAGCTGAACACGGGCACGGTGCCCTCGTTCACGCCGCCGGGCATGCCGTCGCCGGGCTGCTCGGTGCACTTCGAAAAGTCGATGCTGCGCCCATCGATGCGCGGGGGCGTGCCAGTCTTCAAGCGCCCCTGGGGCAGCTTCAGCTCCTTGAGGCGTGCCGACAGCGACACGGCGGGCGGGTCCCCTGCCCGGCCCGCAGCGTAGTTGTTCAGGCCCACATGGATCTTGCCGTCCAGGAAGGTGCCTGCGGTGAGCACCACCGTGCGCGAGCGGAAGCGGATGCCCACCTGCGTCACGGCGCCCACCACGCGGTCGCCCTCCACCATCAGGTCGTCCACTGCCTGCTGGAACAGCCACAGGTTGGGCTGGTTCTCCAGCATGCGGCGGATGGCGGCCTTGTACAGAATGCGGTCGGCCTGCGCCCGCGTGGCCCGCACCGCAGGGCCCTTGGAGCTGTTGAGGATGCGGAACTGGATGCCTCCCTCGTCCGTGGCCAGGGCCATGGCGCCGCCCAGCGCATCCACTTCCTTCACCAGGTGGCCCTTGCCGATGCCGCCGATGCTGGGGTTGCAGCTCATCTGCCCCAGCGTCTCGATGTTGTGGGTCAGCAGCAGCGTTTTGCTGCCCATGCGCGCAGCGGCCAGCGCGGCCTCGGTGCCTGCATGGCCACCGCCGACAACGATCACATCAAATTCCTGGGGGTACAACATGGGAAACACTCCGGGGCCTGGCGGCCCGACAATCAAAATATCCAGCGCGCGCAGGCACCCTCTGCCCGAAGTGCTGCACACCGGCCCTGCTGAGGGTGGGCGCACATGGCGCCCCAGCAGGCAACCCGCGATTTTCCCACTTTGCGAAGGCTGTGTCTGTGCCCCCTTCTCTCCCCCTGTTTCTGACGCAGTTGCTCGGCCCCCCACCAGAGGCCATCGGCACCTGGTGGGCCAGCGCCGAACGGCGCGTGTTCGAGCGCGGCCAGCCCCTGCTGCATGCAGGCGAACACTGGCGGCACCTGTGGTGGGTGGAGCGTGGCGCGCTGCGGCTGTACTACCTGGACCGCGACGGGGCGGAGTCCAACAAGAACTTTTTTCTGGACGGCGCGCTGTGCTGGCCCATCACCCCCACACTGCGCCAGCAGCCGGTGATGTTTCACGTGGAACCATTGGAAGACAGCGTGGTGTGGACCCTGCCCTTCCCCGCTGATGCAGATGCTCCACTCCCCAGTGTGGGCTGGGCCCCGTGGGCTGCGCTGGAGCACCGGGTGCTGTGCGCGTTGCTCGACGGCAAGATGCAGCGCGAGCAGAAGTTCCTGCAGCTCAGCGCCCGCCAGCGCTACGTCCACCTGCTGGAGCAGCACCCGGACTGGGCCGAGCGCATCGCACTCAAGCACCTGGCCTCGTACCTGGGCGTCACGGATGTCTCGTTGTCGCGCCTTCGCAGCGAGATGGGGCTTATCAAAGGATAAGGCGCGAGGCGCGGGCCTTCGGCAGAGTTCGGGCATCGTCCTCAGCAGTCCTGCCGCCCATGACCATCCATCCGCACGCCCACAACACACAGTCCCTGCTGCTCTCCCTCCTGACCCACACCCTCGCCGTGCTCTGGCTCGGCCTCATGGCAGGGTTCTTCGGCACCTACAGCGCCAACGTCAACCTGGCCATGCTGCAGATGGACGGGGCTACCTACGCCACCGTGCAGTCCGCCTTCAACCGCAACGTGCGGCACGCCCTGTTCTTTGGTCTGTTTTTTGGCCCACCGCTGTGGTGCGCGCTGGCCCTGGCCACGGCTTGGCGGGACCACCGCGCCCTGTGGTGGCGCCTGCTGGCCCTGGTCGGTGTGGCCTATCTGCTGGGCATCGTGTTCTTCACCCAGCAGGTCAACCTGCCCCTGAACCACACGACAGAAGCCTGGAACCCCCATGCCCTGCCCGCGGACTGGACCCAGGTGCGTGACCAGTGGAATGCGGCCAACCTGTGGCGGGCGTGGCTCAGCCTGGGGTGTTTTGGGGCGGCGCTGGGCAGTTTTGCGGCGCGCCAGGCTCCCCCAAGAGCCCCGTCCTAGGCACGCGCCTGGCGCCGTTGCAGCAGTCCCTCGGCGCACCCACGAGACAGGCCGCCAAGGAAAAACGATGTGATTTGAGGCTCAGCGGAACCTATCAAGAGGAACGCTCTCTGCCATGCGGGCATAGCCCAGATCATTCACATGCAGATTGTCTGCGTCACGGTATGCCGCCAAGATACGCGCCGGATCGGCCGGGTCACGCACAGCCGCGTCAAAATCAAAAACGCCCGCAACTTCAGTATTGGCGCGGATCCAGGTATTGATCGCCTGGCGCATATCCTCTCCAGCGTCGGAGAAATACACGTGCCCCTTGAAAGGCGTCAACGTGGCCAGATACACCTGAATCCCGGCGCCCTTGGCGACAGCAATCGCACCTGCCAAGCTGGCGATCACTTCCACCGCTGTTGCTTTCTCATTAGGCGTCCAGGCCTGCTGAAAACCAATATCGTTGATGCCCATCTGCACGATGGCGTGCGTCACCCCTGACACTCCCAGCACGTCTCGCCGAAAACGCTCCGCCCCCTTCAAGCCGAACCGATCGTGCAACCAGCGGTTGCCCCCCAGCCCCGCGTTGACCACCGACACCGCCCCGCCTCCACCACCAGCCTTGAGCAACCGGGCAGACAACAGGTCTGGGTACCGCTGATTCGCGCCCAGGGTAGAACCATTGCCATCTGTCAGCGAATCGCCAAAAGCAACCACCACGCGGGCAGGCCCCGTCCTGTACACATCGATCGCACTCATCCAGTGCCACGAAGTGAGCTGGTTGCCAGGGGTGGTCGGCATGGTCGCAGCGCTGCTCAGATCACCAGCACCCACGTACTGAATCGCATTCGCATAACGGTGCGCCGACGTGGAGTCCGCCGACTCCCGCACATACGCGCTCACCGCCAGGTTCGCTCCGTCTGGCACCCGGATCGACACCTTGTCGCTCCAGACCTCTCCACCCACCGGGATCGACACGGATTCCCGCCCCTGGAAGGTCACGGCCACGTCCGTCGCCAAATCCACGGCGCCTGCCCCGGTACTCAAGGCCACACGAACACGCGCCAGGGGCACAGGTGCCTTGCCATACAGATTGCCAAACTTGATACGAACCTGGTCGCCGCCCAGCGACAGGTGTGCAATCTGCCGCAACGTCTGCTCTGTGAAAGCCGTGCTGGCGGACGGCGGGATATCGAGAAACCGCACGTCCTCCTGCAGATCACTCAACACCCCCAACCAGGTTGCCACCGGCTTCGCCACTTCCGGCACGGCGGGGCTGCCTCCCGAGCCACCACCGCCACAACCGGCCAGCCCGCCCGCAGCCAAAGCACCAAGCGCCGACAGAACAAAACGCCGATTGGTACGCATCCAGGTTTTCACAGACTGCATTGCAAGTGCTCCTATCTTTCTTCATGGCCCATTGTTGATGCGCCCAAGTCTAGGGCGTGTTACCTGCCATTTCCCTCCAGGCCTTACATCGCGCAGGATTCCTGCCGCGCCCCTGTGATTCAATCGCAAGCACCATGCCCCACACCACCACCCCTTCCTCCCTCCTCGTCTTTGCTGGCAGCACACGCCAGCAGTCCTTCAACCGCAAACTGGCCCATGCCACCGCCGCCATCGCGCGCGAGGCGGGCGCCAGCGTCACGCTGATGGAGCTGTCCGACTTCGACATCCCGCTGTACAACGCCGACCTCGAAGCCCAGGGCACGCCCGCCGATGTGATCCGCCTGAAGGAAATCCTCTGGCAGCACCCCGCCTGGATCGTCTGCTCGCCCGAATACAACGGCAGCTACACCGCCCTGCTCAAGAACACGATCGACTGGGCCTCCAGCCCCGTCAAAGGCAACCCGGATTGGCAGGACGGCGGCAAGAGTTTTCGCGGCAAGGTCGTGGGCATGCTCAGCGCCTCGCCCGGCGCCCTGGGCGGCCTGCGCTCACAAAGCCACCTGGCGCCCCTGCTCATCAATGCCGAATGCTGGCTCGCACCCAAGGCGTTTGCGCTGGGTTCGGCGGGCAGCGCGTTTGACGACAGCGGCGCCCTCATCCAGCCAGCCCACCGCGACCGCGTGCGCGCCGTCGTGGACCAGGTGCTCTGGGCGTCGGCCCGTCTGCATGGCGATGCCGTTGCGGGCCAATAAGCGTTGAAACAGGGGCCAAAAAAAGCCCTTGCGCCTGTCCCACAAGCCCTGACAGCTATACAAATAAGAGCAAAACCAATGGATTGCCGCCCTGGCTGCGGCGCCTGCTGCACCGCCCCCTCCATCAGCTCCCCCATCCCGGGCATGCCGCACGGCAAACCGGCGGGGGTGCGCTGCATCCAGCTGGGGGATGACGCACGCTGCCTTATTTTTGGGCAGCCCGAGCGGCCCGCCGTGTGCGGGGGGCTGCAACCCTCAGCCGCCATGTGCGGCGAAGACCGCGACCACGCCATGCACTACCTGGCGCGGCTCGAAGACCTGACGCGGCCCTGATCCCGTCTGTCTGCCAATCATCCGTGTCGTTATTTCTTCGCCTTGCCGTGCCGCGCGTCTCCCAACCCTAAGATCGTCAACACGTTCTAGAGCCCCTCAACGCGCCGAATGCGGCGGCGCGCCAGCGGCTCCATCTCTCCCACCTCCGCCACTTACCCATCGCGCCCCGCCCAGCGCTGTGCACTGGCCGCATAAATGTCGCGCCGCACACGGTTCAGATTGCCCAGGGGCCGGAACGCCTGGGGCGCATGCCAGGGGTTGAAGGGCGTGGCATCCAGGGCCTGCGCCTGGGCGCTCGCAGTTGGCGTGCCCAGGTCCTGGCGCGGCACCGTGAGGGTGGCCACGCGCTCCCACGGCACATCGGCGTCAGACCAGCCCGTGCAGCCATCCTCAATGGGCGTGCGGGTCTCGTCCTGGTAGCGCTGGGCCGACAGGTGCCAGGCCAAGTCCTGCGATGCAAGCAGCCGCGCAAAATGCGCGGCCACAGACTCTCCCTCCGCGGGCACGTCCCCCACGGCCGCCGCCGGGTGCAGCTTCAGGCGCACCGGCCCGGCCTCGGACCACAACAGCGCCCCACGGGACCAGAACGCCTCCTCGGCCAGGCCCCGCCCCCCGCCCGTGGCGGCCGACAGATTGCGCAGCACGCGCAGCGTCTCGCCCGGCCCCAGGCGCAGCAGCATCTTCAGCGGCATCAGCGCCTTGGGCCCGGTCATCAGGGTGGCGATCTCGACAAACTGGCGCGCGTCGCGCGCATGAGAAACGGGGAAGTTGGTCAACAAGATTTCATGCGCCCCGCCCTGCGGCAGGTGCAGGCGCAGGGCCGCGCCCCGCATGTCGCGCTGCAGCCCACCGTGCGCCAGCCCGCTGGCAAACGACAGCCGCAGATCACAAGCCAGCACAGCCCCCGGCTGAAAGTGCGCCTGCGCCAGGCCGGGCGCGATTTGGGGGTTCACCTCCAGCCGCGCACCCACAATGCCCGCCAGCATCTGCGCATGCAGCGTGCGGCCGGGGCGGCTCTGCCCGCTGGCCTGCTGGTTGCGTATCTGCACGGCCCGCATTTGCTCGGCCAGCGTGCGAAACAGCGCGGCTTCCGCCTGCGGCGAGCCGCCCAGAAAAGATTCGCGCCAGGGTACGGGCGCCGCAGTGGGGGGATGGTGTGGCTGGGTCATGGGTGTGATTCTTGGGGTGTTTTTGTCGGCGCTTTTTGTGGAGGCCTCGGCTGGCCAACCGATCCAACGTCAACCGGCATGGTGGAAGCCAGCCCAGGCACCGTGGGGGCGGGCCCACCGCGCCAATGCAGCGGATCTGGCAGGTCCAGGGATCAGCCCATCGAATGCAAACCGACCTTGTTCCCCTCGGTGTCCACAAAATGGGCAAAGAAACCGAAATCGTTGCCGATCTCCGTCTTCGGCACCACCACGGCTCCGCCCGCTGGCACCACACGCGCCAGCATCGGCGCCAGGTCATCACCGCCATTGAGGTACACCATCGTCCCCGTCTGCGACGGCGCGCCGCCCTCGTCCTGAACAATGGCGCCGCCCACGGCAGTGGGGTCGGTGGACAACATGCCCATCATGGTCGGGCCCATGGCCATGGGCGCAATGCTGATGCCCAGCACCGTCTCGTAGAAGGCCTTGGCGCGCGCAAAGTCGGTCACGGGGATCTCGAACCAGTTCAGGGTGTGGGGCATGGGGGGCTCCTAGGTTAGAAAACAAAGATCAATACGGACGTTGCAATTGGCAAGCCGTTTCGGGCCACTATTGCGGGCATGGCGTTGATCGACCTTGCCTCATATTTCACGAATGTCTACGAGAGACCCACCAGACTGCAAAAGGCAAGGCCAGGAAGGTTGCGATAAAAGCGAACGGCGCCCACATAAATGGCTCATCACGCATACCCAAATACCTGTTCAGGCTTGCCGGTCCAAGGATGATCATCCCTACAGCAAAGCACATCGACACCAAAAACAAGACAGCGACAGCCCCAATGGTGCGTCGCACCGTTCGCCCCGGATTCCTCTTGTGAAGCAAAAACAGGAAGCCTGTGGCTAACAGCAGTGGGGGCAGCAACAGCCAAGCCAACACCAATACAAACTCCCACCCAGTCATTGCGCTATCCCTTGTTTTGAAGGTCGCTGGCCACAGAAAGAAACCCATCATCGCTTCGGACCTAGCCAAGTCAAGACCACTCCATCTAGCTCACGGCCTCGGCAACGCCCGATCCTCCCGGCACGCCTTCAGCGGCTTGGCCGTGGCCGACGCGATGCGCAGCACCCGCTGTTCGCGGCGGTCTACCACCACCTTCATGCAGGCACAGCCGTGGCCGTAGTGGCCGTTGGTCTTTTTCCATTGCGCGTCGGTGAACACGGGCCAGTCGCCCTCGGCCTCGGGCCCCGCCTGGGTGCTGATCACCCACTCGCCGTCGCGGTCGGTCAGGGTGGCGTTGCCGGGGGTGGGGTTGTGGAACCAGCCGCAGCGGTTTTCCGGCGGGGCAGCGCGGCTGGTCGATGGCACGGAGGGCTGTGCGGTGTTTTGGGCGATGGCAGCTAGGGCGAAGCCCAGCAGCGTGGCGCCCAGCGCCAGGCGGGGGGCGTGGCGCTGCAGCGGGGTGGGAGCAAGTGACATGGTAGTCCTCTTTGGATTGAAAGAAAAAGGGCTCTTCGGCGCGTCCATCATGCCCTGACAGCTATCAAAACAGAAGTGATTGATGCCTTGGTGTCACACAGCCGCCGCCCCGCGCGTCTATGCCCAGGCCCCGCCCGATCCGGTGCTTTGGGCGCACACTCTACCTCCACGCTTCGCTGCCATGACGCTTTCTGCCCCCACCTCCGCCGACCCCTTCACCACCCTGCGCCCGCGCCTGTTCGGCATTGCCTACCGCATGCTGGGCGTGCGCGCCGATGCAGAGGATGTGCTGCAGGACGCCTGGCTGCGCTGGAGCCGCCAGGACCCTGCCACCCTGCAATCGGCCGAGGCCTGGCTGGTGACGGTGGTCACGCGCCTGTCCATCGACCGGCTGCGTGCGCTCAAGGCCGAGCGCGAGGCCTATGTGGGCTGGTGGCTGCCCGAGCCGCTGGTGCAGCTGCAGGACCCCACCACCGGCGATGCGCAACACCACCACACGCCCGAAGCAGCTGCCGAGCTGGCGGGGGAGCTGTCGGTGGCCTTTTTGTATGTGCTGGAGCGGCTGGGGCCGGAGGAGCGCGCGGCCTTTTTACTGCGCCAGGTGTTCGACTACGACTACCCCGAGATCGCCGCACAGCTGGGCAAGACCGAGGCCGCGTGCCGCCAGATGGTGCACCGCGCGAGCGAGCGCGTGCAGCAGGCGCGCACGCGCTTTGAGGTGCCACGCACCGTGCACCACCAGCTGCTGCAACGCTTCATGGTGGCGGCTCATAGCGGCGACCGCAACGCCATCGAAGCCTTGCTGAGCGAAGACGCGCAGCTCATCGGCGACGGCGGCGGCAAGGTGCCGTCCTTCCCCAAGCCGCTGGTGGGGCCGTTCCGCATCGCCAACCTGTACTGGGCGCTGTTCCGCCGCCTGGGTGCTCAGGTGGCCTACCGCATGGCGCTCATCAACGGCGAGCCGGGGCTGCTGCGCTATGTGAACGGGCGCATCGAGTCCGCCCAGGCGCTGGTGACGGATGGCGAGCGGATCGTGGCGATCTATGCGGTGCGCAACCCAGACAAGCTGGTGGGGGTGCCAGCGGTGCTGGACGAACGCTGAGGCCAAAGAAGCGACGGTTTTTTGCGGGCCCACCTGTCACAAGCGCGCACCGCGCAACGTCTTGAAGGGTATGGAAGGCGGCAGCAGCCCGTTCGCTGCGGCATCTTCCAGAGCAGTTTGTTTTCTTTCCAACCCTTCAGGAGTTTTCCATGTCCCAGCACACCGCCCGCCTCCCCTACCACCAGCTCTCGTCCAAGGCCTTCATGGGCCTGGTGAACCTGTCCGAAACCGTGAAGAAGGGCCCGCTGGGCCTGCGCCTGGCCGAGCTGGTGTTCTTGCGTGTCTCGCAGATCAACGGCTGCGCCTATTGCATGGACATGCACTGGCATGTGCTGGTCAAGGACGGCATGGAGCCGCGCCACCTGAACGCGGTGGCGGGCTGGCGCGAGGCGCCATTTTTCAGCGACCGCGAACGCGCCGCGCTGCGCTGGGCCGAGATCATCACCGCCACGCCCCACAGCGATGCGAGCGACGAAGAGTTCGCCCGGCTGAAGGCCGTATTCAGCGATGCGGAAATCTCCGACCTGGGCTTTGCGATTGCGATCATCAACGGCTGGAACCTGATCAATGCGGGCATGCGTGCACCGATTCCCGCAACGCCCGCTGTGTGATTTCAAGAAAAACAAGCCGTTACCGCGCGACTGCATTGCCTCGCTAGCTATTATTTTTATAGCTATAGAAACCCAGGCCTCACCCCGCCTGTGTAGCCTGGCTGACAGTCACCCGCGCGCTGGCGGCCTACAGTGGTGCCTCTCAAAACCCACAACAGCGGAGACACCACCCCATGCTAACCATCCCCTCGCTGCAAGCCAGCGTCAGCCCCGAAGAATGGCAGCTGCGCTGCGACCTGGCCGCCTGCTACCGCCTGGTGGCGCTGTACGGCTGGAGCGACCTGGTCTTCACCCACATCAGCGCCAAGCTGCCCGAGTCGGTCTCGGGCCCCGACCACCAGTTCCTCATCAACCCCTATGGCCTGATGTTCGAGGAGATCACGGCATCGAGCCTGATCAAGGTGGACATGCAGTGCAACAAGCTGCACGAATCGCCCTTCCCCGTGAACCCGGCGGGCTTCGTGATCCACAGCGCCGTGCACGAGGCCCGGCCCGAGGCGGGCTGCGTGCTGCACACCCACACGCGCGCCGGGGTGGCCGTGAGCGCGCAACAGGGCGGCGTGCTGCCCATCAGCCAGCAAAGCACCTTCGTGCTGGGCTCGCTGGCGTACCACGAGTACGAAGGCGTGGCCTTCCGCGACGAGGAAAAGCCGCGCCTGCAGGCCGACCTGGGCGAGGCCAACTTCCTCATGCTGCGCAACCACGGGCTGCTGACCGTGGGCAAGACGATTGCCGACGCGTTCCTGTCGATGTACACCTTCGAGAACACCTGCCGCATCCAGATCGATGCGCAGGCGGGTGGCGAACTGACGCAGGTGAACCCGCAAATCGTGAGCGGCGTGGCCCAGGCCATGCGTGTGCAGACCGGCGGCCTGGGCGGCGCCTTTGCCTGGCCTGCGCTGCTGCGCAAGGTAGAGCGCGAGGCGCCTGGTTACGACAGCTGAGGCGACGCATCCCCGCTGCGCCATACAGCGGGCGCCGGGGTTGCTCCCCGGCGCCTGCAAGAATCCGGCGCAGCGCATAGCATCGGCGGTTTCCGACCGTTGTTTTCAAGGATCGACCCATGAAGCTGTACTACTCCCCCGGCGCCTGCTCCCTGTCCCCCCACATCGCCCTGCACGAAGCAGGACTGGCCTACACCCCTGTGCTGGCCAGCACCAAAAGCCACAAGCTGCAGGACGGCACCGACTACTACACCATCAATGCGCTGGGCTACGTGCCGCTGCTGGAGCTGGACAGTGGCGAGCGCCTGCGCGAAGGCCCGGCCATCGTGCAATACATCGCCGACCAGGTGCCCGACAAGCAGCTCGCCCCCGCCAACGGCACCCTGGCGCGCTACCGCCTGCAAGAGTGGCTGACCTTCATCGGCACCGAGCTGCACAAGGGCTTCAGCCCCCTGTTCAACCCCGCTACCCCCGAGGAGTACAAGCCGATGGTGCGCGAGCGCCTGCTGCAGCGCCTGCAGTGGGTGGACAGCCAGCTTGCGGGCAAGCAGTACCTGATGGGCGACCAGTTCACCGTGGCCGACGGCTACCTGTTCACCGTGACCAACTGGACGCAGCCTACCAAGCTCGACATCTCCGGCCTGGCGAACCTCGCGGCCCACCGCGAACGCGTGGGCGCCCGCCCCGCCGTGCAAGCCGCGATGAAGGCCGAAGGACTGCTGAAGTAAGGCCGGGGCTACAAGGGGCGCTGCCGCCACGCCACCAGCGCCCCCACCCACAGCGCGCAGGCCGAGAACACCAGCCCGCGCGCGAGGCCCCCGGGCCCATCGGCAATCCAGCCCACCACCGTGGGCCCCACGATCTGCCCGGCCGCAAACACGATGGTGAACGCGCTGATGCCGCTGGCCCAGAGCGCCTGCGGCAGGTTGTGCCGCACCAGCGCCGTGGTCGATGCCACCACCGACAGGAACACCCCGCCAAACAGCAGCCCCGAGGCCAGCACCACCGGCCAGGCGCCCGTGAGCGCGGGCAGCACCGTGGCCACCCCCAGCAGCGCATTCAGCCGCGCCAGCGCCTCGCCGCCCCGGCTGCGGTCCAGCAGCCCGGCCCAGATGCGCGACGACAGCACCACGGCCAGCCCCAGCAGCGCATAGAAGCCCGTGACCGCCCCCCCGCTGGCGCCCTGCTCGCGCAGCAGTGCCACCACAAAGGTCATGTAGCCGATGTAACCCACGCCAAACAGCCCGTAGCCCAGCAGCGCCGGGGCCAGCGCCCGCCAGCGCAGCTTGGCGGGGGGCGGTGTGATGTTGAACGCCGTGGGGCTGGCCGGTGGCGGCGCCAGCACCTGCAGCGCCTGGGCGGGCCACCACAACACCGCCGTGGCCGCCACGCAGGCCAGCGCCAGCGCCCACCAGGCCCACGCCCAGGGGTGCGGCACGGCCCCCGCTGCCGCCAGCACGCCCGGCACCAGCAGCGCCGACAGGCTGATGCCCCAGCCCGTGCCCCCGTAGTACAGCCCCAGCAGCAGGCCGCTGCGCCCGGGTTCGTGCGCGCCCAGCCGCGCGGCCAGCAGCCCCCCGGCGATGAACACCAGTGCACTGGCCACACCCGCCAACAGGCGCTGCAGCAGCAGCCACGGCGCGGCGGTGAAAAAGCCGCTGAGCCCCATGAACACCGACGCCAGCACCGCCCCCACCAGCAGCACCCGGCCCGGAGCCACCCGCCGCAGCAGCAGCGGCGTGGCCAGCGCGCCCAGCAGGTAGCCCAGCGCATTGGCCGTGTTCATGCCCCCGGCCAGGGTGTAGGACCAGCCCAGGTCCTCGCGCATCGGTGGCAGCAGCAAGGCATAGGAGAACCGCGTGATGCCCAGCGAGATCGCCGCCCCCATGGACAGCGCTATGGCCAGCCACAGGGCGGAAAGGGGTGGCGTGGAAGTTGCAGAAACGTCAACAGGGGCGGGGCGTGTGGGCATGGCGTTTTGATTCTGCCGCACCCTGGCAGATCGCGCCCGGGCCTGCGCCCTGTGACGCTCTGAGGGACGCCCGCGCGAGCCCGAAGAGAGAGAAGAACCGTTCGGGGTGAGCCTGTCGAAGCCCTGCGCAGCGCTTCGACAGGCTCAGCGTGAACGGATGGTGTAGATATTTTTGAATGCACACCGGTACCAAGACACCCAAGCCACCCACGACGCCCGCGCGGTTAGCACAAAAACAGAAGCCTTGTTGACGCATGTGCGCTGCAAGTTTTGCGCTGCAGCATTACGCTTGCGCCCGTTCCTTCGATGGTCTGCAACCTTTTTCCGAAAGCCTCGACCCATGCCTTTTCTCTCCGACCCCATCCAAGCCGGTGACCTGCAACTGGCCAACCGCGTTGCCATGGCACCGCTCACGCGCAACCGCTCGCCCAATGCCATTCCCACCGACCTGGTCGCCACCTACTACACCCAGCGCGCCAGCGCGGGCCTGATCATTTCGGAGGCCACCGCCATCAGCCAGCAGGGCCAGGGCTATGCCGACGTGCCCGGCCTGTATGCGCCCGAGCAGATCGCAGGCTGGAAGAAGGTCACATCTTCCGTGCACGCCGCAGGCGGCAAGATCGTGGTGCAGCTGTGGCATGTGGGCCGCGTCTCGCACACCGACCTGCAGCCCGGCAACGCCGCACCCGTGGCGCCCTCGGCCGTGCAGGCCAACACCAAGACCGTGCTCATCAAGGACGGCGTGCCCACCTTCACACCCACCTCCATGCCCCGCGCGCTGGAGCTGGCCGAGATCCCCGGCATCGTGGCCGACTACCGCCGCGCAGCCCGCGCCGCCATCGAGGCCGGTTTTGACGGCGTCGAGATCCACGCCGCCAACGGCTACCTCATCGACCAGTTCCTCAAGACCGGCGCCAACCAGCGCACCGACGCCTACGGCGGCAGCATCGAAAACCGCGCCCGTCTGCTGCTGGAAGTGACCCGCGCCATCACCGAAGAAATCGGCGGCGGCCGCACCGGTATCCGCCTCTCGCCCGTCACGCCCGCCAACGACATCGTCGATGCCGATCCGCAGCCCTTGTTCGACTACGTGGTGCGCCAGCTCGGGCCCCTGGGCCTGTCCTACCTCCACCTCATCGAAGGCGCCACTGGTGGCCCACGCGAGGTGGAAGGCCGCCCCTTCGACTACGCCGCGCTCAAGGCCGCCTACCGCGCAGCGGGTGGCCAGGGCGCCTGGATGGTCAACAACGCCTACACCCGCGAACTGGCCGACACCGCCCTGACCCAGGGTGCCGACATCGTGGCCTTTGGCCGCCCCTTCATCGCCAACCCCGATCTGGTGGCGCGCCTGCACGCCAACGCACCGCTCAACGAGGTGAACCGCGCCACGCTGTATGGCGGTGGCGCCGAGGGGTACACGGACTACCCGGCGCTCAGCGCCTGAAATGAAACACCCCCTGAGTCGCTTCGCGCCTTCCCCCTCTCTCTCGCATTGCTGCGCAATGCGGGGAGGGGGATGCCCCCGGTGCACGCAAGCGAAGCGCCGCATCCACGGCTTGGCGGCCCTTGCACGGGGACGCTGGCCTTGGCCGCGCCAGTTTCATCCGCTGCGGGTGGCGCGCAGCGCTATGGATAACTGAGATTACCGTTCGGGCTGAGCTGGTCGAAGCCCCGCACAGCGCTTCGACCAGCTCAGCGTGAACGGTTTGGTTGTGGAGGTGATGTGCGCGAACAACTCATCCCAACCCGATGGGACTGGGCGCCCGCATCACGATGCGCGTGAACAAGCGGTCGTACGCCGCGTCGCGCGGCTTGCCGGGGGCCAGCGGGTTGGTGTTGCTGGCAAAGGCCGCGTCGATGGCCGTCCAGTCGCCGGGCTGCAGGCATTCCTGGGCCGCAGGCAACACCACGGACTCTTCCAGGCGCATGTGGTCCAGGTAGAAGCGGATGTAGGTCTGCAACGCTTGGGCAAACACCTCGCGCCGCGCATCGCCCATCAGCTCCCAGCCCAGCAGCAGGTGCTGCAGCTCGCGCACGGCGGCCTCGCCGCCTGCGTGGTCGCGCTCCAGCTGGGCGATGGCCTCGGCGGCCTGGGGCGAGCGTTCGGCCACCCGGGGGAACAGCCACTGCGATTCCTTGGGGTGGTGCTGCCGCTCGGGAAACTCGTCGATGTAGAACAGCATCGCCCGCATCACATCAAAAAACGCAGCGGGCTCGTCACCGGGGCCCTGGTCGAGCATCAGGCGCAGGGAGTGGAGCACGGCCGAAAGCGACGCATGCTCTTCGCGAATGGTTCGCAGGCTGATCGATGGCATGGCGCACGCTCCAGCAGAATGAACAACAGGGCCAAGGGTGCCACGGCTGCGCGCGGCCTCTCATGACACAAGTCAACAAACCGGGTGCTGGGCAGGGCGGCGTACCGTCCGCACCGCAGCGCCGCCCACCAAAAACAAAGGCCCCGCAAGCCACGCCTGCAGGGCCTTGAGCGCACAGGGCGCCAGGGGGACGGACGGGCTCAGCGCGTCAGCTAGGTACTCAAAGCTGGTTGCGCAGCGAAACGATGGCTGCACCCACCGCACTGGAGGCCTGCGAGAACCGCGTGTTGCCTGCCAGTGCATCCTCGGCTTCAGCGTAAGCGCCCCGGTTGATGGTCCTGGCGATTCCGCCCGCCACCTCATGGAATTCACGGTGCCGGTCCACCAGTGACTGGAAGGCCGGCAGTGCGCCATAGGAGCCCTGCCCCTTGCCATGCAGCCAGCGGCCCAGTTCGCAGCAATCATCGCGGCCAATGGTGTCCGCATCCAGATGCTCACGCTGCTGGGCGGCATTGCGCAGCTTGGCGCGCCACTGCGCGTGGGCCTTGATGGCCGACTCCAGATCAATGCCCTGGTTGGACGGGGCCGCCAGCGCCCTGGCCGTAGGCGCAGGGGCAGGTGCCAGCGCCATGGAGTGCCCACCCGCAAAATGCCCCACTGCTGCAGCGTGCCCGCTGTCGGCCAGGCGGAACTGCTGCACCACCTGCGACAGGCGCGCGGCCTGCTCACGCAGCGAATCTGCGGCGGCGGCAGACTCCTCCACCAGCGCGGCGTTCTGCTGCGTCATGCGGTCGATCTCGCCCACCGAGCTGTTCACCTGGCCGATGCCGGCCGACTGCTCGGACGCCGCCGCCGTGATCTCGCCAATGATGTCGCCCACGCGCTGCACGCTGCTCACGATGTCCTTCATGGCCGTGCCCGCTTCTTCCACATGGCGCACGCCGCCGTCCACGGCCGTCACGCTGCTCTGGATCAGGCCCTTGATGTCGCTGGCCGCTGCGGCACTGCGCTGCGCCAGGCTGCGCACCTCACTCGCCACCACGGCAAAGCCCCGGCCCTGCTCGCCTGCGCGGGCGGCTTCCACGGCAGCGTTCAGCGCCAGGATGTTGGTCTGGAAGGCAATGGAGTCGATCAGGCCGATGATGTCGCCGATCTTGCGGCTCGATGTCGAGATCTCGTGCATGCTGGCCACAGCCTGCTGCACCACGCCACCGCCGTGGGTAGCCATCTGCGAGGCCGAGGCCGCGAGCTGGTTGGCCATCTGCGAGGACGATGCTGTCTGCTGCACGGTGGAGGTGAGCTGTGACAGCGAGGACACGGCCTCCTGTGCGTTGCTGGCTGTCTGCTCGGTGCGCTGCGACAGGTCCTGGTTGCCCGTGGCGATCTCCTGGCTGGCCGTGGCGATGTTGCCGCTGGCATCGCGCACCTGCGCCACCAGAGCGCCCAGGCCCTGCTGCATCTCGCGCAGCGCGCGCTGCAGGTCGGCCACTTCATCCTTGCCTTCGGCCGCGATGTGCTGCGACAGGTCACCGCCCGCAATGGCCTGCGCCATCTTGCGCGCATCTTCCAGGGGCTTGCAGATGGAGTTCATGTTCATCAGCGTGGTGGGCACCACCACCACCACCGTGATCAGCACGGCCAGCACAAACAGCCACTTGGTCTGGTTGGACACCTCGCCCTGCTGTGCCACGGATTGCGTGACCTCGTTGCGCAGCACGGTGTCCAGCTCGGCCATGAGCTTGTCGGCCAGGTCGAATTCGGCCACGGCCTTGCCGCTCATGCGGTTGGCGATGGTGGCGGTGTCGTAGCCGCTGGCTTCGAGTTGGCGCGCCACATGGGCAAACAGGTCCTTGTAGCTGTCGAGCTTGGTGATGATGTTGCGCACCACGACGTTGTCGGCATCCTCGCCCCCTTCCAGGAACTTGCTCGCGATCTTCTTGGCTTTGTCATGGCTGGCCAGCCACTTGGTGTGGGCGGCCTTCACGGCCTCGGGCTTTTCGTAGCCGATGATCATGTCCTTCTCGAACTGGCGGATGGCGCCCATCTCGCCGCGCAGCTCGGCCATGTTGCTCACCTTGGCGAACGAGTGGTCCATGAAGTTCTGGCTCATGTCGTGGATGCGGAACATGCCCAGCATGCCCGCCCCCCCCAGCAGCCCCAGCAGCCCCAGAACCACGCCGATGGCGCCCAGCATGCGCAAGCGTATGGTGAACTGCCGCATGAGCGAGAAGAGATTCATGATCTGTCGTCCTTCATATTGGTATGTCAATGCGGTCGCCGCACCTCCCCCGAGGCCACGGATTCGCAACAAATCGTTGCAGTTTGCCAGACATCGATAACTGTGCTGTACGTATTTATCACATGCGCCAGCGCTTGAGTAAGAGGGCATTCGCCATGACGCTGACCGAGCTGAGCGCCATGGCCGCCCCCGCCACCACCGGGTTCAGGTAACCCAGCGCCGCCAGCGGAATGCCCGCCACGTTGTATGCAAACGCCCAGAACAGGTTCTGGCGGATCTTCATCACCGTGCGGTGCGAAATGTCCAGCGCCGCCGCCACCAGCATCGGGTCGCCGCGCATCAGCGTGATGCCCGCTGCATGCATGGCCACATCGGTGCCATTGCCCATCGCCATCCCCACATCCGCGGCGGCGAGTGCTGGGGCATCGTTAACGCCGTCGCCCACCATCGCAACATGATGGCGCTTGCCATCGGCGCCTTGTTGCAACGCGACCACCTTGGCCGCCTTGTCGCCCGGCAGCACCTCGGCCATCACCTCGCCCGCAGCCGGGTCCAGCCCCAGGCGGCGGGCCATGGCCTCGGCCGCGCCCCGGTTGTCTCCGGACACCATCACCGTGCGGATGCCGCGCGCCTTGAGCGCCGCCAGTGCCTCGCGCGCACCCGGCTTGGGCTCGTCGCCAAAGGCCATCACCGCGCGCAATGCCAATCCCTCGGTCACCCGCTGGGCCACGGCGGACACCGTGGCGCCTTCGCGTTGCAACGCCTCCGCGCGGTCTGACAACGGGCCCAGGCCCACCCCCAGCTCCTGCATCCAGCGCAGGCTACCCACCAGGGTGCTCTGGCCGTCCACCTCGCCCTCGGTGCCGCGCCCGGGCACAGCGCGCACGTCCTGCGCGGTGGCCACGTTAATCTGCCGCTCGCCCGCAGCCGCCACCACCGCGCGCGCCAGCGGGTGCTCGCTGCCGCTTTGCACTGCGGCCACGGCCGCCATCACCGCCGCATCGTCCAGACCCGGCACCACCTCAAACGCCGTGAGCCGGGGCTGGCCCACGGTCAGCGTGCCGGTCTTGTCAAAAGCCACCGTGTCCACCTTGTGCGCCAGCTCCAGCGCCTGCGCGTCCTTGATCAGGATGCCATGTTTGGCCGCCACCCCCGTGCCCGCCATGATGGCCGCCGGCGTGGCCAGACCCAGCGCGCAGGGGCAGGCAATCACCATCACCGCCACGGCGTGGATCAGCGCCGCCTCGGCCCCTGCGCCCAACCACAACCAGCCCAGCAGGGTGAGCAGGGCCACCCCCAGCACCACGGGCACAAAGATGGCCGACACCTCATCCACCAGCCGCTGGATGGGCGCCTTGGCCGCCTGGGCGTCTTCCACCAGCCGGATGATCTGGGCCAGCACCGTCTCGGCGCCCACAGCCGTTACCGCCATCACGATGCGGCCATCGCCGTTGATCGAGCCGCCCGTCAGCGCCGCGCCCACATCGCGCGCCACTGGCAGGGGCTCGCCGGTCAGCATGGATTCATCCACCTGCGTGTGCCCCTCGTGCACCGTGCCGTCCACGGGGATGCGCTCGCCGGGCCGCACCACCAGCTGGTCGCCCACCAGCACTTCCGACACCGGCACATCCACCTCACCCTGCTTGGTGAGCAAATGCACCACATCCGGCCGCAGCGCATGCAGCGCGCGGATGGCCGCCGTGGTCTGGCGCTTGGCGCGCGCCTCCAGCCACTTGCCCAGCAGCACCAGCGTGACCACCACGGCCGACGCCTCGAAGTACAGGTGCGGCACATGCCCCGGGTGGTCCGTAGGGGCCGTCAACCACAGCCACATCGACAAGCCCCAGCCCGCGCTGGTGCCCAATGCCACCAGCAAATCCATGTTGCCGCTCAGCGCCTTGGCCGCATGCCAGCCCGCCTTGTAAAAGCGCGCCCCCAGGATGAACTGCACCGGCGTGGCCAGCACAAACTGCACCCAGGCGGGCAGCATCCAGTGCTGGCCAAACAGGTCGCCGATCATCGGCAGCACCAGCGGCGCCGACAGCAGCAGGCCAATGCCCACGGGCAGGAACCCCGCCCAGGGCGACAGGTCTTCCACCGCCTCGTCCTGCCCCGCCGCACGCGGCTCGTAGCCCGCATTGCGCACGGCGCGGCGCAGCACCGCCTCCATCGCGGCAGCGTCGGCGCCGACCTGCGTGACAAAGGCAATGCGCGCAGACTCGGTCGCCAGGTTGACCGAGGCCTCCTGCACGCCCGGCACCTTGCGCAGCGCGCGCTCCACACGGCCCACGCAGCTTGCGCAGGTCATGCCAGAAATGCCCAGGTCCAGCGAGTGCACAGACCCGGGCGCGATGGTGGGGGGGGTGGTGATGGTGTTCATGGCCGGGATGCTGATCCTTGACGTGATGGCAAGGTCAAGCATTGATTTTGATCAACCCTCACACCATGAGTGCCTTCAGGCCCGGTTGACTCTGCCACGATGTCAAGCTTCAACATTCGCTTCGGTCACTCCAACGGCCATTTCTTCAACTCTACAAGGACACCCCATGGCAACCACCACCACAACTTTCCAAGTGCAGGGCATGACCTGCGGCCACTGCGAACGCGCCGTCACCCAGGCCGTGCAGCAGGTAGACCCCGGCGCGCAGGTGCGCATCGACCGCACCAGCGGCAAGGTGGACGTGGACAGCAACGCCCCCCGCGAGGCCCTGGCCGCCGCCATTGCCGAAGAAGGCTACACCGTCGCAGCCTGATACGGGTATGTATTCAAAAATCTCAACCCGTTCACGCGGAGCCCGTCGAAGCGCCGCGCGAGGCTTCGACAAGCTCAGCCCGAACGGTTGCGATGGATGAACGCGAATACGCACTACTGCCCCTCCCCCCAAAGGGCCCACCATGACCACGCCAACGCCCCAGCACGCACGCACTACCCCGGCCCCCACGCCTGGCAAACCAGCCGCGCCCCGCGCCATCTCCTGGCCCGTGCCCATCGGCGTCGCCGCCCGGCGCGCAGGCATCTCGGCGCGCATGGTGCGGCACTACGAATCGCTGGGCCTCATCAGCGGCGTGGCGCGCACCGACAGCGGCTACCGCCAGTACACCGAGGCCGACGTGCACGCCCTGCACTTCATCCGCCGCAGCCGCGACCTGGGCTTTTCGATGGAAGAAATCGCCGAACTGCTGGGCCTGTGGCACGACCGCAGCCGCGCCAGCAGCCAGGTCAAGCGCATCGCGCAGCAACACATCGACGACCTGAGCGAACGCATCGCCCAGATGCAAGCCATGCAGCGCAGCCTGCAAACGCTGGTGTCCTGCTGCAAAGGCAACGACCGGCCCGACTGCCCCATCCTCGACGACCTGGCAGCGGGTAACAGCGAACCCCGCAGCGCAGCACCGCGCAAGACGCTATCAAACAAATAGCTAACAAGGCATACCCATCGCGCGGCAGGGGCCAAAAAACCTTCAAACCCCTGCCCACCACGCGGCCCACACCTCTGCGGCAAGCCCCCCCATGGCAGACTCTCGGGGTTTCCCACAGCCTGCTACTGCCTGCCCCATGCTCACCGGTGACCTGCGCAACAAAGTCGATCAAGTCTGGAACGCCTTCTGGTCCGGCGGCATCGCCAAGCCACCCACCGCCGCGCCCTGGCTGCACTGGATGCGCCGTTTGCCTCGCTGCAGCAGCGGGCGTTTGCGGGGCAGTTGTAAAGTCTGCCCCACCAATCTCTTCACAACACCACACCTATGCTGAAATACCTGCATTTGAACCACGTCGGGCTGGCCCCGGATGTCCAGGTGGAATGGGCAGACCGTTTGAACCTCATCGCAGGCGATAACGGGCTGGGCAAGAGCTTTTTGCTGGACTTGGCTTGGTGGGCTCTCACCCGCACCTGGGCGGGAGCGGTGGCCCTGCCCACAGGCACCAAAAAGGCCACGATCACCTACGGGGTGCAGGGCAAGACCTCCAGGGTCACCGAAGTGCAGTCAGTGTTTCACCGCCCCGACGCCAGTTGGACTCTGCCCGCCGCCCGGCCCGTGATGCCGGGCATCGTGGTCTACATCCGCATCGATGGGGGCTTCTCGGTGTGGGACCCAGCGCGCAACTACTGGCGTACCGACCCCAACCGCCCTGCGGCGTATCACTTCAAGGCCGACGAAGTGTGGAACGGGTTGGAAGTGAACGGCCAACGGGTGTGCGAAGGGCTGGAGCGCGATTGGGTGAACTGGCAGGAAGGCCGCAAGCCACAGTTCACCGCCCTGGCCAAGGTGCTGGAGGTCATGTCGCCCCTGCAAGAGCCCCTGAGGGCGGGGCCACCGCAACGCGTGTTCATCGGCGAGGGGCGTGACCGCCCCACCCTGCTTGTGGGCAACCAGACCGTACCTGTTGCTCTGGCATCGGCGGGAGTGCGGCGCATTTTGGCGCTGGTGTACTTTTTGGTGTGGGCCTGGCACGAGCATGCCGTGGCGGCCAAGCTGCTGGGCAAGAAGCCGGAGGATCGTTTCGTCATTCTGTTTGACGAGCCCGAAACCCACCTGCACCCCCGCTGGCAGCGCACGGTGTTGCCCAGCCTGTTCAAGGCGGTGGATGAACTGCGTGGCCAGGCCAGCACTCTGCCCCAGGTGTTGGTGGCTACGCATTCGCCCCTGGTGGCGGCTTCGGTCGAGCCAATCTTTGAAGAGTCACAAGATGATTTGGTGCATCTTTCACTGCAAAACGGCGCTGTCGCCATTGAGCAAGGCGGCTGGGCGGTGCAAGGGGACGTGACGAACTGGCTGGTGTCAGAAACCTTTGGCCTGGAGCAGGCGCGCTCGAAAGAGGCCGAAGAGGCCATTGAAGCGGCAGAGGCCTTCATGCGCGGTGAAGGCCATTTGCCCAAAGGGCTTGGCACCAAAGCCGCCATTCATGCACGCTTGCAAAAGCTGCTGCCTGCGGGCGATGTGTTCTGGCCGCGCTGGATTGTGAACACGCAGCTGAACACCCAGACCGCAGCACGCAAGCGGGCCCAGAGCACCAAAGCACCCAAGACTACCCGCAGCAAAAAGACGCCCAAGGCCAAGCCATGATTCCGGTCGCCAAAGTCAAGAAGCCCAAACGGTTTGATGCCGAGGTGCAGACGCCCGGCAACCAATGGCTCAAAGCCAGTCCCCATGCCAAGCGCCCCAAAGCCCTTTGGCTACCGTACACAAAGGACCTCAGTGATGGCTTTGCAGGCCTGTGCGGCTACGCGGCAATGCACGACCCGACCGGCGGCACGGTAGACCACTACTTAAGCTACAAAAACCACCCCGACAAAGCCTACGCGTGGGATAACTACCGGTTTGCCTCCGGCACGCTCAACTCCTCCAAGCGCACACTGGACGACACCGTGCTCGACCCTTATGAGGTGGGCGCTGGCTGGTTCGAGATCGAGTTGCCATCCCTGCAAATGCGTGTGACCAACGCTGTACCGGCCAGCCACCGCGCCAAAGCGGAGTTCACGCTGAAAAAGCTAAAGCTGCGCGATGGCGAGCGCGTCATTCGCTGGCGGCAGTCGTGGTATCAGTTGTATTTGGCTGGCGAGCTGAATCTGGAGGGCTTGCGAAAAATGGCACCGCTGATTGCGCAAGCCGTTGAGAAAGCTGGCGGGTAGCTGATGTCTCCCTCATTCATGAGGAAGACATCGGGACAAACCAAGGTTCAACACGCCACGATCAACTGCCAGTCAAATAGAGGGTCTCGGTAACCTGTTGTCAGCCAAAGACTTTTCTTGGCTCCTTTGACCGGAAAGCGTCTCCGATCAAATACCCATCAAACAAAATCAACGCACTGGGAGAGGTGCATGAGCACGTTGTCATCGAACTTCTGCTCTCTTCAACCAGACTGCCCCGACCTGTTGGCCGAAGCCCGCCGTGCCGAGGCCGCTGCCCATGCCGACCCGCGCACAGCCTGCTCCTACGCCCGCCGCAAGCTAGAACTGGCGGTGGCTTGGCTCTACAAGGCCGGAGGGGGCCGGGGTGGCCGAGCTCGGTGCCATGCCCGCAGCGCGGCTGTATGAGTCACCGTTCACCGATATCCACGCCCAAGGGCCAGGTGGCGTGTTTGACGGCAACAAGGTCGAGCAGCTGTTTCAGGCGCTGCAGGGGCTGCAGGCCGGGGGCGTCAGCATCCATCCGCAGACAACCAAAGCTCACACTGCACTCACCAAAGTAACGCATGAGGTTTTGACAAGATCCGCCTAAACGGGTGCGTCAAGCACCAGAGGTGCAAGCTCAAAACTCCAAAACGCTATCAATTAAATAGCTAACAGAGCATGCCCATCGGGCGGCAGGGGCAAAAAAACCTTGAAACCCTGGCCCCGGAGAGGTATCAGGTCTTGCCTGACCGCGCCGGGGACTTGGCCTTGGCGCCACCCACCTTGCGTTGGGCGGCAGGGGCAGGCACCACCTCCGACACAGCGGCCCGCGCAGGCCGTCGCAGCACCCCGTCACACAGGGTTGCAATGCACTGTTGCGCCACCTGCTCGGCCGTGTACTCGCCGCCGGGCTGGTACCAGCGGCCGATCCAGCTGAGCGCACCCGCAATCACAAAGGCCGTGATCTTGGGGTCGCAGGGCTGGATCGATCCCTCGGCCACGCCTTCGGCCACCAGGCGGCGGAACTCCTGGTCGATGGCGGACTTGAGGCGGCGCAGCTCTTTGCGGCTTTCGGGGGGCACCTGCTCGTCGCCCACGCGGATCAGGCACATGCCGAAGTCCATGGTGACGATGCGTGCGTACACCTGCATGCAGGTCATGAGCTGGTCGATGGCCTTGCCGCCTGCAGCACGCGACGCCTCGATGCCCTCCAGCATCATGTCCAGGCCCTGGCGCACGCACTGCAGCAGGATCTCGTCCTTGTTCTTCACGTAGTAATACAGCGTGGGCTTGGTCACGTTCAGGCGCGCGGCGATGTCGTCAAGCGAGGTGGCGTGAAAGCCGCGTTCGTTGAACAACTGGGCCGCCGCCTGCAACACGGCGTTGCGCTTGGCTTCGCGCTGGCGTTCACGGTGCGACACGGGCGCCCAGGGCGAAGCGGCGGCGGGCGCGTCGTCAGGCCCCGGGGCTGCGGGTGAAGGCTTGGGGGCCGCGCGCTGGGGGCTGCTGCCGCTGCTCGTGCTGCTTTTGCTGCTGCGTCGGGTCGATGCCGCTTTGGCCTGGGGCATGGGTGGCGATTCCTCGGGAAAGTACGGATGCTGAATGGGGTGGCGGCTTCCAGAATCTACTCACGAGTAAACAGTTTACGCAGAAGTAGGAAATTTCTACAGGGTCCGCGAGAAATTTCTGTCCAGAAGCTGCGAACAACCCGTATTAGAAAGCCAATGGAGACAACCCCTTCCGGCCCTTCTTCTTCCGCACCGCCCCTGCTCCAGGTAGAGGGCGTGACCCTTGCGTTCGGCGGCGTCAAGGCGCTGACTGGCGTAGGGTTTGATGTGTTGCCCGGCTCCATCACCGCCGTCATCGGCCCCAACGGTGCGGGCAAGACCTCGCTGTTCAACACCATCTCGGGCTTTTACCGGCCCAGCCAGGGGTCCATCCGCTTTCAGGGCCAGGACATCACCCGCGTGCCTGCACCGCAGCGCGCCAAGCTGGGCCTGGGCCGCAGCTTTCAGAACATTGCGCTGTTTCGCGGCATGACGGTGCTCGACAACATCAAGCTCGGCCGCCACGCGCACCTCCAAACCAACGTGCTCGACGCGCTGTTCTACCTGGGCAGCGCACGCCGCGAAGAAGCCGAACTGCGCCGCGACATCGAGGAGCGCATCATCGACTTCCTCGAAATCGACCACATCCGCCACGCACCCGTATCGGCCCTGCCCTACGGCCTGCAAAAGCGCGTGGAGATGGCCCGCGCCCTCGCCATGCAGCCGCAGATTCTGATGCTGGACGAACCCGTGGCCGGCATGAACCGCGAAGAGACCGAAGACATGGCGCGCTTCATCCTCGACGTGCGCGAGGAGTGGGGCGTGACGGTGCTGATGGTCGAACACGACATGGGCATGGTGATGGACCTGTCGGACCACGTGGTGGTGCTCAACTTCGGCCAGGTCATCGCACAGGGCACTCCCGCCGCCGTGCAGGCCAACCCCGAGGTCATCCGCGCCTACCTGGGCGCAGGCGACGTGGGCGACCTGCGCGCCAAGCTGCAGGGGGTGACCACCGCATGACCGGCAACTTCGACTGGGCCTACCTGTTTGAGATCAGCCTCACCGGCATCGCCGGGGGCGGTCTATACGCACTGGCCGCACTGGCTTTCGTCATGGTCTACAAGGCCACCCGCGTGGTCAACATTGCCATCGGCGAGCTGCTGATGGTGGGCGCCTACCTGTTCTTCACCTTTGCATCGATGTTCGCGCTACCGCTGTGGCTGGCCATCCCGGCCGCCGTGCTGGGCACGGGCCTGCTGGGCGCGGTAATCGAGCGCACCATGATCCGCCCGCTGCTGGGCGAGCCGCCGATCTCCGTCTTCATGGTCACCGTGGGCCTGGCCTCGGTGCTGGTGGGCCTGGTGGAAATGATCTGGACGGCTGACCAGCGCCGCCTGCCCGACTTCATGCCCACGCAGCCCATCATGGTGGGCGACGCGTTCCTCGCGCCCAAGGTGTTTTGGGGCGCCGTGATCGCCATCGTTTTCATCGCAGCGGTGCTGGTGGTATTCCGCTTCTGGCGCGGCGGCGTGGCCCTGCGCGCCACGGCCAGCGACCAGGCGGCCGCGTACTCGGTGGGCATCAACGTGCCGCGTGTGTTCTCGCTGGCCTGGGTGGCATCGGCCATGCTGGCGGCCATCTCCGGAATCATCGTGGGGTCGATTGGCGGCATCTCGTCCAGCATGGGTGTGTTCGGGCTGTCGGTGCTGGTGGTCGTCATCGTGGGCGGGCTCGACAGCGTGCTCGGCGCGCTCGTCGGCGGCATCCTGATCGGCCTGATCGAGGCACTGGCCGGGGCCTACCTGGGCGGCGAATACAAGCTGCTGGCCACCTTCATCGTGCTGGTCGCGGTGCTGCTGGTGCGGCCGTACGGCCTGTTCGGCACCCACGAAATCGAGAGACTGTAAGGCCGACCCCATGCGCATCGGAACCCTCAAGGAAACCTACATCGCCGACGCGGCGCTGTTCGACTCGCGCACGCAAAGGGTGTGGCTGGCCGTGGGCGCTGCGCTGCTGGTGGTGTTCCCGTTCATGGCCAGCGACTACTGGCTGTACCTGGCCTGCCTGGTCAGCATCAATGTGGCCAGCGCCACGGGGCTCAACATCCTCACGGGCTACACAGGCCTCGTCAGCCTGGGGCAAGCGGCCTTCATGGGCCTGGGCGCCTACACCGTGGCCGTGCTGGAAACCAAGGTGGGCACGCCCTTTGTGCTCAACCTGCTGGCCGGTGGTTTTGTCGCCATGCTGGGCGGCATCGTGGTGGGCATTCCTTCGCTGCGCGTGAAGGGGCTGTACCTGGCGATTGCCACAATTGCCGCATCGTTCATCGCGCACTTCATCTTTGCCAACTGGAAGTTCACCGGCGGCACCGGCGGCCTGAGCGTGCCACCCGCCAAGCTGTTCGGCATGGCGCTCGACACCTCGTTCCGGCTGTACTGGCTCATCGTGCCCGTCACCATCCTCATGCTGCTGGGCGCGGCCAACCTGTTCCGCACGCGCGTGGGCCGTGCCTTCATCGCCATCCGCGACCGCGACATCTCGGCCGAGGTGCTGGGCATACCGCTGCTGCGCTACAAGCTGCTGTCGTTTGGACTGTCGTCGTTCTATGCGGGTGTGGCAGGCGGGCTGTGGGCGTACTTCTTCCGCGTGGTCACGCCCGAGAGTTTTCCGCTGCTCATGTCCATCTTCTTCCTGGCGGCCATCATCGTCGGCGGCATGGGCTCCATCCTGGGCGGCATCCTGGGCGCCGTGTTCATGACCATGGTGCCCGAGCTGCTCAAGCTCGTGGTGGACCTGGTGCCCGGTGGCAGCGAACTCACAGTGTTCCTCTCGCCCGTGCGCACGGTCATATTTGGCCTGCTCATCATCGGCTTCCTCGTCTTCGAGCCCCATGGCCTGGCCGAAGTGTGGCGGCGCGTCCGTCGTTTCTTCCATCTCTGGCCTTTCCGCAACTAAACCTATAGGAGACAACCATGGACACACAACGCACTTCCTTCCAGCGCCGCCAACTTTTGCTCGGAGCCGCTGGCGCCGCTGCCCTCACCAGCCCGCTGTCGGTGCTGGCCCAAGGCGCCGAAGAGATCGTGATCGGTGGCTCCATCCCGCTCACCGGCGTGTTCGCGTTTGCGGGGGTCGGCATTAACGCGGGCATGGGCGACTACGTGAAGATGCTCAACGACGCGGGTGGCATCAAGGGCCGCAAGGTCAAGTACGTGCCCGAAGACACGGGCTACAAGGTCGATGTGTAGGTGGCTGCGTTCAAGAAGATCACCAGTCAGAACAAGGTCAACCTGTACTACGGCGACTCCACAGGCTTCTCCAAAACCATCAACCCCGAGCTGGACCGCAACGGCAACATCCTGATGGCGGGCGCATCGTTTGCCACCGAACTCAACGACCCCACGAAGTACCCCAACCAGTTTCTGGTCGGCCCCGACTACACCGAGATGTTCGGCATCCTGCTCAAGCACATCGCCAAAGAGAAGCCCGGCGCCAAGGTGGCCTTCGTGTACTCCGATTCCGAATTCGGCCGCGACCCCATAGAGTCCAGCGAAGCCATGGCCAAGAAGCTCGGCCTGTCGGTGCCCATCAAGATCATGACGCCCGCTGGCAGCGTGGACGTGTCCACCGAAGTCATCAAGCTGCGCCGCGCTGCGCCCGACTACACCATCTTCCACGGCTACATCCTCGCACCCATCCCCGAGTTCATCACCCAGGGCAAGCAGCAGGGCATGACCAGCAAATGGATGGGCACCTTCTGGACCATGGACAGCTCCACCGTGATGAAGATGGGCGAGGCCGCCGACGGCTTCATGGGCGTGATGCCCTACCGCTACTACTACGACACCGAAAAGGCGCCCATGCTGGAGAAGATCCGTGCCATGCGCCCCGAGTACCAGAGCACGGCCTACATCCAGGGCTTCCTGGCCGCCATGCTGTTCACCGAATCGGCCAAGCGCTGCCTGGATGCGGGCAAGCCGCTCACAGGCCCCAACCTCAAGACCGCGCTCAACTCCATCAAGGACTTCGACACGGGTGGCCTGATCGGTGTGCCGATCACCATCAGCGGCAACTCCATCCCCGTGGGCCGCGTGTACCGCGCCGACATGAAGGCCCAGAAGATGGTTGCGGCCTCCGACTGGATCAAGCTCTGACCCTGCTGTTGCCATGACCCAGCCAACCCCGGCCCACGTCCTCGAAGTCAACAACATCGAGGTCATCTACAACAAGGTGGTGCAGGCCCTGCGCGGCCTGTCGCTGGCCGTGCCACGGGGGCAGATCGTGGCACTGCTGGGCAGCAACGGGGCGGGCAAGAGCACCACGCTCAAGGCCATCTCGGGCCTGTTGGCGCTGGAGGATGGTGTGGTCGAAAGCGGCAGCATCCACTTCAACGGCCAGCCTACAGCGGCCCTCGCACCGCAGCAGCTGGTGCGCAACGGCCTGAGCCATGTGATGGAAGGCCGCCGCGTGTTTGAAGACCTCACGGTCGAAGAGAACCTGGTGGCAGCGACCTATGCGCTCACAGGGCGCAAGGATGCGACGCCGGATTTCGATCTGGTCTACAGCTACTTCCCGCGCCTGCACGAGCGGCGCAAGGGCCTGGCCGGCTACCTGTCGGGCGGTGAGCAACAGATGCTGGCGATTGGCCGCGCACTCATCGCGCAGCCCCAGCTCATCCTGCTCGACGAACCCTCGCTGGGCTTGTCTCCCAAGCTCGTCGAAGACATCTTCACCATCATCGCGCGCATCAATGCCGAGCGCGGCACCAGCATGCTGCTGGTGGAGCAAAACGCCACCGTGGCGCTGGCCGTGGCGCACCGGGGCTACATCATGGAGAACGGCAAGATCGTGATCGACGGCACGGCCGAGCGCCTGGCCAACGACCCCGATGTGCGCGAGTTCTACCTGGGCATGGGCGGTGGCGGCGAGGCCAAGAGCTTCAAAGAGATCAAGCACTACAAGCGCCGCAAAAGATGGCTGTCATGACGCTCCCCGACTTCACCCTGCCCCAAATGCTGCGCGAGCGCGCGCGCACCGACGCGCAGCGCATCGCCATCCGGCAAAAGGACTTCGGTATCTGGAAGCCCTTCACCTGGGCGCAGTACCACCAGCGCGCCAGCCACTTCGGCCTGGGGCTGCGCGCGCTGGGCCTGCCTGCGGGCGGGCATGTGGGCGTGATCTCCGAGAACCGCATCGAGTGGGTGCTGGCCCAGATGGGCGCGGGCCTGGTGGGCGCGGTGACCGTGGGTGTCTACCCCACCAGCCCCACCAACGAGGTGGCCTATGTGGTGGGCCATGCCGACATCGAAATCATGGTCTGCGAAGACCAGGAGCAGACCGACAAGCTGCTGGCCGCACTGCCCGAGCTGCCGCGCCTGAAAAAGATCGTGGTCATGGAGACCAAGGGCCTGCGCAGCTTTGCGCCGGAGGTGCGGCAGTTCATCACCACGTTTGACGAGGTCGAACAGCTGGGCGCGGCATCGGGCCAGCAGGCGATCATCGACGACGCCCTTGCACGCCAGCGGCTGGATGACGTGGGCCTGATGATCTACACCTCGGGCTCCACCGGCAAGCCCAAGGGCGCGATGATTTCGTACCGCAACATCCGGGGCGTGGTGCCGGGCATCGTGGACCGGCTGGAACTGTCGCAAGGCACCACACACCTGTCGTACCTGCCGCTGTGCCATGTGGCCGAGCAGATGCTGACCAGCATTGTGCCCGTGTACATCGGCTCGCAGGTGAACTTTGGTGAATCCATCCGCACCGTGCAGGAAGACCTGCGCGAAGTCGCGCCCACCATGTTCCTGGGCGTGCCTCGCATCTGGGAAAAGCTGCACGCGGCCATCCACATCAAGCTGCAGGAAACCGGTGGCCTGCGCCGCGCGCTGTTCCACAAGGCCTACAACGCCTGCAAGCCGCTGGCCGAGAAGCCGCGCAGTGCCTGGAGCGCTGCCGACAAGCTCACCTTTGCTGCGAGCTACTGGCTGGTGTTCCGCGCGCTGCAGAACTTCATCGGCCTGCGAAACGCGCACGTCGCGCTCACGGGGGCGGCGCCCATTCCGCCCGACGTGGTCCGCTTCTTCCGTGTGCTGGGCGTGCCGCTCATCGAGGTGTATGGCCTGACCGAATCGACCGGCATGGTCACGGGCCACCGTCTGGACCATGTGGTGGTAGGCACCGTGGGCGTGCCCACGCAAGGCGTGGAGCACCGCATTGCCGACAACGGCGAACTCCAGCTCAAAGGCGACATGGTGTTTGCGGGCTACTACAAGAACCCCGAGGCCACGGCCAGCAGCATCGTGGGCGGCTGGCTGCACACCGGCGACGTGGTGCGCGAAGAGCAAGGCCAGATCAAGATCGTGGACCGTCTGAAAGACATCATGATCACGGCGGGCGGCAAGAACCTCACGCCCTCCGAGATCGAGAACACGATGAAGGGCAGCCCCTTTATCAAGGAATGCATCATCGTGGCCGAGGCGCGCAAGTTTGTCGGCGCGCTGGTGATGATCGACTACGAAACCGTGGGCAAATGGGCCGAGGCGCGGCGCATTCCGTTCACGCACTTTCGCTCGCTGGTGGAGCACCCCGAGGTGCGTGGCCTCATCGATGCCGAAATCAACCAGGGCAACCAGCGCCTGGCGCAGGTCTCGCAAATCCGCAAGTTCCACCTGCTCACCAAAGAGCTGGACCACGACGATGGTGAGGTGACCGCAACGATGAAAGTGCGCCGCTCCAGCATCTACAAAACCTACGCGGCCGAGATCGAGGCGCTGTACGGCTGAACGCGGGTTGGTGGACAGACCTGCAAGACCTGCCTGATCCGTTCACTATCAAAACAGGAGCTATAAGCGCTTTACTGGCGCGCTCAGAGGGCTTATTTGAGATGAAAAACACCGCAGCCATCCCCACCATTCACCCCTTGCTGCTGGAGCGTGACGGCGACATCGCCACGCTGCGCTTCAACCGGCCCGAGGCGCTCAACGCCATCGACGTGCCCATGGCCAACGCCTTCCTCGCCGCCGTGCAGTCCCTCGCCGCCGACCCCGGTGTGCGCGCCGTGGTGCTGTGTGGCAACGGCCGGGGCTTCATGGCCGGGGGCGACCTGGCCACGCTACGCGCCGACCTGGTGCAGGGCGCCATCGACATCCTCACGCCACTGAACCAGGCGTTGCTGCTGCTCGCGCAGATGAACGCGCCTGTCATCGCACAGGTGCACGGTGCGGCCGCCGGTGCGGGCCTGAGCCTGGTGCTGATGGCCGACTACGTGATCGCTGCCGAAGGCACACGCTTCAACCTGGCGTACATCAACCTCGGCACCAGCTGCGATGTGGGCGCCTCGTGGGCGCTGCCGCGCATCGTGGGTGTTCGCCAGGCGCTGGAGATTGCGCTGCTGGGCGAGGCCTTCACGGCCGACGACGCCCTGCGCCTGGGTCTCATCAACCGCGTGGTGCCCGCTGCCGAACTGGACAGCGCCACCGCCGCCCTGGC
Organism: Acidovorax sp. LjRoot74; assembly: GCF_964254355.1. Taxonomy (NCBI): domain Bacteria; kingdom Pseudomonadati; phylum Pseudomonadota; class Betaproteobacteria; order Burkholderiales; family Comamonadaceae; genus Acidovorax; species Acidovorax sp. LjRoot74. Next base: position 63,703 of record NZ_CAXUTI020000001.1, on the reverse strand, counting down.
CCAGCGCCTGGCCAATGGTCCGACGCTGGCCTACGGCGCCATGAAACGCCTGATGCGCACATCGATGGACCACACGCTGCCCGAGCAGCTGGCCGCAGAAAAAGACGCCTTTGTGCGCTGCGCAGGCACCGAAGACTTCCGCGCGGGGGTAGAGGCGTTTCACCAGCGCCAGAGCCCGTCGTTTGCGGGCCGGTAAATGCCTGCGGCTGCGCTGCCCGCTTCACCAGCGCCGATGATTCCACGCCCTTACACTCCAGCCAAAACGGAGGGAGTGAGCGCATGAAGCCATCGCGTCAACAAGGCAAGCTGCTGTTCAAAATCCTGGGCGTCCTCGCCGGGATCGTGTTCATCGCTTTTGGAATGCAGGAACGGTCCGAGCTGTCCAGAACACTGAAGATCGGCAAACATGCTGTGGTGGAGCCCATCACGCAGTACACCGAATTCAAGAAAAGCGGCTCTTCCACCTACACCGCCGAGTTCCGCTTCAAGACGGAGAGCGGACAGCAGATGGTCGTCAAACACAGCTTCCCGGAAGAGGTGCTGGCCGAATTCAAGGCCAACCGCCCCGTGGAGATCGCCTATCTGCCGAACGACCCGAGCAGCTTCGTGTTCGTGAAGCAGGCCTCGTCCTGGACATTGGTGCTGGTGGGCGGCGCCTTGGCCCTGGCCGCGCTCCTTCTTCTCTGACCACCAGGCCAGACCGCATCAGCGATGTCTGTGCACAGGCACCGGACATTGGTCTGGGCCTCAGGACAGTGAGTTCGACGGCCAGCGATTGATGGCCGGGAAGGCGTCATCTAGAGTTTGGATCATGATCACCGTCCGCGCCGCCTCCGACCGGGGCCGCTCCTCCACCGGCTGGCTGCACAGCGCCCACAGCTTTTCGTTTGGCAGCTACTTCGACCTGCGCCACCAGGGCCACGGCAACCTGCTGGTGCTCAACGACGACACCGTGGCACCCGACCAGGGCTTTGGCAGCCACGGACACCGCGACATGGAGATCGTGAGCTATGTGCTCAGCGGCGCACTGGCCCACCGGGACAACGTGGCGCAACGCAGCCATGCAGACAGCACCACCCCTTCGCCCACCCCCACCGGCATCCTGCGCCCCGGCGATGTGCAGCGCATGAGTGCGGGTTGGGGCGTGCAGCACAGCGAGTTCAACGCGCTGCAGGACCAGGACACCCACTTCCTGCAGATCTGGTTCAAGCCCCTGTTCACGGGCATACGCCCCAGCTACGAACAAAAACATTTCCCGGCCGCAGACCGCAGGGGCCGCCTGGTGCGCATTGCCTCACGCAAGGGGCTGGAGGGCTCGGTCAGCATGAATGCCGACGCCTCCCTCTGGGCAGGCCTGTTCGACGGCGACGCAGAGAGCGCCACCCAGCCGCTCGACACCCAACGCCTGGCCTACGTACACCTGGCACGGGGCACCGTGCAGGTCAACGGCGTGCCACTGGCCGCTGGCGATGGCGCCTTGCTGGAAAACGAACACCAGCTGACCCTGGCCCACGGCGCAGGCGCCGAGGTACTGGTGTTCGACCTGGCCCGCCGATAACCCACGACCCGCCACCATGCCCCACCCCAACGCCTTTGCCCACCTGCCCGAACTGCAAGGCCGGCTCACCCCGGCCAGCGCCTCGGGCCTGCGCCTGACCGACGAGGTGCTGGCCGAGTGGGATGCCCAGGCCCGCAGCCAGGGCCTGCCCGCCCACTGGCGCCTGCCCGACAGCGAGGTGGAGCAATCCCGCCGCGATGTGCTTTCCACCATCACGGCCCAGCAGCAGGATCTGTGGGTGTTTGCCTATGGCTCGCTGATGTGGAACCCGGGCTTTCACTTTGCTGAGGTGCGCCGCGCACACCTGCCAGGGTATGCACGCCGTTTCTCCCTGGGCACCACGATAGGCCGGGGCACACCCGACTGCCCCGGGCTGGTACTGACGCTGGAGCCGGACACCGACGGGGCCTGCGAAGGCCTGGTTTTCCGGATCCCTGCCCCGCTGGTAGACGCCGAATCCCGCCTGCTCTGGCGCCGCGAGATGATCACCGGCGCCTACTGCCCCGCGCTGCTGGCCCTGCCCACCCCCCAGGGCACGGTGCAGGCGCTGGTGCTGGTCGCCAACACCCGGCACCCCCACCACCAGAGGGGCCTGTCGATGCAGTCCACCGCTGCCACCATCGCCCGCGCCTGTGGCCGCATTGGCAGCAACCGCGACTACCTGGATCAGCTCGTGCGACAGCTGGATGTGCTGGGGGTGGAGGATGGGTATGTGGACAGGCTAGCGGCGATGGTGGCGCGGATAGAGCCGTTTCCCTGACATTCGCAGCAGGGGATGCGTCCATGGTCCTCAATGGAACATTGGTGTTCAGGCTCCTGAGAAACCGCTGGTACGGTCCATGAAACAATGGCACAGAAAACCTCCGTGCCTGTTGTTCTTTCGCCTGCGTGCCCCATACGTCCACACCCAGGAGCCGATGGAAAAACACCCTGCGCTCCTGAATGCAGGGACAGCACCTCGAATTTATTCCGAAGCCTCTTCCATGAAAAAAATCCTCTGTATTGCGGCGTTTCTTTTTTCTTCCGTCGCCTTTGCCAACACTCTTGCACCCAAGGATCCTGTTTCAAGCATTATTTTGATGCCTTGGGATATCAATCAGGATGCCAATCTATTGAGTCGAATAAAGAAAAGTGGATTCACTCACATCACTTTTTATCTCAATTGGTCTGACATTGAGGTTCAAAAAAATAATCATCAATTCTCTCACTATCACAAGTACCTTGATGCCATTGTTAATAATGGAATTTCTCTTATATTGGTACTCGACATGGGAGGGAGAACGTATCTCAACGAGAACGGCCAAAAAGTACCTGACACCTCCACCGTACCAGCATGGATCTACAAAGATCATCCAGATTCAGTAATGAAAAATTTCTCTGGAGAATATCAATGGCAATTAGATTTTACTGATGAATTAATTCAAAAAAAATCAACGGAATTCATAGAAAAAACTGTTCATCACTTTTCCAACCGTTACCCAGGAAAGATACTTGGCTTTGCAGTGGGTCTTCAGGAAGAGCATGAGATAAAGTACGGACAAACTGGCTACCAATGGCGTGATTACAAGGAGTCTACCCAACAAGATTTTGCAAAAAAATATGGGGAGCCACAACCTGTCATCAACTACAACAACAATATTGAAATAGGTTCTCAAAAAGCAGAACCACTCCTCCATGCCCACAAAGAATACAGGGAGAACCGACTTCGCGATGCTACCTGCCTGTACTCCAAAGCCATTCAGAGAAAAGGAGCTTTGGCAATTGGCTACTTTGCCGAGACATTCACATCGCATGACGCAATCTATACAACCGGTGTTGTTGAAAAACTGGCAGGCTGCATCGATATTGCTGTGATCGATTTCAATTTCTATGACGGATATAAGCTTTTGCCAGACGCGGATGTTCTCCCAACACTTGCCAACTACATGGGCTCGCTAGGCTACAAGCAAATCATGGTGGGTGCCTATGCAGAAGTGTGGGAAAGACAAAAGAAAACCCACGAGCTGATTCCTGTTATCAATCGCTCCATCTCCCAATCACTTTCTCAACCCAACGTCATCGGTTTCGAGGTGGGAGGATTCCAGCGCCAGGCTACTGAAGGGCAATCAGCCACCGTCGATACAGAAAAACTCCGTGCCATTTCCGTCAAACCCGCAACAACCCGTCCGAATGTCGATCAGAAAAGAATCAAAATTGGCATTCTGGGTTCTACCACGAACTTCTATGTGTGGCATGGAGAAAGAAGCGCCGGAAGGAACATCCACCGAGATGCTCTGTTTGCGGCATACAAAATTCTGAGCGACCAACCAGAGCTGGATGTTTATCTCATTGGTGAAAAAAACTTGCTCCAGGACGATTTGATCGTTCAGAGCCTTGATGCCATCTTCGTGCCACACCAAGCAGCACTGCCACAAAGCATAAAATCCAAACTCACTACCTATTGGAAAAATGGTGGAGCACTCATCCAGGACATGCGGCTTGGAGAATTTGATGAAAATGGAAAACCCACCTTCGACTGGATGAACGAAGTATTTGGTATTGAAAAAATCAAATGGAATAACAAGGGTGGTATTTTTCTGGTGGATGGTGAAATTTATCGCCTCAAGCCATCCCGCCGTCTCTATACCAGCTACGCCTCTATCACCCCCCGGGCAGGCTACCAGTTGCTGGCCACAGACATCATGCAACGCGATAGCGGAATCATGGTGCGGGGAGAACGCACCTTGGCCTTCGGCTTGATGCCACAGCTGGTCGAAGACAGTACACAAGGTGTCTGGAGAAAACTATTTGTCCAGGAAATCAGGAACGTGGCGCAAAAAAGCAAACGCCTGTCCAAGTGATTTTCAGAACCCGGATGTCACGCCCCCTGCCGCCAGCAATGTGCACCGTCGCAGTCTGCGGTCAGCGCCCGCAGTGCGAACCGCAGGGGGCATGATCAGCTCAAAACGGCGCTGCTTCCGGGTCTGTGTCCACAGGCGCCTCCCGAGGCCCGGTCACCACGCCACCTCCCGCTGATTTACGTGCAGGTGCCGTGGGCGCCGAAACCCGTGGTGCAGCCGTGTTTGGAACAACAGCAGTTGCAGTGGCTGCCACCGCATCGGCCGCACTGGCCACACCACTCTCCGCCTCGCCCCCCAGCGCCTCGATCAGGTCGGGGATCAGCTTGACCAGCTCGCCGGTGGCAATCGCCACGTCAGTGTCAAAACCACCATCATCCGCTTTGGTGCCCTCGAACACGGTGTCGAGGAACGATACCTTCTTGATCTGCAGCCCCTCGGTGAGCATGAAGCTCACGCGGTCGTCCCAGGTGAGGGCGAGTTTGGTGGGCAGCTTGCCTGCGTCGATGTGGGCCTGCACCTCTTCGATGTCGAGCGGGTGGCGGGCGTAGCGCACCACGGCTTTTTCTTCGTTCGCGCTTTTGAGTTCACATTCACGGTCCACCGTGAAGCCCACGGGCGGTTCCTGCTCCTTGAGCCAGTGGGACATGGCGGCCTGGGGGCTGGTCTGGGTGTTGATGAGCGACACCGACAGGCCGGGCAGGGATTCGACCAGCAGCGTGACCACCTCGTCGGCACGGCCCTGGCTGGACGTGTCCAGCACCAGGAGGCGCGAGGCGGTGTCGATCCACACCCACATCGAGCCCTGCTTGGTGAAGGCCATGGGCAGCAGGTCCAGCTTGGCCTCGTCTTTGAGCTCCTTGCTTTCCTTCTTGCCGGGCTTGCGGCCGGTTTCCTGCTCGATGCGTTCGGCCTTTTCCTTGACCTTGCGCGCCAGCACGCTGCCGGGCAGCACCTTGGATTCGACCATGAAGCGCAGGATCCATTGGCCCCCGACCGACTCGGCCAGCGGGCCGTGGGCATCGCCGCGTGGCGGCACCCAGCCCAGGGATTTTTCCTGCGTGGCGCCACATTCCATGAAGGGCGCCTTGGCCAGTGCCTCTTCGATCTGCGTCAATTCCACCTGCCATTGCGGTGCAATGCGGTACACGATCATGTTCTTGAACACGGAAAACCTTTTGTTGGGTCGTTGGTGAATAAAAAGCAAGCCAACGGGCTCGGAACCCGCCATTGTCGGCGGTCGCCACCCCGGGCCTGATGCAGGCCCGCCGGGGCTGCGGCTTGACGCCTGTCAAAAGCTACAAATTTAATAGCTATAAAGACTTATCCATTGCGCGGAAGGCGGCATTTTGACCATAATGGACCATGGGAACAGGCCGCACCCCGATGAAGCTTCTTGGCACAACTTTACACAGCCTCATCCAACGCGCACGGCGGCGATACATGCGGGGCGGACACTGACCCTCAATCGCTGAAACGGTCGTTGCAGCGAGCCAACCCCTGTGAAAGGACTCCCTCCCATGGCATCCACCTTCCAACGCCGTTTTGCTGCCACCGCCTTGCTGGCAGCCATGGCCCTGCCCGTTCTGGCGCAACAGCCGCCTGCTGCGCCCCCTGCTGCTTCGGCCAAGGCCCCTGACGCCCGGCACGAGCGCCGCCACGGCGACCACGCCCAGCGCCATGCCAAGCACCTGGCCGAACTCAAGGCCCAGCTCAAGCTGACCGCCGCCCAGGAACCCGCCTGGACCAGCTTCACCACCGCCCTGCAGCCCGGCGAGCGCCCCGCCCGCCTGGACCGCCAGGACATGGACAAGCTCACCACCCCCGAGCGCATCGACCGCATGCGGGCCCTGCGCGCCCAGCATGCCGCCGAAGCCGACCGCCGGGGCGAGGCTACCAAGGCCTTTTATGCCGCGCTGACGCCCGAGCAGCAAAAGACCTTTGATGCCCAGGCACACCGTGGGCACCACATGGGCGGCATGAAGGGCGGCGAAGGCCGCCATGGGGGCCATGGCGGCCCGGGTGAACGCCACCACGGCGGCGCGAGCGGTAAACCCGGCCCGGCACCGGCACAGTAAGCCACGCAGGCACCAGCGGGCCCGCCTCCATGGCGTAGCCCCGCACATCCCCGCCCACCCGGCGCTCCTCCCCAGGACGCCGGGTTTTTTTGCGCTTTGCCCGGCTATGGGACTAGGGCTGTGGGGCCGGCGAGCCACCAGAGGACCCGCTGCAAACGCAGCACGAGGCCAAGGATGCCCATCCACAGGCCCCCAAAACCAGGGCCTGCGCCCGGATTGTGGATAAGTCTGGGAACAGTTCTGGCACAACCGGGCGGTTATCCACACAAAAAGGCAGTGCCGCAAAGTTGTTGTCTGTCGGCCCCGGGCTTTGTGCAGCCCGCCGCACAGACTTTGCGGCGACGCAAACCCGCGCCAGCATTCAGGAAAAAGGGTTTGTCCACAGAAACGGGGCTGCTCTATTACTACTGCTATTTATCTATAAAGCTATTAAAGAACAACCAGAACCGCCATTTCGGGGCCCCATTCACCCTCTGTGAGACGCAGGAAGGTGGGGATAGCGGCCCGATTCGGAGAACGGATCAAAAAACGGGGGGGGATTCCATCCGGCGACGGGACCTGGACGGCGCCAACACCTGCGTCTGGCCGGGACGGATGCCGCGTGCGGGGACGATGGGTGCCCTGCATCGCACTCCGTTAGCTACCCAATTGATAGCTAAAAAAGCTTACCCAATGCGCGCATAGGCCCAATTTGAATCAAAAATTTCACGACCTGGCGCCCGGTGCGTAAAACTGGGGATAGTTTTGGCACAAGCCAGGGGTTATCCACAGAAAACGCCGCCTGCGGGCTTTTGTCCCCGTTGCCGGGACAGCGGCAGCAGGGGTTGGTGCACAGGGTTGGCGCGGTGCTAAGTGCACGCCAGGGCAGCAGAAAACCCGGTTGTCCACAGCGGGGGCCGCCCCTTACTACTACGACTATGTATTTATAAAAGATATAAGAAGAAAGACAGGGAACAACTTCTCCGGGGTCCGGAGCACCGCGGCAGGGGACCCCATGCGTGGCCGTCACCGCATGTCGGGGCCTCAGGGTGATGGCCAGCCGTCCCTGCACAGGTCAAACGTGACGAAAGGGGGGCGAGAAGGACAAAAAGGGCGAAAAAAAACGCAGCCTTGGCTGCGGTTCGGTCCAGGTCTGCGGGAAAAGCAGAGAAAAGAAAGGGCCCTACGCCGCCGGTGCCCGCAGGAAGGCGTCCAGGAGGTCCACAGACAGGGGGCGGCTGAACAGGTAGCCCTGGTAGAGCTGGCAGCCTGCGCGGGCCAGCAGCTCGCGTTGCTCGGTGCTCTCTACGCCTTCGGCAATCACTTCCAGGCCCAGGCTGCGCGACAGGCCGATGATGGTGTCCACAATCGCCGCGTCGTTCGGGTCGGTCAGCAGGTCGCGCACAAAGCTTTGGTCGATCTTGAGCTGGTCCAGCGGCGCGCTTGAGGTAGCTCAGGCTGGAGTAGCCGGTGCCGAAGTCGTCCAGAGAAAAACCCACGCCATAGCTGCGCAGCGCTTCCATGGTGGCGATGGTGGTTTCCATGTCCTCCACCAGCACACTTTCGGTCAGCTCCAGCTTGAGCTGGCCGGATGGGGCGCCCGTGATCGCCAGCACCCGGGCCACGTCGTCCACAAAACTGGCATGGCGGAACTGGCGCGAACTCACGTTCACGGCCATGGTCAGGTGGGCCAGGGCCGGGTCTTGCTGCCAACTGGCCAGCTGCTGGCAGGCGTTGTGCAGCACCCAGCGGCCCAGGGGCAGGATGAGCCCGGTCTCCTCGGCCAGCGGGATGAACTGCGCAGGCGAGACCATGCCCCGCTGTGGATGGGCCCAGCGCACCAGCGCTTCCACCCCCACACATTGGCCGGTGTGGCGCATCTGCGGCTGAAAGTGCAGCAAGAATTCATCCTGCGCCAGGGCCGAGCGCAGGTCGGCCTCCAGCGCGGCGCGGGCCGTGACCACGGCCTGCATGTCGGGGTCAAAAAAGCGCAGCGTGTTGCGCCCCGCCGTCTTGGCCTGGTACATGGCCAGGTCGGCCTGCTTGAGCAGCTCGCCCACGCTGGTCAGCTCGCCTGCAAAGGGCGCAATGCCGATGCTGGGCGTGCTGCGGTACTGGTAGCCCTCCAGCGCATAGGGCACGGCCAGCATGGTCAGTATCTTTTCGCCCACGCTGCGGGCGTGCAGCGCCAGCTCGTGCGGCTTGGGGCTGAGTTCTTCCAGCATGACCACAAACTCGTCGCCCCCCAGCCGGGCCACCGTGTCCACGCTGCGCACGCAGGTGTTCAGGCGCTGCGCCACCTGCTGCAGCAGCAGGTCGCCCTGGTCATGGCCCAGGGTGTCGTTCAAGGTCTTGAAGTTGTCCAGGTCGATGAACAGCAGCGCCCCGCCCTGCTGGCGCCGCTGCGCGGTGGCCAGGGCCTGGTGCATGCGGTCCATGAGCAGCATGCGGTTGGGCAGGCCGGTGAGTGCGTCGTAAAACGCCAGGCGCTGGATCTCGCGCTCATTGGCCTTGCGCTGGCTGATGTCGGTGTTGATCGCCAGGATGGACTGCGGCTGCCCATCGTCGCCGCGCACCAGCGTCCAGCGGCCTTCAACCTCGATGGTGCTGCCGTTGCGGTGGCGTTGCACGATCTCGCCCGTCCACTCACCCTGCTCCAGCACCGTTTGGGTGGCGTGGCGGAAATGGGTGGGGTCGTCGTAGAGCAGGGTCTCGATGGACTGGCCCAGCGTCTGTAGTTGTGACCAGCCATACAGGCGCTCGGCACTTTTGTTCCAGTAGATGGCGCGGTGCTCCAGGTCGCGCACCACGATGGCATCCTGTGCCTTGTCCAGCAGCGAGGCCTGGTGGCGGATGCGGGCATCGGCCAGCTGGCGTTCGATCTCGGCCGAGGCGCGCGAGGCAAAGATCTGCAGCGTGGAGGCGATGAAGTCGGTTTCGGCAATCGGCTGGCGGAACAGCACGAACACGATGCCCACCACCTCACCGTCGGCATTGCACAGCTGCTGGCCTGCATAGGCCTGGGCGCCGACCTTGGCGAGGATGGGTGCCTCGGGGTAGAGCTGCTGCACCTTGTCGGCCACCACATGGGTGCGCTGCGCCATCAGCAGCAGGCTGGGGGTGCCCGCCAGGGAGTATTCGTCGTTGGGCAGCATCTGACCGTCGAGCACGGCAGCCAGCGTCGCCACCCGGGGCGGCTGGTCCTTGGCGGTGGCGGGCAGCAACCGCACCACGCAGCCGCCTTGCGCATCCAGCGCGTCGGCCATGTTGCGCACCAGCTGCACAAAAAACTCGGTGCCTGTGCTGGCTGACACCGCCGCCGCCACCTTGAGCACCGAGGCCTGCAGCCGCTGCTGCGCCTTGTGCGCGCGCAGGCTGGTGATGCCAAAGGCCAAGTCGCTGGCCAGCTCCTGCAGCAGCGCGGCTTCCTCGGGGCTGATCTGCAGGATGTCGGGGGCGTACAGGTAGAGCAGGCCAAAGGCTCGGTCCTGGTCGCGGTGCCGCAGGGGCAGGCAGATCACGCCGTGGAAACCGTTGTCCAGCATGCGCTCGGTCCAGTCGGCAAAGTCGCCTTCGGTGCGGATGTCCTGCACGATCACGGGCTGGCCCGAACGGATGGCCATGCCTGCCGGGCCCCGCCCATAGCGGTCGTCGGCCGACCAGGACAGGTGCAGGTTCTCCAGGTAGTGTTCGTTGTAGCCCGCGTGGGCGACGGGCTGGATGGACTTGCGTTCATCGTCCAGCGCCAATCCCACCCAGCCCATGCGGTAGCCGCCGATGTCCACCGCAATCTGGCAGATGGCCTGCAGCAAGGCTGTTTCGGAGGTGGCGCGCACCAGGGTTTCGTTGCAGGCGCTCAAGAGGCGCTGCGCGCGGCCCATGCGCGCCAGTTCGCGCTCGGTGCGCAGGCGCTCGGTCACATCGGTGGCCAGCACCTGCCGGGCCGGGCGGCCATTGAAGCTGATGCTGCCCGCCGTGATCTCCACGTCCATGAACGAGCCGTCTTTTTTGACATGGCGGCTGATGACCGGCTTGTTGCGCTGGTCCATGGGGATGGCGTCGATGGACGCGCGGATGGCATCGCGCCGCTCAGCAGGCCACAGGTCGGTCATCTGCATGGTCAGCAGCTCGGCCTCAGTGTAGCCGTAGTGGGTTTCCATCGACCGGTTCACGGCCTGCAGCCGCTGCGTTTCCTTGTCGTACACCCACATCGGGTGCGGGTGCTCGTCAAACAGCATGCGGTACTGCAGCTCGGACGCGTGCAGCTGCCCGGCCACATGGCGCAGCTGCACCATGGCGCCCAGGGATTCGGTGAGGATCTCCAGGTGGGCCACATCGCGGCGTGAGAACGCGTTGGTCTTGTCGGAGGTGACCTTGAGCGAGCCCACGATGGCGTCGCCGCTGCGCAGCGGCACGGCCATCACCGACAGGACGCCATGGCGGTGCGGCATCGAGGCCATGTCCCAGCCCTCGGCCTCGGTGTCGTTGCACACCACGGTCTGGCCCTGGCTGAGCGCGGGCCACAGCAGGCTCTGGTCTACGGGCAGCAGGTTGCCCACCGGCCGCACATGGTCGCCCGCCGAGGCCTGTGCCACCAGCTGGCGACCCCCCTGCAGCAGCTCCACCATCGCGCCGCGCGCATGGGTCTGGCGCAGCACGGTGCTGGCAACCAGCTGCAGCACCTCGGGCAAGGGCATGTCCAGCGACGAGATGCGCTGCTGCACCTGCAGCAGCTCGGCATGGTTTTGCGCATCGCGCTGGGCGTCCAGGTCGGCCAGCTTCTGGGCGCTGATGTCGGTCATGCCGCCCACCATGCGCACAGCCTTGCCCTGCAGGTCGCGGATCAGGAAGCCCCGGTCCAGCACCCAGGCGTAGCTGCCATCCTGGCGGCGAAAACGGTATTCGTCCGACCAGTGGTTGGCCGTGCCATCGATGGCCGCGTGGATGCCATCGAGCACCGCAGCGCTGTCGTCGGGGTGCAGGCGCAGGGTCCACGAGGTGCTGTCGGGCGGCAGCTGGTCCAGTGGCACGCCAAACAGGTTCTGCATGCCTTCGTTCCACCACATCGCATCGGTGTGCAGGTTCCAGTCCCACACGGCATCGGCCGTGGCGCGCGACACCAGGTGAAACCGCTCTTCGCTGAACTGCCGCGCCTGGTGGGCCTGGTGCTGGGCCGAGATGTCCTGGAACGCGCCCTGCACGCGGACGATGCGGCCGTCCGCATCGCGCACTGCCTGGCCCGCCGTGCGCACCCAGAAGTGCCGGTCGCCGGGCATCACCATCTCGGCCTCGATGTCAAACGGCGCGCCTGTGAGCACACAGTCGTTGAAGGCCTTTTGTACGGCTGCCCGGTGTGGCACGGTGTAGAACTGCAGGAGCTGTGCCGCCGTGCCCGTGCGTTGTGCAATGCCGTAGGCGGCAGCAATTTCGTCGGACCAGCTCAGCTGCATGCCGGGCAGCTCGACGGTCCAACCGCCGACCCGTGCAATCTGTCCCGTCACGCGCAGTGCCTCACCCTGCGCGGCCAGCTCGGCGTGCATCTGGTCGCGCTGCTGCACGAGGTCGCCCAGCAGCCGTTTCTGGCGGCGCAGCTCCAGCTGCATCATGGTCTGCTCAGCCAGGATGCGTAGGCCTTCCAGCTGTTCGGGCGAGAGGCTGCGCGGCACACCGTCCAGCACCGCCAGGGTGCCCAGCGCAAACCCCTCGTTCGTGACCAGGGGTACGCAGGCATAAAAGCGAATGTGGGGTTCTTCCAGCACCAGCGGGTTGCTGGCAAAGCTGGGGTCCAGGGTGGTGTCGGGCACCACCCGGGGCTCGCGGCTGCCGCTCAGGGCGTGGGCGCAGAACGCAATCGCACGGTCGGTTTCGCGGAAGGGAACGCCCACCGTGGCCTTGAACCACTGGCGTTCATGGTCCACAAAGTTGACCACCGCCATCGGGCAGTGGCATACCTGCGCGGCCAGCTTGGCCAGCTGGTCAAAACTTTCTTCGGCCGGGGTGTCGAGGATCGCGTAAGACTGCAGTGCCTGGAGCCTTGCGGCTTCTGCGGTGGCTTGCGCTGGTGGCATGGTCGTCAGGCAAGCACGGAGCCCAGGCGCGCGCATCGGCACAGCCGGATCAGGGCGACCGGGGTGGCTGGGCAGGCGCAGGGCAGCGGGATCAACAAGGCAGTCGGACAGCAGGCGGGCACACGCTGAACGCTTGCACCACGGGTAAAAATCCAGGGGGCGGCAGCCCCAAGGTTCAAAGGGGCAATGCTACACCGCACAGACACCCCCTGCGGGGGCGCTGAATGGGGGTTTGCCCCAGATGAACCGGGGGCCACACGCCCGGTGGCGTGCCTGCCGCCACTGGTGGCGGATTGTTACTGGATTGCTGTCAACGGTGGTTGCGGCGGGCGCGCACGGCGGCGGCCAGGCTGCCGAGCACCGGCAACGTCTGCGCGAGGCTGATGCACGCATCGGTCACCGACACGCCGGGCTTGAGCGGCTGGTCCGCCACGATGTCCTGGCGGCCTTCCTCCAGGTGGCTCTCGATCATCAGGCCGGTGATGCGTGCATCGCCCGCCGCAATCTGCTGCGCCACATCTTCGGCCACCGTGATCTGGCGCTGGTGCTGCTTGCTGCTGTTGGCGTGGCTCACGTCGATCATTACCTGCTCGCGCAGGCCTGCGGCCTTGAGCACGGCGCAGGTCGCATCCACATCGGCGGCGCTGTAGTTGGGCTGCTTGCCACCGCGCAGGATCACGTGGCAGTCGTTGTTGCCGCGCGTTTCAAAAATCGCGGCCTGGCCCATCTTGGTCATGCCCATGAAGGCGTGCGCGGCGCTCGCCGCCAGGATGGCGTCGCTCGCCACCTTCACGCCGCCGTCGGTGCCGTTCTTGAAACCCACGGGGCAGCTCAGGCCGCTGGCCAGCTGGCGGTGGCTCTGGCTCTCGGTGGTGCGCGCGCCAATCGCGCCCCAGCTCACCAGGTCGCTGATGAACTGCGGCGAGAGCAGGTCCAGAAACTCGGTACCCACCGGCAGCCCCAGCGCCAGCACATCCAGCAGCAGCTGGCGCGCCAGCTCCAGCCCTTCGTTGATGGCAAAGCTGCCATCCAGGTGCGGGTCGTTGATATAGCCCTTCCAGCCCACCGTGGTGCGCGGCTTTTCGAAGTACACGCGCATCACGATGAGCAGGTCGTCTTGCAGTGCATCGGCCTGTACCTTGAGCTGGCGCGCATAGTCCATGGCCTGGCCATGGTCGTGGATGGAGCAGGGCCCCACCACCACGATGAGCCGGTCGTCCTGCCCATGCAGGATGCGCGAAATCGCGGCGCGGCTGGATTCAACCAGGGTCAGCGCCGCATCGGGCGTGGGCAACCACTCTTGCAGCAGCGCCGGCGTGATCAGCGGGCGCACGGCCTTGATGCGCGTGTCATCAATGCGCGTGGTGTCGTGGGTGGAAATGGGGGTGGCGGAGCGGTGTGCGTGGGTCATGGTGGCCCCGATTGTCGCGGAGCTGGATTCCAGCCCCTATTGGCGATCGAACCAGGGCATGGCCGTCGGCTCTGGCGCGGCCCAGCGCGAGAGACGCAGAGCAAGGGCCGCCCCGCAGCGAGTGCGTCGTCCCCCTCAGGGGGAAGGCGCCGAAGGCGACTCAGGGGGGAGCGGCTACGGTCTGCGGTACGCCGCATTCTGCCGCGCCCAGTGGCGCGACTGCAGGTGATCGAGCCGCACCGTGCCGCCGGTGGACGGCGCGTGCACAAACCGCCCTTCGCCCACATAGATGCCCGCATGGCTGGGCTGGCGGCCCGTGCCGAACACCACCAGGTCGCCCGCGCGCAGCTCGCTGCCGTCGATGGGATAGCCCCAGGTGTTGAGCTGCGCCACCGTGCGCGGCGGTGGCGTGCCGACCTGGTTGCGGTACACGTAGCCGATGAGTCCGCTGCAGTCAAAACCCGAGTCGGGCGTGTTGCCACCAAAGCGGTAGGGTGTGCCCACCAGGCCCAGGGCATGGATGGCGATGTCGTGCGCTTGCTCGGCCGAGAGCGGCGGCGTGGTGCGCAACGGCGCAGTGGAAACCGGGTTGGGCGGAGGCCGTGAGGTGCCACATCCGGCAAGGACCAGCAGGGCAGCGGTGCAGGTGGCAAAAGCCAGGCGGTGAAAAACGCGCATGGGCGCAAGGGTACTGGATGGGGCGCGGTGTGGGCCCCTACTCCACCGCTGGCCTGGGGATATTGGCAAAAAATGCTGCCAGCGCGCGTCCATCGGGCGCCAGCAGCTATCTTTTTTTAGTAGAGCCCTGGGGCTTATGCCACCACCACGGCCTGGGGCGCGGTGCGCCGCGCCATCAAGCGGTTGGCCACGCTCACGATGGCCTGCACCGAGGCCGTCACGATGTTGTGGCTGGTCCCCGCACCAAAGGTGGCACCAGCCACGCCCTCCATCGCGGCTTCGACAATCGCCAGCGCCTGCGCGTTGGCGCCCGTGCCGGTGGCGCGTTCCTCGTAGTGGTCCACGCGCAGCGGCAGGCCGAGCGCATCCACCGTGGCGGCGATGGGGCCGTTGCCCTGGCCGCGCAGTGTCTGGCGCGTGCCGTCGATGGTCACGTCCAGCTCGATGCCCTGGCCGTCTTCATCGATGCGGTGGCTGTGGCAGGTGATGGGGGCCTGCGCGGGGGCGTGCAGGTAGGTGCCCTGGAACAGCGCCCACAGCGCATCGCCCGTCATCTCACCTTCGCTCGCGTCGGTCTGGCGCTGCACCACGGCGCTGAACTCCACCTGCATGCGGCGCGGCATCACCACGCCGTGTTCGCGCTCCAGCAAGAAGGCGATGCCGCCCTTGCCTGACTGGCTGTTCACGCGGATCACGCTGTCGTAGGTGCGGCCGAGGTCGGCAGGGTCGATGGGCAGGTAGGGCACTTCCCACAAGGCGTTCGGGTCCTGCGCCGCAAAGCCCTTCTTGATCGCATCCTGGTGCGAGCCCGAGAACGCTGTGAATACCAGGTCGCCTGCATAGGGGTGGCGCGGGTGCACGGGCAGCGCGGTGCATTCCTCCGCAATGCGTGCCACTGACGTGATGTCCGAGAAGTCGAGGTTCGGGTGCACACCCTGCGTGTACATGTTGAGCGCCAGCGTCACGATGTCCACATTGCCGCAGCGCTCGCCGTTGCCGAAGAGGCAGCCTTCCACGCGGTCGGCACCGGCCATCATCGCGAGTTCTGCCGCCGCCACGCCCGTGCCCCGGTCGTTGTGCGGGTGCACCGAGAGCACGATGTGCTCGCGCGGCGACAGGTGCCGGTCCATCCACTCGATCTGGTCCGCAAATACGTTGGGTGTGGCGTTTTCCACCGTGGTGGGCAGGTTGATGATGATGGGGCGGCCGGGGCCTGCGCCCCAGGTGGCGATGGCTGTCTGGCACGCCTTGAGCGACACGCTGAGTTCGGTGGCGCTGAAGGTCTCGGGCGAGTACTGCAAGGTCCACTGCGTTGCGGGCTGCGCGTCGGTGAGCTGCTTGAGGTAGCCCACGTGGTGGCTGATGAGCTGCATCACCTGCGTCACGTTCATGCCGAACACGATGCGCCGCCAGGCGGGCGCGGTGGCGTTGTAGAGGTGCACGATGGCGCGGGGTGCGCCTTTCACGGCCTCGACCGTGCGCGCGATCAGGTCCTCGCGCGACTGGGTCATGACCATGATGGTCACGTCGTCAGGGATCAGGTTCTCGTCGATGAGGCGGCGCACAAAGTCAAAGTCGATTTGCGACGCGGCCGGAAAGCCGACTTCGATCTCCTTGAAGCCGATGCGCACCAGCTCGTGAAAGAGCTTCATCTTGCGCTCGCCGTTCATGGGCTCGAACAAGGCCTGGTTGCCGTCGCGCAGGTCGGTGGAGAGCCACACGGGCGCGCGGGTGATGCTGCGGCTGGGCCATTGGCGGTCGGCGAGCGCAATGGGGGCGATGGGCTGGTACTTGGTGGCGGGCTTGGCAATCATGAGAGGCTCCACGAACGGTGTGCAGTGCGCAGGGGCACTGCAGGTCAACAACGAATGAAAAACAAAACGTGTGACATCCCCTGCAGCCCTTTGCGTATGCAAAGGCTGGTTCGCGGGCCGGGGTCAGGGGGAGATCAGGTGTTGCGCTGAGCGAGTCAGGCAACGAGGGTGGCGAACGCAGGCAGACCCCGGCCAGGCACTAGGCCTAGCGATAGGGTGGATAGGAGCATGCTGCGTTGCATAGGGGCTCAAAGATAGCACAGGCCTGCAGCAAAGCGCAAGAATATGAACAAAAAATGCCGCTGCCGCGCGATAGATAAGCGCTTGTTGCTATCAAATTAATAGTATTCACCGCTGGTAGGATGGCGGCCCGGGCCTGCCCCGCAGCCCTTTGTACCTTCTGTTCAGGAGACATCCCATGCCCTACATGCTGCTCATCATGGAACCCCACGGCCAGCGCGCCGAGCGGGGGCTGGCGGGTGGGCAGGAGGCCTATGTGCGCATGCAGCTTTTTGGCGAAGGGCTGCAGGCCCGGGGCCTGCTGCGTGCCTCCGAATCGCTGGCCTCCACCGAGCAGGCTGTGCGCCTGCAGGTGCGCGAGGGCCAGACCCGGCTGGTAGATGGGCCGTTTGCCGAGACCAAGGAAATGGTGGGCGGCTTTTATTTGCTGGACTGCGCCACCCGCGACGAGGCCGTGGCCATTGCGCGCGCATGCCCCGCCGCCGAGTGGGCCACCGTGGAGGTGCGCGAGGTCGCGCCCTGCTACCACGGCGCCGTGGCCTGACGGCCCCGCGCTAGGCGCTGGCGTCGGCCTGCAGGGCCAGAAACTGCGGCGCGGGCATGGGCCGCGCAAACACATAGCCTTGCAGCACATCGCAGCCCTGCTGCACCAGATAGTCGGCCTGCTGCCGGGTTTCCACGCCCTCGGCAGTCACCTGCAGCCCCAGGCCATGGGCCAGCGCCACGATGGCGGTGACGATGGTGCGGCTGTGTTCCTGCTCGGGCAGATCGCGCACAAAGCTGCGGTCGATCTTCAAGCGCCGCATGGGCAACTGGCGCAGGTAGGCCAGGGACGAGTAGCCCGTGCCGAAATCGTCGATGGCCAGGTGGATGCCCAGCTGGCTCAGGCGGTGCAGCGTGTGCGCGCCTGCCTCCATGTTTTCCATCAGTACGGTTTCGGTGAGTTCGATTTCGAGCAGGTGGGCAGGCAGGCCTTCCTCGCGCAGGATGTCCATCACCCGTTCGAGGAACTGCGGGTCGCCCAGCTGGCGCGCCGAGATGTTGACGGCCACCCGCAGCGGCCCGCGTGCAGTCCAGCGCGCGGCGTCGCGGCACGCGGTGCGCAGCACCCAGTAGCCCAGCGGCACGATGAGGCCGCAGTCCTCGGCCACCGACACGGCTTCCAGCGGCGGCACCGCGCCCAGTTCGGCATGGGTCCAGCGCAGCAGGGCCTCTGCCCCCACCAGGGCCTGGTCGCGCGCGGCAAACAGCGGCTGGTAGTGCAGCGCCAGCCCGCCGCCCTGCTGCTCCAGCTCGGCGCGCAGCGCATGCTCGATGGCCTGGCGCCGCACCGCGGCCTGGTTCATCGACGGCTCGAAGCGCACGCAGCGGTTCTTGCCCATCTCCTTGGCGCGGTACATGGCGGTGTCGGCGTTGCTGACCAGGGCGTTGATGTCGGGCGCATCGTCGGGAAAGGTGGCGATGCCCGCGCTGCCGGTGACGTTCATCTGCTGCCCCACCTCGGTGTAGGCCGCCTGGAAGACGCCGATGATGCGCTGCGCGTATTTCTGCAGCGCGGCGTCGTCCATGTCCAGCCGCAGGATCAGCGCGAATTCGTCGCCCCCCAGGCGTGCGATGGTGTCGGCGCTGCGCACCACCGACTGCAGGCGCTGGGCCACCTGGCGCAGCAGGCCGTCGCCTGCGGCATGCCCGAAGGTGTCGTTGAGTGTCTTGAAGTTGTCCAGGTCGATGTAGACCAGGGCCACCCTGTGCCCCATGCCACGGGCCAGTTCCAGTTCGGCGGCCAGCCGCTCGTTGAACGCATGGCGGTTGCCGGTGCCGGTGACGGCGTCGGTGTGGGCCAGCGTGTGCAGCCGCTGCTCGGCCTCGCGCACGGCGGCGCGGCTGCGCAGCACCATGGCCGTGGCCACCGCCATGGCGCACACGGCCACCAGCAGCGCACTGGCAAAGCGGATGGCCAGCCGGGTGTGCACCTCCCGCATTGATTTGCGGATGTACAGCGTGCCCAGCGAATTGGCCGTGCCCGCAGCGCCCGGGATGGCGCGGGTGATCTCCAGCATTTCCCAGCCGGAGCGCTCCAGCGCACCGTCCATGCCCGTCGCATGCAGCGTGGTCGGAAAGTTCGGGTCGCGGTTGTGTGCGTAGTGGGCAAACAGCACACCGTCGGTGTCGTACACGCCCGCCGCCAGCACCATGGAGGATGCGCGCAGCGCACCCAGCATTTCGTTGGCCGTGCCCGTATCGCGGAACATGACCGCCGCCGAGACGTTGTCGGCCACGATGGCGGCCTCTACGCGGCTGTCCTGCAGCATGGAGCTGCGGGTGCTCCAGTAGTCCATGCCCGTGAGTGCCAGCACCACCGTGAGCAGCGCCAGCCCGGCCGACAGGATGCCCGTGGCGACCAGCCGCGAGGACAGCAGGATGGGCGGCAGCAGCGGAGCCGGTGCCGGGGCGGCGGGCGCGGGTGGCGGGATGTTCATTTGCCCGCCCGGGCCAGGCGCAGCAGCCTGGAGCTGATGGTGAGCCCCGCCTTGGAGGCCGCATCGGGGCTGATGCCGAACACGATGCGCCCGTCGCGCTGGGCGAGTGCGATGACGATTTCCGGATTCACGAAAGTCAGCTCATCGGAAACCGTGAGCACCCCGTGTGCCGCAGGCAGGGTGCGCAGCGCACGCAGCGCGGGTTCGACATCCATGTTGTTCAGCACCACCACCCGGCACTGGCGCAGGTTGCCGGGCTCCAGCAGCCTCACCCGCAGCATGCGGCCCTTGCCCGCGGGCTTGCCTTCCAGCGCACTCAGGGGGCGTTTGAGGGGGCTGAAGGGCGACACGCACAGGCTCATCTCCTGGGCCGAGTCGCCTTCGCTGTCGGGCCATTCGATGAACTGGATGAAGTTGAAGATGTAGGCGGCCTTCAGCTCCAGCTCGCCCACGGGTTCGTTGGCATGGGTTGCGCCCCAGCCTGCGGTGCACAGCGCCACCCACAGCCAGGCCACCAGCTTCACCAGCTTGCTGTGGGGGCGCAGGGTGTGGCACATGGCTCAGAACGTGTAGGTGAGCTTGATGCGGTAGGTCCGCCCGTCCTGCCGCACGGCGTCTTCCCGGATCTCGAACGAGGCCGGGTCCGAATGCCTGCGATCGAACAGGTTGTAGACCCCCACCGACACATCGGTGCCGGCAATGCGCGTGGTGTAGGTCATGTTGGTCAGCACATGCCCCGGCAGGCGCTTGCCCCGCACCGTGCTGCGTGGGCCGATGCCGATGGCTTCGATGGCATAGCGCCCGGCGCCCACCACGGGCCCGGTGGCCTGGTGCAAGGTGTCCGACCACTGCAGCTTGAGCAGGTGCCTGGGGGCGTTGGTCAGCGGGCCCGCCTGTGAGGGGTCGTGCGCCCGCTGCCAGCCATAGGCCATGCGCAGGCGCTGCCCGCCCTGCCAGCGCTGTTCGGCTTCGGCCTCCAGGCCATGTACCCGCACCGCGCGGGTGTTGCCCACCGTGAGCCGGTCCGCATGGCTGGCGGTGTCCAGTACGACCAGGTCGGTCACGGACGAGCGGAACGCCGTCAGCAGCAAGCGGCTGGCACCGGTGGGCGCGTGTTCCAGCGCCAGCTCGGTGGTGCGCACGCGTTCGGAGCGCAGGCCCGCCCCATCCACCACACCACCGGGCAGGTCCACGCGGTAATCGCGCTCGTAAGCATTGGGCGGCCGGTAGGCGGTTCCATGCAGCAGCTTGACGGCGGTGCTGGGGTTCCACCAGTACACCAGGCCCAGGCGGGGATGGACGGCGCTCGCGCTGCCCGACTGCTTGCCCCAGCGCAGCCCGGCATGGAGCGTGAGGTCGGGGCTGAGGGCGAATTCGTCCTGGAAGTACAGGCCCAGCACATCGCCTTTGCGGCGCACGTCCAGGTACTGCGCGGGCGGCGCGATGTCGATGTTGGTCTGGTCGATGCGCGTGTCGCGCCGGTAGTCCAGGCCCCACGAGAGCTTGTGGCGCGCCAGCGCCGTGCTGACCCACTGCCATTCGGTGCCCCACCACTGGCCAGTGCCCACATCGCGGTTCAGCGTGACGGGCGGGTAGTCGTACACATAGTCGCCCACATACTGGTAGCGGCCCGCGTAAAGACGCCCGGTGAGCGCCAGCGAAGGTTGCAGCTGCGTGGTGTACTCGGCCGCCAGCAGGGTGCTTTGGTCGATGAAGCGCGAGCGCGGATCGTTGAAGACCTGCGAGAACGCTGCCGTGGGCACGCCCTTGGTGCGCTCGCCATGGGCCAGCGTGAGCACCAGCCCCTCGTGGGCCCGGCGCACAAACAGCTGGGTGCTGCGGTCATAGTCCAGCCGCTGCGCCACGCCGCCTGGGTTCGCAGGGGTGTCGAACGCGGGGTAGCGCTGATCGGCCCCGCGTTTGGTGGCCCGGGTGGCCGAAACCAGCCAGTCGGCCCCCAGCGCATCCACCGTGCCCACCGACAACCGCAGCTTGGCGCTGCCATGGCTGCCGGCTTCGGCACTCACCTGCGGCCCGGGCAGCTGGCGGCCATTGCGCGTGATCACATTGACCACACCAAAGAAGGCGTTGGCCCCATACACCGCCGACCCGGGCCCGGGCACAAATTCCACCCGGTCCACCAGGTCCAGGTCCAGCGGAAAGTCGGTGCCGATCCCCGCCTGGTCGTAGAGGTTGTCGTTGAAGCGCACCCCGTTGACCAGCAGCAGCACGCGCGTGTTGTAGTCGCCCGGGGTCGCAAAGCCCCGCATGCCCAGGTAGTGGTAGGCACGGTCGTAGGAGATGTACAGCCCGCGCATGCTGCCCAGCACCTCGGCCAGCGTGCGGTAGCCCAACAGCCGGATGTCGTCGGCCGTGACCACGCTCACGGCGGCGGGGGCTTCGAGTGCGGTCTGTGCATAGCGGCTGGCCGTGGTGACCTGCATCTGCATGAGCTGCTCCAGCGGCAGGTCGGCCACCGCCGCCTGGGCCTGGGCTTGCGCCTGCAGGCCCCCGGCACACAGCAGTGCCAACACCTCGGCAAACAGCCGCCGCAAGGTCGGCATGTGCGGTGGTGGCCGCTGCAGCATTCTTCTAGATCCTCGTGCCATGGGCTGGCCTCCGTGTAGGGCAGGCAGGCGCACTGTGTTTCTGTTCAAGGCAGGTGTACGGGCGCGTGTCTGTCGATGGATCCGGGGTGGGACAGGTACAGGTCTTTTTTCTTTACAAATTGTATCGACGGGATGCTGCGGATCACAGGGCCCCGCATTGGTGATGTCCCTAGGATCCCTTGCACGCATTGGGTGAGAAGCACGCGTTGCAGACCAGGATGAGCCCCCACACATCCACAGGTGCTGCCTTCAGTCCTTGCCCCGTTCCCGGGCCTGGGCGGCGGAGATCCAGCCCCCTGCCCGTCGGCGCTGAAGCGCAGCAGGGACCGCAGCAGTGCTTTTTCCCTGGTCCTTTTCCTTTGCGCGGGATCGCAAGGATGGGGCCGGGAGCCCGGAGCCAAAGACCCCGTGCGCCGGCGAAAACCCGGGTATTTGTCTCGCTTGCCGCCACCAGGTGCAGCACCCAGGACGGGGCGCGTGCAGGTTCTGGCGTGTGGCTGTCCAGCCCGTCAAAAATCTTGCTTTTAGTGCTGCAGGGACCGGGCTGCCAGGCGCACGGCGGCCAGGAATTTGCCTGCGGCCGGCGTGGGCAGGGCCCCCTTTCGGGTGATGGCGCTGATGGTGAGTTCCGGCAGGCGTGTCTGCACGGGGATGGCGCGGATGCCATGGCGCGCCAGTTCGCGGTCCAGCGCCGGGCGGGCGAACACGCTGATCAGGTCGCCCCGCCCCACCAGCGCGCGTGTGATCTCCATCGAGCGGCTGACCACGATGCGCTCTGGCGCGGGCACGCCGCTGCCGGCGAACAGATCTTCGACCATGGCCCGGTCCCAGCCCACCCACTCCTCGTGCTGCAGCGCGGCCAGGCTGCGCACCCGCGCGCGCGGATGGCCTACGCGCGCGCAGATGGCCAGCGGCGTGGTGAGCAGCTCCTCGCAATCGAGTTCGGGGCCGATGCGCTCCACGCGGTGCTGCACCAGTGCCAGGTCCAGCAAGCCCTCGCGCAGCGCGGGCAGCACCAGCGGCGCCAGGCCTTCGCTGAACTCCAGTGCCGTGGCGGGTAGTTCGGCGCGGAACAGCGCCAGTGCCTGCGGCAGCAGCGCCATGGCAGGCACCGACGACACCGCCACGCGCACGCAACCGAGCTGGCCATCGCGCATCTGGCGCAGCTCATCGCGTGCGCGCTCGGCCTCCTGCTCCAGCAGGCGCGCACGTTTTTCAAAGGCCAGGCCGTATTCGGTGGGCGTGACGCCTTGGGCGCCGCGCACGAAGAGTGGCACCTGAAGGCTCTCCTCCAGCTCGCGGATCGCACGCGAGATCGCAGGCTGCGTGATGAACAGCGCATTCGCCGCCTGGCGGATGCTGCGCAGTTGCATCACGGTGAGAAAAGCTTTGAGCTGGTGCGGTTTCATGGGGAATGCGGTGATGCATTTTAGTTTTCACGACAACGAAATTGTGACTGTTCGCGGCATGGGCTCGACGCTAGAGTGGCTGGCGTTCTTGTCCATCCCGAAGGGTTCCCCCATGAAATACCGGCTCCTGCCGCTCGCCGCATTGCTGGCCAGCCTGGCCCTGTCCGCCAACGCCCAGACGGCGGCATCCCCCCTGGCCCAGCGCGTGCTGGCCCTGTCCGATGCCGCAGAGCCCCAGGTGATCGCCTGGCGCCGCCACATCCACCAGCACCCCGAGCTGTCCTACGAAGAGGTGCAAACAGCTGCCTACGTTGCGGCCGCATTGGCCAAGATGCCCGGCATCGAAATCCAGACCGGCATCGCCAAGACCGGCATCAAGGCCGTGCTGCGCGGCGGCAAGCCTGGCCCCGTGGTGGCCCTGCGCGCCGACATGGACGCCCTGCCCGTGCAGGAGCGCAACGACCTGCCCTTCAAGTCCACCGCGCGCGCGCAGTGGCGCGGCAACGAGACCCCCGTATCCCACGCCTGCGGGCACGACACCCATGTCGCCATGCTGCTGGGCGCGGCGCAGGCGCTCTCCAGCGTGCGCAGCGAGCTTGCAGGAACGGTGGTCTTCCTGTTTCAGCCGGCCGAGGAACTGGGCCCCGGCCCCGTGCCTAGCGGCGCCAAGGCGATGATGGAGGCCAAAGTGCTCGACAACCCCAAGGTCGATGTCGTCATGGGCCAGCACATCAGTGCCCGCGCACCGGGCAACACCCTGGCCTACCGTGCCGGCAGCTTCATGGCCAGCGGCGATGTCTTCAACATCAAGCTCAAGGGCAAGGGCGGCCACGGCTCGTCGCCCTGGACGGCCAAGGACCCGACGCTGACCGCGGCCGAGATCGTGCTCGCGCTGCAGGGCATCATCAGCCAGCAGATCGACCCGCTGGACGGCCCCACGGTGGTCACCGTGGGCCTGCTGCAAAGCGGCAACCGCGTGAACATCCTGCCCGACACGGCCGAGATCGGCGGCACCGTGCGCTCGCTGTCGGCGCGCAACCAGAAGGTCGCGCACGAGAGCATCCGCCTCAAGGCGCAGAAGATCGCCGAGAGCGCGGGCCTCACGGCCGAGGTCACCATCGACACTGGCTACGAGGTGGTGGTCAGCGACCCGAAGATCACTGCAGCCCTGGCCCCCGCGTTCGCCGCTGCCGCCGGTGGTGCCGACAAGGCCAGGGAGGTATTGCCCTCCATGGGCTCGGAAGACTTCGGCTCGTTCGGCGGCAGCGGCGTGCCCGTGGTGTTCTGGAACCTGTATGCCTCGCCCTTTGGCGACAAGTCCGGTGCGCCCAACCACTCGTCCGAGTTCGTGATCGACGAAAAAGCCCTGCGCGTCGGCGTGCGGGCCCTCACCAGCGCCACGCTGGCGTACATGGCGCAGAACCCGGCAGCCAAACGCTGACCACTGCGGCTCCCTTCGCAAACAGCCCATGCCGGGTCCGGCATGGGCTGTTTTTCATTGGGAATGAAAATTTTCTAAGTACAAACCCTGAATTTTCGAAACCCGTGTCGATTTCGCGCTTGGTCGCCCGTCGTGGAGGATGAGCGCAGAGAAATTCTTCCTTCCCCTCCCGTCTCTGCGCAGCGTGTACCACCCCCACAGGAGATCTGCCATGCGATTCATCATTCTGGTGAAAGCCAGCCCCGAGAGCGAAGCCGGTGCCATGCCCGGCGAGGACCTGCTTGCCGCCATGGGCGCCTACCACGAAGAACTGGCCCGCGCGGGCGTGCTGCTGGACGGCGTGGGCCTGAAGGCCAGCGCCCAGGGCTGGCGGGTACGCTACGGCAAGGCGGGCGAGCGCACGGTCGTCGATGGCCCTTTCACCGAAACGAAGGAGTTGCTGGCGGGCTACACGCTGATCCAGGTACGCTCCCGCGAAGAGGCCATGGAATGGGCGCGCCGTTTCCCCAACCCGCGCGGCGAGGGCCTGGAGACCGAGATTGAAGTGCGCCCGGTTTTTGAACTGGACGACTTCGCACCCGGCGAGGCCGTGCAGCGCTTTCGCGACCTCGACGCCGCACGCGGCTGAGCCCTGGCGCCTTATGACACAGGAGACCCCACCATGATCAAGACCATTGCCCTCGTGCTGCTCGCCGCCCTGGCCCTGCTGCTGGCCTATGCCGCCACGCGCCCCGACACTTTCCGCGTGGAACGCAGCCGGGTGATTTCCGCATCGCCTGAGCGGGTGTACGGGCTCATCCACGACCTGCGCCAGTTCAACACCTGGAACCCCTACGAACGCAAGGACCCCGCCATCCAGGGCGAATACAGCGCCACCACCACCGGCCCCGGCGCACGCTACGCCTGGCAGGGTGACAAGGTGGGCACCGGCAGCATGGAAATCGTGGACGCCACCGCCCCGGCGCGCGTGGCGATGAAGCTCGATTTTGTGGCTCCGTTCGAAGCCCATAACCAGGTTGAATTCACGCTGTTGCCCGAGGGCCCCGGCGCCACCCGCGTGACCTGGGCCATGCAGGGCCCGGTGCCCTACCTCGCCAAGATCGCCCACCTGTTCTTCAACATGGACCGCATGGTGGGGCAGGACTTCGAGGACGGCCTGGCCTACCTGCAGGCCGTGGCGCAAAAGCCCGCGACCTGAGCCCCCTTCTTTGCAAACCCCGCGTTTCCCTATACCTTCCCCTTTCTTCAGGAGCACTTCATGCACCAACAGATCTTCGTGAACCTGCCCATCGAGAACATGGCCCGCTCGCAGGCGTTCTTCCGCGCTCTGGGCTACGAGTTCAACCCCCAGTTCACCAACGACCAGGGCGCCTGCCTGGTGGTGGGCGAGAACCTCTTCGTGATGCTGCTGGTCAAGAGCTTCTACCAAACCTTCACCGACAAAGCGATTGCCGACGCGCGCACGACCTCCGAAGTGCTGGTGTGTTTCTCGTGCCAAAGCCGTGCAGAGGTCGATGCGCTGGTGGACAAGGCCGTGGCCGCTGGCGGCACCACCCCGCGCCCGGCGCAGGACCTGGGCTTCATGTACTCGCGCAGTTTTGACGACCTCGATGGCCACACCTGGGAGTTTGTGCACATGGTGGATGCCAGCCAGGCCCTGGGCTAAGAGGGCATGCACGAATCTGCCCTGCCCGACCGCGATGCCTTGCACCGCAGCATCGACTCGGTGTGGCGCATCGAGGCCGCACGCATCATCGCCAGCGTGGCGCGCATGACACGCGACGTGGGCCGGGCCGAAGAACTGGCGCAGGACGCGCTGCTGGCCGCGCTGGAGCACTGGCCCACCACCGGCCTGCCCGCCAACCCCGCCGCCTGGCTCATGACCACCGCCAAGCGCCGCGCCATTGACCACCTGCGCCAGCAGGCGCTGCACCAGCGCGAAAACGAGGCTCTGGGCCACGACCTCGAAGCGCTGGAGGCGCAGTACGCGCCCGACGTGGTGGACACCCTCATGCACGCCGAGCAGGACGACATCGGCGACGACCTGCTGCGCCTCATCTTCACCGCCTGCCACCCCGTGCTGCCCACCGAGGCGCGCGTGGCCCTCACGCTGCGGCTGCTGGGCGGCCTCACCACGGCCGAAATCGCACGCGCCTTTCTGGTGCCCGAGCCCACCGTGGCCCAGCGCATCGTGCGCGCCAAGCGCAGCCTCACGGCCGCCCATGTGCCGTTTGAGGTGCCCGGCGCGGCCGAGCGTGCGCCGCGCCTGGCGTCGGTGCTGGAGGTGATCTACCTCATCTTTAACGAAGGCTATGCCGCCACGGCGGGCGACGACTGGATGCGCCCTGCGCTGTGTGGCGAGGCCCAGCGCCTGGTGCGCGTGCTGGCCAGCCTGGTGCCCGACGAGCCCGAAGTGCAGGGCCTGGTGGCCCTGCTCGAAATCCAGGCATCGCGCCTGCCCGCACGCACCGACGCACAAGGCCAGCCCGTGCTGCTGATGGACCAGGACCGCGCGCGCTGGGACCACCTGCTGGTGCGCCGGGGCCTGGCGGCCCTCGACAAGGCCGAGCAGCTGGCGCGCGCCGGCAAGCCCTGGGGGCCGTACGCCCTGCAGGGCGCCATCGCCGCCTGCCACGCACGCGCGCGGCAGGCGCAAGACACCGAATGGCCCCACATCGTGGCGCTGTACGACGCACTGCTGCAGGTGGCGCCCTCCCCCGTCGTGGCGCTGAACCGCGCTGTGGCCGTGGGCATGGCCGAAGGGCCCGCAGCCGCGCTGGCGCTGGTCGATGCGCTGGCGGGTGACCCCCTGCTGCGCCACTACCACTGGCTGCCCAGCGTGCGCGGCGACCTGCTGGCCAAGCTGGGCCGGGGGGATGAAGCGCGTGCCGAATTCGAGCGCGCGGCCAGCCTCACCCGCAACGCGCAGGAAAAGGCGCTGCTGCTGGCCCGTGCCTGCGGCTGAAGGCCGGTGTTGCGCCCACCCTCACCCCGCTGCAAGGACACCATCGCTATGCCCCACCCTGTCCCTGAGTACCCGCTGGAAGGCGGCTGCACCTGCCGCCAGGTGCGTTACCGCCTGCTCACGCCTCCGCTGTTTGTGCACTGCTGCCACTGCCGCTGGTGCCAGCGCGAAAGCGGCGCAGCCTTTGCGCTGAACGCGATGATCGAGGCCGACCGCGTGGAACTGCTCGCAGGTGTCCCGGCGATGGTGCACACCCCGTCAGAAAGCGGTATGGGCCAAAAGATTGCGCGGTGCCCGCACTGCCAGGTGGCGGTCTGGAGCCACTACGCAGGCGCGGGGCCCCTCATGGCCTTTGTGCGCGTGGGCACGCTGGATGTGCCGGACCACCTGCCGCCGGACATCCACATCTTCACGGCCTCCAAACAGCCCTGGGTGGTGCTGCCGCCGGGGACACCCGCCGTGGCGGAGTACTACGAACGCGATGGGTTGTGGCCTGCGCAAAGCATCGCCCGTCGCCAGGCGCTGTTGCCGCGCATCCAGGCCTACCGGGCGGCTGCAGGGCTCGATCCGGTCTGATGGCGCGTGCCGGGCGCGGGCTCAGCGCTTGCGGCGCTTTTTGAGCGTCTGCCCCTGCGGCGTGGCGGCCTTGGGTGCCAGCCCCAGGGCGGCGCGCGCCAGCGTATCGGCCGCGCCATTGCGGTGGCGGGGAATCCACAGGACCTGGGCTTGTGCGAACTGCCGCAGTGCCCCGCGTGCTTCGTCAAACAGCGTCGCCAGCCGCGCGATGGGTGCCTTGGGGTGGCCGCCCAACTGCTCCACCAGCACACTGTTGTCGCTGAACACCTGCACCGGGCTCGATGTGGTGATGCCTTGCTGCGCCAGCCACTGCAGCGCCAACATCAGCGCGCGCAACTCGGCCTCGTTGTTGCAGCCGGTAAAGGTGGTGGCTTCGGAGATCTGGTGCTGCACGGTGCCGTCGGGGCTCGTCAGCACCGCCCCCAGGCCCATGCGACCGGGGTTGGGCCAGGCACTGCCATCACAGTGGATTACCCAGGCACCAGGAGCGAGCGGCGCGGCCGCCCGTGCAGCGGTCACTTGTAGAACGCTTCGACCGTGCCCTTGATCTTGATGAGCAGCGGCTGGCCCTTGCGGTCCAGCGTCTTGCCGGCGGGCACCTTCACCCAGCCTTCGCTGATGCAGTATTCCTCCACATCAAACCGCTCCTTGCCATTGAGGCGGATGCCGATGTCGTGCTCGAACACGGCGGCCACATGGTGCGGGCTGCGGGGGTTGACCGACAGGTGGTCGGGCAGGGGCGGCTGGGCGGGGGTGTTGGGGGTGGTGGCTTCGGTCATAGAGGTCTCAGCGAGAAAGGAAAAAACGCAAAGCGCGGATTCTCCGGCATTTGCGGTGCGGGTCGTCCCGGCGTTCGATCACCGCCCCAGCGGCGCCACGCCGATCAGCCACGCATGGGCCCAGAACGCAAAGCCCGCCCAGGCCACGGCGCCCACCACCACAGCCGCTGCCGTGCCCGCAGCGCTGCCCGCCGCGTACACAGTGCCCTGCGCCCGGTCGCGCTGGCGCGCGGCGCGAAAGCTCAGCACGGCCCATAGCAGAAAGCAGCCAAACAGCAGCACGTCGGCCAGGTTGCCGTTGGACAACACATGCGCCAGCGCCCACACCTTCACGCCCAGCACCATGGGGTGGTGCAGCCGGGCCTTGATGGCATTGCGCGGCACATAGGTGGCGGCCAGCAGCACAAAGGCGATCAGCGTGAGCAGCGCCGCCGCGTGCCGCATGCCGATGGGCGGCACCCACAGCACCACGGGCTGCTGCCGCGCCAGGCCATAGCCCCAGACGATGAGCGCCAGGCCCGCGGCCGACACCAGCGAATACAGCCCTTTCCACGGCATCTCGCCCATGCGCGCCAGCGTCTGTGTGCGCCAGCCATCGGCCACGATGCGCACCGAGTGCACACCCAGAAACAGCACCAGTCCCAAAACCAGAATTCCCATGGCAAGACCTTTCATCGGGGGTTGTTGTGGGCGCAGCCACCCGGCACCGGGCTGCGGCAGTCCCAGTATGCAAGAAATTTGAATAAAAAAGGCCTTCTGCGCGCGTCCATCATGCCCTGATAGCTATCAAATTAGTAGTATCAAAGCGTGGATGGGTGCGCTCCGTGCGGGCCGTGGCTACACCGCCGCGTGCCGCGCCAGCAGCGCCCCCACGGCCGGTTTGGCACAGCGCTGCAGCGTTTGCAGCAGCGCATGGCTGGGCTCGGCCACGCGCCAGCGCGTGCGCAGGTCGTGCTGCATGCGGGCCAGCAGCGCGGCGGCCATCTCGGCATCGGCCAGCGCCCGGTGGGCTTGGCCTGTGCGCGGCAGGCCGTGGTAGTCCACCAGCGTGCCCAGCTTGTGGCTGGGCGCCTCGGGGTACAGGCGCCGCGACAGCAGCACCGTGCACGCATACGGCTGCGGTGCGGGCAGCCCCGCCAGCGCCAGCTCGGCCTGCCAGAACTTGCTGTCGAACGCCGCGTTGTGCGCCACCATGGGCGCATCGCCCACAAAACGCGCGGCGTCCTGCATCACCCCGGCCGCGTCGGGCGCGGCGTTGACCATCGCGTTGGTGATGCCGGTGAGCTGGGTGATGAACGACGGAATCCACACCCCGGTTTTCATCAGGCTCTGGAACCGGTCCACCACCTGGCCGCCCTCCAGCAGCACGATGGCCACCTCGGTCGCACGTGCGCCCTGGCCGGGCGAGACGCCAGTAGTTTCAAAGTCGATGACGGCGATGGGGGACATGGGCCTGCGTGCAAAAAGGAAGGAGCAAAAAGAAAGGATTGTGCCGCCGCACCTGCCCTGCAATCTTGTTTGCCCTTCGTGCCTGTGTGTCCGCAGGCCCACCAAAGTGCGTGGCCTACACTGCCCCACCCTGTTTCTGGATGCATGGAGCCGAGCAAGCCATGAAGAAAAACGCCACCCCACCCGCCTGGCTCCACGCCGCGCTGGACTACCTGCCGCAATGGCTGGACCTGCAACTGGAGCGCTACCGCCAGCCCGGGTGCTCCGTGGCCATTGCACGCGGCGGCGAAACGGTGGCGGAGCTGGCGCTGGGCGTGGCCGACATGCGCACCCACCAAGCCCTCACGCCCCGGCACCGCCTGCGCATTGCCTCGCACTCCAAGAGCTTCACCGCAGCGGGCGTCATGCTGCTGCGCGAGCAGGGCAAGGTCGGCCTGGACGACCCCATTGGCCGCTATGTCGATGGCCTGCACAAAGACCTGGCCGGGGGGCGCATTGGCGAGCTGCTGTCGCACAGCGCGGGCGTGACGCGCGATGGCCCCGATGCCGGCCAGTTTCTGGACCGGCGGCCGTATCTCTCCCGCACCGAGCTGCTGGCGGACCTGCGCGCCAAGCCGCCGCTGGAGCCGGGCGTGCAGCTCAAGTATTCCAACCACGGCTACGGCCTGCTGGGGCTGATGATGGAGCAGGTGACCGGCACGGACTACGCCACCTGGATGCAGCGCCACGTGATTACCGCCGCAGGCCTGGAAGAGACCGCGCCCGACATGCCCCACCTGCCCCGGCGTGCGCCCATGGCCGTGGGCCACAGCAGCGAGTTTCCGTTCGGCCAGCGCCTGATCGTGCCGGGCGACAACCCGTGCGACGCCATGGCCCCGGCGGCCGGGTTTGTGTCCACCGCGTCGGACGTGGCCCGCTTCTTTTCGCAGCTGGCGCCGGACAGCCCGCACAGCATCCTCTCGCCCGCCAGCCGCCGCGAGATGGCCCAGCGCCGCTGGCGCGACCCCTGCAACCTGCTCGAGTCCCACTACGGCCTGGGCACCATGCTCAGCGCGCCGGGCCCGCGCGAATGGATGGGCCACACCGGCAGCCTGCAGGGGTTCTTGTCGCGCACGGCGCGCTACCCCGCGCTTGATTTGACGGTGTCCGTGCTCACCAACGCGCAGGATGGTCTGTCCACCGAGTGGGTGGAAGGCATTGCCAGCATCCTGTTTGCGTTCCAGCAGCATGGTGCGCCGGGCAAAAAGGAAGCCGCCTGGGCGGGGCGCTGGTGGAGCCTGTGGGGGGCGAGCGACCTGGTGCCCATGGGCAAGGTGGTGTGCCAGGTGGTGCCCGCCATGTTCGTGCCCTTCAACACCGCCACCACCGAGCTGGCCGTCACCGGGCGTGACACCGGGGTGGTGCAGAAAGCCTCGGCCTACGCCAGCCCGGGCCAGCCAGTGCGGCGCGTGCGCGACGCCAGCGGCGCCGCCACCGAGCTGTGGGTGGGCGGCACCCAGCTGTTGCCCAAGGACGCGATGCTGGCCGAGGCCACCCGCCGCTATCGCAAGGCGCGCCCGCGTCGCAGTGCTTCGCCAAAGTAATGGATGCTCCCTGGGGATACGCAACGGGGCAATGGGGCATTGGGGAATAGGCACGCAGTGCCGGTGAATACGACGCCATGAAAATTTCACAGATCGCCCTGCGCCTGGGGCACAGCCTGCTGCGCATCACCGGCGTCCTCGCCGCCGTGCTGGGCCTGCTGCTGGCCGCCATCCTGGCGGTTACCACCATGCCCGGCAGCTCGCACCGTGGCGAGCTTCCGCCGGCCACCGCCGAGCAGCAGGCGCTGGCACAGCAGTTGCGCCAGCATGTGGCGGTGATTGCCGCGCAGGAGCACAACGCCCAGCACCCTGCCGCCCTGGAGGCCGTGGCGACCTATCTGGAGTCGGAGCTGGCGTCGTACGGCTACCCAGTCCGGCGCGAGGAGTTCAAGGCGCGCGGTGCGGTGGTGCGCAACCTGGAGGTCACGGTGCCCAGCCAGAGCGTGCCGGGGCAGCGCCTGGTGGTGGTCGGTGCCCATTACGACTCGGCGCACGAAACACCCGGCGCCAACGACAACGCCACGGGCACTGCTGCCGTGCTGGCGCTGGCCAAAGGCCTCAAGAGCCTGGGCACCACCGCGCAGGCGGATGTGATATTTGTGCTCTACACCCACGAAGAGCCGCCCTTTTTCAAGACCCCGCAGATGGGCAGCCAGGTGCACGCCCAGGGCTTGCGGGCCCGTGGGGCGCCGGTGGTGGCGATGCTGTCGCTGGAGACCATGGGGTACTACTCGGGCGCACCAGGGTCCCAAAAGTACCCCTGGCCGCTGAACCAGTTCTACCCCTCGCAGGGTGATTTCATTTCCTTCGTCGCGACCACGCCGGACCTGGGGCTGGCGCGCCGGGTGGTCCGGTCGTTCCGTTCGCATGCGGCGTTTCCGTCCGAAGGCATTGCGGCGCCGCGTTTCATCCCCGGCGTGGACTATTCAGACCACGCGGCCTACATCGACGCGGGCTACCCCGCGCTGATGGTGACCGACACTGCCCCCTACCGCTACCCGCACTACCACACGCGCGAGGACACGCCCGACAAGGTGGACTACGACCGGCTGGCCCGTGTGGTGCAGGGCCTGGAGGGGGGGGGTGCGCGATCTTGCGCAGTCGCCACGCTGAACGGGCTCAGCCGCTCGGTCAGGCTTTCTTCAAGAACTCCGACTTGAGCAGCATGCTGCCCAGGTCGGTCTTGCAGTCCACGTTGTGGCCGTCGGCGCCATCGACCAGGCGGATGCTCTTGATCTTGGTGCCCTTCTTGAGCGTGGACGACGAGCCCTTGACCTTGAGGTCCTTCACCAGGATCACGGCATCGCCATCGGCCAGCGGGTTGCCATTGGCGTCGCGCACCACGCCGTCGCCTTCGGGTGCATCGGCGTCCGCAGCATCGGCCACTTGCGGCCACTCAAACGTGCAGTCGGGGCACACGTAGTTGCTGCCGTCGGGGTAGGTGTTCTGCAGGCCACATTGGGGGCAGGCGGGCACGGTGTGGGGCATGGTTTTCTTTCTGGTTGTGGTGGTGACAAGGGCTGGCGACTGTACAGCGGCTACAGCGGCGCGCGTTGCTCCAGCGCAAACGGCGGCAAGCCCTTGAGCAAGCGCTGCCCGTAGCTGGTGCGCACCAGGCGCTTGTCGTAGCAGTACACATGGGCCTGGTCTTCTTCGGTGCGGATCGCGCGGCCCACCCATTGCGCGAGGCGGATGGCGGTGGCGGGCACCACCAGTTCGCTGAACGGGTCGCGGCCCACGGCGCGCAGCCACTCGGCGCGGGCCTCGCCCACGGGGTCGTCGGGCGGGGTAAAGGGCAGCTTGGTGATGAACACCGATTCGCACAATCGCCCCGGCAAATCCAGCCCCTCACCAAACGACTGCATGCCGAAGATGACCGAGGGCTCGCCGTTGTCCACGCGCTCGCGGTGGCGCTTGAGCAGCTGCGTGCGCGGCAGTGCGTTCTGCACCAGCACCACGCTGCGCATGGCGGTGGGCAGTGCGTCCACGGCCTGGCGCATCTGCTCGCGCGAGGTGAACAGCACCAGCGCGCCGTATTCCACGCGGGCAATGTCGTGCAGCAGCGCATCGACCATCTCGGTGGTGAACTGCGCTGCGTTCTTGGGGTCGGCGCGCGTCTCGGCCGCAATCAGCGTGCCCTGCGCGGCGTAGTTGAAGGGGCTGGGCACTTCGAGCGTGGTGGTGGCCTCATCGCCATGCAGGCCCGCCTCGCGCAGGAAAAAGTCAAAGTGCCCGCAACTGGTGAGCGTGGCCGATGTCAGCACCGCGCCGCGCACTGCGCTCCACAGGTGGTTGCGCAGCGTGGTGCCGGGCAGGATGGGGCTGGCATGCGCCTTGACCACGATGAAGTCGCCATCCACCTCCAGCGTGAACCACTTCGCTGCCGGCACCGCGCCCTCGGGCGCGTCCTGCAGCAACAGCTGCGCGGTGGCGTGCAGCTCTTCCAGGCGCGGGGCCAGCATGCCGATCTGCGCGTACAGCGTGGACAGGCGCTTGGCCTCTTCCGGCTTGTCGCGCATCTCGGCACGCAGGGCTTTGCTGATGGCGCGCAGGGCGTCGAGGAAGCCCTCGGCACTCGCGGCCAGCAGGCCCAGCGGCGCAATCAGCTGTTCGGGCAATTCGCCCCGTGGCACACGCACGCGCGCCGGGCCCCAGGCGCTGGGCTGGCTTTTGAGCTGGGCGCCGTACACGTCCATCACGATGCGCGCCAGGTCCTGCAACGTCTGACGCAGCTGGGCCGAGTGCTTGGGGATGTCGGCAATCTCCTCGACCTCCAGCAGCGCACCGATGCGCAGGCCCCGGCTGGCAAGGCGCTCGATCCAGGTGATGCGCGACAGGTCCATGCTGCACGCGAATTGATCCAAAGCGGTCGATGGCAGGTGGTGGGCTTCGTCCAGCACCAACAGGCAGTTGTCCAGCTCGGGCAGCACGCGCGCGCCCAGCGACGACAGCAGCAGGTCGTGGTTGGCCACGATCACCTGCGCACCCACCAGCTCCTTGCGCTTGTCGTAGTAGGTGCACTGGCTGAAGGCCGGGCAGTGCTTGCCGGTGCACGAGGCACCCTCGGCCGCCACGGGGCTCCACACCTCGGGCTCGGGCGGCGTATCCAGGCTGTCGCGGTCACCATCCCACGCGCCCTTCGACAGCGTCTGCGCCATCGTGGAATAGAACTGGATGCGCGCCTCGGTCTCGTGCCGGGGGCGCTTGGCGCGGGCGGCGGCTTCTTCCTCGGCAAACAGGTCGTCGTCGGCCTCTTCTTCTGCCTCGCCCGTGCCCGCTAGGCGGTCGAGCTTGAGTTTGCACACATAGCGACCGCGCCCCTTGGCCAGCGCAAACTTGAAGGGCTGTGGCATCAATGCGGCCAGTGCGGGCAGGTCTTTGTTGACCAACTGCTCCTGCAACGCCACCGTGGCCGTGGAGATCAACACCCGCGTGCCACGCGACAGTGCCAGCGCAATGGCGGGCGCGCAGTACGCCAGCGACTTGCCCACACCCGTGCCCGCCTGGATGACGGCGATGGAGCGGGTGGGTGCGGGCTCGCCGCTTTCTTCATCCACCTTGCCCAGCGTGGCGCTGCTGAACGTGCGCGCCACCTGTTCGGCCATCAGCCGCTGGCCAGTGCGGCTGCGAAAACCCTCGGTGGCCTGCACCACCGCATCGAAAGATTCAAGGGCCTGCGCGGCCCACACCTGTTGAGACATACAGTAGTGTCGCATGCTCCAGACGGCCTGGCCGCCGACCGTGCGGTGGGGCCAAATTCTGGTCTTGTGGCCGCCCCTTGGCCCCACAATCCGCGCACGACGACACCTAAAAAGGGGATGCGATGCGAGGGAGAACAGCGCAGGTTGCAGGCCTTGGCCGGCACGGGACCATGGCGTGGCAGCAAGCCCTGGCGCAATGGCTAGGCTGGGCGGCTCTGGTGATCTGCCTGGTGGCCAGCGGGGGGGCCAGGGCGCAAACCAAAACGCCGCCAGCGGTGGCGCAGGCAGACAAAACCCAGGAGCGCCAGCGCTTGCTCGCGCAGCAAGTGCTTCCCACCGACCCGGCACGGTTTGCCTGGGGACGCGCGGCCGAGGCCGTGGGCCAGGGGGCGGATGCGATTTATCTGCGGCTGGCCTTGGCAGACGATTGGCTGCGGGCGCTGGAAGGTGCGCCAACACCGGCCGGGAGCAGCATCGAAGCCGCCATCGCCCATGGCCGGGAGCTGGACCCCTACTTTCTGGAGCGCCGCGCGCGGGCCGTGTGGCCCACCATCCTGAAGGCGAAGCAGTTGCGGGCCGAATGGGACCGCGATGGCCCCGAGGTGCCCCGCCCGCCCGAGCTGGATGCGCTGGGGGCCGAGCTGGTGCAGGAGGGGCCGGGCTTGTGGGTGCGGCGGGCGCAGGATGGGCGGCCCCGGGGGCTGTACCTGTGGCTGGGCGTGCGCAACGCGCTGGCCGAACCCCTGCCCCTGCCGGAATTCGCGCTGCAGCTGGGCCGCCCCGGCCTGCAGCCCGCAGCGCCGCTGATGCAATGCGCGCTGCCCCGCTACAGCACGCGCCAGCTGGTGCCGCCGCAAAGCACCCAGCACTACCTCTGCAGTGCGGTTGAGGGCGGCTATGGGCTGCCACCCGCTGGCGTCAGCTGGCGGGCGCAGATGGGGCACTGGTTCAGCCAGGGGGCGGCACTGCAGACCGTCATTCCCCAGCACGACCAGGCCCTGTCGCGCACCGTCCGTATCCTTGTGCAGGTGGACAACCCGGCGGTGGATGGCTTCCTGCGCGGCCTCCGTGAATCCGCCGAGAACCAGCAGCAACAACAACGCGCCCAGGCGGCGGCCGCAGCGGCTAGCAAGGCCCAGGAAGCCGCTGCCGCACGCCGCGCTGCCGAGCCCCAGCCGCTCTGGCTCAAGCGGCTGATCTTCTGGGTCGGGGTGTTGGGCGCCTTGGCGCTCTATGGCCTGATCGCGCACCACGTCAGCGTGGCGGTGGCGTCCTGGGTGCTGTGGTTGGGGCTGGCCATTCCGAGCGCGATCGCCTTGCGTTCCATCTGGACCATGGGCGGGACCGACGGCTGGGGCAAGCTCGGCGCGATCATCATGTCCGGGGCCGCCATCGCAGCACCTTTTGTGGGCACGCTCGCCGCGTACACGGTCTACAAGCTGGTGGTGAGCCCGGAGGCGCGCCGCAAGGCGATCCTTTTCCTGCTCGGCGTGATCGTGATCATCGTGCTCAATGCGCTGGAGCGGTGGCTGTACTGGTGACAGCAGGCTCCGCACGCCTGCACCGAACGGCGCGTGAACACCACGCGCGCCCAAAGTTGCAAGATGCGCCCAGGCAGTCCCGGAAAGGGCACGCAGGCCAGACGTTGATTGCTATTAAATCAATAGCTATTAACGCTTATCCATCAGGCGGTAAGGCCATTTTTTGCCTCAACTTTGCTGACGGAGACGCCAGCGTCGCCTTGAGCCGCGTTTACCCCCGCTCGCGCAGCGCCCGCTCAATCCGGTCCCGCCGCACCGTGGTCTTGGGCACCTTGAACGGAAACCACATGCGCACGTCCTCTTCCAGCCCGATGCCGTGCATGTAGTTGTAGATGGCCTTCTTCAGGCCCGCGCCCAGCGCGTCGTGGTCCACGCCCGTGGGGTCGATGAAGGCCACGTCGTTCTTGGCGAAGTCACCCGGCGGCAGCGGTGCCAGCGTCACGCCGTACTCCTCGGGGTTCTTGCCCACGGGTGAATGCACGGTGCAGGCAAAGCGGTGGAAGAAGCCGCTCTGGATGCAGCCGTTGGCGAACAGCTGGCGCACGTATTCGAGCGCGTCCACCGTGTCCTGCACCGTCTGGGTGGGAAAGCCGTACATCAGGTACGCATGCACCAGGATGCCCGCGTCGGTGAACGCCTTGGTCACGCGCGCCACCTGGTCCACGGACACGCCTTTTTTCATGAGGTTGAGCAGCCGGTCCGATGCGACCTCCAGCCCGCCGGAGATGGCGATGCAGCCGCTGTCGGCCATCAACTCGGCCAAGTCGGGCGTGAAGGTTTTTTCAAACCGCACGTTGCCCCACCAGCTGATGCCTGCGTTGCGCGCAATCAGCTCCGTGGCCAGGGCCTTGAGGGCCTTAGGCGGTGCGGCTTCGTCCACAAAATGAAAGCCGGTTTGCCCCGTCTCGCGCACGATCTGCTCGATGCGGTCGGCCAGCACCTCGGCGCTGGCGCCTTCGTAACGGCTGATGTAGTCCAGGCTCACGTCGCAGAAGCTGCACTTCTTCCAGTAGCAGCCGTGCGCCACCGTCAGCTTGTTCCAGCGCCCATCGCTCCACAGCCGGTGCATGGGGTTGAGCATGTCCAGCAGCGACAGGTAGCGGTCCAGCGGCAGGCCGTCCCAGGTGGGTGTACCCACCTCGGCGAAGGCGATGTCGGCTTCCATCATGTTGATGTACTGCACCGCGCCGCCCTCGTTATCGCTGCCGCGCACGAAGGTGCGCACCAGCCGCTGGCGGCCGCGCTCGCCGCGCAGGTGTTCCAGCAGCGCCAGCAGCGGGCGCTCGCCCGCGTCCAGCGTCACGTAGTCGAAGTGGTCGAACACACGCGGGTCGGCCAGCTCGCGCAGCTCGGTGTTCACAAAACCGCCGCCGAGCACGGTGGCAATGTGTGGGTAGCGTGCCTTGATGGCCTGCGCGATGCGGAAGGCGGCGTACACCGAGCCAGGGAAAGGCACCGACAGCAGCACCACGGTGGGCTGGTGTTTGGCGATGGCCTCGTGTGTGAGCTGCTCCAGCATCTCGTCTACCAGCGTGGGCGGCGCAGCCAGTGCGGTAGCCAGCGGGTCGAACGTGGGCTGGCTGCCTGCCAGTGATTCGGCGTAGCGCACAAACTCAAAGCGCTCGTCCACCGCGTCGCGCAGCACGTCGGCCAGGTCGTTCAAATACAGCGTGGCCATGTGCTTGGCCTTGTCGGTCAGGCCCAGCGCGCCAAAGGCCCAGCCCAGCGGGTCGCCACCCTCGTCGTCCACATACACATCCAGCGTGGCAAACCGGGGGCCCTCGGGCAGGTAGTTGCGGCCCACGATGCGGTGCGCCAGCGTGCTGTCGCGGCCTTGCAAAAAGGCAATGGCGGGGCCGATGGTGGCGAGGTAGCGGTCCTTTTGCGCCGCAAAACTTTGCACGGCGGGGCTCTGCTTTTTGGCGGGCAGTGCGTCCACCTTGGCGGCCACGGCCTTCAGACCTTCGGGCGAGAGCAAGCGCAGCACCAGCGCCAGTGCCAGGTCTTCCTGAACCGCCGTCATGCCGCGCGAGCGCAGGAATCCCGTGAGGTAGGCGGTGGAGGGGTATGGCGTGTTCAGCTGCGTCATCGGGGGGATGACGGAGAGCACGCGCTGGGCAGGTGAAGCAGGCAAGGGGGGGGCGACGACAGACATGGTGAAAACAGGCAATGGGGCGATGCGGTGCCGCCGCCGAGGTCGTGGAACCCCCGATTATCCCGGCCCGGCTTTATCCCTGGTGGGCGGGGGGCGCAGGGGGCACGGCAGCCGCTTGGGGCGTGCCCGTCAGGTAGTTGTTCTTTACCCGCACATAGTGTTCGGCCGAATATTTGAGGTACGCAATCTCCGCATCGGTCAGTGCGCGCTGGCGCACTGCGGGGCGGCCAATGTAGAGGTAGCCGCTTTCGAGCACCTTGCCGGGCGACACCAAGCTGCCCGCGCCCAGCATCACGCGGTCTTCGATCACCGCGTCGTCCATCACGATGGAGCCCATGCCGATGAGGCATTCATTGCCGATGCGGCAGCCGTGCAGGATCACCGAATGGCCGATGGTCACGTAGTCGCCGATGACCAGCGGCGAGCCTTCGGGCTTGGCCGCGTTGCGGTGCGACACATGGCCCATGGTCAGGTCCTGCACATTGCTGCAGGCACCCACGATGATGTGGTTCACGTCGCCCCGCAGCACGGCGTTGCACCACACCGAGCTGTCGCGGCCCAGGGTGACGTCGCCGATGACCTGGGCGGAATCGTGGATGAAAACGCCGGTGTCGAGCGTGGGCTGGGTGTCGAGGTAGGGGGCGATGGGCATGGGTGAGGGGCTCGGGAAGAAGAAACGAAGGGGTGGTGGCGAGCGTAGTGCAGTTGCCGGGGGCCGACACCCCAGGTGCCTGGCAGGCACGATGGGTGTGGTCAGCGGGGCTTGGTCGATCGGGCCGCTCGCTTGGCAGGGGTCGCTGCGGCGCGGGTGGTCTCCACGGCGGGCCGCACTGCGTAGAAGCCCAGAAACATGTCCACCGCATCGCCCAGCACCTGTTGCTGCTCGGCGGCGGTGAGGGGCGCCCGCCCCATGGCCAGCTGGGGCCAGAAGGCAAAAGACTTGACCATGCCGTGCAGCTGGTGGGCGGCGTACTGTGGGTCCACGCCTGCGCGCAGGGCGCCGTCCTGTTGGGCGGCGCGGATCCAGCGCGGCAGGCCCTCTTCCTTCTCGGACAGGCGCGCCACCATGGCCTGGGCGCGCTCGGGCGTGTGCATCATCTCGGCGATGGCCACGCGCGAGAGGTCGATGAAGCTGGTGTCGTTGAGCAGCTCCATCTTCTGCTCCAGCACGGCCAGCAGCTGCGCGCGCAGTGGGCGCTGGGTGTCGTAGGCAATGTCGGCCTCGGCATGGCTGCGGTCCCACAGGCGCCACAGGATAGCCTCGAACAGCTCTTCCTTGCTGGGGAAATGGTTGTACACCGTGCGCTTGGAGACATCGGCCGCTGCGGCCACGCGGTCCATGCTGGTGCCGCTGAAACCATGTTCGCGGAACTCGGCAATGGCGGCCTGCACGATGGCGTCGCGCTTGCGGTCGGTCAGGCGGGTGGGGGGAACGATGGGAGCCTCGGTCATAGTCAAAATTTTACACCGGGTAGTTTACTTTTTTGAAAAGTGAACTACACTGTGCAGTGTAATTTTCCGAAGGGCACTTCCATGCTCCGAATCCTCGTACTCCTCACTGTCCTGATCGCCATGGCCTACAGCATTCTTTCCTGCACCACCCTGCCGGCCAGCTCGTACGAGCAGTCGCCCCAGTACACCGAAGGCAAGTTCCACAACGCGGCGCCACGCCAGGCGCCGGGTCTGGGCAAGACCCTGGCCATCATGTGGCGCTTCATGACCGAAAAACCCGCCGACGCCGTGCCCGTAGAGCCGCCCCAGGTGCTGCCGCTCACGCAGGCGGACCTGCTCCAGGCCCCCGATCGGAGCCTGTGGCGCCTGGGCCACTCCACCCTGCTGCTCAAGCTGCAGGGCCAGTTCTGGCTGACCGACCCGGTGTTTTCCGAGCGTGCCTCGCCGTTCTCCTTCATGGGCCCCAAGCGCTTTCATGCGCCGCCGCTCAGCATCGACGAGCTGCCGCCCATCACCGGCGTGGTGCTCTCGCACGACCACTACGACCACCTGGACTACGACGCCATCCAGAAGCTCGCCCCCAAGGTGGCGCACTTTGTGACGCCGCTGGGTGTGGGTGATCGCCTCATCGGCTGGGGCGTGCCTGCTGCCAAGGTGCAGCAGTTCGACTGGTGGCAGGGCACCACCATCGCGGGCGTGAAGCTGGTGGCCACACCCGCGCAGCATTTCTCGGGCCGCAGCCTGTCGGACGGCAACCGCACGCTGTGGGCGTCCTGGGTGATCCAGGCCGATGACACCCGCATCTTCTTCAGTGGCGACACTGGCTATTTCGACGGCTTCAAGGCCATTGGCGAGCGTTATGGCCCGTTCGACCTGACCCTGATCGAAACCGGTGCCTACGATGCCCAGTGGCCCGACGTGCACATGCAGCCCGAGGAAAGCCTGCAGGCCCACCTGGACGTGAAGGGCCGCCACATGATGCCCATCCACAACGGCACCTTCGACCTGGCGCTGCACGCCTGGACGGACCCGTTCGACCGCATCACCGCCCTGGCTGCGAAAGCCGGCGTGCCGCTGGTGGCGCCGGTCATGGGCGAGCGGCTGGACATCCGCCAGCCTGCTTTGTCGCAGCAGTGGTGGAAGGGCCCCCAGCCGCAGGCGCGCCCTGCGGTGATGACCGAGGGCCAGGGCGTGGCTGCCCGTGTACCGGCGCAATCCTGAGGCACCAAGGCCTTTGCTTCAAAGGCCTTGTCTCAAAGCTGAGCCAGCCGCGCCACCATACGCGCAGCGCCCACAATCTCGGCCTCGCTGTAGCCCGCGTAGCCAAACAGCCAGCCGCGCCGCTGCGATTGCATCGCGTAGCGTGACAGCGGCGCCAGCATCACCCCGGCCGTGAGCGCCTTGCGGCTCAGGGTCTCGTCGTCGCTGCCTGGCGTGCTTTCCAGCAGCAGGTGCATGCCCCGGTCGCTGGGAGCAAGCCGCAGGGCGCCATCGCTGGCACCAGCCAGCGAATGGATCAGGATGCGTTGACGCTCCTGGTACAGCTCGCGCATCTGGCGCAGGTGGCGCAGCAAATGGCCCTCGGCAATAAAACGCGCCAGCACCGCCTGTGTATCACCCGGCGCGTGCCGGTCGGTGATCGCGCGGGCCATGGCAAAGGCCTCCACCAGCGCGGGCGGCACCACCACAAAACCCAGGCGCAGGCCGGGGTGCAGCGTCTTGCTGAAAGTGCCCACGTACAGCACCCGCTCCGAGCCCGGCAGGCTGCACAGTGCGGGCACACGCTGCGCCGCGCTGCCGTACTGGAATTCGCCGTCGTAGTCGTCTTCCACCACCCAGGCATCGTGGGTGCGTGCCCACTGCAGCAGGGCCTGGCGCCGCGCAAGGCCCATGCACACGCCCGTGGGGAACTGGTGCGTGGGCGTGACCACGGCCATGAGCGCGCCGGGCCATTGCGCGGCGCCTTCGGCGATGCACAGGCCCTGCGCATCCAGCGCCACGGGCCGCGCCTGAACACCATGGGCCAGCAGGCTGGCGCGGATGCCGGGGTAGCCGGGGTCTTCCACCAGCACCTCGTCGCCCACGTCCAGCAGCAGCCGCGCGATCAGGTCGATTCCCTGCTGCGAGCCCGAGCACACCACCACCTGCGCCGCATCGCAGCGGATGCCGCGCGAGGCCCACAGCCACAGCGCAATGGCCTGGCGCAGGTCGGGGTCGCCCGCAGGGTCCAGATACTGCGCGCGGGCGCTGCGCTGGCCGGGGCTGGCCCGGCGCGCCAGGCGGTCCCACAGCGCGAAGGGGAAGGTCTCCACCTCGGGCGCGCCGATGCGAAATGCACGCGCCGCCACATGCGGTGGCCGCCAGCGCGCCGCTGTGTCGGCAATCAGCTGCCCGCGCCGCGACAGCCCCCGGGGTGGCGCCACCAGCCCCTGCGCGGGGGCCGTGCCGGCTGCCTGCGACACATAGGTGCCGTCGCCCACGCGCGCTTCCACATAGCCTTCGGCCTGCAGGCGCTGCACGGCCCACAGCACCGTGTTGCGCGACACCCCCAGGCTGCCCGCCTGCTCGCGCGATGGCGGCAGGCGCATGCCTGCAGGCAACCGGCCCTGCTCGATGGCGCTGCGCAATTGCTCATACACCTGCTGGCGCAGCAGGCCGGGGTGGCTGCCGGGGGCATTGGCTCTGGCAATTGGCATGAATTGGTTCCTTTGATGGGGCTGCATCGCCATAAACTGAAGAACCATTGTAGAAAGACCTCCCACCATGGCCGAGCACCTCGCCACCATCACCTGGACCCGTGGCACCGACGATTTTCTGGACAAGCGCTACCACCGTGCCCACAGCTGGCAGTTCGATGGCGGGGCCACCGTGGCCGCGTCGTCGTCGCCCCATGTGGTGCCGTTGCCGTATTCCGATGCGGCGGCGGTGGACCCGGAAGAAGCCTATGTCGCCGCGCTGTCGAGCTGCCACATGCTGTGGTTCATGGACTTCGCCAGCCGCGCGGGCTATCGGCTCAACCGCTACACCGACGCGGCCGTGGGCACCATGGCAAAGAACGCTGAGGGCCAGCTGGTCGTCACCCACGTGCAGTTGCGCCCCGTCACATGCTTTGATGCGGCCCACGCGCCCAGTGCTGCGCAGCTGGACGACCTGCACCACCGCGCGCACGCATCGTGTTTTCTGGCCAATTCGGTCAAGACGCAGATCGACTGCGCGCCCGTGCTCGAAGTGGAAGGCGCCTGACCATGGCCAACCCCAACCGGCAATTCCAAGTCACCGACCCCACCACTCTGCACGCACTGGTGCATGCTCAACCCTTGGCCACGCTGGTGGTTGCGTTTGAGGGCGCTTTGCACGTCAACCACATCCCGCTGTACCTCGACCCCGCGCGCGGCTCGCACGGCACGCTGATCGGCCATGTGGCCCGTGCCAACGGCGTGTGGCCGCTGCTGCCGCAGGCGGCGGTGGCGGTGTTTCACGGCCCGCAGGCCTATGTGTCGCCCTCGTGGTATCCGTCCAAGGCGCTTGACGGCAAGCAGGTGCCCACCTGGAACTACGCCACCGTGCATGCGCATGGCCGCCTGAGCGCGGTGGACGACCCGGTGCGCCTGCGCGCCATCCTGCACACCCTGAGCGAGCGCCACGAAGCCCACCGCCCCGAGCCCTGGCGCATCGACGATGCCCCGCCCGACTACATCGACAAGCTGCTGCGCGCCATCGTGGGCATCGAGCTGGCCGTGGAGCGCTGGGAGGGCATCTGGAAGGTGAGCCAGAACCGCACCGACACCGACCGCGCAGGCGTGGTGCAGGGCCTCAT
Organism: Acidovorax sp. LjRoot74; assembly: GCF_964254355.1. Classification (NCBI taxonomy): domain Bacteria; kingdom Pseudomonadati; phylum Pseudomonadota; class Betaproteobacteria; order Burkholderiales; family Comamonadaceae; genus Acidovorax; species Acidovorax sp. LjRoot74. The sequence goes on along the minus strand of NZ_CAXUTI020000001.1, from coordinate 19,083 downwards.
GGCCGAAGGCACACCCGCAGCCGAGGACATGGCGGCGCTGGTGCTGGGCGGACTGATGGCCTGAGCGGTGTAGAGATGATGCTATGAAATGTGTAGCTATTTGCGCTTGATGGACGCGCGCAAACGGCCATTTTTGTTCATATTTCTCCCACCGCGGCGACCCCGTTCACCCTTCCAGCATCTCCACCCGCAGCGCCGCCACGGGCCCGGCCACGGCCGGGTGTGCGGCCAGTGCGTGCACGGCCAGGTCCACGGTGCTTTGCGCCACTGCGTCCGTCAGCACCAGCACCTGCGGGCCCGCGCCCGCAGGTGCAGTTTTCTCGCACGCCAGCTCCACACGCAGCACCGGCACCTGCTGCGCCGCCAGCCAGGCGCCCACGGCCTCGATCTGCTGGGCCTGGTGCACGGGCACACGCAGGTAGTGGCGCGTGTGCACGGCGGCGCGCGGCAGCACAGCCAGGCTGTCTTTGACCGCGTCGGCGTGGAACCCCAGGTGCGGCACACGCTGCGCAGCGTGTGTGCCCTGCAGCCGCGCCACATCCACGAGGTCGGCAATCACGGCCGAGGCAGTCTGCTCCGACCCCGCACCCGCGCCGTAGTACATCGTCACGCCCGAGGCATCGCCCTTGACCATCACCGCGTTCATCGATCCGTTCACATGCGCCAGCAAGTGCGTCGCGGGCACCAGCGCGGGCTGCACGCGCAGTTCCACGCCGTCCACCTCGCCATCCTTGCGCCGCCTGGCCACGCCCAGCAGCTTGATGCGATAGCCCAGCTGCTCGGCGCAAGCCACGTCCAGGCCCTGCAGTGCGGTGATGCCTTCCACCTGCGCATCGGCAAAACGCAAGGGCATGCCAAACGCATTGGCTGCCAGCAGCGAGATCTTGTGCGCCGCGTCCAGGCCCTCGATGTCAAACGTCGGGTCTGCCTCGGCATAGCCCAGCGTCTGGGCCTGGGCCAGTGCTTCGGCAAAGCCCACGCCCTCGTCGCGCATCTTGCTCAGGATGAAGTTGGTGGTGCCGTTGATGATGCCCGCCACCCACTCAATGCGGTTGGCCGTGAGGCCTTCGCGCAGCGCCTTGACGATGGGGATGCTCACCGCCACCGCGCCCTCGTACGCCACGGCCACGCCGTGCTGGCGCGCGGCGGCAAAGATCTCGTTGCCATGTTCGGCCAGCAGCGCCTTGTTGGCCGTGACCACATGCTTGCCCGCGCGGATGGCGGCCAGCACCCAGTCGCGCGCGGGGCCGGTGCCGCCAGCGGCCTCCACCAGCACATCCACGTCGGGGTGTGTGGCAACCTGCATCGGGTCATTGGTCAGGGCCACGTCCTTGCCCACCACGCTCATCGCGCGGGCCAGGCTGCGGGCGCAGACCACCACCATCTTGATGCCCCGACCCGCACGGCCTGCAATCAGCGCCTGGTTGCGCGCCAGCACACGGAAGGTGCCTGCGCCCACGGTGCCAATGCCAATCATGCCCACGCGCAGGGGGCGCATGGCCGTGGCGGACGACGGCAACGATGGGGCTTCAAGGGACTGGACGGGATCGCGGTACATGGACTTCTCCGGCTAACGAACAAACAAAAAAACCCAGCTGCCAGAGCTGGGTTTCGTGCATTCGTCTTGGGGGAGAAGAGAGCGATCACCAGGTGGCTGCCGAAACGGCCACCTGCGCGTGCTCAGGTGGCCGCGGCGGTAATGGTGGTAATCATTCGTGCACCCAGTGCCCGCGTGAACGCGCACAGCATCATGCCCATGCCTTGGAAGGCAGCGGCTTGTGCGGTGGAGGGGACGGTGGTATACGACATGAAGCGCGCAGTGTAACCCAGGCGGTTTGTCAGGCCAATTGTTCCCGCAGGCGGCTGGCGCGGTCCTTCGGTGCCGGGTGGGTGGACAGGAAGCTGCTGGAGTTATCGCCGGACAAAGAAGCCAGCTTTTCCAGTGCAGTCACGCAGGCCTGCGGGTTGTATTTTCGCGCCTTCATGAACTTCAGCGCATAGTCATCTGCCTCGCGCTCATTGGATTGGGAGTGCTGGGCATTGATCACTTTCTCGAACAGATTGCCCAGCTCTGTGCTGGCCAGAGCGCCTGCGCGCGTGTTGCTCGACTCCACACCCTTGCGCAGTGCGCTGGTGCGCAGTGCCGCCTGCATGCGTGCTTTGGAGTGACCGCTCTTGACGTGACCGATTTCGTGACCGATGACATAGCGAACCTCATCGTCGGTGAAAGCGTCCATCAGCCCCGAGTACACGCGGATGGTGCCGTTGGCCATGGCAAACGCATTGATCTGCGGTGTGACATAGACCTTGAAGTTCAACCGCAATCCATCGTAAGTCTGCAGACCCGTCACCATCTTGGTCAGGCGTTTGGCATAGGCGTTGCTGCCGGGGGCCACGGAGCTTTGGCTGTCCATCTGCACAGTCACCTGGTCAAAGTACTTGTTGAGTTCTTCGTCGGTGATGGACTCGGCTTTCACCAGGTCCTGCCCGGCCTCCAGCGCTTTGCCAAAGTTGAACTGGGCCCACACGGGAGAAACGGCGCTGATGCCGGAGGCGAGTGTTGCAAGAGTGATCAGGTCGCGGCGATTCATTGGTAAAAGTCTTATTTGAAGTGGGTCGTACAAGCTGTCCCTTACAGCAGGCGAGCGAAATGTACATAAAGCCAATGCTGGCGTTGACACCTTGAATGCAACCAAGGTAACGATGTGTGAACTTTGTCATGCCCAGCTGCTGTTTTTCTTGTGGCCGCTTCGTGCCGCAGTGAATAGTCACGTCCTTCTGCGTCCATGGTTTGCCCGGCCTGCCGAAATCCATAACAATGCGCGCCGCAGAAAGTTGTGCGCGGACATCGCATCCGTGTGAAGCATCCAAGAGAGGGAGAAAAAATGGTGGACTTACGCAGCGGCAGCCGTGCATTCACCGGCAGCCTGGTGCTTCTTGGTTTTTTGGGCATGGCCCAGGCCCAAGAAGAAGCAATGATCAAGCGTGCGACGCAGCTGCGCGCCGCACCGGGGGACACCAGTAGCGCGTTGGCAGACCTGGCTGCAAGTGCCAAGGTCACGCGCACCGCACAGCGCCAGGGGGCCTGGGTACAGGTCCGTGCCGAGTCTGGAGCCACGGGCTGGATCCACATGTTCGACATCGGCACGCCAGCGCGTGACAACGCCGCAGCCAGCGCATTGCGCGCAGTGGGTAACCCGTTGGGTGGGGTTGGCTCTACCGCTGTGTCCACGTCCACCGTGGGGATCCGCGGTCTGGGCGAAGGCAATGTGTCGCAGTCTGTGGGTGCAAGCGGACGTGGTGCGCCGCAAAGTCAGGGCATGGGCCAGGCGGACCGCATGCGCGTGACGGCCAATGAGGCGCGCACCTTTGCTGCTGCGGCGGCATTGCAGCCACGCCGGGTAGATGCGTTGCCTGTGACGCATTTCGCCGCCGCGGCAGAAGCAGCCTCCAGCATGGCCTCGGCAGCTGCTCCGGCCGCAGCAGATACCCACAGTGCGATGAATGCCTTGCTGCAGTCTGCGGACAGCCTGACTGAGGCGCAAGAGATCGAACTGGGCCGCCAGATGGCTGCGCTATTGCTGCAAGGCAAGCCGCTGGACCCTGCGCCGGAGATGCAGCGTTACGTCAATCTTCTGGGCCGCTGGGTCAGTCTGCAGTCGAGCCGCCCACAACTTCCATGGACCTTCGTGGTGGTGGATGAATCGGACTTCAACGCCTACAGCACCCCTGGAGGCTACGTGTTTCTGACCCGTGGCCTGGTGGACCGTTGCGCAGACGAGGCCGAGCTGGCCGGCATCCTGGCGCATGAGATTGCCCACGTCGCATCCAGGCACCACCTGCGCGCCATGCACAGCGCGGCACGCAGCGGCAAGGTGTCTCCCAGCCTCACGGCACTGGCCCGCCATACCCACACACTGGGTCTGGGCGCTGAGGCCGAGCACGCTGCCGACCGCGAGGCCGTGGTGCTGGCTGCGCGTGCCGGGCTGGACCCGTTCGGTCTCGTGTCTGCACTGGTGCAGCTGAACGCATTGGGTGACAGCGATCTGCAGTTTGCGGACGCGCATCCCCAAAGTCGCCTGCGGCTGGACCACCTGGAGCGCGCGATGGCGCAACCGATCCATCCTGCGGCAGGTGCCGCTGCGCCCGTCACCATCGACGAGCGTCTGGCATCGCATGCGGTGAAGTAAGAAGGGCTTGGTGCTTGGCTGGCGCGCGCTGCTCTCGCCTCTGTACGCACCATGCCCATGCCCTGGAAGGCGGCGGCGAGTGTGAATGAGGCGCTGCAGCTGTATGACCTGAAAAAGGGATTGCCCTGGATTCGAGCCCGTACCCGTTAACCCGCCTCAGTCGGGCCGTCGTGCATGGCTTTACCAGCAGCCCCTACACGCACCATGCGGATCGCATCGAACGGGCAGCGCACCGCACACAGTGCACACCCGGTGCAGCCCGGCGCGTCGTGCAGGGTGGAGCACTTGGGGCCCCAGGGCCCCGTGCCCAACACCTGCAGCGACAGCACATGCGGCGGGCACACCGCCACACACCAGCCGCAGCCGGTGCAGCGCTGGGGGTCGATGGTGGGCAGGGCCTTGGGGGTTGTGGTGGACATGGCGCGTCGTGTTGTGGGCAGTGTGCCGCTGGCGCGTGCACTGCACAAGGCACGCGTTACAGTGCCGCCATGAACGCAGAACTCCATTCCACCGTCACCCGCCATCTGTTGATCACCGGCCATGTGCAGGGCGTGGGCTACCGCTGGTCCATGGTGCAGGCCGCGGAACGCCTGGGCGTGACGGGTTGGGTGCGCAACCGCGAGGATGGCCGCGTGGAGGCCTGCGCCTGGGGCCCGGAACCCGCCGTGCTGGCGCTCATCGACTGGGCGCACCAGGGGCCGGAGCATGCGCGTGTGGACCGCGTGGTGGTGGGCAACGTGCCCGATGGTGGCGAGGCGCCGCAGCGCTTCACACAGCGCGAGACGGTGTAGCGCCCAGCTGCCGCAGCAACTCCATTGCCCCAGCAGGCGCCCGCTCCTTGGCACCGTTGATGAAGTACACAAACACATCGCGTGGCCGCGCGCCGCTGGCCCAGGTGCGCACGCCTTGCGCCCACTGCGCAATCGCATCCTGGGTGTAGCCCGTGGGCACGTCGCTCTGGCCACGCATCAGCCGCAGGTAGGCAAAGTCGGCCTCTGCATCCGCGATGGCCGGAAATTGGTCGGAGTCGGTGCACACAGGCACGCAGCCATACCGGCGCGCCAGCGCCACAAACGCTGGCGTCGCAAAACTCGGGTGGCGCACGTCCAGCGCGTGGCGCAGCCGCAGGCCGTCCACCTGCCGTGGCAACAGGGCCAGAAAGGCCTCGAAGTCGCCCGGATCAAACGCCTTGGTGGGCGCGAACTGCCACACGATGGGCCCGAGCTTGTGCTTCAGTTCCGAGATCCCACTGTCGACAAACCGCGCGATCGAATCGCCCGCGTCTGCCAGCACACGGCGGTGGGTCGCAAAGCGGTTCGCCTTGAGTGAGAACACAAAGCCTTCGGGAGTTTCATCACGCCACTTGGCAAAGGTGGGTGGCTTGAAGGTGCTGTAGTAGGTGCCGTTGACCTCAATGGCAGTCAGCTGTCGGCTGGCGTACTGCAGCTCTTTGCTCTGGGCCAGGCCCGCAGGGTAGAAGTTGCCGCGCCAGGGCTCGAAGGTCCAGCCTCCGATGCCGACGCGGATGTGCCGATGGCTTGCGCTGATCTCGCTCTGGCGGGTGCGGGCAGAGGTGTCCACGGCGGTGTCCTTTGAGAGTCCACGGAGCGGCCACTGTACAGCGGCGCTTGCGCGTACGCCTACGCGGGGAGCGCCTCCGGCAGCTCCACCCGCGCCTCCAGCCCTTGCGCGCCATCCGGCCGCGGCCCCAGCACCAGGCGGCCTCCCAGGGCCTTGGCCAGTTCGCTGGCAATGGCCAGGCCCAGTCCCGTGCCACCGGTGCCCCGATTGCGCGAATCTTCGAGCCGCACATAGGGCTGCAGTACGGTGGCGAGGTCGGCCTGGGGGATGCCGGGCCCGCGATCCAGCACGCGCACCAGCCACTGGCCCGGCCTCTCCGTCTCCAGCGTCAGCTCGGCAGCACCCGCAAACTTGAGCGCGTTGTCCACCAGGTTGCACAGCAGGCGGCGCAGGGCCTGGGGGCGGGTGTCGCAGGTCACATCCACCGCCTGCAGCACTTGCACTGGCAGGCCCGCATCGGCGTAGTCGCGCGCGATGCTTTCCACCAGCGCGCGCAGGTTCACGCGCTGCGGGGGCTCGCGCACGGCCTGCGATGAGCGCGCGTAGGCAATGCCCTCTTCCACCAGCGACTGCATCTCGGCCAGGTCGGCGTGCAGCTTGTCGCGCAGCGTGGTGTCGTCCAGCAGATCAGCGCGCAGGCGCAGCCGGGTGATGGGCGTTTGCAGGTCGTGCGAGACAGCGGCCAGGATCTGCATGCGTTCCTGCAGGTGCGTCTGGATGCGCTGCTGCATATGGTTGAAGGCAACGGCGGCGCGTTGCACCTCGCGCGGGCCGTCTTCGGCCAAGGGCACGGCGGGGCGGTCGGCCCCCAGCGCATCGGCCGCATCGGCCAGCGTTCGCAGGGGCCGCGTGGCCGCGCGCACGGCCCAGGCGCACAGGCCCACCAGCAGCGCCAGCTGCAGCGCCAGTGCGCCCAGCACCCAGGGCGAGATCTGCAGCCGGGGCTCGTCCATGTCCACGGCCAGGGGTGTGCCGTCGGCCAGACGCAGCTGCAGCCGCAGCTCGGTGCCCGGCACGCGGGGGTCGATCACCTGCACGGCCCGGTCGGCAGGCAGTGTGGCTGCCACAGCGCTGGCGACCAGGCGTGCGAGTTGGGACGGGTCTGCGGGGGCGTCCAGCGGTTCGGCCAGCGCAAAGCGGTAGTTGCGGCGCGCCAGCCGGTCCACCCACTGCGCGCGCTCGGAGGCGGGCAGGCGCTCCAGCATGGCAACCGAGCTGGCCACGTCGCTGGCGAAATACGACACCATGGCCCGCCGCATGGTCATGCTGCGTTCGGCGAACGCGAGCACAAACGTCAGCGCATGCGCCAGCGCCAGGCCCAGCGCCAGCACCAGCAGGATGCGCCCGAACAGCGAGCGCGGCCACCAGCGCAGCGTCATGGCGCAGCTCCTGCGGGTGCTGCCGCAGGTTGCACATCGGCGCAGAACACATAGCCCTCGTTGCGCACCGTCTTGATGTAGCGCGAGCCGCGCGCACCATCGCCCAGCCGCTGGCGCACGCGGCTCACCAGCAGGTCGATGGAGCGGTCGAACACATCGGCATCGCGCCCCTGCGTGAGCTGCAGCAGCTGGTCGCGCGTGAGGATGCGCTGCGGGTGGTCCAGCAGCACACGCAGCAGCCGGTATTCGGCGCCCGACAGCGCCACCACCGCGCCCGTGGCATCGAGCAGATGGCGCGCCGTGGTGTCCAGCCGCCAGTCGCCAAACGCAAGGTGGCGCGCAGGCTCCGCCACGGCCAGGTTGGGCGGCAGCATGCGCGTGCGCCGCAGCACGGCGTGGATGCGCGCCAGCAGCTCGCGCGCGGCGAAGGGTTTGGTCAGGTAGTCGTCCGCACCCAGCTCCAGGCCCAGGATGCGGTCGGCCTCGTCGCTGCGCGCGGTGAGCATGATGATGGGCAGCGGCGGCGCGCCCGGGCTATGCAGCTCACGGCACAGTGCGATGCCGTCGGTGCCGGGCAGCATCAGGTCCAGCACCAGCAGGTCGATGCGCTGCGTGGCCAGTACCTCGCGCATCTGCCGCCCGTCGGCGGCCACGCTCACCTGCAGGCCCTGGCGCTGCAGGTATTCGGCGGCCAGCTCGCGGATACCGGCGTCGTCATCGACGATCAGGATGTGGTCGGGCGGGGGCGTCGTCATGGCGGCCATTGTCCGGGCTTTGGCAGGCGCGCGGTGGGGCGACTTCGGGCCCGTATGTATCTGAACTTGTCTGCACCGTGCATCGACAAGTGCGCATACCAAACAGCCCTGGCCAGACAAATCGCCGATACCTGCGCTGGCTTCAATGGCGTCTTCCTGAACTTCACGAGGACCTTGCCATGAAATTCCCCATCGCCGTGGCCGCTTTGTTGGCACTGGGCCTGGCGCACGCAGCCAGCGCGCAAGAGGCCGCCAAGGCGCCGCCCGCCGCTGCCGCCCAACCCGCATCCCCACCCAAGGCCCCGCTGGGCCGCTGGATCACCGAAAGCGGCAACCTGGAGGTGAACATCGCCCCCTGCAACCCGGGCGGGGGCAACACCCTGTGCGGCAAGGTGGTGCGTGTGCTGGCCAACCGCTCCATGAGCGCGCCGGGCACCGACATGGCCGCTGCCGACGCGCGGCCCGCGCTGGGCATGATTTTGTTGTCCGGCCTGCGCCTGGCGGATGGCGGCAACAGCGAGTACCAGGGCGAGATCTACAACCGCGAAAACGCCAAGACCTACCGCGCCCACCTCACCCCGGCCGAGCCCGAGCAACTGCTGGTGCGTGCCTACGTGGGCATCCCGTTGTTTGGCAAGACGCAGGTGTGGCGCCGCCCAGCAGCCGAGCACGGGAGCGCGCAATGACGATGGCGACCACCTCGCCCTGGCTGGCCGTGGCCGCCGGCATGCTCACCGTGGGCGCGCCCTGCGTGTTGCCCATGTTGCCGGTGGTGCTGGGGGCCTCGGTGAGCGGCGGCAGCGGTGCAGCGCAGCGCACACGCCCGCTGTTCATTGCGCTGGGGTTTGCGCTGTCGTTTGCGGCGGTGGCGCTGCTGTTCAGCAGCTTCACGCAGGTGCTCGGTGTGTCGCAAGAAGGCCTGCGCCGGTTTGCCGCCGTGATGCTGCTGGTGTTTGGCGTGCTCACGGTGTGGCCCCGGCCGTTCCAGTGGCTCAGTCAACATGCGGGCGGTGTGCTCAGCCACATGGCCAGCCTGGGCATGGGCAGCGGGGGTGGCAACTGGGGGGGCCTGCTGCTGGGCCTGAGCCTGGGCGCGGTCTGGACGCCCTGTGCCGGGCCCGTGCTCGCCTCCATCCTCACCCTCATCGCCACCGAGCCTGCGGGCGTGGGCACTGCCGTGCTGCTGCTCGCGTATTCCACCGGCGCCGCGCTGCCCATGCTGGTCATTGCTTACGGCGGCCAGGCTGCAGCCACCCATGTGCGCCGCATGGCACGCCACGCACACCGCGTGCAGCAGGTGTTTGGCGTGGTGGTCATTGCCGTCGCGCTGGCTATGTTGTGGGAGGTGGATGGACAGATCACGGCCTGGCTCACGCAGTTCTATCCCTCGGGCTGGGGCGGCCTGTAACCCATCACCCCCATCACCGATTTCAAGGAGCTTTCACCATGACATCGCACCCCTCTTCACCACTCTTCTCTGTGCGCCGCGCATTTCTGGCTTCCATGGCTGCTGCCGTGGCAGCACCCGTGCTTGCCCATGCCGCAGGCCCCGTCAGTCCGGCCGCAGCGCTGCCGGACTTTGGCGCCGCGCCCGAGTTCACCGGCATCGAGCGCTGGCTCAACTCCGAACCGTTGAGCCTGGCGCAGCTGCGCGGCCGCGTGGTGCTGGTGGACTTCTGGACCTATGCCTGCATCAACTGCATCCGCACCCTGCCCCATGTGAACCGCTGGGCCGAGCGGTACACGCCCCAGGGCCTCACGGTGGTGGGCGTGCACACGCCCGAGTTTCCGTTTGAGCGCTCGGCCAGCAACGTCGAGGCGGCCATGCGCCGCTATGGCGTGAAGCACCCCGTGGCGCAGGACAACCGCTACGGCACCTGGAAGGCCTATAACAACCAGTACTGGCCCGCCGCCTACCTCATCGATGCGCAGGGCCGCATTCGCTACAAGCACTTTGGCGAAGGCGAGTACGAGCGCACCGAGGGCGTGATTCGCACGCTGCTGGCCGCGCGGGGCTGATCTGCCCGACCGATTCCGTTTCTTTTTCTTGTTCTTCCCTTATTCGACATCCATTGACCGAGGTCTTTTCACCATGCGCCACTTTCATCACCACCTGACTCACTCGTTCACCGCCATCGGCCTGGCCTGCACCCTGCTGGGCGTAGCACCCGCCAGCCAGGCCCAGGCCCCGCAGCTGCCACCGCCGGACGCGACCAACCCCGTGACCCTGCAGCTGATGCAAGGCTTCCCCCCGCCGCCCGACAAGATCGTGCGGCTGGCCAACATCCTCAAATATCCCAATGTGCGCTGGGCCGCGCAGCACCTGCGCGAACTGGGGCCCACTGCCACCATCTGGCGGGGTGCAGCAGCGCCCAGCGCACTGCCCGCCGCGCCGCGCGCCTTGCCCGACACCCTGGCGTTTGCAGACGACAAGGGCGCGCCCACCACGCTGGCCGACTGGCAGAAGGCCACCTACACCGACGGCCTGCTGGTGCTGCACCGGGGCCGTGTGGTGTACGAGCGCCATCACATCGGCATGCAGCCGCAGCAGCCCCATGTGCTGTGGTCCATGAGCAAGTCGCTGGTAGGCCTGTTGGTGACCGAGCTGATCCAGGAAGGTGCGATTGATGCCAACGCGCTCATCCCCCGCTACCTGCCCGAGCTGGCCACCAGCGCCTGGGCCGATGCCACCGTGCAGCAGACCCTGGACATGACCACCGGCGTCAAATACGCCGAAGACTTTGCGGACCCGACCTCCGGTGTCTTTCAGTACCTGGCCGCTGCGGGCCTGCAGCCTGCGCGCCCCGGCAGCAACGGCGCCAAGAGCATGGCCGAGCACCTGCCCACTGTGCAAAAGGACGGCGAGCACGGCACCGCGTTTGCCTACAAGTCGGTGGACACGGAAGTGCTGGGCTGGCTGCTGCAGCGCGTGACGGGTAAGAGTTACGCCACGCTGTTGTCCGAACGCATCTGGTCCAAGCTCGGCACGCAGGAGGATGCGTACGTATTTGCCGACGCCAACGGCGGCCAGGTCACCAGCGTGGGCGTGAACGCCACCCTGCGCGACCTGGGCCGCCTGGGCGAAATGCTGCGATCCAACGGCCGCTTTAACGGCCAACAGATCGTCTCGCCCGCCACCATTGCCGAGCTGCGCAAGGGCGCCGACCCAGCCAAGTTCAGCAAGGCCCCGGGCACGGCCATGCGCGCGGGCTACTCGTACCACAACCAGTGGTGGATACCGCACGATGCCGATGGCACCTTTGAAGCCAAGGGCCTGATGGGCCAGCACATCCACATCAACCCGGCGGCCGAGCTGGTGGTGGTGAAGCTCTCGACCCACCCCGTGCCCAACACCGCCTTCACCCACACGCTGGATCGGCAGGCCTTTGCCGCACTGGCCAAGGCTGTGCGCTGAGCCTTGCGCACAACCCTGGGCTGGGCCATTGCGGCCCTTGTGGCCGACCCAATGCCCAGCCCCCACTTCATCCCATGAGGACCTTTGCACCATGTCCCCCCAACCCTGGCTGACCAGCTACGGCACCATCCCCGCCCACATCGACCCCGACAGCCACCCCAGCGTCGTGCACCTGCTGTGTGCCGCCATGCAGCGCTACGCGCGCCGGCCTGCATTCACCTGCCTGGGGCAGACGCTGACCTATGCGCATGTGGACCAGCAATCCCGCGCGTTTGCGGCCTACCTGCAGAACGTACTGCGCGTGCGCAAGGGCGACCGCATTGCCGTGATGTGCCCCAACCTGATGGCCTTCCCCATCGCCATGCTGGGCATTGCGCGCGCAGGCTGTGTGCAGGTCAACGTCAATCCGCTCTACACCCCGCGCGAACTGGAGCACCAGCTTCTGGACGCAGGGGCGCGGGTGATGGTGATCTATGCCGGGTCTACCGCCACCCTGGCCGCCATCCAGGACCGGGTGGAACTGCACAGCATCATCACCGTGGCACCCGGCGACGGCACAGCGGCCGACCTGGCAGACCCGCCGGTCGATGCCCACCTGCACACCACCACCTCGTTCGCGCGCGCCCTGGCCGAAGGCGCCACCCTGCCCTTTGCCCCACCCGTGCTGGAGGGGGGCGACTTGCTGTTCCTGCAGTACACCGGGGGCACCACGGGCCTGTCCAAAGGGGCCATGCTCACGCACCGCAACCTGGTGGCCAATGTGGAGCAGTTCAAGGCCTTCGTACCCGATGCCCTTCGCCCCGCGCAGGAGGTCATCGTCACCGCCATTCCGCTGTATCACATCTTCGCGCTGATGGTGAACCTGATCAGCTACTTTGCGGTGGGTGCACGCAACTGGCTGGTGCCCAACCCGCGCGACCTGGACGGGTTGATCGACGTGTTGAAGGCTGCGCGTCCCAGCGTCTTCATGGGCGTCAACACGCTGTACGCTGGGCTGGCAGCGCACCCTGGCACGCAAGGCGTGGACTTCTCCAACCTGCGGCTGGCGGGCGGCGGTGGTGCCGCCATCCTGCCCTCGGTCTCCGCCCGCTGGCAGGCCATCACCGGCCAGTTCATCCGCGAAGGCTACGGCCTGAGCGAGACCAGCCCCGTGGTGGCCTTCAACCCCGCATCGGTCACCGCTTTCAGCGGCAGCACCGGCCTGCCCCTGCCCTCGACCGACGTGCGGCTACTGGACGACCAGGGCCACTCCGCCCCCCTGGGCCAGTCCGGCGAGGTCTGCGTCAAAGGCCCCCAGGTCATGGGCGGCTACTGGCAGCAGCCCGAGGCCAACGCAGCCGCCTTCACACCCGACGGCTACTTCCGAACCGGCGACATCGGCCAGCTGGACGAGCGCGGCTTCCTCAAGATCGTGGATCGCAAGAAGGACATGGTCATCGTCTCGGGCTTCAACGTCTTTCCCAACGAAGTCGAAGCCGTGGCCACCGCCTGCCCCGGCGTACTGGAATGCGCCTGCATCGGCGTGCCGGACGAGAAAACGGGCGAGGCACTGCGGCTGTATGTGGTGCGCGCGGCGGGCACTGTGCCACCGGTGGATGCAGACCACATTGCCGCCCACTGCCGTGCATCGCTCACTGCCTACAAGGTGCCCCGGCAGATCGTGTTTGTGGAGGCCCTGCCCAAGTCCAGCGTCGGCAAAATCCTGCGCCGTGAGCTGCGCGACATGGCGTGAGCGTGCGGGGCGCAGTTTCAGACGGCGGTGGACTCGCGCAGATTAGAGATGCGAGCCACCTCAGCGCTTGTCTGTCATCAGCCCCGCCGCTGCAGATCCCGCGCCCCATAGGCGCAGTAACCCGGCTTGGGGCTCTTCTTCTGCGGGTGCAGGCGGCAGGTCTCGGGCCGCTTGTCATACACCGTGCACAGCCGCGTCTTGGGGTCGAGAAAGTTGCAGTCCCCACTCGCCCGCCGCGCCATCGTGAAGATCGCGTTCTTGTGGTTGAAGTGGTCAATCAGCCGTGCCTTCTGCAGCCGCTTGGCAATGTGGCGGATTTCCTCATGCTCCGCCTCGAACGGGTCCACCAGTTCAAGCCGCACCAAGTCCGACAGCTGCACCTCCAGCGGCATCGTGCAGCAGTTGGCCGCACAGGTGTCGCACAGGCCTGCACGGTAGCGGGTCCAGGTGTCCAGGCGGTCTACGTCAACGATGGCGATGGGGGAGCGCATGGGGTGGGATTGTTAAAGCATGCAATGGTGGTGCTTAGTGGAACGCCAGCTTCATCCAAGTTCCTCTGGCATGTCAAAAGAAAACGCTCCCTTGGGAGCGTTTTCTTGCGGTGCCACGGAGCAATCTATCAGACGTCAATATTCCCCGCCCGAAGCGCATTCGTCTCAATAAAGTCGCGGCGCGGCTCCACCTCATCCCCCATCAGCATCGTGAACACGCGATCCGCTTCGATCGCGTCGTCGATCTGCACACGCAGCAGGCGGCGCACGTTGGGGTCCATCGTCGTTTCCCACAGTTGCTCGGGGTTCATTTCGCCCAGGCCCTTGTAGCGTTGGCGGGCGGTGGTGCGTTCGGCTTCGCTGATCAGCCACTTCATGGCTTGGCGGAAGTCGCCCACTTTTTCTTCCTTCTGCTTGTCGCCTTCGCCGCGCAGGGCCTTGGCGCCTTCGCTGAGCAGGCCACGGAAGGTTTCAGCGGCTTCGGCCAGGGCGGCGTAGTCGGCGCCGTGCACGAAGTCTTGCGTGATGACGCTGCTCTTGACGTTGCCATGGTGGCGGCGGCTGATGCGCAGGATGGGTTTGTCGGTGCGGGCGTCGAACTCGCCGGCCACTTCGGCGGGGGTGCCGGTGGTGTTCAGCTCGCGCAGTTTGGCCTGCAAGGCGACTGCGCTGGCTTCGGCTTCGGCCACGGTGTCGAGCTTCAGGGCCACGCCGTCGGCCACGGCGCGCAGGGCCTCCTGGTCCATGAAGTTGGACAGGCGCGCAATCACGCTTTCAGCCACCTGGTGCTTGCGCGCCAGTTCGGCCAGGGTGTCGCCTGCCAGCACCTGCGGGTTGGCGCCGCCGGTGCTCACGCTGGCATGGTTCAGCGCAATGCGCAGCAAGAAGCCGTCGAGCGCGGGGCCGTCCTTCAGGTACAGCTCTTCCTTGCCGGCCTTGACCTTGTACAGCGGTGGCTGCGCGATGTAGATGTGGCCGCGCTCGACCAGCTCGGGCATCTGGCGGTAGAAGAAGGTCAGCAGCAGCGTGCGGATGTGGGCGCCGTCCACGTCGGCGTCGGTCATGATGATGATGCGGTGGTAGCGCAGCTTGGCCACGTCGAAGTCGTCACCACCCGTCGTGCCGCCAGCCTTGCCGATGCCAGTGCCCAGGGCGGTGATCAGCGTGAGGATTTCGTTGCTGGTGAGCAGCTTTTCGTAGCGGGCCTTTTCCACGTTCAGAATCTTGCCGCGCAGGGGCAGGATGGCCTGGAACTTGCGGTCGCGGCCCTGCTTGGCGGAGCCACCGGCGGAGTCGCCCTCGACGATGTAGATCTCGCACATGGCGGGGTCTTTTTCCTGGCAGTCGGCCAGCTTGCCGGGCAGGCCCATACCGTCGAGCACGCCCTTGCGGCGGGTCATTTCACGGGCCTTGCGGGCGGCTTCGCGGGCGCGGGCGGCTTCCACGATCTTGCCGCAGATGATCTTGGCGTCGGCGGGCTTTTCCTGCAGGTAGTCGGTGAGCAGCTTGCCCACGATGTCTTCCACAGGAGCGCGCACTTCGCTCGACACCAGCTTGTCCTTGGTCTGGCTGCTGAACTTGGGCTCGGGCACCTTCACGCTCAGCACGCAGCACAGGCCTTCGCGCATGTCGTCGCCAGTGACTTCGACCTTGGCCTTCTTGGCCAGCTCGTTTTCTTCGATGTACTTGTTGATGACGCGGGTCATCGCGGCGCGCAGGCCAGTCAGGTGGGTGCCGCCGTCACGCTGGGGGATGTTGTTGGTGAAGCAGAGGACTTGCTCGGTGTATGCGCTGTTCCACTGCATGGCCACTTCCACCCCGATGTGTGTGCCGGGGATGCCGCCGTAGCTTTCGGCCGGGCGCTCGCCTGCGGCGTAGAACGACGTAGGGTGCAGCACGGTCTTGCCCTTGTTGATGAACTCGACAAAGCCGCGTACGCCGCCAGCACCCGAGAAGTCGTCTTCCTTGCCGCTGCGCTCGTCCTTCAAACGAATGCGCACGCCGTTGTTCAGGAAGGACAGTTCGCGCAGGCGTTTGGCCAGGATCTCGTAGTGGAAGTCGTAGTTCTCTTTGAAGATCTCGGTGTCGGGCAAAAAGTGCACTTCGGTGCCGCGCTTTTCGGTCTCGCCGGTCACCTTCATGGGGCTGACTTCAAAGCCATCGACTTTGTCGAGCAAACGGTCCTGCACAAAGCCGCGCGCAAACTCGATCTGGTGCACCTTGCCTTCGCGGCGCACGGTCAGGCGCAGCCATTTGGAGAGCGCGTTCACGCAACTCACGCCCACCCCGTGCAGGCCGCCCGACACCTTGTAGCTGTTCTGGTTGAACTTGCCGCCTGCGTGCAGTTCGGTCAGCGCGATTTCGGCGGCGCTGCGCTTGGGCTCGTGCTTGTCGTCCATCTTCACGCCGGTGGGGATGCCGCGGCCGTTGTCGGTGACGCTGATGGAGTTGTCGGTGTGGATGGTGACGACGATGTCGTCGCAGTGGCCGGCCAGGGCTTCGTCGATGGAGTTGTCCACCACCTCGAACACCAGGTGGTGCAGGCCTGTGCCGTCGCTCGTGTCGCCGATGTACATGCCGGGGCGCTTGCGCACGGCCTCCAGGCCTTCGAGGATGGTGATGGAGCCTTCGCCGTAGCTCTCGCTCGCCCCGGCCTGGTTGGTGTCGATCTTGTTGGGAACAGGCTCACCCGTGCCGGTAGGTTCTTGCTCGGGCAGGTTGTTGTCAGCGGTCATGGTGGGCCTTGGGGTCCGTGGAAACCGGTGGGTTTCCAATAGTTTCAATGGTCAAATTGGGCTCTACCGCCTACCCAGTAAGCGCTAGTAGCTATCAATACGATAGTAAACGGGGTGCAGCTGCGTGGCTGTGTGGCAGGTGGGAGGGGCCGCCTCAGATGCGCATGGGCATCACCACATACTTGAAGCTGTCGTTGTCGGGGATGGTCATCAGCGCAGAGCTGTTGCCGTCCGACAGTTCCACCTTCACCATGTCCTGGCCCATGTTGGCCAGGGCGTCGATGAGGTAGGTCACGTTGAAGCCGATCTCGATGGTGTCGCCACCGTAGTCAATGTCGAGCTCGTCCACGGCCTCTTCCTGCTCGGCGTTGTTCGACGCGACGCGCAGGGTGCCGGGCTCCAGGTTCAGGCGCACGCCCTTGAACTTGTCGCTGGTCATGATGGCCGTGCGCTGCAGGCTGGCCAGCAGGGGCGCGCGGCCCAGGGTGATGCTGTTCTTGTGGTTCTTGGGGATCACGCGGTTGTAGTCGGGGAACTTGCCCTCGACCAGCTTGGTGACGAACTCCATGCCGCCGAAGGTGAACTTCGCCTGGTTGTTGGCGAACTGCATCTCGATGTGGGGCTGGTTCTCGCCGCCTGCATCACTCAACAGGCGCTGCAGCTCGATCACGGTCTTGCGCGGCAGGATGACTTCCTGCTTGGGCACTTCGACATCCAGCGTGGCGCTGGCAAACGCCAGGCGGTGGCCGTCGGTGGCCACCAGGCTGAGAGTCTTGCCCTCGGCCACGAAGAGGATGCCGTTGAGGTAGTAGCGGATGTCCTGTACCGCCATCGCAAACGACACCTGGCCGAGGAGGTCCTTCAGCGTCTTTTGTGGCACGGCGAACACGGGGCCGAAGGCGGCGGATTCTTGCACCAGCGGGAAGTCTTCGGCGGGCAGGCTCTGCAGGGTGAAGCGGCTCTTGCCACCCTTGAGCATCAGCTTGGACTGCTGCGATTCCAGGCTCACGGTCTGGTCGCCGGGCATGGTGCGCAGGATGTCGATGAGCTTGCGTGCGCCCACGGTGGTGGTGAAGTCGCCGGTGTCGCCGCCCAGCTCGGCGGTGGTGCGGATCTGGATTTCGAGGTCGCTGGTCGTCAGCTGCAGGGCATTGCCCGTCTTGCGGATCAGCACATTGGCCAGGATGGGCAGCGTGTGGCGGCGCTCGACGATGCCAGCCACGGACTGCAGAACCGCGAGAACCTTGTCTTGTGTTGCCTTCAGGACGATCATGTCTTCAACCTCTTGTGGATTTTCTAAACCGGTGCATTGGCAGCGGCACGGGTGGTGCCCCCCCTGCTGCCCAATCCGCCATTTTGCCCTGTAAGAACGTGTTTGTTCCCTCGCGGGAGCGACGAACAAGTTCTTACAGAAGCGGGCTTACCGGAGCGCACGGGGTTTCAGCCTTTCAGGGTCTGCTCCAGCACGTGTAACTGCTGGTTCAACTCGGTCAGCTGTTGGCGTTCGCCCGAAATCTTGCGAACGGC
Organism: Acidovorax sp. LjRoot74; assembly: GCF_964254355.1. Taxonomy (NCBI): domain Bacteria; kingdom Pseudomonadati; phylum Pseudomonadota; class Betaproteobacteria; order Burkholderiales; family Comamonadaceae; genus Acidovorax; species Acidovorax sp. LjRoot74. The sequence goes on along the minus strand of NZ_CAXUTI020000001.1, from coordinate 1,278 downwards.
ATGCAAAACGGTGGTGTGGTCGCGCCCTCCGAACAATTCTCCGATTTCAGGAAGGCTTTTTTGCGTCAACTCCTTGGCCAGGTACATCGCAATCTGGCGCGGGCGGGCAATGCTCGCCGGGCGCTTCTTGCTGTACATGTCGGCGACCTTGATCTTGTAATAGTCGGCCACCGTCTTCTGGATGTTTTCCACAGAAATTTGCCGGTTCTGGATCGACAGCAGATCGCGCAGCGCCTCGCGGGCGAGCTGAATGGAGATCTCTTTCTGGTTGAAGCGCGAGTACGCGAGGATCTTGCGCAGCGCGCCTTCCAGCTCGCGCACGTTGGAGCGCACGTTTTTCGCGACGAAGAAGGCCACTTCCTCGGGCATCTCGGTGCCTTCCACGCGCGCCTTGTTGATCAGGATGGCCACGCGCATTTCCAGCTCGGGCGGTTCCAGCGCCACCGTCAGGCCCGAATCGAAGCGCGACACCAGGCGGTCGTGGATGTTGGTCAGGCCCTTGGGGTAGGTGTCCGACGTCATCACGATGTGGCTCTTCTTGGTCAGCAAAGCCTCGAACGCATTGAAGAATTCTTCCTGCGTGCGGTCCTTGTTGGCAAAGAACTGCACATCGTCGATGAGCAGCAGATCGAGCGAGTGGTAGCGTTCCTTGAACTCGTCGAAGGTGCGACGCTGGTACGCCTTAACCACATCCGACACGAACTGCTCGGCGTGGATGTAGAGAACTTTGGCGTCGGGCTTGTCCTGCAGCAGGCGGTTACCCACAGCGTGCATCAGGTGGGTCTTGCCCAGGCCGACGCCGCCGTAGATGAACAACGGGTTGTACAGGTGGCCGGGCATGCCTGCCACGTGCATGGCGGCCGAGCGTGCCATGCGGTTGGCCGTGCCTTCCACCAGCGTCTCGAAGGTGAGGGCTGCGTTCAGCCGGTTGCGGAAGGCACCGGCCGGGGCCTCGTCGATGCTGGCGGCCGGGGATTCTGCCGGTGCCGGGGCGCTGGAGGGCTCGGGCGATGCAGGGCGCACATAAGTACGGGTAACGGATTCCCGCTGAGCGAGCGCTAACTCCAGAGAGACCGGCTGGCCGTACAGGCCTTCGAGCAGGGAGGCGATGCGGCCTGCGTACTGGGCGCGGATCCAGTCCAGCTTGAAGCGGTTGGCCACCAGCAGGGTGACCTTGGAAAAGTCCTCAGCCACCTGGGCGACCAGAGGCTTGATCCAGGTGTTGAATTGTTGTTCGGGCAGGTCTTGCGCCAGTTGTTCTACGCAGGCTTGCCACAG